>NZ_JACIBV010000003.1 GCF_014195505.1 Nonomuraea dietziae | reverse complement strand
GGGAGGCTGGTAGGCGCCTAGGATCATAGGCTTCCGGGATCGACTTCGGCTCGGATCGGCCAGTGCACAAGCAGCTGGCCGACCTCATCCGTGCCGACATCCACGCAGGCCGGTTGAAGCCAGGCGCCCAGATCCCCTCCGAGGCGCGGCTGGTCCAGATTCACGGCATCGGTCAGATGGCCGTGCGGCAGGCGCTACGCCTGCTGCGCGGTGAGGGCCTGATCGTGACCATCAAGGGCAAGGGGTCGGCCGTGGCCGGCGGGCCGCGCGAGCCGTACCCGGTCGAGCCAGGCTCTCGCGTGGTTCTGCGTATGCCGTCGCCCGATGAGCGGCGCAAGCTCGGCGATGTCCCCGAGGGCGTGCCCGTCGCGGAGATCACGCCACCGGGGAAAGGCCGTCACCGCAAGTTGGTGCGCGGCGATCGCCATGAGCTGCTCTTCGACGTCACCGACGAAAGCTGATCAGTCCTCGTCCTCGAAACCGCACAGCTTGTCGTACTGCTTGCCGACAGCTCGGGCGCAGAACAGCGCCACCGCGACTGCTGACCCGCCGATGTACGGCCCCGCGCGATCAGCCAGGTCTTCGTGGGCGGAGATAACTCCGGACAAGGCGATGAAGACCACGATGAAGATGTGGAACTGCAGGAGCAGCCGCTTGTTCTAGTGACTGAGCCCCTCCTCGACCACGGCCCTGCTCGACGAGCACAGCCTCATCGCCCACTGCGACCTCGACGCGCCCGTCCACCCGGGCGGTGATCGCTGGCATTTCGATCCGCAGGCTGCCGGATACCGTCTGCTGGCGATCCCCGCGGAAGAGTCCCACGCCAAGGGCCTGGCCGTGTCTGGCGAGAAGAGCGAGTATCTCAGCCGCGTAGGGGGCTTGATCGACAACGGAACGGTCAGTGGCGTTAGACACCCCAGGAGCTAAGTGGGTCAAGCTGCGAGGTGTTGGTAGCGGTGGGACCAGGCGGTTTCTGGGTTGTAGGGAGTACCGGTTTTGAGGCATCCGTGGAGGATGCCGACGAGGCGGTTGCCGAGTTGGCGGAGTGCGGCGTTGTGTCCGATCTCGCGTGCTCGGAGTTCGTCGTAGTAGGCGCGGGCACCGGGATCGTGCAGGACCGCTGCCCCGGCTTGCATGTGCAGCGCGTCGACCAGTCGGTCGTTGTGGACGAATCTGGCCTGGGCTGTCTTGGACTTTCCGGACTGGCGGGTGATCGGCGAGGTCGCCGCGTAATTCTTCCGGGCTTTGGCGCTGGCGTAGCGCCCGGCAGCGTCGCCGAATTCTGCCAGCACCCGAGCGCCGAGGACGGTACCGATCCCTGGCTGGGATAGGTAGATCTCAGTGTCCGGGTGCTGGCCAAAATGAGCCCCGACCTGGCCCTCCATAATTTTGATCTGGGTGTTGAGGGTCTGAAGAATCGCCACCAGGGCGCGGATGGTGGCCGCGTAGGCGGTGTTCACGACCGCGCTCTGCCCCAGGTGTTGGGTCCGCAGCGCATCGCGGATGGCGGCGGCCTTCGCGTCAACGCCCTTACGACGAGCACGCTTGAGCGGCGCCGAAACCTGGGCGACCGTCAGTTTGGCTGCGCTGACCGGATCGGGGGCCTTGGCGAGCAGTTCCAGAGTGTCGGCACCGATGAGGGTCAGGTCTCTGTATGCCTCCAATGCGGCGGGAAAGAAGTCGCGTAGCGCGTGACGAAGCCGCAGCATGTGGCGGGTTCGTTCCCAGATCAGAGTCTGGTGGGCTCGTGACAGGACCCGGATCGCCTCGGCGAGATCGGAGTCGGCGGCGACCTGGCGAAGGTGGTGACGGCGGGTCCGGACCATGTCGGCCAGAGTGTGCGCGTCGGCCTTGTCGCTCTTGGCGCCTGACAGCGATACCAGCTCGCGGTGTCGGGCGGCCTGCTTGGGGTTGACCCCGTAGACCTGGTAGCCGGCCGCGACCAGAGCCCTCACCCACGGGCCTCGATCAGTCTCGATACACACCAACACCTGGGCCGGATCGGCGGCTTCGGGCAGGAACGCGGCCACCAACTGGTGAAAATTCATCTCCGACGAACAGCACCTGGTGTCCCTGTCTCCGAAACCCGCAAAGAGCAGCCCGCGGGAGAATCCAGCGTGCTAATGGACCAGTGCTCACGCCAGACCTTGGCGGGCTCGACACCCCATCAGCTGTTCCTCTCCCGACCACCGGCAGGGGCACTGTCTAACGCCAGGACTCGTGATCGGTCCAGCGAGCCGGAGTGCTCACCTGCCAACGGCTACCAGGCACCGAGTCTGCCCGGACACCAACCATCCCAGCAGGCTCAGCGGTTCCATTAGTGAGCCGACATGGGCGGAGTTGCCGCCATCCAGCGTTCGGATATCGGTGGGTGCCGGATCGACAGGGATCTTGTAACGGTTTGATCACTGTGCGCTGGTTGCCGGTGGGTCGGTCCTACTTTGCGGCGTATGCCGGTGGAGTTCCTGACTGATGTTGAAGCGGCGGGCTACGGCCGATACGCCGGACCGCCAGCACAGGCGGACTTGGATCGAGTGTTCCTCCTGGATGAGGAGGACCGAGGGCTGGTCGAGCGCCGTCGGGGCGAGCACATGAAACTCGGCTGAGCCGCACCGCACGTCGTGATCTAGCAGTAGTTCGTTGAATCAAGGTGCTTCGTAGAGACATAACCCACGACCTGCGTGAACGGCGTCGATCAGTGCTTGTAGGTCAGCGAGCGGGGCGCTTTGGACCAGGCACTGAGGCTTTTTCATCCTGATGGCTCAGGTCACGGCAGGCCTGCAGAACACCACCCGGTCGAGTTTGCCGCGCTCGACCCGCTCCAGCAGCTCGCGTAGCCCACCGTCCCGGGGCACGGGCACGCCGAGCCGCGCGTAGTCGTCGGCCGAGCCCTGGCTGCGCTCGTTCAGGCCAAGCATGCCCGACTCCACGTCCCAGAAGTGGGCGGTGAACGCCTCGCCGGGCGCCAGGAGCGGGCAGGCCTCGGCGAGCTGCCCGGCGATCGAGGAGCGGGAATCCTGGTTGCCCTTGGTGGAGCAGCGGCCGAGGAACGCCGTCCTGGCAGGCCGTGTGCTGGCGACGGTCTGGTAGCCGGGCAGGTCGCTGAGATCGATAGGGGGGTCGAACATGGGCCCGTCCTTGCGCGGTTGTGGAGACGCCGATGAGAGCCCTGTCCGAAGAAGGGCTCCACCCCCACGCGGGTGGGGAGCATCCCCGCTACCGCGGGGCCGACGGACGGCCACCGCAGCGATCGCTCCCGATTCCGTGCACCACGCCCGGCATGCAGGGCGTGGTCATGATCGGAACGAGTCTCAATTTGCCATGCGCGACCCACGCACGGCAAGTCAGGATGACGGCATGACGACCACCCGACCGGACGCCCCACAGGGCCGCGCGGGCACGGTGACGAGGCACGGTGACGAACGGGCGGAGCCGACGGGAGAGCGGCCATGCCTGGTGTTGGCGTGGCGGCGGCGAGAAGCGCGCCACCGGCGTCGACGCCTGCCCAGCCGGCTAACGGCGTGGAGCGACCATGGAAAAGTATCTGCCACGTAACGGCAAGTGACTTGACCGGGTGGGCGCTCGCGCTGGTATCGTTCAAATCGATTCCCCTACCCGCTTCGGTGGGTAGGTGCGGGCCCCGCCTTCGGGCGGGGCCTTTGCGTTGTCACCACTTGGCAGGCCGGCGGATTTCTCCCGAAAGGTCCTGCAGTACCTCGGGGAACTGTGACGCCTTGAGCGCGTTCGTTTTGATCTGCTTGAAGAATTGGGGATTCAAGGCCAGCAGGTTACGGCTACGGAATCGCGGCTTGTGAGGGTTGATCAAGCCCACGGGGATGTCGAGCTCCTCGATCAACATGCGAAGCGGCTCTTTTAGATCAGAGTCGTTGCTGATCACCACGGCCATTTCACAATCACGCCGGAAGGCATCCAGGAGCAAATGGCTCGCCAGGTTGACGTCAGAACCCTTTTCTTCCGTTTTGATCACCTTCACGGTGCGCGAGGCGAAGGGAAGCGGATTCGCCACAGGCATCCGCGGCCTGGTCTCCTGGAAGTGGCCATAGTGGATGGAAAGGCGCGGAATGGTTCCCAGAGCCCGCAGGTACATGTCCTGCCGGGTCGGGCTGTCCGGATCGTCGGGCCGTGCGGTGATACGAGCGGTGAAGTATCTGATTCTGTGGATTTCGTCGCGGGGTAGGAGTTTTGCGCACAGCGCGTTAAGGTCGAGCCACTTGTACGAGGTGCCCTTGAGGCAGCCGTAGTACAAGTTGAAGCCGTCCACATAGACGTTAGTGCGCATCGGCCACCGCACTTCCCAAAGGCAATACCGACCCGGGAGTGGGGCCGGGGGGATCAAACCATGATACCCCTGATCACCGTTCTGTCGCGCTGAGTGACAATTGCCTCAATATGCCAACAAAATTACCCAAATGCGGCACGATGGAGCCGCACCAAGTTACCCGGTACGGCATCGTGGACGTCCTTTCCGTGCGTCAGGCTGATCGACCGGGGGAAATGCCGGCATTTGCCCGCTGTCTTGCTAGTGCCGGTGAATGCTCGCTCTGGAGGCTTCATCGTGGGTCGCTTGCATAGGCGCCGGGGCGGTTCACGATAAAGATCCGGCGTATGTGACCGATCCCGGTGGACGACTCTGCCCTCAGACGACTACACGGGACGGTCTTGCCTGCCGCACGTGGGCTGTACCAGGCGTTACAGGCGGCTGCATGAAGGCAGGCAACAGGAACGAACGCTCTTACGCGTGGGCGTGACTGGGTCTCGGCCCACTCCGACGCCAGCACCCGGGGCCAGCGCGACCGCGTCATCAGCACCCCTGAACGGCGCGCCGACGCTTGCTGCGAGCGGTCCCACGGCCGCTCGGCCGTCAGATCGGCCCCAAGCAGCGGCGGATCAGGCGGTCGTGTCGAAAGAGTTGGGCCGGTCGATGTCGCTGAGGTCGCGGACGAGCTGGCGCAGCAGCGGCCCGTAGTCGGGGTTGGCCATGGCGGAGGCGAACTGGGCGATGAGGTAGTCGGCCGGGTTGCCGGTGTCATACCAGCGGCCGGCGATGACCTGCCCGTACATGAGGCTGCTGCCGGCGTAGGCGTTGATGGTGTCGGTCAGGTGGACCTCGCCGGTGCGGTGCTCGTACCATCGAGCGGCCTGCTCACGCAGCTCTCTACAGCGTGGACGACGGCCAGGTCGCCGGACTGGCCTTCTTGGCGCAGCCTGATGTCTACTGGGTAACGCTTCCGTTGGATGAACGGGTCATTTACACAGGTAACGACGTGGCCGAGGCGATCCGCTGGCTTACACTTGAAGATCGAATGTAGGGGGTCGGATGCAGGGCACGCTGACACGACAGGTCGAGGAGTACCTCCGGCCGTACGGGATGTTCCAGCTCCCGGACACGCCCGGCCAAGCGATCACCACCAAGCGGGGCGGTGCGATCTATCTCGACGAGCGTGAGGGAGAGTTCACCACGCGCATCGTCCGGCGCGACGGCTCTACCGTCGAGGACGTGCGGCCCATCGCCGAACCCGGCGAGTTGGCGATCGCCATCCGCTCGTTGGTGTTCAAAGCGCGCGCCTGAACAGCAGCCTCCTTTACGAAGTAGATCTATTCGTCAGCGGCATCGCGTCGTTCTGCCGCGAGGGCCTCGCCGACCAGAGCGCGCATGATGGCGAGCTGGACGCTTGGCAACTCGGCGCCGCCGCGGCCGCACATGCGGAAGTTCTGGATGCCGCTGGTCTGGCAACCTGGGTGAGTCAGGCCCACAGAGGCGTGCTGTTGTCCGCCATCACCACAGGCGCCTCCACGTGCCGGGAAGGCGCACCACCCCATCGCCGCCGATGACGGCTGGACCCCAGTCGAGTGTGCCGATCACGCTCTCCACGACAGCGGCCTGCGATCCACACTTCGGGCATGTGAATGGCGCGGCTTCCTCAGGGATGTAAGGCATCGAGGTTCTCCCGTTCTGCTGCATACGCGTCCACAACCGGGTCACCCTCGGCGACCCCGGCCGCCCGCAGTTCGGCTATCGACATCGCGGGCAGGCCCGCTGGCGGGGGGTTGCGTCAGCGCGTCTTCCAGGTCGTGGAGGGTTAGGGGCGGACTGGCTGGAAGCCGATCTCGTTGTGACAGGGTTTGCACCAAGGGCTCAGGCCGTCGCCGGTGGTGGGATTGCGGTAGAGGTCGGCTCGGGTACGTGTGCTTCGGTAGCGCGGGCAGCGGCGCTCGGTGGTGGATCGCTCCTCGTCGTGGTGGGCCGGTCGACGGGACGGGCGGCGGTGCCTGCGCGGTGACGGCGCTGGCGAGCGAAGCTGTGGGACGGCGGGCACGGTACCGGCCTGGATCTCGGCGAGGGACGGCACGCGCTGGGTGCGGCCGATGACGGGGGAGCGCAGCGAGCCCACCTGGGTGTGCAGGTCGGCGATGGCGTCGGCCAAGCGGCGGCTGATGCGGCGGCGATCCAGCTGCAGACCGCCGGCGTAGCCCAGTTCACGGGAGACCCACGCGCGGCCGAAGCCGCGCGCGTCCAGATCGGCGAGCAGTTCCAGGGTGGAGGTGATGTCGACCCGCTCGTTGTCGGGGCTGGTCGGCCGGCCGCGGCTGCCGGTTTGGTTGGCGCGCTCCAGGCAGCTGTCGGCCGTGAAGGCCAGCAGCGCCTTGGCGTGTGCCCGCTCGAGCTGATCGCAGGCGCCGTTGAGCAGTTGGCGGACCAGACCGAGGGAGACGCCGTCGGTGGTGGCGATGGCGGTGCGCTTGGCTCCGTCCGCCTCGAGCCAGCGCAGGTGTCGCTGGACCGGGCTGGCCGGAATGGGGTCGGTCGGCCGCCTCTTGCGAGCCAGGTAGTCACGGTCCTTGGCGCGGCGGGCCTCCAGGCATTCCTCGCACGGGCAGTGCGCGGCGACCCCTTTGGCGGTGCAATGACGACTATCTCTCTGTTGAAGAGCAGTGAATTCAGGGCCTTTTGACCAGGCACGACGGGGCCCCTGGGCGGTTTGCCTAGGGGCTGCGTGTGCTAGCGCTGGCGTGACCGGAGCGCTCGGCGAGGACGACGCCTGGTCAGCTACGGCGCCGCGCGCCCGGGACAGACTGTTCGGCCACCGCCGCGTGGGTGAGGCATCCGAGCTCCTCCGAGCCGCCATGCGGATCGGGCAGGAACACCCAGACGTCCGCCGCGCGCCCCTCTGGGCAGGGCTGATCGTCATCGACGAGCCCGCGTCGCGCGAGTTCGCAGACGTCGCCGAACTGCACCGCCTCACCGATCTCCAGGCGGGCGCCGTCCAATGCGTCGATCGCGTGCGCGAGACGGCGCTGCGCCGCCGGACTGAGCGGCTGATGGGACGCGTCGATCGCCTCCTGGATTTCCTCGCGCAGTTCGTCCACGGCCGCCGCGAGCTCCATTAGGTAGCCGCTCATGTCACCGTCTGGTGACTCGAAGGCGTCAGCTCGCCGGATCTCGGCGTCGGCCGGCCCTGCCATCGGCCCGAGGTGCCCGGGCTGGGCCAACAGCCGGGCCCGAACCAGCAGGGCCGGGACGGCCGCCAGGCGACTCGTGACGCCCTCCTCCGACAGCTCGGCCACGATGGCGGCCGGCTCACCCGGACCAGCGATGGCGCCCTGCTCGGTGGCCGGGAGCATGACGTACTCAGCCACGACGCTCCAGGCGGCCGCATCGGTGATGTCGGCGCCGGCTTCGATCTCGCTGGCGCTCAGGATGACGGGCACCCCGGCCGGCACACTCGCGGCTGCCGCCGCGAGTTCGCCGGCGGTGCTGATGATCCGCGGAGCCTCCATGACGGGTTATCTACCAGATCGCTCCGTCATGAAGGCGTGCGGGACCACGGGTGAGGGGACTCCACGATCCGCGACGTGGTTCCTCGCCGCGATGCGCTTCATCCCTGGGAGCGCCCCGCCGTTGGCGACTGTCTCGATCCCGAGCGGGAGGAGCGACGGCGCGTCCGGCGCCGGCGGAAACTCCGGCTGAAGGCCGCCCTGCTGGGACGCTCCAGGGGCGGGCAGACCAGCAAAGTTCACCTGGCCGTCGACCGCAAGTGCCGCCCACTGGCGTTCGTGCTGACCGCAGGCCAGGCCGCGGACAGCCCACAGTTCGTCCCCGTGCTGGGGCGGGTACGGGTCCGCGTCCCCGTCGGTCGCCCCCGCACCCGGCCGGACGCGGTCGCCGCCGACAAGGCCTACTCCTCCCGCGGCAACCGGGCCCACCTGCGCAGACGCGGTATCAAGGCAGTGATTCCGGAGAAGAGAGAGCAGGCCGCCAACCGTAAGAAGAAGGGCTCCGCGGGCGGTCGGCCTGTCAGTCACGACGCCGACCTCTACAAGGAGAGGAACACCGTCGAGCGCCTGATCAACAAGCTCAAGGCCTGGCGAGGCGTCGCCACCCGATACGACAAGACCCCGGCCAGCTACCTCGCCGGCCTCCATCTGCGCGCCTCAATGATCTGGGTCAAGCACCTCTCCCGGACCACCACTTGATCACGACTCGATACGCGCCCTAGCGGTGATCGCCGGGCTGCTGCCGCCGCTCAGCCAGCTGAGGCGACGCGGCCGCGCGCCCGGCCGAGGTCGTACACGGTCACGCCGATGCCGTGATCGGCCAGCTGCCGCTGGATGAGCGGTTCGATTTCGTCCCACCTCCCGCCGGCAAGGCCCGCTCCGATGCGCGGCATGTGGACGCTCGCCGCCAGCTCCGCAGCGTGACCGGTGAGCGTGGTCAGGCACCGCTCCAGGGCGTCGTAGCGGATGGGCGGTGCCGCAGCGTGCGTGCGGGACCGTATCCCGTGCTGGGCGATCATGTTCGCCACGAACAGGTCGTGGTCGACGGGCACGAGCTGGACCGCGCCCAGGCCGAAGTCGTTCTCGGCCCGGTCGTGGTACCAGCGGCGGAAGCGGGTCTCCGGCTGGGTCCAGTGGCGTGACAGCGCTAGGACGAACCCGCGGCCCCAGCCGCCGATGTCGTTGCACACGTGCGCGATGATGCGCGGCCCTGCTCCTTCGGGGCATGTGGCGTCACCGCGCACGTATCTGATGACGCTCATGATGCCTTTCTCCTGACTCGGTATGGACGCGGTCGACCGCGAGGGCGGCACGGGCCGAGCGGCGTGCGGCCCTTCGGCGTTAGCGGACGTCGCCGACAAGGGTTGCGAACTCCTCCGAGGTGATGATCCGCACGCCCAAGGCTTCGGCCTTGGCGCGCTTCGACCCCGCCTTCTCCCCGGCCACCAGCAGCGAGGTCCTGGCCGACACGCTGGAGGACGATTTGCCGCCCGCACGTTCGATGAGTTCGTTCATCTCGTTGCGGGTCAGCGCTTCCAGTGGTCCGCTCATCGCGCCGGTCACCACGACCGACATGCCCGCCAGCGGCAGCGCGCCGCCGCCTTCCCCGGCTTCCGTCACCGCATCCGCCTTGGAGTGGCTACCGCCAGGTTCGGTCATGTTGATGCTGGCTGCGACGAGTAGTCGGCAGAACCTGATCGGGGTGTGCGTCCTCGTAGGCGGCGATGCCGCGTACCAGCCTGTCGTAGGCGTTGTCGTCGAGGGTGGAGGTGCCGTCGGCGTAGTAGGCCGCGGCCGCGTCCAGCGCGAGTTGGACGGCCTCGGTGTAGGCGCTCTCGTCGGCGATCGCAGTAAGAGGGGCGTTCATGGGGTGCATCCTTCAGTAGAAGACTGACACTTCGGTAATGGCGAGGCAGGGGGCTCGCGTGCGCCACCGCCTCAGGAATCCGGCGGCCGACTCCCTTAGGGAGAGGCCTGTTGCATGCCGCTCAGTGGAGCCGTCCGCAGGTGGGCGGTGGGGGACACCGGTGCCGAGGAACGAGAGGACAGCCATTAGCGGTGAGATAGATCATGGTGCAGATAGTCGCCACGGCCTGCGGAAACACTCAGGGTCGCGTTATTGCGCGTGTGAACCTTCCGTCGCTTTGGAGCGTCTGACTCCTTGTCGTCACCCCCGTAGCAAAGGACGCCCTGTGCGCTTTGTCGCTCCCGTCGCCGCTCTGGCTGCTGTCGCCGCCGCGCTCACGCTGTCGGCCCCGGCTGTAGCCGCCGCCCCCGCGATCCAGATCACCAAGATCTACTATGACGCGCCCGGGTCGCCCGACAGTGGCGGCAACACCTCGCTCAACGGCGAATACATCGTGATCAAGAACACCTCCAGCAGGGCCGCCAACCTCAAGGGCTGGACCGTCCGCGACGCAACCACTCGGCCTGACCATGGCTATACGTTCGGCACGTTTACCCTCGGAGCCGGGAAGACGGTCACCCTGCGAACCGGTAAGGGACGCAACACCACCACCACCCGCTACTGGGGCCGGAGCGGAGGAACTTTCGCCTACATCTGGAACCAGACCAAGGACACCGGGTACCTGCGGGACGCGCACGGCAGGCTCGCGGACTCCTGCTTGTACAACTCGTCGCGCTACGACTACAAGAACTGCTGACGGGCGCAGTCCAGGGGGCTCTGGTGGGAGGCATTTCTACGGGCGGTGATCTAACTACCTGCGCCGGGGTGGCCTCATGCGGGACGCCGCCAACGGTCCGTCGAGGACCGTGAAGATGGCCCGGTAGCCGCCGTCGTACTCGCGCTCCAGCACGACCTTGTACGCCCAGGAGCACGGCTGGCACGTCACCAGCTGATCGATCTCCTCCAGGTCGCCGTACTCGTCGCGGCCGACGACCAGCTTGGCCCACCGGTCGCAGCACGGCATATCCGCCCACAGGCCGCCCCTGCAGGGCTCGGTGTAGCGACGGATCACCGCCCCGGGCTGCAGCTGGTGCCTGGCGTCGGCGGTCGGGCCGAGCACCAGCGACGTCGCGGCAGACTGCTCATGCTCCCGCTCGGTGACGTGCAGGCCCGCCCGGTGCAGCGCCTCGTCGACCTGGTCGGCCAGCATCACCGCCGCGGTGTCGTCCAGGCCCAGCCCGGCCCGCTGCAGTTCCGCAGCGATGACCCCGAGCCGGAGCGGCACGTCCGGCAGGACGGGGGCGCCGCTGCCGGCCAGCGCGGTACGGACGCGAACGACGAGGCGGCGCACCAGCGCCGCGATGGTGCGGTGGTCGCCGAGCACCACCAGCTCGTCGTCATTGCGGACGGCCTCGAGGACGAGCGCGTGGGTGGGGCCGTCCTGGCCAAGGTGCTCACCGTCGAACAGGTCGGGCCGGCTCTTGGCCGAGAACAGGTCGACGGCGACGATGCCTGCGTCGCAGGTGATCGTGTGCATGCCCATCACAGCTCACCCCCGAAAGCAGCGGCGGGGCGGTGCGTCTTCACAGCAGGTCTCCTCTGTTGGTGGTCACGGCGGGCAGAGAGATGCCCTCGGCAGCGGGGAGCTGCCGAGGGCATCGTCAGGTTGGGCTACTTAGTGGTCCTAACAGAAAGATCAGCGGACAAGGCGTCGCCAGCAGATGATCGCGGCGGCAAGTGTCATGAACGCTTCGTGGATGTCGTCGCGGATCTCCCAGCGGATTCGCAGGCGGCGAAACCAGTGCAGGAGCGCGATCGTGCGTTCTACGACCCAGCGGTGGATGCCCAGGCCAGAGCCGTGCGGAGTGCCGCGGCGGGCGATGATGGGTTTGATGCCGGTGCGCCAGACCAGGCGGCGGTACTTGTCATGGTCGTAGCCGCGGTCGGCGTACAGGCAGTCGGGCCTCTTGCGGGGCCGCCCTACGCGACCCCGCACCGGCGGGATGGCCTTGATCAGCGGCATGAGCTGGGTGACGTCGTTGCGGTTGCCGCCGGTCAGAGACACGGCGAGGGGGATGCCGCCTCCGTCGGTGATGACGTGGTGTTTCGAGCCCGGCTTGGCGCGATCGACCGGGCTCGGCCCGGTTTTGGGCCGCCCTTGAGCGCCCGGACGTGGGAGCTGTCGACCACCGCCTTGGACCAGTCCAGCTGGCCGGCGGCGTGCAGCTCGGCCAGCAGCAGCTGGTGCAGCCTGTCCCACACGCCGGCCTGGTGCCAGTCGCGCAACCGACGCCAGCAGGTCATGCCCGAGCCGAAGCCGAGCTCCTGGGGCAGGAACTCCCACGGGATCGCGGTGTAGAGCACGAACAAGATGCCCTGCAGAGCAAGCCGATCGTCCAACCGTTTACGGCCGGGATGTCGATGACGCCGCTCTACCTTCGGCAGTAGAGGTTCGATCCGCTCCCACAGGCTGTCCGGCACAATCCACGGCAGTTGCTCGCCCTTCTTCACGCCGAGATCAACGATCAGCGATCCCATGGGACACGGCTCTAGATCATTTTGTTAGGACCTTTTAGTGGTCCTCTCGAACCGTCCCGAACTCCTGCTCAGTGCTGGGCGGCATGTGAATCACCTCCTCTCGGTTGGATTGGTCCGCACACCCGGATGGGTGGTTGGAGGCTTCAGAACAGGGGCCTCGTGCGCGGAGATAGCGCGCGGCGATGGCCAGGCCGTCGAGCTTGGGCTCCATACCCGCCGGGCGGCCGATGCGGCATCCACCGAGGCCGCCCACTCGGCCAACTGCTCGGCGCCGAAGACGTTGTCGAGGCTGACCATCGGCACGATTTGCGGCACGTCGCCCGCCACTGCGCCCCCGGCCACCGCACCTCGTCCGGGTGCTCTTCCTCGTAGGCGACGATGCCGCGCACCAGCCGGTCAAACAGGCGAAGCGTCCCGTTGGAGGGTGCGCAAAGGCTGCGCCTTTACGTTGTAGATTCTCTATCGGGTGGCTCGTGTGCGGCGGGTAGCTAGCGCGCGCCGGGGCGTCGCCGCATCGGCGGGGCTTCCCCGGGCGGCGACGAGGGAGCGGGCTTGTCCGTCCGCGTCGGCCTCGAGCGTGCGGTGGATGAGGACAGCTGCGCCGCCCGCGACGACCGTTCGGCCAGTGCCTCCCGCAGGGCGGGCAGATGATCGACGCCGACCAGCACACGGTATCCGCCGTCGCCGCCAGCGACGACGATTCCGCGCTCGCCGAGCAAGCGCACCAGGTCCTTGGCCTTGTCCGGTCGCACCCACAGCGCCCGCTCCAGACGCTCCGGTGAGCACGTCTGAGATTCCACCACGGCGACCACCGCGCGCTGAAAGACCCGATCGTCGCCGGGCCGGATGATGGTCTGCTCGGCGGCGGAAGCGGCAACAGCGCCGGCATCGGCGGTCGCATTGGGCTCGGTCACGAGCCGCGAAGAACGTCGCTGCGCGCGGTGCGTGTCCGGCGCGGCCGGGACCTCCTCAAGCCAGCGACGCAATCGCCACGTCAGCACCTGGGCGTCGCTGCGAGAAGGGCTGGTTGGATCCCTGCGCAAGGGCCGCTCCGTGACAACCGTGCGCAGAGCCCGTTCGACATCGTGGCCCGCCCAGCCGATCTCGGTGAGCACCGCGGCCAACCGCGGCCAGCTCTGATCGTTCACCAGCAGGTCGACGTCGACGTGCCCGCGCACGGCAGTACGGACGAGCTCACGCAGCCGACTCGGTTCCAGGAACGCGTCCGGCGCGAACGTCGACGGCCGACGGGGCGAGCCTGCGGCAGGACGTGCCGCAGCGCGGACGGCGGAGCGTTCGGCGGCGGGCACCCTCACCTGACCCGCCATCCAACTCTCCAGCCGCCACATGATGACCTGGGCGTCGCGCCGCGCAGGACTCTTGGGATCGTCGCGCAGCGGCCGCCAACTGACCACCTCGGCCACCACCGTGGCGGGATCATGGCCGAGCTGTGCGATGCGGCGGAGCAGCCCGGCCAGTGCCGGCCACTCGGGCCCGCGCAGGATGGCCTCGGCGTCTGCGCGCCCGGCCACCGTGCTCCGCAGCGCCTGCTGCAACTCTGGTCGACGCGCGGCCGCGTGATCGGCCCGTGCCCGCGGGCGGGCGCCGAGCAACTCGGCCGCGTACTGCAGGCGCGCGGCGGCCAGCCCCGCAATCCGGGCATGGGCGTACTTGCGCCGTGCCAGCATCCGGCCGTGGAGTGCCTGTGCGGCCAGCACGGCCGCGACCACGAAAGCCATCACTACGGCGTTCTCGTCGGAGCGGCCCAGCATGCCACCGGCCTGCAACACCATCCGCAGCGCGCCCCGCGTGCGCGTCGCGGCCTGGTTCATCTCGCGCCACGGCTCACGGCCCAGCCGCTCCATATGCCGAGCCGCCACCTCCAGCTCGCGCCGTACCGAGGCCGGCGATCGGCTCGCCGCGGCGGTCAGCAGATCCGCCAGGGCAGCTGCCGCAGCCGCGGCCTCCGGCGCATCCGACCGCCTCAGCACCGCAGTAGCATCCCCAATCGCTGCAGCGGCCTCCTGCCAGGCGGCGATCCGCACCTGCTTGGCGCCCGCAGACGCCGCTCCTGATCGCGTCCGGCCTGCTCGGTCCCTGACCGCCGCAGCGGGCATCGCTTCCCAGCGCTGCCGCACACGCGGCAGAGACAGATCGGGCGCCAGCCGTGAGCCGGAATACCAGACCGGCTTCCCCCCTGGAGCCACATCGCCGGGCAGCGCGACGGCGTAGCCCCCAACGTCGCCGGAGGGCAGCTCGCGCAGCTTGACCAGCACCCTCGCCGCGCGCAGCCGCTTGATGAAGTCCGCCTCGCCGGTCGCCTCCACGGCGATCCGCCGGACCCGGACCTCGAGTTGCTCCCGGGATGACAGCCTGTCCCGAAGGACCCGGTGCGCCTTGGCCCGCTCAGCACGCTTGGGCGCCGGCGCTGCCGTACGGTCGGCTTCGGCGGTGACGCGGATGCCGAGCTCACGCTCCAGCACGCGGCACTCCTCCCGCAGCCGGTAGAAGTCGCCGTGCAGCCGAGGTTGTGCACCGTCCTGGCGCACCAGCGTGCCCACGATGTGGATGTGGTCGTCGGCATGCCGGACCGCCACCCACCGACACCCCTGGTCGTCCCCTTCTGACGACAGGCCGCCGGCGACCACGATGCGGCGCGCGATGTGCGCCCACTGCTCGTCGCTGAGCAGCGGGTCACCCGGCGCCAGCCGGACGGAGGTGTGCCACACGTGCTGGGCAATCGTGCCAGCGGCGTACTCGAGCGGGCGGTCCAGGTGCTGCGCCAGCGTGTACAGGGCGGCGTCACGTAGATGCTCGGGCTCCGCTGCGGGATCGGCTTCATGGAGATCCCAGGCGGCGACCATGTGCGGGTTGGTGTGCTCCTCGTGCCGGCCGGGCCCGAACAGGTACCGCAGCAGGCCGTAGGTCCGGGAGCCTTTCAGCACTTTGGCGATCACGCCCGGCTCCGGCTCTTGGCGATCTGGTCAGCAGCCGCCTCGACCCGTCGGATCGCGCGGCCCACCAACTGGAGAACAGCGTCGGCCTCGGGCGCTTCGTCTCCACTGTTGAGCGCGCGTGCCACCTGGTTGAGGTTGTTGCCGATCCGGTTGAGGACCACCCGGGTCTGGACAAGCTCGGCCATCTCCTGACGGCGATCCAGCGGGACGATCGTCAGCTGCTGTTCGGCCACCGACACCGCCGCCAGCGCCGCGAACGCGCCCACATCCAGCCCTTCACGCTGGGCGGCGAGTTTGAGGGCAGCCAGCTCCCGGTCAGTCAGAAATAACGGTCCGACGCGGTTGTCGCGCGGCGAATCCGCGCGTCCCCGTCGTCGTGCCAACGCGACCAGCTCCGTCCTGGCCAAAGCCTTGACTTGCCTCCGGACACAACACTTTTCGCTTGTGTCAGAAGGGACTGTAACCAGCGAATCCCCCGATTCGCCCGTTTACTCCGAGTTTTGTACTAACTTGCTCCGCGAAAGCGGGCCGCGATCTTGAAAGGAAGCGCCTTCAGTCAATTTCCGCCTTTCAGGAAAGCGCCCGGCGAAGCCGGTCCATTACCGCCGCTCGAAGAGCGGCCCGCCACGGAGCGCGGCAGACCGCTCTATGTGGCCCAAGCGGAACGCGTGGGGCTAAGTGGTCCTAACAGAAAGATCAGCGGACAAGGCGTCGCCAGCAGATGATCGCGGCGGCAAGTGTCATGAACGCTTCGTGGATGTCGTCGCGGATCTCCCAGCGGATTCGCAGGCGGCGAAACCAGTGCAGGAGCGCGATCGTGCGTTCTACGACCCAGCGGTGGATGCCCAGGCCAGAGCCGTGCGGAGTGCCGCGGCGGGCGATGATGGGTTTGATGCCGGTGCGCCAGACCAGGCGGCGGTACTTGTCATGGTCGTAGCCGCGGTCGGCGTACAGGCAGTCGGGCCTCTTGCGGGGCCGCCCTACGCGACCCCGCACCGGCGGGATGGCCTTGATCAGCGGCATGAGCTGGGTGACGTCGTTGCGGTTGCCGCCGGTCAGAGACACGGCGAGGGGGATGCCGCCTCCGTCGGTGATGACGTGGTGTTTCGAGCCCGGCTTGGCGCGATCGACCGGGCTCGGCCCGGTTTTGGGCCGCCCTTGAGCGCCCGGACGTGGGAGCTGTCGACCACCGCCTTGGACCAGTCCAGCTGGCCGGCGGCGTGCAGCTCGGCCAGCAGCAGCTGGTGCAGCCTGTCCCACACGCCGGCCTGGTGCCAGTCGCGCAACCGACGCCAGCAGGTCATGCCCGAGCCGAAGCCGAGCTCCTGGGGCAGGAACTCCCACGGGATCGCGGTGTAGAGCACGAACAAGATGCCCTGCAGAGCAAGCCGATCGTCCAACCGTTTACGGCCGGGATGTCGATGACGCCGCTCTACCTTCGGCAGTAGAGGTTCGATCCGCTCCCACAGGCTGTCCGGCACAATCCACGGCAGTTGCTCGCCCTTCTTCACGCCGAGATCAACGATCAGCGATCCCATGGGACACGGCTCTAGATCATTTTGTTAGGACCTTTAAGCGGGAGCCCAGCCATACAGCTCCACTGGCCGCTTGAAGACCCAGACAGCGCGGTCGTCAGCCCCTGCGCAAGGCACTGCCCCGACCAGTTCCCAGCCTTCTCTGCCGTGCTCGTTGAGCACCATCCAGGTCGACGGCTGACGAGTTGAGAAGCGCCCTACGGTACTCGAAGCGTTGCACGCGTCCTCCGGTGATGTATGTCCGAACAGGCGGCGGGGGCTCGTAACAGCGGCAGAGCCGTGGGAGCGCCGCGCGATGTCTGGGCGAGTGCAACCCCAGGCGCAAGAGGCACACGAGGATCTTGTCGTGGCGCGCGGCAAGGCGGCGTGCCCGAACGCGCGTCATCGACAGGTGCCGCGGGGTGGTGGACGGTCGACCGTCCACCACCCGTGCTCGCTCGTCGGCTACGCCGTCGCCTCCTGAGCGGCCCTGGCAGTGGCGCTGGCGATGATGGCCGCAAGGTGCTTGATGATGATGGGGCGGAGGCGGCGGGCACTCGTGCCGTACAGGTCCTGAAGATCGTTCACGAGCGCGTCGATGTCCGCCAGGTCCGGGACCGGCTCAGGCAGGACGCCAGCCTTCTCCGCGCGCTCGAGCAAGCGCCCGAACTCGCTGCACCAGCCCCGCTGGTTGCCGAAGTCCTCCATTTCCTCACGAGTCATCGGCAGAGCCTTCAGCACGACCTCCGCGTGGTCGGAGTAGCTCCGAACCTCCGGATCGGTGAGCAGGAAGCGCACCAGTGCACTCTCGGACTTCATCAGGTCCTGGTACGCGTCGGCCTGCTTCTTCTTGTGCGCCGACTCCAGCGCCTGCAAGGCGGCAGTCCGCTTGCCCTCAGCCTCGAAGTACGCCTCGATCTGGTCCGGAGGCATGGTGTGGTCCCACGCCGGGACGGGGTGCTCCCGGTAGACGCGGTCGTGCTCTATGTGGTAGCTCCTGTCCCTGATGGCGTCGAAGTATGCCTTGACCTCAGGCAGCATGAGACTCTCCTTTTCGTGGGTGAGTGGGTGGGTGATCGGGCTTGACCACCTCCCAATGCGCACGTGCAAGACGCGGACAAAGGGCTTAGGTCAAGCGATGGCAGAGGCTGGCCCGCTGCTCCGCTAGAGCCGACGCTGTGGCCCACCTGGAGGAGGCGGGCCTAGTGCTCCTCGCCGGTCTCCAGGTGGGCTTGCTACCGCTGGCTGCATTGGCCAGTCGGGGCGCTGCGTCGATCGGCTACGCGTGCGTGATCTGCACGACCGGGCCGTAGGTGATGGGCATGCCGTCGCTGTCCCGGATGACCATCAGCAGCCAGCGGTGGTTGAGGGCATTCCAGCTGATCCTGACCTCCCGAGGTACGTAGGCCGGGCTGGTCGGCCAGGCACGGTCGCGATCAACCTGAGCGATCTCGATCGGCTTCTTAAGGTGGATGGCGGCGAGGATGCGGCCGGCCGCGAGTAGCAGGTCGCCGGGGCGCGTGAGGTCGAACCGGGCTGGGTCGTCGGTGAAGCTGAGGTCCTCGATCTCGTCGGACAGCTGCGCGTCGGGGTACGTCATCGTCTACCTCCCATGTGCACCGGGGTGCTGGCGGCGGGGTGGTCCCGGCGCCTGGGAGTTGCCGCATCCGCGGTCCCGGGAGTGGAGGAAGGCTCGCCGTAGGCGACCGCGAAGCGGCTTGGCCTTCCGGAGTGAAGGGCCGCTGATAAACCCGGGCAGGTGCCGGGACTGCCCCGCCCAGTACCGGCCGACCGCGTTACGCTCGGCGCAAGCGCGTAGGGTGGCGAGGCTTAGGGCGCGTATCGAGTCGTGATCAACGGGTGGTCCGGGTGAGGTCCTTGACCCAGATCATCGAGGCGTGCAGATGGAGGCCGGCGAGGTAGCTGGCTGGGGTCTTGTCGTATCGGGTCGCTACGCCTCGCCAGGCCTCGAGCTTGTTGATCAGGCGCTCGACGGTGTTCCTCTCCCGGTAGAGGTCGGCGTCGTGACTGACAGGCCGACCGCCCGCGGAGCCCTTCTTCCTCCGGTTGGCGGCCTGATCTCTCTTCTCCGGAACCACTGCCTTGATCCCGCGTCTGCGCAGGTGGGCCCGGTTGCCGCGGGAGGAGTAGGCCTTGTCGGCGGCGACCGCGTCCGGCCGGGTGCGGGGACGACCGACGGGGACGCGGACCCGTATCTTCCCCAACACGGGGATGAACTGTGGGCTGTCCGCGGCCTGGCCCGCGGTCAGCACGAACGCCAACGGGCGGCACTTGCGGTCGGCGGCCAGGTGAACTTTGCTGCTCTGCCCGCCCCTGGAGCGCCCCAGCAGGGCGGCCTTCAGCCGGAGTTTTCGCCGGCGCCGGACACGTCGTCGCTCCTCCCGCTCGGGATCGATCTCGGCGTCCTGTCCGTCTTGTTCTTCGAGACCGCCCCTTTTGACCTGGCCTTCTCCGCCTCGGCAGCTGCCTTCTCCAATACGCCGAAGACGTCCTCGCCCAGGTGCATCCCGGCCGCATCGTGGCGAGCACGCGCGGTGGTCGAGTCGACGCCGACCAGGGACAGGTTCACCTCACCCCGCTTCGCCGCTTCCGCGATCAGACCCTCCAGCATGGCCTCGAAGACGCCGGCGTCACGCCATTGCCGGAAGCGGTTGTGGACGGTCGACCAGGCACCGAACTCCTGCGGCATCTCCCGCCACTGTCCGCCGGTCCTGAACCGCCAGATCACACCCTCGAACTGCTGCCGCAGGCGTTCGGGATAGGGGCCGTACTCGCCGATCGGCAGGTACGGCCCGATGAACTCCCACTCCGCGTCCGTCAACTGCACTCGCGTCACGGGACAAGGTCTACCGGTCCAGGCCTCACCGTGAGGGCGAATCGACACATTGATCACGACCCAATACGCGCCCTAATAGCAGCGGGGGCACCGAAGGCGAGGCGCCCAGGTCTCGGGGCTCCACAGTCCGTTAACTGTCCGGTGCGACTGTGCGTGAAGGGAAGCTGCCTGTTGCAGCGAGCGCGTGGCGGTGGCCAGTCACCGCCCCCCTCGTTCAGCCAGCCGCCGGGCCACGGCTCCCAAAGGCGGGGCTATTCGACGCCGAGCTGATGCCCAATCCCTAACGTGACCGCCGACGTCGCCGAGCTGCGCCTGGTCGTCGGCGGGCTTGGCCGGATCCGCGGGTGCCAGGGGGTGGGCGTATGTGGTGGCGGACCGACTGTGGCCCCCACGACTCGCGAACGAGCTCGGGCGGTACGGCAGGTGCACGGCACCGGGCCGGGCCCGCCGCCGGTCCGTGGGCAATGAGCAGCGGCGCGCCAGCGCGACCGGCTGGTTAGAACAGCGGGTCAGGCATGCCTGGCTTCGTGGCCTTGGCGGGCTCAGGGACAGCCGGTCGCGCAGGTTGTGAGGCGGGATGTCCGGCTTCGCTGAAGTCGGCCCGGACCAGTTCGACGCTGGGCCGTACGCCATGCCATTCGTCGAGGTAGTAGGTGGCGTCGATCGCGCTCGAACCGAGCTCGATGCCGGTCTGGCGGATGAACTGCTGCAGGCGAGGGAAGGTGTTGCGTTCGGTCCGCGGAACGCCGCTGTAGAGGTAGGACGCCGAGGCCTGCGGGATGATGAAGACCCCCAGCCGCGCCAGGTGCGCGGCCAGGTCGATGACGTGGTACTCCAACAGGGGGCCGCGGTAGCGAGGGCTGGAGCGGCCGTTGAGTGCGGTGCCCCCGAACGGCGGGTTGGCCAGGGCGGTGTCGAAGCGGCCCAGGCCCATGGACAGCACATCGAATACATCGCCGCAGATCCAGGTGGCCTCAGGCAGCAGACGCCGGCCAACGGCGACGTAGTGCGGGTTCTTCTCGACGCACACGAGCTGCAGGGGCGGCTTGTCGCGATCCCAGTCGTTGTCGTAGCGGCAGGCAAAGCCCCAGCTCATGTGACCGATTCCGGCGCACAGGTCGATCACGCGGGGCCGGATGCGTACAGCGCGAGGTCCTTGGCCATCTGCACGGAGGTGAAGAACGCGCTGTCGAGCGGATTGGTGACGGTCGAGGCTTCCTGCCAATGGGTGAGCACGAACTCGACCTCGTCGTATGACAGGGTGTGGGCGGAGTCGATCAGGTCGGTTGCTTCACGATGGCGGCGGGCTTGCTCCTTGGTGAGTTTGAGCATGCGAGTAGCGCTCCTCCAGGGGGTTGCGGTGCCGCGCGGCCCACGCCGAAGCGGCCAAAGGAGGTGCCCGTTCGCATCACGGGCCGACGATGCGACCCCTCGAGGTTTTCCGGCAGGTCGGTCAGCAGCGTCTACAGAGCCACCACGCCGGTCTCTGCGCCGGTCACCCCGCCAGCTCCGCTGGTGCAGGGCCGGGCAACGAGCGGGGTAGCGCGTGGATACGCACCAGCAGATCAGTCAGTTCCTCGGGCGTCAGGCGAGCGACCACGTCGTTGGTGATCGGCGTCTGGTCGGTCACGTGGTAGTCGTCATCCGCCGATGCGGTGCTCTCCCAGGTGACAACGGCCAGTTCAACACCGGAGCGTTCGGTGGCGCGGACGATGGAAGCGCCAAAGCCGTTGGCGAAACGGTAGACGTGGTGGACTCGGCCGTCCGTGGCCGAGGCCAGCACGGGACGGAAGGGGTCGGCGAGGGAAGGCCCGCCGGCATCGATGTGGTCAGGTGCTGTGGCATACCGGCACAGGGCTGGCTCGCCGTGATGGCGGCCGGCGCAGGTGATGGTGTCGAGGCTGCGATCGTGGACGGTCAGCCGATGACGCACCTCGCCCTCCAGGCTGTCGATGCGTTCGCTGTGGAGAGCTTCGTGAAGGCTGTGCCGATCGATGGCCAGGGTGGGCTTTACCGCGGCGTACACCTCGAGGAGGGCCTGGCGCAGCGCGCGCATGTAGGTGCCGAAGCCGGTCGCGTTCATCGGGTTGATCTTGCTGATGTCGCTGGCGACGGACAGGATCTCGGCGCTGGTGCCGGGTCGGGTGTCCAGCCCGGCCGCGACCCGATCGAGAAGTTCACGGCAGTGTGCCCGGTAGGGGAGTTCCCAGCGCAGAAGCACCCTCGTCGCCTTGAGGATCGAGAAGCTGTGCCACAGGGTGTCGGCGGCCCACGGGTGGCGTTTCATGGCCAGCTGCACCTCGTCCTCTGCCCATTCGATCTGCTCGAAGACCGGGGCGAGGGAAGCGGTGAGGACGTCAAGGCGTGCCTCCGCTGGTACGGAGGAAAGCGGGATAAGTGACGGCATCGATCTCCCGGGATCCAGAGGGGGAGCGCGCGCCCTACCACCCGGACCGAGGTCGTGGGGTGCACGCGCTGTGGGGTGCCGCTATCGGCGGCCGGTGGCGCAGGCAGGGTAGGAAGCGCCCTTCGGGCAGCTCTGGAAGACGGCCTCCGGAACGGGGATCTCGCGCGGCTTGGCCGTGCCGTACTGGACGGTGATGTCCCAGTCCGCAGGCGTGGCCTTGTCCTTCTTCCAGCCGCAGACGGTCGTGGCGCCGACCTTGCGGCATCCCCATTTCTTGGTGAAGCCCGGAGGGTCGTAGTCGGTGTCAATCACCACGCCGGTGGCAGGAGGCGCGGTAGGCGCCGTGGTGGCTGCACAGCCGGTGAGGGCGGCGCAGCCGGCGAGGATGCTCATGATCAGGGCCATGGCTGTCGCGGTGGGGGCGGGCTTCAGCCCGGTGGTCTTCAGGTCGAACATGTCAACGCCTTCCGAATGAGGGAAAGTGGTCAGAGGGGTGGAGAGGTCTCGGCCCTGGGTCGAGACGCTGTCGGCACGTGCCCGAGGCTGCTCGGGCACGTGCCGGTCGAAGCCGCCAGCCTCTGCTACGCGTAGGCGTTGACTCCCTGGCGGTGCTGGACGGCGGGCGGCTCGGTGACCACCTGGCCGCAGGCGTTGTACTCCTGGGCGGCGGCCAGGCAGGCGTCTCGGACACGGCGCCGTTCGGGACACCAGCCCTCTTCGCGGACAACATCGGGACGTGCCTTGGGCCGGTGCAAGCGGCCGCTGCTCATGTAGGGGCGGGCCTCGGGGTGGGTGACCCACAGCTCCGCCTGCAGTTCGTCGAAGCGGTCCGGGTCCGGGTCGAGCTGGCCGATGCGGCAGGCGTTGTTGATGCGCCACAAGACCTGGTCCTTGGTGGTACGCGACATCCAACCTCCGGGTTCGTCGTGGATGGGCTGCTCAGGTGAGGAGCCTGGGCATCTGGTTCGTTTCGACGGCGGGATACCGCCCAGTGCCTCAGGACCGTCCGGGTGTGGCGGCCTTGAGGCGCTGCGCGGCGGTTTCGCCGTAGCCCCAGGGAGGTGCCGGAGCTCCGTGCCCGCCATGGCCGGGCCGCCGCCTGTCATCTCCCGGCGGGGGTGAGCTGGGGTGGCGGGCTGGCAGGGTGGTGGTCGGTGCTACCGGGCCGCCGTCCCGGCGGGGGTGCGCAGCAGGGCACGGTGCTTCATGAGCAGCTGCCCGAGGTGGTTGAGGCCGACCGGGGCGCACGCGGCGCGGCCGCACCGGCAGTTGCCCCAGTGGTTGTCATGCCAGGTGTTGCCTTCCACGAGCTCCTCCTTGCCGGTGCCGAGCAGGAAGTAGGCCGCGCTGGAGGCGGGGGTGAACTTGGCCGCGATGATGGCGGCCATGGCGCGGTAGCGGACGTCGGTGTCCCATCCGGGCCGCAGGGTGACCCGGCGGCCGCGCCGCTTGGCTTCGCCGGGATCGTCGGCCGGCGCGTCCGCGACCCAGCGGCACTCGTCCGGATTGAGCGTCTTGGCCGCGTTGAAGGCGTGCTCGGCGGTGGCGTAGGTGATCCACCCTTCCTCGAGCGTGGAATACAGCGTGACGGGGATGCGCGCGAAGTTGGACAGGATCCAGTTCGGCCCGGAGAAGCGATCGATCATCGCTGCCTCGTGGCCGTGGCACGGCGGGAGGTTCTGACGGGCACACGGCTGAGGTCGGCGACGAGGGCTGAGGCGTTGTCCGCTCGCGAATCGGCATGGTCGATGGCAGCCGTGGTCAGGATGGTCGCTGCCTGCTCTGCAGGGCCCTGCAGGTAGGTGGCCAGGTCGAGTCCAGCGGCTTCCAGCGGCTCGTAGGCGCCGTCCGAGGCCAGCAGCAACCGGTCGTTCGGGCCGGGCAGCAGCAGCGTGTCGGTGCCGATGGCCGGATACTCGGTGAGCTGACCGAGGTAGGAGGTGACGACATTGCGGGCGTTGGAGGCAGGCTCCCGCCCGTGATCGAGGGCGACCTGGCGCTGGTTGTGGTCCTTGGTCAGCCGCCGCAGCGGCTGCCCGGGGCTCAGCAGATAGGCGCGAGCGTCTCCGCACCAGGCCACCTGAAGGACATCGCCGTCGATGAGGGCGACGACGGCGACGGCCCCGACCTTGTCGCCACCGTCGGCGACAAGGCGGCGGCGGTCGGCTGCGGCGAGCGTGTGGGTGGCACGCAGCCCCTGTTCAGCGTCGGTGCGCATCGCGGCTTCGCACGCCAGGACCTCGGCGAACTGGCGGGTCCAGGCACGCACCGTGGAGGAGGAGCCGATGCCGTCGAGCAGGACGTAGGCGCGCGTAGAGCCGCTGGTCCAGGTGGCCGCGGCGTCGCACTGGTGGCTGCGGCTGCCGGTGAGCTGGGCAATGGCGTGATGGGGCACGTGGCTCCTATCGAGATCGCGGGGCGTGGATCAGGTCGTGCACGGCACTCAGGTGGACGTGGACCGCGGCGGCGAGGTCGGCGGCGGCGCCCGGCGGGAATGTCGGCTTCGCCGCGGTGCAGGATCGCCGCCCAGCTGGTGGTCATGCGCAGTTCGATGCTGCTGGTGGGGGTGAGAAGGATCCATCGCAGCGTGTCGCGGGTGTGGCGGATCTGGCGGAGCAGGCTCATGGGAGGCGGTTCCTTCGCGTTCTGGGCTGCGGCGCGTATGCTCCTGCGTCCAGAGACGGTTGGGAGAGGGCCGGCCGGGGATGACCTGGCGCGCGAGAGTTTCTTGGCGTCGTAGGTGCGGCCGTCGGTTCCCCATCTCGGGATGGCCTTGCGGGATTCGGCGAGGGTGTAGATCACGTCCTCGCCGTATTTCGTGGTGGCCTGCTCGGCGGTGATCCGCTTGTTGCTCATGGGCGGCGCTTCCTTCGGGTAGCAGGGGAGGGCATGGCGAAGCCCTCGCCGAGCGGTTGACCCGGCGAGGGCTTAGGAGCGGGGGTCAGGCCTGGAGAAGGCTGAGCAGGTGGAGCGGGTGGCGCACGGCGTGGGCGTTCCCGCCGACGAGCAGGTCGTTGCTTCCGTGCGATTGGGAGGAGGTCACGGGACCTGGCACCGCCGCGAGGACCCGGTCAAGTTCACGGGCTCGGGTGGCGGTGTTCATAGACCCGCTGCGCGTAGCGGCTTCGACCACGAGCGTGGCGAGCGAGGAGGCCACCAGCCGGTTACGGGCCAGAAACCGGGCTCGGCTCGGATGGCTGCCGATCGGGTACTCGCTGACCACAGCGCCCTGCTGCTGGATCTGCTCTAGCAGGACCCTGTTCACCTGCGGGTAGGCGATGTCGACGCCGCAGGCCAGCACCGCGATGGTCGCCGCGTCGGTCAGCAGGGCGCCCTGGTGCGCGGCCGTGTCCACGCCGAGAGCGGCACCAGAGACGACGCTGAGCCCGGCCTCGCCGACCGCGGTGGCGAACTCGGTGGCGGCGTGCCGACCGTAGGAGGTCGCTGCCCGGGATCCGACGATCGCAACGGATCGGCTGAAGGCGCCCGCCAGTGGAGCCTTGCCCTGCACCCACAGCGCGTGCGGCGCCGACACACCCAGGTCGTTCAGTTCGGCGGGCCAGTCGGGGTCGCTGGGAGTCACCAGGTCAGCGCCCAGTTCATGCCCCGCCTGAAGGTCGGCTTCCGGGTTGGCCGTGACCAGCCGGGACCGCCACCGCCGGCAGGCCTTCGCCCAGCGTTCTTCGTCGCCGTCGTCGTGCACGGGCGGGGCGTACTGGACCAGGCTCGCGCTGCTGCGGAGCGCCTCGACAGCCCCGGCGGGGGTGAGCTGAGCGACCAGGTGGCCCAGGCGCCGGTCCTCGGGGTCGGCGATCCGCTGCAGGATGAGCCGGGCGAAAAGGTCCTGATCAGACAAGGGGCCTCCCTGGTTCGGGCGTTGTCGCCATCGGCGGAAGGGCAGCCGGGTCGAACTCCGGCGCCTGGTTGTCGTGGACGGCGGATGCCTCGGAGTGGGTCAAGGCCGCGGTTTTGGGCCTTGACGCGCGCAGAGGTCTCCGCCGTAGATCCAGGGCGGGCGCCGGTGTTCGACCTGGGGGATCACAGGACTCTCGGGAAGTCATCCACCGACGTGCGCCCTGTCTGCGCTGGTGGCATGGGGTGAGGTGACTCACCTGCCTTCGGCGTACTCCACCTAGTACGGCGTTATGCACACCAGGTCAGGCCACTGTCACGAGCTCGGCCTCAGTGTGTTGCAACAGCTCGGCCCGGCTGATCGTCACGACCACCTCGGCTAGCTGGTGATCACACCCATGCGTAGCCTCGGGCTGGGTTGTCCGGCGCGCAGGCGAACAGCACCCGGGCGGCCTGCCGTACGGGAACGCCGTCCGGGCCGGTGAAAGTCGCAGGCCGTTCGGGTGCCGGGTTGTAGGTCACCTGGGTCAGGCCATCCAGGACCACCGCCTCGGGCAGCGCTGTCACGGTGCCCAGCACCCATGCGTGCACAGTTCGATGGCCCAGCCGGTGAGAGCGAGCCCGACCCACCTCGGACACTTTGAAGATGACGTCGACGAGCTCGATGGCGGGCACGTTGGCGATCACCCGGCCTTTGTCCGGACCAGCCTGCGCGGTCACCGACCAGCGGTGTGTGTGTGCAGGTTGAAGTGGACCTTGAGCCGGTGCCCGATCAGAATGTTGGGGTCGGCGGAAGCCTCGGCCTTACTCGGTGTGCCCATGGCCGCTGTCTTCCGGCTCGGCGTGGCCGGGCGTAGTCAGCTGGTGGAGGTAGGTGCTCAGCCATGCAATCAGTGCGTCAACATCTCGTGTGGGAGAGGAGTACACGACTCCCACGAAGTGCTCGTCGTTGTCCTGAAGCGCGACGCTGAAGCCGCGGAAATCATCGAGGTCGCAGGTGAGGGGCCCGTCCTGGTCACCGACCGTGAGGGTACCGATCCCCTCGATGGGTACCACGACAAGGTGATCATCGGCTCCGGCCACGTGGTCCAGCCAGATCGGGCAGCCTACGAGCTCGTCGATCCGATGGAGCGCCTCCATCACCTTCGGAGGCCACGGGCATTTCGCTGAGGAGTTGAACATCCGCAGTCCTTCCGGGAAGAGGAGCCGGGGGTGGGGGAGTCCGCCCGGCGAAGCATTCAGCGGGGGTAGCGACTGCTACGCGAGGCCAGGGCCGCGATCCGCTCCAGGGTGACGTGCAGAGCGGTGATGGCCCCGAAGGGCTTGTCGTAGTCGATCGGCTGCCGGCATCGAGCGCTGGCGACCTCAGCGATGAGGGTCAGCATCTCGCCGTCGGTGTGCGCGGCGCGGATGTTGAAGTTCTCTACCTTGGCCAGCTCAGCGGCCATGGTCTCGTCCTCGGGGAAACCCCTCTCGTGTGATTCCCTTCAGGCCGAGGTCGTTGGCGGCGTACGCAGGACCGTGAGCCCTGCCTTCGTCCCGCGCCCAGCGCGCCCGATCAGTCCTTCGTCGATCAGGAGGCTCTTGGCGGCTCGGACCACCTCGGTGTTGCTGTCGTAGTGCTCGATCAGCTCGCGCTCGGTCGGGAAGCGGTGGTGGAGGCGAAGCTCGCCGGAGGTGATCCGGGTCCGCAGATCGTCGGCGATCACGTCCGCGCTCGTCATGATGCGCTTGGCCTGGTACGGGCGGTGCTGCAGGCCGAGCAGTCGGCACCGTCGGATGATCTCCTCAACTGAGGCCGGCCAGATCTCGGCGAGGGCCTGGAGCACCGGTCCGGCCTCGTCGTAGGCGATGTGCAGTTCCCAGCGCGGCCCCTCGGCGGTCGGCGCACTGATCAGGAGGTTCGCGGGGCTGGGCGGAATGGCGTAGAAGTTGCTGCGCGGCAGGTCGGTGTCCATGTCATCGCTTCTTTCGGGGATGCGGGTCTCTGTGCGCTGGGTGGTAGCCGCAGGTCCACTGCTCCTCCACTTCAAGATCATTGGAGATTTGGTGAAGCAGGGAACAGGCCTCGATTCCGACCCGGGGTAGCTTTCTCGGCGGAGGGGTCCCGCTCTGCCTGCCGTGAGCAGGTCAGGTCTCTGTCATGTCCTGACGTCGTCGCCGTGGTGCAGAGCCAGCGCGGCGGCGACATCGTCGCGGTCCGGCGCTGCTTTTCCGGTGAGGTCGGCGAGTGTCCAAGCGATGCGCAGGATCTGGTCGACTCCGTGGGCGCTGAGCGCGCCGCGGTCCACCGATGCGGCGATCGGCTTCAGCGCCGCGCCGGAGAGGCGGAAGTCGGAGTGGAGAGCTGAGGCCGGGATCTCCGCATTGGTCCGCCACGGCGTCGCGGCCAAGCGCTGGGCGGCGCGTCGCCGCGCGTGCAGCACGCGCTCGGCGACCGCCCGGCTGTTCTCGCGACGCTCGCGGCGGGCGGCGACGTCCTGGGGACGGGGCGGGGTGAGGGCGACGGTGATGGCGATACGGGTCGCCGAGCGCTCCGGACAGCCGGGCCAGATAGCGGCGGCGAACCGCCGTCGAACACTGGCAGGAGTGTTCGACGCCAGCGGGGGCCGAGCAGGGGCATGGGGTGGCGGCCAGGACGAGGATGAATCGTGCCGGGAAGGTCAGGGTGCCGGCGGATCGGGCGATGGTGACCTGCCCGGCGGCCAGCGGCTGACGGAGCTCGTCCAGCACCGATCTTGGCAGTTCCGGAGCCTCGTCCAGATAGAGGATGCCGCGATGGGCCAGCGAGCAGACTCCCGGCCGGACGACGGTGCGGCCGCCGCCGAAGATCGCCGCGGGCGAGGCGGTGTGGTGGGCGCTGATGAAAGGCGGCCGGGTCATCAGCGGCGGGTGCGGCGGCAAGGTGCCGGCGATGGAGTGAAGCGCCGTCACCTCGTAGGCGTCCTGGGGGTCCAGGTCGGGCAGCAGGGTGGGCAGACGTTCCGCGAGCATCGTCGTCCCGCTGCCGTTCGGGCCGATCATGAGGAGGTGGTGGCCGCCTGCGGCACTGATCTCCAGCGCCTTGCGGGCCTGCGCCTGGCCGGCGATGTCGGCCAGGTCGGCCTCGGGCCCGGACGGGGGTGCGACGGGGGCGGGGACGGGCGGCAGCTGGTGGCGGTCGTCGCGCAGCCAGGTCACCAGCTGCTGCAGGTCGTCGACGGGCACCACCTGGACGCCTGGTACGAGGGCGGCCTCGCTGGCGTTGGCGGTGGGCACGACCACCACGGCGTCGCCGGTCGCGGCGGCGGCGAGCACCGCCGGCAGCACGCCGCGGATAGGGATGATGCGGCCGTCGAGTCCCAGCTCGCCCAGGAAGAAGGTGGCAGCGACGCGGGCGGCCGATATCACGCCTGTCGCGGCCAGGATGGCCACGGCGATGCTCAGGTCGAGCTGGGTTCCGCGTTTGGGCAGGCTGGCGGGGTAGAGGCTGACCGTGGTGCGCATCTTCGGCCACGGGAGTGAGCTGTTGATGGTGGCCGCTCGGACCCGGTCACGGATCTCGGGCAGGTGCGTGTCAGGCAGCCCGATGAGATGGAATCGGGCCTGCCCGTGGCCGACGTCGGCCTCAACCTCGATGACGCGGCCGGTGGTTGCGATGAGGGTGACGGTGCGGGTGCGGACGACGGCCATCTAGGCTCCTTCGTCGGCGCGGCGAGGGATGAGCGGCTGGTTCAACAGGTTCTCCTTGGACGAAATGGGGCGCGCCGATGTCGGCAGGGCCGCTTCTGGCGCGATCATGGCCTGGTCCGGGGCTCAGCCGGCGGCGGCCAGCACCGGGGCTAGGCGGGCTTGCGCGGCGCGCCGGATGAGGTCGAGCGCTCCGCGGGGCCAGTACTGCTGAGTCAGGTAGGCGATCTGGGTGCCGGTGCCGCCGTTGTTCGTCATCGCCGCGGCGGCGCTGCCGGTCTCGTGCACGATCTCGTCAAGGGCGTCTTCCTGTACGCCGATGGAGGTGGCGTAGGCGGCGAGGCTGTCGGCGGCCGCGTCAACGGCTGCAGTCTCGATCAGGAGGTCGTTGCGGGTGGCCAGCAGCAGCTCCAGGGCTGTGCGGGCGGCATCGGATCCGCGAACTCCGTGAGCGATGACCGACCTGATGTGCAGCGGCCTGCTCGCCCACGCGGCATGAGGACTTACCTGGACGACGACGATGAAGACATCCTCGTCGTCCTCCACGACTTCCCAGATGTTGATGTCCATCAAGGCGGGGCATGCCAGCAGATCGCCAGGGTCGCGGTCCGCCAGGGCGCCCCGGGCGGCCGACAGCACGCTGGCGATGTCGTCGACGGTCCTGACAGCGAAGTCCGCCGGCACGGGGTGCTCGGCGATGACGGCGTTCCACTGGTCGTTCGTCAGGTCAAACAGGGTGAGGTCGGACACGATGCTCCTTTTCTGGATCCGGGGCAGGGTCCCTGGCCCAACCGTCAGAGGCGGAAGCAAGCCGGGAATGTCGGGAGAAACCGAAAGGTCTTCCCTCCCGCCCACGCGCGCCTTACCGTGATCTTTTATGGAAGTCAGCAAGCAAGTCAGAGAGTCGGATCTTGAAGGCCGGGCCCGTTCCATGCTGGAAGGCCGGATCGACGTTCTCCTCGAGCTCGACACCTTGGACAGCAAGGTCGCCGAACTGGCGGGGAAGCTGGCCGAGACAGCGCGCGCCCGTGAAGAGTGCTACGCCAGAGCGACCAAGCGGGGATGGAGCGAGGCGGATCTGCGCGCGCTGGGCATCCGGCAGGAGGTAGACCTTTCCGCTCCCGCGCCCTCGCGAGGACGGCGAGCGGGCCGAGCTCGCCGCTCACCTGCCCAGCCGTCTGGCGAACCGACGACGTCGGCTTCGTCGCCGGGCAGCACCGCGCACTCATCGGCTGGGCATGCGCTGTCGCCGTCGCCGTCGGCCTCCGAGGAGACACCGGCCGCCGCGGGGAGGACCTGGTAGTCACCTTCCGCCATGGCGGTCCTGCTGCTGCTCGGACCGTCCGCCGGCGGAGCCGAGTAGCGGCTCTCGCGCGTGCGTTCAGAGCGCCAGCGCGAGCTGACGGGGTCCGAGCAGGCCGGCTTGCCAGGCCTTGTCGAAGGTGGGGTGCGTCTTGTCATGGGCCAGCGCCGGTGCCGCGACCAGCGCCTGCTCGACGCACGGGAACAGCAGGTTCCGCTCGCGGGCCCACACGCGGTAGTGCCTACCGTCGCTGTCGAGACGGCGGCCGAGCAGGTGCGCAGCTCGTGCGATCTCGGCCACCATCTCAGCCCGGGTGCCGGTGACGAGCCGCCGCAGAGAGCGGCGGGTGGTGCCCCGCGCCATCGCGTCCCCGCGTTTGGCGGAGAAGGCGCGTCTGACCTCGTAGATCGCCCACGGCAGCTCATCGAGGCGGTCTTCGAACATGGCCAGCAGGTCCTGTGAGCCTGGTGTGGAAGCGAGCAGGTGGTAGAGCTGTTTGCCGGCCAGGAGGCCCTGGCGCGGGTTGACCGCCACCGCCAGGTACTCCATGACGAGCGCGCCGACCGCCTGGTGCGGATTGCGCTGCAGCCGCAGCACCGTACGGTCCCGGCTGCCCTGCGCGTATCCGAAAGGGCAGCGGACGCAGCAGCTCTTGGCCCAGCGCACACCAAGCACGGACAGGATGAACGCTTCGCACGCATCGCGGTCCCAGGACCAGGACAGAAGAGGATAGGTCGGCAGGCGATTGGGCAGGCCTTTGTCGCTGTCGCCTTGGATACGATCCAGCTCGTCGGCTTCGTAGCCCATGACGTGCACGAACGGTTCGTCCGTGCCGAGGTTGGCCGCGATCCACTGGTCGATGACCCAGCCCTTGAACTTGATCGAGTGAGCGCGGTTGCCCGATTGCGGAACGGTCGCGTTCTGCTCCATCTCATCGGCCAGGGTGTACGGTCCACCGGAGGTCAGGCACAGGATCGGCTCGCGGGTGTCGTCCAGGACGACGATGCCGTCGCGTTCGTATCGGCCGCCGCGGGCGACCTGCACGGTCCGGATGCGGTGCTCGGCCAGCAGCGGGTAGATGTGCTGTTCGACCAGGATGGCCGTATCGACGTGCTCGTCACCGGTTTGCGCGGTGATGACGATCAGGTCGTCCAGAGAGAATCCGCGGGTCTCGGGCTCGGTCAGCCATCGCAGCAGGATGGCGGTGCTGTCGGCGCCGAGCCCGTAGGACAAAACGATCTTCATGGGTTCCTCGCAGTCGTAGCCGCGGAGAGAGCGCACGGGGCACGCAAGGGCGGTGCGGTGCGAAGCCGCCGCAGCCCGCAGGGCACCTGGCCTGCCTGCGGGGGCGCGGGTGCGGGGTGCGGCGGAGGTTGGGGGCGCGGTGTGCTTGCCACTGCTTCGGTCGAGGTTCTTGGTGTGGAGTCCCTCGGCTCGCTCAGGACGGGGTCGGCTGGACCCCTCGGGGGTGTGAGCGAGGGCCTGCCATGTGGCCTGGTGCCGTACGGCGAGCCGCCGCCGGTTCTCCTCCTCGGGGGATTGGCGCGTGGCCAGGTTGTCTAGCGCGAGCGTGGGGTGGGGCGGCGACCACGACGGGGATGGCCTCGGCGGCGGGCCAGTGGCCGAGAGCGTTCATGGGGTGGTGACCTCTTCCCGGGGAGGAGGTCGGGGCCCGGTGTCATGCCGTCAGGTCGTGGGCGAAGCGGTGGCCGGGGAAGCTCATGGAGCGCCTGCAGCCATCCAGTCGTCGATCTCGTCGGCCGTTTCGCGTTCCGCCTGGGCGGTGTCTGCGAGCATGCTGGCCGCTTGGGCGAACCCCTGGTTGCTGATCAGGGATGTGTCCGCTCCTGTTGCGTGGCTGGCGCGCGCGGCTTCCGCCGCCTCGGACATGGCCTCGGCGTGGCGCCGGAGCGCGTTGGTGATCACATGCTGCCGCTGGGTGAGCAGATGGTGGGCGCGCTGGGCCTGTGCCAGCCATTCGGGGTCGATGGCGATCAGGGTCATGACACCGCTCCCAGGTCGAAGGCTCGCGTGCATTCCTCTGCGATCAGGCGAGCCGTGTACTTCGGCCGAAGCCCGCCGAGAAGCACGGTCGGCGCCGGCCAGTCGGGGTCGATGTCGCGAGTGAATCGCCACGCCACCTCGCCGGTGCTCTGGCTGAAGGTGTAGGTGCGGTGGTGATGGGCCTCCGCGTACGACTCGAAGCCGGCGCGCACCACCTCGTTGAGCACCTCGCACACGGCAGTCAGTCGCGACCTCGGCACGTTCTCCAGGGTCAGCGTGTGATTGGCGAGGTGGGTGTAGGGGTGGTCGGCCGGGAGGGTCACCCCGATTCGGCCCTTGGCGGCCACGTCGTAGCGCGGCAATGCCACCTCGTGGGGCTCGCGCCACGGCACCAGTTCAGACCCGCGATCGTTGACGGTGCGGAACTCGGCGCCGACCTTGTAGCCCCGGCCGATCGGATTGAGCGAGTGACTGGTGAGGGCAACCGTGAGCCACGGCAGGCCGTGCTGCGCGGGCTCGATCTTCGTGACCTCGACCTGGACGGCACGCCGCGAATGCTGGGGCTGAGCAGATAACCAACGAGGTCTCCGACCTTGACCTCACCGGGGATCATCGCGCGCCTCGCATCCTGCGCAGGTTGGCCAGGCACACGGGCCCGATGCCCTTCGCGACGGACTCGGGGTCACTCAGCGCCCGCCCACAGCAGGCGCAGATGCCGTGCTCGTGACCGAACGCGGCGGCCTGCTCCTCGCTGATCGCGTCGGATGAGGACAGATCCTCAACGCGAATGGGGGAGGGGCGGCGGCGCAGCTTGCCGCGCGACACCTCCAGCCTCTTGATGGTGAGCGAACCGGCGAAGCGGCGGCTCTGCTTCACTTCGTATACCTGGCCGTCCTTGGTGTAGACGCCGGGTTCCACGGTGGTCGTGGGCATGCTTCTTCCTTCATTGGTCGGGTGTCAGGGGGTGGCGACCCCGGGAGGGAGCGGGGCCGCAACGATGCAAGGCGGCCGGTCCCTGCTGGAGGATCCCGGGGTCGTCTTCGAGGCCGGGCAGCCGGACAGTGCGGTTGCGGGCCGTCACGATGGTGTGGGGTCGAGGTTGTTGGCTGGGAGTGCCTCGGCTCGCTCAGGACGGGGTCGGTTGGGCCGCCCGGATCGGGAGAGGAGGCTGATCCGGGCCCGTCTCGGGCCGCGTGGTTGCGGCGAGGAGGTGTTCGGCGGCCGCCCAAGCGGCAGCACGCTGCTCGTCGGCGAAGTGCTCTGGGCAGATCTCGCCGGTGCGGCGGCAGTCGGGGCATCCGCTGCGATCGCGGTACTCCGCCACGGCAGCGCGCAGTCCGGCGATGACGCCTTCCAGGAGGGTCTGAGGCAGCAGGAGGGGACGTAGCGGTCCGAGGACGGCGAGTGCGGAAGCCTCCGGCAGAGTCGGGGGCCGGTAGGTGGCGATCTCAGCGATGATCCAGTCCGGCCATTCGTCCTGGGGGAGGTCGGTGCTCATCTGGGTGGCCTGGTGGTTCAGCCCGATGCCTTTGGAGGTGGCCGCCTCACCGGTAACCCGCCAGGTGGCCGCCCAGGCCCCGGTGGGCTGGAAGTGTAGGTGAGGTGGAGCCGGCCCGGCAGGAGGCAGGCGTGGAATCGGTCTCGCCGGATAAGGGCCGGCTTGCCGGAGACCGGCTTCTTTACGGTGTAGATCAGTTCGTTGGTTGAGCTGGTCAGGACGGACGTAGTGGTCGAATGCACAAGGTCTCCATTCCGGTGACCGTGGAGGGGGGGCTCAGGTCGGCGAAGCGCCGCAAGCCGAGCGCGGTATCGCGCACGGAACGAGATGGATCCGAGGAGTGTCGGATGGCCCGCTGATCAGTGCTGCGCGAGGAGGGCGGGGCCGTCGGCCGTCTGCGTGGATAGGCCGGAGCAGACGTCGAGGCTCAGCGGCCGGCCCTGGTAGTGGCTGCGGAAGTAGCGGACGAAGGTTCTGACGCGGTCGTCGAGGCGGCCGAGTTCCCCGGTGAACTACGGCGTCATGTCCTGGCCGTTGCGGCCGATGGCCGGGTGTTCGGGGCCTTCCCACAGTCGTTCGCAGGCGAAGCGCACCCACGCCAGCCCCTGCCAGCAGGCTCGGGTGGTGCGGGGCCGCTCGCTCACGTCGTGGACGGTCACCGGACCGCGCGCGAAGTTGATGTAGAAGTCGGGGCCGAGCGTCCATAGGATGTCGGCCCAGCGTTTCTGCTCGCACCAGGTGGATTGCAGCCGCAGGAAGTGGGGATTGGGCACGTGCCCGGCGCACAGCTGGCCCCGGCTGAGGTTGAGGTAGTGAACGCCTGCCTCGCGCATGGCCTGTCGGCCGGTTCGGTCGGGGTGGGTCAGCGTTCCCCGGGCGGCGTCAGTGGCCAGGCCGGTTGGCTCGTCTGGCGTGATCAGGCTGTCCTGCGTCGAGCGGCTGGCCAGGCGGCGGGGGGCGCGGCGGCTCATCCGTCCAATCCGTCGTAGAGGATCTCGCAGAAGATGTCGTCGATCACCTTGACGGCTTCGTCCTCGGATATCTCGTCGAGTCTTGCCAGAGGGGAGGTGTCGACGTCGGCGTCGGTGAGGCGCGACAGCGTGGTGGCGATGGCGAGGACCTCCTCGGCGGTGATTTCAGGGGGGATGGACATGGTCGTCTCCTGGTTGTCGCGCAACCCCTGCACGCCTGGCGTGCGGGGGTTGGCAAGGCGGCGCAGGCCGGGTGGGCCGGGCTGCGGTTCGGGCCGGCTGGCTGTTGGGTCCGGGCTGCGGCCGGTGAGGGAGGTGTCCGCCGTCCGCGCGTTCTAGCGGTGATGGTCGGGCTGAAGCGGGTGGCGAAGGCCTGCGTTCATGCCGGAGCGGATGATGTTCGCGATCCGTCGGCTCTGCTGCGGCCGGGCGTGGGTGGCGGTCTGGCTCAGGGCGTGTTCGGCTTCGTCGTGGCGCAGGCGTCCGGCGGCGACGAGGCCGCCGGCGGTGTAGGCGGCCCGGTTGAGCTTGTCGGCGAAGCCGGTGCCGGTGGCGGCGGCGGCGCATCCGGCCACGTCGGCCAGGAGGGTGGACAGGGCCAGCAGCCCGGCTGAGTCTGGCGTGTCCGCGCGTAGCGGGCGAAGGCCACTGGTGGGTGGAGGGTTGTCGCGGGGGCGGTGTCCGGTGCGGAGCAGGTCGTGACGCAGCCAGGCCGGCAGGGCGGCGGGGCGGCGGGTCCGGCCGAGCAGGGTGTAGGGGCCGGCGCGGGTGGTGACGCCGGGCGCGATGATGTAGCCGCCGCTGGCACGCACGTCCACTTGCCAGGCCAGCGCTCGCACGGGCCTGGAGCCGCGCGAGGGGCTGGAGCCGGTGGAGCAGGCAAACCGGTCCTCGCCGTCGAGCTGGTACCAGACGTGCAGGCCGCCTGAGGGGGTGCGCACCCGCATGGTGGAGGTGTCGTGTGCGGGGCTGTTGGCGTGGCGATGGCGGGCCAGCAGGTTCAGGGCGTCGAAGCCGGTGGCCACCTCGACCGGGTCGACGTGCGCGGGCGGGATCAGGCCGGGCAGGATCTGCTCCGGCGTGGGCAGCAGGTCGGCGTGGGTGTCGATGTCGATGACGATCAGGCCGGACGGCGTCCCGCAGGCCACGCCCACTCCGAAGCGCGGATTGCGTCGCCACCACTGCTGGATGCGGGCGGTGTCGGTGGTGGCGGCGTGAAAGCCGTGGCACCAGCGTCCTTGGCGGATGCAGGGGCATTCTCGTGGGTCGTGGGCGGTTTCCTGGCAGGTGCGGCAGTTGCGTGCGGGGATCTTGGCGCCGGGCGCGAGCGGATGAACCGGCCATCCGTTGCCGGCACACCAGCGGGCGATGGTCAGCGGCGCGATGCCAGAGGTGCTGGTTGCCATCGGCGGCTCCTTGGGAGTGAAGGCCGTGATGCCGCCTCGCCGAGCTGGAACGAGGCGGCATCACGGCTCCCGAGGTGGGTCACCGGCCGGCCCGCCGGAGGGCCTCGGCGGCGGCCTGGCCGATCGCGCGGGCGGCGCTGACCGGGTCGTGGGCTTCAACCGGCACCGCGCCGTCCAGGACGCGGGGGCGGCCGTCCAGGCAGAGCCATAGGACCGCGCAGCCGTGGCGGCGCAGCCGATCGACCAGGCTCTGTGAGATGACGGCGGGGTCTTCGTCGTCGTCGTCGGATCCGGCCAAGTCGCCGTCGGAGGCGATGATCAGCAGGCGGGCGTCGCCGCTGCCGGACTCCGACAGCGACAGCGCTCCATCCAGGGCGCGGATCGCCTCGGGCAGCACCACCGTTCCCTCGGGGGTGGACAGGACCGGCACGTGGCTGGGTGAGGCGCCTGGTCGGATGAGCGGGGTGACGGTGCTGCCCCACGCCAGGGCCGCGGTCCGGCCGCCGATTAAACGTACGGCCTGGGCGCAGATCCACGCCGCGCAGGCCAACGCGTCCGCGGTGTTGCCCATGGATCCCGACACGTCGGCGGCGAACCCCATCCGCAGGAACGGCTGCGGGATGCGGGTGCGTTGTCGCCGCTGAAACGGCTTGGCCGTGACCGGCAGACCTCGAGAGCGCTGGGCCGCGGCGGCCATCGCCTGACGCGGGTCGAGGCGTCCGGGCGGCGCGTCGTGGGGAACCCATGCCACCGCGGCGGACCGGTGTCCGGCCAGCCGCAGCTGCTCTGCCAGGTGGGCGGCCGCGGCCTGTTCAGCCGCGGTCGGCGCACGCAGCGACTGCAAGGGGCCGCTGCTGTCACACGTGATGGGATCAGCGAAGATCTGCGCCGCCTGGCGGGCGGCAGCTCGTTCGGACGCCTCGTCGGCTTGCGCGGCGAGGATGTGCGGGTTGGGGCGGTTGGCCTGCCAGGCGGCCTCACGCTCGGCCTGGATCTCATCGGTGGCGTCCTGGGTGACCGCCCCAGCCAGATCGGAGACGGCGTCGAACAGGCTGTCGCCGCTGCCGCCAGGTCCGTTGCCGCCGGTCAGTCCTCCGCCTTGGCAGCCGGTTGCGGCGCCGCCGCTGTGGCAGATGAGGCCCGGCATCGCGGGGTGGTCGTCGGGCTCGTCCTGCCAGCCCATGACGTCGGCGACGCGCTGCGCGATGGCGCACAGGCCTTCGACGTCGCCGTCCTCCAGCGCCAGAGCCTGTTGCCACAACGCGCGCAGGTCGTCCACGGTGGGCTGGCCCAGCGTGGCCACGACGATGCTTTCCACGGCGATAGTGTCGCCGGGCTGCAGGACGCCGGCGTCGACGCGGGCCAGGACGAGAAGGGCGGCGACCAGCGCGCGGGCACGCTTATAGTCCTCATCGGCGTCCGGGTCGGTGGGCGGAAACTGCAGGATGTGCCGGGCCGCGGTGCGCAGCCATGGGGCGGCGCCGGGGGTGGCGCGCAGCTGACCGGCCTCCGCCCACGACTCCAGCAGGTAGGTGGCGATCGCCATGACGCGAGGCGAAGGCGATCGGTCGCGTATGGCCTTCAGGTCCCACTCCGAGCGCGCGTGCCCGCCTTCGTGTGCGCTCACGCCGATCAGGACCGGCTGGTCGAAGCGGCGCAGGGGGTGAGTGGGGTCGATCTGATCGGGATGAGCGTCGTTCAGGATCACCTGATCGGCGTTGAAGGTGATCGTGGCGGTGGCGGGGTCGTACCACGCCGGCGGCGTGTTGTCCGGCGCTCCCCACACCATGGTGGCCAGGACGTCCGGGCGGCCCGTCACCGGCAGCATGATCTGGTTCAGCCGAGCGATCAGCCGGGCGCGGGCGAGATCACGCGCCTGTTCCTCGGGCGACAGGGCGGGCTGAAGCCGCTTGCCCCACCGGCTCCGCTTCGCCGGTGGGGCAGTGATCTGTGCGGCGGGGTCCTCGATGAGGCTCATCGGCCGTACCTGCCTCCCAGGCGGGTGATGCTGGCCATGGGGTAGATCATCTGGATGGCTTCCAGGATCTGGTCCTGGTTCTCCGGAGCGGCCTTGGCGGCCAAGGTGCCGGCGGCGTACTCGACGCCGAACTGCGGGACCTGGTCGCGGAAGATCAGCAGGTCACGAAGCTGTGGTGAGGCGAGCAGGCCGTTGTTCCGGTCGAGGCGCTGCCCGTCGAGGTTGCGGGCGACCTGCACGATCTCCGGCGGCACCCCCAGCTCCAGCGCCAGGTCCCAGTCGGTGCCGACCTGCCAGTGGTGGGCGAATCGGGAGGCCAGCGCTTCACTGAGGATCGAGCCGGGCGCGTCGGGGTTGTAGGTGGCGAACACGCAAAAGCCGGGCTGCACCGGAACCGGGGGGATGTCGGTCCCCGGCAGCAGCAGGTGCGGGCGGCCGTCCATGACGGCGTACAGGGCCGACAAGATGCCCGGGTCGATCAGCGTGATCTCGTCGATGAGCAGCGGCAGGCCGTAGGCCACCGCGATGGTCAGCGGGCCGTAGACGAAGGTGAACGTGCCCGGCGCCACTCCGGGCGTTCGGTCGGGCAGGTAGGTGCCGAGCAGGTCACCGACGGTCGTCTCGGCCGTGCCGATCAGCGTCTGCAGCCCCGGGCTGGTGGCGGGGTCGAAGAGCGAGTCGAAGGCGGCCTCGACCGAGGCGGTCTTGCCGCATCCGGGCGGCCCGCCCAGCAGGACATGCTGCCGCAGGTCGCGCGCCGTACGCAGCAGAGCGAGGTCTTCATGGTTGGCCATCTGGCGCGGGTAGTGCGTCTCGCCGTTGCGCCGCTGCTGAGGTCCGACCTGCGGCAAAGGCGGCGGGGATGCCGGCTGGGCGGCGATGCCCTGGTTGAAGAAGTCGTTGTCGATCTGGCTGCGGGCGCGGGTGAACTGATCGACGAGCGGTGTGGACATGACGGACAGACCTCCGGGCGTTGGTCGGGTAGGGGCGGGGGCGAGGCCGGGCTCAAGCCGCTGGCGTCGTTCCAGCGGGCGAGGTTCCGGCGGAGGTAGAGGCGTCGAGGAACTGCGTGACGATCCGGGTGATGGCCGCGTCCTTGCGGTCCTTGTCGCCGTCGGTGCAGCTCAGGACATCCACGCTCTCGACGAGAAAGGTCACCAGGTCGCGGGAGATCGTGTAGCCCTTTCGTTCTTTGGCGGTGGCCAGGTCGCGTGCCGCGTTGATGAGGGCGTTTGCGTTTGCCTGCGGGTAGGGGTGGACCTTGGCCTGCCCCCGGGAGCGGCCGTTGTTGGGACCGAACAAGACGATCACCGCGCCGCGCACGATGATCACGCGGTAGAACTTGTTGCTCTTGTCGTCGGTGAAGGTCAGTTCCATGCCCATGGCCTTGGTTTGCATCAGCGCTCCTTCCTTGGTGTGGCGTGCCGGGTGGCGCCCTCCACCCGGCCTGGAGACCGGGCGGAGGGCGGCGGGGTGAGGGCGTTAGGCCGCCAGGCGCGCGTAGGTGTGGGGCTGGGCCGGAGGAACCTGCGTGGGCAGCGGTGTCGGGCCGGGCCGGAGCTGCTGGACAGCCGCCGGCTGCAGGGGCGCTGCCTGTGGGAGCGGCTGGCCGGACCAGGCAGGAGCGGGCGCGGGCGTGCCGACAGGCGGGTAGCCTGCCGGCGCGGGCGGTGCGGGCGAAACGGGCTGCGTGGGCTGGGCGGAGGGCGCGGGCAGCTCCGGCCCAGGCTGCGCCGCGCTGGCGCTGATCGGCGGCACGCTCGGCGGTGTCAGCGCGGCGCTTCCTTCGTCGACCGGCGGGACGTACCAGGCGGCGAATTCCTTCGGCGGCTTGGCACCCGCCTGCCGCGGCGGCAGATCCCCGATGTAGGTGACGGTCAGCGTGCCGTCGATGTGCAGGAAGTCGACCTGAGCGGCGTCGACGGCCGCGCGGATGGCGTCCTTGAGGCGGTAGCGGGCGTACAGGACGCGGATGCCTCGATCGTTGGCGGTGCGGAACTCTTCGATCTGCAGGACGATCTTCAGCTGCCACTGAGGCCGGCCGTCCGGCCAGAACATGGGCCGGTTCGTGCCGTACTCGGTGCGCTGCACCACCTCGGGCTTACGGATGATCTTGCCGGTGATGGTGCATCCGACAGGGTGATCGAAGCTGACCGAGGGCCAGCCGTTCATGAGGAACTCATACGCGTCCGGCGGCCGGTGGGACTCGGTCTCCACGGCGTGCATCGGGTAGTCGGAGCCGTAGACGGGTACTCCGGCCGGATACGGCGAGGCGGCGGGCGTGGCCTGCGCCGGGTGAACCGCAGCGCCGGGCGCGGCGGGATAGCCGGGCGCGTACGACGCCGGTGCGGCGGCGGGATATCCGGTCGACGGGGGATAGGCGGGGTAGGGCGTCGCCGCGCCCGCCTCTGCGGGCTGCGGGTAGTACACCGGCGCCGGTGCCGCTTCCGCCGGGTGGGAGGGGGCGTGCAGCAAGGCGAGCGGGTCGGGCGGGGTCATGGTCATGCCAGCTCCTTGGGTGCGGGGTACAGGTCCGCCAGCGGGCGGGAAGGGCGGGGAAGGTCGAGATCGCCGGGGCAGGCGCGGGTCAGGTCGCCAGTTCCGGTCTTGAACCAGGGGCAGAAGAAGCAGTCGTCGGCGGCCGTCCGCAGCTGGGGCACGATGGCCGGACCAGACTGAACAATCGCCGCGGCGATGCCGTTGGCGCGTTGGATGGCGTGCATGGCGATGGCCTCGTTGTAGGGCTCGTGCCAGAAGAGCCGCTTGTCGTAGCGGTCGCTGCGCGGCAGGAAGCCGATCCCCACTGCGCGGACGGGGTAGCCGCGAAGACGCCACCCCAATCCGTAGGTGTGGTCCTGGATGCGGTAGCGGGGGCCTGGCCCGTGGCGGCGGTAGCGGGCCAGGCTGTCCTTGCCGACGATCTTCCAGTCGAAGACGATGCCGGTGAGGCGGTCGTACAGATCGCTGGTGCCTTCCAGCACGTCAGGGGTGATGTGGCCGATGGGCAGCTTCTGTTCGACCAGGAAGCGAGGTGATCCGTCGGGCAGCGGGACGAGAGCGAAGTCGCTGGCGAGCTTGGCGTGCACCGCGGTGCCGATGTAGGCCTCCCATTTGGAGGGGAAGTTGCACGGCGGTATCCGGGCCAGCTGAAAGCCGAGACGTCGGTCGCAGGGGCTGCCGAGGTCGGAGGGGCCGAGTTGCTGCTGCAGGGAGCGGGGCTGGTGGGTGCTGGCGTAGCCGATGATCTGGTCGATGTCGGCGCACAGCGTGGTGAAGGGGTCGGGCGCGGCCATCACGGTCATGGCGAGCTGCCGGGAAAGGCGCCAGGCAAGATCTTGACGTCATAGCTGGGTTCGCCGATGGAGGTGTAGGTATCCCGCATCGGCGCGAGATGAGGGTGGGCGCGGAAGAAGTCGTCGGTTTTGAACTTGCGGCTGCCCGGCTTCAGGTGGCCGCGTACCACCGGGACGCCGTTGAAGGTGCCGACGCCGTCGGCGCCCAGGCGCGGCTGGAGCGCTTTGATCACGAGGTCGATCGGCTGGCGCAGCTTGTCTTCCTGGGCTTTGAGCGCTTCCTGTTCGGCCTTCAGCTCGGCTTTTAGCTTCTCGATCTTCTGACGGTGCGGGTCGAGGGATTCCAGCGCCAGGTGCACCCGGCGCATCAGCTCCAGCGAGGCCACGGCATCGGGGTCTTGGGCCAGCTCGATCGTGGCGGGCGGGGGCTTGGCCGTTTTGCGTCCGCTCATGGCCGCTCTTCCGGGAGGAGGGGACGGCAGACGTGCTGCCTGAACATGGCAGAGGGGTCCTTTCGCAACAGGGTTCGTGATGTGGGCTGCCAGAAGCCAGGGGACGGTTCCAAGGGCGCTCTCGACACCGGCGAGAAGGCCCTGCCGCAGGGACAAGCGCGCAAGGGGTTCTCGACGCCACTGGGGGGCTTGGCCCGATGCTGCAGGTGCGCCGGCCGTTGGGTGATGGGCGTGCGTCAGGCAGGCCTGCGGCATGGCAGGGTCACCTCAGCCTGGCTGGTTGACGAGCGTGCTCAGCAGGGCAGTGGCTCCTGCGCGGGAAGTCGGCTCGTTCAGGCGGCGGTCGTCACGTCCGACAGCTCATCGGAGTCGTCCGGGTCCTCATCCAGTTCCTCGTCGGAGTCCTCATCCGCCTCCTCCTCGAGGTCGCCTCCCAAGTTCTCGGCCTGGTCCTCGGCAGGGTCCGCGGCCGCCGACTCGTCGATGTTCAGGTCGTTGGTGGCCGCCGTGTCGTCGAGGTACTGGACGCCGGCGACGATGGCCTTCTCGATTGGTGCGAGCGTGTGGCCGAGCTGCTCAGCGATGCGCAGCCATCGGGCCGCATCGCGCCGGCTGCTGGCCATGCTGCGGTCCAGGCGCCACAGCGAGTCGGAGTAGCGCTGGCCCATCCACCATTCCATGGTGGCGACGTACCGCCCGAACAGCCGCCAGGTCAGCTGAGCCGTACGGGCGTTGGCGATCCAATTGTCCGCGACAGGACCCACGAGGTCCTTGTAGGTGTCCGTGGTGTGGATCTGGCCGAACTTGCTCCGCAGCGGTTCGGGCATCTCGTACTCGAGAAGCTCTACCACGATGCGGAGGACCCGCTGATCGGGATCCGTTCGGCTGCGGAGCGCGCCCTTCCAGAACTTCTGGCGCTCCTCGACCGCCAGCCGGTATTCGGTGTTTCCCTGGCGGATCTTCTTCATCGGCAGCTGGGCCTTGGCCTGCGGCTGCCCAGCCGGGGGCTGATAGCCGTGCAGGGACGGCGTCGCGCAGTAGTAGCTCGCACTGGTCAGCGAGGGAAAGTAGGCCGCGTGGCCAGGGCACTGCGCATGCTTGTCGGCGGTCATCGCGTTGCCGTCGTCGTCACGGGGCAGGGAGTAGAGCTCTACGGCCCCGTCCGGCAGTTGTCCGTCGGTGACCGTGATGCCGGCCGCCTGGTGCTCGGCCAGCAGCCGCTCGAAGGTGGCCTTCTCCTGGTGCTGCCGGACGACCAGCTTCGCTGCATGCTCGGGATACATGCCGGAGTTCTTCATGTGCGCGAGCGCTTCAGCTTCCATGTCGGGGTCGTGCTGGAGCTGGCACCAGGCTTCGTAGTCCCTGAGGTCGGGGGTGTAGTTCGGCCGTACTTCGGCGATCGCGGCCTGGCTGGCCTCCGACAGCGCCCCGGCCTGGATCCCCTGGGCGACCTTCTGCGCCGACCAGCCGGTGGCCTGCTTGAGCATCTCGCGCGTGACGCCCTGTTCGGCGAGTTCGAACAGGGCGGCGGCGGTTTCCCGGTCGTTCAGCGCCTTGGCGTGCCGACCGGTTCGCACCTGCCCCAGCAGCTGCCCCACCGCGTCGTGCGTCAGCTCCGGCTTGATCCGGCACGCGTAGGCCAGCTCCCGCTCTTCCTCCTCCGGTTCCCCCTGCGGCGGCTGCTGGCCTGCCTCCTGCGCCTCGGAGGCGTTCAGCTCCTCGATGCGCTGTAGACCGAACCAGCGACGGTGACCGTCGTGGAGCCGGAACATGCCCGGAGTGTCCGGGGAGGGGAAGACGATGAAGTCGATCTCCGGGCCGTCGCCGTCCCGTAGCGTCTGCAGGAAGTCGTCGTTGAGGTCGTAGTCCTTGCGCTTGTTGTTCGGGTTGGCCTCGATGCGCGAGCGGGGGATCCACGCGTGTGCGGGGTAGTCCGGCCCCGGCCAGCGGATCCTTCTCGGATGCGGCCGGAACGTCGTGCTTCGGGGCGTGGGTGGTGCGGCGCCTGGTGGTCTGGGTTCGTGTCATCGTCGAGCTCCGTGATCGTGGTACGGGCCGCTGCCGGCGCTCCGGCAGCGGCGAGAAGGGGAATGCCGCCGGTGGTCTCAGCCCTCCGTGGTCGCCTGCCGGAGGAGGCGCCAGCCGACGGAGTCGCATGCCCAGGCGGATTCGCCGATGGCCACAACGTCACCGACCGACAGAGTGCGAAGGCGACGGGAGAAGTAGTCGCGAGCCAGCGCGGTCTGGCCGATGTTGAAGGTCTCGAAGGCTTCTTCCAGCACCAGCTCGGGGTCGTGGGTGGCCTCGGCCGGGATGAAGAAGGTGAAGACCTTCTCCATGGGGTCGCTCAGGTTCCAAGTGGAGAAGCGGCTGGTGCGGCTGTGCCAGATCGTGATGGCGACCTGGTCATGGGGCGTAGTCGTGAGCTGCGGCAAGGTGCTGATGGTGGCCTCCCGAGGTGGAGCGGAGGCGGCTCCTGGAGGTGGGCCGCCTGCGACCGAGCCGGTCTGCGGGTCCCGCGGAGCGGCGGAAGGCTCGCCGTAGGCGACCGCGCGCAGCGCGGCTTGGCCTTCCGCAGCGGGCGGGCCCGTGGCATGCTGCTCGGCGGCGGCCAACCCGGGGAGCCATCCGTGCCAGATGAAGACGGGTTAGTCGCGGTCGGCCAGGAGCGCGGCGAGGTCATGTCCGCGCAAGGTCTTCAGCGCTTGGCCTTCGAGTTGGATGATGCGTCGGCGGCTGAGCTGAAGGTGGTGGGCAACCTGGGCCGACGAGCAGGGGTGACCGTCGGCCAAGCCGTAGCGGAGCGCCAGGACCTGCGCCTGGATGGGCGGAAGTGCCGTCAGGAGTTCACGAATCAGGTCACGCTCGACGACGGCGTCTGCGACGTCGGGCGCTGGGGATGCCAGCACCTCATGCAGCTCAGAACCGTCCTCGGCCACGCGTTTGTTGAGGCTGAGCGGACGGCTGCGCACCTGCCGGAGTTGGGCAAGGTCCTGTTCGGCTATGCCGGTCTCGGCGGCGACGTCGGCCAGAGTCGGCTCGCGGCCGAGTTCGGCCTCCAGAGCCCGGGCGGTCGCATCTGCGCTGTTGAGCACGTCGTGGACGTGGTCCGGCAAGCGGATCATGTGGCCAGTGTTGTTCTGGCTCCGGCTGATCTTCTGCTTGATCCACCAGGTGGCGTAGGTGCAGAACCTGTTGCCCTGGGCATAGTCGAATTTCTCGACCGCGTGGATGAGTCCGAGGTTGCCTTCGGCGATCCGGTCCTCGAGCGGGAGGACCTTGCGGCGGGTCGTCCTGGCGATGTCGACAACCAGGCTCAGGTTGCGCAGGATCATCTGCTGCTTGGCGGCCTCGCCTTGGGCGCGTAGCGTTTCCAGTTCGGTGCGGGCGCTCTCCTCCAGGTCAGGGCTGGCGGCGAGGAGCTCTCCGGCGTACAGGCCGACTTCGATGCGTTTGGCGTACTCGATCTCTTCCTCGGCGGTCAGCGACGGCAGGTGGTCGAGATCGTGGAGGTAGTGGCGCGAGGCGTCGGGGGTTTCGTTGATGGTGGCGCTGGTCATGGCGTCTCCGGGGGGCGGCATCGGCCAGGTCGCTTGAGTGGCGAACCGCTGTCTTGGTATGGCGGGGTGGTCGAGGTGCAGGGTGCGTCCGCCGTCGGAGTCAGAGCGGACGCTGATGATCCGCTGGGCGTCGCCGCGAGCTCCATGCCTGGGCAAGAGCGAGGGCGGTGCGCGACGCGGCGCCGTACCGCAACGGAACGCAGGACGGCCAGCCGGGCGGGGTGTGAGCGCGTCGGCGGAACGACATGCGTAGGACACATCGCATGGCAGAGGAGGTCACCGTCTGGAGCGTGGGTGACCGCTTCAGCCCCGCGAAGGGCGGAGCTGAAGCCTGGCCAGAGGGGGCATTGCTCGTCAGAGCAGCGGTTCGTTCGCATCCTGCGCCAGGGTGGTGAACACAGGCTTCCAGGAGCCATTGCTCAGTCGTCGCCACAGACGCCGGCTGTCCGCCCACAGCTCTGCCGGTACGAGCTCGTTCTCCAGGGGAAGCGGCGCACCGGACAGTTCGATGACGTCGCAGAGCTCCAGCGGACGGAGCGAAGCGCGCTGGTAGAGGTCCACTTCCAAATCCGCGTTCTCGCGGGGGCCGACCGAGGAGAAACGGGCATGGAGGTTGTCCAAGGCCTGGAAGAGAACGTCTTGTGATACCGGGATCTCGCTGGTGAAAACTCGCGACATCCGATGGTGGGCCTGCCAGCCTGCGCCCCGGTCAGGGTCCTGGTTGTGCCACAGGGTGAAGGTCGTGATCCGCCTGCCGCGCAGGCGGTTCCACCCGCAAGCGATGGACCTGAGGGTCGTCTCCGTGGCGGTGAGTGCGGCGGCGTGCGCGATGGCGATGCGGCCGGACGGTCGGTGTGAGAGGCCGTACTCCAATGTGCCCAAGACCAAGGCCAACCCGGCCCAGAGACCGGCAAAGACCCAATGGCCGTCGTAGAGGTGGTTGAGCACCATCAGAAGCGGCAGCCCGATGGTCGACCACAGATCGATCGCCGTGTGTTTGCGCGGAGTGTGGATTGGAGGTCTCCTTCAGTACGGGGCAGAACGAACAGCGCCCGCTGGGGTGCGAAGCCTCCAGCGGGCGCGAGCTTTCGCCTGTCCGGCGCCCCGCGAGTGGGTGCTGGACAGGCGAAGAGTGAAGCCGGTGGATCAGCCAGCCATCCGGTGGGCGGCGTGCTCGATGCCGTCGGCCCGGGGGTCATCGGCCGGGCTGGTGGCGGAGCCGGGAACCAGGGCGAGCGCGGGAGCGGGCGGGGCAGGCTCCGCGGCTTCCGGAGTGGGTTCCGGCCGGGTGCGCGTGGCGTTCTGCCACTCCTGGGTGCCGGGGTCACGGTCGCTGCGGTTCTTGGCGATGGTGGCGGTGGCGTTACGCAGCGACGGACCGATCTCGTCGACTTCCACCTCGTAGATGGTGCGCTTGTCGCCTTCCTCGGTTTCGTAGGAGCGCTGCTTGAGCCGCCCGTGGACGATGACCCGCATGCCGCGCTGCAGCGTCTCCGCGGCGTTCTCCGCGGGCCGACGCCAGAGGTTGCAGGTGAGGAAGAGGGGGTCGCCGTCCTTCCACTCGTGGGTGTCGCGGTCCTGAAAGCGCGGGTTGGAGGCGATGCGGAATCGCAGCACGGCGTGGCCGCTGGGGGAGATGAAGCGCAGGTCGGGGTCGTCGACGAGGTTGCCGGTGACGGTGATGGCCGTCTCGAATGCCATGACGTTCCTCTCACGTTCGGGTTGGGTTTGTGCCTAGTGGGGGGTGGCCGGAGGTGTCGCGGCGCAGCCTGCGGGGGCCCTCTTGACGGGCCTGGGCTGAGCTAGCGCGACGGTCGACATCGCGGCACTGAGGTGGAGCGGCCGCTCAACCTGTGAGCGGGAGCGGCCGGGCCCCGTTGGGGCCGCATGGGCGGCGGTCAGAATGGGCTGTTGTCCATGCTGAAGGTGAGGGGTTCGGTGACAGGGATCCAGCCGTTGGGGCCAACGCGCCAGCGGCGTGTTCTCTCGCTGGTCCAGGCCGTGCAGCTCGCCGGGCACTGCTCCACCTGCGGGGTGCCGCTGATCTCGATCACGTCGCCGTCCTGGAGCGGCCGCAGGCCAGCTTCCTGGTAGGTAGCCAGCAGAATGTCCTGGCCCGGATCTCCGGTGTGGGCGAAGCGGGCGTGTACCTCATCCAGGTCGTAGCCGGTGTCCTTGCTGCCGCGCCTCAAGAAGTCCAGGGCGGGGAAAGTGAAGGCCTCCGTCATGGGGTGGTCGGGCTTCCATCCGTTCAGCCGGTCGTGGTGGGTGTTGTGCCACACGGTGATGAAGCGGAATTCATCCTGGTCGCTGCGGCGAAGCAACAGGCGTTCGAGAAACGGCAGCCGAACGCGCGCGCATCCACAGTCTCGATGCAGCAGGGCCAGGCATCCGACGTTCAGGACGGCGATAGCCGCCCAGGTGACGGCGGCGATCCGCCAGCCCTCGAAGGCGTAGGTGGCGGCTATCCCGCCGGGGACGGCAACTGCTGTCGTGATGGCGAACAGCAGGCGCAGGCGTCGCAATGACATAACGAGTCTCCCCTGGTGAAGGTCTGGAACGCGGCACGCCTCCTCAGCGAGGCGACCGGAGTCGGCCGTAGCGCTGAGGAGGCGCGAAGAGACGGCGGCACTCACCGTGAGTGTCGCCGCGGCGGAACCTGTGGACTTCTTCGACTGGGCGGGAGGGTTAGAAGGGCGGCTCGTCGTCCTCGAACGCGCCGTTCTCGACGCCGTGGCCCTGAGGCGTGGCCGGCGTGGCGGACGCCCACGGGTCGTCGGTGAGACCACCGAAGGCGCGGCCGCCGCCCTGCCGGGAGGCGCGGTTGACCTTGGCGGTGGCGTTACGCAGCGACGGGGCGACCTCGTCCACCTCGATCTCGTAGACGGTGCGCTTGTCGCCTTCCTTGGTCTCGTAGGAGCGCTGCTTGAGCCGCCCCTGGACGATGACCCGCATGCCGCGCTGGAGGCTCTCGCAGACGTTCTCCGCCTGGTTTCGCCATACGTTGCAGGTCAGGAAGAGGCTCTCGCCGTCCTTCCACTCGTTGTTCTGGCGGTCCATGAACCGCGGAGTGGAGGCGATGCGGAAACGCGCCACGGCCTGACCGGTGGGGGTGAAGCGCAGCTCCGGGTCGTCGACGAGGTTGCCGATGATGGTGATGACGGTGTCGCCAATGGCCATGATGTCCTCCTGCGGCGTCGGCTGGGTGCTTGCCTGGTGGCTGCGGGGTTCCCGTCCCGACAAGGCATCCGGGACAGTCACGGCGGGCTGGAGGGGGGCAAGAGGGGGGCCAGCCGCCGGTCCGTCAAGATTTTTTGCGCCCTTCGACCCAACTTGTTGGAGACCACGGCGAAGGGCGCAAAAAATCTTGTAAGGGCGGCTGGCCCCCCTCTTGCGGCCCTGCTCGCCGTGACTGTCGAATGCCCCAGGTCGGGATGGGAACCCCGTGGCCACCAGGCTGGGCGTGTTCGGCTATCACCTCTCACATGACGGTGGGCCGGCCTCGAAGGGGCCGCCCCACCGTCGACGTGGTGATGACTGATCAGCTGCGCACCGGGGTGCGGACCCGGGTGGGCTCCCCGGTACGGCGCACGGCGGGTTCGGCGCTACTGCTGGTTTGCTTGGGCAACGGCGCGTCCTTCGACGTGCTGGAGCGCAACGTGGCTGCCCGCTGCTTCCCGACTCTGGCCCGATCCTGGACGGGCCTGCGTTCGTGGGGAGCGGGCACGGCCGGCCGACGGCCGGAGAGGTCGTCGAGGAAGCGGGACAGGGTGTCGCGAGGGATGTGGTAGCTCGTGGCTTGGCCGGGCCAGGCCGCGATGATCGTGTCGCCGCTGGGCTGAAGGCGCAGCCCGTCGACCTCGACGGGGCTCTGCAGGCTGGCTGCGAGCTTGGCCGTTGGCGCCTGGATGGTGCCTTCGTGCATCTCCAGGTTGAGGTTGACCAGCGTGGGCTGGGATTTCTCCCAGCTGAGGTGGAGGCGGGTTAAGTCGTCCTGGCCGGAGGCCGTGGGGCTCTGCCTGACGAGAAGTTCGGTGCGTAGCGCGTCGGGCGCGGGTTCGGTGCTGCACCGCCTCTGGGTTCGTGGCGGGCGGGAGGGGGCGGTGGTGAGCGTGTCGCGCACGCTCTGTGCGTCGATCAGGAAGCTCTCCACGGTCGGGCGGCGGATGGCGAAATCCACGGCGCGCCCTGCGTCGGTGCGCATCTCAAACAGGATCCACGCGCCTTCGGGTGAAGGAGCCATGCGAAGTCCGGCATCGGGCACGATGACCGGCTTGTCCAGCGCGGCTTGTAAGGCTTGCAGATCCTGGCCGAGATCAAGGACCGGCCCGTTGCGGATGGAGAGCTTGAGGTCATCGCCCTTCTCGGTCGGGTGGCTGATCAGCTGCCCTGTGTGGGAGCGCGATCCGTTGGAGGTGCGGACGAACACTTCGGCGTTCGCCGCCACCACCTGTCCGGGTTGCTGGGCGTCCTTGAGCTGCTGGTCGACCTCGTCGTGCAGCCGTTCGGCGCGTTGCTGGTCGCCTTCCTTGTCGTGGTGACGAAGTGCGGTGAGAAACTCCTGGATCGGCTTACGCTGCAGGAGGAAGGTTCGTGCCTGGCCCTGCTCAACAAACTCGAACTGCACCGTGGAGGACCTGGCCGGACGTATCCGCAGGCCCGCTGCGGGCAGGTCGCGCCCTTGCGTCAGACCGGCTTCCAGGTCGTCGATGGTCAGGCGCAGGAAGCGTTCTCCGACTTGCAGCTCGACGCGGTCGCCTCCCCGCCTTTCGCCGCTGAGCTGGGCGGGAAGCCTGAGCGGGCCCTCGGCGGTCTGCACCAGGGCGGTGGTCTTCTTGGAGAGCGTCTCCGATTGGTCCTTGGGCCGGGTCGGCAGGACTGCTGTCAGCCCGCGATTGCCGGTGAGCTGCGCGCGGTGGACGTGGGCACGGCGTGGCAGGCGGCTGGCGATGATCTCTTCCGCGCGAGGCTCCGGCCAGGGCAGGATGCCCGCGACGAGCAGGGTGGGCCGATAGTCCGACAGGTCCCGCGCGGCCAAGCGAGGACCGGCCTTCGGCGGGGTGTCCTTGCTGACAGGTTCGGTGCGGCCGGCCGCCTCGTATCCCTCATACTGAGGGACGATCTCCTCGCCGGGCGCGTACGGCTGCACGTGGCCGCCGTCGCGGGGCGCGAGCGGGTTGCGCACGATGGCGTAGATGATCTGGTGGGTGGGCGGCTGGCCCTCGCCAGGGGTGAGATAGCGCGGCCGCAGCCCCGTCAGGTCGTGCTCGCGGGCGGCGGCAACGCTGCCGGGCATGGGGGGCGGGGCGTCGGCCGGCGGCTGGCGGCGTTTGTCTCCGGGCTGCGGCCCCGCGGTGGCGAGCGAGACCAGCTCGTTCTTGACGGCCAGTTTGAATCGGCCAGGCGGCAGGGAGGTGAACTCCTGCATGGCCGCCGGGGTGAAGCGCAGTTCGAATTCACGCGTCGAGGGCAGGCTGGTGGCGACGGCCTGCTCGAAGTCGGCCAGCACTCTCGGCTCGGGTCGCGCAGGCCTACGGCTGGGAAGTGGGGCTAGCCCGTTGGTCCTGCGGTGGCTGGCGCTGTTGCCGATCACCGGCTTGATCACGGCGCCCGCCCGGACCATGCCAGCTGCGTTGTGCAGGGGCGCGGTGTAGGGCAGGGGCTTGTCGGCGCCGGTGGCCAGTTGGTGTTCAGCTGTTCGCTCCGCCAGCGCGGTCACTCGTTCGCGTACCGCCTCCTCGCTGAGCGGCGTGTCGCTGATGGCCAGTACCTGCACGGCGGGCCGGCCGGTGGGGGATTGGTCGGCGCCCAGCACGCGATACAGCACCCGCCCGGGTACTTGGGACTGGGTGCGCTGACGGACCAGGTCGCGGACCTCCGCGGCGGGCATCTCAGCGTCGACGATGCCCAGCAGGTGGATGGCGGGCCGGCCCACCGGCACCTCGGGGCGGCGACCTTGGGAGTAGGCCGTGCCGTCCGGCTTCTCGTTGGAGGCCCGGGCGGCAGGCCACGCGGAGGAGTTGTAGTGGTAGAGCAGGTCATGGGTGTCGCTCACATGCGCCCGAAACAGGTAGCCCTGGACGCCGGGAGCGTCGATCGTTTCCTGCAAGCCGTTCTTGGTCCGCTCCTCGAGGTCTTTGACCTTGGCCGTCGCCAGGTCGTTGATATCGCTGAGGATCTGTTCCTTTGTTTCGGTCGGCAGCGGCCGCAGCTCACCCCGCAGGGGCTGGCTGGTGGAGACGACGCTGATGCTCGCAGGGTTGAGCACGCTTCGCAGCTTGGCGTCGAACAGCCGCCGGCGATCACCGTCGATGTCCAGGGTGACGGTCGCGAAGTCGGCGGCGTGCCAGCGGCTGCCCAAGGTACGGGGGTCACCGGCGACCGGGCCTTGGCTGTCGGGCAGGTCGTAGACCAGACTCTGCACCCTCATGATCGCCTGGATGGCGTCATCGGTGGCCAGGCGGCCCAAGTCCTGCTGGCTGCCGGGTTCCCAGATCAGGTCACGGCGCGGCGTCCAGGTCAGGGTTGCTTTGGGCGCGGGACGATAGCTGCGGTCAGACTCCAACGCGGTGCCGCGGTTGAAGCTACGCGCGTCATCGTCGACCAGGCTTTGGTCCGGGGTGAGGTACAGGCCGGCTTGCTGGTCGGCCCAGCCTCGTTGCTGACTGCCATCGTCCGACCACGGAGATACCTGACGGTCTTCAGCCATCGCGGCTCCGGTCGGCTCCCAGGTCGCTGTCGCTGGCCTGGCTCAGCGGCATCCCCGCCAGCTCCTCCAGTTCGGCCAACGACACCGGAATGGCTTCCCTCCCGGCCACCTGAAGCACGTGCTCCCGCATCGCCTGGGCGAGAAACTGCGCCAGTTCGTCGGAGATGACGTAGGCGGTAGCTCCCTCGGCGGTGGTGATCAGCATCGGCTCGGCCGAGAAGCCCGCACCGGCAATCTCGTTGACCTGCTCGGCCAGCTCACCGGTGACGATCAGCGGTCGAGACTCCTCGTCGGGGATCATGCATCCCGTTATAGCGGTTTTGCGCCATGCGCCACCAGTCTTAACAATCCTTGTCAAGATTCCAGCTGGCGGCCGACGGGCATTGCTGGACTGCTCTGGCAGATCGGAGCTGGGGAAGGCTGACAAATATCGTTCATCGGCACTCCTGGCTGCCATACGGCGAGGGTGAGATGTGCCATGCCGATCGTCCTGGCGGACGCGGACGACAACCGAGGTGCGCGCGATCGAGTTCTCGTCTCAGTCCTTCGTCCGCTCCGGAGAAGAACTTGACCAAGCTGCGCTGCTGCCCGCATGGCGCGACCGCGCTCGTGCAGGCCATCCTCGTCCTCCAGCTCGTCGAAGACAGCCGTTACCCAGGACGAAAAGGGCTCAGGGCATCGATGCCGGCAAGAAGATCAAGGGCCGGAAGCGGCACATCGCCACGGAGACCCTGGGCCTGCGGTGGCCACAGAGACGCCGAACCCGGCGCCGGGCTCGGTGAGTGACTCGCCTTTGCGGAGGTAAACCAGGACCAGCAGGGCCTGCCGGGCGGGTTTGAGCCGCCGCCAGGTGGAGCCGATGGCCTTGCGGTGGCGGCGGATGAGGCCGGCCACGTAGTTCAGCGTTGAGCGATAAATTGACGGCTGCACGAGAGAAAGCAACAGAGCCCTGGTGATGACGGTGTTGATTGTGGTGATCCACCCGTCTACCAGGGATTCTCTAGGTCCTCAGGCGAACGCCGGCCTCTCGATCATGCTGTGATCAGCATCCTCCCCACCGAGGATAGAACAGCTCATTGCATCACCACTGACGGATGCAAAGCGCGAATCACGCGTCCAGAGAGTGCATGATCGTTCTCAGATCCCTCGGTCGGAGGCAGTCAGGAGTAGTCGCAGGCCAAGCGCGGCCAGGAATGCGGACGCGGCCCGGTCTACCCACTTCTTGCCTCGCGCGTAGAGCACTCGGATGCGCGAATGCGACAGGCCAAGCGATACGAGCGAGTACCACCCGGCCTCGACAACGAAGATGCTCAGCGGCAGAGCGATGTAGAGCCAGACAGGGGGAGAAGAGGGGAGCAAGGCAGCGAACACGCTTGCGTAGACGATCGCAGCCTTGGGGTTGCTCAGCTGGACGACGGCGCCACGAATAAGTGGTCCTAACAGAAAGATCAGCGGACAAGGCGTCGCCAGCAGATGATCGCGGCGGCAAGTGTCATGAACGCTTCGTGGATGTCGTCGCGGATCTCCCAGCGGATTCGCAGGCGGCGAAACCAGTGCAGGAGCGCGATCGTGCGTTCTACGACCCAGCGGTGGATGCCCAGGCCAGAGCCGTGCGGAGTGCCGCGGCGGGCGATGATGGGTTTGATGCCGGTGCGCCAGACCAGGCGGCGGTACTTGTCATGGTCGTAGCCGCGGTCGGCGTACAGGCAGTCGGGCCTCTTGCGGGGCCGCCCTACGCGACCCCGCACCGGCGGGATGGCCTTGATCAGCGGCATGAGCTGGGTGACGTCGTTGCGGTTGCCGCCGGTCAGAGACACGGCGAGGGGGATGCCGCCTCCGTCGGTGATGACGTGGTGTTTCGAGCCCGGCTTGGCGCGATCGACCGGGCTCGGCCCGGTTTTGGGCCGCCCTTGAGCGCCCGGACGTGGGAGCTGTCGACCACCGCCTTGGACCAGTCCAGCTGGCCGGCGGCGTGCAGCTCGGCCAGCAGCAGCTGGTGCAGCCTGTCCCACACGCCGGCCTGGTGCCAGTCGCGCAACCGACGCCAGCAGGTCATGCCCGAGCCGAAGCCGAGCTCCTGGGGCAGGAACTCCCACGGGATCGCGGTGTAGAGCACGAACAAGATGCCCTGCAGAGCAAGCCGATCGTCCAACCGTTTACGGCCGGGATGTCGATGACGCCGCTCTACCTTCGGCAGTAGAGGTTCGATCCGCTCCCACAGGCTGTCCGGCACAATCCACGGCAGTTGCTCGCCCTTCTTCACGCCGAGATCAACGATCAGCGATCCCATGGGACACGGCTCTAGATCATTTTGTTAGGACCTTTAATTGCCCAACGAGCGCTGGTGTGTGCTGATGCGTTCTCCAAGGTGAACGATTCTCGCGCGGACCGCCAGATCCGGAACGCGAGGTAGAGGAGGTAGCAGGCGCCAAGAACCTTCAAGATCGCGTAGAGCGGGTCGACGAGCGAAAACAGCGTGACGAGCCCGCCCAAGGCGAGGGAGGCGAAAAAGAGTCCGCCGAGGCCGATGCCGATCGCGACGCTCAGTGCCGTCCGGCGGGAGGCACTCATTGCCGTCTGCGCGACGACGATAAAGCTTGGACCAGGACTCGCAGCGCCGAGGAGCACCGCGCCGACGATGCCGACGTAGGCAATAAGGCCTGTCATCTAGTTTCCCTTCCTCTGTCCTGGAGTGGTGTCACGGACCAAGAACTTCGGGAAGCGCTCCCCGCAAGGTCCTCAGCTCCGCCAAGAGTACGAGGTCTCACCACCAAGATCGATACCGAAGGGCGAATCGGGTCCAGGCGGACGCTGTTTCGGTCGGACGGCATGGGATGAATCAGGCACGCCACGAGTCAAAGGAGCTTCTCCTAAGCATAATCTTCTATCCTGTGCAGCCGATGAAAAAGCTCGGTGAACGCCAAAATAGGTCGTATTCCTGCCATCGCCGTTTGGCTAGTACTCCTGCCGCACTTATCGATCTTTGAGGTGTCGTCGCTGGTAGTGGCTTTTTCGGGCGCGGGCTTGATGGCGTCGTCGCCAGCGTGACCAGTGCAGGATGTTGGGGCCGACTGCAAGGCCAAAGCATTCTCATGTTGTGAACCCGAGTAGCTGAAGCCCGTCGGCGGGGTGGCTGCGGTAGTGGTCGATGGCGGCGGCGACGTTGGTCCAGCCGATCAGGCGGGCCAGGCCGATGGCCAAGTTGCGCAGAGTCGCCAGGATCCGGGGTGCGGTGCCGCTCCGGACGCGGCAGGCGTCTTCCCGGTAGGTGACGTCGCGGATGTGGTGCAGGGCCTCGATGCTCCAATGGCCGCGGATGAGTGCGGCGAGCTGGGGATGGGTGATGCGCCCGGGTGAGAGGTCGGTGACGGCGTAGATGGTGACGATGGTGGTCTTGCCGGTGCGGTGGTCGGTACGGCGGCGTTTGACCTGGATCGCCTGGGCGGCATGGGTGAAGGGCAGGCCCGGGCGGACGGTGCAGAGCTTCATGCGGCGGATCTCGCGGCGGCCGTGCCCGGTCTCGTCGGTGCGGTCGTTGAGAATGGCCTCGCGCCAGGGCAGGGCCTTGAGACGGCGCAGGAGCGTGGGCTGGTTGCCCTTGACGATGAACAGGTAGTGGCCGCCGGCGGCGACGATCTGCCGGGCGTGGTCGTGCTGGGTGTGCAGGGCGTCGGCGGTGACCACCACGCCGGTCAGGTCCAGGTGGGACAGCAGGGGTGTGAATGCGGGGATCTCGTTGCTCTTGGCCTCGACCTGCCGCTGAGCTACGACGACCTGGGTGTCGTGGCGGGTGGCGGCCAGCAGATGGATGACACCGTCCGGGGTGCGGCTGCCGCGCAGGGTCTTGCCGTCCACGGCCAGGCCGGTGAGCGTCGTCCGGGTCGGGGGCCGGATGTCGATGGTGGAGTGCGGGCCGCAGTCGGCGAGCGCGGCCAGGTAGGTGCACGTCGCAGTGTCGAAGGCGTCGCCGTCCAGCCGGGAGAACAGCCGTCCCAGGGTACTGGCCGCCAGCCGCACGGTGCCGGGCAGGCCGGCCCGGGCGCGCAGCTCGGGGTCGTATCCGGCGATGAACCGGGCGATCTTGGCCAGGGAGGTTGCTCCGCCGAGCACGGCGAGCAGGGATAACGCCAGCAGGGGGCCGAGCCGGTAGCGGCGGCCCCGCCGGCTGCGCGGATCCGGGATGGTGTCCAGGAGCTCAGCGAGCGTGGGCAGGTCAGTCGGTGGGTCGGTGACGGTGACGTGCTCCAGGTGGCGGGAGAGCACGTCGATCGGGGATGATGGCACGCGAACGCGGCCCCTGTTCTTGATCGACTGGCGTAGACACCCAACGATCTTCAGGGGTCGCGTTTGCCATCTGCCCGCCGGGGTGCCCTCAACCGCCCGGCGTCATCGAGCCCGTGCGTGTCCCGTCAGACGAGAACGCTTCGGCCCTGTGCTGGAATGGCGTCGCCGAGCCGAACAAGCGCTGATCTGGTCAGCAGATCTAAGAAACAGCTCTTAACCCTCACGGCGATATCAGCTCGGGAGTCGCACGAATTCTACAGGCGAGTCCGGCGGCAGGGACCTGGGGCTCAGAACGACGGGTCAAGATAAGAGCCCCACCTGTAAGTACCGTCCAGCCTAGGGCGCCAATCCCTTGCTAGCTCCACAGTCGGCCAGCCCGCATTGTCGGGGTCCAGTGTGGTGGTGTGGTGGTAGAATCCCGAAAGCCCACCTGTGGGACTAAGGCAGTCTTTCATGGTGTACATCCCTGCCCCCAGAGAGAACTCCGGCTTCAGCGGATAGAGACCGTCGTATCTGACCTGCCCCCATTCATAGACACCATTCGCCAGGGAGACTCGGCGTTCCACACACGAAGGCGGATTCGCAGCGTTCGGGGTGGCGGCCAGGAACTGAGTCTTGGTGTTGTACGCCGTCTCAGCGGCGGCTGCCGCAGCCGGTGCCGTCATTGACGCCGTCAAGGCGAGCACCCCGCCGGTAAGGGCGACGCTGAGAGTACGGAGTTTCTGTCGCTTCATCATTGGCCATCGCTCTCTGCGGGCTATTGCCGCAATGTCCTTGCAGGTGTCTGGCTGCGATTCTATGGGCGTCTGACAGGTATACGAAAGAAGTGAATCGGCCACTCTTTGGCTGTTTTCGGCCATATTGAGTTCGCTGGAGTTTCTCTCGCCTCCCGGTCAGGGCCTGCGAGCAGGGCCTTTTCCTGTTTGCCGGATGGATCACGGTTATCCGAAGTGACTCGCTCTCCGTAGACAACAGCCCACTCAGGTCCTGCGCCGAAGAACTCAGTTCGCCATGTAGATGCCTGGCCGCAGGCTCGCCAGGTCGGGCACGCTACCGGTGACGCGGGCGACGTTGGTGAGCTCGCGCGAGGCGCAGAGGACGCTTGGCCCATGCTGGGGTCGAGGCGCAGGTGGGCCGTGCGGGGTGACCTCGAAGTGGGTGCCGCGGTAGTGGCGAGCAGCTGCGCTGCAAGGAGATCTGGGTGGTCGGCGCCGACCGGTGGCGCAACCCGGACGAAGACCTGCCCGCCGACTACGAGTCCCGCCGCGCCGAGCACTACCGCGAGCTGCGCAAACCCCTGGACCCCACCGAGTTCTGCGACAGTCTCCGGGAGGAGATGACCACCGCCCTGGCCGACCTCAACGACGCGCTGCCCTCCCTGGCCTGGGTGGAGATCAGCGACCGCAAGGCCCGGGGCGATCAAGCTGACCCCGATCGAGGCCGCCCCTGAGCCGCGCAACCTGCGCCGGATCAAGAATGAGGTGGCCAGACGGTGGAGCGCGGTCCCGCTGATCGACATCCTCAAGGAGGCGATCTTGCGCACCGGCTGCCTGGCCAAGGTGACCGCGGCGACCGGCAGCGGCCACATGAGCCCCGAAGTGCTCGCCGAACAGCTCATGCTGGTCATCTACGCCTACGGCACCAACTGCGGCATCCGGCAGGTGATCTCCGGCGCCCACGACCACAGCGAGGAGGACCTGCGCTACGTGCGCCGCCGCTACCTGACCCCGGAGGTGGCCCGCACCATCGCGGTCGAGATCGCCAACGCCACCTTCGCCGCCCGCGACGCCGGCATGTGGGGGCAGGGCTCGACCGCGGTCGCCTCCGACTCCACCCACTTCCGGGCGTGGGATCAGAACCTGTTCACCGAGTGGCACTCGCGCTACGGCGGTCGCGGGATCTTGGTGTACTGGCAAGTCGAACGCGGGTCGGTGGTCGTGCACTCCCAGACGCTGAAGGCGTCGGCCTCCGAGGTCGCCGCGATGGTGGAGCGCGCCATTCGGCAGGGCACCACCATGAGGGTCGAGGGCAACTACGTGGACTTGCACGGGGAGTCGGAGCCTGGCTTCGGGGTGACGCGACTTCTCAGCGTGGACTTGCTGCCGCGCATCAAGCAGATCAACCGGGTCAAGCTCTACCAGGTCGACTACGGTGACATGGCCCGCTATGCGAACCTGGCGCCGGCGATGACCCGGCCGATCCGATGGGACATCATCGCTAAGAATTACGACCAGGTCATCAAGTACGCCACCGCGGTCCGCACCCGCACCGCCTCCACCGAGGCCATCTTGTCGCGCTTCACCCGCACCGCCTCTCACCCCGGCCTATCAGGCGATGCTGGAGATCGGCCGTGCGGCGCGCACCCCCTTCGTGGCCCGGCACCTACGCGACCGCGATCTGCAGCGGGAGATTGAGGAAGGGCTGAACGTGGTTGAGGCGTGGAATCGCGCCAACGCGGTGATCTGCTACGGCCGCGGCGGCGAGATCTCCACCAACCGGCGCGTAGAGGTCGAGATGACGGCATTGTGCCTGCGCATCCTGCAGGCCGCCCTGGTCTACGTCAACACTCTGATGCTGCAGGACGTGCTCGCCGAACCCGAGTGGGCCGCCCTGCTCACCCCGGTCGACCGGCGCGGCCTGACCCCGCTGTTCTGGTTGCATGTGCGCCCCTACGGCGAGGTCCGCCTCGACCTGAACGCCCGGCTGAGCATCGGCGCCCTCGGCGCCCTCGGTGCGGGCTGACTCCGAGCATCGCGGGGTAGATGGGGGCCTCGTAGCAATCGCGGAAAATTCAACGAACCCATCTCTGGCCTGCGACTATTCGCCGGACCAGGGGCCCGGCGCGCGAACTGCGTGAGGCGATCATGGCGACCCAGGCGCGCCCGCACCGGACGGCCCGGCGTCTGCCGTTGCGGGGCGGTACCATCGGGTATTTTTACGGCCAAGGCGCACCGGCTTGCTTGACCACGATCGTTTGGGATCTTGGTGCGGTCGGTTAAACGGTTCGGCTTGGCGGTTGTAGGCGTGGTTCCTCCGACGTACGCCGAGCGCGGCCGCGTCCATGACCTGGCCGGCGGCTTCGGCCGGTTGTCTCAGCCGGAAACGATCAGGTCCCGCAGGGACTGCCGGGACCGTGGCGGGCTGTGGCTGTCGACGAACCAGTCGTAGCGCCCCTCCGGATACTCCGACATCAGCCGGTCGGCCAGGTCGGCGGCGTAGCCGTCGCCCGCCTGGCGCAGGTGGAGCGGAGGTGAGTAGAAGCAGTCGCCCAGTAGCAGCACGCCGGCGTCCGGGACGGCCACGATGGTCGAGTCCTCCGCGTGCTGCCCGCCGACGTGCCGCACTTCGATGCCACCTGGCAGGGTGAGGTCGTCGTCGAACTCGGTGTGCGGCGGCACCACCGTGAAGCCCTCCCAGGAGGGCATCGCCCATGCGCGTCCCCGGAAGCTGGGTCCGAGCCTGGGGTTGGCCTCGACCTCGGCGCGCAGGTAGTGGTGACTCCAGGGACGCTGGGCCTCGACTTCCAGGATGCGCGCGCCGTCGCGGTGGCCGATGATCTCTACCTCCGGCCAGGCGCACGCGCCCCAGACGTGGTCCCAGTGGTGGTGGGTGTAGATCAGGCGCCGGGCGGCGGGGAGCCCGGCCGCCTCGATGGCCGCCTGGATCCGGCGCGCGGTGGACGGGCTGTTGCCGGCGTCGACCACGACGCTGCCCGCGGGGTCGGAGATGACCGCGACGCCGCCCTGGATATTGTCGGGATCCTCGTCGTGTGGATACCACCAGACGCGGCCTGCCAACTGCCATAGAGCTTGACGCATCGGCTGAGCCTACACCGACCAGTGAAGGTATGCCTGGGACCGTTAAGGTCTCTGTGGCCTCACTGTCCCCTTGAGGACCTAAAGACCTCATGACCCGTATTTGGACGGCGGCGTTCCGGTCGGTTCCAGTCCACCCGTACGAATCGATGATGCTCATCCATGCGCCGCACGGCCTCGCGGGGTTCGGAGGTGAACAGCACGTCGCCGGCGGCGGTGAAGATCGCGGCCGACTCGCCCTTGGCCGAGCGGGTCAGCCGGTAGGGCTCGCGGCCGAAGACGGCCTACGAGCCCGCGTGGATGATTCGGGACGCCTACGGCTACCACGATTTCGACGACCGGGAGTCGTGGGAGGGACGGGTTCGGCAGAACGACCGGAAGGGAACCTTGTGGAGGGTTTCAGAGCCGAAGAAGTGTACGGCGTATGCGCGGTGTGCGAGCAGCCACAGCATCGTCACGTGCCGTGACCTTCTAGGAGCACGCGCTCGATCACGGGTCGCATCCCATTCCGCAAACGCTCCCCTTCTCCTTGCAAAGCTGCGCCATAGCATGGGAATGGTTTTCATTATTGATATGGAGTCGTGTGCTCACCGCCGCCGCGGGCCCTCCACGGCACCGCCCGCACCGCCACCGTCGCGCGGCTCCTCCCCGACCATCTCGGCGCGCTCGCCCTCCACCACGATTGAGCAAGGACACCGACGGACTCGTCCGGCGTACCCTCCGCGAGTCGACACGCGTGCTGGGCTTGGCCGACGTGCAGCGCGCCCACGGCTGCATCACCTGCACGACGCACGAGGACCTCGTCCCTCAGCTGGGCATGTTGGCAACCACATCACCGCTGGTGATCGTGGGTCCGCGGGATTCGGTGAACGCGCTCGATGCCAGAAGCCATCGACTGCGACGAAGCAACGGAGATCCCGCGCCACGCCCCAAGCCACGCCAGCCACATGAGCGAATTACCGGAGAAGGGCCCCTTCTGGTGCGCAAAGCATTGATTCCGCTGCTCATCACCGTCTTGGTGGTGTACTCGGCACAACAATTACTGACACCGCGTGACCCGAGTTGTGTGTTTCCCAGCTCATGTGAGGATGGCGCGACGAGCGGCCAGAGTGAGCATAGGTCTTACGCCTCTAGACCCGCTTCACTCTAAAGGACGTGAGCTTGTCGTTGAAGTCGCCCATGTCCGGCACTGTTATCAGCCAGGATCCCGGCCGTTGCCAAGCGCGGCTGGCTCCGCGATAACTCGGAAGGTCGTATGCCTCTAGGCGACTACACTCATATTGCGTCCTGGCAGACGACGCGACATTACTCCACAACCAGCCGATATCGGGGACTGCGTAGCCCGATGAATCACATGATCCATCATAGCCTACGAGCAACCACGAGGCTCCCTTATGATTGATGTGTTCATACAATTCAGCGAGGACCAGCGCCGCGCTAGGCATTACCAACGCCTCTTTATTGTCGGAACATTGGTGTGACACAATCTCAGATTCAGTTTGCCCTGGCTTAAGCTTCTTTAGAACAGTAACGCAATGCTTTCCGGTCTGAGGCTTTGGCGAGACAGGCGATAGGGCGTCGGCGGCGGTCGTCCCGGCGAACATCGTAGTCAAGAAGGCGCCGGCCATCGTTGCGTTTCGAATGGCCTTTCTCATTAAACATCCCTCTCTTGAGCGCATGTACGAGAATGTCATGAAACTTGATTTCATTATCGGCTTGTTGGCCGTGTGTTGTATCTAACCAATTTTATCAGGCAGGAGTTGAGATCCGAAAGTGGGATTATTGCCATTGAGGGCAGGTTTTCTGTCGTCGCGAATGCGCCCGGGCCCCGCCTTCCCGGAGTCCAGAGTGCCCCTGCCGGAGGCGTGCCGTAAGCCCAACCCCGTGCCTACATGCGCATGCGCTGATGAGCTTGGCCCCGTCGACTCCTGTAGTGCGTTCTGCAGCTCTGCGGCCCTGTCCTCTCGTCCGCGCCAGCCGACCGGCGTGTTGCGTGCCGGGCACAGAGCTCAAGCGGCGTGCGCCGGCGCGCGCCGAGCCGGCGGCGCGTGCGGCCCGGTAAGGGCCGCTTTAAGTTTGAGAAGAAAGTTCTCACAGCCTCCTGGGAAGCGGCCGAGATCACGCGCGGAGTTTGCGAGCGAGCCTTAACGGAGCGAACGCAGCAGCTCGCGGAATTTCTCGGTCTCCGGTTCAGCGGGGAAGCTACGTTCCAGTACGGCGTCCAGCTCCCCCGCGACCATGAGGAGAGAAGGAAGCGATTTCCGTCCGGCCATTGTCGCTTCGCGGCCCAAAGTGATGGCTTCTTCGAGATTTCCGCCACGTGCTGCCGCCACTCCAAGAGTAAGTTTGGCTTCAGCCATACGCATAGGAGCACGAACAGTTCCATCGGGTGCTACCGCACTCGCGATGACTTCGTTCGCGTGCATGACCGCGAGAGAGTCCTCGCCTGCCAACCGGTAAGCGTCCATAGCGTAGAAATCCCATTTGGCGGGATCAACGATGAAGTGATTGTCGGTCCGCTCCGGAACGGGAAAACCATCCAGAACCGCACGGCCACGCTCTAGAGTCTCGCGCAGCTTGCGGGAGTCTCCGGTTCGAGCCAGAGCTTTAGCCTCTTGGGCGATGAGCTGGACGACGACGGAGTGGTCACGGCTCGCGTCCTGTGCGGCACAGGCCGGTGCAATGACATCGCGGTATCGACCCTGTGTTAGGGCGAACCAGGCCGACATCTCATGCGACCACCCGATGATCTCGGTGTTGCCTGCTTCTTCGCCGAGTTTGTGAGCTGCAGCTCGGGTCACTTCTGCCGCAGTCCTGAGGCCCATGTCGTACTCCAGACACCCCACTAGCAGCGCCAGCCAGCCTGTGGCGGTAAGCAGTTCGCTGTGGGCCTTGAGGCCGACAGGCTTGCGCAACATATTGGCAACCCGCCGTAGCCACTCATGAGCCTCGTCCCGGTCCTGGCACCGCTCTCACGTGAGCTGAAGCTGACCGAGACCCAGCTGGGCCTGGTCATCACCGTCGCCGCCACCGCCCTGACCATCGCCAGCCTGCTGCGGGGACACGCCTTACGGAGGATCGGACTACGTCTGGTCCTGCTGTCGGGGCTCGGGCTTGCCACCACAGGGCTGGCCGGATTCGCGATCGTCGCCGCCATCGGTCTCGACGGCGCGATGCCCACGCCCGTCGTGTTCGCCCTGATGCTCGTCACCCGCAGTGTCCTCTTCGGCGCCGGAGTCGCCGCCCTGGCGGTCGCCGGCACGGCCGCCACGCCACCATGGAGGCCGAACGCACTCGTGCGACCGGTATGGTCGGCGCGGCGCAAGGCGTCTCCCTCGTCCTAGGTCCCGCCGGAGGCGGCGCACTGGCCGTGGTGTCGCTCATGCTCCCGCTCTACCTCGCCGCCGTCCTGTGCCTGCTCCTTTCCGTCTGGGTTCTGGCGACCGTACGCCCCCCGCACGCGAAGGCCTCGTCCGAACCCGGCGGCCCGCAGTTGCGCCCGTGGGACGCCCGGCTGTGGCCGCTCCTCGCGATCAGCTTCTGCCTCTACCTGTCCCTCGGCCTGGTCCAAGTGATCCTCGGCTTCCTGGTTGTCGACCGCCTTCATCTCGGGCCGCAGGAGACCGCCGGCGCAGTGGGCATCTCACTGTTCACCGCCGGGTTGATACTCGTCGCGGTGCAGGGCGGCGCGGTTCCGGCGCTCGGCTGGCCGGTCCTGCGCCTGCTCCGCGCCGGCATCCCCAGCGCTGCTCGCCCTCGCTGACAGCCTCTGGCTGATCTCCGCATCCTTCGGCCTGCTCGCCCTGGGGTTGGGCCTCGCGATCCCCGGCTTCACCGCCGCATCAACCCTCGTCGCCGAACCCACGCAACAGCGCTCGATCTCGGGCCTCGTGAACGCCACCATCGGCGCCACCTTCATCGTCGGCCCCCTCCTGGGCGCCGCCCTGTACGAGATCAGTCCCCTCATGCCCGTCCTCACCGCACTCTGGGCCGCCGTGGCCGCGCTCGTCCTGGCATGGGTGTCGCCCGCCGCACGACGTACCCGCATGGCGACGCTGCATTAGCGGCGTCAAGGACATCCGTGACGCGTGACCTGGCGAGATCGGTCTCGGCTGTGCCTGATATCCACCATGCTATGGTCACGAAAACCGTTATCGTTGTTGGGGGTGTCCGTAACTTGTCCGGCGCAGGGGGACCTCCGGTCCCGGACGTGCAGCAGCCATCCCGGATCGACGGCCAGAAAATCCCGAATCCCCCGGCGGGGGCAGCGGCGATCAACGTGCCGCTCCTTTGCGTGATCCTCACCGGCGTTCTTGTGGTGTCGGTCCTGCTGGCCATCGGGCTCGGCGCCGCCGCGGTGTCACCTGGAGAGACGCTCCGCTACCTGTGGGCGGCGCTGACCGGAGGCAGGATCACTGCCGACGAGGTGACGGCCTACCAGATCATCTGGCAGGTCCGGACTCCTCGTGTGCTCCTCGCCGTTCTGGTCGGGGCAGGACTGAGCGCCGTCGGCGTGGCGATCCAGGCGATGGTACGCAATGCGCTGGCCGACCCGTTCGTCCTCGGGGTGTCCTCGGGTGCTTCGGCGGGAGCGGTACTCGTCAGCGTCTTCGGCGCCATGGCAGCGATGGGGATCTACGCGGTGTCGGTCGGAGCCTTCCTGGGGGCGCTCCTGGTCTCGACGCTGGTCTATCTCGCCTCCCGCAACTCCGGAGGGTTGTCGCCGCTGCGGCTGGTGCTGACCGGGGTGGCCATGGCGTTCGGCTTCCAGGCCGTCATGAGCGTGATCGTCTACTTCGCCCCGGACGGCGAGGCCACCAGCATGATCCTGTTCTGGTCGATGGGCGGGTTCGGCGCGGCCTCCTGGGGCGCGCTGCCCGTGGTAGCCGTCGTGACGATCGTCTCGATCGTGCTGCTACACCGCCACGGCCGGATGCTGGACGTCCTCGCCCTGGGTGATGAGACCTCAGCGAGCCTGGGGGTGGACAGCGTACGGCTACGCCGCCGGCTGTTCGTACTCACCTCGCTCGCCACGGGCGCCATGGTGGCCGTCAGCGGGGCGATCGGCTTCGTCGGACTGGTCATGCCGCACCTGGTGCGCCTGTGGGTGGGCGCCGCGCATGTCCGCGTTCTCGCGATCGCTCCGCTGGTCGGCGCGATCTTCATGGTGTGGGCGGACCTCGTAGCCAGGACCCTGGTCGCGCCGCGTGAACTTCCCATCGGGGCGATCACCGCCCTGGTGGGCGTTCCGGTCTTCGTCATCCTGCTGCGCCGTCGCGGCTATCTGTTCGGGGGGCGCTGAGGATGAGCCTGCTGATCGATGACATCTCGGTATCCATCGACGGCGCGAGGCTGCTCCAAGGCCTGTCGATCACCGTAGAGCCCGGGCAGATCGTGGGGATGATCGGCCCCAACGGCTCGGGGAAGACGACCGCCCTGCGATGCGTGTACCGGGCGCAGCGCCCGACGACGGGCGCCGTCTGGATCGACGGCGCGGAGCTGACGGACATGCCGCTGCGCGACAGCGCCCGCATCGTCGCGGCGCTCACCCAGGAGGGCGGGGCGGACCTCGACTTCACCGTCCGAGAGGTCGTCGCGCTGGGCCGTACCCCGCACCTGTCGGGCAACCAGGCGCTCAGCGCACGCGAGCTGGAGCTGTGCCGCGACGCCATGGCACAGATGGAGGTGCTCCACCTGGCCGATCGGGGCGTGCTGTCGCTGTCCGGCGGCGAGCGACAGCGGGTGCTGATCGCCCGCGCCCTGGTTCAGGAGCCCCGGCTGCTGATCCTCGACGAGCCGACCAACCATCTGGACCTCCATCACCAGATCCGCCTGCTGTCGCTACTCAGGAGCTCCGGCCTCAGCGTGCTGATCACCCTGCACGATCTCAACCTCGCCGCGTCGGTATGCGACCGGTTGGCAGTGCTGTCCAAGGGCTGCCTCGTGGCGTTCGGCCCCCCGGACACCGTCCTCACCGAGTCCCTCCTCAGCGACGTTTTCGGCGTCGAGGCGCGAGTGGTCCCCCACCCGCTGACCAAAGTCCCCCAGGTGCTCTATGACCTGGGTTCAGTAACCCCCGTGAAAGGAACAACCCCGTGAACAGCCGCGTGACCGCCCCCTTCCTGGTAGCCGTCCTTCTGCTCAGCGGCTGCGGCGCGCAGGTGGAAGGCGCCGCCGCTGACAGGAAGGTCACGGTCAAGAGGTGCGGACAGGACGTCGAGTACACGACCCCACGCCGTGCCGTCGTCTATGAGGGCGGCAGCGCGGACAAGATGTTCGCCCTCGGCCTCACCCAGCACGTCCACGGGTACGTGATGCCACCCGCCAACCCGCCGGTCACCGAGTCGCCCTGGGCAGCGGAGTACGCCAAGGTCAAGTTCCTCAGCGACGACCTGCTCAACCGCGAACTGGTCGTCGAGGCCAAATCCGACTTCGTCGTCGCCGGCTGGCGCTCCGGCTTCAGCGACCAGCGCGGCATCACCCCGGCCATCCTGGACGACCTGAAGATCCAGAGCTTCATGCACGCCGAGTCGTGCTTCAACTATCCGGGCCATCCCGAGCGGGTCACGCCCTTCGAGGGCCTCTACACCGACCTCGAGCGGCTCGGGAAGATCTTCGGCGTAGAGGACCGGGCCGCGTCTGTGGTGGCCGACTACCGCAAGCGAGTCGAAGCCGTGAAGGCCCAGGCGCCCAAGGGCGACCCGGTTCCGGTCTTCCTGTACGACTCCGGCACCGACAAGCCCTTCACCGCCGGCGCCCAGGTGCCGCCCAACGAGATCATCCAGTTCGCGGGCGGCAGGAACGTCTTCTCCGGCCTCGACGCCCGCTGGAGCGAGGTGACCTGGGAGGCGGTCGTCCAGGCCAAGCCCGAGGTCATCGTCATCCTCGACTACGGCGACAAGCCCGCCGCCGAGAAGATCAAGTTCCTGAAGGAGTTCCCCACCACCAGCAAGCTGCCCGCGGTGGTGAACGACCGGTTCCACATCCTCGACTACAACGAGGGCATCAGCGGGCCCCGCATCGTCGACGGGCTCGAAGGCTTCGCCAAGTATCTGCGCGAGCTCCCCAAGTGATCAAAGACCTTCCCTTTCTACGGCTCTGGTGCGGCACCACCGCCTCCGGCCTGGCCACGTGGGCGCTGCCGTTCATCCTGGGGCTGGCCGTACTCGACGGCACGCTGACGGCGGCCGGACTCGGCATCGTCCTGGCCGCCAGAACGGTCGGCTTCCTCATCGCCGTGCCGGTGGGCGGCGTCCTGGCCGACCGCTACACCCGCCGAGCCGTCGTGCTGACGTCGGGGCTGGCCGCCGCGACCGCCAGCCCCCTCATCGCGTACGGCCTCGGCCGGTCCGTCGTGCTGATGAGCCTGGCGGCTGCGATCGCCGGGGCCGGTCAAGGCGCAGCTCGCCCCGCCTTGCAGGCGCTCACCGCCGAAATCGTGGACGAGGGGCGTCGCCAGCAGGCCAACGCCGCCATCACCCTGGCGGTTCGCGTCACCACGCTGGTGGCTCCCGCGATGACGGCACTGCTGGCGCTGGCGCTGGACATCTGGATGCTCCTGATCGGCACGGGAGTCCTCTGGCTCCTGGCCGCGCTGCTCCCCCCACGCGGCACCGGGACGACCAGCGCCTACAGCGGCGGGTTCTGGACGGAGTTCACCGAAGGGATCGGCGAGGCGCGCAGGCATCCGTGGTTCCTCGCCGGTCTGGGCGCCCTGGCGGCCGTCATCTTCACCGGCTACTCCGTCACCGGCGTGGCGCTCCCTCTGGCCAGCAGGGATCACTACTCGACGGAAGCCGTGCTGGCCGGGGCGATGACCGCCTACACCCTGGGTGCGCTGGCCGGTGCCGTCCTCATGGCCCGCTGGCGGCCGCGGGCTCAGGGGTGGGCGGCGCTCGCCGGATTGTCCCTGTACGGCCTCGTCCCCCTCAGCCTCCTGTCGCCGGTGCATCCGGTGGTGGTGCTGGTCGCGTACGCGCTCGCCGGGGTCGGGATCGAGCTGTTCAACGTGCCCTGGTTCACCGCCGCACAACGAGAGGTGCGACCCAGGCTCCTGGCACGTGTGTCGTCCCTGGACTTCCTGGTGTCGTACGGCTTTGCCCCCGTCGGGCTGGCCCTTCTCGCACCCGCGATCGATAACTTCGGCTGGAAGCCCGTCTTGGCGGTGTGCGCGGTCGTGTGCTTTTTGGGCCCGGCCGTCGCGGCCCTGGCCCCGAGTTCCCGACGGTTCTCCCGAAACGTAGTGACTCAGTAGACGCCTACGGCGCGCTGCTCAGCCACGGGTCCAGCACCTGCCGGGGCTGGTGCTGGGCATGGTCGCGCCGAGCGAGTGGGAGATCGTAGTGATCGACGACCGCCTGGTGGAGGGGTTGGACGCCGATGGCGATCCGGTCTATCCGGTTTGCCGCCGTGCCGCTGAGGCGATCCGCCTGGGGTAGGCCTTCGTGACCACCGCGGCGTTGCCCCTCCCCTTTACGGGACACTGTTGGCGAATTGAAAGACGAAGTGGGTCCGTGATCACGTGAGTGGTCACGGGTAACCCTCTGTGTTGAACTCGCTGAGCGAAGACGTTGTCGAGCAGCGCACCTTTAGATGTAACGCAGAGCAATCAGCAACAGCGTCGATCAAATGCTGCGATACAGCGATCGATGCATGAGTAGCCTCAAGCGCGTGGGAATCAACGTCGAGCTGCTCCGCCATGAACCTCCTGCTCGGCCCTTGGCCAAGGGCAAGCGCCAGGAGCGGCCGGTATTCACCGTCCTTGAGCAGGTGATCGACTGGGACGGGCTTTTGCCGCAGCTGCTCGGCCGGGTGTACAACTCCGGGCGCACCCCCACCATCGACCGCATCGACCCACATGGATACGTCATATTCGATGAAGCCCAGGTCCGTTCGCTTCTTGTCGAGCTTCCCCAGTTGGCCAAGGTCGCCCACGAGGAATCGGAGCAGCAGATGGTGCGCGAACTCCAGCGGCTTAGCACGGCTTGCTTGGCGACGCCGGGCCTTCAGCTGTGCTTTAACGGCGACTGATCGCTGAGGGCATCGAGGGCCAGGCGGCGGACGGACGGACCGTTTCCTCTGTGATCATGGGGCCGCTGCTTTTGATCTATACGGTGTCTTTACGGGGGCTGGGGCTCTGGACCGATCAGGTAGCGGTCCGCTGGTCGTGGTCGCGCAGCATACGCATGACCGTTGCCGGGGAGGGATGCCGGCCCTTCTTGGCGCCGCTGGTAATGACCAGCCGGGCCGCGATGCGCCGTGGGCACCGGCATGTTCGTCACGGCGGGGCTGGTCCTGCCGATCGCGGGCGACCTGGGCATCTCGCCGTCGGCCGCCGGCCAGCTCATGACCGTCTTCGCCCTGGCCTACGCCCTGCTCTCACCCGTACTGGCGGCGTTGACCGCGAAGCTGTCCAAGCGGGGGCTGCTGCTCATCGGCCTCGGCGTGCTCGCCGCAGGAAACGCGCTGACGGCGCTCTCGCCCACCTTCGGCCTCATGCTGGGCACCAGGGTGATCGCCGCGGCGGGCGCGGCGATGGTCACCTCTGTAGACGGGCCTGTCTAGAAAGGCGGAGTGAGAGTGGAACCCCAACGAGTCGTACCGGTTTTACTGAGATGCCAGTTGCAGGTGAGCTGCGCTGTGGCCCAGTTAGAATTGTCCGGGTCGAGGTATGCGTTATGCACATAGTAGCCGTGACTTGGCACAAGAACGTCAAGCCACGTATACCATCCTGCGCCTAGGTAGATACTGCGCCAGCAGGTGTTAGGAGTGTGCGACCATGAGTATGTCCCCGCTGCCAGATAGATTCGACGCTTCACAAGGGCATTGTCCAGACCCGCGTGCGGGTAAGCCCCGAGAAATTGAGACTTCGTGTTGTCCGCGACCGGAGCCGTTTTGACAGCGGCATTGGCGCTGCCGCTCGTGGTCGAAAGCGTCATCGCGACAGCAGCCACGGCGACACTGAGTATCTTTCTGGCTATCGAGCCCACGTTATTCTCTTTCTGCCCGCCGCCGGCATGCTCTGGTAAGCCGCCAGCGTACGATTCGGCTTTTCGTATCGGCTTGAGCAGCAGGAATCCCCGCTTTACGACGCCCTATTATCCAGCTCTGCCAACCCTTCGAAAAGTCGATTTTCTGCCAACCGCCGCTACATCACGGCCATTCGCTTTCATGCTGTTCGCTGAACCACACTGGCTCACGCCTGCAGGGGAGCCTCGCCACCCTCTGGATCACGGTAGCCATGGTGGCCGACCTGGACTCCAGGAGTGTCCGGACAGCAAAGCCGACGACTCTTCAACCGCAGATCCGGATCCGGGGCGGTTGTGGTCGGGCAGGCCGTCGCCCAGTGCCGGGCCCGGACTCGGCCGCACCAGCAGATGGTCGGCGGTATGACCCGCAGAAGGCTTCCCGACGGCCGATCAACCCGTACTGTCAGCGCACACTCTGCCAGTTGAAGCAAAGATGATCGAGACGCTCTACTGCCAACCTTCGTGGAGATCCGGCCACACCTGCGTATTGTGATCAGGCCTGCCTCGCGGAGGCGGGTTGATCCGCGAACGCGTCTCGAACCCGGCCGCCACTAGCTTGGACAGCTTTCCCGGTCTTTGGTCCTCTGGTGGCGCCTAGCTGGTTTCGTCTGATTCCCGCCAGTTCTCACCCTGGCCTGTCCCTTTGCGGTTCCGCCAGCTGTGCACCGCCGACGACGCTCCCACCCGGCCGGAGGAGTGCTGCCGTGGCCAGGCAGCCGAATGTGAGCAGTACCGCGGTGGCGACGGACCACCAGCATGATGGCCATCATCGGGAACGCGAACGTCAGGTGGATCGGCCGGCCACCGCGGCGTACACGTCGGCAGGCTGGCCGGCTATCGCGCAGGCGGTGAGCACGCAACCGGCCAGGATGCCCTCGAGCAGGCCGGTCGCGGTCAGGGCGGTAGACCGTGCGGCACGCGTCATCGCGTCCCTTGCCAGAAGGGGGCGCCGCCGGCCTCCGCGGGAGCAGCTTGGCGTCGGCCCATGGCGTTCTCCCCCATGGCCTGTAGATCGACAGTTCGGTCGCTCTAACCAGTCGGGGGAAGGCGGCGAGATGGCAGCGATGAGCAGGCGCGGACAGGGTGGGCGTCCGCCGCGTGGGCGAGTGCCTGGCCGGTCCACGCGTGCAGGAAGAAGAAGCCGTTGGCCATGGCCAGCAGGATCGGGCCGAGCTTGGCGACCCAGCGGTATATCAGCACGCTCAATTGCTGCTGGCGCCGGCGCCCCCGGTGCTTGAGGCCGTGCCGGGTGAGGGCCCGGTAGATCGTCGATTCATCGCACCGGGCTTCGCTGGCGATCTTCTCGACCGTCGCGCGATCGAGGAGATACCGGCGGATCAACCACCCGCGGCTCAATTGCGGGTTCGCGTTGGTGGCGCGCCTCATGTGGCCCTCTCTTGGTCGCCGGCTGTCTTGCTTCCGCTGTATTTGGCGGCCTGCGCCTTGTCGGAGGTGGGCAGCGCCCCTGCCATATGGCCACTGGTGGTCATGACGACTGCTCGAGCTTGTTAAAAGAAGCAGCGCACGAGAATGCTGAAGTCGTCTGCTCTCAAGCGCTCCTACCGGTATAGGGTTCGTGCAACACGCCGATGGCTGTCGAAGTCCGGATTACCGCTATGCCCGCACGGTATAGCGTTGGAGAAGCAGCTGAGCTGGTCTTAGCACACCGAATTGGGGGTCGATCAATGGCTAGGCAGATCGTAGAGACATTCATTGATGATCTTGATGGGACTGCTGCCGAGCGAACCACCAAGTTTGCTCTCGACGGCCAGAACTACGAGATCGACCTGTCGGGAGCCAACCGCGAGAAGCTGGAGAAAGCTCTCGCTCCCTACATCGTTAAGGCGCGGAAGGTCGTGCAGCAGCGCGGTGTTCGAGTCGGCCGCGGTGGCTCACGCGGCAGCGCTGCTATCAGCCGGGAGAAGACCGCTGAGATCCGCCAATGGGCCAAGGAACACGGCCTCCAGGTCAGCGAGCGTGGCCGTATCTCCGCTGCCGTGGTCGAGCAGTACGAGGCCGCTCACTAGGACAGACGCGAAGACCCCCTCTTCGGAGGAGGCTTTCGCGCTATGGAGAGTAGGCGAGGGCCAGGAGTGAACTGCCAATGAGGGCATCGATCATGTCCGCACCAGTCGCGCGAATGACTACGGCGTGACTGTCGTAGACAAGCTTGAAGACGCGGCTTGCTATGCCGGACTCGAGCTGTGGCTGCAGACGCCATGCAGAAATCACGTGCTGTGGGCCTATGACGCCGAGCATCTGGATTTCCTGGAGCGATATGTCCGCGCATTCATCCGTGAGCGGGAACCTAACCGCAACGGAAGCCTGGCCAGCCGACTTCCGGCATGGTTGAAGGACGCCAAGAACCGTGACCTGGTTCTTGCCCGCTGCGCCACCCTCCGTGTCCGCCTGCACCAGGCATCCCGCTACAAGGTGGACGTCGGTCAACGTCGGGTCACCGACAGCGACCTTATGCGTTGAACCGTCACCACCTACGACGAGTCCAGTCGCAGATGCTGATCATGTCTCTTGAGCGGCTTGTCGCCGGTAATGGCTGATCCGGGCCCGGGCCTGGTGGCGTCGTCGCCAGTAGGACCAGCCCAGCACATCTGCCAGGGTGGGAGCAGCGCCGGTTAACAGGCGAACGAGCAGGCGCCTGATCTCGCCGAGGGTCAGCGGAGTCAGTCCGGTATCGGGTTGCTGGTCCGCGCGTTCGGAGGCGGCTACCGCAGCGAGGAATGCGTGGACCAGCATGACCAGGATGGTCCATCGATGCCACGATCTCCAGCGGCGAACCTGATGCTCATCCAGACCGGTCAACCCTTTGCCGCTCTGGAAGGACTCCTCAATGGTCCACCTGCGGCCTGCCACCTTGACCAGCACGGCCAACGGCACCGCGGCGGGGGAGTAGCAGCGGTAGAAGGCCAGTTCGCTGGTCCGCCGGTTGCGGCGGATCAACAACCAGTGACGGCCCTGCCTTTCAGGGTCGATCCTGACGAAGGCCCAGTCGTAGAAGCGGTGGCCCTTGGCGCCTGCGCCGGCCGACAACCGCTGCCAGGCCCGATGCGGCAGTTGGAAGGTCACCTGGTCAGCTCTGCGCAGGCCCGCGCCGGTGGTGACGCGATGGCTGGAGGCCACCGCGAGCACGTAGCCCACCTGGCGCTCCTCCAGCTCCGTACGCAGGTGTGGGCTTTGCCCGTACACCTCGTCACCGGCCACCCAGCACGCACCGACCCCGGCATCCAACGCCCGCGCCACCATCCGGGTCGCCAGCTCACCCTTGGTCGCGAAAGACCGCCCATCCGGAACTCCCGCGGCTTGGCACCGCTCGGCGTCGGCCGTCCATGCCTGTGGCAGGTACAGCTCTCGATCGATGAAGGCGTGTCCGGCGTCGGTGGCGTAGGCGAGGAAGACCGCGACCTGGCTGTTTTCGATCCGCCCCGCCGTGCCGGTGTACTGGCGCTGCACCCCGACCGTGCCGCTGCCCTTCTTCAGGTCACCGGTCTCGACCACCAGCACCGCCCTGGCCTGCCCCAGGTGTCCCACGACATAGTCGCGCAGGTCATCACGGACGGCGTCGGTGTCCCAGACCGCCCGTGACAGCAGATGCTGCATCCCGTCCGGAGTGGCATCCCTGGCATGTTCGGCCAATGTCCAGCAGTTCTAGCGCGGTAGCTCCGCCAGCAGCCCGAGCAGCATGGCCCGGGCTCGTCGCCGTGGCTCGGCCCGGGAGAACCTGCCGGCGATCCGGCTCACGAGTTCATCGAACATCAACTGCCATCGCTGGGCGGCTACGCTACGGTCTGCGGCCACCGCACGATCTTCGTTTGTCAGCACAACAGTCGATGATCGCGGTGGCCGTTCGCATGTCTACATGCCTCCACCAGGAAGATCGTCGTCTACGGCTGGAGTACTAGACGCTGCCGTTGCTCCAGCGCCGCCAGTGGTAGTCCTCGGGGATCAGCTGAGTTATCGGCAGGAAGCAGTCGAAGATTGGCTGGATCTCCTCTTGCTCACCCCAGCCGCGTGACTGACCATAGATTTCAACTTTATTTGCGTGCACGCCATCGAGGCAGGCGACGGCATCCGCAGGATGGCCGAGTGGGTACGCCATCTGCTTGGCCTTGGAAGTTCTAACGCAAAAGTTGAACGGTCTCCAGCGGATGAGTGCGCAGACGAGGCTGAGGGTACGCGTATTAAACACCTCATGCGCCCCGTTGAGATCGGCGTTTGCATGTTGCAAATCGTCTAGAGTTATTAGCATAATTTTCTTCTGGGAATGCTTTTCACATGTACGCTATCGAAATCGTCCGGTTCACAGTCAAAAAGGGTGCCGAGCAGGCTATGCTCGCTGAACGTCCAGCGATGGTTCGTGCGATTCGGCTGCGGCATCCGATATACATGGACGCCTATCTGGCAAGGCTGGACGACGGCAGTTGGGTCGATTTGGTTATTTGGGCTGATCGTGCGCAGGCTGAATCGATCACCGAGGACATTCACTTAGATTCTGACATCGCCAAGTGGTTTCGTCATATCGACCAGATATTGGGCTCTGACTACGCTGACATCCACGACATCAACCGGCTGAACATCAAGCCTTACGGCCTAGGAGCTTCTAACGCAATAAGGTGATGCGTCGCCTGGCAGGTGAGTGCGCAGGCCAGCTGGAGGAAGGCGTCGTGGATGTCGGCGCAGACCGCTCACAGTCGTTCGAAGTGGTGCAGCAGGGCGAATGTCTGCTCGACGACCCAGCGTTGTTGCCTAGATGATTGATGCCAGGGCATAGCTGCGAGAGGTTTGATCGTGGCAACAGTCACGCGGCGGCGTTTCGATCCGGAGTTCCGGGCGGGTGTGTGAGTCCCCGCAGGCGAAGGCCACATCTCTTCAGGGGACGGCCTCATAGCTGAACGCCGAGAGCGAGCCGGCACCCACACAACCTGGAAGAGGAAGAACTGCCGGAGCGGAAGCCCGCCGGTACGGCAACGTCTCTCAGTTTTACCCGGCACATCCGCCAGAAGCTGATCACTGATGTCCGCGCCGCGAACTCTTCAGCAGAAGCCGGTGACTTCGGTGGAGGACTCATCTACTACGGAATGATCTACGGCGATGCCCCGGCGAGCGATCAATACTACGTGATCACCATCACCACGACCCCGCTATTGGACCAGGTCCGGCCTGGACAAGTGGCAGTACCGAGGCGTCTACAACGAGCAGGCATGCCCACCGCCGGTACCGCCCAAACTTCATGACCTGTGGGGGAGCCATTGGCGAACTCCCGAGCCGAACAGCCGTCGTTCCTGCTCCGAATGAGGCACGGTTCGTAACGGACACGTAGCCGTTTGAACTGGTGGAGCCAGGCGAAGGTCCGCTCGACCACCCACTGGATGCCCAGGAGCCGTGCGGCATGCCGTGGAGGGCGATGACCGGCGTGATCCCTCGCTTGTGCAGGTGACGACGGTGGTGTCGTAGCCGCGGGCGACGTACAAGCGCCGGGGTTTGTGCCGGGGACTGTCGCGCACTCCGGGGTTGAGGAACCGGGGAACAGCCGTTATCGATGAGAGTGATCTTGCGTGGGATGGCGACGGTTCGCGTCGGGTTGGTCTGGAACTCCTGAAGCCCCGGCGAGCCGCAAAGTAGTACCGGGACTCCTATGGCTACAGCCAGGGGGCAACGTAGAGCGTGAGCTCCGGTGGATCGTGGGGCCCTTTAAACTACTTGGCCTTGGGGCTTCCCCCACAACGTGGACACCGGTTTCAGGCGGCAGACTTCAGGCTACCTGTCGTCTTTTCGTAGTCGATCGGGCTGAGCTGGCCGAGGCTGGCGCCGCACGTGAACTGCGCGACCGCGTAGCGGTAGGGGGCTGCCCTGAACGCGCTGCTCGACAGGTCGACCGTGCTCATCGGCTCGCTCCCCGCCAGGCGCCCGGCGAAAGTCGTCGCGCCCGTGCGCTGCTCCGTCCGGTTCTGTTGCATCGTGGTTGCCGGCCGAAGGGCGCCGCACCTTCACGATTGCGGTGATGATCCCCGCCGGACGGGTGAACGATGAGTTGTCGCCCCCGTGACCGTCTTACTGTTTGAGGACTGTCAGCAGGTCAGCAGGAGGGCGGTGGACCCATCGTGCACACGGGCGGAACCAAGCCGGGCCGGGCGGTGGGCGACGCGTTCGTCGCCGTGGAAGCGGGGGACGAGGCGGCGTTCACCCGAGCCGTCGAGGCGCATCGTCACGAGCTGCAGGTGCACTGCTACCGAATGCTCGGCTCGTTCGAGGACTCTGAGGACCTCGTGCAGGAGACGTTCCTGCGCGCATGGCGCAAGCGCGAGAGCTTCCAAGGGCGCTCCACGTTCCGGGCGTGGCTGTACCGCATCGCGACGAACGCGTGTCTGGACTTCCTCGACAGCCACCTGCGGCATCCCCGCAACCCCGATCCGGCGCACGTGGCGCGGCCGATCGGCTCGGCGCTGCCCCAGGCGGAGATCCCCTGGTTGCAGCCGTACCCGGACCGGCTGCTGGATCTGGCGGCCCCGGTCGATGCGGAGCCGGACTCCGAGGTGGTCGCGAGGGAGACTATCGAGCTGGCCTATCTCGCTGCGATCCAGCACCTGCCACCTCGCCAGCGGGCCGTGCTGATCCTGCGCGACGTGCTCGGCTGGCCCGCGAGCGAGACCGCCGCGCTGCTTGAGAGCAGTGTGGCCTCGGTCAACAGCGCGCTCCAGCGGGCGAGGGCGACGCTGAAGCAGCACCTGCCGGAGCGCAGGCTGGACTGGGCGCCGACCAGCGACCCGAGCGAGGAGGAACGCGCGGTGCTGCACCGCTACATGGACGCCACCGAGCGCGCCGACCTGAACGGGCTCGCCGCACTCCTGCGCGAGGACGCGCGGTTCACGATGCCACCGGAGCCCGCCTGGTACGAGGGTCGGGACGCGATCATCGCGAGCTGGGCGCCGAGCCTCGTCGGACCCAACGCCCTGGGCAACCTGAAGCACCTGGTCACCTCGGCCAACAGGCAGCCTGCGGTCGCGGCCTACGTCCGCGCGGGCGACGGCGGGGACTACGTGCCGCTGGGTCTGGACGTACTCCGCATCGAGGGGGGAGTGGTGGTGGAGGTCACGTCTTTCGCTCCACGGTTGTTCCCGGCGTTCGGTCTGCCCCCGACGCTCTGATGGGCGACGAGGGGGAACCGATCTCCTTCCTGGGGCGGAGGCTGCCGGCCGCATTCGAGCTCCACGTGGTCGTGGTGGCTCCCGGCGGGGTGCACGCCTACGACGGTGCCGAGTGGCGTGACGCCATCGTGCTCGTCGAGCACGGCGTGATCGAACTGGTGTACTCCGCCGGCGGCGGCCGGGTCTGCGAGACCGGTGACGTTATGTGGTTGGACGGCCTGCCGGTGCGCGCCATGCGCAACACGCGGGACGAGCCGGTCGTGCTGGTCGCGGTGTCCCGGCGGGACGCCGATAGGGCCTGAGCCCCACGGCGACCGATCAGTTTTCCGCCGACCTCCCGTCACAACGGGTGCGGCCCCGGGCGTGGGTCGCCCCGACGACGAGAGGATTGAGACCGTGACTTCTGCCGAGGCACCACCGCGCGCCGGCAGGAGGGAGTGGATCGGGCTGGCGGTGCTGGCCCTGCCCACTCTCCTCCTGTCCGTCGACCTGAGCGTGCTGAACCTGGCGCTGCCACAGCTGAGCGCCGGCCTGAGCGCCAGCAGCGTCGAGCAGCTGTGGATCATCGACATCTACGGCTTCATGATCGCCGGATTCCTCATCACCATGGGCACGCTCGGTGACCGCATCGGCCGCCGCAAGGTGCTGATGGCCGGGGCCGTCGCCTTCTGCCTCGCGTCGGTGATGGCCGCTGTCTCGACCAGCACGGAGATGCTGATCGCGTCCCGGGCGCTGATGGGCATCGCCGGCGCGACTCTGAGCCCGTCGACGCTGGCGCTGATCAGCAACATGTTCCGCGACCCCAGGCAGATGGGGACCGCCATCGGCATCTGGGTCAGCTGCTTCATGGGCGGCATGGCACTCGGCCCGGTCGTCGGCGGCGCCATGCTGGAGTTCTTCTGGTGGGGTTCGGTGTTCCTGCTGGCGGTGCCGGTGATGGGGCTGCTGCTCGTGCTGGGCCCGATGTTCCTGCCCGAGTTCAAGACCCCGGAGGCGGGCAAGCTCGACCCGCTCAGCGTGGCGCTGTCCCTGGGCGTCATCCTGCCGGTTGTGTACGGCATCAAGGAGCTCGCCAAGGACGGCTGGGGCGCGGTGCCGGTGGGCGCCATCGTCGTCGGCCTGGCGCTCGGCGTCGTGTTCGTGATCCGGCAGCGGAGCCTGGCCGAACCGCTGATGGACCTGCGCCTGTTCGCCAACAAGTCCTTCACCGGCGCACTGGTCATCATGCTGTTCGGTGCCGCGATCGGCGGCGGCACCATCCTTGTAGTCAACCTGTACCTTCAGACGGTGGCGGGGCTCTCGCCGTTGCAGGCGGGTCTCCTGATGGTGCCCTCCGGCTTCGCGATGGTCATCGCCGCCATGACGGCGCCGGCGTTCGCGCGGCGGTTCCGACCGGCCAACGTCATCGCGGTGGGACTCATCGTCGCCGCCCTCGGCTACCTCATGCTCACGCAGGTGGGCGCCGTGGGCGGTCTGGTGATCGTCGTGATCGGCGTGTCCATCGCCAGCGCGGGCTCCGGGCCGCAGGCGGCGTTGACCACCAACCTCATCCTAGGCTCGGCGCCGCCGGAGAAGGCGGGATCGGCCGCGTCGATGTCGGAGACCAGCGGTGAGCTGGGCATGGCACTCGGAGCCGCGGTCATGGGCAGTATCGCCACCGCCGTCTACGGCGCCCAATTCGCCAACACGGCCAGCGCGGCCACTCCTGCCGAGGTGTCCGAGGCCGCTCAGCGGGGCGTCGTCGGCGTGGCGGAGGCCGCCCGGCAGCTTCCCGCCGACCAGGCCGACGTGCTGCTGACGCAAGCCCGCGACGCGTTCACCACCGGGCTGAACGTCGTCGCCATCGTCAGCGCGGTCCTCCTCACCGGTCTCGCGCTCCTCGCGGTCACCACGCTGCGGCACGTTCCGCCGACCGGCGCGGTCGAGGTCGCCGCCGAGGAGTCCGTTGACGAGGATGCCGACGGTTCCCAGGACACCGGGGCACCCGAAGGGGCCATCCGCGCGACGTGACGACCCGGCCGCACCGTGCCGGAGCAGGGGAGCGACGTCTCCCGTGCGCCCCGGTGCGACCAGTTCCAGATCGACAACGAGAGTCCAGGAGAGAACGCTGATGACCCCTCCCGATGTCGTCTCACAGGACGAATGGCTTGTGGCCCGCGAGAAGCTGCTGGCCAAGGAGAAGGAGCTGACCCGTATGAGGGACAAGGTGAGCGCCCAGCGGCGCGACCTGCCGATGGTCGAAATCGTGGAGGAGTACGAGTTCGACGGACGGCACGGCCCGGTGAGCCTGCTCGGCCTGTTCGAGGGCCGCAGGCAGCTGATCGTGCGCCACTTCATGTTCCACCCAGACTGGGACGAGGGCTGTGTCGGCTGCTCACTCCAGGTGGACAACCTGGGCCACCCGGCGCACCTGCACGGCCGCGACACGTCACTGGTGCTCGTGTCCCGCGCGCCGCTGGCGAAGATCGAGCCGTTCCGGCAGCGGATGGGCTGGACGACGCCGTGGTACTCGTCGTTCCGTACCCGGTTCAACCAGGACTTCAGCGTCACCAACGCCGACGGTGGCGAGTCGTCCGGCCTGAGCGTGTTCCTGCGCGACGGCTCGCGGGTCTTCCACACCTACTCGTCGTTCTCCCGCGGGGGCGACATCCTCATCAACACGTACAACTACCTCGACCTCACGCCGCTGGGCAGGCAGGAGGCCGAATTGGACTACCCGCAGCAGTGGTGGCGCCACCACGACAAGCACCACGCGTGACCCGACCCGTCCGTCCCGCCCACCACCCCGGAGGTCCTCCAACCATGGCCACCTACGTCCTGATCCACGCCGCCGCTGTCGATTCCTGGTGCTGGCACCTGTTGGAAGCCGAACTTCGCGCGCGGGGACACGACGTGGTGGCGGTCGACCTGCCGTCTGACGACGACTCCGCCGGGCTGGCGGAGTACGCGGACATCGTCGTCGACGCCGTGGGCGACCGGAATGACGTCGTCGTGGTCGCGCACTCGTTCGGCGGCTTCACTGCGCCGCTCGTGTGCGAACGACTCTCGGCAGACCTGCTCGTCATGCTCCAGGCCCAGATCCCGTTGCCGGGCGAGGCTCCGGGAGACTGGTGGGGCAACACCGGTTATCCCGAGGCGAGGAGCGAAGCAGACGAGCGGAACGGCCTGAGCCCCGAAGCGGCCGACGACCCGATGGTCCTCGTGCTGCACGACACGCCACACGAGATCGCGACGGAGTTCCTCACCAGGCAGCGCGACCAGTCGGGCACCCCGTTCGGGCCACCGTGGCCGCTGGAGGCGTGGCCGAACGTGCCCACCAAGGTCCTGCTGGCGCGCGACGACCGCTTCTTCCCGCTGGAGTTCATGCGCCGCGTCGCCCGCGACCGGCTGGGCATCGAGCCGGACGTGATGCCCGGCGACCACTGCCCGATGCTTGGTCACACCAAGGAAGTGGCCGACCGCTTGGAGGAGTACCGCGTAGAGGTGCGTTAGCGCGGGAGCGGAGCACGTGCCGGCACGTCCTCTTCGGTGGTGCTCAGGTCGGCTCCGCTCGTTCTCGCCCTGCTGCACGGCGCCTCCAGCCGCGAGATCCGCCATCTGCGCCTGGATGACATAGATCCTTGCCGCCCATGCCATCCGCCTCGGGTCCAGCAGCGCCACGGCCGATGTCAGCGCGCCGACCGCCCACCGGATCCGTCACCCGCCCCGAACCGCCTGTATCACCCGACAAGATCACCAAGGGACCTGGGCCGAAACTCTTTGGACATCACCGCTCATCCGATTCCTTTCGTCGAGCCGCCGAGTCTGTAGAGGGGGCGGAACTACGACGATCGACAGGGAGCGACCACTTCTGTGTCGGTTCGGCAAGGGCCGCTGCAGGGCACCCCGGCAGTTCCGAGGGAGACGACACGGTCGGCTTATCGAGGTCTGTCGAATTGCCAGGCCGGAGCCACCATCAAGCCTAGGAGAATCAATGAAGATAGCCGGAAGCACGGCTTTTGTTACCGGCGCCAACCGCGGGTTGGGTCGGCGTTTCGCAGAGCAGCTCGTGGCCCGGGGCGCCATCGTGTACGGCGGTGTCCGGAACGTCGCTTCGCTCGATGTGCCTGGCGTGATCCCGATCACGATCGATGTCACGGACGCCGCGTCGGTGGCCGCCGCGGCGGAGGAGACATCGGGAGTATCGCTGCTGATCAACAATGCGGGTTCATACACGGGTGCGTCTGTGTCCGATGGCTCCTTGGAAGACATTCGCCTGGAGATGGAGACCCACTATTTCGGCACGCTCGCGGTTAGCCGTGCGTTCGCCCCGCAACTGGCCGACAACGGCGGCGGCACGATCCTCAACGTGTTGTCCGTGCTGTCATGGGTGACCTATCCGGGATACAGCGGCTACGCCGCGGCTAAGTCGGCGCAGTGGTCGCTGACCAATGCTCTGCGACTCGAACTCGCGGCACAGGGCACCAGCGTGGCCGCCTTGCACGTCGGCTTCCTGGACACCGACATGGTCGCGTCGGTCGATGCTCCCAAGAGCGATCCCGCAGTGGTCGCCGCGCTGTCGCTCGACGCGCTGGAGGAAGGCTCCGTCGAGATCCTCGCCGACGAGGACGCACGGCAGGTCCAGTCGAACCTGGCCGGCGGAGTTTCTCGGCTGTATTCGGACGCCAGCTGAGCAGCCGGCGTCCGGGCCCCTGCGATGTCGTTCATCTCGATCTCGGCTTCGCCGTCTGAGTGGACGACGCGCGGGCGCCGTCGGCGGGCCAGCAGGTCACGGCCTCCTGCGACCCCGGTGATCTGCTGGTCTCGACGACCGCTTCCTTGGCACCGCCGCCGAACTTCCCCTCCTCGAAAGCAGCTTCTCCACCTCATGACCCACCTCAGCGACATGCTCGTGCTGTTCGACGTGAAGGGCACCCTCATGGACGACACCCTCCGCGCGCACGCCGCCACCAATGGTGTCCTCTCCAGCAGGCGCATAGCCCTCCTGTCCTTAACGGAGTTTCTCCACCGGTTCCGCCTGCCTCTGCTCGATTTCCTCACCGACCTGGGCGTCGCCGACTCCGACATCGCGCTCGAGGAGTGGAACCGCGCTCTCGCCACTGCGAGGCACCCGCTCGCGCCGGGGCGGAGCAGTTCCTTCGGAGCCTGCGCGGTGCCGGCGCCCGTGTGGGCGTCGTCTCCGCCGCGGCCGCCTCGGCCGTTCAACGCGACCTTGACCGCACCGGGCTTGCCTTCTACCTGGACATCGTCGTCACCGACGCCGACGACAAGATCGCACACCTGGACGCCCACCGCGCGAATCACGCAAGGCTCGTCTACGTCGGGGACACCGAGTACGACATAGCTTGCGCCCGGACCGCCGGCTATATGGCCATCGCCGTCACCGGTGGTTATCGTGCGGAATCCCGCCTCCAGGCCGCCTGCCCCGACGCGATCATCAACGGGCTGGGCGAGCTGCCGCGTGTCCTCAGGCATGAGGCCACGGATGTCACTCCACCCGGCTCGGCAGGAGACACCGGGATCACACATCGGCGGCGAAACTTCCAGTTCTGAGCACATCCTCTAGCGTCAGGAGACTCGCGACACATGCGCGTACACCACCTCAACTGCGGCACCATGGATGCCCAGGGCATCCAACTCGTGACCCACGTCCTGGCCGTCGAAACCGACCAAAGCCTGGTGCTCGTGGACACCGGCTTCGGCACCGCCGACCTCGCCGACCCCACCGGGCGGCTCGGGCCGCTCCGCCTCCTCCTGAACCCGGCGTGCTCACCCGCCGAAACCGCGATCACCCAGATCCGGTCGCTCGGATACACCGCTGACGATGTCAAACACATCGTGCTGACCCATATGGACCTCGACCACATCGGCGGACTGGCCGACTTCCCGACCGCAGTCGTGCACACCACCGCCGCTGAACAGCGGGCCGCCATGATCATCCCGGACGAGATGGAGAAGCAACGCTACCGGCCAGCCCAATGGGCCCATCGTCCCATCATGTCGGCCTACGAAGGCCCAGGGGAGCCGTGGCGCGGCTTCACCGGCGCCTACCAGGTCAACGGACTCGACGACCGATTCGCGCTCATTCCCATGCCCGGCCACACCCGAGGCCACGCAGCCGTCGCCATCGACGTCGGAGATGGCAGGCTGCTCCTTCATGCCGGCGACGCGATGTTCGACGGCAGCAGCGCGAACCTCACAGACCACACCGGACGCCCGTTGGAACCCCGGCCGGAGCTCCGCCAGTTCGAACAGATGGCCGCCATCGAACCCGGTGCCATCGCCGCCAACCACCACCGGCTCACCCAGCTCAACACCGACCCCAACGTGGAGATCGTCTGCTCCCACGACCCCCGCGTCTTCACTGCGATCACAGCTCTCCGCTCGGGCCTGTCTGCCGAAACTGGCCACCCCCTAACGGGGCCATAGTGGAGGCCTTCAAGCGCTCCTCTTGGGGGGCGGTCCAATGGCGAGCGGGACTGTACAAAGAACACCGCTGACGACCACGTAGCGCGGCTGATCGAGCGCCATCAGGTCGAGCTCACACGACACGCTTTACGCTCAGGAAGAAGGCGGCCGATCCGACGCCTTCGGCGGGTCTGCGTGGAAGGTGCACTCTGCAGGGGCATTAAGCCCTGGCCGCTTCGGCCTCAAGCATCGAATTTAGACCGAACAGAAACAGAGTTCTGTCTGGTATATCTTCTAGGGCAGACGATAGCTTTGCTTCTCGATCGTCGGCTTGCGTTCCCCGGCGTGCGCAACCTCGTGGGGGGCACCGCCCCGCCAGTGGCAACTATGCCCAGTATGTCGACGCTGTGTCGGCACGCCACGACAGAAGACGCCTGGTCGCGATGATGGACCGGGTCCAGAAGCACTTGTAAGCTCCGGGATCGGCCGCTGAACGCGCCCGGCTGGTCCCGCTCAGGTCGGCGTCATGTAACAGTCCGCCGGCCTGTTCGGCCGTGTCTCCTTCCGGGTCTCTTTGTTCCTCGGCCCTGGTACGTAGTGATGGTTGCTCGTCAAACGGGGACCTCGCAACGACCGCACGACACCAACGCACCCATCAAGATCAGCAAGATCGCCAATGAGACATATGGTGGTTTGCCGCCACAAAAGGCACTAATGCCTGCGGATTTGGTGTGCAGATGGCGGGCTGCGACCCACTCGGCGCGATCCTCACGGTCTCTCCCGGTAGGGCGGCTCGGTTCCCTTCTCGTAGCGCCAGTCAATCCAGGTCGACACGGCACCAGCCTGCTCATCGGGGTCACTGTCCTGCAGAACTACGAACTCGCCCGAGGATGAAAGGGGCTCATTGTGAGATGTGTCCAGCGAGCTCAAGGAGCCACCCCATACAGCCTATGGGGCGTAAACCGCCAGGAAACCCACTGATTTCGGTCAACTTTGCGAAGCCCAGGGCTATCTGAAGCTGCCCCTTCCGTTTCGCGCCACAATGGATACGCAAGGAACCGGCTGAGCTGGAACATATGGACTATGTACGTCCCCCGCTGTGTAGCGCCCTCTGACATGGTCGAGATGTTAGATCCGCAGTGGGCCGGATTCATGCAAGACGATCGGTCGGGAGACGATACGTGACAACCAGCGCGAGCGCAGGGCTGAACTGGCTGCTGGATGAACTGATCAGCCGGATCAACGAGGCCGAGCACGCCATCGTACTCTCCTCCGATGGACTGTTGATGGCCTCCTCGGCGGCGCTGCAGCGAACCGACGGCGAGCACCTGTCGGCCGTGGCCGCCGGGCTGCAGAGCCTTGCCAGGGGCGCCGCTGAGCTCGTGGGTGGCGGCGCGGTTCGGCAGACGGTGGTGGAGTGGAATTCTGGGTTCCTCATCATAAGCGTGGCCGGGGAGGGGGGCTGCCTGGCGATACTCTGCGATCAGGCTGCGGACATCGGCCTGATCGCCTACGAGATGGCCATGCTCGTCGCGCGCGTGGGCTCATATCTGACCTCGGCTGCACGCACCGTCGAGACGCTCGCCGGAGCGAACAGCAACCACGCCGGCTGAGTCCACGGGCGATCAATAAGCGTTCTTCAACCAACCGCCGCAGGTAGGCGTGGGCCCGGCAGGAGATCGGGGCGCCGGCGTTGGGCTCCCCCGCCTACACGGGATGACCGTGCCGATGGCGACCGCACGCCCCACGGGCAAGGTCGAGCTGCGGGATGACGGCGCTGTGTCCCCAAAGCCGGGGCCGGAGTCAAGGCCAGGTAGTTAGGGCTTTCGTGGTGCCTCGCGTGTCGGGGTCTACTTCCTGCTGGCGATGTGCCTGTTCCCGGAGGTCGGATACCTGGTGGGATGGCGGAAGCTGACGGCCTCGCTGACCGCACTGCCGGTAGTGACGCCCACGGCCAAAGCTCTGCATGACCTGCGTCGCCGGGTGGGCGGCGCGCCGATGCGCCGCCTGTTCGAGGTGCTGTGCGGGCCGCTGGCCCAGCCCAGAACTCCCGGAGTGCGGTTCGGCCCCTACCGCACGGTCTCCTTCGACGGCTGCAGCTCGCTCAAGGCCCCCGACACCGCCCGTAACCGAGCCTGGCTCGGCAGCCCCGGCCATGGCGGTTACCCCCTGCTGGAGCTGATGACGCTCGTCGAGACCGGAACCAGGGCCCTGATCGGCGCGGTCTTCGGCCCCACCGGCGAAGGCGAGACCGGATGCCCGGCGCCTGCTGCACCTGCTGAAGCCGGACGTGCTCGTGTTATGGGACAAGGGCTTCGACGGCAACGTCTTCCTCGCCCAGGTCGCCGCCACCGAGGCGCAAGTCCTGGGCCGGCTGCGCAGCAACCGGCGCACCCCCATCCTGGCCCCGCTCGCCGACGGCTCCTATCTATCGGTGATCGGCACCCTGCAGATCCGCATCATCGAGGCCCGCGTGACGGTGACCTGCGCGGACGGCACCACCTTCGCCGGCACCTACCGCCTGGCCACCACATTGACCGACGCTCGTCGCTACCCGGCCGCCGCCCCGGTCAGCCTCTACCACCAGCGATGGGAACACGAGTCGGCCTACTATGCGCTCCGCCACGCGATCATGCAGGGGCGGATACTGCGGTCAGGCGACCCTGTCGGACTCGAGCATGCCCCTTCACCCGGTGGAGTATCCGCAAACTCCTCGCCTGCCTGGCAGACAACCCCACCCGCATCGTCGTGGTCGGCCGGGAGCTGCTGCGCCAGTACTTACGCGAGAACAAGATCTCCTTCCAGCGCACTCGCACCTGGAAGGATCCCGCCCCGCTCCCCCAGTTCCCCCTGTGTCGGCGGACCGCCCGACCCGGGACCCAGTCGACATCACCGTCGACGCCTGCACCCGCTTCGCCGCTCACCTGATGCTGCTGTCCCGCCAGTTCGGCGAGCACGGCCTGGACGACGGCGAGCGTGAGCGCCTGGCCGCTGCGTTGGCGATCTCGGGGCGAGCACTGACGACGGCGGCCGCGGCCGCTGCAGCCGCTGGCGGTGGGTTGCCGAACACGACGCCGCCCACCTAGGGCGCGTATCGAGTCGTGATCAACGGGTGGTCCGGGTGAGGTCCTTGACCCAGATCATCGAGGCGCGCAGATGGAGGCCGGCGAGGTAGCTGGCTGGGGTCTTGTCGTATCGGGTCGCTACGCCTCGCCAGGCCTTGAGCTTGTTGATCAGGCGCTCGACGGTGTTCCTCTCCTTGTAGAGGTCGGCGTCGTGACTGACAGGCCGACCGCCCGCGGAGCCCTTCTTCCTCCGGTTGGCGGCCTGGTCTCTCTTCTCCGGGATCACTGCCTTGATCCCGCGTCTGCGCAGGTGGGCCCGGTTGCCGCGGGAGGAGTAGGCCTTGTCGGCGGCGACCGCGTCCGGCCGGGTGCGGGGACGACCGACGGGGACGCGGACCCGTATCTTCCCCAACACGGGGATGAACTGTGGGCTGTCCGCGGCCTGGCCCGCGGTCAGCACGAACGCCAACGGGCGGCACTTGCGGTCGGCGGCCAGGTGAACTTTGCTGCTCTGCCCGCCCCTGGAGCGCCCCAGCAGGGCGGCCTTCAGCCGGAGTTTTCGCCGGCGCCGGACACGTCGTCGCTCCTCCCGCTCGCTCTACCGGTCCAGGCCTCACCGTGAGGGCGAATCGACACATTGATCACGACCCAATACGCGCCCTAGGGGCGCCACGTCCCGCCTGATCCGCTCGGAGTGAGAATGGGCGAGCCGGGCCGCCGTTATCGCCGCGCAGCCGACAACGTCACCGGGACTGTAAGAACAACGGGTCTGGCCCGTAATCGGTGGTGGCACTGAGTGATCCCTGCCAGGCTGGGCCGTGCTGAAGATCGACGATCTCACGGGTGTGGTATTTGCGGGTCTGTCTGCCCTGGTCATCGAGGGAGTAGAGGACGAGGACGACCTTATTCGGGTCATGGCCCGTACGCGCGACGAGCCGGTACCGTGCCCGGCGTGTGGGGCGCTGACCGGTCGGGTGCACGGCTACACGAGCCGGACGGTCGCCGATGTCCCGGTCGACGGGCGGCCGGTGGTGGTGTCGCTACAGGTACGGCGTCTGCTCTGCCCGGCGCGGGGATGCCCTCGGCAGACGTTCCGTGAGCAGGTGCCCGGGTTGCTCGAGCGCTACCAGCGTCGAACCAGCAGGCTCACCGGACAACTCGGGGCAGTGGTCAAAGAGCTGGCCGGCCGTGCGGGTGCTCGGCTTTCGGCGGTTCTGTCCGTCACGATCTCGAGGTCCACAGCGCTGCGGCTGCTGGTGCGGCTGCCGCTGCCCCCGCTGCGGGTCCCGCGCGTGCTGGGTGTCGATGACTTCGCTCTCAAGCGCCGTCACCGTTATGCCACCATCCTGATCGACGCCGAGACCGGCGAGCGGATCGATGTTCTGCCCGGCCGCGGTGCCGATGTGCTGGAGACGTGGCTGCGATCCCACTCGGGGGTCGAGATCGTCTGCCGCGACGGGTCGGGCGCCTACGGCGAGGCGATTCGACGTGCCCTGCCGGATGCGGTACAGGTCGGCGACCGGTGGCACCTGTGGGCGAATTTCTGTGACAAGACCCTCGCCGAGGTTCGTTCCCACAGCGCCTGCTGGGCCACGGTCAACCCGCCCCGGCCCGCCGGCGTCCACGAACAGACCACCCGCGAACGCTGGCAGCAGATCCACGACCTACTGGACAAGGGCGTCGGCCTCTTGGAGTGTGCCCGCCGACTGAACCTGTCCCTCAACACCGTCAAGCGCTACGCCCGCACCCAGAAGCCCGAGGCTTTGCGCCGCGCTCCGCGTTATCGCCCCACTCTGGTCGATCCTTACCGCGATCACCTCCGGCAGCGGCGCGCCGCCGACTCAGCTGTTGCAGTCCAGCAGCTGTTTCGCGAGATCAAAGAACTCGGCTACACCGGCAGCCTCAACCTGCTCTACCGCTACATCACCCAAGGCCGAGCCGAAGGAGAACGGCCCGTCATCACCCCGCGCCGCCTGGCACGCCTCCTGCTCACCCACCCCGATCGGCTGCGCGATAGCGACACCCAGCTGGTGCAGGAGCTCACCGCCGCCTGCCCCGAACTGGCCGAACTCGCCCACCATGTCCGCAGCTTCGCCGGACTCCTCACCCCAACTGCAGGCAACGACGCCAAGCTCACCGCCTGGATCACCACCGTCCGCGCCGCTGATCTGCCTCACCTGCACGGCTTCGCCAACGGCATCGAACTCGACCGCGACGCCGTGAACGCCGCTCTGGCTATGCAGGTGGAACCGGGAGCCATATGTCGGTCGGTTTGAGAGCCACTTGCTGATCAACTGCCTTGGAGTGTTAGTGAAAAGGGACGACGTGGAGGTACGGCCGTAGGCAGCAGGTGAGACACCGATGATGGCGCGGAAGCGCCGCCGGAAGCGGGACGAGGTGGCGAACCCGCCCCAGCCGGCGAGCTGGGGCAGCGTCACCGGCCGGTCCAGGTGTTCCAGGACCCATGCCCGGGCTTCGGCGGTGGTCACCTGCGACGGTCCGGTGACGGGTCATTCGATGAGCCCTTTTCATCCTGAGTAGCGGCCCTCTTCGATGAGCTGCAGGACGAGGATGGCCTGCACGAGTGCGGTCGCCCGATGCGGGCAGCAGCGCAGCTTGGTCAGCACCTTCCAACTCTTCAAGATCGCGACGGCGCGTTCGCCGATGGCGCGGATGCGGGCGTGGGCGCGGTTGACGTCTCGCCTGCGGGAGAGCCCGGGCCGATGGCGATGTCGTTTGAACGGTGTCCGGATCGTGCCTTCATCGCCAAGCGCCCGATCCGGCAGGTGAAGGAGAAGATCCGTGCCCTCACGAACAGGACGTCGCAGCAGGACCCGGGGACCGTGCTGAGGAGGATCAATCAGATCCTGCGCGGGTGGGTCAACTACTTCAAGCATGCGGTGTGCAAGACCACGCTGAAGTCCCTCGACCGCTTCGTGTGGTGGCGGGTCACCAGCTGGTGGATGACACGGCACCGCTGGAGCTGGAAAGACCTACGCCGACGCTTCACCGACCACGACGGCCGGTGGAAACCCCTCACAGCGAACGGGGCCGAACTGTTCGCCCCACAATCGGTCGCGGTCACCCGCTACCGCTACCGGGGCAACACGATCCCCACCCCCTGGCCCGCGAACCACGCCTCAACGGCACGGACCGTGGAGAGCCCGGTGCGGTGAGAGTCGCACGCCGGGTTCGGTGAGCGGCACGGAGAAACGGACCGGTGGCAACACCAGCACCGCGCTCCGTGCCGACTCGACAGTACGGCCGCTCGTCTGCCAGGCGGTCGATCGGGATGAGGGTGCCATCCAGGATGGCGTAGGCCAGCCAGGCCGCGCGCGCCGCGGCGGCCTGCACCTCGTCGGCCAGGATGGCCAGCAGTTCGACGCTTTCCTGGACGTAGCGCCAGGCGGTGGTGGTGCCGACAGAGAAGCCGGCGGCCAGGCGTGTGTAGGTGTCGCCGTTGCGCAGGTGGGCCAGGACCAGCAGCGCTTGCCGGACCGGGTCTAACTTCCGCCATCGGGAGCAGCGTTCGGCCCGCTGGGTGCGGATGAGGTCGGCCAGGCGGGTCAGGGTGTGGTTGGACAGGGGAATCGAGGCACGATAAGACAGCAACGAGGCTCCCGGTTGGGGCATCGGATCTTGGTCGACTGCCACCGCACCAGCACGTTCAAGCTGTCGGCCGATCCGCTGTTCGCGCCAGAAGGTCGTCGCCGTGGTGGGGATCTATCCGACCCGCCGGAACACGCGGAAGTGCCGTGCGTCGGTGAGCAGTCCTTGATCCAGGCGCTGGGTCGGTCGCAGCCGGTGCGGACGGTGATGGCCGAGCATGCCCGAGCGGGCGCACCACGACTACCTCGTCATCGCATCGCCAGCCGTTCGCCGCCTTCAACATCGGCGACAGACGTGTCATCGGCGAACTGCACCGCCAGCACCGCGCCGCCGAGTTCAAGAAGTTCCTCGTCAGCACTGACAAGACTGCGCCGCCGAACTGGATGTCCGCCTGAACTGCGGCGACCAAGCCACGCACAAGACCCTGGCGATTAGGTGGCTGGCATCCTGAAGTGACGGTTTTCGGTCACCGGAGCGGCCCGTCGCCCCCGAATGCGAGAGGCAGGAAGCGCTCCGCAATGCGGCGGTAGCCGCTCGCGTTGGGATGCAGGCCATCTGTTAGGTCCCCAGCGTCACCAGGGCCGAAGAGGGCAAGCCCGTCGATGGTGTGGAGGTTCGTGTCGCCCTCTTTGCGGCGGATGGCGGCGTGCTGGTGGAGGAGGGAGCGGATCCGGCTGAGGGACAGCGCCTCAGCGGTCAGGTCGGCCGGCCTTTCGATGACGCGGATCTGCTGGTCGCGGCCTAAGGGTGTGGGGCCGGGGTGGTGCTCGGCGATAGGGCAGATGATCGGAGTCACAATGACGATGGGTGTGGTCGGGTGGCCGTCGCGGATCGTGTCGAGGAAGCCGTGGAAGGCCGAGACAAAGGCTCGCTCGCGCATGGAGTCGGTACTGAGAACGTTGAGGCCGAGTTCGAGACTGATCGCGGTGGCGGGCAGGTCACGGATGGTGCGGGCGGTGAATTGGTCGAGGTGGGACTGCCCGGCGAGGGCGAGGTTGAGCAGGGATCGGCCTGCCGATCGGGCGACGATCGCCGGCCATGTGCCGGTGGGGCGATCAGCCTCAGCACACTGGCTGATGGAGCTGCCGTGATGCACCCAAAGCGGACCTGCGGTCGGTGCTGGTCGCAGGGATGACCCGTCGTTGATCCGGACATCCAGCAGCTTCAGCATCGCTCCGGCGGGAAACCAGATCTCGACTCGTCGTTCGACCTCGGATACGCCAAGGTCGAATCGCAAGGTAGCAGGGCCGGTCGGCTGGTGTTCCATGGTCCAGGTGACGGGGTCTATCACGACGAGCGTCTGCTCTGTGGTGGTCACCGGGTCTCGCAACTCGCCGTCCAGTACGAGATCGAAGGCGCTGCCGGAGGAGGTCGCGCCCAGCATGAGGAACTCGGTGAGTTGGACATCGAGGATCAGAGCTGAGGCGTCGGTGAGGGCCTCCATCCGGATCCCGGCGGGTACGGCGCTCATGGAGTCGAGACCCATGTCGTCGAGACGGGCTCGCACCGTACTGGACGAGCGGTGGAAGGTGACACCGGACGGGTCGGTGGTCGTCTCCACAGCGCCGACGACACAGGCGAGCGCCGCTTGCAGGACGGATTGCACAGGCAGGTCCTCTCGGAGGGGTGTGGCACAGTGAACGATGTACGGGAGACCTGCGGCTCCGCAGTTCATCGTCCGGTGTTGATCGACATGAGGGCCGAGGTGATGGTTCGCGCCTTGATAGCAGGGCGTTACGTCGAGCCGGGCCGGATCAGGAGAGCATGCGAAGCAGTTCCTTCTCCTCTACGGCCGTGAGGCCGGCACGGCTCACTGAGTGGCCGGACTCGCGCAGCCAGGCAAGGGTGTCGAGGACTGTATCGGCGAGCGGGCGAATGTGCAGGCCTGCCGCCAGCGTGGCGGAGGTGTCGCGGGCCATGAAACCAGCGTATTCCGGCAACGGCAGCCACATCGGCAGTGATCGTGGCCCCATCCACGGCGCCACTTTCTGCTCGACAAGGAACTCTTGATCAGCCCAGACAAACTCGGACTGCACATTCAGGCTCTCGGCGATCTCCGTGAGAAGTTTGCCCCTGCCGAAGGGCATGCAGATCGCGTCGTACGGCCCGGTCAGCCCTCGCTCCGCCGCATCGAGCACCCAGCTGGCCAGATCTCGTACGTCGACGAGTTGAACGAGATCGTCAGGAGACCCTGGCACGAGCACAAGCCCGCCACGGGTGAGCCGGTCGACCCAGTAGGCGAACCGGTCGAACGGGTCTTCCGGACCCACGATCAGCCCGGCACGCGCCAGGAGAGCTCCGTCACCGACGATCTGCTCGCACGCTACCTTGGCCGGGCCGTAGTTCGCCGGATCGGTCTCATCGGCATCGGCTGCCAGCGGCTCATGTAGAGCCTGGCCGGTCTGGCTTGGATCGGCGTAGACGTTGCCCGATGACACCAGCGTCCAGTGCCCGACGCGCCCCGCGAGTTCCGCAACGGCCCGCCGAACCAGGCTCGGATGCCTGGCGACGTCAATAACGAGGTCGAACTCCCCCTTCACCGGAGCCAGCCCACCGTCCTCGCTGCGGTCAACCCTGACGAACTCGACATCCGCCGGCGGATCGCCCGCCAGCCCACGGGCCGCGCACACCACCTCATGCCCGCGATCGCGCGCCTGCCGGGCGATCTCTCTGGACAGGAACCTCGTACCACCTAAAACCAATGTTCGCATCTGCCCATTTTTGACCATGCGGCGTGGTCGACTTCATCAGTTCACTCCCAGCGCAATACCGGCCATTGCCGAGCAGCACGGGTGAGCCCATTACGTAGAGGGAGCGAAAGGCGCAACACCCATTGGAGCTCTATTTCTGCCAATACCGGGTGATTCCTGCCACCTAATACAATTTCGAGTCGTGCTGGTTTCCGCGCCACCACTCAAAAGACAGAATCGCGATATCGGCATGCCGCGCGGATCGCCGCCTGGGTCGCCGCCACGTACACCCCGACGACCGTGGGCGGCGTCACCGTCTACGACCTGACCGGCTGAGACCTCACAGCCCGCCCACAGCATCGCCACGTCCCACGGAAAGACCGACCACGGAACGTGATCGCATGAGCATCTCAGCACTCGGCGCCCACGGCATGGCCGGGACGCCCGCGCCGCCCGCGCCCGTACTCGACGTCGTCGTCCCGGTCCACAACGAGGAGATCGACCTGGAGCCATGCGTCCGCAGACTGCACGAGCACCTGCGGCACGACTTCCCGTACGCCTTCCGCATCACCGTCGCCGACAACGCCAGCACCGACGCCACGCCGCGCATCGCCGCCCGGCTGGCCGCCGAGCTGCCCGAGGTCAGCTCGGTCCGGCTGGCCGCCAAGGGCCGGGGGCCGGGCGCTGAACACGGCGGGCGGGGCGCATACTGCGACCGTTCCTCGACGATGAGCAGCATCTTCAAGAGCTGTTGTACAGCAGCGACATCGACGAATCACGCCCGACCGATGCCTCGTGGCTGGTGGAGCTCGACGACACCGGCGAAAGCTGACACGTAGTTCCGCCACGGATAGTGACGGAACTACTGACAACTCGCGCCGTCCCCACTGTCAGCTGGTGTCGTCTCCCACTGACATCTCGTGACGCTCAACAGCGGTTGTTTGTCCGTTGCCCCCCTGTCACACTAGCCTTCAAGATCATCTTACGCGCCCTAGCCGCCTCTGCCGACCTGCTGGGAGGCCATCTGCGGAGGCAACGTCGTGCTCTTCCGGCCCCTGGACGCTGCGCAGCAGCCCCGCACCGGCCTGCCCCAGAGCAGGGTGAAGAGCCCGCGATCCGGCTTGCGCAGAAGATGGCCGAGTGATCAACCGGACGCCACACAGGTCGGCCTTCGTGGCGCGCCATGCCGACGGGACGGCACGCCGTGCCCGCCTCGGCAGTTCATCTACGCGCCACTTCGCCCGCCTGGGTGCCAGCGGCCCCGCCCCGAGGCGCTTCAGCCGTACACCTCGATGCGGTCGAGACTGATCACCGTGCTGCCGGAGGCAGGGTTCCGGGCACCAGTCACCCGGATGCGCAGTGTATGCGGCCCCGCCGGGAGGACCGGGCTCAGGTAATTGAGTTCCTCGCCGACGCGGATGCCGCTGTAATAGTCCAGGTACTGCTCAGCGCTGCCGTCGATGGATATCGCGGCGATGCCGTTGCCCCAGTCGCGCACGCTGAGCAGAGCCACCTGTGTGCCGGTGAAGCGGATCGTCGCAGTCGCGCCCGCCCGGCCAGTCCAATGATCATTGCCCTGGAAGCACTGATTCCCGCAGCCTGACCCTGACTGCCATGTCGCGCTGTACTGAACCTGATTCTGGCCGGTGCCCAGATCGAAGTCGTTGATCGCGGCCGTGGGCGCGCCCGGATCGCCTGAGGGCAGCTGCTGGGTGGTCCCGAGGGGCAGGGGCCGGCCGAAGTTCGGGGTGCCGTCGGGGTTCCAGCTGAACTTCTGCGCTCGGGTCGTACGGAAGGAGTAGGTGTAGGCGCTGGTGTTCTTGCCGTGGTAGGCGATCCAGTCCTCAGTGCCGTCAGGTGAGCGGAAGAAGGAGTGATGGCCCGGGCCCCACACGCCGGCCGCGTCGTCGCGCCAGAACACCGGCCCGGGGTGCTGCACCCAGCTGGCGGCTACCATCGGGTCGGCCCCGTAGGCGATGCTCGTCACCCACAGCTGGTAGTCGGGCTTGGCGGTGTCACAGGTGGAGTAGGTCAGGAAGGTCCTGCCGTTGCGGTAGAGCGGTGTGGGGCCCTCCCGCACCTCGCTGCAGCCGCCGTCGGCGGGGATCGCCGTCCGCTCTCCCGTCACCGTCCAGGGATTGCTCATCCGGGCGATGTAGAGCTGCGCCGGTCCACCCTGGCCCCGTCCCGGCCCGCTCCAGACGAAGTAGGACTGGCCGTTGTGGGTGATCGGCTCACCGTCGATGGCGTACTCACCGAAGTCGGCGATCTTTGCCTTGAAGGTGTATGGACCCATCGGGCCGTTCCCGACCGACTCCAGCACATACATCCGGTGGTTGGCGTCCACGCCGTCGGAGGCGGTGTAGTAGATGTACCAGCGCGAGCCGACCTGCCGGAAGGCGGGCGCCCACATCTGGATGTTGCGCGACGGGTCGTTATCCTGCCAGGCCACGTGCTCGGGCGCGGCCAGCAGCGTGGCCAGGCTGTGCGACCTCCAGATGCCGATCCGGTCCCCGCGGGTGGTGGCCAGGTAGTAAGAGCCCTCGTGGTAGAGCAGGCTGGGGTCGGCGCTGGGGTTCAGCGGGTTGCGGAAGGTCTGGGCGACGGCCGGGGCAGGCAGGCCGTGCCGCTCCGCGGCGGCAGCGGGCGGGACGGACAGGGAAGACAGGAGCAGGCAGAGGGCCGCCCAGGCCGCCCCTGTTCGGGATAAGAGGCCCATGATGATCCTCATGACTTCTGGGAGTGAGCCATCCGGCAGACTCCGTAGTGGGTAGTGGTCGTCGGCAGGGGAGCACTTTGGTCCTGGACATCGAGTCCTGCAGAAGTCGTGCCCCTGTCGGCAGGGCGGAAGAGTGGGTCGCTGATGGGAAGTCGTGCCCGCCCCGCATGCAGCGCGATCACCCGGCCTTCGGCAAGAAGAAGACCGCCCTGGCCCGCTAAGTGCGCAACGACCGGCTCATCGTCGCCCTGATCACCTAGGCCGACCGTGGTCCGCGTCTCGCCCGGCGGCTGCGCCCACTACGACAAACAGCGGGCCCGTGGCACCGGCTAGCCCGCCCTGCGCCAGGTCGCCCACCCGCTCGTGGGCATCCTGCACGGCTTCCGCAAGACTGACACGCTCTACGATTGAGCAGCCGCTTGGTTGGGACAGGCGAACGATGTCTTTCTGCTTCGCGCAGGGGTGTCCAGCGGTGTCCGGCCGGGAGCGCGGGCCGCCGCCCACGTCCCCGGCCGGACGGTCTTCAGCGGACTTCCAGCTCGGCGAGCTGTAGCCGCTGGTCGCCGACTGGGTCAGTGGAGAGTTTCGTCGCGGCTATCCGCACGTAGCGCGCGGTGCGCGGAGTGAAGGACAACGTTTCGCCGGTTATTCCGGGACGCGTCTGGCCCGTCTTGGTCACCACGGTGGTCCAGGTGGCATTGTCGTCCGACACTTGCAGGGTGTAGTCGACCGGGAAGCTCGCCCCCAGTGCCTCTCCGTCAGTGCGCGGGCGTAGGACCACCGAGCTGAAGCGCGTGGGTCCGGCGAGGTCCACGGTGGCGTTCGCCGTGGATGTTCCGTGGCTGCTCCACCCCATGGAGTAGCCCTGCGCCGAGCGGGTCTGCCCATCGGTGAGGGCGGTCCGTGACCATCCGTCACCTTCGTAGGAACTGCTCGCGGTGACGGCCCGGCCTGCGGCCAGATTGCCGCCCGCCACCTCGATCTCGGCGAATTGCATCCGGTAGTGGTTGTTCGGGTCGCGGTTCAGCTTGGTTCCCTCGACCTTCACGTAGCGCACATCGATCGTCGGGAATGGGAACGTCTGCGCGCCCGCGCCAGGCGTGGTGAAGCCGGTGCGCGTGGCCACGGTCGTCCAGTTGGATCTGTCGGTCGACACTTGGATGGTGAAGTCGACCGGGAAGCCCCGCCCGACGTTGCCGGCGTCGGCGCGCGGGTACAGGTCCACCCGGCTGATCGGCTTGGCGGAGCCCAGGTCCACGGTGATCGACTCGGTGTGGTTGGTGGTCAGGTCGGCGTGGCTGCTCCAGCCCATCCTGCCCGCGACCGAACCGCGCTCGCCGTCGACGGCGCCGTGGGGGCTCCAGCCGTCGCCCTCGTACGAACTGCTCGCGGTGATCGAGCGGCCTTCCGCCGGGTTGGTCTCCGGGTTGATCTTGACGTTGTCGAAACGAGCGGCCGCACCTCCGGTGATCAAGGCGATGTCGCCGGCCTGGTAGGCCTTGTCGGTCACGGTCAGCAGCGGGGCGGCGTTCGCGCCCGCATAGACGGTGATGGTGTCTCCTCTGGCGACAACGCGCAGCCTGGAGCCCTGCCCGGGGACGTAGCCCGGGACGTTGGCCCTGGCCAGCGTGGTCTCGCTGCGGACGATGAACACCTCGCCGTTGTTGCGTTGGGCGACGAGGTAGCCGGTGTCCATCTCGGTGCCGCTGAGGTTGCGGACCATCAACCCTGCCCAGTTCGTCTGGCCTCCGGTGTTGCTCACGCCGGTGATCCTGAGGTCGGCAGAGGCCGCGACGTCACGGTAGGCGCGGCCCTTGAGGTTCACGACGGCCTTATCCCAGCCGGCGCCGACCTGAGGCTGCACGAACTCTCCGCCGGTGACCGACCAGGAGCTCTCCTGCTGACCGCTCGCGCGATTGATCGGGACGAGCCAGTTCCTGGCGGAGGAGGCGTCGGAAAAGTCGTCGGCGTACGGGAACCGCGGCTCGGCGTCCGCCGAAACGAGCGCGTCCAGGATCTGCTTGTGCCGCTCGGTCACCGCCTGGCCCGACCGTTCGAAGGTCGCGATATCGGTGACCACCGTGTCGGCGATCGCCCGCGCCGTCACGGGCTTGTCGGCCGCGAGCTGGTTGAGCAGCTCGTAATCCTCCACACCGTCGAGCTGGGTCTCGCTGCGCACGCTGTCGTAGACGTCATAGCGCGCCTTGTCGGGCCGGACGATGTAGCTGTCGCCGGTTTGGGGGCCGTCGAAGGTGTCGTAACCGCGGAAGATGTCGTCGGGCTTGTATGCCCAGTAGTTCCAGCCCCAGTGCTGGAAGCCCTTGCCACCGATCTTCCAGACCAGCCAGGGCAGCAGCCGTGACTTGGCCAGGTGCATGCCGATGAGCCGGTTCACCTGGTAGTCCTGCGGCACGATGCAGACGTAGAGCCACAGTTCTTTGCCCTTGAGTCGCTGGTCCTGCCAGTAGCCGGTGTGGTCTTCGTAGTTGTCGGTGTACGGCGTGAAGGTGGTGATGTTCTCGGCCGCGCCCGGGAGGAACGTATAGCCGTGGGCCTCGTTGGTCAGCGGGTCGGGGAAGTAGGTGGTGTAGATGTCGTAGAACCACGTGGCGGCGGTGACCTGAGCCGCCTCGGTCGGTTCGTCGAGCGCGCTCATGTAGAACTTGTCGGTCCAGCCCTTGGCGTCCAGATGGGCCTTCAGTGCGGGAAAGAGTTTGTTGAGGTAGGCGGTGGTCTCGGGAGTGTTCGGGTCGACCAGTACTTTTTGCGGCTTGCCGTCGGGTCCTCGCTTGAGCATCTCCAGTTGCGGGCGCTTGCCGCCCACGTCTTTGTTGGGGTGCGGCTCCAGGAGGGTTGGCGTGTAGATGTACTGCATGGCGCCGGCGTCCTCGAACAGCTTTACGAACCGGTCGAACGTCGCCCAGCCGAAGCTGTAGTTGCCCGCCGCGTCGATTGTGGTGTTGGGGATCAGCAGCGCCTGGAAGTCGGTGTAGATGACGTTGTTGCGGTGCTTGGCCTGGTTCCTCGCGAGGGATGCGATGACTTTCCACCAGTTGGGGCTGTAGGCCGCGGCGTCGGCGTACTGTTCGGGGATCGCCAGCTCCGCGCCCTTGTAATCCCATCCGACCGAGGCGAACCAGTTGTTCTGCTTGAATGTCGACTGGTTGGCCGGCGGCACGGTCACCGCGTAGACCCGCACCGAGACCGGGATGATCACGTCGCCGCCGCTGCTCTTGACGGTCACCGAGCCGGTGTAGACGCCGGCGGGCTGCCCTGCGGGGACGTGAACGCTGTAGTGGTAGGCCTGGGCGTAGTTCGCGTCCACCGAGATCGGCGTGTTGTCGACGAGAGCGTCGTAGAAGGAGGTTCCGCCGGCGGGCGGCACCTCGTACTCCTTGAGCCAGATGCTATCGCCGTGCATGACCACGTTCGGATGGTTGTACTGCCGTCTGACGGTGATCTCGCTCGTCGGGATGCTGGCGCTGCCGGGCCCGCTCAGCGCGGTGGCGCTTAAGGAGACGCCGGTTGCGGCCGTGGACGGCCGGTACAGGATCTGCGCTGCCTCGTACTCGCCTCGGGCCGCGTACAGGGCGATCGCGGTCGCGGGATGCGCGGGCGGGGTGCTGGTGGAGAAGGCGTGGTCGGCGGAGTTCTGCACCCACGCGACGGGCACGGCGGCCTGCACGGTGGCGGGCAACAGTGGGATGAGCAGACAGGCCAAGCCCGCTAGGGCTGTGAAACGTTTCAACGATGGGATGCCCATGGTTCCTTCCCTGGCTTTGGAGGCTTGGCGTCGCGCTTCCGGAGAGAGGCTGCGGTTTGAGGTCAGGTGGCGATGCCGCTGCCGAGTTCGGCGGCGTGCCAGGGGCCGAGTCCGGGTGCGTCCTGCCAGGCGTGCCGGAGCGTGCCGGCGGCCGTCCGGGCGAAGTAGTGCACTCTGCCGGTGATGTCCTGGGCAGCCGCTCCATCGCCGACCACGGTGATCGGCGAGCCCGACGTCCGGATGATCGTGGCGTCCCAGGGCCCCTCGTCGGGGTAGCGCTGCCAGCTGTGGAACACCCGGCCGTCGGCCGTCCTGGCGAAGTACACCAGGCGGCCGCTGGGGTCCAGCGTCAGGGCAGGATCTCCGGCGATCGTGACGGTGACGTGGGTGCCGCCGTCGTCGACGTTCGTCGTCAGCGGCAGGAAGTCCCAGCGCCACGGGCCGTTGCCGGGGGTCGACTGCCAGCCGTGCACCATCCGGCCACTCGTATCGCGGGCATGGAAGGTGAGACGTCCCGAGATGGTCTGCGAAACGGCGGGCCTGCCGGTGATGACGGCCGCCGCGCCGGTCCCGTTCTGGTGGAGGAAGTCGCTGTTCCACTGCGCACTGCCGGGGGTCAGCTGCCATCCGTGCAGGAGTTGCCCGCCGATGCCCTGCGCGAAGAACGTCAGTTTGCCGCTCGGATCTTGGATGAGCGCGGGATCGCCGGCGACCCTGACCCGGCTGCCGTCGCGGGTGCTGGTGAGGTACGTCGCCCGCCACGTCTCGCTGCCGGGGGCGTCCTGCTGACCGAGGATGAGGAAGCCGTCCGTCGTGCGGGAGCAGTAGGTGAGCCGTCCGTTGACGTCCAGCGCGGCGGCCGGGTGTCCCATGAGACTCGGCCGGGTTCCGTTATCGGGTGTGAGGTCGAGCAGCCAGCGCCGCCAGGTCCCTGTCGGCGTCTGCTCGCGGCTCCACTGGAGGGGCTGGCCGACACCGGTGGTGGCGATCAGGTTCAGCCGGGCACCCGGGTCGACGGCCGAAGCCACCGTGCCGGCCACGGGTCCGCGCAGTCCCTCGTCGGCGGCGTTGGTGAACTCCCAGCCGGCCGGATCGGCTCCCGTCTGCCGGGCCATCGCGATGCCGCCGTCGGATCTGGCCACGTGCAGTGTCAGCCGCCGTCGGCCGTCCTGTCGTAGCCAGGTGCCGGGCGATGGGAGGCCGGTGCGGCTTCGGGTGAAGCGCACGTTGTCCACGTACAAGGTGAGCGGCTGGGCACGACGGGGTGCCCGCAGCTCCATCGAGGTGATCTCGGCCAGGTTGTTCGGCAGGTTGGTGAGCGGTACGCGCACCGCGTGCCGCTCACGCGGCGACAGGTAGAAGGGGTTGTCTCCCCCGAAGTGGACCGGGTCATAGAAGTTGAGGTGCATGACTACGAGGTCGTCGCTGTCGTTGTAGACGTCCATCTCCACCGCCTCCAACGTCGACCAGTCGTTGCGGCCGATGGACCATTCGGGGTGGTCGGCGTGACGGGTGTAGAAGAACGCGCCGGCGTTGTCGACGTTCGCGGCGAACACCATTTTCGCCGACGAGCGGCCCGCTGTGGCGTGCTGGTCGGAGCGGGTGATGCTCACGTTGGTCGGCTTGACGCGGCCGACGTCGACGTCGGACTCGAAGCTGTTGATGATGATTTCGTGAGGGGTGGCGACCGGGCCTACCTGGATGGTGCGGCTGAACCGGCTGGTGACGCCGTTGGCTGTCACCGCCAACGACACGTCCCTCCTGCCCTGGGGGAGGCCGAGGATCAGCTCATAGGTGTCGGAGATGGCGTTGCCGCCGGCCCGGGTTCGTGTGACGCCGTCGATGCTGAGAGTGGCGCCCCGTGCGGTGTGCACGGTGACGGGGACGTGGTGCGCCGTGGGCCTGCCGATGTGGACGAGTGCTGGCGCGGCGCCGTGCAGCTGGGCGACCTCGGCGCCGACCTGTGCCCGGATGCGGTCGAACAGAGCGGGATCGTCCTGGTAGGGCTCCAGCCACTCGTGCAGGACGTCGTGGTAGGAGTGCAAGGCGCTCTTGGCGTCGAAGGCGACGTTCCACTCCTGCGCGATGGCGACGGCGCGCTTCTCGTAGCGGACGAGATACTCGGCGTCCTCGAAGCCTTCCCTGAGCCCGTGCAGGCGGATCGAGCCGACAGGTCCGTTGACGCCCACCTGCTTGCCCGGGTAGAGGAAAAAGCCGTCACCGGAGAAGTCCCAGAGCGGGTTGGGGTTGGTCCAGCGGTCCTGCCAGTTCTGGCTGGAGCGGTAGTAGGTGGTGCCGTCGTAGGTGCCGAACACCGTGGTCGACCAGAAGAGGTAGCCCTCGATGCCCATGTACTGCTGGATCCAGGGTAGAAGGCGGGTGCCCACGAGACTGTCGTGGATGAACACGCTCGGCGTCGGATAATTGTGGCCCCAGGCGGTGTACCACCAGACCAGATCGCCTCGGGACCGTAGGGCCTGGACGACGTTGGGCAGTTCGGGTTTCGGAGCGGTGACGACGAACGCCCAGGCTCGGACGAAGTCGAGCAGGTCCTGCCGGGGCGGCCCGGTGAGGGTCAGTACGTGGGGCACGTCGGGGGCGATGGTGTCGACCAACGTGAAGAGGTTCTTGACGTTCTGGTAGTGCTGGTCATTCATCGGCTCGTCGGCGTAGTAGAAGAATCCGCGCTCGAGCAGTCCCTTGGCCCGCAGCCCTGCCACGACCTCTCGCAGTTTGGAGGTGTCGGTCTGGAAGCCGCGATCGTTGTCGCCTGTGGTGTAAAGCGGGATGCGGTACTTGCGGATGCGCGGGTCGGCCAGGTGCTCCTCGGCGTGCGCCAGGAACACCGCCGGGCTGGGGTCCGGTCCGGGGCCTGGGGGGTAGCCGGGCACGGGCGGGCCCGGGTTGCCGCGGACGGGAATGTCGGCGCCCGCCAGGCGGAAGCCGGTCTGGAAGTCCCAGTACGCGCGCATCATCTGGTCGTAGGCCGCAGTGCCCCAGGTCAGGCCGTGTGCGGCGCCGACCTGGGGGTACCAGATGGCGCACGAGGTGTCGAAGCTGGGTGCGTCGGGCACTTCGAAGTTCCACACGTCCACGCTGAGCGGGATCGTGAAGGGGGCGTCGCCGCCTGTCAGCGTGATGGTGCCGGAGTAGACGCCGGGTGCCTGCCCTTTGGGGATCTTGACGGTGAACCATAAGGCGGCGTTCTGCGAGGCGGTCACGGTGATCGTCGCGCCAGGGGTGATCGGCACGAGTGCGTCGGGATACCAGCCGGCGGTGTACTTCGGATTGTCCTCAGAACGAGGTACCTCGACGTAGCGCTGCTCGTAGAAGGTGATCAGCGAGTTGGGAACCGTGGCGCCGCCAGGTCCGCTTAACGACGTGCTAGACACGCCGATCTGGACGCTGCCCGTAGCGGTGCGCACGATGATCTGGCCGGACTCGTACTCGTTACGCGCCGCCTGTAAGGAGATCCGGGTGGCGCGTTCGGCCGGGATCGCCCGGTCACGGCGCACCTTGTCAGTGGACGAAGGTAGCCAGACGGTCAGAGCGGCCATCGCTGCCCGAGCGGAACGAGAGGGCAGGAGAGGGAGGGTGACACTTGCGGCGAGTCCGGCCACGAGCTGTCGGCGAGTGGGGTGGTTAGGGGGTGAAGAACGTTCAAGCGAACCGGACATTCCGGCCCCTCTCGTACGCTTTATTGAGGGAGTCCTTACATTAAGCTCCGCAGTCAGAAGGGCGTCAAGCGTCAGATGCGGCTGAGAATGCTTCAGGTCGACGCAGTGGCCCCAGAGGCCCGCCGTGCTCGTTGAGGATCGCGGCGTCGAGGTGCTGCAGGGCCAGGCACACGGCCCCGAGGGCGGCGGAATCGGCCCCGAGGCTGGAACTGCGCAGTTCGGGAGTGCGCAGACACAACAGGTCCAGTTCGCTGCTCAGTAGTGGCAACAGCAGGCCGGCATGCTTGGACATGGAGCCGCCGAGCACGATGACTTCCGGATCGATAATCGAGGCGATGGCGGCTGCCGCGATGGCCATCTCTCGGACGTAGCGGCGCACGGCCACCAGTGCGCCCGCGTGCCCCTCAGCGGCGGCGACCAGCACGTCGGCCACCGCGTCGCCGGTCGGCCCCGTGGCTGGGGAGGCGTCGCAGAACAGCAGGTATTCGATCGCCGGCTCCCATTTGAGCGCGCGGTGCATCGACAGGTCACCGGCCACGTAACCGAAGCCGCAGTGCAAGCGGCCGTCGATGAGAATGCCCAGGCCCGTGCGACGGCCGGCCTGCAGAAGAACGAGATCACGGACCCCCTGGCCGACTCCACGGCGGTGCTCGGCCAGGGCGGCGAGGCGGCTGTCGTTCTCGACCAGTGCGGGGGCGCCGAGCAGGGCCCGCAAGTGGCCGGCGAGGTCGACGCCCGCCCAATCGAGGATCGAACCTGACATGAGAATCTGGCCCTCGCGATCGACCCAGCCGGTGGTGGCGGCGACGCTCATCCATACCTGCTCTGTGGTGGCCTTGGCCTGTCGCAGGCAGTCGCTCACGGCCCTGTCGATGGTCTGCAACCGCTCCTGACGGGGCATGGCCGGGTCGCTGACACGATGCACGGTCGCCAGCACGGTGCCGTCAAGGTCGGCGAGCATGGCACGTACGTTGTGCGCGCCTATGTCGAGGCCGAGCACGTGCCCCGCGCTGGCGCGGAAGCGATAGCGGTGCGCCGGCCGCCCGCGCCCCGCGGCCACGGGCACTTTCTCCTCCAGCCAGCCATGGCCCACCAGCCCTCGGACCACCTCGCCGACCGAGGTCCTGGCAAGGCCGATGCGCTCGGCGATCTGCGCCACCCGCAGGTCACCGGACTCTCGCACGGCTGCGATCACCGCTAGTTCGTTGATGCGCCGCAACCGCCCAAGATCGGCCCCGTTGGTCACCATGTCCGCCATATTATCGAAGGACTTCTTCGGTATTGATTCCTTCTGGCCTTCCGTGCGATCCTCCTGGCAACGTCCGGCGCGCCGCTCCCCGTCTCGGCCAAGGCGAGAACGTCCATGACTTCGCCTCATGCCTCGTCGTCCATCTACGCTCCCCGACCGCTCGCGAACAGAGGCGTCCGTACCGCCTGCCGGCCCGTCACAGATAGAGGTGATCCATGATGCGTCGTTCAGTGTCGCATCGTCTCCCCCGCACCATGGTCATCCTGTCCGTCGTCGCCGTCACGGTCTCGGCCTGCGGGATCGGCGGCACCGAGAACACCAGAATGGGAATTCCTGAACCTGGGGCGCCGATCAGCTACTGGAGCATGTGGGAGGAGAACGAACCGCAGGCCACTGTGATCAAACAAGCCATCGCTGCCTTCACCAAGGAGACCGGCATCCAGGTCAAGGTGGAATGGCAGGGGCGCAAGGTCTTGCAGAAGCTCACCCCGGCCCTCCGCTCGGGCGACGTCCCGGACCTGGTCGACCAGGACGGCAACAGCATCCGGGGCGCGATGGTGGCCAACGGCCAGCATCATGACCTGTCCGCGGTCATGTCCGCGCAAGTGCCGGGCGAGGGCAAGACGGTGGCCGAGGTCGGCCCGGGCCGCTACCGTGACCTGATCATCGATAATGCCGGCAAACCGTTCTTGGTGCCCTACGAAGCCCTTGGCTACGGCATCTTCTACAACGGCGCCAAACACCCCGACCTGGCCACCAAGGCGCCGGCGACGTGGGACGACTTCGTCGCGATGCTGGACGGCCGCAAGGCCAAGCTGGCGCTGGACGGCGACATCGGCTCGTATGCGGCGTTGTGGACCGTCCACGCCCTCGGCGCCGAACTAGGTTCGGGCAAGGTGAGAGAGCTGGCCACCGACAAGACCGGCCGCGCCTGGAGCAACCCGCGGCTGCGCCCGGCCCTGGCACGGATCGAGAAGCTGGCCAAGGGCGGGTACTTCGCGCCCGGCTCCTTCGGCAGCAAGTTCCCGGCCATGCAGGAGAAGTGGGCGGCCGGCCAGGCCGATTTCCTACTCATGGGCAGCTGGGCCCCGAGCGAGACCCAGAAGTCCGCCCCGCAGGACTTCCAGTACCGCGCACTGCCCTTCCCCGGCGCGAGCGCCGTGCAGACCGCCGTCATCGGCTTCGCAGTGCCCAAGCGGGCCGCTCACCGGGCGGCCGCGGAGCGCTTCATCGTGTCCTTCATGAAGAAGGAGCGCATGCAGGGCCTGGCCACAGTCGCGCTCAACATCACCACCCGGCCCGACATCCCCGCGCCCGAGCAGCTCGCGGACATCGCCCGGCAACTGAACGACAAGCCCGTCACCCCCTTCTACGAGGGCCTCGACACCCTCGGCACCTACCCCATCGAGGTGTTCGAGCCGGTGCACACGGAGTTCCTCAGCGGCAAGATCACCGCCACCGAGTTCGTGACCAGGCTCGGGGAGAAGCAGGCCGAGTTCTGGAAGAAGAACTCCTGATGGCCGTGCTCGTCCGAGAGCACACCACGGTCCACCGAGGCCAGGGACCCACGATCACCCGGCAGCGGCGGCGGGCCTTCCTCGTCCTCGCCCTGCCGGCTGTGGTCCTCTACACGATCTTCTTCGTCGGGCCGACGGTCGCCTCGTTCTGGGTGAGCCTGCACGCGTGGGACGGCGTCACCGAGATGCGCTGGCGGGGGCTGGACAACTTCACGCTGCTGTTCGAGGACGAGGTGTTCCTCGCGGCCTTCCGCAACACACTGGCCATCCTGCTGGCCGGCGGCGTGCTGGTCTTCCTGCTCAGCTTCGCTCTGCTGCTGGGCATGCGCGCGATGACCGGCCGGCGGTTCGCTCGGTCTGTGATCTTCTTCCCGAACATCATCGCGCCGATCGTGCTGTCGGTGCTGTGGGGCTTCCTCTTCTCCACCGACGGCCTGGTCAACGCGGCATTGGGCGGTATGGGCCTCGATGCACCCAACTGGCTGGGCGACCACCTGTTCCTGGTCATCTTCCTCGGACTGATCTGGACCAACACCGGCTTCTACGTCACCATCCTCATGGCATCCACCGACCGGATCCCCCGCTACTTCTATGAGGCCGCCGAGCTCGACGGAGCCGGGCCACTGCAGCAGTTCAAGCACATCACCATGCCCTTGACCTGGGACGTGGTGACCATCTCCGCCGTCATCTGGACCATCTCCTCGCTGAAGGTCTTCGACTTCATCTACGCCTTCGGCGGGACCTCCAACGACCTGCCGCCAATTCACACCTGGAACACCGCGGTGTTCATCTACGGCCAGACCTTCGGCGGAAGAGTGCCCGCCTACAGCTTCGGCTACGCGTCGGCGTCGGCGGTGATCACGCTGGTGTCCGTCGTCGTGTTCGTTCTCCTCCTGCGCCGGGTGATGCGCCGTGATCCGATTCAGTTCTAGAAGCGCCATCTGGCTGATGGTGGTCGTAAACCTGGCCGTCCTGGCCTGGATGCTGATCACCTCGCTGCGCGAGCACCGCGAGATCTTCGCCAGCCCCTTCGCCTGGCCCAGCTTCGCCTGGGACAACTACGCCGAAGCTTGGCGAAGCGCCGACTTCGGCGTAGCGGCAGCCAACTCACTGGTGCTGGTGGCAACGGCCGCGCCGGCGGTCGTGGTCGTCGCCGCGCCCGCGGGGTACGCCTTGGGGCGCAGCATCGGGCGCGCCGCCGCCTCGCTCACCCTGTACTTCGCGCTTGGCATCGGCGTTCCGGTCCAGGTCATCGTGATACCGCTGTTCGTGCTCATGGAACGGCTGTCCCTGGTGAACAACCTATTCGGACTGTTCCTGCTCTACGTCACGGTGTCGCTGCCGTTCACCGTGTTCCTGCTGACCGGCTACTTCGCCTCGCTGCCCGCCGAACTGGAGGAGGCCGCGGCGATCGACGGCGCCTCCCGGCTGCGCACCTTCTGGACGATCATGCTACCGCTGGCCCGGTCCGGTCTGATCACCGCGCTGATCCTCAACGCCATCGGGCTGTGGAACGAGGCCTTCCTCGCGCTGGTCTTCGTGCAGAGCACCGACAAGCAGACGCTACCGCTTGCCCTGCTCGGGTTCCTGGCCAAGCAGCAGTACAGCGGCGCCGACTACGGCGTGCTGTTCGCGGGGGTAACCATCCTCGTACTGCCCATGCTGCTGCTCTACGTCTGGCTCGGCCGACGCATCGTCGAGGGCATGACTCTCGGCACTGGAAAGTGATCAAGGAGCTTGCTGCGTGAGAAGAAAGAGTCTCGAGCTGCCCATCGCCGAGCCCGGCCCGGCCAGTCCGCTGCCGATCCTGCGAGACAACGGGGTACGGGCAGACACGAGCACCGCGGACCCAGCCATGGCCGCCGGCATCGCCTACGGCCAGCCGTTCAGCCTGCTGCCATACGGCATGCAGGACGACTACGGGCGCAACCGGCAGGTGCGCTCGGTGGACAGCATTGTCCTGGAGAACCAGTGGCTGACCGCCACGTTCCTGCCCGATTTCGGCGGGCGGTTGTGGTCGCTTGTGCACCGGCCCACCGGCCGCGAGCTGCTGTTTCGCAATCCCAGCCTGCAGCCGGCCAACTTGGCGCTGAGGGGTGCATGGTTTTCCGGCGGGGTCGAGTGGAACCTCGGCGCGACCGGCCACTGGCCGTTGACCTGCGAACCCCTGCACACTGCCAGGGTGGGCGAGGGCCTGCGCATGTGGGAGTACGAGCGGATGCGCCGCCTGATCGTGCAACTGGACGTGCAGCTCCCGCCGGAATCGCCTGCGCTGCTGATACACATCAGCCTGCACAACCCGCACACGACGGACATACCGGTCTACTGGTGGTCGAACATCGCCGTACCCGAGGAGGCAGGCATCCGAGTGGTCACACCTGCCGACCACGCCTACCACTTCGACTACACCGAGACGCTGCACTACGTGCCTTACCCCGACTGGAAGGGTACGGATCGCAGCTACACCACCCGAACCGCAGGGGCGGCCGACTTCTTCTTCGATATCGCCGGGCGCCCCTGGATCGCTGCTCTTGATGAGGAGGGAAGCGGCCTCGTCCATACCTCGACCCGCCGGTTGAGCGGTCGCAAGCTCTTTCACTGGGGCACTTCCCAAGGTGGCAGGCGCTGGCAGGAATGGCTGAACGGCCCAGACGCACGCTATCTGGAGATCCAGGCAGGACTCGCCCGCACCCAGCTGGAGCACCTGCCGATGGCGGCAGGCAGCACGTGGTCGTGGACGGAGGCGTATGGCCTGCTGCGAGCCGATCCGGTTGCCGTGCACGGCCCATGGCCTCAGGCCCGGAGCACGGTAGAGCAGGCTGTGGCCGACTTGCTGCCCGAGGCGATGCTGGAAGAGTGGCATCAGCGGCTGGAACGAATGTCCAGGCGCGCCCCGTCCGACATTCGCTGGGGCGGCTCAGGCTGGGGGGCTCTGGAACGGCGGGCGTCGGCGCTACCCGATGATGAGGCGATCCCCTTTGGGGACGAGACGCTGGGAACCGAGCAGGAGCCATGGCTGCGGTTGTTGGAAACCGGCCGTCTGCCCGCTCAGGATCCGCCTGCTCCGCCGGTGATCGGTCAGCCGTGGCGCGACATGCTCGAGGTCGCGGCAGCCGACTGGCACGCGCACTACCACCTGGGATTGCTCCGCTACGCGGATGGCGACGTCGCCGGCGCCCGCTCCGCTTGGCTGACATCGGGGCACAACCCCTGGGCGCTACGCTGCCTGGCCGAAACCGACTTGCTCGGCAGCGACGTGGCCACCGCCGCCGACCGGCTTCAGAGCGCGTTGGCACTGGCCCCTGACCTCCGGCAACTGATCGTCGAAACCCTGACCGCGCTGCTCTTGGATGGCCGCCCGAACGAAGCGCTGAGAATGGCGGATGAACTGTCGCCGGCGCATCGTGCCCATGGCAGGATCCAGCTGCTGCGCTGCATGGCTGGCATCGCCGCGGGGCGACCTGAAGTCACCGCCGCCATCCTGCGCGACAGTCTGGTGGTGCCGGACCTGCGAGAAGGCGAGGACTCCCTCCATCGGCTCTGGGCTGACTGCCAGCGGGCGCTCGGCACCGACGAGCCGTGCCCGCCGATGTACGACTTCCGCATGCACCCGTGAGTCTCGATGCCCACGGCAAGTTCATGGTCAGCGCACCCTGCTCGGCCGGATCCGCGTGCCGCGACCGTGCGGTATCGGCCGGCCGCGCAAGAAGCCCGACTCCCTCACCGGTGACAAGGCCTATTCCAGCCGGGCCAACCGCGCCCTGCTGCGCCGCCGCCAGATCCGCACCACCATCCCCGAACCCCGCGACCAGCAGGCCAACCGCAAGCGACGCGGCCGCTCAGGTGGGCGCCCACTCACCTTCGACGCCGACCACTACAAACGCCGCAACCAGGTCGAGAGGGGGCTTCAACCGGCGTAAACAGTTCCGCGCGGTGGCCACGCGCTACGACTGTGAGGATCAAAGCGTGCCGCTTCGGGCCATGGTCTGACCCGCGTACGACTGACCAGGGTGTCTTTAGTTTGATCTGTCGACCACGGCTTGAGGTGGCGTTGATGCCGCCGGACCGGTGGGACGTGCTGGCCACCCAACGCCGCGAACGCGCCCGGGGGCCGACCGCTCGCCCGAGCAGCCTGATCACTCAAGCCGGTGAACGTTCGTGGTCGCGGGGCTTGATCGACAGCGGAACGGCCAGTGGCGTTAGCGATTCGATTCGGGCGGAGGTGCCGCCATCCACCGTTCCGGTTTCGGTGGGTGAGATGTCCACGCAGGATGTTGAGAATCGTTCCGTTTTACGACACCAGCCGGAAGCAAGATCGACAGACTGTCGATTCCCGTAGGCGTGTTCACTGCCGTCCTGCGGTGATAGGGCTGATTGCGGAGGGCTTCGGAAAGTCCGGATTCCTGTACTCCTGTGCGCTACCGTCGATCTTTGTCTTGTACTGGTGTTCACTGCGGCGAGGTCGGCGTGGTCGACGGCGTGGCGGAGCTGGGTGTGCTGACGGCTTCGGCGGAGGAGTGGGCGGTGGCTGTCCGGCGGGCCGAGGTGATCGGTCGTTGGCGCGGGGGCCGCAGGTTCGGATCGCGGAAGCGGATGAGGCGGCGGCTGAGCTGGGGATCTCGCGCCGCCAGGTGTATGGGCTGTTGAAGCGGTGGCGGGCGGGTTCGGGGGGCCTCTGATCTGCTTCCGCGCCGGTCGAGTGGCGGTCGGGGCCGTGGCAGGATTCCGGAGGAGGTCGAGGCGCTGCTGGCCGAGGCGATCCGGTCGCGGTATTTGTCCAGGCAGCGGCGGACGGTGTCGGCGCTACAAGGAGGTCGTCCGGCAGTGCCGGATGCGTGGCCTTGCGGTGCCGTCGCGGGGGACGTTGGAGCGTCGGATAGCCCAGCTGGATCCGGTGGCGACGACGTCGGCTGCGCTTGAACTCTTCCGCATCGTCGGGCATCACCTTCGGCTGGAGTGTGACCTTGACTTGGCCGGTCTCGTCATCGGAATGCGCGATGACCAATCAGGCCGGGATAGGAGCCAGGAGATGACCGTGTCCTGGGCCCGCCGGAGTTCCTCGGATGAGAATCCCTTGCCACCGATCAGAGTGACCTCCATGGGGAGGGTCCTGGCCAACTCGATCGCGCGTGCCGGGATAGGGCCCTTGAAGCCGACGCGCAGCCCCCGCTGGTCGTCGACGTATCTGACGCCGGAGATCTCGTCAGGGAACTCCGCGTTCAGTTTGTCGATCACCCGGCGTTGGATGACTGTGAGCCGAAGCGGTCGATGACCTCCTCGTAGGAGATGCCCTCCGATTTGGCGATCGTGCCGAGGTCGATCAGTTCGGCGTAGGGAATGCCGTCGATCGTCACGTCTGGGTCGGTCACCGCTGGGTCGTAACCCTCGAAAGTTCGTCGGCTTGGGCGAGGAAGTGGCGGCCACCCGGGTCGCGTACTGCTTGACGGCCGCAGGCGGACAACGACGCAAGCACCGCGATGACGATCAGAAGCAATCTCTTCATACCTGAAGGAGGAACTGCTGGGTGAGCTCGGCCACAACCGGGGCCGTTTGCCCTTCCGGCCCGAAATGGTCAAGGCCGGGCACGCTTTCGAGTGTGGCCTGGGGAAGGGTGTCGCGTACAGCATCGAACTCCGCTCTGGTCGCGCGCGGCGTACGACCCCCGCACAGCAGCAGCACCGAAGCGGTGACGGCCGCGAACGCGGCAAGCCGGCCGTGTTGGCCCGCCATCTGCTCGTGCTCGGCCAGGTTGGCCTCCAGAAGCGGCCGCATCCGCTGCCAACTCGGCCCGCGGAACCCGACACGCAACGCCATCCGCAGATACCAGTACGGCAGCTTGGACACGAAGGCGGGCGCGCCGCCCGAGCCTTGTATGAAATGGACGAACGCGCCATAGGGATCGCCTGCGGCCAGCCGTTCCCGGTAAGGGGCCATCCAGTCTGTGGAGAGGGGGCCGACGGGAACTCCGGGCTCGTAGACCGCGATGCGCTCGAACACCTGGAACGACCGTGCGGTCTCAAGGATGACGAGGCCGCCGTAGCTGTGGCCGAACGCCAGCCGCGCGCCGGTCTCCGCCTGGACGGCCAGGAGGTCTTCCACTTCCTTGCCCAGGGTGTACTGGGGCCCCTGAGGGCCGCTGGCGCCGCGTCCTCGCCGGTCGACGACGTGCACGGTGAAGGAGCGGGCCAGAGCGGAGGCCAGCGGCAGGTAGTCCTGCGAGGTTCGCAGAGCGCCGCCGAGCACGATGAGGCCCGGCCCTGCGCCTATCGTTTGATAGCTGATCGGCGTGCCGTCGGTTGAGGAGACTGTGCGCTGATGCGTCTGCGGGATCTGGTTGGCCTGCTTCATTTGGTTGACTCCCGTTCCACGCGGTCCAACGTCGCGAGCAGCGTCGCGGTGTGCTCGGCGAACTCGGCGTAGGGCACACCGCTGTGTGCGACCAGGGCGGCCAGCTTTTCCTCGAACTCCTGCCGGAGCGAGGCCACAACTTGCTTTCCCCCGTCGGTGAGGGTGAGCTGCCGGCGGTTCCCACCCGCAGGGTCGGGCTGGACATCGAGAAGCCCCTCGGTGGCAAGTACGGCGGTCATGCGGCTCACCGACGGCTCGGTCACACCCAGGCCGTCGGCAAGGGCGCGTTGCGTTGAGACGCCCAGCTCGCCTACCAGGGCCAGTGCGAGAAAGCGGCTGTAGGAGATGTTGTGCTCGGCCCGCAGGATCCGGTCGGCCGCCCGGTCAAGGCGGGCGACGAGCACGTGCAGGTTGAGGCTGAGGTTGCGTTCCACGTCCTATAACTTAGCATCCTAACTTAGCATTGCAAGGCTCGATCCGGAGCTTGCTGACACAGGCGGCGATCCGGGGAGCCGCACGGCTGGGCGACACGGTTGTTCCTCGATGGCGGCGAAGATCTCGTCCTCGGCACTTCTCCTCACGACGTCCGGGGCAATCCAGGATCATCTATTCAGGCCTGGCCCACCGTACTCGCGCCAGGCCAGAACGCCGGCGACGGCAATAAGAGGGCTCGATCCCACTGCGCGGGCGAACGCCGCCACTGCGGCGGTCACCCGGTCGTCGGCCGCCAGCTCGATCTCCTCGGTGCCAGAGCGCCGGGCCAGCCGGATCACCGGGCGGTGGTCGGCGGCTGGGGTGAACCCGGGCTCAACGGCCTGCCAGCCGTCGGTGCCCCGCAGCTGGTAGACCGACCGGTAGCCGTGGTCAAGCCCGAAGATGACCCCTGCGCGGTGACACCCGGTGTGGACAGCAGCGCCGCTCCCGCGGTGTCGACGGTGAAACCGGGCGCGTAGGTCAGCGTGGCCCCGACGACCCGCAGGTCCGTCCCGAGGAGGTGCATGGCCGCGCGCACCGGATACACGCAGGTGTCCAGTAGCGCGCCGCCGCCGAGCTTCGGCCGGAAGCGGATGTCGCCGGGTGGGAGCCGGGGATGGTGAAGGCCGCGGTGAGCGCCCTCGGCTCACCGATCGCGCGGTCGGCCACCAAGTCGCGCGGTCTGCCCGGCGTCGGTGGTCAGCGGCGGCCTCGCGTCCAGGCGCGAGGCCGAGCGGGTGGACCCTGCCCATCAGACGCCTCCACTAGGGCAGTTGCCGCGAGCCGCTAAGCGGCTAGGAATGCTTCGGCGTTGCGGCGGGCGAAGTCGACAAAGGGCGTGGGTTCAATCTGGAAGGTCTGGTGAGTCTCCAGCCACAGGTGCGAGCGGGGCCGGCGGGCGCGCTCGGCGAACAGCTCGCCCAGGAGTTGAACGGTCGGCTCGGGCAGGCCGTGCTCTCTGAGCTCGCGCAGCTTGTCCTCCAGCGACACAGGCACGTACCGGAAGCTGGTTCCCGTGGCCTCGGAGATCCGTTCCACGGCGTCCTCCATTGACAGGGCTTCCGGTCCGGTCATCTCGTAGACCTTGCCCTCGTGGCCGTCGGAGCGCATTAGCGCGACGGCCACCTTGGCCACGTCGTCGACGGCGACGGGAGACAGGCGGGTGTCGCCGATCGGCATACGCAGTTCACGCCGCCTCGGGTCTACCCCTGTCACGGTGCCGGGCAGGTAGAACTCCATGAATTGGCTGGGCCGCAGGTGGGTCCAGGCCAGTCCGGACGCTTCGAGATACCGTTCGATCTCTACGTGCTCCCGCGTCCCGCGGAAGCTGTCGAGGTTGAAGCCGACGCCTGCCTCCTTGCCGGAGTACTTCACAATGTGGGGCACGCCTGCCGCCTTCGCCGCGTCGATGAACGCGCATTGTGTCCGGACCATCTGCTCGCGCGCGGCAGAGATCATGAGTACCCGCTTCACCCCTTGTAGGGCGGAAGTCAGTGATTCGGGACGGAGCATGTCGCCCTGGACGGGTTCGACGCCTGGCAGGCCATGAAGCCGCTGGGCCTTGCCGGGGTTTCTGAACAGGGCTCGAACCGGCACGTCCTGCCGGGCGAATTCGCGTATGACGGCCATACCGCTGAGTCCGGTGGCTCCGGTGACAAGAATCATAGCTGCTACAGTAGTAGCAGCTACTACGGAAAAACAAGTAGAAACTTGGTTGCGTGTAGGATGGTTACGTGTCTTCAGCCCGCTCGTATGGTGACCCGTGCGCCGCCGCCCGCGCTCTTGACCTGGTCGGCGAACGCTGGGCACTGATGATCGTCAGAGAGTTGCTCTTCGGACCCAAGCGCTACAGCGACCTGCAGAGCGGCTTGCCCAACGCCAGCCCCACCGTGCTCTCCCAGCGATTGCGTGACCTTGATTCGGGCGGGGTGATCCAGCGACGCAAGCTGGGTGCTCCGGTTCGCGCGTGGGTGTACGAGCTGACCGACTGGGGACGGCAACTCGAGCCTGTGCTGGTGCACCTGGGACGCTGGGGCCGCGCCACTTCGGCTGTCCAGACGACGATGGCCCTGGGTGCCGACTCGCTGATGCTGGCACTGCGCAGCCATCTGGACTCGGCCAGGCTCGGTGACCTCCACGCCACACTTGTGGTAGCGCTCGGCGAGGACGTCTTCACGCTCCACATCGCTCAGGGCGAGCTTGCTGTCGTTCGAGACGAACCGCCTGGCTGGGACGCCGCATTGCGCACCGATCCCGCCACCTTCAAGGCGCTGCTGATCGACGGGATCCCCGTGGCGGAACTCAGCGACCGGCTGTCGGTCGAGGGCGACCGCGGAGTGCTCGACCGCCTGATCAAGGCACTCGGCTGAGGCCTTCTCGCACGTCCATTCTCTGGACGTGGGAAGACCTGGGCTGACCGCTACAGCGAGTTACCGACATTCCTGTCGCATGCCGCTAAGATTTCCCCGTCGCTCAACAATCGAGGTTAGAAACTTCTCCTCACCGGTCTTCTATCGCCAACCGGAGGTGACGTCGGCATCTGGCGGGCGAGATGCCAGGTCCCGAGGGCTGCGTTCACCTAGACCAAGACAGCCGACGAGATCCTCAAAACCCTCGCCGACTAACCTCACCAAGATCAATCCGCCGACCACCGAAAACTAGTCAGTCATTTAAGTAGGAAACTTCCGGCGCATCACACTAGTTATATTCGCTCCCCGATCCCGCTTGTTACATGCGGAGAGTAAATCTTTGCATTTTCCTGTAGGACGAGAGCCGTGAGATCGCGGAGCACCACGAAGAGCAACTAATGTGAGTGGTCGTGACAACACTCGCGAGACAGGAAAGCTAATGACTACCGGACTGCCGCAAGGTGATCTGCGCCTCCTGGATACTGATCTAGCACGGCAGATGCTGACCTCGAAGCTGTATGCGCGCTTGGGCCTCATCTGGACCGATGGCAGGCCAAGGGTCGTCCCAACTTGGTTCCACTGGACAGGTGAGGAGATCGTGATGACGACGTATCTCGCCGGCCCTGAGCTCGGCGTGCGTCATCCCGCCCGTCGAGTGGCGGTACTCCGCGCGAACCCGAATGTCGACATCAGTATCGGAACCGATGACGTTCAACCACGGGCCATCTCGATTCGTGGACGCGCTAATGTAACCGAGGTCGACGGCGTAGCGGATGAGTACGCCCTCGCCGCAAAGCGCTATCTCGGAGAGGAGGCCGCCACGTCGCTTCTCCAATCCGCTGCGCGACCGGGAACTAGGCAGGCACGCATTGCCGTACGTCCTACCTGGGTAGGGCTATTGGACTTCGAGACCCGCCTCCCCAGTCCTCTCGGGGGCATCCTATGACTCTAACCTAGTGCCGCGCCAGGCCATGTTCGCCCTGTTGACGATCTTCCGTAGGCGGTGGTTGTCGCTGTTGCGGTTGTGCCAGGCGATGTAGCGGCCGATCATGCTGCCCTGCTCGCGGTGGCTGCCATGGTCAGTGCCGTTGAGGGTGAACTCCCGCAGGGACGTGAACTGGACCTCGATGCGATTCATCCACGAAGAGTTGGTGGGCGTGTAGGCGACCGAGCGGATCCGTCAGATCAAGCTGCGCCATCCCAGCAATACGAAGAAGCTCTTCGTCCACGACGGCGGCCACCTGGTCGAGCTCCTCGACTTCCCGCGTAAGCATCGACCAACCCGCATGGGCCCGTGGTTTCTCGAGCGGCGACCGACCAACATGACCAACTGCGGGCAGCGCGGAGCGCGGAACTTCGCCTCCCGCAGCGACTTCGGGGCCGCCCGCGGAAGTACTGCACGAACAAGTGTCGGCAGGTCGCCCACCGCGCCCGGCGCGACGGCACCAACCTCACACCAGTGACCTCCCAGTAATGAGCCCTTTTCAACGTGTTGCCGCAGGTCGGAGCGGCGAGGGGCGACCGAGACCGCATGGCCTGTAGAGATGCAGGCCATGCGGCGCTTAGTACTCCAGCCGTAGATCGTGATCATGGTTGCCTCGATCGAGGGCGGTAGCGGCTTGCCTGATCGCGGTCTGCGCGCTGACAGCGGGTGGACCAGGGGCGGTCGGGCAGGCACCATGCCTCGGTGAGCATCATCATCAAGTTCTTCGTGGCACCGGGTCACGAAGCTGCGGCTGCGGTCGTCTGGCGGCCCCGACGGGACTTTCGAGTCGCTGTCGTACGGCAACTTCGACGCTGAAGAGGTGCTGATGAGCCAGAAGTCGTCGCGGATCCTGGCGATGGCGACGGCCCCATGCTCCTCGCTGCCTCCAAAGCCCTTCAGAATGCACTCGCCGCTGCCGGCCCGGCCCCGGCTTGTCGAAGTCAGCCAGCTGTGGATCCAGGAGCGGGCGGCGGATGGCGAAGTGTTTGACCAGGAGATCGCGACCCAGCTCCTGAGCGACCTGGCCCGGCTTGCTCACGGTCTCCGCGGGCGGGACCACCGCCTGTATTGCTGGACGTCGTAAGGACGAAGGCGGCCACCGTTGATCATCGTCAGTTGTGTCGACAAACGAAGATCAGCCGGTGGCCGCGGGCCACAGCGTAGACCCTGCCCGCTGGCAGGAGGCATTCGAGGCCCCTGATGGCCCGGATATCGGGGCGGTTCGCGCGAAGGTTCAGCGAACTCCTTCTTTCAGGAACTGGGGTTTCCATAAATCAGGTGTCCACCAAACCGGGTCAACTCCACCTCCGCTTGGTTGAGCGTCTTGCGGTGAGAGCTGTTTACCTGCACTCCATGTCTTTTGCAGAGATCATCTCACTGGGGATCTAGATATGAACCCCAACTAGTGTTGCCCGATTTGCCGAGAAACCACTTGTCGGAGACAGCTACCGTCTGCCAGTTAGCATTGTCGGGATCTAGCGTCGAGGTATGGAGGTATTGTCCGCCGCTAATAGGGTCGAGACAGTCCGCCCAGGAGTACCAGCCAGCCCCCACCCAAAAGTTCGAACGCCTGGGGTCCACCGCCTTGTTCATGATGAGTGCCCAGTTATAGTGGCCGCTGGCCAGGTAGACCCGGCGCTGAACACATGAGCCAGGCATCGAGTCGATCGGACTGTTGGTCAGATACTGGGTCTTGGTGTTATAGGCGGTCGGGTTCGAATTAGCGGCGGCGGGGGTAGCCAGCGACATCGTCAAGGCGAGTAGTCCACCTATGAGAGTGATTGGTTTCCAGCGGTCCATCATCATTCCTCTGATACTCGGGAGATATCGCTGTGGACGCCTACGATGGAGAGCGCGGTCGACGTGGTGCAAGTATCACACGCCCCCATGTGCGGCCAGGTAGGGCAGTTTAGGGACGCTCTCCAGGGCGAAGGAAGTCTTAAATCTGCCATCTTTCGCATTCTTTCAGCCCGAGCCGCACCAAGCTGTTTAGAGTCCGAAGATACTGACACGTCGGAAGGCGACCTACAGGTGCGCGGCGCCGCCCTGCGCCTGCGCGATGTCGGTCAGCATGATCGTCCGGTGCGCTTCACCAATGAGCTCTTTCCATCCTGACGGCGCAGATCGCGATGGGTTGGCGCGGAGAAGTGGCGGATGAGAGGAGGCTCCCGGTAAGACAGCAGTGACCCCTTTTCATCCGTCGCGCGGAGCCGTCACACCCGCGACGGCTCCAGAACGCGAACGGCTTCGCGGTGTGGCAGCGTGGCCTGGCGCCTACATCCCCAGCCCGGAGACGGGCCGGAGCTCATCCGCCGGTCTTCGCGACCTTCGGTTCCGGGGCCGCCGGAGCCGCTGCCTCGGCTGGGCGGCGGCCGGGTGCGAACAGTGCGATGATCATACCGACGAGGGCCATCGCACCGCCCAGGAACAGCGCCGCTCGAGAACCGTCGATGGCCGCCGCCGGCGTGGCGTAGCCGCCGTTCGCCGCGAACATCGCGCCGAGGAAGGCAACGCCGAAGACACCTCCGAGCTCCCGCATGGCGTTGTTGGCACCGGAGGCGACACCCATGTCCTCCATGGGCACCGAGCTGAGAGCCAGATTGATCGTGCTCGGCAGGCTCATGGCGATTCCGATGCCACCGAATGCCAGCGGCGCCAGCAGGACGAGGTACCCGGTGTCCGTGCCGACCACCGCACCGAGCCAGGCCAGGCCTGCCGCCATGAGAAGCAGACCGCCCACGATGAACGGACGGGCGCCGAACCTGTCGGAGAAGCGGCCCGCGATCGGGGCGACGACCAGCACCATCGCGGTCCACGCGAGGATCTGCAATCCGGCGTCGAGAGCGTTTGCTCCCATCCCGATCTGGAACATCTGCGAGATGATGAACAGCGAGCCGATCAGGCTGAAATGCATGAAGAAGGCGGATGCGTTGGAGATGGTGAAGCCTCTCGCCCGGAAGTAGCGCAGCGGCAGCACCGGGTGCTCAACCCGGCGTTCCCAGAACACGAAGGCAACCATCAGCACAACGCCGCCCAACGCCATGACGACCACTTCCGCGTGCCCCCAACCCAACCCAGGCGCCCGGACGGCCGCCCAGACCAGCCCGAACAGACCGAGCGAAGCCAGCCCCAGGCCAACGATGTCCATCTTCGGCCGTGGACCGAAGCTCTCCCGCATCAGCGCCGCGGCCAGGATCGTGGCGGCGACCCCGAGCGGCACGTTCAGCCAGAAGATCCACTGCCACGACAGGCCCTCGGTGATGAGACCGCCGGCCACCGGCCCGGCGGCGACCGCCGCGCCGGAGACGCTGCCCCAGATCCCCATCGCCCGGCCACGCTTGTGCGGTGGGTAGGCGTCGCCGAGCAGCGTGAGGCTCACCGGGATCGCCACCCCGGCCGCAATCCCCTGCAGGACGCGGGCGAGGATGAGAACCTCCACCGAGGGGGCCAGCGCGGCTATGGCCGAGGCCAGTGTGAACACCGCGAGTCCGAGCACATAGCTCTTCAAGCGGCCGAAACGGTCGCCGAGCGCGGAGCCGATGAGCATGAGGCACGCAAACGCCAGGTTGTAGGCGTTGACCGTCCACTCCAGGTCGGCCAGGCTCGCGTTCAGCTCTTCCTGGATGGTGGGCAGCGCGGTCACCACCACCATCACGTCCAGTGAGGTCAGGAACGCGGCTACGGACACCAGCGCGAGCGTCCAGCCTGGGCGAAATGGACGGTGCGTCGAGGCGGAGGCGCCGTTCATGCCCTGGCCTGCCCGTCTGCCATCGGCATCGCAGTGTGGATCTCGTACTCGTCGTGCAGCCGCCACCACTGGTAGGCGGGGGTCTGCGGCCATCCCTGCGGGGAGTCCTCCCAGGTCTCCTGCCTGCCGTAGGGCGTGAGATCGAGCAGATTGAAGTCGGCGCGCAGCCGGTCCACGCCCCGGGCGGTCGTGAAGTAGCTGCGGAAGACGCGGTCGCCGTCACGCAGGAAGACGCTCAGGCCGAAGCCGCCATCCAGACCACAGTCGGCGTTGAACGTGGTGTGCTGGGTCGAGTACCAGGGCAGCGTCCAGCCCATCCGCGCCCGGAACTCCAGGAGCTGGGCCAGCGGCGCCGGGGACGCGAGCACCAGGTTGGTATCACGCGCCCGCAGGTGGGACATGTCGCCCAAGTTGTCTGCGACGCTCGAACATCCCGGGCAGCGGTGATCCGAACCCGGCTCCATCATGAAGTGGTAGACGATCAGCTGGCGCCGCCCGTCGAACAAGTCGACCAGGGTCGCCCTGCCCTCCGCGCCCTCGAAGACGTACTCCCTTTCGAAGGCGACCACCGGCAGCCTGCGCCGCTCCGCGGCGAGTGCGTCCAGAGACCGGGTCAGGGCCTTCTCCTTGAGGAGCAACTCGTCCCTGGCGGCCTGCCACTCCTCAGGCGACACGATCGGCGGAAGATTCATGGCATCTCCTTGATCCAGACGTCACGCCCCCACGGGGTCCGGGAGGCCGGGCACGACGCGCCAGCCCGCCCTGCCGACACAGCAGCGCCCCGGAGGCTCTACCAACGAAGATAACAGCAATACTCCTAATTTAGTAGCTACTACTCCTAAATGTTATAGAGAGCTATCCTGGAGGCATGGCGGCAAAACGCAGATACGACGATGGGTGCGGTGTCGCGCTCGCGATGGACGTCCTCGGTGAGCGCTGGTCGATGCTGATCATCCGTGACCTGCTGCTCGGTCCCCAGCGGTTCGTCGACCTGCAGGCAGGCCTGCCCGACATCAGCCCGAACGTGTTGTCCCACCGATTGCGTGAACTTCAGGACTCGGGCGTGCTCCGGCGCCGCACGCTTCCCCCGCCTGCGGCGTCACGGGTGTACGAACTGACCGACTGGGGAGCCGAGCTGGCACCCATCGTCAGCGCACTGGGGTTGTGGGGTTCCCGCACACCGATCATGCCCCGCACTGGTGAGATGCGGGCCAACTCGCTCATGCTCTCGCTGCGCTCGACCTTCAGCCCGTCCGATGAGCCGGACTGGAGCGCGAACTACGAGATCCGCATCGGCGCCGACATCTTCGCCGTGCGCGTCATCAGCGGCAGGCTGACGGAGATGGCGCGAGGCCAGGCGGCCGGGCCCGCCGACGCGGCCATCACCACCGACCGCAAGACCCTCGGACTGCTGGTGAACCACGAGGAGGATCTGGAGACGGCGGTGGGATCAGGGCGAATGATCCTGGCCGGCGATGTCGGGGCAGCCCGACGGTTCCTGGCGGCGGTGGGACTGTAGGCTGGGCCGCGCCCCGGCCCACCTCGCCACCACCGGACCAGGGTCGAGGAATGGCGGGAGGTCAAGGAAACAAGCCGTCCTTTGCACTGGCCGAGATCACGAATTTCGTCTGGTTCCACGGGAGCGCCTTCGCCTCCGTTGACATCGACTTGCCCAAGGCGCGGCACTGGGGGTTGCCTTCGGAACACGGCTGGCATGGGCCGCCGAGCGGCAGGGACTTCTCGGACACAGGTTTCCGACGGCATTCGTGCAGGTGGCTCGACGTCCGAGAATGCGTAACCTTTCTGGACAACGAGCGCCCGGCCTTTTGCAACGTCCCAGGTCAGAGGTTCGGCGGCCCGAGTCTCCCGTATTCCGGTGAGACCTGCAAAGGCGAGGGCGGACCAGCCGTCATCAGGTGCGGCCGCGATCATCGCGACCAGCCAGGCCCGATCGCGGCCGCCTCCGCCGCGGCGACAGGATCGGCGCTGTCCTGGCCGCCGGCGTCCGGCATGTCCGGGGTCGTCTGGCAGGCGGCTGGTGCCGGTCGAGGGCCTCACGCTGGAAGATCTCTTCGGGCTCTACGGCACCGCGTATCGGCCCTGGGGATGGGGGCGAGGAAGGCGGGAACAGCCATCAGCGGCGAGAATGATCTTGCTCTTCAGGGCATGTCGGCCGGCTGGGGTGCGGGCATGAACGAGGCCAAGAGAAGGTCTGTGAGGCGCTGTTTGGCGTGTTCGTCGCCGCCGAGGTGCAGCGAGCCCGAGTCCACTGCCGCCGCCGGGGTGATCTGGTGGTCGCAGATGGCGCGGAGGGTGTCGAGGTCGGTGGTGAGGGTGGCGTGGGGTGGCGTGGGTGCGCTGTCGCGGCTGATGTGGAGCGAGTCGTCGGTGACCTCGATGAAGTAGGTGTCGGCGTCGATGTGCAGTTCGTAGATGCCATGGAGATACGCGGCCCGGGTCGGGTCGAAGCCTGCCTTGATGCTGAGCAGGATCGAGTCGATGCCGAGAAGGCCGTCGGGGGCGGTCGCGGTTTGGCTGCCCCAGCGGCCGAGGTGGAGGACGAGCGGTTCCAGCGCGCGGCCCCGGTCGGTGAGTTCGTAGAGGCGGACGCGGGTCGGGGGTGGCAGGTCGCGGCGTTGTACGACGCCGTGCTCGGTCAGGTCGCGTAGCCGCTGGGTGAGCACGTTCGGGCTGACGCCCGACAGGCCGGCGTGCAGGTCGTTGAAGCGTTTGGGGCCCAGCAGGAGGTCGCGCACCACCAGCAGGGCCCAGCGTTCGCCAATGACGTCCAGGCCGCGGGCCACACCGCACGGGTCTCCATAGCTGCGCATGCCGCTCATAACCTGCAGACTACAGCAGAAATCCCACTTTAGGAGCGATACTTGTTCTTTAGGAGTTGCTTCGCTAGCTTGAGGCCTCATGAGCCTCTCTGACACTCAGGCGGCGGACCCGCCGCAGGGCGACGTGCGACTGCTGGACACCCCCATCGCGCAGCGCCTGCTCAACGACTCGACTCTGGTGGCGCGGCTGGCCTACACCGGTAAGGACGGGACACCGCGGCTGATCCCGGTCAACTTCCTCTGGAACGGCGGCGAGGTCGTCATCGGCGCGTTCGCCGGCACCTACAAGATCCGCGACCTGCGCGCCCGCCGTGACGTGGCGATCTGCATCGACACCGCCGACGCTCCCCCGCAGGCCCTCATGCTGCGTGGGAAGGTCACCCTCACCGAGGTGGAAGGAGTGCTTCCTGAGTACGCCACGATTCAGCACGCGGTGATGGGCGAGGAGGCCGGAACCGCCTACCTGACGGCGATCGACCAGCCGGGCCTCCGGATGGTCCGGATCGCACTGCGCCCCACCTGGGTCGGCGTCCTGGACTTCCAGAAGCGCTTTCCGGAGCGGACTCCCGAACCCGTCCTGGCCGCCTTCGGCGCCAACCGATAGCAACCCGCACCCCCAAGACCCCAGACGCGACTGAGCAAGGAGATCTGAGAATGGGCAAGATCGTTGTGACGGCGTTCGTCACCCTCGACGGCGTGATCCAGGCACCCGGCCTCCCGGACGAAGACCGCGACGGCGGCTTCAAGTCCGGCGGCTGGACCCAGCCCTACGCCGACCCGGTGGTGGACCAGCGCACCACCAGATCGGTGCTGGACGCCGACGCACTGCTGATCGGCAGGCGAACCTATGAACTGTTCGCCAGTTACTGGCCCGGTGCCGATCCAGCAGACCCGCGGACCGTCCAGCTCAACAGCCAGCCCAAGTACGTGGCCTCCCGCACCCTGCGGACCGTCGACTGGAACAACTCCACCCTGCTGCGCGGAGACGTCACCGAGCAGGTCGCCCAGCTGAAACAGCGGCACGACCACATCAGCATCTGGGGCAGCAGCCAGCTGCTCACCACGCTGCTGCCCGCCGGACTCATCGACGAATTCGTCCTGCTGACCTACCCCACCGTGATCGGTGGCGGCAAGCGGCTGTTCAACGCCGGCACCCCGATGGACCTGGAACTGACCGACACCACCACGGCATGGACCGGAGTGGTCATCTCCACCTATCGACGGACCTGATCGACGCCGCCTCCCTGGTGCCGCAAGAGGGATCACGTCGCATTTGCCAGCCCCAGCCCGCCTGTGTGCACGGGACGACGGTCACCCATGCAGACGACTTCGGAAGCCAACACCGGCCCGGCAAGACGCCAAGTTCAACGCGCCGACGGAGAACGAAAAGTGCGCAAGATCATTGTGTCGATGTGGACGACGCTCGACGGATTCGTCGCCGGTCCGCGAGACGAGATGGACTGGTTGCAGATCGACGAGCAGGTGCTCAGGTATGAGCGGGAACTGGTGGAGGGCTCCGGTGGCCTGCTGCTGGGGCGGATCACGCACGCCGACTTCGCCGGCCATTGGCCGCGGGCCGCGCAGGACCCTGAGGAAGCGGAGGAGGTGCGGAGATACGCCCGACGGGTCGACACCATGGAGAAAATCGTCATCTCCGCTTCGGGAAACATCGCGGCGTGGCAGAACACCCGCAGGCACGAACGCGTCGACCCGGACGAGATCATCGAACTCAAGCGCGGCCACGGCGGGGACATCGTGGTCTACGGCAGCCTCGGAGTGATCTGGTCTCTCGTGGAGCTCGGGCTCGTCGACGAGTTCCATCTGCTGGTACATCCCGTGTTCCTGCGCGACGGCAAGGCCCTGTTCGAGGGCGGCCGACCACCGCAACGGCTGGAGCTGATCTCCGCCGAGCCGTTCACCTCAGGAGTCGTCCTGATGAAGTACCGGCCGGTCGACCGCGCAGCCTCCTGAATTTCGGCGCGGTCGGCGATACGGCATCGTCGGGAGCGCTCGGCCTGGGCGGCCATGCGCGTTGGAGGGCCTACCAGGCGGACAGCACAAAATCTGATCTTGTCGATAATCGCGGCCATTGCCGGGAGTCAGGCGGAGCACCTCGTAGATTTCTAGCAGGACATCGATCTCGGGGTCGGATGGGTGTCGATCTGGTCTTCGGTGACGTCGCTGCCCATGCGGACGGTGTATACCTCCGGCGGGACTCCGCGCCGGGCCAGCACCTCGGCGAACGTGGGGCCTGTCGTACGCGCGCCGGATTGAAGCTGCTCGGCCTCTTATGCACGCCACGACCGTGCGCGACACCATGGCGCTGCCCGACTACTGGACCCACTTCAGCGCGGACGGCACGTGGCCGAAACCGACAGCCGAGTGCCACGCGACCGTCGACGCGACCCTCGACCAGCTTGTCTGGTGGGCCGCGGCGCTGCGCGAAGTGCGCTCGGCGTCTCCCTACCCCGCCTGATCTTCCCCGTCCGAAAAGAAGTCCGAGAGGAGCAACGACAGTGAATGTCAAGGAGCCAACCTCCGCGCAGGTGCTGGGCACCGACGGGGGCAGGCCGGCGCCGTGGGCAGAGGCGCGCGAGCGGCTGGCCGGGTCGCGGGCCTACTGGACCGCGACGAACCACCCAAGCGGGCGGCCGCACGTGCGGCCCGTGTTCGCGGTCTGGGTGGACGAGGCGCTGTACCTCTCGTCAGACCCGGCCGCCCGCAAGAGCCGCAACCTCGACGCCGACGCCCACTGCTCGGTCGCGACGTCCTGCGACGACCTGGACCTGGTGGTCGAGGGCAAGGCCAAGCGGGTCACCGACCCGCGGCGGCTTCAGCGCGTCGCCGCCGCGTACAAGGCGAAGTACGACTGGCCGGTGACCGTCGATGGCGCCGCGTTCACCGCCCCCTACGCGGCGCCGACCGCGGGCGAGGGCCCCTTCGCCGTTTACGAGGTCGACCCGGTCACCGTGTTCGGCTTCCCGACCAGCGACAAGTTCGCGCCCACCCGTTGGCGCTTCTGACGACGGCCACCGCTGGAAAGGATGATCATGGACACCACACCGATGACCGAGCCCGGCGCCCGTGCCGGGCGCAGGGAGTGGCTGAGGACCCGGGTGGAAAGAAGGTGTGACCGCGATCCGCGGTCATTTCTTCTTCCTGTCCCGCAACGGGACCGCACGACGACAACCAGCAAGCAGTACCGTCAGGAGGACACCCCAGGAGGCGGCCAGCGCGGCGTAACCGAGAGCCGCCACGACCACACCCGCGAGCAGGGCGCCGACGGAGGAGGTCAGCGGCATCAGGAAATCCGACAGGCCCTGCGCGAGCGTGCAATCCCCAAAAGTAGCGGGAGTGGGAGGCGCAGTAGCCGTACTGTGCCCACCCGGCCAGCTGCGACCGCTTGGCCGTCTCGCGGGAGCGGCCGCATTCGATGGGAGTGGAGTCGGCCATCCACACATCATCGCTCCACAGCGTGGTATCGGCGGCCAGCATCCGGATCATGTGCATGACCAGCCCGGACACGTGGCGCAACCGCCGGTTGTAAGCGGGCTGGCCAGGCAGGGACGGGAACATGGCCTTCAGCTGCGTGCGGGCGTAGCGCAGCCATCGCCGTTCGGAGGTGAAGCCCAGCAGCACCGACAGCACCGCCAGGGTGACTAACTCGGCATCGCTGAGCATGGGCGTGATACCGATCTTCGGCCGCCACGGAGCCAGCTGCGGCTGGGCCTTCAACGCGTCATCGATCTGGACGTACAGTGCGGTTGCGAGAGTGTCTAACTCGTTGCTCACACACCGAGGATCGGCACTCTCGCCCTATCTCCGCAGCTATGCCTTGGCATCAACCATCTAGTGTCATGCGCCTGAAATTCGGCGGCAATATTTAGCGAGGGATTCGAGGATCTCTTCGGCGGTTTTGACCCACACGAACGGCTTGGGGTCTTCGTTCCACTGAGTCACCCAGGCGCGGATGTCCATCTCCAGCGCTTGGACGCTCTTGTGGGCACCGCGGCGGATCAGCTGATCGGTCAGGTAGCCGAACCAGCGCTCCACCTGGTTGATCCAGGAGGAGCCGGTGGGTGTGAAGTGCATGTGGAAGCGGGAATGACGGGCCAGCCAGGCCTTGATCGCCGGAGTTTTGTGGGTGCCGTAGTTGTCGCAGATCAGGTGGACGTCCAGCTCGGTCGGCACCGTCTTGTCGATGGTGACCAGGAACTTCTTGAACTCGGCGGCGCGGTGCTGGCGGTGCAGTTCGCCGATCACCGTGCCGTCAGCGATGTTGAAGGCGGCGAACAGGCTGGTGATGCCGTTACGCACATAGTCATGGGTGCGCCGCTCGGGCATGCCCGGCATCATCGGCAGCACCGGCTGGGATCGGTCCAGTGCCTGGATCTGGGATTTCTCATCGACGCACAGCACCACGGCCCGCTCGGGCGGATGGTGGTAGAGCCCGACCACGTCGACGACCTTCTCCACGAACAACGGATCCGTGGACAGCTTGAAGGTGTCGGCCCGGTGCGGCTTAAGCTCGAAGTCGCGCCAAATCCGCCCGATCGTCGACTTGGACAGCCCGCTGCGCTTGGCCATCGAGGCCCGCGTCCAGTGCGTGGCGCCTGTCGGTGTCTGTTCCAAGGTGGCCACCACCACCTGCTCGACCTGGTCCAAGGTGGTCGGCCAGGTCGCGGCTCGTCGATCAGCCCGTCCAGCCGCAGCCGCAGGAAGCGCGAGCGCCACTTGGAGACCGTGTCCGGATGCACCCGCAGTTCGGCAGCGATCCGCTGGTTGTCCTTGCCGTCCGCGCAGCCCAGCACGATCTTCGCCCGCATCGCTAGGACCTGCGACGACTTCGCTCGGCGCGCCTACCGCTGCAGCGTGACGCGTTCTTCCTCGGTGACCGTCAGCTCGGCCTTGGGCCGCCCGGTTCGGGGCCTGTCCAGCAGGGCATCTATCCCGCCCTGCGCGTAAGCGGCGCGCCACCGGCGCACCGTCGCCACGTTCATCCCGAGATCCCGTGCCACCTGCGCGTTGCTGGCGCCCGGCTCGGCGCAGGCCAGCACGATCCGCGCGCGGCCGGCCAGTCCCGACGCATCCACCGTCAGACCATGCAACCGAGCTCGCTCCGTGCTCGTTAACTTGATCTCTACGGCCGACGGGCCTGAATTTCCCATATGCCAAGAATAAGAACTTATCCGCCGAATTTCAGGCGCATGACACTAGCCGTGCCGACCTAGCGGCTGGTCCCATGTCCCGTGCCCGGGAAGCATCGCCGTCTGCCCACAGGGCAGGGCCGCGGCATCTGGTGCGTGCGATGGCCAGGCGGAGCGTCGCCTTCATGCTGGGCATACTCTGGCGATCCCAACCACGCAGCGGGGCGCCTCCCGCGCTCGAACGGCTACGGGGCGGGCGCAACTTTCCCAACAACCTAGTTGTCCGGGTCGGCGGAGAAGCGGGCATAGTGCATGAGGACCGGGCGCAGTCCCCGGCGCTCATAGAGGCGCTGGGCACCGGAGTTGGCTGCCAGGGTCCCGATGAGCAGATCACCGATGCCGAGCCTGTTCAACTCGTCGTCCACTTCGTCCAACAGGAGCGTGCCAACGCCTTTGCCTCGCTCAGCCGGAGCAACGGAGAGCGTCTTAAGCTCCGCGACACGGCTACCCGTCACCCAGGTATCGTCGGGCCCGGACTGGACCTCTACAAAGGCGTAACCGACTGCCCGGCTGTGACGTTCGGCAAGCAGGATGAACGAGCCCTCCTGCAGAATCCAACGCCGATAACAGGAACGGCGCAGCTCCCAGGAGCGCTCGTCTGAGAAGTACGCGAATCCTGGTTGGACGGACTTGTGGTGCTCGTGCAGCGCCAGCCACAGTGGCTCCAGCCGACCGATGAACTCAGCCCCTCCCCTGCGCAGCGTGATGTCACCATGGGTGTAACCGGCTTGACTCATCGCAACTTCTCTTCTCGTTCTCTCGACGCACGGGGCGAGTCCCATACTCCCCCGCGCAGACCACGAGATCATCCCCGGGCAACAAAGTGATCCAGCGGAGACAACTCCCGGGCCTTCCTCAGCCGGTGTCGGCGCCGAGTTTGGGTGATCTCGTCGGTGAGGATGAGCGGCGCTTGTCGGTGTCAGTTGCACCAACGTCTCTCGTTTCGCGGAGCACACCCTTCGTCTTACGGTGAGCCCACGGTTGCCGTGCTCCTGTCGCGCGCAGTTGGACATCGACTCTGGTCGCCCGAGTACCTACGCAACCCGTCTTGGTTCGGTTGATCAGTGAAACGGCTGTGACGAAGCGGCGCATGAGAGATCGGCCATATGTCCAACCTTGACATTTTCGTTCTTACGAATCTATGGTCCTGAACAAACAGCAAGTGTTTATTCATTTAAACACGTATAGCTGGGCTGTGAGTTCTTACAGCCCAGTCGAGCCAATCAATTCGCACAGAATTACGTGGTCAGATGGATATGATTCTGGATGAGGACACGTGCCTGGAGCAGCTGTGGCGCGTCCGGTTCAGCCCGGACGGCCGGCACGCCCGCTGTCAGCGCTGCGCCGAGGAGCGCACCTTCCACCGGCTCCACAACCGCCGCGTGTACAGCTGTGCCCACTGCGGCGAACAGCTCAGCCCGACCGCGAAAACGCTCTTCCACGGTTCCTCGACGCCGCTGCGTCTATGGTTCGCCGCGATCGTCAAAGAGCGCGCCTCCGGCGGACGCGTGACCGCTCAATCCCTGGCCGACGAGCTGGGACTGTCCTACGCCACCGCATGGCGGCTGCTGAAGAAGGTGCGCGAGCACCGCGACGAAATCGACGCACTCGCCCCCGCCTGGCAGGAGAAGCTCCTCACCTCAGCGCCGGACGAGGTCAGCCAGAGCAGAGAGGAACAGCTCCTGCAGGCCGCGCGGGCCATAGTCGTCGCCGACGGCCTCGACGCCACCACCATCAGAGCGGTCGCCAGGCACGCCGGACTGTCCACCGGGGTCGTGCACTACTACTTCGAGAACAAGAACCAGATCCTGGTCAAAGCGCTACGCCAAGCCAACGACGAGGCGTGCGGCCGCCGCGACGCGATCATGGCAACCCCCGGATTGAGCGCCGCCGACCGGCTCGCTCGCCTGATCCTGCTGTCCATTCCGGAATCGGGGGTCGAACGCGAGGAGTTCATCTTGTGGTTCGAGTACTTCCGGGTCGCCATCCACGGCCAGATAGCCGACGCGGACACCGCCATGGCAGACCGCTTCCGGCAGTACTTCTTCGACGTGATCGAACAAGGCGTCGCCTCGGGTGAATTTCGCCCCGAGGACCCACCGGCGGACATCGTCGAGCAACTACTGGGGCTGCTCGACGGTCTCGGCATCGCGGCGGTCATGGGCCGCCGCTGGATGTCGTGCGAGCACATGCACGAGCTCGTCAGGGACTTCGCCGAGAACAGCCTCCGGGTCGCGCTCCCCGCGGCCCGTCGAGTTTGAGGAAGGAAACATCATGGTCAACTGTGCTGTCGTCGGCCTGGGCTGGATGGGCCGGATCCGCGTCGCCGCGCTGAACGACATCGGCGACGCCCGGCTGACCGCCTGCTGCGACGTCGATCCAGGCGCTGCCGAGCTGCTACCCGATGGGGTTCGCTTCTCCACGGATTTCGCCGAGATCGTCACCGCGGCCGACGTCGACGCCGTCTTCGTGAGCACCCCCGACGGGCTGCACACGGACGCGGTGATCGCCGCGCTGCACGCCGGCAAATACGTCTTCTGCGAGAAGCCGATCGCAACCACGCTCGCCGACGCGGACGCGATGGTCGCCGCCGACCCCGGGGGTCGCCTGGTCATCGGGCATTCGCTGCGATCCGACCTCCGCTACCTGGCCATCCGGCAGCGAGCGATGGAGGGGGTGCTGGGCGCTCCCGTCCACACCTTCACCCGCCGCAACTGGCCCGCCTCCGAGGGACGCCGCCAGCAGGGCCAGACCACGCTGCCGCTCTACTTGGCCGTCCACGACCTCGACGCACTCCAGTGGATCACCGGCTCACCCATCGTCGAGGTGTACGGCGTGGCCTCGGAAACCAAGATCCCCGGCCTGGAGGGTGCCGCGTCGATCGTTGCCACGCTCCGTTTCGCCAACGGGAGCGTCGGCGCGCACGAGACCAGCTGGGCACTGCCCGACCAAGCCAGGCTATCCAACGGCGACCACGCCCTGGCGTACGTCGGTGTGGACGGCTGCGCCTACCTGACCGAACGCGACCACGGCGTGGTCATCAACGCCGCCGGGACCGTCGAGTACCCGGACGCGATGAACACCGGCATGTACACCGCCGAGACGGCCAGCTTCGTCGCGACGGCCCGCAACGGCCTGGCGCCGCTGGTCAGCGGGCCGGAAGGGCGGGCCGCCCTCGCTGCGGCGCTGGCCCTACAGGAGTCGCTAACCACCCGTGGTCCCGTCGCTGTCGCCGGGAGCATGTGATGAACGCTCACCTCATCGACGGCGAAGAGCGGCCTTCGGAAAAGGGCGAGACGTTCACGACCGTCGACCCTGCTACCGACGAGGTGCTGGACACCGTCGCGCTCGGCGGCCAGGCGGAGGTCAACGCCGCCGTAGACGCCGCCACCCGAGCCGGCCACACCTGGCGGCACGTGCCCGCGGCCGAACGCGCCGCCCTGCTGCGCCGTCTCGCCGACCTGATCCGCGCCGACGCCTCCGAAATCGCGACACTCGAGGCGCGCGACAGCGGGCGCCCGATCTCCGACTGCCGCGACGACGTCGCGGTCTGCGCCGACCTCCTCGACTACTACGCCACCCTCCCACAGAACATCCGCGGTGCCACCTACGCGGAACAACCCGGTCACCTCACCCATTCGCGCCGCGAGCCGTACGGCGTCGTGGCGGCCATCGCCCCGTGGAACTTTCCCTTCTTCTTCGCCGTCACCAAGACCGCACCCGCACTGGCCACCGGCAACACGGTCGTACTGAAGATGGCCGAGCAGAGCCCGCTCACCTCGATCCTGTACGGCAAGCTGTGCCTGCGGGCGGGCTTCCCGCCCGGCGTGGTCAACATCCTCAACGGCGACGCCGGAACCGGAGCGCTGCTGGCCGCCCACCCCGGCGTCAAGAAGATCACGTTCACCGGCTCGACCGCCATCGGCCGAAGCATCAGGCAGGCGAGCACCGCGAGCTGCCACCTCGAGCTCGGCGGCAAGACGGCCAACATCGTCACCAAGCACGCCGACCTCCAGAGCGCCGCGCGCGCCTCGGTCCACCACGCCTTCTTCAACGCGGGCCAAGTGTGCACCGCAGGATCTCGCCTGCTGCTCGATGAGCAGATCGCCGAGCAGTTCATGGAGCTGTTCCTGCGCGCCACCGCCGGGATCGCCGTCGGCGATCCGCTCGATCCGGCGACCCAGGTCGGGGCGCTGATCAGCCAGCAGCATCGGGCCGAAGTACAGGAGCACCTCAGCCGAGCCGTCGACGAGGGCGCCTCGATCATCGCCGGCGGGAACCCATCCGCGGTCGGCGCCTTCCTCGAACCGACCGTCCTGGAGGGCGTCACCCCCGCCATGGCCGCGGCCCAGGAAGAGATCTTCGGACCGGTGGTGTCGGTCATGCGCTACCGCGACCTCGACGAGGCCGTGCGCATCGCCAACGGCACGCCGTACGGCCTGGCCGCCACAGTGTGGACCCACCGGCTGGACGTGGCGCTCGACCTGACCGACCGCCTCGACGCCGGGATCGTCTGGACGAACTGCCCCTACCGCGATCACGCCCACGTCCCCTACGAAGGCCACGGCCTGTCCGGCCAGGGCGAGGAGGGCGGGCTCGAGACGATCACCGAGTTCACCCAGCTCAAGGTCGCCTACCTCGGCTCACCCTCGACCCCCTGGACACTGCCATGAGCGCCTTCGTCGAACACCGCACCATCGACGTCATCCCCGCCGACGAGCGGACCGGCCGCCCGCGCGACCTGTTCAGCATCTGGTTCGCGGCCAACATCGGGCCGCTGACGATCCTCACTGGCGGCCTGCCCCCGGTCATCTACGGGCTCGACTTCTGGTGGAGCATCATCGCGCTGCTCGCAGGACAACTGCTCGGCGGGCTGTTCATGGCGCTGCACAGCGCGCAGGGCCCCCGGCTCGGCATCCCGCAAATGATCCAGAGCCGCGGTCAGTTCGGCGTCCGCGGCTGCCTGGTCATCCTGGTCGTGGTGCTCGTCATGTACGAAGGCATCTACGCCGCCAACATCGTCTCCGGCGCACAGTCGGTACACGCGGTGTTCCCGTCGTTGCCGCTGACCCCGCTGGCCCTCGTCTTCGCCCTGGTCGGCCTCGTGGTCATGGTCATCGGCTACCGGCTCATCCACCTGATCGGTCACATCATCACGGCCGTGTCGATCACGTCCCTGGCCGTGGTGATAGTCGGGCTGGTCGTGATGGGCCGCATCAGCGCGGACGTGTTCGCCATCGGCGTGCCGACCGCCCGCGGATTCCTCGGCACGATGGCGATCGGCGCGCTGTGGCTGCTGGCCTTCGCGCCATACGTCTCCGACTACTCTCGCTACATGCCCGCCCACACCGCGGGCCTGAAGTCCACGTTCTGGTGGACGTACGGCGGAGCCGTGCTGGGCGGCATGATCCCCATGGGGATCGGCGTCATCGTCGCCATCTCCGTCGACGGCGACGCGCTCACCGGGCTGCCCGCCGTACTCGGACAGCCGCTGAGCACGATCGTGCTCTTCAGTTTCGCCGCCGTGATCATGCACTTCAACGCCATGAACCTCTACGGCGCGACCCTCACCGTCGTGACCATGGTGCAGACCTTCCGCACCGACTGGCTGCCCACGGCGCGGGGAAGGGCCGGCATCGGCGCGCTCCTCGTCGTGCTGGCCACCGCAGGCGCGGCGCTCATGTCGAACGACTTCCTCAATAGCTTCACCAACCTCATCATCATGCTCCAGTACGTCTTCATCCCATGGACGGCCGTCAACCTGATCGACTTCTACCTGATCCGCAAGGGCGACTACGCAGTCGCCGACCTGTTCCGGGCAGACGGCGGGCGATACGGCAGGTATGACGCACCCGCCCTCGTGGCCTACACGGTGGGTGTGCTGGTGGAGATCCCCTTCATGAGCACGGCGCTGTACACCGGCCCGGTCGCCGATCTGTTGGCGGGGGCTGACATCAGTTGGATCGTGAGCCTTGCGATCACCATCCCGCTGTACCTGGCGCTCGCCCGGCGCCGCGTACCCCATGCCCAACCGGCTTTGGGAGCTGCCTGACAGTCCCCTGACTGTGCTCGTGGGAGGTCCTTGAGGTGTCGACGGCAGATCAACGCTGATGGATCTGGTCCTGGCGCTCGAGCGCAGGCTGGACTCCAGGTCCAGCCGAGCTGCGGGTAGAACCGGCCATGAGTCGATCTTGACGCTCGTTTCCCCCAGGCAGATGGACGGTCAGCGATCAACTGTGATCAGCTTGAGGGCGTCTTCGTTGTCCTTGTCGGATGGGCAAGCGGTAGCGGCGGGTGGTTTCCAGGCGGGCACGGCTAAGGATCTCGGCGACCAGAACCATGTCGGTTCTGCCGCGCACCAGCGTGGTGGAGAGCGTCTGGCGCAGAGGTGATCTCGTGCTCGCCCTTGGTCCAGATCGGCGAGATCGACCTCGTAAGCACTGTCGGGTAGCGGTTCAGGCCGGAGATGAGAATGGGCAGTGCGTCATGGCCAGGGTCGTCGACGCGGCGGTCGAATGACTGGTCATCAGAATTGCCAGACGTCGTTGCGCAGCAGTTCGGTCCGGCCGCCGGGGCCCAGGCCGGTGACCGTGACGTCCGGCCCGCCAACCATGAAATCGACGTGTACTCGGGAGGTGTTCACCCCAACCGCGTCGAGTTTCGCCGGATCGGGCGACTGCAGGTGGGCTGGCACGCCTGGAGGCAGCCCGGCTCCCCATGCCAGATGGCAGGTGGCGTTCTCGTCCAGCAGGGTCTCCAGGTAGATGACTCCCGACTCCCCTACCCGGGAGGAGCCGTCGACCAGGGCGAGCTCGCCGAGCCTGGCCGCTCCCGGGTCGGTCGCCTGATGGGTGCGGACGACGTCCGCTCCGCTGCTCGCCCGGACCTCGGTCACCACACCATCGGCCACAACCATCTCCAGGTCCCGGATCACGGTTCCGTCGAGGGAGAGCGGCCGGGTGGCACGGACGACGCCGTCGACCCTGCGGTAGTCGGGAGTGGTGAACACTTCCTCGGTGGGCAGGTTGGCCTGGAAGACCCGTCCGTTGACGTCCTGAAGCCGGGCCGCGGTCCACTGGGCGTCCGGGAGCAGGCCGATCGTCAGGTCGGTGCCCGGCCCTTCCAGGTGGACAGCATCGAGCCGCATCCTGGTCAGTTCCTCCGCCCGGCTGAGCAACTCGGTGATGCGCTGGTGCCAGGCAGCGCGTGGGTCAGGCTCGTCCAGGCGCAGGATGCGGCGCAGGTGGCCCCACAGCCTGGGCTGATCGGGTTCGCCGAAGACCGCTCGGGCCCACTCTGGGGTGGCGTACGGGATGATGGTCCATCGAACGAGGTTGTTGAGCTGTAGCCGCTGCCGGGAGGTCAGGTGCGGCATGCGATCCAGTCCGGCTCGGAGGGGGTCCTGCCCGGCGAGGACATCCGATGCAACCGCACCTCGGATGTTGACGAGGATGCCGCTGTACCGTGCGAGCTCGTCGTTGCGGACGTCGAGCCAGAATGGGACCTCGCTCAGCGTGGCGATGTCCGCGTGCTGGACCCGGGAGCGCTTGGCATGTGGGTCGAAGTACCAGATGTCGACGTAGCGTGCTCCCCGGGCGTAGGCGGCCTCTGTCAGTGCGCGGGCGAGCGGGGCGTGCTCGATCTCCGCGTTGATCAGCACCCGGTCGCCGGCCAGCACGGGGACGGCGACGTCGAAGACCACGTCGGCGTAGCCAGCCAGGTCAGTGAGGGGAATGGTCACGGTTGACTCCTTCGCGTGAGGCTTCACGCCGTTGGTGGGGGAAGGAAAGGAAGAGCAGCGCGGCACCGGCGGACACCGCGCCTGCGAGGGCGAAGCCGGCCGCGTAGCCGAGATGTTGTGCCAGCACGCCGAGGGCGAGGGCGGCGCTCAGAAAGCCGATGTCGAAAAACGCCGTCGTGGTCGCCACGGCCGAGCCGCGCTCCTGCAGGGGCAGAGAGTCGACGGCCATCCGGAGGATGGCGGGTAGCGCGAGCCCCTGTCCGGCACCAATCAGCGCCGTCGCGCACAGGGCACCGCTCACCGACAGCCAGGCCGCCAGCAGGGTCAGCCCCGCTGCGGTGAGAGCCAGGGCCGCGGCGGCGATCGGACGCGGGGCCATCGCGGCCAGATGGCGCTGTCCTGCCACCAGCCGTACGGTGAAGAGCATGCAGCCGTAGACGACGAAGTGCATGCCGCTGGCCCCGCCGCCGAAGGCGGCGATGTGCAGGGGCAGAAAGCCATTGAACGCGGTGTATCCCCACACCGAGGCCAGGTAGCCAAAGCCGGCGCGCAGGCCTGCGGGGTGCACCCATCTGTGGCGGCTGACGGGGATCGCCGGGATCTCGGTGTTTGCGCAGCGTAGGCGCTCTTCTGGCGTCGCCGAGCGACAGACCGACTCCGGCGCTCACCACGGCCATGCCAGCGGCGAACCACCACACCGCGGCGAAGCCGGCGGCGGCATAGAGGACTTCAGCGATCACCGGCCCCGTGAGCAGTCCGGCGTTGACGGTGACGGAGAAATGGTTGATCGCCGTACCGGGGCGCTTGTGATCGCTGGAAGCGGCCGCGAGACCGACGTAGGTCAAGGCCTCGCCAGCACCCGCGACAGCGCGGGCGGCGAGAAAGAGCGGCAGTGAGTCCGTGATGCGCAGGGCAAGGGAAGTGGCGGCCAGCAGGAGCGCGCCGGCACTGACGGTTGTCGCGCGACCGGCGTGATCGCTCAACCATCCGGCCACGGGGCGGGCGAGCAGCGCGGTTACCGCGGTGACGGCCAGCGAGATGCCGATCATGCTCGCGCTCTGGCCGAGCGGGCCGGTGACGGCCGGGATGAGCAGCCCGATCGTCAGGAAGCAGAAGCCTGTGCACGTGAGCAGGCGACCGGTCATCGCTGGTCGTCGAGTTCCAGGAGCGTGGCCGTCATGCTGACCTTGACGGCGTCGCCGGTGTGAGGCGGGCTGGCCTTGTCGTGGAGGAGCGCCACCGCCTGGTCGATCAGGTCGACGATCTCCTCCCAGACGGATCGGTCCAGCCATACCTCGGCGTCCATCGCTAATCGCTGGTGGCGTGTCTGCGCCAAGCGCCGGGCCAGATCGGTGCTCACGGCCTGGTGCAGCAGTTGCCTGCCGTCTGAACGGTCGAGCCGGGCCGCGCTGGAGGGGTCGTAGCGGTAGCGACGTCGCGGTCGGCCCTTGCCACTCTGAGGCGCGCCGTCGGCCTGCTGCAAGAATCCGGCTTTGGCCAACTGACGCAGGTGGTAGCTGGCGGAGGCGTGCGCGATGCCCAATTCCTCGGCGACCTCGGTGGCCGACATGGATGCTCCCGTGAGCAAGGACACGATGCGGATCCGCAACGGGTTGGCCAGAGCGCGTAGTGGCACGAGCCCCTCGCCATTTTCCCTAGACATGTTGGGACTTTATGTTATCCAACAACCCTTGGGAAATAGCTGCCGCCAAGCGCCGCCAAGCCACCGGTCCTGTGCTGCCCGGCAAGAAGAAGACCGGCCGCCCCGCGTCATCGACCCCGCCGAACTGGCCCTGCTGCGCCGCTTGGGCGACGACGGCGTCTCCGTCACGGACGCTGCCCGCACGCTCAAGATCGGTCGCTCTCCGCGTATGAGGCACTAGCTCAATGGAGGGCGGAAGATCGGACATCAACGCCGTGAGGCCGCCACCCGATCGGCGTGGCATCGGCTTCCATTTGACCTCCTTGCCTCGGAGCCCGCGCCGCCGAGGGGTTCGGAAGTTTGTTCGCCACGTTGCAGACAATCCCTGAGATTGTGATCTTTAGGGTGCGGCCTTGAACTCTGTCGAACTGCGGATGGACGGGTGGTCGACGTGACACGCCGACGGGTCGCCGGACTGGATACCGACGATCATCGGCGCCGCGATCTCCTCGATCCTCGGGGCCTTCTTCTACTTCAGGACGGACCTGAAGACCGCAATCGCGACTTTCGCCGGCCTTCTCGGAATCATGGTTGCCTTGCAGGTCGAAGCCTTTTGCAAGGCCGTCGCAGAGCCCGCCTGGCCTGGTCGCTACTCACGTCCCTAGGGAACGCCGGACCAGGCCTTGATCGCCATGCAGTCAACAGCTATGGGCTGTGCGTCGGTGAGGTGCGATCAGATCCTCGACCCAAGGATTTAGCGGGGCGTGTCGATGCCAGGGATGAAGGCAGCACCGTGGCCGGGGACCACGATGTCGGCCACCGCCAATACTCGCTCACGGCCGCGATGCAGAGCGTCAAGATCGACGGCGTGCCTGTCGCTTGCGGACGTAGCGTCGTTCCATACGTGAGTGAAGGCCACGACCCCGCCCGGAGTGCCGACGAGCGTGGTGATGTCCTCATGCGTGTGCCCAGGCGTCCTGATCAGCTTGATCGACGGCGTGAGCTCGTAGCCCTCGGCGTCCCGCCAGGTCCACTGATCACCGAAGTAGATCGCCCAGTGGTCATGAAATCTGGCGTTTGGGAACAGCGCCGCGTTCAGTGTGTGGTCGGGATGATGATGGCTGAAGACGACGTCGGTCACCGACTCGGGCTCCACGCCCAGCGTCCGCAACGGATCGAGAATGAGCGACCGGCTCTTGACCATGCCCGGGTCAGTCACCAAGCGGACTTCGCCGTCCTGGACATATCCGACCGTGCTCGCCACACCATCGCTGCCGTACCCCTCGTACAGCACGGTGTACGACGCCGTCCTGTCGGCCGGAAGGTCCTTCATTACATTGCTCCCGCATGTTTCAGATTCCATAAAGAATGGAGGTTATCTACAGCTAGCGACAGTGGTATTTCTGCCTATTCCATCATTTTTCTTGCCACTGGACAGAGATTGGGGCCGCTGCGGCAGAGAGCCTCGGTTGGGCGCCCCTGCCCGCTCCTGTCAACGAGGACGCACCTGGACAATGCCTCCGACATACGTCCCGCTCCTTAATGGGTCGTTCAGCGGCGCGAGATTCTCAAGCCATCGATTCACGTTGGTCACGCCTGGAGCGACGACTTGCCATCGATCGCCGAGGAAATCCGCAATCTGCTTGGAGGAGCGCAGCGTCAAGCGGGCTGACGTACCCGCGTACACCCGCTCGATCGCCGCGACTTGACGCTGGTCAAGGCCGTCGGAGCTGAGGTGCGAATGCACCATCACGCTTCCTGCGGGCAGGGCCTCGCCGAGTTCCGCCATGATCGCGGCGGGGTCGTCGGCCTCCTCCACGAACGGGAACACATCCGTGGCCAGCACCGCCACGGGCTTGCCTTCTTGAAGCATCGATACGACGTACGGGTCGGCGAAGATCTTGGCTAGGTCGCGCACATCCGCCTCGATCATCGTGGTGGCCTCGTCGACATCGAGCAACGCCCGCCCGTGGATGACGACCATGGGGTCGTTGTCAACGTACGCGACGCGCGCCTGAGAGGTTCGGCCAGCCACGATCTCGTAGACGTTCTGGGCAGCGGGTAGTCCGCAGCCGAGGTCCAGGAAGAAGCTGATTCCCTGAGCGGCCAGGTGCTCGACCGCCCGCGTCAGGAACTCCCTGTTGTCACGGACCGACTCCTTCAGACCGGGTGCCTGCTTGAGCAGGGCCCCAGCGGCCGCGCGATCTACCGCGAGGTTGTCTCGGCCACCCAGGAGATGGTCGTAGATGCGGGCGACGCTGGGTTTGGTGAAATCGAGCCGGCGCAGGATGGAAGGAACTGGCGGGTATGGGTCGTAGCCGACGTTCGACCCTGGGTGGCCGGCTGACGTCGCGAAGATCGGCACGTTCACAGCGAGCATTTCTCCGTTGCTTGATGTGTTCTCGTGTGGTGGCGCGGATGGAACGCACACCGCCCGGACGCCTGAGCGTGAGGGCGCTTCACCCCGCCTGCGCTAACTGCGGGTCGGTTTCGGGCGACGGGGTGACCCGGCCCTCGCTATGAAGACCACCGGCGAGCAGCAAAAGAATCGGTGGCGCTGCGTAGCAGCGGGGGGCTCACTGCCGACGAAGGGTCGGCCGCGATCCTACGGACGAGGGTGACTCATCCCACAGGACGCGTAGGTCACGCCATCGATTCCTTTCCTGCCCGGGTCTGGTCCCTATCTGTGAGACCGCCCGCTACTCAACGTTGACACGGGATGAATGACGGCGATGCACCAGCGATCCACGATTGCGCGAGGAGATGCAGCACCGCGCTCCCGAGTGCGCTCGAAGCCACGTCTCCTCGACCGGATCGGGGGGAGCGAATGACATATGCAGGCGCTGTCGCGCTCGTGAAGGCTGCTGGCGCCGATGTGATCACCAAAGCGGGGCTCCGTGATCCGCGACGACATGGATCCCCCACTCCGGAGGGGAGATGATGAGCGCCTAGATCCGTCATCCTGCTGGCGCCGGCCTCCCCTCGCGAGGCACTCTGCCCCCTCCTAAGGGGCCGCCGCCAACCACATCCCATCGCCGCATACGCGACGGCGCAGCGACTGAAGCGACTCAAGTTGCCAACAAGATGCGCCGGTCGTACTTTTTGGCATGCAGCCGCCGAGCCAATAGCGGATTACAGTCGCTTCAGTCGCTTTTTGATCAAGAAGGGCTCGGTGAGCGGAGCCCTCACTCCAGCCATCCCGGGCAGAGCGCACCATCGCCGACCGCGAGCAGCGACCGGCATAGTGCAGCAGCGAGAGCACCGTTCCACCGTTCAGTCGCTGCAGTCAGCCCTAAAGGGACGCCTGTTGAGCGGCTGAAGCGACGCGACCTCAGAGCGATGTCCCACCCCGCCCCTTGTCTCAAAACATGAGTGGTCGTCTGTGGTCGCTTCAGTCGCTCATGATGCGGCCGAATCCCGCCCCTCGTGCTGCGACTGGTCTCTCAGAGGGAAGCAGCGCCCAAAAGCGCTTCGCGACGATGCCGGCCATCGTAGGTGGACGCCTCTCCAAGGTGGGTGTCTCGGCTAGGCTTGACGCCGGACCAAACTTCAGTCGCTTCAGTCGCTACGGTCACTTTCGCCGCAAGGCGCACCCGCCATCAGTGCGACGTCCCCACGGGTAGCGACTCAGCCGGACATCAGATCAGAGGCAGAGAGGGAAAGCGTGGCGCTGCACTCCGACTACCACCGTCCCCGCGCGGCGCTCCCTCTCCCCCGGCCGCTGGACGTTGCTCGGTGGTGCGCCGGTCAGGCGTGGCCGGTGCACCCGCTACGGCCGGGCGCGAAAACCCCTGCCGGAAACTGCCCGTCGTGCAGCGAGCGGGGCCACACGACACGGGGATGCCCATGTCTGAAGCAGGGCCGCTGGTGTCACGGGTTCCTCGCGGCGACGCTCGACCAGGAGCTCATCACCTCCTGGTGGACACATACCCCTGGCTTCGGGGTGGGGGTGGCCTGCGGACCGGCCCGACTGGTCGTGATCGACATCGACGCCCATCCCACCCCGGTCCCCGAGCGAAAGCGCCTCCTGCCTGGCATCACCATCGATCCCCGGGTCAACCTGTCCGGGCTGACCAACGGTTTCCACACCATCGCCCTGCTCGCCGCCCTGCGCGGCGAGCCGAGTCCCGCCGACGACGAATCCACCCTGCGGGTACGCACTCCCTCGGGAGGGATGCATGCGTGGTATCGGGCGGCTCCCGGCGAGACGTACCTGTGCTCCACCGGGTCGGGACCTGGTCGTGGACTGGCCTGGCAAGTTGATGTTCGCGCCACCGGCGGATACATCATCGCGCCGGGGACCCGTACGAAGGACGGCGCCTACACTGCCGTCGGCGATTGCAGAGACCCCGCCCCCCTCCCCTCGTGGCTGCGCCTCGAGCTGACAAGAACGGGGCACCTGGCCTCCCCGGATCCCGCACCGAGGACACCTGCCGTGCCGCCGCGCGCCCGCCTGGCCGTGCTGGAGGCCGGCGGCGGCCTGGGCACTGTCGGCGACCGGGCATTACGACGCCTCGTCGCGGACGTGGAGGCCTGCCATCTGGTGCCGGAAGGAGCCGGCTTCAGCGCGAAGCTCAACCGCGCCGCCTACACTGCCGGCGGGCTGATCGGCACCGGCTACCTCACGCACGACACCGCCCACGCCATCCTCACCCGAGCCGCGCAGCACGCTCGGCCCGGCCAGGAGCGACGGTTCGAGCGCATCATCGACTCCGGCCCTGGCCGCCGGGCAGCGTCGACCGTTCCATCCTCAGGAACGGCCATGATCCCGTCCGAAAGCCGAAACGAATTCGACCCGGTCGTCGCCGCCCAGCAGATCCTCGACCTGTCCGATGTGGCGGGCTCCGAAATGCTGTCCCCGCGCCGCCCGGAACAGCCGGCCATCGTCGGCAGCGAGGGTCTCCTGCCCGACAGCCTGACCGACCGGGGCAACGCCAAGCTGTTCGTGCAGCTCTACGGCCGCGACTTCCGGTACGTCCCTGGCATGGGCTGGTTCCGCTGGGCGCACCACCGGTGGGTGCTCGACGAGAGTGATGCCGTCGTGTGGGCAGCGGGCGAGATGGCCGAGCAACTCGCGACCTTCGACCCCCGAGGCCGATACAGCGCCGCCGAGCTGCGACGGCATCGGCGGCGCGCGTTGTCCACCACGGGGATGCACGCCCTTCTGGCGCAGGCCAAGGCAGCTCCGGGCATGGTCCTGGCGCCGTCCCTGCTCGACGCCGACCCCTATGCGCTGTGCACCCCGGCGGGGGTCGTGGACCTGCGCAGCGGGGCCATCTCGCCCCCTGATCCACTGAAGCAGGCGCACTCGCGTTCCACCACCGTCTCCCCCCAGCAGTCAGCCACACCCCGATGGGAGCGATTCCTCCAGGACACCTTCGGAAACGACGACGAAGGACGCCAGACCATTGACTTCCTTCACGTACTCCTGGGTTACTCGATCACCGGAGACGTTGGCGCCCAGGTCATGCCGTTCCTGTACGGGCAGGGCAAGAACGGCAAGTCCGTGCTGGTCGAGGTGATGCTGCAGCTGCTGGGCGACTACGCCGACGCGGCCCCTCCCGGCTTCCTGATGGCCAAGACCTTCGACAGCCATCCGACGGAGCTGGCGGAGCTGCACGGTCGGCGCGTCATTGTGTGCTCGGAGCTCAAGCCCGGCGACCGCTTCGACGAGGCTCGCGTCAAGCTCCTCACCGGCGGAGACAAGATCAAGGCCCGCCGGATGCGCCAGGACTTCTTCAGTTTCAACCCCACCCATCACCTCTGGCTGCTCGGCAACCATCGTCCCGAGGTGACGACCGGTGGTTTCGCCTTCTGGCGTCGGCTCCGGCTGATCCCGTTCGAGCGAGTGGTCGCCGAAGATCGCAAGATCGACAACCTCGCCCGCATCCTTGTTCAGGAAGAAGGACCGGGCATCCTGGCTTTGCTGATCGAAGGCGCCGGCCGCTATCTGAGGGGTGGGAAGGACCTGTCCGGACCGCCTCGCGTGCAGCTGGCGACCGACGCCTACGAGGCGACAGAAGATGTCGTCGGCCGGTTCATCACCGAGGCGTGCAAGCTCGATCCGACCCTACGGGCCGAGCAAGCGAGCCTCTACAGCGCTTACACTCGTTGGTGTGGTCACGAAGGAGCTACCCCCGTCTCGGCTCGGGCTTTCGCAGCCCGCTTGCGCGACACCTTGGGGATGGCCTCTCCGAGAGAGATGCTCCTGTCGAACTCTCGCAAGTTCTATCCAGGGCTTGGCTTGATCTCCGATCTTGACAGTGAGGAGCTGCAGCGGTGAGCGCTTCGATCACACCCGACGACCTCACGCACGAAATCGAGCTGGTATGGCTCGAGGACATCCGCGACCTCGACTACGTCCGCCAGTCCCTCGACCGACTGCCAAGCCGCGGCCGCAAGCCCGTCTACTACCGCAACGGCAGGATGGTGGGCTATGCCATCCTGGGTTCGGCCGCCAAGGGATCACCGACCTCGGGGACCTTCCTCCGGCGTGTGTTCTGGCTTGCGCCGCATGACCGCGATCAGCAGCCACAGGGCTTCTACAGCACGGGAGCTCCCGTCGAAGCGGTCGATCCGCACACCCTCGCGCCGCGTGTGCCCGGCAGGAAGACCGAACGCTCGGAAGGCGGGCCACCCTCCCCCGCCATGGTCGAACTCGGGATCACCCTAGACAAGGCCTAAAGCGATCGATTCCACGCCGTCGGACATCTACCCGGCGTCGTGGCCGCCGATTCATCGGCCGATGAGCAGTCGGAACGTGTGTCGAACTGCTGGTGCGTGAGGAGTCGCCGCTCATACCGTGCCCGCAGATCGGATGCCATTGGCCCCATATTCAGCCGGCTGACGCGATCGCAGGCGGGTCTGAACATCCGCCAAGTCGACGTCATCGCCGCAGGCGGCACAGTGGATCTCGTACTCGACCTCTGTGCCGCACTGCTGGTGCACGATGTCCACCGGTCCCGGGCCGATCCAGTGATCGCCCCATCGCGTCAGCGAGACAATGACCGGCTTGAGTGACTGGCCCATCTCGGTCAGCAGATACTCCTGGCCCCGGGACTCAAGAGCATGTGTCCGTAAGATCCCAGCCTCAACCAGAGTGTTGAGGCGTTTGGCCAGGATGTTCGGCGCGATCGCCAGGCTGCTCTGAAACTGGGAGTACCGGGTGAAATGCCGGAAGAGCGCGTCGCGCAGAATCAGCAGGCTCCAGCGTTCACCGACCAGTTCCAGCGCCCGCGCTGCCGCGCAGTCCTCGCCTTCGTACATCCGCCCCAGCATGCGCCTCGCCATTTCTTGCATGATGAAAGCACTCTAACTAGTATCACGCTACCATCGTTTTCGTGGCAGGGACGGTGCATTCTGCGACATCCCCTGTGCCCAGAGAGTGGCTAAAGTCGCTGCTGCGCATGGCGCGTTCGCCGATCAGCTCGGCCAGGCGGGCGTCGGTGGGGCGCGTTGCCCACTGTCTACGACTCCTGCAACGGCCAGACCTCGACCACACCCTGTGCAACTGCGCATGGGGTCTTCGACACGAGTTGGACGGCCTCCTCAATGGTTGCGGCTTCGGTGATCCCAAACCCGGCCACCGGGAGAGTCGAGGACTGGCACGACCGTGGAGAGCGGCTCCTTCATGTCTGCGATGAGTTTGGGCACGGTCGAGAGTCGGTATCGGTGAGCACTCCATACGAATAAAGGAAAGGGCCCTGTTGTGGCGAAATTCGTGACTATCGGGTACGGGGACCGCCTGCCGTCCGAAACGAAGGAAACCGCAATCAGAGCCAGTGAACGTTCGTGGTCACCGCACTAGGCCAAGGCGTCGAGGCCGGCGATGATGTCCGGAACCTCGGTTCGCGAAGTGTAGTCGGGGTGGACACTGATCCATCGGAGAACATGAGCGCCGTCGATGATGGCGACAGTGGGCATCGGCACCGTCACCGTGCCATCGGCATTGGCGGCGGCCACGTCGATGCCCAGCCGGGCCAGGGATGCGAGGGCGTCCGGCGTGGGCTGCGTGAGAATGCCGAGACCGGCGGCCAGCCGGTTTCCCACGTCAGAAAAGACCGGAAACGTCAGCTCATTCTGCTGCCGCATGGCCAGCGAACCTTGGAAGGTTTGAGGGCTGATACCCGCCAGTTCCACGCCACGGTTGGCCAGCTGCGGCAGTAGCCGCTTCTGGTACGTCCGCAGCGCCAGGTTGCAGTACGGTCCCCACACCCCCCGGTAGAACACCAGCACGGTCGTCCGGCCGCCCGTAATCGCATACAGCGACGTCGCATGGCCGTTGACATCGACGAGGGGCATGTCGGGCACCATGAATCCCAGCGTGGCGAGCCCGGCCGGGACCCCCGCGGCTCGCAGTGCAGCCTGTTCGGCGGTGAAGGGGCTGAGCGTGCCGGCGGGTGCCTGGCTCATCATGGTCGCCGTCAGTTTCTGCGCCTGCTCGGCGATCGAGGTGTCATGCGTGTGGATCGTCATCGGAGCCTCTTGTGAACGAGTGAGTGAGCCGGGCGTGGTCGACTGACCAGGTCGTACAAGTGGACGGTGCACGGGGAAGGGAGGGAGCCTGGGCGGGCATCTCGGCCGGCGAAGATGGCCGCCCAGGGGCTTCAAGGTCTATGGCGTCAGGCGAGGCCGAGCCGGGGGCGCACCCATTGCGCCAGCTTCCTGATCGCCTCGTCGGCGGCCAGGGCGCGGCCGGCGCCCATGTGCCAGGTGTGCTGCTGGTCTTCGAAGATCTCTACCTTGACCTCCACGCCCTCCTTTTCGGCGAGTGTGGCGAGCCGGTGGCTGTCATCGAGGATCATCTCGGTGCTGCTGACCTGGATGTACAGCGGGGGCAGGCCAGCCAGATCGGCGTAGAGAGCGTTGATGGCCGGGTCCTTGGGGTCGCCGTGCTCGCCCAGCAGGATCTGTACCAAGAATTCCAGATTCATCGGTGTCTCGCCGCCGAACAGGACGTCCGTCATCCGGTTGGTCGTGCGGGTCTGGCCACCGTTCTCGATGTCGAACCAGGGCGACAGCGGCATCACGGCCGCCGCGACGGGCAGCCCGTTGTCGCGGGCGTGCAACATCGTCTGCACGCTGAGCCCGCCGCCTGCCGAGTCGCCGGTGACAGCGATGTGCTCTGCCTTGATGCCCTGATCGAGCAGCCAACGGTAGGCTGCGAAGGTGTCGTTGATCTGGGCGGGGTGCTGGTGCTCGGGCGTCAGGCGGTAGTCGACGATGAGGGCCCTGGCACCGACGGCCTTGGCCAGATGCGCGAACATCTTGCGATGGGTGTACATCGAACCGCCGATGAACCCACCTCCGTGCAGGCACAAAAGCACCCGATCTTCCACACCGGCCTTCGGCGTCGCCCACATGGCCGGCACGCCGCCCGCGTCCACCTCGACATAGTCGACCCCACCAGGTTCGGTGGTCGCGCCGCTCCAGTGGTCATTGAGGTCGCGGGACTCTTCCAGCGAGATCGGCGGATTCTGCGCGAACGCCGCGTTGACCTGCCGGTAGTGCTCGGTCAGCCAATCAGTCTTGCCTGTCATGTGCAGAGTTCCTTTGCGGTATACGCCGTCACACCATGAATGCGTTTAAGGAGGACGGCGTGGGTTTCCTTGAGTAGTCGCCTGCCTGCAGCAGGCACGCGATACCCATGCCGTAACTGGCACAGGTATGGGTATGCAGGGTTTCTGGCCGCGGGCGGCGCTGTTTCGGCAAGCCTTCGCCTTTGAGACAAGCCTCACGCTGAGAAGGAATCGCTGCTCCCGTGAGGCCCCCTGAAGCGGCTTCGGACTGCAGGGCCAGGCGCGTGCGCCGCCGCAATCCCCCTACTCGGGACTGGTGTGGAAGGCATGGACCTGCCACATGCCGTCGTATCGGGAGAGAACCCAGGTGTCGTGGCCGCGGCTGGTCGACACGGGCTCGGACTGCCCGGCCAGGACGGTCGCACTCTTGCCGATCACGATAGCCGTGTCCGGAGAGGGGTAACGAATGGCCTCCACCTCATGGACGGGTGTGGAGCCGAGGAGCGGGCCGGAGAATGCGGCTTTCATGCTGGCGTGGATTGCCTCCCTGTTGGGCAGGTAGGAGCCTGGCAACAGAGCGGTGGCGTCCTGCGCGTAGGGGACAACGAAAGCGTCGGCGTCGTTTTCGGCCCAGGCTTGGTACACCTGATCGATGACAGCGCGGACCTCGCGGTCGATGTGAGGCTGTGTGAGGGAAGTCATGATCTCCCTTTCGTACGTCATGGCTGTGCCGCTCGTGCTTGAGGCCCGCACCAGGTGGGCGCCGCCTGCTGAACGTCGTGTTCATGCATGTAGACCGTCCACTGTGGAAAAGGAATCGCTACGATTGCTCCGCTCGGCGGCCGGCGACCGGCGGACCCTTTCCGCCTGCCCCTCGCCTGACTGAGCCTGCCCTGATCGTGTGGGTCAGGCGCGGCGGGCGAGCCGGCGGCCAAGGAAGGCTAGGAGCCGATCAGAGGCCGAAGCCGTTTCAGCGATCTCTTGGGGAGCAGCGAAGGCGGTGCCACGTTTGCCCTCGATCACAGGTCCCTGGGCGAAGGCATGGACGGCGGCGGCTAGATCATCCGGGATGACAGCGGTGCGGCCGATTGCATGGCTGATGTCCCAGCCGTGCACCACGACCTCAAGCAACTGGATGTCAGTCACCACCATGGCTGGCACAGCGCCGAAGGACAGTTGGCAGGTCTGGTCCAAGGCGCCGGGCTTCCGCCAGGCTGTCGCCAGCCGGGTGGTCATGGTCTCGAAGGCGGCGATCGGTGACTTGCCGAGCGCATCAACGGCGGGCGCCTTGCCGTCGTTGTCCCGCCAACTGGCATCGATGGGCCGCCCCTCAGCAGCGTTGGAGATGACCAGGAGTATCTGCATCAGGTGATGCAGAAGTTCACGCAGGTTCCACGGCGGGCAAGGCGTTGGCGCGGCCAGGTGTTGCTGGCTGATCGCCGCGATGTGTCCGGCGCTCCAGGCATGTGCGCGATCAAGCAGGGTGATGGTGTCCACGGTGAAAGCTCCTGGGGAAGGCGGCAGGTACGACGCATGGTGGGCGCGATGATCGAGCAACCGCGCCCGCCTCTGTGAAGACCGTCGATGCCAGGAAAAGGGATCGTGCTGACGGAGGCGACGCGAGCCTCCGGCTGGCGACGCACCGCAATCTTGTGCACGTTCTCCTCATCAGGCGATCCACAGCCGAGGTCTACAAGGGGACGATTCCTCGCGCAGCCAGGTGATCGACCTGCTCAGCAACGTCGCCAGAGCGGCAGCATCCGTCCTCTCATGGGCTCCATGAAGGCTCGGAAAGGTGGGCACTCAACGTGGCCCGCGCCCGCTTCAGAGCGCTCTTGACGGATTCGACGCTGCTGTCCAGCCCATTGTGAGAGCTCCGCCAGGGCCCAGTCGGGGCAGCATTGACCCAGATCGCTATTCGTACAACCTCTCGCGTTGCGTGGCCCAGTGGTAGGGAACGATCTGGCTCGCCTACTCGGGCCCGGCGCCACCCCGGTTTGCCCTTCGGGCGGGCGACGACTGGATCACCACCTCCGAAAAGGAGCCAGCGCTCGACACCGACTCTTTGCTGCCGACGGTGTCCACGGGCGCCGAGTCGGCAGGCCAGTCACCTGGCGACGTCGAGAAGATGATCGAGGTCAAGGTCTCCTTCGCGCCAGGGACAGAGCGGTCGCCGATACCCGCTTCCGGGTCTCGGCAGCGATTCCTTTGACCGCCCTGGATGGTCCTCATGGGTACGGCTCAGCGAGAGTCGACACAACAGGCGGGAGAGGACCACGGTGCACACGCAGGAGGAGTTCGCCACGCTCGCGGAGCCGTACCGTCGCGAGCTGCTGGCGCACTGTTATCGCATGATGGGCTCGGTGCACGAAGCCGAAGACCTGGTGCAGGAGACCTACCTGCGCGCCTGGCGCGGCTTTGAGAAGTTCGAAGGACGCTCGTCCCTTCGCACCTGGCTCTACACGATCGCCACCAACGCCTGCCTGAACGAGCGCAAGCAACGCAACCGGCGTGCGCTGCCCTCCGGCCTCGGGCCGGCGGGCGGCGACCCCGACGCCCCGCCCGAAGCGGCGAGCGGAGACGTGCTCTGGCTGCAGCCGATCCCCGACACGATGGTCACGGCCGGCCCGGGCGATCCCGCCTCCATCATCACCTCGCGCGAACAACTGCGCCTCGCGCTCGTTGCCAGCCTCCAGAAGCTGACGCCGCGGCAGCGGGCGGTCTACCTGCTGCGCGAGGTGCTGGAATTCCCCGCCGCGAACGTGGCCACCATGCTGGAGACCTCCGTGGCCGCGGTCAAGAGCACGCTGCAGCGCGCTCGCGCGGCCCTGACCGATCTCGACACCACGCACGAGAAACTCACCGAGCACGATGCCCAGGACCTGCTGGAGCAGTACATGACCGCCTTCGAGAAGGCGGATCTGGCGGCTCTGGAGCGGGCCCTGCGCAAGGACGCCGCGCTGGAGATGGTCGGGTACTCCACGTGGTTCTCCGGGCTGCACACCTGCCTGCGTTACCTCGCCCGGGTGCTGGGCTCTCCCGGAACCTGGCGGATGGTTGCCGTCCAGGCCAACGGGCAGCCCGCCGCTGCCGCCTACCTACGCGGTGAGGACGGCTCCTACGACGCCTTCGGCCTCGCCGTCCTCACCGTCACGCCGGGTGGCATCAGCCGGATTGCCGTGTTCGGTAAGCAGGACCTGCTTCCTTCCTTCGGCACACCTAGCACTCTGTCGTGAGGTCACGACGAGACCCGCCGTCCGAACCGCGCCATGAGTCGGTCGCCTGGGCTGGCACCATCGGGAACAGGTAAGGGCGGGCCATGCTGCAAGTGGCTGGTACCGGTGGTCAGGACTAGAGGGAGGAGCTCCAGGACACCAGTGGCCAGCGGCGGCGGAACAGGCTGGTCGCGTCTACAGGACCAGGCGACGTCCCAGGCGTGAACGGTGATCTCCACCGTGCACGCGGCAAGGAGGAGCCCCCGGGGCAGGTAGCGATCACCGATCGCGATAGGGCTGTCCGGGCGCGCACTCGTCGCGGCCACGGCCAGCAGCCTGCGCGTCCGGACGTGGAAGAAGGCAACAGGATCGTCCCCCGTCTGAATGACAGGCTCCCAGCTGATCACCGCTTCGGTGAGGGCCTCGTAGAGGAGTTCAAGCGCGTCGTTCAGGCGCCACAGCAGCGCCTCGACATCTCCGACAGCGCAGGGCGTCGGCTTCGGCAGGTCCTGCGGCCGCACGGGCGTCACGCATTCATGGGCATAGTCGATGGCCGCGCCCAGCAGCCTGACAGCGTAGTCGGTCGGCATATCAATAAAGACCTTGCGACGAGCGAAAGGAATCGCACAAATCCGAGTGTTCCCGATCTTGGATTGTCATGCCACGGTGGGTGCGTTCTCGAACTTGTATCGGGGTGAGCATGCCCAGGCTGCTATGCCGTCGCCGATTGTGAAAGATCTCCAGGCACTCGAAGATCGGTGTCGGCACGCGGCTGACCGTCGTCGAGACCAGCTTCGCCCAGTTGCCACACGACAACGGCCTGCGCCCGGACCTGCCCTTCGGCGGCCATAAGCACAGCGGAATCAGCGTGACCAACGGCCCATGGGGTCTTCACCGCTTCACCGAACTGCAGGTCCTCACCAGTCCAGCGAGAGTCGCGGGAACATCGAAGAACGTGCGGCAGGCCGGTTAGGGCCCTCCTTCCTCTGCCAACCAACCGGCGGAAATGGCGTCGGCATGGGCCCAAGGGTGAGCTCTGCCGCCCGGCGTCATCGCAGCCGAGATCGGCATCCCCAAGACGGGCGGCGAAGTGGAATTCGCCGCCCGTCCAGGTCGCGTGCTTGTCCTGACAGGGTCTGTCCATGACGGCTCTGGCACGAACACGGTGGTGACCAGTGGTTTCCTCCTCGGGCACGTTCGATGGTGACTGCGCTGCTTCCGGCCAGTGTCTTCAGCATGGAGATCTCCATGACGCACTGCAGACGTCCCGGCGCATGCATGGACAGCCTGCGCCAGTGCCTCGAGGACCAGGTCGTCTTCGCGGGAGGAGCCGCTGAGCACGGCGGCCACAAGATCGGCTGAGCGAATCCCGGCGCAATCTCTTCGGCCAGACTCACAAGTCTGCTCTTACGGGCCCTCGCGTATGCTGACGCCATGAGTGCAGCCGTCGCGGGGCGTGGACGGATCGACAAGCGGCAGGCGATGCTCGCTGCCGCGTTCGCCGTTTTCGCCCGTGCGGGATACGCCCAAGCCAGTGTGGACGTGATCGCGGGGGAGGCGGGTGTGGCCAAGGCCACCGTGTACAGCCACTTCGGTGACAAGGAGACCCTGCTCCGTGAGGCCATCGCCGCCTCGGCCGACCAGGCGCTGGCCGACAACCTGGCTGCGGTCCACCAGCTCACAGATGGTGGGCACGATCTTCGCGCAACCCTCGAAGGCGTCGGCCTCCGCCTGCTCCGGTGCTACTGCGACGAGCGATCCTGGGCACTACGCCGGCTGCTGTCTGCTGAGATCAACCAGTTCCCCGACCTGCTCGACATCATCCACACGCGCGCGGCCGACCGTATCACCGAAGCCCTGGCCGACAGGCTCGCCCGCCTGACCATCACGGGGCACCTGCACACTCCCGATCCGCTCTTGGCCGCCGAACAGTTCTTCGCCCTGCTGACCGGCCCGATGGACAAACGCGCACGCCTCGGCACGCGCCACGTTCCCACTACCGAACTGCGCGGCCTCTCTCGCGCGGCCGTGAACACCTTCCTGCAGGCGTTCACTGCCGCCGACTCGCGGCCTGTTGAGTGAGCATGCCGCCTCCCACACGACCCCGTTCTCTTTCCGACAGGCAGGCACCATCGGCGGCACCGACCCGGGAGAACTAGGAAGTCTCCATGCTCGCCCTGCACCTGCGGCAGTCGGCCCTGGTCTTCGTATTCACCATCCTGGTTCGGTCGCGTTGCACGCGACATCCCGCCGAGCCGACCGCAGCCATGGTCACAGAGGCTTCCGACATGTAAGAAGGACGGCCTTTACCTCAGGACTCCATCAGAAGCACTGCTGCCCGTCTGAGCAGCTTTCCTGCCATTCCGACTACTCGGAAGCCGATCACGTCCACCACGCCATGCCTCCGGGCTACTCTCTCCGGTCACAACGAGTCGAGCGAATGGGATCCCGTGAGAAGTGTCTGGAGGGTAGGAGCCGCGATGGTGATCGCCGCTGCCCTGCTGATGGCTGGTCCCACCGCACCGGCCGGGAATGCGGAGGCCACCACGGTGGCGGCCAAGGTCACCGATCCGGTGCCCATGATGGAACTGCTGGCACCGGGCGGGAAAGGCCGGCTGTACACGTTGTCGACCGCAGAGGCGGCCGCGGCGGTGAGCCTCTACGGGTTCACCCGGCAGGCCGGACAGGTCGGCCACTGGCGAATGGCCGCGTTCACCGGCTCCCAGCCCGTCTACCGACTACGCTCCGGATCCTCCTACCTGCTCACAGCATCGGCCTCGGAGCGCGACAGCCTGGCGGCCACCGGACGGTTCGAGGTCGAGGGCGTCGCCGGTCATCTGGCGCAACGGCATACGGCCGGCACCAAGCGGCTAATGCGCTTCAGCAGGTCAGGAGAATGGCGAGTGGCCTTCGAGGACCACAGCCAGGAGTTGATCGCCGCCGGGTACCGCGTCGACAGGGCACTCGGCTGGGGGCACCCCGAGTGGATTCGCGCCGGAGCCATCTATTTCGGCACGTTCAACCCGAAGTCCACCAGCGTCATTACCGCCACGAAGAACGTCTTCGGACGCGCCGGCGACTGGTGGGGCGGCGTACGCGACTTTTCCGGCGCCGATCCGGCCGTACCGAAGAACACCCAGGGTTGGGCCGGGGATTTCTCGCATCTGAAGCCAGAGATCGGGTTCTACGATGACTCCCAGCCGGAGACCCTGGAGAAGCACATCGCCCAGGCAACCGGAGCGGGACTCGACTTCTTCCAGTTCTACTGGTACTGGAAGAGCGCTCTGCAAACTTCCCCCGAGCAGTTCGAGGCATCACTGGCCGCCTTCAGCCAAGCCCGCAATCGCACTAACATCGACTTCGCACTGACCGTGTGCGCCCATCCATGGGACGGCCTGCAGATCCCCACAAGCGACTACACCACCGTCGCCAAACGGCTCGCCGGTACATTCTTCAACCAGTCCAACTACCTGCGCGCCAACGATGGGCGGCTGATCCTGGGACTGTGCGACCAACGCGGGCTCGGCGACGGCAGCGACGCCGACACGCGCTCCTTTATCGACGCCGTCCGCCGGCAGGCCAAAGCCATGCTGAATGAGGACGTGCTCGTACTCGGCTACTGGGAGGCCATGCTCGACCCAGCAGCACCCGCACGATGGGGAGCCGACGGCGCCTACTGCGGAGTGCGTATCGACCAGGTCAAGAGCTACAACGACTACATCGCTGCGATGCCGGCATACTTCGGCGCCACACCCCCGCAGTTCATGCGGTGCGCGGCTGCAGGCTTCGACGAGCGTCCCCGCTACCCGCTCCTCATCCCAGACCGGACGAAGATCCGTTACTACACGGACCAGACCCCGGCGCTGTTCGCTCAAGGCCTGAACCAGATCCGAGCCGACATCGCGAGCTCCCACCACATCTCCGCTGTGGACAACTTCGTGAGCATCTACGCCTGGAACGAGTGGCACGAGGGCGGCATCATCGAGCCCAACGCAAGAGACGGCTGCCTGTATCTCGGGCTCATCCACGACCAGCTCAACCTGCAGAAGGGAGCCTCCTGCGGGACTCAGTCCACACGCCCATTCTGACAGCGAGCAACATGCCGCGAGCGATCTCCGTTTCCTGCCGCGCCGGCGCCGCGCCGTGACATGGTCGCTCACCGGCACGAGGCTTGCTGTTGTGCCAGCAGACACCGCGATCCTGGTCAACGGTGGCCGCGCAGTTCGGCAGTGGGAACCTGGCTTGCCGAGGCGTGCGCGTTTGTCCATCGGGCCGGTCAGCCGGGCAAAGAACTGTTCGGCGGCCAAGAGCGGATCGGGACTGCGCAGGTGCCCCGTGACGGTCAGGCAGGCGAGCCAGTCGGCCACGCGCGTGTAGATAATGTCGAGCAAGTCGGGGAACTGGTTGATCTCAGCAGACAGCAGCCTGTCACTCACGGTGTCCGTGACCTCGCCGCTGGTGAGCGCCTCCCGCTCACCGGCCAGGTCCCACCCGCCGCGGCCGCACATACGTCCAGAACTCCGACCCGAACAACGGCCCGCCAGCGGGAGGAAAGTCAGCGCGCCGCAGCGCCGCCCGATGTCGAGAAACGCCGCACGGTTTCGTCTCCGCAGTGAGCACGGCCCACAATGGGCGTAGCGCACCAAAGGAGAACGTGATGGCCAAGTACCTGATCCTCCAGCACTACCGGGGCGCGCCGGCAACGGTCAACGACGTGCCCATGGACCGGTGGACGCTGTCGGAGCTGTCCGCCCACAACCAGTACATGCGCGACTTCGCCGACAGGCTCGAGGACACCGGCGAGTTCGTCGACCGTCAGGCACTCTCCCCGCAGGGCACGTTCGTCCGCTTCGACGGCGAAGGCCGGCCACCGGTCACCGACGGCCCGTTCGCCGAGACCAAGGACCTGATCGCCAGCTGGACGGTGATCGACGTCGAGACCTACGAGCGGGCGCTGGAGCTGGCCAGCGAGCTGTCGGCGGCTCCTGGCGCGGGCGGCAAGCCGATCCAGGAGTGGCTCGAGGTGCGCCCGTTCCTGGTCATGCCGCCGACCATCACGGAGTGACGCATGGTGGATGAGGCCCTGCTGCACGGGCTGGTCACCGTGGCCTGGCGCAAGTTCCTCGACGCCGCCCGCGCCGACACCTCCCGGCGCCACCGCAAGGGGTGATCACTCCTGATTACCCGATAGGCCGGGTTGCTTCATACATCCCAACAGGTTTCAGAATGAGGTCAGGCTCCGGGCGCACACCTCAGAACGAATGACGGTCACCCTTGGTGAGCTGGGTCTGGCGGGCAATGGACGGATTGAGCCGAGATGGATCTTGTAGGTGCTCAGGTCGCCGTGGAGGCGGAGGAACCGCTCTCTGAGTGCGCATCTGTCAGCGACGGCCAGGCGGGGTAGCGTCGCGCAGGGTCTGCGACAGCACCATCGGGGCGAATTTCCAGCGCGCGACCATGCCACCGGGCAGCTCACGGGTGGCGTCGGCCTGACCGGAACCGTTCAGGTGGGCGTCGTCGGGATACCGATACAGGCAGCCAGCTGCGATGTTCTGCAGGGAGCCCGTGGACCAGGGGAACGAGCTTGACGAAAGACACCACAGGGTGGACGGTCAGGTCGATCGTCTCGTCCAGGTCTCGATCTGCCTGTCGCCGATCAGCAGCAGGTAGACGTTACGGCGAACGCGGCCTCGGCGGCGCCAGCCTGCTTCTCCCAGTCCTTTCGCGCATGAACCATCTGACTAGACTGGCGAGTATGGTTCAATAGACTTACTCGTACGCTTACGGCAGTGGCGGAGATGAGCTGTCGCGACGGGCGACCGAGTGGCCAGGCCCCGTGTACAGCCGTGGGAATCGCAGATGAGATGGCAAGGACGCCGATTCGATGAAGACTTATGTGATCACCGGTGGCACTGACGGCATCGGTGCGGCGCTGGCCCGCGCGTTGTTCTCCCGAGGCGACCGGGCCGTGATGATCGGGACTGATCCGGCGAAGGGCGAACGACTCGAGTCGGAGGCCGACTCGGCGCTAGGCAAGGCGGTGTTCGTCCAGGCTGACCTCAGCCTGGTCTCGAACACCCGCCGCACAATTGACAAGCTGGCCGAGGAGTATCCGGCCATCGACGGCGTGGTGCTGTGCGCACGTTTCATGCGGTCCTACCGGTCGATGACCGCCGAGGGACTTGAGGACAACTTCGCCCTGTTCTACCTCAGCCGCCTGCTGTTCAGTTACGGGTTGCTCGGCCCGCTGGAGAAGACGGACCGGCCGGTGATCGTGAACGTCGCCGGTCCCGGCCATGACACACCGGTCGCCTGGGACGATCTGCAGAGCGCCCGCCGGTACGACCTGGTGCACGCGATGTTCATGACCGGACGCTTGAACGATCTGCTCGGAGTGACCTTCGCCGAGCGGCACGACGGAGGACCGGTGCGGTATGTGCTCTTCCACCCCGGCACCACGGCGACCAGCTACGCGGGAGAGTTAGATCCGCAGACCGAGGCCTACCTTCGGCAACAGAAGATGATGGCCAAACCCCCAACCGAGGTGGTCCCGCCGCTCCTCCGGCTGCTCGACGATCCGCCGAAGCCGCCCTTGACCGCGTTCAACCTGTTCACCGAGCTTAATGTGCACACCAAGCTGTTCTCCGCGACGGACGCGGAAAGGCTGTCCCGTGTCACTGATGAGCTGCTGGCCAGAGTCACCCGGTAGTCCAAGCGGCCCAGGCGGCCCATCCCGGAAGTCTTTGTTGCGTAGTCGCCGGAAGGCCGAGCGGAAGGATCAGCCCCCTGCTGGCGCCTCGCCGCTTGGCCTCCCCAGCTACCCGCCGCGCAAGTTCCAGAACCTCGTTGTGGTGGCGGCTTTAGCCTGAACCAGACCACCTTTACCGAGGCCGCACACCACATCGTTTCCCCCTGGAGGCGCTGCCGTGGTCAGAACCGCGCTGCGGATGCTTCATCTGCCCACACCTGGGTTCGGCCGGTGATTCCTGGCTGCACCCCTCAAAGGACCCCGAAGGCCGCGGGTCTCCTGCAAACACTTTCCTCAACCAACCCGGCGCGCGTATCCGCTGTCTGGCCAACTTCGGGGTACTCCACTCGATGTAGTCCGGGGTCGATACTCCGGTCTCCGCAGCTCCGGCATCGGGTATACCCGGGGGCGTCGGTCTTGGGATGAGCCTGCCGACCTGGCCCCGGGTCGTGGAGCGCGGGCGACGCGGAAGGTCCGGAAACCTGGAATGGTGGTCTGGTTAGCCTCTGGACCCGCTGCCGTTTCGGGGTGCAGGTGGTTCTTCAACAAGCTCGCCGTGTTCGCTGAGTTCGAAATCGACCTGCTGCGCATGAGAACCGCGAGGGCATGGCCGTCGCCAAGGCCAAGGGCAACCTCCGCGGCAAACAGCCCAAACTGTCCGCGCGACAGCATGCCGAACTCCGCCGCATGCACGACTGAGGCGCCTACACCATCGCAGACCTCGCCGAGGTGTTCTCCGTCTCCCGCCCCCCGTCTACCGGGTCCTGGATCGCCCCGAACCGCCCAGGCGTAAAGCCCCGCCACGTAACCAACCATCACGCAGAGCTACCTTGCGGCTGGTGGCACGGACCCGCGCGGGAGCCAGATCCGGGGCCGCCCGCCGCGAGTCCCGGCTGCCGACTCGCCAGGTCGCCGTGCTCGTCTTGTGCGATAGCCCGGGTGCCGCGCGAGCGTGGTGGCCGACACGCTCATGGGACGATTCATCCACGCCAACGAGTTCGGGGATGTTGACACGCTGGTCGCCTTGCTTACCGACGATGTCTATGCCTCCCTGCCGCCGATTCCCCTCGAATACCAGGACCGCGACGTCGTGGCCCTGATATTCGCCTGCATTTTCAACTCGTGCGGGAGGGCTGACCTCGTGCCGACGAGGGCCAACGGCCAGCCGGCGTTCGGGCCTCCTTTCGTGCCTCCGCCGGCATGCGCCATGGAAGCGGCTTGTTCGTCCTGAGCCTCACCGGCGACCGGATCTGCGCCCTCACGCGCTTCGACAGCAGCGCGTTCCCCTCATTCGGGGTGCCCCGGTCGCTGCCCGACCGAGAGCCAGCGGCCGAGTGCGCATTCGGCCATTGTGGCGGGTCGTCGCCCGGGAACATCCTTCACTGACGTGGGCTATGGGCGCTCGCAGACCGTTGGCGCCGGCGGTAGTCGGTCGGGGAGATGCCATGGCGCTTGACGAACTGGGTGCGGAGCACACCGTTGGAACGGAACCCTACGCGACTGGCGATCTCGCGGATCGACAAGGTCGTGGTCGCCAGCAGTTCTTCCGCGAGGTCAATCCTCTGATCGGTCAGCCATGCGTAGGGGGTGGTGCCGGTAGCGGCCTGAAATCGGCGGGCGAAGGTACGAGGGCTCATCAAGGACTGTTTGGCCAGCTCACTGACCAACAGCCGCTGGCTCAGGCGGGTGCGTGCCCAGACGAGCAGGTCGGCCAGCCGCGCGTCCTCATCGTTGACGAGCGACCGGGTGCCGCTCTCCGAAGGGCTGGGAAAATACTGTGTCTGTCCGTTTTCGTGACGCGGTGCGACCATCCACTCTCCGGCCACGGCGTTGGAAACGGCCACGCCGTGCTCGCGACGCAGAAGATGCAGGCACATGTCGATGCCGGCGGCCGCACCGGCCCCGGTGACCACCTGACCTTCGTCAACGTACAGAGCGTCGGTCTCCACGGTGATCGTCGGATGGCGGAAGGCCAGGTAAGCGGCCAAGGACCGATTCGTCGTGGCACGCATGCCGTCGAGCAGGCCGCTCTCGGCCAGCATGAACGAGCCCGCGCAGTAGGCCGCGATGAGGGACCCTCTGTGATACGCGTTCACCAGTGCTTGGTTGAGGGCCGCGGATCGAGGAAGCGGGCGGTACTCAGTGGGCAGCACAATGACCAGGTCGGCGTTCACCATCGTCTCCAGCCCATGCTGGATCGGCATGCACATGCCGACGTCAGTGTTCAAGACACCGGCGCTGTCGGAGCAGACGGAGAAATCGAACCGCGGTAATCCCAGATGGCTCCGGTCCGCGAAGAGGCCGCTGACAGCGCTGAGCCCGAACGCGCTGACTCCGGCGGGGGCATAGGCCACCACAGAGCGGAAAGGAGTCTGCAGCTTCCTGATGGGAAGCCCATGTGGTTGGCGGCCTTCATGAGGGTGTCGCTGTAGCCAAGCTCGGCTTACTGGGGACCACGGTGGTGATCCGTCCTTGAGCACCGTGGAATCTCCTTTCGTACGAGGCGGAGGTCACTGACCAAGGCGGCTGATCACGGCGAGCACGGTTGCGGCTCGGCTCGTCAAATACGCAAAGCGATGCCGCGGAGAAGATCGCCGTGATCACAGCGCCGGAGGCATGCAATGAGTGTCGGCTCAGGCGTGGTGGTTGTGGCCGCGGGTTGGTGCTCAACGCTGGGGTCTACGTCACCTCATGCGTTGAGCGCGGCGGAGTCGTCGTGGACGTTCCCGTCGCTCCAGCACCCGCTGCAGTGCGTCTTGTCGGGTTCCGATACACCCCATAAGACCGATGCGCCTCGATACACCGGAAGAGCGGGTAGCCGGTGCACTCCCACGATCAATACCTCAATCTCTGAACTCTTCTTCTGGCAGGAGACCGAATGGATTCTTCGCGATCAGCCCCTGACGACTCATATTTCTGCCATCCGGCGTCGTATTGATGTCGTTTCGCTGTCGCCTGACTGATCCATCCGCCTTTCGCTAGCGGACGCCTCCCCCAGAGGCCTGCGGCTGTCTCGCCGATCTACGCCGGCCCAATACGCTGGGCCGAAGCCGTCATGCCGTCACGAGGTGCAGCGCGAGGATCACGTGGCGCATCGGCACTTTCATGGCAATAGCCCATACTGCGAACCGTGTGTTCTTCCTGGGAAAATATGGCATCGTTCCGGCATGGGGACGCGGTTCGGTGTGCTGGGCAATCTTGAGGTGGTGCGCGATGGGGTCACGGTGGCCGTGCCGGCGCTCAAGCAGCGGATTGCCCTGGCCACCTTGCTCTTGCAGGCTAATCAGCACGTATCGTTCGATCAGCTCGCCGAACACATGTGGGACGGACGAGAGACGCCCGACGATGCACGGGCTGCCGTTACGACGCACATCGGCAGGTTGCGGCGTACCCTGCTCCGCCGTGGTGACGACCAGCAACTGATCCACACCCGGGATGAGGGATATGTCCTCAAGCTCGCACCGGAGGACCTCGACGTCACCGTCTTCCTTGACCTCGTCAACCGGGCAAAGCGCGCGGGCCAGACCGGCGACGAGGCCGATGAGGCCGATCTGCTCCAGCAAGCACTGGACTTGTGGCGCGGCCCTGCCCTTGTCGATGTGCCGTCGGAGTCGCTGCATCGCGACCACGTTCTGGTGCTGAACGAACAGCGGGTACAGGCCCTGGAGCGCTGGTTCGAGCTCGAGCTGCGGTCCGGACACCATGATGAGATCGTCGTGAAGCTCAAAGCGGCCACGTCGGCGCACCCACTGCGCGAGCGTTTGTGGGCCCAGCTCATGCTCGCGCTCTATCGATCAGGTCTTCAGGCTGAGGCGCTCAAGGCCTACCACACAGTCGGCAACGTGCTTCGGCAGGAGCTGGGTGTCGATCCCAGCGACGAGCTGCGGAAGCTGCATCACGACATCCTCACCGGCAATCGCACCCTGCTGATGCCTCCTACGGTGAGCAGCGTGGCCGCCATTCCCGGGCAGCTGAATGCCGAGGCGGCGCAGCGCCCACGAACCACCGGCTCCACCTCCGCCCCATCAACAGTGCCTCCCCGGCAGCTGCCTCCCGACATCGCACACTTCACCGGCCGCCTCGCCCAGCTGGCGACGCTGGAGAAACTCCTACCCGTGTCCGGCGGTCAGGCACCACGGCCGATCATCCTCGACGGCACCGCGGGAGTCGGCAAGACCACTTTGGCCGTCCATTGGGCGCATCTGGCCCGCGACCACTTCCCGGACGGCCAGCTGTACCTCGATCTGCGCGGTTTCGGACCCGATGCGCCGGTGGAGCCCGCCGCCGCTGTGGAGCTGCTGCTGCGGGCATTGGGAGTTGTGGCAGAGCAGCTCCCGACCGAGCTGGACGCGCGGTCGGCCCTGCTGCGCACCTTGATGGCGAGGCGGCGCATGCTGATACTGCTCGACAACGTCCGCGACGAGGCGCAGGTACGCCCCTTGCTTCCCGGTGGGGAATCACAGACGTTGATCACCAGTCGCAGCCAGCTGCGCGGGATGTTCGCGCGAGAAGGCGCGTTCCGCGTCACCCTCGACGTCTTCTCGCCGGATGAAGCTCATTCCCTGCTGGCCGCGCTCTTGGACGAAGGTCGCCTCCGTGCCGCTCCCCGGGCGGAGACGGAACTCGGCGAACTATGCTCCCGTCTTCCCCTGGCCCTCAGTATCGCGGCGGCCAACCTCGACGCCAACCCGCACCTGAACCTGGACGACTATGTGAGCGAACTTCGCGAAGGCAACCGTTTGGTCGCGCTGGAAGCCGGAAATGACCAGGCAGCAGCCGTGCGCGCCACCTTGGACCTGTCCTACACGGCCCTGCCTGAGCCACAGCGCAAGCTGTTTCGCCTGCTGGGGCTGCTCCCGGGCACGGACTTCACCGCAGAGGCCACAGCCGCGCTGGTCGGCTGTTCGAACGCCGAGGCAAGACGAAGGCTGGACATGCTCGCCTCCTTCCATCTGATCCGCCTGCACGGTCCCGGCCGCTACACCTTTCATGACCTGCTCCGCCTCTACGCCACCGAGCACGCCCTCTCTGACGAAACCGCCGACGAGCTGCTGGAAGCCAGGCAGCGCCTCTACAACTGGCACCTCCACAGCGTTCTGGCCGCTGCCCGGTTGCTCCACCCTCACTGGGTACGGCTGCCGCCACCACCGCTCATGAGCGCCGTGACGCCGGCGGCCTTCGACACTCAGGAGCGCGCCGTGGCGTGGTTGGAGGCAGAGGTCACCAATCTCGTGGCGATGATCCATGACGCCTCGGGGTGCGGTCAGCGCGAGATCGTGTGGCAGCTGACGGACGCACTACGCGGCCACTTCTGGATGAGCAGACGCCTGGAGAACTGGCTCGCCTGCGCCCAGGCTGCCCTCGCCGCCGCCATCGCAGCCGGTGATCCGGCGGCCGAGGCGGTGATCCAGCTGAGCCTGGCCAACGTCCAAACGTTCCATGACCGGCCTGAATTGTCGATGCAAGCGTACGCGCGCGCCTTGTCGCTCGCCGAGGAGATCGCCTGGCTGGACTGCCAGAACTTCGCCCTTGCCGGGCTGGCCAACGCCTACCTACGCCTGGGGTATCCGCAACAGGCAGTCGAGCATCTCAACAGAGCCCTCACCCGGCGAACGGACCGCGAACGTGGCTTGGAGAGCTATCTCAACAACCTGGCGGTCGCCTACAACCATCTAGGGCAGTTGGAGCTCGCCCTCGACTATCTCGGCCAGGCCATGAAGCTCGCCAACGACATCCCCGCCGTCCACCTCTGCAACATGGGGGACGTCAAGTACGGCCTGGGACGACTACACGAGGCGGCCCAGCACCTCTACGAGGGCCTCTCCCTCAGCCGCCAGTCGGGTGATCGCGGTGTAGAGCTGGAGTGCCTGGTCCTGCTAGCCGCCGTCCACTGCGATCTCGGGCACTATCCCAAGACCCTCGAACTCGCTGCCCAAGCATTGGCGATGAGCCAAGACCTGGAGGACCGCCTCCTCGAGGCCGGCGCTCTGAACGTCATGGGCGCGGTCCATCACGAACTCGGTCGATACCACCAGGCGCAGGAATACCGCCAACAGGCTCTCGACGCGTCGAAACAGGGCAATCATCGCCACCCCGAAGTAGCCAGCCTGATCGGCCTGGCCACGACCGCCAGAAGCCTCGGCCGCCTCCCAGAAGCCGCGGCACACGCCGAACAGGCCTACACAATCGCCCGCGATCGCTCCTTCCGCATCCTGGAGGGCCTGGCCCTGACCGCGCTCGCGGAAACCAGCATCGCCCGTGGTGCGCGAGCCGAAGCCATCTCCCAGGCACATCAGGCTCTGGCCCTGCATCGCGCGACGGGCCACCGTCTCGGTGAAGCCCGAGCCCTTCGTGCGCTTGGCGACGCGATCTTCGAAGAGCGCGGTGTCCGCGCCGCGGCACCGTACTGGCGACAAGCGTTCGCGCTGTTCTCCGCAGTCGGCAGCCCCGAAGCCGCCGACGTCGATCTCCTGGTTCAGGAGAAGGACAACGGTCTGCCCCGAGAGATGTGATGCTTCGAGCACGGCGCTCGCCGGAAGGCTCGGTTGCTGGGACAGTACGGCCGCTCATCGGCGAGGCAGTCAGTGGGGATCACGGTGGCGTCGACTATGGCGGACACAAACTAGAAGGCAGTGAGCTGCATATTCAAGCCGTTACCACCGGAGAGCGAACTGCGACGATCGCACTCGGGGCCGAAGCCGAACGCTGTTGCCCGTCCACGCAAGAACCTCTCGAGCGGCTGCAGCCGACGTAGCCTGGAGTGCATGTCCTTGGCGGCCTTCGCCGGCCGGGTGAGGTGTTCGTGGATCGGTGATCTCGCGCCGGCCGTCCTGGTGCTCGTGCTGGAGTTGCCTGACGCTCTTGTGGCGTCGGGCCCGAAGCCACGTTGCTGACAGTGGGCGCGGCCGGGCTCATGGTGCTGAGCCGACGGCACGCGGTTTTCACGGCCTTGCTCGTCGGTGCACTGTACGTGATAAGCAGACAACCGCCCAGCTATGACGCTCCGGTCAGCGCCGTGCTCATCGCGCTCTACCAGGTGGGCAGCCGCTCCTCGGCTACCGCGTCGGCAGGGGTCGCCGTGGCAGGCGTGGCAGCCTCCTGGTGGCTGCACGGCCAGGCGATTGCGCAGGAGCACCTGCCGGCGGCCCTGTCGACCAGGGTGATACCGGCGACGCCGATAGCGGTGGACTACATCGTGCGCCTGCGCACGGAGCTGTCGCGCCGCAGGGAGCAGCAGGTGGCCGAGAGGAAGGCCGGCGCATTGCCCGCGAGCTGCACGACGTGATCGCCCACCATGTCAGCGTGGTCAACCTCTACATGGGCGTGGCCAGCAGGATGATCCCGATCGATGGTGAACGGGCGGCGAATCCGCAGCACTCGCCGTACCGTCAGCAGGCTCGCCAGCAGGGTCACCGCCAGGGTGAACAGCAAGGTCCACAAGGCCGGGAGCGGTCGGTAAATCACCTCGAACGACACGCTCACCACGCCGAAGTCGCGCAATCGCGCGCCCACCAGGGGAGCGACCAACACCCCGAGCGGTACCGTCATCACGGTGGCGACCAGGGAGAACAGCAGCCCTTCTGCGAGCAGCAGCAGCCGGATCTGCCCCGGGCGGCCCCGACGGCCCGTAGGATCGCGATCTCTGTGCTCCTGCGCCGGATCGACGCTCCCATGGCGCCAGCGACCATGCCTACCGCGATGAGCCCCATCATGTACACCAGGAACCACAACACGTTGTACCCGTCTGCCGGCGCAGCACCGGGCGGCAGGTCCCCCTCGGCGGCGCCCCGGTCCGCACCCGTCGCGATGCGGAATGCCTGTGCCTGCGGCGGGTTGTACGGCTCCATGGCCCGGGTGACGGCTTGCTGGAACTCGTGCGGGTTGGCTCCGGCATGGGGCACAACACCCAGCGTGTCGAACCTGCTAGGGTGCCCGGCCAGCTCGGCAGCGTGGTCGTCGGTGAAGAACAGGGCGGACTGATGCCGCCACGGAGCTGCCGTCGCCGCGACTCCGACCACCCGGTACGTCCGTGAGACTCCGGCGACCCGCACCTCCACCCGCTCGCCCACGGCCACCTTCGCCGCCCCGGCCAGCCGCATCCAGGACGACTCCGCCCGCCGTCTGCGGTGGCTTGCCCTGCCGGATGCCGAACGGCGTCAGCCGGGCACTTCCCCAGCCGTGCCCTAACGGGCTGGGGCACTGGTCGCCCGCGACGTGCACCAGGTCACCGCGCACGAAGAGCGGCGCGACCACCAAGAGCTCAGGCATCACTGCGGCCACCTGGGGCAACGCATCGACCGCCGCCATCAGGCGAGGCGGTACCGGATACCACCGGTGGTGATGACCATCGGGGTTGCGGCGTACCGCTCTATGGCGGGCCGCTGCCGCTCGGTCGAGTCGACAGCGAACCAGAGCGCGCTGACCACAGTGGCGGAGATGACGAGCCAGATCAGCGTTCCTATCACGCTGCCTGGATGCCATCGCAATGTCCGCCACGCCATCCACACCAAGGAGACCTCCACGGGCCATGCCCGCCTCCGTGGCGAGCTGTCACCGCTCCAGCCTCCCGCCGACACCCGCACGCATCGTCCCTCTCCCGAAGGATCTCCAAGAGGTACCTCAGACCCCCACCACCTGGCTTGAGGTACCCGACTCCCACGACCTTCTCTGCGGGACGCGCCCTCTTGGCCGCTCGGAACCGGAGAGGCTGAACCTCCAGCACATCACCGCCAGCCCCAGCCAAATCGGCGACATCGCCGCGCAGCTCAAGGGGGCGTCGCCCCTTCCACGCCGAGCGCCAAAGCCGCTGCCGCCAAACGTCCCAGCCCGCCGCCATGCGGCGACCAGCCCGTCGGCGGCCATGGCGAGCGGCCCGACAGCGGTGGCTCGCGCTCAGTGCGCCTGCTCGTCCAGACAGGCGACAGGCCGCGGCACCAGCCGCCAGCGGCCGAGGGATCCCAACACATGCCTGGCCAGGAACGGCAGGCACGTCGCCATGCCGTCGAACCAGGCGCCGACCGCCGTCGCCTCCAAGGCGACGCCGTCACGCAAGGATCTTCTGCAGGGCGGCCGCGTCCGACTTCTCAAAGGCCTCCATATACCTCTCCAGCAGTACACGTGCCTGCGGATCCGACGGCTCGAGGACGTGATCCGTGCTTGGCGCGGCCTCCTCCAGCGCGGCGCGGGCCCGCTGGAGCAGGCTCTTGACCGCCGGAACGCTCGTACCCAGCATCTGCGCGACCTCGGCGGCGGGAAACGCCAGGACTTCCCGGAGGATGAGCACAGCACGCTGCCTCGCCGGCAGATACTGCAGACTGGCGATCAGTGCCAGGCGCACACTTTCCCGCGCCGTGACGATGGCTGCCGGATCCTGCGACTCCGGTTCCACGAGCGCGTCGGGCATCGGCTGTATCCATGGGACATCAGCGTCGGCGGAGGGCGGCGGCGAGTACGGATCGTCGCCGGGGTCCATGAGGCCCGACGGCAAGACTTTGCGGCTTGCGTGATCCAGGGCAGTCAGGCACGCGTTGGTAGCGATGCGATAGAGCCAGTTGCGCACCGATGACCTGCCCTCGAACCGCTCGAACGCCCGCCAGGCACGCAAATATGTCTCCTGCACCAGGTCCTCGGCATCGTCCAGAGATCCGAGCATGCGATAGCAGTGAGCGAGCAGTTCGCGGCGATAGGGATCGGTGCTGCTGACGAAATCAAGGGTGGAGTCGTCGCTGAACACTGTCCGATTTCCCCTTTTGCACAGGTCGAGGGGACCCTGTCTCCGGCTTGCGCTTGTGGCGCCGGGGTCAGACGTTCGGTAATACGAAGGCCGACGCCGATCGGATGGGAACGGCGAGAGCGGCTCGTACGCCCGTCGCCGAGTCATCTTCTGGTCGTGATGCGACCCATGGACATTGCTAAAGGCGGCCTTCGAGCCCGTGGTTGAGCTTCGGTTTCAGTGGCTCCGCTTCGGTGACGCTGCGCCGTTCAGGTCGCAGATGCCGCGAACGATCGTGGAGTCGACGACCGCGTGCGTATGGGCCCGCCATGCGCTGATGTTCCGTTCGTCGTAAGTCCGGCCCAACATCTGAGACCTCCACCCACCCGCTTGCATGATGCTACCAACTCTCACGCTACTAGCTTCATGCAAGTAGCGCAGGCGAATGCAAGGATCCCCCGAGAAAGAGCAACTGCGGCTGGTTCGCGCCTGGATGCCCGTGGGAGGGCCGGTTCACGATCCGAGCACAGGCAGCGGCGCAACGACTACTACCTGGTCGTCGTGGGCGTGTAATCCTCGACGCGCATCGGGTGAAGATCGTCGACCGAGGTTGGCGCGTCGGTCATGCCTAAGGCGAGTCGTGATCATCGGGAAGGTACGCCCCTCCCGACAGATCCGCAGATTTCAGCATTGCTCCCAACGGGAAACATCGGCCGGCGACGAGTATTAGCAGCATGAAAGTGCTCGACCGGATCAACAGGACCAGCACGACGGTCGTGATGGCCACGCACGATGCGGCCATCGTTGACTCCATGCGCATGAGCTGGCTGTACGTCTGTCCTACGCCGGCCAATGTGGGCGCTCTGGCCGAGGGCAGCCAAGCTATACAGGCAGAGCATCGCCTGGCCGCACTCAACCTCGACGCCTGCGGTGTCTGCCTCTGTCCCTGGCGGCACGCCCCCGGCTGGGCGCCGCCTCCAGGCGTCCTGACCGGCAAGGAGAAGAGCACAACCGATGTGCAGCCATCGGCGGCGGCCGATGTCTGCAGCCCGGTCTCAGGGGTTATGGAAGGCAACTTCGGGATTGGCAGGGGACGGGCCCCTCCAGCAGCGGCTCATGCTGGCCGTGTAGGTGCTGGTCGAAGAAGGCGCCCACGTACGCCGCGGTGATCTCGCCCGACCGCTTGCCCGACAGTGGTGGTGCGGTGGGGTCGGTGATTCCAGCCTGCCCGCCCAGGATGGGCAGGTTGATGAAGGTGAAGTGGCCGGAGTCGGCCACAGTCAACCAGCGCTTCCAGCCGTCCAGGCGACGCCAGTCTCGTAGCCAGGTCGTGTCAGTGGAGCCGGACGAATGCTGGGCCTTGGTTCTCCAAGCATGAGGAACGGCCGCTTGTCGAGGCCGGCGGCCGGGACGGGGGCGAAGAACGTGCCGTCCATGTTGATCCCGGCGCGAACGCGGTGGTCGGTCGCCATCACGCTGGCTGCGGCATTGCCCCCGAGCGAGTGGCTGCCAGCTTCTTCGCCTCGTCGGCGGGGGCCTTGGCCGTCGCCTCGCATGCGACGCAGGCCAGGGTGCGGCCGCCCGGGGAGGTCGTGCCGAACGACTCGTAGGCGTGATCCACGAGCGCGACGACGTTAGCCCTTCGCGGCGAGTTCCTCGGCGAGCGCGGTCAGGGTGGCGCGGTTGAGGCTGAAGCCCGGGGAAAGCACCGCCAAGGGGTGCCTGCCGCGGACGGAGCGAGCGCCGACGCGTGCATTTGTGCGGACGCCCGCGAGTTGTTCGGGCGTGAACAGTTTGTTGAGCTTCTGCCCTTGGAGGAGGCGAGCCTTCTCGATTGCCATGTACGGAGCGGCGCTCCCACCGGTATAGGCCGGGTAGTACATCGACACCATCAGCTCCCGTGCGCGCGTGGGCACCCAAGGGTCACGGCGGTTGACATCGACGAGATGTAGGCTGTCGCGCCCGACTTCGTACTGCCCAGTGGGGCGAGGGATCGCCAAGCGCACAGCGGAGGCGTCCGTGGAGAAGGCCACGGTGGCGGGAAACGACTTCGAGGCGGCCGTCGCGGCCGATACAGGCAGGGTCAGCGTCAAGGTGAGGAAGACGACCGCGGCGGTGCGGCGAGTTCTGATCATGAGCGGCACTCGGCAATCAGACGAGTCAAGACTGCTCGCTGAGATCGATGGCGAGTTTGTGGCGTGCCGTACCAGCGGCGATGGAGCCTAGGGCCGCGGCGAGGTCGGTGACGGGGATACAGACCGGTCTGCGTGGCGTCAGGAGGCCCGCGCCGTACCAGCTCAAGCACTGCTCAAGGGCCGAGGCGACCGTGGCAATGTCACGGCTGGCGTACCCCGCGATGTCCTCGCCGAGGATCGCGATGTTCCTGACGAGGACGTCGAGCAGGCTGATCTCGGGGATCGAGCCGCCAGCGAAGCCTGCCGTGACGAGCCGTCCCTCCCAGGCCAGGCAGTCCAGCAGTTCCGTCGTGAGGGGGCCGCCGACGAGGTCGAGGGCCAGGTCGGCGCCGCGCTGGTCCGTTAGGTCCCGTATCGCCCGGGCGAGACCGGCAGGTGGCAGGACGTGATCGGCCGCGGACGGCGGCAGCGTACCGGACCGGTCCACTGCGATGACCCGCGCGCCCGCGGCACGGGCGACCTGCAGCGCCGCCGAACCCACATTGCCAGTGGCGCCGGTGATCACGACGGTCTCACCCTTCTCCAGCCCGCCTCGGTGCAGCAGTGAGACGTGGGCGGTGCCGTACGCGACAGGAAAGGCGGCGGCGGTCGGGAGGTCCATGGAATCGGGAACGGGCAGCACGTGCGTGGCATCGACGACGAGCTGGTCGGTGTAGGCACCCCAGGTGACCAGAGCCATGACCCGCTGCCCGGGGACCAGCGCCGTCACGTCGGTCCCGGCTTCGGCGATGGTGCCGGCCACCTCGAAGCCGGGCACGAGGGGGTCGGGGGCGGGGATCTGGAACTCGCCGGACAGCTGGACGAGATCGGCGAAGTTCAGCCCGAAGGCGGCGACGTCGATGCGGACCTGTCCCGGTCCAAGGACAGGGTCGGGCAGGTCGAGGGGTTGAAGGTGCTCGGGGCCGCCGTAGTGACGGGCGGAAATCACACGCATGGCCGGGTACTCCTCGGTTCGTGATCGGCGACGTTCGCCGCGGCCCTGCCTACGCTAGACATCCGATAGGAACCGGAAGGTACCTTAGGCACCATGAGTTCCTTCGACCGTCCGGGTGATGTGTTCCTCGCCGATTGCCCCGCCAGGCTTGCCGTCGAGATCCTCAGCGACAAGTGGGCGCTCGTCACCGTCTATGCGCTCGGCAATGGCCCGCGCCGCCACGGCGAGCTCAAGGCCCTCATCGGCGGCATTAGTTCCAAGATGCTCACCCAGACATTGCGCCGGCTGCAGCATCACGGATTGGTGCATCGCCAGGCGTTCGCCGAGGTGCCTCCGCGCGTCGAGTACGCGCTCACCGACCTTGGGCAGTCAGCTCTGGAGCCGGTCGACGGGCTCCGCCGCTGGGCCGAGCAGAACGGCGACGCGGTCCTGGCCGCCCACGATGGGCGTGACCGGTGACCTTCAAGACATCCGCGTGCACAGCACCCCTGCTCCCGCACTTATCCGTCAGGGCCCGTATCGCCTGGGCGGTCCAGCTCGGCGACCATGCGCAGGCGGCGCTCCTCGAGGAGCTGTGCGCTGCAGCCCGGCCCACTTCAATTTCATCGACGACCAGTCGGAGTGGAAGGACACCCAGGTCGTCTTCGAGATCTCCGCCAAGGACGGCGGTGCCAGGGTCGCCTTCACGCATGTCGGCCTGGTCCCGCAGTACGAGTGCTTCGACGTCTGCACCAACGCATGGGCCGGCTACATCAGCAGCAGCCTACGGAACCTGATCAACACGGGAACGGGCCAGCCGAACCCGAAGGAGGGCGGGAACGCCCCGGAACACCAGCAGGCCGCCGGCGTGCAGCGCGCCAAGCGGTCACCTCAGGTCATCGATCTGGCCGGTACTGAGGCGAGCAGCGCGTGAGATGACCACGATCGTAGGTAAGAACATTCTGATCACCGGTGTCAACCGAGGCATCGGGCAGGCGCTGCTGGAAGAAGCTCTCCGCAGGGGTGCCCGGCAGGTGTACGCGGGCCGTGGCTCCGATGTCGATCATCCCGGCCTACTCGATCTCGAAAGCGGCCGCGTTCTCTCTGACGCAAGCGCAGCGGATGCTCCTCGCTGACCAGGGCGTAACAGTCCACGCCGTCCTGGCCGACTCGACCGACACCGATATGGACCGTGATTACGACATCCCCAAGGCTTCGCGGGAATCGGTCGCGCGAGCTATCGTCGACGGCGTGAAGAACGAGGAGGAAGACATCTTCCCCGACTCCATGTCGCAGACCCTCGCCGCCGGTTGGCGGGACAGCCCCGCCAAAGTGCTGGAGCGCGTGTTCACTTCCGCCCCGGCGGTCGAGCTCGCCAAGTCCTGAAGCACGAATCAGGTCGCGTGGCGTTGACCTGTGCTGAGCCAGGCTCGGCGATCGAAGTTCCTGCCCCGCAGCACGGCGGAAAGAGTGGGACCCGATCGGACACGATGTGCGAGCCGTAGCGACTTCACGGCAATCAAGCAATCCCTCCAGGGATGCCTCGTGTTAAGCGTGCACCCCGGCCGTCCCGGGACACCCAGGCGGGCCGGCTGGGGTGTCTTGATCCCGTTGGGCTGGGCACCTCGGATTACAGGGGTCATGCGGCAATGGCAGTCGTACCAGCGCCAAAAAACCTGCCGCCACGCCAGCCGTTCACATACGCAACGACAAGGAGATCGGATAGTCACTCCCAAACCCGGGCTGAGGGTCCCCCTTGCGCGAACACCTGAGGTGCGGTCAAGCAGCGGTGTCTGAGGGCCGGCGGAACCTCTCGTGCACATCGGAGCCGTGCATCCGATGCTGGGATGGCGGCGGTTGAATTACACCAGCGCCCGATCCATTCGAAGATGGCGTTGATGGGCTCTTTGGCGGTATTCCAGATTCTGGGGCCGAGGGGTTCGAGCTGCATCGTTCCCCAGAACGATTCCATCATCGTGTTGTCGTAACAATCGCCTCCTGTTCCCTTGGAGCCGAGCAGGCCGGCACCTCGAAGGCGTTTCCCATAGCCCAAGAAGTGTACTGCGTTCCCGTCCGAGGTGCAGGATCGTCGATCGATTTCGGGTGCGCGGCGCGCCACGGCCATCGCGACCGCGTTTGTACCAGACCGATATGTGTTGGTCGTCGATGGATCAGCCAGTGACGCGTCGTGAATAGATGTCCATGACGGTGGCCTAGTACAGCTTTCCCTCGCCAACGGGATGCTCGGTGATGTCGGTCGGCCAGACCGGTTCGGAGCCTCGACATCAACCGGCGCTGCACCCGGTCCTCCTCGGTCACCCGTTTGGCAGGTCACGGAGGCCCCTGCGCCGGTGGACGCCCTGCAGTCTGGCCACGCGCATAAGTCGCTCGACGCGTTTGCGATTGAACTGCATGCCCAGTGCGAGCCTTAACTCGGCATGCAGGCGGCGACCCGTAACTGCCACCGCGAGTCGGCATGGACCTCGCCGATCATCTTCGTTAGGTTCTTTGTTGCGTAATTCCCAGGCGACTCGGGCTGTTGGCAGGAAAGAAGCGATGATTGGCCGTATCTTCGGTTGCTGATGCGGCCATGCAAGGTGTACTTATACAGAGACGCCGAGCCTTGTAAATATTCAATAAATACCCGCGATGCACAGCTAAGTCACCATCATATCAACGCGATATCGCTTCCGTTTCGTGACCACATCGACACGCATCGGGCGTGTCAGACGCGCGCCCCGGAATACCATGCCGAAGCCGCGGGATGCCTGGGCTTAAAGACGTTTCCTGAGGAAGAAGTGATAAAGGTGAGAAGGCTTTTAGCGATTTTCGCCATTTTCGGCACGATCCTGTCCATCGCAACGATCAATATCCCGGCAGCCAACGCTGCCGATTGGGTCGGCCCTGCATATCCCTGCGGCGCGCCACAATCCGGAGACGCTACAGTACAGATTCTCTCCAGCGCAAAAGACACAGAACCGAGAGGGCTTCTACTAAAAGCCTCCAATGGCACTGTGAATGACATGCCAATGCCGGTAACCTCGCTTGAAGAGGAAACGATAGCGGTAGAAACGAGCGTGAACACCTCGCTCGAAGTCACAAAAATAGTCGGCGCATCCCGTAGCGTCGGTCTCGTCACCACCGTAACCACCAAGACCGCGACCTGGCAGGGAGCCGCACCTGTGGTACCCCCCGGTAGAGTGGGGTACGCCCGAGCCTACGTAGAATTTACTAGGGTGGCGTATCGCAATATCCAGCACGTTGAGCGGTTCAATATCCTGGGTACGTGGTGGTGTGTGGGCGGCGACGTCACCAGTTACCGCTGGTCCAAGATCCCCACTGGTTCGCAAATCTGTGTGTGGCTCAGCCCAGAAACACGATGCACGAAGGCGAATTATTACGGTAGCGGTGGCAGCGGCGGCTACGGGCAACCTCCCGGTAGTGGCACATCTGCTCCTCCGCCTGGTCCGCAGCCGGTGACCGACGTGCGTGGTCTGGCCGATGGCACCCTGGTGCACACCACCGACACTGGCAGGATTTACAAGATGGTCGGCGGTGCGCCGGTGTGGCAGGCCACTTGCAATGACAACATCTGCTCAGGAACGCCACGCCCCACCACGCAAGGAGTGATCAACGCAGGTCCGGCCACTCCACGCAACGCCTCCTCGGCGGTCGACCAGCGCGGCAGGGTCTACATCTTCGTCGGCGGCTCTCCCATCTGGCAGGATTCCTGCGCCGCCCCGGTGACCTGCGGCACGCCGGTGAAGATCTCCGACTGGTCCATCGACGCCCGTGACCACATGAACCAAGTTCCGGCCGACGGGAGCCTGGTGCAGGCCAAGGACGGCAGCACCGACCTGCCTGTCGCCATGACGCTGGGTGGCGCCCTGGTGCGCTTCGCCAATCCTCAGGAGGTCATCGACGTCGGTCAGGGCACCGACTGGGCCAGCCGCGTGGTGGCGATCTCGGCCGTCAGCTACAACCGAATCGGCTTCATCCCCACTGACGGGACCCTTGTCCAAGGCACATCCGGCGGCGCCTCAACAGCGGTCGCAATGTACCTGGGAGGTGCGAAAATTCCGTTCGCCAACCCTCAGGAGGTGATCGACGCGGGATATGGCGCCGGCTGGGCCTCGAAGGTACGTGCCATCCCTTCCCGGCACTTCAACACGCTGCCCACCGTCCCCGCTGATGGCACCCTGCTCCAAGGGTCCAATGGGTCGACTCCAGTAGCCGCCATGATCGGCTTGGGAAGAGTGAACTTCGGCAGCCCACAAGAGGTCATCGACGCCGGGTTCGGCACCGACTGGGGATCGAAGGTGCGGGCCATTCCGGCACGGGTCTTCAATTCCCTGCCGACACAGATCATGGACGGCACCCGGATCAAGAACGGTGCTCTGACCGCGCAGGCTGTGGTCGTCGGTGGTGCGAAGATGCCCTTCACCAGCTTGGAGGAGCTCAACGGTTCCGGATACGGCGACCGACCCGTGTGGACCATTCCCACCCGCACCTGGGACGCCCTGCCAACGAAGATCGCAGACGGGACCCGGATCAAGAATGCGGGTTCATCGGCGCAGGCGGCGATCATCGGCGGCGCGAAGGTGCCCTTCACCAGCATCGATGAGCTCATCGCCGCCGGCTACGGCAATCGTCCGCTACAGGTAGTGCCTACCCGCGTCTGGGACGCCTTGCCGAACGACATCGGAGACGGCGTCCGCATCGGCAAAGCCGGCGACACCGATCAAGCGGCGGTCGTCGGCGGGGCGAAGATGCCCTTCATCTCCATGGAGGAACTCGAAAGCGCCGGCTATGCGGATGATCGCCTGCACATCTTGCCGGCACGAGTCTGGGACGCCCTGCCGGGGCAGATCGGGGATGGGACGCGGATTGCGAAGGCGGGCACGACGTCTGAGGCCGCGATCATCGGCGGCGCCAAGGTCGAGTTCCACACCATGGAAGAGCTCACCGCTTCCGGCTACAAGGACAAGCCGCGACAGGTCATCCCGGTCCGCGTCTGGGACGGCCTGACCGCGCAGATCAGAGACAGCACCCGGATCGTCAAGGCGGGCACGACGTCTGAGGCCGCAATCGTCGGCGGCGCCAAGATCGAGTTCCACACCATGGCCGAACTCACCGCCTCCGGCTACGGCGACAAACCCCGCCAAACCATCCCGATCCGCGTCTGGGACAACCTGAGCGAACAGATCGCCGACGGCACCCGGATCGTCAAGGCGGGGACCACCTCTGAGGCCGCAATCGTCGGCGGCGCCAAGATCGAGTTCCACACCATGGCCGAACTCACCGCCTCCGGCTACGGCGACAAACCCCGCCAAACCATCCCGATCCGCGTCTGGGACAACCTGAACGAACAGATCGCCGACGGCACCCGGATCGTCAAGGCGGGGACCACCTCTGAGGCCGCAATCGTCGGCGGCGCCAAGATCGAGTTCCACACCATGGCCGAACTCACCGCCTCCGGCTACGGCGACAAACCCCGCCAAACCATCCCGATCCGCGTCTGGGACAACCTGAACGAACAGATCGCCGACGGCACCCGGATCATGAAAGCGGGAACCACCTCTGAGGCCGCAATCGTCGGCGGCGCCAAGATCGAGTTCCACACCATGGCCGAACTCACCGCCTCCGGCTACGGCGACAAACCCCGCCAAACCATCCCGGTCCGTGTCTGGGACACCCTGAGCGGACAGATCGCCGACGGCACGTACGTCAAGTCTCCCGACTCGGCGTCGGTGTGGCTGATCAATGCGGGGCGGAGAACGGCCGCGCAGCAGTCCACCAACGTGCAGGTGATTCCCGCCAGGGTCCTGAACGCCATCCCCTTGAGCTGACGATCTCGAGATCCGCGCCGAGTGAGTGCGGCGCGGATCTCCGTCTCCTCCATGAGAAAGGACCCCAATGCGGACCTATCGAGGGTGGTGGCTGTGCATCGGTGTGCTTCTCCTGACCGCACTGCTGCCCGCCACCGCGCAGGCGAGCGACGCTGCGCTCGCCTACCCGGTACGTGACGCGTACCGAATCAAGTCCATTCAGCCTGACTTCTGGCCGGACAAGGCGGAGATCGCCGGGAGCAACACCGGCGGCGTGGCGATCAACTTGGTGTGGGCCCGCTGGGAACCGCAGGTCAAGCAGGCGCCGTGTGCCGCGAGCGAGCAAGAGTACGACGGCCGTTGCTTCGCCGTGCCGGCCGAGGTGGACGCTGAGATTCGCGACTGGAGCGCACGCGGCCTGGTGGTTACCGGCATCGTGTACGGCACGCCCGGGTGGGCACGGACCGGCAAACCGTGCTCCCCTGCCGCTCCCGGTTTCGACCTGTTCTGCACCCCGAACAACCCGGCGGACTACGCCCGGTTCGCCGGCATGCTCGCAGAACGATACGACGGGCTGCACGACCACGGCCGGGTGGCCGACTTCGTCATCGGCAACGAGGTCAACAGCAACGTCTGGTTCGACATCGGCTGCGGCCAGGGCACGGCCTGCGACACCGGCCGGTGGCTGCAGGAGATCTCGGCGAACTACAACGCCGCCTACGACCGGGTGGTCGCCGAGCAGCCCAGCGCGCACGTGCTGATCTCGCTGGATCACCAGTTCGGCATCGAACTGGATCGGCCCGCCGCCACGGATGCCACCCTGGCCGGTCAAACGGTGTTGCGTGGTCTGGCCGAACGGGCCGGCACCAGGCAGTGGCGCGTGGCCTTCCACCCGTACGCGCGTGACCTGCGCAGCGACGTCTTCTCCACCGACGACTACCCCTACGTCACCTATGGCAACCTCGGCGTGCTGGTGGGCTGGTTGCGCGCGACCTTCCCCGCTCAGACGGCGGCGTGGTCACAGGTGCAACTCACCGAGAGCGGAGTCAACTCCATCACCCCGTCTTCCCCCCAGCGTCAGGCCGCCGCGGTGTGCCAGTCCTTCCGCAACGTACTCGGCACCCCCGGCATCGTGAACTACGTCTACCACCGCATGAGCGACCACCCCGACGAGGTCTCCGGCGGGCTCGCGCTTGGTCTGCGCAACCCCGACGGCACCGCCAAGCCCGCCTGGACCACCTGGGCCATGGCCAACCGCAACGACCTGACACCTCCCCAGCTGTCCTGCGGCTTCGAACACCTACCGTTCACCAAGCTCACCCGCGGCAATCACCCCATCCGCGGCCACTGGGCCTCCTCCCGCGCCCTGCCGCCCGGCTTCACCGCCGAAAGCAGCTGGCGGCTGCGCCGCGATCAGGTCGCCGGGACCGTTCCGCTATACGAATGCCAGGTTGGCGGCCACAATCTGCTCAGCCTCGAGCCGGGGTGTGAAGGCCTACGGCCACTCGGCCCGGTCGGCTACATCTACACCAACCAGGGACCCAACACCATTGCCCTCTATCGGTGCTATATCCCTGGCAATGGTGACCACTTCGTTTCCGCCAGCTCGGGATGCGAAGGCCAGCGGACCGAAGGACGCCTCGGGTACGTCTACAACGCGCATAGGGCAAAGTTCCCTGATGTACAGGAGCGCCCACCGCATCAGACTATCCCGTAGGGCGCAAGGCAACGGTCGAGGTCTGAGAGGGCGTTTAGGTATGTTCTGTGACAGCCTGCCCTGTTATGGCTGTCGAGCGATTCGCGTCGTCGCGACGCGGTCGGCGATCTGCTTCTGGAACTCCTTGAACGGTGCCAGGGTCGGCGGGATGTCGCCCTCATCGTCCACGACGTGGACAAATGTCACCCCGTCGGCCAGCCGGAACACCGCGTAGCGAAGCCCTTCCGGTGTTTGGCCAGCAAGCTCGGCGAACACCTGCTCCACCAATCGCTGGTTCTCCTCAGCAGCTTCGGCACGTGTCGCACAGCGCACGACAACGGTCTTGCTCATGGCAGTCCCTTCTCAGCCGCCCTGTGATGCGACGCCCTTGCGGCGGCCATGTAGATAGGACAGCACAATCATCTATTAGGAAAAAACAACTATTCAGATGGGGTTTCCAACTGGGCTTGCTAGGCTGTCAGCCATGGTCGGTAAGCGGAAGTACGACGACGGGTGCGCCGTGGCGCACGGACTCGACCTGGTAGGAGAACGATGGATGCTCCTTGTGGTACGAGACCTCCTCCTGGGTCCCAAACGATTCACCGACCTGCGCATCGGCATGCCGGGCATCAGCCCCGACGTCCTCACCCAGCGACTCCGTGAACTGACACAGACCGGCATCGTTCAACGACGCAAACTCCCCGCGCCCGCCGGCTCCTGGGTCTACGAACTGACCGAGTGGGGCATGCAACTCGAAACCATTGTCATCCAGGTGGGCCGCTGGGCCAGCCGCTCACCGACGCTGCGTCACGACGCCGAAATCAGCACCGACTCCCTCGCCCTATCCTTGAAAGCGCTCTTTGCCCCCCACGTCGCCACCGGGCTCCAAGCGATCATCGCGCTCAAACTCGGCGAAGATCAGCTCCGTATCGAAATCGCCGACAGCCAGTTCCACATCACCCGCAAAGAACCCTCAAACCCAGACGTGATCATCCACACCGATCCCAACACACTTGCCGCCCTACTCCACATCGACCTCTCCATCAGCCAAGCCCTCAAAGCCAACACCCTCACCATCGAGGGCCCCTTACACCTCTTCGAGCAATTCCTCACCCTCTTCCCCCTTCCCCAACCAGCCCCGCTCACCGAACCCAACTGAACACATAGCCACGGGCTAGTAACTCGTCACGCAGCGAGCTTGTCACTTCAAGTAGGGGCGGGCGACCGCCCGGCTTCGATGCCAAGCGGTACACCGAGCTAACACCGCGGAGCGGTGCATCAACAAGCTCAAGGACCTCCGCGCGGCGGCCGTTGAGCACCGACATGATCCACAGGTCCGACCCTGCGCGGCCACCAGGCTCCAGCATTCCGGCTCCTCATCACGACGTCGAAGGACCGTCAAACGGGACTTCACAACGACCGTACGACACCAACGCACCGATCAAGATCAGCAAGTTCGGCCAATGAGGCATATGGCGGTTTGCCGCCGCAAAAGGCACTAATGTGTGCGGATTTGGTGGGCAGGTGGCGGGTTGCGACCCACTCGTCGCGACCCCCACGGTCTCTCCCGGTAGGGCGGCTCGGCTGCCCTCTCGTAGCGCAAGTTAATCCAGATCGACGCGACACGAGCCTGCTCATCGGGGTCATGCACGGGAGGTGAAAGGGGCTCAATACTCGCTCCGAGGGTGGCTCGGCCAGTCTGCCGTTTTGCGCTTCCTTTTGGCCACCAACCCTCCGCCCGAGCGCGACAGGCTCACGTCGCTCAGTCCGCTGCCGCTCCGCTATTGGCAGGATCGCCACGCATATTGGCAGCCAGCGGTATCGAATATTCAAGCGCCAGCCGCCACAATCATGAGGCTTTGCGTCCTCAGGAGCGGCGCGACCATTCCGATTGACCAGAGAGGCCATCCATGACGGCATCGCCCGGCTCGAGAACTGCGACCGCCAAGGCCATGAAACGACGCACCGGACACGCGGCGCTGGTCGCGGCGGCCGCCGCCTCGCTCGCAGCGGGTATGTCTCCGGCGGCGGACGGTGGCGTGGGGGTCGACCAGGTCGTCTTCGACAGCCGGAACGGCGTCAGCGCCATCGAAGCCCCGAGCGTCGCCACGGCCGGGACGGATCCGAAAGTGATCGTCGCCTACGTGGCCGCCGACGGCCCGGCGGGTTCGCGGCAGACAATCTGGGGAGTCAACGGTTGCGGCCTGAGCTGGCTGGGCAGCGGCGGTGAGACGGTCAGCAACCACGCCAACGACCAGGACGGGGTGGCTGCGGCATACTACGCGGTCAGCTACAAGCCGCTCGCCGACTGCGTCGTCAAGGCCAGGCTCGGGACGGGCGGGTACGCAGCCAGCATCACCGTGACCGTGCTGAGCGGCGCCAAGCCCCGGGTCACCTTCACTAAGGCCAGCGGCGCGAGCGGCGCGCCCCAGGCTGTCGCCCAGGCCGCACCGGGTTCGCTGGTCTTCGGCGTCGGCAACGACTGGGACGGAGCGGTGTCCCGTACGCTCCTGCCAGGGCAGTCGATTGTGAGCGAGAGCGTGAACACCGACGTCGGCGACACCTTCTGGGTCCAGCGCTTCACCAACCCTGCCCTGGAGCCCGGCGCGGTCGTCGTCGGAACGACCGCCCCCGACGATCACCAGTGGAACTTCGTCACCGCAACGGTCCACCCAGCCTGAGGCCCTCCCGCCTGGGGTCACTACCGTCTGTCGTGGGGGCATGCCTACTGGAGAGGCGCTTGCTGCACATACGGTGCTATCAGCGATGGGCGCAGGCGACGAGTCCGCTGGGGCGGTGTTTCAGCCGTTGTTTGAACTCGAGCCCTTGGCGGCGTTTCGGTGATTATTGGCGGAATACGCGAGAATATGCGGCAACTATATTAGTTACGATGAGTCTCGACAAATCCCCGGGGAAGACGAGCGCCGTCAACCACCGAGAGGACATGTGTATGAGGCAGTCGATAGCCAAGTTCGTCGCGATCGTGGCAATAGAGCGCTCAGAGCAGTCAGTGCTGAGATCGTCCGGGCTCTTCGGCGAGGAAGCATCGAGATGGCTGGCGAGGATCGGCGCGGGACTTCACGGTTGACAGCCCGTCTCCTCCGGCCGATCAAGGGAGGCCTGCCGTATGGTTCTGTCGGTCACGTCCACGACTCGTGCCATCGCTCATAGTCAGCCCCTTCGAGGGAATGGCCGGAATCAAACGAAAACCGGCAGAATGGGCGGTGGGATTCTCACCCGCAGATGGTTAAGGTGAGGAACAGATCTGTGGGGTACATCCCGCGGACAAACGATTCCTTATGGGCGAAGAGTCATTTCGTCACTTTATGGAGGTAGCCATGATGGAAGTTATCAAGCGCGTCGTCGGGCTCAAGGAGAAGGCTCGCCTCACCGACGTTTTCAACAAGGAGACCGCAAAGGTCTGCAGCAACCCGATGCAGAGCCAGTAAACGTTCTCGTCGACGTGACAGGGTCGGCTCTTGGAGGATCGAGTTGACGGTTCATGTATTCGTTGGGCCGACCCTGGCCGTACACGAAGTGGTACGTCTTGCCGAAGGCGCGGTGACACACCCTCCCGTACGGCACGGCGATCTGTTACGACTGCCGCTCGAGCACGGCGACGTCGCCGTCATTATCGACGGCTTTTATCACCAGTCAGCCTCGGTGCGACACAAAGAAATCCTTCACGTACTGGCGAACGGCGTGACCGTGGTCGGCTGCTCCAGCATGGGCGCCTTACGCGCCGCCGAACTACATCCGTACGGCATGATCGGGAGTGGTCGGGTCTTCGCGATGTACCGCGACGGGGTCATCGACGGCGACGACGAGGTTGCGGTGGCCCACGACGAAGCGCCGTCGTACCGTCCTTTCAGCATCCCCCTGGTGAACCTCCGGCACGCGATCGCTCAGGCCGAGACCGCGGGCGTGCTGTCACCCCGGCAGGCAGGGGAGATCGTCGCGGCTGCACGCGAGGTTCCCTACTCGGACCGCTCCTGGCGGGCTGTCAAGGCCGACGGCGTGGATGAGCTGCGCGCGTTCTTGACCAGGCACCCCGAGCACGGCGACCTCAAAGCCTCCGACGCCCGGGCCGCTCTGAGCCGGCTCGGCACCTTCCGACCGCCCGACCCAGACGCGCACGATTGGATCCAGGCGAACGGTTGGCGATCGGCGTACCTGCACGAGTGGCTGGCCACCTTCCGGGGCACGTCCGTGGAGGGCATTCACGTCGGCGACGCGGCCGCCATGCGCTACCGGCAGATTTACGAGCAGGACTTCCCCCGTCGCTGGCGCGATCACGTACTGACGCGCATCGCCGGCAGCCCGGCACAAGCACTGGCCGCTGCGGCCGAGGCCGGGGTAAGGCTGACCGCGGCACACCGCCGGACATGGTTGACCGCCGAGGAGGCGGAGCTGTTACCCGACGACGAGGCGCTGCTCCTGGTGCTGATCCGTACGCACGGGCAGACCGGCGACATCCACGCCCTGGTAGCCGCCGAGGGCGTGAACACCACGGACGAGCATCGTACGGCTGTGGCGGAAAGCCAGGCCATCAACGCGGAAGTGGCCGGATGGGAACCGGGGAGAAGCATCGAGCTGCTCAAATATGAGACGCTACGCGCGCATCTCGCCCGGACCTGGAAAGCACACAGCGCGGAGCACCTCAAGGCGGCGGGACGTGACCGGGGATTCGCCTCGGTACGGCTCGCCGTACGGGCAGTCCGCCCGTTTTACCTCCGCCACCACTTCCTGGCGGTGAGCCCATGAAGACGGCCAAGGCCTACGAGCGCGGCACCCACCGGGCCCGCCACCCCGAGCACACTTGGGATCTGATGGCGCCCAAACTCGGCCGCTTCGGCATCACCCGCGTGGCCGACGTGACCGGCCTTGACGTCATCGGCATCCCCGTCGTCATGTCGGTCCGCCCCCTGTCGAAGGTGCTCAGCGTCTCGCAAGGCAAGGGGCAGACCCTCACGCTTGCCAAGGTGTCGGCGGTCATGGAAAGCGTCGAGCTGTGGCACGCCGAGACCGCATTTCCGCCGCTCACCCGCCGCCGCACCCCAGCCGCGGAGCTGGGCCTGCCGTACGCGCTCAATGACCTTGTTCGCGACTCGAGCGCGCTGGTGACCGAGGCGACCCGGCTGGACTGGGTCAGGGCAACCGGTCTGGTCAGCGGCCGGGCGACCGAGGTGCCGTTCGACCTGGTCTGCTTCACCGGGTACATGGAGCGGCCATGGATCCCCTACGGGCTCGTCACCACCAGCAACGGGTTGGCCTCCGGTAACAACCTGCCCGAGGCGGTGCTCCACGCCCTGTATGAGGTCATCGAGCGCGACGCGATCAGCCGAACCGTCCGCGACGACCACCGCACCTTCATCGACCCCCACACGGTCGACGATCCTGAGTGCGCGCACATGATCCGGCAGATCGCGGACGCCGGCGTCGAGATCCGGCTCGCGCACGTCCGCAGTTCGACCGGCGTACCCTGCTTCGAGGCCGAGCTATGGAGCCCGGAGTTCCCCGTCATCACGCTTGGCGCCGGCGCCCACCTGGCGGCTGAGGTCGCCCTGTCGCGAGCGATTACCGAGGCCGCGCAGAGCCGCCTCACCTCGATCGCGGGCAGCCGCGACGACCAAGCAGCCGTGTACGAGCACGTCAGCACCGCAGGAGGGGGCCGACCTGCGCCCCCAGCGACGACCCACTCATGGGCGGGCTTGGCCGCCGCGCCGGTGCCCTCCTTCGCGGACCTGGAGGAGGAGATGGCGGCGGTGACCACCCTGGCCGCGGGTCTCGGCGGCGAGCCCCTGCTGGTGGACCTGAGTACCGACGAGGACTTCGCCGTGGTGAAGGTGATCGTGCCGGGCGCGGCGCTCAACCCGGCCCGCGTGCACCCCGACGGTGATGACGACTCCTCAGAGGAGACATGGTGATCACGTGGATGAACTGGGTGCAGGCCGCGCTGACCTCCTTACTGGTCATTCGCATGGTGGTCGTCGGCTTCTTCCAGCCAGTCAGAGGGCGGCTGTTCTGCTGGGCGATGTTCACCCGCGGCAGCTACATCACCTTCACCTTCACAGGCTACGACGACGCAGGCGTACGGAAGACCGTCGACGTACTGGACATGGTTTCCCCACACAATCCCGGCGTCACGCCGCGGCGGCTGGAGAGGATGGCCGCCTATCTCGAGCTGAGCCTGGACCACGTGTCAGGTGAGGGTGCGCTGATGGACGTGGCCGGCACCCGGGCTATCCGAGTCGAGCGCGGCTGTGTGGTTTTTTGACGCCGTGACGTCGGTGTTCACCACCTACACCGACGAGGCTCGCATGCAGTATTTCCGCATGGGCTTGGGAGTGGCCTGCGTCCTGAAGTTCGTGATGTCCCTGACCCATGGTGGCTGGAACCGGCTGGCGTCCGGTTTCACCCGGCATGACCTGGACAGGCGTCACGGATCGAGCAGGGCCGCGTGGGTCGTCGCCTGCTATCGGCCGGTTCTGTGTGTACGGCTGGCCGCCGCCCTCCTGCTGACGGCAGGCGTCGCGTCCAAGGCGGCGGCCATGGTGGTGATCGCCGGGCTGTTGTTCGAGCTGATGTACGAGTTCCGCTCCAACACCGTTTTCCTCGCCCTGATGGCTGGCTGCCTGCTGGTCGCCGGCAACCTGGGAGACGGGCTGCACGTGGTGCACCGGATGAGCGACGCCAACACCTGGGCGCAGTTTCTCGTCGTGCTCATCGTCACGGACGTGTACTGGAACAGCGCCTGGCAGAAGACACGCTCCGCCCACTACATGAGCGGGCTGCTCCTGGCCCAGTACGTCCATTTCACCGCCCAGGCGCAGCGGAAACTGCCCTTCCGCGAGTTCTACTACCCCCGGCTGTTCCTTCGATGGTTCGGCGGTGGAGACGCGATTGCGATGCAGAGGTGGCGGAAGGTCGCCCTCTTGGTGATCGTCGTGGAGGTCGCACTTCCGATCGCGCTGTCGCTGCCGGCAACGCGACCGTACGCCATCGCTGCCGGGATCTCCATGCACGCGGCCTTCCTGCTGCTCCTCCCCCGCCAGCTGCTCGGGTTCTCGCTCGGAACAGTGTCGGGGTACGTGGCCTTCGTCGCATGAACCGTAGATTTCACCGGCTTTGGGCCGCGGGCGCCGTGTCCAACCTGGGCGAGGGCCTCATCATGGTGGCGGGACCGCTGGCCGTGGTCTCGTTCACCCGCAACCCGCTCCACGTCAGCGGGCTCATGGTCGCCCAGCAACTACCGACGCTGCTGTTCGTGCTGCTCGCCGGTGCGATCGCGGACCGGGTTGACCGGACGCTGCTGATGACGGCTGCGGCACTGACCCGCGCTGTTGCCATGGGAGTGCTGGGATTCGTGATGGCGGCAGGGAACGCCGACCTCTTCCTTCTCTACCTCGCTTTCTTCGTTGCGGCATGCGCGCTCACCGTTCACGACAATGCCTTCGCCGCTGTGCTCCCAGCCGTTGTGCCTGTGGCGGAGCTCAACAAGGCCAACGGCCGCCTTGCCGCAGCCCAGTCGGTCTTCAAGATATTCGCGGCGCCACCCCTGGCGGGCTGGCTGTTCGGGATTGCCGCCGCGGCGCCGTTCCTGATAGACGCACTGTCGTTCGTCCTGGTCGGAGCGCTGGTCATCGGCGTGCGGGACCGGCGACCCAGCACGAGGAGCAGCTCGTCCATCCGAGCCGACATTGCAGAAGGGCTTCGCTGGCTTTTCCGGCACCGGATGCTGCGGACTCTGGCGGTGTCAGTTTTCGTGTTGAACATCGGGCTCACCGCGACCATGTCGATGCTGGTTCTGATCGCCTCCGACCGCTTCGACGTGGGCCCCGTCGGATACGGCCTGCTGTTCTCCTCGCTGGCCGCGGGTGGTGTGGCGGGCAGCCTGCTGGCAGCGACTCTGGTGCGCTGGATGGGTGCCGGCAACGTCATCCGGCTGGCGCTGGTAGTGGATGTGGCCACCTTTGTGGCCCTGGCGCTCGGCCGCCATGCGGTCGTGGCTGGGATGGCCCTGACCCTGTTCGGCCTGCACTCCATGGCGTTCTCGGCCACAACCGCCTCGCTCCGTCAAATGCTGACACCCGACCCCCTGCGCGCGCGGGTCCATAGTGCACACCGGTTGCTGTCGACGGCAGGCGCAGCCGCAGGCTCCCTGTTGGGCGGAGCCCTGGCCACCGCCTTCACCCTCCTCACTCCACTGTGGTTCGCGGCAGCGCTGACGACGGTACTCATCGTGGTCACATGGAGGTCGTGGAGGGCGGAGCCGCTGGCGGCGCCGACACCCGACGCACGGAGCCCGAGGGGTGCCACCTAACCCTCGGGCTATCTGGCAGCCGCCGGTTGTTTGGCCATAATCAGATCGCGAGGGCGGGCCCCGGCGCTGGACCGTGATGCCCACGCCAACCGTTGGGCCTGTGCACATCTGGGCTTTCACTCTGTAGCGCCGGCATTACTGGCAGCGCACGCGGGATCTCCCGCGCCGCTATCACAGATAAGCAGGACGAGTCGCCGCCGCCCGAGCCACCTCCCGCAGCTCATCGCCGCTGAGGGGTCGGGGTGCCCATGCGGGAGCGCCTCCAAGGGGCCGACGAGCAGAGCGAGTAGCTGCTCCGCCGCCAGCTCGGGGTCGGTGGCGCGCAGCCGGCCGACCAGGATGAGGCGGGTCCGCCGGTCGGCCAGCGCCTCGGTGGTGAGCCGGTGCGGACCGGACTCGGTGACAACGTCGAGGGACGTCGGGAAAACGGATGATCTCCGAGTAGAGGCGTCGTCGCAGCGGGCAGGAGTGCTCGTCGCAGTGCAGGCGCAGCAGCTCGTGGCCGCCATCCTCGAGGGTGGCGCGCAGGTTGTCGACCGGTTCGACGAGTCGCCCCGGCGCGCTCGCCGAACGATTCGTCAAGGTGGTCGGCAAGCCACCGCTCACGTACCTGAAGGACTGGCGGATGACGTTGGCCGCCGATCTGCTGACCGAGTCGACATCGACCGTCACCGCAGTCGCCCACCAGGTCGGGTACGCCGACGCGTTCGGGTTCAGCACGGCCTTCAAGCGCTTCCACGGAGTCAACCCCACCGAGTGCCGCACGGACTGCCGGACGTGACCGGGAAGTGACCGGGAAGTGAGCGGGACGCGAGCGGCGGCCGGCATCGTGGCCGGTGCTGGACGGGATCCACAGCAGTGACCCCGCCCAGCCCTTAACTGGGACTCCGTTGCCCACTTTCGGCCCTGGCGCCTGCCACGGGCCAGCTTCACCTGGTGGTCGTGCCGGCGTGCCAGATCACTCAAGCCGGTCTACACCGCGCCGACCGAGGCCGCCGCGCTCGAGCGGTTCTACGAATTCGCCGAGGTCTGGGGCGGTCAGTATCCGGCGATCGGGAAGTCTCGGGACGACGCCCGGGCCGCGTTCATGCCCTTCCTCAACTTCGACACCGAGACCCGCCGGGTCCTCTGCCCGACCAACGCAATCGCTTTCTTGAGCTCTCACATGGGTGTCCATCATGTCTGGCACGGCGGCGCCGGCGGCCCGGGCGAGCGTGATCTGATAGCGCAGGTCGTCCCAAGTGGGCAGGAGCCCGCCGAGATCGCGACCAGTTCGAGCCTGAACGCCCGCCCTGTCCGCTCCGGCGGCTACCGCTTCGTATCGCACGCATGCCGAGTGTGGGGGGTGTTGATTAACAGAGGGCGACGGCTCATCCGGCAGAAGGGGAGCAATAGTCAAGACTCGTGGGTCAGGTCAGTTCGGCTGTTCCAGCTGACGTAGTCGGAGGCTCACTGCGTTTCGGACACGCCGGGTTCTTCCGTGGTCGCCAAGCAGTCTGAGGGCTTCGGGAGTGGAGACGATCTGGGGGGTTGTGGCCATGCACTGGAACCAGTCGGTGGCGCCGGTGACCTCCTCGACGGTCCATGGCTCGCCCATGACGATTGAGCTGAGCAGGTTCCATTCACCCGTCGTCGGGTGAGGAAGTCTCGCTCGGCGATCACTTTGGCCATCGTGTGAGCTCAGTGGGTGAATGCCGAAACGGTGAGCAATTGTGCGGCCCGACGGTCCAGCTGCTGGCCCACGGCGCTTTCAGCCATCGTGGCGTCGGTGTCACGCAGCACGGCGGCCACGAGGGTGGCTTCGTCCGCCTCGCCGACGGCTTCCAGATCGCGGAGGTGGCGGGCGAAGCGCCGGTGCTCAGCGGGCTCTTCGTCGGGGTGTTCACGAGAGGGGTTGAGCAGTGGGGATCGTTGCCGGTTGGTGATCGCTTCCCGGGATCGGGTTGATCGTTTCCCAAAGGTGGTGCGGTCTGAGGCCGGTGTCTCGTCTCTTCGGGATCTCCGACCTTGACCGCCTATTACGATCTTGACAGCATGCCGGTCATGAGTGTCGGTCTCATCATCGCGATGCCCCTCCGTCAGTGGGGACTCATCGACGCGTGCATGGACAACGATGCCAGTGTCGAGACGGTGGACGGCTCTCTCCAGCGGGCCGACCTTGCCCGGAGCATCCGGAGGACCGGCTGGGATCAGATCGCCCACTGGACACCCGGCGTTCCCGCCTCCGGCAAATGGCCGCCGCCGGACGAGATCGTGAAGCCCAAACTCACGCTCGCCCAGTGGCTTCTCACGGTTGACGTCCTCGAGCGCTGGGCTGCGACCGGTGTTCGGGTAGGGCATCACGACACGGCCGCACAGGAACGCGAGCTTCTCGACCTGATCATGTCTCGGCTCCAAGCCCACGGCATCCACGTTCCACCCGAGCGGCGATGATCTGGTCGGCTTGGGTATTCGCGAGGCGGTCTGGACTGAGCAATCACATCGGCGGCTGTCCCACTCCGACGTGGGCTGGTAAGGATCTTTGGTGCGGCAGTGACTCCCAGCGCTCCGCCGCTTACAGTGTGGAGTTTTCGGACTGCAGGGTGTGAGTGTGTCGGTTGGGTGTGACTGCTTCTCCTCTCGGAGGCGATGGCGGCATGTGGCCTGCCGTTCCACAGCGCCGCCCCACGCCATGGACAACCGACGACGGCGGCCACCGCATCGGCGAACGCGGTCTCCGTCGCTGCGGGAAGGACCAGCTGCGTGCTGCCCGCCACCCGCACCAACACCGTGGTGAAGGCGGCCCGCACCCGCCCGGCCGACGCGGCGAACCGTCTCAGCCAGCCCCGAACCGTCGACGGCGGACGGCCCAGACTGGCGGCGATCCGCCGATGCCCGCGCCCTGGGCCTTCGCCTCCAACGCGGTCCCGACCACCTCGACCCCGTCAGCCCGCTGCAGCAACACATGCGTCCGGGCGCACGAGCTGCATCGCGTCCGCCGCGGCTGCACCTCGATCAGCGCCTCGCCCATGCCCCACAGCCGGCGTCGACGCCCGAACCCCCACCCGGTCAGCACGCCCGCGCAGGACGGGCACGTGATCTCGCCTGCTCGCAATCGCCGCTCGACCTCAGCCGCGTCGACCTCTACCGTGATCAAGGTGCCTTCGGGCACGCTCGCACGGCCCTTCCGAGCTCCTGCCTATCGATACCGGGGAGGGCCGTTGCTAGTGACTCACGTCACTCGGAACACGGTCACCGTGACGGCCGACCTCCCGATGATCAACCAGGACGATCCGATCGATCTCCTACCGTCACCAACCCGCAGCCTTCACCCGTGATCTCATGCTCACGGTGGCATCTCGTGGCATCCAGGGCATGGGCGTCCGGGGCATGGGGCGTCCGGGAACGTCACGTGCGCGCCCACGCGCCCATGCCCTATGGCAAGCTTGGCTCCGGCCATCGAATCTGTCGCGTACGTCACAGCAGATAGCCTCCGCTCGCGTGTCGCACGGCGACAGGTAGGCCAATTTCCCGCGGAGGCGCAGTCGGGACACGTCGGTGACCGCCAGCCGCTGGTCGTGCAGCAGGAGGCCCGGTGCCGAGGGCTGTCGGTGTCCGCGGCGCCCTGGCGGGCGAAGTGCGCGTGGCTGTGTCGCGGCAGATCGGCGAGCACCTGATCACGGGTCGCGCCAGTGGACCGGCGGACGGTGCACCGACCCGGTAACAGCTCGGTGAGGGCCGCGACTTCCAGATTGACGTCCAGCGGGGCGGTGCCCGCCGTGTCGGGGACCGCGACGACGAGCACGCGGTCCCGCTCGGCAGGCTTTCGCGACGTCCAAGGGAGAGTGCCCGACCTATTCCGGGCACCGTCAGGTTGCCGCGCTTGTGCGGCGGGACAGGCCGTTGATCACGTCAGCTTTAGAGCTGCTAACGCAATGAGGCGAGGCGTCGCCAGCAGATGAGTGCGCAGGCAACTTGAGGAAGGCCTCGTGGATGTCGGCGCGGACCTCCCAACGGATGCGCAGGCGTCGAAAGGCATGCAGCAGGGCGAACGTCTGCTCTACGACCCAGCGGTGTTTGCCCACGCTGGGGCAACAACGGCTCGATCACCGCCCACAGCTCGTCACTGACCTCCCACGGCTTGGCCCGCGCCACCCGTGCTCCTCTCACGACCGCTACAGCGAGAGATCAAAGCACACCGGAGATCATTCTGTTAGGCGCTTTTGGCGGGGTGGGTCGACAGGTCGGCCGGGGGCTCCCATTGCGCTCCGGTAGTGCACGGCCGCCGGGTACTGGAGTGCCAGTCCAACTGTGCTTGACCGACACCTCTCGCTGGCCAGCGGGGGTTATGGTCGACGTGCTGTGGGCGCGTTGCTGCGCAATAACCGGCTCTTCGCACCCGCCGTTGCCGACACGGCAGCAACCCACGCAGCCCCTTGACATGGACCATTACGACTCGTGCCACCAGGGCACGTCTTCCTCGCCGAAGAGCAGGACGAAGGTCGAAGCGGGGTACTTGCCTTCGAATGATGTGAAGTCGACGGTCGTCTCGATCTCGTCGGCGGTAAGCAGGGTGGCGCCCGCCGCATGCAGCTCGCGCACCAGTTCGGCACGGTCGGGGTCCGTCTCGTCCGCAGACGTGATCACGTCCTGCCGCCGCAGGGTCTCGGCGACGGCGGCGTTGGCGCACAGGAACGCGTAGGGCCCGACCGCCGACAGCCACAGGCTCCACGACCGCTTGGAGTCCGCCCGGCTGCGCACTTCGTAGGAAAATCCGACCCCGTCCTCCCAGTCCGACCAGTCCTCGAGCTTGAACCGGGCGGACAGAAACTTCAGCAGGCCGGCCCAGGGGTTGTTCTCCTGGGCGTGCCGGAAGAAGAAGTAGTCCGGCTTCCTCAAGTCCCCGTACGCCGCGCGGGCGTGCCTCAGGATGTCGTCCACCGGACTCGTCGTCATCCTCGAAACCTACCTCGTCATGGCGAGCCTTGGGCGAGGTCGTTGGTGGGTGGCCTGCCGTTCGGACGTCCATGCTGACGTATCGGCGCGCGGTGGCGGGGACCAGGCGGCGGCGTGCGCGTCCCCCTTGCGGTGGAGGTCGCGGCGAAGGGCGACCGCCTCGGCGGCCGCTCACGCCCGCGCCTGCCTTCTCGGGGCGGCCATCATCTCCACGGCCTCGCGCTTGTCGGAGTCGGTAGGCGCCGCCGGACGTGAACGTGCGGCCCCTCGTGACGGCAGCGCAGCACCCGAGAGTCCGGCAGCAGGTGCATGTCCTCGCGGCGGAGTCCTAACGCCTCTCCGATCCTCATGCCGGTCGCGGCCAGCAGCTGGATCAGGAAGCCGTCGCGGGCGTGCCGTCGGGATAATGATGTTCGAATCCGACGGCCTGGATCCGGAGTCTCCACGCCGCAAGACCGCCAACCCCAACATCACACCCTGGCCTTGAGCAACCGGGTGAGCGAGGTGAATCGACGACCTGGCGCGGTAACGGGCCATGGCATGATCAGCCGTAAGGGACCAAGCACTCAGACCGGAGCTCATGCTCACGCTGGCGTCGCACACGAAACCGGGCTCCGGCACGAATTCGGTGGTGACGGAGTGTGCGGGCTAGCATGGTGATCTTGGTGTGCTTCGAAGATCTTGAAGATGCTGTTCCCGCAGTTGGCCGATATGGTCCTCGAACAGGTGACCGAAGAATCGCGGGTCGTGCGGGTACGGGCCCGGACACGATCGGTGGCGGCATCCTGCCCCGCGTGTGGAGTCCTGACCCGGCGGGTGCACGCCTACCACATGCGACGTCTGGCGGATGTGCCGGTCGGTAGCCGCACGGTGGTCGTCGACCTGCGCATACGCCGGCTGGTGTGCGAAGCCCGCGGATGTATGCAGCAGACGTTCCGTGAACAGGTCCCGCAGGTGGCGGCCCGGTATGCCCGCCGCACCGTGGGGCTGGCCGCGCTGATCGTGGACCTGGCGGTGGTGCTGGCCGGCCGCGCCGGCACGGCTGTGCTGTCCCGCCTGCCGGTGACGGTCTCGCGTACCACGGTGCTGCGCTTGTTGATGAGCGTTCCGGCCCCGGCCGGGCCGGTGCCAGCGGTGCTGAGCGTGGACGACTTCGCGCTGCGGCGCGGCAACCGCTATGCGACCTTGCTCATCGACGCGGTCACCCACCGCCGCATCGATGTGCTGCCCGACCGCAAGTCCTCCACGTTGATCACGTGGTTGCGTGAGCACCCAGGCGTCCAGGTCGTGTGCCGCGACGGCTCGGCCGCCTACGCCGAAGCCATCCGCCAGGGCGCACCGGATGCGGTGCAGGTCAGCGACCGGTGGCATCTGTGGCACGGCTTGGCCGCCGCGGTGGAGAAGAGCGTGGTTGCCCACAGCCGCTGCTGGCACACAGCAGGGCCGCGCCGCACCGGTGCGCTCGCCGAACGGACCCGCCGCAAGCACGCGCAGGTCCACACCCTCCTCGACCAGGGACTCGGACTGGTCGATCCCTACCGCGAGCACCTGCCACGCCGCCTGGCCGAAGAGCCGTTCCGCCACCGCTTCCCGGTCCGGTAGTTGATCCCGACCAGGCGACACGCTTCCATGCTGCTGAAGCCTTGATCCATAAGCTGGACGTATTCCTCCCGCTCACAGGTCAGCTTCCGTCGCCGCTAAGGGGACCGGATCTCGAACTCCACCGCACGCCCCATGCTGGGGTGTTTGCGACGACCGCTAGAAGGGAGGAATTGGCCGCGTGGCGGGGCACTGCGCGTCGCTACATGTCGCGGTTGTCAGGCGAGACGCTCACAGGCGAAGCACCCGTGGTCTGCACAGTGTCCGCGCTCGCCGGTGCAGCGATCGCAGCGGTGATCCCGCCAGTCAGGAGCATGGCGGCAATCGTCCCCATGAGAACGCGCTTCATGAGTCACTCCAATTCCTCATTAGCGGATAGATGAAGAATGCACCCCCGGGCCCGCATAAGCCAGACTGATAACTGCCGATTTAGGCATCTTTCTTGCCATCGGCATTCTGCCCCCCATTGATCAGGCCGACTGTTGAGGCTGTGGTCAAATCGCGGGCGGTGCTAGGCAGGGCCAGTAAGGACGTGAACGGCATCTCGTGGACGCCTACGTTGCCTGGTCATGCGGTCGCTGGTCCGCAGCCCAGTCGATGGGATCAGGGTGGGGTTCATGATGACGAGGCCCACCGAAACGCGCGCACGACGGCTGTGAGCAGGTCATCGCTAAGGCGTGTCTGATAAATGATCTCGGCGGTGCGGTTAGATGATCCTTCGTGGTGCGACGAGGTGAGCTGACCGACAAGGCCTGGCAACGGATCGAGCCCCTGCTGCCCGTGGCGGACGGCGGGGGACGTCCCTGGCGCGATCACCGCGAGGTCATCAACGGGATCTTGTGGAGGCTGCGGACCGGGGCGCCCTGGCGAGACATCCCCGAACGCTACGGCCCCTGGCAAACCTGCTACGGACGGTTCAAACGCTGGGAAGAAGACGGCACCTGGGCCCGCCTGTTGGAGGACTTGCAGGTCAAGGACGACGCGATCGGCACGGGCGGGTTGACGGGCAGCATCGACTCGACCATCGCCCGCGCTCACCAGCACGCTGCCGGCGCCCGAAAAAGGAGGACCACGGCGGGACGATCGATACGAAGCAATCGCAAAACCGGCAGGTGCTCGGACGATCCCGAGGCGGGCTGACCACCAAGCTCCACCTGATCACCGAAGATCGCGGCCTGCCGCTCACGGCGCATCTGACCGGCGGCAACGTCAACGACTGCACCGCCTTCGAGGCAGTGATGGCCACGTTCCAGCTGCGCCGCCGCCTCGGTCGTCCGCGTACCAGGCCGGACCGGCTGGTCGGCCGATAAGGGCTACTCCTCCCAGAAGATCCGCACGTACCTACGACGACGCGGCATCCAGGCGGTCATCCCGGAACGACGGGACCAGATCGCCAACCGCAAGCGGAAAGGCAGCCGCGGAGGCCGCCCGCCCGTCTTCAACGCGACCACCTACAAGGACCACAACCTAGTCGAGCGGTGTTTTGCCAGGCTCAAGCAGTGGCGAGCCGTCGCCACCCGCTACGACAAGCTCGCCCGCCGATACCTCGAGGGCGTCACCATTGCCTCACTCATGCTCTGGCTCCGCCAAACCGAATTATCAGACAGGCCTTAGGACGACTGGAGGTCGACATGCGAGGGCCTGGCGCCATGCTGTGGAGGTGCCGATGGCAAGCAGGCGCACGTCAGTGTCGCCAACACGGAAGTCGCGCGCATAGGCAGCACAACCCTGGGTCTCCTCCAAGACTGTATCCCGGAACGGGACACGAGAGGGCGTCAATTTGGCAGTCAACATACGAACTTTGGCGCTTTTACCCATCCCCACCAAAGGATGATTGTTGGCAGTATGGCGACGCAGATCATGTCTTGAGCATAGGTGGACGAACCTTGTCGAGAATGCCCTTAACCGTGATTGTGGCAGGAGCACTCATCGCCGTCGCGACGCCGGGTACGGCGGCAGCACAGCCACGAAGCGACCTGAGCCAACCAAATTACTCCTACACGGATGCCATCCGGGAAACCGTCTATGTGGAGTCGCCGGTTGACGGTGACCGCGACGGGCAGAAGGATCGCATCGTCGTCGACGTTATCCGGCCCAAGGAGACCGCGGCTGGACTCAAGGTGCCGGTGATCTTCGAAGCCAGCCCGTACTTCGCTCCAGCGGCCCTGAGCGCACAATCGCGCGACGGCCGCTACCGCCCGGACTATTCGGGAGGGTACAAGGACGAGGAGGACGACGGCGTACCCAGCAAATTCAAGGGGTACTACGACAATTACTTCGTGCCGCGAGGCTATGCCGTCGTCCAGGTCGACCTGCCCGGCACCCGCTTCTCCGAGGGTTGCGCGACCGTCGACGGTAAGGAGGTGATGGCCGGCGTCAAGGCAGCTCTGGACTGGTTAGACGGGCGCGCGAGCGCCGTCGGAAAGTCGGGTCAGGCGGTCCAGGCCGACTGGGACTCCGGCAACGTCGGCATGATCGGAAAATCGCGACCCGGAGTCCTGGCCAACATCGCGGCCACGCTGAACGTGCCCAACCTGAAGACCATCGTACCGATCGCCGCCTTCAACAGCTGGTACGGCTACCTGCGTCTCAATGGTCTGCCGCGCTTCGCGGACTATCCGCGATACTCGGCCGTTTCCGACGGCTGGACCTCAAAGCTCGATCCGAACCGATGTGCTGCGGTCTACGACGAAATCCCCGCCGCCACCGACGAGCGAGACGCGACGTACACCTCGTGGTTCGCCGAACGCGATTACCGTGGGGCCGCCGCGTCGAATCTCAAGGCCAGCGTCTTCATGGTGCACGGTCTCAACGACTACAACGTCACTCCAGACCTCGCGCTGGACGCATGGAACTCGGTGAAGTCGGCAGGCGTTCCGCGCAAGCTCATGTTGACGCAGATGGCTCACGTCGATCCGATCAACTCTCACCGCGAACGCTGGCTACCGCAGCTTCATCGCTGGCTCGACCACTGGCTGCTCGGCATCGAGAACGGTGTCATGAGCGAACCGCAGGTCCAGATCGAGCACGCTCCCAACCAATGGGACACCTATGCGGCCTGGCCCGCAGACAACGCCACTACCAAGAAGTTGTGGCTGGAGCATGAAACGCTGTCAGAGACGCAGCCGAGCACAAGCGGTCATGCCCTCTTCTTCGAGAAGTACGACGAGCGAGAGAAAGACATAGTCGCGAGCCCAGAGACGGACAGGTCCACCAGGGTCGCCTTTCTCGGAAAACCGCTGACCAAGGAGATGAGGGTCAGCGGTGTGGCGGAGGTGACATTGTCGGCGAAGGCCAGTGCCTCGGGCACGCCTCTATCGGCATTCCTGGTGGACTACGGGACCGACTCCTACCCCAACACTAGCGAAGACGATGCCCCGTTCACTGAGGGGATCAAGCCGGGGTCCGGCGAAGACTGTTTCGGTGCCGGAACCACGGCCGACACAGGGTGCTATCCCCGGTACGTCCATGACCTGGTGACACGACCGTTCGAGATCGTGAGCAAGACGACGATCGACACGGAGAACCGCAACAGCCTGCTCTCCGATTCTCCGGTGGTGGCAGACAAGTACTACACCTACAACCTGAAGCTGCAGCCGAACGACTACGTCTTCAAGCCGGGCCACCGTATCGGCCTAGTGATCGCCGGGACGAACTGTACGAGCATGGAAGTGCCCGGAACCGACTGGTGCTCGCACGCCCCCGAACCGGGCAACGAGCCCTGGCAGCTGACGGAGTTCGAGATCGACCTTGGCAAGAGCTCTCTCACCCTGCCTGTGGCTCCCAGGTAGCAGAGCGATCAGGCGCCTGGTCAGGCGCACCAGCTTCGGAACGACTGGCCGACGACCATCCACTTCGGGAGAACCGCCCAGGCGATCAAGCAGATGTGCTCAAGCGTCTACTTGATCGCCGACGGTCCGGTCTACTTCAAGGTTGGCGCACGAGCCCCTCCATATGGATCGGTGACGTCGAAGGATTACACGCACGAACTAATGCCGGGCGGTCAGGTATGGTCGCTTTTGTGTCCCACAAGGAACCCTGACAGGAACTCGGTTTCTTATTTGGCATGATTCTTCCTTCTCCTGCCGAGCCTCTCCACGTGCGTGAGAACCGGCGATCGGCCTCTTGTTTACGTCAATCGGAGATAACGTGAAACGCATCCCTCTACTAATCGGTATCATCGCGCTCATCGCCAGCGTCTGTTCGACCCCTTCTGCCTCCGCTGCTAAAACAGGAGGATTACAGTTCGGAGCGTGTCCACAGGATCTCGCCACTCCCTATCCGCACCTCGACTGTGCAACACTGCAGGTTCCGCTGGACTACAGTCGCCCATTCGGCGCTAAGGTCGCCGTAACCATCTCGAGGGCAAAGGCCACCGATCCGGCAACGCGACGCGGCGTTTTGTTTCTGAACCCTGGCGGGCCAGGAGGAGGTGCTGCCGAATATGCCGGCCGGTTGACAGCCGTCTCTTCGACGGGGCAGACCCGCATTCCGTCCTCCGTGCTGAAAATGTACGACGTTATCGGCATGGACCCGCGGGGAGTGGCGCATTCCACACCGATGTCCTGCGGCGACCTGTCCGCCTGGAGTTCCCCGCTGCCCGACCCCGATGCGGCATCGCAGCGGGAAACTTGGTGGAAGCTTCTGGGCGAGTTCTCAGCAGCCTGCGAGCGAAATGCCGGCAACATGCTGCCGTTCGTAAACACGAAGACCGTGGCCATGGACATGGACCGGATCCGCCAGGCGCTGGGCGAGGAGAAGATCAGCTACCTCGGCTTCTCCTACGGCACGTACCTGGGCATCGCCTACGCCTCGGCGTTTCCCAATCGCCTGGACCGCGTCATCCTCGACAGCGCCGTCAACCCGACTCCGCGCGAAATGGCCTACCAAGGGTGGGCGGTGCTGGGCCAGAATCCGGCGATGCACAGACGGCGGGACACCTACTTCGAATGGGTCGCTCGCTATGACGACGTCTTCGGGCTCGGGACGACCAAGGATCAGGTGCGGGCCGCGTGGGACACCGTGATAGCCGATCTGCGGCGCGCTCCTCGCGGTCATGCCGGGCCGTTCGAGTTCATCCTCGCCACGTTCGACACCATGTACAGCGAGGGCGGCTGGCAGAACTTCACCCAGGCGATCAGCGACTTCGTCAACCGCAATGACGACACGCGCCTCAAGGCGGTCACACCAAATCTGGCCACACCCGCCAACCACAACTTCCTGTCGATCTTCAACGCGGTTTCCTGCACGGACTCTCCTTGGCCGAGAGACAGGGAGACCTGGGAGCGAGACGCGACCGAGCACGCCAGCCGGTATCCGAACTACGCGGTCTGGTACAACACGTGGTACAACGCCGCATGCCAGAACTGGCCCGTGCCCGCCCAGGAGCGAGCACTTCCCGACCCCGACCAGGTACCGCCGATTCTGATCTTCAATTCGGAAGGTGACCCCTCCACTCCGATCGAGGGAGCGCGAGCCCTGCGCCAGTTGCTGCCGTCGTCCCGATTGGTGACGGAGGTGAACGCAGGAAAGCACGGCGTTGTCTTCGGCCCTCTTGCACTCAACAATTCGGCGGCCAACCAGATCGGCGCAGACTTCCTCGTCTCAGGCACCTTGCCTGCCCAGGATGTCTCGATCCCCGGGCATCCCTTCCCGGTACCGGTTCGCCAAACCGCGAACGCGGCCGTCAGCCAAGCAAGTCCCGCCAAGCTCCGCCTTGGCGTGGAGTAGGCAAGTCCCGAAAACGTATCCGGGACCGCTCGGGCCAAGGAAGTGCTGCTCGACCTGATCTACGCCATCGAGCACTGCATCCGCGGCCCGGAGGTCCACTCAACACACGATCCTGTGGTGGCCGCCCTAGACTAGCAGCGGACACCACAGGACCCGGCACCTTCAAAGCCTGCACAGCCCGCTCGTCCTCCAGCTTCAAGGCGGTCGTCCGGCCTATCCGCTCGCAGATGAAGCAATCCAAGCTCAGCTCAATCGTGGGCTCCAAGAACACGTGATCACGATGAGCGTTCTCAAGCGGGTCTGTCCAGTTAACGGCTCTGGCACGAATGAGGTGGTGACAGTGCGTGCTTAGGAAAGCAGGATCCGTTGCCGCAGCAGGGCGAAGCTGGCGCGCCCGTACATCTGGCGTTTCAGCAGCTTGACCTTGGTGTTGGTGCCTTCCATGGGGCCGTTGCTGTAGGGCAGGGTCAGCCCGGCGATGACGGCCTGTTTGTCCTTCTCCAGGCCGAGGGCGAAGCTGTGCAGGGCGGGTAGGTCATCGGCGCGCATTGCGCTGATCCACTCGTCAAGGTCGTGACCGCGACGCTGGGTGAGGATGGCGGCGAACTCCCGCACCCGCGAGGCCAGGGCTGTCAGGTGCGGGCAGGCGGGAATCAGCTCTTCCAGGTGCCGACGGCGGTGAGCAGGTAGATCGTCGGGGCGGCTCATGAGCCAGGAGACCAGCCGGCGTGGTGAGGGCGGAGTCCGATCGGGGGTCGGCGCGACCTTGGTTGAGGTAGCGCACCAGCAGGTTGGCGCTGCCGGTGTAGCCGCGTTCGCGGATCTCGGCCAGCAGATGCGTGACCGGCACACCGGGCTCTTCAACCAGGCGGCGTCTCAGGTGCTCGCGGTAGGGGTCGACCAGAGTGGCGCCGTACTTCGGCGGGCGCAGGAGATCGTCGGCCGAGGCGGCGCGGGCGTAGCGTTTGACCGTATTGAATCCCCAGCCCAGGCGCCGAGCGCACTCGCCCAGTCCGAGTCCCTGCTCGAGGAGGGTGTGGACCTGGGCGTGCTTGCGGCGGGTTCGTTCGGCGAGCGCACCGGCGCGACGAGGGCCTGCTGTGTGCCAGCAGCGGCTGTGTGTGACCACGGTCTTCTCCACCGCGGCGGCCAAGCCGTTCCACAGATGCCACCGGTCGCTGACCTGCACCGCGTCCGGTGCGCCCTGGCGGATGGCTTCGGCGTAGGCGGCCGAGCCGTCGCGGCACACGACCTGGACGCCTGGGTGCTCACGCAACCACGTGATCAACGTGGAGGACTTGCGGTCGGGCAGCACATCGATGCGGCGGTGGGTGACCGCGTCGATGAGCAAGGTCGCATAGCGGTTGCCGCGCCGCAGCGCGAAGTCGTCCACGCTCAGCACCGCTGGCACCGGCCCGGCCGGGGCCGGAACGCTCATCAACAAGCGCAGCACCGTGGTACGCGAGACCGTCACCGGCAGGCGGGACAGCACAGCCGCGCCGGCGCGGCCGGCCAGCACCACCGCCAGGTCCACGATCAGCGCGGCCAGCCCCACGGTGCGGCGGGCATACCGGGCCGCCACCTGCGGGACCTGTTCACGGAACGTCTGCTGCATACATCCGCGGGCTTCGCACACCAGCCGGCGTATGCGCAGGTCGACGACCACCGTGCGGCTACCGACCGGCACATCCGCCAGACGTCGCATGTGGTAGGCGTGCACCCGCCGGGTCAGGACTCCACACGCGGGGCAGGATGCCGCCACCGATCGTGTCCGAGCGTGCACACGTATCACCTGCTGCTCTGCGACCACCTGCTCGAGGATCACGTCGGCCAACTGCGGGAACAACATCTTCAAGATCTTCGAAGCACACCAAGATCACCCTGCCAGCCCGCACACTCCGTCACCACCGGATTCGTGCCAGAGCCCAGTTAACGGTGTAACTCGATCTTGATTGGTTATCGGGAAGTAGGGTTCAGGCGCCCTTCGAAGGTGATGGCGAAGGCGTTGAGCGCGGCCTTCCAGCGGGTGATCCAGCGTTTGCGACCCTTGCCGGTCGGATCCAAACTCATGATCGCCATGTAGACGCACTTCAGCGCGGCCTGCTCGTTCGGGAAATGGCCGCGGGCCTTGACCGCCCGCCGGATCCGGGCATTGACCGACTCGATCGCGTTAGTCGAGCAGATCACCCGGCGGATCTCGGTGTCGAAGTTGAGGAAGGGCACGAACTCCGCCCAGGCGTCCTCCCACAACTTCACGATGGCCGGATACCTGCCGCCCCACGTCTCGGCGAACTCGTAGAACCGCTCGAGCGCGGCGCCCTCGGTCGGCGCGGTGTAGACCGGCCGCAGCGCTTTGGCGATGGCGTCCCAGTGCTGGCGGGCGGCATATCGGAACGAGGCGCGCAGCAGGTGCACCACGCAGGTCTGCACGACCGCCTGCGGCCAGACAGTCTCGATCGCCTGCGGCAGCCCCTTCAGACCGTCGCAGACCACCATCAGCGCATCACCGACGCCGCGGTTCTTGATCTCGGTCAGCACATGCAGCCAGAACTTCGCCCCTTCGCCGCCGTCACCGGCCCACAACCCGAGGATGTCGCGCTCGCCATCGACAGTGACCGCCATGGCCAGATAGATAGGCCGGTTGGCGACCTGGCCGTCGCGCAGCTTGACATGCACGGCATCGATGAAGATGACCGGGTAGACGGTATCCAGGGGCCGGTTCTGCCACTCGGCCATCCCCTCCAGGACCTTGTCGGTGATGGTGGAGATGGTCTGCTTGGACACCTCGGCGCCGTAGACCTCGGCCAGATGCGCAGAGATCTCCCCGGTCGTCAGGCCCTTGGCAGCCAGTGAGATGACCATCTCATCCACGCTGGACAGCCGGCGTTGCCGCTTGCGGACGATCCTCGGCTCGAAGCTGCCATCCCGATCGCGCGGCACGCTGATCTCCACCGGCCCCACATCGGTGAGCACGGTCTTGGCCCTGCTGCCGTTACGCGAGTTACCCGCACCACGACCGGCCGGATCGTGCTTGTCGTAGCCGAGATGGTCGGTGATCTCGCCTTCCAGCGCCGACTCCAGCACCAGCTTGGTCAGCCGACCCAAAAGTCCGTTCTCGCCCACAAGTTCCAGGCCTTCGGCGCGGGCCTGGTCGACCAGCCGGCCGACGAGCTCCCGGTCCGAAGCCGAGGTCTCCGGCTCCTTGCGCGCCACCGCGGCGTCCTCCAGGTCGATCTCCGACGATGCCTGGATCACAGTACTCATCAGGTGTCTCCTTGATCAGGAGTTACACCGTTCTTCTTACAGTCCCTCTCAAGCTCAGACAGGATCGCTTTGATCTCAAGGCTGCGCAGCATCTTGGGATCGTCGCATAACCACCACGGCCGCGACGTAGGCGAGCCCAGCTTGACAAGGTGCAGAACAGCAAGACTAAAAGCTAGGAACAAGCACTCAGCTTGTCGTTGAAGTTCTGATCTTCGCGTATGCCGTGTCGGGTCCGATGGGTGACGTTCCGGTATGCAGCGGGTTGTGGCTCTTTCGACACGGTGTGTCGAGGTGACGTTGGGCGGCCACCGTCTCACCTTCGGGTGTCGAAGACTCGGAGGGAGGCGATGGCCGCTATGCCCACCCTGGCATGTGTGACGGCTACGCGAACCGGAAGCGGAGCCGTTGGTACTGATCACGAGGCTGGCGTGATGGCCTTGTCGAGGTTCCGCGAGAGCTCTACGGCTGCCTGACGGCGCGCCTCGGATGAGCTAACTAGTCGAGGCGCTGTTGTGCACCGACGGCCCGGCCAAGACGCTGGTCGATCTCGTTGGCGCCTGAGCACCGGTGCGGGCATGGCTCGTTGTATGACGGTTGGACCGGGGCCAGATCGAGGTGGCCCGGCTGCGGTCTTCCCTCACCTCGATACCGCTGCCTCGCGCCGCCGACGGCCGGATCGTGCTGGCCGCCGACGTCGGCCCGTGGCTCCGGCCGGACGCCAACACCAACCCCGACCGGTCGTTCTGCCACACCTACGGCCGCGACAAGGACCAGCACCACATGGTCCCAGGCTGGCCCTACTCGATCGGCAGTCTTAGAGCTGCTAACGCAATGAGGCGAGGCGTCGCCAGCAGATGAGTGCGCAGGCCAACTTGAGGAAGGCCTCGTGGATGTCGGCGCGGACCTCCCAACGGATGCGCAGGCGTCGAAAGGCATGCAGCAGGGCGAACGTCTGCTCTACGACCCAGCGGTGTTTGCCCAGGCCGGAGCCGTGTTCGGTGCCGCGGCGGGCGATCAGCGGGCGGATCTGCAGCTCGCGCACCAGGCGGCGGTACTTGTCGTGGTCGTAGCCCCGGTCGGCGAGCACGACGTCGGGACGTTGCCGGGGGCGGCCGCGCTTGCCACGCACCTTCGGAACAGCGTCCAGCAGCGGGCGAAGCTGGGTGACGTCGTTGCGGTTGGCGCCGGTCACGATCACGGCAAGCGGGATGCCGGTGGCCTCGGTGATCAGGTGGTGCTTGCTGCCGGCCCGTCCTCGATCGACCGGGGACGGGCCGGTCTGCGGCCCCCTTTTAACGCTCTGATCTGGGAGGAGTCAACTACAGCGCGGGAGAAGTCGAGCTCGTCGGCCGCGCGCAGCCGATCAAGCAGCACCTCGTGCAGACGCTGCCAGACGCCGCAGGCATTCCACTCGGCCAGGCGCCGCCAGCAGGTCATGCCCGAGCCGTAGCCCAGCTCTTGCGGCAGGTGCTCCCAGGCGATCCCGGTGTGCAGCACGAACAGGATGCCCTGCAACGCCAGTCGATCATCGAGCCGCTTACGTCCCGGATACCGGAACCGCCGCTCACGCTGGGGCAACAACGGCTCGATCACCGCCCACAGCTCGTCACTGACCTCCCACGGCTTGGCCCGCGCCACCCGTACTCCTCTCACGACCGCTACAGCGAGAGATCAAAGCACACCGGAGATCATTCTGTTAGGCGCTTTTAGACCGGCCGCACCTCATGGACGGCGCTGCTGAACGCCGTTCGCCTGCCGCCAGGCGCGGATGTCGCCGCGCTCACCGCCTTCCAACTCCGCAAGGTCGTCGAACGGCTGATGGCGACGGGCCAACACCAGGCCGGTGACCCGAACATCCTCATCGTGGTCAACGCCGGCTACGACGTCACTCGTCTCGCGTTCCTCCTCGCCGACCTGCCGGTCGATGTTCTGGGACGTCTGCGCAGTGACCGGGTGATGCGCAGGCCGACCCCGCCGCGCGTCTATGACCCCTACGGCGGCCGCCCGCCCAAGCACGGCAAGAAGTTCGTCTTCGGCGACCCCGCCACCTGGGGTGAACCCCACGCTGCCACTATCACCGAGACCACCCGCTACGGCACCGCGCACGCCCAGGTCTGGGACCGGCTGCACCCCCGCCTCACCCGCCGGGCGGCATGGCTCGGCTTTCCCGGCGAACTGCCCATCATCGCGGGCACCGTCCTGCGCCTCCAGGTCGACCACTTGCCTTCGGGAGGCGACCCCAAGCCGATCTGGATGTGGTGGTCGGGCACCGATGGCACCTCGCAGGATGTCGACCGCCTATGACAGGCCTTTCTCCGGCGCTTCGACCTCGAGCGCACCTTCCGGATGCTCAAGCAAACCTTCGGCTGGACCCGCCCCAAACTCCGCGACCCCGCCGCCGCCGACCGGTGGACCTGGCTCATTATCTCCGCCGCCCCCACCCAACTCCGGCGCGCCCGCGATCTCGTCGCCGACCTCCGCCCCCCTGGGAGAAAACGCCGCCCCCGGCAATCTCACTCTCGCCCGGTTCCGGCGAGGGCCTACGCGCGCGCGTCCCGCCCACGAGCAATCGTCAAGACCTGTGAATCAAGATCTTTTAGGCGGCTATCGACTGACCCTCGATGGCCGATGACGAGCCGCTCAACGAGCTTGCCGCCTATGAACGTTGCCCCGGCGCGGACCAGTGCCACGAGATGGGGCGCGTTGACCGCTCGCCAGCGCTTCTGCGCCGACTCGATCAGCTTGAAGGCCATCGCGAACCCAGCCGCGCGAGAGCCCGGCCCCTTGGTGACCTTGGTCTGGTGGCGGACGGTGGCAAACGTCGACTCGATCGGGTTGGTCGTGCGCAGGTGCACCCAGTGCTCAGCCGGAAATTCATAGAAGGCCAGCAGTTCCTCCAGGTCGTCGACCACCTTGGCCACCGCCTTGGGATACTTAACGCCATAGGTGGCCTGGAAGTCCTTGACCGCGGCGAACGCGTGGTCCTTGTCCTCGGCATTCCAGATCTCGGCCAGGGACTTCTTGCCCCCGAGGTGCGCTGACTTCGGCGGCCCCAAGCACGTTAGCGATCTTGTGAAACCAGCACCTTTGAGCCCTGGCCTGCGGAAAACACCTCCCCGAGCGCAGCCCAGAAACCGAGCGCGCCATCGCCGATCGCCAGCACCGGGGCGCGCAGGCCACGCCGCTTGGCATCGCGCAGCAGGTCGGCCCGCGACCCGGCCGACTCGCGGTAACCGTCGGCCAGCGCGACCAGTCCCTTGCGCCCGTCGGCACGCACGCCGATCATCATCAGCAGGCACAGCTTGCGCTCCTCGCCGTATGTTGACGTGGATGCCGTCGACCCGCAGGTAGACATAGTCGACACCCGACAGGTCGCGGGCGGTGGTGGGGATGGACATCGCCGCCAGCTCTTAGTGTTATCGTCGCCGTGATGCCGACCACCTCCAGCACATCGGCCGTTCGAACGCCGCGGCTACGAAGGCGGAGACGAGCCAGTTTACTTATCGAGGGGCCGAGTGGAAGGCCAAACCACGCGGGTTTTCTGCCAATCATCGCTTCGATGGACGCCCCGACCGCATTGCGCTCTGTCTCGTTGACGTGCTGGCCTTAATCTCCCGCCATGAGACTTCGACTGATCACAGCTCTAGCCTGCGCCGCGAATCTATTACTGAGCGGGACGGCGGCCGCGACAACCTATCCCGTCAAGCAGCGGGTCCTCGTGGACAACGCCCTGTACGCCTGGGGCAAGCTCCCCAAGTCCACCTGCGAGGAGGCGCAGGTCGGCCCCAACGACCGAGCCGGGGCCAAGCGCTACATCGCCGGAGTCATGCAATGCCTCGAGTCGACCTGGGAGCAGCATTTTTCGGCCAGCGGCGCCCAGTTCCAGGAGGCCAAGCTGAAGTTCGCTGGCGGCTCCTACTGCGAGCTAGAACCTCGATACGACTCCGACAGCGTCTACTGCCACCCCAACCACACCGTTGTCTACAAGCTCGGCAAGTCGTGGCTGACTGACCCGAGCGACCTATGGCTCATGTACAACACGGCCACCAGGTACGCCCAGCACATTCAGGAGCTCGTGCTCATCATCCACAGCGTCGACGTCGAGGCGTTCTACGACAGCCAGGCGGAGCGTTTCGAGCGGTTGCGCCGGTACCGGCTTCAGTCGAACTGCCTGGCCGGAGCGTTCGTGAAGAGCGTCTGGCCTCTCGAGGGAAGGTCGGCACGCGCCTGGAAGTACCTCCAGGCGATGCTCGTGGGCGACGTTCCCGGCCGCCCTCGAGCGTACGGCAAGACCGCCAACCTGAAGCTGTGGACCAAGCGCGGCTTCGCCACCGGCGACCCCGGCTCGTGCAACACCTGGAAGGCCCCCGCGAGCGAGGTCTCCTAAAAGTGGTTCTGCGAGCGTGAGTCGGCCCCACTTACGCGTGGGATTCGGCCCCACCGTCAGCGCATGGCGTAGCCGCCCAGTGACGTTCCGATGACTTTTGGCCCCACCGCAGGCGTTGCGATGAGACGCTGCTTGTGCTCCTGGTCAGGAAGGGGCTCGAATGGCGCGAATGACCAAAGTGGAGATCTACGCGGCGATCCGCCGGGACTCCAGGGCAGGCCTTGGGGTCCGGGCGCTGGCTCGCAAATACAGCGTGCATCGCCGGACGGTGCGTGAGGCGCTGGCGTCGCCCTGGCCGCAGCCGCGGAAGAAGCCCCCGCCTCGCCGGTCCCGGCTGGATGCCTTCAAACGAGTCATCGACCAGATTCTGCGCGAAGACCTGAACGCCCCGCGCAAGCAACGGCACACCAGCAGACGCATTTACGACCGGCTGATCACCGAGCACGATATGGAAGGGATCTCCTACTCCACCGTCTGCGGCTATGTGGCCTGGCGGCGTCCAGAGATCCGCGTGCAGGCCGGCCGATCCCCTCCAGAAGTCCCCATCGATCAGGAACATCGGCCCGGCGTCGACGCCGAGGTCGACTTCGGCGACGTCGTCGTCAACCTGGCCGGGAAACCGACGGTCTGCTACCTGTTCGTCTTCCGCCTGTTGAACTCGGGCAAGGCAGTGCACCGGGTCTCGCTGTCGTGCGGACAGGAAGCCTTCCTGGAAGGACGCGTGCACGCCTTCACCGTGCTCGGTGGCGTGCCGACCGGCAAGGTCCGCTACGACAACTTGAAGGCCGCGGTCGCGCAGGTCCTGGGATTCTCCCGAGCCCGGGTGGAAAACGAGCGCTGGACGGTCTTTCGTTCGCACTACGGCCTGGAAGCCTTCTACTGCAGGCCCGGCAAGGAGGGCGCCCACGAGAAGGGCGGAGTGGAAGGCGAAGTCGGCCGGTTCCGCCGCAACCGACTAGTTCCCGTCCCGCAGGTCGACTCGATCGCCGAACTCAACGAGCTCATCGAGCAGTGGGACGCCGAAGATGATCTACGCCGGATCGGCGCCAGGGCGAGGTCGGTGGCCGAGTACTTCGCGTTGGAACGGCCGCTGCTGGCGCCGCTGCCAGCCGAGCACTTCGAGACCGGCCGGACGTTCTACCCGCTGGTCGATCGCAGATCGCAGATCAACGTCCGCACCAACCGCTACTCGGTGCCGGTGGCGTTCATCGGACAGCAGGTGAAGGTGCTGCTGCGCTCGAGCGAGCTGCTGGTGTTCGCCGACCGGAACCTAATCGCCCGGCATGAACGGTTGATCGCCAAGAACTCCTGCCGTCTGGACCTGGATCACTATCTGGAGGTGCTGGTCCGCAAGCCCGGCGCGTTGCCCGGCTCAACGGCGCTGGAGCAAGCCCGGCAAGCCGGGAAGTTCACTCCCGTCCACGACGCATGGTGGTCACGAGTCCGCGAAGCCCACGGGGACGCCGACGGCACCCGCGAACTCATCCAGGTGCTGCTCCTGCACAGGACCATGGCGCACGAGCATGTGGTCGCCGGCATCGCCGCCGCCTTGCGGGTCGGTGCCCTGTCTGCGGACGTGGTCGCGATCGAAGCTCGCAATGCGGCCGAAGCCGACCCTCAGCCACTCCACGATCAAGCCGCGGGCAAGCCCGCCAACCGCGCCGTCGAACTGCCCGACAACATCGTCTCCCTGACTCACAAGAAGCTGACCAGCCTGCCGCCCGACACGCGTCCTCTGCCTTCGGTTGCCGCCTACGACCAGCTGCTGCGCCGCTCTCGCCCACCAGACAGGAGAGTTTTCATGAGCAGTTCCAGCGCTCAGCAACCGCGAATCACCCGCCAGCGCGGATTGACCGAGCCAGCTGCAGAGGCCGCCATCGACCAGGCCTGCCGCATGCTGCGCCTGCCCACCTTGCGCCAGCAATTCGTCGGGATCGCCGACGCCGCTGAGCACGAGCAGCTCACCTATCGCGGCTTCCTCGCCGAACTGCTCATGGCCGAGTGCGAAGACCGCCAACGTCGCCGCGCCGAACGACGGATCAAGGCCGCCGGTTTTCCCCGCGAGAAGTGGCTGACCGACTTCGACTTCGAGGCCAACTCCAACGTCGAACCCGCCGTGATCCACACCCTGGCCAAGTGCGAATGGATCCGCAACGGCAACCCGCTCTGTCTGATCGGCGACTCAGGCACCGGCAAGTCCCACCTGCTCATCGCCCTGGGTGCCGAGGCCGCCATGGCCGGCTACCGCGTCAAGTACGTCCTGGCCGCATCCCTGGTCAACGAGCTCGTCGAAGCAGCCGACGACTTCGTCCTGGGCAAGACCATCGCCCGTTATGGCCGTTACGATTTGCTCTGTCTGGACGAACTCGGCTACATGAAACTCGATGAGCGCGGCGCCAATCTGCTGTTTCAGGTCCTCACCGAACGAGAAGAACGGGCCAGCGTCGCCATCGCCTCCAACGAGTCCTTCGCCGGCTGGACCAAGACCTTCACCGAGCCGCGGCTCTGCGCCGCGATCGTCGACCGCCTCACCTTCAACGCCGCCATCATCGACACCGGCACGCGCTCCTACCGGCTCGCTCAGACCGAGGCTCAGCACTCCATTCACGGCTGACCGCAGTCAATCCGTTGTTGGGCGATGCTCATGCCCTGCCGGGGTTCGGGGACGGCAGTCCCCGAGTCCGCAGACGGGCTGAGTCGGCCCTCCGCTCCCGAACATGCGCAGCGCGATCAAGACCTACTTTGGGGCTGGGGAAACTTCGGGAGCGGGAGGCCGACCCGAGTGGAAAGCCATAATGGCGGGATGATTCTTGATGATTCGAGCGGTTTGTCCCCCCGGGCGCAGCAGTTTCTCCGACAGCACTGCACGGTAAGCGGCCCGTCCACGTCTGCCGAATACCTCCGCGAGCACTGCGCGGAGGCGCCGGAACCTCTGCTTGAGCGCATGATCGCGTTCATCGCCCGATGGGACGGGCTCGACCTTCCCGCGCTGCCCAGCGATTTCTATGACGGTGGCGTTTCCGGGTTCTCCATAGACGCTCGGGTGCAGCACCTGGACGGTGCCGGCTGGTTGTTCGATCCGTGTTCTGCCCGGGTTTCCGTTGCCTACGGGTACGGCATTGACGAGCAAGATCGTTTCGGGCTGGTGTACGACGACTGGGTCCCTACCCATCCTTCGGTTGAAGCCTGGTTCGAGTCCTATGCCCTGATCCATGCGACACAGCAGATGCGTCGCGTCGCCACCTTCACGGGACGCCGCGTCTTGGAGGCCGTGGAGGCGACCGCCGAGGTCGTCTCCAACCTCGTCCCCATTCCCGAAGCCAGCGGGATCACCGACTCCTGGTGGCAGGGGGACGATGGCGTCCTGCTCGGTATCTTCCGAGGGGAGGCGGAGATGTATCAGCATGAGAAGCCAACGCAATTCCGGTCGAAGGCCAAGCAGCGCGGCGGGAAGAAGCCCGCTCGGCCTCCAGTGGACAAAAATCTCGGGTTCGCGGTCGTCTATGTGTCGGCGGGTTCCCCATCCCCGTGGGCGGAGGCCGGCTGAGTACCGTGCATCATGACCTCGACCACGTGGTGCGCGGGCTGATGCGGGCGGCCTCCCGGCAGTCGCGGCTGACCTCGCGGACCGGCGTCGCCGCCTGGCTGCGCGATATGCTCCTGCGCGCCGAACCCTCAAAGCTTGCTACCCCGGCAGGGGCACGATGGCGACCGCCACCCACCGCCCGCTGAGCCGTCCCACGGTGGCGGAGGGCCGAGTCCTCGGGCTGTGATCTGACGCTGGTGGGGCCAAAACTCATGCGTGATCAAGGCGTCCACGATCGCTAAGTGGGGCCACTTCTCACGTGAACTGGCACCGTTGAAGATCACCAAGTGGGGCCCAGGTGGACAGGAAAGTGGGTCCGTCTTTCACGCGAGAAATCACCTAAAAGTCGCGACATCCCACGGCCCTTGTTTGGTGCTGGTCGGCTTGTCCTGGCGAGGTCAGCCAAGCCGCGAATCTGGCACCCGTGGGAACTGGGCGGTTCTTGAGATGGCCTGATCATGTGTCACGAGTGCTCGTCTGATCGTGTCGATCGGGCGGGCTCTCTTCGTTTCCGGGCTCATAACCGTGCTCGCCGGGCGGTTCGAGGCGGTGCGGCGGTTGTGGCGAAGGGCTCGGGTGGTGTCCGGTCGCGGCGAGGACAGGACGAACCGGCCGGTGGGCATTCTCGCGCCGGCTCGTTGGGATGTGCTGCTGAGGCGGGCCGGGGTAACGATCTGTTCAGGGCCGGGCGGGCGGGGGTCTTCCGCTGTTGCTGGTGGTGTCGTCGATGTCCGGCTCGGCCGGGAGGTCGTCCCCCGTGGTGGACGACGGACGGAGTTCGTGGTCGTGGATCTGGCGCCAGGACAGCAGGATCTTCTGGTTGGCGATGCAGACCATGAGGGCGACCAGGATGGTTTTGGCGACGCGGCCGTGGGCGAGCCGGTTGGTCGGGTCGACCAGGTCGATGATCTGGCCCTTCAACCTGCCGTTAATCCCTTCGGGGTTGGCCCGGATGGCTTTGAATGCGCCTTTCCAGGCCGGGCTCAGGTAGGGCAGGTCCTGGCGGAGCTTGTCCTTGTGGCCGAGGTCGCCTGGGTGCAGGGTGATGGTCTGCTGGGTGCAGATCGTCGGCAGACACCCGTAGCCGCTGCTGGTCTTCGGCAGCAGGACGGTGGGCTTGGCAGCGGCGTGCGCGGCCCGCTGCCGTGCGTCGGTGAGGTCGACCCGGGTCCGCGGGCCACGTGCTGCTGCTCTGGCCTGGTTGAAACGAGGGCAGTTCACCGACGGGGCGGTCCCGGCGGCCGGGCTCCTTGGGGGCGGGGAGCTTCCCCTCGGCGTCGGAGGTCTGCTTGACCTTGAGGAAGTACGGGTGGCGCGCATGGATCAACGCGGTGAGCTCGTCGTCAGGAGCGCGAACGGCGGCATCGGCGGTCTGGTCGGTGTAGGCGCGGTCGACGGCGAGTGTGCCGGTGGGCAGGCCGAGCGAGGCGATGGCGTCCAGAGCGGTGGTCGCGGCCGAGCCGACGCGCCGGTGTGGTGTGTCGATGACCACGCCGAGCGCGAGTTGCGGGTGGGTGCCGATCATGTCGCGGGTGCGGGCGGCGGTGGCGAGGGTAGCGCTGTAGCCGAAGGTGGGCGGGCCGTCGTCGGCGCTCTGGTGCCAGCCCGCGGGAGGTCGGCGACGCCTTGGCCCGCGTCTGGAGCGGATTGGCGGAATGCTGCGCACCAGCGGCTCCAACGCCAAGCTGTCATGGGTGTTGGCTGCACTGATCGCGACAGAGATCGGCAGGCCGGCCCGTTCGGTGATCAAGTGGATCTTCGAGCCTTTCTTGCCGCGATCGACAGGATTCGGACCCGTCAGCTCCCCCCTTTGGCCGCTCGGATGCTGACCGAGTCGATCGCGCACCGCGACCAGTCCAGCTCGCCGCGGGAACCGAGCTCATCCAGGATGACCCGATACAGCTTGGCCCACACCCGGGCTCTGCTCCAGTCGGTGAAGCGGCGATGCACCGTCTGCCAGGAAGCGCCGAAGCCCGGTGGCAGCTGCCGCCACGTGCAGCCTGTAGTGGCCACGAACACGATGGCCGCCAGGATCAGGCGATCATCAGCCCGCCGCCGGCCACCACCCTGCGGCCGCTTCGGAGGCGGCGGCATCACGCGCTGAAACAGCTCCCACAACTCGTCAGGAACCAGCTGATCCAGGAACGCTTCCATGATCAATCCAACGAGTGATCACCAATCAAGACACGGTCTTAAGGCGGGAACGAGGGAGCCCGGGCCTCGCGACACGGGGGGTGGAGCCGATGGCGGCCCGTATGGCCAGCTGAACGAACACCGCCGCTTCCGCAGTTGCCAAGACCGGGCCAGCAAGGTCCCGCGGCTACCGGTTGCGCATCCCTTGCGGGTCTGGAGAGAAAGCGAACTGGCCGCCAGCCTCGGGGTCGAGAACGTCAACAGCTCCACGTCCAACTTTCGCGATGCTCCTACCCGGGCTTCATCAACGAGATCGGATCAGCCCTCTACGCCGCTGGTGAGTCTCGCGAGCTGGTGTCGACACGATCCGGCACAGGCTCCCCCGGGAGCGATTCCTTTTGCCTCGCCTCCTGGTCATTAGCTGTATAGAAGCCCGGACAAGGCGCGCGCCAACGACGACGAGGCGGCGAGTCAGCGACGACGCCCCATCACCGAGGCGAAAGGGGAGAGGAAAGCACCGTGTCCCAGCCCAGCACTGCGGAAACGTTCGGGTCACACGCTCGACCATCCACTCGGTCGCAAACGCCCTGAATGATGACAGAGGAGACGCCAGTCAGGTGGCCAGCTTTGCCATCAGCGATCTGCCGTCCGTCCACGTCGCTGGCCAGGCTGGTGTCCTCAGCGAGGTTGACCCTGCCCTCGCGCTCGCTCCCCTCGGGCCTCTTGAGCCGACTCCCTTGGGGCGATGCACTCCACTTTCGACCTGGCTCACACGGGCCTATTCGCCTGGCCTGGTATCCAGCCATTCTCCAACCGTTTTCTGCCCCACTACGCCTGACCGGCCATCATCACAGCTCTCCTCGTGGGACATGCATCAACCTCCTCCACCCTCGGTACCGAACATGAAGGGCGACCGGCCTGCATGATCAACCTCATCTCGCACGGAGTCGGGGCCAGGTCACCCCCTCTCGAGGCCTGATCGCGGCTGACCACCCGAGGGTCCGCATACATACGCCAACCCGACGCTCAGCCTCTTTCACCAGCACATTCCGGATCAGCAGACTCGATCTGCATCCGGCTCAAGGCCGCCTGTCCGCAGGGACACGGATCCTCCATCTAGGGCGGCCGCACCGGCAGCCAGGTTGCTACGGAGTTAGCGACTGAAGCGACGCAACCCGTGAACTAGTGGCGCCAACGGTTCTCTTCAGCATGCGTTCGCCCAATTCCGGAGCTGAGTAGCTTTGGTCGCTGCTTGTTCCTGGTTGGACGGGCTCTTGTCCCTCTCGGCGCATGCTAGGCGGAGTCCTACTGGGGCACGACCACAGTGACCAGAGACCGTTCCCCCTCGACCACCTTCGGTCGCTGCGCATTGAGTCGCTGGCTAGAACACCAGGTCAATGTGGCTGTCACATCGTAGAAAGCGACCGAAGCGACGGTGGGTTGGGATATATATCCTCCATACCACCGCTCTCGGATGAGGTCATAGATAGCACCTCTCGGTCGCTTCGGTCGCTTCCCCTGGCAGTCATAGGCGCTCCACCAGGAGCTTTTCGGCAGCGGAGCCAGCGACTCAAGCACCAACGCCTCGATCGCCCCGGCCTTCGGTCGCTGCTGTCCACCAGCGGCGCAATGCCCCGCTTTTCGCCCCGGTGTCGGCTAGTCACTACTACCGTCTTCGAGTGCCGGTCGCTTCAGTTACCCAACTACGCATCTGCATTCGACAAGGGATCTGCAGGCAGCGGTAGTCCAGTCAGGACATCGACATCGGCAAGAAGATCAAGGGCCGAGTGGTGCCAGCCAGGGCCGCCGACGGCGGGGCCGGAGACATGATCGCGCACCTGACGGCGGTCCGGCTCGGTTTGGACGGGCAGACATAGTGATCGCCGACCTGAGGCCGTCCGAGGGGGCGGCCTCGCGGGGCACCGTTCGGACAATGGCGGCGGTGTTTCGCAGAGGGGCCGCTGGAGTATACGGCTGGTATCCGGTCGCCGACTCGAGTATGCAGACTCCGCCCCAGCCGGCCCGCGAGGGCTCCGGCCTCGTCGGGTGTTCCTCCGCGCGCGGCCAGGTTACTAGCAGCCGGGCCCTTTCGTCCCGGCTCTGCGGCGCGAGGGGATGAAGTGCGCCGGGTCGCCACCACCTCCGGCGTCGACGACCCGTTTTCGTCACCTGGATCAGCCGCGACCGGGTCAGCCGCAGCCACCCGGTCGCCTCCATGACCGGCGCACCGGCCACCTGTAGGGCGTGCAGATCGTCGGCATTGTCGAGGACGAGTAGCCACCCGGTCCTCTGCTCCAGTCTGGTCCACAACACGTCAGCCACTTGCCTTACATGCCGAACGCCTTTTCGGCACCCCGGTTAAAGAGGACGCCGCCTTCTCTCCAGACAGAGCCTCGGCGCCCGGAAGCCGAACTCGCCTGGCTGATCTAGACGCCGCCCGTGCCGAGAAGCGCCGATGAAAGATCCCGCGTGCCGCTGGCGGCAGATCCTCCGAAGTGATCAACTCGTTGCGACACGCCGAGCGCGAGTTGTGGCGTATGCATACGTGGGTGCGCCATGATGCTCCGCATGGCTGCTATTGCTGGACGTACACGACGCCCGAACACAGGCGGAGTGCATGGAACTCTGCAAGGCCGGGTCAGCCCCGAGACACACCGCCTCGCCCGAAACGGCGCGGCGGCCAGGGGCGTTTCCATCTCCCTCTACCTGGAGCAGCTCGTCGAAGCCGATCCCCTGACTCGCCTGCAGGCGGCTGGGCCGGTGCCTCGGCGTACGCGAGTCCCCAAGGGGGACGAAAGCATGCTGCAGGGCCGGGTACGGCCCGAGGTGTGCGCGCTGGCCAAGAAGGGTGCGAAAGCACGCCAAGTCCCACTATGGCGGTATCTGGAGATCCTGGTCGAGACGGATCAGGACGCCCGTCGCTACGTCGAGTCGGAGCAGACGCAGCAGCTCGACCTGATAAGCGCCTGAGCGCGCCGACCTAGTCGCGGGCTGAGAGGAGACCACATCCGTCGAAGACGGCGAACAACTCCATAAAAACCACGAAGGCCCCCGCGCCATCTACCGCCAAGCAGGTGCGCGAGGACCTTCGACAGGCAACCGGATCCCGGACGGGCTTTCCAGCCTGGTCCGCTTCTCGCCAGAAGCGGTCCCGGCGGGCTTTCGCACGCCCAGGTCCGTTCACCAGAAGCTGAGGCCACGATAGACGATGTCGCCCCGGCTCTGCCAGTCATGCCCAAGTTCGGCGTGTCGAACACGGGTGAAACAGGCATTGCCGTCACTGACAACCTCATACCCCGTCCCCGTCATGGGGAGGGCTATTCCGGGGAAGGCACGCTCAAAGCTAATGAGGAGTGGGCGCTGTGCGCGCCCGCGCTCGGAGCTCGCGGCCGCGTACGGCTATCCCATGACGGCGGCCGCAACTATCCCCGTCATCTTGAGCGTGAGCTGACGGTACGGCTGCCCCTGTCCCCCGCCGCGGTTTACGTGTACGACACGAGCGGCCATACCCGCCTCTTGGCCGCCGACTTCGACATCTCCCGTGCGGTACGGCGAGGCGCCCAAGACCCGTACGCTGCGGTGGCCGCCGACGCCGCCGACTTCGCCGCGCTCGTGCACGCATGCGGCGGCCGCGGCTTTGGCGACATCTCCCCCAACGGGGGCAGACACGGCTACGTGCTGTGGGCCGCCCCGCTGCCATACCGGGAGATGCGGCAGATCGCGCTCGCGCTCGCTCGCCGCTACCCGACGCTCGACCCACAGCCCATGCTCGGCAGCACGGACGGCGTGATCCGCCCGCCCGGCTCCTGGCACCGCTCACGCGGCCATCAGAAGCTCACTACCCCTCTCGTTCACGTCCGTCAGGTGCTGGCCAACCCCTGCGGGCCCGACGTGTGGAGCGCGTTGATCGACGCGCTCATGCCCGAGCTCGAAGCGATCGAGGCCGAGCAGGAGACGCCCGTCAGCATGGCAGCCGCTGTGTGGCAGATGGACGAGCAGCACGACCGGTGGCTGCCCCGCGCCGGCGGGCCCCTCCCCCGGCTCAGCCCACGTCTGGAGGAGATCGCCGCCTCCGGCAAGTTCGACCAGCGGGACTACGCCTCGCCATCCGAAGCCCGGCAGGCCGTCGTCGCTGGAGCTGTGGCGTGCGGCTGGCAGCTCGCCGACGTGTCCGCCCGCCTCGCTGGTGGCGACTGGTCGGGCATGGCCAGCTTCTACGCCCGGTACAAGGACGATCGAACCCGCGCCGAACGCCTGCGCGCGGACTGGAAAAACGCCATCGCGTGGGTCACGGGGAGAGAATTTGGCCGCGACGTCCACACAAGGGGGAGAACACACAGCGGGGGGAGCAAGGTAGAGCTCGAAGGGCTTCGCCTCACCGTCGAACCCGCGCCCCGGGGCATGGACGCGGGGACGGAACGTCAGCAGATCCTCCGCTGGAATTCCGCGATGAGAGCAGCCGAGAGGTACCGGTGGGCAGGACCTAGAGCGGTGACCATTCGGCGCGTGCTTCGCGCGCTTCTGAAGGCCGCGCAACTCCGGAACTGCACCGTCATCGCGTTCGGTGTCCGGCATCTGGCCCTGCTGGCGGGGCTGGACGAATCGACCGTGGCCAAGACGCTGAAGCTGCTGCGAGAGGAGCACGACCCCTTCATCAACCTCATCCAGGTCCACCACGGCGAGCGAGCCGACACCTACCGGTTGATCATCCCTCAGGGGTACGCCGAGGCAGCCGAATGGAGACGCTGGCAGCCCGGCAAACTCGGTGGCATTCACCCCGTCTTTCGCATCCTGGGCGGCACAGGCGCACTCGTCTGGGAGCAGCTCAACAGTGAGCCGACCCGCACGACCGACCTGCACACGCTCGTCGGCATCTCCCCAACCGCCGTCACTACCGCGCTCACCACGCTCGCCGAGCACGGCCTGGCCGAGCGACGCCGCGGCGGCTGGATCCGCGGCCCCGCTGACCCGCTCCGCGTTGCCAAGCAACTCGGCGTGCCCGAGTTGCTCGTCGACATCATGGCCCGCTACCGGCAGCAGCGCGCGGAGTGGCACGCCTTCCTCTCCGTCATCGAGGCGTTCGTCCCCACGCTCGAGCCGCCCGAGTACCCAATCCCGTTGCAGGAGATCGCCGACGCAGGCCCACCTCCGTGGATGGACGCCGAACCGCACGGGCCCCCGCAGCCGGTGCTCGGTTAGCCTCAAGGTCGAGGCAGACGATGCTGGGCGACCTGTGGATTCGAGGCACTCGTGGTCATGCTGTGCTCGGCCCGCCCTCCTGGATGGACATCGAACCGCACGGGCCGCCACAGGCCAGCTAGCTGGGAACTCGGGGTCGAGCAACATCCCGAGAGCTAGTGTCATCCGCCTGAAAATCGCCAGGTGAGTCCTTATGGTGCTGGCTATGGCGCATCCAGGGCCGGGGTCTGCACCGCGCAGGTGGCACGAGATCTGGGTCTCGCCGAGAGCACGGTGCGCAAGCGGCGTGCGGCGTTCGCCCGGGGCGGGCTCGAGGCGCTGACCGATGAAGCGCGCACGGGCCGACCTAAATCGGAGCTGACGGTGTCCGATGCCGAGCGGGCGGTGCTGCAGCGGTGGGCGTGGCGGGCCGGGTCCGCGCAGGTCCTGGCGATGCGCGCAAAGATCGTGCTGGCCTGTGCGGACGGCACGAGCAACAAGCAGATCCCGAGCAGCTCCGGGTGCATCCGGACACGGCGTCCAAATGGCGCCGTCACAGTCCTGACCGCTCACCGGCTCGGCGCTGGCCAGTAGCCCGCTTCGCCTCACTGGCCGGAGTCTCACCGGCTTGGGCATCACCCACAAACGCACCCGCCCCTACCGGCCCCAGGCCAACGGCACAGTCGAACGCTTCCACCGCACCTTGGCCGACGAATGGGCCTACAACCAGCCCTACAGCTCAGAGACCGAACGCCGCCAAGCCTTCGACCCCTGGCTGCACGTCTACAATCACCATCGAGCACACATCACACTCGGCGGCCACCCGCCAGTCAGCCGCGTCACCAACCTGTCCGAACAGCACACCTTGCCGCTCGATCGCTTCGACCTCGTCAAGGATGTCCAGGTCGAGCTCGCGGGCCGGCACCGCCAAGGTGTGGCGAGGTGTGGTCAGTAGCCGGTGACAGCCCTGCACTGCACCGGCACCCGTTGGCTTACCTGGGCGGCGGCCACGGCGTTGTCGGCCCACCGCCAGCACCAGCACACGTGTTGGTACATGGCCCGTTGGCATTCACCAGATCCGGTCCGATTCCTCCCAGGAGACCTTCTACGACTGGGTCAGCCGCGAGCCCCATGTGTGGATCTTTGAGTCGGTGAGGTCCCACGTGCCATACCCCACTGCTGTCTGCCAGGCAGGGTTGTCGGGATCCAGCGTGGTGATCTGCACGTAGAACGTATTTTGGGGGGCGAGGCAATCCTTCCAGGTGTACGTGTCCGCCTCCAGAGAGATCGTCCGTACGTGGTGAGTGCGATCATCCATGACCTGGTCCCAAGTATAGGAGCCGGTGTCTAGGTAGATCCTGCGCTCCACGCAGGAGACGGGGTCCCACCACGGGAGGGCGCTGAGGAACTGGGTCTTGAGGTTGGTGGCGGACCCCTGGGCGGCCGTGGGGGTAGCTGGCAACATCGTCGTGACGAGCGCTGCCGCAGCGGCGAGAGTGAGCAGTTTGTGTACGCGCATCATCATCCTCTGATGTCGGGAATCACCGCGTGCTGGAGTGCGCCTGAGGCATGGCTGCGCATATCGGCAGCACTCTCGTAGGTGGGACAGATCCTATGAGCCCTCGCTGAGCGTGGGGAGTCTCACAAGTGCCATCCTTCGCCTGTTTTGAGCCAGCCGCCGTTCGGGAGCGGGCGCGGGTGGCCTTTGCAGGTCCTGCGGGGAGGCGCACCAGGACGGCGACGCCCATGCGGTCCTGGTGGCCGAGGGCGAATGGGAGGGACGCACACAGCACCGCCCGCGGCTATCCCCGCGCGGTCACCAACCTCGCGCTGCAGTCCCTGGTCGGCGCGTTCGTTTCGGGCAAGCGGCCAAGACCGCCCTGGCGGGGACACGGGCCGGTACCCAAAAGCAACGCGACGGCCGGATCGAAGCGCTGCGGAACCTGCGAGTGGCCCGCCGTAGCGCGGTCAACCAGCGCGCCGACACCCAGCGCCAGATCAAAGCCCTGATCGTCACCGCCCCCGACACGCTGCGCTCCTGCCTGCGTGGCCTGGGCATCAAGGATCTGATCGCCACCTGCGCCAGGCTGCGCCCCGACCAGGCCGACGTCGCCAACCCGGCCACTGCGACCTAGATCGCACTATGGTCCCTCGCCCGTCGTCACCAGCAGCTCACCACCGAGATCACCAACCTCGACGAACTGCTGGAGCCCCTGGTCACCGCCATCAACCCCGAGCTGATGGCCGTCCATGGCGTCGGCCCCGACACCGCCGGCCAGCTTCTGGTCACCGCGGGGGAGAACCACGACCGGCTCACCAGCGAAGCAGCGTTCGCCATGCTCTGCGGTGTCGCCCCGATCCCCGCCTCCAGCGGCAAGACCAGCCGCCGCCTCAACCGCGGCGGCGACCGGCAAGCCAACGCGGCCCTCTACCGCATCGCCCTCGTCCGCCTGCGCTGGGATCCCCGCACCCGCACCTACATGGAACGACGCACCAAGGACGGCCTCTCCAAGAAAGAGATCATCAGTCCCATGTCGGCAGCGGTGAGGCGATCGGAGTATGTCAGTGGCTTCAGGAACCACCAACGCGATTGCGGTGAGAGGATCGATGCGCAACTCCTCGCGAGGAGGCGCCATGCTGCGGAAGCTGAGGAAGAGGGCCCTTCACCAACCCCTGGAGCGTCTCTTGACGGCTCGCGCTCAGCAGGCACTGGACCTGGCCGAACAGGAAGCCCGCACTCCGGGCGACACCGGCGTCACCGCAGAGCACCTTCTGGCGGGCTTGGCTCAACTGGGCGAGTGTGACCGCCATGACGCTCAAGAGCCTTGGCATCAGCATCGGCGACATGCGGACCCTGACGACAAGAGCGGATTTGGGCAACATCCTCGAGCAGGTCCGCCGTGAGGCTGCCGGACTCGGGCACTTATACATCGGGACCGAACACCTCTTGCTCGGTGTCATACGTGAGGAGGGAACCGAGGCTCCGGGCGTCGGTCTGCAACAGGTGCGCGATCAGATCATCCAGCTGCTCCATGGCAGCGTCGTCTGAAGCTTCCTTCAGCCCACGCCAACTTCGATGAGACTCGCCCCCCGTCCCCCGAGACAGAAGGTCCAGCTGTGCCGATCTTGGAGACAAGTAGCGCTGGGATGTGACAACCATCTCTGGTGTCTGGAAGCAGCGAAGATGACAGTGAGACTCGCCCCCGACCTGGGCACTGTCACTTTGACTCACGTCGAAATATCGGTGGTCGCGTCATCGAAGTTGACAGTAGCCAGCCGAAGATCGACTGCCGGGAGAACATCACAGCCCTTGAAGGAGGCGCGCGAGGGCCTGACGCCCCGGCGGATCAGTGGCCGATGAGGCGGACGGGTGTCACCTGCCGGTGGTGGGCGACGATGTCCATCCAGTCGGCGAGTGAACCGCCGGTTAGGTGGTGGGCGGCGTCGTTGCCGGGGTCGTAGACGGGGCCGATCAGCCGAGTTCTGGCCGGGGTGTTGAGCCAGGCGCGAACCGGGGCCGGGCTCTGCGCGCGCAGGTCCAGGAAGAAGGAGTCCAGGCCGGCATCGCCCAGAGGTGTTTCGGCGAAGTCGGGCGGCGGGGCGGGGACATGGAAGGGCAGCGACCCGTGGTGGAAGGTCAGTCCGATGCACAGGTAACCGCTGCCGAAGCGTTCGCGTAGGTAGCTGCCCGCGTTGCGGTGCGTGAACGATGGGGAGACCGTCCGGGTGGCGCTGTTGACCATGTGCGCGAGGCCGCCCCAGTAGACGATCTTGTCTCCGGTGTGTTCGTGCCACCAGATTGTGTCCTCGGCCAGGCGTTGTTCAATGGCGTCGCCGACCATCTCTGGCAGATTGCTGAGTTTCAGGGGGGCTCGGTCGGGAGCGCCGGCGAAGCGGACCGGGTCGTCCGGGTGCCGTTCGTTGTAGGCGCGCATCCATCGGATGACCTCCACGATCTCCTCGGTCTGCCAGAAGGACCGGGCGCCGGCCAGGAGCGCCTGCGGGTCGCCCCCGCCGGTGCGGACGTACTCGTCGAGGTTCAGGCGTGCGGCGCTGTCGCCTTCCAAGGCGATCGAGCGGAACCCCATCTCCTCGACCAGGAATCTCAGCATGCGATGGGCGATGGCCGACAGTTCGTGGGCCTGGCGGGCCGATGAGGCGAGGGCTACGACCGTGGCATCACGCGTCAGGTCGCGCAGGGCGGCCAGATCGGCTAGCGGGTCGTGGGGGGCAAGGGTGGTGAGGGGATGGGCATGCTGCCTGATCCATTGACGTACTGTCTCGGTCATTGCTGTCTCCGTGGGGTTTTTGCTCTTCGCAGGCTGGCGGGCAGGCCGCGTTTGTGCGTGAGGGTCAGGCGGCGTAAGGGCGGGTGGTCCTGCCGGCGCGCAAGGTCCTGGCCCACCAGGTGAGCCGGTCAAGCATGAGGTTGGCGGCACTCATGCAGCCCTCCGGGTCGGCCGGGTCGCCCTTGTCATCGAACTGGCCGGCGCCGTGAAAGCTGACGGTGTCCCGGATCCCCACCGCGTGTAGTTCGGCGAAGACCAGACGCAGGTGCTCCACCGCCCGCAGCCCGCCGGACAGACCTCCGTAGGAGACGAAGCCAACTGGTTTGGCCTGCCATTGCTGGTGATGCCAATCGATGACGTTCTTCAGTGACGCGGGGAAGCTGTGGTTGTACTCCGGCGTCACGACGACGAACACGTCGGCGGCGTCCAACCGCGGGGTTAGGCTCTCGAGAGCCTGTGCCGCCTCAGGGGACGGCGCCGACCCGAAATCCGGCAGCGTCATGGGGAGCGGGACCTCCGCCAGGTCGACGACATCGACGTCGAACTCGCCGTGTCGGCGGGCTTGGCGAGCGAACCAGTTCGCGACGGTCGGGCCGGATCGGCCCGACCGGATGCTGCCGATGATGACGACGAGCCTGATCGGCTTCTCGGACATGACAGGGCTCCTCGGGTTGCTGGGGAATGCGGCGCTCGTCGCGCCGTGTGAACAGGCTCGTGGTTAAACAAAGGTTTAAGTCAAGCTAGGGTGAGCGATATGTCGGTTTCAGGTGAGGTTGCCGAGGAGTTGACCATCGGGGAGTTGTCCGGGCGCAGCGGCGTCCCTGCCTCTGCGCTGCGCTTCTACGAGCGCCAGGGACTCATCGCCAGCCATCGCACCGACGGGAACCAGCGCCGCTATCACCGCAGCACTCTGCGCCGGGTGGCGTTCATCCGCGCCTCGCAGAGCGTTGGCATGCCGCTGTCGGTGATCGGAGAGGTGCTGGGCTTCCTGCCGGAGGGGGTGCCCGCCACCCGGGAGTTCTGGATGAACGCGTCGGTGTGCTGGAGCAGGGAGATCAACGCCCGCATCGAGAAGATGGAGCGGATGCGCGACCGGTTCACCGACTGCATCGGCTGTGGGTGCCTGTCTTTCGAGCAGTGCGCGCTGGTCAACCCCGCGGACACGCTCGCGGAACACGGTCCGGGCCCTCACCGCCTGCTGGAACCCCTGAGTGGTGGTTGACTTCCTGGCGTCACTGACCGGCCGACCTGGGCACTGTCAGTTCGATGGATGTCGAAACACCAGCGGCTGTGTCATCGAGGTTGACAGTACGGAGTCGAAGATCAACTGTTATGCACGTACTCGTCTCAGGGATGCCCGGACAACTGCGGTGGTTTGCCAGGGCCGAATGCCTTCGCCGGCGAGGAGCAGCGCGGCTTCGGGCAGGTCCAGGTCTTCGACGGTTTCGGGCGGGTGCAGGTGGTGGGGCACGCCACGTTCCCAGAGGGCGCGCGGTTTGAGAAGTGCCGGGTCGACGTATCTAATCTTGAGGTGGTTGAGGATCCGGTTGGTGACGGCGGTGGGGTGGTAGTCGTCGCAGTATTCGTGCCAGAGGGTGCCGGCCCAGGGGTCGTAGCGGCGCTGGTCCATGAAGTAGCGCAGCGCGTCCAGCAGGGTGCCGGTGAAGCTGAGCTCGTCGATGATGAGCATCGCGGCGGCGCTGAGCAGCGGTCCGGGCTGGTAACGGAGCAGGTCGCCGCAGCGTTCGCGGGCAGCGGATCCGGCGGTCAGCGCGAGTTGGTCGCGCAGGTGGCAGAACTCGTGGAAAGTCCACCACAGGTGGACGTCGGTGCCGGTGGGGAGCATCTCCGGGGTGCCGAAATAGATCGCCAGGCGAAACAGCAGCTCATAGAGGTCCCAGAACGCCTTGGTGGGTTCGATGGGGCCATCGCGTGGGCGGTGCAGCCGGGCCAGGAGGTCCTGCTGGATGCGCAGCAGCCGCTTGCTTCCGACCGGCTGGCAGGGGAGCCGGGCGAGTTGCTGCCGGCAGTTGCGGGCGCCGACGATGCGCCCCTGTGGGCCGAAGGGTCCGTTGCATTCGCGCCGGTAGCGGGGGGTGTCGCCGACGCTGATCCGGGTGTGGCAGCTCGGGCACCAGCCGGTCAGATAGACGCGATGCTGGGGACAGATCACGCAAGGCAGCAGGTGCCAGGAGATCCGCCAGATCGGGTCGGGCTCGGCCAGGCACCGGGGGCAGACGGCCGCGGTGTCGGCGCGCCAGGGCCAGGGCCGGGTCCTGGTGTTGCCGGTCCAGCCGTAGGTGATGAACTGGCCGCCCTGGCTCATCAGCGCCATGTGCATCATGGCGCGGGCGCGCAGCCCGGTGGCGTCGCGCAGGTTCTCGAAGACGTACTCGCCGTCGTAGATGGTGAGGAAGTCCTCGCCCAGGGTGTAGCGCTGCGGGGTGTAGGGAGGCAGGCCGAGCAGGGACGCGATGGTGTCGCGGTGGCTGTGCTGCGTCTCGACCAGGCGGAAGAACCAGGAGTGGAAGGCCTCGCCGTCCGCCGGTGGCGGCACCAGGGCCAGCCGACGCGGCGGCGGCCGGTCCGGTTGCCGCTCCTCGAGTTCGAGGTGGTGCCGGATCATCCAGTGCTCGCGTCCTGGCCGGAAGCGGGCGGAGCCTTCTTGGTGCGGCGCCGTGCACCGGCCTGGCGGCGGGCTTTCGTCTTGGCGTAGTCGACCTCGTCGTCGTGGCCGAGCACCACGCTGTCCATGATGTCGCGGGTGAGTGCTTCGAGGCCGGTGTCCATCGCCGTGTGAGCGGCCTCTTTGAACAGCATGGCCAGCGAGCCGATGTAGCCGGAGGTGCGTTCGTGCAGGTAGCGCCAGTGATGCAGGGTCAGGTCGTCGGGTGGGTGATCGAGCAGGATCAGGTTGGTTTCGAAGTGGCGCACCAGGGACATCCAGGTGCGTTGCTGCTCGCGGGTGGCGATCGTGAGCGGGGCCAGGTGTTGCAGGTCGGCGAAGCGGGAGCCGAACTGTCCGGCCCGGCCGCGCTCGTGCCCGTCCGGGGCGGTGCCGGCCTTGCCTGGGCGGGTGCGGGGTGGGGCGCCGTCGGTGAACAGGTTGCCCTGCTCCAGCAGGATTCCGGCGCCGACGATGGTGACTGCGGCGTGGTTGGCCAGGTTCTTGATGTGGTCGTTGGTCTCCGGGCCGCCGTCGCGGATCTTGTCCAGCATGTGCAGGTCGTCCAGGAGCAGTAGTTCGGTGCCGCAGGCCTCGATCGCGTCCAGCACGGGATCGGTGAGGGTCCACTTCGTCGCGGTGCGGCCGGGGTTCGCAACGTGCAGGAACTTGCCGATGGCCTGCGACAGCATGCCCGCGGTCGCGCCGGTGCTGGCGCTGACGTAGATCACCGGCACCCGGTCGCCGAGAAAGTCGCCGCGGAAGTCGGCCGGTGACACTCCTGGGTCGGGAGCCAGGTCGGGGTGGCGGCGACGCCAGTCCAGCTCGCACTCCTTGCCGATCAACTTGAGCAGCGACGTTTTGCCGCAGTGCCCGGGCCCGTTGATGATCGCGCTGTGAAAGGTGGCGTCCTGGCTGTAGCGGCCTTGGGTCAGCTTCGGCTGCAGCGCGGCCAGCACCCGCAGGACCTGCGGATGCTTGAGGAACGGCGGGTTGGCGTTGCAGCTTCTGCGCATCTCATTGAACGGGTCCTGCCGGTCGGCGGCCCAGTTGTCGTACTCGCTGCGGCTGACCGGCTCGGGCCGGGGTGGTGCCGGGCGGGCGCAGAACTCGCGCCACTGCTCCTTGGTGCGTGGCTGAGCGACACGCTTGTTCATGCGCGGTCCGGGCCTCGCGGTGCGCCGGGATCCCAGATCTCGAACTCCTCCAGTTCGGACAGGTCCACCACCACGTCCTCCGCCGGCTCCTCATCGGCCAGCGGGACCAGACTCAGCACCGGAGGCGGCTCCTCGGGCTCACCGAACCGGAGGCGAGCTTGATCGCGTTTGATGGCGCGGGCGTCCTCGCGGGCCCGCACCAGCTCGCGGCGGGTGCGAGCGGTCGCCGACTCGGGCGCGTCCATCCGGCGCTGCAGATCCACCAGCGCCTCGGCGATCTTCTGCTGGCTCGGCTCCCGCAACCCGCCGTCACGCAGGAGCTTGCGGGCCTCTTGGACCATCCGCGCGGTGAACGGGACGGCCGGATCCGGCAGATGCGTCCAGAACAGTACCCGCCAGGTGCCTTCGAGGAAGATGAACACTCGGCTGGGGTCGCCCGGGTTGTAGCGGATCGGCCATTTCCGGCCCTTGCCCGGGACCGGCGAGAGCGCCCGCCGATAATTGCTCAAGACCGGATCATCGTAGATGAGGTAGTCGAGCTGGATCCCCTCCGGGCGGATCGTCCGGTACTCGATCGGCAGCCGTTTGCAGTAATGGTGCGACTGCGGCGGGCAGAGGATGTAGCCGTAGCGGGCCACCATCAGGCCATAAGCCTGGTTCGGCGACAGCTCCAGCTCCGGGAACCCCGGGACGACCAGCCCGGAGTGCACCCGCCGCTGATAGACGGCCACCACATATTCGGCGAAGAACTCCTCCAGGTCCTCCAGGCTCCACCGAGCGGCGTGCTCCACCAGCCGGCCCCGGCTGGAGGTGTCGGAGCCCTTGTAACCGGCGACGTGTTTGGCGAAATCCTCACGGACGGTGCCGAAGGCGCGTTCGATGTTGGCCTTGTCGGTCGGGTTGGCCTTGCGGGCCAGCCCGAGGTTGATCCCCAGATCCAGGCAGGCCTCGCAGCGCATCGGACAGGTTGACCTTGGCGTGGTCGACCAGGATCTGCTCCGGCCAGATCACCGGCCGGGCCGCGGCCAGCTCCAGCCGCGCCTCCAGCTCGACCTCGCGGGTGATGGGCAGGCGCAGCATCCGGAACGCCAGCGACTGCTTCCAGCCGGGCCGCATCGGCTCCGGGGTGACCGCGTCGTTGAGCAGCATCACCACATCGACCGCGCGGGTGTCGCCGACCGTCATCCGCCAGGCCAGAAGCGTCCGGGTCGCGACGTCGATCGCCAGCACCAGGTGCACCTTGTGCGTGACGTCGCCGATCGGGTCGTAGGCGATCACGTCCAGCGGGGTGGCGTCGATCATGACCACCTGGCCCGGCCGCACCGCCTCATCCGGCCGGTAGGAACGCTGCGGCCGCGCCGCCGCGCTGCGCCGCGTCGGCGCCCGGCCGAAGGTGACACGGCATCCAAGGCTGCTGTGAAGACCGGCGGCAGAGCCATCGGCGTCGACAGATCCGGCCGACGCTCTTTCCATCGCATTCGCGCGGCGGTGGCCAGCGGCATCAACCGGGCCACCAGCTCCGACTCCTCTTCCGCTGCGGCCACCTTCGAAGCCGTGGCCAGCAATCCCGCAGCCACCAACGCCGTGCGGGGAGCCATCCCGAAGCGGCCCACCGGGCCCGCCCGGTTCCACCGCTGTCCACCAGCCTCTGCGGCCAGCGCGTCCTGACTATTCGGAGGCGCATCCAGCAGAGGGAGAACTTCCGGCACCCCCAGCCGGGCCAGCAGCGCCGTCGCTTTTAAGACCGCGAACCACTGACCGGCATTTACCACCTGACCTGCGATCAGCGCAGGCCGACGGCGCGTCGCCACCTCAAGCACGAGTTGTTGCTGATCAGCGAGTTCGTGACTCGCAACGCTCGTCCTGATCTGCGGAATCGGCTGATCGCATACGGCCCCGCTGAGAAGTGCGCCGCACCGCAACGGAGCCGGCATCCGTGAGCGAGACAGACGCGCAGGCTGGCCGGCGGGACCTCGTCGCACGGCCACGCGGCATCTCGGGCAGAGGTCCACCAGCAGCGTCCGATGCTCGGGACAGACTGCGGCCCAGCTCAGCTTCCACCAGGTCAGCCACACTCCGCCCGAAGCCGCAAGGCAGGTCGGGCATACCCGGCTGCCGAAGAACCGCACCCACTCACGGCCCTCGGCCCGGCGCACTGACTCCTCGTCGCCCACGCGGACCCCTGCCAGATCCAGGACCGAACCGTCGAACACCTCCAGGTGCATCCCACGCACTGTCTCAGAGCTCACGCCAGTTGCAGCCTCGATCGCCCTGCACGTCTCCAGCGTTGTGACAACGCCGTACGCCAGTGAACGGACGTCACTCGCCGCGCGTACATCCAGCCCCAACGCCTCGACCATCGCCCTCGGTGGACATCCGTTCCGCAGGGCCATCCGATCCACCCACGACGCGAACGACTCGCTGTACGCCGGTGCCACCACCAGCGCCAGCCGCCGAGGCCAGACCGCCACCATTCTTTCGGGCCGAACCTCCTGCCGTACAAGCCGCTACTGCCAACTTCGATGACGCGCTTCCATGTCCACTTCCAGTTGCCGTGACGGACTGTCGTCTTCAAGACCGCCAGACAACCTGGGGGTCATATGAAGGCATCGGCCCCTTGGATGATCATTAATGTCAATACACTATTGACATGCCTAAGCGTGCACAGCCTCGGGTCAGTAAAACAGCAGGTCAGGAGGCCATTGAGCGGATCGTACAGCGTCGGCGCGACGTGGGCGACTCCGATCTCGCCGCCTTGTTGGCTAACGATCCTGTCGAACACCCGCTTGCGGTCATCCGTCATGTACTGACTTGTCGGCGAGTACCTGATTGGGTGGTCTCGAACGACGTCCTCGATGGCTTGTGGGTGCTCGCATATGTGCGCGTCTACTGTCCGCACCGTCCGGATGAGGCCGAACGTCTCGAGCATGAGCTGCTGGAATTGGGATGTGCCATGCAGATCGCCATGATCCGCATGGCATCTCCACTGAATGTGCGCAGCAGGCAGGCGGTGGAGCATCGCATCCTTCGGCACCGAGCGGCCAAGCTTGGGCTCGGCCGGAGTGAGCGCCAAGAGCGCGCCCATCGCTCGTCGAAGCGCTACACGCCGCCGGTCGCGTCTGCCGAAGCGCTGTGGTATGACCACCACGCACTGCCGTTGTGGGAGGCGGCCTCCCAACTGGTGGCTTACCGCTCAAAGTTCGATCACCTCATCGACGACGAACTGGCCGGAAGCATGATCGATCTGCGGCGGGAGGTGAAAGCCATGGAATGGCCGCTCTCACCTGCGCACTATTCGACGCTGCGTGAGATCGGCTGGTGTGTGCAGGAGATCGTGGAGGCTCTTGAGCACAGTCGATATGCCGCTTTTCGTGAGCAGTTGGGAGATCTTCTGCCGCGGGTGACCCAACTCGCCGCTGACCAGCACCGCGCCCGATTCGGCGACGCCTGAGCTGGAGTACTGGCGAGGGGTGTGGCAGGCCTTGCGATCTTGATTCGTCTGTTTCCAGCAACGCCCGACGGCAGGTGTGCGTCCGCTGGCACGGGCGAAGAACTGGTGGTCACGACGATCGTCGACGGCGTCCCAATCGAGATCGCCAGACATCTGCGCTCCACGGGGAAACCGGCCATTCGGGACGATCACTATCCCGATTGCCCGTGTACGCAGTCCCAAGCTCCAGACCGCCGCAGAGAAGGCGCTTCTGGCCATCGGCCCCGGGGGCGGCATCCTGGCGGGGTAGGAGGCCTCCGCAGAGGAGCCTGCGGCATCGCCCTCCAAATGGCTGCCCTGCCCAAGCTGCGTGGAGGCGCGGCGGTCGACCGGCAACCCTGAGTAACGGGGGCGATGGCGCCGACAGGTTCACCGACGGTGATCTGCGCTCGATCCTGGACGGGGTCGAAGAGCCATGCCTTGGGGGGCCAACGGCTCGCCCGAACGCTACGGTCCTTGGAAGACCTGCTACGAACGCTTCCGCGCATGGACCGCCGACGGCATGTGGGTCTCCATCAAACAAACCCTCATGGCCGAGGCCGATCGACGCGGCGAGTTGGACTGGAACAGCCAGATCGATTCCACCATCGTGCGCGCTCACCAGCACGCCGCCGGAGCCCGAAAAGGGGGCTCACCGCCCAGCAGTCCCAAGCCGCGCAGGGGCTGGGCCGATCCCGCGGCGGGCTGACCACCAAGATCCACACGATCGCCGACGGCCGCGGCCGGTCACTGGCCTCGCACATCACCCCCGGCCAGGCCGCCGACACCCGTCAACTGCCGGTCCTGCTCGACCGGATCCGCGTGCCGTGACCGCGCGGTATCGGCCGGCCGCGCAAGAAGCCCGACTCCCTCACCGGTGACAAGGCCTATTCCAGCCGGGCCAACCGCGCCCTGCTACGCCGCCGCCAGATCCGCACCACCATCCCCGAGCCCCGCGACCAGCAGGCCAACCGCAAGCGGCGCGGCCCGCTCAGGTGGGCGCCCACCCGCCTTCGACGATGACCACTACAAGCGCCGCAACCAGGTTGAGAGGGGCTTCAACCGGCGTAAACAGTTCCGCGCGGTGGCCACGCGCTATGACAAGCTCGCCGCCCACTACGCCGCCACGGTGACGATCGCCGAGATCATCGACTGGCTACGGGCTCCACCCGACCGATCTCATTCATGATCGACCGGACACGCCCTAGGGGCCAGCGGTAAGGAAGAGGGCCATCCTCGGCCTCGGATTGATCAGGCGGACATGACTTCCAGTGGGCCGGTCAGGACTAGCGTTCATTCTCCGCTGACAATCGCACCTCGAAAGATCCGGAGGGCAGGAAATTCGTCTTAGCGTAGGCGTCGAGCTCCGCGCAGGATCACGCGCCTCCACAGAAGGGGTTCTCTTGCTTTTCCTGGCCCCTCTACTGCTGACACGATAAGATGGCAGCCTGACCGCTTCTCGGTCTATAAGCCCTGGTCAGGACGAGTAATAGGTGTACCGATATGCTCTCAAACTGGATTCTTGATAGAGACATAGATATTCTCTTTGATAGTGGCTTAAATTTGCCTCAAGATAGCTAAGATCATATAAAGATCAATAACTTCTCCGATAGGTTCATCCGCAGGGAATAAAAATGCTAATAAAATAGATTTACAAAAGTATCTAACAATATTCTTACCTGCATGATGCCCAACATGGATAACGAACAATAGGTCAACAGGCTTTCAGAACGGCATCCCGCACAGTGCGAGCACAGGACAAAAGGACAGAAGATCCAGGAGGTTGCTCCCTGCCCCTGCCACAGCATCTTCAGGCGATTGCGGACACTTCGAGGGCACGGATGGATCTCCGACCACAAGGACACTCTCACTGATGGCTCTCGTCTCAGATCAAGCGACCGAGATCAGCATGGCTAAGCGGTACACGAAGATGGGACATCCTGGGATTCACAACCTGCGACGGAGGAACGTCAGGAGGACACCCGGGGGATGGATCGCTCGTGGACTTCCTTGCGTGACATCTCCGACACGCCAGCGATAAGCGTGCCAAGGATGCATCTGATCTGTTAGTAAGAGACCGGAAGTCTCATCTCGACAGCCGGGCCGCCCGTCGCTCAGCCCGCCGCTACCCAGAGGGGTCTTCTGTCAAGTCGTCCGCATGCCCAGGAGAGCAGATCCATGACCTTCCCCCACACTGCGACATCGAGTCAGGCTCCAAACCCCCAAGAAATCATTGAGACGATCCGTCCGAGCTTGAGGCGCGTGATGATCGTCCTCAACAACAAGGGGGGAGCAGGCAAGACGACCACGACGGCCAATATCTCGGCTCAGCTGGCGGCCGCTCTACACAGCGCGGGCTCGGCCAAACGAGTGCTAGCCATCGATCTTGACCCGCAGGGCAATCTCGGACTGGATCTAGGCCATCAGGGCAAGCCCGGCGACGACGAGGGGCAGAGCGTGATCGACGTTGTCGAAGGCACGGGTTCGTTGCACATCATTAGGGACGTGCGACCTCAGCTGGATGTCGTGCCAGGGGGGAAGATCCTCAAGAGAATCACCGCGTCCATGATCGGCACACGGTCCATCGACCCCCGTCGGGAGGTCCTGCTGAGCCTGGCTCAGGCTCTGGCGGATGTGGCGCCTGTGTACGAGTGGATTCTGATCGACTGTCCTCCTAACCTCGCCGATTTGCAGCACCTAGCGGCCGTTGCCGCCGAATACGTGCTCATTCCCGTTTGCTTCGATCAAGGAGCGATCCAGGGCCTCGAAGGCGTGAGCGAGGTCTTCGAGGTCGCCACGCGGCTCAACCCGGCGCTTACCCCCCTAGGAGTGCTGCTGTTCGGCTTCGACCGCCAGCATCTGCGCAAGGTCCGGGACGACGATGGCGAGGTGATTGGGGTCAAGGAGATCGGTTTCCTCGCCAAGAAGCGACGCGAGATCGCCGAAGTTCTCGGCGACTCGGGTATTCCGATCTTCCAAACTGTGATCACCCGGGCTGTGAACGTCGCCGATCAATGCCGCAAGCACGGGCGTGTGTTCGCGGAACTGGCCGACTTGACGGCCGGGCCGGATTGGAAGACCCATGCCAAGCAGCACCAGCTGACGCTCAGCTCCGAGTCCGCCGAGACCTCCGCCATCGAGATGGAGGAAGCGACCGCTGAGATCATTAAGAGGGCGCTCGAACTGGAAGCGGAGGCCTACGCGTGACCACGGAGTTCTTTGACGACAAGCCTCCCACGCCCAAGTTGGGGGGGATGACTCGGGCACGTGGCAAGCGCGGGCAGAGTGGCCTGTCGACGCTCGTCGCCCAACCGTCTGACCGAGGCACAGAGCAACTCGCCGCCACGCCGGAGAGCACGCAACCGGCGCCCGCGCCGGTGCAGCGTGCCGAAGCAAAGCCCGTGGTCGAGCGTGTCGAAACCGAGCCGCCTGAGGCGCCGCCCACACCGGAGCCTGCCCCTGAGGCCAATAGTCCGGTCGACGATTCACCGACACCCCCGCCAGAGGTTTCGGCCCCTGCCGCGCACACACTGCCTGCTCCCGCGGCCTCACCGGTGCAGCCGTCCTCTCCAGCTCCCACTCCACGGGCCGACCCGGAGCTGCGCCGTGCTCAACCGATGTCGGCCGACCTCGCCGATCCGGCACCGCGCACGACATCGCCGGCAACCGTTGTCGTCCCTTCACAAACTCCTAGGACTCGGCCGCAGCCCGTCCGCCCCACGGTCCAGCCGAGCCCACGGCCCTCATCCAAGCCCGTGGAGACCAGTGCATCGAGCTCCTACCAGACGCCCGAGCAGGTCAGCATCTACGTCAAGCCGGAGGCGAAGGAACGGGCGCGGGTGATGAGCCGGGTCGAAGGCGTCGAGTACGCCCAGCTCGCCATGGACGCCATCGACCACTTCCTGGCCGAGAACATGCTGACCTTCCTCGTGCGAGCGCGCCTGGAGGTGAGCCGTCCGAACGGATCGCGCTTTCCTCCTCGCAGAAACTTGCGATCGAAGTCGAAACCAGGCATCCGCAGGGTGCTGTGGCCCGTGCAGTTCCGCCCTGCCGAGCTCGACATCCTCCACGGCCTAGTCGAGGACACAGGCGCCGAGCACCTCTCCACGCTGGTTTCCGTTGCGGTGGAGGCCTATCTGCTTGACGATGACCCAGCGCCGGGCAGGAGCGCCCCCTCTCTGATGATGTAGTGGCTGTGTCCTCAAGTAGGTGACGCAGCCGATGTCATGCATCCGAGCTAGTTCGTCCGGTCGGTCTTCGCTTGCGATATGACACACAGAGACCGGCCGGACGAACTAGCTCGGGACGGCAAGTGCCGGTCGCCATCAAACGTCGGTGATCCCGGCCTTTCGTGTTGGGCGTTCTATGGGACAAAGATGTAGATCGCGGAGGCGATGTCGGCGATCGCCTTGACGTCGCTGGCGATGTTCGTCTCCTGTTCGCGGGGGTTGTAGGTGACGGCCAGCCGCAAAGGCCTGCGAGCTTTGCCTAGGGCAGTCAAGATGCTGTTGCTCCGGGCACCTTGATCGGCTAGACGCCAGGTCTGCCTTTCGGCTGGTCCATCACCATCCGGGTCGAAGGTCTGCTTCCAGGTCCACAAGATCACCTGGTCAGCTCCGGTGCGGAGCGGCTCGTCCACCCGCTCCTTGACCAAGCGGTCGGCGTCTGCCTCGGCGATCTGCCTGTCAGGGCCGGCGTGTGCGAGACCGATCTCGCGGCTGCCGATGTAGAGGCCAGGCATGCGCGTCTTCCATGACAGCAGCCGGAAGCGCTGCCAGAAGTTGGTGACGGCGGCGGTCTCGGGCTGGATCTTGGAGGCAGCGTACTGGCTACCTGCGATGTTGACGGCGTCGACGGCCCCGGTCAAAACGTATCGCTCGACGTTGGCGAGGGTGAGTAGGGGATAGTCGCGCTGCATGGCTAGTGCGCACAGCTGGTTCGAGCCGCAGCCTAGTTCAGGGATAACGACGTCTACCGCGATCTGACGGCCCGGTGGCAAAGCCGCCCGCAGGGCCTGGGATGCCTCAGTGACGAACTGGAGGATCCGGCTAGTGAGGAATTCGACGCGGCGAGTAGGGTCGACCGTCTGGGCTTCGTCGTCGAATCCCCTGAGCCCGAGGTCGTAGGCGAACTTCACACCAACGACACCCCGCTGGTTGGCGTACAGCTTGAGCTTCTCAGCGGCCGCTTTCAGCTGCTCCGGTCCGCGTTTCCAGGCTTTGACGAGGTCGGTCTCGAGCCAGATACGCAGCCCCTGAGTGCGGGCCTGCTCGAGCACCTGGACGACCGGATCGCTGGGGTCGATGGTCGAGGTCGGTGTGGGGGTGGCTGTCGGTGTCGGGGTGGGTATGGGCGACGGCGAGGTGACCGTCAGCTCCTGCGTCGGTTGGATAGTGGGGTCGGCCAACGCCGGATGGCTGGACAGGGTGGGCGGGATAGTCGAACGGGTGTCCGGTGGCGACGAGGTGGGCTCGCCGATCTCAGGCCTGATGACGGAGACCACCTGGTCGTCGGCGCACGCGTAGTGCGGGTTGCGGCCCAATTGGCAGATACCGCCCGGCGGATCGACGGACTTGCCGCTGCCGTCGACGCAGTGGTACTTGCGATCGGACGGCTGCCAGAGGCACACGAGCTCGTTCTCACAGCCCTTGATGCGCTTGGTGGAGGCGTAGTGGCTCTTGCTGGCATCGAGGCAGAAGTAGTTCGGCGGGTTGGAGTTGCCGTCGGAGGAGGTGGCGGAGGTGGTAGGTGTGATGCTGGTGCCTGGCTGGGAGCCAGGGACCAGGCCGCTCTGTCCGTCGACGTTCAGGTTATCGAGGCACTGCTGATATCGCGGGGTTCCAGGGGTGTCCCAGACGGCGCAGGTCTCTTCGTTGCTGACGCTGCCGTACGGATTGGCGATGGCCAGACCGGCGGAGCCGATCAAGCCCACAGCAAGGACGGCCGCGAGGATCATCCAGCCGCGTTTGCCTAAGGGAATGCGGTTCATTCGGGCTCCTAGTGGAGGTTGGCGCGGGGTGTCCGCCGCGCCGGTGGCGTTGGTTTGGATGGGCTCTGTCGCCCCCCGGGAGGGCACTTCTGGGGTGTCCACGCGAGGTGAGACCGCATGGGGGAGAGGTAGGGCGTTCTCACCCGAGGCTGGGATTGGCCGCGCTGGGGCTGCAGTTACTCCAGTAGCCGCCGCCGGTGGTGGGGGAGGAAACCCAATAGCCCCTGTCCTTGGCGATGGTCCAGGACACGGTCAGGGTGAGGGTGCCGCTGGCGTCTGTGGTCGAACCGCTGCCGGTATTGGTACCGCGCCAGGAGACGGTAATGATCCCGGAGGCGGTACGGCTAGCACTCAGGCAGCCCGGCTCGGATTGGGGTGCGTCGACGGTGAACGAGCCGTTGGCGTCAACGTTGATGTGGCTACTTCCGCTGGCTGACCATGTTCCGCTGCCGGGAGAGATGCTCACGTCAAAGGAGCCGCTGCGGTCAGTGCCCAGGTCGATGGACGAGGCGGACAGGCTGGCGCTGGGCGGTCGAGGCAGTACAGAGGTTGAGCCGGGAGGGGGCGTGGTTGCGCTCGAACGGCTCGAGGGATGGGTGTCCGAGCGGGCGAAAGGCCCGTGACTGGGGCCTATCGGTTGGACGACATTCAGGTCAACCGGGGCGTCCTTTCGGGTGGGCTTGGTGCTCGGCTTGGCCGTTGGGCGCCTGCTGGCTTGCTGCGCGGGCACGGCGGGTGGCGAAGGCGATGGCGAGGAGAGCGGCGTGAGCCGAGGCTGCGCTACCTCACCGGTGGGCACGGGTGGGGCGAAGCTGTCGAAGGGCAGCGGTCCCAGGTCAATCTGCGGATCGAGCTGGGCTGCGGTGCTGGTCGGGACCTGTTGCGATCCGAAAGGGTTGAACAGCAACGTGAGGCAGACCAGGCCCACGATTACCGTGGCGGCGTGGACGCCGGCACGGCGCAGGCGGCCAGTTGGCCGGGTGGTGTCGGCGGGCTCGGGAGGAAGGGCCTTCGTCATGCTGAGGGAGTGCGCCTCGGCGGTGCCGACCTAAACCTGGGCTGAGCGAGGTGTCGTGGCGGGCGTCGGCTGCTACGTCGCTGGCGGCTGGGGGTGGCCCATCCACAGGCGCGGACCCGGCGGCGTGGAGGAGTTGGATGGGTCGCTCCGGCATGTGCGCGGCCTCCTCGCATGATCTGACTTGAGCAACAACTGCCTGTAAAGGATGTAGCAAATGTAGCTGTGGTGAATTATCGGGATCGATGGTTCAGTAGAAATTTCCGAGACATCGTGTCCCTTTTGTGACCCCATCCGGGCCGGGAGATCAGAGGGTCTCCATAGCCCGTCAACGACAACACCCCCGCCGTGCGGGGGCATCCGGTGCTCGCTGATGCCAGGGCTCGACCTGCGGAGGCTTCTGGGGAATTGATCACGAGAGCGTCACAAGTGAAGATTTCGCCCCGGAATACAGTGACGAAGGCCATGTTGGTCTCTACTCTCTGACTCTGTTCACAACAGAAAGTCAATGTGAATGGCTCTTCGCCACTCCGCTGAGCCTTCGCCTTGCTGTGTTACAGGCAGCTGCCCCGCTCCCTCCCTCTGGTGGGGTCGGCCTTGTCTTCTGCGAGGCGACATGCACAAGCTCGGGATGGAGGTCGTCGGTCACGGCCTGGATGCGACGGTGACCTGTCATCGTCAGGTGCGGCGCGTTCCCTCGGGGAGCGGGTATCTAGGTGCTGTGCTCGCTGTGGGTGCTGACGACGGCTCGTGCCGAAGGTTGGCCGAGATCGCGGTGCTGGCCGACCATCGACTGCTCCACATCTCACACCGGCGGGGCGAGGCGGGCTCGGCCGTGGAGGGGACAGCCGAGCTCACCGTCCCGACGTGGTCGCCCGGCGCGGTTCGCCGCGCGGTCGCCGCCGATCTGGGCGGGTTGCCGGTGCGGGGCGTGGTGCCGCTGGGGTCGGACGGCGTCGTCCTGGCCGCTCAGCTGGCCGAGCACTTCAATCTGCCCGGCTCTGGTCGCCAGGCGGCGGAGTCGCTGGCCGATAGATGGCGAGTGCACCAGGCGTGGCTGGGGGGCGGCTGCGGAGTCCCTCGTGCCCGCCTGGTGCACTCGCTGCCCCAGAGGCGCTGGCGGACGCAAAGCTGCTCGGCTATCCGGTCGCGCTCGCCCCGCGCCGAACCGATCCAGCCGTGAGCCTGCCCAGACTTGTCCAGTCCGCGGCCGACTTGGCGATGACCTATCGGTCGACCGCGGGGAAGCCGATGAATGGGCCTACAACCAGCCCTACAGCTCAGAGACCGAACGCCGCCAAGCCTTCGGCCCTGGGCTCCACGCCTACCTTCACCACCGAGCACACACCGCACTCGGCGGCCACCCACCCGCCAGCCGCGTACCTTACCTCTCAGGGCAGTACACCTAGGCCGTGTTTCCAAAAGGGTCTTTGAGGGCTTGCGGCGTGGCGGTCATCGATAAACGACGAGGCCTCCGGTAGTTGGTTCAACGACCAAGAAGAGCCAAGTACCGGAGACCTCGTGGCCAGCGTAGCGGTGACGAGGCGGCACGACCTGACCGACGGGCAATGGGCAGCGCTGGAACCGCTGTTACCCGCCCCTTCGGGCCGCGGTCGTCCGCCGAAATGGAGCAGGCGGCAGTTGATCGACGGGATCCGCTGGCGGATTCGGACCGGCGCGCCGTGGCGGGACGTCCCTGAGCTTTATGCGCCCTGGTCAACGGTGTATGGCCGGTTCCGCCGCTGGCAACGTGATGGCACCTGGGCGAAGATCCTGGCAACGCTGCAGGCGCACGCGGACGCCGCCGGGAAGATCGGCTGGACAGCGAGTGTGGACTCCACGATCAGCCGGGCCCACCAGCATGCCGCTGGGGCACGCCGGGACGGTCACCTGCAGAAGGAACCGCCTGGTGGGGTGCACAGCGAACCGGACGGTCATGCGTTGGGCCGTTCACGTGGTGGGCTGACCACCAAGACACACCTGGTCTGCGAGCAGGGCCGCAAACCCCTGGCCCTGCTGGTGACGGCCGGTCAGCGGGGTGACAGCCCGCAGTTCATCCCAGTGCTGAACAAGATCCGCATCAGCCGTCTTGGTGGTGGCCGGCCCCGGACTCGTCCCGATCGGGTCCTGGCCGACAAGGCCTACACCAGCAAGGCCAACCGCGACCATTTGCGCCGGCGTGGGATCAAGGCATGCATCCCGAGTAAGGCCGACCAGGACGCTCACCGGCGCGCGAAGGGTTCCAAGGGCGGGCGACCTCCAGCCTTCGACGCCACCCTCTACCGTCGGCGTCATGCCGTGGAATGTGGCATCAACCAGCTTAAACAGAACCGTGCCATGGCTACGCGGTACGACAAGCTCGCTGTCCGCTTCGAGGCCACACTCACCATCGCTGCGATCAACGAGTGGCTCCGCGGCTTATGAAACACGCCCTAGCTGCCTTTCGTCGGCAATGCGTCCAAATTGCCGTTCCAGTTGCCGACATACACCATGCCGCCGGTCACCACCAGCGTGTCGGACGTGGAGCTGCCGGTCTCGAAGCTCCATCGGGGCGCCCCAGAAATGGCATCCAGCGCATGCAGCGTCCCGTCGCCGCCGACGTAGAGCGTGCTCCCCTTCACCAGAGGGCCGGTGTCGACACCGCCAGCCACGGGGAAGCTCCATCGAGCCACTCCCGAGGAGGTGTCCAGCGCGTACACCTTGCCGCCGGCGCCGCCGACGTACACGAGTCCACGGGCCGTCGAGGCGCTCCATAAATAGTGCGGGTCGCCGCCCTTGCTTTGGAATCTCCACAGCCGCTTGCCAGTGTGCGCGTCCAGCGCATACGTCGCCCTCTCGCTCCTGCCATCGAGGTAGACGACGTCGCCGGCCACCACGAGCGGGTAGAAGATGGACGAGTCGAGCCGGGAACTCCATCGGGCCGCGCCGGTGGCGGCGTCGAGCGCGTACACCTTGCCGTCGGTGCTGGAGGCGTAGACGACCTTGCGGGTCACCACCAGTTCCATACGGGCCTCGGGTTTGCCGGGCCGGAATAGCCACCGCTGAGCGCCCGAGCCGGCATCCAGGGCGTACACCATGCCATGGTCGCCGCCGATGTAGACGACTCCGCCAGCCACTACCGGACGGGGAAGGAGGCGTGCAAAACGGTCTTCGAGGACGGCACCGTCGAGCCGGAATCGCCACTGCTCCTTGCCGGTGGCGGCGTCCAGCGCGACGACCTCAGAGTCCTCGGCCCAGATGTACACGCTGCGCTCCGCCACCACGGGCCCGTCTTGCGCACCGATCCGGCGGCTCCACAGCTGCCGGCCCGTGGCGGCGTCAAGCGCTACCGTCTTGCCGGCGGAGTTGGCCGCGTACACGGTCCCGTCGGTCACCGCTAAGTCGTAGTCGATGGACGTGCCCGTCTGGAAACTCCATCGGGTCGCACCTGTGCTCGCATCCAGGGCGTACACCTTGCCGTCGCCGCTGCCGACGTAGACGACGCCATTGACCACCACGGGCCTGGAAGAGACAGTTCCGTCCGTCGGATAGCTCCAGCCACCCGTGCTCGCGGGCAGGGGGGCGTGGTCGCCTGGCCGGTAACGAGCCAGCAGGTTGTCCCGCAGTCGCGGGGACAGGAGCCGCACCGCCAGTCGCGATGGAGCGCTCAGGCTGGCCACGACAGGGCCCACAGTGAGGATCGTCCAGTCGACCCGCTTGCGCCCGTCCGACATGTGCGGCGCCACGGTATAGGTGAGGAAGTCCGAGCCCTCGGTCGTGGGGTCGAAGCTGGAGGGCGGTAGGCCGCTGCTGTTCTTGATCTCGTCGACCTCGGCGGCGAACAGCTTACGCGCGCCCGTACTCGACGGGGACACCCAATCCACGGAGACCGAGATCACGGCGCCCTCATCCGTAGGTGGTATCCAGTTGCACTGCGGGGGTTTCGGTAACGTCGCCCCCTCCCTGTCGCCCCCTCCAGGCACGGCCTGGTAGCCGTCCCCTACGACGCGCAGGTCGCGGTCGGTTAACAGGGCGCAGGCGTCCGGCCAGGCGTCCGCCGCGACGCCGCCGAAAACGGCCGGGCCAGTGGGCAGCCCGCGGACCAGGGTGTACGCGGTGATCCGCTCGGCCTTGGCGATGTTGCTGTGGACAAAGGCCATGTCTCGGGTTGCCCCGACGAGGGACGCGAAGGCGTAGGGCATATCGATGGGCAGCCCGCCGAGGTGGCCGGTGACGGTGTCCAGGGACAGCAGGTAGGCGGGCGACGGCCACTTGCTGTGCAGGACGAGCTCGCCATCGTCGCCCACCGTGGGATTCGATCCGGTGAACATGGGCAGGCTCCAGCGGCTGGAGTCCGTGACCTCGACGGCCTCCCGGACGCTGGACAGCAGCCTGCCGTTCGCCGCGTAGAACAGAGCGTCATTGCCTCCCCAGACGTAGACGTATCCGTCCGCGCTGGCCTTGATGTCCATTGCAGGAGGGGAGGAGTTCAACTCCGGTTCGTCGCCGTCCGGCGAAAGGAAGGAGGACAACTGGCGCGTCCAGTTGTATCGCAGCGTATGTGGATCCAGCGAGACGAGCCCGAACTGATCTCCCACGCAATAGCTGAGAAGCATCACCGAGCGGGCCGTGGCGACACCCTTCAGATGGCAGCGTTGTGGGTGGGTCATCCGCGCCGTGGTCGCCCCGGTCCGCAGATCGAGAGCGTGGATGGCGAAGGGCCCGGACTCCTGCTCGAACACCACGACGCCGCGCTCGGTCACCATGATCCGCGGGCCGTCGTACCAGCCGAAGCCCTCCTTCTGGCTGAAACCGGCGACGATGACCGTGCGCTGCCACAGTTTGGCACCCGTGAACAGGTCATAGCCGGACAGGACGTGGTCGGCGATGTCCCGCGTCCCCCGCGACACGACGAGCGTCTCGGCCGAGATCCAGACGCCGGTGACGGACGCGGGAAGCTCGGGGTCGGCGGGGATGGTGCGTCGCAGCGCGCCGGTACGCGCATCGTGGACCGTCACCCTTCCCTGTTGTCTCACGGCGACCGCGACGTCCGACGTAGCGACGAGCGGGGTCGCGAAATCCGGATGACCGTAGTGCGGCCATCCGCCGGTCTGCCATTCGACGGGCATCGACCACGCCGCGCGCCACTCGATGGGCGCGATCGGGAGTCGCGGGGAGTCAGCGGTCACGGTCGAACAGACCACCACGACCATCGCGAGCAGGACGGCGATCGTGCGGTGCCCGGGCACGGTCAACACCCCTCGAACTTCCGCCTGGCGCAGACCTGATCGTGGGAGATCGGCCGCCAGCCGTAGTCGTAGTAGGAGCGATAAGCGTCGGCGCGACCGGTCAGTCGGAACGAGCCCTTGTCAGGTCCCTTGATCTCTATCTGCTCAGTTCGGTCTTCTGCCAGCGCGGTGACCAGGAAATCGAACTCGTAGTACGCCTTCTTTCCAACGACCGTCAAGGACAGTGTGACCCGCTCGTCCCGTTTCAGATCGATCTGTTTCTTCCTGAAGTACGAGGCGTTCCGATCCTTCGTGGTGGTGAAGCGGGGAGCCGCCGCATCGAGATCGGCGGCGAGTTCGACGGTGTCGGCTTCTCCGGCGGTACTGAGGAACGCGAGGGCGCCATCCGAGACGGGCTTGCGGGCGAGCACGCGTGGTTCGATGTCGACGATGCGCAGATTGGTGCGGTTGCCGATGAGAACGACGGTGACGCTCGCGTGGTCGAGCGGGGCTCTGTGGTGGCGGGCCAGGACCGCGTCCCGTTGGGAGTCGGACGCGCCCTCGCCCAAGAGGATTGCCCGCTCTCTGGTGTCGGTCACCGGCTCCCTCAGTGCGATGTCACGCTCGGAGTAGTCGATGTCCACGTGGCCGATTTTGATCGGAGGCTCGCCACCGATTTTGTCGAACACGTCAGGTCCGCGGGCATTGAACCATGCGGTGAACACGACCCCGATCACGGCGATGATCACGGCGCTTAAGATCCCGGCCGACCACGCCCGCATGGCCGTCCATCGCCCGGCCCCGGCCCTCTCGGCCTCTTGGTCTCGCGGCGATGTGGGAGACGTATGAGTCTTCGCACGCTTGTTCCGGCGCCTTTTAGCCATGAAACGTCCCCCAGCGGTAGCTTCTCCCAGTGGTATATCGGCGTAACCGTCGCAACGTTGCGCAGCCTATGAGTTTCGGTCTGATCGCCACTTGCTCAATGGGGGCCCTACGCGTAGCGCGGCGCGGCCGCCTGAAGTGCAGCGGTTCCGTGGCACTGTCAGCTGCAGCGTGACCAGACAGTCCACCGGCGAGGATCCCTCCGAGATCAGTCAGGCGGGACGCCCGCCGGCTCGAACAACATGAGCAGCTCCCCGTGATCTTCTGGTCGGGTTCTGCCTGGGACGACGTCCGGCCAGCTCTTGCGGCGCCGCCCCCGGGAGCTCGGCACGACGACGTAGTCGGGCCCCGTCGGTACGGCGGGCGCCGTCGCGTCGAAGGCCTCCTCCGGCTCGCTCTCCGGGGTGGGTTCCTGGGGCCACGGCGCATCGCCAGCGCTGTGCGGCTCCGCTGTGACGACCCTTTCGGGGCGCTCGGGTTCGGTGGCCTCCTGCTCCCAGGACTCGACGATGGCGTGCCAGATGCGTCGGTGTTCGCGGTAACGGTCCCTGCGCTCCGCCGCGTCGATGTCGCCGCCGAGCTCGATCGCGATCGCGTCGAGGTCAGCCGGGCCGCGGACCCAGCCCTCTCCGTCGCGCACAGCCAGGTTGTAGGTGGCCAGCAGCCGCAGGGCCTGGCTGCCAGCCGAGCGGGAGACCCTGGCGGTGTGAGCCACCGCGGTTGCTCCGGTCGGCGCGGTCGACAGCGCCTCGAGCACGAGCGCGACGACGGGGCCGAGCATGTGCAAGGCTGGGTGCAGGACGTCGATCAGGCCGCCGCGCCACCGGATCCATCGAGATTGGTCGCGATAGCTGTCCGGGACGCGCAGTCGGTAGCGGTCGGCCGCCTTGCCTCGACCTGCCTCGACCAGCTCGATCAGTGGGTCGTCTTCTTCTCGCAATCGTTTGAGGTGGCGGGCGACGACGGTGTAGTCGGCGCCGGTCATCTGCGACAGGGCGCGGCAACCGAACGCCGGTTGGGTCGACCCGTCCATGCGAGCCGCCACGACCATCGCTCGCAGCAGGAGCCGGATGAAGGGCGCGGCCCGGCCCCAAGCGGCAGTCCGTTCGCCGTCCTGCTCGGCGAGCCAGATGCAGGTCCGCCACTGAAGGATCTCCTGCCAGTGGTTCAGCACTCGCTCATCTGCCAACTGTGGGGCAATGGTGCGGATACCCCACCGGTTCTGGTCGTGGACCTCTTTCTCCTGGAAAAGCGAATCTACGTTGTAAAGGCGTAGGCCTTGGTTGTTTCGGGCATCTTCCTGCTCGGGCTGAGGTGGCGTCGGCGACCCGGGCGGGGGAGGGGGGGCCGTGGATAGGTTGTTCTGGCTTGTGTTGCAGTTGCGGACATGTCTCCGCCAGGCGACTCCGGCAACTGCTTTTTGCCAGTCCCAGCGCAGGACGTGTTCCTGCTCTTGATCGGTGCGCGGGCCGCCGTTGCGGCGGGAGTTCAGTAGCCGGGCAAGGCCGGCCCAGGTGCCTTCCTGCATGCGCTGGTGGAGCTGGCTGAGCCGGTATCCGGCGGCGGCCATGCTGTTGAGCAGGCCGAGTCGGGGTTGTGAAGCGGAGGGGGCGCCGAGTGCCTCCCAATTGCCGAGCTGGGCCAGGCGCTCGGCTTCGGGCCGGAGTGAGCGGGGGCCGCTGGCGCGTGGGAGCCAGGGGTGCCCGTCAATGTCCAGAGGGATGTCGACGACCGCCTGGCAGTCGGGGCACGTGCGGCCGGCCTCGCTTGCGGTGGCGGAGCCGGTCCAGGTGGCTGGGGCTCCGGGGGCGGCGGTGTCGAGGTGGGCGAGCTCTGCGGTGAGCTCCTGCTGCAGGGCGATCCAGACCGTCGCACCGCAGGGGCGGCGCAGGATCTCCTCGGCCTGCTCAATCGGCATGGTGAGCGTCATGTAGCCGGTGAGTTGACCGCGATGAATCTTGTGGAGCGCGCCGGGCGGGCGGATCTGCCCCTGGCGACCAGCCATCGGCTGGGCGTCGAGTGTGGGGAAGCGGACGGCCAGGGCGCGGGTCAGGCGCAGGAGCTCATCGAAAGGCAGTGGGACGGCCCATCGGACGATGACGTGACGGCCGCCGCTGGGAGAGACCGTGCTGATCGCGCGGCCACCGCACTTCTCGAGGAGCGCGGTGGCCGCGGCGGCATGTTCGTCGACGTGGGCGAGGGCCTGCGCGTGGGGGAGCGCTGCCAGTGCGACATCGAAGTCGAGGAAGAGGACCTGGCTCTTCCCATCGGCGTCGTAGGTCGAGATGGTGGAGGGCCTGTTGGGCAGCTGCGGCCGGATCGGCGCAAGGGGCCGGGAGTGCTTGCCGGCGGGGAAGTTCCGACCGCCGTCGGGGGACAGCCGTACGCGCAGTTGCTGGGCCAGCAGCGGTACGAGCCGGGCGTAGGTCTCGGCTGCGTGCGCGCGAGCGGCAGCAGGGTCAGGGCCGAGCTCTGAGCACGACGTCGCCGGCGACACGCCGGGTGATCCGGACAGCAATGTGCTCACGGTCCGGTGAAAGTCCGTGGGCCCGCAGGTCCCGGGGGTAGTGGGAGAACTGAGACCAGATCCGCCATCCGGGCGACACACGCCCAAATCAGGCAATGCTGGGCTCAGCCCAGGGCGGTGTTGTATGGTGGCTCCCAGGCATAACAGCACCTGCTGGTGTGCCGGCTCCAACAACGGGTCCCCGGACCCTTCATTGGTGAAGCCCGCAACAGCCAGCGGGTCAGCGGCGAGGTCTCGCGAAACGGGCGCCAACCAGATGCGCGAGATCCTCGTTCAGTTGTTTTGGTGTTATGCGGCCGCCCCGGATCTTCCGGGGCGTTTCGCATTTACAGGCCCTGTGTGGGTACCTCCTCGGAGGCGGTGAGGTACATCAGGGTCATGCTGCGGTCTCTGACTGCGACGGCAGCCGGTCCAGGCCAGGAAGCATCTCGGACAGCACCACTTGTGCAGCGTCCTTAGCTCGGGTTGTTGCGTCGGCCTGTGCCGGGGCATCCGCCCGTCGTCCGGCACGCTCCTCGATGAGTTGGGCGACTAGATGGGCGAAGCTCACGCCCTCAGCAGCGGCGAGCTTGTGGGCTTGGTCAAGGATTTTGTTCCGGAGCCGGACGGAAGTCTGAGTGAACGCCTCAGGGTCCTTCTGCTCCTTCTCCTGGCTCCAGACCCTGCCACTGCGCATGCCGTAGCGGCCGCTGCCGCCGCGGTGCGCGCTAGATGCTCCTGTCGATGTCGCCATGGGCGATGATCCTGCCCTATCACTGGGTTCTGTGGTACCACTTTCGCTCGGCGTGTCGCGAGTTTTTCCGGCGCTGTAGCGCGATCGGACGCTGACCTGCCGGACTGGAGGACAGGAGAGACGCCTCCGGCCGCCGGGGAGGGCGGAGGCGTCCACGTCCGCAGCCAGGCGAAAGTCCAGCGATGGCGCGTCAGCGGGGGCACGCCTGGCTGCATGTGTCACGAATGTCCTCGACTGGCTCGGGGGATTTATTACGACTTCGTCACAGCCGTAACTTTACTCATCTTCTGACTCCCAGTCACGGAAGTCCTCTGTCTACACTCTCGTCCCATGCCTTGACAATGATCCTAACTAGGAGTCATGCGAGTTTTGTATGTTTGCCGAGGCGTTTTTCCTTCTGTGTCCCATTCGGGAGTGGAGACTGTCGTGAGCACGGACATGACCCAGGTCGTGAGGCGGATCTGCGCGCGCGTGGCTCCTGCGGTAGACGTGGAAATCAGCCCTCTCGCCTACGGTGGAGTGCGCATCGAGCCCGCCGGCGAGCTCGGTGACACTCAGCAGTGGATCGCCGATCACCAGATCATGCGCGAGCTGATGCTGGTGGGCTGGGCTGTCGAAAGCGAGAAAACCCGATTAATGGTCCTGGGCTGGAGCGCTGTTCAAGTGCAGCACCGGCTCCGAATGCTGCGTATCTCGCTGGAAGGACTGCAGAGCGGCGAGCGCACGGCTGTCGCGGCGGCGGCAGCCACTGAAGAGCATTACCGCGCGCATCGTGAAGCGAGCCTCGATGAGACGCTGGCCGCCGTGGTCGCCGACATCGAGCGTGATCACCTGCGCTGGCCTGCTCGCCTGGCCGACCTGGATGGCCTTGAACGCTCGGCTGATCTTCCCTCGCTCAACCGCCTGCTGCAGCGCTCGGTCGAGTTGGAGAACACCGTGCGGCGCATCTGCGACGGGCACATGCAGGTCGCCGCCGATGGCATCCGCGCGATGTGGAAACAGCTGGCCGAGCACGGGCGATCCGGTGACGAGGCCCGGGAGACGGCTGTTGAGCAGGTCCGGCAAGCACTGCTCGCCGCCCGAGCAGCGTCCGAACCAGCGGCGACGGCGGTCACGCACCGATGATGGCCTGGTTGCTCCTGGCCGCCGCGATCGCTGTTGAGGTGGTGTCCAGCTCAGCGCTCAAGCTTGCGGCCTCCGGCGGCGGTGCCGCCGGGCCGATCTTCACCCTGGTGGCGCTGGGTGGCGTCGTAACGTCCTACGGACTGATGGCGTGGGCGCTGCGGCTGCAGATGGAAATCAGCGTGGCCTACGCCATCTGGTCCGGCGTCGGGACGGCGGCTATCGCCATCATCGGCGCGGCCGTTTTTCACGAGTCGATGAACGTGCCCAAGCTGGTGGCGTTGATCCTCATCATCGCTGGTGTCGCGCTCCTGCAGACCACCGCTCGCGCTGATGCGACCACCGCCCAGTCCGGCTCGGCCGATGAAGCTTCCACGCTGGCGCTGGTCACCGCGTTGCGCGAACTCGGTCACGCGTTGAGCGCCCTGCCTGAGCCCGCGGCGCTGCCCGGATCGGTGGCCAGTTCCTCACGAGGGTCGTACGCCGCTGCGCCGGCCCGACCCGCCGCCACCCGCCCTAGCTCGTGGCCCTGGCCCGTGCCGCAGTCGTTTCCCGATGACTGCGTCCTTTAAGGACTGCCCATGCATCTCGCTGATCGTCGCGGGACGGAGATCGTCCACTTAACCCACCATGCGCCTGACGCTCGGCAGCCGCGCCTTACGAAGATGACTGTCGCGGCAGCCTCCACCACGCTGCAGCCGCTCGGCGCCAATCTGCACCACGTCAGCGCCCGGTACGACGGACCGCAGCACAAAGCGGTGCGCCGCGCCGCCGACCGCGTTCACCACCTGCTGGACGCCTTCGAAGCGCCCCACACCATCACCGGCGATGCACTGTGCGGCATCGACCCCGCCACCGGCAACACCACCGTATACACCGGCCTCGCGCTCGGCGGCGGCCGTCCCTATACCTTCGCCACCGGCAGCCTGCCTGCGGACGGGCTGCGGAAGGCTGCCGAGCTCACCGTCATTACTGGTCATTGCCTGTGGCCTGAGGACGCCGTGCGCTTGGTGACGACGACCGGCCAGCGCATGTCGCTGCTGGCTCTGCGCAGCTGCCGGCTCGTCGACGTCCCCGCGATCGTGTCGATCGAGTGGGACGGACCTGAGCTGTCGGTGTACGAGATCGAGTCCTGCGCTCGGCTTGCCGACTCCGTCGCAGCGCTGGCTGCGCCCGCCGGCTTGCGCCTGCCGACGACGATCGCGGTGCAGTTGCCGAGGCTGCAGTACTACGGAATCGTCGAGCCTCTGCTGCGCAGCGGCAAGATGTGCCCGGAGCTGGGCGTTCACCTGTTTGACCTGATCGACGATCACCGCGGGCGGCTCATCGCGCATTGGGAGCGGCAACTCGAGCTGCGGCTGCCGGCCGGCTGGCGCTCGCGGATCGAGGTGAGCGCCCGTCCCGAGCTTGATCACTTCGCCGATCGGGTCTACCACGGTCTGACCCGGGGGCGCGTTCTCGGCGTCCACGATCTTCCCGCCGCCGACCGGTGCGACCCCGTCATCGCGGCCGTCCTGCGCCATATGCGGCCGCGGACTGTGGCCGAGCTGGGCGTGGCCACCTATGTCGCGCAGTATCTGCGGGCGGGCGTGGGCGGCAGCCTGGCCGTCGCGGTGGAAAACGATCCCGAGCGGCGCATTCTGAGCACGGCCCGCCGCGTGGCGACCGAGCTCGGTTCCCACCGCGGGGGACCGGTTCGGATGGTGGGCCTGTACCCACTGGGCCGTCTGTGGGCCACGCAGGCCGGGACCGTGACCCGGCCCGACCTCTACCAGCACACTCCGGGTCGGTGGGCGCGCGACAGCGCCAGCGGTGAGCTGGTCGACCTGCTCCAGCTGTGCGGCGACCTGTATCCCGCCCGTCGCGAGCTGTACCCCGCGCTCGGCATGGCCGCCGTTCTGGAATCGGCATGACGACCGCGACCGCAGCTGCCCGACCAGCGCCACCGCTGAGGCAGGCACGCACGTACCTGCGCAGCCACCGTCTGTCCCTGCTTGGCGCCGCGCTCTGCTGGGGCCTGGCCGCCGTCACCATGAAGCATGCGCTGTCGGCCTTCACCTGGCAGGCCATGGTGGCCATCCAGCTGGGGTCGGCCACCGCGACGCTGTGGCTGATGTCGCTCGCCCGCGGACATCGGCGGCCGCGCCTGTCGCGCGGTCTGGTCCTGCTGGCCGTGACCGAGCCCGGCATGTCCAGCGGCCTGTTCGTGGCCGGCATGTTGACCGCGAGCGCTGCCACCGGCTCGATCCTGGCCAACCTGGAAGGTCTGATCGTCGCGTTGGCCGGGGTGCTCCTGCTCGGCGAACGGCTCCGGCCGCTGGGCTGGCTCGGGATAGTCCTCAGCCTGCCGGGGGTGTGGCTGCTGGATGGCGCCATCACCTCGTGGGGGGACCGCACCGGCACCCTGTTGATCATGGCGGGCACGCTGTGCGCAGCCGCCGGCTCCGTGCTGGCCGCCAGGCTCATGCGCCACCGCCCCGACCGGCCGCACCTCGACCCGCTGTCAGTCACCGTCTGGCAGTTCACCATCGCGACCGCCGCGTTGACCGTCGTGCTCATCCCGCTGAATCTGGGCACGCCCTTCGCCTCGACCCCCGAGCTGACCCATTGGGCGGCCGCCGTCGCCAGCGGAGCCGTCGGCCTCGCTCTTCCCTACGCCCTGTTCAACCGAGCGGTCGTGGTGGTCCCGGTGGTGGAGGCGTCGCTGCTGCTGCAGCTGACCCCCGTCATGGGCGTCGGCGCAGCGGTCGTCCTGCTGGGTGAACGCCTCACCCCTGCCCAGATAGCGGGGGCGGCCCTGACCGTCCTCGCGGTGGCCCTGCACATCCTCAGCACCGTCCAGCGTGCGCCCCGCCGCCAACCGGCCCACGGCCGCCGCGGTGTCCACCGGACCTCATATGCAAGGAGCGCAACATGATCAGCGATCTTCTCTTTGGCAAGGCGTCGTCGCAAGCGTCAGCGCACGCCCCGGTCAGGCTGCATACGCGCGGCCGCCACGTGATCGCCACCCTGCGTGGTGTGGACGCCGCTGTCCTCAACGACGAAGTGCGCCTGCGCAGCGCGCTCGCGCAAGCCCTGCTCACCGCCCGCGCCACCATCCTCAGCATGCACAGCGAGCGTTTTCCCGTGCAGGGTGTGACCCTGTTCGCGATGCTGGCCGAGTCGCACGCGAGCGTGCACACCTGGCCTGAGGCGGGCGTCGCCGAGGTCGACATCTACACCTGTGGGCCCACGACCGATCCCATGGCGGCGCTCGAGCATCTCAAGCACCTGGTGGGCTGCACCCAGTCCGAGCACCTGCTCCTGGAGCGCGATGTCCACGCGTGAGGCGTCCCGGCACGACGGGATCGACGGCAAGGTGGCCCTGGTCACGGGGGCCGGCCGGGGCATAGGAGCCGCAGTCACCGACGCGCTGCTCGCCGCCGGCGCGACCGTCGCCGCCGCCGATCTACTCATCCAACCCAGCACCCCGCACGGCGCGGTGCCCTACCTGCTGGACGTGCGCGACGCCGGAGAGGTGGACGACGTCGTCGCGGCCGTCGAGCGTGATCTCGGCCCGATCGACATCCTGGTCAACGTCGCGGGCGTGCTGCTGCCTGGTTCGGTGCAGGACACCGACCTCGATCAGTGGCAGCAGACGATCGCCGTCAACGCGAGCGGCGTCTTCCTCGTCTCTCGCGCGGTCACCGCACGGATGGTGCCCCGCGGGTGCGGGGCGATCGTCACGGTGAGCTCGAATGCCGCCTCGACGCCGCGCATGGGCATGGCCGCCTATGCCGCCAGCAAGGCGGCCGCCACCGCCTTCACTCGCTGCCTCGGCCTGGAGCTGGCCGGGCACGGCATCCGCTGCAACGTCGTCTCGCCCGGGTCCACCGACACCGACATGCTGCGCGCCCTCCACGACGGCACGACCCTGGCCGAGGCGTGGAAGACCACGATCAACGGCGACCTGACCACCTACCGGCTCGGCATCCCTCTCGGCCGCGTGGCCGCGCCCCACGACATCGCCGACGCCGTGCTCTACCTCGCATCCGACCGAGCCCGCCACGTCACCATGCACGACCTCGTGGTCGACGGTGGCGCCACTCTGCGGGCCTGACCGACCAGATGGGATCTCCATGCCACAACTGACCACCGCCGCCGATCCGCTGGCGGACTACGACCGGGCGACCAGCGTGCTGGTCGCCTCTTCCCGAGGCACACTCCTCACTCACGGGATCCGCGCCGCCGTCGACGGCCGCCTCGACACGCTGCCCGCGCGTGCGGCCGCCATCCTCGGCGCGGACGAACTGGTGGCCGGAGCAATCTCCTTCGACGGGGCGGCAGACCTGCTCGTGCCGGAATCAGCGACCTGGTCGCCAGCGCTGCCTGCAGGCGCACCGGCCTTCCTGCGCGGCGGGTGGTCGACCCGGCCGTTGCCCTCCCCGGCCGACTACATCGAGGCCGTACGGCAGGCGCTGGTCGAGCTCAGCACGGGCCGCCTGGACAAGGTCGTGCTGGCCAGATCCCTGGAGCTGCGCTCGAACGAGCCCGTCAACGTGGCCGAGTTGCTGCGACCGCTGCTCGGCCACGGCTATGCCTTCGCCGCGCCGCTGCCGTCCGGAACCACGCTGGTCGGCGCCAGCCCCGAGCTGCTCGTCTCCCGCCATGGCCTGAGCGTGGTCAGCAACCCGCTGGCCGGATCGGCCGCACGCAGCCCCGATCCGGCCGAAGACCGGCGCCGGGCCGCCGCCTTGCTCGCCTCCGCCAAGGACAGGCGCGAGCATCGCCTGGTCGTCGAGGCTGTCACCGAGGCGCTGCAGCCGTACTGCGCTCATCTGGACGTGCCGCGCGTGCCTGAGCTGACGAGCACCGACACCCTGTGGCATCTGTCCAGCCGGATCGTCGGCAGGCTGCGTGATCCGGACACCTCGGTGCTCACGCTGGCCGCCGCCCTGCACCCGACACCGGCCGTGTGCGGCACCCCGACCGCCGAAGCTCGGCAGCTGATCCAGCGCCTGGAGCCGATCGACCGCGGCCACTACAGCGGCTTGGTCGGCTGGATGGACGCCCGCGGCGACGGCGAGTGGGCGGTGGCCATCCGCTGCGCCGAGGTCGCCGAGAACACCCTGCGCCTGTTCGCGGGCGCCGGCATCGTCGCCGGCTCCGACCCCGCCGCCGAGCTCGCTGAGACCACCGTCAAGTTCCAGACGATGCTCCGCGCGCTCGGAGCCGACATCGACGCCCGCCACCTCGAAAGGACCTGACCATCATGGCGCTTCCCTCGATCAAGCCCTACGCGATGCCGACCAGCACCCCGGCCAACCGGGTCGACTGGCAGCCGGACGCGAGCCGCGCCGTGCTGCTCGTGCACGACATGCAGCGGTACTTCCTCGATGCCTTCACCGCCGACGCTTCGCCGCTGCTGGAACTGATGGCGAACGTCGGCGCGCTGCGCGAGCAGTGCACGAACCTGGGCATACCCGTGATCTTCTCCGCGCAGCCGCCCGCCCAGCGCCCGGACCAGCGCGGCCTGCTGCTCGACTTCTGGGGCAAAGGCATCCCAGGCCCCGACGAGGCCGAGATCGCCCGGCAGTTACGCCCCCGCGACGACGAGCGCCTGCTGACCAAGTGGCGCTACTCGGCCTTTCAACTGACGGACCTGGCTCAGCTGATGGCAGAGCTCGGCCGCGACCAGCTCATCATCTGCGGCGTCTACGCCCACATCGGCGTCCTGATGACCGCCGGCGAGGCCTTCCAGCGCGACATCCAGCCGTTTGTCGTCGCTGACGCCGTCGCCGACTTCAGCCGCGAACACCACGAGATGGCGCTGAGCTACGCAGCCGAGCGGTGCGCGGTCACCATGACGACCACGCAACTCAGCCGCGCGGTGGCCAAGGCGACGCCGCTGCCCCAGAGCGGCGCCGCCGACTGGGACATCCCGCTCGTGGCGCTGGCCCAGGACCGCGTCGCCACCTTCGGGACGAGGGCATGAGTGCCGTCGGCGAGCGCCTCTGGCCCGTCTCGCCGTCCGACGGCCGGCCGCCTCATGGCCACCGTCAGCCAACCGGAGATCCGGGAACTCACTACGAACAGCTGACCGGCGAGCTCACCTATCGGCCGCCAGTCCGATCCGTTCGACACGGGCAATCAAGGCCTTGGGTGCCGGATGACCTGGTGCCAACCGATGTGCTGCCCGCGATCCGCGCCTGGCCGCAAGGCGAGGGTCTCACCCTGCGGCAACGTGAAGCTCTGCTCAGCCTGCGGCAGGCCGCTCACGAGGTCATGTCCGCCTTTGCCGAACACCCCACACACGCCAGGTGATCCCCGTTTCAGCGCCGATGACCGGAGGCTGATCATGACTCTCACCCGCACCCCCTCGAGCACCGTGGCTCCCCAGGTATCGCCGATGTCGGGCTCGTCGAACTCGACTTCGGGAAGCCATCGGCGCAGGAAACGCACCCGCCACACCGGGATGTTCATGGTGCTCGGCTGCGGGACAATGGCGCTGGTCATGGGCGACACCATGGCCGGGACACTCGCCGTGCCGCTGGTGGCCTCCCACCGGCTCGGCGCCGGGGTCGCCTTGGTCGACCTGCAGTGGATCGCCAGCGCCGCGGCGATCACCTACGCCGCCGCGCTGGCCGCCGCCGGCCGTTTGGCCGACGCGGTCGGTCGCCGCCGGGTGTTGCTGGCCGGACTCCTGATCTTCGCCCTCGGTGGCGCGGCCGCCGCCATCGCCCCCGACCTCGTGGTACTGGTGGCCGGGCGTGCCCTGCAAGGAGCCGGAGCGGGCGCGATCGTGCCCGCCTCCCTGGCGCTGCTGCTGACCCAGCTGCCGGCCACCCGCCGCGCGGCGGCGATCGGCGCATGGTCGGCCTCCTCCGGGCTGGGCGGCATCCCGCTGCATGGCGCCGGCGGCTGGCTGGCCGAACTGTGGAACTGGCGGCTGCTGTTCGCCCCCGCCGCGGTGGCCGGCCTCCTGCTAGCGGTCGTGGCGATGATGCTGCCAGCCGACCGCGGGGATCGGGCCGATCGGTGGCGACGCGTGCCGGATCCGATCGGCACGCTGATGCTGCTCGGCGGCCTTACCGCTCTGGTGCTCGCCCTGTCCAAGGGCCAGCAGTGGGGATGGCCTTCGCTGCTTGGGCTGATCAGCATGGCCTTCGGCATGCTGCTGATCGCGCTCGTCCGCTCCTGCGGTCATCGAGCGCCGGCGATCGACCTGACGCTGTGGCGGCGGCCGCGATTCCTGCTGGCCGCGCTGATCGCGCTGATGTATGGCCTGGTGTCCCTGGCGCTGCTGTCCACCGCGCCCCTTCTACTGCGGCACTGGCAGTTGCCCCTCCCGCTGATCGGGCTGGCGCTGGCGCCGCTGTCAGCCGGCGTGCTGACCTCCAGCCTCCTGGCCGGGCCGCTGGTGCGCCGCCGCGGCGTCCGGCCGGTGATCTATATCGGTGTGCTCGTCGTCGTCGGCGCCGCGCTCTGGCAGCTACAGGCGGGACTGCGGTCGGAACCCCAGCTGGCGCTATGGATGGCCGCCTGTCTGCTCATGGGCCTGGGGCTGGGCATGATCAGCACCGGCGCGTCAGCGGCCGCCACCCTGACAGCAGGCAGCGACCAGTACGCCTCCGCTGTCGGCGCGAGTATGACCGCCCGCCAACTCGGCGGCGCCATCGGCGTGGCCGTCGGCATGCTGCTGTTGGAGCACCCGCCGCTGCGCGGCCCGATGCCCGGCAACAGCGCGGTGTTCGCTCTCATCATCGGCGGCGTGGCGGTCGCCGGCTTCGCGGCTCTGTTCCTCCATCCGACAGCTGCCCCACCGGCTCCTGCGACCAAGGCCGCCGGTGGCAGTGACGCTCCCATCGGTGCGTCCGCCGCTCAGCGTTCGGCGCCCGCGCCTGCCACGCCCGGCCCAGTGCCCGCTTCAGCCGCGTCGTTGAGTCCGATCCCCGTGTTGGCAGGCCAGCTCATCGAAGCGATCGACTACGTGCTCGCCAGCCAGTCCACGTCAGTACGATCGCCCCGCAACCGGATCCGGCAGTTCGCGGGCCGGCAGCCTTAGCTCGCGGCGGTCAGTAACTGGCCAGATCACCGACGCTCATCGCCCGCTGGTAGGCGCGGATGCTGGCTTCCACCTCGCCGCACTCTTCCAGCTCCGCGGCGCTGTCCGCGAACGCCCGGGATGCACGCCCAGGAGCCTTCATCTGCTCCAGTTGCTCACCAGTGGTGGTACGTACCTCGGCTGCCGCTTGCATCTGCTGACGCGCGCGCAGGGTGTCGGCGACGAGCAGCCGCGCGTCAGCGACGAGGTTGAGCGCAGCAGGGTGCCGGGTGGCGATCTCCTCAGCCTGCCGCGCCGCTGCCTCAACGTCTCCGGCCAGGAGCGCCGCGCGGGCCAGCCACAGCTGGCAGTAGCCTAAGTCGATGGCGCTGGCGGCGCTGCCTGCCAGCTCTTGCTGGGCGATGAGCAGCATCTGGCGCGCTCTGGCATGCTCGGCCGGGCAGTAGATGAGCAGGTTCTCGGCCAGCCTGGCTCGCAACCGGCCTGTCGAGCGGGGGTCGGTGAGGTGGGCGTGGGCGGCCAACGCCCGCTCACCCAGGTCGGCGGCCAGGCTCGCATCGCCGTCGATGGCCGCGACCGTCGCGCCATTCCAGCAGGCGGCCCGCAGCGCCCGCGGTGTACCCAGTTGCTCGGCCGCTTCCAGCAGTTGGGCGGCCAGGGCCCGGCAGATCGTCTGTTCCCCGCGTTCGATGTAGGCGGCCAGCAGCGTGGCGCCGAGTTCGATACCCCGGTCGGTCCAGCCTCCGGGCAGTTCCCGGGTGAAGGTGATCTCGCCGATGTTGACGCTCGCTGACAGGTCACCGACCTCGCGCAGGCATCGGCATAATGCCAGGGCGATGCCTATCCGGTGCTCGGTCTCTTCGCGGTCTTCGAAGGCCATCGGGGGCAGTTGCTGCTCATCGAGCGGCGCCAGGACGGCCAGCAGATACGTCAGGCGCTCGATGGCCTCGGGCAGGTCCCCATCGGCCTCCGCGGCCAGAGCCAGACCCAGTTCGGCCTGACACCACAGATCGGGGCGGCTGCCCAGGGCCGGATCATCGACGAGCGCGGCGTACTGAGCGCGGGCTTCGGCGGCCAGACCCTGAGCGAGGGCGTCGTCTGCTCTGGCGAGCTCCTGCCTGATCTGCGCTCCACGATCGGCCGGGAGCCCATGGCGGAGGACCAGCGGTGAGCACCCGAGCATGGCGGCCAGTTCCCGCAACTCCTGCGCGGTGGCGTCGACGCCGTCTTCGAGCAGTGTGAGCCGCCGGGTCGAGAGCTGGGATCCGCTGAGGTCGTCCAGCGTCAACCGGCGCTGGTGTCGAAGGCCTCGCAGAATCACGCCCCCATGCATATCGGTCAGCATTCCACCGCCCTGGTCGCGACTGCCTCGCCCATTCGATCAATGCGAACCGATCGTAGACACAAGCTGGGCAGATCACCACCCTTGATGTCCCCTTGCCCAGCTAGTCAGCCTGAGCAGCGGTAGCCGACGTAAGAAGTCGTGCGGCTGTGTCCGGGTCGGTTGGGTCATTGACTTCGAACAGGGCCGCGCGGGCGTCGATCGCCTCGGACGTCATGATCGCCAAGGTAAGTGTCGGGACCGACAAAACGGGATGGCAATAGGACTAGCCATAATCTGTCTATTCTATTAGACACCGAGTGTGCTTCGGCCTACAGTGCCTGCATGACCACGCGCCACGAAGCCGTCTTCAGCCAGGACTACGTCGCGGACGACACCGACACCGATGCCCTCGTCGCCTCCTCCTACCTGGCCACCGCCACACGAACCGGCAAGTACTGGACCGCCACCGTCCACGGCCTGCCAGACGGGCAATCCCTCCACGTTCAGGGCGCAACGTGGCGAGAGACCGCGGACAACGCCTTGGACCGCGTCAGTGACCTGCTCGGCCCCTCTACCGGGGTAGTGGGCCTCTACCTCGCCCCCGCCGATCCAGAGGCGGCCAGCGTGGTGAAAGCCGTTCGGGAGGCTCGCACCGCGCGCTTCCTCGCCGAACAGGCTGAGCGTGACGCCGTCGTCAAAGCCGCACAGACCCTCCTTGACCAGGGCTGGACCACCCGCGATGTCGGAAGCGTGCTGGGCTTCTCCCATCAGCGCATCTCCCAGATCGCCCGCCGCACCACCGCGTAGCAGATGGATGTCCCGATCTTGCCTGGTTGAAGTACGGGCGCTCCTCCGGGCTGACAACCTGGAAGGCCCTCTGCTCCTGAACGTGTCCCCAGCCGCCAGGTAGGGGTGGCGGTAAGAAACGTCTCATGAGCCCCAAACGGCGTTGATCTTGTTGTGACTTGCCTGGTCAATGCTGGGCGGACATGACGCACCCCCCGATGCACATCGACGAGCTGGTCGAGCACTGGACGATCCTGGACGACGAGCGCGACCTCGCGACGTTCACCGCTCGGGGCGTGGAGCTGTGGGGCGAGGGTACGACCACTTCCGACAGTCAGTTCCTGGTGGTCGCCAGCCAGCGGCGTACGTCGGGCATGGCGGTGCCGTCGCTGTCGGCGTCGATGTCAGCGGCCAGGCCGGCGATGGAAACCTGGGCGAGCGCGTGTGACCAGGCGTCCTGAGCGGCGGCCATGGCCCGGGCGATGGCACAGGGCCGTGCGCACCGTTCCGCGGGGATGCCGAGGGGGCCACGCTGCCGGATCTCGGTGCAGCGGTAGGCGGGCTCGTCTCCGTCGATGGCCCGCACCACCTCCAGGGCGCTGATCTCCGACGCGGGTCTGGTCAGAACGTAGCCGCCGGACTGGCCCATGGTGGAGCCGACGATGCCGGCGCGTGAGAGCGCCTGCAGCTGCTTGGCCGTGTACGCCGGCGCGGTGCCGTGCAGTTCGGCCAGTCGTGCCGCGGGCACCGGTTCGCGGCTCTGGCTGAGCGTGACACAGCTGTGCAGCGCCCACTCCACCCCGTTCGACATCTTCATGGCCCCAATCTACCCCTCTCGGACAATGGATGTCCGAGTTGTGGTAGAACTCGGACAATAGATATCCGAGATCATTCATGGGAGTGTCATGACGCCGCTCACAACATCGCGATCCAGCCGCACCTCCCTGGGAGTGGGGGCCTTGGCGTTGTTCGTCGCGGCGGCGAATCTGCGCCCGGCCATCGCCGCCGTCTCGCCGCTCGTCAATCCCATCCGCGCGGACCTGGATCTGTCGGCGACCGGGGTGTCGCTGCTGACCACCGTCCCGACGCTGGCCATGGGGGTGTGCGCGCCGCTGGCGGCATATGCGGGCCGGCGCTACGGCCTGCAGTCCGGTGTGCTCATCGGCCTGGTCATCATCACCCTGGGTACGGCGGCGCGCCTGCTCGGCGCCTCCACCTGGCTCCAGCTGAGCAGCGCGGCGATCGTGGGAGCCGGGATCGCCATCGCCCAGACCCTGCTGCCCGCCGTGGTCAAGACGCGCTTCGCGGCTCGCGCCGGGCTGGTCACCGGCCTCTACACCGCCGGACTCGGCCTCGGCGGCGCGGTTGCGGCAGGCGTGAGCGCACCCTTGGCCGACGCCCTCGGCTCCTGGCCTGGAGCGCTGGCGTCCTGGGCGCTGCTCGCGGTGGCCGGCATCGCGCTGTGGTCGGCCGCCAAGGGCTCACTGGCCCTGGACGACGTCACGGCCCCCGCCGGGCCCGCCGCCCAGCGCATGCCCTGGAGCAGCGGCGTGGCCTGGCACATCACCGTGCTGTCGGCCGTCAACTCCGCCCTGTACTACTGCGAGCTGGCCTGGGTGGCGCCGCTGTTGCACGATGGCGCCGGTCGCGACGCGGGGACCGCCGGATTCATGCTGACGGTGATGATCGCCATCCAGGTCGTCGCGATGCTGGCCGTACCGGCGCTGCTGGGAGAAGGCCGCGGCACGTGGGCGGGCCTGGCCGTCATGATGACGCTGACCGCCGCCGGCTTCCTGGGACTGGCGTACGCGCCCGCCACCGCGACGTGGTTGTGGATCGCGGCGCTGGGCGTGGGGCACGGCGGGCTGTTCACCCTCGTACTGACCCTGCCGGTACGGGCCGGCCGCGACCCCGGCGAGGCGGGGCGGATCAGCGCGATGGCCTTCTTCATCGGCTACGGCTGCGCCGCGCTAGCCCCGCTGCTGGTCGGCGCGCTGCGCGATGCCACCGGCACCTTCACCCTCGCCTTCGGCGCGCTGGGCGCGATCGGGCTGCTCATGCTCGTGCCGATCGCCTGGCTGCGCCGTACCATCCTTCACCCGGTCAAGGCGCGTTGACGTGCACCTCGAACGTCTCACCGGCCAGGAAACCCTGGCCCGCGCCGCCGGCCTGGTCAAGATCTACCGGGCCGCGTTCGGCGGCCCGCCATGGCGCGAGGACGAGCGCGCCGCCGACGTCCTCGCCGCACGCCTGACCACCGACGTGCGACGTCCCGGGTTCGCGGCGGTGCTGGCCGGCGACAACGACGGACCCGCCGGTTTCGGGACGGCATGAACCACCCCAACCCCCTTCCCCACCGGCCGCGCCTACGACCTCGTCCGCGCCGAACTGGGTGACACAGTGGAAACGCGGTTGGTTGGCGCGCTGGAGGTGGACGAGCTCGCGGTGAGCCCACACGCACGCGGACAGGGCGTCGCGCGAGGAATCCTCGACCTCCTGTGCGGCCGCACCGACCCCTGCTGGCTCCTGACAGCGCCGCATGCAGCCGACGCGCTCAGGCTCTACGAACGACTCGGCTGGCGGCGCCTGACCGGACCGAGGGCGAAGATCGTGGTGTTCTTGCGCTCGCCGTGATGTCCGCTGCCCAGCCCCTCGCTCTCATGTGTCCTCAAGGGTGCGGCGGAGCCCTCGTTCTCCAGGGGATACTCGCAAGCTGCTCGGCTTCAGCGTGGGAACGCTGTACAACCACATCCCCGACCGCCAAGAGCTCCGCTCAGGACAGCAGTCGAGTCTCAAGTAGAGGGCCTGGCCTCGACAAAGGGCGCTCGTTTGGGGCTGGTGACACGTTTGTTAACGGCACCCCAGGTAGAGGGCCTGGTCTGGATGACTCCCCCGGCGCGTTGCCGAAAGAGGCATGGCTGCCTGATGGGGCGTGGCAGGACCGGGCATGCGGGCTGGAGGCCGGCGTCGCCGACTGCCACCGCCCGCCGCCGATGTCTCGCGGGTACCCGGCGCCGACACCACAGGCTCGGCGCCGGATGTCGGTCAGGGGACGTCGACCTCGACGCTCAGGTATATACCCATCTCGTCGCTTGTGTCGCTGGTCTGCACGCGTTGGTCACGCCAGTACCCGCCGTACTTGCGTCCGTTGAAAGCTACTTTGTAGTGCCCGGTGTCCGCCTCGAAGGTGTGCGTGAGGCTGCCGTTCTGGCTGCCGCTGATGTACCGAGAGTAATCGTATGAACGCATTTAGTTAAGGACTTCCTCAAACCGAGGTTGATCTTGATTCTGAAATCAAGATCAAGCCTCTACGAGCTAGCCAGGTATCGGCTGTGGCGGTCCGTTCGGTTCTGCTTCCATCCACGGGGGTGGACCTGCGTCGGCGATCTCCTGCGATGAGATCGGGTGCTCGGGTGGCTCGAACGTGGGGACGAAGGCCTCGACGATGGCGAGGAAAGCGTGCCATTCGGCGCGAGGTCACCCAACGTGATCATGTTGTGGAGCAGCCGACCGGCTGTCACAATCAGGGCCGGTCTGCAAGCTGCTCGACCGCGTGTCGACACGTCAGGAAAGCAGGAGGTTCGCTGTGCGTTCCCGCCTCGGACACCGCATCCTTGCCGTCAGCGCCCTCGTCGTCGCCGCGGTGCTAGTGACCTCTACCTCGGCTGCTGCTGACCCTGAGCCGGGCGCCGCTCCAACGGTCGTGGGAGCGGCTGGCAATCACTGCTGCTGAGCGGGAGCAGGCTAAATGCAGGCCCTTCCAGCCGGCGTCGTATGGCCAGCGCGTCGTCGGGAGTGGTTTCGTCGAGCGGGTTCCGCCGAGATACTTCCACCTCGGCCCGAGCGCACAGCCGCGCTTTGAGAGCCCGGGCCAGTGGCGTTCTACTGATCGGTGGGGAGGCGTCGAGACCCCGCCGCCCAGTCTCCCTCTTTCTCCCCCCGCCTCACCCCGTACCCCTCCGGGCTCGTCAGAGCAGGATGCTGGTCAGGCGGTGAGGCGGGCCATACGCTCCGGTCGTGGCGGACATCGGCTACTTCGAGGCTTGGCAGATGTGGCTGAACGGCAAGTCCAACTTGGGAAACGACATGTTCGGCCTGCCGATGATCTGGTGGGGCAGAGCCGGGAAGATCGCGGCCTTCGTCAGCGGGGTGACGATCCTGCTCGACATCGCGGGTCCCGAGCGTCTCACGTCGTTCGCAGACCGGCTACACGCCCTGATCCAGGCTCTCTGGAGCCGCGCGCTGGTCTACTCGTTTTCGGTCGGCGCGTTTGTACTGGCGTTTAGCTGGATCGCCATATGGGACATCGCATGGAGCATCGACATTCCCGTCCCGGCGGGTGTCCCCGGCTTGAACGTGCTCGTCGGTCTCCTCAAGGTTGTCGTCGTCGTCACGCTGCTCTGTCTGGCCCCGCTGGCCGTGGCGGGAACCGTGCTCCTCATCGACAAGGTGTGCGCGAAGCTACCTGCGATCTTCATACATCCTCGCGCGATTCACATCCGCATTGTGGCGGCCGTACTCCTGATCGCCGGCTTCCATTTCGACCTGCTCGCCTCATAGCTCATCCCATAAGAACTTTGCTTTTCCGGCCGAGGGAGGAAGCATGCCCCCTCGCCGTCGTCGGCTCACCGCAGCGCCCGAACATCCCGCACGGGAACGGGCACCGGACCGGCGCGACGCCGTACGCGCCGTCGAGATCGGCCGCGCGTTTCCATCGCGCCCTGCGCGCTGGAGGGCATCCGACGGCCGCCCAGACGCCAGGCGCCATGAACTGCCAGTCGGGCCAGAGCCCCCGCCTCCCCGTGGATCGTGAGGGGGCGTGGCTCTCTTCGGGCGTGGCTGGCTGGAAGGGCGAGAATTTTCGGGACCTTCTGGACCGCCTTACGCGCGTGGGCGTGGGCGTGGGCGTGCCCCAGGTATGCGGCACTCCACGGGTCCACGGAGGTGCCGTGGTCCCGTGCCCGCCCCGCCACCGCCGCGATATGGCGCATCTCGTGCTGAGTGACTGATGATGCTGTCATGCGCAGACGTGCACTGGTATGGGGAGGCGCCGTCGTCGCCGTGGCGGCCTTCGCAGGGCTGGGCGCCTACTTCGCGAAGGTCGGGCTGAACGAGGCGGACAAGCTGGCCAGCGTGATCGGATTGTTCGTCGCGGCGGCCGGACTCGGGATGACGATGTTCGGCCTGGTCGTCGAACGCAAGAGGAGGGGCGGAGAGAGGGACACGCCACCCGCCCCGGCTTCCAAGGAGCAGTCGACCGGAGGTCACAACAACGGGACCATCTTCTCGGGGGACGGGCCAAGCCAGAACATCACCGCATCCGCTCAGGGCGCGACCGCCCAAGGGGTGATTTACGGCAACGTGATCAACCACGCGTCGGATTCGCGACCTGATTCGGACGCCAGCAGGGACTGATGGTGAGCGAGGATCCACGACAGCCGATCACCCAGAACGTCACAGCGATCGACGGGTTCGCCTACGGGGTCATCGGCGCCGACATCCATGTGTTCGGCGATGGCCTGCCCCTGTACCTCCTGGAAAGGTGGCGGCCGCCACCCGAGGCGGACCCGGACTGGTTGCGGGAGCTCCCCAGCCGGATGCTGAACGCCCGCTTCGCCGTGGTCGAGTTCACCGGCCGCGCCGATGAGCTGGAGAATCTGTGCCGGTGGCGGGACGGTCGCTCCCGTCTGGCGGCCCGGTGGTTACACGCCCCCGGCGGGCAAGGAAAGACCCGGCTCGCCGCACGGCTGGCTGAGAGGTCCCTTGAGGCGGGCTGGCGGGTCGTCACCGCGATCCAGGGCCCTGGGTCAGTGCTGCCGCCGCCGGGCAGCCAGGATCTGCGTCTGGACGGTGCCACCGGCCTGCTGCTGATCGTCGACTACGCCGACCAGTGGCCGCTGACGCATTTGACCTGGCTGTTCAGCAACGCCTTGCTCCACCGGAGCCCCGTCCCGGTCCGGGTGCTGCTGCTCGCGCGAAGTGCCGATGCCTGGCCGGCCGTCCGCGCCGGCCTGGCCCCTCTCATGGTCGAAGCATCGACGCAGCCTCTGCGGGAGTTACAGGACGGTCCCGGGCCGCGCGGGGAGATGTTCCGCGTGGCCCGCGACAGCTTCGCCGCCCGGTACGGTCTCGCCGGCGCCGCCGCCGTCGTCCCGCCCGGTCCACTGGACGATCCGGCCTTCGGACTGACCCTGGCCGTGCACATGGCCGCCCTGGTCGCCGTCGATGCGTACCTCAGTGGTGGCGAGCCTCCCAGCGACATGGCCGGGCTGACCATCTATCTGCTGGATCGCGAGCATCTGCACTGGACTCGCTTGCACGGAGACGCGACCCACGAGCTCAATCCGGCCGACCGCACGTACCAGACCCCACCGGCGGTGATGAATCAGACGGTGTTCGCCGCCGCGCTCACCGGCACACTCCCCAAGGCTGCCGGCGCGGCGCTCGTGCGGGAGCTACGTTTACCGCTCCCGGCCGAGCAGGTCATCGCCGATCACAGTCTCTGCTATCCCGCCGCCGCTCCCGATCGGGCCACCGCCCTGGAGCCGTTGTATCCCGACCGTCTCGCCGAGGACTTCCTGGCTCTGACCCTCCCCGGCCACACAGCCGACTACCCGGCACAACCCTGGGCCGCCGCCACAGCACGAAGCGTTCTTTCCGGCGACAGCGACCGCGTGCCTTCTGCTCACACCCCCCGCGCGATCACATTCCTGGCCTCCGCCGCCCACCGCTGGGCTCACCTCGGCCCCCGCCACCTGTACCCCCTGCTCGGCCGCGACCCCCGACTCGCCGTGGCCGCGGGAAGCGCCGCCCTGATCACCCTGGCCAGCCTGAACGACATCGACGCCGGACTCCTGGCAGCCATCGAATCCCACTTTCCCGGCCGCCGGCGCATCGACCTGGACCCCGGCATCGCCGCGATCGCCTCCCGGCTCGCCGAGTACCAGCTGGCCGCCACCACCGACCCCGCCACCCGCGCCCGCATCCACCATGATTTGGCGATCCGGCTGTCCTACGCCGGGCTGCACGCACGGGCTCTGTCCGAAAGCCACCAAGCCGCTCAGCTCCTGCGCCACCTCGCCGCGCTCGACCGGGACGCCCACCTGCCTGTCCTGGCAGCCTCGTTGATCAATCACGCCGTACGGCTGGCGGAGGCCGGACGGCGGGAGGAGGCACTGCTGGTCAGCGAAGAAGCCGTCACCATGGGCCGGGAGCTGGCCGAGCTGAACCGCGACGCCCACCTGCCCGACCTGGCCAACGCGCTGATCAATCACGCCGTACGGCTGGCGGAGGCCGGACGGCGGGAGGAGGCACTGCCGGTCAGCGAAGAAGCCGTCACCCTGCGCCGGGAACTGGCCGAACTCAACCGGGACGCCCACATGTCCGACCTGGCCGCTTCGTTGACCAACCACGCGAACCGGCTCGCGCAGGTGGGGCGGCAGAGAGAGGCGCTGCCGGTCAGCAAGGAAGCCGTGCAGTCCTACCGGGAGCTGATCGCGTTCAACCGGGACGCCGACCTGCCCGACCTGGCCGCCGCGTTGGCCAACCACGCCGTACGGCTGGCAGAGACCGGGCGGCGGGAGGAGGCGCTGCCGGTCAGCGAGGAAGCGGTCAAGCTGAACCGGGAGCTGGTCGCGCTCAACCGGACCGCCTACCTGCCCGACCTGGCCAGCTCGTTGACCAATAACGCCATATGGTTGTCGGAGATCGGACGGCGGGAGGAGGCGCTGCCGGGCAGCGAAGAAGCCGTCGCCCTGTGCCGCGAACTTGCCAAGCTGAACCGGGACGCCCACCTGACCAACCTGGCCAACGCGCTGACCAACCACGCCGTACGACTGACGAAGGTGGGGCGGGGGGAGGAGGCACTGCCGCTCAGCGAAGAAGCCGTGCAGTTGTACGCCGAATCGACCGCCCGCAACAGGGACGCCCACCTGCCCGACCTGGCCGGCTCGTTGACCAACTATGCGGCCCTGCTGGCCAAAACGGGCCGGCGGGCCGCGGCGCTACCGGTCAGCGAAGAGACCGTCGCCGTCTGCCGGGAACTGGCAGCACTGAACCGGGACGCCTACCTGCCCAACCTGGCCACCTCGTTGGCCAACCACGCCTTACGGCTGGCGGAGGCCGGACGGCGGGACGGGGCACTGCCGGTCAGCGAAGAAGCCGTCACCCTGCGCCGGGAACTGGCCGAGCTGAACCGGGACGCCTACCTGCCCGACCTGGCCAACGCGCTGACCAATCACGCCGGGCGGTTGGCGGACGTGGGCCTGCGGGAGGAGGCGCCGCCGGTCAGCGCGGAAGCCGTCGCCCTGTACCGGGAACTGGCCGAACTCAACCGGGACGCCTACCTGCCCGACCTGGCCGTCTCGTTGAGGAATCACGCCGTACGGCTGGTGGAGACCGGGCGGCGTGAGGAGGCACTGCTGATCAGCGCGGAAGCCGTCAAGATGTATCGGGAGCTGGCCGTACTGAACCGGGACGCCTACCTGCCTGCCCTGGCGATGTCGTTGAACAACCACGCCGTCCTGCTGGCGGAGGTGGGCCGGCGTGAGGAGGCACTGCCGGTCAGCAAGGAAGCCGTCAAGATGTATCGGGAGCTGGCCGTACTGAACCGGGACGCCTACCTGCCTGCCCTGGCCGCCGCGTTGGCCAACCACGCCGTACGGCTGGCAGAGACCGGGCGGCGGGAGGAGATGGTGCCGGTCAGCGAAGAAGCCGTCACCCTGCGCCGGGAACTGGCCGAACTCAACCGGGATGCCTACCTGTTCGATCTGGCCAACGCGCTGAACAACCACGCCGCCCTGCTGGCCGAGGTTGGCCGGCGTGAGGAGGCACTGCCCATCAGCGAAGAAGCCGTCGCCCTGCATCGGGAGCTGATCGCGCTCAACCGGCCCGCTCACCTGCCGACTCTGGCGAGGACGTTGACCAACCACGCCGCGCGGTTGGCGGAGGCGGGCCTGTTGGATGAGGCGTTGCCGGTCTCTGAGCAGGCTGTCGCGAGCTTTCAGGAGCTGGTCGAGCTGAACCGGGACGCCTACCTGCCGACTCTGGCCATCTCGATGGCCAACCATGCCATATGGCTGGCGGAGAGCGGGCGGCGCGAGGAGGCGCTGCCGGTCAGCGAGGAAGCCGTCGCCGTCTGCCGGGAGCTGGCAGAACTGAGCAGGGGCGCCTACCTGCCGACTCTGGCCAGTTCGTTGAACAACCATGCGAACCGGCTGGCAGAGGCGGGACGGCCGGAGGAGGCGCTGCCGGTCAGCGCGGAAGCCGTCGCCCTGCGCCGGGAGCAGGTGAAGCTGAACCGCAACGCCTACCTGCCGGCTCTGGCCGACTCGCTGGAGAACCAGGCACGCTGGTTGGCGAAGGCGGGGCGGCTGGAGGAGGCCCTGCCGGTCTTCCAAGAAGCCGTCGCCGTCTGCTGGGAGTTGGTCGAACTCAGCGAGGAGACCTACCTGCCGGGCTACGCCCAGATTCTCGCCGTCCTTGGGTACACGCTCGTCGAAGGCGCCCGGTTCCGCCAGGCGACCGACCCGCTGATCGAGGCGTTCATCGTCGGGCAGCAACTACCCGAGACCGGCCAGGGCGTCATCGATACGGTCGCCCATCTGCTGTGCCGCGCCTATGCCGGGGATCCCAGCGGAGTGAGCGAAGAGTTCCGCACTCTCACAGGTCAGGAGGTCCCCGATTGGATGAGACAACGGCCCGAGGAGTGAGGAACGCCGCATTTCACGGGGTCATCCCGGGGCGCCTGCTGTGCGATCATTGCGGCCCACCTGCCTATCGCCGAACAGCCGGCGAAGTCGACGACCGGCCCTCAGCGCGCGGATCGCGCAGGGGCGAGGCGCCGTTACCGTGCGCCCATCGCCGCCGGACAGCGCTGCAGTCGGCCCGCCGCGACGACATAAAGTCCGTGCGTGCCGAAGCCAGCGGCGAGGTCACAGGTCACAAGCTCGTAAGTGCCGCCGACACGGCCCTGCGGAACGTGTGCCGTGCAGCCGACAGCCAGGATGAAAGGGCTCAGTCTTTCACCGCCGCCGGCGGGGCGCAGGGTCGCCGATCTCGAGGCTTTCCAGGAAGCTCAGCATGACCCGGTTAACCTGGTCGGGATGGGTGAGTGCTGGGGTGTGCGCCGCGCCTTCGATCTCGTGGACGGGCGTGGCTGTGGCGACTCGCGCGGCCAGCAAATCCATGCGGTCGCGGGGCAGAGAGAGATCTTCGGTTCCCCACATCAGCAGTGTGGGACACGTGATCTCGTGCAGGCGGTCGCTGACGTCATCTCGTTCCAACAGACACAGCGCTGAATTGCCCAAGGGGAGAGGACCGTTCTTCCACCGGCTTCGCCAGTCCTCGGCGTGATGTCCAGCGTGTTCACCAAAGAGTTGGGCGGCCAGCGGAACGGTGAGGTCGTCGATGGGACCGTGCTCACGGAGGGCTTGGAACATTTGCCCGTACCCGACCTTGTCGGCGGGGTCGCAGGGGGTGGCTTCGGTGTCGGACAAGATGAGGGCGGTGACGCGATCCGGAGCGAGCAGAGCAGTGCGCAGCGCGATGAAGCCGCCTTGGGAGATGCCGCCCACGATGGCTTGCCGAAGCTGTAGATGGTCCATGAGGGCCAGCGCGTCGCGCGCTTGATCCCAGTAGGTGTAGGGCTTGGCGGAGTCGGGGGTGTTGCCGTGCCCGCGAGCGTCCCAGGCGATTATGCGCCATTGCGGAGAAAGGAATTCAGCCTGAGCGTCGAAGACGGTGTGATCGGTGAAGTAACCATGCCCGAGGATCACCGGCTGGCCGCTGCCTCCGGTGTCGCTGTAGGCGATGACCAGACCGTTGATGTCGAGGGTGGGCACGCGCAGACTCCTTGAGATGAGGGGAGCACACTCAGGCTGGGGTGTTGCCGGCATGAGTGTGAGGAAGAAGGCCCTGCTAGATCCACGTCAGCAGGGCGGGGTTGGCGGGCGTGCGGTCAGAAGTGCCAGGGGAAGGGGGACCAGTCGGGCTCGCGCTTCTCCAGGAAGGAGTCGCGGCCCTCGGCCGCCTCGTCGGTCATGTAGGCCAGACGGGTGGCCTCGCCCGCGAACACCTGCTGGCCGACCAGACCGTCGTCGATGAGGTTGAAGGAGTACTTCAGCATCCGCTGCGCGGTGGGCGACTTGCCGTTGATCTTGCGAGCCCACTCCAGAGCCGTCGCCTCGAGCTCGGCGTGCGGCACCACCGCGTTGACCATGCCCATCCTGTGGGCGTCGGCCGCGGTGTAGGTGTCGCCGAGGAAGAAGATCTCGCGGGCGAACTTCTGGCCCACCTGGCGGGCCAGGTAGGCCGAGCCGAAGCCGCCGTCGAAGCTGGCGACGTCGGCGTCGGTCTGCTTGAAGCGCGCGTGCTCCTCGCTGGCCAGCGTGAGGTCGGCGACGACGTGCAGGCTGTGCCCGCCGCCCGCGGCCCAGCCGGGCACCACGCAGATGACGATCTTCGGCATGAAGCGGATGAGCCGCTGGACCTCGAGGATGTGCAGCCGGCCCGTCGCCGGGGTGCCGTTGGCGTACTGGTAGCCGTCCTTGCCGCGGATGCGCTGGTCGCCGCCGGAGCAGAAGGCCCAGCCGCCGTCCTTGGGGGAGGGGCCGTTGCCGGTCAGCAGCACGCAGCCCACGTCGGTGGTCTGCCTGGCGTGGTCGAAGGCCCGGTAGAGCTCGTCGACGGTCTGCGGCCTGAAGGCGTTGCGCACCTCGGGCCTGTTGAAGGCGATGCGCACGGTGCCCTGGTCGACGGCCCTGTGGTAGGTGATGTCGGTGAAGTCGAAACCCTCGACGACCTGCCAGGCCTTGGGGTCGAAGAGTTCTGAAACGCTCGCATCGGACATGCCGGGCACAATAGCCATCCCTGATCAATCAAAACAACTACGGACTTGGCGGGGCTATCTGACGACGTCGGCCTGCCGGCGCGGCGGCCGGGCTCCCACATAGAGCTGAATGCCGCTGGTAGGGTCGGGATGGCGATACACGTTGGCCAGGAGAGTCATCTCCTCGCTGTTGTCTAGGTCACGAATGCGCATATACGGCGAGTGGCGACCCATAAGGATCTGCTGCTGCTCCCACATCCGAACGAACTCCGGAAACTTCGACAACTCGTCTAGCAGTCGCACGAAGGCGTGATCCTCCGCGCGGCGGACCATGTGGGAGCGCAGCCACGCGACGGTGAGTCGGGCCTCAACATCCCACTCCACCATGATTTTGCGGGATTCCGGCACCGCGAAGAACCAGATCAGGATGTTTCTGACCTCTTCTAGATGCCGGTAGATACGGCAATACTCCCGATTGCCGTACAACACCCACCACGCCTCGGTCACCCAGCCAGCGAGGTTCGGGCACAGCCACTCCACATGCTGCCGCTGCTCTGCCGTAATCACCGAAGGCGACAGGGGAGCGGTCTCGATGGGCACGGGTTTGGCATAGGTGTAATCGACGAGATCGTGCAGGTGCTCGCGGACCAGATCATTGACGGCGAGGGCGTCGGCCAGCTGGTCAACCACTTCGCGCGTCGGATGGATCGGATATCCCTGCTCAAGCTTGGACAGGTAACTCACGCTGATCCCCGCGTTGTTGGCTAACTGATCCCTACTGATCCGCTGGCGGGGCGGTCCCTCGACGCCGGGCGTGAAGCCGGGTGCCACGGTTGCCCTGCGAAGGTGCTGCAGGTAGGAGCCGAACGCGGGGCTAGTCACCATGGGCTGACAGTGTAGATCACATGCCACGCATTTGCGGCGAAGCGAATCCGCCCCAGAAGGCGGTACGTCAGATTTCCAGTTGAATTGCAAACTAATGCCGAGACTCCCTGCCTGCTCCGCGCAATACGAGTGAAATATGCTTAGAAATGCAGCAATCACCGGCTATTGCGAGCGGAACTGGTGACAGGTCATCGCCGACCGCAGGGTGTCTCCTCACCCGCGGCCAGCAGCCACGACCATCGCACCGGGCTGTGCGGCGGGCTCTTCTTCTGTCTTAACAAGGCGATAGGAGCGTTCGCCCACAGTCACACGGAATGGCCATGCTGAAGACAAAGGGAAGCCGGCACCTGTGCATCGCCGCGATGACCGATCGATGCGTGCGCTCGCCACCCTGCATGTCAACACAGGTGACACTCCCAGGGGTACCCCTGGGAGTGCTATCCCTGGAAATCCTACTTGTCAGATCCTTTCGATAATTGTCAGACTCTGGGTCACAACCGGCGGTGGCCAGTTCTTTCGGGGAGACTGACCGTTCGTTCGATAGCTCTCGGCTAGCGGTAGATATCCATCGGACGCCTTCTAGCGTTCGTGGTATTAGTGGCTCCGAAAATGCGTATAGGACGCGTTACATGAAATATCCCTCGATAGGCGCACCCGCGGGAGTGCTACTCGACTTGGGCACGTCGCCTAGGTTGCGAGCACTCCACGACTCGGGCGCCATGCCGCGAATGCCGGCCGTACCGAGGCCGGACAGAGGGAGTTTCTGAGCGGTAGCCCGCCGATCCATCCGAGAGCCAAGGCAGGTCCGGCACGTCCATGTGGAGGAACTGGTTATGAAGCTGCACCGGCACCGCGGTGACAACCTTCCGGAGCACGACATCAGCTTCGTTGAATGTCCGGCATCCCAGCGGCACATCCCTATCGAGGGCAGGCACCGCCGGACATCCACTCCGTGGCGATGCGAGCAACACCAGCAGCGTCAAGCGCCAACGGACCGCGCCAAGCGGCCAGGCGGTGCGTCTCAGGCGGGGCGGGCTGTCAGGGGGTGCCGGTGAGCACCTCCTGGAAGGCAGTGGCGCCTGATCCGCGGACCCCAGCCCGTTCGCGCAGCGGCCAAGTGCTCGGGGAGCATCTGCCGCACGGCATCTACTACCGTTCCGAACTCGACGGTGTCCGTGAGGGCGTGGCGGTGATCGACGGTCACGTCGTCAGCCGCTGGAACGAGTTACTCTTCCCGCTCCCGGTCCCGTTCTGCTCACCGTGGAACCGCATCCTGGCCGATGCCGGCGCGGTCGGACTCTCGGTCGACTACGCCTTACGCTGCCACGCCGAGGATCCGGAGCATCTGCACCTTGATGACGGTGCGCGAGCGCAGTGGGCCGCCTGCGCGGTGCTGGAGGGTCTCCTGCCGTACGCCGAGGTCTCGCCGCGGCCCGAGCAGATGCAGGCGATGATGGCCGCCATCGAAGCCAGCCCACTGATCCTGACCTATCAGAGCGAGGTGGCGCCACAGAGCATGCTGCCGACCCTGCGGGTCGGACGGACCGAGCGGATCGGCGACCTGTGGGACATCCCTGCACTGATCCACGCCTGGGAACAGATCGATGTACCCGAGGATCTGGCCAAGAGCGAGCGCAAGGCCTTGGACGAGGCCCAGGACATGCGCGTGTCGGACGTGGTGTTCCGGCCGCATAGCCTCAGCGAGGCGAGCTGGTCGGTCATGGCCCTCATCACCGGCGACAGCCCCGGCTGGGCGGCATGGGAGAGCCTGCAGGACTGGCTGCGAGAACGAGATCATCCGGGTGTCGGGCTGCCTGATGCCGCAGGGTAGATCGTCGAGGCCGGACTCGCCCTGGGCGCAGGAGTCCGCAACCGCCGTCGCAGACCAGCCAAGAGCCCAGCGTCGCAGCGCTGGGCGTCGAGCCGGGGTGGCCAGCGCGACCCATCACGATCGTCGGCAATCACGTCAAGGGCGTAAACCTGACCTTTACGCCGAGTAAGGCGGAATCGCCTCTCAATGGCGGCATACGGAACATCGCTACATGTCACGAGGGGCTGCTGTCGCCTCAGCTAGACCTTGACTGCCATCTAGACAGGTAGTGAGACCTGATGTTTGCCAGGAACTTCCGATCTGTGCTAAACGAACTGCAGTGGATAGGGACACGGAAGTGAATGACGCTCCGGGTGACGCCTTAACGCAGGCGCTGCGGCGTCTGCGCGAGGCCGGTGGGGACGGCCGCTCGCTGGACCACGAGAGCCTGGCGGTGATTCGCCGGGCGGCCATCGCGCGGATGCGCGCGGGTGAGCGCCCGGCGGGGCTGGCCAGCGAGTACGGCCTCACCCGCGGCACGCTCTACTACTGGCGCTCCCTGGCCGAGGAGGGACACCCCCGGGCCTCGCAGGCGGCGCCCGGGGGGCGCACCCCCTACAAGGTGTCGCCGCAGGCGCGCGAGCAGTTGCGCCAGGCCGTCCTCGGCGATCCGCGCGCGGTGGGGCTGACCCGTCCGTTGTGGAACCGCGGGCTGGTGCGCTGGTATCTGCGTGAGCACCTGAACACCGACATCTCCGCCAACCACGTGCGGCTGCTGCTCCAGCAACTTCAGCTGTGGCCCGCCACCAACCCGCCAGCCTACGCCCAGCAGTGCGCCCTGGTGCCCTGGTGGGTTGAGACGGAGTTCGGAGCGATCCGCACCCGAGCGGAGACCAGCGGCGCACCACTGTACTTCCTGCAGGTCACCGCAGTGGAAGCCGGAGCGGAACTCCGTCTGATGTCGCTGGTGCAGACCAAAGGGGCCGCCCGCGACTTCGCGCTGCTACCGGCCGAGGCCGAGGGCGGGCTGGAGCAGGCGTGCGGACGATTTCTGGATCGGGTGCTAGACCTGCACTCTGGGCCTGTGGTGCTGATCGGGGATCCGCTCATCGCGCCGACCATGCGAGCGATGGCCGCTGCCGCGGCTGCTCGCAGCCGAATCTCCCTCATGCACCTGCCCGCACCTCACGAGCACGAGCATCGCGCCGTCCTACATCGGGCAAGCCTGGAGGAGCAGCAGCTCGAGCGGGCCCGGCTGCGCGCCGCCGTTGACGCCGCCGCGGCAGCAGTCACCCAGCCGCAGCTCACTCCGGAGCAAGGCGACGATCTAGGCAATGCCACAGTCCGGCCTGCGGCCGACGGGCATGCGGCGCCGTCCCCACCCCATCAGCACCTGCTCGACGACCTCGTCAAGGACGTGCGGCGCCGCCACCAGGCACAACGGCTTGCCGCTCACTACGCCCACCTCCAGACGCTGGCCGAAGCCGCGCAGACACGCAGCAAGCACGATCTGGGCCAGCTGCGCCGCGAGCTCAACCAGCTCCTGCGAGCTGGCCGCGAGCTCGATCTTGGCGCCCCCGAGCTCGCGGCCGCTACCGGGTTGACACGCAACACGGTCAACTTGGTCCTTCGCCGTACCCCGCCGCCTGAGCACGCGCCGGCCACCCCCGCCCAGGCGCTAGCCAAGGTCGGCGAGGCAGCCCGGCTGTGGCGGCAGGCCGAGGAGTCACACTCCCAGGATCGGCAGCTGTCGGCGCTGCTGGCCGAGCACAAGAGCAAGGCCACCGCCGCTGAGCGACAGGCCTGCGCGGATCGCGACCAAGCGATCCGGGCGTGCGCGCAGGGCGGGGTGGCGGTGTCCGTCATCGCCGCGGCCGCCGGCGTGAGCGACTCGCTGATCTACGCCCTCACCGCCGACGGCGACCTCCCCGAGTATCCAGGGGCCGCGGCCGAAATGCGTCAGCTGGCCATCAGCTTGGCTCGCTGGCGTGAAGCCAGGCACCAAGCCGAGTCCGCGCGCCAGCGCCTCGCCGAGCACGACATGGTGCGCCGCCAGGCCAGCGAGGACGAGCACGTCTTGCAGCAGCGACGCAACATTCTCATCGCCCGCTGCGTCGCCTCCGGCTACACCGTGGGCGAGATCGCCACCTGGGCGGAGCTCGATGTGGCCACCGTCACGGGATCGCTCTCGGCGCCGGTGGCTGAAGTGTCACCGGAGGATGGCCGCCAGGCCCTGGACGATCTGATCGAGGTCAGCCGCTCCTGGCGAAACGCCCGCCAGGAGGCAGCCGAGCAGCGGGCCTGGGCTGAACAGCTGGACGCCGAGCGTCGGCGATGCCTCGATCAGGAAGAAGCAGCGCGACGCCAGCGCAACCGAGCCTTGCTGGCATGCCGCCGAAAGGGTGTCAGTATCGGCGCGCTGGCCACCCGGCTCCGGGTCGACACCCGTATGGTCCGGGAAGCCCTGCAGGCCGCCGAGGCTGCCGAGGATGAAGCTGCAGGTCTCGAGGAACTGCTGGCGGTCTCGGCCTGAGGCCCACGCGGCTGCGCGTGGCGTTACGGTGGCTCGCAGCTGTTGCGCAGGGGCCCGCAGAATCTGCTCGATCAGGCGCAGCGTCCGGCACGCACCGCGGTTACTACCGGCATCCCCAAGGCCCCGCACGACTGAGTCGCGACGCGCGCTCACGGAAAGCCGGGGCTCATGCTCGTAGACCGGCCAAGAGGAGAAACAGCGGGACGCGCTGGCGACGTGTGAACTCGGCCGAGTCGCCGTCGAAGCGATCGTGGCGAGGGGCGCACTCGCGCAGCGCGGTGAGGGCGAAGTCCGCGCGGGTCAGGGCGGTGACGTAGTCCTCGATAGTCCGGTGATACCAGGTGACGGTGTTGCCGAGCCAGTTGCGCTGACGCACTCCGGGCTGGAAGTAGTCGTCAACGACCCAGGTGGTGCGTGGCTCGTTCGTGTTCTGGTGAGTCTCGTGAGAGGTGATGACCGGGTGAATGACCGTGATCACCAGTCGTCCGCCTGGAGATAGGGAACGCTGGCATGCCACCAGAACAGGGTCGAGGTCGTCGACGTAGTGCAGTGCCAGGCGGGAGATGACCAGATCGAAGGTGTGCGGTGGGGCGGAGAACTTCTCGATGTCCATCCTTTCCACGCGGCCCGAGGTGCCTTCGAGGGTGGTAGTGGCCGATCGGGCCATCCGGGCCGAGCCGTCGATTCCCAGGTAACTACGGCAGCCGGCCGCGAGCAGGGTGCGGCCGATGGCGGCATCCCCGCAACCGAGGTCCAGGACGCGGAGGCCGGCGACCGGCCCCAGTTCGTCGAGGAGTGCCGGTTCCTCCATGACGTGGTTGGGGCTATGCACCCCGCTGTGGCGGTGCTGTAGGTAGCGGTTTATGACCTGGGGCTCGTCGTAGAAGCTGCCTCCTCGAACGGGGCCTGGTTCCCGAGGCGTATTCGATGTGATCACGTTGCGAAGAATATTTGGCCTCCATGTGGCGGAGAGGATCATGGAGCCGTTCTGGGGCCTTGCTGGCCGCGACAGCTGCCGTTCGCGCGGGCGACAACCAAGTCGCCATCACCGAGCTCGCAGGCGCCGCAGGCCTGAACCGCAACACGATCAACCTCGTGGTCCGACGCACCACCGAGCCCACGCAGGCCCCACTTCAGTCAGTGACCTCCGCGCCGGAGGCGATCCGCCACGTCTCCCGAACAGCTGAGCAATGGCGGGAACTGACCGACCAGCAGCAGGCCGATCTCCAACTGGTCGAAGGCATCAGCGACCTATTCGACAAGGCCACCGCCGTTGAGGGGCAATCGGGCGGCGAGCGGGACCAGCCTGGCCTACAACATGATGGCGACCTGGCGGGTCACCGCTGTCCACGCCCGTTACATGGCCCCTGCCAAATACCGGGAAGTGACCCACCCGTAGGGCTCCTACGACTGGTGTGTCCACGGCGACCTGCGGGCCCTGGCTGGTTGACGTCGACGGCGGCGTGATGCTGCCCCGGCTGCAGCAGTTCGTCGTCCACCAGGACCCGGACCATGCGTGGTGGCTCAAGCACCCCGATCCGGACTATCTACGCCGCCTCGCCCAGTTCGAGCTGCCTTTCGAGCCGACCGAGAACTGCTGGCCGACTGCTGCCGGTATCAGACCTACATCCGTACAGCAGGCCAGCGAGACGAGTGCGAGATCCGTCATCTAGCTCCGCCGACCGACCAGCTCGTTGAGTAGACCGGCTGGCACCCGGGCGAAAACTCTCGACCCCTCGAGTGGAGGCAGCCCCACTCGGGGGACAAACCGCATCCCCTCGCAACGATCGCCCCCGATGACGTTGTGGTGGTCCCTTAGGGTGCAGCCTGGGATGGGGTACTCGCCGCTCGTCCGCCGCTGCGGAGCATCCGGTCAGATCTGCCGGGTGATCCGGCGGAGAGGAGGTGAGTGCGTTGGATACTCCCCGTCCCGATGGTGGTGGTCGACACCAGTGGATCCGCACGGGCCTGGCAGCCGTCAGGTTCGTGCTGTGGCTGGGCTGGCTGATCTGGGTCAGCATCGACGACTACGACGCCACCCGCTAAGGGTGGCCGGGCGGGCCTCCTATCGGGATGAACCCGGTAGTCCAATCAGGTAGGAGGCCCGCTTGGCTCAGGTTATGGCCGCGGAGTACCCCTGTCCCCGGCAGGGCTCGTTCTGAGGGTCGGTTTCCGCCTTTGGCGGGCGACTGGCTTGTCACCGGGACATAGTCCCTCTCCTCCGAAAATCGCAGAATCGGGCGAAACCGGGCGCGCTTTGAGATCAATAAGGCGAGTTTGTGATCTTGGCGGGGTGGATATTTTCCCCCGCGGGAGGGGCGGCATGGGGACAACTACACCGCATCATCGACACAGCCGGTCTACTCTCGCCACTCGTGACCGTCCTACGATCCCCCCGCCTCGAAGCCCTGCTCGGCCGCAACCTCATCGACCAAGGCGTACTCGAGTACGCCCACCTTCAGCTCCTCGTCGACGGCCAGATCCCCGAAGCTGAAGACCTCGACTACAAGCGCGACCTGTACGGCAACAGCGAAGCGGAAAAGCGCAAGCTCTCCACCGACGTGGCCGCCCTCGCCAGCACCCGCGGTGGCCTGCTCGTCCTCGGCATCGACGAAGACGATCAGGGCCGCGCAAAGGAGATCATCGACGTGGCTCTGTCCGACGCCGAGTCGACCCGCATGCATCAGGTCATCGCCGCAGGCACCGCTCCGCAACCGACCTTCGAGATCATCCCGGTGGAGAACCCCGCTAGGCCCGGCTTCGGCTGCTACGTCGTTGCAGTGGCGGCCGGACCGCGCCAGCCGTACACGGTGCCCGTCAACGACGGCTACCGCTACCCTCGCCGCATCGGAACCACGATCGGATACCTCACCGAGCCCGAGATCGAAACCGCTTACCGCCGCCGTGACACGGCTCGCCGCGACCAAGCCACTCGTGCTCAGCAGATAACGGAAGACCTAGTCAGGCACCTGCCGTCACAGATTCCGTGGCTGCTTCTGTCCCTGGTCCCTGACCACCCCGGCGAGGCCCCAATCAACGCTGTCGCCTTCGCTAAAGTCCGCCCCTCCTACCAGGGGAGCCACCCATGGCTGATCGGAAGCCTGGCGAGCTGGGGCTGGCGGAACTTCGGGCTCGGGCAACGACGGTATGTACTGGACGACCAATGGAATCCTGAGCAGCCGCACCCCAAGAGGATCGCGGCTCATCTCCATGACGATGGCGCAGGCGTCTTCGCCGTGACGCCGGTCAATCATCCAGACAACGTGAACGACGTCCACGACTTCGACGACGAATTGATCGTTATGGGCATCCTGTCCGGTATCCGGTTCCTGTCCGAGCACGCCGCCCTGCGGGCCAACGTCGCCGGCGTGGTCAGCCTGCAAATGTCGATCACCGACGTTCGCCCAGCGTGCCAGATCGTCGCCAACCGCGAGGGCTGGGGACCGGAGAGGTTGGGCCGCCTGGCCAAGACTGCGGAGTTTCGGCCTGCAGAGGCCGCGGGCTCGGTGGATCAGCTCTCCGCAAACGGGCCGGATCTGGTGAGTGCTGCGGCACTTTTGGCGGCAGAGATCTTCCAAGGCTTCGGTGTTCCAGAAGCGCCGCAGGTGACTCTGGAGGGACAACTGCGGTTGCCGTATTGGAGCGGGCGCCGATGGCGAGCCGAGATGACGGAGTGGGCGAAGCAGTCTGGCGTCGGAGTGATCGAGCAGGTCTCCGGCTAGAGACTCGACAGATCAGCCGCTCCAGCCGGCGGCTGACCAACGGCCACGACACATGGCGAGCCTAGTGCTTCGAGAGGAAGCATGCCGGGGTCGGTGGGCGGGCCGGAGAAACGGACTGATCGCAAGGTCAGCACCGCACTCCGACTCGACAAACAAGCGGCGTTATGAGCGTGCGCGCAACGGTCGAACCGTCCACCCGAAACTGAAGATCACGACCCACAGAGCGAGTCGTCCCATACGCGGCTTCCCCCCGACGGACGAGGGTTCCCGCAGCTTCGCCTTCCCCGGCGACCATACCGACACCGTCCCGTCGCTTCACCTGCTCGCCCTGGCGGACACACCCCGTCTCCTCATGCAAGACGATCCGCCCCCAGCTGCGCGACACCGACACGCTGGCCTTCTGGCCGATGGTCGTGAACGGTGCGCGGTCGGGATGAACGAGAAGGCGTTCCCGCTCGACCTAGAGGTATCCGCTGGTCATTGCGGCACCTCTTTGGTGTCAGACACGGCGGTCCGTTGGGGGGAACTCGAAGATCTCGACGAGGTCCCCGAGGTCGACAAGGCGGGCAACGCCTGTGATGTCGCATCGAAGGCGACGATCTCGCTATCCAGCACCACGTCGTGTCCGCCGACCGCGCCGGCGAGCATCTGCAGCTCCGGGTAGGCGGCTGTGACGTCGGCGCCGTTGCGGGAGTGGATTCGCATCCGGCCGTCCTCTACGTACAGCAGCGCGCGGATGCCATCCCACTTCATCTCGACCGCCCAACGATCGCGGTCGGACCCCGACGGCACCGCTCCCGCTTGGGCGATCATCGGCTGGTAGGCGGGTAGATGCGCCATGTCCCGTACGGTACTCGGACGGAGCAAAAGACCGGTCTGCGGACCGAACATACCTACGCGCGCGTGCAACTAGATCGACGGGCTGGCCTGCCCCGAGGCGAATCTTGGGGACCAACTCGAGGCAGGGCTCACCCGGATGCCGGTCGAATTTCGCCCGGCTCACATCGGTGTGTGACCGGCCAGAGCGCGCTCGGCGTCAGCCACCGTCGGATAGCAGCGGAAGACCCGGTCCAGGCCGGTGCGGTGCAGGATCCGCTCGACCATGTCGTGCGCCCTGGCCAGTGCCAGCGGCTGGTCGGCCGCCGTCATCTGATGCCGGACAGTGATCAACGCGCTCAGGCCGGAGGAGTCGCAGAACGCCAGCTCCGACAGATCCACGATGACGCCTGGCGGATGCGGAGCTGATTGGGCCACCACCTCTTCCAGCTCCCTGGTCAGCAGCGCCTTGGTGTGCATGTCCAGTTCCCCGTGCAGGGCGACTTGACCGCGGCGGACTGCTGAATCCAGCTTGCCCCCGTAGAGGAAACGCAAGTCCGATTGTCGGCAAACGGGCGCAACAAGGGCGATTGTCCGTTGGCGGGCATGTCGCGGGACCGGCCACCACTTTCGCCTGTGCGTACGTCATTGCGTGGGTGGCTGCGAAGATAGCGCCAGGCGGGCCCGGGGAAGCGCCAGACAAGGCTGTGCCCCGGCTGCGTGCTGAGCAGAGGCAAAACCGGGGCTTATGACTTGACCGTACCACGCTGATCGGAAGGCCGTCACGATGCAGGAAGCCGAAGCCAGACGACTGGGGCACCTCCTCTCCCCGGTGCGCATGGCCGAGTACGAGGCACGCTGCGCGGGTGATCCCGTGGTCGCCTTGCGCCTGCACTGCTGGAACACCGAGATCAGCGAAGCATTCTACGGGCCGCTCCAGTACCTGGAGGTCTCGATGCGCAGCGTCCTGACCAGCAGGTTGATCACCATGTTCGGGCGCGCGGACTGGTGGGCCCACCCACGGATCGATCTGACCTACGGCGCCCGTCAGAGGATCAGCGAGGCCGCCCAGCAGATCCAGCGCACCGGTCTGCCCGCTGACCCGCAGCTGATCACAGAGGAGCTGTCGTTCGGCTTCTATGTGTCCCTGCTCGGGCGCGGCAACAACTACGACCAGCGGCTATGGCGACCGGGCCTATACCAGGCGTTCCCACACTTTCGGGGCCCTCGTCGAGAGTTGCATCGCAAGGTCGACTACCTGCGCGTGTTCCGCAACAAGATCGCCCATCACGGGCCGATACATCACCGCCACCTGGTGGCCGACCACGACGCGATCCTGGAGTGCCTCGGCTTCATCGACGGCGGCTTGGCCGCCATGGTCGAGCGGCACAGCAGGGTCAAAGGGGTCCTCGCCCGCCGCCCGTAAAGGGCGCGTTGCAGACGGTTGGCCGTCTCAGCCGACGTTGCGGGGGCCGCGGAACAGCAGGCGGGCCAGCCATTGAGACGAACCAAGAGAGACAGCGTGGAACGATCACGTTGTCAATGGGTGGAGTCTCCCGCCACCAGTTGGCCGCGTCTGGCGCAAACCTGCACGTGGTCGCCCTTCCGGCTTACCTCCACCATCTGAAATCCGCCCGGCAGAACCGGCTCCGGCAGACCTGCGGGGTCAGCGACAAAGACCACGATTTGGTCGACGAGTCCCGCCTTTATGAACGGCTCGGCTAGCTCGAGACCGCCATCCAGGAGCAGATGACGCACGCCGCCCCGGGCCAACGTCTGCGCCAGCTCGGCCGGATCTCGGCCATCCCACCGCCGCGGCAGCGCGAGCATGCCGTATCCGTGACGACCGACCACCGCCTCACCTAGATGATTGCCATCCGCGGCCAGCACAGCGTCCGCCTCCCACAGCAGTTCCTCTGCGGCCGAAATCCGGTCGACGGCACCGCGAATTCTGCCGCGGGCGACCTCATACACCCAGGTGAGCGTTGGCCGCTGCATCCGTAGGGAGTGCCGCCAGGCTCCCAGCACCAAAAGCGCCTCGTCAACCAGCACGTCGCTTTCCACACTGACGCCAGCAGCCCGCAGCTCGGCGATGCCGCCGCGGCCGCGCGAGGTCGGATCGGCCAAGGCGACGACGACACGTGCCACCTGGGCATCCAGCAGCAACTGCCGGCAGGCTGGCGCACGGCCGACGTGGTTGCACGGCTCCAGCGTCACCACTGCGGTGCCGCCGCGCGCGGCCGTACCGGCGGCGCGCAGCGCGTTGCCTTCGGCGTGGGCCAGTCCCTTGCGCTCGTGGTAACCCTCGCCGGCAACGCGCCCGTTCGCATCCAGGATGACGCAGCCGACCGGCGGATTCGGGCTAGTGGCGCCCAGCCCGAACGCCGACAGCATGATCGCCCGCCGCATCGCGGCCAGCTCGATCAGGGAGGCCATCAGCCCGCCGCGGCGCTGGCCAGCGCCACCCGCAAGGCCGCGACCGCCGGGACCTTGCGGTAGGGGAGCAGCGTCTCGGTGATGTCGGCCAGGACACCGGTGATGCGTACTGATCCGGCCGCCTGGGCAATTCGCAGCGCCTGCTGCGCCCGCTGCGCGGCCTGCTCGACTTGGCCGCCTCCGGCATGGGCAGCGGCGAGCCCGGCCAGGGCCATGCCGCGATCGCGGCGGTAGACCGGCGGTAGTTTCGGTAGCGCGGCTTCGTAGGCCGCCACCGCCCGCGCTGGTTTGCCCAGGTGGATCCAACAGCCGGCGCGCTGCACGTCCACGTAGGCAGAGGTGCAGAACGAACCGTGGCCGCCGCGGGCGTCGCCGTCGTCGTCAACGTCCGCGGCCATCTGCTGGGCTTCATCCAGCAGGCGCAGGCACACCTTCTCCTGCCCGTCCAGGGCATGGCCTTGGGCCCGCTGTTGGGTCAGGGCGGCGCGCATCGCGGCCGGCAGGGTGTCAGCTCGGCGCAACACCGCCTCGGTAATGCCGACCACGTCCCCGGCACGTGCCTCGGCCATGGCCTGCTGGCTACGGCGGAACATCGTCCACGCCAGCATGTCGCCGTCGTCGGCCTCATACGCCCATGTCGCAGCCTGATCGGTCCAGCGGCGCGCTTCGGCGGGTTGGCCCGCGTCCTCATACAGCCAGGCGGCCGACTCAGCGTAGCGGGCGGCCAGCCGCAGCACCCGCAGCCGATCCTGACCGCGGGCGGGCATCAGCAGTTCCTCCATCAAGGCGAGTTGCTGCCGGACGGCGGGGATGGTGTGGCGCGGGCCGAGGAGGTTGTCACGCTTGACCAGCAGATGCCATTGCTCGCTCAGGTGCTCCAGGACATCGCCAAGATGCTCGAGCGGCGACAGTCCTGGCGCGCTCTCGGATGGCTCGGCCGGTGGTGAAGAGGCTCGTCGAGGCTTGGAGCCGAACAGGTCCGAGACCGAGACCCCGAGCGCCTGGCTCAGCAGCGCCCGGTACATGGCGCGCGGGACGTTGGCGCCGGACTCCCAAAAGCGGATCATGCGGGCCAGATCCACCGGCTTGGGCAGCGCAGCATCAGGCCCAGCCAGCTCGCGGAGCCTGCTGCCGAGCTGTTCTTGTGTCAGGTGCCGCTCGGCTCGCGCGGCGGCCAGCCGCGCCCACCAGGTGGGGGTTTGCTGATCCATCGGTTCACCTTGCCTTGGGGGAGGCCGCAAGGAGGATCCTCCTCCTCGTTCACCACATCAGTGTCTCTTCCTGCTTACCCGTCTTCACCAAGGGATCGGCGGGTTTCTGGGCGATCTTCTCCTGTTCGCAGCCGAGTCACCCCCGGGGGGCAGAGGCCCGCAAGATCCGCCGCCGGATCTTGCGGACGTGAAAGGCGCGCGTGACCATGCTCAGATACCGGCCGCCGCCTGCGCTGATCGGTAGAAGACGCCCTCGTCACCGGAGCGCCGACTAGAGCCGATCGCCTCACGCAGCAGGAGGAATTGCCGCGTATTCCTCCTGATTACTCCTGCTCGATCGCCTTTCACCAGCTGCGCTTACTGCGCTGTGATGGCCCGGCAGGCATTGCCCTGTCAAGAAATAGAGGCGGGCCCGCCACACTCGTTAGTCGCGGCGTGTGGCGAGCCCTTGATCGGATTGAGGTCCGACCCATGACCACGGTAGCCGCGGGCACCCCTCCCGCCCACTGTTCTCTTCGGATGGCCTCCTTCGGGGGGTCCCGGTGACCACACCGCCGAGCTTGCCCACCACGCAGCGCCCACACCTGGCCGCGCTGCTTGCCGACGACCCGGCGCTGGACACGAACGTCCCCAACGTCGCGCGTATCTACGATTACCTGCTGGGCGGCAAGGACAACTGGCATGCCGACCGGGAGGCCGCCGACGCGCTGGTCAGGTTGCTGCCTGATCTGCGTGATGCCGTACGCGACAACCGCGCCTTCCTGCGCCGCGCCGTGGGGGCGGTCGCCGAGCAAGGCATCAACCAGTTCATCGACATCGGCTCGGGCCTGCCGACCCGGGACAACGTCCACCAGGTCGCTCAGCATGTCCGGCCGGATGCGCGCGTCATGTACGTCGACCACGACTCGGTGGTGGCCGCACACGCACGGGCGCTGCTGGCCTCTGATGCCGTCACCGGCGTGCTCCACGCCGACGTGCGCGACATCGCGTTCATCCTGGACCATCCCGACGTGCGCGCCCTGATCGACTTCGAGCGGCCGATCGCGGTGGTCATGGTCGCGCTGATGCACTTCCTGTCGGAGGCTGACGACCCGGCGGCCATCATCGACACGCTGTGGCAGGCGCTGCCGCCTGGTAGCGTGCTGATCTTCACGCATGCCTGCACCGACGGCCTCGAGAACGACACGGTCAGCGCAGCGACCCGGGTCTACGCCAACTCGACCGCGCCCATCACGGCGCGCTCGAGCCGAGAGATCCTCGCACTGTTCGGCGAGAGGTGGGCCTGGCAGGAGCCCGGCCTCATCCCCGTTCGCGACTGGCGGCCTGAGCCCGACCCGATACCCGTCCCGCCGAGTAAGACCAGCTTCGTCGGCGGGGTGGCCATCCCGCAATGCGCACGGGCCCGGCAGGCGGCGTGAGCACTATCATGAACGACAGCACTACCGGCGACGCCACCATGCACGACGCGCCCCTGCACCACTGCCTCGCCGCGCCGGACGAGCCGCCCATGCCGGCCTTGCAGGATCTGCGCACCGCGCTGGCCGAGCACCACCTGGGCGCGACGATCGTCTACCGCGAAGGCGAGCCGAAGCTGCTCATCGACCAGATGCCGCTGCTGGTGAACCTGTCCGGCGGCCGCTTCAGGTGGGAGCTGCCCGAGGCGTCGGTACCTGATCTCCAGGCGGGCCATATCGCGGCCGACGACTGTCTGGCCGCGGCCGCGCAGCTGTCCAGCCTCATCAACGAGGCGCTCCTAGGCCAGATCAGTGAGGCGGTAACCCACGCCGAACTCGACACCTCCGGTGACCAGGCTGGCGCGTTCATTGGGCTGGACACGCTGATCACGACGGCTGCTCTGCCGGGCCCGCCAGCCCGCGATCCGCACCCCGAACTCGTGCACGCGTGCCGCGCGCTGAGTAGCGGGCAGCTGCACTTCCACGAACTGTCCCTGGAGTTGGCCAGCGAGGCCGAGCGCGCCTCACCCGCGCAGCGGGCGGCCCAATCGCTGGCCATATCTCTGGCCCGGGCTCTACACCCCTCCTATGACAACAGCACCACCGCCTTGCCAATCAACCGGTGGGTGGCGGCCATCTGGGTGTGCCAGGGCCTGGTTGCGCTCACCGACGGCACCCATTTCGTGTGGCTGCAGCCCCCCAGGCCCGGCCAGCCGGCCAAGCTGTATGCCACGCAAGACCTGCAGACCGCGATGCGGCGTCTGTCTCTTGAGCGGACGCTGCGCACGACATCTCGCGCATCGCGTACCTGAGCAGACGCAGCGGCCATCCGTGTGGGCCGAACAGCCTTTCCGGCTTCGGCCTGCCCTGGCCCCGCCGAATATCCGTACGAGCCGGTGACTTGTGCGGTGTGAGCGAGCGCTGTTCGAGTGGCCAACCCCGTGAGCGCCCACTCGGTCTGCGCCCAAGGCTCCGGGCCGGGAGGAGACGTCTGCCCCACCAGCGCCGCCTCCTGTCCCGGGGCCACCGAGCCCTATCCGCTTCCCTCCCCTCCTTAGGTGATCATGATTATCGATTCCCATCCTGATCTCCCGCCCGTGACTTCCCGCTGGCTCGGGCCGATCGCGCTGCTGCTGGCCGTGCTCAGCCTCGCGTGCGCCATCATGTTGACGATCGCAGCCGCCCGGCAAGGTGCCGGGCCGCTGGGGGTGATGCTGTGCGTGGCCGTCGGCGTCATCGACGTGATGTTGCTGATGGTGGTCGGTCTGCAGCAGCGTCACCTGCGGCAGCTGGCCACCTCACGCGACAAGCTGCGCGCGACGTTCGCCACGCATGAGCGTGCCCAGCTCGCTGAATGGGGTGAGCGCGAGGATCTGTGGAGCAGGCATCTGGTCGAGGTGACAGCGGCACTCCAGCGCTTTGTCTCGCACCTGGTCGAGGTGCGCGTGCCCGCCGCGGTGAGCCGTGCGAACGTCCCGCCAGCAATACACCAGCCTCTGGTCGACGAAGACGTGAGCACGATGTTGGAGGGCGTGGTGAGCGCGGTATCCGGCGTCGCCGTTCAGCACTTCGACCGGCAGGAAGCCCTGCGCGGGATCCTCGTCGCCCTCGCCCGGCGTGTGCAACCCGGCTCCCACCGCATCCAGGAAGCCGCCACGCACCTTGCCGAGGCTCGGCCCGGCGACGAGCTGGTGCAGGCCACGATGATGCGCATCGACCACGCGGCCGCCCAGCAGGCCCGCGCCGCGCAAGGCCTGGCTGTGCTGTGCCAGGACTGGCCCGGCCAGCAGTGGCTCCAGCCGCTGGCGCTGGTGGAGGTCGTCCGTGCCGCCTCCGGCCGCATCGTGGACTTCCGGCGTATCAAGGTGATCGGTGACCTCACCGTGGCCGCTGCGGCCCCGGTGGTCGAGCCGCTCATTCACCTGATAGCCGAGCTGCTCGCGAATGCGACCGTGTGCTCCCCACCCACCACTGACGTCGAGGTAACGGTCCGCCTCGTGCAGCGCGGCGCGGTCATCACCATTGACGACGGCGGGATCGGATTGGATGAGCACCGGCTGGCCAAGGCCACCGACATCGCCTCCGGCCGCCGGCTGCCCGAGCTGGAGGACCTGGTCGACTCCCTGCAAACGGGCCTGCCCGTAGTCGGCATCCTGGCGCGGCGCCACGGCTTCGGAGTTGCCCTGAGCGATTCACCGTTCGGCGGCGTGCGCGCTGTGGTGCTGGTGCCGGAGAAGCTGGTTCAGGTCCTGGATGGCGAGGACGCCCTGGCCATCGGCCGTCCCTCCACCACCCCGCCCTCGGCGGCCCGCTCTTCCTCGCCGCAGCCCGCCGAGGCAGCACCCGCCGCTCCCGCCGTGACGAGCGGCACCACAGCGGCGCGCCCGCAGTTGCCCCAGCGGCGTTCCCCGCGCCACATCACTCCGCAGCCCTCCCCAGACCGTTCACCGGCGCCTCCTGCTCGCGCGTCCTCGCCGGGCTCTCTGTTCACGCCCCAGGAGCCTGGCGACTTTCTCGGCAACTACCTGGAGGGCGCCCACGACGTGTCCGCCGTCCCCCGCCAACCAAGTCCAGCCGCGCACGACCCGGCCCATCAGGAGGAGCAGTAATGATCGACAACACGTGGATGCTCAAGGACATCGTCGAGGTGACCGGCGTTCGCCACGCCGTGGTCTTCACCGCAGATGGCCTGCCCAAGATCTGGTCGGAGGCGACCGAACGCGATGACGCCGACCGCATTGCCGCCACCGGATCGGGCCTGCAGTCACTGGGCCGCTCGATCAGCAACTCCTACGGCCGCAGCCCCAGCGTGCGCGAGGTGATGATCGGCTACGACGGCGGGTTCCTGTTCATCCGCGCCGCTGCCGAAGGCTCCCATCTGGCGGTCATCACACACGCCGACGTCGACCCGCGGCTGGTGTCCCAGCAGATGCAGACGGTGATCCAGCGCCTGGGCGATCAGGCGCTGGCCACACCCGCGCGCAACGCGGCAGGAACATGAGCGGGCCCGACGCGCCCAAGGACTACGCCGACCAGGCGGTGCGGCCCTTCGTCATCACCGGCGGACGCGTCCGGGCCTCGCGCAACACCATCGGCGTGGACACACTGCTCATGACCGCCCCGGACCCGCCGCCGCTGCCGCGGGCGGCACCCCGCGAACAGCATGCGCTGCTGAGGATCTGCGCGCGGCTGCACCCGCTGGTCGAGGCCGCCGCCCAGCTGCAATTGCCGGTCAGCGTCGTCGCGATCGTGGCATGCGACCTGGTGGATTCCGGGCACCTGCACGCCCGCTCACCCATCCCCGAAGCCGAGCGCCCCTCGCTGACGATGCTGCAGGAGTTACTCGATGGCCTCCGCAAACTCTGACCGCTACCTGCCCGACAGCGTGCGGCAGCTCGCCAAGATCCTCATCGTCGGAGGCTTCGGCGTCGGCAAGACCACCCTGATCGGCTCGGTCTCGGAGATCGAACCATTGCGCACCGAGGAGACGATGACCGCCGCCAGCGTCGGCGTCGACGACCTGACCCACCTGGCCGACAAGCGCGCCACCACCGTCGCGCTCGACTTCGGCCGCATCACCGTCACACCGACGCTGGCCCTATACCTGTTCGGCGCACCCGGCCAGCACCGCTTCTGGGACGCCTGGGAAGGTCTGGCCCATGGCGCGGTCGGCGCGCTGGCCCTGATCGACACCCGCCGCCTCGACGACAGCTTCGCCGTGCTCGACCAGCTGGAACGCTACGCCAGCCTGCCGTTCGCCGTGGCCGTCAACCGCTTCCCCGACAGCCGCCACCATCCCGGCGGCGAGCTGCGCGCCGCACTCGACCTGCCCCCGCACACGCCGCTACTCACCTGCGACGCCCGTGACCGCGGCTCGGCCCTCGCCACCCTGATCGCTCTCGTCCAGCACGTGGCCGCGCTGACCCCGACCCACCTCTAGGACCGCCCCACATGTCTACCGATCACCTGCCCGCACACCCCAACGGTGCCGCCTTCGACCTCGCGACGGGCCGTGCCAGCTCGACCGCCGACCTGATGCCGCTGTCGCGCATCACCGCCGCACCCGATCCCGCCATCCTCTACCAGCGGCTGCGCGCCACTTGGGGTGAGGTGGCCCGGGTGGAGCTGGAGCCCGGCGTGCCTGCCTGGCTCGTCATGGGCTGGCCGGAGATCGCCATCATCGCCCGCAACGAAGCGGTCTACTCCCGCGATGCCCGCAACTGGCGCGACCTGCGCGAAGGCGTCGTCGCCCCGGACAGCGGCCTGGGCCCGATGATGTTCTGGCGAGCCAACGTCATTGGCGCCGACGGCGCCGAGCACCGGCGGCTGCGCGCCCCGCTCGACGACCTCGTCACGCGCATCGACCACCGGCGGCTGCGCCGCTCAGTGGAGGCCATCTGCGCTGACCTTGTCGCATCCTTCGCCGCCCGCGGCCACGCCGACCTGATCGCCGAGTATGCAGCCGTCATCCCCATGCTCGCCGTGGCCAGTCTGTTCGGCTTGGACACCGGCAAGGGCTTTCAGCTGTTGGCCGGGCTCATGGCCCTGTTCGGCTCCGGCGACGATTCCCAAGCCGGAAACGCCAGCTTCGAAGACATCCTCGCCGCGCACATGCGCACCCGCCGGACGGCCCCCGCCGACGACCTGACCAGCGCCCTGATCAACCATCCCGCCCTGTACGGCGACGCCGAGATTTTGCAGTCGATCGCCGTCATGGTCTCAGCCGGGTATGAGACCACCCTGATCTGGATAGCCCAGACCCTGCGGCTGATGCTGACCGACCCGCGCCTGGCCGGACGCGTCAACGGAGGCCGTCTGGGCACCGATGAGGCAATGGATGAGGTGCTGTGGCGCGACCCTCCGATGACGCACATGCCCACCCGCTTCGCGCTCCGAGACACCGAGCTCGGCGACCGCTACATCCGCGCCGGCGACGCCCTCGTTCTCGGCCTGGCCGCGGCAGGCAGCGATGCCCGCATCCACACCGGCGAACGCGTCATGGACCTGGGCAACCGCTCCCATCTCGCCTGGAGCATCGGCCCGCACGCCTGCCCGGCCCGCGACCCGGCCCGTCTCATTGCCCGCACCGCGGTGGAGACCATCCTCAACCTGCTGCCCGGCATGAAGCTGGCCGCCACGACCGCCGACATCCCGCTCCGGCCGTCCCCGTGGACGCGCTGTCCCGCGGTGCTGCCCGTCGTCTTCCCGCCCCCGCCCACGCCACTGCGACCAGCACGCGCAGCCCGCAACCCCTGATCGCCCCGCCTGTCTGGGCCTTGCCGCAGCCCGGGCAGGCGGGTGCTTCATCACCCTCTATCGCGCGCCGGAGGACCTCATGACCCCTCACGATCGGCCCATTCCCACATCCGAGCACACCCCCGAGGCCGGCCATCGGAGCGGCTGCCCGCACCTGGCCGACGCCGCCGGCGAGGCCCCCGTCGACCGGGTGCCCGTCATCACCCTGGATCCGACCGGCGCCGACCACCACGGCGAGGCCGCCCGCCTGCGCGCCGCCGGGCCCGTGGTGCGCGTCCTGCTGCCCGGCGGCATTCCCGCCTGGGCCATCACCCGCCACTCCCTGCTGCTCAGCCTGCTGAACGATGTGCGCATCAGCAAGGACTGGCACACCTGGACCTGCGTCCAGCGCGGCGACATCGGCGAGGACTGGCCGCTGACCGGCATGCTCAAAGTGACCAACATGGTCACCGCCGACGGCGACGAGCACCACCGCTTACGCCGCCTGGTCACCCGCACCCTCACCCCGCGACGCATCCACGAGCTGCGCCCACGCATCGCCGCCCTCATCACCGACGTCGTCGACGAGCTGCCCGACCACGCCGACGCCGACGGCGTGGTCGATCTGCGTCGGCACTTCGCCTACCCCATCCCCATGCGGGTGGTGTGCGAACTCGTCGGCGTCCCCGACGCCGACCGGCCCCGCCTGCGCCATCTGGTCGAGAGCATCTTCCGCTCCACCACGGAGCCCGGGGAGGTGCTACAGACTCAGCACGACATCTACCAGGTCCTCGGCCAGGTCATCAGACTCCGCCACGAACAGCCCGGCCCCGACCTGACCAGCGCCCTGATCGCTGCCCGACGCGACGACCCCGACGCCCTCACCGAAGAGGAACTGGTCGGAACTCTGTGGTTGATGATCGCCGCCGGGCACGAAACCACCCTCAGTCTGCTGCTCAACGCCGTCCGCGCCTTGCTCACCCACCCCGGCCAGCTCACCACCGCATGCCAGCGAGCCCTTGCCGACCCGGCGCAAACGTGGGCCGGCATCGTCGAGGAAGTCCTGCGCTGGGATGCCCCCATCGGCAACTTCATGGCCCGCTATCCGCGCACCGACATCACCATCGCCGGCGTCACCATCCCGGCCGGGGACGCCATCTTGGCCCCCTACAGCCTCCTCGGCCGCGACCCCGACCAGCACGGCCCCGACGCCGACCGGTTCGACATCGGCCGCGCCCAGAGGCGGCATCTGGCCTTCGGCGGCGGCCCCCACGTCTGCCCGGGCGCCGGGCTGGCACGGTTGGAGGCGGCCCTGGCGCTGCCCGCCCTGTTCGACCGCTACCCCCGCATGGCGCTCGCCGTACCGGCCGCTGACCTGATACCAGTCCCGTCGCTGTTCAGCAACTCCGTCCAGGCACTGCCGGTAGTCCTGACACCCGTCACCTAAGCCCCGCCCCAGCATCACCGACGCGGCGCACTCTGCTGTGGACGCCGACCCGACCAGGCAAGCCGCCGCGGTCGGTGCCTTCGGCATGCCCTCCAACCCACAGAAAGACTCCACCACCTCCTATGACGCGGATCGGCTACAGCTTGCGTGAGACCGCCACGGGCACTCTCTTCGGCGACTTACCTCCCGATCCTCGCCTCCTCATCGACGCCCTGGCCGACGACGGCCACCACATGGTGCCGCTCAACCCCGCCCCCCGCCCGACCGGCGCGCCCCTCGGCTTCCCCGCCATCAGCGTGCTGCTGCTGGAATGGCAACCCGACGACACCACGACAGGCCCAGCCAGCGACGCCCGCACACGCCAGCGCCTACAGCATCAGCGTGACCTGCTGGCCCACTACACCGGCCAGCGCGCTACCCCCACCCTGCTGTGGGACACCAGCAGCGCGTTGCCCAAGACCCACCCCCTGCGCCGCGCCCGCCACGTCACCGTGTGCGACATCGGCCGCCGTTTCGGCGCCCGCCGACTGCTGCCACCCCTGCCCGCCTCCGCGCTGAAGGCTCCCGACGCCGACACCCTGGCCAGCAAACCCAGAAGGTTCACTGTCGGCTATGTCGGCGACCTCGACATCCACCGCCAGGCCTACAACGCCTTCCTCGCCCCTGCTATCCGGCAGTTCCCGCATGTGGTCGTCGGGGCAGGCGGCGAACGCTGCTCGTGCTGGCCGCCCGACGACGCCACCCACCGCCGCCTCAGGGACGTCTACAGCCAGAGTCTGGCCACGATCCTGCTGCCCCCGGATTACGGCGTCTCCGGCATTGGGGTACTCGAGCAACTCGCGCAGGCGATCCTGGCCGGATGCGTCCCCCTGCTACCCACGGCGCTGAGCCCATTCGATCAGTTCATCACCGCCAGGCTGCTCATCGACAGCGAACGCGCCGCACTCGAACGCCTACACTGGCTGAACGACATCGCCACAACGGCCGAGCACACCGCGCTGCTCGGCGACTGCCTAGATCGGCTTCAGCGCTTCAGCCTCACCCGGCAACACACGGCTCTTCGAGCGATGATCGCTGACCTGCTCCGATTGCCGTACCCACGGGGAGGAACCCCCGCGCGGTGAGCGAGTCCCGCCTCCGTCTTGCAGCATTCGATCACGCGGGATCGGCCTCGGTATGCCTGCTTCCAGGGCTATCCGCCGTGGCGGCCTCATGGGCGGCGTAGCCGGTGGATCTGAGCTTCGAGCCATGCAAGGGGGCCCACTCTGGCGACCTCGCGTAATCAACTGTCGCCTATTTAGCTGTGGTTGAGCTCGTGGTCGTCACGGAGAGTGGTCGTCGCCTGGGGCATAGCGGCTCCAGGGGCGCAAGCTCGCACGTGAACCGCTCAACCAGACTCCCGACCAGGGAGGCCTGGATATAAGGGGTCCCTCCCTGCGGTGAAGTGCCGCCAATCAAGGGATTGTGAAGCTTCTACGCAGAGGGAAGATCTCCACGTGCGAGAGGCCAGCTCCGCCGCCTAAGGTGGGATGTGTTCGGGCCTCCTGCTTGCATCAGGTCGAAGCGTTGCCAGCAGGAGGCCCGGCCGCCTTAGAAGAGGCGGCGAGGATCGAAGGCCACCCAGAGGATCCACAGCACCAGCTTGACCACTGCCAAGACGGTGCGGATCTTGTGGTGCTTGTCTCCCCGTTCGCGGTCGTCCACAGGACCTCCCTACTCCGCCGGACCCTCCGGCGTGCAGTCCCGGAGGGGCTCTGGAGAAGGGCTCACTGACCGCGCCCGCTCATGATGACGCATAGGGCAGGATCCGCACATGCGCAGAGTTGGCCATCGGGAGATGTACTGAACGCCGCGGTTGGAAGAAGCAGTCCCGCGGAGGACGATCCTTAGCCGCCCGCCTCGGTCCCTTCGAACCTTGGCCGCGTGGAGGCGGGGACGGCATCACGGCGGATGCGGACAGCCACAGCCACAGCGGTCAAGTCATCCCGGCGGGCAGAGCCCCTGATGCCTTCGGTGATAAGCATCAGGGGCATGGCCGCCATGCCTGTGCCCCGACCGGCGCCAGCAAGATCTCCTCCGCGCGGTGACCCAGTCACGGACTGGGCGCGGTGGAGTCTTGCGAATTGTCGTTCCCACGGCGGGGCACGGCAGCTTGCAGAATCTAGCGGATCATCACGCGCTGGGGCCACCCTGGCGCGAACGCGCAGGTAATAATAGGCGACGAGAATCCGGCAGCTAACCCAGTGACTTCTTCATCCGATGAGGTCGAAGGCGAGTCGAGGCTCGATCTTCGCCAGTCTCGCGGCGCCCACTCGTGTGGTGAAGACCGGCGCGGAGCGGTTGAGTGCCACATCTGCCGTCTGGGCGTCGTCCAAGGTAAGGCCGAGCACGCTCATGAGGTAGCCGGAGCGGATGGCGCGTTCTCCGTCGCGAGTCTGGTCCCGGTGAGGGGCTTCGGCCACCAAGTGGTCGACGATCACGGCGGCGCTGTCCAGCAGGACTCTTACTCTGGCGGCGAGCTGCTGCAGGTACAGGTCCGGATGTTCTGAGGTGGCGGCGGCCAAGACCGCGGTGGGCAGCAGCAGTGGGATGGCTTCGCGAGCGGCGGCGGCCACCGCGATGCGGATGAGCCGGTCGCCGGCGAGGTAGGCGGCCACGGCTGGGGTGTGCAGGACGCGGCCGCGGATCATGCGGCGTTGCCGTCGGCGAGCTCATCCTCGTTGTCGGCGCGGACTTCGGCGGGTGAGCGGCGCAGCCGGGCACCCATCTCCTCCCACAGGGCGGGGTCGTCGGGCAGGGGCTCTCCGAATGCTGCTTCTTCCTGTTGGAGCCATTCGGCGTAGCGGCGGTCGGCCTCGATCAGCTGGGCAATGCCTGCTGACACGCTGGCAGCCTGTCCGGTGGCGACCTTGGTGCGGATCCACTCGGCGGCCTCGTCGGGAAGACTGATCGCTATCTTCTCGGTCATACCGAAACGGTACCGCAGTTATACCGGCCTGAACCTGAGCGTCAGAAAGTTCTCGGCATCGCTACATCGTCTACGTCAGGCTGACGGAACCCTGGCCGCTGGGGCGGCCCATTTCTGTGGCCGGTTTAGGACACCGCTGTCCAATGCCAGGGGCGCGGCCCGCGTTCCCCGCGCAGGCATGCCAAGCGCAGTGCCGCCTCATCCGCTCGGGTCGGGTTCTCTCCTGCAGCCTGCGCGGCCATGCAGACCAGGCGAAACTCCCGGATGTCGCGCAGAAGCTCGAACCCTGCCCACCGCGTGACGTCGTGGCCGTAGGCGTCGACGAACCTCTGGTAGTCCTCGATCGTGATCCCAGCGAGCGTGAACACCTTCACCGCCGTCGAGACCAGATCCCACTCAGGCGGGCCGACTGAGCACCGTTCCAGATCCAGCAGCACCACGCGGCTATCGTTGGTGGCCACCACGTTCCCTATCCACGCGTCGCCGTGCACAACGCTCGGCGAAAGCCCAGTGGGAAGTTCCGCATACCGACCTTGCAGGACGGCTAGGTGCTCGCGCATCCAGGCTCGGTCCGCTTCGCTCAGGGTGGCCGCGCGTTCGATGCGGTCGCTCAGCCGGACGAACGGATCGAGCCGGCCGACATCGAACGTGATCGGTGGCGGTAGGTCGTGGAGGCGACGCAGCGCGGCGGCGACCTCCACAGCGGTGCCGTGACGGTGCGGGGGTAGCTCCTGCCACCAGGTGACTGCTCGGCCGTCGACCTCGGCGGGCTGATCGACGTTGGGCAGCGCCTGAACCGCGGGGACTTCTTGGGCTTCGAGCCAGCGGGCCACCTGCACCTCGCGCACCGCGGCCGCTGTCTGACCGGCGCGGGAGATGCGGGCGATGATCCCGCCCGGCAGCCGGTAGAGGGCGTTCTCACCGAGCCGCAGCAGCTCGGCGGCGTGTGGGTCGAGTCCGGCCTGGGTGCACGCGGCTTCGAGGACGGCCCTGCTGGCTGTCTCGGCTTCGCTGGCCAGGGTCATGCTTGGACCGCCGCGTGGATCTGGTGACGGAGCTCAGCCACTGGGGTGCGGATGTGGTGGGGGCGGGCCAGGCGGTGCAACTCCCTCATGTCGTCTTGGGTCCGGCAGGAGCGGACCCGGCCTGCGTCCTTCACCGCGCGGGCGCCGATCGCCGCCGCCTCATCAGGGTCACCGGTCGCCATGGTGAGGGAGGCGAGTTTGATGCCGCTGATCGCACGCGAGCGCACGTAGGGGGCGGTGTGCCCGGCCACAGCCGCCGCGAGTCGCCCGGACGCTTCGCTGACGAACTGGCCGCGCGTCATCGCCAGGTCGAACAGGGCGTGGCCGGTGTCTCCAGCATGCTGGGCGGCGTCGTAGTAGCGCATCCACGGCGCCTCTTCGGCAGGGTGGATGCGGGCGAACTGCTCGTCGGCCTGGCCCACGGTGGCCAGGGTCTCCTGCACCCGGCCGAGCTTGGCCAGCGCCCGCGCGCGGCCGGTCAGCAGCATGGCCCGCTCGGCGAAGGTGAGGCGGTCGGCACGAACCAGGGCGAGCTCCACGAGCGTCAGCCCGCTGTCGGCATCGCCGCACCAGATCGCTTGACGGGCCATGGACGACAGCACCTTGGCGCGCAGGTGCCAGTCGCCGGCTTCTTCAGCGCACGTCAGCGCGAGCCGGAACATCTTGCGGGCGTCGTCGTGGGCGTAGGCGTCGAAGGCCATGGACGCGCCCACGTGGCCGAGCCAGCCCACCGCGGCGTACAGCTCGTCGTGGAGCCCTCGCGGGCAGCGGGCGTGTTCGAGCAGTCCCACGGAATAGCGCACCTGGGCGGCGACCGCGTCGCGGACCAGGCCGCCGCCGTAGGTGTGGTCCCACGTAGAGAACACGCTGGCGATGTTGCGCAGCTCGCCGATGTCGGCGGCGGCCACCACGCTGGGCACGTTGGCGCTTTGTGAGGGGATGGCTAGCTGGGCGAGGGGCACGGCGGCCGCCACCCCGAGCGCGGTGCGTATGAACCCTTTGCGATCCACGTCTGTCACGGTAGTGGCCTGCTGAGTGCGTCGCGGCCGGTGAAAGCCGAGGTCCGCGTCGTGCTCCACTCCGAGGATGATGCGAAGCGCCGCGCGGTAGTCGCAGTTGGGCCAGCGGACGAGCCCGCGTTCGAGCTTGCCGATGTAGTTCGCCGTCAGGCCTGCTTCGCGATGGTGTTCTTGCATGATCCAGGCGTTGACCAGGTCCGCGAGGTCCTGACGGGATGCGTGCTCTCCAGGGGCAGACGGAGAGGACAGTCCTTCGCGGGCTCGCCGCAACTGCATGTTGGGGTCGGGCACTGTGCGCCTCCCTTCGTCCGCATCGTCGCATGGGGCTGATCGGAAGGCCCGCGAATCTGCCCCTCATCTGCCCCTTGACTGCCCACCTGGATGGCGTTCCCAGGTGAGGCCGACCGCTCCAAGGTTGAGAAACCTTCACCGATGTGAGGAGCAGCTCGGATGCCTGCCACGAAAGCGAACGCCTGCGACATCCGCCCATACACGGGCGATGAGGAGACTCGTCCGTCCAGCGAGTGCCTGGTGTCCCTGGAGCTATCGATCGACCAGGGCGAGACCTGGCTGACCGGCGGAACGCTCACGATCCCCACGAGCAGGTACGACGCCGCCGCTCGCGCCTTCCTGGTGGCGGCCATGACCACCAGCGATCAGGCCATGGACGTGCTGTGGCAGGTGAAGGTGTGGCAGCGCGAAGTCGGCACGAGGCTCCCCCCGAGCGGTACGCCCAACGTGGTTCTGCGCAGCGACGGCCACCCGTCATAGATCCCGAGCCAAGCCCCCACCCCACGTAGGAGATCCCGGAGGACCCGCCATGCTGAGCGAGATCGACACAGACTCCGCCGCGCGAAGATACGCCGCGACGGTCGAGTCGCACAGCGGCGGCCGGTGGACTGGCATGTACGGCCCCTACAGCCGGCTCCTGTTCGCCTGGTTCTGCGGCCCATCGGAAGATGGCATCTGCGTGTCGGCGCCGCCGACCTGGCCCGAGCTGTGGGAGCGCATCACCGAGGCCGACCCCGAGTTGTGGCGGGCGCGAATCGCCCCCGCGATCGAATGCGGCGAGGACGGTCTCGCTCACCTTGAACAGACCCACACCCGCGTGGGTGCAGCCGCACTAGAACTCTGGCGGACTTCGTTCTTCCCCCCCACAGGCGTGGCCAGCCACACCCCAGCGGCCCGTCGGCGAGGTTCGCCAGACCTCCACCTCTGACCTCGGGAGCTGCACCCGGCTGTGGGATCAAGAGAGGATCCCAGACCGGCACGCCTCCCGGGGTCGGAGGCACCACCGGAGGCAGACGTCATGAACTCGATCATGCTGTGGGCTCTGGGGCGCCCCAGGCCATACCACGACAGCCCCCTGCCCCTCCTCGACAGCCTTCCCTCTCCCACGCCGGAGGCCACGCTCGAGGAGAGGCACCAAGACGCCACGGCTGAGGACGAGCATTGACCCTGCCCAGCATCAGAGCCGCTGGAGCCGCGCGAGGGGCGCGGCTCCAGCTCGGTCGACCCCAGCCGGGGTTGGCCGGGGCGTGAGGCTGCCTCCGGGACGCAGCCTCACGCCCTGCAACCCTGCACAAGTGCCCCCGTTCCGCACCCCCAGAACCGCTGTGATCTCACATGATCACGCCGTCGGTGTGTCCCAATAGTCGGCGAGCATGTCGTTCGGCCAGCGCGGCTCTCGCACGGGGCCGCGCGGGCCCATCGCGGTGAAGTAGGGCGCCAGATCGTAGACGGGGGTGCCATCGATCGCGTCCAGGTCGGTCACGTACAGGTCGAGCCCGTCCACCTTCAGCAGGCGGGGGAAGGACTGCGCGAGCTGGTTGGGGCGGCGGTGGTTGCGGTGGACGAAGGTTCCAGTGGCTGGCCATTGCGGGTTGTTGCGGGGGCTTCGAGCGTGCAGAGCTACGTCGCCGGGTGATGCCCGGTGGAAGTGCCAGACGACGACCAGGTGAGAGAACTCCTCCAGGCCCTGGACCACTTCATGAGGGAAGTCGGGGTTCAGTCGGATGATCGCTTCGCCGCTCCAGTGGTCGTCTGTGGGTTCGGCCCGCCCGCCGACCACGACTCCGATGGGCTTGATCTCCAGCGACTGGGCCATGTGCTTCCCCTTCTCGTGCCGTGACGCGGTCAATCTACTGGGCTAGGTAGGCGGCGGCGCGGGCATCCAGACTTGCTACGGCGGGGATCTGGCGCCTGCGGTAGGGGGACAGCAGGCGGCGCATATCCACGACGGTCTGCCGGGCGCGTCCTGAATGGATGCCTTCCTCCATCGCCTCCAGGGCGCGCTGCCAGGTGGCGCAGGCCTCCTCCACGACGCCAGTGGCCAGCTGGACAGCGCCAAGGTATCCCAGGGTCACAGCATGGGTGCGGGCGAAGGCCTCCCCACGGGTTCGGACGCTGCGTTGAAAGTGCCGTACGGCTCCTCGCCGGTCGCCGCAGGCCGCCAACGTGCAGGCGGTCTCGTGTGCCAGGGAGGCCTCACCGAAGAAGAAGGTCCGGTTGGGCTCGGGGATCTCGGCGCTCGCGGCGGCGAGATCGTTCTCGGCCTGCAGCAGCGCCTTGGCTGCCGCTTGCCGGTCCCCGGTCGAGGCTAGGGCGCGGGCGTGGACGACCCCGAGCAGCGCCCGCTCGCGGGGCGTGGCGCTGGCGTAGCGCTGGCCGTGAAGGGAGGCTGCCGAAAGCTCCAGGCCCTGCCGGTGCAGGCTAAGGTCGAGGGCTTGGTGGGCCATCGCGCGCAGAATGTGGCCGCTCAGCGGCTCGTCTGCTGAGCGAGCGGCCAGCTTCAGGGCTAAGGCGAAGTACTGCTGTGCCAGGGCGTGCTCGCCGTTGTCGAAGGCCATCCAGCCTGACAGGTAGGTCAGTTCGCCGGCGGCGGCGAACATGGCGCGCCGTACCTGGTCGCTGCTGAAGGTGCCGCTGAGGAGGCTGGTGACCTCCGAACGCAGGAACTGCACCAGGGCCTTTCGGGCGTGCCCGCCGCCGCGGCGCTGGTCAATGTGAGAGAAGGCGAGGGTGAACTCCTGGACGGTGGCTACGTCGCCACTGCTCACCCGGCGCGCCGTCCCGGGCGACGGTGGTGGCAGCTCGGTCATTGCCCGCCACCATGCTTCACCCGGCAGAGCAAGCCACGCCGCCGAATACCCTGCGCTCACGAGGAGCCTTCTCCGGTCGGGGTCCAAGTCATTTCTCCCCAGGTCGGTCAGCGCGGGCAGCGGATCGGCGCGCCAGTCCGGCACGCCTGGCGCTGAGCCGGGTCCAGCGAAGCCGAGCTCATCGGGTGTGATGAGGCGGTTCAGGCGATGCGACAGCGCTTGGCACAAGATTACGGGCGCGGCGCCGGATGGCTGGGTGCCGCCGATCCACATGCTGATGTGCGAGCGACCGATCCCAGCGGCCGTGGCCTGCTGGAGATGCTGCGCGGCGCGGTTGAACTCGTTGGCCGCTTGCGTTCGTGACCAGCCAGCTTCGCTCAGCAGTGCCGCGAGTCTTTCGTTGCGTGTGCGCGCCATGGATGCGCTCCAGATACCCAAACGATCTTTGATCACTTTGACCTAGCAGCGTTTGCGGTACGACGGTGCGGTGGCGTCGTGTCCCTCAACGTAGTCGGCCTTTTCGGCTCTGCGAAGACCCCCTGCAAGAGCTTCCCGATCGGGCTCACGCTGACGATCTTTGACCACTTTGACCACCCTCACGGGCGTCGTCGCATACCCAGCCCGTCGTCCTCGGAGTTGGCTGGAGCTTGTCCGCCAACGATCTGGGAGGGCGAGCACGATGAGCACCAGCACGATGGGGCAGGGCAAGCAGCGCGAGACCTCGCTGGCGGGGGAGGAGCCGGTGCGGCGTGACTCCGACGCTGAGGTCGAGACGACGCTACAGATCTTCTATACCACGGAGCGCGCCGGAGCGGCCGGCCTGTCGGACGGCGGCGGCCCGTTCGGCTTCGACGTCACCGTCGCGCTGCTGGTGAATGACCTGCTGGCCGCCTACCGCTGCGACGCGATCGTCGAGACCGGCTGCTACCTCGGCGACACCACCACCTACCTCGCCCGCCGCTACCCCGCCTTGCCCGTCCACACCTGCGACGTGGTGGCCGAGCACGTCGCGTTCACCCGGCAGCGGATGGCGTTGGCGGGCGTGGGCAACGTCCAAGTCGAGTACCTTGACTCGCCGGCCTTGGTTCGCCGCGTCGACGCCGCCTACCGGCGGCCGCTGTACTTCCTGGACGCGCATTGGGAGCAGCGGTGGCCGCTAGCGCAGGAGCTGGCCGCGATCCGGCACGGCGTGGTGTTAATAGACGACTTCGACATCGGGCATCCCCGGTTCGCCTTCGACACCTACGACGGCCTGGCCTGCGGCCCGCACCTCCTCGCGAGGCTCCAGCGCGTGCCATCGCACTACTTCACGCCCAGCCCGGACGCGGACTGGCCGCTGCCGTGCCTGCAGGTCGGGCGCCGCGCCGGCGTCGGCATCCTCCCCATCGGCGTGGACTCCGCGCCGCTGGAGAACCACCCTCACCTGCTCACCCGGCCCGTGTCGGCCGAGAAGGCGACAACGCCATGAACGTGACCCTGCACGATCCCATCGCCGTGCTGAGCGGGATGCCGTTCCTCGACGACACCTTCGACGCTGGCCAGCTGCTGGCCGCCGTCGCGGCGATCCGGCACGTCCAGGCCGAAAACGCTGGCTTAGACGGCGTGGCCGCCGGCAACCCGGGCGCATGGCTCGCCCCGCACCAAGCGCTTCAGCTGCGCCACCGCGTGGGTCCCATCCCGGCCGAGCAGCTCACCCGCGAGCGGCTGGCCGCTGTCGACAACGTCCTCGACGAACTGGCCAAGACGGTGCCAGCGTGGCGGCCGCTCCTGCGGCTCCCGGTGCGGTACCTGCTGCTCGCCCTCGGCGACGGGTCCATCTCGGCGTCGTCCCGGGACTGGCCGCAGCACATCCTGCTCGCCGACCCGGCCTTCGCCAACACCCGTGAACTGCGCGAACAGGTGACACACGAGCTCTGCCACCAGTGGCTCTACATGATTCAGGAGGTGTGGCAGCTGACCCGCGAGGGCGCTGAGCAGCTCACCCTGCCCTCGGGGACCGCCGACCGCACCCCCAGCGAGGTCCTGGGCGCCGCTCACGTCGCGGCGGCGCAGGTCCGCATGCACCGGCTCGACCCGGAGGGGGCCGCACCACAGGCCACCACCGGCCACATCCGCTACTTGCTCAACTACGGCCGCGGATGTCTGTCCCTGCTCGACGGTATCGGCGACGACCTCACCGACGCCGGGCGAGCACTCGCCCAACGGCTCAAGGAGGCCCTATGACTGCGACGCGGCAGCTTCCCGTCATGCTCACCACCTGGCAGACGCCCATCTACCAGGCCGGGCTTGCTGACCCGGACGCTCCGGACGGCGGCGCGCTCGCCCGCAAGATGATCGGCCAGCTACGTGACCTGATCCTGGACGCCGAAGGCCGTGACAACGCCGCACACACCTTCGGGGTGATCGGCGCCCAGAAGTCGAGTATGGACATCCTGAAGTGGGACCACCCGGCCGTGGAGTGGTTGCGCAGCCAGATCCGTGAAGCCGCCTCGGCGATGACCCGCGACACCCTGGCCGAGCACACCGCCACCGTCGAAGCCGAGTACGGGCTGATCGCGGAGGCGTGGGCGGTTGTCTACCGTTCCGGCGGCTCACACCGGCTGCACACCCACCACGACTCGATCTACTCCGGCACGATCTACATCGAGTGCGGGGGCGTCAGCTCCTCCTCGGGCAATTTGCAGCTGTTCGACCCCCGCCCCGCGGCGATCGCCCGCGGTGTCACCCCCGGGGTGCTGTCTATCCAGCCGCGCCCAGGTCTTCTGGTCTGCTTCCCGTCCTGGTTGCCTCACTCGGTGCAGGCCACCCAGCACACCAGCGGGCTGCGGATCTGCATCGCGTTCAACGCCTCCTACGAGCAGAACGGGGGGCAGCAGTGACCACCATCGACCAGCCCGTGCAGCCGGGCACCGTGGCCCGCTACTGGGGGACGGCCTCCACCATTCGGCAGATCGACCTGGAGGGCATCGCCCGTCAGGGCGTCCTGAACCGATACCGCTCCGGGCCTGAGCCGTTCATGACGGTCCCCCTGGAGGAGGTCGTCGTCGACGCCGAGGCGCTTCGGCGGGAGTTCCTGGCCGATATGAACGCCCTCAGCGGCCGCGGCGTCGATGGGGGAACTCCCGGCCGTGATGTCACCGACGTTGCCCTGGAGGCGCAGGTCTGGCGCGGCGGCTATGAGCGGCCCATGTTCGCCGTACCAAACGACTACCTCGGCTGGTGCTTCCTCGAGGTCGTCGCCCCGGTCGAGGAGAGCGCGGGGACGGTTGCCGTGTTCGATCCGCGCGCCGGCAGCGCCATGACGGCCATGCCGGGCCTGCCCTGGGGCCGTCAAACGACCATCACCCCGGTCCCGGGCTCCCTCGCGGTCATCCCCGGATGGCTTACCTGCTCCATCGTCCCCGTCGAGAAAGGAGAGGTCATCGTCGTCGTGGCTGCCACGTCGACCCGTTAGTTCCACCCCAAAACCGATCTCCAAAGGAGAAAGCAATGAGTGAGAACACCAACGTCGGCATCGGCCTGAACGCCCCCGGCCTCGGCGTCCAGGTCGACGAAGCCCACACCGCGCAGTACCTCGACATGGCCCGCAAAGGCATGATCGTGGCCGACTCCAGCAACTGCGGCGCGGTGCAGAACAACTTCGCGCTGACCGCGGAGACGACGACCCGGCTGTAGCCAATCGAGCTGCGACCACAACAACGCTGGCCCTCGCCGAGCATGCCTCGGCGGGGGCCAGCCCCCTTCGCAAGTCGATCACAGCTCTCCGTGTCGCCACAGGGCTGCCTCCTCCTGTAGAGCGGCTGACCTGCTCCGTCGGCTCAATCAGGGACAGTCAGCGTTGATGGCTGTGGCCACCTCGCTTCGGTGGGCCGCATCGCGCCCTACCGGGGATCAGTTCCTCCACACCCACGCAGAAGGAAACCAACCACATGAGAAGGGGACGGCCGGACCCTCACATCCTCGTCGAACAGCCTGCCTGATGCGTGTATCGCATAGGGCGACAGGTCGCGGCAGCGCCAGCGACCTGAACAGCGGCGCAGTTGGAGTAAAGCTCAAACTCGACGGCCAAGGTAAGGAATCCATCTCGGGGGATGGTCATTCTCAAACGCCTGTACTCGGTCTTTCATGGACACAGAAGCCGCACCACGAAGAAGAAGTCTCGGCGTTGGGAGCAACGACGCATGCCTTCAAAGCGGCACGACTGCATCGGCTGGGAGGCCGCGCAGGTAGGCACGACGCTCCGCCACTTCTATACCACCGCCCGCGCTGGCGCTGTGCGCCTATCGGATGGGGGCGGCCCGTTCGGATTCGACGTGATGGTGGCCCTCCTTGTCGATGATCTGCTGAGGGCGTACCAGTTCGACGCGATCATCGAGACCGGCTGTTTCCTTGGAGACACCTCCGACTACCTCGCCCACCGCTATCCCGATCTGCCCGTTCGCACCTGCGACATCAACTCCGAATACGCCCTCTTCACTCGCCGCCGTCTCGCCGACCAGCCCAATGCCCACGTGGATTGCTTGGATTCGCCCGACTTTGTCACCTGGGCGACCAGCACCTACCAGCGGCCTCTGTTCTTCTTGGATGCCCACTGGGGCGAGGCCTGGCCGCTGCAGCGTGAACTGGCTGCCATCACCCGCGGTGTAGTCCTCATCCACGACTTCGACATCGGCCATCCCCGTTTTGCCTACGACACCTACAACGGGCTGGTGTGCGGCCCGCAGGTGCTGGCCCTCATGCCGGAGCCGCCGCCGGTCTACTTCACCCCGGATCCGCATGCTGACTGGCCACTGCCATGCCTGCAAGTGGGGCGACGCGCCGGGATAGGGGTGGTGTCGCTCGGCCTGGACCCGGAGCCGCTCCACGAGCATCCCGCACTCATCTGCCATGAGCTGTATTCGGAAACGGTGGTGACCACATGATGAGCGCGTTGCCGCACCCACTCACCGAACTCGACGGCATGCCGTTCCTCGACGACAGTTTCGCTGCCCGGCGGCTGCTGGCCGGCGCCGCAGCAGTTCGCCACGTTGAAGCTGAACGGCTGGGCCGCACCGGCTCGATCCTCGATACCGCCGCCAGCATTGAGGAATGGCTGGCACCTGCCCGAATCGTGCTGCTGCGCCCCAGCGCTGAACCGATCCCGGCCAGCCCGCTCTCGCCCACCGAGAACCGGCTCATCAACGATGCCCTGCAAGGGATGTTGGCCGCAGTGCCAACGTGGGAGATCCTGCTCCGCCTACCTGTCCGCTACGCACTGCTGCACTCCACGACCGGAGCGATCTCTGCTTCCTCGCGGGCATGGCCTCAGCACGTGCTCCTGGCACCGGAAGCCTTCGCCAGTCCGTTGGAGCTTGGCGAGCATCTCCTTCACGAGCTCAGCCACCAATGGCTCTATCTGATTCAGGAGCTGTGGGCGTTGGAAGGCGAGCACGCGGACAAGCTCAACTTGCCGTCGGGAACAGCGAATCGGGCACCGTCTGAGGTCTTGGGTGCAGCGCATGTAGCGGCGGTCCTGACGCGCTTCTACCGCGCCACTGGCGCACAAGGCGAGACCCGGCTGACCGCGCTGCGCGATTACGGCCTGGGCTGCCTGGACCTTCTCGATTCTCGCGTCGACCTGCTCACCCCTGCCGGTTGGCAGATCGCCCACCGGCTGAAGGAGGCACTGTGACCGACACCGCACCCCATCCATCTCGCACTGCGCTCACTGCCTGGAAGACCCCGATCTGGATCGCCGACTTCGAGGGCACCGAGGAGATCAACATCACGCTGCGCGAGCTCATCCTGGAGGCGGAAAAGGTCGACCCGGACGCCGCTCTGTTCGGCGGGATCGACGCCGTTAAGTCCAGCCAGGACATTCTGCACTGGCAGCATCCGGCCATCGACTGGTTCAAGGGCCGGATCTTGCAGGCGGTTACTGCGCTGACCGCCGACATTCTGGGCGAGGCCGCCAAGGAGGTCACCCAGGGCATTAAGGCCGAGGCGTGGGCGGTGGTCTACCGCAGCGGCGGAAGCCTGCGGCCGCATACTCATCACGACTCGGCGTGGAGCGGTGTTTATTACGTGTCCGCGCCGTCTTCCGACGATGGCCGGGAATCGGGCTACCTGCAGATCCTCGACCCGCGCCCGGCGGCGGTGGCCCGGCAGGTGTCCCAGGGCGTCGTCCGTGTCCAGCCTGTGCCTGGCCGGATGGTGGCCTTTCCCGGCTGGCTTCCCCACTCGGTCTCGGCCACCGCAACCGGCAGCGACATGCGGATCTGCGTCGCCTGGAACGTCGCCTACGACAACGCCTGGGGAGGCATGCGATGACCACCCACACCGGCGCGGCCCTCATCGGGGCCCGCCCGATCGGCAGCTCCGGCGTGGAACGGCTGTGGGGCACACCCGTCGTGATCGAGTCCCTCGACCTGGCCGACATCGTGATGCCGAACATAACGGCGCCAGACCCGGTCGGCGAGCCGTTCGAGGTGATCCCGGCCAGCGCCGTCTTGAACAACGAGGAGGCCTTGCGCGCGGAACTCCTCACCTCGATGGCAGCCCTGGCCGCTGGGCAAGGTCTTTTGGAGCCATCCGGTCTCGAGTTGGAGATCCAAGTGTGGCGGGGTGGCTTCGACAGGCCCGCCTTCTCCGTTGGCGCGGAAGCCATCGCCTGGTGCGTGCTGGCCGCCAGCGAGCCGATCAACCAGGAGTCGGGCGCCATTGCTCTAACCGATCCGCGCCCCGCGGGTCCCCAAACCGCAATGCCGGGCTTGCCGTGGGGGCGGCAGTTCGTCATCCGCTGCACTGCCGGCGCGCACGCCGCTGCACCCGGCTGGCTGACCTGCTCGGTCGTCCCTCTGGAGCAAAGCCAGTCAGCGCTCGTCGCGGTGGCCACCTCACTCCGGTAGCGCCCTCCCGGGTGGCAACCGGGGACCGGTCACCTCCTACAGAAGGGAACACACATGGGTCAGCCCAACGAACGATCCGCCGACAGTCTGCGCCTGGCCGGTCCGGGCCTGGGTCTCGGACTAAACGAGCAGGACGTCGACAAGTACCTGAGTGCGGCGCGTGCCGGCGTCATCATCCCCGACACAGGCTGCGACAAGGGGATGCAGGACAATTTCGCGCTCCGGCCGCAGACCTCCGTCGATCTGGTGCGGCTCACCTGACCTGGTCAGCCCTGCTGCCGCGATTTGCTCGTATCGAGTGAGCAACGGTCTGGCCGCCTTCTCCTGGGGGCGGCCAGACACGTGAGACGCCACCCTCGACGCCATTTGGCCGATCCGGGTGCACGGAACCGCACGGGCCTACAGCTCGCTCCGCTTCCATGACGCGGTGTCGTCCTCTCCTCCGGGGCGGCTGTACTGCGGTCGCCGCGGTCATGTGTCGGCACCGTGGGCATCTAGGGATTCCTCCAGCGCTGTCGAGATGCCCGCCCCCTGTGTGCCTCGTCCATCTGGGCCTACCTCTGCGGTGATCGTGTGCCTGTACCTGACCGACACCACGATGGGCGGCCTACCGTGGCGCAGACCTTCGGCGATGGCCAGCCGCGGTACAGCGCTTCGGGTGAATCTGGCTCAGCGCAGCCGCGCCCGTGCTCCCGGGTCGCGGGAACGGGATATCGGGAAGCGCCAATATCTCGCTTTCGGGGTTTGGAGACGCACGCTGGGGGTGGTCAGAACCCATCCGAGCAGCCGTCAGTGCCTGGAGATTCCACGAAGATGGGGCGGCGGCAAATCCATAGATCGCCTTGAGCAGCGATGGCGGCGACGAGGTAGTGAACACCGACCGGGACGTCCGGCCTTATCCCGATGAGCAGTTTGAGCGGGGGAAGGGGTTCTCCTCGCTGGACGATTATCTCGCCGATCGGTCCTTCACTGTTGGCAGGCCAGGGAGTGCGCTGTATGCGAAGGCAGGCGTGGATCACGCTCCAGCCGGGTGCCGGCGGGCCGTCGAACACAAGCGTGTACTCCTGTCGGCTGCCGACTCGAATAGTGCCAGGCCCTTTGATGGTCACTGTGTCGACGGCGCTGGAGGTGTTGCTTAGAAAGGCGCATCCTGAGCACCAGCTGGTCCGGCGTGTGAGGCTGGAGACCGGATCGCGTGATACGCGCTGGGCCACCAACATCCCGCAGTACGGGCATTCGGTCTCTGCCGGCAGCAGAGTGCCGCGGGGTGTGTCGAAGCATGTGGTGGGGCTGTCACGCTGCTGGTACGCCGCCAGGAAGAGCGTCAGCGCGCTGTTGAGCTGAATCCAGGTCTCTCTCTCATGGAGCTCGCCTTGTGACGGTTTGCTCTTGCTGCTGAGGCTGGAGGCGAGGTCGTAGGACGAGCCGTATTTGACGTGTTCGATGTGTTGCGACAGGCGAGTGGACACCAACGACCGTAGCGACCCGTCTGCCACGAGTTCTGCCGTGGTCGGGGTCTTGGCGGCTTGATCAAGTACTGAACGGGTGAAGGCCAGCTGGTCGATGGTTGACCGCACACTGCGGAGAGCATCGAAACGGACAGATCGGTCGGCAGCCTCAGCGGTCAGCTGCACCGTTCTGGGAGCATCTGCATAGTGGACGGCCACGAGCGTGGTGGCTCCTGGCACTTGCTGGAAACTGACCCTGCAGGAGGCTTGTCCGGCGTCGGGGGCGCCGACCGAGATGAGGTGCGGCTCAGAGGAAGGCAGCTCAAGCAAATTCACCCCAGGTTGGAGTCTGGCCGACGATGGCTTCCCGGCCGGCAGGCGTAGTGGCTGCCGGCGTTCGGCAAGAGCGACAGTGGGATCACCGAACAGGAGCCACGGGGTGTCCCCGTCGCAGGCCTGTGTGAGCTTGTTGAGCTCGGTGCAGATGGCGCCTAGCCGGTGTCCTGCCTGGAGCATGCCTAGCGCAACCAGGGGCTCCCAGTTCTCGCCCCGGATATCCATATACGTAGTGATCAAGGCGCCGGCCCATGGAGATCGGATCATCGCCGCGCCGAGCGAACGTGCGGGGTCACACAGGGAGCCGGCGGCGAGCATGCCATGACATGTGGCCAAAATGATCACATCAGCGGCAATGTCACTTGGACGGTAGCGAAGCGGCTCGACGAGTTGGCCGTTGACGTTCTTTGCGTGGATGCACGGGCCCGCGTCGTGACCGCAAGGTCTGAAGGGAGCCTTGGCCGAAAGGCTGTCGTCCAGAATGCTGCAGAGGAAGGTGTCCTTCAGCAGGAAGTCGATGCCGTTGCCGTGACTGGCAAGCGCTGTGGCGTGGCGTGGTTTGGACACCCGTTGGAGGAGATCGGAGTCGCTGCTGCTCAGCAGTTCAGTGCCCGCGAAGCATCCGGGCACGAGTCCTGGTAGGTCGGTGAGGCTCCAAAACAGTGCATCGCGTTCAGCCATCCAGCGGTAGTCGAGGATCTTGCGGGCGTGCTGGAGGGCATCTCCTTCATTCCAGCCTGCGATGAATCCCATCGGGGTATCCGCCGCGGAGCCCGCACGTGCGATCCTGCACAGGTCGCTGCTGGTCAGCGCTGAACCCCCGGAAACGATCAGGCTGTTGTCAGATGCGTTCTCGATGGTGCTAAGCACATCATCGATGTTGCTGGCCTCGACGATGGTTCGGCTGCTAGCGGTGGCGAAGTACCGGGCCGCGGGCATCCCATCGCCCAGGCCGATGATCAGATCCGTCAACGGAACGCTCCTGAGGCGTCATCGTGGTCTTCCTTCGCCCTGAGTTCTCGTAGGGCATGCAGGCCGGAGATCACCGAGGCGGTGGTGATCACGCCGTTCCAGTCGATTGCCAGTTCCTGTTCGTCCGCGCATGCGTGCGGGCCGACGCGCGGTATGCAGCGGTTGGGCGCACCGCGCCACTGGCCGCCTGCCTGTTGTTGGCGGTCAAGGCTGATCAGAATCCGCTGGACGGTCGCCCACCTGCTGTGGCCACCTACTGTGGCCCATCCGCGTAGCCATTGCGCCAGCAGGAACGGGTTGTCCGGCAACGGCCAGGAAAGCAGCGCCTGGGAAGCTTGCCCCATAAGAGGCGTTGCCCTCACCTGGCCGCAGATCTCCTGTCGAGCGAAGGCCTGTACGGCGCGGGCCGTCGCGACCAGTGGACTCGCCCACGACCCGGAGCGCCATGCGCCGCGCTGTTGGGTGCGTGCCAATTGATGGAGTGCCGCGTCGGCCCCACCTTGGGCATCACAGCCGCCGGCCGCGGCGAGCGACTGTAGGGCGAGCACAGCAGCAGCAGTAACGTCGGCGTTGTCGAGAGCGTTGGACGTGCCCAAGGCGGGCAGATAGGCGTCGAAGCCGCCGTCAGCCCGCTGATGACGCCGAAGAACCGACTCGCATTGCTCTGAGATGCTGTACCCGGCGCAAGTCAGGACCCGGATGGCCAGCGCGGTGGTCTCGGCGTCGGCGGGTGACTCCTCGTTCCACCCCCATCCCTGACCGGCTCGGCCATGCTGGTCCAGCGCCGTAGCAGCCGCTGCGACCAGCGACTGCGCCTCCGGCACATCCAACAGCGCCTCTGCGACGAAGGCGGTCACGAACTGAGTTGATCGGCCCCGGGCGATGGCGGGCCGGTGCGGCTCCAGGCTCTTGTCGAGGTCAAGATCAAGCCACAAGCCATCGGGCCGCTGTTCCTTGGCGAGATACTTCAGGCCTGTCGTGATCAGCCCATCGACCGATCGGAACCGTTGGTGAGCCAGTCTGGGTGCCGTCGCGGCCTGAGGCTCTGGTCGTGGCTCTCCGAAGCTGCTCCCGCTCAGCGCATCCGGAGAGAAGTAGAAGGTGACCGACGGCGAGCTGATCGGTCCAGAGACGGCCAGAAAGCCTGCTGACACGGCGAGGCCATCGGCGTTGAGGTGGTCCAGCAGCACCGCGAGCGGGTGAAGGTCCACACCAAGTCGCTCCAGGAAACTCACCAGGTCAAGGAAGCCCTGCGCGGAGGACCATTGCCAGGGGGCGCAAGGAAAGTAGAGCTTGCGGCCCACTGTGCCATTCTGCGCCGATATTTGCAGTGCGGTGAAAAGGCTCGCGTCCCTCGCCTGTGGCCCGAAGGTGTCGGCGACGACTCGTGCGGCGCCCAGCCGGGGATCGTCGCGGTCGATGCTTTCCACAAGGGCTGAGCTCTGGGCTCGGGTCAGCGGACAGAACATTTTGCTGCGGGTCACTTCACCGTTGCTGAAGTCGTACCCAAGAAGCTCGGCTTGGGTGCTACCGGCGGCCCGCGCGTCGATCACCAGTTCCTCGAGGAAGGGCGCCTCCTCCGGGTGGGGCGGCGCGCCGGTGAGGGGCATCCGGTTACGGAAGTAGACGGTTCCTCGTCTTGAGGGGCCGCTTCCGTAGCCGATGCCGTGCAGCATGCGGGAGCGATATTGCGAAGGCACCCCGTCCAGGTGCATGCGGCACAGCCGCCACGCCAGGGTGTCGGCCTGCTCACCCCCGATGACCGCGGCGCAGTACCGCAGATATCGAGGCCAGTTCTCCACGAGGCCGAACCGATGGTCGGTGACATCCGCGACAAACCGCAAGCTCGGTGAGCGCGACCAGTCCAACCGCAGAGACATCTCGAGGGGAGGTCCGGTCACGGTCATGGCAGACGGCCAGTTCGGATGCGACGCATACCACTTGGTCGGCTCCGTGAGTAGGTCTAGCAGCTCGTGACGCCAGCCGTCGGCGAAATCCATCCTCAGCACCGCCGCGGTCTGCTCACACCGGGCGATGAGACGCTCTAGCCAGGCCAACTGTTCGAACTCGGGCGCCTCACAGGAGGCATGTGCTGGTCGTGTCGGAGCTGTGGCGGGCTGGCACGTCACTGCTGCTTTCCTACCCGCACTGCGATGAGTGGCAACACCTTCTTGATGTTGCTCTTGATCGGTGGACAGGAGCGCTCGCCGTTGCGCTGCAGACGTGCCAGCGGGCAGGCATCGCCATGGCAGGCCGGTCGAAAGGCGCACGCCTGGCAGCCGGCGTCGACCTGGGCACCGGAGGATATCCAGACGGCCATTCGGTCATTGCGCAACTGCAGGTCACCATCGCTTGAGAGCTGTCCGACGTGGTTCTTCGGCTCGCGTAGGGCGACCGTGCACTTGTAAACGGACCCGTCGGAGCCAATCACATACGAGCGCGGATCAGCGGCGTAGCAGGAGCTTCCATACGGCCGCATGGTTTGCTGCCAGGAGGTGAGGGGGAATCCCGAGTCGACCGCAGCATCGGTGAAACTGCGCTCGAGCTCCTCAGCAGACTGCTGATCACATGTCTCGATTTCTTCGTCATGAGGTCCGCCCCATCGGCCGACTGGATGGAACCAGATCGAGAATCTGGGGTCGTTACCGAACCGTTCTCCCATAAAGGCGAGGAAGCTGGGCATCTCCTGGGCTACCTGCGGTGTGAAGTTCACCCGGATCCGCACCTTGAAATCGTGTCTGCTCTTCTGCAGTGCGGAGAGATTGTCCACAATGGTGTCGAAGGTTCCTCTGCCGTTACGCAGAACACGCAGCTGGTTATGGGTGGTTGATGTCCCATCCAGCGTGATCTGGTACCGGCTGATCTTGAGGCCCAAGACCTCCTCGGCAACACTACCGCTGAGCAAAAAGCCGTTTGTGGTCATGCTCGACGAGTACTCGACACCGTTTGCTTCGCACAGGGCGATCAGTTCGGCTGACACGTCGCGGACAACGCCAAGGGCGCTCAATGGTTCACCGCCGAACCAGTCGACGTTCAAACTTTTCAAATGTGGAGCTTCTCGCGCAACCAACCGGATGATGCCGCCTTTGACTTCGTCGGACATTTTTCCCTTGACGAAATCTTCGTAGCAGTACACGCAACGGAAATTGCACTTCTCCGTTGGCATGAGAATAAGATTGAGGCAGTCTTTCCGCTGCTTATAGTACCTCTCCATCGAGTCGACGAGGGCGAGTTCGTCCAGGCCTTCGGGCACTAGGACGCCTTGCCCGGCCAGCGCGCTGGTGAGCGCATCATCGGCGGCAGCAGGCATACCGCTCTTCAAAAGGAGAGCAACTCGGTCTGCGGTAGGCTGCTCCAATCGCACAAAGGCGCTGCTCATCGTGTTGTAGATGAGCAGTTGGCGCTGGCTGATCTCATCTTCCCAGGCTATGAGGTTGAACCTGGAGGGCTTATATCGGGAGTTATCTGCCGCTGTAATCGTCACCGGGTTGTTCCTTATCCATGAAGTTTGGATAAATGTGCCGAGGAAAGCCCGTCGGGCCGATCATCGGCCCGTGCGGGCAAGAAACACCCACACCGGCCGGCATGGTCTCGCCGCTTGCCATGGCAGCGCCTGCGAATCTCAATTCAGTCTAGGTATGAACCGCCCCCGCCGTTCGGGCGCGGACAGTTGCAGTTGTCCATATACTGTTGCGCTTGGGCCTCGCGGAGCATGCGTCGTACGCCCTCGTCATCGCCTGCGGCCATGGCCATGTTTAGGCGGGCCCTCCCACAGGACGGACACCTGCCGAGCTATTTCGACAGATGCCTCGCGTACGGTAGCAGCATTGCTGGCTATTTCTCGGCGCGCCACATCATCAAACTGTGCCATAATCAACTACTCCTTGTTTTAACAAAGAACTGAGGGGCGGTCACTTCAAAGTGAATGAAGGTATCGCACACGGCCCGTACGCGGAGGCTTGCTATGTCGCGACCTAGCGGAGCGGGGGTTTGGCGGTGCCGGGCTGTTCGACACTGGCGCTGGGTATAGCGCAATTGCAGTTGTCTATGTACTGTTCCGCGCTGGCCTCGCCGAGCATGCGTCGTACGCCCTCATCGTCGTCTGCGGCCATGGCCATGTTTAGGCGGGCCTCCCACAGGATGGACATCTGCCGAGCTATTTCGACGGATGCCTCGCGTACGGTAGCAGCATTGCTGGCTATTTCTCGGCGCGCCACATCATCAAACTGTGCCATGATCAGCTAATCCTCGTATCGAACATGCCCCTGCTTACAGGGGCCTCCCATGTCTCGGCTAACAACGTGTTCAGGGCACCCGATGTAGCCCATCGCGGCTCTGATCAATTTGTCTAGCGGGGTGGGGGTTGGGCGATGTTAGGCTGTCCGGCAATGGGAACGGGCATGCAGTCGCAGTTGTCCATATACTGTTCTGCGCTGGCCTCGCGGAGCATGCGTCGTACGCCCTCGTCATCGCCTGCGGCCATGGCCATGTTTAGGCGGGCCTCCCATAGAACGGACACCTGCCGAGCTATTTCGACAGATGCCTCGCGTACAGTAGCAGCATTGCTGGCTATTTCTCGGCGCGCCACATCATCAAACTTTGCCATAAGCGACTACTCCTCGTTCCAGTGAGCGCGAGCCCCTGAGTGGTGCGCTGTCACCTGTCGCGGCATTGACCTATGTCTTCGGCAGCTATTCGCACGGTATTCGCCGTGCACCCTTATCGTGCCCCACGGTCGCCTCCAAATCACTCTCGCTAAGACAAGATGAGATCAATTTAATGATCACGCCGCCATCAATACCAGAGGTTGTGATGGTATTGCGAGACGGGACTGTTAATCTTCTCTTCAATTGCTCACAAATTTGATAGCTGGGAGTTTGGAGTGTCCGGACCTGCGGCCTGGAAACGGCTGTACTGTGTTCGAGTACGGGATAGCACAGACATCTGCTCCTTCGTGCGTTCGTCGGCATTGCATGCTGGGTACACGAAGGATTTATTCTCCCTACGGACCTGGCCACTACAGGTCCGATGTCGCCCAAGGCCGCTGGGGCTCCCTCAGCAAGCGATGATCGCGACGGAGCCGCCAGATGTCCGAGCTGATCCGCAGACTCGAGGACGAGGTACTGGTCTCTTACCGCCGCCCCGAGCTCGTAGACGGCGTCCTCCTCCCGAAGCTGACCCCAGCCCCAAAGTAGCTGTGTGAATGATCACGATTGCGGTTCGTGGTCGTTACGGGTGGGTGAATGTGGCTGGTTGGTGAGGGTTCCTGCTTGATCGTGTTCGAGTTGTCGGAGGCGGTCGGCGTAGAGGGCGTGGTCGGGTGCGTCGGGAGTGGGAGCCGGAAGAACTGATCGCGGCGTGGACGCTGCTGGACAGCGACTGGGAGTTGGTGGGGAACAAGACGGGGGTGACCCGGCTGGGCTTCGGCCTGTTGCTGAAGTTCTTCGAGCAGGAGGGCCGGTTCCCGCGACATGCGGGTGAGGTACCGCGGGCAGCGGTGGACTACGTGGCCGGTCAGGTGAAGGTCGACCCTGCGCTGTTTTCGGACTATCGGTGGTCGGGGTCGACGATCGAATACCACCGGGCGCAGGTGCGGGAGGCGCTGGGGTTTCGGGAGTCGACCCGGGCGGATGAGGACGTGCTGGCCGCGTGGCTGGCGGACAAGATCTGCCCGATGGTGTTACCGACGAAGGGCTGCGGGCGGCGCTGTTGGCCCGCTGCCGGACGCTGAAGATCGAGCCACCGGGACGGGTCGAGCGGATCGCAGGAGCGGGCAGGGCACGGTTCGAGCGGGAGTTTTGCCTGCATGTGCTGAACGGGTTGTCGGCGGACTCGGCGCGGTCGCTGTGGGAGCTAGCTACGGGCGAGGACGGGTTCCTGCAGGAGCTGAAGTCTGACCCCGGTCGGCTGGGCCTGGAGACGTTGCTGGAGGAGATCCGGAAGCTGCGGCGGGCCAAGGCGCTCGGGCTTTCGGCGGATCTGTTCGACGGTTACTCGGATCGGCTGGTGGCCTCTTGGCGGGCGCGGGCGATGGCCTCGCATCCGTCGGACTTCGCGGCCAATCCGCCGGCGATCCGGTTGACGTTGATGGCGGCGCTGGCCTGGTCGCGAACAACGGAGATCACGGACGCGCTGGTCGACCTGTTCATCGGCCTCGTGTCGAAGATCAATACTCGGCGGAAGGTCGAGCGGGCGATCGAGGCCGAGGCCAAGAAGGTGCACCGCAAGACCGAGAAGCTGTTCTCGATCGCCGAGGCGTCGCTGCGCCGGCCGGAGGGCACGGTCCGGCAGGTGGTGTTCCCCGCGGTACCGGGCGGGGAGGCGACGCTGAAGGCGCTGGTGGCCGAGGCCAAAGCAGACGCCAAGACGTTCAAGGCACAGGTGCGGACCGTGCTGACCAGCTCGTATTCTTCCTACTACCGGCGGATGCTACCCAAGCTGCTGGCCGCGATCGAGTTCAAGTGCAACAACACCGCCTATCGGCCGGTGATGGACGCCCTGGACCTGCTGCAGCGATACGCCGACATCCCGAACACGACCAGGCACTACGACGCCTCGGAGAACGTCCCCATCCAGGGCGTGGTTCCGGACGGCTGGCTGGAAGCAGTGGTCGATGAGAACGGGGTCATCGAGCGGGGCCTCCTACGAGCTGTGCGTGATCGTGTCACTGAAGGACGCGCTGCGCCGACGCGAGATCTACGTCGCGGGCGCCCGCCGCTGGCGCAACCCCGAGGAAGACCTCCCGGCCGATTTCGAGGACAACCGCGACGTCCACTACGAGGACCTGCGCCAGCCGCTGGACGCCACGGTGTTCATCGAGACGTTGAAGGGGGCGATGCGCGCCTCGATGGCGGCGTGCGGGGAGGCGGTGGCCCGGAACAAGTCCGGCGGGACGAAGGTGAGGACGCACCGTGGCGAGCCGCGCTGGCACATCCCCGACCTGGGCAAGCTGACGGTCCCGGAGAACCTGCGGGCGCTGCACACCGAGGTCGCCGCCCGCTGGGGGATCATCGACCTGCTGGACTTTTTGAAGGAGTCCGACTTCGTCACAGACTTCACCGACGCCTTCGCCACGGTCGCCACGAGGGAAGCGACCCCGCGCGAGGTGATCCGCAAACGGCTGCTGCTGGTCTTGTACGCACTCGGCACGAACGTGGGGATCAAACGGGTCGCCGACGGCGGCCGCCACGGCGAGACCGAGGCGGCCCTGCGGGCCACCCGGCATCTGTTCGTCAACCGCGACAACCTTCGCAAGGCGATCGCGACCCTGGTGAACGCCACTCGGAAGATGCGGGACCCGCTGTGGTGGGGCAACGGAACCGCGTGCGCGTCGGACTCGAAGAAGTTCGGGTCGTGGTCGTCGAACCTGATGACCGAGTACCACGCCCGCTACGGCGGCCCCGGCGTCATGATCTACTGGCACGTGGACCGGAAATCGGTGTGCGTCTACTCGCAGCTTCGGTCCTGTAACGCCTCCGAAATCGCCGCGATGATGGAGGGCGTGCTGCGGCACTGCACCGACGCCACCATCGACCGCCAGTACACAGATAGTCATGGCCAGTCCCTGGTCGGGTTCGCGTTCTCCTACTTGCTGGGATTCAAACTGCTGCCCCGGATGAAGAACATCGCCCGGCAGAAGCTGGTCAAGGCCGACGCCGATGACCAGGTCCCGTCCTGCCTGACCGGCATGGTGGCCGACAAGCCGATCGACTGGAAGATCATCGCCCAGCAATATGACCAGATGGTCAAGTACGCCACCGCGCTGCGGCTGGGCATGGCCGAGGCCGAGCAAGTGCTTCGCCGCTTCACCCGCGGCGGCCCCAAACACCCCACCTACAAGGCCATCGAGGAACTCGGCAAGGCCGTCAAGAGCATCTTCGTTGCCGAGTACGTCGCCTTGCAGGAGCTGCGCCGGGAGATTCACGAGGGCCTGCAGGTCGTGGAGAACTGGAATTCGGCCAACACCGACCTGTTCTACGGCAGCGCCGGCACCCTGCCCGGCAGCGACAAGGAGCACCAGGAGGTCTCCATGCTCAGCCTGCACCTGCTGCAGTCCGCGCTGGTGTTCATCAACATCCTGCTGGTTCAGTCCGTCCTGAAGGACCCCGCCTGGCAAAAGAAGATGACCGACGCTGACAAACGGGGCCTCTCACCTTTGTTCTGGTCCAACGCCAACCTCTACGGCCGGATCGACATCGACATGGACCGCCGTCTCGATCTTGGCCTGGCCGCCTGAGATCCGCCGGGACTCGCCTATGCCACCTGTGTACGACGACGGACCGGCGACGCGAGCGTTGCTGACCTCCTGCTCAACGAGGACAGAGCGATGGGATGAGCGCGGCGATGGCGTCGAGGATGCGGTCGAGTCCATGGCGGAAGCGTTCCTCGGGGGCGAGGTGGGCGGTGCGGGAGTCGAGAACCGATCGGTTGAACAGGGGGAAGGCGCCGGATTCGACGACCTGGCGGACGTACGGTCCCATGTAGTCCCGCTTCCAGCGCTCGGGGTCCAGGCCGGTGCGGCGGGCCTCCTCCAGCCAGCCGATCTCGCGGCGGATCGCGCTGTGTATGTAGTCGTTCAGCATGCCGACGAAGCCGGTGATGTCGTCGATGTCGAGCCCGGTCCCGTTGAAGGCGCCGAGTGCGAACTCGTGCACGCGCAGCAGGTGGGGGCCCAGCGTGGGCCGGCTGGTGAGCAGCGCGATCAGCCAGGGATGGCGTAGGCCGGCGGCGCGGATCTGCCGGGCCAGCAGCGTCAGGTCGCCGCGCCAGTCACCGGACGGGCTGCCGGGGAGCTCGATCTCGCTCATCGCCAGGTCGATCATGAGGTCGAACAGGTCGTCGTGCCGGGGTACGTAGCGGTAGAGCGACATGGCGCCGGTGCCCAGCTCGCCCGCGATCCGCCGCATGGTAGCGGCCTCCACTCCTTCGGCGTCGGCGATCCGGACGGCCGTTCGGGTGATCTGCTCACGGCTGTAGCCGGGGCGCCGTCCCGGGCCGGAGCGCTCGTGCGCCTCCGGCTGCATCCAGATGCTGGTCGCTTCCTCGCCGGCCATGCGCGTCCCTTCCCTTCCATTTGCGTACATGGTACCTGAATGGCTATGGTCCATTTCACGTACGAAGTACGCGAAATGGAGGAAGCGTGGATCGATCTCTTCGCATGGGCGTGATCGGCGTGATGCTGGGCATGATCACAGCCCCGTTGGACGGCATGATGCTCGGGCCCGCATTGCCGGCGATCGTGAAAGACCTCGGCGGCCTGGAGTACTTCTCCTGGGTGGCGACGGCCTACCTGATCTGCATGGCCGCCTCGACGCCGATCTGGGGGAAACTCGGCGACCTGTACGGCCGCAAGGCCGTCTACATGGCCGCGATCGCGATCTTCCTGCTGGGCTCCGGGTTGTCGGGAGCCGCGCAGGACATGATCCAGCTCGTCGGCTTCCGCATGGTTCAGGGACTGGGCGCTGGCGGCCTGATGACCGGTGCTCTGGCGTTGATCGGCGAGCTGGTGCCGCCCCGGCACAGTGGCAAGCTCATGGGGCTGTTCGGGGTCATGATGCCGATCGCCTTCATTGCCGGGCCGCTGCTCGGCGGCCTGTTCGCCGACGTGGGCTGGCGGTGGGCGTTCTTCGTCAACCTGCCCGTCGGCGCGGCGGCCCTGCTGCTCATCAGCGCCGCCGTACGGCTGGAGCCGCGCCGGATCAGGGCGCGCATCGACTATGCGGGGGCGCTGCTGCTGACGGTGGTCCTGGTCGCGCTGAGCCTGGTCGCCAGCTGGGGCGGCACCCAGTACGCCTGGAGTTCGCCTGCGATCCTGGCCCTCGTCCTGATCGGGCTGGCGGCGGTGGGCGTCCTGCTGGTCGTGGAGAGGCGCGCGGCCGAACCGATCGTCCCGCTACGGCTGTTCGCCGACCGCAACTTCACCCTCGCCCAGGTCATCCGCTTCCTCGGCGGCGTCGGCATGGTGGTGGCCGCCACCTTCCTGCCCCAGTACATGCAACTCGTCCACGGCGCCTCACCGATCGCCAGTGGCCTGCTGATCCTGCCCGCGATGCTCGGCATGGTCGCCGTGCTGATCGGCACCGGACGGCTGATCAGCCGCAACGGCCGCTACCGGATCTACCCGATCCTCGGCGGCGCCACCGTGACGGCCGGCATGCTCGCGCTCCTCACGCTGCGGCCTGGCATCAACCTGGTGCTCGCCTCCGCCCTGACGCTGATCGGCGGCCTCGGGGTGGGCCTGCTCATGCAGTCCACCACGATCATCACCATCAACAGCGCCGAGCCACGGGACATGGGGGCGGCCAGCGGCTCGGTCACCCTCTGGCACACCATGGGCGCCTCACTGGGCGTGGCCGCCCTCGGCGCCCTGTACACCACCCGGCTCCAGGACACCCTCATCGACCGCCTCGGCGCGGAGGCCGCCAGCCGGCTCTCCTTGACGCCCGAAGCGCTCATCCGGCTCACGCCAGCCGCGCGGGAGGCCGTTCGACTCGCCGTCTCCAACGGCATCCACGCCATGGCCCTCGGTGCCGCCGCGCTGGGCGCCCTCGCCTTCGCGCTGGCCTGGTTCATCCGCGAGGTCCCCTTGCGTGATGGTGCCCCGTCGGCCGAGCCCGCCGCGGCCGCGTGAGGCGGGGCACCCATGCCAATGTCACAGAGTGTGAAAGTCCGGCTCATCATGGACGTCATCTGCGTACACTCCTACCTCGGCTACACCCGCTTCACCCGCGCCGCGAACCGGCTCAGGGCCGAGGGCCTGCCGGTGACGGTGGAATTCCTGCCCTTCCAGCTCGCCCCAGGCGCCCCTGCCGACGGGCGTCCGCTGCTGGGAGTCCTCGAACAGACCTTCGGTCCGCAAGCGGCCGCCGACGCGCTCGCCTTCGCCGAACGCGCGGCCGGTGAGGGCCTGCGACTGGAGTACGGCAAGGCGATCGCCACCGGCACCTTCGACGCCCACCGCCTCATCGCCGACGCCGCGCGACAAGGCAAGGCCGAGCTCATGGCCGAACGCCTGTTTCGCGCCCACTTCACCGACGGGCTGCACATCGGCGACCCCGCCACGCTCGCCCGACTGGCCGCCAAGGTCGGCATCACCACCGGCCACGTGCCTTCCCAGGAAGTGCGCACCCGGCTCGACCGCGTGCGCCGCCTCGGCATCACCGGCGTGCCGGTCTTCCTCATCGAGAACCTGCCCCCGCTCACCGGATCCCAGACCGAGACCACCTTGCTGGCGGCCCTGCGACAGGCCGCCACTACGAAGGGAGAACACCGTGACCACTGACCCGCTGAGGCTGGCCATCATTGTCGGCAGCGTCCGCGACGGCCGCTTCGGCCCGACCGTGGCCGGCTGGTTCGCCGCCCAGGCCGAAGCCCGCCCGGACCTGGACGTCGACGTGATCGACCTGGCCGAGGCGCCGATCGGCGGGGCGGCCCCGTCGATGTCCGCGCCTACGCCGGTGCTGGAGGCCCTCGGCGGGCTGACACCGCGGCTGGCGGCCGCCGACGCGTTCGTGGCGGTGACCCCCGAGTACAACCACAGCTACCCGGCCGGCCTGAAGAACGTCATCGACTGGCACAACCAGCAGTTCCACGCCAAACCGGTGGCGTTCGTCTCCTACGGCGGCCTCTCCGGAGGCCTGCGGGCGGTGGAGCACTTGCGTGCCGTCTTCGCCGAACTGCACGCCGTCACCACCCGCGACACCGTCAGCTTCCACGGCGCGTGGGAGTGCTTCGACGGCAACGGACAGCCGAAGGACCCGGTCGGCCCGGCCGCGGCCGCCAAGACCCTGCTGGACCAGGTGACCTGGTGGGCGCGCATTCTGCGCGACGCCAAGGCCATAACTCCCTACACCGCATGAAGCAGAAAGGCATGATCATGACCACATTGACCGGCAAGACGGCGCTGGTGACCGGCGCGAGCCGGGGCATCGGCCGCGCGATCGCCACCCGGCTGGCCCGCGAAGGCGCCCGGGTCGCCGTGCACTACGGCGGCAACCACGCCGCCGCCAAGGACACCGTCGCCGCCATCGAAGCGTCCGGCGGGCGGGCCTTCGCCGTCCACGCCGAGCTGGGCGCGCCCGGCGACGCCGAAGCCCTGTGGGCCGCCTTCGACGCCCACGCCGACGGGCTGGACATCCTGGTCAACAACGCGGGCATCCTCGACGACCAGAACGAGATCGACGGCGTCACCCGGGAAGGCCTTGAACGCCTGTTCGCGGTCAACACCACCGCCCCGTTCCTCATCACCCAGCAAGCCCTGCCACGACTGCGCGACGGCGGGCGGATCATCACCGTGGGCACCATGCTGACCCGCGGAGCGGCCATGCCCAGGGCCATCGACTACGCCATGTCCAAGGCCGCGCTCGACGTCATGACCGTCGCCCTGGCCAAGCAACTCGGACCGCGCGGCATCACGGTCAACCTCGTGGCCCCCGGCGTCATCGACACCGACATGCACCAAGGACGCCTGGTCGGCGAGGCCCTGACCTGGCTGTCGTCACAGACGCCCCTCGGCCGACTGGGCACGCCGCAGGACGTGGCCGACACCGTCGCCTTCCTGGCCTCCGACGACAGTCGCTATGTCACCGGACACCGGCTCGACGTCTCAGGCGGGACGACCATGTAGACCCACGCCACCGAGCGGCCCCATGCTCGTCTGCTCGCTCCGACTCGGCGAGCAGACGAGCGCCTACCACGCTGAGCTTTGAGAAAACCGGAATCTGAACGCCGGGGCACTGATCACCGCGGCCAGGCCCGGACGGTTCATCCCACGCTCGAGCACCATCCGATCGCTCCTCCATCACCACACTCGGCCCCGGAAGCACGCTGTCGAAATTCCCAGTTCAGGCGCGATTTGGCGGCTCATCACCTATCGCTTCCCCACCGTGGCCAGCAGCGTGGCCCGGCGGCGGTCCTTCTCGACCCGGCACAAGAACCCCGGCACCCCCATGCGCATCATCCCGCCGCAGTATCGCAGGCTCGTCACCCGGACCTACGGCGATGTCCTGCCGGCGCTTCTGGTCGACGGCTACGTCGCTGGCGTGTGGCGGCCGGCCGGGGATGGGATCGAGGCCGCCGCGTTCCATCCGCTGCCCGACCAGGTGTGGGACGAGCTGGCCGCCGAGGCGCAGGCGCTGGCGGCGCTGCTGGCCGACCGCGAGCCGGGCGTTTACCGCCGCTATGACCGCTGGTGGTCTGATCTACCCGGTGCGGAGGTACGGATCGTCCGTTAGATGGATCATGGCTCGGCCGCGTGGGCGGCGCTGCGGCCGATGCCGACCAACGCTTCTTCCGCGACGCCCGCTGGCCCGCGAGTGAGGCTGAGCTGAGTGCAGGTGCACGCGTACGAACGTTCGTCTATTTGACGAACACGGGCCAGAGGTCCGGCGGAGATGCCTCTCTGTCCGGTTCTAGCATTCATTTGGCCGTTCATTTTCCAGTAGGGTTCATCTACCTCACACACCACGTTTGATGAACGAAGGCGGGCCGCCGTGGCGCTCATCGGCCTCGTCCGGGTCAGCACCGACAAGCAGACGACCAGGCGCCAGCACGACGCCCTCGACCCCATCTGCCTGAAAGTCTTCGAGGAGAAGACCAGCGGCAAGCTCAAGACCGACGACCGGCCCGCGCTGCTGGCCGCGCTGTCGCACATCCGCGACGGCGACCTGCTCACCGTGCAGGAAGTCGACCGGCTTGGCCGCAACCTCCTGGAGGGGCTGATCGTGCTGAGCGACCTGTTCGAGCGTGGCATCGGCGTCAAGGTGCTGGAGGGCATCGCGGCCGGCGAGCACACCGAACGCTCCCTCATCCTCGACCTGGCCCTCGCCCTGGCCGAAGACCGGCGCCGCGACATCGTCCGCAAGACCAAAGACGGTCTCGAAGCCGCCCGGCGCCGAGGCCGTGTCGGCGGCCGCCGCCCCGTGGTCGACGACGACAAACGCGCCGCCATCCTCTCCCGCCGCCAGCGCGGCGAATCCATCCGCACCATCGCCGCCGGCGTCAAGGTCTCCGTTGGCGTCGTCCACAAGACCCTGGCCGCCGCCCAAGCGGAACAGCAACCGTAGCCACCCGCGCCACTCCGGTAAGCCATTCAGTTACCCAGCGTTACTTTGGGGCTGAGGTCAGCTTCGGGAGGAGGACGGCTAGACGGATCCTTCCTGGGGCTATGACACCGAACCGGAAACGGAAGCCGGTACGGTGCTGGCCGAGCCGGACCACATCGCCCTGAGCCGGGTCTGCCTGTCCAGGCGCGAAGTTATTCGGCTCGCCCCTATGCCGTTCCGCCGCCGCCGCAGCAGCCGGAGCCGTGGCCCGCACTGCGCCCATGCCCGAGCCCCCCACCCGCCGATAGGAGTGCTGGTCCGCTCTTTCCCTCCCGCCCACCGCCGGGCGCATCCCGCGTCGCAGCGCCAGTAGCCGCATCACCGATGCTGATGAAACGCTCGGCTCCTGGCGGCGCATCGAGGAGATGCTAATCCGCCTGCGGGTCGCTCCGGCATCTCCGCCCCGGAGCGGATGACAAGGGCATGCAGGCCTCGAGGAGGTTAAGTGTGCCCGGCAGCCCCTCTCATGGAGGTGCCGGGCTCTTTCGCACGCCAGCGCGCCGACCTCGCCGCAGGAAGACGCCGCTCCTACAGTTCGCCCTCCTGCCACAGGGCAGCTTCCTCAGTCAACGCCCGCTCATCCAGCAGCGGCACGTGTACATGCTCGGCCCATGCCACCAGCAGACGCTTGAACTCGTGTTCGGCGCCGACCTCCACCTGACCGTTGACGTGAAACCACGTGATGAGCGCCGCCGCGTGCGGCTGATCGGCGTCGCAGGTCGCGCACAACACGACGCCGTTGCGACCCTGCACGAGGGCGCCGCTGGCGTTGACCCACCCGTGCGGGACACGGGCCTGCAGCAGCCCTTCCTGGCCGCAGCGCGGGCAGGGGGGCGTCCGGTCGGAGGAGATGATGTCCACCCGCCGCTGAGCGCTCATAGGGCAATCGCCTCCGGGCCAAGCAGCGCCTTGACGTCGGCGGCGAACGACGGCTCGGAGGTGACCGAGAACTCCGGAACCGCCAGCACCTTAATCTTGCCGTTCGGCTGGCGCAGGTTGATGCGCAGCGGCACCTTACCCTGATGCGTCTTCAGCACGTTGCGCAAGTCCTCCACCAACTGCGCGGTGAGGCGCTCCTCGCGCAGTTGGAGGGTGATCGGGTGGCCGGAGTCGCTGGTGACGCCGGAGACGTCGATCGGGGTCAGGTCGTTGGCGAAGATGCTGATCGCGCCGTCGCGGTTGTTGATCTGCCCGCCGACCGATACGACCGCGTCCTCACGCAGTTCGGGGCTGTACAGCTCCCAGTTCTTGGGGAAGAACAGGCATTCCACGGCGCTGTCCATGTCCTCGACGGTGACGATCGCCCACACGTTGCCGGCCTTGTTGACGCGTCGTTCCACCTTGGTGATCAGGCCGCACACCCGCACGTCGCTGCGGTCGTCGCGGCCGCTGTCGAGCAGCTCGGCGATCGTGGTGTCGCGGTTGCGGGCCAGCAGCCGCTCGGTGCCGGCCAGCGGATGGTCGGACACATACAGGCCGAGCATCTCGCGCTCGAAGTCCAGCTTGGTCTTGCGGTCCCATTCCAGCTCGGGGATGGCGACGGAGAAGGTCTCGTCATCGCCGGCATCGTCGCCACCGAACAGCGAATCCTGGCCGTGGGCTTCGTTCTTCTTGATGCCGATCACCGAGTCGACCGCCTGCTCGTGGATCATCAGCACGCCCTTGCGGGGATGCTCGAGCGAGTCGAACGCGCCTGCCTTGATCAGCGACTCGATGACGCGCTTGTTGCAGGCCGTCAGCGGGATCTTGGCGAGGAAGTCGTTGAAGTCGGTGTAGGGGCCCTTCTTGCGGCCCTGGACGATGCCCTCGACGACGTTCTCTCCGACGTTGCGGACCGCGCCGAGACCGAAGCGCACCTTGTCGTCGCCGACGGCGACGAAGTCCAGCTGCGATTCATTGACATCCGGCGGCAGCACCTGGATGCCCATCTTGCGGCACTCGGCCAGGTAGATGGCGGCCTTGTCCTTGTCATCGCCGACGCTGGTGAGCAGCGCGGCCATGTACTCGGCCGGGTAGTTGGCCTTGAGGTAGGCGGTCCAGTACGCGACCAGACCGTAGCCGGCGGTGTGCGACTTGTTGAACGCATACCCGGAGAAGGGCAGCATGACGTCCCACAACGCCTGGATGGCTTCATCGGAAAAGCCGTTGCCGCGCATGCCCGCCTGGAAGTTGGCGAACTCGGCGTCCAGGATCTCCTTCTTCTTCTTGCCCATGGCCCGGCGAAGAAGGTCGGCGCCGCCGAGGGTGTATCCGGCCAGTTCCCGGGCGACGGCCATGATCTGCTCTTGATAGACCAGCAGGTGGAAGGTGGGTCCGAGGATCGGCTCCAGCGCCTCCTTCAGCTCCGGGTGGATGGGCTCGATGTCCTGGCGGCCGTTCTTGCGGTGGGCGTAGTTGGTGTGCGCGTTGGCCGCCATCGGGCCGGGCCGATACAGGGCGAGCACGGCGGCGATGTCTTCGAATCGGGTCGGCTCCATCAGCCGCAGCAGCTGCCGCATCGGGCCGCCGTCCAGCTGGAAGACACCGAGGGTGTCGCCACGGGCCATCAGCTGGTAGGTGGTGGCGTCATCCAGCGGGATGGTGAGGGTGTCGAGCTTGATGCCCCGATTCTGCTCAATGATCTTGATGGCGTGATCGATGATGCCCAGGTTCCGCAGACCCAGGAAGTCCATCTTGATCAGGCCCATTTCCTCGCATGAGGGATAGTCGAAGCCTGTGATGATCACGCCGTCCTTGTCCCGCATGTGCATGGGGATCAAGTCCAGCAACGGCGCGGAGGACAAGATGACCGCCGCGGCGTGAACGCCGGTGCCACGGATCAGGCCCTCGATGCCGCGGCCGGTGTCCATCACCTTGCGCACGTCGGGGTCGTTCTCATACAGGGCGCGGATCTCGGCGCCTTCGGCGTAGCGGGGGTGATCGGTGTCGAACAATTTCGACAGCGGAACACCCTTGCCCATCACGTCCGGCGGCATCGCCTTGGTGATCTTGTCGCCGACCACGAACGGGTAGCCGAGGATGCGGGCGGCGTCCTTGACCGCGGCCTTGGCCTTGATCGTGCCGAAGGTGTTGACCTGCGCGGTCATCTCGCTGCCGTACTTCTCGGTGACGTAGCGCACCATCCGGTCGCGCTGGCGGTCGTCGAAGTCGAGGTCGATGTCGGGCGGGCTGATGCGCTCGGGGTTGAGGAAACGCTCGAACAGCAGACCATGCTCGAGCGGGTCGAGCTCGGTGATGCGGGTGGCGTAGGCGACGATCGAGCCGGTGGCGCTGCCTCGGCCGGGGCCAACCGGGATGCCGTTGTCCCGGGCGTACTTGCAGATGTCGGCGACGACCAGGAAGTAGCTGGAGAACCCCATCGGACCGATGATCTTCATCTCGGTCTCGTAGCGCTCCATCACCTCGACGGGCACGGGGCTGCCGTAGCGCATCTCCAGGCCACGCTCGACCTCCTTGCGCAGCCAGGACTCCTGCGTCTCGCCTTCGGGCATGTCCGGGAACTGCGGCATCCGGTCGACGTAGGCGAACACGTCGCTGTAGTCGCCGACCATCTCGGCGACCAGCAGCGTGTTGTCGCACGCCTCAGGCAGTTCGGGAAACAGCCGGCGCATCTCCTCAGCGCTCTTGAGGTAGTAGCCCGAGCCGTTGAACCGGAAACGGTTGGGGTCGTCCTTGTTCTTGCCCACACCGACGCACAGCAGGCTGTCGTGCGCGTCGGCCTGGTCCTCGGTGACGTAGTGGCTGTCGTTGGTGACCAGCAGCGGGATGTTCAGCTGCTTGGCGAGCTTCAGCAGGTCGGCCCGGACTTCGCGCTCGATGTCGATGCCGTGATCCATCAACTCCAGGAAGTAGTTCTCCCTGCCGAACATGTCCTGATAGTCCGCGGCGACCTTGACCGCCTCGTCGTACTGACCAAGCCGCAAGCGCGTCTGCACCGCCCCCGACGGGCATCCCGTGGTGGCGATGATCCCTTCGGAGTACTGCGAGATCAGATCGCGATCCATCCGCGGCTTGCTGTAGTAGCCCTCAAAACTGGCCAGCGACGACAACCTGAACAAGTTCCGCAGGCCTGCGGCGTCCTTGGCCCACATGGTCATGTGCGTGAACCGGCCACCGCCGGAGACGTCCTTGCCGCCCTCGCCGTCGGCCACACCGGTCTCGGCACGCTGACCCCAGAAGACCTGCTTTTTGACGAAGCGGTTCTCCGGCGCCACGTACGCCTCGATACCGATGATCGGCTTCACCGAGGAGCCCTTGGAGGTCTGAAAGAACTCGTAGGCGCCGAACATGTTGCCGTGATCCGACATCGCGATGGCTGGCATCTCCAGCCGGGCAGCCTCGGCGAACAGCGGCTTCATCTTCGCCGCGCCGTCGAGCATCGAGTACTCGGTGTGGACATGCAGATGGACGAAGGAATCGCTCACCAGTTCTCCTGTTCTTTCCGCCAGCCCGGCTGGTCCGCTGAGCCTATTCCGTCTTCTGAGGCTGTTGGTGCAGTCCATACCAGGGGGACAAATGCCAGTAGAGCGTTGATCTACTTATCGGTAGCTGTGAGATGCATCAGACGCTTCAAAGGCGCTTTTCCGCAGGTAGCAGCGACGCGGCGGGCGTCAGGTCTTGTAAATCTCCATGGTCTCGCCGTCGCCGAGAGCCTGCCGCGTGTCGCCTTCCTTCTGGTTCTGGCGCAGGCGCAGGCCAGCCGCGCTCAGCGCTGTCTCGACCCTGGCGGCCAGATCCCGCCGAGTGGCGGCCGGGTGCCCACGCAGGGCTGCGGCCAGGCAGACCCACACCGATCTGACCGCTCCCTCCCACACCACGACGTGGGCCTGTTCGTCGCAGCGGTCGCCGACCTCGAGTTGCGCTTCCTCCAGAGCGGCGAGCGCGGTGGAGCGGATGTCGTCGGCGCCCAGGATCTCCAGCACCACTGGGCGGCTGTAGCCACGCACGCCGGAGACCTTGCTATCCGCCCGTCGGGCGATCTCGTTGGCGCTAACCCCTGCGCTGGCGGCTTCGCGGATCGCTGCCCGGATGGCGATGTCAGCGGCACGAAGGGCGGCGGTGACGGCGTTGGCGAGTTCTTCTTGCCGTGGTGTGAGGTCGTTTCTCGGCATCACAACCTCCAGGTCAACGGCTAACTCGACACACTCTAGCGGTCAAAAAGTTTACCAGTCAAGACTTTGATCGTTGCAAGACTTCCTTGCTATCGAACGCTTGGAGGCGGTTCGTAGCCGGGGCATGCCTGTCGCTGTGCGAGCTCGTGGACTTCAGTGTCCGCGCCGCTCCGCCATGACCCGGGGTGCTCGTCGACCAGGCGGTGCGTGGCGGGTTCGGCGCACACAGGGTGGCGTCGCGGCCGTAGCCCCGGGTTCGGCCGCACCCCAGGGCGCGGCAGCGGCCGATGCCGCCGCTGGAGATCAGGATGTTGCCGTGATCGGGCAGGCACCCCATGGCTTCATGCAGGAGCCCTCGGGGCGTGCGGTCAGGCGGGCCAGGTAGCCAGGAACGGCATGTTGAGGAACCGGTGCCGAGCGGACCCAGCTGGCGTGCTAGAAGAATGGGCTGGGGCCCACGACACTGCCGCCGCGTTTTACCCGCCGGGTGGTGGAGGTATCTCAGTGGGGCCGGTCTGCGGCGGCTCGTCGTCCTGCTCGCCGGTGGGCGGGGGAGGTGCTTCCGTGGGGCCTGCCGGCTCGACCGTATCCTTGAGTTTGGTCGGCCGGGCCGTTGGGCTGCGCCGGACCGAGGGTCTAGTGGTGAGCTTGTGAGTCGGCCGAGCGGTTTTGGTCTCGAGTGGCTTCGGCGCCTTGGTCGTTGGTGAGACGACCGGTTTACGGCTGGGTTTAAGGGTCCTGATCGGTTCGGTCGGCTCACCTTCGGGAGGAGGCGGCGGCGAGTCCAGGATGGACTGGACAGAGGAGGAAGGCGAAGTCGCGGCTGACTCGGCAGGGGGGCCGTTGCCGGTACTGGCCATGGACCAGATGCCGATCAGTAGCGCCACACCGCCGACCGTTGCTCCTGCCGCGAGTCCCATCGGCACCCGGCGATGGCGACGTCGCCGATGGGAGGACAGATCGTCCCAAGGTTCCTCGTTCTCGGCTTCGTCGTCCTCTTCGCTGTCGGACCAGAATTCCCGGTCAGGTGAAACCTCGGCCAAGAAGCCTAGTTCCACCTCGCCGTCAGCCTGCTCGGAGTTCGTGGTGTGGTGGCTGGACTCGTCGGCTTGCTGGGTTGGGTGTGGCCATCCCGTGTGCTCGAACGGCTCGTCGAACGGCTGCCGACCTGACAGGTGCGTCAGCGCCGCAGGCCCCGACACCGGGGGTCTGTTGACGTGATGTCCATGCTGATCATCCCGCATATCGGGCGAGCATAGAATCAACCATCACATAAGGCAACAATGTTCCCTGACTCACCGCATGGAACCTTGTAAAAAGACTTCTAGCGCATGCTGATGTGTACGTGATTGAAATGGTTCTCGTTGATGGAGCCGCGGTCGCTCATAGGCCGCCAACCCCTGTCGGCCATGCCGGAGTTCCAGATTCTCTGTCGCCAGATGACGTACAGGACGCCCAAGGTGTCGGCGTTGGCTTGCGCCCATGCGGCAATCGCGTCGCCGCGGGCCAACTCGCCGGGGGAGGGCATCCGGCCTTGGGTCGACAGCATGAAGTCGCAGGCGCGGCCTCGGGGATGCTCTCCTCCGTCTTCGATCGCTCTGTAACAGCCGATGCCGTATGGGACGCCGAACTGCTGCTTGATCAGGTCCCGGATGCGGCGGGTGCGCGGGGTGAGCATGTCCCCGCTGCCCTGCTGCTCGGGGGCGAAGGCCTGGCGGGCCTGCGGCTTGGTCATGGCGACCTGGCGGTAGCGCTCGGCCTGGGCGAGTACGTCCTCGACGTAGGCCCAGGAGTGGTTGTAGGCGTGTAAGGCCTGGCGCACGTCGGCGGGGGCGCCGGAGGCGCACAGATACTTGACCGCGCCGTAGATCGCGTCGGCCGGGTTGTAGACGTCCGCCCAGCCGTCGTCGTCGCCGTCGGCGGCGTACCCGTTGAGCAACGTCCCCGCCTTGATCTTCGCGGCGCCGCCCCAGGTAGAGATCAAAAATTGCATCGGGCCGGCGGCACCGGCGCTGTTGGTGCCGCTCTTGACGCCCGGCAGATCCGACCGGCCGTGGTCGGATTCGATCTTGCCGACTGCGGCCGGCACCGACCAGTGCAGCCCGGGGCAGGTGCGGGCGGCGGCCACGTACAACCGCAGCATCTCCGGCGGTATGTCCTCGACGTCGATCGGGTCCTCGCCCTGCCCGATTGACCGGCTCGTCGGCAGCATGGCCGAGACGGCTTCGGTGGATGCGAGCAGCACGATAAGCGGCAAGAGGGCGGTGAACAGCACGATCGCCAGCACGATCGGCACAACGGTTCGCATTTTGCCCTCTCATCCCTTGACGCCCTATCGCCAAACCCTGTCAAGATTTGGTAAATGTGTGTGTCAAGTGTCTAATGTGGCGGAATTGCCTAAAGGGATGCAAGTGCGATCGTCAAAACACGGAGTACCGAAGCCTCAGTGGACTCTGATCGGCGCCCACGGCGGAGCGGGCACCAGCATGGTCATCGACCTGCTCAACCACCGACGGGCTCACCCTGCCGCGTTCGAATTCGCCGGCGCAGTTCCCGACGGACATAGCGCCGCACTGGTCGTCAAGGCCACGGCGGAGGGCGCCGAGCACGCCGCCCGCATGATCGCCGCCTGGCCGGGGCACCTGCCACGCCCTGCGCTGATCATCGTGGCCGATGCGCCGTTCCCTCCGCCGCGCCTGGCCCGCTACCGGCTGCGCGCGATCAGCGGCGAGGCCGTCCTCACCGTGCGCGTGCCGTACCTGTTCGCGTTACGCCAGCTCGACCGGCAGGCGGCGCTGAAGGCCCGCGGCCGCGTCACCCGAACCGCCCGTTCGCTGCAGCGGGCGCTGCTCTCGAAGGGCCCAAATCCGTGACCGCTCACCTGTTACAGGCGCTGAACGATGCGCTCACCTTGGCCGCCGATCAACTCAGTGGGCTCCTGCCCACCCCCGGCCCGGCCGGGGGCAACCAGGTCCCCATGGCTGTCAGCACTGACAGCCCGGGCGGCAACGGTTTCCAGCTTCCCGACGCCCCACCGGCTCCACCTGCGGAGTTGAAGGCCTACTTTCAGCGGTTTGTCGGTGCCGGTAAGTGGATTGCCCTGGCCGTGGCGCTGGTGTCCATGATCTACGCGGGAACCAAGATGATGGCGGGCAAGAGCAACCGGAGCAACCTGGCCGCAGACGGCGCCGCCAGCATCCCCTGGATCTTCGGCGGGATCGCCGTCGTCATGAGCGCGGCATCGATCATCATGTTCTTCGCCGGCGGATCGGCCTGACATGCCGACCACCAGCGAACTGGACGCGCTGGCCAAGCGCCGCACGCGCAGCGCCCTCGTCGGCATCGGCGTCCTGGCCCTCATCGTGGCGGCCGCCGTCGTGGGCTTACTGTCACGCGAACCTGCACCGCTCAGCGCCGGCCCGCAGGCCAGCTCGTCGCCAACGCCGACGCAGCCGAGCGCGGGACCTACCGCGCCCGCCGCGTCCACCGACCCGTACGGCTACGTGCGCCCGACCCGCTGGGCGCAGTTGCCTGAGTCCTCCGCCATGCTGGCCGACCGCTACCCGGTGCGCTTTGCGCGCACCCCTGCCGGTGCCGCCAGCGCGGCGGCCGCGCTGTACCAGGCGTCCTGGACGCTGGATGCGGCGGCGGCGGTCAAGGCCGTCCAGGTCTACATCGCGCCCGCCGGTCGAGCGGCCACGCGCGAGGAAGCCCTGCAAGGAGTCGCCTGGTTCCGCCAGCAGATCGGCGTCGACGCCCAGGCCGGGCTGCCGCCCGAGGCCAGCATCCTCGTCCAGCCGACCGGAGTACGTTGGACCTCCCGCGATGGCGACAACATCATCGTCAACCTCAACCTCCAGGTCGACCTGCTGGCCAGCCGGGACCAACCGGTGATCAGCGCCTCCGGCGCGGTAACCGTGCACATGCGCTGGCATCCCGACGTTCGCGACGGCGACTGGCTCGCGGTACGCACTCCGGCCGACCAGATGCCCACGCTGCGCTACGCCGAGCTGGGCAGCGCCGATTTCAACCAGCTCGGCTGGTCGGCCATCCGGCCGTCGAAGGCGGGATGAGCATGTCTCACCGCTTCTGGCCTTCCACGCGCCACCCCGGCCGGCTGCTCATCGGAGTGGTGCTGGCTCTGCTGCTGGCTTGCGGGCTCGGGTCCGCCGCGCACGGCCAGGACGGCGCGGCAGCCGCGGCCGCTCTGGCTCCCATGGCTGCGACCGCCGACGGGGCTGGGTCCGCGACGCCGACCCCCACACCTGCCGCCAGCAGCAAACCCACCGCCCCTCCCCTTCAGAGGAAGGTCGAGTGCGCCCCCACCGGCCCTCAGGTCCTGCTGCCTCAGTGCGTGCTCAGCAACGTCGGTGACCGGGCAGCCGAAGTCGCCGCGACGGGCCTGGACAAGACGCTGCTCACCCCGCTGACCGCGCTGGTGATGGCGGCGGCGGAAACCCTGCTGAACATCTTCTTGCAGATGTGGTTGAAGCTCACCAGCTTCGATCTGGAGCAGCAGGGCGCGATGCGCCTGTATGGCATGACGTTGTCGATCGGCATGATGATCGCCGTCATACTTCTGATCTGGCAGGCCATCCGCACCATGATCCAAGGCCGGGGCCTGCCCCTTCTCGAAGCCTTCCAGGGGCTGGTCATCACCGGCCTGGTCTCCTTGTGCGGGGTCGCGGTCACCGGCGGTGTGATGCGCACCTCCGACCTGCTGTCGGAGTGGATCTTGGGTGACCTGGCCCGCAACGGACTGCTCAACCGTCAAATCGTCGCCATGCTCACCTCGAAGCTGATCACCACCACCGCTGAAGGGGCGGTGGTGAAGGCAGCAATGCCGGCCTGGCTCACCATCCAGCTGGCTACGTTGTTGATCCTGGTGCTGATCATCCAGGTGATCGTGCTGTGGCTGCGCAACGCCACGATCCCGATCCTGGCCCTGATGCTGCCGATCGCGGCTGCCGGCAGCATCGGCACCAACGCCACCCGCGCCTGGCTGCCCAAGACGATCACCGCGATCCTGACGGTCGCCGCCTACAAGCCGATCGTGTCGCTGATCATCGTCGCGGCTGTGGCGCAGTTTCGCGAGTCCACCGAGATCGCCGGGCTGCTGTACGCGCTGATCATGTTCGTCCTGGCCGTGATCGCGATGCCCGCCCTGGTGAAGATCTTCGCGCCGCTCGGCGTGGCCGCAGCCGGCGGCGGCGCGGGCTCATGGTTGAGCCAGGCCGCCTGGATGGCGACCTCGAAGATGGGCGGCGGCGGGAGCGACAGCGGGGGAGCAGGCCCTGGGTCGGGGCCCACGTCGGCGACCGAACAGGAGCAGCGGATGCAGCAAGGCACCCCGTCCAGCCAACACCAGCGCACCGACCAGCACGCCACCGGCCAGCAGTCAAGCACCGATGCGGCCCCGGGAACGTCACCGGTCGCTGACCCGCAGTCCGCCCAGCTGACGCCCGGGGCCGACCCGGCCCCCGCGACCGGCGGAACGGGTGCCGCCAAGGGCGGGGTCGCCGCTGAGGCGGGCGCGACCGGCAGCGCCAGCACCGCGGGCGCGGCCGGGTCCGCGGGTACGGCGAGCGCGAGCGGCGCCGCCGGTGCGGGCAGCGCCGCGGCGGGGGCGGCCGGTCCCGTCGGGGCCGTCATCGCCGGTGCCGGCGTCGTGGTCGGCGGCGCCGAGCAGCTCGGTCAGGCCGCTGGCGCGCAGGTGGCGGCCCCAGGTCAGACCGGCGAGCAGGGCCAGCCGGCCGCGACGCATCCGCTCGAGCGCGCCGAGCGTGACAGCGGCGGCAGAGGCGGGGGCGGCAGCGAGCCAGCCATCATCGACCGGAACTACGGGTGAGCCAGGCTGATGAGTAGCAGCACCGACCTGTACACCTACGGCGGCTGGCGGCGTTCGCGGAGCCTGGGCCTGGGTTCGTTGGATACCCGGCAGACCATCATGCTGCTGGCGGCGGTACTCGTGCCGCTGATGGCGGGCCTGTTGGTCGAGATGCGAGCGGCCCTACTTCTGGCTCCGGCAGGGATCATCGTCGCGCTGCTGTCGGTCGCCCGCCGCGCCGGCGTCCTGGTTCTGGACGCCGCTCTGGCCTGGATGCGCTGGCGGTGGGCCGAATGGCGGACCCACACCATCGCTCTGGGCCAGATGGTCACGCCGATGCCGCAACGGTGGGACCTGCCGGGCGTGCTGGCTCCGACCCGCCTGCTGGATGTCGAAGATCCCGGGCGGGGCCGCATCGGCATCGTCTGGAACCAGCGCACCGGGCACATGACCGCCACGGTGCTGCTGTCACCGGCCGGCGCCCTGCTGGCCGATCCGGCCACGGTCAACCGGCAGGTCGCCAACTGGGGACATCTGCTGGCCACCTTGGCCGATGACGCATCGATCCAGCACGCCGCCGTGACCGTCGAACTCGTGCCCGAACCCGGCACCCAGCTGGCCGACCACGTACAGGGCCGCCTGGCCACCGGCGCCCCCCGACCTGGCCCAGCAGGTGATCCGCGAGCTGACCGCGACCGCGCCGCGCGCCTCGGCCCAGGTACGCGCCCGACTCTCGCTCACCTGCGACCCGTCCATCGGCGCGAGCTCTCCTCGGGAGGTGCCGAACGCCGTCGCCGAAGTGCTGCGCAGCCTGGGCGGGCTGGCGGTCTCGGCGGCCGGGGCCGAGGTGTTGCGCCGAGCCAGCGCGACTGACCTGATCCGCATCGTCCGCACCGCCTACGACACGGACGCCGAAAGCGTCTCTGCCGACTGGGACAAGCTGCGCTGGGCCGATGCGCGACCCGAGCACGCCCGCGACCGGTACGACACCTACCAGCACGAAGGCTCCCACTCGATGTCATGGGTGCTGCTGGAGGCTCCCCGCCAGCGCGTCTCCCACGACGTGCTGCTCAGTCTGCTCAGCCCAGGCCAGTACCGGCGCCGGGTCACCCTGACCTACCGGACGCTGCCCCGCGACGTCGCCGGCGCGCTGCTGGAGCAGGAGGTCAACGCCGCCGCGGTGCGCGAGGAGTACAAGCGACGCACCCGCCGCGACGCCACGGCTCGCGACCGAGCCGACGCCAACCGCGCCGCCCGCGCCGCGATCGAAGAAGCTCACGGCGCCGGCCTGGTCCAGTGGAGCCTGTATGTGACGACCACGGCGCCCACCCGCGCTGAACTCGCCCAGGCCCGCCGCGAAGTGGAGCAGGCCGCCGGGCACGCCCGGCTCAAGCTGCGCCTGGCCTACGGCGGCCAGGCGAGCGCCTTTGCCGCCGGGCTGCCATGTGGGGTGTATCCCGGTGACCAGTGACCGGCGGCGGGCGGGCCGCCCGCGCCCTCCTGCCGGACCCGAGCTGACGCCGGAGCGGGTAGCGCCGCGCCGCGGCTGGAAGCGTGGCCGCGCCGCGCACGTCGAGCCCGGCTCGATCTATCTCGGCACCACGGTGCAAGTCGCAGGTCTGTTCCCTTTCGTGCAAGCCGGGAGCCTGCCGGCCGAGGGGGTGCCGATCGGACCGGATCTGCTCGCGAACGAGCTTGTGTGCGTCGATCCGCCCGGCTGGGTGGGGAGGCTGACCACCAACCCGTCGGTCTGGATCCAAGGCCAGCCGGGCGCCGGCAAGAGTGCCGTCGCCAAGCGTCTATGCCTGGGCCTGGTCGCCTACGGCTGCAAGCTCCTGGTGCCGGGAGATGTCAAGGGCGAGTACACCAGCCTGGTGCGCGCGCTCGGGGGGCAGGTCATCCGCATCGGCCGCGGTTTGGACGCCATCAACCCCCTGGACTCCGGACCGCTCGGCCGCCACGTGTACGGCTTGCCAGCCGAACAGCGGGACCGGATGCTGGCCGAGATCAACGGCCGCCGCGGCGAGCTCCTACACGCGCTGCTGGCCACCCCGTATGGCCTGACCCGCCGCCCCGGCGCCGAGGAAAGCACCGCGATCAACACCGCCATCCGGCTGGCGGCCGAGACACAACCGGCCGGCGTCGACCCCACGATTCCCGATGTCATCCGGGTTCTGCGCGAGAGTCCGCAGTCACTCCGTGACCGGCTGATCACCCGGGACGAAGCCAGCTACCTCGCCGCGGTACGGCCGGTGATCGCGGCCCTGGAGAACCTGTGCGACGGCCCCCTGGCCGGTCTGTTCGATCGGCAGACCACCACGCCGGTGGATCTGTCCCAGCCCGCGCTGGCCATCGACCTGTCCCCGATCCTGACCGCTGGCGATCATATTGTGGCCGCGGGGCTGCTGGCCACCTGGGCCTACAGCTATGCCGCGATCGACACCGCCCGCGCGTTCGGCTTGCTCCCCGGTCAGGTGGTACTGCCGCTGGATGAGCTGTGGCGGGCACTGCGCGCCGGGCCGGGAATGGTCGCCGCCATCGACGCCATCATCAGGTTGAACCGGGCCAAGGGCGAGATCGTCATCATGGCCACACACGGGCTGGCGGACCTGGAAGCCCTGCCCACGGAAGAAGACCGGGCCAAGGCGCGCGGACTTATGGAGCGATGCGACATCGCGATCTTGCTGGCCATGCCCGTCAGCGAACTGGAACGCGTTTCGGCGCAACGACCGCTCACCGCCAGCGAAATCGCCATCGTCGCCTCATGGGCCTCGCCGACGGCCTCTGGCCTCGATGTCGCCACGATGCACCCCGGACGTGGAAAGGCGCTGATCAAGATCGGGCAGCGGGTCGGCATCCCGGCGCGGCTGCAGCTGACCGCGGCTGAGCACCGGCTGTACGACACCGATGCGGCGATGCGGCGAGGACGCTCGTGAACGCCCCACGATGCCGCACCCATGTGCCGCTCTCGCCGAGAAGAGCGCCCCAGGGGCCGCGGGCGCGGTGGGTTCGATGAGCGGGGAAGGGCGAGGCCACGACCCGGCCGACGTCGCGCCTTGGCTGATCCTCGCGGTCGCCGCGGCAGCTGGCGTGCTGGTCGCCATGATCTGGCTCGGCGGCACGCTCGGCGCCCTGGTGTCCGGCGCGGGCTGGCGGCCCCCGCCGTTCAGCCTGACGCTGCTTCTGCGGTTACCCGACGGCACCGAGCAGGACTGGCCGGGAGTGCCGCCGCTGGCGGTCTGGAGCGGCATCGCCGTCACCTCCGGCGCCACCACGGCGCTCGCCGTACCCGCCGTCACCGCCGGCTATCGGTGGTTCTCCCGCAATCCGGGCCTGGCCGGGCTGCGCGATCTGCGCGGCCTCACCCCGCGCGGCGCGGCCAAGGTCGCCCGCCGCCTGCGCCCGTCGCTGTCCGGCGCCAAGAACATCCCGCCGGACCAGGCCGGCATGCTGATCGGCGAGCACAACGGCGTGGAACTGCGCGGCTCCTGGGAAGACGTCTACCTGGCGCTGATGGCTCCTCGCTCAGGCAAAACCACCGCGCTGGTGGCGCCGATGGCGATCCGGGCGCCCGGCGCGGTGCTGCTCACCAGCCGCAAGTCCGACGCCTACACCACCACCTGGGCGCCCCGCAGCGCTCGCGGCCACCTGTGGGTGTTCGACCCGCAGCAGATTTGCCACGCCGACCAGGACTGGTGGTGGGACCTGCTGGCCGAAGCGATCACGGTGGAAGGCGCCCGCAGGTTGTCCGGGCACTTCATCGCCTGCGCCTTCTCGGCCAGCGAGCGGAGCAACTACTGGGCCTTGGCCGCGAGCAACTTGTTGTGCGGGCTGTTTCACGCCGCCGCCACCAGCGACGGCACCATCCATGACGTGCTGGACTGGCTGGCCAACCCCGCCGATCCCGCGCCGGTGGAGGCGCTGCGCCAGGCCGGCGCGATCGGGCTGGCGGGCGATCTTCAGTCGACCATCCGCCTGCCCGCCGAGACCCGTGGCGGCGTCTACAGCACTGCCGCCCAGACGATGGCGTGCCTGCTGGATCCCGTGATCAGCAAGTGGATCACTCCCGATCCCGGCAAGCCGCAGTTCGACCCGGAGGACTTCGTCACCGGCAGCGACACCCTCTACCTGTTTAGCAAGAAGGGCCGCGGCGGCGCCGCTCCGCTGGTCGCCGCGTTCGCCGACGCTGTCTTGCAGGCGGCCATCAGCGCGGCGGAGCGAGCTGGCGGCCGCAACGACCCACCACTCGTGGCGATCTTGGATGAGGCCGCCAACATCGCCCCGATCGAAGACTTGCCCGATCTGTATTCGTTCCTAGGCAGCCTGGGCATTCCGATCGTCACCATCCTGCAGAGCTATCAGCAGGGCGCCCGGGTGTGGGGGCAGGCCGGGATGGACGCCCTGTGGGGCGCCGCCACCGTCAAGGTCCTGGGCGCGGGCCTGGACGACAGCGACTTCGCCGAGAAGATCAGCCGCTTGATCGGCGAACACCGCATCACCGAAACCTCGGTCTCGCACAGCCGGCAGGGCCGCTCAGTCAGCCACTCCTCCCGCAAGGAGCGCATCTACTCCGCGGCCGACGTGCGCGCTCTGCCTAAGGGCACCGCGTTGCTGCTGCTGACCGGCATCCGCGCCGCAGTCATCACGCTGCGACCGTGGATGGCCGAGCCTTACGCCGACCGGCTGCGCGCGGCCACCAAGCGCGCCGAGCGCGACATCACCCGGCGCGCCCTGCGTAAGCGCCCGCAGCGCAGCCCCCGCTCGCGCCCTCCAACCACGCTCTCCCGGAGGTAGCCCGCCATGCCCTGGCCTGCTCTGCACACGCCGCGCCACGCGCTTCCGCCGGCCTCGATGAAAGGACGACCAACGTGACCGATCCCCAGGGTGCCGTTGAGCTCTCGCCCCAGGACGACAGCGATACCGACGCCGTCGAAGAGGAGGCAGGTGCGGCGCCTACCTTCATCCTGCTCCTGGCGGGCGAAGCCTTCGCCGACGAATTGGCTTTGCTGCGGCAATGGGTCGACGACCTGCTCGTCCCTACCTACCTGCGCGAGCCGAGCCCGACCTTGCCCTGGTGTCCGCTGTGGTGGGAGCACGAAGAGGCGCTCGCTCGGCTTCACGCTCTGTGGCTGGCCTGGCAGGAGCTCAGCGATCCCGAGGCCGGCGGCTGGACCGGGCCGAGCACCTGGCACCGCGACCACCTTGACCCGGCGCTGCGCGAGCTGCGCTCTCCGGAAGGGCCGCTGTGGCGGTGCATGACCAGCGCCGAGAGGCCAACTCACCGACCCTCCATGATCATCCAGACGGAGGCGCTTCAGCCTCATGCCGGGTTCGCGCCGGCGCATTGACCTCGCGACAGCAGAAAGGACGCGCCGATGGCAGCAAGCGAGGCCTCAGCCGCCTTAGACAGCGCCTACCAAGGCCTGGAAGAGGCGGCCCAGAACCAGATTCCCGCCGAGATGGTCCCCGACTTCGCCCAGATCCGCCTGGGCTTCGCCGTGCTGAAACAGCAGCTCGGCATGGAACTCTCCGTCGACAACAAGTTCGATCTTGCGTTGGGTGAGTTCAGGCATGGGGTGCCGGCCGACCAGCTCGGTGTCGTCTGGCAGCAACGCCCAGACGTGGCCCAGGCGGTATCCGGCGTGCGCGCGTACGCGCAGACGCTGAGCGATCGGCCGGAGTGGAACCAGCTCAACAACACCTATGAAGCCACACGCCAGGTGGGTGTGGCGGTCGAGCGTCAACTCGGCCCGCACGCCGACAAGGTGTTGGCGGATCCGCGGGGCAAGCGCGCGATCAAAACCGTCGCCGACCTGGCCACGCGCAGGATCGCCGCGGACGCCTGGGCGCTCAGCAAAGTCCTCGGCGCTGCCGGCGGCGGGCTGACAGGTGTCCGGCGCGCTGTGGAGTGGCTGGAGAACGTCGTCAAGACCGGCGCTTCCCTGGCTGAGGATGCCGCACACCGGCCGCTGCAAGATCGGCGTGCCCGTGCCGCCGCGCTGCGCTCCACGACCGGGGGCAAGCCCGGAAGGACCGCCGCGCACGACGGGGCCAAGCACGCCCAGGCGCCACGGCAGGCCGCGGTCAAGGGCCGTCCGGCCGCGGTGTTGTCATGACCGCAGCCTCGGCTCAACACCAGGTGAGCCGTACTGCTCACCTGAGCCCTCGGTGATGGGCCGGTCGGGGACGCAGTTTCAACAACCGGCGACAACGAGTCAGCAGGGAGGTTCCATGCCGCAACCGGAAACGATGGGCGTCCGCCTCAGACGCCAGCGCAAATCGCGGGGGCTGTCGCAAATGCGACTGGCCAAGGCGGTGGGCTTGTCCGATTCCTACATCAGCTTCTTGGAGTCCGACAGCCGCACCCCGGCCGACGCCACCCTGCACCGGATCGCCGCTTTCCTGGACGTCGACCCGACGGTCCTGCGCTACGGTGATCGCGTCCAGCAGGCGCTGCAGGCCGTCCTGGAACGCCGCGATGAGCAGCATCGGCACGCGGTTCAGGTCATCGACATCGTCTTCGCCAAGTGCCGCCCCGACGACGTGGTGACGTGCGAGTCGACCATGCTGTCGGCTGATGACAGGGAGGTCACCACGCTGACGATCGTCAAGCGGCGCGCCACCGAACTTGAGAGGGCCACCTCTCAGCTGGTGATGCCCGCGCAACGTCCCGCGCTGCCGGAGGAGTCGCTCGCCGGGGCGGTGCTTGGCTCACCCCTGCCTTGAGGCAGGGTCGGCCATGCCCGATCACGTGGACGGCCTGCCCGGCAGGGAAGCCACCGGACCAGTCGAACATGTGCACGAATAGCGGCTAGCATGGGATGCATGAGCGACCCGCCGTCGATCCTTATCCTGCCTGATCAGGCGGGGTCTCTCATGGAGCTGCTGGTCGATGAGAACGACGAGGCGATCAAGGCGAAGGTCTCGTGGATTGAGAACATCCCCGGCTATCGCGGGGGCCTGAAGCCTCGCGAGGAGTGGCTGCCGATCGACCAGGTGGCACCCGTACCCGGCCAGAGCTACATGTCCGTCCCCCGCACCCCGGCCACCCAGCCCAAGCCGGAGCCAGAGCTGGAGCCGGCCGTCGCGGGGCCGCCCGGCTGGCCCGCGCAGGTGCCTGCCCCGGGCGTCCCCGGCTGGGAGAAACACGCCCTGGCCTGGTTGTACGACCAGATGCCCGCTGACTACCGGCAGCACCAGGTGCTCGCCGACTACCCCATCGCTCTGGCGTGGGCGGCGATCCTGCACCTGCAGCACGACTACCGCGCCCTGATCGTCAGCTACAGGCGCGCCTCCTTCGAACTGAAAGCCCATCTCCCGCCCGAGGCTGTCGAAAGCGTGCTGGTCACCTACAAACGGGAGCGGGAACGGCTTATCCGGTGCGGGCAGGCGGCGCGCCTACTTGAGCAAGCCCTGCGCGCTCCGTCCTGCTCAGCCCGTTGAAGGGTCAGTACGGACAGGAGGGGTCCGGCGACCTGCCGTAACTTGCTGGCCCAGTACCAGAGACGTACGTAGCTGATCGAGCTTCGTCTGGAAGCGATCCACAACCGCCAGCAGTTCCTGGAAGGTCTGAGTGGTGGACGCTGCTGCGGCCACAGCGCGCTCCGCGACGTCCAAGCACTCTTGGGCGTATGTCGCTGCCTTCCGTACACGATCCTCGGCGAGCTCTTGGGCACGCTCCTCGACCTCCTGCCCAAGCGTCGAGATGCAGGTGCGCAACGTCTGCGCCAAGGCTTCACAGTCACACGTTCTAGTCGGGCCGTTCACCTTGGACACCCCGTCTTAGCTGTGGTCGTCACGTGTTGATGTGGAGCACCCAGACCGACACGTGATCGAGGTCGGGGCCGTAGGAGTAGAGCGCTCGGAAGGTAGGCGTGACCAGCTCGTACGCCTCGGGGATGTCGGCGTACGGCATCGCTCCGGGCGGCGTCGGGTCGTCGGCCAGGTCCAGTAGCGCGTCGACGATCGACGCCCGCAGCGTCGGCGCCGCCGAGCGCAGGACGTCCTTGACCTTGGGGGTGAAGTGGACGGGACGCTTCACTGGTCGGTGCCGTCCAACCCTAGATCGGCATACGCCGCCTCACGCGAGTCGTAGACAGTCATCTCGATCTCACCGCGACCCGCGGCCGCCATCAGCTCACGCAAGTCCGCCGCCTCACGTTCGCGCTTGAGACGCAGATACTCCTCGAACGCCTCCTCGGAGATGAGGACGGCGTGTTCCTCATCGGAGCGCTTGATCCGGGTGGGGCGGTGGGACATGACCGCGCGGGACACCAGCGGGCCGAGCTTGTCGCGGGCCGCTGCGATGCCGAGCGTCTCCATGCTCGTCTGGTCGATCGTCATACACCTCACCATACGCCCATCATGCCAAATTCGGCATCATGCCAAGTACGGTTGAACGAGTTCCTGAACGAGGCGGGCGGCTGGTCAGCGCTCCAGATCAAGATTCAGCGGCACGTCGGCCGCCATCAGATCTGGTTGTGGACGAAGGAATCTCGCCGCGTGCCGCCATCGGCGGTGCTCGGCTGCCACGTCTACCGAGACTTCCACCACTACACACGGCTGCACCCGCACGTAGATGAGGGGCTCCCGCTGGCCGTACAGGCCGCCCGCCCATCCCAGTGGTAGCTGCTCGGGCCAAGGATGTGCGGGACCTGCTGGGGTTAGCAGGGGGGCGAGCTGACTCGCGGCCGGTGTGCTCAGCCGGGTGGTGCGGGCCGTAACGCGTAGCCGGCCTATGTCGTCGTAGCGGCCTAGGAGCAGTTCTCTCGGGCGGGTGAGGGTTCCGGTGACACCGCCGACGAGGGCAAGCGTCGTGGTGCGGTGCTTGAGCTTGTACCAGCCCCGTGCCGCGGGCTTGTAGCGCGACCAGGCGGGTTTGATGACCAGCCCTTCAACGCCTGCGACATGCAGTGACCAGAACCACGTCCACGCCTCGATCGGATCGGCGGTCTGCATCGATAGTGCCAGCACCGAAGCCGGCGGCACAGCCACGAACAGCTTCTCCAGGATCCGCCGGCGTTCGGTCAGGGGCAGCCCCGCCACGTCGCGGCCTCGGGTACGCAGGATGTCGAACAGGATGTAGTGGCACGGCTCGGTTCGGGAAAGGTCTTCAGCCCGGCGACCGGCCATGTTACGGCGCTGGAGCGCCGTGAAATCGAGTCGCCCGTCCGGCGCCCAGCGCACGATCTCCCCGTCCACGACCGTCGCTGCGGGCAGGTACTCATGCAGCGCCCACGCCACCTCGGGGAACAGGTCGTTGATGTGGGCCCCGCGCCGGGATTGAAGGTGCACCCCGCGGTCCTCGGAGACCATGGCGATGCAGCGGAACCCGTCCCACTTCGGCTCGTACAGGTAGCTCCCTGCCGGGCCCTCGGGCAGTTGGTCGACTGCTTTGGCCCGCATCGGCTCAATCGCGCCTTGGAGCTGCACCTCGTCCCCTGTTCACCCGGGGGGAGGTGATGCCTTCTGTCGCTTATGACCTGTGGTCAGGGCCTACCCCGGTACAGCGGAAGGGAACGGCATCGCAACACCGGGCCACCTGTGCTTACACGGTAAGGGCAACGTCGCCGCGTTCCTTCAGCGTTCCCGCGCCGCGAACGCCAGGCGCTCGAACTGCTCGCCTACCCAGTCTGATTTCAGCCCTTCCCGTCTTCCCTGTGAAGATCCGACTGTGTTCTGCTAGTGCGGTGACCACGAACGTTCACCGGCTTGAGTGATCAGGCTGCTCGGACGAGTGGTCGGCCCCAACGTCGTTGTTTCTCGCTGCGGACACGGGCGCGTTCGCGGCGTTGGGCGGCCAGCACGTCGGGATGACGGGCGTTGGCGTTGCGCCAGCGCAGGTAGGCCTGCAGTTTGCGGGTCTGCACGGTGTGGTTGGGATGGTGCGAGTTGCTGATCACGAACGTGCGCAGCGGCCCGAACTGCGCTTCGATCGGGTTGGCCCATGAGGCATAGGTCGGCGTTAGACACAGCTCGACCTTGTTGCTGGCGGCCCAGGCGCGGATGGCCGGGGTGGTGTTGGCCGACAGGTTGTCGCAGATGACGTAGATCGGCGCGCCGTCGGGGCGGGCCTTGCGGATGCTCTTGAGCGCGGCCAGCGTGTTGGCGCCGCTCTTGCGGGTCCGGACCACGCCCCACAGCTGGTCATCGCTCAGGCTGTAGCAGCCGTGAAAGTAGCGCACGCCCTGGTCACGCCGGTAGGTGGCCGGCCAGCGTTCGGGTCTGCCTTCGCGCGCCCAGCCCGAGCCGGGCTGCGGCCGGATCGACAACGGCCCGAACTGGTCGAAGGCAAAACACCGGTTGGGAAAGCGGGTGGTGACCTCCTCGATCCGATCCAGCTTGGCCTCCCGATGGGGGTCGGTGGACTCCTTCCAGGTCCGGGTGCGCTGGAAGGAGATCTTGTGCTCGCGTAAGTACTGCCGCAGCCGCTCCCGGCCGATCGCCACAATGTGGGTCGGGTTGTCGGCCAGGTATGCGAGGAGTTTGCGGATGCTCCACCGGGTGAAAGGGCGACCCAGCTTCTCGGGCCGAGTCGTGGCCGTCCGGGCGATGAAGTCCTCGTCATCGCTGGTGATGCGGCGGGGACGGCCTCCCGCCCAGTTAGGGTCCAGCGCGGACAGGCCCCGCTCGTTGAAGGCGTGGATGACATCACGCACGGTGTCTTCATCGGCCGCGACCAGCTGGGCGATCGCCGTCACCGGTGTCCCGCTGGCCGATGCCATGACGATCAACGCGCGGCGGACCCGGACCGAGTCGTGCTTTCCTCGCCGGACCAGTCGCTGCAGCGTTTGCCCTTCATGGTCGGACAACCGCCGCGCCCGCACAGGCTCGGCCATTGTGCTCCTCCTCCATCGATCGCTTTGGTGTCGATACGACAGTGGAGGGCAACCAGGACGACCAGCGCAAGCAGTACAGCGCTGTTCCTCGAGCCGGTGAACCTATGTGGTCACCGCACTAGCAGGCAACGCGACCTGCGCCCCTCGTCGTTTGAGGCCGGTAGCGCATTTCTTACCGGCACCCCTGGTCGTCACCCACGACCTCGGTCTCGCCGGAACATCACGAATCGGGTGGCGGTCATCTACCTGGGCCGGATCGTCGAGTCGGGCCCCGTCGAGCAGGTGCTGACCACACCCCGACACCCGTACACGCAGGCCCTGCTGTCGGTGCTACCCGAGTCGCCCGAGCGGATCGTGCTCACCGGCGAGACGCCGGACCCGACGCGTATCCCGGGCGGATACCGCTTCCGGCGCCATGACCTCACGCTGGCTTCTCCTCGGTCACGTGGCCGGGCGATGTCTGCGGGACGGGGTTCCCGCGTTCGGTAGGAGGGTGAAGGCGGCGTGCCACGACGGCGGCCAGCCGCCGGCCGGCGCGGTGGGCGGGGCTGCGGTCCAGCTGGTCGACGTGCAGGTAGGCCTGGGTGGTGCGCGGGTCGGCGTGGCCGAGCAGGGCCTGCACCACGTCGAGTGGTTCCCCGGCCCGCAGCAGTGCGGTGGCCACGCTGTGCCGGATGGCGTGCGGGGTGAGGGTGTGCGGGTCGGGGATGCCGGCGGCACTCGCGAGCCGCTGGAGGAGTTCCTGGACGTAGGAGCGGTGCAGCCGGCTGCCGGTGCGGGTGGCGAACAGCGGGCCGGGCGCCGGCCCGCGCTCGGCCAGGTAGGCATCCAGCAGGGGGCCGGTCACGTCGTCGTCGATGACGACTCGGTGGGGGCGGCCGCCCTTGGCGGTCAGGGTGAGGATCCGGTGGTCGCCGGCATACCCCAGGGCGTCCAGCTGGACGCCGGTCAGCTCGCCGATGCGGCAGGCGGTGGCCTTGAGCACCGCCACGATGGCGGCGGTGCGGGCGGACTCGTGCGCGACCGCGTGGATGACCATGTCGTCCAGCTGGGCCTCGGTGAGGTGGCGGCTGGGCTTGCTGGCGCGTTTGGGCAGGTCCATGCCGTCGAACGGGTTGCGGAGCACGGCGTCGGCCCGCTGCAGGTAGCGATACCAGCTGGAGCAGGCCGACAGGCGGCGGCGTCGGGTGCCGGGGGACAGGCCGGCGTGCCGCATGGCGGCGGCGTAGGTGTCGGCCTCGATAAAGGAGATGTCGCGCAGATCCAGGCCGCGGGCCTGGATCCACCACAGCCACCAGGCGACGTCGCGGATGTAGCCGTCCTGGGTGGCGGGGGAGGAGCGGCGTTCGGACAGCAGCCAGCCGCCGGTCGCGGCCAGCGCTACCTCGGTGGCGCCCGCGGTGCGCAGCTGGGCGGCCAGGCCGCTCGCATCGCGGGCGGGCGGCGGTGTGCCCTTGGCGGGCAACCGCACCGGCAGGGCGGCGAGCGGGATCAGCTCAGCGAAGTCCTCCGGGTCGTCGCCGTCCTCCGGCGCCACCCACGGCCGGTCGAGCAGGATGATTTCGGATGCGGTGAGGGCGTGCAGCTCGGGTGCTGCGCCGGGCTCGGGCAGGGCGGCGCTGGCCGGGTGCGTCTCGACCGGGTCGGTGCTCATCACGCTGCCTGGCCGAGGTGGTCGACGGCAGGCCGCCGGGGGCATCTGTGGCGGGCCTGCCCTCCGTAGCGATCTCCGCCTGGGCTCGGCCGGTGCGCGGGCCCGGTCACGACCGGCTCGTTACGGGCGGTGCGCGAGCCGGAGCTGAGCACCGACTCATCGATCGTGAAAACGGGGGGACAGGCTCCCACGAAGGGCGGCCCTGGCTGCCGATGCATGGCGTGATCTTACATGCTCACCTGACGATAACCGTGATTACCGCCCTCTCGATGAGATCCCACTGAGAAAAAATCGTCACGAGTTTTTCTAAGAAAGACGTGCATCAAACTTTTTGGTAGCGTACTCCTGTGAGTGAACGCGACCTTGAGGGGATGGGGCACGACCCCGAGACGGCGGAACTCCGGCCGGCGCGCGCGGCCCGGACTCCCGACGGGCCCGCCGCGGCGGAGGAGAGCGAGCCGCCGGCCGCCGGCGGCGTCGAGTCGGCGGGCACCCCGGGCGGCGCCGGTCCGCACGCGCTGCCCCGGCCCGCCATCGAGCCCGCCCCGCACGGCCGCTGCCTGTGGGACGGCAAACCGCTGCCGCCGCCGGCCGGCAGGAAGCCGCGCAAGTTCTGCGACAACAACAACCTGTGCAAGAACGCCTACTACCGGAATAAGGAGCGCACCGAACGCGAGGCGGTGACCACCGCGGTGACCGCCACCGGCGCGGTGCTCGCCGAGGCCCGCCCGGTGCTGGACGGCCTGCAGGCCCTCGTCGCCCGCTTCGCCGACGGCGTGCAGATCGTCGAGACCGGCGCCCTGCAGCGCATCGCCACGCTGACCGCCGAGGCCGCCGACGAGCGCGCCGACGCCCTGGACGCCCGCCAGGCCGCCCACGAGGCCGAGCAGGCCCGGCGGGCCGCCGAACGCACCACGCGCGAGGCACAGCAGGCCCAGCGGCAGGCCGAAGAGCGCGAGGACCGCGCCCGCGCCGACGCCGAGCGCATCCAGCGCGAGACCGAGACCCGCGTGGTGGCCGCCGAACGCCGCCAGGCCGCCGCCGAAACAGCCCGCCAGGCCGCCGAAGACGTCCGCGACCGCCAGGCCGACGAACTGCGCACCCTGCGCCGCCAGCTCACCGACCAGGCCGAACGCGCCGCGGCCCAGGCCGCGACGCTGGCCGAGACGCAGGCCCGGCACCGCGAGGCCGAGACGAAGCTGGCCGCCGAACACGCCGAGGCCCGCCACCTGACCGACCAGCTGACCGACTCCCGCCAGCGCCTGGCCGAAGCCGCCGAGCAGCTCACCGAGCTCAAGGCCGCCGCGGCCGAGGCCCACGCCGAGGCTCGGGCAGCGCGCCAGGAGCTGACCGCCGAGCGCCACCGCTCCGAGGCCGACCTCGAGCGGCTCCGCGACCAGCTCGACCAGACCCGCCGGCAGGCCGCCGAGCAGACCACCGCCGCGGCGGTCGCGCTCGCTCGCGCCGAAGCCGAACGCGACGCCGCCCGGCGCGAGGCGGAGGCCGCCCGCGCCGCACTCGCGGCCATCAGACAGGAGCTAGCCCGGCGGCCAGTCGAGAGTGCGGGGGACGACACCTAGCGCAGGATCATTCTGCGAGAGGTGTTGCGCGAGAGGTAATGAGAACGAGGGTGCGAGACGAATCGGACACGCGGCGGACACTCACCGCCCGCGTAGAACTCACCATTTCTGGGTACACGAACAGTAACGGCACTCACGCAGGGCTACAGAGGTTCATCGTCCGAGTGGAGGGCCCAGTGCTTTGCGACCTCCTGCCCCAGGGCGGTGGCAGACCACATACTGCATGTCCCCGAGCGAGCATCTACTACCAGCCCAAGGGCGCTAAGCCAGTTTGCAAGCGGAATGATCTGCTCTGGCTCCCAGCCAAGTGCCTCAGCGAGCGCCCCATCCGCTATGTCGGGAGTGTCGGCGATCTTCAGCAGCACTGGTTCAGCTTCGGCGAAGGGGAACTGAGTCTTCAGCGAGTCCTGCTCCGCCCGCGCCAATGCTGCCTGCGCTACTTCGACCAGCGCGGTAGCCGCCCCCAGCAACCGCAGGTCTTCGCCGCCGCCCAGCGACAGGTCTACAGAGACCTCACGAAGCGCGTCCAAACCTTTGCGCAACGATGAGGGCTCGTCCTGACGGCAAATATCAGCAAGCCACCGGCCGAGACCAACCCTGGACTGCTCCTCGGTGGACAAGTCGTACTGGGCCGATTGGCGTAGCATCGCCATGAAATCGGTCGGAATGCCCGTGGGCCCGGCATCAGCTTGCCGTTCCCCACGAGTCAGTGCAGCATGTGCAACCTCCCCCAGTGCGGACACCATGCCTGACAGCTGTGGACATGCACCCTGAGTCCCATAAGCCTCTGGTGAACCGTCACGGAGTGCTTCGTAGCCGTCGTGCATGACCTTGGGATCGTCGAACATGCACGCATCGGCGAACCACTGCCCAGCGGCGTAGGCCCATCGCGTGGCGGCCTCATTGTCTTCCCGTGCTTCCACAGTCAGATACCTGGACCAAACCGGCACCTGCTCCAGAAGCCCTTGCCTGTTCGCCTCTGCGGTGGAGGCATCCAGTTCCCGCTGTGTGCGCATCGGCTCACCTCCCAGCCCGAGCGCCCCGCCGGTGCTAAAATGACACAAACAGCCCATTTGGTATTATCTCACGCAACCGGCAAGATCATGAACATTGCCGATATCTACGTGCAGGCATACGACCGCATGATCCCATGCGCAGGGGCAAGGTGCACCGACTGGCTGAGCGGCCTGGCGCTGATCGATGCGGAAGTGCACCGCCATCTCCGATGGGGAACGCTGCAGTCGCTACAGTCATGGGTTGTTAATATCCCCGATCGTAGTGCTGAACTCTTTGGCGTACTTCGGAGCCTCCACGACATCTTGTCCGCTGGCGATACAAGCCGAGGCGCCTACTGGCGTCCATTTGCTTCAAGTCCGTGGACAACCAATGCTCTAACAGGTCGATTGAATACCAATGCCACCAGTGGAGCTCTCGTCTACTCCCGCACTATCTCGGGCACCCCAGGGATCTATGTTGATACGCTTGAGGGCCTACTACCCAAGTTGCGACGAATCCCCGAACATCTTTGGCGGCAAATAACCATCAGGCGAATCACTGGAGACCAACCAGATATACGTCTGCCGTTTCCGCCCCCGTCGGAAACCTCACCAACCCGACCCATGCTAATTGCCCAGCTGCCATTCCTCTCTTGTCGAGAGGATTTGAATTGGGAGCGCCGATTCGACGACTTGGGTAGCTACTATCTGGTTGCTCCAGAAACTGGAAGGCTGCGATCATCCATAGCCGAAGCATTGGATAATCTTGACGATAGTGGAGCATACCTGGGCATTCTTTCAGAAAGCTGTCTAAATGATGATCTGCTGGAGGAATGGAAGCTGCAGCTGCAGAAGAAGCGGCGGCCGCCTACGAGCAACCTCACGTGGCTGATGGTTGGCACAGGCCCTGTGCGCGCAGAAGGGCCTGCCTGTTATCACAGGAGTCGCCCACCCAACAGGGCTGTGCTCCTGCATCGAGAGACAGGGAAGGTGCTGCTAACCCAGGACAAACAGTATGGCTTCACTCTAGACGTCAAGCAGCAGCAAATCTACGGGGCGCTGATTGGGAGTGAGAAGCCGTACGAGCATGGATTGGGCGAATTCATCGCTCAAGGTGAGACTTTGAACCTTCTTGAGAGTGCTAGCGGGCGGTATGCCGTGCTAATTTGCGAGGATCTTGGCAGGCTCCTCACGCTAGGCGCTACCGCCATGGCTGCAGGCGTAAGCCATATTCTTGTGCCTGTGCTCTCCACGGCCATGCATGGAACCAACTGGGCGTCCAAGGCCGCTGTTCTCCTTGCGGAGCATGCTGGCGCAGCTGTCGCCATCAGCAACAGCTTGGCTATTGACCGATTCACTCCCAAGGAATATGCCCCCGGCAAGCAGGAGGATATTAGGCCGCCCACACTTATCGTCTCCATTCCGGAGAGGCGCTGGCCCGTTCTCGGACGGCGCAGCTCTTACGGACCAAAGTTGATCCCAAGTGAAGCGCTGCCAGTTATACCACCGCTGAGCGATAGCGATGATGCTCTCGGGCCCCGCTGCGAGCTGCTCTAAAAGCGCCTAACAGTATGATCTCTGCTGTGCTTTGATCTCTCGCTGTAGCGGTCGTGAGAGGTGTGCGGCGCCGACATCGCCGATCTGGGCCACCACCGCGGCTACCGCACGCTGACCGTGCGCCGCAAGGGCGGCAAAACCCGCGCCTACCCGCTGGCCCCGCCGATCGCCCAAGCCGTCGACGACTACCTGGACGACCGCGCGGCCCGCGACGGCACACCGCGCGAGAGGCTGGCCGGGCCGCTGTTCGTCACCGAGCCGTCCGGCCCGCACCCGGGCGGCAAGCGGCTGGACCGCTGGGGCATCACCAAGCTGATCCGCCGCATCGCCCGCCAGGCCCGCATCCCCGCAGCCACCCAACTGTGCCCGCACAGCCTGCGCCACAGCTTCGCCACCCTGGCCCTGGACGCCGGCACCCCGCTGCGCGACGTCCAGGACGCGATGGGCCACGCCGACCCGCGTACCACCCGCCGCTACGACCGCTCCCGCTACCAGCTGGACCGCCACCCCGCCCAGCGCATCCTGGCCTACCTCACCGAATCGTGAAACGACTCGCGATCGCCCTCTCATTGAAGAGTGAGCGGCGCTTGGCTATCTCGGATCAGGAGCCCCAACAGAACATCGTTCACCGACAACCATCCACACGCGCCACCCGTCACATGGAGCGTTCCTATATCCCCCACCGCAGAGGATCTCGACGGTGCGATCTCTCCCCCTGGCCACTGCTGCGCTCACCGCGGCCGCGGTGTTCGTCCCCTCGCTGCCCGCTTATGCGGCGCCAGCGGTCCAGATCACGAAGGTGTACTACGACTCGCCCGGTAAGGACCTGCGCTCCAACACGAGCCTGAACGGCGAGTACGTCACCATCTACAACGCCACCACCCGGGCCATCGACCTGGAGGGCTGGACCGTCAAGGACAAGACCGGCTACACCTACACGATCGAGGGCGTGATCCTCGGCGCCAAGAAGAAGCTCACCATCCGCTCCGGCCAGGGCAGCGACGGCACCTCCACCGTCTACTGGGGGCGGCGGGCGTATGTGTGGAACAACGACGAAGACGTCGCCTACGTACGCAACGCCCGCGGCAAACTGATCGACTCATGCGGCTACGACAGCACCAGGTATGACTACAAGAACTGCTGATCAGACAGCGCAGGCGCCCGCCCACCCGTAGGGGAGCGGGCGCTTGGCCGTCTTCGTCCGCACTCTGGCGGCGTCTCTGCCGGCGTTACGCCCGACCCGCCCCAAAGTCGATCTAGAACGTTGTCGATCACAGCCATCGCTCCGCGAGACCCGGCCTGAGATCTTCGTCCTGTCCCCCGCCTCGCCCCCTGACCAGGCGCTGCACCTGGCCGACGGCGGAGACAGGAAGGCTCGCCCGTGCGACGAGTCAGCATCGCCGTCTGCGGCGCCCTCATCCTCATCCCGCTCACCCCCACCAGGCCAGCCGCGGCCGCACCTCCCGGCATGCCCACCGTCGTCGAAGCCATCAACGAACTCGCCCTGCTCACCGTCGCCGACGAAGAACATGACGACACCTACGGCCGGAACCTGTTCCCGCACTGGTCGACCGTGTCCGGCACCTGCAACACCCGCGAAGAAGTGCTGAAGCGCGACGGGCAGAACGTCGTCGTCAACGACTCCTGCACAGCCGTCTCGGGGACATGGGTCAGCCCCTACGACGGCGGCGTGTGGACGGCCGCCTCGGACATCGACATCGACCACATGGTGGCGCTGAAAGAGGCGTGGAGGTCCGGCGCCCACGCCTGGAGTCCCGCTCAACGCCGAGCTTTCGCCAACAGCCTCGGCGACACGCAGCTGTGGGCCGTCACCGACCATGTGAACCAAGCCAAGGGCGACAAGGATCCGTCCGACTGGAAACCACCATTGGCCGGCTTCCACTGCGACTACGCCCGTTCGTGGATCGACGTCAAGCACGACTGGCAGTTGACACTCCAGGAGGAGGAGAAGGAAGCACTGGAGGAGATGCTCGCTACGTGCACACCCGCTGGGTGAAAGGCTTCGTCAATGTAACGTGCCCACCGCTCCGGATCGCGTTGCCGGACTATGCGCGTTGGTGACGGTGGGGACGTTCACCGTCCTTGTCCCGAAGCGTCCCCACCCTCGAGAAGAGAGGGTGGCTTCGAAGCGACTTTCGGGACGCCGTTCCTGGGAAACGCGCTCCCCGATCGCCCATCGCTACACCGTCCCGTATACGACGGCGGTCTCAAGGGATCAACGCATCACCGCTGTTCAAGATCTCAGCGTAGACCTCCGCGGCACTGCGGTAGCCGTGGATCTTCCGAGGGCGTCGGCACAGCGCCGTAACCCCGGTCAGGAACTGCCGGTCCTGCGGTTGATGCTGGTTGGAGCGGTGCTCGCCTTGGCGATGGGGACCGCGGAGCAGGCGCTAAATGGATGCCATCTTGACTGGGTGGCAAGGTACAGTTGAAACCAGCTAAGTACATGCGAAGCCCCGGATGCGAACCTGGGGCAGACAGCAGAGAACCCCGGTCCAGCTCGCGAAACTGATCCCGGGGCCTCTTCGTCAGCGGCGCTGGCAGTTGTACGTATGGGCGGGGATCTGGAGAGGCGTCATCCTCACCAGGCCCCGCCGACGTACTTCAGGAGCCAGGGGACGTAGACCAGGTAGATCTGCAGGAGCAGTACCAGGACATCCCAACGCCGCGGCGGCTCGTCGCTCATCGGTCTCCTTGTTCAACGGCCCGCTCTGGGGGAACCGGGGGCCGCGGCCGGTGGATTTCCCCGGGGGCTATCCACTGGCTAGAAGCGATGGCGCGACTGAGCTACCAACTAGCGTAGGTCACTCCCGCGTTCGCCGCGGAAACAGCGCGAGTGGGGCACGCTGCCAGTTGATCTCGCCTGAGCGGCAGTTCGGGACCGTTGAGAACTTTTTAGGACTCTTCGGCACCGTTCGGCGCCGTTCGGAACCCCGATCAACAGAAGCACCTTCTGGTACCACGATCCGGTGTGACTTAAATCACGGTACCTGGCGGGTCGGTCAGGCCCATCGGTAACAATCTTCGTAGGGGCCAAGGATCGGTGCAGGAATTGGCGGTTGGAGGGCAAGCCCGAGACTGGGACCAGCCCTCAACCGCCGAACAGGTCGTCCATCCGGTGTTGCATCTCCGGGGAGGCCTCGCGGCCGAACTCGACGACGTCCGGGTCGAAGGAGTGCTTGCCGGGATGGCCGTCGAACAGCAGGCATCGCTCGGGGTCGTCGACGGGGCCGTCCTCGGCTAAGCAGGGCGGCAGGTCGACCAGTTTCCGGACGCCGCGGTCGACCCAGCGAAGCCAGGTGTCGCGATCAGCGAAGGACTGAGCCAGCGACAGGTGCGGGCCCCGGGTGGCCTGGCTGCAGCTCGCACTCGTAGGCGAGCTTGCGCTCGTGCGCTCCCAGGTCAACCGATAGGCGTGCCCACTCGGCATCGCTGAGCACGTTGTAGTGCGGGCACTCGGCTTCGTCGGCATCGCGCTGCAGGCCAACGGTCAACGAACCGACCAGCCCTACCGTGGTGAAGGTGCGGTGCACCGCCTCGTGGACGCGCTCGGCATCTTCGTCGCCCAGTTCGACGTCGCGCAGCTGGTCGGCCAGGAGGGTGACATGGGAGTGGAAGCGGTCGCAGGCGATCAGCAGTGCGGTGATCGGGTCGGCGCTGTTGGGGGATTCAGCGGTCATGGACGCCAGTGTGCGCCACAGCCCGGTGACCGAGATGGCAGATCAAACGCGCGCGCGTAGAGGTGTCCGGAAAGTCCGGAAACTCGCGGTGAGATGGGGGCGCGAGGTTCCGCCCGGGTCGGCATGTTCACCGAGGGGCACGGCCGGTGGCGAACGGATCAGCTTCCCGAGCTGACAGCGGGAGCTCGCGCCCGCGTGGACCGGTCCGCAACGTCCAGGACCGAGGGGCCGAACGTCTGGCCGCCTCGGTCCGCGCGCACGCGTGTAGCGGCTCGCAAAACTCCCGAAACTCGCGGTGAGATCCTTCACGGTTTGTGATGCCCGAGGAGCTGTCCGGCGCTAGGGTGCTGTGGTCCTGCTGGCACTCTGGATGAAGGACGGTCGCGGTGGCGTTCAAGAGCGTCGGCATGGCGAAGGCGTCGTATGAGACACCCGAGGCGCTCCACCGTGATTTGCCGCGAACGCCGGAGGCAGTGCCCGGGCTCCTGACCCATCAGGGTGACCTGCTGCGCCGTTACGCCGAGCAGCACATGCACACCCGTGACATCGCGCTGGAGCTGCCGACCGGGACGGGCAAGACTATCCCGGCGCTGGCGATCAGCGAGTGGTGGCGGCGGACCCGATCCGCTCGGGTGGCCTATGCCTGCCCGACCGATCAGCTGGCCCGGCAAGTCGCCGCGGTCGCTGGCCGAGAGGGTGTCCCGGCGGTCGTGCTCACCGGTGACCACCGGCGGTGGGCGATGACGGATCTGGCACGCTACGACGCGCGCGAAGCGATCGTCATCACCACCTACAGCACGATCTTCAACAGCTCGCCCAAACTCGAGCCGCACCCAGATCTGCTGATCTTCGACGACGCGCACAACGGCGAGCAGTACGTGGCCGAGCAGTACTGCGTGAAGGTCAACCGGACGGGCGACGAGTATTCCGACACCGCGGTGTTCGCCACGCTGCTGGAAGTCCTGGCGCCTGGCCTCAGCGACCTGGGCCTGCAGCGGCTGCGTGAGGCCGCGCCCGAGGTTGGCACGCACGACAATGTCGATCTGGTGATCCCGGCGCAGCACGACAAGATGGCCGAACAGCTCGCCGCCGTCCTTGGCGACCTGCCGCGACCGTGGTGCTTCCGCTACGCGATGATCAGAAAGGTGCTGGCCTCCTGCCTGGTCTACATCACGCACTCCAGCATCCAGATCCGGCCGCTCATCCCGCACACTGAGGACACCCGGGTCTTTACTGACGCTCGGCAGCGTGTGTACCTGTCGGCGACGCTCGGCGATGCCGGTGACCTGGAGCGGTCGTTCGGCCGTACCGGGATCAAGCGGATCGCGCTGCCGGAGCCACGCTCCGGTCAGCGGTTCATAGTGTTTCCTGACCTCGTCTCCGAGGCCAACGCCGACGCCCTCACCGAGGAGATCACGCGGCGGGCGGGTAAGGCGCTGGTGCTGGCCCCGGATTCGGCGACCGCTCTGGCCACCGCCGTCGCGATCGCCCAGCCGGGTTGGCCGGTGCTCACCAAGGATCATGTGAGGGACGGGATGGAACCGTTCGCCGTCCTTCCTCATGGGGTGTGCGCGCTGGCCAGCCGCTATGACGGCCTCGACCTGCCGCACGAGGCATGCCGGCTCGTCGTCATCGAAAGCGTCCCGGACCGCGACCACCTCCAGGAGCGCTTCTTGTCTCGCCAGGTCCGCGCCGGAGCCGCTCTCAGCGAGCGGGTCCGCACCCGGGTGGTGCAGGGGCTAGGCCGGTGCACCCGCGCCGCCAACGACTGGGCGCTCGTCGTGGTCCGCGGCCAGGAACTGACCCGCTACCTGCTGCGGCCGGAGATCCAGTCGGCGCTGTCGCCCGACCTGCAGGCCGAGATCCGGTTTGGGCTGGAAAACAGCCGCCAGACCACCCCGGCCGAGGTTCTGGAGAACGTGCAGGCGTTCCTGGATCAGGAGACCTCACCGGTCTGGCGTGAGCAGGCGGTGCCGAACCTCAACACGCTGCGCGTCGGGTTCGACCGCAAGGCCCCGGAGGGAAGCGATGCCTTGGCCGCATCGGCGGCCGCTGAGATCGAGGCGTGTGCGCTGGCCGGGCACGGCAAGTGGGCCGAGGCCAGCTCGCACGCCAACCAGGTCGCGCACCTGCTGTCCGCAGGAGGCGAGGCGACGGTTGGATACCGCGCCTTCTGGATGCTGCTGGCTGGCATGTGGGCCTACCGCGCCACTGCCGAGGGCGAGACCGGGCTCCTGGCCGCCGCGCACCAGTTGGTCTTCAACGCTGACCGGACGGCGCCCGGTGCGTGGGTGCGGTCGCTCCCCTCCCTGCCGGAGGCCCCTCCCACAGCGATGCCACCCCAAGATGACCTCGCCGTCGCCGAGGTGACCCGCCTGCTCCTCAACCAGCAGCCCGGCCGGCTCGGCAAGCGGCTGAACACCATGGTCGCGGGCCTGGCGGAGATCTCCCACAAGCGCTACGAACCCGCGCTGACCGAGCTTGGCTTCTTCCTCGGCGCCGACGCCCAAAAGCCCCAGGGGCACGGCCGCGCCGACTCCAACTGGTGCTGGGGCAATCACATGTGGTTCGCGCTCGAGGCCAAGAGCGAGCACCAGCCCGAAGGCCTCGTCCCGCACAACGACATCCGGCAGGTCAACGACCAGCTCCGTATCCTGGCCGCCGACCGCAATCACGACGGCATCCCGGCTGGCAGCATCACCGCGATCATCTCGCCGCGGGTCGCCGTCGACCCCACCGGCGTGATGGGCGCCGAGGAGCACTCCCACCTCGTCCACCCCGACACCGTCCTCACCCTCGCGCACGAGGTCGACCATGCGTGGACCGACCTGCTGGGCAAGAAGACCGGCCAGGACGCCGCGCAGTTCCAGCGCCTCGTCGCCACGGTCTTCGCCCAGCACGGCATCCTCCCGACCCAGGTCCGTGACCGCCTCACCAAGCACCCCGTCACTAGCTCGGAAACGCCAGCGTGAACCCCATGGGCCCAGCCGCACGAGCTTGGAGATGATGTCTGCGGTGACCGCGCTCGGTGATGCAGGCTCGGGGCGCGCTGACGTTGTACCAGCGCCAGACCTCCTCGGCCAGCAGCGGTACATCCGGACTCCACACCTGACCGATCAAGTTCTCCACGCCACGGTTACTGGGTGATGTCCGGTACGTGGAGTGCGACGACGACCTGTTCCTGGAGGGTGCTTGGGGGCCTGCACGATCGTGGGGGAGTATCGGAAACTCGCGGCTCTCCACGGATGGGTTCATCCCGGCCTCGGGAAATGTCCCTTGGCCTGCATAGGCTGAAGCGATGACGATTGACCGGCCTCGCGACCAGGCCCGAGAGCTCTCCCCGGAGACGGAACGAAATGCCCTCTGGGACCACCTCACCGAAGCGTCGAGGGCGATGACCCGCCAGGAGCTGCGTGAGGTTGTCGACCGACTGTGTGGCCCAGGAACTGCGGATGCTGTGCTGGCCGAGCGCCGCCGTCAAGCGGATGAGGCACACCGGATGCTCCACCGGCTCAGGGAGGAGCGATACCGTGACGACCCACAAGGCGCCGCCCGAGCCGAAGCACGCGTGCGCAGGACCGAGGAGCGGATCCGGGCGCAGAGCGAACAGATCGCGCAGGCACGCGCTGCCCGATCGGCCTCTCAGTCCAATGAGGCCAGGCATAAGCAGGAAGGATCTCCCGAATAGGTAGCAACGAGGGGCGCTTGGCGGGCAAGCGCGCCAACACCGTGAGCCATGAGGGGGCAGCGCAGTGGCGGCCAGAGGCCGCCATCGATTGAACTGGCTGAAACAGGCGCTCCACAACGTCGCGAGGAGGATCTCGTCGACGGGTCGGCAGCGGCTGCATGTTCCTTCCGCGTCGGGCCTGGCGTTGAACGCCGCCGATGGCGGATGAGCCGCGGGGGCCTGTCCTCAGTCCGCAACTCTTTGAAGAGCCTCTTTGAGGGTTTCGTAGGCATGCCGCTATGGGATGCGTTCCTGCTCCAGCAGAAGCCCGCCTTGGCGAGTGTGCGCATGGTGGGCAAGCCGCGCGTACAAGGCCACGGGGACGGGGCTGAGGAACCGCCGGACAGCCGTTATCGATGAGAACGATCACGACGTACGGGGAAGATTAGACCGTTCACGGGGCTTCCACCCGAGGACTGGACACGGCTTATGCGGCTGGTGCCAGCGTAGATGATGTTGAGCGGAACGCTGTCTCGTAGCTCTGGGGAGCCCGCTGGCCGAGCTTGGAGTGGCGGCGTCGGGTGTTGTAACGGCTGGCCCACCGGAACACCTCCAGACGGGCGTGGCGGGCGGTTGGCCAGCTGGTGCGACCTTGGAGCGTCTCGCGTTTCAGCGTGGCATTAAAGCTTTCGGCCGCCGCGTTGTCGGCGCTGGATCCGACCGCTCCCATGGACTGGACGACACCCAGCTCGGAGCACAGCTCTGCGAACTGCTTGCTGCTGTATTGCGCCCCATGATCGGAATGAAAGATCGCCCCGTCCAGTCTGCCGCGGTCACGAGCGGCGGCCCGCAGCGCCTCGGCCACCAGGTCGGTGCGCATGTGATCGGTGATCGACCAGCCCGCCAGCTTGCGCGAGCACAGATCGATCACCGTCGCCAGATACAGGTGCGTGCCGTCGGCGATGGGCAGGTAGGTAATGTCGCCCACGTAGCGCCGGTTCGGCACGTCCGCGGTGAAGTCGCGCTGGAGCAGGTCCGGCACTCTCCGGCCGGACGCCTCGGACAGCGTAGTGCGGATCTTCTTACGCAGATGGACGCCCACGATGGCGAAGGCGCGCATGATGCGCTCGACCCGCTTGCGGTTCACCAGGCGGCCCCGCTCGCGCAGCTCGGCGGTGATGCGCGGTGATCCGTAGGTGCCGTCATGCTCGGCGTGGATGGCCCGGATCTGTTCGGCGAGCGCCTCATCGCGGCGCTGCCGCTCGGCCCGCGCCGGCGCCGCCGACAGCCAGTGATAGAAGCTGGAGCGAGCGATCCCGACGATCCCGCACAACCGCTTCACCCCGAAGGTGGCTGCATGCTTGGCGACGAACTGGAAGCGGTTCACCAGCGCGTCTCCCCGGCGAAATACCGGGCCTTCCTCCAGCTCACGCACCCGCCGCCGCAACGCGGCGTTCTCAGCCTCTACCGCCTCCAACGACGCCTCACCGCCGCTGTCGCCAGCCTGCGGCCTGCGACCCGGCCGACCAGACTCGCCCCGCTCCTGGCGCGCCGCCCGGATCCAGTTCCGCAACGTCTCGGAACTGATCCCCAGGTCAGCGCCGACCCCTGCGATCGTCGCGCCCGGCCTGGACTCATACAACGCCACCGCGTCCCTCTTGAACTCCGGTGGATAGTTCTTCATCCCCAACGGGACACTCTCCCGATCTCCCCGAACCAGCAAGGTTCAGGGTCTCAGGTGTCCAGTCCACGGGTGGAACGCCCCACCTCGTAACGGATTGATCGCTCTGGGTAAATGAGGTCGTCGACTGCACATCGCCCGACGCAGACAGCAAAATACTGAAGATCTTGCGAGGCTCGTTGCTCAGCATTACCGACTGCCCCAACGGCACCCACGCCATGCGGGAATACGATGCGAGGGCCGCTGTATCGGGACGCCATGACAGGTTGGACGACGCGGACCGGGCATTGGCGTCATGGACGCGTGTCGAGGCCGTTCTGGTCCGGCAACTTGTACTGGGACATGTCGATCGTGCCGGGCAGGCGCGCCTGGGCGCGGCGGTCTGGTCGGTGCCGCGCCGGTTCATGAGCGCACTGACCGAGCACAAGCAGGTCGCCGTCCCGAGTTGTTTCGGCTCGAGCAAGATGTTCTCGTGCGGGCAGCTGGTGCTGTGGGCGTCGCTCGTGCATCCGGTCGGCACCAACACCGTGGTGACGCTCGCACCGCTGTGGCGGTAGGTCGCCCGTCAACTGTGGCCGGAAGTGAGGGCCGCCCATACCCGCCACCTGCTCGACGAACCCGACCGGGTCGTCCTGCCAGATCGCGAAGCTCGTGCCCGTGACGCGGTACGCGGCCGCGTACACCTGTCGGGCCTCGACGTCGGGCAGGTCCTCCAGGATCAGGCGCTGTTCCTCCGGCTGGAGCGTCATCAGCTCGATGAACATGTTGTTGGCCCAAACCGATCTGGCGTCGCCTGCCCGGTTGATCGCGGTGGGCAGGGTCAGCGCCACGGCGGCCGCCCGAGCGTGGCCGCCCCGGGCGCGGGCAGCTCGGCCACACCTATGCCCGTTTTGGGCATCTGGTGGCGGGAGCGGGTGCACGCCCGAGGATCGGTGATCACGGCCGGTTATGGTGATCCACCGGGAAAGTAACGTCCAACGCGCTCAGGCCGAAGCTACGGTCACCCGGTATGGATGCCAATGCATGGGCGGCCATCGCGGCCGCCGTGGTCGCGACGATCGCGCTCTACTTCGCGGCGGTGTCCGCCAGGGCCGCCAAAAGGGCCGCTGCACATGCCGAGGTTGTCGCGAAAGTTGAAGAAGACAGGAGGGAAGAGGAGCGCGATCGCCGCCATGAAGAGCTCGCGCCACTGCCCCTGGGCAGAGTGGCAACGAAAGAGACGCGCAACGGGCTCTACGCCTCCTTGCACGTGCCGCGCGTGTACCTCGTGCGCATCGGCTTATCGACCAGCGCCAACCCCGCGTCCGACGACGACTACACCTGGCAGAAGCAGCGGTTCCTTTTCGATCATGAGCCAAACGATATCTGCATCTACAGGAAGTGGCCCCTGCCCGCCCGACAGCCCCGCCTTGCTACCATCAAGATCAAATATTGGAGTCCCGACGTTCTCTACCTGGTGGGGGACGACGACATGCCACCGGAGTGGGATGAGCTCGCTTCGCAGGTATCCGTTTCCAGTTGGTGGAAGTGCCCCACCGACCCTCTCGACGCCTATTTTGTCGAATCCAACCAGTTGAGCGGGCACGGGCACTGGGAGATGCGCTCGCGCATCCTCCACCCCGATGAACCCACTGAGGGCTCAGTACAAGACTGAAGCCCCGGCGGATCACCAACGTCCAACCGGGGCTTCCACTGCGTCCAGCGGCGGCTATTTGAAGATCAGCCCCGCCTCGCGGACACGCCGCCGGATCTCCTCCACGCTCTTCGCCCCGAGACCCGGTACCTCCGCCAACCGCTCCTCACCGAGATACAGCAGGTCCTTCACCGACTCTGCCCCTCCTGCTGGAGCGGCACAGCGCGCGCCGGCGCGACCGCCGACACCGGCTGGCCGAGCATGTCCTCCAGGCCGCGCGCCTTGGCGGCGAACTCGACCGGCTCGAACCAGCGTGTCTTCTTCTCGTCGGCCACGTGCGGCGGCAGCGCGTCGCCCCGGTCCTGCCACGTGCGGACGCGCTGCTTGACCTGGTCGTAGGTGAGGCCGAGCAGCCGCGGCCATGCCCGCCAGGAGAGCTCTGAGGGTCAAGCAATATCGGGCACATTCGGTGCCTGTGCAGTGAGACCGGAGATCAGGGCGTGTCGATGGCGGCGAAGAGGCGAGCCCGGATTCTGCTCTGCTCCTGGACCAGCTCCTGGGACTTCATAAGGGCCAGGGCCGATGTCCTCGCCTGCCTGCGGACGGCGAACATGGCGTTGATCCATTCGGGGTGGGTGCTCTCCCATAGCGCCTGAGCGATACGCTCGCGCAGGGCCTTGGTGAGAGATCGGCCTTCCGCGATCCGGCTGCGGACGTCGAGGTTCTGGCCGTAGCTCATCCATTGGCAGGCGGTGTAGAGCTCCTCGTCTGAGAGCTGCACGGCGGGGAGGAGGCCAGCGGCCTGCAGACGTTCAGCCACGTCCCTGATCACAGCTAGAGACGGAAGATCGGCGGCGATGAGCCGCTGCGCCCGGACCTGCCCGTTCGCGGTATCACGGTAGATCCCTTCCGCACGGAGGCCGGATCGCCACCTGTCGGCCTCCGTTTGGGGCTGCTTACCGGTCAGCTCCTCAACGTGCTCGACGGTCAGAGCGACGCTTCCCTTGCGTCCACCAGCCGTGAAGCCGTCGCCCCAGGCCAGTGCGCGGGTGGTGGCGATCTTCTGCCACAGGAGCATGAGCAGGGTGGCGTCTTCCCTAGGGTCGTGATCCCCACGGCCAACCCTGAAATCGGAGCTCCTCGAGCCAGAGAGCATGTCGGGGACGTGCGGCTTGCGACGGTGCACGCCGAGGTTTTCCCGCGCCAGGTCAGATAGACCACAACCGGTGGAGTAGCTGCCCCCGCGCAGTCGGTGGGCAAGCGCCAGAGTGTCGACCGACCGCCGCACAACCGAGTCGGGCACGTCGGCAACCATCGCCACGGCACGTAGGTCGCAGATCAACAGCCCGTGTCCGATGATCAGATGCTGGTTTGCGCGAAGCGCTGCGATCAGGCGGCTGGCCGGGTGGCGTCCCTCGATCAGCTCGTCACCGGTGATCTGGCAACGGTTGCCGTCCCATGTCGCATAAACAAGGCCTGCCCGGCCGACAGCCCACCCGCCCGGCGGCGCGGGAGCGACACCCCGGCCGAACGGCCGGCTGGCCCGATCGAAGTCGAGATCGCAGAAGAGTAGTGAGAGCACGCCATCCCGTTGCCGTCGAAGACGCGTTCCCTTGCCCATCGAGTCGGGTCCTCTCGGCGTAGCCAGTACAACACGCATAGTGGCAGCAGAGTCCGACAGAACTGGCTGGACGAACTCGAGCCTCTCGGTCTGCCCCTCGAAGAAATCCAAATCACCGGATGTGGTCTATGGCGGCGCCGCCAGATGAGCCTCGATGGCCTCGACCGCCACGGCGGTGGTCCGCCCGTCGCGCAGATCGTCGAAATGCTCGGCGAGCGCCTCGACAACCCCGAGCTGTTCCTGCTGTTCGCACGGCCGTTCCGGCTCGCACTCCTTCAAGGACGACATGCCCAGCTTCGGCCGCCAGGCCCCGCCCGACCTCCAGCGCAAGATGGACGACTTTCGGTGAAGGGCGGCGTCGCGGACGTGCTCAGCTCATACCTTCAGGCGACCGGTGAGCCACCAGCGCAGATACGTGGCCACGTCCGGAGCGGCCCACGTGCGGCTGTCGTCCTCGTGATCCCAGCAGAACACGTTCTCGCGGGTCACCGGAGGAAGTCTCAGGGCGAACCGGTCGCCGTTGCCGGCGTCGGCGAAGAACAGCAGCGGATGGAACGGCATGTACATCCAGTCGAAAAAGCCGCTCCTGAAGTGCAGGTTCTCCTCGACGATTTCCTTCAGTGACCACACCAGCCCGAGGCCGTACGCGCCTTTGATGCCGTTCGTCTCACGCAGCAGGGAAACCAGCACTTCGGGTAGCGGATGGCCCAGCGCCCGCTCCGCTTCCTCCACCTCGCGGATGCCGACCGGGTCGGCAAAGTCGTGATCATCCGTCAGCTCGGCCACCAGCTCTCGCCACATGGGGCGCCATCATGTCGTAGCGCACCGACAAAGGAGGGACGCGGCACCGATTGTCAGCCTGGAGCCAACCCGCCCGAGGACGACCGGGGCCGGTTCCATCCTGCATACCGCAGATACGCAGAGATCCCGCCCACATAACCCGCGACCGCCGCCGAACAGGTGCCACTCTCTGGCCGACGGCACAAACGTGTGCGCAATCAGCGCAACCCGATGTCGAGGGTGATGCTGAGTAGTCCTCGGTCCTATCTTCGAAGTGGAAGTTGAGAGGTCTGGGGGTAGCTATTGCTGCTGTGTCCAGTGTGACGCTGTACAACAAGTACCGTGCGACTGGCCGATCAGGACGGGCGGCATCACGATGCAGGCATACGATTTCATCCAGAAGAATGACGGTGGAGGACGTCGAGCATGCGAGCGGGTTTGTCCCACACGCTGCCATTCTGACGCCGCCCGCCCGAGATCACGCGCTTCTGAACGGTGCTTCTTCACCCATTCGAGGTGCCGCACCACCTGATCTATATCCGGAACGCCGCGGACACCGCAACGGCCGAGCTCCGGTTCGACGACGTCCTCCCATCCCGCCGGCGGCACGGCGAGGACGAGATCGCCAGCGTCCGCGCAGACGTCCCCCTGCCCTTCCGAAGACAGGGCGATGGCCGGCAGGCCGGTGGCCATGCCCTCGACCAGCGGCAGGCCGAACCCTTCGCTGCCCAGCGCGAGCAGAACGTCGGCACGCTCGTACCAGTGGAGGATGCCACGTGTGGTCTCGTCCCCGTCTACGACGGTGATGCGGTCGTCGTCGACGGTCAGGCCACCGCGCCCCATGGCGCCAAACCTTGCCTTGATGATCAACCTGGCGGCGGGATCCCCGTCGAAGGCCGACTGCCAGGCACGAATCGCGTGTCCCACGTGCTTTCTCGGCACGACCGTCCCGACGACGAGGGTCGTGATGCCTTCTCTCTCGGGGCGTTCGACGTAGTGGTAGACGTCTGGATCGACACCGTCCGGGGTGACTTCGACGGGTGGGGTGACGCCGCTTGCGCGGAACATGTCCGCCACGAACCTGGTCGGAACCATCAACGCCTTCGCGCGATTGAGCCACGGCAGCCACGAGGCGGGGACACGGCTGGACTCCCACATCGTGTGGATGAAGTGCTCTCGCTGCGCGTACGGTTCCAGCGCTGGACGGATCCACGAGTTGAAGATCAGCGGCTCGCCACCCGGCGCCCTCGACCGCGAGAGAATATCCAGGAAGTCGGCGGATAGCCCTTCCCTCGTCAGCTTGAGCGGGACCGGGTTGACCTGGACCCCGAGTCTGGCCATGCCTACGGCGATGTACTCCGACATCCCGGCGTATCCATCGTGGACGTAATATTCGCCGACCAAGCTCACTCTGTCGATCACGTGCCCCTCATCTCCATAACCTCCAGCAGCGCGGGTCCCTTGCGCCACAGATCGCGGTGCCGGTGCACCCACGCGGACGCCTCGGCGCCGAGCTGCTTCGCCTCGTCGCGGTGCTCGGCGACCCATCGAAGCTTCCTGGCGACCTCGTCCACACCGGGTACCCCGCGTATGCCGCAAAGCCCGTAGCCCGGTTCGTTGGCGACCTCCCAGCGGGCCGGGGCGATGGCCAGGACGAGATCGCGTGCGTCGTGGCACACGTCGCCCTGCCCCTCGGACGACAACGCGATGACCGGCAGTCCAGTTGCCATCCCCTCCACCAGTGGAAGGCCGAAGCCCTCGCTGCCGAGGGCGAGCAGAACGTCCGCCTGCTCGTACCAGTGGCGGATTCCTCTCCCCATCTCTGAGTCGTCGACCACCGTGATGCGGGGGTCGCTCACGGTAAGCCCCATGGCTTTCGCGGTGTCGAACCGGGACTTGATGATCAGACGGGCGCCAGGGTCGCCGGCAAAGGCGATCTTCCAGGCCGCGATCCCTTCGGCGACATGTTTGCGTGGGAGCACCGTGCCGACGATCAGGGTGGTCAGCGTCTCGCGTTCCGGACGTACGACATACGGATAGACCGCAGGGTCTACACCTTCTGGAATTACTTCGATCGGTGCCGTCACCCCGCTGGAACGACAGGTCTTCGCGACGAACCGGGTGGGCACGACGACGGCGCGGGCCCTGTTCAGCCGCGCGGGCCAGCCTGACGGAAGCCGGCTGGATTCCCACATCGTGTGGATGAAGTGCTCATGGCCCGCATAGAGCTCCAGCTCGGGCTCGAGCGCCGCGGAGAACAGGACAGGACCCATGTCGTGGCGTCGGCGCCGGTCGGGGTTTCGTCCCCCGCCGCAGTGGGCGACGGCGCGCGACGTATCCCGGCGATGCGCGCAGCGCTTCTCCAGTCGGCCGCGACGGCCTGCTTCACAATGGCCGGATGTCCGAAGTAGCGCCAGCAGTCACCTTCGCCGAAGCTGGGAACCACGCTCGCCGTCAGAGCGGCACCGACGCCGAAAGCCATGAACAGACGTTTGGTGTCCGATGCGGGTTTCCGTCGGATCAGTGGCCTCGCTGGGAGGCGTATGGCCTTATCCAGCTCCTCATCCACGATGCGACAGAACGCGCGGGTGCGAGGGTGGAGCTTGGCCAAGAACTTCGCCCTCGCATCTACCCAGTGCTGTCTAGTGCGGTGACCACATAGGTTCACCGGCTCGAGGAACAGCGCTGTACTGCTTGCGCTGGTCGTCCTGGTTGCCCTCCACTGTCGTATCGACACCAAAGCGATCGATGGAGGAGGAGCACAATGGCCGAGCCTGTGCGGGCGCGGCGGTTGTCCGACCATGAAGGGCAAACGCTGCAGCGACTGGTCCGGCGAGGAAAGCACGACTCGGTCCGGGTCCGCCGCGCGTTGATCGTCATGGCATCGGCCAGCGGGACACCGGTGACGGCGATCGCCCAGCTGGTCGCGGCCGATGAAGACACCGTGCGTGATGTCATCCACGCCTTCAACGAGCGGGGCCTGTCCGCGCTGGACCCTAACTGGGCGGGAGGCCGTCCCCGCCGCATCACCAGCGATGACGAGGACTTCATCGCCCGGACGGCCACGACTCGGCCCGAGAAGCTGGGTCGCCCTTTCACCCGGTGGAGCATCCGCAAACTCCTCGCATACCTGGCCGACAACCCGACCCACATTGTGGCGATCGGCCGGGAGCGGCTGCGGCAGTACTTACGCGAGCACAAGATCTCCTTCCAGCGCACCCGGACCTGGAAGGAGTCCACCGACCCCCATCGGGAGGCCAAGCTGGATCGGATCGAGGAGGTCACCACCCGCTTTCCCAACCGGTGTTTTGCCTTCGACCAGTTCGGGCCGTTGTCGATCCGGCCGCAGCCCGGCTCGGGCTGGGCGCGCGAAGGCAGACCCGAACGCTGGCCGGCCACCTACCGGCGTGACCAGGGCGTGCGCTACTTTCACGGCTGCTACAGCCTGAGCGATGACCAGCTGTGGGGCGTGGTCCGGACCCGCAAGAGCGGCGCCAACACGCTGGCCGCGCTCAAGAGCATCCGCAAGGCCCGCCCCGACGGCGCGCCGATCTACGTCATCTGCGACAACCTGTCGGCCAACACCACCCCGGCCATCCGCGCCTGGGCCGCCAGCAACAAGGTCGAGCTGTGTCTAACGCCGACCTATGCCTCATGGGCCAACCCGATCGAAGCGCAGTTCGGGCCGCTGCGCACGTTCGTGATCAGCAACTCGCACCATCCCAACCACACCGTGCAGACCCGCAAACTGCAGGCCTACCTGCGCTGGCGCAACGCCAACGCCCGTCATCCCGACGTGCTGGCCGCCCAACGCCGCGAACGCGCCCGTGTCCGCAGCGAGAAACAACGACGTTGGGGCCGACCACTCGTCCGAGCAGCCTGATCACTCAAGCCGGTGAACGTTCGTGGTCACCGCACTAGCAATGTCGCCCTTGAAGGTACCTGCGAGATTCAGGCGTAGCTCTTTTTCAGCGAGCTGGCCGAGCTCGTTGCCGATCCAAGCCCTGCGATGAAGCCCGCGGCGATCCCAATCGGAATCCCCGCAACCGCTCCGCTCAGCAGGATGACGGCCCATCGAAGAGGCAGACGTTCCGGTACATCGGAAGAGTCATTGTCTTCCCCATCGTTAGGTCGTGACTGTACTGTCATTCGGGCGGGATCCTTTCCGGGCTAACGGGATAACGGAACCGCGAAGAACGGCCTCTCGGCTGCATCGAGAGGCCGTTGCTTTTTGACCGATAGTGACCTAAAGGCCACTCTCGCGTTACGTACGCTGCCACAAGATTGAGCGCGTGTCACCCTGATCGCAGATTCCAGGTTGTCAATTCCACCACCAAGGGTGGGAATCTTCCTCTAAATGCCTCTAAGCCTCCGGTTTACCCGGCCAGTATGCTGCAATCTTTTGCAGGAACTGCAACTTCTGCGATGGAGGGCATGTGGAGGAGATCAGGAGAGACGTTGTGCGCATCCTTCACCGGCTGCCTGATGTATCCGTTACCGGGGAAGGGTTCGCCTTCTACCAGCTCACAGACCAAGCCCTCGACCGAAGGGACGAGGAGGAGCGTGATCTACTGGAGGCCGAAAAGTCCGCTGATACGCACTTTGATCCTCTTCTGTATAAGCTTCGTCAGCTATCCGCGGAGCGATCCCGCATCGACGATCAGATCCGGCACCTGGTGACGTATGCTCGCAGTTTTGTTCGTCCTCGCCCCTACCAGCTCTCCATCCTCGCCGATGCGGCAAAGTGTTCGATTTCTGGGATACGGCTGATATCAAGTAACTCAAAGTACAAATCAGAGATAGCGCGCAATATCGGTAAATCGGACGTAACTGGCCAATTCTCTCCTCCGTGTGAGGATGCACTTGGAGACGCCATGTCCGACGCATTAGCGGAGCATCGGAGCCAAATCCAGTCGGAATCCGAAGAAATCAGTGGGCCGAAGCCATCCTGACCTCGGGGCTGCCTAAGGATTGGCGGGCCGCAACCCCCCTGTTTGGGCAGACCAGACATGGGCTGCTGCAGTTCGAACCTGCGTACTCGGCTCCGGAGCCCCATCTTCGATCACGCGTCGGGCTCGAAACGCCTTCGACGCAGGCTCTCACCCCCGCCTGCGCAGGGAGGACGCCAGTTGTTCAAGGTCCAGACGGGCGAGGTCCGGCTCACCCCCACGCACGTGGGGAGGACCCCGGACCGTGGCGAGGCGGTGCTGCTGGCCCCGGCTCACCCCCACTTGCGTGGGGAGGACCTAACGAGGGCGTACGTGAGTCACGAAGACACCGGCTCACCCCCACGTGCGTGGGGAGGACCGGAGGAGGCTGCTCATGATCCCCCACACCCATGGCTCACCCTCACATGCGTGGGGAGGACGCCGACTCCCCCGAGGACCCGATGCTGGCTCACCCCCACGTGCGTGGGGAGGACGCGCAGGGCGGCCCGCACATGGGCCGGACCAACGGCTCACCCCCACGTGCGTGGGGAGGACCAAGAGATCTACTTCCTGCATGAGCTGGGCCACGGCTCACCCCCACGTGCGTGGGGAGGACTTGAGCTGTCCTGGTCCTACTACCCGGCCAACCCGGCTCACCCCCACGTGCGTGGGGAGGACAAGGCATGGGCAAGCCAGACAGCCGATGTGGTCGGCTCACCCCCACGTGCGTGGGGAAGACAGCGGGTTCGACAACCCGATCGAGACCCGCACCGGCTCACCCCCACGTGCGTGGGGAGGACCGAATCAACCTGGCGGACAACAGGACTGCGGACGGCTCACCCCCACGTGCGTGGGGAGGACCGAATCAACCTGGCGGACAACAGGACTGCGGACGGCTCACCCCCACGTGCGTGGGGAGGACTAGACCACCATGAGCACGCCGAGGTTCGCGGCCGGCTCACCCCCACGTGCGTGGGGAGGACGGCTCGGTCACCTCCGCCTCCCACGCGGGCTCCGGCTCACCCCCACGTGCGTGGGGAGGACTTCACCCACGACGTCGCGATCTCAGTCCCCATCGGCTCACCCCCACGTGCGTGGGGAGGACGCCATCGACCGGCCGGAGTACAGCGTCCAGCCCGGCTCACCCCCACGTGCGTGGGGAGGACACGGGCGCTGCTGGTTGGCGTGACCCTCACAACGGCTCACCCCCACGTGCGTGGAGAGGACTCCGTCCAGGGTAAGGCCCAGGTGGCCCAGACCGGCTCACCCCCACGTGCGTGGGGAGGACTCTGAGCTCGAGAGGGAGCGGGCGGAGCTCAACGGCTCAGCCCCACGTGCGTGGGGAGGGCGGAGTGAAGAACAGCTGCGGACCTGACGGGTTCGGCTCACCCCCACGTGCGTGGGGAGGACACCTACAGGCCGTGCCGCGTGATGGTCGTCTTCGGCTCACCCCCACGTGCGTGGGGAGGCCGGCACGGAGATCACCCTTACCCCCAACGGACGCGGCTCACCCCCACGTGCGTGGGGAGGACGGCTGAACGCAACATGTACGTCGCCCGCCGCCGGCTCACCCCCACGTGCGTGGGGAGGACAACAGCAGGTAGCACGACCCGGGGCGCTTGTTCGGCTCACCCCCACGTGCGTGGGGAGGACGGCCAGCTCAGCGCGCGACACCTCACGGCCGGAGGCTCACCCCCACGTGCGTGGGGAGGACAGCTGCGCGACGCCGTCGCCCTCGAGGAACAGTGGCTCACCCCCACGTGCGTGGGGAGGACGGCCAGCTCAGCGCGCGACACCTCACGGCCGGAGGCTCACCCCCACGTGCGTGGGGAGGACGCGAGGAAGGTCTGAGCCACGGGGTGGGTCAGCGGCTCACCCCCACGTGCGTGGGGAGGACCCGAGCGGTTCATCCAGCAGCACGCCGACCGACGGCTCACCCCCACGTGCGTGGGGAGGACGGGCGCGCTTGTAGGCGTCGGCCTCCAGGGCCCGGCTCACCCCCACGTGCGTGGGGAGGACGGCTCGTTCGGGACGACCCGCTCGACCCACACCGGCTCACCCCCACGTGCGTGGGGAGGACGATACGATCACGCCCACCTCGAACGCCGACCACGGCTCACCCCCACGTGCGTGGGGAGGACGATGTGGTCCTTCCCGGCTCTCAGTAGCCGACCGGCTCACCCCCACGTGCGTGGGGAGGACGGTGGCGGCACGTCCCCGGTTGAGGACGGCGACGGCTCACCCCCACGTGCGTGGGGAGGACGGCTGCGGCGGCGGCGAGCTGGCGCGCGTCGCCGGCTCACCCCCACGTGCGTGGGGAGGACTTCACGAACTTCAAGATCGACCAGGCTGCAACCGGCTCACCCCCACGTGCGTGGGGAGGACGCACAGGCCGAGGCCGTGACGCCTAAGCCCTGCGGCTCACCCCCACGTGCGTGGGGAGGACGGGGACGCGGCGGGCGGCGGTATCTGGCGCATCGGCTCACCCCCACGTGCGTGGGGAGGACGCGCGCTGTTTGCGTAGGGCCGGGACGGACGGCGGCTCACCCCCACGTGCGTGGGGAGGACCCCGATCAGTTCATTCACCCGCCTAGTTCATCCGGCTCACCCCCACGTGCGTGGGGAGGACTCCATCGCCGTGTGGGCCACGGGGGTGGGCTCCGGCTCACCCCCACGTGCGTGGGGAGGACAGCACCAGCGGCACGGAGCGTTCAAGATGCGACGGCTCACCCCCACGTGCGTGGGGAGGACGGCGTGGTGGCAGGCTTGCGGCTACTCGTCCGCGGCTCACCCCCACGTGCGTGGGGAGGACAGGATGTTCGCCACCGAGACGGTCCACACGCACGGCTCACCCCCACGTGCGTGGGGAGGACGGTGCCGACCGAGGGCCGCGAGGGCAAGGCAGCGGCTCACCCCCACGTGCGTGGGGAGGACGTACGGCCGGAGCACGCCGCGTAGCGCGCGGGCCTTTGGGCTCACCCCCACGTGCGTGGGGAGGACACTTTGCGACCTGCACGTTCACAATTTCACTTGAAGTTCCTGAGACCCTGCCTCTCCGCCTCGTTCGTCTGCGGCGAACTTGATCAGTTGCAAGCCATCGAAATCCACCACATGTCGACGACGTTTACCTGCCGTCCGTATCGCGAACCCCTGTTCTGTATCAGCCGCATGTACCAGCACAGCCAGCCCGTCACCGACGCTCGCGCTGACCACCGACCAGAGCTCATCACGGACCCGCGCTGATACCGTGCCGACGTACAAACCAGGACTGGGCTCGATCAGCCATCGAGACAGGGCTCCTCCCACGTGATCGGGAATCGCCGTGGTTGAGATGACGATCATCGAGGGCATTGGCTACTCCAGGGAAGTCTCGCCGTACTCGAAGCCATAGTTCACCCCTGCTGGCAGCGGTCCCGCATGGGGATCCCACAGGTGCACCAAGTCGCTGTTCCGATCGGCGGTGGCATGACCGCCGGACGGGTCGAGGACCGCCTGGATGTCGGCGACGATCTGCGGCATGAGTTTGAAGGCTCGCAGGTCTTCGCGCAGTCTTCTTCTGGCTTCGCGTTCAGGATCCTCAGAGGCGTGTAGCGAGAAGGCCATCGGGATGGTGATGCGTGCTTTGTAGAGATCGGCGATGTCGTAGACGAACGCCATCTGGGTGCCGCTGTGGACGAATCCCAGCGCGGGTGAGCAGCCGAGGGCCAGTACGGCGGCGTGCACGATGCCGTACATGCAGGAATTGGCGCCCGACAGCGCTTTGTTCACCGGGTCCTGGTCGTCCCACGCGTCCGGGTCGTAGTTGCGTTTGAAGCGCTTGACGCCGTACTTGGTGGCCATGATCCGGTACAACGCCTTGATTCGCTGGCCTTCCAGCCCGCGAAGTTGTGCGAGGGTCACGCCGGCCGGGGCGGAAGTGGAGCCGAAGCGTGCCTCGTACATGCGAACGGCTACCTCCAAGCGGCGCTTGTCGTCGGCCCATGCCCTTACCTGTTTTTCCAGCCAGGAGGTGGTCAGAGAGGCAGGCATGATCCCGGCGTAACTGCGAACGCCGCCAGCTCCGACGCATACCAGTGAGGTTCCGTGGCGGGCGATGGTCGCCATCGCGGGTTGGGTGATCGAGGTGCCCAGACCCAGCAGGATGCAGGCGAGTGCGGCCGTCGGGATGTATACGCGATCGGTACCGCGGGGCGTCTCTACCTGGGCACAAACCCCGGTGTCGTCCTGCACGATTCTGACGGCCTCGGTGTACAGGAACGACAGAGAGTCCGCGACCCGGGGCAGCATGGCGAGCGTGGGCGCGGCGAGCTTGCGTCGCGCGTTCCCGCTCACCCCGCAGCCATGGCGAGGCTGAGGAGCCCGCATCCGTAGGCCTTGCCGCGCCCTATTCCGCTCAGTACGGCGGCCCGAACCAGGTCGACGTCCTGAACCACCGCGCTTCCGTCGAACCTGACGACCGCATGTCGTATCGAGGACCGCTTGGCCTGGACGTCCAGCTGCGACTGGGAGGTGACCGTCGTGATCGCGAGGCCATGCGTGGCGGCCCGCCGTACCCACCATTCCTCGGCCGCGGCGCCGCGCAGGGCTGATATCTGGCCCGCACGAGGTCCAGCCGATCTGCCCAGCCGCTTGGAGGGGTTGGCAGAGATGCGGTAGTGCACCGGCACGCCCGTCCGGAGCCGCAGGAGAAGGGCGGACAGATCTTTGACAGCGATCTCGCCGTACCCGTCGGGCAGCCGCTCGATCTGCGGTTTGTAGGTGCTCTGAACGAGTAGCTGTGCTCCCATCCTGGTGTCTTCCAACCGGAACAACACTCCCGCCTCGGCGCGTGCCGGCGTGGCGAACTCGTCGGGGACGAGCATCATGACTCGCTTGTGGAGCCGGTCGGCGTCGCCGAGGTCGTTGTTCACGTCGCGGCGCCGCACGTCGGGGAGGATTCTGGTCAGCCAGGCGTTCACCGTTCCTCCTTGATGTAGGCGACCAGTTCGTCCCAGAACGCGTCGCCGGAGTGGCACAGCTGTCTGCGCAGCGTCTTGGTGGTGATGCTGACTGTGCGGGTGCGATAGCGGCGCGCGTACCGGTTGAAGCTCTCCGGTACGTCGGCCAGCTCGGTGACGGCGTCGGCCGCGTCCACAGCGCCTTCGGTGACGAACTCCGCTTGGAGCTCCTCATCCGCGCGCAGACGGCGCGCGAGCGGCACTTTCGTCTCCAGATCCCCTACCGGGTCATCGGTTCTGCGTAGCAGCATGGGCTGGTCGGGCGGGCAGGAGCGCCGCCCGAGGTAGGGCTGCCAGTGAGGTCGCCGTAGCGCCTCGGCGAGCTCGTCCAGTCGGCTTGTCTCGCCTTCCACGGCGACGGTGAAGGCCGCGTCGGACAGGTACTGCCGCCGGGTGACCATCGTCGCGGTGTCCTTCGAGCGATACGTGCCGTCCGGTCGGGGCACGCCGCGCGGCAGGCCGCCGCCGATGGTGTGGAAATCGATCAGCTGCACTCCTGGCCTGTCGATGCGGACGGTGAAGCGCAACGCTTCGTAGGCGTCCAGGAGCCGATCTCTGCCCACTCCTTCGGCCGAGGCGAGCAGCCCGATGAGACCGGAACGGGTGGGAAAGCGCAGGGTGTCGCGCTGGGTGAAGGCGCTGTGTTCACCCCAGGACTGCAGCGGTCCGGCCAGCCGAAGCACCAGGCCACTCATGCCGGGCGCTCCCCGTGGGCAGCGGAGACCGCGCCGTCGATCAATTCGGTGAAGGATTCGACCTGTGCGCCCAAGCCGTCCAGTGGCTTGTCGTCCACGCAGGCATAGCCACGGTGAATGACGCCGGAGGTGCCCCACAACTTCTCGAGCCGCCCGGCGTGATGAGCCAGCTGGCGCCGTGATGGCGCGGCGATTCCGTGCTCGGGACGGATCGGCGCTTCGAAGGCGGCGGCGAACGAGATCGGCCGATCACCGCGCACAGCTACATGCACCAGGTCTGGCAGCGTGTTGGCGGCCGAGGAGGTCTGCTTGCCGGTGGGCAGCGAAGAGACGAAGGCGCGCAGAAACTCGCCGGTGAGTTCCCTGGCCATCGCGGCGTCGTCGCCGAGGTTCTCCATCAGGCCACGCAGATCGAGGCTGGCGTAGCGGTAGAAGACCCCGGCGCTGAACTCGGCGCTGTTCATGTGGCCGCTGCCGACCGCGTCCTCGGGCAGGCAGTCGTCGACCGCGGTGAAGAAGTCGATCTCGGGTGCGACCTCGTGGGTGGTGAAGGCGTGCGCCACCTGGACGACTCCGTCGACGCCCGCTCCGGGCAGCTCAGCCAGCATCCGGCCGAACAGGTTGATGACGCCGTTGCGCTCCGACAGCAGCTTCGCTACCTGCTCGGAAGGTAGAACCGCTTTGGGCTTCTTGACACCTGCAGTGGCTTCGATCGCCTCGCGGTGCTCGGCGGCCAGGTCGGCCAGCGCGTCGAGCGCCGCCTCGGGCAGGTACAGCAGGACGGACGTGCCGCCCTTGTCTTCCAGCTTGAGCCCCTCCTTCTTGTTCGCCGACAGCGCCACCTGTGCACCTGCGGCCAGGGCGGCCTCCTCGCTCCACCCGCGTGCCTGCAGCCGGGCGGCTACCTCTGCCGGGACGCGCCTGGTCCGCACGGCGCGATTGCCGATCGCGCGCTCGACATCGAGCCGCACGGCCCGCTTCCAGCACTGGCTGGACACACGGGTACGGGTGGCTCCGCCGTACACGAGGCTCTTGGGCGATCCCAGGTCGTCGCGGTTGAGGTTGGCGAAGGGGACGGTCTGCAGTACGTGGATGTCGAGGTATCGGGGGGTGGTCACTGGACCTCACTCTCGGAGTTGTCGGTCATGGGTTTGGCGGCTCGGTAGTAGTCCTGGAGCCAGCGTTTGGTCACCAGGTCTCGCCTGCTCCCCCAGCGGCTGAGGTCGACCAGCAGGCGGCCCCAGTCCGGGGTGATCTCTTTGCTGGTCAGGTGCCGGACCAGACCAGGAAGCTGCCGGTGCAGGCCGGTCACGTCCTGACGGCACAGCAGGTGCAGGCGTGCTTCGACGGTGTCCGGGTTGAGCTTGCCTTCCCGTACGGCTGCGCCCAACGTGCCGCCGATGCTGGTCGTGGGCCGCTCAGGCGTCTTCTCTTCCCCTGGGGGTGAAGCTGGCTTGGTTGGTTCCTGCCGCTCGGCAGGCCGGGAGGCGACGAGCGCGGCGACCGAGTAGTAGGCGCTCTCAACCGCCCGGCCGGATCCAACCGGTAGCCACGGGACGACGACCGCATGCGCACGGCGGACCATGGGGTCCTCAACGGGCCGTCCCAGTCCTCGTCGCAGAGCCGAGCGGCGTGCCGGGTCGATCTGTGCGATGCGGTTGAGGTAGCCGACGTATTTGTCAGCCGTGTCGATGGAGGGGATGGACTTCACGCGAGCTCCTTCGACTTACCGGCCGTGGGGTGAGCTTTGAAGATCAGACCTCGTTTGAGCTCGATGGCGCGTTTAGCCCGGGGCATGGCGCCCGCGCTGTCGGTGACTTCGTCGTAGACGTCGAGCCCGAGCCGGAGGAATCGACGTGCTCCGGCGTCGAAGTCGCGGTCGTTGACCGCTTGCCAGAAGATCCGCTCGGCACGTCGCCAATAGCGTGCCGCTCCTTGCGCGGGCCATGGTCCCTCGGAGACGTCTTTGCGCTGCGGTTTGCCGTTCCCGTTGGAGGGATCGTTGATCGCGATCCAGGCGTCTCGCAGCGCCCATCGCAGGTGGGCCTGCGTCCGCTCGGCGATCTGCCGTAGATCGCTGACCGCCCGCGCCACCGCGGGTTCCCTCGCGAGCGCCAGCAGCGCAGGTGTGAGACCGGACGTCCACTCCTTGTCTCGGGTCTGGCCGTCCTGCTCGAAGCCGAAAGCTCGCACGCGAAGCAGGGGGAGCAACGTCTCGCGCAGGTCTTCGATGACGCCCAGGACGACGGGCCGGCAGCGGTGTTCATCGCCTGCGTCCTCCAGCAGCAGCGAGTCGAAGTCGCGCCACAGGGCTCGGCTCGCATCCGCTTGCCGGGCGTATGCGGTGCCTTCCTTGCTCTGCTGGTAGACGAGGTAGGGGTCCTTGGCGGGAAACTCCGCGTCCCGCCACGCCCAGGTGATCCACGCGTCGACCACGAACTCACTGTCTGGGGAACGCTCCAACAGGACGGCATGCTGAAAGCGGCCGGTCAGGAGACCGGCGATGCCGCCCGGACGCGGCGGGACCCCACGCGGGTTGGGGAGTTCGTCGGCCTCCCAGGGCGCCAGATCGGGGCCGCCAGTGCGGTACTCATACGCCGGAGGAATGCCGGCGACCAAGGATTGGAAGACAGTACGGCCCAGCGGGTGGAAGGAGATTGTCCTGCGCAGCGGTCCGGCCTTGCTGTTGCCCGCAGCGGTCGCTCCCACGGTCCGTGGCGTGCATTGACCGGACGGGCCGTAGTACAGCTGCATCAGCAGCTGGTAGACCGCTTCTCG
>NZ_JACIBV010000002.1 GCF_014195505.1 Nonomuraea dietziae | reverse complement strand
CGTCGAGGTCGTCAGCGTGGTCAGGCGCCGTACCGGGACGGGCTTCGCGATCCCGAAGGGCGTGAAGCTCAGGGCCCTGGTCGACCAGCGCACGGGCATCGCCGAGCCGCGCCTGCACGCCAGGATGCTGCGCAAGCTGCGCGGCCACGTCGTGCCCAGGGGAGAGCCCGCCGCCGCCTACTTCACCCCCGAGGTCGAGGCCGCCGTCGCCCGCTGGCTGCGCGGCCTGTCGGAGGGCGTGCTCGTCACCACCAGGCCCGCGCTCAACCTGCTGGCCGCCCGGCACGCCTCGGGCCGGGTGGCCATGGTCGCCCAGGAGCACATGAACTTCGCCAGCCACCGGCAGGCCGTGCAGCGGGCGATCAGGCGCGCTTACGGCAGGTTCGACGCGGTCACCGTCCTCACCGAGACCGACAGGGCCGACTACGAGCGGATCCTGCCGGGCTCGAAAATCGTGCGCGTCCCCAACGCCGTGCACCCCATGGAGCGCGCGCTCGCCGACCACACCTCCGCCACCGCGGTCGCGGCGGGCAGGCTCGTCCCGCAGAAGGGCTTCGACCTGCTCATCCCCGCCTTCCAGCGGGCCACGCAGGCCCATCAGGACTGGCGGCTGCGCATCTTCGGCACCGGGGTCAAGCGGGCCGAGCTGGCGGCGATGGCGGAGGCGGCCGCGCCCAGGGTCGAGCTGATGGGCCGCTCCGACGCCTTCCACGAGGAGCTGGCCGCCTCCGCGCTCTACGTGCTCAGCTCCAGGTTCGAGGGGCTGCCCATGGTCATGATCGAGGCCATGGCGCACGGGCTGCCCGTCGTGGCCTTCGACTGCCCGACGGGCCCCGGCGAGGTCATCACCCACGACGTGGACGGCGTGCTGGTCCCGCCGCAGGACGTGGACGCCCTGACCAGGGCGATCACCGAACTGATCGAGGACGAGCCGAGACGCAGGAGGCTGGGGGCGCAGGCGGTGCGGACCGTCGAGGCCTACTCCACGCAGGCGGTTGCCCCGAAGTGGCTCGAGCTGTTCAATGATCTGCAGACGGCGCGGCGAGGGGCCGACCGGACGCCCCTTTCGTAGACTCCGGCAAGGTGGAACGGGTGTTGCACGGCATAGACGTGTCCAACTGGCAGGGAAACGTCGACTGGGGCGACCATGCCGACGACGGCGTCTCCTTCGCGTTCGCCAAGGCGACCGAGGGCGTGACCTACACCGACAAGTGGTTCGACCGCAACTGGCAGCGCATGCGCGAGAACTGGCTGGTGTGCGGGGCCTACCACTTCGCCAAACCCAAGGGCAACCCCGCCGACCAGGCCAGACACTTCCTGCGCACGATCCAGCAGGCGGGCGGGCTGCGCAGGGGGGACCTGGTCGCCCTGGACCTCGAGTCCCACGAAGGACTGCCCGCCGACGAGGTGGCCGCGTTCGCCAGGCGCTGGTGCAGGATCGTCGAGAGGCGCACGGGCATGCGTCCCTTCATCTACACCCACGCGTGGTTCGCCCGCGCGGGGAACTGCGCGGGCCTGGGCGAATACCCGCTCTGGATCGCCTCTCCCGGCAGGCCCAAGGGCGACCCCCTGGTGCCTTCGCCATGGCGCGACTGGAAGATCCACCAGTACGACAACAGCCCGATCGACCGCAACGTCTTCCACGGCAGCCGCGAGGACCTGACCAGGCTGGGTTACGACCCGCGATAGCATCGTTGTCCACCGACCAACGCCGCTATCCAAGGAGTCACCGTGTCAGCCGAGCTGCATATCACCCTCGCCGGAGCCGAGCGTGTGGTCGCGGCCGGCACGACGTACGGCGAGGCGCTGGAGGCCGACGGCCGCACCGTCGTGGCCGCCCGCGTCAACGGCGAACTGCGTGACCTGGCCTCCCACGCCGCCGACGGCGACGTGGTCGAGCCGGTCGAGATCTCCTCGCCCGACGGGCGCGCCATCCTTCGCCACTCCACCGCGCACGTCATGGCGCAGGCGGTGCAGGAGCTGTTCCCCGAGGCCAAGCTGGGCATCGGGCCGCCTGTCGACAACGGCTTCTACTACGACTTCGACGTCGAGCAGGCCTTCCACCCCGACGACCTCAAGCGCGTCGAGAAGCGCATGCGCGAGATCGTCAAGCAGGGCCAGCAGTTCTCCAGGCGCGAGGTCTCCGACGACGAGGCGCGCGCCGAACTGTCCGCCGAGCCGTACAAGCTGGAGCTGATCGGCCTCAAGGGCGGCGCCGCCTCCTCCGACGACGGCGCCGGCGTCGAGGTCGGCGAGGGCCAGCTGACCATCTACGACAACCTCGACCCCAAGAGCGGCGAGCTGTGCTGGAAGGACCTGTGCCGAGGGCCGCACCTGCCCTCCACCAGGGCCATCCCCGCCTTCAAGCTCATGCGCTCGGGCGGCGCCTACTGGCGCGGCAGCGAGAAGAACCCGCAGCTGCAGCGCATCTACGGCACCGCGTGGGAAAGCCGCGACAAGCAGGACGAATACCTCCACCTGCTGGAGGAGGCCGAGAAGCGCGACCACCGCAAGCTCGGCGCCGAGCTCGACCTGTTCAGCTTCCCGCCGGAGCTGGGCAGCGGGCTGCCGGTCTTCCATCCCAAGGGCGGAATCATCCGCAAGGAGATGGAGGACTACATGCGCAGGCGGCAGGGCGAGTCGGGCTACGAGTTCGTCAACACCCCGCACATCACCAAGTCGCAGCTGTTCGAGACCTCGGGTCACCTGCCGTGGTACGGCGAGGACATGTTCCCGCCCTTCGAGCTCGACAACACCGAGTACCGCGTCAAGCCGATGAACTGCCCCATGCACAACCTGATCTTCAGGGCGCGCGGGCGTTCCTACCGCGAGCTGCCCCTGCGGCTGTGCGAGTTCGGCTCGGTGTACCGCTACGAGAAGTCGGGCGTGGTCCACGGCCTGACCAGGGTGCGCGGCATGACGCAGGACGACTCCCACATCTACTGCACCAAGGAGCAGATGGGCGGGGAGATCAAGAGCCTGCTGGCCTTCGTGCTCAGCGTGCTGCGCGACTTCGGCCTGTCGGAGTTCTACCTGGAGCTGTCCACCCGCGACGACTCCGACAAGTTCATCGGCGAGCAGGCCGACTGGGACGAGGCCACCGCGGCGCTGCGCCAGGCGGCCGAGGAGTCCGGGCTCCAGCTGGTCGACGACCCGGGAGGCGCGGCCTTCTACGGGCCGAAGATCTCGGTCCAGGCCAAGGATGCCATCGGGCGCACCTGGCAGCTGTCCACCATCCAGCTCGACTTCAACCAGCCCAAGCGCTTCGGGCTCGAGTACCAGGCGGCCGACGGCAGCAGGCAGACGCCCGTCATGATCCACAGGGCGCTCTTCGGCTCGATCGAGCGCTTCCTCGGCGTGCTGGTCGAGCACTACGCCGGCGCGTTCCCTCCGTGGCTCTCGCCTGTGCAGGTCGTCGGCATCCCGATCGCCGAGGCGCACACGCCCTACCTGCACGACGTGGCCAAGAAGCTGCGCGAGCGCGGCATCAGGGTCGAGGTCGACACCGCCGACGACCGCATGCAGAAGAAGATCCGCAACGCGCAGAAGGCCAAGGTGCCCTTCATGCTGCTCGCCGGTGACGACGACATCGCCAACGGCGCGGTCTCCTTCCGCTACCGCAGCGGCGAGCAGAAGAACGGCGTTCCCGTCGAGGACGCGATCGCCGAGATCGTCAACGCGGTGGAGCGCCGCGTCCAGGTCTGAGTGAAACGGCGGGCCCCGGCGCTCTTCGGGCGTCCGGGGCCCGCCGCTTTCTCCCGGTCGGCCCTCACCACCCGACCGACCGCGTCCGGTATCCGAGGAGCTTCGACGCCTCTGCCCGGCCCTGCTCTAGCGCTGTTCGCCCTGCCGGATCTTCTGTGCGGTGTGCCTTGGGCGGTGTTCGTTCTGCCAAGCCTGCCACGCGGGGTGCTGTGCGCGGTGTCCCCCTTGCCAGGCCCTCTGCCCGGTCTTCCTCTCGCGGTGGTCGCCCTGCCAGGCCACTTGCGGGGAGCGCCTTTCGGTGTCTCCTTGCCAGACCTTCTGCGCGGTCTTCCTCTCGAGGCCTGCGCCTTGCCGGGCCTCTGGGCGGCCCCCTGCTCTCGCCGCCTGCGCCTCGCCGGCTGCCTGCGAGGACCTCGCAGGTCGCGACCTCCACTGTCTTCGTCTCGCCGGCTCCTCCCCGTGGACGTCGGCGGCCCCTTCGCGCCCGGCCGTCCGGGTGGGTTTGGGTGGGGGGTGGGGCCCCGCCTCACCGGGCGAGGCGGGCGGTGGGGGTCAGCGGGGGTAGAGGCGGAAGGTGACGGCTGGACGGCCGCCGAAGCTCTCCGCGGACCCTTGGGCGATGGTCTCGAGGAAGTTCCTGCAGTAGGTCTCGGGGTCCTCGTCGGTCAACGCCTCGATGTAGCTGCGGTGCTCCAGGAGGGAGCGCACGCCGTCCTCCAGCGTGTCGGTGACGTCCACGGCGTGCGTGGGGTGCTGGTCACCCGCCACCGCGACCCACCGCACGCCGTCCCATGGCTCGCCCCCCGCCTCGGGGAAGATCCACCGGTTGCCCGCGTCCCCTGCCGCGTCGACCGCCGCCCTGCCCACCGCGCGGTGATCGGGCGTGTTCCAGTGCACGCCGCCCCAGGTGTCGGCGAAGTTCAGCGTGATCAGCAACTCGGGACGGTGCCTGCGGATGGCCGCGGCCAGGTCACGGCGCAGGGCGGTGCCGTACTCGATGACCCCGTCCGCGTGGTCGAGGAACTCCACCTCCGACACCCCGACGACGCTCGCGGAGGCGCGCTGCTCCTGCTCGCGCAGCGGCCCAGCCTTGGCGGGTTCGAGCGTGTCGATGCCCGCCTCGCCGCGGGTGACGATCAGGTACGCCACCTCACGGCCCTCGGCGGTCCACCTGGCGACGGCCGAGGCGCAGCCGTACTCCAGGTCGTCGGGATGCGCGACGATCGCCAGCGCCCGTCGCCAGTCCGTGGGCATGGGCTCCAGCTGCTCGGCCATCGTGTCCTCCATGATCTCGGTTCGGTACGGCCAGCGTAACCACTCCCGGACAACGCCTCCCATGGTCATCCGCACCCACTCACGCCGAAGCGGACAGCCCTGAGAAGCTGCAGCCGCCCAGCTGACCCGCCCGCTTGGACCACCTGGAACCCCCTGGGACGCTGCCCTCGGACGCACCCCGTCAGGCCAGCCCCACCCTCGGGGACCCCTCAAACCTCCTGCCGGACCACCCTCGGGACCCCTCAAACCTCCTGCCGGACTCACCCCTCCTGCCGGACCCACCCCAGGCCGGACTCAACCCCTCGGACCCGCCCTTGAGACCTGCCCTTGGGACCCGCCGCTGGAACCCGCTGGTGGATCCGCCTATGGGGCCCGCCGCTGGGATTCACCTCTGGGACCGGACCCACCCCTCCTGCCGGACTCACCCCTCCTGCCGAACCCACCCCAGGCCGGACTCAACCCCTCGGACCCGCCCTTGGAACCCGCCCTTGGGACCTGCCCTTTGGATCCGCCGCTGGGACCCGCCGCTGGGACCCTCCGCTGGGACCCTCCGCTGGGACCCGCTGGTGGATCCGCCTGAGGGGCCCGCCGCTGGATTCGCCTCTGGGATCTGCCGCTAGGGCTCTCCGCTGGGATCTGCCGCTGGGGCCCGCGGCTGGGATCCGCCGCTGCGATCCGCGGCTGAGGCCCGCTGGTGGATCCGCCTCCCGCCCCTGAGACGGCCCTTGGGACCCAGCGCTCGGAACCTCGGAACTCTCAAGGGAGGCCAAGGGGTGTGGTCTCGCAGACGGGGCCGTCTTCCGAGAGGCGCGCGGTTACACGGGCTCCTCTTCGGAGGCGGATTCCAGGTGGGTTTCGCCGGGGAGGCGGACGTCGTCGACGGTGACGTTCACCTCGGTCACCCGCATGCCCAGCATCCGGCTGACGGTCGTGGCGACGTTGGTCTTGACCTCGGCGGCCACCTCCATGACCACGTGTCCGTACTCCACGACGACCGCGACGTTCACCGCGACCTGCCGTTCGTGGATCTGCACATTGACGCCCTGGTTGCGGTGGCGGGCGCCGCTCCCTGCCCCACCCTGGACGGGCTCGAGGGCCCGAGCCGGGTCCCCTCCCATGTCGGCCACGCCGGGCACGGAGAGGGCGGCGAGCGCGGCCACCTTCTCGACCACCTCGTCGGCGACCTTGATGCGTCCCTTCACGACGGCAGCGGTGGTGGTGGTGTCGGTCGCCTTGACCGGGCGAGAGCTCGACCCCCCAGCGGAGCGCGCCGACCGAGCGGACGCCTCCGCGCCGATGCCGGAGGGCGACCTGGAACCGAGGTCTGATCCTGAGCCCCGGTGCGAGGCAGAGCCGGACTCGAGGTCCGAACTGGAGCGGCTACGGGAGCGGGAGGCGGAACCGAAGTCCAACCCGGAGCCGAAGCGCGAGCGGAAGCCGGAGCCGAGGTCCGAGCCGGAGTCCACCTCCGCGTGGGACCCCACGCTGAGACCCGAACCGGAGCCCGAGCCCGAGCCCGAACCCCAGCTCGAACCTGATCCCGAGTCCGAATCTGAACGCGAGCCCGAGCCTGATCCCGAGTCCGAATCTGAACGCGAGTCCGAACCCGAGCCTGAACGCGAGTCCGAACCTGAACTGATACCTGAACCCGAGTCGGTTTCAGAGTCGGAGTCGGTGTCCATGGCCAGGATCGAGCCCGAGTTGAGGTCCGAATCGGAGGTGAAGGCCGAACCCGATCCCGCACCTGAGTCCAAGTCCGAGCCCAAACCTGAGTGCGAAGCCGAACTTGCACCCGAGCCCGACCCAAAGCCCGAGCCCGACCCCAAGCCTGAGTCCGAGCCCGAGCCCGAGGTCAAGCCTGAGTCCGAGCCCGAGTTCGAGGTCAGGTCCGAGTCCGAGTCCGATTCGAGGTCGGAGTCGGTGGTCACGGCCGGGGTCGAGTCGGCGTCGAGGTCCGAGTCGGGGGTGAAGGCCGGGCCGGTGTCCAGGTCCGCGCCGGTGGCGAGGTCAGGGGAGGGCTGCGCGCTTGGGCCGGACTCGAGGCGCGATTCCGGCGTCGAGTCGGAGTCGAGCACCGAGGCCGAGGAGGAGTCCCAACTCGAGGAGGAGTCCCAGTTCGAGGCAGGGTCCCAGTCCGAGGCTGAGGGGGAGGGTGGGTCGAGGGTGGGGTGGTCTTCCGCCGGTCGAGCTGCGGTCCAGGCCGACCCGAGGGACGGCGTGGCGCGCCACGCCGGGTTCGGCGGCAGGGGTGAGGGCGTCTCGGGAACCGAGGTCTCCTCAGCTATGGCTTCACTCATCGTCGTCTCCTTTGTGGCTGTTTGGGATTGTGCCGGATGTCCTCCCCGTTTGTCCGGTGACTCGGGGTCCTATGCTTGCTGAACATGCAGGAGAGTGAGCCGATGGAGCAGGCTGGGGCGGGGGCGCCGGACAACTTCCAGCGCCTGTGGACACCGCATCGCATGGCCTACATCAAGGGGGAGAACAAGCCGAGCGGCGAGGGAGCGGGCGACGGCTGCCCGTTCTGCGAGATCCCGAAGATGAGCGACGAGGAGGGTCTGATCGTCGCCAGGGGCTCGGCCGTGTTCGCGGTGCTGAACCTCTACCCCTACAACTCGGGGCACCTGATGGTCTGCCCCTACCGCCACGTCTCCGACTACGACGAGCTGGACGATGCCGAGATGGCCGAGCTGGGCGACTTCACCAGGCGGGCGCTGCGCTCACTGCGCAAGGCCAGCGGCGCCCAGGGCTTCAACGTCGGCATGAACCTCGGCCACGTCGCCGGCGCGGGCATCGCCGCCCACCTCCACCAGCACGTGGTGCCCCGATGGGGCGGCGACACCAACTTCATGCCGGTGGTGGCGCACACCAAGGTCCTGCCGCAGCTCCTGCGCGACACCAGGACGATGCTGGCCGACGCCTGGCCCACGTCCTGACGAACCTGCCGCACAAGCTCGTCAGGCGTGGATCACCCCTTGTGGATCACACCTTGACGAGCGGGCGCTCCTCGGCAGGGGCGTCGCCGGGGAGCGCGGCGATGCCCGCGGAGAGCACCAGCGGGATGGCCAGCGCCAGGGCCATGGACAGCACCGCGGCGCCCGAGTCGTTGACCAGCGTGCCGACCACGCCGCTGACCAGGGTGCCGATGAGCCCGGCCTTGAGCGCCGGTGAGTAGGTGAAGGCGGCGGGAAGCACCCCTGCGGTCGCCTGCTCGGGACGCATGACCGCGTAGACGAGGAAGGCCACCGCGGCGATCACCACGGGCATGAGGGTCGGGCTGAGCAGCGTGCTGAGCATCGCGACGAGCTTGCGCACGATCACGTCGATCGCCTCGCCGCTGAGCACCTGCCCGACGAACCTGCCCAGGTGCGACTGCTCCGAGGCGGGCCTGAGGTAGTTGGCGACCGCGAAGCCGGTCACGGCGACGCCCCCCGCCACGCAGAACAGGGCCAGCCGTACCAGCGAGATCCGCTTGCCGAGGATCAGCAGCGCCGTCACCGCGATGCCGGGCACGAAGGCGATCACACCGCCGAAGTCGCTGCCCATGCCCGAGCCGCCCAGCACCATCGCGAACGTGCCGAGCACGGCCACCACGGCGGCGCCCCACGGACGTGACAGCCGGTGGGCGATCACCGTGGAGGTCAGCAGCGTGCCGGTGGCCAGCAGCGCGAACGGGATGTTGCCCAGCCCGTAGTAGCGGGCGCCCTGTTCGGCGCTGAAGCCCATGAAGCTGTTGAGCTGCAACGTGGTGCCGGTCAGCAGGTCGGCGGCGAGCGTGGCGGCGCTGGCGCCGGCCACGACCGCGAGGGGGCCGAGGGGGCTGCGCCGCCACGGTCCTGCGAAGGCGAGGGCGGTGAGGACGACCAGCCAGGCCAGCATGCCGCCGAACAGCTCCGCCGCGCTCGACCACGGCAGCAGGTTCACCAGGATCGAGGTGATGGGCAGCGCCGCCAGCGCCACGGCGGCCAGCCGTACGGCACGCAGGCCCCTGCGGCGGCGCAGCAGCAGGAAGGCGACCGCGTAGAACACAACCTGCAGCACCGCCAGGACGATGAAGAACAGGCCCTTGACCGACCGCATCGTCTGGGCGGTCTCGTCGGACTCGGTCATGCGCTCGAACGTCGCGCCGGGGTCGCCGATCCGCAGCGGCTGGCCGACCATGGCGTCGGGCACCGGCACGCCGAGTCTGGTCAGCACGGTCGTGGTGAGGTCGGGCAGGATCGAGATGTCGTCGCGGCGGGTGGAGGCCGCGCCCAGCTCGCGCCCGTGGGCCCCGGGCTCGCGCAGCGCGGCGACGCGCAGGTGCGGGACCGAGCCGTGGTCGGACATGCCGGCCAGCACGACGGTGGTGCTCTCCGGCAGGACGGCCAGCAGCGCGCCGGCCTTGGCGTCCGCCAGTCGCAGCGCGGCCCTGCGGTCCTGGGCCGACAGCTTGTCGGGCACCGTCGGCAGCTTGCCCTCGGCGGTGAAGTACGGCCTGATCAGGTCGTCGACGTCCATGGCGACGACGCGGCAGCGTTCGAGTTCCTGCTCCCGCATCTGGATGGGGGAGGCGTAGTAGGTGGCGACCGTGCCCCTGCGGTCGGCCAGCCCCAGCGCCGCCCCCGGCCCGATGGCGATCGAGCACTCGCCCGCCTTGGCCAGGGTCTCGCCCAGCAGGCCGGCGTTGCGCTGGTCGGCCACCTTGAGCAGGTAGTCGTAGTCGGGGATGACCGCGCCCTTGCCCTGCGGCTCGGGCAGCGGAGGAGGCCCGCAGCGGTATCCGGCCGCCGAGCGGGTTCCCGCCGAGACCGTCAGCCAGCCGTCGTAGGGGCAGGTGATGTTGCCGACCGTGCGCACCGACATCGAGCCGATGGCGCTCGCGCCCGCCAGCTCCCACAGGTTCGGGGTGTCGGCCTGGGTCAGGTCGCTCCAGTGCAGGCCCGAGACGCCGATCAGAGCGATGCGCTCCTTGTCGTCGGCGTGCGCAGGGGCCCAGCCCAGCAGCATCTGGCTGACCAGTACGGCCAGCACCACCAGGGTCCGCCTCACCCGCGACTCCTCCACTAGCTCGACATCGTCGCAGGGCACGCTACACCGCGCCGTCGTCGTCAGGTGACGCGCTTTTGGTAGCAGAGAGAGTTGGGGACCAGGTGGTAGGGCGGATAGACGGGAATGCGCGTGTAACCCTCACGCTCGTACAGGCGTACCGCGTCGGGCTGCCTGTCGCCCGTCTGCAGCACCACCCGCTCGGCGCCCGCGCTCGCCGCGGCGCTCTCGGCCGCCTCCAGCAGCGCCACGGCGACGCCGTTGCCGCGGTGCCTTGGGGCGACGTACATGCGCTTGATCTCCATCTCGCCGCCGAGCCTGCGCAGGGCGATGTGGCCGACCGCCAGGCCCTCCTCGGTGCGCGCGAGGCCGGTGTAGACGACGCTGTCGCGCGCGACGGAGAAGTCCTCGGGAAAGTCGAAGCCGGCCATGTCGGCGTAGCGCTCGTCCATCTCCCGCGACATCGCCGCGCGCAGGGCCTCGGCGGAGGGGTCGTCCCACTCGACGGTCTCGACGTTCACGCCGGTCAGCCTACGAGGCGCGGACGCACACCAGTCGCTCGCCCCCGCGCACGACGGTGGGGGTGAGGCCGTGCGAGGACAGCGTCCGGGTGAGGTCGGCGGCGAGGGCGCTCGCGCGCTCGGCCGAGGGCGGCTCGTAGAACAGCGAGAGCTCTCCGCCGTAGGCCAGCAGCGAGGAGATGAGGGCCAGCTCGCGGGCGGGGTCGCGGGTCCAGAAGAGGTTCACGTTGACCGCGAATATCTTGTCGAACCGCTCGCCGTCCAGCCGCAGCTCCTCCAGGGAGGCGCGCAGGATCCTGGCCCTGCCCGACTCGAGGTGGCGGGCGTTGCGGGCGCCGGCCCGTTCGACGGCGGTGGCCGAGCGGTCCACGGCTGTGATCGTTCCGGTGGTCAGCAGGTCGCAGACCAGGGACACCGCCACTCCGGGACCGCAGCCGATCTCCAGCAGGCGGTCGCCGGGCGCGACGGCCAGGGTCTCGACGGCCCATGACAGGCGCTGAGGTACGGCAGGCATACGTTCAGCCCTATCACGAGACGGGCCCCACGCGCCGACCTTGAAGAAGGACGCGCGTGGGGCCGCCTGCCGTACGAAAGGGATCAGACGGGAGAGACGGTCGCCTCGGAGGGCGCGCTCTCGCGGGTGAGCGGGTCGAGCGAGGTGACCAGGTACTGTCCTGGCGCCTTGGTGGCGAAGGACGGACCGGAGACGACGGCCACCAGGTTGCGCGAGTCGGTCGCCGAGCAGGTCTCGCCCGAGGTGGGCACCTTGTAGACGGCGTAGGAGCGGGCGCCGGGGACCGCGTTCCACTTCAGGACCGAGCCCTGGGCCTTCAGGCCCGACGGCTTGGCGGGGGGGTCGCCCTTCTGGCCCTTGGGAAGGGGCAGCAGCGCGGGACGCGCATAGTGCTCCTTGACCAGGCGGTCCATCACCTTCAGCGGGTTGGCGCCGATCTGCTTGGCGCTGAAGTAGACGTCGCCGTCGACCTGCTTGTAGGAGCGGTTGAGCTTCAGGTGCGCGGGCAGCTCACCGGCCTTGGTCCAGGCGGGCACGTCCGTGGCGCCGACCCGGTAGAGCGCCTGGCCGATGTACAGGCGCACGTCGGTGCCCTTGACCTCGTTGGCCCACCACGGCACCAGCGCCTTGTAGTCGGCGGCCTGGAAGCCGCGCGGCCAGTAGAGCTGCGGCATCACGTAGTCGACGGTGCCCGCCTTGATCCAGGCCCTCGCGTCGGCGTAGATCGAGTCGTAGGCCGACATGCCCGCGGTGGCCGAGCCGGACGGGTCCTGGGCCTTGTTGCGCCAGATGCCGAAGGGGCTGATGCCGAACTTGACGTCCTTCTTGGTGGCATGGACGGCCTTGTGCACCTGGGCGACGAGCTTGTTGACGTTTCCCCTGCGCCAGTCGGCCAGCTTGGCGCCGTCGCCGTAGCGCCTGAAGGCCGCGGTGTCGTTGAAGGCGCCGCCGCCGCCGGGGTAGGGGTAGAAGTAGTCGTCGAAGTGCACGCCGTCGATGTCGTAGCGCTTGACGACGTCGGTGACGACCTTCACCACGTGCTCGCGCACCTGCGGCAGGCCGGGGTTGTAGTAGAGCAGGCTGCCGTACTTCACCAGCCAGTCGGGGTGCTGACGGGCGGGGTGGGAGGCGGGCAGCCGCGCGGTGTTGGTGTCGTAGGCGGCCCTGTAGGGGTTGAACCAGGCGTGGAACTCCAGGCCCCTCTTGTGCGCCTCGGCGGTGAGGAAGGGCAGCGGGTCCCAGCCGGGGTCCTTGCCCGGCGTGCCGGTGAGGTACTGCGACCACGGCTCGTACGGCGACTTGTACAGCGCGTCGGAGGCCGGCCTGATCTGCACGAAGACCGCGTTGAGGTTGCGCTTGACCGCGTTGTCGAGGATGCGGACGTACTCGGCCCGCTGCTTGGCGGGGCTCAGCCCGGTGGCCGAAGGCCAGTCGATGTTCTTCACCGTGGCGATCCAGACCCCGCGCAGCTGGCGCTTGGGGTAGCGGGCGTCGGCCACGCAGTTCTCCGTGGCCTTGACGGGTGTGGCCACCCTGCCCTTGGGAGCGGCGGCTTCGGCTCCGGGGCCGCCGAAGGCGTAGGCGGCGGCGGTGGCGGCGATCGCGACGGCGGAGGCCGCAAGCAGAGGTCGTCCGTTACGCATAGTCCCCCAGTGTGACATCGCCTCTGGGGTGCTTCGACCAAAAAACGAAATGGATTTGTGATTCAAGTGTGACTCAGGGGGAGGGCGTTACCCTCCCCCTGTCGAGGGGCGTCAGTCCTCCGCTGTCACCTTGTCGGTCAGGTGCGAAGGCAGTGGTTCGTAGCGCAGGAACGTCCGCTGGAAGGTTCCGGTGCCGTGCGACATCGACCTGAGGTCTATCGCGTAGCGGGTGATCTCCAGCTGCGGCACCTCGGCCTTCACCAGTGTCCTGCCCGTCCCGACGGGCTCGGTGCCGAGCACCCTGCCTCTCCTGCTGGACAGATCGGACATCACCGCGCCGACGTGGTCGTCGGCCACCAGCACCGCGATCTCGTCGACCGGTTCGAGCAGCAGCGTCGCCACCTTGGCCGCGGCCTCCTTCAGCGCGAGCGAGCCCGCGATCTGGAAGGCCATGTCGGAGGAGTCGACCGAGTGGGCCTTGCCGTCGTAGAGCGTGACCCGCACGTCCACCATCGGGTATCCGGCCAGCACGCCCCGCTCCATCTGGGCGCGCACGCCCTTCTCCACCGACGGGATGAACTGCCTGGGCACCACGCCACCGACGATCTTGTCCACGAACTCGAAACCCCCGCCGGACGGCAGGGGCTCGACCTCCAGATGGCAGATGGCGTACTGGCCGTGACCGCCCGTCTGCTTGACGTTGCGGCCCATCGCCTGGCATCTGCCGCCGAAGGTCTCGCGCAGCGGCACCCTCAGGGGCACCCGCTCCACCTCCACGCCGTGGCGCTTGGCCAGCCGGTCGAGCAGGACGTCGGTGTGGGCCTCGCCCATGCACCACAGCACCAGTTGCCTGGTCTCGGCGTTGTTCTCCAGCCGCAGGGTCGGGTCCTCGGCGACCAGCCGCGCCAGGCCCTGTGACAGCTTGTCCTCGTCGGCCTTCGACCTGGCCCTGATCGCCACGGGCAGCAGCGGCTCGGGCATGGTCCACGCCGTCATGAGCAGCGGGCGTTCGGGCTCCGACAGCGTGTCGCCCGTCTCGGCCCTGGCCAGCTTCGCCACCGCCACGATGTCGCCAGGAGCGCCCTTGGCGATGGCGCGCTGCTGCTTGCCCAGCGGGCAGGTCAGCGTGCCGATGCGCTCGTCGACGTCGTGGTCCTCGTGGCCGCGGTCGGCCAGGCCGTGGCCCGACACGTGGACGGTCATGTCGGGACGCAGCGTTCCCGAGAACACGCGCACCAGGCTGATCCTGCCCACGTACGGATCGCTGGTCGTCTTGACCACCTCGGCCACCAGCGGCCCGTCGGGGTCGCAGGCCTTGACGGTCACCGGCTTGCCATCGAGCGTGGTGATCTCGGGCAGCGGGTGCTCGAGCGGCGAGGGGAAGCCCTGGGTGATGCCCTCCAGGATCTCCTGCGCGCCCACGCCGAGGCCGCTGGCCAGCACGGGGTAGAAGTTGCCCCGCGCGACCGCCTTCTCCAGGTCGTCGATCAGCACCTTGGTGTCGATCGCCTCGCCCGACAGGTAGCGGTCCATGAGCGACTCGTCTTCGCTCTCCTGGATGATGCCCTCGATGAGGGCGCCCCTGTACTCCTCGATCCTGTCCTCGTACTCGGCGCCGGGCTCCCTCTCCGTGCGGGTGCCCGTGGCGTAGTTGTAGAACTTCTGCGACAGCAGCCCGATCAGCCCCGCCACGTGCCCGTTGGTGACGACGGGAAGGTAGAGGGGCGCGACGCCCTCGCCGAAGACGTCCTGGCACTCGGCGAGCGCCTGGTCGAAGTCGGCCCGCTGATGGTCGATCTTGGTGATGACCACCGCTCTCGGCATGCCGACCTGGCTGCACTCCTCCCACAGCATCCGGGTCAGCCCGTCCACGCCGTCGGTGGCGGAGACCACGAACAGGGCGGCGTCGGCGGCGCGCAGCCCGGCCCGCAGGTCGCCCACGAAGTCGGCGTAGCCAGGGGTGTCGAGAAGGTTGATCTTGATTCCGTTGTGGACCATGGGCGCGACCGACAGGTTCACCGAGCGCTGCTGGCGCACCTCGATCTCGTCGAAGTCGCTGACCGTGGTGCCGTCCTCCACGCGGCCCATGCGCTGGATGGTGCCGGTGGCCACGAGCAACTGCTCGACGAGGGTGGTCTTGCCCGCTCCCGAATGGCCGACCAGTACGACGTTGCGTATCGCGTCCGCCCTGTCGGCCGCTGGTGCCCTGCCCGCGGCTCCTATGGCCGCGCCGTGGTGCTTCTCAGCCACTTCGCCTCCGCTTCCGTGGGACGGGCTCGCGGGGGTACGGCGCGCGCCGTCCTGTTCGTCGTTCGGATGGGTATCTGGAGTCTGTCGGCGTCGCATCCAGCGGAGTCACCGCAAAGGACGCGGTTAGTTCACCAAATACCCGTGTGGCGAATATCACAAGGGGGCTGAGGCAAAGAAGTGCAAGGGGCCGAGATGGCCTACGATCAGAGCGCGATGCTCAAACTCCTGCGCCCGGCCATGACCCGGATACTCACCCCGCTGGGCAGGGCACTCGTCCAGCGCGGGATCGGCCCCAACGCCGTCACGGCGATCGGCACACTGGGCACGGTCATCTGCACCCTGGTGTTCTATCCCGTGGGCCAGCTGTGGTGGGGCTCACTGGCGATCACGATCTTCGTCCTGTTCGACCTGCTCGACGGCGTCGTGGCCCGCATGGGCGGCGGCGGGGGCACCACGTGGGGCGCCTTCCTCGACTCCACGCTCGACCGCCTGGCCGACGCGGCCATCTTCTCCGGGCTCATCATCTACTTCTTCGTCCAGCGCGACCTGCTCATGGCGGCCGTCGCCCTGTTCTGCCTGGTGGCGGGGGCGCTGGTGTCCTACGTCAAGGCCAGGGCCGAGGGGCTCGGCCTGACCTGCGACGTCGGTCTGGCCGAGCGCCCCGAGCGGCTGGTCGTGGGCCTGGTGGCGGCGGGGCTGTCGGGGCTGGGCGTGCCGTACATCCTGCCCCTCGGCATGTGGCTGCTCGCCGCCGCCAGCGCGATCACGGTCGTGCAGCGGGTAGTACATGTCCATCGCCAGATTGGAGCGCGATGACCTCCCTTCAGGACCGCGTGGTGGCCGCGGGGTTCGCGGCAGGCTGGACGCTGCTGCCGTACCTGCCGAAGAAGGCGACCGCGGCCGCCTTCAGGGCCGTGGCCGACAGCGCGTGGCGCAGGCGGGGCCTGAGCGTGCGCCGTCTGGAGCACAACCTGGCCAGGGTCACGGGCCTGGGCGAGGACAGCGCCGAGCTGCGCGCGCTCAGCCGCGCGGGCATGCGCTCCTACCTGCGCTACTTCCACGAGATCTTCCTGCTGCCGAAGATGGACCGAGCCGAGGTCGTACGGCGCACGCACGTGACGGGCGCCGAGAACATCTTCGACACCGTGGCCGCGGGCAGGGGCGTCGTGCTGGCGCTGCCGCACATGGGCAACTGGGACCAGTCGGGCGCGTGGCTGACGGGCAGCGGCCACAGCTTCACCACTGTGGCCGAGCGCCTCAAGCCCGAGTCGCTCTACCGCCGCTACGTCGCCTTCCGCGAGAGCCTGGGCATGGAGGTGCTGCCGCTGACCGGCGGCGCGGGGCACAACTTCGGCACCCTGGCCCAGCGCGTGCGCAAGGGCGGCATCGTCTGCCTGCCCGCCGAGCGCGACCTGACCAAGAACGGCGTCAAGGTGGAGTTCTTCGGCGCCACCACCCAGGTGCCCGTCGGCCCCGCGCTGCTGGCGGTCAAGACGGGGGCGGCGCTGCTTCCCGCGATCCTGTGGTTCGAGGGCGACGACTGGGGGCTGCGCATCCACGAGGAGGTGCCGGTCCCCGCCGAGGGCACGCTCCAGGAGCGCACGGCCGCTGTGGCGCAGAGCCTGGTGACGGTGTTCGAGAAGGGCATCGCCGAGCACCCCGAAGACTGGCACATGCTGCAGCGCCTGTGGCTGGAGGACCCCAAGTGAACGTCGGCATCGTCTGCCCCTACTCGTGGGACGTGCCGGGCGGGGTCAAGCAGCACATCGACGACCTGGCACAGGCGCTCATCGCGCAGGGCCACCAGGTGTCGGTCATCGCGCCCGCCGGAGACGACGCCGAGCTTCCCCCCTACGTCACGGGGGCGGGCAGGGCGGTGCCGGTGCCCTACAACGGGTCGGTGGCCAGGATGTCGTTCGGCTTCATCTCGGCCGCGCGGGTGCGCCGCTGGATCCAGGAGGGCGACTTCGACGTCCTGCACATCCACGAGCCGCTGGTGCCCAGCCTCGGAGTGCTGGCCTGCTGGGCCGCCAAGGGCCCGATCGTGGCGACCTTCCACGCCTCCTTCACCCGTTCGCGGGCCATCGCGATCGCCGAGCCGATGCTGCGCAGCGCGCTGGAGAAGCTCAGCGGGCGCATCGCCGTCTCCGACGCCGCCCGCAAGAGCCTGGTCGAGCAGTTCGGCGGCGACACCGTGCTGATCCCCAACGGGGTGACCGTCAGCCGCTACACCGAGGCCGAGCCGCTGGAGGGCTTCGGCCCCGATGGCAGGACGCTCGGCTTCCTCGGCCGCATGGACGAGCCGCGCAAGGGGCTGCCCGTGCTGCTCGAGGCGATGGAGCTGATCCCCGAGGCCAGACTGCTGATCGCGGGCCCGGGCGAGGTCAAGATCCCCAAGTCGATCCGCGACAGGGTCACGCTGCTCGGCATGGTGAGCGAGCAGGACAAGATCCGCGCCTACCACTCCGTCGACGTCTTCGTCGCGCCCAACACCGGCGGCGAGAGCTTCGGCATCGTGCTGGCCGAGGCCATGTCGGCGGGGTCCACCGTGCTGGCCAGCGACATCCCCGCCTTCCGCAGGGTGCTGGGGGAGGGGCAGGCGGGCGCGCTGTTCGCCAACGGCGACGCCGAAGCGCTCGCTGAGGAGGCCCGCAAGCTTCTCGCCGACCCCGAGCGCAGGGCCAAGCTGTCCGACGAGGCGCGCGTGGCGGTGCGCAAGTACGACTGGTCCACCGTCGCCCGCGACGTGGTCCGCGTCTACGAGACCGTCACCGCCAGCGCGGGCAGGGTGGAGGAAGACTCCCTCACATGAGCACCACCGTCATCGTCCTCATCGTCGGCATCCTCGTGGTGCTCGCCGCCGTCTACGTCTCCTGGCGGGCCGGCCGTCTCGACCGCCTGCACATCAGGCTGGAGCTGGCTCGCGAGGCCCTCGACGTCGCCCTGGTCAGGCGTTCGGCCGTCGTCCTCGAGCTCGCGGGCTCGCGCCTGCTCGACCCCGCCACCTCGCTGGTGCTGGCCGCCGCCGCCCACGAGGCCCGTACGGCGGGCCCCGACGAACGCGAACACGCCGAGAGCGACCTTTCCAGGGCGCTGCGCGCGGCGGTCGACCAGGAGCGCTTCAGGGAGAAGCTCTCCGAGTCGCCCGGCGGACGCTCCCTGCTGGAGGAGCTCGACGCCGCCGTCGCCAAGGTCGTCTACGCCCGCAGCTTCTTCAACAACGCCGTCGGCGTCACCCGCACCGCCCAGCGCCGCTGGCTGGCCCGCACCCTCCGCCTGGCAGGCCGCACCGAGTTCCCGCAATTCTTCGAGATCGATGACAATCCGCCGGAGACCATGGCAACCGAATGACCCGATTTGGGGAGCCCGGTAAGCTTCGTTCCGTTTTCTTGGTCAAACGGAGGAGTTGGCAGGGTGCGGATACCCCGAATGATCGCGGTGACGCTGGCGGTGCTCGGCCCGGTCGTGGCCTGCTCCAGCGGTGGCGGCGCGGCGACGCCCTCGAAGGCTCCGCAGGCGGCCCCGGCCGACCCCTCCGCGGCGCCCGAGGAGAAGGGGCACCCGTTCACGGGCCTGCCGTACGAGGAGCTCAAGCCCGTCCTGGCGGTGAAGATCGAGAACACCGCGGCGGGCAAGCCCCAGCTCGGGCTCAAGAGCGCCGACATCGTCTACGTCGAGCAGGTCGAGGCGGGACTGACCCGCCTGATGGCGGTCTTCTCCTCCAAGCTGCCCGCCAAGGTCGGCCCCGTGCGCAGCGCCCGGATCTCCGACCTGCACATCACGCCGCAGTTCGGCAAGCCCGCCTTCGCCTACTCGGGCGTCCAGACCAAGATGCTGCCGTTCGTGGCCGAGGCCTCGCTGTTCGACGTCGGCGACACCCGCAACCCCGGCGCGTTCTTCCGCCAGCCGGGCCGCTACGCCCCCTACAACCTGTTCGCCAACACCAGGCAGCTGCTGGCCAAGGCGCCCAAGGCGACCAAGGCCAAGGACATCGGCTTCACCTTCGGCGAGGCCCCTGCCGAGGGCGGGGTGGAGAAGAAGACGTGGACGGTCAAGTGGCCCGCCGCGACCTTCACCTTCGGCTGGTCCGAGACGAAGAAGCAGTGGCTGATCTGGCAGGACGGCAAGAAGAACATGGCCGCCGAGGGCGGGCAGCTCGGCGCGCCGACGATCGTCATCCAGTACACCAAGACCGAGCGCTCGGAGTTCCACGACAAGAACCAGAGCTACACGCCGCTGGTCCACACGGTGGGCAAGGGCTCGGCGATCGTGCTGCGCGAAGGCAAGGCCTACAAGGCCAGGTGGTCGAGGGAATCGGAAGAGGACGGCACGACGTTCACCACTGCGAGCGGCGAGCCGATGAACTTCGCCCCAGGCCAGGTCTGGGTCGCGCTCGCCAGCCGCAAGCCTGTCATTCCTTAACGTATAAAACCCGTGCTCGACCCTGACATGGTGGTGTGTCGGGAAACGGGGTGTTAAGGACCTACGATGGGCTTGAGAACTTACCGACCTGCCGTTGTGAGGAAGACCGTGTCTACCAGCCCCGTCACCGGAACCGCGCGCGTCAAGCGCGGCATGGCCGAGATGCTCAAGGGCGGCGTCATCATGGACGTCGTCAACGCCGAGCAGGCGAAGATCGCCGAGGACGCCGGGGCGGTCGCCGTCATGGCCCTTGAGCGTGTGCCCGCCGATATCAGGGCCCAGGGTGGCGTCTCCAGGATGAGCGACCCTGACATGATCGACGGCATCATCGGCGCCGTCTCCATCCCCGTCATGGCCAAGGCCCGCATCGGCCACTTCGTCGAGGCGCAGGTCCTGCAGTCGCTCGGCGTCGACTACATCGACGAGTCGGAGGTCCTCACCCCCGCCGACTACGCCAACCACATCGACAAGTTCCAGTTCACCGTGCCGTTCGTGTGCGGCGCGACGAACCTGGGCGAGGCGCTGCGCCGCATCACCGAGGGCGCGGCGATGATCCGCTCCAAGGGTGAGGCCGGCACCGGCGACGTCTCCAACGCCGTCACCCACATGCGCACGATCAGGGGCGAGCTCAAGCGTCTCGCCTCGCTGCCCGAGGACGAGCTCTACGTGGCGGCCAAGGAGCTGCAGGCGCCGTACGAGCTGGTCGTCGAGGTCGCCAAGACCGGCAAGCTGCCCGTCGTGCTGTTCACCGCGGGCGGCATCGCCACCCCGGCCGACGCCGCGATGATGATGCAGCTCGGCGCCGAGGGCGTGTTCGTCGGCTCCGGCATCTTCAAGTCGGGCGACCCCGCCAAGCGCGCGGCCGCGATCGTGAAGGCGACCACCTTCCACGACGACCCCGACGTCGTCGCCAAGGTTTCCCGCGGTCTGGGCGAGGCCATGGTCGGCATCAACGTCGACGAGATCCCCCAGCCCCACCGCCTGGCTGAGCGCGGCTGGTAGGAAGTTCCCGGAACAAGCGGCATCCCTTGAGGGGGTGCCGCTTTTTCGTGCCTCTGGAGGCGTCCTCCCTCACCCGCACGCCGTCGGCCGGATCAGGGGGTGAACGAAGGACGGTCGGTAGGAAATCTCCGTCGATGATGTGACTGCTGATAAATTTCGCCGTTTGTGTGACAGGTGGTGTTAACCGCGGAGTCATGATCCTCCGCAAGGCTACGGGCGTCCCTCCTAGATCGTCCCGGGAGCACCCGTGTCCAAGCTCAACCGCCGCTCCTTCCTCGTCACCGGACTCGCGGCGGGCGCCACCGCCGCGCTGCCGGCCGCCGCCTCCGCCGACCCGCTGCCCGACCCCGCCGCCGACCCCTCCGCGGAGAGCGCGGCCACGCTCGCCTCGCGCGGGCTGCGCTCCGACCCGTTCACGCTCGGCGTGGCCTCGGGCGACCCCGACCACGGCGGCTTCGTGATCTGGACCCGCCTGGCCCAGCAGCCCCTGGCCGAGGACGGCATGGGCGGCATGCCGCAGCGCCCGTTCCCCGTTTTGTGGCAGGTCTACGCCGACGAGCGCTGCCGCAGGGTGGTTCGCGCGGGCGTGGCGATGGCCGCTCCCGAGTGGGGGCACAGCGTGCACGTCGAGGTCGAGAACCTCTCCTCCGACAGGGAGTACTGGTACCGCTTCCGCGTCGGCCCCTACGTCTCGCCGGTGGGCCGCGCCCGCACCGCCCCGCACCCGCTGGCGTACGGCGGGGCGCTGGCGATGGCGTTCGTCTCATGCGCGCAGTACGAGCACGGCTTCTTCACCAGCTACCGCCGCCTGGCGGAGGAGAACCCCGACCTGGTCCTGCACCTGGGCGACTACCAGTACGAGTACACCAAGAACACCTACACCATCCCCGGCGGCAACGTCCGCCACCACGACGGCCCCGAGACCGAGACGCTGGCCAACTACCGCCAGCGCCACGCGCAGTACAAGGCCGACCCCGACCTCCAGGCCGCGCACGCAGCCGCCCCCTGGCTGGTCGTCTGGGACGACCACGAGATCGACAACAACTGGGCCGACGAGGTGCCGGAGAAGCCGGAGATCCCGCAGCCGAACTTCCTGCAGCGCCGCGAGGCCGCCTTCCGCGCCTACTACGAGAACATGCCGCTGCGCCGTACCTCCATTCCCCGGGGCATCGACATGCAGCTCTACCGGCGGATCCGGTGGGGGCGGATGGCGACCTTCCACATGCTCGACACCCGTCAGTACCGCGACGACCAGGGCTGCGGCGACGGTTACAGGGACTGCCCCGCGGCGGTCGACCCCGCGCGCTCCATCACCGGCGCCGAGCAGGAGGCGTGGCTGCTGGACGGCTTCCGTCACTCGCGCGCGCAGTGGGACATCATCGGCCAGCAGGTCTTCTTCGCCCAGCGTGACAACAACGCGGGCCCCGTGAAGGTCACCAGCCAGGACGCGTGGGACGGCTACGTCGCCTCCCGTCAGCGCATCACCCAGGGCTGGATCGACGCGGGCGTGCGCAACCCCGTCGTGCTGACCGGCGACGTGCACGCCCACTGGGCCAGCGACCTGAAGCTGGACTACGACGACCCGACGGGGCCCTCGGTCGGCTCCGAGCTGGTGGCCACCTCGATCAGCACCGGCGGGAACGGCGCGGACTCCGACCCCGCCAAGCACGCGTTCCTGAAGATCAACCCGCACCTGAAGTTCTACAACAACCAGCGGGGCTACGTCCTGACGAAGATCGAGAAGGAGCTGATGACGGCCGACTTCAGGGTCGTGCCCCAGGTGCAGACGCCGGGGTCGGCGGTGCACACCAAGGCCACCTTCGTCGTGGAGGACAGGGTGCCCGGCGTCCAGCAGACCTATCTCAGGCCCCTCGACCCGTCGCTCAGGTCCCTGCCCGACATCACCGCCGAGGAGACCGTCCGCCTGGAGACCGAGCGTCCGTAACGCCCACCCCGACTCACCGCAGGCGGCGCCCTCTCGGAGGGCGCCGCCTGCCGGCGTGTACGGCAGGCGCCACCATCCACGCTCCCCGGCGCGCGTGGATATGGACCGCACCTTCCAGGAAGTGGTTGCATAACGGTTCATGCTGGATCAAGCCGTCATCACGGTGATGACCTGGAACGTGTGCACCGGCACCAACGCCGCCTGCGAGCTGTACCGCAGAAGCCCGCAGGAACTGGCGTGGCACATCAGCGACCATCTCCTCGGCGACCCCGACGTGATCTTCCTGCAGGAGTTCTGCACCGGCGCCACGGGCACGCTCGAGCAGTGGCTCGAGTGGAAGACCGGACGGAGCTGGACCGTCAGGTCATGGGGCCTGACGACGGCGCAGGGCAGGCCGTACGACTGTCATCCCGACAGGAACGGCCGCCCGCGCGGCGCGCAGAGCGTCACGGTCGCGGTCGCCGACCACGCGGCCGCCTTCGAGACCGTGCCGCTGACCTCCCCGCCCTGGTTCGCCAGGCGCGCCGCGCTGTGCGCGACGATCCCCGCCGTCAAGGTGCGGGCCTGCGGCACCCACCTGTCGTCCGGCATGGCCAACGACGACGCCCAGCGTGGCGCGCCGTACCGGCACAAGCAGGTCAGGCAGCTGATGGCGGCCGCGCCGAAGGCGGGCCACACCAGCGTCTTCGGCGGTGACCTCAACCTCACGCCCGGCAGGGTCGCCGCCTACCGCTCCTACGACGAGTGCGATCCGCGCATGCGGTGGACCTACGTGAAGAAGCGGAAGATCGACTACCTCTTCGCGCCGAAGGGCCGCGTGCTGAGGTGCTGGGTCGACAGGGAAGCAAGGGGCTCCGACCATCTGCCGATGGCGGTCAGGGTGGCCCTGTAGGAAGAGCACGGGCCGCCCTGGTGTTGAATCTAGGCGAAACCCGGACCACGAAGGAAGGACGACCGTGCCCAAGATCGGTGTACTCGCGCTCCAGGGAGACGTGCGCGAGCACGTCCACATGCTGGAGGAGGCGGGCGCGCAGGCCATCGCCGTGCGCAGGCCCGCCGAGCTCGACGCCGTGGAGGGACTGGTCATCCCCGGCGGGGAGTCCACCACGATCTGGAAGCTCGCCGAGATCTTCGACCTGCTCGAGCCGCTGCGCATGCGGATCAAGGACGGCATGCCCGCCTACGGCTCCTGCGCGGGCATGATCATGCTGGCCGACCGCATCCAGGACGGCATCGAGGGACAGCAGACGATCGGCGGCATCGACATGGTGGTCAGGCGCAACGCCTTCGGCCGGCAGGTCGACTCCTTCGAGTCCGATCTGTCCTTCGCCGGCGCCGATGTGCATGCCGTCTTCATCCGCGCCCCCTGGGTGGAATCGGTGGGATCCGAGGTCGAAGTTCTGGCCACCGCGCCCCCGGGCGATAGGATCGTCGCGGTCCGCCAGGGGCCGCTGCTCGCGACATCGTTCCACCCCGAGCTGACCGGGGACACTCGCGTGCACGAATACTTCGTAAACATGGTGAGGGAGCTCTAGGTAATGTCCGGCCACTCCAAATGGGCGACGACGAAGCACAAGAAGGCCGCACTCGACGCCAAGCGCGGCAAGCTGTTCGCGAAGCTCATCAAGAACATCGAGGTGGCGGCCAGGACCGGTGGCCCTGATCCGGATGCCAACCCCACCCTCTTCGACGCCATCTTCAAGGCGAAGAAGAACTCCGTGCCCAACGACAACATCGAGCGGGCCCGCAAGCGCGGCGGCGGCCTCGAGGCCGGCGGCGCCGACTGGCAGACCATCATGTACGAGGGCTACGCCCCCGGCGGCGTCGCTGTGCTCATCGAATGCCTCACCGACAACCGCAACCGCGCCGCCTCCGAGGTGCGCGTCGCGCTGACCCGCAACGGCGGCTCGCTGGCCGACCCCGGCTCGGTGTCGTACATGTTCAACCGCAAGGGCGTCGTGATCGTGCCCAAGAACGGGCTGTCCGAGGACGACGTGCTGGTCGCGGTGCTCGAGGCGGGCGCCGAGGAGGTCAACGACCTGGGCGAGTCGTTCGAGGTCGTCTCCGAGGCCGGCGACCTGGTGCCGGTGCGCAAGGCGCTGCAGGAGGCGGGCATCGACTACGACTCGGCCGAGTCGAGCTTCCTGCCGACCATGAACGTCCCGCTCGACGAGGACGGCGCGCGCAAGGTCTTCAGGCTCATCGACGCGCTCGAGGACAGCGACGACGTGCAGAACGTCTTCGCCAACTTCGACGTCTCCGACGAGGTCATGGAGAAGCTCGACGCCTGATCGACGCCCGCCCAGCTGAGACCGGTCCGCCGCCACGCGGGCCGGTCTTCTCGTTCGCACGGGCGCGGCCCGCGGACGGAAACCGGAAGGCGGGCGATCCCGCGGCCGTTGTAGGTTGTCGCTTTGTGGAGATTCGTGATCTGACGTCCGACGACCTCGAAGCCGTCCTCGACACCCGCGTCCGCTCCTTCGGCCCGCTCGACGGCGACCCCGAGAGCTGGTTCGCCCTCGCGAGGGCGGCGCTCGAACAGGGGCGCTTCCTCGGCGTCTTCGACGGCTCCAGGCTGGCCGCCGCCGCCAGGCTGCCCGGGTTCACCCAGTGGTGGCACGGCAGGCCGCAGCCCATGGCGGGCGTCGCGGGCGTCGTCGTCAACCCCGAGGACAGGGGGCGCGGCGTCGGCAGGCAGCTCATGCGGGCCGTCCTGGCCAGGGCGGCCGAGCTGGGCGAGGCCGTCTCGGCGCTCTATCCGGCCACCACCCAGATCTACCGCTCGCTCGGCTGGGAGCACGCGGGCGCCGAGAACGCCGTCACGCTGTCGCCCGAGGCGCTGCGCACCATCAGGCCCACCGAGCCCGTCAAGATCCGCAGGATGGGCCCCGACGACGCCGCCGAGGTGATCGCCATCCTGGGCCGCGTCCACGCCGCCAACCGCGCCAGCGGCCCCATCTGCTGGGACGAGAGCTCGTGGCGGCGCTTCCTCGGCGCCAAGGACGACTTCCTCTACCTGGCCGACGACGGTTTCGTCGCCTACAGCTGGGAAGACGGCGACATCTCGGTCGACCACCTGGTCGCGGGCTCCGAGGCGACCGCCCGCGCCCTGTGGTCGCTGGTCGGCACCTCCTCCTCGATCGCCACGAAGGTCTCGGCCGTCGTCGCCCCCGACGACCCCGTGCTGTGGCTGCTTCGCGAGCGCACCAAGGAGGAGCTCAAGCAGATCAGATGGATGTTCAGGGTCGTGGACGTGGCCGACGCCGTCGCCAGGCGCGGCTTTCCCTCGGCGCTCTCCGCCGACGCGCTGATCACGGTGGACGATCCCGAGCGGCCCGCCAACACCGGCACGTGGCGGCTGGAGGTCTCCGGCGGTTCGGGTACCGCGAGCGCGGCCGAGGGGGAGGGGGCGGGCTTCACCGTCAACGGGCTTTCGGCGCTGTACGCGGGGGTCCCGGTCTCGACGCTGCGCCTGTCCGGCATGCTCTCCGGCACCGACGAGTTCGACGAGGCGCTGGCCGCGGCGTTCGCGGGCCCCGCCCACATGATCGACTACTTCTGACCGTGACGCCCCGCCCCGCTCGGCCGCCGGGGCGTGTTCGCCGTGCGGCCCCCGCCCAACCAGGGTAGAGTTCCCTGCCGAACAGATGTTCGGCGAACGGGAGGGCGGCCGTGCGGGTGTTGGGTGTCGACCCAGGGCTTACCAGGTGCGGCATCGGCGCCGTCGAGGGCCGGCCGGGGGCTCCGCTCAAGCTCGTCGCGGTCGGCGTGGTCCGCACCTCGGCCGACGACGAGCTCGGCGCCAGGCTGGTCGGCATCGAGCGGGGCATCGAGCAGTGGCTCGACGAGGTACGGCCCGACGCGGTCGCCGTCGAGAGGGTCTTCGCCCAGCACAACGTCCGCACCGTGATGGGCACCGCCCAGGCGGCGGGCATCGCCCTGCTGTGCGCCTCCCGCCGCGGGCTGCCCGTCGCGCTGCACACGCCGTCGGAGGTCAAGGCGGCCATCACCGGCAGCGGCACCGCCGACAAGAAGCAGATCGGCACCATGGTCACCAGGCTGCTGCGGCTGGCCGAGATGCCCAAGCCGGCCGACGCGGCCGACGCTCTCGCGCTCGCCATCTGTCACGTGTGGCGGGGCGGCAGCCAGAACCGGCTGGCCGAGGCGCTGGCCAAGGCATCGAGAGGACGTGCGTCGTGATCGCGTCGGTTTCCGGGGTCGTGGCGGCCATCGCGCCCGACTCCGCCGTGATCGAGGTCGGCGGCGTGGGCGTGCTGGTGCACTGCACGCCCGGCACGCTGGCCACCCTGAGAGTGGGCGAGCACGGAAGGCTCGCGACCTCCCTGATCGTCAGGGAGGAGTCGCTGACCCTCTACGGCTTCGCGACCGACGACGAGCGCACGGTCTTCGGGCTGGTCCAGACGGCCAGCGGGGTGGGCCCGAAGCTGGCGCTCGCCATGCTGGCCGTCCACACCCCCAACTCGCTGAGGGTCGCCGTCGCCTCCGCCGACCTCAAGGCGCTGACCAGGATCCCCGGCATCGGCCAGAAAGGCGCCCAGCGCATCGTGCTGGAGCTGAAGGACAAGCTCGGCACGCCGGAGGAGGCGGTCAACGCCGCGCTCAACGGTCACGCGGCCAAGCCGCTGTGGCGCGAGCAGGTGCACTCGGGCCTGGTCGGGCTCGGCTACTCCACCAGAGACGCCGACGAGGCGATCGCGCTGGTGGAGCCGCAGGCCGACGCCGAGGTGGTGGCGGGCAGGGAGCCGCAGGTCGCCGTGCTGCTCAAGGCGGCGCTGCGGGTGCTGAGCATCCGATGAGCAACGGGCTTGCACGCGGCGCCTGGCGAGAGAGGGTAGGAGCGTGAGCATCGAGCGAGACCTGGTGTCGCCTGACGCCGAGGGCGACGAGCTGCAGATCGAGGCGGCCCTGCGGCCCAAGCGCCTGGCCGACTTCATCGGGCAGGGCCGGGTGCGCGAGCAGCTCTCGCTGGTCCTGGAGAGCGCGCTCAGGCGCAACAGGCCGCCCGACCACGTACTGATGAGCGGCTCGCCGGGGCTCGGGAAGACCACGCTCGCCATGATCGTCGCAGCCGAGCTCGGTGCCCCGCTGCGCATCACCTCGGGGCCCGCGCTCGAGCGGGCGGGCGACCTGGCGGCGATCCTGTCGACCCTCACCGAGGGCGAGGTGCTGTTCATCGACGAGATCCACCGGATGGCGCGCCCCGCCGAGGAGATGCTCTACCTCGCCATGGAGGACTTCAGGGTCGACATCATCGTCGGCAAGGGCCCTGGCGCGACCGCGATCCCGCTGGAGATCGCGCCCTTCACCCTGGTGGGCGCCACGACCAGGGCGGGCCTGCTGCCCGCGCCGCTGCGCGACAGGTTCGGCTTCACCGCCCACATGGACTTCTACGAGGTCGCCGAGCTCGAGCAGGTCCTGCGGCGCTCCTCCAGGCTGCTCGGCGTCTCGCTGCCCGACGAGGGCGCCCACGAGATCGCCAGACGCTCGCGCGGAACGCCCCGCATCGCCAACAGGCTGCTGCGCAGGGTGCGCGACTTCTCCGACGTCCGCTCCGACGGCGTCATCACCCGCGACATCGCCTCGGCCGCGCTCAACCTCTACGAGGTCGACGCCGAGGGGCTCGACCGGCTCGACAGGGCGGTGCTCGGGGTGCTGCTGCGCAAGTTCGGCGGCGGGCCCGTCGGCCTGTCGACGCTGGCCGTCGCCGTGGGGGAGGAGCCGGAGACAGTGGAGGTGGTGGCCGAGCCCTTCCTGGTGCGCCAGGGTCTGCTCGCCCGCACTCCGCGCGGGCGGGTGGCGACCTCGGCCGCCTGGCTTCACCTGGGGCTGACCCCGCCGCCCGACGCCCCGTTCTGATCCCCGACGGCAAGCCCGCCGAGCCCCACCCCCGTCACCGGCGGGCGCCCGTCCAGGGAGACGCTCACCGGGATCACCGCTGACCCGCCGTCACGGCCCGTCCGCACACGTTCTCGAAAGGGCGGTCACAGAACGGTTGCAAGCGTTGCAAATTGGGAACTTCCCCGCGCGCCGAAACGCTGCCTCGTTGCCGGGTTTCGCAACAACCGCCTACACTCCGTGGCTTGGCTGGCTGTGTAAGCTGACGGGCTGAGCGGCGCGGCCCTCGACGCAACGCATGGAATTTCCGGCTCGAAGCCGGTGTCATCATCTTGTATAGAAGATGGAAGGTCGCCCTCGTGAACTCAACGCTCATGAACATCCTGCCGCTCATCCTGTTGGTGGTGGTGTTCTACTTCCTGCTCATCAGGCCGCAGCGCAAGCGGCAGCAGGAGGCGCTCCAGATGCAGAACTCGCTCGCGCCTGGCGCCCGCGTCATGACCACCACCGGCCTGTTCGCCACCGTGGTCGCCATTGACAACGAGGATGTCATCCTGGAGGTCTCTCCTGGGGTCGAGACCCGCTGGGTGAAGGCCGCCATCGGCCGCGTCGTCACCCCGGTCGACGACAAGATCGCCGCGACGGCGGTCCCGGAGACGAACGACGAAGCCGACGAGACGGTGGACCGCAACGGCGATCAGGGCACGAATACCAACAAGTCCTGACTAGTCTTGCGGCCGACCCCTACCTGAAAGAAACGACGACCAGTGGCCCGACCGACCAGCGGCCAGAGCAAGCCGGGGCGCACGCTCCTGGTGCTCCTGGCGCTCATTCTCGCCATGGGCGGGGCGATGTTCCTGCAGCCGGCGTTCACGCCGAAGCTCGGACTCGACCTCGCAGGTGGTACGACGGCGACCCTCTCGCCGGTCACCCCGAATGGCACTCCCCCCTCCGAGGAGAGCCTCAACCTCGCCGTCAACATCATCCGTGAGCGGGTGAACGGCACCGGAATCTCCGACGCGGAGGTCGCCAAGTCCGGCGACAACATCGTCATCTCGGTGCCGGGGGCCGGCAAGGACGAGGTCATCAAGCTGGTCGGCACCACGGCGGAGCTCCGCTTCCGTCAGGTCCTGGCCGCCGAGGCGGCCCAGCCGCAGCCGAGCACCATGCCCACGCAGGCGCCCACCCCCTCCACCGGGCCGAGCGGACAGCCGTCGGGCTCACCCTCCGCCGCGCCGAGCGTTCAGCCGTCGGCCAAGGTCCCCGCGCCGAGCGCCTCCCCGACGGGAAAGGCCCTGTCGTCCGCGCTGACCTCGCCCAACCCCGCCCCCTCGGCGAGCACGCAGGGCCAGTCGGAGCAGAAGGCGAACGACCCCAAGGCCAACGACGCCAAGGGTAACGACGCCAAGAACAACGACGGCAAGAACAACGACGCCAAGGGGAACGACCCGAAGGGCAACGACTCCAAGGCCACGCCCTCGGCGACGCCCAGCGCCCAGCCGAGCGGCGACCCCGCCGCCGACCCGGCTCTCGCGGGCATCGACCCGGCGCTGATCAAGCAGTTCAACGAGCTCGACTGCGCCAAGAACAGCGGCCAGGGCGTCCAGGACGACCCGTCCAAGCCGTACGTCACCTGCGACCAGGACGGCACCGCCAAGTACATCCTCGACAAGGCTGAGGTCGTCGGCGCCGACATCGACACCGCCAGCGCGGGTGTCCAGCAGACCACGGGCCAGTGGGTCGTCCAGCTGAACTTCAAGAGCGCGGGCGCCTCGGCGTGGTCGGCCCTGACCACCAAGGCCTACCAGGCGCAGGCGCCGCGCAACATGGTCGCCGTCGTCCTCGACGGCGTCGTCATCACCGCGCCGAACATCAACGAGCCGATCCCCGGCGGTCGCGCCGAGATCAGCGGCAGCTTCACCCAGGAGAGCGCTACCAAGCTGGCCGACCAGCTGAAGTACGGCGCGCTCCCGCTGAAGTTCGTGCGCAGCTCCATCGACACCATCTCCTCGACGCTGGGCAACGACCAGCTCATGGGCGGCCTCATCTCCGGCGCCATCGGCCTCGGCCTGGTGGTCCTGTACTCCCTGCTCTACTACCGCGGTCTCGGTCTCGTCGCGGTGCTGAGCCTGGTGGTGGCCTCGATCATCACCTACGAGGCGGTCGTGCTGCTGGGCACGTACGCGGGCTTCGGCCTCTCGCTGCCGCACATCATCGGCCTGGTGGTGTCGATCGGCATCACGGCCGACTCCTTCATCGTCTACTTCGAACGCATCAGAGACGAGATGAAGGAGGGCAGGCGCACCCTGCGCGCCGCCGTCGAGGTGGCCTGGGTGCGAGCCAGGCGGACGATCCTGATCGCCGACGCGGTCATGTTCATCGCCGCCATCGTGCTCTACTTCCTCGCGGTCGGCGGTGTGGCGGGCTTCGCCTTCGCGATGGGCCTCACCACGCTGATCGACGTGCTGGTGGTGTTCATGTTCACCAAGCCGTTCATCGCGCTGCTGGCGAGGATGAAGTTCTTCGCCAAGGGTCACAAGCTCTCCGGTCTCGACGCCGAGCGCATGGGGCCGGACACTGTCCGTACGACCACCCCGCAGGAGGCCTGACATGGGACTCGGGCGTCGCCTCTACCGTGGCGAGATCGACGTCGACTTCGTCGGCCGCCGGAAGCTGTGGTACAGCCTTTCGGCCTTCCTGCTCCTGTTCTCCATCGCCGGTCTGGTGTTCAGCGCCGCCACCAACGGCAGCCCGCTGAACCTGGGCGTGGAGTTCAAGGGCGGCTCGGTGTTCTCCTTCGCCGCGCCGAAGGCCACCATCGAGCAGGTCCGCGAGACCATGACCGACGCGGGCGTGCACCAGCCGATCGTCCAGCAGGCCGGCAGCGGCTGGCGCGTCACCACCGAGACTCTGGACGAGGCCAACCTCACCAAGGTACAGCAGTCGGTCGCCACCGAGCTCGGCGTCGACTCCAAGCAGATCTCGATCACCTCGATCGGGGCCTCGTGGGGCGGTGAGGTCGCCAACAAGGCCTGGATCGGCCTCGGCGTGTTCATGCTCGCGATCATTCTGTATCTGAGCATGGCCTTCGAGCCCAAGATGGCGCTGGCGGCGATCGTCGCGCTGATCCACGACCTGGTGATCACGGCGGGCATCTACGCCTGGTCGGGCTTCGAGGTCACCCCCGCGACGCTGCTGGGCTTCCTCACGATCCTCGGCTACTCGCTGTACGACGCGGTCGTCGTCTTCGACATGATCAAGGAGGTCACCGCCAAGCTCGGCACGACCTCCAAGAAGACGTACACGATGGCCGCCAACGACGCGCTCAACCACACGCTGATCAGGTCGCTGAACACCTCGCTCGTCGCCATCCTCCCGGTGGCCGCGATCCTGTTCATCGGCACGACGGTCCTGGGCGCGGGCACGCTGAAGGACCTGTCGCTGGCGCTGTTCGTCGGCATGCTGGTCGGCACGTACTCCTCGCTGTGCGTGGCCACGCCGCTGCTGGTGACGCTGAAGGAGCGCGAGCCGAAGTACCAGGCGATCGCCCGCAGGCTCGCCTCGACGGGCGGCGGCAAGAGCGGCTCCAAGCGGGCCGCGGTCGCGAAGAACTAGCTCCACCTCGCCGACGCCTCCGCACCCCGCTCCAGGGGTGCGGAGGCGTCGCCGTTCCCACCCTCGAACACCGCTCCCCTGACCGGTCACCCACACGCCCCCTGCCGATGCGCACACGGCACGGCTGCGCGCCCGCAGAGAGCAGCGGGCACGACGAGGAGCGGTAGTGCCGCCAGAGAGCCGATGAGGGCTCTGGGGTGGGGGAGGGGCGACTCAGGGGCGACCGCGAGGCCGATGTCGTCGCCGGCGCGGGATTGTGGGAGGGTGGGTCGTCGGTAGAGCGGGCCACCCGCGGACAAGGGAGACAACACGACGTGAGCGAGCTGAGCCAGCTGATCCTCGACAGGATCAGGGACGTCAACGACTACCCCAAGCCGGGCGTCGTGTTCAAGGACATCACCCCGCTCCTTGCCGACGCCAAGGCCTTCGCCGCCGTGATCGACGAGCTGGCCGGCCTCTACCCGGGCGTCGACAAGATCGTGGGCATCGAGGCGCGTGGCTTCATCCTCGCCGCGCCCGCGGCCTACCGGGCGCAGGCGGGGTTCGTGCCGGTGCGCAAGAAGGGCAAGCTGCCCTCCGCGACCCTCGAGACCTCCTACGAGCTGGAGTACGGCACGGCCGACATCGAGGTCCACCGGGACGCCTTCAGCCCCGGCGACCGCGTGCTGATCGTCGACGACGTGCTGGCCACGGGCGGTACCGCTGAGGCCGCTGTGGAGCTGGTGAAGAGGGCGGGCGCCGAGGTCGTCGGCCTGGCCGTCCTCATGGAGCTGGCCTTCCTGAAGGGCAGGGAACGGCTCACGGGAGTCGATCTCCACTCGCTCGTGATCGTGTGATTGGCGCACCGGCCGACGCGCGGGTTTTCCACCTGGATACACTGAGGGGATCTGGACTCGGACGCGAGGAGTCTGTGTGCCCCGTGAAGTGGTCGTGCCCGACGTAACCGAAGCCGGAAATTCCGATGGGGGTTCCGGCGTTCCAGCGGTGCGTCGTCGACGGTTTGGGGGTGGGGCCATGAATCCGGTGCTGGAGCCGCTTTTCAGGACGGTCCGGGCCACCCATCCCAAGGCTGACTTGCGCGTGATCGAGCGTGCCTACGATGTGGCCGCCTACCATCACCGCGACCAGAAGCGGAAGAGCGGCGATCCCTACATCACGCATCCGCTGGCCGTCGCGACGATCCTGGCCGAGCTGGGCACCGACGACGAGACGCTGTGCGCCGCGCTGCTGCACGACACGGTCGAGGACACCGCCTACAGCCTCGACGAGCTGCGCGCCGACTTCGGTGACAAGATCGCGCTGCTGGTCGACGGTGTCACCAAGCTGGACAAGGTCAAGTTCGGCGACGCCGCGCAGGCCGAGACCGTGCGCAAGATGGTCGTGGCGATGTCGCGCGACATCAGGGTGCTGGTCATCAAGCTGGCCGACCGCCTCCACAACATGCGCACGATGCGTTACCTGCCCGAGCACAAGCGGCAGCAGAAGTCCCGCGAGACGCTGGAGATCTTCGCGCCGCTGGCCCACCGCCTGGGCATGAACACGATCAAGTGGGAGCTCGAGGACCTCGCGTTCGCGATGCTCTACCCCAAGCGCTACGACGAGATCGCCCGCATGGTCTCCGAGCGGGCCCCTCGTCGAGACCTGTTCCTCCAGGAGGTCATCGAGAAGGTCTCGGCCGACCTGCGCGACGCGAAGATCCGCGCGGTGGTCAAGGGCAGGCCGAAGCACTACTACTCGGTCTACCAGAAGATGATCGCCCGCGACGTGGCCTTCGACGACATCTACGACCTGGTGGGCATCAGGGTCCTGGTCGACTCCGTGCGCGACTGCTATGCGGCGCTCGGAACGATCCATGCCAGGTGGAACCCGGTGCCCGGCCGGTTCAAGGACTACATCGCGATGCCCAAGTTCAACATGTACCAGTCGCTGCACACCACGGTGATCGGTCCTGAGGGCAAGCCGGTCGAGCTGCAGATCCGCACGCACGCGATGCACCACAGGGCCGAGTACGGCGTCGCCGCGCACTGGAAGTACAAGGAGGAGGCCGGCACGCCCGGCCCCTCGGGCAAGGTCAAGCAGCCGGGCGGAGACATGGCGTGGCTGCGCCAGCTGCTCGACTGGCAGAAGGAGACCTCCGATCCCGGCGAGTTCCTCGAGTCGCTGCGCTTCGACCTGTCGGTGTCGGAGGTGTACGTCTTCACGCCGCGCGGCCAGGTGGTGGCGCTGCCCGAGGGCGCGACGCCCGTCGACTTCGCCTACGCCGTCCACACCGAGGTCGGTCACCGCTGCATCGGCGCGCGGGTCAACGGACGGCTGGTGCCGCTGGAGTCGCGGCTGGGCAACGGCGACACTGTCGAGATCTTCACCTCCAAGTCGCCCGACGCCGGTCCCTCGCGCGACTGGCTGAAGTTCGTCAAGTCGGGCCGCGCCCGGAACAAGATCAGGCAGTGGTTCTCCAAGGAGCGGCGCGAGACCGCGATCGAGGCGGGCAAGGAGGCCATCGGCAGGGCCATGCGCAAGCAGGGCCTGCCGCTGCAGCGCCTGATGTCCGGTGAGTCGCTGCTGGCCCTCGCCCGCGACCTGCGCTACCCCGACGTCTCGGCGCTCTACGCGGCGGTCGGCGAGGGGCACATCGCCGCCCAGTCGGTCGTGCAGAAGCTCGTGGCCTCCATCGGCGGCGTCGACAGCGCCGAGGAGGACATCGCTGAGACCTCGATGCCCACCAGGCTCAGCCGCCGTCCCAAGAGCGGCGGCGGCGCGGGCGTCGTGGTGGCGGGCGACTCCGACGTGTGGGTACGGCTCTCGCGATGTTGCACCCCCGTGCCGGGCGACGACATCGTCGGCTTCGTCACGCGCGGCCACGGCGTCTCCGTGCACCGCTCCGACTGCTCGAACGTGCAGCAGCTGAAGGAGCAGCCCGACCGCCTGGTCGAGGTGACGTGGGCGCCCAACGAGGACTCCGTGTTCCTCGTGGCGATCCAGGTGGAGGCGCTCGACCGGCCGAGGCTGCTGTCGGATGTCACGCGCACCCTGTCCGACCAGCACGTCAACATCCTGTCGGCGTCGGTGACCACCTCGCGCGACCGGGTGGCGGTCAGCAAGTTCACCTTCGAGATGGGTGACCCCAAGCACCTGGGCCACGTGCTGAAGGCCGTGCGCAGCATTCAGGGCGTCTACGACGTCTACCGGGTCAGCGGAGCCGCCGGCGGCTGACCGCGGCACCTTCGGGTCTCCCACCAGGAAGATCATGATCCTGGCGGGGACCGAAGCGCCGTGAGCCGACCGTGGGCGAAGACCCACAGATAGAGCGCCCAGCCGAAGGCGACGACCACGAGCGTGGCGGGCTGCGACTCGGCCACGGCCTGGCGGCAGATCGCCACCGTGATCGGGATGGTGTAGCCGACGAGGAACGCCAGTCCGAGCACCCTGCCCGCCATCAGGAACCACGCGTAGACCCGCACGCCAACAGGCCTGTCCCTGTCGCGCCCGCTCTTACGTTCGCGCAGGTAGGCCTGGGCGTCGGCCATGAGGTTCTTGTTGCCGCCCGCGTTCGCCAGGGCGTAGTAGACGTCCGTGCGCATGAAGAACAGGAACTGCCAGACGATCTGGGAGGCGCAGATGGCCAGCACCAGGCGGGCCAGGCCGTGCTCGGCCACGTACAGCGCGCAGGCGCTGACGGCGACCAGGAACAGGTCGGTGCGCATCCCCGCCAGGTGGGCGCGGTAGCGGCGGCGGCGCGGCAGCCGCCAGACGCCGGTGACCTTCGTCTGCACGACCAGGAACTGCAGGCGGGTGCCCAGCGACAGCTCGGCCCGCACGCCCAGGGAGCGGGCGGCGAGGATGTGGCTCAGCTCGTGGACGAGGACCAGCGCCCACGAGCCGACCGCGAACGACAGCGTGAAGGCCAGGCTGTCCGCCCAGACCAGCCCCGACATGCCGGTGACGATCCTCGGTCGCGCGATGACGGCCGCCACCGCGCAGAGCGTCAGCAGGGCGACGACCGCGTTGGCGGCGGGGGAGAACAGCCAGCCCACCTGCCCGGGTCTGATCCTGTCCCAGAGATTCGGCGCCAGGTCGGGCCGGCGAAGCAGGCCCATGCCGTCCAGGCCCGCGACGAAGGCCGCCACGTCCACGTCGGCGCCGTGGCGCTCCAGGACCTCCTTCCTGACCTCCTCCACCGTCCTGGAGCCGTCGAGCAGCGCCAGGACGGTCGCCGCGATGCCGGGGACGTTGACGAACGCGACCCCGTTGCCGACCACGTAGTCGTCAGGGCCGTCCTCGACGACGCTGAGGAAGGTGAGGTCCGGCCTCACCCGCAGACCTCGCAGGCCGGCAGGCGCTCGAAGGCGTGGCCCGTGGTCGTCAGGTCGAGCAGGTCGAGGTGGACGGTCCTGCCCTCGATGGCGGGCGCGCCCGTGCCGGTCAGATAGCGGATGATCTCGCCCGCCATGAGCCCGGACACGGCGGCGCACAGCGGCCCGAAGGCGGGGACCGTTCGGCCCGCGTTGTCCGCGCTCGGCAGCTCCGTCGTGCCGTACCGCCGGGCGAGCGTGCGCTCCTGGCAGGCCAGGCAGCCGGTGACGCCCGGCACCACCAGCGGGCCGACCAGGCCGACGTGCTGGTTGAATCCGCCGGTCACGAACGGCACGTCCGCCGCCACGCAGGCGGCGTTGACCCACCGGCGGATGTGCGGCTGCGGCGTGTCGACGGTGTTGACCACGAAGTCGGCCCCCGCCAGCGGCACGTCGCAGGGGCCGGCGATCCTGCGCTCGATCTCGACGACCTCGGCGGAGGGGACATGGGCGCGCAGCCTGGCGGCGGCCGAGGCGACCTTGGAGCTGCCCAGGTCGGAGGTGGTGTAGAGGTGCTGGCGGTGCAGGTTGGACAGCTCGACCCTGTCGTCGTCGACGAGCGTCAGCCGCCGCACGCCCGCCGTGGCGAGCTGGAGGGCGACCGCGCCGCCGATGGCGCCGGCCCCGAGCACCGTGACCCGGCGCAGCGCGAGGCCGCGCTGGGCGGCGAGGGCACGGTCGGCGGCGTGGAACATCGACAGGAACAGCGTCTGCCTGGAGTGCCGCTCGTCGGCGGTCAGCGCAGACAGCTCCTCCTGCGTGACGAGGATTCTGGCGGCCAGCAATTGTTCGACGGCCGCGTCTATCTCGTCGGGAGTTACTCCGTCAAGGAGGCGGTAAAGCTCTGGTTTCGATCGCGGTTTTCGCGCGCAGAGCCGAAAAAGCGCGCGTAAAGGCTTTTTCGCAGATTCGAGCACCCGGCCGGTCGGCGGAAAGTCGCCGAGCCGCACCCGCTCGCGTGAGTCGTCGATGAACAGGGGGAAGACCGGATTCACCTGAATCCGAGAAAGCATGGGCCTGGCTCCGGGAGAGATGGCGTGGGGCCCCTGCCGAGACCCCACGAAACGGTTCAGCAGCTGTTGCTGTTACCCGTGGTCTCTACCTCTTCGACCGGCTTGATCTCGATCGTCATCTTGACCCCTTTCGTCGATCATCACGAGCCTTGTGATCGTAAAGAGAAAGGGGAGGAGGGGGGAGGCCCAATGACCGTGTGTGATCGGGCCTCCCGCGCCCTCAGCTGAACTCGGCGAGCGTGCGCTCGGCCTCCTCCAGCCACGAACGACGGGCCGCCAGCGCCTCCTCGGCGTCCTGGACGTCCTTGGCCCGCCCCGCGGCCTGGGCCTTGCCGAGCTTCTTCTCCAGCTGCTCGATCGAGGAGCGCAGCTGGTCGACGGTGCTCTGGGCGCGAGCCCTTGCCTCGGGGTTGGAGCGCTTCCACTCCGCCTCCTCGGCCTTGCGCACCGCGTCGTCGATGCGGCGCAGCCCGCCCTCCAGGCGGTCGCGCTGCTCGCGCGGCACGGGGCCGACGGCCTCCCAGCGCTCCAGCATGGAGCGCAGCGCGGCGCGCGCGGCCCTGGCGTCGGTGACAGGAAGGATCTTCTCCGCCTCGGCCAGCAGCACCTCCTTGGCCTCCGCGTTGGCCGCCAGTGAGGCGTCACGCTCGGCGAAGACCGCCGAACGGGCCTGGAAGAACTGGTCCTGGGCGGCCTTGAAGCGACCCCACAGCTCGTCCTCGACCTCGCGTGAGGCCCTGCCCGCCGACTTCCACTGCTGCATGAGCTCGCGGTAGATCGCGGCCGTCTGCCCCCAGTCGGTGGAGTCGGCCAGCGCCTCTGCCTCGACGACGATGCGCTCCTTCTGGGAGCGGATGCCCTCGCGCTGCTCGTCGAGCCCGGCGAAGTAGGCCTTGCGCCGCTTGGCGAAGGCGGTGCGGGCGGCCGACAGCCGCTTCCACAGCGCGGCCTCGGTGACGCGGTCGATGCGCTCGGCCGTCTTCCACTCCTCGACCAGCTGGCGAAGGCGCTCGCCGCCGGACTTCCAGTGCGTGGTCTCCTCGGCGATGCGCTCGGCCTCGGCGACGATGCGCTCCTTGATGCCCTTGGCCTCGGCCCTGGCCACGTCGCGGGCGGCCTTGACCTCCTCACGGCGCTTGGCGACCAGCTCGGTCAGCGCGTCGAGCCGCTGAACCAGCGCGCCCAGGTCGCCGACGGCGTGCGCGTCGGCCACGGCCTCGCGCAGCTTGACGATGGTGGCCTCGGCCTGGGCGGGTGCCAGGTCGGTGCCCTTGACGCGCTGCTCGAGCAGCTGGACCTGGCCCGCCAGCTCGTCGAACTTGCGGTGGAAGTAGGCCAGCGCCTCTTCGGGCTCACCGGCCTGCCAGGACCCGACGGCCCGCTCTCCCTCGGCCGTACGCACGTAGACGGTGCCGTCGTCGTCTACCCGGCCCCACGGGTCGGTGCTCACCGTGTCCTCCCGCACTCTCATCAGACCCTTCGGGGACTACTGCCCCTAGTTGTATTACGTCAGCTCTTGGCAGAGATTGTCACGTCTTTGATTTCGACCGTCTCCTTGGGTGCGCCGGTGCCGTCAGGACCAGGAGCGATGACACCCGCCTTGTTGACCTTGTCGAGAATGTCGAGACCCTTCGTGATGGTACCGACAGGCGTGTAATCGGGGGTCAGCCCGATGTCGCCGTACACCAGGAAGAACTGGCTGCCGGTGGTTCCGGGCTCGCTCGTCTTGGCCATCGCCATGACGCCGCGCTTGTAGGTCGCGCCCTCGAGGTTCTCCTCGGCGAGCCGGTAGCCGGGGCCGCCCTGGCCGTCGGACTGGGACTTGCCGTTCGCCTTGGCGGTCGGGTCGCCGCACTGCAGCATGGGGAACTGCGCGCTGCCCAGGCGGTGGCACTTGCTGCCGTTGTAGTACTTCTTGGCCGCCAGGTGCTTGAGCGAGTTGACCGTGCAGGGGGCCTTGGCCCCGTTGAGCTCGACGACGATGTCGCCCTGGCTGGTCTTGAACGTCATGACCGCGTCCTTGGCCTCGGCCTTGGCCGGCGGGAGCCCGACGTCCTTGACCGCGCCGCTGGTGTCGGGCAGGTAGCCGCACTCGCCCGTCGCGGGGTCGAACGGCTTGGGCCCCGCCGCGGCGGAGGTGGAGGGAGCGGCCGACGGCGACTCGGAGGCCGAGGAGCCGTCATTGCCGCCCAGCAGAGTGGTCGCGGCGATGACACCGCCCACGACCACGAGAACGCCCACGGTCGATCCGATGACGGCGGTGCGCTTCGCCTTCGCCTCACGCTCGGCGCGACGCTGCATCTGCCGCTCGAAGTGCTCACGTGCCAGCTGCCGCTGGCGGTCCTTGCCCGTGGACACCGCTTTGCCTCCCCTATCGAATCAACTGAGGTGGGCGAATCGTATCGGCCAACCGGTAATGGTTCGCAGCCCAGCGGCCAGCACCGGTACGCTTCGGTTACATTCTCATCCGCTTTCTTGACGAGACTCAGCCGAGGCAATGCTCATCGCAGGCTTCCCCGCAGGGGCGTTCCAGACCAACTGCTACCTCGTGGCGCCCGCCGCCGGCGAGGAGTGCGTGATCGTCGACCCCGGCCAGGACGCGGTCGAGGGCATCGACGACCTGCTGCGCGAGCACAGGCTGAAGCCAGTGGCGGTCCTTCTCACCCACGGCCACCTCGACCACGTCTGGTCGGTGGCTCCCGTGTGCGGCGCGCGCGAGGTTCCCGCGTGGATCCATCCCGAGGACCGCCACCTGCTGAGCGATCCCTCCGCCGGATGGTCGCCCACCTCGAGCCAGCTGTTCGGCGGCATCACGCTGAGCGAGCCCGACGACGTGCGCGAGCTGTCCGACGGCGCGGTCGTCGACCTGGCGGGCATGGAGTTCGTGGTCGACCACACCCCCGGCCATACCAGGGGGTCGGTGAGTTTCAGGCTGCCCCCGGAGGAGATCATGTTCTCGGGCGACCTGCTGTTCGCCGGCTCCATCGGCCGCTCTGACCTGCCGGGCGGCGACTACCCGACGATCCTGCGCAGCCTGGCGGCCACATGCCTGCCGCTGCCGGACTCCACGGTCGTCCTGCCGGGCCACGGACCGCAGACCACGATCGGCCGCGAGCGCGCCACGAACCCTTATCTCAAAGAAGCCGCGCCGCACGCCGGTCCCACACGAGGGATCTGATGACTTTCCAATCGCCCAAGGGCACCTACGACCTGTTGCCACCCGCCTCCGAGCGCGTCCTCGCGGTCCGCGAGGCCCTCGCCGCCCCCGTACGGCAGGCGGGCTACGGCTACGTCGAGACGCCCACCTTCGAGGACACCGAGCTGTTCAAGCGCGGAGTCGGCGAGTCGACCGACGTCGTGTCGAAGGAGATGTACACCTTCGACGACAAGGGCGGCCGTTCGCTGACCCTGCGCCCCGAGGGCACCGCCTCGGTGGTGCGGGCCGTCCTGCAGCACAACCTGCACAACGGCCAGCTGCCGGTGAAGCTCTGGTACTCCGGCAGCCAGTACCGCTACGAGCGCGCGCAGAAGGGCCGCTACCGCCACTTCTGGCAGGTCGGCGCCGAGGCGCTCGGAGCCGAGGACCCCGCGCTCGACGCCGAGCTGGTCGCGCTGGCATGGCGCGGCTTCGCGAGCCTCGGGCTGAAGGGCGTCACGCTGCTGCTCAACTCCCTCGGCGACCAGGTGTGCCGCCCCGTCTACCGGGCCGCGCTGCAGGACTTCCTGCGCGGCCTCGACCTCGACGAGGCCACCCGCGCGCGCATCGAGATCAACCCGCTGCGCGTGCTCGACGACAAGCGTCCCGAGGTGCAGGAGCAGCTCGAGGGCGCGCCCCTGGTCGCCGACCACCTCTGCGCGGCCTGCAAGGCCTACCACGAGGAGGTCCGCACCCTGCTGACCGCCCTGGGCGTGCCGTTCACCGACGAGCCGAAGCTGGTGCGCGGGCTCGACTACTACACCCGCACCACCTTCGAGTTCGTCCACGGCGGGCTCGGCTCGCAGTCGGCCGTCGGCGGCGGGGGCCGCTACGACGGGCTCAGTGAGATGCTCGGCGGCCCCGCGCTGCCCAGCGTCGGATGGGCCCTCGGCGTCGACCGCACCTACCTGGCCATGGAGGCCGAGGGTCTGCTCGACGAGGCTCCGGCCGCCCGCGTCCAGGTGTACGGTGTCCCGCTGGGCGAGGAGGCGCGCCGCCGGATGTTCCTGCTCGTCGAGGAGCTGCGCGCGGCGGGGCTCCGCGTCGACATGGCCTTCGGCGGCAAGGGGCTCAAGGGCGCGATGAAGGGCGCCGACCGCTCAGGCGCCAGGTTCGCGCTGATCCTGGGCGAGCGCGACCTCGCCGCGCAGGCCGTACAAGTGAAGGACCTGACCACCGCAGAGCAGACCGAGGTGCCGCTGGCCCAGGTCTCCGACGTTTTGAAGGGAAAGCTGCAGTGATTCGCACGCACAAGGCCGGTGAGCTCCGAAAGGAGCACGCCGGGCAGCAGGTGACGCTCGCGGGCTGGGTGGCCCGCCGCCGTGACCACGGCGGGGTCGTCTTCATCGACCTGCGCGACGCCTCGGGCTCGGCGCAGGTGGTCTTCCGCGAGGAGGACGACGCGCACGGCCTGCGCGGCGAGTACTGCGTGAAGGTGGTCGGCGAGGTCAGGATCCGCCCCGAGGGCAACGCCAACCCCGAGCTGCCCACCGGCGAGATCGAGGTCGTCGCCACCACGGTCGAGGTGCTGAGCGAGGCGGCCCCGCTGCCGTTCCCGATCGAGGGCAACACCGAGGTGTCGGAGGAGGCGCGGCTGCGCTACCGCTACCTCGACATCCGCCGCGCGTCGGTGGCCAACGCCATGCGCATCCGCTCCAAGGCCACCTACCTGGCCAACGAGGTGATGAACGAGCACGGCTTCGTCTACGTCGAGACGCCGACGCTCACCCGCTCCACCCCCGAGGGCGCGCGCGACTTCCTTGTGCCCGTACGGCTGCAGCCGGGCAACTGGTACGCCCTTCCGCAGTCGCCCCAGCTGTTCAAGCAGCTGCTCCAGGTCGCCGGCCTCGAGCGCTACTACCAGCTGGCCAAGTGCTACCGCGACGAGGACCTGCGCGCCGACCGCCAGCCCGAGTTCACCCAGATCGACGTCGAGATGTCCTTCGTCGACCAGGAGGACGTGATCGCCATCGGCGAGGCGCTGATCGGCAGGATCTGGAAGGAGATCCTCGGCTACGAGATCCCCACGCCGCTGCCGCGCATGACCTACGCCGACGCGATGGCCCGCTACGGCTCCGACAAGCCCGACCTGCGCTTCGGCCAGGAGCTCGTCGACGTCACCGAGTTCTTCAAGGACACCACCTTCCGCGTCTTCCAGGCCGACTACGTCGGCGCGGTCGTCATGCCGGGCGGCGCCTCACAGACCCGCAAGGAGCTCGACGGCTGGCAGGACTGGGCCAAGTCCCGCGGCGCCCGCGGCCTGGCCTACGTCCTGGTCCAGCAGGACGGCACGCTCGGCGGCCCCGTCGCCAAGAACCTCTCCGCCCAGGAGAGCGAGGGCCTGGCCGGCTTCGTCGAGGCCAAGCCCGGCGACGCCATCTTCTTCGCCGCCGGCGCCCGCAACGCCTCGCGCGACCTGCTCGGGGCGGCCCGCCTGGAGATCGGCCGCCGCTGCGGCCTCATCGACGAGTCGCAGTGGTCGTTCCTGTGGGTCGTCGACGCCCCCATGTTCGAGGAGGACGGCGAGGGCGGCTGGACCGCCGTCCACCACCCCTTCACCGGGCCCAAGCCCGAGTGGGCCGACAACTTCCAGGACCACCCTGGCGAGGCGCTGGCCTACGCCTACGACATGGTCTGCAACGGCATGGAGATCGGCGGAGGCTCGATCCGTATCCACCGCGCCGAGATGCAGCAGCGCGTCTTCGACGTGCTCGGCATCTCCAAGGAGGAGGCCGAGTCGAAGTTCGGCTTCCTGCTCGAGGCGTTCAAGTACGGCCCGCCCCCGCACGGAGGCATCGCCTACGGCTGGGACAGGATCTGCATGCTGCTGGCCGGCGGCGAGTCCATCCGTGACGTGATCGCCTTCCCGAAGACCGCCTCCGGCTTCGACCCGCTGACGGGCGCTCCCACGCCCATCACGGTCGACCAGCGCAAGGAGGCGGGGGTCGACGCCAAGCCCAAGGCCGAGGCGTAGACCACCAAAGACGCCCACCCACGACTGCGGCCACGTTCCCAAGGGGCCCCACCGCAGTCGTGGGGTGGGCCCCTTGGGGAACGCCCCGAAGGGGGCCCCGGCCATACCGGCGGCCCCGGTGCGGGTGAGGTTCAGAAACGGATCGGCAGCCGGGACAGGCCGCGCACGACCGAGCCGGTCAGCCGGCGGCTCAACTCCTCCTCCGCGCATCCAAGAGCCAGCTGCGGCAGCCGCTCCAGCAGGGTGCCGATGGCGATCTGCCCCTCCAGCCGGGCCAGCGGCGCGCCCAGGCAGAAGTGGATGCCGTGCCCGAAGGCGACGTGCCTGTTGTCGGTGCGGGTGATGTCGAGCCGGTCCGGCTCGGCGAAGACCTCGGGGTCGCGCCCCACCGCGCCGATCGAGACGTGCACCATGGCCCCACGCGGGATGCGGGTGCCGGCGATCTCCAGGTCCTCCGAGGCGAAGCGCGGGGTGGAGCGCTCGACGGGGCCGTCGTAGCGCAGGAACTCCTCGATCGCGTTGGGCAGCAGCTCGGGCTTGGCGCGCAGCAGGTCGAGCTGGTCGGGGTTGCGCAGCAGCGCCAGCACCCCGTTGCCGATCAGGTTGACGGTCGTCTCGTGACCGGCGATCAGCAGCAGGCTGAGCGTGGAGATGAGCTCCTTCTCCGTCAGCTCCTCCATCGCCACCAGCGCGCTGATCAGGTCGTCGCGCGGCTCCTGCCTGCGCTCCTCGCACATGCGGCGGAAGTAGGCCGTCGTGGCGCGCGCCGCGGCCCTGCGCCGCTCGACCTCCTCCGGCACGAAGGTGGGGTTGACCAGCAGCGACGACCACTCACGGAACTGGTCGCGGTCCTGCGAGGGAATGCCGAGCAGCTCGCAGATCACGATGATCGGCAGGGGGAAGGCGAACTCGTCGATCAGCTCGGCGGCGCCGCCCTCGAAGCCGTCGATCAGCTCGTCGGTGATCGCCTGGACACGCGGGCGCAGCTCCTCGACCCTGCGCGGGGTGAAGGCCTTGGAGACGATCCGCCGCAGCCGCGTGTGGTCGGGCGGGTCGACCGAGAGCATGTTGGAGTCGAAGAGGATGTCGTCCTCGGTGGCGATCGCCTTGAAGTAGTCGCCGAAGCGTTGCATGTCCTTCGACAGGCGGGGGTCGTTCAGCGCCGCCCTGCCGTGCTCGTGATCGATGATCAGGTACGCGTCGAAGCCGGGAGGGAAGTCGATCGGGAAGATCGGCCCCTGCTCGCGAAGAGAGGCGTAGACGGCGTAGGGGTCCCTGCTGAACTCGGGGGTGAAAAGGAACTCGAACGGTAGTTTCTCCGGCACGGCAGCCACCCTAGATCGCTATCGGAAGGGCAGCCAGCGATCTCAGGATGGAGCCGCTGAAGCGCCAGCTGAGCTGCTCCTCGGGGCAGGCCAGCCTGATGTCGCCGAGCCGGGCGAGCAGTGAGCCGAAGGCGATCTGTCCCTCCATGCGCGCGAGCGGCGCGCCGAGGCAGAAGTGGAGGCCGTGGCCGAAGCCGACGTGCCTGTTGTCCTCGCGGGCGACGTCGAGGCTCTCGGCCCGGTCGAAGGCCTTCGGATCACGGCCCGCCGCGCCGATGGAGATGTGCACGAAGCTGCCCTTGGGGATGGGGGTGCCGGCGATCTCCATGTCCTCGAGCGCGATGCGGAAGGTCGCCCGCTCGACGGGCGCGTCGTAACGCAGGAACTCCTCGATCGCGTTCGGCAGCAGCTCGGGCTTGGCGCGCAGCAGGTCGAGCTGGTCGGGGTTGCGCAGCAGGGCCAGCATGCCGTTGCCGATGAGGTTGACGGTGGTCTCGTGGCCGGCGATCAGCAGCAGCGCCAGGGTGGAGAGCACCTCCCGCTCGCTCAGCTCGTCGCTGGTCACCAGCACGCTCACCAGGTCGTCGGTGGGAGCGGCGCGTCGTTCGGCGATCAGGCGGGTGAAGTAGGCGCGCAGCGCGTCGCTGGCCTCGTCGCGGCTCCTGGCCAGCTCCTCGTTGACGGCCGGCGTGACCAGCGCCCCCGACCACCTGCGGAAATCGGCCCTGTCACGGTCGGGCACGCCCAGCAGCTCGCAGATCACGATGATCGGCAGCGGGAAGGCGAAGGCGTCGATCAGCTCGACGGTGTCGCCCTCGAAGGCGTCGATCAGCTCGTCGGTGATCGCCTGGACGCGCGGGCGCAGCCGCTCGATCCTGCGCGGCGTGAACGCCTTCGAGACCACCCGCCGCAGCCGGGTGTGGTCGGGAGGATCCGACATCAGCATGTTGTCGCCGAGCACGGGGTTCTGCTGCGAGATGGCCTCGCGGAACCACTCGGGTCCGCTGGCGAGGTTCTTGGACAGGCGCGGATCGTTCAGCGCGGGCCTGGCGTGCTCGTAGTCGACGACCACGAACGCGGACGCTCCAGGAGGGAAGTCGATGGCGTGGACGGGTCCTTCGGCCCGGAGCCCGGCGTAGACCGCGTAGGGGTCGGCGCCGAACTCCGGGGAGAGGAAGAACTCAAACGGCAGCTTGTCGCTCACAGCTCCAGCGTGCCCCCGCGGCGAGTGGCGCAGGCGGCGGTGTGAGCTGAATCACTACGACAGCTGGACGTCCTTGATGACGACGGGCTGCTTCGGCACGGTCGTGCCGCCGTCGCCCGTGACGTCGTTGGGGTTGACGATCAGGTCCTTCTCGCCCGCGGCGAGGCCCAGCATCATGTCCATGCCCTCGCTGATGACGCCGAGCACGCTGTACTCGGCCGGCACCTGGGTGTTGTCGTCGGACAGCGAGATGGCGAACTGGCTGCTGTTCTGCCCGGCCGCGCCCGACGGCTGGGAGATGAACACCACGCCCTTGCTGAGCGGGATGCCGACGTTCTCGTCGCCGTAGGTGAAGCCGGCCGTCCCCTGGCCGTCGGTCGGGTTGAGGCCGTCGGCCTTGGCCAGCGGGTCACCGCACTGCAGAAGGTGCACGCCGGACACGTCGGGCGTGACCAGGCGCTGGCACTTGGTGTTGTCGAAGAAGTTCTTCTTGGCCAGGAAGTTCATGGCGTTGACCGAGCACGGCGCCTGCTCGGTCATCAGGTCGATGACGATCTTGCCGCGGTTGGTCACGATGGTCATCTGCTTGAGCTTCTTGTTCGGCTTCTTGCCCGGCAGCCCGACGTACTTGAAGGGAACAGTCGGGTCGGTCTCCTTCTTGTAGGTGCAGGAGACCGGGCCCGTCGAGACCGAGGGCGCGGCCGAGGGAACCGCGGGCACTGAGGTGCTCGCCGAGGGCGAGGCGGAGGGCGTGTCCGCCGCGACGGGGGTCGCGTCGCTCTTGCCGAGCATCGTGGTGGCCGCGATGATGCCACCCGCCACGAGCGCCACCGCCACGCCCGCGCCGATGAAGGTGTTCCGCTTGGCCTTCGCGGCCTGCTCGGCCGCACGCTGCGCCTGCCGCTCCTTGTGCTCCCGAGCCAACTGGCTCTGGCGGTCTTCGCCGCTCACCGGTATTTCCTCCACGTTTGCCGACACATGACCAAACTGCTCCGCGCATGCTACCGGGGTTGGGAATGTGCTGGACGTAAGTGGCGCAAGGGGCCTCTGAGGTGGAGGTCCTGAGAAGTAAATGAGAAACGCGTCTCGGCGAACCCCGGCGTGATGAGATCCGTTGTCGATACGAGAACGGAGTTACTGACGTGTTCGACGAAATCATGGGCCTGCCCGCGCATCCGCTGATCATCCACTTCGCCGTGGTGCTCACGCCGCTGCTTGTCGCCGCCTCCATCGCCTACGCCCTCGTGCCGCGCTTCCAGCCGTACCTGGCGTGGGCGGTGGTGCTGCTCTCGCTGGCCGCGCCCGCGGCGGTCTTCGCCGCGCGGCAGAGCGGCGCGGCGCTGAAGCAGGCGCGTTTCGCCGAGGTGGAGGGGGAGCTCGGCCAGAGCATCGCCAGTCACGAGAGCTTCGCCACGCCGCTGCTTCTCAGCACGATCGGGCTCGGCGTCGCCTCCCTGTCGATGGTCTACCTGTGGCGGGCCAAGCTGCGGGTGCCCGCGTGGGTGCTGTCGGCGGTGAGCGTGGCGCTGGCCGTGGTGGCGGGCTACTACGTCTTCCGAGCAGGGGATTCGGGCGCCAGGGCGGTGTGGGGCCTGTAAGCTCCGTTTGTGGAGAGTCTGTTCGATTCTGCCGCTGAGGAGGCCACCCCACAGCCCCTGGCGGTGCGGATGCGCCCGCGCACCCTCGACGAGGTGCTCGGTCAGCGTCACCTCCTCGGTCAGGGCACGCCGCTGCGCAGGCTCGTCGAGAGCGAGGCGCCGATGTCGCTGTTCCTGTGGGGTCCCCCCGGCACCGGCAAGACGACGCTCGCCTACGTCGTGGCCGGCGTCACCAAACGCCGCTTCGTCGAGATCTCCGCGGTGTCGGCGGGCGTGAAGGACGTGCGGGCGGCCATCGACACCGCCCGCCGCGAGCTCGGCATGACGGGCAGGCAGACCGTCCTGTTCGTCGACGAGGTGCACCGCTTCAACAAGGCCCAGCAGGACGCCCTGCTGCCCGCCGTCGAGAACAGGTGGGTCACCTTCATCGGCGCCACCACCGAGAACCCCTTCTTCTCCGTCATCTCGCCGCTGCTCTCACGCTCGCTCCTGCTGACGCTGGAGTCGCTGTCCGACGACGACATCCGCGCGGTCCTGCGGCGGGCCGTCACCGACGAGCGCGGCCTGGCAGGCCGCAACACGCTCGCGCCCGAGGCTCTCGAACACCTCGTACGGCTGGCGGGCGGCGACGCGCGCCGCTCCCTCACCTACCTCGAGGCCGCGGCCCTGCTGGCCGACGACATCACCGTCGAGGTCGTCGAGAAGGCCGTCGACAAGGCGGCCGTGCGCTACGACAGGCAGGGCGACCAGCACTACGACGTCATCAGCGCCTTCATCAAGTCCATGAGGGGTTCCGACGCCGACGCCGCGCTCCACTACCTCGCCCGCATGATCGAGGCGGGGGAGGACCCGAGGTTCATCGCCCGCAGGCTCGTCATCTTCGCCTCCGAGGACGTCGGCATGGCCGACAACACCTGCCTGCAGACCGCGGTGGCCGCCGCACAGGCCGTGCAGCTCATCGGGCTGCCGGAGGCGGGCATCAACCTGGCCCACGCCGTCATCCACTGCGCGCTGGCACCCAAGTCCAACGCGGTGGTGAAGGCCATCGGCGCGGCCTCCGACGACGTGCGGCGCGGCCTCATCGGCCAGGTGCCAGGCCATCTGCGCGACGCCCACTATCCGGGCGCCGCCAAGCTCGGTCACGGCAAGGGCTACAAGTACCCCCACGACTTCGAGCACGGCCTGGTCCGCCAGGACTACGCCCCTGAAGAGACGCGCGAGCGCCGCTACTACGAGCCCACCAGGCACGGAGCCGAGGCGGGCCTGTTCGAGCGGTGGTCCAGGATCCGCGACTTCCTGCGCGGCCAGCCGTGACGCTGCACCACGTCGAGCTGTGGGTGGAGTCGCTGGAGAAGGCGCTGCCCGGCTTCACCTGGCTGTTCGGCAGGCTGGGCTACACGCCGTTCCAGGAGTGGGAGCACGGTCGTTCGTGGCGGTGCGGGCAGACCTACATCGTGATCGAGGAGTCGCCCGCGGCGCTGCGCGTGCCGTACGACCGCATGCGTCCCGGCCTCAACCACCTGGCCTTCCACGCCGACGACGTCGACGCGATGGTGGAGGAGGCGGGGGCGCACGGCTGGCGGCTGATGTTCGCCGACCGCCACCCCCACGCGGGCGGTCCCGCCCACTACGCCGCCTACCTCGAGAACGAGCAGGGCTTCGAGGTCGAACTGGTGGGCGGCGTCCGGGCGTAGTGCGGGGAAGGCCGCGCCAGGACGCGATAGGGTCTTCTCCATTCCAGAACGCCAACGGGGACGGATCCGCTGATGCTGACCGCAGGAGAACTGGCCGGGCTGATCGTCGCCATGGGCTGGGCGATCCTCGTCTGCTTTCTCGCCATGGTGCTCGTCAAGCTCGCCCGGCTGCTCAGAGAGACCACCAAGCTGGTCTCCGACCTGAACGACAGGGTCGTGCCGCTGCTGGAGGACATGAGCATGACGGTCAACGAGGCCAACAGGCAGCTCGTCACCGTCGAGGCCATCACCAGAGACGTCAAGCAGGTCAGTGGCCACGCCGCCAAGCTGAGCGCGGTCACCCAGACCATCTTCACCGGGCCGCTGATCAGGGTCTCCGCGCTGAGCCACGGCGTACGCAGGGCCATCGAGGCCCGCAGGCACCCGCGCGGCGGGCGGCGGCGATGATCAGGCGGCTGTTCTACATGGCGCTCGGCGCGTTCGGCGCCGTCTGGGTGATGCGCAAGCTGCAGGCGCTCAAGCCCGATCATGTCGCCCGCAGGGCGGCCGACAGCGCGAACGGCATGCTGCTGCAGGTGAGAGACTTTACCTCGGACGCGCTCGGCGAGGCCGCCGACCGCGAAATGGAGTTGCGCTCCCGCTTCGGGCTCGACAACCCTGACAACACCCACTAAAGCAAAGGATGGCCGCTGTTATGGAGTCGGCAGAGATCGCCCGCCGCTTCCTGCGCTTCTTCGAGGAGCGTGGGCACAAGGTCGTGCCCTCGGCCAGCCTGATCGCTGAGGATCCGACGCTGCTCCTGGTGCCTGCGGGCATGGTGCCCTTCAAGCCGTACTTCCTGGGGCAGCGCAAGCCTCCGGCGGCCCGGCTGGCCAGTGTCCAGAAGTGCGTGCGCACCCCCGACATCGAGGAGGTGGGCAAGACCACCCGTCACGCCACCTTCTTCCAGATGCTCGGCAACTTCTCCTTCGGCGACTACTTCAAGGAGCAGGCGATCCCCTTCGCCTGGGAGCTCCTGACGAGGTCGGAGTCCGACGGCGGCTTCGCCTTCCCCGAGGAGAAGCTGTGGGTGACGGTCTACCTCGACGACGACGAGGCGATCGACATCTGGCACAACAAGGTCGGCGTGCCGATGGAGCGCATCCAGCGCCGCGGCCTCGAGGACAACTACTGGCACATGGGTGTGCCGGGTCCCGGCGGCCCCTGCTCGGAGATCTACTACGACCGCGGCCCCGAGTACGGCAGGGACGGCGGCCCGGTGGCCGACGAGGACCGCTACCTCGAGGTCTGGAACAACGTCTTCATGCAGTACCAGCTCAGCGCGGTACGCAGCAAGGTCGACTTCGACGTCGCGGGCGAGCTGCCGGCCAAGAACATCGACACCGGCATGGGCCTCGAGCGCATGGCGACGATCCTGCAGGGCGTCGACAACCTCTACGAGATCGACACCACCTACAAGATCCTCGACAGCGCCGCCGAGCTCACCAAGACCCGCTACGGCCGCGACCCGCGCGCCGACGTCAGCCTGCGCGTCATCGCCGACCACGTTCGCACCGGCACGATGCTGGTCGCCGACGGCGTCATGCCCGGCAACGAGGGCCGCGGCTACGTCCTGCGCCGCATCCTGCGCCGCTCCATCCGCAACCTGCGCCTGCTGGGCTCGGGCGACGAGCGTTACATGCACGAGCTCACCGAGGTCACCATCAACGCGATGGGCGAGACCTACCCCGAGCTCAAGGTCGACGCGCCGCAGATCCACGCCGTCATCGACGCCGAGGAGGCCTCCTTCCTCGGCACGCTGCGCACCGGCACGGCGATCTTCGACGTCGCCGTCGAGGAGACCAAGCGCAAGTCGGGCACCACGCTCTCCGGCGACCAGGCCTTCAAGCTGCACGACACCTACGGCTTCCCGATCGACCTCACCCTGGAGATGGCCTCCGAGCAGGGGCTCAAGGTCGACGAAGAGGGTTTCAGGCGCCTGATGAAGGAGCAGCGCGAGATGGCCAAGGCCGACGCCGCGGCCAAGAAGACCGGCAACGCCGACATCTCCGTCTTCGGCCAGCTGCTCGAGAACGCGGGCAAGGTCGAGTTCCTCGGCTACGACCAGACCAGCGCCGAGTCCAGCGTGGTCGGCATCCTCGTCGACGGCGCCTCGGTGCCGGTGGCCGGCGCGGGCGCCACGGTCGAGATCGTGCTGGGCCGCACGCCCTTCTATGCCGAGGGCGGCGGCCAGCTCGCCGACCATGGCCTGCTGCGCACCTCGGGCGCCGAGGTCGACGTCCTCGACGTCCAGTCGCCCATCAAGGGCCTGGTCGTCCACAGGGGCAGGGTCCGCGTGGGCGAGATCCGCGTCGGCGACGAGGTGCAGGCCGAGGTCGACGTCGAGCGCCGCAAGGCGATCTCGCGCAGCCACAGCGCCACCCACCTCGTGCACCGCGGCTTCAAGAACGCGCTCGGCGAGACGGCCGCCCAGGCGGGCTCGGAGAACTCTCCCGGCCGCTTCCGCTTCGACTTCACCGCCGCCGGCGCCGTGCCGCCCAGCGTGCTGCGCGACGTCGAGGACGAGGTCAACGCGGTCCTCATCAACGACCTCAAGGTCAACGCCTTCTACACCTCCCAGGCCGAGGCCAGGGCGATGGGGGCGCTGGCCATGTTCGGTGAGAAGTACGGCGACGAGGTCCGCGTCGTGGAGATCGGCGACTACTCCCGCGAGCTGTGCGGCGGCACCCACGTCCACTCCTCGGGCCAGCTCGGCCTGGTCAAGGTGCTCGGCGAGCAGTCGGTCGGCGCGGGCGTGCGCCGCGTCGAGGCGCTGGTCGGCATCGACGCCTTCCGCTTCCTGGCCCGCGAGTCGCTGCTGGTCGCCCAGGTGACCGAGCAGCTCAAGGTGCGCCGCGAGGAGCTGCCCGAGCGCATCGAGGGCATCGTCACCAGGCTCCGCACCGCGGAGAAGGACCTCGAGAAGCTGCGCTCGGCCCAGGTGCTCCAGATCGCCGGCGAGCTGGCCGCACAGGCCCATGACCTGCACGGAGTCTCCGTCGTCACCCACCGCGCGCCTGATGGAACAGGTCCGGACGATCTGCGTAAGCTCGCGCTTGACGTGCGCGGCAGGTTCCCTGGCGACCGTCCGGCGGTCGTCGTGCTCGCCGGCGTCCCCTCCGACCGCCCTGTGGTGGTTGCCGCGGTCAACGAGGCGGGACGCGAGCGAGGGCTCAAGGCCGGACGACTGGTCGGCGTCGCCGCCAAGGCTCTTGGGGGTGGCGGTGGCGGCAAGGACGATGTCGCGCAGGGCGGAGGCACCCGTCCTGAGGCGATCGACGAGGCGTTGCGCATGGTCGCTGAGACCATCGCGGGGCAGCTCGCCTGACATGAGGTTCGGCGCGAGACTCGGCGTCGACGTCGGGTCGGTCCGCATCGGCGTGGCCCGCAGCGACCCTTCGGGGATGCTGGCCACGCCGGTAGAGACCGTCAGACGCGGGCCAGGCGACCTCGACCGCATCGCCGTCCTGGTGGCCGAGCACGAGGCGATCGAGGTGATCGTCGGGCTGCCCACCTCATTGTCGGGACGTGAGGGGCAGGCGGCCGCTCTGGCCCGCTCCTTCGCTTCCCAGCTGGCCGTACGGCTGGGCGGGGTTCCCGTGCGGTTGTTCGACGAGCGGCTGACCACGGTGGCGGCGCAGCAGGGGCTGCGGGCCAGCGGGGTGAAGGCCAAGAAGCAGCGCTCGGTCGTGGACCAGGCGGCGGCCGTCGTGCTGCTGCAGGACGCGCTCGACTCCGAACGCGCCACGAGCAGGCCACCAGGCAGACCTGTCGATCCGCCCCCCGTGGCGGACGACGGGTCCGCCCTGTGAGCGGCCCGCCCCCCGACAACGATCCCCGCGAAGCCGCCGCCACCCCACCTGACGGCGGCTTCGCACCTGATGCCGCCACCCCACCTGACGGCGGCCCGGAGAACACCGAAGCCCCGGCCGTCTCCTCACCCGAGCACGCGGGCTCTTCGCACGACCCCTCGGCAGCGAACGAGGCGGCGTCCCAGGACGATGACGAGGCGGATGGCTCGGCCGACGTCATCCCCTTCGACAGGCCGGCCGTCGAGGAGGAGCAGGAGGCGCCAGGCGAGAGCGAGGCGGTGGCCGGCCAGAGCCAGGCGGCCTCCGAGGACGAAGGCGGGCGTAGAGGCAGGTCGTTGCGCAAGGCCGGGATGCTGGCCGGTGGTGCGGCCGCCTGCATGCTCGCCCTGGGCGTGGCCGGGTTCGTGTGGCTCAAGCCGTACCTCAGCCCCGACGACTTCGAAGGCGCGGGAGCGGGCGCGGTGACGGTGCGCATCATGCCGGGTGCCAGCGCGGGAGACGTCGGCGCGGTCCTGGCCGACGCGGGCGTCGTCGCGAGCGCGAGGTCGTTCGTGAACGTCGCGCAGGAACGTTCCAAGGCGGGCAGCCTGCACCCGGGCCACTACCGGCTGCGCAAGGGGATGGCCGCGGGCGCGGCGCTCGACCTGCTTCTGTCCCCGCACTCGCGGGTGGTCAGGCGGGTCACGCTCCCCGAGGGCATGCGGGTGCCCGAGGCGCTCCCGCACCTGGCCAGGCAGGCGGGGATCCCGCTCAAGGACCTCCAGGCCGCCAAGCCGTCCGCTCTCGGCCTGCCGGGTTACGCCCGAGGACTCGAGGGCTTCCTCTACCCGGCGACGTACGAGGTCGACCCGGGCACCACGGCGGCCGACCTGCTCAGGCGGATGGTGAGCAGGTTCAAGGAGGCGGCCCAGGCGATCGGGCTCGAGGCGCGCGCAGCCGAGGTCCACCTCACGCCGCTGGAGGCCGTCACGGTGGCGAGCCTCGTGCAGGCGGAGGGCGGAAGGGACACCGACTACCCGAAGATCGCTAGGGTGATCTACAACAGGCTCAAGGGCGGAACCCCTCTCCAGCTCGACGCCACCGTGACGTACGCACTGGGCAGGAGGACGCTGAAGGTGTCGCTGAAGGACACCAAGGTTCGCTCGCCGTACAACACCTATCGGCACAAGGGCCTGCCTCCAGGGCCCATCGCCAATCCGGGAGAGAAGGCGCTGCTGGCGGCGTTGCATCCCGCGGAAGGTGACTGGTACTGGTTTGTTACGACGGACCCGGAGCATAGAATCACGAAATTCACCGACAAAGAGAGTGAGTTCGTGAGATACCGGGAAGAGTTGAACGATTACCTCGGGACGCATTGATGCTCATAGGGACACCCCCCGTCCCGCCGAGCCCCCGGCCCGGGCCCGGGGCGCTCGCGCTTCCCGTATCCCCTAGCATGGCTACGCACCGTGATCTCCGCTGGTCATCGCCCCAAGGCTGGCGGATCCCCCCGTTCGGCTCGGTAACCCCCACCGGTTTGGCACAACCCCTTGACGCCAGGCCGTTCCTACCGGGAGATTGGCCAGCGCACCTATGAACGATCTCGACATGGACTTCCTGCTCGGCGCCGAGGACGACGAAGGTCGGACCCGGGGCCGCTCTCGTGATTCCGCCAAGTCGCCCCGCGGGCGACGCCGGCGCAGGCGCCGCAACCGAGGTGGATTCCTCGCCCCCCTGCTCGCGATGATCGTCCTGGTCGGCATCATCGGCGGCGGCGGCTACTACGGCTACCTGTGGCTCAGCGACGCCCTGGTGCCCGACGACTTCAAGGGCCCCGGCACCGGCCAAGTGGTGATCGAGGTCAAGGACGGCCAGAGCGCCTCCGACGTCGCCAAGACGCTGCAGGCCCAGGGCGTCGTGGCCAGCGAGCGCGCGTTCACCAACGCGATCGCCAGCGCGGGCAAGAGCTCGGCGCTGCAGCCTGGCCAGTACACCCTCAAGAAGGGCATGTCGGCCGCCACGGCCGTCGATCTGCTGGTGTCGGGCAAGAAGCTGCAGAACACCGTCCTGATCAAGGAGGGCGAGCGGCTCAGCTCGGTCATCGCCATCCTGGCCAAGCAGACCAAGAAGCCGGCGGAGGAGTTCTTCGAGGCGGCCAAGGACAAGGAGGCCATCGGCCTTCCCCGCTACGCCAGAGGGCTCGAGGGCTACGCCTTCCCCGCGACCTACCAGTTCGAACCGAACGCCTCGGCCACCCAGATCCTCACGCAGATGGTCGACCGCTACACCCAGGCGGCAGGCAAGACCAACCTGGAAGAGGCGGCCAAGCAGCTCGGCCACACGCCCGCGGAGATCATGACGATCGCGAGCATCGTGCAGGCCGAGGCGGGCACCCGCGAGGACATGCCCAAGATCGCGGAAGTGATCTACAACAGGCTCGCGCTCAAGCCGGCGATGAAGCTGCAGATGGACAGCACCGTCATGTACGCGCTCAAGAAGTACGCCATCGAGGCCAGCAACGCCGACCTGAAGAGCACCTCGAAGTACAACACGTACATGTACCAGGGCTTGCCGCCCGGGCCGATCGGCAACCCGGGCGAGCACGCGATCGAGGCCGCGCTCAACCCGAGCGAGAGCGGCTATCTGTACTTCGTGACGACGGACCCCAAGAACAAGGTCACGAAGTTCACCGCGCGCGAAGACGAGTTCTGGAAGCTCAAGGCGGAGTACGAGCGCAACAAGTAGCCGCTCCCGCGGGCGAGCCGAGTCTCGCCCGCGAGCCTTCCGCAGCGGCAGCCCCGGGCCCGCCCGCGCGCGCTCCCTCACCCAGCCGCGGGCCCGCCCGAGAACGTTCCCTCACAGCCGCGGGCCCGCGCGCGAACGTTTCCACACGTAACCCGCGGGTTCGCGCGCGGGCGTTTCTTCACAGAGCCGCCGGTGCGCGCGGGCGTTTCCTCACAGAGCCGCCGGTGCGCGCGGGCGTGCCCTCACGAAGCCGCCGGTGCGCGGCGCGGGCGTCCTGCTCGGCTGTACGGCAAGCCGTCATGCTCCCCGGTGGTCACCGCTGACCGTCTGCCCGGCCGACGCTCCTCGGGCGCGACGCTGACCCACCGTCACGTCGTCCGCGAAGAGGTCCACGCGGAGCGGCCGCCCGCTTCGTGAGGGCGGCCGACTGCCCCCCTCGGCCTCCACGCCTCGTCCGCCGCTCGCGCCCTCCGCCCAGGACCTTCTCCCTGGATCGCCCTGACCTCGCCCGCAGACCTCCACGCCTCGTGCGCCGCTCGCGCCCTTCGCCCAGGACCTCCACCCCTGGCTCGCCCTCACCTCGCCCGCAGAGGCCGCGTGGCCTTCGGGTGTCCGTGACGGCGGCCGGCCACGTGCGCTCGGTGAGGCGTATCCCTGGAGGGAGCCCGGCCCCGTGACCACGGTGGCGCCAGGGGGCCCTGCCGTACAGGGGTGGGGTTGTGACACAGACGCGGGCGGCCACGGCTGTTCGGGCGGGATCGGGTGGGGGCGGTAGAGTCCTGTGGATTGGTCAGCGTGGGGGAGGAGCGGGGCGTGCGGACGACGGGACGGGCGGCGGTGCTGGGGTCGCCGATCGCGCACTCGCTCTCGCCCTACTTGCACAGGGCGGCCTACCAGGCCATGGGCCTGACCGGCTGGACCTACGAGGCGCACGAGTGCGACGAGGCGCGGCTGCCTGCCCTGCTCGACTCGGCCGACTGGGCGGGGCTCTCGCTGACGATGCCGCTCAAACGAGCCGTGCTCCCGCTGCTCGACACGGTCTCCGACCTGGCCGTCGAGGTGGGCGGGGCCAACACGGTGGTGTTCACCGACGGGGTGAGGCACGGCGACAACACCGACGTCTACGGAATCGAGCGGGCCCTGGGCGAGGCCGGGGTGCCCGCGCCCGGCTCGGCGCTGGTGCTGGGCGCGGGCGCGACCGCCGCCTCTGCGCTGGCGGCCCTGCGCAACCTGGGCCTGCGGACCGCGACGCTGGTGGCGCGCGACCCCGCGAGGGCGGGGGAGACGATCGAGGTGGCCGAACGGCTGGGAGTGGCCCTCGCGGTGGCGTCGTTCGACAAGCTCGAGGCGCTGCTGGAGGTCGACCTGGTGGTCTCCACGCTGCCGGGCGGCGCGGCCGACTCCTTCGCCGGTCAGCTCGCGCGCGTGCCCGCGCTGTTCGACGTCGTCTACGCCCCGTGGCCGACCCGCCTGGCGGCCTCGGTGGAGGCGGGAGGCGGGAAGGTGGTCGGCGGCTTCGCGATGCTGCTGCACCAGGCGGTCAGGCAGGTGGAGTTGATGACGGGCCGCCTGGACGTGCCGGTCGAGGCGATGCGCGCGGCGGGCGAGGCCGAGATCCTCAGACGGGCCACTCGAACGGGTTGACGACCTCAAGGTCCAGCCCGGCGAAGTCCTTGGTGTTGCGAGTGGCGAGCGTCCAGCCGTGGGCGCGCGCCGTGGCACCGATGAGAGCGTCGATCACCGGCACGGTCCGCACGGCGTTGAACCTTCCCCACTCCTCGGCCACTTCGGCGGTGACGGGGGTGATCCGCAACCCGAACTCGTTCTGCAGCCGCGAGAGCCAGGACTCGAAGGCCGCGGCCTGCGCGGGATCGCGTCGCCGCGTCTGTTCGACGCCTTTGCGGATCTCGCCGAGGACGAGAACGCTCGTGTGAAGTGTTGGGCCGTTGACGGTCTCGAGCCAGGCAGTGACCTGCGGGGCACGCCGGCGCTTGGTCATCTCGGAGATGACGTTGGTGTCGAGCAGGTAGTTCACCAGTCCACTCCGAAGTCGATCTCTCGTGGCAGATCGCGCGAGCGGGTGAGGTCGAGTGTGCTCAGGTCGGGCCCCGACATGAGGAACTCCTTGAAGTCCGGCTCGCCGCCCTTGATCCGGCGGTACTCTGCCATGTCGAGGATGACCGCCACCTCGTCCCCGTGCCTGGTGATGATCTGCGGCCCCTCGTCGTGCGCCTTACGCACCACCTCGCTGAAGCGCTGCTTGGCTTCCTGCAACTGCCACGAACCCATCATGGCCTCCTGTCTAGTCTGTCTAGATAGTAGCTCTCACCGATGTCGGTGCGGGGGAGAAGGAGGAGACGGGATGATTCGGCGCACGCGCGTGGTTGTGGTAATGTAGCTCTCTGATCGGTCCGGCATGCCTGCTGGACGCGCAAGCGGAGGTCCCCCTCCCACCTGTGTCACCGCAAGGTGGCCGGGTCAAGGATCACGCCGGACTTACTCCGGGGAGCTTACGGCCATTCGAGCCGCCAAGCTCAGTGGCCCCGCATGCGCGACGTGCGGGGCATTTTCGCGTTTAGGCGCGCGCCGATGCCCGGCACGATCGAGCGCGTAGGGATCGCATACCTAGGAGGCCCCATCAGCACTGAGCCCCGCATCAACGAGCGCATCCGTGTGCCCGAGGTTCGCCTCGTCGGCCCGAACGGTGAGCAGGTCGGCATCGTGTCGATTCACGATGCACTGAAGCTCGCTCAGGAGGCCGACCTCGACCTGGTCGAGGTCGCGGCCACGGCTCGTCCGCCCGTGTGCAAGCTCATGGACTACGGCAAGTTCAAGTACGAGTCCGCGATGAAGGCGCGCGAGGCGCGCAAGAATCAGGCGCACACGATCATCAAGGAGATCAAGCTCCGCCCGAAGATCGACCCGCACGACTACGAGACCAAGAAGGGTCACGTGGTGCGGTTCCTCAAGGCCGGGGACAAGGTCAAAGTCACGATCATGTTCCGCGGACGTGAGCAGTCGCGTCCCGAGCTGGGTTTCCGGCTCCTCCAGCGGCTGGCAGAGGACGTGACGGAGCTCGGCTTCGTCGAGTCCCAGCCGAAGCAGGACGGTCGTAACATGATCATGGTGATCGGTCCGCACAAGAAGAAGGCCGAGGCCAAGGCCGAAAAGGCCGCGGCAAAGGCACAGCGTGGCGACGAGGAGCTCTCCGAACCGGAAGAGTGACCCGCAGTTGGGGTTAGCCTTACAGGCAACCCAGCCAGCGCGCCAGAGGAACACGCCGCAACCGGGCCGGCCCACACCGGCCCGGGATGTCGGCACGGACGAATTGAGGGAGAGACGGCGAGATGCCGAAGATGAAGACGCACAGCGGTGCGAAGAAGCGGTTCCGGCTTACCGGCACCGGCAAGCTCAAGCGCCGTCGCGCCAGCCGCGCGCACTACAACGAGTGGAAGTCGTCCACGCTGACGCGCCGTCTCAAGAATGATGTCGTCGTTTCCGACGCTGACTCCAAGAAGATCAAGAAGCTGCTCGCTAAGTAGCGCAAGTCCCCGGGGAGATACAACATGGCACGCGTGAAGCGGGCGCTCAACGCCAAGAAGAAGCGCAGGGTCGTCCTCGAGCGGGCGAAGGGTTACCGTGGCCAGCGGTCGAGGCTGTACCGCAAGGCCAAGGAGCAGATGCTCCACTCGATGACCTACGCCTATCGTGACCGCAAGGACCGCAAGGGCGCTTTCCGTCGCCTGTGGATCCAGCGGATCAACGCTGCGGCTCGTCAGAACGGCATGACCTACAACCGCCTGATCCAGGGTCTGCGACTGGCCAACATCGAGGTCGACCGCAAGATCCTCGCTGACCTCGCGGTCAACGACAGCCAGACCTTCGCGACGCTGGTCGAGGCCGCCAAGAAGGCTCTGCCGGCGAACGTGAACGCCCCGGCTGCGGGCTGACCGTTCCCACACGGTTTTCAGGGCCCACCGACATGTCGGTGGGCCCCTTTGCTTTGTGCGCGACCCGGTCGCCCCTCCGTACCTCACCCCGTCCCAGCCGGCGTGTGGTCGCCGACGGCCAGGGACGGGGCGAGAGGGCTGGACAATGGCTCGTGCGGGGCATGAGCGTTCGAGGAGTGGGGGACAGAGGGCATGGCCGGATCCGAGCTGACCAATGTGAAGGCGCCGCGGGTGAAAGCGGCGCGCAGGCTCACCAAGCGCGCCTTCAGGGAGCAGGACCGCAAGTTCCTCGCCGAGGGCCCGCAGGCCGTCCGTGAGGCGTTGAAGCTCGACGGCGTCGTGGTGGAGCTGTTCACCACCGCCGAGGCCGAGCTGCGCCACGGCGACCTCATCACCGAGGCCACGCTGAAGGGCCTGCCCGTCCACCGCGCCAGCGGCGAGGTGATGGCCGAGCTGTCCCAGACGGTCACCCCGCAGGGGCTGGTGGCCGTCTGCGGCCTGGTCCACACGCCGCTGGAGGAGGCCGTGACCGAGCGCGCCCGGCTGGTGGCGGTGCTCGCGCACGTGCGCGACCCAGGCAACGCCGGCACCGTCATGCGCACCGCCGACGCGGCGGGCGCTGACTCCGTGGTCTTCACCGACGCCTCCGTCGACCCCTACAACGGCAAATGCGTCAGAGCGAGCGCGGGCAGCCTGTTCCACCTGCCGGTGGTGATCGGCTCGCCGGTGGGCCAGGCCGTCCAGCGGCTGAAGGACAGCGGGCTGCGCGTGTTGGCGGCCGACGGGTCGGGCAAGCACACGCTCGACGACGTCGAGCTGTCGGGGCCGACGGCCTGGGTGTTCGGCAACGAGGCGTGGGGGCTTCCCGAGGAGGTGCTGGCGCTGGCCGACGACGTGGTGCGGGTGCCCATCTACGGCCAGGCCGAGAGCCTCAACCTGGCCACCGCCGCGGCCGTGTGCCTGTACGCCTCGGCCAGGGCCCAGCGCGCGGGCTGACCGTCCCACGGCAAGGGCCAGGGCGCAGCGCGCGGGCTGACCGTCCCACGGCATCGGCCGGGGCCCAGGGCGAGCTGACCGTCCACGTGACCGGCCAGCGGCGGCGCGCGTTCATCGGGTGGGCGCCGGCGGGCGAGCCGTACGAGACGCACGCCCGATCGAGCCGCCGACGGGCGGGCGTCGCGGCTCCCCTCGGGTGCGGGAAACCCGCTATTGTCGGCCTTGTAGGTCAAGGAGGCGAGGTTCGTGCACGGCGAAGACACCGATTGGCGAGGAGCCGATCCCTCGTGCACGGTGCCGATCGACGAGCTTCCCGACGGGCTCATCGTGACCGATGGGTTCGGCACGATCCTGGCCGTCAACCGGGCCGCGACGAGGCTCACGGGCGTCACCCGCGAGCGGGCCGTCGGCGGTGACGTCAACGAGGTCTTCCCTTTTCGTGACCACGACGGGCGCGAGTGGTGGAAGTGCCTCGACCCCCACGGCGGTCTCCGCACCAGGACGAGAGTGTCCGAGCGGCCGCTGCACCTGCCGGGCGGGCAGGAACTGCACGTCACCGCCAGGCTGGTGCGCACGCCCGAGCGGGGCGGCGACGTCGAGCGGGTGACGATCACACTGCGCGACGGAGGTGCGAGGGCCAGGCTGGAGCGCAGCAGAGCCGACCTGGTCTCCACGGTCGCCCACGAGCTGCGCTCGCCGCTGACCAGCGTGAAGGGCTTCACCGCCACCCTGCTGGCCAAGTGGACCCGCTTCACCGAAGAGCAGAAGCTCGTGATGCTCGAGACGGTCAACAACGACGCCGACAGGGTGACCAGGCTGATCACCGAGCTGCTCGACGTCTCGCGCATCGAGTCGGGGCGGCTGGAGGTCCACCGCCAGGTGGTCGACGTGGCCGCCCGCGCGCGCAGGATCATCGCGGGCAGGGTCGCTGCGGGCGAGCCCGAAGACCGCTTCAGGCTGAACGTCGCCGACGGGCTGCCGGAAATGTGGCTCGACTCGGACAAGATCGACCAGATTCTCGGTAACCTGGTGGAGAACGCGGTGCGCCACGGAAGGGGCACCGTCACGATCGAGATCGAATCCGTCGGCTGGGGAGTTGCCGTGTCCGTGCGAGACCAGGGAGAGGGCATCGCGCCCGAGCTGGCCCCGCGCGTCTTCAGGCAGTTCTGGCGCGGCAACAGCCGCAGGCGCGGCGGCACGGGTCTCGGCCTGTTCATCGTCAAGGGCCTGGTCGAGGCCCACGGCGGCACGATCACCGTGCAGCGGGCGCCCGAGGGCGGGGCGGAGTTCCGATTTACCATGCCCGCAGGCACCCCCGACTTCGCGTAGGGATCTGCGGGCTTTCCCAGCAGGTACGGCAGACCGCCGCTTTTCCACAGACCGGCCGTCGCCGCACGACCCGTCCTGGCGATCCGACTAGACTCGGGTCCGCTCAAGCCCTGGATACGGAGCTCTCTCTTGTCTGACTACGACCCCGTCGAGGTCACCCCACTGCACGCCGACGAGCTGGCGCGCATGGAGGCCGACGCCGTCGCCGCGATCAAGGCGGCGGGCGATCTCGACGCACTCAAGCAGGTCCGCCTCGCGCACGCCGGAGACCGTTCGCCGATCGCGCTGGCCAACCGTGAGATCGGCGCCCTGCCGCCCGCGGCCCGCGCCGAGGCGGGCAAGCGCATCGGCGGCGCCCGCAAGGCGATCAACGAGGCGCTCGCCACGCGCCAGGCCGAGCTGGAGGCCGAGCGCGACGCCCGCGTCCTGGTCGAGGAGACCGTCGACGTCACGCTGCCGTGGGACCGCGTCCCGAGGGGCGCCCGCCACCCGCTGACCACCATGCAGGAGCGCATCGCCGACACCTTCGTCGCGATGGGCTACGAGGTCGCGGAGGGTCCCGAGCTCGAAGGCGAGTGGTTCAACTTCGACGCGCTCAACATCGCCGCCGACCACCCCGCCCGCTCCGACCACGACACCTTCTTCGTGGAGACCACCGACTCGGGCAAGGTGCTGCGCACCCAGACCTCGCCCGTGCAGATCAGGGCGCTGCTGCAGAGGGGCGTCCCCGTCTACGTGGTCTCGCCAGGCAAGGTGTTCCGCACCGACGAGCTCGACGCCACCCACACCCCGGTCTTCCACCAGGTCGAGGGTCTGGCGATCGACGAGGGCCTGACGATGGCCCACCTCAAGGGCACGCTCGACAGGTTCGCCGAGATCATGTTCGGCGAGGGCATCACGACCAGGTTCAGGCCCAACTACTTCCCCTTCACCGAGCCTTCGGCCGAGATGGACCTGAAGTGCTTCGTGTGCAGGGGCCAGTCGGCCGTGCCCGGCAACCCGCCGTGCCGCACCTGCAAGTCCGAGGGCTGGATCGAGTGGGGCGGCTGCGGCATGGTCAACCCGCGCGTGCTCGTCGCCTGCGGCGTCGACCCGCGCAAGTACTCCGGCTTCGCCTTCGGCATGGGCATCGAGCGGACGCTGATGTTCCGCCACAACGCCGAAGACATGCGTGACATGGTCGAGGGCGACGTCCGCTTCACCCTCCCGTTCGGAATGGAGATCTGATGAAGGTCCCGCTTTCCTGGCTGCGGGAGCACGTCGACCTCCCCGCCGTCACCGCGCACGAGGTGGCGGACAAGCTCACCGCCGCGGGTCTCAAGCTCGAGAGCATCACCTCCCACGGCCACGACGTGAAGAACGTCGTCGTCGGCGAGGTGCTCTCGGTCGAGGAGCTGACCGGTTTCAAGAAGCCGATCCGCCACTGCATGGTCGAGGTCGGCGAGGCCGAGCCGCGCCAGATCGTCTGTGGCGCCAGCAACTTCGTCGCGGGCGACCGCGTGCCCGTCGTGCTGCCGGGCGGCGTGCTGCCCGGCGGCTTCGAGGTCGGCGCGCGCAAGACCTACGGCCGCCTGTCCGAGGGCATGATCTGCTCCGAGCGCGAGCTCGGCCTCGGCGACGACCACAACGGCATCATGGTCCTGCCCGCTGACACCCCGATCGGCGCCGACGTGGTCGAGCTGCTCGGCCTGCGCGACGACGTGATCGAGCTGGAGATCACCCCCGACATCGGCTACGCCCTGTCGATCAGGGGTGTGGCGCGCGAGGCGGCCACCGCCTTCGGCGTCGCCTTCCGCGACCCCGCCGCCGTCGAGCTGCCGGCCGCCACCGAGCCCGCCTACCCGGCCTCGATCGGCGACCCGACCGCGTGCGACAGGTTCGTGCTGCGCGAGGTGCGCGGCTTCGACCCCTCGGCGCCCAGCCCGCTGTGGATGCGCACCAGGCTGACCAGGGCGGGCATGCGCCCGGTCTCCCTGGCCGTCGACGTCGCCAACTACGTGATGCTGGAGCTCGGCCAGCCGCTGCACACCTTCGACAAGGCCAAGCTGAGCGGCGAGATCGTCGTACGACGGGCGCGCGAGGGCGAGACGCTGGAGACGCTCGACCACGTCGTGCGTAAGCTCAGCACCGACGACATCCTCATCACCGACGCTTCGGGCGCGATCTCGATGGCGGGCACGATGGGCGGCCTGCACACCGAGATCTCCGGCGACTCCACCGACATCGTGATCGAGGCGGCGCACTTCTCCGCCACCGGCACGGCCCGCATGTCGCGCAGGCACAACCTGGTGTCTGAGGCGTCCAAGCGGTTCGAGCGCGGCGTCGACCGTGAGCTGCCGCTGGTGGCCTCGTGGCGGGCGGTGCAGCTGCTGACCTCGCTCGGCGGGGCCAGCGAGGTGCCGGGCGTCACCCACGCCGAGACCGAGGTCTCGCCCGTCCGCATCGCGATCCCGACCTCCCACCCCGGCGCGGTGGCCGGCGTGCCCTACTCCCATGAGACGGTCGTCACCCGACTGGAGCAGGTCGGCTGCGTCGTGGAGCCGGGTTCGAGCCCCGCGCCGCAGCGCGGCGGCGTCGACGCCACCGGCGTCGTGTCGGGCGGCGACACCGACGGGCTGCTGGCCGTGACGGGCGACGACATGATCACGGTGACGCCGCCTTCGTGGCGTCCCGACATCACCGACCCCAACGACCTGGCCGAAGAAGTCATCAGGCTCGAGGGCTACGAGAACCTGCCTTCGATCCTGCCCAAGGCCCCCGCGGGCGCGGGCCTGACCGAGGCGCAGCGGCTGCACAGGCGGGTCGGCCGCTCGCTGGCCGCCGCCGGCTACGTCGAGGTGCTCGCCTACCCGTTCGTCGGCGAGCGCGACCTCGACCACCTGCAGCTGCCCGAGGGCGACGACCGCCGCAGGGCCGTGCGGCTGGCCAACCCGCTGTCGGAAGACGAGCCGCTCATGCGGACCACGCTGCTGCCGGGCCTGCTCAAGATCCTGGTGCGCAACGTGGGTCGTGGCTTCGGCGACACGGCGCTGTTCGAGACGGGCCTGGTCTACCGGCCGGTCGAGGGCGCGCCCGCCAAGGCGCCGGTGCTCGGCGTCGACGGCAGGCCGAGCGACGACGAGCTCGGCTCGATCGAGTCGGCGCTGCCCAGGCAGCCGCAGCGGGTCGCCGTCGTGCTTGCCGGTGAGTTCGAGCGCTCCGGCTGGTGGGGCAGGGGCCGTCAGGCCACGTGGGCCGACGCCGTCCAGGCGGCCAGGCTGGTGGCGGGCGAGGCCAACGTCGAGCTGACGGTCGTCGCCGACCAGCACGAGCCGTGGCACCCCGGCAGGTGCGCCGCCTTCTACGTGGGCGACGTGCTCGTCGGCCACGGCGGGGAGCTGCACCCGAGGGTGATCGAGGCCTATGGCCTGCCGCCGCGCACCTGCGCGATGGAGCTGGAGCTGACCCGCCTGGAGAAGGCCATGCCTGGCCCTGTCGAGGCGCCTGCCGTCTCCTCCTACCCGATCGCCACCCAGGACGTCGCGCTCATCGTGCCCGACTGGACACCTGTGGCCGACGTGGCCGCGGCGCTGCGCGACGGCGCGGGCGAGCTGCTGGAGTCGGTGCGGCTGTTCGACGTCTACACGGGGGCGCAGGTGGGCGAGGGCAACAAGTCCCTGGCCTACACGCTGCGCTTCCGCGCTGCCGACCGCACGCTGACGGTGGAGGAGACGACCGCCGCCCGTGACGCGGCCGTGGCGATGGCCGCCGACCGCGTCGGCGCCCAGCTGCGCGGAGCCTGACCGAGCGAAAGGGCCCGGGCGCGCATCGTGCGCCCGGGCCCTTTCTCGTGGGTCAGAGTTGGTCGATCTCGCTGAGGTCGAGGTCGACGTCGAACGGCACGGTGAGCTTCAGGCGGTCGTGGTGGATGCCCGACAGCGCGTAGCCGCGGGTGGCGGGGTCGAGCTCGTAGACGTACACGACAGGCCTGTCCTCCTGCTGCTCGACCCGCCAGAAGTGCGCGATGCCCGCCTGGGCGTAGAGTTGCGGCTTGCGCTCGCGGTCGCGCACGCGGGATTCGGGTGAGACCACCTCGATCACAAGCGCCACGTCCGCAGCCCGGTAGAAGGTCTCGTCGCCACGCGCGGCCTCTGCTCGGACGAGGCTGACATCAGGCTCAGGGCGCTGGTTCGGACCGAGGATGACGCTCATCTCTCGACGGACCTTGAAGGTGCTCGGCGCGAACCGTCGCAGCTCGAACTCCAGAAGAGAGAGCATGCGCATGTGGAAGGAAGCCTGAGGACTCACGAACACCAAGCTTCCGTCAATGAGCTCAGTGTGCGCAGGCAGATCCGGAATGTGATCGAGGTCCTCCGCGACGAATCCCTCCGGCGGCGGGAAGACCCAGTCGGGGAGTGAGGGAGTCGTCATCTCCTGAATCACCGCTTCGGCCGTCATGCGTCTACGGTAGCAATCTATGTCCTTCCCGCCCGGTGAACGGGGATGCGGGCGCGCGCCCTAGGCTTTTCGTCCATGAGGCAGTTGCTGGTGTTCGCCGAGCGGGACGACGCCGAAGAGGTGGCCGAGACGCTGGCGGAATGGTTCCCCCTGCTCGGCATGCCCGTCGTCGTCAGGGAGACGCTCGCGGGCGAGGACGACGCCGAGGACGCGCAGTGGCTCGTCGTGGTCGAGGGGCTGGCGGAGGGGCATCTGGCCAAGGTCGACGCGCTGGTGGAGGAGCGAGAGGGCTGGCGCGAGAGCGGGTGAGATTGCGCCACAGGTGAAACGACCTTGAGCGCGGCCCTGCCGATCGGGCAGCGTGGGGGGCATGCGCGTCGCGGTTCTCTCTGACATCCACGGGGTGCTTCCCGCGCTGGAAGCCGTGCTCGCCGAGCCCGAGGTGGCCTGCGCCGACCTCGTCGTCCTCACCGGCGACATGGCGGCCGGTCCTCAGCCGGTCGAGACACTCGACCTGCTGGTGTCGCTGGGGGAGCGGGCGCTGTGGGTCAACGGCAACGCCGATCGTGAGCTGGTGGAGGTGGCTCGCGGCAGCGGCAGCGCCTACCCAATCTCGCAGTGGGCGGGGCAGCAGCTGCGCGGTGACCAGGTCGAGCTGCTGGCCGGGCTGCCGATGTCGTGCGTCCTCGACCTCGGGGCGCTGGGCCGCACCCTGTTCGCGCACGCCACGCCGAGGCGCGACGACGAGATGATCCTCGTCGACAGCGCGATCGAGCGGTGGGCTGAGGTGCTCGAGGGGATCGAGGCCGACACGGTGGTGCTGGGCAACACGCACATGCCGTTCGTCAGGCTCGTGGAGCGCAGGCTGGTGGTCAACCCGGGTTCGGTCGGCATGCCGTACGGCACGGCGGGCGCCCACTGGGCGCTGCTGGAGGCGGGCAGCGGCGCGGTGACGTTGCGCCGCACCGCCTTCGACGCCCAGGCCGCGGCCGGGCGCATCGTCGAGGAGAGCGGGTTCGCCGAGGTGGAGGAGTGGGTGTCGGAGTACGTGACGGGCACCCACTCCGACGTCGAGGCGCTGCGGGCCTTCGGCGGGGCCGAGGGAAGGGCGCGCTGAGCTCAGCCCTCGGTGTGCGCGGCCTGCCTGCGGGCCTTCTCGGCCAGGGCGTGCTCGCTGGTCCTGGCGTCGTAGGCGCGGAAGGACGGCAGCAGCCACGCCAGCAGACCCACCGATCCGACGCACAGCAGACCGCCCACGCCCAGAGAGAACCGGGTGCCGCCGAGGTCGGCCATGAGCCCTGCCCGCGCGTTGCCGAGCATCGGGCCGCTGGCGTACGACAGCAGTTCGATGCCGGCCAGCCGGCCGCGCAGCTCCTCGGGGATGGTCTGGTTCCACATGGTCATCCTGAAGATGCCGCTGACCATGTCGGCCGCGCCCGCCAGCGCCAGGCAGAGGAAGATCGCCCAGATGCTCGGCATCACCGCGGCCAGGGCGACCGAGACGCCCCACAGTGCCGCGGCCAGGATCACCCCGATGCCCTGCCGCTGCACGCGCGCCGTCCACGCCCCTGTGAGGGAGGCGATCAGCGAGCCGACCGCGCCCGCCGAGTACAGCAGGCCCACGGCCTGCGGCGTGCCGAACTGGTCGGCGAGGAAGGGGTAGAGCGCCGTGGACATGGCGAAGACCATCGCGGCGATGTCCACCAGGTAGGTGCCCATCAGGTCGCGCCTGCTCGCGGCGTAGCGCAGGCCCTCGACCATCGACCTGATCGAGGCGGGGGCGGCGTCCTCCTTCGGCGGCACGGCCCTGATGCGCCACAGCAGCACCAGCGAGAGCACGAAGCTGACGGTGTCGACCGCGTAGGCGGTGGCCACGCTGAAGGTGGTCACCAGCAGGCCGCCGAGCGCGGGGGCGGCGATGGCGCCGATGTTCCAGCGCAGGCTGGCCAGCACGGCCGCCGCGCCGAGCTGGTCGTGCCTGACGACCTGCGGGATCAGCGCCTCCATGCTCGGGCGCTGCAGGCTGGCCAGGCCGGTGGACAGCGCGCCGACCACGTAGAGCACCCAGATCTGCGGCTCTGGCAGCATGGCGTTGAACGTGAGCATCGCCGAGGTGACCAGCAGCCCGACCTCGCTGAGCAGGATGACCTTGCGCCGGTCGAGCGCGTCGGCGATGGCGCCGCCCCACAGCCCGCAGATCACCATCGGCACGAACTCCGCCAGGCTCACCAGACCCACCGCGACGTAGGAGCCGGTCAGCTGCTTCATCTGGTACGGCACGGCCACCATCGTGATGAAGGTGCCGAACATCGTGATGACGCCTGAGGCCATCAGGAGCCGGTAGTCGCGTGAGTCGCGCAGCGGGCCCAGGTCCATCTTGAGGTGGGCGAGCAGGCGGCGGAGGGAATCGGGCACGGGTTCAGATTGTCGAGCGCCGGGCTCGGCGGGGGCAAACGGTTTTCGGGTGAGAGCGTGCGCACCGGCACGATGGGGCCTCGCTCAGGCCCGGCGTCCGCCACGCCGGCGTCGCGTTCGGGCCGTGACATGGCGATGCCCCCGCCAAGGGCATCGGCGGGGGCAGGTGCGGACTGTGTGTCAGCTGGGAACTTTGTCCAGGAAGCCGAACACCTGGCGGATCCGGCCGTCCTCGGCGAGCTTCACCACGTCGAACCCGACCACTACCGGCTCGCCGCCCTCGGGACCCAGGTGCCAGGTGAAGCGGGCGAGGTCCTGGTGGGCGTCGTAGACCTCGCCGGCGCTGAAGACCATGCCGGGGAACATGCCCTGCGCTCCGGCGATCACCGCGGCGATCCCCTCGTGTCCCGTCACGTCGGCCAGCGGGTCGGTGTAGGTCGCGTCCTCGGTCCACAGCTCGGCGACGGCCTTGGCGCGGGCGTCGGCGTCGGTCTCGTTCCAGGCGGCCACGTAGCGCTCGATCAGCGTCATGATATTTCGTCCTTTCCAGGGTTATTGCGGGTCCAGAGGGTCAGCGGGTCTTGCGGAGGCCCATGATCTGCAGCTCGGCGAAGGCGGCCACGACCAGGGCCTGGGCGATCGCCCACACCGCGCCGATCGTGGTGAACTCCAGCAGGCCGGTCGCGACGGCGGCGACGCTGCCGAGGGTCCAGATGATGTTCAGGGCGATGACGGCCTTGGTGGCGCCTCTGCTGATGTCGGCCCTGGTGCCCAGGAAGCCGACGGCCACGCCGTACACGAGGAGGAAGACGCCGATGCCGCGCAGCATTCCGGTGTCGGGGCCGAGCAGGTCGCCCACGGGGCCCGCGGCGAGCAGGTAGATCAGCCCGTTGCCGCCGGTGACGACGGCGTCGGCGACCAGGGCGAGGCGCAGGAACTTGGTCCGGTCGGCGGTAACGGTGAGGAAGGTCATCTCGGCTCCTTCGGAGGGTGTTTCGTTCCGATGGAGCAACCGTGTCATCCGCGACATCAAGCGCGCGATTACGCCTGAGGTAAGCGCGCGCGGCCGCACACCGCTGACCTGGGCGAAGGCGGCGGAAAATGATGCGAGCACACTCGTCACGCCGCGCCAGAGGGCCGGCCGAGGCAGGGCGGACCCGTCGGGGTCCTGTCGCCGCACCACCTGGCGGCGGTCTTCACCCCGCGCGGGGTGGACCGCCGCCTACCGCCGGGCGCAGGCGGTCAAAGGGCCAGGACCTCCTGGCGGAGCCGGGTCTTGAGGATCTTGCCGCCGGGGTTGCGGGGCAGCTCCGCGTCCCTGAACCAGAAGTGCGCGGGCACCTTGAACCCGGCGATGCGCTCCTTGAGGAAGGCCGTCAGCTCCTCGGGGGTGGCGGGCGCCGACAGGCGGATGACCGCGCCGACCTCCTCGCCCAGCTCGTCGTGCGGCACCCCGATCACCGCGGCGTCGTCCACGGACGGGTGCTCGAACAGCGCCGCCTCCACCTCGGCGCAGTACACGTTCTCGCCGCCGCGGATCACCATGTCCTTCGCCCTGTCGACGATGTAGACGAAGCCCTCCTCGTCCACCCTGGCCAGGTCGCCGGTGTGCAGCCACCCGTCGACGAACGTCTCGGCCGTGGCCGACGGCTTGTTCCAGTAGCCCATGATGACGTTGGGCCCGCGCAGGCAGAGCTCGCCGACCTCGCCGACGGGCAGCGGCGCGCCCGAGGGGTCGGAGATGCGCACGTCGACGACGGCGGACGGCAGGCCGATGCTGTCAGGCTTGCGGGCGTAGTCGGCTCCGGAGTTGTTGATGGCGAGGGCGGTGGTCTCGGTCATGCCGTAGCCGTTGCTGGGCGCCCGGCCCGGCAGCTCGTTGGTGATGCGCTCCATCAGCTTGGGGGGAGCGGGGGCGCCGCCGTAGGAGATGCCGGTCAGGGAGGACAGGTCGTACTTGTCCACGTCGGGGTGGGAGAGCAGCTGCCAGGCGTTGGTGGGCACCCCAGTCATCCCGGTGATCTTCTCGCGCTCGATGAGCTGGAGCGCGAGCAGCGGGTCCCACTTGTACATCAGCGCCAGCGCGCCGCCGGTGAACATGGTGCCTGTCATCACCGCGAAGCAGCCCGTGACGTGGAAGAGCGGCACCGTCAGCAGCGTGACCCGCCGCTCACCCGTCGTGCCCGAAGGGTCCTTGCCGGCCATGACGACCGCGCGGATGAGGGAGTAGGCGACGGTCATCGGCGCCTGGCCGAGGTTGCGATGGCTGCCGAGCGCGCCCTTCGGCAGTCCCGTGGTGCCCGAGGTGTAGAAGATCGTCGCGGGGTCCTCAGGAGACAGTTCCACGGAGGGGAGGGTGACGTCCGCCCTGACCTCGCCCAGCACCTCGTCGAAGGCGCGCGTGCCCTCCTGGGGCGTGCCCCTTGTCACGATCAGCGGCACGCCCGTGCCCGCCAGGCGCTCGGCCCGCTCGCCGTCGGCGATCAGCACCTTGGCGCCGGAGTCGGAGACCCCGTAGGCCAGCTCCTGCGCGGTCCACCAGGCGTTCAGCGGTACGGCGATCGCCCCGGCCGCCAGGACGGCGGAGAAGGAGACGACCCATTCGGGGTAGTTGCGCATCGCGATGGCCACGCGATCGCCCTTGACCACGCCGTACTCCTCGACCAGCCGGTTGGCCAGCGTCGCCGCCAGGCGGTAGTGCTGCTCGTAGGAGATCCGCTCGTCCTCGTAGATGAGGAAGTCCTTCTCTCCCTGCCACCGGCTGTTCTCCAGCATGGTGCGGAAGTGCCCCGGCGCGTGCTTCCAGGTGCGGATCCCCGACTCCAGCTCCTCGGTTTCGAACAGCTGGCCCTCTGCGGTGAGCTGGGCCTGGACCTGGGCGTGCGTGATGCTCATGGGCAAGAACTCCCGCGTGCTCTGTTAACCGGATATTTCACAGTACCGACCGGTAGGTACGTCGCGCTAGGCCTCGCGACTGAGTGTTCATGCAGGCGAATGGGCGGTTTGCCCGATCTCAGAATGCGGGCGTCACGGCCCGCCTGGCTTGCATGCTCATCGACTCGGATGCATAATCTCTCTAAGCAAATTCATGAGTAAGGATGAATGACTATGCAGCGTGTGGCGATCGCCGGGGCCAGCGGCTACGCCGGAGGTGAGCTCGCCCGTCTGCTGCTCATGCACCCCGAACTGGAGATAGGCGCGCTGACCGCCGCTTCGAGCGCGGGCAGCCCGCTCGGCGCGCACCAGCCGCACCTGCCCCAGCTGGCAGCCCGCATCATTCAGGAGACCACCCCGGAGATGCTCGCAGGGCACGACGTGGTCTTCCTCGCCCTTCCGCACGGTCAGTCCGCCGCGATCGCCGCCCAGCTGGACGAGAGCGACACCGTGATCGTCGACTGCGGCGCCGACCACCGGCTCGCCGACCCTGCCGCCTGGGCCGAGTTCTACGGCGGAGCCCACGCGGGCACCTGGCCGTACGGCCTGCCCGAGCTGCCCGGTCAGCGTGACATCCTCAAGGCCGCGCGGCGCATCGCCGTACCCGGCTGCTACCCGACGGCCGTCACCCTCGCGCTCTTCCCCGCCTTCGCGGAGGGGCTCGCGGAGCCCGACGTGGTGGTCGTGGCGGCGACGGGCACCAGCGGCGCGGGCAAGGCCCTCAAGCCGAACCTGCTCGGCAGCGAGGTCATGGGCTCGGTCAGCGCCTACGGCGTGGGCGGCGTCCACCGGCACACGCCTGAGATGGAGCAGAACCTCTCCGCCGTCGCGGGCCTGCCCGTCACCGTCGCCTTCACCCCGATGCTGGCGCCGATGAGCCGCGGCATCCTGGCCACCTGTACGGCTCCCGCCACCCCCGGCCTGACCGCCGCAGCCCTCCGCGACGCCTACGAGAGCGCGCTGAAGGACGAGCCGTTCGTCACGCTGCTGCCCGAGGGCGTGTGGCCCGCCACCGCGATGACCTACGGCGCCAACACCGCGGCCCTGCAGGTGACGCTCGACGAGCGCGCCGGCCGCGTGGTCGCCGTCATCGCCATCGACAACCTCACCAAGGGCACCGCGGGGGGCGCGATCCAGAGCGTCAACCTCGCACTAGGCCTGCCCGAAGGGCTCGGCCTTCCCCTGAACGGAGTCGCCCCGTGATCGAGCGCGGCCAGAGAACCAGCGAACACGGCCTGTGCGCACGCATGCGGCCGTCGAAGGAGGACGCATGAGCGTGACCGCCCCCCTCGGCTTCAAGGCCGCGGGCATCGCCGCAGGCATCAAGGCCGGCGGAAACCGCGACCTCGCCCTCGTCGTCAACGAAGGACCGCTCCGCGCCGCCGCGGGCGTCTTCACCGCCAACCGCGTGAAGGCCGCCCCCGTCCTCTGGTCGCAGCAGGTCCTGGCGGGAGGCCGAGTCCGAGCGGTCGTCCTCAACTCGGGCGGCGCCAACGCCTGCACGGGCCCCGAAGGCTTCCAGGACACCCACGCCACGGCCGAGAAGGTCGCCGAGGTCCTGGCCGACTCCGCCGGCGAGATCGCCGTCTGCTCCACCGGCCTGATCGGCGAGCGGCTGCCGATGGAGGCGCTGCTGACGGGCGTCGACAGCGCGGCCACGCAGCTCTCCCGCGACGGCGGCCTGGCCGCGGCCGACGCCATCCGCACCACCGACACCGTCTCGAAGATCTCCTTCAGGCGCGGCGAGGGCGGGTACATGGTCGGGGGGATGGCCAAGGGCGCGGGCATGCTCGCCCCGGCGCTGGCCACCATGCTCTGCGTCATCACCACCGACGCCGAGGTCACCTCCGAGCAGCTCGACGCGGTGCTGCGCAGGGCCACGACCAAGACCTTCGACAGGCTCGACGCCGACGGCTGCATGTCGACGAACGACACCGTGCTGCTGCTGGCCAGCGGCGCCTCAGGCGTCACGCCCGACCTCGCCGAGTTCGAGAAGAAGATCACCGAGGTCTGCGCCGACCTGGCCAGGCAGCTGCTCGTCGACGCCGAAGGCGCCTCCAAGGCGATCGCCATCGAGGTCGTGGGTGCGGCCAGCGAGGACGACGCCGTCAAGGTGGGCCGCACGGTCTCCAGGTCCAACCTGCTCAAGTGCGCCATCCACGGCGAGGACCCCAACTGGGGCCGCGTCCTGGCGGCGGTCGGCACCACCGACGCGGTCTTCGAGCCCGACCGGATCAACGTCGCCATCAACGGCATCTGGATCTGCAGGGGCGGCGCGGTCGGCGACGACCGCGCCAAGGTGGACATGCGCCCGCGCGACGTGACGATCACCGTCGACCTGTCGGCGGGGCCGCACTCGGCGACCATCCACACCACGGACCTGACCGCGGCCTACGTGCACGAGAACTCGGCGTACTCCTCATGAGGGCCAACGGAGCGCTCGCCAAGGCGAGCACGCTGATCGAGGCCCTGCCCTGGCTGGCCAGGTTCAGCGGCGCGACCGTCGTCATCAAGTACGGCGGCAACGCCATGACGGAGGAGTCGCTCAAGGAGGGCTTCGCCGAGGACATCGTCTTCCTGCGTTACGCGGGCCTGCGGCCGGTCGTGGTGCACGGCGGGGGGCCGCAGATCAGCGCGCACCTCGACAGGCTCGGCATCGAGTCGACCTTCACCGCGGGCCTGCGGGTCACCACCCCCGAGGCGATGCAGGTCGTGCGCATGGTGCTGGTGGGCCAGGTCAACCGCGACGTCGTCGGCCTGATCAACCACCACGGCCCGTTCGCGGTCGGCATGTCGGGTGAGGACGCGCACCTGTTCACCGCCGAGCGCAAGCCCGCGATGGTGGACGGCGAGCCCGTCGACATCGGCCAGGTGGGCGAGATCGTCAAGGTCGAGCCCGGCGCCGTGCAGGCCCTGCTCGACGACGGTCGCATCCCGGTCGTCTCCAGCGTCGCCCGCGGCGTGGACGGCCAGGTCTACAACGTCAACGCCGACACCGCCGCGGCCGCGCTCGCCGTCGCGCTGCGGGCGCAGAAGCTGATCGTGCTCACCGACGTCGAGGGCCTGTACGCCAGCTGGCCCGCCGACACCGACGTGATCGACCAGCTCAAGGCGGCGGAGCTGGCCGAGATGCTGCCCACGCTGTCCAGCGGCATGGTGCCCAAGATGGAGGCCTGCCTGACCGCCGTGCAGGGCGGCGTGCCCCAGGCGCACGTCCTGGACGGACGCGTCCCCCACGCCCTGCTGCTCGAGATCTTCACCGACCACGGAATCGGAACCATGGTGATGCCCAATGAGTGAGCGCAGCGAGCTCATCAGGAAACACAGCAGCCTCAGGTACATGCGGCCGACGGAGTCGGACGCATGAGCCTGTACGAGAGGTTCGAAGACGCCTTCATGCCGAACTACGGCGTCCCGCCGCTGGCTCTGGCCCGCGGCAAGGGCAGCACGGTGTGGGACGTGGAGGGCAGGCAGTACCTCGACTTCGTCGGCGGCATCGCCGTCGACTCTCTCGGACACGGCCACCCCGCGCTGGTCGAGGCCGTCTCCAGGCAGGTCGCCACCCTCGCCCACACCAGCAACCTCTACCTGCACGAGCCCGAGGTGCTGCTGGCGGAGAAGCTGCTCGAGCTGTTGAAGCAGCCGGCGAAGGTCTTCTTCGCCAACTCCGGCACCGAGGCCAACGAGTGCGCCTACAAGCTGGCGCTCAAGTACGGCAAGGCCACGGGCCGCTCCTACTTCGTCGCCGCGGAGAACGGCTTCCACGGCCGCACGATGGGCGCGCTCTCCCTCACCGGCAAGAAGGCGATCCGCGAGCAGTTCGGCCCCTTCCCCGTCGAGGTTCGCTTCGTTCCCTACGGCGACGCCGACGCGCTCAAGCAGGCCGTCACCGAGGACTGCATCGCGGTCTTCCTCGAGCCCACGCAGGGCGAGGCGGGCGTCGTGCCGCCGCCCGAGGGCTACTTCGGCGCCGCCCGCGAGATCTGCACCGCCGCAGGCGCGCTGCTGGTCGCCGACGAGATCCAGTCGGCCATCGGCAGGACCGGCCACTGGTTCGCCCACCAGGCCGAGGGCGTCGTCCCCGACGTCCTGACCCTGGCCAAGGGCCTGGGCGGCGGCCTGCCGATCGGCGCCTGCGTCGGCTTCGGCCCCGCGGCCACGCTCTTCGACAAGGGCGACCACGGCTCGACCTTCGGCGGCAACCCGGTCTCGTGCGCCGCCGCGCTCGCCGTCCTGGCCAACGTGGACCCCGCCGAGGCCGCCGCCAAGGGCGCCCTGCTGCGCGCGGGGCTGGAGGCGGTGAAGCACCCGCTGCTCAAGGGCGTGCGCGGCCGCGGCCTGTGGCTGGCCCTCGTGCTCGAGGAGCCGGTCTCCGGCAAGGTGCAGCAGGCCGCGCAGGACGCCGGCTTCCTGGTCAACGCCCTGCAACCCGACGCCGTACGGCTCGCACCCCCACTCGTGGTGACCGCCGAGGAGATCCAGGCCCTCGTCGACGCCCTCCCCTCGATCCTGACGGAGGCGGCCAAGTGACCAGGCATCGCGCGGACTCGGCGCCTACCAGGCACTTCCTGAAGGACGACGACCTCTCGCCCGCCGAGCAGGCCGAGGTGCTCGACCTGGCCGACGCCATGAAGAAGGACCCGTACGGCTACCGCCCCTTCGAGGGGAACAGGACCATCGCGGTGCTCTTCGACAAGCCGTCCACCAGGACCCGCGTCTCCTTCGCCGTCGGCATCGCCGAGCTGGGCGGCGTCCCGCTGATCATCGACGGCGGCACCTCCCAGATGGGAAGGGGCGAGCCGATCGAGGACACCGCCAGGGTGCTGGAACGCCACGTCGACGCCATCGTGTGGAGGACCGGAGGACAGGAGCGCATCGAGGCCATGGCCTCGGTCGCGGGCGTCCCCGTCATCAACGCGCTGACCGACGACTACCACCCCTGCCAGATCCTCGCCGACCTGCAGACCGTCAGGGAGAACTTCGGCAGGACCGCCGGGCTCACGCTCACCTACCTGGGCGACGGCGCCAACAACATGGCCCACTCCTACCTGCTCGGCGGCGCGACCGCCGGCATGCACGTCCGCGTCGCCGCGCCCGCCGGCTACCAGCCCGACCCCGGCATCCTCGCCAGGGCCGCGGAGGTCGCCAAGGGCACCGGCGGCAGCGTGAGCGTGCTGGATGAGGCGGCGGCCGCCGCCGAAGGCGCGCACGTGATCGCCACCGACACGTGGGTGTCGATGGGCCAGGAGGGCAAGGAGGAGCGCGTGGCCGCGCTCATGCCGTACCAGGTGAACGCCGCGCTCATGGCCCGCGCCGACCGCGAGGCGATCGTGCTGCACTGCCTGCCCGCCTACCGCGGCTACGAGATCACCGCCGAGGTGCTCGACGGGCCGGACAGCCTCGTGTGGGACCAGTCGGAGAACCGCCGTCACGCCCAGAAGGCGCTGCTGCAGTGGCTGTGGTCACGATGAGCATCCCGATGACCAAGGTCGCCAGGCAGGCGAAGATCACCGACCTGCTCCAGCGGCAGGCCGTGCGCTCCCAGCCCGAGCTGGCCAAGCTCCTGGCCGAGAGCGGCGTCGAGGTCACCCAGGCCACGCTCTCACGCGACCTGGACGAGCTCGGGGCGCTCAAGCTGCGGGCCGAGGACGGCTCACTGGTCTACGCGCTGCCCGGCGAGGGCGGCGGACGCATCCCGCTGGCCCGCCTGGGCACGGGAGAGTCGCCCGCGGCCAGGCTCCACAGGATCGCCGAGGAGCTTCTGGTCTCGGCCGAGGCCTCGGCCAACCTGGTGATCGTCAGGACGCCGCCGGGCGCCGCGCAGTTCCTCGCCTCCGCCATCGACCACGCCGACTGGGAGTCCATCCTCGGCACCGTGGCGGGGGACGACACCATTCTCGTCATCAGTCGCGACCCCCTGGGTGGCCCCTCGGTCGTGGACAGCCTGCTGAACATCGCGAATCGTAAAGGATCATGATCATGTCCGAGAGAGTCGTACTAGCGTTCTCCGGGGGCCTCGACACCTCTGTCGCCATCCCCTTCCTCGCCGAGCAGATGGACGCCGAGGTCATCGCCGTCGCCGTCGACCTCGGCCAGGGTGGCGAGGACATGGACGTCATCCAGAAGCGCGCCATCGACTGCGGCGCGGTCGAGTCGGTCGTCGTGGACGCCAAGGAGGAGTTCGCCGCCGACTTCTGCGTGCCCGCCCTGCAGGCCAACGCGCTCTACATGGACCGCTACCCGCTGCTGTCGTCGCTGTCGCGCCCGCTGATCGTCAAGCATCTGGTCGCCGCGGCCAAGCAGTTCGGCGGCACCACGGTCTCGCACGGCTGCACCGGCAAGGGCAACGACCAGGTGCGCTTCGAGGCGGGCCTCGCCGCGCTCGCGCCCGAGCTCAAGGTCGTCGCCCCCGCCCGCGACTACGCCTGGACCCGCGACAAGGCGATCGCGTTCGCCGAGGACAAGGGCCTGCCGATCGAGACCACCAAGAAGAACCCGTACTCGATCGACCAGAACCTCTGGGGCAGGGCCATCGAGACCGGCTTCCTCGAGGACATCTGGAACGGCCCGACCGAGGACATCTTCGCCTACACCTCCGACCCCGCCCAGCCGCGCGAGGCCGACGAGGTCGTCATCACCTTCAAGGAGGGCGTGCCCGTCGCCCTCGACGGCAGGGCGCTGAGCCCGTTCCAGATCATCGACGAGCTGAACAGGCGCGCCGGCGCCCAGGGCGTCGGCAGGATCGACATGGTCGAGGACAGGCTCGTCGGCATCAAGTCGCGTGAGGTCTACGAGGCGCCGGGCGCGATCGCGCTGATCACCGCGCACATGGAGCTCGAGAACGTCACCGTGGAGCGCGACCTGGCCAGGTTCAAGCGCGGCGTCGACCAGCGCTGGAGCGAGCTGGTCTACGACGGCCTGTGGTTCTCGCCGCTGAAGGACGCCCTCGACACCTTCATCGCCGACGCCCAGAAGTACGTCTCAGGCGACATCAGGATGACCCTGCACGGCGGCCGCGCCGTCGTCACCGGCAGGCGCTCGGAGGAGTCGCTGTACGACTTCTCGCTGGCCACCTACGACACGGGCGACACCTTCGACCAGTCCCTGGCCAAGGGCTTCGTCCAGCTGTGGAGCCTGCCCTCCAAGATCGCGGCAGCCCGTGACGCCAGGCATGGCTAGGATCGCGGGTGACGAGGAGGAGACTACGGTGAGTGATGGTGGCAAGCCGATGAGGCTGTGGGGCGGGCGTTTCGAGTCGGGCCCCGCCGACGCGCTGGCTCGGCTGTCGGTGAGCGTGCACTTCGACTGGCGGCTGGTGCCGTACGACCTGATGGCCTCGCGGGCGCACGCCCGCGTGCTCAACAGGGCGGGGCTGCTGACGGACGAGGAGCTCGAGCGCATGATCGGCGCGCTCGACGACCTGGAGACCGCCTGCAAGACGGGCGAGTTCAGGCCGACGGTCGCCGACGAGGACGTGCACACCGCGCTGGAGCGCGGGCTGCTCGAGCGACTCGGCTCGCTCGGCGGCAAACTGCGCGCGGGGCGCAGCCGCAACGACCAGATCGCCACCGACCTGCGCCTGTATCTGCGCGACAACGTGCGAGCGATCATCTCCAGGTTGGTGGAGGTCGAGACGGCGCTGATGGCGCAGGCCGCCACGCACGCCGACACGGCCGCGCCCGGCATGACGCACCTGCAGCACGCGCAGCCGGTCTCCTTCGGTCACCAGCTGCTCGCGCACGTGCACGCCTTCGCCCGCGACATCGACAGGCTGATCGACTGGGACAAGCGGGCCGCGGTCTCGCCGCTCGGCTCCGGCGCGCTGGCCGGCTCGTCGCTGCCGCTCGACCCCGTCGTGGTCGCCGAGGAGCTCGGCTTCACCTCGGCCGCGCCCAACTCGATGGACGCCGTCGCCGACCGCGACTTCGCCGCCGAGTTCCTCTTCGACGCGGCGATGATCGGCATCCACCTGTCGAGGCTGGGCGAGGAGATCGTCCTGTGGGCCTCGCAGGAGTTCCGCTGGATCGAGATGGACGACGCCTACTCCACCGGCTCGTCGATCATGCCGCAGAAGAAGAACCCCGACGTCGCCGAGCTGGCGCGCGGCAAGTCGGGCCGGCTCATCGGCAACCTCATGTCGATGTTGACCGTGCTGAAGGGCCTGCCCCTCACCTACAACCGCGACCTGCAGGAGGACAAGGAGCCGGTCTTCGACACCGTCGACACCCTGTTGCTGGTGCTGCCCGCGGTCGCGGGGCTGGTCTCCACGATGCGCGTCAACACCGCGCGCATGTCGGCGACCGCCTCCGACGGCTTCGCGCTGGCCACCGACCTGGCCGAGCTGCTCGTGCGCAAGGGCGTGGCCTTCCGCGACGCGCACGAGGCCGTCGGCCACCTGGTCGTCTACTGCCAGGTCAACGATGTCGACCTGGGCGAGGTCAGCGACGAGGACCTGGCGAAGGTCTCCCCGCACCTGACCCCCGACGTGCGCGACGTGCTCAACGTGCCGGGCGCGCTGGCCGCGCGCAAGGCGCACGGCGGCACCGCGCCCGACAGGGTCCGCGACCAGCTCGCGGCGCTTCGCGAGGCGGTCGACGCCCAGGCGGCATGGGCCTCGGGCTCCTGAGCAGGGACTTCTTCGACAGGCCAGCTCACGAGGTCGCGCCCGAACTGCTCGGGCGCGTCCTCGTGCACGGCGAGGTCAGCGTCAGGCTGACTGAAGTCGAGGCGTACGGCCTGCCGGGGGAGGACCCCGCCTCTCACACCTACCGAGGACAGACCCCGCGCAACTCGGTGATGTTCGGCCCGCCGGGGCATCTGTACGTCTACTTCACCTACGGCATGCACTACTGCGCCAACATCGTCTGCCTGCCCGAGGGCCACGGCTCGGCCGTGCTGCTGCGCGCCGGCGAGATCGTGTCGGGCCTCGACGTGGCCAGGGCGCGGCGCAACGGGGCCCGCGACCGCGACCTGGCCAGAGGCCCCGCCAGGCTGGCCGTGGCGCTCGGCTGGGGGCGTGAGGACAACGGCTTGGACATGATCGGCAAGGTGCTCGACGGATCTCCGCCCGCCTCGGTGCTCGCGGGACCGAGGACCGGGATCTCCACAGGGGCCGACACCCCTTGGCGGTTCTGGATCGAGGGGGATCCGACGGTCTCGCCGTACCGGGCGCACGTGCCCAGGCGGCGTGGCTGACCGGCTCCCGGCTACGCCGCCCTGAGCCGCCGCAGCTCCGCGGCGACCTCGGTGGGCGAGGCACCGAGGTCGGAACGGCTGAACAGGTGCAGGTTGTCGCCGGTGTCGATCTCCAGCATCTCGCTGCGCCTGCCGTAGCGGGTGCGCACGTCCACCTTGATGTCCTCGATCTGGTCCCAGGGGACGTGGCGGGAGCCCGCGTAGCCGTGCGCGACGGTGATGCCGGAGGCGTCGGTGGCCAGCCGTACGGGGACCAGGAGGTCTCTGAGCGCCATGGCGCCGACCAGCAGGGTGGCGGGGACGGCCAGGATCACGCCGCGCACGTCGCCGGAGAGGTACCAGTAGCCGCCGAGGGCGGCACAGGTCACGGCGGCCAGGATCTTGACGGCGACCAGCTCGCGGCGAACCCTCCACATGCCTGCGAGGCTACCGCCCCCAGACGATCGCGCTCCCCGACACCGCCTTCGGCCAGCCGGGCTCGGGGTCGAGGTCCTGGCGCCGCTCTCGTGATCGAACTCGATTGAGACGTCGTTCTTGGGCGCGTAGAGCCCTCGCCGGCGTTCACCCCCGCCCGCGGTCCGTCCCGTCTCGCCGAGCGGGGTGGCCGTGCCGTCGGCGGGGGAGCCTGACGTCTGCCATGATCACGAGGAGGTTTTCAAGTGGCGGCAGGTGCCGAGATCGGGCACTCTGTAGCCAGTCCATCTCCACTCGTTCGGAAAGCCGGAATCGTGACCGACATCATCGACGACCTCGCATGGCGAGGTCTGATCGCGCAGTCCACCGACCTCGACGCCCTTCGCGCGTCCATGGCCAAGGGACCGATCTCGGTCTATGCAGGCTTCGACCCCACCGCTCCGTCACTGCATGTCGGACACTTCGTGCCGCTGCTGACGCTGCGCCGCATCCAGCTGGCGGGTCACCGGCCGATCGGGCTGGTCGGGGGCGCCACCGGGCTGATCGGCGACCCCAGCGGGCGCAACACCGAGCGTTCGCTCAACGCGGGTGACGTCGTCGCCGGATGGGTGGAGCGGCTGCGCGGCCAGGTCGGGCGCTTCCTCGACTTCGAGGCGCAGCCCAACGCCGCGCTCATGGTCAGCAACCTCGACTGGACCGCCGAGCTGTCCGCGATCGACTTCCTGCGCGACATCGGCAAGCACTTCCCCGTCAACCGCATGCTGGCCCGCGAGTCCGTCGCGGCCAGGCTCGCGGGCGAGGGGCTCAGCTACACCGAGTTCAGCTACCAGATCCTGCAGGCCAACGACTACCTCGAGCTGTACCGCAGGCACGGCTGCTCGCTGCAGATCGGCGGCAGCGACCAGTGGGGCAACATCACCGCGGGCGTCGACCTGGTCCGCCGCGTCGAGGGCGGCCACGTCCACGCCCTCACGCTCCCGCTGATCACCAAGGCCGACGGCACCAAGTTCGGCAAGACGGCGGGCGGCGCGCTCTGGCTCGACCCCGCCATGACCTCGCCCTACGCCTTCTACCAGTACTTCCTCAACGCCGACGACCGGGACGTGATCCACTACCTGAAGGTGTTCACGTTCAGGAGCCGCGAGGAGATCGAGGAGCTGGAGAAGGCCGTCGCCGAGCGGCCGTTCGCCAGGGAGGCGCAGCGGGCGCTGGCCGAGGAGCTCACCGAGCTGCTGCACGGCAGGGCCGAGCTCGAGGCCGTCGTGGCCGCCTCCAAGGCGCTGTTCGGGCAGGGTTCGCTCGAGGAGCTGTCCGCCCCGACGCTGGAGGCGGCGCTGGCCGAGGTGCCTCTCGCCAAGGTCGACTCGCTCGGAGCGACGCTGGTCGACCTCATGGCCGAGAGCGGCCTGGTGGAGTCGAAGTCGGCGGCCAGGCGCGCGGTCAAGGAGGGCGGCGCGTACCTCAACAACGTGAAGATCACCGACGAGGCCTTCACGCCCTCCGCCGACGATCTGCTGCAGGGACGCTTCCTCGTGCTGCGTCGTGGCAAGAAGTCGATCGGCGGCGTCGTCGTCGGCTGACACTGACGTTCACGGCGGGCTCCCTCGTGGAGGGGGCCCGCTTCGCCGTCTTCGTCAGCGTCGCTCCTTCCTGGTGTAGAGGGCGACGGTCAGGCCGGGGATGTCGGCCGAGTGCCAGGCCCTGACCAGGGCGAAGCCCGCCTGCCGTACCCTGCCGTGCTGCGGGAGGTCGGCGCTCTTCGCGCCGCGCCACACCAGCCAGACCCGGTCGCGTCCGCGCAGCGCGACGGAGACGTCCGCCCGCTCGGGGTAGCCGAAGCTGTCGGCGGCTGGCGCGTCGCCCAGACGCAGGACGTCGTCGGGCATGGCGTTCGTCGCGTAGTAGTCGAAGCCGGTGCGCAGGGAGCTCTGGCCGTAGACGAGCGCATCGCCTGGTTCGAGCTTCATGCGGCCGATCGCCCATGGGACGTCCTCGAAGCGGCCGTTGCGCTCCCTGACGTCGAGGTGCTGCGGGAAGGCCAGCGCGGCCGCTCCGACGGTGAGCGCGACGGCGGCGGGCACGGCCAGGCGCGGCAGTTCGGCCACGGCGATCGCCGCCAGCAGCGCGAGCGCAGGAGCGGTGACGAAAAGGTAGCGGTCGACGTACACGGGTGTCACCAGATGGGAGACCGCCAGGAGCAGGACGGGCGGCAGCAGCAGCCACCCCGTCATCGCCAGGCCCCAGCGCGTGTCGCGCCTGATCAGCACGAAGGCCCCGGCGAGAGCCACCGCGAACAGCGCAAGGCCGACCCCCTCGGCGCCCGCCGCCATCTTCGGGAACTTCAGCAGGACGTCGGGACCGCGCTGGGGGATCCAGCTGATCGCGTGCCGCTCGCCGTACCCGATGAGACCCAGCACCGCGGCCGGCACGAAACCGGCCGCCATCGCCACGACCATCGTCTTGGTACGGCCGCGCAGGAGCGCGAGCTGCGCGGGGAGCACGAGCACCGCGAACAGGTGGGTACAGCCGACGAGCGCGACCGAGGCGGCGTAGGAGACCCATCGGGAACGGTGCAGCGCCCAGAAGGAGATGGTCACCGCCGCGGCGGCGAAGGCGTAGGGCCTGGCGAAGGCGCCGTAGTAGGAGACCGACGGCAGCACGCACAACAGCGCGGCGGCGGCCAGGCCCGCGGGAAGGCTGTGCACGCGGCGGCCCAGGCACACCAGGAACGCGGCGGCCACCCCGATCGCCAGCGCGGAGGGCAGCCTGAGCCACAGCTCGGCCGTGCCGGCCTTCACCCAGAAGTGCATGAACAGGTAGTACGGCAGGAAGTGCCCGTCGATGTGCTGGGCCAGCTCCCACATCCCTGCGATGGAACGGCGGGCGGCGCTGAGCGTGGCCAGCTCGTCGCCGTTGAGCGTGGAGGAGCCCGAACCCGAGAGCGCCACCGCGAATGCCACGATCGCGGCGGTGGGAGGAGCCCACCGCGGTGTCATAACAGGAGGCAGTGGGGGGCTTTCGGGCCTGGCGATCGTGGCGGTCACCTAGAGGAGGATACGGGGCGAGATCGACATGCCGGACGCGGATTTGACGGGATGGCGATACCGACCTAGTCTCATCTGTGCCCCGGGAGCGAGCCGGACGCCGCGAGACGGCGGACGGGCCCCGAGGGAGACCCCTCTTGAACAAGCCGACGGTACGGCGCACCTCGATCATCATCCGGAAAATCGGTTGATTGGACAAGGCGCGAGTGGCACGGTAAGTTGAGAGGGTTGCCCCGGAGACGGGGCGGTGCGGCTCGAGCAGTCGAGAAGACTGCTAGGCTCGGCACCACGAACGAATGCGGAAGACGCGTCCGTTTCTTGAGAACTCAACAGTGTGTTAAAAGCCAGTGCATGATGCACAACCCCGTCCATTGGACGGATTCCTTTGGTTGGAACATTCATGTTTCAGCCGGGAGAAATTCTCAAACATTGTTTGGAGAGTTTGATCCTGGCTCAGGACGAACGCTGGCGGCGTGCTTAACACATGCAAGTCGAGCGGAAAGGCCCTTCGGGGTACTCGAGCGGCGAACGGGTGAGTAACACGTGAGCAACCTGCCCCTGACTCTGGGATAAGCCCGGGAAACTGGGTCTAATACCGGATACGACCGCCCCCGGCATCGGGTGGTGGTGGAAAGTCTTTTCGGTTGGGGATGGGCTCGCGGCCTATCAGCTTGTTGGTGGGGTAGTGGCCTACCAAGGCGACGACGGGTAGCCGGCCTGAGAGGGCGACCGGCCACACTGGGACTGAGACACGGCCCAGACTCCTACGGGAGGCAGCAGTGGGGAATATTGCGCAATGGGCGAAAGCCTGACGCAGCGACGCCGCGTGGGGGATGACGGCCTTCGGGTTGTAAACCTCTTTCAGCAGGGACGAAGTTGACGTGTACCTGCAGAAGAAGCGCCGGCTAACTACGTGCCAGCAGCCGCGGTAATACGTAGGGCGCAAGCGTTGTCCGGAATTATTGGGCGTAAAGAGCTCGTAGGTGGCTTGTCGCGTCTGCCGTGAAAGCTCGCAGCTTAACTGCGGGTCTGCGGTGGATACGGGCTGGCTAGAGGTAGGTAGGGGAGAACGGAATTCCTGGTGTAGCGGTGAAATGCGCAGATATCAGGAGGAACACCGGTGGCGAAGGCGGTTCTCTGGGCCTTACCTGACGCTGAGGAGCGAAAGCGTGGGGAGCGAACAGGATTAGATACCCTGGTAGTCCACGCTGTAAACGTTGGGCGCTAGGTGTGGGGATCTTCCACGATCTCCGTGCCGGAGCTAACGCATTAAGCGCCCCGCCTGGGGAGTACGGCCGCAAGGCTAAAACTCAAAGGAATTGACGGGGGCCCGCACAAGCGGCGGAGCATGTTGCTTAATTCGACGCAACGCGAAGAACCTTACCAAGGCTTGACATCGCCCGGAAAGCTGCAGAGATGTGGCCCTCTTCGGACTGGGTGACAGGTGGTGCATGGCTGTCGTCAGCTCGTGTCGTGAGATGTTGGGTTAAGTCCCGCAACGAGCGCAACCCTTGCTCCATGTTGCCAGCAGGCGCTTCGGCGTGCTGGGGACTCATGGGGGACTGCCGGGGTCAACTCGGAGGAAGGTGGGGATGACGTCAAGTCATCATGCCCCTTATGTCTTGGGCTGCAAACATGCTACAATGGCCGGTACAGAGGGTTGCGATACCGTGAGGTGGAGCGAATCCCTAAAAGCCGGTCTCAGTTCGGATTGGGGTCTGCAACTCGACCCCATGAAGTCGGAGTCGCTAGTAATCGCAGATCAGCAACGCTGCGGTGAATACGTTCCCGGGCCTTGTACACACCGCCCGTCACGTCACGAAAGTCGGCAACACCCGAAGCCCGTGGCCCAACCAGCTTGCTGGGGGGAGCGGTCGAAGGTGGGGCTGGCGATTGGGACGAAGTCGTAACAAGGTAGCCGTACCGGAAGGTGCGGCTGGATCACCTCCTTTCTAAGGAGCAGCTGGTCGAAGGCGCGAGTCTTCGGTCTACGTCGAGGTCATCAGCGAACGTCTGATGCTCGGCAGCTCATTAGTGGAGCACTGGCTACTCAACCAGGTCTGGTTGCCTGCGGGTTAGTACCGCCTTCTTCGGAGGGAGTGGGAACGGCCGCGAGGGGGCTGGAACTGGTTGGACACACTGTTGGGTCCTGAGGAAACGGACCGGATCATGGGGCCACCCGCTGCGGGTTTCGCATGGTGGTCTGATCCTTCTGTTCCGCCTCATACAGGGCTAGCGAAGAACCATCTTGGTGTGGTTTGGAGCTGGTTGCTGTTTGTTGTTTGAGATTTGCATAGTGGACGCGAGCATCTTTGTGGCCAAGTTTTTTAGGGCACACGGTGGATGCCTTGGCATCAGGAGCCGATGAAGGACGTGGGAGGCTGCGTTAAGCCTCGGGGAGTCGCCAACCAGACGTTGATCCGGGGATGTCCGAATGGGGAAACCTAGCACCAGTCATGTGGTGTTGCCTCCGCCTGAATGTATAGGGCGGTTGGTGGTAACGCGGGGAAGTGAAACATCTCAGTACCCGTAGGAAGAGAAAACAACAGTGATTCCGTGAGTAGTGGTGAGCGAAAGCGGATGAGGCTAAACCGTTTGCGTGTGATAGCCGGCAGGCGTTGCGCAAGCGGGGTCGTGGGACCCTCTGGTGGTTTCTGCCGAGACCACAAACAGTGAGAAACCTGTCTGATAGTTGAAGCCTCTGGGAAGGGGCGCCGTAGACCGTGAGAGCCGGGTAGGCGAAATCGGATGGGCTGTTTGAGGGGATCCCAAGTAGCACGGGGCCCGAGAAATCCTGTGTGAATCTGCCAGGACCACCTGGTAAGCCTAAATACTCCCTGATGACCGATAGTGCACTAGTACCGTGAGGGAAAGGTGAAAAGTGCCCCGGTGAGGGGTCGTGAAATAGTACCTGAAACCGTGTGCCTACAAGCCGTAGGAGCTTACATCAGCTTGCTGGTGTGTGATGTGACTGCGTGCCTTTTGAAGAATGAGCCTGCGAGTTATGGTGTGTGGCGAGGTTAACCCGTGTGGGGGAGCCGTAGCGAAAGCGAGTCTGAATAGGGCGTTTGAGTCGCATGCTGTAGACCCGAAGCGGAGTGATCTACGCATGGGCAGGTTGAAGCGAGGGTAAGACCTCGTGGAGGACCGAACCCACCAGGGTTGAAAACCTGGGGGATGACCTGTGTGTAGGGGTGAAAGGCCAATCAAACTCCGTGATAGCTGGTTCTCCCCGAAATGCATTTAGGTGCAGCGTCACGTGTTTCTTGCCGGAGGTAGAGCACTGGATGGCCGATGGGCCCGACAAGGTTACTGACGTCAGCCAAACTCCGAATGCCGGTAAGTGAGAGCGTGGCAGTGAGACTGCGGGGGATAAGCTCCGTAGTCGAGAGGGAAACAGCCCAGATCACCGACTAAGGCCCCTAAGCGTGTGCTAAGTGGGAAAGGATGTGGAGTCGCAGAGACAACCAGGAGGTTGGCTTAGAAGCAGCCACCCTTGAAAGAGTGCGTAATAGCTCACTGGTCAAGTGATTCCGCGCCGACAATGTAGCGGGGCTCAAGTACACCGCCGAAGTCGTGGCATTGACCCCTTTGCGGGGTTGATGGGTAGGGGAGCGTCGTGCAGCCGGCGAAGCAGCAGAGTGATCTAGTTGTGGAGGCTGTGCGAGTGAGAATGCAGGCATGAGTAGCGAATGCAGGGTGAGAAACCCTGCCGCCGAATGACCAAGGGTTCCTGGGCCAGGCTAATCCGCCCAGGGTAAGTCGGGACCTAAGGCGAGGCCGACAGGCGTAGTCGATGGACAACGGGTTGATATTCCCGTACCCGCTTTAACACGCCCATATCGAACCTCGTGATGCTAAGAGTCCTTAAGCCCCGCAGCGTCCTTCGGGACAAGTGGTGAGGCTGAACGCTCGATCCGATCGGGTAGTAGGTAAGCGATGGGGTGACGCAGGAAGGTAGTCCAACCCAGGCGATGGTTGTTCCTGGGGTAAGCATGTAGGGAGTGTCGTAGGCAAATCCGCGACGCATGTATCCTGAGATGTGATGCCGAGCCGATTGTGGCGAAGTGGATGATCCTATGCTGCCGAGAAAAGCCTCTAGCGAGTGTTGTGGCGGCCCGTACCCTAAACCGACTCAGGTGGTCAGGTAGAGAATACCGAGGCGATCGGGTGAACTGTGGTTAAGGAACTCGGCAAATTGCCCCCGTAACTTCGGGAGAAGGGGGACCTCTGCTGGTGACGAAACTAGCTTTCTGAGCTGGTGGGGGTCGCAGTGGCCAGGGGGAAGCGACTGTTTACTAAAAACACAGGTCCGTGCGAAGTCGTAAGACGATGTATACGGACTGACGCCTGCCCGGTGCCGGAACGTTAAGGGGACCGCTTAGCGCAGCAATGCGCGAAGGTGAGAACTTAAGCGCCGGTAAACGGCGGTGGTAACTATAACCATCCTAAGGTAGCGAAATTCCTTGTCGGGTAAGTTCCGACCTGCACGAATGGCGTAACGACTTCCCCGCTGTCTCAACCGCAGACCCGGCGAAATTGCACTACGAGTAAAGATGCTCGTTACGCGCAGCAGGACGGAAAGACCCCGGGACCTTCACTACAGCTTGACATTGGCGTTTGGAACGTCTTGTGTAGGATAGGTGGGAGACTGTGAAGCTCGGACGCTAGTTCGGGTGGAGTCATTGGTGAAATACCACTCTGGTCGTTTTGAACGTCTAACTCTGGTCCGTGATCCGGATCGGGGACAGTGTCTGGTGGGTAGTTTAACTGGGGCGGTTGCCTCCTAAAGAGTAACGGAGGCGCCCAAAGGTTCCCTCAGCCTGGTTGGCAATCAGGTGTCGAGTGTAAGTGCACAAGGGAGCTTGACTGTGAGACTGACGGGTCGAGCAGGAGCGAAAGCTGGGACTAGTGATCCGGCGGTGGCATGTGGAAGCGCCGTCGCTCAACGGCTAAAAGGTACCCCGGGGATAACAGGCTGATCTTCCCCAAGAGTCCATATCGACGGGATGGTTTGGCACCTCGATGTCGGCTCGTCGCATCCTGGGGCTGGAGTAGGTCCCAAGGGTTGGGCTGTTCGCCCATTAAAGCGGTACGCGAGCTGGGTTTAGAACGTCGCGAGACAGTTCGGTCCCTATCCGCTGCGCGCGCAGGAGACTTGAAAGGGGCTGTCCCTAGTACGAGAGGACCGGGACGGACGAACCTCTGGTGTGCCAGTTGTACCGCCAGGTGCACGGCTGGTTGGCTACGTTCGGAAGGGATAACCGCTGAAAGCATCTAAGCGGGAAGCTCGCCTTGAGATGAGGTCTCCCACCACGTGAGTGGGTAAGGCTCCCGGTAGACGACCGGGTTGATAGGCCGGAGGTGGAAGCACGGTAACGTGTGGAGCTGACCGGTACTAATAGGCCGAGGACTTGACCACAAAGCATAAGCTTTGGTTTCTGCAGCAGCTCTGTCACTCTTCGCCGGGTCCGGAGCAGCGCGAAACCAAAGGTCTTCTTGCCCGCGTCCACTATGCAATTCTGAAACAACAAGCACGTCTGTGTTTGACAGTTTCACAGGGTTGCGGCGGTTATAGCGCAGAGGAAACACCCGGTTACATTCCGAACCCGGAAGTTAAGCTCTGCAGCGCCGATGGTACTGCACTCGGGAGGGTGTGGGAGAGTAGGTCGCCGCCGCGCAATCTTCAAAAGGGCCACCCCTGCACAGGGGTGGCCTTTTTTGTTTTCCTACACGCCGCCAGCGTCCACTATGTCCTGTCCTGGGCCTTCGGGCGCAACACGAAGACGCCCCAGCCGAGGTGCTGCCTGCCGTACTCGAGGTGGGAGCGGCGGCTCTGGCGCAGGAAGTCGCGCAGCGCTGGGGCGTCTGCGTCGTCGGGGTTGGCCAGCAGCCAGTCGCTCAACGTCAGCCACTGACTGGCCATGTAGCGGTCCCAGCTGTCGGGGTCGGCCAGCACCATCTCCACCAGTTCGAACCCCGCCGCCTCGAAGCGGTCGTCGGTGCCGGCCAGCGTGGTGAAGCCCTCCAGCTCCTTCAGTGCGGAGGCGGGCGGGTCGCCGATCCAGTAAGGCTCGCCGACCAGCGCCAGACCGTCGGGGCGCAGCATCGGACGCATCAGGTCGAGGGTGCCAGTCAGTCCACCACCGATCCAGGTGGCGCCGATGCAGGAGACCAGGTCGAAGCGCTCCTCGGTCGTGTAGCCGCCCGCGTCGCCATGGACGAAGGTCAGGCGGTCGGAGACGCCCAGCTCGGTCGCGCGCTCACGGGCGGCGGCGAGAAAGACCTCGCTGATGTCCACGCCCACGCCGGACAGCCCGTAGCGCGCCGACCAGCGGCTGAGCATCTCCGCCTTGCCACAGGCGAGGTCGAGTTGGCGGGCGCCCTCTCTGATGCGGCAGATCTCGCCGAGCAGGTCGAGCTTGGCGTCGGTGATCGGATTGAGGATGCGGTGCCGGGATTCGGCGATCTCGTGGAAGCGCAGTGACATGGCCGCCATTGTCGTCTTGAGGGGCTCGCGGGGGCGAACGCTTTTCGCGGTGAGCCCTTGAGGCGCGGGGACATGCGGGGACTTGCTAGGCTGAAGGGGCCTGGCCACCCTCAACCACGGGTGGCCTTCGTCGCGTAAGGCCCGAAATGGGCAGCGATCAGCCACGGTGGACCGTCGCGTTGGAGCACGTGTCCGCTGAGTGAGCCAACGAAATGGACCTAGAAGTGAACAGAGATAACGGATCGGACGGCGAGGGCCGCCGCGAGCAGAGCGGCCAGGGCGGGGACACGCCCCGCGACGGGGAGAGGCGTTCGTACGGCGAGCGCGGGCAGGGACAGCCCCGCGGCGACCGGCCGTTCAGGTCCGGCGACCGGCCGCAGGGCGGCTCCCAGGGTCGCGACGAGCGCGGCGGCTATCCGCGGCGCGATGACAGAGGCGGCTCGTCGCGCGACGACCGTCCTCGTGGTGGTTACCAGGGGCGTGACGACAGGGGCGGCTACCGGGGACGCGATGACCGTCCGCAGGGTGGCGGCTACCGTGGTCGTGATGACCGGCCCCAGGGCGGCGACCGTCCTCAGGGTGGCGGTTTCCGTGACCGCCCGCAGGGTGGCGGTGGGTACCGCGGTCGTGACGACCGTCCGCAGGGTGGCGGCTACCGGGATCGTGACGATCGTGGTGGTGCTCCTCGTGGGGATGACAGGCCGCGTTCTTCTCGTCCGTTCCAGAACAGGGACGACCGCGGGTACGCCTCGCGTGAGGACCGTCCGCAGGGTGGCGGCTACCGGGGCCGTGAGGACCGCCCGCAGGGTGACCGTCCCCAGGGTGGCGGCTACCGCGGTCGTGATGACCGCCCGCAGGGTGGCGGCTACCGTGACCGCCCGCAGGGCGGCGGGTTCCGCGACCGTCCGCAGGGCGGTGGCGGCTTCCGTGATCGCGATGACCGGCCCCAGGGTGGCGGTGGCTACCGCGGTCGTGACGACCGCCCGCAGGGCGGTGGCGGCTACCGCGGTCGCGATGACCGTCCGCAGGGTGGTGGGTTCCGTGACAGACCGCAGGGCGCTGGGTACGGTGACCGTCCCCAGGGCGGCGGGTACAGGGGCCGTGACGACCGTCCGCAGGGTGACCGTCCCCAGGGTGGCGGGTACCGTGACCGTCCTCAGGGCGGTGGCTTCCGCGACAGGCCGCAGGGCGGCGGGTTCCGTGACCGTGACGACCGGGCGCCCCGCGACCGCGACGAGAGGGGCGGCTTCCGCGACCGTCCTCAGGGCGGTGGCTTCCGTGACCGTCCCCAGGGTGGGGGCGGCTACCGGGGACGCGATGACCGTCCGCAGGGTGGCGGCTACCGTGGTCGTGACGACCGGCCCCAGGGCGGCGACCGTCCTCAGGGTGGCGGTTTCCGTGACCGCCCGCAGGGTGGCGGTGGGTACCGCGGTCGTGACGACCGTCCGCAGGGTGGCGGCTACCGGGATCGTGACGATCGTGGTGGTGCTCCTCGTGGGGATGACAGGCCGCGTTCTTCTCGTCCGTTCCAGAACAGGGACGACCGCGGGTACGCCTCGCGCGAGGACCGTCCGCAGGGTGGCAGCTACCGGGGCCGTGAGGACCGCCCGCAGGGTGACCGTCCCCAGGGTGGCGGCTACCGCGACAGGCCGCAGAGTGGCGGGTTCCGCGACCGTGAGGACCGTCCGCAGGGTGGGTTCCGCGGACGCGAGGATCGGCCGTTCTCCCGTGACTCTCGCGGGTCGGCGGATCGTCCTCCCGCGGCGTCCAGGGCCAGGTTCGGCAGGGACGAGCGCGAGGAGGAGGCTCCCCGTCGCGAGCAGCTGCCCGACATTCCGCCGGACATCACGCTCGACGAGCTCGACAAGGACGTCCGTGACGAGCTGCGCTCGCTGCCGCTCGACCTCGCCGAGATCGTGGGGCGTCACCTTGTCGCCGCCGAGCGCGCGCTGGTCGAGGACGACACCGACAGGGCGCACGAGCACACCAAGGTCGCCCGCAGGTTCGCCGCCCGCATCGGCGTCGTCCGTGAGGCGGCGGGCATCGTCGCCTACCGCGCGGGGAACTTCTCCGAGGCGCTGAGCGATCTGCGCGCCGCGCGCAGGATGACGGGCTCCGACGCCTACCTGCCGATCATGGCCGACTGCGAGCGCGGGATGGGCCGTCCCGAGCGCGCCCTCGACCTGGTGCGCTCGCCCGAGGCCGAGCGCCTCGACAGGGCGGGACGCATCGAGCTGGCCATCGTCGAGTCCGGCGCCCGCCGCGACCTCGGCCAGCACGACGCCGCCGTCATCACCCTCCAGCGGCTGCCCGAGCTGCGCGACACCAACGCGCGTCCGTGGTCAGCCAGGCTGGCGTTCGCCTACGCCGACGCGCTCGCCGAGGCGGGTCACCAGGACGCGGCGACGGACTGGTTCGCCAAGGCGATGGCCTTCGACGAGGACGGTGAGACGGACGCCGCCGAGCGGTACGCCGAGCTCACCGGCGCGGTGATCGAGGACATCGAAGAGGACTTCGAGGACGCCGACGAGGATGTCGAGGATGTCGAGGGTGCCGATGAGGGTGCCAGGGGCATGCAGGCCGACGACGAGGAGTTCGGCGACGTTCTCGATGACGAGGGCGATGCGCAGGACGGGGCGGCGGAGGCCAGGCAGCCTTCCGACGTCCTCGACGATGACGACGACGAGGACGAGGAGCCCTCGGCCGGTGACGCCCCTTCCGTGGACGTCTCCGGCTCTGAGGTAGCCGCTTCCTCCCTGGTCGACTTCGACGACGAGGAGGAGCTCACGGAGGTCGACTCCGGCGAGGAGCCGGTCGACGAGGCTTCGGACGACGTCGACGACGTCGATGACGTCGATGACGTCGATGACGTCGATGACGTCGATGACGTCGATGACGTCGATGACGTCGATGACGTCGATGACGTCGATGACGTCGATGACGTCGATGACGTCGATGACGTCGATGACGTCGATGACGTCGATGACGCTGATGAGTCGGATGGCGACGTCGAGGGCACGGACGACGACTCCGACGACGACTTCGACGATCTGGAGGAGGACCTCGACGGAGAGCTCGCCGACTCCACGAAGGGATCGGCGACATCGACGGAGCCCAGGGCGGCCAAGGCGCCGGCGACGTCGGGCGAGAGCGAGCCCGCTAAGGCCGGCATCGGTCCCGCGTTCATCGAGCCCAACTTCGGTGACATCCTCGACGACCCCGAGGACTCAGAAGACAAGAAGTGATCGTGGGCTGCGCCGTACCGATATCTCCTCGGTACGGCGCAGCCGCGTTCGCTGCCCGGATCCGCTGGATCGAGCCGTATCTCCCTGGGGGTACGGTGGCGCGTCGGGTTCGCTGCGCGGATCCTCTGGGTCGAGCCGTACCTCCGCGGGGGTAGGGCGCGCCGTGTTGGCTGCGCAGATTACGTGAGCCGAGTCGTACTCCCCTGGTGCGGCGGCGCGCCGGGTTCGCTGCGCGGATCCGCTGGGTCGAGCCGTACCTCCGCTTGGTAGGGCGCGCCGTGTTGGCTGCGCAGATTACGTGAGCCGAGCCGTACTCCCCTGGTACGGCGGCGCGCCGGGTTCGCTGCGCGGATCCGCTGGGTCGAGCCGTACCTCCGCGGGGTAGGGCGCGCCGTGTTGGCTGCGCAGATTACGTGAGCCGAGCCGTACTCCCCTGGTACGGCGGCGCGCCGGGTTCGCTGCGCGGATCCGCTGGGTCGAGCCGTACCTCCGCGGGGTAGGGCGCGCCGTGTTGGCTGCGCAGATTACGTGAGCCGAGCCGTACTCCCCTGGTACGGCGGCGCGCCGGGTTCGCTGCGCGGATCCGCTGGGTCGAGCCGTACCTCCGCTTGGTAGGGCGCGCCGTGTTGGCTGCGCAGATTACGTGAGCCGAGCCGTACCTCCCTGGTGCAGCGGCGCGCCGGGTTTCGAGCTGTACTTCCCGGGGCACGGCGCGCCGCATTGGCTACGCGGATTCTGCGAGTCGAGCCGTACCTCCTGTGGTTACGGGGAGACCTTGTTCAGCCAGTGAAGGATGCCCGCGACGTTGGACGGCGCCCCGCTGAGCAGTTCGAACTGCTCGGCCGTCTCGTCGTCGGACTTGAGAGCGGTGTACCGCTCGCGGGTGCGATCGCGGACCATCGCGACGGCGTGGTCGAGGTCCATGCCCTCCTGGTGGGCCTGCTTGGTGAGATCCACCCAGACGCGTAGCTCCTCCGCGGAGCGCTCGAGAGTCTCCTGAACCGCACCGACGGGGCCGTAATGGCTGAAAAGGAGGCGTTGCGGGCCCAGGGCCTGGAACAGGGCGATCGAGTCGAGGGCGGTCTGGAGGTCGAAGTCCGGCGGCGGGGTCGCGGGACGCAGGTCGCCCGTCTGCGGCAGGTAGACGCCTGCCGCGTCGCCGACGTACAGGTCGCCGGTGGCGGAGTCGACCAGGCCGACATGGTGCTTGGCATGGCCGGGGGAGTAATGGCTGGACAGCGTCCGGCCGTTGCCCAGGTCGATGGCGCCGGTGTCGCCCAGGGCGACGATGCGCTCCGACTCCGTGGGGGACAACTCCCCGAACAACGTGTCGAGCCGGTCACCCCACACCATTCGTGCGCTCGCCATGAGCCTGGACGGATCGGCCAGATGCCGCGCACCCTTCTCGTGCACCACGATCTGCGCCTGCGGGAAGAACTCCGCGATGTCTCCCACACCGCCCGCGTGGTCGAGGTGGATGTGGGTGACGACGACGGTCGCCAGGTCGTCGGGGCCGACGCCGAGCGAGGCCAGGGCGTCGCGCACCACCGGCGCGGACGTCGACGTGCCGGTCTCGACCAGGCATGGCCGGTCTCCGAGGATGAGGTAGCCGGCCGTGATTCCGGCATACCCGGCCATCCGCGTGTCGATCTCATAGACGTCGCCGCCGAGCGCGGTGATGTTGTCCACAGCCACTCTCCCGAGCCGAACCGCTGTCCCCAGAACGGCATTCTGTCCGCTCCGGCCTTCCCCACATCGTAAAGAGTGGTCCCCCGGCAAGCGCAGCCCCCGGCGGGCCGCGCCGTTCCAGGAGGAGGATCACGTGGACCGCAACGACGTGACGCTGGTGGGGCGCCTGTCCGCCAGCCCGGACGAGCGCGCCATGCCCAGCGGCGACACTCTGACCAAGTGGCGCATCATCGTCCGTCGCCGTCCTCTGGTACGGCGGGGCGGCTTCGTCGACACCATCCAGTGCGTCACGTTCGACGCCGAGGTGGCGGCCATGGTGAAGGCGATGCGACCGCGAGATTCGATGGAGATCAGAGGGGCGCTTCGGTGCAGGATCTACGGCCCGCCTTCGGCGAAGAGCTGGCGATACGAGGTGGAGGTGCACGCGGTGGCCCTCGTGGCGATGCAACCATCGGCGGATCCCCCGGCCACCACGGAAAAGCTCACCGCCGAGGCCGACCGCCCAGCCGCCCCGGTCCTCCTGATGGCCTCCACTCCCAAGCCCCGCACCGCGGCTGAGATCACATCGGAGCCCCTTCCAGCGGCCGATGTGGCGCGAGAACCTCGCGCAGCGGCCGATGCCGCACCCGAGCCAGGCCTAACGCTGGATGTCGCGCTCGCGCATCGACCGAGGGTGGATGCCGCGCCTGCGCCTCGTCCTTCGGTAGACGGCACATCTGAGCCTCACCCAGGTGTCGATGTGGCGTCCGAGCCTCGCGCAGCGGCCGATGCCGCACCCGAGCCAGGCCCAACGCTGGATGTCGCGCTCGCGCATCGACCGAGGGTGGATGCCGCGCCTGCGCTTCGTCCTTCGGTAGACGTCACACTCGAGCCTCAGCCAGGTGCCGATGTGGCGCGGGAGCCTCGCGCAGTGGCCGATGGGGATTCCGAGCCAGGCCTAACGCCGGATGTCGCGCTCGCGCTTCGTCCCAGGGTGGATGTCGCGCCTGCCCTTCGTCCTTCGGTAGGCGTCGCCTCCGAGCCCTTCCTGGGGACCGATGCGGCGACAGAGCTCTGTTCAGCGTCTGATGCGGCACCTGCGCCTGGCCCAACGGCGGATGTCGCGTCTGCGCTTCGTCCCAGGGTGGATGTCGCGCCTGCGTGTCGCTCTTCGGTAGACGTCACATCCGAGTCCCTCCTGGGGGCCGATGCGACGCCAGAGCTCTGTTCATCGGCCGCTGTTGCGCCCGAGCATCGCCGGGCGGCCGAGGCTGGTCTGTGCGACGTCGTTCTCGCAGCCGCTCCCACAGGTGCGCCCGAGCCCCATTCCACGGTGACCAGCGCCACGCACCCCACTGCTGACCACCTCGCCAAGGCCCACCTCACCAAGCCCCTTTTGCCCGTGCCCTACCCTCCGCAAGCACCAGGGAAGGGGATCCAGCCGGAGGCCGACCACACGCTCTCCACGTCGGCCGCCGCCTCCGTTCTGAGCCGAGCAGTCCCGATGGCGGGACCCATGATCGAGGCCGGCAGCGCACAGTCCGCCGCCACGGCCGATCGTCAGGTGTCGACAGATGGAGCTTCCCCCGTGACCATCCCGGTCGCCACGGCCCAAGCCGCCGGTTCAGAAGCGCGCCGGGCGACTCCGACAGCTGGAGCCTCGCCCAGGGCTCACCCTCAGGACACCGCCACTCCGGACAACCCTGCTAAGGCGCCGTCCGATCTGGCCGGCACCCCGCCGCGCCCGGTGGCATACCTCGCGTCCACAGGGTGAAGGACGCGAATCACGTCACCTGGCGGGAGTGCCCGGCCGTCGCACCATGGAGACGTCGATGGGGTCAGCGTGCTCCACCGTGAATCCGTGGCGCTCGTACAGCCGCTGTGCGGCGCTGCCCCGCAGGACGATCAGTCGCACGGGGGCATCCTCGGCATCGGTCCGATCGAGGAGGCTGCGCAGCACGGCGGAACCGACCCCCTGACCCTGGAGCTCCGGAGCGAGGTAGAAGTGTTCGAGCCAGTGTCCGTCGTCGGCCGGTCGCAGGGTGACACAGCCAGCGAAAGCGCCGCCGACCGTGATCACCGAGGTGTGCCGCGACGAGAAGGAGTCCCGTAGCCGCTGCCGGACTCGATGCTCGTCGAACCGGCCCAGCCGCTCCAGATCGTCCCGCAGGACGGTCGCCCGTAGCTCCGCGATCGTCTCGACGTCTGCCATCTCCGCGGGCCGCATCTCCCAATCCAGGGGAGCGCCGGACTCTGGCCGGGACGCCTGCCGTTCCGGTCGGTGTCTCTCGTCTGCCACTGCGCTCGCGTCCATAACCGAAGGATCCTAACCAGCCGCTTCGTAGCGCCCGCCTACAGGACCATGTACGGAGGGGCGCAAGCTGAAGCAAGATCCCGGAGGCTACGCGTGAGGGCGGGCAATGCCGAGGGGCTCAGCGCTCGCCTTGACCGAGCCAGCCACTCCCTCCTTCGAGGCGTATTGCTCCAACCGTCGGGATATGACCCGACGACAGGGCGACCGCTTCGTCGAGCGGGCTGCGAAGGCGTGCTCATTGATGCGGCGCGTCCTCATCCGCACTGGTGTGTGGGTCCGGAGAGGGTGGGCTCTCAACTCGGGCTGAACCAGCGGGTGAGGGCCGTCTTCAGGCTGTCGGGGTCGGCGCCTGCCCAGGCGACGTAGCCGTCGGGTCGGATGAGCAATGCGGGTGCTGGGGCGTGGTCGGCGGTCGCGGGCACGCGGCGCACTCGGTCATTCCAGGGCATCGGACGTGCTGGTCGAGCACGGATACCACCCCTTCACCTACGAAGCGGTCGCCGTCCGCGCCGGCACGAGTCGTCCTGTGCTCAACCGGCGCTGGCCGCAGCGCGACGACCTGCTGCTGGCCACTCTCACCAAGTTCTGGCAGCCGATCGCGGGTGCCCGACACCGGCAGTCTCCGCGATGACGCGATCGGCTTCCTGCGCAACACCGACGTTGACCGCGCAGGCATGATCATGTTGATGAGCGTGCAGCTGGTGGACTACTTTCGCGACACCGGTACGAGTCTCAGCGAGCTGCGCGACACGCTCCTTCCGCACTGGTACGAGTCTCAGCGAGCTGCGCGACACCCTCCTTCCGCACTGGTACGAGTCTCAGCGAGCTGCGCGACACGCTCCTTCCGCACTGGTACGAGTCTCAGCGAGCTGCGCGACACGCTCCTTCCGCACCGGTACGAGTCTCAGCGAGCTGCGCGACACGCTCCTTCCGCACCGGTACAAGTCTCAGCGAGCTGCGCGACACCCTCCTGCCGCCGGGCCAGGCGACCGCCTTCGAGACGATCGTCGCCCGCGCGGTCGAGCGCGGCGAGCTGCCGGACGTGCCTCGCGCGTCCCGCGTGGTGAACCTGCCGTTGGACCTGTTGCGCCACGACATGTTCATGATGATGCGCCCGGCGTCGCGCGGTTCTCTCGTCGAGATTGTGGACGAGGTGTGGCTGCCGCTGCTGGGGGTGCCTGGGGCTCCCTCCGCGTCGTCGGCTCCTGCGCCACCGGCCTGACCTACGTCTACGACCCGGCCCGCCGGGTGTCGCCGTTCGTCTCGTCAGGCGGGTCACATGCGTTCCGGCGCCGCCTCCCCGGCCGAGCATTGCGGCGCCGCCTCCCAGGCTGAGCATTGCGGCGCCACCTCCGCGGCCGAGCATTGCGGCGCCGCCTCCCGTGCCAAGGCGGTTCATCCCCGCGCCCTGGAAGACGGCGACGATCTCGCCCGGGATCGACCACGCTGACCTGGGCTCAGTCGAGCACCGCGATCGCGTCGACCTCGATCAGGTAGCCGGGGGCGGCCAGCGTCTCCACTCCGAGCAGCGTGTCGGTGGGCTTGTGATCGCCGAACAGCTCGACTCTCGCCTCCTCGATGACCGGCAGGTACTCCCTGCGGTGTCCCACCACGTAGATCGTGATCTTGGTGACCTGGTCGGGACGGGCGCCCGCGGCGGCAAGGGCGCGCCCGAGATTGGCGAACACCTGTCGGGCCTGGGCTGCCAGATCGCCGGGGGCCACCAGGTCGCCGTTGCGGTCGTCGGACATCTGGCCGGCGATGAACGCCATCCGGCCGCCGGTCGCGACGATGACGTGGCTGTAGGTCTTCGGGTGGTCCAGATCTTCGGGTTGGATGATCTCGAGAGCCATCGCTGCGCGTCCTTTCGTGGGGTGCCGCCGGAACACGGTAGAAGCCGGCCACGGGTCTCTGGATGTTCGCACCTGCCCGACATGGCCTGCTGGTGAAGACGAGCGGAAGCTGGCCGGGGGGCCGTGGATGGTCGCTTGCCTGGCTTGGCCTGTTGGTGAAGGCGAGCGGGGGCTGGCCGGGGGGCCGTGGATGGTCGCTTGCCTGGCTTGGCCTGTTGGTGAAGGCGAGCGGGGGCTGGCCGGGGGGCCGTGGATGGTCGCTTGCCTGGCTTGGCCTGTTGGTGAAGGCGAGCGGAGGCCGGCCGCGGGGCTCTGGATGTTCGCCCCCGCCTGGCATGGCCTGTTGGTGAAGGCGAGCGGAAGCTGGCCGGGGGGCCGTGGATGGTCGCTTGCCCGACTTGGCCTGCTGGTGAAGGCGAGCGGAGGCCGGCCGCGGGGCCGTGGATGTCCCCGTGCCTGACATGGACTGCTGGTGGAGAGAACCGGTGCATCGACGCACGGTCAAGCCTGACGTGGTAAGCGTTCGGCGGGCATGCCGGGCCCGATCGTGGACTGGATCTCGGCCGGGTCGTCCACGCGACCGCAGTGGGCGCACACCGTCTGCTGGGTGACAACGGTGCCGCACACCGCGTGCGTGTAGAGGATCGGCGGCTCCCCGTCGCTCGCCCACCGGTCGCCCCACTCGGAGAGCGCGACCAGCGCGGGCGCGAGCGCACGCCCCTTGTCGGTCACCACGTACTCGTACAGTTCGGGCTGCTCGGAGTACCTGTGGCGTCGCATGATCCCGGCCTCGACGAAGCCGTCGAGGCGGGCCTTGAGGATGTTGGTCGCGATGCCCAGGTTGCGCTGGAAGTCGCTGAAGCGGGTCGCCCCCGCGAACAGGGCGTCACGGATGATCAGCAGGCTCCAGCGCTCGCCGATCACCTCCAGCGAGCGTGCGATCGAACACTCCTGCGACTCGTAGGTCTTCCCCAGCATGCACCTGATCCTACAGAGGGCGCTTGCATCATGAAAGCGTCTCGGTTACGGTGACTTGCATGATGCAAGCAGATCAGAACTTCACCACCACCTTCTCGGTGGACCGGACTCCCCAGGAGGCCTTCCAGGCCATCACCGACGTCCGCGGCTGGTGGTCGCAAGAGGTCGAGGGCGTCACCGACCAGGTCGGCGGCGAGTTCGACTACCACTACAAGGACGTCCACCGCTGCAGGGTCCGCGTCACCGAACTCGTGCCGGGCCGGAAGGTCGCATGGCGGGTGCTGGAGAACTACTTCGACTTCATCGACGACCAGGCCGAATGGAAGGACACCGAGGTCGTCTTCGAGATCTCCGAGAAGGAGGGCGGCGCCGAGATCCACTTCACCCACGTCGGACTGGTCCCGCAGTACGAGTGTTACGACGTGTGCACCAACGCGTGGGGCGGCTACATCGGCGGCAGCTTGCGGAACCTGATCAACACGGGAACGGGCCAGCCGAACCCCAAAGAGAACGGGAACGCCCCGGAACACCAGCACGCCGCCACGGTGCAGCGCGCCAAGCGCTCACCCCAGGCCACTGACCTGGCCGCCACCGGGTCGACCGGCGTGTGAGTGCTCGCGGCCACGGGCAAGATCGTCCTGATCGCCGGCGCCAACCGGGGCATCGGGCGGGTACCGCTGGAGGAAGCCCTGCGCAGGGGCGCCCGGCAGGTGTACGCCGGCACCGCGAAAGCTCCGCCAACCCCGATGAACGGGTCACGCCCCTTCTCCTTGACGTGGCCTACGCGGCACAGCCTCTGACGCGGTCGCCGCGGGCGCTCCTCGCCGATCAGGGCGGCAGGGTCCACGCCGTCTTCACCGGCCCGACCGGCACCGAGATGTCGCGCGGGCTCGACGCGCCGAAGGCCTCGCCTGAGTCGGTCGCCCGAGCCATCGTCGACGGCGTGGAGGAGCAGGAGGAAGACATCTTCCCCGACTCCATGTCGCAGACCATGTCCGCAGAGGAGTCCGGCCCTGCCCGCCACTCGCCCTCGACGGCCGCGTATCCCGGCGTCGCGTCCCTGACGATCCGCGTCCGCGCGGCGACCTGCGCTGGAGCGCGAGTGCGCCGCCGTCGTGGCAGCCGAGCACGGCAAGTCCTACGCGTGAATCATCGGTACGCGGGCCGGGGGAGAGCGTCGGTCCCGATGAAGTGACCTTTCAGCCGAACAGCCATGCGCACACAACGAATGGAGATCTGCAATGATCACACCGAAAGTCGGCAGCATCCTTCTCGGCACCACCCGGCCCGCGGAACTGCGTGAGTGGTACCGCAGGGCGCTGGCACCGGGACATGAGGGTGAAGGGCCGATCGATCTGGGCGGCTTCCTGCTGGTCATCGACCAGCGCGACGACGTCGGCGCGAAGAACGACGAGCCGGGCCGGATGATCCTCAACGCCCACGTCGACGACTTCGACGCCGTCGAGGCGCAGCTGCGGGCGGCCGGCGTGGAGTGGCTCGTCCCCGTCGCGGATCGCCCCTCCGGCCGCTTCGGGACGTTCGCGGACCCTGACGGGAACTACCTCCAGATCATCCAGTTCAAGAAGGACGCATAAGGCCAGCGGGCGGCGTCGTGGTCACCGCCCTCGCGCAGGGAAGTCACGATCTTGCGGCGGTCTGAGTCGCCGAAGACGCCGAGCCGGCCTCCGGGGAGGATCGGTCCGGATTGTGGCGCTACGGCTTGAAGGCTTGCATTCGGTACCGGGGTACAGGTTTACCGTCGAGGTATGACGCAGAACATCGCCTTCAACCAGGAGTGGGTGCCCTCGGCGTGCACGCTGCCCACCGCCGAGCAGCCGCTGCGGGTGGCCGAGTTCGACGCCTTGTTCGCCGACGCGGTGCAGGCCCTGGCGCGCCCGGAGCGTACGCGGTTGCGGCTGGAGCTCACGTTCAGCCCGGAGCACGCGGCGCGGGCTGCCGAACTGGCGGCGCGGGAGAACGGCTGCTGCTCGTTCTTCTCCTTCACCCTGACCATCGCCGACGGCGGCCTGACGCTGGAGGTGGCGGTGCCGCAGGAGCAGGTCGAGGTGCTGGACGCGCTGCAGGCCCGCGCCGGCGCAGCGTCGGGCTCGGTGTGAACAGGCCGGCCGAGCAGGTTACGGCCTTCGAGGGCGGCGGGCAGCGTGGCAGGGTGGTCGGCGTGAGGCAGGACGTCGACGGGCCGTACCTGCGTAGCGGGCAGGTGGCCGAGCGGGCCGGGGTCAACCTCCAGACGCTGCGCTACTACGAACGCCGCGGACTGATCGCCGAACCTGCGCGCAGCCCCGGCGGGCACCGCGCCTACCCGCCCGAGACCGTCACCCTGCTGACGGTGATCAAAGCCGCCCAGCGGCTCGGCTTCACCCTGCAGGAGGTGGCTGAGCTGATCGAGACCGGCCGGCGTGGCCACCCCACCCCGGATCTGCGCGCCCGCGCCCAGGACAAGATCGCCGAGGTGGACGCGAGGATCGCCGACCTGACCACCATCCGGCAAGCGCTGACCCAGGTGGTCAGCGCCGGCTGCGACAGCCTGACCCACTGCACCTGCCCTGACTGCCCGCTGCCCTTCGCCGACCTTGCGCCACGGCCGCGTCCCGGAGAAGAGCCGATCGCCTGAGCGCCGACCACGACCACCGCGCCCCTGTCGCCGTTCCTCTCGCCACCCGCGCACGGTCGCGATGGGCAGGCCGCCGGCGCGCCGGAAGGAGCGGTCGTGAAGGCGGGAGCGTCCCGCGCTAGGGAAGGAAGGCGCCGGCGTTCTCGTCGGCCCATTCGGCGAAGGTCAGGGCAGGGCGGCCGAGGAGTTGCCGCACGGTGTCCGTGGAAGGGCCCGGCTGCTTCGCGTAGTCGGCCAGCGAGCCGAGCAGCCGGTCGGGCACGTCCTCGGGAAGTCCCTGGGCGAGCATGCCCTGCCTGACCTGCTCCGGCGCGAGTTCCTGGAAGGACAGTTCGCCTCCGACGGCCTGCCCGATGAGGTGGACCTTGTCCCGCTGGGTGAGCGATTCGGGGCCGCTGATGACGTACGCGCGTCCGGTGTGGTCATCGCTCACCAGAGCCTGGAAGGCCACCGCGGCGATGTCGCGCGGGTGAATGGGAGACGTGGCCGCCTCGGGGTAGGCGCCGCGCACGACCCCGGCCGCGCGGATCTGCGGCGCCCAGGCGAGGGCATTGGAGGCGAAGTCCGTGCAGCGCAGGAAGGTCCACCGCAGTCCGGAGGCCGCGGCGGCCTCCTCGACCGCCCTGAAGTGGTCGGAGAAACGGGGGTACCCGGCAGGGTGCGCCACGGTGGCGGCCGACAGGATCACCACCCTGCGCACGCCACGCCCGGCGGCGAGCGTCAGCAGGTCGGCGGTGGCGCTCCCGACGGCGCGCGGGCTGAGGAGGACGGCGTCGACGCCGTCGAACGCCGTCTCCAGACTCTGCGGTCGAGACGGGTCCCCGCTCACTACCTGGACCTCGCCGGGCAGGTTCGCCGTGGACGGGTCGCGGGTGACGGCCGCGACCTTCACGCCCTCCCTCGACAGCAGGCCGACCGCCTCGCGTCCCACTACTCCTGTCGCTCCGGTAACCAAGATCATGGCTGACCCCTTCGTCCGCTGCCGATAGCCTGTCATCCGCAAGCCGTACAATATGAGGAACATATCATATGAATTCCGTACGATCTGATGATGAGGAAGCCGCACGGCGACGGCGGCGGTTGAACGCGGCGATCAGAGACTCGATGCGGGAGCTGAGCCTTCAGCTCTCTCTGCTCGACCACCAGGTGAGCGGACGCCTCGAACTGAAGGACGTCGACGTCGACTGCCTCGATCTGGTCAACAGGTACGGCCCGCTCAGCCCCAGCGCTCTGGCCAAGCGGGCAGGGCTGCATCCGGCGACGTTGACGGGCATCCTCGACCGGCTCGAACGAGGGGGCTGGGTGGCTCGTGAGCGCGACCCTTCGGACCGCCGGGCCGTCCTGGTCCGAGCGCTGCGCGAGCGGAACGCCGAACTGCTGGGGCTCTACGCGGGGATGAACGCGTCGCTGGAGGAGATCTGCGCGGGGTATGGGGCGGCCGAGCTCGAGGTGGTCGCCGACTTCCTTCACCGCACGGCGCGCGCGGGCCGCGTCGCCACCGAAGAGCTGGCGGGCGGCTGACCGAGAGGCCGAGATCACCGACCTGACCGAGAGGCCCAGATCGCCGAGCTGACCGAGGGGCCGAGATCGCCGAGAGGCCGAGGGCTGGGGCGAGCGCCCAGTCGCGCGGCGCCGGCGGTCTGGGCGAGCGAAGACAGCCCTCCGCCGTGGCGCCACGCGACGTGGCCGGGGTGAAGGGCTGCCCTCGATGCCCGGCCCGCTCGACGTGTGCCCGACGGGCGCACGCAGGCTAGACGAAGGTGCGCAGGACCAGGCCGGTGCGGGGTTTGGGGCCGAAGGAGGTGGACTTGCGGGGCACGCGTTCCCCCTCCGCCGCCACCGCCAGCACGTCCTCCACCGCCAACGGCCTCAGGATCACCGCCGTCCCGCCCGTGCGGGCCGCCAGCCGTACCGCCGCCCTGGGGTCGTGGTGCACGATGCGGACATTCTGCTCGTCGTCCTGCATCCCCCACACCCTGGGCAGCACGAACTCGGCCAGCACCGAGGTGTTGAGCGCGTTCCATCGCGCCGACCGGTCCGTGGGCATGGCGTGGGCCAGCTGCAGCGGGTCGGGGTCGGTGAGGAGGTGGCTCGTGCCGCCGTCCTCTCCCGCCAGCAGGAAGGCGGGCTCGGCGGTGGTCTCCAGCGCCTCCAGACCGGCCTCCAGCGAGTCGAAGTCGCGCACCTGCCACGAGCCCTTCGCCCTGGTGGCGGCCTCGGACAGGGGCAGCGACGGCAGGACCCGATGGATCGCCTTGAGGTCGGGCGGATAGGCGGTGGAGTCGACCAGGAGGCTGAGGCCGAAGTCCCAGGGCCCGCCTGACCCTCGGGCGGCGTGCTCCTTGCGCTGCAGCATCCGGTAGGTGGCGTAGCGGTGGTGGCCGTCGGCGATCAGCGCCTGCCTGTGGCGCAGGTCGGCGTTGATGAGCTCGATCTCGTCAGGGTCGGTGACGGCCCACAGGCGGTGCCGTACGCCGTCGCCTGTGACGGCCTCCACCAGCGGGGGGCGGGCGGCCGCGACGGTGCCGACCAGGCGGGTGGCGGGGCCGTCGCCGCCGTCGTACAGCAGGAAGATGGGCTCCAGGTTCGCCTGTGTCGTGCTCATCAGGGAGAGGCGGTCGGCGACCGGGCCCGGCATGACGTTCTCGTGCGGCAGGATGACGCGCTGTTCGGGAGCGGCCAGGCCGACGTCGCCGATGAGGCCGCGCTGGAGCACGCCTGGACCGGTCTGCTCGTAGACGTAGAGCGCGGGCTCGGCGTCGCGGATCAGCACACCCGACTCCAGCCAGGCGCGCAGGGTGTCTCTCGCCTGGCCGTACGGCGCGGCCGGCGTGACCCCGGAGGCCGGCGCGACCTCGGGAACCGACGGGATGCCGGTGCCAGGGCGCGGCAGGATGAGACGGACGACGTTGTTGGGGTGGGCGTCCAGGAGATCCTGGACGTCACTCTCGGAGATCAGATCGTACGGAGGGGAGGTCACCTCGGCGGGATCGTCGACAGTGAAACGGACGCCACGGAACGGGCGTAGCACCAGCCCGTCCGGCACCGGCAGTTCAGGACTCGCCATACCGGGCATGCTCCCATAAAGGCCTGAATCACCCAGGAACTGCTTCAAGGACGCAGCGGTGCCCGGTTCATCAGGGAATCGGTCGGATCTGTCGTCTGTCGATTGAGGAGGCCTCACACATGACCCAAGGGAAAAACGACCCCGAAGATTCCCCCGCCCCTGGTCAGGGGGCTCCCGCCGGGGACGTGTACGACTGGTACCAGCGCGGGATAGGGCTGCTCAAAGACGGCAGCCCTGCCGCGGCGGCGGCGCTGCTCGAGCGGGCGGCCGAGGCCGAGCCCGACTCGCGCAGCATCAGGGAGGCGCTGGCCAGGGCGCAGTTCAACTCCAGACAGTACGAGCTGGCTGCCCGCACCTTCCGCTGGATCGTCGACGCCAACCCGGCCGAGGACTACGCCTATTTCGGGCTCGGGCTGGCGCTGTGGCGGACGGGTGACATGGAGGCGGCACAGGAGCCGCTCGCCATCGCGGCGGCCATGCGTCCCGACGAACGTCACTACGTGTCGGCGTTGAGGAGCGTGCGCGCGACCCTGCGCGCCAGACGGCAGGCCTAACGCGCGGCGTTGGCCAGAATGGCGTCACGCAGGTAGAGGGCCAGCCCCGGCGCCGCCCTGTCGATGGTGGCGGTGAAACGGGGGTCGGCCACGTACATCTCACCGAGTCCCCTGTGGATCTCCGAACCGCACTCGTAGAACCAGCGCGTGATGTGCAGGCGGTGCTCCTCGGCCAGATCCATGGCCTCGGGGCTGGAAGCGGCCACCCCCGAGGCCATCAGCGCCGCCAGCCCGGCGGAGATCTCGCCCGACTCGGCCGTGCACCGCCGCCAGTCCTCCTCTCTGTAGGAGGAGGTCCTGCGCTGGGACTCGGCCCACGCGTCGGTCCCGCCCCAGCGCTCTGCCGCCTCCTCGGCGTACGGATTGTCCATGACGTTTCTCACCTTTCGTCGTGTGATGGGTAGCTCCAGACAGGACGCTAAAGTCTCACGCGGCGTGAGAGTCAAACGGAGAAGAGGCGCGGGTGCTGATCGACGGATACGACACGTTGCTGCTGGACCTCGACGGTGTCGTCTACCTGGGCAGGCAGGCCGTGCCGCACGCCGCCGAGTCGCTGGAGCGGGCCGCAGGGCGGGTCAGGCTGGCCTACGTGACGAACAACGCCTCCAGGAGCCCCGCCGCGATCGCCGAGCACCTGACCCACCTGGGGGTGCCCGCGACGGCGGAGGACGTGGTCACCTCGGCGCAGGCCGCCGCCCGGCTGATCGCCGAACGGGTGCCGCCCGGCGCGCCGGTGCTGGTCGTCGGCGGCACGGGGCTGCGGATGGCCGTCAGGGCGCAGGGCCTGCGTCCGGTGACCGTGGCCGCCGACGAGCCCGTGGCCGTGGTCCAGGGCATTGCGCCCGACCTGTCGTACGGCCTGCTGTCCGAGGGCGCGCTCGCCGTACGGCGGGGCGCCTGGTTCGTGGCGGCCAACGGGGACGCCACGATGCCCACGGCCCGCGGCGAGCTGCCGGGCAACGGCGCGATGGTGCGGGTGATCGCCGCGGCCACCGGCGTCGAGCCGGTCTACGCCGGCAAGCCCGCCCCGCCGCTGCACCGCGAGTCGATGATCCGCACCGGTTCCGAGCGCCCCCTGGTGGTGGGCGACAGGCTCGACACCGACATCGAGGGCGCGACGAACGCGGGCGTCGACAGCCTGCTCGTGCTCACCGGCGTCGCCACGCCGCGCGACCTGCTGACCGCCGCCCCCGCGCACAGGCCGACGTATGTCGCCGAGGACCTGTCGGCGCTCCACAGGGCCTATCCCATGGAGCGGCAGGGCTGGAGGGCCGGCTGGTCGGACGGCAGGCTGCAGCTCGAAGGCGACGGCGAGTGGATCGAGGGGCTGAGGACGGCCTGCGAGGCGGCGTGGAAGGCGGCGGGAGAGGGGCGGATGGACGAGGACGCGCTCAAGCCGGCGCTGGAGACGCTGCGCGTCTGAGACCGGCGAAGGGCGTCACAGCAGCCTGCGCAGGCGCAGCAGGTCGCCGAAGCTCGCGTCGATCTTGACCCTGCCGCCCAGGAGGGCGCGCGCCAGGTCGAGCTCGCCGTCGACCAGCGCGATCAGGTCGTCGCTCGTGATGGTCAGCTTGACGTCGGCGGGCCTGCCGTCGACCGGCGGTTTCTCGTCGAAAGGGTCGAGGCCGTCGTGGTGCAGCCTGCCGTAGAACATGACGTCGAGGTCGGAGACGCGGCAGCTGACGGTCCGCTCGACCACGTGCTTGGCCCTTGACTCCGCGTCGATGTCGTCGAACTGCTCGACGAGCTTGCCTAGCGCCGCCCTGCACTCCTCGAGGGTAGCCATGCTGGTCGTCCTTCCCGTTCTCGCCGTTCCTACGGACGGTAGCGTTCCACATGGGGAGCATCTGAGATCCGGCGCGCCGGAAAACCCGCCCCCCACCCTGCCCAACGCGCGAGGGGGTCGCCAGAGTGTCGGTGCGGTCCGATACGGTCGAAGACATGATGGAGATCGGTGACGAGCGCGTCGACGCGGTGGTGGCGGGCCTCGTCCAGGCGGAGTCGCTGCCCGTGAGCGATCACGTGAAGGTGTTCGAGGAGGCGTTCTCCGCCCTTGAGGAGACGCTGGCCTCGGTGGACGACCAGTGAGCCGTCGCGTCAGGCTCGACAGCGAGCTCGTACGGCGGGGCCTGGCCAGATCCCGCGAGCAGGCGGCCCAGCTCATCACCGACGGCAGGGTGAGCGTCGGCGGCCAGGTGGCGGGCAAGCCCGCGACCCAGGTCGACACCGCCTCGGCGATCGTCGTGGCCGAGTCGGCAGAGGGCCCCGACTACGTCTCGCGCGGCGCCCACAAGCTGCTCGGCGCCCTGGAGGCCTTCCCGCGGCTGCGCGTGGCGGGCCGTCGCGCGCTCGACGCGGGCGCCTCCACCGGCGGGTTCACCGACGTCCTGCTGCGCCACGACGTCGGCCACGTGCTGGCCGTCGACGTCGGCTACGGGCAGCTGGCCTGGTCGCTGCGCACCGACGAGCGCGTCACGGTGATGGAGCGCGTCAACGTCCGCGACCTCACCCCCGAGATGGTCGGCGAGGCGCCCTCGCTGATCGTGGGCGACCTGTCGTTCATCTCGCTGCGGCTCGTGCTGCCGGCCCTCGTCGGGGTGGCCGCCCCCGAGTCAGACTTCGTGATGCTGGTCAAGCCGCAGTTCGAGGTGGGCAAGGAGCGCGTGGGCGCGGGCGGCGTGGTGCGCGACCCGGAGCTCAGGGCCGGCGCGGTGCGCGATGCCGCCGCCAAGGCCGTCGAGCTGGGGCTGACCGTGCGCGGTGTCACCGCCAGCCCCCTTCCTGGCCCGTCGGGCAATGTCGAGTACCTGCTCTGGCTGGGCAAGGGAGAAGGTGAGCCCGGGGTCGAGGATCTCGACGCCGCGATCGAACGGGCAGTGGCGGAGGGGCCGCAATGAAGCGCACGGTGCTGGTCACCGCACACACGGGGCGTGAGGCCGCGATCGACAGCGCGCACCTGGTGATCGACAGGCTGCTCGAGGCGGGCCTGGCCGTCAGGGTGCTCGAGGCCGAGGCCGAGGACATCGGCCGCAGGGGCGTCGAGGTGATGCCCTCCGACCCCAGCGCGGCCAAGGACGCCGAGATGATGATCGTGCTCGGCGGCGACGGCTCGCTGCTGCGCTCGGCCGAGATCGCAAGGCCCGCGGGCACCCCGCTGTTCGGCGTCAACCTCGGCCACGTGGGCTTTCTCGCCGAGGCCGAGGTCGACGACCTGGCCGCCGCCGTCGACTCCGTGGCCGAGGGCCGCTACGACGTCGAGGAGCGCATGACGCTCGACGTCACCGCCAGGCAGAACGGCCAGATCATCGCCGACACCTGGGCCCTCAACGAGGCCACGGTGGAAAAGCGCGAGCGCATGCTCGAGGTCGTCGTCGAGGTCGACGGGCGGCCGCTGTCACGCTGGGGCTGCGACGGAGTGATCTGCGCGACCCCGACGGGCTCGACCGCCTACGCCTTCTCGGCGGGAGGCCCCGTCGTCTGGCCCGAGGTCGAGGCGCTGCTGCTGGTCCCGATCAGCGCGCACGCCCTGTTCGCCAAGCCGCTCGTGGTCTCGCCGCGCTCCACGCTGGCGGCCGAGATCCTGCCCAACACGCCAGGAGGCGTGCTGTGGTGCGACGGCCGCCGCCGTTTCGACCTGCCCGCCGGCACGAGGGTGGAGGTCCGCAGATCCACCCACCCCGTACGGCTGGCCCGTCTGCACGGCATCGAGAACACCGGCGCCCCCTTCACGGACAGGCTGGTCGCCAAGTTCGAATTGCCTGTACAGGGCTGGCGCGGAAGGGTGCGTCCCTGAGTCAATGGTGACGGGAGCGCGTAGGATCGCATGCGCACAGGTGTTCGGCTATGTCGACGGGACAGGAGTGGCCAGTGCGACCCAGGGTAGAGGAGGTTCGCATCCAGGGGCTCGGCGTGATCGACGAGGCCGTCCTTGAGCTCTCGCCCGGCTTCAACGTGGTCACGGGCGAGACGGGGGCGGGCAAGACGATGGTCGTCACCGGGCTCGGGCTGCTGTTCGGTGGCCGTGCCGACCCCGCCAGGGTGCGTCCTGGGGCCGACAAGGCCACGGTGGAGGGCACGCTTGTCGTCGAGTCGAAGGGCCGGGTCGCCCAGCAGGTGGAGGACGTCGGCGGCGAGGTCGAGGACGGCGAGCTGATCATCTCTCGCACCGTCTCGGCCGAGGGCCGCTCGCGCGCCTGGCTGGGCGGGCGCACGGTTCCCGTCGGCACCCTGACCTACCTGGCCGACGACCTGGTGGCCGTGCACGGCCAGATGGACCAGCAGCGGCTGCTGCAGCCGGCCAGGCAGCGCGCGGCCCTCGACCGCTACGCGGGCGAAGACCTGGTCAAGCCGCTGCGCGCCTACACGCAGACCTACAAGCGTCACAAGCAGGTCGCCGCCCTCCTGGAGGAGCTCACCACCAAGGCCAGGGAGCGCGCCCAGGAGGCCGACATGCTCCGCTTCGGCCTGGAGGAGATCGAGAAGGTCGACCCCAAGCGCGGCGAGGACGTCGAGCTGCGCGCGGAGGAGGAGCGGCTCTCCCACGCCGACGCGCTGCGCGGCGCCGCGACCACCGCCCACACCGCGCTGCTGGGCGACCCCATGGACCCCTCAGGCGACACCCGCGACGTCATCTCGCTGCTCGGCGAGGCCCGCACGGCCGTCGAGGCGGTGCGCGACTTCGACCCCCAGCTGGCCGGCGTGGCCGACCGGCTGGCCGAGGCCGGCTACCTGATCTCCGACGTGGCCACCGACCTGGCCGCCTACGCCGAGTCCATCGAGGCCGACCCGGCCAGGCTCGCGGCCGTCCAGGAACGCCGCTCCATCCTTTCCGGGCTGGTCAGGAAGTACGCCGAGGACAGCGAGGGAGTGCTGGCCTGGGCGCAGGCCGCGGCCGCCAGGCTGACCGAGCTCGAGGGCGACGACGACCGCATCGGGGAGCTGACCAGGGAGCACGAGGAGCTGAGCGCCAGGCTGGGCGAGCTGGCCGCCGAGCTCACCAAGGTCAGGTCCGCCGCCGCCGAGCGCTTCGGCGCCGCGGTCACCGAGGAGCTGACCGCGCTGGCCATGCCCCACGCGAGGGTCGTCGTCCAGCTCAGCGAGGCCGCGGAGTACGGCCCCGAGGGCGTCGACGAGGTCGAGCTGCGCATGTCGGCGCACCCCGCCGCGCCGCCGCTGCCGCTCAACAAGGGCGCCTCAGGCGGTGAGCTGAGCCGCGTCATGCTGGCCATCGAGGTCGTCTTCGCGGGCGCCGACCCCGTGCCGACGTTCGTCTTCGACGAGGTCGACGCGGGGGTGGGCGGCAAGGCCGCGGTCGAGATCGGACGGCGCCTGGCCAGACTGGCCCGCACCGCCCAGGTGATTGTCGTCACTCACCTGCCGCAGGTCGCCGCCTTCGCCGACCAGCACCTGGTGGTGGAGAAGGCGGGCGACGGCAGTGTGGTGCGCAGCGGCGTGGTCACCCTCGACCACGACGGCAGAGTGCGCGAGCTGTCGCGCATGCTCGCCGGGCTGGAGGATTCCGAGCTGGGCAGGGCCCACGCCGAAGAGCTCCTGGGAATGGCCGCCGCCGATCGGTGATCCTCCGTGACAAATCTGACACGCCGCGCTGTCCGCGACCACCCTGCTCTCTCGCTCTGGCAGGATGGTCTTGATGAAGGTTCCGGCGAACAAGATTCCGGGCCTCCGCGGTAGGAAGGTCAACGACCTTCCCGGTGTCACGGCAGTGGCGAGAATCGATCGAAGGACGAAGAGGCTGACCAAGCGCCTCAAGTCCGGTGAAATCGCGATTATCGATCACGTCGACGTTGACCGGGTGAGCGCGGAGGCACTGGTCGCGTGCGGTGCGGCGGCGGTGGTGAACGTGGCCGCGGGCATCAGCGGCCGCTACCCCAACCTCGGCCCGCAGATCATCGTCGAGGCCGGCCTTCCCTTCGTGGACGGCGCCACGCCGGAGCTGTTCGAGAGGCTGCGCGACGGCGATGTCGTCAGGCTGCACGACGGCGTCGTCTACCACGACGAGGAAGTGATCGGCAAAGGCGAGGTGCAGACGCCCGAGACGATCGAGGCGGCGCTCGCCGAGGCGCGAGCGGGGCTCGCGGTGCAGATCGAGGCCTTCGCCGTCAACACCATGGAGTACGTCAGGGGTGAGGGCAAGCTTCTCATCGACGGGGTCGGCGTGCCCGACATCCGTACCTCCATGGAGGACAGGCACGTCCTGATCGTGGTGCGCGGCTACCACTACAAAGAGGACATCGCCACGCTGCGGCCGTACATCAGGGAGTACAGGCCCGTGCTCGTCGGGGTCGACGGCGGCGCGGACGCGCTGCTGGAGGCCGGCTACCAGCCCGACCTGATCGTCGGCGACTTCGACTCCGTCTCGGCCAAGGCGCTGACCTGCGGCGCCGAGCTGGTCGTGCACGCCTACCGCGACGGCCGCGCGCCCGGCCTCGAGCGGGTCCACCAGCTCGGGCGCGAAGCGGTGATCTTCCCCTCCACCGGCACGAGCGAGGACATCGCGATGCTGCTGGCCGACGACAAGGGCGCCGAGCTCATCGTCGCCGTCGGCACCCACGCGACACTGGTGGAGTTCCTCGACAAGGGACGCTCCGGCATGGCGAGCACGTTCCTCACCAGGCTGATCGTCGGCAGCAAGCTCATCGACGCCAAGGGCGTCAGCCGCCTCTACCGCAGCCGCATCTCCACCCCGCAGCTGATCCTGCTGGTGATCACCGCGATGATCACCATGAGCGTGGCGATCTTCATCTCGCCCATCGGCAAGACCTGGCTGATCAGCCTGCAAGACGCCTGGAACTCCTTCATCTTCTGGTTGGTCGGACTCTTCTCGTGATCGATTTCCGCTATCACCTCGTCTCCATCGTCGCGATCTTCCTGGCGCTGGCCGTCGGCATCGTGATGGGCACGACGCTGCTGTCCAACCCGGCGATCGAGTCTGCCCTGCAGACCGCCGACGACCTGCGCAAGTCCAACAGCGATTACCGCGACCAGCTGGCGGCGCTGCAGGCCAGGGAGGCGGGCAACGACGACTTCGTCACCGCCGAGATCCCCGCGCTGGTACGGGCGCAGCTGACCGGCGAGAGCGTCCTGCTCGTCGCCGCGCCCGGCAGTTCGGGCACGCTACGCGAGCAGAGCGTGCAGGTGCTGACCGAGGCGGGCGCCACGATCAGCGGACAGGTCACGATCGCCGAAAAGTACCTCGACCCGACGCAGGCCAACTTCATCGACCAGCTGACGACCCAGCTCAAGCCCGCGGGCCTCACCCTGCCCGGCACCGACCCGTACAAGAACGCCGCCACGGTGCTGGCCGCCGCGCTCGTCACCGCCGACGACACGCAGGCCGGCACGGAGAACACCACCACGGTGGGCGTTCTCGACGGCTTCGAGAAGGCGGGCCTGCTCAGCGTCGACGGCACCCCCGCCAAGCGGGCCACGCTCGCGCTGGTCCTCGCTCCCGACACGCCGTTCGTGGGGGAGAAGGCGCAGGCACAGGCCGGTGCGCTCGTCTCGCTGGCAGGAGGGCTCGACGACGGTTCCCAGGGCTCCTCGCTCGCGGGCATCCTGGCCGCGACCCAGCCCGGCGGCCTCATCGCCGCGCTGCGCGACACGGGCGACGTGGCCGCGAAGGTCTCCACCGTCGACACCCTCGATATGCCCGCGGGCCGTGTCGTGGTCGTCTACTCTCTCCGGGAGCAGCTGGACGGCCGCGCGGGCCAGTACGGCATCGGCCCCGACGCCTCGGAGTTCCAACCGGCCTCGTCCGCCGCGACCCCTTCGCCCACCACGTCAGGGAGCTGACATGGCTCGTGCTCTGCTCGGCGCGCTCGCAGGCGCCGTCCTCGGTGCCGTCGCGGCCAGGGCCGCCTACACCGCGCTCACCGCCAAGGCGCGCTCCAAGGAGTGGGAGCGCACCAACCACAGGGGCGAGACGCTCACCCTGCTGGAGGGCCCCGCCTTCGTCGCCGGCGCCGCCGGCGCGCTGGCGATCGCGCCCGGCCTGCCCGCCAAGGCGCGTCTGGCCGCCGTGCTCGCGGGGGCCGGCAGCGGCGCGCTCGGCGCCTACGACGATCTCTACGGCGGCTCCTCCTCCAAGGGCTTCAAGGGCCACCTGTCGGCTCTGGCCAGAGGACAGGTCACCAGCGGCGCCGTCAAGATCCTCGGCATCGGTGCCACCGGGCTCGGCGCGGCCGCCCTGGTCTCGCGCGGCCCGCTCGACACCCTGGTCAACGGCGCGGCCATCGCGGGCAGCGCGAACCTGGCCAACCTGTTCGACCTGCGTCCTGGCAGGGCCATCAAGGTCGGGCTGATGGCGGGGGGCCCGCTGCTGGCCGCCTGCCTGCTCAGGCGCGACGCGGTCGGCGCCGCGCTGGTCGCGGTGCCGCTCGGCGCGGGAGCCGCGCTACTGCCCGAAGACCTCGGCGAGCAGGCCATGCTGGGCGACGCGGGAGCCAACGCGCTCGGCGCGCTGCTCGGCCTGGCCGCCGTCACCACGCTCGGCCGCCGAGGCCGATACGCGCTGCTGGGCACGGTGGCCGCCCTGACCGCGGCGTCGGAGAAGATCAGCTTCACCAAGGTCATCGCCGCCAACCCGGTGCTCCACAGGATCGACATGCTGGGCCGCCGCCCCGCGTGAGTTGTCGGTCGCGTCTGCCAGGATGGCCACTGATGTCGGCGGCCCTTCAGGAAGGCGGTGGGTGGTGACGCGGGGGGTGGCGGGCGCCGCCGTGCTCATCGGTGCCATCACGGTCCTCGCCAGGATCACCGGCTTCGCCAAGCAGGCCGTCTTCGCCGGAACCGTCGGCACCAACTGTCTCGGAACGGCCTACGCGACGGCCAACCAGATCCCCAACATCGTCTTCGAGGTCGTGGTCGGCGGGGCGCTTGCCGGAATGGTGGTCCCCGTCCTCGCGGGCGCGACCGGCAGGGCGCAGGTCGGCCGCATCACCTCGGCGCTGCTCACCTGGGTGCTGGTCGTGCTGGTGCCGCTTGCCGTGCTGACCGCCGTGCTGGCCGGTCCCGTCATGGGGCTGTTCTCCTTCGTGGGCTGCGACGCCGCCGCGGTGAGCGCGCTGGCCACCCGCATGCTGGTGGTCTTCGCCCCCCAGATCCCGCTGTACGGCCTGGCCGTCGTGCTCTACGGCGTCCTGCAGTCGCACCAGCGCTTCGCGGGCCCGGCGGTCGCGCCTCTGGTCTCCAGCATCGTCGTCATCGTGGCCTACCTGCTGTTCGTGCCGCTGAGCGGCGACACCAGAGACCCCGGCGCGCTGCCCACCCCCGCCGAGCTCGCGCTGTCGGTCGGCACCAGCCTCGGCGTGCTCGCCCTCGTCCTCACCGTCACAGGGCCCGCGCTCGGCCTGCGCCTCAGGCTGCGGCCCACGCTGCGCTTCCCCGAGGGGGTGGCGGCCCAGGTCCGCGCCCTGGCCATGGCGGGCATCGCGGGGCTGCTGGCCCAGCAGGCCACGATGGTCGTGGTGCTGCTGCTCTCGAACAACGCCATCGGCGGCGGAGCGCTCGTCGTCTACAACTACGCGTGGGCCATCTACCTCGTGCCCTACGCGGTGCTGGCCGTACCGATCGCCACCAGCGCCTTCCCCGGGCTGTCCGCGCACGCGGCCGGGCAGGCGTGGGAGCCCTTCGCCGCGCTGGCCGCCCGCACGACGAGGGCGGTCGTGCTGGTCTCGGGCCTGGCCGCGGGCGCGCTGGCCGCCGCCGCGGGCCCGGGAGCGGTCGTCTTCCTCAGGTCGCTGACCGACGTGCCCCCGCCCGAGCTGGCCCGCGCGATCGCCCTGTTCGCTCCTGGCCTGGTCGGCTACGGGCTGATCACCCACCTCAGTAGAGTCCTCTACGCGGCGGGCAAGGGCAGGGCGGCGGCGACGGGCACCGTGGTCGGGTGGGTGGTGGCGATGCTCGCCCAGGTGGGCTTCGTCCTGGTCTTCCCCGCGGGTTGGCAGGTCGGCGGCCTGGCGCTCGGCATGACCGCCGGCATGACGGTGGGCGGCGCCTGGCTGCTGGCCGCCGTGGCGCGGGCGAGGGGGGCCGCGCCGGTGCAGGGCGTGGCCCGCGCGAGCCTGGCCGCCTTCGCGGGCGGTGGCGCGGGATTCGCGGCGGGCTCGGCGCTGGTGGCCCTGGTCCCGGCGACCGGTCTGCTCGCCCTGACGGGCCTCGCGCTGCTGGCGGGCTGCGTGGCGCTGGCCGTCGGCGCGGCGGTCGTCGCCCTGGTCGACAGGGCCGACGCGGCGGCGCTGGCGGGGACGGTGCTGCGGCGACGACGTGACGAGTCACGGATGGGTGGTTGACGATGCGGGTGGCCTTCGTGCTCGGCACGACCTCGGGCGGCACGGGCAGGCACGTCATGATGCTGGCCGAAGGGCTGCTGCGGCGCGGACACCAGGTGCTGGTCGTCGGTCCCCGGAGCGTGGAGGAGCAGTTCGGCTTCCGCGCGGCAGGGGCGGCCTTCGTGCCTGTGCAGGTCTCCGACCGGCCGCATCCGGTCAACGACGTCAGGGCGGTGGCGCGCATCAGGCGCTGCCTGAAGGAGGTGGACGTCGCCCATGCCCACGGTCTGCGGGCGGGGGCCCTCGCGGCGCTGGCGGGAGGGCGCACGCCGCTGGTGGTGACCCTGCACAACGCGCTGACCGCCGGTGGGCTGGTCGGGGCGGTCCACGCGGTGCTGGAGCGCGTCGTGGCGCGCGGGGCCGATCGGGTGCTGGTCGTCTCGCCCGACCTGGGCGACAGGATGCGCGCGCTGGGGGCGCGCGACGTGCGCGCCGCCGTGGTGCCTGCGCCGCCGCTGCGGGCGGCCACCAGGCCTGTGCCTGAGGTGCTGGAGGAGCTGGGGGCGGCGGGGCGGCCTGTGGTGCTGACGATCGCGCGGCTGGCCCAGCAGAAGGGCCTCGACACTCTGCTCGACGTCGCGGCTGGGTGCACTGGAGGTGCGGGCGCCACCGGGGATGACGGTAGGGGCGATGGCGACGCCCGAGGGGGAGGCGAGAGCGACACCGGGGATGAAGGTGGCGGCGATGCCGACACCGGGGGTGGCGCCAGGGGCGAAGGTGACACCCTAGGTGGGGGTGGGGGCGACACCCGGGATGGAAGTGGCCGTGAGGCTGACACCGAGGGTGGCGCTCCGGGTGAGCGCGGCACCGGGGAAGACGCTCGCGGTGAGGCCGGCAGCAGGGGTGATGATGCTCGAGGTGTCGGCGGCGCCAGGGCAGACGCCGGCCGTGAAGGCGGCGCTGGGGGCGAGCGGAAGAGTGAGGGGTGCTCGGGTCGGTCCGGTGGCCTCGGTGGTGCCGGCCACAGGGGATCGCGAGGCTCCAGGGGGCAGCCGTTGTTCCTCGTGGCGGGGGAGGGGCCCCTGCGTGCGGCGTTGCAGGCGAGGATCGACGCCGAGCGGCTGCCGGTGCGCCTGCTCGGCAACAGGGACGACATCCCCGACCTGCTCGCCGCCGCCACGATGGTCGTGTGGCCGAGCCGTTGGGAGGGCCAGCCGCTGAGCCTGAGCGAGGCGCTCACGGCGGGCAAGCCCGTCGTCGCCACCGCCGTGGGGGGAATCCCCGAGCTCATGGGTGACGCGGGGGTGCTGGTGCCGTACGGGGACGTGGAGGCGATGCGCGCCGCCGTACGCGAGCTGATCGACGACCCGGCCGAACGGCGGCGACGGGCGCAGGCCGCGGCGCGAAGGGGAGCGGAGCTCCCCGACGCAGCCGACGCGGTCGAGGCGGTGCTCGCCGCCTACCCGGCGCCGCCCGGCGGTGGGAAGAAGTAGGTGGGTCCTTCCAGCCGACTGGACGCCGACCGGTGGCCGACGGGAGGGATGTCGGCCGATGGCGGGAGGGCGTGGGTGGTCGCTCTCGGTGTCGGCAGATCGCGGCGAGGAGGTGGCGGGCGGGGGCTCGTGGCCTTCGGAGGTCGGCCGGTGGCGGGGGTAGCTGATCACCTCCGATGACGTGGATGTCTGCCGGTGGGGAGGAGAAGCGAGTAAGTGGGCCTTTCCGGCCGGCTGGACGCCGACTGGTGGCCGGAGGGAACGGGAGACTCTCGGGGGTCGGCCGGTGACAGGGGATGATTAGGCGGGGCAGGGGCGTTCTCCTATACTGCTTGGGTTAGGGAGGGGAGTATCCCTTCGCGACAGCCTCGTCATCACGGTTCGCCCCGCTCCACGGGGCTCCCGGGGCTGCCGGTCCACTTCATCGTGTGGGCGGGAGAGACCTCCGGCTGTCAGTCATGCGCGCCGGAGGGTTGGTATCACTGTGGGTGAACCGTTGTGGGCTTGGGCCGTCGTCATCGTCGGTCTGCTTGTCGTCATCGCCGTGGATCTGTGGATCGTCGACCGCGGTGAGGCCCGCGAGTTCTCGATGAAGCAGGCCGGTTTCTGGGTCAGCTTCTACGTGCTCCTGGCCATCATCTTCGGCATCATCCTCTGGGCGACTCAGGGCGCGACCCATGCGGGACAGTTCTTCGCCGGCTACATCACCGAATACAGCCTCAGCGTCGACAACCTCTTCATCTTCTTCATCATCATGGGACGCTTCGCCGTTCCGAAGGTCTACCAGCACAGGGTGCTGCTCGTCGGCATCCTGATGGCGCTGGTCATGCGCGGCATCTTCATCGCGCTCGGCGCGGCGGCGCTGCAGAGGTTCAGCTGGCTGTTCTACGTCTTCGGCGCCTTCCTGCTCTACACCGCGATCAACCTGATCCGCCAGCACGGCCACGACGAGGACGAGTTCAGCGAGAACGCGCTGCTGCGCTGGGTGCGCAGGGCCTTCCCCACGACGCCCGACTACGTCGGCCACAAGGTGACCGTCAAGATCGACGGCAGGCGCATGGTCACCCCGATGCTGATCGTCATGGTCGCCATCGGCACCACCGACCTGCTGTTCGCGCTCGACTCGATTCCGGCCATCTTCGGCCTCACGCAGGACCCCTTCATCGTCTTCACCGCCAACGCCTTTGCGCTGATGGGACTGCGTCAGCTCTACTTCCTGCTGGGCGGACTGCTGCAGCGGCTCGTCTACATCAGTTACGGTCTGGCGTTCATCCTGGGCTTCATCGGGGTTAAGCTGATTCTGGAGGCCCTGCACGCCAGCCATGTGTCGTGGGCTCCCGAGGTGCCCATCTGGGTGTCCCTGTCCGTGATCGGCGTGACGATGGTCGTCACCACCGTGGCGAGCCTGCTGAAGTCGCGGAGCGACGCGCGGAAGGGGAAGGAAATTCCCACCTCCGCGAGTGCCAACGAGGGCTAGCGCGACGGTGGTCAAAGGCGCTTTGCTTCGTGTAAGGGTTTCGAGTTCTGTAACATCTCGGCAAAGCGCCCGTCCATAGTCACCATCAAAGGTTGTCAGTGTCAGACGATTCCGCAAGCCGCCTGCAGAGCCGCCGCGTGCGGCTTGCCCGCGGTGTGTCTCCATGGCTCTTCCCGACCGTGGCCGCTGCGGCCGCCACGACGCTCCTCAGCCGCCGTGACCGGCGCTGGGGTGTGGCCGCCGTGCCGCTGACCGCGCTCACCGGAGCCATGCTCTGGTTCTTCCGCGACCCCGACCGTGTGCCGGGGGAGGGAAGGATCCTCTCTCCCGCCGACGGCGTCGTGCAGAGCATCGACTCCTGGCCGGACGGGCGCACGCGCGTCGCGATCTTCATGAGCCCGCTGAACGTGCACGTCAACAGGGCGCCCCTTGCGGGAACCGTCACCTCCGTGCAGCATGTGGCGGGTGGGTTCCTGCCGGCTTTCAACAAGGACAGCGACCAGAACGAGCGCGTGGTGTGGCATTTCGAGACCGCGCTCGGCGACATCGAGATGGTGCAGATCGCGGGCGCGGTGGCGCGCAGGATCGTGCCGTACGTGAACGTCGGGGACAAGCTCTCGCAGACGGAGCGGATCGGCCTCATCAGGTTCGGCTCGCGCGTCGACATCTACCTTCCCGAAGGAATCTCACCCGCGGTGACCGTGGGAGACAAGACGGTGGCGGGGGTGACTCCCATTGACCGCGGCTGACGCTGGAAGCTGGCAGGCCGACGACGAGGAGCCGCGCGGACCGGTGGGCAAGGCCTTCCGGCTCTCCGCGGCCGACTCGCTGTCCCTCGGCAACGCGCTGTGCGGCTTCCTCGCCGTGTGCGTGCTCGCCTCCTCGGCCATCCAGGCGCTGAAGGCGGGAGACGGCTTCCTGCCCGACCCTCGCTACTTCGCCACCGCGGTGGTCCTGCTGCTCATCGGAGCCACCTGCGACCTGTTCGACGGCCTGGTGGCGCGGCGTTTCCGCGCCTCGGCCATGGGCGCCGAGCTCGACAACCTGGCCGATGTGATCAGCTTCGGCTTCGCGCCCGCCTTCATGGTCGTCATCTGGGGCGGCTTCACCGGCAAACTGCCGCTCACGGCGGTGATCGTGGCAGCGGCCTCGGTCCTCATCGCCGGTTGCGTGCGACTGGCCCGCTTCGCCTGCGTCAAGACCAAGAGCGGCGACTTCATGGGCCTGCCCATCCCGATGGGCGCGATGACGGTCGTCTCGATCGTGCTGCTGTTCCAGCCCAACTGGTTCTCGCTGGCCGCGGTGCTCGCGGTCGCGTGGCTGATGGTGAGCCGCATCGAGTACCCCAAGCCCAAGGGGCAGCTGGCGGCCGTCGTGCTCGCCTGGATCATGATCAACGTGGCCTGCCTCACGACGTGGGCGGCCTGGCCGCAGGGCGGCGACACGCTCATCCAGGTCGGCGCCACCATGCAGATCGCACTTGTCACGGCGATCCCGCTGCGGGTGCTGTTCTTCAAGCGCGAGCAGCGCAAGGAGCGCAAGGAATCCACGAGCGTCGGCGACTGACGAGCGCCCCCGCCTGCTGAGGGCGTGCTCGCTCGGCTTCAATGGGAGCATGCGCGAGCACACCCGCACCTACTTCCTCGGCCGGCTGGCCGGCGAGCTCGAACTGCGCGGGCTCTCCACCCGTCTGCGCGCCGACCCGCCTTCGCTGCGGGTCGGCGAACCGGGCCCCGGCCACCTCACCGAGACCGTCGACTGCGTCGCGCTGGACGAGGGCTGGTTCTACCGGTGGTCGTGGGGCGAGGTGCTGGCCAGCACCGCCGATCCCGGAGCCGCCGCCGACCGCATCGTCCGCATCCTCTCCGGTTCCTGACCGTCACCCTGGACGGCAGGCCCCCAACGGTTTCTGACCGACATCCTGGACGGCAGGCCCCCAACGGTTCCTGACCGTCACCCCTGTACGGCAGGCCCCCCAACGCGCCTGCGCGGTCACCGGTGCCGCTCCGTCCAGGGGACGCTCCCCGGGAGCCGCCGCCGCGCCGCCACGACGGAGGGCCTGCGAGACATCGCGCCTGCCGTACACGGGAGAGCGCGGCTACCAGCCGCGGGCCCGCCACTCGGGCAGTGAGGGCCGCTCCGCGCCCAGGGTGGTGTCCTTGCCGTGGCCCGGGTACACCCTGGTCTGGTCGGGCAACCGGTCGAACAGCCGCTCCACCACGTCGTCGTAGAGCTGGGTGAAGCGCTCGGGGTCCTTGCCCGTGTTGCCCACGCCGCCGGGAAACAGCGAGTCGCCGGTGAACAGGTGCTGCTGGCCGTCGCCGCCGTCGTACAGCAGCGCGATCGAGCCTGGCGTGTGGCCGCGCAGGTGGATGACCTCGAGCGTGACGACGCCCACCGAGATCCTGTCGCCGTGCTCCACCAGCCGGTCGGGCGCGATCGGCAGAGCGCCCGCGTCGAGCGGGTGGGCGATGGTCGCCGCGCCCGTCACCTTGACCACCTGCTCGAGCCCCTGCCAGTGGTCGCCGTGCTGGTGGGTGGTCACCACGGCGGCAAGGGGCTGGTCGGTGATCAGCGCGAGCAGCCTGTCGGGCTCGGCGGCGGCGTCGATGAGCACCCCCTCGCCGGTGTCCGTGCAGCGCAGCAGGTAGGCGTTGTTGTCGAACGGGCCCACGGCGAGCTTGGTGACGGTGAGCTTGGACAGCTCCCGCACGTCGGCGGGGCCGCCTACCTGAACATCGCCTGTGTAAGTCATGGGCTCTCCTCTGGGTAGGTGTCGGGAGGCGCCGTCGGGAGGTTCGCGGGGGCGGGCATGGTCAGCCAAGGGGGTGGCGACGGCAGCCGGTCGCCCTCGGCGCGCGGCCCCTCGTACACCACCCTAATCCTCTCCCCGGCCGACCGTCCGGTCAGCCAGGCGAGCACGTCGCGGGCCGTGCCCCGCACCACCGGCCCCTCACCCAGTTGCCGCCACTCCCGCGCGGGCTCCTCCAGCACGATGGCGCCGACCGTGCTCCTGCCGTACGGCCAGCAGGCCAGGCAGTCGTGCAACTCCCTCAACACGAACGCCTCCGGCCAGTCGTCGGGGGTGTAGCCGGCGCGGAGGTCGACATGGTGGAGCTCCAGCTCGCGCACCCGCCGGACCAGCACGTACCAGACGGGGTGCGGGGGCGGTCTGAGCGCGCGGACCATGGCCGACCAGGCGGGCTGCGGCAGCTCGTCGATCGCCGTGGCCAGCCGCGCGGCGCTGAGCTCGAGGTCGGCGCGGTGCTCGGCGGCCCGCCTCGCCGCTCCCTCCTCTATCTCGGCCGCCCGCGCGGCGGGGTCCGGGTACTGCGGCGTCTCGATCCCCGTCCTGGCCCAGCGCAGCAGGTTCACCAGACCGTCGGCGTTGCGGGCGAGGTGGGTCAGCACGTGGCCTCTGCTCCAGCCCGGCAGCGCGGAGGGGGCGGTGACGTCGGCGTCGCCCAGGTCGGCGGCGGTCGCCATGAGCCTGTCGGTGGCGGCCGCGATCTCGGCACGCAGGGACGGGAGAACGCTCATGCGGGCATAATGCCGCAGTTCACGTGGTTGAACCTGCAAGGAACCGGTACCGGCTCGGGAGAAAGCCGTACTCTGGTGAGGGAAGTTTCCGACGGGGCGCCAGCGGACCCCCGAAATTGTCGGACCCTCCCTCTACCATCCCCCGTGGACCTATCAACACCTTCGACGTCGGGATCACCGTGGCAGACCGTTTGATCGTGCGTGGCGCACGTGAACACAACCTCAAGGACGTCTCGCTGGACCTTCCGCGAGACTCCCTGATCGTCTTCACCGGGCTGTCCGGCTCGGGCAAGTCGAGCCTGGCCTTCGACACGATCTTCGCCGAGGGGCAGCGCCGCTACGTCGAGTCCCTGTCGTCCTACGCCAGGCAGTTCCTCGGCCAGATGGACAAGCCCGACGTCGACTTCATCGAGGGCCTGTCTCCCGCGGTCTCCATCGACCAGAAGTCGACCAGCCGCAACCCCCGCTCCACGGTCGGCACCATCACCGAGGTCTACGACTACCTGAGGCTGCTGTGGGCCCGCATCGGCAAGCCCCACTGTCCCGCCTGCGCCCGCCCGATCGCCAGGCAGACCCCCCAGCAGATCGTCGACAGGGTGATGGAGCTCGAGGAGGGCACCCGCTTCCAGGTGCTCGCCCCCGTCGTCAGGGGCCGCAAGGGCGAGTACGCCGAGCTGTTCCGCGAGCTGCAGACCAAGGGCTTCGCCAGGGCCAGGGTCGACGGCACGGTGATCCGTCTCGAAGAGCCGCCGACGCTGAAGAAGTACGAGAAGCACGACATCGAGGTCATCGTCGACCGGCTGTCGGTGAAGGAGTCCTCGCGCAGGCGGCTGACCGACTCGGTCGAGACCGCGCTGACACTGTCCGGCGGCACGATCACGCTCGAATTCGTCGACCTGCCCGAAGACGACCCCGGCCGTGAGCGCTTCTACTCCGAGCACCTCTACTGCCCCTACGACGACCTGTCGTTCGAGGAGCTCGAGCCGCGCTCGTTCTCCTTCAACTCCCCCTTCGGCGCCTGCCCCGAGTGCACCGGCCTGGGCACCAAGATGGAGGTCGACCCCGACCTCGTCGTGCCCGACCCCGAGAAGACGCTCGGCGACGGCGCGCTCAACCCCTGGGCCGGTGGCCACACCAGCGAGTACTTCGTGCGCCTGGTCGAGGCGCTCGGCCTCACCATGGGCTTCAACCTCGACACCCCGTGGGAGAAGCTGCCGAAGAAGGCGCAGAAGTCGCTGCTCTTCGGCCACGACGAACAGGTCCACGTCCGCTACAGCAACCGCTACGGCAGGCAGCGCTCCTACTACACCACCTACGAGGGAGTGATCCCGTGGGTGCAGCGCAGGCACGCCGAGGCCGAGAGCGACTCCACGCGTGAGCGCTTCGAGGGCTACATGCGCGAGATCCCGTGCCCGACCTGCGAGGGCAGGCGGCTCAAGCCGGTCTCGCTGGCCGTGACCGTCGCCGACATGTCCATCGCCGACGTCTCGGGCATGTCGATCGGCGAGTGCGCCAAGTTCCTCGCCTCGCTGAAGCTGTCCGACCGCGACATGCACATCGCCGAGCGGGTGGTCAAGGAGATCAACGCCCGCATGGGCTTCCTGCTCGACGTCGGCCTCGACTACCTCACGATGGACCGCGCGGCCGGCACCCTGGCAGGTGGTGAGGCGCAGCGCATCCGCCTGGCCACGCAGATCGGCTCCGGCCTGGTGGGCGTGCTCTACGTCCTCGACGAGCCGTCCATCGGCCTGCACCAGCGCGACAACATGCGCCTGCTCGACACCCTGATCAGGCTGCGCGACATGGGCAACACGCTGATCGTCGTCGAGCACGACGAGGACACCATCGCCGCCGCCGACTGGGTGGTCGACATCGGTCCTGGCGCGGGCGAGCACGGCGGCCAGGTCGTGGTCTCGGGCACCGTCCAGGACCTCCTCGACAGTGAGGAGTCGATGACCGGCGCCTACCTGTCGGGCCGCAGGTCCATCGCCGTTCCCGCCAAGCGCCGCAAGCGCGACAAGAAGCGGCAGATCACGGTGAAGGGCGCCCGTGAGCACAACCTGAAGGGCGTCGACATCGACTTCCCGCTCGGGGTGTTCACCGCGGTCACCGGTGTGTCTGGCTCCGGCAAGTCCACGCTGGTCAACGACATCCTCTACAACGCACTGGCCAAGGAGCTCAACGGCGCCCGCACGGTGCCCGGCCGTCACTCGCGGGTCAACGGCATGGACCAGGTCGACAAGGTGGTCCACGTCGACCAGTCGCCGATCGGGCGCACCCCGCGCTCCAACCCCGCGACCTACACAGGGGTGTTCGACCACGTCCGCAAGCTGTTCGCGGCCACCACCGAGGCGAAGGTGCGCGGCTACCAGCCGGGGCGCTTCAGCTTCAACGTCAAGGGCGGGCGCTGCGAGGCGTGCGCGGGCGACGGCACCATCAAGATCGAGATGAACTTCCTGCCCGACGTCTACGTCCCCTGCGAGGTCTGCCACGGCGCCCGGTACAACAGGGAGACGCTGGAGGTCCACTACAAGGGCAAGACCATCTCCGAGGTCCTCGACATGCCGATCGAGGAGGCGCTGTCGTTCTTCGAGGCCATCCCGGCGATCAGGCGGCACCTGCAGACCCTCAACGACGTCGGTCTGGGCTACGTGCGGCTCGGCCAGCCCGCGACCACGCTGTCGGGCGGTGAAGCGCAGCGCGTGAAGCTCGCCTCCGAGCTGCAGCGCCGCCAGACGGGCCGGACGATCTACGTGCTCGACGAGCCGACCACCGGTCTGCACTTCGAGGACATCAGGCGGCTGCTGGGCGTTCTCGGGCGGCTGGTCGACGGCGGCAACACGGTCATCGTGATCGAGCACAACCTCGACGTGATCAAGACCGCCGACTGGGTCATCGACATGGGCCCCGAGGGCGGTTCCCGCGGCGGCACCCTGGTGGCCTCGGGCACGCCCGAAGAGGTGGCACTCGTGGACGAGAGTCACACGGGCCGCTTCCTGCGCAAGATCCTTTCCGTCTGACGCCCTCGCGATCCTCCGCAGGGGCCCGGATTCGGGACCGCCGGGGGGTCTCAATAGGCTGAACAGCAGGTAAAGGCCCGGCCTGACATGGGCGTCGGGGGATCGCGGAGGGGCGACATGGCAGGCGAGGAGCGGGGTAGCGGCATGCCCGCATGGGGTCGGCGTGAGGTGCTGGGAGCGACGGGCGTGGCCGTGTGCGGAGCGGCGCTGGCGGGGTGCGCGGGCGCCGACGGCAGCGCCGCGGCCATCGTGCCGCCCGGCATCAAGGGCAAGGTCATCGCCAAGAAGGCGGACGTCCCGGTGGGCGGCGGCAAGGTGATCAACGAGTGGAAGATCGTGATCACTCAGCCCACCTCGGGCGTTTTCAAGGCCTTCACCGCCAACTGCCCGCACAAGGGCTGCTCGGTGGGACGCCCCGAGGACGGCGTGATGACCTGCCCCTGCCACGGCAGCGAGTTCGCCCTCGACAGCGGCAAGTGTCTCAAGGGCCCGGCCAAGGCGCCGCTGGCGGAGTTCCCTCTCAAGGTCGAGGGCGACGGAATCGTCATCCTGTGAACCCGTAAAACTGCCTGGTGCGAGGGATCGGCTCAGGGGAGGCTGAACCGGCGCGCACGCGCTGCCGTACCTGAGAAGAGACAGCGAACCTGGAGGGTGATCATCATGGCAGAGACGACACGTCGCGCGGTGGTGCTGGGAGCCGGGGGTGTGAGCCTGGGCGCGCTGCTCACCGCCTGCGCCGGTTACGGCCAGCCGGCCGACACCGTGGCCGAGCAGGAGCCCACGCAGTCGGACTCGTCGGCCCCCGAGCCCACGAAGTCGAAGAGGGCCAAGAAGCCCGCGGGGGAGGAACTGGCCAGTACGGCCGACATCCCCGAGGGTGGCGGCAAGGTCTTCGCCCAGCAGAAGGTCGTGGTGACCCAGCCCTCAGCGGGTGAGTTCAAGTGCTTCTCGGCCATCTGCACCCACCAGGGATGTCCGGTCGACAGCGTCGAGGACGGCACCATCAACTGCCCCTGCCACGGCAGCAAGTACAACATCGCCGACGGCTCCGTCGCCAACGGGCCGGCGACCAAGGCGCTGGCGGAGAAGAAGATCACGGTCGACGGCGAGAAGATCTCACTGGGATAGAGCGCGTCCTTTCACAATTTTCTCAGCTGTCTGCGGTTGGTTTGTTCGCATGCGAGACGATCTTAAGAGCCGCAGGACGGTTATCGCGGGTGTGGGAGCGGGCGGCATGGCCGTGATGCTGGCGGCGTGTGGTGGCGACGGCGAGGCGGTGACCAGCGCGGCCCCGCAGGCGTCGGCCGGTTCGGCGGCGCCCTCCGCGTCCGCCTCCGCCTCCGCGTCCGCCAGTGGAGGCGCGGGCGGTACGGCGGCGCTCACGACGAAGGCCGAGGTGCCGGTCGGAGGCGGGACGATCTTCAAGGAGCAGAAGGTCGTCGTGACCCAGCCGGTCGCCGGCGAGTTCAAGTGTTTCAGCGCCCTCTGCACCCACAAGGGGTGCCCGGTGGCGTCGGTCGGGAACGGGACGATCGACTGTCCCTGCCACGGCAGCAAGTTCAGCATCGAGGACGGGTCGGTCAAGGACGGACCCGCCACCAAGCCGCTGCCCGAGGTCGCCTTCAAGATCGACGGAGAGTCGATCTCGCTGGGCTGAGGTCGCCGCCCGCCGCACCTTCCGGTACGGCGGGCGTCTTCATGTCCGGCGTTCGCCGTCGGTCTCGCGCATGGTGTCGATTCTCGCCCCTCTCGTTCGCCGTAGGTGATGAGGGCGTCACCACCGACGTCCTCCCCGACAGGTACAGCGGAGGAATCGACATGCGCACACTGATGGTGACCACGTTCGTGTCCCTGGACGGCGTCATGCAGGCCCCTGGCGGCGGCGACGAGGACCGCGACGGCGGATTCGAGCACGGTGGCTGGGCCGTGCCGCACATGGACCAGCAGCTCATCCAGCGGATGGCCGCGCTGGTCGGGAGGGCGGGCGCGCTCCTGCTCGGACGCAGGACCTACGACACCTTCGCCGCCACCTGGCCGTTGGCAGACGCCGACGACCCGATCGGGGCCAGGATGAACAGCCTGCGCACGTACGTCGCGTCGCGCACGCTGGAGAGCGTGTCGTGGCAGAACTCGACGCTGCTCACCGGTGACGTGGCGAAGGCGGTCGGCGAGCTCAAGCAGGGCGAGGGCGGCGAGATCCAGGTCCACGGCAGCGGGCGGCTGATCCAGACGCTGCTCGCACACGACCTCGTGGACAGCTTCCACGTGCTGGTCTTCCCCGTGCTGCTCGGTTCGGGCAAGCGGCTCTTCGCCGACGGGACCATGCCGTCCGGGCTCAGGCTCGTCGACACCGCGGCGTCGAACACCGGGGTTCTCATCAGCACGTACGCCAGGGATGGCAAGGTGGAGTACGGCGCGATGGGCCCCGAGACCGGTAACTGGTGATCGGGGCGAGCGAGCAGGCAAGGAGGGGCCATGCCGCAGTACGCGATTCTGATCTACGAGAAGGAGACCCCCGGAGGCGTGGCCGACATCCCGCCCGAGGTCATGGAGGCCAACCTGCGGGCGGGGGAGAAGATCACCGAGATGGGGGCGAAGGTCGTCTACGAACAGGCGCTGCAGCCCGCCGCCGCCGCCAGGACGATCCACAAGGGCGGCCTGGTCACTGATGGCCCCTTCATCGAGAGCAAGGAGGTGATCGCCGGCTTCTTCGTGGTCGAGACCACGGATCTCGAAGCGGCGATCGCCATCGGCAGGCTGCTGCCGATCATGGATGGCGCCGTCGAGGTGCGGCCGCTGCTCGAGCAGTGACCTCTCTTCAGCAGGTGCTGGCCGAGGTGCACCGTCGCGAGTGGGCCGCGGTGCTCGCCGCGACGGTGCGCGTCACCCGCGACCTCGACCTGGCCGAGGAGTGCGTGCAGGACGCGTACGCAGCCGCGCTCGACGCCTGGACACGCGACGGCGTGCCGGACAGGCCGGGCGCCTGGCTGACCGTCGCGGCCAGGCACAACGCGCTGGACGCCCTGCGCAGGGCCAGGACCCTGCGCTCGAAGCTCCACCTGCTGGTGGAGCCCGAGGCGGTGACGGGCCAGGACGCCGCGGCGGGCCCGCAGGTCCACGACGACCGGCTGCGACTGGTCTTCCTGTGCTGCCACCCCGCCCTGGCCACCGAGGCGCAGGTCGCCCTCACCCTGCGGCTGGTCTGCGGCGTGCCGACCGCGCACGTCGCCGGGGCGTTCCTGGTTTCCGAGCCGACCATGGCGGCCAGGATCACGCGGGCGAAGAAGAAGATCGCGGCTGCTCGCATCCCCTTCAGGATGCCCACGGCCGACGAGCTGCCGGAGCGGCTCGACGCGGTTCTCACCACGATCCACCTGCTCTTCACCACGGGACACACCGCGCCGGAGGGGCCCTCGCTGACCAGGACCGACCTGGAGGGGCGCGCGCTGGAGCTGGCGCGGATGCTCCACGGCCTGATGCCAGGCGAGCGCGAGGTCAGAGGACTGCTCGCCCTGCTCCTGGCCAACCACGCCCGCAGGGCCACCCGTACGGCCGGGGACGGCCGCCTGCTGCCGCTGGACGGCCAGGACCGTTCGGCATGGGACCAGGAGGCCATCGCGCAGGCGCACGAGCTGGTCCTGGGGGCACTTGGCGGCGGCGACCCCGGCCGGTTCGCCCTGCAGGCCGCCATCGCGGCGCTGCACGCGAGCGCGCCGACGTACGACGACACCGACTGGCCGCAGATCCTGCTGCTCTACGACCGGCTGTTGCAGGTGTGGCCGTCCCCGGTGGTGGCGCTCAACAGGGCCGTGGCGGTCGCGATGGTCGCAGGACCGGCCAGCGCGCTGGCCGAGATCGAGGCGCTCGAGCAGGACGAGCGCCTGGCCGGCTATCGCTATCTGCCCGCGATCAAGGCGGACCTGCTCCGCAGGCTGGGCCGCGAGGCCGACGCCGCCGTGGCCTACGAAAGGGCGCTCTCACTGGCGGGCAACGACGCCGAGCGCGCCTTCCTCGCCGGCCGTCTCGCCGAGGTGGGTCCTGGCCGCTGAGCCATGGCGGGTTCAGGTCACCGCGGCGCGCCGGCCCTTGGGCCGGTTGTCAGGAGATGGATTGCGGGGAGTGGGTTCGCGAATCGCTCAGCAGGAGAGCGCCGGCGAGGATGACTGCCGCGGCGGTGGCGCCGTGCACGCCGAAGGCGGTCGCGGGTACTCCGCTGGAGAGCAGCACGATGAGCATGTCGCCGAGGGGGGTGAGCGCCGTGGCCAGCATCACCCAGCCCAGGACGCGACGGTTCCCTGCGGCGAGGACCGCGAGGATCACCAGGCCGGACACTATGTCGCGGACTCCTTTGACGGCAAGGAATCCCGAGCCCTCCCCCCGCGGCCAGCTCGGCAGGCCGAAATCGGGCGCGGTGGACTGTGGGGCCAGCAGATAGTTCACTCCGACGTAGATGATGAAGAAGCTGCCTACGACGGCGAGAACGGTGCCGACGGTGCTCCGGGACGGCAACGTGGTGGACAAGATGATCTCCTTCGGTGAGGGGTCCGGGATCAGGACGCCTGGCGGTCGCGTGTCCAGGCGGGGCTGTCGAGGAAGTGGTTGTCGTACAGGTCCTGGGAGGCCAGCAGCTCCTCGAGCGTGGCCTCACCTCTGCGGAGGCGGTCGAGCAGCCGGAAGTAGGCGAATCGCTGGATGCCGGGGGCGACGACGATGAGGAGGTCGGCGGTGTGGCCGGGGGCGGCGGCGAAGGCGTGGGGCGTGAGCGGGGGCACCGCCGCCACGTCGCCCTCCTGCAGTGTCACGATCTCCCCTCCGAACAGGATGCGGGCCTTGCCCTGCAAGATGTAGAACAGCTCGGTCGAGGTGGCGTGGTGGTGCGGCGCGGCGCCGTCCGCGCCCTCGGCGAGCGTCATCCTGACGGTGCTCAGCGCTCCGCCGGTGTCGTCGGAGTCGAGCAGCAACCGTCCTGTGGCGGTGGGCGAGCCGATGGTCTCGGCGTCGATCTCGCGGACGATGGCCGTTTCAACGATCATGGACATGTCGTGCTCCCTTTGAGCGCGGAGGACGCGAGCCGTTCGCATAGGCCTCGGTCGACCGGCGCTTCTGTGATCATCACTCGGTGTTTGAGGGCGCCGGCCAGCTGGTCCGACAGCGCCTCGGCGTCCAACTCCGCCCGAAGCCGGCCGCGCGCGTGCCCGCTCGATCAGAGCGGGCACGATGGCGTTGCGCCTGGCGTACCGCTCGCAGATGTCGTCGCGCCTTCACGAGGGTGGACACGAAGGACCTCCAGCTCGCGTCGAACACCACGGACGCGACGCCGGTGACGCTCGCCGGTGATGGGGAAGGCGTGGATCGTGGTCGGCGGCAGCGCGAGGTCGGGGAGCTGGGTGCCGGGCAGCGACAGGGTCTCGCCGAACCAGAGGCGCGGCCGGCAGACCGCCACCGGCGTTCGCGACGTGCACGACGTCGCCGGCTCCGGGGCGTCCGCGTGCAGGGCCGCGACCTTCAGAAGCGATTCTGCGGAGATTCTGGAAGCGCTATTATCAATTCTCACGTCAGACAGTAGCAGTTCGCCGCTTCGCCGACCGCGCCGAGCTGATTGACGCCGCACGCCGGCTCACATCCGCCCACGAGCGCGCCGACGGCACGCGCTGATCGAAGCGCCAGAACCACACGCAACGGCGCAGAGCAACGGCCGCTGCCGGCACGGCGACGATCGAGCGGCTTGCCGGCCCGGCAGCCACGACACCGCCTTCCCCCGGGGCGCCTTCACCGTCAACGTGATCGACTCGCCCGCCGGACGGATCGTGTCGTGGACCCGCGCGACTCTTTGCCGTGCCGCTCTTTGCCGTGCCGAGGGGCGAGCTTGGTTGTCGGTGGCGACCTATAGGCTTTTGGATGTGGCGAGCACCTTGAGTTTCCGGCCCAAGCCCGGGTCGATCCCCGACTCTCCAGGGGTCTACCGATTCCGCGACGCCAACGCCCAGGTGATCTACGTGGGCAAGGCGAAGAGCCTGCGTCAGCGGCTCAACTCCTACTTCGCCGACTTCGCGGGGCTGCACCCGCGCACGCAGACCATGCTCACCACCGCGGCCGGCGTCGACTGGACCGTCGTCGGCACCGAGGTCGAGGCGCTCCAGCTCGAATACTCCTGGATCAAGGAGTTCGACCCGCGCTTCAACGTCAAGTACCGCGACGACAAGTCCTATCCCTACCTCGCGGTCACGATGGGCGAGGAGTTCCCCCGCGTGCAGGTCCTGCGCGGGGCGAAGAAGAAGGGCACGCGCTACTTCGGGCCCTACTCCCACGCCTGGGCCATCCGCGAGACCGTCGACCTGCTGCTGCGCGTCTTCCCCGTACGCACCTGCTCGGCAGGGGTGTTCAAGAGGGCGGGGCAGATCGGCAGGCCGTGCCTGCTCGGCTACATCGACAAGTGCTCGGCGCCGTGCGTGGGCAGGGTCACTCCCGAGGAGCACCGCGACCTGGCGGAAGACTTCTGCGACTTCATGGCGGGCAACACCGGGCGCTTCATCAAGCGCCTCGAGCAGGACATGCGCGAGGCGGCCGGTCAGCAGGAGTACGAAAGGGCCGCCAGGATCCGCGACGACGTCCAGGCCCTGCAGCGGGCGCTGGAGAAGCAGGCGGTCGTGCTCGGCGACGCCACCGACGCCGATGTGGTCGCCCTGGCGGAGGACCCGCTCGAGGCCGCCATCCAGGTCTTCTACGTGCGAGGTGGGCGCATCAGGGGCCAGCGCGGCTGGGTGGTCGACAAGGTCGAGGAGACCACGCCCGGCGATCTGGTCGAGCACTTCCTGCTGCAGATCTACTCCGAGGGCGAGATCCCCAAGGAGGTGCTCGTCGCGGCCATGCCGCCCGACGCCGAGGCCGTCACCGAACTGCTCTCCGAGCAGCGGGGCGCGCGGGTGGAGCTGCGGGTGCCGCAGCGTGGCGACAAGAAGTCGTTGATGGAGACCGTCGAGCGCAACGCCAAGGAATCGCTCGCCCAGCACAAGATCCGCAGGGCCAGCGACCTGACGACGCGCAGCAAGGCGCTGCAGGAGATCGCCGACGCGCTCGACCTCGACCAGGTGCCGCTGCGCATCGAGTGCTACGACGTCTCCCACCTTCAGGGCGAGAACGTGGTGGCCTCGATGGTGGTGTTCGAGGACGGGCTGGCGCGCAAGAGCGAGTACCGGCGCTTCGCCGTACGGACGAAGGAGGGTGACGTCGCCTCGATCCACGAGGTGATCACCCGGAGGTTCAAGCGCTATCTGGAGGAGAAGTCGGCGACGGGCGAGCTCGCCGCTGAGGACGACGTGCACGGGCCGATCGACCCGGAGACCGGAAGGCCGCGCAAGTTCGCCTATCCGCCCAACCTGGTCGTGGTCGACGGCGCGGGCCCCCAGGCGGCGGCGGCCCAGCGCGCGCTCGACGAGCTCGGCGTCGACGACGTCGCGGTGTGCGGCCTGGCCAAGCGCCTGGAGGAGGTCTGGCTGCCTGGCGACGACCAGCCGGTCATCATGCCGCGGTCGAGCGAGGGCCTCTACCTGCTGCAACGCGTCCGCGACGAGGCACATCGCTTCGCCATCGCCTACCATCGTTCCAAGCGGTCCAAGACGGTGAAGGAGAGCGCGCTCGACGGCGTGCCTGGCCTCGGTCCGGCGCGCAGGCAGGCGCTGCTGAAACATTTCGGCTCCGTGAAGCGGCTGCGCGAGGCCGGTGTGGCCGAGATCTGCGAGGTTCCCGGCATCGGCCGCGCGACCGCAGAGGTGATCGTGTCGAGGCTTGCCCAGGAGTAGTGAGGTTATGAGCAGCCCAGAGGATCAAGGACGCGCCGGAACCGCGTTCGTCATCGTGACCGGCATGTCAGGAGCCGGGCGCAGCACTGCGGCCAAGGCGCTGGAGGACCTCGGCTGGTTCGTCATCGACAACCTTCCGCCCGGGCTGTTGTTCGCCATGGCCGAGGAGGCGGGCAGGGTCAAGCTGGCCGCCGACAAGGTGGCCGCCGTGGTCGATGTGCGCAGCCTGGCCTTCACCACCGATCTCAACGCCGCGATCGAGGAGCTCGAGGGGCGCGGCGTCCGCGTCCGCGTGGTGTTCCTCGAGGCCAGCGACGAGGAGCTGGTGCGCAGGTTCGAGAACGTCCGCAGGCCCCATCCGCTGCAGGGCGACGGGCGGCTGGTCGACGGCATCGCCCGTGAGCGCGGCATCCTGCGCGAGGTGCGCGCCAACGCCGACCTGGTGATCGACACCTCCGCGCACAACGTCCACGAACTGCGCAACAAGATCGTCGCCTACTTCGGCGGCGACAACAGGCCGGGGCTGCGGGTCAACGTGGTCTCCTTCGGCTTCAAGTACGGCCTGCCCGTCGACGCCGACCTGGTGGTCGACTGCAGGTTCCTGCCCAACCCGCACTGGGTGCCCGAGCTGCGGCCGATGAACGGCCTTGACAGCCCCGTGCGCGACTACGTCCTCGGACAGGCCGGCGCGAAGGAGTTCCTCGACGCCTACGAGGAGGCTTTCAAGATCGTCGCGACTGGATACGCGCGCGAGGGCAAGAGCTATGCGACGCTGGCGGTCGGCTGCACGGGCGGCAAGCACCGCAGTGTGGCGATGGCCGAGCAGCTCGGCGGGCGGTTGCGTGACCGCGGGATGGAGGTCCAGGTGAGTCACCGGGATGTGGGTCGGGAGTGACGGATGGGCGCGAGGGTGTAGACGGCTCAGCCGACGAGACCGGTGCCCCCACCGGACAAGGTGCTCTCAGCGGACAGGGTGCTCCCGGCGGACAGGGTGCTCCCGGCGGACAGGGCGGCCGCACCCGTCAGGGCAGCCCCTCGATGGGGCCCTTTCCTGACCCGGGTGACCCCACGATCGCCGATGATCCCGTCCAGGGTGGTTCCGGCGGCGGGCGGCGGGCGGCGGCACCGGTGGGAAATCTGGATGAGGGTTCTCTGCCGGAGGGTCGCGTGCAGGGTGGTTCCGGGGGCGGGCGGCGGGCGGCGTCGCCGGTGGGAAGCCTGGATGACGGTTCCCTGCCGGTGGAGTCAGCGGCGTCGATGGGCCGCAAGCCCAAGGTGGTGGCGCTCGGCGGTGGGCATGGGCTCTACGCCTCGCTGTCGGCCCTGCGGAACGTGACGGACGAGCTGACCGCCGTGGTGACCGTCGCCGACGACGGAGGCTCCAGCGGCAGGCTGAGGCGTGAGCTCGGCGTGCTTCCACCGGGCGACCTGCGCATGGCGCTGGCCGCGCTGTGCGGCGACGACGAGTGGGGCATCACCTGGAGCGAGGTGGTCCAGCACCGGTTCAGGAGCGAGGGCGACCTGCACGGCCACGCCGTCGGCAACCTGCTGATCGTGGCGTTGTGGGAGCTGCTCGGCGACCCCGTGGCCGGTCTCGACTGGGTGGGGCGGCTGCTCGGCGCCAGGGGCAGGGTGCTGCCGATGGCCTCGGTCCCGCTCGACATCGTCGCCAGGGTGGAGCTCGACGGGGTGATCTCGACGGTGCGCGGCCAGGTGGCGTGCGCGCTGACCCCCGGCAGGGTCCAGGCGATCTCCCTGGTTCCCGAGAACCCTCCGGCCAGCCAGGAGGCGGTACGGGCGGTGCTCGACGCCGACTGGGTGGTGTTCGGGCCCGGCTCGTGGTTCACCAGCGTGCTGCCGCACCTGAAGGTGCCCGAACTGGCCGAGGCGCTGCATCTGACCAAGGCCAGGCGCCTGGTGACGCTCAACCTCGCGCCGCAGCCCGGCGAGACCGACGACTTCTCGCCGCAGCAGCACCTCGAGGTGCTCAGGCAGCACGCGCCCGACCTCACCGTCGACGTGGTGCTCGCCGACACCGGAGTGGTGGACGATCTCGACGCGCTGGAGAAGTCGGCGGCCGCGCTGGGCGGCCAGGTGATCACGGCCTGTGTGGCGGCCGAGGACGGCTCGCCGAGGCACGACCCACGACGTCTTGCCTCCGTCCTGGACGAGATTTTCCTCCAGAAGCGTTGATCCTGGTCGGCGCCGCTCGAAGGTGCGAGAGACTTCTTGGGAGCCGGTCTGTATGGGGGAGGACTAACGCTTATGGCAATGACAGGTGTGGTGAAGGACGAGCTGAGCCGACTGCCGGTGCTCAAGCCCTGCTGCCGCAAGGCGGAGGTGTCGACGCTGCTGCGCTTCGCCAGCGGCCTGCACCTGGTGGGTGGGCGCATCGTGATCGAGGCTGAGCTCGACACCAACGCCACCGCCCGCCGGCTGATCAAGGACATTGGCGAGGTCTTCGGTCACAAGGCCGAGGTGCTGGTGCTGGCTCCCGCGGGGCTGCGCAAGGGCTCGCGCTACGTCGTGCGCGTCTACCGCGACGGCGAGGCGCTCGCCCGCCAGACCGGGCTGATCGACAACCACGGCCGCCCGGTCAGGGGGTTGCCGCGTCAGGTGGTGGCGGGGGCCTCCTGCGACGCGGAGGCGGCCTGGCGTGGGGCGTTCCTGGCCCACGGCTCGCTGACCGAGCCCGGCCGTTCGATGTCGCTTGAGGTGACCTGCCCTGGTCCCGAGGCGGCGCTGGCGCTGGTCGGATCGGCGCGGCGGCTCAAGATCCACGCCAAGGCGCGCGAGGTGCGCGGCGTCGACAGGGTGGTGGTGCGCGACGGCGACGCCATCAGCGCGCTGCTGACCAGGCTGGGCGCCCACGACAGCGTGCTGGCGTGGGAGGAGCGGCGGATGCGCAGGGAGGTGCGGGCCACTGCCAACAGGCTCGCCAACTTCGACGACGCCAACCTGCGCCGCTCGGCCAGGGCGGCGGTCGCCGCCGGGGCCAGGGTGCAGCGGGCGCTGGAGATCCTGGGCGACGACGCACCCGACCACCTGGTCATCGCGGGGCGGCTGCGGGTGGAGCACAAGCAGGCGTCGCTGGAGGAGCTGGGTCAGATCGCCGACCCCCCGCTGACCAAGGACGCGATCGCGGGCCGCATCAGGCGGCTGCTGGCGATGGCCGACAAGCGCGCCTCCGACCTGGGCATCCCCAACACCGAGGCGAACCTGACGGTGGACATGCTGGCTCAGTGAGCGGGCGCGGGCGCCACGCGCGTGCGACGGCGCCCGCGAGTCGCGCTCAGGCCTGCGGGTTCTTCGGCGTGAACAGGCTGCCCTCCGGCTGGTGCTGCGGAGCGGGGACCGGCTCCATCGGCTCGGGCTGCGCCTGCCTGGCGGCCTTGACGCGCTTGCTGACGAACGAGTAGCCGGCGAAGGCGCTGATCGCCCAGAACAGCAGCGTCTTGGGGTCCTCGCCGAGCAGGTCCGGCATCATGGCGGTGACCGTGCTGAACGCGTCGAGGTAGCTCACCTCGGAGCCCTCGGCCTGCGCGTACTTGACCGCGAGAACGGTGCCGCCGACGGCGGTGCCGAGCGCCGTGCCCACCAGTGCGAACAGCGCGGCGAGCGGCGGCAGGACGGGGCTGGACGGCTTGACGGCCATCATGCCCAGGCCGACCAGCACACCGATCAGGATGGCGGCGAGACCGAGCTCGTACTCGGTGATGCCGATCACGGCTCCGTAGACGGCCGCCCCGACGAGCATGGCCGCCAGGCCCATGAGAATGCCCGGCACCAGTCCTGATTTCTGCTGGGTCATATATGAGGTCCTCGGAAAATAGGCGTGTTGACAGTGACGAGTCGGGCACTTTACTCGACTAGGACAAACAGTGTGTGTTGATCCAGGAAAAACAGGGTGGGACCTCGCGTGGTCTAAACCAATTTGGGTCCGATAGGGTTCGTGGTTGAGGTTTCAGCCCGCCATTCACGTACGAGGAGACGGTTCCGTGAGCATCCGCGTAGGCGTCAACGGCTTCGGTCGCATCGGCCGCAACTTCTGGCGCGCGGTCGCCGCCAGCGGCAAGGACATCGAGATCGTCGCGGTCAACGATCTGACCGACAACGCGACGCTCGCCCATCTGCTGAAGTACGACAGCATCCTGGGACGCCTGCCGTACGAGGTGAAGGCCACGGCAGACGAGATCGTGGTCGACGGCAAGACCATCAAGGCCTTCGCCGAGCGTGACCCCGCCAAGCTGCCCTGGGGCGACCTGGGCGTCGACGTGGTGGTCGAGTCGACCGGGTTCTTCACCGACGCCACCAAGGCCAAGGTGCACGCCGACAACGGCGCCAAGAAGGTCATCATCTCCGCTCCCGCGAAGAACGAGGACGTCACCATCGTCATGGGTGTCAACGACGACACCTACGACCCCGCCAACCACACGGTCATCTCCAACGCTTCCTGCACGACCAACTGCCTGGCTCCGCTGGCGAAGGTGCTCAACGACTCCTTCGGCATCGAGAAGGGTCTGATGACCACGATCCACGCCTACACGCAGGACCAGAACCTGCAGGACGGCCCGCACGGCGACCTGCGCAGGGCACGTGCCGCCGCGCTCAACGTGGTGCCGACCTCCACCGGCGCCGCCAAGGCGATCGGCCTGGTGCTGCCGGAGCTGAAGGGCAAGCTCGACGGCTTCGCGATGCGCGTGCCGATCCCCACCGGCTCGGCCACCGACCTCACCGTCGAGGTCAAGCGCGACGTCACCGTCGACGAGGTCAAGGCCGCCTACAAGGCCGCCGCCGAGGGCCCGCTCAAGGGCTACCTCACCTACACCGAGGACGAGATCGTCTCCAGCGACATCGTCACCGACCCGGCCTCCTGCATCTTCGACGCGGGGCTGACCAAGGTCATCGGCAACCAGGTCAAGGTCATCGGCTGGTACGACAACGAGTGGGGCTACTCCAACCGTCTCGTCGACCTCATCAAGCTGGTGGGTCGCGACCTGTGACGGATCCGCAGCGAGGCGGGGCATCCATTCCGGCGGACCGTTCCGAGCACGGCTCGGCGAAGGAGAACAGTGCGTGGTCTTGACGATCTCGAGGTGACGGGCCGGCGCGTGCTGGTGCGCGCCGACCTCAACGTGCCCATCGAAGACGGGGTGATCACCGACGACGGCCGCATCCGCGCGTCGGTGCCCACCATCCAGACCCTGGTCGCCAGGGGCGCGAAGGTCATCGTCTGCGCCCACCTGGGCAGGCCCAAGGGCGAGCCCAACCCCAAGTACACGCTCAGGCCGGTCGCCGAGCGTCTGGGCGAGCTGCTCGGTCAGGACGTCGCCTTCGCCGCCGACGTGGTGGGCGAGTCCGCGCTGGGCGCGACCAACGCCCTGCACGACGGCCAGGTCGTGCTGCTGGAGAACCTGCGCTACGAGCCCGGCGAGGAGTCCAAGGACGACGCCACCCGCAGGGCCTTCGCCGAGAAGCTGGCGGGCCTGGCCGACCTCTACGTCGGCGACGGCTTCGGCGCGGTCCACCGCAAGCACGCCAGCGTCTACGACGTGCCGCAGATCCTGCCGCACGCGGCGGGCGGGCTGGTCGTGGCCGAGGTCGGCGTGCTGAAGAAGCTCACCGACGAGCTCGAGCGGCCCTACGTGGTCGTGCTGGGCGGCGCGAAGGTCTCCGACAAGCTCGGTGTCATCGCCAACCTGCTGTCCAGGGTCGACAGGCTGCTCATCGGCGGCGGCATGGCCTACACCTTCCTCAAGGCCCAGGGCCACGAGGTCGGCCAGTCGCTGCTCCAGGAGGACCAGCTCGACCAGGTGCGCGGCTTCCTCGACGAGGCGGCCAAGCGCGGCGTCGACCTCGTCCTGCCCGTCGACGTGCTGGCGGCCACCCACTTCGCCGAGGACGCCGGGCACGAGGTGGTCGAGGCCACCGCGATCCCCGCCGACCGGCAGGGGCTCGACATCGGCCCGAAGACGCGCGAGCTGTTCGCGAGCAAGCTCGCCGACGCCCGCACGATCTTCTGGAACGGCCCGATGGGCGTGTTCGAGTTCGACGCGTTCGCCGGCGGAACTCGCGCGGTGGCCGAGGCGTTGATCGCTTCTGAGGCCTTCACCGTGGTGGGCGGCGGCGACTCGGCGGCAGCCGTACGCAAGCTCGGTCTGCCCGAGGACGGCTTCTCCCATATTTCCACCGGTGGTGGGGCCAGCCTCGAGTACCTCGAAGGCAAGACCCTGCCCGGCCTGGCCGCTCTGGAGGACTGACGTGCGCAAGCCGCTCATCGCCGGCAACTGGAAGATGAACCTCAACCACCTCGAGGCCATCGCGCTGGTCCAGAAGCTGGCTTTCGCGCTGAACGACAAGGACTTCGACAAGGTCGAGGTCGCGGTGCTGCCGCCGTTCACCGACCTGCGCAGCGTGCAGACCCTGGTCGACGGCGACAAGCTGCGCATCGTCTACGGCGGGCAGGACCTGTCCAAGCAGGACGCGGGCGCCTACACCGGCGAGATCTCGGGTGCGATGCTGGCCAAGCTGGGTTGCACTTTCGTGACGATCGGCCACTCGGAGCGGCGGCAGTACCACCACGAGGACGACGAGGTCGTCAACGCCAAGGTGCGGGCGGCCTACCGCCACTCACTCACGCCCATCCTGTGCGTGGGCGAGGACCTGCCGGTACGGCAGGCAGGCGGCCAGGTGGCCCACTGCGTGTCACAACTCGATGGCGGACTGCGCGAAATCTCCGAGGAGCAGGCAAAATCAATAGTGGTGGCCTACGAACCGGTCTGGGCGATCGGCACCGGTGAGGTGGCCACCCCGCAGGACGCACAGGAGGTGTGCAGCGCGTTGCGAGCACGACTCGCCGAGCTCTACACGTCCGAAGTGGCCGCGGGCATCCGTATCCTTTACGGAGGCTCGGTCAAGTCTGACAACATCGCCGGGATCATGGCTCAGCCCGACATCGACGGTGCTCTCGTAGGGGGCGCCAGCATCGATGCGGGGGAGTATGTGAAGATCTGCCGTTTCGGCGAAATGTCAGCCTAACTGCAGCGTTCGGAGGGTGCGACTTGACAGCAGGTCGTACCCTCGAGAAGCAAGTTTGAATCGTCACGCGAACAGAGCATTGAAAGAACAGGTCTACGGTGACTATCGGAATCTCCATCGCCCTCATCCTGGCGAGCTTGCTGATGATCCTGCTCGTCCTGCTCCACAAGGGTAAGGGCGGAGGCCTGTCCGACATGTTCGGCGGTGGCTTCTCGTCGAACTTCGGCGGTTCCTCGGTGGTCGAGCGCAACCTCGACCGCCTGACCATCATCACCGGCATCGTATGGTTTGTCTGCATCATCGCCCTTGGCCTGCTGCTCAAGCCCTGACAGCACGTCAACGCGTGACAGTGATTCTCCCCCCGCCGCACGCGGGGCGATCGAGCGAGGAGTTCATCCGTGGGTAGTGGCAACGCGATCCGTGGCAGCCGAGTCGGCGCCGGCCCGATGGGGGAGGCCGAGCGCGGCGAGGCAGCTCCGAGAGTGCGGGTCTCGTTCTGGTGCGCCAACATGCATGAGACGCGCCCCAGCTTCGCCAGCGACGCGGCGGTTCCCGAGACGTGGGACTGCCCCCGCTGCGGCCTTCCTGCCGGCCAGGATGAGGCTGCGCCTCCGGCTCCCCCGAGGAACGAGCCGTACAAGACGCACCTGGCGTACGTGAAGGAGCGCAGGAGCGACAAGGACGGCAAGGCCATCCTCGAGGAGGCTCTCGAGCGCCTGCGCGCCAACAAGTCCCCCTGGTAGGGCTTTCACCGCGAAGACCCCGGCCGATGGATGGCCGGGGTCTTCGCGTTTTCCTGGAGGCCGCGGTCGCGGTGAGTTAGGGGCCTTCTCGGAAGTTGATATTGGCATGTCCGCAATTGCACGGCATGATGATCGCGATCAACGGTCGTCTACACGAGGGAACTCCGTGCTGAAGAGAACGCTGTCCATCGCCGCCGCCACTGTCTCGGCCGCGGCCGTGCTCGCCGTCCCCGCCGCCGCCCACGCGGACGCCAACTGCGGCAGCGGGTACAACGTCGTCGCCCAGGCCGCGGTCAAGACCTCCAGCGGCAGCAACTGGGGCACCGTCTACCTGACGTACAACGGCAGCACCGGCAAGAACTGCGTCACTGTGATCAAGAGCGCATACGTCGGCACCTACACCGATGCCTACGTCGGGTTCACCGTGCAGGGCCGCAGCGGCTACGGCATCTACGAGAGGATCAAGTACTACGCGGGCCCCGTCTACGGCGACGCGCGCGGAGCCTGCGTGAAGTACAGCGCCTGGATCGAGAACTCCTCGGGCACCAGGGCCAGCGGCGGTCGCTCCAGCTGGGGCAACTGCGGCTAACGCTGATAGACCGCCTCGCCGTCCACGAAGGTCAGCCGCACCTTCGCGGTCCAGATCTCGGCCTCGGGAAGCCCGAAAGGGTCCCTGTCGAGGACGACCAGGTCGGCGGGGCGGCCCTGCTCGATCACACCGGCGGGGGAGCGGTTGATCCAGGCCGAGCCCGCGGTGTAGGCGGTCATCGCGGTGGTCAGACTGAGCCGCTGCCCCGGCAGGAACGGGATCCCCGCGGTCGGGTAGCCCGCGTGGACCGAGCCGCCGGGCTCGGTCCTGTTGACCGCCACGTGCATCCCCTGGATCGGGTCGGCGTTGGAGACAGGCCAGTCGCTGCCCGCGCAGAACCTCGCCCCGCTCCTTTCGAGGTCGGCGAAGGGGTACTGCCAGGCCGAGCGCTCCTCGCCCAGGTAGGGCAGCGTGAGCTCGTCCATCTGGGCGTGGTGGGTGGCCCACAGCGGCTGCAGGTTGGCCGTCACGCCGAGGGCGGCGAAGCGGGGCACGTCGGAAGGCTCGATGATCTGCAGGTGCGCGATATGGTGGCGGTTGTCGGGTGAGGTGCCCTCGAAGCTGTCCAGCGCCTCACGCACGGCCCGCTCGCCGATGGCGTGGAAGTGCACCTGGAAGCCGTTCGCGTCGAGCTCGGCCACGTACTCGCGCAGCTTGCCCGGGTCGATGTAGGACAGCCCTGTGCCGCCGCACAGGCAGTACGGCTCCAGCACCGCGGCGGTGAAGTTCTCGGTGATCCCGTCCTGCATGATCTTGACGGAGCCGGCGCTGAACCGGTCGAGCCCCTCGGCCATCGCCCTGCGCTCGATGAGTGAGGCGATCTGGTCGGCGCCCCGCGTGCGGTCCCACCACAGCGCGCCGACCACGCGGGCCTTCAGCCGCCCTGCGCCGGCCGCGGAGATGTAGGTGGGCAGCTGGTCGTCGGAGCCCGCGTAGGAGCCGACGATGGCGTCCTGCCAGCCGGTGATGCCCAGCGAGAACAGGTGCCGCTGCGCCGTGACGAGCGCCGTGTCCATGTCGTCCGTGGTCGGGCGGGGGGTGAGCAGGCCGACCAGATCCATGGCGCCCTCGTGGAGCACGCCGCTCGGGCTGCCGTCGGCGTCGCGCTCGATCCTGCCGTCGGCGGGGTCGGGGGTGTCGCGGGTGATCCCCGCCCGCTCCAGCGCCCTGGTGTTGACCCAGGCGGCGTGGTGGTCGCGCTGGATCAGGTAGGCGGGCCTGTCGAGGAAGTCCAGCTGGCTGCGGTGGGGAAGGCCGCCGGGGAAGGCCGACATGTCCCAGCCGCCGCCGTCGATCCACTCCTTGTCGCAGCCGTCGGCGTAGGTCCTGATCGCCGTCAGGTACTCGTCGAGCCCGTAGATCTCGGACAGGTCGCACTTGGCGTGCTCGAGGCCGGCCTGGACGGGGTGGATGTGCGCGTCGGTCACGCCGGGCATGAGCAGGCCGTCCTCGAGGTCGACCGTCTCGTGGGCGGGCGCCTGCCGTACGAGGTCGGACTCGGAGCCGACGGCGACGATCACGCCGTCGCGGACCAGGACGGCTTCGGCGAAGGACCCGGTGGCGGTGAAGACGCGGCCGCCGCGGAAGAGGGTGTGCAACAGGATCTCCTTCAGTGACCGGTGATGAGGTCGGCGAGGCGCGCGAGCGCCGAGGTGCGGGACATCGAGCGTTCACGGGCGTCGGCGACGCGGTAGAGGCGGTACATGGAGTGGACGCCCAGCCAGCGCAGCGGCTCGGGCTCCCAGGGGCGCACCTCGCGACCCACCCACGGCAGCTCGGTGAGGGGGGTGCGCTCGCCCAGGATCAGGTCGCGGAGGGTGCGACCGGCCAGGTTGGTCGTGGTGACGCCGTGCCCGGTGTAGCCGCCGGCCCAGCCGAGCCCCGTCGCCCGGTCCACGTGCGCGGTGGAGCACCAGTCGCGCGGGACGCCGAGGACGCCCGACCAGGCGTGGGCGATCCTGGAGGAGGCCGCGGCGGGGAAGAAGTCGACCAGCAGCGCCCACAGCGCCTCGACGGTCCAGTCGTGGGTGTGGCCGCGGGCGTCGACGCGCGAGCCGTACAGGTAGGGCCTGCCCCTGCCGCCGAAGGCGATCCGGCCGTCGGCGGTGCGCTGGGCGTACATGTAGTAGTGGGCCAGGTCGCCGAGCAGTTCGGCGCCCTGCCAGCCGACCTGCTCCCAGAAGCTGTCCGGCAGCGGCTCGGTGACGATCATGGAGCTGTTCATCGGCAGCCACTGCCGGCGCAGGCCCTTGATCGTCGAGGTGAAGCCCTCGGTGGCCCTGATCACGTAGTCGGCGCTGACCGTGCCGTACGGCGTGACCGCCCGGTGCGGCGCGATCTCGTCGACCGGCGTGTGTTCGAAGATCTCCACCCCCAGCTCGCGTACGGCCCGCGTGAGGCCGCGCACCAGCTTCGCCGGGTGAATCCTGGCACAGTGCGGGCTCCAGGAGGCCTGGACGGCGCCGGCGACCCGCAGCCGCGCGTCACGCTCCTGCGGGCTCAGCAGCCTGACCTCGACGTCCCACCTGGCCGCCTCGGCCACCGAGGCCCGCAGCCTGGCCGCCTGCGCGCTGCCCCTGGCGACGTTGAGCACACCGCCCTTGACGATGTCGGCGTCGATGCCCTCCTTCTCGCAGACGGCGATCACCTCGTCGATGGAGGCGTACATCTCGCGCTGCAGGGCCCTGGTCGCCGCCACGCCGTGCGTCTTGGCGTAGCGCGCGTGCGAGCCGGCCAGGTCGCCGGTCAGCCAGCCGCCGTTACGGCCTGAGGCGCCGAAGCCGGCGAACTCCTTCTCCAGCACCACGACGTCGAGTGAGGGCCTGGCCTGCTTGAGGTAGTAGGCCGTCCAGAGTCCGGTGTAGCCCGCGCCCACGATCACCACGTCCGCCCGGCGATCACCGCCCAGGACGGGCCCCGCCGGTGCGGGGCCGAGGGAGCGATGCCAGAAGGAGACGTCTCCGTTGACGAAGTCGTCGGTGAACGTAGGAACACGCGAGCTCATGACCCCACATACTGCTATATCCGCATATCTTGGCGCATCTCGCCACGGAATTCGTGATGAAACACTTTCGCCCGCTAGCTGTAACAAACGTCGCGCATCCTCATGTGTATGGGATTTCTGCGCATCCGAACCACGGTCGACGAACGCCCCGGAAGACTGGCCTCGCTGGCCGCGGCCCTCGCCGAAAGGGGCGGCAACATCCTCGGGCTGAGCGTCCAGCCCGACACCGACGGCACCGTCGACGAGTTCGTCGCGGACATTCCCGCCAGCCCCGAGGTGGTCAAGGCGGCGCTGGAGTCGGCGGGCGGCCGTCGCGTGCAGGTCGTGCCCGCCACGGCGCACGAGCTGACCGACGAGCCCACCAGGGCGCTCCTGCTGGCCTCGCGCCTGCGCGGCGCGCCATGGCGCCTTCCCGAACTGCTGGCCGAACTGCTGCGCGCGGACGACGCCCGCTGGGTCTATGGTGAGGCGGTGCGTGATCTCCCCGACCCCACCCTGCTGGTCGTCCCCGTGGCGGCCAAGCGCGCGATCAAGGTGCGCAGGTCCGACCTGCCGTTCACGCTGACCGAGGCCGCCCGCGCCGCCTCCTTCGTACGGCTGGCCCAGCCGCCGGCCGAGCCGTCCTCGAGCGCTCGCGTGCTGCGCCTGGCCGACGGCGTCGAGGCCGAGGTCAGGCCGCTGACGAACATCTACCGCGAGGCCATCCGCGACCTGCACGAGCGCTGCTCGCCCGAGTCGCGGCGCTTCCGCTACTTCACCTCGATGCCCTCGCTGCCGCCGAGGGTCTTCGACAGGCTCGTCGATCGCAGCAGGGGGCTGTCGCTCGTGGCCTGCCACGACGGCCAGGTCGTCGCGATGGCCAACCTCATGTTCACCCCGGATCCCGGCATCGCGGAGATGGCCGTGCTGGTCGAGGACCGCTGGCAGGGGCGCGGTCTGGGCGCGGCGCTGGCCAGGACGCTGGTGCAGGAGGCCCGCGACCTCGGCTACGCCGAGGTCCGCGCCACCCTGCTGTCGGACAACGCCCGCATGCGCAGGCTGATGATCTCGCTGGGTGCGACGCTGGCCTACACCGAGGACCCCGGCGTCGTGGAGGCCAGGCTCGCGGTCGGCGCGCTCGTCTAGGAGGCCTCCTCGCCGTCCTTCGGCGCTCCCATCGCGTCCAGGCGGCGCTCGATCCTGTCGAGGCTGTCCTGGATGCGCTGGAGCCGCTGGTCGAGCAGCACGCGCTCCTTCGGGCCCGTGGAGCCCAGGTGGTGGGCCACGCGCTGCCTGAGCGAGGAGAGGTCGAGGCCCCTGGCGAGGAGCACCTGCGCGGCGACGCCCTTGCCTTCGTGGAGGAGGCCGAGCAGGATGTGCTCGGTGCCGATGTGGTGGTGGCCGAGTTGCAGCGCCTCGCGCAGCGACAGCTCCAGCACCTTCTTGGCGCGCGGAGTGAACGGGATGTGCGTGTGCTCGTCCGGCGGCGCGGAGCCCCGGCCGATGATCACCATGATCGCCTCGCGGATCTCGCCGGCGTCGGCGCCGCCGTCGCGCAGGATCGCGGCCGCCACGCCTTCGCTCTCCCTGATCAGGCCCAGCAGCAGGTGCTCGGTGCCGATGTAGTCGTGGCTGAGCGTCCTGGCCTCTTCCTGGGCCAGGACGACCACCCTGCGGGCGCGGTCGGTGAAGCGCTCGAACACGGGGGCCTCCGCTCGAGTGGGCTCTCTCCACTATGCGCTACAAACCAGTCATGTGGGGTATCTCTCACGTGTGGATCTTGACGAGATCGCCGACCGGCTCTACGGGCTCGACGTGTCCGACTTCATCGCCGCGCGCGAGGCGGAGGCCCGCGCGGCCAAGCAGGCGGGGCGGGGCGACCTGGCCAGGCAGGTGGCCGCGCTGCGCAAGCCCACGGTCGCGGCCTGGGCGGTCAACCAGCTGTCACGCCGCCATCCCGACGAACTCGCCGAACTGCTCGACCTGGGCGAGGAGCTGCGCGCGGCGTGGGCGGCCCAGGACGCCGACGCGCTGGGCGAGCTGACCGCCCGCCGCGCCAGGCTCTCCCAGCGGCTGGTACGGCTGGCGCCCTCCTCTGGCGCCGAGGTGGAGCAGACGCTCGACGCGGCCACCGTGGACGCCGACGCCGCCGACCAGGTACGGCAGGGCCGCCTGGCCAGGCCGCTCAGCTACAGCGGTTTCGCCCCCGCCCCCGTCCCCCGCTCCCGCCCCGCGCGCAAGCCGTCGGAGGAGGAGGCGCGGGCCAGGGCGGACCGTGAGGCCAAGGAGCAGGCCGAGGCCACCGCCGCCTACGAGGAGTGGCGCGAGGCGCTGGCGGAGGCCGTACAGGAGAGGGACGAGAGGGCGGTGAAGGTGGCGACCCTGGAGAAGAAGCTCGCCAAAGCCCGCAAGAAGCTCGCGGAGGCCGATCAGCGGGCCGAGGTGGCGCGCAGGGAGGAGGCGCACGCGCGGGCCCGGTTGAAGCGCTAAGGTAGTGTACGAAACGGTTTCGTACACTTGGAGAAGCCCATGAGCGCCTGGACCCCCTCGGATCTGCCCGACCTCACCGGCACCACCGCGATCGTCACGGGAGCCAACAGCGGCATCGGCCTGGCGACCGCCCTCGAACTGGCCAGGCACGGCGCGCGTGTCACCGTGGCCTCCCGCGATCCCTCACGCGGCCGGTCGGCCGTCGGCGACATCCAGCGGGCCGTGCGGGGAGCCGACGTCCACTACGCCGAGCTCGACCTGGCCGACCTGTCGTCGGTGCGCGCCTTCGCCGCCACAGTGGACCGCGTCGAGCTGCTGATCAACAACGCGGGGATCGGCATGATCCCGCGCGGCCAGACCAGGGACGGCTTCGAGCTGCAGTTCGGCACCAACCATCTCGGGCACTTCGCGCTCACGGGACTGCTGCTCCCGCGCCTGCTGGCCTCGTCCTCGCCGCGCGTGATCACGGTTTCCAGCGACGCGCACAAGGTCGGCAAGCTCGACTTCGACGACCTCGGCCTCGAGCGCGGCTACGGCAGGACGAGCTCCTACGGCCGCTCCAAGCTGGCCAACCTGCTCTTCACCCTCGAACTGCAGCGCAGGGCCGCGCGGGCCGGCTCCTCGCTCGTCTCGGTGGCGACCCATCCAGGGGCCACCGCCACGAACTTCTTCACCCTCGGCCCGCTGCAGCCGCTGCTGCGGCTCTTCCTCAACAGTCCCGAGGACGGCGCGCTGCCCTCGCTCTACGCGGCCGCCTCGCCCGACATCCGAGGAGGGGAGTACCTCGGGCCCAAGGTCAAGCGGCTCACGCCGAGCCGGACGGCGACGGACGAGGCGCTCGCGCGGCGGCTGTGGGAGGTGTCCACGGAGCTGACCGGCGTACGATTCCAGGAGTTCGCCTACAACTAAGGAAGCGTGCGTGGCACCACTCGATCCCGGCAGGGAGAAGGCCATCCTCGACGCCACCTTCGACCTGCTGTCGGAGATGGGCTACGACCGGATGTCGGTCGACCAGATCGCCAAGCGCGCCAAGGCCAGCAAGGCGACCATCTACCGGCGATGGGCGGGCAAGCCCGAGCTGGTCGTCGACGTCATCTGCCGCCGCTTCGACATGGACGTCCCGCCCGTGCCCGACACGGGCTCGCTGCGCGGCGACCTGGTCGAGGTCGTCAGAGGGTTGTCGGAGGCGGCCGAGCGCAAGCACGGGCTCATCATGGGGCTGTCGTCCACGCTCGTCTCCCACCAGGAGCTGGCCAGGACGCTGCGCGCGCACATGCCCGCGCGCGACCTCGGCGGCACCAGGGCGCTGGTCGAGCGGGCCGTGGCCAGGGGAGAGCTGGCCGCCCTCGTCGACACCGTACGGCTGTCCGAGCTCGTGGAGGCGCTCGTGTGGCACCGCCTGATCTTCGTCGGGCCGCCGCTGGACGACGCCTTCGCGGCCGAATCGGTCGACCGCGTGCTCCTTCCACTGGCTCACGCCTGGACGACGGGCTGAACCTGACGACTTGATGTCAGATTCGGCCTCCAAGTCTTTCCGGCTGGGGCGGAGCGTGCCTAGGGTCGTCCTCATGACGATCGACGCCTTCATCGACCGGCTGCCCAAGGTCGAGCTCCATGTCCACCTGGTTGGCTCCGCCTCCGTGCCCACGGTGCTCGAACTGTCCCAGCGCCATCCGGGCAGCGGCGTGCCGTCCACGGAGGAGGAGCTGAGGCGGTTCTACACCTTCCGCGACTTCCCGCACTTCGCCGAGGTCTACCGGGCCGTCAACTCCCTGGTGCGCGACCCCGAGGACGTCGCCTCCCTCGTGACGGGGCTGGCCCGCGACCTGTCGCCCCAGAACTGCCGCTACGTGGAGTTGCAGGTCACGCCGTACGCGCACTGGATGCAGGGGCTGCCCATGCGCGCGGTCACCGAGGCGCTCGACCTGGCCGCGCGCCGGTCGCTGGACGAGTACGGCGTCGAGATGGCCTACATCTTCGACATCCCCGGCGAGTTCGGCGCCGAGGCGGCCGCGATCACTCTCGACCACGCGCTGAAGGAACCTCCCGCCGCGTTGGTAGGTTTCGGCATCGGCGGGATCGAGCAGGCGCGGCCTGCCTACCGCGACGCCTTCCGCGAGGCCTTCTCCGCCGCCCGCGCGGCGGGACTGCACAGCGTCCCGCACGGCGGGGAGATGTCGGGGCCCGAGACGGTGTGGGAGGTCATCGAGGGCTACGGCGCCGAGCGCATCGGACACGGCATCAACTGCCTCGACGACCCCCGGCTGGTCTCCTACCTGCGCGAGACCCAGCTGCCGCTGGACGTCTGCCCGACCTCCAACGTGTGCACGGGGCAGGTGGGGCGGATCGAGGAGCATCCGCTGCCCAGGCTGCTGGAGGAGGGCCTGTTCGTCACCCTCAACAGCGACGACCCGCCCATGTTCGCGACCACGCTGGAGCGCGAGTACCGCGTCGCGGCCACCGTGTTCGGCCTGGGCGAGAGCGAGCTGGCCGCACTGGCGGGCAACGCCGTACGGGCCTCGTACATGAGCGAGGAGCGCAAGAGCGAGCTCCTCGCCGAGATCGACGCACTGCGCTGACAGGCGCGGGCGCCCCGCGGACGGGCGGCGTCCGCGGGGCGCAGGCGGTGCCTACAGGCCGGGGGTGTGGAGCAGGCGGTTGGGAGAGCCGCTGCCGGGGCTCTTGACGACGCCGGTCGTGGCGTTGTTCACGATCGCGTCGCGCACCTGCTGCGGGGTGGCGCCGGGATGACCCTGCAGGTAGACGGCGGCGGCGCCGGCGACGTGCGGGGTGGACATCGACGTGCCGCTGATGGTGCTGGTCGAGGTGTCGGAGTCCTTCCACGCCGAGGTGATGTTGTAGCCGGGCGCGAACAGGTCGACACAGGGGCCGCGGTTGCCCCACGACGGCTTGGTGTCGCTGTTGTTGGTGATCGAGACGGTGATCGCCTCGGGAACCCTGGCGGGGGACTGCGTGCAGGCGTCCAGCGCGAACAGCCCGAAGAAGCCGTTGCCCGCCGCGATGGCGTAGGAGATGCCCGAGGCGATCGAGTTCTTCACCGCGGTGTCCAGCACGGTGTCGGCGCTGCCGCCGAGGCTCATGTTGGCGACGGCCGGCTTGGCGGCGTTCGCCGTGACCCAGTCGATGCCCGCCACGACCTGGTCGGTGGTGCCCGACCCTTCGCAGTTGAGCACCCTGACGCCGACCAGCGTCACGCCCTTGGCCACACCGTGGGCCGAGCCTCCCGTGGTCCCCGCCACGTGCGTGCCGTGGCCGTGGCAGTCGTTGCCGTTCTGGCCGTCGCCGATCGCGTCGAACCCGATGGAGGCGCGCCCGCCGAAGTCGCTGTGGGTGGGCCTGATGCCGGTGTCGATGATGTACGCGCGCACCCCCGCGCCGGTCGGCCCGTAGGTGTAGGAGCTGTTCAGCGGCAGGTTGCGCTGGTCGATGCGGTCAAGCCCCCACGAGGGCGGGTTCGGCTGGGTGTCGGAGGCGCGGTGCACCACCACCTGCTGCACGTACTCGACCGAGGCGTCGGCGGCCAGCCGCCTGGCCTGCCGCTCGCTGGCGTGGACGGCGAAGCCGCGCAGCGCGTGCGTGTACTCCCTGAACTTCGTGCCGCCGTGCTTGGCGGTCAGGTCGGTGGCGGCCCTCGACACCTCGGGCCTGTCCTTCAGGACCACGATGTAGGTGCCTGGCACCAGAGCCTGGGCATCGGCGCTGGGGATGACCAGCTTGCCCGAGGGCTCGGGATCGGCGAGGGCGGGAGCGGAGCTCGCGAGTACGGCGGCGGCCGCGGCGATGACCGCGGCCCAGCGACGTAAGGCCACGTTGCTCAAGACCATGGGGGGTGTCCCTTCGTGGGTCGTTGCCCATGAAAGTAAAGAACACCACCCGGGCTGACAAGGCCTAAAGTTTTGTGTCAAATGCCCTTATGTCCGGATGTATTTCACGGTTCGTTCAGGGCGAGGCGATTCTGCCGAGGCCCGCCGGGATCTTGCCCGCCGCGGCCCTGTCGAGCAGGAACAGCGTGCGCCGCGAGCCCCTCGCGCCGGCCGCGGGCACCTGCACCTGGCCGGAGTCCTGGGACAGCGCCAGCCGTACGGCCCCGGCCTTCTCCTCGCCGGCGGCCACCACCCACACCTCGCGAGCGGCGTGGATCGTGGGGAAGGTCAGCGAGATGCGCACGGGCGGCGGCTTGGGCGAGCCGTGCACGGCCACCACCGAACGGGTGTCGTAGACGGCGGGGTTGCCGGGGAACAGCGAGGCCACGTGAGAGTCGGGGCCCATGCCGAGCAGCATCACGTCGAAGGAGGGGACGGGGCCGTGGTCCTCGGGACGGGCGGCCTTGCGCAGTTCCTCGGCGTAGGCGTCGGCCGACTCCTCGGCGCTCATGCCGGAGTCGGGGCCGCGCATGACGTGCACCCTGGCCGGATCGAGGTCGACGCGGTCGAGCAGGGCCTCGCGAGCGCCCGTCTCGTTGCGCTCGGGGTCGCCGGAGGGCAGGAAGCGCTCGTCGCCCCACCAGATGTCGAGCTTGGGCCAGTCGACGGCGTCGCGGGCGGGGGTCGCGGCGATGGCGGCCAGGGTGGCGATGCCGACCGTGCCGCCGGTCAGCACCAGCGATGCCGAGCCTCTGGCGGACTGCACGTCGACCAGGCGGGTGATGATGCGGGCGGCGACGGCCTTGGCCAGCACGTCGGCGTCGCGGTGCACGACTACGTTGGGAACGCTCACGGATGCCACCCTATCGAGCCCTGACTGCGTGATCGGTTGCGGGACTTCGCTTCTCTGTTTCGGGAGGGCCGCGGCGCCGGAGGAGAGGCGCGCAGGTCCCGGGCCCGCCCAGGACCCGGGACCTGCGAAAGGCTCGTCAGCCCTTGTACGTGCGCGACAGCCGCTTCAGCGCGGCCTCGTAGATCTCGTCGGAGTCGAGCCTGCGCAGCTCCTCGGCCAGCAGCTCCGAGGTGTGCCGCCTGGCCAGCGCGACGTGCCGGTCGGGCTGCCCCGGACGGGCGAGCGTGGCCAGCCGCGCGTCCGTGCGGGTCACCGCGATCTCGCCGCCGTCGACCGTCAGCCTGACCGCCGTCAGGCCCGGGCCCGCCGAGTCGGCCACCTTGACCGGCGCGCCGAGCCGCTCGCTCAGCCACGCCGCCAGCAGCGGCGCGCTCGCGTTCCCTGCCGCGGCGTCCACGAAGCCCTTCTTGACCTTGTCCACCGGCTGGTCGAAGGCGGCGGCCAGCAGGCTGCGCCACGGCGTCAGCCTGGCCCACGCCAGGTCGGTGTCGCCTGGCGCGTAGCCCTTGGCCCTGCCGGCCAGCACCTTGATGCCGTCGGGCACCGTCTTGGCGTCGGTGATCCTGCGCTGGGCGAGCATCCCGATCGGATCCTTCGACGGCACGGCAGGCGCGTCGCCCGGCCACCACGCCACCACGGGCGTGTCCGGCAGCAGCAGCGGGCTGACGACCGAGTCGGCGTGGGAGGTCAGCTCGCCGTACAGGCGCAGCACCACGACCTCGCCGGGCGTGGACTCCCCGACGCGCAGCTCCGCGTCGAGCCTGTTGGCCTCGTCGGACTCCCGGTTGATCACCACGAGGATCCGCGAGGGGTGCTCGCGGGCGGCCTCGGTGGCCGAGCGGACCGAGTCGTACTGGTCGCGCTCGTCGCAGACCACCACCAGCGTCAGCACCATGCCCACGGCGGGGGCGCCCATCTGGTGGCGCAGCCTGGTGAGCTGCCCGGAGATCTTGCCGGCCGTCGTGTCGGTCAGCATGAACGACGTCATGAGTCCTCCTTCGCCGGCCTCATGACATCCGATGTGCCGTGTTCCATGGTTCTCTCGTCGCGCTCGCTCACAGTCGCCTCCAGACCCTGCCGTCGCGGGCCATCATCTCGTCGGCCGACGGCGGCCCCCAGGTGCCGGCGGGATAGTCCTCGGGCTGGCCCTGGGTGGCCCAGAACTCCTCGATCGGGTCGAGGATCTTCCACGACAGCTCCACCTCGCGCTGGTGCGGGAAGAGCGGCGGGTCGCCGATCATCACGTCCAGCAGCAGCCGCTCGTACGCCTCGGGCGAGGACTCCATGAACGACTCGCCGTAGGCGAAGTCCATGGACACGTCCCGTACCTCCATGGCCGTGCCCGGCACCTTCGAGCCGAACCGCACGGTGATGCCCTCGTCCGGCTGCACCCTGATGACCAGGGCGTTGTGGCCGAGGATCTCGGTGTCGTCCTTGCTGAAGGGCAGGTGCGGCGCCTTCTGGAAGACGACGGCCACCTCGGTGACGCGGCGGCCGAGCCGCTTGCCCGTGCGCAGGTAGAACGGCACGCCCGCCCAGCGCCTGTTGGCGATCTCCAGCTTGATGGCCGCGTAGGTCTCGGTCACGGAGTCGGCGGGGATGCCCTCCTCGTCCAGGTAGCCGACGACCTTCTCGCCGCCCTGCCAGCCCGCCGCGTACTTGCCTCGCGCGGTGTTCAGCGACAGGTCGGCGGGCAGCCGCACCGCCTTGAGCACCTTCTCCTTCTCCCTGCGCAGCGCGTTGGCCTCGAAGGAGGTGGGGTCCTCCATCGCGACCAGCGCGAGCAGCTGGAGCAGGTGGTTCTGGATCACGTCGCGGGCCGCGCCGATGCCGTCGTAGTAGCCCGCGCGCCCGGCCAGGCCGATGTCCTCGGCCATGGTGATCTGCACGTGGTCGACGTAGCTGCGGTTCCAGATCGGCTCGTAGAGGTTGTTGGCGAACCTCAGCGCCATGATGTTCTGGACCGTCTCCTTGCCGAGGTAGTGGTCGATCCTGAAGATCGAGCTCTCGGGGAAGGCCTCGTTGGTGATCTCGTTCAGCTCGTGCGCGCTCTGCAGGTCGTGGCCGAACGGCTTCTCGATCACCACCCGCCGCCACGAGCCCTCGGGCGCGTCGGCCAGGCCGGTGCGCTTGAGCTGCTGCACCACCGTGGGGAAGAACTTCGGCGGCACCGACAGGTAGAAGGCATAGTTGCCGCCGGTGCCCCTGGTCTGGTCGATCTCCTTCAAAGCCATCGCGAGGGCGTCGAAGGCGCCGTCGTCGGAGAACTCACCCGGCACGAAGTGGATGCCCTCGGCCAGCTGCTTCCAGACCTCCTCGCGGAAGGGCGTGCGCGCGTGCTCCTTCACCGCGTCATGCGTGAGCTGCGCGAAGTCCTGGTTGGCCCAGTCGCGGCGGGCGAATCCGACCAGCGAGAAACCGGGCGGCAGCAGCCCCCTGTTGCCCAGGTCGTAGATCGCCGGCAGCAGCTTGCGCTTGGCCAGGTCTCCCGTCACTCCGAAAAGCACCAGCACACATGGTCCCGCCACCCTGGGCAGCCGCTTGTCCCGCGGATCACGCAGCGGGTTGGCGGCGGCCGCCTCAAGTGTCGTGGCCGTCACCGCGGCGGCGGACGCCACGGCGGCGGTCTCCTCCACGGGCGCTGCCGGTTCCGTCATCTCAGACCTCCTGTGCGGCTGCGAGCAGGTGCGCGATCCCCGCTGCGCGGTCGGTCAAATGCAGTCGTACGGCGGGCCGCCCACGCCCGATGAGCGCCCGCCGGTCGCCGAGCGCCTGCGCCAGTTGCAGGCCGCCCAGCGTGTAGGGCCTGCCAGGCACCTCGACGTCGGCCGTCACGGCGCCGGTGATCTGCAGGAACACTCCGTTCGACGGGCCGCCCTTGTGGTACTGCCCGGTGGAGTGCAGGAAGCGAGGGCCCCAGCCGAACGTCACGGGACGCGGCGTCCTCATGGCCAGCAGCGCCCGCAGCGTCTGGGCGTCGGCCGCCATCCACGCCTCGGTCATCTGCTCGAAGTCGGGGTCCTCCGGCATGGGAGCGTCGAAGGCGGCCAGCCTGTCGAGGTACGCCATGACGGCCAGGTAGCCGTCGGAGGGCACCGCCTTGAGCAGCTCGGTGAGCACGCCCGACAGGTCGCCGGCCCGGCTCTCGCCGTAGACCTCGACGGGCCCGTCGACCAGCACGGGCTCCTCGGCGGCCGGGGGGCCGTCCAGCACGCGCGTGGTGTTGTCCTTCGACTCGGCCACGTCGGGCTGGTCGAAGGGGTTGACGCCGAGCACGAGACCGGCCAGCGCCGTGGCGTACTCCCACACCATGAACTGCGCGCCGAGCGGGCCGTCGACGCGGACGTCGCCGTCGTCGGACTCGATCGCCACCACCAGCTCGTCGCGCGCGCCCGTGGGCTCGGCGGCGACGACCGGCAGGATGCCCCTGCCCTGCTTGCCCGTGGACTCGGCGACCAGCTGCTCGATCCAGTCGGGCAGGCCGTTGATCTCGGTCAGCTGGTCTTCGAGGATGAGCTTGTCGCGCCCCGCGAGAGCGGCGCCGCCGAGCGCCGCGCCGAGCGCCAGCCCCGGGTTGCCCTCCTTCAGCGCGAGTGAGGGCAGCACCTCGGCGGCGTCGTCGAGCAGCTGCTCGATCTCGGCGCCTGCCAGCGCGCTCGGCACCAGGCCGAACGCCGACAGCGCCGAGTAGCGCCCGCCGACGTTCGGGTCGGCGAGGAAGATCGTGTAACCGGCCTCGACGGCCGCCTGCTCCAGAGGGGAGCCGGGGTCGGTGACGACGACGATCCGCTCGGCGGGGTCGATGCCGGCCGATCTGAAGGCCTGCTCGTAGATCCTGCGGTGGCTGTCGGTCTCGACCGTCGAGCCGCTCTTGCTCGACACGACCACGATCGTGCGGTCGAGACGGTCGTCGAGCGCCCGCCGCACCTGGTCGGGGTCGGTGGTGTCGAGGACGGTCAGCGCGACGTCGGCGGTGTTGCAGATGACCTCGGGCGCCAGCGAGGAGCCGCCCATGCCGGACAGGACCACGTGGTCGAGGCCCTCGGCACGGGCCCGCTCCACCAGCTTGCCGAGCTCGGGCAGCAGCTCGCGCGAGGTGCGCGGCAGATTGAGCCAGCCGAGGCGAATCGCCGCCTCGGCTTCGGCGCCGGCGCCCCACAGAGCGGGGTCGCCGGCCGCCAGGCGGGCGGGGACCCCGTCATCGGACAGCCTGCCCGCGACGGAGGCGGCGGCCTCGGCCACCCCCTCCTCGCGGTAGGTGACCTCCATCGTCAGGGAACCAGCTTCTTGCTGATGCTCTCGAGCAGCTCGTTCCACGACGCCTCGAACTTCTCCACGCCCTCGTCCTCGAGCACGCGCACGACGTCGTCGTAGTCGATGCCCGCCTCCTTGAGCGCGGCCATGGTGTTCCAGGCCTGCTCGTAGAAGGGACGGACGGTGTCGCCCGTGATGCTGCCGTGGTCGGCGGCGGCGTCGAGCGTCTTCTCCGGCATGGTGTTGACGGTGCCGGGGGCCACCAGGTCGTCGATGTACATCGTGTCGACGTAGTTGGGGTCCTTGACGCCGGTCGAGGCCCACAGCGGACGCTGCGGACGGGCCCCTGCCGCGCGCAGGCGCTGCCAGCGCTCGGAGTTCATGACGTCCTCGAAGGCCGCGTAGGCCAGGCGCGCGTTGGCCACGCCCGCCTTGCCCTTCAGCTCGGGCTTGCCCACCTTGTCGAGACGCTTGTCGATCTCGGTGTCGACGCGGCTGACGAAGAAGGAGGCCACCGACTCGATGGAGGCCAGGTTGAGACCCTTGGCCTGCGCGGCCTCGAGGCCGGCCAGCCAGGCGTCCATGACCGCGCGGTAGCGCTCCAGCGAGAAGATCAGCGTGACGTTGACGCTGATGCCCTCGGAGATCGCCTGCGTGATCGCGGGCAGGCCCTCGACCGTCGCGGGGATCTTGATGAGCAGGTTGGGCCTGTCGACCGCCCACCACAGGAAGCGGGCCTCGGCGATCGTCTTCTCGGTCTCGCGGGCCAGGCGCGGGTCCACCTCGAGGGAGACCCTGCCGTCCACGCCGCCGGTGGCGTCGTAGACGGGGCGCAGCACGTCGGCGCCCCACCTGATGTCGTAGGTGGTGATGGCCCTGACGGCCTCGCCCACGTCGACCCCGCGCACGGCGAGGTCGTGCAGCTGGGCGTCGTAGGCGTCGCCCTTGCTGAGCGCGTTGGCGAAGATCGTCGGGTTGGAGGTCACGCCCACGACGTTCTTCTCGCGGATCAGCTGCTCCAGGTTGCCGGTGCGCAGGCGCTCACGGCTGATGTCATCGAGCCAGATGGACACGCCCTGGCTGGTGAGCTTGTTCAGGTTTTCCGACATGTCTAGTTTCCCGTCGTCTCGCCCTTGTCGAACCCCAGCTTGGCGAGACTGGCCTTGGCTGCGGCCGCGACTCGCTCGGCGGTGAGGCCGAACTGCTCGTATAGCGTCTTGTATGGAGCCGATGCGCCGAAGTGCTCCAGGCTGACCACTTCGCCCGCATCTCCAACGAACTCCCGCCAGCCCAGCGCGATTCCCGCCTCGACCGCCACTCGTGCCTTGACGTCCGAGGGCAGGACCGTCGCCCGGTAAGCGGAGTCCTGCCCGTGGAACCACTCGACACACGGCATGGAGACGACGCGCGTCGGAATTCCCTGGGACTCGAGCACGTCGCGGCCGTCGAGCGCGATCTCGACCTCGCTGCCGGTGGCGATGAGGATCACCAGCGGCTGGCCGTTGGAGGCCTCGCGCAGCACGTACCCGCCCCTGGCCACGCCCTCGGCGCTGGTGCCCTCGAGGACGCGCAGGTTCTGCCTGGTCAGCGCCAGCGCCGCGGGCCTGTCGTTGTGCTCGAGCACGGTCTTCCACGCCGCCGCCGTCTCGTTGGCGTCGCCGGGGCGCACCACGTCGAGGCCGGGGATGGCGCGCAGCGCCCACAGGTGCTCGACCGGCTGGTGGGTGGGGCCGTCCTCGCCGAGGCCGATGGAGTCGTGCGTCCACACGTAGGTGACGGGCAGCTTCATCAGCGCGGCGAGCCGGACGGCAGGCCGCATGTAGTCGGAGAAGACCAGGAAGGTGCCGCCGTAGGGACGCGTGCCGCCGTGCAGGGCGATGCCGTTGAGGATCGCGCCCATGCCGTGCTCGCGGATGCCGAAGTGCAGCGTGCGGCCGTAGCGGTTACCGGGGAACTCCTTGGTCTGGAACTCCTCGGGAATGAAGGAGGGCTCGCCCTTGATCGTGGTGAGGTTCGACTCGGCCAGGTCGGCCGAGCCACCCCACAGCTCGGGCAGGAAGGGGGCGATGGCGTTGAGCACCTCACCCGAGGCCTTGCGGGTGGCCACCGAGGCGCCCACCTCGAACTCCGGCAGCGCGCTGGTCCAGTCGGCGGGCAGCTGACGCTTGGAGATGCGGTCGAACTCCGCCGCGCGCTCCTCGTTGGCCAGACGCCAGTCGGCGTAGGACTTCTCCCACTCGGCGTGCGCGGCGCGGCCGCGCTCGGCCACCTGGCGGGCGTGCTCCAGCACCTCGGCGGGCACGTCGAAGGTCTTGTCGGGGTCCTGGCCCATGACCTTCTTGGTGGCCGCGACCTCGTCGGCGCCCAGCGCGGAGCCGTGGGCCTTGCCGGTGTTCTGCTTGTTGGGAGCGGGCCAGCCGATGATCGTGCGCAGCCTGATGAACGACGGCTTGTCGGTCTCGGCGCGGGCCGCCTCGAGCGCGTCGTGCAGCGCCCTGACGTCCTCGACGTACTCGCCCGTCTGGGTCCAGTCGACGGTCTGGACGTGCCAGCCGTAGGCCTCGTAGCGCTTGACCACGTCCTCGGACAGGGCGATCTGCGTGTCGTCCTCGATGGAGATGTGGTTGGAGTCGAACACCACCGTCAGGTTGCCCAGCTTCTGGTGCCCCGCGATGGCGCTGACCTCGTGGCTGACGCCCTCCTCGATGTCGCCCTCGGAGACGAAGCACCAGATGTGGTGGTCGAAGGGGCTGGTGCCGGGCTCGGCGTCGGGGTCGAACAGGCCGCGCTCGCGGCGGGCGGCCATCGCCATGCCGACCGCGTTGCCGATGCCCTGGCCGAGCGGGCCGGTCGTCGTCTCGACGCCCACCGTGTGCCCGTGCTCGGGGTGACCCGGCGTGAGGCTGTCCCAGGTGCGCAGCCGCTTGATGTCGTCAAGGGACAGGCCGTAGCCGGACAGGTAGAGCTGGATGTACAGCGTCAGGCTGGAATGCCCGCATGACAGCACGAAGCGGTCACGGCCCGCCCACGTCGGGTCCGTGGGGTCGTGACGCATCGTGCGCTGGAAGAGCAGGTATGCGGCGGGCGCCAGGCTCATCGCGGTGCCGGGGTGGCCCGAGCCCGCCTTTTCGACCGCGTCCATCGCCAGGGCTCGGACCACGTCGACCGCCTGCTTGTCGAGGTCGGTCCATTCAAAGGTGCTCAACTGCTCGATCTCCGGAATCTAGTTGTCATGGTGGTGCTGGTGGCATTTCCCGCCCACACCGACCCTAACTGAGTAGACCTTGGTGGGGCTGACCAACCCACCCTCGGTGCCCCCATTGGCCGGACCGGCCCACCCTGCGACTACAGTTTGTTTGTTCGCAAGGACGTCTGGTGCTCGGCGTCCACGGTTCCGCTCTCTTCAGAGGTTACGCGTTGACTCCGCACACGCTGGAAGCGCCTTGACGGTGCTCACGAACAGGCAATCGCCGGCTGGGCCCCCGTCGGCCATGGCGCCCGCCGAACCGCGCTCCTTCGGCGCGGTCATCAAGGCGTACGTCGCGCTGACCAAGCCGCGGGTCATCGAGCTGCTCCTGATCACGACGTTGCCGGTGATGTTCCTCGCCGCCGACGGCCTGCCCCCGCTGTGGAGGGCGCTGTCGGTCATGGTGTTCGGCACGCTGTCGGCGGGCAGCGCCAACGCGCTCAACTGCTACATCGACCGCGACATCGACGTGAAGATGCGGCGCACCCGCAAGCGGCCGCTGGCCAGGCACCAGGTCACCCCGCGCGCCGCCCTCGTCTTCGGCGTGGTTCTGGGGATCTTGTCCGTTGTCGGCATGTGGGTGACGACGAACCTGCTCGCGGCGGCGCTCAACCTGTCGGCGATCCTGTTCTACGTCTTCGTCTACTCGATGGTGCTGAAGCGCCGCACCTCCCAGAACATCGTCTGGGGCGGCCTGGCGGGCTGCATGCCGGTCGTGATCGGCTGGTCGGGCATCACCGGCGGCCTGGACTGGACGCCTCTGGTGCTGTTCGGCGTGGTGTTCTTCTGGACGCCTCCGCACACCTGGACCCTGGCGATGCGCTACAAGGAGGACTACGCGGCCGCCTCGATCCCGATGCTGCCGGTGGTGGCCACCGAGCGCAGGGTGGTGCTGGAGTCCATCGCCTACACCTGGGCCACGGTCGCCTGCTCGCTGCTGCTGTGGCCGGTCGCGGACACGACGCTGCTCTACCCGATCGTCGCCGCGGTGCTCGGCGCGTTCTGCCTGATCGAGGTCTACCGGCTGCTCGGCAGGCTCAACGCGGGCAAGAGCGGTGTCGATCTTCGTCCCATGCGCTTCTTCCACTGGTCGAACGCCTATCTGGCGCTGCTGTTCCTCGCGGTCGCGATTGATCCGCTGCTGGCCTGACCTGCTCTCGAAGTGGGAAGGACAGCTTCATGGCGATCCGTTACAGTCACGGTATGAAGACCCGTGATCCACGCTGGGTGTTCAAGGACCGGCCGTCCTTCGCGTTGATCGCGGGCCTGGTGCTGGCGGGCATCTGCGCTCTGGTTTCGTTCTCCTTCGACGTGCTCAACGGCGCGCCTGTGCAGTTCTTCATCGCCCTCACCCTGGCGCTGGCCCCCGTGCCGCTGCTGCTGGCCGCCGTGCTGGCGCTCGACCGCATGGAGCCGGAGCCGCGCAGCAACCTGGTCTTCGCCTTCGCGTGGGGCGCGGGCATCGCCGTGCTGGTGGCGGGCATCGTCAACTCGCTCAACCTGCAGTACATCACCGACACCGTGGGCCTGTCGGCCGCCACCGCGCGCAACATCGCCGCCACCTTCGGCGCTCCCGTGGTCGAGGAGACGATGAAGGGCCTGGTGCTGCTCGGGCTGCTCAGGTTCCGCCGCGCCGAGCTCGACGGGCCGACCGACGGCATCATCTACGCCAGCATGGTCGGCCTCGGCTTCGCCATGACCGAGAACGTCAGCTACTACATCGCCGCCCAGGACCAGTTCGGCGTGCAGGGCCTGGCGGTGACCGTCGTGCTGCGCGGCATCCTGTCGCCCTTCGCCCATCCGCTGTTCACCTCGATGATGGGCGTGGCCGTCGCCTACGCCGCCAGACGCTCGGGCTCCGACAGGGCCCTCATCATCCTGGCGGGCTGGATCGCCGCGATGCTGCTGCACGGCATGTGGAACGGCCTGGCCTCCTACGGCGGCTTCGCCGGCCTGGTGATCGCCTATCTGGTCCTGCTCATGGTGCTGTTCGTGCTCATCGGCGTGGTCCTGCGCGACAGGCGGCGCATCGTCGCCCTGCTCCAGCGCTACCTGCCGCCCTACGAGCCGACGAGGCTGGTCGACGCGGCCGACATCTTCATGCTGTCGGCGCTGTCGCGACGCAGGCAGGCCAGGCAGTGGGCCAAGGCGCACGGCGGCAAGGAGGGGGTGCGGGCGATGAGCGACTACCAGCTCGCCGCCACCGAGCTCGGCCTCCTGCACGAGCGGGCCGCCCGTCACATCGTCGACGACCAGACCTTCCATGAGGAGCAGAGGGCGCTGCTCGAGTGCATGAGCGCGGCCAGGGCCCGCTTCCCCGTGCCGCGTCAGCACGCCCGTGCCGCCGCCCACGGCACCCCGCCGCCCGGCTACGCGCCGGGAGCGCCGTCGCCCACCACCGAGGGCCACTGGCCGGTCTGAGGCCCGGAGAGGCTGTCGGCCGTCCGCCGCTTCATCGGCCTGCCTGGGCCCGCAGGAGGGAGGTCTCCCTCGGCCCCGGGAAGACCGGATCGGCGCCGAGCACCACGTCGCCCAGCGCCTTGGCCGAGGCCACGAACTCCCGCGCGGCGAAGACGTAGGTGGCGGCCGCCCACTGCCTGGCGGAGTCGTCGCCGACGCCGAAGGTCCGCAGCCCCGCCGTACGGCACAGCGTCACCGCCCTCGGCAGGTGGAAGGCCTGCGTGACCACGGTGACGTCGTCGGCGCCGAAGACGTCGCGGGCCCGCACGCAGGAGTCCCAGGTGTCGAAGCCCGCGTAGTCGCGGACGATCACCGCGTCGGGCACCCCCTTGGCCAGCAGGTAGTCGCGCATGGCCGAGGGCTCGTCGTAGTCCTTCCTGCTGTTGTCGCCCGACAGGAGCAGGGCCTTGACCTTGCCGGCCCGGTAGAGGCCCGCGGCGATGTCGAGGCGCCTGGCCAGCATCGGGCTCGGCTGCCCGGCGAACAGGCCGGCGCCGAGGACCAGCGCGGTGCCCGAGGCGGGCACCCTGGACAGCCACCCAGGCGTGTCCGCCACGACGCGGTGGTTCTCGCTCCCGATCCACGCCCAGGTCAGCGGGGCGATGGCCAGCACGCTCACCGCCACGGCGCCCTGGTAGGCGCGGCGCATCGCCGTACGGGTGATGCGGGTAAGGGGGACGAATCGCATGAAACGTGCACCTCGCGCTGGTGGGGGAGTGGCCGACATATCGTGCCATACTCCCCGCTTCGGGAGGCGGGTGATCAGTGGGGGAGGGGGACGGCGGCCGCGGACGCCCCTTGGGCCTCGGCGGGCACCTCGTCGCGGACCCGCAGGCTGGTGACCACCCGCAGGGCGCCGATCCACACCACCGTGGCGCCCAGGACGTGCAGGCCGACCAGGAACGCCGGCACGGCCAGGAAGTACTGGGTGTAGCCGATCACGCCCTGGGCCAGCTCGATCACCAGCAGCCCCACCGCCGCCGCGCGGGCCGGCTTGGGTGCGCCGGTCACGTGCAGCGCGAACAGCAGCGCGAAGGTGAGGCCGACCACCACGTAGACGATGTCGGCGTGCAGCCGCGCCACGGTCTCGATGTCGAAGTCGAAGCGGGAGGCCAGCGCGTCGCCGGAGTGCGGCCCCGTGCCGGTCACCACCACGCCCGCGACCAGCAGGACGGCCACCGCGGCCAGGAGCACGTGGCCCAGGCGGCGGATGTCGCGGTGCACGACGGCTCTGGCGGGGCCGTCGCCCTCGCGCGAGCGTGCGTAGAGCAGCCAGCAGGCCGCCGTCAGGCCGATGGAGATGAGGAAGTGCATGCTGACCGTGACGGGGTTGAGCGCGCTGCGCACCACCAGGCCGCCCCACAGCGCCTGGGCGACGACGCCCGCGGGCTGCACCCAGGCCAGGCGGACCAGGTCGCGGCGGCGCGGCGCCATCCGGATCGCGGTGAGCACGCAGATCATGGCCACGGCCAGCACCAGGAAGGTGAGCAGCCGGTTGCCGAACTCGATGCCCATGTTGACCCAGCTGTGCTCGGGATGCGCGACTGGGACGAAGCTGTCGGGCGTGCACCTGGGCCAGGTCGGGCAGCCCAGCCCCGATCCTGTGACTCGCACCGCCGCGCCGGTGACGGTGATGCCCGCGTTGGCGATCACGGACAACAGGGCCCACAGGCTCATCGAACGCGGGGTAGGCGGCCAGAAGGATTTCACGTCTTCGATGGTAGGGGGCGGGGTGCGTGGTCCTTCCACCGGTCGCCGGCCCCGCGGCGGGGGTAGTTCCCGGCAGGGGGTTTCACACGAGCGACGGTATGTGACATATTACTGCGAGGAGGTGGAGGAGACGCGATGTCCGACGTGATCGTCATCGGCGCAGGCGTCGTAGGCGCGGCATGCGCCTACTACGCGGCGGCCGCGGGCCTGGACGTGACGGTGCTCGACCGCGGCCCCGTGGCGGGCGGGACCACGGGCGCGGGCGAGGGCAACGTCCTGGTGTCCGACAAGGAACCGGGGCCCGAGCTCGACCTGGCGCTGCTGTCCAACCGCCTCTGGCGCGAGCTGGCCGAGCACGGCGGGTTCGAGTACGAGCCCAAGGGCGGCCTGGTCGTCGCCGAGACAGGAGAGGTCCAGCGGCAGCTGGTGGAGCTGGCGGGCAAGCAGGGCGTGGAGCACACGGTCGTCCCCGACACCGAGCTGCACGGCTACGAGCCCCACTTGGCCGACGGCCTCGCGGGCGGCGTCTTCTACCCGCAGGACGCCCAGGTGCAGCCCATGCTCGCGGCCGCGAGGCTCCTCAGGCACGGCGCCGACAGCTTCGGCCACGGCGCGCTGCGCCTGCGGACCGGCGTCACGGTCACCGGCTTCGTCCGCAGCGGCGAGCGGGTGACGGGGGTGCGCACCGACCATGGCGACATCCTCGCCGACGCCGTGGTCAACGCGGCGGGCACCTGGGGCGGGCAGGTCGCCGCCCTGGCGGGCGTCGAGCTGCCGATCCTGCCGAGACGCGGCTTCATCCTGGTCACCGAGCCGCTCAGGGAGCCGCTGATCAGGCACAAGGTCTACACCGCCGCCTACGTGACGAACGTGGCGAGCGACTCGGCCGACCTGGAGACCTCGGCGGTCGTCGAGGGCACCCCGGCGGGCAGCGTGCTCATCGGCGCCAGCAGGGAGCGGGTCGGCTTCGACAGGACGACCTCGATCCCGGTGCTGCGCAGGCTGGCCGCGCAGGCCACCGCGCTGTTCCCCGTGCTGAGGAACAGGCGCGTGATCAGGTCCTACTGCGGCTTCAGGCCGTACTGCCCCGACCATCTGCCGGTGATCGGTCCCGACCCGCGCGCCCCCGGACTGCTGCACGCCTGCGGGCACGAGGGCGCGGGCATCGGCCTGGCGCCCGCCACCGGCCACCTGCTGGCCCAGCTGCTGTCGGGGGAGCGCACCGCCCTCGACCTGGCCCCCTTCAGCCCAGGGAGGTTCGCGTGAGTTTCGAGATCACCGTGGACGGCAGGCCGGTGCCCGTCGTGCAGGGGCAGAGCGTGGGCGCGGCCCTGCACGCGGCGGGCATCACCTCGTGGCGCTCGACCAGGCGCGAGGGAAGGCCACGCGGCCTGTTCTGCGGCATCGGCGTCTGCTTCGACTGCCTGGTCACCGTCAACGGCCGTGAGTCCCAGCGCGCGTGCCTGGTGCCGGCCAGCCCCGGAGACGAGGTGACCACCTCGTGACCGGCTACGACCTCGTCGTCGTCGGCGGCGGCCCCGCGGGGGTGGCGGGCGCGCTGAGCGCCGCCCAGGCGGGGCTGCGCGTGGCCCTCGTCGACGCGGGCCCTCGCCTGGGCGGACAGTACTTCAGGCACCGCGCGGGCAGCCTGCCGTCGGGGCGCGGCGCCGACCGCTTCGTCCGGCAGTGCCGCGCCCTCAGGACCAGGGCCGAGCTCCTGCTCGACCACAAGGTCTGGGCCGTGGAGCAGGGCGAGGACTCCGTCACCGTCCACGTCATGGCCGGACAGGAGGAGCGCCCCTTCACCCTCGCCTGCCGATCGCTGCTGATCGCCACCGGCGCGCACGACAGGCCGCTGCCCTTCCCTGGATGGGACCTGCCCGGCGTGCTCACGGCGGGCGGCGCGCAGGCCCTGCTCAAGGGCGAGGGCGTGCCGGCCGGGCGGCGGGTCGTCGTCTCGGGCACGGGCCCCTTCCTGCTGCCCGTCGCCGCGGGGCTGGCGAAGGCCGGGGTCTCGGTGGCGGGGGTCTTCGAGGCCAACGGCCCGCTCGGCCTGGCCCGCCACCCCCTGCTGGCCGCGGGCAAGGCCGGTGAGGCGCTGGGCTACGGCGCCGCGCTGGCCGGGCACCGCGTGCCGTACAGGACGCGCCACGCGGTCGTGGCGGCCCACGGCTCCTCGCGCGTCACCCATGTGACCGTCGCCCGCCTCGACGCCGAGTGGAGGGTGCTGTCGTCGCGCACGGTGGAGTGCGACGCCGTCGCGGTCGGCTACGGATTCGTCCCGCAGATCGACCTGGCCGTCCAGCTGGGCTGCGCCACCACGCACTCGGCCGACGGCAGCCCCGTCGTGGACGTGGACGAGGGGCAGCGCACCAGCGTGGCCTCGGTCTACGCCGCGGGCGAGCCCACCGGCGTCGGCGGCGCGGAGCTGGCCGAGCTCGAGGGCAGGACCGCGGGCCTGACTATCGCCCACGACCTCGCCTCGGGCGAGGGCGGCGACCCCGTTCCCGGTGTCCTGCGCAGGAGGGGAGAGCGCCTGCGCGCCTTCGCCCGAGCGCTGCAGGAGGCCTACCCCGTCCAGCCGGGCTGGCAGGACTGGCTGCACGACGACACCCTTGTCTGCCGCTGCGAGGAGGTGCCGGTGAGCAGGATCCGTGAAGCCATGGACCTGGGCGCCACCGACGCGCGCTCGATCAAACTGCTCGCCCGCCCAGGAATGGGCTGGTGCCAGGGCAGGATCTGCGGTTACGCGGTGTCCTGCCTGGCCGGCGAGCGCCCCCAAGCCCCCCGGCGCCCCATAGCCCAGCCGATCACCCTCGGCTGTCTTGAGAGGATCGAAGATGAGCAACCGCATTGAGCCGTGGCAGGGAATCATGGTCGCTACGGCCCTTCCCCTGCGCGAGGACCTGTCGGCCGATTTCGAGGCCTTCGCCGAGCACTGCCGATGGCTGGTCGAACAGGGCTGTGACGGCGTGGCCGTGAACGGCTCGCTCGGTGAGTACCAGACGCTCAGCCAGGAGGAGCGGGCCAAGGTCGTCGAGACGGCGGTGGCGGCCGTGGGCGGGCGCAACGTGATGGCGGGCGTCGGCGCGTACGGCTCCGCCGAGTCGCGCCGCTGGGCCGAGCAGGCCCGCGACGCCGGCTGCGCGTCCGTCATGCTGCTGCCGCCCAACTCCTACAGGGCCGACGAGAGGACCGTGATCGACCACTACAGGGAGGTGGCCAAGGCCGGCCTGCCGATCGTGGCCTACAACAACCCCTATGACACCAAGGTCGACCTGACCCCCTCGCTGCTGGCCAGGCTGTTCGACGAGGGTTTGATCGTCGCGGTGAAGGAGTTCACCGGCGACGTGCGAAGGGCCTACGAGATCGCCGAGCTCGCCCCCGGGCTCGACGTGCTCATCGGCACCGACGACGTGGTCCTCGAACTGGCGCTGGCGGGGGCCAAGGGGTGGGTCGCGGGGTTCCCCAACTCCCTGCCCGCCTCGACCGTGGCCCTCTACCACGCCGCCATGGCGCACGACCTGGAGAGCGCGCTGCCGCTGTACCGCGCGCTGCACCCGCTGCTGCGCTGGGACGCCAGGACCGAGTTCGTCCAGGCCATCAAGCTGTCCATGGACCTGGCGGGCAGGTACGGCGGGCCGTGCAGGCCGCCGAGGCTCCCCCTGACCGACGAGCACGCGACGGCGGTGCGGGCCGCGACGGAGAAGGTGCTGGCGGAGGGTCTCAGATGAGGACCAGCCGCGTCTTCCACGCCGTCGACTCCCATACCGAGGGCATGCCCACCAGGGTCATCACCGGCGGCGTCGGCGTCATCCCCGGCAACAGCATGGCCGAGCGGCGGATCTACTTCCGCGAGCACTTCGACCACATCAAGCAGCTGCTGATGAACGAGCCGCGCGGGCACGCGGCCATGAGCGGGGTCATCCTGCAGCCGCCCACCCGCCCCGACGCCGACTGGGGCGTGCTGTTCATCGAGGTCTCCGGTTACCTGCCGATGTGCGGTCACGGCACGATCGGGGTGGCCACCGTCCTGGTGGAGACCGGGATGGTCGAGGTCGTCGAGCCGGTGACCACCGTCCGTCTCGAGGTGCCGGCGGGGCTGGTCGTGGTGGACGTGGCGGTCAAGGACGGCGTGGCGCAGTCGGTGACGCTGCGCAACGTGCCCGCCTACAGCGACAGGCTGGACGCGGTGGTGGAGGTGCCGGGGTTCGGCCGGATCCGCTACGACCTGGCCTACGGCGGCAACTTCTACGCCATCGTCGACCTCGACGACTACAAGCTGCCCTTCGACAGGGCGGCCAAGAACGAGATCCTCGCCGCGGGGCTGGCCACCATGGCCGCCGTCAACGCCACCGACGAGCCCGTCCATCCCGAGGACGAGCGGATCCGCGGCTGCCACCACGTGTACTTCACCGCGCCCGGCTCGACCGCCGGGCACTCCAGGCACGCGATGGCGATCTACCCCGGCTGGTTCGACCGCTCCCCGTGCGGGACGGGGACCAGCGCCCGCATGGCCCAGCTGCACGCCAGGGGAGAGCTGGCGCTGGGCGCGGACTTCGTCAACGAGTCCTTCATCGGGACCAGGTTCGTGGGCCGCCTGGTGGAGGAGACCAGCGTGGGCGGCCGTACGGCGGTCGTGCCCACGATCACGGGAAGGGCGTGGATCACCGGGACCGCGCAGTACTTCCTCGACCCACAGGACCCGTTCCCCGAGGGCTTCGTCCTCTGACGGATCACCACCGCACGGTGGTCGTTTCGGGCTGTCCGAAATATCGGGGAGGTCACGGTTGCAACCGGGACCTCCCTTGACGCTTCAGGTACGTGTTAGGACCCTAACGGTCTGATATCGGAGCTTGACCGGCCACCGGCACATCGGTGTGATGTCACACATCACTCACGTGAGGAGAGTCACATGCGCTCAACGCAAGTCGCCTCCCTGGTGGCGGCCGCCATGCTGCTGGCGGGATGCGGTCAGGGTCTGCTCGGCGACGGTGGAGCCGCCCAGCAGGACGACAAGGCCCCCATCCGTCTCGGCATGCTGGTCCCCCAGTCCGGCAGCGAGGCCGCCATCGGCCCGTACATGACCAACGCCGCGCAGCTCGCGGTGGAGGAGATCAACGCCAAGGGCGGCGTCCTCGGCCGCCAGCTCGAGCTCAAGGCCGCCGACGACGCCTGTGACGCGCAGACGGCCGTGGCCGCGGCCAACAAGGTGGTCACCGAGGGTGTCCACGTCTCCATCGGCGGCTACTGCTCGGGTGCCACGCTGCCCACGCTGCCGGTGTTCGGCAAGGCGAACATACCCATGATCATCCCGGCGGCCAACTCGCAGGAGCTGGTCGACCAGAAGCTGAAGCACGTCTTCCTGATCAACGGCACCGGCACCCAGCAGGCGGAGTCGGCCACCAAGTGGATCACCAAGCAGGGCGCCACCAAGGTCGCGCTCATGCACGACAACACCAGCTACTCCAAGGACATCGCGGTCCGCACCCAGCCGCTGCTGGGCGACAAGGTGGTCATCACCGAGGCCGTCACGCCCAAGGAGAGCGACTACAGCGCCAACATCGCCAACGTCCTGGACAAGAAGGCCGACTTCGTCTACTGGACGGGCTACTTCCAGGAGGGCGGCCTGATCATCAGGCAGCTGCGCCAGGCCGGGTACAAGGGCGCGATCATGGTCGCCGACGGCTCGGTCTCTCCCAAGCTCGGTGAGATCGCCGGCGACGAGGCCGAGGGGGTCTTCGCCACCATGACCCCGATCCCCGACACCCTGCCCGACGCCAAGGGCTGGATCGACTCCTACACCAAGAAGTTCGGCTCCGCCCCCGGGCCCTACTCCAACCAGGCCTACGACGCCGTGCGGCTGGCCGCGGAGGCGATCACCAAGGCGGGCTCCACCGACGGCGCCAAGGTCATCTCCGCGCTCGAGGGGATCGACGGGTTCGCGATGTTCTCCGGTCCGCTGAAGTTCACCCCCGAGCACACGCTGTCGGCGGGCGGCTTCCAGATCCTGGTGTGGAAGGGCGACAAGTTCGCCCTGCAGGATGCCCTGTCATGACACAGCTCGTCTGGAACGGCCTGTTCGTCGGGTCGTTCTACGCCCTCGTGGCGCTCGGCTACAGCATGGTCTACGGCATCATCAAGCTGCTCAACTTCGCCCACGGCGACCTCTACATGCTCGGCGCGTTCAGCGGCTTCGCCGTCCTGTCCGCGCTGGGCGGGGTCTCCGCGGCGATGACGCTGCCCGTGCTGATGGCGGTCCTGCTGCTGACCATGGTCAGCACGGGGCTGGCGGGCGTGGTGCTCGAGCGGGTGGCCTACCGCCCGCTGCGCGGCGCGCCCCGCCTGTCACTGCTGATCACCGCCGTCGGCGCCTCCTTCGCCATCGAGTACGGCATGCGCGCCGCCACGGGCCCCGACCCCAGGGTCTATCCCGTACGGCTCAGCGGCACCTCCATCGAGGTGTTCGGCGCCAGGCTCACCCTCCAGCAGCTCGCGCTGATCGGGGTGGCCCTCGTCCTCATGGTCGGCCTCAACCTCCTGGTCACCAGGACCCGTGAGGGCAGGGCCATGCGGGCGATCGCGCTCGACCCGCGCACCAGCGCGCTCATGGGCATCGACGTCAACGCGGTGATCTCCAGGACCTTCTTCCTCGGCTCGGCGCTCGCGGGCGCGGCCGGCGTGATGGCCGGCGCCTACTACGGGAAGATCGACTTCCTGATGGGCTTCCTCATCGGGCTGAAGGCCTTCACCGCGGCCGTCATCGGCGGCATCGGCAACATCCCCGGCACCATGCTGGGCGGCCTCGTGCTGGGCCTGCTGGAGTCGTTCGGCACCTACTGGCTGGGCGGCGAGTGGCGGGACGTGTTCGCCTTCGGCGTGCTGATCCTGTTCCTGACCGTGAGACCGACGGGTCTGCTCGGCGAGCGTGTGACGGAGCGGGTGTGAACGAGACGACCAAAGCCCCCGAGGCCCCTCGCAAGATCGGCGCCCAGCGCCCGCAGACCAGGCTGTCCAAGCTGTTCGACAACCGCTGGGTCGGCCTGGTGGGCCTGCTGATCGCGCTGCTCGTGCCTTTCGTCAACGCCAGCAACTACACGATGTCCATCATGACCACGGCGGCCGTCTTCGTGATGCTGGCCTCGGGCCTGAACATCGTGGTCGGCTTCACCGGCCTGCTCGACCTGGGGTACGCCGCCTTCTTCGCAGTGGGCGCCTACACCAGCGGCATCCTGGCGACCCGATTCGACCTGCCGCTGGTCGCCACCGTACCCGCCGTCATCGTGGTCACGGTCATCGCGGGCGTCATCATCGGCGCGCCGACACTGCGGCTGCGCAGCGACTACCTGGCCATCGTCACGCTGGGCTTCGGCGAGATCATCCGCATCACCGCCAACAACCTGCCCGTCACGGGCGGCCCCTCTGGTATCTACGGCATCCCCGGTCTGACCGACAGCCCGGTGAGCCTGTACTTCGTCACGGTGGTGATCGTCGCGATCGCCGTGATCGGCGCCTCCCGCCTGGGCAGGTCACGGCTCGGCCGGGCCATGCGGTTCGTGCGCGAGGACGAGGACGCCGCCGAGGCGACCGGCGTGCACACCTACCGGGTCAAGCTGGCCGCCTACATCGCGGGCGCGGTGTGGGGCGGGCTGGCGGGCGTCCTCTTCGCCGGCCAGGTATCGGCCATCTCGCCCAACAGCTTCACCTTCCTGTACTCGGCGACGGTCCTGATGGCCGTGGTGCTCGGCGGAATGGGCTCGGTGCCCGGCGTCGTGCTCGGCGCCATCATCATCAGCCTGCTGCCCGAACTGCTGCGTGACGCCGCCGACTACCGGTTCTTCATCTTCGGTGTACTCCTGATCATCGTGATGATCGTCCGGCCGCAGGGTCTGTGGCCCGCCCGTTCGAAGGAGGCCCTCAAGTGACACTCCTCCAGGTGAGCGAGCTGCGCCTGACCTTCGGCGGCCTGGTGGCCATCGACGGGCTCAGCTTCTCGGTGAACGAGGCCGAGATCGTCTCGGTCATCGGCCCGAACGGCGCGGGCAAGACCTCCGCCTTCAACTGCGTCACCGGCTTCTACAAGCCCACGGGTGGCACGATCACCTTCGAAGGCACCTCACTGCTGGGCATGCGGCCCTCGGCCGTGGCGGGGGTCGGCATCAGCCGTACCTTCCAGAACCTGCGGCTGTTCGGCGAGCTGTCGGTGCTCGACAACGTCCGCGCGGGCAGCCACCTGTGGCTGAAGCAGAGCGTCTTCGACGCGTTGCTGCACACCCCGCGCTACCGCAGGTCCGAGCGCGAGTGCACCGACGAGGCCAACCACTGGCTCGACTTCGTCGGCCTGCGGGGCGACCGCTACTCGGCGGCACGCAACCTGCCCTACGGCGAGCAGCGCCGCGTCGAGATCGCCCGCGCGCTGGCCCGCAAGCCGCGCCTGCTGCTGCTCGACGAGCCCGCCGCGGGACTCAACCACACCGAGAAGGCCGAGATGCTCGACCTGATCAGGCGCATCCGCGACCTCGGCATCGCGATCGTGCTGATCGAGCACGACATGGGCCTGGTCATGCAGGTCTCCGAACGCATCGTGGTGCTCAACTTCGGCAAGGAGATCGCCGACGGCCGCCCAGAAGAGGTGCGCCGCGACCCCGCCGTCATCGAGGCCTACCTGGGGAGCGACGCCCATGCTTGAGATCAGCGGCCTCGACGTCCACTACGACGGCGTGCACGCGCTGCGCGGCCTGTCGCTGACCGTCGGCCAGGGCGAGATCGTCGCCCTGCTCGGCAACAACGGCGCGGGCAAGACCACCACCATGTCGGCGACCTCGGGCCTGGTGCGGCCCAGCGGCGGCAAGGTCCTCTTCGAGGGCGAGGACATCACCGGCCTGGCCGCGCACAAGATCACCAGCCGCGGGCTCGTCCACTGCCCCGAGGGCCGCCGGATCTTCAGCACCCTGAGCGTGCACGACAACCTGCTGCTCGGCGGCTACCTCGTGCGCGACCAGGCGGAGATCAAGCGCCGCATCGACCACGTCTACGGCCTGCTGCCCCGCCTGGCCGAGCGCCGCGCCCAGCAGGGCGGCACGCTGTCGGGCGGCGAGCAGCAGATGCTCGCCATCGGCCGCGCGATGGTCACGGGCCCCCGCCTGCTGCTGCTCGACGAGCCCTCCATGGGCCTGGCGCCGCTCGTCGTCGCCCAGGTCATGGAGCTCATCGCGGACATCAACGCCTCGGGCACCGCGGTGCTGCTTGTCGAGCAGAACGCCTCGGCGGCGCTGAAGATCGCCCACAGGGGATACGTCCTGGAGAACGGGGTCGGCACCCTGTCGGGGACGGGCGAGGAACTCCGCTCCGACCCCCGGGTCGTCGAGGCCTACCTGGGAGGGTCATGATCCAGACGATCGACTACCACACCGGCGGAGAGCCGTTCAGGGTCGTGGTCGGCGGGGCGCCCGAGATCGGGGGCGCCTCCGTCCTGGAGCGCAGGAGCACGGCCGCGGGCAGCGAGGAGGTCGACCGCGTGCGGCGGCTGCTGTGCCACGAGCCGCGCGGGCACGCCGACATGTACGGCTGCTTCCTCGTCCCTCCCGACGACGAGAGTGCCGACCTGGGCGTGCTGTTCTGGCACAAGGACGGCTACTCCACCGCCTGCGGGCACGGCACGATCGCGCTCGGCGTCCACGCCGTGCGCGAGGGGCTGGTCGAGGCCGACCCCGACGGCGTCACGGACGTGGTGATCGACGTCCCCTCCGGCAGGGTGACCGCGAGGGTGCTCATGAAGGGCGGCCGGATCACCTCGGTCACCTTCAGGAACGTCCCCTCCTACGTGCTCGCCCGCTCGGTGCCCGCGGGCGGGAGCCAGGTCGACGTGTCGTACGGCGGGGCCATCTACGCCTCGCTGCCCGCCGCCTCCCTCGGACTGTCGGTACGGCCCGAGCACCTCACCGCGCTGATCGAGCACGGACGGCGGATCAAGGCGGAGCTGGCGGGACATCCGGCCGCGCGGCATCCCACCGACGAGCGCCTGTCGGGGATCTACGGAGTGATCTTCTACGACGTGCTCGGGCCCGCCCACCAGCGCAACGTGACCGTCTTCGCCGACGGCGAGGTGGACAGGTCGCCGTGCGGCTCGGGGACGGCCGCGCGGCTGGCGCTGCTGGCCGACGAGTTGCCCGAGGGGTTCACGCTCACCCACGACAGCATCGTGGGCTCCTCGTTCAAGGCCTGGGTCGCCGAGACCACGGCGGAAGGCGTGATTCCCGAGATCGAGGGCATGGCCTACCGTACGGGGCGCCACAGCTTCGAACTCGATCCACACGATCCGATCGGGACGGGGTTCACGCTGCGATGAGCCGCCTCGCGAGCATGTCGGTCGGGGCCGGATCCGCGCCTCTGGTCCCGACCGGCCCCCTCCTGCCGGCCGTCGAGCGGACCGCGTCGTGAGCGGCCTGCCGTACATCGGGGGCCTGGAAGGGCTGGTGCCCGTGTCACGCGCCGTCGCGGTCCTGGAGGAGACGCTGGCCTCGGGCTTCGACCCCGAGCAGGCCCAGGCGCGCACGGCCGCGCCCGCGGGGCGGGGCGAGTTCCTGCTCATGCCCGCGGCCGCCGGACGTTACGCGGGCGTCAAGGTGGTCAGCGTCGCCCCTGGCAACCCGGCTCGGGGGCTGCCCCGCATCCAGGGCGCCTACCTGCTGTTCGACGGCGACAGCCTGGCCCCGCTCGCCGTCATGGACGGCCTGGCCCTCACCTCGCTGCGCACTCCCGCGCTGTCCGCCCTGGCCGTCAGGCACCTCGCGCTCCCGGCCGCCTCGCGGCTGCTGGTGTTCGGCACGGGACCGCAGGCATGGGGGCACGTGCTGGCCCTGCGCGAGGTCCGCCCGCTGGAGCGGGTCACCGTGGTGGGGCGCGACCCCGGCAGGACCGCCGCCTTCGCGGACCGCTGCCGCGCGCTGGGCCTGGCGGCCGAGGCGCTGCACCCTGAGCCGGCGTCCACCGGTGCCGCCTCCCGTGGCCTCGGCGACCTGGTCGCCTCGGCCGTCGGGAAAGCGGACCTGATCGCCTGCTGTACCACCTCCAGAACCCCCCTCTTCCCCGGTAGGCTCACCCGCGACAGCGCCACCGTCGTCGCCGTCGGATCGCACGAGCCCGACGCCAGGGAGATCGATGACGATCTCGTCACCCGCGCCACCGTCGTCGTGGAGGCCCGCGGGACGGCATTGTCCGAGGCGGGGGATGTGGTCATTCCCCTGCGCGGCGGTACGATCACCAGTGGTCATCTCGCCGGCAACCTGGCCGACCTGGTCACCGGCCGCGTCACCCTCGGTGAGGGGCCGCGGGTCTTCAAGAGTGTCGGCATGGCGTGGGAGGACCTCGTGGTGGCGGCGGCCGCCTACGAGGCGTGGACCCGACAGGAGGGCCCCGTGAGCGGGCCCGGCACCGTAGACGGACGAAAGTAGGGAAGCCGGGATGGCTGCGGACGATCGGCTCGACCTTCCGGTCGTGGGCGAACGGCAGAGCCTGCGCGAGCAGGTCGCACACGCACTGCGCGCCGCGCTCGTCACGGGCGAGATGCGGCCCGGCGTGGTCTACTCGGCCCCCGTGCTGGCCGCCCAGTTCGGCGTCTCGGCCACCCCTGTCCGCGAGGCCATGCTCGACCTGGCCAAGGAGGGCCTGGTCGAGGCGGTGCGCAACAAGGGGTTCAGAGTCACCGAGCTGTCCGACCGCGACCTCGACGAGCTGACCGAGATCCGCCAGCTGATCGAGGTGCCGACCATCGCCAGGCTCGCCGACTCCTCACGCGCGCAGGAGTTCGAGCTCCTGAGGCCCGTCGCCCAGGAGATCGTCGACGCCGCGGAGCGCGCCGACCTGCTCGCCTACGTCGACGCCGACCTGCGCTTCCACGTCGAGCTGCTGGCGTTGTCGGGCAACGCCCACCTGGTGGACGTGGTGCGCGACCTGCGCAACAGAGCGAGGCTGTACGGCCTGTCGCAGCTGTCGGAGCGCGGCACCCTGACCGACTCGGCGCGCGAGCATCTCGAACTGCTCGACGCGCTCAAGGCGGGCGACAGGAGCGCGGCCGAGCGCATCATGGGCGAGCACATCCACCACGTGCGCGACATCTGGGCCGAGTAGCGGCTAGGAGGAGCGCGTCGCGCCCAGGCTGGCCGCGACGATGCAGATGATGGCCGCCCACTGCTGGACGTGCAGGAACTCGCCGAGCAGCACCAGTCCGATCAGCGCGGCCACCGCGGGCTCCAGGCTCATCAGGATGCCGAACACGTGCTTGGGCATCCGGCGCAGCGCCTGCAGCTCCAGCGAGTAGGGGATCACCGACGACAGCAGCCCCACACCGAGCCCGATCAGGATCACCCAGGGTTGCAGCAGGTCGGTGCCGCCTGTGGTGATGCCCACGGGCGCGACGACCACCACCGACACCATCATCGCGAACGACAGCCCCGTCGTGCCGGGGAAGCGCTGCCCCGCGGCGGCCGACAGCAGGATGTAGCCCGCCCAGCAGGCCCCGGCCACCAGCGCGAACCCGATGCCGAGCCAGCTCACCGCCGCCGACTCGCTCCACGGCGCGATGAGCGCGATGCCCGCGCCCGCGAGGGCCACCCACAGCAGGTCGACCCTGCGGCGGGAGGCCGCGATCGCCACCCCGAGTGGCCCGAGGAACTCGATCGCCACCGCGATGCCGATGGGCAACCTGGCCAGCGCCTCGTAGAAGGACAGGTTCATGACGGCGAGGATGAGGCCGAAGCCGAGCCCGACGGCCCAGTCACGCCAGGCCAGCCCCCTGAGCTTGGGCCGCGACACCGCGCCGAGGATCAGCGCGCTCGCCGCGATCCGCAGGAACACCACGGCCGACGGCGGCAACACCGTGAACAGCTCCTTGGCGAACCCCGCGCCCAGCTGCACCGAGAAGATCGCGAGCAGCACCAGGCCCGAAGGAGGCACGGAGTCGGCGGCGCTGCGCAGCAGGCCGCCCGTACGGGGCAGCGCCGCCTTGAGACGATCTGCTGGCCCGTCGAGGGCGAAGGCGGTCACGGGACTCCTCGGGAGGAAGTGGTACGGAAGGTGCCGAGCTTACTCGGACGCTCCGACAGCGCTCCCGCGAGGTGGCCCCGTCCCAGCACTCCCATCCGAGGGAGGAGCTACTCCCAGCGGAAGGTGCGCGAGGCGAGGCCCAGCGTGAGCGCCGCCCACGCCACCAGCACCGCCACCGCGCCCAGCGGCAGCGCCGCGCCGTCGGCCAGCACCGCTCTCAGCCCACCGGTCAGCGCCGAGATCGGCAGCAGGGCGAGCGCCGGCTCCACGCCGTCGGGGAAGACCGTCAGGGGGAAGATCACCCCTCCGCACCCCAGCAGCACCAGGTAGACCAGGTTGGCCGCGGCCAGAGTCGCCTCCGCGCGCAGCACGCCCGCCATCAGCAGCCCGAGCCCGCTGAAGGCGGCGGTGCCGAGCAGCACCAGCAGGACGGCGGCGGCCATGGAGCCGCGCGGCTGCCAGTCCAGCGCCAGCGCCACCGCCACGATCACCACGGCCTGCAGCAGCTCCACCCCGATGACGGCGAGGGTCTTGGCCAGCAGCAGCCCCGTCCTGGACAGAGGGGTGGCGCCCAGGCGCTTCAGCACGCCGTAGCGCCGCTCGAAGCCCGTGGCGATCGCCTGCCCGGTGAAGGCGGTCGACATGACCGCCAGCGCCAGCACGCCGGGAGCGAGGAAGTCCACCCTCGGGCCCTCGCCGACGTCGACCAGCGGCGCCAGCGAGAAGCCGACCAGCAGCAGCACCGGGATGATCAGCGTGAGCATCAGCTGCTCGCCGTTGCGCAGGATCGCCCGCGCCTCGGCCCCCGCCTGCGCCAGCACCATGCGGGGGAACGGCGCGGCCTTCGGGGCCGGGGTCAGGTCGAGGGTGGTCATCGCAGCTCCCTGCCGGTCAGTTCGAGGAAGACGTCCTCCAGCGTGCGGCGCTCGATGGACAGGTCGTCGGCGGTGACGCCCTCGGAGGCGCACCAGGCGGTCACGGTGGCCAGCAGCTCGGGCCCCACGTGGCCCTCGATGATGTAGTGGCCCGCCGGCGACTCCTTGGCGGCCGAGCCCGCGGGCAGCGCGCTGAGCAGCTCCTCCAGGGCGAGGCCGGGTCTGGCGCGGAAGCGCAGCTGCCGCTCGGCGCCGGTGAGGGTGGCGGGGCTGCCCTCGGCCACGACCCTGCCCCTGTCGATGATGACGACGTGGTCGGCCAGCCGCTCGGCCTCGTCCATGTAGTGGGTGGTCAGCACCACGGCCACGCCCGCCGCGCGCAGGTCGGTGACCAGCTCCCAGCAGGCCCGCCTGGCCTGGGGGTCGAGGCCCGCCGTCGGCTCGTCGAGGAAGACCAGCTCGGGACGGCCGATGACGGCCCCCGCCAGCGAGAGCCGCTGCTGCTGGCCGCCCGACATCCGCCGGTACGGCGTGCGGGCGTGCTCGGTCAGCCCCAGCCGCGCCAGCAGGGCCGCAGGATCGAGGGGACGGGCGTGGAAGCGCGACATCAGGCGCAGCCACTCCGCGCACCTCATCGCCGGGGGAACCCCGCCCGCCTGCGGCATCACGCCCACCCTCGCCCGCAGCGAGGAGTCACCGGGATCGGCGCCCAGCACCCGCACCGTGCCCCCGTCAGCCCTGCGGAAGCCCTCGCAGATCTCGATGGTGGAGGTCTTGCCCGCGCCGTTGGGGCCGAGGATGGCGGTGACCGCGCCGCGCTCGGCGGCAAGGGTCAACCCGTCGACGGCGGTGGTGCCGCCGTAACGTTTGACCAGTTCGATGACCTCGACGGCAGGGGAGCTCATGGCCACGAGTTTAGGGACCCTCCGACGCGGTCAGCGCGGCAGGCGGCCATGAGCGCTTTCGTTGCCGAGAAATCACCAAAGAGCTCACCAAGTCAACTGATGTGACCTTCGTCGCGTGATTGTGTGTGAGGCGACAGGAGGTAGTGCCATGTCGGTACGTAGTAGTTACGAGGCGGGCGTCCCGTGCTGGGTCGACCTGTCGAGCCCCGACGTCCAGGCGTCGGTCACCTTCTATGGGGAGATCTTCGGCTGGAGAGCCGAGATGGCCGACGATCCGGCCGCCGGCGGCTACGGGCAGTTCGTCCACAACGGCAAGAAGGTCGCGGGCGTCGGTCCGATCATGGGGGAGGGGATGCCTCCCGTCTGGAACGTCTACGTCGCCACCGACGACGCCGCCGCCACCGCCGACCGCGTGAAGAACGCGGGAGGAAGCGTGGTCGTGGAGCCGATGCGGATCTTCGACGAGGGCACGATGGCCGTCTTCCAGGGCGGCGACGGCTCCTTCTTCTCCGTCTGGCAGGCGGGCAACCACCGGGGCGCCGAACTGGTCAACGAGCCGGGCTCGTTCTGCTGGAACGAGCTGGTCACCCGCGACCCGCAGGCGGCCGCGCGCTTCTACACCACCGTCTTCGGCTGGACCCCCAAGCCGACCGAGATGGACGGCATGACCTACACCGAGTGGCTGGCCGACGACAAGAGCATCGCCGGGATGATCGAGATGTCGCCCAACTACCCCGAGGGCACCCCCTCGCACTGGGCGACCTACTTCGCGGTCGCCGACCTCGACGCGACCATGGCCAGGGCGCAGTCGCTGGGCGCGACGGTCCTGATCGACTCGATGGACTCCCCGCCCGGCAGGTTCGGCATGATCCTCGATCCGCAGGGCGCGGCGCTGTCCCTGATCCAGCTCACCGAAACGGCGTGATAAATCACCCGAAATTTGGGAATTCGGCGGACCAGATGGAGGTTTGATCCCTCGGCCCTCGTGGGCCACGGCCTACGAGGGAGAGGGGTTCACGCATGTCCGTGGCAGAAGCCACACCTGTTGCCAGGGGGAACCGCCGCGGACTGCTGTTGCTGATCCTGGGAGCGCTGTCGGCCATCGGCCCGCTCTCGATCGACATGTACCTTCCCGCGCTGCCCGCCATCACCGCCGAGATGCTGTCGGCGCCCGCGCAGGTCCAGCTCACGCTCACGGCCTGTCTCATCGGGGTCAGCGTCGGACAGGTCCTGGCGGGACCGCTGAGCGACGTCCACGGGCGCAGGATCCCGTTGATCGTCGGCGTCGCCGGATACACGTTGGCCTCCCTGCTGTGCGCCTTCGCCCCCTCGGTGACCGCGCTGATCGTGCTGCGGCTGGCGCAGGGCGTCATGGGCGGCGCCGCGCTGGTGATCGTCCGCGCCGTCGTGCGCGACCTCTACGACGGCGCCGCCATCGCCCGCATCTTCGCCACGCTCATGCTGGTCAGCGGACTCGCCCCGATCCTCGCCCCGATCGCGGGCGCCCAGCTGCTCTCCTTCACCTCCTGGCGCGGCATCTTCGTGGCGCTCAGCCTGGCCGGGGTGGTGCTGCTGCTGGCCGTACTGCCGGGCGTGAGGGAGACGCTGCCGGCCGAGGACAGGCAGGGCGGCGGGCTCAGGCAGACCGCCGCCACGTTCTGGCGGCTGCTGCGCGACCGTTCGTTCATGGCCTGCTCCCTCGCCGCCGGACTGGCCTTCGCCGGCATGTTCGCCTACATCTCGGGCTCACCCTTCGTGCTGCAGGAGGTGTACGGCGCCACGCCGCAGCAGTTCTCGCTCGTCTTCGGCCTCAACGCCTTCGGACTGACCGTCATGGCGCAGGTCGGCGGCAGGCTCGCGGGCCGGGTGCACCCCGCCCGCCTGGTGCTGGTCGGCCTGGTGGTCAGCCTGGCGGGCGGCGCGCTGCTGGTGCTGGCCGCCTCCATGGACCTCGGCCTGGCCGGCGTGGTGGCCGCGCTGTTCGTCATCATGTGCGGCGCGGGCCTCGTGCTGCCGGGAACCGGCGCGCTGGCGCTGGCCGGTCAGCCCCAGCAGATCGCCGGCAGCGCCTCCGCGCTGCTCGGCGTGCTGCAGTTCGCGTTCGGCGCGGTGGCCGCCCCTCTCGTGGGTCTGGCGGGCTCGGGGACGGCGGTGCCGATGGCCGTGGTCATGCTGGCGCTCATCATCGGCTCGCTCCTGGTTTTCGTCCTCCTCGGCCGCGGGCGCGTTTTCGCAGGTTAGGTAAGGCTTACCTGCGTGAGAAATTGCATTCCCCATTCATTTGAGATGGGGGAAGGAATTACGGCACACTGATGTTGTGAAAAACGTGACCTCCTCGATCGAGCCGGGAAGCGAGCGCAGCACTCGTGCGCGCGTCGCTCGGCTCATCCTGGAACACGGTCCCGTCGCGGCCGTCGCGCTCGGCGAGCGGCTCGGGCTCACGCCCGCCGCCGTCCGCCGTCATCTCGACGCGCTGCTGGCCGACGGGATGATCGAGCCCCGCACCGTGCACCCGCGCGGACAGCGCGGAAGAGGGCGACCGGCCAAGCTGTTCGCCATCACCGACGCGGGGCGCAGTGCTTTCGAGCACGCCTATGACGACCTCGCCGGCAGCGCGCTGCGCTTCCTGGCCGAGCGCATGGGCGAGGAAGCGGTGACCGAGTTCGCCCGCTCGCAGGTCGAAGGCCTGCTGCAGCGGCTTGAGCCGGTCATGCGGACAGTGCCGGAAGACCAGCGCGTACAGGTGCTGGCCCAGGCGCTGTCGGCGGACGGTTACGCCGCCTCGGCCACCAAGGCCAAGTCCGGCGGCGACCAGCTCTGCCAGCACCACTGCCCGGTGGCGCACGCGGCGGCGGAGTTCCCGCAGCTGTGTGAGGCCGAGACTGAGGCGTTCGCGCAGTTGCTCGGCACCCCGGTGCAGCGCTTGGCCACCATCGCACACGGCGACGGGGTCTGCACCACTCACGTGAGCCCCGTTCGGATTAAAGAGAGCAAGGAGACCGGAAGGTGACTGTCACCGACCGCCCGGAGCTGGAAGGCCTCGGGAATTACAAGTTCGGCTGGGCCGACTCGGACGCCGCGGGCGCCGCGGCCAAGCGTGGCCTGTCCGAGGAGGTCGTCCGCAACATCTCCGCGCTCAAGAACGAGCCGGAGTGGATGCTCGACCTTCGCCTGAAGGGCCTCCGGCTGTTCGGCAAGAAGCCGCTTCCCACGTGGGGCTCCGACCTCACCGGCATCGACTTCGACAACATCAAGTACTTCGTGCGCTCCACCGAGAAGCAGGCCGCTTCCTGGGACGAGCTGCCCGCCGACATCAAGAACACCTACGACAAGCTCGGCATCCCCGAGGCCGAGAAGCAGCGCCTCATCGCCGGTGTCGCGGCCCAGTACGAGTCCGAGGTCGTCTACCACCAGATCCGTGAGGACCTGGAGGAGAAGGGCGTCATCTTCGTCGACACGGACACGGGCCTGCGCGAGCACGAGGAGCTCTTCAAGGAGTACTTCGGCTCGGTCATCCCGGTGGGCGACAACAAGTTCGCCGCGCTCAACACCGCGACCTGGTCCGGTGGCTCGTTCATCTACGTGCCGCCGAACACCCACATCGACATCCCGCTGCAGGCCTACTTCCGGATCAACACCGAGAACATGGGCCAGTTCGAGCGGACCCTGATCATCGTGGACGAGAACTCCTACGTCCACTACGTCGAGGGTTGCACCGCGCCGATCTACTCCAGCGACTCGCTGCACTCCGCGGTCGTCGAGATCGTCGTGAAGAAGGGTGCCCGCTGCCGTTACACGACCATCCAGAACTGGTCGAACAACGTCTACAACCTGGTCACCAAGCGCGCCGTCGCCTACGAGGGCGCGACCATGGAGTGGATCGACGGCAACATCGGCTCCAAGGTGACGATGAAGTACCCGGCCGTCTACCTGATGGGCGAGCACGCCAAGGGCGAGACGCTGAGCGTCGCCTTCGCCGGCGAGGGCCAGCACCAGGACGCCGGGTCCAAGATGGTCCACCTGGCGCCCAACACCTCCTCCAGCGTGATCTCCAAGTCGGTGGCGCGCGGCGGCGGCCGTACCTCCTACCGCGGCCTGGTCCAGATCGAGGAGGGCGCCCACGGCTCCGCCTCCACGGTCAAGTGCGACGCGCTGCTGGTCGACCAGATCAGCCGCTCCGACACCTACCCCTACGTCGACGTCCGCGAGGACGACGTCTCGATGGGGCACGAGGCCACGGTCTCCAAGGTCAGCGAGGACCAGCTGTTCTACCTCATGAGCCGCGGGCTCGAGGAGGACGAGGCGATGGCGATGATCGTGCGCGGCTTCGTCGAGCCGATCGCGCGCGAGCTGCCCATGGAGTACGCCCTCGAGCTGAACCGCCTGATCGAGCTGCAGATGGAAGGAGCCGTCGGCTGATGGGCCTGAACGAGAAGCCCCTGTCGACCCTGCACGAGAAGTCGTCCTACAACCTCGACGACTTCTCCGTGCCGACCGGGCGCGAGGAGAAGTGGCGCTTCACGCCGCTCTCACGGCTGAAGGGCCTGCACGACGGCACCGCCGAGGTGACCGGCCAGGTCGTCACGCAGGCCTACACCCCCGCCGGCGTCAGCGCCGAGTGGGTGGGCCGCGACGACGCCAGGGTCGGCCAGGCCTACGCGCCGACCGACAGGGTAAGCGCGCAGGCCTACAACGCCTTCGAGAAGGCGCTGGTCGTGACCGTGCCCAAGGAGGCCGTTCCCGCCGAGCCGATCCAGATCGAGCTGCGCGGCGGCGGCACCGCCGGCGTCGCCTACGGCCACATCGTGGTCAAGGTCGAGCCGATGGCCGAGGCCGTGGTCGTCCTCGACCACCAGGGCAGCGCCGTCTACGCCGACAACGTCGAGTTCGTCGTGGGCGACGGCGCCACCCTGAAGGTCGTCAGCTTGCAGGACTGGGCCGACGACGCCGTGCACGTCTCCCAGCACCACGCCCAGCTGGCCAAGGACGCGACCTTCCGCAGCTTCGTGGTGACCCTCGGCGGCGACCTCGTACGGCTCTCGCCCAGCGTCTCCTACACCGGCCAGGGCGGCGACGCCGACCTGTCCGGCGTCTACTTCGTCGACGCGGGCCAGCACCTCGAGCACCGCCTGCTGGTCGACCACTCCACGCCCAACTGCAAGAGCCACGTCGACTACCGCGGCGCGCTGCAGGGCGAGGACGCCCACGCGGTGTGGATCGGCGATGTGATCATCAGGGTCGAGGCCGAGGGCACTGACACCTATGAGCTCAACCGCAACCTGATCCTGACCGACGGCGCCCGCGCCGACTCGGTGCCCAACCTCGAGATCCTCACCGGCGAGGTCGCCGGAGCGGGTCACGCCTCGACGTCGGGCAGGCTCGACGACGAGCACCTGTTCTACCTCCAGGCCCGCGGCATCCCCGCCGACCAGGCCCGCCGCCTGGTCATCAGGGGCTTCCTCGGCCAGCTGGTGGACAAGATCTCCGTACCCGAGCTGCGTGAGCGGGTGCTCGCCAAGATCGAGGCGGAGCTCGAGAAGTGAGCTACGAGAAGGTCTGCAAGGTCAGCGACATCCCCGACGAGGGCGTCATCGGCGTCGAGGTGGGGGAGACCCCGGTGGCGCTGGTCCGCAAGGGCGAAGAGGTCTTCGCCCTGCACGACGTCTGCTCCCATGCCGAGGTGAAGCTGAGCGAGGGCGAGGTCTACGACGGGACCCTCGAGTGCTGGCTGCACGGATCGTGTTTCGACGTGCGCTCAGGCAAGCCGACGGGTCCGCCCGCCACCAAGCCCGTGAACGTTTACCGAGTGAAGATCGACGGCGACGACGTCCTCGTCTCGCTCTCGAAGGAGTCATAAAAGTGTCCACCCTTGAGATTCGTGAGCTGCAGGTCTCCGTCGCCGACAAGGAGATCCTGAAGGGCGTCAACCTGACCGTGAGGGCCGGCGAGACCCACGCCATCATGGGCCCCAACGGTTCGGGCAAGTCGACGCTCGCCTACGCGATCGCCGGTCACCCCAAGTACACGATCACCGGTGGCCAGGTGCTGCTCGACGGCGTCGACCTGCTCGAGCTCTCGGTCGACGAGCGCGCCCGCGCCGGTCTGTTCCTCGCCATGCAGTACCCGGTCGAGGTCCCCGGCGTCAGCGTCTCCAACTTCCTGCGCTCGGCCGTCACCGCGGTGCGCGGTGAGGCGCCGAAGCTGCGTGAGTTCAGCAAGGACCTGAAGAACGGCATGGACGCGCTGGCGATCGACCCCGCCTTCGCCACCCGCAACGTCAACGAGGGCTTCTCCGGCGGTGAGAAGAAGCGCCACGAGATCCTGCAGCTCGAGCTGCTCAAGCCGAAGATCGCCGTCCTCGACGAGACCGACTCGGGCCTCGACGTCGACGCGCTTCGCGTGGTCTCCGAGGGCGTCAACCGCTTCCGCGCCTCGGGCGAGACCGGCGTGCTGCTGATCACGCACTACACCCGCATCCTGCGCTACGTGAAGCCCGACTTCGTGCACGTCTTCTCGGCCGGCAAGATCGTCGAAGAGGGCGGCCCCGAGCTGGCGGACAAGCTCGAAGCCGAGGGTTACGAGGCGTACACGAAGGCATCGGCCTGATGAACCAGGAGCGAGCCCGACACAGTGAGCGGAGTGGACCCGCCGGCTACGAGCGGGCCCGCGAAGCCAATGAGGAGTGGTGAGCGACCGATGAGTGCTGTGTTCGACGTGGAGAGGGTCAGGAAGGATTTTCCTGTCCTCTCCCGCGAGCTGTCCGGCGGACGCCCGCTGGTCTACCTCGACTCGGGCAACTCCTCGCAGAAGCCGACGCAGGTCATCGAGACCATGCGCGACCACTTCGCGATGCACTACAGCAACGTGGGGCGGGCCCACCACGCGCTCGGCACCGAGTCGACCGACGCCTACGAGGCCGCCAGGGACAAGGTGGCGGCCTTCGTCGGGGCACCGAGCCGCGACGAGATCATCTTCACCAAGAACGCCTCCGAGGCGCTCAACCTGGTCGCCTACTCCTTCGGCAACAGGACCAACGACGACCCGCGCTTCACGCTCGGCCCCGGTGACGAGATCGTCATCTCCGAGATGGAGCACCACTCCAACATCGTCCCCTGGCAGATGCTCGTGCAGCGCACGGGGGCGACGCTCAAGTGGTTCGGCGTGACCGACGAGGGCAGGCTCGACCTGGCCGACGGCGTCATCACCGAGCGCACGAAGATCGTCTCGGTGGCCCATCAGTCGAACGTGCTCGGCACCGTCAACCCGGTCGCCGAGGTCGCGCGCCGCGCCCACGAGGTCGGCGCGCTGGTGCTGCTCGACGCCTCGCAGTCGGTTCCGCACCACCCCGTCGACCTGGCGGCCCTCGGCGCCGACCTCGTCGCCTTCACCGGGCACAAGATGCTCGGCCCCTCCGGCATCGGCGTGCTCTGGGGGCGCACCGAGCTGCTGGAGGCCATGCCCCCGTTCCTGGGCGGCGGCGAGATGATCGAGGCGGTCTGGATGGACCGCTCGACCTACGCGCCGGTGCCGCACAAGTTCGAGGCGGGCACGCCGCCGATCGTCGAGGCCATCGGGCTCGGCGCGGCGGTCGACTACCTCAACGGGGTCGGCATGCAGGCCATCGAGGAGCACGAGCGCGCGCTGACGGCGTACGCGCTCGAGGCGCTGGGCGAGGTGCCCACCCTGCGGATCATCGGGCCGAAGGGCCTGGACGGCAGAGGCGGCACGCTCTCCTTCACGATGGAGGGCATCCACCCGCACGACGTGGGGCAGATCCTCGACGACCAGTTCGGCGTCGCGGTGAGGGTCGGGCACCACTGCGCGCGGCCGCTCCACCTGAGGTTCGGAATACCCGCGACGACGCGGGCGTCGTTCTACCTGTACAACACCACGGGCGAGATCGACGCCCTGGTGAAGGGTCTTCACCACGTGCAGAAGGTGTTCGCCTGACATGATCGCCGAGTCGATGTACCAGGAGCTGATCCTGGAGCACTACAAGCACCCGCAGGGGCGGGGGCTTCGCGAGCCGTACGACGCCGAGGTCCACCACGTGAACCCGACGTGCGGCGACGAGATCACGCTCAGGGTGAAGCTCGGCGACGGCGGCAAGATCGAGGACGTCTCCTACGACGGGCAGGGCTGCTCCATCAGCCAGGCCGCGGCCTCGGTGCTGCACGAGCTGGCCACCGGCTCGACGGTCGAGGAGTCGCTGTCGGTGGTCGACGAGTTCACCAGGCTCATGCAGGGCAGGGGCCAGGTGGAGGCCGACGAGGACGTGCTCGGCGACGCGGTGGCCTTCGCCGGCGTGGCCAAGTTCCCCGCGCGCGTCAAGTGCGCGCTGCTGTCGTGGATGGCCTACAAGGACGCTGTTGTGAGGAGTGCCTAAGAGATGAGCAAGCCGGTGGAAACCCCGACAACGGCGTACGACGGTGACACCACCGTCGAGGAGGTCATGGAGGCGCTCAAGGACGTCGTCGACCCCGAGCTCGGGATCAACGTCGTCGACCTGGGCCTCATCTACGGCCTCAACCTCGACCCCGGCGAGGGCGGCCACCCGGTGGCCACCATCGACATGACGCTGACCAGCGCGGCCTGCCCGCTGACCGACGTCATCGAGGACCAGGCGCACTCCGCCCTCGACGGCATGGTCTCCGACGTCAAGATCAACTGGGTGTGGCTGCCGCCGTGGGGCCCCGACAAGATCAGCGACGACGGGCGCGACCAGTTGCGTATGCTAGGATTCAATGTCTGATCTTTTGCTGCACGGCTGGTGTTCCCAGCACCAGCCGTTTCAGCATGCCAGGGCTCCGGAAGGTCCGAAGTCCCGCCGGGAATAGCATGACCTTCCCGCGCGTTGGCAACATGTGCACCTGACGCACCATCGTGCGTAATGCCGCCTGCGGCCGGTCTTGGGTGCGCGTTGACGGGTCCAGAAGTGGCCCGGTCCCCACCCCGGCAGGCGTCCGATACGTCCGCCCCTCGCACTGAGTACGGCACCGCCGTACGGTCCCGGCTCGTCCTTTTCGCAGAAGTGACGCGCCACTTCGACTGAAAGGCACGACCTTCGTGACCATGCTTGACGCTGCCATGCCCGAAATCTCCGTCGAGGAGAAGGGCGTTTCGGAATTCGAGCTGCTGGGCCTGCCCAAGCCGCTCGTGACCGGACTGTCCCGTCAGGGCATCGACAGCCCGTTCCCCATCCAGACCGCGACGATCCCCGACGTGCTCGCAGGGCACGACGTCCTCGGTCGCGGACAGACCGGCTCGGGCAAGACGCTCGCCTTCGGTCTGCCCACCATGGCGCGCATCGCCGGGGTGAAGCCGCAGGCCGGCCGCCCCCGCGCGATGGTCCTCGTGCCGACGCGTGAGCTCGCGCTGCAGGTGCACGACGCGCTCGAGCCCCTCGGCCGCGGCCTGGGCCTGCGCATGAAGGTCGTCGTCGGCGGCATGTCCATGGGCAAGCAGATCGAGGCGCTGCGCCGCGGCGTGGACGTCATCATCGCCACGCCGGGCCGTCTGGGCGACCTGATGCGCCAGGGCGAGTGCTCGCTCGACTCCATCGAGGTCAGCGTCCTCGACGAGGCCGACCACATGTGTGACCTCGGCTTCTTCCCCGTCGTGTCGGAGCTGCTCTCGCAGACCCCCGCCGACGGCCAGAGGCTGCTGTTCTCGGCCACGCTCGACGGCGACGTCGACAAGCTGGTGCGGCGCTTCCTCAAGAACCCGATCACGCACTCCATCGCCCCCGCGACCTCCCCGGTCGACACCATGGAGCACCACGTGATCCAGGTGACGCGCGACGACAAGTTCGACGTCACCGCCGAGATCGCCAACCGTGAGGGCAGGACGATCATCTTCGTCAAGACCCAGCACGGTGTCGACAGGCTGTGCAAGCAGCTGGCCCGTGTCGGCGTCAAGGCGGGCGGCCTGCACGGCGGCAAGCGCCAGAACCAGCGCACCCGCATCCTGGCCGAGTTCAAGGAGGGCCAGGTCAACGTCCTGGTCTGCACCGACGTCGCGGCCCGAGGCATCCACGTCGACAACATCAGCCTCGTGCTGCACGTCGACCCGCCGCAGGACCACAAGAGCTACCTGCACCGCGGCGGCCGTACCGCTCGGGCGGGCGAGAAGGGCACCGTCGTGACCCTCGTCCTGCCCAACGAGCGCCGCTCGACCGACCAGCTCACCCGCAGGGCGGGCATCCACCCGTTCAGGCTCAAGGCCGAGCCGGGCAGCGACCGCATCGCCGAGGTCACCGGGGCCCGCAGGCCCAGTGGCGAGTCCATCCCCGTGTGGGAGCCCGACGTGCGCAAGCCGCTGCGTCCCCGCCGTGAGAGCGGCGGCCACGGCGGCGAGCGTCGCGGTGGCGGCCGTCGTCGCGACTTCGGCGGCGACCGTGGCCCGCGCCGTACCTCTGAGGGCGGCTTCGGCGCAGGCGACGACCGTCGTCCTCGCCGCGACTTCGACGGCGAGCGCGCTCCGCGTGGCGACTTCGGTGGCGACCGTCCCGCCGGTGGTGACCGCGCGCCGCGCGGTGACTTCGGTGGCGAGCGCCGTCCGCACCGCGCCTTCGACGGCGACCGTCGCCAGGGCGGCTACCGCTCCGACGACAGGGCTCCCCGCACCGGCGAGGCTCCCCGCACCGGCGGCTACCGTGACGACAGGGCTCCCCGCACCAGTGAGGCTCCCCGCACCGGCGGTTACCGCGACGACCGGGCTCCCCGCTCGGGCGGCTTCCGCGACGACCGCGCGCCCCGCACCGGCGGCTACCGCTCCGACGAGCGCGGCGGCTACCGTTCCGACGACAGGCCGGCGCGTCCGTTCTCCAGCGGCGGCGGCGCCCGCACCGGCGGCTACCGCTCCGACGACAGGCCGGCCCGGCCGTTGTCGGCCAACCGTGACGACCGCGCGCCCCGCACCGGCGGGTTCCGCTCGGAGGAGCGCGGCACCGGCGGCTTCCGCTCCGACCGTGGCAACACGGGTCGCCGCTTCGGCCGCTGACCCCACCGCCTGACGGCGCTGCCCGCCCTGCCTCCTCGAGAGGCACGGCGGGCAGCGCCTTTTGCGTGGGCAGATTAATCGGTTCAGCAAATCCCGTGGGGAAGGCGCCGTCAGCGTCTAGTGTGGGCCTGTCCCGCCCGGCCACGCCTTCCCTCGGAGAGTCGATGACACCCCTTCGCCCCCTGCACGACTCCTGGACCGTCCGATCGGCCTCAGGTGAGGTGGTGGCGCCCGCGACCGTGCCGGGCTGCGTGCACACCGACCTGCTCGCCGCGGGACTGATCCCCGATCCCTACCTGGACGCCAACGAGGACGCCCTGACGTGGATCGGGGGCGAGGAGTGGCACTACGAGAGCGCCTTCCAGTGGGACGGCACCGGGCACGAGCGCACCGACCTGGTCTGCGAAGGGCTCGACACCGTGGCGAGGATCGAGCTGAACGGTGTCGTGATCGGCCGGAGCGCCAACATGCACCGCTCCTACCGGTTCGAGGCGGCTCACGCGCTGCGGCCGGGCGCCAACCGCCTGAGCGTCGTCTTCTCCTCGGCCGTCGAGCACGCCGAGCGGCTGCGCGAGGAGCTGGGCTTTCGTCCCGGCGCCTACGCCGCCCCCTACAACTTCATCAGGAAGATGGCCTGCAACTTCGGCTGGGACTGGGGTCCGGCCCTGGTGACGGCGGGCATCTGGAAGCCGATCGGGCTGCACTCGTGGAGCGGCGCGCGCCTGGCCGAGGTCCGTCCCGTCGTGACCGTGGAAGGCGGCGTCGGCAGGGTCGCCGTCCACGTCGAGGTCGAGCGGTCGGCGCGGTCGGAAGGGCAGCTGTGGGTCACGGCGGCCGTCGCGGGCGTGTCGGTCGTGGGAGCGCTCCCGCCCGGCGCGGACTCCGCCGTGGTGGAGCTGGAGGTGCCAGATCCCGCGCTGTGGTGGCCCCGCGGGTACGGCGAGCAGCCCCTCCACGAGCTGGAGGTCATCCTCGCCGCCGCGCCTGGCGCGGGCGACGTCCTCGACCGCCGGCAGGTGCGGATCGGCTTCAGGACCGTCGAGCTCGACACCGAGGCGGGGGCCTTCACCCTGAAGGTCAACGGCGTGGCGGTCTTCGCCAAGGGCGTCAACTGGATCCCCGACGACTGCTTCCCCTCCAGGATCGGCCGTGACCGCTACGCCGCCCGGCTCGTCCAGGCGTGCGAGGCGGGCGTGAACCTCATGCGGGTCTGGGGCGGAGGGCTGTACGAGAGCGACGACTTCTACGACCTGTGCGACGAGCTCGGCCTGCTGGTCTGGCAGGACTTCCTCTTCGCCTGCGCCGCCTACCCCGAGGAGACGCCGCTGCGCGAGGAGGTGGAGGCGGAGGCCAGGCAGAACGTCGCCAGGCTCATGCCGCACCCCAGCCTTGCGCTGTGGTGCGGCAACAACGAGAACATCTGGGGCTACGCCGACTGGAACTGGCGCGAACCCCTCGAAGGCCGCACCTGGGGCGAGGGCTACTACCTCGACCTGCTGCCCGGCATCGTCGGGGAGCTCGACCCCGGCAGGCCGTACTGGCCGGGCAGCCCGTACTCGGGCTCCATGGACGTGCACCCCAACGACCCCGGCCACCACAACATCCACATCTGGGATGTATGGAACGAGCGCGACTACACCGCCTACAGGGAGTACACCCCCAGGTTCGTGGCGGAGTTCGGCTTCCAGGCGCCAGCCGCCTACGCCACCATCAGGAGGGCCATCTCCGACGAGCCGCCGGCGCCCGACTCTCCGGGCCTGCTCCACCACCAGAAGGCCATCGACGGCAACCGCAAGCTGGCCGCGGGGCTCGAGGCGCACTTCCCCGCGCCCGTCACCTTCGACGACTGGCACTACCTGACGCAGGTCAACCAGGCCAGGGCCATCCAACTGGGCGTCGAGCACTTCAGGTCGCTGTGGCCGCACTGCGCGGGCGCGGTGGTGTGGCAGCTCAACGACTGCTGGCCGGTCACCTCCTGGTCGGCGATCGACGGCGACGGCCGGAAGAAGCCGCTCTACCACGCGCTGCGCAGGGCCTACGCCGACCGGCTGCTGACCGTGCAGCCGCGGGGGGAGGGGCTGGCGGTGGTGGCCGTCAACGACGGCCCCGAGGCGTGGACGGCCGAGGTGCGGGCGGTACGGCACGCGATGGACGGCTCCGAGCTGCGTGCGCAGAGCTTCACGCTGGAGGTGCAGCCGCGCGGCGCGGCCACGGCGCACCTGACGATCGCCACCCCCGGCGACCCCGCCCGCGAGCTGATCACGGTGACGGCGGGGGAGCACAGGGCGTGGTGGTTCTTCCTGCCCGACAAGGACCTCGACCTGCCCGCCGCCGACTTCACGCTCACCGTGGAGGGGCGCGAGGTGCTCGTCGAGGCGCACACCCTGGTACGCGACCTGACGATCTACCCCGACAGGGTCGATCCCGCGGCCGAGGTGGACGACCAGCTGATCACGCTGCTGCCGGGCGAGAGCCACCGCTTCACGCTCAGCAGGCCGGTGGCCGAGCCGCCGGTGAGGTGCGTGAACGAGAGGCGCGGCGAGGCGTCCACCAGGTGAGGGGCCGGAGGGAGCCAGGAGGTACTTACCCGGTTCACCAGGTTGGGGCGGCGCGATAGTCTCGACCTCGGCCGCCCCCGCGCATTCGGAGACGTTGTGACAGAGCTGCTTTCCAACCCCGTCAAGCACTACGCCTGGGGTTCGCACACCGCCATCGCGACGCTGACGGGGCGTCCGAGCCCCTCGCCCGAGCCCGAGGCGGAGATGTGGCTCGGCGCCCACCCCTCCGGGCCCTCCCTGCTGGTGGAGCGAGGCCGCACGCTCGACGAGGCGATCGCCGACGACCCCGAGGGCGAGCTCGGCGCCGAGACGCTCGCCCGGTTCGGGGCGCGCCTGCCGTACCTGCTGAAGCTGATCGCGGTCGACAGCGTGCTGTCGCTGCAGGTGCACCCCTCGGCCGAGCAGGCCGAGGCGGGCCACGCGCGCGGCGCCTACGTCGACGCCTATCCCAAGCCCGAGCTGATCTGCGCGCTGACGCCGTTCAGCGGCCTGGCCGGCTTCCGCGCCCCGCAGGAGGCGGCGCGGCTGCTGGCCGAGCTCGAGGTGGCCGAGCTGGAGCCGGTCGTGGCGCGGCTGCGCGCGGGCGACACGGCGGGCGCGCTGCGGCTGCTGCTGGAGTGGCCCGAGCGCAAGAGGCTGGTCGAGGCCGTCGTGGCCGCGGCGGAGCGGCTCGGCCACGACCTCGTGACGCGCCTGGCCGAGCAGTACCCCGACGACCCCGCCGTGCTGGCCCCTCTGCTGATGAACCGGCACGACCTGCGGCCCGGCGAGGCGCTGTTCCTCGGCGCGGGGGTGCTGCACGCCTACGTGAGCGGGTTCGGCGTGGAGATCATGGGCGGCTCGGACAACGTGCTGCGCGCCGGGCTGACCAGCAAGCCGATCGACGTCGACGAACTGCTGCGCGTCACCGACGCCGCCGCCCAGCCGCTGCGGGTCGAGGCCGTCGACGGGCTCTACAGCGTGCCGGTCCCCGAGTTCGCGCTCGGCCGCCTCGAGGCTCCTGACACGCGCCTGGAGGGCGGGCTTCCCCGCGTCCTCGTCTGCACGGCGGGCGAGGTGGCCGTCGACGGCAGGCTGCTGCGCGCGGGCGAGTCGGCGTTCTCGCGCGGCTCGGCCGGCGGCGTCGAGCTGCGCGGCCCCGGCACGATCTTCTGGGCGCAGCCGTCTCGGGTGGCGGACGCGCAGGGTCGTGGGGCCTGAGGGCGGATAGTCTGAACAGAGCACATCTGCCGAGCACCGAGAGAGATCATGAAGACCTTCGATGAGCTGTTCGCCGAGCTGTCCGACAAGGCACACACCAGGCCCGAGGGCTCTGGCACCGTGGCCGCGCTCGACGCCGGCGTCCATGCCATCGGCAAGAAGGTCGTCGAGGAGGCCGCCGAGAGCTGGATGGCCGCCGAGCACGAGTCCGACGACCGCGCCGCCGAGGAGATCTCCCAGCTGCTCTACCACGTGCAGTGCCTCATGATCGCCCGTGGCATCGGGCTCGACCAGGTCTACAAGTACCTCTGAAAGGTTCGCCACGATGCTACGGCTGGCCGTACCCAACAAGGGCGCCCTCAACGAGGCCGCCGCCACCATGCTCAAGGAAGCCGGCTACCGCACCAGGAAGGACAGCAAGGAGCTGGTCGTCGTCGACCCCGACAACGACTGCGAGCTGTTCTTCCTGCGCCCGCGTGACATCGCCGTCTACGTCGGCGAGGGCACGCTCGACGCCGGCATCACCGGGCGCGACATGCTCTTCGACTCGGGCGCGCCGGTGGAGGAGATGTTGCCGCTGGGCTTCGGCGGCTCCACCTTCCGCCTGGCCGCCAAGGCGGGCGCCATGTCCTCCGTGCAGGACCTCGACGGCCTGCGCATCGCGACCTCCTACGCGGGGCTGCTGGAGAAGTACCTGTCGGAGAGCGGTGTCGACGCCCGCGTCATCAAGCTCGACGGCGCGGTCGAGACCGCCATCCACCTCGGCGTCGCCGACGCCGTCGCCGACGTGGTCGAGACCGGCACCACGCTGCGCAACGTCGGCCTCGAGGTGTTCGGCGAGCCGATCATGCGCTCCGAGGCGGTGCTGATCAGGCGGCACGGCGCCACCGACACGCCGGGCACCCAGCAGCTCGTGCGCCGCCTGCAGGGCGTCATCCACGCCCGCGACTACGTGCTGATGGACTACGACATCCGCGCCGAGCAGATCGAGCAGGCCAGCAAGCTCACGCCCGGCATGGAGGGGCCGACCATCTCGCCGCTGCACCGCGAGGGATGGGTGGCCGTCCGCACGATGGTGCCGCGCAGGGGGCACCAGCAGGTGATGGACCAGCTCTGGGAGATCGGCGCCCGCGCCATCCTGGTCACGGACATCTACGCCTGCAGGCTATAGCGCCCGGGCGCGGGGAGTACCATTCTCGTCACCGTGCGTGACGAACTGATCTCCCGCCGGCGGGTGCTGGTCGGCGGCACCCTCGTCGGGGGCGCCGCCCTGTCAGGCGCCGGCTTCGTGGGCGGGGTCGCCTTCGGCCGCGCGGTGCCCGCCGTGCCCGAGCGCCGCGCGCCCCGCGAGCTGCGGGAGCCCGTGAGCGCGGAGCGGGCCTGGGCGGCGCTGTCGGCGGGCAACAGGCGCTGGATGGTGGGCAGGGCCCGCCATCCCCACCAGGACCCCTCCCGCAGGCGCTACGTCGCCACGAGCCAGCATCCCTACGCCGTCGTGCTGTCCTGCATCGACTCCAGAGTGCCGCCCGAGGTCGTCTTCGACGTGGGCGTCGGCGACCTGCTGGTGGTGCGGACGGCGGCGCACACCCTCGACCCCCTGGTGCTGGGCGCCGTCGAGTACGGCCCCGAGGAGCTGGGCGTCCCCCTCGTCGTGGTGCTCGGCCACCAGCGCTGCGGCGCGGTCACCGCCGCCGCCCACGCCATCCGCGACCGCGTCACGCTGCCCGGAGACCTGCAGCGCATCGTCGAGGCGCTGCGCGGGGTCTACACCCCCGACATCGAGCGGATGATCACCGCCCACACCCGCGACACGGTCGCCAGGCTGCGCCCGCTGCTCCCGCACGTGGTGGGCGCCCGCTACGACCTCGACTCCGGCGGGGTGACCAGGCTCGTCTGACAGATGGCCGCGCAGCTCTCATCGGAGCGCGGCCACGGCCTTCACGGCCCTGTCGACCTGCTCGGGGCTGGTCAGGATCGAGGTGCCGAAGCGGAGGTAGACCTGTAGGTAGGGCGTGGTACTGGTGAGGATGCGCTGGGCGCGCAGGCGCTCGACCGCCTGGAAGGGCGTGACGCCGTCGATCTCGCAGCAGACCAGACCCGCCGACAGCTGCGCGCTCATCGGGGTGATCAGCCGCACCCGCGGGTCGGCGGCCAGGCCCTCCTTGAGGCGGGTGGCCAGCTCCAGCGTCCGCGCCTCGATCTTGTCCTTGCCGATCGAGGTCTGGAAGGCGAAGGCCTCGGCCATCGCCCAGCGGTGCTCGTAGGCCTTGTAGCCGCCGGGGGTGTTGATGATCCCTCCTGGGCCCGTGGGGGCGGTGCGGCCGAACCAGGCGCGGAAGGTCTGGTTGCTGAAGCTCGGGACGATCGGGGCGACGCTCTCCCACTGCCTGCCGTACAGGATGCCGGTGCCGCGCGGGCCGAACAGCCACTTGTGGGTGCCGGTGGCCAGGAAGTCGCAGCCCAGGTCGGCGACGGAGTCGGCCAGAGCGCCGAAGCCGTGCACGCCGTCGACGCACAGCAGCGCCCTGTCGCGCTCGTCGCGGCCGCGGTTGGCCTCGGCGAGCGCGTCGGCGATGGCGCGGATCGGCAGCCGCACCCCGGTGCTCGAGTGCACCCAGGTGACGGCGACGATCCTGGTGCGCGGCGTGAGGCCGGCCCTGATCGCGCTCACGATCTGGTCGGCGCTCGCCTTGGCCGCATCGTCGTACAGGCGCACCCTGTGGACCTTCGCACCGGTGCGCTCGGCGAGCATGCGCAGGTTGTCGTGGGTGGCCATGAAGTCGTGCTCGGTGGTGAGCACCTCCTGCCCTGGACGCAGGCGCAGGCCGGAGTAGAGCAGGCTCAGCGCCATCGTGGTGCTGTCGGTCAGCGCCACCTCGCCCTCCTCGGCGCCGACGAAGCGTTCGGCGGCGGCCCTGGTGGCGGCCTCGCGGTCCTCCGCCTCGAGATATCCGGCGGTGTCGGCGTCGAGGGCGTCGCGGTGGCGCTGGATGGCCTGCCGTACGGGGGCGGGATGGGCGGCCAGGACGAAGGCCGCGAAATTGGCGATCTCGGGGTCGAGGGCGAACTGGGCGCGCACGGCCTCCCAGCCCTCCTTCGGTGGCGTGGTGCGAGTAGTCGTCGGGGTCGTGGTGGTGCAGCCCGCGAGGGTCGCGCTCGCCCCGCCCAGCAGCAGCGTCCGCCTGTTCAGCACGATTCCCTTCTAGCACGCTAACGTGCCGATGTGGGACGACCAGCCAAGTTCGCGGCCGACCAGATCCTCGACGCCGCCGCCGCCCTCGCCGCCGAGGGCGGTCACGAGGCCGTCACCGTTACGGCCATCGCCGCACGTCTCGGCGCGCCCAGCGGGTCGGTCTATCACCGGTACGGCTCGCGCGACCTGCTGCTCGCGCATCTGTGGATCAGGGCGGTGCGCCGCTTCCAGGAGGGCTTCCTGCTCGCCGCCCGCGAGCCCGACCTCGCCCTGGCGGTGCGCGCCGCGGCCTCGCACGTGGCCGGGTGGGCCGCCGAGCACCCTGACGAGGCGCGGCTGCTGCTCGCGCACAACGTGGCGGAGCTGCGCGAGCGCTGGCCGTCCGAGCTGGGGGAGGAGCTCGAAGGGCTCAACACGGCGGTCGCCTCCGCGCTGCGCGACCTGGCCGCGCGGCTGCCCGGCCAGGCGCTGGAGAGAGTCACGTTCGCGCTGGTCGACGTGCCTGTCGCGGCTGTGCGACGGCACGTGCTCGCCGGGCGGCCGGTGCCAGGCTCCGCCGTACGGCTGGCGGAGACCGCCGCCCTCGCGGTAGTTTTAGAGAGTGATCTCTAAAACTGTGGACCGCCTCTACGAGGCCTTCGCGGCAGGCGACGCCGCGGCGCTGTCCGCCACCCTCCACCCCGACCTGGTCCTGAGGGTGAGCGACGGCATGCCGATGGGTGTCGGCGGCGAGCACCACGGACCGCGCGGCGCCCTGGGCGGCTGCTGGGGCGTCATCTTCGCCGCGTACGACACCAGGCCCGTCCCCGAGGAGCAGGTGTGGGCCGGTGACGACAGGGTCGTGGTGTTCGGGCACTACCGCGGCGTCTCGCGGGCCACGGGTCAGCCCTTCGAGGCCGCCTTCGCCCACGACCTGAAGCTCAGGGACGGGCTGATCGCCGGCTTCACCCAGATCACCGATACGGCCCGGTGGCCGCGCGCATGAGGTCGCTCACCCTGACGACGCCGAGGCACCTGCCCACCTCGTCCGTCACCACCAGGTCGTCGTAGACGCGGGCGCTGTCCTGCCCCGCGACCTGCATAGCGGCGATGGCGGGCGTCGTCCTGGGCACCGTTCTCGGTGGATCGGCCAGGCGCAGCGCGGGCTTCTTGCCGTGCAGGGCGTGCCCGTAGCGGCCGGCGATCGACAGCAGGAAGCGGCTGCGGTCCAGGCTGCCCTCGGGGCGCTGGTACTCGTCCACCAGGATCACGCTGGTGATCGAAGGCTCGGTGCCGAACGCCTCCACCACCTCCTCGGACGTCGCCCTCTCCGGCAGCGTCACCGCCGGCAGCAGCAGCTCCTGCACCCTGGGGCCGAGCATGAGGTCCGTCCGCGACGGCTTGCGCACGGGCAGCGGCACCCGCACCCGCCCGTCGGGGCCCGGACGAAGGAGCGGGCCCTCGGCCAGCCGTACGCCCCAGCTCCTGACCGTGGCCAGCTGCGCCTCGCCGGTGATGCCGGGGGTCAGCACGTGCGCGCCGATCCCGCGCGCGAGCGTCGCCAGCGCCTCGCCCACTGCCGTTCGCCTGTGGTCGTCCGGCACCCTGGCCACCAGCTCGGGGGCGAGCACGATCAGGTACGGCGCGGCCTCGGTGACCAGCTCCATCGGCAGGCTGCCGACCCCCATGCCGCCGAAGGCGACGAGGTGGCCGATCGCCCTCAGCCCGTCGAGGCCGACGAGCAGCGCCCGCCTGTCGGCGTCCTGACAGGGGCCGTGGACCTTGAGTATCACCTCCCTCGGCCGTCTGCCCGACCTCCTGAGGGCCTCGTGCAGCGGGGCGAGAGCTCCCGAACCGCGGATGACCATGTGGGTGGGCAGGTCGAGGAGGAGGGGCAGAGTGCCGGGGGCCAGCTCGGAGGCGCCTGGCGGCACGTGCAACGCGATGACACCGCCGGTCTCGAGATCGACCACTGGGGAGACCGAGGCGGAAGCTTCCGGGTCGTGCGGGGGAAGCAGGGGAGTCTGAAGAGACACCTCCACATTGTGGGCGCATCTCACCAGCTCCATAAGGCGCACGGCGCGAAGTTCACCGATATTTCGCCATGAGTTCCGAGCTCAACCCGGCTCTCACTCCACCGATGGAAGCCAGGCTCGCAACGCACCGAGGATGCGCGCCCAGGGTCTTCGGTGGCCAGGTTCGGGCCGTGGGCGCTCTGCCGCCGACCCGTGGTCGTGGGCTAGTCTCGTGCCGCATATTTCGATCATGTGAGGCATACGTGGACATCGGCCCTTACCGGATCATCCGTCAGCTCGGGCAGGGCGGGCAGGGCACGGTCTACCTCGGGCAGGACCAGCACGGCGGGCTGGCCGCAGTCAAGGTCATGAACGGCGGGATCGACCGCTCCTTCGCCCGCGAGGTCGCCGCCGCCCGCCAGGTCGACGAGTTCTGCACGGCCCGCCTCCTGCGGGCCGATCTCGACCACCAGCCGCCCTACGTGGCCAGCGAGTACATCGACGGCCCCGCGCTGGCGGCGGTCGCCCCGGTTCGAGGGGCGGCGCTGACCCGCCTGGCCATCGGCACGGCCACGGCGCTGGCCGCCATCCACCGGGCCGGCGTCGTGCACCGCGACTTCAAACCGGCCAACGTGCTCATCGGCTCCGACGGGCCGCGGGTGATCGACTTCGGCATCGCCAGGCTGGTCGGCGTCACCGCCACCAAGGACGGCGCGTCGGGCACGCCGCCTTACATGGCGCCCGAGCAGTTCAGCGGCCTGCCGGTGGGGCCCGCGTCCGACGTGTTCGCGTGGGGCTCGACGATGGTCTACGCCGCCAACGGGCGGCCGCCATTCGGCAGCGACACCTTCGCCGCGACCGCCTACCGCATCCTGCACAGCGAGCCCGACCTGGGTGAGCTGCCCGAACCGCTGCGTGGGATCGTCGCGCGCTGCCTGTCCAAGGATCCCGCAGGGCGGCCGTCGGCCCGCGACCTGCTGCTGGCGCTGCTGGGCGAGCGGGCGCCCGCCCACGAGGTCGCCGCGCTGCGCGAGGGCGCCGAGGCGGCCCACGGCGGCGCCGTACGGGGCGGGTCCGTGCATGAGCGGCCGACGGCGGAGCGGAGCTCCTCCGTCCTCTCGCGGCGGGCGCTGCTGGCGGCGGGGGGAGCGGTCTGCGCCGCGGCGGTGGTGACCGCGGGCGTGGTGCTGTGGCGGGGCGGTGACCGGTCAGGCACACCCGTGGGCACCGGCACGCCGACGCCCACCGCCACACCGACGGCCACCGGCACCACGGCGGACACCGTCACCGCGATGGCCGGGGCGCCGACGCCCGCGCAGCTTCCCGCGGCTCTGGAGGCGGCGGTCGGCGCGAAGCCCATGGCCGACTTCACCTTCGAGGGCCGGATCTCGCAGGGCACGTGGTCGACCAAGGCGACGGGGAGGCTGTCCTACGATCACGGCGCGGGATCCTCGCCGTTCGACACCCGCATGGACATGAAGGTCACCGCCGAGCACCTCGAGCTGACCAAGCACGTGGTGCTCGCCGACAGCGACCACGTCGAAGGCAAGGCCGTGGACAACCCCGCGGAAGAGCCGATCATGCTCTACGCCCGGTGCGCGCACGCGATGGGCGCGGTGGGCATCGTCGCCGACCTGGCCAGGCTGACGGAGAACGTGACGGCGTCCAAGCGCCGTTACTCCGGCGTGCTGGCCACCACGAAGGCGCCGGCCTCGCTCTGGCGGCAGATCAGCGAGATCAACAACGACGAGTTCACCGAGCGGCAGCTCGCCAGGACCACCCTGTCCTGGGTGCTCACGCTGGACGAAGAGAACAGGCCGGAGTCCTTCGAGCTCTCCTGGCACTTCCTGCTCGACGACGGCACGAGACTGACCTCCCCCTTCGAGACGCGCTACAGCAGGTGGCGGGAAGGGAGGGTCAGCGAGCCGGGCTGACGTTTGCCATTTCCTGACGATCCCTCCTCGGGGCGGGCGCGCATCATGGAAGGGAGCGGAAGAAGTCAGCCATGTCCACTGATGAGAACAAGGCGCTGGTGCGCCGCTACTACGCCGAGATCGACAGGGGCGACATCGACGCCCTGGACGAACTCGTCGCCGAGGACTACCTCGACCACTCCCCGCCGCCGTTTCCCGGGTTCGCCCCCGGCCGTGAGGGACTCAAAGAGATCTTCCGCCTGTTCTGGGAGGCCACACCCGGCACCCACGACATCGAGGACCAGATCGCGGAAGATGACAAGGTCGTGACGAGGCTCACGGCCCACGGTGTCCACAAGGGCGACCTTCCAGGCATCCCGGCCACGGGGCGCCGGCTGACCGTCACGGCGACGGTCGTGCACCGCGTCGAGAACGGCAGGCTCGCGGAGAAGTGGTCCGACAAGGACGTTCTCGGCTTCCTCCAGCAGCTCGGCGTCCTGCCCGACCTCGGCGGCCCTCTGGAGTAGGCCGAGGGCCGCCGCTTCGCCGGCCTCAAGGCGGGGTAGAGGATCGGGCCGTGCCCGCTGCCACACGCTCCTCCTCTGCCGGGGGCGGCGGCGTATCGGTGCTACCCGGTACGCTGCGACGGTGAAGGCAAGGCCCGCGAAGGGCGGGGGTCGCTGGGTCGCGGTGCCGCCCGAACGCCTCCAGCGCTGGATCGACGGGTTCGCCGACAGGCACGGCCCCTTCGAGTCCACGGGCGACGACCACGTCGTACGGCTGGCCGCCGCCGACGGCGCGCTCGCCGAGTGCCACGCGCCCTTCCCCCCGCTGCCGCTGGGAGCGCCGCGCGTGGCCACCCTGGTCACCCACGCCCGCGCCGAGCGCCTGGTCGGCGTGGTGCTCGTCCGTCTCGGCGGTTTCGCGGCGGGCGTCTTCCACGGCAGCAGGCTGATCGCCTCCAAGGTCGACTCCCGCTACGTCCAGGGGCGCACGGCCGCGGGCGGCTGGTCGCAACAGCGGTTCGCCAGGCGCAGGCAGAACCAGGCCGGGCAGACCTACCAGGCCGCCGCCGACACCGCCCTGCGGGTGCTGTCGCCGCACCTGGACGGCATGGCCGCGGTGGTGTTCGGCGGCGACCGCAAGGCCGTCGACCTGATGCGGGCCGAGCGGAGGCTCGCCCCGCTGTTCGCCCTGGAGGCCGAGCCGTTCCTCACGGTGCCCGACCCCAGGCTGGTGGTGCTCCAGGAGACGCCGGCGCAGTTCCGCGCCGTCAGGATCCACGTCACCGACCCGCCGTGACGAGGCCCTGACCGGCGGTCGCCCGTCAGGAGGGGCGGGTCACGGGCTCGCGCTGACACGGACCGCGTCGGCCACGACGTAGCCCGTCGCGGAGGTCCATCTGCTTACCCCCACCACGTTGTAGGTGCCCGCGTTCAGCGTGAAGGTGCCGAGCGAGCGCCACTGCCCGCCGCCCGTGCGCTGGTCGAGGAGGACCGTCCTGGTGCCTCCCGCCGCCGACACGATGTACGGCGTGGCGCTGTTGTAGCCGGGGTCGGCCGGATGCCACACCTCCACCCGGTAGCTGCCCGTGGCGGGTACGGCCGCGGGAAACCAGGCCGGGTCGCTGGCCGCGACAGGAGCGGCGAACCGGTAGTCGGCGCCGTGGCGCTGCGCGGAGTAGGCGGAGGTGCCCCACGCCGAGCTCGCGGAGGGGCCGTCGACCACGACGCTGAACGCCCCGCTCTCCTGGTGCGTCCTGCTGAGGGCGCTCACGTGGTAGGTCCCCTGCCCCGAGGAGGGGTCGGTGAAGGAGGTCCCTCTCGTGGTCCCGAGCAGGTTGCGAGCGTCGGTGACCAGGCAGGGGTCGGCCGCCTCCCCCCGGTAGACCGCGTAGGAGGCCGCGCCGGTGCCCTGCCACGACACCGTCGTCCCCCCTGGCCCCTGCGTGAGCGAGGTGATCGTGGGAGCGGGCGGGGCGCCCGCCGTCCCTCTGGGCGGGATCAGGGCCGGCCTCGAGTAGTGGTCGGCCACCACCCTGGAGAAGCCGCCCAACCGGTCGGCGCGCACGTCCTTCGCGCTGAAGTAGACGTCGCCGAGCATCTCGGGGTGGGCGCGGTTGACCCGCAGGTGGTCGCTGAGCTCGGCGGGGTCCTGCCAGGCGGGGTCCTGGCCTGAGGCGCCCGTCCTGTAGGCGGCCTGTCCGGCGTACAGCTGCACGCCCGTGCCCCTCACCACCTCCGACCACCAGGCCGTCAGCACCGCGTAGTCGGCCGCGGCGTGGCCGATGTGCCAGTAGAGCTGCGGTGTCAGGTAGTCGACCCAGCCCTGCTTCACCCAGCGGCGGCTGTCGGCGTAGATGGAGTCGTAGGACTGCAGGCCCGAGGTGCGCGAGCCGAGCGGGTCGGTGGAGGCGTTGCGCCAGATGCCGAACGGGCTGACGCCGAAGGCGACGTGCGCCTTGGCGGCGTGGATGCGCTCGTCCAGCTCGCGCACCAGCAGGTTGACGTTGTCGCGCCGCCAGTCGGCGACGTTGGAGAAGCCGCCGCCGTACTGCGCGAACGTGGCCGAGTCCGGGATGGTCTGCCCGCTGACCGGATACGGGTAGAAGTAGTCGTCGAGGTGCACGCCGTCCACGTCGTAGCGGGTGACGGCGTCCATGATGGCGTCCTCGATGAAGTCACGGACCGTGGGGATGCCGGGGTTGTAGTAGAGCTTGCCGCCGTAGGCGAAGCGCCACCCCGGGTTCTTCCTGGCGGGGTGACTGGCGACGAGGCGGCTCGGATCGTCGTGGTTGGCCACGCGGTAGGGGTTGAACCACGCGTGGAACTCCAGGTTACGGGCGTGCGCCTCGGCGACCATGAACGCCAGCGGATCGTAGCCGGGGTCGCCGCCCTGGGTGCCGGTCAGCCACTGCGACCACGGCTCGTACGGCGAGGGCCACAGCGCGTCGGCCGTGGGTCTGACCTGCACGATGACGGCGTTCATCCGCTTCTGGACGGCCAGGTCGAGCCAGGAGCGGAACTCGGCCTGCTGGGCGGAGACCGACAGCCCCGTCCTGCTGGGCCAGTCGATGTTGGCGACCGAGGAGATCCACATCGCCCTGAACTGACGCTTCGGCGTGGCCGGGTCGGGGACGCACGCGGCGGAGGCGGCGGAGAAGGCGGCGGCGGAGGGAGCGGCGGGGGAGACGAGGGCGGTGAGCGCGAGGGCGAGGAGAGCCGCTAATCGGGTCACAGCTCGCATGGTGACGATCGGCGGGCGGCTCGACAAGACCCGGAAGGCGAAAATTTTCATCTACTGGCTATGTAATGTCAATTATCGACATCAGTCATGAACCCTCTTATGGTGCAAGGGGACACCCCCCTTGCACGAGGAGCGCTCATGCGCCGATTAGTCGCCCTTGTCGCTACCGCCCTCTCCGCCCTCCTCCTCGCCGCGCACCCCGCTCACACCGCCCTCGCCGACCGTGACCCGCTCCGCACGGCCTTCGCCAAGGCCGCCGCCGCCCATGACGTCCCGCGAGACCTGCTGGCCGCCATCGCCTACGCCGAGACGCACCTCGACGGCCACGACGGCAGCCCCAGCGCCAGCGGCGGCTACGGCGTGATGCACCTGGTCAGCAACCCCACCACGCACACGCTGGAGAAGGCCGCCGAGCTCACGGGCCTGCCGGTGGAGAAGCTGCGCGCCGACACGGACGCCAACATCCTCGGCGGCGCCGCCGTCCTTCGCTCCATCGCCGACGAACTCGGCCTCGACGAGGCGGCCAGGAAGGACGAGGGCCGCTGGTACGGCGCCGTCGCCAGGTACGGCAACGCCTCCACCCCCGAGCTCTCCCGCCTGTACGCCGACGCCGTCTATGAACTGCTCGGGCTGGGCTTCAAGGCCAAGGGCCTGCGCGTGGCGCCCCGCGAGGTCACCGCCGACAGGGGAGAGTACGCCGCGGCGCAGGACCTGAACGCCAGGGCGGTCGCGGCCAGCCCCGACTACCCGAACGCCAGCTGGGTTCCGGCCAACTCCGGCAACTACACCGCCTCGAGCCGCCCGTCGAGCTACGCCATCGACCGGGTGATCGTTCACGTGACCCAGGGCTCCTACGCCGGCACCATCTCCTGGTTCCAGAACCCGAGCGCCAATGTCTCGGCCCACTACGTGATCCGCTCCTCCGACGGCGCCACCACGCAGATGGTCCGCGACAAGGACGTCGCCTGGCACGCGGGCAACTGGAGCTACAACACCCGCTCCATCGGCATCGAGCACGAGGGCTGGGTCAGCGACGCCTCCTGGTTCACCGACGCGATGTACCGCGCCTCGGCCGCGCTGACCCGCCACATCTGCGACAAGTACGGCATCCCCAAGGACCGGACCCACATCATCGGGCACAACCAGGTTCCCGGCGCCACGCACACCGACCCTGGCCCGCACTGGAACTGGACCACCTACATGTCGTACGTGACCGGTGGTGGCGGCGGCACCTGGTCGGCCACGGTCGACAACGCGGGCGCCTTCACCGCCAGCGCCAACTGGGGCACCTCGTCCTACTCCGCCCAGCGCCACGGCGCCGACTACCGCTTCGCGAGCCCGGTCGCGGCCAGCGACCCCGCCTGGTTCAGGGCCAACCTGCCCAGCACCGGCAGCTACCGGGTCGAGGTCTGGTACCCCTCCGATCCGGGCTACAACAGCTCGGCGCCGTACATCGTCGCCACGTCGAGCGGCAACCAGACGGTCTTCGTGGACCAGCGCTCGGGCGGTGGGGGCTGGCGCAGCATCGGCACCTTCACGCTCAACGCCGGTGACCGCGACGTCGTCGGCGTGAGCCGCTGGACGTCGGGCGTGGGCTACGTCGTCGCCGACGCCGTCCGGATCACCCGCCTCTGAACCATCCGAGGGTACGGCACGCGACCTCGCGCGTGCCGTACCCTCTCATCATGAGGCCTTAAGACGATTCAAAAAGATCATGCCTCCCGCTATGATGAGCCCCGTTCACAGCGGGGAAGGCTTCGTGAGGATCAATGGCCACCACGAACATCAAGGAGGTCGCGCAGCTGGCGCGCGTCTCCGTGGGCACGGTGAGCAACGTGCTCAACCGCCCCGAGATCGTCTCTCCCGCCACGAGAGAGCGGGTCTTCGCGGCGATCCGCCAGCTGGGTTTCGTCCGCAACGAGGTCGCCCGCCACCTGCGGGTCGGGCGCAGCCGTACCGTCGGGCTGGTCGTGCTCGACGTGGCCAACCCCTTCTTCGCCGACGTCGCGCAGGGCGCGGAGGCGCTGGCCGACGAGCACGACACCATGGTCGTGCTGTGCAACAGCGCGGCCAGCCCGCACAGGGAGCGCCGCCATCTCGACCAGCTCGAACAGCAGCGCGTGCTCGGCATCCTGATCACGCCCGTGGAGGCCGACAATCCCAGGCTGCTCCAGCTCGCCGCGAGGGGAACCCCTGTGGTCCTGGTCGACAGGGCCGCTCACGGGAGCCAGTGCTCGGTGTCGGTGGACGACAGGCTGGGCGGCAGGCTCGCCGGCAACCACCTCATCGAGCAGGGGCACAGGCGCGTCGCCTTCGTCGGAGGGCCGCTCTCCTTCCAGCAGGTCGCCGACCGTCACGCGGGCATCACCAGCGCCGTCGAGGCGGCCGAGGGCGTCGTGCTCGAGACGCTGTCGATGCCCGCGCTGAGCATCGCCGAGGGCAGGGCAGCAGGGGAGCGCGTCGCCGCGCTGCCGCCGCCGTCCAGGCCGACGGCCGTGTTCTGCGCCAACGACCTGCTCGCGCTGGGCTTCTTCCAGGCGATGACCGCGCAGGGGGTGCGGGTGCCGCACGACGTGGCCATCGTCGGCTACGACGACATCGACTTCGCCGCCGCCTCGGCGGTGCCGCTCTCCTCCGTCAGGCAGCCGCGCGACCTGCTCGGCCGTACGGCGATCGACCTGCTGCTCGAAGAGGTCGAGGAGCCCGACAGGCACAGCCACAGACAGGTGATCTTCCAGCCCGATCTGGTGGTGCGGGAGTCCAGCCTCCGACCGGGAGCCAGCACGTGACAGAGCTGTATCGCAACGCACTGGCGGGCCCCTCCGACCTGGAGGGCTTCCGCCTCGAGGGCGACGGGGCGCTGTCCTTCCCCCAGGGCAGGCTGCGCCTGGAGAGCCTGCGCCCGCCCGAGGACGGGCAGGCGGCCAACATCGTGCTGTGGTGCCCGGACGACTTCCCCGCCGACGTCACCGTCGAGTGGGACTTCTGGCCGGTGCGCGAGCCTGGCCTGTGCATCATGTTCTTCCACGCCAGAGGCAGGCGGGGCGAGGACCTGTTCGACCTGGCTCCGCGCACGGGGCCCTACGAGCAGTACCACCACGGTGACCTCGACGCCTACCATGTCTCGTACTTCCGCCGCATGTGGCCGTCGGAGCGCTCGTTGCACACCTGCAACCTGCGCAAGAGCTACGGTTTCCACCTCGTCGCGCAGGGCGCCGACCCCCTGCCCGCGGTCATGGACGCCCAGGGGCCCTATGCCATGAAGCTGACGATCAGCCGGGGGGAGATCTCCTTCCAGGTCAACGGCCTGACCTCCTTCACCTGGAAGGACGACAGCCCGCTGACCGGCGGCAAGATCGGGTTGCGGCAGATGGCCCCGATGATCGGCGAGTACGCGAATCTGCGGGTTTCGACTCATTGACTTTGAGTCGATTCAACACTACGTTCGCAGCACCAACCGCCGTTCACCCGCTTTTTACAGGGCAGGAACCCCGGTGCAACTCTTCATCCCCTTCGGCCGCTCCACCTTCACCGGTGGTGCGACATGACCGGCTCCACCTGGTTGACCAGGCTCTACTCCGCCTGTGACGAGGTGCTGTGGGCGGTCAGGCTCAACCTGCTCTGGATCGTGTTCACCCTCGCGGGCGGCGTGGTCCTAGGCCTCGGTCCCGCCACCGTCGCGGCGTACACGCTGGCGCGGCGGCACGCTGAAAATGAAACGATTCATAACTGGCGCGAATTCCTCGACGTCTACCGGCGGGAGTTCGTCAGGGGCTCGTTGCTCGTGCTGCCACCAGCGGCGCTGGGCACCGTCCTCGCGGGCAACTACCTGTACTTCTCTGCTCTGGGCCCGGCGGGCGAGGCCCCGAGGGCGGCGACCCTCGTGGCGCTGCTCGTGCTGGTCGTCATCACCGCCCACCTGCTGCCCCTGTACGTCCGCTACGACCTCAGGCTGCCCGCCTACCTGGTCAAGGCTTCACTGTTCGCGCTGGTCCGTCCCGCCTCCACGATTGTGCTGCTGTTCGTCTTCGTGGCGGTGGTCTACGCGGGCGCGACGCTGCCGGTCCTCGCCCTCGCCGTCGGCGCGGGAGCGTGGATCCAGCTGAACACCTGGCTCTGCCTGCGCTTCTTCGCGGAGAACGAAGCGCGTCTGCATCCGAAAGGAAACTGATGAGCACATCCCCCCGCCGCCTCCTGGCCGGTGTGTTAACGCTAACAGCCGCTCTCCTCGCCGCCGCCTGTTCGGGCGGAGGAGCAGGCGAGGGCCAGGGCGGCAACGGCGCGCTGACCATGATGGTCCCGCTGTTCGGCACGGCTCCCAACCCCTCGGGTGAGATCCAGCAGGCCGTCGAGAAGCTGACCGGCAAGAAGCTTCAGATCACCTGGGTGCCCAACGCCGACTACCCCGACAAGACCAACGTCACGCTGGCCTCGGACAAGATCCCTGACGTCATGGTCATCCAGGACAACAAGGGCCCGTCCTTCGTCAAGGCCGCCGAGGCAGGCGCGTTCTGGGACCTGACCGACAAGCTGGACAAGTACCCGAACCTCAAGCCCAGGAACGAGCAGGTCAGGCTCAACTCCTCGACCAACGGCAAGAACTACGGCATCTACCGCATCAGGCCGCTGCTGCGCTCGGCGGTGCTGCTGCGCAAGGACTGGCTGGACAAGCTCGGCCTGGAGCTGCCCAAGACCACCGACGACCTCTACAACGTGGCCAAGGCGTTCACCGAGAAGGACCCCGACGGCAACGGCAAGAAGGACACCTACGGCCTCATCATCCCGAAGTGGCCGACCCCGATCTTCAACTCCTCCAACCCGTTCAACGCCATCGACGTCTGGTTCGGCGCCCCCAACGGCTACGGCATGCGCGACGGCAAGCTCGTCCCCGAGTTCGACACGCCTGAATTCATGGAGGCCAACCGCTACATGAAGAAGATGGTCGACGAGGGCCTGGTCAACCGCGACTTCGCCACTCTCGACACCGCCAAGTGGAACGACCCGTTCGTCCAGGGCAAGGGCGGCATCATCATCGACGTCAACGTGCGGGCCACCCAGCTGTACAGCCTGCTCAAGGAGCAGGACCCGGACGGCTACGCCAAGAAGCTGGCGATGACCGGCAACCTCTCGCGCCCCGACGGCAAGAAGTTCTCGCTCCCCTTCACCGGCTTCAACGGCATCGTCACGATCTCCAAGCAGAACATCAGGACCGAGGCCCAGCTCGACGACGTGCTCAAGGCTCTGGACAAGCTGGCCTCCAAGGAGGGCGCGAGGCTCGTCAACAACGGCATCGAGGGGCGTAACTACAAGGTCGAGGACGGCTACGCCGTGCGGATCAACGAGAACGACCCCGCGGTCAAGACCATCAACAACGACGTCGACTACGCCTTCATCCAGCTGGGCACCACGTCGAGCGTCGGCGTGGCGGGCGACGCCTACGAGCTCAGGCCGGCGAGCGAGGCGGAGCGGGAGAACCTCAAGCTGCGCAAGGAGCTGGAGGAGCTCGACCTGCAGACGGCGGTGCACGACCCGGCGCTTCCCTACATCTCGCCGACGCTGACGGCCAAGGGCGCGACCCTTCACCCGATCGTCACCGACGCCAGGGTCAAGTACCTGGCGGGAGAGATCACCGAGGAGCAGCTCAAGGCCGAGATCAAGCGCTGGTACGACAGCGGCGGCACGCAGGTCGTCACCGAACTGGGCGCCCTGGTCGCCAAGGCCGGTAACTGATTCGCCAGGGGGCTCGGGAACAGTCCCGAGCCCCCGCGTCACGAAAGGAGGCCGCTTTGGCCACCGACCTGGCGCCGCCTCCCGTGAAGGCGGTCCCACGAAAGCCGAGGCGCCGAGACAGGCTGTCGGTCGGCGCCGCGCTGCTGCGCTACCGCTGGCTCTACCTCATGCTCCTGCCCGGTCTCGTCTACTTCGCGATCTTCAAGTATCTGCCGATGTACGGCCTGACCATCGCCTTCCAGGACTTCGTCCCCTTCCTCGGCTACTCCGGCAGCGAGTGGGTGGGCCTGGCCCACTTCCAGGACCTGTTCACCGGCCCCGACTTCGGCCGCCTGCTCGGCAACACGCTGATCCTCGCGCTCCTGATGATCGTCTTCGCCTTCCCCGCGCCGATCATCGTCGCCCTGATGCTGAACGAGCTGCGGTTCAACGTCCTCAAGCGCTCGATCCAGTCCTTGGTCTACATTCCCCACTTCCTGTCGTGGACCATCGTCGCGTCGTTGACCTACCTGCTGTTCTCGGTGGACTTCGGCGTGATCGCCAACTGGATCCACGGCTTCGTCGGCGGCGCCAAGGTCGACTACGTCGCCCAGGCCGAGTGGTTCAGGCCCATCATCGTCATGCAGACGCTGTGGAAGTCGACCGGCTGGGGCACGATCATCTATCTGGCCGCGCTGGCCGGTGTGAACGCCGACCAGTACGAGGCCGCCCGCATGGACGGCGCAGGGCGCTGGCGGCAGTTCTGGCATGTGACGCTGCCCGCGATCCGCCCGACGATCGTCGTCATGGCCATCCTCACCTCGGGCAACCTGCTGGACGCCAGCTTCGAGCAGCTCTGGCTGATGACCAACTCGCTCAATCGCTCGACCGCCGACGTGTTCGACACCTTCGTCTACTACGTCGGAATCACGCAGGGCGGCTACAGCTACGCGACCGCCGTGGGCCTGTTCAAGGGCGTCGCCGGCGTCGTGCTGATCTTCGGCTGCAACTGGCTCGCCAAGCGCCTCGGTCAGCGTGGACTGTTCTAAAGGAGTTCGTATGTCAGCCAAGAAGTCGGTGGGTCACCACACCTCCGTCGGCAGCCGCGTCTTCGACGCACTCAACATCATGCTGCTCGTGGGCCTGGCCCTGGTCACGGTCCTGCCGCTGCTCTACGTCCTGGCCGGCTCGTTCGCCACCGAGTCGGAGATCGCCTCGCGGCCGTTCTTCCTGTGGCCGGAGAAGTTCGTCACCAGCACCTACGAGTACATCTTCGCCACCGACACCTTCGTCCGCGCGCTGATCACCACGATCGTCGTGACGGCCGTGGGCGCGGTCGTGCAGGTGATCCTCACGCTCACCATGGCCTACCCGCTGGCCAAGCGCTATCTGCCGGGCCGCACTCTGGTGCTCAACCTGGTCATCTTCACTCTCGTCTTCAGCGGCGGCATGATCCCCACCTACCTGGTGGTGCGCGACCTCGGACTGCTCAACAGCTACTGGGCGCTGATCCTGCCGCTGGCGATCAACCCGTTCTACCTGATCATCGTCAAGAGCTTCTTCCAGGAGCTTCCGCAGGCGCTGGAGGAGGCGGCGCGCATCGACGGCTGCAACGAGATGGGCGTCTTCTTCAAGATCGTGCTGCCGCTGTCGAAGCCCATCATCGCGACGTTCTCGCTGTTCTACGCGGTGGGCATCTGGAACGACTACATGTCGCCGCTGCTCTACATCGACGACAACAGCAAGTGGACGCTCCAGGTGATCGTCAGGCAGCTCACCAGCGCCAACGCCGAGAACGCCCTGGCATCGCTCGACTCGGTCTTCTTCCCCGTGGAGGGCCTGAAGTTCGCGGTCGTCGTCATCGCCACCCTGCCGATCCTGTTCTTCTACCCGTTCCTGCAGAAGCACTTCGCCAAGGGTGTGCTGATCGGGTCGGTGAAGGAGTAGTGGCGATCCTGCTGGCCGGCGACTCGACGGTGGCCTCCTGCCCCGCGTGGGAGGCGCCGATGTCGGGCTGGGGCGCGCAGCTCGGCGCGTTCGTCTCGAGCCCCGTGCGCAACTTCGCCAAGGGCGGCGCGACCACGGTGAGCCATCGGGCCGAGGGGCTGTGGGCGGCGCTGCTGCGTGAGGCGGGACCAGGCGACCTCGTCGTGATCCAGTTCGGCCACAACGACCAGAAGGATCCGGCGATCACCTACCAGGAGAACCTGCGGGTGTTCGTCGAGGAGGCCCGCGCCACGGGCGCGAACCCGATCCTGTGCACTCCCGTGCAGCGGCGCAGGTTCGAGGGGGAGCGCCTCGTGCCCACCCACGGCGACCTGCCCCGCCAGGTGCGCGAGCTGGCCGGGTGGGAGGACGTGCGGCTCGTCGACCTCACGCGGGCCACCACCGAGCTCTACGAGCGGCTCGGCCCCGAGGGGTCCAGGTCGCTGTTCACCTGGTTCGGACCGGGCGAGCATCCGCTCTACCCCGGCGGGATCAGCGACGACACCCACTTCAACTTCCGCGGCGCCGACGCTGTGGCCGCGATCGTGGCGAGGGAGCTTCCATGACGACGCCGACGCCGCTGCACTGGCTGGAGGAGCCGAGGAGACAGGGCGTGACCTGGGGGGTGCCCTGGCCGCGCGGCGCCGTCGGCTCCCACGAGACCTTCGCCATGGCCGACGGCACCCCGGTGCAGAGCTGGGTGACCGCCACCTGGCCCGACGGCTCGGTCAAGTGGTCGGCCCACGCGATCGGGCCGCAGGCCGTACCGGCGGGCTCCTACGATCTGCTGGCGGGCGGCGAGCCCGCCGCGCCGGAGCGGCCCGTGACCGTGACCAGGCAGAGCGGCCTGGTGCGGGTCGCCACCGGCGAGCGCGAGTGGACGGTGGCCGAGACGGGCGGCACGCTGATCAGCTCGATCCGCCTCGGCGGCCGCGAGCTGGCGCGCGACGTGCGCCTGGTGAGCCTGCGCCAGGACAGCCCCGACGAGGACGGCTCGCGCGTCCGCCGGCAGGCGAAGGGCCTCGTCCAGCGGGTCGTGGTGGAGCAGGAGGGGCCGGTCAGGGCGGTGCTGCGGCTGGAGGGCCGCCACGGCGACTGGCTGCCGTTCACCGTCCGCCTGTACTTCTACGCCGGCGCCTGCGACGTGCGCGTCGTCCACACCTTCGTCTGGGACGGCGACCCGGAGCGCGACTTCCTGGCCGGGCTCGGGCTGCGCGCCGACGTGGTCATGCGCGACGAGCTCCACGACCGTCACGTGCGGCTGGCGGGGGAGAGCGGCTTCCTCACCGAGGCCGTGCGCGGGCTCACGGGCCTGCGCCGCGACCCCGGCCCCGCCGTACGGCAGGCGCAGGTCGAGGGCCGCGCCTGCGGGCCGATCGGCAACCCCGAGGTGGCCGATCGGCTGCACCTGATCCCCGCGTGGAACGACTACACCCTGGACCAGTCCAGCGCCGACGGCTTCACCCTGCGCAAACGCACCGCCCCCGGCCACGCGTGGGTGACGATCCCCTCGGGCACCCGCGCGCAGGGCTACGGCTACGTCGGCGGCGTGAGCGGCGGCCTGGGCTTCGGTCTGCGCGACTTCTGGCGGCTGCACCCCACCCGCATCGACGTGAGGGACGCGGCCACCGAGCTGGCCACGGCGACGGTGTGGCTGTGGTCACCGTCCGCGCCCCCCATGGACCTGCGCTTCTACCACGACGGCATGGGCCAGGACACCTTCGCCGAGCAGCTGGAGGGCCTGGAGATCACCTACGAGGACTACGAGCCGGGCTTCGGCGACGCCCGCGGCGTCGCCCGCACCCACGAGCTCACGCTCACGGCCTACGAGGCCACCCCCCGCGCCGAGGAGCTGGCCGAGCACGCCACCGCGCTCAACTCTCCAGGGCTGCTGGCCGCCTCCCCCGAGCGGATCCTGCGGGCGGGCGTCTTCGGCGACTGGAGCCTGCCCGACCGGTCGAACGCCGCCCGCGCCGAGATCGAGCAACGCCTGGACCTGCTGTTCGAGCACTACGCGCGCGAGCGCGAGCAGCGCAGGTGGTACGGGTTCTGGGACTACGGCGACGTCATGCACACCTACGACGCCGACAGGCACACCTGGCGTTACGACGTCGGCGGCTACGCGTGGGACAACTCCGAGCTCTCGCCCGACCTGTGGCTGTGGTACCAGTACCTGCGCACCGGCAGGGCCGACGTCTTCCGCTTCGCCGAGTCCATGACCCGTCACACGGGAGAGGTGGACGTCTACCACCTCGGCAGGTGGAAGGGCCTGGGCACCAGGCACAACGTGCAGCACTGGGGCTGCTCGTGCAAGCAGCTGCGCATCTCCAACGCCGCCTACCGCCGCTTCTACTTCTACCTGACCGCCGACGAGCGCACCGGCGACCTGCTGGACGAGCTGGCCGCGCCCGAGGAGACCTTCGTCGCGATCGACCCGCTGCGCAAGGTGCGCGACGACGTCTACACCCCCGATCCCTCGGCGCTGTCGGTCGGGCTCGGCGCCGACTGGGGCGCCCTGGCCGCCGCGTGGCTGACCAGGTGGGAGCGGCACGGCGACGAGCGGGCCAGGGACCGCCTCCTGGGCACGATGGCCGACATCGGCGCGCTGCCGCACGGCTTCCTGCACGGACAGGCCATGCTCGACCTCGCCACCGGACGGTTCGACACCTCCAGGCAGGCCCCTGTCACCCTCTCGCACCTGTCGGCGGTCTTCGGGCTGCCCGAGATGTGCGCGGAGCTCATCGCCCTCGACCTGGGCGTCCCCGGCTTCGAGCGGGCCTGGCTCGACTACTGCAGGCTCTATCTCGCCCCCGCCGACGTGCAGGAGGCCGAGCTCGGCCAGGCGCTGAGCGGTGTGTCGCTGGTGCAGGCGCACAGCCGGCTGACCGCCTACGCGGCGGCCCGCACCGGCGACGCCGAGCTGGCCGCGTGGGCCTGGCGCAGGTTCCGCCTCGACGAGGGCGACCAGCTCAACACCAACGCCCTGCAACGCCAGGACGACTGGAGCGCCACGCTCGTCGACGGCCCCGGCGTGCCCGCCCCCGTGCTGGAGGCGCCCTTCGTCTCCACCAACGACGCCGCGCAGTACGGCCTGGCGGCCATCCAGAACCTGGCGCTGATCGGCGGGCACCTGTGACCGGGGGAAGCACAGGCCCGGCCCGTCCGTTATGCAGAGGAGGAGGCGTGCCCCTGCCCGTACACTGATCCCCATGCACACTCCCGACTGACCGGCCCCCACGCCGCCATGACCGTCATCCCTATCCCGGGAGTGTCCTTTCCAACATGATCATCGCCAGTGACATCGAGCTGCGCGCGGGCTCGCGCCTGCTCATCGAGAACGCGTCGTTCAGGGTCAACCCAGGAGACAAGATCGGCCTGGTCGGCCGCAACGGCGCGGGCAAGACGACCCTCACCAAGGTCCTGGCCGGTGAGGGGATGCCCGCCGCCGGATCGGTCACCACCTCGGGCAGCGTCGGCTACCTCCCCCAGGACCCCCGCCAGGGCGACCTGCAGGTGCTCGCGCGCGACCGCATCCTGTCGGCCCGCGGCCTCGACGAGGTGCTGCGCAAGCTCCACGAGGCCGAGCTCGGCATGACGAGCGACGACCCGAAGGTGCGCGACAAGGCGGTCAAGCGCTACGGCAGGCTCGAGGACCAGATGCACGTCCTCGGCGGCTACGCGGCCGAGTCCGAGGCGGCCTCGATCGCCTCCAGCCTCGGCCTGCCCGACCGCGTGCTCAAGCAGCCGCTGGAAACGCTCTCCGGCGGTCAGCGCAGAAGGGTGGAATTGGCGCGAATTCTCTTCAGTGGGGCAGAAACTCTCCTTCTGGACGAGCCGACAAACCACCTCGATGCCGACTCAATTGGGTGGCTTCGTGATTTTTTGCGATCACATCAGGGTGGCTTGGTGATCATCAGCCACGATGTTGGTCTTCTTGAAGCGACGGTCAACAAGGTCCTTCACCTCGACGCCAACCGCAGTGTGATCGATATCTACAACGTCGGCTGGAAGGCCTATCTGGCCCAGCGCGAGACCGACGAGAAGCGCCGCAAGCGCGAGCGGGCCAACGCGGAGAAGCAGGCGGGCGCCCTGTTGGCGCAGGCCGACAAGATGCGGGCCAAGGCCACCAAGGCCAAGGCCGCCCAGGACATGATGCGCCGCGCCAACAGGCTGCTGACCGGCACCGAGGAGGTGCGCAAGGGCGACAAGGTCGCCAAGCTGCGCTTCCCCGAGCCGCTGCCCTGCGGCAAGACGCCCCTGATGGCCGACGAGCTGTCGAAGTCCTACGGCTCGCTGGAGATCTTCACCGACGTCAGCATGGCCGTCGACAGGGGCAGCAGGGTCGTCATCCTCGGCCTGAACGGCGCGGGCAAGACCACGCTGCTGCGTCTGCTGGCAGGGGTGGAGCAGCCCGACACCGGCCAGATCAGGCCAGGCCACGGACTCAAGGTCGGCTACTACGCGCAGGAGCACGAGCTCCTCGACGCCGACCGCACGCTGCTGGAGAACATGCGGTCGGCGGGAGGAACGTTCACCGACACCGAGCTGCGCAAGGTGCTCGGCTCGTTCCTGTTCACCGGCGACGACGTCGACAAGCCCGCGGGCGTGCTGTCCGGCGGCGAGAAAACCCGGCTGGCGCTGGCGATCCTGGTGCTGTCGAGCGCCAACGTCCTGCTGCTCGACGAGCCCACGAACAACCTCGACCCGGTCAGTAGAGAGCAGGTTCTTTCGGCGCTAAGGTCCTATTCTGGGGCGATCGTGCTGGTTACGCACGACGAGGGTGCAGTTGAGGCTCTGCAACCCGATAGGGTGATCTTGCTACCTGACGGAACTGAAGACGCTTGGAGCGCTGAATTTTCCGATCTTGTGGCACTTGCCTGATCTTAATTTGAGCGGGTAGGGATCTTTTCCCCTGGAGTAGGTAGCCGATCCCGCTGAAATGACTGATCATGGCGGAGTAACGCTGCGGAAGTCTGGCACTACAGGAGGTACTCGTGGCCGAGACTCTGAAGAAAGGTACCCGGGTGACCGGGGCCGACCGTGAGAAACTGGCCGGCGATCTCAAGAAGCGCTACGCCGCGGGTGAGAGCATCCGCGCCCTGGCCGCTTCTACCGGCCGGTCGTACGGGTTCATCCACCGCATCCTGAGCGAGTCCGGCGTGACTCTGCGCGGGCGCGGCGGGGCCACCCGAGGCAAGTCCAAGCGCTGAGGGCCGCCTCGGAAACGCGCGACCGCAGCCGCTCGTCTCCAGTCAGCGTGCCGTCGCGCCCGAGCCCTACTAGAACCTCGTTCTAGGGAATTCGGTAGGCTCGGGCGCGACGGACCAGCGACGGCGGGAGTGAGCGATGGCGGAAGCGGTGCTTGGGGGGAGTGCGGAGGACGTCTCCATCAAGGAGGCAGGACTGCGCTACGAGGTGGACGGTGAGATCGCGACGATCACGCTGGATCGGCCGGAGAAGCGGAACGCCCAGACGTTCGCTACCTGGTCGGCTCTGGCTCGAATCGGTGACGACCTGCCTGAGCAGGTTCGTATCGTCGTGGTGCAAGGTGAGGGACCGTCCTTCTCGGCAGGGATCGACCTGCGGATGTTCACACCCGAGGGGGTGCCAGGACAGGGCTCGTTCAGCTCGGTGGCACAACTCGACAACGTCTCGTTCGAGCAGCGGATCGAGCAGGCCCAGCAGGGATTTCTGTGGTTGCGCCGTCCGGAGATCGTCTCCATCGCCGCGGTTCATGGTCACGCCATCGGCGCCGGGTTCCAGCTGGCGCTGGCCTGTGACCTGAGGATCGTGGCCGACGACGTCAAGTTCTGCATGAAGGAGCCCGCACTGGGGCTCGTGCCGGACCTGACAGGGACCAAACCCCTTGTCGATCTGGTCGGAACGGCCAAGGCGATCGACATCTGCCTGACGGCCAGGTTCGTGGACGCGCAGGAGGCGTTCAGGATCGGACTGGCCGAACGCGTCGTCAGCGGCGCAGAGCTGACCCAGGCCGTGCGCGACAAGGCGGCCGAGCTGCTTTCGACCAACCGCGACGCGGCGACGGCGACCAAGCGACTGCTCCAGGGCGCGAGGGGGCGCACCCTGGAGGAGCAGACGGCGGCCGAGAGGGTCGAGCAGGCCGCCAGGATCAAGGCTCTGTTCGCGCTGAGCTGACGCGGGAATCGCGGCGGCTCGCACGACGCTGTGATGGCAGATGGCGATGATGGGCGGGGGCTTCGGGCCCCAGACGATGCGGTCGCTGCGACGTGACGACTCGGTCATGCAGCAGCGGCTGCGTCCCGGCACGGTCAGGCGGATCGCGAGCTACGCCAAGCCCTTCGGCAGGCAGATCACCGCCTTCCTCGTGCTGGTGGTCGCGGGCGCGGTCATCGTGGTCGCCAACCCGCTGCTGATGAAGGCCATCATCGACAACGGCATCCTGCCCAAGCGGCCAGGGGTGGTCATCGGGCTGGCGGTGGCCATCGCCGTCCTCGCCGCCGTCGACGCGGGCCTGACGCTGGCGCAGCGGTGGTTCTCCTCGCGCATCGGCGAGGGCCTCATCTACAACCTGCGCACCGAGGTCTTCGACCACGTGCAGCGCATGCCGGTGGCCTTCTTCATGCGCGCCCAGACCGGCGCGCTGGTCTCCAGGCTCAACACCGACGTCATCGGCGCGCAGCGGGCGCTGACCAGCACGCTGTCGTCGGTCGTCTCCAACGTCATCAGCCTGGTGCTGGTGCTCGGCGCCATGCTGGTGCTGTCGTGGCAGGTCACCCTGGCCGCCCTGGTCCTGCTGCCGGTCTTCGTGCTGCCCGCCAAGTGGGTGGGCAGGCGGATGTCCGTCCTGACCCGCGAGCAGATGCAGCTCGACGCCGAGATGAGCTCGGTGATGACCGAGCGATTCAACGTGGCGGGCGCGATGGTCGCCAAGCTGTACGGCAGGCCGGAGGAGGAGGCGACGAACTTCGGCGGCAGGGCCGCGAGGGTCCGCGACGTCGGCGTCATCGTGGGCATGTACGGCACCGTGTTCAGGGTCGCGCTCGGCCTGGTCGCCGCGCTGGCCACCGCCCTGGTCTACGGCATCGGCGGCGTCCTGGCCGTCGACGGCTTCTTCGAGCTCGGCACGCTGGTGGCGCTGGCCGCGCTGCTGATGCGGCTCTACGGCCCGCTCACCTCGCTGTCGAACGTGCACGTCGACGTGATGACCGCCCTGGTCAGCTTCGACCGCGTCTTCGAGGTGCTCGACCTCGAGCCGATGGTCGCGGACAAGCCGGGCGCCAGGGCCGTGCCGCCGGGCCCCGTGACGATCGAGTTCGACGACGTCCACTTCCGCTACCCCGCGGCCGAGGAGGTCTCGCTGGCCTCGCTCGAGTCGGTGGCCAGGCAGGACACCGGCCCCTCACACCCCGTGCTCAAGGGTGTCGCCTTCACCGCCGCTCCTGGCAGACTCATCGCGCTGGTCGGCCCCTCGGGCGCGGGCAAGACCACGATCACCTCGCTGGTCTCCCGCCTCTACGACGTGGACGAGGGCGCGGTGCGCCTCAACGGGCTCGACGTGCGCGACGCCACGCTGGCCTCCCTCCGCGACACCGTGGGCGTGGTCATGCAGGACGCCCACCTCTTCCACGACACCATCGGCGCCAACCTCCGCTACGCCAGGCCGGAGGCCACCGACGAGGAGATCTGGGACGCCCTGCGCGCCGCGCAGATCGCCGACCTGGTCGAGGGGCTGCCCGAGCAGCTCGAGACCGTCGTCGGCGACCGCGGCTACCGCCTGTCGGGCGGGGAGAAGCAGCGGCTCGCCCTGGCCAGGCTGCTGTTGAAGGCGCCGAGCGTGGTCGTGCTCGACGAGGCCACGGCCCACCTCGACTCCGAGTCGGAGGCCGCCGTCCAGCAGGCGCTGAAGACGGCGCTGGCCGGGCGCACCTCGCTGGTCATCGCGCACCGGCTCTCGACGATCAGAGAGGCCGACGAGATCCTCGTCGTCCAGGACGGCAGGGTCGCCGAGCGCGGCCGCCACGAGGACCTTCTGGCGCGCGGCGGTCCCTACGCCGAGCTCTACCGCACCCAGTTCAGCCAGCAGTGACGAACGCGGCGCCTCACTGGTAGCCCAGCCGGGTGAGCTCCTCGCGGGCCACCTTCTCCACCAGCTCCCTGTCGGCCGAGCGCAGGCGTGTGCGCCACGAGCCGACCTCGGGGACGCGCGTGCCGTACATGAAGACCCTGGAGACGCGGGTCTCCAGGAAGCTCGACAGCGAGGCGAGGGCCTCGACGGGGGAGAGCGCCAGGTCCTCGTAGCGCAGCGTGAGCAGCTGGTCGGCGGGCAGGTCCCTGCGCAGGGTCGCGCTCAGCCGCACCGCGCTGCGCCAGCGCAGCGCGCACTTGCCCGCCGTCGGCATGCTCTTCCACCTGTCGCGGTGCTCGTCGCGGTTGACCCCCAGGAAGGCGTTGGGGAACTCGGTGTCGTCGCTCAGCATCGACGGCTTGAACCACGACAGGCAGTCGGGGTCGTTGACCATGTCGGCGGTGACGTCGCGGCCGTCGCGGATCAGCTGCACGAAGCGCGCGTCGGGGAAGGCCTGCAGCAGCACCTCGGCGCTGTAGAGCAGGTCGGGGCTGGCGTCGCCGAAGCGCGTGACCGCGGCGGTGGAGACGCAGGGACCGCTGCCTGTCACGCCGCCGGCCTGCCTGCAGGGCAGCGGGCAGTGACCGCACGATCCGGGCAGCACCTGCCACGACTCGGCCAGAGAGTCGCGCATCACCCGCACCGCGCCCGAACTGCGCGCGATGGAGGGACGGCGGGCGAAGGCGTGCACCACGTGCGCGACCGACTGGCGGCCCATGGTCAGGTGGAAGCCGGGGGAGCGTTTGAGGGCACGCGCGAGCAGGTCCGCGCCGGAGTGCGGAGCACCGAGCAGGAACACCGGCCTGCGGACCTTGATGCCGTTGACCACGAGAATGTGGGGCGGAGGTCGCATACGAGATGCAAGTGTGACACCGTTTGCGAGGTGAACGAACCGGCCCCGCCCACATCGGTCACCGTGCTCACAGGAGCGGGCATCAGCACCGATTCGGGAATCCCCGACTTCAGAGGGCCCCAGGGCGTGTGGACCAAGGATCCCGCCGCCCAGGCCATGGTCAGCATCGACAGCTACCTGGCCGATCCGCAGGTCCGGCGCAGGGCGTGGCAGGCCCGCAGAGACCATCCCGCCTGGAGCGCCGAGCCCAACGCGGGCCACCGCGCGCTCGTGCTGCTGGAGCGCTCGGGGCTGCTGCGCTCGCTCGTCACCCAGAACATCGACGGCCTGCACCAGAAGGCCGGCTCCACCCGCGTGATCGAGCTGCACGGCACGATCTTCGAGGTGGTGTGCCTGTCGTGCGGGCTCCTCACGCCCATGCGGGAGGTGCTCGACAGGCAGGAGCCCGACCCGCCCTGCCTGCGCTGCGGCGGCATCCAGAAGGCCAACACGATCTCCTTCGGACAGTCGCTGAAGGAGGAGGTGCTGCGCGAGGCGGTCACCGCCGCCCGCGAGTGCGACCTGTTCCTGGCCGTGGGCACCTCGCTCACCGTCCAGCCGGCCGCCGGGCTGTGCGGCGAGGCGCTGGACGCGGGCGCCGCGCTCGTCGTCATCAACGCCCAGTCCACTCCCTACGACGCGTTCGCCGACCTGGTGATCGACAGGCCGATCGGCGAGGCGCTGCCCGCCCTGGTGAGGGAGCTGATCGATGCGCGCGGGTGACACGGTCGCGATCGTCTCGCCCTCGGGCCCGGCCAACGCGACCCTGCTCGCCAGGGGCGTGCGGCTGCTGGAGGGCCTGGGGCTGAAGGTCGTGCTCGGCGAGCACGTCCTCGACCGGGAGGGCTTCCTGGCGGGCTCCGACGCCGATCGCGCCGCCGACCTGCAGGCCGCCTGGTGCGACCCGGCGGTCTCGGCGGTCTTCTGCTCCAGAGGCGGGTACGGCGCGGCCAGGCTGCTCGACCTGCTCGACTGGGCGGCGATGCGCGAGGCGGGGCCCAAGGTCCTGCTCGGCTCCAGCGACATCACCGCCCTGCACCACGTCGTCGCCACGGAGCTCGGCCTGCCCACCTTGCACGGCCCGATGCCCGCATGCGACGCCGTCACCGACCCTGTCACCTGGGACAACCTCCAGGCCGCGCTGTTCGGCCAGGCGCCGCCCGTCACCGGCGACACGGTGCTGAGGGAGGGCAGGGCCGAAGGGGTCCTGGCAGGAGGCAACCTGTCGCTGCTCGCCTCGCTGTGCGGCACCAGGCACCAGCCCTCCTTCGCCGGCAGGCTCGTTCTCCTGGAGGACATCGCCGAGCATCCCTACCGGATCGACCGGATGCTGACCCAGTTGCTGCAGTCGGGCGTCTTCGACGGTGTGCGCGGCATCGCACTCGGCTCCTGGGTGGATTGCGGCGACCCGCTGCCCGTGCTCGCCGAGCGGCTCCTGCCGCTCGACGTACCTGTCATCGCGGGGTTGCCGGTGGGACACGGCACGCCACAGTGGTCGGTGTGGCTTGGGGCGCTTGGTGTTATCGATACCGAATCGTGCTCCCTGTCTGGTCGGCTTGGCGGCTCGGAGCAGGCAATGTAGAGAGACGGAGAGGGAGATAACCGACGATTTGCGGAGGGCGTGACGCGTGAAGTTCTTCAGGCGTGACCGGGAGCCCTCCCGGAGATCCGTCGAGGACGTCGACCTGGACTCACTCCTGTCGCTGGTGGCCGACTCGCTCGGCTACACCTGCGTCTTCGCCCGCGACGGCGGCTCGCTGACACTCGGCGGCGGCAGAGAGATCCTGGTCCGCCTGGCGGGTCTGCGCAGGGAGGCGGGCCGCCGTTCCCGCGAGGACTGGCCCGTGCTGGTCTCCGAGCACCTGGCCAACGCCGTCGCGGCAGCAGACGACCTGCTCGACGTGTGCGATCTCGACCAGGTGAAGCCGCTGCTGCGCACCAGGGTGGAGTCGGTCGACGCGGTCGAGGACCTCACCAGGGTGGTGGGGCGCTCGCTCAACGGCGACCTGGTCGAGCTGCTGACGGTCGGGGCCCGTTTCGTGCGCCCCGAGGAGGCCGGTTGCTGGCCCATCCCCTCCGGCCAGGCCCTCGACCTGGCGCTGGCCAACGTGCGCGAGGACGAGCGGCTCGCCATCTCCTCCCTCGACCTGTCGGGGCTGCAGGCCTGGCGGCTGTCGGGCCGTACCGTGGCGGCCGCCGCGCACCTGCGCTGGCTCTCGCAGTACGTCTCCGTGCCGGAGGACGGCATGCTGGTCATCCTGCCCGACCCCGCGACGCTGGTGGTCTACCCCGTCGACGGCATCGGGGTGGTGCGCGCCATCGAGCGCATGCGCGTGCACGCCGAGCGCGCGGCGGGCCTCAGCCAGCAGGTCTACTGGTGGCACGAGGGCAGGCTGACCCTGATCAGGGCCGACATCGTGATTCAGGACGGCCAGGCCCGCCTGGTCGTCGCCCCGCCTCCCGAGTTCGCGAGGGTGCTGGCCCGCCTGGCCGCCTAGCTCCCTCGGGAGGCCCGGCGGCTACGACAGTGCGCGGGCGGCGTGGACGAGGGGCACGTGGGAGAAGGCCTGGGGGAAGTTGCCGACCAGGCGGCCGTAGCGGGGGTCGTACTCCTCCGCCAGCAGTCCCACGTCGTTGCGCAGCGTCAGGAGCCTGTCGAACAGCTCGCACGCCTCGTCCTTCCTGCCCTGCATGGCCATCACCTCCACCAGCCAGAAGCTGCAGGCCAGGAAGGCGCCCTCACCTCCAGGCAGGCCGTCGACGTCGTTGTCGGCGGCGACGGGATAACGCAGCACGAAGCCGTCGGACAGCAGCTCGTTCTCGATCGCGCTCACCGTGCCGCGCACCCTCGGATCGTCCACCGGCAGGAAGCCCACGATCGGGATCAGCAGCAAGGAGGCGTCGAGCTCGGCCGAGCCGTAGGACTGGGTGAAGGTGTTGCGGACCGGGTCGTAGCCCTTGTCGCAGATCTCGGCGTGGATCTGCGCGCGCAGCGCCTTCCACCGCTCGACGGGCCCCGTGCGGCCGAAGTTCTCGACCTGCCTGATCGCCCTGTCGATCGCCACCCAGCACATCACCTTGGAGTGCGTGAAGTGCCTGCGGGGACCGCGCACCTCCCACAGGCCCTCGTCGGGCTCGTCCCAGTGGTCCTCCACGTAGTCGAGCAGCTCGCGCCCGATGGACCACGCCCTGTCGTCGGGGGCCAGGCCGGAGGTGCGCGCGAGGTAGAGGCAGTTCATGACCTCGCCGTAGACGTCGAGCTGCAGCTGCTCGACCGCGCCGTTGCCGATGCGCACGGGACGGGAGTCCTCGTAGCCCGCCAGCCAGCCGAGCTCCATCTCGGGCAGGCGGCGCTCGCCGGCCACGCCGTACATGATCTGCAGGTCCTGTGGCCTGCCCGCGATGGCCCGCAGCAGCCAGGTGCGCCAGGCGGCGGCCTCGTCGAGGTAGCCCGCGCCGATGAGGGCGTCGAGCGTCATGGTGGCATCACGCAGCCAGCAGAAGCGGTAGTCCCAGTTGCGCACCCCGCCCAGGTCCTCGGGCAGTGACGTCGTCGGAGCGGCCACGATGCCGCCGGTCGGGGCGTAGGTGAGGGCCTTCAGCGTGATGAGCGAGCGGACCACGGCCTCGCGCCACGGCCCCTTGTAGGTGCACTGCTCCACCCACTCGGCCCACAGCTCCTCGGTCTGGACGAGGTGGTCCTCGGCGGAGATCAGCCTGGGCATCGGCTCGTGCGAGGGATGCCAGGTGAAGACGAAGGCGACCCGCTCGCCCTCCTTGACGTGGAAGGTGGCGCGGTGGGCGTAGTCGCCGCCCTTGAGCGGCACGGGGGAGTGCAGCCAGATGGAGTCGGGGCCGCCGACGGCCTGCAGGTGGCCGTTGGTGCGGCGCACCCACGGCACGATCCTGCCGTAGTCGAAGCGGATCCTGATCACGGTGGACATCTCCACCGTGCCCGACACCCCCTCGACGATGCGGACCACGTCGGGGTTGCGGTCGCGCGGCGGCATGAAGTCGATCACGCGGACGGTGCCCGTGGGGGTGTCGTACTCGCTCTCCAGGATGAGCGTCTCGTCCCTGTAGCGGCGTCTGTCGGCCATCGGCCGGCCGGTGGGGCCGAGCCACCAGTGGCCGTTGCGCTCGCTGCCGAGCAGCGCGGCGAAGCACGACGGCGAGTCGAACCTCGGCAGGCAGAGCCAGTCGATCGAACCGTCGCGGCCCACCAGCGCCGCCGACTGCATGTCCCCGATGAGGGCGTAGTCCTCGATCCGCATGCACCAGACGGTACTAGGTCCAACCGCCCCCGCGAACGCCCGAAGAGCCGTCAGTGCTGGGCCGGCAGAGGGAACCAGCGGGTGAACACCTGCGTGATCGGGCCGATCGCCACGGCGAAGAGCAGCGTGCCGACGCCGACCGTGCCGCCGAGCAGCCAGCCGATCGCCACGACAGAGATCTCGATGAGGAAGCGGGCCAGCCGCACGGACAGGCCCAGCCTGATCAGGCCAGTCATGACGCCGTCGCGTGGGCCTGGACCCATGCCCGCGCCGATGTAGAGGACGGTGGCCAGCGCGACCGCGACGATGGCCGACAGCAGGTATGCCCACGCCACCGTCCAGTGGCCAGGGCTGGGCAGCAGGTAGATGGCGGCGTCGGCGAACAGGCCAAGGAAGATGATGTTGCTGATGGTGCCGATGCCCGGCTTCTGCCGCAGCGGGATCCACAGCAGCATGACCAGCGCGCCCACCAGGATGATCCAGGTGCCGATCGACAGGCCGGTCCTGACGGCCAGGCCCTGGTGGAAGACGTCCCACGGGTCGTTGCCCAGGGCCGACTCCACCTGAAGGCCGATGCCGGTGCCGTACAGGGCCAGGCCGCCGTACAGGCGGAGGAGGCGGGAGGGCAGCGAACCAAGGGACGGAAGGGAAATCTCACTCATAATGCCTCCCATCATCCAGGCCAGTGGTTTGCATCAAAAGGGCCAATCAGCGAAAGTGGCCTTATGTCTGAACGTCACCTGTCGGCGCAGCAGCTCGGCCGGCTCCTCGACACCGACCGCTCGGCCCGCCCGTTCTACCGGGCGCTGGCCCAGGGCGTGCGGGGGCTGGTGCGCGACGGCAGCGTGCCCGTGCGGATGCGCATGCCCGCCGAGCGGCACCTGGCGCAGGAGCTCGGCGTCAGCCGCACGACGGTCACGGCCGCCTACGACCTGCTGCGCGAGCAGGGCTACCTCGACAGCCGCCAGGGGTCGGGCAGCTGGACCGCGCTGCCCGACCCCTCGGTGTGCGCCGACAACCCGTGGCTGTCGGTCGACGACGACGGCCTGCTCCAGATGCACTGCGCCGCCCCTCCCGCCACCACGATGCTGACCGAGGCGGTGGCGGGCGCCATGGAGGACCTGCCGAGATACGGCATGGGCACCGGCTACGACCCGATGGGCCTGCCCGCGCTGCGCGAGCGCGTCGCGGCCCACTACACCGCGAGGGGCCTGGCCACGCGCCCCGAGCAGATCCTGGTCACGACGGGCTCCCAGCACGCCCTGCAGCTCGTCATGAGCCTGCTGCTCACGCCTGGCGACCCCGTCGTCGTCGAGTCGCCCACCTACCCGCACGCCATCGACGCCGCCCGCCACCGCGGCGCGCGCATCGTGCCGGTCGGCATCACGGCGGAAGGCTGGCAGCCGGACCTGATGGCGGGCGCCATGCGCCAGTCGGCCCCCCGGCTGGCCTACCTCATGCCCGACTTCCAGAACCCCACGGGCGCGTTGATGGACAACGCCACCCGCGCCGCCGTCGTCGGCATGGCCAGGCGCGCAGGCACCACGCTGCTGGTCGACGAGACCTGGACCGAGCTCGGGATCGACGCGCCGAACGAGGCGGCGCCGATGGCCGCCTTCGACACCGACAGCAGAGTGATCACCATCGGCTCGGCCTCCAAGCTGTGGTGGGGCGGGCTGCGCATCGGCTGGATCCGCACGACCGCGGCGCTGGCGCGCGGCCTGGCCGTGCACCGCTCGGCCGTCGACATCGCCAGCCCCGTGCTCGACCAGCTCGTCGTCGCCAGGCTCTTCGACCGCATCGAGGAGACCCGTGCCGAGCGCCGCCGCTCCCTCACCGCCTCCAGGTCGGCGCTGGTGGCGGCGCTGCGCGAGCACCTGCCCGAGTGGTCCTTCACCGTGCCGCGCGGCGGCGGCACCCTGTGGGTACGGCTGGCGGGCGAAGGCGCCACCCCCCTCGCCGAGGCCGCCGCCTACCACGGCGTACGGCTCGCGCCTGGTCCATGGTTCGGCGTGAGCGGCACTCTCGAGGGCTACCTCCGCCTGCCCTTCACCCAGTCGCCCCAGGTCATCACCGAGGCGGTGGCCCGTCTCGCCGAGGCCCGCGCCACCGGCCCCGTCGGCTCGCGCCCGGCCGACCCGCTCATTCGGATGGTGTGACCCCGCTGGCCAGCGGGGCGCGCCAGCCGTACTTCATGGCCAGGATGCGCAGCCCGAAGGCCAGGACGGCGGAGGCCAGCACGGCGGGCCAGCCGTGCAGGCCGAGCTCGAAGAAGGCGGCCATCGCCGCCGAGCCGAGCATCGCGGGCACGGCGTAGAGCTGGCGGTCGTAGAGCAGTGTCGGGATCTCGCCCGCCAGCATGTCGCGCAGCACGCCCCCTCCGACGGCGGTGGTCACACCGAGCAGGGCCGCGTGCAGCGGCGACAGGTCGTACAGCAGCGCCTTCTCCGTGCCGACCGCGCAGAACAGGCCGAGGGCCCGCGGCGTCGAGGACGAGCAGGAGCGGCATGATGCGGGCGACCTGCGGGTGCCAGAAGAAGACGATCGCCGTGGCCCCGATGGGCACCAGCACGTAACCCAGGCTCTGGAAGGCGGCCGGCGGCACGTTGAGTATCAGGTCGCGCATGATGCCGCCGCCGAGCGCGGTCATCGAGGCCAGCACCGCCATGCCCACCACGTCGAGGCGTTTGCGCACGCCCATGAGGGCGCCTGACAGGGCGAAGACGAGGATTCCGGCGAGATCGAGCAGTTCCGACACGACGATCAGTGTGTCAGTGCCTGGCCGGGGGCCACGTCCTCGTCCCCCATGAGCGCCTTCAGCCTGCGCACGAACATCAGCAGGATCAGGCCCGCCGCCAGCGCCACGCCGCCGAGCACCAGGTAGTACTGCGTGAGCGACAGGAAGCCGGTCAGCCGGTAGGTCTGGCCGCCGATCGCGTCGCCCAGCGCCGCGGCCAGGAACCACACGCCCAGGATCTGGCCCTTGAAGTGGTGGGGGGCGAGCTTGGTGGAGACCGACAGGCCCACGGGGCTGAGCGTCAGCTCGCCGACGGTCTGCATGAGGTACATCACCATCAACCACAGGATGGACACCCTGACCCCGCCTGAGGCGACGTTGGCGGCGGTGGCCAGCACGACGAAGCTCAGGCCCGCCATGAACAGCGCGAAGGTGAACTTCAACGGGGCGCTCACCCTGCTGCCCCATCTGGTCAGCCAGATCGCGGCGAAGACGGGGGAGAAGACGATGACGAACAACGAGTTGAAATTCTGCGTCCAGCCCGCGGGGATGGTGAAGCCGAAGAAGGTCAGGTCCACGCTCTTCATCGCGAAGTCCGTCACGGGTCCTGGAGCCAGGTCGAAGATCATCCAGAAGATGACGGCGGCGAAGAACAGGTAGATGTAGGCGCCGAACCTGCGCCGCTCCAGCGGGGTGATGCCGTGCCCGCCGTGCATGATGTACGACAGGTAGAAGATCGTGATGAGCGCGATGATCGCGGTCACCGTCCAGGTGACGCCGTCCTCGGTGAACAGGCCGGTCACGGCCAGCAGCGCGGCCAGCACCGCGAGCGTGACCAGCCCGACGAGCACCCACTTGACGGCCCCGCGCCGCTCCTCGGCCGACAGCGGCTGCGGCACCCGCTCGCCCGCGCCGTGCAGGCTGCGCTTGCCCAGCGTGTACCAGATCAGGCCCAGCGCCATGCCGACCGCGGCCGAGCCGAAGGCCAGGTGCCAGTTCCTGTCGCCGGCCAGCACGGGCGTCAGGCTGATGCCGGCCAGCGCGCCGATGTTGATGCCCATGTAGAACAGCGAGAAGCCCGAGTCGCGCCTGGCGTCCTGGTCTTCCCTGTAGAGGTAGCCGACCATGCCGGAGACGTTGGGCTTGAGCAGTCCCGTGCCGGAGACGATGAGCAGCAGGCCCAGGTAGACGAAGACCGGGCTGCGCACCGGGATCGCCATGCTGATGTGGCCGGACATGATGATGACTCCGCCCAGCAGAACCGCCCTGCGGGCGCCGAGCACCCGGTCGGCCAGCCAGCCGCCCGGCAGCGCCGTCAGGTAGACCATGCCCTGGTAGACGCCCACGATCGCGAAGGCCGTGGCCTCCGGAAGGCCGAGACCGTTGCGGACGGCGGGAGCCATGAGGAAGGCGGCCAGGACGGCCCGCATGCCGTAGAAGCTGAACCGCTCCCACATCTCCGTGCCGAACAGCGTGGCCAGCCCCCACGGATGCCCGAAAAACGTCTTTTCCTCCGCCTTCATCCCGCCCCCCGACGACATGTTACGTATGTGATCAACTACTCTACGTCATGAGGTGTTCTTGTCCCCTGCCCAGGGCTTGTCGGGGCTCGACGCGTGTGGTGCGATGCATCCCACTCGTGCAAGTGAGCACTGACGTGGAGGGCGCGCTATGGCCGATGTCCTTGAGGTACAGGCCGAGATCCTGCGGGAGATCGCCGGCCGGACGGTATGTGAGCAGCTCAGGCAGATCGTCGAGCGCTATCCCGACTCGCCCGCCTACTCCGATCCGGCCGAGGGCGGATGGAGCACGCTGACCTACGGCCAGGCCAGGCAGCGGGTGCTCGAGATCGCCGCCGGCTTCATGGCGCTGGGCATGGAGCCGGGCGACGCCGTGGCGCTGATGATGGTCAACCGCAGCGAGCACGTGCTCGCCGACCTCGGCGCGGTGCACGCGGGCGGCATGCCGTGCTCGGTCTACTCCACCTTCGCCCCCGACCAGATCTCCTACGTCGCCAACGACGTGGGCGCCAGGTACGCGGTGCTCGGTGGCGCGGCGGACCTGGCCAGGTGGGACCCGGTGCTGGGCGAGGTGCCCGGCCTGCGCAAGATCATCGTGCTCGACGGCACGCCGACCGGCGAGCTCTTCATGAGCTGGGCCGACTTCCTCGAACTCGGCAGGGCCAGGCTGGCCGAGGGCCACTCCGCCGTCGAGGAGCGCTGGCGGGCGGTCACGCCGGGCGACGTGCTCACCGTGCTCTACACCTCGGGAACCACCGGCATGCCGAAGGGCGTGCCGCTGACCCACGCCAACGCCTTCTACGAGTGCGCGGCCACCGACCGCATGACCGCGCTGCCCACGCAGGGCACGCAGATCTCCTACCTGACCTACGCCCACATCGCCGAGCGCGTCCTCAGCCTCTACCTGCCGCTGACCAAGGTCTCCCACGTGCACTTCTGCACCGACCTGGCCAACCTCGGCGCCGCGCTCGGGCAGGTGCGGCCGATGATGTTCTTCGGCGTGCCGCGGGTCTGGGAGAAGATGATGGCCAAGCTCCAGGCGCTGCTGTCCACCCAGCCCGAGGAGCAGCAGGAGCAGGTCAGGCAGGCCATGGCGGCGGGGCGCGCCTACATCGAGGCGGGCCAGTACGGCCACACCGTCACCCCCGAGATCCAGGCCGCCTACGAGGCCGCCGACGCCGCGCTGCTGTCCATCGTCCGCGGCATGATCGGCTTCGACCGTGCCGAGTGGACGGCCACGGGCGCGGCCCCCGCTGCCCGACGAGGTGCGCGGCTTCTTCGCAGGGCTCGGCCTCAGGGTCATCGACGTCTACGGCATGACCGAGACGACCGGCGCGTTCACCGCCAACAGCCCCGCCGTCTACAAGCTCGGCTCGGTCGGCAGGCCCGAGCCCGGCGTCGAGGTGCGCCTGGGCGAGGACGGCGAGATCCTCACCCGAAGCCCGCTCAACACCAGCGGCTACCTCGGCAGGGCGGCCGAGGAGCTGATCGACGCCGACGGCTGGCTGCACACCGGCGACATCGGCACCGTCGACGACGACGGCTTCTACCGGGTCGTCGACCGCAAGAAGGAGCTCATCATCACCGCGGGCGGCGAGAACATCTCGCCTGCGGCGATCGAGAACTACCTGAAGGAGCACCCGCTCATCGGCCAGGCGCTCGCCTACGGCGACAACAGGCCCTTCCCCGTGGCGATCCTCACCCTCGACGGGGAGATCGCGCCGGGCTGGGCCCAGGCGCAGGGCATCGCCTACACCTCGATGGCCGAGCTGGTCGGACACCCCGACGTGCTCAAGGCCGTCGAGGCGGCCGTCGAGACGGCCAACGCGAAACTGGCCAGGGTGCAGCAGGTCAAGCGATGGGCGCTGCTGCCCGCGGAGTGGACGGCCGAGACCTCCGAGCTCACGCCCAGCCTGAAGCTCAAGCGCAGGGTCATCCACGCGAAGTACGCGGAAGTGATCGAGGAGCTCTACACCGGTTGACACCTTTACCAACAGGGGCGTGTGTCTCGCCCCCTGCCATTGCCGGACGGTTCCTACCGTCCTGCACATGACCAAGACAGTTCTACTCGCGTCGCTGGTGGCGGGAGCACTGACCGGTCCCGTGCTGGTCGACGCTCCCGCCACCCTCGCAATCAAAGAGATCACGGTGAGGCCCGCCGAACCCGTGGTGGGGGCACGTGGCTCGGTGAAGCTCGTGATCGACGTCGTGGCGAAGGGCGCGGCAAAGAACGGGGTGTCGGTCAAGGTCGAACCCGGCGCCCCGCCGAAGCCCGTACCCGGAAAGAAGCCGATCGACGGCGGCCCGACCTTCGGGCCCGTTCCCGAGGCCCTGCCCTCGCCTGGGACCACCCCGGCCCCAGCGCTCACGCCCGCCCTGCGGCCGTCGCCGTCGGTGGCGCTCACCCCTGCCGTGAAGGCACCGGCATCCGGCCGTCCTGCGGCGCAGGCATCCGGCCGTCCTGCGGCGCAGGCATCCGGCCGTCCTGCGGCATCGGCATCCGGCCGTCCTGCGGCACCGGCTACTCCCGGTCGTCCTGCGGTGGCTCCTGCGCCGGCTACGTCTGGCCGTCCTGCGGTGGCTCCTGCGCCGGCTACGTCTGGCCGTCCTGCGGTGGCTCCTGCGCCGGGTACGTCTGGCCGTCCTGCGGTCGCTCCTGCGCCGGCTCCTGCGCCGGGTACGTCTGGCCGTCCCGCCGTCGCTCCTGCGCCGCTCGCTCCTGGCCGTCCCGCCGGTACGCCGGCCGCGGTGTCGGCCCTCAAGCCCCAGGCGCCGCCCGCGCCCATGGGTCAGCCCGCCGTGCAGCTGCCGGTCGCGCCCGAGGAGCTCGCCACGCCGGGCGTGCAGCCGCAGCGGGTCGGCGACGGCTGGGAGACCTGGCGCTTCATGCCGTCACAGGGACTGACCCGCTTCTACCCCTCGGGCGTCTGGACGATCACCGCGACCGCCAAGGCCGAGGACGGCAGCACGGTCACCGAGCACCACACCTTCAACCTCCGTCACGAGACCAAACTCGGCGATCTGGAGATCGACAGGGTGCGCGGAGCCAAGGCCGTCCGGCTGAGCGGCACCTTGAGGCGGGTGGACCCCAACGGGTACGCCGACTTCGCGCCCTTCGGCAAGCAGCGGCTGGAGATCTCCTATCGGCGCACCGAGACCGAGGAGTGGCAGCAGGTGGCCACCGTGGACACCGCCGCCACCGGACGCTTCGAGCGGCGCGTGGACGGCAGGATGCACGGCCAGTGGAAGGTGCACTACGCAGGAAACGACAGCTACGCCGCGGAGCAGGCCGGAACCCGTAGCTAAACCGTCCTTTATCTGATCGTTACCGGTTTTGCGCCAACTTTCCTTTACCTTTACGCGTCATTGGTATTGACGCACTCTGTCCCGAGCGCGTCACCCACGGGGAGAGGAAGTTCCACATGATGCGACGACTGGCCGCCGGCGCAGCGGCCGCCGCGCTGGGCGTCTCGGTGCTCGCCACGGCGGCGCCCGCCTCCGCGGACCCGGGGCACGACCCCGACTGGGACGGCGGCCACACCAGGCTGTCGCTCGACGTCGGCCCCGAGCCCGCATGGGAGGGACGCGGCATCTCGATCAGAGGCAAGCTCTCCGTCGAGTGCGAGCAGGACTACATCGACGGCTTCGTCGTGGTCACCCACGCCGACCACTGCAAGCGGGCGGGCGGCTGGAAGCGACTGGCCGGCAAGAGCATCGTGATCCTGTTCAAGGCCGACGGCTCGCGCGGCTGGGAGCACGTCGAGACCGTCCGCACCCACCGCGACGGGTACTTCTCCACCAGGGAGCGGGCCTGGACCTCCGGCACGTGGCGGGCGGTGTTCGAGGGCGCCTGGTACCTCAGGCCGACCGAGGCCACCGACTGGGTGAAGGTCATCCGTCACTAGCACCACCACGAAAGGCCCCGATCCACCTGGATCGGGGCCTTTCCCCTGTGGCGCGCTTGACCTGGAGTGAACTCCATCGGCCAGGATGTGCCGCATGAAGACTCGACTGATCGCCGACCTGTCCGTCAGCGCCATCGGCCTGGGCGCCATGCCGATGTCCGTGGCCGGCCACATGCCCGACGAGGGGCGCTCGATCAGGACGATCCACGCCGCGCTCGACGCGGGGGTCACCCTGATCGACACCGCCGACGCCTACGCGCCCACCACCGCCGAGACGGGCCACAACGAGCGGCTCGTGGCGCGGGCGCTGGAGCTGTGGAGCGGCGACCGCGACACGGTCCTCGTGGCGACCAAGGGCGGCCACACCAGGACCGGCGGCGACGGCTGGGGCCTGGACGGCAGCCGCGACTACCTGCGAAGGGCCTGCGAGAGGTCGTTGAAGGCACTGGGCGTCGAGGCCATCGGGCTCTACCAGCACCACAGGCCGGACCCGGCGGTGCCGTACGAGGAGAGCATCGGGGCGCTGCGCGAGCTGCTCGACGAGGGGAAGATCAGGCTGGCGGGCATCTCCAACGCCGACCCCGCCCAGATCAGGCAGGCCCACGACATCCTCGGCGGACGGCTGGCCAGCGTGCAGAACGAGTACTCTCCCCGTTTCCGCAGCAGCGAGCAGGAGATCGACGTCTGCGAGGAGCTCGGCGTCGCGTTCCTGCCGTGGTCGCCGCTGGGCGGCATCACGTCGGCCGCCCGGCTCGGCGACGCGCACGCGGTGTTCAACGAGGTGGCCGCCGAGCGGGGGGTGTCGCCGCAGCGGGTGTGCCTGGCGTGGGAGCTGGCCCGCAGCCGCGTGGTGATCCCGATCCCGGGCGCCAGCCGCCCCGAGAGCATCCTGGACTCGGTGGCCGCCGCCGACCTCACCCTGACCGGCGAGGAGCTCGCTCGCCTGGGCTAGCTCCCAGAAGGTGCGCGCGGATGACGACCTCGCGGGTTGCGGCGTCAGCCGCAGGCCGCGACCTGGCAGATCTTCGCCAGCATCGTCCTGGCGGAGGCGACCAGCGGGGGGAAGTCCTTGGGCGACGGCTTGCCGTCCCGCGGGTGCAGGTACACGATCACCGCGTTGGCGCGGCGGACGATCACCGCGGCGTCGTCCTGGTCGACCCCTGTGGAGGTCCCCCTGCTCTTCCACGCCTGGTCGCCGAGGGCGGTGCCGGTCAGGCTGCGGCGGAAGACGTCGCCCTGCGCGTTCTTGCGGCCCTTGCGGCAGCGCTCCCAGCCGGCCTTGAACTCCCGCATCGCCCGTTCGGCGTTCTTGGCGGAGGAGTACAGGATCACCTGCTCGACGCTGTGAACGAACTCCTGGGTGCTGTGCTGGACGTTCCTGGCGGCCAGGCGCCCCTTCAGGCCGATCTTCGGCCAGGCCGCGAGGCCTGGCAGGACGCTGGTGGAGCACGGCGGGACGGCGAACGGCTGCTTCAGCCTGTTGTCGACGCCCCAGTAGTCCTCGTAGTCGTGGGGGCCCTCGTCCTCGGCCTCGTCGTCGGCCACCGCCTGCTCTCCCAGCAGAAACCCCTTGGGCAGCGGCGTGCCAGCGTGGACAGGCGCCGCGACGGAGACGGCGGCGCAGGCGGCGACGATGGCGATGATCTTCTTTAAGTACATGAACGTTTAGAGGCACGGGAGTCCCGGATGGTTCCCGAAGGGGCTTGGCACCCGGCGGTCAGAAGGTCGTGGCCAGCTGCAGGGGCAGCATGGCCGACACCCTCCACAGAGCCGGGGATCGCGCGTGGTGGAGGCCCCCGCCGCTCGGGCGCGAGCCTCCATGACATCAGCCCTTGTAGTTGAAGATCTGGCGCAAGGTGTGCTGGACCTCCACCAGATCCTTCTGGTCGGCCATGACCTGGTCGATGGACTTGTACGCCTCGGGGTGCTCGTCCACCAGGGCGGCCGCGCGGTCCTGGTTCCAGACACGGCCGCTCATCGCCTGGGTCAGGGAGGCCGCGGACAGCTCCCGCTTCGCCTTGGTGCGCGACATCCGGCGGCCCGCACCGTGAGAGCAGGAGTTGTACGACTCGGGGTTCCCCCGGCCGCGCACGATGTACGAGCGCGTGCCCATCGAACCGGGGATCACTCCCTCGTCGCCCGTGTCGGCCTTGATGGCTCCCTTGCGGGTGATCCAGAGAGACTTGCCGTAGTGGGTCTCCTGCTGGGTAAAGTTGTGATGGCAGTTGATGGTGCGGACCCGCTGGCCCTTGCCGACGACCCGGAACAGCGCGTTGATCAGGACCTTGTCCATCCGGGCGCGCGAGGCCATGGCGTAGCGCTGGGCCCACAGCATGTCCTCGATGTAGGCGGTGAACTCGGGCGTGCTCTGGACCAGGTAGGCCAGGTCGGGGTCCTCGAGCCCGATCGCCTGCTTCTTCATCAGCTTCTTGGCGCCCACGATGTGCATCGTGGCCAGCTGGTTGCCGATGCCGCGCGAACCTGAGTGCAGCACCGTCCAGACCCTGTCGCGCTCGTCGAGGCAGACCTCCACGAAGTGGTTGCCGGAGCCGAGGGTGCCGAACTGGTCGGACACCTTCTTCGTCAGCTTGGGGTTCAGGTCGGTGTGGGGGAGCCCGAGCTCGCCCAGGGCGCGATCCATCGAGGGGTCGGCGTGGCCCTTGCCGACGCCGGCCGGGATGCGGTGCTCCACCATGGGCATCAACGCGGCCAGGCTGTCGGGAAGGTCGGCGGCGGTGAGGGTGGTCTCCGTGGCGACCATGCCGCAGCCGATGTCGACGCCCACGGCCGCGGGAATGATCGCGCCCTCGGTCGGAATGACCGAGCCGACTGTTGCGCCGATGCCGACATGCGCGTCGGGCATGAGAGCGACGTGGCCGGAAACGAATGGCAGGCGCGCGGCACGGGCGGCCTGCGTGATCGCGCCTTCGTCGATCTCGCTGGCCCACGACAGCAGGTTCGGTGCGGGCTGGTTCGGCGGCATGTGAGGAATCTCCTTACTGGTTGTTGATCAGTCTGGCGGGACCAGGAAGGAAATCCCATCCATTTTATCGCCAGGGGATTTCGCCTCCTGGTGGCCCGCGGGAGTCGAGCGGCGGGGGCTCGGTCCGTTGTCGGGGGGATGGAATAGGCTGAACTGATGTTCCCCTCGGAAAGCTAGGAGGTGACCTGCCTGTGCTGAAGGACTCCTTCGGCAGGGTGGCGACCGACCTTCGGGTGTCACTCACCGACAAGTGCAACCTGCGCTGCACCTACTGCATGCCGCCCGAAGGGCTCGACTGGCTGCCCAACGCCCAGCTGCTGACCGCCGACGAGATCGTCAGGCTGGTCACGATCGGCGTCGAGCGTCTGGGCATCACCGAGGTGCGTTACACCGGCGGCGAGCCGCTGCTGCGCAGGGAGCTGGTCGACATCGTGGCCCGTACGGCCGCGCTGCGCCCCAAGCCGCAGGTGTCGCTCACCACCAACGGCATCGGCCTGGCCAAGCTGGCGGGCGCGCTGGCCGAGGCCGGTCTCGACCGGGTCAACGTCTCCCTCGACACCCTTGACCGCGAGACGTTCAAGCGCCTGGCCCACCGCGACAGGTTCGAGGACGTCGTCGCGGGGCTGGAGGCCGCCGACCGGGCGGGGCTGCGTCCCGTCAAGGTCAACGCGGTGCTGATGCGCGGCATCAACGACCACGAGGCGGTGCCGCTGTTGCGCTTCTGCCTCGAGCGAGGCTACGAGCTGCGCTTCATCGAGCAGATGCCGCTCGACGCCCAGCACGGCTGGAACCGCGCCGACATGGTGACCGCCGACGAGATCCTCACGCTGCTGCAGACCGAGGTCGACCTGTGCGCCGACGATCTGGAGGAGCGCGGCAGCGCGCCCGCCGAGCGCTTCCTCGTCGACGGCGGCCCCGCGCGGGTGGGCGTCATCGGCTCGGTGACCCGTCCGTTCTGCGGAGCCTGCGACCGGGTACGGCTGACCGCCGACGGCCAGATCCGCAACTGCCTGTTCGCCAGGGAGGAGTCCGACCTCAAGGCCGCGCTGCGCGCAGGGGCGGGCGACGAGGAGCTGGCCGAGCGCTGGATCGCCGCGGTGCGCGGCAAGCGGGCAGGGCACGGCATCGACGACCCGTCCTTCCTGCAGCCCTCCAGGCCGATGTCGGCTATCGGAGGCTGATCAGCCGCCGGTAGGAGTCCAGGCGCCGGTCGAGGTCGTAGGTGTTCATCGTCACCAGCACCTCGTCGGCGCCGGTCCGCTCCACCAGCTCGTGCAGTCGCCGCGCCACCTGCTCCTCGGTGCCGTGAATCTGTCCCCGCAGCGCCTCGTCGAGGTAGGTGCGCTCGCGCTCGGTCAGCTCCATCGACAGGATCTCCTCCGGGGAGCGCAGCGGCGGGAAGACGCCGCGCGTGCGTGAGTGGGCGGTGGCCCAGGCCTCCGGCAGTTGCAGCAGGTGCGCGTCCTCGCCGACGGCGATGTTGGCCGCCACGATCACGTACGGCGTGCCCTTCACCCGCTCCCTGTAGCGCCTGGCGCCCTCCTCGGCCCTGCCTCCGCCGATCACGAGGGGGAGTCCGAGTTCGGCGGCGACGTCCGCGCCCGATCCGATCGCCAGGACGAAGGCGGGCACCTTCCTGCCTTCGGCGGGCATGGCGTGCACGCCGTCCCTGCCCCTGGTGAAGTAGTCGAGCAGCTCCTCGATCTGCTCGGCGAAGTTCTCCGCGTCCTGCTTGTCGTGGCCCAGCGCGCGCCTGATGCCGCCGGTGAAGCCGACGGACCTGCCCAGGCCCATGTCGATCCGCCCGGGGTAGAGCGCGTCGAGGACGCCGAACTGCTCGGCCACCACCAGCGGCCGGTGGTTGGGCAGCATGACGCCGCCCGTGCCCACCCTGATCCGCGAGGTCGCCGCCGCCACGGCCGAGGCCAGCACGGTGGGCGCCGAGCCGGCCACGCCGGGCACCGCGTGATGCTCCGACACCCAGAACCGGTGGTAGCCGAGCGCCTCGGCCTGCCTGGCGAACGTGACGGTGTCGCGCAGTGCCCGCGCGGGGTCGTGTCCCTGTCTGACGAGGGATCGGTCGAGGATCGACAGCTTTGTCACCTCTCGTGCAACACGCCGGGCGCGGAGGGATTCCCGATTCGGGGCTCCCGCGCGGTCCGCGGAGGGCGCAAGGCTGGGGCGGGCCCTCGCCGACGCGCTCATGATCGAGGAGTCGAGGAGCGACCACGCCAGGGCCGCGAAGGGCAGAGGCGGGTCAGGGGGTGAGGACGGTGGACAGGGCCGCGACCGCGTGGGCGCGGTGCTCGTCCAGCCTGCTGACCACCTCGTCGGCGGCGCCCCGCCGCAGCGCGTCGAGCACGCCCCGATGCTCGGCCACGACGCGCTCCCTGTTGCCGCCCTCGCCGTAGTAGAGCGAGCGGTAGGCGTCGGTGGAGTCCCACAGGGTCCTGATCAGCCGGACCAGACGCGGCATCCCTGAGCACTCGAACAGCGTCATGTGGAAGACCCTGTTCGCGCCGGCCATCTCCTGCACCTGGCCCGTCGCGGCGAAGCGCTCGACCTCCGCCTGCGCCCGCTCGAGCCGCAGCAGATCGTCCTCGCCGAGCCGCTGGACGGCCTTGCGTACCGCCTCCTCCTCCAGCAGTTCGCGGATGCGGTAGACCTCGAGCAGGTCGTCGAGAGACAGCGTCTCCACGAAGTAGCCGCGGTGCGCCTGGTAGGTGACCAGGCCCTCGCCGTGGAGCGTCTTCAGCGCCTCGCGCAGCGGCACCCTGCTGACGTCGAACTCCTCCGCCAGGGCGTCCTGCCTGATCGGGCTGCCTGGACGCAGCCTGCCCGTGGTGATCGCCCTGCGGAGCTCGGCGAGCACGAACTGCTGCGCCGTGGGCGGCCTGCGCCGTTCTTCGACCGAGCTCATCGCCCCAATATCTCACGGACCCATGCGGCGTCCTGTCCGAGGCCAGGAGGCGGCAGCCGGTAGGAGGCGGGCGTGCGACCCATCGCGATGGGGTTGGCCACCTGGCCGTCCACCACGGGCTCGAAGCCCAGCGACGAGGCCAGCGCGAAGGCCCCCGCCACGTCGTTGATCGGCCCGCAGGGGACCCCCGCCGAGGTGAGTGCGGCGAACCACGTGTCGGCCGACGCGGTGGCCAGCGTCCGCGACAGCTCGGGCACCAGCGTCAGCCGGTCGGCGACCCTGCCCGCGTTCGTCGTGTAGCGGGGATCGGCGGCCAGGTCCTGCCTGTCCAGCACCTCGCACAGGGCGCGGAACTGCCTGTCGTTGCCCGCCGCGATCACGATCTGCCGGTCGGCGGCCTCGAAGACCTCGTACGGCACGATGCTGGGGTGCCTGTTGCCCATCGCCCGCGGCACCACCCCCGCCGCGGCGAAGGCGGAGGCGTGGTTGGCCAGCGCCGACAGCAGCGAGGTCAGCAGGGACACCTCCACGCGCTGTCCTCGCCCCGTCGCGTCGCGGTGGCGGAGGGCGGCGAGCACGCCGAGCGCGGCGTGCAGCCCGGTGATCACGTCGACCAGGGCCACGCCCGTCTTGGTCCCCGGCCCCGAGGGCTCGCCCGTCACGCTCATGAGCCCGCCCACCGCCTGCACCACCAGGTCGTAGCCGGGCAGTTCGGCGCCCTTGCCCGCGCCGAACCCGGTCACCGAGCAGTAGACGAGCCCGGGGTTGGCCGCGCTCACCTGCTCGTAGCCGAGCCCCAGCCGCTCCATCGTGCCCGGCCTGAAGTTCTCCACCAGCACGTCGGCGCGGGCGACCAGCGCCCTGGCCACCTCCAGGTCGCCGGCGTCACGCAGGTCGAGGGCTATCGAGCGCTTGTTGCGGTTGACGCCGAGGAAGTAGGTCGCCTGCCCGTCGGCGTACGGCGGGCCCCAGGCCCGCGTGTCGTCGCCGCCGTCGGGCCGCTCGATCTTCACCACGTCCGCGCCCAGGTCGGCCAGCAGCATCGTCGCGTAGGGCCCCGCCAGCACCCTGCTGAAGTCGGCCACCAGCAGGCCGCCAAGACTCTCCATAGTCAACGCACCCTAGGCTGTGTCATGTTGGATATTCAATATTGGATCCAATCTAGCCGGAGGGTTCGACCCATGCACCCCACCACCCTGTTCGCCGTCGACGGGCTCCTGACCGAGGAGGAGCGCGAGATCAGGAGCGCCGTCCGCCGCGTGTGCGACCGCGAGCTGCGCCCCAACCTCACCACCTGGTTCGAGGAGGGCCAGATCCCCGCCAGGGAGCTGGCTCGCAGGTTCGGCGAGCTGGGCGTGCTCGGGATGCACCTGGAGGGCTACGGCTGCGCGGGCCTGGGCGCGGTCTCCTACGGCCTGGCCTGCCTGGAGCTGGAGGCCGCCGACTCGGGCCTGCGCAGCCTGGTCTCGGTGCAGGGCTCGCTGGCCATGTACGCCATCTGGCGCTACGGCAGCGAGGAGCAGAAGAACGAGTGGCTGCCCGCCATGGCCGCCGGCGAGCGGATCGGCTGCTTCGGCCTCACCGAGCCCGACTTCGGCTCCGATCCGGCCGGCATGCGCACCAGCGCCAAGCGCGAGGGAGGCGACTGGGTGCTGAACGGCACCAAGATGTGGATCACCAACGGCTCGGTCTCCGACGTGGCCGTGGTGTGGGCGCAGACCGAGGAGGGCATCCGCGGCTTCCTCGTTCCGGCGGGCACGCCCGGCTTCACCGCCACGGACCTCAAGCACAAGGTCTCCCTGCGCGCCTCCGTGACCAGCGAGCTGGTCCTCGACTCCGTACGGCTGTCGCAGGAGGCCGTCCTGCCGGGCGCCCTCGGTCTGTCGGGACCGCTGCGCTGCCTGAACGAGGCCAGGTTCGGCATCGTGTTCGGCGCGATGGGCGCGGCGCTCGACTGCCTGGAGACCGCGATCGCCTACGCGGGCGAGCGCGAGGTGTTCGGCAGGCCCCTCGCCTCCTTCCAGCTCACCCAGGACAAGCTCGCCGACATGGCCCTCGAGCTGGGCAAGGGGCTGCTGCTGGCCGTCCACCTGGGCAGGTTGAAGGAGGCGGGCACGATCACACCCGAGCAGGTCAGCGCGGGCAAGCTCAACAACGTGCGCGAGGCCCTGGAGATCGCCAGGACCTGCAGGACCATCCTGGGCGCCAGCGGCATCACTCTGGAGTACCCGGTGATCAGGCATGCGGTGAACCTGGAGTCGGTGCTCACCTACGAGGGCACCTCGGAGATCCACGCGCTCGTCCTGGGCAAGGCGCTGACCGGCCACGCCGCCTTCACCTGACGCAGCCTCCCGCCGGTCGGGCCGCGCTGGACGAGGGCGCCGTCCAACGTCGGAGGGGGTGGGTGATCCGCCCGTGAACGTCGTAGCGTGTGACACATGCGGCATGACGCGATCATCCTCGCCGGCGGGGCGGCCACCCGGATGGGCGGCAGGGACAAGCCCGGCCTGCTGGTCGGCGGCAGGAGCCTGGTGGAGCGGGTGGCGGCCGCCGTTCCCCACGCGGAACGCCTGGTCGTCGTCGGCCCGCCGCGCGACCTGCCGGGGGCGCTCTTCACCCGCGAGGACCCGCCCGGCGGCGGCCCCGTTCCCGCGCTGCGCGCGGGGCTGGCCATGGCGGCGGCGCCCTGGATGGCGCTGCTGGCCGGCGACCTGCCGCTGCTGCTGCCCGAGCACGTCATCGCGCTCCTCGACGCCGCCGACACGCCGGAGCGGGCCGCCGGGGCCGTCCTGCTCGATGACGGCGGGCGTGAGCAGTGGCTGGCGGGGGTGTGGCGGACCGCCGCGCTGCGCGCGGCGCTGGAGGACTACGAGGGCCGCTCCCTGCACGGCCTGCTCGCCCCCCTCGACCCCGTACGGCTGCGCCTGCCCGGCACGCCCTGGCTCGACTGCGACACAATGGACGATCTGCGGAGCCTCACGCAGACCGGCGACGACCCGCACCGACCGCCCGAAAGGAGGGGTGGCGTGAGCTCAGGGCCCGAGGCGGGCGAGCGCTCGCCACACCACACATGAACGTGCTGAGCGAATGGACCGCGCTGGCCTGCAAGGAGCTGGGCGTCGATCCCGCCTCCGTCGACAGGGACCTCATCCTCGAACTGACCAAGGAGGTCGCCCACGGCGTCGCCAGGCCCGCCGCGCCGCTGACCGCCTACCTGCTCGGGCTGGCCCAGGGGTCGGGCACCGCGCCCGAGGACGCCGTCGAGCGCATCACGACGCTGGCCCGCAACTGGGAACGGGCCACGACAGAGACCTTGACCGACGGCTGATGATCGCGGTCAAACCTGAAGGTTTGCTGTGAACCCGAGCAAACGATTTCGGGAAAGCACGCCTATCCGACCGAACAGTCGGAAACAAAATGACTGAGAAAAGGGCGAAGCCGGGTGGTTACGGGGGCAAACCACCCGGCTTCGCTTCATCGGCGTTCCGACGGGGGCCCGGAACGCCGGCACCAGCACTCCGACGGGGGACCGGAGCGCTTGGCTAAAGCGTACACCTACAACCCATGGGATGCGTCAAGACTTAGTCACGACCCGATCTCGCGTCGGTGGAGTGGAATCTCCTGTTGGTCAGGCGCGGGGCTGGAAAAGGTCGGAGGCGGGGCATCCTTGCCTCGCTCATTGGCACCGATTACGGCTATGTATGGCAAAAAGATGGCTCCCGCGATGAACAGCAGCCTGAACGGCCAGGGCACCGGCACCACGACGGCCAGGATCAGGCAGATCGTGCGGATGCCCATCTGGATGAGGTAGATCTTTTCCCTGCGGTTGATGTCCGCGCTGAGAGACGGCCGGGCGTCGGTCACCCGGTGGACGTCCCGCTCGCGCCGCAAACCCTTCACGTCTTCCACCGTAGACCTCGGACGGCACGGGTGCGACGGCGCCCCTGGACGGCGCGGCAGGTCATGCGATCATGGCTTTCGGGTAAGGGAGGAAGAGCTATGTCGGATCGTACGTACCGGGTGACCGAGATAGTCGGCACGTCGGCGGAGAGCCTCGACGACGCCGTCCGCAACGGCATCCGCAGGGCCGCGCAGACGCTGCGGCACCTCGACTGGTTCGAGGTCACGGAGATCAGGGGCCACATCGAACAGGGCGAGGTGGCCCACTACCAGGTGGGGATGAAGGTGGGCTTCAGGCTCGAGGACGCCTGATCTTCTTCACCGTTTCGCGCCGGACGTGACTTCGCCGGGCCCGCGCGGCACACTCTGATATGAAGGGGGCTGCCAGCTCGGCGAAGGGACCACTTGATGACACCGGCCTTACGGGCGCTACGCTCCACCGCCTCGCTGCTCGCGGCGCTGGCGCTGGCCGTACCGCTGGCGACCGCCTGTTCGGCCGCCGGCACGGCGGGACAGGAGAGGGCGGGCCAGGCCGTGACAGGGAAGGCGGCTCCCGTGAAGGCCACCTCCGCGCCGGTGCTGCGGCAGAGCGCCGACGAGGTCGCTCGCACCAGCGCGAGCATGAGGCGGCTTGACGACCTGCCGATGTACGAGATGACCTTCCACGGCGGCTACGACGTCGAGGCGCCGCTGACCGAGGACGAACTCGGCAGGAAGGCCGAGGGGTGGGCCTGCTCGCTGTTCCACAGGGGCGCCGAGTTCGGCCGCAACTTCGACTGGGACGACAATCCCGCCATCGTCGTGCGCGCCGACCCGCCGGACGGCTACGCCTCCCTGTCGGTGGCCGACGCCTACTACGTGCTCGGCAAGACCGGCCCCGCCGACCTCGGCGACCCGGTCGAGCGGCGAAGGCTCGGGCACGCGGTGCTGGCTCCCTTCGACGGCATGAACGAGAAGGGCCTGGCCGTCGGCCTGGCCGCCACCCCGACCGCCGAGCTGCCCGCCCCGATGAAGGGCAGGCCCACGGTGAGCAGCGTGCGGATCATCCGGGTCCTGCTGGACAGGGCGGCCACGGTCAAGGAGGCGCTGGCGCTGATGCGCACCTACAACGTCGACTTCGCCGGCGGACCCCAGGTGCACTACCTGCTCGCCGACAAGAGCGGCGCGTCGGCCGTCGTGGAGTACGGCGAGGGCAGAATGCATGTCCGCGACGACCGCGTCCTGACCAACTGGAGCGTCGTCAGCGGCACCCCCGACGACCGCCACAGGCGACTCACCGCGACGGTCGACTCGAAGGCCGACGGGCTCGACCTGCTGAAGAGCGTGGCCCAGGGCCACACCCGCTGGTCGATCGTCTACGACCTCAACAAGGGCACCGCCAGGCTGGTGACGGCCAAGCGGTGGAACCGGGTGCACCGCCTGACCCTGTGATCGCGCCAGGGCAGGCGGCGCACCGCGAGAGGCGGATCAGTTGGCCTGGCTGACCGTCGACATGTTGAAGTCGGGCACCCTGACCGGCGGCATGATCGTGCGGGTGAAGTAGTCGTTCCACTCGCGCGGCAGCGTCTGCTGGGCGGCCCCGACCTCGCTCAGGCGGCCCAGCAGGTCGACCGGGCTCTCGTTGAACCTGAAGTTGTTGACCTCGCCGACCACCTCGCCGTGCTCGACCAGGTAGACCCCGTCGCGGGTCAGGCCGGTCAGCAGGAGCGTCTGCGGGTCGACCTCGCGGATGTACCACAGGCAGGTCACCAGCAGTCCGCGCTCGGTGGAGGCGATCATCTCCTCCAGCGACCTGCCGCCCTCGCCGCCCCGCATGATCAGGTTGTCGATCGACGGCGTCACGGGCAGACCGCTCAGCTCGGCCGAGTGGCGGGTCTGCATGAGGGCGGTCAGCGTGCCGTCCTTCACCCAGTCGGTCGCCGCCAGCGGCAGGCCGTTGTCGAAGACCGAGCTGCGGCGGCTGGGCGCGTGGGCGGTCACGAACGGCGCGCACTCGATGCCGGGGGCGGCGGGGTCGCTGCTCAGCGTGACGGGCAGCTGGGCGAGGCGCTCGCCGACGCGGGTGCCGCCGCCCGGCTTGGAGAAGACCGTGCGGCCGTCGAGCGCGTCACGCGCGCCGCTCGACCACAGCATGTAGATCATCAGGTCGGCGACCGCGCTCGGCGGCAGCAGCGTCTCGTAGCGGCCGGCCGGCAGGTCGACCCGGTTCTTGGCCCACTCGAGGCGCTGGGCCAGCGAGGAGTCGAGCGCGGCCACGTCGACGTCGGAGAAGTCGCGGGTGGCCACACCCGCCCAGGCCGAGCGCTTGAGGTCGGCGGACTTGGCGTTGAGCTCGAGACGCCCCGTCGGCTGGTCGTGGCGCAGCCGCAGGCCCCTCGACGAGCCGACGAAGGTGGAGGTCAGCGTGTGCTCGGCGAAGCCGTACAGCTTCCTGCCGCCCGCCTCCGCGGCGGCGAACGTCTCACCGAGAGCGGGGGCGAAGTCGCCGAAGACCCCGATCGAGGTGGGCAGCACGGGCTCGACCCAGTTGGCGCTCGAGCCCGCCCCCTCCACCAGGGGCCTGACGTCCTCGGCCGGCTGCGCCTCGCGCGCCGCCGCGTCGGCCGCGGCGACCACCTCGGGCAGCTGCTCGGGCCTGACGGCCGCGCGGGACACCACGCCGACGCCCGCGCCCACGATCGAGATCACGGTCAGCTGCGCCGACCTGGCGACGCCGTTGGTGGTGAGCGTGTTGCCCGCGAAGCGCAGGTTGGCCGTCGAGCCCTCGTCCACGATGACGACGCAGTCGTCGGCCTGGGAGAGCTCGAGCGCCCTCTCGACCATTTCCTGAGGAGATGTCACTTTCCACCCTCCTGCACGGTGTTGAGGATCCTGACGCCGCGGAACAGCGCCGAGGGGCAGCCGTGGCTGACAGGGGCGACCTGGCCGGGCTGGCCCTTGCCGCAGTTGAAGGCGCCACCGAGCACGTAGGTCTCGGGGCCGCCCACGGCCTCCATCGAGCCCCAGAAGTCGGTCGTGGTCGCCTGGTAGGCGAAGTCGCGCACCTGGCCGGCGAGCGCGCCGTTCTCGATCCTGAACGCCCGCTGCCCGGTGAACTGGAAGTTGTAGCGCTGCATGTCGATCGACCAGCTCTTGTCGCCGACGATGTAGAGGCCGCGCTCCACGCCGCCGATCAGCTCCTCGGTGGAGGGGCCGCCGGGGGCGGGCTTCAGCGAGACGTTGGCCATCCGCTGGATCGGCATGTGGCCTGGCGAGTCGGCGAAGGCGCAGCCGTTGCTGGCGCCGAGGCCCTTCATCAGCGCCATCCTGCGGTCGAGCTGGTAGCCGACCAGGATGCCGTCCTTGACGATGTCGAACTCGCGGGTGGCCACGCCCTCGTCGTCGTAGCCGATCGTGGACAGGCCGTGCTCGACGGTGCGGTCACCGACGACGTTCATGACGGGCGAGCCGTAGACGAGCGTGCCGAGCTGGTCGAAGGTGGCGAAGCTGGTGCCCGCGTAGGCCGCCTCATAGCCGAGCGCCCTGTCGAGCTCGGTGGCGTGGCCGATCGACTCGTGGATCGTCAGCCACAGGTTGGAGGGGTGGATCACCAGGTCGTAGTCGCCCGCCTCGACCGAGGGCGCGGCCAGCTTCTCGGCCAGCAGCTCGGGCAGCTGGGCCAGCTCGCCCTGCCAGTCGTAGTGGCCGTTCGTCAGGTACTCGTAGCCCCTGCCGACCGGCGGCGCGATCGTGGACATGTCGTCGAACCCGCTGGGGCCGGCCTTCATCGCGTTCAGCTCGGGGTGCACCCTGACACGCTGCTGGGTGGTGACGGTGCCGGCGGTGTCGGCGTAGAACTTCTGCTCCTTCACCTGCAGGAGCCGCGCGCTGACGTGGTCGGCGCCCTTCAGCAGCCCCGCCGACCAGTCGGCCAGCAGCGCCACCTTCTCCTTCTGCGGCACGGAGAAGGGGTCGATCTCGTAGGCGGAGACCCAGCTGACCTCGCCGTGCACGGGCTCGGGCGCCAGCTCGATGGGCTCCCTGTTGATCGGGGCGCTCACCTCCGCGACCTTGACGGCCTGCGCGGCCACCTCCGCGGCGGCCTCGGGGGTGAGCACGAGGCCCGCGGCGAAGCCCCAGGTGCCGTTCTTGACCACCCGTACGGCATAGCCGAGGTCGTCGGCGTCCATGGCTCCTTCGAGCCTGGCGTCGTAGAGAGCGAGAGACTCGGCTCGCACCCGCTCCAGCCGGAAGTCGGCATGCGAGGCGCCGAGGTCGCGGGCGCGCTGAAGGGCTGCGTCCGCGAGCTGCCTGAGCGGCAGGGCGAGGAAATCGGGATCGATCTGGCGCATGTCAACGATCCTAGCCCTGTGATCTTGTACGTCCCGGACAAGGGGATACCGGCGGGTAGGAGATAGCGTCAGGTCTCATGGCACGCTCTGTACTCGTCACCGGAGGCAATCGCGGCATCGGCCTCGCGATCGCCCGCGAACTGGCCGCGGCAGGCGACAACGTCGCCGTCACCTACCGATCGGGGGAGCCGCCCGAGGGATTGTTCGGCGTCCGCTGCGACGTGACCAGCTCCGACGACGTCGAGGCCGCCTTCGCCAAGGTGGAGGCCGAGCAGGGCCCCGTCGAGGTGCTCGTCTCCAACGCGGGCATCACCAAGGACACCCTGCTGGCGATGATGAAGGAGGAGACCTTCACCGACGTCATCGACGCCAACCTCACCGGCGCCTACCGGGTCGCCAAGCGCGCGATCAGGCCCATGATGAAGCTCAAGCGCGGCCGCATCATCCTCATCTCCTCCGTCGTCGGCCTCAGCGGCCAGGCCGGGCAGTCCAACTACGCCGCCTCCAAGGCCGGCCTGGTCGGCTTCGGCCGCTCCCTCGCCCGCGAGTACGGCTCGCGCGGCATCACCGTCAACGTCGTCGCCCCCGGCTTCGTCAAGACCGACATGACCGCCGAGCTCGACTCCGAGGCGATCGTCAAGAACATCCCGCTGGGCCGGCAGGCCGTCCCCGCGGAGATCGCGCGCGTCGTGCGCTTCCTCGCCAGCGACGACGCCTCCTACATCACAGGGGCCGTGATCCCCGTCGACGGCGGTCTGGGAATGGGGCACTGAAGCATGGGAATCCTCGAAGGCAAGCGCATCCTGGTCACCGGAGTCCTCACCGACGCCTCCATCGCCTTCTCCGTGGCCAAGCTGGCCCAGGAGCAGGGCGCCACGGTCGTGCTGACCGGCTTCGGCCGCCTGTCGCTGGTCGAGCGCATCGCCAAGCGGCTGCCGCAGACGCCGCCGGTGATCGAGCTCGACGTGCAGAACACCGAGCACCTCGACACCCTGGCCGCCCGCGTCGGCGAGCACGTCGACGGCCTCGACGGCGTCGTCCACTCCATCGGCTTCGCTCCGCAGACCGCGCTCGGCGGCAACTTCCTCAACACCACGTGGGAGGACGTCGCCACCGCCCTGCACATCTCCACCTTCTCCTACAAGTCGCTGGCGGTGGCCTGCCTGCCGCTGATGAAGGAGGGCGGCTCGGTCGTCGGCCTCGATTTCGACGCCACCAAGGCCTGGCCCGTCTACGACTGGATGGGCGTGGCCAAGGCGGGCCTCGAGTCAGCCAACCGCTACCTCGCCCGCGACCTGGGCAAGCAGGGCATCAGGGTCAACCTGGTCGCGGCGGGGCCGCTGCGCACGATGGCGGCCAAGTCCATCCCCGGCTTCAAGGAGTTCGAGGAGGCCTGGCCGGAGAAGGCGCCCCTGGGCTGGGACCTCTCCGACACCGAGGTGGCGGCCAAGGCGTGCGTCGCGCTGATGTCCGACTGGTTCCCCGCCACCACGGGCGAGATCGTCCACGTCGACGGCGGCGTCCACGCGATGGGCGTCTAGGTCACACACGCTCTCGAGCCCCCTGCGCTGCCTGCGCGGGGGGCTTCGTCATGCCCGCTGCGGTGTGAAGTGCGGCACTTCAGAGGATGAAATGTTGCAGAGTCTGAAATTTCATCCGTAATCTTGATGTTGTGACCATCGTGGACAGCACAGAAGAGCTCGGGCGCAGAGACAGGAAGAAGCTCGAGACCCGGGCCGCTCTCGAGCGCGCCGCTCTCACGCTGGTCGCCGAGCGGGGCCTGGCCGGTGTCACGGTCGAGGACATCGCCGAAGCGGTCGATGTCTCCTCCCGCACGTTCTTCAACTACTTCCCCTCCAAAGAGGACGCGCTGCTCGGCAGGAGCCCGAGGGCGGAGGCGGAGCTGATCGAACGGCTGGCCCGGGTGCCCGCCGAGATGTCCGCGCTGGCCGCGCTGCGCCTGGTGCTGCTCGACGAGGCCGAGCGCGTCCAGGAGCGGCGCGAGGAGTGGCTGCTCAGGCTGAAGGTGTTCGAGCAGAACCCCTCGCTGCTGCTCAAGCTGTTCTCCGGAGGGGCCGAGGCCGAGCGGCGGCTGGTCGCGGCCGTGGCGGGGCGGCTTCCCGAAGGTCCCTCGGGCACGGCGCACGCCGAGCTCGTCACCGCCGTGGCGCTCACCGCCTTCAGAGTGGCGGTGCTGCGCTGGAGCACGGTCGACATCCCGCTGGCGGGCCTGGTCGACGAGGTCTTCTCGCAGGTGGCCGAGGGGCTGCCCGACCCTAACCCGCCCGCCTGAGAGCCGGCCCACCTGAAACCAGCCCATCTGAAACCCCCGGCCCGTTCCGCGTCCGGCTCTCCGAGAACCGGACCGTCCGAGCCGGCCCCCTTGAAAACCGGCTCGCCCGAAGCGGGCCCGATCTCCACCCGAACCGCCCGGCGGCGGTCGCGCGGCCGAACCGCGCCGTGAACCGGCCACCGCCAGAGAAAATTGAGGAAGCATGACAACCACCAGCGCGCAGCCAGAATCCCCGGCCGCGCCCGCAGGGCCCACCTCGAGGAGAAAGGTACTCCAGGCGCTGTCCGGGCTGATGGTGGGCATGTTCGTGTCCATCCTGGCCTCGACGGTCGTGGCCAACGCCCTGCCGCGCATCATCACCGACCTGCAGGGCTCGCAGACCGTCTACACCTGGATCGTCACCTCCGAGCTCCTGGCGATGACGGCCACCGTGCCGCTGTGGGGCAAGATGGCCGACCTCTACAGCAAGAAGCTGCTCATCCAGCTGTCACTCGGGCTGTTCGTGGTGGGCTCCCTGATCGCGGGCCTCACGCCCAACGTGGAGATCCTCATCGTCAGCCGCGTCGTCCAGGGCATCGGCGCGGGCGGCATGACCGCGCTGTCCATGGTCGTGATGGCGGCCATGATCCCGCCGCGCGAGCTGGGCCGCTACGCCGGCATCTTCGGCGCCGTCTTCGGCGTCGGAACCGTGGCGGGGCCGCTCATCGGCGGGCTGCTCGTCGACACCTCGTGGCTCGGCTGGCGCTGGTGCTTCCTGATCGGCGTGCCCTTCACGCTCGTGGCCATCGTCCTGCTGCAGCGCACGCTGCACCTGCCGGTGGTGCGCAAGCAGGTCAAGGTCGACTATCTCGGCGCCTTCCTCATCACGCTGGGCGTCTGCACGCTGCTGGTGTGGTCGTCGCTGGCGGGCAGCCAGTTCGAGTGGGTCTCATGGTGGAGCGTGGGCCTGGCGGGCGGCGGTGTCGTCGTCCTCGCGCTGGCGGTGTGGGTGGAGTCGAAGGCGGCCGAGCCCATCATCCCGCTGACGCTGTTCAGGAACCGCACGGTCGCCCTCGCCACCATCGCCAGCGTGCTGGTCGGCGTGGCGATGTTCGGCGGCACGGTGTTCCTGTCGCAGTACTTCCAGATCGCGCTCGGCAAGTCGCCGACGGTCGCCGGCCTGATGAGCCTGCCCATGGTCTTCGGCCTGCTGGTCTCCTCCACGGTCGCCGGTCAGCTCATCACCAAGTGGGGCAGGTGGAAGGGCTTCCTGGTGGCCGGCGGCGTCGTGATGCTGGCGGGCATGGGGCTGCTCAGCACCATCGACGGCCAGACCAGCACGCTGCTGCTGTCGGTGTACATGGCCGTGCTGGGCATCGGCGTCGGCATGCTCATGCAGAACCTGGTGCTGGCCGCGCAGAACGACGTGCCCGCCCACGACCTCGGCGTCACCACCTCGATGCTGTCCTTCTTCCGCAGCATGGGCGGCGCGGTCGGTGTCAGCGCCCTCGGCGCGGTGCTTGCCAACAAGATCACCACGCTCATGACGGAGAAGCTCGGCCCCATGGCGGGCGGCTCGGGCGGCGAGGGCCAGACGGTTCCCGACATCTCCACGCTGCCGGCCCCAGTGGTGCGGGTCATCCAGGACGTGTACGCCACGGCCACCGCCGACCTGTTCCTCATCGGCGTGCCGCTGACCGCGCTCGCGCTGGTGGCGGTGCTGTTCATCAAGGAGAAGCCGCTCAACACGCTGTCGGGCGAGGAGCGGCTGGCCAGGGAGCGCGCGGCGGCCGATCACTGACCTGCCCTCCCGCGGGCGCCGCCTCGGCCGAGTTCAGGCCAGGCGGTGCCTGCCTCCGACGCGGATGGGCTCGAACGGCATCGACTCGCCGTGCTCCTCGCGCCTGCGCCGCTGCTGCGACACCCGCGCGGCCAGGACCGCCGAGGCCAGCAGCACGGCCGTCAGCGCGGTGCCCAGCACGTCGGAGTCGGGCTCGCTGGGCCGTACGACCTGGCCGCCGATCTGGTCGGACAGCTTCTCGGAGAACGGGCCCGGCCAGAGCAGCTCCACCCGGGGATCGTCGGGATCGACGGGCGCGGGCTCGTCGGCGACGACCGGGTCGGTGCTCTCCATGTGGGGCCTGGTGACGGGCGGGGTCGGCGCCTCGGTGGGCAGGATCCCCTGGTGCCTGGGCCGCCTGGACGGCGTGGCCGTGGGGGACGGCGTGGGCGTGCCCGTGGCGCTGGGCGAACCCGACGGGCTCGGCCCGGGCCGTCCCGGCTCCGTCACGGAGCCGAGCACCCCCTGCCCCTCGCACGCGAGGACCGGCAGGCAGACGTCCTCGAGCGTGCTGGAGACCAGCCCGCCGCCGTCGCGATCGCCGCCACCGTCGTCGCTCGACGGGGGAGGCGGCTCGTCGGCGGCCTTCGAGGTGGGGGAGGGGGCGGGCCTGCCCGTAGGGGCGACCTCGCCCACGGTGCCGAGGACCGTTCCCGTGGCCTTGTCGACGCCATCGGTCACGGGGCCCAGGGAGTCGCCGGTGACGCCGTCGACCGTGTCGGTCACCCCGTCGACCAGCTCGCACACCCCGTTGGTCACGCCGGACAGCAGCCCGCCGCCTCGCTCGCAGTCGCGCAGCTCGGCCGTCGCCGCCCCCGCGCCCAGCGGGAGCGCCGCCAGCGCGAACGCGAGGAGGCCGACTGAGACCGCCGTCCTGCGGCGCCCAACGCCCATCTATCCCCTCCTGTGTCGATCCGCCCGTGGCCAGCTTGGTGGAGTCGTAGCCGATTTCCACGCAAAGTTACGATTCGATATCGACTAGTGATACGCGAGGGTGACTCTCGTTCTGTCCCTGTCGGCCGGGGCGGCGGAGGGAAGCAAGCCTACTCAGACTGATCGTCACGGCGCACGCCAGGCGGCCGTCAGTCGACAGAGGAGACGTCGTCCAGCGCCTCGCGGATCTCGCGGGGCAGCACCACGTCCTCGGCGGTGAGGATGCCGCCGAGCTGCGCGTGGGTGCGGGCGCCGACGATCGCGGAGGCGACGCCGTGCTGGTCGCGCACCCATGACAGGGCCACCGACAGCGGCGAGACCCCGAGCCCCTCGGCGGCGGTGGTGACCGACTCGACCACCCTGCGGCTGCGCTCGTCGAGGTAGGGACGGACGAAGTCGGCGAAGTGCGGCGTGGCCGCGCGGGAGTCGGCGGGGATGCCGGTGCGGTACTTGCCCGTCAGCACCCCCCGCCCGAGCGGCGAATAGGCCAGCACGCCCGCCCCGACGTGCTCGGCGGCCGGCAGCACGTCGCGCTCGGCGTCGCGCGCCAGCAGGGAGTACTCCACCTGCGCGGCGGTGATCGGGATGCGGCCTGGCACCGCCCGCTGGGCGACCGCGGCGGCGGCCAGCTGCCACCCGGTGTAGTCGCACACGCCCGCGTAGACCGCCCGCCCGGAGGCGACGATGGCGTCGAGCGCGGCGAGCGTCTCCTCCAGCGGCACCTCGGCGTCGTAGGTGTGCAGCTGCCACAGGTCGACGTAGTCGACGCCGAGCCTGGTCAGCGAGGCGTCGATGGCGGCGATGAGGTGACGCCTGGAGGCGTCGCGCGGCCGCCGCGCCGCGGGAGTCAGCACGGCCTTGGTGGAGACGACCACCTCCGAGCGCGGCACGGAGTCTCTGAGCAGCCTTCCGAGCAGCCGCTCGGCGTCGCCGCCCGTGTAGACGTCGGCCGTGTCGATCAGGTTGCCCCCGGCCTCGACGAAGGTGCGCAGCTGGGCGGCCGCGTCCTCGGCGTCGGTGTCCCTGCCCCATGTCATCGTGCCGAGACCGAGCCGGGACACCGAAAGGCCGCTCCGACCGACATAGCGTTGTTCCATGAAGCTCAGGCGCTCCCGTCTGTCGATCACGGCCAAGGATCTGGCCAGGCTACCGTCCGCCCAGGCAAAGAAATGTGATCGACGCCTGCAAGACTTGTCGTCATGACGACCGTCCTCCTGGCCAGACACGGCCTCACCGCTATGACGGGTCCGGTGCTGGCCGGCTGGACCCCCGGCGTCCACCTCAACGAGGCGGGGCAGGCGCAGGCCAAGGCGCTGGCCGTACGGCTGGCGCAGGTGAGGCTGGACGCGATCGTCTCCAGCCCGCTCGAACGCTGCCAGGAGACCGCCCAGGCGGTCGCGCTGGACAGGGGGCTCGAGATCGGGACCGACGAGCGGTTCGGCGAGTGCGGCTACGGCGAGTGGACGGGGCGCCCGCTGAGCGAGCTGACCAAGGAGCCGCTGTGGCCCGTCGTCCAGGCGCACCCGAGCGCGGCGGTCTTCCCCGGCGGCGAGGCGATGGCCGACATGCAGCACCGCGCGGTGGCCGCCCTCAGGGACTGGAACCTGCGCCTGGGGGAGAAAAGCGTCTACCTGGTGTGCACGCACGGAGACGTGATCAAGGCCGTCGTGGCCGACGCTCTGGGGCTCCACCTCGATCAGTTTCAGCGCATAACAGCTGATCCAGCCTCTGTGACGATCATTCGATACACCCCCCTACGCCCCTTTGTCCTCAGGCTTAACGATGTGGGGGAATTGCGGCTTCCCGAGGGTTCGGAGGAGAAAGACGGGGGAGAAAACATCACCGGGAGCGATGCCGCCGTCGGCGGCGGACCCGGGACCACGTAAGGTCGGGCTATGCCGGTCTTCGACTACGACCCACCAGAAAGGTTCGTGGCCGGTGCCTTGGGGCAGCCGGGGGCACGGATCTTCTTCCTGCAGGCGCGGGCCGCAGGCAGGCTGACCACGGTCGCACTGGAGAAGCTGCAGGTCGCCGCCCTGGCGGGCAAGCTCGAGGAGCTGCTCGACGAGGTGCTGAGACGCAGCGGGGGCACCGCTCACGTTCCTGCCGTCGCGCCCGCCGACCTGGCCGACAACGGCCCGCTCGAGCAGCCGCTCACCGAGGACTTCAGGGTCGGCACCATGGCCCTGGCGTGGGACCCCGACAGGTCGCAGGTGGTGATCGAGGCCCAGGAGATCACCGACGAGGAGGACCTCGAGGCGCCCGAGCCGTCCATGTTGCGGGTGCACATCAGCCCGGGCGCCGCACGGGCCTTCTCCCAGCGCGCCCTGGAGATCGTGGCGGCGGGCCGTCCACCCTGCCCGCTGTGTGGTCAGCCACTCGACGCCGACGGGCACATCTGCGTGCGCCTGAACGGCTACCGCGGAGGTGAGGTCGCTTCGTGAGTGTGCCGGAGAGTGAGCTGGAAGACCTCCGTTATGACGAGGAAGCCGCCCTCAGGTTGCTCAGGGACGGACGACTGGAGGTGGCGGGCCGCCTGGTCGAGGCGACGAACATGACCCTCTACTGCGGCGTCACGCTCGCCGGCCGCTCGGCGGCGTGCGTCTACAAGCCGGTGCGCGGCGAGCGGCCGTTGTGGGACTTCCCCGACGGCACGCTGGCCGCCCGCGAGGTGGCCGCCTACGAGGTCTCCAGGGCGACCGGCTGGCAGATCGTGCCGCCCACGGTCTATCGCGAGGGGCCCTTCGGCCCCGGCATGTGCCAGCTGTGGATCGACACCGACCAGGAGATCGACCTGATGTCGCTGATCCGCAGCCGGCACCCCGCGCTGCGGAAGATGGCCGTCTTCGACGCGATCGTCAACAACGCCGACCGCAAGGGCGGTCATCTGCTGCCCCTGCCCGACGGCGCCACCATCTACGGCGTCGACCACGGCGTCTGCTTCTCCGCCGACGACAAGCTGCGCACGGTGCTGTGGCAGTGGAGGGGCAAGCCGCTGCCGCGCGAGGCCGTCGGCGTGCTGGCCAAGCTGGAGCGCGAGCTGGAGTCGGGCGCGCTGGGCCGCCGCCTGCGCGAGCTGCTCAGCCTCGCCGAGGTCGAGGCGACCTGGACCCGCGTCAGGCGGCTGCTCGACACCGGTGTCCACCCCTACCCGTCGGAGGACTGGCCCGCGGTCCCCTGGCCCCCGATCTAGACATGTGCACCGTGATCGTCAGGACCGGCGAGCCGCTGACCCTGCTGGGCGTCCGCGACGAGTTCGCCGACAGGCCGTGGGAGGGCCCCGGCGAGCACTGGCCCGACTACCCGGGCGTCGTCGGCGGGCGCGACCTCAAGGCGGGCGGCACGTGGCTGGCCGTCCTGCCCTCGGCCGGGCGCGCGGCGGCCCTGCTCAACGGCAGGGGCAGGGCGGCCGACGAGCGCACCAAGGTCTCACGGGGCGAGCTGCCGCTGCGCGCGGTGGTGGCGGGCGCGCTGCCCGAGGTGGACCTCACCCGCTACGACCCCTTCCACCTCGTGCTCGCCGAAGGGGCGGGCGCGCGCCTGTGGTCGTGGGACGGCCTGCACCTGACCGCCTCGCCGGTTCCCGAGGGCACCAGCGTCATCGTCAACGGCGGCCTCGGCGCCGACTCCAGGAACCTCGCTCCGCTGTTCGACGCGGCCACTGACTGGCACGAGCTGGTCGGCAGGGCGACGGTCCGCCACGACCTGCCCGACGGCCGACGCCACGCCTCGCTGTCGGCCACCCTGCTGACCCTCGGCGGCGAACGCGTGGGCTATGACTTCTCCGACCTCACCAGCTGGAATGCGGTGGCCGTGCCCCGCGTTGATCGTGGTGTTTCCCGAGACGGATAAGGTCAAAGCATGCGATCGTGGTCTGCCCCCAGTGTTCCCAACCTGCCCGGCGCCGCCGTACCCCTGAACCTGTACGACACAGCCGCGCGCCAGGTCAGGCGCACCGAGCCGGGGCCGACCGCCACCATGTACGTGTGCGGGATCACCCCCTACGACGCCACGCATCTGGGCCACGCCAACACCTATCTCGCCTTCGACCTCGTGGGCAGGGTGTGGCGTGACAACGGCCACGAGGTGCATTTCACCCAGAACGCCACCGACGTCGACGACCCGCTGCTCGAGCGGGCCGCGCAGACGGGCCTTGACTGGCGGGCCCTGGCCGAGCGCGAGATCGAGCTGTTCCGCACCGACATGAGCGCGCTGCGCGTGCTGCCCCCGCGCGAGTACGTCGGCGTGACCGAGGTCATCGACCAGGTGTCGGAGCTGATCGAGAGCCTGTCGGCCAAGGGGCTGACCTACTCCGTCGACGGCGACGTCTACTTCAGCGTCGCCGACGCGCCCAAGTTCGGCGAGGTGTCCGGCTACGGGCGCGAGGAGATGCTGGCGCTGTTCGGCGAGCGCGGCGGCGACCCCGACCGCGAGGGCAAGCGCGACCCGCTCGACTGGCTGCTGTGGCGGGCCGAGCGTCCTGGCGAGCCGTCCTGGCCCTCCCCGCTCGGGCAGGGCAGGCCCGGCTGGCACATCGAGTGCACCGCCATCGCGCTGGCCAACCTCGGCGCCGGGTTCGACGTCGCGGGCGGCGGCTCCGACCTGATCTTCCCTCACCACGAGTGCGGCGCCTCCGAAGGCTACGCCGCCGGCGGCGAGTGGCCGTTCGCCAAGTTCTACTCCCACGCAGGCATGGTGGCGCTCGACGGCGAGAAGATGTCCAAGTCGCGCGGCAACCTGGTCTTCGTCTCCAGGCTGCGCGCCGAGCACGACCCGATGGCCGTCAGGCTCGTGCTGCTGGCCCACCACTACCGCACCGACTGGGAGTACACCGGCGACCAGCTCCAGGAGGCCGAGGCCCGGCTCGAGCGCTGGCGCGCGGCGGTCGCGCTGCCGTCAGGCCCGGCCGCGGACGACGTGCTGGCGCGGGTGCGGGCGCGGATGTCGGACGACCTCGACGCCCCCGGCGCCCTGGCCGTGATCGACGCCTGGGCTGCCGAGGCGCTGGCGCAGGGAGGTTCCGACACGTCGGCTCCCGGCCTGGTCCGTGATGTGGCCGACGCGCTGCTCGGAGTGGCGCTCTAGCGCGATCTCACCGGCGCGGCGTCATCATCGCGTCATCGTCTCGTTTCGGGCGGCCCGCCGTGGGCAGCGGGCGCACGACGAAAGGAGACAGACGATGACCACCGCAAGAGAGATCATGACCCCCAACGTCGAGTGCGTGAACGTCGACGAGTCGGTCAGCGAGGCCGCGGAGAAGATGGCCAGGCTCGACGTCGGCTCCCTGCCCATCTGCGGCTCCGACGACAAGCTCAAGGGCATGCTCACCGACAGGGACATCGTGGTGAAGGTGCTCGCCAAGGGCAAGGACCCCAAGTCCTGCCTGGCCGGCGAGCTCGCCCAGGGCGAGGCCGTCACGATAGGCGCCGACCATGACGCCAGGGAGATCCTGCGCACCATGGCCACGCACAAGGTCCGTCGCCTGCCTGTCATCGACGGGCACAGGCTCGTCGGCATCGTCGCGCTGGCCGAGGTGGCCAGGGCGTTGCCGGACGCCACGGTCGGCGACCTGCTCGACGCCCTCACCACCGACTGACCACGATGGCGCACACCACAGGGTCGTACTGGATGGACGGGACGGCCCAGCCGTCGCGCCCGCCGCTGAGCAGCGACGTCCGCGTGGACGTCGCCGTGCTCGGCGGCGGGATCGCCGGTCTCAGCACGGCGTGGGAGCTGACCAAGGCGGGCCGCTCGGTCGCCGTGCTGGAGGCAGGGCGCATCGCCGCAGGGGTCACCGGGCACACCACGGCCAAGCTGTCGGCGCTGCACACGCTCATCTACTCCAGCCTGAGCGCGGGCGACGGCGAGCTGTACGCGCGCTCCCAGCTCGAGGCCGTCGAGCACGTGGCCCGCACCGCCGCCGAGCTCGACCTGGAGTGCGAGTTCGAGCGCGCCGCCGCCCACACCTACACCGAGACCACCGAGGGACTCGAGCAGATCAGAGCCGAGGTGGAGGCCGCCAGGCGGGCGGGGCTGCCGGCCGAGTTCGTCACCGAGACGGCGCTGCCGTACCCGATCGTGGGCGCCGTGCGGGTGCGCGGCCAGGCCCAGTTCCACCCCCGCAAGTACCTGCTCGGGCTGGCCGAGGCGATGACCGCGAGCGGCGCGCAGATCTACGAGCACACCCGCGCCGTACGGCTCGACTCCGGCAAGGTGACCACCGCCGACGGGCTCGTCGTGACCGCGGACGACGTGGTGGTCGCCACCCACTACCCGGTCTTCGACAGGGCGCTGCTGTTCGCCCGCATGACGCCGCGCCGCGAGCTGGTCGTCGCCGCGCCGATCGAGGCGGCGGCCGACCCGCGCGGCACGTTCATCACCACCGAGCAGGGCACCCGCTCGGTCAGGACCGCTCCCCTCGAGGACGGGCGGCGCCTGCTGCTGGTGACGGGCGAGAAGTACCGGCCGGGCGAGGGCTCGGTGGGAGCCCGCCTGGAGCGGCTGGGTGAGTGGATGAGCGAGCGGTTCGGCGTCGAGCCCCGCTACCGGTGGGCCGCGCAGGACAACGACACCACAGACGGCCTGCCCTTCGTGGGACCGCTGCACGTGGGGGCCCGCCACGCCTACGTCGCCACCGGCTTCGGCGGGTGGGGTATGAGCAACGGCGTCATGGCGGGACTGCTGCTCGCAGCGCTGATCTCAGGCAAGGACCGGCCGTGGGCGGGGCTGTACGACCCGCGCAGGGTGCATCCGGTGCGCGAGGCGGGCCCGCTGCTGAAGGCCCAGGCCTCGGTCGCCGCGCACTTCGTCGGCGACCGTTTCGGCACAGGCGGGCGCGACGACCTCGAAGGGCTCCTGCCGGGCCAGGCGGCCGTGGTGAAGGTGGCGGGGGAGCGCTGCGCGGCCTACCGCGACGTCGAGGGCCAGGTCCACGCGGTGTCGGCGCTGTGCAGCCACATGGGCTGCGTGGTCGCCTTCAACGACGCCGAGCGGACCTGGGAGTGTCCCTGCCACGGCTCACGCTTCGCGCTGGACGGTTCGATCCTCCAGGGCCCCGCCACCGAACCCCTCAAGCGCATCGAGCTGTGAGAACCACTCGACGGTACGGCGCAGCCCGTCCTCGGCCCCGACCTTGGCCGCCCAGCCCAGCTCGGCGGCGGCCAGCGTGGTGTCCGGTCTGCGGACCTTGGGGTCGTCGACGGGCCTGCCGATGAACTCGATGGGCGAGGAGGAGCCCGCCAGCTCCCGGATCAGCTCGGCGAGCTCGATCATGGTCAGCTCGTCGGGGTTGCCGATGTTGACCGGCCCTGGGAAGTGGCTGTCGGCCATGCGCAGCACGCCTTCCACGGTGTCCTCGACGTAGCAGATGGAGCGGGTCTGGCGTCCGTCGCCCGTGACCGTCAGCGGCTCGTTCGACAGGGCCTGCCTGATGAAGGTCGGGATGGCCCTGCCGTCGAAGGGGCGCATGCGCGGGCCGTAGGTGTTGAAGATGCGCACGATGCCGGTGTCGGTGCCGTGCGCGTTGCGGTAGGCGGTGGTCAGCGACTCGGCGAAGCGCTTGGCCTCGTCGTAGACGCTGCGCGGGCCGACGGGATTGACGTTGCCCCAGTAGGTCTCGCGCTGCGGGTGTTCGAGTGGGTCGCCGTAGACCTCGCTGGTGGAGGCCAGGACGAACCTGGAGCGCTTCTCCTTGGCCAGCCCGAGCGCGTGCAGCGTGCCGAGGCTGCCGACCTTGAGTGTCTCGATGGGATGTCTGAGGTAGTCGGCGGGGGAGGCGGCCGAGGCGAAGTGCAGCACGAGGTCCACCTCGCCGGGCACGTGCACGAAGCCGGTCAGGTCGCACTCGATGATCTCGAGGCCCGGCCTGCCCAGCAGATGTTCCAGGTTGCGGGGGGAGCCGGTGAGGAAGCTGTCCATGCAGATGACCTCCGCCCCCCTCTCCAGCAGCTTCTCGCAGAGGTAGGAACCGAGGAACCCGGCCCCTCCCGTCACCACAGCTCTCATAGCGAAATCGCCTCGATCACTTCGTCGACGTTGATGCTCAGCAGTCCGGGATCCGGGCTCTGCCCGTGCGGATCCCCTGTGGCGCCCTTCCAGATCACGGTGTGCGGTCCCTGCTTCGGCGGCCCCCACAGCGCGGGGGAGACGGGGCCGAACAGCAGGACGGACGGCGTGCGGTAGGCGCTGGCCAGGTGCGCGAGGCCGGTGTCGCCGCAGATCACCAGGCGCGCGTCTCGGACCAGCGCGGCCAGCGCCTTCAGGTCGGTCCTGCCCGCCAGCACCCTCGCGCCGCTGAGCCCTGCCACCCGTACGGCGAGTTCCCACTCGGCGGCGCTGCCGGTGACGACCACCTCGTGCCCCCTGCCCCTGAGGTAGGCGACCACCATGGCGTAGCGCTCGGGCGGCCACCTCCTCGACGGGTATGCGGCGCCGGGGTGGACGACCACGGGCCCGCCGCGGTCGCCCTCCCCGAGGTAGAGGTCGTCGGGGTCGGCCGGCAGGCCGTGCCACTCCAGCAGGTCGCACCAGCGGCGCACCTCGTGCACGTCGTCGCGCCACGGCGGGCCGCCGATCCCGTGGGTCAGCAGCGTGCCGGGCTCGGTGGCCAGCAGCGCCTCGGTGCTCTGCGGGCCCCTGCCGTGCAGGTTGACCGCGACCTGCGGCCTCGTGCGCGGGACGGGGCCGGGGCCCCGCACCTCGATCACCTCGTCGACGGGCAGCAGCGGAGCCAGCGCCGAGGGTCCCGCCAGCACGAGCCGGTGCCGGGGGTAGGCCCGCCGCAGCGCCCGCAGCGCGGGCACCGCGGTGAGCAGGTCGCCGAGCCCGAGCCCGCGCAGGGCCAGGACCTCTAGGGCCACGAGGTCTCCGTCGAAGGGCAGACCACGAGCTCGCGCACCTCGCAGCCGGGCGGCTGCGAGAGCGCGAACACGATGGTCTGCGCCACGTCCTCGGGCCTGTTGAGCTTGGCGTCGGGGCCCGGCTTGTACTGCTCGGGCCTGTCGTCGAAGAAGTGCGTCGACATCCCGCCGGGCACCAGCATCGTGACGCCCACCTGCCCGGCGAGCTCGGCGGCCAGCGCCCTGGTGAAGCCGACCACACCGAACTTGGCGGCGCAGTAGGCGGTGGCGTCGCTGACGGCGCGAAGCCCGAGCGTCGAGGCGCAGGTCACCACCCGCCCCCTCGACTCCGTCAGGTACGGCAGCGCCGCCCTGACGACCGAGGCCGTGCCCATGAGGTTGACCCTGATGACGCGCTCCCAGTCGTCGGCGGGCACCTCGCTCAGCCTTCCGCACGCGTCGATGCCCGCCGCCGTGACGACCCCGTCGAGCCCTCCCGCCCGCTCGGCCAGCTCCCGTACCGCCTGCTCGGCCTGCTCCCGTTCGGCCAGGTCGGCGATGACCTCGTCGAAGGAGTGCGACGGGCGCACGTCCACCACCAGCGGGCGCCCTCCGGCCTTGGCGACCGCCTCGGCGGTGGCCAGACCGAGACCCGACGAGCCTCCTGTGATCAGAATGTTCCCCAGCATCGTCCTCTCCCTCTCAGGCTTCCTGTACGGCGGCGATCAGCCCGGTCGTGGACCGTCCAGGCACGCTGGCCAGCACGACGGTCTCCGCGCCTATCCGCTCCAGAGATCCGGCCTCGGGCAGTTCGCGCCCCGAGTAGTCGCCGCCCTTCACCCACACGTGGGGGCGCAGCCTTTCGATGACGGCGTCGGGGGTGTCCTCCTCGAACACCATGACGGCGTCGACGCAGCCCAGGGCGCGCAGCACCTCCACCCTGTCGCGCTGGCCGACCACCGGCCTGCCGGGGCCCTTGAGCCGCTTGGCCGAGGCGTCGGAGTTGACGCACACGATCAGCGCGTCGCCCAGGGCCCTGGCCCTGCGCAGGAGGCTCACGTGCCCTGCGTGCAGCAGGTCGAAACACCCGCCGGTGGCGATGAGCCGTCCCCCGCTCGATCTGACCAGCTCGGCGACCTCCATCGGGGTGCGCGGCCTGTCGCCCATCTCCTTGGCCAGTTCGTGGCCGCGCAGCCTGATCGCCGCCGCGCCGCCGCTCTCCACGAACCTGGAGGCCTCGCCGACGCCGACGGCGACCGCGTCCTCCACCGGCAGGCCGTCGCGCAGGGCGAGCGCCGATGCCCCCGCGAACCTGTCTCCGGCGCCGCACACGTCGTGGCCGGAGGTGAGCGTGGGCGGCGGGATCCTCCTGTAGTGGCCACCCGCGTGCGCCAGGGTGGCGCCCTGGGCGCCCAGCGTCACCGCGACGGCCTCGGCGCGCAGCGTCCTGGTCAGCTGCCTGGCGGCCTGGTCGGGCCCGACGTACGGCTGCCCGCACATCTGCATGGCCTCCGACTCGCTCGGCGTCACCAGCGCGCAGCCGGGCACCGGCGTGACGCCTCTCGGGTGCGGATCCCACACGATCGGCACGCCGATCCCGCTGAGCAGCTCGCGAGCGCCCCCCGTGACGCCCCTGCCGTAGTCGGAGACGAGCACGGTGCCCGCCCCGCGCACCGCCCGCAGGGCGGCCTCGGTCGCCCTGGTCACGGCGCGCCCGTCGCCGGTGTCCATCCGCACCAGCGTCTGGCCCCTCGCCCTGATCCTGGTCTTGCGGACGGTCGAGCCGCGCAGCGGCAGCGGCACGACCTCGAGATGGCCGTTCAGCAGCGCCCGCAGCACCCGCCCCTGCGGATCGTCGCCGAGCGCGGTGACCAGCACCACGTCGGCGCCGTCACGGGCGGCCAGCAGCGCCGCGAGGCCCGCGCCGCCGGGGCGCAGGCGTTCCTCCTCCACGTCGACGACGGGGACGGGCGCGTCGGGCGCGAGCCGGTCGGCCACGCCCTCGATGTCCACGTCCAGCAGCGAGTCGCCGATGACGACCAGTGGTCCCCCGTTCACGCGCATGCCTCCTCGATCGAGTCGCAGAGCATGTGGATCATCGCCAGGTGCACCTCCTGGACGGTGCAGGTGTCGTCCTCCGGCACCGCCACGACCTCGTCGCTGATCGCGGCCAGCGGGTTCGGGGCGCGCCCCGTCATCGCCCACGTGGTCAGCCCCCGCTCGCCCGCCGCCCGCGCCGCGGCCAGCACGTTGGCGCTGGAACCGCTGGTGGACAGGCAGATCAGGACGTCGCCCTCGCGGCCGTGCGCCCACACCTGCCGGGCGTAGACCTCCTCGGCGCCGAAGTCGTTGGCGATCGCCGTCATCGAGGAGGTGTCGGCGTGCAGCGGGATCGCGGCGAACGGCCGCCGCTCGGCTCTGAACCTGCCGACCAGCTCGGCCGTCAGGTGCTGGGCCTCGGCGGCCGAGCCGCCGTTGCCGCAGGCCAGCAGCCTGCCGCCGCCCTGCAGGACGCCCGCGAGCTTGCGCCCCCACGCCTCGACGACGGGCGTCTGGTCCGCGGTCAGCGCGATCGCGACACTCAGCCTGCTCAGGTGCCTGTGCATGTCGCCCTCCCCATCCGGCCCTCCAGCACGCTCTGGTAGACGGCCTCGGTCTGCTCGGCCACGTGCGGCCAGCCGTACATCTGTCTGGCCTTTCTGGCCCCCGCCTCGCCGAGCTGGGCCCGTCGCGCGGGGTTGTCCAGCAGGTCGCGCAGGGCGCGGGCGAGCGCCTGCGGACGGCGCGGCGGCACCAGGACGCCGCAGCCCGCCACCGTGTCCAGGTGGCCGCCGACGGCGGAGGCGATCACCGGCACGCCGCACGCCATCGCCTCGAGCGGCACCATGCCGAACGGCTCGTACCATGGGACGCTCACCAGCACGTCCGCCGACCGCATCAGCGCGGGCACCCGCTCGCGGGGCACGCTGCCGATCACCTTGACCCTGTCGGCCAGGCCGTAGGCGGCGGCCAGCTCGGCCAGCCTGACCGCCTCGGGATCCCCGGCCTCCCCTCCCGCGATGACCAGCTCGGCCTCCGGCAGTTCGCGCAGCGCGCGCAGGACGGTGTCCACGCCCTTGCGCGGGACCAGCCTGCCGATGCTCAGCACCCGCATGGCCGCGCCCTTCCGCGCCTTCGGGCCTTGGGGGGTGAAGTGGCCGAGATCGACGCCGCACGGCACGATGGAGACCCGATGGTCGGGCACGCCCATCGCGCGCAGCTCGGTCACCTCGTCGGCACAGGTGGCCACGACCGCCGCGGCCCGCCTGCCGATCTGCGTCTCCACCGCGATCCGCCCCGGCGGGCTGGTGTCGGCCCTGCCCTGCCAGCGCCGCTTGACCGTGCCGAGCGCGTGGAAGGTCTGCACCACCGGAAGGCCGCGCGCGGCCAGCAGCGCCGCCCTGCCGCTCATCCAGAAGTGCGCGTGCGCCACGTCGGGTGGGCGCACCGCCCAGCGGCGCGCCAGCTCGTCGGCGAAGGCGGGCATGTACGGCGGCAGCTCGTCCTTCGGCACCGGCGCGGCCGGCCCCGCGGTGATGTACTCCACCCGCGCCCCGTCGGCGAGCGGCACGCTGCGCGGCTGGCCGGGCGCGCTCCTCCTGGTGTGCACGACCACGTCGTGACCCCGTTGGGCCAGCGCGGTGGCCAGGGCGGCGACGTGGACGTTCTGCCCGCCGGAGTCGGCGCCCCCGATCGCGGCCAGCGGATCTGCGTGCTCCGATATGAGGTCGATTCTCACGGGACCAGCTCCCTCACTGCTTTGACGACCTGCTCGGCCGTCACCGTCGACAGGCACGGATGGCCTCTGACAGGACACAGACGCGCTCTTGAGTCCTTGCACGCGGCCTGCTGGTCGCCCAGCAGCACGTACGGCACGCCGTAGGGCGCCCAGCGCCCGGCGGGCACGACGGGGGAGAAGAGGCTGACCACCGGCGTGCCGACCGCCGCGGCCAGGTGCGCGGGCCCGGTGTTGCCCGAGACGAGCGCGCAGGCCTCGTTCAGGACCCCGGACAGCTCGGCCAGGTTGGTCATGCCGCCCAGGTCGACGCCGTGGCGCCCGGCGACCGCGGCCGTCAGCGCCTTCTCGCCGCCCGTCCCCGTGACGACGACCTGGAAGCCCTCGGCCGTCAGCGCCTCGACCGCCTCCCTGTGCCGCTCGGGCGGCCAGGCGCGGGCGGGAGCGGTGGTTCCCGGATGGACGACGACGTAGCCCGGCGGCCCCACCAGACTGGCGGGCGGCGTCCTGACGGCCAGCCTGCCGTCGTCGCTCGGCTCGTAGCCGGCGGCGCGCGCGACGGCCAGCATCCGCTCGGCCTCGGGCAGATGCCTGCTCTCGTCCACCCGCACCCTGACGTCGAGCAGGGAGCCGGGATAGTCGTTGCTGATGGCCGTGATCCGCCCGACGCCCCTGAGCCGCAGCAGCAGCGCGAGCGGCAGCGCCGACTGGTGGAAGGAGGTCAGGATCAGCGCCTCCTCCGCCTCGGGGAGCTGCGCCATGAGCCTGGCGACGTGCTCACCCGTGACGGGAGGCGGATCGGCGTCGATCCACGGTGTCCGCCATTCGATCACGCGGTCCACGCAGGGCAGGAGCTCCGCGGCCGCGCGGCCCAGCGGCCCGGCCAGCAGCACGACCTCCTCGGCCTGCGCCCGGACGGCACGGATGGCGGGACCCGCGAGCAGGACGTCTCCCGCGCTGTCCGGCCTGGCCACCAGGACGGTGCCGCTCACCGGCGCACCCGCAGCTCGCCGCGCAGCCGGTGCAGGCAGGCGGCAGGCGGGATGGCGACGCTGGTGACCACCATCCTGGCCACCTCGCCCGGCGTGCGAGGGCCTGGCGCGATGCGCTCCCACGCGAACGTCGCGGTGAGCCACGCCCATCCGGCCGCGGCGATCCCCATCACCCACACGCCGCCCGCCCCGGCTCCCCGGAGGCCGCGCCCGCCTCGAAGCCCCCGGCCCCCGCGGTCGTCCGCGCAGGACAGCGCGCGGGCGGCCGCGAGGGCGAGCGCCGTGAGGCCCAGCGCGGTCGTCGCCGCGTGCCGGGGCAGCAGTCCGCCCGCCCCGATGAGCGACCTCCACTCGGGCCCGTGGACGCGGCGCATCAGCGCGTCGTCGGCGTTGCCCCTCTGGAAGCGCACGCTGGCCCAGAACCCGTCGTCACGCACCGGATGCCGGGTCACCCGCTCGCCCCTGACCAGCCTGAACCCCGCCTTGCGCATCCTCAACGCGAGGTCGGCGTCCTCCCTGTAGGCGCGGGGGAAACGCTCGTCGAAGCCCCCGACCTTCTCCAGCGCGGCCCGCCTGTAGGCCATGTCCGCGGTGATCCACTCCGCGTCGGCGAGCCCCGCGGTGTTCCTCTCCGCGTCGGTCGGACGACGGTCGCGCGGCAGCGGCACCTCGATGCGGCCCTGGCTGCCCGCCACGTCCTCCGGCAGGCTCTCCAGGTCCTTGGTGAGCGCCTCCAGCCAGCCCTCGCCGGGCACCACGTCGTCGTCGAGGAAGACCACCCACGGCGTCTCGGCCGCGCGCCACCCCGCGTTCCTCGCCGCCGCGGGCCCCTTGCGCCCGGTGTCCTCGACCACGATGACGGGCACCCCCTCGGGGATGGCCTTCCGCAGCGAGGACCGCCCGATCGTCGGGATCACCACGGTGATCATGTCGCCGCCCTCCTCACCACGAACGGCCCGATCACGAGCACGTCCACCGGCGAGGAGCCGAAGCACTCCAGCGCGTCGCGCGGTGAGTCGACCATCGGCCTGCCCGCCGTGTTGAGGCTGGTGTTCACGACCACCGGCAGCCCCGACAGCTCCTCGAACCTGGCCAGCGTGGCGGCCAGCAGCGGGTCCTTCTCCTGCGAGACCGTCTGGATCCTGGCCGTGCCGTCCACGTGCACCACGGCCGGGATGCGATCGCGCCACTCGGGCCGCACGTCGTGGACGAACAGCATGTACGGCGAGGGCATGGGCCCCCTGCCGAAGATCTCCGCCGCCCGCGACTCCAGCACCATCGGCGCGATCGGGCGGAACTGCTCACGCCCCTTGACGTCGTTGAGCCGCTCGGTGTTGCGGGCGAAACCGGGGTGCGCGAGCAGCGAGCGGTGGCCCAGCGCTCGCGGGCCGTACTCGCTGCGGCCCTGGAACCAGGCCACGATCAGGTCGTCGTTCAGCGCCCGCGCCACCTCGCCGGCCAGATCCTCGGGCCGCGAGTACGGCACGCGCGCCACGTCCAGCCACGCGGCCAGCTCCCCTTCGCTCCACCTCCTGCCCAGGTCGGCGCCGCGCATGGGCGCCACGGGCTCGCCGTGGGCCTGGGACAGGTGCAGCGCGCCCCCCAGCGCGGTGCCCGAGTCCCCCGCGGCGGGCTGCACCCAGACGTCCTCGAAGGGACCCTCGGCCACCAGCCGGGTGTTGGCGACGCAGTTCAGCGCGACACCCCCGGCCATCGCCAGGCGCCGCGCGCCGGTGCGCTCGTGCAGCCAGAACGCCAGCTCCAGCAGCACCTCCTCCAGCCGCGCCTGCACGCTCGCGGCAAGGTCGGCGTGGTCGGCCGTCCAGGTCTCGCCCCTGTCCAGGCGCTTGGCGAAGCCGCCCCAGTCGATCGGCTCGATCCTGAACCCGCCGTCGCCCGTCGTGGTGACCAGCTCCCTGAGCACGTCCAGGTGGCGAGGCGTGCCGTAGGAGGCCAGCGCCATCACCTTGTACTCGTCGCTGGAGCGCAGGAAGCCCAGGTGCTCGGTCACGTCCTCGTACATCAGGCCGAGCGAGTGCGGAAGCTCCTGGGCCGCCAGCGTGGTCAGCTCGCCGTCTCTGTAGTGGCCCGCCAGGTGCGAGACGGCCTCGCCCCTGCCGTCGCACACCAGCACCGCGCACTCCTCGTACGGCGCGGCCAGCCCCGCCGAGGCCGCGTGCGCCACGTGGTGCGGCACGAACCGCACCTGAGCCGGGTCGAGCCCCGGCAGGGCGGTGGCCAGGAAGCTGGGCGCCCTGGTCGCGTAGGTGGTGCGCAGGTCCTCCCACGGCGCCGCGTGCTCCTCCCGCACCAGCGCCGGATCGTAGGAGTAGGCGACCGCGTCCAGGTCCTCCGGCCGCAGGCCGGCCTCGGCAAGGCACCAGGCGGCGGCCAGCTCGGGCAGCTCCCACGCGGAGAACGGCACCGGCCTCTTGCCGTGCTTTCGGCGGCTGAACCGCTCCTCTTCGGCGGCCGCGACAATCTCGCCGTCGACCACAAGGGCCGCAGCGGGGTCGTGGAACACCGCGTTTATCCCCAGAAATCTCATGAACTTCCTCCCCCGGGAGAACCGCTACCGAGAGAAGCGCTTGTTAAACACAACGTAGACGGGGCAGCGGCGGAACATGCTCTCTCGTCGACCGACCGCGGCGGTGCTCTTCGACCGCGACGACACGCTGATCAGAGACGTGCCGTACAACAACGACCCGAAGCTCGTGGAGCCCATGCCGGGTGCTCTGGAGGCGCTGAGGACGCTGCGCGACCGCCGGATCCCGGTGGCCGTGGTGACCAACCAGTCAGGCGTGGCCAGGGGGCTGATCACGCCCGACGAGCTGCACCAGGTCAACGAGCGCGTCGAGGAGCTGCTCGGTCCCTTCGACGCGTGGGCCATCTGCGTCCACGGCGAGGACGACGGATGCGTGTGCCGCAAGCCGGAGCCCGGGCTGGTGCTGCGCGCGGCGGGCACGCTCGGCGTCGAGCCCGCCGACTGCGTGGTCATCGGAGACATCGGCAGGGACGTGCAGGCCGCGAGGGCCGCAGGGGCCAGGGCCATCCTCGTGCCCACCCCGCGCACGCTGCCCAGCGAGATCGCGGCCGCCCCCGAGGTCGCCCACGACCTGCGCGAGGCCGTCGAGTGGGTGTGCGCATGAACATCCTGCTCTGGCACGTTCACGGCTCATGGACCACCTCGTTCGTCCAGGGGCGGCACACCTACCTCGTCCCGCTCGTCCCCGGCAGGGGGCCCGACGGGCGCGGCAGGGCCACCACCTTCGACTGGCCCTCCTCGGTCAGGGAGGTGCCCTTCGACCGGCTGCGCGACGAGCACGTCGACGTGGTCGTCTACCAGCGCCCGCACGAGATCGAGCTGGCCCGCTCCTGGCTCGGCAGATCAGTGCCGGGCATCTACGTCGAGCACAACACGCCGAGGGGCGACCCGCCGGCCACCCGGCATCCGCTGGCGGGCCAGTCGGCGATCCCGGTGGTCCACGTCACCCACTTCAATGCCCTGTTCTGGGACAACGGGACGGCTCCCGTCCGCGTGATCGAGCACGGCGTCGTCGATCCGGGGCATCTCTACACCGGCGAGCTGCCGCGCGCGGGCGTCGTCATCAACGAGCCGATCCGCAGGACGCGCGTGGCGGGCACCGACCTGCTGCCCGCCTTCGAGGTGCCGATCGACCTGTTCGGGATGAAGGCGGACGGCCTGCCGTACCCCGCCTACGACCTCTCCCAGGCCGAGCTGCACGCCGAGCTGGCCCGGCGCCGCGCCTACCTGCACCCCTACCGCTGGACCTCGCTCGGCCTCTCGCTCATCGAGGCGATGATGCTCGGCATGCCCGTCGTGGCGCTGGCCGCCACCGAGGCCGTCGAGGCCGTTCCCGCCGACGCCGGCGTCCTGTCGACCAAGCTCCCTGTGCTGGTCGAGGCGCTGTCCGCGTTCGTCTCCGACCCCTCCCTCGCGAGCCAGTACGGCAAAGCGGCTCGTCAGGCGGCCCTCGCTCGGTACGGAATAGCCAGATTTATTGCCGATTGGGACAGTTTGCTTGGTGAATCTCCGGGTACCGAGGGTGCGCACGACGCCATCTGACCAGGTCTGGAACCCTATGTTCATCCTCGACCGCTCGCGCCGGGCCGCCTGCCTGGACGAGGACCCAGAAATCTTCTTTCCCATCTCGCTCGAGGGCGCGGGACACGCGCAGGTCGAACGCGCCAAGTCCATCTGCGTCGGCTGCCCCGTCAGGCAGCCCTGCCTCGACTACGCACTGGCCACCAGGCAGACGGACGGCGTATGGGGTGGCACCACCCCCACCGAACGCCGCACCCTCCTGCCGCTGGCCTCCTGACAGGCAATCACCGCAGCCCCGGGGCCTTCGCCCCGGGGCTCGGCTCGCGTGCCCCCTCGCCCGGGCGGGCGGGGCGGCCCGGCCGAAGGCCGTATCCGTGCACGCTGGAGGCGACCTCCGCCTCGGCAGACATCATCGCCCGAGGCCAACCGGGCGGGCACGGCCTCGTCCCGTCATGAACCGCCGCCGCCCCGTCACCGCCCGAGGGCCCGCTGCCGTCGTAGCCGCCCGCGTCGTGCGTGGAGGCGCTGGGCCGCCCCCGGGTGCTACGGCGTGGTCGCGGTCATCGGGGCGTGGCCGGGCAGAACTCGGCCGACAGCATGTCGCCGAAGACGCTCAGGCCGTTCCAGTCGCCGTTGACGTGGCTGACCAGCAGGTGCTTGCCGTCGCGGGAGCCCATGGCGTACACCCACGAGCCGTAGGTCGCCCCGCCGATGCCCCAGACCGTCACGTCGCACGACAGCTTCTGGGAGAACAGGCCGAGACCGTAGCGGGTGAAGGGGATCCACGGCGGGCCGCCCTCGGTGGCGACGGTGGTGAACATCTCCTTCTGCTGGGCGGGCGGCAGCAGGCCTCCGGTCAGGAGCGCTCCGACGAAGCGGTGGAGATCGCCGGTGGTGGAGACGACGCCGCCTGCGGCCCAGGCGAAGGACTGGTTCATCTCGGTCGCATCGTGGATCTTGGGGTTGGCGTCCTGGGAGAACAGCGTGGAGTAGTGCCGGGGGTGCGAGCCGCGGATCTTCGCCTCGTCGCCGGGCAGGTAGGTTCCGGTCAACCCCAGCGGGCGGATGATCCGCCGCGTGAGCTCCTCGCCGTACGTGTTGCCGGTCGCCTTCTCGACGATCATGGCGGCCAGGAAGTAGTTGGTGTTGGAGTAGCCGAAGCCCTTGCCCGGCTGGAAGTAGGGCGGATGTGCCAGACCGATCTTCACCAGCTGCTCGGGGGTGTAGGTGTCGTAGCGGTGCTCGAACCAGGCCTCGCCCTTGCCCCTGGCGAAGAACTCCTCGTCGTTGCCGTAGTTGTAGATGCCGCTGGTGTGGTTGAGCAACTGCCGGATGGTGATCTTGGTGCCGTCGTAGCCGCCGCCTCGGACCAGGCCGGGCAGCCACCTGTCCACGGTGTCGTCCAGGCTCAGCCTGCCTTCGGCGGCCAGTTGCAGGACCACGACCGCGGTGAAGGCCTTGGTGGCGCTGCCGACGCGGAAGCGCTCGTGCGGCTGGCGCTTGCGGCCGGTCCTGGTGTCGGACACGCCTGCCGCACCGAACCACCTGCCGCGGCCGTCGCGGATGTCGGCGACGATGCCGGGAGCGCCGCTCTTGGCCACGGCGCTGTCAAGAACGCGTCGCACCTCGAGATGGCCGGGGGCGGGGGCAGCGGAGGCCGCGGGGGCCGTCATGGCGGTCCCCGCCGCCGTCACCGCGGCGAGGAGCAGGGAGAGGGGCTTGGTCATGTTGATGCCTCCATTGAGTGGATGTGAGAAGGTCGGGCGGTTTCAGGTGATCTAGCGGTGGGACTGCACGGCCGGGAGCGGTGCGACGGCGACGCGTCGGGCGGTGACGATCACCCATGCGGTGGCCGCCGCCGTGACCAGCAGCACCGCGGCGGCGGTGGTCAGGGTCGCCATGTCCGGGTGGATGAGGGACTGCCCACGCCCTGCCTGCCAGGTCACGGTCGCGACCAGCCCGGTGTAGCCGAGGGCCGCGGCGCCGACCAGGCGGGCGCGGACCTTCTCCTCGCGCAGCCAGGCGTGCCTGCCGGCGAGGACGGCCAGGGCGGCGGCGAGCAGGAGGAGCACCTGGATGCCGTGCAGGGCGAAGAAGTGCGGGACCCGGAAGTCGCCGCCGCTCACGCTCCAGCCGGTGAGGGGCATGCCGTTGCCGTCGGGGTCGCCGATGCCGTGCCCTTGGTACATCTGCACGGGCTCGCCGTTGGCGTCGGTCACCGTACGCGGGTTGATCTCGGCGACCATCCAGTAGATCGGCACGAGCATGCCGAAGGTGGCCAGCCCGAGCCCGGCGCGGATCGCCCTGTTCAGGGCCGCTCCGCCGGTGCGCTGGATCAGTACGACCACCGCGATGATCAGCTGGGCGATGAGGATGATCATCACGCCGTAGGTGAGGACGGGGACCAGGGCCAGGGTGACCGGATCGTTCTGGTTGGCGTTGAAGTGACTGATGGTGCCGCGCGCCGCCTGGACGGTGATGGTGGCGACCTCAACGATCGCGGCCAGCGCGAAGACGGTGCCGACCCACCACCCCAGGCGTCCTCCCTTGCGCAGCTTGGTCAGCAGCCACGCCAGCGTGCCGCTGTAGAGGGCGAAGGCGAAGCCGAACTTCAACGGCTTGACCCACACCGACTCGCCGAGCAGGGTCCGGTCGTCCACCGCGAGCCCGACGCCGGCGGCCGGCACGAGGCCCAGCATGAGCAGCGCGCAGACCACCAGCGGACGGTGCCAGGTGCGCACGGGGGTGAGGAAGGAAGTCATGAGGGGGCTCCGATCACGGCGACGGGAAGGGGGCGGCCCCGATCGCATCGCTTGTTTGCGAATCACTAAAAGCTAACTTGCTTTCAGTGATTCGTCAATCTAGAAAGTAGATAAACGGGCAATATGCCAGGTCAACTGCACAGCGTTTTGCAATGGCGATGAAGGCGAATGCAAATCAAGATCCGAGCCGTTTGCAATGGAGTGTTGGCGAACGCAATACTGGCCACACCAGAGGACGTGAGACGGAGGCAGGACCGATGCCCGGAGGCAGACTGACCCACCAGGACCGGCAGCAGATCGCCGAGGGGCTGGCGGAAGGACTCACCTACACCGAGATCGCCGGCCGTCTGGACAGGCCCATCTCCACCATCACCCGGGAGGTGGCCCGCAACGGCGGCGCCGGCGGCTACCGCGCCGACCAGGCGCAGCGGGCGACCCAGGGGCGTACTCGCCGCCGCAAGCCGGCCCCGGCCCCTCCGGCCGTCACCGACTCACACGGGCGCGACCCCGAGGCCGTCCACGAACTGGAGGAGCAGTTCACCGCGATGATGGTCGGCACGGGTCTGCCGCGGATGACGGCCCGGGTGCTCACCTGCCTGTACGTCACCGACGGCGGCAGCCTGACCGCCGCCGAGCTCGTCCAGCGCCTCCAGGTCAGCCCCGCCTCCATCTCCAAGGCCGTCGGCGAGCTCGAACAGCAGGAGCTCATCAGGCGCGAACGCGACCCCCGCCGGCGGCGCGACCGGTACGTCATCGACGCCGACGCCTGGTTGCGCGGCTGGATGGCCAGCGCCCGCCAGAACGCCATGCTGGCCGACATCGCCCGCCAAGGCGCGCAGGTCCTCGGCGCGACCACCCCCGCCGGTGTCCGCATGCAGGACATCGGCCACTTCTTCGAGCACGTCGGCCAGGCCATGATCCAGGCGGCCGAGGAGTGGCGACAGGCCTACGCCGCCAGACGCACCGTGAACGGTTGACGCAGTACGGCGATGGCCGAAGATCTCGGTCCAGCCCCTGACCCTGGCGTGGCGGAGCGTCAGCGGGGAGTGGCCGCCGTCGGGGTGAAGGGCGCGCCGTGGCCGGGGACGATGACGTCGGCGACGGCCAGCACGCGCTCCCTGCCGGCCCGCAGGACGTCGCGGTCGATGGTGACCGGGTCGTCGGCGGGGCCGTCGGCCCGCCACCACAGGTCGCCGGCGAAGGCCACGACGCCCTCGGCGGTGCCGGCCAGCAGGGTGATGTCCTCGGCGCTGTGGCCGGGGGTGGCGATCAGCCTGAGCGACGGGGAGAACTCGTACCCTTCGGCGTCCCTGCTGGTCCAGTGGTGGCCCTGGTAGATCGCCTTGTGGTCGTGGATGCGTGCCTGGCCGAACAGGCCGACGTTGAGGATGTTGTCGGGGTGGTGGTGGCTGAGGACCACGTCGGTGATGTCGTCCGTCTTGAGGCCGAGGTCGGCGAGCGCGTCGGTGATCACCGACTGGCTCGCGACCATGCCGGGATCCACCACGATCCTGAGGTCGCCCTCGGTGACGTAGGAGACGGTCGCGGCCACGCCGGGTCCGGTGGAGGTGGTGTAGCCGGTGGCGAGGATATGGAAGGCGGCCGTACGGCCGGTGGGTGCGTCGGTCATGGAAAGCAGTCTGGGCGACGCCGCCCGCCCGGAACAGTGGCCGGAACACCCCTCATCGTGGGTTTCGTGCCAAAAATCCCGCTCGTCGTCGCCTGTGCCCCGTGAACGAGATCTTCCGCCGGCCGGCTACATCGCCGAAGCGCTGCGGCCGGCCTGCAAGGCTCGTGGCCACGTCCCGCACGAGCAGGCCGCGTTCAGTGGAGGGGGGAGGGCCGGGACCGGGCGGGTGAGCCCGGGTCGCGGCCCTTGGTGTGTCCGGCGTGGCCGGCGGTCAGGCCAGGGTGTCCTGGAGCTTGATCTTGCCGTCGTAGATGACGAACTTCTGGTTGGCGTTGTTCATGCACTTCCACAGGCGGACCTTGGTGCCGTTGGCGCGGGAGTTGCCGACGTCCAGGCACATCGGGCTGGCGGTGTCGATGGTGTCCTTGATGACGATCTCTCCTCTCCTGATGACCCAGAGCTGGTTGGTGTTGCTGACGCATTGCCACAGCTGGACCTGGGCGCCGTTGGTGCGGGACTTGGTGGCGTCCAGGCACATGGGGGTGGCGGTGCCGGCGGTGTCCTCGACCTTGATCAGGCCGTTGTCGATCACGAATCTCTGGTTGGCGTTGCCGACGCATTGCCACAGCTGGACCTTGGTGCCGTTGGTGCGGGACTTGGTGGCGTCCAGGCAGACGGGGGCGTCGTGGGTGAGGGTGTCGGGGGCGGGCAGGTGGGCGGCGGCCGTGGCGGCCGCGGCGGGCAGGACGGTGGACGCGCTCACGACGGCGACGGCGACGCCGGCCAGTAGGTGGCGAGCAAGCAGCATGGTGCCTCCTGGGCAGGTTGATCAGAACGCGAACACCATCCCGCAACTGAGGGTGATTGACCAGTTGCGTTAGGTTAATGTCTGGTCATCCACGCAATTGATCGGCATTCCGCGCCTGACCCGACCAGACCGGCCGGGTCAGGGACGCACGCCGTCCCGCCGCGGCGGCTCGGCGATCGCCGAGCGCCGGGTCCGGCGTTGCGGGCCCGGCGCCGGTGGGCCGAGCCCGTCACGCCAGGCTGATCAGGTCCGCGTAGCCCTCGTTCCAGAGGTCCTCGACGCCGTCGGGCAGCACCAGCACCCGCTCGGGCCGCAGCGCCTCGACCGCCTCCTCGTCGTGCGTGACCATCACCACCGCCCCCTTGTACGCGCCCACCGCCCTCAGCACCTCCGCCCGCGAAGCCGGGTCGAGGTTGTTGGTCGGCTCGTCGAGCAGCAGCACGTTCGCCCCCGAGCTGACCAGACCCGCCAGCGCCAGCCGCGTCTTCTCGCCGCCCGACAGCACCCCGGCGGGCTTGTCGACGTCGTCGCCGCCGAACAGGAACGAGCCGAGGATGTTGCGGGCTTCGCCGTCGCTCAGCCCCGGCGCGGCCAAGGCCAGGTTCTGCCCGACGGTTCGGGCAGGGTCGAGCGTGTCGTGCTCCTGGGCGAAGTAGCCGAGCCGCAGGCCGTGACCGTGCACCACCCTGCCGGAGTCGGGCGCGAGCCGTCCCGCGAGGATCTTCAGCAGCGTGGTCTTGCCCGCGCCGTTCAGGCCGAGCACCACGAGCCGCGCGCCCCTGTCGACGGCCAGGTCCACGCCGGTCAGGACCTCCAGGCTCCCGTAGGACTTGCCGAGGCTGACCGCGCCCAGCGGGACGCGTCCGCTCGGCGCAGGCTCGGGCAGCCGGATCCTGGCGACCTTCTCGGTACGGCGGGCGGGCTCGACCCCCGCCAGCATCCGGTCGGCGCGGCGTGCCATGTCGCGAGCGCGTACGGCCGTGGCCACGTTGGACCGCATCCTGTCGGCCTGGGCGCGCAGCGCGGCGGCCTTGCGCTCGGCGGCGGCCCGCTGCCGTACCCTGCGACGCTCGGCGGCCCCGCTGTCGGCGAGGTAGGTCTTCCAGTCGGTGTTGTGCACCTCCATCGCCGCCAGCTCGGCGTCCAGCCGCCATACCCTGTTGACCACGTCGGCCAGCAGGTCGGTGTCGTGGCTGATGACCACCAGGCCGCCCTGGTAGGAGGCGAGGAAGGAGCGCAGCCACGCGATGGAGTCGCCGTCGAGGTGGTTGGTGGGCTCGTCCAGCAGCAGCGTGCCCCGCTCCGCGAACAGAACCCTGGCCAGCTCGACGCGCCGCCGCTGGCCGCCCGAGAGGGTGCCGAGCGGCTGGGCCAGCAGCCGGTCGGGCAGGCCGAGGCCCGCCGCGACCCTCGCCGCCTCGGCCTCGGCGGCGTATCCGCCTCGGGCCTGGAACTCCGCCTCGGCCCTGACGTAACGGGCCATGGCCGAGTCCGCGGGGAGCTCGGCGAGGGCGAGTTCGGCGGCGCGCAGGGCGCGGACGGCCTCGTCCATGCCGCGGGCCGACAGGATGCGGTCGGTGACGGTGAGCGAGGGGTCGGCGGCCGAAGGATCCTGGGGGAGGTAGCCGACGGGGCCCGTGCGGACGACGGTTCCCGCGGCGGGCCTGCCCTGCCCCGCCAGGATCCGCATCAGCGTGGTCTTGCCCGCGCCGTTGCGGCCGACCAGGCCGACACGGTCGCCGGGGGCGATGTGGGCGGTGATGCCGGACAGCAGCAGACGCGCGCCGACGCGCACGTCGACATCACGAAAGGTAATCATGAGGTAACGCTCCGGATAAGCTCTTGGACACACGGGTGGTACGAAGGCGGGTGTCCGAGCTAAGAGATCCGGGGCGTAGACATGTCTGCCAGGCTAGAGGCACCTTTGGCCTGCGCGCATCCGGTTTTCGGTCAGGCCAGGCTCGCGCCGCCGTCCACGGTGAGCACGGTGCCCGTCACGTAGGCGTTGGCCATCACGAACAGCGCCGCCGAGGCCGCCTCCTCAGGCGTGCCGAACCTGCCGAGCGGCAGCGTGGCGCCGTGCTCGGCGACGGCCTGGTCGCCCGCGCTGTCGTGGCCCGCGCCGAAGGCGCCCCTCGGCGAGGAGGAGCGGCGCGAGACCTACGAGGGTCACACGACCGCGCTGGTGGCAGGTGGCGTGGAGTCGAGGACCGCCGCCCAGGACCTGCTGTTCACGGTGCTGGGGCTGGTGCAGTGGAACTTCTCGGTGCCGCAGCTGCGCAGGCTCGTCCTCGACGAGCCCGACGCGGCCAGGTCGCTGGCCCGCCGCAGGGCCACGGTCGTCGACCTGGCCCGCCTCATCGTCGAGCGGGCCTGACCAGGGCCGAGCACCAGGGCAGGATCAGCGAGCCATCTCCATGAAGCGGTCGCGCTCGTCGTCGGCCAGACGGTCGACGAACAGCACGCCGTCGAGATGGTCCACCTCGTGCTGCAGCACCCTGGCCAGTGTCCCGATGGCCCTGACCGTCACTGGCTTGCCGTACATGTCGCGACCGCGCGCGGTGACCCCGAAGGAACGCTCCAGCGGCCACCACAGGCCAGGCGCCGACAGGCACGCCTCGTCGGCCACGATCGTGCGCTCCGACAGCTCCAGCCGCGGGTTGACCAGGTGTCCCGCCCTGCCGTCGTAGTCGAAGACGACCACCCTGGCCTGCACCCCGAGCTGCGGGGCGGCGAGCCCGGCGCGTCCCGCGCCCTGGCGCATCGTGAGCGTCAGCGACTTGACCAGGCCGCGAAGCTCCTTGTCGAACGCGGTCACCGGCCGCGCGACGGCGCGCAGCACAGGATCGTCGAAAGCGCGGATGCGCTGCACGGCCACGGCAACTCCCCGAGAACGTTGTCGTCGTCCAGGAAACGATTCCCATTGCGGCGCGGGACGAACCGTCGCTCGCCCCGCGAACGAACACGAACCGGTGGATCGCCCGGCGGGCCCGGTCGAGGGAAAAGGCGCGATCGGAGTACACGATCTGTTCCGCCGCTCTTTCGCGCTGCTCACAGGGCCGAGGGTGAGGAGTGGGCGAGGGCGGCGGCCGAGCGCGGGCGCACCGCGGCAACAGCCACATGTGGCGCCTGCGCCATGACCTCGGCGACGACGGCGCCGTCCCGGTCCTGACCGAAGGGCGGCTCGACCGAGGAGGGGAGCGTCCGCCCGCCGATGCCGGGGGCGCACCCTGGCGCGGTGTTAACGCCGTGTTGCGCAGGTGAAACACATGCATTGATTGTTACGGCGGTGAGTGACATGTAACCGGCGCACCGTCACACATCGTCAAGGTGCGTAACCCGCCCTTCCTACGGTCGAGATCCCCGAACCGTAGGAGGAACGATGGCGCGCTGGATCGCCGACTGGCACCCTGACGACCCCGCATTCTGGGAGCGGGACGGCAAGCGGGTGGCCAGGCGCAACCTGGCCTTCTCCATCCTGGCCGAGCACGTGGGCTTCACCGTCTGGACGCTGTGGAGCATCGTCGCGGCCAAGATGGGCGCCTTCGACTTCACCACCGACCAGCTGTTCTGGCTGGTGGCGCTGCCCAACCTGATCGGCTCCGCGCTGCGGATCCCCTACACCTTCGGCCCCGCGAGGTTCGGCGGGCGCACCTTCACCGTGGTGAGCGCGCTGCTGCTGCTCATCCCCGCGGTGCTGCTCGGCGTCGCGGTCAGCGATCCGGGCACGCCGTACTGGGTGTTCCTGGTGATCGCGGCGACGGCGGGCTTCGGCGGCGGCAACTTCGCCTCCAGCATGGCCAACATCACCTACTTCTACCCCCAGCACAAGCAGGGCTCGGCGCTCGGCCTGAACGCGGCGGGCGGCAACATCGGCGTCAGCTCCGTGCAGCTGGTCATGCCGCTGGTGATCGGCGCGTTCGGCCTGGCCGCCGCCGGCTGGTTCTGGGTGCCGTTCGTCGTGGTGGCCGCCGCCTGCGCCTGGTTCTTCATGGACAACCTGGCCAGCGCCAAGGCCAGCCCCCGGGAGCAGTGGGCGGTGGCGGGCAAGGCGCAGACGTGGGTGATGTCCTTCCTCTACATCGGCACCTTCGGCTCGTTCATCGGCTACTCCACCGCCTTCCCCCTGCTGGCCAAGAGCCTGTTCCCCGGCTCGGCGTGGGCGGCGGTCGCCTTCGTCGGCCCGCTGCTCGGCTCGCTCATCAGGCCGGTCGGCGGCTGGCTGTCCGACCGCCTTGGCGGCGCGCCCGTCACGCTCTGGAACTTCGCCGCGATGGGCGCGGGCGTCGTCCTGGTCTGGCTGGCCAGCGCCTCTGGCAGCTTCTGGCTGTTCTTCCTGGCCTTCCAGACCCTGTTCGTCACCGCCGGCATCGGCAACGGCTCGACCTACCGCATGATCCCGGCCATCTTCCAGGCCAAGGCCGCCGAGCAGTTCGGCACCGGCGAACAGGCCCTCCTGTACGGCAAGCGCCAGGCCTCCGCCGCGATCGGCATCATCTCGGCCATCGGCGCGTTCGGCGGCTTCCTCATCAACCGTGGCTTCGGCATGTCCTTCGCGGCGACCGGCAGCCCCGCCGCCGCCTTCGTCGCCTTCGGCCTGTTCTACGCCGCCTGCTTCGCCGTCACCTGGTGGTGCTACACGCGCACGGTCGGCGTCGCCAGGCTCCCCAGCCTCGCCCACGCCCGCGTCTGAAACTTCTCACTGGCGCGGTGAGCCGCTGTTAGCACGTTAGTAACAGAAGGGACCCCGGTGTGAAACGGCCCAAAAGCACCATCGATCGCGTGACTTCTCCTACGCTCACCCATTGCCCGTACTGCGCGCTGCAGTGCGGCATGTCGCTGACCGTGGGGGAGCGGGTCACGGTCGAGGCCACCGACGCGCTGTGCCAGAAGGGCTGGACCGCCGCCGAGCTCCTGTCGAGCCCGGACCGGCTGACCACGCCGCTGCTGCACGGCCGTCCTGCCACCTGGGAGCAGGCGCTCGACCACGTGGCCTCCCGCCTGGGCGCGGTGCGCTCCGAACACGGTCCCGACGGCGTGGCCGTGTTCGGCGGCGGAGGGCTGACCAACGAGAAGGCCTACCAGCTGGGCAAGTTCGCCAGGGTCGCGCTCGGCACCAGCCAGATCGACTACAACGGCCGCTTCTGCATGTCGTCGGCGGCGGCCGCCTCGGTCAGGGCCTTCGGCGCCGACAGGGGGATGCCCTTTCCGCTGACCGACCTGGCGGCGGCCGACGTGGTGCTCCTGGCGGGCGGGAACGTGGCCGAGACCATGCCGCCGATCGTCAGGCACCTCACGCGGCCCGACCTGATCGTCATCGACCCCAGGCGCACCGCGACCGCCAAGCTGGCCGCGCTGCACCTGCAGCCGACGCCGGGGACGGACCTCGCGCTCGCGCTCGGCCTGCTGCACGTGGCGATCTCCGAGGGGGCTCTCGACAGCGAATACATCGCGCGTCGCACGTCCGGTTTTGAAGCGGTTCGAATTTCGGTGTCGGAATGGTGGCCAGAAAGGGTCGAGCGGGTCACGGGAGTTCCGGTGGCCGCCATCCGCCAAGCCGTACAAATGCTGAAAAATGCTAATAAAGCGGTGTTGTTGACGGGCAGGGGGGCCGAGCAGCACGCCAAAGGCACCGACACCGTCACCGCGTTCATCAATCTCGCCCTCGCCCTCGGCCTGCCCGGCACGCCGGGCTCCGGCTACGGGTGCGTGACGGGCCAGGGCAACGGGCAGGGCGGCAGGGAGCACGGCCAGAAGGCCGACCAGCTGCCCGGCTACCGCAAGATCGACGACCCTGCGGCCCGCGCGCACGTCGCGGCCGTCTGGGGCGTCGAGCCCGGCACGCTGCCAGGCCCCGGCCGCTCGGCCTACGAACTGCTCGACGCGCTCGGCACCGCCGAGGGGCCCAAGGCGCTGCTGGTCTTCGGCTCGAACCCGGTGGTCTCCGCGCCCAGGTCCGCGCACGTCACCGAGCGGCTGAAGAGCCTCGACCTGCTGGTCGTCGTCGACTTCGTGCTGAGCGAGACCGCGCGCCTGGCCGACGTGGTGCTGCCGAGCACGCAGTGGGCCGAGGAGAACGGCACCATGACCAACCTGGAGGGCAGGGTCCAGCTGCGGCGCAAGGCCGTCGAGCCGCCCGAGGGCGTGCGCTCCGACCTGGAGATCATCCAGGAGCTCGCGCTGCGGATGGGCCACACCTGGCCCGCCGAGCCGCGCGAGGTCTTCGACGAGCTGCGCCGCGCCTCGCAGGGCGGCACGGCCGACTACTCGGGCATCACCTACGAGCGCGACGGCCTGTTCTGGCCCTGCCCCACCCCGGAGCACCCCGGCACGCCGCGCATGTTCCTCGACCGCTTCCACACCCCCGACGGCCTGGCCAGGTTCGTGCCCGTCACGCACAGGGCGGCCGCGGAGGAGGCCGACGCCGACTTCCCCGTCTACCTCACCACCGGCAGGGTCCTGGCCCACTACCAGTCGGGGGCGCAGACCCGCAGGATCGCCCCGCTGGTCGAGGCCTCGCCCGAGCCGTTCGTCGAGCTCCACCCCGACCTCGCCGAGCACCTGAGCATCGGCGCGGGCGATCTCGTGCGCGTCAGCAGCCGCAGGGGCGCCACCGAGGGAGTGGCCAGGATCAGCGAAGCCATCAGATCCGACACCGTTTTCATGCCCTTCCACTGGGAGGGCGCCAACCGCCTCACCAATCCCGCACTCGACCCGACCTCACGGATGCCGGAGTTCAAGGTGTGCGCGGTCAGACTGGAGAAGGTCGCATGAGGCTCATCGTGATCGGCAACGGCATGGCGGGAGCGCGCCTGGTCAGCGAGGTGCGCGCCCGCGACAAGGAGATCAGGGTCACCGTGTTCGGCGCGGAGACCTGGCAGCCCTACAACAGGGTGCTGCTGTCGAACGTCCTGGCCGGGAGCTCGGGGCCCGACCAGGTACGCCTGCTGGATCCCTCCTGGTACGGCGAGCACGGCGTCGAGGCGGTCCTCGGCACCCCCGTCGTCCAGATCGACAGGGAGACCAGAACGGTGATCGCCGAGGACGGCCGGCGCGTGCCGTACGACGTGCTGGTGCTGGCCACGGGCAGCAGCGCGGTCGTCCCGCCGATCCCCGGCGTCGAGCGGGCCATCCCCTTCCGCACCCTCGACGACTGCCAGGAGATCCTGGCCGCCAGCCGTACCAGCTCCAGGGCGGTCGTGGTCGGCGGCGGGCTGCTCGGCATCGAGGCCGCGCGCGGCCTGGCGGGCCGCGGCCTGCCGGTCACGCTGCTGCACCTGGCGGGCCACCTCATGGAGCGCCAGCTCGACGCCGAGGCGGGGCTGGTGCTCGGCGAGACCCTCGCCGGCCTCGGCGTGGAGATCCGCACCGGCGTGAGCGCGGCCGAGGTGCTGCCCGAGGGCGTCAGGCTGGCCGACGGCACGCTGGTCGAAGGCGACCTCGTGGTGCTGGCCTGTGGCGTGCGGCCGGAGACCGAGCTGGCCGCCCAGGCGGGCCTGGAGGTGCGCCGCGGTGTCGTCGTGGACGACGAGCTGCGCACCGACGACCCCGCGGTCTTCGCGATCGGCGAGTGCGCCGAGCACGACGGCGTCGTCTACGGCCTGGTCGCGCCCGCGTGGGAGCAGGCCGCCGTGGTGGCCGACGTGATCACGGGCACGGCCAAGGACGCCCGCTACCGCGGCTCGCGCATGGTCACCAGGCTCAAGGCCAAGAGCGTGGAGCTGGCCGCGATGGGCGAGACCCACCTGACCGAGGAGCACGCGGAGGTGGTGCGCTTCAGCCACAGGGCGCGCGGCACCTACCGCAAGCTCGTCATCCGCGAGGGCCGCCTGGTGGGCGCGATCCTGCTGGGCGAGAGCGCCGCCGTGGGAACCCTCACCCAGCTCTTCGACAGGGGAGGGCCGCTGCCCGGTGACAGGGCGGGGCTGCTCTTCCCCGGCGCCGGGGGAGCGGCGGTGGCCGACAGCCCGGTCAGGATGCCGGACTCGGCCAAGGTCTGCCAGTGCAACAACGTGACCAAGGGCCAGATCAGGGCGTGCTGGGAGTCCGGCGCGCGAGACGTGACAGCGGTGGCCGCCGCGACCAGGGCCACGACGGGCTGCGGCACCTGCCGCGACGCCGTCGAGGGCATCGTCGGCTGGCTGTGCGAGCAAGAGGGGGTTTCCGCGTGAACAGGCTTGTCGTGGTGGGCTACGGCCCGACGGCGCACCGGCTGGTCGAGACCCTGCTCAGCAGGGGGTTCGACGGGCACGTCACCGTGTTCGGCGAGGAGCCGCTGCCCGCCTACGACAGGGTGGCGCTCACCTCCTACCTGCAGGGCGTCACCCTGGAGGAGCTGGAGTATCCCGAGCTGCCGGGTGTGGTGACGCGGCTGTCGTCCAGGGTCACCGGGATCGACAGGGCGGCGAAGGTCGTCACGACCGAGGACGGGCACGCCGAGCCGTACGACACCCTGGTGCTGGCGACGGGCTCCGCGCCGTTCGTGCCGCCCGTGCCCGGCGCCTCCGGCGCCTTCGTCTACCGCACGATCGACGATCTGGAGCGCATCAGGCAGGCCGCCTCGGGAGCCGCGCGGGGCGTGGTCGTCGGCGGCGGGCTGCTCGGCCTCGAGGCCGCCGACGCGCTGCGCGGGCTCGGCCTCGACACCCACATCGTGGAGCTCAGCCCGTGGCTGATGCCGCGTCAGGTGGACGAGGGCGGCGGCTCGGTGCTCAAGGGGCACATCTCCAACCTCGGGCTGAGCGTGCACGCGGGCGTCTCACTGGCCTCGATCGAGCCGGACAGGGTGGTGCTCAGCGACGGCGGCGTGATCGACGCCTCCGTGGTCGTCTTCTCGGCCGGCATCAAGCCCCGCGACGAGCTGGCCAGGGACTGCGGCCTCGAGGTCGGCGCGCGCGGCGGGATCGTCGTCGACGAGGGCATGCGCACCGCCGACCCCTCGATCTACGCGGTGGGCGAGTGCGCGCTGGTCGGCGGCATGGTCTACGGCCTGGTCGGCCCCTGCTTCACCCAGGCCGAGGTGGCCGTCGACCGGATGCTCGGCGGCTCGGCCGCCTTCCACGGCGCGGACATGTCGGCCAAGCTCAAGCTGCTCGGTGTCGAGGTGGCTCAGTTCGGCGCGATGGAGGGCGCGCTCGACGTCACCTACATGGACCCCGTGGGCGGCGTCTACAAGAAGCTGTTCATCTCCGACGACGCGCGGACGCTGCTTGGCGGGATCTGCGTGGGCGACGCGGCGCCGTACACCACGCTGAAGCCCTTCGTCGGCAAGCCGCTGCCCGCCTCCCCCTCCGACCTGCTGTTCACCGGCTCGGCGGCCGCTCTCGACCTGCCGGACGACGCCCAGGTCTGCTCCTGCAACAACGTCACGGCCGGCGCGGTGCGCGAGGCGATCTGCGACGGCGTCTGCGACGTTCCCGGGCTCAAGGCCTGCACCCGCGCGGGCACCACCTGCGGCTCGTGCGTGCCGATGCTGAAGCAGCTGCTGGAGAAGTCGGGCGTCGAGCTGTCCAAGGCCCTGTGCGAGCACTTCGACCACAGCAGGGCCGAGCTGTTCGACATCGTCCGCGTGCGCGGCGTCACGACCTTCTCCGAGCTGATCGCCATGTGCGGCAGGGGCAGGGGCTGCGACATCTGCAAGCCGGCCGTCGCCTCCATCCTCGCCTCCCTGCACAACGGCCACGTGCTGGACGGCGAGCGGGCCGCGCTGCAGGACACCAACGACCACTTCCTGGCCAACATCCAGAAGAACGGCACCTACTCCGTCGTCCCGCGCGTCCCAGGCGGCGAGATCACCCCGGAGAAGCTCATCGTCGTCGGCGAGGTGGCCCGCGACTTCGGCCTCTACACCAAGATCACCGGAGGTCAGCGGATCGACCTGTTCGGCGCCCGCGTCGAGCAGCTGCCGCAGATCTGGAAGCGCCTGGTCGACGCGGGCTTCGAGTCGGGCCACGCGTACGGCAAGGCGCTGCGCACGGTGAAGTCCTGCGTCGGCTCCACCTGGTGCCGCTACGGCGTGCAGGACTCCGTCGGCCTGGCCATCGCCCTGGAACTGCGCTACCGAGGACTGCGCTCCCCGCACAAGCTCAAGTCGGCGGTGTCGGGCTGCGCCCGCGAGTGCGCGGAGGCCCGCTCCAAGGACTTCGGCATCATCGCCACCGAGCAGGGCTGGAACCTCTACGTGGGAGGCAACGGCGGCTTCAAGCCCCGCCACGCCGACCTGCTGGTCTCCGACGTCCCCACCGACGAGCTCATCAGGATCATCGACAGGTTCCTGATGTTCTACATCCGCACCGCCGACCGGCTGCAGCGCACCGCCGCGTGGGTGGAGTCGCTGGACGGCGGCCTCGACTACCTCAGGTCGGTGATCGTGGACGACTCCCTCGGCATCTGCGCCTCGCTGGAGGAGCAGATGGAGCGGCACGTGGCCACCTACGTCGACGAGTGGCGCGCCACCATCGAGGACCCCGACAAGCTCAGCAGGTTCGTCAGCTTCGTCAACGCGCCGGGTGTCCCCGACCCCTCGATCGTCTTCGAGACCGAGCGCGACCAGATCAAACCCGTGCTGATCCCCCTCGACCGCCTCGGCTCGCCCGCCTGATCGCAAAGGAGCACCACAGATGACAGTCGCCGAACTGCCCGCCCGCGTCTGGGTCGCCGTCTGCGCCTACACCGCCCTGCTGCCGGAGCGGGGGGCGTGCGCGCTGGTGGAAGGCCACCAGGTGGCCCTGTTCCGCACCTTCGACGGCGACGTCCACGCCATCGCCAACCTCGACCCCTTCACCGGCGCCAACGTGCTCTCCCGCGGCATCGTCGGCAGCAGGGGTGAGGAGCCCACGGTCGCCTCGCCCATGCACAAGCAGGTCTTCTCGCTGGTCACGGGGGAGTGCCTGGACGACCCCTCGGTGAGCGTGGCCACCTACCCGACCAGGGTGACCGACGGCAGAGTGGAGGTGGGGCTTTGATCGCCCCGGCGGCGGAGGAGGCGGGATCCCCTGAGACCGCGCCCGACGCGCTGGCCGGGTTCACCATCGGGGTGACCGCGACCAGGCGGCGCGAGGAGTTCTGCGCGCTGCTGGAAAGGCGCGGCGCCCGCGTGGTCAGCGCTCCGGCGATCAGGCTCGTGCCGCTGGCCGAGGACACCGACCTGCTCGCCGCCACCCGCCGCAGCCTGGAGGCGCCCGTCGACGACGTCGTCGTCACGACCGGCGTCGGCTTCCGCGGCTGGATGGCCGCGGCCGAGGGCTGGGGGCTGTCGGCGGAGCTGTCGGACCACCTGACCCGCGCCAGGCTCCTCACCAGGGGCCCCAAGGCCAGGGGGGCGGTGCGCGCGGCCGGTCTCAACGACCACTGGACCCCCGCCACGGAATCCTGCGAGGAGGTCAAGCAGCACCTGCTCGCCCAGGACCTGCGCGGCCGCCGCATCGCCGTGCAGCTGCACGGCGAGCCGCTGACCGGCTTCGTCGCCGAGCTGCGCGAGGCGGGCGCCGACGTCATCGAGGTGCCCGTCTACCGCTGGCTGCCCTACCGCGACACCTCGCCGCTGCGCCGCCTGGTCACCCAGTCCATCGCGGGCGGCGTCGACGCGGTGGCCTTCACCAGCGCGCCCGCCGTCCTGGCGATGCTCGGCGCCGCCCGCGCCGACGGGCTCGAGGACGCGCTGCTCGCCGCCTTCGGCGGAAGGGTCGTCGCCGCGTGCGTGGGCCCGGTGACCGCGCAGCCGCTGGTGGCCAAGGGCGTGCCGGTGCTCCAGCCGGAGCGCTCCAGGCTCGGCGCCCTGGCCAGGACCCTCGCCAGGCACCTGCCGGCGCACAGCGTGACCAGGCTCGTGGCGGGAGGTCACGAGCTGGAGATCCGCGGCCACGCCGTCGCCGTGGACGGCGAGCTCAAGCCGCTGCCGCCCGCGCCGATGGCCGTGCTGAAGCGCCTTGCCGACAAGCCGGGGCACGTGGTGCCCCGTTCGGAGCTGCGGACCGTGCTGCCGGGCGGCTCCTCGCGTGAATCGGCCGAGCACGCGGTCGAGATGGCCGTCACCAGGCTGCGCAGGGCGCTCGGACCCGCAGGCATCGTCGAGACCGTGGTCAAGCGCGGCTACCGGCTGGCCACCCACCGCGGAGAAGGCCTGTGACGGCCTCCGCGCGGGGCACGCTGGTCATCGCCGCGCACGGGACCAGGAGCGCGGCGGGGGAGGAGACGCTGGCCAGGCTGGCCGCGATGGTGCGCGGCCTGCGGCCGGGACGGCGGGTCGAGCTGGCCTACCTCGAGATCAGCAAGCCGCTGCTGGCCGACGTCCTGGCCTGGCTGCCGGGCCCGGTCACCGTCGTGCCGCTGCTGCTGGCCGGCGGCTACCACGTCCACATCGACCTGCCGGACGTCGTGGCGCGCGCCAGGCCGGACGCCGCCGTCGCCAGGCCGCTCGGTCCTGACCCGCTGCTCACCCACGCCCTGGCCCGCAGGCTCGCCCGAGCGGGTCTGCGCCCGGCCGACGCGGTCATCCTCGGCGCCGCGGGCTCCTCCGACCCCGCCGCCCTCGCCGACGTGCGCGCCGCCGCCAGACTGCTGGCCGTACGGCTGTCGCGTCCCGTCACCGCCGCCTTCGCCACGGGAGGGGAGCCGACGGTGGGGGAGGCGCTGGACCGCATGCGGCACGGCCCAGCCCCTCGTGTCGCGCTCGCCTCCTACCTGCTGGCGCCAGGCTTCTTCCACGACAGGCTGTCGAACGCCGGCGCCGACCTGGTCACCGAACCGATCGGCGCCGACCCAGACCTCGCCGCCCTGGTGTGGGCCAGGCACGATCAGGCGGCGGGCTCCAGCCGCAGCCCCTTGATGATCTCCTCGGCGCCGGCGTCCCTGGAGGGGCCCGCGTCCGCGCCGACGAACATCTCGTAGTAGGCGTGCTGGAAACATCCGGCGAGCAGCAGCCGCGCGCTGCCCACGGGATCGACTGACGGCGCCACCCTGCCGAGCCGCTGCTCGGCCTCGAGATAGCCCGCCAGCGGAAGGATCTCGGCCATCGGGCCGAGACCGGTGTCGCGGACGGCCTCGCGGAAGCGGACCGTGACCGCGGGGGAGGTGAAGGCGGGCAGCGCCGCCGACTGGACCTCCAGGTAGTAATCGATGCCCGCCCGTGCGATGGGGAGCAGGTTGTCGCTCACCTGTCCCTTTCCCACGAGGTGGGACAGGTTGTGCAAGATACGCAGCCAGAGCGGAAGGCGGTCCTGGAGCAGCGCGAGGAAGAGGTCGACAGGGCCTCCGCCGCGCTCCTCCCTCAGCGACAGCGCCATCTCGAGCACGCGCCGCCTGGTCTCCTGACTTCTCTGGTGCGGGTCCACATGGGAAGTAGCCATGGTTGCCCTAACGTGCGCAGTCACCTGGATAGGTTCAACGTGGCCGTGCCGATATTCAGTGAAGTGACAGAGCTGTGTTTCTCCTGGTCATGTCATTCATGCGGGTTGGCGTTCCAGCTACGGACGAAATACCGCCGGAACATGCGAGGCACCGATTATTACCCGAAATCACGGAAATGGGAGAGAACAACTCCTGAGACTTCCCTGTCAGTCGCCACGCCCGTTCCGGCCGCGACGAGTGGTCAAGGGCGCGGAAGGCGGGCGGGTCTCACTGGTCTCCGGTGTCGGTGTCCCTGCGCCTCAGGTAGCGCTCGAACTCGGCGGCGATCGCGTCGCCCGAGGCCTCGGGCAGCTCGGCGGCGTCCTTGCGCTCCTCGAGCTCCTTGACGTACTCGGCCACCTCGCTGTCCTGCGAGGCGAGCTCGTCCACGCCGTTCTCCCAGGCGCGCGACTCCTCCACGAGGTCGCCCAGCGGCACGGGGATCTCCAGCACGTCCTCGACCCTGCGCAGCAACGCCAGCGTCGCCTTCGGGTTGGGCGGCTGGGCCACGTAGTGCGGCACCGAGGCCCACAGCGAGATCGCGCGCAGCCCCGCGGCGCCGAAGGCGTGCTGCAGCACCCCGACGATGCCGGTCGGCCCCTCGTAGCGGGTCAGCTCGAGGTTGATGGAGCGGGCCAGCCCGTCGTCGGTCGCCGATCCGACGATCGGCACGGGACGGGTGTGCGGAGAGTCGTTGAGCAGCGCGCCCAGCATCACCGTCAGCTCGATGCCCAGCTCGTGGGCGATGCCCACGAGCTCGTCGCAGAAGCCGCGCCAGCGCATGTTCGGCTCGATGCCGCGCAGCAGCACCACGTCGCGCTCGAGACCGGGCGGGCGGGCCAGCGAGAGCCTGGTCGTCGGCCAGACGATCGAGCGGGTCAGCCCGTCACCCATCTCCACGATGGGGCGCGTGACCTGGAAGTCGTAGTAGTCCTCCGGGTCCAGCGCGATCAGCGGCTCGGCCTTCCATTCGTTCTCCAGGTGGGCGATCACGCCACTGGACGCCTCACCGGCGTCGTTCCACCCTTCGAACGCGGCGATGAGCACCGGATCGACGAGCTCGGGGAGCCCTTCGAGCTCGATCACGCGCCGCCTCCTCTCGCTGTTCTCAACGCCTAAGCCTATGCGGTGGGGAGGGCTCTACGTCACTGATCTCCACGGGCGTAATTCGCGGGGCCGTCCGGCGGGTGTCGCCGCCCGCCACGCGCTGACCTGGAGGCGGAGGGGCGTGCGTGACTCAGGGGCGGCTCACTTTCCCGAGGTGGTGTGCACGACCAGGACGTCGCAGGTGGCCCGGTGGGTGACGCTGGAGGGCACCGACCCGAGCAGCCGTCCCGCCAGGCTGTTGAGCCCTCTGTTGCCGACCACGAGCAGGTCGGCGCGGTGCGTGCCGGCCAGCTTGACCAGCGCGTCCACCGCGTCGCCCTCCTCGGCGGCCAGCACGATCTGCGAGGCGCCCGCCGCCACCGCGTGCTCCCTGGCCGCGCGCAGCGCGTCGTCGGCTGGGGTCGATCCACTGACCTTGTAGGCCAGGTCGCCGAGCGCGTCGGCGGCGGCGGCCCTGCTGCTCTCGCGCATGGGCAGATAGGCGCAGGCCAGGACGAGGGTGGCGCCGGTGGCGGCGGCCAGAGAGGCGGCGGCGGACACGGCGCGGAAGGAGGAGGCGGAGCCGTCGGTGCCGACGAGCACGGTGCGGTAGGCCATGAGGGGATCCCAATTGGACGCGGCGTCAATTGCCGACAGGGTAGCGCCCGTTAAGCTTGACCGCATGAACGCCTCCCCGTCTTTCCGCGAAGTCCTCTCCCAGCGCGTGATGGTCGCCGACGGGGCGATGGGGACGATGCTGCAGTCCTACGACCCCACCCTCGACGACTTCGAGGGCTACGAGGGCTGTAACGAGGTGCTCAACGTCACCAGGCCCGACATTGTCAGCGGCGTCCACGACGCGTACTTCGCGGTCGGCGTCGACTGCGTGGAGACCAACACCTTCGGCGCCAACCTCTCGGCGCTGGGCGAGTACGACATCTCCGAGAAGGTCTACGAGTACTCCGAGGCGGGCGCGCGCCTGGCCCGCGAGCGCGCCGACCACTGGTCCACGCCCGAGCACCCGCGCTTCGTGCTCGGCTCGATGGGCCCTGGCACCAAGCTGCCCACGCTCGGCCACCTGCCCTTCGCCACGCTGCGCGACGCCTACCGCGACAACGCGGCGGGCCTGATCGCCGGCGGCGCCGACGCGCTGATCATCGAGACCTGCCAGGACCTGCTCCAGGTCAAGGCCGCCATCGTCGGCGCCAAGCGGGCCATCGAGGCCGGGGGGCGCGACGTGCCGATCATCGCCCAGGTCACCATCGAGACCAACGGCGCCATGCTGCTCGGCTCCGAGATCGGCGCCGCGCTCACCGCGATCGAGCCCCTCGGCGTCGACCTGGTCGGCCTCAACTGCGCCACCGGGCCCACCGAGATGAGCGAGCACCTGCGCTACCTGGCGCGCCACTCGCGCCTTCGCCTGTCGTGCATGCCGAACGCGGGCCTGCCCGTCCTCACCTCCGACGGCGCCTACTACCCGCTCTCGCCGGGCGAGCTGGCCGACGCGCACGAGAGCTTCGCCCGCGACTACGGCCTGTCCCTGGTCGGCGGCTGCTGCGGCACCACCCCCGAGCACCTGCGCCAGGTGGTCGAGCGCGTGCGGGGCAAGCAGCCCGCCGCGCGCAGGGCGCACCCCGAGCCCGGCGCCTCCTCCCTCTACCAGACCGTCCCGTTCCGGCAGGACACCTCCTACCTGGCCATCGGCGAGCGCTGCAACACCAACGGCTCCAAGGCCTTCCGTGAGGCGATGCTCGAGGGCCGATGGGACGACTGCATCGAGACCGCCCGCGACCAGGCCCGCGACGGCGCCCACATGCTCGACCTGTGCGTCGACTACGTCGGCCGCGACGGCGTGGCCGACATGAAGGAGCTGGCCTTCCGCCTGGCCACCGCCTCCACCCTGCCGATCATGCTCGACTCCACCGAGTCCGAGGTGCTCAAGGCGGGCCTGGAGATGCTGGGCGGCCGCGCGGTCGTCAACTCGGTCAACTACGAGGACGGCAGGGGCCCCGACTCGCGCTTCCACAAGACCATGACCGCCGTGCGCGAGCACGGCGCGGCCGTGGTCGTGATGTGCATCGACGAGAACGGCCAGGCCCGCACCGCCGCGGAGAAGGTCCGCATCGCCTCCGAGACCATCGACGACCTGGTCGCCAACTGGGGCATGCAGGTCTCCGACATCATCGTCGACTGCCTGACCTTCACCATCGCCACCGGCATGGAGGAGTCGCGCAAGGACGGCCTGGAGACCATCGAGGGCATCCGCGAGCTCAAGCGCCGCTACCCCGAGGTGCAGACCACGCTGGGCCTGTCCAACATCTCCTTCGGCATCAACCCCGCCGCGCGCATGGTGCTCAACTCGGTCTTCCTCAACGAGTGCGTCAACGCGGGGCTCGACTCCGCGATCGTGCACGCCTCCAAGATCCTGCCGATGTCGCGCATCCCCGACGAGCAGCGCCAGGTCGCGCTCGACATGGTCTACGACCGCCGCCGCGAGGGCTACGACCCGCTGCAGCGCTTCATCGACCTGTTCGAGGGCGTCGACGTCGCCAAGATGCGGGCGGGCAAGGCCGAGGAGCTGGCCGCGCTGCCGCTGTGGGAGCGGCTCAAGCGGCGCATCATCGACGGCGAGCGCAAGGGCCTCGAGGCCGACCTCGACGACGCCCTCGCCCAGCGCCCCGCGCTGGAGATCATCAACGACGTGCTGCTCGACGGCATGAAGACGGTCGGCGAGCTGTTCGGCTCCGGCCAGATGCAGCTGCCGTTCGTGCTGCAGTCGGCCGAGGTCATGAAGACGGCCGTCGCCTACCTCGAGCCGCACATGGACAGGCTCGAGGGCGAGACCAAGGGCCGCATCGTGCTGGCCACCGTCAAGGGCGACGTCCACGACATCGGCAAGAACCTCGTCGACATCATCCTGTCCAACAACGGCTACGAGGTCGTCAACCTCGGCATCAAGCAGCCGGTCACCGCCATCCTCGAGACCGCCGAGCAGAAGAACGCCGACGTCATCGGCATGTCGGGCCTGCTGGTGAAGTCGACGGTGGTCATGAAGGAGAACCTGGAGGAGATGAACTCCAGGGGCATCGCCCAGCGCTACCCCGTGCTGCTCGGCGGCGCCGCCCTGACCCGCGCCTACGTCGAGCAGGACCTCGCCGAGCTGTTCGACGGCGAGGTCCGCTACGCCCGCGACGCCTTCGAGGGCCTGCGCCTGATGGACGCCTTCATGGCGCACAAGCGGGAGGGCTCCCCGCTGCCCGCCCTGCGCGAGCGCCGCGTCAAGGCGGGCGCCACCCTCACCCGCACGGCGGTCGAGGACCTGCCCGCCCGCTCCGACGTGGCCGTCGACAACCCGATCCCGGTCGCGCCCTTCACCGGCGACCGCATCGTCAAGGGCATCTCGCTCAACGACTACGCCTCCTTCCTCGACGAGCGGGCGCTGTTCCTCGGCCAGTGGGGCCTCAAGCCCACCAGGGGCGGCGAGGGCCCGGGCTACGAGGAGCTCGTCGAGACCGAGGGCAGGCCCAGGCTGCGCATGTGGCTCGAGCGGATGCAGACGGAGGGACTGCTGGAGGCGGCCGTCGTCTACGGCTACTTCCCCTGCGTCAGCGACGGCGACTCGCTGATCATCCTCGACGACAAGGGCGACGAGCGCACCCGCTTCACCTTCCCTCGCCAGCGCCGCGACAGGCACCTGTGCCTGTCGGACTTCTTCCGCCCCAAAGACTCCGGCGAGGTCGACGTCGTCGGCTTCCAGATCGCCACCATGGGCGGCAAGATCTCCGAGGCCACGGCGGAGCTGTTCGCCAAGGACGCCTACCGCGACTACCTGGAGCTGCACGGCCTGTCGGTGCAGCTGACCGAGGCCCTGGCAGAGTACTGGCACGCCAGGGTCCGTTCGGAGTGGCGCATCGGCGGCCAGGAGTCCCTCGACGACATGCTCAAGGTCAACATCCAGGGCTGCCGCTACTCCTTCGGCTACCCCGCCTGCCCCAACCTCGAGGACCAGGTGCAGCTGTTCCAGCTGCTCGACCCCGAGCGCATCGACGTCACGCTGTCGGAGGAGTTCCAGCTCCACCCCGAGCAGGCCACCTCCGCGCTGGTGGCCCACCACCCGGAGGCGAAGTACTTCAACGTCTGACCGGCCCCGGCGCGCCGTCCCGCCGGGTCGATGGCCATGATCAGCCCCCCACGTCCTACGGTAGTAGTCCGAAATCCGATAGCTCCGGGGGGAAAGTGGACGCGGCCTTCTTCGACATGGACGGCTTGCTGGTCGACACCGAGAAGGTGTGGCTGAAGATCGAGACCGAGGTGATGAAGGTGCTCGGGGGCGTCTGGACCCCCGAGCACCAGACCCACCTCGTCGGCGGTTCCATGGAACGCACCGTCGACTACATGCTGGCCGTGTCGGGCTCCTCGGTCGCGCCGGAGGTCCTGCGCGGCTGGATGATCGACGGCATGGTGGCCGAGCTGGCCGGCGGGGTCCAGACCATGCCGGGCGCGCTCGAGCTGCTCGGCGACCTGCGCGCGGAGGGCGTCCCGATCGCCCTGGTGACCTCCTCGCTCAAGGAGATCGCCGAGTCGGTGCTGGCGGCGGTCGGCCGCGAGCACTTCGACGTGATCGTCACGGCCGACGACGTGAGCCGCACCAAGCCCGACCCCGAGCCCTACCTGACCGCCGCCGCCCTCCTGGGCGTCGAGCCCGTGCGCTGCGTGGTGCTGGAGGACTCTCCCAACGGCGTGGCCGCCGGCACCGCCGCGGGGTGCGCCGTGGTCGCCGTGCCGAGCCTGCTGCCCATCGAGCCGGCCGCCGGCCGCCTGGTGGTGTCCTCGCTCACCGAGGTCGACGTGGCCCGGCTGCGCGCCCTGGTGCCTCCCGCCTCGGCGTGAGCCGTAGCGTCACCGCCCGGCCCGCGCGCCACGCCTCCACCGGAGAAACCATCCCCTAGGGGGAGATCCCTCCTCAGGGAGGAGCGGCGGCGGGCCTTTCGCGTGCCAGGATGGAGAGGTCAGCGAGACGAGGGGCGGCCGTAATGAGCGGATTCAATAGCATCGCGTGGTTGCCGTTGTGCGCAGGCGCGACGGGCGTGGGCCTGGTGTTCAGCTTCCTGTTGCTGCGCCGCAGGGGAGCGGTGGCGGCCATGCGGCTGGTGGCCTGGTCACTGCTGCCGATGGCCGCCTACCTCACCGGCGCGCTCAACGCGCTGTGGACGATCGGCTCCACCGCCGTGTCCTTCGTGACCAGCCTGGTCTTCAACCCGCTCACCTGGGCCGGCGTGGCGCTGGCTGGAGTGTCGGTGGTGCTGTTCATGGTCTCGGGCGTCATCAGGGCCAGGAGGCTGTCGGCGGCCGCGCCCGCCGCGCAGGAGGCCTCGGCCGCCCCCGCCCGTCCCGCGGCCGAGAAGAAGCCGGGGCGGACGGCGCCCGCCGCAAAACCTGCCATCGCTCAGCAGAAGCCCAAGACGAACGACGATGATTTCTCCGACATCGAGGACATCCTCAAGCGGCGCGGCATCAGCTAGCGAGATACGCTGTGCAATGTCACAGTTCCGAGACCCAACCGGAACGGGCTGTAGACATTCGGACCAAGATCGATACGAATGCGTTTCGCGACAATCACAGTTGAGCCACATAGCGCGCGTGGGGACTAGTCAGCGCAGCTCAGGCCATAGATCCTGCCTCCTGGGACCGTGACGGACGGTCCCGGCAAGTACGGGCGTGAGTCCAGACCGGGCCGGTGCCTGATTGGACGACGCCGTCTAACCCAGGGGGCAGGAACAAGATGCGCACAACTATGGTCGTGCCCGCCTCCTGGAAGGTCAGGACAGAGGAGGGCGCATGACCGCACCGCTCGACGTGCCGGAGTCGGCCAGCCAGGCCGCTCCCGAAGCGGTGGTGGCCGGGAGCGACGCCAAGGCGATCGAGGGCCGCTCGCTGGGCCAGATCGCGTGGCGGCGGCTCAGGAGAGACCGCGTCGCCATGGCAGGCGCCATCGTGATCATCTTTCTCATGCTGGTGGCGATCTTCGCGCCGCTGCTGGTGAGCTGGTTCGGACACGATCCGCTGGAGTACCACGAGGAACTGACCGACATCGGCACCCAGGCCCCCATCGGTCCGTGGGGCGGCATCACCTCGGAGTTCCTGTTCGGCGTCGAGCCGGTCAACGGCCGCGACATCTTCAGCCGGGTGGTCTACGGGGCGCGCATCTCGCTGCTGATCGCCTTCCTCGCCACTCTGCTGTCGGTGGTCATCGGCACGACCCTCGGCGTCATCGCCGGCTACTTCGGCGGCTGGGTCGACACCCTGATCGGCAGGGCGATGGACGTCTTCCTCGCCTTCCCGCTCCTGGTCTTCGCCCTCGCGCTCGCCGGAGTCGTCCCCGACCAGGCGTTCGGGCTGTCGGGCGACACGCTCCGCGTGACACTGCTGATCTTCATCATCGGATTCTTCAACTGGCCCTACCTGGGCCGCATCATCCGGGGCCAGACACTGTCACTGCGTGAGCGCGAGTTCGTCGACGCGGCCAAGAGCCTGGGGGCCCGCGGGCCGTACATCATCTTCCGCGAGCTCCTGCCCAACCTGATCGCGCCGATCCTGATCTACGCCACCCTGCTGATCCCCTCGAACATCCTGTTCGAGGCGGCGCTGTCGTTCCTCGGCGTGGGCGTGCGCCCGCCGACCCCCACGTGGGGCGGCATGCTGTCGGACGCGGCCAGGTTCTACACGATCCCGCACTTCATGATCTTCCCGGGCCTGGCGATCTTCATCACCGTGCTTGCCTTCAACCTGTTCGGCGACGGCCTGCGAGACGCACTCGACCCGCGTGGCAACCGCTGACCTCTCGGACTTCCTTAACCCTGCTTCCAACCCGAAGGGGTGCGACACCTTGAGAAGAAAATCCGCTCTTACGACAGCCGCGGCCGGGCTGACCCTGGCCATGGCGCTGGCGGCCTGCGCGGGCTCGCCGACCCAGACCCCCGGTCAGGGCCAGAGCGCTCCGGCGGCCACGGGCGCGACGGCGGGCGGCACGGAAGTCGCCGACGCCGCGGTCGGCAAGATCTACAACCCTTCTGACAAGAAGGGCGGCACTCTCAAGATGGCCAACACGGCCGACTGGGACAGCCTCGACCCCGGCAACACCTACTACGGCTACTCGCTCAACTTCGCCCGCCTGTACGGGCGCGCGCTGCTGATGTTCAAGGCCGCCCCCGGCACCGACGGCAACACCCTGGTCCCCGACCTCGCCGAGAGCGTCGGCAAGGCCAGCGACGACGCCAAGACGTGGACCTACAAGCTGCGCAAGGGCGTGAAGTTCGAGGACGGCACCGAGGTGACCTCCAAGGACGTCGCCTACGCGGTGGCGCGCCAGTTCGACAAGGAGATCCACCCGAACGGGCCGACCTACCTCAACGCGCTGCTCGACTGGCCGAAGGGTTACAAGGGCGCCTACAAGTCGAAGGACGCCGACTTCTCCTCCGCCGTCGAGACCCCGGACGACCAGACGATCATCTTCCACCTGAAGGAACCGTTCGGTCTGTTCGACTACATCATGCAGATGCCGATGACGATGCCTGTCCCCAAGGACAAGGACACCGGCACCAAGTACCAGGAGCACGTCATCTCGACGGGCCCCTACAAGTTCGAGAAGAACGAGATCGGCAAGGGCTTCACCCTGGTCCGCAACGACCAGTGGGACCCGGCCACCGACCCCAACCGCCCCGCCCTGCCCGACCGCATCGAGGTGCAGACCGGCGTCAACGCCGACGACGTCGACAACCGGCTGATCTCCGGTGACGTCCACATCGCCGTCGACGGCCTCGGCATCGGCAACGCCGCCCTGCCGAAGGTCCTGCCGGACCCGGCGCTGAAGGCCCGCACCGACAACCCGGTCCAGCAGCGCACCTGGTACACCTCGATCATCCCCGACGTCGCCCCGTTGGACAACGTGGAGTGCCGCAGGGCCATCGCCTTCGCCGCCGACCGCAACAGCCTCTACCGCGCCTACGGCGGCGAGACCGGCGGCGTCATCACCACCTCGCTGATCCCCCCGTCGATGGCCGGTTACAAGCCGATCGACCTGTACAAGTCCGAGGGCGACAAGGGCGACGTGGAGAAGGCCAAGGCGGCCCTCGCCAAGTGCGGCCAGCCCAACGGCTTCGAGACCAACATCGCCTACCGCACCGAGCGGACCAAGGAGAAGGCCGCTGCCGAGTCGCTGCAGCAGTCGCTGGCCCGCGTCGGCATCAAGCTGACGCTCAAGCCGTACCCGCAGGACGACTACTTCGCCCTGTACGCCGGCAAGCCCTCCTACGTCAAGGAGAACAAGATCGGCCTGGCGATCAACGGCTGGGGCTCGGACTACCCCGACACCTACGGCTTCATGCAGGCCATCACCGACAGCCGGGACATCCGTGACGCCGGTAACTACAACCTCAGCGTGAAGATTCCCGAGGTCGACAAGATGATCGACCAGATCAAGGCGGAGCCCGACGCCGCCAAGCGCGCCGACATGTGGTCGCAGATCGACCACATGGTCATCGACCAGGCCGTCGTCATGCCCAGCGTGGCCAGCAAGGCGCTGTACATGCGCGGCAAGGGCCTGACCAACCTGTTCATCAGCGACTCCCAGCAGATGTACGACTACGTCGGCGTGGGCGTCCAGCAGTAAGTCGATCCACACCTAGATAGGCGGGTGAAGGCAGAGGTCCCCGGTCGGCGAGTCCGGCCGGGGACCGGAGCCGGGCACTGTGGTCACATACATCATCAGGCGCGTGATCGGCGCTTTGGCGATGCTGCTCATCGTGAGCATCGTCACCTTCGCGATCTTCTTCTTGGTGCCGCGTCTGGCCGGCGCCACCCCTGAGGCGTTCGCCGCCCGATACGTCGGCCGCGGTGCCAGCATGGACACCATCAGGCTGGTAGCCGAGCGGCTCGGGTTCTACGATCCCGTGGCGGTGCAGTACGGGCGCTTCCTGAAGGGAATCGTGGCGGGAACGGAGTACGATACCGGCGCGGGCGTGGATCACTGCCCGGCGCCCTGCTTCGGCTACTCCTTCATCACCCAGCAGCCCGTGTGGCCCAACCTGATGGACCGCTCGCGCGTGACGCTGTCGCTCGGCATCGGCGCGGCCGTGCTGTGGCTGGTCGGCGGCGTGGCGACCGGCGTGCTGTCGGCGCTGCGGCGCGGCAGCTTCTTCGACAGGTCCGCCATGGGCATCGCCCTGGCCGGAGTGTCGCTGCCGATCTTCTTCACCGGCATGATCTCCCTGTCCATCTTCAGCTACGGCCTCGGCTGGACCGCCCCCGGCGGCGCGTGGGTGGACGTCACCATCGATCCGCTGCAGTGGGCCTACAACCTGCTCCTGCCATGGATCACCCTGGCCCTGCTGTTCGCCGCCACCTACGCCAGGCTCACCCGAGCAGGCATGCTGGAGACGATGGGCGAGGACTACATCCGCACCGCCCGGGCCAAGGGACTGGTCGAGCGCGGCGTCGTGGTCAAGCACGGGCTGCGCGCCGCCCTGACCCCCATCGTCACCGTCTTCGGCCTCGACTTCGGCCTGCTGATGGGCGGCGCCGTCCTCACCGAGTCGACGTTCTCACTGAACGGCCTCGGCAAGTACGCGGTCGACGCCATCAAGAACAACGACCTGCCCGCCGTCATGGGCGTCACGCTGCTCGCCGCGCTGTTCGTGGTGGTGGCCAACCTGGTCGTGGACCTCCTCTACGCTGTGGTCGACCCGAGAGTGAGGCTCGCATGACCGCTTTCCTCGACGTCAAGGACCTGCGCATCCACTTCCCGACCGACGACGGACTGGTCAGGTCCGTCGACGGCCTGACGTTCTCGCTCGAACGCGGCAAGACACTCGGCATCGTCGGCGAGTCGGGCTCCGGCAAGAGCGTCACCAGCCTCGGCATCCTCGGCCTGCACAAGGGCGGCAGGGCACGGATGTCAGGCGAGATCTGGCTCGACGGCGAGGAGCTCATCGGCGCCTCGGCCGACCACGTGCGGCGCCTGCGCGGCAAGAAGATGGCGATGATCTTCCAGGATCCGCTGTCGGCCATGCACCCCTACTACACGGTCGGCGACCAGATCATCGAGGCCTACCGCATCCACCACGACGTCACCAAGAAGGTGGCGCGCAAGCACGCGATCGACATGCTGGGCAGGGTCGGCATCCCCGAGCCCACCAGCCGTGTCGACGACTACCCGCACCAGTTCTCCGGCGGCATGCGCCAGCGCGCCATGATCGCCATGGCCCTGTCGTGCGACCCCGAACTGCTCATCGCCGACGAGCCCACCACCGCGCTCGACGTCACGGTCCAGGCGCAGATCCTCGACCTGATGCGCGACCTGCAGCGCGAGTTCAACTCCGCGCTGATCGTCATCACCCACGACCTCGGCGTGGTGGCCGAGCTGTCGGACGACATCCTGGTGATGTACGGCGGCAAGTGCGTCGAGTACGGCGCCGCGGAGACGGTGTTCTACGACCCCGAACACCCCTACACCTGGGGCCTGCTCGGCTCGATGCCGCGTCTTGACAGGGAGCGCACCGAGCGGCTGCTGCCCATCAAGGGATCACCCCCCTCCCTCATCAACGTCCCGCCGGGCTGCGCCTTCCACCCCCGCTGCCCCTACGCCGAGCGCACCGAGGGACGGGCCGAAACCGAGGTTCCCGAGCTGCTCAAGACGAGCCCAGGCCACCTCGTCAGGTGCCACATGGCCCCTGAGGAGCGCAGGCGGCTGTGGGAGAGCGAGATCAAGCCGATGCTGGAGACCACATGAGCGAGACGCTGCTGTCCGTGCAGGACCTGCGCATGCACTTCCCCATCCACAAGGGGCTGCTGAGGCGGCAGGTCGGCGCGGTCAAGGCGGTCGACGGGATCGACTTCGAGGTGCTCAAGGGCGAGACCCTCGGCCTGGTCGGCGAGTCCGGCTGCGGCAAGTCCACCACCGGACGGCTGGTGACCAGGCTCCTCGAGCCCACCGGCGGCAAGATCGTCTTCGAGGGTCAGGACATCACCCACATGCCGCAGGGACGGCTGCGCCCGCTCCGCCGCGACATGCAGATGATCTTCCAGGACCCCTACTCCTCGCTCAACCCCCGTCACACGGTCGGCGCCATCGTCGGCGCGCCGTTCCGCATCCAGGGGATCAAGACCGAGCAGGGCACCAAGAAGGCGGTCCAGGACATCCTGGAGCTGGTCGGGCTCAACCCCGAGCACTACAACCGCTACCCGCACGAGTTCTCCGGCGGGCAGCGCCAGCGCATCGGCATCGCCCGCACCCTGGCGCTGAAGCCGAAGCTCATCATCGCCGACGAGCCCGTCTCGGCGCTCGACGTCTCCATCCAGGCGCAGGTGGTCAACCTGCTGGAGGACCTGCAGAACGAGCTCGACCTCACCTATGTGGTGATCGCGCACGACCTGTCGGTGGTGCGGCACATCAGCGACAGGGTCGCGGTCATGTACCTCGGCAAGATCGTCGAGATCGCCGACCGCAAGTCGCTCTACACCTCGCCGATGCACCCCTACACCAACGCGCTGCTGTCGGCGGTGCCGGTGCCCGACCCGAAGGGCCCGCGCCGAACGCGAGCGCATCCGGCTGCACGGCGACGTCCCGAGCCCGATCAACCCGCCGCCGGCCTGCCGCTTCCACACCAGGTGCTGGAAGGCGCAGGAGATCTGCAAGACGGTCGAACCGCCCCTCGAGCAGCTGGCCAGCGGGCACCGCGTCGCCTGTCACTTCCCCGAGAACGCGCCCACCGTCACCCCCGCGCCCGAGACCATCACCGCCTGACCGTCGGCGCCCCGTGGCCGGGGTGGCCTCGATCCGTACCGCACAGCCGGCTCGAGCCCACCCCGGCCACGGAGCGGCCCCCACCTCGTGGGTAAAGATCTCGTGAGTGAAGACCTCATGGGTGAGATCGTGCGCCCTCGCAGGATGAGCCGGCGTCGATCGTGGTGCCCGCCGAAGAGCCGGCGAGGATCGTGCGCGCCCGCCGGTAGTGCCGGCGTCGATCGTGCGTGCTCGCCGGGAAGGCCGGCGAAGATCGTGTGCCCTCGCAAGAGCCGGCGAGGATCGTGCGCGCCCGCCCCTAGTGCGTCGATCTGCGTGCTCGCCGGGACGGCTCAGGAGAGGGCGCCGGGGGTGCTGAGCCCGCTCTCGTAGGCCAGGACGACCGCCTGGACGCGGTCGCGCAGGCCCAGCTTGGTCAGCACGTTGCCGACGTGCGTCTTGACCGTCGTCTCGCTCACCACCAGCTTGGCCGCGATCTCCGCGTTGGACATCCCCTTGGCGATCAGCTTGAGCACCTCGAGCTCGCGCTCGGTCAGCCTGTCGAGCCGCGCAGGGGTCGTCTGCTGGTAGGCCGATGGCAGCTTGGCCGCGAACCTGTCGAGCAGCCGCCTGGTGACGCTGGGCGCCACGATCGCGTCGCCCGCCGCCACCACCCTGATCGCCTGCACCAGCTCGTCAGGCGGCACGTCCTTCAGCAGGAAGCCCGAGGCCCCCGAGCGCAGCGCCTCGACGATGTACTCGTCGAGGTCGAACGTGGTCAGCACCAGCACCTTCGGCACGTGCGCGCCCGCCGCGGCCTCGCGCACGATCCTGCGCGTCGCCTCGATCCCGTCGACGCCCGGCATTCTGATGTCCATCAGGATCACGTCCGGCAGCAGCGCCCGCGCCTGTTCGAGCGCGCCCTTCCCGTCACCCGCCTGGCCCACCACCGCGATGTCGGGCTCGGCCTCGAGGATCAGGCGGAACCCCGTGCGCAGCAGTGGCTGGTCGTCCACCAGCAGCACCCTGATCGTCATCATCCGTCCTTCAGCGGGAAAGTCGCCCGCACCTCGAAACCGCCCCCACTGCGCGGACCGACCCTCAGGATTCCACCATAGAGGGCCACTCTCTCGCGAATCCCGACCAATCCGTGCCCCGTCCTGTCGGCCTGCTCGGCGCTCGACCCCTTGCCGTCGTCCTCCACGAGAAGGGTGAGCTCGCGGGGCGCCTGCCGTACCGAGACCCTGGCGCGGGCGCCGGGGCCCGCGTGGCGCAGGCTGTTGGTCAACCCCTCCTGGACCAGGCGGTAGGCGGCCAGGTCGAGGCCCGCCGGCACCGCGCTCGCGCCCTCGACCTCCAGCTCGATCGGCAGGCCCGCCTCGCGCATCTGATCGACCAGCGCGGGCAGGTCGCGCAGGCCGGGCTGCGGGCCGCGCTCGGGAGGACCCGAGGGGGAGTCGGTGCGCAGCACGCCGACGATGTTGCGCATCTCGTTCATCGCCATCCTGCCGGTCTCCTCGATCGCCGTCAGCGCCTCGCCGGCCAGGTCGGGATTTGCCGTGAGCACCTTCCTGGCCGCCGCGGCCTGCACGGTCATCACGCTCACGTGATGAGCCACCACGTCGTGCAGCTCCCTGGCGATGCGGGAGCGCTCCTCGGCCCTGGCCGCGCGCGTGTCGGCGTCCCTCGCCCGCTCCAGCCTCGCGGCGCGGTCCTTCAGCTCCTCGAGGTAGGCCCGGCGCAGCCGTACGCTCCTGCCGGTTCCCCACACCGCCACGCCCACCAGCGTCGTCAGCGCGTGGGAGGTCCACATCATCGACGAGGCCGACAGCGAGGCGGAGGTGAAGTACCCGATGGTCGCCACCGACAGCCCCGCCAGCGCGATCGCCAGCCCCCTGTGCGCGGCCACCGTGTAGAGCAGGATCAGCCCAGCGAGGCCGGCCAGGCCTGGATCGCTGTCGAGCGCGCCGAGCAGCACGATGGGCAGCTGCGCGAGACAGAGCGCCGCCAGCGGCCGGCGCCTGCGCGCGGCCACCGGCGCGCACGCCAGCACGAGCAGCGCGGCCTCACCCGGGCCGCCGTGACCGCCGGCGGCCGACAGCGCCACCGAGGCAGCGGCCAGGGCCGCGGCGAAGAGCGAGTCGCGGAGCAAGGCTCGGTCGGTGCGCACCGCTTCAATGTATGACCAGGTGAGAGCGGGAATCCTCCTCCTTTGGGAGGACTTCAGAGCTCGTCCGTGGCCGTCCGCCTGCTGCTTCTGACCGTGTCGCCCGGCTGCCTGGCGGGCACCGGCGGGGGAGTGCCGCCGTACTCGGGGCACAGCGCCTGGTGATCGCACCAGTCGCACAGCCTGGACGGCCTGGCCCGCCACTCGCCCGTCTCCAGCGCCCGCTCGATCGCCGCCCACAGCGCCTGCACCTTGCGCTCGGTGGCCCGAAGGTCGGCCTCGTCGGGCGCGTAGCGCAGCACCTCGCCGCCGCCGCCCAGGTAGACCAGCTGCAGCAGCCTGGGGATCGCCCCGCGCAGCCGCCACAGCACCAGGGCGTAGAACTTCATCTGGAACAGCGCCTTGGCCTCGAAGTCGGGCCCGGGCGCGCTGCCGGTCTTGTAGTCGACCACCCTGACCTCGCCGCTGGGCGCCACGTCGAGCCTGTCGATGTAGCCGCGCAGCATCAGGCCGCTGTCGAGGACCGCCTCCACATAGAGCTCGCGCTCTGCGGGCTCCAGCCGGGTCGGATCCTCCAGCGTGAAGTAACGTTCGAGCATCGAACGGGCCTGCCCCAGCCATTCGCGCTGCTCGGCCTCGTCGGCGAACATCTGCGCGTAGGCGGGCTCCTCGCCGAGCAGCCTGTCCCACTGCGGCTCGAGCAGCTCGAGCGCCGCCTCGACCGAACGCCGGGGCGCGGGCAGGTCGTAGAGCCGCTCCAGCACCGCGTGGACCACCGTGCCGCGCACCGCCGCCGCCGACGGCTTCTCGGGAATCCTGTCGATCACGCGGAAGCGGTAGAGCAGCGGGCACGTCATGAAGTCACCCGCCCGCGAAGGGGAGAGGGCCCCGATGATCACGGGTTCGGTCAACGTCATGCACCGCACTGTAGGTCAAGGCGCCGACAGAATGGGCACGCCGAGTAGCATCAAGGCAGTCCCCTGGACGAAGGAGTGATGGGTGAGCACCGAGAGTCCGCGTCAGGAGTTCTCCGGTATCCGGATGGGCAGGCCCTTCGGGATCCCTGTCTACGTGTCGTGGACCTGGTTCATCGTGGCGGCCATCATCACCTTCATGTTCAGCGACCAGGTTCGCGGTCAGCTGCCCGAGCTGTCGGAGCCTGCCGTCTACGGCGTCGCCTTCGCCTACGCCGTGCTGCTCTACGTGTCCGTGCTGCTGCACGAGCTGGCCCACAGCGTCCTGGCCAAGATGTACGGCCTGCCGGTGCGGCGCATCACCCTCTACCTCCTCGGCGGCGTCTCGGAGATCGAGAAGGAGCCGCAGACGCCCGGCCGCGAGTTCATGGTGGCCGCGGTGGGCCCGCTGGTCTCGCTCCTTCTGGCCGGCATCGGCCTGGTGGCCGACCTCTTCCTGGTCGACGGCGGCGGCATCCCCGAGATGATGGTCTGGTGGCTGTGGGTGGCCAACCTCATCGTCGGTCTCTTCAACCTGCTGCCGGGCCTTCCGCTCGACGGCGGCCGCATGCTGAGGGCGGGCGTGTGGAAGGCGACCCGCAGCCCCGGCACCGGCACCATCGCCGCGGCCTGGGCAGGCAGGGTGCTCGGCGCCGTGCTCATCGTCGGCCCCCTGCTGCTCTACTGGTTCGGCGGCCAGCCCCAGCAGGAGCTGAGCCTGCTGTGGGGAGCGGTCCTCGGCGCCTTCATCTGGTTCGGCGCCACCCAGTCGCTGCGCGTGGCCCGCGTGCGCGCCAGGCTCCCGCAGGCCAACGCCCGCGCCCTGGCCCGCCGCGCCATCCCCGTCACCGCCGAGACCCCGCTGTCGGAGGCGCTGCGCAAGGCGGCCGAGGCCCACGCGGGCGCCATGGTGGTCGTCGACCACGACGGACGCCCGCTCGCCATCGTCAACGAGGCCGCCGTCCAGGCCACCCCCGAGCACCGCAGGCCGTGGGTCAACGCCGGCTCGCTGTCGCGCGCGCTCGAGCCCTCCATGGTGCTGCCCGCCGACCTGGTGGGCGAGTCGCTGATCGACGCCATGCGCGACGCGCCGTCGGGCGAGTACCTGCTGGTCGAAAAGGGCGGCGAGGTCTACGGCGTGCTGGCCACCGCCGACGTCAACAGGGTCTTCAGCGGCGTCTGACGACTCGTCTAAACGGCCTCCTCGGGCTAATGTTCTGACCACTGATCAGGTACCAAGGTTTCGAGGCGAGCGGCTCAGGCCGATACTGTTCCTCCAGGTCTGGGTATGCGTATGGCTGGCGGTTGACCGGCGTTTTCCATGGAGGGGAGAGTTCTGTGGCTGAGCAGGGCTTCGGGGTGGTGCGTCCGCTGCCGGGCAACGGGCTGGTCGCCCACATGGGCGGGCTGCTGCTGGTCTGCGACACGGCCGAAGGCACGGGCGGAGAGCTGCTCGAGACGCTGCGCGAGAGCGCCGAGTCAGGGGCGGACGGCCTCGCGCTGGCCCGCCGCGCCGCCCAGGTGCTGTTCCGCTCGATGTCGGGCGAGCCCGTGGCCTGCGCCGTCGCAGGGCCCGCCGCTGGAGGCATGGCCGTGCTCGTCAGCGGCTCCGCCTCGGCCGTGGTCGTCACCGACGACGGCGAGACCCGGCTGTCCGGCCGCGACTCCCTGACCTGGACCGACCGCCTCATCCCCGGCCCCGTGCAGCGGGTCGAGCTGCGCCTGCCCGACGCGGGAGAGGCCCACCCCGTCGTCCGCCTCGACGCCGGCGTGGTCCTCGGCGGCGGCGTCCACGGCGAGGTCGACGAGAACGCGCAGCCGCCCGCCAGGCCCCAGGTCAGGCCGCTGGAGACCAGCGAGCTGCCCGCCACGGGCCTCCACTTCGAGCCCGATCTGCTCCCCGGGCCGCCGAGGCAGGACCCGTCCAGGCACGAGCCGTCCAGGCATGAGCCCTCGGGGCCCGAGCCGTCCAGGCAGGATGCTCACCAGCCGGTCCACGAGCAGCCCCCGCCGCCCCCGCCCGCGCATTCGACCCCGCCGCCCATGGCCCCCTACCCGATGGGCGCGCCCTCAGGTCCGCAGGCGCCGTTCGGCCAGCCACCGATGCCCGAACCGCATCCCGAGCCCGCCCCGCCGATGCACCAGGGCCCGCCGCCCATGCAGGGCCCGCCCGGCCCCCACTCCGGTCCGATGCCGCCGCTCGGCCCGCCCCCAGGCCCGATGCCGCCCGCGGGAGCGCCCTCCTACGACGAGCACCCCGACTTCGGGCCCCCGCCGCAGGAGCAGCAGGGCGAGCAGCAGACCGACGCCGACGGCAGGCCGATGGTCTTCGGCGTCGACTGCAAGAACGACCACTTCAACGACCCCCGCTCGCCGTACTGCGTGATCTGCGGGATCGAGCTCGTGCAGCGCACGCTGGTGCCGTACAAGGGGCCGCGCCCCTCGCTCGGCGCGCTGCTGCTCGACGACGGCACCTCGCTGCCCCTCGACAGCGACTACCTGCTGGGCCGTGACCCCGAGCGCGCCCCCGAGGTCGCGGGCGGCAACGCCAGGCCCGCCAAGGTCACCAGCCCCGACGGCTCGGTCTCCCGCCGCCACCTGCGGGTCGCCCTGGAGGGCTGGGACGTCAACCTGGTCGACCTCGGCTCGGTCAACGGCACCCAGATCCAGCCGCCGGGTGACCCCAACTTCTACGACATCCCGCCGAACGAGCCCGTCACGATCGCGCCAGGAACGACGGTCCGCATCGGCGTCTCCCGCACGATGCGCTACGAATCCCACCGCAACTGACGGCCCGCGACTGACGGCCTGCGACTGACGGCATGCGACTGACGGCTTGGGACTGACGGCTTGGAACTGACAGCCGCCCGCTGACCCCGGCGCGCGCCGCCCGCAGGCGCGCGCCCGGCTTCCCCGCCGCTCCGCGCCTTCCTCGTCGGTTCGCCCGCCTTCGTCGGCGCGTCCGCATCCTTGACGCTCCGGGTCCTTCGTGTGGCCGCGCATGGTTTCCGCGGGCCTGGTCCGGCGGGCGGTGACGGGGCGGTCAGTGGAAGCGGTTCAGGGCCTTGGCCAGCTCGGCGGGGCTGTTCACCCCCAGCTTCCAGTAGGCCTGGTTGCGATGGTTCATCGCCGTCCGCATCGCGATGCCCAGGCGCTGGGCGATCTCCCTGTGCGAGTGCCCCGCCGCCGTCAGCTGCGCCACCTGCAACTCCCTGTCGGTCAGGTCGGGCGCCGCCAGGCCGCGCAGCGCCGGAGTGTCCGGCCCTTGGCACGCTCCAGCCAGCGACCACGCCTCCGTCGTCGCCGCCCTGGCCGCCTTCTCGCCCCTGGTGCGACGCAGTACCGCGGCGGCATGGGCGGCGGCCTCGGCGGCGTGCAGGCGCATCCCCAGGGCGTCGAAGCCCTCCGCCACGCCCAACAACCCCTCGGGGTCGCCGCCCGCCAGAGCCGCCGCGTGCCGTGCCGCCAGCCGTACGCGCGGACCCTCGTGCGAGGAGGCCAGCTCCGTCAGCCTGGCGAGCGCGGCGGCGGGGGCGCCGAGCCGTACCACGTCGTGGAGGGCGACGGCCTCGAAGGCGGCCAGTCCGCTCTCACGGCAGTCGGCGGCGGCCGCGAGCGCCAGCTCGACGGCCCTGTCGGTCTCGCCCTCCGCGGCGGCGACCCACACGCGGGTGAGGGCGACCCAGCGCATGAAGGCGGTCCAGGTGGCGCGGTTGCGGGCCAGCGCCGCCCGGAGGGTGTCGCGGGCGGCGGACGCCTCGCCGCGCAGCGCCTGGGTGGCGGCGTAGGCGGCCATGCAGCCGCCCACGGTCAGCGCCGTCTCGTGGTTGGCGGGAGCGTGCAGGACCAGCAGCGCCGCGCCCAGCTGCCCGCGCAGGGTGGCGGCGTTGCCGCGGGCGAGGGCGAGGCTGCCCTCGCCGCGCGACCAGCCGCGCTGGCCCGCCAGCGCGGCGCGCATGGAGGCGATGGCCTGGTCCATGACGGCCAGGTCGCCGGAGAAGTACCCGCACATCGCCCACGTGGAGTGCAGCGGCGAGATCAGGGCGGGCAGCTCGTCGCGCCAGGCCGCGGCGTCCCGCAGCGCCTCGTGGACCAGCGTGACCGCCTCGCCGGTGCGTCCGGCGTAGCAGAGCGACAGCGCGCGGGAGCTGAGCACCTGGGCGCGCTGGGCAGGGCCGAGGTCGTGGGCGAGCAGGTCGGCGCTGAGGCGGAGCGCCTCGGAGGGCCTGGCGGCCGAGGCGGTCAGCCCCAGCCGCTGGACGGTGACCTGGCGGCGCGGCGGCGCGGCCTTGAGCTCCTTCTCGGCGCTCGACAGCAGGTCGAGCGCGTCGCCGAGACGGTCCATGCCCCAGGCCAGGTTGCTGGCCTGGGCGAGGACCAGCCGCGCCCTCGTCGGCTCGTCCTCGGGCTCGGGGGTGGCCTCCAGCACGGCCCTCGCCCTGTCGGGCTGCTGGGCGTAGTCGAGCAGCGTGGCCAGCTGCAGCGAGGCCGACACGCCGCCGCCCTCGAGGGCGGCCTCGCCGAGGCGGATGGCCAGCGGGTAGTCGTGGGCCGACCAGGCCAGACGGGAGGCCTCCAGCAGCGGGCGGGGCGCGGCGCCGAGTCCTCCCGCCAGGCGCCACACCGTCACCCTGAGCGGGTCCTCCCTGCGGTGCAGGCCCGTGGACTCCAGCGCGGCGACCAGGTCGGCGTGCCTGCGGCGGCGGCGCAGCTCGGGCAGGCGCTCACGGGCCACCTCGCCGTAGAGGGGGTGGCCGAGGCGGGCGATCTCACGCCGCCTGTCGACGCGGACCCTGACCAGGCCGCGCTCCTCCGCCTCCAGCAGGGCCCGTTCGGAGGTGAGGGAGCTGAGCGTGCGGGCGCCGATCGGCTCGGCCAGCGCGGTGTACTCCAGCACCTCCTTCAGCTCGGGCGACAGCGCGCCGATCCGCTCGTGGATCAGGTCGACCAGGCGCGGCGCCAGCGGCGGGTCGCCCGTCAGCTTCCACATGCCGTGAATGGGCGACAGCGCGCCCGAGGCCATGGCCGCCTGCACCACCTCGTACAGGAACAGCGCGTTCCCCTCCGTCACCTCGCCGAGCCTGCGCACCGTGGCGTCGTCGGGCTGGGCGCCCAGGGCGGCGGTGAGCACGGCGGCGACGTCGAGGTCGCTGAGCGGGTCGGTGTCGTACCTGCGCACATGGCCTTCGCGCCACAGAAGCGTCACCGCGTCGGGAGTCGGCTCGCCGGTGCGCAGGGTGGCGACCAGCCGCGCCTGCCCGGCCCTGACCAGTGAGGCGATCACCTCGGCGGAGTGGCTGTCGAGCAGATGCGCGTCGTCCACGGCCAGCACGAGCACGCGTCCCCTCGCGTGGGCGAGCAGCTCGTCGGCGGCCCACCGTAAGGTGTTGACCAGGTGTGGAGGGTGCTGTCGGGGGATGAGGTCGGCGAGCGCGCCGTTGGGGATGGAGCTGGCGGCCTTGGTCGCCCTGACCGGCACGAGCGTCACCTTGGCGGCGTGGAAGTGCGTGAGCACCTCGCCTGCCAGGCGCGACTTGCCCACCCCTGCGGGGCCCGCGATGACGACGCCCTGGGCCGTCGGATCCCTGGCCAGACGCACCAGGTCCTCGAGCTCCTGCCTGCGGCCCGCGAACGGCCAGCGTTTCATGGGCCCCTCCCATTACGCCCTTGTGGCCAATTTCATCATCCCTTATCGTCCTTTTGTGGCGCGATGGGGTGCGAAATTCGATGTTGATTGTCCGAGTTGTGTCCGCCCTACTGTCGCACGCGAACCTGACGGATTACACAGGGTTTTTCTGCCCGAGCGATTGCGTCCCTATTGGCTGGCGCTGTGCCAGAGCTGCGGGCAGGCGCTGCTGCTGGAATCGGCGCAGGAATTCGACGATCGCGACCCCGACGACCTGCCGGCCAGACCCGCCACCGTGCTGTGGCCGCAGGACGGCAGGCCCATCGCCGCCGAGGTGCCGCCCGTGGTGCGCAGGGAGCTCACGGCGGCCCGCGCGGGGGTGCGCTCGGGCTCGCCCGCCTCTGCCGTCCTGCACGTCCGGCGGCTGCTGGAGGCGGTCTGCGCCGACCACGGGGTCACGGGGCGCACGCTCTTCCACGCCCTGCGCGAGCTACGGCGCGGCGGGCTGATCGAGGGCTGGCTGCTGAGCTGGGCCGAGGAGCTGCGCGAGCTCGGCAACGAGGCGGCCCACCTCGGCCCGCGTCCCCTGGGCAAGTCCGAGGCGGAGGACGCGGTGGAGCTGGCGGAGGCGTTCGTCGACTACGTTTACGTTATCTCCGGGAAATACCACCGCTTTCGCGTACGGCGCGGCACCGACAAATCATCAAATATCCGTAATGTCGTGCAAGAGACCCCGGCTATCCGGATTCTCCGTAAATCTCAGGTGGCGTTCAGGGTCCATCCTTATCCCCACGATCCGGCCAGGACGAAATCAAGGGCGGCGGTCGCCGACGAACTCGGGATCTCACCCATGCGCCTGCTCAAGGCCGTCATCCTCTATCTCGGCGAACACGCCGTCGTGGCCATCGCGCCCGTCGAGGGCGTGATCGACGAGCGCGCCCTGGCCCGCGCCTTCGGCGCCACCCGCGCCAGGGTCGCTGCCCTGGCCGACGTCGTGCGCATCGGCGAGACGTTCGCCGCCGACGTCGTCAGCCCGCTGGCGCTGCCGTACCTGCCGTCGGTGCTGGAGGAGAGCTCGGCCGCCGCGTCGAGCGTCTTCGTCTCCAGCGGCCGCCACGGGCTCGAACTCGAACTCGACCCTGCCGACCTGATCCGCCTGACCAGGGCCAGGACCGCCCCGATCGTGAGGTGAGGACATGACCGAGGTCGTCTTCGAGGGGTCCTTCGACGAGGTCGCCTCGCTGGAGGAGTGGCTGCGCGACGCCGACGCGCTGCGGGGCAGGATGCGGCTGGAGCATCGCGCTCCCGGGCAGGGGCGGATGGGAGGCGAGCCGCCCGCGCTGCGGATCGAGGTCGAGACGGCGGCCCAGGCCGCAGCCCTGACCAGAACCGTGGAGTTCTGGCTGCGGTCCAGGGGCAGCGACGTGGCGCTCAAGCTGCGGATCGGTTCGGAGGTCACCGCCGACCTCGACCTGCGCGCCAGGCTGGACGTCGACGCCCTCGTCGCCCAGGTCTCCGCCATCCTGCGCGACGCGCTGAACGCCGCGGCCGACTGACGACCCGACCCGACCCGATCCGGCCCGGCCCGGCCCCTGGGCCGTGAGGTCGCGCCGCCGCGGGCCGCGGCGCGCTCAGACGGTGAACGCGTGGACGGAGCGCAGCATGCGGGCGGCCGCCTCGAGCCCCCTGGAGGCCTCGAGCGCCCGCCCGCAGGCGAGGGCGAGCCTGCCGAGCAGGTGCTCCTCCCTGTCGGTGAAGCGCCCTCCCGCCACCCACAGGTGGGCCAGGTCCCGCGTGGCCAGCGGCACGGGGACCGAAAGGAAGCCGGGCGCGCCCATGGACGGGTCCCGCGCCACCAGGACGGGGCCTGAGCTGACCGCCAGCTCCTTGAGCACGTCCGACTCCTTCAGCCACGCCCGCACGTCCAGCCGGTCGTCCTGCGGGATCAGCACGTGCGAGAGGCGGGCGCGTACCTGCAGGGGGTCGACCTCCACGAACCCCGCGTACGGCGTGCCGCCCACCGCGGCCGCGCACCTGACGACCAAATCCAGCAACTCGTCGGGCGCCATGTGGGAGAACGACTCGATGAGCTCCTTGACGCAGTCGCTGGTCATTCATCATCCCCTGCTGGAAGGTTCGCCGGCGATCGGCGGAGTGTCAACGGGCGGCGACTCGGAGTATCACTCTCAATCCCGCCCTTGACCACCCCTCAACCGGAAATCCGGATTTCTCAGCCTTCATGGGGACGAAGGAGCAGCCACTCGACATCGTCCCCCCGCGTGCCGTCAGGGCGCGGGAACAGCTCCCGGTGCACTGCCTCCCTGCTGAAACCCGCCCGCTCCAGCACCATCTGGGAGGCCTCGTTGGTCACGTCGGTGCCGGCCACGATCCTGTGCAGCGCGGTGTTCGCGAACGCCCAGTCGACCAGCAGCCGCACCGCCCGCGACATGTACCCCTTGCCGCGGAAGGCGGGCAGCAGCGAGTAACCGAGCATGGCCTGGTCGATCAGCGGCGCGATCTGCGCGAGCTGGATGTGGCCGGCGAAGGCGTCGGTGGCCGCGTCGCGTACGGCGAGCTCCACCCGCTGGCCCGACAGCCACCAGTAGCCGGTGTAGCGGCAGCGGCGCTCTGTGCTCTCGATCGTGGAGGGCGGGGCCATCATCCACCGCGTGATGCTCGGCGCACTCAGCAGGCGGTGGAAGTCGGGGGCGTCGGCGAGCGTCACAGGCGCCAGCCGCACCACGCCGTCCGACAGCCCTTCGGCGTCGAGGAGGGGCAGGTAGCGCGGCACCGCCTCACCAGGGTCGGCGGCCAGCCTCGCGAAGGCCACGAAGTCGGCGGGCCTGCCGTCCCTGGTGCGCCGCCGCTCCCTTTCGATGCCCTCCTGGAGGTACCCGGCGGCGTAGGCGACGCGCAGGCTGGCCAGGTTCTCCACCTCGGCGCGCAGCTCGATGCGGCGAACGCCCTTGTCGAAGGCCCACTCGCTCACCGCCCTGGCGGCCGCGGTGGCCACGCCCCTGCCCCTGGCCCACTCGGCCACCCGGTAGCCGATCTCGTGCGCGCCGTGCCCGCCGGTGGCGCGCAGGCCCACAGCGCCGAGGTAGCGGCCGGTGGCCGCGTCGACGACGCTGAACTCCGCGCCACCCTCGGCCCAGCGCCGCTCGGCCAACTCCAGATAGCTTTCGGCGTCCTTGCTCGTGTACGGCACGGGCAGCAGGTAGAGGAACCTGGCGGTCTCGGCGTCGGAGGAGGCCCGCACGATCGCGCCGAGGTCGTCACGCGACGGGGGGCGCAGGATCAGCGAACCGACGGAGATCACTTCACGCGGCAACATGGTCCATTGCTATCAATCCTCCTCCTCTGGCGGCGAATCGGTGTCGAGCAGCTCGGTCAGCTCCGTTCTGCCGTTGACGCCGAGCTTGCCGTAGACCGACTGCAGGTGGTTGTCGACGGTCCTGATCGACAGCACCAGCCGGGCCGCGATCTCCTTGCTGGCCAGGCCGGCCGCCGCGAGCCTGGCGATCTCCCTCTCACGCGGGGTCAGCGCGGGCCCCTGCAGGCGCGCCAAGGCGGGGGTGCGCGGGTCGCCACAGGCGGCGGCGCACGCCGACGCCCTGGCGGCGGAGGTCCTGCCCTGCTGGGGGCGGCCCCTGGCGCGGTGGGCGGCCGAGGCCTGCGCGTAGGCCTCGGCGGCGTGCAGGATCATCCCCAGCTGCCGGTAGGAGCCCGCCACCCGGTCGAGTTCCTCGCCGTCGCCCGAGGCGGCGGCCATGGCGTGCGCGGCGTAGACGGTGGCGAGCACGCCGTCGTGGCGGCTGGCGACCTCCACCAGCCTGGACACCACCCTCCGGGCCGCGCCGAAGCGCACCGCGTCGTGCAGGGCGACCAGCTCGATGCCCAGCAGGTCATGAGAGCGGGCGCGGGCGGCGTGCTCCAGCGCCAGCTGCACGGCGCGCGGCAGCCGTCCGCCCATCGCCGTCACCCAGCGCTGCGCCGAGTCGATGGAGGTCTGCAGCAGGTAGAGCACCTCGGTGCGGTCCCGCTCCGCCTCCGCCAGCAGCGCGCGGGCGCCGGCCTGGTCACCGAGCAGCGCCGTGCAGTGGGCCAGCTCGGCCACCGCGAGCGCGGTGAAGTGCCCGGCGCCGGCCAGCGTGGTGGCCTCCTTGGTGACGCGCGCCGCCTCAGCCAGCCTGCCCCGCATCCTGGCGATCTCGCCGTGCCACTGCAGGAAGATGCGCCTGAACAGCCGCAGCGCGCTGTCGTCGCCCAGCACCTCCTGCCCTTGCAGGACCGCCCGCCCGGCCGCGTCGAGGTCGCCCGACAGCAGCTCGGACAGGTAGTTGCCGGCGATAAGCTTGAGCACCTCCGAGGGCGCCGCGTCGTGCCAGGAGGCCTCGACCGCCCTGGCCCTGAGGAACATCCGCCTGGCCTCGTCGCACCTGCCCGTGTACGGAAGCCCGTAGGCGGTGATGCCCAGGGCCATCGCCTCGCCGACCACCGACAGGTGCTCGCCCTCCAGCATCTCGTAGGCGATGCGCGCGCACTCGTGCACCTCGCCGCGCAGGACGCGCAGGTTCAGCCGCATGGCCTCCACGAGCTGGCGCAGCGACGGATCGTCGAGCATCGCCTCGGCGGCGTCGAGCACGGCGTCGGCCTCGGCAGGACGGCGCAGCCCGAAGTTGAGGTTCCACGCGCGTTGCATGGCCAGCTGCGCCCGCAGGTCGGGCCCGCATGGCTCGTTCCACACCGAGGTCAGCGCGGCCTCGGAGTCGGTGAACGCCTCCGAGAACGACAGCACGTCCGACAGCAGGATGGCCGCCCTCGCCCCGCCGCCCGCCTTCAGCGCCGCCCAGCCCAGGCGCGTGGCCAGGGTGGCGTCGTGCGCCGCCCACGCGATCGCGCAGCCCGACAGCAGCGGGGCGGGGTCCTTGACGGCGCCGCTCTCCAGACGCCACACCGCCAGCCTCACCACGTCGTCGCGCCGCCGTGCCCCTGCCGCTTCGAGCGCCTCGGCCAGCTGGCGGTAGCGGCGCCTGGTGCGCAGCAGGGGACTGCCGGCCCTGATCGCCTCGCCGTACAGGGGGTGTGCCAGGCGCACCAGCGTGCGCCTGCCGTCCACCAGGACCCTGATGAGGTCCTTGGCCTCCAGCGACTCGACGGTGGCGGCGGGAACCAGGCCGGCCAGCAGCTGCGCGCCGAGCGGCTCGCCCAGCGCGATGTACTCCAGCGCCTCCTCCTCCAGGAGCTCAAGGCGGCCGATGCGGGCGGCGACCAGGTCGGCCAGCGCGGGAGCGACGGGCGGCGCGGACTCCAGGCGCCACAGCCCCTGCACCCGCACCAGCGCACCCGCGTCGAGCGCGCCGGCCACCAGCTCGCGAAGGAAGAGCGCGTTGCCCTGGGCGAGCCTGTGCAGCCTGGCCACGCTGGCCGACTCCACCGGATCGCCGAGCACGGCGGCCAGGATGCGCCCCACGTCGCGCAGGCTCAGCGGGGTCAGCTCCATCCTGGCCAGCCCGAGGTCCTTCCACAGAGAGACCACCGCGTCGGGCACCGGCTCGCCGCTGCGCAGGGTGAGGAGCAGCTGGGCGGCGTCGTCCTGCGCCATGTGCTGCAGCACCGCCGCCGACCCCGGATCGAGCAGATGGGCGTCGTCGATCAGCATCAGCGGGCGCCGCTCGGTCCCGACGAGCGTCTCGGAGATCCACTTCAGCGGGTTGGCGCCCTGGGGCAGCGCGGCGGGCAGCAGGTGGGCCAGGGTCCCGAAGGGCAGCTCGCGGGCGGCCATGGAGGCGATGGCGTGGACGGCCGTGCGGCCGCGCGAGCGCAGGGAGCTCACCACCTCCACCGCCAGCCTGCTCTTTCCCACGCCCGCCGCGCCCACGATCGCGACCCCGCGGACGGCGGGATCGTTCATCAGCGTCAGCAGCCGGTCGGTCTCCTCGATGCGACCGGCGAAGGGCCAGCGTGTCGGCACGTGGCGATGTTACGGTCCAGAGGGACCCGAATACAGGGGGTTGTGACGGGCCGTTCGAGTGTGCGATTCGCCCTATCCTCATCTCCATGGGTTTTCGCAGGCACGGGCCGTTCCAGGTGGGGGATCAGGTGCAGCTCACCGACCCCAAGAACAAGCGTCACACGATCACGCTGAAGGAGGACGGGGTCTTCCACACGCACAAGGGCGCGATCCCGCACAGCGACCTGATCGGCCAGCCCGAGGGCTCGGTGGTCCGCTCGGCCAACGGCACGCAGTACCTCGCCTTCAGGCACCTGCTGCAGGACTACACGCTGTCGATGCCGCGCGGCGCGGCCGTGATCTACCCCAAGGACGCCGCCCAGATCGTCGGCATGGCCGACATCTTCCCCGGCGCCCGCGTCATCGAGGCGGGGGTCGGCTCGGGCGCGCTGACCTGCTTCCTGCTGCGCGCGGTGGGCGCCGAGGGCAAGGTCATCTCCTACGAGCGGCGCCAGGAGTTCGCCGACGTCGCCAAGAAGAACGTCGAGAAGTTCTTCGGCGGGGAGATGGACAGCTGGCGCCTGGTCGTCGGCGACCTGAACGACTCCATCGACGAGGGCGACGTCGACCGGATCATCCTCGACATGCTGGCCCCGTGGGAGTGTGTCGAGTCGGCCGCCAAGGCTCTCACGCCTGGCGGCGTGATCTGCGTCTACGTGGCCACGACCACGCAGATGTCCAAGACTGTCGAGGCCCTTCGCGAGCATGGGAGTTTCACCGAGCCCCACGCGTGGGAGACCCTGGTTCGCGACTGGCATGTCGAGGGACTCGCCGTACGGCCTGACCACCGGATGATCGGGCACACCGGGTTCCTCGTCAGCGCCCGCCGCATGGCGGACGGCGTCACGCCCCCGCCAAGGCGCAGACGACCGAAGGGAACCACCGAAGAACTATGACAATTTGGCCACGGCGGTGCCTTGGTGCGTGACACGGGAACAGATCGCCGTGTTCATATGCTGCATGTACTAAACGCTGCAATAGGGATAAATAGCCGAATACTGAATGTCACTCGACGAACACTGCCCGGCCAGGTTACGGAGGGGCCCGAGATAGGTAAGGTCCTTAGTAGTCGCCCTCGACTGGGAAGGAGGTGACGGGGCGTGGCAGCTCGCGATGATGCTGAGGCTCGAGCCGCGCAGCGCGAACGGGAGGTCGCTGATCTTTCAACACAGGTCTCCTTCCTGCAGGAGGAGATCACCGCGCTGAGGCGGAAGCTGGCCGAGTCACCCCGTCAGGCCAGAGTCCTCGAAGAGCGTCTCCATGAGGCGCAGGCCAACCTTGCGGCGGTCACCAGCCAGAACGAACGGCTGGTCGCCACACTCAAGGAGGCCAGAGACCAGATCGTCGCCCTCAAGGAGGAAGTCGACCGGCTGGCCCAGCCGCCATCCGGCTTCGGCGTCTTCCTCGAGGCCAGGGAAGACGGCACGGTGGAGGTCTTCACCGGAGGCCGCAAACTGCGGGTCAACGTCAGTCCCGCGGTCGACGTCGAAGCACTCAGGCGTGGCCAGGAGGTCATGCTCAACGAGGCGCTCAACGTGGTCGAGGCGCTCGGCTACGAAGAGGTCGGCGAGATCGTGATGCTCAAGGAGCTGCTCGAAGACGGGCAGCGCGCCCTGGTCATCTCCCACGCCGACGAGGAGCGCGTCGTGCGCCTGGCGGAGTCGCTGGTCGGACAGCCGATCCGCGCGGGCGACTCACTCCTGCTGGAGTCCCGCTCCGGCTACGTCTACGAGCGCATCCCCAAGTCCGAAGTCGAAGAGCTCGTGCTCGAAGAGGTCCCCGACATCTCCTACGAGGAGATCGGTGGCCTCATGCGGCAGATCGAGCAGATCAGGGACGCCATCGAGCTGCCCTACCTGCACGCCGACCTGTTCCGCGAGCACAAGCTCCGTCCGCCCAAGGGTGTGCTGCTGTACGGCCCGCCCGGTTGCGGCAAGACGCTCATCGCCAAGGCCGTCGCCAACTCCCTGGCCAAGCAGGTCGCGGAGAAGACAGGGCAGTCGGGCAAGAGCTTCTTCCTCAACATCAAGGGCCCCGAGCTTCTCAACAAGTACGTCGGCGAGACCGAGCGGCACATCCGCCTGGTTTTCCAGCGAGCGCGTGAGAAGGCCTCAGAGGGCACCCCGGTGATCGTGTTCTTCGACGAGATGGACTCGATCTTCCGTACCCGAGGCTCCGGCGTCTCCTCCGACGTCGAGAACACCATCGTCCCGCAGCTGCTGTCGGAGATCGACGGCGTTGAGGGCCTGGAGAACGTCATCGTCATCGGCGCCTCCAACCGCGAGGACATGATCGACCCGGCGATCCTGCGGCCCGGCCGCCTGGACGTCAAGATCAAGATCGAGCGGCCCGACGCCGAGGCGGCGAAGGACATCTTCTCCAAGTACCTCATCTCCGAGCTCCCGCTGCACCCCGATGACCTCTCGGAGCACTCCGACTCCCGCGAGTCGACCATCCACGGCATGATCCAGAGCGTCGTCGAGCGCATGTACTCCGAGAGCGAAGAGAACCGCTTCCTCGAGGTGACCTACGCCAACGGCGACAAGGAAGTCCTCTACTTCAAGGACTTCAACTCCGGCGCGATGATCCAGAACATCGTCGACCGGGGCAAGAAGATGGCCATCAAGCAGTTCCTCGAGACCGGGCAGAAGGGCCTGCGGGTGCAGCACCTGCTGGCTGCCTGCGTGGACGAGTTCTCCGAGAACGAGGACCTGCCCAACACCACCAACCCCGATGACTGGGCCCGCATCTCCGGCAAGAAGGGCGAGCGGATCGTCTACATCCGCACGCTGGTCTCCGGCAAGACGGGCACCGAGGCAGGGCGTTCGATCGACACCGTCGCGAACACCGGCCAGTACCTGTAGTCCTTCTGGTCGAAAGGGCCGCCTCCCGAGAGGGGAGCGGCCCTTTCGACGTCAGGGCCGGCCAGGCCACACCCCGAGCTCCGGGAGCGGCGTACCTTCGGCGCGCGGCGCCCGGGCAGCCCGTCGCGCCGACACCACACGCGCCCCCGGCCGGCATCAGCCGCAAGCCGGAAGCCGTCAACGCGCCCACGCGGAACACGACGTCGGCCACCACCGAACCTCCTGACGGGACGGCTCAAGGGCGCTCGGCCAGACGGCGCTCCAGACCGCCCCACGTGCCGGTCAAAGGCTCGGCGTCGCCACGGCCCACCTCTCCTGCCGCCGCCAGGGCGTTGGTGCTGAAGATCTTGGGACAGCGGCACGCCCGTCGCCGTGGCCTACCCGCTGCCGGGGCCGGCCCCTGCGACTGAGGTGCAGCGAGATCGGCGAGACCACCACCAGCTCGACAAGCCGCTCGCCTGAGCGCACGGCAGCACGAGGCCGTGGGCGAGGCCCCTCCACCGTGACCGCCTCCGAGGGAGGAGACCACTCCCGCGCTGTCGGCTACGTGGACGGGAGCCGAGCGGGCTGTCGGTCGCCGCCTCTCGTGCTGTCGGTTATGGGGTTGGGTCCATCGGGCCGAGCGGGCTGTCGGTCACCATCTCCCGCGCTGTCGGCTGCGTGGGCATGGCCCTCGCCGATGGAACAGATCCTGGTCGGCGACGCCTCTCACGCCACGGGGGAGGGCGCGGCGTGCGCTCGCGCCCTCCCTGCGGGCTCTGTCGCCCACCGTCTCTCGCGGCCCCCGGCGGAGGAGCTCAGGGGCCGCTGGTCCTGCGGCTAGCCCACCTCGACGCTCTCCAGCAGCCCGAGCGCGTCGGGGACCAGGACGGCCGCCGAATGGTAGGCGGTGACCAGGTAGGAGATGATCGCCTGGTCGGAGATCCCGGTGAAGCGCACCGACAGGCCCGGCTCGCGCTCGTCGGACAGCCCCGTGCGACGCAACCCGATCACCCCTTGGTCGTCCTGACCCAGGCGCATGGCCATGATCGAGGTCAGCCCCCTTCCGGAGACCGGGATCTTGTCGCACGGTAGCAGCGGCACGCCCCGCCAGGCGATCACCCTGCCCCCCTGCACCTCGGTCACCGCCGGATAGAGCCCTCGTGCGTTGCACTCGCGGCCGAACGCGGCGATCGCCAGGGGATGGGCCAGCAAGCAGTGCGTCTTCCTGCGTCTGGACAGCAGCTCGTCCAGGTCGTCAGGGGTGGGAGGCCCCGAACGGGTGTGGACGCGCTGCCTGAGATCGGCGTTGTGCAGCAGGCCGAACTCCCTGTTGTTGACCAGCTCGTGCTCCTGCCTCTCGCGCAGGGCGTGGACGGTCAGCCGCAGCTGCTGCTCCACCTGGTCCATCGGGTCGCTGTAGAGGTCGGCGACCCTGGTGTGCACCCGCAGGATCGTCTGAGCCACGCTCAGCTCGTACACGCGCGGCGACAGGTCGTAGTCGACGAACGTGCCGGGCAGCCTGGCCTCGCCCACGTGACCCGCCGCCAGCGCCACCTCCGCCTCGCCGTACCTGTTCTGCGGCTTCGGCGCTGCCGAAGGCGTCAGATGGGCACGCAGGGCGGGGGAGCGGTCCAGCAGCGCCCGCAGGGCAGGCGCAGGCAACGCCAGGACGGTGCAGGCGGTGAGGGCCCGGACGGTGAACGCCCACGAGGGGGAGGCGCCGGTCAGCAGCGCGTCACCCACGTGGTCGCCGTCGGCCAGCCGCCCGAGCCCGGCCGAGCCGTCGTAGGCGCCGCGCGCCGACTTCTCCAGCTTGCCGTGCGCGACCAGCAGCACCTCCTCGACGGGACGGCCCTGCTCGGCGACGACCTGGTCCGGCTCGTACTCGCGCTGCTCGAACAGCCCGGCGAGCTCCGCCAGCGCCTCGGCGTCGTCGAAGCCCCGCAGCGCGGGCAGCTCGCACAACTCACCCGGGATCACCCTGACGTCGGCGCCCGTCGAGGTGAAGCTCACCCTGCCGTCGCCGACCTGGTAGGTGAGGCGCCGGTTGACGCGGTAGGCGCCACCTGTCACCTCCACCCACGGCAGCACCCGCAGCAGATGCCGAGGGGTGATCTCCTGCATGAACGGCACGGACTTGGTGGTGGTCGCCAGATTCCTGGCGGCCGCCGTGCTCAGGCTCAGCGCGGTCACGAGGCGGTCCTCCCGAGCAGCGTGCCGATCCTCGTGCCGGCGGTGCCGAGCCCCGTCGGGCCGGGCACCCAGCGGGCGCCCTTCAGCGTCGCCTCGTCATAACGCCTGCACTCCCTGTGCCAGCGCAGGATGGCGGCCATCCAGTCGCCCAGCTCGGCGACGTAGTCGGCCACCGACGCGCGCAGCCGCGCGTCGGCGTCCATGTCGTCGAGCAGGGCGGGCAGGTCGAGCTCCGCCACCTTCTGGAACTGCCGCATCCTGGCCGTCATCAGCGAGCCGACCAGCTCGGCCGCCCTCGGCAGGTCACAGTCGAAGAACGTCTGCACGACCAGCACCATGTTGTGCAGCTCGCCCTCGTACTCGATCTCCTTCTGGTAGGAGAACAGGTCGTTGAGCATGCAGCAGTAGTCGTTGGCCGCGGCGACCATCGCCGTCATCGGCCGCGACCCCCACACCTCGGAGGGGATCGTCCGCCCGGGCGCCAGCCGTGCCAGAGCCATCGTCATGTCCGAACCGAACGTCTTGCGCCGCATCTCCACGTAGTCGACGGGATCGGGGACCCTGTTCTGGATGTGGTTGGCCAGCTCCCAGACCCAGCTGGCGGTCATCGCCTCCACCCCCGCCCTGAACTCGGCCCTGCCCTCGGCCGACATCGGCCCCGCCGTACGGAGCCACAGGTCGGCCAGGCCGCGTTCCACGGGGTTGGCCGCGACGGCGGTCACGACCAGATCGAGCGGCATGAACTCCGACAGGCGGCGGTTGAACGCCTTGGCCCCCAGGAAGTCGCGGGAGCGGCCGAAGACCACCGGCAGGTAGTCGTCGCCGTAGGTGCCCCAGCTCAGCCAGTCGGTGGCCAGGACGAGCTCCTCCAGGCTCGCGTCGGGGTCGATGCCGGCCGCGCACAGCGCCAGGTCGTAGCCGTCATGGCTGTCCCTGTCCCACACCATCGTGTAGAAGCCCATCGCCTCCGCGTAGTCGAGAGTCGCCCTGCGCGCCTCGGCCAGGTGCGGGTTCTCCCGCACCTGGAACGGCATGAAGATCTCCGGCAGCGGCAGGTGGCCCACCTTCCGGTGCGGGACGTGGGCGTGGTTACGCAGCCCGCCGGGACCCATGACATGCCGGGGCGAGACGTGGAAGCCCGTGCGCCCGCCGCCGTTCATGTAGCGGTTGGAGCGCATGTGCCACTCGTGCCCACCCGACTGCCAGTCCTGCAGGCCCCGCGCGTAGCGCAGCACCGCCTCCTGCTCGTGCGGCGGCAGCGCGTACTCCACGAACAGCACGGGCAGCTCGGTGAAGGTCGTGTGCTCGAAGACGTGCAGGCGCGAGGTCAGCAGATCGTTGGTGATCTCGGCCGCCTTCTGGGTGTCGCAGCCGAGGAAGCGCTCCACGACCAGCACGCAGTTGGACAGCTCGCCCTCCTCCTCCACCTCCCGCTGGTAGGAGAACAGGTCGTTGCGCAGGTGCACCGCGTCGGCGAAGGTCTCCGTCAGCACCCTGATCGGGCGGCTGCCGACCACCCTCTCCGGCACCTCCACCCCCACGGCGTGCTCCACCAGGCAGGCCGACCACGGAGCGCCGCCGACCTTGCGCCGCTCCTCGATGTACTCGATCGGATTGGACACCTGGCCGTCCTCGATGTGGAACAGCTCCCACATCGACTCCTGCATCAGCTCGTGGGTGGTCCTGGTGAACCGCTCGCGCCACAGCCGCGACATGCCGGGAACCGTACGGGCCCACAGATCCTTCAGCCCGCGCTCCACCGCATTGACCGGCTCGGGCGGATCGTCGGTCATGAACAGGTCGAGCCTGTCGAGATAGGCCTGGCCGCCCACCACGTCGCGGGTCCGCTTGAACGTCTCGAGGAAGTGGTCGTCGAAGTAGAAGACCCAGACGTACCAGTCGGTGACCAGGTCGAGTTCGGCGGCGTCGCACTCGGGATGGGTGTAGGCGCACAGCAGCCCGTAGTCCATGCCGTCGAACCTGCGCTCCTCCCAGATCTCCGGGTCGTCCAGCATGCCCATCTCCCGCGCCCACTCCTTGGTGTGGACACGGGCGCTCTCGACGTGCGGGTTGAGCCTGGCCGGATACGGGAGGTAGAAGTCGGGGAGCTCGAAGGGGCCCATCAACCGACTTCGACGCTTTCCAGGATGCCCAGCGCGTCCGGCACGAGCACCGCGGCCGAGTAGTAGGTGGTCACCAGGTAGGAGATGACCGCCTGGTCGTTGATGCCCATGAAGCGCACCGACAGACCCGGCTGGTACTCGTCGGGCAGGCCGACGCGGTTCAGGCCGATCACACCCTGGTTGGCCTCGCCCAGACGCATCGCCATCATCGAGGTGACGCCCTTGTCGCTGACCGGGATCTTGTTGCAGGGCAGCACGGGGATGCCCCGCCAGGCAGGCACGCTCTGCCCGCCGTACTCGGTGTTGGACGGGTAGAGACCCCTGGCGTTGCACTCGCGGGCGAAGGCCGCGATCGCCTTCGGGTGCGCCAGGATGACCGCGGGATCCTTCCACACCTTGGCCAGCAGCTCGTCGAGGTCGTCGGGGGTCGGAGGGCCCGAGCGGGTATGGATGCGCTGCTTCAGGTCGGCGTTGTGCAGCAGGCCGAACTCCCTGTTGTTGACCAGCTCGTCCTCCTGCCGCTCCCTCAGCGCCTCGATCGTCAGACGCAGCTGCTGCTCGGTCTGGTTCATCGGCTCGTTGTAGAGATCGGCGACCCTGGAGTGGACACGCAGGATCGTCTGGGCCACGCTCAGCTCGTACTGCCGCGGCCTCAGCTCGTAGTCGACGAACGTGCCTGGCAGCCTGGCCTCACCCACATGGCCGGCGGCCAGCGCGATCGCGGCCTCGCCGTGATCGTTCTGCGCCCGGTCGGCGGGGCTCGAGGCGCTGTCGAGGTGCGCCCGCAACGACGCGGAGGAGTTGACCACCTCCCGGAAGGCGTGCGCGGGCATCGTCAGCACCGTGCAGGCCGTCACCGCCCTGGCCGAGTACTCCCACTCGCCGTCCTGCCCCAGCAGAACCTGCTCGCCCAGGTAGTCGCCGTCGGCGAGCACCCCCAGCACGCTCTCGTTGTCATAGGCGCCCTGCGCCACCTTGGCCACCTTGCCGTGCGCGATGAGCACCACCTCGTCGCGCGGCCGCCCCGCCTCGACGATCACCTCACCCTGGGCCACCTCCCGCTGGGAGAAACGGCTCGACAGCGCGGCCAGCGCGTCCTGGTCCTCGAACCCGCGCAGCGCGGGCAGCTCGGCCAGCTCGCCGGGGATGACCCGCACATCCGCGCCCGTCGAGGTGAAGGTCACCCGCCCGTCGCCCAGCGCGTACGTGAGCCGGCGGTTGACCCGATAGACCCCGCCGATCGCCTGGACCCACGGCAGGACCCGCAGCAGGTGCCGCGAGGTGATCTCCTGCATCTGCGGCACCGACTTGGTCGTCGTCGCCAGGTTCCGTGCCGCCGCTGTGCCAAGGCTGAGCTGGTCGTCCGTCATTCCCTCACCCATCCGTTCCGGAGGACTTCGACACGCTCAGTTATCCACAGCTGACGCAAAGTGAAACCTCGAAACGGCAAAGTCTCACCAGCCTCACGGAACCCAACCGCAACAGAACCCGTCAAAAGGGCGTGCACAAACGACGGAAGAGCACCGGACGGCCACAGGGAACCGGGCGGCTCGCGGAGCTCGACCTGCTCCGCTTCATCGCGGCCATGGCCGTCCTCGCCTTCCACTTCTTCGTCGCCTTCGCCTCCGTATGGGGCCAACGACCCGCCACACTGTTCCCCTGGCTGGCGCCCGTGGCCGGGCTCGGCATCCTCGGCGTCGAACTGTTCTTCGTGATCAGCGGCTTCGTCATCCTCATGACGATCTGGGGAAGGGGACTCGGGGCGTTCGCCTGGTCCAGGTTCGTACGGCTCTACCCCGCCTACTGGATGAGCCTCGCCGCCGTGGCCGTCGTGTACGGCGTGCTGGCCGCCAAACCCCTGGACCCGAAGCTGTCGGCGGGCGAGTACGCGATCAACGCCACCATGTTCCAGCGGCTGTTCGGCGTGCAGGACGCCAGCGGCGTCTACTGGTCGCTCTGGGCCGAACTGCGCTTCTACCTGCTGATCTCCATCCTGGTCATCGCAGGCGTCACCTACGGGCGGGTCCTGGCCTTCATGGGCCTCTGGCTGGCCGCCGCCCTCCCCGTGCACTTCCTCGGCGACCACGTCGCCCTCTTCCGCCACGAGGCCGTCGCGCAGATCGTCATGCCCGGCTACGCCGGATACTTCATCGCCGGCATGGCGCTGTACCTCATCCACCGGTTCGGCTCGGCCTGGCTGCCCTGGCTGCTGTTCGCCGCCTCATGGGTGCTGTCGGTGGACTCCGCCCTCGTCCGTGTGGCCAAACGCGTCACAGCGGCCGGCGCCAAGGCCATGCCCGTCACGAACTTCGGCGTGGTCTTCACCATCACGCTGATCTTCGCCGTCATGGCCATGGTCGCCCTGAGCTACCTCAGAATGCCGTCCTCGCCCACGCTGACCGCACTCGGCGGGACCACCTACCCGCTCTACCTCTTCCACAGCGTCGTCGCCGTGGCCCTGATCCCGCCGCTGGTCGGCACGATGCCCGCCTGGATCATCGGCCTGATCGCCACGCTTGTGACCCTGGTCTTGTCGTATCTTGTCTATTCCTGTGCCGAACGACCTCTTCAGCGACTCCTTCGGCCTCGCCGCTCACCGCAAAGCACGCCAATGCCCGCCGTACAGGCTGAAAAGGCGTCGGTGCCATAACTCTGTGACCCTCAGGGACGGTGAAGGGCATAGGCTCGGGCATATAAACGGCGGACAGACAGACCCGGACGAACAGAGGGTGCGCATGACGGTGCGTCGGGTGATGGGCATCGAGACCGAGTACGGCATCTCCGTACCCGGCCAGCCAGGCGCCAACGCGATGGTGACCTCCTCACAGGTCGTGAACGCCTACCTGGCCGCCTCGGCCGCCAGGGCGCGCAGAGCGCGGTGGGACTTCGAGGAGGAGAACCCCCTTCGTGATGCCAGGGGCTTCGATCTGGCCCGCGAGGTCGCCGACCCCAGCCAGCTGACCGACGAGGACCTCGGCCTGGCCAACGTCATCCTCACCAACGGAGCGCGCCTCTACGTCGACCACGCCCATCCCGAATACTCCACGCCCGAGTGCACCAACCCTCGCGCGGCCGTCATCTGGGACAAAGCAGGCGAGCGGGTGATGTACGACGCCGCAGTGCGCGCCTCGGCCATCCCCACCAACGCGCCCATCCAGCTCTACAAGAACAACACCGACGCCAAGGGCGCCTCCTACGGCTGCCACGAGAACTACCTCATGCGCCGAGCCACGCCCTTCGCCGACATCGTCAGACACCTGACCCCCTTCTTCGTCTCGCGCCAGGTCGTGGTAGGCGCCGGCAAGGTCGGCATCGGCCAGGACTCCCGCGGCGAAGGCTTCCAGATCAGCCAGCGAGCCGACTTCTTCGAGGTCGAGGTGGGTCTGGAGACCACGCTCAAGCGGCCCATCATCAACACCCGCGACGAGCCGCACGCCGACCCCGAGAAATACCGCCGCCTGCACGTGATCATCGGCGACGCCAACATGTCGGAGATCTCGACCTACCTGAAGCTCGGGACCACCGCCCTCGTCCTTGCCATGATCGAGGACAACTTCCTCACCCGCGACCTGGCCGTCGACAACCCCGTCCAGGCGCTGCGCGCGGTCTCCCACGACCCCACCTGCCGCTACGAGATCCCGATGCGCGACGGACGCAAGCTCACCGCCATCCAGCTGCAGATGGAATACCTCGAGCAGGCCCGCAAGTACGTCGAGGAGCGCGGCACCGCCACCGAGGAGATGAACAAGGACATCCTCGACCGCTGGGAGTCCGTCCTCACCCGCCTGGCCGAAGACCCCATGCAGCTCTCCCGCGAACTCGACTGGGTCGCCAAGCTCGAACTCCTCGAGGGCTACCGCACCCGCGACGGCCTCGCATGGTCCCACCCGCGCCTGCAACTGGTCGACCTGCAGTACTCCGACATCAGGCCCGACCGCGGCCTCTACAACCGCCTGGTCGCCCGCGGACGCATGCAGCGCCTGGTCACCGAGGAACAGGTGCAGCGCGCCGTCGAGAACCCGCCCACCGACACCCGCGCCTACTTCCGCGGCCGCTGCCTGCGCCAGTACAGCGAGTCGGTCGCGGCCGCCTCCTGGGACTCCGTCATCTTCGACATCCCCGGACGCGAGTCCCTGCAGCGGGTGCCGACCCTCGAACCGCTACGCGGCACCAAGGCCCACGTCGGCGAACTGTTCGACCGCTGCCGCACCGCCGGCGAGCTCGTGGCGGCCCTGACCGGCGGCGACTAGCCGAAGCCCTCTCCTCGCGGGCGCGCGCGTCCTGCGCGTCCCCGCGAGGCGGCGTGCCCGCTAGAGCAGCGAGACGCCCAGCGTCAGCGTCCCCGCAGCCAGAGAGAGGCCGCCCGCGAAGGTGAGCCAGATCAGCCGGCTCGGCTTCGTGTCACTCGGACGGACCACCGACAGGAAGAAGCCCAGCGGCATCAGGATCGGCGCCGCGACGATCAGCGTGCGCACCAGCGTCTTCACCCCGTCCGTCAGCGGCGACGCGTCGATGTACAGCAGGGCGACCAGGCTGAACAGCACCAGCACGCCCGCGTGGGCGTGCCCCGCCCTCCAGAGGCCTCGGCGGACCGGGTTGTCGTTGTACCCGGGGACGTTGCGCATGAGGTAGGTCAGCAGCGTGACGCCGCCGTAGGCGACGCCCGGGACTGTGATGAGCAACACACCCGCGGTGCTCAGGGTCGAAGGGGACATTCGGGACCTCCTGTGGGATGGGGCTCCAGTATTGGATAGGAGCGCTATCCAGTCAAGCCGCTGAAGATCGCGGGGCATCAGGCGCGCAATGTCGGTCGGTTCGGGGAAGATATCCAGTAGAGGCAGTCCCCCAAGCGGAGGTTGATCATGGCGAACAGGGACACCGGCGGTCAGAAGCAGACCGGTCGTCGCGAGAACGAGGTCGAGGAGACCGAGGCCTCGGCAGGCGGCGATGTGCAGGAGCGGCAGGAGAAGCTGACCGACGACGTCGACGCGATCCTGGACGAAATCGACGAAGTTCTCGAAGAGAACGCAGAGGAGTTCGTGCGCAGCTACGTCCAAAAGGGCGGAGAGTAGGGCAAAACGGACAGATGAAAGGTGTCGGATCGGGTGGAAACGCCGGGTGGGGCTAAGTGGTGTCCGGATTGTGGAGAGACCAAGGCGCTCTCCGAGTTCGGGCTCAACAAGCGCATGGCCGACGGGCGTGCGCGGTACTGCAAGGCCTGCTTCCGGGTGAAGTCCACCCAGAGCTACCGCAAGCGCAGGGCGGAGCAAGGCAAGACCGTGCGCAAGCGTGTCGAGGTGCCTGAGGGGCATAAGCGGTGCCCGCGGTGTGACCAGATCAAAGACGTGGCGGAGTTCGGGCGGAACCGATCGGAGAAGTCCGGGCTGGCCGCGTACTGCAAGCCGTGTCACACGCAGGCCATGCGTGAGATCAAGATCAAGAATCACGGTAGTGAGCGGAACTATCTGCTCAAGTACCGCTATGGCATAACTGAGGACGACTTCGAGCGGATGCTCGCCCAGCAGGGCGGGCTCTGCGCCATCTGCAGGGTGGTGCCCGGCACGCACGTCGACCACTGCCACACGAGCGGTCTCGTGCGGGGCGTTCTCTGCTTCAACTGCAACAACGCGCTGGGTCACTTCATGGACGATGTCGTGCTCATGGAGGTGGCCGCCCACTATCTCGACGGCGTCGTGCTGTGGCCGGACTATGTGATCCTGCCGGAGCAGCGGAGTGGACCCGTGGCGCCGACCAGGACGTATCACCTGTCGCAGCGGTACCGGATGCGGCACGAGGACGTGGAGAGGATGATCGGCGCTCAGCATGGCCTGTGCGCCGTCTGCTGGGATCGTCCGCCCGAGCACGTGGATCACTGTCATCGTTCGGGTGATGTGCGGTATGCGTTGTGTCTGCCGTGCAATACGGGGATCGGGCAGTTCAGGGATGACGCGGGGGTCGTGCGGAGGGCGATCTCGTATCTGGAGGCGACCTTCGTCGAGTGGGAGTTGGGGGAGGACGAGCTGGCCGAGCTGGCGCGCCAGGAGGATGCGCGGTGGTCTGAGTTCCTGTCGCGGGCGTCGCTCGTGTAGGTGATCGGGGTCGTCGGCCGGGTGGTTCACTGGCCGGGTTCCGCCGTTGCCCGCGCCGGGCTGTCCCGGTGGACGGTGACGCCGGTGGCCCGTGCGACCATGTGCCATGGTCATTCCTCCCGAGTTCGTCACCGTCAGTGAAGGTCACCGGTTGGCGGTTCGTCGTGGCGGCCACGGTGGCGTGCCGCTGTTGCTGGTGCACGGCTTTCCCTGTACGAGCCTCATCTGGTCGCACAACATCGAGGAGCTCGCGGCGGCGGGCTTCGATGTCGCCGCCCCTGACCTGCGCGGTTACGGCGACTCCGATTTCGCTCCTGACGGCTTCTACGACTTCGCGGCCTTCAACGCCGATCTGACCGGCCTCATGGACGCCTTCGGCTGGGAGCGGGCGGTGGTCGCGGGGCACGATCTCGGTGCGATGATCGCCATCGATCTGGCGACGCGTCACCCGGGCAGGGTCGACAGGCTGGTGGTGCTCGACGACTCGATGCCCGATCTTCCCGAGGCGTTCGCCGCGGCCGGGATCCCGCCGGGCACGCCCAAGCCGGCCGTCTACGACTATCAGCGCCGCCAGGGCCTGCACGCCGACGAGCTGGTCGCCGAGTTGGACACCCCCGAGCGGCGGCGCCGTTACATCGGTGAGTTCTTCGGCCATCGGATGTGGTGCCCGCCCGGCGCGTTCAGTGAGGCCGATCTCGAGGTGCTGACCGAGCCGTACGGCGACGCGGACCGGTTGCGGGCCTCCTTCGCCGACTACGAGGTGGTGATGGGCGCGCGTCCCATGTCGGCTCCCGAGATGACCGACAGGCCGGTCCAGCAGCCCACGCTGGTGCTCGTGGGGCCGGACCAGGTGACGCTCGGCGAGCACGTCGAGGAGCGGTGCGCGATCGCCTATCCGCAGGTCGTGGGGCCGTTCTGGGTGCGGGGGGCGGGGCACTTCATGCCGTGGGAGAAGCCGACGGTGGTCAACCGCGCCATCCGGTCGTTCTGTGGAGACCTGCTGGCGCGCCACGCGGACTCCAGGGGGGCGCTCTAGCCGTACTCCACCGAGACGCCGAGCAGGCGGACGGGCCGGCCGTGGTCGAAGCGGTCGAAGACGGCGAGGGCGGCCTGTTCGATGGTGGTGGCGTCGTGGGTGGGTTCGGGCAGCTTGGCCTGACGGGTGTGGGTCGTGAACGGGGCCGAGCGGACCTTCACCGTGACGCGGACGACAGGCCGTCCTTCGGTTTCGGCCGCGAGCCGTACGGCCATGGCGGCGACGTGGGCGCGCATCGCGGCTGGGTCGGTGAGGTCCTGGGTGAAGGTGGTCTCGTGGCTGTGGCCGCGGGGCACCCACGGGGTGGTGGTGACGGTGCTCTCGCCCTTGCCGAGCGCCAGGTAGCGCAGCCAGGGGCCGTTGGTCGGGCCGAAGCGGGCCGCGAGCTCGGCGGGGTCGGCGGCGGCGAGCTGGGCGACGGTGTGCAGGCCGAGGTCGGCGAGCTTCTTGCCGGTCTTGGCGCCGATGCCCCACAGGGCCGTGGTCGGACGTTCTCCCATGACGTGGGGCCAGGTGTCGGTGGTGAGGCGGGAGACGCCCGAGGGCTTCTCGAACTGGGCGGCGAGCTTGGCCTGGTGCTTGTTGTCGCCGATGCCGATCGAGCAGGTGAGCCCGGTCTTGTGGGTGACGGCGCGCTGGATGTCGTGGGCGAGAGCCTCGGGGTCGTCGGTGCGGGCGCCGAGGAAGGCCTCGTCGAGGCCCCACACCTCGACGGTGACGGGGAAGGTGTGCAGGAGGGTCATGACGGCGGCGCTGGCGGCCTCGTAGGCGGGCAGGTCGATGGGGAGGTAGACGGCGTCAGGGCAGCGTCTGAGGGCTGTGCGCATGGGCAGGCCGGAGTGCACGCCGTACTCGCGGGCCTCGTAGGAGGCGGTGGCGACGACGGTGCGAGGGGTGGTGGGGTCGCCGTTGCCGCCGACGACGACGGGACGGCCACGCAGCTCGGGGTTGCGCAGGATCTCCACCGCCGCCATGAAGGCGTCGAGGTCGAGGTGGAGCACCCAGTCCCGCATGGTGTCCAGTATGGACGGGCGCGGACGATCATCGCAGCTCGGCGGGGGAGCGGGCGGAATCGCCCCGAGGAGCGTGTCACGACATATCGGCAATTCGGTCGCTCACTTGGCGCGGAAATGGTTCGCGCTCAGCTGATCGTGGGAAGTGCATGCACCAGCACAACATGAGTAGGGTCGCCCTAAGGACACTGAGGTTTTGGAGGGAGTCGCGTGGCACAGCACAGGGATCTGCCCGCCGGCTTGATGAGCCAGCTCTTCGTGAACAACGGAAATTCCTCGTTCTCCGAGTTCGTCGGCAGGCACGCTCCTGACCTACTGCCGGCGCGCGGCGAGGCGCTGGCGACGCCGGTCGGGGACCAGGTGCCGCACGCGACCACGATCGTGGCCGCCACCTGCGCCGGCGGTGTGGTGATGGCGGGCGACCGCAGGGCGACGTCGGGGAACGTGATCTCGCAGCGGGACATAGAGAAGGTCTTCAGGACCGACGACTACTCCTGCATGGGCATCGCGGGCACGGCCAGCACGGGCATCGAGATGGCCAGGCTCTACCGGGTGGAGCTGGAGCACTACGAGAAGATGGAGGGCCGCACGCTGTCGGTGGCCGGCAAGGCCAACCGGCTGGCGACGATGATCCGCGGCAACCTCGCGATGGCGATGCAGGGCCTGGTGGTCGTGCCGCTGTTCGCCGCCTACGACCCCGAGCGCGACAGCGGGCGGATCTTCAGCTACGACGTCGCGGGCGGGCCGTACGAGCGCGACAAGTTCGACGCGATCGGCTCGGGCTCGATCTTCGCCAGGGGCTCGCTGAAGAAGCTCTACAGGGAGAACGCCTCCGCCGACGACATCGTGACGACGGTGATCCAGGCGCTGTACGACGCCGCGGACGACGACTCGGCCACCGGCGGCCCCGACGTGACGAGGAAGATCTGGCCGATCGTCTCCGTCATCGACGCCGAAGGCTTCCGCCGCCTGAGCGACGAGCAGGTCGCTGGCGTGGTCCAGCGGATGCTCGAGGACCGCATGATCTCCCCCGACGGCCCCATCGCCCCGCTGCGCTAGAAAGGACCTGCCGAAGTGTCCATGCCTTTTGGATATGCATCGCCCGAGCAGATCATGCGCGACAAGGCCGACTACGCGCGCAAGGGCATCGCGCGCGGCCGCAGCGTGGTGGTGCTGCAGTACGTCGACGGCATCCTGTTCGTCGCCCCGAACCCCTCGAGGGCGCTGCACAAGGTGAGCGAGATCTACGACAGGATCGGCTTCGCCGCGGTGGGCCGCTACAACGAGTTCGAGGAGCTGCGGCTCGGCGGCATCCGCTACGCCGACATCAACGGCTACACCTACGACCGCACCGACGTGACGGGCAGGGGGCTGGCCAACCTCTACGCCTCCAACCTCGGCCGCATCTTCACCGAGTCGATCAAGTCCCTCGAGGTCGAGGTCGTGGTGGCCGAGGTGGGCGACACCGCCGACGGCGACGCCATCTACCGGCTCACCTTCGACGGCTCGGTCTTCGACGAGCACGGCTTCGCGGCGATGGGCGGCCAGGCCGAGGCGGTGGCGACCCGGTTGAAGGAGCGCTACCGCGAGGGGATGACGCTGGCCGAGGCGCTGGAGGTGGCGCTGGCGGCGCTGACCGAGCCGGGCGGCGAGCGCCCGCCCGCCAACCAGTTGGAGGTGGCGGTCCTCGACCGCAACCGCGAGCACCGCAAGTTCCAGCGCCTGGCGGGTCCCCGGCTGGAGCGCCTCCTCCCGGCCGCTCAGGCGCCGGCGGCCTCCGAGGACGAGGACAGCCCGCCCACCGCCCCGGCGCCCGGCGCCGGCGACGGCACCGAATAACCCACCAGCCCGGCGGGCGCATGTACCGGCCCGCAGAGGGCATCAGTCTGTACGGCAGGCGATGCTACGGCCACCGGGGTCACCCGGTGGCCGTCCGTCTTTCACGCTCCTCCAGCGCGACTCCGGCCCTCGCCGTCACATCGCACCGCCCCCCACTGGCCCGCCTGCGGCCAGGCCGCCCGCGCGCCGCCCCAGAGTGGTCGGAGCACCCGGCCCTACGGTGGGACTGCCGGGTATCGTCTCGCGGTTCTGCGGTAAGGCACCCGGACACCGGCTCGCGGTTCTGCGGTCTGGTTGCTCGCATGCCGCCGGATCCGGCTGCGGCCCTACGGTGGGATTTCCGGACCACGGCTCGCGGTTCTGCGGTGAGGTCGCTCGCATTTCCCCCGCCTCCAGCCCCGGCCCTCGGTAGGGCTCCCCGGGCACCCCCTTGCGGCTCTGCGGTGAGGTCGCCCGCATGCCCGGCTCCCCGCCGGTTCCGGCCCGGCCCTGGCTCGCGGCTCTCCGGTGAGACTGCCGAGCACCGTTCGCGGTCCTACGGTGACATCGCCCCCGCACTAGCTCCGGCTGGCGCATCGTCTTCGCGCACCTGTCGGCCTCGGTTACCGCCGCGAGGTCGTCCCCGCACATCGCCGGCCGACGGCAGGGGATCGGGTCGACTTCATCGCTCACCGTCACGTGCCCCGCACTCTCGATGGATGTGACCGGGATCACGTGATCGCGCGCGAACCGGAGCTCCAGGTTGTGGATCAAAGAGCGTGTGAAGACGAGAACCCTCGCGACCGGCGTAGCCGCGCTCGCCTGCTCCCTGGCCCTCACCGGCGGCCTGGCCGCCCACGCGGAGGCCGGGGCGATCCCGAAGTACAAGGCGCCCCAGATCTTCGGGACGACCTTTCAGGCCGACCCCGGCCATGACTTCACCAAGGGTCTCCACTCGCGCCGCAACGGCATCCTGCGCGGCTGGATCACGGCTGTGCGGGGCGACGGCAGCGCCGAGTACGAGCCGATCAAGTGGAAGCGGGACAAGCACACCGAGGGCTACTTCGTCGGTCCTCCCGAGGGCGACGTGACCGCCTACGCCTCGCCGATCGCCAAGAAGGTGGTCTTCCTCAGCGCCTCGGGCTGCAGCGGGTCGGGCGTGGGCATGACGGTCGACCGCAGGACCGGCCTGGGCAACAAGAGTTGCTCGAGGAGCACGCTGATCAAGCGAGCGAAGGTGGGCCAGCGGGCCTCGCTCATCACGGTCCACAAGGGCGAGATCGTGAAGGTTCAGGAGATCTTCACTCCGTGATCGCGCGCGGGACCGTCCGCGGGGGCGGCGGTCCCGCGAGCCACGACGACGGCCACGAACAGCGCCAGGCACAGCGGCGTGTACAGCAGGGCATTGAGCCAGTAGAACGGCGTTGAGGTCTGCACGCCGAATCCAAGCGTCCACACCAGACCGAGCACGGCACGCGCCAGCACGCCGAGCGCCAGCACCCCGGTCACCAGCCGCACCACACGCGCCACCATGAGGCCCGGCATGCGCCGCGCCCCCCAACCGTGACGGCTGCCGACAGGGCGGACTGCGGTGCCGCTGCCTCTGGCGCCGCTGAGTGCGGTGCCGGCGAGGTCGCCGGCTCTGACACCACCGGCTTCGCGATCGGCACCACCGGCTTGGCGATCGGCACCACCGGGGCCGCGATCGGCACCACCGTGGCCGCGACCGTCGCCGCCGTCGACGTCGGGGACTCTAAGGGCGCCGACCCCGTCACCGCCAGCGCCGTCGGCTCCGGCGTCACCAGCGCCGACTTCGGTACCTCCGGCGCCACCAAGGCCGCCGACGCCGCCGTTCCCGACCCTGCTGTGTCCGTTCGCGCTGTGTCCGTTCGCGTCGTCTCCCTTCGCGGCGACGCTGCGGTCTCCGACGCTGGCGACGCCGCCCACCCCCGCCCCGAGGGCGCCGAGTCTGGTGGTGGTGATCAGGGCCGCGGAGGCGGTCAGGAGGGCGGCGGCCAGGGGGAGCAGCACGCGGGGCGTGAAAGGCACCTCCATGTTGAGCACCGCCAGGGACAGGGTCCTGACGTCGGGGGCGGGCCAGATGGCGCCCGTCGTCCAGTAGAGGTGGGCGGCGGCGTCCACGGCCAGGACGGTGGCCGCCGCGTAGGCGGCGCGCGCTCTTGTCTGTCGCTTCATGTCCACCAAGGAGGCCGCGCGGAGCCAGGGCGTTCCCGCTTGTGACGCTCCTCACAGGAGGGAACCGATCTGCCCGCCTGCCACTCTTGGCAGGTATGAGGACAGTGACGCGCGCCGCACGGCCGTTACGGCCCCGCGTGGGGCGCCGCAGGGGCCGGGAGCGCCAGTGGTAGATCCCGAGCTGCTGAGGGCCGCCCAGGGCGGCGACACGATGGCGATGAACGACGTGCTGGACGAGCTGTCGCCGTACGTCTTCAAGATCTGTGGCGCGATCGCGCCGCAGCACGGACCCGACGCGGCGCAGGAGACGCTGATCGCGGTCTTCCGCCATCTGGCGGGGGTGCGGGAGCCCGCGGCGCTGCGCGGCTGGGTGCGGGCGATCGCGGTGCGCGAGGCCGTGCGGATGGCCAAGAGGAACCCGCCAGGGCGCGAGGCGGCGGGGGAGCGGGCCGCCAGGGACGGCGGCGAGCTGTCGGTCGAGGTGCGCGACGTGCTGGCGCGGCTGTCCCCCGAGCACCGGGCGGTGCTGGTCCTGCGCGACCTGGAAGGGCTCGACGAGGAGCAGGCGGCCGCGGTGCTCGGCCTGCCCAGGGGCACGGTGAAGTCCCGCCTGCACAGGGCGCGGCTCGGATTCAGAAAGGCATGGCAGTGAACATGGCTGTGAACGACGATCTGGATCCGGTGCGGCGCCTGCGTGTCATGGCGGCCGCGACCCCCGGCTGCGTGGTGGTGGAGCGCGTGATCGCCGCGCCGTTCGAGGAGGTGTGGGCCGTCGCCGCCGACCTGGAGGGCGAGCTGCCGCGCTACCAGCCCAGCGTCAAGACGCTCAGGGTCACCCCGGGCCAGGGCGACAGGCTGGAGGTGGTCGCTCTGGGCAGGGCGGGCCTGTGCGCGAGTTTCGCGGCCGTGCTGCGTCCCGGCTGGTGCTGGATGCAGAGCCGCACCAGCGTGTTCGGGCTCGCGGCCGTCCCCGTCGAGGGCGGCACGCTGCTCGGCCGCGCGGGCGCGACCCGGCGGCGTGGGCTGCGGATGCTTGCCGCGCCGCTGCTCAGGCGGGCCTTCGCCGCCGAGCTCGACAGGTTCGAGTCTCGTGTCAGGCAACGCGCTCAGTAATCGAAAGAAAACCGAAACACGCGAAGATCTCTCCCGCTGGCCATTTCGGGGAACTAGTGTGAGGTGATGGATCGTCGCATCTTCGGGCTGGAGAACGAGTACGGCGTGACCTGCACGTTCAGGGGGCAGCGCAGGCTGTCGCCTGACGAGGTCGCTCGTTACCTGTTCCGCCGGGTCGTCTCCTGGGGCCGATCGAGCAATGTCTTCCTCCGCAACGGCGCGCGTCTCTACCTCGACGTGGGCAGCCACCCCGAGTACGCAACACCAGAGTGTGACAACGTCATCGAGCTCGTCACCCACGACAAGGCGGGCGAGCGCATCCTTGAGGGCCTGCTCGTCGACGCCGAGAAGCGGCTGCGCGAAGAGGGCATCGCGGGTGACATCTACCTGTTCAAGAACAACACCGACTCGGCCGGCAACTCCTACGGCTGTCACGAGAACTATCTGGTCGGCAGACACGGTGAGTTCGGCCGCCTGGCCGACGTGCTGATCCCGTTCCTGGTCACCAGGCAGATCATCTGCGGCGCGGGCAAGGTGCTGCAGACGCCGCGCGGCGCCGTCTACTGCGTCTCCCAGCGGGCCGAGCACATCTGGGAGGGCGTCTCCAGCGCCACGACCAGGTCCAGGCCCATCATCAACACGCGCGATGAGCCGCACGCCGACGCCGAGCGCTTCCGCAGGCTGCACGTCATCGTCGGCGACTCCAACATGAGCGAGGCGACCATGCTGCTCAAGGTCGGCGCCACCGACCTGGTGCTGCGCATGATCGAGGCGGGCACGGTGATGCGCGACCTGTCGCTGGAGAACCCGATCAGGGCCATCCGCGAGGTCTCCCACGACATGACGGGACGCCGCAGGGTGCGCCTGGCCAACGGGCGCGAGGCCTCCTCGCTGGAGATCCAGCAGGAGTACCTCACCAAGGCCAAGGACTTCGTCGACAGGCGCGGTGGCGACGCCATCGCCCGCAGGGTGCTGGAGCTGTGGGAGCGCACCCTGCGCGCGGTCGAGACCGGCAACCTCGACCTCGTCTCCCGCGAGATCGACTGGGTGACGAAGTACCAGCTCATCGAGCGCTACCGCAAGAAGTACGACCTGCCGCTGTCGAGCCCTCGCGTGGCCCAGCTCGACCTGGCCTACCACGACGTGCACAGGCGGCGGGGCCTGTACTACCTGCTGCAGAAGCGCGGCGCGGTCGAGCGGGTGGCCTCCGACCTGAAGATCTTCGAGGCCAAGTCGGTGCCGCCGCAGACCACCAGGGCGCGGCTGCGAGGGGAGTTCATCCGCAAGGCGCAGGAGAAGCGGCGCGACTTCACCGTCGACTGGGTGCACCTCAAGCTCAACGACCAGGCGCAGCGCACCGTGCTGTGCAAGGACCCGTTCCGCAGCGTCGACGAGAGGGTGGACAAGCTCATCGCCGGAATGTAGGGAGCGTTTACCAGTTACTTATCAAGGTCGTACACGGGGGTCGGGTAGGGTGACGCGAACCTGTCCGACTTCCTTGAGGGAACTCCATGCGCCGCCGCCTGGCCGTACTTGCAGCAGTGCCTTTGATCTTCGCCGCAGCGTGCGGCACGCAGCCCGCCAGTGACACGTCCGCCGCGGCGTCGGGGCTGAAGGTCACAGGGAACGTGGGTGCCAAGCCCACGGTGACCTTCCCCGCCGGCGATCCCGCCAAGAAGTCGTCGATGGAGGTGCTGAGCCCCGGCACGGGCGCCGGCGTCGCCAAGGGTGACACCGTGTTCGTGAACCTGTCCGTGTGGAGCTGGGACGGCAAGCAGAACACGCTCGAGGGCTCCACCTACGACACCAAGAAGACCGAGCCGATCACCGTCAACGACAACATGCCGAAGGTGATGATCGACGGCTTCGGCAAGACCAAGCTCGGCGGCCGGTTCATGACCGTGGTGGCCAACGACAGCTACACCGAGCAGGAGCTGGCCCAGGCCAAGCAGAACGGCGTCGACACCTCCAAGCCGAGGGTCTTCGTCTTCGACCTGGTCTCCACGCTGCCCAAGGCCGCCCAGGGTGAGGCCAAGGACGTCAAGGTCAAGAGCGTGAAGCTGACCAACCCCGGCGGCGACGCCGCGCCGGTGCTGACGACCAAGACCTCCGACAAGCCGCCGGCCAAGCTGATCAACAAGACGGTCATCGAGGGCACGGGCCCGGCCATCAAGAAGAACCAGTCGGTCGTCGTCCACTACACCGGCAAGCTCTGGGGCAGCGACAAGCAGTTCGACTCCAGCTGGGGCAAGGATCCGTTCACCCTGCAGGGCGTCGGCACCGGCCAGGTCATCAAGGGCTGGGACCAGGCGCTCGAGGGCGCCAAGGTCGGCAGCCGCCTGCTGCTGGTGATCCCGCCGAACCTCGGCTACGGCGACAAGGACTCCGGCACCATCCCCGCCAGCAGCACGCTCGTCTTCGTGGTGGACGTTCTGGGCGCCTACTGACACGAAATCTGATAGACCGGTGGCCCGGTGGCAGAGTCTCTGCCGCCGGGCCATTCGTGTCCGACGGGGTGTGTCTCAGGGAGGACGTCCATGCGCCTGCTTCTGCTGCTGGTGCCGCTGGCGCTGCTGACCGCGTGTACGGGCGCCTCCGCGGGCGACGACCTCGACCTCAAAGTGGGCGGGCAGTTCGGGGCGAAGCCGACCATCGTCTTCCCCGACGGCAAGCCCTCTGCCGAGCTGCAGATCGACCAGCTCACCGCGGGCAAGGGCGCGAAGCTGGGCAAGGACGACGTGGCGATCGTGCAGTACACCGCGCACATCTGGGACGGCAGGGAGAACCGCCTGGTCGACTCCAGCTTCAACCGCGGCACACCCGCCGCCTTCCCCGTCGGCCGGCTGCTGCCCGGGCTGGACAAAGCCCTGCAGGGCCGGGCCGTGGGCAGCAGGGTGATCGCCGCGATCCCGCCCAAGGACGGCTTCGGCGCCAACCCGCCGCAGGGCATCGGCCCGGACGACGACCTGTTCTACGTGATCGACATCCTCGGCGCCCACGCCAAGGACGCCCACGCCTCGGGCATCGGCGCGCTGGGCGGGGTCAGGGTGAGCGGCGCGGGCCGTCCGAAGCTGGTCATCCCCGCCGGCGCCGCGCCCCGCGCGTTCGCGGCGAAGGTGCTCGCGCGCGGCGAGGGGCCGAAGACCAGGGCGGGGCAGCTGCTCGTCACCCAGCACGAGGGCGCGGTGTGGGGCTCCAGGAGGGTCTTCGACTCCACCTGGAAGTCGGGCCAGCCCAAGGCGTTCAAGATCGGCGAGGGCAGCGTCATCAAGGGCTGGGACCGCGCGCTCGTGGGCGTCCCGACGGGCAGCAGGGTGCTGATGATCGTGCCGCCCTCCCACGGCTACGGCGCGACGGGCCATCCGCAGTTCGGCATCACGGCGACCGACACCCTGGTGTTCGTCGTGGACGTGCTGGCCGCCTACTAGGGGCTCGTAGACTCCCCGCTGTGAGCGACCTCGAGGCCCTGGCCCAGCTGAACGACCCTGTCCGACGCAGCCTGTACGCGTTCGTGTCGGCCAGCGGCGGCGAGGTGGGGCGCGGCGAGGCGGCGGCGGCCGCCGGGGTGTCCAGGACTCTGGCCGCCCACCACCTCGACAAGCTGGTCGAGGCGGGGCTGCTGGAGGCCGGGTTCAGGGCGCAGGAGCGCAAGGGGCCGGGCAGCGGCCGTCCTGCGAAGGTCTATCGCAGGGCGCGCGCGGAGCTGTCGGTGAGCCTGCCTCCTCGCGACTACGGCTCGCTGGCCTCGGTGCTGGCCGAGGTCGTCGACCTGCTGGGGGGCGAGGAGCAGGCGGAGGAGGCCGCGCGCGGGATGGGACGCAGGCTGGCGGCGGGGCGCGAGGCCGACGCGGTGGAGGTGCTGCGTGAGCGCGGTTACGAGCCCTACGCGGAGGAGGGTGAGGTCAGGCAGCGTAACTGCCCCTTCCATGCGCTGGCCGAGCGGCAGCCGCTGCTGGTGTGCTCGATGAATCTGGCGCTGTGCCAGGGCCTGCTCGAGGGCCTCGGCCAGGATCCGGGGCGCGCCAGACTCGATCCGCGGCCAGGAGAATGCTGCGTCGCCCTTTCTAAAACCAATGAGAATTGACATAGTAGGGGTCATGCATCTCGCCCAGCTGAACATCGCGCACCTGCGCGCCCCCCTCGACACCCCCGAACTGGCCGACTTCGTCGCCAACCTCGAACCCGTCAACCTGCTGTCCGACGCCGCGCCCGGTTTCGTGTGGCGGTTGAAGGAGAGCGAGAGCGACCCGACCGCCACCGTCCAGCACGAGTACGGCGACCACCTGGTGATCAACTTCTCGGTGTGGGAGTCGCGCGAGACGCTCTGGAACTTCGTCTACAAGAGCCCGCACATGGCCGTGCTCAGGCGGCGCAGGGAGTGGTTCCTGCGCATCGCCGACCCCTACAGCGTGATGTGGTGGGTCCCCGAGGGGACGATCCCCTCGCTGGCCGAAGGCATGGCGCGCCTTGAGCGCCTCAGGGCCGAGGGGCCCGGCCCCGAGGCGTTCACCTTCAAGGACTTCTACTGCTCACGAGAAACGTGCTCACCAGCCGCCATGCAACCGTTGTGATGGCCGGTCACCGCGATGGCGGCCGGTGTCGCACGTTTCTCATGAGGCCACCACGATGCCCAGGCACATCTCGTCCTGGGTGCCCTCGCCCCAGACCACGTAGCGCGGCGGCAGGTCGCGCAGCAGCGGCAGCTGGGCGCGCAGCGAGGCGTCGTGGGTGCAGGTGGTGCGGATCGTGTCGCCGGGTCTGACGGTGACAGGCTCGGCCAGCGGCTGCAGCGCCTGGTTGTCGAAGTCGTAGCGCGGCACGTCGAGCAGGGTCCGCGCGCCTGGTTTGCCGGGGTTCAGCTCCACCTTGATGGAGCGGCCCAGCAGGTGCATGTGGCCCGCCAGGGCGTGCAGCGTGGCGGGCTCCTGGACCGGCATGTCGCAGTGCTGGGTGGGTCCCGGTGCGGGTTCGCCTCCCGAACACCACTTCACCAGTGCGGTGGTCTGCTCCTTGGCGTCCAGGCTGAAGCGCCTGCTCACGTCGGCGATGGCGGCCTCGCGCTCGCACAGCGCGCCCTTCTCCTCCGCCGTGCACGGCAGCTCGATGGGGGCCATGAACAGCTCGGTGCGCAGCGGCGTCAGCTTGCCGGTGGTGAGGCGCAGCCTGACACTCGACTGGTCGTCGCCCGCTGGACGGTCGCCGATGGCCAGCGTGCTGTAGTGCACCTGCATGATCAGCGCGCTGCCGGCGGCCATCGGGTAGCCGAGCTTCGGATCGAGCAGGATCTCGCTGGTGCCGGGCGCCCAGTGGCCGATCCAGTCGGCCTCGCCCACCCCCGCGTCGCCGAAGCAGCCCCAGCCCTCGCCAGGCTCCTCGGCGTCGTGGGCGCGCACGTCCGCCACCTTGTCGGCGTCCACCCTGAACAGGATGGCGTGGTGCACCACGTCGCCGTTCTGCGCGGCGAACTGGGTGCCGGTCAGGAAGGTGTCGCCGTCCTTCAGGCCGGGGTCGATGAGGAAGCAGCGGTATTCGTCCGTGCCGCCGTTGGGCGGGTCGGGCGTGTAGGGCTTGGGCATCGTCAGCGTGACGAACCGCTCGCCGCCGCGCAGCGGCGCGGTGGCGGGTGCCGTCTCCGGGGTCCCGTGCAGGCCACTGTGAGCGCCGCTGTGCTGATCACCGGGCCGGGCGGTCGGCCGGTCGCCGCCGGAGACGGCGCCGCCCGCCCCGCAGGCGGTCAGGGCCAGCGCCAGGATCGTGAGCAGTGCGACACGAGTTCGCTTCATCACCCCACGATCCCCGCACGGAGGCGCCGTGTCGTCACTCCTCGGGAGGATCCCGGCTCTAGTCCAGAAGTGTGATCGCGTGCCGTCCTGCCGCCGCCGAGGCCAGGAAGTAGGCCAGGTCCTCCTCGAGCCCCCGACCCATCGTCGACAGCTTGACAGGCGAGTCGAGCAGCGCCTCGTACAGCCCGTCCACGGGCACGGAGACCAGCTCGTGCCGTACGGCCAGCAGCTCGGCCTGGTCGCGCACCCGCTCGCCGAACTCGCCCGGCAGCTCCGGCACGACCACCTGGGCGGGCGTGAGCGCCACCCTGCCGTAGGCGGTCAGCGAGTGGTGCGAGACGCCGATGTGCCGCTCGCGTCTGTCCCCCTCGCTGATCCGCAGCGCCGCGACCGGGCGGCCGCCCAGCACGGCCGCGGCGTTGACCGCCTCGCCCGCCGACACCCCCGAAAAGCCCCACCTGGTGCCGGTGCCGAGGTTGCCGGGGCCCTGCGTGACGATCGCCACGTCGGCCTCCAGCACGTGCCTGGTGGCCAGCAGGCCGGTGTGGGTGGTGACGGCCTCCACGTCTCCGCCGAAGGACTGGCCCACGGTGACCACGCCGGCCAGCCAGCCGATCTCGCGCAGTTTCGCGCAGGCCATGGAGAACCAGGCGGGAAGCGCGCCGCCGTCGAGCATCACGTAGGCGACCCTGGGTCTCGGCCGCATCCCGCACAGGATCGGCGGCAGCGCCGAGTGCAGGTCGGCCACCACGACGGGCATCCCGTCGAGGGAGTCGGCCTCGCGCAACAGCTCGTGGAAGGGGGAGTCCTGCTCGTCCGCGCCGAGCACGGTGGCCTGCATCGGGGTGTAGCGTGCCTTCACCAGGTGGCCCGGACCTTCAGGATCTTCCGGCAATCTGTTCGGGACGGCCACCACCATGGCGTAACCTCCCGTACCGAGACCCATCGCGAGTGCGGTCGTGTTGAGCAGCACCTCGTCACCCGGTTCAGGACGCCCCACCAGTGGGGGATAGGCCAGCGCCCTGCAGGTCCCCTCGGGGACGGTGACCTCGAGCTCCACAGCTCCCGGCCACTCGCGCCGGATCCGGACAACCTCGCCCTTGCGCCATCTGATCACGGAGGCAGGGTAGCGTCGAACGAGTGAGGAGAAGGGCAGATGTCGCGCCGTAAGACAGAGCGGTTGCTCAATCTTGTGATCTGCCTGCTCGCGACGCGCCGGCCGCTGTCGGCCGAGCAGATCCGCCAGGCCGTGCCCGGCTACGACCGCGACGGCGACGAGGCCTTCCAGCGGATGTTCGAGCGCGACAAGAACGAGCTGCGCGAGATCGGCATCCCCATCGAGGTCCACCGCGACCCGTGGGAGGACGAGCCCGGCTACCGCATCCAGCGCGAGGCCTACGAGCTGCCGGAGATCACGCTGGAGCCCGACGAGGCGGCCGTGCTCGGCCTGGCCGCGCAGGTGTGGCAGCGCGCCAGCCTGGCCGAGGCGGCCAGCGGGGCGCTGCTGAAGCTGCGCGCGGGCGGCGTCGCCACCGACGCGGGGCCCGGCGAGGCGCTGGAGCTGCGCGTCGACACGCGCGACCCCTCCTTCCCCGCGCTGTGGGAGGCGGTGCGCGACAGGCGCGTCGTCAGGTTCGACTACCGCCCCGCCGCGGGCGAGTCGGTGCGCACGCGCACGGTCGAGCCGTGGGGCGTCATCAGCCGCAGGGGCAAGTGGTACGTGGCCGGCTTCGACCGCGACAGGCAGGGCCCCCCCGCGTCTTCAGGCTCAGCCGCATCACGGGGCAGGTCGCCCCGGTCGGCAGGCCAGGGGTGGTCGAGGTGCCCGAAGGGGTCGACCTGCGGGAGATGGTCGGCTTCCCCGAGGAGGCGATGCAGGAGCGCACCGCCGTCCTCGAGGTACGGCAGGGCGCGTGCGAGGGGCTGCGGCAGGTCGCGCGGGCCGTACGCGAGGGGCGCGAGGGATGGGACACGGTGGAGCTGGTCTTCGCCGACCCCGAGCGGCTGGCGGGATGGATCGCCAGCCTGGGCGCCGACGTGAGGGTGGTGGGGCCGCCCGACGCGAGGGAGGCCGTGATCGCACGACTGAAGGGGGCGCTGGCATGAGTTCGACGGCGGATCGGCTGCCGAGGCTGCTGGCGCTGGTGCCGTACCTGATGTCCCACCCCGGGGCGCAGGTCGACGAGGTGGCCGCGGTGTTCGGGCTGAGCGAGAAGCAGCTCATCGACGACCTGCAGCTGGTGTGGATGTGCGGGCTGCCGGGGCACACCCCCGGCGACCTGATCGACGTCTCGTGGGACGGCGGCGAGATCATCATCGACAACGCCGACACCATCGCCCGCCCGCTGCGCCTCGGCATCGACGAGGCCAGCGCGCTGCTGGTGGCGCTGCGGATGCTGGCGGCCACCCCCGAGCTGGCCGAGTTCGCCCACGGCGACGCGCTGCCCCGCGTGGTGGCCAAGCTGGAGCAGGCGGCGGGCGAGGGCGCGGCGGCCGTCAGCAGCCAGTTCGCCGTCGACGTGGAGTCGGCCCCCGACGCGGCCGCCAGGGTGCGCGAGGCGCTGACCGGCAGGCGCAGGCTCTCGCTGCGCTACTACGTGCCCGGTCGCGACGAGGTGACGCCCCGCGAGGTCGACCCGACCCGCCTGGTCATGGCCGACGGCCGCACCTACCTGGAGGGCTGGTGCTACAGGGCCGAGGCGATGCGGCTGTTCAGGCTCGACAGGATGCTGACGGTCGAGGTGCTCGACGTGCCCGCCGACCCGCCCGCCGGCGCCGAGCCGATCGACGTCACCCAGGGCGTCTTCAGGCCCTCGCCCACCGACGAGCTGGTCGTGCTGGAGGTGACGGCCGCGGGGCGGTGGGTGGCCGAGTACTACCCCTACGAGCAGGTCGAGGAGCTGGGGGAGGGGCGCATGCGCATCACGCTGCGCGCCCGTGACGACGACTGGACGCTCAAGCTGCTGCTGCGCCTGGGCGACACCGGCAGGATCGTCTCGCCGCAGGCCATGGCGGCCAAAGTGCAGCAGGAGGCCGAGCGGGCGCTGGCGCTGTACGCTCAGGCGTCATGAGCTGGATCTACGTCGCGGTCGCGCTGGGCGTGGCCGGCCTTGCCGTTCTGGGGTTCGCGACGGCCAGGGTGTTGACCGAGGCCAGGCGGCTGAGCGACGAAGTACGGCGGGCCAGCGCCCGGATTGCGTCCAGTGAGCAAACATTGCGCCTCCGAAATGGGGCGAAAGGGAGCCGAGGGGATGAGTCTGGGCTTCCGGCAGCGTACGATCGTCGGTGAGATTGCACCTCGCTCAATAAGGATGTTTCATGCCAAACCTCGGAGTGCCTGAGCTGCTGATCATCGCCTGCGTGCTGGTCCTGCTGTTCGGGGCCAAGAAGCTGCCGGAGATGGCGAGGGGCGTGGGCAAGTCACTGCGCATCTTCAAGGCCGAGACCACCAAGCTGCGCGAGGAGGACGACGAGTACAGCGCGACGCAGGCCGCCCAGCCCGCGCCCGCCCAGTCGCAGCCTCAGCCCGCCCAGCCGCTGGCCGCCGCCGCCCCCTCGCCCGAGGAGCAGGCCCGCCAGCTCGAGGAGCAGGCCGCGAAGCTGCGCGCGCAGGCCTCGGCCAACAAGAACGCCTGACTCACACCCCACCTCTCCAGGGACCGCTGAATGGCGCTGCTCAAACGGCCGACCAAGGCCACCGTCGACGATGAGGGGCGCATGCCCCTCATGGAGCATCTGCGCGAGCTGCGCAACAGGCTTGTCATCGCGCTCCTCGCGCTGGTCGTCGGCACCGTCGTCGGGTTCTTCGTCTTCGATCCCGTCTGGGCCTTCCTCAAGGAGCCCTTCTGCGAAACCGGCGCGGCCCAGCAGTGGCGTCCCAACCAGTGCACGCTGGTCGCGGGCGGTATCTTCCAGTCGTTCTTCACCACGCTGAAGGTCTCGGCGATGGTGGGCATCCTGGTGTCCTCGCCCGTCTGGCTCTACCAGATCTGGGCGTTCGTCACTCCCGCGCTCTACCGCAACGAGAAGCGGTACAGCGTCGCCTTCCTGGCCATCGCGATCCCGCTGTTCCTCGGTGGCGCCGCGCTCGCCTACATCATCATGGACACCAGCCTGGCGATCCTGCTGGGCTTCATGCCGGCCGACACCGTCGCCGCCATCCAGATCAACGAGTACCTCGACTACGTGCTGATCATGCTGGTGATCTTCGGGGTCTCGTTCGAGCTGCCGCTGATGCTGGTCTTCCTCAACGTCATCGGGGTGCTGTCGCACGCCACGGTGAAGAAACACCGCCGCACCGTCGTGTTCCTGATGTTCGTCTTCGGGGCCGTCATCACGCCCGGCGGAGACCCGGTCACGATGATGGCGCTTGCCGCGCCGATGGTGATCCTCTACTTCCTGGCCGAGACCGTCATCTACCTGCGCGAGAAGCGCAGGCCACAGGATCCCGACGCGCTGCTGTCCGACGACGAGGCGGCCCCGCTCAAGCTGGACGACTGACGGGTGGACCTGGCCCTCTTAGTCAACCCCGCCGCCAGGGGCGGCAGGACGCTGCGCCTGCTCGCGCCGCTGGTGCGCCGGTTGCGCCAGGGCGGGGCCGAGGTCAGCGTGATCGTCGGCGACGGCCCTGCCGACGCCCTGGACAGAGCCTGCACCGCGGTGGCCGAGCGCCCCGACGCCCTGGTGGCCTTCGGCGGCGACGGCCTGGTCCATCTGGCCCTCCAGGCGGTGGCCGGAGGCGAGGTGCCGCTGGGCATCATCCCCGCGGGCACCGGCAACGACTTCGCCGCCGCGCTCGGCCTGACGGGCCGCGACCCCGTCAAGACGATCCTGCGTGGTAAGGCGCGCGCCATCGACGCCGCCCGTGTCGGCCCCGACGAGTGGTTCGCGAGCGTGGTGTGCTGCGGCTTCGACTCCAGGGTCAACGAGCGCGCCAACGCGCTCACCTGGCCGCCCGGCATGGCCAGGTACCTGCTGGCCGCGGCCGGCGAGCTGCGCGACTTCAGGCCCATCCCCTTCAGGATCACCCTGGACGGCCGGGTGGTCGAGCAGGAGGCGATGCTGGTGGCGGTCGGCAACACCCGCTCGTACGGCGCCGGCATGCGGATCTGCCCCACCGCCGAGCCCGACGACGGTCTGCTGGACGTGACGATCCTCGGCGCGGTCGGCAAGGGCGCGTTCGTCCGCTCATTCCCGCGCGTCTACAGGGGCGGGCACGGCGCCCACCCGGCGGTCACCATGGTGAGGGCGAGGACCGTCACGCTGGAGGCGCCCGACGTGGTCGCCTACGCCGACGGTGAGCGGATCGGCCCCCTACCCCTGACCTGCGCCGTCTCGCCGGGAGCGCTGCGCGTCCTGATTTGAGTAGTGGGCTACTCAGGCGCTGTCCTGCCGGTCGGCTCACCATGGACGCATGCCTCGCCTGATCGTCATCCATCCCCCCGGACTGGAGGGGACCGTCCTGCCCGTCGGGGAGCGGCGGCAGGTGATCGGCCGCGGTTCCGCGGCGGATCTGCGCCTGGAGGACCCGCACCTCAGCGCCGCGCACGCCGCCGTCGTGCCCGTCGGGGGCGGCGGCGTCACCATCGAGGACCTCGGCTCCCGCAACGGCACGATGGTCGAGCGGGAGCGGGTCTCCAGGCCGAGACGGCTGCGTGACGGAGAGGTCGTACGGCTCGGCACCGTGCACGCCCGCTACGAGGACGACACGGGCGCGGGTGAGCGCGGTCATACGGCCGCCATGCCGAGAGCCGTCGCCTACCACGTCGGCAGCCAGGCGGCCCACCAGCTCAACAACGTGGCGGGCGACCAGTACAACCACTACATCGAACGGCGCGACAGCTTCCTGCGTCAGGTGGCCGCCTACCGCAGCAAGGCCAGGGCGGTGTTCTGGCTGGGCGTGCTGATGATGTTCGGCGGGGCCGCCGTCTACGCCTACTTCCTGCTCAGAGGGATGGGGGACTTCCAGAGCTCGTTCGGCAGCGGGCAGATGCCGAGGGATTTCCCGTTCGGGCCCGACGTGGGTCTCGGGGCGCCGATCGGGCTCGTCGCCTTCGGCGTGGGCTTCGTCGGCAACATTCTGTTCTGGATCGGGCTGATCATGCAGATCGTCGCGGCGGCGCGGGCGCGCAAGGTCGACGTGGATCCGAGGCACTCATGGAACGCGCCCGCCCTACGGAGGTAGCAGTGGTCTTCAACATCGGTTCGCAGCAGGGCAACATCAACAACGTCGCGGGCGACCAGACGATCCACGGCGGCCAGCAGGCCTTCGTGGGCGGGCAGCCCGCCGACTGGGCGGCCCGGCTGGCCGAGGCGTTGCGGGGGGCGGGGATGGCGGTCCAGGCGGCGCAGGCCGAGGCCGTCAGGGCCGAGCTGGAGAGCCCCGCTCCGGACAGGCAGGCCATCGCGGGGCGACTGACGAGCATCGCGCAGGCCGTCGGAGCGGTCGCGGGGGCGGGGACGGCGCTGCGCGAGCCGCTCGCCGCGCTGTGCACCTGGCTGGGGTCTCTGGGGACGCCGATCCTGCGGATGATCGGCCTCTGATCTACAATGTAAAGGCGCTTGCCCGGGACGCCCGCCGCCGCGACGGGCGTCCCGGGCCCAGCGCAGGGGCGGCCGGCGAAGAGCGCCGAGCGGGGTTCCGGCGTGCTCGAACGCGGGCCTGGCGGCTACCTGGCCTGACCGGAATGGCGGTTTCGGTAGGCTGGCGGGTATGACAACGCCAGCGGAACGCTACGCGGCCTTCCGTGACAAGCACGGGGACGACGGCGCCGCACTTCGATCGTTTCGGGGGCACTACGAGTTCGAGCTGGACGACTTCCAGCTCGACGCGTGCAGGGCGCTGGAGGCGGGCGACGGCGTTCTGGTGGCGGCGCCCACGGGCTCGGGCAAGACGGTGGTAGGCGAGTTCGCCGTCCATCTGGCCCTTGAGCAGGGGCAGAAGTGTTTCTACACCACCCCCATCAAGGCGCTGTCCAACCAGAAGTACAACGACCTGGTCAAGCGGTACGGCACCGCCAAGGTCGGCCTGCTCACCGGCGACAACAGCGTCAACGGTGACGCTCCCGTGGTGGTCATGACCACCGAGGTGCTGCGCAACATGCTCTACGCCGGCTCGGCGACCCTGGCGGGGCTGGGCTTCGTGGTGATGGACGAGGTCCACTACCTGGCCGACCGCTTCCGCGGCGCGGTGTGGGAAGAGGTCATCATCCACCTGCCCGAGTCGGTGCGCCTGGCGGCGCTGTCGGCCACGGTGAGCAACGCCGAGGAGTTCGGCCAGTGGCTCGGCGAGGTGCGCGGCGACACCACCGTGATCGTCGACGAGCACCGGCCGGTGCCGCTGTGGCAGCACATGATGGTCGGCAACCGCGTCTACGACCTGTTCTCCACCGAGGAGGGCGACAACCTCTCCAGGATCAACCCCACCCTGCTGCGCCTGACGCGCGACGAGGAGCGGCTGGCAGGCGGCAGGGGCAGGAGAGGGTACGGCAGGCCGCAGCGCTTCCGCACGCCCGACAGGGCCGTGATCATCGACAAGCTCGACTCCGAGGGCCTGCTGCCCGCGATCACCTTCATCTTCTCCCGCGCGGGCTGCGACGCGGCCGTCATGCAGTGCCTGTTCGCGGGCATCAGGCTCACCACCGAGCGCGAGAGCCACGAGATCCGCCAGATCGTCGACGAGCGCACCGCCCACCTGCCGGACGAGGACCTCACCGTGCTCGGCTTCCTGGAGTGGCGCGACTGCCTGGAACGCGGCCTGGCCGCCCACCACGCGGGCATGCTGCCGGCCTTCAAGGAGGTCGTGGAGGAGCTGTTCACCCGCAGCCTGGTCAAGGCCGTCTTCGCCACCGAGACCCTCGCGCTGGGCATCAACATGCCCGCGCGCAGCGTGGTCATCGAAAAGCTCGACAAGTGGAACGGCGAGACCCACGCCGACCTCACCCCGGGCGAGTACACCCAGCTCACAGGGCGGGCAGGGCGGCGCGGCATCGACGTCGAGGGCCACGCGGTCGTCGTCTGGCAGCCCGGCATGGACCCCATCTCGGTGGCGGGTCTGGCGGGCACCCGCACCTACCCGCTGCGCTCCAGCTTCCAGCCCTCCTACAACATGGCCGTCAACCTGGTCGGCCAGTTCGGCCGCGAGCGCGCCAAAACCCTCCTCGAGGCCTCCTTCGCGCAGTTCCAGGCCGACAGGGCGGTGGTCGGCATCGCCAAGCAGCTGCGCAAGCACGAGGAGGCGCTCGAGGGCTACCACGAGGCGATGCACTGCCATCTCGGCGACTTCCCCGAGTACGCGGCGCTGCGCCGCCGCCTGTCCGACCGCGAGACCGAGCTGGCCAAGCAGCGCGGGAGCGCGCGCAGGGCCGCGGCGGTGCGCTCGCTCGAGGCGCTGAAGCCGGGCGACGTCATCCGCGTGCCCGGCGGACGGCGGGCGGGCCTGGCGATCGTGCTCGACCCCGGTCTCAACCCGCGAGGTCACGGGCCCAACCCGCTCGTGCTGACCATCGGCAAGCAGGTCAAGAAGCTCGACCCCGCCGACTTCCCCGTGCCGGTCGAGCCGCTCGACAAGATCCGCATCCCGCGCAACTTCAACGCCCGCGCGCCGAAGGAGCGCGCCAACCTCGTCTCCACGCTGCTGGCCAAGATCGGCGATCGCGACCTCGGCAAGCCGCCGCGCGCCCGTGACCACGCGGTCGAGGACGAGGAGATCATCGAGTTGCGGCGGCTCATCCGCCAGCATCCCTGCCACGGCTGCGCCGACCGCGAGGACCACGCGCGCTGGGCCGAGCGCTACTACAAGCTGCTGCGCGAGACCGAGGGGCTGCGCCGTCGCGTCGAGGGCCGCTCGCACGTCATCTCCCGCACCTTCGACCGCATCTGCGCGGTCCTCGAGCAGCTCGGCTACCTCGAGGACGAGAACGTCACCACGGAGGGCCGCCGCCTCGGCCGCCTCTACACCGAGCTCGACCTGCTGACGGCCGAGTGCCTCAGGACGGGGCTGTGGGAGGAGCTCGACGCCGCCGAGCTGGCCGCGTGCGTCTCGGCGCTGGTGTTCGAGTCGCGCCAGGCCGACGACGCCAGGCGGCCCAAGATCCCTGCGGGGCGCGCCCAGGACGCGCTCACGGCGATGGTCAGGCTGTGGGGCGAGCTGGAGGGCATCGAGAAGGACAACGGGCTGTCCATCATCCGCGAGCCCGATCTCGGGTTCGCCTGGGCGGCCTTCCGCTGGACGAAGGGCCACACCCTCGACGCGGTGCTCTCGGACGGCATCAACGGCAACGAGCTGGCGGCGGGCGACTTCGTGCGCTGGGTCAAGCAGCTGATGGACCTGCTGGGGCAGGTCGGCAACGCCGCGCCTCCCGGCAGCAAGGTCAAGCAGACCGCCACCAAGGCCATGGACGCCATGCGCCGAGGCGTCGTCGCCTACTCCTCCCTGTCGTGAGCCCGCCAGAGGAGACCAGGCGATTCACCTGACGATCGCGAGTGACGGCGGGGCATCTGGAGTCCGGCGGAGGAGACTCTGCCGGGAGCCGAGGCACTCGCCTGACGAGCCTGACGTGACGGCGGGGCCGGAAGGCCTGCTGGGGTGGCGTGATGGAGGGACGGTCACCGGTGACCCCGGTGGCCTCGGCCAGGCTTCGCCGTAGCGGAGGAGACTCTGCCGGGTGCCGGGGGACTCGCTTGACGACCCTGACGTGACGGCGGGGGCCGGAGTCCTGCTGGGGTGGCGTGATGGAGGGGCGGCCACCGGTGACCCCGGTGGCCTCGACCCGGCCTGGCCGTACAGGATGAACACAACGGTGGCTGACCGGGCGGTCAAGGTGTTGTGGTAGGAGGTTCACTCAACGTCACCTTCAGGCCAGTTTCCTGGGTGATCACAGCGGAAATCCCCATGTCGGAAGGTATCCCCCGCCTGGAGGTTGGGATGTTCGCTCTGATCGCTGCCCTGCTGTTCGTGCTCGCCCTCGTCTTCGAGATCGCCGGTGTGGCGGTCGGCGGCCTGCTCACCGTCACCACCCTCGGCACCGCCGGTCTGCTCTGCGTCGCTCTCCACCTCATGGGCGTCGGCGCGGGCTGGAGCCCGCTCAAGAAGTGACCTAGGCCATCGGACATCGGACGGGCCGCGCGTGAGGTTCCCCCGGCTTCGCGCGCGGCTTCCGGCCGTCCACCGCCCGGACCGGCTCGCTAGAGACCGCGCTAGCTAGAGACCGCGCTCGCCCTTGCTCCGCTCGACGCAGAACTCGTTGCCCTCGGGGTCGAGCAGCGTCACCCAGCCGAGGCCCTCGGCGGTGCGGTGGTCCTCATACAGCTTCGCGCCCAAGCCGATGACGCGCTCGACCTCCTCGTCGCGCGTGCGCTCGGTCGGCATCCAGTCGAAGTGGATGCGGTTCTTCACCGTCTTGCCCTCGGGCACCCTGATGAACAGCATGCCGGGCAGGGGCGAGGGGGCCTCGACGAGCACCTCGGGGTCGCCGGGCGCGTCCTCGCCGGACAGCGGCCAGCCGGTCACGGTGCTCCAGAACGTCCCGAGCTCGTAGGGGTTGGCACAGTCGATGGTCACATGGCGGAGAATCATGACGGCCAGCCTAACCCCGGTTCTCACGCCGTCGCCCCGGCTCCAGGAAGGGGCGACGGCGCCTCAGACGGCGCCTCAGACGGCGCCTCAGACGGCGCCTCAGACGGCGCCTCAGACGGCGCCTCAGACGGCGGCGCAGACCACGCCTCGGGCGGCGGGTCAGGCGAGGGCGAGGGCGAAGCGGACCTCCCGGGTGCCGGGATCGGCCTGGGTGAGCCTGACGCGGACGCGCTGGCCCAGCGGCAGCGGCGAGCCGTCGCACCTGGCGATGACGGCGGGGTCGGTGAGCTGCACCTGACCGCCCTGGCGGCGCTCGTCGGTGTCGATCACGACCGCGTCGAAGTCATGGCCGATCCTGTCGCGCAGCACGAACGCCTCCACGAGGTCGACCGAGGCCCGCTCGACGGCCCCCGCGCGGCGTCCGGTGGAAGACATGATCTCGGGAAGGTCCATCAGCCCCGCCTGGATGTCGCCGGGCACCGGCTCGCCCGCGGCGATCGCCAGGCACGTCTCGGTGGCGTAGCGGTCGACCAGGCGCCGCAGCGGCGCGGTGACGTGCGCGTACGGCGCGGCCACCGCCGAGTGCTCGGCCATCGCGGGCGGCTCGCCGTTGAAGGACAGATAGCCGGAGCCGCGCAGCAGGATCTTCGACTCGTTCAGGAACGCCGCCTGGGCGGGGTTCTTGGGATCCAGCCCGTGCACGACGTCGCCGTAGGAGGCGCCTTCGGGCCACGGCACCTCCAGAGCGGCGGCGACCCTGCGCACCTTGGCCAGGTCGCCGGGCTGCGGGCTCGGCAGCACCCTCAGCACGCCGATCTCCGCGTCGAGCATCATCGAGGCGGCCGCCATGCCGGTCAGCAGGGAGATCTGCGCGTTCCACGCCTCGGAGGGCAGCGGCACCCGGTACTCCAGCCGGTAGCCGTCGTCGTCGCGGACGACCTCCTGCTCGGGCGTGGGCAGCGTGACGCCGCCGCGCTCCCTCTCCAGCTCCAGCCGCAACCGGCCGACCTCGGCCAGCAGCTTGAGCGTGCCGTCGGCGGTGCCGGTGTCGACGGCGGCCTGCACGTAGTCGTAGTCGAGCCGCTCGCGGCTGCGTACCAGCGAGCGCTGCACGTCCACGCCGACCGTGCGGCCCTCGGCGTCGAGGTCGATCCGCCACAGCGCGACGGGCCTGGTCACGCCGGGCAGCAGGCTGGCGGCGCCCTCCGACAGCACCTGCGGGTGCAGCGGCACCTTGCCGTCGGGCAGGTAGACCGTCTCACCCCTGGTGCGGGCCTCCGCGTCGAGCGCGCCGCCCGGTCTGACGAAGGCGCCGACGTCGGCGATGGCGTACCACACGCGGTAGCCCGCGCCCAGTGCCTCGATGAACAGGGCCTGGTCCAGGTCCATGGAGCCGGGCGGGTCGATGGTGACGAACGGCAGCGCCGTGTGGTCCTGCCTGGCCGTCCTCGCGGGGCTCTGCGCCACCTGCTCGGCCTCCCGCAGGACGGCCTGCGGGAACACCTCGGGCAGCTTGATCTCGCGCCTGATCCGCTCGAATCCGTCGGCCAGCCGCGGGTGGACATCTCCGGACACTCGGATGTTCGTGGTCACCCGGTCAACTTATCCCCTGACACCCTGCGGTGCCCCCTTCGACGCCGCCGAAGACCGGGCGGCTAAACCGCTCCATCGGTAGACTCCCGCCCAAGAGGAGGGGGAGCCGTGGGGCGACCGACGATTGCCGACATCGCCGCCAGGGTCGGCGTTTCCAAGGGCGCGGTGTCCTTCGCGCTCAACGGCCGCCCCGGCGTGAGCGAGGAGACCAGGGCGCGCGTCCTGAAGGTCGCCGAGGAGATGAAGTGGCGCCCGCACAGCGCCGCCAGGGCGCTGGGCGGGGCGCGGGCCGAGGCGGCGGGGCTGGTGATCGCGAGGCCCGCCAGGACGATCGGCGTGGAGCCCTTCTTCGCCCACCTGCTGTCGGGCCTGCAGGCGGGGCTGTCGGCCGGCGCGGTCGCGCTGCACCTGCTGGTCGTGGAGGACACCGCCGCCGAGATCGAGGTCTACAGACGCTGGGCCTCGGAGGGGCGCGTCGACGGCTTCATCCTGGTCGACCTGCAGGTGCGCGACCCGCGTATCGAGGTGATCGAGGAGCTCGGCGTGCCGGCCGTCGTGCTCGGAGGGCCGGGACCGCACGGCTCGCTGTCCAGTGTCTGGGCCGACGACAGGCAGGCGATGCTGTCGATCGCCGACTACCTGGCCGCGCTCGGCCACACCAGGATCGCCCACGTGTCGGGGCTGCCCGCCTTCCGCCACACCCAGCGGCGGGTCAGGGCGCTTCGCGACTCGGCCCGCAGGCTCTCCCTGCGGGAGGTGGTGTCGGTGCCGACCGACTTCAGCGACGCGCAGGGCGCCGCCGCCACCAGGGCGCTGCTGTCGCGCAAGCAGCGGCCGACGGCGATCGTCTACGACAGCGACCTGATGGCGGTGGCGGGTCTGGGCGTGGCGGCCGAGATGCGGGTGAGCGTGCCGGACGAGCTGTCGATCGTGGCCTTCGACGACTCGGTGCTGACCCAGATCGTGCACCCGTCGCTGACCGCGCTGTCGCGCGACACGTTCGCGCTGGGCAGGCGGGTGGCCGAAACGCTGCTCGGCGCGATCGCCGACCCCGCCACGCCGGTGAACGTCAGGACGCCGACGCCGGTGCTGACCGTCAGGGAGAGCACGTCGGCAGCGGATAAAGAGCTTTAGCGGCCGGTCAGGACGTCCAGCAGGCGGTTGAGCGGGGAGTCGAGGCCGTAGCGGTCGGCCAGCCGCACCAGGGCCTCGGGGTCGCGTGGCTTGGCGGGCAGGGTGAGGTCGGCGGAGGGCAGCGGCGCGGAGTCGGCGACCTTGACGACGGCGGGCGCGACCCGCAGGTAGTCGCGGGCGGCGGCCAGCTTGGTGCGCGACCCGGCGGGGAAGCCGTCGTTCTGGCCCGCGTCGAGCGCGGCGAGGATCGCCTCGAGGGAGCCGAACCTGGTGATCAGGGAGGCGGCGGTCTTCTCGCCGACGCCCGCGACGCCCGGCAGGCCGTCGCTCGGGTCGCCGCGAAGGGTGGCGAAGTCGGCGTAGCCGCGCCCGGGGATGCCGTACTTCTCGGTGACGAAGGCCTCGTCGACCAGCTGCAGGTTGCGCACCCCGCGAGCGGTGTAGAGGACCCGCACCGGGCGGGAGTCGTCGACGAGCTGGAACAGGTCGCGGTCGCCTGTCACGATGTCGACCGCGCCGCGGGCCTGGTGGGTGAGGGTGCCGATGACGTCGTCGGCCTCGTAGCCGTCGGACTGCAGGCGGGCGATGCCGACCGCGTCGAGCACCTGCTCGATGACCGGGATCTGCGGCACCAGGGTGTCGGGCACCTCCTCGGTGTGCCCGAAGGCGACCCTGTGCGCCTTGTAGGTGGGGATCGCCGCCACGCGGAAGGCGGGCCGCCAGTCGGCGTCCATGGTGGCCACGAGCTCCGTGGGGGAGTGCTGGCGCACCAGCGTGGCGATCATGTCGATGAGGCCGCGCACCGCGTTGACGGGCATGCCGTCGGGCGCCGTCATCGACTCCGGGATGCCGTAGAAGGCGCGGAAGTAGAGCGACGGGGTGTCGAGAAGCATCAGCACGCCCCCATCGTCGCACCACCCGGCGACAGTTTCGGGCCTCGGCGCGGGGAACGGGTCGCTAGAGGTCGAGGATGCCGACGGCCAGCAGGCAGGCGTCGTCCTCCGGGTTGGGCCCTCCGATGCTGGCCACCAGCCGGTCGAGGCCCGAGTCGAGGTCGTAGACCGGCAGCTCGCGGGCGGCCGACAGGGCGAGGGCGAGCCCTTCGTCGAGGTCGCGGGTGCGCCGCTCCACCAGCCCGTCGGTGAACAGCAGCAGCAGGTCGTCGGGGCGCAGCTCGATGCTGGCCAGTTCGTACGGCTGCTCGCCCACCGCCCCGAGCAGCACCCCTCGCGGCGAGTCGAGCTGCTTGGCCGTGCCGTCCCTGACCAGGATCGGCGCGAGGTGGCCGGCCTGCCCCCAGGTGAAGACGTTGGTCGTGGTGTCGAGATGGCCGATCAGAGCGGTGGCCGTGGTGTCGTGCAGGCGGTGCATCACCAGCTCGTTCAGCCACGACAGCAGCTGGTCGGCGGCCTGTCCCGTCATGGTCAGCCCGATGAGGGCGTGGCGCAGCTGGGCCATGTGCGCGATCGCGGGCAGGCCGTGCCCGGAGACGTCGCCGATGGCCAGCAGCACCCTGCCGTCGGGCAGCCCCGCCGCCTCGAACCAGTCGCCGCCCAGGTTGGCCGCCTTCTCCGCGGGCACGTAGCGCACCGCCACGCGGGTGCGCGGCAGGTCGAGGCAGCCGACGGGCTCGGGCAGGATGGCCTCGCGCAGCGCGATCATCACGTTGCGCTCCTCGGCCGCCCTCTCGCGCGCCTCGATGAGCTGGCGGCGCGACTCGGACATGATGCGCTCGGCCCTGCGCCGTCCGGTGATGTCCTGGACGACCCCGTGCACGCCGGTGGTCTCACCGGCCCCGACGAGGGGTTCGAGCACGACGCGCAGGTTGCGCACCTCGCCGCCCCTCCTGATCCTGAACTCCGCGTGCACGGGCTCGACGCCCTCGCCGACCGCCCAGAGCAGCTGGTCGAGCGTGGAGAGGTCGGCGGGCTCGACGTGGTCGGCCAGCTCGGACAGGCCGACAGGCCCCGCCGAGGGGTCTCTGCCGAAGATCACGTACACGTGGTCGGACCAGACGGCCTCGCCCGTGCGCAGGTTCCACTGGGCCCAGCCCATGTTGCCCAGCCGCTGGGCATGGCCCAGCTGGACGGACAGCGTCTCGGCGGACTCGCGCCGCCGTAGCTGGTCGGTGAGCTGCTGCAGGAGCTCGGCGGCCGTCATCGGCCCGCCGGGCCGCCGGTCGTCACTGGAGGGAAGGGGTGCCTGAGGGCCGCCCACGACGCCGACCATAAGGGGCTCACTTCTCGTATGCACTGGAACGGGACAATTGCCCCACGTTATGTGATCGTCCTTCTACAGAGTGTAGCGGCGGCTTGCGTGTTGTGAGACTTTTCGGGGAATTTGACGAGGGTAGATTGGCCCTTGTGACGTCCGAAGATCTGTATCCCGTTTCCCGCCTCGCCGCCGCCCAGGAGGCCACCGCCAAGGCGGGGCTCGACGCCCTGCTGCTCACGCCAGGCCCCGACCTGCGCTACGTGAGCGGGTACGAGGCGCTGCCGCTCGAGCGGCTGACCTGCCTGGTGGTGCCCGCCCATGGCGAGTCCTTCATGATGGTGCCACGTCTGGAGCTGCCTGCGGCGCAGGCCTCACCGGCCGCGCGCCTCGGCCTCGACTTCGTCGCCTGGGACGAGACCGACGACCCCTACGGCGTGGTCGCGAGCCGGCTGGGCTCCGTCGCCAAGGTGGGCCTGGCCGACCGCATGTGGGCGATGGCCTCACTCCGCTTCAGGGCCGCCATGCCGGGCGCCGAGCAGGTGCTGGCCGGCTCCGTGCTGCGCGAGCTGCGCATGCGCAAGTCGCCTGACGAGGTCGCCGCGCTGCGCGAGGCAGGGGAGGCGATCGACTCGGTGCACCGGCAGGTGCCCCGGTTCCTCAAGGCCGGGCGCACCGAGCGCGAGGTCGGCAAGGACATCCACGACGCCATCCTCGCCGCGGGGCACTCCACCGTCGACTTCGTCATCGTCGCCTCCGGCCCGAACGGCGCCAGCCCGCACCACGAGGTCTCCGACAGGGTCATCCAGGCGGGCGAGCCCGTCGTCGTCGACATCGGCGGGCAGCTGCACAACGGCTACTGCTCCGACTCCACCCGCACCTACTGCGTGGGCGAGCCGCCTGCCGACTTCGCCGCCTACTACGAGGTGCTCAGGCGCGCCCAGGACGCCGCGTGCGAGGCCGTACGGCCCGGCGTGACGTGCGAGTCGATCGACGCGGCGGCCCGCACGGTGATCGCCGAGGCGGGGTACGGCGAGCACTTCATCCACAGGACGGGCCACGGCATCGGCATCGAGACGCACGAGGAGCCGTACATCGTGGCGGGCAACACCGAGGTGATGGAGCCGGGCTTCGCGTTCTCGGTCGAGCCTGGCATCTACCTGCAGGGGCGGCACGGGGCCAGGATCGAGGACATCCTGGTGTGCACGCAGGACGGCGGCGAGCGCCTGAACAACACCACGCGCGAGCTGGTGATCGTCTAGGGCCGGGTGACAGCGCGGGCCGAGGTGGAACCGGCCGGTGGGGGGCCTGGCACAATCGGGACATCGGAGACCCCGAGCCACATTCCTGGAGCGTGTCGCGATGACCGTTGAGCGTGCCCTGCCCACCCCCGAGGCGCACGACCTGATCGACCTGACCCGAGACCTGATCGCCAAGGAGGTCGCGCCGCGCGCCGCGGGCGACGAGTCCGCGGGGCGCTTCCCGCGCGAGGTCTTCACCACCCTCGGCGCCACGGGGCTGCTCGGCCTGCCGTACCCCTCCGAGTACGGCGGCGCCGACCAGCCGTACGAGGTCTACCTGCAGGTCGTGGAGGAGCTGGCGGCCGGTTGGCTGGCCGTCGGCCTCGGCCTGTCGGTGCACACGCTGTCGTGCTTCCCCGTGGCCGCCTTCGGCTCCGACGAGCAGCGCGCCGAGCTGCTGCCCGACATGGTCGGCGGCGAGCTGCTCGGCGCCTACTGCCTGTCGGAGCCCGCCTCGGGCTCCGACGCCGCCGCGCTCACCACCCGCGCCGTCGCGGGCCCCGACGGTTACACCGTCGACGGCGTCAAGGCGTGGATCACCCATGGCGGGGTGGCCGACTTCTACATGCTCATGGCCCGCACCGGGGACAAGGGCGCCCGCGGGATCTCCTGCCTGCGCGTGCCGTCAGGGCTGGAAGGGCTCACCTACGGCGTGCCCGAGCACAAGATGGGCATGCGCTCGTCTCCGACGACGCAGGTCCGCTTCGACTCGGTACGGCTCCCGCAGTCCGCGCTGGTCGGCGCCGAGGGTGAGGGCTTCCGCATCGCCATGGCCGCGCTCGACGGCGGACGGCTCGGCATCGCGGCGTGCGCGGTCGGCGTGGCCCAGGCCGCCTTCGACGCCGCCGTCGCCTACGCGGGGGAGCGGCGCCAGTTCGGCTCGCGGATCATCGACTTCCAGGGCATCGGCTTCATGCTGGCCGACATGGCCACGCAGATCGCCGCCGCCCGCGCCCTGTACCTGGAGGCCGCGCGGCTGCGCGACGCGGGCAGGCCGTACGGCACGAAGGCCGCCATGGCGAAGCTGTTCGCCACCGACATGTGCATGAAGGTCACCACGGACGCGGTGCAGGTGCTCGGCGGCTACGGCTACGTCGAGGACTTCCCCGTCGAGCGCTACATGCGCGAGGCGAAGGTGCTGCAGATCGTGGAGGGCACCAACCAGATCCAGCGCCTGGTCATCAGCCGCGCCCTCACTCCCGAGTCGCGCCGATGACCTCCGCCAGCTCCCTCGGCAGCGGGTAGGGACGCTCGGCCGGCAGCAGGGCGGTCAGGTCGCGGCCTGCGCGCAGCGCCGCGTGCAGGCCGCGGTCCTGCTCGGTCAGGTCGGTGATCGACAGCGTCCACTCGCCGACGTAGCGGTCGACGGCCTCTCCCGACAGGCCGATCTGGATCGACCGGTACGGCAGCGCGTTGTGGCGGGGGTCGCGTTCGGGATCCCACTGGACGCGGACCGGCATGTCCCGCCTGTCCGACAGGCAGGAGTGCGCCAGCGCCCACTCGAACCCCTCGCGGGTCAGCTCGATCGCCAGCACGCGGCCCTGGCCCTCCTTGGTGGCGTAGCCGCAGCGGTACATCATCCACAGGAACGACGGTTTGATCCAGGTCATGCGCCCGCGCTTGAACGGCGGGACGAACCGCTGCGCGGCCACCGCGGGAGCGGCGACGGCCGGATCGTAGGCCTGGTAGACGGTGATGGACTCCTCGGTGTAAGCGGCTCGGATCTGCCGGTAGGGGATGCTCATGGCGCTCAGCGTGCCGAACCCGCCCGACCCCCGGCAACGGGATTACGGACGCACACCGGGACCAGAGGGAGAGGCTCTCCCTCACCGGCCGCTGTGAACCTTTTCGCGGACATGTGGTGAAAGCAAGGAGACGACCACGTCGGCACGGGGAACCCCCGGCTGGCCATCTCCTAGGAGTCTCCTCGTGCACGTGCCATCGCCTGGTTCTGTGCTGCCCGCGAACCGCCATCGCGCGTTCCTGCTGGCGCTGATCCCAGCCGTCGTCCTGCGAGCCCTCGCGATGGCCGGCTACCAGCCCGCGCTGTGGTTCTGGGCGGACTCCTTCTCCTACCTCAGAGCGGCGGCCGACCCTGTCCCTGGAACGTTCCGGCCCCTCGGGTACTCCCTGCTCCTCGCCGCGCTGGCGCCGGGGCACAGCCTCGCCCTCGTCACCGTGGTCCAGCACGTCCTCGGTGTGGGCCTGGCGGTCGCGGTGTACGTCCTGCTGTGCCGGCGCGGCCTGCCGGGGTGGGGCGCGACGGTCGTGACCATGCCCCTGCTGTACGACGAGTTCCTGATCCTCCTCGAACACATGATCATGGCCGACGCGCTTTTCACCGTCCTGGTCACGGCGGGGGTGATGGCGCTGTCGCGCCGGGCCGTCACGCCGCTGTCGGCGGGCGTCGGTGGGGCGCTGCTCGGGCTGGGGGCGATCACCAGGACCGTCGGCGTGGCCGTGCTGGTGCTGGCCGTGGTGTTCGCGCTGCTGCGCCGTACCGGATGGCGGCCCCTGGCCGGGCTGGTGCTCGCGGGGGCGCTGCCGCTGGTGGCGTACGCCACCTGGATGTACGGCACGAGCGGCACGTTCGGGCTGACCCGGGCCGATGGGCTCTTCCTCTGGGCGCGCACCATGACCTTCGCCGACTGCTCGGTGATACGGCCGGAACCGGGGCTGGCGCGGCTCTGTCCCACGACGCCGGTGGCCGCCCGGCCCGCGCCCGCCTTCTGGATGTGGGGAGCGGCCTCCCCGCCGGCCGGTACGCCACGCGACAGGAACGCGCTGGCGGGGCGGTTCGCCCGCGCCGCCATCATGGCCCAGCCCTTCGACTACCTGGCCGCAGGGGGAGGTGACCTGGGCCGGCTGCTGCGCTGGGAACGCACCAGGGCCAGGTCGGCGTCGATGACGAAGGCGAATCCCTACTGGTTCCCTGTCGAGGAGCGACCGCTGAAGCAGTCCACCAGGGCGGTGGCGGAGGCCTACGAGGGCGGCCCGGCGGCCACGAGGATCACCGAGCCCTACGCGGGGTGGCTGCGCGTCTACCAGCGCTTCGGATACCTGCCCTTCCCGCTGCTGGTCGCGCTGCTCGGGGGCGCCGTCGTCCTGGCGTCGGTGCGGCGGCGACCCGACGCCCTGCTGCCGGGCCTGGCGGCCGCGGCGCTGGTTCTGGCACCGCCGTTCCTGACCGGGTTCGACGTCCGCTACGTCGTCCCTGCCATCCCGTTGACCTGCATGGCCGCGGGCCTGGCCGCGGTGGGACGCACACGCGCCCAAGATTGTCGGGGGCCCTCCGTAGGGTCCTCGACATGAATCCGTGGCAGGAGGTCGTCGAGCGCATCGAGGCCGGCGACAACAAGGACCTGGTGGAGCTGCTCCGAGGCTTCGGCGAGGTGGGCAGGCGGGCGGTGGCCGTGCAACTGCCCGCCTATCTGGCCGGTCGTGTGGGCCAGGGCTGGGAGGCCCGCTGGGAGGTGCGCGACAGGGCGGCCGGGTTCCGGTTGGCGGGCGCGGCCTGCCTGGGTGGGGTGGCGCAGGTCGCGGCCTGGCTGAACCGGCGGGAGCTGCGCGACGTGTCCGCGCCGGAGACCGACGCCGCCAGGATCCTCTCGCTGATCGAGGACCGGCCGGTGAAATGGCGTGAGGAGCTGGCGGTCCGGCTGGTGCGGCGGTTACGCCCGCTCACCCGCCGAGCGTGGCCGAGGAGCGGCGAGGGCTGGGAGCTGGCCGCGGCGCTGGTGCTGGAGACGGGCGTCGACGTCCCCGACAGCGACGCGTTCGTCGCCGGCTGGGCATGGCGGCTGACCGAACGACGACAGACGGGCGAGGCTCACGACCTGGCCCAGGATCCGCTGCTCGACCAGATGGTTCCCAGGCTCTTCCACGCGCAAGGGGTGGCCGAGGCGCTCGCCTGGGAGAACGGCCGCTCCACAACCGTGATCGACGAGCTCGCCGAGCTCGCCGCGGCGGGCAGGGTCAGCAGGCGGACGCTCCTCGAGGGCTGCGCGAGCAGGTTCATGGCGGGAGGCGAGGGCGGCGAGCTCGCGCCCTTCGTGACGCTGTGGCGCCGGCTGGGCGCCGAGGTGGCCGAGATCCCGGTGCTCGACTTCGTCAGGCTGCTGCCCTCCGCCCCCGCGCTCCTGGTGGAGCTCATGGCGGAGGAGCTGCGGCGGGCCGACGCGGCGGGCGCTGTCGACGACGAGCTGTGGGCCGAGGCGGTCCAGGCGCTGACGTTCAGGGCGGAGAAGAAGCACGTCACGGCCGGGCTGCGGTGGATCGCCGAGGCCGCGCCGTCCAGGGCCGAAGGCGCGCTGCCCGCGCTGGCGACCGTCTTCGGCCAGGACACGCCCGCCCTTCGCGACAGGGCGGTACGGCTGGCGGTCGCCCTGGCTCCGCACGCGGGCGAGCCGGCGCGTGAGGCGGTCCGGCAGGAAGCCGGGCTGCTGCCCGACGGGCCGCGCGGGCGCATCGCGGCGGCGTTCGGCGAGGTGGCAGCCGCGCCCGCCGAGCCTCTGGCCGTGGCCGTCCTCATGGCGCGCGACCTGCCCGGCCTGCCGCCGCCCATCGCCTCGGCGGCGGAGCTTGCGGTGTGGCTGGAGGCCGAACCGGCCGCGCCCGCGCAGTTCGAGCGGGCCCTCGCCGCGCTGGTCGAGCTCAGCCATCGCGACCGCGTGGCCGTCGCGCGGGCGCTGCGGCCGTGGCTGGAGAGCCGCTGGTGGCGACCGCTCGACGCCGACGGCCACTTCTACGGACTGGCCGAGAACCATGGCGTGCTCCTGGCGCGATGCGCGCTGGCGGTCGTCTCGCCCGACCACAGCAGGGCCATCACCACGCGGTTGACCGGCGAGCGCCACTTCGCCGAGCCCCCGCTCACGCTCTTCGTCCGGCGACGCTTCCACGAGATCATCGAACGGCTCGAGGCCGGAGCGACGGTGCCCGTGCTGCTGGCCGCGCCGACCGCGCCGACCGGGCACGTCGACGCCGAGACCCTCGTGACGCGCATGGAGCTGCTCGACGGAGCCGAGCCGCTCGAGGCCGACTTCCTCCAGGCGCTGCTGCGGCTGCCCAGGCGGAGCGAGCCCGCGCTCGCCGTACGGGCGGGGCGGCTGACCTCGCGGGCGGGCGCGGTGCTGGCGGCCCTGGCTGCGCGACGGCGGGCTGCCCGACCCGGTGGTGGGCTGGGCGGTGGAGCCGGTGCGCAGGCGGAGCCCCTACTCCTCCCTCATGGAGGAGGTGGTGGAGGCGCACGCCAGGCTCGAGCCGGCGACGACCCTGCCCGCGCCGCTGACCGAGCCGCTGAGCGAGCTCTGGGCCCTGGAGCGGACGACCGGCTATCCGGGGTACGCGCACGACCTGGAGTGGTGGCCGTCGATCATGCCCTCGCACCGGGAGGTCCTCGCCGCGCACCTGCTCGAGTACCTGCCCACCTCCGGCGATACCGAGGTGCTCGCGGCCCTCGTGCACGGTGAAGGCCCGCTCGGAGCCGCCACCGCGGGCGTGATCGCCGTCGGGATGGGGCACGAACGCCGCCGGCAGCGGGCGGCCGCCGGCGACGCGCTGATCACGCTGGCCGCGCGCGGGCAGCTGCCGGCCGCCGACCTCGGGGCGGCCGTCGCGAGCCTGCTCCAGGCCGGCCTGCTCAAGCTCAACCGGGTCACCGCCGTGCTGGAGGAGGTGGTGATGGCCGGAGCGCACGCCGAGGTGTGGTCGGTCCTCGCCGCGGCCCTTCCGCCGATCCTGCCGCGCCAGGGGCACAGGCCCGCGCCGGGGCTGGGCGACCTGCTGGCGGTCGCGGTGAGAGCGGCCACGCTGTCGGGGGCGAGCGCCGACCTGGAGGGCCTCGCCGAACTGGCGGCGCGCAAGGGCGGCAGCCGGGTGGTCGAGCAGGCCAGGAGCCTGGCTCAGGTGGTCGCCTCGGGCGGCTCCGGCGGCTGATCACTCCTTCTCGTGCGGCGGCGTCGCGAGGAGTAGCGTCACGAGGATGACGGACCGCCAGAAGATCACCCTCACCGGCGCGCAGGAGACCCTGCTCGCCACCCTGTACGGCAAGGCGCTCGACACCCGCGCCCGCAGGCCCATCCTGGGTGACCGGGAGGCCGTCAGGGTGATGCGGCGGATCGACTACGACTTCCGCAGAACGGGAATGACCGCGACGACGGCGGCGGGGGTGGCGCTGCGCGCCAGGCAGCTCGACGACTGGATCGTGGAGTTCATGACCGCCCAGCCAGAGTCGACCGTGCTGCATCTGGCCTGCGGCCTCGACACCCGGCCGCACCGGCTCGCCAGGCCAGCCACCGTCCGGTGGGTCGACGTCGACTATCCAGAGGTGGTCGCGCTGCGCGAGCGCCTCCTGCCGGTCCCCGAGGGCGACTACCGGCAGATCGGCGCCTCGGTGACCGGCGAGGAGTGGCTCGCGCAGGTGCCCGCGGACCGTCCGGTCGTGGCGGTCTTCGAGGGGCTGTCGATGTACCTGCGGGAGGAGGAGGGCAGGCGGCTCGTCCAGCGCATCACCGGCCGCTTCCCCGGCGGGCAGCTGCTGTTCGACGTCTACGGCTCGATGGGCATCAGGATGCAGAAGCTGGTGCCCGCCGTCCGCAACTCGGGGTCGACGCTCCACTGGGGCGTCGACGACCCCCGGGTGATCGAGGGGTGGCACGAGGGGCTGGTCTGCCTCGACGCGCTGCGCAGCGTCGACATGCCGGGCCTGGAACTGCTGCCCGCGGTGGGCAGGGCGCAGATGTGGGTGCTCGCGCGCATCCCCAGGCTCAGGGACGTGGGGCGGATTCTTCGCTACCGCTTCTGAGCCAGGCCGTGGCGTAGGCGTAGGAGGTCTCGACGAGGCTCCAGACGACCTCCAGCTCCTCGCGGTCGCGCGGGCCGTACACCATGACGATCGTGGGCGGGATCAGGCCCGTGCCCGCGAGAGGGTGCGGCTCGGCCCAGCCGTGCTCGATCGCGTGGCCCGCTTCGGCCCCCGGCAGCGTGAGGTGCAGGCTGCCGTCGCGCGCGCCGTGCAGGTGAGCGAACTCGGCGCCGATGAGGTACGCGTTCGCGGGCCCCGACGCCTCAGGCAGGTGCAGGGCACGGGTGTCGGGCAGCGAGATGCCGCTGCGGCCGGTGCGCACGCCCGGCAGGCCGGCCATCCTCAGCCACAGCTCCTCCTGCAGCGGCGCGGGCGCGGTCTGGTCGAGCTGCTGGTGGGGCGTGGCAGGGCGGGTGGCGGGGCGGGGCCCCCGACGGCGGGTGAGTGTGATCATGTCTGCCACGTTACTATCCTGAGGATAGTAGTTACCAAGGAGATAGTAATGACCTTCGATCCCTGCCCTGTGACGCCGGTGGCCGAGCTGGTGTTCGGCAAGTGGACGACGCAGGTGCTCTGGACCCTCGCCCACCACGGCCGCACCCGCTTCACCGAGCTGCAGCGGCTGGTCCCCGCGATCACCCCCAAAGTGCTGGCCCAGCGGCTGCGCCAGATGGAGCGCGACGGACTGGTCGGGCGCACCTACCACGCCGAGATGCCGCCCAGGGTGGAGTACGAGATGACCCCGCTGGCCCGCACCCTGCTGCCCGTCTTCCACACGCTCGTCGACTGGTCCGACACCCATCTCGGCGAGGTGGAAAGGGCGCGCGAGCGCTACGACGCCGCGCTCTAGCCCGGCCGCGCGCCTCGACGGGCGGCCCGAGTCTCGCGCGGCGGCGGATTTCGTCGGCGGCCTCTCCTAGCATGGCCCGGTGACTTCCCCCGAGCGCGGTCCCCAGGCAAGCGACGTGCTGCGGCGCGTCTTCGGCTACGACTCCTTCAGGGAGGGGCAGCAGGAGATCATCGACCACGTCGTCGCGGGCGGCGACGCGCTGGTGCTCATGCCGACAGGCGGCGGCAAGTCCCTGTGCTACCAGATCCCCGCTCTGGTACGGCAGGGCACGGGCGTGGTGATCTCACCGCTGATCGCGCTCATGCAGGACCAGGTCGACGCCCTGACCACCGCGGGCGTCAGGGCCGGCTTCCTCAACTCCACGCAGGAGCAGGGCGAGCGGGCCGCGGTCGAGGAGGCGTTCGTCTCGGGCGAGCTCGACCTGCTCTACCTCGCCCCCGAGCGGCTGCGGTCGGAGCAGACGCTGCGCCTGCTGGCCAGAGGGGCGATCTCGCTGTTCGCCATCGACGAGGCGCACTGCGTGGCGCAGTGGGGCCACGACTTCAGGCCCGACTACCTCACCCTGTCCACGCTGCACGAGCGCTGGCCCGAGGTTCCGCGCATCGCGCTGACCGCCACCGCCACCCCCGAGACGCACAAGGAGATCACCGCCAGGCTGGGCCTCGAGCGGGCGCGGCACTTCGTGGCCAGCTTCGACAGGCCCAACATCCAGTACCGCATCGAGCCGAAGAACGAGCCGAAGCGGCAGCTGCTGCGACTGATCCGCACCGAGCACGAGGGGGAGGCGGGCATCGTCTACTGCCTCTCGCGCGCCTCGGTGGAGAAGGTCGCCGCGTTCCTGCAGGAGAACGGCGTGGGGGCGCTGCCGTACCACGCGGGTCTCGACGCCCGCACGCGCGCCGCGCACCAGGCCCGCTTCCTGCGCGAGGACGGCATGGTCATGGTGGCCACGATCGCCTTCGGCATGGGCATCGACAAGCCCGACGTGCGCTTCGTCGCTCACCTCGACCTGCCCAAGTCCGTGGAGGGCTACTACCAGGAGACCGGCAGGGCGGGGCGCGACGGGCAGCCGGCCACCGCGTGGCTCGCTTACGGCCTGCAGGACGTCGTGCAGCAGCGCCGCATGATCGACACCTCCGAGGGCGACGACGCCCACCGGCGGCGCCAGGCCGCGCACCTGGAGGCGATGCTCGCGCTGTGCGAGACGGCCTCGTGCCGCAGGGTGCGGCTGCTGGCCTACTTCGGGCAGGAGGGCGCGCCCTGCGGAAACTGCGACACCTGCCTCAACCCACCGGAGACCTGGGACGGCACGGTCGCCGCGCAGAAGCTGTTGTCGACCGTGCTGCGCCTGCAACGTGAGCGGGGGCAGCGCTTCGGCGCGGGACAGCTGATCGACATCCTGCTCGGCAGGCAGACCGAGAAGGTGCTGCAGTTCGACCACGCCTCGCTGACGGTGTTCGGCGTCGGCACGGAACTGCGCGACACGCAGTGGCGCGGGGTGGTGCGGCAACTGCTCGCCATGGGGCTGCTGGCGGTGGAGGGCGACTACGGCACGCTGGTGCTCACCGAGGCGAGCGCAGGGGTGCTGAGGGGAGAGCGCCCGGTGATGCTGAGGCACGACCCGGTGGCCAAGAAGGCCGACAGGCCGGCGAAGTCCGCCAGGCAGGCGGCGGTGGCCGAGCTGCCCGCGGAGGCGCAGCCGGTGTTCGAGCTGCTGCGCTCGTGGCGGGGGGCGACGGCCAAGGAGCAGGGGGTGCCCGCCTACGTCATCTTCCACGACGCGACGCTGCGGGAGATCGCGGCCAGACGCCCGAGAACGCTGGGGGAGCTGGCGGGGGTGTCGGGGGTGGGGGAGAGCAAGCTGGCCAAGTACGGCGAGCAGGTGCTGGCCGCCCTCGCCGAGGCTCCCGCGTAGGAGCGGCGAGCCTGCTCAGACCGTCCTTGCATCCCCACGCCGGCGCCCAGAACTCCGCCGGCTTCGCCGGGTGGGCGCAGTCGATCGTCAGAGTCCACCGGATCGCCACGGTTCGCTCCCTCGGGGTGAGTCAAGCAGGCCAAGCCAGGGGCCCGACCGGGTCGATCGTCCGGGGCGGGGGATCCGCGGTGCTCGGTCGCCTCCCGACGGGAAGGTTCAGGAGCCGCCGCGGAGCCTTGCCGGGGCGAGGGCCTGGGCTCTGGGTCAGTGGGTGCGATCCAGGCGTGAGGCGATCAACGCGCGGAGGTCTCGGTGTCCGGGTCAGTGGGTGCGATCCAGAAGTGAGGTGATCAGCGCGCGCAGGTCGCGGGCCTCGGGGAAGGCGGCGTCGAGCGTGTCGAGGGCGCGCGAGGCGTGGTCGGCGGCCATGGACAGGGCCCGGTCGCGGCCGCCCTCCTTCTCGATGAGGTCGGCGGCCAGCCGTACGGCGTCCTCGTCCTCGGCCCCCGAGGAGAGCAGGAGCGCCAGTTCGCGGCTCGCGGAGGTCCCGGCGGAGCCGGAGGATCGCGGCCCGGAGGGGGCCAGGGCGGCCAGCACGGGGAGGGTCTTCTTGCGCCGGCGCAGGTCGCCGAAGACCGGCTTGCCCGTGCGCGCAGGATCCCCCCAGATGCCGAGCACGTCGTCCACCATCTGGAAGGCCAGGCCGAGGTCGCGGCCCATGCCGTACATCCGGGTGGCGAGGCCGGCAGGCGCGCCGGCGAACGTCACGCCGAGGGCGGCGGCGCAGCCGATCAGGGAGCCGGTCTTGTCGGCTGCCATCGAGGTGTACTCGGCCACCGTCACCGCCTCGGGGCCCGTCCACGGCCGCTCCTCGAAGGCCATGTCCAGCGTCTGGCCGTGCACCAGCTCGACCAGCGCCGACGACAGCAGACTCGCGGCCGCGGCGGCGTGCGGGCCACTGGCCGCGGACCTGACGGCCAGGGCCAGCAGCGCGTCACCGGCCAGGACGGCGGGCCCGACCCCGTAGGCCTTCCACACCGCGGGCCGGTGCCTGCGCCGCTCGTCGCTGTCGATGATGTCGTCGTGCACGAGCGAGAAGACGTGCACCAGCTCCACCGCGACCGCGCCGGGGAGCGCCGACTCGAACGAGCCACCCGCGGCCTCGGCGCACAGCATCGCGAGGGCGGGCCGCAGCCCCTTGCCGGTGTCGGCCTCGACGGGTGTGCCGTCGATGTCGGACCAGCCGAGCGTGAAGGCGGCCATCCGCTCGGTCCAGGGATGCAGATCGGCCACGGTCGCGCGCATCGCCGGCTCGAGCAGCCGCCTGCACCTGGCGAGCGCGCCGGCGGGAAAGCCGATGTCAGGCATCGATCCTCCGATGAATCGACGCGAAGTCAGCTGACGATCCTCCGTTGAACCGGCAAGTCACCATAAACAACCACCAATCCCCAACCTTGATCAGTAACAGCCGATCATGTGATACTCCACGCGAACCATCATGAAGTTTGTGAAGTAGGAGTAAATGTCGACCGGTCGGGTCCGTACGCTGCCCTTCTGCCTCGCTCTCGCCGGACCCGCCCGCCACCCCGTCAAGGCGCTCGAACAGGCCGGATCCGAGGCCGGAGGCGCACACGTCAAGCTTAGTCTCGGCCCCTTGCGCCCCTTCCTCGCCACCCATGGGCGGCACGTCCTGGGCGCCAGCCAGGCGAACCACCTACGTGAGGGTACGTTCTGGGATCCGATGATTCCGCTGTCCGGCGACGGCATCCACGCCGGCGGCCCGGCCCGGCGCGACAGCGGCAAGGCGCCGCGGCCGCAGTTCACCGCCAAGCGCCTCAGGAGCACCTCTCCGCGCACCGCGCTCCGCCCGGAGCGGCAGATCGGCTTCACCATCGGCTTCCACGGCATCGCCGACACCTGGAGAGAGCTGTGAACGACATCGCCTCGGCGGCACGAGAGCTGGTCGACGGGCTGATGGCCAGGCCGTGGGGCCAGGTGACCGCCTCGGTCTACGAGACGGGCCGCCTCGTCACGCTGGTGCCGTGGCTCACCGGCCACGCCGAAAGGGTCGACTACCTGCTGCGCACCCAGCGGCCCGACGGCGCCTGGGGCCCGCCCGACGGCTACGACCTCGTGCCCACGCTCAGCGCGGTCGAGGCGCTGATGTCCGAGTGCCGCCGCACCTCCGGCGCGTTCGACACCCCGACCGGCCCGCGCGCGGACCTGTCCGCCGCGGTCCTGCGCGGCCTGGAGATCCTCCCCGTACGGCTCGGCGCCGGCCACCCGCTGCCCGACATGCCCGCCGTCGAGCTCATCGTCCCCTTCCTCGTCTCGCTGATCAACGAGCACCTGACAGGGCTGGGCGCGCCGCTCCCGCTGCCCCAGGGGATGGACCACTCCAGGCTGGAGGCGGTGCGGGGCTGGATCGCCTCCGGCGCGAAACTGCCCGAGAAGCTGCTTCACGCCCTGGAGATCGCCGGCCCGGCCGCCAGGGGCGCGCACGCCGTCCGTCCCACCCCGATCGGCACCGTCGGCGCCTCACCCGCCGCGACCGCCGCCTGGCTCGCCGCGATCCAGGACGGACCCGTGCACGCCGACCTCACGGCCGAGGCAAGCGGCGCGGGCGAGACGACGCTCGGGGCCGCGGCGGCGAGGCTCCATCTGGAGGCGGTGGCCAGGAGGCACGGCGGCCCGGTGCCCGTGGGCCTGCCGATCACGGTGTTCGAGCGGGGCTGGGTGCTGAGCTGGCTGGCCAGAGCGGGCATCGAGCTGGACGTCCCGCCCGAGATGATCGCCGACCTGCGCGCGGCGATCGGCCCCGCGGGAACGCCCGCGGGCGCCGGACTGCCGGCCGACGCCGACACCACCTCGGTCGCCCTCTACGCGCTGGCCATGCTGGGGGCCCCGCACGAGCCGGGCAGCCTGCTCGCCTTCGACCTCGGCACCCACTTCTGCACCTGGCAGGGCGAGGACGGCCACTCGCCGACCGTCAACGCGCACGTGCTCGACGCCCTCGGCAAATACGTGGAGCGCCGTCCCGCCGCGGGCGATCGTTACCGCCCCGTGATGGCGCGCCTGGGTGGCTGGCTGGCGAGCAGGCAGCGGGCCGACGGGGCGTGGGACGACCGCTGGCACGCCTCGCCGTACTACGCGACCGCGAGCTGCGCGCTGGCCCTCGACGATTACGGCAGCCCGGAAAACGCGGGGTCGGTGCGCAGGGCGGTCGCCTGGGTGCTGGACACGCAGCGGCCGGACGGCTCGTGGGGCAGATGGGAGGGCACGCCGGAGGAGAGCGCCTACGCGCTGCAGACCCTGTTGCTGACCAGGGCGGGCGACGATCCCCGCCTGGCACGGGCGGCGGCCGAGGGCTACCGGTTCCTGCGCGGGGCCGACCTCGACAGCCAGCCCGCGCTCTGGCACGACAAGGATCTCTACAGCCCTCGCGCGGTGGTGCGCGCGGCCGTCCTCGCCTCGCTGCATCTCGCGGAATGCGACCAGAGAGTGTCCATCCTGATACGATCATGAATCAGCGCCTCCGCTAAATGTCATTAAATCCGGCAAAAGCGACATTTACTGTTTGTTGTGTATTGAGTGAAGAATGTGGCGTTGCTAGGGTGTCCGGAATGATGGGGCGCAAGGGTCCGTGATTGTCCTGTGATGAAAGACTTCCTCAGGTGTGCACATGCGCTTGCGTAACTCGCGGTTACGGACCAAGGTCACGGCTCTGCTCCTCTGCCTGACCGCGCTCTGGGCGTTCGCGGCGTGGGTGACCCTTGGTGAGGGCGCCGACCTGCTCCGGGCCGCCACGCTCAACCGCGGTGTCGCCGACCCGGGTGACGCGCTGACGGTCCAGCTCCAGCAGGAGCGCCGCCTGTCGCTGGTCCACCTGGGACAGCGGGGCGCCGGCGCGAAGGAGGCGCTGCGCGTCCAGCGGGCCAGGACCGACGCCGCGGCGCACGCCTTCACCGACCAGGCCGGGTCCACCAGCGTGGGCCTGGCCGCCTCCGACACCCTCGACCTGCGCCTGCGGCAGGTGTTCAGGCGCATCGAGGGGCTGAAGGCGGCGCGTGTCTCGATCGACGCGGGGAAGGTCGATCGGGTCCGCGCCGCCACCACCTACACCGAGGTCATCGACTCGATCTACCGGGCCCGCGACGCGCTCGCCGGAGTCGGCGACGAGCCAATCGCCAAGGACGCCAGGACCTTCGCCGAGATGAGCAGGGCGACCGAGATCCTCTCGCAGGAGGACGCGCTGATCGCGGGCGCGCTGGCGGCCGGCGCGCTGACCGGGGCCGAGCGCGGCCAGTTCGCGCTGATCGTCGGTGCCCAGCGCTTCGCCAGGGCCGAGGCGGCGAACGAGCTGCCCCAGGCCGACAGGCAGCGCTACGACGAACTCGTCGGCGGCGCCGCCTTCACGCGTTTGCGCCAGCTGGAGGACCGGCTCGTCCAGGGCGGCGCCCCGCCGGGACCCGAGCAGTGGAGGGGCGCCGTCGACCCGGTCATGGCCGGGCTCGACAGCACCGTGCACAAGGGCCGTGACGGCCTCGTCGAGCGGGCCACGCCCGTCGCGGCCGGCGTGATCATCAGGCTCCTGCTGGTGGGCGGCCTCGGCCTCCTCGCTGTCATCGCCTCGATCGTGCTGTCCGTGACCACGACCAGGGCCGTCCTCGCCCAGCTCAAGAAGGTGCGCGACGCCGCGCGCGAGCTGTCGGACGAGCGGCTGCCGCGCGTGGTGGAGCGCATCGGCAGGGGAGAGGAGGTCGACGTGGCCGTCGAGGCGCCGCCGCTCACGTTCGGCGACGACGAGATCGGCGCGGTGAGCCGGGCCTTCAACTCCGTCCAGGAGAGCGCCGTCAGGGTCGCGGTCGAGCAGGCCGAGCTGCGCCGCAGCGTCAGCGACATCCTGCTCAGCCTCGCCCGCAGGACCCAGGGCCTGGTGCACAGGCAGCTCACCGTCCTCGACGTGATGGAGCGCCGCGCGAGCGAGCCCGAGGAACTGCGCGACCTGTTCAGGCTCGACCACCTGGCCACCCGCATGCGGCGCAACGCCGAGAACCTCATCGTGCTGTCGGGCTCCTCGCCGGGCCGTACGTGGCGCAGGTCGGTGCCCATGATCGACGTGGTGCGCGGCGCGCTGGCCGAGGTGGAGGACTACACCCGCGTCCAGCTGCTGCTCACGGGCGAGGCGACGCTGGCGGGCAAGGCCGTCGGCGACGTCGTCCACCTGCTGGCCGAGCTGATCGAGAACGCCGTCTCCTTCTCCCCGCCCTACACGATGGTGCAGGTCGGCGGGCAGGTCGTGGCCAACGGGTACGTCTTCGAGATCGAGGACCGGGGCCTCGGCATGACGCCCGAGGAGCTCCAGGCCGCCAACGCGCGCATCGCCGAGCCGCCCGGGTTCAGGCGCACGGGCACCGCCCGGCTCGGCCTCTACGTGGTCGCCAGGCTGGCCGAACGGCACCAGATCCAGGTCCAGTTGAAGGCCTCGCAGTACGGCGGGACCACGGTGGTCGTCCTCGTACCGCGCGAACTGATCGGCACCGCGCCCGAGCCCGAGGCCGAGCAGGACCGGGACGGCGTTCCCGCCATCCCGGCGCCCAGGACCGCGTTCGGCGCCGCTCCTGGCACCGCTCCTGGCACTGCATGGGGCGCCACGGCCACGGCGCTCCGGCCGCCGCCGGCCACCGCGCTGCGTCCGCCGCCCGCGACCGGGCGGCCCGCGCGTCCGGTGGCCGAGGGGCCACGGGACCTGGCGGTCGGCGCGGGCCCGCTGAGCGCGGGCCCGCTGAGCGACGGCCCGCTGAGCGACGGCCCGCTGAGCGACGGCCCGGTGCGCGACAGGCCGGCGCTCGACGCGGCTGTGAACGACGGGCCCGCGAACGACGGGTGGGGGAGCGGCGGGACGGCGCCTCTGAACGGGCCGGCCGCGGGGGTGGCCAAGGCACCGCTGCCCGTCGGACACGCAGCCGGGGCGGAAGCTCCCGAGACGCGCGTGCCGGCGGCGGCGCCGGCGAGCGCGCGCGTCCAGGACGAGGTGGCCGCCCACGGCGGCCAGTCCGCTGCGACGGGAGCGCCGGAGAGCGGGCAGGACGAGCCGGCCATCCCCGCCTTCACCCCCTCGGGCCTGCCGGTCCGCGTGCCGCAGGCCAGTCTGGCGCCAGGGCTGAAGACGGACGACGCCGCGCCGGCGCGGGAACAGGACGAAGACGAGCGCTCACCTGAGGAGATCCGCGCGATCATGGATTCGTTCCAGTCGGGTACCCGCCTGGGCAGGGCGCAGGCGGCCAAGCTGACCGAGGGGGAGGCGTGAGATCTGGCTCTTCAACCGACCTGACCTGGCTCCTTGACGACCTGGCAGGCCGCATCAGGGAGGTGGAGCACGCGATCGTGCTCTCCTCCGACGGCCTGCTCATGGCCTCGTCCAAGGAGCTCGACAGAACCGACGGCGAGCACCTGTCCGCGGTCGCCTCCGGCCTGCAGAGCCTGGCCAGAGGCGTCAGCGAGCACGTCGGCGGCGGAGCGGTACGCCAGACGGTCGTGGAGTGGAAGTCCCGCTACCTCATCGTGACGGTCGCGGGCGAGGGAGCCTGCCTGGCGGTCCTGTGCCTGCAGGACGCCGACATCGGCCTGGTCGCCTACGAGATGGCCATGCTGGTGGCCAGGGTCGGCCAGTACCTCACCTCTCCCGCGCGCAACGAGGCCAAGCGATGACGCACGAGGAATGGGTCGATCCGGAGATCGTCAGGCCGTACGTGGTGACGCGCGGCCGTACCGAACCCGTCAGGGGCTCCTTCGACCTGATCTCGCTGGCCGTCGCCGTGGGCGGTCCGCCGGGCCCTGAGGCGGGCCTGGACCCCGAGCACCTGTCGATCGCCAGGCTCTGCCGCGAGCCGATCTCCGTGGCGGAGATCGCCGCCCGACTCGACCTTCCCGCAGGCACGATTCGTGTCCTGCTGGGCGACCTGTTCGACCAGGGGTTCGTCACCGTGCAGGATCCCCAACCCGAGGTGGACATGCAAGACGAGAAGATGTACAGGGCGGTGCTCGATGGTCTTCGGTCGCTCTGATCGGCGGCGGCTGCCGACCGCCATCAAGATCCTCATCGCCGGCGGGTTCGGCGCGGGCAAGACGACCATGGTCGGCTCGGTCTCCGAGACGCGGCCGCTGCGCACCGAGGAGACGCTGACCGACCGGTCCACCGGGGTCGACGACATCTCCGGCGTGGAGGCCAAGCGCACGACGACCGTCGCCATGGACTTCGGCCGCATCACCATGGGCGACGACTACATGCTCTACCTGTTCGGCACGCCCGGGCAGGAGCGCTTCTGGTTCGTGTGGGACGAGCTGGCGCTCGGCGCGCTCGGCGCGGTGATCCTGGCCGACACCCGCCGCCTGGCCGACTGCTTCCCCTCCGTCGACTACTTCGAACGGCGCGGCACGCCGTTCGTGGTCGCCGTCAACTGCTTCGAGGGCTCGCCCGTCTACGAGCTGGACGAGGTGCGGCTCGCGCTGGGCCTCGACCCGTCGATCCCGCTCGTGCTCTGCGACGCCCGTAAGCGCGACTCCAGCCGCGAGGTGCTCATCCAGCTCGTCGAGCACGCGATGAAGCTGAGGGCACAGCCGGTCGGGACCACCTCGTGACCATCTGCCGCTACCGTTGACCGGATGGAGGAGATCGACCGCAGGATCGTCACGCTGCTGGCCAAGGACGGCCGGATGAGCTTCACCGACCTGGCCAGGGAGACGGGCCTTTCGGTCTCCGCTGTGCACCAGCGGGTGCGCCGCCTGGAGAAGCGCGGGGTCGTGCGCGGCTATGCCGCGCTCGTCGACCACGACGCCGTCGGGCTGCCGCTGACCGCCTTCGTCTCCATCAAGCCGATCGACCCCGCCGCCCCCGACGACGCGCCGGAACGGCTGGCCCACCTGAGCGCGATCGAGGCCTGCCACAGCGTGGCGGGTGACGAGAGCTACATCCTGAAGGTGCGCGTCGCCTCGCCCCTCGCGCTGGAGGAGCTGCTGCAGCACATCCGCGCCTCGGCGAACGTCTCCACCCGCACGACCGTGGTGCTGAGCACGCCGTACGAACACCGCCCTCCCGAGCTGGGCGACGGCTGAGACCGCGAGGGCGGGGCGGCGGTGGTGCCCCGCCGTCCCGCCCGCGCGGCGCGCCCGGTGGCCCTGGCGGCTTCACTCCGACTCCTGGTCTGCTGGAGATGGCTTGCTGGAGAAGAGGTCAGAGCAGGTCGCCGAAGTGCCCGCGCAGGCGGGCCTTGGCCTCCTCGTCGGCGCCGATCCTGTCCAGGCCGTTGAGCGCGGCCCCCGCGATCGGCGGAAGGTCGGCCACGACCACCTTGGCCTGCGGCGCCCGCGCCGTGAACCGCTGGTCGAGCAGCTCGCTCAGCAGCGGGTCGCGGGCGCGCAGCACGCCGCCGCCGAGCACCACCTCCGTCGGCGTCTCCAGCAGCTCCAGACGGCGCAGGCAGACCTCCGCCAGCAGCACGATCTCCTCGGCCATCCGCTCCACCAGCGACCTGGCGATCGGATCCCCCGCCGCGGCCACCTCGAACAGCCTGGGGGTGAGGCCGTGCAGGCTCGACTGGTCCAGCTCGCCGAAGTGCAGGGCGAGCGAGACCTCCTCGACGGTGGCGGTGCCGAAGTGCTCGGTGACCAGCGCGGCGAGGGCGGTGGGGCCGCCTCTGCCGTCCTCGGCCCTGACGGCGTGCCAGAGCGCCTCCTCGGCCAGGCCGAGCCCGCCGCCCCAGTCGCCGCTGACCTTGCCGAGCGCGGGGAACCTGGCCACCCGGCCGCTGGGGGAGACCCCGACGGCGTTGACCCCCGCCCCGCACACCACCGCCACGCCCCAGGGGCCCGACGCGCCCGCGCGCAGCAGCGCGAAGGTGTCGTTGCCCACCACGACGTCGGAGGCGAAGCCGCGTGCGGTGAACTCCTCGCGCAGCGCCTCCTCCTCCCTCGGCAGGTCCGCGCCGGCCAGGTAGGCCGACAGCAGGTCACCGTACGGCGCGGCGGGCGTGGTGCCGATGGCCCGCGCCAGGGGGCCGAGCGCCTGCCGTACCGCCTCCTCCACGACGTCGGCGGCCGCCGACACGCCCGCGCTCTGCGGCAGGAAACCTCCTCCGCGGCCGGTGGCGAGGACGGTGCCGTCCTCGGCCACCAGCGCCACGTCGGTCTTGCTGTTGCCGCCGTCGACCGCGAGCACGGTCCTCACGCCGACACCACCCACGGCAGGTGCGCCCTGTTGGCCTCGAGCAGCAGGCGCGTCAGCTCGCCCGCGACGGCCTCCTGGCCGATCAGCGGGTGCGCCAGCAGCGCGTTGCGTACCCTGTCGGCCCCGCCCTGCACGGCCGCCTCGAGGGCCAGGCTCTCGTAGGCCGACACGTTCGCGATCAGGCCCGCGTACAGCGGCTCCACGGCGGGCACCGGCAGCGGCGCGGCTCCCGCCGACCCCACGACGGCGGGCACCTCGATGACCGCCTCGTCGGGCAGGAACGGCAGCGTGCCCGCGTTGCGCACGTTCACCACCTGGGTGTCGCCCCTGTCGCCGAGCAGAGAGGCGATGAGCGCGACCGCGGCCTCGGAGTAGAACGCGCCGCCCCGCTTCTCCAGCAGCGCGGGCTTGGTGTCGACGGCAGGGTCGGCGTACAGCTTCAGCAGCTCGGCCTCCATCGCCGCCACCTCCGCCGCGCGCGACGGCTTGGCCCGCTGCTCCTCGACCACCAGGTCGTGGGCGTAGAAGTAGCGCAGGTAGTACGACGGCACCACGCCGAGCCTGGTCACCAGCTCGAGAGGCAACCCGATGTCGTCGGCGATCGCCCGGCCGTGCTCGGCGAGCAGCTGGGGCAGCACGTCCACTCCGTCGACGGCGACGGAGCGCTCCCACGTCAGGTGGTTGAGCCCGACGTGGCCGAGCGAGACGCGCGAGGGTTCGACCCCCAGGTGCCCGGCGAAGCGGCGCTGGAAGCCGATGGCCACGTTGCACAGCCCGATCGCCCTGTGCCCCGCGTCGAGCAGGGCGCGGGTCACGATGCCGACCGGGTTGGTGAAGTCCACGATCCACGCCTCAGGCGCGTGCCTGCGCACCTTCTCTGCCAGCCCCAGCACCACGGGGACGGTCCGCAGCGCCTTGGCCAGGCCGCCCGCGCCCGTGGTCTCCTGCCCGACGCACCCGCACTGCGTCGGTAGCGTCTCGTCCACGTTGCGCGCGGCCTGCCCGCCCACTCTGAGCTGGAACAGCACCGCCTGCGCGCCCTCCACGCCCTCCTGCACGGAGGTGGTGGCGACGACCTTCGCGCCGTGCCCCGCGCGGGCCAGCATCCTGCGCGAGAGGCCCGCCACCAGCTCCAGGCGGGAACGGTCCGGATCCACCAGCGCGATCTCGGTGAGCGGCAGCTCGTCCCTCAGGCGCGCGAACCCGTCGATCAGCTCGGGCGTGTACGTCGAGCCGCCCCCGACAACGGCGAGTTTCAACCTTTTACTCCTGTCAACGTGACGCCCTCGATGAAGACTCTCTGGGCGAAGAAGAACACGATGATCACCGGTGCGGTCACCAGCAGGGTGGCCGCCATGGTGAGGTTCCACTGGACGCTGTGGAAGGCCTTGAACGTCGACAGGCCCAGCGAGAGCGTCCAGTTGTCCTGGTTGATCCAGGTGTAGAGCAGCGGGCCGTAGTAGTCGTTCCAGCAGTAGAAGAACTGGAACAGCGCCACCGCGGCGATCGCCGGCCTGGCCATGGGCAGGATCACCCTGACCAGGGTCCTGAAGTCGGAGCACCCGTCGACCCTGGCCGCGTCGGTGTACTCACGCGGGATGGTCAGCAGGAACTGGCGGAGCAGGAAGATCGAGAACGCGTCGCCCAGCAGCATGGGCAGGATGAGCGGCCACAGCGTCTCGGTGAGCCCGAACCTGGCCCAGATCAGATAGATCGGCACCGCGACGACCTGGGGCGGCAGCATCATCGTCGTGATGACCAGCAGGAAGGCCAGCTTGCGCCCCCTGAAGCGGAACCTCGCCAGCGCGTACGCGACGGGGATCGACGAGACGAGCATGAACAGCGTGCCGAGCCCCGCGTACATCAGCGTGTTCAGCGTCCAGGTCAGCAGGTGCGACTTCGCGAAGACGTCGGCGAAGTTCGACCAGTTCCACGACTCGGGCCACAAGTTGGTGGTCAGCGCCTGCTCGTCGGTCATCAGCGCGGTCAGCCCGACCAGGACCACGGGCCCGGCGAACATGATCGCCAGCGCCACCGCGATGGCGTGGGTGGCGATCCAGTGCAGGACCCTGCGCCGTCTCGCCCCCGTGGCGGGCGCGGGCAGCGCCCTGGAGCGGCGGGGCGCGGTCAGCGTGGTGCTCAAGAGTGGACCTCCTCGGCCTTGCGGAACTGGCGGAGCAGGATCAGCGTGAAGATCATCGAGGTGGCGAACAGCAGCAGCGCCAGTACCGAGCCGTAGCCCATGTTGGAGTCGCGGAAGGCGGCGTGGAAGAACCACTGCGGCAGCGTGAGCAGCGACCCCTCCGGATAGCCGGGGGTGAAGGAGCTGCCCGCCGAGTCGGTGGCGCCAGAGGCGACCCTGGAGGCGATCATCGCCTGCGTGAAGTACTGCAGCGCGTAGATGACGGCCGTGACAAGGGAGAACATCAGCACCGGCGCGATGGTCGGCAGCGTGATGCTCCTGAACTGCCGCCACGCTCCCGCGCCGTCGATGGCCGCGGCCTCGTACATGTGCTTGGGCACGTCGAGCAGGGCCGCCAGGAAGATCACCATGGTGTTGCCGCAGCCCCACACCGCCAGCGCGGTCAGGCTCGGCTTGGACCACGAGGGGTCGCCGAACCAGTCGGGACCCGCGATCCCGACCCACGACAGGATCTGGTTGACCGGGCCCACCGGGTTGAGCAGGAAGACGAAGGCGACGGTCCCCGCCACCATCGGCACCAGCGTCGGCAGGTAGAACAGGGTGCGGAAGAATCCCACCCCCGTCTTCAGCTTGGTGAGCAGCTGCGCGACGCCGATGGAGAAGACCACCTGCGCGGGCACCATGAAGACCACCAGCCACAGGGTGTTCTTGGCCGAGACCCAGACCCGGTCGTCCTGCAGCAGGTAGCGCCAGTTGTCCAGGCCGACGAACTCCAGCGTGAACATGTTGTAGTTGGTGAAGGAGAAGTAGACGGTCGACGCCAGCGGGTAGGCGAAGAAGATCGAGAAACCCGCTATCCACGGGGAGAGCCACAGGAGGGCCCGCAGGCCCTCCCGCCGCTTCGGCCTGGCTCTCATCCGCCCGACAGCTTCAGCTTGTCGTTGATGCGCTTGTCGACGCCCTTCAGCCCCGCGTCGAGGTCCTTGACCGCGCCCTTCTCCCAGGTGACCAGGAAGGTCGAGAGGGAGTCCTGGTTGAAGACGCTGTTGACCGACGCGGGCAGCGTGCTCGTCTTCGGGTGGGCGAAGATGTCGAGGAAGGTCTTGAAGTTGGCGTCGGCGGCCAGCCGGGGAGACTCCATCGCCGCCTTGGTGGTGGGCACGTTGCGCAGTGCGTTGGACAGCGTCACCAGGCTGTCGGTGTCGGTGGTCAGGTGCTTGATCAGCTCCCACGCGTGCTGCGGGTTCTTGGCGCCCTTCGGCACGCCGATGACGGTGCCCGCGGTGAAGCCGCTGCCGTACAGGTCGGGCTTGTCGTCGGCGACGGGCAGCGGGGCGGTGCCGTAGTCGAGCGACTTGGCCTTGGAGTCGTTGGCGATCATGGCGTTGCGCCACTCGCCGTCGACGATCATCGCGACCTTGCCCTTGAAGAACGGGTGCGCCGAGCCCCACTCGTCGCCGAGGCTGCGGCGGAACTTCTCTAGGTTGGCGTAGCCGTACCAGTCGACGAGCTCCTTCTGCCAGGTCAGCAGCTGCTTCCAGGCGGGGTCGGAGCCGATGGCGGAGGTGCCGTCGTCGTTGTACCACTTGGCGCCGACCATGGGGGCCAGGTGGGAGGGGGAGTTCTCGTAGTACTGGAAGCTGGAGATGAAGCCGGCCACCTTGATCGTGCCGTCGGGGTCCCTGACCGTCAGCTCCTTGGTCAGCCTGGTCAGCTCCGAGAGCGTCTTGGGCGGCTCGTTCCCCTTCATCAGGGCCTTGTTGTAGAACATGCCGTAGGCGTCGGCCAGCAGCGGCATCATGCAGCGCTTGCCCTCGAACTCGGTGTAGGAGCGCGAGGCCGCAGGCAGCACCGACAGGTCGATGCCGTCCTGCTTGACGACCGCCGTGAGGTCTTGGAACGCTCCCGTCTTGCACCACAGCGCGACGTTGTCGGTGGTGAAGGAGGCCGCCACGTCGGGCGCCTTGCCGCTGCGGATGGCCTGGGTGATCTGGTCGTCCTGGACGGCCTTGGTGGTCTTGACGGTGATCTGCGGGAACTTCTTGTTGAAGCCCGCGATCGCCTCCTCGAAGGCCTTGACCTCGGCGTCGGTCTGGAAGCCGTGCCAGAGCTCGATGGTGGCGGCGGGCAGGGCCTGCGAGGCCGAGCCCGAGGGCTTGGGCTGGGCGCCGAGCGAGGGCGGCGCCTCCTTGCCCGCCGTACACGCGGTCAGCGCAAGAACGGTGAGTCCTGCGACCGCAAGGGGGACGAAACGCACGGGGGTGCCTCCTGCAATCTAAGCGGTGGGGACGGTGGAGCTGAAGACCTCTTCACGGACGGCGTCGAGGGCGAGGTCGAGGGCGCCGGCCAGCACCGGGTTGCCCTCGACGGTCGACAGCCGCACGTGCGGCCTGGGGATGGTGAGCGCGTGGAGTTCGTGCTCGATGAGCTCGCGCAGGCTCTCGCCGCCGGACAGCACGATGCCGCCGGTGAGCACGACGAGGCCGGGGTCGAGCACGGAGGTGATGGCGGCGAGGCCCACGGCGATCCTGGCGGCGATGTCGCGCAGGCCCGCGCGGGCGTCGTCGGCCTTCTTGCCGCTGCCCGCCGCGGTTCGCACGGCGGCGGCGACGGCCTGGCGGAAGTCGGTGCCGCGCACGCCGTACGAGCGCAGCAGCTTGAGCACGGCGGGGCCGCCGGTGAGCGCCTGGTAGCCGTGGTTGGCGTAGAGACCCGCCTCGCGCGCGGTCGGCGCGCCAGGGGTGGGCATGTAGCCGACCTCGCCCGCGCCGCCCGTCGCGCCGCGGTGCATGCGCCCGCCGAGGACGACGGCCGAGCCGATGCCCTCGTCGGCCCACAGCAGGACGAAGTCCTGGTGGTCGCGGGCGGCGCCGTGGGCCTGCTCGGCCACCGCCACGAGGTTGACGTTGTTCTCGACGTCGACGGCCACGCCGAGCCCCTCGCTCAGCGTGGGCACGAGGTTGGGGATCTGCCAGCCGGGCATGTCCTTGGCCGTGGCGTAGCCGAGGCGGCCCGTCGTGGGGTCGATCGCGGCCTGCACGCCGATCACCACCCTGCGCAGCGGGCCTGGCGAGCCCGCGCCGTCCAGGGCGCCGCGCAGCCTGTCGATCAGCCCGTCGCTGGGGCGGCGGGAGGTGGGCAGGGTGTACGTGCCGACGACCTGACCGGTGATGTCGGCGACGCACGCCTCGATACGGCCGGGGGTGACGTCGAGCGCGGCGACGTAGGCGGCGTCGGGGTTGATCCGGTAGAGCTCGGCCGTACGGCCGGGCAGACCCTCCCTGATGCCGTCGAGCACCACGAGACCCGCCTCCTGCAGCCTGGACAGCAGCTGCGAGGCCGTGGGCTTGGACAGCCCGGTGAGAGTGCCGATCTCGGGCCGGGTCAGCGGCCCCCGGTCCAGCAGCACCTGCAGAGCGGCGCGGTCGTTGATCGCGCGCAGCAGGCTGGGTGTTCCAGGAACCGGACCGTTCACTCGTGACTCCCACTGAGTTAGGAAACTTTCCTAACTCACAATGGACGGCAAAGCGCCATAGAGTCAAGCGGTGAAATGAAGACGTGATGTCAGCGGCTCGACGGACCTGATAAGGTTGCGATTTGTTGCCACAACAGTCAGAAAGGCCCGGAGCGTCCCATTACTACCAACACTAACGGTTCGACGGAGGCTCGTCAAACCGAGCTGGCCAGAGAGCAACGCTACGTCTCCCGGCTCTACGAGCGGCTCGACGTGCTGCGCGAGCGCACGCAGAAGCAGCTCAAGGAGGTGCTGGCCGCCGGCGCGGTCGGCACACAGCAGAACAGGTCCGAGCGCGACTCCTTCGCCGGCATGTACGCCGCCAGGCTGGCCAGGTTGTGGGCCGTCGAGCGCGGCCTGGTCTTCGGCCGCCTCGACCACACCGAGGAGGGCCGACTCTACATCGGCAAGCTTGGCCTGAGCGACGACGAGCAGGACAGGCTGCTGATCGACTGGCGCGCGCCCGTCGCCCAGCCCTTCTACCGCGCCACGCCGACCGCCCCCATGGGGGTCACCCGCCGCCGCCACCTGCAGACGCGCGGCCGCGAGGTGATCGGCGTCGACGACGACCTGCTCGACCTCGACGGGCTCAGCGACGACGACAGGGCCACGCTGAACGGCGAGGCCGCGCTGCTGGCCGCCCTCGACGAGAAGCGCACCGGCAGGATGCGCGACATCGTGGCGACCATCCAGTCGGAACAGGACCGCGTCATCCGCGCCGACCTCAACGGCGTGCTGGTGGTCCAGGGCGGTCCCGGCACCGGCAAGACCGTCGTCGCCCTGCACCGCGCCGCCTATCTCCTCTACACCCACAGGGAGCGGCTCGAGCGCCGCGGCGTGCTCATCCTCGGCCCCGGGCTCACCTTCCTGCGCTACATCGAGCAGGTCCTGCCCTCGCTCGGCGAGACCGACGTCATGCTGTCCACGGTGGGCGAGCTCTACCCGGGCGTCAGCGCCACCCGCAGGGACCGCCCCGAGGTCGCCGCGATCAAGGGCGACGTGCGCATGGTGGAGGTGATCGCGCGAGCGGTGAGGGACAGGCAGCGGGTGCCGCGCCAGCCGATCGAGCTCCCGCTCGGCCGCCAGCGGCTCACCATCGACCGCTCGATGATGGAGAACGCCAAGAACAAGGCCGCCCGCTCGAGGCGCAGCCACAACCAGGCGCGCTCGGTCTTCGTGCGCTCCCTGCTCAACGCCCTGGCCAGGCAGCTGGCCAAGAAGCTCGGCAAAGGCCTCATCGACGACGACGAGCTCGCCGACCTGCGCGAGGAGTTGCGCACCGAGCCGGTCGTCAAGAGCGCGCTCAACAGGCTGTGGCCCTACCTGACGCCGCAGCGGCTGCTGATCGGCCTGTACGGCTCGCCCGAGCGTCTCGACTACGCGGCGGGCAACCTCAGCCGCGAGGAGCGCGCCCTGCTGCTGCGCACGTCCACCGAGTGGACGGAGGCCGACGTGCCGCTGCTGGACGAGGCCGCCGAGCTGCTCGGCGACATCGACGAGCAGGTGCTGAGGGCCACCGCGATGCAGGCGGAGGAGGAGCTGGCCGCCGCCCGCGCCGCGGAGGAGCGGGAGAAGGAGTCGGAGCTCGCCTACGCCCGCGAGGTGCTGGAGCTGACGGGCCTGTCGGACATCATGGACGCCGAACGCCTCGCCGAGCGGCAGCGCGGCGACCAGCCGTACCTGACGACGGCGGAGAGGGCCGCGGCCGACCGCACGTGGGCCTTCGGCCACGTGATCGTCGACGAGGCGCAGGAGCTGTCGCCCATGGCGTGGCGGGCGGTGATGAGGCGCTGCCCGACCAGGTCCATGACGATCGTCGGCGACATCGCCCAGACCGGCTCCAGCGCCGGCGCCCGCTCATGGGGGCAGGCGCTCGACCCCTACGTGGCGGGGCGCTGGCGCGAGGAGACCCTCACCATCAACTACCGCACCCCGGTCGAGCTGATGGAGCTGGCGCAGCGGGTGCTGGCCTCCATCGACCCCGCGCTCCAGGCCCCCACCTCGGTGCGCGAGAGCGGCGCGGTGCCGTGGGCCGCGCCGCTGGACCGGCTGCCCGAGCTGGTGCTGAGGGAGACCGAGCACGGCGGGCGGGTCGCCGTCCTCGGGCCCGACGTGCTGCTCGACAAGCTCGCCGACCAGATCGGCGGCGTCACGGGACGAGGCGTGCTCGAGGCCTCCGTCGCGGTGCTCGGCGTCGCCGAGGCGAAGGGGCTGGAGTTCGACTCGGTGATCGTCGCCGAGCCAGCCATGATCCTCGAGCAGTCGCCGCGCGGCGCGAGCGATCTCTACGTGGCGCTCACCCGGGCCACCCAGCGACTGGGCGTCGTCCATGATATGGAGCTGCCCGAGTCACTGGGCGGACTCGCGGGGAGTTAGGGCATTAGACTGGCCTCGCCGAGCATGTCCTACCTGCGAAAACTTGAGGTTTCCGCTGATCGGGACACGGTTGACATCTGAGTTGGAGTCGGTAGTTTGCTGCCCAGTCCAGCACGGGACTTGGCCGGTTGGCCGTCTCTGACATCGTCGGATCCTGCGTCCGTGACGGAGCGTGACTTCGTCCATACAGCCAGGTGCAGGGCCGTCGGTCCGTCGAGTCGGGGCACCCCAACCGGGCGGGGGGTTGGACCCGGGACGGGCCCGGTCGCCCAGTAGACAACGGAACTCCGCGCTCGCCGCCGACGAGACGGATCCGGTCCGAAGGGTTTCCGGGCCCTCTTCCCGCTCCCGTGCGCTCGGATCACACCGCTAGCGGGTGATCCCCTGGCCTCCGTCTGCCAAGGGATCACCCCGCCAGCGTGTGCCCTTTGGGGGTCGGCCACCTCGGGCGGTAGCGTTTCCGCAAGCAGCAGCTGATCGCGAGGAGAACCCCGGCCGTGGTGCAGGAGAAGCAGGGCGCCGTGACGCCGCCCCCCGCGCCGGTCGGCGCGTCAGGCGGGCGGCTGTGGGCCAGGTCCGCCGCGGCCGTCGCCGGCGGGCTGCTGCTGTTTCTCGCCTTCCCGCCGCTCGGCTGGTGGCTGTGCGCGCCTGCCGGCATCACCCTGATCGTCCTCAGCCTGTACGGCACGCGCCCCCGCCGCGCCGCCTGGCTCGGCTACCTCGCCGCCCTCGTCTTCCTGCTGCCCGCGCTGGCCTGGGTCCGCCCGATCGGCGTGGACGCCTGGCTGGCCCTGGTCGCCGTCGAAAGCCTCTTCTACGCCGCCATGGCCGCTCTGGCCGCTCTGGTGTTCACGTTGCCCGCCTGGCCGCTGTGGTTCGGCGCGCTGTGGGTGGCCATGGAGTGGGCGCGCGGCCTGTTCCCCGTCGGCGGCTTCCCCTGGGCCAGGGTGGCCTTCAGCCAGGGCGAGAGCCTGTTCACCGGCTACGCCGCGCTCGGCGGCGTGCCGCTGGTCTCCTTCGCCGTCACCCTGTGCGGGGCGCTGGTCGCCTGCGCCGTGCTGCGGCCGCGCAGGCTCGTGCCGCTGGCGCTCGCGCTGGCGCTGCCGCTGCTGACCTTCGCCATCCCGCGACCCGGCGACGAGGGCAGGACGGTCAACGTCGGCATCGTGCAGGGCGACGTGCCGGGGGAGGGGATGTACGCGCTGGGCGACGAGCCCGCGATCGTGCTGCGCAACCACGCCAACGGCACCCACGCGCTGGCCAAGGCCGCCCGCGAGGGCACGCTGCCCAAGCCCGACCTGGTGGTGCTCCCCGAGAACTCCACCGACATCGACCCCTACCGCGACGCGACCGCCAGGCAGATCATCGACGACTCCGTCAAGGACGTCGGGGTGCCCACGCTGGTCGGCGCGGTGGTGGCGATCGGCGAGGCCAACCGCGCCACCCGCAGCCTGGTGTGGGACCCGGTCACCGGCCCCGGCGCCTACTACGACAAGCAGCAGCTGGTGCCCTTCGGCGAGTACACCCCGTTCAAGGAGATCTTCCTGGCCCTGTTCGAGCGGGCCAACCTGGTCGGCAGGCAGTCGGTGGCGGGCGACAAGCCGGGCGCCCTCCGCATGGGGCCGGTCACCATCGGCGCGGTCAACTGCTACGAGGTGGCCTTCGACTGGGTCGTCCGGCAGGCCGTCCGCGCGGGCGGCACGCCGCTGGTCGTGCAGACCAACAACGCCACCTACGCGCTGTCGAACCTGCCCCCGCAGCAGCTGGCCATGTCGCAGCTGCGGGCCGTCGAGCACAACAGGGCGGTCGTCACCGCCGCGACAACGGGGATCTCCGCCTATGTCACGCCAGAAGGTAGGGTCGCCTGGCAGACAAAGGAGCGCGTCGCCGACATGAACGTGGTTCAGGTCCCGGTGCGCACCCGGACGACGATCGCCACGCGACTGGGCGCGGCGCCGGAGTGGGCTTTGATGGTGTTGGGAGTGGCCGCGATCGGCGCGGCCGTGTGGCGTCGCAGGGGAGCGAACCGATGATGGAGCACACGCTCGGCCGGGTCCTCGTCGTCGTCCCCACCTACAACGAGCGGCAGAACCTGCCGCTGATCACCGAGCGGGTCCGCAAGGCCCTGCCGGGCGCGCACCTGCTGATCGCCGACGACAACAGCCCCGACGGCACGGGCGAGCTCGCCGACTCGCTGGCCGCCGCCGACGACCACGTCCACGTGCTGCACAGGCCGGGCAAGGAGGGGCTGGGCGCCGCCTACATCGCCGCCTTCCGCTGGGGCATGGCCGAGGGCTTCGACGTCCTGGTGGAGATGGACGCCGACGGCTCGCACCAGCCCGAGGAACTGCCCAAGCTGCTCGACGCGCTGTCCGAGGGAGCCGACCTGGTCATCGGCTCGCGCTGGGTGCCGGGCGGCAAGATCGTCAACTGGCCCGCCCACCGCCAGTTCCTCTCGCGCGGCGCCAACGTCTACACCCGGCTGATGCTCGGGCTGCCCGTCCGCGACGCCACCGCGGGATTCCGCGTCTACCGCGCGGCCGCCCTGGAGAAGATCGGGCTGGCCAACGTCGAGTCACAGGGCTACTGCTTCCAGGTCGACCTCACGCTGCGCACCACCAGGCACGGGCTGCGCGTGACCGAGGTGCCGATCACCTTCGTCGAGCGGGCCCACGGGGCCAGCAAGATGAGCAGGAAGGTCATCTCCGAGGCGCTCTGGCGGGTGAGCGTGTGGGGCGTCACGGGGCTGCCCTCCAGGCTGCGCCGCCGCAGGGGCTAGGAACGTCCGAGCCCCGCCGGGCGTTGTTATCTTTGGCAATGCGGTCCGCCTGCGCGAATGAGGAAAACGATGGTCCGGCTCCTGCTCTTTCTGGCCTTCCTGGTCGTCCCCGTCCTGGAGATCTGGCTGCTCATCCAGGTCGGCTCGGTGATCGGAGGCTGGGCCACGGTCGGGCTGCTGCTCGCCGACAGCCTGCTCGGCGCCTGGATCGTCCGCCGCGAGGGCCGCAGGGCTTGGCGCAGCCTGCAGAGTGCCCTGCAGACCGGCAGGATGCCCGACAGGGAGCTGGCCGACGGCGGGCTCATCCTGGTGGGCGGCGCGCTGCTGCTGACCCCTGGCTTCGTCACCGACATCCTCGGCTTCGCGTGCGTGCTGCCGTTCACGCGGCCGTTCATGCGCCGGCTGGGATCGTGGTTCTTCGCCAAGCGGGTCAAGGCGATGGCGGCGGCTTCGCCGTACGCGCATCTCGGGGTGCCCTTCCAGCGCGCCGACGACGCCGGTGCGGCGCCCGCGCCGGGCACCAGCAAGGTGGTGCACGGCGAGGTCCTGCGCGAGGACTGAGCCTCCTCGCGGCCTCCTCACGGTTGCGCCCCGAGGCGCGCGTGACGTCTCGCCCCGAGGCAACGCAAAACGCCCCGGACCGGGCAGGTCCGGGGCGCTCCAGCGTCACCGTGTGGAGGTCAGGCGCTCTTGCGTCGCTGTGCGCGAAGGATCGCCAGCCTCTCGTTGAGCACCTCTTCCAGGTCCTCGATGGACCGCCGCTCGAGCAGCATGTCCCAGTGCGTCCGCGGGGGCTTCGCCTTCTTGGCCTCCGGCAGCTCACCGTCCACGCGAACCGCGGTCGCGCCGCACATGCGGCACTCCCACGTAGCGGGGATCTCTGCCTCGGCTGCAAGCGGAACCTCGAAGCGATGCCCCTTCGAACAGGTGTAAGACACCTCCTGGCGCGGGGCCAGATCCGTGTTACGGTCGTTCTCGTAGCTGGTTGCCCCGAGCCTGGTGCCACGAAGTGCGCGCTCGCCCATGTTTAATAGCCTCCTACAGGGCCCCCATCGTGGGGGGTCTGTCTCCCACGGTGTCTAACGCTTGATACCGTGAGTGGATTCCCACCCAAGGCGTGATCCAATCGCGCTTTTTGCGATGAGAGCTCACGCCGGTGGTGTTCCTGGCCCACGAGCCCCCGCGCACACCCCTGTCGAGCAGGGCCGATTCGGGTCTCGCGCCCCTGTTTTCCCGCCCTCCTGAGAACTCGTGCGCCCTCGCGCGGCTCGCCCAGCCCGTTAGATCCGTCCAGGACGGGACAGGAGAGAGGCGTTCTGACGGAAGACGTACGGGAGGGGTGGCGATGTTCACGCGAGGCAGGCGGAGAGTGGCGCTCGGCGTGGCGGCGCTGGCGGCGCTGACCGGGTTGGTCACGGGCTGCGGAGGCGACGGCGACGACGACGGGGACGACCGTCCTGACGTGGTGAACACGGGCGACAACGACGGCGACGACGACTGACCCACGCGAAGCGGCTCCGCCGGCGCTCGTCCGAGCGCCGGCGGAGCCGCTTCCTTACACCTGTCAGCCCTTGGGCGGCACAGGGTCGTTGCCGGGGGCGATCGTCCGCTGGTCGCGGACCTTGCCGTCGGTGCCGTGGACGCGCAGCTCGCCGCCGCCGTCGCGCTGCAGGAGCTCGCTGGCCCGCTTGACCGCCTCCGCCTGGGTCTCCGCTGTGAACAGCGCCCGTTCGCCGTCCGGCCTGGTGACCGCCCAGCTGCCGTCGGGGCGCTGGACGACGTCTCTGGAGTTGGCCTGACCTGCCATGGGGGATTCACCCTTTCTGGGTCGTAACGGTGGGATGCCTCGCCTGCCCCTGTTTTCGGGGTTCAGTCCCGGACCGTCATGACGCCTCGGTGGACCCTGGGGGTGTCTCAGGCGGTGACGGTGACCTTGCCCCCGGCCTCGGCGCGGGTGGCGAGGTGGGTCCGGGCCAGGGCGAAGGCCAGCCACAGCCCGCCGATCGCGATCAGCGCGCCATGGGCGACGCGCAGGCCGTAGAGGGGCGCGAAGAACTGCGGGATGAACAGGGCGAACCCCACCGCCAGCGGCACGGCGCTCCACCTGGAGACGGTGCCTGAGCGCCAGACGGCGACCGCGGTCATGATCGCGCCGATGCCCAGCAGTCCGAGGCCGATCGCGAACATCGCGGCCGCCAGCGCGTCGTAGCGGAACTCGCCCGCCAGCTCCATCAGCTCGGGCGTGCCGTCGCGCAGGGCCCGCTCGGCGATGACGTTCAGGCCGAAGTCCTCCGCTCCGTAGTAAGGGAGTGTCAGGCCCGCGCCGATCCAGGTCACCACGGCGGCGCTCAGGGACAGCGGGTCCTTCAGCAGCTGGTGGACGCCGAGAGCGGCCAGACCGAGCAGGACGAAACCGATCATCGCGGCCAGGTGACCGAGGACCCAGGCGGTGGAGGAGATCGCCGCGGCGTCGTCACCGGAAGGACGGACGGCGGGATAGACGAGGAAGAGCAGGCCGGTCACGGCGTAGGTCGCGGGGGTGAGCTTCACGGGGGAGCACTCCAAGGGGGATCGTTGCTCTTGTGTGTGAGCAATGCTCTCTGGCGAGAGCGTTGATGTCAAGAGCGGTGCTCTCGAGAGGAGGTGGGTGCTCACAGGATCGCGGAGCGAGTCCGCGTCGGAGAAGTGCCAGAATCACCCCGTTGATATGCATTTTTCATAGGGGGGTGGATGGACGATCTCCAGCCGCGCCTGGCGCGCGCCCTCCTCTGGACGGTGCTCGCCCTTCTGTGGTGCGTCAGGGTCACCGGCGCGTGGACGGAGGGCGTCGCCTGGCCGGACATCGCGCGGATGGCCGGCGTCCAGGCCCTCATGCTCGCGGTCCTCGTCGCGGCCTGGCGCGGCGTGCCGTACTGGCTGGTGGCAGCGCAGGTGGCGCTCTGCTACCTGGCCTTCCTCGTCTTCGGCCACGCCTTCGCGCCCTCGCTGTGGATCGGGGCGGCGACCGTCCTGCTCGCCCTGCCGCCCAGGTTCGGCCGGCCGCTGGCCGCGCTGATGGCCGCCTCGGGCGGGCTGATCGGGCTCGTGGCGGGCGCCGGGCCGCTGATCGCGCTGTGGTACGTGTCGGTGACCGTCGACAACGGCCTGGTGGTCTTCGGCCTGGCCTCGCTCGCCGCGACGGTCGAGCGGCTCCACGCCGCCAGGAACGACCTGGCCGTGCAGGCGCTGGCGGCCGAGCGTGACCGCGTCCACAGGGACCTGGGACGTCGCCTGCACGACGATCTGACGGCCATCGGCTTCCTGGTCAGGAACGCCGACCTCGACGGCGCGGTCGAGCTGGCCAGAAGGACGCTGTCGGTGGTCCGCGCGCCCGTGCGCGAGGGGGCGGACGCGCCGGTCCCCGTGGAGTCGCCGGGAGTGGCGCGGCTCGTCCTGGTGGTCGTCCTGTCCGTCTACGCGTTCATCACCGAGCTGAACCTGCTCGCGTACGCGGGGCTGAGCCCGCCCCTGCTCGTCCTCACAGGCGCAGCCCTGGTGGTGATCGTCGTGCTGCACCTGCGCCCGCCCACCTTGGGGACACTGGCCGTCCTCGTCGTCCTGATGGCGGCGCTGGCGCCGTTCTCGCCCGAGTGGTGGGTCGGCATGGCGGGCTTCCTCGCGGGCCGCATCCTGCTCACCGTCCGCCCGCCGCGCTCGTGGGCCCTCGCCGCCGTCTTCCTGGCCGCCCAGGTGCCCCCGATCGGGCTGACCTACCGGGACCTGCCCACCGTCCTCTACGCGATCTTCGCCACCCTCGCCGTGGCCCTGTTCGTGTACGGCCTGAGCCGGTTGAGCGGCCTCGTGACGGCGCTGGAGGCGGCCAGGCGCGAGCTGGCGAGGAACGCGGTCTCCAGGGAGCGCGACAGGCTCGCCCGCGACCTGCACGACGTGCTGGGCTTCAGCCTGTCGGCCGTGGTGCTGAGGGGGGAGCTGGCGGCGCGGCTCAAGGACTCCGACCCCGAGCGGGCCGCCGCGCAGGCCGCGGCGCTGACGCCGCTGGTCGAGCGGGCGCGCCTGGAGCTCGCCTCCGTGACGGGCGATCAGGTACGGCTGTCGCTGGAGGAGGAACTGCCGGCCGTCCTGGCCACGCTGGCCGTGGTGGGAGTGCGGGCGGAGGTGACCGTCGCGCCCGCACTCCTCGCTCCCGAGGTGGACAGCGTGGTGGCGACGGCGCTGAGGGAGGGCGTGACCAACGTGCTCAGGCACAGCCGCGCGCGGCACTGCGAGATCGAGATCACCTCCACCCCCGGGCGGGTACGGCTGCGCGTCGCCAACGACGGCGTGGCGGCGGGCGGCGGACGGGCGGAGGGCAGCGCGCGAAGCGGGAGCGGCCTGGCGGGGCTGGCCGAACGGGCCCGCGGCGGCCTCAGGGCGGGTGTGGACGAGAGGGGCTGGTTCGAGCTGGTCGCGGAGTTCCCGACGGCGCCGTCACAGCCAGCCGGACTCCGTGGCGATGCGGATGGCGTCGACCCTGTTGCGGGCGCCCAGTTTCACGACGGCCGTGGTGAGGTAGTTGCGAACCGTGCCGTAGCTCAGGAACAGCCGCTCGGCGATCTCGGCCGGCTGTGCCCCCGTGGCCGACATCCGTAGCACCTCGCTCTCGCGCGGCGTGAGCGGGCTCTCTCCGGCCTCCAGCGCCGACAGCGCCAGCGCGGCGTCGATCACCCGCCCTCCCGCCGCGACCGTCCTGATGGCCGCCGCCAGCTCGCCTGGCTTCACGTCCTTGGGCAGGAAGCCCTGCACCCCTGCGGCCAGCGCCCGCCGTACCTGGCCCGGACGGTTGAGCGCGGTGAGGATCAGCGAGCGGCACGAGGGCAGCCGCTCACGCAGCAGCGCGGCGGCGCTGATGCCGTCGAGTGACGGCAGGTCGATGTCGATGACCGCGACGTCGGGCAGCCACGCCAGTGCCGCGGGCACGATCTCGTCGCCGGCCGAGACGCTCGCCACCACCTCGAGGTCGTCCTCCTGGGAGAGCAGTTCGGCCAGGGCCTCGCGCAGGATCTGCATGTCCTCGGCGAGAAGGACCTTCAGCGGCATGCTCTCATTGTGGCCTGCGTGCGGAGAGGCGTGGAACGCTTCGAGTTCACTTTAACAACTGACTATGCTGGGGTCATGAACAGGTTCGGGGAGATGCACTGCTCGATCGCTCAGGCGGTGGGGGTGATCGGCGAGCCGTGGACACCGCTGATCCTTCGCGACCTGTTCCTGGGCGTGCGCAGGTTCGACGAACTGGCGCAGGATCTCGGGATCTCCCGCAACCTGCTGACCGCAAGGCTTGAACGGCTGGTCGAGGCCGGGGTGGTCGAGCGCAGGCCCTACCAGGAGCGGCCGGTCCGCTACGAGTACCACCTGGCAGAGGCGGGGCGCGAGATCGTGCCCGCGCTGATCACGCTGATGGCGTGGGGCGACAAGTGGTCGACCCCGCCCGGCGGCCCTCCCGCGCTGCTGGTGCACTCCTGCGGGCAGCTGTTCACGCCCGTCGTGACCTGCCCGCACTGCGGCGGGGAGGCCGACGCCGACACCATCACCGTCGTCGGGGGACCCGGCGCAGCCCAGGGCCCCGGCACCATGGTGCTGGCGGCGCCCCGGGAAAGCTGACCCCGCTCACCCGCGACGCGCGGGCCGTACGGCCGCGGCCACGATGTGCTCGAGGCGGTGGGCATGGGCGCCGCGCCAGTAGACACGGCCGCACGCCGCGCAGCGCGCGAAGACGTCGTAGCTGTGGCGGGTGCCGGGCTCGAGCAGGGCTTCGACGTCCGCCTTGTCGACGGGCGACAGCTTGCCGTTGCACGCCGTGCATCTGGTCCATGGCGCCAGCGGCGGGGCGAACCGGTCGAGCACGTCGGCGAGCTGCTCGTCGGCGCGCTCCCCTCGCACGTAGGCGCCGAGCCACAGCGCCCTGCGGCGCAGCAGGCCGCGGTCTCTGGTCAGCAGCAGCCTCCGCTCGGCGTTGGCCCACCTGACCAGGGCGTCGTCGTCACGGTCGTTGTGATAGGCCGTGTCCACGCCGAGCAGGCGCAGCCGCCTGGCCAGCGTGCCGAGATGCACGTCGAGGAGGAAGCGCGGCGGTGCGATCGGCAGCGCCTGCGGCCGCGCCGCCGGCAACACCCCGACGACGTCGCCGTCGCGCGGCCGATGGGAGGGCGGCACCGGCCTGCCGTCGACGACGAGCATGCCGACCTCGGGCAGCGGGACACCGAGTGACTCGACCACGTGGCCGAGCGAGGAGGTGCCGTCGTAGGCCACGGGCACGCGCTCGCGCCGGTGCCGTGGCGCCAGGAACAGCCACAGGTCGGCGTCGAAGCGGATGCTCAGCTCCGGCCCTTCCATCCTCTCAGCATGCCATCACAGGCGTTCGGGCACCTCGTTGCCTGCCGCGCGGATCGCCTTGGGCAGATTGACGGCCGCCAGCAGCGCCCCTCCGAGCACGAAGAAGACGATCAGCGAGATGATGCCCAGCCGGTAGCTGTCGGTCAGCTGCAGCGCCATGCCGAGCGTGAAGGAGCCCAGGAACGTCGAGCCCTTGTCGCTGATCTCGTAGAGGCTGTAGTACTCGGCCTCCTTGCCGCGCGGGATCACGTGCGAGAACAGCGAACGCGACAGCGCCTGGGTGCCGCCCATGACGATCGCGATCGCGAACCCCAGGGCGAAGAAGGCCGTCGCCGACCCCTTGGGCAGGAAGTAGGCCACGCACACGACGCCCGTCCACGCCACCAGCGCCGCCAGCACCACCCGCTTGGCGCCGAAGGTCCTGGCCATCCTGCTCAGCAGCAGCGCGCCGCCGAAGGCGACGAACTGCACCATGAGGATCGCGCCGATCTGCACGGTCTGGGAGAGCTCAAGCTCCTTGTCGGCGAAGGTGGCCGAGAAGGAGATCACGGTCTGCACGCCGTCGTTGTAGAGCAGGTAGGCCACCAGGAAGGCCAGCGTGAGCGGGTAGCGGCGCAGCTCCATGGCGGTCCTGCCGAGCTGCCTGAAGCTGCCCGCCACCGCCTGGCCCGCGCTCTCGCCGCGGGCGGCCAGGCCGCGCCTGTTGCGCAGCCGCAGCAGCGGGATGATCGTGAACCCGCCCCACCACAGCCCCGCCGAGCTGAGCGCGATGCGCGCGGCGGTGCCCGAGTCGATGCCGAACGACTCGGCCCGCAGGAACAGCACCAGGTGGACGGCCAGCAGCAACCCGCCGCCGAGGTAGCCGAACCCCCACCCCATGCCGGAGACCCTGTCGCGCTCGGAGGGGGAGGCGATCTCGGGCAGGAAGGAGTTGTAGATGACGAACGCGCACGCGAACCCGATGTTGGCGACCAGGAACAGCGCGCCGCCCAGCAGGTAGCGCCCGTCGCCCGCGAACCAGAAGCACACCGTCGCCGCCGCGCCGAGCATGGCGAAGAAGCCCATGAGCTCCTTCTTGCGCCCCGTGTGGTCGGCCAGCGCTCCCGCGATCGGCATCAGCACGATCTGCAGCACCGCCGCCACGCCGACCACGAAGGAGTAGTAGGCGCTCGGCCGCACGTCGAAGCCGAGCACGTCCACGTAGGGAGCGCCGGCCGCCGCCGCCTCGGCGACGTCGGTGAGGTAGGGCCCCAGGAAGACCGTGAGCACCGTGGTCGGGAAGGCCGAGTTGGCCCAGTCGTACCAGTACCAGCCGCGCTGCTCACGGCGGCGCTCGGTGGGGGAGTCGTCGAAGACGGCAGGGGGGGTGGGAACTGCCAAGGGAGGGCTCCTAGGCTGCGAGCTGGCCGGGATGCCAGAGGCCGCGCCGGTCGAGGACGTCGCGCAGGCCGGAGATGTTGTCGGTCATGATGCCGTCGACCCCGAGGTCGAGCAGGTAGTCCATGCGCAGGGTGTCGTTGATGGTCCACACGTGGACCTGCATGCCGAGGGCGTGCGCCGTACGCACCAGGGCGCGGGTGGTGACCCGCAGCCCGCGAAAGCCGACCGGCACCTGCGCGCAGGGCACGCCCGAGCGCACCAGCCTGGTCAGCACGCGGCCGTAGCCCGAGGTGGCGGCGGCCGCGCGCAGGGAGGCGACGCCGCGAGGGCCGAGCGCCGAGCAGACCTCCCGGCCCATGGCCGCGCGCGCCCTGGTCAGGCGCTCGTCGGAGAAGGAGGTCAGGCAGATCCGGTCGTAGGCGTTGGTGCGCCTGACCATCTCGGCCAGCGGCCTGATCGCGCCCGCCTCCTTGACGTCGATGTTGAACTTCGCCGAGGGGAAGGAGCCGAGGAGGTCCTCCATCAGCGGGATCTCGTCGGCGCCGCCGATGCGGGCCTGCCTGACGGCGCTGTAGGGCAGCTCGGCGATCCTGCCCCTGCGGTCGGTGACCCTGTCGAGCGTGTGGTCGTGGAAGGCCAGCAGCACGCCGTCGGAGGTCGCGTGCGCGTCGGTCTCGAGGTACTCGTAGCCCAACCGCACCGCCCGCTCGAAGGCCGCGGCGGTGTTCTCGTGCCCCTCCAGGGCTCCACCGCGGTGAGCGAAGGCCAGCGGGCCAGGATGGTCGAGGAAGGCGAAACGACGGCTGAGCACACGGCGAGTATGCCGCTTGTGAGCTCGGCGCGTCATGTCGGCGTGGTTACGACTCGGGCAATTTACTCCATTCCTGACGTCGCGTCTCCGACAGCGCGATGGCCGCCGCCACACCGACGTTGAACGAGCCGACCCGCCCGACCTGCGGGATGTAGGCGGCCAGGTCGGCGGCCTCCAGCAGAGCGGGGGAGCAGCCGTGGTCCTCGCTGCCGACCACCAGGCACACGTCGCGATCGAGGTTGGTGCGGTGGAGGGGCTGGGCCTCGCCGGTGAGCTCGATCGCGATCACCGTGTAGCCGTCGTCCCTGGCCTCGCGCACCGCGTCGAGCACGGGGACGGCCTCCTTCCACGCCACGAGCCTGTCGGTGCCGAGCGCCACCTTGGCCGCCTTGGGGTTGGTCGGCGGCGTGGCGTTGCCCGCCAGCCAGATCTGGTCGACGCCGAAGGCGGCCGCGCTGCGGAAGATGGAGCCCACGTTGAAGGGACCCGTCACCGACTCCACGATCATCGAGAGCCGGTTGCCCGTGCTCCTGCGCCAGGTGCGGTTGAGCCGCTTGACGTCGGTCGGGCGCAGTTGCTTTCTCATCGGGTCACCTTCAGGATTCGGTACGCGGCGCGGGAGGCCTCGCGGGTGGCCTGCCAGCCCTGGTCGGACAGCCAGCGCTGCAGGGAGTCGGAGCCGAGGTGCTTCTGCACCACGAGGTAGGCCACCCCTTCGGGGGTCAGCCTGGTCAGCCAGCGGGTCAGCATCTCGTGCATGGCCTGCTTGCCGATGCGGATCGCCGGGTTGGACCAGATCGCGGCGAACCGCACGTCCTCGGGAACCTCGTCGACGTGCGCGGGTCTGACCCTGTCGAGGGCGGCGGCCCTGGCGTTGCGCTCGGTCAGCTCGAGCGAGCGCCTGTTGACGTCGACGGCCCACACGGTGGCCGAGGGGGCGCGCGAGGCCATGGTCAGCGCGATGGGGCCGTAGCCACAGCCCAGGTCGAGCAGGTGGCCCTCCTGGGGAGGCGTGGGCACGCTCTCCAGCAGGACACGGGTGCCGAGGTCGATCCTTTCGGGGGAGAAGACGCCCCTGTCGGTCTCGAGCCTCAGGTGCAGGTCGGGCAGGACCAGGTCGACGCTCGACGGTCTGCTCGCAGCCTGGGGCTGCTCCTCGAAATAGTGGGCCACGTGCGAAAAGCTTAGGGGATGCGGTGGCCGAGCAGGATGGCCGCCGCCGCGACGAGCAGCCCTGCGACGATCGCCGCGATGATGAAGTACTGGCTGATCTCCTGGCTCACGGTCTTGAACCCCAGCGACGTGCCGATCTGCTCATAGACCTGGCGCAGCTCGTTGCCCGACTCGGCGGCGTAGGCGCGGCCGGAGGTGCCCTCCGACAGCGTCTGCAGGGTCGCCTTGTTCACCGGCACGGTCACCGGGCGCCCGTCGATCATGACGGTGCCCTCCTGCGTGCCGTACGCGATGGTCGAGACGGGCACCCTCGCCTGCTTGGCGGCGTCGACGGCCTCGCTCACCGAGCGCCCTGAGGTGTTGTCCCCGTCGGACAGCAGCACGATGGCGGCGGGCGGCGGGTCGGTGACCGCGCGCTGGTCGAAGGAGCGGATGGAGTCGAGGGAGTTGAAGACCGCCTCGCCTATGGCGGTGCCGGGACGGGTGTTGAGGTTGCCGAGCGCGGTGACGACCGCCTGCCTGTCGGTGGTGGGGGAGATGACCACGTTGGCGGAGCGGGCGAAGGAGACGAGGCCGACGTTGAAGCGTTCGGGCAGGCCGCGCACGAACGTCTGCGCCGCGATCCTGGCCGCGGCGATCCTGCTGGGCGGCACGTCGTCGGCGTCCATCGACAGCGACACGTCGAGCGCGACCATGATGGTGGCCCGGTCGCGCGGGACGCGCACCTGGTCGGCGGGCCTGGCCGCGCCGATGACCAGCAGGCTCATCATCACCAGGAACAGCAGGGGCGCGAGGTGGCGCCGCCAGCCGGGGCCGTGGGGGGCGACCATGTTCAGCAGGGCCAGGTTGGTGAAGCGCACGGTGTAGCGGCGCCGCCTGAACTGCGCCACCACGTAGGCCGCGACCACCAGCGCCACGAGCGCGAACAGCCACAGATATCCCGGCGCCAAGAACGTCACGGACTCTCCTGTCCCTGGTCGGCTTCCTCGCTCACGTTCCAGCCCTCCGGTGTGCCAGGTGCGCCATGCGCCGCTGGCGTAGCGCGAACTGCGCGATGTCGAACACCCAGTCCCTGTCGGTGCGCAGCACCAGGTGGGCCACCCCGGCCCTGCGCAGTGCGGCCCGGGTGCCCTCCCGCTGCAGGGCCGCCGCCTCTGCGTAGGCGGCGCGTACCCGCGGCGAAAGGTGTACCTCGCTTACGTGCCCAGTCTCAGGGTCGGTGAACGCCACCGTGCCGACGTCGGGAAGCTCCAGTTCGCGGGGGTCCATCACCTCGACGGCCAGCACCTGGTGGCGCGCCGCCAGGCGCCTGATCGGCCGCTCCCACGCCCGCTCCGCGCCGGGGTCGAGGCTCGGCCGCGCCTCGAGGAAGTCGGAGACCACCACCCGCAGCCCGTGCCGTCTGCGCATGGCGGCCAGCACGTCGATTCCCTCGGCCAGGTCGGGGGCGTCCTGCACGGGCCGCCCCCTCGGGGCGTCGAGCAGCGAGTGCAGCAGGCCGTACAGCGCGGGCCTGCCCGTCCTCGCTGGCATCCTGTGCAGCGCGTCGTCGTGCAGCACCAGCGCGCCGAAGCGGTCGCCCATCCTGCTGGTCAGGAAGCCGATCGCGCCGATCGCCGAGACCACCAGGTCGCGCTTGTCGGTGTCGGTGGTGCCGAAGTCCATGCTCGGCGAGAGATCGGCCAGCGCCCAGGTCTCCAGCTCCCTGTCGGAGACCAGGTCGCGCACGTGCGGGACCGTCGTGCGCGCGGTCACCGCCCAGTCCATCCGCCGCACGTCGTCCTCGCCGGGCACGTACACCCTGCTGTCGCCCGCCTCGCTGCCGGGGCCGGGCAGCAGGCCCTGGTGCTGGCCGTGCATCAGGCCGTCGAGCCTGCGGCTGATCGTCAGCTCGAGCCTGCGCAGCGCCTGCTCGGCCTGGTTGGTCATCGGCCCTGGTTCCAGACGACGAGCGGCGGCGGTACGGAGTGCAGGACCTGCCTGACCACGTTCTCGGGATCGACGCCGTCGGCCAGCGCGTCGAAGGTGAGCATCAGCCGGTGCCCCATCACGTCGACGGCCACGTCGCGCACGTCGTCGGGCAGCAGGTAGTCGCGCCCGCGCAGCACCGCGAGCGCCCTTCCCGCCGCGACCAGGCCGAGCGTGGCGCGGGGGCTCACGCCGATCTCGATCGTGTCGGCCAGGTCGGGCATGCCGTACTCGGCGGGGGAGCGGGTGGACATCACCAGGCGCACCACGTAGTCGGCGACCAGCTGGTGCACCGAGACCTGCTCGGCCTGCCGCTGCAGGGCCATCAGCCGCTCGGGGTCGAGGATCGGCTCGGGCACCGGAGGCGTGACGCTCATCCTGTGCAGGATCTCCAGCTCCTCCTGCGCGGTCGGGTGCGGCACCCTGACCCTGAACAGGAAGCGGTCGCGCTGCACCTCGGGCAGCGGGTAGACGCCCTCGGACTCGATCGGGTTCTGGGTGGCCAGCACGATGAAGGGCTTGGGCAGCGGGTGGGTGACGCCCGCCAGCGTGACCTGGCGCTCGGCCATGACCTCCAGCAGGGCGGACTGCACCTTGGCGGGGGCGCGGTTGATCTCGTCGGCGAGCAGGAAGTTGACGAAGACCGGGCCGAGCTCGACGTCGAACTGCTCGCTGGAGGGATGGTAGACGCGGGTGCCGACGATGTCGCTCGGCACCAGGTCGGGGGTGAATTGGATGCGGGCGAACGTGCCGCCCACCACCGTGGCGAGCGTCGAGGCGGCCAGCGTCTTCGCCACGCCGGGCACACCCTCCAGCAGGCAGTGGCCGCGCGCCAGGAGCGCGACCACCAGCCGCTCCACCATGTGCTCCTGTCCGACGATGACGCGCCGGACCTCCTCAAGGGTCTGACGCAGCACGGCCGCGTCCGTACCTGTCGACAGCTCTTCGGCAGCGCTCATGTGTGCTATTCCACCAAACAAGGCTTATGGGTGCACGACCCGCCGCGCCGGGTATACCTGCTTGGATGACTCGCATGGCCGCTCCGCTCCAGTACGGTGACCCGCCAAGGCTCGGGGGGTTCGCCGTGCAGGCTCGCCTGTCCACGGTGCCGGCGGGGCTTGTCTACCTCGGACAGGGGCCCGACGGCAGGGCGGTGTCCATCGCGCTGCTCACCAGGGGCGCGGCGCTCGACCCCTCGGCCCGCGAACGGTTCGTCACGGCCATCCGCTCCTCCTCGGGGGTCAGGGGCTGGATGGCGCGGGCCAGAGGCAGGACCACCACGCTCGACGGGCCTCCCGTCGTGGCCGCGGAGCTGGGCGACGCGCCGTGGGTGGCGGTGCCCTACACGCCTGGACGGCCGGGCGCCGAGCGCTTCCTCGAGCCCGTCATGGTGGGCGGCACGCTGATCGGCGAGGCGCACGGGCCCGACTTCGTGCCGTACTGGCTGGCCGACAGGGCACCCGCGCTGCCGGCGCCGCCGCGGCCCAGGCCCCCGCTGACCGAGACGAGGACCAGAGTGCTCGTCGCCGGCGCGGTGCTGGCGCTGCTCGTGCTGCTCGGCGCGGTGATCGCCCTTCTGCTGTTCGGCGGCGAGGACGACAGCGCCCCGATGCCGCGGCCGATGCCGCCCACGCAGTACGTGCCGAGCCCGCCGCCGGTGCCCGCCTCACCCGAGCCGCAGGAGCCCCAGCCCTCCCCGTCGCCGGGGGAGACGGGCAGGAGCACGCCAGGACAGTCGCCCGGCGAGGACACCGACGAGGGCAACCCGATCTAGGTGTACTGCCCAGGCAGGTTGGTTGAGATTGTGTGACGACATGGTCTGAATCTGCGATGACGAAGGCCTCCGGTTGTGGAGTGGAGCTGTCTAGGAACCGCTCCGCCAACAGGAGGCCTTCGTGTCCCACGCTAATGCCGCTTTGACTCCTCGCGCACGTCTTCGGCTGGCGCGCTTGATCGTCGATGACGGCTGGCCGATCGCCAGAGCCGCGGAGCGTTATGACGTGTCCTGGCCGACCGCCAAGCGGTGGGCCGGTCGTTACGCCCAGCACGGTGCGGCCGCGATGGCCGATCGGTCCTCCAGGCCACACCGCAGCCCGTCCAGGACGCCGCAGCCGGTAGTGCGCAAGATCGTGCACCTGCGATGGAAGCAGCGTCTGGGCCCGGTCCAGATCGCCGGGCGGCTCGGCATGCCGGCCTCGACCGTGCACGCCGTCCTGAGCAGGTGCCGGATCAACCGGCTCTCACACATCGACCGCGCCACCGGCGAGGCGATCAGACGCTACGAGCACGACCGGCCCGGCGCGATGCTGCACGTCGACGTCAAGAAACTCGGCAACATCCCCGATGGCGGCGGCTGGCGCTACCTCGGCAGAGTCCAAGGCGAGCGCAACCGAGAGGCCACCGCTCGCCGCACCGGCGCCCGCAACACCCGCTATGAGCCCCGCATCGGCACCGCCTTCGTGCACACCGTCGTCGATGACCACTCACGCGTTGCCTACGCCGAAATCCGTGACGATGAGAGAGCCGCCACCGCGATCGACGTCCTGCGCAACGCCGTTGCCTGGTTCGCCGAACGCGGTGTCACCATCCAGCGGGTGCTCAGCGACAACGGATCGGCCTACAAATCCCACGCCTGGCGTGATGCGTGCGCCGAACTCGGCATCCGGCCCAAGAAGACCCGCCCCTACCGCCCTCAGACCAACGGCAAAGTCGAACGCTTCCACCGCACCCTGGCAGACGGCTGGGCCCTGGGGCGCTTCTACACCTCAGAACGAGCACGCCGCAAAGCCCTACCGGCTTGGCTCCATCACTACAATCACCACCGGCCCCACACCGCTACCGGCGGCAAACCACCCATCACCAGGTTGACCAACGTCCCTGGGCAGTACATCTAGGCCGTGACGCCGGGCGGCCGGGTGTCAGCCGAACTGCTGCCAGCCGAGCCTGGCCACCATCGCCACCACGACGCACAGCAGTACGACGCGGACGAAGCCGGTGCCGCGCCTGAGCGCCATCCTCGCGCCGAGCTGGGCGCCCGCGATGTTGCAGACCGCCATGCCGAGGCCGAGCGCCCACAGGATGTGCCCCTGGTAGCCGAAGACCAGCAGCGCGCCGAGGTTGGTGCCGGTGTTGATGATCTTCGAGGTGGCCGAGGCGTGGACGAAGTCGAGGCCGAGGATCGTGGTGAACGCGATGATCAGGAAGGTGCCGGTGCCGGGGCCCATGATGCCGTCGTAGAAGGCGATCAGCACCCCCGAGACCAGGATCGCCGCCCCCACTCGCGCCCGAGTGCGCAGGTGCGCCCGGGGGAGAGCGCCGAAGGAGGGGCGCAGGGTCACGAAGGCGGCCACGCCCAGCAGGATGACCATCACCAGCGGGCGCAGAACCTCGGAGGAGATCGCCGCGGCGGCGGAGGCGCCGAGCCCCGAGCACAGGACGGCGAGCACCCCCGCGGGGACGGCCACCTGCGGGTCGAGCTTGGTGGTGCGGGCGTAGGTGACGGCCGCCGAGGCGGTGCCGAAGACGGACGACAGCTTGTTGGTGGCGATGGCCTGGATGGTCGGCACGCCCGCGACCATGAGGGCGGGCAGCTGCAGCAGACCGCCGCCGCCCACGACGGCGTCGATCCAGCCCGCTCCCGCGGCCGCCGCCAGCAGTACGACGACCTGTTCCAGCGACACCCCGGCACTCCCCGCAGCGACCCGTCCAATCCCTCAGCAGGGTATAGGCCGATATTTCGTGATACGCCCCTGGGGTGGGTGCCTTCGGGGATGTGCGCGGGCCTGGGGTGCGCGGGGTGGGTGGGGTGGCGGGTGGGCGCGGTGTGGGCCGGCGGGGAGCCGGTCCCCGCGCGGCCCATCGTCGCGCGGGGACCGGAGAGGGCGCCCACCGTGACCTGCGGGCGCCCCCGTCATGGGAGGTGCGGGGAAGGGGGTCGCTCAGTGGGCGGCGGCCAGCGGTCGCTTCCTGCTGGCGAACACGTCGTCGATCAACCGGTACGTGCGGGCCTGCTCGGCCGTCATGAACCGGTCGCGCTCGATGTCCTTCCTGACCTCCGCGGCCGGCCGCCCCGTGTGCTTGGCCAGGATCTCCTCCTGCTGGTCGCGCATACGAAGGATCTCGCGCGCGTGGATCTCCAGGTCGCTCGACTGGCCCCTGCTCCCCTCGGTGGCGGGCTGGTGGAGCAGGATGCGCGCGTGCGGGAGCGCGGCCCGCTTGCCCGGCGTGCCCGCGGCAAGCAGCACCGCGGCGGCCGAACTGGCCTCACCGATGCACACCGTCTGGATCTCGGGCCTGACGAACTGCATCGTGTCGTAGATGGCCGTCATCGCGGTGAACGAGCCGCCAGGAGAGTTGATGTAGAGCTGGATGTCGCGGTCGGGGTCGAGGCTCTCCAGGGTGAGCAGCTGCGCCATCACGTCGTTGGCCGAGGTGTCGTCGATCGGTGTGCCGATGAAGACGATGCGGTCCTCGAACAGCTTGTTGTAGGGGTTCATCTCCTTCACGCCGTAGCTGGTGCGCTCGACGAAGGAGGGCAGCACGTACCTGGCGTTCATCGCTGGACCACCCCGTCGGCGTGGGCGACGACATGGTCGACGAACCCGTACTCCTTGGCCTCCTGCGCGGTGAACCAGCGGTCCCTGTCGGAGTCGGCCTGGATGCGCTCGAGCGGCTGCCCGGTGTGCTGCGCGATGAGTTCGGCCATCAGCCGCTTGGTGTAGATCATGTTCTCGGCCTGGATCTGGATGTCGGTGGCGGTGCCGCCGATGCCGCCGAGCGGCTGGTGCATGACGATCCTGGCGTGCGGGAGGGCGTAGCGCTTGCCCCGCGTGCCGCCGCTGAGCAGGAACTGACCCATGGACGCGGCGAAGCCCATCGCGACGGTCGAAACGTCGCAGGGAACGAACTGCATCATGTCGTAGAGCGCCATCCCCGCGGACACCGATCCGCCGGGGGAATTGATGTAAAGAGTGATGTCGCGGTGTGGGTCCTCGGCCGCCAGCAAAAGCAGCTCACCGCACAGCCGATTGCATATCTCGTCGTCGACCTCCTGGCCGAGAACGACAATGCGCTCCTTCAACAAGCGCTGGCCCAGCTGTTCCGGCCAGGCGGTGCGAGTGGCCTCCGTCATGTGTGCGCCTTTCTCTCGGTACTAATGCGACGTTATCCAGATGCGCCTCGAATTGGTCGTGACTTTCTCCGTGAGCAGATTTCACCACAAGCGCATTTCGCTCGGAGTGAATAAACGTCGACATAGAATGGCTTCTGTGAGATGGACCCTTGTCGCCCGCAGATGGGCCTGCCTCGTCCTCGGTGGGGCGCTGCTGATGCCGTACATGATGCTCGGGGTACTGGTCAGCGGCACGGTCGGCAGAGTGGGCGCCGACCTGCTCCTCCCCATCGACGTGCTGGTCTTCGTCGCGGTGCTGCCCGTGGTGGCGCTGACGGGTCTGTTCCTGCCGCTGCGCGCCTTCGAGGTGTCGGCGGCCGAGGGGCTGCTCGGCGTGCGGATCGACCCGCTGCCCCGCCGCGCCCGCACCTGGGCCGAGCGGAGGCGCATGGCGGCGTGGTTCACGCTGCACCTGGGTGTGGGCGGGGTCGTCAGCGGCGTCACGCTGGCGATCGTGCCGTTCGTGGTGTGGTCGATGGCCGTGCCCTTCACCGGTGACAGGTTCGGCATCCTCGGCCAGGGCACCCCGCTCGGCTGGTGGCCGCTGGGCGGGCTCGCCTTCCTGGTCCTGCTGGTGGCGCTGGTCCAGGGGGCGGGCGCGCTGCTGGCCAGGCTGGCGCCCGTGCTGCTCGGCCCCTCGCCCTCCGACCGGCTCGCCCTCGCCGAGGAGCAGGCCCGCACGCTCGCCGAGCGCAACAGGCTGGCCCGCGAACTGCACGACTCCGTCGGTCACGCGCTGAGCGTGGTCACCCTGCAGGCCGCGGCGGCCGGCAGGGTGCTCGACCGCGACCCCGCGACCGCCAGGATCGCGCTGGAGGCCATCGAGCAGTCGGCCAGGGCCGCGCTGGAGGACCTCGACCACGTGCTGGGCGTCCTGAGGGAGGATCCGCAGGCCAGGGCGCCGCAGGCGACCCTCGCCGACCTCGACGAGCTGATCCGCACCTCGGGCGCCGACGTCACGCGCGAGGTGGGTGACCTTTCGGCGGTGCCCGCGGTGATCTCGAGGGAGGCATACAGGATCGTCCAGGAGGCGCTGACCAACGCCATCAAGCACGGCCACGGCACCGTACGGCTGGCCGCCGCCGTGCGGGAGGACCAGCTGAGCATCGAGGTCACCAACGCCGCGGGCGCCGGAGGGCACGGCGGCGGCAGAGGCGTCGCCGGCATGAGGGAGCGGGTCGGGCTGCTGCGCGGCACGCTGCACGCCGGCCCCGTGGAGGCGGGCGAGTGGCAGGTGTCGGTGCGGCTGCCGCTACGGTCGGGGGTGTGATGCTCAAGGTCGTGATCGCCGACGACGAGGCCCTCATCCGCACCGGCCTGCGGATCATCGTCGACTCCGAACCGGACCTGAGCGTCGTCGGCGAGGCGGCCGACGGCGCCGAGGTCGTCCCCGTGGTGCGCGCGCAGCGTCCCGACGTGGTGCTGATGGACGTCAGGATGCCGCGCGTCGACGGCATCCAGGCCACCAGGCAGCTGGTCGCGCTCGACGACCCGCCCAAGGTGCTCGTCGTGACGACGTTCGAGAACGACGACTACGTCTACGACGCGCTGAGAGCGGGGGCGAGCGGCTTCCTGCTGAAGCGCACCAAGCCCGACGACCTGGTGCGAGCCGTGCGGGTGGTGGCCGCGGGCGAGGCGCTGCTGTTCCCCGCCGCGATCCGCGCGCTGGCGGCCACGCGCAGTCACACGGCGCAGGTGCCCGGCATCGGCAGGCTCACGGGGCGCGAGGGCGACGTGCTGCGTCTGATGGCCAGGGGTCTTTCCAACGGGGAGATCGCCGCCGAGCTGGTGGTCAGCCAGGAGACGGTCAAGACCCACGTCGGCAACGTGCTGGCCAAGCTCGACGCCCGCGACCGCACCCAGGCCGTCATCGCCGCCTACGAGTCGGGCTTCGTCGCCCCCGGATGAAACCGATGAACCCGCGCCCGGATGAACCCGCACCCCAGCTCCCGGGATGAGCCTGCCTACCGGGACCGCGCCCGCCAGGCCTTGAGGATCTCCTCGGCGGGCAGCGCGGTGCACTCCGTCGCCGACATGCCGGTGGCCTCCAGGTGCGCCTCGACCAGGCGCAGGCCCGCGGGGTAGCCCGCCATGTCGGAGATGCCGCGCGGCTCCTGGCCGAACCTGCTCATCGCCGAGTCGCCGAGCACGTACGCGGGCGTGTTCTGCATGCCGGCCAGGTCGAGATCGGCTTCGATCCTGGCGAAGACCTCGTCGGCGAGCGGGCGGGTCGTCCACGGGCCCATCGCCTCCGGGCCCGCCATCTCGCGGACGAACGCCTCGGCCAGGCCCTCGGCGACGACGTGTTCGCCGACGGTGACGGTCTCGGGGTTCCACTCGACGTTGCGGAAGCGGACGTTGTGGTGGAACTCGTGCACGGCGCAGTGCGCGATCCTGTCGATGACGTCCTCGCGGGGCCAGGCGATGACGTAGAGCCAGTCGCCGTAGGAGCCCATGCCGTAGTAGCCGCCCGCGGCGTCCATGAGGTAGTCGTCGTCGGGGTCGCCGAGAACGAACATCACGTTCAGGTGGTCGGGGCCGTCGAAGCCGCTGAGGCGGTCGGCGGCGTCGGCCAGCGCCCGCTCGATGCGGCCCTTGACGTCCCTGTCGACGAGGTCTCGCACGGCGGGCAGGTAGCGCCCGTCCTCGCGGTCGACGCGGAAGCCCGAGCCCATGTGATGCAGGTCGACGCTGTCGCCCGGCATGGGGATGGAGGCCCGCATGGGCGCCAGCATCGCCGTCAGCAGGGCGGGGCGCTCCTCGAGAGGACGCTCCAGCAGGTCGGCCATCGCGGAGAAGGTGTCGTGAACGGTGAACTTCATGCCGAGGACGCTAGAGGCTCCCGTTAGGTGAGGCTCAACCTCTTTTTCCTGAGGACACAATGGGGACATGCGCGCCAGCCGTCTGCTCTCCCTCCTGCTGCTGCTCCAGACGCGCGGCCGTATGACCGCCACCGAGCTGGCCGAGGAGCTCGAGGTGTCGGTCAGGACCGTCTACCGCGACGTCGAGGCACTGTCCTCCTCCGGTGTGCCGGTCTACGCCGACCGCGGCCCGGCGGGCGGCTACCAGCTGCTCGACGGCTACCGCACCAGGCTCAACGGGCTCACCGCCGCCGAGGCCTCCTCGCTGTTCCTGGCCGGGATGCCAGGACCCGCGGCCGAGCTGGGCCTCGGGGAGGTGGCCGCCAACGCCGAGCTGAAGCTGCTGGCCGCCCTGCCGCCCGAGCCGCGCTCCCAGGCGACCATGATGCGCGAGCGCTTCCACCTCGACGTGCCTGGCTGGTACCGGGGCGCCGACGACGTGCCGCACCTGGCCGAGGTGGCCGAGGCGGTGTGGGACCAGCGTCCGCTGCGCATGAGGTACCGGCGGTGGGGGCGCCAGGAGGTGGACAGGGTGATCCATCCGTACGGGCTGGTCCTCAAGGGCGGCTCGTGGTACATGGTCGCCGCCCCGCCCGGCGGCGACCCGCGCACCTACCGCGTCTCGCGCATCCTGGCGATGGAGACCCTGCAGGGCCGCTTCGAGCGGCCGCCCGGCTTCGAGCTGGCGGAGTTCTGGCAGGCCTACGCCAAGGACTTCAGGCAGAAGATGTACACCGCCGAGGCCGTCATCAGATTCGAGCCAGGCGCGGAGAGCCTGCTGGAGTACACCCTCAGCATGCCCGTGCCGATGTCGGAGCCCGACCCCGACGGGTGGCGGACGGTGACCGTGCCCATCGAGTCGGTCAGGCACGCCAGCTGGCTGCTGCTGCGGATGGGCGCGAGCGTCGAGGTGCTGGCCCCGGCCGAGCTGCGCGACCTGATGCGGCAGTCGGTCGCGGACCTGTGCAAGATGTACCAATCATGAGCAAAGTACATGTGGGTCTCGTCGGCGTGGGCAACTGCGCCTCCTCGCTGGTGCAGGGTGTGAAGTTCTACAGGGGCAGCGACTACCCCGACAGCGCGGGCTTCGCCGTGGGCGACGTGGTCTTCACCGCCGCCTTCGACGTCACGCCCGCGAAGATCGGCAAGGACCTGTCCGAGGCGATCTGGGCCGCGCCCAACAACGCCGCCGTCTTCGCCGAGGTGCCGCACCTGGGAGTGCCCGTGGAGGAGGGCGTTCTCGGCGAGGACTTCGGCGACCTGGAGGACGCCAGAGGCTCGGCCACCCCCCAGGCGGTCGCCGAGCGGCTGCGCGCCACCGGCACGCACGTCCTGGTCAGCTTCCTGCCGGTCGGGCACCAGCGGACCACCGAGCTGTACGCCGAGGCCGCGCTGCTGGCCGGCTGCGCGTTCGTCAACTGCATGCCCGCGGTCCTGGCCCGCTCGGCCGAATGGGCGGGCAGGTTCGAGGCGGCGGGACTGCCGCTGGTGGGCGACGACCTCAAGAGCCAGTTCGGCTCGACGCTCGTGCACCGCGCGCTCGTTGACACCCTGACCAGAGCAGGGGTACGGCTACGCGACACCTACCAGCTCAATGCCGGCGGCAACATGGACTTCAGGGCCATGCGCGACCCCGCCAGGATGGCGGGCAAGAAGGCGACCAAGGCCAAGGGCATGTCGGCCGAGGGCAACGTCCACGTCGGCGCCGAGTACATCCCCTTCCTGGCCGACAGGAAGATCGCCTACATCAGGCTGGAGGGCGAGGCGTTCGGCGGCACCACGATGGAGATCGAGCTCCGCATGAGCGTCGAGGACTCCCCGAGCGCCGCGGGCAACGTCCTCGAGGCGGTACGGCAGGCTCGGCGCGCCATGCTGGACGGCCGTTCAGGCGTGCTCGACGTAGGCGTCATGAAGGCGTGAATACCGCATGGGGTGGATGCCCCCGACGGAGGAGGCGGCCTACGTTGGCGATGTGACCAGATACGTCCTCGTCCCCTGCGCGGCCGTCGTCGTCGTCATCTCCACGATCATGGCTCAGGGCAACCAGCACGGCGCCCGCCCGCTCGACGCGCTCGGCTACGCGTTGCTGGGCGCCACCGCGCTCGGCCTGGCCTGGCTGCGTGGCAGGCCGGAGGTGAGCGTGGCGGTCTGCTGCCTGGCCGCTGCCGTGGTGCTCGCCCTCGGCTACGCCTACGCGCTGTGGGCCGTCCCCGCTCTGATCGCGATGTTCACGGCCATCGCGGAGGGCCGCAGGCGCGAGGGCTGGGCGGGCGCCGCCTTCCTCGTCGCCTTCCCCGCGGCGGGGGCCATGCTCGCCTACGACGCGGGCAACCTGGGCGCGCTGCTGGTCTGGGCGCTGGTCGTGGCGCTGACCGGGCAGCTGGCCGAGGCGTCGAGGGCCAGGCGCGGCTACATCGCCGAGCTGGAGCGCACCCGCGAGGAGGAGGCGCGCAGGCGCGCCCGCGACGAACGACTCAAGATCGCGAGGGAGCTGCACGACGTCACCTCGCACACGATCTCGCTCATCGCGCTGCAGGCCGCCGTCGCGGCCGAGGCCGTCGAGCGCGCAGGCGGGCCGCCCGAGGCGCGCGCGGCCCTGGGCGTCATCCGCACGGCCAGCCGTGAGGCGGTGTCCGAGATGAAGGGGCTGCTCGGGGTGTTGCGTCACGCCGACGGCGAGCAAGCTGGCAGGTCGCCGATGCCGGGGCTCGACAGGGTCGGCGAGCTCGTCGCATCCTCCGCGCTGCCGGTGCGGCTCGCCTTCGAGGGCGACAGACGGCCGCTCCCGCCGGTGGTCGAGCTGACCGCCTACCGGATCGTGCAGGAGGCGCTGACCAACACCGTGCGGCACGCCAGGGCAGCCGCGGCGCAGGTGACGCTGCGCTACGAGAGCGGGGGGCTGGTCGTGGAGATCGTCGACGACGGCAGGGGAGTGCGCGGCGGCGGGGGCGCGGGACACGGCCTCGCGGGCATGGCCGAGCGGGTGGCCGCCGTCGGCGGCTCGCTCAGCACCGGCGACAGGCCGGAGGGCGGCTTCGGCGTGGCCGCGTGGCTGCCGGCATGATCACCGTCCTGCTCGCCGACGACCAGCCCATGGTCAGGGCGGGCCTGCGCGCGCTGCTCGACACCGAGCGGGACCTGTCGGTGCTGGGGGAGGCCTCCGACGGGCGCGAGGCCGTCCGGCAGGCCGCCGCGCTCAGGCCCGACGTGGTGCTGATGGACATCAGGATGCCCGAGCTGGACGGCCTGGAGGCCACCCGCAGGATCGTCGCGGCCCGCACCTCGCGCGTTGTCGTGGTGACCACCTTCGACCTCGACGAGTACGTCTACGAGGCGCTGCGAGCGGGGGCCAGCGGCTTCCTGGTGAAGGACGCCGAGCCGGCCGAGCTGCGGCGGGCCGTCAGGGTGGCGGCCAGGGGCGACGCGCTGCTGTCTCCTGGGGTGACGCGCAGGCTCATCGAGGAGTTCGCGGCCAGGCCGGCGGCGCGCCGCGACGAGAGCAGGCTGACGGCGCTGACGGCGCGCGAACGGGAGGTGCTGGGCAGGATCGCGCAGGGACAGAGCAACGGGCAGATCGCCGAGACGCTGTTCATGAGCCCCGCGACGGTGAAGACGCACGTCAACCGGATCATGTCGAAGCTGGGGCTGCACGACAGGGCGCAGCTCGTGGTGCTGGCCTACGAGAGCGGGCTGGTGCGCCCCGGCGGCGGCGTATGATCCAAGCAATGTCTGGACAGGACGTGGCAGTCGTCGTCGACCCGAGCGTGCCCGAAGAGGTGGCCTGGAGCCTGAGGTCGAACGCCCAGCTGCTGGCCAGGGTCAGGCGAGGCCTCACGCCCGATTGCGAACTCGACGACGACTCCCGGCCGCGGGGGCTGGTCTCGGCGGGCGTCGCCGGCCTGGTGCTGCTCGACCTCGTCTTCTTCCTGGCCGGCCTGGCCCCCCTGGTCATCCTCACCACGGGCGCGATCCTGCTGCTCCTGCTCAGCAGGGGCCTGTCGGCCATCCAGCCCGGCGACGAGGAGCCGGAGGGAGACCTCATCCAGCAGGCCCGCTGGTACGACGGGCGCTACTACCTGCGCGACGACTTCGACGCCGAGGCGCTCCCGCTGCTGGCGCGCACGCAGCGGGCGATCAACTCCGTCCTCGGTTCGCACGTCAACGCCGAGGGGCTCCTCGACGACGTGCGCAACTCCGTCATGCTGCCCCAGCAGGAGTGGGAGATCGCCCGCCTGCTGGCCAAGCTGTCGGCCCTGCGCGCCGAGCACAACGAGCTCATCGCCGACGGCGTCGCCCCCGAGGTGGCCAAGGCCGTGCAGCCGCTCGAACGGGCGCTGCTCAACAGCGAGGCGGCCGTGGCCGCCAGAGTCGAGGCGCTGGAGCGCTACGCGGGGCACGTGGCCGAGGCCGAGCGGGCCTACCACGCGCACGGCCAGATCGAGGAGCTGCGCGCCAGGCTGCCGCGCTACGAGGAGCTGGTGGCCGAGTCGGGAGCGGACGGCTTCGCCGTACCGGAGATCTCCAGGCTGTCGGAGGACGCCGACCGGCTGGAGAGGGCGCTGAGGCGGAGCGTGAGCTCCGCCCACGAGGCCTTCCGCTACCTCGACAGCTGAGAGCGCCGCGTCACTGCGGCGGCCTGGCCGACTGCAGCAGCACGTCGGCCAGCATCTCGGCCGCGTCCACCCTGCCCAGCTTGTGCGCGGCCTCGGCCATCGACGCGCGCAGCGCGGGATCGGCCAGCAGCGGCATCAGCTCGGCCAGCAGCAGCTCGGCCGAGGGGCCCGGCTCCAGCAGCGCCCTGGCGGCGCCGGCCGAGGCCAGGTAGCCGGCGTTCTTGCGCTGCTCGTCGCCGCCGCTCGGGATCAGCGGGATCAGCACCGAGGGCTTGCCGATCGCGGTGAGCTCCGAGACGGTGCCCGCGCCGCTGCGCGAGATGACCACGTCGGCCGCGGCGAACAGGTCGGGCAGTTCGGGACCGACGTAGGGCACAGGGTGGTAGCGCTCGGCCAGGTGGGGCGGCAGCGCGATGGCGCGCATCTGGTCGATCCACGCGGGCCCGCACTGGTGGATGATCTGCGCGTACGGCAGCAGCCGCGGCAGGATCTCCGTGATGAGGGTGTTGATCTGCTTGCTGCCCTGGGCGCCGCCTGTCACGTAGATGAGCGGCACCTCGAAGGTCAGCCCGAACTGGTCGTAGGCGGCGGCCCTGTCGCCGTGCAGCAGTTCGGGCCGCACCGGATTGCCCGTCACGACCGCCCTGTCGCGCACCGAGGCCGGCAGGTACTCCAGCGACGACTCGTGCGAGAGCGCGATGCGGGTGGCCATCCTGGCCAGGATGCGGTTGGCCAGGCCCACGACCGTGGTCTGCTCGTGCATGACCAGCGGACGGCGCAGCAGCCTGGCCGCCACGCCGATCGGCACCGCCACGTAGCCGCCCGTCGACAGGACCACGTCGGGCTTGTAGCGGGCCGCGTGCGCGATCGCCTGCGCCACCCCGAGCGGGATGCGGAACAGGTCCGCCAGGTTGGTGCCGAGCTCACGCAGGTTGGGACGGCGGCGCAGCTTGCCCGTGGTGATCGCCTCGAACGGGATGCCGTGCTCGGCGGTGATCCTGGCCTCGAGGCCGCTGGCCGTGCCGACCCACAGGACGTCGTGGGGCATGCGACGCCGCTGCAGCGCGGCGAGGGTGGTGAGGGCGGGATAGGTATGGCCGCCGGTGCCGCCACCGGTCACCAGCAGACGAAGAGTTCGTGTCACTGCCTCAGGGTATTGCCGCCCGGCGGAGGCCGGTGTGGCCGGTCGGGGGGCGGGGCGTGTCGGCGGTGCGCGGCGCGGCCGCGCGTGAGCCCCTCCGAGTGTCATGACCACCAGGAAGGGTAAGCGCCCTTGCATGCCGACAATCACCCAGGGCGAGCTGTACACCGCGACGCTGGAGGTCGTGGAGCACCCGCCGCTCGGCGTGCCCGCCCTCGACGGCGGTCCGCGCGAAGCCGTCGTACGGCTGGCGGGCGAGCGGTCGCTGGTGCGGATCCTCGACGGGGGCGACGGCCACGACCTCGACCTGGTGCTGCCGGGCGGCTACCGGCACCGCCAAGGGAAGGTGCGGCTGACCGCCCACCGCCTGGCCGAGGGCGTGTTCGCGATCAAGGCGGGCGAGCGCAGGATCGCGCTGCTGCGCCTGCGCGACCCCGCGCTGGGCATGCCGGCCTTCGACCCCGCGGGCAACCACCATCCCGCGCTGCGCCCGACCAGGCCGATGAGGTGGCGGCGCGCCAGGGTGCAGGGAATGGTGTCGCCGTGGGAGACGCTGCGGCTCGGCGCGGAGGTCGCCCTGCCGATCCTGCTCCAGGGGGTGATCTTGCGGCGGCGGCTGGGCGTGCGGCTGGCCGCGCTCATGGGGGCCGACAGCCGCGCCAACCGGCTGCTGGCCCGGCTGCGCGACAGGCACGACGGCGGGCCGCTGCTGATCAGGATCCCGCTGCGCGGCTGGGCGGTGATCCCGCTGAAGGGCCCCGACGTGCGGCGGGTGCTGCACGGCGCCGAGTTCACCCCCGCCAACAGGGAGAAGAGGGGCGCTCTCAGCCACTTCCAGCCCGACGCGGTGCTCATCACCAGAGACCCCGAACTGCGCGCCCGGCGCAGGACCTTCAACGAGGAGGTGCTGCGCCCCGAGCCGCTCGCGCAGGAGATCAGGCGGAAGGTCGCCCAGGAGATGGCGACGCTCCCCACCGAGGGCGTGCTGACCTGGAGTCGCTTCCACGCCGCGCACCGGAGGCTGACGCGCCGCATCGTGCTGGGCGACTCGGCCCGTGACGACGAGGCGGTCACCCGGCTGCTCGACCGGCTGCGCGCAGACGCCAACTGGTTCTACCTGCGCGCCCGCAAGACCGACGTGCGGGTGGCCTTCCAGCGGCGCATCGAGGGGCACCTGCGCAGGGCCGAGCGGGGCAGCCTGGCACGCGTGCTGGCCCAGACCCGCACCGACCCCGCGGTGCACCCCGAGGGGCAGGTTCCGCACTGGCTGTTCGCCTACGACGCGGCGGGCATGACGGCCTGGCGGGCGCTGACGCTGCCGGCCGTCCACGCGGGCCCGCACGATCCCGCGCACCTGCGCGCCGCGGTGCTCGAAGCGCTGCGCCGGTGGCCCACCACGCCGGCCATCCTGCGCGACACCACCGCGCCGACCCGCTGGCGTGGTGTCACTCTGCCCGAGGGCAGCATCGCGGCGGTCATCACCTCCTTCACCGACGAGGTGCCCTTCAGCGACGGGCCCGCCGCCTGCCCCGGCGAGGACCTGGCGCTGCTCACGGCCACGGAGATGCTCGCCGCGATCCTGCGCGACAGGGAGGTCGTCGCGCTGTCACGGCGCTCGCCCCTCGACCACTTCGGGGTCCGCTTCGCCGTACGGCCTCGCGAGCGATAGCGTTCGCCCATGCGACTAGGCGTTCTGGACATAGGGTCCAATACCGTCCATCTCCTGGTGGTGGACGCGCATAGAGGGGCCAGGCCGATCCCCGCCTCCTCCCACAAGGAGGAGCTGCGCCTGTCGGAGCACCTGGAGGACGACAACCGCCTGTCGGCGAGGGGCATCGCACGGCTGGGGGAGTTCGTCACCGAGGCGCTGGAGATCGCCGAGGACAAGGGCGTGGAGGACTTCATGGCCTTCGCCACCTCCGCGGTGCGCGACGCGGCCAACGGCGTGCAGGTGCTCGCCGAGATCAACGCCCGCTGCGGGGTGGACATCCAGGTGCTGTCGGGCAGGGACGAGGCCAGGCTGACCTTCCTGGCCGCGCGCCGCTGGTTCGGCTGGTCGTCGGGGCGGATGCTGACCCTCGACATAGGAGGCGGCTCGCTGGAGATCGCGGCGGGCATGGACGAGGAGCCCGATGTCGCCATCTCCCTCCCGCTGGGCGCGGGCAGGCTCACCCGCGACTGGCTGACCGCCGACCCGCCCACCGCCGACGAGGTGCGCAAGCTGCGCAAACACGTGCGCGCCGAGATCGGCCGCATGGTCGGCGACGTGGTCAGGTACGGCGAGCCGCACTGCGCGGTCGCCACCTCCAAGACCTTCAAGCAGCTGGCCAGGATCGCGGGGGCCAGGCCCTCCAACGAGGGCCTCTACGTCTCGCGCTCGCTCACCAGGGGCGCGATGGCCGAGTGGGCCGTCAAGCTGACCAGGATGACCGCCCAGGAGCGGGCCGCGCTGCCGGGCGTGTCCGAGGGGCGCGCGGCCCAGCTGGCCGCCGGCGCGATCGTGGCCGACGCGGTCATGGACCTGTTCGAGATCCGCGAGCTCGACCTGTGCCCGTGGGCGCTGCGGGAGGGGGTCATCCTGCGCCGGCTCGACCTGATGCCTGGCCTTCAGGGCTGAGAGTGCTCGCTGGGAAGAGACATCTCACTTGAAAGGCGCATGAGGTACCAGGAACCGGGCAGCGCACGATCCATGATCTGGACGCTGCTCAGCCTGGCCATCTCGCTGACGATCGTCTTCGGGCTCGTCGCGCTCGCCCTGATCATCATCTCCCTGATCGTCCTGGGGGCGCTGGCCGTCATGGCCGCTCTGTCGGCGAGGGAGCCTCGACGAAGCGCAGCCTCTTCTCCAGGCTGACGATCGTGCCGCGCTCCCTGCGGTGGGTGAAACGGATGTCGTCGGCCAGGGCCCGCATGATCTGCAGCCCACGCCCGTGCTCCGAGCCGGGCGTGGGCTCGCGCACCTGGTGTGGATCGAACCCCGCGCCGGTGTCGATCACCCTGATCACGCACCGGTCGTTGTAGACGCCGGCGCTCACGGTGTAGTCGTCACTCGGCGTCGCGTGTTTGATCACGTTGGCGCAGGCCTCGGAGAGCATGAGCTCGATGTCGTCCCTGATCGTCGGCATGACGCCGAGCGAGCGCAGGGTGCCGTCGAGCGTCTGCCTGATCACCGGGACGCTCGCCGCGTCCCTGGGCAGCCGCAGTGCGATGGTCGCCTCCACTGGGGGGACCCCTCTCCTAGATCTCGGGGATCTGTCCGACCGCGCGCTCCTCGCCCCTGTCCAGAATCATCTGGTTCAGGGTCTCGACGAGCTCTTCCTGTTCGTAGTCGCCGTCCGGCAGACGGTCGAAGTACGCCATGAGGTCGGCGGGCAGCTCCGCTGCCGTCATGCGCTCGTTGATCTCCAGGCGGCTCAGCCGTTCCTGGCCCGTGTAGAGGGCGTCGATGAGCTCCTTGACGTGTTCTGTCTCCTTCTTCTCGGTCATGGCATGCCCGTGCCCAAGACAGAGCGCCTCAATCGTCGCAGGGGCCTTCGAGGATCTCCAGCGCCACCTTCTTGGCGGCCGCTCGACGCTCGTCGTCGGTGACGTCGTAGTGGTGGGTCAGCCACATGGCAGCGTGGAGGGTGAACAGCGCCATGGAGCCGCGCAGCCTCACGTGGAGGGGGTCGTCGGGCGAGCTGAGCTCGGAGCTGAGCTCGATCATCCGCTCGCGCATCCGGTGAATGGTCGGATGGTCGCGCAGCGCGGTCTGGTTGCGTTCGAGAAAACGGGTGATCTCCTGGTGACGCGACTGCGAAAGCTGCGCGGCGTAGCGGACGACGAGCTCTCTGCGGGTCTCCGCGCTTCTGGGCTGCGAGCGCGCCCACCTGACGAGCTCCTCGGTCTCGGCCACCCTCATCTCGGCCAGGCTGGCGACGATGTCGTCCTTGGTCTTGAAGTGGTAGTAGAGGGCCGCCTTCGTGACGCCGAGCTCCTCGGCGATCTCGCGCAGGGACGTGGCCTCGTAGCCCTGTTCGATGAAGAGCCTGAGCGCGATCTCCTGGATCTTCGCCCGGGTGTCGTCGCGCATAACGGTCCTAATCGCTTGACGGCCGGCAAGTAAGACCTTAGCTTAGCCGTTGCTTGCCGGTCGGCAAGTAAGGGAGTGGCGAGATCGGGGAGTGAATCGGTGGAGCGACGGCGCGAGGTCATGGCGGTCCTGCCGGGCCTGATGGCCGCCATGGTGCTGGCGATGCTCGACAACATGATCGTGGGCACCGCCATGCCGCGCATCGTCGAGGAGCTGGGCGGCCTGACCCATCTGTCCTGGGTCGTCACCGCATACGTCCTGGGGACGACGGTCTCGACCCCCATCTGGGGCAAGATCGGTGACCTGTACGGGCGCAAGAACATCTTCATGGGCTCGATCGTGCTCTTCATGCTCGGCTCGGTGCTGTGCGGCATGGCGGGCTCGTCCATGCTGGGCGGCCCCGAGGACGGCATGACCCAGCTCATCGCCTTCCGCGCGCTGCAGGGCCTGGGCGCGGGCGGTCTCATGGTCAACGCGATGGCCATCATCGGCGACCTGGTCCCGCCGCGCGAGCGCGGCCAGTACCAGGGCGTGATGGCGGGCGTCATGTCCCTGGCGATGATCGCCGGGCCGCTGGTCGGCGGTTTCAGATCCTCGGCCTGGCCGCGCTGGCCGTGGTCAGCATCGCCGTCTTCATCCCGGTCGAACGCCGCGCCGCCGAGCCGATCATGCCGCTGCAGCTGTTCCGCAACCGCAACTTCACGCTGATCTCGGCCGTCGGCTTCCTGCTCGGTTTCGCGATGTTCGGCGCCATCAACTTCCTGCCGCTCTACCAGCAGACCGTGCAGGGCGCCACGGCGACCAACTCGGGCCTGCTGCTGCTGCCGATGATGGCCGCGGCGATGGTCGTGTCGCTGTTCGTCGGCAGGGCGATCACCAAGACCGGCAGGTACAAGCTCTATCCCGTGCTCGGCGGCGTGATCATGGCGGTGGGGATGTTCCTGCTGTCGCTCATGGGCGTGGAGACCCCCTCGTGGCAGACCGGCGTCTTCATCGCCGTCCTGGGCCTCGGCATGGGCTTCCTGATGCAGACCACGATGCTGATCGCGCAGAACAGCGTCGAGCAGAAAGACCTCGGCGTCGCCAGCAGCGCCTCCACCTTCTTCCGCTCCATCGGCGGCTCGTTCGGCGTCTCGCTGTTCGGCGCGATCTTCAACAACCAGCTGTTGTCGGGCCTGACCGACAGGTTCGGCGCGCGGACGGCCGACGAGGTCGTCGCCTCGGGCGGCAGGATGGACGCCTCCTCGCTCGGCCAGCTGACGCCGCAGGTGCGCACCGGCTTCCTGGCGGCGCTGGCCGACGCGATCTCGGGCATCTTCTGGTGGGCGATCCTCTTCGCGGTCGTGGTGCCGCTGCTGGCCGCCTTCATCAAGGAGATCCCGCTGCGCGGCGGACCCGGCGAGGAGGAGAAGCTGAAGGCCGCGCTCACCGACTGAGGCGAGCCGTCACCCGGTGAGGTCGAGCTGCATCAGCTCGGTGTCGACCCAGCGGCCGAGCTTGAAGCCGACCCCCTTCAGGCGGCCCGCGGGCTCGAATCCGAACGAGCGGTGCAGCGCGGCCGAGCCCTGCTCGCCCGTGTCGGCGATCACCGCCACCACCTGGCGCACCCCGGCCTTGGCGCAGCGCGGCAGCAGCTCGCCCAGCAGCGCCCTGCCAAGCCCCCTCCCCGTACGGCCGGGCGCCAGGTAGATCGAGTCCTCCACCGAGTGGCGGTAGGCGGGCTTGGGCCGCCACTGGCTCGCGTAGGCGTAGCCGGCCACCTCGCCCTCGACGTCGGCCACCAGGAACGGCAGGCCGCGCCCGTCCAGCTCCCTCAGGCGCTCCTCCCAGAAGGCCGCCTCCGGCGCGACCTCGTCGAAGGTGATGACGCTGGTGGCGACGTAGTGGGCGTAGATGGCGGCGACCTCGGCCAGGTCCGCGGCGGTGGCGGGACGGATCGTCATCCGCCCAGCCTAGAACCACGGGCGCGCGGCGCCGAAACCGTCACCAGGGCTCAGCCTGCCGGGACGTGACAGGCCCCCTTCTCTCCGTCACGGCTCCCGGCGGACAATGAGGAGATGAGCAGGCGTGTCCGCGCCGTGGTCCTGGTCGAAGGCGTCGTGCAGGGGGTCGGATTCCGGCCCTTCGTGTACGGCCTGGCCACCGGGCTCGGCCTCGACGGGCTGGTGGGCAACGACGAGCGCGGCGTCTTCATCGAGGTCGAGGGCGCCCCCTCCACCGTCGAGGAGTTCCTGACGACACTCAGGAAGAGCCCGCCCCCGCTGGCGCTGGTCGAGCGGATCAGCTCGGGGCTGGTTCCCGCCACGGGCGAGGCCGGGTTCGTCATCTCCGGCAGCGCCACGGGCGGGCCGCGGCGCGCGCTCGTCTCCCCTGACGTGGCCACCTGCGCCGACTGCCTGCGTGAGATGGGCGACCCGGCCGATCGCAGGTACGGCTACGCCTTCACCAACTGCACCAACTGCGGTCCCCGCTTCACGATCGTGCACGGCGTGCCGTACGACAGGCCGAACACCACGATGGCCGCCTTCGCGATGTGCGCTGACTGCGCGCGGGAGTACCACGATCCGGCCGACCGGCGCTTCCACGCCCAGCCGGTGTGCTGCCCCGCCTGCGGGCCCCGGCTGCGCCTGCTCGACAGCGGCGGCGAGGAGATCGCGGGCGATCCCGTGGAGGGAACGGCGCGCCTGCTGGGCCGTGGCGGCGTCCTGGCCGTCAAGGGGCTCGGTGGCTACCATCTGGCGGCGCTCGCCGCCCGCGCGGACGCCGTCACGGCGCTGCGCGAACGCAAGCACAGGGAGGACAAGCCGTTCGCCGTCATGGTGCCCGACCTGGACGCGGCCCGCCGGCTGTGCGACGTCGACGCGGCCGAGGAGGCCCTGCTCACCTCGCGGGCCCGCCCGATCGTGCTGCTGCGCAGGCGCGCCGACGCGGAGGTGGCGCCGCTGGTGGCGCCCGGTAACCGGTGGCTCGGGCTGATGCTGCCCTACACCCCGCTGCACCACCTCCTGCTCGGCAGGCTCGGCACGCCGATCGTGCTGACCAGCGGCAACGTCTCCGACGAGCCGATCGTGTACCTCGACGAGGACGCCGTACCCCGCCTCGGCGGCATCGCCGACGCCTTCCTCACCCACGACCGCCCCATCCACATGCGCACCGACGACTCCGTGGTCCGCGCCTTCCGCGGCGAGGACCTGCCGATCCGGCGCTCCAGGGGGTACGTCCCCCACCCGCTCACCCTGGCCCGGCCCGTCCCCCGGACCGTCCTCGGCTGCGGCGCCGAGCTGAAGCACACCTTCTGCCTGGCGAGGGACGGCCACGCCTTCGTCTCCCACCACATCGGCGACCTGGAGAACTACGAGACGCTGCGCTCCTTCACCGAGGGGGTCGACCACTTCGCGCGGGTGTTCGACCTCGCTCCCGAGGTGGTCGCCCACGACCTGCACCCGGAGTACCTGTCCACCAAGTACGCGCTCGCCAGGCAAGGGGTCGACCTCGTCGGGGTGCAGCACCATCACGCGCACATCGCCTCGTGCCTGGCCGACAACGGCGTGGCGGGGCCGGTGATCGGCGTGGCCTTCGACGGTCTCGGCTACGGCGAGGACGCGACGCTGTGGGGCGGCGAGTTCCTGGTGGCGGACGTGGCCGGCTTCACGAGGGCCGGTCGGCTGGCGACGGTGCCGATGCCGGGCGGCGCGGCGGCGATCAGGCAGCCCTGGCGCATGGCCGCCGCCCACCTCGACGCCGCCTACGAGGGCGACGTGCCCGCCGACCTCGCTGTCGTACGGCGCAACGCCGACCGGTGGGAGGCCGTCGTCGCGCTCGCCCGCCGGGGTGTCAGCGCGCCCCTCACCTCCAGCATGGGCAGGCTGTTCGACGCCGTCGCGACGATCGTCGGAGGCCGCGACGCGATCACCTACGAGGGTCAGGCGGCCATCGAGCTGGAGCAGTGGGCCGACCAGACGGAGGACGGCGCCTACGGCTGCCGCCTGGTGGGACGGGAGCCGTTCGTCGTGCCCTGCGCCGAGCTGGTTCGCGCGGTCGTCGAGGACCTGAGGGCGGGCACGGCCACGGCGGTGATCGCCGCCCGCTTCCACAACGCGATCGCGCACGTCGTCGCCGACGGGTGCGCCCACCTCAGGGACGCCGGCGGGCCGGCCACCGTGGCGCTGTCGGGCGGGGTGTTCCAGAACCTCCTGCTGCTCGGCCGGGCCACGGCCCTGCTGGAGGCGCGCGGGTTCCGCGTCCTGACCCACCACAGGGTGCCGCCGAACGACGGCGGGATCAGCCTCGGCCAGGCGGCCGTCGCCGCCGCCCGTGACCGGCTCCGCTGAAGCGACGCCGAATCGTGCCGGAGACGTGCAGGCGCCAGCGGGCGTCCCGCGGCGGCGCGCCGAAGCCGGGCGGCCACGGCGGGACGCCCGTGGGGCCGTGACGGGCCGGTCAGCCGCCCTGATCGCCAGGAGGCAGGGTCGGGCTCTCCTCGTCCTCCGGTTCCTGCGCACCGACGCCCGTGGCGTCCTCGGGGGTGGACGTGCCGTAGGGGCGCTGCGACTCGCCCTTGACGCCGACGGTCTCCCTTCCGGCCTCCTGCTCCTCCTGGGCGATCTCCTCGCCCTGCCTGCTCGGGCTCTGACCGACGCCCTGCGGCGAGCGCGCCTCGGTATCGGTGGAGGAGACGCCTGCCTGCTCCTCCTCGGACGACTCGCGTCCTGGGCCGGGCGAGCCTGCCGCCTCGGGCTGGAAGGCGCGGTCGCCGGCCTGGGCGGCCTCCTCGCTCCCATGCCCGACGTCGGGCGCGTAGCCGTGCTGGTCCTCCGGTTCGCGGGATTCGGTCATGGTCAGCACCTCCGTCTTAAGGTTCAGCAGATGCGGGGGAGTGGGTCGCCGACCAGCAGGTCGACGATGCGGGTGCCGCCGAAGGCGGTCTTCAGCAGCACGAGCCCGGGTGGGTCGTCCTTGACGTGGCCGATGAGTGCGGCTCCCTCGCCCAGCGGGTGCGCGCGCAGGGCTGCCAGGGCGGTGCCGGCCGCCGCGCCGTCCACGACGACGACCATCCGGCCCTCGCAGGCGACGTAGAGCGGGTCGATGCCGAGCAGCTCGCAGGCGCCGCGCACGCCGGGCCGTACCGGAATGGCCTCCTCGTCGACGACCACGGCCACGCCGGAGGCGCGCGCGATCTCGTTGAGGATCGTCGCGACGCCGCCCCTGGTGGCGTCCCGCAGGCAGCGCACCCCGTCGGCGCCCGAGGAGCAGGCGTCGAGCAGCGCGGCGACCAGGCCGTTCAGCGCGGCGGTGTCGGACGTCAGGTCGGCCTCGATGTCCAGCTCGCCCCTGGCCAGCATGATGGTGACGCCGTGCTCGCCGATCGGCCCCGACACCAGGACCGCGTCGCCGGGACGCGCGCTCGCCACCCCCAGCCTGATCGGCCGGTCCAGCAGGCCGACGCCCGCGGTGTTGACGTAGCAGCCGTCCGCCTTGCCCTTCTGCACGACCTTGGTGTCGCCTGTGACGATCAGGACGCCCGCCGCGGACGCCGCCGAGGCCATGGAGGCGGTGATGCGCCTGAGGCCCTCGACGGGGAAGCCCTCCTCCAGCACGAAGCCCGCCGACAGGTACAGCGGGCGGGCCCCGCAGACCGACAGGTCGTTGACGGTGCCGTTGACGGCCAGGTCGCCGATGTCGCCCCCGGGGAAGAACAGCGGGGACACCACGTAGGAGTCCGTGGTGAAGGCGAGGCGGGTGCCGCCGACCTCCAGCAGCGCCCCGTCCTCGAGCGGTTCGAGCAGCGGGTTGCGGAACGTCTCCAGGAAGACGGCCTCCACCAGGGTCTGCGTCGCCTTGCCTCCCGAGCCGTGGGCCATGGTGATGTGCTCCTCCTTCACCCTGGCCTTGCGGCGGCGCGCCCTGTCGATCCGTTCGAGTACCTGCTCCTCGCGACTGGGCCCCTCGGCCTCGGCCGCGTGCTCGCGCACGGCCGCCTCGGCCCAGTCGGCGGTCCCCCCGATGCTGGTTCCGCCGAGGTCCGTCCCTCCGAGGCCGGTTCTGTCGGTGCCCGTCCCCTCGATGCCGGTCACCTGGTCGCCTCCCTCACCCGCTCACGGGAGAAGCGGCCGAAGTTGTAGTAGGCGGCGCAGGCCCCCTCGGAGGAGACCATGCAGGTGCCGATCGGCGTCTCCGGCGTGCAGGCCGTACCGAACACCTTGCACTCCCACGGCTTCAGCACGCCCTTGAGCACCTCGCCGCACTGGCAGGCCTTCGGGTCGGCCACCCGGCTGCCGGGGATCTCGAAGATCTGCTCGGCGTCGAAGGCGGCGTACTTCTCCCTGACCTTCAGCGCGGAGTGCGAGATGAAGCCGAGGCCGCGCCACTCGAAGTACGGCCGCAGCTCCATCACCTCGCTGATGACCCTGAGCGCCTTGAGGTTGCCCGCCCACGGCACGACGCGCGCGTACTGGTTCTCCACCTCCGAACGCCCCTCGGCCAGCTGCACCAGCAGCATGTAGATCGACTGGAGGATGTCCAGCGGCTCGAAGCCCGCCACGACCAGCGGCTTGCCGTAGTCGCGGGCGATGAACTCGTACGGCCGGCAGCCGATGATCGTCGACACGTGCCCGGGCCCGATGAACCCGTCCAGCCGCAGGTCGGGGGAGTCCAGGATCGCCTTGATGGCGGGGATGACGGTCACGTGGTTGCAGAAGACCGAGAAGTTGCCGATGCCCTCGGCCGCCGCCCTCAGCACGGTCATCGCGGTGGAGGGCGCCGTGGTCTCGAAGCCGATGGCCATGAAGACCACGTGCTTGTCCGGGTTCTGCCTGGCCACCTTGAGCGCGTCCAGCGGGGAGTAGACCATGCGGATCGCGGCGCCCTGGGCCATGGAGTCGAAGAACGAGCCGCGCCCTCCGGGCACCCGCATCATGTCGCCGAAGGAGGTCATGACGACCTCGGGTTGCTCGGCGATGTGGATGGCGTCGTCCACGCGCCCCATCGGGATGACGCAGACCGGACAGCCGGGGCCGTGCACCAGCGTGATGGACTCGGGCAGGTAGTCCTCGAGACCGTGCTTGTAGATGGTGTGGGTGTGGCCGCCGCACACCTCCATGAACTTGTACGACCTGCCGGGCTCGCACAGGCTCGCGATCTTCGCGGAGAGGGCACGGGCCTTCTCGGCGTCGCGGTACTCGTCGACGAAGCGCATCACGCCTCACCTCCGGTCGATCGATGATTCGCGGAGCGCCGCCAGCTCGTCGTCGTAGGCCTGGCCGATGCCCTCCAGGAAGTCCAGCGCGGCCCTGGCCTCCTCCTCGTCGATCTTCGACAGCGCGAAGCCGACGTGGATGAGGATCCAGTCGCCGGGCTGGAGCCGTTCGTTCTCCAGCAGGCCGATGTTGATCGCCCGCCGTACCCCGCTGACGTCGACCTTCGCCAGGTCAGCGTGGTCTGGCAGGATCTCCACGATCTCGCCGGGGATTCCCAGGCACATGATGTCCCTCCGCCATCTGGATGGATTCGAGGATCAGCTCGTCGCCTCCCCGCAGGTCGACGTCGGCGCCGCCGCAGGCGCCGCACACGGCCAGCGCGTCGGCCGTGTCCTCCTCGCGGCCGCAGGTCCTGCAGGTGAGCTGGACGGGCACCACGACCAGGTCGATCGTGGCCCCGTCGGCGACCGTTCCCTGCGCGACCAGGGAGAAGGCCTGGTCGAGGGCGGGCCCTGTGATCCGGAGCAGCGTCCCGGCACGGACCCTGACGTGGGCCACCCGGCGTCCCGCGGCGCGGCGTTCGACCGCGTCGAGCACCGAGGTGGCGATGCCGAACTCATGCACCGCTCACATCTCCCGGATCTTGAGGTAGCGCTTGATGTCGGGCAGGGACTGCCACACCAGGACGGCTATCCCGGCCACCACCACTACGATCAGCACGCGTTTGAGCATCGTTGACCCCTCCTTGTTGGTCCGGCGCGAGCAGGTCGCGAACGAGGCCGGCGGCGTAGGGCACGGCCCGCGCCACCGCCTCGCTGAGCTCCATGCCCGGCGAGTTGTCGGCGGGCTGGCAGCCGACGAGCAGGATCCGGCCGGTCGTGACGCCGAACGCGCGGAGCAGGCCGAAGATCGCGTCAGGTGTCATGCCGTGGGCGTCGGTGAGCGCCCCCCGCGCGAACACGTCGTCCACGGGGGCCGGCTTCGTCGAGCGACGGTTCGAGGACCGCCAGCGTTCCCGGCGGCTCGTCCATGGGCACCGCGTCGACCAGGATCACCTCGTCGTAGCCGGCCAGCAGCTCGTAGGCCAGGTGGATGCCGCGGATCCCGAAGTCGGCCACGACCACGCCGTCCGGCAGGCCGGCCTCCGACAGCAGCCGCCCGGCGACCTCGACGCCGAAGCCGTCGTCGCCGAGGAAGACGTTGCCGACCCCCGCCACCAGGACCTTGCGGCTCATCCGTCCTCCTTCCCGCCCGCGAGGGGCTCGACCTCGTCGGGGGAGAAGTAGAGGAAGCGGCCCTGCTCGCGTTGCAGATCGGCCCCGGGATCGTCGTCCAGCGTCACTGCCAGGTGGCGGACGCCGTCCACGTCGAGGAAGACCGCCTCGACCGTCGCGCTGCGGCCTGCGAGGAACATGTCGTGGGCGTCGGCCCGCCGCGCGCGCGAGGTGCCGCGCCCGGGCAGCAGGCGCACTCCGCTGCCTCTGGACAGGGTTACTCCGTCGACCACCACGCTGTCGGTCCCGGGGGACACCGCCGTGTCGGCGCCAGGATCCCACCAGGGCACGCTCTCCCGCTCGAAGGGGCGCAGGTGGTGGACGCCGCCGTGCAGGCGTGCGAGCACCTCGGGCGGCAGGTCGCCGACCCTGTCGATGATCTCGGCGGCTCGCGGGTCGGTCGCTCTGGCCTCGCGTTTCTCCTCCTCGGTGAGGGTGAGCGTGCGCAGGCTGAGCAGCTCGTCGATCTCGGTCGAGTCGAACAGCTCGCCCGGGCTCTCCTGCGCGATGGACGGGTAGTCGTACAGGATGATCGGCGCCGACAGCATGACGTCCCGCCGTCCCTCCTCGCCGGCGAGCACCGGCCAGGTGCGCACGTTCTCGCACGACCGCGCCGCCGTCGCCGCCCACGCGGGCGGGTCGAGCAGGGACACGAACGATCCCCCCTCGACGGCGAGCAGCGTGTGCGCGGCGATCAGCGAGCAGCGCAGAGCCTCGTCGCGCGGCGCGTCGGGATCGGCCCACGCCGTGGTGTTCTCCACCCGCACGCGCAGCTTCACCAGCCCGTACGGCCCGTCGATCCGCTCGGCCCGCACGGCCAGCACCGCGTCGATGCGCCGGTCCTCGCGCACGATCCGGCCTGCCGGAGCGCCGGGCGGGGCGGGCAGCCGCTCCACCGTGCGCGCCGCGTCGTGCCTCACCTCGTGGATCCGCTCCGAGGCGAGCACCTCGGCCAGCGGCACCACCATGTCGTGCTCCCGCTCGACGCTCTCGTCGAAGGTCAGGTACGTCTCACCGGCGACCTCGAGCGCGGGGACCGGACGGTGGCCCGCGCCCTCGGCGCGTTCGACGGTCCTCGAGCGGACCTGAAGGAAACGCAGCCCGATCCGCAGGACGGCGTCCTCTGAGGCCTCGAGCAGGCACTCGGTCCTGCAGGCCGCATGCTCGGCCGTCGCGGTGTAGGCGGGCGGCACCAGGACCCCGAACTGCCAGCGCGCCTGGTTCTTGGTGGCCGAGGCCCGGTAGGGATAGAGCAGGTAGCCCTCGTAGAGCACCGCGTCGGCGACCCTGCGGGCGATCTCCATCGACGCGCTCATGGCGCCGCCTCCGACGCCCTGGCCCTGGCCAGGAGCGCCTCCATGGTGTCGTCCCACGTGGCGAGCGCGTGGGCGGACTTGAAGCGGTGCAGGTCGCGCAGCGTGTCCGTGCGCAGCCGCAGCCATCCCTCTCCAGGGAAGTAGCGGTCCATCAGCTCCCGCCAGAGCGGCACGGGCAGCCGGTGGCGGGTCTCGCGGTCCCACGGCACCTGCTCGACGGAGAAGCCGGTGGGCGTCCTGACGAACACCGTGCCGCTGAAGAGCAGGAGGAGCGGGATCTCGCCCCCGTCGAGGGCGGCGAAGTACTTGCCCGCCGCCACTTCCAGGTCGTAGGTGACCGGCACCGGCAGGTCGATCTCCGTCACCCCGGTGAACCCCGGGACCATGGTGGAGACGAGCGCGAACTGCAGGGGCCTGAGCGTCTCACCCCAGCGGGAGGGCTCGCCGAACAGGTCGGCGAGCAGCTCGGACTCCGCGCCGGAGTAGCGGCGGCGCTGCGGCTCGATGCGGATCTGGCAGCGCAGCGCGACAGCGTGCACGGCGCCTCCGCCCGCATCGGTGATCCGCAGCGGGAAGCACAGCGTCGGCGCCGCCGCGAACCGGTCGGCGCGGGCGTCGAGGCAGGAGAAGCCGAGGTCAGTCATGATCGGCTCGCAACTCGTCGCTGCGCGCCCGCAACCTCTCGAAGAAGGCGTCGATGGCCTGCCAGACCTCCTGGCCGCCGTCGAAGCCCTTCCACCGGGTCCTGACCAGCCCGACCAGCTCATAGCAGGCGTCGATCGGCACGAGATGGCACACGAAGCCGTCCGCCCGCCGGTCGACGAGCAGCGCCTCGACGTCGGCGGCGACGCCGGCGAGCCCGGGGTTGGCCGCCATGACCCTCTCCCACGTGGGCAGCGGCAGCTCCGACTCGGTGGCCCCGCCGGGGCTCGGGTAGAAGGCGACCGTACGGCCCAGGGCGGAGTTGCGGAAGAAGAACGCCATCCGCACCGGTATCTGCAGCTCGTCCCAGTCGGCGGACGACAGGGCGAAGCGCGGCGCGTACAGGTAGCGATCGGGCACCGCCAGGTACCTGCCCTGCGCAGCGCCCGGCACGGTGAACAGCAGGTAGCAGCTCTTGCACGCGCAGAGCAGGGCGCGGCTCTCCACGTTCACCACGTGCCCGTGCCCGGCCTCGATCGGCTCGGCGCACATCTCGCAGCACTCGCCGGCTGCGGGGGCGTCGGCGGGGCGGGGCTCGCGGAAACGGCGCAGTCCGGTGCTCATGCCGCACTCTCCGGCACCGGACACGGGCCCGGCGGCCGGCGTGTCTCGATCTGGTACAGCTGCGTGTCCGGTTCGGCCACGCCGTCCACCTCGACCCCTGCCACCTCCGGCGCGGCCCGCGCGATCGCCTGCTCGATCGCCGTCGTCACCGTGACCCGCGAGGAGGGGCAGCCGTGGCAGGTGCCGGCCAGGCGCAGCCGTACGACGCCTGTCTCCTCGACGCCCACCAGCTCCACGTCCCCCGCGTGGCTGCCGAGATAGGGCCTGACGCTCTCGAGCGCCGCGAGCACGCGCTCCTCCGTGCTCAGCGGGTGCAGGTCGTGCACCACGAGCAGGCCGCCGACGAGCTCGTCCTCGGCGATCCTGCGGAGCGTCTCGGCCTGTTCGCCGTCCGTGACGATCTCCATGATGCGCTCGAGCGCCGCGCCGTACAGCTCGACCAGCACGCGCACGAGCTCCTCGGCCTTGTCGCGCGTGGCCTTGTCGCTGAGCGCGGTCAGCTCGGCGAGCAGGCTCTCCACGCGCTCGCCGGCCGTGCGGGCGCCGAGGGTCTCAGGCATCGCCCCCTCCCCGTCAGGACCCGCCGAAGGCGTGCGGGGTGTGCAGCTTGCGCAGCTGCCTGCCGCCGCCGAGGTACATGTGGACCCCGCACGGCAGGCACGGGTCGAAGCTGCGGACCGTGCGCATGATGTCGATGCCCTTGAAGTCCTCCCTGGCGTTCTCCTCGAAGATCGGCGTGTTCTGCACGGCGTCCTCGTAGGGGCCTGGCGTGCCGTACGAGTCGCGGACGCTGGCGTTCCACGGGGTCGGCGGGTACGGGTGGTAGTTGGCGATCTTCCCGTTCCTGATCACCATGTGGTGGGACAGCACCCCGCGCACGGCCTCGGTGAAGCCGCAGCTGATGGCCTCCTCGGGCACCGTGAACGGCGACCACGTCTGGGTGTGGCCCGCGCGCACCTCGGCCAGCGCCTGCTCGACGAAGTACAGCGCGCAGGCGGCGGCGTACGCCTGGAAGTAGGTCCTGGCCCTGTTGCGTTCGAGGGTGTTGGAGTACAGCTCGCCGCCACGTTCGGGGATCTTCCACTCGAACGTCCGCTCCGGCCTGGTGGCCGAGCGCGGCAGGTTGATGACCACGCTGTGTCCCGTGGCCTTGACGTAGCCGATGTCGACGAGGCCGGACAGCGCGGTCGACCACAGCCGGGCGATGGGCCCGCCGCCGGTGTCGAGCGCGAGATGGTTCGTGCCGTCGAACCAGCGGGGCGACATGACCCAGCTGTACTGGTCGGTGAAGTCGCGTTTGCGCGGGTGCGGGATCGTGTGCTGGTTCCACGGGTGGCGGATGTCGACCGGATTGCCGAGCGGGTCCTGTGTGACGAACGGCTCCTGGTCCTCCCAGTCGTCGTAGTAGGAGCTGCCCAGCAGGATCCTGATCCCGAGGTTGATGTCGACCAGGTCGTTGGTGACCACCTTCCCGTCCACGATCACGCCGGGGGTCACGTACATCCGCCGGCCCCAGTCGCTCATGTTCCGGTAGGTGAAGTCGCAGTGCTCGGGGTCGTTGAGGCTGCCCCAGCAGGCGAGCAGCACCCGCCGCCTGCCGACCTGCTCGTAGCCGGGGATGGCATCGTAGAAGAAGTCGAAGAGGTCGTCGTGCATGGGCACCACGCGCTTCAGGAACTCCACGTAGCGCATGAGCCTGGTCAGGTAGTCGGTGAACAGCTGCACGGTGGCGACGGTGCCGACCCCGCCGGGGTAGAGCGTGGAGGGGTGCACGTGCCTGCCCTCCATCAGGCAGAACATCTCCCGCGTGGTACGGCTCACCTGCAGCGCCTCGCGGTAGAACTCGCCCTCCAGCGGGTTCAGCGAGCGCATGATGTCGGCGATGGTCCTGTAGCCGTGCTCTCCCGCGTGCGGCGCCTCCGTGCGCTCGGCCTGCTGGAGCACCCCCGGGTTGGTCTCGCGGACCATCTTCTCGCAGTAGTCCACCCCGACCAGGTTCTCCTGGAAGATGTTGTGGTCGAACATGTACTCGGCCGACTCGCCGAGGTTGATGATCCACTCACCGAGGTGCGGCGGCCGCACGCCGTAGGCCATGTTCTGGTTGTAGACCGAGCACGTCGCGTGGTTGTCGCCGCAGATGCCGCAGATCCTGCTGGTGATGAAGTGCGCGTCCCTGGGGTCCTTGCCCTTCATGAAGATGCTGTAGCCGCGGAAGATCGACGAGGTGCTGTAGCACTCGGCGACCGTCCTGTTCTTGAAGTCCACCTTGGCGTAGATGCCCAGGCTTCCGACGATCCTGGTGATCGGATCCCATGCCATCTCGACGAGTTCGTCGCCGGTCTGCTGTGGTGTGGTCGTCATGTCAGCCTCGCTGGTTACCAAGGGGCCTTGTAGCCCGTGAGCAGCTCGCGGCCCTTCTTGCGCCACTTGGGTTCCTTGTCGAGCGTCCGGAGGGTGAACTCGCGCAGCGAGCGGATCAGCACGCCGTACGCGCCGCTGGCCGTCGCGGAGATCCTGGCGCCCGGTGGCTCGTCCATGAAGGGCATGAACTTGTCGGGGAAGCCGGGCATCGTGCAGGCGATGCAGATGCCGCCCACGTTGGGGCAGCCGCCGACGCCGTTGATCCAGCCCCGCTTGGGGACGTTGCACTTCACGACCGGTCCCCAGCAGCCGATCTTGACCAGGCACTTCGGCGAGCCGTACTCGGTGGCGAACTGGCCCTGCTCGTAGTAGCCGGCCCTGTCGCAGCCCTCGTGGACGGTCTGACCGAACAGCCACGTGGGGCGCAGCGCCTCGTCCAGCGGGATCATCGGCGCCTGCCCTGCGACCTGGTAGAGCAGGTAGAGGATGGTCTCGGACAGGTTGTCCGGCTGGATCGGGCAGCCCGGCACGTTGACGATCGGCAGGCCCGCCTTCGACTTCCAGTCCCAGCCCAGGTAGTCGGCGACGCCCATGGCGCCGGTCGGGTTGCCCGCCATCGCGTGGATGCCGCCGTAGGTGGCGCAGGTACCCGCGGCCAGGATCGCCGTCGCCTTGGGCGCGAGGCGGTCGAGCCACTCGCTGGTGGTCATGGGCTGCCCGGTGTCGGGGTTGTTGCCGAACCCGCACCAGTAGCCCTCCTGCTTGATCGACTCGTTGGGAATCGACCCCTCGACCACCAGCACGAACGGATCCAGCTCGCCGCGGTCGGCCTTGTAGAACCACTCGATGAAGACGTCGGCGCCCTGCATCGGACCGCACTCGAAGTCGATCAGCGGCCAGTGCACGGCGACCTTGGGCAGGCCGGGAAGCGCTCCCAGCACGATCTCCTCGATGCTCGGCTGGGTGGCGGCGGTGAGCGCGACGGAGTCGCCGTCGCAGCTCAGCCCCGCGTTGATCCACAGAATATGGACAACCGGTTCGTCCTGCGTCTGTGATGTGCTCTGTTGCGACTCCGTCGGCGCGCTCATGCGCCTCACCACCCTCGCGGGTCTGGACTCTTCAGCTGGAACGCGGCGGAGGCACGGCGCCCCGCCGCCTGAGCGCGTCCTGGGCGAGCTCCCAGAGCGCGTGGTAAACGGTGGTCTGGGCCTCCTGGATGCGGTGCACCGAGGACGACGGCACCACGAACAGGTGGTCGATCGTGCCCAGCTCGGCCATCTGGCCGCCGTCGTAGCCGGCCAGCCCGACGGTGATCATGCCGCGCCGGTCGGCCTCCTGGAAGCCGGCGATGAGATTGCGGGAGTTGCCGCTCGTCGACAGCCCGAACGCGATGTCCCCCGAGCGGCCCGAGGCGGCCAGCTGCCGGGAGAACACCACCTCGAACCCGATGTCGTTCGAGAGCGCCGTCACCACCGCGACGTCCGCGGTCAGGGCGAAGGCGGGCAGCGGCCTGGCGGCCCCGCCGGGGTTCAGGAACAGCGCGGCCACGTCCTGGGCGTCGGTGGAGCTGCCCCCGTTGCCGAAGGTGAACAACCGCGCGCCCCCGTCGAAGGCGGCGGCCATGGCCTGCGCGCACGCGGCCATCCGATCGCCGTCCCGTTCCAGCACGCTCTGGCGCAGGGCGACGATCTCGTTGGCCTTGTCGACCGTGGACTGCCGCACCGCGGTCAGCACGGCGTCCAGGTCGGTGCCGCCGGAGTAGAGGAACGGATACAGCGACTCCATGGGCTCTTCGGGCGCGCTCATGTCGTCACCTCCTCGGCGGCCGTGTGGTCGGCGACCGTACTGTCGGCGGCCACGTCGTCGGCGACCACGTCGGCCACCACCGCGATGGCCTCCTTGGCGTGGACCAGCACCGTGTCACCGGCCCTGGCCTCCACCAGGGCGACGCTCACCTCCTCGCGGCCCTGGCCGGTGTCCACCTCGGCCATGCCGTCCTCCAGCAGCCGCAGCACCGTCACCGGCACCGCCTCGTCGGAGCAGGTGAGGCACACCTCCTCGTGGCAGGCCGGCTCTCGGGCGCTCATGCGACCACCCTGGGATCCAGCACGCCCGGCTGCTCGAAGAAGACGTGCACCAGCTCCCACAGGATGTGGTAGGTCGTGACGTGCACCTCCTTGACGACACGGGGATCGGCCGACCTGGCGATCATGACGTGGTCGACCGAGGGACTGCGCGCGATCTGTCCGCCGTCGCCGCCGACCAGCGCCAGCGTCAGCAGGCCGAGCTGCTTCGCCGTCTCCAGCGCCCTGAGCACGTTGACGCACTCCCCGTACGGCGAGACGCCCAGCGCCATGTCGTCGGAGACCGCCAGATGCCGCAGCTGGTGGGCGAAGACGCCGTCGAACCCCGAGGTCGCGGCGATCCCGGTGATCGTGGCCACGTCACCGGTCAGCGAGAACGAGGGGAGCGCCCGTTTTCCCACGATCACCGGATGGACGAACTCGACAGCGATGTGCTGGGCGTCCGTGGCGGCCTCGCCGTTGCCGAAGACGATGAGCCTGCCGCCGCCGTGGAAGCGCGTGGCCATGGCGTGACAGGCGCGCGCCACCGTCTCCGCCTCCTCCGCGAGGCCTCGGGCGGGCTCCACACGGCGCGCGAAGACCTCAGGAACGGAGGCCTGGACCGTCTGGTGCATAGCGGACCACTTCCCCCACGTTGAGCGCTTGGTGGTTCTCGTGCTGAAAGGTCCCCTGCTTACCGACGGTACGCCGGGACGGGACGCCCGAAAGAAAACAGGTGCTGGGAATTTCGTAAAGACAGGACCGGAGGCTGTGGCTCCGCGAGCGGGCCCCGAATATCCGGTTGTCCGGGCTGGGCGCCCATGGCCACAATCGTCCCCATGAATCGCCACACCGTCCGCCGTCCGGGCCAGGCGGACGCCGCCCACGTCTACGACCTCGTCGCCGCCTACGACACCTTCGCCATCGGCGCGCCCGACGTGACGCCCGCCGACATCGCCGACGAACTCGCCGAGCTCGACACCGACAAGGACGCCTGGCTGGTCGAGGACGCCGAGGGAAGGCTCGACGGCTGGGCGTACGCCATGGCCAAGGGCGACAGCGACCACGTCGACGTGGAGGTGGTCGTCAGGCCCGGCGTCGGCGACGGCGTCAGCCAGTGGCTCTGGACGGCGGTGCTCGAACGCTCACGCGAGCTCGCCGCCGAGCGCGGCCACGACGGCGCCACGCTCGACATCGGCGTCTACCGCGCCGACGAGGCCGGGCAGGCCGTGGTCAAGGCGCTCGGATTCGAGCCCGCCACCAGCTTCCACCGGCTCGGCATCGACTTCGAAGGGCCCGTCGAGGCGCCGCGGCCGCCCGAGGGCGTCACCCTGCACACCGCCGACACTGACGAGGTCAGGCGCGAGGCGTACCGCGTCCAGCAGGAGGGGTTCGCCGACCACTTCGGGTTCGTGCCGCTGCCGTACGAGGAGTGGCTGGCCCGCAGGCAGGCCTCGGCGGCCACCGACTGGTCGCAGCTCACGCTCGCCAGGGTCGACGGCGAGCCCGCCGCGATGCTGCTGGGCACCAACCACTTCGTCTCCGACGAGAACCGCGGCTACGTGCTGAGCCTGGCCACCCTGCCCGCCTACCGAGGGCGCGGCCTCGGCCGCCTGCTGCTGCGCACGGCCTTCGCCGCCGACGCCGCCAGGGGCAGACGCGGCACCCTGCTGCAGGTCGACGCCAACAACACCACGCCCGCCCTCGGCCTCTACACCTCGGCGGGCATGCGCCCCGTCCTGGTGATCGACGTCTGGCGCAGGAGGGTCTAGACCCTCACCGGACGGCGGGCCTCACTACCCGCGCGCGTCTCGGGCCGAGATCCGGTGCCTGGCGAGATGCTCGAGCACCGACTGGTTGGCCTCCCAGCCGTCGGGGAACTTCACGGGCACCCCCAGCTGCACGGTCTCGGCCGAGGGGTGGGCGTCGAGCAGCTCGGGGATGCCCGCTCTGGCCACCACCACGCAGGCGTGCCTGTGGCGTGAGGCCAGCACGCACAGCCGTCCTGACTCGAGGTGGAAGGCGGTGGCGTCCCTGCGCCCCGACAGCGGGTGCAGCACCACGGTCACGTCGTACTCGCGTCCCTGGAGCCTGTTGGCGGTGTCGACGGTGATCTCGGGCGGCACGCCCGCGTTCCTGATCGCCGCCACCTGGTCGCGATGGGCGGCGCCGACCGCGATGCGGTCGGCCGTCACGGGCGCCTCGCCCCGCTCGGAGTAGGCGACGCCCCCGCGCTGCAGCAGCCGGGTGGCCAGCAGCGCCACCGCCTGGACGGCCTCGGCGTCGGTGCGGACCGTGTGGCGGGCCGGCAGCTCCAGCAGCGCCCACCCCGCGCGGGCGGCCTCCTCCAGGGTGCGGTCGTAGACGGTGCCCATGCCCTCGGTGGTGAGCTCCATCCGGCGCTCGCCTGGCCCTGTGCCCGCTCTGAACCCGGTGAAGGGGTAGAAGGCCCGCGACACGACGGGCGCCGCAGAGGCGGGCAGCCGCCACGACACCGGAAGGCGGTGGACGGGCAGGTCGGGGTTGTGGCGCAGCAGCACCGACACCGCGCTCTGCACCGGGTCCCACGACAGCCCGGCCCACCGGTCGGCCTCCACGATCGAGAACGGGTCGAGCTGTCCTGGGTCGCCCACGAACAGCGCCCGCACGAACAGCCCCGCGATGCGCAGCAGCTTGTCCGAGCGCATCTGGTAGGCCTCGTCGACGATCGCCCACGGCCAGGTGCGGCCGCTGATCCAGGCCCACTTGTCGGCGGTGGCGATCACGATGGCCGGATCGTTGAGGTCCTGCACCCTGGTGCCGATCGTGACGCTCGGCAGCTCGAGCAGCCTGAGCGGCGCCACGTAGCCCGAGGCCGACAGGCGGCCCACGCTCAGGTCGGGATGCTTGTCGGCGATGCGCTCGATGAGGTCGTCGACCTGCTCGTTGGTCTGGGCCACGATCATCAGCGGCTCGCCCGTCGCCGCCAGGTGCGCCGCGGCCCGCACGACCAGCGTCGACTTGCCCGCGCCAGGCGGCGAGTCGACGACCACGCCCCTGTGCCTCGGCAGGTCGGCGAGGACGGCCTGGATGACCTCTTCGGGGCTGCTCATGCCCATTCCTCCTGGGCGTCCTCGTCGTTCGGGACGTACTCCTGCGGCGGGCCGCCGTGCGTCCATGGCGTGGCGTCCCTGTCGGGCAGGGCGGCGGAGCCCTGGAAGTCGTCGGTCAGTGAGGTGTAGCAGACCCGCTCACCCGGCTCGGGCACCGACCCGGGAGCGGGTGTCCTGCCCCTGCCCATGCCCTTGGTGATCTTCAGGGTGACCAGGCCGTCGCTCACGTCGACCAGCTGCGCCGCCTGGCCGCGGCGGTCGGGCGTGCCGAGCGTGGCGCCCGGTGACAGGCGTACGGGGTCGTCGGTCTTGACCAGGACGACAGGGCGCAGCTTGCGCGAGCGGCCCTCGCCCTCGGTGTGCTCGGGGTCAGTCTCGATGACCTCGCCGGCGAAGGCCTCACCCGTCAGGCGGTACTCGGCCATGACCAGCGGATCGTCGTAGGCGCGCTGCACCTCGAAGGCCGCCTGTGCGCGCTCCATCCTGGACAGCCTGGAGGCGGCCGCGACCGCGCCGTCACGGCGGGCCTGCGGCGGCGCGCCCTCGGCGACCTGCTCGGCCATCATGCTGAACGAGCCGCGGTCGCTCTCCCACCGCGTGGCGACGCTCGCCCCCTCGGGCAGGGCGCGCAGCAGGTCGACGGCCTGCCACATCAGCCGCCACGTCGGCGCCAGCTGCGTGCGCAGCGCCTCGGTGACGCGCTCGACCGTGCCGCTCTCGATCGCGGGCGCGAGCACCTCGGCGTCGAACCCCGGGTCGGTGGCGGGGCCCGCGGGCGGCCAGATCAGCGGGTCCTCGGCCTCCTGCGCGGCCTGTGGCCCCGTGCGCCCAGGGGGAGGGGAGATCCAGCCGAGCAGCGCGGCCAGGTTGGCGTCCTCCAGACCGCTCTGCCCGCTGGCCCAGTGGCGGCCGAGCTCCTCGGTCGCCGCCAGCGTCAGCGACGAGCCGGGGTGGGCGGCGCGCTCGGCGAAGTAGGTCAGCCACCTGCCCAGCAGCGGCACCTCGGCGGGCACGGGATAGGGCCCGTCGGGACGGCGGAACCTCGTCGACCTGCCGAGCAGCCTGGTGAAGGCCACGCCCGAGGGATTGGGCAGCAGCAGCTGCGGCGCGTCCAGCGCCCGCTGGTAGGGGTCGGCGTTCTTCTTCTCGACCGTCTCGCTCTGGCCGAGGAAGCTCTCCACGTACGGCAGCAGCACCCGCGCCAGCTCCGCCGTGAAGGCGAACCGCAAGTCCCTGTTGCGCGGCTGGGCCACCACGAGCAGCTCGGGCGCGTCACGATCGGTGCCCAGCATGACCGCCAGCGGCGCCGCGGCCTCGCCGGAGAGCCTGAGCGGGACGAAGACCATGGGGCGCCGGCCGAGATGGCAGTGGCGGACCGTGGCGATGGGCTGCGCCACACCCTCCTTGATCGCCCTCAGCCTGGCCAGCGAGGTCAGGATGCTCACGCCAGGCACTCCCTGCGCAGCCGTTCGGCGTCACGCAACAGGCGCGCGATCTCCTCCTGGCCGGGGGCGGGCTCCCTGAGCCCGTCGGCCAGCGCCAGCGCCTCCTCCACCGTCGCCACCCCGCCCAGCTCGTCGCGCACCTGCCTGCCGAGCTGGTCGGAGGCCCCGTCGCGTCTGGCCTCGTCGCGGCAGAAGAAGCACAGGTCACAGGTGGACAGGCAGTCGGGCGCGTAGCGGGCGCTCACCTGCTGGATCGCCTCGGCGAGGGCCTCGGCCGACCTGGTGGGCGCGCCGTCCTCGCCGGGCAGCAGGTCGAAGCTCACCCCTTCGGGCAGCTCGGCCAGCAGCCTGTCGATCGAGGTCATCCTGGCCAGCTGCCGCTTCAGCACGGCCAGCTGCCTGCGCACGTCGACCAGGGTGGCCATCGGGCGGTTGGCGAAGTTCTCCGGGCAGACCAGCACCACGTCGTGCGCCACCAGCAGCGGGTCGTGACCGAGCTCCTCGAGGAGCGTGCGCAGGGCCAGCACGTACACCGCCGCCTGCCTGGCGGCCGCCGACACGCTGGCGGGGTCGGCCTGCCCGTCGATCACCGCGAACGACTTGATCTCCACGATGTGGAAGCGCCCGCCGTGCTGGAAGGCCACCACGTCGGGCTCGAGGAAGGCGGTGTGCCCGGCGATCTTCAGGCTGAGCAGCGGATGGTCGTAGAGCGTGCCCTGCTCGCCCCTCGCCGCCCTGTCGAACAGGGTGCGGGTGTGGGCGTGCCGCAGGTGGGCGCCGACGTTCTGCACGTCCTGGTAGGCCACCTCGTCGATCGGCAGGCGCAGCACGTCGCGCAGCAGCCTCAGCAGCTCCGCGCAACCGTCGGCCTTGACCAGCGCCTCGAAGGCGTTGCCCCTGGTGATCGCGAACGGCGACTGGCCGAACGGGGCGGGGAAGCCCAGGTGCCTGGCGGCGGCGTCCTTGTCGACGCCCGCGCCGTCCATCAGCGCCCTTCGCGCGCATCCCGGGTTGGCCGCCAGGGCGGCGATGGCCCTGGCGTCGTGGGGCTTGGCGGGCGTGGTGCCCCGCAGCGAGTCGAGCCCGCTCACCCTCTCACCGACGGTCGCCATCGGCCTCCGCTCTCCTCGCCTGACATATCCGGCTCACGCGCACGCACCCTTCCTCGCGACATCGCTCAGCGTAGCCGCGCCGAACAGGCACGCCACCTCATCCAGCTGCGCGGCGGCGCGTTGTGCCAGCTCCGCGCGCTGCCGCGTGTCGGCCTCGAGGTGGACCGCCAGCTCGGCCCTGGCCGCGACGGCCACCCGCTCGGGGTCGGGCTCGCCGAAACCGCTCCCCGCGTCGGGCACGTTGCGCGCCATCCTGGCGAGCAGCCGTCTCGCCGCGGGGGAGGGGTCGTCGAGCCGTCCCGCGCACGCGGCCACCTGGACGGTCGCCACCAGGAAGTCGACGCGCGGGCTCAGCGGGCCCACCACCCTGCGCTCCTGCGGCCAGGTGCTCACGGCCAGCAGCCCCCTGGCAGGGGTGAGCCTGTCGGTGAGCGCGGCGCACACGTAGTGGGGCCTGGCGTACGGCGAGCGCCTGAACGTGCGCTCCTCGTCACGCCTCAGCGTGGTGAGCTGCGAGCTGCGCAGCGGTTCGGCGAAGAACGCGTCGTGAACGCTCACCACCAGCCGCCCGGCCGCGGGCACGCCGAGCAGCGTCAGCGCCCTGTGGACGCGCTCGCGCACCGGCACCGCGACCCGCCCCTCCTGCTCGCCGGGACGAGCGGCGACCTGGGGAGGGGCGCTGACCAGGGTGTCCCATGCCCGCTCGGCCTTGCGCAGCTGCCCGCGCAGCTCGCGCGCCAGGGCGGCCTCCCTGGCCCTGGCGGCGGTGCGGACCTGGGCGCGCAGCAGGTCGATGCGTCGCTCGAGCGCGTCGAGGTCGTCGCTCAAGAGGAGGTCACCTGCCCTCCATGAGCATCAGCACGACCCCGATCGCGATCATCACGGCGAACAGCGCGGAGACGGCGGCGTAGACCCCGCCACCCCTCGCGCGGCGCGACATCGCGGTGGGCGCCGCCCGCAGGTCGCCGTCGTGACCGGCGGGCCATCCGGCGGCGTGTCCCCTCGCCGGCCCGTGCCCTGGACCGTGCCCTGGACCGTGCCCTGGACCGTGTCCCGGCGCGCGTCCCGGCGCGGGGCCAGGCCCGTGTCCAGGCCCGTGTCCCGGTCTCTGCTCCGGCCGGGGCCCTGTCGGCGCGGCGGCCCATCCGCCCGCGTGAGCCGCCCCCGGGCCCGTGGGCGCGGCGCTCCAGCCCGCCCCCTGGGCAGCCGCCTGCCCCGTGGGCATCGCGCTCCAGCCGCCCGAGTGCGCGGCCATGGGCGCGGGAGGCGGGCCCTGCCATCCCGCGTCGCCGGGAGGGGCGGGAGGGCCCGCCGCACCGGACAGGTCGGTGGCGGCCAGGGCGTCGCGGAACGCGGCGGCCGTCGGGGTCCGCAGGCCGGGATCGGTGGCCAGCGCGCGCCGCAGCACCTCCGTGAAGGCGGCGGGCACGCCGGGGATCTCGGGCACGGGCCTGCGGTGCAGCGCCATGATCACGGCCAGGTTGGCCACGCCGCTCTCGGGAAAGCGCGGAGGCCGCCCCGACAGCAGCGCGTAGAGGGTGGCCGACAGTGAGTAGACGTCGCCCGCCGCCGTCGGCTCGGTCAGCTCGAACGCCTCGGGCGGGGCGTAGGCGGGGGTGAGCGACTCGCGCGTCACCGACATCTCCGCGCCGGGCTCCGGCATCGTGGCCAGCCCGAAGTCGGACAGCACCACGTTGCCGTAGCGGTTGACCAGGATGTTGGCGGGCTTGACGTCACGGTGCAGCACCCCCGCCGCGTGCGCGGCGGCCAGCGCGTCGGCGATCCTGACGCCGATGTCGCGCACCTCGGCGACGGTCAGCGTGCCCGCGCGCAGGCGGTCGGCCAGCGAGCCGCCGGGGCACAGCTCCAGCACCATGTACGGGCGGCCGTCGCGCAGCACCCCCGCGTCGTAGACGTGCGCGACGTGGGGATGGCCCGACAGCGCCCCGGCCGAGGTGACCTCGCGCACGAAGCGCCGCTGGTCACGCTCGGAGACGAGCACCCTGCTGTCGACCTTGAGCGCCACCTCGCGGCCGACAGCCAGCTGCCGCGCCTGGTAGACGACGCCGAAGCCGCCCTGGCCCAGCAGCCCGAGCACCTCGTAGCCTGGCACCTCGGGCGCCACCGCCCACCTCCGATCACCGTTATGGAGCGGCAGACTATCGCCAGGCTCCGACAGATCGGACACCCGCTGAGCCCGCCGAGGTCAGCGGGCTCAGCGGGGTGTGGTCAGCCGGGTGTGGTCAGCCGGGTGTGGTCAGCCGGTTCGGCGTGAGGCTGGAGGTGGCCTGCGCGCACAGGCGGCCGTCGGCGTCGGTGACGGTGGCCAGCGTCAGGATGCGCGTCCTGCCCCTGTGCGTCACCGTGCCGGCCACGGTGTAGACCTCCCCGGCCCGCACCGGGCGCAGGTAGTCGACGTTGAGGTTCATCGTGAGGTGGAGCGTGGGCCGCTCGGCCGCGCTCCCGCTCGCCATGCCGCACGCGTCGTCGAGCGCCGTGGCGATGTAGCCGCCGTGCACCACGCCCGACCTGTTGGTGAGCTCGGGCCCTGGGCGCCAGACCAGCTCGACCCTGCCGGGCTCCACCAGCACCAGCCGCAGGCCCAGGTGCGTCAGATGGGGGGAGGACTCCACGCTGCCGTCGGCGATGGCGCGCAGGAAGTCGGCCCCCGTCATGCCGGTACGGCCCGCGCCCACGTGCGGTCCTCGGTGAGAAAGCCGTCGAGGGCGAGCCCCGCGCGCGCCAGGTCGGCGGCCAGGTCGTCCACGGTGAGGCGGCGCGACCGGAAGGACTGCGTCCAGACCCGCTCGCCCGCCGTGTAGCGCATGGTGGCCGCGAACGTGCCGGGAGAGACCTCCTCCAGCTCCGTCATCATGATGCCGACGCCGTCGCGCTCGCCGCCCCTGCCTGCCTCCCACTGGTCGTGCGCCTCGGGCGGCTGCCACTGGACCAGCACCGAGCCGCCCTCGGCCACGTGCCGCGCGCAGGAGGCCAGCAGCTCGTGCCGCAGCTCGGCGTCGGGCAGATTGACCAGATAGGAGGCAAGGACGACCGAGTCGAAGCGCTCGCCGAGGTCGAGCTCCTGCGCTCTGGCGCACACGGTGCGGGCGCCGCGCACGTGCGCGAGCATCTCGGCGGACTCGTCCACGGCGACCACCTCCAGCCCCGCCTCGAGCAGGGGATGGGTGACTCTGCCCACCCCGGAGCCGAGCTCCAGGACGGTGCCGTTCGGGGGCGTCGCGGCGGCGATGACGCGCGCCTCCTCGCCGGGAGGCAGCAGCGTGTAGAACTCGACGGGCGATCCGTCGGGGGTGATGGTTCCAGGACCCGTTCCGCTGTTCATGATCCGACCCTAACCTCGGAGGGTGCGCCATGTGACTGCAGCGGTGATCGGGCTGGCCGCGCTGCCCGTCGTCTACTACCTCACCGAGGCGGGCGCGGCGGGCCTGCGCTCGGGATACGCGCTGCAGCAGCCCGATCCGCTCGGGCCCGCGTGGCTGGGGGCGGCCGTCGCGGTGAGCGGCGCGCTGGCCTGCGCCCCCCGGCTGTCACCGCTGGCCGCGCTGGTGTGCGGGCTGCCGCTGACCCTGCTCGGGCTGCTGTTCGCCGCCGCCCCCGAGAGCGCCGCGCGGGCGGTGGGCGCGCTGCCGCCGATGGACCTCCTCGCGGGCGCGGCCCATGGGTCCGGCACCGCCGAGCCGCCAGGGCTGTTGCCCGGCGTGACGGGGCTGTACCTGGTGATTGGCGGCCTGCTGGTGCTCTCGGCGCTCCCTCCTTCGCGATGGCGCCCTCCGAAGCCCGCTTCTGCGCAGGTGACGACCCCTCGCGAGTGAGGATCGAAGCGGGACTATCCTGGCCCCGTGAACGGTAGGGACCCCGATCGGCGCAAGGCGCTGCTCGACGCCGCCGACCGGGCCATCCTGCGCGAAGGGCCCCACGTGTCGATGGCGGCCATCGCCGCCGAGGCCGGGATCACCAAGCCGATCCTCTACCGTCACTTCGGCGACAAGAGCGGCCTGTACCAGGCGCTGGCCGACCGGCACGTGCGCAGGGTCATCGCGCAGCTGCGCCCCGAGTTCGTCAGGACCAGGACCGACCCCCGAGGGCGGGCCCGCGCGGCGGTCGAGGTCTACCTCGACCTCATCTCGGCCAACCAGAACCTCTACAGGTTCCTGTTCCACCGGGCCAGCGCCGAGGACACCGGCGTGCGCAGCCACATGACGGCGCTGGTGCGCGGGCTGGGCGAGGAACTGGGCGCGGTACTGGCCGCCGAGCAGGTGGTGCCCGACGCCGTGCGGGCGCAGATCCTCGGCCACGCCTTCGTCGGCATGGTGCAGACGACCGGCGACTGGTGGCTCGAACACCCCGAGGTCGGGCGCGAGCAGGTGGTGGAGGGGCTGGTCGAGGTGATCGTGGCCGCCTTCATCTCAAACACGGTCGGCTGACAGCGCCTCCAGCAGGTCCCACTCGGTCTCGCAGACGCGCCTGCCGATGGCGGCCAGCTCCACCGACCTCGTCGCGCCCGTCAGGTGCCGCAGGGCCTGCGTGACGCAGATGACACCCCACTTGAGCACCCCGAACGTCTCCCACCAGCGCAGCGCCATCCTGTCCACCCGGTGGCCAGAGGCGCGCTCGTAGGCCGCCACCAGGTCGTCGTACTCGCCGAACCCGCCGACGGGAGCCTTCGCGCCGAACCGCCACGCCTTGACGCACAGCCAGCCGAGGTCCTCGATCGGGTCGCCCGCGTGGGCCAGCTCCCAGTCGAGGACGGCGCGCACCCCCTCAGGCCCGACGACCAGGTTGCCGTTGCGGAAGTCGCCGTGCACGACGGTGGTGCGGGCGCTGTCCGGCCTGGTCCGCTCCAGCCTGCGCAGGGCCAGCTCGAACACCGGGTGCGGCTGTCCCGTCAGGTCGAGCACCTCCCGCCACCTGGCGAGCGGATCCTCGGGCTCGGCCCGCTCGACGGCGTCGAGCGGCATCCTGTGCACCGCCGCCAGCGCCGTCCCGCACTGGGCCGCCAGCAGCGGCCTGGCGCGTTCGTAGCGTTCGTCGCGCAGGATCCTCCTCGGGATCGTCTCGCCCTCCACCCTGCTCATCACCAGGTACGGCTCGGCCGCCGCCACCACCTGGGGAACCGGCACCCCCGCCGCGGCCGCCGCCCTGAGCAGCCGCGCCTCCTCCGGCAGCCCGCGGCCCAGACCGGGCGCCGCCCCCTGGTCCTCGTGCGCGGCGGCCAGCCGGACGACGAGCCGGTGCGGGCGCTCGTCACCGTCGACGACGTCCACCGCCCAGGTCTCCCTCGACGCGCCGCCCGACAGCCTGGTCCTCGAGACGACCTCGCACCCGCCTCCGAACGCCTCCTCGACGATGGCGGAGATCATCGCAGCCCGAACTCCCAGTTGCCGCCCGCCGCGTAGGCGCCGAGGATGCGCCGCCCGACCGAGTCGACGTGGACCTCGTCGGGGCCGTCGTAGATGCGGCCCGCCCTCGCGTGCCGGTACATCCGGTCCAGGGGCGTGTCGGGGGTCAGGCCTGCGGCGCCGTAGACCTGGATGGCGCGGTCGATCACGTTGTGCAGCATCCGCGCGCCCACCACCTTGATCGCGCCGATCTCGACGCGGGCGTCCTGGCCCGCGTCCATGGCGTGCGCCGCGTGAAGGGTCAGCAGCCTTGCCGACTGGATCTCGGCGTAGGAGTCGAACACGTGCTGGCGCATGAGCTGCTTGCGCGCCAGCGGCTCACCGAAGGCCGAGCGGGCGTGCAGCCTGCCGCACATCAGGTCGAAGGCGCGCTGCGCCTGGCCGAGCCAGCGCATGCAGTGGAAGATGCGGCCGGGGCCCAGCCGCCTCTGGGCGATCACGAACCCCTGCCCCCTCGGGCCGAGCAGGTTGGCCGAGGGCACCCGCACGTCGTCGTAGCGCACCTCGCAGTGCGCCCCCGACAGCCCGAGCACGGGGGTCTCCCGCACGATGGTGTAGCCGGGCGTGTCCGTCGGCACCAGGATCATCGAGAACGCCAGGTGCGGGGGCGCCTCCTGCGGCTCGGTCCTGCACATGACGGTCGTGTACGCCGCCCTCGACGCGCCCGTGGTGAACCACTTGTGCCCGTTGATCACCCACTCGTCGCCGTCCAGCACGGCGGCGGTCCTCAGCTGGGTCGGGTCGCTGCTGGAGACCAGCGGCTCCGTCATCGCGAAACTGGGCCAGATGTCGCCGCCGACCAGCGGCTTCAGATAGCGCTCACGCTGGGCGGGCGAGGCGTGCTCGTGCAGCATCAGCGAGTCCTGCAGGGTGAAGGTGCCCAGCACCAGCTGCCCGAACTCACTGCGGCCCTGCACCTCGTTGACGTAGGCGTAGTCGAGGAAGGGCAGCCCGCCGCCGCCGAGCTCGCGTGGGTGCCCGAGCGCCCACAGGCCCTCCTTCTTCGCCTCCAGCTGCAGCTCGCGCAGCAGCGAGCCGTCGTCCTCCAGCAGGGCGGGCTCGGCGGGCTCGACCCGCTCGGTCATGAACGCGTGGACGGCGTCGCGCACCGGCCTGACACTGTCGGGGACGGCGAAGGTCATGAAAGGATCACAACCCGAAACCCGTTGCATAGTCAATAAGGGGTTCCTTATGGCGGCGCCACACGACGTGCCCACGGCGGCGGAGCTGGTCGCGGCCGTGCGCGAGTTCCTGGAGCGGGACGTGCTGCCCGAGGTGGAGGGGCGCGTGCGCTTCCACACCAGGGTGGCGGTCAACGTGCTCGGCATGGTCGAGCGCGAGCTCGAACTCGGACCATCCCAGGCCCTCGCGCACGCCGAACGGCTCGACCGGCTCGGCGTGGCCGACGACGCCGAGCTGGCCGCCGCGATCAGGGAGGGCGGCCTGGCCGAGGACGAGCTGCTCGGTCCGCTGGCGGCAGCCGTACGCGACAAACTGCTCGTCGCCAACCCGCGCCATCTCGACTGAGTAGCCGGATACTCAGGCGCGTCGGGCCTCTCGACGGCACTCTGGAGCCATGAACGCGGGCGGGTTCAGAGCGATGCGGGCGCGGATGGCGGCGGCGCTGGCCATGGGCCACCTGGTCAGGTACGCCCAGAAAGGTGAGCCGCAGGAGCTGCATCGGGCCATCGCGGCCTGCCGCAGGGCGCTCGCGCTCACCTCCGAGGACGACCCCCTCTACCCCGAACGCCTGTCGGGGCTCGGTGACGCGCTCTCGATGGCCTTCGACCACGGCGAGGACAAGGCGCTGCTGCGCGAGGCGCTGTCCCTGCAGGAGCGGGCGGTGCGGGCCGCGCCCCCCGGACATCCGGCCGCGGGCATGGTGCGCGTCAGCAGAGGGATCGCGCTGATCAACGACTACCGCTCGGGCGGCCCGCCTGGCCATCTCGACCAGGCGATCGAGGTGTTCGCCGAGGCGGATTCGCTGCTGCCACCGAGGAGTGTGGAGGCGGCGCTGGCCCTCAGCAACCACGCCGAGGCCTACCACCGCCGTTACGAGCGCGACGGCAGGCGTGCCGACGCGCGGGAGTACGCCGCCAAGCTGCGCGCCGCGGTGGCGGCCACGCCGCAGGGCGACCCCGCCCTGATCTTCAGATCCGCCAAGCTGGCCGCCGCGCTGGTGCTGGTGCGCGACGAACCTGGCGCCGAGGACGAGCTCAGGAGGGCGCTCGACGTCGTCCGCGCGGGGCTGCCGGGCGTGCCCGAGCCGATGCGCAGGGAGATCCACCTCATCGCGGGGGCCCTGCTGTACGGCGAGCTGCCTCCGCTGGACCACGAGCAGCTGGACCAGCTGCGCGAGATCTCCAGGAACCTGCGGGAGAGGGGCACGATCGGGACGGACCTGCGCGCCGCCGTCCTGAGCGACCTGGGAGGAGCCGTCGTCGAGCAGGCCATGCGCTCGGGCCGGATCGAGGAGATCGACGGCGCGATATCGATGCTGCGCGACGCGCTGAGGGAGGCCCCGCCCAGCGGAAAGGAGCGGGCGGCCGTGCTGACCAATCTCGGCAGGATGCTGGGCCACAAAATGGAGTGGATGAGCGACCTGAGCGGCGTGGACGAGATGATCGACGTGCTCAGGCAGGCCGTGGAGACGTTGCCTGCCGGCCATCCCGACCACGGCCTCTATCTGGTCAACCTCGCCAACGCTCTGGCGCTCAAGCACGGCGTCGAGGGCGGCGACGCCCTCCAGCGCGAGCTGATCGGCTGCTACCGGCAGGCGGTGCGGGAGACGGCGCCCGACCACGCCGAGCGCGGCATCGCGCTGACCGGTCTTGGCACGGCGCTGTTCGGCCGCTTCGAGCGCTGGGGAGGCCGCGCCGACCTGGACGACTCGATCGCCTCGCACAGGGCCGCCGTCGAGGCCACCCCCGCCGGCCATCACTACCGGCCGCTGTACCTGGCCAACCTCGGTAGCGCGCTCGGCCGCAGGCACGAGGTGACCGGCTCGACCGCCGACCTGGACGCGGCGGTCGCCGCGCTGCGCGAGTGCGTCTCGACCACCCCGCCGCTGCACCCGCACAGGGGTGGTTGGATCGCGTCGCTGGCGACCGTGCTGGTCATGCGGTTCGACAGGGTCGGCGAGCGGGACGCCCTGACGAAGGCGGTGTCCCTCTACCGGCAGGCGCTCGACGAGGCTCCCAAGGAGCATCTGCAACGCCACATGATCCTGACCAACCTCGGCAGGGCGCTGCTGCGGCAGGAGCTGCCCGAGGAGGCGGTCGCGGTCATGCGCGAGGCCGTCGCCGCGGCGCCGCCCACCAACACCCAGGCGCCCACGGGCCTGGCAACCGCGCTGGTGCTGCGCTTCTTCCAGGCCCAGGACGGAGACCTCACGGGGGAGGAGTACGCCGCGCTGGCGCTGTCGCTGCTGAGGGGTGAGGAGCCGCCGGCCGCCGAGCTGGCCGAGCGGCGCAGGCTCAGGCAGGGCGAACTGCTGGACGAGGCGATCGCCATCCTGCGGGAGGTCCTGGACAGGAGCCCCCGAGGCGAGTTCGACAGAGCCCGCGCGGCGGGTCAGCTGGGCACCGCGCTGCACGTGCGCGCCGCCATGACCGGCAGGGGACGGCACCTCGACGGCGCGATCCGCACGCTGCGTGGCGCCGCCGCGGGCGCGGCGGAGGACGAGCCGGTGCTGTCGATCACGCGCTACCACCTGGCGCAGGCGCTGGCCGACCGGTGGCGGCGCTCGGGCGACGAGCGCGACCGTGAACAGGCGGCGCGGGAGTTCGCCGCGGCCGCCTCCGTCGAGACCGCCGCCCCCGCCTGGCGGGCGGGGGTGGCCAAGCACTGGGGCGAGTTCGTCGCCGAGCACGAGGGACCCGCCGCCGCCGTCCTGGCCTTCGCGACCGCGGTGGGCCTGCTCGACGCCGCCGCCTGGCGCGGCATGCGCCGCCAGGAACAGGAGCGGGCCCTGTCGGGGTTCCAGGGGCTGGCCAGCGACGCGGCCGCCTGCGCGATCGCCGCCGGCCGTCCGGAACTGGCGATCGAGCTGCTGGAGCAGGGCAGGGGCGTCCTGCTCGCCCAGATCATCGACGCGCGCCCGCGACACGACGCTCTGCGCGTGGCCGCTCCCGCCCTCGCCGACCGCCTGGCGGAGATCCAGGACGGACTCGACACCGTCGAAGATCTCGACAGGCGGCACGTGCTGGCCCGCGAGAGGGAGGAGACGCTGGCCGCGATCCGCGCGCTACCGGGGCTGGCGGACTTCCTGCGGCCGCCGCCGTTCGCCGACCTGCGCGCCGCCGCGGCCGAGGGGCCGGTGGTGGTGGTCAACGTCAGCAGGTACCGCTGCGACGCGCTCGTCGTCACCGCCGAAGGCGTCACGCTGGTTCCGCTGCCCGGGCTGGGCGCGCAGGAGGTCGCCGAGCGGGCGGCAGGCTTCGTCGAGGCGGTCGGGGCCTACGCCCACGACGACGACCCCGACCCCGAGCTGCTGGAGCGGGTACCCGCGGCCCTGGACTGGCTCACCGAGGTGATCGGCCGCCCGGTGCTCGCCTTACTCGGCGCGCCGCCCCTGCCAGGCGCGACGTGGCCGCGCCTGTGGTGGTGCCCCACGGGCGCGCTGTCGCTGCTGCCTCTGCCCGCGATCACCGTCGACGTCGCCGCCTCCTCGGTCACCCCGACCCTGCGCGCGCTCATCCACGCCCGTGAGCAGGCGGCGCCGACCGCGCAGGGCCGCCCGCTGCTGGTCGCCCTGCCCAGCACGCCGGGCGCCGACGACCTGCCTGGCGTCGCCCGTGAGAGCGAGGTCGTCAGGCGGCTGCTGCCCGGCGCGATCTGCCTGGAAGGACCCTCGGCGGTACGGCAGGCCGTCCTCGACGCCCTGGCCGCCAGCCCGTGGGCGCACTTCGCCTGCCACGCCGAACAGGATCCCGGCGACCCGTCGCAGGGACGGCTGCTGCTGCACGACGGGCCGCTCACGGTCAGGGAGCTGGCCACGGCCCGGCTGGAGCGGGCCGAGTTCGCCTTCCTCAGCGGATGCGAGACCTCCCGCGGCGGCGACGTGCTGGCCGACGAGTGCGTCAGCCTGGCCGCCACGGTCCAGCTGGCCGGCTATCCCAGCGTGATCGGCTCGCTGTGGCCGATCGCCGACCGCCACGCGCCCGTGGTGGCCGAGGCGGTCTACGCGATGATGACCGGCGGCGGGACCAGGCCTCCCGACCCGCGAGCCGCCGCCCTCGGCCTCCACGTGGCCGTGCGCGCCCTGCGGGAGGAGCACCCCGGCCTGCCGATCCTGTGGGCGCCCTTCACCCACATCGGGCCCTGACGCTGACCACCCGCGGCGGCCGGCTCAGCGGAGCCTGACCGCCCACGCCCCGAGGACGAACGCGGGCGCGGCCAGCCCCGCCGTCCAGACGGGCGGGGCGGCCGTGCCCGTGGCGAGATGGAAGGCGAGCGCGCAGCCCACCCAGGCCAGGGCCGCGCACGCCATCCCGGCCGATCCCCTGATGGCCAGGCGCGTCCAGCGCTGTGCGGGGGCGCCGGGTTCGCCCGCCGTCCAGAGTGTGACCGTGGCCAGCAGCAGCGCGAGCGAGCCCAGTGTGGCGATCACCGCCGGTGTGACGGAGCCCGGCAGCGGCACCCGGTAGCCGAAGGCCTGGATCGCGGCCAGCACCATGAGCGCCGCGCCCACCACGGCTGCCTGCAACAGGTTGAGCCGCTCGCGGTGGCGCTGGAGCTCCTCCTGGCGGCGCTGCAGCCGTTCGCGCCGGTCCTGCACCGCCTCCTCGGCCGCCTGGACCGCCTCGGTGAGCCCATCGCGCACCCGCTCCCTGGCCGCTTCGAGGTAGAGCAGGTCGTCATCGAGCCGCTGGCCCAGCCAGGCGGCCAGCTCCAGGTCGTCGCGGAAGGGGCCAGGCGTGGCCGCCAGCCTCGTCGAGGGGCGCAGGTTGGCCTCGGCGATGCGCACGGTGCGCTCCATCTCCCGCAGCAGCGTCGTCGCCCAGGTCAGCCCGTCAGGGCCGGACAGCAGGCCCGACAGCCGCCGCCTGACCTCCAGCAGCCGCTCGGCGGGGTCGTCGGAGGAGGCCCTGTGCCGCTCGCGCAGCGTCTCGTCGGCGCGCCGCAGCACCTCGTCGGCGTCGAAGCGGTCGCGCTGCCGCAGCTGGTGCCTGACCTTCGCGGCGTGCAGCAGGTGGAGGGTGAGAGGCGGGACGGAGGCGCCTCCCGGCGTCCACATCCACGCCTCCGAGTCGTCCTGCCGGCGCACCGCGCTGATCACCAGCAGCCTGCGCGTGAGGCGGTCGTCGGCTCCCTGCTGCTCCCACACGGCCGTGTGCCCGTCGACCAGCAGCGCCGTGCCCTCCAGCTGCGACAGAGGAAAGCCGTGAGGAGCCTCGGAGGGAGGGGCCGTGAGGTCGGGGGCGACACCGGTGAACAGGCGCGCCTCGCCCAGTGCCCACGCCGGCAGGTCATCGGCCGTCCGGGTCCAGCGCTCCTCCAGCTCGCGCCAGTCCACCCCGTCCCGTGCCGGCGGAGACATGCCGACCGTCAGCGCCAGCGCGTCGTGCCTGCGCCGTACGACGGCCTCGACGATCTCCTCCCGGGAGCGAGACCGGCGCGCGGCCAGCACGGGCCCGCGCGGCGGCTCGTCCAGGTCCAGCCGGTAGGGGCCGAGCTCCGGGATGGACCACGTCATGCCCAGGCCCTCGCCCAGTCGCTCCCACAGCGCGGTCAGCTGCTCGCCGCAGCCGGAGACGGGCGCGAAGACGTGGACGACCAGCGCCCGCTCATCCATCCTCGGCGGGCTCCCGCTCCTCGAACTCGACGACGAGCCGGTTCAGCCGCTCCCTGGTCTCCTCGGGGATCGGCCTCCTCGGCGGGTCGCCGTGCCTGTTCCTCAGCCGCACGGGGCCGACCAGATCCAGGTCCCTGACGGCCAGCGCCGCGGCCCGCTGGTCGCCCGAGCGCGCCGCCTCCTCCAGCGCGCGCAGCGCCCGGTCGACGCGCGCCCAACGGCCCTCGGACAACTGGTAGCCGGAGATCGCCCGCAGGATGGTGACCGCTCTCGCCCGATCCATGGCGCCATCGTAGGAGCGAGACGACGAAAGGGGATGAGTACCGGGATACTCATCCCCTTTCAGGACACCGGCAAGGTCAGTGCGCCCCCGACAGGTCGAGGTCCTTGACCTTGGGGTCGCCCTCGTCGGCGAAGTAGTCGCCGCGGGAGGTGGCGTCCTCGCCGTCGGCGACCTTGGCGGCGCGGAAGATCAGGGTGGCCAGGGCGGCGACCACCAGGTTGACCGTCAGCGCGATGACGCCCGCGTACAGCGTGGCCTTGGTGTCGAAGCCGAAGTTGGCCAGCGGGAAGGCCGAGCCCCCGAAGTGCAGCTTGCCGTTGGCCGGGTTCGGGATCAGGTAGAGCATCCACATGCCCGCAGCCAGGCCGGTCGCCCAGCCCGCGATGAGGCCGCCCTTGTGGAACCAGCGGGTGTAGAGGCCCAGCGCGACCGACGGAAGGGTCTGCAGGATGACCACGCCGCCGATGAGCTGCAGGTCGATGGAGAACTGCGGGTCGAGCAGCAGGATGCACAGCACCGCGCCGACCTTGACCACGAGCGAGACCAGCTTGGAGACCTTGGCCTCCTGGGCGTCGGTGGCCTGCTTGTTGAGGTACTCGCGGTAGATGTTGCGGGTGAACAGGTTGGCGGCCGCGATGGACATGATGGCCGCGGGCACCAGGGCGCCGATGCCGATGGCCGCGTAGGCGACGCCGGTGAACCAGTCGGGGAACATCTGGTCGAACAGCACCGGCACGACTGTGTTGTTGTCGCCCTTGCCGGTCTCGGGGTTGACGATGGGCTTGACGCCCGCCGCGATCGCCATGAAGCCCAGCAGCGCGATCAGGCCGAGCAGGAAGCTGTAGGCGGGAAGCGCGGACATGTTGCGCTTGATGACGTTGCGGTTCTTGGAGGCCAGCACGCCGGTGAGGCTGTGCGGGTACAGGAACAGCGCCAGCGCCGAGCCGAAGGCCAGCGTGATGTACTGCAGCTGGTTGTTGGCGTTGAGCAGGATGCCGTCGCCCGGCGCGGGGGTCTTGGCGAACTTTTCCGCCGCCGCGTCGAAGATGCTGCCCCACCCGCCCAGCTTGGCCGGGATGTAGATGACAGCGGCCAGGATCACGATGTAGATCAGCGTGTCCTTGACGAAGGCGATCAGCGCGGGCGCGCGCAGGCCCGACTGGTAGGTGTAGGCCGCCAGGATGGCGAACGCGATGATGATCGGCAGGTGCCCGGTGATGCCCATCGCCTTCAGCACCGCCTCGATGCCGACCAGCTGCAGCGCGATGTAAGGCATCGTCGCCACGATGCCGGTGATCGCGATCACCAGCGCCAGCGTCGGCGAGCCGAACCTGGCCCTGACGAAGTCGGCGGGCGTGACGAACCCGTGCACGTGCGAGACCGACCACATGCGCGCCAGCACGAGGAAGACCAGCGGGTAGACCACCACCGTGTACGGCAGCGCGTAGAAGCCGAGCGCGCCGGCGCCGAAGACCAGGGCGGGGACGGCCACGAAGGTGTAGGCGGTGTAGAGGTCGCCGCCCACCAGGAACCAGGTGATCCAGGTGCCGAAGTTGCGGCCACCCAGACCCCACTCGTGCAGGCTCTCGATGTCCTTGGGCCTGCGCCACTTGGCGGCCACGAAGCCCATGCCGCTGACCACCAGGAAGAGGGCGACGAAGACGACCAGCTCGGTCGTGTGCTGGCCGCTCACTTGGTCATCCTGTAGACGATCGTCGTGCAGACGACGCCGACGACGATGAAGGCCAGCTGGAGCCAGTAGAACAGCGGGAAGCCCGCCACCCTGGGCTCGTCGGAGTTGAACAGGAACGTCAGCAGCGGCAGCACGATCGGCACGAACAGCAGCCAGTTCCACGGACTGCGGTCGCCGCGCTCCTGCCCGGTTTCGGGGCTGGACAAGTGATCACCCTCCGGAACGAAAGAAGTTGCACGCACACTAACGTTCCGGAGGTTTTAACCACAGCACATAACCTTGTTACGGTTTGGCCTAAATTCGTTACGTGGATGACTCGAGTTCCAGATCCTTGACTCGCGGATCGCCCTCGTCGGCGGTGAAGTGGTCGGGGCTGGTGCCGTCGGGGCCGTCGGGCACCTTGGCCGCCCTCGCGATGAGCGTCGCCGCGACGGCCACGATCAGGTTGAGCAGCAGCGCGAGGAAGCCCGCGTAGATCGTCATCTTGGTGTCGAAGCCGAGCTTCTCCAGCGGGAACGCCGAGCCGCCGAAGTGCGCGTGCTTGATCGCCGGGTTGGAGATGTTGTAGAGCAGGACGAGCCCGCCGCCCATGCCCGCGACCCAGCCCGCGATCAGCCCCACCTTGTGGAACCACCGCGTGAACAGCCCGATGGCCACCGACGGCAGCGTCTGCAGGATGATCACGCCGCCGATGAGCTGCAGGTCGATGGAGAACTGCGGGTCGATGAGCAGGATGAACAGCACCGCGCCCACCTTCACCACCAGCGAGGTGAGCTTGCTGACGCCCGCCTCCTGGGCGTCGGTGGCCTGCGGGTTGATGTACTCGCGGTAGATGTTGCGGGTGAACAGGTTGGCCGCGGCGATCGACATGATGGCCGCGGGGACGAGCGCCCCGATGCCGACCGCCGCGAACGCGATCCCGGCGAACCAGTCCGGGAACATCTGGTCGAACAGCACGGGCACGACCGTGTTGTTGTCGGTGCCGATCGGCTTCACGCCCGCCGCGATGGCCATGTAGCCGAGCAGCGCGATCAGGCCGAGCAGCAGGCTGTAGGCGGGAAGCGCGGACATGTTGCGCTTGATGACGTTGCGGTTCTTGGAGGCCAGCACGCCGGTGATGCTGTGCGGGTAGAGGAACAGCGCCAGCGCCGAGCCCAGTGCCAGCGTGAAGTACTGCAGCTGGTTGTTGGCGTTGAGCAGGATGCCGTCGCCCTGCGCGGGCGTGGCGGCGAACTTCTCCTGGGCCCTGCCGAAGATCACCTCCCAGCCGCCCAGCCTGGCGGGGATGTAGATGACCGCGACGAGGATGACCAGGTAGATCAGGATGTCCTTGACGAAGGCGATCAGCGCCGGCGCCCGCAGCCCCGACTGGTAGGTGTAGGCGGCCAGGATGACGAACGCGATGATCAGCGGCAGGTCCGACAGCAGCCCGCTGCCGCCGATGCCCATCGTCTTCAGCACCGCCTCGATGCCGATCAGCTGCAACGCGATGTAGGGCATCGTCGCCACGATGCCGGTGATCGCGACCAGCAGCGCCAGCGTCGGCGAGCCGAACCGCACCCGTACGAAGTCGGCGGGCGTGACCAGGCTGTGCACGTGCGAGACCGACCAGAGCCTGATCAGGACCAGGAAGACCAGCGGGTAGACGATCACCGTGTACGGCACGGCGAAGAACCCCATCGCGCCCGCGCCGAACAGCAGCGCGGGGACCGCCACGAAGGTGTAGGCGGTGTAGAGGTCGCCGCCCACCAGGAACCAGGTGATCCACGAGCCGAAGTTGCGCCCGCCGAGACCCCACTCGTTCAGCGACGCCAGATCCTGGGGCCTGCGCCAGCGGGCGGCCACGAACCCCATGCCGCTGACCACCAGGAACAGAACGGTGAAGATGACGATCTCGGTGACGTGCTCGCCCGGGTTCATCGCGTCATCCTGTAGACGAGGGTCGTCGTGGCGACGCCGAGGATGATGAAGGCGAGCTGGAGCCAGTAGAAGAGTGGGAAGCCTAACAGCGTGGGTTCGGCGGCGTTGAACAGGAACGTCATCAACGGGACGGCGATGGGCACCAGCAGCAGCCAGTACCAGGGACTGCGGTCGCGATCGTTACCGGGCAAGGCGTCCTCCCTTTTCCGTTGCCCGGCACATTAGTTTTCTGGCTGTGCCCGTCAGCTCGTAGATCGCTGAACGGTAGGGTCCTCGCGCCGAACGGTCAGCTCGTCGGCGATGTCGCGCGTGCCGTACCCCTCGGGGGCGGGCACCTCGGTGATCGGGTCGGGCCTGTCGTCGAACTCCAGGCGCAGCGCCCGCGCCATCGTCGCGTGCATCTCGTACAGGCACGTGACGTAGGTCAGCTCGAGGATCTGCTCGTCGGGCAGGTGCCGCTTCAGCACGGCGAAGACCTCGTCGTGCACCCTGCCGCCGTCGAGGACCAGGCCGTCGGTGTAGGCGAGCACCGCCCGCTCCAGCTCGCCGAACTCCTCGCTGACCTGCCAGTGCGCGACCGCGCGCACCTTCTCCTCCGGCACGCCGAGCGCCCTCAGCTGCTTGCAGTGCTGGGAGTAGACGAACTGCGACTGCCTGGCCCACCCTGCGCGGGTCTGGCCCAGCTCGCGCAGCACCGGGTCGAGCGCGGACTCACGGTAGAGCTGGAAGCCCTTCACGCAGTGCCTGAAGATCGCCGGGTCCTGGGCGAAGACCGTCCACCAGTCGCCGGGCGAGCCGGTCGAGGTGCCCTCGGGCGTCAGCAGCCGGTCGTAGAAGAACGCGACCACGGGGTCGCTGACCTCCTCACGGGGCACCTGGCGCAGGCGCGGCATCAGAGGGTCCTGTCGGCGGCGGTCTTCGGCTCGTGCCGGACGTCCTCGGGGCGGTCGAGCTCGCGCAGCCAGCAGGCGAACTCGATCAGGACGCCGTCGGGGTCCTTGAAGTAGATGGAGCGCACGAACACGCCGTCGTGCAGGGAGGGGGCGACGCCGAACTCGCTGTCGTCGTGGTTGAGCAGCACCCCGACGTCGATGCCCTTGGCGACCAGCCGCTCCCTGTACTCCTCGATCTTCTCCGGCGGCACGTCGAAGGCCAGGTGGTTCATCGAGCCCACCGCCGAGAGCAGCTCGCCCCTGTCGGGCAGGTTCTTGGGCGCGGAGACGCCGGGCACGCCGTCCGGCGCGTCGGGGAACCAGAAGAAGGCGAGGGCGTTGCCGCCGCCGCAGTCGAAGAAGAAGTGCTGGCCCCAGCCCATGGGCAGCTCGATCGTCTTGATCAGCGGCATGCCGAGGACGCCGGAGTAGAAGTCGACGGTCTGCTTCATGTCCGAGCAGACCAGCGCGATGTGGTTGACGCCGCGAAGCTCGAATTCGGTGTTCATAGTAACCAACTGCTTATCACAGCGCGGGTCGCTAAAACATGACAGAGGATGTCGGGCTTCGGCGGGAGGATCACGGCATGACGGAAACAGTCGCGCTGGTCACAGGCGCCACAAGGGGCACGGGAAGAGGCATCGCCGTCCAGCTCGGAGCGGCGGGGGCCACGGTCTACTGCACGGGACGCACCACCAGGCAGGGACGCTCGGAGATGGACAGGGCCGAGACGATCGAGGAGAGCGCCGAACTGGTCACCGCGGCGGGCGGCAAGGGCATCGCCGTCAGGACCGACCACCTGGTGCCCGAGCAGGTCAAGGCGCTGGTGGAGCGGATCGACAGCGAGCAGGGCAGGCTGGACGTCCTCGTCAACGACATCTGGGGCGCCGATCACCTGTGGTCGTGGGACACCCCCGTGTGGGAGCACGACCTTGACAAGGGGCTGCGCCTGCTCAGGCTGGCGCTCGACACCCATCTGATCACCAGCCACCACGCGCTGCCGCTGCTCATCCGCAGGCCGGGAGGGCTGGTCGTGGAGGTCACCGACGGCACGGCGGGCTTCAACGCCACCCGCTACCGCAACTCGATCTTCTACGACCTGGCCAAGACCGCCGTGAGCAGGCTGGCCTTCGCCCAGTCGCACGAACTGCGCCCGCACGGCGCGGCGGCGGTGTCGATCACGCCCGGCTTCCTGCGCTCGGAGATGATGCTGGACAACTTCGGCGTCACCGAGGAGAACTGGCGCGACGCCATCGCGCACAGCCCCGCCTTCGCCATCTCGGAGACGCCCGCCTACGTCGGCAGGGCGGTGGCCGCGCTGGCCGCCGACCCCGACAGGATGCGCTGGTCGGGCTCGTCGCTCTCCAGCGGCGAACTGGCCAAGGAGTACGGGTTCACCGACGTGGACGGCTCCAGGCCCGACGTGTGGCGCTGGATCGAGGAGGTCGAGGAGGGCGGCAAGGACGCCGACCCCGCCGACTACCGCTAGCGGGGGCCGCCGCCCCGGGCGTCCTCGGCGTACAGGCCGGACATCCGGGCGGCCGCCTCGGCCACCAGGGCGCGCAGCTCGGGCGGGTCCAGCACCTCCGCCTCGGGGCCGAAGGCCAGCACCTGGGTGTAGGCGACCGCCGGCGACTCGACCGCCAGCACCACCGTGCCGTCGTCGCGGGCGGAGGCCAGCGCCTCCGGCAGCGCGGCGGGGTCGGCCACGTGCCGCAGCATCCGCAGCCCCGCGGGGCTGAGCCGCAGCGTGACCTGCGTCCTGAGCAGGGAGCGGGTGAACTGCTCCGACCGTTCGGCCCAGAAGGCCGCCAGGTCGAAGGCGGGGTCGCGGTCGAAGCGCCTGGCGGTGTCGACGCTCACCTCGGTGAATCTGTCGACCCTGTAGACCAGCAGGCGCTCCTTCGCGCGGCCCGCCAGGTACCAGACGCCCGCCTTCAGCACCAGCCCGTACGGCTCGACGGCGCGCGGCGCCTCTCTGTACCTCCCGCTCACGGGATGGTTCCCCCACACCGCCCTGGCCAGCGGCGCGAGCGACTCGGGCGGCGGGGTGTCGCTGGCGAACCAGCCGGGCGCGTCGAGGTGGAAGCGCTGGGCGGCGGTGGCGGGCGCGTCGCGCAGTCCTGGCGCCAGCGCGGCGGCCGCCTTGAGCCTGGCGGCCTCGGCGATCTCGCGCAGGCCCATGTCGCGCAGGGCGTCGGGTACCCCCGACAGGAACAGCGCCTCCGCCTCGGCCCTGTCGAGCCCGGTGAGCCTGGTGCGGTAGCCGTCGACCAGGCGGTATCCGCCCGTTCTGCCCCTGTCGGCGTAGACGGGGATGCCCGCCTCCGACAGCGCCAGCACGTCGCGGTGGATGGTGCGCTCGGAGACCTCGAGTTCCTGGGCCAGCTCGCCCGCCGTCATCCCGCCACGCCCCTGCAGGAGGAGGACGAGCGACATGAGGCGGGCGGCGCGCACCATCCGATGCTACCCATCTCGGGTGATCCCGGCCGTCAGAGGACGGCGCAGCCGATCCTGACGGGGACCCTGGCCGAGAAGCGGCCCGACATCGTGTCGTACGCGTAGGCGTAGGCGTTGGCCGGCTTGCCCTTGGCCGAGCAGTCGAACTTGCCGGTCAGGTAGCCGAACGCCCCGCCCGGGTAGCCCGAGGCCTGCTTGGCGGTCACGCCGGCGTGCCAGTAGAGGGCGTCGTTGTGGCTCCACCTGATCGCCAGCTTGACCGTGCCGAAGTTGTAGTGGCTGCCGTTCAGCTTCAGCCTGGCGATGCTGTCGGTCGAGGTGGTGGTCGCGGTGCCGTCCCCGTTGTCCTTCGGCCCGATCGTGTACTTGGTGATCCACAGCTTGGCCAGCACCTTGCGCGCCGAGCTCTGGCCGTTGTCGGCCGCGGCCAGGTCCCGCTGCCTGGTGGTGACGCAGACGTCGTCGCCGTCGTAGGCGTTGCGCCAGACGTAGGGGACGACGCAGGTGTGCGGGCCGTACGCGCCGGTGGTCCAGCGGCCGTGCTTGGCGGCGTTGTCGGCGGCCACCTGGGTACGGGTCGCGGGGGTGACGCAGACCAGGTCGGACGGCTTGGCGACCCGCCACACGTATCCCTGGCGGCAGGTCTCGGGGCCGGGGTCGGCCGAGCCGGAGACGGCGGCGGAGGCCGCGGCGGGGGCGGTGACGGTCAGGCCGGCGATCGCGAGGACGGCCAGACCGAGCGAGGTGCGCTTCATGGTGCTCTCCTGAGGTCTCGGGGCCCCGGTCCGGCGGTTGCGCCCTGGGGCTCGCGACTCAGTTATGCACCGCTCTGCCTGCAACCTTCTTGCCGTCGATCACGGAAAGTGACCCGCAAGTGACTCAAGCCGCCGTCAAGGGCAGGACGAGCGAGGAAGGGCGCGAGGGGTCGTGGAAGACCTCGACGTCGGCGGGCACCCCGGGGGCGTCCCACCCGGGGGCGCCGGGGTTGCGGGCGATCGTCGGGTAGGCGCCGCTCGCCACGTGCACCCTGATCCTGTGCCCCTTGGCGAACCTGTGCGCGATCGGCCACAGGTCCACCGAGGCCCTGCGCACGCCGTCGGCGTCACCCCCGTCGGCCGCCGACAGCCGCCGCACCCCCTCGCAGACGTTCATGGAGCGCCCGTCGGGATGCACGTCGCACACCCGCACGACCACGTCCACGTGCGGCGTGCTCGACCTGACGAACAGCTCGGCCGAGACCGGGCCGATCGCCTCGGCGTCCTCGCGCAGCACGGGGGAGGTGTAGACGAGCACGTCCCTGCGCGCCTCCAGGCGGCGCTGGTCGCGCGGCCTGGAGTCGGCCAGCAGCACGGGACCGCCGATCACCGGCGTCGGATGGGCGGGGTGGTACCTGTACCGGTCGGGCTCGGCCTCCAGCGGCCCGTCGGGACCGAGGCCGAAGGCGCGCTGCAGGTGCCAGCGCACGGGCCGCATGCCGGGCACCGGCCAGTCGGGATAGTCGCGCCACTGCCTCGCGCCCGTCACGTACAGCCGCACGGGGGAGTCCCGCAGCCCCGACCGGTCGCCGAGCAGGTGCGCGCGGAACCAGGCCAGCGACTCGGCCCTGGTCACGGGGCCGTGCCTGACGTCGATGTGCCACCAGGGCCCGATCGTCAGGTACGGCTGCCGCCCCGCCGCCCGCATCGCCACGTAGTCGCGCAGCTGCCACGGCAGGAACACGTCGTACCAGCCGCCCAGCATGGTGACGGCCGCCTCCACCCTCCCGACCTCGGCCGAGAAGTCCCGCCTGTGCCAGTACGGCACCGCAGGGTCGGCGTGGTGGGCGAGCAGGTCCCTGTAGAAGGGCAGCGCCTGGCCCGCCGACACCAGGTCCAGCTCGGCGACGGGCCGCCCCGACAGCACCGCCCTCCTGGTCAGCCTGGGCGCGGTCAGCACCGACGCGCCGCCGAACCTGCGCGAGATCCCGTTGGTCAGCGTGGTCCAGCTCAGCGCTGACTCCAGCGCGAACGCCCCTCCCACGTAGGCGGCGTCCCTGAACTGGGAGGCGGTGATCTGCGTGGCCATCGCCTTGAGCTCGCCTCCCACGTAGGGGGCGATCGCCCACTGGGTGTAGCCGAGGTAGGAGGGGCCGTGCATCGCGAACGCGCCCGGATACCACGGCCGGCCGCGCAGCCACTCGACCGTGGCCATGCCGTCGTCGTGCTCGTCGCCGAGCGGGTCGAGCATCCCGCCCGAGCCGAAACCGCCCCTGCAGCTCTGGATCACCACCTGCAGACCGTGGCGGGCGAACCCCCGCCCGTAGGCGTAGCCGAACAGGCCGCGCCTGCCGTACGGCGAGCGGATCAGGACCACCGGCGCGCGCTCGGCCCCGACCGGCGCGTAACGGTCGGCGAGCAACGTCACGCCGTCCCGCATCGGGACGGGAAGGTCCCTCTCGACTCGAACCCGCATTACTAACCAGTAACAGACGGGCGGCGGCCTCGACAAGGTGAGTTCCGTCACCCCAGGCTACGGTCGCGTAGGGAGATCACCTGTTGGCAAACTATCCGGTCATGGGACGAATTACGTCGTTTGTCGCTCTGGGGGACAGCTTCACCGAGGGTCTCGAGGACCCCGCCGACGAGGGCTACCGCGGATGGGCCGACCGGCTGGCCGAGCACATCGAGGCCGAGCAGCCGGGGCTCGCCTACGCGAACCTGGCCGTGCGCGGCAGGCTGATCGACGAGGTCGTCGGAGAGCAGGTGCCGATGGCCGTCGAGCTCGGGCCCGACCTGGTGTCCCTGTGCGCGGGAGGAAACGACATCCTGCGGCCGAGCAGCGGCCCCGACGTGGTGGCGGCAAGGCTGGAGCAGGGCGTGGCGGCGCTCACGCAGGCAGGCTCGAGGGTGATGCTGTTCACCGGGTTCGACCTGCGCGACGTCCCGGTGATGCGACTGGCGCACAGCAAGATCGAGATCTTCAACCTGCACATCCACGACATCGCGCGCCGCTACGACGCCTTCCTGGTGGACATGTGGCCCATGGCGGTGCTGCGCGACAGGCGGGCGTGGAACATGGACAGGCTCCACCTGTCGCCCGACGGGCACCGCAGGGTGGCCCTGCACGCGGCCGAGGTGCTCGGGGTGGCGGTGCAGGAGGACTGGCGCGAGCCGTATCCGCCGCTGCTGCCCGCCCAGTGGGCCGACGCCCGCCGCGAGGACCTGCGATGGGCGCGGCAGTTCCTCGGGCCGTGGATCAACAGGCGCATCCAGGGACGCTCCTCCGGCGACGGTGTCCGCCCCAAGCGACCCGAGCTGGCACCCCTGGTCAACCGCTGAAAACGGCGCGGTGTGTCCGCGTTGCGTGATCTCCGATCGGGCGGCTACCCTTGGGCTATGCGAATCGGCTTGCAGCTTCAGTGGTGGCGCCGCTCCTAGGCGGCGCCAGATTCGCATTCCTCAACGGACGGCCGCCCCGGAAGGCGGCCTTTCCTGTCTCCGCCCCGGGGCTCATGAGCTAGCAAGGGGCTTTGAGTGGAGACGAGCGGATATACCACCGCCGGGGGCGTCAGCGTCGAGCGCGAGGTCCGTGAGGTGCCCGAGGAGGCCCTCGAGCAGATCGTGACCGAGCTCGGCGAGCGACGCGGCGGCGCGTTCTCGTCGGGCATGGACTACCCCGGCCGCTACAGCCGATGGGCGTTCGGCTACGTCGACCCCTGCGTCGAGCTCGTCGCCCGAGGCCGCACCATCGCCGCGAGGGCGCTGAACGAGCGCGGCAAGGTGGTCCTGCCCGCCATCGCCTCCTGCCTGCTGGCCGCGGGCAAGCCGGTCTCCGAGCCGACCGGCGCCCACGTCGAGGTGCACATCCCCGAGTCGGAGGACCTGCTCCCCGAGGAGATGCGCAGCCGCCGTCCCACCGTCTTCACCGCCATCCGCGAGGTCATCGCCGCCTTCAAGGGCGAGGACCAGCACCTCGGCCTCTACGGCGCCTTCGGCTACGACCTGGCCTTCCAGTTCGAGCCCATCCGCCACGAGCTCGAAAGGCCCGCCGACCAGCGCGACCTGGTACTGCACCTGCCCGACAGGCTCGTCGTCATCGACCGCCAGCGCGAGACCAGCGTGGAGTACCGCTACGAGTTCGTCGTCGACGGCGTCTCCACCAGAGGGCTCGAGCGCACCGGCGACACCTTCCCGCAGGTCGCCCCCACCGAGGTCCCGAAGGACCCGGAGAAGGGCGCCTACGCCACCGTCGTCGCGGCGGCCAAGGAGAAGTTCAAGCGCGGCGACCTGTTCGAGGTCGTGCCTGGCCAGGTCTTCCACGCCACCTGCACCGACCCCTCGGCCTTCTACCGCAGCCTGCGCCTGACCAACCCGGCGCCCTACGAGTTCATCATCAACCTCGGCGACGGCGAGCACCTGGTCGGCGCCTCGCCCGAGATGTACGTCCGCGTCACCGGCGACAGGGTCGAGACCTGCCCCATCTCCGGCACCATCGCCCGCGGCTCCAACCCCGTCGAGGACGCCGAGGCCATCCGCACCCTCCTGTCCAGCGTGAAGGAGGAGTCCGAGCTCACGATGTGCACCGACGTCGACCGCAACGACAAGTCGCGCATCTGCGTCCCCGGCACCGTCCAGGTCATCGGCCGCCGCCAGATCGAGCTCTACTCCCGCCTGATCCACACCGTCGACCACATCGAAGGCCGGCTGCGCCCCGAGTTCGACGCCCTCGACGCCTTCCTCACCCACATGTGGGCCGTCACCGTGACCGGCGCGCCCAAGACCTGGGCGATGCAGTTCATCGAGGACCACGAGGCCACCACCCGCAGGTGGTACGGCGGAGCCATCGGCTTCATCGGCTTCGACGGTTCCATGAACACCGGCCTGACCCTGCGAACCGCCCAGATCAAGAACGGCGTGGCCACCGTCAGGGCGGGCGCCACCCTGCTGTTCGACTCCGACCCCGAGGCCGAGGAGCGCGAGACCGAGCTCAAGGCCAGCGCCCTGCTCGGCGCGCTGGCCGCGGTCAACCAGCCCTCCGCCGTCCGGGAACGCCCCGTGCGCGACCAGCCGGGCCTGGGCATGAAGGTCCTGCTCGTCGACCACGAGGACTCCTTCGTCAACACCCTGGCCGACTACTTCCGCCAGGAGGGAGCCGACGTCGTCACCCTGCGCCACGGCTTCCCCGCGGAGATGATCGACCAGATCGCCCCCGACCTGGTCGTCCTGTCGCCCGGCCCCGGCTGGCCCTCCGACTTCGGCATGTCCGCCCTCATCGACCAGGTCTACGCCAGGGGCCTGCCGGTCTTCGGCGTCTGCCTCGGCCTGCAGGCCATGGTCGAGCACGCGGGCGGCGCCCTCGAACTGCTCGACTACCCCGAGCACGGCAAGCGCGGCCACGTCTCCCGCCTCGGCGACAGCGCCCTGCTGGAGGGCCTGCCCGCCGAGTTCGTCGCCGCCCGCTACCACTCGCTGCACGCCAAGCGGCCCGGCGTCGTCGGCTTCGAGGCCACGGCGCTGACCCCCGACGGCAACGTGATGGCGATCGAGGACGTGGCCAACAGGCGCTTCGCCGTACAGTTCCACCCCGAGTCGATCCTGACCGCGGAGGGCGGCGCGGGCGCGAAGGTCATCGCCAACGTCCTGCGGCTGTCACGCAGGGCCTGAAGGACACGCGACCCCGGCCGCGCGGCCGGGGTCGCCCCAACGTACGCAGTGGGCAAAAGCCCGGATCTCGCCGGCGATCACGCTCTAGAGTCAGGCGCATGCTCCCCGTAGACCTGCCGGATGCGGTGCGCGACGCCCTGCTCGCCCCGCTCGTCGACCACCACTGCCACGGGGTGCGCCGCGACGACCTCAGCAGGGCCCAGTTCGAGCTGCTGATCGGCGAGTCGCGCACACCCGCCCCGCCGGGAACCACACACTTCGACACCCCGCTCGGCGCGGCCATCCGCCGCTGGTGCGCCCCCGTGCTCGGCCTCGAACCGCACGTCGCCCCCGCCGTCTACCTGGGCAGGCGCCAGGAGCTCGGCGCGGGAGAGGTCAACAGGAGGCTGCTGCAGGCCTCAGGGGTGGTCGCCTTCCTCGTCGACACCGGACTGGAGGCCCCCGACCTGCTCTCGGCCGCCGAGATGGGCCGCCACGGCGGCGCCGCGGCCGACGAGATCGTCAGGCTCGAGCAGGTCGAGCAGGACATCGCCGACAGCGCGGCGGTCGCCGTCGACTACATGGACAGCCTCGGCGAGGAGCTCGTCGCCAGGGCGGCCCGCGCCGTCGGCCTCAAGTCGATCATCGCCTACCGCTGCGGCCTCGACTTCGACCCCTCCAGACCCAGCAGGGGCTCGGTCATCGCCGCCGCCAACCGCCGCCTGTCCGACCCGCGAGAGCGCCTGGTCGATCCGATCCTGCTGCGCCACCTGCTCTGGACCGCCGTCGACGTGGCCCGCGACCGCGCCCTGCCGATCCAGTTCCACACCGGCTACGGCGACGCCGACCTCGACATGTCGCGCGCCGACCCCGCCCAGATGACCGGCTTCATCCGTGCCCTGCAGCCGCTCGGCATCCCCGTCGTGCTGCTGCACTGCTACCCCTTCCACCGCCAGGCCGCCTACCTCGCCTCGGTCTTCCCGCACGTCTACGTCGACGTCGGCCTCACGCTCACCCACACCGCCGCGGGGTCGGCCAGGATCCTCGACGAGCTGCTCGAACTGGTGCCCTTCCACAAGCAGCTGTTCAGCTCCGACTGCTACGGCCTGGCCGAGGGCTGCCACCTCGGGGCCGTCTACTTCAGGCTCGGCATGGCCGGCGCGCTGGGCAGGCGCGTGGAGTCGGGGGAGTGGAGCGCGGCCGACGCCGCCCGCGTCGCCCACATGGCGGGCTCGGGCAACGCCCGCCGCGTCTACCGGCTCTGACCGCTCACGCCGGCCCGTTCCGGCCGGTTCCAGGGGCGATGCCCCGGCGCCAGCACGGGCTCCGGGGGCAGCCGCTCGATCACCAGAGACACCTGGACGTCGCAGCGCGGATCGGCGCACTCGCACACGAACGGCCGGGCGGTCGTCTCGGAGGCGTCGGGGCTCCACGGCCGGGCGAAGAAGGCCCGGTACTGCTCGACCACCGCCTCGTTGGCCTCACGCAGCAACCGCGCTCGCTCCTCGGGCCCCCGCGCCAGCGGACCCGCCGCCAGCTCCGCGGCGAAGAAGCGCTCGACCTCGGGCAGCGCGTCCTCCCGCGTGATGACCGCGACACCGGCCCGCTCCACCTCCGCCTCGATCAGCTCGCCGAGGCGAAGGTAGAGCTCGGCCGCCCAGCCGGGCCCGTGCCGCGCCCTCAGCCTGGCCAGCCGTACCTCGGCGGGCGGCACCAGCCACACCGCCCTGCTTCCGGGAGGCAGCATCCCCGGCAGCACCTGCGTGCCCTCGGCCACGGTCAGCGGCGAGGACGGCAGCGCGCGCAGGTCGGCGACGGTCATGGGGCCGCGCTCGGCCTGCAGCCACATGGCCAGGCGCTCCTCCATCGGAGCGGCGGCGCGCTGCGCGGGCGTCAACTCCTCGAACCGCAGCGCGGCCGGATGACCCGCCTTGACGGCCAGGTCGCGATGCGCCCAGGTGCGGGCGTCGGAGTCGTAGCGCCGCAGACCGTGAAGGCGCGCCAGCCTCCTGGCCACGGTCGTCTTCCCCGATCCCGGCGGCCCCCCGATCCACAGCACGTTCACGTCAGGAGAGACTAGCCGGGAGCCGCAGTCAAGGCGCGGTGCGAGGGCCCGTTCTCTGTGACGACGGGCGTACGATGGCGGGCGGCCAGAACGCCGAGCACAAGGGGGATCCACTAAGTGAGCGACGAGCCGCGTTTCCTGAACGACGTCACGGTCGAACTCGTCAAGCACAGCGCGTCCGACACGGATGTGCTCTGGGCCGCCAGGGTGTCGACCGCGGGGGAGCAGTCACTCGAGGAGGTCGGCAAGGATCCCGAGCGGTCCAAGGGGCTGATCAACTATCTGATGCGCGACAGACACGGCAGCCCGTTCGAGCACAACTCCATGACGTTCTTCGTCAGCGCCCCGATCCTGGTGTTCCGCGAGTTCATGAGGCACCGAGTCGGCTGGTCCTACAACGAGGAGAGTGGCCGTTACAGGGAGCTCCAGCCCGTCTTCTACGTGCCGGGCCATGAGCGCAAGCTCGTCCAGGAGGGCAAGCCGGGCCGCTACGTCTTCGTCGACGGCTCGCCCGAGCAGCACAAGCTCGTCACCGAGGCGATGGAGGGCGCCTACCGGCAGGCGTACGCCGCCTACCAGGAGATGCTGGAGGCGGGCGTGGCCCGTGAGGTGGCCCGCGCCGTCCTGCCCGTGGGTCTGTTCTCCACGATGTACGCCACCTGCAACGCCCGCTCCCTCATGCACTTCCTGTCGTTGCGCACCAAGAACGAGCAGGCCAAGGTGCCCTCCTTCCCGCAGCGTGAGATCGAGATGGTGGCGGAGAAGATGGAGGCCGCCTGGGCCGAGCTCATGCCCCTCACGCACGCCGCCTTCGTCGCCAACGGGCGGGTCGCCCCGTGAAGGTCCTCATCTCCGGCGGGGCCGGATACATCGGCAGCACCGTCGCCTCGGCCTGCCTCGACGCCGGCATCACGCCGGTCGTCCTCGACAGCCTGGTCACCGGGCGCAGGGAGTTCGCGCGGGGGCGCGCCTTCTACGAGGGTGACATCGCCGACGGCGGCCTGATCGACACGATCTTCGCCGAGCATCCCGACATCGAGGCCGTCGTCCACTGCGCGGCGCTCATCGTGGTGCCCGACTCGGTGGCCGACCCCGTCGGCTACTACCGCGCCAACGTGGCCAAGAGCCTCGACTTCGTCGAGCACCTGCTGCGCAACGGCTGCGATAAAATGATCTTCAGCTCGTCGGCCTCGATCTACGAGGCGGGCGACGACTTCACCGTCGACGAGAGCTCGGGGCTCGCGCCGCAGAGCCCGTACGCGCGGACCAAGGCCGTGTGTGAGGGGATGTTCGCCGACATCAGCGCCACGCAGCCGATCAGGATCCTGTCGCTGCGCTACTTCAACCCGATCGGCGCCGACCCCAAGATGCGCACGGGACTGCAGCTGCGCAGGCCCAGCCACGCGCTCGGCAAGATGATCGAGGCGTGGGAGGAGGGCACGCCGTTCCAGGTCACCGGCACGTCGTGGCCGACCCGCGACGGCTCGGGCATCCGCGACTACATCCACGTGTGGGACCTCGCCACGGCGCACGTGGCCGCTCTCGAGCGGTTCGGCTCCTTCACCGAGGACGTCATCAACCTCGGCACCGGCAGGGGAACGACGGTGCGGGAGCTGGTGGCCGCCTTCAACGAGGTGGTCGAGCGGCCCATCGAGGTCGTGGAGACGGGGCCGAGGCCTGGTGACGTGGCGGGCGCCTACACCCGCACGGAGCTGGCCAGGCGCCTGCTGGAGTGGGAGCCTCGCCACACGGTGGCCGAGGGCATCAGGCACTCGCTGGAATGGGCCAGGATCCGCCCGGAGATCCTGGGCTGACGAGAGTTCGGGCTCGTTCCCGCGCCGAGGCGGCGTCCTCGCCCGCGGGAACGAGCCGGTGGCCCGCTGCGAGCGCCTCGGCGGCAGGCGGCAGGGCGCGGTGTGCGAGGATGGCGGCCGTCCGGTGATCCCGAGCGGATCACGGTCTAGAGGATCGGGGGCCCTGCCATGGTCAGCGTCAGTGTGGAGACCCGGCAACAGACCGAGGAGCGCCTGCGCCAGGTGATCTCCATGGCCGACCTCACCGTGCACGACGGCGTGTGGCACTTCGAGGAGTTCCCCGCCGATCGCCCGCCGGCGCTCACCGATGATACCCTGGCGGTGGTCCGCGACAGCGAGAGCTGGAGCAGGCTGGTCCCCCTGCCGCGGGACGGCGGAGAGTCCGAACGCTTCGGCGTCTTCTCCTTCCACTTCCCCGCCGACCTCGACAACAGCGGCTTCGTCGGCTGGCTGGCCAGCCACCTCAAGGCCGAGCTGGGTACCGGCGTCTTCGTCATCTGCGGCAGCAACCGTGCGCGCGGCGGCATCTACGACTACTGGGGCTGCCCCGTCGAGCTGCTGCAGGAGGCCGTCGCGGTCGTCGAGGCGCTGCGCGCCGGCTGACGGCCTGCTGGGGGATGGCCGGGATGGCGTCGCCCGGCGGCTTCGAGCGATGACCGTGAAAAGCGATGACCGTGAAAGCCGCATGCCGGGCGGTCCAGGTAGCGTGCGTCCCATGCCCGAGCTGCAGCGCCTCCGCTCCGACCACGCTTCCGCCCTGCTCGCGTTCGAACGGGAGAACAGGGCCTATTTCGCCGCCTCGATCCCCGACCGCGGTGACGCCTACTTCGCCGAGTTCGACGCACGCCACGCCGCCCTGCTGGCCGAGCAGGCCGCAGGGGTGATCCACTTCCACGTGCTCGTGGACGGCGACGGCGTGGTCCTGGGCCGCGTCAACCTGGTCGACGTGGCGGACGGCTCGGCCGAGCTCGGCTACAGGATCGCCAAGAGCGCCTCGGGCCAGGGCCTGGCCACCGCCGCCGTCCGCCAGGTGTGCGCCCTGGCCGCCACCGAGTACGCCCTGACGACGCTGCGAGCGGCGACGACGCTGGACAACCTCGCCTCGCAGGCCGTGCTGGCCCGCACCGGCTTCGTTCCCACCTGCGAGACCGTGCTGGACGGCCGCCCCGCGCTCGAGTACACCCTCGAGCTGAGCCGGTTCGGCGGCTGATCGCGCTCGCCGTCCGCCTCACCCCGCGGTCGTCCCGTCACTCGCGGGCCGACCCCGCGGCTCCTCGGACGGCCCGCCCCGCCTCGGCGAGCGGGGCGGCGGCCGGCAACCTGGCCTCCACCAGGGTGCCGCCACCCGGGCGGGAGGTGACGAAGCAGGAGCCGCCGAGCTCGGCCGCGCGTTCGCGCATCGACGAGGTGCCGACGCCCGCCCTGCAGTCCTGACGCAGGCCCACGCCGTCGTCCTCGACGCTGACCACGAACTGGCCGGCCTCGCGGACCAGGGCGATCCTGACCGACGACGCCCGCGCGTGCCGCCGCACGTTCGTCACCGCCTCCTGCGCGATGCGGTAGGCGGCCACCTCGACGGCCGCGGGCAGGTCGCCCAGCTCGCCGTCCACCACCACCTCGACGGCGGTGCCCTCCTCGTCGGCCCTGGTCAGCGTCGCCTCGGCGAGCTGCCGTACGGCCTGCGCCAGGCCGAGGTCGTCGAGCGCGGGAGGGCGCAGGCCGTACACCAGCTCCCGGATGTCGCCCGTGACCGCCTCCATGCCGCTGTGGAGGTCCTTGAGCAGGTCGTCCGCGGTGCCGGGAGCGCGCTTGATGCTGATGCGGGCGATGTTGATCGTCATGGCCATCGCGCCGAGCGTCTGCCCGAGGCCGTCGTGCAGGTCACGGCGGAGCCTGCGGCGTTCCTCCTCGCGGGCCGCCAGGATGCGTTCACGTGAACGTTGCAGGTCGGCCGCCATGCGTGCGGCGTGCGCCACGTCGGCGACATACGGCAGCAGCGTCGCGATGACCCGCTCGTCGTGCGCCGCGGCGAACCTGCGCGCCCCCGGGCGGCCGATCAGCAGGCGTCCTACGGGCTCACCGTGCCAGACCAGGGCGATCTCGCGGGGCGAGGCGCCGACGTCGCCGCTCTCGACGGACAGGCCCCCGCTCACCCGTACGGCCGCGCCGTCCACCGCGAGGCCGTCCCGCACGACCTCGACGACCACGCTCAGGGCCTCGGCCGGGTCCGCGCGCCTGACCTCCTGCGTGAGCCGCTCGGCCAGCAGGCGCGGATCGCCGACGGGGCCGTACATCAGCCTGTCCACCGCCCGCTGCAGGAGGCGGCGCATCGGCTGGAAGAACGCGCCGGCGAACAGCGCCGCGGCCAGCCCCGCCACCTGGTGGTATCCGGCGACCAGCAGGCTCGACACGGCGCCCACGCCGAAGTAGACGCCGCTGACCGCCGCGATCAGGCCGGTGGCCACGAAGGCGCGGCTGACGACCGTGTCGATGCCGAACAGCCGGTAGCGCAGTATCGACACCATGAGCGCGACGGGGATCAGGGTGGTCCAGAAGACGGCGGGCGCCCAGTAGTCGTCGCCGAGCAGCAGGAAGACGATGTAGACGGCGAACGTGACGAGCGGCCAGGCGATCTGGCGGCGCATCGCGGAGTCGGCCCTGCGAAAGCGCATGGCGAGCGCGAGCAGCGCCACGACGACGCACACCTCCATGGCCAGGTAGGCCGCCTCGTAGAGCTGGAGGTGGACAGGCGCGAGCGCCTCGATCTTCAGCGGGTTCGGGATGACCGCGGGGCGGCGCAGCGCGCCGGGCGCGGGCTTCGGGCGGACGGCGAGCAGGAAGGCGAGCGTGGCGAACACCGTCATGCTCACCGCCACATGTACCCGCCACCCGGGCGAGGGCAGCCTGCCGTCCGGCGCGAACAACGGCACGAGGACCGCGAGGATGCCGCCGCCGAACGCCCACGTAATTCCAGACGCGATGCGGAGCACGCCCGCCGTCTCCATCGACCCCGCGCCCGCCGCCTGGAACATCAACATCCCGACGAGCACGCTGAGCCCCGCGAACAGCCCGCCCGCGCACATCAGCCAGCCCACGACGAGCCTGGGACGCCGCGCCACGACGAAGGCGCCGACGAGCGGGAAGGCGAGCCCGGCCGCGTGGTCGGGCGTGGCGGGGATGGACGGCCGCCACGCCTCGGGCAGCCGCGCCTGGATCAGTAACGCCACCACGACCGCGACCAGGGACACGACCGCGACACCCCACGCCATGACGCGCGCCAACGCAGCTCCCCGACCGTCCATCCGGGGATTATGTCCGCAATGAGGCAGCGCCCGCCAGCCGGGACGCGGGGCGGGGCGCTGCCGATCACGGGGGAGCCGCTCGGCGTTCAGTCGCCGATGGCGTCGGCCACCCGGCCGCGGTGCAGGCGGGCGGCCTTGGCCATGTTCCAGCCGAGTACCCCGGTGACCTTCCCGTCCCGGTGATAGAGCGCGACGAAGCGGTTCTGCTCGAGATCGCCCTCCACCACGTCCACCCTGGCGCCTGAAGGGAAGAAGCCGTGAGCCTGGATCTTGGCGTCGTACTGGTCGGTCCAGAAATAGGGCAGGGGAAGGTAGGGCCGGTCCTCGCCGAGGAGGTTGGCCGCCACGATCCGGGCCTGTTCGACGGCGTTGGTCCTGTTCTCCAGCCGCAGCCTGCGATCCAGTTTCTCGTGGTGCCAGGAGGCCAGGTCGCCGACGGCGTAGACGCCGGGGGCGGCGCGGCAGCGCGAGTCGCACCGCACGCCGTCACGCACGGACAGCCCGCTGCCGTGGAGCCAGCCGGTCGCCGGGCGCGAGCCGATCGCCACCACGACCGTCTCGGCGGGCAGGAGTTCGCCCGAGGCCAGCCGTACCCCCGAGACCCTGCCGCCGGAACCCGACAGGCCCTCGACCGCGACGCCGAGCCGCAGCCGGACGCCGCGCTCGGCGTGCAGCCGGGTGAGCATCCCGCCGACCAGGTCGCCGAGCTGGTCGGCCAGGACCGCGTCACCGAGGCCGACGAGGGTGACGTCGACCCCCATGCCGCGCGCGGTCGCGGCCACCTCCGCACCCAGCACGCCCTCGCCCACGACGACCAGCCGTCCGCCGTCCAGGAGGTCCTCGCGAAGCCCGAGCGCGTCATCCATGGTCCGCAGTGTGTGCACGCCTGCCAGTCCGTCCTGGCCTTGGAACCTGACCGGAGTCAGGCCGGTGGCCAGGACGACGGCCCGCGCTCGCAGGAGGCGTCCCGACGCGGTCAGCACCTCGCGCGCCGCGACGTCCAGCCGGACGGCGGGATCGCCCAGAAGGAAGTCGGCCTCGAGCGCGGACAGCTCGTCCGCCTGCCGCAGGTACGCCCTCTCGCGCGCCCACACCCCTGACAGCACCTGCTTGGACAGCGGCGGCCGGTCGTAGGGCGGATGCGACTCGGCGCCCAGCAGCGTCAGGCCGCCCTGGTAGCCCTTGCGGCGAAGCGCCTCCGCCACTGCCAGGCCACCGGCGGAGGCGCCCACGATCACCACGTCGTCGGGCACCACGTCGTCGGGCACCGTCAAGGCCGGAGGTCCACGGTGATCGCGGAGGCCGGGCACACGTCGGCGGCCTCCCTGACGGCGGCGCGGAACCGCTCGGCGGGCGAGGGGTTCAGCAGGATCACGATGCCGTCGTCCTCGCCCTGGTCGAACACCTCGGGCGCGAGCAGCGCACACTGGCCGGCGCCGCAGCACTTGTCCTGGTCAACAGCGATGTTCATCGTCGATTCCTCTCTCTCACCGACAGCCGCGTCACCAGCGCACGGGGACCTGCCGCAGGCCGCCGACGATGAGCCCTTCGCGGCGGGCCAGGTCGGCGACGGGCACGGCGAGTTCCAGCGTGGGCAGCCGGTCGAGCAGCACCTTCAGCACGGTCTGCAGCTCGGTGCGGGCCAGCGCCTGCCCGAGGCAGGCGTACGGCCCCGCGCCGAAGGCCAGATGCGGGTTGGGAGAGCGGGTCAGGTCCATGTCGGCGGCGTGGTCGAACTGGCGCTCGTCGCGGTTGGCCGCGGCCAGGTTGCACACCACGGTGGTCCCCGCGGGGACCGTGATGTCGTCGACCTGGATCTCCTCGCTGATGTAGCGGGGGATCCCGAAGCCGGGGTTGGCGTCGTAGCGCAGGCTCTCCTCCACCGCGAGGCGGATCAGTGAGCGGTCGGCGAGCAGTTGTTCCCAGCGACCGCGGTCGGCCAGCAGCATCGCTACCATCTTGCCGATCATGTTGGAGGTCGTCTCGTGACCGGCGACCAGCAGCCCCTTGGCCGTGAGCATCATGATCTCTTCGGTCATCCGCCCGTCGAGCGCGCCGACGAGTGAGATGAGCTCGCTGATCAGGTCGTCGCCCGGCGTGGCCCGCTTGGCCGCGACATGGGCGCGCAGGTAGTCGTCGAACTCGGCCTGGGCCGCGTCGATCTCCACCTGGGTGAACCTGGTGAGGCTGAGCATGGTGTCGGACCAGTAGGAGAACCTGTCCCTGTCGGAGTCCGGCACGCCGAGCAGGTCGCAGATCACCCACACCGGCAGCGGGAAGCCGAGGGCGCCGGCCAGGTCGGCGGGAGAGCCCTGCTTGATCATCTCATCGACCAGGTGCTCGGCCATGGCCTCGATCCCGGGCTGCATGGCGGAGACGCGCTTGGCGGTGAACGCCTTGCCGATCAGCTGGCGCCACTGCCGGTGGGTGTCGGCCCCCATGTTCGTGCCGCCGGAGCCGAACACGCCGCCGGATTCGTTCGCGGTGATGTTGGCGGCGTCGGCGCTGTCGAGGTGGTGGGTGAAACGAGGGTCCGACAGCAGCTGCCTGACGTCGGCGTAGCGGGTCAGCAGCACGCTCTCGTCGCCGCTGGCCAGCCGGATCGACGCCACGGGACAGCCCTCGCGCAGCGGGGCCCACTCCTGAGGGGGCTCCAAGGCGCCGGGCGGGGAGAAGGGGTAGTGCGGGGTCTGCCCGCTGGTGTCGCTCATCGTGTCTCCTGAGATCGGGATCGGAAGGACTCGTCGTCTCATCAGGCCGCTGACCAGCCGCCGTCCACCGGCACGATCGCTCCGTTGACGAACGAGGCGGCGTCCGAGGCCAGGAAGAGGGCGGCGTCGGCCATCTGCTCCGGCTGCGCCATCCGCTCGCCGAGTGCGAGCACCGGCGCGAGGCGGGCGGCGCCCGCCAGGTCGAAGCTCCCGACGCTCTCCGCTGAGGCGATGTCGGTCAGGGTGGGGCCGGGCAGGATGGCGTTGCAGCGGATGCCGTCCTTGGCGTACGCCCACGCCACGCTGCGCGTCAGGCCGACGACGCCGTGCTTGGAGGCGGTGTAGGCGGCCCCGGCCGTCCCGCCCCTGATGCCGGCCTCGGAGGCGGTGTTGACGATCGCGCCCCTTCCCTCGCGCAGCATGTGCGGCAGCACCGCGTGGGTGACCAGGAACGTGCCGGTCAGGTTGACCCGGAGCACCCGCTCCCAGAGCGCCACCGGGATGTCGGCGGGCAGGGCCATGGTGTCCATGATCCCGGCGTTGTTGCACAGCACGTCGATCCGGCCGTACGCGCTGATCGCACTCTCGACCAGCGCGCCCACCGACGCCTCGTCGGAGATTTCGGCGGCGGCCACGATGGCCGCGTCCCCGATCTCGGAGGCGGTCCGCTCCGCGCGTTCGCGGTCGATGTCGCAGACCACGACGCGAGTCCCGGCCTTGGCGAAGGCGAAGGCCATCGCCCTGCCGATTCCGGAGCCCGCGCCCGTGACCAGGCTGACGCGGTCGTCGAAGGCGAAGGTCGTCACGTGTTCGTCCTTTCGGTCGCGGCGCGAAGGCGGCCTGGCCGCGGGCGACGCCCCCGCCCGCGAGGTGCGCCGCGGCTCGGCCGCGGCCCGGGGCGACGTCAGCAACCGGACAACCTTGTCCGGTTGCTACTGTAGGCGATGTGCACCCTGCGCGTCGACCGAACAGAGGACCAAGCGCCGCGGCGGAGAACCGGGCCGCGCTGATAGCCGCGGCCCGCGAGGTCTTCGCCGGCGCCGGGTACAACGCGCCGCTCAGCATGGTCGCCCGTGCGGCAGGGGTCGGGCAGGGAAGCCTCTACCGGCACTTCCCCGATCGCGTCAGCCTCGCCCTCGCGGTGTTCGAGGACGCCGTGGCCGACCTCGAGGCCCTGGCCGACGAGCCCGGCTCCACCCTGGCCGACGTTCTCGATCTGATCACCGAGCAGACCATCGCCTCGACCGCGTTCATCGACATGGTCAGCGTGCCCCCGATGGACCCCGATCCTCGCCTCATCCAGGTGCGCGACAGGGTGGCGAAGCTCTTGGCCGGCGCGCTGCCCGAGGCCCGGCGCGCGGGTCGCGTCCGCGAGGACCTCGGCCCCGACGACCTGGTCCTGGCCGTGGGCATGCTCGCCGGCGTGCTCGCCAAGACCCCCGCGCCCGACCGGCGTGAGACCGCCGAACGGGTGTGGACGCTGCTCCGCAGGGGACTGGAGCCATGACCGTGGTCAGCGGAGCGAGGGGTGGCGCACGCCGAGCCGCGCCCGGCCATCCGGCGGGGAGACGGCCGGGCAGCGGGCGCCAGGGGCCGGGACGACCAGGGATGTCAGGTAGCGGTCGATCGTCTCGGTGGTGCAGTCGCTGCGGCCGTAGACGCCGTGGCCCGCGCCCTCGTAGGTGAGGAGTCTGGCCTCGTGGCCGATCTGCTGAGCCGTGCTGACCGCCCACAGGTAGCCCGAGGCCGGGTCGTGGAGCGAGTTGGCCAGCAGGATCGGTGGGGAGCCTTCCACGCGCAGCCTGTGCTGCGGGTTGGGGAGGGGCGTGGGCTGGCCGAGGCAGGAGGCGAGCGCCCCCAGCGCCGCCGGGCTGAATCGCATGTCTCTGGCGAGGGCGGACTGGCGGCCCAGGTGCGCGGCGTACTCGCGGTAGTCACGGACGGGCAGGTGGAAGTCCTGGCAGTAGACCGCCCGAGGGAAGGGGGACACCGCCCCGTCCGGCTGCGGCCCGGTGAAGGAGGAAGGCGGCTGTTCGCCGGTGTCGACGGCGAGCAGCAGCTCGGCCAGCTCGGCCCAGTTGGGTCCGTAGAACGCGGCGAAGGCCATGTCGGTCAGGTCCCAGCTGGTCATGGGCTCAGCCGGCTGGCCGGGCCGGTGCAGTTCGCCGCGGTCGGCCCTGGCGCGAAGGTCCGCCCAGAACGCGCGCACGTCCTTGCCGTGCAGTGCGCACGTGGCGGTCCTCGTGCACCAGGCGGCGAACTCGTCGAAGGATCCCTCCGCGTGGAGGGCCGCGGTGTCGAGGTAGGCGGCGGTGCCGAGGCTGTGGTCGAAGTTGCCGTCCAGGGCCAGCGCCCTGACCCGATGAGGGAAGCGTTCGGCGTAGAGCTGGCCGATCAGCGTGCCGTACGAGCCGCCGTAGTAGGTCAGCTTCTCCTCGCCCAACGCGGCGCGCAGAGCGTCCAGGTCACGGGCCACACTGAGTGAACTGACGTGGTCGAACAGCGGCCCGGTGCGGGCCCTGCAGTCCTCGCGGAGCCGCCGGTTGTAGGCAAGCCGGGCTTCCAGTTCGGCCTGACTCCTGATGAGCGGGTGCGGACCCTCGGCCAGCAGCGCGGAGGAGCAGACGACCGGGTTGCTGCGGCCCACGCCGCGCGGGTCGAATCCCACGATGTCGAATCTGCTGGTGAGCTCCCCGCTGAAATAGCCGCCGGCCGAGAGTATGAAGTCGACGCCCGAGATGCCAGGCCCGCCGGGGTTGATCACCAGCGAGCCGATCCTGGTCGTACGGCCGGTGGCCTTGCGCCTGGCCAGAGCCAGGTCGATGGAGCCTTCGCCGGGATCGTCCCAGTCGATGGGCACTTTCAGCGTGCCGCACTCGGCGCCGGCGTCCTGGGCGCACGGCGTCCAGATGATGGGCGGCGCGGGGGGCGTGACAGCTCCTGAGGCGCTGAGCGGGAGCAGGGCCGCGATGACGGCCGGCGCGATCGCGAGCAGGACGGATCTTCGCATGTGACTTCAATCGTCGAGGGACGGATGGAGGAACTCCGGCGGTGCGCGGAGCCCGTCACGATCATGAGAGACCGGACATAACGCCCCCGTCACCACCTCCGATCCCGCCGCGGCGATGGAGCACCCACGGCATGGCCAAGCCCGTCGACGACCACCGGGCATCTCACAGCTGGGGGCTGACGGGACACACCAAAGAACAGACAATGGGAACAATCGCCCATAAGGGACTTACGTGACCACATGGATGATCGGGGGACACGCCAATGGTCGACATCGATGTTCCGATCTGGGCCGCCCGTCTGGGAGTCCTGCGCCGCGGGCGCCTGTGGAGTCAGAGAGAGCTCGCGGAACGGCTGTCAGCCGCGGCGGACGAGAGCACGCGGGACCGGTTGCCCGCGCCGGAGACGCTCACCTCGATGATCCGGCTCTGGGAGGCGGGGGAGCGGCGGCCCGACGAGTGGTACGCGGAGCTGCTCTGCCGGGCGTTCGGCGTGGACGAGGCCGAGCTGTTCGTCGGCGACGCGGCCGGCACCACTCTGTGGCACTACCTGACCGGCATCCCGCTGGTGTCGGGGATGTTCACCGCCGAGGAGGAGGAATCCACCGGCCGGGCGATCGAGGCGCCTCAGCGGGCCGATGACCGGACGGTCGGCTACTTCAGGGCGATCCTGGACGCCTACACCCGGACCGACCTCCGCCCCGCCGACGCGATCAGCGTCCTGCGGCCTGTCTTCGCGGGCATCGAGGAGTTCCGTCGCGATGCCAGTTCGCCCGTCAGACGCGCGTTCCTGCTGCTCGCCACCGAGAACGCGGAGCTGATCAGCCGCCTGCACCACGAGGCAGGAAACCCTAGCAGGGCGCTGGCCTGGTCGGATGAGGCCGTACGCGATGCTCGTGAGGCGGCCGACGCGCTGCTCGAGGCCTACACCCTTGCCCAGAGGGGGGGCCTCTCCGACACCGCCGGTGATCCCGGCGGGCTCGTCGACCTCGCCGTCGCCGCCCGTGAACGCGCCCACCTCCCCGCGCGGGTGGATGCCCTGTCCCGGCATCATGAGGCGCAGGGTCACGCCCTCGCCGGCAACCTGGACATGTGCCGGCGCCGCCTGGAAGAGTCCGCTCAGTCACTCGCGGAACCGGGGGACGAGACGCCCTACCGATTCGACTGCTCCACCCAGGCCCACGACACCCTGTGCGCCGGGTGTCTCGTCGATCTCGGCCATGCCAGGGACGCGATCGAGATCCTGGAACAGCAGCCACCGAAGGCGCCGCCGACCTATGCCACCGCCTACGCCTTGGCGCGCATGGCCCACGCGTACGCCGACGTTCACGAGTGCGAGCGCTCGGTCGAAACAGCCAGACAGGCTCTCGCCCTGGCGAGGCAGACCGGCGCCCTACGAGCCCTGCGAGAACTGGCCAAGGTCCACATCCCACCCCAGGAGGCCAGACACACCCGCATCCACCCGTAGCCACCCGTCACCTGACCTGCCACAGTGACGCTGCTGGGCTGGTGATGGAGGCGGGCCCGGAGCCGACTTTTCATGCCCCCCGGACTGCAGTACCTGGTTCGGTGATGTGGTCGGGCGTGTTCACATCGGATAAGGAAGCAATTGTGCTGGTAGATCTAAGCCATCATTCGGCCGTCATGCAGGAGGTCATTTCTCGTTGTCTCTGGGTGCGGCAGTACGAGGCGGACGTGGAGGAGGTCGTCACCGCGCATGTGGAGAAGGGTGGGACGGACGGTCCGGTGCTACGGGAGTTCGTGTTTCGGTACGCGAACATGCGGTTCATCTATCCGGGGGGATATGTCCGGATGGAGGTTGAGGTGACTACGGATGTGACCGCGGCTCTGCACTTCTACCGGGCGTGGGTGGTGGAGGCGGAGCGGAGGGTTGATGTCGGGCTCTGGCCCATCGGTGAGGCGTTTGATACGGCTGAGGCCGTCCTGCTCGGCGAGGACGGGGTCGTCTATCTGTTTGGCGACGCGGGGATGCAGCGAGTAACCCGAGGATTCCCGGAGTCGATGCTGGCGTTGGTGACCGGAGAGTGGGACAAGACATTCTTCTAAAGGGAACGGTGTGAGCAGTGAGTTCAGGAAAGCTGCGGAGTTCGGTCACGTCCGGCGAAGTGGTGTATGAGTTGACCTTCGCGTGATCCTGTTTCTGCAGGTTAAGCGGTAAGTGTCTGCGGCAGCGGGTTCTGTGCCGGTGTGTCGCCTGGGATCACCCGCATGCGGGCCTTGGCCAGAACGTCCAGACCCATGTAACGGCGGGCCTCGCTCCACTCATCGGTCTGTTCGGCCAGCACCGCGCCGACGAGCCGGGCGATCGAGCCGCGGTCGGGGAAGATCCCGACCACGTCAGTGCGGCGGCGGATCTCCTTGTTCAACCGTTCCTGCGGGTTGTTGGACCAGATCCGCTTCCAGATCTCGCGCGGGAAGGCGGCAAAGGCAAGCAACTCCTCCCGGGCCGCGTCCAGGTGCTCGCAGGCGGCCGGATACTTCGCCTCCAAAGCGTCGATGACCCAGGCGTGCTGGGCCCGCACCGCCTCACTGGCGGGTTGATCGAAGATCGTGCGCACCAGCGTGGCCACCCACGGCTGCGCCGACTTCGGGACCGTGGTGAGCAGGTTGCGCAGGTAGTGGGTGCGGCAACGCTGCCAGGACGCGCCCGGCAGGCTCGCCCCGATCGCCTCGACCAGCCCGGCGTGGGCGTCGGAGATGACCAGTTGCACCCCGCCCAGCCCTCGCGCCACCAGACCGCGTAGGAAGGCCAGCCAGCCGGCGCCGTCCTCGGCCGAGGTGACCTCCAGGCCCAAGATCTCCCGCTGGCCGTTGGCGTTGACCGCGGTGGCCACCAGGACATGCACGTTGATGATCCGTCCGCCCTCCCGCACCTTCTGCGTGAGCGCGTCCAGCCAGACGAAGGCATACGGCCCCGCGTCCAAGGCTCGGGTGCGGAAGGCCTCCACCTGGGCGTCGAGCACCTTGGCCATCTCGCTGACCTGGCTTTTGGAGATGTGCTTGATGCCGAGCTGCTCGACCAGCTTGTCCACCCGCCGCGTCGACACTCCCAGCAGGTAGCTGGTGGCCACCACGCTGATCAGCGCTTGTTCGGCCCGGCGACGCCGTTCCAGCAGCCAGTCCGGGAAGAAGGAGCCCGAGCGTAGTTTCGGAATGGCGAGCTCGACGGTGCCGGCCCGGGTGTCCCACTCGCGGGAGCGGTAGCCGTTGCGCCGGTTGGTGCGCTCCTCGCTGCGCTGGCCGTATCCGGCGCCGCACAGGCCGTCAGCCTCGGCCGACATCAACGTCTCGGCCATGGTCTTCACCATGGATCGCAACAGATCCGGATCCCCGCGCTCGATCTGCTGAGCCAGCCAGGCGGCAGGGTCCACACTGTTGTTCACGGCCATCGCTATCTTCTCCTTCGATCTTGACTCGCAATCACGAAGGATCTGTGAGTCTGGCAGTGGCGCTGAAAGGTGGAGCGCTGCCAGGCTCGGTGCTGGCGATCTCGGGTGACTCTCGAAGGATCTGGCCACCATGGTGTGCCCTGCGCGTGACCTGTCCCCGGGACCGCCACCACCGGTCTGGCCCACCACGCTGACTTGATCAGAAGCCTGTCCGCCGTTGCGGCGTGACTCATCACAGATATGTCCGCGTGGTGTCTCCAACCAGGTCGGCGCCGTATTCCGGCAGATCGCCATCACAACGGGAGCCGCCATGACGATGCTGTCCCAGACCGTCGACGCCGTGATCGGAGTCGATACCCACCGCGACACGCACAGCGCCTGCCTGGTCAACCCGGTCGGTGGCGAGCTGTCGGCCATCACGATCACGGCCGATGCCGACGGCTACCGCCAGCTGGCGCAATGGGCAGGCGATCAGGCTCCAGCCCGCGGATCGTGTGGGCGATCGAAGGCACACGCAGCCACGGCGCCGGACTGGTCCGCGCGTTGCGGCAGGCCGGTCAGCACGTCATCGAGTCCGACCGCCCCAAGCGCATCACTCGCCGGGTCGGCGGCAAGAGCGATGCGATAGATGCCCGTCGCGCCGCCCGCGAGGCGCTGGGCCGCGAGCATTCGGCCGTGCCGCGCACCGATGGTCCCCGTGAAGCGGTCCGCATGCTGTTGGTCACCCGAGAAAGCCGATCCACGCACGCACCGGCGCGGTCAACCAGCTCAAGGCACTCGTGTTGACCGCGCCCGAACAGCAGCGTCAGCGACTGCGCGGCCTGACCAGAACCGCCTTGATCGATGCCTGCCTGGCCCTGCGACCCTCGGCCACCACCGATCCTGAAGAGCGAACACGTCGCCTGGTCATGCAGCGCCTGGCCCGCCGCATCCGCGACCTGACCGGCGAGATCCACGCCGCCGATGACGAGCTCGCCGCACTGGTCCACCAGCATATGGGCCACTTACTCCAGATGCGCGGAGTCGGCGTCATCACCGCCGCCCAATGCTGGGTGTCATGGTCCGGTCCTGGCCGCTTTCGCAACGAGGCCGCCTTCGCCGCCCTGGCCGGCGTCGCCCCCATCGAGGCCAGCAGCGGCAAGAACACCCGCCACCGCCTCAACCCCCACGGAGATCGCGCGCTCAACCGCGCCCTGCACCACATCGCCCTCACCCTGCAGCGGTGGGACCCCGAAACCCGCCAGTACGTGGCCAAGCGCATCAGTGACGGCAAGACGCGCCGCGAAGCGACCCGCTGCCTCAAGCGCTATCTCGCCCGCAAGATTTATCGGGCGCTCGAAAACGGGCCAAGCGCCGTCACGGAGGCTGCTTGACAAACATAGAAGCGTCACGCGATGGCCGTCTTCATTTCACGACGCCACGCCTGTCCCCAGCGAAAACTCGTACACCACGTCCGTGGACGCAACCCAGTCGGCCGCGGGTGTCGGTGAGCGCGAGAAAGCGCAGGCCGTGGCGTTTGTGCTTGCCGGAGAATTTCTTGCGGTTGTCGGCACCGGTACGGCGGCGGGTGGGGATCAAGGTCCCGTCCAGCAGGACCACCTCCCATGCCGATGGGCCGCGGCGCGGGCGAAGGGTGAGCAGGAGCTTGAGCGGTCGACGCTGCCGTCGGAGGACCGGGATGCCTGGATCTCGGCCCATGACGTCACCACTCCACTGATCGGGTAAGAGCGACCCGCTGGTCGAGTGGAAGGACCGAGCCCGCCTGCATCCGCGAAGCGGGTGACAGGAGGTTTCAGGGTTGGATCGCGCGAATCAGTGCTATACCAGCGATATACCGCCCCTAGATAGCGTTCTCCGGGTCAACAGCCCGTATGCCTCGGGGCGCATGGTCAGGCGCTTCACCCAGGTCATCCCCTCATCAGTGGCATGCGGCAGACGTTCCTTGCCGCTATACCCCAAGGAGAATCATGGGTTCCCGGGCCATTATCCGAACCGCAGCTGTGGCAGCAACCATGATCGCCATGGCTGTCGCCACGCCGGCAGCCGCCGAACAGCAATCACGATCGTCGCAGCTGGCCGCTAAGGTCGATTTCCCGGAAATGAAGCACGTGCAGAGCGGTCTGTGCCTCGACGGGAGCACCAAGTTGGGTGTACGCCTCAATAAATGCCACGGGGGCGACCACCAGCGGTGGTACAAGGAGTCGAGGCGCAATGGGGTGATGATCGTTCATCTGCAGAGCCGTCTGTGCCTCGACGGGAGCACCACCAAGGGCGTACGCCTCCTCAAATGCCACGGCGGCGTCCACCAGGGCTGGTACACCTACGACTCGGGCAGTATTCCGAATCTGCAGAGCGGTCTCTGCCTCGACGGGAGCACCAAGTTGGGTGTACGCCTCAATAAATGCCACGGAGGCACCCACCAGCAGTGGTCCTGAGCCTTCCGCACGGCGCGGCCTGCCGTGACCCGCTGGCCGGGTAGAAGGAACGAGCCCGCCCGGTTGACCGGGCGGGCTCGCTATCAGGTGCCGCGGTGTTCGAGGGGCTGTCGTCTTCGCTGAGCCGACGGCGCCGCCCCACTTGACGCAGACGCCTTGGTCTTGGCGCGCACGGGGCCCGCGTAGTACTGGAAGCTGCCGCTGTCGGCGGACCGCTTGCCCTTCACCTCAAGGTAGGCCGTCATAGCGACCTTCCCGCTGGCGCCGTTGCGCATCGTGGCGACGCTGTTCTCGCCGGTGGCACACCTGTAGAGCAGGTAGACGGTGCCGGCCGTGCCGAGCGAGGCCGAGTCGACGCGACCGAAGCCGGCCCCGCAGACCTTCTCAGGGGTGTACAGGATGGATCCTTGGGCGGCGGAGGAGTGGTGTCCTTGCCGCCGCCACCGCAGACTGCGCCGCCCCATCCGGGCTCGTTATCGTCCGTGTCTAGATGCTTTCACCAGGTAACCGTCGTGGGTCTGTCGAGGGATGCCATGTCGCTGCTGGCCCAGATCACCACACGCCTCGTGGCAGCCACCGAACGCGCCGAACGCCTGCGCACCTAGCTGGCCGAGGCCGAAGACGACCTGGACCGGCTGCGGGTGGCCGAGCAGGTGGTCAAGGAAATCCTCGCCGAAGAGCCGGCCGATGAGCCGGCGCCGGTGTATCAGGTGGCGCTGCCCGCCGACCGCGCCACCGACCGCGCCGCGCAACTGCTGACCGGCGGCCGGTTGATCTGCTTCCGGCATGAGGCCGCCGTGGCCCACGTGCTGCCCGCCGACTACCAGGCGCTGCTGTCCGCGGTGTGCTCCGGCCAGGCTCCGCTGCCGGCCAAGACGATCTGCGGGCAGCTGGGACTGTCCACCGAACCGGGCCAGGTCGTAGGAACCCGGGCCAAGCTGAATCGGCTGGTCGAGCGGGGCTGGCTGCGCAAGACTCCGGCCGGAGCGTTCGCCCCGCCGACCTGTCCGGCACCCCGAGGTGGAGATCTGGCGCCCCTGATCAGAGGGCGACGCCTGCGGACGCCGATACGGCGGCGACGTGGCGCGCCCCCGGCAGGGGCTTGGCAGTGTGTGAGAACAACCAAAACACCCGCCGAAGACCCGCCGTCTGCTGTCTACCAGTGCCGTCTGCCACTGTCCACCAAGACCCTCACCCTGGTCGCAGACCTGCTCCGCGGCCACCTCAAGACGATCGGCTCACGGTGGCGGAACCTGCCGCCTGGCAGGATCGCTCTCATCGTGCTCGCCGTGCTGCGCCACGACCAGCGCCTGGCCGACATGGCCGGCGGGTCAGGTGTCGTACAGGCCGTCCCATGGTTCGTAGAAGCCGATGTTGTTCGGGTAGAACTCGGCGTGTTCTACGCCTTCGAAGGTCTCGATGACGAGGCCGAACAGCACTCCGTCGAACGTGTGCTGGAAGGGCCGGATGGCGATGTCGTCGAAGCGAAGGCCCGGAAGCGCGTCAAGCCAGTGCGTCAGTCGCCCGTGGGCGAGGTCGACGGCCCCCCGATGGTCGTCTTCGGCGCCGGTGTGCTCGACGCGGGAGTCGAGGTGGTGGCCGGCGGCGTCGAAGGTGTGCAGGACGGCGTACCAGCGTTTGTGTACCGGCCAGTCGTCGGTGCGGGTGTAGCCCTCGCGGAAGGCGGCGGTGACGGAGCCGAAGAACTGGCCGCCTTCCCAGCGGCCGATCGTGCCGGTGTGGTAGTCGGGTTCGTAGACGATGGGGATGATCTCGGGGACTGACATGCGCTGGAGAGTAGCCATCGGGTCCGACAACAATTCGAGACTGTCACGACCTTGCTAGCGTCGGCGCTAACCACGTCTGGACGGCTCTGGAGACTCCGAGGCCAAACGTCCCTGATGACATGCGTTTCTGTCGGTGGTGGACGGTGGTGGTCGTCTCTGAACTTGCCACGGATCAGAAGGTGCCTGGCTGGTGTTCCGGTTGTCCCGGCTCCAGATCTCGGTGCATCGAGGGAGGTCCTCGAGCTGCCGCCTTCAGGGAGCATGCCCCAGAGGAAGGGGATCAGGTACTGAGGCGGTTCGCCCAGGAGCGCGGCCAGTTCGTCCTCGGTGACGGTGAGGGTGAATGCCGAGCCCGGTTGCCCGGGGTTCCATCCCTGTTCGATGGCTCGCCGGACGCATCCGGCACGAGGGCGGGGCGGACCGCGATCGTCCGTTCTCCGTGCCAGTTGTCCGGCCGAGCGCAAGGGAGCGACACCACGAGGACACGCCCCGGCTCCTCGGTCCGCTCGATGGTGATGGTGAGGGGACTCCAGCCGTTGCCCTCGCCGTAGGTGGGCTTGTGCCGGATCCGCCAGCGGAAGGCGGTGCCGTCGACGCTGATGAGCCGTGAGCCCTTCGTGGGCATCGCCATGGGCGCCTCCAAGCTCCTGCTCTGTTCCGCCGCTGTTCCGTGGGAGTACCGAAAGCAGCGAGACGTTGCGCGCGACGTCCGCAAGCGTAACCGCTGCTCATCCCCATGATCGAGCCAATTTCGCGGGTAGCCGGATCACGCATCGGAGAACACCCGGATCTACGAGGGAACCTGTCCACCGGAATCCAGCGCATGATGGTCGCCACAGGAGTGACCGAGTTGAACGGCGAATCCTGATCACCGGGGTAACAACCTCGGTCCCTCATGTCCTGGCGAGGGGGCTGGCGATCCTCGAAAGGATCCTCGAGCCTTGACCCAACCCCGCCACCACAACGCCGGGGCCGGAGAGGCCCCTTGCCGAGGGGGCGCGGGGAGCTGGACCCCCCCGGAAGACCAGCCCGAAGCCGCCATCGCGCGAAGCGCCCAAAGGCGAAGGCCCATGCAGTCGGCCGCCCCAAAGGCGAAGGCCCGTGCAGTCGGCCGCCCCGCAGGCGAAACCCCCTGCGGTCAAAGGGCAGGTAGGACGTACACCTCGGCTCCCGGTGGGATCGCGCAGTCGAGGCCGCCCAGCCCCTGGGCGTTCTCCCCGCACACGAACATGTTGATGTGGCTCTTGATCTGCCCGTAGTCGTCCCGTAACCGCCCCTCCAGCGATGGATGAGTCCGCCGCAGCGTGTCGAGGGCGGAGCCCAGGGTGGGCGGTGTGTCGCGGTCGGCCCCCACGGCGAAGACCTTGACCTCGCTCTCACCGCTCACCCAGTGCCGCAGCGCGCTCGGAAGCACGAAGACGACCATCATGGCGGGCTTGGCCATGGGCTAGAGCACCGCCGCCCTGACGGTCAGGACGTCGGGCAGGTGGGAGGCCACCTCGCTCCAGGTGTCGCCGCCGTCGCGCGAGCCGTAGACCGAGCCGTCGCGGGTGCCGAAGAAGATGCCCGCGTGCGAGGCGGTCATCGCGTCGCGCAGCACGGAGGCGTAGACCGGCCCCTCGGGCAGGCCCTCACCGTGCGCCTGCCAGCTCTCGCCCGCGTCGTCGCTGCGGAAGACCTGGTAGCGGTGGCCGACGGGGGTGCGGTCCATGTCGGCGTGCAGCGGCAGGACGTAGAGGGTGTCGGGCCTGTCGGGGTGGACCACGACGGGGAAGCCGAAGTCGGACGGCAGGGAGGAACCGATGTCGGTCCACGATCCGCCGAAGTCGTCGCTGCGGTAGACGCCGAAGTGGTGCTGCAGGAACAGCCGCTCGGGCCTGGCCGGGTGCAGGCTGACCTTGTGCACGCACTGCCCGAACTCGGGGTACTGCTGGCCCTCGGGCAGGAACGGGGCGCGGATGCCCTGGTTGGCCGCCTCCCAGGAGAGGCCGCCGTCGGTGGTGCGGTAGAAGCCGCCCGTGGAGATGGCCACCCCCATGATCTTGGGGTCGGTCGGGTGGTTCAGGATCGTGTGCAGGCACAGGCCGCCGCCGCCCGGCTGCCACTGCGGCCGGTGCGGATGCTCCCACAGCCCCTCGACGAGGGTGTAGGTGATGCCGCCGTCGTCGGAGCGGAACAGCGCGCCCGGCTCGGTGCCGGCCCAGACGACGTCTGGCTCGGACGGCGAGGGCAGGAGCTGCCAGACCTTCTCGAGGGTGGCTCCGGTCTTCTCGGGGAAGGCGATGGGTGGTTTCTGCGCTTCCTGCCAGCTCTTGCCGAGGTCGTCGGAGTACATCACCGAGGGGCCGAAGTGGCCGTACTCGATGCCCGCGAGCAGCCTGGGCCTGTCGCCCCTGGTGTCGATCGCGACGGCGTGCACCCCGACGGTGGAGAACTGGATCGGCTCGACCTCGAACGGGCCGCCGCCGGTGGAGCGGGCGAGGAAGAGCCCCTTGCGGGTGCCGACGGCGAGTAGGGCGTCGCTCATGTTGGTCTCCCTGTCTTGGCTTGCTGGCCATCGTGTCACGCGCTACCGACAACTTCTGGGGAGTGCGGGATTTGCGGGCGTGCGCTGTCCGCTTACGTCCCAGGTAATCGTGATGATTCCCTTTTCCCGCTACCGTTCGGGTCATGGGAGCGCTTGCCGTACAAACTGAGTCATTTGGTGATCTGTTGCGCTCGTGGCGCCAGCGGCGCCGCGTCAGCCAACTCGATCTGGGAATCGAGGCGGAGGTGTCGGCCCGGCACATCAGCTTTCTCGAGACGGGCCGGGCCAGGCCCAGCAGGGACATGGTGATGAGGTTGTCCGAGGAGCTGGAGATACCGCTGCGGCACCGCAACCGCCTGCTCGTGGCCGCGGGCTACGCCCCGGTCTTTCCCGAGCGCGAGGTGCGCGCGCCGGAGATGGAGGTGGTACGGCAGGCGCTGGACAAGATCCTCGCCGGGCACGAGCCGTACCCCGCGCTGGTGGTGGACGCCGCGTGGGATCTGGTGGCCGCGAACGGCGCCGCCGCGATGTTCATGGAGGGCGCGCCCGCCGAGCTGCTGAAGGAGCCCGTCAACGTGATGCGGCTCTCGCTGCACCCCGAGGCGATGGGCGGGCGGTTGGTCAACCTGCCGGAGGTGCGGGCGCACCTGCTGCACCGTCTGCGCAGGCAGGCGGAGGCCTCGGGCAGCGGGCGCCTGGCCGAGCTGCACGACGAGCTGGCCGGTTACACCTACGAGGGGGTGGACCTGAACGTGGCGCACGTCCCCGGGCCCGCCGACATCCTGCTGCCGCTGCGGATCAGGCACGGGGACAGGGTGCTGTCGATGTTCACCACGATCGCGACGTTCGGCACCCCGGTGGACGTGACGGTGTCGGAGCTGGCGATCGAGACCTTCTGGCCGAACGACGAGGAGACCGCCGCCGCCTTCCACTGAACCCTCCTCCCGCGGCCGCGCAGGGGAGGAGGCCAGGGGAGGAGGAAGGGGTCAGCGTTCGCCCTGGACGACGTCGCGGTGGATGCGGGCGAGCGGCACCCCGCTCGCCTGCAGCCGTCCGACCGTCTCGTGCACCATGGCGGGCGGCCCGCACACGTACACCTCGTGCTCGGCCCAGGAGTGGAAGCGCTGCATCACCTCGGGCAGGTGGCCACGCATGCCGTCGTAGGAGGGCTGGTGCGAGACCACGGGCAGGACCCGCAGCCAGGGGAAGCGCGACTCCATGCGGATCAGGTCGGGCAGGTCGTAGAGCTCCTCGGCGGTGCGCGCGCCGTACAGCAGGTGGATGTTCGGCCGCCGTCCCGAGGTGATGACGTGGTCGATGATGGCCTTGATCGGCGCGAGGCCCGTGCCGCCCGCCACGCACAGGATGTCCCTGCCGCCGGACTCGTGGGGGATCATCGTCCCGATGGGCGGGCCGAGCATGAGCGTGTCGCCGATGCGCGTGTGCCGCACCAGGGCGGTCGAGACCCAGCCGCCTGGCACGCCTCGCACGTGCAGCCTGATCGTGTTGTCCTCGCGCGGCGCGTTGGCGATGGAGAAGGTCCTCCACACCCTCGGCCAGCGCGCGGTCTGCACGCTGACGTACTGGCCCGCGGTGTACGGCAGGCGCTGGGTCGGCCTGAGCGTGAGCACCGCGATGTCGGCGGTGCGCCGCTCGTGGTCGACGACCTCGGCCAGCCACCACGCGGGTGAGACCCCCGCGTCGCTCTCGGCCGAGTCGATCATGAGGTTGGCGGCGGCGGTGTAGGCCGCCACCCATGCCGCCTCGATCTCGGTGTTCCAGATGTCGGCGGCGAAGCGCTTGATGGTGGCCAGCAGGGCGTTGCCGACAGCGGTGTAGTGCTCGGCGATCACACCGTACTTGCGGTGGTCGCGGCCGAGCTGGCCGAGATAGGAGGCGAGGCTGTCGGGACTGTCCAGGCTCCACACCACCCTGGTCAGCGCGCTGAACAGCCGGTCGCGCTGCACGTCCATGGCAGGAGGGAACATCCCCCGCAGGTGCGGGTTCTCGGCGAACAGCCGGCCGTAGAAATAGGCCGCCGCCCTGTCGGCGACGGGTTCGATGACGGAGAAACTCTCTTTGACGAGGCGCGGATTCAACGACATGCCTTTTGACCCCACCCTTTGACCGGAATGCGATTCCGGTCGTGTCGTTCCACCTCCCTGACGGCTCCGGGTTGTGAGCGTACGGCGCGCCCCGGCACGTCCGCGCACTCATCTGGAGTGTTACACCGGCTCCCTGGGGCCACAACCGTTTCACCTCAATACGGTGCTAACCAGAACTATCCGTAATGGGAACGTTATTTTCCGCAATCGAAATTCAAGAGTTAAGGACAGCGAAAGTGAATACGTATCGCATTCGTATTCGCCGGGGCGCCGCCATCCGTCACGCTCGCCGTGGAAGCTTCCCGGCGCCCTGCGACGTGAGGGTGGCGGCATGATCTCTGAGGAGGAAGTGACAGCACTGATACCCGGGAAGGTGACATAACCGAAATCCGGTAGGCCATGATGGAGCGGGAACCTGGTCACCACCTCTGACGCGGGTTGCCCGACCTCCTGCATGCCTCCTGGAGCGCGCATGTCTCGTCCGTTGATCGGTATCACCGCCTACTTCGAGGCCGCCCGATGGGGTGACTGGGTGAGAGAGGCGGTCATCGGGCCGCCCTCCTACGCCAAGGCGGTCGAACGGGCGGGCGGCGCCCCCGTCCTGCTCCCGCCGCTCAACCTGCACGCCGTCGACGACTACGTCCGCGGCCTCAAGGGCATCGTCCTGGCGGGCGGCGTGGAGGTCGGGGCCACGCTCTACGGGGCCGACCAGGACGACAGGGTCGCCGAGCCCCAGCCGCACCGCGACAGGTTCGAGCTCTCGCTGGCCCGCGCGGCCGTCCAGGCCGACGTGCCGATCCTCGCGGTGGCGCGCGGCATGCACGTCCTGAACGTCGCCCAGGGCGGCACGCTCATCCCCTGGCTGCCCGACGTGCTCGACCACGAGCGGCACGGCGCTCAGGGGCAGCCGCACGTCATCCAGGTGAGCGTCTCCAGCAAGCTCGGCAAGGCCATCGGTGACACGATCGAGGTCAACGCCCCGCACCACCAGTCGGTCAAGCGCCTCGGCACCGGGCTGCTGGCCGTGGCATGGGCCGACGACCAGATCGTGGAGGGCGTCGAGTTGCAGGGCCACAGGTTCGGCGTGGGCGTCCAGTGGCATCCCGAGCGCGGCGATGATATGCGGTTGTTCGAGGCACTCGTCGAGGCCGCCCGATACTGATGAGAAATGGTGTGGCTCATGAGTAAGCTCGGATCATGAGCTTGCACCCCCAGGCCAGGGCCTACCTGGAGCTCTACCCCTCCGACCTCGGCGCCGACCTGGCGAGCCTGGGGCCTGCGGAGATAGAGCGGATGCGCGCCATCGACGGCTTGGCGGAGCGGCGCGGCCCGCTGACGCGGCTGCCGTTCGTCCGCGACGCGCTGGCCGACGAGGTGCCGATCAGGATCTACCGGGCCGACCCCGGCGACCACACCCTGCCGGTGATCGTCTACTTCCACGGCGGCGGCTGGGTGTTCGGCAGCGTCAGACGCAACGACGCCGTCGGCAGGGACCTGGCGATCAGGACGGGGGCGGTGGTGGTCTCCGTCGACTACCGGCTGGCCCCCGAGCACGCCTTCCCCGCGGCCGCCGACGACGCCTGGACCGTGGTGCGCGACATCTTCGCCCGTCCGGCCTTCTACCAGAGCAACGGCCACGTGGCGGTGATCGGCGACAGCGCGGGAGGCAACCTCGCCGCGGTGGCCGCCTGGCAGGCCCGCGACGCCGGGCTCACCCTCGCCCACCAGGCGCTGCTCTACCCGATCGTCGACGTGGCCATGGACACCCCCAGCTACCGCGAGCACGCCAAGGGCTTCGGCCTCGACGCGGAGGAGATGGCCTGGTTCGTCCAGCAGTACGCCGCCGGCGCCGATCCGCTCGACCCACGCCTGTCACCGCTACGCCTGGGCTCGTGCGCGGGCCTGCCGCCCGCGACGGTGGTGAGCGCCGAGTACGACGTGCTGCGCGACGAGGCCGAGGCCTACGCCGCGCGCATGGCGGGCGAGGGCGTGGCCGTCGAGGTGCGCCGCTGGCCCGGCATGGTCCACGGCTTCTTCGGCCTGCCCGGCTTCTTCGACCAGGCCGACGAGGTCCGCGCCTACGTGGCCGACAGGCTCAGGAGGGCGCTGGAGCCGTGACCTACGACAAGCTGAGGCTCGACTGGGCCGCCGAGGGCGTGCGGCGGGTGACGATCAGCGAGCCGCGCAGGCTCAACGCCGTCGACATGGCGGGCCATCGCGAGCTCGCCGAGATCTGGCGCGACCTCGACCGCGACGACGACGTGCGCGTCATCCTGGTCAGGGGAGAGGGCGAGGCCTTCTCCGCGGGCGGCGACCTGTCCATGATCGAGGAGATGACCCGCGACCACGCCACCAGGCTGCGGGTGTTCACCGAGGCCCGCGACATCGTCTACAACGTGCTCAACTGCTCCAAGCCGGTGGTGAGCGCCATCCAGGGCCCCGCCGTCGGCGCCGGCCTGGCGGTGGCGCTGCTGGCCGACATCTCCGTGGCTGGGCGCACCGCCCGCATCATCGACGGCCACACCCGCCTGGGCGTGGCTGCGGGCGACCACGCGGCGATCATCTGGCCGCTGCTGTGCGGCATGGCCAAGGCCAAGTACCACCTGCTGCTGTGCGAGCCGGTCACCGGCGAGCAGGCCGAGCGGATGGGCCTGGTCAGCCTCTGCGTCGACGACTCCGAGGTGCACGACAGGGCGCTCGACATCGCGGTGAGGCTCGCGGCGGGCTCCCAGGAGGCGATCAGGCTGACCAAGTACTCACTCAACAACTGGCTCAGGATGGCGGGCCCGACCTTCGACGCCTCCCTGGCCATGGAGTTCCTCGGTTTCTCCGGCCCCGACGTCCAGGAGGGGGTGCGGGCGCTGCGAGACAAGCGCCCGCCGTCCTTCTAGAAGCTGCGCGGCAGCCCGAGCACCTGGGTGGCCAGGTGGTTCAGCAGCAGTTCCTCCGTCACCGGCGCGATCTTGCCGATCCGCGCGTCGGTGAGCAGCCGCGCCACCGGGTACTCCAGCGAGTAGGCCATCCCGCCGTGCGTCTGGAAGGCCGCGTCCGCCGCCTCCCACGCCGCCTGCGAGGCGGTCAGCTTGGCGATGTTGGCCTCGGTGCCGCACGGCAGCTGCCGGTCGAAGGACCACGCGGCCTTGTACAGCATGAGCCTGGCCAGTTCGATCTTCGCCTTGACCTGGGCGAGAGGGAAGGCGATGGCCTGGTTGGCGCCGATCGGCCGCCCGAACACCTCGCGCTCCTTGGCGTAGCTCACCCCCACCCGCAGCGCCACCTCGGCCCCGCCCAGCGCCGAGGCGGCCAGCAGGATCCGCTCGGGGTTGAGGATGTCCCACAGGACGAGGGCGCCCTGGTCGATCTGGCCGACCACGCTGGAGGCGGGCACGCGCAGGTCGTCGAGGAAGACCATGTTCGAGGGCGTGGTGTTGGCGCCCATCTTGGGGATCGGCCGGAAGGACAGCCGGCCCGCCGCCACCGCCTCGGGCACGTTGACCAGGAAGACGGTCATCCCGTTCGTGCGCGGCTTCGCCTCGGCCGCCGGGATCGTCCTGGTGACGAGCATCATCCAGGTGGCCCGCTGCACCCCCGTGATCCAGATCTTCTGCCCGTTGATCACGTAGTCGTCGCCGTCGCGGCGCGCAGAGGTGGTGATCGCCAGCGAGTTGGAGCCCGCGTCCGGCTCGGTCAGCGCGAAGCACGTCTCGATCTCGCCGGTGGCCAGCCCTGGCAGCAACGCGGCCCGCTGCTCGGCGCTGCCGTGCCTGGCCAGGGTCAGCGCGCCGAAGCCCGGGGTGAGCACGTAGGTGAACGCCGAACCGCCCGCCGCCCCTGAGGCGGCCAGGGTCTCGGTCGCCACCGCCAGCTCCAGCAGGCCCTGCCCGCCGCCGCCGTACTCCTCGGGTACGGCCAGGCCCAGCCATCCGCCCTTGGCCAGCTCCGCCCACACCTCTTCCGGCCAGCGCTTGTCGGCCTCGCAGCGCTGCCAGTAGTCCATGTCGTAGCGCGAGCAGATGTCACCGACGCCCTGCTGGACGGTCAGCGCGCTCTCGGGGAGCGTGAAGTCCACCTCGATCACCCCATTCTCGTTGCGTGCGCAATCGTAGAACGAAGTTCTGTCCAGCCGACAGGGGTCAGCGCGGACGGCGGGCGTGCAGCACGTAGGCGGGCGGGGTGTTGCGCCACACGGTACGGCCCAGCACGACCTCCTCGAAGCGGTCGGCCAGCAGCGCGCGGAAGCGGCGAGCCGAGCCCAGCGGCATCGCGTGGATGTAGGAGAAGGTCGTGAACGCCCCCGACGGGCACAGGGTGGAGGTGACCGCGCCGAGCAGCCGCTCCTGCAGCGTCTCGGGGAATGCCGCCCACGGCAGCCCACTGACCACCACGTCCGCCCTGGTCAGGCCGCGATCGCGGAGCAGGTCGGGCAGGCGGGCCGCGTCGTCCTGCGCCACGTCCACCCGGGGAAAGCGATCGGCGAGCAGGGAGGCCAGCGTGGGGTTCAACTCGATCGCCAGGTGATGGCCACGCCCGTCCAGCCTGCGCTGGATCTCGGCGGTGAACGGCCCGGTGCCGGGGCCCAACTCGACCACGGTCGGCTCGCCGCGCTCGGGCACGGGGGTGCACACCGTCTCCGCCAGCCGCCGTGAGCTGGGCGCCAGGGCTCCGATGGTCGCGGGGGAGCGCATGAACTGGCCGAGGAACAACGTGGTGTCGTTGGGCATGGGACCAACGTTACGACCCCCGCGCAAGCCCGCTCATCCGACTTGCGGCCAGAAAACCGGCCACTTGGAGGATGCGAACTCCTCCATCGGGAGGACGGAGCAGGCGGCGGTCCTCGATACGGTTGTCCCCATGCGATGGCGTGGTGTGGCACCCGACGTGCTGCTTGCCGCCTCAGGAGTGGCCCTCGACCTGCTGATGTCGGGCAAGGCGGGGGCAGGGGCGGCGCCCGACTGGCTGGTCCCCGTCTTCGCCGTCCTGGTCGGCGCGCCGATGGGGTTCGTGCGGCGCCGTCCCGTCCACGTCAGCCTCTACCTGGCCGCGTTCCTGTTGTTCACCGACCAGATCGAGGCCTTCACCTCCAACACCGCGCAGATCCTGCTCTGCGTCGCGATCGGCGCCACCGGCTACCTGCGAGGCTGGCTCGCCACCCTCGTCGCCGTCGTGCCGGGCGCGCTGGCCACCGGCCTCAACATCGCCGACCCCGGCACCGGCTTCACCGGCGCGGCCTGGGTCTACTCCGTCGGCATCCCGCTGCTGCCCGCCCTGGTCGGCCGCTATCTGCGCGGTCCCGCGGGGCGGCTGAAGGAGCCCGAGGTCACCCCCGACGTGCTGCTGGCGGGGGCGGGCGTGGCCGTCGCGGTGCTCGGCACCTGGCCCATGTGGCACACCAGCGAGCAGCCCGCCTGGGTGATCGTCTCGTTCGTGGTGGTCGCGGGGCTGGCCCTGGGCGTGGCCAGGCGGCTGCCCGCGGTGGTGTTCCTGGTCGAGGGGGCGATGCTGCTCCTGTCCAACCAGGCCTTCTCGGCGGCGACCAGCACCGTCCACGTCCTGCTGCTGATCTCGGTCGGCGTGTTCGCGATGCGGGTGGCCTCCTGGTTCTGGAACCTGGTCGTCTACGTGGCGGCCAGCTTCCTGGCCTCGCTCGTGGTGGTCGGCTCCGAGGGCACCGTCACCGGGCTCAAGGTGGGGCTGATGCTCGTGGTGGTGGCCACCCCGATCGCGATCGGCAGGTACGCGGGCGCCAGGCAGTCGGCCGCGGAGGCCGAGCGGCTGCGGGTGCGCGAGTCCGAGCGGCTGGCCATCGCCCAGTTGCGCGCCGACCAGCTGGCCGAGCGCGAGCGCATCGCCCGCGAGGTCCACGACATCGTCGCCCACCACGTCGGGGCGATGGTGCTGCGGGCCGGCGCCGCCCGCTACGCCGCCCCCGACGGTCCCGTCGCCGACGCGCTGGCCGACATCAAGGAGACGGGCCACCAGGTGCTCGAGGACCTGCGCGGCCTGCTCGACGTGCTGCGCGACCCCGGCGGCGACGCCGCGCTGCTGGCCGACCCCGCCGACGTGGTCACCGAGTCCGCCGAGCGGATGATCGCCGCGGGGCTGCTGGTCGACCTCGACGTCGACCCCGCGCTCGGCGAGGCGCCGCTGGTGGCCAGGGCCTCGGCCGCCCGCATCGTGCAGGAGGGACTGACCAACGTGCTCAAGCACGCGGGGCCGGGCACCGCCGTACGGGTGGGGCTGGCCGCGGGTGACGGGGAGCTCCTCGTCGAGGTGTCCAACGGCCGCCCGCCCACGGTGCGCGAGCCGCTGCCGTCCTCGGGGCAGGGGCTGGCGGGCATGCGCGAGCGCGCCAAGGCGCTGGGCGGCACGCTGAGCGCAGGACCCGACGGCGGCGGCTGGCGGCTGTCGGTGACCCTTCCCTATCCGAAGACCAAGGTGACGACGTGATCCGAGTGGTGGTGGCCGACGACCAGGCGCTGGTCAGAGCCGGCGTGCGCATGTTGCTGCAGGCGGCGGGCGACATGGAGGTCGTCGGGGAGGCCGAGGACGGCGCGGAGGCGGTGCGCCTGGCCCAACACCACAGGCCGGACGTGGTGCTCATGGACCTGCGCATGCCCAGGGTCGACGGCCTCGAGGCGATCAAGCGCATCCTGGGCTCGCAGCCGGGCGCCAAGATCGTGGTCCTCACCACCTTCGCCGACGACGCCAACGTCTACGCGGCCCTGCGCGTCGGAGCGCTGGGCTTCCTGGTCAAGGACGACGAGCCGGAGCGCATGGTCGACGCCGTGCGAAGGGCGGCCTCGGGCGAGCAGCTGCTGGCCCCCTCGGTGCTGCGCAGGGTGGTCGAGCGGGCGCTGGCCGCCGAGCAGCAGGCCACACCCGCGCCCGTCGGGCTCACCGAGCGGGAGCTCGAGGTGCTCGCCCTGGTCGGCACCGGCCTGTCCAACGCCGAGATCGCCGACAGGCTGCACGTCGGCGTCACCACGGTAAAGACCCACGTCGGCTCGGCGATGGACAAGCTCGGCCTGCGCAACCGCATCCAGGCCGCCGTCGTCGCGCACCGCATCGGCCTGGTCGACGCCGCCTTCCGCCCCGTGCGGCATCCGCCGCGGGGCTGACCGGGGCATCACCCGGCAGGCTGACGACCGCCGGGTGCCCGCGCCGTCACGATGTGGTCCTCACCTCTCCAGGAAGGACCACCTCATGCACGACGTGACCTCAGCCACGTCTGTCTCCCCTGTCTCCTCAGGGCTGCTCTACACCCTGCGCGTCCTCGTGCTCGCCCACGCGGTCTCGCTGCTCGTCGCGGCCATGTTCGCGGGCCAGGCGCTGGTCTTCACCGACACCGGCATCGCCGCCGATCTCGGGGTCGCCGAGACCCACGTCATGATCGGCATGGTCTCCCACCTGATCGGCCTGCTCCAGATCGTCGCCGCCGTCCTGTACTGGCGTCCGGGCAGGGGCGCGGGCTGGCCCGCGCTCGCCAGCCTCGCGCTGTTCGTGCTCGGCATCGCCCAGCACTTCCTGCTGGCCATCGGCCTGGGCGCGCACGTGCCCAACGGCGTGCTCATGTTCGGCCTGCTGGCGCTGACCACCGTCTGGGCCTGGTCGCCCGCGGCCTCACGCCGGCGCTAGGCTTTCGGCTATGTTCGTGAAGATCTGCGGGCTGAGCGAGCCCGAGCACGTCGAGGCGGCCGTCGAGGCCGGCGCCGACGCGATCGGGCTCGTCATGACCGCCAGCCCGCGCAGGGTCACCCCGTCGCGGGCCGCGGAGCTGGCCGCGCTGGCACCCTCTCACGTGCTGACCGTGGGCGTCTTCATGGGCGAGCCGGTGGAAGAGGTACGGCAGGCGGCCCAGGCCGCCGGGGTCGGAGCCGTCCAGCTGCACGGCAGGCACCCGCACGCCGACTTCACCGCGCTGAAGGATCTCGGCCTCACCCTCGTGCGCGCCGTGGCGGCCGACGCCGACCTGCGCACCGGAGCCTTCGACGAGGACCTGCTGATCGTCGACGCGCCCAGGGCGGGCGCGGGCGAGCCGTGGGACTGGACGGCCGTGCGGGGCAGGCCGTCGGGGAACTGGCTGCTGGCGGGCGGCCTCGACCCCGGCAACGTACGGCAGGCGATCGAGGCCGCGCGGCCATGGGGCGTGGACGTCTCGAGCGGCGTCGAGGTGGCCAGGGGCGTGAAGGACTCCGCCCTCATCCGCTCCTTCCTCAGGGCGGCCCGCTCCTAGACTTCGCTCTGTCCCCGCTCCTCTCTCGGAAGGAGCGGTCTGTCGGTCAGCTGAACGTAGACCTCGCCGCCCCCGGCCACGAACTCCTCCGACTTGGCGCGCATGCCCTCCGCCGCCCTCAGGTCGTGCGAGATGCGCATCGAGCAGAACTTCGGCCCGCACATGCTGCAGAAGTGCGCCGTCTTCGCGGGCGCGGCGGGCAGCGTCTCGTCGTGGAAGGAGCGGGCGGTGCCGGGGTCGAGGGACAGCTCGAACTGGTCCTCCCACCTGAACTCGAAGCGCGCCTCCGACAGCGCGTCGTCCCACTCCTGGGCCTTCGGGTGCCCCTTGGCGAGGTCGGCGGCGTGCGCGGCGATCTTGTAGGTGATGACGCCGGTCTTGACGTCCTCCCTGTCGGGCAGCCCCAGGTGCTCCTTCGGCGTGACGTAGCAGAGCATGGCGGTGCCGTACCAGCCGATCATGGCCGCGCCGATCCCCGAGGTGATGTGGTCGTAGCCCGGCGCGATGTCGGTGACGAGGGGGCCGAGGGTGTAGAAGGGGGCGTCGTCGCAGAGCTCGCGCTGCAGGTCGACGTTCTCCTTGATCTTGTTCATGGGCACGTGGCCAGGGCCCTCGACCATGACCTGGACGTCGCGGGAGCGTGCGATCCCGGTGAGCTCGCCCAGCGTGCGCAGCTCGGCGAACTGGGCCTCGTCGTTGGCGTCGGCGATCGAGCCGGGGCGCAGGCCGTCGCCGAGGGAGAAGGCGACGTCGTAGGAGGCGAGGATCTCGCACATCTCCTCGAAGTTCTCGTACAGGAAGTTCTCGCGGTGGTGGGCCAGGCACCACGCCGCCATGATCGAGCCGCCGCGCGAGACGATGCCGGTCTTGCGGCCGACGGTGAGGGGGACATAGGACAGACGTACGCCCGCGTGGACGGTCACGTAGTCGACGCCCTGCTCGCACTGCTCGATCAGGGTGTCGCGGTAGACCTCCCACGACAGGTCGGGCGCGACCCCGCCGACCTTCTCCAGCGCCTGGTAGAGCGGCACGGTGCCGATGGGCACGGGGGAGTTGCGGATGATCCACTCGCGGGTGGTGTGGATGTCACGACCCGTCGAGAGGTCCATGACGGTGTCGGCGCCCCAGCGGATGGCCCAGGTCATCTTCTCCACCTCCTCCTCGATGGAGGAGGTGACGGCGGAGTTGCCGATATTGGCGTTGATCTTGACGAGGAAGTTGCGGCCGATGATCATCGGCTCGCTCTCGGGATGGTTGACGTTGGCCGGGATGATCGCCCTGCCCGCGGCCACCTCGGCGCGGACGAACTCGGCCTCGACGCCCTCCCTCACGGCGACGAACTCCATCTCCTTCGTCACGACGCCCCTGCGGGCGTAGGCGAGCTGGGTGACGGGCCCGCCCGCCGCCCTGAGCGGCTGGCGCCGCGCGCCCAGGCGGGGCACGGCGTGGGCGCGCTTCCACGAGGCCTGGTCGCGGTAGCCGTCGTCGAGCGGCTTGACCTGGCGGCCGCCGTACCCGACGACGTCGGCGCGATCGAGGATCCACTGCTCGCGCAGGGGGCTCAGGCCGCGCGTGACGTCGGTCTCGACGGCAGGGTCGGTGTAGGGGCCCGAGGTGTCGTAGACGGTGAACACGGTGCCGTCGCTCAGTCCGATCTCCCGCATGGGGACCCTGAGCTCACCCTGGTAGGTCTTGGAAAAGCGCGCGCCACTCATCGCGCAAACTCCCTTCGCCGGCATTACCCGGAGCAGGTTCTGGCGGTCGGCGGCTGGTCAGCCGTCCTCTCAGCCCGGTCCGCACCGGGCTCCCGCGTTGGTCGGCGCCACCGTAACCCGATCACCCGGGTGTCGCGCAACCCCCTGCCGCCCGCGGCCGGCCGAACCCGCGCGGAAACAGCGGGCGGGCGGCCCAGCGTGCGCAGGTGGGCGACGCAGTAGGGTCGGCAGCGTGAGTGAAACTTCCGCCGAGGACCGAATCTGGACGGTTCCGAACCTGCTGAGCTTCCTGCGTCTGCTCGGCGTCCCCGTGTTCCTCTGGCTGGTTCTCGGGCCCAAGGCGGACGGCTGGGCGATCGCGCTGCTCATGGTCGCGGGGTTCACCGACTGGCTCGACGGCAAGATCGCCCGCGCGTGGAACCAGACCAGCAGGCTCGGCCGTCTCATCGACCCCGCCGCCGACAAGCTCTACGTCTTCGCCACCCTGCTCGGCCTGCTGCTGCGCGAGGTCATCCCGTGGTGGCTGGTCGCGATCATCCTGGGTCGCGAGATCTTCGTCGGATGTTTCTTCCCCGTGCTCCGCAAGTACGGCTACAAGGCACTGCCCGTGCATTTCCTCGGCAAGGCCGCCATGGCCAATCTGATGTACGCCTTCCCCCTCCTCTTCCTGGCCTCGCACACCGGAGCCTGGTATGCCGATATTGCAAGGATTATCGGATGGGCGTTCGCCATCTGGGGAACGGGCCTGTACTGGTGGGCAGGACTGCTGTATGTGGTACAGGTGCGCCAACTCGTAACCGCTGCGAAGAAGGAGTGATCGAGTGAAGGCGGTCGTCATGGCAGGCGGGGAGGGGACTCGGCTGCGGCCGATGACCGCGAACCAGCCCAAACCCCTGCTCCCCGTGGTCAACCGCCCGATCATGGAACACGTCCTCCGCCTGCTGAAACGCCACGGGTTGACCGAGACCGTCGTCACCGTCCAGTTCCTTGCGGCGCTGGTGCGCAGCTACTTCGGCGACGGCGACGAACTGGGCATGCGCCTGCACTACGCCACCGAAGACCTTCCCCTCGGCACGGCGGGCAGCGTCAAGAACGCGGCCGACAAACTCCGCGATGATCGTTTTCTCGTTATTTCCGGTGACGCTCTGACCGATATCGACTTATCGGACATGATCAGGTTTCACCGCGAGAATTCCGCCCTCGTCACGATCGGGCTGACCCGCGTCCCCAACCCCCTCGAGTTCGGCATCATCATCGTGGACGACCAGGGCAGGGTGCAGCGCTTCCTGGAGAAGCCCACCTGGGGCCAGGTCTTCTCCGACACCGTCAACACCGGCATCTACGTGATGGAGCCCGAGGTCCTCGACGAGGTCGCCGCCGGCGAGGCCGTCGACTGGTCCTCCGACATCTTCCCCCGCCTGCTCAAGCGCGGCGCGCCCATCTACGGCTACGTCTCCGACTGCTACTGGGAGGACGTCGGCACCCACGAGAGCTACATGAAGGCCCAGGCCGACGCGCTGTCCGGACGCGTCGACCTCGACATCGGCGGCTTCGAGATGTCACCGGGCATCTGGGTCGGCGAGGGCGCGGCGGTCGACCCCGACGCCGTGCTCAAGGGCCCCCTGCTGATCGGCGACTACGTCAAGATCGAGGCGGGCGCCGAGCTTCGTGAGTACACCGTGCTCGGCAGCAACGCCGTGGTGCGTGAGGGCGCCTTCCTGCACCGCGCCGTCGTCCACGACAACGTCTACATCGGCCCGGGGGTGAACCTGCGCGGCTGCGTCATCGGTAAGAACACCGACCTGATGACCGGCGCCAGGATCGAGGAGAACGCCGTCGTCGGCGACGAGTGCGTCATCGAGGCCGAGGCCTACGTCTCCAGCGGCGTCAAGGTCTATCCCTTCAAGACCGTCGAGGCGGGCGCGGTCGTCAACACCAGCGTCATCTGGGAGTCGCGCGGCCAGCGCAGCCTGTTCGGCCCGCGCGGCGTCAGCGGCCTGGTCAACGTCGAGATCACCCCGGAGCTGTGCGTACGGCTGGCCAGCGCCTACGCCACCACCCTGAAGAAGGGCGACACGGTCATCACCTCGCGCGACTCCTCCCGCGCGGCCAGAGCGCTCAAGCGCGCCGTCATCAGCGCGCTGACGGCGGGCGCCATCGACGTGCTCGACCTGGAGGCCATGCCGCTGCCCGTGGCCCGCTTCCACACCTCCCGAAGGCCCGCCAGCGGCGGCATCGCCCTGCGCACCACCTCGGGGGACCCGCAGAGCGTCGACATCGTCTTCATGGACTCCAGAGGCGCCGACCTGTCCCCGGCCAGCCAGCGCAAGCTGGAGCGCGTCTTCTCCCGTCAGGAGTTCCGCAGGGCCTTCCCCGGCGAGATCGGTGAGCTGAGCTTCCCCGCGAGGGCGGTCGAGGACTACGCCCAGGAACTCCTGCGATACGTGGACATGACCGGCGTCAACGACATGAAGGTGGTCGTCGACTGCGCGGGCGGCACCTCCTCGCTGGTCCTGCCCACCCTGCTGGGCCGCCTCGGCGTGGAGGTGCTGACCGTCAACGCCCGCCTCGACTCCGCCTCGCCCACCGAGACGCTGGCCGAGCGCCGCCGCGACCTGCAGCGCCTGTCCGAGCTCGTCGGCTCCTCGCGCGCCTCCTTCGGCGTACGCTTCGACCCGGTGGGCGAGCGCATCGCCCTGGTCGACGAGATGGGCCAGCTCATCAGCGAGGAGCGGGCGCTGCTGGTGGTGCTCGACCTGGTCGCCGCCGAGCGACGCAGGGGCAGGGTGGCGCTGCCCGTCACGACCACCAGGGTGGCCGAACAGGTCTGCCGCTTCCACGGGGTCCAGGTGGAGTGGACCTCCACCTCCCTCGACGCGCTCACCACCGCCGCCGCCAGGCCGTACATGATCTTCGCCGGTGACGGCAGGGGCGGCTTCATCGTGCCGGAGTTCGGGCCCACGGTCGACGGCCTGGCCGTCTTCCTGCGCCTGCTCGGCCTCGTGGCCCGCACGCGGCTGACGCTCAGCCAGATCGACGCGAGGATCCCCGAGGCCAAGCTGCTCAAGCGGACCGTCCCGACGCCGTGGGCGACCAAGGGGGCGGTGATGCGCTCGGTGATCGAGGCCGCGGAGGGCTTCCGCCTCGACACCACCGACGGCGTGCGCGTGGTCGGCGAGGACGGGCGCTGGGCGCTGATCCTGCCGGCTGCCTCCGAGCCCGCCACCGACCTGTGGGCCGAGGCCCACGACTTCGACACCGCGCAGGCCTTTTTGGACAGGTGGGCGCGGATCGTGGAGAGGGCGGCGGGAACGTGACAACTCAGATGGCGCGGCGGCATGGACCTTGAGGGCGGCTCGGCGGTAACTTTGTCACCGTCCGAACCTGTCGTGCAGCCTCTCGCCTTGACCTTTGCCACTGATCAGCGTAAGTTGCGGCATTCGCAAACGTGAACGAGCGAAGAGGCGAGGGGCGCCCTGATCAACCGTCGCCGCGTCTTCGCGGTAGGAGGCCGAGCCGATCGATGCCGAGCGTCTACTGTACGCAGTGCGGTCATGCCAACCCCGAGGATGCCCGTTTCTGCTCCCGGTGTGGGTCGCCGCTGACCAGACATGAGGTCGCCGGAGACACCACCTCGACGATCTCCGTCGCGGGAATCGAGGCGTATGAGGCGGAGACGGCGGACGCTCTCCTCGCCGAGCGGGCCGCGGTCGAGCAGTTGCCCCCTGGCGCGGCGCTGCTCGTCGTCACGAGGGGGCCCAACGCGGGCAGCCGCTTCCGCCTCGACCGTGACCTGACCACCACGGGCCGCCACCCCGAGAGCGACATCTTCCTCGACGACATCACCGTCTCCAGGCGGCACGTGGAGTTCTACCGCCATCCCGGCGGCGCCTTCACCGTCCGCGACGTCGGCAGCCTCAACGGCACCTACGTCAACAGGGAGCGCATCGAGGAGGTCCCCCTCCACAGCGGCGACGAGGTGCAGATCGGCAAGTTCCGCCTCGTCTTCCTCACGCGGGGCGCATGAGTCCCCAGGCGGCGCGCTCGCACATGAGCATCGGGGAGGTGCTCGCCCTGCTGCAGGGCGAGTTCCCCGACGTCACCGTCTCCAAGATCCGCTTCTTGGAGAGCGAGGGGCTGATCGAGCCCGAACGCAGCCCCTCGGGGTTTCGCAAGTTCACCTACATGCACGTCGAGCAGCTGCGCTTCATCCTCACCGAGCAGCGCGACCACTACCTGCCGCTGCGCGTCATCAAGGACAAGATGGCCGAGGAGCTCGGCCGTCCGCGCGCGGTGCCGGAGGTCAAGGAGGTGCGGCTCAGCCGCGCCGAGCTGCTCGAGGCCAGCGGCCTCGACGAGGAGGCGCTCACCGAGCTCGAGGACTACGGCCTGCTCGCGCCCGTCGCGCGCCGCTACGACGAGGACGCGCTGAAGATCGCGCGCAGCGTCGGCGCCCTGGCCAAGTACGGCCTGCACGCCAGGCACCTGCGCGCGGTCAAGGCCGCGGCCGAGCGCGAGGCCGGCCTGGTCGAGCAGAGCGTGGCCCCCATTCTCAAGCGCCGCGCCCCCGGAGCCATCGGCGAGGCCGACGAGGTGGCGCGCGAGCTCTCCGGCCGGCTGCTCGAGCTGCACGCGGCCCTGCTGCGCGGCTCGGTCCGCTCCGTCCTGGGCGGCTGACCTCCGCGCTTCCCCCGGTCGGCCTGGGCGGCGCCTGGGGCCGGACCTCGGCGCTCGCCCGCTCGCCCTCGCCCCCTCCCGGCCGGGTGCCGGACGGAGCCCCCGATCCCGTGGAGCGGGCTGACCTGGCGAGGAAGGCGAGGTAGGTTGTCGGCGACGCCATGGGGCAGGGGACATTCCACGCCCTCCGGGTGTTACGTTGAATTGCGGAAGAGCGGCCAAACTATTGCGGAGCCCCCTGGGGTCACCGGTCAGTGAATTCGGAGCAGCCCGTGTTGCAGATGGAGGTAGTGGGCGTTCGTGTAGAAATGCCCACAAATCAGCCGATCGTTCTGCTCAAGGAGGCGCAAGGGGAGAGGTTTCTCCCGATCTGGATTGGTATGACCGAAGCCACGGCCATCGCGCTCGCGCAGGCGGAGGAGCCGCCGCCGAGGCCGTTGACGCACGACCTGTTCCGCGACGTGCTGAGCGCGCTCGGGGTCGGCCTGCGCGCGGTCAACATCGTCGCTCTGCGTGACGGCATCTTCTTCGCCGACCTGGTCTTCTCCAACGGTGTGGAGGTCTCGGCGCGTCCTTCCGACTCCATCGCCCTGGCGCTGCGCACGGGTGCGCGGATCTTCGCCAGCGAGGAGGTCGTCCAGGAGGCCGGGGTGATCATCCCTGATGACCAGGAGGATGAGGTGGAGAAGTTCAGGGAGTTCCTTGACACCATCACGCCCGAGGACTTCGGGCGGGCTGGGTAGGACTCCCTTTGTGAGCGCCCGAACCCTTGGCCAACACCTGGGGTCGGCATTTCACTGCATTTACGCTTCACGACGCGCCGAGCCGGATCGTTGACTGCGGATGGTCACGGTCCTACGGTGCAAGTGAAACCTGTGGTTGTTATTGACGAACCCCCAGATCAGACCACGGGATGAGAGAAAGCCGGAGGTCCGCGTGGCGGTCAGCAGCGGCGAGGGAAAGACGGCCGGCCAGGAAGACCCGGTGCGGCGCGAGAGTGCGCGCCAGCGTGCCGGGGAGCAGGGACTGCTCTTCGACGAGCAGCCCGCGACTCTGCCTGGCGACATCGGCTATCGCGGCCCCACGGCCTGCGCGGCGGCCGGCATCACCTACAGGCAGTTGGACTATTGGGCCCGCACTGGACTGGTGGAGCCCACGATAAGAGCCGCGCAGGGCTCGGGCTCCCAACGCCTCTACAGTTTCCGCGACATCCTGGTGCTCAAGGTGGTCAAACGCCTCCTCGACACCGGTGTGTCGCTGCAGCAGATCCGCACCGCCGTCCAGCACCTGCGCGACAGGGGCGTCGGCGACCTGAGCAGGATCACGCTGATGAGCGATGGAGTGAGCGTCTACGAGTGCACGTCGCCCGACGAGGTCATCGACCTGCTGCAGGGCGGTCAGGGAGTGTTCGGGATCGCGCTCGGCAGGGTCTGGCGCGAGGTCGAGGGATCGCTCGCGGAGCTGCCGGGGGAACGGGCGGCGGTCGAGGACAACGTCCCGGCCGACCACCCCGCTGACGAGCTGGCCCAGCGCAGGAGGGCCCGGAGACTGGGCTGATGCGCCATCGCTGGTAGCCTGGAGATGCTGACGACCCCGTGCGGGAGAGTCCCCGGGAGAGCCGGGGCGCCGAAGGAGCAAACCTCCCCGGAATCTCTCAGGCACCCTGTACCGCTCGGGTGAGGCAACTCTGGAAAGCAGCGCGCCAGCCAGGCGTGTCTCACCGACGGTGCAAACCCGCGTCCGCGCGGGCGAACCTCTCAGGTTGATGACAGAGGGGGAGATCCGGCATACGCCCGTGCTCTCCACCAGCCTTGGGAGGCAGTTCCATGACCGAGCCCCTCAGCGACCTCGCTGCGCCGCCTTTCGCGACCCGTCACATCGGGCCCTCCGACGCCGAGCAGGCCAGGATGCTGGAGGCGGTCGGCTTCGAATCGGTCGCCGACCTGGTGGCGGTGGCGGTGCCCGAGGCCATCAGGGCCAAGGACCAGCTCAGGTTGCCCGCCGCGGCGAGCGAGACCGAGGTGATCACCGAGCTGCGCGCGCTCGCCGACCGCAACCGGGTGCTGACCTCGATGATCGGCCTTGGCTACTACGACACGATCACGCCCGCCGTGATCCGCCGCAACCTGCTGGAGAACCCGGGCTGGTACACCGCCTACACGCCCTACCAGCCCGAGATCTCGCAGGGCCGCCTCGAGGCGCTGCTCAACTTCCAGACCGTCGTCTCCGACCTGACGGGCCTCGACGTGGCCGGCGCCTCCCTGCTGGACGAGGCCACCGCCGCCGCCGAGGCGATGACGCTGGCGCGCAGGGCCGGCAGGTCCAAGAGCGACGTCTTCGTCGTCGACGCCGACGCGCTGCCGCAGACCAAGGCGGTGCTGGCCACCCGCGCCGAGCCACTGGGCATCTCGCTCGTCGAGAGCGACCTGGAGGGCGAGTTGCCCGAGTGCTTCGGCGTGCTGGTGCAGTACCCCGGCGCGTCTGGCCGCCTGCGCGACTTCCGCGCCGTGGCCGAGCGGGCACACGCCGGTGGAGCCCTGGTGGTCGCCGCCGCCGACCTGCTGTCGCTGACCCTCGTCACCGCCCCTGGAGAGCTGGGCGCCGACATCGCGATCGGCTCCTCGCAGCGCTTCGGCGTGCCGTTCGGCTTCGGCGGGCCGCACGCCGCCTACATGTCGGTCCGCGAGGGCCTGCAGCGGCAGATGCCCGGCCGCCTGGTGGGCGTCTCTGTCGACGCCGACGGCGACCCCGCCTACCGGCTGGCCCTGCAGACCCGCGAGCAGCACATCCGCCGCGAGAAGGCCACCAGCAACATCTGCACCGCCCAGGTGCTGCTCGCCGTCATCGCGGGCATGTACGCCGTCTACCACGGCCCCGAGGGGCTGCGCCGCATCGCCAGGCGCACCCACCGCATGGCCGTCACGCTCGCGCAGACGCTGCGCGCCGGCCGGGTCGAGGTCGTCCACGACGACTTCTTCGACACCGTGCTCGCCCGCGTGCCCGGCAGGGCCGCCCAGGTCGTGGCCGCCGCCGCCGAGCGCGGCGTCAACCTCTGGCAGGCCGACGCCGACCACGTCTCGATCGCCTGCGACGAGAAGACCACGCTGGCCCACCTGGAGCAGGTCGCCGCCGCCTTCGGCGTGAGCGTGTCGCTGACCGACCTGGCCGCCGAGGACGGCCTGCCCGAGGCGCTGACGCGCGAGAGCGACTACCTCACCCACCCGGTCTTCCACACCCACCACTCCGAGACCTCGATGCTGCGCTACCTGCGCAGGCTCCAGGACAAGGACATCGCGCTCGACAGGTCGATGATCCCGCTCGGCTCCTGCACGATGAAGCTCAACGCCACCACCGAGATGGAGCCCATCACCTGGCCCGAGTTCGCGGGCATCCACCCCTACGCCCCGCTCGAGCAGGCGGGCGGCTACGTCGAGCTGGTCGAGACCCTCGAGGGCTGGCTGGCCGAGGTGACCGGTTACGACGCCGTCTCCATCCAGCCCAACGCGGGCTCGCAGGGCGAGTTCGCCGGGCTGCTGGCCATCCGCGCCTACCACAGGGCCAACGGCGACACCCACCGCGACGTCTGCCTCATCCCCTCCTCCGCGCACGGCACCAACGCCGCCAGCGCCGTCATGGCGGGCATGCGGGTCGTGGTCGTGGCCTGTGACGACAACGGCAACGTCGACATGGACGACCTCGACGCCAAGATCGCCAAGCACGCCGAGCAGCTCGCCGCGATCATGGTGACCTACCCGTCCACGCACGGCGTGTACGAGGAGACGATCACCGAGGTCTGCGCCAAGGTCCACGCGGCGGGCGGCCAGGTCTACGTCGACGGCGCCAACCTCAACGCGCTGGTCGGCCTCGCCAAGCCGGGCGAGTTCGGCGCCGACGTCTCGCACCTCAACCTGCACAAGACCTTCTGCATCCCGCACGGCGGCGGCGGCCCCGGCGTGGGCCCCGTGGCGGTCCGCGGCCACCTGGCCGCCTTCCTGCCCGGTCACCCGCTGGCGCAGGGCTCGCCCGTGGGCCCCGTCTCGGCGGCGCCGTACGGCTCGGCGGGCATCCTGCCGATCTCCTGGGCCTACGTCAGGATGATGGGGGGCGAGGGCCTCAAGGCCGCCACCGAGCAGGCCATCCTGTCGGCCAACTACCTCGCGCGCCGCCTGGCCCCGCACTACCCGGTCCTCTACACCGGCCGCGGCGGCCTGGTCGCCCACGAGTGCATCATCGACCTGCGCCAGATCACCAAGGAGACGGGGGTCAGCGTCGACGACGTCGCCAAGCGGCTCATCGACTACGGCTTCCACGCGCCGACCATGTCCTTCCCCGTGGCGGGGACGCTCATGATCGAACCGACCGAGAGCGAGGACCTGGCCGAGCTCGACCGGTTCGTCGAGGCGATGGTCGCCATCCGCGGCGAGATCGCCAAGGTGGCCGACGGCTCGTACGACAAGAGCGACAACCCGCTGCGCAACGCCCCGCACACCGCGGAGTCGCTGGTGGCCGACGAGTGGGCGCACCCCTACACCAGGACCGAGGCGGCCTACCCCGTCCAGGACCTGAGGGATGGCAAGTACTTCTCGCCGGTGCGGCGGATCGACCAGGCCTACGGGGACCGCAACCTCGTGTGCTCCTGCCCGCCCCTGTCGGCCTACGAGGACTGACCACCCCTTCGGACGTGCGGTTTCCCCTACGGGAGGCCGCACGTCCTGCTTCGCAGGGTCGGGCAGTGGCCAACAGCCGCACTCAGGATGGTCATGTCAGGCGACGCGGCGGCGCGAAATCGTTAGGCTCGGCGTTGATCGCCGTCGAAGGAGCCTTCTTGACGTCCCCCGAACTCGACACCGAGCTGCACACCGGCCCGCTCGAACAGGCCCGTCGTCTCGCCGAGAGCGGCGATCTCGAGGCCGCCGCCGAGATCTTCGCCCAACTGGCCGCCGACCCCGACAGGCACGACAGGGCGCAGGCGGCCGTGGGTCTGGCCGTGGTCCTGGAGGAGCGAGGCGATCTCGAGGGCGCCAGGTCGGCGGCGCGTACGGCCCTGGCCACCGGCCATCCCGAGTACGCCGCGCAGGCCGCCTGCCACCTGGCCAGAGGCTTCGAGCGCGACGGCCAGGACGAGCAGGCCCGAGGAGCCTGGCAGGCCGTCCTGGGCGTGGGCACGGCCGCCTACCTGCCGCTGGCGCACCTGGCGCTGGCCCGCCTCGCCGACGGCGAGGAGGAGGCCGAGCGGGAGCTGCGGGCGGCGATCTCGGTCGGCGACCCGGAGCTGAGCTGCACGGCGGCGCAGGAGCTGGCCGAGCTGCTGCTGGATCGCGGCGAGCCGGGGGAGGCGGCCGCGGTGCTCGTCGAGACGCTGCCGCTGGCCCAGGGCGCCCATGCGGGGCGGCTGCGGGTGCTGCTGGGCATCGCGCATCTGGAGCTGGCGTGCGCGGAGTTCGCGGGGGTGGTCGAGGACGCCGCCAGGGGCGAGCGCGCCGAGGCCGAGTCCACCTCGCTTGCCATCGAGCTGCTGGCCCGTACGCTGCCGCTGAGGGGCAGGGCCGACGACGCCGAGCGGGTCTGGGCCTACGGCCTCTCGCACGCCGACCAGGAGCTGGCCGAGCAGGTCAGGCTGCGCCTCGACAGGGACGAGCTCAGCTCCGGCGCATGACCGCGCCGGCCGCGGCGATGTTGATGATGACGATGCTGACCCACACCATGGCCAGGCCGATGAGGCCCGCCTGGCTTCCTGCGATAGCCGACAGGGGGATCGCCAGGACCAGTGAGCCGACGGTGATCGGCACCATCGCCCCGCTGCCGATGTCGTCGCTCTTGCCCTTCTTCTTGGCCTTGGCCGGCCGCTGGGCATCCACCTCCGCTTTGACGCGTTCGGCGATGGTGGCGTCCAGCCTGGCCACGAACGACTCGACGAGCGCGGCCTCATAGTCGGGTCCCAGGTGTTTGCGGGTCTCGAGGGTCGCCTGCAGATCGTCGTGGATGTCAGACATGCCGCCAATGTCCCACGCGCTGGGGCCTGCCGCCATCCTTCCTCGGGACGAGACCGGCCTTTCCCCGTATCGGGGTTTTCCCGGGGTAGGGGAAGGGAGATCCGAGGGTCGCTCCCGAGGCGTCGGCCGCGAGGCGGCGGATGCGGCGGGTAGCGACCCCGCTACCGTGGACGGATGGAGATCATGACGCCGCGGGGGGCGGCGCTGGCCGAGGTCGACGAGGCCGAGCGGCCGAGGCTGCTGCTGGTGCTCACCCATGGCTCGGCCGGCGGGGTGGACGCGCCCGATCTGCTGGCCGTGCGCGAGGCGGCGCTCGCGATGGGCGCCACGGTGGCCAGGGTGACGCAGCCGTTCAGGAGGGCGGGGGCCAGGGCTCCAGGCTCGCCGGCGCGGCAGGACGAGGCGTGGATCGCGGTGCTGCGGGAGCTGGTCGCGCGCCATCCGGGGCTCCCGATCGTCCAGGGAGGGCGGAGCAACGGGGCCAGGGTGGCCTGCCGTACCGCTGGGGCGGTGGGCGCCGACGCGGTGGTGGCGCTGGCCTTCCCGCTGCATCCGCCGGGCAGGCCCGACAAGTCACGGGCCGACGAGCTGCGGGCGGCGGGGGTGGACGTGCTGGTGGTGAACGGGGACAGGGATCCCTTCGGCGTGCCCGACGCCGCTGACGCCGCACGCCTGGTTGTGCTGCGGGGCGAGGGACACGATCTCAAGAAGGACCCCGCGAAGGTCGGCGAGGTGGTCGCCGACTGGCTCGCGGGGCGTTACTGAGGGCTCAGGCTGCGCCGACCAGCGGGTGGGGCCGGTGGGGGGCGATCGCGTCACCGCTGGGCAGCAGCTCCCCGGTGTCCTCGAACAGGACCACACCGTTGCACAGAAGGCTCCACCCCTGCTCGGGGTGGGAGGCGAGGGTACGTGCCGCCTCGCGGTCGGGAGCCTCAGCAGCCGGACAGGCCGGGTCGTGCGGGCACATCGGCGTGCCTCCGATATCTCTTGGGTGGCTCCCCGCACTGGGCAAGCGGCGGGGGAGCGGCTCGGGCTGTTTCGTATTCTGCGCCAAGTGTGCGGCGTGCGTCACAGTTTCCGACATAGCCCGTTCGGACGATTCAAGGAGGATCCCCGGGTGGTCCAGATCGTGTGACCCACGACACAGGGTGCCTTACGCAGGATAACGGTCCAACGTCGACACGCTGACGTTGTGGTAAACCCTCGACTACCCGCCCAGCCCGCGCAGCATCGCGTCCATGCCGCGCTCGAAGTCGGCGTCGGCCCTGGCGTCGCGACGCGTCCAGGTGTCGCGCTCGGGATCGGCCCATCCCGACTGCTGCACCTCCACCGCGACACTGCCGAAGACGAAGGCCCTCAGCGTGCGCACCGCCTCGGCGGCGTCGCTGAGCCCGGCGTCGGTCAGTTGCTCGGTCTGCTCCATGATGGCGATGGCCGTGGCGCCCTTCGGGGGTTTGGTCAGCGCGAGCGCGAGCACCCCGGGATGCTCCCTGAGCGCCTCGCGCTGCGCCCTGCACCACTGCCTGGCGGTCTCCTGCCAGGTGGGGGCAGGGTTGACCTGGATCGCGGTGACGTGCTCGGCCAGGGCGTCCATGAGCGCCTCCTTGCCCCTCGGCAGGTGGTGGTAGATCGCCATGGCCTCCACCTGCAGCGCGTCACCGAGCCTGCGCATGGTGAGCCTGCGCAGGCCCTGACCGTCGGCGATGTGGAGTGCGGCGTCGATGATGCGCTCACGAGACAGCGGGACGGGTGGTCGCTTGGCGGGCATGGAGATCATCCTGCCATACTTTGTAAAGGCGGTCACTCGTTTCGCTCGCCGTGTACGCGGCCGGCCTCCTGGCGCGCGGGGGAGCGGGCCCCGAGTGGGTGTTCGGGCCGGGGACGGCGTACGCTACCGCTGGCAACGAGTGAAAGGGAGCTGTCCGATGGCGTTTTTCCGTCCGCGTGTGAGCCGTGAGGCCGAGGTGCGCTTCCACGCAGACCAGGAGATCTCCAAGAGCTTCCCCGAGCTGCTCGCCAAGGCCAGGCAGGCCGAGGCGGTGCTGCGCGAGCTGCGCGCCGCCGGCGCTCCCGAGCTGGAGCTGCGCGCCGCCGGCCTCCACTTCGACAAGGCGCTCACCGACGCGCTGCGCGCCGCCGAGGCGGGGCAGCGGGCGACGTTCGGCGTGAAGTCCTACGACGACAGGCTCGCCCGCCGCAAGGCCAAGGCCACGCCCAAGGGCGCCATGTGGACCGCCGAGGTCGACAGGCTGCGCACGCTGCGCGAGGCCAACCGCCTCACCGGGATCCCGCGCCTGCCCCGTCCTGTGCCAGCAGCTCGATGAGCCTGCCGATCGGCAGGGCGGGCGAGCGGTGCCCGTTCCTGCCGATCATCTCCTCCGCGCCCGTGAGGGCGTTGAGCACGGCCTCCTCCACCGCCTGCACCACGGCGGTGTAGAAGGGGTCCATCCGGCCCCACGGCACGAAACGCAGGCTCTGGTAGTCGTCGTCGACGGTGAACCCGCTGGTCAGGGCGCCCTCGTTGGCCGTGGAGAAGGCCAGGAAGATGTCACCCGAGAAGTGGCTGCCCGTGGTGCCCGTCCTGGCCAGGCCCATCGGCACCCTGCGCGCCAGCGCCTTGCACTGGCCAGGCAGCAGCGGCGCGTCCGTGGCCACGACCACGATCACCGAGCCCGCGCCCGAGGGGGCGAACCAGTCGGTGGTGGACATCGGGTCGTCGTCGAGCAGCGAGGGCCCGACCCTGTGCCCGGCGACGGTCAGCTCGTGGCGGCTGCCGAAGTTGGCCTGCGCGAACACTCCCACGGTGTAGGTGTCGGGGCCGTGGCCGACCAGCCGTGAGGCCGTGCCCGAGCCGCCCTTGTAGGAGTAGCAGTTCATGCCGGTGCCGCCGCCGACGTTGCCCTCGGCGACGGGACCCGTCGCCGCCGCCTCGATGGCCTGGGCGGCGTGCTCGGGCCGTACGTGGGGGCCGTTGATGTCGTTGAGGTAGCCGTCCCAGGTCTCGGCCACCACGGGCAGCAGCCACTGCGCGGCCAGCCCCGGGTGGCGGGCGGCCACCCAGTCGATGACGCCCCGGTGGACGGTGCCGACGGCGTGCGTGTTGGTGATCATGACAGGCAGGCTCAGCGCGCCGCTCTCCTCGATCCAGGTGACGCCGGTCATCTCGCCGTTGCCGTTCAGCGAGTGGGTGCCCGCGGCGCACGGCAGTCCGACCTTCTGCCTTCCCCTCGGCAGGATCGCGGTCACGCCGGTGCGCGCGTCCGCTTCGGTCAGCGTCACGTAGCCGACCTCGACGCCGGGCACGTCGGTGATGGCGTTGTGGCGGCCGTGGCGACCATCAAGGGTGAGCGGCAGGTCGCGGGCTCTCATGCTGATCTCCTCAGGTCGTCGCACCGGGTGGCGAGGCGGCTCGAGGGCGCTGCCGCAACCGAGGTGGTGCGGCCGACGAAGGGTTCGCCCGCCTGCCGCTGGACGCCGCGCGTGTCGCGCCGTCCGGTGTCTCGGCAGGACCACCTCATTGTTCGGTACTCAGGCCGGCGACGGCAAGGTGCCCGGCGTGCGTCACCCGCACCGCCTCGCTCGCCTCCTGTGGCTCTGGCCGCTGAGCTGCCCAGGCCTGGTGGACGTCAGCGGGGTCGGCCTCCGCGGGCCGGCACGTGCGAGCGGCGCGGCGGGCCCGGCTGATCGTCAGCCGGCCTGGCTGGAGCGGGTTTTCAGGTGGCGCGCGATGGGGAGGTGCCTGCGTACGGCCTTCGGGGGTTGGGGCGTGCGGCACCGCGCCGTCACAGGCGCGCCGGGAGGAGCGAGCATGGGGTTCGAAGAGCTCAAGAAGCGGCAGAGCGTCATCTGGGGCACCGGCCCTTACGAACGACTGCCGGAGCACTACCAGCCGCTGCTCGACCACGTGGCGCGAGCGCTCGACGTTCGCCCCGGAGAGCGAGTGCTCGACGTCGCGACGGGGACCGGGGCGCTGGCGACGTTGCTGGCGCGCGCCGGTGGCCAGGTCACCGGGGTCGACCTCGCGCCCGCGCTGATCACGACCGCGAAGCGGCTGGCCGCCGACGACGGCCTCGACATCGCCTACGAGGTCGGCGACGCGGAGAGCCTGCCGTACCCGGAGGCGAGCTTCGACGCCGTCGGGTCCACTGTCGGTTCGATGTTCGCGCCCGACCACGAGGCCGTCGCCCGGGAGCTGGCGCGGGTCTGCCGGCCAGGAGGCCGGCTGGCGCTGGGGCACTGGAGCGACGAGCGCGGTGTCGTGGACATGTTCAACGTGATGAGGCCTTTCATGCCTCCACCGCCGCAGGGGGCCGGCTCGCCCTTCCAGTGGGGGAATCGCGAGTACGTCGAGCAGCGCCTGGGCGAGGACTTCGAGCTCCGGTTCGAGGAGGGTGACGCGCCCCAAGTCGGCGAGTCGGGCGAGGATGTCTGGGAGCTCTTCTCCACGGTGTACGGGCCGACGAGGACGCTCGCCGAGTCGCTCGAGCCCGACCGGCGCGAGGAACTGCACCGCGCTTTCGCCGAGTTCTTCGAGGGCTACAGGGACGAGCAGGGCGTCCGCCAGCCCCGGCCGTTCCTCGTCGTCATCGGGACCAGACGCGGCTGACGGGGGTAGGACGGGCCCCCGCCCGGACCGCCCGGTGACACAGAGGCTCAGCCGTTGATCCGGTTCAGCGGCCGGCCTCGTCGGGCGGACGTCGTGGCGTGGCCTGTTCGCCCCGGCGCGCGCAGCAGGCCCCGCCTTCGCCTCCGTGCGCGAGGCGGCCGGCGACGTCTACACCCGCGCGGGTGTGGGCGTCGGCGACCTGGACCTGATCGGGATGCACGAGTGCTTCACCACCTCGGACTCACCCCGCCCGGCGAGTCGTGGCGGGGCCCCTCCCCGTCCGGGCCATCCCGTCGGGGCATCGGCGTGCGCCTGTGACCTGCTTGTAGCCAGCTGGAGGACGCCCGCACCGCGCTGACGCTCAACATCGCCGGCAGCCGCATGGTCGCCGCGATCGTCCGGGCCCCGGTGACCTGCTCGTCTCTTCGCCGTCTCCGGTGCCGGCTTCGACGCGCGTGGGCCGCCCGCGATCTGCTCCGCCGACGTGCGGGGAGCAGATCGCGGGCGGTGACGGACCGGCCGGTAAGGGATGCAGGGCGAGATCCGGGCGGCTACACCGTCCCGCTCCCGCCCTGGACGACGGGAAGGACGACGAAGGTGAAGTTCGTGGTCGTGGTGCGGTTGAGGCGGACCTCGGACTTGATCCGGCGTTCGATCTCGCTCCGGCTGATGCCGAGGCCGTGGGCGATCAGCCGCTCAGGGCGGATGGGCACGGGGTCGAGGAACTCGACCTCCACCCGGATCGGCCAGCTCGGGTCGGCCGGCTGATGCGGTGGCGGCGTGTCCAGGCGCCATGCGTCCGTCCAGTCGAGGCTGAACCGGTTGCGCCGGGCGATCAACGGGTCCAGGAGCGTCTGGATGACCAGCGCAGGGTCGTTGGTCTCGAACGCGTGAAGCTGGACGGGATCCATGGAGCGAACCGGGACTCGCTCACGTACGGTGATCTTCGAGGTCTGGTCGCAGGAGACGCAGTGGACGAGCAGCCACACGTCGAGCAGCTTGCCGTTGGCGTTCACCCGGAACTTGCCCTCCGCGGCGGTGGCCACCGCTGACCGGCATTCCAGGCAGTGGAAGCGCAGCAGGGGCAGGCGGGTCCGCCGTACGGTCCAGGACAGCACGGAATGATCTCTATGGGGTTGTGAAGACATGCTCTCTCTCGGGCCTGACAAAGGCCGTCGTCACACGGCCTGAAAACGCTGAAGAGCCGGACCGTCCCGGCGGAGCCGACAGCTGCGGCACATGGGAACAGGACAGCCCGGTAGTGCCGACGGGGTCGGCGACGAAGCGCTGGGGAAAGGTGTCAGGCGGAGAGAGCGGGCGGGGTCACGCGGTGTCCTCACGACGGATTCGACAATGCCGACGGCAAGTTATGGGATCACTTGCCGAGCCCGCAATCGATTTATCCCACCCGAAGGCAGGCCCACGATCCTCGGCAGCAGGGCAGCAGGGCAGCAGGGCAGCAGGGCAGCAGGGCAGCAGGGCAGCAGGGCAGCAGGGCAGCAGGGCAGCAGGGCAGCAGGGCAGCAGGGCAGCAGGGCAGCAGGGGCGGAGCGGCCAGGCGGGGGGAACGGCGGGGGAGCGGTCAGGGTGGTGGAACCGCGGGGGGGATGCTGCCCGGGTGGTGGAACGGCCGAGGGGGGCCGGGTGGTGGCGCGGGCGGGGAGCGTCCGGGGTGGTGGAAGGGCCGGTGGCGGTCGTGGGGTAGGGCGCCTGGATGGTGGAACGGCGGGGGATGCTGCCCGGGTGGTGGAACGGCCGAGGGGGGCCGGGTGGTGGCGCGGGCGGGGAGCGTCCGGGGTGGTGGAAGGGCCGGTGGCGGCAGGGGGGGTAGAGCGCCTGGATGGTGGAACGGTCGGGGAGCGGCCGGGGTGCAGAGCGGTCGGGTGGTGGAACGGTCAGGTGGTGGCACGGCCGGGGCGGAGGGATTCGCGGGGAGCGGCCAGACAGGGAGCGCCGGGGTGCTCTCAATCGAAAGCTGTCCTGCGGCCACCGCGTTCAGCCAGCCGAGCCATGCCTCGCCTGGACGCGCCGACGCCTGCGGCAGGCGAGGACGACCTGCCATGGGCGGAAGAGACCGCGCCGGCCTGCCCACGAACGGGGACGGCCGTCGGTCCGCCCACCGGTCGAGGGAAAGGACGGCTGGGGGTCCGCCCGCGAACCGGACGGCTTGCTGATCCGGCCTGAACGGGATGATCGGTGTGCTTGCAATGGGACGGCTCGCTGGTCCGGCCATCACCGGAGCGGTCGGTCGATCCGCCCACGAACCGGGGAGACGACCCAGGTCCGAGATCCGATGGCTCGCGCGCCAACGAAGTGGGACGGTTGGTGGGTTCGGTCGTGGACTGGGGGAGGGGTCGCTGGGTTTGTGCACGGGTGGGGGAGTGGTTCGCTGGTCTGTCCGCGAAGTGGGCTGGCCGGTGGGTTCGGTGGTGGGCTGGGGGAGGGGTCGCTGGGTTTGTGCACGGGTGGGGGAGTGGTTCGCTGGTCTGTTCGCGAAGTGGGCTGGCCGGTGAGTTCAGTGGTGGGCTGGGGGAGGGGTCGCCCGGTCTGCGCACGGGCGGGAGAGTGGTTCGCTGGTCCGTTCACGAAGGTGGACAGCCCGCTGGTCCGTCGTCGCGAACCGGGCGAAGGTCCGCCCGGCCGTCCACGAAAAGGGACGGCCCAAGGAACGGCCGTCCGGAGGCGGTCGCGCGAGCTGGGCGAAGGTCCGCCCGGCCCTTCCACAAAGGGAGACGGCCCGCGGAACGGCCGTTCGGAGGCGGTCGCGCGAGCTGGGCGAAGGTCCGCCCGGTTCGTCCACGATCTGGGTAGCGGTCCGATGGTCGGCCATGAACGGGGACGTCTGCCGGTCCGCTTGTGAATGGAGGGACGGTTCGTCGATTCGTTCAGGAACGGTGAGGGCGGCGATGAGGCTTGTCCTGCCCTTCACCCGCGCAACAGCGTGCTGTCTCGTCCGATGGACGCGGACCTAAACGACGCGGGTGACCTCGCCGGTGTCGAGAGAGTAGTAGCCGCCCACGATCTTGAGCTGCTTACGGGCGATGCGCGGGACGAACAGCTTGTCGGCCTTCAGTTTGGCCACGACGTCGGCGGTGTTGATTCTGATCATCTTGTCCACGTTTCCTGAGGCGCGCCGGTACGCGGGACGGAGCGCCTCGACGATGTGATGGAGGTCGCCGGGAAGCCTCGTGCCCTCATGTAACGCGTGTGCGGCGGCCGCCACCGCCCCGCAGCGCTGGTGACCGAGCACCACGATCAAGGGGGTGTCGAGTTCGGCAGGGCCGTACTCGATCGCCCCGGACACGAGCGGGTCTATCGTCTGGGCGGCGCTGCGCACGCTGAGCAGATCACCGATTCCCGTGTCGAAGACGATCTCTGGAGGGACCCGGGAGTCGATGCACGACACGACGACCCCATAGGGCTCCTGTTTCTGGGCGGTCCCGGCGCGCCTGGCGAGATCCTGGTGCGGGCGGATCGAGGTGCCGGACGCCCAGCGCCGGTTGCCCTCCCTGAGCTTCGCCCAGGCCTCACTCGGGGTGGGCGGGCTCGAGGCGGGTGCGGTGGAAGGGGTCAGCCCATGGGCCACGCCCGCGTCTAACAGCAGGCCGCCGGCCACCAGACCGGTTGCGCAGAGAAGAGTACGGCGGTCTACGGTATCCATGGTCATGTATCCAGTATGCAGTATCCCGAAGTGGCTTTCCGGTGCGGATGGGCCCGGCCTAGATGAATGAGTCCAAGGCGTAGCTGCGGAGATAGGGCGAGGGCGCCCACCCTCAGTTTGTGACGACCAAGTTGGACACCCTCGCAACCGCACTGTATGTGAAGGTCGATGATCTACTGAAGGCCTCACCAGGCCTGGCCCCGTGGCGGCCGAAGACAGGTATCGGGCCCACGCTCAGCGACGCCGAACTGGTGACCTTGGCGGTCATGTCAGCGTTGCTGGGCTTCGTCTCCGAACGACGCTGGCTGCGCTATGCCCACGCCGAACTGGGCGGGATGTTCCCTTACCTGCCCGGACAGTCGGGGTACGGCAAACGGCTACGGAAGGCATCGGGGCTGGTCCTGCACATCATCAGGATGTTGGCCGCCGACACCACGCTGTGGAGCGACGATGTGTGGGTCGTCGACTCCACCCCGGTGGAGTGCGGCCGCTCCCGCGATACCGCTCGGCGCAGTGACCTGGCCGGGTGGGCCGAGTACGGCTACTGCGCCAGTCACTCCCGCTATTTCTGGGGGCTGCGGTTACATCTGCTGTGCACCCTGGGCGGGCTGCCGGTGATGTTCGCCCTCACCGGCGCCAAGGCCGATGAGCGCCACACCCTGCTCGGGATGCTCGATGCCGCTCCCGAGGTGGTGGCCGGCCATCCGGGCCAGTCGATCATCGCCGACCGGCAGTACTACGGGCGGGACTTCGAGCACGCGCTGACCGAGCGTGATCTGCGCCTGCTGCGACCGGCCCGCCAGGGCGAAAGCGAGCGGGCCGGAGCGCGGCTGTTCAAACCGCTACGCCAGACCATCGAATCGATCAACCAAACCTTCAAGGGCCAGCTCGACCTGGAACGCCACGGGGGCCGGACCCCAGCCGGAGTCCTCATCCGCGTGCTGTCCAGGATCCTCGCGCTGACCACCGTGATCTGGCACAACGACAAGACCAGCCAGCCGATCAAACGATCCCTGATCGCCTACGACCACTGAACGTGACCATACGCCTTGGACTCATTCATCTAGACCGCCATGGCGCCCCCCCGGGGGGTACCTGGTGCCCGTCAGCATCAGAATGACGTCCTACGCGAGGGCGCGGTGGTAGCTGTGGGTCTCCCACCGCCCGGCCTCCGGCCGGTCGGCCGCGAGGCCTTGGACGCCGTCTGCCCGGCACAACAACAAGGTCATCGAAGGGCAGACACTCACCTGCTGTGCCGATCGCCGGAGTCCGACCGCTGAGGTCTGACTGTCGGGATGGAGCGCTGGCCGTGACCGCCGGCGCGCGAGTGGCCGACGTCAAGGTGCAGCCGTTGGATGCGGACGCCGGTGTCTGGGCGTGGGTTTGCGGCCGGTAGGGTCCGGGCGTCCTGGGCCTGTCAGGGTGGGGCCGCTGGCGTCGGGGTGTCAGGGTGGGGCCGCTGGGGGTGCCGTCGGTGGGGTGCGCGGCGATGTCTGTGGGGTGTGACTGCTGGCGTCCGGGTGGCCGACGTCAAGGTGTAGCCGCTGGATGTTGCGTTGGTGTCTGGGCGTGGGTTGCGGCCGGTGGGCATCCGGGCGTCTCGCGACCTGTCGGGGTCGGGCCGCTGGCGTCGGGGTTTCAGGGTGCGGCCGCTGGGGTGCCATCGGCAGGGCATGAGTGGCGGTGTCTATTGCTGTGACGCTGACGTGCGGGTGCCGACGTCAAGGTGTAGCTGCTGGATGCAGGCGTTGGTGTCTGGGTGTGGGTTTGCGGCCGGTGGGGTTCGGGCCTCCCCACGACTTGTCAGGGTGGGGCCGCTGGCGTTGGGGTTGAGGCTGTGGCCGCTCGGGTGCCGTCGGTGGTGTGAGCGGCGGTGTCTGTGGGTGTGACGGCTGGCGTCCGGGTGGCCGACGTCAAGGTGCCGCCGTTGGACGCGAGCGTCGGTGTCTGGGCGTGGCTTGCGACTGATGGGGCCCGGGCGTCCTGGAGTGGGGGCGCTGGGTCGGGGCGTCAGGATGCGGGCGCGGGGTGCCACCGTGGGGTGCGAACGGCGGGGACCGTGGGGTGCGACCGTGGGGGTCCGGCCGGCTTCGGGGGTGGGAGCGGAATGCGAAGAGCCCCGGCCGGTGGCCAGGGCTCTTCTCAGCTCGCCCAGTCGAGCAGCGGGCGGGTGTTGCTCGGGTGGCGGAGCTTGGAGAGTGACTCCTTCTCCAACTGGCGGATCCGCTCGCGGGTGAGACCGAGGTGCTTGCCGATCTCGTCGAGGGTGTGCGGCTTGCCATCTACCAGGCCGAAGCGCAGCGCCATGATCCGCGCCTCGCGCGGCGACAGGTTGTCGAGCACGCCTCGCAGCTGGTCGCCCAGCAGTTGCCTGTCGACGATCTCCGACGCCTCCGGGGAGTCGACATCCTCGATCAGGTCGCCGATCGTGGTCTCGCCGTCCTCGCCGATGGTGGCGTTGAGCGAGATGGGCTGCCTGCTGGTGCGCAGCAGCTCCTCGATCTGGTCGGGCGTCTTGTCGAGCTCGACGGCCAGCTCCTCGGGCGTGGGCTCACGGCCGAGGCGCTGGTGCATGTCACGCTCGATGCGCGACAGCTTCGACAGCATCTCCAGCACGTGGACGGGCAGCCTGATCGTGCGGGCGGAGTCGGCGAAGCCGCGCTGGATGGCCTGCCTGATCCACCACATGGCGTACGTCGAGAACTTGAAGCCCTTGGTGTAGTCGAACTTCTCCACCGCGCGGATGAGACCGAGGTTGCCCTCCTGCACGACGTCGAGCAGGGCCATGCCGCGGTCGGTGTACTTCTTGGCCACCGAGACGACCAGGCGCAGGTTGGCCTCGAGCATGTGGTCCTTGGCCCGCCTGCCGTCCTCGACCACCATCTCCAGGTCGGCGCGCCTGGCGGGGGTGAGATCCTGCTCGCTGTCGAGCTTGTACTCCGCGTACAGGCCGGCCTCGATCCGCCTGGCCAGGTCGACCTCCTGAGCGGCCGTCAGCAGCGTGCGGCGGCCGATCGACTTCAGGTAGGTGTGGACGGAGTCGCCCATGACCGACTGGTTGTCGTCGAGGTCGAGCTGCTCCTGCTCGGGCTCGAGCTCGACGTCCTCGGCGCTCAGCTGGAGATCGTCGGGGGCCTCGACCTCGTCGACGGCCAGCGGGTCGGCGGCCTGCTCCACGAGCTCGGCCTGCTTGACGGAAGACTCGGCCGTCGCCTTGGCGGCGCTCTTGGTGGCACCCGTCTTGGCGGTGGCGGTCTTGGTGGCGCCGGTCTTGTCCGTGGCGCTCTTGGTGGTGGCGGTCTTCTTGCGCGTGGTGGTCGCCTTCTTCGGTGCGGGAACCTTCTTGCCGAGCGAGGGCTCGTTCTCGGCGGCCAGGCTCACCCCGGCCTCGGTGAGCTCGCGCAGTATCGAACGTCCCTCGGTGGGGCTGATCCCCGCTAGGGCGAAAGCCTCCCGGAGCTCCGCGAGGGAAAGGTGACCCTGAGCTCGTCCTCGGTCAAGGAGCTGGTCGAGGGTGGCAGGCGAGGTCGCCACGGCGGTTCGGGGCATGAGGACACCTCCTCCAAACGGAGTCGCAGTCAGTCAAAAGTTTGTGGTGGGGCGGATCCGGCCGCTCGGCGCACCAGTATCAATAACGTCATCTGCCGCATTTTGTTCCCGCGCCGGATGAAAAAGGGGCGGTCCGCCGGACCCGGCGGCCGCCCCCTGGGAGTGGACGCCCTAGTTGTCCACGTCGTTGAGCTGGCCGTTCACCTCCGGCATGGGCATCGGTTCGGCCTCCTCCATGCGCTGGTCGGTCCAGTAGTCGACCGCGTCCTGCGGGTCCTGGTTGACCTCATGGGAGACGACCTCGCCCGGATCCTGTCCGTCGGCGGGGGGACCCTGGCTTTCGGCGGGCTGGCTGGACGGTGTCGGGGCGATCACGACCTTCGTCTCCTGACTCACCTTCTCGAGCCTGCCCGCCGAGGCGGCCGCCGCGACAGAGACGCCGCCGACGACGATGACGCCGACAGCCGCCGCGGACACCCACATCTTGCGGGTTGGGTTCATGAAGGGCTCCTATCTTCCAGCTGCTCCTATAAGACGCATCCGGCGGGCCTCAGGTTCCGGTCCGAAGGGCGGCGAGATCGGTTTTACCATTCGGCAGCAGCGGAAGTGCGGACATCAGCCGCAGTTCGCGCGGGGCGGCGTAGGCGGGCAGCCGGTCGCGGCAGTAGGCCCTGAGCTGGCCGAGCGTGGGGGTGGCCGCGGGGTCCCTGGGGACGACCACGGCGACGACAGCCTGGCCCCATTCGGGGTCGGGGCGGCCGACGACGGCCACGTCGGCGATCTGGGGATGCCGGGCGAGCACCTCGGTGACCGAGGCGGCGACGACCTTCTCGCCGCCCGTGTTGATGACGTCGTCGGCACGGCCGAGCACCCTCAGCCTGCCGTTCTCGATCGAGCCCAGGTCGGAGGTGGCGAACCAGCCGTCCTCCAGGACGGCCCCCGCCTCGCCCGAGCGGTAGCCGGAGAACAGCACGGGCCCTGAGACGAGGATCCTGCCGTCGTCGCGAATCTTGAGATCCACCTGGTCGAGGGGGCTGCCGTCGTAGACGCAGCCGCCGCTGGTCTCGCTGCTGCCGTAGGTGGTGACGATCCTGGCCCCCGCCTGCCTCGCGGCCTCCAGCAGCCCCGGTCTGGGGGCGGCGCCGCCGAGCAGGATGGTGCGGAAGACGCTCAGGTCGGCGCCCGACTCCATGAGGCGGTGCAACTGGGTGGGGACCAGGGAGACGTGCTCGGCGCCTGAGCCCGCGACCGCCGCGGGGTCGAAGCGCTCGTGGATGATCGGCTCGGCGCGGCTGAGGAGCGACCTGACCAGCACCTGCAGGCCGGAGACGTGGGAGGGCGGCAGGCAGCACAGCCAGCGTTCGCCGGAGGCGGCGCCCAGGCGGCGCAGGGAGGAGGCGGCCGAGGCGCTGAGCGCGGAGGCGGTCAGCATGACGCCCTTGGGCGCGCCCGTGCTGCCCGAGGTGGCGATGACGACGGCGATGTCGGCGCCGACGCCGGGGCCGCCTGCCTGCCGTACGCCCTCGGTGGTCTCGATCTCCGTCGGGCGCAGCGTCGCCAGCGCCGCCTCGGGGCGGTCGGGGGACAGGGGGAGGACGGCGGGACCCTCGCCGGACAGCGCCGCCTCGATCGCCTCGAACAGCCGCTGCCCCGGGGGCAGGACGAGCGCCCGCAACGGACGGTCCGGATGCGACGGGTTCCTCCACATGCTCGTAAGGTTAGTGGCGACAGCGGGTGGTCATGGGAAAGGTGCGTTGATGGGTTCTGGGCCGCGGGTCTTCCGGATCCCGATGCGCACCCGCTTCCGCGGCCAGACGGCTCGCGAGGGCGTGCTGATCGAGGGGCCCGCCGGGTGGGGTGAGTTCTCCCCCTTTCCCGAGTACGGCCCGCGCGAGAGCGCGCGCTGGCTGGCCTGCGCCCGCGAGGCCGCCTTCGACGGCTGGCCCGAGCCGGTGCGCTCGCGCGTGCCCGTCAACGCGACGGTTCCCGCGGTCGGGCCCGAGCAGGCCCACGAGATCGTCAGGCGATCGGGCTGCGGCACCGCGAAGGTCAAGGTCGCCGAGCGGGGCCAGAGTTTCGCCGACGACCTGGCCAGGGTCGAGGCGGTGCGCGACGCGCTCGGCCCCTCGGGGAAGCTGCGCGTGGACGCCAACGGCGCGTGGGAGGTCTCCGCGGCCGTACGGCACCTGAAGGAGCTCGACGCCTTCGACCTGGAGTACGCCGAGCAGCCGTGCGCCACGCTCGAGGAGCTGGCCGAAGTGCGGCGGGCGGTCGAGGTGCCGATCGCGGCCGACGAGTCGATCAGGCGCGCCGAGGATCCGCTGAAGGTCAGGGCGGCCGAGGCGGCCGACATCGCGGTGGTGAAGGTGCAGCCGCTCGGCGGGGTGCGCGCCGCGCTGCGGGTGGTGGAGGCCTGCGGGTTGCCCGCGGTGGTCTCCAGCGCCGTGGAGACGTCGGTGGGTCTGGCCGCGGGGGTGGCGCTGGCGGCGTGCCTGCCGTCGCTGCCGTACGCCTGCGGTCTGGGGACCATGTCGCTGCTGTCAGGCGATGTCGCGAGCCCCTCGCTGGCCCCCGTGGATGGTTTCTTGCCAGTATTGCGTCCTGCAGTGGATTTTTCGCTTTTGTCGGAGTTTGAGATCGAGTCGCCGTCGTGGCTGCGGCGGATGCGGGAGGCGGACCTGTGAACCCGGCTACGGCGCTCGCCACGGTCCTGGTCGACGAGCTGGTCCGGTGCGGCCTGACCGACGTGGTGATGGCGCCGGGCTCCCGCTCGGCCCCGCTGGCGCTCGCCCTGCACGCCGAGTCCAGGGTGCGGCTGCACGTGCGCATCGACGAGCGCTCGGCCTCCTATCTGGCGCTCGGCCTGGCCCGCCGCTCCGAGCGTCCCGTGGCACTGATCTGTTCCTCCGGCACGGCCGTGGCCAACTTCCACCCCGCCGTGATCGAGGCGAGCGAGTCGGGGGTGCCGCTGCTGGTGCTGACCGCCGACCGCCCGCCCGAGCTGCGCGGCACCGGCGCCAACCAGACCATCGACCAGCTGAAGGTCTTCGGCCCTTCGGCCAGGTGGTTCGCCGAGGTCGGAGTCCCTGAGGAGCGGGCGGGGCAGGTCGCCTACTGGCGGTCGCTGGCCTGCCGCGCCTACCAGCGGGCCGTCGGGCCTTCCGACCCCGGGCCCGTCCATCTCAACCTGGCCTTCCGTGAGCCGCTCATCCCCGACGGCGACAGCTCGTGGGTGGAGTCGCTCGACGGCGACGCCTCGGGGCCGTGGGTGCGCACCCGCGTCGCCCCTCCGCCCGTCGCCCTGCACCTGCCGCCGACCAGGCGAGGGGTGCTGGTGGTCGGCGACGGCGCGGCGAACGTGCGCCGTTACGTCGCCGCGGCGGGCATGGCGGGCTGGCCGGTGCTTTCGGAGCCCAACGGCGGCGGCAGGTACGGCGACCACGCCATCTCCACCTACCACTTCCTGCTCGGCACGCCCTCCTTCGCCGAGGCCCACCAGCCCGACGTCGTCGTCACGCTCGGCCGTCCCGGGCTGTCGCGCTCGCTGCTGTCGTGGCTGCGCGGGGCTCAGGAGCACATCGTGGTCGCCACCGACCTGTCGCGCTGGCCCGACCCGACGCGCTCGGCCACCCAGGTGGCGCAGGCGGTGGAGATCCCCGTCGCGGCGGGCGACGACGCCTGGCTGCACTCGTGGCGGCGCGCCGACGCGGCGGCGAGGGCGGCGATCGACGAGCTGCTCGACTCCAGCGGGATGAGCGAGCCGCGCATCGCCCGCGACCTGGCCGACTCGCTGCCCAACGGGGCGCTGCTGTTCTGCGGGTCCTCGATGCCGATCAGGGACCTCGACCAGGCGATGCGGCCCAGGAGAGGGCTGCGGCTGCTGGCCAACAGGGGTGTGTCGGGCATCGACGGGCTGGTCTCGACCGCGATGGGGGCGGCGCTGGCGCACAACGGCCCCTCCTACGCGCTGCTGGGCGACCTCACCTTCCTGCACGACCAGAACGGGCTGATCCTCGGGCCGAGGGAGCCTCGGCCCGACCTGTGCCTCGTGGTGGTCAACAACGACGGCGGCGGGATCTTCTCGCTGCTGCCGCAGGCGGCGATCCGTGATCCGTTCGAACGGGTCTTCGGCACGCCGCACGGGGTGGACCTCGGCTACGTGGCGGCCGCGACGGGCACGCCGTACCGGCTGGTGGAGGACATCTCCGACCTGCCCAAGGCGGTCAGGGGCGAGGGGCTGCGGATCGTGGAGGTCAGGACCGACAGGGAGCCGAACGCGGCCCTGCACGGCCAGCTGAGGGACGCCGCCCAGGCGGCGATCAGGGAGCTCTAGCCGCCGGACGGCCGCCTGTGCAGCAGGCCGAACTTCGACCACATGCCCTCGGCCGCCTCGATGGAGGCGCTCGTGCGCGCGGGGTCGACGGCGGCCAGCTGAGTGACGAGCGCCTGCGCGACGGCCATGCCCGCGGTCAGCGAGGGGAAGAACGCCACCCCCTCCGCCGGCACCATCACCACCTGCTCGGCCGCCTCGGCCAGGGCGGGGCTGGCGGCGTCGGTCACCGCGAAGACGCGGGCGCCGCGCGCGCGGGCCACGTTGGCGGCCAGCACGGTGCTCTCGTACAGCCGCCAGAAGCTGATGGCGATGAGGACGTCGCGCTCGCCGATCGCCGCGACGGTGTTGGCCAGCTCGGCGTCGCCTGAGGTCACAGCCCTGACGTCGTAGCCCGCCAGACCCGCGTTATGCGCGAGCGCGAGACCGACGGCGGCGTAGCTGCCGTCGGCGACGATCACCGTACGGCGGGCGGCCGCGACGGCCTCGGCGATGGTGAGCAGGACCTCCTCGTCCATACGCCGGTTGAGCAGAGCCAGGCTGTCGAGGTCGCGCCGCAGCGATCTGGCGCTCGGCGAGCCCGTGCCGCTGTGCTCGGCGGCGACCTGCCCGGCGCTGAGCGAGGACATGTAGCGGGCGCGCAGCTCCTGCTGGAGCGCCGGCCAGCCGGCGAAGCCCAGCGCCTGCGCCGTGCGGGTGACGGTCGCCACGTTGACGCCGGCCAGCTGGGCGAGCTCGGCGGCCGAGCCGTAGGAGGCCCTGCGCGGCTGCGACAGCAGGACCTCGAGCACCGCGGCGGCCTTGGGCCGCAGGCCCCGCGCGGGCACGCGGGCGCGCAGCCAGTCGTCGAACCTGTCCGTCGCGCGCTCTGTCACGTGATCCTCTCCCTCGGCCGGGAGTCATCGTACTTGCATGCAAAGACTATTGCGCTTTCACTGAAACGCACTATACGTTGCTGCAAATCGATCCGGGAGGTATGTGCCATGACTCTGCTGGCGCGCCTGGACAGGCTCCCGCTGAGCCGTCCGCACTACGTTCTGCTGCTGATAGGCGGGCTCGGCTACACCTTCGACGGCATGGACTCGGCCGTCGTCGCCTTCCTGTTGCCCAGTGCCCAGGAGGCGTGGGGCCTGTCCAACGGCCAGCTCGGGCTCATCGGGTCGGCGACACCGTTCGGCTTCCTGTTCGGCGCCACGGCGGCGGGCCTGCTCGGCGACCGCATCGGGCGCAAGAAGGTCATGATGTACGCCCTGGCCTTCTACGCCGTCTTCTCCGTCGTGGCCGCCTTCGCGCCCAACTACGAGGTCTTCCTCGGCGCGAGGGTCCTGGCAGGGGCGGGAGCGGGTGCGGAGAGCGCCATCATCGCGCCGTTCCTGTCGGAGTTCGTGCCGGCCAGGCGGCGCGGCTGGTTCATCGGCGCGCTGGCGGGCTTCTTCTCCTTCGGATTCGTCCTGGCCGCCCTGATCGGCCGCTTCGTGGTGCCCACGCTGGACGACGGCTGGCGCGTCGCCCAGCTGATCACCGCGGTGCCGATCGTGATGCTGCTGTGGTGGCGGCGCTCGCTGCCCGAGTCGCCGCGCTTCCTGTTGCAGCAGGGCCGCCACGAGGAGGCCGAGGCGGTCGTGGCGAACCTGGAGCGCCGCGTGGAGCGGGCCACGGGCCAGACGCTGCCGCCGGTGCCGCCGGCGTCCGAGGCGCCGGTGAAGCAGACGCCGAAGGTCAACCTCCTCAGCGCGCTGCGCTTTCTGTGGAGCCCGGCGATGGCCAAGCGCACCGCCGTGATCTGGCTCATCTGGTTCGTGATCACCTTCTCGTACTACGGCTTCTTCTCGTGGATCCCGACCCTGCTCGTGCAGCGCGGCATCACGGTGACCAAGAGCTTCGAGTTCTCGATCATCATCTATCTGGCGCAGATCCCCGGATACTTCTCCGCCGCGTGGCTGACGGAGAGGCTGGACCGCAAGAACACCATCGCGATCTACCTCGCCGGGTCGGCGGTCAGCGCGTTCTGGCTGTCGCAGATGGACACCCCCGCCACGATCACACTCGCGGGCGCGGTGCTGTCGTTCTTCCTCAACGGCACCTACGCGGGCGTCTACTCCTACACCCCCGAGGTGTTCCCGACCTGGATCCGCGCGACGGGCACGGGGCTGTCCAGCGCGTTCGGGCGGGTGGGCAGCATCCTCGCGCCGACCATCATCGGCCTGTCGGCGGCGAGCCTGGGCTTCGCCGGCGTCTTCGGCCTCACCACCGCGGTGCTGGCGGCCGGGGTGATCTGCGTGCTGGTGTTCGGCCTGTCCACGGCGGGACGATCACTCGAAGACCTGACCGAGCGGGACCTTCCCGCCCCGAACAAGGAGATGACCAGGTGAAAGAGCTGCTCGACGTCGAGAGCGCGATCAGGCGGGAGGTGGGGGCGCGGCTGTTCACCGTCCTCGCCTGGATTCCCGAGCGGGGCGCGCTGCGGCGGGTGCACAGCAGCCACCCCGGCCAGTACCCGGTGGGAGGGGAGAAGACGGTGGAGGTGGCCAAGGGCTGGCTGGCCACGTGCATCGAGGGGCGCAGGCCGTACCTGGGCGCCGACAGGGCCGCGGTGCGGGAGATCTTCGCCGACCACGAGCTCATCGAGAGCCTGGGGTGCGGGTGCGTGATCAACGTGCCCGTGGTCGAGGAGGGGCGGGTGCTGGGCGTGCTCAACCTGCTGGACGCCGAGGGAAGCTACGACGAGGCGTCGGTGGCGGCGGCCGTGACGCTCGCGCCGCTGGCCGTGCCCGCGCTGCGCCAGGCCGTCGGGGCGGGTGAAGGGCGATGAGCCTGCTGCTGCGCAACGCCCTGCTGCTCGACGTGGCCTCGGGCGAGCACACCGAAGGCGACCTGCGCTGCGAGGACGGCCGCATCGTCGAGTCGGGGCCAGGGCTGAAGGCGCCTCAGGACGCGCGGGTGATCGACCTGCGCGGCGCGCACGTGATGCCGGGTCTCATCGACGCGCACGTGCACGTCACCGCCTCCACGGCCGACCTCGGCTCGCTGCCCTCCATGTCGCCCTCCTACCTCGCCGCGCACAGCGCGCGGCTGATGGGCCAGATGCTCGAGCGCGGCTTCACCACCGTCCGCGACGCCTCGGGCGCCGACTACGGGCTGGCCGACGCCCAGGCCGAGGGGTTGATCCGCGGGCCCCGCCTGCTGTTCTGCGGCAAGGCGCTGAGCCAGACGGGCGGCCACGGCGACCTGCGAGGGCGCGGCGTGAACCGGCAGGACGACCACCCCTGCTGCGCGGGAGTGGGCCGCGTGGCCGACGGCGTGGACGCCGTGCGCGTGGCCGCCCGCGACGAACTGCGCAAGGGCGCGCACCACATCAAGGTCATGGCCTCGGGCGGCGTGGCCTCGCCGACCGACCGCATCGACTCCACGCAGTACTCGATGGACGAGCTGCGCGCGATCGTCGAGGAGGCCGAGGCGGCCAACCGCTACGTCGCCGCTCACGCCTACACCGCCAAGGCGGTCAACCGGGCGCTGGAGGCGGGGGTGCGCTCGGTCGAGCACGGCAACCTCATCGACGACAGCAGCGTGGAGCTGTTCCTGCGCAAGGACGCCTTCCTCGTGCCGACCCTGGTGACGTACTGGGCGCTCAAGGAGGAGGGCATGGCCTTCGGGCTGCCCGAGGCGAGCTGGCGCAAGGTGGACGAGGTGCTCGAGGCCGGCTTCGCCGCGCTGGAGCGCGCCGCTTCGGCGGGGGTGCGCCTGGTCTACGGCAGCGACCTGCTGGGCGGGATGCACCGCCACCAGAGCGAGGAGCTGCGCCTGCGGGCGCGGGTGCAGAGCCCCCTCGAGGTGCTGCGGGCCGCGACGGTCAACGCCGCCGAACTGGTGGGCATGGCGGGAAGCATCGGGACGCTGGCGGTGGGAGCGCACGCCGACCTGCTGGTGCTGGAGGGCGACCCGACGCGTGACATCGGCGCGCTCGCCGAGCCGAAGAACCTGAGGTACGTGGTGCAGGGCGGCGAGGTGGTCTCGACCTCGGCGTAGGCGGCCGTCGCCGGATGCACACCCACTACGTATGTACCTACCTGTAGCTAATAGGTACGTATACGGGGGTTTATCCCGTCTCGCTCGTACCGTCCGCGGGGCAGGCTGAGTGCTTAGACATGAGCTCAGCGGAACCACGGACAAACAGAGAAGGGTGCGAGCCATGTGCCAGCATCAACCACAGTGCCCGTCGGCGGACGCCTCGGACCACGATTCGGCCCGGATGCTCGCCTTCCACCCAGAACAGGGGTGGGGGCTGCTCTGCAACGGTGTCGTCATCTTCGATGACGCCGGTGAACTACTGCCGGACGGCCGGAGCATCTTCGTCGGACTGGTGCGCACTGGGAATGCGGCATGAAACTCATGACTCCCAATCGGCTCCTGGCCTTCGCCGACGGCCTGCTCGCTCGCGTCTGGCCGGCCGGCGGCGACCGGACGGCCTGCTGGGTGCTCTCGTGCGAGCCCTCCGCCGAGCCCAGTGCGCGGCGCATCACCCGTAACCGCCTGGTGCAGTGGGGACTTCAGCACCAGGCCGCGGTCGCGGACCTTCTTGTCAGCGAGCTGGTGACCAACGCCCTGCGTCACAGCGGCGACAAGATCCGGTTCATGCTCGCCGCCGAGGACGGGTTGCTGCGCTGCGAGGTCGAGCACGCCGATTCCTCGCGGGCCAGGGACCGGGTGGGCCGTGAGCACCTCCTGCTCGCCGACCTGGCCTGCTGCTGGGGCACCGCCCATACCTGCGAAGGGAAGGTCGTCTGGTTCGAGCTTCCCGCGCCCGGACTCGTCTGAAGGGAGGTGGTGACGTGCGAAGGATCCGGACCCGCAAGGGCGGCAGGCCGACCGTCCGCCCGGCCCAGGACCTGCGGACGCCGTCCGGGCGGCTGTTGCCCTATTGATCGCCGGTGTCGGGCGGGGACCCGTCGTCGGCCGTGCGGGCCTGCTCGCCGACCCAGACGGCGATCTGGGCGCGTGAGTGGTAGCCGAGCTTGCTCAAGATGTGTTCGATGTGCCCCTCGGCGGTTCTCTGAGAGATCACCAGGGAGGCGGCGATCTCCCTGTTGGACAGGCCCTGGGCGACGAGGGCGGCGATCTCCGTCTCCCGCGGGGTCAGCTGCGCCCCCTTCGTCTCGGCGGGCTGCTCCTCAACGCATTCGTCCTCACCGAGCGCGTAGGCGAGCGCCTGGTCATAGGTGAGCCGGGCGCCCCGCTTGAACGCGAGGTCGAAGGCCGAATCGCCGAGCGCCTGGCGAGTGTGTTGCCCGCATTCGTGGTGATAGTGCGAAAGATGGCCAAACCCCGACAGTGGCGCTCCGACCCTCTGCCACACCGTTTCCACGATGCCCAGCAGCTGGGCCGCTCGCCGGTACTGCTTCTCGGTGGCGGCGATCCAGGCCAGCACCTCCAGATTGACCCCGGCTCCCAGCGGGTCGTCGAGCGCGCGGTTGAAGGTCAGGCTCTCCGTCTCGAGCTCGGTCGCGCGCGCGGCGTCGCCCTGCCGCCAGACCTCCACACCGAGCGCCATCATCATGTACGCCCTGTGCCAGCCTTCTCCGTGGGCGTCGGACAGGGCAAGGCAGTCATCGCCGAGCGAGATGGCCCGCGCCGAGTCGCCGCAGAAGGAGTACGCGAGGGACAGCCGGATGAGGGCCAGAGCCGTGCCCACGGGGTCGTCGCCGGCCCGGTGCCGGGCCAGCGCCTCCTGATAGAGGGCGATGGCGGACTCGGCATCGCCCTCGCACATGGCGATCATCCCGGAGTAGAGCGCGACGTAGGCGAGGACCGGCTCCAGCTCCAGCCGCTCGCCGATGGACCGGCTCTCCTTCAGCATCGCCGTGGCGGAGGCGAGGTCGGCCTGGATGATGGCCAGCCAGCTGTCGGCCCACAGCGCCCGGGCGCGTATCTCGTCCGGTTCGGTGTAAGCGGCGAGTCCCCGGTCCAGCCAGTGGCGGCCCTCCCCCAAGTAGTAGCAGCTGATCCAGTGGTAGAGCAGGTCGGCGGCCATGTCGAGGCCGCCGGCGACCTCTGACGGATCACCGAAGCAGTGCTCCAGCGCGGTGTGCAGGTTGGCGTGCTCGAGTCGCAGCCTGGCGAACCAGGCGATCTGCGACGGCCCGAACAGCTGCGCTCGTGCCCGCGCCGACAGCGCGCGGTAGTAGTCACGGTGCCGCCGTCGCAGAGTGGCCTCCTCCCCCGCGGCGACGAGCTTCTCCATGCCGTACTGGCGGATGATCTCCAGCAACCGGTAGCGCGCCTGTGACCCGTGCTCCTCCCGGATCAGGATCGACTTGTCCACCAGGCCGGACACCAGGTCGAGGATCTCCTCGCGGGCGATTCCGTCGCCGGAGCAGACAGCCTCGGCCGCCTCCAGATCCAGGCTGCCTGCGAACACCGACACGCGTGCCCACAGCGCCTGCTCCTTCTCGGAGCAGAGGGCATGGCTCCAGTCGATCAGCGCGCGGAGTGTCTGGTGACGTGGCAGTACGGCCCGCGAGCCGGCGGTCAGCAGCCGGAACCGGTCGTCCAGGCGCTCGTGCAACTGCTGGACGGACAGCGCGCGCAACCTGACGGCGGCGAGCTCGATCCCGAGCGGCAGGCCGTCCAGCTGCCGGCAGATATCGACGACGACGTCCTTGTTGTCCTCGGTGAGGGCGAACGAGGGGAGGACGGCCCTGGCCCGCTCGGTGAACAGGCAGACGGCATCGCACTTGGCGAGCGACTTGACGGGAAGCCGCGCGCCGTCGAGGTCAGGCAACGGGAGCGTGGGCACAGACAGCGTCTGTTCACCCGCGAAGCCGAGGGCCTCCCGGCTGGTGGCGAGGATGCGCAGCTCGGGGGCCGAGCGCAGCAGCACGTCGGCCAGGACGGCGCACTCGTGCACCAGATGCTCGCAGTTGTCGAGGATCATCAGTGCTGCCTGCCTGTCCCGCAGATGCTCGGTGAGCACCTCCACGGGCGAGCTGAGTCTGTTGTCACGGATCTCCAGAGCCTCGACCACGATCTGGGCGAGCATGTCCGGATCCTCCACCGCGGCCAGCTCCACGAACCACACCCCGCCGCGGAAGTCCCGCGCGACGTCGAGCGCGACCCGGAGGGCCAGCCGTGTCTTGCCGACGCCGCCCACACCGGTCAAGGTCACCGCACGTGAGACGGACAGGCATCGTTTGACCTCGGCCACTTCGTGCCTGCGGCCTACGAAGCTGGTCACCTCGGCCGGCAGTCGCGCCTGCTGCTGCCGGCTGGAGGCGCTGGTCCTCAGCGCTGTCATCGATTACCTCGCCAGGCTTGGTCGACGATGGAACGACCAAGCCGCCGTTGTTCAGGTTGTGCGCAGGTCTCCACACGTCTGCAACCCCAGGATCCTTGTGGCGATTCCGTACAAAAGGGTAAAAAACAGTCAGCCGGGTCCAGGCGTAACCTGGATTTCATCGGCTGAGTTCCGATGGAACGGGTGTCGCGCGGGTGGAGCGCTCATGGGGGTGGCGTCGAAGGGGTCGGAGATCCGTGGGCTGTCGGCCGAGCTGACCAGCTTCGTGGGCCGTCGGTGTGAGATAGCCGAGGTCAAGCGGCTGCTGGCCGGCTCCAGGCTGGTGACCCTCGTCGGCGTGGGCGGTGTCGGCAAGACCCGGCTGGCCCTCAGGGTCGCGGCCGACGTGCGGCGCGCCTTCCCCGACGGCGTGTACCTGGTCGAGCTCGCGGCGCTGGAATGCCCGGATCTGCTCGTCCAGGCGGTGACCGAGGCCCTGCAGATCCCGGACCTGTCCACCAGGCCCCTGCTCGAGGTGGTCGCCGACCACCTGCGCGACAGGCAGACCCTGGTGGTCCTGGACAACTGCGAGCACCTGCTGCATGACTGCGCCGTCATGGCCGAGACGCTGGTGCGCTCCGCTCCCGGCCTGCGGATCCTCGCGACCAGCCGGCAGGTGCTCGGCGTCGCGGGCGAGCAGACGATGGTCGTGCCTCCCTTGCCGCTGCTGGACGGCGACATGTCGCGGACGCCAGGCAAGCCGTCGGAGCAGTCCGACGCGGTGCGGTTGTTCGCCGAGCGGGCCGGGGCCGTGCTGCCCGGTTTCGCGGTCACCGACGACAACCGGGAAGCCGTGGTACGGATCTGCCGGAGCCTGGACGGCATCCCACTGGCGATCGAGCTGGCGGCCGTCCGGCTGCGAGCCATCTCCGTTGAACAGCTGCTGGCCCGGCTGGAGGACCGGTTCCGGGTGCTCACGGTGGGATCGAAGGTGGTGCTGCCCCGCCAGCGGACGTTGCGGGCGTTGATCGACTGGAGCTACCTCCTGTGCACCGCGCAGGAGCAACTGCTCTGGGCACGCCTCTCGGTCTTCTCCGGCAGCCTCGACCTCGAAGGGGCCGAGCACGTGTGCTCCGGCGACGGCATCGCCACCGAGGAGATCCTCGACCTGGTGATCGGCCTCGTGGACAAGTCCATCCTCGTCAGGGAGGAGCACCGGTCGAAGGTACGGTTCCGGTTGCTGGAGACCATCCGCCAGTACGGCCGGGACCGGCTGCGCGAGTCCGGCCAGGAGGAGAGACTGCGGCGTCGGCATCGCGACTGGTATCTGGACCTGGTGCTCCGCGCCCAGCACGACTGGTTCACGCCGGAGCAGGTGACCTGGTACGCGCGCCTACGCACCGAGCACGGCAATCTCCGCACCGCCCTCGACTTCTGCCTCGCGGCGGCGGGAGAGGCCGAGTCCGGCCTGATCATCGCCTCGGCGCTGCGGTACTACTGGATCGCGGCCGACTCCCCGCACGAGGGCAGGAACTGGTTCGACCGCCTGCTCGCCGCCGATGAGCGGCCGACTCCCGCCCGCGCCTGGGCTCTCTGCGTCAAGGCGCGGCTCGCGGTCCTGCAGAGCGACTTCACGGCGGCCGCGACCTTGCTGGAGGAGTGCGGAGAGCTGGCCCGCCGGTTCGACGACCTGACGATCACAGGGAGCGCCACGTACGTCGCCGGCCTCGCCGCCCTGCTCCAGCAGGACCTCCCCAGGGCGCTGACCCTCCTCGGCAAGGCGCTGGACTGCAGCCGCAGGACGGACGACCAGATCGGCGTCGTGAACTCGTTGATCTATCTCGCCACCACGCGGTCGCTTCTCGGCCAGTCCGACCAGGCCGTCGAGCAGTTCGAGGAGTGCCTGGCGATCTGCGAGCCTCGCCACGAGAACTGGTTCCGGTCATACACGCTGTGGACGTACGGGATCGAGGTGTGGAAGCGGGGGGAGACCCGGCGGGCGGTCGAGATGGAACGCGAGGCCGTCCGGCTGAAGGAGCCCTTCGACGACCACCTGGGCATCGCCCTGTGCATCGAGGCCCTGGCATGGATGAGCTGCGGCGACGGTGACGGCGAGCGTGCGGCCCTGCTCCTCGGCGCGCTGCGGGAGATCTGGCGCTCCTTCGGCGGCCCCCTGTTCGGCTACCTCGCCGAACACCATGACACCTGCGAGCGGGCGGCCAGGGGAAACCTCGGCGCCAGGGGGTTCGAGGCCGCCTTCCGCAAGGGCACGGGGCTCACCCTCGCCGAGGCGCTGGAGTACGCGATGCGGGAGAACCCGCCAGAGGGCGAGCCACAGCGCAGACCTTCACCGTTGACCCGCAGGGAGATGGAGATCGCCCGGCTGGTCGCCCAGGGCATGAGCAACAAGGCGATCGCGGCCGCGCTGGTGATCGCGCAGCGCACCGCCGAGGGACACGTCGAGCACATCCTCGTCAAGCTCGGGTTCACCTCGCGCGTCCAGATCGCCGCCTGGGTCAGCCGACAGGAGCCGGGGGATGACCCGAGCCTTGCCGGAGATGCGCCGTGAGCCGGACCGAGCGCTGTCCTGCGGCCGGGACCGGCCCGCCGACGGAGGCGCCCAGGTTCGTCGGGCGCAGACGCGAGGTGGCACAGGCCAGGCAGATGCTGTCCCACACGCGGCTGCTGACCTTGACCGGAGTGGGCGGTGTCGGCAAGACGCGGCTGGCGGCCAGGGTCGCCGAGACGCTCGGGCGCACGTACAGGGACGGCGTGGAGACGGTCGAGCTGGTCACCTTGGAAGCCGGTGACCTGCTGGCACCGACCGTCGCCGCGGCGCTGGGCCTGCCGGAGGCGGGACCCGACCCCGCGACCATGCTGGTGGACTACCTGGCGGACAAGCGGATGCTGCTCGTGCTGGACAACTGCGAGCACCTGCTCGAGGACTGCGCCCGCCTCGTGGAGCAGCTGTTGCGGGGTGCCGCCCGGCTGCGGATCCTGGTGACCAGCAGGCAGACCTTGAGGGTGAGCGGCGAGCAGGTGCTGGTGGTCCCGTCACTGTCGGTGCCGGACCACGGCCACCGGCCGAGCGACATCGCCCGGCACGATGCGGTACGGCTGTTCGTGGATCGCGCGGCGAGCGTGTGGCCTGGCTTCTCCCTTGACGCAGGGAACGCGGCGTATCTGGCGAGGCTGGCCCAGCGCCTGGAGGGAATCCCGCTGGCGATCGAGCTGGCCGCGGCGCGGCTGCGCGCAGTGCCGTTGGAGCAGCTCACCCACGAGGTGGAGGAACGCTTCGACGTGCTGGCGCGCGGGAGCCCCACCGGCCTGCCCCGCCACCGGACGCTGCGCGCGACCATGGACTGGAGCTTCGATCTCTGCTCGCCGGCCGAACAGCGGCTGTGGGCCCGGCTCTCGGTGTTCCCCGGTGGGGCCGACCTCGACACCGCCGAGGCGGTGTGCGCGGGCGGCGAGATCCACCTCGCCGACGTCATCGATCTGCTCGCGGGGCTGGTGGACAAGTCGGTCCTGGTGGGCGAGCAGGGGCAGGCCGGAGTCAGGTACCGCATGCTGGAGAGCATCCGAGCGTACGGGTACGAGCGGCTGGATCCTTCGGAGGCGCGAGCGCTGCGCGGGCGGTACATCGACCACTACCGGGATGTGGTGGAGGCACACCGGATCGACCGGATCGTCCCGGACCAGCTCGAGCGCTACCGGCTCCTGCGACGGGAGCTGCCCAACGTGCGCGCGGCGCTGGAGATGTGCCTGAGCGAGCCGAGCACGGCTGTCGAGGGGCTGGAGACCGCGACGGCGATGTGGCTCTACTGGCTCCTCGCCGGCTCCCTCACCGAAGGCCGGTACTGGCTGGAGCGCGGCCTGGACCTGGTGCCCGGCGCGGTCGGCGCCCGTGCGATGGCGCTCTGGGTGGACAGCATGCTCGCCCTCCGCCAGGGCGACCTGGCCGTGGCGATGCCGAGACTGGAGGAATGTCACACCATGGCACGGCGGGCAGGCAACGAGGATGTCCTGCCGCTCGCCATCCGGACCTCCGGTCTTGCCGCCTTCTCCACCGGCGACGCGCCACGCGGCCTCGCGCTCCTGGAGGAGTCGCTCGCCCTCCACCGCGCCACCGGCGATCTCGACAGCATCGCCTTCAACCTCTACTACGCGGCCGTCTACGGCTCGATGGAGGACCCCGCGCGAGCCGCCAGGTTCGGTGAGGAACTGCTGGCGCTGTGCGAGATCCGTCACGCTTCGATGTCACGCAGTCACGCCCAGCTGGCTCTCGGCATCGCCATGTGGAACCTGGGTGACTGCCGTCGTGCCGGAGAACTGGTGAGCGAGGCGGCCGAGTTCGCCCAGGAGATCAACGACCGGTGGACCCTCACGCAGTGCCTGGAGGTGCTGGCGTGGACGGCCGGCGCCAGGGGGGACCACGAACGGGCCGCCAGGACGCTGGGCGCGGCCCACGCGTTGTGGCAGGTGGTGGGGACCACACCGGGCCGGCTCGGGTACCACGCGAGGTGGCACGAACGTTGCGCGGAGCAGTCCCGCAGGAAGCTGGGAAAACGGGCTTTCACGGCGGCCTTCCGCGACGGGGCGAGGCGCGGCCTGGAGCCCGGCGTCATCTCCGCGATCGGCGCATGATCGGGCGCGTCCCGGCTGGGGCGCACCGCGACGGGTTCCCCACGGTGTCGGAGGAGGACGCCAGGGTCACCTCGCGCACGGTCCCCGCTGCGGCAGCATCCTTGCAAGCGGTTGTTGCAGAAATAGCGACGCAACCAGGCGAAACACGTGATGGTGTTTGCAGTTTTATCGGGATGTATTGACGGTGCTTGTCATGTAACGGCACTGTTTCTGCAACCGGTTGGTATCGAATGCGCCGAGCACGACCCGGTGCCGACGACCTGAGGAACCGACCGGGCACAGGTACGGCCCGCGCAAGCCGTTCCACGACCCACCGGGGGCGGTCCCCGGTGCCACGGAGGCCCCGGCACCTCGGATTCCTCTCAGTCCACGGCCGCGGTCCCCTCCGGCCCGCAGCTCTGACAGCCATGCCTGAACAAACCCCCCGCAGGAATGGAGCTGGACGTGCACAAGAAGCCATCCATGGGAAGGAAACTGGCGGTCGCGCTGACCGCTGGGCTCCTCACCACCGCCGGCCTGGTGGCCGCGCTCACCACGCCGGCCTGGGCAGCCCCCGCCAACGGCGACTACACCCTGGTCAACGCCCACAGCGGCCTGTGCGCCGCCGTACCGGGGCAGAGCACCGGCGAGGGCGTGCAGCTCACGCAGAACGCGTGCGCCGAGACCTCAGGACCGGTCTTCACGCTCACCGCCTCCGGCGGCGCCTACCAGATCAAGGCCCGGCACAGCGGCAGGTGCGTCGGCGTCCGTGACGCCTCCACCAGCGCGGGCAAGGCCGTCCAGCAGGAGACGTGCACCGGCGCCGCCTCGCAGAGCTGGCAGCTGGTCGCCGCCGGTTCGAACTACCGGGTGGTCAACGCCAACGGCGGCAAGTGCCTCAACGTCAAGGACAGCTCCACCGCGGTCGGCGCCGTCCTGCAGCAGAACTCCTGCGACTCGGTCACCTCCAAACAGTGGACCCTGCGCCCCGCGGGTGGCGGCCCCACCCCCACCCCGACCGCCACGCCGACGCCGAGCCCCACGCCCACCCCGACCGTCACCCCGACGACCCCGCCGAGCGGCGCGCTGTACGTGTCGCCCAGCGGCAGGGACGGCGCGACCGGCACGCAGTCGGACCCGACGACGCTCACCTCGGCGATCACGCGCGTCGCCGCCGGTGGGACGATCTACCTGCGCGGCGGGACGTACGCCTTCGCGCAGACCGTCACCATCGCGGACGGGAACAACGGCACCCCCGGCGCCCGCAAGAAGCTGACCGCCTACCCCGGCGAGACGCCGATCCTGAACTTCTCGGCCCAGGCCGAGGACCCGGCCAACCGCGGTCTCGCAGTGAACGGGTCGTACTGGCACGTCAACGGCATCACCGTCGAGCGCGCCGGTGACAACGGGATCTTCGTGGGCGGCAGCGACAACATCATCGAGCGCACGGTGACGAGGTTCAACCGCGACACCGGCCTGCAGCTCTCGCGGATGCTCTCCACCACCCCCCGCGACCGGTGGCCGGCCGACAACCTCATGTTGAGCGTCCTCTCCCATGACAACGCCGACTCCGACGGCGAGGACGCCGACGGCTTCGCCGCCAAGCTCACCGTCGGCTCCGGCAACGTCTTCCGCTACGCCGTGGCCCGCAACAACATCGACGACGGCTGGGACCTCTACACCAAGACCGACACCGGGGCCATCGGCGCGGTGACCATCGAGGACTCCCTGTCGTACGACAACGGCACCCTCAGCGACGGCGGCCAGGCCGGCAACGGCGACCGCAACGGCTACAAGCTCGGCGGCGAGGACATCGGGGTCAACCACGTCATCCGGCGGAACATCGCGTACAACAACGGCAAGCACGGCTTCACCTACAACCGCAACCCCGGCGCCATGACGGTCTCCGACAACATCAGCGTCGACAACACCGAACGCAACTACACCTTCGAGGCGGGCAGCTCGGTGTTCCGCAACAACGTCTCCTGCCGCGCCGGCAGCGGAAGCAACGACAAGATCGTCGGCAACGCGGACAGTTCCAACCAGTTCTGGTCCGGCACGAACGGCTCTCGCTGCGCCTCCTACTCCGGCGCTCTGAACTGGTCCTTCGCCGCGGACGGCCGCCTCGTCGTCACCTTCGGCGGCACCCGGGTCACGCGGTAACCCCTTCTGGTCGAGCGCCCCGGCCCCGTCCATAGACGGCCGGGGCGCTACGACATCGAACCCGTCACACAGCCTGACGGCTGGGGCGCCACGTTCCCGATCCCGGTCGCCATGGGGAGAGCACGCAGGCGGCCAGGCCGTCGGCGCGGGTGTCGAGACCCAGTCGGGCCGGCGGGGCCGCTCCTCGACAGGGGGAGCGCGACCCGGTGCCGCCCGGTGCCCGCCACCTCACACGCGACCGGCCGCCCTCCTGGCCGGCCCGGACCCTGAGCCGGCCGGCCCGTGTGATCGCGACTACTGTCGGCGCTCTTTCCGCAGGTTGCCGACGCTAAGGTGTCCGGATGCATATCGACGAATGGCTGCAGGCCATCCCGCCGCTGTGGATCTGCGCTCTGGTGGGAGTGGTCATCGGGCTGGAGAGCCTGGGCATCCCGCTGCCGGGCGAGATCGTCCTGGTCAGCTCGGCCTTGCTGTCGGCCAAGGGTGTGGTGAGCCCCGTCTGGGTGGGCGTGTGCGCCAGCGTGGGGGCGATCGTCGGCGACTCGATCGGCTACGCCATCGGCAGGAGGGGCGGCAAGCCCCTCTTCGACCGTCTGGGCAGAAGGTTCCCCAAGCACTTCGGGCCGCACCACATCGCCAAGGCCGAGCACTACTTCCACCGCTACGGCATGTGGACGGTGTTCTTCGGGCGCTTCGTCGCACTGCTGCGCATCCTGGCCGGGCCGCTGGCGGGGGCGTTGCGCATGCCGTACTGGAAGTTCCTGGTCGCCAACGTGCTCGGCGGCATCGTCTGGGCGGGCGGCACCACGGCGGTGATCTACTACCTGGGCATCGTCGCCGAGAAGTGGCTGAAGGGCTTCTCGTGGGTGGGGCTGGCGGCGGCCGTGCTGTTCGGGCTCAGCACCACCTGGTACCTCAGGAGGAAGGCGAGCAGGGCCTCATCGCTCGATGAGGGTGACCTCGAGGGAGTAGTGCGAAGCCCGGTAGACGTGTGAGCCGTGCTCGACGGCCCTGCCCTGGTCGTCGTAGGTGGTGCGGATCATGGTGAGCAGCGGCGCGCCCCTGCGCTCGTCGAGCAGCTTGGCCTCGGTCGCGGAGGCGGCGCGGGCGCCGATGCGCTGGTTGGCCACCCGCATCCGCACCCCGGCGGCGCGCAGCAGTTCGTACAGCCCCCTGCCCTGCAGGCCCTCGGCGGTCAGCGGCGCCAGGGCGAGGGGCAGCCAGTTGTGCAGCAGCGCCAGCGGCTCGCCCGAGGCGAAGCGCAGCCGCTCCAGGTAGAGGGCCTCGTCGCCGGGCGAGAGGCCGAGCACCTGGGCGACCTGCTCGTCGACGGGGCGCGGCTCGAGCGCCAGCACCTTCGTGGCCGGTTCCTGCCCCGCGCGGCGCAGGTCGTCGTAGAGGCTGGTGAGCTCGACCGAGCGCTTGACCTGGCCGTGCACGACCTGGGTGCCCACGCCGCGCTTGCGCACCAGCAGGCCCTTGTCGACGAGATACTGGATCGCCTGGCGGATGGTCGGCCTGGAGAGCCCGAGCCGATCGGCGAGCAGGATCTCGTTGTCGAGCCTGGATCCGGGGGCGAGGTCGCCTCGCCTGATCGCTTCGGCGATCTGCTCGGCCACCTGGAAGTACAGCGGGACGGGACTGGAGCGGTCCAGGTCGATCGCCAGGTTCGCGGTCATGTGATCAGGCTACCGAGGTCAGAATGTCCTGACAAATATTTCCTCCACGTTGCAGGGACGGCAGGGGCACCCGAGCGAGGCACCGGGACCGGGGGCGCGCCGCGGAGGGTGTCACGCGCCCCCGGCCCTGGGAAGTCCCTGAGCCGAGGGCTCGGGGCTAGGCGAGGGGCAGGGGCCGGTAGTCGCAGTCGTAGCCGAAGTACCTCGGCCCCGCCAGCTCGAGCCCCGCGGGGGAGGTCCACCGCGGGTCGCAGGGCACCCCGATGACGGTGACGCGCAGGCCGTAGCGCATGGCCTCGGTGGTCACCGGCTCGCCGGTGTCGGTGTCGAGCACGCAGATGAGGTCGGGGGTGGTCGCGACGATCCCGCCGTCCCTGCGGGCCAGCAGGTGCTCGTTCTGGAAGCTGAGCTCGAAGGAGCCCGCCCCCGCCAGCAGCGCCTTGCCTCGCGCGAACCCGCCGGTGGTGCGGCGCTCGACGTCCACGACCTTGCCCGCGAACAGCTTCACGCCGCCGAGCACGGAGGTCGCCGCGGCCACGGGGTCGGCGTGGGCGGCCCGCGCCAGCCGTACGGCCCTGCCAAGGTCCTCGGCCAGCGTCAGGGTGGCGGGGACCAGGCCGTCGGCCAGCTGGTCGCCGCGCAGCACGGTGTCGGCGCACGAGACCTGGCAGCCCATCTGCACGCAGGCCGCCCTGCCCAGCCGTTCGGCCCAGTGGTTGGAGATCGCGTCGACGACCAGGGTGTTGCCCTTGTCGTCGGCCAGGGCCATGGGCGTGTTGGACACCCCGATGAGGGTGGGGAGCACCATCTGCGCCTCCGGGAAGGCGCGGCCCATGGCGTCGCCGTCCACGAGGGGCAGTCCTGCCTGGGCGGCGGCCGCGATGGGGATCATCGAGTTCACGCCGCCGACCTCGATCGGGACGATGTGCGTGGCCTTGCGGCCGAGCACCGCCTCCAGCGCCCGCAGCGCGGCCAGCTCCTCGGTGCCGGCGGGCAGCTTCTCCAGCAGCACGGTGGGGGCGCCCATGCCCGAGATCGGCACCACGGTGGCGTCGGCCGGCACCTCGGCGATGTCGTAGAGGGTCACCGGGCCGTGACGGCGGATGGCCTCCCTGGCCAGCAGCTTGCCGACGTAGGGGTCGCCGCCTCCGCCGGTGCCGAGGATGCCGGCGCCCCTGGCCATGTCGTCCAGCTGGTCGATGCCGATCTTACGCATTGATCTTCTCCAAGTCCAGGTCGCCGACCGCCTTCACCCGGATGCGGGTTGCGTCGCCGGGCAGGTAGGCCAGCGGGACCTCCTCCACGTCGGCGATGCGCACGCTGCCCTCGCGCGCGCCTGCCCGCTCGGCGCGGGCCACGGCCTCCGCCTTGGCCTCGGCCAGCACGGTGTCGCGCGGGCCTGAGAAGACCCTGTCCACCTCGCCGCCGACCTGGGCGATGGCCGCTCCCACCGCGTTGGCCACGGCGTAGTGGTCGGGCCTGCGCACGTCCTCGAAGCCGGGCAGCTCCCTGATGAGGATGCTGCCGCCGCCCACCAGCACGACGGGCAGCGGGTCGGAGGAGGTGCGCATGCGGTCCACGGCGTCGGCCACCCGATCGGCGATGAGCTTCAGCGGCCTGGCCGGGTCGAGCCCCGCGACCAGGGAGGGGTCGCCGATGTCGGCGTGGCCCGCGGCCACGGCCAGGTCGGTGGCTGTCAGCGTGCCGCCGCCGAACACCAGCGCCTCCTCGGGCAGCCGGTAGCCCACGCTGCGCGGCCCCACCGAGCCGTCCTCGGCGACCAGCGAGCCGCCGCCGATGCCGATCGACAGCACGTCGGGGATGCGGAAGTTGGTGCGGACCTCGGCGACCATCGCCTCGCCCGAGGCCTCGCGGGGGAAGCCGCCCACCAGGATGCCGACGTCGGAGGTGGTGCCGCCGATGTCGACGACCGCGCAGTCGGTCAGCCCCGACAGGTAGGCGGCGCCCCGCATGGAGTTGGTCGGCCCCGAGGCGAACGTGGCCACCGGGTAGCGCGTGGCCCGCGAGAGGTCCATGAGCGTGCCGTCGTTCTGCGACAGGAACAGCGGCGCGTCGATGCCGGCCACCTTGAGCGCCTGGCTGAAGGCGGCCACCGCGCGCTCGGCGAGCGGGCGCAGCGCCGCGTTCACGATCGTGGCGTTCTCCCTGGCCAGCAGGCCGACGCGGCCGATCTCGCAGGAGAGGGAGAGGTGCGCCTCCTGGCCCAGCTCGGCCGCGAGGATCTCGGCGGCGCGCCGCTCGGAGGAGTCGCTGACGGGGGAGAAGACCGAGGAGATCGCCACTGAGCGCAGCCCGCGCGCCCTGATGTCGGCGGCGACCCTGCGCAGCTCCTCGGGGTCGAGCTCGGAGATGGGGGTGCCGTCGTACTCGTGGCCGCCGTGACACAGGTAGGACGCGCCCTCGACGACCTTCCTGAGCCGTTCGGGCCAGTCGACCATGGGCGGCAGGGCCGCCGTGGCGGGCAGGCCCAGCCGTACGGCGGCGACGGGCTCCAGGCGGGCCGCCTCGACCAGGGCGTTGACGAAGTGCGTGGTGCCGATCATGACCGCGGACACCTGGGTGGCGCCGAGGCCCGCCAGCGCCGCGGCGACGCCGCCGGTGACGTCCTCGGTCGTGGGGGACTTGACGGTGGCGAGAACCTCGCCGCCGTCGCCGATGAGGGCGGCGTCGGTGTTGGTGCCGCCCACGTCGATGCCGATGCGCATAAGGGGGAGATCCTTCAGACGGTGACGAGTTCACGGGAGCCGCGGACCAGGCCGAGCTTGCCCGCGACGATGTAGGCCAGGCCTGCGAGCAGCAGGGAGTTGAGCGCGGGGATGCCGATCCACTGGTGGTGCTCGCTCAGCCAGCCGACCAGCGCCGCGCAGGCCCAGATGACGAGCGTCGCGGGCACCCAGCCGGGCTCGGTCGCGGGGAGCTCGCCCCGCTCGCGGGAGGCGTCGAGGACCGGCCGCCAGCGCTTGACCACGAAGTACTCGGCCACCATGATCCCCGCGATCGGCGGGGTGATGACGCCGAGGATGAGCAGGAAGTCGGTGAACCGCTCGAGGATGCCCATCGCGGCCAGAATGCTACCGAAGATCCCGATGCCGATGGTCACCGCGACCCTGTTGAGCTTGAGGCCGGTCGTGGACTCGATGGCGTTCAGCAGGCCGAGCGAGGCGGAGTACAGGTTCCAGTTGTTGATCTTGACGGTGGCCGAGATCAGCACGATGACGCCGACCACGCCGGAGGAGGCGGTGATGATGGCGATGACGTCGGAGGACTTCACGGCGTAGGCCAGCAGCACGCCGGCCAGGCCGAGCACGTACTCGCCGAGGGAGATGCCCACCAGTGTCTGCTTGACCACGTCGCCCGCGTTGCGGTTGAAGCGGGTCATGTCGGGCGTGGTGACCGCGCCGACGATGTAGGAGCCCGCCACGATCGTGGCGCCCGTCGCGATCGAGATCGGCTCGCCGAACGGCGGCGAGGCGACCAGCCCGCCCAGGTCGTGGCGGGAGATCTCCACCCACATCGCCCATCCGGCCAGGCCGAGGAAGGCAGGCACGGTGATGAAGGCCGTCATGCCCATCGCCTTGAACCCGCGGATGACCAGCGCGGTCACGCCGAGACCCGCGATCAGGGACCAGGCCCAGAGGGGCAGCCAGTTCATGATCGAGTGCAGGCCGGCGGCGAAGACCGCGGTCTGCACGCCGAACCAGCCGAAGAGGCTGAGCGTGATGATGACGCCGATCAGGGTGGAGCCGTAGCGGCCGAACCCCGTCCACCTGGCCAGGACCGAGGTGGACAGGCCCTCGCGCATGCCGGCGATGCCGACGAAGATGCAGACGATCTCCAGGATCACCGAGCCGAGCGTGAACGCCCAGAACGCGCCCCAGAACGACAGGCCCGCGCCAAGCGTGGCCCCGAGGAGGAACTGGGTGAGGTCGGACAGCTGGCCGAAGCGCTGCACGGCCACGTTGAACCAGGGGTAGCGGGCGCTTTGCGGCACCCGCTCCAGTGGGTAGTCCTCGTCGGTGGTCGTTGTGCTCATGGAAGGTGTGCCTTTCGTGGGGGTCTCACAGCTGGGCGGGCGGGCCCGCGGCCCTGGCGCGCAGCCGTACGAAGGGGCCTGGCAGGTAGGCGAGCGGCGTGTCGGCGGCCTCGAGGATGCGCACGTGCCTGGGATCGGCGCCGGCCCTGACGGCGCTGGCCCTGGCCTCCTCGATCACCGCCTCCAGCGCCGCGGGCAGGTCTGAGCGGTCGGGCAGGCGCACGACGCGTTCGTACTGACCGCCGACCGGGCTGGTGGCCGCGCCGATGGCGCCCGCCGCCGTGCCGTGGGCCGGGTGCAGCCCGCCCGGCACGGCCCGCTCGCCTCCCCCGACGACCACGAGCGGCAGGCGGTCCGCGCCCGGCTGCATCCTGTCGACGGCCTCGGCCAGCTCGGCGGGCTCGAAGGGGCGGGGGACCCTGATCAGCTCGGGGATGCGCAGGCCGACGGGCACGCCGCCGATGCGGGCGCCGCCGGGGGCCTCCTCGGGGAAGCCGCCGGCGAGGGCGCCCACCCTGACGCGGCGCGCGCCGACGTCGGCGACCACGGCGTCCTCGAGGCCGGTCAGCACGCCCGCGCCGCGCAGCATGCTGGCGGGGCCGCTGCCCAGGCTGAGTCCCGGATGCCGCGCCAGGTGCTCCAGGCTCATCAGCGTGCCGTCGCCGCGGGTGACGTGGACGGCGGTGACCGGCGACAGCGCGGCCGCCAGGCGGGCGGCGACGTCGGTGGCGAAGCCGGACAGGGCGGCGTCGAGGACCGTGGCGTTCTCACGCTCGATCAGGCCGAGTGAGCCGAGGTCGGCCGACAGCGCGACGGGCAGTTCGCCCAGCTCGGCCCTGACGATGTCGGCGGCCTCGAGCTCCTGCTCGGCGTCGAGGGGCGAGAACAGGCCGGTGATCGCGACCGCCTGCGCCCTGCCCGCGACGCCGGCGGCGAAGCGGGCGACCGCGACGGTGTCCAGGGGCGTCCAGTCCTCGCGGTCCAGGCCGCCGCCGCCGTCCACGATCGCGGTCCCGGCGCAGACGGCCCGCAGCAGGTCCTCCGGCCAGCCGAACAGCGGCCGTACGGCCTGCGCCTCGTGCCCGCCGATGCGCAGGACGGCGACCTTGTACAGGCCGCGCCTGTCGTCCACGGCCGAGGCGGCGCCGCGCAGCCCGACCGCGACCTGCGCGAGGGGCGGCGCGCCGAGCCTTCCGAGCGCGGCGGTGACGCTGGCCACCGGGTCGCCGGGGACCGAGGCGACCTTGACGGTGGACAGGATCGCGTCGGCGTGTCCGAGCAGGGCGGCGTCGGTGTTGGTCGGCCCGACGTCGACTCCGGCCTTCACGACGTCACCGGCCGCTGCGGCGGGGACGGGGTCGCGGCCGGGGGGTCCTCCCGGAGGGCGGAGGCGGCCGCGGGCGGGGGTCCCCCAGGGGGAGCGGAGGAGGTCGCGGGCGCCGGGAGGGCGAACAGGCCGAACGCCTCAGGTCCTGCCAGCCGCAGTCCTTCGGGGGTGTGCCAGACGGGGTCGCAGGGGACGCGCACGATGCTGACCCGCAGGCCGTACCTGACGTGCTCGGTGTCGACGGCCTCGCCGGTGCGGGAGTCGAGCATCGCGATCACGTCGGGGACGGCGGCGAGCGGCGCGCCGTCCTCCATGACGGCGAGGAACTCGGTACCCGCCTCCACCCTGACCAGGCGGCCGAGGTCGGGCCCGAGGCCTTCGACGAGGATGGAACCGGTCTCGGCGACCTTCCCCGAGATGAGGGGCGCGGGCAGCGCGGTGCCGAGGCGCAGCGCCCTGGTCACCGAGCCGAGCGCGGTGGAGGAGGCGACCTGGTGGCCGCGCAGCACGTACTCGCTGGTGGCCACCTGGCCGCCGAAGGGTTCGAGGGCGGCGCGGACCAGGCGCTCCAGCCAGCGGCCCGACACGTGGTCGATGACGACGGTCCTGCCGCGCCCGTCGCAGACCACGGCCGGGGTGGGGGAGATGCCGCGCAGCTGCATGACGGTCTGGTCCATGCGGGGGAAGGCGCGGCCCATGCCGTCGGCGTCGACCAGGGGCAGGCCGAGGCGGGCCGCCCACGCGACGGCCAGACAGCCGTTGGCGCCGCCGATCTCGCTGGCCATGAGGGCGGCGACGGGCGTGCCGTACAGCTCCTCTATCTTCTGGCGCAGGTACAGGGGCTCGTCGGTGCCGCCGACCCGCTCCGACATCACCGCAGAGGAGCCTGCGGTCCCGACCGGCATGACCAGCAGGTCGGGGTCGAGGTCGGCGGGCTGGACCACGCGGACGGGACCGTGGTCGTCCAGCGCCTGGAGAGCGGCGGCCCTGGCGATCGTCACGGGACCGCCGCCGCCCGAACCGAGGACGGCGCATCCCCTGGCGTAGGCGGGGAGCGCCCCCGTGTCGATGTGCATGTCTCCCACAGTAGGAAAGCCGCAGGTCACCTGGGGTGTGCTGAGAGACCCTCGTTGGGGGATCGGTGTGCTGGTGGCACACTGAACGCATGTACAAGGGCGATGACCTGCGCCGACTGGCCGGGCCCGCGCAGCCGCGGCCCGCCACGGGGGTGCGGCTGCTGGAAGACCTGCGCACGGTCGTGGACCAGCCGCCGGGCGCCGTGCTCGTGCTCACGGGCGAGGCGTCGCTGCGGGCCACCGGCTACCGCCTGGAGGTGGTGCTGCGCGACGCGGGCGCGGCGGGCGCGGCGGCGCTGGTGCTGACCGCGCCGGTGGAGGTGGCCCGCTCGGCCGCCGCCCTGGCCGAGCGGGCAGGGGTGGCGCTCCTGGCGGCGCCCGACGGGACGGAGCTGGCCGGGCTCGTCGTCGCCGTCGAGCGCGCCATCGCCGGTGACGCCGCCGACGCGCTGGTGAGAGCGGAGAAGGCGGTGCGCGGCGTGCTCGCCGCCGCCGGAGCGTCTGAGCGGATGGCCGCCGAGGCGGGCGCGGCTCTCGGCGTCGAGGTGGCGGCGGACTTCTCCGCGCAGGAGCGCGACGACCACCTGGGCAGGGCGACGCGGATCGTGCTCAAGCTGGCCGAGCTCGCGGCGGCGGCGGGGCCCTCGGAGGAGGCGCCGGCCCGCTCGCGCGCCCAGGTGCTGACCGAGCTGCTGGTCGCGCCGGAGAAGCAGGCCCAGGAGCTGGCCCCGAGGGCGCGCACGCTCGGGCTGCCCGTCGACGGGTGGCACGTGGTGCTGCGGATGGAGGGCCCCGAGCCCTACGCGCTGCTCGACACTCTCGCGACGCGGGCCGCGCGGCTGGTGCGGGAGCTGGTGGGGCCCGAGTGGAGCGTCACCATGGCCGACGGGGCGCTGATCGTGGTGCGCACCTCGGCGCACGATCCGGGGCGCGCGGGCCTGCGCGCGGCCGCCAGGGACGCGGCGCTGCTGCTCGAGCGCGTACGGCCGGCCGGCGCCGACCTGCGATGCGGTGTCAGCACCGCCCACCAGGGGCTGCTGGGGCTGCGCACCTCGGCCTCCGAGGCCCGTACGGCCGTGCGCAGGGGCTCCTCGGCCCTGACCACCTACGACCTGGCCGGCCTGGACCGGATGCTGGAGGAGTGGTACTCCTCCGACGCGGCACAGCAGGCGGTGAGAGAGCTGCTGCAGCCGATCATGGAGCAGAAGAAGGCCGGGTTGCTGCTGGAGATCCTGCGGGCCTACCTCGACCACCACGGCTCGCCCGCAAGGGCCGCCGAGGAGGTGCGCATGCACCGCAACGCCGTCAGCAGGAACGTCAGGCGCATCGAGGAACTGCTCCAGGCCGACCTGGACGACCCCCAGCAACGCCTGGCCCTCCAGCTCGCCTGCAGGGCCGCGCGGGTCTGAGGCGCGGGGGCCGCGACGCCGGGCCGGAGCCGGGGCTCAGACCGGCGGCGCGCCGTGCTCGCGCCGGTGGACGGCGCCCGCCTCGACGTGCTCGATCATTACGCGCTCGGCGCTGGCCCCGTCGCCCTCCTCCAGCGCCCGCAGGATCCGCTCGTGCGCCTCCAGCTGCCGCGCCGCCACCTCGGGGTCGAGCCACAGCGAGGCCGTGGCGGGCACGGGGAAGCTGGCCCGCACCGCTCTGGCGTGCTGGCCGAGGAAGGCGGGCCCGCCGATGTCGGCGATCCGCAGGTGGAAGCGTTCCGAGCCAGCGCCCAGCCCTTCCAGCCGCCCTGCCGCGGCCGCCTCGACCATCGAGCGGTGCAGCTCGCGCAGGTCGGCCAGCTCCACGGCCGTGACGCGGGAGGCGGCCAGCCTCGCTCCCAGGCCCTCCACCACCGCGCGCACGCCGTAGAACTCCGCCAGCGCCTCGTCCCCGAGATCGACGACCGTCGCGCCGTGGTGCGTCTCGTAGCTGATCAGCCGATCCTTCTCCAGGCGGCGCAGGGCCTCTCTCACCGGGGTGACCGACACCCCGAGCCTGGCGGCGACGGCCGCGGCGCGCAGCGCGGTTCCGCCGGGGATCTGGCCCGTCCTGATCTCCTCCAGCAGCACCTCGTACGCGTAGTCCGCTTTGCTCATGGGCGCTCGCATAACTTATAAGATATAGGACTATGACCAGTCTTGCCGATATCCGAGTGATTGACGCGGCGACGTTGTTCGCCGGGCCGTCCGCCGCGATGATGCTGGGCGACTTCGGCGCCGACGTCATCAAGATCGAGCACCCCAGGCGCGGAGACCCCTCGCGCGGGCACGGGGCCGCCAAGGACGGGGTCGGCCTGTGGTGGAAGTCGCTCTCGCGCAACAAGAGGGCCGCGGCCGTCGACCTGTCCAAGCCCGAGGGGCAGGAGATCCTGCGCCGCCTGGTGCGGGAGTCGGACGTGCTGGTGGAGAACTTCAGGCCTGGCACGCTGGAGCGCTGGGGCCTCGCGCCTGAGGACCTGCTGGCGCTCAACCCCCGCCTGATCGTGGCGAGGATGACCGGGTTCGGCCAGTTCGGGCCGATGGCGAGCCGGCCGGGGTTCGGCACGCTGGCCGAGGCGATGAGCGGCTTCGCCTCGATGACGGGCGAGCCCGAGGGGCCGCCGACGCTGCCGCCGCTCGCGCTGGCCGACGGCATCGCGGGACTGGCGATGGCCTACGCCGTCATGGTGGCGCTGCACGCCCGCGAGCGGACCGGACGCGGCCAGGTCGTCGACATGGCCATCATCGAGCCGATCATGGGCCTGCTCGGACCGCAGATGACGGCCTACAAGGCGCTCGGAGTGGTGCCGCGGCGCACGGGCAACCGTTCGAGCAGCAACGCTCCCCGCAACACCTACCGCACCAGGGACGGCCGCTGGCTGGCCGTCTCCACCAGCGCGCAGACCATCGCCGAGCGCGTGGTCACGCTGGTGGGCAGGCCCGACCTGGTCGCGCAGCCGTGGTTCTCCAGCGGGGCGGGCCGGGTAGAGCACGTGGAGGAGCTGGATGAGGCGGTCGGCTCGTGGATCGCCGCACGTGACGCGGAGGAGGTCGTGGCCCGCTTCGAGGAGGCGCAGGCGGCGATCGCTCCGATCTACAACGTAAAGGACATTGCCGAGGATCCGCAGTACGAGGCGCTGAACACCTTCGTCGAGCTGCCCGACGAGGAGCTGGGTTCGGTGACCGTGCAGAACGTGCTGTTCAGGCTGTCGGAGACCCCCGGCGAGGTGCGCTGGACCGGACGACCACTCGGCCGCGACACCGACGAGGTGCTGGGCGAGCTCGACTACACGCCCGAGCAGATCAAGCAACTGCGGGAGAACGGGGTGATCGCATGAACCTCACGTGGCTCTATGTTCCGGCTGACAGGCCCGAGCGGTTCGACAAGGCCGTGACGTCGGGCGCCGACGTGGTGATCATCGACCTGGAGGACTCCGTCGCCCCCTCCCGCAAGGAGGAGGCCAGGCGCAACGCGGTCGCCTACCTGCGCGGCGGGGCGCCCGCCGTCCATGTGCGGATCAACGACCCGGCCACCGACGAGGGTCAGCTCGACCTGCGGGCGCTGGAGGGACTCCCGATGGCGGGGGTGCGCGTGCCGAAGGTGGAGTCGCCCGCGGCGGTGGACCTGGTCGATCTGGACGCGCCGATCCACGCGCTGCTGGAGTCGGCGGCCGGTGTGGTCAACGCGGTGGCGATCGCGGCGCACCCGAGGGTGGCCGGCGTGGCGCTGGGCGAGCAGGACCTGATCGCCCAGCTGTCGCTCACCGACGAGGCGGCGCTCGACCAGCTGCGTATCAGGGCGGTGCTGGCCGCGGCCGCGGTGGGGCTGCCGCCGGTGCCGATGTCGGTGTACGCCAACGTCGCCGACGACGAGGGGCTGCTGGCCTCGACCAGGCGTGGGCGGGGATTCGGGCTGTTCGGCCGCACCGCGATCCATCCGCGGCAGCTGCCGGTGATCCGCGAGGCGTTCAGGCCGTCGGGGGAGGAGGTGGCCGCCGCGCGGGAGATCGTGGAGGCCGCCGAAAGCGCCGTCGACGTGGGCGCGGTCGCGCTGCCCGACGGCCGCCTCGTGGACGCGCCGATCATCACGAGGGCGCGCCGCACGCTCGCGCTGGCCGAGCGGCTCGCCCTCTGAGCCTACGGCGGGGCGCGCCGTCAGGAGGGCGGCGCCCAGCGCTGCTCGAGCTCCTCGTCCGTGGGCGGAGGGCCGGGCAGCGGCTGGTGGGCGGGGGGGTTGCGCAGGGAGTCGAGCACCAGCGTCAGGTAGCGGTGCCGCAGCTCGGTGGTGCGCTGCCCGTCGCCGAGCTTGATGGAGGCGATCTGCTCGAACAGCAGCGCGATGTCGGCGGCGGTCACGTCGGGTCGCAGCGCGCCGGCCTTCACCGCGCGGTCGTGGACCTCGATGGCCAGCTGGGAGGCGCGCGCGGAGGCGTGGTAGAGCTCCTCGGTGGGCTGGAAGGTGCCGGCCAGCGCGATGGTGAGGGAGCTGGAGTCGGCGTCGACGATGTCGCGCATGTACGTCGTGAACGCCTCCCACGGGTCACCCCGCATCGCCAGTGACTTCTCCGAGGCGGCGATGTAGAGCTCGAGGCCGTCGCCGCAGAGCTTCTGCAGCAACCCCTCCTTGCTGCCGTAGCGGCGGTAGAGCGCGCTGATGCCGACCCCCGCCCGCTCGGACACCGCCGAGATGGGCGCGCTCGGATCGGTGGTGAAGACGGCTCTCGCCGCCTGGAGGATGGCTTCGTCGTTGCGGGCGGCCTGAGCACGGCGGCCGCTCATCGGTGTGGCGGTCATGACACGACCATACTACGGAACGAACGATTCCGTTCTGTAACCCGCTCATTAGTCCTAATGTCACGACAAATTGTTGACGAAGGGGTGACCACGCGTTTACATCAAGGACGTGCCCGATGGTCTTGGAGGTATCGCATGAAACGAACCCCGATCGTGCTGGTCCTGGCAGGCGCGCTGGCCCTCGCGGGCTGCTCGGGCGGTGGCGCGGCACAGTCCGCCGCCCCCGCCACGGCGCCCGCCGGCTCGCCGGCTCCCACCGCGGCCCCCGCCGGAGGGGGCGGCACCTACGCCGTCATCACCCACGCGGCACCCGGCGACTCCTTCTGGGACGTGGTCAAGAACGGGGCGGAGGCCGCGGGCAAGCAGTACGGCGCGAGCGTCACCTACCAGGGCGACGGCGACGCGGCCAAGCAGTCGCAGCTCATCGACCAGGCGGTCACGCAGAAGGTCGACGGGATCGTGGTCTCGATGGCCAACCCCGACGCGCTGAAGGAGTCGATCGGCAAGGCCGTCGCCGCCAGGATCCCAGTGATCACTGTCAACTCCGGCCTCGACCGCTCCAAGGAGTTCGGCGCCCTCACGCACGTCGGCCAGTCGGAGGACGTGGCGGGGCGCGGCGCGGGCGAACAGCTCAAGGCGGCGGGCGTCACCAAGCTGCTGTGCGTCATCCACGAGGCCGGCAACGTCGGCCTCGACCAGCGGTGCAAGGGCGCCGAGCAGACGCTCGGCGGATCGGTCGAGCGCCTGCAGGTGGACGTCAGCAACCTGGCCGACGTCAGCTCCAAGGTGACCGCGAAGATCCAGTCGGACCAGGCGATCAACGGCGTGCTGGCGCTCAACCCCGCCGTGGCCATCGCGGCGAGGGACGCGCTCAAGGACGCGGGCTCGCAGGCCAAGCTGGGCACCTTCGACCTGTCGGGCGACGTGGTGACCGCCATCAAGGACGGCGAGGTCCTGTTCGCCGTCGACCAGCAGCAGTACCTGCAGGGCTGGCTGCCGATCACCTTCCTGCACCTGTACAAGTCCAACCTCAACACCGTCGGCGGCGGGCTGCCGGTCAACACCGGCCCGGGATTCGTGACCAAGGACAACGCCGAGCAGGTCGCCAAGCTCGCAGAGAGCGGAACCAGGTGAGCTCCGCGGCCGCCGACGAGCGTCTGGCCGACGTCGGCCGCCTGCGCCGCCTGCTGATCAGGCCGGAGCTCGGCGCGGTCGTCGGCGCGGTGGTGGTCTTCTCCTTCTTCGCGGGGCAGTCGGAGGTCTTCCGCTCGGTCGCGGGCATCGCCAACTGGCTCGACCCCGCGGCCACCCTCGGCATCATGGCGGTCGCGATCGCGCTGCTGATGATCGGCGGCGAGTTCGACCTGTCGGCGGGCGTGCTGACCGGCACCACGGGGCTGGTGCTGGTCACGCTCGCCACCAGGTTCGGGTTCAACGTGTGGCTGGCGATGCTCGCGGGCCTGGCGGTGGCGCTGGCCGTGGGCTTCGCCAACGGCCTCATCGTCACCAGGACGAGACTGCCCAGCTTCATCGTCACACTGGGCACCTTCCTGATGCTGCAGGGGCTCAACCTGGGTGTCACCAAGGCGCTGACCGGCACCGTCCAGGTGGCGGGCCTGCGCGGGGCCGAGGGCTACGAGTCGGCCAGGGCCGTCTTCGGCGGCACCGTCGGCGACAGCGGGTTCAGGGTGGCCATCCTGTGGTGGGTGCTGGCGACCGTGGTGGCCACCTGGGTGCTGATGCGCTCCAGGGCGGGCAACTGGATCTTCGCGGTCGGCGGTAACGAGCAGGCCGCGCGCGCGGTCGGCGTGCCGGCCGCCCGCACCAAGATCGCCCTTTTCATGACCACGGCCTTCGCGGCGTGGCTGGTCGGCTCGATCCTGGCGCTGCGCTACACCTCGGTGCAGGCCAGCTCGGGCATCGGCCAGGAGTTCATCTACATCATCGCCGCTGTCATCGGCGGCTGCCTGCTCACCGGCGGGTACGGCTCGGCCATCGGCGCCTCCATCGGCGCCGTCATCTTCGGCATGGCCGACAAGGGCATCGTCTTCCTCGGCTGGGACGCCGACTGGTTCAAGTTCTTCCTCGGAGCGATGCTGCTGCTGGCCACGCTCGCCAACCGTCTGGTCCGCCGCTACGCCGAAGAGGTGAAACGTTGATCCTCCAGACCAGGGACGTCGGCAAGTCCTTCGGCAGCGTGCTGGCGCTGCGCGGGGTGTCCATGAGCGTGGCCGCGGGCCAGGTGACCTGCGTGCTGGGCGACAACGGCGCGGGCAAGTCGACGCTGATCAAGATCCTGGCGGGGGTGCACCAGCACGACTCGGGCGAGCTGCTGGTCGACGGCGCGCCCGTGCGCCTGTCGAGTCCGCGAGACGCGCTGGACAGGGGCATCGCCACCGTCTACCAGGACCTGGCGATGATCCCGCTCATGTCGGTGTGGCGCAACTTCTTCCTCGGCTCGGAGCCGGTCAAGTCCATGGGGCGCTTCGACGTGGCACGCGCCCGCCGCGTCGCCCGCGAGGAGCTGCGCGCGATGGGTATCGACATCCGCGACGTCGACCAGCCCGTCGGCACGCTGTCGGGCGGAGAGCGCCAGTCGGTGGCGATCGCCAGAGCGGTGCACTTCGGGGCGAGGGCGCTCATCCTCGACGAGCCCACCTCGGCCCTCGGCGTCAAGCAGGCGGGGGTGGTGCTGCGCTACATCGCCAAGGCTCGCGACCGCGGCCTCGGGGTGGTGTTCATCACCCACAACCCGCACCACGCCTACCCGGTCGGCGACCGGTTCCTGCTGCTCAACAGGGGGACGAGCATCGGTGAGTACGGCAAGGCCGACATCACCCGTGAGGAGCTGACCACGCTCATGGCCGGGGGCTCGGAGCTGGAACAGCTCGAGCACGAGCTCAGACGGGAGTGAGCGATCTCCGCGTACAGCAAGATAGATCCCGACATTTCATGATGCTCCCGTAATGGTGGCTCCCGTGACGTGAGCTCTCGTGATCCGAGCTCTTGAGGGGGCTCGCATGAGGGGCGATGTCATGAGGGCGATCTTGTGACGGGGGTTCTCGTGAGAGGGGATCTCGTGGCGTGGGGACGAGGGGGAGCGATGGTTCGCTGGCGCGCTGTGGTGCCGGTCGTGGCCGCTGTCATGGTGGCGGGTCTGGGGACGGCTCCGGCCGCTCACGCGCGGACGGCGGAGAAGGTCGTCTACCTGACCTTCGACGACGGGCCGTCCGAGTACACGTCGAAGGTGCTCGCCATCCTCGGGGAGCACGGCGTGCGGGCCACGTTCTTCCAGCTCGGCGTCAACATCAAGGAGAACAGGGCGCTGACGAGGAAGGTGTTCGAGCAGGGCCACAGCGTCCAGAACCACACCTGGTCGCACCCCGACGTGCGCGGCCTGTCGTGGCCGGCGTTCAGGCGGCAGGTGCTCCACACCGACGCCGAGATCAGGAGGCAGACCGGGTACACGCCGCAGTGCCTGCGTCCGCCGTACGGGGCGGTGGACAAGCGGGCACGCAAGCGCGCGGCCGCGCTCGGCAAGCAGGTCCGGCTCTGGACGGTGGACCCGCGCGACTGGGCCAGGCCCGGCTCGAAGGCGATCGCCAAGCGGGTGCTGGCCGACGTCAGGCCGGGCGGCATCGTGCTGCTGCACGACGGCGGCGGCGACAGGAGGCAGACGGTCGCCGCCCTCCCCAAGATCATCAAGACGTTGAAGGCGCGCGGTTACTCCTTCCACCGCCTGTGGTGCGGCTGATCCGAGCGTGACGGCCCGTGCCGCTCCTGGCCGCAGGCGCAGGGGGTGTCCGGTGATGCCGACAAAACACCCTAAAGTGGCTGATCGGCCATCGCCAAGGGTCGATGGGACAAAGACGCGAACGAGAGGGCAACGATGACGCGCCAGGCAGTGTGGGCGGTTGTGACCGGCATGTACGACGCCTACACCAGGGGGGACAGGGCGGGCATCGACCGCCTGCTGCACCCGGAGGCCACGATCTTCGACTCGGCGGCCCCCGACCTGATCACCAGCAGGGCGCAGCTGGACAAGGTGCGGGACGCCAGGCCGACCGACGGCCCCGCCGAGACCGGTCTGCACGCCTACGACGAGGTCGTGGACGTGTGGGGAGACACCGCGCTGGCCCGCTACCTGCTGCGCGTCGACTACGCCACGGGGGAGCCCGAGATCGTGCGCACCACCACCGTGCTGCGTCACCTCGACGGGGAGTGGCTCATCGTGCACGTGCACGAGAACAGCCTCTGACCTGCGGGTATTCTGAGGCCTCAAGGCAAGGCGCACAGCGCGGCCCGCCGGGCCGGTGCGTCGTGCACAGCGGAGGAGGGAGGGGGCGGCCCTATGGTGCGCCATATCCCCACAGCGCCCCCCTCCTCCGAGGAGTCTCCATGACCGCCACCGACGCCCGCACGCTGCCCATCGGGTCGGCCTTCGATCGGATGCCGTTCACCAGACGGCACGTGCTCATCGCCCTCGCCCTGTTCATCGCCTTCGTCATCGAGTCGTGGGAGCAACTCGCCCTCATCTACGTCTCGGGCGACCTCGGTGAGTCCTTCGGCATCGACGAGGCGGGCATCGGGATCGTGCTGTCGGCCGTGGCCTTCGGCATGATCCCAGGGGCGCTCATCTGGGGGCCCGTCTCCGACAGGATCGGCCGCAGGCCCGCCGCCTTCTGGTCGCTGCTTGCCTACGGAGCGATCGCCTTCGCCTCGGCCTTCGCCCCGAACATGGCCACGCTGGTCACCCTGCGGGTCGCCTCGGGGCTGGCGCTGGCGGGCGTCTACACCATCACCTTCCCCTACTTCCTCGAACTGCTGCCCACCAGGAGCAGGGGCAGGGCCGCGGTCTACCTGTCCATCGGCTGGCCGATCGGCATGCTGGCCGCCATCGGCGCGTCGGTGGCGCTGGGCGACCTCGGCTGGCACGTGGTCGTCATCGCCAGCGCGGCGGCGGGGCTGTGGGCGTTCGCGATCAGGGCGTGGGTGCCGGAGTCGCCGTACTGGCTGGCCGCGCGCGGACGGCAGGAGGAGGCCCGCCAGGTCCTGCGCGAGCTGGGCAGCCCCGACCACGACGCGACCTTCACCGTGGCGACCGAGCGTGTGGGCCGCCCCCTCGATCTGCTGCGCGGCAGGCTGACGAAGATCACCGTGGCGATGCTGCTGCTGAACTTCGCCTTCAACTGGGGCTACTGGGGCCTGCAGACCTGGCTGCCGACGCTGCTGCAGGACAAGGGCCTGACCTTCGACGCCTCGCTGGGATTCGCGGCGCTGAGCGCGCTGATGATGATCCCCGGCTACGTCAGCGCCTCCCTGCTGACCGGGCGCTTCGGACGCAAGAAGGTGTTCCTCGTCTACGTGGTGGCCGCGGCGCTGGGCGGGCTGTGGTTCGCGCTGGCCGACTCCCCCTTCGAGCTCTACGCGGGCAACTTCGTGCTGTCGTTCTTCAGCCTGGGCGCGTGGGGCGTCTGGAACACCTGGAACGGCGAGTTCTACCCGACGGCCCTGCGCGGCACCGGCTACTCCTGGGCCACGGCCTCGCAGCTGGTGGCCACGACGGTGGCCCCGTCGGCGGTGGGCGCGCTGCTGGCAGGCGCCACGGGATTCACCGCGACCATGCTGGTCATCAACGCTTTCATGGTGGTCACGGCGCTGCTGGCGGTGCCGCTGCCCGAGACGGAGGGGCGCGGCCTGGAATGATCCTCGGCGTCGCTCCCGGACGGTCCTCGACCACGGTCGCGGTCGTCCGCCACGGCGTCCTGGCCTGGTGGCGCGCCTATGACGGCGCCCTGCTCCCAGCCCGAGACGGCGAGAGCCTGCCCGCCTCCGCGCGCGCCTCTGCCGGCTCGCTGGGGAACGGGCCCGCCGAGGCGGATCTCGGCGAGGTGAGGGCGGCCTGTGTCGCGGTCGACCTCGACGACGTGCGCGCCGCGCCCGTCGCCGCGATCAGGGTGGGCGGCCCGTGCCCGCCGGCGCTGGGCCCGCAGGTGACGCACCCGCGCGGGCTGGCCACGATCGTGCGCGGCGGCCACAGCCTCACCCGGCGCCCCCTCGCCCCTCTCGACGCCGCCGCCGTGCGCGCCTTCGCCGCCGGGTGCGGGCTGGCGGACTTCGCGGTCACGGCGACGGGCTCGCCGGTGCTGGCCGACCATGAGCTCGCGGTGGCCGAGCTGATCGCCGCCGAGGTGCCGGGCGCGCGCATCACGCTGTCCTACGAGTTCGGACGGCCTGGGCTGCGCGAGCGTGAGCGGCAGGCGATGCTCAACGCGGCGTTGCGCCCTGAGGCCGAGCGCCTGGCGGACGCGGCGGCCTCGTGGCTCGAGGGCATCCCGCTGTACTTCGCCAGGAGCGGCGAGGGCCTGGTCTCGGCGCACTACTTCCGCCGCTACCCCCTGATCTGTCGCGAAGGCGCCACCGCCGCCGCCCTGCACGGAGCCCACGCCCTGCCCGGCCCACACTCCGGACGCGCCGTCTCTCCTGGGCCCATGGGGAAGACCGAGGCCGCGCCGACCGGCCCGGCGGACCGCGGGCGAGGGAGTGTGGCCGTCTCGCCGGGCTCGGTGGCCGGTGCGGGGGAGGGCGGAGGCTTCCCGCCGGATGTGGTGGCCGCCTTCGGGGCCGCGCTGGCGGGACCGCTGGCGGAGGTGGAGCGGATCGTCCAGGCCAGGGGAAGGGCCGAGCTCGACAGGGCGCTGGCCGACGCCCGCGACGAGGCGCTGACCAGGGTGGTGAGCGCGGGAGCCGCTCCCGGCTCGGCGCGCATCGGCGAGGTGACGGTCAACCCGCTGTCCTACCTGCCCGACGGCCTCTACCGGGTCCGGGTCACCGCCGCGGGAACCACCCCATGATCGGGCGTGAGGACCTGCCCGTGCTGGCGGCGGGGTCGAGGCTGTTCGCGACGGGCGCCGCCGAGTCCTCCTTCCAGCTGGCGGTGGACTGGGCGGGCGCGGTGCTCGACACGCCTGTGGAGCTCGTTGCGGCCGGTGACCTGCCGCCCGGCACCCTGTGCGTGGCCGTCAGCCTGGTCGGGTCGACGACCGCCCTGGGCGAGCAGCTGCCGGAAGGGCAGGAGCCTGCTCGTGCCGTACGGGCGCTGGAACGCAGGCTGGGCAGGCGCGCGGGCGCGGTCGTCGCGCTGAACCTGGCGGCGGAGAACGCGCTGCTCCCGCTGATCGCCGCCGCCTCGCTGGGGCTGCCCCTGGTGGACGGCGACGGCTCAGGGCGCGTGTTCCCGCTGGTGGAGCAGACCACCTACACGCTGGGCGGGGTCAGCTCCACCCCTCTGGCGCTGGCGGGGCCCTCGGGCGAGCTGGTGCTGCTGGAGACCGCGCCCGACAGGGTGGAGGAGACGCTGCGGCCGGTGGTGCTGTCGTTCGGCGGGTGGGGGCTGGCCGTCTGTTACCCGATGGAGGCCGCCGAGCTGGCGCGGGTGCTGGTGCCGGGCACGGTGTCGCTGCTGCTCGAGGCGGGCAGACCCGGTGCGCCGCGTTCGGTGGCCGCGCCGTACGGCGTGCGCAGGTTGTGCGAGGGCCGCATCGTCGCGGTGGAGGGCAGCAGCGGGCACGGCGCGGACGTGACGCTGCCGTCGGCGCCGTCGAGCATCGTGGTGGAGGAGAGCGAGGGGCTGGGACGGCTGGTGCGGCTGGAGGCGCACAACGAGATCGTGCTGGCCCTGGCCGACGGGGCGGCGGTGGCGATGGCGCCCGACCAGATCTGCATGATCTCGTCGGCGGACGGGGTGGTGGTGGACGTCGACAAGGCGAGTCCGGGGATGCGTGTCGAGGTGCTGGTGCTGCGCGCGGCCCCGGCGTGGCACACCGAGCAGGGCAGCGCCCTCGGCGGCCTGCGCGCCTTCGGGGTGCCGCTGTGAACGGCCTGGTGAGCGAACAGGGAGCTGGGCGGAGGCGGGTGTGGTGGGTTGAGTCGTCGTCGCGAACCGAGTGGGAGTGGCGGTCACACGGATCGGTGCACAGAGCCGGGCGTGGCAGGCGGAGCGGGGGAGTCGTGAGTGGAGTGGTGGAGCTGTGAGCGGGCCACGTGGTGCGGTGGGCGGGGCGGCGGAGTGGGAGGCGCCTATCACGGTGGCCGAGCTGGTCAACGGCGGGCCGCTGGCGGGCGCGCGGATGTACGGCGCGGGGGAGAGCCCCGTCCATCAGGTGCGCATCGTCGACGAGCTGGCCGTCTTCTCCTCGGTGGCGCCGCACACGGCCGTGGTGCTGATCGGCGCGGCGGCCAGCGGCGGCTGGGCGGTGGAGATGGCGATGCGGCGGGCCTGGGAGCAGGCGGCGGCCTGCGTGATCGCCCCTGTCGGCGCGGTGGGGGCGGGCTCCAGCGCGGTGCTGTCCGATCGGCTCGGCATCACGCTGGTGTTCGTGACGGCCGATCCGCTGGTGACGGCGGTGGAGGTGGCCTCCGCGGCGGCTCGTCCCGCGGCGGCCCGCACCCAACTGGTGGCACGCTGCGCGACCAGGCTGGCGGAGGCCGGAGCCTCGGCACGGCGGGTGCTCGGGGTGCTGAACACGGAGCTGCCTGGCACATCGGTGGCCTTCGTCGACGAGACCGGCACACGCCTGGCGGGCCGGGCGGCGGCGCTGTCGTCCGGCGCAGCGAGCGGAGGGACTGCCGTTCCCGCGTCCGGTCTCGCAGGCCGGGATCCGGCCGTTCCCGCGTCCGGTCTCGGGGGCCGAGGTCCGGCCGTTCACCCCGCAGGGCTCGAGGGCCGGGGGCCGGCCGTTCCTTCGTCGGGTCCCGCGGGACGGGGGCCGGTGGCTCAGTCGTCCGGGATCGTGGGGGCGTGGCCGGCCGAAGTGGTCGTGCGGGGGCCTGCCGGTGAGGTGCTCGGCAGGTTGGTGGCCGGGGGTCCCGCGAGGTCGGCGGGCTGGCCTTCGGTGGTGCGCACGGTGCTGGAGCTGGCCGTCGCTCCTCTGGCGGCGTGGGCGGCGACCGAACGGCTGGCGGCCGCAGGCGACTTCGCCCTCCAGTCCGCCCTGGCCGAGCGCCTGCTGTCGGAGGCCGCGAGCGGCTCGGAAAACCTGGAGGACGCAGCCGGCTCCGAGGTTCCCGGCAGCCTCGGCGGCCTGGAGGCTTCTGACGCCTCCGACGTCCCCGGCAACCTCGGCGGCTTGAGGGATTCGGCAGCCTCCGACGTTCCCGGCGACCTCGGCCGCTACGACGATCCTGACGGCTCCGAGGTTCCCGGCGACCTTGGCGGCTTCGACGGCTGTGACGGCCCCGTCGGGCCCGATGGCTTCGATGGCGCTGAGGGTTCCGAGAGCCCAGCCGGCTCCAAGGGCGGCAGCGGCGCCAGACTCAGCGGCGGCGCCGGCGCTCTCGGCGCCCCGAGCGGCTCGGGCAGGCTTCGTGGCGGCCGGCCAGGCCGGCGCGCTGATGACCGTAGAGCTGGTGAAGGGGTCTGGGCCAGGGCGGTGGCGTTGGGGTGGGCCGTGCGCGGGCCCGTGTCCGCCTTCATGGTCAGACCGTCCGGATGGACGGCGGACAGGCAGGACAGCCCCAGGGCCGGCGAGGTGATCGCGGCCACGCTGGGCGGGGCTCCGGTCGTCAGGCGGGGTGACGGCTGGGCGGGCTGGTCCGCGCTCGAACCCGGCGAGCTGGCCGAGCGGCTCGGCGCGTGCCTGCGAGCCCTGCCATGGCCGTGCGCTGCGGGAGTGGGCACCCCCGTGACGGGACTTCGCGCCGTGGGGGAGTCGCTGCTGGGCGCGGAGGCGGCGGCGTTCCTGGCAGGGAGCGGGCGTGTGGCCCGTTCGGACCGGCTGGGGCCCGCCGAGTTGCTGGCCGCCATTCCAGGGGGAGTTCTCAGGGCGCCGGCCACGGTCGTCCTGCGGCCGCTGATGGCCGCCGACAGGGAGGGAACACTGCTGGAGACGCTGGGGGCCGTGCTGAGCGAGGGCGGCGCCGTCCGGGCGGCCGAACGGCTGGGCGTGCACCGCAACACGGTCACCGCGCGGCTGGAGCGGATCAAGGAGGTGGGCTACGACCTGGACGACCCGGCGACCAGACTGGCCCTGCACCTGGCCTGGCACGTGATCAGCAAAGGCTGATCTACGTTGTAAAGGACGCCGGTGGTGTCATGTCCCTGCCGGCGCCGAACCGAGACGCATGCTCGTTGGCCAAGACGTATACGGCCTCGCCGACCGGCAGGGCAGCCGCATCCGGTACGTCGGCGCCACCACCCGACCACCACTGCGCTTGGATTCGTGCTGCCGGCTTGATGGGGTTCTGACTTCTGGCGGGCGAGGGTCAGATATGAGCCCTGATCTGGCGCACGGGGTGCCCGAGCACCTCCGCGAGCGCAGCCAGCTCTTCGTTGGTGAACCAGCTGCGGTCGGGATTCCAGACGGCGATCTCGAAGCGGGCGAATCCACACGGCCAGTGATAGTCCAGCGCGTCCAGTGCCGACTCGACGCCGCAGCAGGGGAGCTCGACCGCCAGGGTGGCGAAGCCGTCCTCGCAGTTCGCTTCCAGAAGATCGGCCCACCAGTCGGTGCCGATCGACATCCCGCAGTGCGGACAGCCGATCCTCTCCAGGTTCTGGCCGCAGTCGACGGCCGTGAGCCTGTCGTGCCAGGTGACGTCGATCTCAGCGTCGCCGCCGGGCGTGCCGGGTGCCGGCCGGGCGGCGCTCTCATGGCTACGCGTGGGGCCGGTGCCTGTGCGTCTCGTTGAGCTGGATGATCTGAAGGTAGTTTCCATCAGGGTCTGCGAATGTTCCGAAGCGGCCGTTGGGGCGGTCGGAGACGGGGAACAGCCAGTCCACCCCTGCCGCCCGCAGCTGGGTCTCGACGGCGTCGAAGTCGTCGACGTGGAAGTTGAGTATCATCCGGCCCGGCTCGTTGTTCTTCGTGTCGACGTCGTCGCGCTGATCGATGACCAGCAGGAAGCCGCCCAGATCGATCGCACCCTCACCCTCGTGCGCCGGTGCGAGCGCCCTGCGGTACCACTCACGCAGTTCTGCGGGCCGGGTGGTGCCCAGAAGGACACTGCCGGGCTTCGGTGTGATCATTTCAGTCTCCTTGTCGTTGATTTCGCGGGGACGCTTTCGAGCAGGGGCGATGGGCATGTCCGTTGCCTTTTCGGCGAGTATTGCCCCGTGCCACCCGCCGAAAGGGAAGCCGTCCATCACGCTCAGAATCCAGGCCGGTAATTTGCTGAGCTGTCACGCCAGTAAGTCTCCGGACTCACGGGGAATTCGCTGGTGGAGCCGGGATTCACGTGTCTAGCACCGGCAAACCCCCACACGGACAGGCCCAGACGAAATCACCCGCCGCCACCTGACGCTTGTTCTCTGACGTTCGCCGACTTGACCTCGACGAGGATCACGTTCACTTCGCCCGCCAGCAACTCCCAGGCGTGATCGAAAGCGTCGTCTTGCCAGACGACCGCGCCGGGGTTCAGATCCACGATCTGCGTCGCCCCATCCGCCCAGGTCACTTTCTGCCGCCCGGAGCCGAGGTTGACCACGAGCATCGGCGGGTGCGAGTGCATCGCACTTTCCCAACCGTGGGAGGCGCGCGCATGGATCACCCGAACGTGTTCGTTCTCGAACAGGACTTGGTGCGCATCGGGATCCACGATCGACGCATGCTCGGGCCTCTGGGTCGAGGCCGGGCTCTGGTTCGAAAGAGAAGTACTCATCGCAGGCTCCTGTCTTCCTGGTTGTCGCGCGACCTTGGCGCCGGCTCCACCACCGGATCGGTCCGGTGATCTCAAGTGGGCCAAGGGCTGTCGCATGGGTCTGTCCTTCCGAGGTGCAGGTCGCCGCCGAGCGCCATCTGCCCCTCGCTGGTTCCGTCAGGCCGCTGCTGAACGATAACCATAAGAAGTTGTTAAAAGCAACCGAACTAGGTAGTTCTTAAGGAGCAGTGCTCACTGGTCGGGGTCTCGACGTCATCGGGGAACGGCAGGCGATGAGTTGTGAATAGCAACTACAGTGAGTGGTAGTTCCGGATCAGGGCAGACCGAGGAGAGCAGCCATGCCGACCAGCCGTAGCTATCGGGACTCCTGTGGGATGGCTCGGGCTCTCGACGTCGTCGGGGAGCGATGGGCACTGCTGGTCGTCCGCGAGCTGCTCTTGATGCCTCAACGCTTCTCCGAGCTGCGGCACGCTCTGCCCAACGCCAGCTCGAACCTGCTTGCCGATCGGCTTCGAGAACTCGAGCATCACGGGGTGATCCGTCGCCGCAAACTGGCGTCAACGGCAGGCCCGCAGGTCTACGAACTGACAGAGTGGGGCCGGAAGCTGGAACCGATCGTCCTGGCTCTGAGCGATTGGGGGATCGATGCCCCCCACCCTCCAGAGCCCACCTCACTCAGCGCCACCTCAGTGCTGATCTTCCTGCGAGGTCACGTTCGTCCCGACCCGGCGGCGCCGCCGATCGTTTGTCGCCTCGATCTCGACGGCTCGGTCTGGACGGTCTGCGTAGACTCCGGACAGGTTCAGGTGCGGAGCGGTGAGCCTGCCACGGCCGACATCTCGCTTCGTACGGACCCGAAGACGCTCGGCGGCCTGCTGGCCGATCCGGCCTCGCTCGACGCTGCGCTCGCCGAAGGGAACGTGGCCCTTGTGGGCGACCTTCTGAACCTCAAGCGGCTGCTGTACGGAGTCGCCGACTCCCCACCTCGGCACCGGACCTCCCAGGAGTGACAGGGGGGGTCGTGACGAGCCGCGCCGGCGATGCTGGAGCACGTGGGCGCTGCAGCAGCGCGCCTGCCGTATCTGCCTCGCCTGCGCTGCGGCCGCGTCGTGCTGCCGGCGGCCCGCCGGCTCAGGCCCTGCCCGTCCAGGGGCCGCCCAGCCCGGCTGGGAGAAGTTCTGGGACCACTCCTTCTCCGACTACGTCGCCTGCAACATCCTGGGCACCCGGCGCCTCACCATCAAAACGAAACCGCATCGCGTCGAAGATCATGGCTCTGATCGGCGGGGCGGGACCGCTCTTTCCGCTGTGCCCGCCTGTACGGCGGTGCCGGGCTAAGATCGCCTCCCGTGCCTTCAGATAGTTTCTGGCGGATTATCAGGATTGGCTTAGTAGGTCTGGTTCTGGCGGCGGCGGTCGCGGGCCTGGTGCTCGGCGACGTCTGGCTCTGGGTGGCCGTCGAATGGGCGCCGCCGACCTACCTGGAGTTCTACGCGCGCGGCGGGTTTGACGCCCCGACGGTTGTGGCGCTGCTCGTGGCCGCCCTGGTGAAGGCCGCGCTCCTGTGGCTGATCCTGCGTGCCCCCGCGCCGGGACCGCTTGACCGCCAGGCGAAGGCGCTGCGCCGACTGCTGTATCTGGCGGTGGCGTACACCCTGGTGCTGTGGTATCCGATCGCGCTGCTCCCCGACGCGGTCGACGCGGTGTTCCAGCTCGCGCTGTGGACCGCGATCGACGTCCTCTACCTGCTCGTCATCCGCTGGCGGTCCCGCATGCTGCGCGCGGCGGCCGGAGCGATGTTCGCGGTCGAGCTGGCCGGGATGGCCAACGAACTGCTCGACGAACTCGACCTCCCAGAGCTTGGACCGGGCGGCATCGTCGAACTGGGCTTGGTACTGGGCGGAGTGGCGGCGACCATCATCACGGTCGTCGGGCAGCGGCGCGACGGCCGGTGGAGCCGCGGCACGCTGGCCGCCGGGTGGTTGTCGGTGGGCGTGTACGCGCTGGTGATCCCGTTCAACTTTCTCTTCGAAAGGATCTCCAGCGGCAAGGAGGCGGTGCTGGTCATGATGGGCGCGGTGGGGCTCGTCGGCACCGTGTGGATCGCGGCGACCGCCCGTGAACTGCCCGCTGAGGGCCGCCCGGCGGACCTTCCGCCCGTGCGGCGGCGCGTGATCCGCGTCGCGGTGGCGGCCGTGGCCGTACTGCCGGTCATCGCACTGATCCACCCAGAGCAGACCCCGCACCTCACCTACACCGGCTGGTCGATGGACTGCTATGACCGGCCCCGTTTCGGCGACCTGGAACCTGCCGAACACGACGCCGCGTTCCTGTGCCGGGCGCGGAGCACAGAGGGCGGAGTCCCGCCCATGTTCCCGGACAGCCTGTCGGACCAGGCGATCCTCGCGTACGGGCGGGCGCTGTGCCGTACAAAGGACCGCGACGAGCAGGAGGCGATTCTGACGCGGGCCGGAAGCGCGCGGCCGGCCGGGGGCGCGGACCCGTGGGACCTCGTCTACGTCTGCCCGGAGATCGTCGGCGCCACCCATCCCGAGCTGCTGCGGTCGAGCACGGAGACGGAGACGGCGTACACCGCCCACATCGCCGAGGAGAATGCGAAATGCCGCGACCCGTGGCCCCGGACGAAGGCTGTCGCCCAGGCCACAGCCAAGTACTTCCTTTTCGCCGACGGCGATCACGGCTATCTGGTCCACGACCCCGGCGACGAAGCCGCCGACCTCGCGGCGGAGCAGGCGATGGACAAGGTCTACGACGACAACGCCCTCATCGGGGTGGCCGGCAGCGCGGTGCTCATCGGGCACGTCGAAGACGTCAGTGACCTGTGCCTTACGGTGAAGGCCTTCCGTACCGCGCCGCCTCGGCGGACGGCCGGGTGGGATCAGGTCAACGAGGTGCCGATCGTTAGCCGCAGCGGCCGGCTCGCCGTGCCGGAGATGGGTGAGGGCGGAGACGTGGGCGCGGGCGCCCCGATGCCGAATTTGGCGATCGCGGGGAAGGGCCGCTACCGGCTCCGTGTCTACGTGCGGGTCGACGATGCGGGCCAGGAGCACCACCTGGTCGTCGCCTTCCCGGGTGCGTCGAGGAAGAGGCTTGAGCTGAAGCCATGAGCGGTGGCGGCCGGAGACAGCTACCAGGACAGGGCCTGCTCGTTCGGCGCAGACCTGGCGGCCGGAGATCCGCGTGTCCATCCGCACCGGGATCACCGACGCGGGCTCCGAGATCACCGACCGGGTGAACAAGACGGTTGGGCAGTACGCGTACGGCTTCCACAATCCTCGGGAACCGGCGGTAATGCACCCCGCAAGCCCACTCGCATGGGAAGAGCCCCATGCGACGCCCCGGCATGGGCCCTACTGAGGCGGGGCGGCGAGTGTTTCGCGGACTAAGTAATCGTTCGACTGGATGACGAGCACACCGTTGCCAAGCCGTCCAGCGAGAAGGCGAAACTCGCCGAATTCGCCGAGGGCGCCGGCTTGTGTCAGCTCCGCCGCTATGCCGAGTGAAATGAGAACATTGAACCTTATTCATCCTCAAGCGGCCTGGGCAACACCGTGATTCTGGAGATCGGCGGTGGACTTGCACGGGTGGCCGGCCTCGCAGCGTGGCGGGGAGTATCTTCCAGCCCTTGAGCTGGGCGTTCACCCGTTGGCCCGCCTTCTGACGCCCGGGCCTTGTTCATGACCTCGTTCGGAGGAATCACCGGTCCCTCGGCCCCTTGATAGCCCTAATCGGCCAAAGTGACGATCTCGGACCGCTTGAGAGTGAAAAGGTATAGTCCTCACCCGGCCAAAATGTTCGCCAATGACCTCACGATCGGATTGGCGCGAATTTGAGGTGAAAGGCCCGAGTTCGCCGGTATTGTACCCCGTGAAGGGGGAGCCGGTTTGGTGTTGGAGGTTGGCATGACCATCCTCACTATGTTCCCGGTGCGCTTGCAGGCTGACTACCGCTTCGCACCCGGGCCGAAGAAGGCGAAGAAGGGGAAGAAGGGGAAGAAGGCTAAATAGCGAAGCTCGCGAAGTGTAAGAGGAGCGCCTGTGCCTGGCGGCACGGGGTGCTCGGATCTTCTGAGCGGCCCGTGCCGCCAGGCTGCGCGCACGGCTGCCCCCAAGCTTCTCCTTGGCTTCGGCCGGCCGAACGTTGATCGAGTGCGTTCGATAGAGCGTTCGCGCGCAGTACGACGAGCCAGCCCCGGCACCGAGCCCGGCGAGCGTGCCGGTCACTGCCGCATCCTCGGGTCGTGCGTGGGATCGGCATACATGGGCGGGCAGCCACGATCGACAGCCTTGGGGCGCAGTTCGTAGTGCCAGGGTTCGTTGCGGTAGATCTGGCACAGCCCGTAATCGGCGCCGTGCTCGGACAGCCACGCCGTGGCGTCGACGGGTCCGATGTCGATCGCTTCTCCCGAGACGTGAAGGGAGGTCTCCGCGGTGGCCACCCATCGCGCGGCCTCGCTTTCTGAGCCGTACGTGGAGACCGCCTCACGACGAAGCTGATCCTGGTACTCCGGTGAACGCCATCCGCTGTTGACCCGAAACTCGACGCCGTCTTCCATGGCATCCGTTGCAGCTCGGCGGAGAGCCTTGAGCAGATCCGGATCGAGGTTGGCCACTGCCGGGATCTCGTCATCGAAGACTGTCACGCCGTCGGGAACGGCCCCGGCAGCCTCGCCGACGTCAATGGGTGACGCGGCCGAGGACGACGCCGACTGATAGCCGACGGCCCCGATGAACGCCGTGATGGCGACTGCCAGGGCGACGATCACGAGCCTGGGAGTCCGGCGGGTTGCTGCTCGTGCTGGTGCTCTGCTAGCCATGCCTCCAGTCAAGGAAGCGTGGGGTTGCCAGCACGTATGAGATTTTTGATATGCCGACGATATGCTCCGGCTCGTAGTGTCGGAGCATGCGTGTGCTGATCGTCGAGGACGAGCCGTATCTGGCAGAAGCCATCCGCGACGGGCTGCGTCTGGAAGCGATCGCGGCCGATATCGCCGGTGACGGTGATACCGCTCTGGAACTGCTGAGCGTCAACGCCTACGACATCGCTGTCCTCGACCGCGACATTCCCGGCCCCTCCGGTGACGAGATCGCTAAACGTATCGTCGTTTCCGGTAGCGGCATGCCGATCCTCATGCTCACCGCTGCCGACCGTCTCGACGACAAGGCCTCCGGGTTCGAGCTCGGCGCCGACGACTACCTCACGAAGCCGTTCGAACTCCGAGAACTCGTGCTCAGGCTCCGAGCACTCGACCGCAGGCGCGCGTACAACAGGCCTCCTGTGCGAGAGATCGCAGGTCTGCGGGTGGACCCGTTCCGCCGAGAGGTCTACCGTGACGGCCGGTACGTGGCGCTGACCAGGAAGCAGTTCGCCGTGCTCGAAGTTCTCGTCGCAGCCGAAGGCGGTGTCGTCAGCGCCGAAGAACTGCTGGAACGGGCATGGGATGAGAACGCGGACCCGTTCACCAACGCCGTGCGCATCACGGTCTCGGCGCTGCGCAAACGGCTCGGCGAACCCTGGGTCGTCGCCACGGTGCCCGGCGTCGGGTATCGCATCGACACGGCATCCGGCACCGGGGGGTGAAGGCGGATGACCGTGGATAGGGCACCCGGGTTGAGCGTTCGCCTCAAACTCACCCTCAGCTACGCGGGGTTCCTCATGCTCGCAGGCGCCCTGCTGCTCGCGGCCGTGTGGGTGTTCCTGCTGCGTTACGTACCTGAAGTGATCCACACGCCCGGAATGTTCGTACCCAACCAGTCCGACCTCCTACGCGCCTTCGCCCCAGCGGCAACCGCAGTGCTGATCTTCCTGCTGATGTTCGGCCTCCTGGGAGGATGGATCCTCGCCGGCAGCATGCTCGCGCCCCTGACTCGCATCACCAATGCCACACGCAGGGCCGCGGAAGGATCGCTCTCCCACCGGATCGAGTTGGAAGGCCGCAGGGACGAGTTCCGCGAACTCGCCGACGCCTTCGACACGATGCTCACCCGGCTCGAAGCGCACATCGCCGAACAGCAGAGATTCGCAGCCAACGCCTCTCACGAGTTGCGCACCCCGCTGGCGATCTCGCGGACACTTCTCGACGTGGCCCGCAACGATCCGAAGCGCGACACCGGCGAACTCGTCGAACGCCTCCACGCCGTCAACGCCCGAGCGATCGACCTCACAGAGGCGTTGCTCATGCTCAGCCGTGCTGACCAGAGGTCCTTCACCCGCGGATATGTCGACCTGTCCTTGGTCGCAGAGGAAGCCACCGAAACGTTGCTCCCCCTCGCCGAGCGACGTGGAATCTCCCTCGAGGCCTCCGGCGACATCACCCCGACCATCGGATCGCAAGCGCTCCTGCTGCAGATGACCACGAACCTCGTGCACAACGCGATCGTCCACAACCTGCCCACCCAGGGGGCGATCTGGGTGAGCACCAGCGTTCACCCCGGGTCCGTCATGCTGACTGTCGAGAACACCGGCAAGAAGCTCTCACCACAGCTGGTCCCCACCCTCACCGAACCATTCCAGCGCGGCACCCAGCGCGTGCGCGACGACCATGCAGGCGTGGGACTCGGCCTGGCCATCGTCAAAAGCATCACCCAGGCACACGACGGAACACTCACCATCACCCCCCGCCCTGACGGAGGGCTCCGCATCACCGTTGAACTCCCCGCCGCACCACTGACTGATCGCGCGGGCTACTCCTGGCCCCGCTCTTCCCCCACGCGATGATGACGGCCGTCGAGGAAGGTCGGAACGATGGCCGGCCAGGTTCCCGCCCAGGTCAGCTGTCCACCGTGGCCGGCCGTACCGGTGCGAAGGTCGCCTGACCGGCGCGGCGGAAGCACCAGAGGCGACGGCCGAGTGCGACCGCCCCGAGCACGCAGCAGGCGAGGCAGAAGAGCGCCAGCAGCGGCAGCAGCCAGGCGGTGACGATCCAGTACTGGAAGCTGAACGCCCCCCAGATCAGCGTCGGCAGCGCCGCGCCCAGCACCGTCACCAGGGCGAGAGGCACGAGCCGCAGAACCAGCCTCGGCCGGCGCGCCGCGCGGCGTCGCGAGGCCCAGCGGCGCGCTCGGACGGCCGCGGTGACGAGCAGCGCGGCCATCCCCACCGTGAGCCCGAGCAGGACCGCGTTCACGACGGTGAGCGGGTTGCTCATCGGCGTTGCCGGTGCCCCGATCCGTTCGGCGAGAAGGTTGGTCGAGAGCAGGCCGGGATCGCCGCCACTGTTGGTGAGGACGAGGGCGGCCACACCGGTCTTGGGCGAGAAGACCATGTCCCCGGTCCACGTCGCCAGTGTTCCGCCGTGGCCGATCACCGACGGCGGGGCGTCCGGTGCGACGGGACGGGACTGCCAGCCGAGGGCGTAGCCGCCGGCCTTCGGCTGGACGGTGTGCAACTCGGCCAGGGAAGCGGCACTCAGCAGGTCCGCCCCGAGGGTTCCCTGGTTGAACCGCAGCCACCGCACCATGTCGTCCAGGGTCGAGATCACCCCGCCGTTGCCGACGCACATCCCCGGCATCTCCGGTGCCGCGACGGCCACCCCGAGAACGACCTCGTACCCGGACGGCAGCCCCTCGGCACGATCGGAACACCCCAGCGTCGAGCCGGTGCCGGTCATGCCCAGCGGTGTGAACAGTTCGGCGTGGAGGAAGGCGTCGAAGGACTTCCCCGACACCACCTCGACGATCCTCGCCGCGATCGAGTAGTTGGTGTTGTGGTACTCCGGGCGGCTGCCCGGATCGGCGGCCAGGGTCTTGTCGGCCAGCCCGGCCACGATGTCCTGCGCGCTGCGCGGAGGGGGGAACACGTACTCGTCGTTCGTGCTGTTCGACAGCCCCGAGGTGTGGCTGAGGAGCTGGCGCACGGTCATCCCGGTGAAGCGCGGATCGGCCATCCTGAAGTCGGGCAGGACCTTGACGACCGGGTCGTCCAGGGAGAGGCGGTCACGGTCGACCAGCAGCATGATCGCCGCCGCCGTCATCGACTTGCTCATCGAGGCGATCCGGAACCGTGTCCGCGCCGTCACCGCGTTGCCGTCCCCGTCCCGGCCGCGGACGATCGTCTCGACCGACGACTTGTCGATCACGGCCGCCGCGACACCGGGCGTGCCGTAGACGGAGCGGAAGTCGTCGACCAGTCGTTCGCCGGTGGCGTGGGCCGGTGCCGTCCAGCCGAGCAGCACGGCGACGAGCACACCGCCGAGGACGAGGAGGGAGGTCACACGAGGAAAGGAGGGCAGACGTAGGAGATGCACGACGTCGAACCTAGGCCGGGCGTCACCGGCCGACATCACCCCAAGGGGTGAGACGGAACCACCCGGCAGGATGGAATCTCAGTCAGGCAGATCGTTGCGACCCACAAGCCCGTTCTCGTACGCGTGGATCACCGCGTGCACGCGGTCGCGCAGGTGCAGTTTCTGCAGGACGGCCCGGACGTGCGACTTCACCGTGTTCTCGCTCAGCACCAGTTCCGCGCAGATCTCGCTGTTGGACCTGCCACGGGCGAGCAGGCCGAAGATCTCGACTTCGCGTGGGGTGAGGCCGTCCAGGGCCGCCGTCCTCCGCATCGGCACCTGCCGTACGAGATCGAGGATCGTCGCGGCCACACCCGGGGCCAGCACCGACGTCCCGGAGGCGACGTCACACACGGCCTGGGCCAGGGCGGCGGGCCGGACGTCCTTGGTCAGGTAGCCGCTCGCGCCGGCCCGGATGGCAGCCACGACCAGTTCGTCATCATCGAACGTCGTCAGCATGAGCACCCGGGTCGCCGGTGCGATCCTGACGATCTCCGCCGTGGCGGCGACCCCGTCCATGCGCGGCATGCGGATGTCCATCAGTACCACGTCGAGGCGGTGCCGCCGGACGACCTCGATCGCGTCGCGGCCGTTCGCGACGTCGTGGGTGACCTCGATGCGTTCGTCGGCCGACAGCACCGTACGGAGCGAGGCCCGCAGCAACTCCTGATCGTCGACGAGCATGACACGGATCCCGGTCATGCCCCCTCCTTCGTGGGGAGCCGCGCCCGCAGCATCCACCCGTCGTCCCCGTCGTCGATCGACAGGGTGCCTCCTGCGGTACGCACACGTTCCTCGATCCCTATCAAGCCGGTCCCCTGGCTGCCGACGTCGCGAAGCGCCTTGCCGCCGTCGTCGCGCACCTCCACCACCACCTCGGCCGGGGTCCAGCGCAGGCGAACGGTCACCTCGACCGGTGGTTCGAGGTGGCGCAGCGCATTGGTGATGCCCTCCTGCACAGTCCGGACCGCCGCGACCTCGGCACTCAGGCTCAGCGGCCGTCGCTCACCCACCTCCGCGAACGTCACCGCATGGAGCGGGCTCGCCGCCGAGGCCACGAGGTCAGGGAGGGCATCGAGCGCGATCGGGACCTCTCTGGGCCGGGAATCGGCGCGCGGCGCCACGGCGGCCGGGCCCAGGGTGGCCAGCATCGCTCGCAGACCCTGATGGGCGTCCCGGCCGGCCTCGGCGATGTCGCCGAGTTCGCGGCGGGTCGCCGGATCCGTCGTCGTCACCGCCGCGGCCTCGATCCGCGCGACCATGACGGTGACCGTGTGGGCGATCACGTCGTGCAGGTCGCGGCGGATGCTGGCCCGTTCGTCCGCGACCGCCGCGGCCAGTCGTTCGCTCTCGGCTCGTCGGCCGGCCTCGTGCCTGCGGCGTACCAGCAGGGCCGCAAGCCACACACCGCCGACCACGAGCATCAGCAGCCCGCCCTCGACCAGGCGGGTCCACCCAGGGACGTCAGGGGGCAGCCGGGCCCACGCGACCAGCTCGGTGAGGACGATCCCGAGCGCGGCGACGGCCAACGCGACCACCGAGGACCTGACCGAGACCCGGCTGGTCAGCCGCCACAACGTCAGGGGGAAGCACGCGGCCGAGGGCAGCATGGTCGGTGACCACCCCAGGAAGGGCGTCGTCACCAGGACGAGCATGCCAAGCGCGCCGATCACGTACCCCACCCACGGCCGTCGATGAGCCACCACCGCTCCCACATGGAGCAGGACGGCAGCTCCCGCCGCGGCCAAGATCTGCCACAGGTCCGCGCCGAGATGCCGGACGCCCGCCAGGATGATCACCGTCAGGAGAGCCAGGACCACGTGCGCCACCGCCGTCGTCGCCGGCCATGTGCTCCGGCGCCGGGAGACTGTCACGGTCGTCGCCTCCCGGTGGACCGCGTGACGGGAGGTGATCGATGTTCCTCGACGCCCGAGATCTCCTCGAGGGTGAGCGGGGCGGCGTCGGCGGTGCCGCGCGCCTGCCGTACACGGGCCTCGATCCGGTCGACGTCGCCGCGTTCGGCCGCAGGCAGGGGAGCGCCGACGGCGCGACGGGTGGCGGCCGCGGTGGCGAGCAGGCGCGCGGCCAGGTCATGGCGTCCTGCCAGGGAGTGCGCCCCTGCCAGCCCTTCGAGGGCGAGGGCGACGGCGCGGGGGTCGCCGCTGGCTCGGGCGGCGGCCAGTCCCTGCAGGTGGAGGTCGAGGGCGCCCGCGTGGTCACCGCGCTGCTCGGCGACGAAGCCGAGCTCGGCCAGGACGAGGGCGCTGCCGGGCCTGGCGTCGAGCCTGCGCATCCAGTCGAGCCAGGCGCGCAGGTGGGTTTCGGCCTCGTCGAGGTGGCCCTGGCGTCTGGCGGTGAGGGCGAGGCCGGTCTGGGCGAACTCCTCTGCCGGCTTGTTGGCCTGTTCGGCGGCGAGCCGTCCTGCGCGGGTGTGAAGCTCGCGGGAGCGGTCGTGGTCGCCTGTTAGCAGGGCGATACGGCCGAGGCTGGAAAGGCGCCAGGAGATCTCGCTGGCGAGTCCGAGCTCCTCGGCGAGGCGGAGTCCCTCGGTGCGCAGGGCGGTGGCGCGGGCGTAGTCGCCGGTGATCTCGGCGTGGGTGGCGAGCAGGTCGGCGGCCCGGCTCTGCCCCCAGCGGTCGCCGACGGCGCGGAAGGCGTCGAGGGCCGCCTGGGCGTCGCGGTGGAGGCTGAGGAGGTCGCCGGACTGGAGCGCCTTGGCGGCGCGGGTGCTCAGGGCGGCCGCGGTGCCCCACGCGTCGCCGAGGTCGCGGTAGGCGGCGAGCGCGGCGTCGGTGAGGTGGACGGTGTCGTCGCCGATGCCGCGCTGGGCGAAGGCGAGCGACCACTGCGCCCGGGCCAGCCCCGCGGGGTCGTCGTGGAAGAGGGCCAGGGCGGCGCCGGCGTCGGCCGGTTCGCCCGACAGGAGGGTGAAGGCGGCCTGCCAAGCGGCGGTGCGTGCGTTCGGGCCCTGCCGGAGGGCCCTGGCGAGGTGGCGGCGGGCTTCGGTGAGGCGGCCGCGCAGGAACCAGTACCAGGCGAGGGCGTCGACGAGGCGGTGGGCGTGGTCGGCGGGGGCGTGGTCGAGGGCGGCGCGGAGATTGGCGCTCTCGGCGTCGAGGGTGGCCAGCCACTGGCGTTGGCCAGGGCCGCGCAGGTGCGGGTCGGCCTGTTCGGCGAGCGCGGTGTAGTAGGCGGTGTGGCGCTCGCGGACGGCGCCGAGTTCGCCCGCTTCGCGGAGGCGTTCGAGGCCGTAGGCCTTGACCGACTGCAGGAGGCGGTGGCGCGGGCCGGGGCTGAGGAGTGAACGGTCGACCAGGCGGGCGAGGATGTCGGCGACGTCGATGTGGGGCTCGGCGCAGGTGTGCTCGGCGGCGTCGAGCGCGCATCCGTCGGCGTGGACGGCGAAGCGTCGCAGGACGACGCGTTCGGGCTCGGTGAGCAGGTCCCAGCTCCAGTCGATGACGGCGCGCAGGGTGCGCTGGCGGGGCGGGGTGCCGCGCTGCTCGGCGGTCAGGAGGTGGTGCTGGAGGCGTTCGGCGAGGGCGTCGGCGCCGAGGGCTCTGGCTCGGGTGGCGGCCAGCTCGATGGCCAGCGGGATGCCGTCGAGGTGGGGGACGAGGGCTGCGGCGTCGCCGGGGGTGAGGCTGGGGGCGCGGGTGAGGAGGAGCTCGGCGGCGGCGGCGGGGTCGAGCGGCGGGACGGGCCAGGGGTGCTCGCCGGGGACGGCGAGGGGCTCCCTGCTGGTGGCGAGGATGCGGAGGGCGGGGACGCGGCGCAGCAGCGTGGCGCCGAGGTCGGCGGTCGCCTCGATGAGGTGCTCGCAGTTGTCGAGGACGAGGAGCGTGGGGTGGCGGGCGTGGAGCGCGGTGGTGAGATCGGTCGTGTCGGGCAGGCGCAGGGCCTGGGCGACGGCCTGGGCGGGGTCGTCGGTGTCGGCCAGCTCGACGAGGTGGGCGTTGGGGTGGGCGCGGGCCGCCTCGATCGCCAGCCTGGTCTTGCCGACGCCTCCAGGCCCGGTGAGGGTGACGAGTCGTGACCTTTCGAGGGCCGCGCGGACCTCGCGGACGGCGTCGTCGCGGCCGACGAGGTCGGTGAGCGCGGCGGGCAGGTCGGATCGCGGGGGCTGGAGGGCGGGGTCCTGCCTGAGGATGGCCTCGTGCAGGGCGGTGAGCTCGGGTCCTGGGTCGAGTCCGAGCTCGTCGGCGAGCAGGGTACGGGCCTGGGTGAAGGCGTCGAGGGCCTCGCTCTGGCGGCCGGCCAGGTAGAGGGCGCGCATGTGGAGGGCGCGCAGCCGCTCGCGGAGCGGGTGCTGCGCGACGAGGGCGGCCAGTTCGACGGGGTGGCCCTGGGCGAGACGCTGTTCGGCCTGGTCTTCGAGCGCGGTGAGGCGGAGCTCTTCGAGGTGGGTGATGGCGGCCGCGGCGAAGGGCTCGTCGGCGTGGTCGGCGAGGGCGGGGCCGCGCCACAGGGCCAGCGCCTCGTCGAGGCGGCCTTCGCCGAGGAGCGCGCGGAAGCGGGTGGCGTCGAGGTGGACGGCGCGCAGCGCGTAGCCAGGGGCCTGCGAGACGACGAGGTCGCGGGCGCCGGGCTCGGCGGCCTCGAGAGCGCGGCGCAGGTGCCAGATCTTGGTCTGGAGCGCGGCGTGGGCGTCGGTGGGCGGTGTGTCGCCCCACAGGTCGTCGATGAGGCGGTCGGCAGGCACGACCTGTCCCTCGTGGGCGAGCAGGTCGGCCAGCAGGGTGCGGACCTTGCGTTCGCGGACGCGGACGGGCGTGCCGTCCTCGGTGTGGACCTCCAGGGGTCCGAGTATCGCGAAGCGCATGGGCGACACCGTATCGAGAGCGGATCGAGAGGGCGTCGCCGCAGGGTGGTGGGCATGACTTCAGTGACGGTGATCGGGCTTGGCCTGATGGGCAGGGCGCTCGCGGGCGCCTTCGTGAACGCGGGACTTCGGACGACGGTGTGGAACCGCTCGGCTGGAAAGGAGGTGGAGGGGGCGCGCCGCGCGGAGAGCGTGGCGGCGGCGGTCGGCGCCTCTTCGCTGGTGGTGGTGTGCGTGGTGAACAACGACGCGGTGCTCGGGGTGCTGGAGCAGGCCGGTTCGCTGGAGGGCAGGGTGCTGGTGAACCTGACCAACGGCACGCCTGCGCAGGCGCGGGAGGTCGCCGCCAGGGTGGCCGAGCTGGGCGGGCGCTACGTCGACGGCGGCATCATGGCGGTGCCGCAGGTGATCGCGGGGCCGGGGGCGCTGGTGCTCTACAGCGGCTCGCGGGAGGCCTTCGAGGAGCACAGCGCCACGCTGGAGGTGCTGGCGGAGGCGCGGTTCATGGGCGAGGACGCGGGCGCGGCCGCGCTGTACGACCTGGCGTTGCTGAGCGGCATGTACGGCATGTTCGGCGGGATCTACCACGCGTTCGCGATGGTGCGGGCGTCAGGTGGTGACGTGCGGGAGTTCGCGCCGATGCTGACGGCGTGGCTGGCGGCGATGATGGCGGGTACACCGGAGGCGGCCGAGGAGGTCGTTTCCGGCGAGTACACGACGGAGGTGTCGGCGCTGGCGATGAACCAGCTGGCGATGCCGAACTTCTTCGAGGCCAGCAAGGAGCTGGGGCTGCGGGGTGACGTGCTGGCGCCGATCAGGGACATGATCGACAGGGCGGTCGAGGCGGGTCACGGGGCCGACAGCCTGACGCGCCTGGTGGACATGATCAAGGAGTAGCCCGGCTCCCCGCCGCGCCGGACCGGGCGCGGCGGGGAGTTCGCCGGTCCTACCGAGTGGTCATGCCCTGGGCGAGGTCGTCGGCGACGGCCTCGGGGGCGCGCCGGGCGGCCGGGCCGTAGCCGCCGCCTCCTCCTGACTCGCAGCGAAGGACGTCGCCCGCCTTGACGGGCAGGGCGTTGACCTTGAGCATGTGGCGTTCGGCGTCGGTGCCGGGGTTGAGGACGACGCGGGGCGGTGCGCCCGCCGCGCCGCCCGCCAGGCCCCACGCCGGAGTGACGGAGCGCTCGAACCACAGGGACAGGGAGGTGTCTCCGCTGAACTCGTACTCGCGGACGACGCCGTTGCCGCCGCGCCACTGTCCCTGCCCGCCGGTGTCGGGGCGGACCTCGTAGCGGGTGACGCGCACGGGGAAGAGCGTTTCGAGGACCTCGATCGGCATGTCGCGCAGGGAGCCGTTGACGTTGTTGATGAGGGCGCTCTCCCCGTCGCCGCCCTCCCACGCGCCCCACCCGCCGACGGTGGCCTCCTGGGAGACGTACAGCTTGCCGGTACGCGGGTCGGTGCCGGTGAACTGGACGATGAGGGAGTCGCCGTAGGAGGCGGCGGCGGCCTTGCCCGGCAGGACGGGGGCGAGGGCCTTGACGACCAGGTCGATGAGCAGGCCGAGGTGGGAGTAGTAGTACTGGCAGGCGGCCGGCGACTGGGCGGCGAGCATGGAGCCCGGCCTGGTGGTGACGTCGAGGGGGCGGAAGGAGCCGCCGTTGAGGGGGACCTCGCCGCTGACGAGCAGCTTGTAGGCGACCCGGACGGCGGCGACGGCCTGGGCGGCGCCGCAGTTGACCGGCCCTGTGGTCTGGCCGGCGCAGTCGGTGAGGTCGACGTGGACGGTCTCGCCCTCGACGGTCACGGTGACGTTGACCGGCAGCGGGGTGGCGAGGTCGATGCCGTCGTTGTCGAGGTGGCCGCCCGCGGTGTAGGTGCCGTCGGGGATGGCGGCGATGGCCTGGCGTTCGAGGCGCTCGGTCTGGGCGAAGATCTCGTCGCGGGCGGCGGTGACGGTGTCGAGACCCCATCGCGTGACGATCTCGGCGAGGCGGCGCTGTCCCGTCATGGCGCAGGCGACCTGGGCGCGCATGTCGCCGAGCGTGGCGTGGGGGAAGCGGACGTTGCGCGCGATGACCTCGTGCAGGTCGCGGCATGGCCGTCCGGCCTCGTAGATCTTCATCGGGCCCATGCGCAGGCCCTCCTGGAAGATGGAGGTGGAGTCCATGGAGCCGCCGGGGTCCTTGGAGCCCATGTCGAGCCAGTGGGCGCGGGAGGCGGCGAACCCGGCCAGCTCCCCTTCGACGAAGATGGGGCCGTAGACGGTGACGTCGTTGAGGTGGGTGCCGCCGATGTAGGAGTCGTTGAGCACCCAGACGTCTCCCTCCTGCCAGACGTCGCGGCCGAACATGCGCTCGGTCTCGCGGGTGCACACCTCCAGGTTGCCCAGGAAGATCGGCAGGCCGCTCGACTGGCCCAGGACGTTGTGGTCGCGGTCCATGAGCGCGACGGCGCAGTCCTTGGCCTCGTAGATGACCGGGGTGTAGGAGGAGCGGATGAGCGTGGTGTTCATGTCCTCCGCGGCCTGCAGGAGCGCGCAGCGGATGATCTCTGTGGTCACTGGGTCGATCATGAGGTCACCTTGATGATCAGGAATCCGTTGGCGTCGAGGGCGGCGAGGCAGCCGGGCGGGACGACGGTGGTGGCGGTCTCCTCGACGATGATCGCGGGACCTTCCAGCTCGCCGTCGATGGCGTTCCTGCGCAGGACCGGGGTGCGGTGGACCTGCCCGTCGAAGATGACGTCCCGTACGGCGGGCGGGTGCTCCTCGGTGGTGGGCGCGGCGGTGGCGGTCCTGGGGAAGGTGCCGAAGCCGGTGCTGCGCAGCATGACGAACTCGACGGGGGCCTCGGGGGTGGCGTGGCCGTAGCGGCTGGTGTGGGCCTCGGCGTAGCGCTGGGCGACGGTCTGGAGGAAGCCCTCGCCCGCCGGTTCGTCCGCGCCGGTGAGCGGGATGGTGAGGGTGTAGTCCTGGCCCTCGTAGCGCATGTCGACGGCGTGCTCGACGCGCTGCCTGGAGCGGGGGACGCCCTGCCCGGTGAGGGCGGACTCGGCCTGGCGGTGCAGCTCGGCAAGGGCGGCGGCCATGTCGCGGCCGTCGAGGTCGTCCTGCTGGCGGAAGTAGGGGTGGGTCAGGTCGCGCCGCACGTCGGCCTCGAGCATGCCCCACGCGGAGAAGGCGCCGGGGAAGCGGGGGACGACGACCTCGCCGATGCCGAGCTCCCTGGCGATGAAGACGGCGTGCATGGCGCCCGCGCCGCCGAAGGCGACCAGGGCGAACTCGCGCGGCTCCACGCCGTGCTCGACCGTGAGCGTGCGGATGGCCTGCGCCATCTTGGCGTTGGCGACGTCGCAGATGCCCTCGGCCAGCTGCAGGGGGTCCATGTGGAGCTCTGCGGCGAGGGTGGCGACGGCCTCGCCCGCCGCGTCGGTGTCGAGCCGCATGAGGCCGCCGGCGAACCAGGCGGGGTCGACCCGGCCGAGGACGACGTTGGCGTCGGTCACGGTGGGCCGGGTGCCGCCCCTGCCGTAACAGGCCGGTCCCGGTACCGCCCCCGCCGACTCGGGGCCGACGCGCAGCGCGCCCGCCTCGGCGTAGGCGATGGAGCCGCCGCCCGCGCCGATGGTGTGGAGGTTGACGATGGGCATCAGGACGGGAAAGCCCTCGATGCGGGCCTCGGCGCTGACGTCGGGCCGCCCGCCGACGACGAGGGAGACGTCGAAGGAGGTGCCGCCCATGTCGACGCAGATGGCGTTGTCGCGGCCGAGCAGGCGGGCGGCGGCGACCCCGCCCATGGTCCCGCCGACCGGTCCCGACAGGAGGGTCTGCAGGGGGCGCCTCATCGCGTAGCCGGCGTTGACCAGGCCGCCGGACGACTGCATGACGTGAACGGGGACGGTGAGACCGCGTTGGGCGAAGCGCTGCTCGATCCTGGCGAGGTAGGCGCGGACGACGGGGCCCGTGTAGGCCTCGAGCACGGCCGAGGAGGTGCGCTCGTACTCGCGCCACTCCCTGGCGACTTCGTGGCTGAGCACGACGAGGACGTCGTCGCCGAGCTCCTCGGCGAGGATCTGCCCCGCGCGGATCTCGTGGGCCGGGTTGACGTAGGAGAACAGGAGGGTGACGGCGACGGCGTCGAAGCCCTCGGCTCTGGCGCGATGGGCGGCCTGCCGTACGGCCTGCTCGTCGAGGGGGTGGAGCTCCTCGCCGCGCCAGTCGAGGCGGCCTGCCGCCTCCATCACGTCGCCACGGGGCACCAGCGGGGTGGGTTTGCGGTAGCGCAGGTCGAACATGCGGTCGCGGTTGCCGCGGGCGATCTGGTAGACGTCGCGGGCGCCGGCGCTGGTGAGCAGCAGGACGCGGGCGCCCTTGCGTTCGAGGAGGGCGTTGAGTCCCTGGGTGGTGCCGTGCACGAAGAAGGAGATGCGCGCGGGGTCGTCCACGACGCGGCCGAGCGCGGCGAAGACGCCTTCGGCGAGGTCTCCCGGGGTGGTCGGCGCCTTCGAGGCCACGACGGCGCCGCTCCGCTCGTCGTAACAGACCACGTCGGTGAAGGTGCCGCCGATGTCCATGGCGACGCGATAAGTCATGGGGGCACCGTACGTGGTCGGCGGCGACGGCGGGTGTGCAGGGCGCACAGGGCGCTCACCGGTCGCGGGCGTGAGGCACTGCGGCCGATTTAAATGAGTGGCGACGCCGGAATCGCGCGGGTTACTGTCGTGACATCGGAAAAGAGCCGGATCAACGGTGGAACAGGAAAGGGGCGGTCGTGATTCTCCAGCTGAGTTGGCTTGCCCTGCTGTCCTGGCGGGCTCTCGGGTAGTCCTTTCGGGGATCGCTCCTGTGGCCGCCGTGGACAGTCGTCCTGGCGGCTCTTTCGTTCCATTGGCCTCAGTCTTCCCTTCCCGGGCGGTCGTTTCCTGCGCCGCCCGATGGCTGCCAGCGCTCGCCGGCCACGCGGCGGCATCGGCAGAGCCCGTGGGAGGGCCCGCTGCCGAGCGGGCACCGCGACGGGCACTTCAGCAAGGCCGCTCTAGCCCAACTGGGAGAGGCACCGTGTTCAGATCGCGGACAGTCAGGGTTCGAATCCCTGGGGCGGCACGCAGGATCGAGGACGCAGGATCGAGGAGCCGGAGCGGGCGCGCCGTTCAGGCCAGTGCGCGCACCACGGTGGTGAACACCGCGGGCAGGCGCGCGGCGGCGGGGACGACCAGGCGGGCGGTACCCGGCCGGTGCGCGGCCCTCAGCAGGGCTCCGGTGAGCAGGCGGTGCGTGCGCGACAGGCGCCGCCACGCCCGCTCGTAGTCCTGGGGGCGGCCGGCGGCCAGGCAGCGCACGAGGGCGCGCGCCGACAGGGCGGCAAGGCACAGGCCCTCGCCGGTGATGGCGTCGGTGTATCCGGCGGCGTCGCCGACGAGCAGGACGCGGCCTGCCACGCGGGTGCGCACGCGCTGGCGCAGCGGGGCCCCGCGCCGCGCACGGGGGTCGCGGCGGGGCCCGCGAGCCTGTCCAGGAGCGCGGGGAAGGCGGCCAGATGCTCGTCGTAGCCGCGCCGCTGTGAGGTCAGGATCGCCACTCCCACGAGGTCGTCGCCGACCGGGGTCACGTACGCCTCTCCGCCCTGTGACCAGTGGACCTCGACGTAGTCGGACCAGGGGGCGACGTGGTAGTGCCTGCGCAGGCCGTAGCGGTGGGGGCGGCGATCGGGCAGGCCGAGGCCGAGCCAGGCGCGCAGCGGCGAGTGCAGGCCGTCGGCGGCCACGAGCCACCTGGCCCGCAGCCCCGCCGCCTCGACGCCGTGCTCGTCCTGGCGGGCCTGGGTGATCTTCCCGGTGACGATCGGGATGCCGAGCCCGGCGGCGCGCGCCGTCAGCGCGGCGTGCAGTTCGGTGCGCCGCACGCCGCGCCCAGGGGAGTGGCGGAAGCTGGCCCTGGCGCGGGTGGCCGCGTCGATGTAGTCGATGCCTTGCAGGGGATGGCCGCCGACCTGGACGCCCATGGCCCGCAGCGCGGCCACGCCACCCGGCATCAGCCCTTCGCCGCAGGCCTTGTCGACGGGGGCGGCGCGCGGTTCGACGACGACGACGTCCATGCCGGCCAGCGCCGCGTGGATCGCGGTGGCCAGACCGGCGGGGCCGCCGCCCGCGACGATGATGTCGATCACGAGGTGGCCGGTCTGGGTCCGTCGGCCAGGGTGGCGAGCGCCTCGTTCTCACAGCGGATCCGCACCACCATCAGGGCGGCGTTGAGCACGGTGAAGGTCAGCGCCGTGACCCACGCGCCGTGCACGAGGGGGAGCGCGGCGCCTTCGACGGCGACGGCCACGTAGTTCGGGTGGGGCAGCCGGCTGAACCGGTAGGGGCCTGAGGTGACCAGGGGCAGCCCTGGCACCACGATCACCTGGGTGTTCCAGCGGGGGCCGAGGGCGCGGATGCACCACCAGCGCAGCGCCTGGGCGGCGACGACGAGGGCCAGCATCGGCCAGCCGAGGGCCGGGACGAAGGGCCGGTCCGCCAGGTGGACCTCGAGCAGGCAGCCGGCCAGCAGGCCGGTGTGCAGGGCCACCATCCAGGGGTAGTGGCCCTGCCCGCGCACGACTCCGCCGCGCGCCATGCTCCACTTGGCGTTGCGGCGGGCGACGACGAGTTCGGCCAGGCGCTCCAGGCCGACGAGCACGATGAGGAGCGAGTACCAGGGCATCGGCGCCTACCAGCGCAGCAGGACGAGCTCGGAGCAGAACCCCGGGCCCATCGCGACGAGCAGCCCGGGGGTCCCGGACGGCGGTGGACGAAGGCGCAGCGTGTCGCGCAGCACGTGCAGGACGGAGGCGGAGGACAGGTTGCCGATGGCGGCCAGGGAGCGCCAGGTCAGGTCGAGAGCCCCGGCGGGCAGGTCGAGGGCGTCGGCCACGGCCTCGAGCACCTTGGGTCCACCCGGGTGGCACACCCAGGCCGCGATGTCCTTCGTGGTGAGGTCGTGGTCGGCCAGCAGGCCGTGCACGTCGTCGGCGAGGTAGGTGCGCACCACGTCGGGGACGCCCGCGTCGAGCACGACGCCGAAGCCGCTGTCCCTGACCTCCCAGCCCATGACCTGTTCGGAGTCGGGATAGAGGTGGCTGCGGGTGGCGATCACGGTGGGCGCGCCCGTCCTGGCGGGGCGTCCGGAGCCGCAGACCACGACGGCGGCGGCGCCGTCGCCGAACAGGGCGCTGGCCACCAGGCTGGCGGGCGAGGCGTCCCCGCGCTGCAGGGTGAGGGAGCACAGCTCGACCGAGAGCAGCACGGCGACGTGGTCGGGCCAGCCGCGCAGGTAGTCGTGCAGACGGGAGATGCCGGCCGCGCCCGCGACGCAGCCGAGGCCGAAGATCGGGATCCGCTTGACGTCGGGCCGCATCCCGAGGCGGCCCGCCACCCTGGCCTCGATCGAGGGCGCCGCGACGCCGGTGACCGACGTGAACATGATCAGATCGACGTCCGCGGGGGAGAGGCCGGCCTGCTCCAGCGCGCCCGCGACCGCCTCGACCCCCAGGTCGACGGCGGCGGTGACGAAGACGTCGTTGGCCGCCCCGAACCCGTCGAGCTTGGCGTACTCCTCCAGGGGCAGCACCAGGTGGCGCTGGTCGACCTTGGCGCCGGCGTGCAGGCGCTCGAGCAGGCGCCGGTCGGCGCCCTCGGGGAGGAAGGATCGGGCCGCCAGTGTGGTGAGGTCGGCCTGCGGGTAGCGGTTGGGGGGCAGGACGCCGTGAACGGCTGCGATCCAGGTCATCGAAGGCCCTCCGGTAGCGGTTGCCGGAAGGGTGCCCGAACCGGTGGCTACTATGCCCATGGGATGGCATGAATCCTCGCTGCCTATGATCGAGCTGCCTATGATCGAGCTGCCTATGATCGAGTGGGTGTGACGGACGATGGGCACGGCGCGCGCGCTCAGGGGGCTGGCCGGTAGCTGCCATCCGGGACCGACGCTCGCGGTCACCGTTCTGGTCACCGTGCTGGCCGTCGCGAGCGGCCGCGACGCGGCCGGATGCGTGCTGGTGTTCGCCGCGGTCCTGACCGGTCAGCTGTCGATCGGATGGTGCAACGACGCGGTCGACGCCGGTCGCGACACGGCCGCGGGACGCACGGACAAGCCGGTCGTCGCAGGTGTGGTGAGCGCGACGGCGGTGCGTGACGCGGCGGTCGTGGCGCTCGCGCTGTGCGTGCCGCTGTCGCTGGCCTCGGGGGTGGTCGCGGGCCTGGCGCATCTGGTGGGCGTCGTGGCGGCGTGGGCCTACGACCTCGGGGTGAAGGCGACGCGGCTGTCCTGGCTGCCGTACGCGGTGGGGTTCGGCGCGCTGCCGGCCTTCGTGACGCTCGGGCTGCCCGGCGGGCCGTGGCCGTCCTGGTGGGTCGTGCTGGCCGCGGCCCTGCTGGGAGTGGGCGCGCACCTGGCCAACGTGCTGCCCGACATCGCCTCCGACCTGGCCGCCGGCGTGCGCGGCTGGCCGCAGCGGCTCGGGCGCGCACGGGTCTCGGCGCTGGTGCCGCTGCCGCTGCTGGCCGCCACCGCGCTGCTGGCCTTCGGCTCGTACGGCGCGACGCCCGCCGCCTGGGTCGCGCTCGCCGCCGCGGGCGCGACGACGGCGGCGGGACTGACGGCGGGGCTGCCGGCCGCGGGCAGGTGGCCGAAGGCCCCCTTCGTCGCCGCGATAGCGGTGGCCGGCATCGACGTCGCGCTGCTGGTCGCCAACGGCGCCAGGCTCACCGCCTAGCCGCGCGCGCCCAGGTTCGTCCTGATCCAGCGGCTCACGACGGCCGCCGCCAGCGGCGCGGGCACCGTCCCCGCGCCGAGGCCGACCTCGACCAGCAGGTCGAAGACCTCCGGACGGCGGGCGGCCGTGGCGATCGCCGCGTCGATGAAGCCGGGCGACTGCGCGGCGCGGGCCAGCACGTCGGTGGTGAGCAGGTGCCTGCCGAGGGCGGCGCGCAGCCGGCGCCGGTAGGCGGTCAGCGGGTCGCCCGCGGACAGGACGGCCGCCTCGCCGGCGAGCCTGCCCGACAGCAGCGCGTAGTAGATGCCCTCGCCGGTGAGGGGGTTGATGAGGCTGGCGGCGTCGCCCGCGAACAGCACCTTGCCGACGCCGGGCTTCGGGCGGCCCGGCGACAGCGGCAGGTGGTGGGCGCGCAGGTCGCGGGCGGGCAGGTGCGGCAGCAGCTCGGCCAGCCTGCCGTGCAGCACCTGCCGTCCCGGCAGGCCCGTGGCGTGCAGGGTCGGCAGCAGCATGCCGAAGCCGACGTTGGCGGTGCCGTCGCCGATCGGGAAGGCCCAGGCGTAGGCCGGCCAGCCTGCCCGCTGCATGGCGATGAGCTGGGCGTCCTCGTCGTCGGGCATGTCGGCGTAGCCGCGGACGGCGATGGCGGTGTGTCGTTCGGGTGTGGGACGGGCGCCGAGCAGGCGCCGCAGCGTGGAGTGGGCTCCGTCGGCGGCGACGACGGAGCGGGCGGTCAGCTCGCCGTCCACGACGACCCTGCCGTCCTGGGAGGTCAGGGAGCGGACGCGGTGGCGGCGCACCACCACGCCGCGAGCGCGGGCCGCCTCCACCAGGCGGGCGTCGAACACCATGCGGGGCACGACGTGGTTGGGGCGGGCGACCCTGGCCGACACCCGTACTCCGCCGGGGGAGATGACCGACAGGCGCTGCGTCGGCCGGTAGTCGGCGATGAGGTCGGGCAGGCCAAGCAGGCCGAGCTCGTCCCTGCCGTGGGCGGCGATGCCGTCGCCGCAGGCCTTGTCGCGGGGGAAGTCGTCGCGGTCCAGCAGCAGCACGGCGGCGCCGGGACGCAGTTGCTTGGCGCGGAGGGCGGCGGCCGCGCCCGCGGGGCCGCCGCCGACGACCAGCACATCCCAGACGTCTGTCACACAGCGCTCCTTCCACCGCCGCGCCGGCCGAAACCGGCGCGCGCCTGGTGAGCGTCCGGTCTGAGGGTAGGGGAGGCGGCTGAGGGTGTGTGGCATTGACGCCTCCGCCAGGACGATTGATCACTATCCTTGGGCGGTTGACGGTGCGGAACGCGGCACAGGGCCCGCGGTGGGGATGGTGGCGTGATGACGTTGGATGCGGATACGCAGATCACGGACTTGAGACTCAACGATCACGCCTGCCTCACCTTCGGCGAGCCCGAGGAGTTGCTCGACCTCACCGCCGCCTACATCAGAGACGGCCTGGCCGGAGGCCAGCGCGTCGTATGGTTGAGCGAGGAGCCGCAGGGAGCGCTGATCGAGCTGAACCGCAGGGGGATCGCCACGCAGTCCACGTCCGAGGCGGGCCGGATGGAGATCAGGGCCTGTCAGGACGGGTTGCTGGCTGGGCAGAGCTTCGCGGTCGAGCACGCGATGGGGTGGTTGCGCGATGAGATGGCAGCGACCGAACGCGAGGGATACGCGGGGCTCAGGATCGCTCTCGACATGAGCTGGGCGCTGCGCCCGATCAGCGGTATCGAGCAGCTGCCCGCGTTCGAGGAGGAGATGGCGGTGGCACTGTCGGGCACCAGCGCGTCGGTGCTGTGCCAGTACGACCGCGACCGGTTCGACCCCGTGACACTGGCCTCGGTCTCGGCCTTCCATACGCGCTCGGTCGCCGCGGCCACCTACCACAACGACCCGCTGTTGCGGATCTGCCGCCAGTACGCGCCACCGGGCATCAGGCTGGCAGGGCAGATCGACCAGGCGGCCGAGGACTCGCTGGCGCTGGCGCTGGCCGAGGCGATCAGGGTGGACGGCGACATCACCGTCAACATGGCCGAGCTGTCGTTCATCGACCTGTCCTGCACCCGGATGATCATCGACGCGGCGCGGAGCCTGGCCCCCGCCCGCAGGGTCCTCCTGCGTTGCGGCGGCGCGGTCGCGGCGCGATTCGTCCTGCTGGGCGCGGCGGCCGTTCCCGGCGTCAGTCTGGTGACCGTCCATGACCGGTGACGGAACGCTGAACACCCCACAGGCGCCCGCCGACGGCGGGGGCGAGCTGCCCGCGGGCGCGCCGCTCATCCTCGACCAGCACTTCGACGGCGACTCGCTCTACGCGCTGCGGGCCACGCTCGAGGCGCACGTCGCGCAGGCCGGGCTGCCGGAGGGTAGGGCCAGCGACCTGATCATCACCGTGCACGAACTGGCCACCAACGCCGTCCTGCACGGCGCGGGCGCCGGGCGGGTGCGGCTGTGGAGGCAGGCGGGGGCGCTGCACTGCCAGGTCAGCGACGAGGGCAGGGTCAAGGCGGGCGAGCGGTCCGCGGGCCGTCCCGCCGACCAGTGGCCCTACGAGCACGGGCACGGGCTGTGGATCGCCCGCTATCTCGCCGACAGGCTCACCGTGCGGTCCGCCTCGCCGGGCAGCGTCGTCACGGTCGCCTTCGACCTGCCGCGCGACGATCGCCTCCCCCGATTCAGCCTGGTCCGTCACGCCAGGCCGTCCCATGTCGAGCTGGCGCTCTCGGGCGACCTCGACCAGCAGGCGGCGCAGGAGGTGAGCACCGCCGTGCAGGCCCTGCTGTCGGAGCACCCGGCGCCGCGGCTGGTCCTCGACCTGACCGAGGTGACCTTCTGGGACGCCATCGGCATCGCGGCCCTGGTCACCGCGCAGCAGCGCGTCAACGAGACCTCGGCGGGGGTGATGTTCGTGGCAGGGCTGTCGGAGGAGTTCAGGCGGCGGCTCACGGCGCTCAGCCCGACCGGCTTCACCTTCTGCGACAGCCCCGAGCACGCCGCCAAGCAGATGCCCTCTCCCGACGACAGATGACCGTCCGCCCCCCCTTGACCTCGACTCCGGTCGCAGGCGCGAAGGGTCTACCGTCGACTCGGTGGGCGGGCAGTGGACCCCGCCTTGACCCGCCCGACGCGGCTGATGTCAGGCCGGGGTGCGCAGGGTGGCCAGGATGTTCAGGATGCGCTCGGCGTCGGTCAGCAGGCTTCCGCTGATGGCCCAGCCACGGGGATGGTCGAGGGCCCCCGCCTGGATCTGCGTGGTCATCTGGTCGCGGATGTGGTCGGCCTGGGCATGGGCCCGCGCGAAGGCGTCAGGGCCGGAGTCGGCGCTCTCGCCGACGCCCGCGGGTCTGACGCGGCCGGTCACGATGTCGGCGATCAGCTCCAGCAGGACGGAGTAGTCGCGGGCGTAGTGGTCGCTGAGGTCGTCGGGTGTGGCGGCCAGGTCGTTCTGGTGGTCCAGGTGGGCCAGGGCGCGCACGATGGCGTGCAGGTGCACGCCGATCTCGGTCAGCGCCCGCAGGAGCTGGACGTGCTCGTCTCCGTCGGGTTTGTCCCGCTGACGCAGGTTGTAGCGGCGGCTCTCCGCGCTGTCGGCGACGGTGGCGGCGGCCTCGGCCAGGTGCTCGTCGAGCCTGTCGGTCTGGTGGCGCCACGACGGCAGGCCCGACAGGTCCCAGCCGTCGCGCAGCGCCCCTGCCACGTCGTCGAGCAGGGCGGACATCTCGCCGCTCAGCCGTTCGATGGCGGTGTCCGGGCGCCTGCGGTACAGCGGGGGCCACAGGGTGGAGTTGACCACCCCTCCGCACAGGGCGCCGATGGCGGTGGCCATCACGTAGGCCAGCAGATAGCGCTCCTGGGAGGCGGCGCCGAAGGAGAGCATGAGCACGGCGGTGGTGGCCACGTCGGTGCCGTGGCGGCCCATCCGGTGCCAGCGGGCCGCGACGAGGGCAGGGGGGACGACCAGGACGAGGGTGAAGGCGGTCAGGCCCAGCAGGTGGCCGATGCTGCCGGCCAGGATGACCCCTGCGGCCACGGCGGCGACCTTGCGCAGCCCGTTGGTCAGGGTCTTGTACACGGTGGCGTGCACCATGATCACGGCGGTGGCGGGGGCGATCCACAGGGTCTCACGCGGGAGGAACCGGTCGGCCAGCAGCCAGGCCAGCACGGCGGCCAGCGTGGCCTTGGCGATCTGCCTCAGCTCGAAGCGCTGGTGCGAGCCGCGTTCGCCGAGGGCTTTCAGCTGGGTGCGGACATAGGCGAGCTCCTGACGAATGGCGGCCGACAGGCGGCTGGACTCCGGATGTCGCATAGCGCGACATTTCCGGATCTTTCCCTTCGGCGCAAGCGTCAGGCTCGCGCGCGCGTGTCCCCGGCTCCCCTGCCGGTGGCCGAGTCGACGGCGAAGGCCTTGTCGAGCTGGGTGAGCTCGAGCACGCGCAGGAACGTGCCGTGCACATGGGTGAGGCGAAGGGCGGCGCCCGCGTTCGTGACGCAGTGCTGGACCTGCAACAGCGCGCGAAGCCCCTGAGAGTCGCAGAACGTCAGGGCCTCGGCGTCGAGCTCGACCGTGGCGGGACGGCAGCCCAGCGCCGTCTCGATCGCCTCGCGCAGGACCGCGGACGAGGTGAGATCCAGCTCACCCGACAGGCGCACGACCGGATGGGCCGCGTCGAAGCGCACGTCCGCTGAGAGAACCGTCATGTGCACCAGCCCCTCTCCGCAGGGGGTCAACCCCGCTCCCGCATACCTTACGCGTGGTCAGCGGCCCAGCCGGGGCAAATGGCCAGATGCGCGGGCGCGGACGTCGGTGGGCGGCCCCTCAGCCGACGTGGACGACGGGGCGGCGATCGGCGTCGGGTTCGGCCTGGCGCAGCACCTCGCGGGTGAGGGGCGGGATGTCGCCGCCGCCGAAGACCAAGTACCGCAGCAGCGCCCCGATGGGGTTGCCCTCGGCGGCCCAGTGGAAGTAGACGTGCGGCGTCTTGCCGGTCTGGTCGCGCAGGTACAGCAGGAGCGCCGCGATGGCGTTGGCGACCGTCGTGCTCTCCATGCGCAGGACGCGGAAGCCGTGGCGCTCCTCGCCGACCACGCGCAGCTCTCCTGCGAACTCCGAGGCGTCGGGCACGCTCACCTCCAGGAACAGCAGGCCCTCGCCGGTGCGCAGGCGGTGCAGCTCCCACGCCTCGCGGGCCTTGTCGACGTACTCCCTCTGGTCGCGCGCGTGCGGTTCGTTGGCGATGAGCCGGAGGTCGCCGCACTGGTTGACGTACTGGCGGGCCAGGTCGTCCATGGAGATGCCGGTGACGCGCAGCTCGGTGGAGCGGGTGGCTCGGGAGACCAGCGAGGTGATCACGATGGCCAGGACGAACAGCAGCGCGATCACCAGTCCGTCGGGGCGTTCGACGATGTTGGCGGCGGTGGCGTAGGCGAAGATCAGGGTGATGATCCCGAAGGAGACCGCGGCGCGGGTGCGGCCGCCGTTCCAGGCCGAGAGGGTGACCGCGACGGCCGCCGACAGGATCAGCGTGAGCACGCCGGTGGCGTAGGCGCCGCCCTGCGACTCCACCTCCGCGCCGAAGAAGACGGTGATGAGGAAGGAGATGGCGGTGAAGACCAGCACCATCGGCCGGACCGCGCGCGACCAGTCGGGGGCCATGCCGTACCTGGGCAGGTAACGGGGCACGATGTTGAGCAGCCCCGCCAGCGCGGACGACCCGGCGAACCACAGGATGGCGATGGTGGACAGGTCGTAGGCGGTGCCGAACCAGTCGCCCAGGTAGGCGTGTGCCAGGTAGGCCAGGGCTCGGCCGTTGGCCGCGCCGCCCTCGGCGAACTCCTCGGCGGGGATGAGGACGGCCGTGGCGAAGCTGGAGGAGATCAGGAAGACGCTCATGATGAGCGCCGCGGTGGTCAGCAACCGGCGCGCGCCCTTGATCCGTTGCACGAGGTCGCCCTTGACCAGGGGCATCACCGCGACACCCGTCTCGAACCCGGACAGGCCGAGGGCGAGCTTGGGCATCACGTACAGCGAGACGGCGATCATCGCGATCGGGCTCGAGTGCTGGCTGGTCAGCACGGACTGCCAGTCGGTGATCAACGAAGGCTCGGTGAACACCCTGTGCAGCGCCGCGGCCACCACGACCGCGTTCAGCACGAGGTAGACGGCCACCAGGACGATGGCGATCGAGATGGCCTCGCTGAAGCCGACCAGGAACACCCCGCCCAGCGCGGCGATCAACGCCAGCGTGACCGGCACCTGCCAGCCGGACAGGAACGCGGGAACGAACGGGTTGTGCAGCAGGTGGGCGGTGGCGTCGGCCGCTGACAGCGTGATCGTCACGATGAAGGCGGTGGCCACGAAGCCGAGCAGGAACAGCACCAGCAGCTTGCCGCGCCAGCCGGGCAGCAGGCGCTCCAGCATCGACAGCGAACCGAGCCCGTTGGGGCTCTCCTTGGCCACGGCCCTGTAGGTCGGCAGGGCGCCGAACAGGGTCAGCGCCACCAGCAGCATCGTGGCGATCGGGCTGAGCGCCCCCGCGGCCAGGGCGGCGATGCCCGGCTGGTAGCCCAGGGTGGAGAAGTAGTCCACGCCTGTCAGGCACATCACCTGCCACCAGGAGTGCTGATGGGCGGGGACTCCTCGTGGTGCGGGTCCGCGCTTCCCGGAGCGACACGCTGCAGGCCTTTCAGCAGCCACGTCCGCAGCGTCCGCTCCCTTACGGAAACGGACTGATCCACCCCGGCCAACCTGGCCACCCCCAACACCGAGCGCACGTCAAGACGAAGGTGCACACTACTGACGTCGAAGGTGATTTCTTCATGATCGGGGCGTCAAGAAAACGTCAAAAACGCGATCTGTCCGCTGGGGGCGTGCGCGCGCCGCGGATCAGCCGCGCCGTCCGCAGGCCCAGCCAGACGAGCAGTGCCAGGACCCCGACCAGCGCGTACTCGATCGCGGGGATGCGCAGCGCGTCGAAGGCAGACCCGACCTGGCCGCGCAGGGCGTGGACGACCAGGAGCGCGCCGACGTAGCAGCCGGCCAGCGCCCAGCGCACCGGGAGTGACAGTCCGAGGCCGTGCATCTGGGTGATCACGAAGACCCCGAGGAAGCCGAACAGGAACATCGGCCAGGCTCCGCCGGGGCCCGAGCTCGCCAGCGCCACGAGCGTCCCGTGGACGGCGACCGCCAGCTCCAGCGTCACCGTCCAGCGGCGGTCGGTGTGCGCCCTGGTGAGGAACAGGCTGCCCTGAAGCAGCAGGAGGAACATGTAGAAGAAGCCGACCAGGTGACCGCTCGTGATCTCCATGGGGTGGTACCAGAAGGTGTACACGGCCGCCCAGCTGAACAGGTAGCCGTGGTAGCGGCGGGCGAAGTCGACGACCTGGCGGCCGATGGGCGCCGGCCTGCCCAGGAACAGGCCGCGGCGGCGGTTCTCCATCACGAGCACCGCGACCAGCAGCAGGATGACCGAGCCCTGCGAGCTGAAGATCGAGACGTCCTGTGCGAGCCCGTCGTAGAACAGGTGGGTCTGCAGGGTGTGAAGGGCGACGAAACCGGTGTTCACCGCCAGCGCGACGACGTTGACCGGGTGCAGCCCCGCCGTGTACCTGCCGACCTTAGTCTGCGCGTAGTAGATCAGCGCCCAGAACGCGATCTGGTGGGCGGCGTAGCCGGCCCAGGCCGACAGCCTGCTCCACACGGTCGGCTCGGGCAGCTTCCAGTAGTACCAGGAGACTCCCTGGTCGGGGAGGAGCCTGATGCCCTGGAGCCGCTGGCCGAGCAGCCAGACGAGTCCCGTCGCGACGGCGCAGGCCACGACGCCCCAGGCGAGTGTACGGGTGGCATCCGATTTGTTCAGCACGCTGACTATTATGCTCAGCCTGCTGAACAAATGGCGCCCGCCGTCGGTGGAACAATGGGCGGGTGGCGCAGAAGGAGGGGCACGACGTCGCGGGCGCGGCCGACGCCGTACGGGCCGACATTCGCTCCTGGCCCACCGGCCGCCTGCTGTCGATGGCCGCGCGACTGGTCGAGAGCCGCTTCCACGACTTCCTCGAGGCCCACGGGCTCACCCATGCCGGCCTGATCACCCTGCACCACCTCGCCGAGGGGCCCCTGGCGCAGCGCGAGCTGGCCAGGCTCAGCAGGGTCACCGACCAGACCATGAGCCGCACCATCGAGCACCTGCGCAGGGCGGGCTACGTCGGCAAGGGCCCCGACGAGCGCGACCGCCGCAGGGTGCTGGTCCGCATCACCCCAGCGGGAGCCGAGGTGCTGGCGCACGCCCGCGAGGAGGAGCGCGGCTCCGACCGGCTGCTCGGCGCGGTGGACGAGTACGACAGCTTCCGCGAACAGCTGATCAGGCTCATCACGATCGTCTGACCGGCCACAACGGGCAGGTTCACCTTCCGGTCATGTGGGGTAGCGCTTCACATGCACCACAACAAGGGGGAACCATGATCAAGCAGCTTCACTCGATGGGCATCAGGTCCAGCCTCGCGTACACGGCTGGCATCGCCTCCATCGGCCTGTCCGTCGCTTCCTGGGTCGTCTCGAAGGGGTCGGAGAACGCGGGCCTCGACCGCGCCGACAGATGGGGCATCTTCGTCGGCGAGTGGGCGCCGACGCTGTTCGCGCTCGGCGTCGCCCTCCGGATGGAGGAACTGCGCGAGGAGGAGGAGATGCGGCAGCGCATGGGTACCAGCACCAGCACCGACACCGGCACCGGCATGTTCGACAAGTCGCAGGGCGGCAGGACTCCGGTGCACACGCAGCCGTAACGGGCCGGCGTCGCATCGCGACGTTCGCCGCCGCGGCGCCGGCTCACCCGAGCCGGCGCCGCGGCGCGAACAACGGGGGACGGGTCACGCTCGAAGGCCCAAGCCCCGGCCAGCGCCGCGGCGTCCCGGCAAGGGAAGCGGCAAACCCGGATCAAGATGTCCTTGCCGGACGTCGTGCCGCATTGCACCATTTCGAGCGGCGTTCTGCAATCACAGGAGGCGCGCCTCACCGTGGCAGTCACGGCCGGGGCGCGCATGCCGTGCAGACGCAACAGGAGGATTCTCGATGATCAGACAGGACATGCCGAGCGACGACGGGCTGGTCAGCCTCACGTTCACCCTCCCCGCCGACCTGCCGGGGCCGGTCTCGGTCGTGGGCGACTTCAACCAGTGGGACCCTTACGCCCATCCCATGACCCGCACCGACCAGGGGGCGCACAGCACCGTGGTCACCCTGCCCGCGGGTACCAGCATCTGCTTCCGCTACCTCGCCCACGGAGGCGCGTGGCTGGACGAGCCGGACGCCGACGAGCGCGACCACCGCGGCTCCATCGTGCACCTGCCCGCGGTCTCCGCCGGCGAGGAGAAGCCGGCGCGCCGCGCCAACGCGGCCAAGGCCGCCGCCAAGTAGACGGCCTGACGGCTGCCGGCTCTCACCTTCCGCCGCACAGGGCGCGGTCGACGAGCCGCTCGGCGTGCCTGTGGGAGTCCTGGAACTCGGTGGAGACCGGGACGATGACCCTACGCTGCCGTCCGCGGTGACGCCGGTCCTGCTCGTGCAGCCGAGGATGTCGCCGCCGTTGCCCGCTGCCGTGCCACCGCACGGCAGCGGGCGACGCAGGAGGGTGTCGGCCCTTCAGTCGATCGACGTCTCCGTCCGGCCGTGGCGCTCACCGGCCGCTCTTGCCCTTGCCCTTGTTCTTGTCGCGCTTGTTCCCCTTGCCGGGCTGTGCCTTCTTCCGGTCCGTGGGCTCAGCGACGACCGCGGGCCTGCGGGGGAAGGCCGACGCGGTGCTCACCCCGGTGTTCTCTCCCGTGCTCTCCCCGGTGCTCTGTCTGCGCGTCTTCCTGGTCGTGGCGTGGGGCGCGGGTTCGGCGGAGCTCCGCCGTACGGCGGGCGAGGGGGAGACCGACTTCACGGGCGCCTTCACGGGCGCGTCCATGGAGGAGTCGGAGGGGGCGTCCGCGGCCGGGGGAACGGCGGGGCGGGCCGCCGACGGGGTGGGTGGAGCGCCGCTCTGCAGGGACGTGGTCAGGGCCGCGACGACCAGGGCCGCCACGGCGGCGGGAAACAGCCTGCTGCGCCATGGGCGGGCGGCCGTCGCAGCGCTCACGGAGGTCTCGGACGCCGGAGAGACGGGCTGGGGCGGCACGTCGGCGGTGGAGCGCAGGCGCCCGTCGTGAACGGCGGCGAGCAGCAGCGCCTCGGCCTCGTCCAGGCTCATCCGCTCGGAAGGCTCCTTGCGCAGCAGCCCGTGGATCACCGGGGCCAGCGCACCCGCCTTCACCATGGGCGGCGGCTCGTCGTGCACCACCGCGCCGAGCGTGGCCAGCACGTGGGAGCGGTGGAAGGGGGACAGGCCCTCGACGGCGGCGTAGAGCAGCGCGCCCAGCGACCAGAGGTCGGAGGCGGGAAGGGAAGGGCCGCCCGTGGCGCGCTCGGGCGCCATGTAGGCGGGGGTGCCGACGACCATGCCCGACCTGGTCACCGAGGCGTCCTCGTCCAGCGCGGCCAGCCCGAAATCGGTGAGCACCGCGCTGCCGTCGTGGGCGAGCAGCACGTTGTCCGGCTTCACGTCGCGGTGCAGCACGCCGACGGCGTGGGCGGCGCGCAGGGCCCGCAGCAGGTCCAGGCCGATGCGCGCCACCCGTTCGGCGGGCAGCCCGCCGCGCTCGGCGATCAGCCCGCCGAGGGGCCTGGACGGCACGAACTGCATGATGATCCACGGGTGCCCGCGCTCCTCCAGCACGTCGTAGACGGCCGCGACGCCCGGATGGCTGATCCTGGCGGCAGCGCGGGCCTCCCGCAGCGTCCTGCTCGTGAAGACCTCGACCTCGTTCTCGGCCATGCCGACAGGCGGCACGACCTCCTTGACCGCGACGTCTCTGGCGAGCAGCTCGTCGTGGGCATGCCACACCCGGCCCATGCCGCCCTGACCGAGCGGTCTCAGCAGCCGGTAGCGCCCGCCGAGCCGCTCCACGTGTTCGGACATGGGAGTACGGGTACCCGCCCGACATGTCGGCATTCAGCAGAGTTGTAACAACGTGATCACGCCTGTGGTGAAACGTTAGTCCTGGGGCAGGCGGTAGACCGTGACGTGCGCCCGGCTGTCGTCGCCGAACGCCGAGCCGTTCCAGTCCGACCAGCGGTGCTCGCGCTCCATGCCCGCCAGCCTGGCCATGAGGTCGAGCTCCGCGGGCCAGGCGTAGCGGTGGTTGGCGGGCAGCAGCCGTACGCCCTCGGCGGTCAGCCGTACCTTGGTGGTGTGCATGAACTGCTCGGCGGGTGAGAGCCTGGCCGCCTCGGCCAGGACGGTGTCCTCGCTCATGGACAGCAGCCGCAGGGCCGAGCCGTCGCGGAAGGCCGCGGGGTCGGGCACCCAGGTCTCCACCACGAACCTGCCGCCGGGCAGCAGGTGGTCGGCCGCGTTGCGGAAGCAGTCGACCTGGGCGTCCTGCGACGGCAGGGCGAAGATCGTGTTCGTCGTGAGCGCCACCAGGCTGAACCTGCCCTCCACCTTGGTGGTGGCGAAGTCGCCGACGGAGACGGGGATGCGCTCGCCGCCCGGCTTGGAGCGCAGGATCTCCACCATGTCGGCGGAGCCGTCGATGCCGGCCACGGTCAGGCCCCGCGCGGCCAGCGGCAGGGCCAGGCGGCCGGTGCCGATGCCGAACTCCAGTACGGGGCCGTCACCGGCCAGCAGCGCGAGCCGCTCGACGGTCGCCTCGGTCGGCAGGTCGGTGACCGTCGCGTCGTAGATGTCGGCGATGCTCCGTCCGTAGGCGGAGGCGTCGAAGGCGGGTGACATCAGCGGCCCCCCTCGCGGTCAGAGCGTGGACGGTGGCGACGTGGTGGCTGGTGCACTGTCGTTCCTCCTGGTCGGTGGTGGCTGGTTGGTGGTGGCTGGTCGGTGGTGGCTCCCCGCGACTGCCCGTCGAGGTGCCGGTCAGGAGAGCCGGGATGTTTTCGCTGGTCATCGTGGGAAAGAGGGGCGGGATGTCGCGTGAAGACGATGATGTGGTGACGGTGACCCCGTGCGAGGACGGCCCCTTGCTGATCAGGGGCCCCTTCGAGCTGCTGACTCAGGAGGGTGTGCCCATCCCGCCGGGCCGGGCGACCGTCGCGCTGTGCAGGTGTGGACGCTCCTCGGTCAAGCCGTTCTGCGACGGCTCGCACAAGTCGACGGGTTTCCGGGCCACGAGTGAGCCCGACCCCGCGGCCTGACGCAGGCTCCGCGGCGAGTGGGCCGCCGTCCTCAGCCTGCGCCCCGCGTACGGCACGCCGCCGCCGAGCGCTGCGGCCAGGGCCAGCCAGCTGCAGGTGGCGCGTTCGAGGATCCAGACAGGGGCGAACAGCGCCGCTGTCGCGGGGTAGACGCGTCGGCCTCCCGCTCTGCGCCGCCCCGCCTCCGCCAGGCCCACCGCCAGCGCCGCGCCCGCCCCCAGCAGGCCGTAGCGCCGCCGGGCCAGGCAGAGACCGACTGCGGGAAGCACGGAGAGGAACAGCGCCATGCGGGCGGGCTGGGCGAGGTCGTCGTAGGCCTGGCGCACCCGCTGGTCCCAGAAGCGGGCCGCCTCGGGCGGCAGCCGCCGCACGTAGAGGTCGAGAGGGCGCAGCTCCCTGCCGCCGTGCGATCGCACGGTGCGGATCAGCTCGAGGTTCTCGAACAGTACGTCTCCGTCGTATCCGCCCATCTCGATGAAGAAGGAGCGGCGCACCCCGAACGTGCCGGGATAGTCGGCGCCGAGACTGCGGTTGAGCAGGCTGCGAGCGGTGTCCCAGCGCGCGTGCCACGGCAGCGGCCAGAAGTGGTTCTGCGGGCGGACCAGGTCGGCGTCGGCGAGCAGCGCCTCCACCCTGGCCAGAGCGGGCTGGTCGTAGCGGACGTCGTCGTCGGCGATGACCACGTGCTCGGCCCTGGCCAGGCGCATGCCCGTGGTCACGCCGTTGACCTTGCCGTTGGCGAAGCGCAGCTCGCTCGCGGGCCTGACGTGGGTCGCGAGGCCGTCCCATGCGGCGGCGTGGCGCTCGAACAGCGGCGAAGGGGAGCCGTCCACCACGATGATCCGCACGTGCCGGCTGAGGGTCCGCAGGTAGGCGGTCAGCTCCTCGAGGCCCGCGTCGTCGTCCCATCGCAGCGGGAGCACGTAGTCCATCATGCGGCCACGACCTCCCCGAGCAGCGACGTCGTGCCGCGCAGCCAGCGGGACATGACCTGCGCGGCCCACAGGCGCTCCAGCGTGAGCGCGCAGGCGGCGCCGTACAGCACGTCGCCTGCCAGCGACGGGTGGTCGCGGGCGAAGGCGCCGCACAGGTCGTGCGCGGCGATCTGCTCGTGGACGGCGTCGGCCTGCACGTGCTCGTCGTAGAAGCGCGTGGCCGTCGCGTCGCCGCCCAGCCTGCGCAGCCCCGCGGCGTAGCGGCGGTTGGGCAGCGAGGAGGTCATCTCGAAGGCCGCCAGATGGCCGATCGAGGCGCCGCGCAGCCGCCGGTGCAGCCCGAACAGCGACATCGCGTTCGAGATCGCCAGCGTCGCCGCGGGCACCCTGCCGAGATGGGCGCCGTAGGAGTCGTCGAGGCCCAGGCCCCGCATGGTGGCCCTGAACAGCTCCGAGTGCATGCGCTCGGGACGGCCGCCGCCGTACTCGTCGGACTGGATCTCCACCAGCGCCGCCTTGGCCCTGCCCCGCAGGCGCGGAATCGCCCACGAGTGCGGGTCGGCCTCCTTCAGGTGGTAGATCGACCGGTGCACGACGAACTCGCGGAACTGCTCCAGGCTCGCCTCACGCTGCAGGAACGTCGACAGCGGCGGGCCGTCGTCGGCCGCCACCAGCTCGGTCAGCGCGCGCCGTACCTCCTGCGGGGGGACGGCGGGCGGGCGCGGCACGAGCTCCCGCAGCGCCGACTCGAAGCGCCGCTCCAGCTCGGCTCGGGTACGCAGCAGCGAGGGCTCCCACTCCCAGCGCTCGTCCACCTCGTCGAAGCCCTGGTAGTGCAGCTCGTAGCAGACGAACAGGGCCAGGTGCAGATCCTCGTCGTCCACCTCGTGGACGGCGAGCGGCTCGCCTCCCGGCGGGCCGGTCAGCCGTCCGAACAACGCCGCGGTGATCGGGCCTCGCGCGGCAGGCAGGTTCATCGGTCCTCGGCCGCCTTCACCTTGACCGCCAGCTTCCTGCGCTCGGCCTCGGTGGTGCGGGCGCGCAGCTGCGGGAACTCGTAGCGCTCCTCGCTGCGGGCGTGCGCCGTCACCGCGCCGCGCAGCAGCGCCAACCTGTCCATGAAGTCGGCGGCGTCGGTGCCGTTCTCTTCCATCTCGCCGAGCAGCCGCCTGGCCTCGTCCTCCTCGGCCAGCCGGTCGGCGACGACGCCGTCGCCGCCGTCGATCGTCGCGCGCGTCTTCGGATGCACGACCTGCTCCTCTGCGCGCTCGTGGACGGCCAGCAGCCGCGCCAGCCTCTCGAAGGCCTCGGCCCGCTGTCTGCCCGAGGACAGCTCCACCTCGTCGAACAGGTCCCTGATCAGGGCATGCTGCGCCAGCAACAGGTCGATGACGTCGACCTCGTCCGTCATCTCCGGCGTCATCTGCCGAGTGGCCATGAGCGATCTCCTTCCGAGTACGGCGTGCCTACCCAGGCGCCGATGGGCCACGCACGGCTTTACCCATTCCACTCCTGCGGCTCGGACAACGAGGAGGTTGCCTTGGGGATCGCCGGGTTGCGCTTTCGCTCGACCGTCCGACCCGTGCCGCGCCCGGCGGAGGCGCCCGGCGGCGAGGCGACGATCCCGCCGGCGCTCCCGCGTGTGCCCCGTGCGCCCATCCGCCCCCAGACGACGACCCCGTCGGCGCTCCCGCGTGTGCCCGTGTGTGCCCACCCGCCCCACGGCCGAAGTGTCGGACCGGGGTACCGAGCCCGGGCGGGTGATACTGAACATCGACGCGGCCGACGCCCGCATCGACCCGACGCCGTCATGGGTCCGGCCGAGCCGGAGGAACGCGACGGCAGTCCGCTCGCCATCGCGATCGACCGGGGCGTGCGGCACATCCAGGTCAGCGATGAGCACCCCACGCAGCAATGGAGGAGAACTGATGTTCCGTGACACGAAGGCGTTCAGCGGGTTCTCGGTGGACGACATCGAGGCGGCCAAGGCCTTCTACGGCGACACGCTCGGAATCCGCGTGTCGGAGGAGAACGGCATGCTGACGCTGCATCTCGCGGGCGACCGCGACACGCTCGTCTACCCGAAGCCCGACCATACGCCCGCGACGTTCACCATCCTCAACTTCCCTGTCGACGACATCGACGAGGCCGTCGACCAGCTGACCGAGCGCGGGGTGCGCTTCGAGCGCTACCCGCAGATGAACCAGGACGCGAAGGGCGTCATGCGGGAGGACGGCCCGCCCATCGCCTGGTTCACCGACCCGGCGGGCAACGTGCTGTCGGTCCTCCAGGACTGAGGAGCCCCGCACAGCCGTCTCCTGGTATGAGCGTGCCGCGCCGCCGCGGGGGCGCCGAGGCGTGCTCCGGTCGCCCCCATATTGCACTGATCGATGCAAAACGGGTAACGTACTCGTATGGCGAGGCCGAGATCATTCGATGAGGACCGGGTCCTGGACACTGCGATGCGCACCTTCTGGGCGAACGGCTACGAGTCGACCTCGACCAGGGACCTGTGCGAGGCGCTCGGGCTGGACCGCAGCAGCGTGTACAACGCCTTCACCAACAAGCGCGAGCTGTTCAAGCGCGCGTTGACCCGCTACATGGACGCCACCACCGCCGACCAGCTGCGGATCCTCGACAACCACGAGCTGCCGGCGATCGAGCGGATCCGCGCGCTGTTCGCCAAGATCCTCCAGACGGAGGCGGAGAACAGGCGCGACGGCTACGGCCTCGGCTGCCTGACCGTCAACACCACGATGGAGCTCGCCGGCCGTGACCCGGAGATCGCCCTGATGCTCGATCGCGACACCGAGTACCGAGTCGTCAACCTGAGCGCCGTCATCGGGAGCGGGCAGCGCGAGGGCAGCATCGGCTCCACCCGTGATCCCGCCGAGCTCGCCAGGTTCGTCAACGCCGTGATCGCCGGGATCCGGGTGGCCGCTCAGGGTGGCGCCGCCGACGCCACCCTCGAGGCCATCGCGGCCACGGCCCTGGACGCCCTGACCTGACCTCGGCTTTTTTCATACCCAAATTCTACACCGATTGGTGCAGAAAGGAGTTCCCCTTGCCCAGAGCCGTCTACGTCCTGGCCATAGGCATTTTCGCCATGGTGACCAGCGAGTTCGCCGTCGGAGGCCTGATGCCCGAGATGGCACACGGACTCGGCGTGACCATCTCCCAGATCGGCTATCTGATCACCGCCTTCGCGGTGGCCATGTCGGCGGGCGGGCCGCTGATGACCGTCGCGCTGGTGCGGATACGCCCGAAACCTGCACTCATGGTGCTGTTCGCGATCTTTCTGGTGGGCAATGTGCTCGCGGCGCTCGCGCCGTCCTATCCGATCATGATGGTCGCGCGCGTCATCACCGGAGTCGCCTCCCAGGCGTTCTTCGGCGTCGCCATCTCGGTGGCGGTCCAGCTGAGCCGCCCAGAGGTACGCGGCCGCGCCCTCGCCGTCGTCCTGAACGGACTGATGCTCGGCACCCTGCTCGGGCTGCCGCTGTCCACGCTGATCGGCGGGCAGTTCGGCTGGCGTGCCGCCTTCTGGGCCGTCGGCGCCCTGACTGTCATCGCCGCGCTCGCCACCACGATGGGCGTTCCCGGGCTCGGGCGTGCTGACGGCGGCACCGGCGACTTCAGGCAGGAGGTGGCGGTCTTCAGGAACAGCAGGCTGTGGCTGGCGCTGTCGACCAGCACCCTCATCATCGGCGCGACCTTCGCCGCCTTCAGCTATCTCAGCCCGATCCTCACCCAGGTCACCGGGTTCTCCTCGGGGACCGTGCCCCTGCTGCTCGTCGCGTACGGCGCCGCCACCGTGATCGGGAACCACGTCGTCGGACGCCTGGCCGACAGGCACACCATCAGCGTCCTGCTGGCCGGGCTGATCCTCAACACGATCTTCCTGGCCGGTTTCGCGCTGTTCGCCCACCTCAGCGTCCCCGCGGTGATCGCGATGCTGGGTGTCGGGCTGGTCGGGGTGACCATGAACCCCGCGATGGCCGTACGCGTCCAGCGCGTCGGCAACGCGGGGCCACTGGTCAACACCGTCCACGCCTCCTTCATCACCCTCGGGGTGATCGTCGGCTCCGCGGTCGGCGGGCTGGCCATCGACGGCTTCGGGCTGCGAGCCCCCCTCTGGCTGGGCGTCGGGCTGGCCGTCCTCGGGATCGGCTCCCTCCTGCCGGAGCTCGCCCGTACCAGGGCACAGTCACCGACGGAAAATCTCATGGAGGAGCGCGTCGAAGCCCCCACCCACTGACGCGCCGCACCGTGGCCCGACCGCCAACCACCGACGCGAGGCACAGGCCGCGCCGCCGTCCACGCTCCGAAAGACGATGAAGTGGACGGCGTGATCCACGACGGCGAGCTGAGCGGGGCGACACCACCACGGAGTACCGCGGGAACGGGCCGTGTCGCCCCCCGGCCGGCTCAGAGCTCGACGCTCTCGCCGGGCTTGAGGCGGCGGATGTCGGCTCCGGAGCGCTCCGCCTCCATGGCGAGCACGCCGTCCAGGACCTGCAGGCCCCACTCGTTCATCAGACCGTCGTGGACGGCGTAGGCGCGCAGGGGGGCGGCGGTGCGCAGGTAGGCGACCAGGTCGGGAACGGTCATCCAGGGCGCCTGCCCGGCGACCAGGACCGTGGGCGCCTCCACCACCGTCAGCGCGTCCCCTGGGTGGAAGACCTCGTTGTCCACGAGGAAACCGACGTTGTCCACCGGCGCCGCATCGGGGTGGCTGAAGTGGTGCTTCTCACCGAAGACGGTCAGGTCGAACCCGGCGGCGGTGAACGTGTCGCCTTCACGTACGACCTGCACGCGCTCGCCCAGTTCGCCGAGCCGCCGTGCCACCCCTGGACATGTGTAGACGGTCAGGCGCGGTTCGGCCTCGACGGCCTCTCGCAACCGTCCTGGCTCGAAATGGTCGAAGTGCTCGTGCGTGACGAGCACCGCCTCGGCGCCGTCCAGGGCGTCGGGCTCCGGGGTCATGGCCCCGGGATCGATGACGAGCACCCGTCCGTCCTTCTCCAACCGCACACACGCATGACCAAGCTTTGTCAGTCGCATACGCCTCACGGTGGCCGACATCACGCAGGTCGCGCCAAGGTTCGGCTACCGGCGTAAGCCGGGCACCGGCTCCTGAACGCGACGCGGCTGCCGCATGCCGGTGGCCCTTGCACCACCCCGGCCAATGGGGCGGGTGGCAGCGCCGGCACGCGACCGGGGCACAGGATCACCAGACATCGACGTCCACGCCGATCGCGATGGTCCGCAGGGCACTGAGCGCGACCCAGGCGCGCTCGTCACTGCCCATCCCGTGTCTGCCGGGGTCGTTCGTCCCTGGCAGCAGGTCGAGCACGGCGCTGATGTGGCCGCACTCCGCCGCCTTCTTGGCCGCCCACGCGCATTCGCGACGCTTGGTCGCCTTGGGGAGGTTCGCGAGCCCGGCGTACTGGGCGGCCAGATCGATCAGCTGGTCGCCGGTCGGGCTGGTGGGCATGCCCTCGGCCGCGATCCGTTCGGCCACTGGCAGGTGGTCGCGCACCGAGGCCCAGTTGATGTCGCCCCACAGCCGGAGCAGTTCCGGCTGCCCGTGGACGGTGAGCGCGCGGGCAGCCGTCCAGTCGTCGAACCAGCGCACGCCGTAGGAGTGCCGCTCGTTCGGGTCGTTCGGCACGCTGCGCTCCCCGATCAGCTCGCGCACCAGCTCCGTCTCGCCCCTCCTGAGCAGGCAGACCAGCCAGGGCACGCCGTGGTGCCGGCCCCCCGGCGTGCCCACGCCCTCGTCCAGCACGACGCGGGCCTCCTGCTCCCGGCCGCACTCGGTGAGCGCCCAGACCAGCGGCAGCCGAACTGTCCAGTTCGAGCGGTCGGCGTCGGCGACCTCGCGCGCGACGGTGAACCACCGCTCGGCGCGTTCATGCTGCCCGAGGACCGCGCAGGCGCCGGCGACCGCCGCCGCGTCGGCCGCCGTGTCCGCCGCCGTGTCCGCCGCACCGCCCATGTCCGCGAGGTCGGCGTCGGCGTAGGGGAAGACGGCGGCGGCTTCTGCCGTGAAACCGGCGGCGCCGAGCGCGAGCGCGATCCGCGCGAGGTGTCCGAGGCGTCGCCGGTGTTCCGGTATCGCGAGGGCCAGTTCGCGGGCTTCGGCAGCCTCGCGCCGCCGGGCCCGGATCATCGCGAGCTGCTGGAGCGTGTCGACGGTCCACTCCGCGTGGACGACCGAGTCATGAACGGTCAGGTCGGCCAGCGTCCCCCGGACGACCGTGATCAGGTCGCCGACGGTGGCGGTGTCGGGTGGCGGCCACGTCCCCTTCGCCTCCGCCGTGCTGCCACGTCCCAGGAACGGCGCCAGGAGCCGGTCGGTCTCCGGCGACCCCGCCCCCACTGCCGCGTGGGCGGGGTCGGGGAAGATCTCCCGGTCGCCCCAGCGGAACGGCCAGGCGAAGCGGCGGGCGACGGACCAGCAGAGCCGACCGTCGAGATCGTCTTGCCTGCCGACCGGCGCGATGACCGTGCCGTCCTCGAACGCCACCGCCCAGGTGTTCTCGTCCAGCGCGAACGTCGGGTTGAGCCGGAGCTGGTCGCCGAGGTCGCGGCCGGTGAGGAAGAGCGGGCGAGCGGAGGCAGGGGCATGGTGGAAGGGGTGGTCGGCCACGATCTCGCCGGTGTCGGGACGGAGGAAGCGCACCGCGTGCGGACCGATCGCGATCAGCATGTCGGCGGCGGGCCATTCCAGGCCGAAGCCGTGATCATCCTGGCCGACCGTGCGCCGGACGCCGTCCAGGACGCGCAGCCGTTCGGGGCGCTCACCGAGCGACCAGATCTCGATCCGCCCCTCGGCGGTGACACAGGCGGCCCGCTCGCCGTTCGGCGACCAGGCCCACGACCGGGCGTCCCAGCCGCGCGGGTCGGAGGCGGCCGCCCGAACGTCCAGGTCGTACCGGTGCTCGCCCGTCGTCGCGTCGACGATCCCGACGCTCCCGCCCGCCGGGGCCACCACTGCCAGGCGGCCGCCAGGCCCCCAACACAGGACGTCGGCGCCCGGGTAGCCAGGAAGCTCCGCCGTCGGCTCACCGGTCAGCGCGTCGGCGATGACGAGCCTGCCGTCGCGTTGGCAGGCCAGGAGTCGTTCGTCCAGGCTCCACTCGGGCGCAGCCGCTTCCGGATCCTCTTCCAGGCGCAGGACCCAGGCGACCTGCCGCTTCTCCACATCGAGCGAGATCGCCGCATACGCGTCCGCCGCCTCTCCGTAGACGCGGCAGCCGTCGCGCGACCAGAACGCCCGGCCCAGGACGAACATGGGCTCGTCGTTCCAGATCTCCTCGCACTCGTCGGGTGACGGCCCGCTGAACTCGATCGGCGCCGTTCCCTCCGGGCGGGCGTCCGGTGGCCCGGCGACCGAGCCCTCGTGCATCGCCACGACGACGTTGCGAAGGAGGTCCGACCCGCCTCCGTAGACGAACGCGCGCCTGCCCTCCGGGGCGAGGGCCATGCCCAACGGCCGGCCGGAGGCGAGGAAGAACGCGTCGGCGAGCGGCTCGTGGGCGGTGCCGAACGGGTCCCACACGCCGGTCGCGTTGGTGTTGTACTCCAGGGCGATCCGCGTGCCGTCCGCCGACCACTGGAGGCTGCGCGCGTGGCCGGGGAAGCCGACGCCGCCCATGATGCCGTCGATCGCATGGACGCAGCGGCCGGTGGCGACCTCGAAGACCTGAAGGACGCCGCCCCTGTCGTAGTCGTCGCCTGCCCCGCTTCCGACCGCGAGGTGGCGGCCGTCCGGGCTGAGCGCGTGGCCGTTCAGCTCGCCGTGGTGCACGTCGGAGTGGCGCAGCAGCGCGCCCGCGTCGCGCAGTCTGGCGGTGGCGAGGCGATGCGCGTCGGTGACGCCGTGGGCGCGCTCCAGTGCCTGGAGGGCGTCCCGCAGCGGCACGGTGTCGCGCTCCGGGGAGAACGCGGACCAGTCGGCGTTCTTGAGACGGTCAAGGGCCTCGCCGGGGCCCATCGGCTCGCCAGGGACGCCGGTGAACGGCGGGGACGGTGGCGCGGTGCCGGGCTCCCTGCCGTCGAGCACGGCCTCCAGCGCGTCCTCGTCGTAGATCGGAACGCCGCGTACCGCCGCAGGACCCGCCTTGGCCCCCGACTTCGCCCCGGCGAAGACCAGGTCGGTCCTGGCCGTGACCGACGCGGTCACCTTCGCGCCCAACGCCTCCAGACGGCGCTTGGCCTCATCCTTCGAAAGCCGGCCGAACCGCCCGGCCAGCACGATCTGGCTGCCGTTGATCATCATGCCAAGCGACCGTAACGGACATGACCGACACTTCACCTCTTGTTCGGTGAACGCACCCCGACATCCTGTGGCGCGACGGGGGAGCGGAGTCCACCCAGGTCCGCGCGACCAGCCTCAAGCAGCTCTCTGGCCGACAAGACCTGCCCGGTGGAGACGTCGCGGGAGCCGAGGTCAGTGATGTGGTCGGCGCAGCCCTGCGATGAGGAGGTCGACCATGTGGCGTGCGTCGTAGCGGGGGTCGCTGTCCGCGCCGATGCAGAGGTTGCCGACGCCGCGCATGAGCTCGTACGCATCGATGTCGGGGCGGATCTCGCCGGCGACGGTTGCGGCTTCGAGCAGTTCGGCGCAGACGGGTACGAGGCGGTCGAGGAAGTAGGCGTGCAGCGCCTCGAAGTCGGAGTTGTCGGAGCGCAGCACGGCGGCGAGTCCGTGTTTGGTGACCAGGAAATCGACGAAGAGGTTGATCCACTGCCCTAGTGCGGCGTGCGGTGAAGGGCTGGTCGCCAGCAGGGTTGGCCCGGCCTCGGCGCAGGCGTCGACCTGGTGCCGGTAGACGGCGATGATGAGGTCCGCTCGCGTCGGGAAGTGGCGGTAGATCGTGCCCAGCCCGACGCCGGCCTTGGCCGCGATGTCGCGTACGGGGGCGTTCACGCCTGACGTCACGAAGACCGCGGCGGCCGTCTCGAGGAGGGTTTCCTGGTTACGCCGGGCGTCCTTCCGCTTGGACGCGCCCGCCTGCCCTGTGACCTCGTTTCTGTCGTTCACCGCGCCGCTCCCTCCGCCACCGCTTGCAAAGCGGAACTGTGTTCCGTATCGTTTCGGAACGAGGTTCCGCTTTCGTCATGATGTCAGAGCAGGGGCCTGGTAGCCAAGCCATGCGCTTCACCCGCAATGAGGGGACACGGTCATGCAGTACCGCACTTTGGGTCGCACAGGTGTGCAGGTCAGCGCGCTCGCGCTCGGCGCGATGAACTTCGGGAAGATCGGGCGCACCACCCAGGACGAGGCCACCGCCATCGTCGACGCCGCCCTGGAGGCCGGGATCAACCTCATCGACACCGCCGACTTCTACAGCGGCGGCCAGTCGGAAGAGATGGTCGGCAAAGCCATCGCGGGCCGCCGCGACGACATCGTGCTGGCCACGAAGGCGACCATGCCGATGAGCGACGAGTGCAACCATCAGGGCAGCTCGCGCCGCTGGCTGGTCACCGCGCTGGAGGACAGCCTGCGCCGCCTCGGCATCGACTGCGTCGACCTCTACCAGATCCACCGATGGGACCCGAGCACCAGCGACGAGGAGACCCTGTCGGCCCTGACCGACCTGCAACGCGCGGGAAAGATCCGCTACTTCGGCTCCTCGACCTTCCCCGCCTACCGCATCGTGCAGGCCCAGTGGGCCGCCCGCGAGCACCACCTGAGCCGCTACGTCACCGAACAGCCCAGCTACTCGATCCTGCAGCGCGGGATCGAGACCCACGTCCTGCCCGTGACCCAGGAGTACGGGCTCGGCGTGCTGGCATGGAGCCCGCTGGCCTCGGGCTGGCTGTCGGGCGCGATCCGCGAGGGCCGGGCAGTCACCACCAGCCGCTCAACGTTCATGCCGCAACGCTTCGACACCACCATCCCCTCCAACCAGGCCAGGCTCGAGGCCGTCGAGCAGCTGGCCAAGGTCGCCGACGAGGCCGGCCTGACGATGATCCAGCTCGCGCTCGGCTTCGTGACAGCGCACCCCGCCGTGACCAGCGCGCTCACCGGCCCCCGCACACTGGACCACCTGCACTCGCAACTGGCCGCCGCGGACACCGCGCTCTCCGCCGACGTACTCGACGCCATCGACGCCATCGTCGCCCCCGGCACCGACCTCGCCGCACACGAAAAGCACGACACCCCGCCCGCGCTGCTCGACCCGTCACTGCGCCGCCGCTGATGGTCCCCGCGACAGCCTCCACACCGTCTCCACGACAGCGGCTAGGAGACGGCTTCCAGCGGTAGGTCGTTGCCGCGCCAGATGGCTGCCAACTCCTGAATCGGCACGTTGAGTGCCTCGCCGAGGCAGACGATCGTGCCGAATCCGGGAGAGGGAAGTCGTCCGGTCTCGATCTTGCGCAGGGTTTCCGGCGAGATGCCGGCCGCGTGCGCGACTTCCGCCAGGTCGCGTCCCCCTCGCGCGTGGCGCAGCAGGGCGCCGAGACGCCTGCCGGCTTCGATCTGTTCAGGTGTGAGCGGTTGGCGGACCATGCTCCCAGGATAGGACTGGTATTACTATACCGGCAAGTGTTAAGGTGCCGGTATAACTATACCAACACCTGTGACGCGAGGTTTTCGTGATTGAACTGAAGACGCCTGCGGAGATCCAACGCATGCATGCGGCCGGGCGTTTCGTCGCCGAGGTGCTCTCCGAGGTCGGCAGGCTCGCTGACGTGGGCGTCAACCTGTTGGACCTGGAGCGCCACGTGCGCGGCATGATCAAACGGCGCGGGGCGGAGTCGTGCTACTGGGACTACGCGCCGTCTTTCGGACGCGGCCCGTTCCGCAACGTCATCTGCCTGTCGGTCAACGACGCCGTCCTGCACGGCCTGCCCCACGACTACACACTGCGTGACGGCGATGTGCTCAGCGCGGACCTCGCGGTCAGCGTCGATGGCTGGGTGGCCGACTCGGCGCGCACGGTCATCGTCGGGACCGCTGCCGAGGAGGACCTGCGGATCATCCGTGCCACCGAGGAAGCGTTGGAGGCGGCGATCGAGGTGGCACGTCCGGGCAACCGCCTGGGTGACATCTCGGCGGCCATCGGGTCGGTGGCCCGTGACTACGGTTACCCGGTCAACACCGAGTTCGGTGGCCACGGCATCGGCCGCACCATGCACGAGGGACCCCACGTTTCCAACACGGGCCGGGCGGGGCGTGGCCTCACGCTCCGCCCGGGGCTGACCCTCGCGCTCGAACCCTGGTTCGCGCGGACGACCGACCGGATCGTCTACGACGCCGACGGCTGGACCATCCGGTCGGCCGACGGCTCGCGCACGGCCCACTCCGAGCACACGGTCGCCATCACCGAGGACGCCCCCTTGGTGCTCACCCGGCGTGAAGCGGAGAATCCAGCAACGCGGGCTGATTCCGCCGGTCGGCTGTCCGCGAAGGACGCCTAAGCGGCCGGCTCGCCCGCTCGTTCAGCGGCAACGACCTCGGGATGGGGGACGACGCGGCGCCGTACCGCGAGCCCGAACAGGACGACCAGCAGCCCGCACGCGCCGGACAGCGCGAAGGGAGCGGCCGGCCGCCACAGGTCGTACAGCCAGCCACCGACCCCGGAGACGACGAAGATCCCGATCGCGCCGCAGAGGACCTGCACGCCGAAGGAGGAGCCGCGGTAGCGGGCCGGCACCTGCTGGGCGAGCAGCGGCCCAGCCGTGGTGATGACGCCGATCTCGCCGAGACCGATGAAGGCGGCCACCAGCATCATCCCGGGCCCGAGCGGGTCGCTGACCAGCAGGGTCGACAGATAGGCGGCAGCGGCGACGGCCTGGGCGAGGATGACGACGTGCTGCCGCTGCATCCGGTCGCCGAGCCAGCCGAACAGCGGCGCGCCCACCACGATCACCGTGTAGGCGATGCCGACGATGGCGCCGCTCTTGGCCAGGGCCTCGGTGGCCGACATGCCGCGTACGGACCTGGCGTAGTCGACGATCCACAGCGACAGGAAGCTGGCCACGAGGGCCAGATCGGCCCTGGCCACGAAGGAGGCGGCGTAGGACAGCGCCACCCCGGGGTCGCGGGCCAGTCTGACGCCCTCGCCGATCAGCCGCGTCAGCGGCACCCTGGGCGTCTCGGTCACGCCCCAGCTCGGTGAAAGCGTGAAGCGCAGTGCCAGGGCGCCGACCACGACCAGCGCGGCGACGATCAGGAAGCCGGTCCTGGCGGCCGCGATGGGCTCCATTCCGCCCTGCTCCAGCATGCTGGGCAGCCTGACCAGCACCAGCACGGCGATCACTGCGCCGATGCCGCTGAAGAGCCCGAGCCAGCCGTAGGCCCTGCCTCGCGTGCGGTCTCGCACGTAGTCTGCGGTGATCGCGGACATGGTGACGTGCAGAGCGGCGATGCCGAGGGCGAACAGGACCCGCAGCGCGACGAGAACGGCCGCGTTGCCGGCGAACGGGTAGAGCGCCGCCCCCGCCGCGCACAGCAGAAGCCCCGCTACCGCGACGGGTCGCCTGCCGATTCGGTCGGCCAGCGCGCCGTACCAGGTCAAGCTGAGGATCAGCGCGACCTCCGCGGCGATCTGCAGGTAGCCGGTGATCCTGCCGAGGTCGCCGGCGGACAGCCCCAGAACCTCGTTGAGGATGTACGGCTGGCCGGCCGGCAGGAAGGTGATGACGGTGGTGCCGAGGAACCCCAGCCCCATGCAGGCCCACAGGTTGGTCTTGCTGATGCCGGGCGTCGCGTCCAGACCTAACATATGAACGATCATCGCAACTCCGGATGGAGATCGTCTAGGTTTGGCCCATGAGCAGTGAACGCACGGTCCCAGGTGTCAGCGCCGCGGTCCCCAACGTGGCCCGCATGTATGACTACTACCTGGGCGGCAAGGACAACTTCGAGGTGGACCGGCACGCCGCCGAAAAGGTCCTGGCCATCATCCCGGAGGTCAGGGGAGATGCCCGCAACAGCAGGGCCTTCCTGCAGCGGGCGGTCCGCCACCTGAGGCAGTCGGGCGTCGACCAGTTCCTCGACATCGGCTCGGGCCTGCCGACCGCCGGCCATGTTCACGAGGTGATCGACGGGGCGAGAATCGTCTACGTCGACAACGACCCCGTCGTCCTCACCCACTCCAGGGCCCTGCTCGGCCATTCCTCCGGCGTCACGGTCCAGGAGGGCGACCTGCGAGAGCCGGAGAAGGTCATGGCGCGGGCGGCGGAGGTGCTCGACTTCGAGCGGCCCGTCGCGCTCCTCGTGGTCTCCCTGATGCACTTCGTCACCGACGAGGAGGATCCGGCCGGCATCATCCGCCGTTACCGCGACCTGCTGCCCACCGGCGGGTACCTGGTGCTGACCCATGTCGCCCCCGACACGATGCCGCAGAAGGCCGACAAGGTCAGCTCCGTCTACCAGAACGCCTCCTCGCCGTTCACCCCCCGCCGCCGCGACGTGTTCGAGGGCTTCCTGGAGGGCTTCGAGCTTCTCGAGCCCGGCATCGTCAACACCCGCGAGTGGCGTCCCGACGCGACCACCGACAGGTCGCTCGTCAAGGGCGACTACCACCTGTGCGCGGTGGGCGCCAAACGGCCATGACACTGCCTCCCGCCTCTGGCGTCAGTCCCCGCGATCAGCCGCAGGGAAGGGGAAGACGTCAACGGACAGCGGCGGGGAGCGGACGATCGTCATGACCGGTGGCGCAGGCCGTCGCGGCGGCTGGGCTGCCACCGGGGCCGGCGGGCGGGTACTGCCGTGTCCGGCTCAGATGTCGGGCGTCGGCGGCGGAGGGGTGAAGGCGCTCTCCGCTTCGGCAAGGGTCGGGTAGTGGGGGAGGATGCGGTCGAGGCCCGTGCGGACCAGAAGGCTCCTGAGTCTCTCCTGCGCTCCGACCAGGGCGATCTGTCCACCCGTCTGCTGCACCTGGTTGTAGGCGCCGATCATGGCGCCAAGGCCGGAGGAGTCGCAGAAGGTCAGTCCCGACAGATCAAGGATCAGACGCTTCCTGCCGGGCTCGGCGAAGACCTGATCGAGCTCCTGGCGCAGCCATGACGCTGTGACCATGTCGAGCTCGCCCTGGAGCGCGACCGTCACGCCTGCCACGGAGGGCAGAACCAAGATCACCAGGGTGGGCTGGCCTGACCCGGAGGGATCGGGATTCATCAGGACCGCCTTCCCTGGTCCACGTTCTTCCTGCGCTCTGTAGAACGATGCCAGATCCGCCCGTACGGCGGAAATCCTCCTGGGCGCCTGCCTTCTTCCTCAGGTTGCTTTCGCACCGCGTGGTCAGGAGCGCGTTCCCCCCGGTTCGAGAACCAAGTGGAGCAATTCGCGTTCGCGCTGTGCGCTGAGGCCGGCACGTCTTTCCCGGTCCAGACCCTGCTCGCGTTCCCATGCCAGCGTGTCGGCCAGCATCTCGGCCCTGGGCCGATGACGCAGCCCCGCGGCGCGCCCCGCGGAGCCGTTCCTGGCCGACCACCCCTCCCAGCCCGGCTCGACCAGCCACATCGGCAGCGACTCGGGCCCCATGTACTCGGCCACGCCGTTCGCGAGCAGCCATGCCGACTCGGCGGTGACCACAGGACCGGTGTGCCCGCCGACGGCGCGCGACAGCTCGATCCACTCTCCGAACGGAACGACAGGACCGACGGCGTCGTAGGTGCCGACGCTCCCCTTCTCCGCGGCGTCGAGCAGCCATGCGGCGAGGTCGCGCACGTCGACCGCCTGTGTCGGCCTGGCGGGAGTGTCGGGCACCAGCATCGGCCCTCGGGTGTCGCGGGCGGCGCGGGCCACCCAGTAGCCGGAGCGCCCGCTGGTGTCTCCGGGGCCGCCGATGAGACCGGCGCGCGCGATGAGGAGGCGGTCGCCCACGGCGGCGGTCGAGACCTGCTCGCAGGCGACCTTCGCCTCGCCGTACAACGCGCGGTCGACCTCGTCCTGGCCGGTCGGAGCGAGCAGGGCCGCGGACTCGTCCGCGTCCGGCGCGTCATGGGAGGCGTAGGCGTTGATGGAGGAGACATAGACCCAGTGCCCGGCCCTGCCACCGAGCGCGTCGAGCGCCCCGCGCACGAAGCCCGGCTGCCAGGACACCTCGAGGACCGCATCCCATTCGCGGTCGAGCAGCGGTTCGTACGCCGAAGGATCGCGCCGGTCGGCGGCCACCAGCCTCGCTCCGTCCACGACCTCTCCGCTCTCGCCGCGAGCAAGGCACGTCACCCGATGGCCGCGCTCGATCGCCTGCCGCGACAGCTCCCTGCCCACCCACGCTGTTCCGCCCAGAACCAAGATCTCCATCCCGCCACCCAAGCACCGCGCACATGGAGAACCCAGGCGTCTTCGCCGACAGCGGACCCGGTTCGCCGACGGCGTACCGTGGTCGCCGCCCGGTCCCGCGGCCCGCACCGTGACCGGCCGACCCACCGGCCGCGCCCCGCCTCTCCGGCGGGACACGTCAGGGCGAACCAGGCCCGTCGCTCAGGCGGCGGAGGTCCCCTGCGACGGTCGCCCTCTGGCCTGTACGGCTCGCGCCACCGCCAGCCCCGCGGTCGCCAGCGCCCACACCGCGCTCGTCAGCCGCCCGAGCGCCTCCGTGGTGAACGCGCCGCTCCGCGGATGGGCGAGACCTGCCTCGGACAGCAGGCCGGTGACGCCCGCGACCAGCAGCAGCAGGCCGCTCAGCACCGCGAGGAAGGCGACGACCCGGCTCCAGCGCGACAGCAGCAGGCCGGTGACGAGAAGGATCAGGGCGGTCAGCAGCGTGGCCGCCGACACCAGCGTCATGAGGTCGGCGCGTAAGGAGTCCTCGAGCCGCTCCCGCGTGGCGAGCGGCAGCGACGGGAGCGCGAAGGCCACCACGAGCGGGACATGGACCAGGCCGAGGAGGGCCGCGGGCCAGGATGCCCGGCCGAGCGCCACACACAGGAGCCCCGCCACGACCGCGAACGCGATCGCTCTCGGCAGGTCCACCTGGAACGGCTCCGCCATGGCGAAGTCCATGGACGCCAGGGCGAAGTACACGCTGTAGTACAGCAGCGGAAGTCCGGCCAGGAGCGCCAGCCCACCCGCCACCAGCCCGGCCGCGCCCGTCTCCACCCGCCTCGGGTCTCCCGGGACGCCCGGAGAGCGGCCCTGGTGCCGGAAGGAGGCGGGATGAGGGTTCGGCGGGGCCACCTCCGTCGGGTGGTGCGAAGGGGCCGCGATCGTGAGACGGTCCCCCTCGGGAAAGCGGCTGGTGGCCGGTCGCGCCGCGGGGGCGGCCCCCGTCAGGGCCGGCAGGAGGGCCGTGGCGGTCGGACGCGCCGCCGGATCCTTGGCCAGGCAGGATCTCAGCAGCGGGCGCAGTTCGTCCGGCACGCCCGACAGGTCCGGCTCGGTGGTCAGGATGGCGTGCATGAGCGCCGGCATCGTGTCGCCGCGGAAGGCGTAGCGCCCCGTCGCCGCGTAGATCATGGTGCTGGCCCAGCTGAACAGGTCCGTCGCACCGGTGAGGCCGCGCCCTTCGAACTGCTCGGGAGCCATGAACGCGGGGGTGCCCATGACGCTGTGCGTGGTGGTGTGGCCGGCGGCTCTGGCGATGCCGAAGTCGATCACCACCGGCCCCTCCGGCCCCATGATCACGTTGCTGGGCTTGAAGTCGCGGTGCACGACCCCGGCCCAGTGGATGGCGTCCAGGGCGGTCAGGGTCGCCACGGCCAGGCGTTGCAGGCCGCCGCCTGACCGCGGGCCCTGCGTGGCGATCAGCGTGTCCAGCGAGGGGCCTGGGACGTGCTCGCTGACGATGTACGGCTGCTCGCCTTCGACGCCGATGGCCAGCACCTTGGCCGTGCAGAACGGCGCCACCCTCCGCGCGGCCTCGGCCTCACGCCGGAAGCGCCGTCGCGCGTCCTCGTCGCGGGCCACCTGGCCGAGCAGTACCTTGATGGCGACCTGGCCGCCGTCGGGCCCGCGACCGAGGTAGACGGTCCCCTGCCCGCCCTCGCCCAGGACGTCGAAGGCCTCGTAGACGCCGAAGCTCCGTTTCTCCGTCAATCCCACCCGATGACCTTAGAGCCCGAGCGGCGGGCCGGTCGATCTCGATGGCGCGCCGCCGCGAGGTGCGTCCGCCGTAAGGCCGCTCACCCTGATCTCAGGGGACGGATCTCACAGCTGACGATCACGATGGTGCTTCTCCAGGGCGTCGAGCAGGCGCTCGGCGGAGGAGTCCGGAGGGATCCGGTGGAAGGGGAGGGTGACAGGTTCGCCGACGCACACCGCGTCGAGGGCGTCGAACACCGGGCGCAGCTGCTCGACGGCCCGCAGGCCGCCCGAGGCCTCCCCGTAGGCGACGAAGGCGACGGGCTTGCCCCGCCACTCCTCGTGGTACCAGTCGATGGCGTTCTTGAGCGAGGCGGGAAAGCTGTGGTTGTACTCCGGCGTCACGATCACGAACGCGTCGGCGTCGGCCAGCCAGGGCCGCAGATGCTCCACGGCCGGCGGTCCGGTGACCCCACGCGCGGGGAAGCCGGCCGGCAGTACCGTCGGCAGCCACGCTTCGGCCAGGTCGATGACGTCCACGTCGAGATCGTCTCGGCGACACGCTCTGGCGTGCAGCCAGGCCGCCGCGGTCGGACCGAACCTGCCCTGCCGTACGCTGCCGATGATGATCGCGAGTCGCATCCCGCCTCCTTCCGTCCGGTTGACGACGCCACTGTGCCGGCGGGCGCGCACGATCGGCTGGGGGTCGGCGGCCGATAGCCTTACTTGATGCGATTTGGTGTTCTTGGTCCGCTTTCGGTGTGGGCTGCTGACGGGACGCCCGTCCGAGTTCCCGAACTGAAGGTTCGCGCGCTTCTCGCCGATCTGTTGATGCACGAGGGGCGAACCGTGTCAGCCGACCGGCTGCTGGACGACCTCTGGGGCGAGGACCTGCCGGGCAACCCCGCCAACACGCTGCAGACCAAGGTCTCCCAGCTGCGCCGCGCACTGGGCGATCGCGAGCTGGTGACCTACCAGCCGACCGGATACTCCCTGGTCAGCGACTCGGTGGACGCCATCGAGTTCGCCCGGCTGCTCGCAGGCGCGCTGGCGAGCGACGACCTGCGGGTCAAGGCCGACCTGCTGTCCGACGCGCTGGCGCTGTGGCGCGGCCCTGCCTACGCCGACTTCCGCGACTCCTTCGCGCACGCCGCCGCCTCCCGCCTCGACGAACAGCGCCTGACGGCGCTCGAGGAGCAGGCAGAGGTACGGCTGGCGCTGGGCGAGCACAGCCGCCTCGCCGACGAGCTGGGGGAGCTGGTGGCGGCGCACCCCCTCAGGGAGCGGCTGCGGGCGGCGCACCTGCGCGCGCTGTACCGCTCAGGACGGCAGAGCGAGGCGCTGGCCGGGTACGCCGAGCTGCGCGAGCTGCTGGCCGACGAGCTGGGGCTCGATCCAGGCCCCGAGCTGGTCGCGCTCCACCAGGCGATCCTGGTGCAGGATCCGGCGCTGACGCCCGCGCCCGCGGCGTCCTCGACGAACCTTCCCGCGCAGCTCACCTCCCTCATCGGCAGGGACGGGGCGGTGGCCGAGGTCAGGGCCATGCTCGACTCCTCCAGGCTGGTCACGCTGACCGGTCCTGGCGGTGTGGGCAAGACCCGGCTGGCGCTGGCCGCCGCCGCCTCGGTCGAGCTGCCGGGCGGCGTGTGGCTGGTGGAGCTGGCCGGCGCCGTCGGGCAGGTGGCCGAGTTGGTGGCCGCCGCGCTGGGGATCAGGGACGAGACCTCCACGCCTCCTCAGGTGCCCGTCCCCGACCTGGCCCATCGGCTGGCCGACGCGCTGCGCGGGCAGCGGCTGCTGCTCGTGCTCGACAACTGCGAGCACCTGGTCGAGGAGGTGGCCGCGCTGGTGGACCTGCTGCTGCGCAAGGCCCCCGGGGTCCGGGTGCTCGCCACCAGCCAGGAGTCGCTGGCCCTGCCGGGCGAGAGGCTCTTCGTGGTGCCGCCTCTCGACCAGCCGAGCGCGGTCGCGATGTTCGCCGAGCGCTCGGGCACGCCGCTGGACGCCGGGAGCACACCGTGGGTCGAGGCGATCTGCCGCCGCCTGGACGGGTTGCCGCTGGCGCTGGAGCTGGCGGCGGCCAGGGCGCGGGCGCTGGGCGTGCAGGGGGTGGCCGAACGCCTCGACGACCGGTTCCGCCTGCTGGGGGTCGCAGGACGGGGCAGGCCCGCCAGGCAGCGGACGCTGCGGGCGGTGATCGACTGGAGCTGGGAGCAGCTCACCGAGCCGCAGCGGACCGCGATGCTGGCGCTGGCGGTCCATCCCGGCGGGTGCACACTGGAGGCGGCCGAGGCGGTCGGGGTCGATCTCCACCTGCTCGACGAGCTGGTCGGCAGGTCGATGGTGACGGGCGCGCCCAGGTACCGCCTGCTGGAGAGCGTGGCGGCCTACTGCCTGGAGCGGCTCGAGCAGGACGATCCCGTGTACGGGCTCAGGGACGCCTACTACACCGAGCTCGCCGTGCGGGCCGCCCCTCACCTGTACGGCAGCGCCCAGCGGCAGTGGCTGGTGCGGCTGGACGAGGAGGCGCTCAACCTCAGGGCGGTGCTGGACTCGGCGGGCTCCCCGCGGCTGGTCGAGGCGCTGACCTGGTACTGGTACCTGCGGGGCAGGCACCAGGAGGGGTATCGCCACACCAAGGGGACGGCGTGGGGTTCCGGGTTCGCCCTGCTGGCGGGCGCCGGCCGTACCGATGACATCGACTTCCCCGACGCCAGGTCGCGCTGGTTCCTCGCGCACGCCTGCCTGCACTTCGGGGACGTGAACACGGCGGTGGGGCTGCTGGACGAGGCGCTGGCGGGGTTCAGGGCGCAGGACGACAGGTGGGGCGAGGCCGCGGCGCTGGCCGGCCGTGCCAAGCAGGCGATGTTCCAGGGCGACTTCGACCTGGCCGCCAGCAGCGCCACCCAGAGCATGACGATCTTCAGTGAGCTCGGCGATCGATGGGGGCAGCTCCAGGCCTCGGACATGCTGGGCTACCTGGCGGAGGTCACCGGCGACTACGCGCGCGCCGCCCGGCTGCATCGGCAGGGGCTGCGGATCGCGGAGGACCTGCGGTTGTGGACCGACGTGTCCTACCGGCTGTCCAGCCTGGGACGGATCGCGCTGCTGACCGGCGAGCTGGAGCGTTCGGCGGACCTGCACGAGCAGGGGAGGCGGCTGGCAGGCGAACAGGGCAACAGGTTCGCCGAAGAGTTCGCCAGGGTGGGTCTCGGGCTGGTGGCGCGCAGGTCGGGCGAGCTTGATCGAGCCGAGGAGCTGTTCCTCGAATCGCTGGCCTGGAACCGGCGGCTGGAGACGGAGTTCGGGGTGCCGTTCTACGGGGTGACGCTGATCCTGGCCGAGCTGGGGTTCATCGCCTCAGGCCGGGGGGAGGCGGCGGCCGCCAGAGCGCTGCACCTGGAGGGGCTGGCCGCCGCCCGCGAGGTCGGCGACCCGCGCTCGGTGGCGCTGGCGCAGGAGGGGCTGGCGGAGGTGGCGGCGCTGGAGGGGGCTTTCGAGGAGGCCTCCAGGCTGCTGGCGGAGGCGGCGGAGCTGCGGGAGTCGGTCGGAGCGCCGCTGCCACCGGCCGAACGCGGCGACGTGGAGCGCATCCTCGGGATGATCGCCGCCCGACCGTCAGCGGATCGTGCGTGAGGGTCGGCACAGTGGCACGCATGAAAGCACTGATCTTCAACCCCGACCTGTCCTTCGGTGTCGTCCCCGACCCGGTCCCCTCGCCCTCGCAGGTGCTGGTCCAGGTGTCGGCCGTCTCGCTCAACTTCGGGGAGATCGCCTACCGCTCCCCGGACCCGCGGCCGGGCCACGTCCCTGGCTGGGACGCGGCCGGGGTGGTCGTCCAGGCCGCCGCCGACGGCTCGGGCCCGGCGGTGGGTGCTCGTGTGGTGACGTTCGGCTGGTCGGGAGCGTGGGCCGAGCTGCGCGCCGTGGACACCACCGAGCTGGCCCTCGTCCCCGACGAGGTCGATCTCGCCCTGACCGGCGCGCTGCCGGTCGCCGGGGTCACCGCCCTGCAGGCGGTGCGGCGGCTCGGCCCGCTGCAGGGGCGCAGGGTCCTGGTCACCGGGGCGTCCGGCGGCGTCGGCAGGTACGCCGTCCAGCTCGCGGCCCTCGAGGGAGCGCACGTGATCGCCTCCGTCGGCAGCCCGTCGCGGGCCGAGGGACTACGGGAGCTGGGCGCGGCCGAGATCGTGCTCGGCCCTGCCGACCTGACCGGCAGGGTGTACGGCGTGCTGGACAACGTGGGCGGACGGCAACTGGCCGAGGCGTTCTACCGGCTGGAGGACGACGGCGTGATCCAGGCGATCGGCAAGGCGTCCAAGGAGCCGACGACGATCGACTTCGAGGAGTCGAGGTCGCGCTCCCAGCGCGGCCGGATCGAGAACTTCAACGTCACCACACCCTTCGGCGACGACCTCGCCCGGCTTGTCGGCCTGCTGTCCAGGGGCGAGCTGGACGCCCAGGTGGGCTGGCGCGGTCCGTGGGAGCAGGCCTTGAGCGCGGCGGAGGCCCTCCTGTCCCGCCGCGTCCAGGGCAAGGCCGTCCTCACCCTCTCTTGACGGCGATGACGACCTTGCCGAACGCCTCGCCCGAGGCGTGGTGGCGGTAGGCGGCGGGTGCGTCGTCGAAGGCGAAGACCCGGTCGATGACCGGGCGCAGCCGACGGGCCGTCGTCACCGCCTTGAGGGAGCGCTCCAGCAGGCCGGTGTCTGGACGACGAGGGTCTGGCCCGGCCGCAGGCCCTCGCCGTCGCCGGTCAGGGCGTTCCAGGCGGTGACCGCGGCGCAGGGAAGCGTCGCGGCCTCGGCGTAGGTGAGGGGGCCGGGCCTCGGTGATCACTCCGTCGCCATATCGACCGGTTGATCTACTCGTCGACAGCTGGCAGGCTGGGGCCCGTGAGTACACGAACCGCTCCCGGCCCACGCGAACGCCTGCTGCGGGCCGCCCAGGACCTCACCTACCGCCACGGCATGGGCGTCGGCGTCGACGCGGTCCTGAAAGAGGCCAACGTCGCAAGGCGTTCGCTGTACGAGCACTTCGGCGGGAAGGACGGGCTGCTGGCCGAGGTGCTGCGCCGCAGCACCGACGAGGACGAGGCGCGCTACAGGCAGACCATGAACGCCGCAGGTCAGGACCCACGCGACCGCCTCCTGGCCGTCTTCGACGAACTGGCCAGGGTCATCGACGCGCCCGACTTCCGCGGCTGCCGCTACCTGGCGGCCGACCTGGCGCTGCCCGACCCCGCCCATCCGGGCCACGCCGTCACACGCGACTACCGCGACCGGGTGCGGCGACTCCTGGAGCACGAGCTGGTCGCGCTCGGGCATCCGCGCCCCGGGCACGCGGCGGCCCAGCTCCTGCTGCTCGTCGACGGCCTGCTCGCGGCCGGAGCCACCCGGCAGGGAACCGACCCCGCGGCCGCCACCCGCGAACTCGCCGAGCACGTCATCGACACGCGGGCACCGGGCGTCAGCCGCTGAACTCCTTGCCGAAGTCGTAGGTCCGCCAGCGCTCGGGCCGCACGCGGACGGTGACCATCGTCCGCACGAAGTCCTTGATGTCGTCGAAGAACCGCTCGCCCGCTTCGGGGCCGAGGTAGCGCATCGACCACTGGCGATACTCGTCGGCGTCGGTCGGCTCATAACCCACGACAGAGCCTTCGACGGAGACGTACTTGTACGGCATCGCCTCCTGCTGAACCGTGAACCCGATCTGGCCCGCCTCGCGGATCAGGGTCATCTTCACGCTGCCGGGGCTCGTGGCGAAGGTGATCTCACCGCCGGGCCGGTAGCCGTACCAGATGGGCACCGCCATGGGCGCCCGCCCGTCGGCGCCGGCCACACTCAGCACTCCGATGTGGGTCTCGGCCAGGAAGCTCTCCCGCTCGGCTGTCGTCATCCGCGTCGACATGATCTGCTCCTCGAGTTCGAATTCCTGGCCCTCACCCTGCCTGTCACCGCTGACGGTTCGCTGGGGGTCGATGGGCGGGGACGCTCCGGCCCTGATGCAGGCTGTCCTTCGCGGCCGACGGCTCGGCACGTGACCTCGCGATAGGTCAAGCTCGGCCACTAAGTGCAACTCGGGGGTTGCGTCTGAAGCGGCTGACGTGCAACTCTGGGATTGCACATCAAAAGGTGGAAGTGAAAAGGAGTCTCCTCATGAGCGAGGATCGGATCGAACGTGAAACCCTGATCGCGGCGTCCCTGGAGCGGGTCTGGTCGCTGGTGGCCGAGCCCGGGTTCTGGGTCGCCGACCGGGCGAGCGTGTCCGGCACCGTGGCGAGAGAGGGCGAGTCGATGGTGGCGAGGAACGCCGAGTACGGCGACTTCCCTGTGCGGGTGGAGAAGGTCGAGCCGCCGACCTATCTGGCCTACCGCTGGGCCAGCGCGTTCCCCGGACAGGAGCTGCGCGAGGACAACAGCACGCTCGTGGAGTTCACGTTGTCCCAGGAGGGCGACAAGACGCGGCTGCGCGTCGTCGAGAGCGGGTTCGCGGCCCTGGCAGGCTCCGATGAACTGCGCAGCAAGGCGCTGAAGGACAACACCGGCGGCTGGCCCCAGGAATTGGACGCGCTCAAGACGCGCGCCGAACAGCCGTCGTCGTGACGGACGCGCCTGGCGGCGACGTCGCGTCGGTCGACAGCGTCCTCGTCGCGCTGGCCGACCCGACGCGACGCCAGCTGCTTGATCTGCTCGCCGCCCAGGGCGAGGCCACCGCGACGACGCTCGCCGAACGGCTTCCCGTCTCGCGGCAGGCGGTGGTCAAGCACCTGGCCGTCCTCGACGCCGCCGGGCTGGTCTCCGGCGCCCGGGTCGGTCGCGAGGTGCGGTACGCGGTGCGGCCCGCGGCGCTGGACGCGACGGCGCGGTGGATGGCCACGCTCGCCGCCGACTGGGACCGGCGGCTGGCGAACATCAAGCGCGTCGCCGAGGCGGCGGAGCGGGATTCGCGCTAGCTCGCCGCTCTCCCTCATCAGCTCTGTCGTCCCGCTCTGGCAGAGCGCCCCCCGCGTCGGCTCGCCCCGTCGGACGGCGCGGGGCCGGGTTCCCCCTCATCGCCATGCGTCGAGTCCGCCATGCCTCATGGCCGTACGGCTCAGCCGTCCTGCGTGCCGATCTTTGGTTTCTCACGAAGGGAACCGTCTTGTGAGCACCTCGCCTTCCCTGATCAGCGGCAGGCAGCGGGTGATCCTGCTCGTCCTGCTCGGCGCCGGGTTCATGCTGTCCGTCGACTTCTCGATCCTCAACGTGGCGCTGCCGGAGGTCGGCGCGGGCGTCGGGATGGGACTGACCGGGCTGCCCTGGATCACCTCCGCCTACGCCCTGCCCGCGGCCGGATTCACCCTGCTGTTCGGCCGGTTGGCGGACCTGTTCGGCCGCCGCAGGCTGTTCATGTCCGGCATGATCCTGCTGACCCTGGCCTCGTTGCTCGGCGGCTTCGCGACCACCCCCGACATGCTGCTGACCGCCCGGGTGCTGCAGGGCTTCGCCACCGCGATGACGATCCCCGCGTCGCTGTCGCTGCTCACCACCACCTTCACGGAGGGCGCGACGCGCGACCGCGTCCTCGGCTTCAACGGCGCGCTGCTCTCGGCCGGCTTCACCATCGGCGCGCTGGTGGGAGGCAGCCTCGTCAGCCTGCTGAGCTGGCAGGCCGCGTTCTTCATCAACGTCCCCGTCGCCCTGGTCATCCTGCTGCTCACCCCCTTCGTGATCAGCGAGAGCAGGCTGCCCGACCGCGTGAAGCTGGACCTGCCCGGAGCGGTGACGGTGACCGGCGGCCTGCTGGCCGTGATCTACGCGGTCATCGAGAGGAACCTGCCCTCGGCCGTCATCGGCGTGCTGCTGCTGGCCGCGTTCTGGATGATCGAGCTGCGCTCGCCCGCGCCGCTCGTCCCGGTGCGCATCCTCAAGCGGCCCACAGTGAAGTGGGGCAACTACGCGGGGTTCGTGGTCTTCACCATGGAGACCGCCATGATCTTCCTGACCACGCTCTACCTCCAGCAGACCCTCGGCTTCTCCCCGCTGGTCACCGGCCTGATCTTCGGGGTCCCCGGCCTGGCGGCCGTGGCGGCCGGGGTGATCGCCGGCCGCTTCATCGGGCGCTTCGGCACCCGCAAGGTCCTCACCCTGGGCCTGGCCGTGCAGGGCCTGGCGACTCTCCCGCTGGTCTTCCTCGGCGCCGACCGAATGGCGCTCGTGGTCCTGATCCCCGCGCTGTTCATCGGGTTCTTCGGGCACGTCACCTGCATCGTGGCCTACACGGTGACAGGGACCTCGGGGCTGCCGGACGAGGAGCAGGGCCTGGCCACGGGCCTGACCTCGATGACCCAGCAGGTGGCCATCACCGTCGGTATCCCGATCCTGAGCGCGGTCGCCGCGACGCGGAGCGTCGAACTGACCGGCATCCACCTCGCGCTGAGCGTGAACGTGGCCGTGACGCTCCTCAGCGTGGTCCTCGTCTGGTTCGGACTACGTCCGCGCGGCGAGCGCCGTACGGTGGCGGCAGCCGTACCGGCATGGAAGGAAGCCGAGAAGGAAGTGGCCGCCGCCTCGGACTGAGTCGTCCCCGGAGCGGCGAGGGATGGGTGCGAACCGCGTCGCACCCGTCCCTTTCCGTCGCCCGTGGTCAGACGAACCGTCCCACGTCGAGGAGGTGAGGCGTAGCGCTCCGCAGGAGCTCACGCGGGCAGGACCTCGCCGACGAGCTTCTCGATCCTGGTGCGGATCTCGTCGCGGATCGGCCTGACCGCCTCGATGCCCTGCCCGGCGGGGTCGTCGAGCTTCCAGTCCTCGTAGCGCTTGCCGGGGAAGATCGGGCAGACGTCGCCGCAGCCCATGGTGATCACCACGTCGGAGGCCTGGACGGACTCCGGCGTGAGGATCTTGGGCTTCTGATCAGCGATGTCGATGCCGACCTCCCGCATCGCCTCGACGGCGACCGGGTTGACCCCTTCCGCGGGGGCGGAGCCCGCCGAGCGGACCTCGATCCGGTCGCCGGCCAGGTGGCTGAGCCAGCCTGCGGCCATCTGGGAGCGTCCGGCGTTGTGCACGCAGACGAACAGGACGCTGGGCTTGTCGGTCATCAGACGGTTTCCTTCGCGGGGTAGAAGCGGCGGCGCGCCCACAGCGAGACGTAGACGAGCGCGACGAGCACGGGGACCTCGATGAGCGGGCCGACCACCCCGGCCAGCGCCTGGCCGGAGGTGACGCCGAAGACGCCGATCGCCACGGCGATGGCGAGTTCGAAGTTGTTGCCCGCCGCGGTGAAGGCCAGCGTCGTGGTCCTGTCGTAGGGCAGGCCGATGCCCTTGCCGAGGGCGAAGGAGCCGGCCCACATGAGGGCGAAGTAGACCAGCAACGGCAGCGCGATCCTGGCCACGTCGCCGGGCTGGGAGGTGATGGTGTCGCCCTGCAGGGCGAACAGGATGACGATGGTGAACAGCAGACCGTACAGCGCGATCGGGCCGATGCGCGGCAGGAAGCGGCTCTCGTACCAGTCGCGGCCCTTGCCGCGCTCGCCGAGCTTGCGTGACAGGAAGCCGAGCAGCAGGGGGATGCCGAGGAAGACCAGCACGCTTTCGGCGATGTCCCACATGGAGATGTCGAGACTGGTCTCGGGAAGGCCGAGCCAGCCGGGCAGGATCTCGAGGTAGAACCAGCCGAGCGCGGCGAAGGCGATGACCTGGAAGACCGAGTTGATGGCCACCAGGACGGCGGCGGCCTCGCGGTCGCCGCAGGCCAGGTCGTTCCAGATGAGGACCATGGCGATGCAGCGGGCCAGCCCGACGATGATCAGGCCGGTGCGGTACTCGGGCAGGTCGGGCAGGAAGGTCCAGGCCAGGGCGAACATCACGGCGGGGCCGACGACCCAGTTGATCACCAGGGAGGAGACCAGCAGCCGCCGATCGCCGGTGACGGTGTCGAGCCGGTCGTAGCGGACCTTGGCCAGCACCGGGTACATCATCAGCAGCAGCCCGAGCGCGATGGGCAGTGACACCTGGCCGATCTTGACGGTGTCCAGGGCGTCGTCGAGACCGGGGACCGTCCGGCCGAGCAGCAGGCCGAGGGCCATGGCCAGGCCGATCCACACGGGCAGGAAGCGGTCGAGCCGTGACAGCCCGCGCATCACCTCGGTGTCGTCGGCCAGGACAGTGGGTGACGCCATGAACTTCCTTCGAGGTGGTCGGCCAGGTCAGGGCCTGGCGGCGGGAGCCGGTCCAGTTGGGCGAACAGGGTGACGTGGTGGAAGGCCCACCTGCCGCGTTTCCGCGCGGGTCTGCGGCGGCCAGGCCGGACATGGGCGGTACCGGCGCCGATCCGGGCGCGCTCGTCGTCTGAGCGCCACATATAGACGCATGTCTATTTTCATGGAGGTCTATATGTTTGTCCAGTCCGCTCCCGCGGCGCCGACGTGGAAGCACGTTATGGCAGATCAGCCACGAGGCGCATACATGATCACGGCGACACCGGCCAGGCAGACCAGCGCGCCGATGACGTCCCATCTATCGGGTCGGAAGCCGTCGACGACCATGCCCCACGCGAGGGACCCGGCGACGAACACGCCGCCATAGGCGGCCAGGATGCGGCCGAAATGAGCATCGGGCTGCAGCGTCGCCACGAACCCGTACAGGCCGAGCGCGAGGACGCCGGCACCGATCCAGATGATGCCGCGCTGCTCGCGGACGCCCTGCCAGACCAGCCACGCTCCGCCGATCTCGGCGAGCGCGGCCAGGGCGAACAGCAGCAGGGAGCGAGCGACAGTCATGACCGGTAGTGCAGCACACCCTGGCAGCCGCTGTGCCATCGGGTCACCGCGGGCCGGCCGATGGCTTCGCTCATGCGGGGGTGAGCTCCAGCTCGACCGGGCCGCCTGGCGCGGTGAGCGGCGCGAAGAGGGTTCACCGCCTCGGGGATGATCCGGTAGTAGACCCAGGTGCCCCTGCGCTCGCCGTCGATCAGGCCTGCCGTACGCAGGACTTTGAGGTGGTGGGAGATGGTCGGGGCGGTCAGGTCGAAGGCGTCGGTGAGGTCGCAGACGCAGGCCTCGCCGCCCGCGTGTGAGCCGATCATCGACAGCAGGCGCAGCCGGACGGGGTCGGCGACGGCCTTGAGCATGACCGCGAGGTCAGCCGCGTCGGTCTCCGACAGCGGCTCGCGCGCGATCGGCGCGCAGCACTGGATCGTGACTGCGGTCATGCGAAACCCCTTACTTCGAAATCTGTCGAAATTATAGGTGATGGGAGACGGCCACAGCCAACGCCTCCATCACCCGGACATGGCACCCTCTGGCGAGCGTGACGTCCCGAAGCCCGTCGCGCAGCCGACGGCGCAGGGCGCGGTATCCATCACCCGGACACAGCCCGCCGCCTGGGCGAGCGAGCCATCCCCAGCATCAGGGAGACAGTCGCTGTCGGTCCCGCGCCCCGAGGCTGGCCTGATCGGCGGCGGTAGATCCGGCCGCCCAGCCCTCCCGGTCCCAGGACGTGCGGACCGCGTGCGAGACCAGGTGCGGGAACATGCGCTCGACCGCCTGCTCCACCTCCTGCTCGCGGGGCGCCAGCACCCGCACCAGGTCGGTGCCCCGGCTGGCGCTCTCCTGCGAGATCGCGGCCGCCGTGGCCTCGGCGAGCCGCTCCCCGATCCTGGAGGCGAACGCCGACAGGAACGACTGGCGGAACGTCTTGTTCCTCGACCGGCCGGTGCCGTGCTTCTTGGTGCCCGAGTTCACCAGCGCGGTCTGCGCCTGCACCAGCAGCGAGGTGAACAGCACCTCCACCCAGGACAGGTCCGCCCAGAACCCCAGCACGGTGGCGAACCCCAGCTCCTTGGACCAGATCACCCGGCACCTGTTGGCCTCGGCGATGAGGTGGAGCAGCACGGCCTTGGGCTGCTCGTACGGCGCGTCGATGCCGACCCGGATGCCCGCCGGGGCCTCCCCTCCGCCTGGCTGCGCGTCCAGCATCGCCGCGTCGATGCTGTACTTCGCCATCAAGCTCTGCGCCGCCGAGGTGAACGTCTCCGCTTCCGCCTCGTACGTCGTCGACTCCGCCTTGGCCAGCAGCGCCCGCACCCGCGCGAACGTCTTCTCGCCGACCGCGTGCGAGCGCGGCTGGACCGTACGGCGAGCGGCCCCGGGCGGCGGGCCCAACGACTCCAGCCGCGGCAGCCCGGTCAGCAATCCCAGCAGTTCCAGCACACCCGAGACGGTCACCAGCCGGCCGGCCCCGTCGCGCGCCTGCCGCGCCGCCAGGTAGCCGCCCTTCCACCACACCGCGGCCTCCAGGCCGGCGAGTTGATCGCGCCAGCGCTCATCCACCGTGGCAGGCGCGTAGGCCCGCATCTCCCAGGCGATGAGGTCAGCCGCCGTCCGCCCGTGCCAGTCGGTCAACCGCCAGGCCGCGATCCTGACCACGTCGGCGGGCTGCCAGCCGTTGCGCCACAACCCCGAGATCGCACGGGTCACGGCCTCCACCAGCACGCGATCGGCGTCGTCCCGATCGGCCAGGAAGGCGGCGGCGGAGTCGAAGCCTGCCTGATCCTCGCGGGCAAGCGCCTCCATCGCCGCGCCGATCAGCTCGTTAGCCTTACTCACCCATGCCGTCCACCTTGAAGAAGTCCACGAGAACCCTACCGTGACGGAGCCTCGTCCCCTGCTCACCGGCGCGGTGGAAGGCGGCGAGGCCCTGACCGACCCGCCTACCATGACGATCAGGGCCGAGCATCGGGGGCGTCCATGGCAAGCGACCCGTACGCGCAGGCGCAGGAGCTGCGGCATCGCCATCTGGGCACCGGCGACCGGCCATGTCCGAGCTGCTCGCGTGCACATCTCGACCGCGATAGGGGCGGAACGCGCCGGCCGACTGGACCGGCACGTCAGTGAAGAGGGCTCTGGTCAAGCGAGGCGAGTCACCACCCGCTGTCGCCCAGGATCATCAAACGGCAGAAAAGCGGCGAAGGATGGCTGTTCTGAGGCTCGATCATCTGAAGATCGGCTGGGAGACTGGGCGCGCTCAGGTTGCTGGTCGGCGTAGGCGAAGCCGTCCAGGACAGCCGAATAGGTGACTGCTCTCGAGTACTGATCTGGCTTGTGCCCGGCGGCAAGCGTCCGCGAGACGGACGCGGCGCCATGGTTCGTATCCCCATGGCGGGAGAATCCGATGCCGGCATCACCGGTGACGCCTCGAGCAGCCGTCGGACTGACACAGAGGGATCACTACTTCCATGGCATTGACGTTCGGCCGTATAGCGCGTCCTGTTCGCATCGGGCTGGCAGTGGCGCTCGGCGCCGCCCTGTCCTTGGGTGCCGCCGCCCCGGCGTCGGCTGACCCCGTGGCCGCTCCCGTGAAGGAGTCCACGAGCATCGCCGACCATCGGGTGAAGGTGTACGAGCTCCTGACGAAGGACGGGGGCTTCTTCTACACCGCCAGCGAGACGGAGAAGGAAAGGGCGGTCACCGCACACGGCTGGTCTGTGACGAAGACGCCGATGTATTACCTGTCGTCCGCTCCGTTCCCGGGCGGCAAGCCGCTCTACCGGCTGCGCTGGACGCACAAGGCGTCGTACATCATCACCGGATCCGACTCCGAGCGTGAAAAACTCGTCGCTTCCGGCAGCTTCCGGTACGAGGGCGTCCTCGGGTACGCGCCGTCGGCCAAGGCGGGGAAGGTCGTGAAGATCTTCCGCTTGACCAACAACGGCAGGTGGCGCCTGGCGATCGAGGCGCACACCGAGAAGATCCTGGCGAACGAGCCGGGTTGGAAGCTCGACGGCCCGCTGCTGTATCAGTTCACGCAGGACCGCTGACCACGCCATGGTGCGCGCCGGTAGTCGGCGCGCACTCGGCGTGCCCGGCAGGGCAACAGACGAGCGGTCAGCGCCCACCCGTCGGCCGGACGTCCACCGTGGTGGAAGCGGGGTCGGCGAACAGTCATGGTCGACCACCAGACGGCGAGCCGCCGGACCGAACCCCCCAGGAACGGCGGCTCGCTACCCGGTCGCCTGACGCGCGGGAGCAGAGCTCACTGCTTGCGAGGCTGGCTGAAGCGCAGCATGTTCCCTGAGGGATCGCGGAAGGCGCAGTCGCGCACGCCGTACGGCTGGTCGACCGGCTCCTGCAGCACCTCCCCGCCCGCGGCGCTGATGCGCTCGAACGTGGCGTCGCAGTCGTCGGTCGTGAAGATGACGCCGCCCAGCAGGCCCTTCGCCAGCAACTCCGCCATGGCCCTCCTGTCGGAGGGCGAGGCGTTCGGGTCCGCGAGAGGCGGTTCGAGAACGATGTCCACATCGGGCTGCGACGGCGCCCCGACGGTCACCCAGCGCATCCCCTCGAACCCGACGTCGTTGCGCACCTCCAGGCCGAGAGCGCCCCGGTAGAAGGCGAGCGCCTTGTCGTGGTCGTCGACGGCGATGAAGCACTGCGAAAGCCTGATGTCCATGCGCTTCACGCTACGGACCGAGGGCGGGTTTCGCTTCTCCGTTCCTGACCGGGCGCGTGTGGATCTTCGCGACGCAGGCAGGGATGGCGGCGCCCTCGTCATGGCGGCGGGCCCGGTATGCGCTCGGGCTCTCGCCGACCAGCTCGCTGAAGCGCGAGCTGAACGACCCCAGCGATGTGCAGCCGACCGCGAAGCACACCTCCGTCACCGTCAGGTCCCCTCTGCGCAGCAGCGCCTTGGCCCGCTCGATCCGGCGCGTCATCAGGTAGCTGTACGGCGTTTCACTGAAGGCGGCGCGGAAGCTGCGGGAGAAATGGCCGGGCGACATGAGGGCGAAACGTGCCAGCGCGGGAACGTCGAGCGGTTCGGCGTAGTCGCGATCCATCAGGTCACGGGCCCGGCGCAGCCGGACGAGGTCCTCCAACGTCACCTCACCACCATCCCACAGCGCCAGACGCCCGCCGATGCCGGCGCACTCCTCGCTTGACGTGCGCGTGCCCTGTGTCTCGGGCCGAGGTGCGCTCAATGCCGGGATTCTGGACGGCTGTGCAGGAAGCCGGCGGAACGAATGGACTTTGTTTCGCCTACTTTTTTCGAGCTAGAGTCATGCGGCATGTCGGACCCATCGAGTCCCGCCAACCTGCGCGAGCAGGCCCTCAGCCTGCTGGCGAGTGGCGCGGCCACATCCCGTGCCGATCTCGTCGAGAGATCGCGGCAGGCCCGGTCGAGGGTTTTCGCACCGACATCGGCGGGTGCCTGGTCAGCGGTGGCCGGATCTACCGCGGGGGCCGCGGGCTCAGCGGCGACGTCCCCCACGTCCGCGTGGCCGACAGCGGCGAGCGCGAGTGCTCCTGCGGCAGCCGCGGCTGTCTGGAGATCGTCGCCAGCGGCGCCGCCCTGGCCCGCCGGCTGGGGGAGCGGGGCCTGCCGGTGGCCACGACCCGTGACGTCATCGCCGCGACCGCCGACGCCGAGCCCTCGGTCGTGACGACGGTGCGCCACGCCGGCGGACTGCTCGGGTCGCCCTGTCCGGGCCGGCCAACTTCCTCAACCCCGACGCCGTCGTCATCGGCGGGGCGCTGTCCGGCCTCGACGTCTCCGTGGCCGCGGCCAGGAGCATGCTCTACGAGCGCTGCCTGCCGTCCATGACCCAGTCCCTGTCCATCGAGGCCGGCATCGCGGGCCCGGATGCGGCCCTGACCGGCCTCGGGCATCTGGTGCGCGCGAAGGCCGACGTCCGATCCTCCTGAGGAGCCCCGCGCGTGTCCCGTCCCCTTCGCGTCGCCATCGGCGGCGTGCACATCGAGTCCAGCACGTTCTCGCCGCACCTGAGCACCGCCGACGACTTCGACGTCACCCGCGGCGACAGCCTGCTGGCACGGTACGGCTGGCTCTCACCCGCCGAGCCGTGGGCCGCCGACGTCGAGTGGATACCGCTCGTCCACGCGCGCGCCCTTCCCGGAGGTGCGGTCGCCCCCGACACCTACGACGCCTGGCACGCCGAGATCCTCGACGGGCTGACCGCCGCAGGACCCCTGGACGGCGTGCTGCTCGACATCCACGGCGCGATGAGCGTCGCCGGCCGCGACGACGCCGAGGGCGACCTCGTCACCGCCATCCGGTCGGTCATCGGCCCCGAACCGTTCGTCTCCGCGGCCATGGACCTGCACGGCAACGTCTCCCACGCCCTGTTCGACGGGTGCGACCTGCTCACCTGTTACCGCACCGCGCCCCACGTCGACGTGTGGGAGACCCGTGAGCGCGCGGCGCGCAACCTTGTCGACGCGCTCCGCCGCGGACAGCGCCCGCACAGGGCCCTCGTCCACGTGCCGATCCTGCTGCCAGGAGAGATGACCAGCACCCGGCTCGACCCGGCCAGAGGGCTGTACGCCCGCATCCCCGAGATCGAGTCCAGGGAAGGCGTCATCGACGCGGCGATCTGGATCGGCTTCGCCTGGGCCGACGAGCCCCGCTGCAGCGGCGCCGTCGTCGCCACGGGCGCCGACGCCGACGTCACCGCCGAGGCGGCGCGCGAGCTCGCCGAACACTTCTGGGCGGCGCGCGACGAATTCGCCTTCGTCGCCCCCACCGGCTCCATGGACGAATGCCTCACCGAGGCCATGGTGGCGGTCAAGGATCCCGCCCGGCGGCCGTTCTTCATCAGCGACTCCGGCGACAACCCGGGAGCCGGCGGCGCCGACGACGTCACCTTCGCCCTCGAACGGACGCTGGCCCGCCCGGAGATCGCCGACAGCTCGATCCGGGCCGTGTACGCCTCGCTGGTCGACCCCGAGGCCGTGGCGCGGGTCGCGGACCTGCCGCTCGGCTCACCGGTCAGCGTACGCGTCGGCGGCCGCATCGACTCGCGGGACCCGGGCCCGCTTCCGCTCGAAGGAGTCCTGGAGGCGGTCGCCGACGACCCCGACGGCGGGCGGTGCGTGAGCGTGCGGGTGGGCGGGCTCAGCGTGTTCGTCACCTCCCGGCGGATGCAGTACCGCGAGCTGGCCTCCTACACCCGGCTCGGTGTCACCGTGAGCACGGTGGACCTCGTGGTCGTGAAGATCGGTTACCTGGAACCCGAGCTGTTCGAGGCCGCGGGGGACTGGCTGCTGGCCCTGACGCCGGGCGGCGTCGACCAGGACCTGCGGCGGCTGCCGTACGAGCGCCTGCGCCGGCCGATGTTCCCCCTGGAGCGCGGCTTCGCCGCGGACCTCACCGTCGTCACACGGTGAGCCGATGAACGGAGGGGGAGCATGAACGGCGGTGATGCGGCGTGGTGCGCGCCGGGCCGTCGCGTGGGTGTCAGCTGTTGACGTGGAGGACGGCGGCGCCCGTCACCCGATCGGCGGCAAGGTCCGACAGCGCCGTGTCCGCCTCGTCGAGTTCGTAGGGCACGGTGGCGACGCGCAACGGGTGGCGGGTGGCGAACTCCAGCAGGGCCCGCCCGTCCGCCCTGGTGTTGGCGGTGACGCTGCGCAGGGTGCGCTCCTGGAACAGATGGTCCTGATAGACCAGCGGCGGGATGTCGGTCAGATGAATGCCGGCCACGGCGAGGGTGCCTCCGCGATCGAGAGCCGCCAGCGCCACGGGGACGAGATCGCCGACGGGCGCGAACAGGATGGCGGCGTCGAGCGGTTCGGGCGCGGCCGCGTAGACGGGCTGCGCCGAGGCGGCACCCAGCTCCAGGGCCAGCCGCCTGGCCTCGGGTGCTCTTGTCATCACATGCACGGTGATCCCCTGAGCGAGGGCGACCTGCGTGGTGAGGTGGGCGGAGGCTCCGAAGCCGTAGACGCCCAGGCACCCGCCGGGAGGGACGTCGGCGCGAACCAGCGCCCGATAGCCGATGATGCCGGCACACAGCAGCGGAGCGAGGGCCGCTGCCGGCTGGTCGTCGGGTAGCGGATAGACGAAGTCCTGAGGCGCGGTCAGGTACTCGGCGTAGCCGCCGTCGGTGTCCCATCCGGTGTACTGCGAGTACGGGCACAGGTTCTCGGTGCCGCGGGCACAGTAGCGGCACCTCCCGCAGGCGGCGCGTAGCCAGGCGACCCCCACCCGCTCGCCGTCCTGGAACCGGCCGGCGTCGGCGCCCCGCGCCGCGACCCGCCCCACGACCTCATGTCCCGGGACCGTGCCGGGGCGCCGGGGCGTCAGGTCCCCTTCGGCCAGGTGCAGGTCGGTACGGCAGACCGCGCACACCTCGACCCTGATGAGCACCTCGCCCCTGGCCGGTTCCGGCACGGGCAGGCGCACACGTTCCAACGGCCCTGTCGCCATGGGGCCCGGCCGCCGCACCACCCAGGCCGTCATCATGCGTCCCACCTCTCCATGGTCACATGCCGCTCGCCAGAGCTGTCAGGGTGTGCGAGGTGGTTGGTCGCTTCAGCCGACTACTTGCTGTACCCGCGCAGCGTGATGCGCTTCCCAAGAGGTCTCCGGAGATGCCACGCCATCGACAGACGGTGTGATCCCACGCTGGCTCAAGTTACGTCGGGGCGGGAAGGAACCGCGGCCTTGTTGAGCCGAACTAGCAGGGGTTGCGTCCACGGACATGGTGTACGAGTTTTCGCTGGTGACAGGCGTGGCGTCGTGAAATGAAGACGGCCATCGCGTGATCCTTCGTGATTGCGAGTCAAGATCGAAGGAGAAGATAGCGATGGCCGTGAACAACAGTGTGGACCCTGCCGCCTGGCTGGCTCAGCAGATCGAGCGCGGGGATCCGGATCTGTTGCGATCCATGGTGAAGACCATGGCCGAGACGTTGATGTCGGCCGAGGCTGACGGCCTGTGCGGCGCCGGATACGGCCAGCGCAGCGAGGAGCGCACCAACCGGCGCAACGGCTACCGCTCCCGCGAGTGGGACACCCGGGCCGGCACCGTCGAGCTCGCGATCCCCAAGCTGCGCTCGGGCTCCTACTTCCCGGACTGGCTGCTGGAACGGCGTCGCCGGGCCGAACAAGCGCTGATCAGCGTGGTGGCCACCAGCTACCTGCTGGGCGTCTCCACGCGGCGGGTGGACAAGCTGGTCGAGCAGCTCGGCATCAAGCACATCTCCAAAAGCCAGGTCAGCGAGATGGCCAAGGTGCTCGACGCCCAGGTGGAGGCCTTCCGCACCCGAGCCTTGGACGCGGGGCCGTATGCCTTCGTCTGGCTGGACGCGCTCACGCAGAAGGTGCGGGAGGGCGGACGGATCATCAACGTGCACGTCCTGGTGGCCACCGCGGTCAACGCCAACGGCCAGCGGGACATCTTGGGCCTGGAGGTCACCTCGGCCGAGGACGGCGCCGGCTGGCTGGCCTTCCTACGCGGTCTGGTGGCGCGCGGGCTGGGCGGGGTGCAACTGGTCATCTCCGACGCCCATGCCGGGCTGGTCGAGGCGGTCGGCGCGAGTTTGCCGGGCGCGTCCTGGCAGCGTTGCCGCACCCACTACCTGCGCAACCTGCTCACCACGGTCCCGAAGTCGGCGCAGCCGTGGGTCGCCACGCTGGTGCGCACGATCTTCGATCAGCCCGCCAGTGAGGCGGTGCGGGCCCAGCACGCCTGGGTCATCGACGCTTTGGAGGCGAGGTATCCGGCCGCCTGCGAGCACCTGGACGCGGCCCGGGAGGAGTTGCTGGCCTTCGCCGCCTTCCCGCGCGAGATCTGGAAGCAGATCTGGTCCAACAACCCGCAGGAACGGTTGAACAAGGAGGTCCGCCGCCGCACCGACGTCGTCGGGATCTTCCCCGACCGCGGCTCGATCGTCCGTCTCGTCGGCGCGGTGTTGGCCGAGCAGACCGATGAATGGACCGAAGCCCGCCGTTACATGGGCTTGGACGTTCTGGCGAAAGCTCGCATGCGGGTGATCGCGGGCGACACACCGCAGCACAACCCCATTCCGCAGACACTTACCGCTTAACCTGCAGAAACAGGATCACGCGAAGGTCAACTCATACACCACTTCGCTGGACGTGACCCACCTCCGAGTTCTACCAGCCACGGCCAGGCCACCACTGGGCCTCACCTAGATCCGAACCCCAAACAGCTCCTAGCAGGCTTGAGCTGGCCCGGCCGACGTGCGCTGGCAACCCGCTTCCAACTCTCCCGGTCGACACCTGTAGCGATCTCAGCATGGACTCGACTGTCCCCTCTGTGGACGCTGGTGGTCGGGCTACAGGGCCGGGTCGGCGGACGCGCGGGAGGACGATGTGCAGCTCCAGATGGTTGATTGGGAAGCCTGGAATGAAGCGCTTGCCACGCTTTCGCATGTAGTGAGCCTTTTTCAACCTATCGCCGCAGCTCAGCCAGGACATCCAGTCTGCACAGAGCGAGTGACCTGCGGCAGCTTGCTCTCCGCCGCAGCATGAGCCAGTCCACGCCAATGCGACTCACCCCTGGTCAGCGGGTGGTGCCAGGCGGGTTGAAAAGGGCTCGGTCATCTTCTCAGTTGACCGGGCGGATCACCGGGCTGCTCTTCAACCGGCCTGAGCGCCAACTCGATTTCCACATGATCAAGCAGCCGAGTGGAAGGACGGACACCGCTCGGTACGGCCACTTCACCGTTTCTGGGAAAGGGATGGTGCCGGTCCCAGCTCATTTGAATCGCGGTGACCAGCACTTTCGCAACATGCCCTACAGCTCTTCTCGAACCTTGAGGCTTTTTCATCCTGATGGCCTGGTACGGCAGGCCCCCGGAGAACAGTGCCCGCATGGAGCCGACGGGAGCGTGCAGCGAAGATCCACCGTCCGCCTGCCAACCCGCGGGAGCTGCAGACGATGGATCCTGCTCACCTCGATCCAGGAACGACTCCGCACAGATAGGTGGACTCCTCCAGCAGTTGCGGCGTCATCGTGATCCCCGTGAGACGCTCGGCCAGGAGGAACGCAGGCCCTTTGTGGGGGGCGGCGATCGAGTAGATGGGGGAGTCGATCCGCTCCAGGATCTCTGCGAGTTCGTCCGGCATTTCCTCCGAGTAGCTTTCGTGGGGCCTGAACATGAACTGGATCTTCCCGTCTTCGATCCGGTGAGAATAGCCTTCGTCGTGTGCGAACTCGAACCGGATCTTCCCGTCGTCGATCCAGTAGAAGTAGTCCATGTCATCGACGTCGAGGTAGAAGTGGGAGACGAGACGGGTGCCCGCCGACAGCGGCATGATGATTTCTTCGGTGACGCCGAGCCCGCTGCAGGCCTCGACGAGGAGCACCCAGTCTCCAACGGCGATGGCACCGAAGGTTTGCCGCCGGATCAGCTGATCAAGCGTCACGCGAGAGCAATCTCCAACCCGGACGCCGAGCCGGGTCACCACTTCCTCAAGCGTCAGGCCGTGGATGTAGGTGAAGCAGTAGGCATCAGCGAACTCGGGGAAGCGCTCACGGGAGAACCAGGAGTAGTCGTCAGGAGTCGCGATCATCCCGTCATGCTCGCAGCACCCACCGACACAATTAGAGCCATTTCATCCTGAGCAGCGGCCTTCTTCCACGAGCTGCAGCACAAGGATCGCCTGCACGAGCGCGGTCGCGCGCGACAACCAGGGACGATGGCGATGCCGCTTGATCGCACTCCGTCGGACCGCATCCGCTGTCCGATCAGGACGAGGAGCTGCTGACCCCACCGTCCGGGCCGCGGTGACATTTGCAGGGCGGCGGCCGAGGACGCTGTCAGACCTCTGGGCTGGCGGGGGCTGCTTGACGCCTGGGACGTGGCCGGTGCGGGCGACGGCTTCACCTACAGCGTGAGCAGGCCGTACCAGCGCATCGACTACGTCATGACCTCTCGCGACATCAAAACGACCTCGGTGGCCGTCATCGGCACCGAGGCCTCCGACCACTTCCCCATCGTGGCCGACCTCGAACTCCCCCACCCCTCGCCCTGACCTCCGGCGCCCGCCGTCTCTCGCGACGGCGGGCGCCGAGCGGTCCGGATCAGATGACGCCGCTCTGCCCGACGCAGCTCGTAACACCGTTCCTACCGGCCAGCTTCACGAAGACCCGATGCGCCATCGGCCGGGTCGCCGAGATCGCCCTGCTGCCGGAGTTGCCCGTGATCACGGTCGCCAGGAACTCGGCGTCCGGAAGGCCGCCCCGATCCTGGACGAGGCTGACCTTGACCGTGGTGGGGCCTCCGGAGGCCGTCCAGTGGACACGGCTGAAGCGGTGCCCATACGTCGTGTCGATGTAGGTGACGGTCACCTTCAGCCTGTAGGACCCCTTCGAACAGGTCGCGACGAGGGCCTTGGCTGCCGACGTGGTCACCGACGCCGCCGGCGCGGACGCCGAGGCGGACGCGGTCACCGAGGCGGACGCGGTCACCGACGCCGACGCGGGCGCGCCCATCATGGCCACGGCCCCCATGGCCCCGACGACGACCGCGGTACGCATGATCTTCATATGGTTCCCTCCGTTGATTTCCCGTCGAGGTGAGACCATACGGAGACGCGGTATGGCGGAGGTATGTCCCAATCAGACCACTCGGAGCCCGCTAGGGCCTGTCTGATAATTCGGTTTGGCGGAGCCAGAGCATGAGTGAAGCGATGGTGACGCCCGCGAGGTATCGGCTGGCGAGCTGGTCGTAGCGGGTGGCGACGGCTCGCCACTGCTTGAGCTTGGCAAAACACCGCTCGACCAGGTTGCGGTCCTTGTAGGCGGTCGCGTCGAAGGCGGGCGGGCGGGCGGCCACGTGCGACCCGGAGCGGGGAAAGCGGATTCACCTCAAACCACGTGAACTCCTCAATCCCAGCAGGAAATGGGTTCAACCTCGACCCGCGGCTCCTCGGTCCTGGGCGGACCCTGCTGGTGGACGTCATCATGATGGGCGGTCCGGGCTGGGCGTTCTCGGGCGGGCTGATCGAGGGCCCGGTCAAGCCGTGCGTGCTGATCCCGCTGCCGCCCGGCAGCTAACGCTTCGGGTCCAGCACCGGTGGCAGGATTCTCTGGCAGGACCGGTCCTGAGGGCTGTACTCCTGCCGTCAAGAGATCATGTCCGGCCGAGTAGCTCCGGAGATTCCCGGCCATCTGCCGGAACTTACAGCGTCACCACCAACCTCACCGTGAGCATCTACTTCGACGACACCCAGACCACCCAGAACGACGCCATCAGCGACCTTCACCGCGCGCTCGACCAGGCCAAGCAGCCCGGCCACTTCAACCGGACCCTGATCGAGATCACGTTCGGAGAAGATCACGACCCGGAGCCCTTCACCCCCGCAGATTCAGACGCGGCATGCGAGGAGTGCGGTGAACTGATCACCACGGACAGCATGCTTTCCAACGAGCACGACCCGGCCTGCTCCCTCCACCCCGCCAACGGATCCTCGACCGGCTGCGCGGACACCTCGGAGCAGGCGCACCATCATCGCCTCTGGACCACCCGGGCAGCCGGGAAGGCGTGGGCGGCCGCCGCCAACACCGGCACGAACGAGAGACTCGAACCCCAATGAGCCGCCAGCTGGCCCTGCGGTTGTCCCCTGTGGTCGCCTTCTACCAAGTAGATATGGCAGAGGCTGAGGAACTCCTGATCACCTGGCGGCATCCGCTGCACCTGCCCGATGACGAACACCCCACAGGTAGGCCCTACACACGTCCGTTCGGCAGCCTGGCGTTCGTCATGGAGGAACGTGGCCGGCGAGCAGCTGCCGTCGTGCTGGCCAGCACCATCAACGCGAGCGTGTGCAAGTCGCGCGGCTGGCACCGGTACAACACCGAGCTCTTTTCACCCTGACGGCGCTGGTCGCGGTGGGTGTGCGCGGAGCGATGGCGGATGAGAGGAGGCTCCCGGTAAGACAGCAGTCGACCAAGATCCGATGCCCCAACCGGGAGCCTCGTTGCTGTCTTATCGTGCCTCGATTCCCCTGTCCAACCACACCCTGACCCGCCTGGCCGACCTCATCCGCACCCAGCGGGCCGAACGCCGCTCCCGGTGGCGGAAGTTAGACCCGGCCCGCCAAGCGCTGCTGGTCCTGGCCCACCTGCGCAACGGCGACACCTACACACGCCTGGCCGCCGGCTTCTCTGTCGGCACCACCACCGCCTGGCGCTATGTCCAGGAAAGCGTGGAACTGCTGGCCATCCTGGCCGACGAGGTGCAGGCCGCCGCAGCGCGCGGCCTGGCTGGCCTACGCCATCCTGGATGGCACCCTCATCCCGATCGACCGCCTGGCAGACGAGCGGCCGTACTACAGCGGCAAACACAAACAGCATGGGGTGAACGTGCAACTGCTGGCCGATCCGGTGGGCCGGCTGGTGTGGGCCTCGCCGGCGCTACCGGGAGCGGTGCACGACGTGAGTGCTGCTCGGACGGTCGGCCTGATCGACGCCCTGACCAGTGCCGGCGTCAAGACCTTCGCGGACAAAGGCTATCAAGGTGCCGGCGGCACGATCCGGACACCGTTCAAACGACATCGCCATCGGCCCGGGCTCTCCCGCAGCCAGCGAGACGTCAGCCGCGCCCACGCCCGCATCTGCGCCATCGGCGAACGCGCCGTCGCGACCTTGAAGAGTTGGAAGGTGCTGACCAAGCTGCGCTGCTGCCCGCATCGAGCGACCGCACTCGTGCAGGCCATCCTCGTCCTGCAGCTCATCGAAGAGGGCCGCTACTCAGGATGAAAAGGGCTCAGTGCTTACGGCATATCTGCAGAGGGTTCGAACATACCCCGAATATACCAGGAGTATACCGCGACACGGTAGAACGGGTTTGTAATCAAAACCTTTCAGGGGAAGCAAAAGAAGAGTACTAGTCATTCGGCTGGGTCCACCAGTCGAGGGGTTATGCGTCGATCGCAAGGAGACACTCAAGGTGATTCGATCCTCGAATGGCGCGGCTCGCGTCGGCTCACTCAGAAGGGTTCTGGCCACGGCAGCTAATTCCGCGCTCCTGGCGGCAGTGGCCGCGACGGTCACCTCAACGCCGGTATCCGCGGCATCCGCGAGCGCTGCGTGCACGTGGAGAACGGTCGAGACGAGGAACTTCGCGAGCAACAATGCCTGGCTAAAGCTCAAAGTCAATGGCTGCGGTAAGGTATACATGCAGGCTTGGTGGCCACCTAACAAGAAGTTCAAGTGTTCGATCTACAGCGAGTCGGGCCAGAAACTCAACAGCTTCACTGTTAACGCCAACGGCTGTACCAGCAACGAAATCTCGGTCGGTAGCAAGAAAGTCTATGCCCACGTGTGGGTGACGGACCTGTACACCGGAAAATTTCTTGCGACCGCGAACACCAGCTTCTACCGCGCCGACTGATTGCCCGTTGTGCCATCGTCGCCCTATCCTGCTGACTAGGACAAGGATCATCAGCAGGGGAATACTTCGATCCACGAAACGCCTGATCTTCTGATCGAGCGCGCAGCCTTCTCGGATCCGAAGAGATACGCTCTAGCGTCGCTCAGCGGGCCGTATGAGACAAGGTGAAAAGGCATCACTCCTCACGCAAGTCCAGAGCCGCTGAAGACCTTCGAACGAGAACGATCTATGGGCGATGCAAAGAGCATCAGGACGTCGCTCTGAAGCCATCTCTGTGACTCTCTTTCTGGTAATGATCGCCATTTGGTGCTTCGCGCCTCCCTGTGCATCCATCACGTGGATGCGGAGATGCTGGGGGCGCTGCCCCCAGCGCTACAGCCGAAGGATGGCGCGAAGCGCCTTCTTGTATGGGCTCTGGGTACCCAACTGGGCCCACTTCATCTTGGGTGGCGGCCCTCTTCGACGAGCTGCAGGACGAGGATCGCCGGCACGAGTGCGGTCGCGCGATGCGGGCAACAGCGCAGCCTGGTCAGCACCTTCCAGGACTTCAAGGTCGCGACGGCACGTTCACCGATCGCCCGGATGCGGGCGTGGGCGCGGTTGACGTCTCGCTGGCTGCGGGAGAGCCCGGGCCGATGGCGATGTCGTTTGAACGGTGTCCGGATCGTGCCGCCGGCGCCTTGATAGCCCTTGTGAGCGAAGGTCTTGACGCCGGCCCTGGTCAAGGCGTCGATCAGGCCGACCGTCCGAGCGGCGGTCACGTCATGGGTGGCGCCCGGCAGCGCAGGCGAGGCCCACACCAGCCGGCCAGCCAGGTCGGCCAGTCGTCGGCGAGGCGGTCGATCGGGATGAGGGTGCTGTCCAGGATGGTGTAGGCCAGCTGGGCTGCGCGCGTCACGGCGGCGTGCACGTTCTCGGCCGGCGCCGCCAGCAGGTCCACGCCTTCGCGGACGTAGCGCCAGGCCGTGGTGGTACCGATGGCGAAGCCAGCGCCAAGGCGAGCGTAGGTGTCGCCGTTACGCAGATGGGCCAGGACCAGCAGAGCTTGTCGAGCCGGGTCTAACTTCCGCCACCGCGAGCGGCCTTCGGCGCGCCGTGTGCGGATGAGTTCGGCCAAGCGGATGAGGGTGTGGTTGGACAGAGGAATCGAGGCACGGTAAGACAGCAGCGAGGCTCCCGGTTGGGGCATCGGATCTTGGTCGACTGCTGTCTTATCGGGAGCCTCGTCTCATCCGCCACCGCTTTGCGCGTACCCATCGTGACCAGCGCCGTCACGATGGAAAGGGCTCCTTGTCTTACAGCTGGTTCTCGGTAAGGCGCACAAACCGCCTACCTCCCCGCCTTGCCTTGATCCATTGAGCCTTTTTCATCCTGGGTAACGGCCCTTTTCGACGAGTTGCAGCACGAGGATCGCCTGCACGAGCGTGGTCGCGCGATGCGGGCAGCAGCGCAGTTTGGTCAGGGCCTTCCAGGCCTTTAAGGTCGCGACGGCGCGCTCGCCGATGGCGCGGATACGGGCATGCGAGCGGTTGACCTCTCGCTGCCCGCGTGACAGCCATGGACGGTGGCGATGCCGCTTGAACGGCGTGCGGATGGTGCCGCCCGCGCCTTGATAGCCCCAATGGGTTCCGAACGGGCTCAGTCCGGACGGTGGACTCCTTTGATATCCCCGGCCCGAAGAGGCCTCAAGACAAGGCGGGGGCCGCCGCCTGGACCGTGCCCGTTCCTGTGTCGCAGACCAATCGTGCGGTTGGATCGGTTCCGTGGTTCGAGCCCGCCAGCGCGGAGGATTCCTCGGTTGTCTCAGGGCGTGGAGCCCTCAACAAAGACGGGGAGCCGCGATGGTCGCTGGGATCACGGACGGCTCATCGGATGTCAGGCATAGAGCCTTTCCATTAGGGCGCCGTGTGGTTCCGCCAGGGCACTGATCAGTGACAACGCCAACACCGGAGGCAGAGCTTGAAGATCACCTGCGGTATCGACTGGGCCGAGAAACACCACGACATCGCCCTCGTCGACGAGAACGGCGCCTTGATCGCCAAACAACGCATCAGCGAGACCGTCGACGGCTTCAACGAGTTGCTCACCATGCTTGCCGAGGCTGGCGACAGCCCACAGACCCCGATTCCCGTTGCGATCGAAACACCCCGCGGCCTGCTTGTCGCCGCGCTTCGTGCGGCTGGCCGGAAGATCTACCCGATCAATCCCATGGCTGTCGCCCGTTATCGCGAACGCCACTCAGCCTCGGGCAAGAAGTCCGACCACGCCGACGCGATGGTCCTGGCGAACATCTTGCGCACCGACGCGCACGTCCACCGGCCGCTGCCCGCAGACACCGAGCTCGTCCGCTCGATCAAGGTGCTTGCCCGCGCCTGCCAGGACGCGACCTGGCGACGGACCCGTGCAGGCAACGAACCGCGCTCCCTGTTACGTGAGTACTATCCGGCGATGCTCGAGGCGGCCGCCAATCGCAGCGGCAGCCTCGCCACTCCACTCACCCGGGCCCTGCTGCAGTTGGCCCCCACTCCGGCAGCCGCCGTCAAAGTTTCCCAGGTGAAAATCGCTGCAGCCCTGCGCAGGGCCGGCCGCCTGCGCCATGTCGAGGAGGTCGCCGCTGAACTCCACGCCATCTTCCGCCGCCCTCACCTGCGCCAAGACCCGCTCGTCGAGCAGGCCATGGGCGCACCAGTTTCCGCGGCATCGCCGACCAAGCCGGCGCGCGGATCCTGGCCGAGATCGGCGACGATCGCACCCGCTTCGCCAGTGCCCGATCCCTCAAAGCGTTCGTCGGATCAGCCCCGGTCACCCGGGCCTCCGGCCGCAGCCTCACGGTCTCCTGCCGCAGAATCAAAAACGCCAGACTCGCGGCCGTCGGCTTCACCTGGGGCCTATCCGCACTCAATCTCTCGCCCGGAGCTCGTGCCCACTACGACCGGCGACGAGCCGCAGGCGACGGACACGCCGCCGCCTTCCGCAACCTGTTCAACCGCTTCCTCGGCTGCCTCTATCACTGCCTCCACAAGCGTCTGCGCTACAGCGAGACACTCGCCTTCCCACCCACCGTCCCAACCGCGACTTGACTCTTACGTCCATCGGATGTCTTGTCCGCGAAGGTCTTCACGCCAGCACTGGAAAGGGCTGTCGATCGGGCCGACCGTTCAAGCGGCACTCACGTCGTGCACCGCGCGGCAGCGCCGGTGAGGCCCACACCAGCCGGTCCACCGGATCGGCCAGCAGTTGCACATGCTGCTTGTGTTTCCCGCTGTAGTACGGTCGCTCGTCGGCCAGACGGTCGATCTGGATGAGGGTGCCGTCCAAGCTGGCGTAGGCCAGCCGGCTCGCGCGCGCCGCGGCGGCGTGCACGTCGTCGGCCAGCGCAGCCAGGAGGTCCACGCTTTCGCGGACGTAGCGCCAGGCGGTGGTGGTGCCGATGGCGAAGCCGGCGGCCAGGCGTGCGTAGGTGTCGCCGTTACGCAGATGGGCCAGGACCAGCAGCGCTTGCTGAGCCGGGTCCAACCGCCGCCACCGGCAGCCTCGTTCGGCCCGCTGCGTGCGGATGAGCCCAGCCAGGCGGATCAGGGTGTGATTGGACAGCGGAATCGAGGCACGATAAGACAGCAACGAGGCTCTCCGGTAGAGGCATCGGATCTTGGTCGACTGCTGTCTTACCGGGAGCCTCTGCTCATGCCAACCGGTCCCGGCGCCGCTCCTGCTGACCTGTGTGATCAGGTTTGGAAAAGCCTCAGTGGAGTACCACCAGGGTGTGGGCCAAGCTGTACCGGATCCTGCTGGACGAGCTCGGCGCCCGCGGTCACCTGGCAAGATCGCCGATAGCTCTGGGTCGTCGGCCCGGCTTGGCGCCGAGACCGCCGGCGGCCGCCTGGCCGTAGCATCCCCGGGAGGGGTCACGACGTTGCGAGAGCGTACGGGGAGTCGGGTTGCGGGCCGGTTCCCTCATGGGCGGCGATCCAGGAGTCGTGGAGCCACATCTGGGTGCCCCGGCGTCCCCGGCCAGAGTCCCAGGTGATGTCGCGCTCATAGGTCAGCACGGTCTCATCGGGACCGACGACGACCCAGGTGTAGAGGCCGTTGTCGTGGCGCATCTTCACTTTTATGCCGGCGATCGTCTCGGTGGCGCCGTCGGGCCGGGTCACGGTCTCAGCGTGTTGCGCGACCCAGTTGACGCTGAGCCCTTCGGCGTGGCCCGGTGCCACCTGCCGCAGGAAGCGTAGAGCGATCTCCTCGGCGCGACGTGCGGTGGGGAGCGGACCGTCACTGCCGTCCTCGAGGCGGGTAAATCCGAGAATCGTGCCGTCGGCGTCGAGGACGAGGCTGGTGTGGGGGCCGCCGAGACGGTAACTGTCGGGCTGGTGGCGGATCACGGTGACATCGCGGTCGTCGTGCCGCTCCTCGCGCACCCTGACGATCTCCCATCCGCCGGGGACGCGGAGACCGGCACCTTTCAGCGCGTCGGCTTCCAGGCGTCGGGCACCGCTCACGTCGGCGGTCGGAGGTTCGGTGGCGGGCGACAGGATGGCCTCTTCAGGTCGGCCGGTCCTGGGCTCGGCGACTGCCGGCGGGATGTCGTCGCGGTTGATCGCGGTAAATGCCGCTCCGGAGGTAGTGAGGACGGCAACGGTGATCCCAGAGAGGACGACGGCATTTAGACGAGACATGAAACAACTCCTCACTCGGTGATTCGGACGTGGCTCGCAGGAAACGACGCGGGGTGGTCACCGGTCCTGGTTCATGGCGCACGCTGCGTAGACGATGGCGCCTGCGGCGAGGTATAGCCCGGACACAACGCCGAGCGCGCCGCCAAGCCCACCCGGCAACTCGATGGCATAGGAGCCCAGACCGGCTCCGAGGAAAAGGACGAACCCGTTGACGGCCATCCCGCCGCCCCGAGCGGGATGCGCGGCTTCACCCCACAGTGTGATCATCGTGGGGACGAGGATGGCGACTCCAGTGACGAAGATGACACTGGCGGCGACAAGGCCCGCGAGTGCGCCGCCCAGTACGGCCTCGGCCGCCAGACCCGCGGCCGCGAGGATGAAGCCGATAAGCCCGGTAAGCGCCAGACCGAGGCGTGCGGCCATCGGCCCGGCGAGAAGCGAGCAGAACATCGCCGGCAGGGCGGCGGCGCGAACGAACATGATTTCGGCAGCGGAGAGACCGGCCGAGGCCAAGTGCGGGCCAAGCAGGCTGTACATTCCGACGAAACCGCCCAGCACGACCAGATGCCCTACAGCGAGGAGCAGGGAGCGGGGCCGGACGGCGAACCGGACGAGCCCGGCGTAGCGGGCCAGGAGAGGCTGGCGGGACCGATCCCCGTCGGGTTCGTGGATGATGGCGAAGGCTGCGAGGGTATGGGCGGCGAGCAGGATGCCGCCGAGGAAGAAGGTCCCGCGCCACCCTGCGGCAGGCGCGACGGCGGCAGCGAACAGCTGTCCGAGGATTCCCGCAGTGAGGAAGGCGACCGAAATGGCGCCGATCGCGATGGCACGCCGTCGAGGAGGCAGCGCCTCCCCGAGATACGCCAGGGCCGTCGGCGCGAACGTGGCGGCCGCCAGGCCCTGTACAGCTCGTAAGACGGCCAGGACACCTGTCGAGGGAGCGAGGCTCACCGCGAGCGTCGCGATCGTGAGAGCCGCGAGGCCGGACACCAGAATGCGACGCCGGCCGTAGTGATCCGACAACGGCCCGTAGATGAGGAACCCCAGGGCGTAGGCGAATGAGTAACCGGCGCCCAGCGCGGCCGTCACCCCGGCGGACCCGAGGTCGGCGGCCACGAGCTGGTGAAGCGGGATGGACACGTACATCTGAACGAGTACGACCAGCGCGGTGCTGACGAGCAGGAAGACAGTGCCTGCCCGCGTGGTGCCTCGCTCGGCTGTGGGTGGGTGCGATGCGCTCAAGGTGACGGACATGATCTCCAACTCCAACGTTTGGGTTGGGATCCACTCTAGCGCGCAACCGGAGATTCGCAACGCAAGCGTTGGATATGCTGTCGGGCATGGCCTGGAACACCGCCGAGACCAAACGCAGGCTCAAAAAGTCCGCAGTCGCCGAGTTCGCCGCACACGGCCTCGGTGGCACCACCATGGAGCGCATCGCCCGCCGGGCGGGGATCAACAAGGAGCGTCTGTACACCTACTTCGGCGACAAATCCCAGTTGTTTGCCACAGTGCTCGCGGACGAACTGAACAAGGTCGCGGCCGCTGTTCCGCTTAACGATCTGGACGGGCCGGAAGCCGTCGCCGCGTACGCCGCCGCAGTGTACGACTACCACGCCGAACACCCCGAGCTGACTCGGCTGCTGTTGTGGGAGGGCCTGCTCGACCTCCCGGAGGTGCCCGACGAGGCATCCCGCACCGACTACTACCGCACCAAGGTCGCGGCCTTCACCCGGGCACAGCAGGCGAACCTGATCAGCAACGACATGCCGGGCGCCGACCTCGCCTTCCTCATCCTGGCCCTGGCGGGCTGGTGGTACGCGGTACCGCAGATGGCGCGCATGATGCACGCCGATGATCCGGCGACTCCGGACACGGCCAGGGCAGCGCTCATGCGTGCCGCCAGGAAGCTGGCCACGCCCGCGGTGTAGTCGCCGTGCTTGCAGCTTCATGCCGGTGGGGCCGGTGAGCACAGGCCGCGCACGTGGGCTGGGCGCGCCGGAAAACGCAGTCCGTCCATCAGGTGGTCGAGCGCGTACGGGTCGTCCCCGGACCGCTCCTCTGGCCAGGTCGGCGCGAAGGGGGTCCCGGTAGCAACGAGGAAATTTCCAGCGAAGTAGCTTCTGGCCTGCGGTTATCCAGGACTCTGCGAATAAGGTCCCGATTTGCTTACGGTGCGGATCATGAGCGACGACGACCCTCGAGTTCAGCGGGGACGTCGGCGTTGGATGGGGTCGGCTTCAGCGGTGACTCGGGCGGAGGTCTCTTCCCCGAGCCGCACGTAGCGGCCGCGGCTGGCCAGATCGTCGTGCTTTCCCGATGCGCAGGCGGCGAGCACGAGCAGGTTGGAAAGGGCTCAGTGCGTTCCGATCTGGTGCGCTTGGCTCAACGTCTCGATGCGGAGATTTGGCGGATTAGCACGTCGATCGATGTCGGTGCCGTGAGTTCTGAGGAGGAGTGGGCTGCTGCGCGCGTAGGGCTTGGGGCGCGACGGTTGGACTTCATCAACGCCACTAGGAAGGTTGCTCTCGGCCGCGATGATCCCCTCGACCGGTTCGTGGCACGTCCGTCGTGGGAGGAACTGAGCGCACTGCTCGGGAAGACGGAAGGCTGCGACACCTGGGATGGCGACGGTAACCAGACGAAGACTTCGTCGTCACCACCGAAGTCCACCGGCGGCGGCGCTGATCCGCGCCAGGAGAGCCCTGACGATGGCGACGTCATCGGTCATGGGTCAGCCTGCTCAGCCTGCCAGCGGTCTGGCCAAGAGGTGGCAAAACCGGGCGCTGGGTCGTGACGCTTATCAAGCCGGGGGTAAGCAGGGCAGACCGTCACACAACGGGGGGAACCGTGATCGGCACTCTGCACAAGATGGGCGTCAAGTCGTCGCTCATGTACGCGGCGGGTATCGCGTCCATCGGCGCCTCGGTAGCGTCGTGGCTGGTTTCCAAGAACATGGAGCCGGCCGGTATCGACCGGGCTGACAGGTGGGGGCTCTACGTTGGCCAGTGGGCGCCGACGTTCTTCGCGCTCGGGGTGGCGCTCCGGATCGAGGAGGTTCATGTTACGAGCCGCGAGGAGATGGAGATGCGGGAGCCGCTGGTGTCGGACAGGACCCGGACGCCAGCAGGGCTCTAGGTGTGCTGGGACCAACGTCCCTGGGCAGTACATCTGTACTGCCCAGGCAGGTTGGTTGAGATTGTGTGACGACATGGTCTGAATCTGCGATGACGAAGGCCTCCGGTTGTGGAGTGGAGCTGTCTAGGAACCGCTCCGCCAACAGGAGGCCTTCGTGTCCCACGCTAATGCCGCTTTGACTCCTCGCGCACGTCTTCGGCTGGCGCGCTTGATCGTCGATGACGGCTGGCCGATCGCCAGAGCCGCGGAGCGTTATGACGTGTCCTGGCCGACCGCCAAGCGGTGGGCCGGTCGTTACGCCCAGCACGGTGCGGCCGCGATGGCCGATCGGTCCTCCAGGCCACACCGCAGCCCGTCCAGGACGCCGCAGCCGGTAGTGCGCAAGATCGTGCACCTGCGATGGAAGCAGCGTCTGGGCCCGGTCCAGATCGCCGGGCGGCTCGGCATGCCGGCCTCGACCGTGCACGCCGTCCTGAGCAGGTGCCGGATCAACCGGCTCTCACACATCGACCGCGCCACCGGCGAGGCGATCAGACGCTACGAGCACGACCGGCCCGGCGCGATGCTGCACGTCGACGTCAAGAAACTCGGCAACATCCCCGATGGCGGCGGCTGGCGCTACCTCGGCAGAGTCCAAGGCGAGCGCAACCGAGAGGCCACCGCTCGCCGCACCGGCGCCCGCAACACCCGCTATGAGCCCCGCATCGGCACCGCCTTCGTGCACACCGTCGTCGATGACCACTCACGCGTTGCCTACGCCGAAATCCGTGACGATGAGAGAGCCGCCACCGCGATCGACGTCCTGCGCAACGCCGTTGCCTGGTTCGCCGAACGCGGTGTCACCATCCAGCGGGTGCTCAGCGACAACGGATCGGCCTACAAATCCCACGCCTGGCGTGATGCGTGCGCCGAACTCGGCATCCGGCCCAAGAAGACCCGCCCCTACCGCCCTCAGACCAACGGCAAAGTCGAACGCTTCCACCGCACCCTGGCAGACGGCTGGGCCCTGGGGCGCTTCTACACCTCAGAACGAGCACGCCGCAAAGCCCTACCGGCTTGGCTCCATCACTACAATCACCACCGGCCCCACACCGCTACCGGCGGCAAACCACCCATCACCAGGTTGACCAACGTCCCTGGGCAGTACATCTAGGGCGTGTTCGTCGGCGGGGCCGTCGAGGAGGTGCCAGGTGCCGGTGTCGGGTTGGAAGGACAGGGCGCGTTCGTCTTCCTCCACGTCGCGGCCGGGTGGAGCACGCCGTCGGCGGTGCCTCTGGCGCGCTTGAGCACCAACGTCGAGTCGGCGGCTCCGGCCAGGCCGTTGGTGCCGGAGACCTGCTCCAGGAAGTCGTCTGAGCCCATCTTGCGGACGTGGTGGACCAGCACGACGGCCACGCCGAAAGTGTCGGCCAAACGCTTGGCGTACCCCATCGCGGCGTAGTCGGCGTCGTAGGCCGACAGGCCGGGCGGGGTGGTGCCGCGTACCTTGGCGAACACGTCGATGACGACCAGGTGGGCGCCGGCCCCATCGGCGGGCGCGATCGCGGCCATGGTGGCGTCTTCGACGATCTGCGCGGCCAGTGCGGTCAGGTCATCGTCGCTCACCTGGCCCGGGTGTGCGTGGCCGGCCATACGGGCGGCGGCCCAGGCTCCGCACTCCTGGATCGGGTGGGTGGTCAGGTCCACGGAGACGTCCTTGGACCCACGTCGGCCGCCATTGAAATGCGAGGACGGCGCCGCCGAGCATCAACAGTCCGGTGCCGGTGCCGAGGACCGTGCTCGAATGCGCGATCCAGCGCTCGCCACCGGGCAGGCGGGTGGCGGTGACCCGCGGGGGGTCCTTTCGACCGTCGTGGTCGACGAACGTCAGCTCCGTACGCCGCCTCGGCTCGCCTAGGGGAACGCTATCGACGTGGGCGCGTAACGCGTCCAGTTCCGCCTGGCGGGCGGCCGCGTCGTTCACGCGCGCCTGATCCGGGCTCTCGCCGCTGCAGTGCCAGACGGTGCCGCTCTTGACCGCGACCGAGCGGCACTCGATGCGCGTGAACGTGCGGGTTTCCAGCCCGAACGCGCCAGCCCCGACGGCAAGCACCCCGGCTCCCAGCACCGCCGCGACCGTTCCGGCTGCCACCATCACCGCTCGCATGTCGCCTTCACCCTACGGCGTCCAGCTCCCGGTGACGAGTTCAGCGCCCGCGACGCGATGTCCGCCGCCCGGAACGCGATGACAGCCATGAAGGACATGCACCGCGCCACCACCTTCGCCTCCGACAACCCTGGCTCGATCGCCCGGCAGGAGTTCGACACCATGGCCAAGGCCGCCGACGCATGCATCACGAAGATCTCCTGCATCGACAAGCTCGGCCCTCAGGTGGTCAGGGCAGGTTCGCCGACCTGGCTGCCGACGCCCCGCGCGATCCGGCCGATCACCTCGGCCCGCCGTACCGCCGTGTCCCATGTCTCATCCGGGGCTGTCAGCACCCCCCGCTCGATGATCTGCGCCCGCCCGCTGTCCATGCCAGGACCTCACCGTCGCGCACACGAGTACAGAACAAAACGCACCGTAGCGCACAGGACTATGGACACACCGGATGTTCACAGACCTATGCGCAGATCCCTGAAACACCAGAACAGCCGTGCACACGACTTCGGAAAATGACAACGTCTTTCGGGACGGTCGTTCCTGGGGAAACGCGCTTCCCGCTCGACCGCTTCGGCACCGTCCCGTAAACGTGTTTTCGGGACGGGCCTCCTCACAGGGCGGCGCCGCGCGGTTCGGCGCGTTGACAGGCCGCGTCCCACCCGTCCCGCAGATCAGCCCCTATAGAGAAATGACGGTGACGTCGGTGATGTTGATGTCCCGGAGGATGTCATCGATCGGAATGTCGATCGCTGCGGCCGGGGTTACGCTCGCCATCGCCAGAGTGATCGCTACGGCGGCCATTCGCGGCCGATCATCTGCTGAGCTTCCACACTGCCCATCCCAGCGCATACACATGGCGCCCGTCCTCGCTGGCTGCCAGCTCCTCGATGCCCCGCATACCGGGCGGCCGTTCCCTGGTCCAGCGTCCTTCGGTCAGATGCCACAGCTCGTTGTCGTAGGTCAGCGCCCATAACCCGCCACGCCCATCCTGAACGGCATCGGTGAACCGGGCCTCCCCATTCTCATCGGTGGGCCCGAAGAAGCAGCTCCACCGCCCGGCATTCCAGCGCAACGCGAGCAGCCTGGTGCGCGACAGCGGCTCGTGGTCTTGATCCTCTTCGTCCCACGTGACCAGGCCGAGCGCCCAGAATTCGCCGTGCCGCGTGGGCGCCACGGCGTTCAGGTAGATCCACTTTTCCTTGACGCGGGGCACATGCACGAGCCGCCACGCTCGCCCGGTCCATTGGGCCAGCGGCACACGGGCGCGCTCGTCGAAGAGGACCCATGGCGCCTCCGCGGTCCCGGTGAGCGAGTCGCCGTAGTCAGGCAGGGGCGCTTGCTGCCAGGCGTGGCCGTTCCAGCGCATCGTTCGATTGCTCGCCATCACCCAGGGTCCCAGGCCATCCACGGCCACGCCGACCTTCACGCTGTCCGAGGCCAGCTCCAGCGGTCCGCTGTACCAATGGCCGGCCTGTCGCGAGCCGATGCCGTATGTGCTCTGCCCGGCTCCGGTCAGCACCCAAAGGCGATCACCGCTCATCGCCAGCTTCAGGGTCTTGCCGGGCCAGGGGGTGGGGACGCGCTCCTGCGTGCTGTCGGTCAAACGCTGCACCTCGCCGGTCTCGCCGTCGTCGTGCAGCACGGCCCAGAGCGTGCCGTCGGCGCTCACGTGCCCGTCGCTGAACCATGCCGTGGAGCTGTGCGGGGTGACCTGCCGCCAGCGGGCCGTGACCCGGCGGGCGTGGAACTGGTCGCTCCGGCGGGGCGGGCTCTGGCAGAACGCTGGCTCGGCCCGCGCGGGGGGAGCCACGCCGGTGGCCAGCGGACCCGCCGTGGCGTCCGGTGTCGCTCCCGTTGGCGAGCGCGCGGGGGGATGAGCGCCCGTGCAAGCACTCAGCGCCAGTGCGGCGAGCGCCACGATCACCCGGTAAGAGACAGCACGAACAAACAGGGGACCCTCCATGATCAAGATCTTGCCTGGCCTCGTGTAAGAGATCCAGGAGCGGGCGCGCCGCTCCTGGGCTCTCAGCGCTCTATGGCCGATCGAACGCGTTGCGGTTCATCGCCTCGGCTGCTTGGTCGCCAACCATAAGGCGCACGTCCTCGGGCACGCGGCCGGGGGAGACCTGCATCGCGCGTAGGGGTGTCCGAAAAGTCCGGTAATCGCGGTTAGGTCTCACCATGGGATGGCGGGCCCGGGGCTTTCGTCGTCCGCCGCGGCGGGCGTTGGCGAGCGACGAATCCCGGCGGCGCGGGCGGCGGGTCTCCAGTCGGCGGCGACGGCCTGGTGGTCACGAGCGTTGGTGGCGATCCCGCTGGCGAGGCCCCCTTGCCCGAGACTTTAGGCGGTGTAAAGATCCAGTCACTGTCAGAAAATCGGCGAAGGGTTGCATATGCGTAGGACAATGTGTGGTGTAGCCGCCGCGCTGACCCTGTCGATTACAAGCCTCGTGGCGGCGACGACCGCGGTATGGGCCATCATGGGCACCAACGAGCCGGCCCAGCAGAGCCAAGTCGTCGCGGGCTTCAACGAGCCGGACCAGCACGACTGACACCAGGGCCACCATCAGCACGGCGCATATGCCACCGAGCCGCAAATCGAAGGTCACGGGACGACCTCCCCCATCCACGACAGTGGGAGCCCGTACGGGTGGGAGGTGCAAGTTCGCTACTACAGCGGCAACCACAACTTCTGCGACTGGCTGGTGTACTGCGCGGCCGCGATACGGCCCGCTGATGATCCGGAGGGGTACGGCCTGAACCATGTGTCTCCACGCTGACCGTGGGCGTGGTTTCCCGCCCACCCCCTGTCTAGGGGTACGGGGAGTACTTGTACGTACCTGGCCTGGTCACGGATGCCACTTAGAGCTGCTGACGCAATGAGGTGAGGCGTCGCCAGCAGATGAGTGCGCAGGCCAGCTTGAGGAAGGCCTCGTGGATGTCGGCGCGGACCTCCCAACGGATGCGCAGGCGTCGAAAGGCATGCAGCAGGGCGAATGTCTGCTCCACGACCCAGCGGTGTTTGCCGAGGCCGGAGCCGTGTTCGGTGCCGCGGCGAGCGATCAGCGAGCGGATCTGCAGCTCGCGCACCAGGCGGCGGTACTTGTCGTGGTCGTAGCCCCGGTCGGCGAGCACCACGTCGGAGCGCTGGCGGGGGCGCCGCGCTTGCCACGCACCTTCGGATCGGCGTCCAGCAGCGGACGAAGCTGAGTGACGTCGTTGCGGGTTCGCGCCGGTCACGATCACGGCAAGCGGGATGCCGGTGGCCTCGGTGATCAGGTGGTGCTTGCTGCCGGCCCGCCCTCGATCGACTGGGGACGGCCCGGTCTGCGGCCCCCTTTTAACGCCCTGATCTGGGAGGAGTCCACCACCGCCCGGGAGAAGTCGAGCGCGTCGGCCGCACGCAGCCGATCAAGCAGCACCTCGTGCAGCCGCTGCCACACCCCGGCCTCGTTCCACTCGGCCAGCCGCTGCCACACCCCGGCCTCGTTCCACTCGGCCAGCCGCCGCCAGCATGTCATGCCCGAGCCGTAGCCCAATTCTTGCGGCAGGTGCTCCCAGGCGATGCCGGTGTGCAGCACGAACAGGATGCCCTGCAACGCCAGCCGATCATCGAGCCGCTTACGTCCCGGATGCCGGAAGCGCCGCTGACGCTGGGGCAGCAACGGCTCGATCACCGCCCACAGCTCGTCGCTGACCTCCCAGGGCTTCGCCCGCGCCACCCGTACTCCTCTCACGACCGCTACAGCGAGAGATCAAAGCACAGCGGAGATCATTCTGTTAGGCGCTTTAAGCCTGAACCGGACAACGGAAGAAATCCGATTGCCGGATCTGCCGCTGGACGCCTTTCCCAGGTCGTCAAAAGCTGGCAAACGTCGTGCGCGCCGCGCTACGGTCGGTTACTCCGACGGCAGCCGACAAGCGGATCGCGGCAGGAGCGCTCACCTGATCGAGCGCGGGCGCCCATGGCGGTGACGTGCTCGGTCGTCACCGCTTCGGGGCAGTGGGCACTCACCAGCGGAGCGGACACTCTGGTTCAGCGGTGCGTTGAGCGGGTCGCGTGCATCGACGCCAGGAGCTGCAGCCGGTCCGCGTCGGCGCTGCCCAGCTCGGCGGTGAAGACCAGCATGACCGGGCCGGGGCTGCCCGGCAGGGGGTAGGTGTCCCAGTCCAGGACGATGTCGCCGACCTCGGGAACCCGGAAGGTCTTGGTGCCGCTGACCGACTCGCGTACGTCGTGCTGGGCCCATAGCCGCCGGAACTCGGCGCTGCGGATGCTCAGCTCGCCAACGATCGCGGTGGCGCGGGGGTGGGTGGGGTCGGTGGCGACGGCGGCGCGCATCATGCCGATGTAGTCCAAGGCCTGCCGCTCCCAGTTCGGGCAGTTCCGCTCGCCAGTCATCGTGTCGTCGAACATCAGCAGGAGCATGTTGAGCCCGTCGGGCGGGTAGGCGTCCGGGGCACCGAGCAGCGCCTCCGCCATCAGGTTCCAGTCAAGCAGGTCGAGATGTCGGCCGAGTACTACCGCCGGGGTGTCCGTCACCCGCAGCAGACGCCGTGTGCTGTCCGGCACCCGTTCCGGATCGCGGTTCATTCGGGTGGGCATCGGCCGTCGGGCGGCGTGGGCCAGGGTGAACAGGTGTCGGCGTTCCTCTTCGCCGAGGCAGAGCGCGCCGGCTAGCGCGTCCAGGACGTCGTCGGACGGGCGTACCTCCCTGCCCTGCTCCATCCGCTGGTAATAGTCGGTGCTCAGCCCGGCCAGCAGGGCCAGCTCCTCGCGCCGTAGCCCGGTGACCTTGCGCCGGCCGCCCGGCTCCAGGCCGACGTCGTGCGGACGCAGCCGGCTGCGCCGGGCGCGCAGGAAATCACCGAGCTCACGAGCGTACGGATGGGTCATGCCGCAAGTGTGCCGCCTCGCTGAGCATCCAAGGTAGGTCCCGCAGACCTAGGCAACCGAGAACGACCGAGCCGACCCGGATTGCTCCTAGCGTCAACGGTCCAGCGCACCGATGCTTCCAGGAGCAGCAGATGACCGGATGGACCGCCGACCGCATCCCCGACCAGCGCGGCCGGGTCGCCGTCGTGACCGGCGCGAACTCAGGCCTCGGCCTGGTCACCGCCACCGAGCTGGCCCGCCACGGCGCCCATGTGGTGCTGGCCGTCCGCAACACCGCCGCCGGCGAGGAGGCCGCCCGCCGGATCGGCGGCGACGTCGAGGTGCGCGAGCTGGACCTGGCCTCTCTCGATTCGGTACGCGCGTTCGCCGCGAAGCTGGCCGCCGACCACCCGGCGATCGACCTGCTGGTCAACAACGCCGGCGTGGTACTCCTCGGCCCGCGTCGCACCTCCACCGACGGCTTCGAGCTGCAGCTCGGCACCAACATGCTGGGCCATTTCGCACTGACCGGCCTGCTGCTCGGCAAACTGGCCGAGGCGCGGGAAGCCCGGGTGATCAGTCTCAGCTCGATCACCCACAAGAACGCGCACCTCGACTTCGACGACCTGATGTTCGAGCGTGACTACCGGGCCGTTCCCGCCTACGGCCGGTCCAAGCTCGCCACCACGATCTTCGGCGTTGAGCTGGACCGCCGCCTGCGCGCCGCCGGATCGCCGATCGTCAGCGCGCTGGCCCACCCCGGTCTCACCCGCACCAACCTGACTCCGCGTGCCTGGGAGCACCGTGGCCGGCTCGGGCAGTTGATCGCGCGGTTCGGCCTGCTGGCCACCCAGTCGGTGGAGCAGGGCGCGCTGCCGCAGTTGCGCGCCGCGACCGAGCCCGGCGTGCGGGGCGGCCAGTTCTTCGGGCCGTCCCGGCTCCGGGAGACGTGGGGCCCGGTCACCGAGGCCCGGCTCAGCCGGGAGGCGGCCGATCCGGCCGTCGGCAAGCGGCTCTGGGCGGCGGCCGAAGAACTGACCGGCATCAACTACCTCTGAACCCGGCGGTCACCGGCCGGTCGGCGGGTCAATAAGGCGTCGTTGCTTCGGTCGTCTCGCTGATCTAGCCTGCTGTCTGGCGTCTCCTCGGCCCCGCAAGATGCAGGGCAGCGACGTCGCGCCCTACGGCTGGGACGACCCGTGGATCACCGTCGGCGAGGGGCTGCCCGCCGGCGCTGGACTGCGGCGGCTGCCGCGGGCGGCTCTCGAGGATTACGCGCTGGCGGCGGTCGAGGGCAGGGACGGCGGCATGCTCGCGATGACGCTCCCGTACGAGTAGAGCGCCGCCAAGGTGCTGCAGGGTGGTCGACCGCGCGACCCGGAAGAAACAGGCTGGGGCCGGCAGCGCCACGCCTACACCTGCGATCCCTCGACGGCGACCTGGCGGCGCACCGAGAACTAAGCGGTGCCGCCCGCGGGAAGCGCGGCCAGGATCTGGTCCACCTTCGCGTCCAAAGCGCCCATGCGGTTCTGGACCAGGTCGACCAGGCGCTGCTCGAACGCCTCCAGGTCTTGCTTGGTGGCCAGCGTTGCCCGCCCTGCCATGATCTCCCCGAAGACCGGCTCCGTGTATTCGAGGATCTCCTGGCGGATCGCTGCCGGAAGCTGCTCCACCGCCGCCTTCACCTCCGACACATCGGCGCCGAGCGTGAACGCGGCCGCCTCAAGGCGGATGAGCTACTTCGGCTACCTGGCCGAGTTGCTCATGGCCGAGTGTGAGGAACGGGATCAGCGCCGCTCCGCCCGGCGGATCAAGGCCGCAGGCTTTGCGTCTTGCTCCCAAAGCTGTCTCAAACCCCAAAGCAGCTGTGAGCTAGATCATGGTTGAGGTTGACCTTGGGTCAGGGTGCAAGCTCGGCGCAGCGGCGAGAGACCGACCCGGACATAACAACCTTGAAGGGCAACCACCATGACAATCAACCTTTTCGATCAGGACAAGAACACCCTGCCGATCGCCGGACAGGATCGCCCGGAGCTGCGCAAGGCGATCGAGGAGATCGTCGAGTCCGGTTTCCTCGGGGTGTCGCTGCGCGTGCACGATGAGCGGGGCGCGTGGGCCGACAGCGCCGGGGTGGCCGAGCTGGGCGGCACCGAGGCGCCGCCGGTCAACGGGCACGCCCGGATCGGCAGCAACACCAAGACCTTCACCGCGACCCTGGTGCTGCAGTTGGTGGCCGAGGGCAAGATCGGGCTGGACGCCCCGGTAGCCGAGTACCTGCCCGAGTTCGGGCTGGATGGGCGGATCACGGTGCGGATGCTGTTGTAGCACACCAGCGGGCTGTTCAACTTCACCGGCGAGGTCTACGACGACGGGTCGATCGTGCACGGCATCCCAGTGCCCTACAGCACCACGGGCAAGCAGTGGCTGGACAACCGGTTCCACACCTACCGGCCGCAGGATCTGGTGCGTCTGGCGCTGTCCAAGCCAGCCCGGTTCGAGCCGGGGACGGGCTGGAGCTATGCCAACACCAACTACGTGCTGGCCCGGCTGCTGATCGAGAAGGTCACCGGTCGTTCGCTGGCCGAGCAGATGCGGGAGCGGATCCTGGGGCCGCTCGGGCTGTCGGGCACGGTGGTGCCGGACGCTTCGCCGGAGATTCCTGAGCCGCACGCCCACATCTACTACCGCTACGAGGAAGACGGCCGGCAGGAGACGGTCGACATCACCCGCTACAACCCCTCCTGGGTCTCCACCGGCGGTGACATGATCTCGACCAGCCAGGACCTGGCCACGTTCATCTCCGCGCTGGTAGGCGGCAGGCTCCTGCCGGCGCCGCTGCTGGCCGAGATGTGCACCCCGCACGCCACGGGCATCCCGAACATGGACTACGGGCTGGGAGTGTTCGTCCAGAAAACGGACTGCGGCGGTACCGTCATCACCCACAACGGCGGCAACGTCGGCTCCGCGTCGCTGATGTACAGCACGCCCGGCGGCGGCAAGACCCTGACCGCCGTACTGAACTGGGTGGACGACGCCGGCATGTCCATCGCAGCAGCGTTTCAGAACGCCCAGCGAAGGCTCGTCAATGAGGTGTTCTGCGGCGAGCAGGCCGATCCGGCTCAGCCGGCGGACTGAACACCTGCGATCCGGTAGGGGTGTGACCGAGATACGCGCCAAAGGGGCAACGGGATGATCTTGAAGCCCTGATCCGCTCGGATTTATGTACGGCGGCGTGCAGCGGGGTCGCGTCCGGCGACGTGTCGGGCGACTGCGTCGACGCCGGGGCGGGCGTATCGCTCCAGGGAGCGGACGGAGGCGTGGCGGGAGCGGGCCAGCAGCATCGGGGTCGAGGTGCCGTTCTCGGCGTCGTGGGTGAGTGCGCTGTGGCGGAGCTGGTGAAGTGTCCAGCCGTCCAGGTTCTCGATGTCCTCGGGTGAGGCGAGCGAGTTGGCCAGCAGTCGGGTGTTCTCTTCGAAGATCTCCTCGGCCCGGCGGTAGGAGAGCCGGGCCCGTCCGGTCTCGGGGCACACGTCCAGCGTCGGTGTCCCGGCCGGGGCCTTGCGGTCGGTGAGGAACAGCGGGCCGCGGGTGCGGCGGGCGATGAGGCGGGGCAGCAGCTGGGCGGTGCCGGACTGCCAGTGAATCCACTCGGTCGCCCCGCCCTTGGCGGTGATCCTGCCGCGTTTGTCCTGCGAGTGCAGGTCTTCCACGTTCAGGCACTTTCGTAAAGGAGCTTCCAGCACGTCTTCTCCCGCAGGGCGACATCCAGGCGCCACAGGGCGGCGATCTGGTTCTCTGCCAGGGCCTTGGTGCGGTCGGGCGGCGCCGGCCGCCGCTCGATGCCGATCGTTGGGTCGGCTTCGATCCAGCCCTGGCGTTGCCACCAGCAGATCGCTTTGCGCGTGATGGACAGTTCGCGGTTGACGGTGTCGGCGTCCATCTCGTCCGCCCGCGCCGCCGCCAGTTCGGCGAGCACCTCCGGAAGCGCCGGGTCGCCGATCGCGGCGACAGGGAACTGGGGCAGCTTCGCGCCCCGGCGGGCGGGCCCCGTCGGCGCAGGCTCGCCGGCGAGCATCCACCCCCACGTCGTCAGCGAGATCCGGTAGATCCGCGCCGAGGACTTCGCGATGCTCGCACCAGTGAGGTACCGCTCGACTGCCTCGGTGTATGACGGCGGCGCGGCGGACAGGGGCTCGACCTGGGCGCGCGGCAGACGGAGCGCGCCCCCGCTCCCAAGTTCGGTCACCGGTTCGATCGTCACGCCTGCCCTGCCCTTCCAGCACTGCCGCAGTAAATGCGTATACCTCACCTGCGGCAGCCGGAGAGCCCGCCGCAGGTCGCGATGATCACGGTAAGGGCTCTACCGCAGTAAATCCGGCATTTACTGCGGCAGTCCTTCCGGTCTCCGCTGGGCGGCTGCGGTGAGCTGGGCGGCCAGATTCTTGAGCGCCTGCCGTAGTTCGTCGGGATGGTGGATGGTGAAGGGCCACTCCAGGGAGGCGAGCATGTGGGCCATGCCGTCCAGCCGTTCTGCCCGTGCGTGCATGAGAACGCCGGTGGGCTGGGCGGTGAGGGTCACCGCTGAGCGAGGCAGCCGGCGAGCGATCTCATCGAGGGGGCCATGGATCGTCACCTCGACCTGCCAGCGGTAGCGCCCCTGAGCGAGGGTCGAGGTCAGGTGGGCCACGGGGTCGAAGCCGTCGGGTGCGGTGAAGCTATGGGCTCGGGGGGTGACGGAGGTGATGCGGTCGATGCGGAAGGTCCGCAGGCTGTCGCGGAGGTGGTCGTGGCCGACGACGTACCAGCGGCCGGTGTGGAAGACCACGCCGTATGGGTCGATGTCGCGTTCGGTGTGTTCCTGGCGCCAGGACTGGTGGCTGATACCGACGGTCGTGTGGGCGCGGGAGGCCTGGGCCAGTGCCAGCAGAACGCCGGTTCCGGGTGCCTGCCCGATCACGGCGTTGGCGGTGAAGGACAGGGTCTCCCGCATGGCGGCGAGCGGTTCGCGCAGGGCGTGCGGAAGCACCCGCTCGATCTTGGCCAAGGCCCCGGCACTGGCCGGCGCGGCAGTGCCCATGCCCAGACGTTCTGCCGCGAGCAGGCCAAGAACGACGGCGAGGGCCTCGTCATTGGTGAGGACCAGAGGTGGCATGCGGTAGCCGCGGGCCAGTCGGTAGCCGCCGTAGCGGCCGCGTTCGGCCTCCACGGGGATGCCCAAGTCGCGAAGGTGGGACATGTAGCGGCGCACGGTGCGGACGTCGGTGTCCAGGCGGTCGGCCAGCTCCGCCCCGGTGAGCCGGACGTTGGACTGGAGGAGTTCCAGCAGGGTCAGCACGCGGGTGAGGGGATGCGACATGGATCACTCGGCATTTCAGGGCGGATTCTGTCCTGTATCGACCTTACGCTCCCCGCAACACCTACTTCTGGGAGATCACATGACCAACTTCGTACTCGTTCCTGGCGCCTGGCTCGGGGCGTGGGCCTGGGAAGACACCGCCCGCGCTCTGCGCGAGCGCGGCCACGCGGCGCTGCCGCTGACACTGACGGGCCTGGCCGAGCACGCAGACCAGGGCGGACCCGAGACGGACCTGGACACGCACATCGCCGACATCACCGGCTTCGTCGAGCGGAACGATCTGCGCGATGTCACGCTGGTCGCCCACAGCTATGCAGCTGCTCCGGTGACCGGGGCAGCCGGACGTCTCGACGACCGGCTGGAGCGCGTGGTCTATGTGGACAGCGCCCCGTTCGCCGCGGACATGTGCATGCTGGACCTCATGCCACCGCAGGCAGTGGACCAGCTGCGTCACCAGGTCTCCGCTTCCGGTGACGGATGGAGGCTGCCGATGCCGCCGTTTGAGGTCCTGGGCTTGTCCAGCAGCCTCGACGGGCTCGATGAGGGCCAGCGGGACGCTCTTCGCTCGCGTGCCACCCCTCAGCCGTTCGGCACCTACGCCCAGCGTCTTACCGGCCCGGCAGAGCCCGGTCCCGGTGTGGACCGTGTCCTGGTCGCGTGCCATGACTTCACGGGGCTGCTGAATGCCGGGGTGCCGATGCTGGCCTACCTGAACCAGCCGCCGTGGCGGCGCTTCGACCTGCCCACCGGGCACTGGCCGATGCTGTCCGCGCCCACCGAACTCGCCGACATCCTCGACAAGGCCGTCTCCTGACCGCGCTGGCTGAGCCCGATGCTTGACCACGAGCGCGTCCGCCGGCTGCGGGCCCAGGCCCTGGCCGGCGGAGCACGGGAGGACTCTGTCGAGGCGGTCGTCCAACGGGTCTTCGCCATCCAGGCCCAGGACGCCACAGCCTCCGACCTGGGCATCCGCGTACGCGGCCGGGACATCACCGCCCAGGCCATCCGCACGGCATACGAGAAAGAGCGGAGCATCGTCCGCAACTGGTACATGCGCGGCACCCTGCACACCATCCCCAGCGACGACGCCCGCTGGGTGTTGCCGTTGCTGTCCCCGCGCATCCTTGCCGCAACCAACCGCCGCTACCAGCAGCTGGGCCTGGACGACGATCTGCGCCAGCGCGCCGACCATCTCATCCGGCGCGCTCTTGCCTCGCACGGCCCACTCACCCGGGCCGAGCTGACCGAGCACCTCACCACCCTAGGTATTCCGCCGGACGGCCAGGCGCCGTTCCACCTGATCCGCCACGCAGCACTCACCGGCATCCTCTGCCACGGCCCACAGCGCACCGGGGAGGCCACCTATGTACTGCTCAACGACTGGCTGCCCACCACGGGGCGCTTCCGGTGGGAGGGCGACGCTGCCCTCGCCGAGCTGGCCCGCCGCTACCTGGCCGCGTACGCCCCCGCGACCTTGGAGGACTTCGCCACCTGGTCCGGGCTGCCGGTCACCTGGGCCCGCAGGGCCTGGAAAATGCTGGCGGAATCGGGCGCGATAACCGAGTACGGCACGTTGACCATGCTCGCCGGGCGGGTGAAAGAACTCCCAGGCTCGTCTGACACCCCGGACGTTCGCATGCTGCCTGCCTACGACAACTACCTGATCGGCTACCGCACCCGCGAGGTGTCCGTCCCCGCTCTCCACCAAGCCCGCGTCTGGCCAGGAGGCGGCCTCATCCGGCCCACCGTCATCGCCGACGGCCTGGCCATCGCCACCTGGACCCGTGGCTCCGGCTCGCGCTCCATCCAGGTGGATGCGTTCGAACCTGTCCGGCCTCAGATCGAGCGGGGTATCGACATGGAGAAGGAGGCTGTCGTCGGCTTTCTGCGGCCCACCTCATAGCCGACCCGCATCCCGATCCAAAAATAGGGCGGCCGCGTAGGCGAGAACGTTGGGTCAAGATGCCTGGCCGAGGCCGGTGGCGATCAGACCCTGCTCACGGAGCGGGGTGAAGTCGACGTCAAGCCTCGGGCCATACGCTTCCGGCTGGATGCCGAGTTCGTGGGTGCTGTACTCGCCGAACCGGTTGATGTGTTCGGTCAGGTACGGCGAAATGTGCGCCAGGTCTTCCGGGTCGATCTCCCATCCCTCCTCCAGCAGCTGGCGGACGATCTCCGCGATGTCCAGGGCGTTGTGGAAGATCACCGCGTTCGTGAGCAGGGCGTTGAACTTCATCGCCTTCTCCTGCTCGATGGGGTCGTTGTCGGCGATGACGCCGCGGTTGCCGAAGCCGATCCACTGGGAAAACCGGTTGAACGACTCGACCTTGTTGGCCGCAGCGGTCACCCGCCGGCGCAGCGGCGCGTCCGAGAGATAGCGCAGGAGCTGGACGGTGCAGATCACGCGGCCGACCTCGCGGAAGGCGGCGTAGGTGGCGTTCTTCCGCGACCCCGACCGCAGGCGCTTGAGTAGCGTGGAAGAGGAGATGGTGCCCTCGCGCACGGAGACGGCCACGCGCATCAGGTGGCGGAACTGGGACTCGATCAGGTCGAAGTCGATTGTGTTCTTGCCCGGCTCGCCGAACAGGGCGTCGATGTGCACGTACTCCGTCTGCTTGGAGGGCCGGTAGAAGGTCAGCTCCTTCCAGTTCCTGATCCTGGGCATCAGGTCGAAACCCAGGAGGTGGGCGAGCGCAAAGACAGGGAAGCTCTGGCCCTGCGTATCCGCGTGCACCGTGGTCGGCTGCACCTCGGAGGTGTTCTTCAGCAAGCCCTCGATGATGTAGACGGCCTCCCACACGCCGCACGGGATGAAGTGCGTGAACAGCGCGATGTAGGTGTCCGAGACGTGGTGGTAGGCGATGCCGCCCGGCTTGCCGTACCTCACCTCGTCTCGGAGAGCAGGTTGTCGAGATAGGTGTCCATGTGGGTGCCGTCCGCCGCCACCGCGGTCCCGTCACCCCACGCCTGCGAGATGTCCAGGCGGGCGTGCGCGTTCACCAGGTCGGCGACCGCCTCGTTCAGCAGCACGATCGAGAAGTGCTTGTTGGCGACGTTTCTCCCGCTCGGCGAGCCGGATCTCCTCCAGCTCTGCCTTGGCCTTCTTGATCTTCGTCGCCACACGCTTGCAGAACATCGTCGCCAGGTCGTCCCGAGATATCGGCCAGATGCACGTAGGCGTCCAGAAACCCGGTCCAGGAGTGCACCTCCAGCAGCAGCTCGGGCAGGTCGATCCGCGGCAGCATCGCCTGGCAGGCCGCGCGCAACCACTTCAGCGACGGAGATTCACCGAGCGCGCCGAGCTTTTCCACCGACAACCGGGCGTGCCCATCGGCCGGGGTAACCACCCGGACCAGGGCGTCGTCGCCAGCCTCCTCCAGGCGGCCGGCCATCTGCTTCCACGCGGGTTTGGCGGAGACGTCCCTGCGGCTGACCCGCGCGGTAACGTTCGTCGTCGCCGCTGCCGGTCTGCCAGATAACGGCACGGCATAGGGTGCGTTGCAGTACCGGGTATCCGACAACAACGGCTCGCGATCGCCTGAAACGGTATCCCCTCGCATTCGGCAAGATCCCTCATCGCCTGGGTATGGGACGGCCTCGGAGTGCGAGAAATTGGCATGGGAACGTGCAGAGTTCTGGCCGGCCCGCCCTCGCACCTGCGAGAGAGGGCACATGGCATCGAGAGCGATCTCGTACATCCGGAGGCAGACAGTGGCAGGCGAGACAATTTCCTTGGACGAGCTGCAAAAGCAGCAAGAACGGTCACGTTCGCTGTCCACGATAGACGGGATCGCAGACCAGCCCGACCGCGTCAAGGTCACCCCATTCGCACGCGACGCAGGATGCCTCTGCTCTTATGCGGTAACCGTGCCAACAGGCGCAATAGGAACCATCACCACCACCGAAGAGGTACACGACTGTTGTGGCAAGACATTGATGGTGGTCGAAGTCTCCTTCGCCGACCCGACCCTCAACGACATCTATCAGCAAATAGGCAACTCTGCCAGAAGGACGACGCGCACCAATGCGCGGGAGCAGATCCCGGCACTCGCGTGGAATGTCCTTCTGGAACGCGCTTTGGCCCCGGGCCGGAGGACTGATTCACGACACACAGAACGGCTCGGAGGTTGGATCCTGACTGAACTAGCCGAGGAATTGCGGACGTACTGCAGTAAGGAGTACAGGTACTGTCAGGCCTCCTGCGCCGAGCGTTACCGACCCGGCTCCTCGGCCTATGAGGAGTGCATGGAAGGATGTGACAAAGCTTATAGCGAGTGTTAGAGAGCGATCCCATGAGTTCCGGCTGGTTCCGGTTCAGGCGCCTCGCCAGATGGGGGCGGATTCGCTTCGCCTACGACGGAGGAGGAGTCGGACCAAAGGGGCCTGGCTGCTGACCGTGGACGACAGCAAGATATCGGCGGGTGAACCCTGGAGTACCCATGCCGCACCACGACATCTTCGACAGGGGACTCCAGTTCGACATGGCGGCGCTGCTGGAGCGCCGGAAGGTCCTGGGGCTGCTGGCCGGCGCAGGCCTGGCCACGCTGACCGGTTGCGGCGGCGACTCGACCGGCGCCGCGCCGAACACGTCCTCGAGTGGGCCGCCCCGCGCGTCGTCGAGCGCAGGCGCGTCCGCATCGAGCGCCACGTGCGCGCAGATCCCGGAGGAGACCGCGGGGCCGTACCCGGGTGACGGCTCGAACGGCCCGAACATCCTCACCCGGAGCGGCGTCGTCCGCAGCGACATCCGCGGCAGCGTCGGCTCGGCCTCGGGCACCGCCGAAGGCGTGCCCCTCACCATCGACCTGACCCTCCTCGACTCCTCCAGGGGCTGCTCGGCCCTGGCAGGCGCGGCGGTCTACGTGTGGCAGTGCGACCGCGACGGCAACTACTCGATGTACTCCGAGAGCATCGCGAGCGAGAACTACCTGCGCGGCGTCCAGGAATCCGACGGCGAAGGAAAGCTCACCTTCAAGAGCATCTTCCCTGCCTGTTACGCGGGGCGGTGGCCGCACATCCACTTCGAGGTCTACCCGAGCCTGGCCAGGACCACGAGCCCCGACCATAAGATCGTCGTCTCGCAGCTGGCGCTGCCCCGAGACGTCTGCGAGGCGGTGTACGCGACCGATGGCTACACCCAGAGCGTGCGCAACCTGTCACAGGTGTCCCTGGACAGTGACGGCATCTTCGGCGACGGGCACACGAGCCAGCTCGGCACGGTCACCGGCAGCGTGAGCTCAGGTCTGGCCGTCAGCCTCTCGGTCGCCGTCTAGCCGGGGTCTCCGAGCGGCCCGACCGGACCGATCGAACAGGGCGGCCACCGCCTCGGACCGCCGCGAACGAGGCAGTCCGCGGCCGGTTCCGGCGCCACCAGCGCCTCACAGCTGGGCAGGGGCGGACATCGTGCGACACTGAGGCGGTGACGGCGATCTTCCCACGGCTGCCACCCGCGCCGCCCGAGACCACGTCCGGCCGGCGCACCGGGTGGGGCATCGTCGGCCGGATGCTCGTTACCGGCGCCGCGGGTGGCGCCTTCACAGGGGTGATCACCGCCCAGGTGTTCCTCATCAGCGCCCTTGCCGGCGCCGAACACGTGGACCGGCTCGCGTTCCTCGCAGGGCTGGCGCAGGTTTCCCTGGTGGGCGGTGTCGTCGGGCTGTTGGCGGGGACATCGCTCGCTGTGCCCGCCCTGATGGTGCTCCTGCCGTCGGCCACCTGGGCGGCCAGGCGCGGATGGCGGGCACGAACCGCCGGCGTGGCCGCCTGCCTGCTGCCCGTGGCCGCCCTGAACGCAGCAGGAGTGATCGCGACAGAAGCACGAGACGGCCTGCTGTGGCCGTCGCCCGCGTTGGCCGTCCCGGTCTTCGCGATGGCGATCGCTATCGGGCTGTGGCGCGGCCCCGACCTCCTCCGGCAGCGCACCACCAGGCACACCACGGGCTGAGGCGCCGGCCAGGCCACGTCCTGCCGACAGGCCCCCGCCTCCGATGTCCTCGTCGTCTCGGGCGGGCGCGACCCGGCTGAGCAAGCCGTGCGGTCACTGTGCGCCGGAGGCGATCCGTTGGAGGCCGGCGGGCACGACAAGCGTGACTCCTGGATAACGGGGTAGCGGGACGACTGCCGCAGTAGCAGACGGGAGTCGCGCATGAGCACCATGGTGGGGAACTGGAAGATGGCGATCACGGACGGGTGCATGCCCGGCGACCAGCTCAGCCTGTTCAACATCAGCCCCTGCAACGCCCACGTCGAGCTGACGTTCTGCGCGGAGGGCGGTCAGCCGCTCGGGCCGTTCCGCTTGGTCATCCCTCCGCAGCGCACGCAGTCTCCGATCTTGGAGGAGCTGGTCGATTCCGACCTGCCGTCCCCGAGCCTGCCGTATTCCGTCGTGGTCGTGTCGGACGCGCCAGTGCTCGTGCAGCCTCGCCCGGCGAGCCAGGACGTGCCGAAGGCGCGGCGGTCCACGGACTGACCGTGAACGTCGCGCCGGCACGCCGGCGCGAGAATCTCGCCGAAGAGTCCGACAGGTGTGGCCGCCGAGGTCGTGCGGGCGAACACGCAAGTGGCCCATCGGGCTGACCCTCTGCGGGAAGGGGGCGAGTGGAGCCAGGCCCGTCAGCCACAGGTGACGCTGTACGAGACGAATTCGGAAACCGCCCTGTTGGGCGCGACGACCTGGAGGTAGCCGGTCACCTTTCCGCGGGTGGACACGATCGCGCGCCAGTCCTTCCACTCCACGGTTCTGGTGAGCGGGCCGCCTTCGGGGAACGTGATCTGCTGGGTCGGGCTGCTGGTGTTGTTGTCGAAGCGCCAGGCGTACTCGACCGGCACCGAGGTCGGCGCGGACACCGTGATCGTCGCGGTGGCCTTCAGATCGACCGGGCAGGCGCCCGTGTGGTTGGCCGGCGTGATGGCCGCACTCGTCACCGACATCACCTTCCCGCCGATGTCCGGCGTGGGCGGCTTTCCGTTGCAGGTCAGGGAGTACTCTCCCGGCGCGCCCTGGACCTTGGCGGGGCCGGTGACGTCCAGCCACATCGTGGCCGCGTGGCTCCTGGAGGTCATCCAGGTGTGCGTGGCACGCCGCGTTCCCGGCTCGGTGAACTGGAGCTTCTCCTCCTGCCCGTAGCCGCCGTCGTCCCAGCGCCACCGGTAGGTCACGGTCAGCGGGTAGGTCAGGCCCTTGGGGGCGGTGACCGTCGCCGCGGCGGTGAGCTGGTAGGGGTTGGCAGTCGTGCAGGCGCCCGGTTCGCCGCTCCACGTGGTGACGGCCGTCCGGGACACGGTGACCTGGCCCGGTTCGTCGGCCCTGCAGGTGACCGACCAGGTGATCGGCGCCGACTCCTTCCAGTGGCCGTAGTCGTCGGCGGTGGCGACGAGAAGGGCGGTCGATCCCTTCGCGGTGCCGGTCTCGACCCAGTCCCTGGTGTAGGTCCTGCTTCCAGAGATCCTCTCGACGGCGACGCTCGTGCCGGGGTACTTCCAGGAGTGCCAGACCAGCGCGGACCCGCCCGTCACGGTGATCGTCGCCGTGGTCCGCACCGTCACGGGGCAGGCCCCGGTGTACGGCTGGGCGGGCGAGACGACCTTGGTCTCGGAGAAGTTGACGTGAACGCACGTGATGGCGAACTTCACCGGCTGGGTCCGCGCCTGGCCCGGCGAGGTGACCTCGACCCAGGCCGATCCGCCGTTCGTCCTGGCCGGGTCGGCGACCGGCCAGGTGAGGGTGAGGTCCCTGGTGAGGTCGGTGCCCTTGATCTCGGTCTCGCCGGGCACCGTGGTGCCGTCGCTGCGGACCCATCTGTAGGTGACCTTCGCCGGCTGCGACACGGCGAGGGTCGCGTGGAAGGTGAACTGTAGCGGCCTGGTGCAGGAGCCCTGGTAGCCGGCCGGCGTCACCCACGGGTTCGTCACGCTCGCGACGACCGGGGGCGGGGCCGGGTCGGCCGCGCAGGCGACGCGGTACGGGGCCCTGTTCGACGTGTTCAGCACCCTGCCGTCAGGACCCAGGATCTCGATCCAGCGCGTACCCGACTGGCCGGTCAGGAAGGTACGGCTGGAGCCGACCGTCCGCGTGGAGGCGCCGGAGAACCAGAGCCGCTCGGTGCCGAGCGCGCCGCCGTCGCTGTCCACCCAGCGGTAGGAGACGGCCGCGGGCACCCGGGAAACCTTGATCGTGCCGGTGAAGCGCAGCGTTCCGCCTCCGGTCGGGCACTTTCCCGAGTAGCCGTCGCCGGTCACCTCGGCCGACGCCGTAGGCGCCGGCGACAGTCCGGGCGCCTCGGAGAGGCTGACGTCCCGCGGCCCCGCTTCACAGGAGACCGAGTAGTGGGCGCGCTTGGATACCAGCTTCTTCGGGCTGAGCACCTGTACGGCCTGCCAGCCCCGGGTGCTGCCGGAGAAGGAGCGCCGTTCCCTCAGCGTGGTCCTCGCTCCCGCCCGGACGGTCTTTACCACGCTCCTGCTGCCGTCGCTGCGGATCCAGCGGTAGGTCAGCCGGGCCGCCCCCTTGACCGTGACGGTCGCGGAGAAGAGCGTCGAGGCCGGACACGGCCCGCCGCTGCGGGCCGGGGACGCCTTGACCGCGGCGATCTGGACAGTAGGCGCTGCCGCGGCGTTCGCGGGAGCGGCGAACACCCCCGTCGACAGGCAGAGAGCGGCGGCCGCCGACAGGACGCTCCGCCACCATAGGTCTTTCCTCACGCAAACTCCGTTATCTAGTGAAATAGCCCGCGTAGTCTGATTGATCTGACTTGAGGGAGAGTTGGAAGCAACTGCAAACGTCACCGCCTCACCGGCGCGACGGTCATGAGGGTGCGGCCTGAGCGGCCCCCTCACCGGTCGGCCGGCGCTTCGGCGGCAACCGTGCCGCCGGTGTCACACTGCGGCACGCTCGCGCTGGAACGTGCGCACACCGGCGACCGCGAGCGGGAGGAACAGCAGGCTGAACGCGCCGCCCACCACATGCGTCAGGTGGATCGGGATGAACATCATCGCGACGAAAGCACCGAGGTAGACGGCGGTCAGCCACCAGCCGACCACACCGGCGCGGGCGAGCCCGGCGCACAGCGCGAGCAGGCCCAGGAAGGCGAACATCTCGGTGCCGCTCCACAGGGGCATGAACGCCGACCCGTCCACGGTGTCGGAGATCCGCACCGCGACGTCGATCGGCAACTGCCGGCCGACGACCATCCGCCACCAGTCGTCGCGTACGGCGCCGGACACGTTCAGCAGCCCGACTGCGGCGGCCAGCGCCCCGAACAGGGTCGGCCACCGCCCTTTTCGCCCGCGGATGAGCCCGGGCACGACCATGGCCCCCAGCGCGCCGGCGATCAGGCCGTAGTGCAGCAGGATCGCCGACAGCTCCGTCAGGAAGCTGTCGCGGGCCAGCGAGGTGACGTAGTCCACCGTCGAGTCGGAGTCCTGCGGCGGGCAGGTCATCATGCCGGCGAACATGAGCAGGGGGCCGGCGATCAGGGCGGCACCGCCGGCGCGCCGCAGGAGACGGCCGGCTCTGTCAGCGGGCTCGGGGAGGCCGGCGGTGGTGGCCGTCGCGGTGTGAGCAGGGGTGGTCATGTCGTACCTCCGGGTCGCGTGTCGTCAGCGGAAGAACTCTCCCGCCGGGACGGCAGGCGGCGCGTCAGCCGTTGCGTACAGTGATGGCTCCGCGCTTCGACGGACCGGCTCGCGCGCGGGTCCGCCGTTCGAGGGACCCGCTACGCGGCGGTGGTCCGCCATCTGGCGGACTCGGCAGGCACCGGACGTCATTACCATCGGTAGCCATGACGATGACCCGGCTGAGGGACGCCCGCCTCGTTCCGCTGGTGTTCGGACCGCTGATCGGCGCCCTGTCCGTCGTGGAGACGAACCTCGACGACTTCTTCGGCGCCAGCGCCGCGGCCACCTCCATCTCGGGGATCGTGCTGGGCGTCGGTCTGGTGGTCTCCACCTGGTATCCCCTCGTCGGCGCGGTCGTCGCGGCCGCCTGCTTCCCGATCGGCGTGGTGGCGTTCGGCGCACCGGGAGCCGGCGGCGCGGCGATGATCGGCCTCATCGGGGCGGTCGCCTGGGCCGGATGGCGGGAGCCGCCGGGGCGTTCAGCCGTCGCGCTGTGCTGTGCGGCCGGGTCCTTCGCCGGGACGTCGGTCATCGCCGGCGAGTCGCTGTGGGAGCTGTTCTTCGTGCCGGCGATCCTGCTGCCGGGCTGGTGCATGGGACTGCTCGCACGGCGTAGCGGCGAACGGGCGGTGAAGCTGGCCGAGCTGGCCGCGGCGCTCGACGCCGAGCGGGAGGCGAACGCCCAGGCCGCGGTCGTCCAGGAGCGCACGCGCATCGCGCGGGAGGTGCACGACGCCGTCGCGCACTCTGTCAGTGTGATGACCCTGCAGCTGGGCGGCTTGCGCCGGCTGCTGTCCGACCGTCCCCCCGAGCAGGAGATCGTGGCCGGACTGGAGCGGCTCGGGCGGCAGACGGTGGAGGAGATGCGCGGCCTGGTCGGCATCCTGCGCGAGCGTGGCGACGGCGAGCGGCCGGCGCCCGTCCCGTCACTGGCCCGGGTCGACGAGCTGATCTCCGACGTGCGCGCCGCCGGCCTGGTGGTGCGCCTGAACTCCCCGGCCGACCTGCCGCGGCTGCCGCCGGTGCTCGATCTCACCGCCTACCGCGTGCTGCAGGAGGCGCTGACGAATGTGCTCCGGCACGCCGGCGCGGCTCCGACCGCGGTCGCCATCGGATACACCGAGCAGGCGCTGACTCTGGAGGTGCGCAACGAACCCGCGCGGGTGCCGCGCGCCGGGATACCCGCGAAGCGCGGCGGCCACGGGTTGGTCGGCATGCGCGAACGGCTGGCGATGGTGCACGGCAGCCTGCATGCCGCCCCCGAACCGGATGGCGGCTTCGCGGTCCGTGCCCGATTCCCGCTCCCCCGAACACGGTAGGAAACAACGACATGACCATCTCGGTGGCGCTCGTCGACGACGAGGCGATGATCCGGGTAGGCCTGCGGATGGTGCTCAGCGGCGAGTCGGACATCCGGGTCGTCGGAGAGGCGGCCGACGGCGTCGAGGCCCTTGACCTCGTCGCGCGTACCCGCCCCGACGTCGTGCTGATCGACGTGCGCATGCCGCGCATGGACGGTCTGGAAGCGGCGCGGCGGCTCGTACGCGAGCACCCGGACAGCAAGGTCATCGTGCTGACCACGTTCGACGAGGACGAGCACGTCGCGTCCGCACTGCGCGCCGGAGTCAGCGGGTTCCTGCTGAAGGTGGCGCCGCCGGAGCATCTGATCGAGGCGGTGCGGACGGTCGCGGCCGGCGGCGGCCTGCTGGACCCTGCGGTCACCCTGAGGGTGATCGCGGCGTTCGCCGCGCAGCCGGATCCGAGCCAGGTGACGAGCCGGGCGGCCGAGCTGGAGTCGCTCACCACCCGGGAGACCGACGTGTTGAAGCTGCTGGCGCAGGGCTTGACGAACACCCAGATCGCGACCCGGCTCTACCTGGGCGAGGCGACCGTCAAGACGCACCTGTCCCGGATCCTGATGAAGCTCAACGTGACCACCCGCGTCCAGGCGGTCGTCTTCGCCTACGAGAGCGGGCTCGTCCGCCCCGGGACCGGAACGACCGGGTTCCCTGGGTGAGCGGGGGTCCGTGGGGCCGCCCCGGTTCCTGCTGAATCGGCCCAGGTCAGAGGGTGTGGAAGGCAACCTCGGGTTGGCCGGTGAAGAACCGATGATGCCAGGGGTAGACAGGTCACCGTCACGGCCAACCGCGTCACACGCGGGCCGGGTGCGTCTGGGAGCAGAGCCGGGATCAACGGCGGTACCGGTAGTGGGGGATCGCCTTGACGGTGGCGTACGTCCTGAAGTCGGCGTCGCCGTTCTCGTAGTCCCACCACGCCTCTTTCAGCCGCGAATCGACCACGTTGCACGTGCTGCTGCGGGAATGGCCACGCTTGATGGGGCCGAGGTAGACCGTCCCCTTGCCCACGTAACGTCCGTTGACCCTGAGGCGACAGGTTCCGCCCACCCAGGCGATGTCGTACCGGCTGGTGTTCGTCACCTTGATACGGATCTCGCAGGCCGTCTTGCACCACCCGAAGCTGAGCTTCAGCCGCGGAGCGGCCGCCGCGGCGGCGGCGGGAGGTGCGGCAAGTGAGCCGACCAGCAGAAAAGAGCTTAAGAACGCGAGGAATCGTTTCACGTCTACTCCTGGTAGAACGGATTCGGATGATCGGACACAGGCCTTTCCGCGGTGGCGACGGCCCGCGACGGCGGCTCGGGGGGTGAGCGCCTACTCCGTGTCGGTAACATACACGATGTATGTCACACGGTCTGCAGGCTCTGGGTCAAGAGCCGCCTCGGGGCCGGGTGCTTCGGCTTCCGGATCCATTTCAGTCATCCTCGCGGTCCCCGCCCGGTGGGGTCATCCGCCAGTGGCGGGGCATACAGCGACGATCGGCGCCTGTCCTCTTGCTGTGAGGCACTCGCGGTACGGCTGTCGCACCTCGACTCACGTCGTCGTGTGTTACGACACGCTGATGGGCCGATCTTCCTGCGCTCGCCAGGGCGTCGGCGGGCTTCGCCGAGCGTGTGGCCGGGATCCGGCTCCGCAGCACCGACCGCGCGATACGGAAAGGGCCCGACGGCAGGAAATGCGCCCGCCCCGCGGGCGGACGCCTCGTCGAGCCGCCCGATCGCGCTGGACGAGCAGGAGGTCGAGACGGTGTGGCTCGAACGGCCAGCCCCACCGGGCCGGCCCGCTCGACGAACTGCTGCTGGATCGGCTCGCCCTCGCCGTCACCGCGGTCGTCGAGAGATACGGCCTGGGGCGAACGTGAGATCAGAGCGGACAGCGATGAGGCGGGCGCTGCGACTCCTGGGCTTCACCACCGATCTTCCGGTACGCGTCGTCGCCGCGCCTGACCTGCGCGACCCGTCTGGCGAAGACGCCGCCGCTGGCCGAGGCCGCCATGCGGGCGCCGGCCAGCATGGGGTCGGCGGCTCTTGAGATGTTGGGACGCCTACCGCACCAGCAGCTCCCAGCGCTGGGCCCATCGTGGCGGAGGCGTTTGTTCTACTGAGCGGATCTGCTGCTGGAAGCCAGAGAACGGAACTGCTTCCAGCAGCAGAATTCTGATCGTCAATCGACGTGCGGCGCAGTTCGGCTATGCCACTGCACCTGGGTCGTTTGACCGCCCGTTCCTGCCGTCTCGGACGTTCGGCGACCGGCTGGTCCGAGACCTACAACGGCCGTCCCTCACTGCCGTAGTAGTCGAGGTCGGTGCCCCCGTGTGGCTGGAAGCACTCGGCGTGCGCGTCGTCGTGGTCGTACTCGTCGGTGAACGACATGCTTCGTCTTCGTCCTTCTGAATTTCGTCTCGTTGCCATGGGTCAAGCAATGATCTTGATTTGCGGCTTGCGAGAACTTCGCAGCGGCCGCTTCAAATTGCCCTATCGTTCCGGCAGGAAACCTGTGGAGTTGTGATATGTCTCATGTACTGCGAAGCGCCGAAAGTGGGTATGACCAGCAGAATTGCTTCACACGCGAGATCCGCGCCCACGACGCCGGGGCCAGCCGTACCCCGCCAGGCGGGGTGGTCATGCCTGAGTTCCGCGACCGGGCGGCGGCTTTCGCGTGACCCTTCAGACCGGGCCGACGGGCAGGTGATTCCGGCCCGGTAGCAGAAGCGCCCGCATGTGGCATCCCCACCATGGACGTGGAACCGGCACGTCGAGAAGCGGTAGGTTCGCTGCTCCGTGCCGGGACGGTCGTCTGCGGGGGCGGCCTTCCCGGCCTCCATGGATTGTCGGTGCCGACCGGCATGATGAACGCATGAGCGACGCACCCCCCATGATCACCCTTGCTGATCGCGCCTCCTACGCCGAGGCCGTGCGCGAGGCCGTCGGAGCCTCCGCCGCCTACTACGCCGACGGCACCTCCGCGCTCGACGACGACGCCTACGACCGGCTGGTGCGCGGCATCGAGGCCTACGAGCAGGCCCACCCCGACGAGGTGCTGCCCGACTCCCCGACGGGCAAGGTGGCCGGTGGCGCGGTGGTGGGCGACGTGCCGCACACGGTGCCGATGCTCTCGCTCGACAACGTCTTCAAGCCCGAGCAGCTGGCCGGTTGGGTGACCTCGCTGGAGCGCAGGCTCGGGCGGCAGGTCGCCGCGTGGAGTGTGGAGCCCAAGCTCGACGGGCTCGCGGTCTCCGCGCGCTACCGGGGCGGGCGGCTCGTCCAGTTGGTCACCAGGGGAGACGGCGCCGCCGGTGAGGACGTCTCGCACGCCATCGGCACCGTCGTCGGCCTGCCGGAGCGGCTGGCCGAACCGGTCACGGTGGAGCTGCGCGGCGAGGTGATGATGACGGCCGAACAGTTCACGCAGGCGTGCGACAAGCGCCGCGCGCACGACGGCACGACGTTCGCCAACCCGCGCAGCGCGGCGGCGGGCACTCTGCGCGCCCAGGACCGGGCCTACACCTGCGAGCTCACCTTCTTCGCCTACGGCGCGCTGCCGCTACCGCCGCAGGACGACTCCGAGCTGGCCGCGCGGCTGCGGGAGCTGCCGCACAGCCAGATCATGGAGTGGGTCGCGGGGCAGGGCGTGCGCACCACGGCCGTGACGGCTGTGGCGGGCGTCGTCGCCGCCGACCTCGCGGGGGTGCAGGAGCGGATCGAGCAGATCGCCGCACTCAGGGCCGAGCTGCCCTTCGGCATCGACGGCATCGTCGTCAAGTGCGACCTGGCCGGCGACCAGGCACAGGCCGGGTTCGGCACGCGGGCGCCGAGGTGGGCGGTCGCCTACAAATTGCCCGCCACCGAGAAGATCACCAAGTTGCTCGCGGTGGAATGGAACACCGGCCGAACCGGCGTCATCGCCCCGAGGGCCGTCCTCCAACCGGTGGAGCTCGACGGCAGCACGGTCAAGTACGCGACGTTGCACAACGTCGCCGACATCACCCGCCGAGGGCTCATGCTCGGCGACAGCGTCGTCGTCTACAAGGCGGGCGACGTGATCCCGCGCGTGGAGGCGCCCGTCGTGCACCTGCGCACCGGCGACGAACGGCCGATCGAGTTCCCCCAGGTGTGTCCCTCGTGCGGCGACGGCATCGACGCCTCGCAGGAGCGGTGGAGATGCGTGCGCGGCAGGGCGTGCAAGGCGAGCGCCTCCATCACCTACGCGGTCGGGCGCGACCAGCTCGACATCGAGGGCCTCGCCGACAGCCGTATCCTTCAACTGCTGGACGCCGGGCTCATCGCCGACTTCGCCGACCTGTTCTTCCTCACCCGCGAGCAACTGCTGCCCCTCGAGCGCATGGGCGAGGTCAGCAGCGACAACCTGCTCGCCGCCATCGAGCAGGCCAAGACCAGGCCGCTGAGCCGGGTGTTCTGCGCGCTGGGCGTGCGCGGCACCGGCCGGTCGATAAGCCGCAGGATCGCCCGTCACTTCGCCACGATGGAGGCGATCAGGGCGGCCGACGCCGAGGCGATCCAGGCGGTGGAGGGCATCGGCCCCGAAAAGGCGCCCGTGGTGGTGGCCGAGCTGGCCGCGCTCGGGCCCCTCATCGACAAGCTGGTCAAGGCGGGGGTGACGATGACCGAGCCAGGAGCCGTGCCACCCGCCCCCGCAGGCCAGGGCCCCGATCCCGTGGGCCACGCACTCGCGGACGACGTGCCCGCTCTGCCACTGACCGGTATGTCGGTGGTCGTCACAGGGGCGATGAGCGGACCGCTGGAGGCGCTGTCGCGCAACGAGGTGAACGAGCTGGTCGAGCGCGCGGGAGGCAAGGCGTCCTCGAGCGTGTCGGCGAAGACGTCGCTGCTGGTGGCGGGGGAGAAGGCCGGATCCAAGCGCACCAAGGCCGAAGCGCTGGGCGTACGGACCGTCACGCCGGAGGAGTTCGCCGACCTCGTCGCGGCGTTCAGATAGGCCCCACCCCAACCGAACCCCCCAAGCCCTCCCGCCGTGGCTCCACACCTACAGTCACCACCGCGGCCACACCGCAGTGAACGGCCGAGCACCCGCCAGCCGCGTACTCAACCTCGCAGGACAGAACAGCTAGCGCGACCGGGCAGACCGGGTCGGCGAGGGCGGGCCGGGTTCCGCGCGTCACGGTGATCGACGCGGGCCCGCGCCCGTTGGAGGGGGATGGACGAGCCGCTGCGCCCCTCAACCGCGCCTCTCAACGCCGGCTCGGCCGGGCCAGCGATCGGAGCGATCCTGGATCCGACGATCGTCCGGCCCACTCCCGTCTGGGGTTGGGATGTGATCGTGGGGTCCGCTCGTGCCGGCGTACCCGGGCGGCGTACCCGGGCCGCCCCCGGATGTGGGGGCGGCCGGGAAGTCATGGGGTGACGTACTGGTTGGCGTACTCGCCCTGCGGCGGGATCGGGGTGATGACGTCGATCAGGATGCCGTTGGGGTCGGCCACGATGAAGTGGCGCTGCCCGAAGTCCTCGCTGCGCAGCTCGAGCTCGGCGGACAGCCCTTCCCGCACGACTAGCCGCTCCCACTCGGCGTCGACGTCTTCCACCTCGAAGTTGAGCAGCAGCCCCTGCGCGGCCCTGCCCCGATACCGCTCGGGGATGGTGGGGTGGCTCGGGTCCAGGAGGGCCAGCTCGTACGGCCCGCGGCGCAGGCTCACGTACCAGTCGGCCTCGAAGGTCGTCTCGAAGCCCATCAGGCGGGTGTAGAAGTCGTGCGACTCCTTGAGGCTGGTCGTGCAGATGACCGGATAGAAGCTGGTCAGCGTCATAGCGAGTCCTTTCACATACCGACGGTATGTCAGCATACCATCGGTATGTGAACGGGACGGCGAGAGCGCGGCAGCGCGAGGAGACCAGGCGGACGCTCGTGCGCGAGAGCAGGCGGCTGTTCGCCGCGCGCGGCTACGGAGCCGTCGGGCTGTCGGAGATCGTCCGCGCCGCGGGCGTCACCAAGGGCGCGCTCTATCACCACTTCGACAGCAAGGCTGAGCTGTTTCGCGCGGTGGTCGAGCAGGTGCAGCAGGAGGTCGGCCGGCGGGTGGCCGAAGGAGCCGACGCCATGGACGACCCGTGGGACCAGCTCGTCGCCGGCTGCGAGGCCTTCCTCGCCGCGGGCGCCGATCCCGAGGTGCAGCAGATCATGCTCATCGACGGCCCCGCCGTACTGGGCTGGAACGAGTGGCGGGCGATGGATGAGGCCGCGTCGGCCAGCCACCTGGCCGACGCGCTGGCGGCACTGGTCGAGGCGGGGGTCATCGCAGGCCAGCCGCTCGCGCCGCTGACCCATCTGCTCTCGGGGGCGATGAACGAGGCGGCGCTGTGGCTGGCCTCCTCGACGGGCCCGAACGATCTGGCCGACACCCAGGCCGCCCTCGTGCGGATGCTGGAGTCGCTGCGCGTGCGTTCGTGACCGGCGCGGCGCGCCAAAGCGCCAACGGAATGCCCGCCTGACGCGCGTTGTCCTCTTCCAGTGGTGTCCGTCAGCTGTCCGGTTCAGCGGTGCAGGGTGGTCGGCTGCTCGATCCTTGACAGCTTTTCGGGGTTGCGTACGGCGTACAGGCCGGTGATGAGGCCGTCGTCGATGCGTACCGCCAGGACGGTGTCGACCTCGCCGTCGAGCCGGAGGATCAGTGCCGGGTAGCCGTTGACCTGTGCAGGCTGCAGGGATGCCGCGTTGATCGTGCTCAGCCGCCCGGTGGCCAGCACGTGAGCCACCTGGTCGGCGCCGACGACGGGCGTCAGCGCGGCCTGGACGACTCCACCGCCGTCGCCCACCAGGACGACGTCGGGTGCGAGCTTGTCGAGCAGGCTCTGCAGGTCGCCGGTTTCGACCGCCCGTTGGAACGCCCTGAGCGCATCGTGCGCTTCGGCCAGGGGAACGACCCCGCGCGGGCGGCGCGCGGCGACGTGCGTCCGGGCCCGGTGGGCGATCTGGCGGACCGCGACGGGGGTCTTGCCGACCGCTTCGGCGATCTCGTCGTAGCCGAGGTCGAACACCTCGCGCAGCACGAACACCGCCCGCTCGACCGGGGCGAGAGTCTCCAGCACCAGCAGCATCGCCATCGAGACGCTGTCGGCCAGCACCACGTCATGGGCCACGTCCGGCGCGGTCAGCAGCGGCTCGGGCAGCCAGGGGCCGATGTAGGACTCCTTGCGGCGGCGGAGCGTACGCATCCGGCCGAGCGCCTGACGCGTGGTGATCCGGACCAGGTAGGCGCGCCGATCCCGCACGTGGTCCAGATCGACGCCCGCCCACCGCAGCCACGTCTCTTGCAGGACGTCCTCCGCGTCGGCGGCCGAGCCGAGCATCTCGTAGGCGACGGTGAACAACAGGTTGCGGTGGGCCACGAACACCTCGGTGGCTGAGTCCACGCGGCCACGGTCGGCGGGCGGCTCGGGTGTGTCCATGACCGGTTCGCTGCGCTCGCTCATCGTGGGGTTTCTGCCTTTCGGTGTTGATCGTGCCACACGCACAAGACACCGGTCCCCGCCCTCTTGTGACAGCCAGAGCGTGTGGCACATGTCACACGCTCTGGCTGTCACGGGGCCTGGGTGACCGGCATCTTCATGGCCGTCAGACGCCGCGCCGCTGAGCCTCGCGGCAGGTATCGCGCACGCCAAGGATCTGGCTCACGCCGGACAGAGCGCCACGCGCGTCAACCTGGTCGCGGCCTGGCGGGAGAGCACGGTGTTCACCGACGCCGAGCGCGCCGTCCTGGAACTCACCGAGCAGGGCACCCGCATCGCCGACGGCGCCGGCGGCGTCACCGACGAGGGCCTGGGCCAACGCCGCCAAGCACTACGACGACGACCAACTCGCCACCTTGATGCTGGTCATCGCCCTTATCAACGCCACCAACCGCTTCGCCGTCGTCAACCGGCAGCGCGGCGGCGACTACCAGCCCGCTCAGTCCGCCCAGCTCCGCACAACCCCGGAGCCAGGCAAGCTCCTGCACCTGGCGTTCCCCGACGCTGGAGCGCTCGCGGGGCAGAACCCGGGAGGGGAACCCGGGCACGGGCAGACGAGGGATCCTTCGGCGCGCGGCGAGAAGCGGCGACCAGGTCTCCGCCTCCGTTCTCCCCGACCCGAGCCCGGCCGCCTCCCCGGTCCAACGGTCCCCGTTTGGGAATCCCCCGGAACACCCCCCGACAGGACCGACGCCCAGGTCAGGGCGTTGCGTCTCGACCCACTCCTAGGGCTTGTCCTGTCGTCCACCCTTGCTCGGCGCGGACCTGGAACAGGCCCTGGTCCCCGCGGGAGGCGCACCGAGGCACGCAACAGGTGAGCACCCGTTCGGCGCTGACGAGTGCTCACCTGTTCTCACTTCAGAATCCGGGCGGTGGAGTCGCGCCTGCCCCTGGCTCGATGTGCAGGACGATCACGCCGTCGTTGTAGGTTTCCGCTGTCGCCACCTTCCAGCTCGGATCGATGCGGGAAGCGGGCACGCCCTGCTCGTAGCGAACGCCGTCGCCTCCGTCCCGAAGCGGCCAGTCGAGTTCGTAGGCCACCCTGAGGTCGCGCTCGCGCACGACTTGTACCGCCTCGGCCACCGATCGTCCCTGCAGCTTCACTCCGGCAAGGGCCTCACCTGGCCAGCTCGCATCGGCAGGATAGGCATACCTCTCGCCCGGCTTCGCCGGGCGGCCCAGGTGGAACTGCGCGGACCCCTTGATGTCGGCGGTCACGCGGAAGGCCGTCAGACACCCCTCGACCCGCTCGCCGCAGTCGGACAGGGTGGACGACATGCGTGCGTCGGGATCAGTCTTGTCGAACCCGACGACGGGTGCGCGCTGCTGCGGCGAGACGGGGATCAGCTTGACCGTGATGTCGTCCAGCCCGACCTTCCTGAAGGCCTTCTCCAACTCGGCGGGATCGGGATCGCCGTCGGTGATGTAGAAGACGTACCAGTCGCCGTCGCGGTCGATTGTGACGGCCTGGCTGGCGTACACCTGCCCGGACTCCTTGAAGAGGGAGGGCACGACGACAAAGCCTCCCGTCAGGACGGCCACAGCGGCCAGGCCCAGCAGTGCGCGGCGGGGTGACGGCATGAGCCGCCGCCGGGCCGGCTCCTGCTCCCTCTCCTGCAGCACGATCTCGGCCAGCAGCGCGTCCGCCCCCGCGGTGGACGCCCGGCCGGCCAGGTGCTCGTCCAGTACCCTGGCCCGGTTCTTGAAGATCTGGTCGTTGTTCACCGTGACTCCTTCTCGATGAGCGGCCGCGCTTCGAGGCGGGGCATCGACGGGCGGGTCTTCTCCAGCGCCTTGGCGAAGCGCTTGCGGGCGCGGTACAGGCGGATGCGGGCGGCGTTGCGTGAGCAGCCCAGCACCGCGGCGATCTCTCCGGGGTCGAGTTCCTCCCAGACGGACAGGGCCAGCAGCTCGCGATCGTCGTCGGAGAGCAGGTTCATGGCCTCGTCGACTTCGTCAGCCCCGGTCCGAGGAGAGGGCATGGCGTAGAGGACCTCGGCCTCGGCCGTGAGTTCGGCGTGTCGAGTGGCTCTGCGCCGCTCGCCACGACGGTGGTTGGCCAGGACCCGCCGGGCCACGCCGTACAGCCAGAGCCTGCCGGCCTCGCCACGCGGTAGCTCCCCTATTCGCCGCCACGCGATCACGTAGGTCTCGGCCACGACATCGGCGGCGTCTTCGGGGGAGGAACACCGCCGCATGGCGTAACCGAGGATCTGTTCATACGTGTGCCGGTACATGGCCTCGAACCGGTGCCGGCTGTTTGTTTCATCCATGCGTCATCCTCATCGGACCTTCCGAACGCTTTTGGGTTTCGTTTTCTACGTGTCCGCGAGCGACGGCAGAATTTCAGGCCGGGGCAGAGAGTCGAGGGGATCCCGAACGCCTCCGGCACCGTGGGGCGCCTCGGTAACGCTGTGTGTCACATCAGCGGGGCGTGGCCGCCGTCGGCTTTCCCGTAGTCCCGAAGTCATCGCCCGAGAGCACCGTCAGTCTCGATCGGAGTGCTCAAACCACCATGCCCAGGCTCGGCATCGTGGTGGTTGAAGGTGGACGATGGAGGGCCGCCTCCTGCAGCGCGTCGAAGCGGGGGGGAACCTGCCACGGCCCGAACAACGTGACGCTGGGTGAGCAGCTGCCCGGCGGTTGCTCGAACAGACGCCCAGAAGGGGGCACAGGAAAGCACACCGTGCCGACCAACGGATACCCCTTGCCGGAGAGCGGCACCTGCTTCTCGTCCCGTGGGTGAGGACGTTGTGGGGGGCATGTCGTACGTCCGTTGAGATCAGCAGAGCGGATCGACGCTCAGTGCTGGATCAAGCCACCCACCGGGATGGGATCGACATGGCCGGTTGCCGGAAGGGTCAGCGCCAGAGAGAGTCCGACATCGACCAACGATGAGCGGCGCAGGCATGCGACATCGGGAACGGGGGTCCAGACCGACTCGGCGGTCTCGCCGTTCGGCTCAGGCCGGAGTCGGCCACCGGTGATACGCACCCGGTAGAAGATGCCGACATTCTGGTGCTCGGGCAGGCCGGGCGAGCGGTCGGCCGCGGGGATCACCCTCGAATCCACACCCAGCAAGCGTTCAACCGCCCCGTCACAGCCGGTCTCCTCGGCGACCTCCCGGATGACCGCGTCGAAGGGATCCTCCCCGTGCTCGACCTTTCCGCCCGGAAGAGTCCAGTTCCGCTCGCCCCGAGGTCCTACGTGGTGGGCGAGCAGCACCCGTCCGTCCTCGATGCACACGGCGTACGCCGCCAGTCGGAAGCTCATCGCCGCACGCTATCCCAGCGTCCAAAGCTCCGCGCCGGCCCTCCTTTCCGTCCGCGCAACCCGGCCCGGGACCTCCCAGGTGCCGTCCATCGGCTTGCAGGGCGGCAGATCACGGATGCAGGTCCGCCATCCCATCGGTCGCCCTTTCACGGGCGACAATGCCATGGCTTGCGGTCAGTTCCGGGAGGCGATGCGGTAGGACCGGATGACGGTCTGTTCGACGGTGTCGCCCGCGGCGTCGGCGCGCAGGGAGACGAACCCGCCGTTCCAGCCGTGAGCTGAGCCGACCTCACCCTCGCGTCCTGTCCACCTCGTGAACCCGCGGGGCTGTATTCCCGACTGTTGTGGGTGAGGAGGCAGTGTGACTGACGAACTGCTGGTGGTGCGGTGCCAGCTCGGAGAGCGCGAGGCGCTCGCCGAGCTGGTGCGCGCATGGCACGACCCGGTGTGGACCTACGTGCGGCGCATGCTCGACCACGGTGACGCCGACGACGTGGCCCAGGAGGTGTGGCTGGCCGTGGTGCGCGGCCTTCCCAGGCTCCGGGAGCCCGGAAGGTTCGCGCCGTGGCTGTTCACGATCGCGCGCCGCGCGGTGACCAACAGGCTGCGCGAGGAGTACGGCAGGCAGGAGACGACCACGGCGTCCGGCCAGGTCACCGAGCACGCGGACGAGCAGGTGGTCGAGGACAGGGCTGAGGTGATGGCGGACAGGGCCGCGCTGGTCGCGGGGCTGTCCGGGCTGCCCTTGGCCGAGAGGGAGATCCTGGTGCTGTTCTACCTGGAGGACCTGTCGATCGAGGACTGCGCGCAGATCTGCGCCATCCCGGTCGGAACGGTGAAGTCGCGCCTGTCACGGGCCAGGCGCCTGCTGAGAGAACAACTGGGTGAGAGGGGAACGCGATGATGGACGCCGACGACATGATCAGAAGGCTGTCCGGACCGGTGTCGCTGCGCAGGCGCATGGCGTACGTGGTGGCGCTGGTCATGGGGCTGGGCGGGGCGCTGGCCATCGGGTTGTTGTGGGCCACGGAGGAGCGGCCGCCGCCGGTCTTCGGCGGCTTCGCCGTCCTGTGCCTGGCCTGGGCCTGCTACGGCGGCTGGGCGCTGACCCGCAGGACGCCGCTGTTCGCGCTCGACAGGGTCATCGGCGGCTGGATCGCCGTGGCCGCGACCTGGCCGCTGACCCTGCTCACCGTCGCGCTGGCGGTGGACAGGCCGGGCTGGGCTGGCTGGGCGGGCGCGGCGGTGAACGTGGTGCTCGCGCTGGTGGCGGCCTTCGTGCTGGTCAGGGCCAGGTCGGCGCGGGCGGCCCTGCTGCGCCGCAAGCGCGAGCTCGGCGGCTGATGTCACACTCCTGGCGCCCACCCGCTCTCAGGAGGCATGAACATCCTTCGCACACCGGACGACCGGTTCGAAAACCTGCCCGATTTCCCCTTCGAGCCGCACTACGTCGAACTCGACGACGGCATCAGAGTCCACTACCTCGACGAGCGCCCGGAGCGGCCCTCGGGCGAGACGGTACTGCTGCTGCACGGCGAGCCGACGTGGAGCTACCTGTACCGGCACGTCATCCCGCCGCTGGTCGCGGCGGGACATCGGTGCGTGGCACCCGACCTGGTCGGGTTCGGTCGCTCGGACAAGCCCGCCGACCGCTTCGCCTACACCTACCAGAGCCACGTCGACTGGCTGCGGGAGACCGTCTTCGACCGGCTCGACCTGCGTGACGTGACGATGGTCTGCCACGACTGGGGCGGCCTGCTCGGCCTGCGTCTGATGGCCGAGCACCCTGACAGGTTCCGCCGCGTCGTGGCGACCAACACCGTCCTGCACGCCGGCGACCAGGGTGACATGGGACCCTTCTACGCCCAGTGGCTGCAGCACAGCCAGCGCGTGCGGCCGTTCAGCGCGGGGCAGGTCGTCGCGACGGGCACCGTCACCGACCTCGACCCCGCGGTGGTCGCGGCCTACGACGCGCCCTTCCCCGAGGAGGACCACGTGCAGGGCGCCCGCCGCTTCCCGCTGCTGATCCCCATCACCCCCGCCGACGAGGCGGCCCCTGCCAACCGCAAGGCGTGGGAGGTGCTGGAAAGCCTCGACACTCCGTTCCTGTGCGCCTTCAGCGACAGGGACTTCGTTCTCGGCCAGGCGCACACTACCTTCAGGGAGCGCGTTCCCGGCGCGAAGGGCCTGCCGCACACCACGATCGTCGGCGGCGGTCACTTCGTCCAGGAGGACCAGGGGCCGCGACTGGCGCAGATCGTCGACGACTTCATCAGGTCGGCGGCCCGATGAGGACCGTCGAGGCCCGCGAGCTGAGCACGATCACGGGCGAGCGCGTGCGACTGCCCGCCCCCGACGGGCTGACGCACCTGCAGTTCCGCCGCTACGCCGGCTGCCCGATCTGCAACATGCACCTGCGCACGATCGCCGCGCGGCACGAGGAGATCAGGGCCGCGGGCGTCCACGAGATCGTGGTCTTCCACTCCTGCGCCGAGGACATGCTGCCCCACCAGGGCCTGCTGCCCTTCGCCGCGATCGCCGACCCCGGCAGGCGGCTGTACGCCGAGTTCGGGGTGGAGACCTCCGCCGGAGCGGTGCTGCATCCGCGCGCCTGGACCACCCCGATGCGGCCAGGCTCGTGGCCGGTGGTCGCCCGCGGCCTGCGCCGCGGCGGCAGGCCGTACCCCACGGGCGGGGAGACGGTGCTCGGGCTGCCCGCCGACTTCCTCATCGACCCTGGCGGGCAGATCCTCTCCCACAGGTACGGCAGGCACGCCGGCGACCAGTGGGAGGTCGACGAGCTCCTCCTCCTCGCAGCGCGTGCCGGAACGCAGGCAGGGCCGGCTACGCGAACGCACCCCGCCTGAGCGGCCTGCCCGCTGCCGCTCAGGCGAGGGAGGTGAAGAAGGCGCGGACGTCGGCGACGTAGAGGTCCGGCTGCTCGAGCGCGGCGAAGGTGCCGCCGCGCTCGTGCTCGACCCAGCTCACCACGTTGTTGTCCCGTTCGGCGAACCTGCGGATCGGGCGCAGGATGTCCTTGGGGAACACCGAGACCGCCGTGGGCACCGTCGCGGGCTTGAGCTCCCACTCCACCGAGGTGTCCTGGTCGGTGTCCGGCGTCTCGACGAAGGAGCGGGCCGCCGAGCCCGCGGTGTTGGTCAGCCAGTAGAGCATCACGTTCGTCAGCAGACGGTCGCGCGGGATCTCGGCGTCGCTCCATTCGTGGAAGACGCCGGTGAACCACGACAGCAGCGCGACGGGGGAGTCGGCCATGCCGTAGGCGAAGGTCTGCGGGCGGGCGGACTGGATGAGCTTGTAGCCGTACTGCTCGGTCAGGTAGCGCTCACGGAAGGCCATCCGCTCCTGCTCGACCTCGGTGAGGCCGTCGAGCTCGCCCGGCAGGCCCATGGGGAAGCAGATGATGCCGTTGCCGTGCATGCCGACGACGCGTTCGGGGGCCAGCACGCCGATCTCCCTGGAGATCCAGGTGCCCCAGTCGCCGCCCTGCACGCCGAACCGGTCGTAGCCGAGCCTGGTCATCAGCTCAAGCCACGCTCTGGCGATGCGGGTGGAGCCCCAGCCGACCTCGCGGGTCTGGCCCGACAGGCCGTAGCCGGGCAGCGAGGGGATGACGAGCGTGAAGTCGGCCGACAGGGCCTCGATCACGTCGAGGTACTCCACGGGGGAGCTGGGCCAGCCGTGAGTGATCAGCAGCGGAAGCGCGTCGGGATTGGCCGAGCGGACGTGCAGGAAGTGGATGGTCTGCCCGTCGATCTCGGTGGTGAACTGCGGGTGTGCGTTGAGCTCGGACTCGGCCTCGCGCCAGGAGTAGCCGGTACGCCAGTGGTCGACGAGGTCGCGCAGGTGGGCCAGGGGCACGCCGTACTGCCAGCCGAGCCCGGGGACCTCGTCGGGCCAGCGGACCCTGTCGAGCCGCTCGCGCAGGTCGTCCAGGTCGGCCTGGGCCACGTCGAGACGGAAGGGCCGGATGTCGTTCTGTGGCAAGAGCTTCTCCTCAGTATGTCTAGTACGCTGTACCGTACATCATACGGTTCAATGCGCGCAAGGACGAATCACGGCGAACTTCCGAAGCCGTACCGCGAAGGTGGCGGGCGCCGATAGATCGCGGGAGCCATGCCGTACGGCTCCGCCGGCGGGATCGCCACCCGGCGGCTGAGCCGTACGGGCGTCCGCCGCGAGAGGTCAGCCGTAGGCGGTCAGCGGGCGGCTTCCTCGGGAAGGAGGTGGGCGAGCAGGAGCTTGATCAGCAGGAGCGGGGCGAACCAGGCCACGGCGTGCGGCACGCTGACCAGGCTGGTGGTCCAGATCAGGGCCAGCGCGGTGGCGGCGAAGGCGACGGGCCTGCGCAGCGGTGGGGGAGTGGCCGTCACCGCCAGAGCGGCGGTGAGAGCAGAGCCGTAGACGACCGCGGCCGCCGTCCACCCGAACCCGGGCACCGCCCAGGCCAGGATGAACGGCTGCACGTGGACGGCCACGAAACCCAGGTGGTGCCCTGCGGTACGGCCCGGCCGGTGGAACCAGAGCTTGGCCGAGCGGGTGGCGTTGACGACGGCTCCGCCGTACAGGTCGAAGGCGACCACCGCGATCACGCCGACGGCGAGCGCGGGCAGCCCCGCGCCCACGGCCAGGGCGACGGACAGGGCGGCGCCGGCGAAGGCGGTGCCGAAGGAGACCAGCACCTCGCCCCTGGTGGCGCCGGGGGCGATCAGCCTGTCGGTCATCGTCATGAGCGGACTCCCTCTACGCAGACCTCGATGATGGGGGCGGCCAGGTCGGCGAGCGGGAGCTCTGGGTCGACCAGCCACTGCAGCAGACAGCCCTCGATGGCCGCCACGATCACTACGGCGTGCCGCTCGTCGATGCCGGGGCGCAGCGCGCCCTCCTCGCGGGCCTGTCGCAGCAGGCCCGCGATCGCCTCGCGGTAGTCGCGGTAGACGGCGGCCATGTCCAGCGGCGGGCCCGCCGACCACAGGTCCACCAGCACGCGGGCGTGGTCGGGGTGGGCGGCGAGCATCGCCACCACCCGCCGCACCAGCGTCGCCAGCCGATCGAGCGCGGGACCCGGTTCCAGTGAGGCCAGCAGCTGCGCCGATCCGGCGGCATACGACTCGAAGGCGGCCTGGAGCAGGGCGTCGCGGCTGTCGAAGGAGAGATAGACGCTGCCCTTGGCGATGCCCGCCTCGGCGGCGACGTCCTCGATGCGCGAGGAGGCGAAGCCCTTGCGGGCGAACACCCGCACGGCCGCCTGGAGGATCTCCTGCCTACGCGCGGCGTGGTCGACTCTCTTCGGCATGAAGCCGATTATGAATGACCAGTCAGTCATAATCAAGCTGTTCTACTTTGTAAAGGCGATAGCCTGGGTCGGTGGCTCTCCCCTACCTCACCCTGAGAACCCGCGCCGAGCACGAAACCGAGGTCAAACGGTCGCGGTTCATCTGCGCGATGGCGCCGGCGGGAAGCGCGGAGGAGGCGGCGGAGTTCATCGCCGAGCGGCGCAGGCTGCACCAGGGCGCCACCCACAACTGCACCGCCTACGTCGTCGGGCAGCGCCTGCAGAAGGGCGACGACGACGGCGAGCCCGGCGGTACGGCCGGCACGCCGATGGTGCAGGCCCTGGTCGGGCGCGGCTTCAACGACGTGGTCGCGGTGGTGACCCGCTACTTCGGTGGGGTGCTGCTGGGCGCTGGTGGTCTGGTCAGGGCGTACGGCTCGGCGGTGACCGAGACCCTCGACAGGGTCGAGCCCGTGCGGATGGTGCCCGCCAGACTGGTGCGGGTGTCGGTGGGGCACGAGCAGGCGGGCAGGGTGGAGAACGACCTGCGGGTGTCGGCGTACCCGGTGCGCGAGGTGAGCTACGGGGGTGAGGTGTCGTTCTCGGTCGCGGTGGGGGAGAACGAGGTGGCCTCCTTCACCGAGTGGGTGGCCACGCTGACGGCGGGCCGCGCCACGGTCGATCTCGGCGCGGAGATCCACGTCCCCGAGAGCTGAGCGGGCCGTCGATCAGGGGGCGGGTGTTCATGTCGTCGCTGACCCGATAGCAGAGCCTCCCGAGCTGGGGAAAGCGGTCGATCCCGCCGATGACGCGGAGGAGGATCCTGCCCCAGTCGGTCATGAGGTCGATCGGCGCCGCCCGAAGGTCGGCGGCAAAACCGAACGGTTTAGTGTCGCCTTCGACCGAACAATCTTGTCGTCCCAAGGAGATCGTCATGGCCTATCGTTTCGGCGTCCAGCTGTCCCCATCCGCTGACGGCCTTTCCGGGATCCGCGAGCTGGCCAGACTGGCCGACCGGGAGGGGCTCGACCTCCTCGGCGTGCAGGACCACCCTTACGCGGGCGGCCTGGCCGACACGTTCAGCGTGATCGCCACACTGCTCGCCGACACCACGCGGATCCGGATATTTCCTGATGTGGCGAGCCTGCCGCTCCGCGGCCCCGGTGTGATCGCCAAGGCGGCGGCCACGCTCGACCTGCTCAGTGGTGGGCGCTTCGAACTCGGTCTCGGAGCGGGTGGCTACCGCCAGGCGATCACCGCCTTCGGCGGCCCCGACCGCACCGCGGGCCAGAACCAGGTCGCGCTGGAGGAGGCGGTCGAGATCATCAGGGCCCTCTGGCGACCGGGCGGGAGCGTCAGGGTGACAGGCGAGCACTACTCGATGGCCGGCGTCCACGGCGGCCCCGGCGCCCGCGCACCCGATCGGGATCTGGTTCGGCAGCGTCGGACCCAGGGCCCTGGCCCAGACCGGGCGCCTGGCCGACGGCTGGGCCGCCCCCATCCCGCACTACCTGCCCTACGAGAAGTGGCGTGAGTCCCAGGACATCATCGACACGGCCGCGGTCGAGGCGGGGCGGCGGCCCTCCGACATCACCAGGATCGCCCAGTTGGTCGGCCACATCACCGACGCCCCTGGCGAGGTCGTCCTGAAGGGTGAGACTCCCATCAGGGCCACCGCCGCGCAGTGGGCCGAGGTCATCGCCCACCTGGCCGGCGACGTGGGCTTCGACTCCTTCGTGTACTGGCCCGAGAGCGCCGACGCCGCGCAGCTGACCGCCTGGGCCCGTGAGGTCGTCCCTGCCGCCCGTGACCTGCTTGGCAAGGGGTAGACCGCGATCACTGGGACGGGTGGCGCCAGCGTTCGGTGCGCTCGTCCCAGCGGGAGCCGGGAGGCGGGCTGTCGTCGCGGCGGGACGACGGATGGGACTCCCCGAGCCACGACCAGAAGAGCCAGCCCGCCAGCGCCGGGACTCCCAGCAGGATGAGCGAGAACTTCCAGCCGCCCGGCACGAGGACCGCCACCGCGAGTGCGACGATGACCAGCGCCACAGCCGCCACGAGGCCGATACCGATCTTCTTCCAGAGCGACATGTGATCTCCTGCGATCGAGGGAGGCGGCGGGTCGCCTTCCGGCGCGCTACCAGGGTGACGTGTCGTCCGTCGTTGATCAACCGGTCGGCCGTGACCACGACGCCGCCGCAGGCGGCGGCGGCTCTATCCCTCCAGGGCGTACTGCATGACGCGGAACTTGGTCTGGGCCTCGGCCAGTTCGGCTGCCGGGTCGGAGTCGCCCATGATGCCGCAGCCGGCGAAGAGCCTGGCGCGGTTGCCGTGGACGATGCCCGAACGCAGCGCGATGCCCCATTCGCCGTCGCCGTGCGCGTCGATCCAGCCGACGGGTCCTGCGTAGCCGGAGCGGTCCATCCCTTCGAGCTCGCGGATGAGCGTGATCGCGGTGTCGGTGGGGGTGCCGCCGACGGCGGCGGTGGGGTGCATGGCGGCGACGACGTCGAGGACGGAGGCGCCGTCGGCGAGGGTGCCCGTGACGTGGCTGGCCAGGTGCTGGAGGTTGGGCAGGACGAGGAGCTCGGGCTCGTCGGGCACGTCGAGCGTGGCCGACAGCGGGGTGAGCGCGTGGCGGACGGAGGCGATGGCGCACTCGTGCTCGTGCCTGTCCTTGGCGGAGGCGAACAGGGCGGCGCCTCGGGCGACGTCGTCGGCGGGGTTGACGCCGCGCGTGGTGGTGCCGGCCAGGACGAGTGACTCGATCTGCTGTCCTGCCCTGCGGATGAGAAGTTCGGGGGTGGCGCCGACGAGGCCCGCGACCGAGAAGGTGTAGCAGTCGGGGTAGCGGGTGGCCAGGCGGGTGAGCAGGAGGCGGATGTCGATGGGGTGTTCGGCGGTGGCGGTGAGGTCGCGGGCCAGCACGACCTTCTCGAGTTCGCCTTCGCGGATGCGCTGGGAGGCGCGCGCGACGATTCCCTCCCACGCGGGCGCGGTGAGGCTGCCGTCGCCGTAGCTGATGCGGCCGGGATAGGTGATGGGAGTCACGTCCTGGCCGAGGGTGGGCTCGCCGATGCTGGTGAGCCAGGCCTGTCCTCCGCGGCGGGTCAGGACGGTCTGGGGGACGACGAGGGTGGAGCCCGGTGAGTTCTCGTCGAAGGTGAAGGTGCCGAAGGCGACGGGTCCGTGCCGGTGGCCGTTGCCGTCGGTGGCGTGGGTGTCGGCGAGGACCGAGTTGAGCCACTGGCGGGCCCATGCGAAGCGGTCCGGGCCTGGTGGCACGGTGACTTTGGCGGCCTCGCCCCATCCGGCGAGACCCTCGCCGTTCCTGATCCACGCGTAGGGGGCGGTGGACGGCAGGCGGGAGAGCAGGTCACCGGGGTCACCGATCGGGATGGTGCGAACCGGCAGAGGGCGGGTTATTCCGAGCGCGACACTCACTCAAGACATGCTATGCGGGAGCTGAACATGTTCGATTCGGGCCCCTGCCCATCGGCCACCTTAAGCTCGAAAATCAGACATGGAGTTGTATAGGGCTTATCTTGATCGTGTCAAGCCACGATAGGAAGTGGGTTCTGGTCGTGGCCTTGGCGTCTGACGCTCCCTACCTTAAGGGCCATGATCCGTCACGTGCTCACTGCCGTCGTGCTGGTCTCAGGGTCGGGCTCCGTGACGAGCTCCGCGGCGGCGGCCTCGCTGGAGCCGTTGCCTGGGGTGATGGCGGCGTTGGGCGACTCGGTCAGCGCGGGGTTCAACGCCTGCGGCTGGTACGTCTCGTGCACGTCGCGTTCGTGGTCGGCGGGCGACAACGCGGAGGTGCGCAGCCACTACGTGCGGCTGGCCGAGCGGGGCCCCTCGCTTCGGGGGCACAACCGCAACTTCGCCGTGCCGGGTGCGACGAGTGCCGATCTGATGGGGCAGGTGGACAAGGCCATCGCCGAGAAGGCCGAGTACGTGACGATCCTGCTCGGCGCCCAGGACGCGTGCGTGCCCACGGAGGCGGCCATGACGCCGGTGGCGCTGTTCAGGCGGCGGGTGGAGGCGGCGATGGGGAGGCTGCGGGCCGAGCTGCCGGGGGCGCGGGTGTTCGTGGCGAGCATCCCCGACCTGCGCAGGCTGTGGCAGGTGGGCAAGGACAACGCGATCGCGAGGACGTTCTGGGGGCTGGGGCGCATCTGCCAGGCGATGCTGGCCAACCCGACCTCGACCAAGCGGGCCGATGTGCAGCGGCGGGCCCGGGTGCGTGATCGGGTGCGCGACTTCAACAGGGAGTGGGCCAGGGCGTGCGCGGCGTTCGGCCCGCGCTGCCGTACCGACGAGGGCGCCGTGTTCGCCTATCGGTTCACGCTGGCGCAGGTGAGCAAGTGGGACTACTTCCACCCCAACTCTGAGGGGCAGCAGATCCTGGCCGACATCACGTTCGACAAGGGGTTCGACTGGTCTAACGACACACTCTGATCATGGTGGCGCGGTCGGCTCGGGTGACGGGCATGCCGTACTTGAGCGCGACCTGGGCGAAGCGGACGGCGTAGGCGCAGCGGACGCGGCGCTGGGGCGGCAGCCAGGAGGCGGGTCCTGAGCCCCCCTTGGCCTCGTTGGTGTCGCCGTCGACGGGCAGCAGGTTGAGCGGGTCGTTGGCGAAGCGCAGGCGCTTGGCCGCCGACCAGCGGCCGGCCCCCATGCGCCAGCTGTAGGACAGTGGGACGACGTGGTCGACCTGGATGTCGTCGGCGTGCTTCTTGCGCCAGGCGATGGTGCGTCCGGTGTAGGGGTCGTCGAGGCTGAGAGCGACGACGTCGCAGGGCGAGCCGCCACGGTAGGACAGGTCGTGGCCGTCGCGGACGAGCAGGTCGTCGCGGGTGCGGCAGCCGTTGCCCGCGTAGGGGACGTTCGCGGCGGTGTCGGCCCAGTTCTCGCCGTAACGGGTGCGGGTGTAGCCCGTCTTGGGGCCCATGCCCTTGGTCCTGAGCCTGCCGATGAGGTGGCGGGCGGCCGTCCTGTCGGCTCTGCTGGTGAGCGGGGCGAGGCCTGGCCTGGTGCCGTCGGGGTTCTCGAGGGGCGTGGCGGTGGCTTTGGCGGTCTGCTGCGGGTTGTTGCCGAGTAAGGCGGCAAGGAGTACGGCGGCCGCCAGTACGGCGATCGCGTCACGTGTGCTCAAGTGGCGCCTCCCGTTCGGTAGGTTCCCGCCTCCGGGGAGTTTGACACGGGGGCGTTAGGCTGTGGGAATCGTGCGGCGGTGGAACTCGCCGCCCTCGCCTGGGTGCGAGGAGACCGCGTTCAGACCCGGGGGGATGGCGTGGGAGATCCTGTCGATCCTGATGTCGACCTGCGGGTCGAGGAGCAGCGGGCGGAGCTGGGGCCCGGCCGATGGCGGGTGCTCGGAGTGATCTCGCTGGGTGGGATGGTGGGCGCGCTGGCCCGCTACGGCCTGGCCGTGGCCTTCCCCGTGCCCGCCGGCGGCTTTCCCTGGGCGACGTTCGCGACGAACGTGCTCGGCTGCCTGCTGATCGGGGTCCTCATGGCGGTGATCACGCGTGCGCGTGCGCCGCATCCGCTGGTGCGGCCGTTCGCCGGGGTGGGCGTGCTGGGTGGGTTCACCACCTTCTCCACCTATGTGGTGGACTTCCAGCGTCTGATCGCCTCGGGCGCCGCGCTGGTGGGCCTGGTCTACCTGCTGGCCACGGTGCTGGCGGCCCTGGCGGCGGTGTGGGCGGGCGCACGGCTGACACGGCTGGTGCTGCGATGAGCGCGATCCAGGAGACGCTGCCGCCGGCGTTGCTGGTGGCGCTGGGCGCGGCGGTGGGCGCGCCGCTGCGCTACCTGGTCGACCGGCTGGTCCAGTCCCGGTACGGCACGCTGTTCCCGTGGGGCACCCTGACGGTCAACGTCGCGGGCAGCGCGGTACTGGGCTTCCTCGTCGGGCTCGCGGCCTCGCCTGGCGTGATGGCGCTGGCGGGCACGGGGTTCTGCGGGGCGCTGACGACCTGGTCGACGTTGGGCTACGAGACGGTGCGCCTGGCCGAGGAGGGTTTCCGCCTCAGGGCGGTGGCCAACGTGGTGCTCAGCGTGGTGGCGGGGCTGGGCGCGGCTGCGGCGGGCGCCGCGCTGGCGATCACGCTCGGTTGACGCGCTGCGCGATCGGCTGACGCGCTCGCGGGCGCGTTCGGGGGACGGGCGAGTTACCGTGTAATCGTGTAATTCACCCGGGAGGTCTCGCATGTCTGATCCCCTCGACGCCTACTCCCGTACCGTCTCCTCTGTCGCCGCCGAGCTGCAGCCGAAGGTGGCCGGCGTGCGCGCGGGCAGGGGCAGCGGCTCCGCGGTGGTGTTCACCGCCGACGGTTTCCTTCTGACGAACGCGCACGTGGTGGGCTCCTCGAGATCGGGGAGCGTGGCCTTCGCCGACGGTTCGGCCGGCGACTTCACGCTGGTGGGCCGCGATCCGCTGTCGGACCTGGCGGTGATCAAGGCGCAGGGGTCGACGCCCGAGCCCGCGCTGCTCGGCGACAGCGACGCGCTGGTGGTGGGCCAGCTGGTGGTGGCGGTGGGCAACCCGCTGGGCCTGGCGGGGTCGGTGACGGCGGGCGTGGTCTCGGGGCTGGGCCGTTCGCTGCCGGTGGGCGGGCGGCTCATCGAGGACGTCATCCAGACCGACGCCGCGCTCAACCCGGGAAACTCGGGCGGGGCGCTGGCCGACTCGAGTGCCAGGGTGGTCGGGATCAACACGGCGGTGGCGGGGATCGGCGTGGGCCTGGCCGTACCCGTGAACTCCACGACGCGTGCGATCATCGCCGCACTGATCAGCGACGGCAGGGTCCGCAGGGCCTACCTCGGGCTGGTGACCTCGCCCGCTCCGCTGCCCGAGGCGCTCGCGGAGCGGCTCGGGCAGCGGAGGGCGCTGCGGGTGGTGCAGGTGGTGAGCGGCTCGCCGGCGGCGAGGGCCGGGCTGCGGGCGGGCGATCTGGTGGTGAACGCAGGCCGCAGCCCAGTGGGTGACGCGCAGAGCCTTCAGCGGCTGATGTTCGCCGACGCGATAGGGCGGCCGTTGCCGATCACGGTGCTGCGCAACGGCGCGCTCGTCGACGTCATCACTGAGCCGGTGGAGCTGCTGGAGTGGGCTTGACGTAGGTGCCGTTGCGGCGGGCCAGCAGCTCGTCAAGAAGCGCGTCCCAGCGGGCGCCGATCGAGTCGACGTCGTAGGTCGCGGCGGTGGCCAGCGCGCCCTCGGCCAGGCGGTGGCGCAGCTCCTCGTCCTCGATGACGCGCATGATGGCGGTGGCGAGGTTGGCGTTGGTGCGCGGCTTGACCAGCAGGCCGTCGACCTCGTCGGTGATCATCTCCTTGGGGCCGTGCGGGCTGTTGAAGCTGACGATCGCCAGCCCCTTGGCCATGGCCTCCAGGATGGTCATGGGGAAGCCCTCATGACGCGAGCTGAGCACGAAGATCGAGGCCTTCTCCAGCTCGCCCGCCACGTTGTTGGACGGCCCCGGCAGCTCGACCTTGCCCTCGAGCCCCGCCTCGGTGATCTGGGCGCGCAGGTTGTCCTCCTGCGGGCCGGCGCCGAGGATGCGAAGCTTCCAGTCGGGATGGGCGGCGGCGACGGTCTCCCATGCGGTGATGAGGCGGTGGAAGCCCTTGAGCTTGGTCATCCGGCCGACCGCGAGGACGACCTTGTTCTCCAGCTTGGAGATCTCGCCCGGCATGGGCGGCACGGCGTTCGGGATGCGCAGCAGCTTCTTGGGCTTGCGCCGCAGCGTCTCACGGTAGTCGCGCAGGTCGGCCTTGGTCAGGGTGACGAGCGCGTCGAAGGAGCGGTAGCGGCGCTTGATCATCTCCTGGACCGGCTGCGGCTGGCCCTGCAGGGCCACGTGCTCCTGGCCGATGGTGATGACGCTCGGCAGGGCGAGCTGGGCCAGGGCCAGGTTGAGTCCTGGCCTGGTGGCCATGATGACGCCGGTGTCGATCGACCGGATCCATCGGGCCAGCTGCAGGTCGGTCCAGAGGTTGAAGCGGTGGTAGGCGGCCTCCTGCTCAGGGATGAGCTTGCTGGGCATCTTCGACAGACGCCCCCGCACACCCGTCCTGGGAACGAGCCTGTCGTCGAGGAAGCGGAACTTCACCCGGGGGTCGACGGGGAAGAACGGCTCCTCCGCCTCCTTGAGGATGGAGACGATCTCCACTTCACGACCGGTGGAGGCCAGATAGCCGGCCAGGTTGAAGACCGTTCTGATGGTGCCGCCCATCCCGTACGCGTGCAGGAGCAGGATGTGGACCCGGTCGGTCGAGGGTGGCGGCGCGGAGCGCGCCCGCCTGCGGTTGTTGGCTTCGTAGAGCCGGTATATGGCCGCCTTACCCTTGCCTGCCAGTGCACGCACTCTGGGTCCCCTTCTCGCCTGCGACCGAGTTCACGCGTCGTCTGTCCCCGTGGCGCGTTCCCCCGCTTTCGATCTTTAGACGCTTTAAGGCGGACAAAGGTTGCAAAGTCTGAACGTCAGCTGTGAATGATCCTTTTCAGTGCCAGGTCAATGGCTGTTTCGAGTTGGGTGTCGACGCCCCTGACGTAGTCCTGGGGGGTGATGTCGACCTCGAGGTCGGGGTCGGTGCCGTAGTTCTCCACCTCCCTGTCGCCCTCGATGAAGGTGAAGGAGTACTCGGGCTGGGTGGTGAGGGTGCCGTCGGCCAGGCGGTGGCGCGGCCAGATGCCGATGACGCCGCCCCACGTGCGCTTGCCGATCAGCGGGCCGAGGCCGAGGAGCTTGAAGGTGTGGCTGAAGATGTCGCCGTCGGAGCCCGCCCACTCGTTGGTGATGGCCACCAGCGGGCCCCTGGGCGACTCGGGCGGGTAGGGCTCCGGCTCGCCCCTGCGGGGGTGGTCGTAGCCGAGGCGGCGGCGGGCGAGCTTGTCCAGCAGCAGCGCGGAGATGTTCCCTCCACCGTTGAAGCGCACGTCCACGATCAGGGCCTGGCGGTCGTACTCGGTGAGATAGGCGCGGTGGAACTCGCCGAATCCGGCGCTGCCCATGTCGGGGATGTGCACGTAGCCGACGCGCCCCGCGCTGCGCTGGTGGCAGCGGGCCCTGTTGAGATTGACCCAGTCGCGGTAGCGGGCGGGCTGCTCGTCGGCCAGCGCGCGGACGGCGGCGGTGAAGGTCTGCTCTCCTCTGCGCAGGGTCAGCAGCACCTCCTGGCCCGCCTGGTTGACCAGCGCCTGGTTGGGGGTGGTGGCCTCGTCGATGGGCACACCGTTGACGGCCAGGAGGGCGTCGCCCTGCCGTACGTCGAGGCCGAGCCTGTTGAGCGGCGAGGTGGCCTCGGGATCCCACCTGTCGCCCTGGACGATGTGGCCGATGTGGTAGAGGCCGTCGCGGTAGTCCCAGTCGACGCCGAGCTTGCCCTGCGTGTAGTCGGGGCCTGGCCGGTACTCGCCGCCGATCTCGTAGGCGTGGCTGGTGCCGAGCTCACCCTGCAGCTCCCACAGCAGGTCGGACAGCTCCCCCCTGGTACTGACGCGGTCGACCAGCGGCAGGTAACGGTCGTAGACCGCCTGCCAGTCCAGGCCCGCCATGTCGGCGGACCAGAAGTTCTCGCGCTGCAGCCGCCAGGCCTCGCGGAACATCTGCCGCCACTCGGCCTCGGGGCTGAGAGAGACCTTGACGCGGCCCAGGTCGATCCAGCCGCTGCTCCTCGAGGCGTGGTCGTCGTCGTGATCGGGGATCTCTCCCGCCTTCAGCAGGCGCAGGCGATCACCCGAACGGTAGAGAAGGCTCCTGTGGTCGGCGGCGAGCTGGAAGTCGCCGACGTCCTCGGCGAAGGTCTCGTTCTTCTGCTTGTCGAAGTCGAACAGGTGCAGCGTGCCGTCGTCGGCCTCGATGGGGCTCGACAGGATCAGCACCTTGCCCCTCAGGCCCGCCAGCCGTTCGTAGCGCCCTTCGGGCAGCGGGAAGGCGGTGATCCGGTCCGGCAGGCCGTCCACGTCGATCGTCAGCTCGGCCCGCTCGTCGCCGCGCTCCTCGCCGTGCTCGTCGTCCTCGTCGTCGTCCCCGGCGGCCAGCGGCCGCGGCTGCGGCACGAAGGGGGAGGGGACGTCCTTGCGCAGGGCGATGGCGTAGGGACGGGTGCCGAGCGGGAAGCCGAGGTCGAACTGCAGCGCGTCGTAGACGGGGTTGAAGACGCGCTGGCCGATGAAGTAGAGGTAGCGGCCCTCGGGGTCGAAGGCGGGGCCGGAGTCCTTCAGCACCGGGTGCGTGGCCTCCACCGTGCGCCCCGTGGGCACGTGATGCAGCTTGATCGCGGTGTGCTGCCCGCTGGTGGGGCTGACGTAGGCCAGCCAGCGCCCGTCGGGCGACCAGGCGGGCTCCTCGACGGCGGCGTGCGGGTTGGCCTCGACCAGCGTGGTGGTGCGCGCGGCGAGATCGACGACGTGCAGTTCGTGGCGGTGGTTGGTGACGGCGATCAGGTCGCCGGCGGGGGAGGCCACGAGGTCGGTGACGCGGCCGGTGTCGAGGTGGTCGAGGCGGGTCTGGCGCCTGCCGTCGAGCAGGACGAGGATCTCGCGGTCGCCCTCGTCGCTGGCGGCGGCCACCAGGCTGCCCTCGCCCGTCCAGGCGAGGAAGCGGTAGCGGACGCCGTCGACCTCCCCGTGCTGCTGGACGGGGCCCTCCCACCCGGCGAAGGTGTAGGCCTTGCCGCGCGTGGTGATGGCCAGCCTGCTGCCGTCGGGGCTCGGGGCGGCGCTGTCGAGGTGGTCGGCGGCCTCGACGAACCGCCTGTTGCGCTGGGTGCGGGAGCTGGCCAGCAGCACCTCGACCTTCCTGGTCCTGCTGCCTGGCTCGAGGACGTAGAGGTCGCCGGCGGCGTGGTAGACCAGCGTGTGGCCGTCGCTGGACAGGTTGCGGGCGTAGTAGTCGTCGTGATGGGTGTGTCTGCGCAGGTCGGAGCCGTCGGGGGCGCAGGAGTAGACGTTGCCCGTGCCCTCGTGGTCGGACAGGAAGCAGACCCTGTCGTCGCTCCAGCAGGGTGAGGCGAGATTGCCCGGCAGGCTGATCAGCCGCCGCCAGTCGCCCCGTCCCGAGGGATCGATCCACAGGTCGCCCACGGTGCCGCCCCTGTAACGCTTCCAGCGGGCCGGGTCGGCGGTGTTGCGGCCCAGCACGATCATGTCGCGCGGCCCGTGGCTGATGCTGGTGGCAGGGCCGTACGGCAGACGCTCGGGCACGCCGCCCGGCAGCACCCTGTGCAGCCACTTCTGCCCCTCGAACGGCTGTCGCTCGTCGCTGGCGTACAGCACCCTGCCCTGCGGGTCCCAGCCGGTGACGGTGCAGCGGGCCCCGTGGAAGGTGACGCGCCTGGCCGCCCCGCCGCCCGCGGGCATCACGTACACCTCTTCGGGGCCCTCCTCCCTGCCGACGAAGGCGAGCTGGTCCCCACGAGGGGAGAAGCGCGGGTAGGCGGCCTCGGCCAGGCCCGCGGTCAGCCGGAAGGCGCGGCCGCCCTGCGCGGCGACCATCCAGAGGTCGTCTTCGGCGGCGAAGACCACCACGTCTTTGAAGATCGCTGGAAAGCGCAGGTAGGCCGTCAATGTCCGCTCCATGATCAGGCAGCCGGATCGGCCTCCGGCTGCCTGATCATGATTTCACCGGTGCCGGCGCGGAGACTACTCCGCCTCCGGCTTCCTGGTGGACTCCCGCTTGGCGTTCTTGGCGGCCCTGGTGGCCTTGATGGTCGCCTTCTTGGCCTTGCCTGACTTGGCGACGGGTTTCTTCCGCTCCTCTGCCATGGATCTTTCCCCCGTGATGTCGGCCCGCTATCCGGGCATCACGCGCATTAATACCCATTTGGCTATTTAGTCTCACAGAAGGGATAGCTGCTCGGGTGGCGGGGGCTTGTCCGGCTGGATCCGCCAGGAGGCCCTCCGGCCGATGCCGTACTGCCTGGCCAGCTCCCTCACCTGGGTGCTCACCCGCTCCTGGTAGGCCTTGGGCGCGTAGGCGCCTCTGCCGTACAGCTCGAGATAGCGCGGCACCAGGCGCGGATGCTCGCGCGAGAGCCAGCCGAGGAACCACTCGCGCGCCCCTGGCCGCAGGTGCAGCACGATCGGCGTGACGTGCGTCGCCCCCGAGGCCGCGATCTCCCGCACCGCCGCCTCCAGCTGTTCGGGGGAGTCGGACAGGTAGGGCAGGATCGGCGCCATCAGCACCCCGCAGGCGATGCCGCTGTCGGTGATCCTGCGGCAGGCCTCCAGCCGCCTTCTCGGATGGGGCGTGCCCGGCTCCACCGCGCGCCACAGCCGCTCGTCGACGAAGCCCACCGAGAACGCGGCGCTCACCTCGCTGACCCGCGCCGCCTCCACCAGCAGCGGCAGGTCGCGCAGGATCAGTGTGCCCTTGGTGAGGATGGAGAACGGGTTGGCCGCCTCGGTCAGCGCCCGCAGGATGCCCGGCATGAGCCGGTAGCGCCCTTCGGCGCGCTGGTAGCAGTCGACGTTGGTGCCCATCGCCACGTGGTGCCCGCCCCAGCGGGGCGAGGCCAGCTCCTTGCGGGCGAGCTCGGCGGCGTTGACCTTCACCACGATCTTGGAGTCGAAGTCGTGGCCGGCGTCGAGGTCGAGGTACTCGTGGGTCTTCCTGGCGAAGCAGTTGTGGGAGACGACGCCGTCGGCGATGAAGTCGCCGGTGCCGGTGGTGATGTCGTACATCGGCGTCTCGACGCCGAGCGGCTCGACCGACACGACCCTCAGGTCGGCCGCCGACTCGACGACGGCGCCCTCGAGGGCGTGCGGGGCGGGAACGGCGGGATCGACGGTGTGCAGAAGCCGCAGCCACGCGGCAGGGCCGCCTCGCAGGGCGATCGGGGCCGGGTCTCCTCGCAGCGCGGCCGGGGCCGGGTCTTCGCCGAACCTCGTCGAGGGCCGGGCTGGTGTCGAGCCGGTCGAAGCCCAGGGCGGACAGGCATGCGCGGAGGCGGTCGGCCTCGTACTCGCCTCCCGCGTCGAGGCAGCCGGCCACGAAGCCCTTCATCCACTCGCCGGAAGGCGACTCCGCCACCGCGAACAGGCCCGAGGGCTCGCACCCTGCGCTCGGCAGGGCCGGATCGGCCCCGAAGTGGCCGAGATAGGAGCGCGCCCTGTCGAGCGCCTCCTCGGGCAGCGCGCGCTCCCCGGCCTTCCGCGCGGGGTGGCCCTCCTGCTGGAAGGCGCAGGGTGAGGAGAGGATCGCGCACAGGTAGCCGCGCCGGTAGTCGTCGTCCTGCTTGGGGGGCGCGGCGAAGCGCCCGCAGCCCACCAGCCGATCGCCGTCGCGGAGGAACGGCCGCGCGCCCTCACCCGTGACGTGCTTCCAGCCGCGCTCGGTGAGGAAGCGATGCTCTCCGCTGGCCACCAGGCGGGTGCCGTCGGCGAGGGCCACCCGGTGCGCCGCCTTCACCGTCGACCAGTGGTCGAGCACCTCGGTGACCACATGGCGCCGCCGCCCGCCGACCAGCCGCGTGCCGAAGATCCGGTCGCCGGCGCGCAGCTCGGCGATGGGCTTGGCACGGCCGTCGGCCATGAGGACCGGCGTGTCGCCCGCCAGGCAGTAGGAGCAGGCGTGGCTGCACCCCCTGTAGGGGTTGATGGTGTGGGTGAAGGGGACCCTGCTGGCCGCCGGGACCTTGTTGATGATGGATTTGGCCTGGATCTCGTAGAAGGTCATCCCCTTGAACTCAGGCGTGTCGAAGGTGCGCGCCACCGCGCCGCGCGCGAACAGCGGCACGGCGGAAGCGTCGCCCTCGGCGTCGGCCAGACGCAGGTTGTCCCAGCGCATCCCATGATTAGAACGCAGGTTCGATAGTGATCGCAACAGGAAAGAGCCAGTAATTACCTACCCTTGGAACGGATAATGATCTTCACGGTTGGGCAGGAAACGGGGCACAGAGCTTGCGTTCCGGAGGTGCACCATGGCCTGGTCGCAGGACGAGGAGCGGTTGCTGGCCCAGATCGAGCGCCACCTCGTCGACGAGGATCCACGGCTCGTCGCCCGCCTGGAGTCGTTCAACGACCGTGTGCGCCGTAGCGAGGAGTCCGAGCGTCGGCGCGAGGCCAAGGCGAACGGCGAGAAGCCCGTTCCGCGCCGCCGTCCACGCCGCTCGACCGTCATCATCACGGTCAGCTGGCTGCTGATCGCCACCCTCGTCGCGACGCTGCTGGTGCTGATGCTCCGCCACGAGGCCGCCGCCCTGGCCTTCTGACGAGAGCCGAGGGTTCCCGGCTCAGAGGCCGCGCAGGAAGTCGGCTGCCACAGGGGCCGCGACCTTGCCGCCGCCGCCACCGCCCTCCACGACGACCGCGAAGGCCACGTCGTCGCTGTAGCCCATGAACCAGGCGTGGGAGGGCAGCTCGGGCCCGCTGCCGTACTCCGCGGTGCCGGTCTTGCCGCGCGTTCCCGACGGCAGGCCCGCCGCCTTGGCGGTGCCCTTGGTGACGACCGCGGACATCATCGGGTGCAGCTGGTCGGCCACGCCCTCGGGCAGCTTGACCTCCTTCGCCTTCTGCTTGAGCCCCTTCACCAGCGTCGGCGGGCGCCAGGTGCCGTCGGCGAGCGCGGCGGCCGCCGAGGCCATCACCAGCGGGCTGGCGGTGATGCGCGCCTGGCCGAAGGACTCGGCGGCCAGCTCCGCGTCGGACTCGGCCTTGGGGAAGCTGGCCTTGGCGGCGGGGACGCCGATGTTGAGCGGCTGGTTGAAGCCGACCATCTCGGCCGCCCTCAGCAGCTTGTCGGAGCCCAGCCGCTCGGCGGCCAGCGGGGCGAAGGTGGTGTTGCAGGAGTAGGCGAAGGCGTCGGAGAAGGTGAGCGAGCCGTACTCGGCGTGCTCGGAGTTGCGCACCTTCAGGCCGCCGACCGTGGCGTACTTGGGGCAGGTCACCCGCTCGGTGGGGGAGACTCCCTCGGCGAGCAGGGCCAGCGCGGTGACGGCCTTGAAGGTGGAGCCCGGCGGGTAGCGGCCGTCGAGCGCCCTGTTGAAGCCGCCGCGGTTGTTGACGACGGCGAGGATCTCGCCCGTGCCGCGCCGTACCGCCACCAGGGAGGCGGGTTTGTCCAGGTCGCGGACGGCGCCGACGGCGGCGGCCTGCACGCGGGGGTCGAGGGTGGTCTCCAGCGGCTTGCCCTCGCTGCCCTTGATCGTGGCCAGCGTCTTGCCGCCGAGCAGGATCTTGGTGGCGGGGGTGCCCGCCAGGCGCGTCTGGAAGGTCTCCTGCAGGCCGCCCCTGCCGACGGCCCCGCCGACCTTGTAGGAGGGGCCGAGCTTGGCGACGTCCTTGGCGGTGGCCTTGTCCAGGAAGCCGACCAGCTGCTGCACCGAGCCGCCTGCCTGGCCCGTGTCGATGCGCTCGCCCGAGGAGTCGGTGATCGCCGCCCGCGCCGGCCAGTCCGTCTTGAGAGAGAAGTCGGCCTGGCCGGTCAGCGAGGGGTGCACGGTCGCGGGCGACCAGTCGACCTTCCATGCCCTGTCGGCGACCTTCAGATCGATCTGGCCGGTGTAGGTCCAGTCGCCGATGTTCCTCAGGGTCAGGGTGGCGGTGTAGGGAGCCCTGGCGGTGCCGTCGCCCGTCTCGACGGCCTGCCCTAGCTTGACGGTGGTCCGCTCGACGTTCAGCCCCTTGCGCTGCTGCTCGTAGGCGGCCAGCGAGGCGGGAGCGGCCAGCTCGGCCGTCATCCCGCCCCAGTCGGCCGTCTGCCAGGCCGCGGCGAAGCGCTGGGCGCTCTCCTGCGGGGTGCCGCGCGTGTGCAGCACCCACCAGGCGCCCCCGGCCGCGGCCCCCACCGCAAGCACGCTGACCCCTGAAACTATCGCGATCGTACGGCCACGCGGCACGAGCCATCCCCCCGGTCATCGACAGGTAGCAGAGCCTACCTGTCGATGATTCATGACATTCCGGCTTTGACGCTGGAGGCGTAGGCGGGCACGTACTCCTGACCGGACAGCTTCTGGATCTCCACCATGATCTCGTCGGTCACCCTGCGCCGGTCGCGGGCGTTCTTGTAGTCGCCCTCGAACGTCATCGGCGCGCCGATCTTGATGCCGATCTTCGTGAGGCGCGGCACCTTGGCGCCGAGGGGCAGCACGTTCTCGGTGCCCGACAGCGCGACGGGCAGCACCGGGGCGCCCGTCTTCAGCGCCAGCCACGCCACGCCGACCTTGCCGCGGTACAGGCGGCCGTCGGGCGAGCGGGTGCCCTCGGGGTGGATGCCGAACAGCTCGCCACGCTCCAGAAGCTCGGCGGCGCTGTCGAGCATGGCCTGGGCGGCGCCGGCCGACTCGCGGTCGATCGGCAGACTGCCGCCCAGCCGCATGAACCACTGGGAGACGGGGTTGCCCGAGAAGTACTCGCTCTTGGCGGTGAAGGTCACGTGGCGGGGCAGCAGCGCGGGAATCAGGAAGGAGTCGATCACCGCCAGGTGGTTGGCGGCCAAAATGGCGGGACCCGTGGCGGGGACGTGGTGACCGCCGGAGATGTGCGGGCGCCACATCACGTGCGCCATCGGCGCGGCGACGAACTTCACCATCTGGTACAGCAACGGCTCTCCTGAATCGTGTGGACGGCGAAGCCAACCCTATTGCGCGCGGGGCGGCCCCGACGCCCCACCTCGGGCTGTGAGGTTCAGCGCCTGCCGCAGGAAGTCCAGTTGGCAGTGCAGCAGCCCCGCGACGGCCGCCTGCCCCGTGGGCGCGTGGGCGGCGCCCGGTATCGGCAGCACCTGGTGCGGTCGGCCCGCCGCCAGCAACGCCGCCGACATCCGCAGCGTGTGCGCGGCCACCACGTTGTCGTCGGCCAGGCCGTGCACCAGCAGCAGGGGCCGTCGCAACCGCGCCGCGTCGCCGATCGGCGAGGAGCGCTCGTAGTTGCCCTGCTCCTGATCGGGATGCCCGAGGAAGCGCTCGCGCCAGTGGGTGTCGTACAGCCGCTGGTCGCTGGGCGCGGCGCCGGAGACGGCGGCGTGGAAGACCTCGGGCCTCCGCAGCACGGCCGCCGCCGCGAGCGTGCCGCCGTAGCTCCATCCGCGGATGGCGACCCTGCCGAGGTCGAGATCGGGGCAGTGCGCGGCGGCCGCGTGCAGCGCCGTCACCTGGTCCTCCAGCGGCGCGGTGAGCGTGTCGCCGTGGACGGCCTTCTCCCACGCGGGCCCGCGTCCCCTGGTGCCGCGCCCGTCGGCGACCACGACGGCGAACCCCGACTCGGCGAACCACTGCGCCTCGCACAGCCACCAGTGCCTGGCCCTGACCGCCAGCTGCATGGCGGGCCCCGCGTAGGGGGCCATCAGGACGGGCAGAAGGCCCGCGCCGGCCCTGTGCCAGGACGGCAGCAGCAGCGCGGTGCGGATCTCCCGCGCGCCCGCCCTCAGCCAGGTGACGCGCGGCGACAGGAGCGGCTCGGCGGCCAGCGAGGCGATCTCGGTGTCCGGCAGGCCGTCGCGGAGCAGGCGGAAGGAGTGGCCGTGCGGGGTGTGCGAGGCGACGAGCAGCGCGCCGGCCGACCGGTGGCCGGTGTGCAGACCCGGCTCCTCGCTCAGCCGTACGGCGCCGCGCGAGGGGTCGTACGACCACAGGTGTCTCTCGGTGGGCTCGTCCGTGGCGAGGAAGAGCACCGACTCGCCGCTGACGTCGAGGACCTCGGCGACCTGCAGTCCCTCGGGGGTGACAGGGACGCCGTCCACCAGCAGCCGCCGGGTGAGGGGGGAGTCGGCGGTGTGGACGAGCGCGCCCGAGGCGGTGCGGGCGGGGGTGCCGGGGATCAGCTCGACCCATGCGGGGTCGCGCTGCTCGTGCAGGAGCGTGGTCGCGCCCGTGCCAGGGTCGGCGGCCAGGATCCGCAGCGTGCGCTGGTCGCGGCTCTGCACGCCGATGAGCGGGCCGTGGGCGTCCCAGCGGGCGGCGGTGACGTACTCGAAGGACTCGCGGTCCCAGTCGAGCTCGACGCGCTCGCCGTCGAGGCCGAGCACGTGGAGGGTGACGAGGGCGTTGGCGGTGCCCGCGGCGGGATAGCGGATCGGGCGCGGCGGCTTGGACGGGTCGGCGGGGTCGGCGATCCACCAGCGCTGGACGGGGGAGTGATCCACCCTGGCGGCCAGCAGCCTGCGCCCGTCGGGCGACCACCAGTGGCCGCGGCTCCTGTGCATGGACTCGGCCGCCACATGCTCGGCCAGCCCCCAGACCACCTCGGGACCGTCAGGCGCGGCCATGCGCAGCCGCCTCCCGCCGGCCAGCTCGCTCACGTGCAGCGCGCCTTCGCGGACGTAGGCCACCCTGGCGCCCGTGGGGTCGAGGCGAGGGTCGGTGACGGGGCCCTCGGTGGGCACCCGCCACGGCATGCCCTCGCGGGTGTCCACCGCCCACAGCTGCCCGTTCACGGCGAAGACGGCGACGCGGAGGTCGGCGTCGGCGCTGTAGGCGACCACCCCTGCGGCGTGTTCGCGGGCTCGTTCCCTGCGGACGCGCTCGGCCTCGGGAAAGGGCCCGTGCGCGCCGAGCGTCTCGGGGGCGGCCAGCAGCCGCTCGTGGCCGCCGTCGAGCAGCCAGAGGCAGCCGGCGCGGTCTTCGGGGCCACGGGTGCGCAGGAACAGCGCCCTGCGGCCGTCGGGGGAGAGGGTGAAGGCGCGCGGCAGGCCGAGGGACAGGCGCTGCGTGCGGGCCAGCTGGGTGGGAAACGCGTGGATGTCCATGAAGGGACTCTGCGCAGGACCGGCACGGTGGGAGAGAAAGAGAGGGCGACCCGGCGGACTCACGGGCGCGGCGGGCGTCCGAGCGGACGCGTCACACACTTTACCATCCGTCACACGCGAACGGCGCCCCACCGGAGGGGTGGGGCGCCGTTCGTGACGCTCAAGGCCGCTGTGGCGGTCGCCTCCTCGGCGAGGTGCACAACACGGCTCCAGCCGAACGGTATTCCGTGAAGGCGGTAATTTGCGGCCCGGGGGACACAGACCACAGCGGCCTTGCTGACTCTAACGGACATCGGGCGGTGGCTATTCCATCCTGCCCCAAGAGTGGGTCAGGTTCTCGTCCAGTGGGGCTGGCTGACGCCGGAAACGCGCAGCTCACGCCCCCTGAGTGCGACTTCGGCGAACTGCCACAAAATCGCGCCCGTCGGGGCGTGTATCACGATGCCAGGACCGAGCGGCATCTGCAGCAGCCCCTGGTTCCAGCGCGGCACGCCGGGGGCAAGCAGCCGGTCGAGCGGCACCCTGTGGACCGAGGCCACCTCCCTGGCGTCGGGGCGTGGGTCGGCAGGCCCGCCGAAGGCCACCACCGGGGTGATCACGAAGCCCGAGTCGGTGACGTAGTCGTCGAGCACGCCCGCCACCTCCATGCCGGTGACCGCCGTCTCCTCGGCCAGCTCGCGCAGCGCCCCCTCCGTCGCCTGCTCGCCGTCCTCGAGCCGCCCGCCCGGCAGCGCCCACTGCCCCGCGTTGCGCCCGCGCGCGGCCCGCTTGATCACGATCGTGTACGGCGGGCGCTCGCCGTCGCGCAGCACGCACACGGCCACCGCCGCCCTGCGCAGCCCGTCGCCGACCGGCGCGCTCACCGGCCGCAGCAGCGCGAGGTTGGCCTTCACCTGAGCCTTCAGCAGGTCGAAAGGCAGCAGCTGGCCGGCCTCGCCCATGACGCCGCCCGCAGGTGAGGGAAGGGCGGGACCCGGGCGGGGGGTGTGGAGTGGGGGCACGGTGGCCAGGATCTCACGGGCGCAGCCCGCGCTCGGTCTCGGTGCGCCTCGACAGCAGGAACTCCCGCTCCTGCTGCGTGCCGACCAGGGCCAGCGCCCTGCCGTACTCGGTCACCGCCTCCTCCGTCCTGCCCAGCCTGCGCAGGAGCTCGGCGCGGGTGGCGGGCAGCAGGTGGTGGTGGGGCAGCTCGGCCTCCAGCCCGTCGAGCATGGCCAGGCCCGCCTCGGGCCCTGACGCCTCGGCGACGGCGACGGCGTGGTTGAGCCGCACGACGGCCGAGCCGGTCAGCTCCTCGAGCATGCCGTACAGGGCGGCGATGGCCGTCCAGTCGGTGTCCTGCGCGCGGGCGGCGGAGGTGTGCTCGGCGGCGATGGCGGCCTGGAGCAGGTAGGGGCCGGGCGGGCCTGGGGCCAGCAGCGCGAGCGCCTCCTCGATCTCCTGGTGCCGCCACAGCGAGCGGTCCTGCTCGGCGAGGGTGACCAGGCGGCCGTCCGAGCCGACGCGGGCGTGGCGGCGCGCGTGGTGCAGCATCATCAGCGCCTGCAGCGCCCGCACCTCGCTCTCGTCGGGCAGCAGCGAGACCAGCATGCGGGCCAGCGTGATCGCCTCGCTCGCCGTCTCGTCGCGGATCAGCGCGTCGCCCTCGGTGGCCGCGTAGCCCTCGGTGAAGATCAGGTAGAGGACGGCCAGCACGCCGTCGAGCCGTTCGCGCAGCTCGGGTCCGGCGGGCACCCTGAAGGGGATGCCGGCCTGACTGATCTTCTTCTTGGCGCGAGTGATCCTGGCGGCCATGGTCGCCTCGCCGACCAGGAACATCCTGGCGATCTGCCGGGTGGTCAGACCGCCCACGCAACGCAGGGTCAGCGCCACCCGCGCCTCCATGGACAGCGCGGGATGGCAGCAGGTGAAGATCAGCCGTAGCCGGTCGTCGTGGGCGGGCTGCTCCTCGACCACGAGCAGCGGCAGCTTGCGGGTGGCCACCGCCGTACGGCGCAGCCGGTCGACGGCGCGGCGGCGCGCGGCCGTCAGCAGCCAGGCCGGCGGGTTGGCGGGGACGGGCGGCCAGGAGGAGACGGCCGTGGCGAAGGCGTCCTGCAACGACTCCTCGGCCAGGTCCAGGTCGCGCAGTTCGGCGGTCAGGAGGGCGAGCAGGCGCGCCCAGTGCTCCCGGTACGCCTGCTCGACCGCCTCATTCCTGATACTCAACGACAGGTCGCACTTCGACGATCTGCTCGGGGCAGGCCTTGGCGTAGCCGATGGCCTCGTCCAGGTTCTCCGCCTCGATGAGGTAGAAGCCGCCGAGGTGCTCGACGGTCTCCAGGTAGGGGCCGTCGGTGCGCAGCACGTGACCGTCCTTCTTGCGCAGGCTCACCGTCTCGCGCGAGCCTGCGAGGGCGTCGCCGCCGAGGAAGGCGCCGCGCTGGCTCAGCATCGCGATGAAGCGCTCGTGCGCGGCCCGGGTCTGCTCGGCCTGCTCCGGCGTGGCCTGCTCCCAGAGCTTGTCGTCGCCGTAGATCAGCATCGCGTACTTCATGTCGTGATCCTCCTGATCTCGACGCCGTCGGAGGGCATGGCGGTGGCGAACTCGACGGCCTCCTCGAGGTCGGCGGCCTCGACGAGCACGTAGCCCGAGATCTGCTCGACCGTCTCGGCGTAGGGGCCGTCGGTGACCAGCACCTGCTCGCCGTTCTTCCTGATCGTGGTGGCGGTGGAGGAGTGGGCCAGCTCCTGGCCGCCCAGGTTGGCGCCGCGCTCCTCCAGCATCCTGGTGAAGGCGCCCCAGCGCGCGTAGACCTCCTTGCGCTCCTGGGGGCCCGCTTCCGCCCAGGTGCGTTCCTCGCCGGTGACCAGCAACAGATATTTCATGACAGTCCCTCCTGTGTGATGGTGTCACTGCCATGACGCGCGAGCGGCGGCCATTTCGACAACGAGGAGGAAAATCTTCCGGCGCGTGGCCTGCGTCAGCGCAGCGGTCTGGCCTCGGGGAGCCTGAGCCTGTCGACCGCCTCGCGCCTGGTGTTCTCCGGCCTGCGGTCGTAACGGGCGGTCGTCGCGGGCGAGGAGTGCCCGACCAGCGCCTGAGCGGTCGCGAGGTCCACCCCCGCGTCCAGCAGCTCGCCGATGAAGGTGCGCCTGAAGTCGTGCGCGGTCCGTGGCGAGGCGCCCGCCTCGCCCAGCCGCCTGGCGAGGATGTCGGCGATGCCCTGCCCGGTCAGCGGCACCGGTCGCCCGTCGCGCGTGCGCAGCCGTCCCGCCCTGCTGATCGGGCAGAACAGCGCGCCGGCCGTACGGCCTCTGACCGCGAGCCACCGCTCGAGCAGCCCGATCGCGTCGCCGGTCAGGTAGACCATGCGCTCCTTGTCGCGCTTGCCGCGCACCCGCAGCGACCGCGCGGCGGGGTCGTAGTCGGTCAGGGCCAGCCCCGCGATCTCCGCGCGCCTGCAGCCGGTGGAGTAGAGGGTCGCGATCAGCGCGGCGTCGCGCAGCCCCGCGGGGGAGTCGTCACACGCCGACAGCGCCGCGCCCACCACCTCCGGCGGGACGTGCTGGCCCGTGGGCAGCCTGGTGTGGGTGACGGGCGCCAGGTCGGCGGCGCGGGCGTACTCCTCCGCGCTGATCTGGCCGAGCCGCCAGGCCTCCTTCAGCACCCGCCGCAGCGCCACCAGGTGCTTGTTGACGTAGGCGGGCGACCAGCCCTGCTCGGTGAGCACCGTCCTGATGCGCACGGTGTGCTCGTAGCGCAGCAGGTGCCACGGCATGCCCGCCCCCGTGACCGCCTCGTCGCCGGTCAGCACCCTCGCGATGCGATCGAGGCACCCGCGCATCGTCCTCCTCGACTCGGCGCTGGCCAGTGAGTCGAGGTAGACGTGGTAGGGGTCGGTGGCGGGCGCCTCGGCGATCGCGGGCAGCCGCTGCTCGGCGGCGGGTACGGCGGGCACGTCCATCCCGCCGATCCTAGGACTCCAGGACGTGGGAGAGCGTCTCCGTCAGGGCCAGGTTGGCGGAGTAGTCGACAGGGACGGTGATCACCGACACCCCTTCGTAGGCCAGCGCCTCGCGCAGCGTTGGCAGCAGCTCCTCCGCCGCCCGCACCCGATGGCCCCTGGCGCCGAAGCTCTCGGCGTACCTGACGAAGTCGGGGTTGCCGAAGGCGATGCTGGAGCTGCGTCCGAGCTCCAGGCCCATCTTCCAGTCGATGAGCCCGTAGGCGCCGTCCTCCCAGATCAGCACCGTGATCGGGATCCGCTCGCGCACGGCGGTCTCCAGCTCCTGCGAGTTCATCAGGAACGCGCCGTCGCCCGTGGCGGCCAGCACCCTGCGCGAGGGGAAGGCGAGCTTGGCGGCGATGGCCCCCGGCACCGCGAACCCCATGGACGACAGGCCGTTGGAGACCAGCATGGTGTTGGGCTCGTAGGTCGGGTACATGCGCGACATCCACATCTTCACCGCGCCCGTGTCGGCCAGCACGATGTCGTCGCGCTCCATCGCCTGCCTGATGTCGGCCACGACCCTGCGCGGCGTCAGCGGGAAGCCGTCCTCGCCCTGTCCCCGGGTGAACTCCTCCCTGATGAGCGTGCGGACCTTCTCCACGGTCGGGCTGAGCGTGAAGCGCCGGTGGACGGCCTCGCCGAGCGCGTGCAGCGACCTCGACAGGTCGCCCTGGACGCCGACGGCCACCGGGTAGTGCTCGTCGACCTCCGCGGGGAACTGGTGGATGTGGACGATCTTCTTCGACCGGTCAGGGTTGATCTTGACGGGGTCGAACTCCTGCAGCTCGTAGCCCACGCTGATCAGCACGTCGGCCTCGTCGAAGGCGAAGTTCACGTGGTCGTGCCGCATGAAGCCGAAGGCGCCGAGCGCGTGCCTGTGGTCGTCGGGGAAGACGCCCTTGCCGTTGAAGGTGGTGGCCACGGGGATGCCCAGGTGCTCGGAGAAGCGCACCAGCGCGTCGCGGGCCCCCGCCCTGGCCGCGCCGTGACCGGCCAGCACGATCGGCCGCCTGGCCGTGGCCAGCAGGTCGGCGGCGCGGGCGATCTGGGCGGCGGAGGGGTCGACGGGCCGCACCACGTTCACCGGTAGCGGGCGCGCGTCGTCGGAGACGGGCGCCTTCTCGACGTCCTCGGGGATCGCCAGGTACACCGCGCCAGGACGCTCGGTCTGGGCGATCTTGAAGGCCTTGCGCAGCATCTCGGGCACCGCGGCGGCCGTCGGAACCAGCTCGGCCCACTTGGTGATGGGCCTGAACAGCGACACCAGGTCGACGATCTGGTGCGACTCCTTGTAGATGCGGTCGAGCCCCACCTGCGCCGAGATGGCCACGACCGGGGTGCTGTTGGTGGTGGCGTCGGCGACGCCCAGCTGCAGGTTGATCGCCCCCGGGCCGAGGGTGGCCGAGGCCACACCCGCCTTGCCGGTCAGCCTGCCGTACATCTCGGCCATGAACGCCGCGCCCTGCTCGTGGCGGACGAGGACGTAGCGGATGGAGGAGTCGTTCAACGCGTCGACGAAGTGGATGTTTTCCTCACCCGGGATGCCGAAGACGTACTTCACGCCCTCCGCCTCCAGCGCCCGGACCAGCAGTCTGGCAGCTGTGCTACTCATGCCCTCTGCAGCAAACCCGAAGCCGAGTAAATTTCCTGTCATGGCGCAGCTGACCGCTCTAGACGCCCAGTTCCTCCACTTCGAGACGGCGACCAACGTGGCCAACATCGCCGGCCTGGCCATCCTCGACGGCGACCTCAACAGATCGGACCTGCAGGCGCTGCTGGAACAGCGCCTGCCGCACGTGGCCGCGCTACGGCGCAAGCTGGCCCCCGTGCCCTTGGGTCTCGACCACCCCTACTGGATCAGGGAGGACGACCTCGACCTCGACTACCACGTGAGGGAGATCGGGCTGCCGCCGCCAGGCGACGACAGACAGCTGGCCGAGCAGGTCTCGCGCCTGCACGCGCGCAGGCTCGACAGAGGCAGGCCGCTGTGGGAGATCTACCTGATCCACGGCCTGGGCGACGGCCGCATGGGCCTCTACACCAAGATCCATCACGCTGCGGTCGACGGGGTCGGCGGCGCGGACGTGCTGGCGGCGCTGCTCGACCTGTCGCCCACACCCGCGCCGCCGCCCGAGGGCGAGCCCGAGCCGGACGAGCCGGCCCCGAGCAGGACCGCGATGGTGGGCAGGGCGCTGACCAGGCTGGCCGCCAACCCCGCCCAGGCGGTACGGTTCGCGGCCAGGGCGGTGCCGCACCTGGACGAGATCCCCGTGGTGTCGAAGGTGCCTGGCGTAGAGCTGGTCTCGGGGCTGGCGCGCAGGGTGGCGGGCGCGGGCGACGCGCCCGGACTGCCCGCGCTGCCCGCGCCGCGCACCCCCTTCAGCGGCCCCATCTCCGCGCACCGGCGCTTCGCCTTCGTGTCGCTTCCGCTGGAGGAGATCAAGGAGGTCCGCAAGGCGTTCGGGGTGACGGTCAACGACGTGGTCATGACGGTGTGCGCGGGAGCGCTGCGCCAGTGGCTGGCCGCGCACGGCGGGGTGCCCGACCGGCCGCTGGTGGCGGGCGTGCCGTTCTCGGTGCGCGAGGTGGGGGAGGCGCGCAGGGGCAACCAGGTCACGATCATGACCGCGCCGCTCGCCGTCCACGTCGAGGACCCGGTCCAGCGCCTGGAGGAGGTGCGCGTCTCCATGCAGCGCATCAAGGACAGGTTCTCGCTGGCCCCCGCCCGCTGGCTGAGGGAGTTCAGCGAGTCGATGCCCGCCGCGCTGATGGGCCTGGCCTCGCGTTCGGCCTTCGGCCTGGTGGGGCAGACCTCGCCGCCCATCAACGTGGCCATCTCCAACGTGCCGGGCCCGCAGTTCCCGCTCTACGTGTGCGGGGCCAGGCTGCTGACGCACTACCCGGTGTCGGTGATCACCGACGTGAGCGGCGGCGTGAACATCACCTGCTTCTCCTACGACGGCTCGCTGGACGTCGGCGTCGTCACCGACCGCACCATGATCCCCGACGCGTGGGAGATCACCGGCAGGCTTCGCGACGCGCTCGACGAATTGCGGAACGAAGCCTTCCGCATTGGGCCGTAGCGTTGGTCTCATGAAGCTGACGCGCAGGACTCTCAATCACACCGCACTCCACCGGCAGCTCCTGCTGCGCCGCTCCACGATGTCGCCGATCGAGGCGATCCGCAGGCTGGTCGCGGTGCAGGGCCAGGAGATCAACGCGCCCTACCTCGGGCTGTGGTCGCGGCTGTCGGGCTTCGCCCACGACGACCTGTCCGACCTGCTGTACGGCGGGCAGGTCGTGCGCGGCTCCCTGCTGCGCGCCACCCAGCACCTGACCGCCGCCGACGACTACGTGTGGGTGCGCCCCCTCATGCAGGCCAGGTTCAGCAGGGCGAGCCAGAGCGCCTTCGCCAAGGTGACCGAGGGCGTGGACAGGGACGAGCTGGCGGCGCTGGCCAGGCGGCACCTGACCGGCCGCACGCTGACCCGCCCGCAGCTGCGCGACCTGCTGGCAGAGCGCTGGCCCGAGGCGGACGCGCTCGCGCTCGGCTGGCTGGCCCAGTCGTTGCTGGCGGTGGTGCACACCCCGCCCAACGGCATCTGGGGCAGGGGAGGGGCCACGCCGTTCACCCTGGCCGAGGAGTGGATCGGCAGGCCGCTGGAGACCACGCTCTCGCCCGAACGGCTGGTCGAGCGGTACCTTGCCGCCTTCGGCCCCGCCGGCGTCAAGGACGTCCAGATGTGGTCGGGGCTGAGCAGGCTGCGCGAGGTCGTCGAGGGAATGCCGCTGCGCCGCTACACCGACGAGGAGGGGCGCGTCCTGTACGACCTGCCCGACGCCGAGCTCGCCGACGAGGACACGCCCGCGCCGGTGCGGCTGCTGCCCTCCTTCGACAATCTCGTGCTCGCCTACGACGACCGCACCAGGCTGATGGCCGACGAGCACCGCAGGCAGGTGTGCGTGGGCTCGGTGACCCACCCGGTGATCCTGGTCGACGGCTTCGTCGCCGGGATGTGGTGGCTGACCAGGACGGGTCTGCGGATCCAGCCCTTCGGCGCGCTGCCCGACGAGGTCATGGCGGAGGCCAGGCGGCTGCTGGAGTTCGCCGGCCAGAAGGAGGCCGCCATCGAGATCGCTCCGCAGGGTTGATCGCCGCCCGCCTCGGCGGGCTGCCGTCGTCAGGTTCCGGGAGCCCGGTACTCCACCTCCTGCCTGACGGCCTCGTCGATCTCCTCCGACGTCAGGAGGACGACCGTCTTCGTGCGTGCTCCGCCGGCCGCCGACACCCTGAGACCCAACGCGGCCGAAGCGACGTTGCCGGGCAGGTCGACGACGACGTAGACGTCGCTCTCGCCGAACGCGTAGTACATCTGCTCGACGCGGCCCCCGAGACTCTCGGCCATGCGCTCCACCGCCTGGCGCCGTCCGGTGCCTCCTTCCCGGAGCACCCCCTTGAGGCCGTCCACGGTGTAGCTCGCCTGAATGAGGTATTTGGGCATGATGGAACCCCTTCCCGAACCGCCGCTCCTTCGGGAACGGCCATGAACGTGGTCACGTGGACGACGTTCTCGGCTTCGGTTGACGCTAAGCCCACCCGGTGCACAGGTTTCCACCTGGATCTCCACCTCGAAGGCCTGGTCGCCACCGCAGGGCGAGGCGCGGGTGAAGGCTCAGATCTCCTCTTCGGCACAGCCGGGGCGTTCTGTCCGTGCTGGGTTGATTTCGGTCTCCGACCGTGAGGGTTCTGCTCGGGCAGGGCCGCGCAGGCGCCGGGGCGCCTGACATTTTCCGGCACCCGGCATAGTTCCGTGGCGCCCGCTCGTCCTTGGTGGGTGACATCAAGAGGAGGACGGGTGGATCCAGGCTTTGAGGCGGCTCTGCGGCAGTTCGTCATCGACAGGTCGAGTGCGCTGTTCCGCACGGCGTACCTGCTGACCGGCGACCGGCACGCCGCCGAGGACCTCGTCCAGTCGGCCCTGGCGAAGACGGCCGCGCGGTGGCGCGGCCTGCGCGACGCCGAGGCCATCGAGGGATACGTCCGCCGCACCATGTACCACGAGCAGGTGAGCCGGTGGCGCCGCCGGTCGCGGGTCGTGGAGGTGAGCACGGACGAGCGGCTCGACCGGGCCGGCGACGGGCACGCCGAGGCCGCGGACCTGCGCGTGACGATGCGGGCGGCGCTGTCCCGGCTGACGCCCCGGCAGCGGACCATGCTCGTCCTGCGCTACTTCGAGGACAAGTCGGAGACCGAGATCGCGCGCCTGCTGGGCGTGCGGGTGGGCTCGGTCCGCAGCCAGATCTACCGATCGCTGGAGCGGCTGAAGAAGTCCGCCCCCGAACTGAGCACTGTGAGGGAGTTCCGTTGAACGTCGAGAACCTGCTGCGTGAGACCCTCGCCGACATGGCGGACGAGCAGGTGCCGCCGCCCCCGGCCCGCTTCCTCCCCAACCGCCCTGCCCGCCGGAGGGGCGCCGCCCTGGCGGCCGCGGTCACCGTCGTCGCCCTGGCCTTGGGCGGCACGATCGCCGTCAGGACCCTCTCGCCCGAGGCAGGTCGCCCGGAGGCACCCGTGGCCGCGCGTCCCGAGCCGGAGCGGACGCACAAGATGACCATCAATGAGGGATGGCGGGTCGCCCGCTTGTTCGACAACCTCTCCCGCGCGACCGGCGAGCCCGCGGAGTCGTTCGCGCGGGCCGCCGAGGACGGCAGGGCACTGGGCCTGCCTCCGTACGCCAAGGGCAGGCTGGAGGGCTTCGCCCACCCCGGCACGTACAGTTTCGCCGACTCCGCCACCCCCGCCGCGATCCTGACCGAGATGGTGGCCCGGTTCCGCGAGACGGCGGACGAGCTCGGCCTGGCCTCCCGACGCGCCCCCTTGGACGTCGTCATCATCGCCAGCCTCGTCCAGGCCGAATCGCCCACCGAGGCCGACATGCCGAAGGTGGCCCGCGTCATCCACAACCGCCTGGCCCGCGGCATGCTGCTGCAGCTCGACAGCACCGTCCTCTACGGCCTCGGCAGGTACCGCGGCGACATCACGACCGAGGACCTGAAGGTGCGTTCGCCGTACAACACCTACCGCCATCGCGGTCTGCCTCCGGGGCCCATCTCCAACCCCGGTGAGGCCGCGCTCAAGGCCGCTCTCCACCCGGCCGCGGGACCCTGGCTCCATTTCGTGGTCACCGATCCGAAGCGTGGCACCTTGGGGTTCGCCACGACCGGGGAGGAGTTCGCCGAGCTCGCCGAACGCGCCGCACGGGCGCGGCTGTCGGGTTAGCGCGTCGCGCACGAGCGGCAGCCGCCCGCACACCGACCCCGATCGGCTCTGGCTGACGGTGCTGTCTCGACCGATCCTGTGGGGCCGGAAACCGATCAGGCGGGGTTGTCCTTCAGCCAGGCGAGAACCTGCTGGGCGTGCTCGTTCGGTGGGAAGATCGGGTAGAAGACGTGCTCGATCTTCCCGCCGCGGATGATGAGCGTCAGCCGCCGGTAGAAGTGCTCTCCATCGGCCTGGAAGGTCGGCAGCCGGAGTGCCTTGGCGAGCCGGAACTCGGCGTCGGAGAGCATGGCGTAGGGAAGCCGTAGCCGATCCACGACTCCTTGCAGGTAGTCGGTGGTCTGGATGGACATCCCGTGCACGCTGACCGCGCCGGCGGCAGTGAGATCCTCGTAGTGGTCCCGGAAATCGCAGGCCTCGGGGGTGCAGCCGCGGGCTCCGGGGATGTTGTCCCAGCCTTGGGGCAGGTCGACGTCCGGGGTGCCGATGAGCGGAAAGACGTACAGGACATGACGGCCCTCTTCCAGGGCGTGGAGCCGGACCGGGTCGCCGCCGGTGCTGGGCAGCGTGATCTCCGGCAACGCCGTCCCCGGTAGGTGACGAGCGGCTCCGTCGTCCTGGGGAACGGGGAGGTCTGTGGGGAGTTCGTGCAGATTGGCCATCTTTGTCTGCTCCAGGTCACGTGGGGAGATGGGGAAGTTGCGGGCGGCGGCGCTTCGCAGCCGGGCGATCAGTTCGGTCCTGCGCTCGGTGAGAGCGTCGATCCTCATGGTCAGCTCGTCGATCGCGGCGCGATACCCGGCCAGCGACGAGGGACAGTCATCGGCGTGCTCATGACCGACGTCCAGGCATTCCAGGAACGGCCGGGTCCGGTCCGCCGAGATGCCCAGCCGGGTGAGCGCACGGATCTCGCGGACCCGCCGGAGGTCGTCCGCCGAGTAGTCGCGATAGCCGTTGTCGAGCCTGACCGGGGTGACCAGTCCCAACGATTCGTAGTAGCGAACCGCCTTGGTGCTCACTCCCGCCTTGCGTGCGAGTTCACTGATCTTCATCTGCATTCACCTGCGGAAACCTTAAACCTTGCCCTTGAGGGCAAGGTCAAGCCCTACTGGCCTTCTGGGTTGCTCCAGACCAGCAGGCAGGTCGAAGTCAGCAAGGCGCCCCCTGCTAACTGTTCCCGTCAAGGAAACGCACCAGCTCCGCGGTGACGAACCGGGGGTTCTCCTCGACGAGCCAGTGCCCTGCGTGCGGCACGTCCACCGCGCGTACGATCTTGGTCATGCGCGGGGCCACGGTGGAGCGGATCCCGTCGAGCTGCCCCTGGGCGGTCATGAGCAGCGTCGGGACACGTACCGGTGCCGCTGCCGCTGTGTCGCGGACGTCCTTGTCGAGGGCGCGATAGAGCTCGAAGCCGCCAGACAGGACCTCCGGCCGGCTGTAGGTCCGTGCGTACTCGTTGATCTCGGTGTCGGTGAACGGGGACCGGTCTGAGGTGCCACCGAACGCCGTTCCGCCGAAGGAGACCTGGGGGTAGAACAGTGCCAGGTACTCGCGGACGTCGTCGGCTACGACCGCCTCGGGGACCCGTCGCTGGGAGTGGAAGGCGATGTGCCAGCTCAGTGAGCGGTACGTGGACGCATCGATCGCGGGCCCGGCCAGCGGCAGGTCGAAGTAGCCGAGGCGTGCGGTGTCGTCGGGGAATTGGCTGGCGTACTGGAATGCTACTGCGGCGCCGAAATCGTGGCCGACGACGGCGGCGTCCCGGATCTTGAGCCGGTCGGCGATCAACGTGTGCACGTACCGCGCCAGGGTGGCCTTGTCGTAGCCGGTCGGTGAGCCGTTGCTGTCGCCCAGTCCCGGAAGGTCGACAGCGTAGACGGTGTGGTGTTCGGCGAGTGCCGGCATGATCGGCCACCAGCCGTACCAGGTCTGGGGCCACCCGTGGATCAGCACCACCGGTGTGCCGCTGCCGCCGGTCACGTAGTGCATGCGGACGCCGTCGACATCGGCGAACTCGTGTCGGAAGGTTTTCTTGAACTCCGGGTCGTCCTGGGTGGCGACGGCGTAGGGGGCGACGTTCGTCGCGGTCGGCGTGGAACAGGCTGCGATGCCCATCGCGAGCAGAAGGGTGAGCATGACGGTCGCCACCGTGCGCGCGGATCGGAGGAGGCGGCGCGACAACGGCGGGGTTGCGGTCTTCATGTGTTCCTGTCCTGGAGAAGGTGTGGGATCAGCGTCCGGTCGTGCCGTCGATCAGTTCGCGGAGGATGTCCGCGTGGCCCGCGTGGCGGCCGGTCTCCTCGATCATGTGGGTGAGTGCCCAGCGGACGCTGGGAGCGGGGCGGTTCGGCCGCGATCGAGGGACAGGCGCGCCGAGATCGGTGCACCCGTCGAGCACGTCGTTCGCACGCTCGACCGTCTCGCGGTAGCGGGCGACGACGTCGGCCACGCTGTCCTCTGGTGCGGCATGGAAGGTCGCCTGCCAGTCGGTGACGTCGTCCCCGAGGAACATCGAGCGTTCGACGAACGTCAGGTGGTTGAGCAGGCCGAGCAGGTTCGTGCCCGACGGCACAGCGGCCGTTCGCACCGCCGGTTCGGGCGCACCCTCGACCTTCGCGGCGGCCGAGGCGCGGAGGTAGCCGAGGAATCCGCGCAGGACCTCAGCCTCGCTGCTCCCGGTCCGGGGCGGCGGAGTGTCGCGGCGGCGGCGCACGGTGTTGGGCATAGTGGTCTCCTCTCTTCGTGGGGTGGGGGGCGGCGCTGTTCGCCGTGTCAGGCGCTGCGGCGGATGAGCAGCACGTGGTCGGTGACCTCGGCGGTGCGCCCGCCCGGCCCGGTCGCGATCCTGCGGGGTGCGTCGGCCCGCTCGACCATCCACGTCGCCGCGTCCAGACCGATACCCGCCGCCACCTCCCGCGGGCTCGGATACCGGACGTCGGGATCCTGGTTCCACGACCACGGCGCGGTCGAACCGTGGTCCACGATCAGCAGGCGCCCATCCGGGCGCAACGCGTGCGCGGCCGAGCGCAGGACGGCCGCTCTGTCCAGGTCGAAGGGCGTGTGCAGATAGTGGGCGCAGATCAGGTCGAACTCACCGTGCGGGAACGAGCTGCGTAGGTCGTGCGGCACGGCGGTCACGCGATCGCCCAGGCCGTGTGCGTCGGCGAGTGCCGCGAGCCGCTCGACCGCCACGGCCGAGATGTCGGCGGCGGTGACGTGCCACCCCTGTCCGGCGAGCCACAGCGCGTCACCACCGGCGCCGCATCCGAGGTCCAGCGCGTCGCCGGGCGGCAGGCCCGTGACCGTCTCGGTGAGACGGACATTCGGCCGTGGATCGGTGGCCGCCGGTCGCGCCGCGTACACGCCGTCCCAGAACATGACCGCATCACCGGTCTTCATGGAGGCTCCTTCCGTCGGTGTCCGCTCAGTCTGGCCAGGCACCCACCGATCTGGCACGAAATCTTGCGGTTCTGGCAAGATGGCACCGTGGAACATGAGATGGACGAGGTACTCGCCGCAGTGGGGCCGCGACTTCGTGCGCTGCGTCGTCACCGCGGCATCACCCTCGCCGACCTCGCCACGACAACCGGCGTGTCGGAGAGCACCCTGTCCCGCCTTGAGAGCGGTCAGCGCCGCGCGACCTTGGAGTTGCTGCTGCCGCTGGCCCGCACGTACAACGTTCCGCTGGACGACCTCGTAGGCGCCCCGCGCACCGGCGACCCCCGGATCCACCTCACGCCGATCCGGAGGTTCGGGATGACCTTCGTGCCGCTGTCCCGGCGACCGGGCGGGGTACAGGCGTTCAAAATGATCATCCCTGCCCAGCTGGAACCGTCCGTACCGACCCCGCAGACCCACGACGGCTTCGAATGGCTGTACGTGCTGAACGGACGCCTGCGGCTCATCCTCGGCGAGCGCGACCTGACGTTGCCGGCCGGTGAGGCAGCCGAGTTCGACACGTCCTTGCCGCACTGGCTGGGCAGTGCCGACGGCGGCGTTGTCGAGCTTCTCATCCTGTTCGACCCGCAAGGGATGCGTACGCACATACACGCCGACCCCCATCGGCCGTCTCACGGGGTGAGCCAGCGGTGAACGCAGCGAGAGATTTCGGTGTTCGCGCTCGGGAAAGATCCGCTACTTCGACTTCTCGACCTTCCCCGCCTGCCGCATCGTGCAGGTCCAGTGGGCCGCCCGCGAGTATCGCGCTCGGCTTCGTGACAGCGACCCCGCCGTGACCAGCGCGCTCATCGGCCCCCGCGCGCTGGACCACCTGCACTCGCAACTCGCCGCCGCGGACACCACGCTCTCCGCCGACCTACACGACGCCATCGTCGCGATCGCCGTACACGAAATGAACGACACCCCGCCCGCGCTGCTTGACCCGTCACTGCGCCGCCGCTGATCGTCACCGCGACGTCCACCACACCGTCTCCCGCGGTCCCTAGGTGACATCTCGGTGGCTATCGGGGCGGTGGCCCGCGACTACGCGCGTCGGGGGAGGGACGCCGGCGCAGCAGCACGTACACCTGCTGCTGTGAGATCCCCAGATCGGTGGCCGCCGGCGGGAGTCTCGCGCGCACGCCTCCAGTGGCCCGCAACCCTCGACATCTGCTCTTGATCACCGGGTTATGGTTGGGCGGTGAAGGCTCTCGTGCTCGGCTGCCAGCACCTTCCCGGCGTCACGCTGATCACCGTGGCCGGGCAACTGGACACGATCACCAGCGGCCAGTTGGACGGCTTCATCCGCCAGGTCCGCCGTCGGCCAGAAGAGCATGTGGTGCTCGACCTGACCGAGCTGTCCTTCATGGACAGCAGCGGACTACGGGTGATGCTCACCACCCACTCCTACAGCGCCCAGCACGGCGGCAGCCTGCGCCTGGCGGCGCTGCGGCCCGGTCCGGCCCGACTGCTGCACATCGCCAGCCTGGAGTCCCATCTGTCGATCTACGCCAGCGTGCAGGACGCGCTCGCCGACGCCTTCGCCACCGAGTAGGGCCCGGCCGCGCTCGCGGATGGTGGTGATCAGCCGGTAGGTCGGAGTCGTCGCCGGTGTGCATACGCAGGCGGACGGAGAAGCGGCCGGCGCCCTGGGCGACGACGAGTTCGTCGCACAGCCGACCCATGAGCCACAGGCCGTAGCCGCTGCGGGCATGAAACGGCGGCCGGGGGCGGTGTCCGGGACTTCGCCTTCCGGCCTTGGAGGAGCATGACCCAGTACACAAGGGTGCGTTCTTCCTGCTCGTGCCAGGGCAGTGCCTGGGAGGGGGTGGTGATCGTGGGCCTGGGGGGTGGACCGGGGGAGTTGCTGCGCGTCACCGTGCGCCGCGATCGCTCGGCTGTCGTGGTGGCCCTGAAGGGTGAGCTGGACCTGCACACCCAGCCGCTGGCCGAAGACGCGTTCGCCCAGGTGCTGACCGAGACGGCGCCGCACCCGTCGGGTGTGATCGCGGACCTGTCGGAGCTGACCTTCTGCGACTCCACCGGACTGAGCGCGCTGATCAGCGCCCGGCATCGCCTGGCGGCGGACGGCAGGCCGCTGGTGCTGGCCGGCGTGCACGACCGGGTCACACAGGTTCTCAGCCTCACCGGCCTGGATCGGGTCTTCGGTTGCTACGCCACAGTGGCCGAGGCGGCATCCGCCCTGGACCAGGACGGATGAGCGGGCTGTGGCGGCCCTGGCCACGCGGCGGGCATTCGGGGCTCGAGCGACATGGGTGACCGTCGTCCTCGTGGACACGTCCCAGACCCCCACCCTGATGGCAGCCGCAAAGCGACCGGGCCGAGGCCGAACTGCTCGACCGGCTCGCAGAGCATGCCATCGGCCCCATCGGCTACGAGGTGAGCGGCTGGCCGATGTGCAGCTGCTGGCGCTCCAGGCGATCCACCATGAGCCGCGCCATGGCCACGACCAGGTGGGGGATCATGGAGTGGATCTGCGCACCCGTACACCGCCACGAGAACATGTGCGCGTAGTACCGGGCGCCGTCGTCTCCGGACAGCAGCGACGAGACCCAGAAGTAGAGGCTGGGGGCGAGCGCGGTCAGCATGGCCGCGGCCCAGAGCATCCATGATCGTCGGGACACGAGAGGGAAGCCTAGAGGAGTGGCTGGACTGGAAACAGGCAAAGCCTTGTCACCGGCCTGGAGACGGCCGATGGGGGCTGACACCTCGACCCGGACGATGAAGTCGGGCGGCGCGTCTCCAGCCGGCGGTGGCCGGGTCGACGCCGGCCACGAACCAGGTGTCACACATCAGACGGCGGCGACCGATCCGATCCTGCAGAAGCAGCACGGCCGGCCGTGGTCAGGGCAGGGCAAGGCCGACCAGGTGCAGCAGCCGCAGCAACTGGGCCGGAGGGTTGGCGATACGGGCCCGGCCGTCGCGGCATAGGTCGATCAACATGCGCAGGCCGGCCACGTCGACGAAGTCAAGGTGTTCACAGTCGATGACGAGCGGGTCGTCGTCTCGGCCGGCACGGCGAAGAGTGTCAGCCGCTGCCCGGTGGTTGGCCGCGTCGAGTTCGCCGATCAGGCGGACGGCGGCCGAGGATGGTCGCGGGGTGTAGGTGATGCGCAAGTGGTCATCGAGGTAGAGCACCGCCACGACGTACTCGCAGGACCCGGGCTCGGGCGTGCTGGCGGGGCTGTCACCGTAGGAGGTCATGGGGGCCGGGGTGCGAGGGCGGTACCGGACGCGCGACGTGGCAAGGGGCGGCCGGTCCAGGGCCCTCGCCTGCACTGTCGAGGTTTGTGCTGTCGGGGTCTGCGCTGACGGGAGTTGCGCGGCGATACCAGCGCACTGGTGTGTAATGGCAGCCATCGAAGACCTCCCGACACTGCTGTGCAGTTGATGTTCGCGCCACAGCGTAATAGAAGAAGCCGCATACCGGAAACCTTCTTCCGGTGTGGCTCTCATGATAGAAGCGGTTCCATGCCCGGCCCGAATGCACGGGCCTCCCGACCTCTGGCCGGAAAGACGGAAAGTGAGCAGCTCTGACGACCGGTCCGCCTGGACCTTCCTGACCCACCACGCACGCGTCCTGATGGAGATAGCCCGAAACCCACACGCACGGCTGCGCGACATCGCCGCCGGCATCGGCATCACCGAACGCGCCGTCCAAGGCATCGTGTCCGACCTGCACCAGACCGGCTACGTCACCCGTGAGAAGGTGGGCCGCCGCAACCACTATCGGGTCAACCCCGACCAGCACTTCCGCCATCCAGCCGAGGCGAACCTGCCCATCAGGCTGCTCATCGACATGTTCGCCCAACACGACCTGTCCAGCGGCACCGAACCAGCCGCCGCGCCGGCCCACGAATCCTCCGCGGGCGGGCGCACCGCCGACCCGGACGGTCAGTCGGTGCTCGAAGCCGACACCCCGCCCTCGACATCATCGACAGAACTGATCGTTTAGTGCGGATGCCTGTCTCTGACGCCCGGGCCGCGGCCGATGCGGTTCCAGCGCGTCGGCAACCGCGTGCTTACCGCGCTTCGCGCAGGTAACCTGCATATCCGTCGTGGCCCAGGAAGGGCTCGTGGACATCGCCGGTTCTCAAGGCGTCATGACCATGCCGAACGTGATGTAGCCCGGTGCGAGGCCCAACTGGCGGGGGTGGACCACCTGTGCGGCGGTGGTCGAGACGCCGGTGGCCGAGCCGCGCAGGACGGCCAGCATGCCGGCTTTGCCGTTCTTGTCGGGGACGCCGATGATGACCTCGCCCTTGCCGTCACCGGTGATGTCGATGATCCTGATCTCCTCGCCGAAGCGGTCACCGGCCTCGGACTGCTCACCGATCGGGTCGGCGAGCGCGGCCGCGGCAGGCGTGGGGTTCGGCGCCGAGACGGGGCCGATGCCGTCCTGGGTGATGAGCTGGGCGTTCGCGAGCACCGGGCCGCGGGTGGGGCCTGCGGAACCGGGGATCAGCACGATCGCGCCCGCTCTGAATTGGCCGGAAACGGTGGCGTTGGGAGTGCCGATGGCGATTTCGGCAGCGCCGTCACCGTTGACGTCGCCCACCGCCAGGCCGCGGCCGACCAGAGGGTCGGGGTCGAACCAGTCAAGGTCGTGTGCGGAGAAACCGGGATGGCTGGCAGGACCGGAGGCCGAGCCGTACCAGACCTGCAGGGAGCGGGTGCTCGGGGTGGTCATGACCACGTCGAGATGGCCGTTGCCGTCGACGTCGCCCATCGCCACCCGGGAGTCGAGTCGCGGGCAGCCCAGGAAGTTCCTGGTGTCCGGTTTGCAGAGGGCCTCCCAGCCCCAGGCCTTGTCGCTGATGCTCAGCGGTTGTTGCTTGGGGTCGTCGATGAGCCACAGGTAGGCGGATTCCTTGCCGTTGTAGCGCCTGCTGGCGATGACCGACATCTCCAGCTTGCCGTCGCCGTCGACGTCCCCGGTGGCGGCCGACTTGACCGAGACATCGCTGTCGGGGAAGCCGAACCCCCGGGTGATCGTCGATGCGTCCCTGTTGTACCAGCCGCCGACAACGGACTGATGGTTGCCGTTATCCCATGCGCCGACGATGTCGCCTCCCGGCTGGTCGTCGAACTGACCCAGCGTCACCCCCACGGGGTTGAGGGTGGGATTATTGCCGTGGTACTCGATCTCGGTGACTCCCTGGGGCGTCCAGGATTGGACGCGCATGCCGTCATCGGCGGCGAAGAGCAGGTCGGTCCTGCCGTCGGCGTCGAGGTCACCCGCGGACACCTGCCGACCCCACAAGTAGCAGCGGCGCCCGTTCGGGGCCGTACAGCCGACCGGGGGCCTGCGGCTCCAGTGGCCGTCGAACCCGTCCGGGCCGCCGTACAGGACCGTGACCAGACCCCTGTTCCAGCTTCCGTCCTCGCCGGCGTAGTTCGGGCTGCCGAGGGCCAGGTCGTTGTAGCCGTCGCCGTTGAAGTCGGTGTTCTTCGGGGTGGGCGTGGCTGCCTGCGCCTGACCCGCCGGGAGGGCCAGGGCCGCCACCAGGGCGAGCAGCACCGCCGACCGCGTGATTTTCTTGGCATGCATGGCACGTACTGTGCGCGCTGCCGCTTGTGGATCACTTGGAGGTGGACGGCTTGCATGCTCAGCCGACCTTTCTGCGGGCGCGTGCGCGGCGTTACCCCCATCCGTTTCTCCCCGGTCTTCTCCTGAGCTTCCAAAGGAGGCGCTGATGCCGCTGCCCACGCCCCGGTGGCGAGGCTGGGTGACGATCAAGCCGGGCCGGCTGTACTACGGCGGCCATATCGGCGCGGGCAGCCTGCACTCCCACCACGCCGTGCAACTCCTGATCGGGGACGATCTCATCCTGGCCGGCGCCGACGGCGCCGAGCACGCCATGACAGCAGCACTCATTCCGGCCAACACCCCGCACGCGATCGTCCGCGGCTCGGCCGACGCGCTGCTCGCCCTGATCGACCCGGCGGCCCATGCCGGGCCGGCACTCGACCGGACGCGAACCGGCTCGGCCGCCGCCTGGCACATCGATCTGGACGTGCCCGCCCAGCGTGACCTGCCCTCGCTGCACGCGCTGGTCACCACCGTGACCGGGGCGGCACCACCAAGGCCAGGCCATCCCGTGCTGACCGAAGCAGCGCAGATCATCGAAAGAATGCTGCCCGCCCAGGTGCGGCTCGGCGACGTCGCGACCGGCGTGCACCTGTCGGAGAGCAGGCTGTCCCACCTGTTCACCGGCGAGTTCGGCCTGCCGTTTCGGCCGTATGTGCTTTGGGCACGCCTGCGCGCGGCCCTGGCGGCGCTGTCGGAGGGCGCCTCGCTGACCGAGGCCGCGCACACGGCCGGGTTCGCCGACGCCGCCCACCTGACCCGCACCGTGCGCCGCATGATGGGCGACGCCCCCTCAGCCCTGGCCGACGGCGTGCGGTGGCTGTCTTAGCAGGTTCGTTCAAGCCCCGCCGCCGCTCCAGTAGGCAGGCTTGACCTCGTGATTATCGTGATCGGCGCCGGTCAGGCCGGGCTCGCGGCAGGCCGCGCGCTGCGCCTGGCCGGACATGACGTGCTTCTGCTGGACGCCCACCCCCGGCTCGGTGAGTCCTGGCGACGCCGCTGGGACTCTCTGCGCCTGTTCACCCCCGCCCGCCTGAGCGCGCTGCCCGGCATGCCCTTCCCGGGCCCGGACAACCGTTACCCGGGCAAGGACGAGGTGGCCGACTACCTGCAGGCGTACGCGACCCGCTTCCAGTTGCCCGTCCACCTCGCCACCACCGTGACCCAGCTGCGTCTGACCCCGGACGAAGGCTTCGAGGCGATCACCAGCCACGGCACCTTCACCGGCGACGGGGTCGTGGTCGCCACCGGCCCGTTCCAGCAGCCTCATATCCCCGACCTGCCGATCCCGCCCGAGATCGTCTCGCTGCACAGCGCTGCCTACCGCAACCCCGAACACCTGCCCGACGGGCCCGTGCTGGTCGTCGGCGGAGGCAACTCCGGCGTGCAGATCGCCGCCGAACTGGCCGCGACCCGCCCGGTGACCCTCGCCCTCGGCAAACGGCAACCCGTGCTGCCCCAGCGCATCGGCGGCACCGACGTCTTCACCTGGCTTCAGGCTCTCGGCCTGGTCCGCGCACCGGTCACCGGCCGCCTCGGCCACCTCGTCCGCAACCGCGACCCCCTCATCGGCATGGGACCACGCGGCCTGCGCCGCCTGGGCGTCCGCATCGTCGACCGCATCACCGCAGCCGACGGCACGCGGCTTCGCAGCGACACCGGAGAAACCATCGCCCCGTCGGCCGTGATCTGGGCGACCGGCTACCGTCCCGACTACCGCTGGATGCACATCCCCGGCGCGCTGGCCGGCGGGCTCCCCCTCCACACCGGCGGCATCAGCCCGGTACCTGGCCTGACGTACCTCGGCCTGCCCTTCCAGCGTAACCGCGGGTCCGCCCTGCTTGGCTGGGTTGGCGAGGACGCCGCAACGGTCGCCGCCACCTTTGCGGCTCAACCGCAGGCCACCAGGACGGCGACGAGCCGCCACCGCTGACCCTTCGCCGGCGCACCCGCCGGCCCTGCGTGCGGTGGACGTGCCCGCGGCGGACATCGCCGCTGCGCTGAGTGATGGGGAGGGCATGGAAAGTCGCGCGGAATGGGGCGTGGGCGGTGCTGCGCCGCCGGCCGCCGCTGGAGTGAGAGGTACAGGCCCAGCAGTGCTCTCCGCGCTGCCGGTCGCTGGCTGGGAAACGATCGCCGTGCGAGTGTCGTTGATCACCACAGGTGGTGCTGTCCTGACGGTGAGGGAGAAGGAACGTGGCGGTCGCGGAGGTCGAAGGGGTGGCAGCCGGGTACGAGCTGCACGGCCCTGCCGATGGTGAGCCGGTGCTGCTGCTGGGAGGCACCAGCATGCCGCGCGGGGTGTGGACGATGATGCAGCTGCCCGCCCTGGTAGAGGCGGGCTACCAGGTGGCGGCCGTGGACCCGCGCGGCACCGGGGAGTCCTCGGCGCCGCTGGGCGGGTACGCGATCGCCGACCTGGCCGCCGACGCGGCCGGGGTGATGGCGCATCTGGGCTGGGCGCAGGCTCGGATGATGGGGCTGTCGCAGGGCGGATTCGTGGTGGAGTACCTGGCCGCCGAACGGCCGGAACTGGTGCGCTCGGCGGTGCTGCTGGCCAGCGCCGGACCTGCCACCGCCTATCAGCGAGCATGGTTTTCGGCGATGCGGGCCCTGTTCGCTGCCGGGCCGGTGCCCCAGGAGTTCTTCATCGCCGAGAACCTGTTGAACGCGCTGCCTGCCGAGCAGTTGCGGGATGACGATGCGCTGGTCGGGCAGTGGGTGGAGCTGTTGTCGGGCACGACGTGGGATACGCCGGGCGATCGCGGCCAGCACCTGGCTTGGATCGAGTGGATGCTGGATGTCGATCACGCCGCCCGCTGGCCGCGTATCGGCGTCCCGGTGCCGGTGCTGGCACTGGAGCATGACCTGCTGTTCCCGCCGCGCGGGGGACGCCTGGCGGCGGCGGTGATGCCGCAGGGCCGCTTCCCTGAGATCGCCGGCCATGCGCACGGCGGTGCGATTGCGGCCGGCGAACAGATTGGCCCGGCGGTGCTGGAGTTCTTCGCCGAGCACTGACCCCCTCGCTCAGGGTTGGCGCCCGTGGGATCGGTGGCCACGGCCGGGCCGGCGGGGATGCTCTCAGTCGGCGGCATCGGCGATCACCAGGCGGGAGTTCGTCTCGCGTCCGGCCTCGCGCTTGAGTCAGGCGGGTCAGGAGAGCGTCAGAGCTGTGTCGCCGTGCGGATCAGCCCGGCGAGGGCGAGGGAGCGGCTGTGCGCGGGCCAGGCGATGTGGGTGACGACGGGGGGTGCGTCGGTCAAGGGGACGGCGGCGTGCTCGGCCCATAGCCAGGCGCGGGCGGAGTCGGGGAAGACGGCTACGGTGCGTCCGAGGGCGATCAGCTGGGCCAGCTGCGTCTGGTCGTGGATCTCGGGGCCTGGGCCGGGTGGATACGTGCCGTGGCGGGACCAGCGGGCGAGCGGAAGATCGGGGATGTCGCTGACGTCGGCCAGGGACAGAGTCTTGTGCGCGGCGAGGGGGTGCCCGGCAGGCAGGATCGCGATCTGCCCTTCGGTCATCAGCTCCTCGCTGTCGAACCCGGCGAGGGAGTTGAACGGCGCGTGCATGAGCGCCACATCAGCGCGGCCATCGCGCAGCATTTCTTCCTGCTCGCACGTGCCGCTCGGTAGCACCTCGACCTCGGCGGCGTCTGGCTCGGCCGCGTAGGCGTCGAGGAGCTTCTGCAGCAGTTCGTGAAAGGCGGCGGCCTTCACCGCCAGCACCAGGCGGTGGCGGGGTTCACCTGGTCTGTCGGCGCCACCGGCGCGACGGGTGCGGCGAGCGGCGGCGGTGATCGCGTCGAGGGCTGCGCGGCCCTCCTGCAGCAGTACCTCTCCGGCGCCGGTCAGGGAGACACCGCGGCGGTTACGTTTCAGCAGGGAGACGCCGAGGCGCCGCTCGAGCTGCTGGATCGCCCGGGACAGCGGTGGCTGGGCCATGCCGAGGCGCTCGGCGGCGCGGCCGAAGTGCAGTTCCTCGGCGACAGCCGTGAAGTACCTCAACTCGCGGGTCTCCAAGGTGTCCACGGCCACACCGTACTTCACTGATACCTACCAGGTATGACAGGGCACTGTATCGGTGTTGGAGGCGCCGCTCGGCCGCGAGCGAAGATCGACGGCATGAGCGAAACGAAGATCGCGCTGGTGACCGGCGCGAACAAGGGAATCGGGTACGAGATCGCGGCCGGGCTGGGCGCCCTCGGGTACCGGGTGGGCGTGGGAGCCCGCGACGAGGCCCGGCGCGAGAGCGCCGTTGAGAAGCTGCGCGCCGCCGGGGTGGACGCATTCGGGGTGCCGCTGGAGGTGACCAGCGACCAGAGCGTCACCGATGCCGCGGACCTGATCGAACGGCAGGCCGGGCGCCTGGACGTCCTGGTGAACAACGCCGGTATCTCAGGAGAGACGGGGCCGGGGTGGGCGCAGGACCCGACCACGCTCGACCTCGACATGGTCCGCACGGTCGTGGAGACCAACGTCATCGGTGTCATCCGGGTGACCAACGCGATGCTGCCGCTGCTGCGGCGCTCGGCGTCGCCACGCATCGTCAACGTCTCCAGTGCCGTCGCCTCCCTGACCCGGCAGGCGGACCCGGACATCGAGATCGGCCCCATCATGGCGGCCTACTCGCCGTCGAAGTCGTTCCTCAACGCCGTCACCGTGCAGTACGCCCGGCAGTTCGCCGGAACGAACATCCTGATCAACGCCGCCTGCCCAGGCCTGGTCGCGACCGACTTCACCGGTTTCCACGGACCCCGCACCCCTGAGCAGGGCGCAGCCACGGCGATCCGGCTCGCCGCCCTGCCCGACGGCGGCCCGACCGGTTCGTTCTTCGAGGACGACGGCGTCATCCCCTGGTGACCCCGAACCTGTCGTGATGGCGGTAGGCGCCGGGCATGGTCGCCGCCCGCCGCGCTCGCAGCATCGAGGCAGGTCCGCCCTGAGGTCAGCAGTCGGGCCCGATGGGTCAGGCGGTCGCTGGCGCCGGCTGGGTGTCGCGCAGTGCGGCCAGGGCGGAGGCGAACATGGTGGTCTTGATCGCGGCCAGGGTGGTGCGGTCCTTGCCGGCCAGGGGCCGGACGCGGCCGTCGGCGGTGGCGATGCGCCGGTCGAGCTCGGCGACGTCGTCGACCAGGCCCAGGTCGCGGGCTTCGGGGGCGCTGAACCGGTGGCCGGTGGCCATGGAGGCGATGGCGGCGGCCGGGGTGAGCTTGCCCTGGATGAGGTGCGAGAGCAGGGCCAGCAGCCGCCGGTCGAGCGCGAACAGGTCGGCGGCCAGTTGGTCGGGCAGATCAGGCCCCAGAAGCTGCTCACGGCGCACGCCCATCAGCATCCGGGCCGCCGCAGGACGGCGCAGCGCGAAGACGGCAGGCGCGTCGGCCGCCGCGACAACCGCCTCCACCATCGCCGTGGCCGGCTGCCCCCCGGTATTCAAGGCCTGCTGAACCAGCGTGGACTGTAGGTCGAGGAAATCGTTCGCCGCTCGCAGCCAGACCCGCCCCAGCAGCGCGGGCAAAGACTCGAACGAGTGATAGATCGCCCCATTCGACATGCCCGTAGCCGCCGCCAGGCCCCGGATGGTGACCCCATCAGGCCCCGAGCCGGCCACCAGCCGCTCCGCGGTGTCCAGGATCAGTTCGGGGTCGTGAATACGAGGCCGCGCCCCGCCGTCGCTGACGACCGTCGCGCACAACCTGCCCGGGGAGCTCGCTGCGCGCAACTGGTCCTCGGCGGGGAAGCGGCGAATGAGACCGGCCTGATCGAGTGGCGCCTGGTCGTGCGCGACTCCACCCGCGATGACCGCGGTCAAGCGCGCGCTCCGGGCAGGGGAGCCTGACCGGGGCCGGCTTCCTCGGGCGGCTGCATGGCGCCGAAGTCCGGTCCGATCCTCCCCGAAGGCCGTACTGGATGTCCACGGAGGGCGTTCGCCGCCTATCTCGAAACGCCGGCACCGAGACCGTTGCCGGATCATGATCTTCTCTGCGCGAAGGTGGCCTGACACCGTGGACAATCAGGATATGGGGGATCTAATCGAGATCATGGACTATGAACCGGTTTGGCAGACGGAGTTCGCCGCGATCGGGACAGCTTTGCGCGGGGTGCTCGGTGAGGGCGCACTGCGGGTCGATCACATCGGCTCGACGTCGGTGCCCGGTCTGGCCGCCAAGTCGGTCATCGACATCCAGATCTCGGTACGCTCGCTGGAGCCGTTGGATGCCTACAGGGCTCCGCTGGAGCGGCTCGGCCTGGTGTATCGAGCGGACAACCCCGAACTGACCAAACGATACTTCCGCGAGGCGCCAGGCGGCCGCCGCACCCACATTCACGTGCGCGAGCTCGGCAGCTTCTCCCAGCAGTTGCCCCTACTGTTCCGCGACTACCTGCGCGCCCACCCAGCCACCGCGGCCGAGTTCGCGCAGGCGAAGCGACGATGTGCGCGACAGTTCCGCGATGACAGGGAACAGTATGTCTCTGCCAAGGAGCCCTTCGTCTGGGACATCGTGCGGCGCGCCGACACGTGGGCTCAGAGCGTCGGCTGGCGGCCGGGTCCGAGCGACGCCTGACCCGGCCGACAACAGATCTGAACGAATCCATCCAAAACGCCCTCATCAACATGACGGAGGGAACCTTTGTGAGGGTGGGGTCCTGCCGGTTTCCCCCTGCTGATCGGCTCGACCGGCGGGAAGCGCGGTGGTCTCTATGGCCAGGAGACAACAACGGCTCCGTGCCTCTTGATGATCAACCCGCTGGACGGTGCCGGGACGGCTGCGGACTTCGGGAGGTAGCGGATGGTCGCGGCGCCGCGACGGTGGTGCTCTCGCGCCCAGCGCCGCAGCGACTCCACGTAGCGGTCGGCGATCTGCTCGGCCGAAGGCCCGTGCGCGATGACACCGGTCTCGTATCCGCCCGTCTCCTCGTTCTCCCGGCTCGTCCGGTAGGCGAAGCTGCCGCCGCGCATCAGAACGGGTGCCCCTCGGCCGGTTGAGCCGGCGCCCTGAAACGGCACGAAGCCGCACGGGCCGTAGCTGCGGCTGATCAGACCGCCCTCGCCGTCGCAGTAGAACGCGATCGTGCGGGTCACCCCTTTCAGCCGCAGCGGGACGACGATGCGGCCGTCCGGACTGAGCTGCTCCAGCCACGCGGGCGGGATGTCCCACGCCCCGGCCGTGACGATGATCCGGTCGTACGGGGCGTTCGCGGGCACGCCTTCCTCGGCGTCGGCCAGGACCACGTCGATGTGGTCGTAGCCTGTCGAGCGCAGGCAAGCGCCGGCACGCTCGACGATCTCCGGATCGATGTCCACGGTGGTGACGCGACCCTGCTCACCGACGATCTCGGCCAGCAGAGCGGCGTTGTAGCCGCCAGACCCGATCTCCAGCACCCGCATGCCGGCTTCGATGCCGGCCTGCTCCAGCATCACGACCTGGATGTGGGCGGCCGACATGGAGCTCAGGGCCTTGCCGTTCACGTCGCGTTTGATCACCAGAGGGTTGTCGGCGGCGTAGGCGTCCTCCAGCGGCGCACCCGGCGCGAACAGATGCCGAGGCACGGTGGCGACGGCCGCTGCCACCGACTCCGACCGAATGGCTCCCAGATCGTGCAGCTCGCTCACCATGGTCGCCCGGAGCTTGGTGGCAGCCTGGGAGTCGTCGGTGGTCACGGGTGATTCCCTCTCATTCGGTGATGGCTCGTTGGTCGCGGTCAGGTTGGCTGCTGACAGGCGCTCTTGCGCGCTTGACGGCGGCGGGGCTTGTGGTGGTCGCCGGGTGGAGCTTGGTCACGTCCGCTGTCTGATCTGTGGCGTCGCACCCACCTCGGCCGGATATCCGTCCCGCACTGCTCCCGCGTCGCCGCCGGAACCTGCTCCTCGAACCGCACCAGCTCTCCGATCGCCTTGCTGATCGCCCCCACCGCTCAACGAGGATGAGCGCCTCCGGCCCTTCCGTCAGTCTGGCTCGCGTGGCCGTCCTCGATCAATGGCCGTGGCGGCGACGCCGGCCTCGTGGGTGAGCTGGGTGACCGCCTGCGCGACGACCTCGGAAACCGTCCGGGGCACGGGGGACAGGTACAGCCGCTCCCCGGGACCAGAATCGTCATGCCACCTCCATGAAGTCCGCCGCGTGGTCGCGGGCCCACCGGGTGAACGCGCGCGGCGGGCGGCCGGTGAGCTCCTCGTACGTGCCGGTCGGCGGCAGCGCGCCGGGCCCGTCGAGCGCATCGGCCAGCAGCTCGATCAGCCAGTCGGCGACGTCCGGTGGGCAGCCGTCCGCGAGCCACTGAGCGCGGGCCTGCGCCGGGGTCAGCTCCTCGAAGCGGACGTCCGCCCCGATGGCGGCGCCGATCGCCGCCGCCTGCTCGGTCTGGGTGACCTTGGCGGGGCCCGTGATCGTGTACGCCGCGCCGAGGTGGTCGTCCGTCAGCAGCGCGGCCACCGCTACCTCGGCCACGTCCGCCTCGTGGACCAGGGGGTAACCGGACCGGCCGTACGGCTCGCGTACCGTGCGCTCGGTGCGGATCCGCTCCGCCCAGCCGAGGGCATTGACGGCGAGCAGGCCGGGACGCACATGGGTCCACTCCTTGCCGGTGGCCTCGACCATCAGCTCCAGCCCGCGATGGGCAGCCCGCTCCTCCTCCAGGTGCCGCCCCAGCGCGCTCGGGTCGTCGGACGGGGCGAACCCGGCCGCCGCGGCCGAGTGGACCACGAACCTGCGTACGCCGGCCGCCGAGGCCCGCTCGACGAAGCCGAGGTCGGCGGATTCGGGCACGTGGTAGGCGAACGGGAACAGGTAGAGCCGCTCGACACCGTCCAGCACATCCGGCCAGGTCTCCGGCCGCTCGAAATCGCCGCGGACCAGCTCCACCCCATCGGGGAGGTGGGCCGCCCGCGGGTCGCGCACCATGGCGCGTACCCGCTGGCCGGCCCCCACCAGCCCGTCCACCACGCGACGGCCGATGTTGCCGGTCGCGCCCGTCACCAGAATCGTCACGTTGCTCCTCTGACTTGCCGGATGGGCAATGGGCCGCCGCCGCGGTCCGTGGCCTTGGCTTCGCGACGGCGGCCTCTGACCCGGGGGATGCTAGGCCGGGTTCGGCGGACTCGCATATGGACCGGTCCAAGCGGGCGCCCTGCGTGATGCACGGCGCGCCGGAGCGCGGTCTTCGGGGATCGGTGGTGTCCTGAGATGCCCTCGGCCGCTGTCCGAAACGATCGATTCTCAACACTCAGTGTGGCCGGTCTGCAGGCGGCTCGTCGTCCTGCTCGCCGGCGGCCGGGGGAAAAGCTTCCGGTGCCGTGACGTGAGCACGAGAGGGCGCCCGCACACTCCGGTTGATCGTTCATCGTGGCGGCGCGATCCCTCCGCTCCCGTCAAGAAGCCGGATCTCGGGCCTCGTCCGGGTCGGCTCCCAGCCAGTAGCGTGGCTTGGCCGTACTGCGGGTGGGGCGGCGCGGCTCAGCTGAGCGCTCCTGGTAAGGGGACCGAACGGCGACCGTCAGGGGCGTTCGCGGTGGAAGGATTGCCTGCGCCACAGCCAGGAGGCCAACAGGGTGATCGCCGCGCCGGCCAGGCCGGACAGCGCCATCGCCGGCAGCGAGGGCCCGCTACGCGCGGCGTTCGCGCTGAGCGCCGCGCAGGCCCGGTCGAAGGCCGCCGGATGCTTGGCGCGCCAGGTCTGCAGGCTGACCGGGGTGCCGCCTTCCAGCAGGATGCCCTGCGCTGAGGCGACCGAGGGCTCGAACACCCTGATCGCGGAGATCATCCCGGCCTGGCGCTGGGGAGCGAAGCAGTACACCATGTCGGCGTCGCTGGGACCGGAGCAGCCGGTCAGGGCGATGAGCGTCGAGAGCGTCACGACCCATCGGGGAACGGCCACCGGCGGCCCCTACCCCTGCGAGCGCCCTCACGCCGTCCGCGCCCTGGGCCATCGCCGACGACTCCTGGCGAGACCGGCTACGTCGTCATGCCGTCACCCCGAACACGAATGACTTTCTCAAATGCCCAGGAAGGGGCTACGCGCCCGCTCAGGCGTGCTCAGACGTGGGCGGCGACGTTCGTCCTCCCGCGCCGCGAGGGCGGTGAGTCATGACGCGGGTCAGTCGAAGGGGGGAAGGTTCAGCAGGCTCATCAGCCTGGCCATCTGCCGTGGTGTGTTGCGGACATGGAGCGTGCGATCGGCGGTGAAGGCGGTCAGCGCCTTGATGGCGGAGATGTCGGCGAAGGTGACGGCGCCGAGGTCGAGGATGAGCCGCTCGTCGATGCGGCGGGCCTGGGTCAGGATGGACAGCATGGCCCGGCAGTTGGTGGCGTCGATCTCGCCGGCGAGCCAGATCACCGACGAGGCCGGCGTCACGGTGCAGGTGATGCGCAGGATCCGATCGACGTACAGCAGTTGCTCGGGTCGGGCTCGCTCGGGCGCGAGCTGCTCAGGGACGCTTCCGTCGGCGAACTTGGGCAACTCCTCCAGCGGGCCGTCGCCGCGGGACATCACGGCACCTGATCTGAGCGGCATCATGTTCCTTTGATCGACAACGGCCCGCTGTCCATGCGAGCCGCGACGTCACACCAATTCCGTAAAAAGATTACCGGAAAAACTTTTCGCCTTACAAGCTTCGTGCGTCAGGATCGCCTTCGATATACTCGCCAGACGATGGACAACGCTGCCGATCGACGCTCCGCCTGGACGTTCCTGACCAACCACGCCCGCGTGCTGCTGGCGGTCGCGGCGGATCCCCACGTGCGCATGCGCGACATGGCGGCCAAGATCGGCATCACCGAGCGAGCGGCTCAGGGCATCGTGGCCGATCTGGTGGAGGCCGGCTACCTGGAGCGCATCCGGGTCGGGCGTCGCAACCACTACCAGATCAGACCCGATCAGCACTTCCGCCATCCCGCTGAGGCCGACATGCCGGTCCAGGTGCTGATCGACATGTTCACCCACCGCGACCTGCCGTCCGGCGGGCTCCGGAAGGCATCCGAGCCCGTCCTGACCTGATCGCTCCAAGCGCACCGTGTATCGGAAGTGGTGCGATCATTCGTGCCATGACAGCTGATGGGGATGGCAAGGAGGTCGTCTTCCAGCGCGTTGGCGTCGACCGTATGGGCGAGGTGCTGAGCGTGCTCGATGAGGCGGCGCAATGGCTCAACGCACGTGGAATCAGCCAGTGGCCTGCGCGTTTCGAGGCTGCATGGGTTAAGGAAGCCATTGTGCGGGGCGAGACGTGGCTGGTGACAACCGGGGACGAGGTGGCGGGGACGATCACCATGGACTGGTCGGATCCCCTGTGGACGGATGCCGACGCGGCGGGATACGTGCACCGCATGGCCGTGCGCCGATGGGCGTCGGGGCTCGGGGACTGCATCCTCGACTGGGCGGCCAATGCCGCACAGCAGCGGGCCGCCAAGTACCTGCGGCTGGACTGCGTGAAGTCCAATGATCGGCTGCGTGCCTACTACGAGGCGCGCGGCTTCGCGCACCGCGGAGACGTACCGGTGGGTGGGGCTCCTGGTCAGCGGTTGGAGGACGGTCCGGTCACCTGGGTGAGCCGCTATGAGCTTGCCTTGCCGCGGGCGTGACCTGCCCGTCATACCACTCGTTGCTTGCCGCGACAAGGGCGACCACCGCGCGAGCCACACTATCGTGCAGCGACTTCCACGCCGGCGCAGGTAGGTGTCCGGGGAGTATCAGACCGGATCTTGATGGCAGATTCGGTGACGACGGTTGTTCGCCCTCGTTGAGCGCCGCGCGACCGCCCACGGCGCTCGTACGCGACCGCGGCCACGACTTGCGCTGACCAGGTGTGGCGTCATCCGCGGCTACCACGCCGAAATCGACCCGGCGGCGCTCAACCGTGGAGTCCAGGCAATGGTCGACGTGCAGGTGCGGCCGCTTCGCGCAGGCATCGGAGTCTGTTGAAACTCCCGGCGAGCGCCAGCCGGTCAGCACTCCCGAACATGTCCCCAGCCCGCCGATCGGCGGCACAGAGTCAGGTGGTCGCGGCGGGCTCGATGTCGAAGGCCGCCTCGAGGCGGGTGAGCCTCAGCACGCGGTGCAGCTGGCCCTGGACGTGGATCAGGCGCAGCGCGGCGCCGTTCTGGTCGGCGGCGTGCTGGATCTGGAGCAGGCCTTGAAGGCCGCTGGAGTCGCAGAAGGTCAGCGCAGCGACGTCGACCTCCAACGTCGCGGGCTGGGCGGCCAATGCGGCGTCGACGGCTTGGCGCAGGACGGGTAGCGCGGTGATGTCGAGTTCGCCGACCAGGTGCATCACCGGCCGGTCGGGATGGCGGAGAAGGTCCACGTGTAAAGCGGTCATGGAGGCCTCGCCCAACGACGGGGGTGGGTGTCACCAGCGCACAAGCCGCGCGACTGGCACGGTGCCGTGGTCTCACTGTACGCCGCCCTCGTGCCACGGCCCAGACGCGGTGATGCCACCACCGCAAGGTGCGCGAGAAATCGCTGCGGCTTTCGGCCTGCGGTGACAGAGGCTGGCGGCCCATTTCCGCCGTGACCCGGTGGCATGCCCGCAGGGGGCCACATGCGATGGCGGTCATCGGGTAGGGCATCGGGAAACACCACTTCAGGGGGATGACATGGCCAAGACCGTAGCCGACGTGATGACCGCCGATCCGCAAACCATCGAGGCCGCACAGCCCGTCTCCGCTGCGGCCCGCCTCATGCTCGATCACGACACCGGCGCCGTGATCGTGACCGAGGACGGCCGCGTCAGCGGCATCATCACCGACCGCGACATCGCCATCAGGGTCGTGGCGGCCGACAAAGGCCCCGACACCCCGGTGGCGGACGCCTACAGCGGCGACCTCACCAGCGTGGGGCCGGATACGAGCATCGCGCAGCTGGTGCAGCTGATGCGCTCGGCCGCCATCCGCCGGGTGCCGGTGGTGCAAGACGAGCGGGCCGTCGGCATCGTGAGCATCGGAGACTTGGCGATCGAACGCGATTCCGACTCCGCCCTGGCCGACATCTCGGCCGCCGAGGGCAACCAGTAGATCACCGGGAAGACGACCGTGTGACGAACGTTCACGACGCGCGGCCCCACCGGGCCGCCGCCTCGCCACGGCTGCTCAGGCCATCGAGCGTCAAGCCGCCGCCCAGACCGTCACCGTGGTCGCCGACAGCATCGCCTTCACCGGCCGGGACAAGGCTTCCAGCACTCTCCGCACAGGACAGCGCCTTCATCCGCCGGTCTTCGCGACCTTCGGTTCCGGGGCCGCCGGAGCCGCTGCCTCGGCTGGGCGGCGGCCGGGTGCGAACAGTGCGATGATCATACCGACGAGGGCCATCGCACCGCCCAGGAACAGCGCCGCTCGAAAACCGTCGATGGCCGCCGCCGGCGTGGCGTAGCCGCCGTTCGCCGCGAACATCGCGCCGAGGAAGGCAACGCCGAAGACACCTCCGAGCTCCCGCATGGCGTTGTTGGCACCGGAGGCGACACCCATGTCCTCCATGGGCACCGAGCTGAGAGCCAGATTGATCGTGCTCGGCAGGCTCATGGCGATTCCGATGCCACCGAATGCCAGCGGCGCCAGCAGGACGAGGTACCCGGTGTCCGCGCCGGCCACCGCACCGAGCCAGGCCAGGCCCGCCGCCATGAGAAGCAGACCGCCCACGATGAACGGACGGGCGCCGAACCTGTCGGAGAAGCGGCCCGCGATCGGGGCGACGACCAGCACCATCGCGGTCCACGCGAGGATCCGCAATCCGGCGTCGAGGGCGTTTGCTCCCATCCCGATCTGGAACATCTGCGAGATGATGAACAGCGAGCCGATCAGGCTGAAGTGCATGAAGAAGGCGGATGCGTTGGAGATGGTGAAGCCTCTCGCCCGGAAGTAGCGCAGCGGCAGCACCGGGTGCTCAGCCCGGTGTTCCCAGAACACGAAGGCAACCATCAGCACAACGCCGCCCAGCGCCATGACGACCACTTCCGCGTGCCCCCAACCCAGCCCAGGCGCCCGCACGGCCGCCCAGACCAGCCCGAACAGACCGAGCGAAGCCAGCCCCAGGCCAACGATGTCCATCTTCGGCCGTGGACCGAAGCTCTCCCGCATCAGCGCCGCGGCCAGGATCGTGGCGGCGACCCCGAGCGGCACGTTCAGCCAGAAGATCCACTGCCACGACAGGCCCTCGGTGATGAGGCCGCCGGCCACCGGCCCGGCGGCGACCGCCGCGCCGGAGACGCTGCCCCAGATCCCCATCGCCCGGCCACGCTTGTGCGGTGGGTAGGCGTCGCCGAGCAGCGTGAGGCTCACCGGGATCGCCACCCCGGCCGCAATCCCCTGCAGGACGCGGGCGAGGATGAGAATTTCCACCGAGGGGGCCAGCGCGGCCATGGCCGAGGCCAGTGTGAACACCGCGAGTCCGAACACATAGCTCTTCAAGCGGCCGAAACGGTCGCCGAGCGCGGAGCCGATGAGCATGAGGCACGCGAACGCCAGGTTGTAGGCGTTGACCGTCCACTCCAGGTCGGCCAGGCTCGCGTTCAGCTCTTCCTGGATGGTGGGCAGCGCGGTCACCACCACCATCACGTCCAGTGAGGTCAGGAACGCGGCGACGGACACCAGCGCGAGCGTCCAGCCCGGGCGAAATGGACGGTGCGTCGAAGCGGAGACGCCGTTCATGCCCTGGCCTGCCCGTCTGCCATCGGCATCGCAGTGTGGATCTCGTACTCGTCGTGCAGCCGCCACCACTGGTAGGCGGGGGTCTGCGGCCATCCCTGCGGGGAGTCCTCCCACGTCTCCTGCCTGCCGTAGGGCGTGAGATCGAGCAGATTGAAGTCGGCGCGCAGCCGGTCCACGCCCCGGGCGGTCGTGAAGTAGCTGCGGAAGACGCGGTCGCCGTCACGCAGGAAGACGCTCAGAGACCGGGTCAGGGTCTTCTCCTTGAGGAGCAACTCGTCCCTGGCGGCCTGCCACTCCTCGGGCGACACGATCGGCGGAAGATTCATGGCATCTCCTTGATCCAGACATCACGCCTCCACGGGGTCTGGGAGATCGGGCACGACACGCCCGCCCTGCCGACACAGCAGCGCCCCGGAGGCTCTACCGACGACGGTAACAGCAATACTCCTAATTTAGGAGCTATCACTCCTAAATGTTATAGAGGGCTATCCTGGAGGCGTGGCGGCAAAACGCAGATACGACGATGGGTGCGGTGTGGCGCTCGCGATGGACGTCCTCGGTGAGCGCTGGACGATGCTGATCATCCGTGACCTGCTGCTCGGTCCCCAGCGGTTCGTCGACCTGCAGGCGGGCCTGCCCGACATCAGCCCGAACGTGTTGTCCCACCGATTGCGTGAACTTCAGGAATCGGGCGTGCTCCAGCGCCGCACGCTTCCCCCGCCTGCGGCTTCACGGGTGTACGAACTGACCGACTGGGGAGCCGAGCTGGCACCCATCGTCAGCGCGCTGGGCTTGTGGGGTTCCCGCACACCGATCATGCCCCGTACTGGTGAGATGCGGGCCAACTCGCTCATGCTCTCGCTGCGCTCGACCTTCAGCCCGTCCGATGAGCCGGACTGGAGCGCGAACTACGAGATCCGCATCGGCGCCGACATCTTCGCCGTGCGCGTCATCAGCGGCAGGCTGACGGAGATGGCGCGAGGCCAGGCGGCCGGGCCCGCCGACGCGGCCATCATCACCGACCACAAGACCCTCGGACTGCTGGTGAACCACGAGGAGGATCTGGAGACGTCGGTGGGATCAGGGCGAATGACCCTGGCCGGCGATGTCGGGGCAGCCCGACGGTTCCTGGCGGCGGTGGGACTGTAGGCCGGCCGCGCCTCGGCCCATCTCGCCGGGCCCGATCGGCGGCCGCCCCCGCCGCGGCGACAGGATCGGCGCTGTCCTGGCCGCCGGCGTCCGGCATGTCTGCGTTTGTCTGGCAGGCAGCTGGTGCCGGTCGAGGACCTCACGCTGGACGCGTATCGGCCCTGGGGATCGGGGCGAGGAGCGCAGGAACAGCCATCAGCGGCGAGAATGATCTTGCTCTTCAGGGCATGTCGGCCGGCTGGGGTGCGGGCATGAACGAGGCCAAGAGAAGGTCTGTGAGGCCCTGTTTGGCGTGTTCGTCGCCGCCGAGGTGCAGCGAGCCCGAGTCCAGCGCCGCCGCCAGGGTGATCTGGTGGTCGCAGATGGCGCGGAGGGTGTCGAGGTCGGTGGTGAGGGTGGCGTGGGGTGGCGTGGGTGCGCTGTCGCGGCTGATGTGGAGCGAGTCGTCGGTGACCTCGATGAAGTAGGTGTCGGCGTCGATGTGCAGTTCGTAGACGCCATGGAGATGCGCGGCCTGGGCCGGGTCGAAGCCTGCCTTGATGCTGAGCATGATCGAGTCGATGCCGAGAAGGCCGTCGGGGGCGGTCGCGGTTTGGCTGCCCCAGCGGCCGAGGTAGAGGATGAGCGGTTCCAGCGCGCGCCCCCGGTCGGTGAGTTCGTAGAGGCGGACGCGGGTCGGGGGTGGCAGGTCGCGGCGTTGTACGACGCCGTGCTCGGTCAGGTCGCGTAGCCGCTGGGTGAGCACGTTCGGGCTGACGCCCGACAGGCCGGCGTGCAGATCGTTGAAGCGTTTGGGACCCAGCAGGAGGTCGCGTACCACCAGCAGGGCCCAGCGTTCACCAATGACGTCCAGGCCGCGGGCCACACCGCACGGGTCTCCATAGCTGCGCATGCCGCTCATAATCCGCAGACTACCGTAGGAATCCTAATTCAAGAGCGCCACTTGTTCTTTAGGAGTAGCTTCGCTAGCTTGAGGCCTCATGAGCCTCTCTGACACCCAGACGGCGGACCCGCCGCAGGGCGACGTACGACTGCTGGAGACCCCCACCGCGCAGCGCCTGCTCAACGACTCGACTCTGGTGGCCCGGCTGGCCTACACGGGTAAGGATGGGACACCGCGGCTGATCCCGGTCAACTTCCTCTGGAACGGCGGCGAGGTCGTCATCGGCGCGTTCGCCAGCACCTACAAGATCCGCGACCTGCGCGCCCGTCGTGACGTGGCGATCTGCATCGACACCACCGACGCTCCCCCACAGGCCCTCATGCTGCGTGGGAAGGTCACCCTCACCGAGGTGGAAGGAGTGCTTCCCGAGTACGCCACGATTCAGCGCGCGGGGATGGGCGAGGAGGCCGGGGCCGCCTACCTGACGGCGATCGACCAGCCGGGCCTCCGGATGGTCCGAATCGCACTGCGCCCCACGTGGGTCGGCGTCCTGGACTTCCAGAAGCGCTTTCCGGAGCGGACTCCCGAACCCGTCCTGGCCGCCTTCGGCGCCAACCGATGACTACCTTGAGCAAGGACGTTTGAGAATGGGCAAGATTGTGGTGACGGCGTTCGTCACCCTCGACGGCGTGATCCAGGCACCCGGCCTGCCGGACGAAGACCGCGACGGCGGCTTCAAGGCCGGCGGCTGGACCCAGCCCTACGCCGACCCGGTGGTGGACCATCGCACCACCCAATCGGTGCTGGACGCCGACGCGCTGCTGATCGGCAGGCGGACTTATGAGCTGTTCGCCAGTTACTGGCCCGGCGCCGATCCGGCAGACCCGCGGACCGTCCAGCTCAACAGCCAGCCCAAGTACGTGGCCTCCCGCACCCTGCAGACCGTCGACTGGAACAACTCCACCCTGCTGCGGGGAGACGTCACCGAGCAGGTCACCCAGCTGAAACAGCGGCACGACCACATCAGCATCTGGGGCAGCAGCCAGCTGATCACCACGCTGCTGCCCGCCGGACTCATCGACGAATTCGTACTGCTGACCTACCCCACCGTGATCGGTGGCGGCAAGCGGCTGTTCAACGCCGGCACCCCGTTGAACCTGGAACTGACCGACACCACCACGGCATGGACCGGAGTGGTCATCTCCACCTATCGACGGACCTGATCGACGGCGCCTCCTGGTGCCGCAAGAGGGATCACGTCGCAGTTGCCGGCCGTGCAGACGGCTTCGGAAATCAACACCGGTCCGGCAAGACGCCAAGTTCAACGCACCGCGACGGAGAATGAAAGATGCGCAAGATCATTGTGTCGATGTGGACGACGCTCGACGGATTCGTCGCCGGTCCGCGAGACGAAATGGACTGGTTGCAGATCGACGAGCAGGTGCTCAGGTATGAGCGGGAGCTGGTGGAGGGCTCCGGTGGCCTGCTGCTGGGGCGAATCACGCACGCCGACTTCGCCGGCCATTGGCCGCGGGCCGCACAGGACCGTGAGGAAGCGGAGGAGGTGCGGAGATACGCCCGACGGGTCGACACCATGGAGAAAATCGTCATCTCCGCTTCGGGAAGCATCGCGGCGTGGCAGAACACCCGCAGACACGAACGCGTCGACCCGGACGAGATCATCGAACTCAAGCGCGGCCACGGTGGGGACATCGTGGTCTACGGCAGCCTCGGGGTGATCGGGTCTCTCGTTGAGCTCGGGCTCGTCGACGAGTTCCATCTGCTGGTACATCCCGTGTTCCTGCGCGACGGCAAGGCTCTGTTCGAGGGCGGCCGACCACCGCAACGGCTGGAGCTGATCTCCGCCGAGCCGTTCACCTCAGGAGTCGTCCTGATGAAGTACCGGCCGGTCGACCGCGCCGCCTCCTGAGTTCCGACGCGGCCGGCGATACGGCATCGTCGGGCGCGCTCGGCCTGGGCGGCCATGCGCGTTGGAGGGCCTACCAGGCGGACAGCACAAGAATCTGATCTTGTCGATAATCGCGGCCATTGCCGGGAGCCAGGCGGAGCATCTCCCAGATTTCCAGCAGGACATCGATCTCGGGGTCGGATAGGGCGTCGATCTGGGCTTTGGTGACGTCGACCGCGTCGCCCAGTCGCGCGGCTCCCGGTCTCGCGCCTGTGCCGGCAAGCTCCGGATCGAACCTTGCAATGCTAAGTTAGCATGCTAAGTTATAGGACGTGGAACGCAACCTCAGCCTCAACCTGCACGTGCTCGTCGCCCGCCTTGACCGAGCGGCCGACCGGATCCTGCGGGCCGAGCACAACATCTCCTACAGCCGCTTTCTTGCGCTGACCCTGGTAGGCGAGCTGGGCGTCTCAACGCAACGGGCCCTTGCCGACGGCCTGGGTGTGACCGAGCCGTCGGTGAGCCGCATGACCGCCGTCCTTGCCAGCGAGGGGCTTCTCGATGTCCAGCCCGACCCTGCGGGTGGGAACCGCCGGCGGCTCACCCTCACCGACCAGGGAAAGCAAGTCGTGGCCTCGCTGCGCCAGGAGTTCGAGGAAAAGCTGGCCGCCCTGGTCGCACACAGTGGTGTGCCCTACGCCGAGTTCGCCGAGCACACCGCGACGCTGCTCGCGACGTTGGACCGCGTGGAACGGGAGTCAACCAAATGAAGCAGGCCAACCAGATCCCGCAGACGCATCAGCGCACGGTCTCCTCCACCGACGGCACGCCGATCAGCTATCAAACGATAGGCGCAGGGCCGGGCCTCATCGTGCTCGGCGGCGCTCTGCGAACCTCGCAGGACTACCTGCCGCTGGCCTCCGCTCTGGCCCGCTCCTTCACTGTGCACGTCGTCGACCGGCGAGGACGCGGCGCCAGCGGCCCTCAGGGGCCCCAGTACACCCTGGGCAAGGAAGTGGAAGACCTGCTGGCCGTCCAGGCGGAGACCGGCGCGCGGCTGGCGTTCGGCCACAGCTACGGCGGCCTTGTCGTCCTTGAGACCGCACGGTCGTTCCAGGTGTTCGAGCGCATCGCGGTCTACGAGCCCGGAGTTCCCGTCGGCCCCGTTTCCACAGACTGGATGGCCCCTTACCGGGAACGGCTGTCCGCAGGCGATCCCTATGGCGCGTTCGTCCATTTCATCAAAGGCTCGGGCGGCGCGCCGGCCTTCGTGTCCAAGCTGCCGTACTGGTATCTGCGGATGGCGTTGCGTGTCGGGTTCCGCGGGCCGAGTTGGCAGCGGATGCGGCCGCTTCTGGAGGCCAACCTGGCCGAGCACGAGCAGATGGCGGGCCAACAGGGCCGGCTTGCCGCGTTCACGGCCGTCACCGCTCCGGTCCTGCTGCTGTGCGGGGGTCGTACGCCGCGCGCGACCAGAGCGGAGTTCGATGCTGTACGCGACACCCTTCCCCAGGTCACGCTCGAAAGCGTGCCCGGCCTTGACCATTTCGGGCCGGAAGGGAAAACGGCCCCGGTTGTGGCCGAGCGCACCCTGCAGTTCCTCCTTTGACGTTCAGCCCGAAGACAGCCCCCGCCCGGTCCAGACCTTTCCCTTCCATCTGTGGTGACGCACAGCTGTCGCCAGGGCATCGAAGCGCCGGTGCCCGACGCCGACCACAACCTGCGGCCGCGCCCTCGAGCCTGTCATTCAGACGTGGGACGATCCTGTCGCCTTCTCCCACGTCCGGACGCGCAGGCTGTTGGCCGTGGCCGCGGCGAGTGCGCGCCCGGACAGCCCTGTCGCGATCGGTGACCGCTACCTGCCCCGGCGTCTCCTCCTTGCCGGTGCACGCTGGAGATCACCGTCCACGCTTGGGACGTCGCCTGGTCCTGTAGACGCGCCCAGCCCGTTCCGCCCTCGTTGGCCGCCGGGGTCCTGGAGCTCCTCCCTCTGGTTTTGACCACAGGTATCAGCCACTTGCAGCATGACCCGCCCTTACCCGTTCCCGATGGAGCCGGCCCAGGCGACCGACTCATGGCGCGGTTCGGACGGCGCGTCTCGTCGTGACCTCACAACAGCGCGCTCGGTATGCCGAACGAAGGAATCAGGTCTTCCTTACCGAACACGGTGATCCGGCTGATGCCGCCCGGCGTGACGGTGAGGACAGCGAGGCCGAAGGCGTCGTAGGTGCCGTTCTCCCCGCGTAGGTAGGCGGCAGCGGCGGGCTGCCCGTTGGCCTGGACGGGAACCATCCGCCAGGTTCCGGGAGAACCCAGCGCCCGGGCGAGGTGACGCAGGCAGGTGTCCAGCCCGGAGAACCACGTGGAGTAGCCGACCATCTCCAGCGCGGCGTCCTTGCGCAGGGCCCGTTCCAGAGCCGCCAGATCCGCCTTCTCGAAGGCGGTCATGTACTGCTCCAGCAGGTCCTGGACACCATGCTCGGTGAGTTTCTCGTGCGTGGCGTCGAGGTCGGTCAGGGCGGCGCGAGCGCGCTGCAGCGAGCTCTTGACCGCGGCCACGGAGGTCTCCAGCATGGCCGCCACGTTCACGGCAGGGAACTCCAGCACCTCGCGCAGCAGGTAGACCGCCCGCTGCCGCGGCGTCAGCTTCTGGAGGCTGGCAATGAGCGCGAGGCGCAGCTGTTCGCGCGAGGTGACGATGGAGGCGGGGTCGCCCGGGCCGGGCGTGACCATCGTGTCGGGGATCGGCTGCAGCCAGAGCACGTCTCCGCCCGCCGCTTCGGGTGGGGCATCGGGATCGCCGAACGCCGCCCCGAGGCCGGAGGGCAGCTCACGCCGGCTGCGTTGCTTGCGCTCGTTCAGGCAGGCGTTGGTGGCGATCGTGTAGAGCCAGGTGCGCAGAGAGGAGCGGCCTTCGAACTTCTCAAAGCCGCGCCAGGCGCGCAGGTAGGTCTCCTGCACCAGATCTTCGGCTTCGTGCACCGAGCCCATCATGCGGTAGCAATGCGCCAGCAACTCGCGACGGTATGGCTCCGCGAGCGCGGCGAACTCCTCGTGCGTGCTCACCGTGGTCCTCTCCCGCCTGTTGTGTCGACTCTCGCTGAGCCTCACCAATGAGGACCATCCAGGGCGGCAAAAGGAATCGCCGCCGAGCAGTCCAGGCCGCGCCTGGCCCTGCGTGCCGAAGCCGCTCCGGGCTCCTCACGGGAGCAGCGATTCCTTCTCAGCGTGCGGTCTGTCTCTATGGGTGAAAGCCTCGCCGAAACAGCGCACGCCCCGGCGAGAAGCCCTGCACATCCATACCTGTGTCGCCTACGGCATGGGTGTCGCTTGCCTGCTGCACGCAGGCGACCACTCAAGGAAACCGACGCCGTCCCCTCCCACGCATTCATGGTGTGACGGCGTACACCGCAAAGGAACTCTGCACATGACAGGCAAGACTGATTGGCTGACCGAGCACTACCGGCAGGTCAACGCGGCGTTCGCGCAGAATCCGCCGATCTCGCTGGAAGAGTCCCGCGACCTCAATGACCACTGGAGCGACGCGACCACCGAACCTGGTGGGGTCGACTATGTCGAGGTGGACGCGGGCGGCGTGCCGGCCATGTGGGCGACGCCGAAGGCCAGTGTGGAAGATCGGGTGCTTCTGTGCCTGCACGGAGGTGGGTTCATCGGCGGTTCGATGTACACCCATCGCAAGATGTTCGCGCATCTGGCCAAGGCCGTCGGTGCCAGGGCCCTCATCGTCGACTACCGCCTGACGCCCGAGCACCAGCACCCCGCCCAGATCAACGACACCTCCGCAGCCTACCGTTGGCTGCTCGATCAGGGCATCAAGGCAGAGCACATCGCCGTCACCGGCGACTCGGCAGGCGGCGGGCTCAGCGTGCAGACGATGCTGCACGCCCGCGACCACGGGCTGCCCGTCGCGGCGGCCGTGATGCCGCTGTCGCCCTGGTTCGACATCGAGAACGGTGGCCAGACCCGCACGACCAACCGGATGACGGACGTCCTGTTCGGCGGCGAGACACCGATGAATCTGGAGTTCCTGGTACAGATCCTGCTGGGCGAGCACGGCGACCCCAAGGACCCGGCCATCAACGCTCTCTACGCCGATCTGGCCGGCCTGCCCCCGCTGTACATCCAGGTCAGCAGCACCGAGATGATCCTCGATGACAGCCACCGGCTCGCCACACTCGCCGAAAAGGAGGGCGTGGAGGTCAAGGTAGAGATCTTCGAAGACCAGCAGCACACCTGGCACATGGGCGCCGGCCGCGCCCTGGCCGCCGACGAGGCGATCAGGAAGCTGGCGCAATGGGTGCGCCCCCGGCTCGGCCTCGCCTGACGCCACATACCTGAAAGCCCCTGGGCGGCCATCTTCGCCGGCCGAGATGCCCGCCCAGGCTCCCTCCCTTCCCCGTGCACCGTCCACCCGTACGACCTGGTCAGTCGACCACGCCCGACTCACTCACTCGTTCATAAGGGGCTCCTATGACGATCCACACGCATGACACCTCGATCGCCGAGCAGGCGCAGAAACTGACGGCGACCATGATGAGCCAGGCACCCGCCGGCGCGCTCAGCCCGTTCACCGCCGAACAGGCTGCACTGCGAGCCGCGGGGGTCCCGGCCGGGCTCGCCCCGCTGGGCTTCATGGTGCCCGACATGCCCCTCGTCGATGTCAACGGCCAATCGACGTCGCTGTATGCGATGACGGGCGGCCGGACGGCTGTGCTGGTGTTCTACCGGGGGGTGTGGGGACCGTACTGCAACCTGGCGCTGCGGACGTACCAGAAGCGGCTACTGCCGCAGCTGGCCAACCGTGGCGTGGAACTGGCGGGTATCAGCCCTCAGACCTTCCAGGGTTCGCTGGCCATGCGGCAGCAGAATGAGCTGACGTTTCCGGTCTTTTCTGACGTGGGAAACCGGCTGGCCGCCGGTCTCGGCATTCTCACGCAGCCTACGCCGGACGCCCTCGCATCCCTGGCCCGGCTGGGCATCGACGTGGCCGCCGCCAATGCCGATGGCACGGTGACGGTGCCGATGCCCACTGTCGCCATCATCGACGGCGCTCATGTTCTCCGATGGATCAGTGTCCACCCCGACTACACTTCGCGAACCGAGGTTCCGGACATCATCGCCGGCCTCGACGCCTTGACCTAGAGCTCTACCACCCCATCCCCACGAGCACTTGAGTCTTCGTCAGCAGGCTCTTGGAGATCACTCGGGGATGTCGGCACGATCTAGCGCCATGCGGACACGGCCCGAGCGACATAGGTGTCGAAGTCGATCGGAACGCGTCCGAGCACACGCCGCACGTCGTCACACGGCTCGGCGTAGAGGCCCTCGCGCATCACAGCGAACAGCGCGTTGAGCTCCGCCGCGGCTTCCTCGGAAGCTCCCTGCGCCAGGAGTTCGTCCCGGTACTGCTCCGGAGTGAGCTCCTCGTACCGGATGGACCGTCCCGACGCCTTGGCGATGGCCGCCACAGCCGCGCCGAAGGTCAGCGCCCGGGGCCCGGACAGGGTGTACACCTGCTCGTGATGGCCATCCTCGGTGAGCGCCGCCGCGGCGACGTCGGCGATGTCCTGAGTGTCGATGAACGGCTCCGGCGTGTCCCCGATGGGCAGGGCCAGCCGTCCCTCGCGCAGCGGGGCCAGCCAGATCTGCGGGTCGTCGAAGTTCTGGTTGAAGTTGTTCGCGCGGATGATCGTCCACTCCGCACCGGAGTCGCGCACGGCCCGTTCCGCCGCGGCCATGCCGAGCAAATCCCCGGGAAACTTGTCGATCTCGCGGCCGGACAACGCCACGAACCGGCGCACACCCGCCTCGGTCGCCTGCTTCACGAACACCTCGGCGGACTCCGGTTCCTGCGGCGCGACCAGGTAGAGCGCTGACGCGCCCGCTACCGTGGCCGCCCACGTGTCCTGATCGGACCAGTCGAACCGCGTTCCGCTCGTCCGGGTCGCGACGCGGACGTCCTCGCCGCGCCCGCGCAACGTGTCCACCAGGCGGCGCCCGGTCTTGCCCGTTCCGCCCAACACCACAATCGTCATGCCCACGAGTCAAGCGGTTCGGCACGGTCACGGACATGGTTCAGCGTCCGGGGCACATGTCCGATCGTCCGTAGACTTGGCTGCATGGATCCGGTCGATGATCTGCTGCGCACTGTCCGGTCGGAAGGCGCCGGAGTCAGCGTCGAGGAGTTGACGCCACCACGGCGCCTCACCGGCGATGCGGCCCTGACCTTGCTCGCACCGATTCAAGGCGTGACGGAGCTGGCAGACAGCGTCGTGCGCGTCGGCGAGACAGCGATTGTGCGCGGACCGTTCACCGCCCACTCGCACGAACACACTGTCCTACTCGTCGCGGCGTACAACGTGCGCGGGGCCGTGGCACACCGGCTGCTGGACATACTGCCGCCGATGCTGGTGCTGCCGGACGGCGACGACTGCACGGCGATGCGAGACTTCCTGGCGTCGCAATCCGCCTCGTGCGCGTCCGGTCAGCAGGTCGTGCTGGACCGGCTGCTCGATTGGCTGCTGGTGTGCACGCTGCGTGCCTGGTTCGACCAGCAGCCCGCAGCCCCCGTCGGATGGCACGACGAGACGCTGGGCCCGGTGCTGCGTGCGATGCACGCGGCGCCCGGCAGGCCGTGGACGCTGGCCGCGCTGGCCGACACGGCGGGCGTGTCGCGGACCACGCTCGCCGAACGGTTCGTCAAGGTGGTCGGCACGCCGCCGCTGACGTATCTGAAGGACTGGCGGATGACGTTGGCCGCCGATCTGCTGGCCGAGTCGACCTCGACCGTCGCCGCGGTCGCCCACCAGGTCGGGTACGCCGACGCGTTCGGATTCAGCACGGCCTTCAAGCGCTTCCACGGAGTCAACCCCACCGAGTGCCGCACGGCCTGCCGGACGTGACTGCGAAGCGGCGGGCGGCATCGTGGCCGGGGCTGGACGGGGAGGACGCCTGAGCCGCGTTCGTGCCCTTTCTCAACGTCGACACCGAGATCGCGCTGCGGCAGCTCCCACACCACCGCGGCGAGCGGTTCGCCGGCGCGGTGGAACCACAGGCCCGCTCCTGTCCGCGGCCACATCACCTGAAGAGGCTCCGCCCGGACCATCCCAGACCCCGCACTCAGCACCCAAAGGCCTCTGCCAGCAGGCTCTGAGACGGTCGAAGGCGATGAGTGGACGGTGAGCGTGGATTCCACCCGTGGTGAGGGCCCATCAGCACGCCGCCGGAGCGCGGCATGCGCCACCGGCCGACCTCCCGCCGAAGGGGGGAGGTCGTAGATCACGGAACGGGTAAGCAGCGTTGAGGCGCTGGGCCGTTCCCGTGGTGGCCGCCGACCGGCGTTGTCGTCCCCTGGCTCGGATCGTCAGTCCCGGTCAGCATGGGGACAGCCCGTATGTCCGGCGTGTGCTGGAGCGGATCCGGATTCCACGCCGAGGGCTGGGCCGTCCTCGTGAGCGGCCGGCGCGGGTACTGGCGGACAAGGCATACTCCTCCCGCGACAACCGGGCCAACCTGCGCAGGCGCGGCATCAAAGCGGTCGTCCCGATCAAGAAGGATCAGCAGGCCAACCGGCTGAAGCGGGGCAGCGCGGGCGGACGCCCGCCCGGCTTCGACGCCCTGGATCATGGGTTCGGCCGCCGGATGGACATGATCGTCGGAGGCGTGCCACACTGGCGGCGACAATCAACACAAGCTTGTCAGCGCCTGGTCGGTCGGTGGAGTGCGCTGGCGTGCTCGCTCGGTCGCGAGCACGACCAGTCACGCCTTCACGCGGGATCACGGTCGTGTACGCGCCGAGCCGTACACGAAAGGACCATCATGTCCACCGACCAGTTCGGGCTCGCCGAAGGCGACTACGTCCCCGATCCCGATCGCGACACGACGCTGCTCATTGACGCGTTCTACGATCACCTCGCCGCGACCCTGCTCGAGTACGCACTTCCCAGCGATCTCACGACAGCCATGCGGGCACGTCAGGGCGAACTCGAAGCCGCGAATCAGCACCTGATCGTCGATGAACCCGCCCGCCACAACCTGCGCATGACCCTGGCCCTGGTGGCTGCCTACGAATTCCTCCTGCCCAGGCTGGGCCGGCAGACGGCCATCGCCGCCGTGCGTGCGGCTTTCGTCGAACCGCTCGGCGACACCATGAAGGAGGGCACCCGGGCGATGCTGGACACCGCGCCGGACGCCTTCCAAGCCATGGTCGAGCTGAGCAAATCGCGCGAAGAGTACGCGTTCGGGAAAGGGTTCGTCTTCGCCAGGCCGGTCGACGACGACAAGCGCTATCACGTCGACGTGCGTCGGTGCTTCTACCACGACGTTCTGGTCGCCAACTCGGCGCCGGAACTGACCCCGGTCATGTGCGCGTTCGACGCGAACTGGATCGAGGCCATCGCGCCCGACAGGCACGGCTTCCACTTCGATCGCCGCACCACCATCGGAACGGGCGGCACGCATTGCCCATTCCATTTCAGCCGGAGCCAAGAAGCGGGCTGACACCCTCATAGCCCCACCTTTGGGGGGCTCCTTCCCATCCGGGACGGAGCCCCCGAGTGCTCCGCGATCCGACTCAATGATCCACGGGACACGTCCTAGGAGTCCGACGCCATTGAGGCGGCGGTGGCGTGTTCACAACTGGCTGAAGGCTCGCCGATATGCGCGAGGCGACACGCCACGGCGCTGAATGAACAACTCGCGGAGCACGGAGACCGAACCGATGCCGACCTGGTGGGCGATCTGTTCGACCTGCAGGTCGGTGATCTCGAGCAGTTCCTCGGCGCGATCAAGTCGTCGTGTGCGCAGCCATGCGTACGGTGTGGTTCCTGTCGCCCTCCTGAAACGCCGGGCGAACGTGCGGGGGCTCATGAGCGCCTGGGCCGCCAGGTCGTTGACCGACAGCGGCTTGTCCAGGTTCTGCCGCGCCCAGTCCAGCACGCCCGCGAGCCGTTCATCACCACCGTCGGTCGGCACGGGGACGGGAATGTACTGGGCCTGGCCTCCGTCGCGGTGGGGGGCGACGACGATCTCGCGGGCGATGACGTTGGCGATCGCCGCGCCGTGTTCGCGGCGCAGCAGGTGGAGGCAGAGGTCGATCCCGGCGGCCGCGCCGGCGCCGGTGACGACGGCGCCCTCGTCCACGTAGAGGACCTCCGGCATGACGGTGACGTCCGGGTGGCGAGTGGCCAGGTCGCCGGCCAGGCTCCAGTGAGTGGTGGCGCGGCGACCGTCGAGCAGACCCGCGGCCGCCAGGACGAAGGACCCCGTACAGAAACTCGCGACGATCGAACCCCGCTCGCGAGCGGCGCGGATCGCGTCCACCACGGCGGATGAAGGTGCGTCTTGCGGAGCCGCGTCGTCCGCGGGGATCACGATGATCAGATCCGCTCGAGCGAGGTGGTTCAGCCCGAACTCGACATGGAGCGGAAGGCCGAGGTCGGTACGCACATTGCCGGGCCGCTCCGCACATACGAAGAACTCGAAGGCGGGCAGGCCCAGTGGCGTGCGGTCAGCGAAGACCTTGCCCACCAGCCCGAGGCTGAAGGCGCTCACCCCTTGCATGGCGAAGGCAGCGATCGAACGGAAAGGGCGCACCACCGCATCATGGCAGAAATCCGGCGAACATCCGCAGTCTTGCCACTTCCGGCCGTGGACCGGCCGTTCCACACTCGTCATGAAACACAGAAAGAGGTGAACATGACGGATCTCACGGCCAGCGCGGTTCAGACCGTCCTGCATGAGGGGTACGGCAGCGCAGGAGTGGCCAGCACGGTCGGCTATGTCGAAGACGGCGATGTCCGGCTGGTGATCGATCCCGGCATGGTGCGTAGCCGATCGTTGATCCTCGACCCGCTGACTGCTCGGGGAGTGGCACCGGATCAGGTCACCGACGTGGTGTTCAGTCACCACCACCCCGACCACACTCTCAACGCGGCCCTGTTCCCCAACGCCAGGTTCCATGACCACTGGGCGATCTACCGCGACGATGAGTGGATCTGGAGGGACGCCGAGGGCTACCGGCTCAGCCCAGGGATCATGTTGATCCGCACGCCGGGACACACCTTCGAGGACATCACCACCCTTGTCGGGACGCGCGAAGGCATCGTCGCGTTCACGCACGCCTGGAACGACGCCACCTCGCAGGGAGACAGGCACGCCGTCGACATGGACGCGCTCCGCACCGCACGCAAGCGGGTGGTGTCCGTCGCGGACATCATCGTGCCCGGCCACGGCCCCGCTTTCATCCCCGGACCGGAAACACCACTCTGACGGGAGACCGGCAGCCCCTCGCACACGAAACCGGACATGAGGCAGAGCAGTCCCCGCAGCCCGTCCTCACCAACGACGACCTTCAGGTCCGCGGTTACCGGACGCAAGCCCGAACGATCCGCTGGCGTTCGGTGCGGTTCGCCTTCGACGGCGCCAAGGTCACTTGATGCGCGGCTGACCACGGACCCGGATGGGCCTTCCGCAGGTGGAGGGGCGGAGACGGGCTGGACGCCTTGGCGAGGCGGTCTGTGTCAGCGGAGGGGGTCGAAGTCGGCCAGGGCGGCGGGTTGCTTGCCGGTGGTGATCTGCTCGGCGAGCAGCCGGCCGGTGATCGGGCCGTGGGCCAGGCCCCACATGCCATGGCCGCCTGCCACGTAGACGGTGGGAGCCACCGTCGCGCCGATGAGCGGTCGTCCGTCCGGAGTGACGGGGCGGGGCCCCACCCAGACGTCGCTACGTTCCTCCCAGCGCACCCCCTGCAGGAGCGGGCGGGCGGAGGCGATGATGGCCTCCAGCCGGGCGGAGACCTGCGGGGCGTCCGGGTCACGGAACTCCATGGTGCCCGCCACTCGCAGCCCGCCCTGGTAGGGCGTGCACGCCACCCGGACGTCGGGCAGGTAGAGGGGGCCTGGCACGGGGTGATCGACCGGTACGGTGAAAGAATAGCCGCGGCCGGCCCGTACCGGGACCCGCACGCCCCACTGCCGGGCCAGGCGGGGCAGCCAGGCGCCGGTGGCCAGCACCACCGCGTCGGCGGTCAGGACGGTGCCCTTGGCCGAGCGCAAGATCACCTTTCTGTCGTCGGTGCGTATCTCGGCGACCTCGACGGCGTCCACGGTGGCGCCGCGTCGCATGACGGCCTTGCCGAGCGCGTGCACGAAGGCGCCCGGGTCGACGTAGCACTGGCCGTCGATCCGCACGCCTGCCGTGAGGGCCTCGCCTGCGAGCGGTGCGTGCGCGGCGAGCTGGTCTCCGTCCAGCACGGTGTGCTCGACCTGCTGCCCGACGGCTTGGAGCCTGCGCAGCTCGCTCAGCAGGCCCTCGGCCTGGCGAGGGGTGCGGAAAGCGGCGGTGATCGGCGCCGCGACGATCGGTGCGGACACGCCGTCGGCGGCGAGCACCTCGTACGCTTCGACGCATTCGTCGTTGAGCGGCAGGTTGGCGCGCGCGGCACGGGTCCAGGAGCGCCAGTGGCTGTTGGCGGCGAAACGGGCCAGGAACCTCCACAGGCCAGGGTCGAGGCTGGCGGGCACGTGCAGCGGCGCGGCCGGGTTGAGCAGCGAGCGCAGGCCGTAGCGCAGCACGCCGGGCTCGTTCAGCGGGATCGCCAGGCCAGGCGCGATCCATCCGGCGTTGCCCCAGGATGCGCCGGCCGCCACGCCGCCGCGGTCGACCACGCTGACCTTGACGCCGCGCTCCTGCAGGAACCACGCGGTCGACAGGCCCACAATGCCCGCGCCCACCACGATCACCGATCGCGGCCAATTGTCGACCATGCTCAACCTCCAACGGTACGGATGCCGGTGTCGCAGCCAGCATGGCCGGGGCGGCGACCGGCGACGTTGTGCGCGGGAGACAATCGCGGCGGCGCGGTTGTGGATCCGGGACAACGCCACTGCGGAAACCGTTGACAGGTCTGCGTCAGGTCATCGGCGCGGTTCGTCCGCGGCGGCGGCCAGCATGATGGTCATGGCCAGGCGCTGGCGGGCGTCGCCCAGGTCGAGCGGGGTGAGCTCGCCCATCTTGCGCAGCCGGTTGCGGACGGTGTTGGGATGCACTTCGAGACGGTCTGCGGCCAGGGTGAGGTCGCCCTGGCACTCCAGCCAGACCCGCAGGGTGGCGGCGAAGTGGGTGCCGTGGCTGCTGTCGTGCCGCAGCAGCGTGGAAACCGGTCCGCGGGCCGGGATCCGGCCGGTACGCGCGGTCGCGCGCAGCCGCCGCAGCAGGATGTCGTCCCAGGAATCGTCATAGGCGGGCGGGACGGCGCCGGGTTCGGCGCTCTCGTGCAGCGCCAGGCATTCGTCGGCCTCCTGGCGGCCGGAGGGCAGCTCCGTGACCTCGGCGGGTGCGCTGATCCCGGCCGTGACGCGCACGCGGGTGGGCAGTTCGGCGTGCAGGGTTCTGATCCAGCGCCGGGCCGCCTCGGCGGGCTCCGCGGGTTCGGCGGGCAGGAGGGTGTAGAGCGTGTCGCCGAGCAGCGCGCTGCGTCCCGGCCGGGACCAGCCGAAACCGGCGGTGGCCTCTTCGAAGGCCAGCAGCAGCGCGGCGTGCCGGTCATCGGGCGTGTACGCGCGGATCGCGATGACCCGCATCGTCCGGGGTGCCAGGCCGAGCCGGCTGATCGCCGTCGCGGCGTCGACGCTGCCCTCCAGCAGCCGGATGACCAGGTTGGACTCCACCTGCCGCTCCAGGTCGGCGCTGGTGCGGGAGCGCAGCAGGTGCAACGCCACGGTGAGCGCGCCGTCGGCCAGCGCGTGGCGGTGGGCGCCGGTCAGCGGCCGCTCGCACGTCACCCACACCGAGCCGAGCAGCTCGCGGCCCGCCCGCACCGCCACCGCCATCCGCCCTGTCAGGCCGTGACCGGCATCGGGGGGCACGAACACCGGTTCATCCGTCGCCGCCAGCCGGGCGAGAATCCCTTGCTGCTGGAACAGCTCACGGAGGCGATCGGGGACCCGGCGGGCGAGGATGGTCTCCAGCCGGGCCGGATCGCCGGCCTGCTGGGAGCGGGAGTAGGCCAGCACCCGCGAGTGCCGGTCCTCGATGGTCACCGCTCCGCCGATGACGTCGGCCAGATTGTCGGCCAGGGCGAACAGGTCGGTCGGGCCGCGTCCCGAGGCGGTCTCGCGGCTTTCCAGCACCAGCCCGTACACCACGCCGGCCAACTGGCTCCACGAGACGGCGGGGTCGGCCAGCAGCACGGCCACGCCGTGCCGGTGGCCGAGCGCGGCGGCCTTTCGCTCGACGTCCGCTGCGCCCGCGCCCTCGGTGTCAGGGGCGGGGCGGACCAGGACCGCCGCGGCCCTGGCCGCGGCTGCCCACCGCACCGCCTCGTCGATCGAACAGGTGCCGACGGCCAGGAGCAGGTCGCCCGCGACGTGATGTTCGCAAGCCTCCGGCATCGCCACGCTGCGCAGCCATGCCGAACGTGCCTCGGGACGGCCGAACAAGCGCACGCCGTATCCGCCGAGCACGTTCACCAGGCGGTCCACTGTGATCAAGGTCAGCTCCGGATCGTCGAAAACGAGGGGGCGGCCAGGGCCGCCCCCGCGTGGCCGCCGGTACCCCGGCCAGAGTGCGGCGGTGGGCGTGCGGCATGCGTGGTCGGACTCCGCAGCGGGGTGGCCGCGGAGCCGGGCGGGGAAGATGTCGGCTAGGTGCGCGGCGGGCTGCGCGATCCCGCGGTGCGGTGCGCGAGCTGCTGGGGATCGCGGAGCGTGTCCGTGTCCGAGCCCGGTGACGGCAGCAGCGCCAGATGGGGGAGCGTGCCGTGGCGTTCGCCGCGCACGGGCGGCCACAGCGACAGCACGTGGTGCTCGCGGGCGCCGCCCGCCTGCGGCGGGAGGGCGGACAGTTCGGTGTCCCACCCGACCAGGCTCCATGCCGGACCGGAGGTCGAAATCTGCCCAACTGCGGGGCCGCCGCTCGCCCAGCCCGAAACGCCGGCCAGTGCCAGGGACAGCAGGACCAGGCCCATCACGCCGGCGAACGCGATGGACCTTTGTGGCGTTCTCCACGGTCCCGTCATAGGGCCGACCATAGCCCAGGCCACCGGGAAAGGCGTGTCAGGCCGCCACCGGTGGTGCGGGGGAGCGCGGCCACCGCGGGCTGCGGGTCGCCCGAGAGCCAGGGTTCTCGGGCGACCGATCCACGGTCCGCTACGGCTTGACCGGGATGACGTTGCCGTGCGAGCGCTGGCCCGTGGCGTCCGACGGCCGGTTGACGATGCCCGTGCCGGCAGTGGCCATGATGCTCGATCCGCCGCCGTCGAGGTTCATCGCCTCCACCGCGCCGAGCCGCTTCATCATCAGTTCAACCGTCTGTGCGATGCCGAGCCCTTCGCTGTATCCGGCCTGGCGGCCGTCCACCACGACGAGCATCAGCCGGCCGCGATCGTCGACGCCGATCATGGATCGCGGGTTGGCGCGCTGTGCAGCAGGATTTCCTCGAGCAAGGCCCGTCCACCTCGGTGGCCCTGGCCCTCCCCTCCATGGCCGGTGTGACGATCGCGCGGTGCCTACGGAAGGTCGGATGGAAAGCGGATCGATCAGTGAGTACCGTCAAGCTTTGTCGTTACGCGACTTCGGACGCGCTACAACGCATCTCTACCGTCATCGCAGAAGTTCAGACACCGGCCGAGCGGGACGCCGGGCGGACCCCGTGGTGGCGGCCCGGCCGTATCGCAGCATGACGCTGGCCCGGACCCATCCCCTCGCGCGCAGCCAGCGCATCGCTGACCGCGCCGGTGGCGAACCCGTAGACCGTCTTGTGCAGCAGGTCGACCGCCAGCTCGCCACGAGGCCAAGTGCTAGGCGGGGCTCCCACCCCTGTGGCGTTCTCCAGGATCTGGTCGTTGGTCAGCCGCACCATCGAGAACATCGTCGACGCCCATGCCCCTCGCAGCCCCACCTGGGCCATGAGGCTACGCAGTATCCCGAGCAGCGCGCCCTGGCCGTAGTGCATGGCCAGGTTGAGCGCACGGGGTTGCTGCCGAGGCCGTTCTGGAAGACCCATCAGCCGCTCCAGGGTCCTGGCCGGAACGTGGGAGTCTGGGCGACCTGACAGCCGCTGTTCCAGCTTCTCACCTGCGGTCATGACCGCTGTCCCGACCAGTCCGGCCAGCATCCCCTGCCACAGCGCGCTCCTCAGCATGCTCGACCCCCTACCCCACCGAAGGGACATCACGCGGTTGCCTCATGGGCTGTTCCAGGTGTCGATCCTGCTCGGGGAGGCGTCGAGCAGAGCTGGTCCGGCCGCGCCAGGCCGCCGGAAAGGCGGGCCGCTACAGCGCCGGACTCGAACCGGCGCGCTGGCAAAGCCCTGCCGCTACCTGCGCGGCCTGATCGCCATCCAGATCCGGCCCTCGGCCGTTCCGCTCCCAGCCGAGGCCGGTCTCGCGGAGGTGATGCGTGAAAAGCCGGATCGGCGGCGAACCTCATGCGCACACCGAGACGATGGCGCCCATCGCGTCCGTAGGCGGCGCCAAGTCATCGGAGGTCACATCCCAGCGGTAGCTACCTGGACAGGGTTGGCGCGGCCCCCAACCGGTCGTGTCCTCGCCGCACCCGCGTGAGCCGCCGAAGGACAACACCAGGTAGATGGCTGATCAATATATGGACGATACCGCAGCTCAGGACGCATAGGGCCAGGTCGGCGGGGTAGCCCCGCGATGAGGTCTCGCGCTCGTAGCAGGTGATCGCAGACCCGCCACAGTGGCGGAGGGGGAGTGCTGGATGACCGTTCACAAGCCGACCGCGGACGAGCCGCTCACATCGCCACTCGCTCCGGCCAGGACTCGCCGCAAAGGCGCGGTGATCGCCAACTGGTTGTCCTCGACCGATCACAAGGTCATCGGATACATGTACCTGATCGCCTCCTTCGTCTTCTTCGCCCTCGGGGGCGTGATGGCCATGGTGATCAGGGCGGAGCTGCTGGAACCCGGGCTGCAGGTCGTCAGCGCGCAGCAGTACAACCAGCTGTTCACCATGCACGGCACGATCATGATGCTGCTGTTCGCGACCCCGCTGTTCGCAGGGTTCGCCAACGTCATCATGCCGCTGCAGATCGGCGCACCCGACGTGGCCTTCCCCCGCCTGAACATGGTCAGCTTCTGGCTCTTCCTGTTCGGCGGCGTCATCGCGGTGAGCGGCTTCTTCGTCAACGGCGGGGCGGCGGACTTCGGCTGGTTCGCCTACACGCCGCTGTCGGACATGACCTACAGCCCGACCATGGGCGGGGATCTGTGGATCATGGGGCTGGCTCTGAGCGGTCTGGGAACCATCCTCGGATCGGTGAACTTCTTCACCACCATCGTGTGCATGCGCGCACCCGGCATGACGATGTTCAGAATGCCGATCTTCACCTGGAACGTCCTGCTGACCAGCATGCTCGTGCTGATGGCCTTCCCCGTGCTGGCCGCCGCGCTGCTCGCGCTGGAGGCCGACCGCAAGCTCGGCACCCACATCTACGACCCGGCCACCGGCGGCCCGATGCTGTGGCAGCACCTTTTCTGGTTCTTCGGCCATCCCGAGGTCTACATCATCGCGCTGCCGTTCTTCGGGATCATCACCGAGGTCATCCCTGTCTTCAGCCGCAAGCCCATCTTCGGCTACATCGGCCTGGTCGGGGCCACCATCTCCATCGCGGGCTTGTCGATGACCGTGTGGGCCCACCACATGTTCCCCACCGGGCAGGTGCTGCTGCCGTTCTTCGCGTTCATGACGTTCCTGATCGCGGTGCCGACGGGCGTGAAGTTCTTCAACTGGATCGGCACCATGTGGCGCGGCCACCTGACGTTCGCCTCACCGATGCTGTTCGCGGTCGGCTTCCTGATCACCTTCCTGCTCGGCGGCCTGACCGGCGTCATCCTGGCCTCGCCGCCGCTCGACTTTCACATCACCGACACCTACTTCGTCGTCGCCCACTTCCACTACGTGGTCTTCGGCACCGTGGTCTTCGCCATGTTCGCCGGCTTCTACTTCTGGTGGCCGAAGATGACCGGCCGGATGCTGGATGATCGGCTGGGCAAGTGGCACTTCTGGACCTTGTTCATCGGCTTCCACACCACCTTCCTCGTCCAGCACTGGCTGGGAGCGCTTGGCATGCCGCGCCGTTACGCCGACTACAGTGCCGGGGACGGATTCACCACGCTGCACCAGATCTCGTCAGTGGGGGCGTTCCTCCTTGGCGCCTCGACGCTGCCGTTCCTGTACAACGTCTGGAAGACCGCCCGCAAAGCGCCCAGGGTGACCGTCGACGACCCGTGGGGATTCGGCAACAGCCTGGAGTGGGCGACCTCCTGCCCGCCGCCGCGGCATAACTTCACCAGCATGCCGTCCATCCGGTCCGAGCGGCCCGCCTTCGACTTTCACTACCCGCACCGATCGTTTCGCGCGCTGGAGGGCGAGGAAGCCGTGCGGAAGCCGGACGCGTCATGACATTCGAAGGCTGCCCGCCAGGGAGGTGACACCGTGGCACTTTCCCATAGAGAGCGCCAGATTCTGGCCGAGATCGAACTGGATCTGATCCACCAGGACCGGGCCTTCAGCCGCCGTTTCGACGCACTGGAGGCCGCCGCATCGACCACTGGTCCGCAACGCTTCGCCTGCCGGATCAGCACGCGGGAACTGGTCTACGTTCTGCTCGCCGTGACCCTGCTGACGGCTGTGTGGACGTTCGTGCTCCTCGGCGCGGGCAGGAGCTGCACATCCGCGCAGTCCTCGCCGCCAACGACAAGCACAACCGCTCAGAGCCAGGTGTCGACAGCAGTGCCCCATGGCGCTCACCAGCGATGCTGAACACATAGCTCGATGAGGGCGCTGCGCTGGGCCGGGCTCAACGGGGGTGGCCGTTCAGGGTGTGCCGGACCCGACAGTACGCGCTCGTCAGGGTCATCGCGAACTCCGTGTGCGGCCCGGACCTGCACCTGCTCGACGGATACGTGCCCACGACGATGGCCTTAGCCGCCCCTCAAGACTTTGCCTGACAGGGGAAAAGGGGGCTGCTGCCGCACACCTGTGCGGGTAGGCGGCAGGCATGGACAGCGAGAAGCCGGAAGGACCTCAGCTATGCGGCTGGTGTGGCATGGCGATCCATGAGGGGATGGAGGTCCACGGCATGGCACCGGACTCTTCGGTGACGCACGCCAGCGACCCCGCACGCGACGGCCAGCGCTTCCTGACCAGCTGCAGCCGTGAGCATCTCGCCGCGCTGCAGGAGCACTACCGCCATCGTCCCTTCGTCGACGAGGAACTGTGGGCGGGGAAGATGGCCAGAGCCCTGGACAGGTCTGAAGCGCTCACCGTTGAGCAGTTGGAGGAAGCCACCGGGCTGAGCCGCGAACAGATCGAACGATGCGTGGCCTGGCTCGAAGCGCAGGTCTACCGACTGCACTGAGGGCGGGCGTTGTACCAGGCTCCTCAGCAAGTCGCGGCTGTGCACGGGGCCGGAACCCACGACGGTCCGGCTTCGGCCTGTGAGCGCCCTACCTGGAGGTCTCCCGCCTGTGGGTGATGCGGTGGATGGTGGAGCGTCCGATGCCGTACTCGGTGGCCGAGTCGGCCGGGGACACCCCGCCCTCGCTCGACCGGGAACAGCAGGAATCGGCGCCGATCCCCCCAGGCCTCCTTGAGGCCGGGATTTCGTGTATCGCGGGCGTATCGAAAAACGCATACGTCACGGCAACAGTCTTCCGTCTTCAGTGGAGGCATGGACCACAGCGCATCACTGTCGGCGCGAGCCCGTCGTACGCGCAGGATGTGCTCGTCGGGCCGGCGACCCTACGTCGTGAAGCAGCCTGAGGAGGCAGTCATGCGCACAGGCGTGGCAGCCGCCGTGGCGGCGGCCGGGTCCGTCGGCATCATCAGCACCGCGAGCGCGGCGCCGTCCACCGTGGACTGGAAGCCGTCTCCGGACAAGCCCGAGGTGGACTGCGGCGGCACGGTGACCGTACCGGTCGACTGGTCGAACCCGAACGGGCCGACCAAGCGGGTGGCTGCGGTGACCGTCCGTGGACACAAGGTTCCGGCGAAGGTGATCACGAGAGGAGAAGGTGTTGGTGAATGACGGGGGATGGGACCGGCGTTCGGTGTTGCGAGGCGCCGCGGTGCTGGCCGGTGCGGCCGCGACGGTGCCGCTGCTGGGTGAGGCGGCCACGGCGCTGGCCGACAGCGCCGACGCGGACGCGCTGTTCAAGGCCGGAAAGTTCGAGCAGGCCGGCCGCGCGTACGAGGAGATCCTCAGAAAGGACCCCAAGAACCTGCACGCGGCCCGCCGGCGCGGCTATGTAGCGCTGCTGGCCAATCGGTTCGCGGTCGCTGAAAAATACCTCAAGATGGCCCTCCAGCTGGCGCCCGACGACAAGGACGCCAACCACTTCCTGGCCGACTGCTACATCCGGCAGGACGAATTCGGCCTGTCCGTCCCCCACTGGAAAGCGGCCGGCGAGGACAGCTACGCCAAGTGGTTCGCGGCAGTCCGCGGCGAGGCGTATCAGGTCCACGGCCAGACCGCGCGGGTGCCGTGGAAGCAGACAGACCCGATGCCGCTGGTGGAGGTTTCGCTCAACGGCGGGCCGACGAAGCGCTTCTCGTTCTACACCGGCGCCCCGAATCTGGGCATGCGCGCGTCGGTGGCCAAGGAGGCAGGGCTGAGCCCCGTCGCCAGTCAGAAGATCGATTTCGAGGGCGGTTCCATATGGGCGCACTACGGGATGCTGGACTCCTTCAAACTGGGCGGCATCGAACTGCGCAACATCCCGGTGGGCTGGTCGGCGACGGAGTCGGGCGGAGATGTCGACACCGACAGTGACGGCCTGATCGGCACGTGGGTCTTCTACCACTTGCTGACCACCTTCGACTACGCGGGCCGGCAACTGATCCTGCGCCGCCGCACCCCCGAAACGGCCGGGAAGGCACACGCCGCCGCCACACGGGCGGGCGCCGAACCCCTGCCGCTGTGGCTGGCCCGTGAGCAATACCTGCACAGCACGGGCAGCTTCGCCGGCGTCGCCGGCTCCCGCACAGGGGTGGTGGGTGTGAACTTCGGCGGAGGCAGCGAGATCGCCGCGGGCATGCGCGGGGAAACGGCCGAGCAGTTGGGTATCCGCACCGACTACGACCGCCAGGTCGGAACCTTCGCCCAAAGCCACCCGGCCGTCGTCTACCCCTGCTACCCGAAGGAGATCCGCCTCGGCAACGCCGTCGCCAAGGAGGTCTACTCCTATACGAACCCGAACCAGCCGGTCAACGTGCCCTGGCCCTATGGGACAGGGTTCGACACGATGGGCTGGTTCTCCCACTGCTTCTGGAAGCCCTACAACATCACCGTCGACTTCACCGACATGAACCTTTACATCGCCCGCGGCGTGGCCGCCTGATCACCGCGACTGCACGGGCGTCATGGGAGCTACTTGGAACCGCCGGCTCCCCCGGTCGAGGGTGAGGGCGGACCAGGCGCCCTCCTCTCGGGCCGCTCAACGCACCGATGGACACCTACCGGTCCGCCGGCCTCGAGCGGTTGCGCGAAAGGCGAGACCTGAACCGTGACGCTTCCTGAGGCTGCGGGGGTGGGTGGGGCAGGAGGCGGCCGTCTCCAGCTCCACCGGCTCGACCTTCCGACTGAACGATGGTGACATGCCGAGTCGTCGGCAGCCGGGCGAGCATGCTTGCCGTCAGGCGAAGAACTGGGCCAGTGACCGGGATACCAGTTCGGGATCTTCCTCGCACAGCCAGTGCAGCGCCTTGTCCACGGTGACAATCCCGCGGACGTCCGTGGCGACGTGGGGCAGTGTGCCCTCGAACCAGGGGCGGGTGTCCGGGGCGACCAGGCCGAGCACGGGGGCGTTGACCTTGGCGTAGGTCTTCATGTCCTGGATGTCCTGATGGCAGGCCTGGTACCAGCCGTTGCCCGCCCGGATGGCCTCGGCCCTGTCGTAGACGCGCGCGTAGATGGCCCTGTCGCGGTCGGTCACCGAGGCCTGGTCGACGAGCCCGATGCCGTAGTGCCAGTCGATCAGAAACCGCGATCGGCCCGCGAGTAGTTGCTCCGGTAGGCTCTGGACCTGGTTGAACGCCCACCACCACATGTGCGTGTCGCCGCCTGGCCGTTGCAACATCGGAATCTGGTAGAGGCTCTCGTCGGGATGCAGCACGTCCAGCAACGCGAGTTTGCGTGTCGCGGCCGGGTGGTTGGCCGCGAAGCTGAAGGCGACCATCGCCCCGATATCGTGCCCGGCGATGTTGACGCGGTGGTGGCCGAGCTTGCGCACCAGTTCGTAAACGTCGCGCGCCATCGTCTTCTTGTCGAAGCCGCCCGAGGGTTTGTCGGAGGCGCCCATGCCCCGGATGTCGACGGCGATCACGCGGTAGTGGCGGGCGAGTGCCGGCATGACCTTGTGGTAGCTCCACCAGGTGGCGGGCCAGCCGGGCAGCAGGACGAGCGGTTCACCCGCGCCTCCCGTGACGTAGTGCAGCCGGATCCCGTTCACGTAGGCGTGGGCGCTGCGGAAACCGCCGGGCAGTGAGGCGGCCAGTTCGGCGTCGTCGGGCAGCTTCGGCCCGATGGCGGCCGAGGCCGGGCTCGCGGTCGCGGCCAGGCCGCCCGTCGCGGCCAGCGCCGCACTGATCGTGATCAGCTTGCGTCGATTCAGGTTCATGTCAGGTGCTCCAGGTGAAGGTGTTCTCGCGGCCGGGCAGGAGTGCGGGGGCGGCAGGAGCGGTGGGTCCGTCCGCTTCGGTGCCGTGCAGGTCGATCTCGATCACTGTCATCTCCGGCTGGTCACGGTGGACAGGTCGACGGCGTCGGCCATGGCCTGGTAGCCGGCCGGGCTCGGGTGCAGGCGGTCGCCGCTGTCGTAGGCGGGCAGGAGTTCGCCGGCATGGCGCGGGTCCGGATTGGCCAGCGCGCGGTCGAAGTCGGCGACGGCGTCGTACTCGGCGCCGGTGCGGATCCAGTGGTTGACGGCCTGGCGCACGCTCTCGCCGTACTCGCTGTAGAGGGCCGATCCCTTGAAGGGCGGCAGGGTTCCGCCGACGACCCGCACGCCGCGCGACTTGGCGGCGCGGATCAGGGCGCGGTGGCCGTCGATCAGCTCGTTCGCGCTCACCCGCGGGTTCGGCGCGGCGCAGGCGGAGGTGTCCTGCGCGAACAGGATGTCGTTGATGCCCTCCAGGACGATCACGGTGCGCACGCCGGGCTGGGCGAGCGCGTCGCGCCGGAAGCGGACGGTGGCCTTCTCGCCGAAGCAGGCCGAGTCGTTGAGCACCCGGTTACCGCCGATCCCGGCGTTCAGCACCGGTGTGCCCGAGGCGGCCAGGCGTTCGGCGAGCCGGTCCGGGTAGCGGTCGTCTGCGTCGTTGGTGGCGCCGTATCCGTCGGTGATGGAGTCGCCAAAGGTGACGACCGTGTCCTTCCTGCCGGACACGTCGAGCCCGGACAGGTAGTAACGCGACAGGCTGGTCTCGGTGAACGCCGCGCCGCCCGCGTCGCGTACCTGGTCACCCTTGGCGCGGTAGGAGGTGGCCATGGCGATGCTGTGGAAGGTGGCAGGGCCGGTGGTTCCCTGGAAGTACAGCGTCACCGTGAGCTGTTCCAGTGCGCGGACCGGGAGCCGGACGGGGTCGCTTGCCGCCTGCCCGCCGGCGGGCACGGTCACCGAGGCGGAGCGGGCGAAGGTCAGCGGCCGGATCGTCCCCGGACGCACCGCCGCGCCGATCGCGGGCTTGGCGATGCTGGCTCCGGTCAGCCGCAGCGGGGCGGTGCCGTAGGCGTTGGACAGCCGGATGCGCAGGTGGGTGCCGGCTACCGAGGTTCTGATCACCTGGCGGACGGAGTGGTTGTCGAAGCCTTGCTGCGACCAGTTGGGGAACCAGGGGGTGGCGGTGGGCTGCTGGACGGCTGTCGCCCACCCGCCGCCCCACCTGCCGCCGTCCGCGGCGGCGGGCAGCGGCGCGGTGGCCAGGGGCAGCGCGGCCAGGAGGGCGATCAGGGATGCCTTGACTCTCATGAGGGGTCTTTCTTTCGTGACGGTACGGTGCGAGGTCAGTCCAGGGGTGGGAAGCGCGTGCCTTCTTGATGTCGCCGAAGCCGGGTGGGCGTCTCGGCGGAGGGCCGCTGTGGGCGCGCTCGCCGAGGCAAAGAAGATGTACGGCGGGCTACCCGCTCGCGGCGAAGATGCCGCCGGTCGTTCGCGCTGCCCGACACGGCCTGGTGGGTGTCCGGGGGCTGTGCGACCCGGAGGATGGTCCAGAGTGAGCCCCGGTGCGCTACCGATCACACAGGCCGGATTCGCGGATGTCGATGGAGACCGGCTGGTTCCAACAGGGGCGGAGGGGCTCGGGGTGAGAAGCCTCACCCCGAGCGCGGCCCTTGGTGGGTGGGTGTTACTTCCTCCACTGCTCCGCCGGCGACAGGCCGGGCAGCGGCTTGCCGATGAGGGCCAGGGGGAGGAAGAAGCAGACCTGGCCGATGGCCATGATGAGCGTGGCGAGCGCCTGGTCTTCGTACTGCTCGGACGCCCGGGCGTACAGCTCGTCGGGGACGCGCTCGCCGGACGGGTTCGGGGTCAGGACCGATTCGACCAGCTCCAGCGCGACCCTTTCGGCGGCGGTGAAGTAGGGCGCGTCCCGCCAGGAGGCCACGGCGGTGATGCTCTCCTCGCTGGCGCCGGCCTTGCGGAGGTTGCCGGTGTGCAGGACGGTCAGGTACGTGCTGCCGGCGATCTGGCCGGCGCGCAGCTGTACCAGGCTGATGGTGGTCTGCGGGATCGTGCCGTTCCCTGTCGCCTTGTACAGGGCGCCGCCGATGTCCTTGAGCTCGGGGACGAGCACGGCGGGGTTGGGGAGACGCGACTGGCGGTTGTGCTGCTCGATGGTGGTCATGAGGTTCCTTCCTGAACGGTGTTTCGCTGTTCTGACGGGTCGCGGGGCGTGAAGGTGACCGGTGATCTCACCGGGAGGCGCTGCCGAGGGGTTCGGCGTTCCGGCTCGCAGGGCGCGGCCGCAGGAGCAGCACGGCGGTGAGGATGGCGGCCAGATAGAACGCCTCCGCGCCGAGCATGCCCGCGGTGTAGCCGCTGGTGAGCGCGTCGGGCAGGGGTGTGCCCTGCGGTTGGCCGGTGGTGGCGGCGACGGCGATGCCGGCCAGGACGGCCAGGCCGAGGGCGCCGCCGATCTGCTGGCTGGTGTTGACCAGGCCGGAGGCGATGCCGGAGTCGCGCGGTGCGACGCCGTGGACGCCGCCGATGGTGGCCGCGACGAAGCCGATGCCCAGGCCGATGCCTCCGGCGAGCTGCGCGGGCAGGAGCACGAGCAGGGGGTTCTGGCCCGGGGCGAGGAGACTGAACCAGCCCATCGCCGCGGCCGCCACCGCCATGCCGATCGCCAGGACGGTCCGGGTGGCGGTGCGGGCCTGCAGCCTGGGTCCGACCACGCCGGAGCCGATGCCGATGCCGATGGCGAACGGCAGGTAGGACAGACCGGTGATCATGGGCGTGTACTGCTCGATCGTCTGCATGTAGAGGGTGAGGAAGTAGAAGGTGGCCAGCTGCCCGGCGCCCATGAGCAGCATCACCAGGTTGGCGCCGAGCCTGCCACGGTCGGCGAGCACGCCTGAGGGCAGCATCGGGTCGCGCGCGCCGCGCTGGATGAGGACGAAGGCGACCAGCAGCGCGACGGCAGCCGAGCCGAAGGCCAGGGTGAGCCCGTCGCCGACACCGTGCGAGCCGGCCCGGTTGATCGCGTAGACCAGCGAGCCGAGGGCCAGGGTCACGGTGACCGCGCCGGGCAGGTCGAGACCGCCGCGCCCGCGGCTGCCGGGCACCACAGCGAAGGTGCCGGCCAGGACCAGCAGTGCGATGGGGATGTTGACGAACATGATCCATCGCCAGCCCAGGTACTCCGTCAGCGCGCCGCCCAGCAGCAGCCCGACGACCGAGCCCAGGCCGCCCATCGCGCCGTAGACGCCGAGCGCCTTGTTGCGCAGCGGTCCGGCGGGGAAGGTGTCGGCGAGCAGGGACAGCGCGGCCGGCGCGACGATCGCGGCGCCGACGCCCTGCAGGACGCGGGCGGCGATCAGCACGCCTCCGTTGCCTGCCACGCCGCCCAGCAGGGAGGCGGCCAGGAAGACGACCAGCCCGGCGCGGAACATCCTGCGGCGGCCGAACAGGTCGCCCGCGCGGCCTCCGGCCAGCAGCAGGCCGCCGAAGGCCAGGGCGTACGAGGTGAGGACCCAGTCCAGGTCGGCCTCGGCGATGCCGAGCCCGGTTCCGATGACGGGCAGGCCCACGGTCACGATGGTGCCGTCCATCACCATCAGCAGCTGCGCGGCGGCGATCACCAGCAGGGCGAGGCCGCTTCTTTCCGTACGGGGAGTGGTGTGCGTGCTCATGTGAGGCCCTTCAGATGGTGATGGCTTCGTGCACCGCGGCGGCCAGCAGGTCGTGTTCGGGATAGGACCAGCCGAAGCCGAAGCGGCGCCGGGTGTAGCCGAAGGCGATGCCGCTGACCGGGTCGGCGAAGGCTTCCGAGCCGGCCGAGCCGTCATGGCCGAAGGCGTTCGCGCTGAGGAACGGGTAGCGCAGGCCCTTGGCCTGGAAACCGAGCGCGTAGTTGCCCTGGCCGCCGCGGACCAGGTCGGCGCCGACGGAGTGCAGCTGGGCGAACTCGGCGACGGTGTCCGGCTTGAGCAGCGGCGGTCGTCCGTCGATGCCCCATACGGCCGCCGCGTACAGGCCGGCCAGGCCGCGCGCGCTGCCCACGCCGCCGGCCGAGGCCTGACCGTTCGCGCGTACGGCGCGGGTGTTGGCGAAAGCCACCTGGTCCAGCGGCGGCGTGCTGTTGAGCCCGTACCCGATGCCGAGGATGCTGTGCGGTCCGGGCACGTTCGCCCAGAACGCGGCCTCCTGCTCCGGGGTGGCCGTCCACCCCTCGATCGGCCGGAACCGGCCCTCCTCGGCCTCGGGCAGCCCCAGGTACAGGTCCAGCCCGTACGGGGTCCGGATGCGCTCGTCGTAGACCTGCTGCAGCGACTGGCCGGTGGCGCGCCGGATCACCTCGTTCACCATGGCGTAGGTGACGAACCCGCCGTAGCCGTAGGCGGAGCCCGGTCGCCAGTACGGCCGCTGCGCGGCGAGGCGGCGCGCGATCACCACGTCGTCGGCCAGTTCGGCCGCCGACAGCCCGCCGTCGACGCCGATGACGCCGGAACGGTGAGTCAGCACGTCCCGCAGCGTGATCCCGTCCTTGCCTGCGGCGGCGAACTCCGGCCAGTGCCGGGCCACCGGCTCGTCGAGATCGAGGACACCCTCCTGCACCAGCACCGCCGCCACCAGCGTCGCGGCACCTTTGGTGGAGGAGTACACCCCGGTCAGCGTTTCACCGCTCACCTCGTCCCCGGCCCACAGGTCGACCACCCGCCGGCCGTGCGCGTAGGTGGTCAGCTGCGTGCCCACCTGGCCGTCCTGCTCGGCCACCACCGCGGCGAACGCCTCGCGCACCTGCTCGAACCCGTCCGCGACCGTTCCGTGGACATCCATCCTGCTCATCGTCGGCAACCCTTCCTGAGTGAGTGTTGGTCCCCGGCATGACGGATGGCGCGGGGAAGGGTGACCGGTGCGTTCGCGGTCACCTTTGTCTGCTGTGCTGCGTCAGCGGTGTGACGTAGCCGGAGGAGAGGAACTGCGACCGTGACGCTGCGGCCGGCACGCCCGGACTCCGGAGACATTCGACCTGGTCGACGCCCTCGCCGGCATCGACGATCTTGAAGGCGCACACCGAGTCGGCGACCCAGCCGGAGCCGTGGCTGAACCACGAGATCCCGCCGCCGCCGATGAAGCCGGCCACCGTCACAGCCGGCCAACCCGCACGTCACCCGAGGCGTCAAGGCTCCGCGGCTGAGCGGGTGACCGTCAGCCGCCGTCTCCTTCGGGGACTATCAGGGAAGAGGGCCCTCGTGCTGGACGAAAGCGGCGGTGGGGCCATCAGGGCCGAGCAGTGCCATGGCCACGATCGGCACGGCACCCTCCTCGGGGCTCTTGGCCCCAGTGCCGTGATCGATGTCGGTTCTGACCCACCCCGGGTCTACGGCGTTGACCTTGATCGGTGCCCACAGCTCCTTGGCATACGACACGGTGATCATGTTCATGGCGGCTTTGGAGGAGGTGTAGGCCAGGTTGAGCATCCGCCACAGCGGATGTCCCTGGTCAAGGGCGCGGCCGAGCGAGCCGCGCTCGCTGGAGACGTTCACGATCCGTCCGGCCGGTGAGCGGCGCAGCAGCGGCAGCATCGCGTGGGTGACCTCGATCACGCCGAACACATTGGTCTCGTAGACCCGCCTGGCCTCCTCGCTCGTGGCGTAGCTGGGCGGGCCGTCGGCGATGGTGATCCCGGCGTTGTTGATCAGGATGTCGAGCTTGCCGTACTCCTGTTCGATCCACGCGGCTGCTGCGCGGACGCCGGCCGAGTCAGTGACGTCGATCCGCACGTACGGCAGGCCGAGCCGCTCGGCGGCCTCCTTGCCTCGTACGGCGTCGCGTGCGCCGAGGATCGCGGTGACGCCGCTTTCGGCGAGCAGCTTGGCGGTGGCGTGGCCGATGCCTCTGGTGGCGCCGGTGATCAGTGCGATGGTGGTCATGTGGAGTGCTCCGTCACGTCCGGGTGGCGCCGGCGGGCTCCTTGATGGCGGCATTGAGCCGGTTGAACAGGTTGGTCAACCCGATGAGCAGGAGCAGCGCGGAGATCTGCTTCTCGTCGAAGTGGTCGGAGATCAGGTCCCACAGCTCGTCGTTCACCGCCGCACCGGAAAGGTCCGCCAGCCGGGTGACCACCTCGGTCAGTTCCGGCGCGGCCCGCTCGGCGTCGGTGAAGAACGGCGCCTCCCGCCATGCGGCGACGGCGGAGATCCGCTCCACGCTTTCCCCGGTCTTGGGCAGGGCCTGGGCGTGGGCGTGCACGCAGGCGCTGCAGCGGTTGATCTGACTGGCGCGCAGACCCACGATCTCCTGCAGCTCATGGGAGATGCCGCCCTGATCGACCGCCTTGAAGAGTGCTCCGACGTCCGGCGACGTCTTCGGCACCGCAGGCCAGAAGGCCTTCGGGCTGCGACCGTGAGAAGGTCCGCCAGCAGGTGTCGAGAAGCCTGGGCGCCGGGCCGAAACGGCGGGAACGCAGGATGTGCCACACGGTCGCCGCGCTGACCTGCAAGCCGAGCCGCATAGGCTTCCCGTGCACCCGTCGATGGCCCCATCGCGCGCGAGTCGTTGTGGGGAGGCTGGGGGAGTTGTTGAGCGACACGAAACGTCAGTGGCGAACGACAACGGATGACAGTCGGTGCGACACACAATCTCAGCAAGATCCCTCACTCGTCGTAATGGTCGGTGGTGCCGGGTGGAGCTGTACGGCCGGTTGATGACTTCGAGTTCGAGTGAAGGTGTTCGGGTTCCCGAGCGAACATCGGGCTGGTCGCCATCGATCTGTGGTCGGCCGGCTAGTCGCGGGGTTCTTCCAGCAGACGTGCTGCCTGTGCGGTCCGCTGGTACAACACGTAGCGCCCCTCTCTGACCTTGGTGACGAGGCGTGCGCGGTGCAGTGCGTTGAGGTGGTAGGAGACGGTGCCCGGGCTGTATCCGATCCGGGTGGCGAGTTCTGCGGTCGACCGGGCGGTTTCGAGGTCCGCCAGCAGGGCTGCTCGGGCGTTGCCGACCACGGGCGCGATCCCTCTGGAGCTGCGGTCCCGGCTGGCTCCGACTCGCTGGGCGGGGTAGTAGAGGACGAACTGCCCGGGGACATCGACCTGGATGATGACGTGGGGCCAGTTGAGCACGCTGGGGGCGAGGACCAGGTCCCGGCCGGTGACATCGATTTCGCCATCCCCCCACTTGGCGAGGGTAACCGCGTCGCCAGCCCAATCGATGTCGGGGTGGAGTGCTCCGATCGCTCGGCCGACGCCGTGGGTGGCGATGGCCGTCGCGCGATGGGCGATGTCCTGATCCAGGATGGAGCGCAGTTCGGGCCAGCAGTCGGAGAGGGCATCCCGCCAGAACAGGGCGAGCCCGTTGGCGAGACGTCGCTGCATCCGCCCCGACTCCGCGATCCGGCGGGTCGTGGCCCGTAGTGGCCTGCTCCAGTGGGTCCGGGTGTGGGTGAAGACCTGGGTTTCGAGGTCGTCCTGCGCTGTGGCCTCGATTTGCGCGATCTGCTCGTCGAGCAGGTCACGACGCTGTGCGTCCGTCCCTGGCTGCGGGGTGAGCAGGTCGGGCGTGTAGGTGTCGCCGTTCTGCGGCAACAGGTCGGCGAGCAGGGCGACGTCCGGGTGGGCAAGAGACGCGCGGGCGAGTGGTCCGGGATCTCCGAACACCGGGTGCCGTCTCGACGCGGCGGTGAGCTTCAGCCACGCCATGCACTCCGACGCCGGAGAGGGCGACAACCGGGTCCTGGACACCGTGTCGGCGTCTACACGCAGCGCGAGCACCGCCCCGACGCTAGCAGTCGTCGCGGTGGATTTGAACTGGCTCGAATGCTTTGCGGCACAAGGTCCACGCGGGATTGAGTGGTGTCGCCGAACAACGGCGGCAACGTTCACCGCCCGATCTGAGGCGGTCGCCTCCGCACGACGGTGATACGTGGCTTGCGCACCCGTTACTCGAGGAACCTGGGAGTGGTTGTCATGGTGAGGCTGAAGGACACAACGAAGGCGAAGAGCCGCACGAGGAAGATCGGCGCGGTCGTGGCCGCGGTGGCCTCGGTTACCGGGATGGTCTTCGCGGCGGCGCCCGCCACCGCCGCCGCCTACCCCACCAGCACCTTTTCGATCCAGGTCGGGGCGAGCTACTACAAGGGCACGGTCACCTGGTACAACCGATCGGTCGGTGTCACCGGAGCGTTCAAGGCAGTCGGGTGCCGGCGGGTGTACGCGGACACCCGGATAGCCGACTCCGGGCGGCGGCTGGACTGGCAGAGTTCCAGCACCTGGTGCGACGAATCTGGGCCCGCGACCCTTCCCGTCAACGCGGACGTCGCCGGCGGGGCCACCAAGGTCAATGTCTGGATGACCACCGGAAACCCCAACGAAGGCCTCGAACACTTCTCCTGCTATCGCGACTTCAGCACGTGCTTCGGTCCCTATGTGGGACTGCCGCAATAACCGCGACGACCAGGCGGATATGGCTGACCTGGGGTGATGGTCAGTTGCGGCACCGTCCGGCCTGACCTGTGACCCACGCAGGGGCGCCGAATCGACTTGCCCGCCGCATCACGTGGCCCTTCAGGTGAAGCCGGGCAGGGCGCAGTGCAGGCCTTCGGTCTTGCCTTTGCGGTGAGCCCGGCGGACGGGCAGCCGGTCATGTGGACGCACAGGGCGGCCATCGCGTCGTAGACGGCGGCGGCGAACTCCAGGCCGCGGTCGATGCGTTTCTGGGTGGGCACGGCGTCCAACGGGCTGCGTCCGACGTCGTAGACCAGTGCCATGTGCAGGGCGGTCAGCACGGTGCCGGCGTGCGGGGTCGAAGACAGCGCCCAGCCGAGAATGGCCCGGGTGCTGTCGTCGACGACGGTGCTCAGCCAGGGCCGTACCGCTGGGCCTGCATCGGGCGCAACAGCCCGGTCAGGTCGAGCCGGCCGCTAGGCGGTGGCGCACAGCGCCTGCTGCTGGAAGGCCGACAGCGCCTCGTCAATGGGGTGGGGCTGCGGCTTGCCCGACGCGTCCAACGCGTTCCACCTGACGAGGTTGATCGCGTAAGACATCTGGCGGGCGCCGTCGGCGCGGGTCAGGGACACCGCCCCGGCCCCCCACATGGTGCCGTTGTGGCCCCAGAAGGTGCCGCAGCCCGGGATCGTGACCTTGTGCAGCCCCAGCCCGTAGTCGATCTTGTCTTCGTAGACCTGGGTGGAGACCGGGACCGTGCGCTGCATCTGCGCCAGCGACGCCCGGGTGACGATCCGGCCGTCGAGCAGCGCGCCGTAGAAGCGGTTGAGATCCTCCACGGTCGACACCAGCGCCGCCCCCACACCCACCCACGACGGGTCGTAGACGCTGTAGTCGCGTGGCGGGTCGATCCGGCCGTGCATCGCCTCGTACATCCGCGGGTGCGGGCCCTTGATGCGGGGCCCGGTCGGCAGCGTGGTGTGCCGCAGCCCGGCGCGCCGGATGACGTGCTCGGTGATGTAGGCCTTGGCCGTGGTGCCGGTCACCTTCTCCAGGAGCAGGCCGAGGATGAGGTAGTTGGTGTTGGAGTACACCCCGGGAAGGCTGCCCGGCTTCCGGGCGGGCAGCGCCAGCCCCATCGTGATCAGCTCGGCCGGGCTGAAGCGCCTGAACCGGTTGTCGTCCAGGCTCTTGGCTGACATGTCCGCCAGGGACGGGAAGGCCGCCAGGAGGTAGTCGGGGATGCCGCTGGTGTGGTTGAGCAGCATCCGGACCGTGATCTTCTCGCCGCGCTCGCCCGGCACCACGTGCGGCAGGTAGCGGCTGATCGGCGCGTCGAGCCGCACGCGGCCCTTCTCGACCTGCTGCATGATCGCGGCGGCGGTGAAAGTCTTGGTGATGCTGCCGACCCGATGGCGCATGTCCGGCCTGAGGGGGCGGCCGGTCGCCAGGTCGGCGACCCCGGAGGCGCCGCGCCACGCCTGACCACCCGCGCGGACGGCGCCCTGCACCCCCGGCATGCCGGCCCGGTGGACCTCCTCCAGAGCCGACGTCAGCTTCGCGTCATCCACGCCGGAGCGCGCCTCAGCGGCGGGAGCCACCATCACCATGCCCACGACACTCAGCACGGCCGCACTCGCCCGGGTCACCAGGCTGATCTTCACGACATCCGTCCTCTCATGATCGGTGCCCGTGCACCCAGACCGCGGCGCACGGGCTCTCACGAGCGGCAATTGTTGTGGGGGTGCTGGTCAGGGGCGTCCCCCCAGGGAAGGCAACTGCGCTACCGCACCGGGATCAACCACCGGCCGCACTACGCCACCGGGAGTAGCGGGCTACTCCAGGCGGATGTCGGGATGGTTTCGTCGGCGTTGGGCGTCCAGGTCCCTCGCTGGGCGTCGAGCCCGTCGAGGAGACGGTGGGTGCCTTCTTTGCTGGGCTTGAGGTAGCGCTGGAGGGTGCGGTCTGCCGATCTCTGTCGCGAGCAGCGCAGCCATTACGCACGACAGCCTGGCGTTGGAGCATGTGCAGGTGGACAGCGGCGCTGGGACCCGCGCCACGGACCAGCCGCTCTCCCCGCATCAACCGATCGGTTGATGCCGAAATCCACCATCCCGCTCTCCGGCCGGACGATCCGCCGCCCCCGCCGCCGCGCGATTCTCAAGGCATGCCAACACAACGGGAGCCCGCCCTCCGCATCGTCGAACTCCGTAAAGCCTTCGGCGACCACGTGGCCGTCGACGATATCCACCGCGTCCAGCTCATGGCGCTGGGGGAGATCTTCCACAACCTCCGGCTGCCCGACGGCTCACCCCGCTACGGCATCACCGCCAACGAGGAGCTCTACGAGTCGCTGGAGCGCATCTACCGCTTCGGCCAGAGCACCGGCGAGTTCCGCCAGTTCGACACCCGCGTCATGGCGATCACCCACTCCTCGGCGGTGGACAACATGTTCGCCTACTGGGCGGCCTACCCCGAGCACGACCTCGACGCCCACGCCAGGGAACTGGTCGAGATCTTCCTCAGGGCGGTGCGATGAAGCGCCTGGCCTACGTCGACAACCTGCGCGTGACCCTCACCGTGCTGGTCGTCCTGCACCACGTCGCCCTCACCTACGGCAACATCCCCGTCTGGTACCACGTCGAGCCCGCCCAGGACCCCTCCGGGCTCGCCCTCGACGTCCTGGTCATGTTCGACCAGGCCTTCTTCATGGGCTTGTTCTTCCTGCTGTCCGGCTTCTTCACCCCCGGCTCCCACGACCGCAAGGGCGCCCGCCCGTTCCTCAGGGACCGGCTGGTACGGCTCGGCATCCCCCTGCTCGTCTTCCTCCTGCTGCTGCGGCCGCTGGCCACCTTCGGCATCTACAGGCAGATGGACCTGCCGTACTGGCAGTTCTACCTCGCCTCCTGGGACCCGGGCCCGATGTGGTTCGTGGAGGTGCTGCTCGTCCTCGTCGCCGGCTACGCCCTCGTCCGCCGCTACGGCAGGGCCCCTCGCCCCGTGCCCCAGGGCGCGCCGGGGCTCGCGGCGATCGCCGGGTACACGCTCGCGCTGGCTGCCTCCACCTTCCTGTGGCGGCTGGTCGTCCCCACCGGCCTGTACGTGCCGGTGCTCGGCCTGCCCACGCCCTCGCACCTGCCCCAGTACGTCAGCATGTTCGTCCTCGGCACGCTGGCCTTCAGGCACGGCTGGTTCGACGCGCTGTCGAGGAGGGCGGGCAGGCTCGGCTTCGCGGCGGCGGCGGCCTGCTCGCTGGTGCTGCTGCCCGTCCGGTTCGCGACCCAGGGCGTGCCGTCGGAGCTGGCGGCGGCGACGTGGGAGGCGGTGTTCGCGGTGGGGATCACCATCGGCCTGCTGGTGACCTTCCGCGAGCGCCTCAACCGGCAGGGGCCGCGCGGCAGGTTCCTGTCCGACCAGGCCTACACCGTCTACTTCATCCACCCCGTCGTGCTGGTGGGCCTGTCCTACGCCTTCAGCGCGCTGCACGCCGCCGCGATCGTCAAGTTCGCCGTCGTCGCGGTTCTGGCCCTGCCGCTGTGCTGGGGCCTGGCCTACCTGGTGCGGTCCCTGCCGGGAGCCAAACGCGTCCTGTAAACGTCGACGAAGCTGGGCAAGAGATACACATGCGACTCCGATCACGCCTGCACCGGTTCGACAAGCACCTGTACGCCTCCGTCGCGCAGGCCAGGCTGCCCGGCTTCGAGCACGTCCTGCCACCGCTGTCGGCCTGTCGGTAAGGCTGGCCCCACCAGCCACCATCTGCGCCGTTCCTGCAGGTAGGCGGGGGTGGGCTCCGGTACGGCGGGTGGTTGGTCGACTACTAGGCCGTGTTGCTGAAGGTCTGGACCCAGTGGAGTGTGGCGGCGAGGCACTGACCGGAGTGGTGGTTGCGGGCGGTCTTGTCTGATCGCATCGCGAGCTCGCGCCACTGCTTGAGCTTGTTGAAGCAGCGCTCGACGACGTTGCGGCCCCGGTACCGCTGCCGCTGCTCGTCACCGAAGTCGATCGGGCGGCCAGGTCGGTTGCGGCGGTGGGCGATCTGGTCGTCACGTTCCGGGATCGTCGTGGCGATGCCGCGCTAGCGCAGCCACGCCCGGTTCGCCCTGGACGGGTAGCACTTATCCGCCAGCAGCCGGTCCGGGCGCTGACGTGGCCGTCCGGTCGCGCCAGCCACGCGGATCTCGTCGAGCGTGTCGGGCAGCATGGTCGTCTCCACGACCTGCCACCGGTCAGGACAACGCCAGCGCCCGCCCCTTGCACGGCGGCGACCAGGTGCGTCTTGGACGTCAACCCGCCACGGGAGCGGCCGATCGCGTGATCAGCGGGTTCATCTCCGAACTTCTTGTAGTTCGACCGTGCCCCCTGTGTCCCTGGGCAGGGTCGTGCCGTGCTGGTGGACACGCACGATCGTGGAGTCGATCGACGCGATCCAGTCACCGTCGCCGCCCTGGTGAGCCATCGCCTGGACCTGCTCGAGGACGCGCGCCCAGACCCCGACCTTCGACCAGCGGTCGAAGATCACGCCACGGCGCCCCGGTGCGAAATCGCCACGCCGTCGCCTCGACCACCATGCGTCGGTCTACCGGCGGACGGCCCGTAGCCTTCACAGCGGGAAACAGAGGCCCGAGCACGGCCCACGCCTCATCAGAGATCACGTCACGCGACACAAGCACAAGGCTGCGCCCGACGACTTCGAAGATCCTCTAGCAACACGCTCCGAGGCTGACCGAGGCTCGTTGCCCGCGCGCACCACGAAGCGTCTACTGGTCAGACGGGATCGGTGAACGAGATCGGCTTGCCGGTGGCGTGGGCATATGCGATCTCCCTGCTCGTGGACTCGCCGATGTACCCGCCGGGGTTGACGACCAGAACCCGGTCAGCCAGGTCGATCTTGCGCAGGTGGAGGGAGTCCAGCTCGGTCTTCTGCTCGTTGGTGATCAACTCGTCTGCTTCGCCTGGCGCGACGACGATGACACCCGCGAAGGTCAGATCACGGTTCGCCGCACGCATCTCGTCCACGAACCGGGTAGAGCCGCAGATGCAGACAATCTCAGGTCGGTCGGGCACGGCTCAGTCCTTCGGTCGAACGAAAAACCGTCAGTGTGCACGTTGACATCACAGACAGGCACACGAGCCAACAGTTTACGCAGCGAGATGGACACCACGCGGCTGCACCGTCGCAGACGGCAGGCGTGGCCCGTACTGGGAATGGCGCTGACCAGCCAGCGGTGGAGCATGAGCCAGCCGAGGGTCCGTTCGGCGACCCAGCGGCGGCCCGGTGTCAGCGGCTTCACCGATCAGAAATCCTCCGCCACGTCGTCAGTTCTGTCAGCCCTCTCGCACCGGTGGAAGGATTGATGACCATGACCGACGGCAGACCGCTGGGCGCCGACGAGGCCCCGTTCATCGCGGCGGTCCGCTCAGGCGACCCGGCGCGGTTCGCGCTCCTCACGGAGCGCCACCGGCGTGAGCTGCAGGTGCACTGCTACCGGATGCTCGCGAACTACGAGGACGCCCAGGACATGACGCAGGAGACGTTCCTGCGAGCGTGGAACAAGCGGGAGTCGTTCAAGGGCCACGCGGCTTTGCGGACCTGGCTGTACCGGATCGCGACGAACGCCTGCCTCGACTTCCTGGTAAAGCGCAACGACCGCACACCCGTACCGTCCGGGCTGCCGGACCCCGGCTCCGAGGTGCTGTACCTGCAGCCCTACCCCGACCGGATGCTCCCCGAGGACCCGCAGGAATCGGTGGTGGCGCGGGAGACGATCGAGCTGGCGTTCATCGTCGCCGTCCAGCACCTGCCGCCGCGGCAGCGGGCGGCGTTCATCCTGCGCGACGTCCTCGGCTGGCCGACGTCGAAAGCCGCCGACGCCCTCGAGCTGACCGTCGCATCGGTGACCAGCGCACTGCAGCGGGCGCGCGTGACGATGCGCGAGCAGCTGCCCGACCGCCGCCTCGACTGGCGGAGCCCCGCCACACACGAGCTGTCGGATGACGAGCGCGGCGTGGTGAAGTCGTACATCGACGCCCATGAGCGCAACGACCTGGACGGGCTGATGTCCCTGCTGCGCGACGACCTGCGCTTCGCGATGCTGCCCGATCCGGGCACCTTGGTCGTCACGGCCAAGGACGCGGTGGACGGCTGGGTCTCCGGTGGGCTCTTCCAGTGCGGCTACGACGACTGGCGCTGTATCACCACGATGGTCAACCGCATGCCTGCCGCCGTGCTGTACCTCCGCGCCCCCGGCGATCCGGAGTACCGGCTGTTTGCCATCGCGGTCCTGCACGTCGTCGACGGGAAGGTCGCCGAGCTCACCGGATTCGACGCCACCGACAAACCATGGCTGGGCCTGCCCGCGACGCTGTGATCAGACAGGTCCTCATCGTCGACGAGTCCAGCGCGCGGGCCGGCGTCACCGAAGTCACCGCGGCATGAGCACCCCGACCAGCTGAACACCAACGCGGCAACGCGAAGACCACGTCCCCGCCGGCGTTGCCGGCGGGGCATCTTCATGCCCGAAGATCATCATCCTCATCTCCAGCGAGTAGGTCAACAGCTCACTCGGAACGCAAGGAAGGGCCGGGGAAGGTTCCCTCATAGCCGAGGGTCACGGTGAGCATGCCAGGAAGGATTTCGGCCTGGTCTCATGAGCCGAGCATGTGGCCCGTGCTCATCGTCTCGTCTCGTATCGGGTCAGCACCACGCCGTCGGGAAACGTCCGGGTCTCCACCAGGCTCAGGTTCACCCAGCTGTCCAGGGCGGTGAAGAACGGCGTGCCGCCGCCCACCAGGACCGGATGGGTGACGATCGCGTACTCGTCGATCAGCCCTGCCCGCATGGCCGCCCCGGCGAGCGTTGCGCCGCCGATGTCCATGGAGCCGAAGTCGTCGGCCTTGAGCCGGGTGATCTCGGCGACCGCGTCGCCGGTGACCAGACGGGTGTTCCAGTCGACCGTGTCGATCGTCGAGGAGAACACCACCTTCGGCATGTCCCGCCAGCGGCCGGCGAACTCGATCGCCGCCGGTGTGGCACCCGGCTGCTGGTCGGCGGTCGGCCAGTGGGAGCTCATCGTCTCCCACAGCTTGCGCCCGTACAGCGCCAGGCCCGTCGCGTCCACCCGGTCGGACCACCACTGGAACAGCTCGTCGCTCGGCACGCTCCAGCCGAGGTCGTCGCCGGGCGCGGCGATGTAGCCGTCCAGGCTCATGTTCATGGCGAAGGTCAGTTTCCGCATCGTGTCAGCCTCCTGTGAGTCGATCTCACACGTACAGACGGGCGCGGCGCGGAAACCTCATCGGTGCGCGATCTGCGTCCGCAGGTAGTCCTCGCGTTCCGGACTCGGCACGGCGTACTCGGCGTGCTCGAGCACTACCCACCGGATCTCGATTTCACCCTCGCGAACGCCAGGTCACACAGCTACAGCGCCGGGCCCTCTCACCGCGCGGGAGATCGCCAACCAGTTCCCGACGCTGGGCATCTCGCTCGGCGACCAGCGGCCGCACGTGCCCGGCAAGATCCGCCAGTACCTACCTCTCCCAGCGCCGACGCAGCTAAGCATCGTTTTTTCGGCGCCTAACTTGCCCTGGTGGGTGAGCAGGGCCCGCCGGTTGACGTCACCCACGGCGTAGAGCCAGTCGCCCGGGGCGGCGGTGACGGTGAGGGAGTCGTCGGTGGTGAGCCAGTCGCCGGGGATCAGGCCGACGGTCTCGAGGCCGATGTCGCCGGTGCGGGGCGCGCGGCCGATGGCGAAGAGGATCTCGTCCGCGGTGAGTCGGCCGCCGCCGGAGAGGGTGATGCCGACCTCGCCGCCCGTACGGGCAGCGGTGGTGACGGTCACGCCGAACCGCAGGTCGGTGCCCGCTTCTCGCAGGCGGTCGGCGACGAGTTCGCCGGCGAAGGGTTCCATCTGCGGCAGCAGGCGGGCGCCGTGGGCGAGGAGGGTGACCTCGGTGCCGAGGGACTGCCAGGCGGTGGCCATCTCGGTGGCCACGACGCCCGCGCCGACGATGACGAGTCGTCCGGGCGGCTGCGGGGCGCTGGTGGCTTCGCGGCTGGTCCAGGGGCGCAGGGCAGCGAGCCCGGGCAGGTCGGGGAGGGCGGCTGTACTGCCGGTGCACACGGCCACGGCGTGCCGGGCCAGCAGGCGGATGGTTCCGCCGTCGGGGGTGGTCACGGCCACGCGTCGTGGCCCGTCGAGGCGGCCGTGGCCGCGCTGGAGGTCGATGCCGGCCGTTTTGAGCCATTCGACCTGGCCGTCGTCGTTCCAGTGGGCGGCCATGCGGTCGCGATGCGCCAGTACGGCGGCGGTGTCCAGCGGTCCGGCGGCGGCCGGGCCCAGGCCGGGCACCCGTCCGGCGTCGGCACGCAGGAGTGCGGGGCGCAGCAGGGCTTTGCTCGGTTCGCACGCCCAGTAGGAGCATTCACCGCCGACGAGTTCGCTTTCCACGATGACGGTGCTCAGGCCGGCGGCGGTGGTCCGGTCGGCGACGTTCTCGCCGACCGGGCCGGCCCCGATCACGACCACGTCATAGGTACGGGTGTCTACGTTGGTCACTGGTCCTCCATCGTGTGGCCGTGTCTCGGGGATGCCGCTGGTCAGCGGCCGGGCAGCCGTTCGATGATCTGCTGCAGGAACCAGCGGTTGCCGTCGGGGTCGGCGAACGAGGCGAAGGAGCCGTAGCTGGCACGCTGCGGGTGCAGGCCCATGACGCGGCTGGTCTCGCCGGCCTGGTGGAAAGCGCCGGTGGCGTCGTGGAACGGGCCGGTGACGTCGACGCCGCGGCCGGCCAGTTCCCTGTGGGCTTGCTCGATGTCGGACACGATCAGGTGCAGCCCCTCGACCGCGCCGGGTTCGGCGTCGGTGAGGCCGTCGCCGAAGATGATCGAGCAGGCCGAACCGGGGGGAGTGACCTGGATGATCCGGTAACCGTCGTTGATGGGGAAGTCCGCGTCGAGGCGGAAACCGAGCTGCCGGGTGTAGAAGTCCTTGGCGCGGTCGACGTCGGATACGGGCAGGACGACGACTTCGAGCTTCATGTCCATGGTTGTGATCCTTCTTTCGGGTCGTGGGGCTATCGGGTGGTGCGTGCGGCCTTCTCGATGACGCCCGCCACGGTCTTGGGCTGGGAGACGGCGACGGAATGGGAGGCGCGTACTTCGACGGAGTGCGCGTGGGCGCGCTTGGCCATGTAGCGCTGCACTTCGGCCGGGATGTTGAGGTCCTGGGTCGTGATGACGGCCCAGGTGGGCTTGTCCTTCCATGCGGCGGCCTCGGTCGTCTCCTCCAGGGCGGACTGGGCGATGGGCCGCTGGGTGGCGGCCATGAGGGCCGCGGTGCCGGCCGGTACGTCGGCGGCGAACTGGTGGTGGAACTTGCCGGGCTTGATGTACAGGTCGGTTCCGGCAGTGCCGTCGGGGAGGGCGAAAGGGGTGGGGTCGAGGGTGGCGGGGAGGGTGGAGCCGGGGTACTTGTTCGTCAGCTCCAGGGCGGTCTCGCCGGGGGCGGGCAGGAAGGCGGCGACGTACACGAGGGCCTTGACCTGGGGGTCGTTCGCGCCGGCGACGCTGATGACCGAGCCGCCGTAGGAGTGCCCGACGAGGATCTTGGGTCCGGCGACGTGATCGAGGACGCTGCGGAGTGCTGCCGCGTCGTGGGCCGGTCCGCGCAGCGGGTTGGCCGCGGCGACGACGGGATAGCCGTCCGCGCGCAGCTCTTTGATCACCGCGTTCCAGCTGGAGGCGTCGGCGAAGGCGCCGTGCTCCAGCACGATGGTCGGTTTGGCGGGCTTGTCCGCCGCGAGGGCGGGCGTGGCGACGGCGGTGGTCAGGAGACCGATCGCGACCGTCGACAGGGCGCCCCACGTGAGCCCCCTGCTGCGTACACCCTTGCTGCTGGCCACGGAATTCCCCTTTCAAAGCTTGGGACGAAGGTGGTGAATCTGGCGCCATCACTGTCATCCGGGAAGGGCCGCGGCCACATCGGTCATTTGACGGTCAGGCATGAGGAGTCGGCCTGACCGACGTTCGGCAGCACAACGGCGCTGGTCGATGGGCAACCTCGCCTTGCGTGGCGGTCGTGTGCGCGCCTCGGCGCGTTAAGCCATTCGACTCTTCAGTCGGCGACGTGAGCACGGGCGGCACCGCGCGCGCCATGGGCGGAAGAGCCGCGCGCATGCCCCGCATGCGGCCCGCTGAGTGCGCCGCAGCGCGTGTGACGTGCGCCCGGAGCGGCTCGCCGGTGCTGACCGTCAACTGACTGATGTGCCGGGTGTCGGCCGCGAACGACAGTGAGACGCACCCCAACAGCTGACGACCTGAACTTCAGCGAAAGGAACGTCATGAAGCGCTTTCTGATCATTCTCGCGGCCGGTGTGCCGCTTGCGGCGGCGATGTGCCTGCCGACCGGTGCCGCGGCTGCCGTCGCCACCCCCTTCACCTGCTCGTCCATCGCCGTGACCGCCCCGGCAGGCACCACGGTGGAATCCGTGACGGCGCAGCACCGGGAGGCGGGCACCGTGAACGTCCCGCCGGTGACGCCGCTGCCCGGTGCCGACATCCCCGGCGTGCCGGCCCACTGCGCGGTCACCGTCACGCTCACTCACCCGGGCGTCGGCGACCACGCCAAGGTGCAGATCTGGCTGCCTGAGACGGGCTGGACCGGCCGTTTCCAGGCATTGGGCGGCAGCGCCTTCGCCGCCGGCGACTACGGCGCGGGCCTGGCCGGCGCGATCAAGAGCGGCTACGCCGCCGCGACCACCGACGCCGGCGTCGGCACCTACCTGGACACCACCTGGGCCCTGAACAGCGCGGGCGAGGTGAACACGGCGCTGCTGAAGAACTTCGCCGACCGCTCACAGCACGAGATGACGGTCGTCGCCAAGCAGGTCATCGCCAAGGTGTACGGCAAGCCCGCCTCCTACTCGTACTGGAACGGCTGCTCGACCGGAGGCCGCCAGGGCTACATGGAGGCCCAGCGCCACCCCGGCGACTACGACGGCATCCTGGCCACCGCTCCGGCGATCAACTGGGACGAGTTCGAGGTCGCGACCCTGTGGCCGCAGGTGGTGATGAACGAGGAGAACACCTTCCCCGCCCCCTGCGAGCTCAACCTGTTCAACCAGGCCGCCGTCAAGGCCTGCGACCCGCTCGACGGCGCCCGCGACGGGCTCATCGGCGACCCTTCCACGTGCGACTTCGACCCGCGCCGGCTCGTCGGCAGGACGGTCGAGTGCGAGGGCAAGCAGGAGACCATCACCGCGGCCGACGCGGCCGTCGTACGCAAGATCTGGGACGGCCCCCGCACCCCGTCCGGCACGAAGCTGTGGTCCGGCGTACCGATCGGAGCCGGCTTCGACCTCGCCGGCACCCAGCCCGACGCGGACGGCAACCGCATGGGCGCGCCGTTCCCGGTCCCGGCCGCCTGGGTCGCGACGTGGCTGAAGCGGCAGCCCTCCTACGACCTCTCGACGATCACCTACGCCGAGTTCGCCAAGCTGTTCAAGCAGTCCCAGGCCGAGTACGACACGATCACCGGCACCGACGACCCCGACCTGTCGGCGTTCCGCAGGTCCGGCGGCAAGCTCCTCACCTGGCACGGCCAGGCCGACCAGCTGATTCCGGCCCAGGGCACCGTGGACTACCGCCGGCGGGTGGAGCTTGCCATGGGCGGTGCGCGCCGGGTCGACGACTTCTACCGGGTGTTCCTGGCACCGGGCGTCTCCCACTGCGCAGGAGACACGAGCACCGGCCCGAAGCCCACCGACGCCCTTGGTGCCCTGACGGCCTGGGTCGAACAGGGCAAGGCTCCGCAGACGCTGAGCGCCGCCATCACGGACTCCTCCGGCAAGACGATGAGGCGCGAGTTGTGCCGGTACCCGTTCGTCTCCCGCTACACCGGTCACGGCGATCCGGCCGACGCCGGCAGCTACTCCTGCGCTCCCGTCCGGCGCTGACGACCAGCACTTCCCCAAGGGCGCCGATCTGTCGATCCGCAGCCCCGAGCACCTCGCCGCCATCGCCGCCGGACTGAACGGCCGACCACGCGAAACGGCCGACCACGCGAGACGCCCGGCTGGGAAACCCCAGCCGGGCGTCTCGCTGAGCTCTTGGCTCAGTTGATCAGTGGTGTTGCTACGACCCCTTGAATCCGCCGCGCAGTGAGGGCCCTTTCGGCTGGATGTACGGCTGCTTCATGGTCGGCGCTTCGCGCATCGTTGCTGACCCAGCGTCTGGACGACTCGGCGGGTCGCGGAGGGCGCGCCACACGAAGCCGAGGCGTGGCTGCGACAAAGCCACAGACGCACCGAAAGCCTGCCGGATCGCATCCGGCAGGCTTTCGGTGACGCAGGTGGTGGGCCTGCCGTCGCGCTCGTCAGAGGTGGTCCACGTCGACGACGGCCTGGGCGAAGGCCGTGGGCGCCTCCTGCGGCAGGTTGTGGCCGATACCCGCCAGGGTGCGGTGTTCGTAGGGGCCGGTGAACATGTTGCGGTACGACGAGCCGTCGCCCGGCGGCGCCGTGAAGGGGTCGCGCTCGGCGTCAAGGGTGATGGTCGGGACCTTGATGACCGGCCGGTCGGCGAGCCGCTTCTCCAGACCGTCGTAACGGCGCTCCCCGTCGGCCAGGCTCAGCCGCCACCGGTAGTTGTGGATCACGATGGCCGCGTAGTCGGGGTTGTCGAAGGCCGCGGCCGTGCGGTCGAAGGTGGCGTCGTCGAAGTCCCACGTCGGGGAGACGGTGTCCCAGACGAGCCGGGTCAGGTCGTGGCGCTTGCTCTTGTCCTCCATGGCCTTCAGCCCCCGCTCGGTGGCGAAGTAGTACTGGTACCACCAGGCGTACTCCGCCTTCGGCGGCAGCGGCTCGAGGTTGGCCTCGAGGTTCGTGATGACGTAGCCGCTCACCGACACCAGGGCCTTGCACCGCTGCGGCCACAGGGCCGCGATGATGTCGGCGGTCCTCGACCCCCAGTCGAAGCCGGCGAGCAAGGCCTTGTCGATCTTGAGGGCGTCCATCAGGGCGATGATGTCGAGCGCGATCGCCGACTGCTGAGCGTTGCGGAACGTCTTCGAGGACAGGAACCGCGTCGTGCCGTGACCGCGCAGGTAGGGAACGATCACCCGGTAACCCTGCGCCGCCAGCAGCGGAGCGACGTCGACGAAGCTGTGGATGTCGTACGGCCAGCCGTGCAGGCAGATGACCACGGGCCCGCGGGCCGGGCCGGCCTCGGCGTAGCCGATGTCCAGCAGCCCGGCCTTGACCTGCTTCAGCGAGGCGAAGGACGTGTGCGTGCCGCGCGTGACCGCCGGCAACCTCGGGGCCGCCCCGCGCGTGGTGGCGGAGGCGGAAGGGAAGGCCTGCAAGCCCGCCAGCGAGGCGACGGCCGCGCCGGTGGCCAAACCGACGGCCTTGCCGAAGGTGCGCCTGTTGATCATGTGGAGTCCTCCGTGTCGTGTCACAAGGAATGCGGCATTTCTTACTGTTTCGGGCAGGGGGGCCCGACACATCAGTCAGATGACGGTGAGACACGGCGACCGGCAGCCGTGCCGGCCACACGACAAGCTCGCCGGAGCACGGTGTCCCGGCGGACCAGCCGGACCAGCGAAGCGACGCGGACGGGGACATTCGGTCATTCGACTGTTCCCGCCCGGGCGCATCCGGGCGATCCTTGTGCAGACCTGGTCCTGAGCCCTTTCCGGAGGATCCGTGAACCCCACTCCCGTCGTCTTCATCCACGGCGCGTGGCTCCACGCGTCGTCGTGGGAGTCATGGAAGGAGCGCTTCTCCAGTTTCGGGTTCGCCGTCTGCGCGCCGGGCTGGCCGGGAGAGCCCGCCACGGTGGGCGAGGCCCGCCGGCGTCCCGAGACGCTCCACGAGTTGGGGCTCGACGCGCTCACGGATCACTACGCACGCATCGTCCGTTCCTTCGACACCCCGCCCGTGATCGTCGGCCACTCGGTGGGCGGCCTCATCGCGCAGCACCTCCTGGGCGCCAACGCGGGCTGTGCCGCGGTCGCCATCGCCCCCGCCCCTGTCGATCACGCGACCGCCCTGGCGCCTGGGGATCCGTGGCCGGTGTCGATGGACGCCGGGAGGTTCCGGCGGCTGTTCGCCAACGCGGTCACCGACCAGGAGTCCGCCGAGCTGTTCGAGCGCCACGTCGTTCCCGGGTCGCGCCGGCTGCTGACCGAGCTGGGGCATGGCGGCGCCGTACGGCATCCGCGGGCGGTCGTGGACCACGGCAACACCGGCCGCGGCCCGCTGCTGCTGATCTCGGGGCAGGAGGACCGGCTGGTGCCCGATCACGTCACCCGGGCCGTGTACAAGTTGTACGGAGACTCGACGGCCACCAGCAACCTCAAGCAGTTCCCGGACCGGGCCCATTCGCTGGTCCTCGACAGCGGCTGGCGAGCGGTCGCCGACTACGTGCTGGTCTGGCTCGCCGAGCAAGGAGTGCGCGCCGACCCGTCGAAGTGGTGAAGGGGGCTCACACATCGCCACCGGCGCCGGTCTTGCCCAGAGCGTCGCGCAGCGCGGCCCGGGAGGTGACGCCCAGTTTCGGGAAGACCCGGTAGAGATGGGAGCTGACGGTACGCGGGGACAGGTGCATGCGTGCGCCGATCTCCTTGTTCGTCAGCCCGCTTGCGGCCAGCTCGGCGATGCGGCGTTCCTGCCAGGTGAGCGCGGTCAGGTACGACAGCGAGGCGCGGGCGGGCGCACCCGAGGAGCGCAGCTCGGCCTGGGCGCGTTCGGCCCAGCCTCTGGCGCCGAGCCGTTCGAAGGACTCGGCGGCGCGGACCAGGACGGGCCGCGCGGCCTTGGGCCCCCGCGTGTGCCTGAGCCGGACGCCGTGGGCCAGGCGGATGCGCGCCAGCTCGAAGGGGAAGCCGGCTCCGGCCGGGTGGGCCTCGGCCCTGGCGTACATGTCCTCGGCCTCCTTCTCGTCGGCGGCCGTCATCGCCAGGGCGCCGTACGTGATGAGGGCCAGCCGGGGGGACACCCCGGGCAGGCCGGCGTCGGAGGCGGCCTGGGCGTGCCGGCGGGCCTGCTCCAGGCGCCCGGTGTGCACGGCGGCCTCGACCAGGTCGAGCAGCGTGCGTGAGGCCTGGTGGGCGTAGCGTTCGAACGATCCGGGCGGCGTGATGCCGATGGCGTACAGGTAGGCGGCTTCGTAGTCACCCTCGCTCAGGGCCGCCGCCGTGCCGATGGCGTCGGCGATCTGGGTCAGGAACCCCACACCGCGCGGGCGGGCCCAGGCGTCCAGGACGGCCTGCGACTCCCGTGCCCGTTCGACCTGGCCACGCATGGCGGCCAGGAGCCCGAGATAGGCACGGGTGTGGTGGGTGAACAGCGCGTTTCCGTGGGACGTGGTCAGCTCCAGCGCGCGTTGTCCCGTACGTTCGGCGTCGTCCCACTCGCCGGCGGCCAGCTGGTCGAGCATGATCAGGTGCAGCATGGTCATGCCGGTGGCCACGGCGCCGGTCTCCACCTCAAGGTCGACGGCCCGCTGCAGGTAGGGGCGGTACTGGCTCAGCGTGTCGACGTGGTAGGCGGCGACGGCCAGGCGCGAGACGTCCCACGGTTCCAGCTCCGAGACGCCGGCGAAGGCGCGCTCGACGCGCTCGTGCACGCCCGCGCCGTGCCGGACGACGTCGCTCCACGCGTCGCGGTAGATCGCCGAGCGTGTGTCGACTCGGTCCCCCAGAGAGTCCATGAGCTGCTCGGTGCGGTCCCACAGCACGGAGTCGCCGGCGTACTGGCTGATGGCCAGCAGCACGTTCACCAGCCGGGTCAGTACGTCAGCGGGCTCGTGCGCGCTGTCTTTTCGCAGGCTCTCGATCCCCGCAGCGACGTGGCGATGCGCGGCGCGCACGTCGCCGTCTTCGTACAGGGCCACGTAGGCGGAGGTGACGACCGCGGCGGCGGACTCGCTCGCGCCCGGCGGCAGGTCCGAACGGACGAGTTTCCGCGCCTGGTCCAGGAGCGCGGCATGTCCGGCGATGAAGGCGGCGTCGCCGAGCCGCCTGGAGCGGTCGGCGGGGGTCTCGCTCAGCTCCGCCGCGCGGGTCAGCCAGGCCACGGCGGCGATCGCGCCGCCGCGCCGGGTCGCCGAGTCGGCCGCGGCTTCCAGCGCGGCTGCCACCTCCTCGTCGGGATCCACGATCGAGGCGGCCAGGTGGCGGGCGCGCCGCTCGACGTCGTGACGATGCACCCCCGCGAGCTCGGCGTGTGCCGCGCGACGCTGGTTGGGGGTCGCCAGCCGAACGACCGTGGTGCGGATCAGCGGATGCCGGAAGACGAGGTCGCCGGTGGCCGGGTCGGTGTCCAGGAGGCCCGCGGCGACCGCTTCGTCGGCTTCACGCATGCGGTAGCGGGCGCCGGGAGCGTGGTTGCCGCCCGGTCCCGCCCCGACGCCGTCGAGGGCGCCGCGCAGCAGCTCGTCGCGTACGGGAGCGGGCAGGCGTTCGATGCGGATGCCGTAGACGTGCTGGAGACGGCGCGACAGCGGGACGTCGCCGAATCCGAGGGGTTCCTCGGCCGTGCGGCCGTGGTGGCCGCCGTTCACGTAGGCGGGTAGCTCCAAGAGCGCCAAGGGGTTGCCCATGGCCTGCTCCATGACGATCCGCCGGGTCTGCGTGTCGAGCCGCGGATGGCGCAGGTCCAGCAGCTGCCCGGCGGCCCTCTCCGGCAGGGCCGCCACGGGGAGCTCTGGAAGCGCGGACGTGTCGAACCGCGAACCGACGTCGGACCGTACGGCGATGAGCATCTTCACGGAGCTGCCGGTGAGCCGGCGCCCCACGAACCCGCACACCTCGGCGCTGGAGGCGTCCATCCACTGACCGTCGTCGAGCAACAGCAGCAGTGGTTGCTCCGCCGCCGCCAGAGACAGCAGGTCCAGGACGGCGATGCCGAGGGTCATGACCGACGGGGCCTTGCAATCGCGCAGCCCGAAGACGACGTCGAAGACGGCACGGTGTCCTTCGTCGAGCCCGGCCGAGCGGGGCAGCAGCGAGTACAGCAGCTGGTGCAGGCCGGCGAAGGGCAGCTCCGCCTCCGCCTCGACGCCGGCGGCGCGGATCACCCGGTGGTTCTCCGAGGCCGCGAGGCCGGCCACATGGTCGAGGAGGGCGCTCTTGCCGACCTCGGTCTCGCCTCTGAGGATGAGAGCCTGCCCCTCGGTGGCCGTCATGAACGCGGACAGCTCCCCTTGGACGTCATCCCGGCCCACCATTGTCGAGACGAGCGACTCCACGCTTCCCTCACTCCTTCAGGTCATCGCCGTCAACCGCGAAGGGCCCGTGGAAACGAGCCGCCTCCGCGGGTGACGATCAGCGAGCGCCGCCGCCGTAACCGCCGCGAGGCGTCGGCACCCCGCGCGGGCGCGCCGGCCCCGCACGGTGGTGGGCACGCGGAGCCCGCGACAGGCGGTCTTGCTGTATACGAACGGTTGACGACGCGTATACACGCCAGGGCAGGGCCGCTCAGGAGTGGTCACGGGCACTTCCCGCCACGAAGGCCGTCACGGCACGGGCGAAGGTGTCCGGCTCCTCGACGTGACCGAGATGGCCGCTGTTCTCCAACAGGACCAGCTCGGCGTGGGGAATCCCGTCGGCCAGCTCTCCTGCCCAGCGCGGGCCGCAGATGACGTCGTGGCGGCCGGCGATGACCAGCGCCGGTACGGCGAACGAGCCGAGCATCGCCCGGTCGTCGATGGCATCGGGGACGAGTCGGTCGTCCAGGCCGGAGATGTAGGTGCCTGTCACCGAAAACAGCGACGCGTACTCTTCCTGGTGGTCCCAGTAGTCGGCGAGGTAGGCGGGCAGCAGCCCGCGGGCGGCCAGGGTGACCGCCTCGTCGTCCGCGAGCCCGCCCAGCGACTCCCACGCGTCGAGGACGTCCCGCAGCCCTGGCCTGCCCGCGTTGCGCCGCGCGAACACCTCCATGTTGCGCGCCGCCTCGGCGAAGTGCTCGGGGCCGGTCACCGGGGCGCTGTCGTACAGGACGACGCCGGCGAGCCGGTCGGGGCGCGTCAAGGCGTAGTGCTGCGCGACGAAGCCGCCGTGCGAGTGGCCGAGCAGGTGAACGCGGGCGACGCCGAGGTGCCGGATCAGCCCGTCCAGGGCCTGTGCGTAGCGTTCGCGCGTGTAGCCGTGCGGATGCGCCGGCAGCCGGCCGGAGGCGCCCGTCCCGATCGGCTCGACGTACACCATGGTCAGGTGCTCCTCAGCCGCCGGCATCCGCAGGTACTCCCACGACAGCCCCGGACCGCCGGGGTGGGCCAGGCAGACGGGCCCGGTCCCGGCGACGTGGTAGCGCTGGGCGACGCGCTCGAGGTTGACGGTGTGCGTACCCGGCGACAGCGGGGTCGTGACGGCGGTGTTCATGTGCCTTCCTTGCTTACGGTGTTACGGGGTGTTCTGCTGCGCCAGTCCGCCGCAGGTGAAGCCCGCCTCACGTTCGGGATCGAGCTCGATCTGACCGAGGTTGGTGGTCTCCATCGGCCTTCGGAGGGTCTCGAGCTTGTCGCAGTCGTACAGGACGTACGTGCCGTCGCTCTCACCCAGCAGCATCATCCAGCGGCCGTCGTAGAGCGGCTTGTCGTCCTCGGCGCTCTTGACCACCGCCCACTGATCCTGGAAGCCCACGGCGTTCAGCAGTTCGTTGGACTGACCGCTGTCCTGGACGTCGATCGCGCCCTCGACGAGCCCCAGGATGAGCAGGAAGCCCAGGCCGGCCCCGGTCAGGCCGCCGACGAGCACCTTGGTCCCGGCGCGCCCGACCGCCTTGCGACGCAACAGCCGAAACGGGATCAGGAAGGCCAGCACGCCGAGCCCCACCGCGATGACGACCATGACGAACAGGTCAAGATCGCCGAAGAGGTTGAAGAGGCCCCAGTACGTAGCCCCGCACCACAGTGCCGCCAGCGCTGCGGCGATCCAGGGCAGCTCCCTGATCCTGCGGACGAGCCTGGCCGCCGCACCCCGGGTCATCCTGTCGGCCAGCCAGCCCAGACCGACGAAGAGGCCGAGCAGTGGGATGGCGACCAGCAGGAGCAGGACCAAGGTGCTCGTCATACGGCCGAGCAGCACCGCCTGGTCGACGCCCACCTGCTGCGGGTTGACACCGAAGACGGCATATATCTGCTCGATGCCGATGTAGAGGAGCGCGTAGAGCGCCACCGCGATCGGCACGACGATGGATCCGATGCGTTCGAGCAGTTCCAGGACACCGCCACCGTCCTCCCGCGTCACGGGGGCGTGGGCATCCGGAAGTGCCGGTGTCTCCGGCGGTTCGAGAGATATGGGGTGACTCGACATGGCGCATGACCATAGGGGCCGCCCGCATGCGAAACGTTGACGACGCGTATACGCGGCGGTGCGGGCAGCCAGGGCCGCCGCATGCACGGCGCGCGAAGTCCGTCAGGCGCTGCGTGCGGATGCCCAGTTCCGTACGGCGGGGGCATATCCGGCCGGCTTGTCCCCGACCTTGACGCCCGGACTGACCAGCCAGCTCTGATAGTCCGGCGTGAACATCTGGTAGACCGACTGGCGTGGCACGGCGCCGGCCTCGTCGAGCTCGTCGAGCAGCTCGGCCGGCAGGTCGAAGTCGAGGGCCGCCATGTTGGCGTCGAGCTGGTCCGCGTTGCTCGCCCCGACGATCGCCGAGGCGACACCGGGCCGGGTGGCGACCCAGTTCAGCGCGACCTGGGCCATCGTCACGCCGAGCTTGCCGGCGACGCTCTCGACCGCCGCCAGCAGCCGCCAGTCCCGCTCCGTCCACGAGCGTCCGGGGGAGCTCGCGCCGCTGAGCCGGCCGTCTCCGGCCAGACCCTGGTCGGCACTCCGGTACTTGCCGGTGAGGAAGCCACTGCCGAGCGGGCTCCATGCGGTGATCCCGAGTCCCAGGCTCTGCCCCATGGGGACGTGCTCCAGCTCGATCGTCCGGTCGATGAGGGAGTAGGGCAGTTGCAGGCTGACCACCGGTACGAGGGAGTGGACCTCGGCAAGGGTCTGGGCCCTCGCCGCGTACCAGCTGGGCACGTCGGACAGGCCCGCGTAGCGGATCTTTCCGGCCCTGGTGAGGTCGTCGAAGGTCCGCATGACCTCCTCGACGGGGGTGATCCGGTCCCAGGTGTGCAGCAGGAACAGGTCGATGTAGTCGGTGCGCAGGCGGCGCAGTGACGTCTCGACCGCTCTGATCATGTGCTTGCGGCCGTTGCCTCCCGCGTTCGGATCTCCGGGCGCGACGCTGTTGGTGAACTTGGTGGTGAGCACCACCCTGTCGCGCACCTTGGCTTCCGCGATGAGGTTGCCGAGGATGGTCTCGCTCTCGCCGGCGGTGTAGAAATCCGCGGTGTCGATGAAGTTCCCGCCCGCTTCGAGATAGCTGCGGAAGATCGGGCGGGCCTCCTTCTCGGTCTTGCCGTACGCGGCATGGAAACCGCCGGTGCCGAAATTCATCGTGCCCAGTGCCAGCCGGCTGACGCGCAGCCCGGAACGTCCGAGCAGGTAGTAGTGGTCCAAGGACATGAGGGTGCCACTCCGTTCGCAAGCAGATTCGAGGAGGTCGGGATGGACACTCGTCAGCTTGCGCAGCGAGAAATGGACTGTCAAGTCCAAAAAGCCTGGTCGCCGCCTTGGCGGGTGAATGAGCCCTCCGTCAAGACGGCGCGAGCCTGCTGGCGCGCAGGTGGGCGATGCCCATGTCGAGGGCGGCTTCCAGATGATCGGTCTCGCCGGTGGACATCTGGATCAGTACGCCGCCCTGGATGCCGGCGAGCAGGGCTGCCGCCGCGCGGTCGGGGTCGAGGCCCGGGTCGATCTCGCCGGCCTCCTGCATGTGCCGCACGCCGGTGGCGATCTCGGCCTGCCAGCGGTGCATCAGCTCGGTGACCACGGCCTGCGCGCCGGGCGTGCGGCTGCCCAGCTGCGAGGTGACGGAGTTGAGCGGGCACAGGCGGCCCTGCCTGCGGTAGCGGTCGACGACCTTGTCCCGCCACGACCGCCAGGCGGGCCAGGAGGTGAGGTCGCCGAGCTGGGGCCGCTGGTCCTCCAGCACCCGGTCGGCCTCGAAACGGGCCACGGCCAGCAGCAGTTCCTCCCGGCCGTCCGGGAAGTAGTGGAAGAGCTGGCTCTTGCTCGTCGCGGTCCTGGCCAGCACGTCGTCGAGTGTCATGCCGGCCACGCCGTGCTCGCGGATGTGCGCCGCCGCGCCCTCGAGAATGCGCTGCCGCGTCGCGGCGCCCTTGCGGGTCAGAGTACGCATGACCGCCCCCCAGACTGGACTCGCTAGTCCATACTAGCTGCAGTGCACATCCAGCGGGGCGGTCATCGGCGGGCGGCGATCAGAAGCAGCCGCACCCTGACCGAAAGGTCACGCCAGGAGGTCCGCCAGCCGGTCGATCTGCTCGATGTCGTCGGACCAGCAGCTGAGCATCACCTCATGCGCTCCGAGGTCGAGATAGGCGGCGACGGTTTCCCTGATCTCCTTGGCGGTCGTCGCCATCGCCCGCAGGGCCTGCGCGGCGAGCTCCGGTGCGAACGCGTAATAGCGCAGGAGTGACTCCCGAGCCTCCGCCACGGTGGACTCCGGCCCCGGCGCGACGTTGATCTGGGCGACGAGCAGCGGTTCGCCCGGCCGGCCCGCGTCCTTCCACTGTCGTCTGACGAGCTCGAACAACGCCCCCGCGTATCCGGGTGGGGCCGGGCATATGTAGCCGGCGCCCCAGCGGGCGATCCGGGCCAGCGCCGGCTGCGCGAGGCCGCCGAAGAGAAGCTCGGGACCTCCCGCGCTCACCGGGGACGGACCGACCGGCCCGAGGCCAGGAGCGACCGGTTCGCCGGCCCAGACCTTGCGCATGGTCGCCAGCTGCTCGTCCATCCGCCGCCCCCGGGAGGCGTGATCGGTGCCCACGGCCCTGGAAGTCGTCCTCCCGCGCGCCGACCCCGAGACCCAGCGTGACCCGGCCACCGGACACCATGTCGAGTGTCGCGCTCTGCTTGGCCAGCAGCACCGGATCCGTCGTGGCGCGCCGGTGGAAGGCGTGAATGAGGCGGGTCTCAACCACGGCATCAGTGTTGGTCGATATGCCGGGGAGCGAGAAGCAGCGGGGGGAGACGTCGTTGACGAACGGTTGACGTCTGGGGAGGGCGTCCATCTCAAACGTATACGTCCGCTTGCCCGACGGCGCCGCGCGATCCGGGCGCGAGCCTTCGGTAGTGTCGCGGCAGAACGTCGCGCACGGCTGGGGCTCGACAGCCGGGGGCCCCGAGGGTAGGAGTGCCGCACCATGCCGCTTTTCGGACGGGAAGCCGAGCTGAAGGCCCTGGCCAAGCTCGTCGACGACCCCGGAGACGGCAGCGGCGTTCTCATTCGGGGGGAGGCCGGCATCGGGAAGTCCGCGCTCGTGGCGGAGGCCGTCTCCGCGGCGTCGGCCGCGGGCCTGCGCGTCCTGACGACGACCGGCGTGGAGGCCGAGCAGAACCTCGTCTACGCCGGGTTGCACCAACTGCTGTACCCGGTCCGGGCGGGCGTGGACACGCTGCCGGCCCCGCAGCGTGACGCCCTGCGCAGCGCGTTGGGGCTCGCCGAAGCGGCCGAACCCAGCGTCTACCTCGTCGGCCTGGCCACGCTGACCCTGCTGGCGGAGGCGGCCGCCGTCCGGTCGTTGCTGGTCGTCGCCGAGGACGCGCACTGGCTCGATCGCGCCAGTGCCGACGTCCTCGCCTTCGTGGCGCGCCGGATCGAGTCCGAGCCCATCGTCATGGTCGCGACGCTCCGGGAAGGTGAGCGCTCGTCCGTGCAGGACGCCGGCCTGTGCCCGATGCCCGTTGACCGGCTCTCCGCCGAGGTCGCCGCCGAGCTCCTGGACTCGATCGCCCCCGACCTCACCTCAGCGATGCGGGCGTGGCTGCTGGAGGAGGCCGCAGGGAACCCGCTGGCGCTGACCGAGCTGCCGGCGGCCCTGGGACGCCACGGCGGCCCAGGTCCGGCGCTGCCGCTGAGCGATCGCCTGGGCGGGCTGGGTACGGTGCCGCCGCTGAGCGAGCGTCTTGAGCGGGCGTTCACCGCCCGGGTAGCCGCCCTGCCGGCGCCGACCCGCACCGCCCTGCTGGTCGCGGCGCTCAACCAGAGCGATTCGGTCTCCGAAACGCTCGCGGCCACGAGCCTGATCCTGGGGTCGACGGCCGAGCTGGAGATCCTCGCACCGGCCGCCGAGGTCCGGTTGATCGAGCTCGCCATCGGCGCGGTGGCGTTCCGTCATCCCCTGATGCGGTCGGCCATCGCGGCGGCTTCGACGCTCGCCGAACGCCGGCGGGCCCACCTGGCCCTCGCCGAGACGCTGCACGAACAGCCGGACCGGCGAGCCTGGCACCGGGCCGCCGCGACGGCGGGAGCCGACGAGGGCGTGGCGGCCGAGCTGGACCGCGCGGCCGACCGGGCCCGGCACCGGGGCGGGGTCGCCGCCGCGATCGCGGCGCTGGAGCAGGCGGCCCGGCTGAGTGAGGGGCAGGATCGGAAGGCGCTCAGGTTGCTGAGAGCGGCCGAGCTCGCGGTCGAATCCGGCAGTCGCGTCACGGCCGAGCGTCTGGTGCGCGACGCACACGCTCTCGAACTCTCGCCGCGTCGGCGCGCCACTGCCGCCTGGTTGCTCAGCGGCTTCGAGGACGGGGTGCGCGAGGACGTCTCCCGCGTGTCAGAGCTGGCCGAGCTGGCCGCATCAGTGGCCGCCGACGGGGAGGTGGAGCCGGCTGTCCGGATCCTGTGGGGCGCCGCAATGCGCTGCTTCTGGTCCGAACCGGGTACGGCCGCGCGCCGCTCGCTGCTGGGCGTGGCCGACCGGCTGCCCGTTCCTGCCGACGACCCGCGCATGGTCGCGATCGCCGCTTACGTCGCGCCGTTCGAGCGGGGCGGCATCACGCTCGACCTGCTGCGCAAACTGGCCGGCGTGGCCGGAGCCGCCCCGGAGATCGATCGCTACCTGGGCAGCGCGGCCCTGCAGGTCGGGGCGTTCGGCCTGGCTGCCCGCTTCTCCGCGGCGGCCGCGCCCGGCCTGCGCGCCCAGGGCCGGCTCGGGCTGCTGCCCCGGACACTGGCCGTTCAGGCGTGGAGCCAGGTCCGGCTCGGCGACCTGGCCTCGGCCGTGCCGGTCGCGGCGGAGGCCGCCAAGCTCGCCCAGGAGACCGGTCAGCCGTTCATGTACGGGCTGGCCACGGCCGTCCAGGCCGAGATCGCCGCGCTGAGGGGCGACCACGGGCGGGCCGGAACACTCGCCGATGAGGCCGAACGCGTCGCACTTCCCGCCGGTGCCCGGCCCGTCCTGGCCACCGTCCAGCTCGCGCGCGGGCTCACGGCCTTGAGCGAGGAGCGCTTCGGCGACGCGTTCGCCGCCCTGAGCCGGATACTCGACCCCTCGGACCCCGCCTACCAGCTGGCCCTGCGCGCTTACTGCCTCGCAGAGCTCACCGAGGCTGCCGTGCGTGCCGGGCGGGCCGACACCATGCGGGACATCCTGCGCGAGGTAGAGCCGCTGGCCGCATCGACGCCGTCACCGGCGTTGCACATCGGGTTGCGCTACGCGCGCGCCGTGCTGGCACCGAACGAGGAGGCGGAGAAGCGGTTCACGGCCGCGCTGCGGGCGGACCTGTCCGGGTGGCCCGCCGAACGAGGACGCCTCCATCTGGCGTTCGGCGAATGGTTGCGGCGGCAGCGCCGGGCCGCGGAATCTCGCTCGCACCTGCGCACGGCCAGGGAGACCTTCGACGCGCTCGGCATGGCCGCATGGGGTGAGCGCGCACGACGGGAGCTGCGCGGCGCGGGGGAGTCGAGCCCGAACCGGGACCCGGACGCGCGGGAAAAGCTCACCCCGCACGAGCTGAACATCGCGCAGCTGGTCGCCGAGGGGCTGACGAACCGGGAGATCGGACAACGGCTGTACCTCTCTCACCGGACCGTCAGCACCCATCTGCACCGGATCTTCCCCAAGCTCGGAGTGGGCTCCCGGGCCGATCTCGCGCGGGTGCTCAAGACCCTCGGGGAAGGGTCTTCCTTTCGATAGGGGGCTTTCTGCCGCTGCCCACGGCGTCCTTGGCGGACGGGCGCGGCCCGTGGAGTGGCTCAGACGAATGAGGCGTCGGCCGCCGTCCTGATCCGGGCGTACATCCTCCGCAGGCCAGGACCGGGCCCCAGTCCCAGGTCATCGTCCAGCAACCGGGCGATCCTGTCATAGGCCGACAGAGCTTCCACGGGGCGGCCGTCGCGGTCGAGGGCCCACATCAGCAACTCCCACAACCGCTCGCGATAAGGCTTCGCCGCCGTCGCGAGCAGCAGGTCGGCGATCGCCTCGCCACAGTCGCCCCGCGCGATGTCGAGTGCCCAGCGCTCCTCCATGGCTGACGCGCGCAGCTGCTCCAGCCAGGCGCGGCGGCCCTCGAAGAAGGCTCCGCCCAGCCCCTCGAAGGCCGGTCCGCGCCATAGTGCCAGGGCGCCGCGCAGCAGCCGGGATGCCTCTGCGACCTCCCCCCGCCTGCGGGCCTCCCGCGCGGCGGCGGTGGTCTGCCTGAACACCATCACGTCGAGCGCCCCGGGGTCCACAACCAGCTGGTAGCCGCCGCCCGCCGACCTGATCTCCGCCTCGGTGCCCAGCCCGCCGGCACCGACGGCGGTCAGCACCCGGCGCAGACGGGAGACGTAGGTACGGGTGCTCACGACGGCGCTGCGCGGCGCCTCGCGGCCCCACAACGAGCTCACGATCTCGTCGAGCGTGACCTGCCGCCCCTCACTCAGGAGCAGCAGGGCCAGCACCCCCCGCTGTTGCGGAGACCCGACGTCCAGCTCTTGCCCGCCGCTCCAGACCCTGATCGGACCCAGCAACCCAAAGCTCACCCCGGCCATCGAGGTTCCCCCACACTCTCGCGTAGCGCCGCGACCTGTCACCGATACCCCGAAGCAGTGCCCGGGCGTCTCTGACCGACCCTACTGACGCCGCGTCGGGACTGTTGAGGCGTTGTCCGGCTCAGCAGTGTTTGTACGGTTTCCAGTACGTCTGTTCCAGGAGGTCGCCATGCCGGTCCCGGAATGACGTACACGCACAGCGTCACGTGACGCTCGCGAAGGCGGTCCGGGCGAACCTACCTTCTTGGAATGTCCCACCGCAGGCCCGTACGACGGGCCGGCCGCCGTGCACTCTGGCAAGGAAGCGCCCCTGATCGTGATCGGACAGCCGAACGCCGTCTCGGCTCCCTGCAGGTTCACCGTTCTGGGACCGCCTGGTCTCCACTGCGGTGAGACGCGACCGGATCTCGGCGCACCGCAACAACAGGCCGTCCTGATGCTGCTGCTGGCCAACAGCGGCAGCTTCGTGCGGATCGGTGAGCTGGTCGACGGCCTGTGGGGCGAGCGGGCACCGGCCACAGGGGAAGCCGTCATACGGACCTACATCTCCCGTATCCGGCGGCTGCTGTCCAAGCACGGACTGGGGTCGGCGATCATCTCCCAGTCCGGGGGCTACATGCTGGACCCGTCGCTGTTCGCGCTGGACGCCACCGAGTTCGCCGATCTGCTCGAAACCGCCAGGCAGGAGCATGCGAGCGGGCAGATCTCGGTGGCCGCGAAGCGTTTGACGCAGGCGCTCGGCCTCTGGACAGGCACGGCGCTGGCAGGGGTCCCGGGCGAGGCCGCCGAACGCGAGCGGTTCCGGCTGGAACGACTGAAGCTGATCGCCACCCAGGAGTTGCTGCAGCTCCGCCTGGAACTGGGCGAGCACACCGAGGTGGCGGCCGAGGCCCCGCTCATCATCGAGCAGAACCGATTCGAAGAGCCGTTGTACGAGATCTATCTCCTCGCCCTGTACCGCAGCGGCAGGCGGGCGGAGGCGCTCGAGCTCTACCGGACGGTCTATGACCTGCTGAGCAAGGAATTGGGCGTCAGTCCTGGACCGCGGCTACGGGCGATGCACGACAAGATCCTCCGGGCCGAAGCGGACCACGACGACGAGTTCGCTCCCGACCCATGGGCCGAGCGACCCGCCGCACGCCCTCCACAGATGTCCCCTGCGCCAGTGGGCACGCAGCCGGAGCGGACTTCGGACGGTCAGTTCGTCGGCAGGGGCGCGGAGCGCGCCGCCTTCCAGGACCTGCTGAGAAGGAGCCGTGGCGAACGTCTGGGTCTTCTCTTCGTCCGCGGACCCGCTGGCATCGGCAAGTCGACGCTGCTGCGTGAACTCGCCGACGACGCGACCGCCGCCGGCCGGCAGGTACGGCACCTCCACGGCTCGGCGACCGCGGACGCGCGCGAACGCCTCGAGCGATTCGCCGACGAGCTCTCCGGCGTCTTCGGCCCGGTTCTCCTCATCGACTCCTTCGAGGAGCTGGGATACCTCGAACCGTGGCTGCGCGACGAGTACCTCCGCAAGCTGCCCGGCAACGCGATCATCGTGGTGGCGGGCAGGACCGGGCCGAGCGCCGCCTGGCTCACTGATCCGGCCTGGTCCGGGACGATCGTGATCCGGCACCTCGAAGCCCTCACCGTCCGGGAGTCGACCGCGCTGGTCGAAGCCCGCGGCGTGGACCCCGGCCTCCGGAGGTCCATCGTGGACTTCGCCGCAGGCCACCCCTTTGCCCTGTCGCTCGCCGCGGAGGTCGGCAGGAGCATGTCGGCCACGGGACAGCCGTCGCGCCGTGAGGCCGTACGGTACGTGGTCGACAACGTGCTCGCGCTCCTGGCCGGCAGCGTGCCGACGGATGCGCACCGATGGGCGCTGTACGTGTGCGCGCACGCCCGCCACACCACCGAGGATCTCCTCAGAGCGGTGGTGCCGGGCGGTCAGGCGGCGGAGCTGTTCGACTGGCTCCGAGCGCAACCGTATGTCGAGACCGCCGCCCACGGCCTCGACGTCAACGGTGTGCTGCGCGAAGTCCTCGACTATCACCTGCGGTGGCGGGACCCCGTCGGCTATGAGCGGATGCACCGGCGGATTCGCCATTACGTCATGGGCGAGCTGCTGCGCGACGCCCGCGACCCGCACGCGTGCGTGGCGGTCATGCGGACCATCAGTCATCTGCGCCGGCGCGGTGGGGTCGTGTGCCGGTACGTCTCCAGGGTGGGCGAGGAAGATGTGCGGGCGTCTGGGGCGACCCCCGCAGACCACGACGAACTCGTCACCATGGCGCGCGAGAGCCACGGCGAGTTCACGGCCGCGTCCGTCCGGTTCTGGCTGAGCCGTCAGCCGGGGGCGTTCTCTCTGCTCCGGTGCCGCAAGAGCAACCGCCTGCGTGCTTTCATGAGCCGGTTGACCGTGCGGACGCCGGAGAAGGAGGAACTGGAGGGCGACCCTGTCGTGGGGGAGATCTGGCACGACGTGAGCCGGCGCGTGGCTGTGCCTCCCAGGGCGCACATCGCGATCACGCGGCATCTGGTCTGCCCGGACTTCGAAGCCGAGCCGTCTCCCGTCACGGACGTGTTCCAGGCGTGGATGATCCGCGGCTGGCTGCACGAACCGGGGTTGGCGGCCTCGTACCTCGTCGTGGCGAACGGACGGTTGTGGCGGCCGTTGATGAACTACCTGGGCCAGTACGAGTTGGAGCGTGAGCGCGCGGACCGTCCGTACGCGATCTTCGGCCACGACTGGCTGGCCGACCCCCCGGAGCATTGGCGAGACCACCATCTGGAGGAGGAGCTGTGGGCGGAGCGGGACCTGAACCTGTTCGTCCGCCAGGACGCTTCCGGCGTGGACGACTGACGAAAGCGCGGGCACGCGCTGATCCATACGGCTGCTATGGTGAAAAACGCTCGTTCGGAAGCTAGGAGACCAGACGTGGCAGGTGACGACGACATCTCCGGGTGATACCGGAGGTTGACCGGCCCCGGCAGGCGCACATGACCGCCGCCGATGTGGCCCCCGTCGTCGTACCCGAATCCCTGTCCCGTTTGCCGGGCGGCTTCGGCGCGCCCGGATCACGTACGTACGAGGTCTTCCGCATGTCCGATGCGTTCATCATCTGCTCCACCCTGTCCTTCTCCTGGCCTGACGACACGCCGGTCTTCAGTGACCTGTCCTTCACCGTGGGCGCCGGCCGTACGGGCCTGGTCGCCCCGAACGGCGCGGGCAAGAGCACGCTGCTCAAGCTGATCGCCGGTGAGTACCGGCCCGGTGGCGGGAGCGTGTCCGTCAACGGCGTGCTCGGCTACCTGCCGCAGAGCCTGCCGCTCGCCGGCGATCTGACCGTGGCCGAGGTCCTGGGCATCGCCCCCGTGATCGCCGCGCTGGACGCCATCGAGTCGGGCGACGCGAGCGAGGAGCACTTCACCACGATCGGCAACGACTGGGACATCGAGGAGCGCACCCGAGCCCAGCTCGACCGGCTCGGGCTCGGCGATCTTGAGTTGGCGCGGACGCTGCGCACGCTGAGCGGCGGCCAGGTCGTCTCGCTCGGCCTGGCCGCGCAGCTGCTCAGGCGTCCCGATGTGCTGCTCCTCGACGAGCCGACCAACAACCTCGACCTCGACGCGCGCCGCAAGCTCTACGCCGTGCTCGGCGACTGGAGCGGCTGTCTGCTCGTGGTCAGCCACGACCGGGCCCTGCTCGAGTGCATGGACCGCATCGCCGAGCTGGATCGGGGCGAGGTCCGCTTCTACGGCGGCGACTTCACGGCCTACGAGCAGGCCGTACGGACCGAGCAGGAGGCCGCCGAGCGGAACGTGCGCAGCGCCGAGCAGGAGCTCAAGCGCGAGAAGCGGGAGATGCAGCAGGCCCGCGAGCGAGCCGAGCGCCGGGCGAGCAACGCCGCCCGCAACCTCAAGAACGCCGGTCTGCCGCGGATCTTCGCGGGGAACATGAAGCGCGGCGCGCAGGAGTCGGCCGGGCGGGCGGGCCAGACGCACGCCGCCCGCGTCGGCGACGCCAAGGCCAGGCTGGAGGAGGCCGGGCGCACCCTGCGCGAGGACCAGAAGATCACGCTGCGACTGCCCGGGACCCACGTCCCCGCGGGGCGCACGGTCTTCCTCGGCGAACATCTGCAGGCCCGCGGCCTGTTCGCCGAGCCGGGCATCGACCTGACGATCCGCGGGCCCGAGCGCATCGCGCTGACCGGCCCCAACGGCGCGGGCAAGTCCACCCTGCTGCGCCTGGTCAGCGGCGAGCTGGAGCCCGACGGCGGCAGCGCCAGGCGGGCCGACGGCCGGATCGCCTCCCTGTCGCAGCGGCTCGACCTGCTCGACGTCGAGCGCACCGTGGCCGAGAATCTGGCCGCGTTCGCTCCCGGCATGCTGGAGGCGGACCGGATGAACCTGCTGGCCCGCTTCCTGTTCCGCGGGCCGCGGGCGCACCTGCCGGTGGGCGTGCTGTCGGGCGGCGAACGGCTGCGCGCCACGCTGGCCTGCGTGCTGTGCGCCGAGCCTGCGCCGCAGCTGCTGCTGCTGGACGAGCCGACCAACAACCTCGACCTGGTCAGCGTGGGGCAGCTGGAGAGCGCGCTCGGGGCCTACGAGGGGGCGTTCGTGGTGGTCAGCCACGACGAGCGCTTCCTCGCCGAGATCGGGGTGGAGCGCCGGCTGGAGCTGTCCGGCGGGCGGCTGCTGGAGACGGGAGGGCTCGCCGGTGAGTGACGTGCTGCTCGCCCGCGATCTCGTTCGGACGCTGGGCGCGCGGCGCGTGCTCGACGGCGTCTCGCTCACCGCCGCACCCGGCCACCGGATCGGGCTGATCGGCGAGAACGGTGCGGGCAAGTCCACCCTGTTGCGGCTGCTGGCCGGAGTGGACGAGCCGGACTCCGGCACCGTCGTGCGCCCCGCCGACCTGGCCTTCTTGCATCAGGAGGCGCCGTTCGCCCCCGACACCACGGTCGCCGGCGTGCTCGACGACGCCCTGCGCGAGGCCCGTACGGACCTGGCCGAGCTCGACCGACTCACCCGGGCGCTCACCGAGGCCCCTGACGATGCCGCTCTGCTCGAAGCGTACGGGGCCCGGCTCGACCAGGCGCAACAGCGCGAGTCCTGGGACGCCGACCGGCGCGCGGAGACCATACTCGACCGGCTCGGCCTGGGCGGCGTGCCGCACGAGCGCGTGCTCGCGTCGTTGTCAGGTGGGCAGCGCGGGCGGCTCGCCCTGGCGGCGCTCCTGATCAGACAGCCCACCGCGCTGCTGCTGGACGAGCCCACCAACCACCTGGACGATACCGCCGCGGGGTTCGTGGAGGAGCGACTCCGCGGCATGACAGGGGTGGTGGTCGTGGCGAGCCACGACCGGGCGTTCCTGGACGCGGTCTGCACCGACCTGGTCGATCTCGACCCGGCGGTGGACGGGCCCGTCCGGTACGGGGGTGGGTACGGCGCGTACCTGGCCGAGAAGCGCGCCGAGCGGGAGCGCTGGGAGCGGCGCCACGCCGAAGAGCAGGAGGAGCTCGGAGAGCTGCGCCGCGCCGTCGCGGTGACGGCGCGGCAGGTGGCATTGGACGGGTCGCGACGCGACAACGAGAAGATGGGGTACGGACACCGCGGGGGACGCGTGCAGCACCAGATCTCGCGGCGGGTACGCAATGCCACCCGCCGGCTCGCCGAGCTGGAACGCGAGCAACTCCCCGCCCCGCCACCCCCGCTCCGCTTCCGTCCCCGCACTCTGGTCACCGTCACCGATCTCGCGGAGGCCAACCACGCCACGGCCGCCTCCGATGCCGCCGGTGCCGCGAAGGGTGTCGCCGCCGGTTCCCGCGATCCCCACGACGAGACCTTGCTGTCACTGCGGGACGTGCGGGTTCCGGGACGGCTTTATATCGACCGGCTGGACGTGGCGCCGGGGGAGCGGCTGCTGGTCACCGGGCCGAACGGCGCGGGCAAGTCCACGCTCCTGGCGGTGCTGGCCGGACGGCTGGGCGCGGAGGGAGAGGTACGGCGACGGTGCGGGCTGACCGTCGGGCTGCTGGCTCAGGACACCGTGTTCGAGCGGCCGGACCGCACGGTACGGCAGACGTACGAGCGGGCGCTCGGCCAGGAGCGCGCCGAGTCCGTGCCGCTGCGCTCGCTCGGCCTGATCAGCCCGCGTGACGTGGATCTGCGAGTGGAGGAGCTGTCGGTCGGCCAGCGCCGCCGGCTCGCTCTGGCGCTGCTGGTGGCTGATCCACCCGAGGTGCTCTTGCTCGACGAGCCCACCAACCACCTCTCACCCCGCCTCTCCGACGAGCTGGAGGAAGCCTTGGGCACCGACGGGCCCGGCGGGATCGTGATCGCCAGCCACGATCGATGGTTGCGCTCCCGCTGGCAGGGCCGCCACATCCGCCTGCCATGAAGCCGTGACGGCATCGCTGTGAGCCACGTCGCAGGAGAGCCGCCGGTGGATGGCAGTGGGCCTCCTGCTCCGGGAGCGGAGCAGGAGGCCCACCGGCCGAAGTCGCCCCTCTTGTCGCTCCACTTCTTCCACTAAAACCTTGACGGGCGTCTCTTCTACCGACAAGACCTTCACGCCCAGAGCGGCACCGACGTCATGCGGCAACCGCGTGAACGGTTCGCGTAGCTGCTCCTCGGATCCGCCCTGGCGAGACCGACTCGGCGGAGTCCTCCACGAATACGCACACCGCCCGAACCGCATGGACGAAGTATTCGCGGCACGTTCTCCCATGTTCGCGCAGGTCACAGCGATGATGAGTTCATGGATGTGAACGAGGTGCTTCTTCCGGGGGTGGGGCTGCGGTATGAGTTCACCAACCAGGACGGTGACCGGATCGGTGTGGTGGCGCGGCGGACGGGCGAGTTCGAGCTCGTCGTCTACGGGAGCGAGGACCCCGACCAGGGCCGGTCCATGCTCCGGCTCAACAGGGAGGAGGCCGACACGCTCGCCGAGATCCTCGGCGCGCCTCGCATCGCGGAGCGGTTCGCCGACCTCACCAAGGAGGTGCCGGGACTGAGCGCGGGGCAGACGGGGGTGCGGGCCGGCTCTCCGTACGTGGATCGCCCGCTGGGGCACACCAGGGCGCGAAGCCGTACGGGAGCATCCATCGTGGCGATCGTCCGCGGGGAAGATGTGATCGCGTCCCCCACGCCTGATGAGGTGCTGCGAGCGGGTGATGTCCTGGTGGTCATCGGAACCCGGAGCGGTATAGCCGGAGTGGAAAAGATAATCCGGGGCTGAGTTGTGCAGACCTCCGTCGCGCTGCTGCTGGAGCTGGGTGTCATCCTGGCCGCCCTCAGCGTCCTCGGTGCTCTGGCACGGCGGTTCGCTCTTTCGCCCATTCCGCTCTACCTGCTCGCCGGCCTGTCGCTGGGCGAAGGAGGCATCGCTCCCGTACCCGCCGCCGGCGAGTTCGTCCAGGTCGGTGCGGCCATTGGGCTGGTCCTGCTGTTGCTCGCCCTCGGGCTGCAGTTCTCCATCCACGAGTTCTCCGTCAGCCTGCGCCGCCACGTGCCCTCGGCGGGCGTCGACCTCGTACTGAACGCGGTTCCCGGCGCGCTGGCCGGCTGGTATCTCGGCCTGGACGGCGTCGGCATCCTTGCCCTGGCCGGCGTCACCTACATCTCTTCCTCAGGCATCATCGCCAGGCTCCTTGATGACCTACGGCGGTTGGGCAACAGGGAAACCCCTGCCGTGTTGTCGGTCCTGGTGCTGGAGGACTTCGCCATGGCCGCCTACCTGCCGTTGCTCGTCGTTCTCGCCTCCGGCGGCACGTGGTGGCAAGCGGCGCTGGGCGTGCTCGTCGCGGTCGGCGCGGTGCTGGCCGCCTTCGTCGTGTCGTATCGATGGGGCCACCATCTCGGGCGGTTGCTTTCCGATCCAGACCCTGAGCAGCTCATGTTGAGAGTTCTCGGCCTCACTCTGATCGTGGCGGCACTGGCCGAGCTCGTCCACGCATCGGCCGCGGTCGGTGCCTTTCTCGTCGGGCTCACCCTCACGGGGGAGGCGGCCAGGCGGGCTCGCAATGTCCTCACCCCGTTGCGTGACCTGTTCGCCGCGGTCTTCTTCCTGGCGATCGGTCTATCGGTCAGCCTGAGCGATCTTGTCCCTGTGCTCCCTGTCGCCCTCGCCCTGGCCGCCGTCACGGCCGCCACGAAAGTGGTCACCGGTCAGTACGCGGCGTTGCGGGAGGGAGTAGGGCCGCGTGGCCGCTTGAGAGCGGGGACTGTGCTTATCGTTCGCGGCGAGTTCTCCATAGTGATCATCGGCTTGGTCGGCGCTCATCATGACAGGCTGGGTCCTTTGGTGGCTGCCTATGTCCTCGTGCTGGCCATAGCCGGGCCGCTCGTCACGCGTCTGGGAGGCGCGCCACCGTACCGCTCACGGCTTCTACCCGGCACGAGTGCAGGCAACAGCTAGAGACGAGACGCTGGACGAGGTGTGTCCCGGCTACGGCGCGGAGAAGTCCCACACCGGAGGGTCCGTCTTCGCGCTCTCCGGGAGGGGATTGCCGACGCCACGTGGCGGAGCACTGGACAGGGCGGTGAGATACCGACGATCCTGTCATCAATCAATCACTGTCGCTCATCCTGGCGCTTGACAAGGGCCACGTCATGGAACAGTTTCACCACCCTCGCGCCGTGATGAACGGCAGAGGGACGGCGGCCAGACCAACCCCGCAACGCGAGTGGCTGCTGTCCGGGATCTCCGGACGGGTGGTGGAACTCGGCGCCGGTGACGGTACCAAGCTCGCCTGTTATCCACCGGGCCTGGGCGAGATCGTGATCGTCGAGGCGGATCCGTCCCTGCGCCAGGCGGCACGCGAGGCGGCCTCCTCCGTGTCCGCGCCGGTGCGGGTGGTCGACGGCAGCCTGACCAGGCTGCCTTTTCCTGACGACTTCGCCGACGTCGTGATCTGCTCGCTGATGCTGTGCAGCTCACCGCGTCCGGACGCCACGCTGGCGGAGGTGCGCAGGGTGCTGCGCCGGGACGGCGAGCTCCGCTTCTACGAGCACACACGCTCGTTCAATCCGGTCGTGGCTTTCGCCGAAGGCTTGATCACGCCTGTCTGGGCACCCGCCTGTGGCGGTTGCCATCCGGCGCGGGATCCATTGGCCGCCATCGAGAAGGTTTTCGCGGTCCGCCGACTCGAACGATTCTCCTTCGACCATGTCGCACATGTGATGGGCGTGGCTGCCTGATATCAGTGGATCACGAGCACGGGGCAGGGCGCGTGCCGTAGCACCGTCTCGAGCGTGCTGGAATGCGCGCCCCAGCGACTGTGACCGACGATGAGCAAGTCCGCGCCCAGATCACGCGCAGCCTGGAGTATCTCTGTCGCCGGATGCCCTATCCGGAGCTCGGTCCGGATGCTCTGATCCTTTTCGCGGGCCTGACGAGCGGCTTCGCGCAGCCATACCTCGCATGGCCGTGGCTGGTCCTCCGCGCGAGTCGGGCTCCGTTTGTCGACCGCCACGGCGATCACCTCGCACGGCGAGGACTTCGCCGCACGCTGAAGCGCTTCTCCGAGCGCCCGACGGGTACTCGGCGAATCGTTGTAGGCGACGACGAGCCGACCAGTCACCCTTCCAGTGTCAATGGTTCGTGCAGCAGACGCCAAGCCTTGTGGCGGAGGGTGTTGCTCGTCCGAATGACTGCGGCGCGCCAGGAAGCCTGGTCAACACACCCGAGGTGACTCCACGCGGGGAGGCTCGTACGTGGCTCGCATCGCCGTCCTGGCCGAGGCCAACTCCGAGGGCCCCTTGACCTTGCCTAACTACGGGTACCCATCGTCCCTCGTCCTTCGCGTGCTTTCCTGCTCAAGGACGAGATTCGGAGAGGGCGCTGGAAGCGCTGAGACAGGACCTCGTCGGCCATGTGGACGCGGCGCTGCTCCTGCTACGCCCGCCCGAGTCAGAGATCGGCCGATGTTGATAGGGTCGTTCGTGGTGCGCCGGGAAGTCTGGTCGGCAATGTCCTAGTCGATCCCGACAGACAGGCCGACAACTATGCGCGCGCGTGACTTGCTTGCCGATTTCCCGACCGTGGAGCTGGACACCCCGGTGCTGGAGGCGGCCAGACTCCTGGCCGAACAAGACCTACCCGGTTTGATCGTCGTCGGGGCCGACGGCCTGCCGTTCACGATCCTTCCCGGCACCCAGGTGCTGCGCATGGCCGTGCCCGGCTACTGTCAGGACGACCCCGCGCTGGCCCGTGTGATCGACGAGGCGCACGCTGACCTGTTCCTGCGCCAACTCAGTGAACGGACCGTGCGTGAGGCGCTTCCCCGTGAGCGGCGTGAGCTGCCCGTCGCCGATCTGAACGCCACCGTGCTGGAGCTGGCCGCGCTGATGGCCCGCACGCACAGCCCGCTGGTCGCCGTCGTGGCCGGAGGCCGGTTGCACGGCGCGGTCACGCTGCAGGCGCTGCTCGACCGGGCGGTGGAGGCGTGACGGTCACCGCATGGCTGGCGGTGGTGATCTTCCTGTGCGCTTACGCGCTCATCGCCACAGAGAAGATCCACAGGGTGGCGGCGGCGCTCGGCGCGGCCGGCCTCATGCTGCTCATCCACGCCACCGACGCCGAGGCCGCCTTCTTCTCCGAGCACTCCGGCGTCGACTGGAACGTCATCTTCCTGCTGCTCGGCATGATGATCATTGTCGGCGTGCTCAAGCAGACCGGCGTCTTCGAGTACCTGGCCATCTGGGCGGCCAAACGGGCCAGAGGCCGTCCCTTCAGGCTGATGGTCCTGCTCGTGGTCATCACGGCGGTCGCCTCCGCGATGCTCGACAACGTCACCACGGTGCTCCTCATCGCCCCCGTGACGTTCCTGGTCTGTGAGCGGCTGGCGCTGCCCGCCGCGCCGTACCTGATCGCCGAGGCGATGGCCTCCAACATCGGCGGCGCGGCAACGCTGGTCGGCGACCCGCCCAACATCATCATCGCCAGCAGGGGAGGGCTGTCGTTCAACGACTTCCTCATCCACATGGCGCCGCTGGTCGTGGTGCTGATGGTGGTCTTCGTCGGGTTGTGCAGGATCCTGTTCCGCAAGGTGTTCGTCTACGACCCCGAGCGCGCGGCCGAGATCATGGCGCTCAACGAGCGTGAGGCCATCCGCGACCCGCGCCTGCTGTGGCAGGCACTCGGCGTCCTGGCCCTGGTGATGGTCGGATTCGTGCTGCACCCCGTGCTGCACTACGAACCCTCCGTGGTGGCGGTGCTGGGTGCGGGCGTCCTGGTGGCGGCGACGAAGGTCACCACGGAGGAGTCGCTCGAAGAGGTGGAGTGGCCGACGCTGGTCTTCTTCGCGGGGCTGTTCGTCATGGTCGGCGCCCTGGTGAACACAGGGGTGATCGGGGAGCTCTCCCAGATAGCGGTCAGCGCCACCGAAGGCCAGCTGGGATTGACCACCATGGGGTTGCTGGGGGTCTCGGCGGGGCTGTCGGCGATCGTGGACAACATCCCGTACGTGGCCACCATGAGCCCGATCGTCGCCGAACTGGTTCAGGCCAACGGCGGTAACGGCACAGGGCAGGTGCTGTGGTGGGCGCTCGCCTTCGGCGCCGACCTGGGCGGCAACGCCACCGCGGTCGGCGCGGCGGCCAACGTCGTCGTCCTGGGCATCGCCGCACGTAACCGCACGCCGATCAGCTTCTGGGAGTTCACCAGGTACGGCCTGGTGGTGACGGCGGTCACGGTGACGCTGGTGGCGCCGTATCTGTGGGTTCGTTACCTGATGTGAGAAGCGCCATCTCAGGGACGCTGTCGGTTCTCACGTTCCTGGTCCCAGCGGTCCAGGAGTTTGGGGAATTCACGGGCCATAAAGCCGTACATGTCCCGCATGAGTTCCAGCCGCCGCCTGGGTCCAGGTGCATCGCCGACCGCGCGCAGACCTCGCTGCGCCAGCGCGCTGAACGCGTCGAACTCACTCATCCTCGCGCGGAAGGCGCGGGCGAAGACGTCCTCCTCCAGCCGATAGCGATTGCTGATCGGCGCGATCCTCGCGCCCACCGACCCCGTCTTCGCCGCCGCGTTAACGGGCAACGAGTCGTCCGGCAGTTCCTGGCGGTGCCCGCCGCCGGCCGTAAGCTGCGCCGCGCCAGTGCCACGCTCCCGCTTGCCGAGGCCGATCGGGCGCTGACGGGGCACCGGGTGAGGTGGTTCCAGGAGTGGATCGGCAACGGCCCCGACCAGGCGTACTGGTCGCGCATGGACCACCGCGCCAACGTCGGGCGGATGCCGCCCGTGGTGCACCTGCAGGGAGGCTGGTACGACTTCTTCCTCCCCGGCATGCTGACCGACCGCGCTGCGCTGCTCGCGGCGGGCCGTACGGTCCGGCTGCTGATCGGGCCGTGGGGCCACGGCAAGGGCCTGTACACCCGCGACGGCATGCGTGACGCGCTCGCCGCGCTGGACGCGGCCCTGCTCGGCAGGCGAGCCCTCTCGGGGGTGCGGGTATTCGTCACGGGCGCGAACAGGTGGCAGGACCTGCCTGGATGGCCGCCCGCCCATGAGCCGACACCCTGGTACCTGCATCCCGGCGACGGGCTGAACCGCATGCACGCCGACCCCGCAGCCGGCCCGAGCCGCTACCGCTATGACCCGGCCGCCCCCACGCCCACCGTCGGCGGCACGACGGTGAGTATGTCGTCGGGCCCGGCCGACAACCGCGCCATCGAAGCCCGGCCCGACGTGCTCACCTTCACCACCGCCCCGCTCGCCCGCGAGGTCGAGGTCATCGGCCCGGTCCGGGTCCGCCTGCACGCCCGCGCCTCCATCCCGCACGTCGACTACGTGGCCCGGCTGTGTGAGGTGAGCCCGCGCGGCCGCTCGGTCAACCTCTGCGACGGCGTCGCGCGTCTCGACCCTGCGAGCGACATCCCTCGCGACAGCGACGGGGTGATCACCGTGGACATCGCGTTGTGGCCACTGGCGCACCGCTTCCGCCGCGGCCACCGCATCCGGCTGCAGGTCTCCAGCGGCGCCCACCCCCGCTACGGCCGTAACCCGGGCACCGGCGAGCCCCTGGCCACGACGCTCGCGCTGCGCGCCTCCATCCACGAGATCTTCCACGACCCCGACCACCCGTCAGCCCTCTGGCTACCCCTCACGGAGGAAACCTCATGAAGCTGCTCGTCCTCGGCGGCACCCACCACGTCGGCCGCGCGATCGTCGAGACCGCGCTGGAGCGCGGCGACGAGGTGACCACGCTCAACCGCGGTCTCAGCCGCCCACCGGCCCCCGGAGTCCGGGCGCTGCTCGCCGACCGCACCGACCCCGAAGCCGTGACGGCCGCGCTCGGCGACGGCGAATGGGACGCCGTGATCGACACCTGGGCCTGGGCGCCGCGCGTGGTCGCCCACAGCGCCCGGCTGCTGGCCGGCCGCGCCGGACACTACGGCTACGTCTCCAGCCGCGGCGTGCACCGCTGGCCCTGGCCGGCGGGCGCGGACGAGAGCGCCCCGCTGGTCGACGGCGATCCTGCCAGCGACGACAGCGCCGACTACGCCGCCGCCAAGCGCGGCGGCGAACTGGTCGTCACCGAAACGTACGGCGAGCGCGCCTTGCTGGCCAGAGCCGGGATGATCCTCGGCCCGTACGAGGACGTCGGCCGCATCCCGTGGTGGTTGCGCCGACTGGAGAAGGGCGGACGCGTCCTCGCCCCCGGCCCGGCCGAGGCGGCGCTGCAGTACATCGACGTCCGTGACCTGGCCGCCTGGATGCTGCGCTGCGCCGAAGGCGGCGTGGGTGGCGCCTACACGGTGACAGGTCGCCCCGGCGCGGTGACGGTCGGGCAGCTGCTGACCACGGCGCTGGAGGTGACCGGCTTCGAGGCCGAGCTGGTCTGGGCGCCCGCCGACCTTCTGCGGCAGGAAGGTCTGTCGCTGGGCGCGGAGTTCGGACTGCGCCTGCCCGACGGCTCGACGCCCAGCGGCATGCACGACGCCAACGTGGACGCCGCCTTCGCCGCCGGGCTCACCACCCGCCCGCTGCGCGACACCCTCGCTGACACCTGGGCCTGGCTGCAGGCCGAAGGCGACCCCGTCTCACGCCCGGACGCCCCCTCACCCGACACCTGGCTCGACCCGGCTGCCGAACAGCGCCTCCTGCGCCAGCTCTGACCAGCAAGGAAACCCTCATGCGCGCCATCATCACCATAAGCCAGGTCGTCGCCCCCACCTGGCACCGTGGCCGCGTGATTCTACTGGGGGATGCGGCCTGGTGCGTCACGCTGTTCGCCGGATACGGCTCTTCCCTGGCCGTGGGCGGTGCCGACCGGCTGGGCAGTGAACTCGACGCCCACCCCGGCGACATCGGCGCCGCCCTGACCGCGTGGGAAATGGCGCTCCGGCCGGAGGCAGAGAGGAAACAGAGGCTGGGACGCCGGGTCAAAGGCGTCTACGCGCCCGCCAACCCCCTGCTGCTGTGGCTGACCCAACTGCCACTGCGCCTGGCCGCCCTCCCGGCGGTACGCCGCTACATGATCCGCCGCTTCATCAAGGGCTGAACCCCTGGGTCCAGGAGCGGGCGGGAGTCGTTTGCGGGGGAGGGCGATCTTTGTCAGAGTGGCGGGAGGCCACGCACACGCCGAGGACCGGCGGTTCGTGTGGTTGGTGAGCCGGGAAGCCTGGTCGGCGGTCCGACCTGACGTCCCTCATGGAAAGGCTCGCGTTGAGCTTCACAACGATCTACACCTCACCCACCGGTGAGCGGCACGTCCGCGACTGGTGCCGGGAGCGGCTGGACTCCTGGCCGACACAGCACCGGATATGCACGCTGGAGACCGGTCTGGGAGCGACCGCCGTGGTCGTCGCTGGGCAGGGCCCCCGTGTGCTGTTGCTGCCGGGCACCAACTTCTGCGCCGCGACCCAGCTGGACGTGGCCGATGCACTGGTACCCGACCACCAGGTGATCCTGGCCGACCTTCCGGGTCAGCCGGGCCTGAGCTCTCCACAGCGGCCAGGGAGGGGACGCCTGGCCGCCTATGGGCGTTGGCTCGGAGAGATCATCTGTCAGGTAAGTGGTGAACCCGTCGTGGTGGTGGGGCACTCGCTGGGAGCGGCCGTGGCCCTGGCTGCGCGACCCGGGCCGCAGATCGGCGGCCTGGTGCTGGTGTCCCCGGCCGGACTGAGTCGAGCCCGCCTGACCCCCGCCCTGCTCGGCGTCACCCTGCCCTGGCTCGTCGCTCCCACTGCCAGGCGCAGCGAGGCCTTGCTGGGATACATGAGCGGTCAGACACGCGGGATCATCGACGTGAACCGTGTGCCGGTGGAGTGGATGACGCTCGTCGCCCGGCACAGCCGCACCAGCCTGGCTCCTTCGCCGCTGCCCGAACCCGTCGTGCGCCGCTGGGAGGGCACGCGGGTGGTCGTGGCCACAGGTGCCGAGGATCGTTTCTACCCGCCCGCCCGCATCAGCGGACCGGCTCGCGCTCTGCTGGGCGCCGAGGTGGTGGCTGTGCCAGGTCTGGGACATCTCGGCCCGCACGAGAATCCGGCACTCCTGCCCGCCCTCGTTGGCCGCCTGCGCGGCTAGCCCCGTTTTCCGCACGTGTCGCTTCGTCCCTGGTACCGCGTCCACACCGTCCTTCTCTTCCACCCAAGCTTCCTTTTCGAAAGGACCCAAGCCTCCTTCTCTTCCAGACGGACCTCAAGCCGAAGTGCGGCGGGGGATGCGGAGACGCGGGATAGCCGTGTGACGTGCGGAAAACGGCGCTAGACCACGTCGAACTCGTTCCCCTCGGGATCCACCATCGCCACCGCATAGTGATCAACCCCGGACTGCGACAGCACCCGCACAACGGACGCCCCCGCCTGGACGAGCCGCTCCACCTCGGCATCCACCCGCGCTTTCCGGGTCTCCAGCGATACGTCCTCCCGCTTGCCGCCCACCTTCACATCCAGGTGGAACCGGTTCTTGGCCACCTTGCCCTCAGGCACCTGCTGAAACCAGATCCTCGGCCCGTACCCCTCGGGATCGACGATGCTGTACAGCACTGTGTGGTGTGGCTCGAGCAGCTCTACCGGTTGGGCTGAGGAGGCGTGCCCTTGTCTCGAAAGAGCGGGAGGCCATGGTCAGCGCCAGGTGAGTGGATGGGCGCGGGTGTTGACCCCGACGATCTCGCCTGCCTCCCGAGCGTACTTTCGATCAGCTCCTGCCAGCGCTCGACCGGTACGACTCCCGGTGACCACAGCCCCTGAGAGAACAAATTGGGATTGATCTTGTCGTAGGGCTCGCCTTCGTCGTTTTTGCCTGACCGAGACGAAGGCGGCTGCTGCTGTACGGTCGTGAGGGTAGGCGGGTGGCATGGACAGCCAGATGCGGGACGAACCTGTCAACGCGCCTGATCGGTGCGGCTGGTGTGGCAAGGTCATCCCGCCCGGGACAGGGGTCCACGGCATCGCCTCGGATTCGTCGGTGACGCACGACGGTGACGCGCAACACGACGGTCACCGCTTCTTGACCAGTTGCGGCTACGCGCACCTGGTCGCTCTGCGGGAGCACTACCGACGTCGTCCATTCCTTGATGAGGAACTGTGGGCAGGGAAGATCGCCAGAGCCTTCGAGAGGCATGACGTGCTCACTGTCGAGGACCTGGAGGGGGTCACCGGGTTGAGCCGGGAACAGATCCAGCGCTGTGTGGCGTGGCTCGAGACGCAGCTCTACCGGCTGCGTTGAGGTCGCCCACAGGCCTCCGCGATCTGGTGCGCAGAGGCCCGTGGAAGGGTCAGCGGTCCAGGCGTAGGCTTCCCACGGGGTGCGGCCCTTCGGTTTCCAGCCGGTACTCCTCGCCAGACTTGGCGCGGTTCTCCTCGATCACCCGCTCGGACGGCGCCTTTTCCCCGCCCATCAGGGCCTCCTGCATTTTCTCGAACCGCTCGTGCGCCTCCTGCACGTAGCCGGTGCCCAGCGTCGTGTAATCGATCTGTGTGGCGATCAGATCGCGCAGGTATGCCTTGTTCGGCTCGAAGGTCACCGGTGCGGGCAGCTCGGGCGCCGCCACCTCCTCTGGGTCGCGCCCGTCGTGCTTCTTGAACAGCTCGGCCGCCAGGCGCAGGTGCTCCAGCTCCATGTTGAGGTGCAGTTCCCAGATCGCCTTCACCTTCGGGTCCGTCTCCGTCTCCATGAAGGAGTGGTAGAGGTAGCACTCGTTGTACTCGTGGTTGAGTAGCATCTCCCACCAGGTCTCGCCGGGGTCGACGAGCGACTCGTAGTGGGTGACGTGCTCCTCCTCGATCAGCCCGATCTCCTGGTAGAGCTGGCGGGCGATCGGCTCCATGTACTCGGGCCCGACGTTCATGTAGAAGTTCATCGTCTGCTGCTCCGCCGCCAGGATCGTCAGCGCGTGCAGCTTCGACAGCGGGGCGGCCGAAGTGCGGTCATAGGGCTCGCGCACGTTGTCAACGGGGTCGCGGTGATGCAGATAGGTGGGACGGCCAGGCATGACCTCTGTCAGCCCGTCGACGACCTTCTCTGCCTTGCGGTGCTCGATCATCTCGTACAGGTTGGCGTAGCGGTAGAGATGGTCGAAGTCCTCCAGCACGCCGAACTGGTAGGCCTGCTGCAGGTAGGGGTCGGGCTCCATCCTGGCCACCCAGGCGGTGAGGTCCACCGCCACCTGCTCGTAGGCGAGCGTGGTCTCCAGCACCGAGGCCAGCCCCGGCAGCAGCCAGTTGACCGCCTTCTGCTGCTGCGCCTCGATGTAGCGCACCCGCGCGAGCTGCTGCTTGATCTCGGTGTCCGGGCAGTGCCTGGCCATCTGGTGGCTGAACATCACCGCTTCGACCTCGATGCCGTTCATCGCGATGATGCGGCAGCGGGTGTAGGGATCGGCGTGGTCGGGGTCGATCGGTGTCACGTTCAGCTCGCGCCAGTTGCGCAGCTGTTTGTCCAGCGGGATGCCACGCTCACGCAACGGATTGAAGGTCATTTGATTCGTGCTCCCTCGAAGCCACAGTGTGTCAGGGCTTGCCCTGCGGGCTGGTCGTGCCGCCCTCGTCGGCGACGCCATGGTGGAACGCCTTGGGGGCCGCAGCACGGCGCTACCCGAAGCTGCCCACGGAAGCCTCGTGGTTATCCGAGCAGCGGTCGTGGAATGCGTAAACCCAGGCGTCGTCTCTCGGCCTTCGGGTAGGGCACGCCGTACTCGAAGGGAGATCACCCATGGCCGATCAACAGCCGATGCCCGAAACGATGGACCAGGACGACGTCATCGACCTGCTACTGGCGCAGCACGCGCTCATCAGGGACCTGTTCGACGAGGTCGAGCAGGCCTCGGACAAGCAGCGGGCCGAGGCCTTCACGCGGCTGGTGCGCCTGCTCGCCGTTCACGAGACGGCGGAAGAGGAGGTCGTCCATCCGTATGCCCGCCGCAAGATCGACGGTGGGGAAGGCGTCGTCGAGGACCGGCTGGCCGAGGAGAACCAGGCCAAGCAGTTGCTCATGGAGATGGACGAGAAGGGACCTGAGGCCGCCGACTTCCTGGAGAAGCTCACCCTGCTGAGGGGTGCGGTGACGGCGCACGCCCGTAGCGAGGAGCGCTACGAGTTCATGCAGTTGCGCGCGCACACCTCGCCGGCTGAGCGCAAGACGCTGGCGGTGGGGGTGAAGGCGGCCGAGGCGATGGCGCCGACGCACCCGCATCCCGGAACGGAGTCGGCCACCAAGAACATGCTGGTGGGCACACCTGTCGCGATGATGGACAGAGCACGTGACGTGATCCGCCAGGCCATGGGCAAGGCCCGCTGACCGGCATCAGCGCAGGCGATGGTAGCGCCGGACATCGGCCGCTGATCCGACGCACAGAGCTCCGCCCGGCGAAGCTTGTTGGACATGGAAAGTCCGGTATCGGCGCCGTCGAACCACACCCGCGGCGCTTGGCCGGCCCGCCACGTCTGATCTGGGTGTCTCCCTAACCTCAGGCACGAAGGAGAGCAGTCACAGCTGGCAGGCTGCCCACGGCAAGGTCATGACCGGCCGCACCCACTACGGGGACGAGAAAGGCAAGACCTGGTACCGGTTCGCCACCGTGTCGTTCGAAGGCTGAGGACCGGGTCCGTCGGCCCTGGGCTGATCCCTGATCCTGAAGCACTGACCTGGGCGTATGGCGAGTCGCCGCCGGGCTCGTCCGCCGTGACCTCCCCCTGGTCGGAGACCACCCGGCGGGCGTAGTAGTCGCTGCTCCGGGGACATGAGGAGTCGTCCTCTCCCCGGGACTGCCCGAGGGGTCAGGAGGCGGCACAGGGCTGCGGGCACGCAACCGGTCGACTGTGACGCCCTCGGTGATGTGGGCGCAGAGTGTGGGCGTGCGGGGGTGCGCCGCAGCGCATACCCCCGCACGGGCTCGCGCCGGTCCGGCGTGGACTGTCCGGACTGTCGTGTCACCCGGGGGACGGGTGGGAGGTCAGCCGTACGGGTGACGCCAGGTCTGTCCCGGCCCATGACAATCCGTTCCATGAATGCCCAGAAGATCGCGCGGTCGGCGGCGTTGCTGGCCCTGATGGCGGCCCTGATCGTCCCGCACGGGACGGCACAGGCGGCCGCCCAAGCGCCGGGGAACACCGACTTCAACGGCGACGGCTACAACGACGTGGCCCTCGGCAGCCCGAACTACCCCGGCTATCCCGGCACCAACACGTCCGGTCTGATGGCCGTCCTCTACGGCGGCCCGGACGGCCTCACCAACAGCCGGCACGTCATCCGTCCCGCGCCCGGCTGCACGAGCTGGGGACCCTGCGCGAGGTGGGGCCAGCTGATAAGCGCGGCCGACGTGGACGGCGACGGCAGGACCGACCTCATCTCCAGAGGAAACTACGACATGCAGGTCGACTCCTGGACCGCCCAGGGGGTCACCACGATCGAGCGCCGCGTCCTCGGGCCGCTCGGCGCCCCCTGGAGACTGGCAGGCGGTCAGTTCGACGACCAGCCGGGAACCGACATCGTCGGGCCCATAAGGGGCAGCTACTGGTTCCGCGTCGGCGGCTGGTACAACAGGGACGCGAATGCCATCTATCCCGACTTGGACGACAAAAGCTATATCAACCATGAGGCGAGCGCCGCCACCGGTGACATCGACGGCGACGGCAAGCTGGAGATCGCGGTCGTCGCCAGCAGGTACTCCGGCGAAGGTGAGCCCGGGCCCCACCTGTGGCTCATCAATGATCCGCACCAGGCCCCTGTGAAGCTCACCGTGCTGGGCTCGCCGTCCACCTGCGCCTCGCCTCCGTCCCACGGTCAGGGCTGCCCGAAGGCCGACTCCGAGGTGGTGATGGGCAACGTCAACGGCGACGGGCACACCGACCTGGTCATGCTCACCCCGAGCACCGCCTCGCTGCAGGTCTGGTACGGCAGGGCCACCGGCCCGTCCCCGGCCCCCGGCTACAGCGTCGACCTGTCCTCGCTGGCCACCGGCGCGGAACTCGGCCCAGGCCTGGCCGTGGGCGACGTCAACGGCGACGGCTGGGCCGAGATCGCCGTCGGTGCCGCCAAGGCCACCGTCTCGGGCCACAGTGAAGCCGGGGCCGTCATGGTGATCCCCGGTTCCGCCAACGGTCCGGTGGTCAAACGTGCTCAGACCATTACTCAGGACGGCATCGGGCCCATCGGCGGGTCCTCCCTGCCCGACCCGATCCGCGAGCAGTCCAAGCCCGGCGACCACTTCGGACAGGCCATCACGATCACCGACATCACCGGCGACGGCAGGGGCGAGGTCATCGTCGGCACCCCCGCCAAGAACGGGGGGAGCGGCATGCTGGCCGTCCTGCACGGCTCGGCCACCGGCGTCTCGACCGTCACCGCCCAGGCCGTCCACCCCAGCTGGTACGGCCTCAACTCGACTCAGGCGAACTTCGGCGAGGTTCTACTGAAATAGGCGGGCCGACCCGGATCGATGCTCCCGAAACTGATCCGGTCCTCGCTCGACGACGGCAAGGACCGGGACCGAAAGGGGCCGCCTGGGCGGCCCCCGGCGTCACCTCGACCCCCGCGGGATCGACCACGCGGTCGAGCGTTTGCCTCTCTGCGCGCGCAGGCGGCTCGGTGCGGGCGGCGCGGTCAACTGATTGGCGACTTCTTCGACGCAGCGGCACGACGGGCCACCGGACGGCCGGGCGAGGAGGGCGTCCGTACGGCCGGCGTGGACAGGGTGGTCAGGCGGGGCCGGGCGGCAGGTGCACGGTCATGATCAGATCGCAGGGGCCGGTGCCGGCACCGCGGTAGGTGTGGGGGCTGTCGCCGTTGAACGTGGCGCTCTGCCCGGCGGTGACGGTGTGCTCGGCGCCGTCGAGGACGAGGACCATCTGACCGGTGGTGACGCTGATGGTCTCCACGACCCCGGCCTGGTGAGGCTGGCTCGGGTAGTCCTCTCCTGGGTGCAGCCGCCACCGCCACACCTCCACCGGCGCAGCACCGGCGATGACCAGCATGAGGCGGGCCTGGCCGCCGCGTTCGCCGGTCCACAGCGGCTCGATCTCCTCGGCGCTGGCGATGCGGACGGTACGGCCTTCTGGCGGGCCCTGCATGAGGGTGGACACCGAGATGCCAAGCGTGTCGGCGAGGCGAACGAGAGTGGCCAGGTTGGGGTTGCCCTGGGCCTTCTCCAACGCGGCGAGCGCGCCTTTGGAGACCTGGGCGCGACGACTGAGCTCCTCCAGGGACAGACCCGCGCGCAGCCGGGCGGTCCTGACGTTGTGGGCGACGGTCCGCAGGGCGGTGTCGTTCTCGGCCATCTGGCTGGCTCCCTTCCTCGGTCGTTTCAGTGTACTCCACGGTCGTTCGATTGACATTGCCCGGTCGTTCTGATGTACCGTGAAGTCATTCCATTGAACCGCATCGGAGGTGTCGTGATCGCTTTGCTGCTGGCGCTGGGCAGCTCCCTGGCCTACGGATGCGCCGACTTCCTCGGCGGCTTGGGCGCCCGCAAGGCCCACGTGCTGCGCACCGTCATGATCGCCGCCCCAGCCAGCCTGGTGGTGGAACTGCTGCTGTGGCCGATCCTGGGCGCCACCTTCAGCCCCGGGGCGCTGGCGTGGGGCGCGGCCTCGGGAGTGGCGTCAGCGGCGGCGTTCACGCTGCTCTACCGCACGTTGGCGATCGGGCCGATGAACGTGCTGTCGCCGGTGACCGCGCTGGTGTCGGCGGTGCTGCCGGTGACGGTCGGTCTGGTCCAGGGGGAGCACCTCTCGGTGGCCGGGATGGTGGGCCTGCCGCTGGCCCTGGTGGCGGTGGTGCTGGTCAGCGCCGGCTCCGCGACCGGACAAGGCGGCACATCGGCCCGTCCTTCTCGTACGGCGCTGCTCCTGGCGCTCGGCGCAGGCGCGGCCATCGCCCTGCAGCTGATCTTCCTGCACCAGGCGCCCGCGGGCAGCGGCATCGCCCCGCTGATCGCCGGACGAACGGTCTCCTCGGCGATCATCCTGACCGCGGCCGCGATGATGTCTCGCAGGCTCGGCCCGGACAAGCCCGCCTACGCCCTGTCGGCGACCGCCGGAGTGCTGGACTCGATCGCCAACCTGCTGTTCCTGCTCGCCGCCCGCAGCGGCGACCTGTCGATCGTCGCGGTGATCGTCGCCCTGTATCCGGCCGGGACGGTCCTGCTGGCCCGCGGGGTCCTGCACGAACGCATCGGCCGCGGCCAGCTCGCCGGCCTGGGCGCCGCCGCCGTCGCGGTCAGCCTGCTGGCCCTCACCTGACCGCCCCGCACCGCCTCCACCACGCCGATCGCCGGGAAGGAGTTCCTGTGTTCATCCCCGCCCGTCGTCGTTCCCACCCACTTCATCTGCCACGGCGGTGACCTGCTGATCCACCTTGCCCGCCCCAACCCCGTGTGGAAGGCGATCGAGCGCACCCGGAGGTGACCTTCACCGTCATCGGCGACTAGGCCTTCGTCCCCGGCACCTGGCGCACCGCCCCGGGACGTCCCGCCACGCGACGGCGTCCCGACCAGCTACTACGCGACCGTCCAGTTCACCTGCCGCGCGCACATCATCGATGGCCCCCAGGCCAAGGCCGACCTGCTGCTCCGGCAGCTCGCCCACTTCCAGCCCGGCGGCGACCACGCCGAGGTCGCCGCCGGTCGCCCGCCGTACGGGCGCATGCCGTCCGGCATCCGCGGACTGCGCCTGGAGGTCACCGCAGTCCAGGCCACGTTCACATACGACGACCACAAGAGCATCCAGCACCGCACCGCGGTCGCCGAACGCCTCACCGCCCGCGGCCAGGGCCTGGACGTACCGGCCGCCGCCCCAGCAGCGACGCCGCCTGGACCGCATCGGCACCTGGCCCCTCTGACACCGGCCCGCGCCCCCAGACCGCATGGCCCTCACTCTGGATCCGCCTCGCCGAAGCCGGTCCCGCAGCGGGTCAGCCTGACCGTCGAAGGACCGTCACTGAACTGATCAGCGGGCGCTCGCAGAGCAGCCTGATCGCCCTGCGAGTGCCGCCAGCGCGAGCTCAGGTCATTTCAGGCCCGCGACGAAGATCTTGGCCACCTTCGTCAGGGCCGGTTGCGCGACCGCGGGATCGAAGAAAGGGGCCCGGTAGCCGGCGGCGTCGACGAGACCGCCTCCGGTTGTCGTCCCCCGGAACGCGACCTCGACCGTTTGGTCACCGACCAGGACCTTGACGAGCATCTCCATCATGGGAGGCGCGCTCTTGTCGTAGAGCTTGGTGGTGCTGGAACGCACGACGAACGCCTTCTCCCCGAGCCCGGACAGCTCCTGGCGGGGTTCGTACACGATGTGGAGGCGACTGTCGGCGATTCCGCCCTTGTCGTGGTAGCGGTCGTACTTCTTGGCGTCGCGATCGAACTGGAACGTCGATCCGGTGTCGCCCCCACCCCAGCGGACCAGGCGGATGTTCAGTTGGCCTCCGCGCGCGGTGAACTCATCCCCAGGCCGGTGCTTGACGGCCTCCTTGACCGCCCAGGTGCAGGTGGTCTGCTTGATCCTGCCGTCGTTGGTACTGACGGACGGTCCGCCTGCGGCGGGGAAGAACGCCGACTCGATCTGTTCGGCGGTGACGATGCCGCAGGGCCCGGTGAGCTTCACCTTGTCGGCGCTCTTGGCCATCTCTGCGGTGATGAGCTCGGTGACCTTCCCGGCCGCGGCCCGCGTCTCGTCGCCGGAGGGGTACTTGGCGCCGGTCCGGTTGTCGCCGCCGTAGGTGACCTTGATCAGCCAAGGGCCCTGCCTGACGAACACCTCCGCTTTGAGGCCGTTCATCCCGATGGAGGACTGGCTGTAGGAGGCGTCGCCATACTGCAGCGCCTTGAGCTCGCCGAACGCCGAGCCTGAGGTCCTGCCGTCGATCCGCTTGCCGTCGCGGACGTTGACTCGCCGCTCGTGCGCTTTCTTGTCCCGCTCGAAGCGATCTGCGGCGTATTCGACGGCGCTGAGCGTCTCCGTGCTCCTGGCTTCCACGGCGATGCTCAGCGCGCGATAACCGAGGACGCCGTCGCCGACGTCCATCCTGCTGTTCGTCCAGCTGCAGGCCGCTCGCTTCTCGGTGTCGGCGGCCGCCGCGGTGGATGCGTCCTTTCCTCCGTATCTGGCGTCGGCTACCAGGCTCTTACGGAGGTTGTCCGGTACGGCGGCGCAGAGCTGGTCGCCGGTGATCGCCCGGAGTTTCACCGCCTCGGTGGTCTTCGCCTCCTTGGCCGTGGGCGACCGGACAGGGGCGCTCCGGCCGGAGGCCGGGTTCGCGGGCGGGCCGGCTTCGTCACGGCTCAGGAGCAGCCAGGCCCCTGCCAGTCCGGCGACCAGGACGACGCCGAGCACGACGAGGACGGCGATCAGCGGCCCCTTCCCTCCCCTTCCGCCGCCGTTTCGCTGAGGAGGAGACCACTGCCCTCCGGGTCCGCCCTGCGGGTGGGGCGGCTGCCCGCCGGGACCGGGAGGCCACCGTACGCCCGGTCCTGTCCCGCCCGGTCCTGTCCCGCCCGGTCCTGTCCCGCCCGGTCCTGTCCCGCCTGGTGCAGGTCCACCCTGGGCGGGGGGCGGGAAGCCGCCGGAAGCCCAGGGCGGCGCGGCGTGCCGGCCGCCCTGATGTCCGGGCGCGCCGGACCCGTGGGACGGCGGGTGAGGGGTGGACATCGGACGAACCTCCAGAGCGGGCAAGCCTGCCGCCCCTGAGATGACAGGCATACGACGGGAAGGCGTGCTTCGCCCTTTTGCGCCCCCGATGCGAGCCTACGGACGACGGGAATGCGGGAGTGTCAGGCGAACGCCTCTCACCGCGATTACGGTTTGGTCGATCGTTAGGATTTGTCCGAACGAGATCGACGAGAGCGAGGTGACGGGGTGGCGCAGGAGGCGATGCGCCAACTGGTCCGCTTCGGCCGCCAGTACGCGGCCGTCATGCGTCTGGTGACGCTGGTTCCCATCTGCGCGATCGCGCTGTTCCGCTCCGCTCCCGGCAATCTCGCGCCCACCACCCTCGTCGTCGCCGTCGCGGCGGCCTGGACCTGTGGTTACGCGTGGTGGCTCGGCAGGGGCCGGGGGAGCGTCCCGGTCGTCCTCGACGTTGTCGTCCTGCTGGGGCTGGCCGCGTGCGTCTGGTGGACGGACGCGATCGAGGACACCAACACCGGCTGGCTGCGCCTGCTGGTCCTCTTCATGTGCGTCACCTGCCAGTGGCACACCCCGGTGCTGGTGGGCGCCGCCGCGGCGCTGGCGGCCGGAGGCGGGACGGTGGTCGCCGTCGCCGCGGCGGGCGCGGACGCCAGCGTGATCCGAGGGCTGCTGTGGGCGCCGGCGGCGGCCGCGCTTTCCCGGGTGGCCTGGACGCTGCTGCGGCGGGCCGCCCACCGGGCCGACCTGGCGGCCGACGAGGCCGCGCGGGCGCGCCGCCAATCGCTCCTGGCCGCTGCCGTCCGCGCCGAGGAACGCGAGTTCGCCAACGCCCTGCACGACACGGCGGCGACGACCCTGCTGATGGTCGGCATCGGACAGGTGCGCTCCGACGCCGGCTGGCTGCCCGCCCAGGCCCGCAGGGATCTCGACAGGCTCGCCTCGGGCAGCGGCCCGGCGCACGCGCACGCTGATGTCGTGGAACTGCTGCGCGCGGGCCTCGACGCGGTGCCGCTGACCGTGGAGTTCGACGCTCCCGAGGAGGTGCGCCTGCCGTACGACGTCGCGCGCGCGATCGCCGATGCGGCTGGAGAGGCGCTCACCAACGTGCGCCGGCACGCGGATACGACCCGGGCGACCGTACGGCTGCGTGGCGACTCCCAAGCGCTGCGGCTCGACATCGCCGACGAAGGAAGGGGATTCTCCCCGGCGGAGGTGCCGGCCACCAGGTACGGCCTGCGCGAGTCCGTCCATGGGCGGATGGCCCGCATCGGCGGCACGGCCACGATCACCTCCGCCCCCGGCGAGGGCACCCTGGTACGGCTGGAGTGGCGCGCCGGTGACGGCTGACCTGTTCGAGGCCGCGTTACGGCACGGTCTGCGGATCGCGACGCTGCTCGCCGCCTCGGCGATCGTGTTCGGGCTCGGGATGGCGAACCTGCTGCGCCACATGGACCGCTATGAGCCCGCGCTCGCGCAGTTCGGCGCCATGGCGGCACTCGGGGCCGTACTCGCCGGTGAGGCGGCCCTGCTCGTCCGGGGAAGAACGTGGCGCCGGCTCCGCGGGCTCGCCATCACCGTCGTGCTCGGCGCGTCGGCCCTGTCGTACGCGGCCCTGCCTGACAGACGCACCTCGACCGAGATCGACTGGGTGTTCGGCGCCGCCAACTGGGTGGGCGTCGTCGTCCTGCTCGATCGGCCGCTGCGCTCCTGCGTGGCGTTCCTGGTGGCCCACGAGCTCACTGCCCTGCTGCACCTGCTCGTCTTCGATCACCCCACCCAGCAGGCGCTGGCCCGGTTCGCCACCGGTTCGGTGAGCGTGGTGGGCTTCCCGCTGTGTGTGGCGGTGATGGCGGCGATCCTGCACCGTCTCGGCGCGGTGGCGGCGGCCTCGCACCTGGAGATCGAGCGAGTACGGGCCTCCGAGGCCGGTACGGCTGAGGCGCACCGGCGCAGGCTGCGGCGGTACGGCGAGCTGTCAGTGGCCACGATTCCGCTGCTGGAAGGGCTCGCCGACGGATCGCTCGACCCCGGAGATCCGCGGGTTCAGCGGCGCTGCGCCATTGAGGCGGCCCGGATGCGGCGGCTGTTCGCCGAGGCCGACTCCGTCGCCGACCCCCTGCTGCACGAGTTGCGTCACTGCGCCGACGTGGCCGACCGAAAGGGTGTCGCGGTGGAACTGGACGCCCGCGGCCAGTGGCCGGTGCCGCCCGTGGCCGTACGGCGCGACCTCACCGAGGCGGTGCTGACTGTGCTGGCCACAGCCGCCTCACGGGCACGGGTCACCGTCGTGGGCGATGCGGACCTGGTGTCGGTCAGCGTCGTCGCCGACTGCGACGAGGTGACGGCGCCGAACCCGGCCTCGACCGGTGTCCGCGTCGAGGCGTTGCGCCACGACGACATGGTCTGGATGGAGGCCCGATGGCAGCCGACGAGCTGATCACTGCCGTGATCGTGGACGATCACGCGGCCATCGCCGCCGGAGTCGGCAGCTGGTGTGCCCACGCCGTACCGCCCATCGGCCTCATCGACGCAGGAGACCGGCTCGCCGACGTCTGGACCGGGCCGGGGGCCGCCGCCGATGTTGTGATCTTCGATCTGGAGCTGGTGCCCGGTCTGCCGAACTTCGGGGAGCTTCGCAGGCTGGTCGACATCGGCAGGCGCGTGATCGTGTATTCGCAACACACGGAAGACGCCATCGCCATCAAGTGCGTCGATCTCGGAGCGCTCGCCTACCTGACCAAGCGGGAGGGGCCTGAGCACCTGGTCCCCGCCATCCGGGCGGCCGCGCGGGGTGAGCCGTACACCACGCCCTCGCTGTCCGGGGCGTTCATCGCCGACACCGCCGCCGACCGGCCTCGGCTGTCCCAGCGGGAGGTCGAGGTGCTGAGGGCGTGGTTCGTCTCCTCCTCCAAGGAGCTTGTCGCGGCCAAGCTCAACATCGCGGCCAAGACCGTCGACACCTACATCACACGGGTGCGGGTGAAGTACGCCAATGTGGGACGGAGCGCCCGCACCAAGAGCGAACTGGTCAGCCGCGCCCTCGACGACGGACTCATCACGCTCGCCGAGCTCAACCAGACGGAGACCTCGTTGTAGGTCGTTCGCCGGACATCGGTACGCCCGCTGTCTCCGTAGGGTGGTGATCTGCTGCGGTCAGGTCGCGCGGATGCCCACTCCACGGGGCAGTGGGCATCCCCTTACGCGGGGACGAACGTACGCCGGCCTGCTCCCATGAGCGGACGTCTCCTTTCCCGCTCCCGGCCCAGAGACGCATGCGCCATCGATATGACAGGGGGCCTGATGGGACTGGAGATCAACATCCTGGGGCCGTGCGAGATCGCGGCGAACGGCGAGCCGGCCGTGCTGGCCGGTGAGCGGCGGGTCGGGGTTCTGACCAGGTTGGCACTGAGTGCTGGGCAGCCGGTCTCCTCGGAACAGCTGCTCGCCCAGGTATGGGGCGAGAGCACGGCGACGACGGCGGGTAAGCAGCTGCACATCGTGGTGTCGAAACTTCGCGGCTTGCTCGCACCGCACCAGGGCGACGACATCATCGCGACCGTCTCCGGCGGGTACCAGCTGAACCTCGCCCGCGAGCGCATCGACGTCCACCTGTTCTCGCTCCTGGCCCGCCGGGCGCGTGCCGCGAAGGCACAGGGCGAGATCGAGACGGCGGACGGGCTGTTCCAGCGGGCTCTGGCCCTGTGGCGAGGGGATGCCCTGGCCGGCATGACGGCCTCGTGGGCCGAGGCCGAGTCGGCTCGCCTCGAAGAGGAGCGCCTGACCACGTTGGAGGACCACGTAGACCTGCGCCTGGCAGCCGGTGATCACCACGCGGTCGTACCGGTGCTCACCGCCCACGTCGAGGCCAACCCGCTGCGGGAACGCCCGCGAGCCCAGCTGATGCTCGCGCTGTACCGGGCCTCCCGTCCCTCGGAAGCGCTCGCCGTGTACCGGGAGACGCGCCGTGCCATGGCCGAGGAGCTGGGTGTCGAACCAGGATCGACGCTGCGCCGGCTGCAGCAGGCGGTACTCCGGCGAGATCCCGCGCTCGACCTCGACACCCCTGCGCAGCGAGCCACGCTCGGCAAGCCTGTCATCCCCACCGAACTCCCCGCCGACATCCCGGCGTTCACCGCGCGCGCCGCGGAGATCGCATGGCTGCGCAGGACGCTCACCGACACCCGGCCAGGGCTGCCTGCCGTCGCCGCGGTGCACGGTCCCGGTGGGGTCGGCACATCCGCGTTGGCCGTTCATGTCGCGCACGCCGTCGCCGACCGCTTCGCCGACGGCGTCCTCTACGTCGACATGGGCGCCGCCACCGTTGGGCGCCGGCCACTGCCGCCGTACGAGGCCCTCGGCCGGCTGCTGCGCTCACTCGGGCTTGACGGCGCCGCCGTACCGTCCACCCTGGACGAGGCCGCTGCCCGCTACCGCTCGCTGACCTCGACACGTCATCTGCTCGTCGTCCTCGACAACGCGCTCGACGCCGGGCAGGTCCGGCCTCTCGTCCCCGCAGGGCCCGCATGCGCGCTGATCATCACCAGCCGCCAGATCATGGCCTCGCTCGACAGCACGAGTCATCTCGAGCTGACCAGGCTCGACCACGCCGACGCCACCGCGCTGTTCGTCCGTTTCACGGGTCCCGGCCGGGTCCGTGGTGAACCGGAAGCGGCGCAGCAGATCGTCCGGCAGTGCGGCGGCCTGCCCCTCGCGCTCCGCATCTCGGCGGCACGCGTGGCTGCCAGGCCCGATCGGGCGCTGTCCTGGCTGGCCGATCAGCTCACCGACCCCGACAGCCGCCTCGACGCCCTCGAACATGCCGATCTGGCCATCCGCCACAGCATCGCGGTCAGCCTCCAGCACCTGCTGAGAGGGCCCGCGGGTCATGACGCCTCCCAGGCGTTTCTGAGGCTCGGGTCGATGGAGACCCCCATCCACACGGCGGCCGGCACGTCCGCTCTCACCGGCTGGCCGGAACGCAGGGCGGAAGCCGCGCTCAACCACCTCCTGGACGCCCGCCTCCTCGAATCCGCCGGACCCGGCCGCTACCGGATGCACGACCTGATCCGCCTCTACGCCCGCGAGCAGGCCGCCCGTCACCTCTCCGGACCGGCGCACGCCGCCGCCGCCGTCGGACCCGGCTGGACACCGTACTTCTAGCGTGTTCCGGGTCGTGTGTCAGTGGTCCCTTGGTCGGGTCCAGCCGTCGGTGCCGAGCACGATGCGGATGGCCGCCCTGGTGAGCGGCTCGAGAGCGGCCTGGTCGACCTTGTCGAGGGTGTCGGCCGAGTCGAACAGGTACATCGGCGCCGCCAGGAAGTGCACCAGCGGCACCTTCTCGGGAAAGAAGAACGCGCCGTCCGTGAGCGGCATGGGATCGAAGATGTCGGGCCGTACGACGAACGACCGGCGCAGGTCCTCGGCGACGAGCGTGTCATGGACCAGCTTCTCCAGCCGGGGATCCTGGGTGGTGAACCACCAGCGCGGCTCGGGATCGGCGGTCGGCACCAGAACGCCGTCGACGATCTCGCACCGCAGGGCGGCGTGCTCCAGGTGGAGCTGGAGCACGACCTTGCCGAGGAGGTCCCTGTTGGCGGCGATGAAGGCCCTGGTGCCGGCCGCGTGGGCCATGTGCCCCGCCGTGAGCAGGAACAGCAGGTTGTGTGGCCGCCGCTCACGCGGCACCTGCGACCAGTACCGCGCGGCGGCCAGCACGAGCGCCACGCCCGAGGCGTCCTCCACCGCCGAGGCCCAGGGCGCGTCGTGGTGCGACCCGATGATCGCCCACTGGTCGGAGCGGCCTGGCAGCACGCCGGTCACGTTGTGCGAGACGGCCGGCCGTACCTCCGCCTCGACGCTGAGCGTCGCGGTGCACGGGCCCTCGGACATGAGGGCGAGCAGCCTGCGGGAGTCGTCGCGCGACAGCCAGACCGCAGGGACGGGCCGGCGGACCGCGTCGTAGGGCACGTAGTGGTCGCGGCTCTCCCACGGCATGCCGGTGAAGGCGCCGACGAAACCCGCGGCGCCGGCCTCGATCGCCGCCCCGAGGACGGCCATCGCGTCCAGGTCCATGGGCAGGATCTGTTCGAGGTGGTCGAAGACGCCCTCGGGATCGTAGAACGACGTCGCGGCCTCACGCAGCAACGCCTGGGGGAGCCGGCCGAGCGCGCACTCCTTCACCACGATCGCGCCGGGCTCGGGCGCGCGGGCCAGCGGCGCCGTCACCCGCGCCTTCTCCATCGTGTACGGCAGCGCGAACGCCGCCACCTCGACGATCGTGGCCGGGTCAGTGTCGAGGTGGGCCCGCAGCGTGGCGCCGACCGGGTGCCAGGCTTCCAGCTCGACCGGCGGCAGCCGTACCTCCCGCAGCCCGAAGTCCGCGAACAGCCCGGCGGCCCACTTCGCCACCCTGTCGTCGGCCGGATACCCGGGGCGGCGGACGCCTTCGGCGACCACCGTCTCGATCCACTCCATCATCTGGGCCGCACTGGGCACGATCACGAAAGAGCCTCCTGACGTCGTTCGGCGAGCTCGGCCGCGACCCGCTCCGACAGTTCCCTGGTCACGGGGTAGGCGAGGAAGACCGCAGCGCCGGCCAGCAACACGGCGGCAGGCAGCAGCGTCATCGCGAAGACGATCCCGTCCAACGCCTGTTCGCTCTGCCGGGCGCCGCCCACGTAGCCGGTGAACGCGAGCGTGTAGGCCACCATCGCCCCACCCAGCCCAGCGCCCGCCTTCGCGGCGAAGGCGGCCAGCGAGGTGAACGCGCCCTCCGCGCGGTCGCCGAAGCGCCATTCGGCGTAGTCCACGAGCTCGGCGATGGTGGCGTTGGCCGCGGTGAGCGTCGCGCCGCCGCCCACGGCCGTCAGCCCCATCAGGACGAGGACCAGGGTGACGTTCGAGTGCACCAGCCAGATCACCACGGACGGCGCGGCCGACAGCATCAGCGCCCCCAGCAGGGCGGCCTTGAGCCCGATGCGCCGGATCAGCGCCGGCACCAGCAGCGCCCCCAGCATCGTCGGCGCCACCATGGCCAGGGCCGCGATGCTGATCAGCGACCTGTCACCCACGTTGTAGGTGAAGTAGTAGACGCTGGCGCCGCCGGCCGCGATGGCGGTCGAAGCGCTGAGCTTGGCGGTGACCAGGACCATCGCCGCCCGGTTCGTCAGGATCAGCGTGACCAGCCGGCGCAGGCCGTACCGCTGCGGATTCACCGGGCGGACGCGCTCGCGCACCCTTCCCGGCACGAGAGCCATGATGGCCAGCGACGCGAGGACCAGACAGAGGGCCCAGACCTGCGAGCCCGTCCGCTCGTCGGCGAACGAGGAGACCACCGGGATGGTCGCCACGTTGATCACCAGCACGCCGAGGATCCGCCCGAACGTCGACAGCCCCGCCAGGCGCGATCGCTCGGCGGTGTCGGCGGCCATCGTCGGCAGCAGCGAGATGAACGGCAGGTCGACCAGGTCCGCGACGAAGCCCCAGAGCAGGTAGGTGACCCAGGCGGCCAGCAGCGGCCACGGCGTCCAGAGGGGAAGGAAGAAGACCGAGAGAAAGCTGACGGAGGCCAGGAGCGCGCCGGTGAACAGGTACGGGCGGTAGCGGCCGCCGCGCCTTTCGGGGAGGTGGTCGATCACGTACCCCATGAGCGGATCGCCGACCGCGTCCAGGAGCCTGGCCACCAGGAGCAGCGTGCCGACGGCCGCCGCGGCCAGCCCGACCACGTCGGTGAGATAGATGAGGACGTAGGAACCGATGGTCCCGCTCAGGAGGTTGATCCCGAAACCGCCGCCGAAATAAGCGAGCCGCTCGCCCCTCGTCGTCTGCCCCGTTAAGACGGCCATGACCGAGCACCTCCGTTGACACGGATACCGTTGGCGGAAAAGATACGGTCGTCCGTACAAATTGGGAAGAGGACGGATGACCGACATCGACTGGGCGCGGCGGCTGGCCCTCGAACCCGGCGCTGCCGTACCGCTCTACTACCAGCTGCGCGAGCGCCTGCGCGCGGTGATCGCCGGCTGCGCCCCCGACACCCCCATCCCCGCCGAGAAGGACCTGATGACCTTCGCGGGGGTCAGCAGGGCGACCGCGCGGCGGGCGATCGGCGACCTGGTCCAGGAGGGCCTGCTGGTGGCCAGGCAGGGCAGCGGCACCTACACGGCGCCACTCGGGGCCGCCTCCGAGCTGGGCGCCAGGCCCGCCGGCTTCACCGAGACGATGGCCAAGCTGGGACGCAAGCCCACCACGCGGGTGCTGGAGGCCAAGCCACGGCCCTGCCCCGCCGCCGTGGCGCCCGCCCTCGGTCTCGAGGCCGGAGCGGAGATCGTGTTCCTGGAGCGGATCAGGCTCCTCGACGGCGAGCCGTGCATGATCGAAAGCGCCCATCTGCCGTCGGAGCTGGTGCCGGGCATCCTGGACGAGGATCTGACCGGCTCGCTGTACGGGCTGCTACGGCTCAGGTACGGGCTGAGCCCCGCCTCGGGCAGGGAGACGATCGGCGCGGTCAACGCCGACTACCGCCTGGCCGAGCTGCTTCACGTCCCCATCGCCGCGGCCCTCCTGGCGACCAGCAGGACCACGGCCACCGAGGCGGGACTGCCCCTGGAGTACACGATCCGCCACGCCAGAGGCGACCTGGCCGTCTTCTCCGTCGATCTCAACGACGCGAAGAACGTCCTGCTCGGCCCGGCCAGGCCATGAGCTCCTTCGGCGAGTGGACGCTCCTCCACGGTCTGCCAGCGTTCTCCTACACCATGGACCAGGAGCGCGACCCGCGCGCGTTGTGGGACCCGATCCTCGACCCGCCGACGAGGCGGCACGTCGTCCACCTCGGGAACCGGCGGATCACACTCGTCGCCGACAACTTCGGCCGCTGCGACCTGTTCGACGAGCACACCGGGCTGCGCTGGCTGACCCGCGGCACCGGCGTGAGCAGGATCGGCGAGTTGTCCACCGCGGGATCCACGGCCGAGCGCCTGTTCGGGCCGACGTTCGCGGTGGTGCGGGTGGCCGACGAGCGGGTGTCGCTCGAGCGCACGGTGCTCTGCCCCGAGGGGGAGCAGCCGTGGGTCCTCATCCGGCTGTGGGTGCGCAACCTCACCGGCGAGCCGGTACGGCTGGCGCTGACCGAGGAGTGGGAGACCCGCCCCGCCGACGTCAGGCTGATCAGCGGTCCTGTTCCTGCGGCGGATCCCGGGCTCGAACTGGAGCTGGTGGGCGGGGAAAGGACCAGGTCGGGGCGGCTCGCCGTCACGCTCGACCTCGAGACCGAGACGATCGTGGAGTTCCGCTACGGCCTCCTCACCGAGGGCACCGCCGGCTTTGAGGGGGCCGCCGGCTTCGAGGAAAGCCTGGGGAAGCTCGTCGCGCGGCTGCCGCGGGCGCATGCCGTACGGGCTCCCGAGGCCGAGCGGGAGATCCCGTGGCACGCGGCGCTGCTGACGGGTGGCGCGTGCGCCGACGGCGTGCTGGGCGGCCACACGCTGGACCAGGGCTCGTGCTACTCGTTCAGGCACGGATTCAACGGGGCCGCGCGTGATCCGCTGCAGCACGCGCTGCCGCTCGTGTACACCGAGCCCGACCTGGCCCTGTCCGTGCTGCGCAACACGTGCGCGTGGGGGAGCCCCGACGGGGACCTGCCGTACGCGCTACGGCCGGACAAGTCGCCGTGGACCGACCTGTTCCGGCCCTCCGACCAGAATCTGTGGACGCTGTGGCTCGGAGTGGAGTACCTGGCAGCGACGGGAGACGTGCGGGCGTTCGGCGAGGACGTGCCGTACCACCCTGTGCACGCCGCGGAGGCGGTGCCTCTCGGAGAGAACCTGCGCCGCCAGTTCCGCTTCTTCGCCGACGTCGTCGGCCGGGGCGAGCACGGGCACGTGCGGATGCTCAACGCCGACTGGAACGATCTGGCGATCTCCATGAGCGGCGTGCCGAGGGAGGAGATGATCGAGCACGGCGAGTCCGTGCTGAACTCGGCGATGGCCGCCTGGGTGCTGCCTCGCTACGCGGCGCTGGCCGAGCGGCTCGGCGACCACGCGACGGGGGCCGAGGCGCGCGAGCTCGGCGAGGAACTGCGGGACCTGGTCGCCGGCGAGTGGAACGGGCGCTGGTTCCGCCGCGCCTACGGTCCCGGAGCCGTGGTCGGCGAGGTCGACCTGTGGCTGGAGGTCCAGCCGTGGGCGATCCTCTGCGGGGCCGCCTCGCCCGTGCAGGCCCGCGGGCTGCTGGAGCGGATCGAGGACACGGCCGCCGCGGGATCACCGCTGGGCGCCAGGGTCAGGTGGCCCGCCGCGCCGGGAGCCGACGGCGCGATCTGGTACGCGATCAACATGACACTCGTCTGGGCCGCCGCCGCGCACGCTCCCGAGCTCGGCTGGGCCTGGTGGCGGCGGATGTCGCTGGCCGCGCACGCGGCGGCCTACCCCGACGTCTGGGAGGGCACGCTGTCCGGGCCCGACGCCTACCTGCCGCCGGAGTCGGTCCGCCCGGGCCGCACCTGGGACCTGGTCGCCCTCGGCGTCGCCATGCAGGCCTACCCGGTGGCCAACCTGCACGCGCACGCCCAGCCGTTGCTGGCCTACCTACGGCTCCTGGGCGTCGAGCCCGACATCTCAGGCGCCCTTCGCATCGGCGGCGGTGCCTCATTCGAGAGCAGGGTGCTGTCCGTCGGCGCCGCACTCCATGGAGGGAGACCGGCATGAGGTGGATCAGGCGCGCGGTCGAACTGCTCGGCGAGATCGAACGCACCCAGGAGGAGGCGATCGAGGCCGCGGCCACGATCGCGGCCAGGGTGATCGGCAGTGGGGGAGTCGTGCACACCTTCGGCACCGGGCACTCCCGGATGGCCGTGGAGGAGATGTTCCCTCGGTACGGCTCCTATCCGGGCTTCCATCCCGTCGTCGAGCTGTCGATGACGTTCTACACGCAGGTCGGCGGGGCGAACGGGATGCGGCAGGCGATGTTCATCGAGCGGGTCGAGGGACTGGCCGAGCAGATCCTGGCCAACTACGAGCTGCGGCCGACCGACGCGGCGATCGTGTTCAGCGTCAGCGGGCTGAACGCGGTCCCGATCGAGATGGCCATGGGGCTGCGCAAGGCAGGCGTGCCCGTGATCGCGGTGACGTCGATGCGGGAGACGAACGCCGTCGAGCCCGGCCACCCGAGCGGGACCCGCCTGGCCGACCACGCCGATGTGGTGATCGACCTCTGCACACCCGTGGGCGACGCCTTGTGCGGGATCGACGGGCTGACCGAGCCGGTCGGCCCCGGCAGCACGGTGGCCGCCGTCGCCGTGGTCAACGAGATCAAGGTCCGTACGGCCGAGCGGCTGGCCGAGGACGGCCTGGTTCCGCCGGTCATCTCCAGCGCCAAGCTCGTCGGGCCGCGGCGAGCCGAGGAGCTGTTCGAGGCCGCCTATCTGGAGCACGCCCGCAGGGCGGCCGAGGTGCTGAGAAAGCCATGAGCGTCCTGGTGGCCGTATCGCACGGCGGCATCGGCAGCGCCTGCGTCGGGCGGTGAAAGGCTCCTGCCACGGGAGCGAGCCGTCGGCAGGTGGGTCTGATGCGTGAGTGCTGGGCCAGGAACCAGTCGGCGGCGACGTCGGTTTCCGTGATGCGTCCGATCAGCTCCAAGGCCGGGCTGATGCTCTCTGAATCCTCGACGCGATTGTCGAGGACGTCGTCATCGCTGATGTGGAAGCGCAGTCCAAGATCGAGGAGTCCCGCGCCATCACGGCTTCGATGGATCTCGACAGTCCCTGCGCGCGGAAGGACCTCGTCGAGTGCGACCATGTCGGGCCCCGTACTCAGCCTGTGGTGACGACAGCTATGGCAGGCTCTCCTGGGCCGCGTTCTCCCATGAGGGGTTGGTGCCGATCTCGGGAGGGGAGCCGACGAAGGCGCCGCGCGCGGTGGAGTCGCCCTGGAGGGTGTACATCAGCCACGCAGTGAGGTATCCGAGGAAGCCGCCGCCCGAGCCCTGGATCGTGTTGTGCCCCGCCCCCTTGAGCATGGCCTTGGCGGCGGCGCCGGGGACGGCGTTGTAGTAGCCCTGGACGGCGGAGTGCGGCGAGATCAGCCAGTCGTTGCTGCCGCTGAGGAACAGCACGGGACAGGTCAGCTGATCCACGAAGAACCTGTCGCCCGACCCCACCAAGCCGGGGGCGGGCAGGGCGATCGGCACCACCGACGTGATCAGGCCACCCGACTTGGTGGCCGTGTTGACCGATCCGCCCGCGCCCTGGGAGTGGCCGACGGCGCCGACCTTGGTGACGTCGAGTTTTCCGTAGAAGGCGCTGGCCGGATCGGCGTTCCTGTCGACCAGGTACCGTGCGGCGTCGATCATCTCCGAGCCGGTGCCTGTCGTCTTGTCCGTCGAGGCGACCACCGCGAAACCCCAGGACGCGAGCTGGTTGAGCACACCCGAGTACTGCGAGGGCACCGCGTTGGTCCCGTTGCCCCACGTGATGATCGGATGCCTGAAGCCTCCGACGCCGAGATCGGCCGGGTAGTAGAGCTTGTACGCGGTGCCGACGTCGGCGGTGACGACCGTCCACGGTCCCGCAACCCTGTAGTGCGACTCGATCGTGGCGGTGGCTCGCGCGGGGGAGACCATGATGCCCAATAACAGCACCACGGTGGCCAGAAGCCTCATACATCCTCCACATGTTGTACGGATGACCGTATCTTTCGTCGAAGCGGGGCCGCTGTCAATGCTCGATCAACCGGCGGCGCCGCGTCGTGGTGGCCCGCCGCGGTGCGCGCAGGCACCGTTGAGCTCGCCATCCCCAAGCTGCGCTGCGGCTCTCACTTCCCCGACTGGCTGCTGGAACGGCGCCGCCGGGCCGAACAAGCGCTCATCAGGGTGGTGGCCACCAGCTACCTGCTCGGTGTCTCAACGCGGCGGGTAGACAAGCTGGTCGAACAACTCGGCATCAAGCACATCTCCCAAAGCCAGGTCTAGGAGATGGCCGAGGCGCTCGATGCGCAGGTGGAGACGTTCCGCACCCGCACGCTGGACGCCCTGACCCAGAAGGTCCGCGAAGGCGGACGGATCATCAGCGTCCACGTCCTGGTCGCCACCGCCGTCAACGCAGGCGGCCAGCGGGAGATCCTCGGCCTGGAGGTCACCTCGGCCGAGGACGGCGCCGGCTGGCTGGCCTTCCTACGCGAGCTGGTCGCCCGCGGCCTGTCGGGGGTGCACCTGGTCATCCGATGCTCACACCGGTTGCGTGCAGGCGATCGGCGCGAGTTTGCCGGGCGCCTGCTGGCAGCGCTGCCGCACCCGCTACCTGCGCCGGGCTCACGGCCGAGCCGGCGGGCAGGGCGAAGGCAGGGTCGGCGATCACGACGATGGAGACCGCGACAGTCACCAGGGTCGCGGCCACGGTCACCGCGACGAAGAACCGCTCACCCATGGCTCAACGGCTCCAGCTGGCCGGTCAGGCGCTCGGGCCGGACGCCCAGCCCCACGGCTCTGCCGAGCAGATACGGTAACCCCTGCCAGTGCCGCAGGCTCCGCAACAGCTGCGGCACACGTAGCGCGGGGGTCACAAAGGCGTCGCCGGTGATGGAGGCGGCCACGAAACGCTCCTGTGCCATGCGCTGCGCCACCTGGGTGAGTATGGTCGGCCACTGGCGGCGGCGCTGCACCCGGGCCAGTTCCCTATCGCTCACCCGGCCACGCCGCAGAGCGGGCACCAGGATCCGGGCCGCGGCGACGGCGTCCTGCACCGCCAGGTTGACTCCCACGCCCGCGATGGGGACATGGCGTGCGCGGCGTCGCCGATGAGCAGCGCGCCCGGCACCCACCACCGGGCGAGCCGGTCGCTGCGGATCTGCAGGACCGCGATGTCGGCCGCACCAATGGCGGCCATGCGCTCGCTGGTGTACGGGGCGAGCCGGGCGATGGCACGGCGGGTCCACGCTCCGTCGTCAGCCAGCGCGTCCTGCGCCGTGTCCTTGCCGATGAGCAGGGCGGCCTGCCAGTAGTCGCCACGGTTGATCATGATGAGGCCACCGGTGGCCGAAAAGCGTAGGAACGTGCCGTCGGGGTCGCCGGGTAGGCGGGGGATGCGGACGTACAGGCAATCGTGCGGCGTGGCGGAGGAGCGGGGCCGCAGCCCGAGCAGGTCCCGTACGGTGGAGTGCCGGCCGTCGGTCGCCACCACCAGCGGCGCGGCCAGCTCGCTCGTCCGGCCGGTGTCCTTGTCGGTGTAGCGCACCCCGCGCACCCGCCCGCCCTGCCGGAGCAGGTCGATGACCTCGGCGTGCTGGGCGAGGTGGAAGTGCGGCGACTCGGCGGCGGCATTGGCGAGCAGGTTGAGGAAGTCCCATTGCGGCACCAGCGCGATGTGCTGGTGGCGGCCCGGCAGGCGGCTGAAGTCCTCGGTGATGGCGCCGTCGTCGAACTCCATGGTGAGCCGTTGCTCGCGCTGCTGCGGCAGAGCGGCGAAACGGTCGCCGAGGCTGAGCTGGTCCAGCAGGTTGAGGGTGGAGGCGTGCACCGTGTCGCCGCGGAAGTCGCGCAGGAAGTCGGGGTACTTCTCCAGCCCGCTACCTCCACGCCGGATCTGGCCAGCAGCAGGCCTAGCACCATGCCCGCCGGGCCGCCGCCGGCGACGACGCACGCCACCGCGTTCTTCGCGATAGATCCCATCTCGGTCCTCCAGCAGCAGAAGCGGGGAGATAATGCCGGCCGGGAGTTCGCCCGGCTGGACATCTACCGGCGCCCGACCGTAGAGGAGCCGCTGGCCGACGACCTGGCCGACGTCGCCGAACGACACGGTCACGAACGGGCCGACGCGCCGGCCCTCTGGCCAGGTACGCGGCCGACACCATGGACAGCAAGTACGACAGCGGCAAGAGCGGATGATGGCCGGGCAACGGCCGTTCACGACCTTGGAGACCGTCGCGGTGGAGACTCCGGCCAGCTCGGCGAGCTGAGCGATCACGGCACGCGTCGGTGTGGGCTGGTCGCGCCGTACGCCGCCCGCTCCCGCCGTTGATGGAGGGGCGGCCCGGACCGCCGGGCCGCCCCGAACGGCGTCACGCCATCAGCGCTGCAGTGTCAGCAGACCCGGCCGGTAGGGCAGGAGGCCGTAGTCGCCGCCGGAGTTGGGGTTGCGCCCCTGGTAGAGCAGCTGCAGGTTGCATGGATCAACGGTCATGGTCTGATCGGCGCTGGCGCGGACCAGTTCGCCGTGGCTGATGTCGTTGGTCCAGGTGGCGCCGCTGTTGGCCTTGCCAGCGAAGGGGTTGCTCTCGGTGGCGGCCTGGGGTGTCCACGAACCGTTCAGACTGGTGGCGGTGAACGAGCGGAAGTAGCGGCCCTGCGAGCCGATTGCCTCGACGATCATGAGGTATCGGTTCTGGCCCTGCAGCTTGTAGACCTGAACGGCTTCGAACAGGTTGTTCGTCGTGTCACTCATGATCACCGTCGAGGTCGTGCCGAAACTGCCAGGGAAGTTCCCGATGGGCATGCCGGCCCGGTAGATCTTGCCGTTGTCCCCGGCGAAGAACAGGTACATGTTCGTGCCGTCACCGATGAGTGTCTGGTCGATGGGGCCCGTGCTGGAGCCGGTGATGCTTCCTGAGAAGAGCACCTGCTGAGCAGACCAGCCATTCGGGTTGGTGGGGTCGCTGGAGGTCCTGTAGGAGAAGGCTGTCCCGCCCCACTGGTAGGCGAGCACCCAGATGTTCTTCGGGGCGAAGTAGAGGAGCGTGGGCGCGACTGTCGAGGAGGACATCGTGTTCTGGCTGGCCGAGGCCATGTCGGACCAGTTGGTGAAGGGGCTGAAGTTCATCGAGCCCCATCTCGTGCCCGTGTCGTGCGTCGTGGCGTAGACGAGGTGCCTGCCGTTGTAGGGGGCGACGGTGAAGTCCTTGAGCGAGACCCAGCCCGACTTCGGGTTCGCGAGCGGGCCCGTCGAGGTCCAGCGGTACGTCGAGGGAAGATCGCACGTACCGGGGTTGCCGCCGTCGACCCGGACGAGCTGCCACTGCTGGTTGGCGCCGTCCCAGTCGTCGTACTGGACGATGTTCGCGCCGTCGGCGGTGGAGGCGCCCTGGACCTCCAGGGCCTTGTTGCTGTGGCGCGAGATGAACCGCACATGGCCGCCCGAGCTGTCGGCCAGCCGCCACTGCTGGTTGGTGCCGTTGCCGTCGGCCCATTGCACGATCGCGCCGCCGTTGGCGGTCGAGAAGTTGTGGACGTCGAGCACCTTGCCGGAGTGGCGGGACTTGACGCGGTAGTAGCCGCCGCCGGAGTCGACGAACTGCCATTGCTGCTGATTCTGGTTGTTCCTGCTCCACTGGGTGATGCGGGCGCCGTCGTTGGTGGCGAGGTTGTAGACGTCCAGAGCCTTGCCGCTGTTGCGGTTCACCAGCACGTACCAGGCGTTGGTGTCGACGGTGGCCGCGTAGGCGGACTGCGTCTGAAGGACGACGAACAGGCTCGCCAGTAAGGTGGCCACCGTCGCGAGGACGGTCAGTGGTCTGCATTTCATGAGGTTCTCCGATTCATCTGTCGAAGTGTCTGGTCAGGGGGTGGTGAGGTCGAAGCGGCGCACGGTGACCGCGCCGCCGAGGGACTGGGTGGCGTAGTTGAAGATCCCGAAGCGGTAGCCCATGAAGAACTGCCAGGCGTTGTTCAACGTGAAGGCGGGACCGAGGCTCACGAAGGTGCTGCCGTCGGTGCTGTAGGAGAAGCGGGCCTGCCTGCCGGACCCCGGCCGGATGTCGGCGCTGACCCGCAACCAGATCCGGCCGCCCGAGATGGCCGCGCTCGCCGCCTCGGTGCCGGTGCCGGTGGTCTGCCACGAGCTGTTCATGGTCAGGCCGTTGGTCATCACGACCCGGTTGACGCCGTTGTCGCGCTTGACGCCGATCCAGGCCGACTGGTCGCGCAGCATGGCCAGCCCGGCGCGGTCGCCGTTGGTCATCTGCGAGTGGTCGAGCTCGATGGTCGCCGTCGACGACGGGCCCTGGATGCGGTGGGTCAGCGTGTTACGGGCGTTGTAGAGGTCGGCTGTGACGGTCGCGGTCTGCAGGCGCAGGCCGTTGCCGGTGGAGAAGCGGCTGGTGTCGGGGTTGTGGTTCCACTCCCAGCGGTGCCCGAGGCTGCCCGAGGTGAAGGTGTCGGGTCCGATCATGGGCGCCACGGTCCGGTTGGTCTGGATGTTCGGCTTGGGATAGGTGACTCCCCAGCCGCCGTTGACGGTCTGCACAGTCGGCCAGTCGTTGGTCCAGGTGATCGGCGCGAGGGCGGGGACCCGACCGCCGGGGTAGGCGTCGACGAAGGACATGTAGTACCAGTCGCCGTTCTGCGTCTGGACGAGCCCGCCCTGGTGGGGGACGCCGCCGCCGGAGATGGGGCCCGGCATGTCGAGCAGGACCTGGCGCATCTCGTACGGGCCCCACGGCGAGGTGGAGCGGAGCACGTACTGGCCGTTGGCGGGGCGGGTCAGCCAGATGTAGTAGTAGCCGCCTCGCTTGTAGAAGCGGGCGCCCTCCAGGGTGCCGACGCTGCTCGGAGTCTGGAACACCTGCTGGGCGCGCACCTGGCTGAGCCCGTCGGCCGAGAGCTGGGCGACGCTGATGGTGCCGTTGCCGTAGGCGACGTACATGGTGTCGTCGCTGTCGATCAGCAGGCCGGCGTCGTAGTAGCAGTTGCCGATCTGCGAGCGCTTGGTCCACGTGCCGTCCACGGCGGAGGCGGTATAGACGTAGGTCCGGTTGAACTCGACGCAGCCGATCCAGTAGTAGGTGGCGTTGCTGGGCCGGTAGTTCAGGGTCGAGGCCCAGATGCCCTTCACGTACGCCCGGCCGCCGGTGAGATCGTAGGCGGCAGAGTTGAAGTCGAGCCTCGGGACAGAGTGGCCGGCGTACTCCCAGTCGACCAGGTTGTAGGAGCGCAGGATCGGCGCGCCCGGCGAGTAGTGCATCGTCGAGGCCGAGTAGTAGTAGGCGTCGCCGACCCTGATGATGTCGCCGTCGGCGAAGTCCTGCCAGACGACCGGGTTGGTGTAGTCGCTGTCGCCGCTGGCCGGGACGAGCTGCCATTGCTGGTTGTTCCCGCCCCAGTCGTCGTATTGGACGATGGCGGCGCCGTCGGCGGTGGAGGCGTTCTGGACTTCGAGGGCCTTGCCGCTGTTGCGGTTGATCAAGCGGATGTGGCCTCCGGCGGAGTCGGCCAGTCTCCATTGCTGGTTGGTGCCGTTGTGGTCGGCCCATTGGACGATGTTCGCGCCGTTGGCGGTGGAGAAGTTGTGGACGTCCAGGACCTTGCCGGAGTGGCGGGACTTGAGCCGGTAGTAGCCGCCGCCGGAGTCGACGAACTGCCACTGCTGCTGGTTACCGTTGTTACGGGTCCACTGGGTGATCCGCGCACCGTCGGCGGTGGACAGGTTGTAGACGTCCAGGGCCTTGCCGCTGTTGCGGTTCACCAGCACGTACCACGCGTTCGTGTCGACCGTCGCGGCCGACGCCTGGGGCGTGAGGAACACGCCCACGAGAAGCAGGGACGAGAGAACCGCGAGCACGCGCCTCACAGGAACCTCCAGAGGTTGTTGTCCGCGCCGTTGTCGTCGGCGAGCACGACCTGCGCGCCCTGCGAGGTGCCGGCGAGGCCGAGGACGCGTCCGCCGTAGGCGCACTGGATGCGGAAGCCGGCGGCCGGCCCGTGGCGCAGCCGCCAGCGGTGGTCGGCGGTGCCGTTGTCGGCCCACTGCACGACGCGCGACCCTGCAGCGGTGCCCATGTTCTCCACGCCCAGCACCTTCTGGCTGTGGGAGTTGCGCAGCCGCAGGTAGCCGCCGGTGTCGACGATCGCCGTCCACAAGTGGTCGGCGGTGCCGGTGTCGCCCCACTGGATGACGAGCGCGCCGTCGGCTGTGGACATGCCGGTGACGCCGACGACCATCCCGGTGCCGATGTTCTGGAGACGCCGCGCGCCGTTCGGCACGAACCGCCACTGGTTGTCGGGGCTGCCGTCGTCGGAGTCCTGGACGACCTGGGCGCCGTTGGCGGTCGAGCCGTTCTGGATGCCGAGCAGCTTGGAGCTGTGGACGTTGCGGATCTTGACTGAGCCGTCGCCGACGTCGCTGATCGTCCAGCGGTGGTCGGCGGTGCCGGTGTCACCCCACTGGAGCACCCGGGCGTTGTCGGCGGTCGACATGTTCTCGACGCCGAGTACCTTGCCGCTGTTCACGTTGCGGAACCGCAGGGCACCGCCGTCGATGATCGGGACCCAGTCGTGGTCGGCGGTGCCGTTGTCGGTCCACTGGAGGGCCAGGGCCGCCGTCGGCGGTGGACATGTTCTGGACGCCGAGGGCCAGCCCGCTGGCCGCGTTGATCAGCCGGAAGCTCGCCGCGCCGGTACCGCCCTGGCCACCGGTGTTCCAGTAGACGACGTGGTTGTGGTCGTGCGCGTCGTAGAACGGCCCCAGCCGCACCGACGCCCCGTTGGCCGTGGCCGTGAAGGTCAGAGAGGAGGCGCTGGTCCGGGTGATCGAGGAAGGGGCCAGGGCGGGGGCTGACGACAGGCCGGTGTTGCCGTAATCGCCCGACAACACGACCGGGCCATAGGTGACGGCTTGCACGTCGGGGTTGTCGTTGGCGGCCTTCATGACCACCCGCATGGGCAGCCGCACGGTCACGGTGTCGCCCGGCGCCCACGACCGGGTGAGGTCGGCGTAGGTGCCCGGCGTGGTGGCGATGTTCTGCCGGACTCCGTTGACGCTGATCGTCGCGCCCTGGGTCCAGGCCGGGACGCGGATGCGCATCGTCCATGATCCGCTCGCATCGCCATTGACCTGCAGCGACGTGGTGTCGCCGACCGGATAGGAGGTTGTCTGGGTGACCGTGATGCCGCGCCGGCTCCAGTTGAGCGTGGAGGGCACGAACAGGTTCACGAACAGGGTGGTGCCGTTGTGGAAGTAGATCGAGTCCATCAGCTTGGTGTTGGTCTCGACCCCGGTGCCCTGGCAGCACCAGAAGGAGTTGTAGTCCGTGCTCCAGGCGCCTCCGCCCCAGGCCGGTCCGACACCCCGCCGTCCGCCGGGGTTGAGCGGGGTGAAGTAGGTGACGTGACCGTGTGCGTCCGCCGGGTTCTGCTGCCCGATCAGGTGGTTGAGCAGGGCGTTCTCGTAGTAGTCGAAGTAGTCGGCCCGGGCCGGCGACAGCAGCCACAGCTCCCGGGTCAGCTTGAGCATGTTGTAGGTGTTGCACGCCTCACCGGTGTCCCTGGTCAGGTGGGCGGCGATCGCGTTGGGTGCGCGGAAGTGCTCGGCCTGGCTGTTGGAGCCGTTCACGTACGTGTGCGCGCCGACGGTGATGGACCAGGCGTTGACGGCGATGTCGCGGTAGCGGGTCGTGCCCGTCGCCTTGTACTCGCGGGCCGCCCCGATCCACTTGGGCACCTGTGTGTTGGCGTGTAACCCGTTGAGCCGGTCCTGGCCCGCGGCCAGCGGATCGAACACGGCCGCGTGGTCGAACCGCTGGGCCGTGGTCAGCCAGCGGGAGTCCCCGGTCATCTGGTACAGGTCCGTCAGCACGGCGTTCATGCCGCCGAACTCGGTGCCGAGCATGGCCTGCGTCTGGCTCGGGCCGAGTCGCGACGTGCGTGCGTCCACCCACCCTGCCAGGGCCAGCAGCACGGTCCTGGCCTGGGTGTTGCCGATCAGCCGCCAGACGTCCAGCAGCCCGGCCAGGGTCTTGTGGATGCAGTAGTACGGCACGTTGCCGTTGGTCAGGGTGCGGTTCTCCACGGCCGTGATGTCCGACTCGGGGAAACCGGACAGGTAGCCGCTGGTGAATCCGGCGGCGCCGTTGTTCGCCTGGCATCGGGCCATCTCGGCCACCATGTAGTCGGCCTTGTCCCGGCAGGTGGTGTCGCCGAGCACGGCGTAGGCCTGCGCCCACGCCGTCAGGAAATGGCCCTGCATGTGGGACCGGAACGGGAAACTGGGGGCGTCCCAGCCGCCGTTGGCCGCCGCGCCGTTGGTGGACAGCCGGTGGTTGGTCCTGAAGACGTACAGGAGCCGATCGACGTCGACGAAGCGCAGGTAGCTGAGGGTGCGGTTCTGGTTGTCGAGCAGGCGACCAGAGGTCAGCCGGACCTGGCCGAGGTCGAACTCGTAGGCCGAGACGCCGATGTCGGATCTGGCCTGGGGGAGTGCCGCCAGAGCGGGGGATGTGCCGGCTACCTGGCCGGCGACCGAGAGCGCGGCGGTCGCGCCTGCGGCGTGGAAGAGCTGACGACGGCTCAAGGACATGCGGTGCTCCTCGGAGATGGGGGGTGGTGACCGGCCGCCGGTCACGGGTTCACTCTCAAGTGAGTGTTAGCGTTAACATTTCATGGGCGACGTCTCGGGTGCCCGCAGCATGCCGACGGACGGTGTGTCGTGTGCCGTAGTCGGGGAGGGGGCATCCGGGGCTCCTTGGCAAGATCACCACGAGAATTTGTTAGCGTTAACATTCTCTTGTCCAGAGCTGTGTGGCCTGTTCCATTGAGTACGTTGTCGCGGAGTACATCCGACGGCCGGCCCGGCGTCAACGAGGGCATTCCTCGCCGACCATGGCGTTGCCGCCGGAATGCCTTCCCGCCTGGGGGTTCTGCGGCCAAGGAGATCGCGCCGCACCGCTCGTTCCTGTGAAAGTTTCACAGAAGTCGCCGGGAGGCAACAGGGTAAGGTGCGGCCTTGTGCGGGTTAACTTACTGTCTGAAGTCGTGGGGTTGTGCGCGCGCTGCTCCGCCTCCACCCGCTGACCGCACCCGGGGTGCGGTCAGCGGGTGGAGCTGTTCTGGGTCAGTAGGCCCGGCGCCGGGGCGAGCAGCCGGTGAAGCTCACGCGGTGCCCGCGTTGTAGGTCCACTTCTGGTTGCTGCCGCCCCAGCAGCTGTACAGCTGCAGCCCCGTGCCGTTGCCGACGCCGCCGCCGACGGCGTCAAGGCACAGCCCGGACTGTACGCCCACGATCGTGCCGTCGGAGTTGACGCGCCATTTCTGGTTGTCGCCACCCCAGCAGGAGTAGATCTGGATCTTGGCGCCGTTGCCCGTTCCCCCGGCGTCCAGGCACTTGTTGCCGTACACCTTCAATTCCCCTGCTGAGGTCCGCGTCCACTGCTGGTTGCTCTGACCGTTGCAGTCCCACAGTTGTACCGCGGTGCCGTCGGTGGTGCCGGCGCTGGGCACGTCGACGCAGCGGCCGGAGGCCGTGCTCTTGATCTGCCCCGCGTCGCCCCCACCGGGCGGCGGCGTCGTGCTGCCGCCGTTGAGCGCGTTGAGCACCGCGGTGTAGGCGGCCTTCTTGTTGCCGTTGCTGTCGAAGAGCAGCGGGGTGGTGTTGGCGCCGAGCCAGGAGTCGCTGTCGCGAACTCCCCAGACCGAGATGCCGGTACAGCGCGGCACCGCCAGGCAGTCGTTGACGACGTTGGCGTACGTGGTGGCCGAGCCGCCCTGGATGTCCAGCTCGGTGATCTGCACGTCGACCCCCAGCGCGGCGAAGCTCTGGATGGTCGTGCGGTAGTTGCTGTTGTAGGCGCTGTTGCTGTTGAAGTGGGACTGCAGGCCGACGCAGTCGATCGGCACGCCGCGGGCCTTGAAGTCCCTGACCATGTTGTAGACGCCCTGTGTCTTGGCCCAGGTCCAGTTGTCGATGTTGTAGTCGTTGTAGCACAGCTTGGCGGCCGGGTCGGCGGCGGGCGCGGTGCGGAAGGCCACCTCGATCCAGTCGTTGCCGGTGCGCTGGAGGTTGGAGTCACGTCGGCCGCCGGAGTTGCCGTCGGCATAGGCCTCGTTGACCACGTCCCAGGCGTAGATCTTGCCCTTGTAGTGGCCCATGACGCCGTTGATGTGGTTGATCATCGCTTGGCGCAGCGAGCTGCCCGACAGCGCCTGCATCCAGCCCGGCTGCTGTGAGTGCCAGGCCAGGGTGTGCCCGCGCACCCGCTTGCCGTTCTGCACGGCCCAGTTGTAGACCCGGTCCCCGGCGGTGAAGTTGAACTGGCCCCGGTTGGGCTCGGTGGCGTCGATCTTCATCTCGTTCTCGGCCGTCACCATGTCGAACTCGCGATTGGCGATCGTCGTGTAGGCGGAGTCGCCGAGCTTGCCCGAGGCGATGGCGGTGCCGAAGTAGCGGCCGCTCTGCGCGGCGGCCGCGCCGAGTGTGCTCGCCGCGGCATCGGCCGGAATCGCCGTCGCCAGTGCCGTGATCAGGCCGAGTGCGCCGAGCGCGCCGGTGATCAGCGCCCGGCGGCGCGCGCCGAGCGGCCGTCGGGCGGTGGGTGGGGACATGGCGTTGACACGCATGCTTGAGCCTCCGTATGCGAATCGGGGAAGGGTTGGTGCGGGACACCCGCGGGACCGACGCCGCGCCCCGGCTGGGACGCACACCACAGGCGTCGGGACGGCAGTCCCCTGTTGAGCACCACCGAGCCGGCAGGGGAGATCACCTCGGGCACTCAGTGTGGGAACCTCACCGAAAATAGTCAAGGACGGAGTAAAAATTTTCGGCGACTCCATCCTTCCCTTGCCGATTGCACTGGGCATTCTCTGGGGCGGCGGTCCTTGAAAGTTTCAACGGAGGCCTCGGGTTGGATGCGAATGAAAGTTTCACGGAGACGCTCGCGCTGGTCGAATCCGGCCAGGCCCGTCATCCGAGGTGAGCGCGCTCGGGTGTCGCCTCCGTCGACGCGCTGCACGTTAAGGCGCTCTTGACAGCCCCTTTCTGCCTCGTGTTTGCTCCGTTCTGCCACCACCTCCACCGGCCCCAGGGGAGCTCCACCAGTCCAGCGGTTTGTTAACGCTAACATCGGAGAGGTGAACCCATGCAGCGAAGCGCACGCCGTACGAGAAGGTGCGCGGGCATCGGAGCCGCCCTGGCGGCTCTGATCACGGCGGTAGCCGCCGCTCTGTCCGTGTTCGTCACGGTCGCGCCGGGAGCGTCGGCGGCGACCCTGACCGAAGTGACCAGCTTCGGAGCCAACCCCGGCGGCCTGCGGATGTACCTCTACGTCCCCGACACGGTGGCATCCCGCCCGGGAGTCCTGGTGGCGATGCACGGCTGCAACGGCTGGGCGCCGGGCTTCCACCAGGGCACCGAGTTCGCCTCATTGGCCGACCGGTACGGTTTCATCGTCATCTACCCGCAGGCGAACAAGAGCGCCAACGGCATGTCGAACTGTTTCGACGTGTGGTCCAGCGAGGCCCTGCGCCACGGTGGCGGCAGTGACCCGGTGTCGATCGTCTCCATGACGGCCTATGTGCTGCAACGCTACAACGGCGACCCGCAGCGAGTGTTCGCCACCGGCTTCTCCTCCGGCGCCATGGAGACCAACAACCTGCTCGCCACGTACCCGGACGTGTTCAAGGCCGGCGCGCCGTTCGCGGGAGTTCCCTACGGTTGCCTCGGCCCCGCCGGGTGCGGCGACAAGACACCGCAGCAGTGGGGTGACCTGGTCAGGAACGCCTACCCCGGCTACACAGGGCCCCGGCCGCGCCTGATGGCCTGGCACGGCACCGCCGACTCCGTGCTGCCGTACACGATGCTGCAGGAGGAGGTCGACCAGTGGACCAACGTGCACGGGCTGAGCCAGACTCCGGCCTCCACCGACAGCCCGCAATCCGCATGGACCCGGCGAGTCTTCGGCTCCGGGCAGGTCGAGGCGTACACCATCACCGGAGCCGGCCACGACCTGCCGCGACCAGGGATGGCCGCGCACGCCATCCGCTTCTTCGGCCTGGACGGCGGCTCGTCCACCACGACGCCGACTCCGCCACCCGCCGGACAGATCAGGGGAGTCGGCTCCGGGCGTTGCCTGGACGTGCCCGGCGCCGCCACCGCCGACGGCACCGCGGTGCAGTTGTGGGACTGCAACGGGCGCGGCAACCAGCAGTGGACCGCCACCTCGGCCGGAGAGCTCCGGGTCTACGGCAACAAGTGCCTCGATGCGGCCGGCGCCGGCAACGGAGCCGGTATCCAGATCTACTCCTGTCACGGCGGCGGCAACCAGAAATGGCGCCTGAACGCCGACGGCACCGTCACAGGGGCGCAGTCCGGGTTGTGCCTGGACGCCGTGGGCCAGGGGACCGTCAACGGCACCCGGCTCCAGCTCTACTCCTGTCACGGCGGCGCCAACCAGCGCTGGACCCGCACCTGACACCGCCCCAGCAGGGTATGCCGAGCACTACAACGGGCATCGCGGATTGGCCTCCAAGGGCGTTCCAGGCTTTCGCGAGTGAGTTGTCGAAGGCCGGAACAGACGTGGAGCCCTCGTAGAAGAGCTCTCACCTGTGTAGTGGATCCCGGACCGGCGGTTTTCGCCGCCCCGTCCCGATCGCTCACCTCAGCGGCAGGCGGCTCAGTAGCAGCGGGCGTGGATTGGCGTCACCCGGATCGCGGTGGAGAAGTCGGCAAAGGTCTGCTCGGGCGTCAAACCGGCCCAGCGCATCGACTCCAGGTGCTTCTCCAGGTAGGCGGAGACCTCCCGCTCACTCAGCGGCGCAGGCCCGCCCAGGGGCGCAGGTTCCAGCTCGGCGACGCCCTCGATGGTGAGGACGCTGAATCGCTCCGCGTTGCCGTCGAGGTCCAGGTGCAGCGTGACCTTGGGGTTGTCACGCAGGTTGCGGATCTTCGGGGCGCCGGGATTGCTGATGATCAGGAATCTCACTCCGTCCCACACGTACCCCACAGGCGACGTCTGAGGCTGTCCGTCGGACCTGACCGTCGTCAGCCAGATGATCGTCTCGTCCTGGAGGCGTTGCTCGGCGCTGGCACCCGCCTCGCCGTCGAGGTTAGGAAGCATCCGCGTAGTTTATGGGGAATGGGCCGATCAAGGTAGCCCCATGGCAACACCATGTACGCCTTCGTATGATCGCCGCCAGCGGCGTTCCGGGCTTTTCGGGAGGAGTCGCCGAAGGCCGGGAACAGGCGTGGACCCCCCGGCAGAGGAGCTCTCACCACGAGAAACTCAGCCGGCCGGTCTTGACGCCATTCCGGCAAGCGGTCATGGTGCTGCACTGGTTCCGCGGCGAACGCGACATCCCCCATGGCTTTGTTCGTGAGTTCCGGCACCAGAGGTCGCTGAGTTTCGGCACCAGCGGAATCTCACCGATCTCGATGTTCGTGAGGTTGGGTGCCGCCCCTCGTGTCTGTCGCCGGCCGGCGCACCGCTCACGCACGGTGACGGGTGTCGGCGGCGGGACGCGCCTTGTCTGCGGCGGATCCGCATGGGTCACAATGTGCCGATGACGACCTCCGCTGACGACTCCGGTCCTGTCCGGATTGTGACGGCCGTTCTTCGCGACGGCGATCGGGTGTTGCTGTGTCATCGAAGCGCCGGACGCCGTTGGTATCCCGACGTGTGGGACCTGCCGGGCGGTCATGTTGAGGAGGGGGAGGATCCGGAAGAGAGCCTTGTGCGCGAGCTTCGGGAGGAGTTGGGAATCACGGCATCGGAGCCGTCCAGCCCGCCGATGCATGAGATCCGGACCGCGACGTTCGGCATGCAGATCTGGATGGTCGACAGGTGGACCGGAACACCCGTCAACGCCGCGCCGGACGAGCACGACGCTGTGGCGTGGTTCGAGACGTCCGACCTTGACAGCCTGCGTCTCGCCCATGAGTCGTATCTCTCGATGCTCACCGCCGTGCTCGTCACGTGACGTCGCTCCGGAAGCCAGAGGTGCGCGCTCGTCGGCAGATCCGCGCACTCGCACCCGGCTCAGCCGGAAGGCACAACCACCTGGCGGCACACTGAGATCACGTCACTCCCGACGACTCCCGGAGGGCGTGTGCGGCGCCCAGAAGGTGGGCGGCCTGTGACTGCCGACCGGCCAGCAGGTGGGCCCCGGCGATGCCCTCCAGGGCTGTGGCCTGGGCCAGGGGATTACCCAGCCGCCGAGCGGAGGCGAGCGCCTGCCGGTGGTAGGCAGCCGCCTCTGCCGGGTCGCCTTTTCGCTCGGCGATGAAGCCGAGCTCGCTGAGCACTGCCGCATATCCCGGTGCGCTGACCGTCCGGCGATACCACGCGGCGGCTTCGTGCAGATGATCGCTGGCCGCTGCCAGGTCGCCGGAATGGCGGGCCGTCTGCCCCAGGCCGATCACGGCGTAGACCTCGCCGGCCTTGAAGCCGTGTTCGGCGGCGAGCCGCCTGGCCCGCTCGTGGAGCTCTCTCGCCGTGCCGTGATCATCGCGCAGCATCGCGATCCGGCCGAGTCCGGACAGCCGATCGGCGGCCTCGGCCCACATGCCCAGATCCTCGGCCAGCCGGAGCCCGTCGCGGTGCAGTCGCTCGGCCGTGTCATGGTCGCCCCGGATCTCGGCAAGCGCGGCGCGCGGGTACACCGTGAGCAGTTCGCCGCCCCGGTCTCCGAGTGACCGGAACAGCGCGAGTGCGTTGTCGCACGCCGTCTGCGAGGTGGCCAGATCTCCCCTTGCCAGTGCGTGGTTGGCGCGCAGGCTTGCGACGACGGCCTGGCCCCAGGGGTGGCCGAGCGTGTGGAAGCCCGCCGCAGCACGCATCGCCAGCTCCTCGCCGGTGTCCAGGTCTCCGGCGTGGAGGAGCACGTACGCCAAGAACCAGTGCGCCATGGCGAGCCCGTCAGGGTCGTCGGCGCCGCTGAAATGTGTCAGCGCGGTGCGGGCCGCGGCCGCCGGGTCGTGCTCGACGTCGAGCAGGATCGCGATGCCCGCCTGCCACGAGTGCACCCGCGCGCGCAGGGCCTGCGGCGCGGGCCCGGCGACGGCGAGCGCCCGGTCGGCCCACCGTGCCGCCTGGCGTACCCGGCCACGCAGCAACAGCGACCAGGCCAGCGCGTCGACCAGCCGCAACGCGAGCTCGGCGGACCCTTGAGCGATCGCATGGTCCAGCGCGCAATGGAGGTTGCCGTGCTCGGTGTCGAGCTGCTGGAGGCAGGACTGCTGATCAGGACCGAACAGTCCAGGCAGCAGGGCCTCGGCCATCGACACGTGGTACAGGGAGTGTCTGGCACGTACGGCGTCGCTCTCCTCTGCCTCGTCGAGCCGCGCCCTGGCGTAGGCGGCGATGGTCTGCAGCAGGCGGTAGCGCCGATCGCCGGTGACCATGACCATCGAGCGGTCCACGAGCTGTGCCAGGGTCCCGGCCACGCCTCGGGCGGCGGCGTCGCCGTCCGCGCAGATCGATTCGATCGCCGCCAGTGTGCCGCCGTCCATGACGGCGAGACGGCGCAGCACGACCCGTTCGTTGTCGGTGAGCAGTTCCCAGCTCCAGTCGAGTACGGCCTGCAGAGTCCGGTGCCTGGCCGGAGCGCCGCGGCTGCCGGCGGCCAGCAGCCGGAACCGGTCATCCAGACGGGCTGCGAGCTCGTGCACACCCAGTGCCCGGACCTTCGCGGCGGCCAGCTCGAGAGCAAGCGGCAGACCGTCCAGCCCGCGTACCAGGTCGGTCACGACCCGCGCGTTGGCCGCCTCCAGCGTGAACCCCGGATCGGCGTCGGCGGCGCGGGCGCAGAACAACCGCGCCGCACTGGACTCCCATATGGCCTCCACATCAGCCCCGGGGGTGGGGACGTCCAGCGGCGGCACCGCGTACAGCACCTCGCCGGCCATGCCCAGCCGTTCGCGGCCGGTCGCCAGCACGCGCAGGCCGGGCGCCGCATGGAGCAGGGCCAGCACGAGCTCCGCGACCTGTCCCGCCACGTGCTCGCAGTTGTCGAGCAGGAGAAGGAGTCTCTTGCCGCGCAGAAAGGCGGTCAGCCGATCGAGGTGGCCCATCGGCTCGCCGGCGGGAGCCGGCCCCAGCATGGTGTTCTCGCGGATGCCCAGCACCGCCATCACGGCCTCGGCGACGGCATCGGCCGCATGGGCGCCATCCAACCCGGTCAGCTCGACCAGCCACACGCCGTCCGGGTACGACGGGGCCAGCGCAGCGGCGACCGCCACTCCCAGGCGGGTCTTGCCCACCCCGCCGGGGCCCGTGAGCGTGACCAGACGCCGACTCTCCAGCGACATGAGCACGTCGGCGACCGCCGCCTCCCTGCCGATCAGCTCGGTCACCGGGGTGGGCAGGTTCGTGGGGCACTGACCCGGCGGCGTCTCCAGCGCCGGGTCGCGCACCAGGACCGCCTGATGGAGCGCCGCCAACTCCGGGCTCGGATCGAGCCCCAGGTCCACCGCCATCCGGCGGCGGAACTCGTCGTACGCGGCCAGCGCCTCCGCTTGCCGTCCGGAGCGGTGGAGCGCACGCATCTGCGCTGCCACGAGCCGCTCGCGGCCGGGGTGCCGGCCTACCGATTCGGTCAGTTCCGCGGCGACCGCGTGGTGCTCGCCCAGATCCAGTCGCGCCTCGGCGAGGTCTTCCAGGGCGGCCAGCCGCTGCTGGGTCAGCCGCTCGGCCACCGGCTGCGTGAAACGCGCGGTCCTCGAAGCCGGCGAGCGCCGGGCCTCGCCACAACGTCAGCGCGTCAGTGAGCACCTGGCGTCGGGTCCATGGATCGACGGAGGTGCGGGCACGATGAAGCAGCGTCTGGAATCTGACACTGTCGATCGACTCGGCCGGCACGCGAAGCCGGTAACCGGCGGACCGGTGCTCCACCAAGGCACGCGCGCCAGGCTCGGCAGCCTCCAGCGCCCGGCGTAGCCGGGCGACCCTGATCTGCAACGCGTTCGCGGGGTGCGCCGGCAACGAGCCAGGCCACAGGTCGCCGATCAGCCTGTCGACTGGGACCAGGCGGCCTTCGTGCAGCAGGAGCAGCGCCAGGAGGGCCCGCACCTCGACCCCGGGCACGGCAACCGGCGTCCCGTCCGCCTTCGCCACCGAGAGAGGGCCAAGCACACCGAACCGCACCTGCCCACCCTACGCCGGACAGCCGTCGGACAGCGATCAGCAAGTGGCGCTGAAAATGCTGGCGCGGCAAGGACATACTGCCGCGCCCATGCCGCCACGGTCGTGACCGCTCGACGTGAGCGCTCCGCGGCGGGGTGGGCCACGGGAAGGACACGAAAGAACGTTGAGAGATCAGAAGCGGCTGCTCAGGCAGCTGATCCCCTTGTCGATGGCGCTCTTCGCGGTCGGCACCGACGGGTTCATCATCGCCGGACTGCTGCCGCAGATCGCCGCCGACCTGGACGTGAGCGTCGCGGTGGCCGGGCAACTGGTTACGGCGTTCGCGTTGGCGTTCGCCGTGTCGGCGCCGATCCTTGGAGCGCTGACGAGCGGGATGGATCGGCGGGCCGCCCTGCTGCTGGCCCTGGCGATCTTCGTGGTCGGCAACGCCGCGACGGCCGTGGGCCCGAACTACGAGGTCGTGATTATCGCGCGCGTCGTGACGGCCATGGGCGCCGGATTGATCGGCGCCGCGGCCGCGATCGCACCCGAGCAACGGCGCGGCCGGGCGCTGGCCTTCGTCATGGGCGGGCTCACGCTGGCCATCGCGTTCGGACTGCCGGCGGGCACGCTGATCGGCGGCGCCGACTGGCGGCTGACGTTGTGGGCCGTCGCCGCGCTCGGCGTCGTCGCGGCGGCGGGTGTGACCGTCGCCCTGGGGCCGATCTCCCTGCCGGCAGTCACGTTGCGGGACAGGCTGGCCCCGCTGCGGGAGATCCGCGTGTTCGGCATGCTCGCCGTCACCGTGTTGACCCTTGCGGGCACCCATGTTCTCTACACCTACATCAGTCCCACGGTCGCGGGTGCCACCGGCGGTTCTGCGACGTCGCTGACCGTCGTGCTGCTGGCTTGGGGCGTGGGCAACATGGTGGGCAACATGGCGGCGGGACGGCTCGCCGACCGCTTCCCCCCTCGGCAGGTGGTCTCGTGGGGGCTGGCCGCCGCCGCCGTCATGCTCGGGGTCAGCCCTCAGGCCACCGGCGACTTCGCGATGACGATCGTGTGGGCGGTGCTCTGGGGCGTCTGCGTCTCGCTGCCTGTTGTGCCGCAGCAAAGCCGCCTTGTCGCGCACGCGCCGGATGCCGCTGCTGTGCTGCTGGGGTTGAACAACTCGGCGATCTACGTCGGCGTCGCCCTCGGGGGCGCCCTCGGTGGCCTGCTCCAGGAGCAGCTCACGCCTTCCGGACTGGGTCTGGCGGGCGCCGCTGTGAGCGTGGCCGGACTGCTGGCGAACCTGGCAACGAGGCGCGCCGTACCCCGTGCCGACGCTACTGACCGGAGCCCGGGCTCCCGCGGCAGCCACACGCTGCGCTGACAGCCGTCGCCGGTCGTTGAGGGCGTCTTCCCAGCAACCTCGTCCACGCCCTGGCCAGGCGGGGAGACGGACTCGTCGTAGGTTCGGCGCGTTTGAGGCAGTGTGGCTTCATCCGGAGCTGTGTCGCCCCTGATCGTGGCCGTAGCAGGCGTTGGCCGTACCAGACGATGACGCCACGTTTCCGGACACGTGCCTCCGCCCTCGTTCCGAACCGGAACGCATGTGCCGATAGTCAAGTCCGGCAGTCATGTGACCCCGCCCATGGGAGGCTTCCGGTGGAGACAGCACGAAAGTCCGGTCCGATGGCTTGTCAGGTCACTCGCCCCTTCGCGTTCCGCCAGGGATCCTTGCACCAGCCACGCCCGCCAGCCGATCGAACGATCCCTTGTCGCCTACGCCCACTCATCGTGACCAGCCTCCGGACTCGTCCATCCGGTCCGCCCGCGTCAGCCCGACACGGCACATGTGCGCCACACGGCGTACTCGTCCTGCCGCCGCCGGGCGGACGCGCGGGCGGCGGGAGCGGAGGACAGTGAGCGCATGAGCGGTAGAGGAGTCGCCGTCGCCCTGCTGGGGCCGCTGGAGGTACGGCGGGACGATGTCCAGATCCGGCTCACCGCCGGTCGCCTGAGAACACTGCTGGCCACGCTGGCGATCTCCGCGGGCGACACGGTACCCGTGGAACGCCTCGCCCTGGCGCTGTGGGGAGAGGATCTGCCCCTCAACGCGCGGCGCGGCGTCCAGACCTACGTCACCAGGTTGCGCCGCGCGCTCGGCCGGGACGTGATTCGCACGCTGTCCGACGGCTACCTGCTGGACGTCGATCCCGACCGGATCGACGTGCTGCGCTTTCGGCGGTTGCTGGCCGAGGCGGGCCGCGCGCCAGGAACGCTCGCGGAGCGCGCCCTGGTGGAGGAGGCGCTGGCGCTGTGGCGTGGCTCGCCGTTCGAAGGCGTCGACTCCGACTGGCTGTGCGCGTCAGCCTCGGCCTACCTGCAGGAGGCGCGGCTGGGCGCGGTGGAGCGGCGGATCGACCTCGACATGGCCGAAGGGCGTCACGGCGAGCTGGTCGCGGAGCTGATGGAGCTGTCCGCGCGCCACCCGCTGCGCGAACCGCTGTGGGAGCGCCTGCTCGTCGCGCTCGGTCGTTCGGGGCGGCAGGCCGAGGCACTGGCCAGCTACGAACGGCTCAGGCGGCTGCTGGCCGAGGAACTGGGCACCGCGCCCTCGGCCGACCTGCGGCGCGTCCACGCCTCCTTGCTCCGCGAGGAGCCGCCACCCAGCCTCCGCTCGCCGACGGGAGTGCGGCAGCCCCACGCACGCGTGGCCGTGTTCACCGGGCGCGCTGCCGACCTCACCCATGCGGATCGAGAGCGTTTCGCCGGGGTTCGCGTGATCGTGGGCAGGGACGGCGGCCACCACTCCTTCCTGGCCCTGATCTGGGCCCATGAGTGACGTCAGGCGCGGTGAAACTGGTGTGACACAGTCCTGACGCAGCCACCGGCTTGACTCCTGAGGTCGGCGAATTACCTCTTCCATCAGGAGGAATCATGCGAATCGGGACCACAGCCGTCAGGAGAGCGGCGATCGTGGCGATGTCGGCGGCCACCGTGGCGCTGGCCGCACCCCCCGCCTCCGCCCAGACCGCACGGGACCTGGCAGCGTCCGGTGAACTCTCGGCGCAGGGCTGCGCCGTGACGGCGGGGCCCACCCGGCTGTCCGGCGGCACCGCCGCCCGCCCGACGGCGGTCCGCCTCTGGAGGTGCGACAACGGCTGGCATGCCCAGATCATCCATGCGAAGGCAGGCGACGAGGTGTGGGTGACGAACGCGACCGGCGTCGTGACCGGCTTCAGGAAGGTGCCGTCGGGCAGCACATCCATGAACTCCGGGACGGTCGGCATCCACGGGTCCCCGTGGCGGGCGTGCGGAAAGATCGTCACCTCGGGTAATGCGTACCCCGCAGGATGCACCCCCTTCGGCTGAGCCGTCCTGCTCGGGTCCCTGTCACCTGATGGGGTGCGGGGGCCACTGCCGTGAGCGCGTACGGCGGCAGCGAGGTGCGTCTCACGGGCGCCCCGCTGCCGCTCGGCGGTCGAGCCGTCACCGCGGCTGAAATCCGATCCCCCGCTCGGAAACACGGTTTCGTGCTGTGCGCTGGGATTGAGGTCGGCATCGATCAGCCCTTCGAACCGGTGAAGGCGATGCCGGCGATGAGCTGGCGTTGCATGACGACGAAGAGGGCGATCACGGGCAGCGAGGCCACGACCGACCCGGCGAACAGGATGGGGAAGTTGGTCAGGAACTGACCGCGGAGTGAGGCGAGTCCGGCCGAGAGCGTCATCATCTCCGGATCGGTGTTGACCACCAGTGGCCAGAGCAGGCTGCTCCACGACCACATGACAGTCAGCATGCCGAGCGCCAGCAGGCCGGGTCTGACCAGAGGGAGCAGGATGTGCCAGTAGATCTGCAGCGGGTTCGCCCCGTCGATCGAGGCCGCCTCGTCCAGTTCCCTGGGCAACGACAGGAAGAACTGCCGGAGCAGGAAGGTACCGAACGCGCCGAACACGCCTGGCGCTATCAGCGCCTGCAGAGAGTTCAGCCAGCCGAGCTCCATCATGATCTCGTAACGCGGGATGAGGAACAGTTCCCCTGGCACCATGAGGACGGCCAGGAAGAGCAGGAACAGGGCGCCCCTGCCTGGAAAGCGGAGCCGGGCGAAGGCGAACGCGGCCAGCGAGCACAGCAGCAGTTGCCCGGCGGTGACGGCCGCGGTGACCACGACTGTGTTGAGGAACTGCCTGGCCAGCGGCACCGACCGGAACACATCGGCGAAGTTCGACCACTGCCAGGAGGGCGTGAACTTCGGCGGCACCCGTAGCGAGTCAGGCAGGGTCTGCAGCGAGACCACGAGTTGCCAGGCGAACGGCGCGAGCATGACCAGCGCGCCGGCGGCCAGGAACACGTGCGCCGGCCAGGTCCTGGGCCTACTCATAGTGCACCCACTTCTTCTGTAGCCTGAACTGGAACGCGGTCAGCACCAGGATCAGCCCGAGCAGGATGACGGCGATCGTCGCGGCGAGCCCACGCTGGTTCTGCACGAAGCCCGTCTCGTAGAACAGGTAGACGATCGTGCGACTGCCCTCCAGGGCTGGGCTCTTCAGGTCGATCATGAGATAGACGAGGTCGAAGACCTGCAGCGCGTTGATCATCGTTATGACCATGACGAAGAACGTGGTGGGCGTGAGCAGCGGCAGCGTGATGCGGAAGAACTGCCGCAGCCGCCCGGCCCCGTCGATCTCGGCGGCCTCGTAGTAGTGACGCGGAATGCCCTGCAGCCCGGCCAGGAACAACACGGCGTTGTAGCCGATCGAGCTCCAGATCCCGACGACCGCGATGGCGTAGATCGCGAAGTCGGGGTCGCCGAGCCAATACGGCCCGTCGATCCCCACCGTGCCCAGGACGTGGTTGATCGCCCCGAAGTCGCCGTTGAACAGGTAACTCCAGGTCAGGGCCACCGCGGCGGGCATCGTGACCACGGGCAGGAAGTAGAGGGTGCGGTAGAGGCTCAGCCCGCGCAGCCCCGGCACGTTCAGCAGCGCCGCGACGACGATGGACAGCGGAACGCCCGCCAGCACCAGCACCGCGTAGAGCAGGGTGTTGGCGAGCGCGCCGTACATCTCCTCGTCGGTGAACAGGTCGGCGAAGTTGGCCGTCCCCACCCAGGTGTAGCCGCCGAAGACGCCCGACTCGGTCATGCTGAGATACAGGGTCTGAACGATGGGCCACAGGTAGAAGACGGCCAGACCCAGCGCCATCGGTGCGATGAGGAGGTACCCCCACGCCCACTCGCGCTTGGAGTGCATCGGTTACTCCTTGGCCAGGATCTCGTTCATCTGCGCCGCGATCTCCTTGGCGACGTCGGCCACCGGCCGCTTGCCTGCCCAGGCCTCGGCGAGCAGCTTGTTCTGCACGTCCTGCCACTGCGCGGTGTTCAGCGACACCGGGTACGGCACGCCGTTGGGCATCGAGGCGTCGTAGGTCTCCTTCAGGTGGAAGGTGGGGAAGGCCTTGAACCAGCCCTCCTGCGTGCCGTCGCGGAGCGAGAGGGAGCCGCCGCCGCTGTCGCTGAGGATCTTCTGGGCCTGCTCGGAGGCGACGAACTCGGCGAAGGCCGCCGACTCCTTCGGGTGCTTGGTCTTGGCCGAGACGGCGTTGGCCAGGCCCAGCAGGATGACGGCCTCCTTGGCCGGACCCTTGGGCAGCGGGGCCACGTCGATCCGCTCGCGGATCTCGGGGTTGGCCCAGAAGGTGGAGGCGAGCCAGGCGCCGCCGTAGAACATGCCGTACCTGCCGGACTGGAAGAGCTGGATGGGGTCGGTGTCGGTGTAGACCTCGGCGACGGGAGCGACCTTTTCCTCGATCATGTCGGTCCAGTACTCCAGGCCCTGGATCGAGGCGGGGTCGTCGAAGCCGCTCTTCTTGCCGTCCTCCGACAGCACGTGGCCGCCCGCCTGGAGCATCGTGGGGTAGAAGGCGCCCTGATCCCACATGTGGGCGAGGATGCCGAACTGCTTCTTGGCCGGATCGGTCAGCTTCTTGGCCGCGGCCTTGACGTCATCCCAGGTCCAGTCGGCGGTGGGGTAGGCCACTCCGGCGGCGTCGAAGAGCTTCTTGTCGTACCAGAGCGCCGGGATGCTCACGTTGTGCGGCAGGCCGTACAGCTTGCCGTCGTAGCGGTACCCGTCGACGACCGCCGGGGACAGGCCCTGGACTTTGGACTCCTCGATCGGGGTGATGATCCCGCCCTTGGCGTACATGCGGACGTTGAGGCTGTTCATCCAGAACACGTCGGGTGCGGCGCCGCCGGACGCAGCCGTCTGGAGCTTGGTCCAGTACTGGTCCCACGGCGTGATCTCGAGCTTCACCGTGACGTTCGGGTTGGTCTGCTGGAAGGCCGCGATGATCTTCTCCGCGCTCGCCTGGTCGTTCTTGTCCCAGATGGCGTAGCTGATCGTGGCTTTCCCTGAGGCCTCCGGCTCGCTGGAGGAGCCGCAGCCGGCGGTCATGACGGCCAGGCCGGTGAGGCAGGCGAGGGGTAGACGGAAACGCACGTTTGTCTCCAGATGGTTGGGGGGTGTTCAGGGCCGCAGGTTGGAGGTCCAGTCGGCGAGCTCGCTGTCGATCTCGGCCCTGGTCCGGGGGTGGCCGGGAGCGTCGGGACGTCGCTGCCACGGGTGCGGGCCGGTGGCCGGGCGATATTCCACGCCCAGGGCGTCGAGCCGCTTTTCGTGTACGGCCAGCCGTACGAGAAAGTCCTCGAAGTCGCGCTCGTCGCTCCACATCGCCTCGGCGAAGGCGGCCAGTCGCGGGAAGGCCATGTAGTCGAGGAGGCGGGGCGAGTCGATGTGCTCGGTCCACAGCGCGGCTTGCGCGCCGAGGATTCTGCTCCGCTCCTGCCCGGTGAGGCCATGGGGGACCGGGTCGAAAGCGTGGACGGCGCGCAGGGAGGTCACGCTGCCGATCGGCACCGGCTCCTGATCGCCCTCCGCCTGGCGGAAATCCAGGTACGTCTCGGCGAACGGGGAGACGACCACGTCGTGGCCGGCCCGCGCGGCCATCGACGTACACCTGTCACCGCGCCAGGCCCCGACGGTGAGGCCTGGTGGCAGGCCGCCCTCCAGGAGCTCGTCCCAGCCGAGCGGCTTGCGCCCGCGGGCCAGCAGGTAGTCGGTGAAGTGCCGCATGAGCCAGGTCTGCAGCTCGTCGGCATCGCGCAGGCCGAGTTCGCGCATGCGCTCCTTGGCGGGGAGGCTCTCGTTCCACTGGGTCTTGGGGGTCTCGTCGCCGCCGACGCAGATGTACTCGCCGGGAAAGAGCTCGAGGACCTCGTCGAGGACATCGGTGAAGAAGGCGATCGTCTCGTCGGAGACGTTGATGACGTTCTCTCCGACACCCCACTCGGTGCGCACCCCCAGGGGGACGTCGAGGTTGCCGAGCTCGGGGTAGGCGGCGATGGCGGCCTGCGTGTGGCCTGGCAGGTCGATCTCAGGGAGGACCGTGACGGAGCGGTCGGCCGCGTAGGAGACGATCTCCCTGATGTCGTCCTGGCTGTAGAAGCCGCCGTGCGGACGCCCGTCGAACAGGCGATGCCGCCTGGCGCCCAACGGTGACTCGCGTCGCCAGGCGCCGACCTCCGTGAGTTTCGGGTACTTCCTGATCTCCAGCCGCCAGCCCTGGTCGTCCGTCAGGTGCAGATGGAGGACGTTGAGCTTGTGCGCGGCCAGCAGGTCGATGTACCGCAGCAGGTCGTTCTTGGGCAGGAAGTGCCGGGCGACGTCGATGAGACAGCCGCGCCAGCCGTACGTGGGGGCGTCGGCGATCTCGATCGCGGGGATGCTCCAGGTCCTGTCTCCGGTACGGCCGGCGCGGAAAGCGGCCGGGTCGAGCAGCTGGCGAAGAGTCTGCGCCCCGTAGAAAGCACCGGCCTGGGCCGAGGCCTCGATCAGGACGGACTCCGTCGTGGCGGTGAGCCGATATTCCTCGGGCCCGAGGCCCACGGTGTGGCGGATCTCGACCCCGCCGGGACCTTCGAGCAGCGGCAGGCCGGTGGCCGAGGTGAGCGCGTGGCGGAGCCACGCCGCGGCCCTGGCCAGCACTGGGTCGGCGGTCAACGGCGTAGCGGCGGTGAAGGTGAACAGCCCTTGTCCTGGTGCGCAGCGGGAGGGCGCCGGGATCAGGGTCACAGCGCCTGCACCGTCCGGGTCTCGCGGGCGCGTTCGGCGGCCCACACGACGAGGTGCCCGGCCAGAGCTTCGGCCGGGTCGGCGCCGAGCGGCGCCTGGTCTCCGGCCGCCACCGCGTCGATGAACGCCCTGACGAGGCCCGCATCGCCACCGCCATGGCCATCGGCCAGCGATGCGCCCGCGTTCGTCCCGGTGTCAAGGGTCTCCTCGGCGCCGGTCACGAAGTCGACGATCCTGATGTGGCGCCCGTCCCCTTCGGCGAAGCCGTGGGTGCCGAAAACCCGCGTCTTGCGGTGCTCCAGCGGGGTGAACGCCGTCATCGTGAACGACGCGGTCGCGCCCCGCGCGAACTCCAGGGTGACGACCTGCTGGTCCACCACGTCGTTGTCGCAGTCGTAGACGCAACGGCCGTAGGGACCGGTCTCCAGCGCGCGCATGACGCCTGCCGTACTGGCGTCGGAGGTGACGGCGCCGAGCGGCCAGAACTCCCGGGCCGGATCCCCGAGGCAGCCCAGATAGAGGCGTGTGGCCGAGTAAGGGCAGGTCGGCTCGACAGGGCAGCTCACGCACCGCGTGCCCGCGCCCTGCGGCCGGTTCTCCGGCCGGAAGTGGGTCAGCGAGCCGAAGGACGACACGGCGACCGGTTCCTCGCCGACGAGGTGGAGCAGCCAGTCGATGTCGTGACAGGACTTGGTCAACAGCATCGGCCCCGCTTCGACCGTGTTGCGCCAGGAACCGCGCACGAAAGAGTGGGCCATGTGCCACCATCCCACCGGCTCCAGGTGTTGGACGCTGGAGAGCGAACCCAACCTGCCGCTACCCAGGAGCTCCTTGAACGCTTTGGTGTAGGCGGTGTAGCGGAGCACGTGGCAGACCGCGAAGACCACGCCACTGCGGTCGACCGCCTCGACGATACGGCGGGCTTCCCTCTCGGTGGGGGCCAGCGGCTTCTCCAGCAAGATCGCATAACCCAGCTCGGCGAAGGCGACCGCCGGCTCGACGTGCAACCGGTCCTGCGTCGCGATGACCACAGCGTCCGCCAGCTTCGGCACGGCGGCCAGGTCAGCCCATCCCGTGAAGCGGGACCGCTCCGGCACGTCGTGCTCGGTGGCCAGCGCGGCCCGCCTCACCGGGTCGGGGTCGGCCACAGCCACGATGCGTGCCCGACCGTCAGCCGCCGCCGCCCTGGCGTAGATCTGGCCGCGCGCTCCCGCCCCGACGACGGCTATGGTCAATGTCATTGGAACACTCCCTTTATTACAGGCTCCATAGATATTCACGAATCCCGCCTTGCCGTCAAGACCTTCGATGCCGGATGATCAGGCTGGACCGGCGCGACATAATTCAGACCCTGTTGATAGTGAGGAGCACACCCGTGCAGGTCAGTGGTGGAGACCTTCAGCGGCTGCGTCAGCAGAACACCCTGAACAGCCTCCGCGTCCTGCGTGAGGCGCGCGCACCGTTGACGCTCACAGAGCTGGTCGCGCAGACCGGGCTGTCGCGAGCCTCCGTGGGGGACGTCGTCGCCGAGCTCCAGCAACGTGGCTGGATCGCCGAGGTGGACCCCACACCGGGCACCTTGGGCCGGCCCGCCAAGCGCTACCGCTTCCGCACCGACGTCGGGCACGTGCTGGGCATCGACATAGGAGTTCACAAGGTCCTGGCCGTGGTCACCGACCTCGCGGGCCGGGTCATCGCCAGCGGCCGGGTCGCCGTCGACCGGCACACCGCCCGGCATGAGCGGCTGGAGGCCGTGTGGAGAGCCATCGACGCCGCACTCGTCGCCGCCGGCCGGGCAGCCTCCGACCTGTGGGGCGTCACCGCAGGAAGCACCGGCGTCGTCAACAGGGAAGGGCTGGTCACCCGCGTCCACGATCTTCCCGACTGGGCCGGAGTCGAACTGGCCGGCCATCTCGGGCAGCGCCTGCCCTGCCCGATCACCATCGAGAACGACAGCAAGCTAGCCGCTCTCGCCGAGCAGCGGCTCGGCGTCGCCGCAGGTGTTCAGGACCTTGTCTACCTGCACGTCGGCCGCCGGCCCGGCGCTGCGCTCATCCTCAACGGCAGGCTTCACCACGGGTTCAGCGGAGCCACCGGCGAGGTGGGCCTCATGGAGGTCACCGGGTGGCGCACCATGGCCGGCCACCTGGAGGGCTGTCGCGCGGCCGTCGGCGCATCACCTGAGGAGGCTGCCCGGCTCGTCTTCGACGCAGCCCGCGCCGGAGACCGCGAAGCCCAGGCCGCCGTCGACACCTACGCCCACCACCTCGCCCTCGGCACCGCCGCCATGGTGCTGACCCTGGATCCAGAACTGGTCGTTCTGGGCGGTGGCTTCTCCCGCTCGGCCGACGTCCTGCTTCCCGCGCTCAACCGGGCCCTTGAGCCCCACTGCGTGCGCGTTCCCGACATCCGGCCGTCGACGCTCGGTGAGGAATGCGTCGCCCTGGGCGGAGCCTGCCTGGCGCTGGACGATGTGGACGAGCGGCTCTTCTCGCTGGAAGGGGCGATCCTTGACCCCGCTGCTCCTCAGGGCGTCTCCTGACGCCCCTCCTCTTGGAGGCCGGCCGAGCCAGGGTGAACCCGGCTCGGCCGACCCTCGGTGTCAGGCCTTCTCGTAGGGGATGATCTCGGCCAGGGCGGAGGCTCCGCCGATGCCGTAGTCGGAGCGCAGCCTGATGTACCGGGCCGAGAGCCCCTGGAGGCTGACGTCGTTGGGCGCGGTCATGCGGGGCCACTCGACGGGTGTGACGTCCCTGAACGTGATGCCGTCGTCGCTGACCTGCACCATGCCCTTGAGGATGGTGCCGTTCATGTTCGTGCGCAGCTTGGGCTGGAACCGTACGGCCGACAGTTCCCTGACGCGGCCGAGGTCCACGGTGATGGTGTGCGGCTGTGGGGGGACGGCGGGGTAGTCGGAGTGGAAGTCGGTGGTCAGCTTGCCGTCGATGGCATTGCGCGGATCGCCGATGCCGGGTTTGAAGGTGCTGGCAGTGGCCTTGAGCTCGGCGGGCGGGACGCGGCGCCCGGCGGGCTCGGCCGGCCAGATGTGGCGTCCCTTGCCGGGCTCCTCGGTGACGGGCTCCCGATCGGGTCCGGTCCCCTTGCCGCGGATCAGGATGTCGGTGACGACGGAGCCGTGGTCGGAGTAGAAGGGGTAGGGCTGGTTGAGCCAGCTCTGCCGGTGGCGGGGGAGGCGATCGATGTCGGCGCGGGACCCCAGGACGCGGACGTCCTTGCCGCGGGCGAAGACGTAGTCGATGCGGCCTGGAATGGCGCCCATGCCGTGGTAAGGGCTCCACGTGCGGCCGGGGTAGCGTCCGGCGTCGGGGTTGGCGTAGCGGAAGGTGTCCATGAAGCCGTGGTCGGTGTACAGCTTGGTGTACGGCCAAGGCAGCACTACGCCGCCGTGGCCGGGGGCGTTGGCGAACTGCTCGCTCCAGTCCAGGTGCGACTGCGCGTTGAGGTCGCCGCCCATGAGCACCGGGGCATCGTCATCGCCGATGAAGGACGGGATCGCCTTCTCGAGGATGGCCTTGCCCATGGCGACCCGGCGAAGGTTGTCGCCCTCCAGGATCTGTTCGTTGGTCTTGGTGCGGGGCAGGCCGTGGGTGTTCTGCACCGCCGCGTCGTGGGTGTCGCCGTAGGCCCAACCGTCGTGCCAGGTCCACAGGCTGAAGGCGTGGACGTGCTTGCCGTTGGGCAGGCCGAGCCGGGCGCCGCCCAGGTTGAACGAGCTGATGTCGGCGTCGGCGTAGCGCGGGTACACCTTCTGGATGTCGAGCTTGGTGTAAAGCCACAGGTTGTCGCCGTTGACGCTGTAGTCCTCGGGCGTGGTGAGCTGTACGCTGGCGAATCGGTCGCCCTCCGCCCGTCCTGCGTTCAGCCCGTCGAGGATCTTCTGGCCGGAGCCGTACCCCTCGACCACGAAAAGGATGTCGGGGTTGACCTCGTTCATGTAGTCGATCATCTGGGCGAGGTTCTCGCCGGTGTTCTCCTGGCGGTTGTAGGTGCCGCCGACGAAGAGGTTCCATGCCATCAGCCGGAGCGGTGTTCCCACGTGCTTCTCCGGCAGGGAGGTGAGGGAGACGTCGACCGTCACGTCCTTGTCGGGGAGCACGAAGGGCCGGCTGCGCACCTGCCCGTCACGCGTGTACAGGGTGTCTCGCGCCCATACCTGGTCGCCGCTCCTGACGGTGGTGACGAACTCTTCGACGCGGTGAGGCCGGGCCTTGCCGGTGGCGACCACTGTGCAGGTGCTGCCGGGGCCGTTGCCGTCGCAGTCCAACCGGTAGCTCGGCTTGCTTCCGCGGTCGGCGGCGGCTGCGGTGGTGTTCGTGGCGGCGAGCAGTCCGGTCAAGGCCACGGCGACTGCGAGGGGAGGGACCAAGAGGCGCATGGGCATTCCTTCTGCGAGGTTTCTTGGGGATCAAGGGTGTGGGTCTCAGGGAGTCCGAGGAGTGCTGTCAGGTGAGACGCCGCGGCGGCGCCAGGTGACGTGACCTCTGCGTGTCGTCACAGGCGGGCGGCACATGGTTACGCATATTGACAGACTCCAGAGGAAGTTGTTCCAGGTGAAGGCTCCCCGTCGGGATCATTCCGGGCATCGCCATGTCGCCGCAAGGTCTTCAAGGTGAATATTTACAGACTGTGCAATAAAGTGCGGCTGGGTAAGCGTGCGCCGTGCCGGAGGGCGGCGGGGGAGGAGCGGGTGCACGTGGTGCCGCGCCCGCCGCTGGTGTCCACACCCGAAGCTCTGCTCAGGGTGTACGCGAAGTGCATCGACGCCTCGCGAGATCGCCTACCCACGCGTTCTCGATGCCCTCGCCGCATGACAGAGCGTCTCCCCACGAGGACCCCGAGACCGGGTCCGTCTGTGTGTTGACCTTCGTGGGGAGGCGGCATCGGCCTGCTTACGCGCCCCGGGCATGACCGAACCAGGGCGGAATGCGTGTGCTATCCGGCGGCGCACAGCCGCCGGCGAACATGATCGTGTAGGGCCTGCTGTCCGCCGGCCTGACCCTCAGTACACCTCGATCCTGTTGGCGTTGATGTCATCCAGCAGGCGGATGCTCCTGCTGTACCGCTCGGCGGTGCCGGAGTCGACCGGCAGGTCGGTTGTGACCTGGGCGTAGAGCACCGCGGCCCGCACGGTGCCGGGGCTGGAGCTGATCGTGGTGTCGGCGTTGACGCGCCGGGTCGCCAGGTTGAAGTAGGTGCCCAGGAGGTGCTCGGTGAGCACGCTCTTCGGCGCGTTGTCGCCCCTGAACGCGGTCGTGACCTCGGCGGTGTTCAGGGCTCCGCTCCGGTCGCTGTCGTAGCGCTGGTCGGTGGCCTGGACACGGGCGAGGACCTCGGCCGTCCACTGGCCGGCGTGGTTCTTCCAGAAGCCCTTGGAGAGCGGGTCGCGGGTCGGCGGCACGGCCGTGACCGTGGTGGTCGCCGTGGCGGTGACGGGGGCGAAGACGCACGCGCCGCCTGCGTTCTTGTAGTTCACGGACACCTGGCTCGGATACGTCGTGCCCGCCGGGGCCAGCAGCGTCGGCCGCGCGGTGAAGACGATCTCCCGGTCGCCGGACTCTGCCGGTGTGTCGCCCACGTTCCAGACGAGGGTCCGGGTGCCGTCGGCGTTGAGCGTCACCGAGCCGGGTCGGGGGCCCGTGCCCAGGTCGAGCACCTTGCTGTAGTAGAGGCCGGAGGGGAGCGTGGCGGTGACGACGGTGTCGGACGCGGCGCCGCCGCCCGTGTTCGCGTAGGTGACGGTGTAACTCACGGCCTCGCCGGCGTTGACCGTGGGGGTCGCGGTCTGCTTCACGGTCAGGGCCGGGGCGCGGATGGTGGTGGTGGCGCGGTCGGTGTTGTCGTCGGTGTAGGGGTCGGGGGTGCCGTCGGAGTCCTTGCCCGTGACCGTTGCGGTGTTGGTGAGGACGGCGCCGTCGGTCGTGGCGCAGGGGACCTGGTAGGTGAACTCGGGGGTCACGGTGTGGACCGCGCCGTTGGCCAGGTCGGGCAGCGAGCGGTGATGCGTGGTGCCGTCGGGCAGGGTGTCGGTGAGAGAGACGGCGCCGGCGGCGCCGGGGCCGAGGTCGGTGACGGTCACCGTGTAGGTCAGGGTGTCGCCGCCGACGGCTTCGGTCTGGTCGGCGGACTTGGTGAGCTTGAGGTCGGACTTCTGGAACCTGGCACGGATCATCTCCGCGGTGAGTTCCTGCGGCAGGTCGCGGCGCGCTCCGTCGGCGAAGAAGCCGGCGTTGAGGCGGGGATTGTACTGGATGTTGGCCCAGTCGTCGAAGCCGTGCAGCGCCTGCAGGGCCTGATCGGGGCACTCTTTCAGGATGCGGTTGATGTTGGCAGGAGTGTCGCCCTGGCGTGTGCCGTTTCCGTTCCAGTCGATGAATCCGCTGGTGGCGGTCACCGTTCGGGGCTTGCCGTCGACGCCGTACACGACCTGACGATCGGGGCTGGCGTACACCCCGACGTTCTCGTTGAGATGGTTCTCCTGCAGGGGCACGCCGAGGGCGGTGCCGCTGGCCGCGCTGCTGTAGTCCAGCGGCCGGATGCGGTCGTAGTCCTGGAACTGGTAGGAGTAGTTCATCACGCTGAGGTAGTTGGGTTTGCAGTTGATCTCTTCGTCGCCGCCGTGTCCCAGGCCCAGCGTGTGTCCCAGCTCATGCATGAAGGTGGACTTCTCGGCGTTCGCCCGCCCGCCCAGATTCTGGAGTTCCTTGGGGGTGAACACGCCCATGGTGACGACGAAGTCGTTGCCGCCCCTGGGGCTGGTGGGTTCCCACTCGGCCAGGGCCCGACCCATCGGTTCTCCGGTTCTTGTCCTCGACGCGGTCGCCGAAGATCATGTACCGGTACACCATGCTCTTGGCCTTCAGGATGTTCACGCAGTTCGGGCTGGAGCGGTCGGCTGCGGTGCCGAAGGCGCCCGCACAGGTGCTGTTCGGCGCGCCGTTCTTGATGAAGCTGAAATTGTCTGGTTGGCCATCGTTGCCCGGGATGAAGCGGAGCACGGGCACATGCGGCAGTTCCTCGTCGATGTCCAGGATGTGGAGCCGGACGCCCAAGTATGTGCCGCCGTGGTATCGATCGACCGGTGCGCGGTCGAACGCGTCGACGACGTCCAGGAGGCCCAGGTAGTCGGGCCGAAACCCCTTCAGGTAGTCAACCTCGACGAACAGGTCCTTCCGGTACGGCAGGGCGTTGTACGGCGGGTTGCCCAGGGGCAGGTCCACCGTGCCGTCGGTGTTGGCGTCGAGACCTAGGCCGGGTATCTCCCAGGAATCCTGGAGGCCGTCGCCGTCGCTGTCCCTGCTTGCCTTCTTCGCCTCCGCGAGGCAATGGTCGGTGGTGATGGTGAAGTAACCGCGGGCCGAGTCGACCCCGCTGGCCTCGCTCTGTCCCGTCAGGGACAGGATGCCCGCCCCCTGTTGGGCGGTCAGGTCGCCGCCGGTGAAGATGCAGGTGTTCAGGTCGAACGTGATGTCCAGATCATCTCCGGGCGCGCCCCAGTCGATGGGGTCGTCCGGGGTGAGGTCATCCTGGTCCCACAGCTCCAGGTGGATGTCGATGGGATTGTGGTCGGGGTTCACCGTCACCGTGCGCGACCAGTTCGTCCTGAAGTCGGGCCCGTGGGCGCAGCAGAAGTCGTCTTTGTCGGCGCCGAATCCTTGACCGTCGATCAGGAACCTGGGGTAGTAATCGTTCCCGCACGACTCGCCTTCCCCCTCGCCGCACTCCACTTCGACCACTCTGTACAGGTGGACGGTGACCTTCACGTTCTCGGCCTGGGCTGCGGTGGGCGCGAGGTACGCCATCACCACGACTAACGCGACCAGCGATCGAGCCAACCATCTCATCTCGCGGTCCTCTCCGAACCATCCGGATCCCGATGATCGCTCGCACGGATCTGTGTTGCATGAGTAGGCCCATACTCAATCCCCGAAGCTTCACACTTGTGCATGTGGACCTCCTGGGCAAGCGCGGGAAACCATCTCCGAGTCACTACGACGGGTTCATCTCCTACAGCCGAGCCGCTGACGACCGCCTCGGCCCGGCCCTGCGCGACGGCCTCCACCAGTTCGCCCGTCCCTGGTATCGACTGCGCGCCCTGCGCGTCTTCTGCGACGCCCGCAGCCTGTCGGCATCGCCGGGCCTGTGGACCACGATCGAGGCCGCGCTGGACGCGTCGCACTGCTTCATCCTGCTGGCCTCGCCCGAATCGGCGCGGTCCTTCTGGGTCCTGCGGGAGGTCGAGCACTGGCGGTCGCTCGCGCCGGAACGGCCCATGCTCATCGTGGTCACCGACGGCGAGATCGTCTGGGATCACGAGGCGGGGCAGTTCGACGAGACTCTGACCACGGCCCTGCCCGAGTCGCTGCTGCGGGGCTTCACCGAGGCTCCACTGTGGGTGGACCTGCGCTCGGTCCGCACTGAGACCGACCTGTCCCTCGGCAGCCCCGCCTTCCTTGACACCGTCGCGACGCTCGCCTCCGCCCTGCACCACCGCCCCAAGGACGAGCTCGTCGGCGAGGACGTCCGCCAGCACCGGCGGGCCCGGCGGTTCCGGCGCTTCTCCTGGACGGGGCTGTCCCTCCTTACCGCGGCGGCGGTCGTCGGCGCGGTGGCCGCGGTCAACTCGGCCGATGTCGCGCGGGCGCAGCGCGACAGGGCGGAGAGGCAGCACAGGAGCGCCGTGTCCAGCTTGCTGGTCATGCGCAGAGACCAGGTCGGCGACGCCGACCCGGTGCGGTCCGGGCTCCTGGCCGCCGCGGCCTGGCATTTCAATCAGACCCCCGAGGCTCGCCACGGCATGCTCGCCTCCCTGGCGACTCCTGCCCGTGATGTCCTGAACGACCTCGGCGACACCAGAGCGCTCAGCCCGGACGGCAAGATCCTGGCCGGCGATGACCGGGCCATGCGCCTGTGGGACCCGGTCACCCGCAGGTGGGTCGGACACCCGTTCACCGCGCACTTCCGGTCGGCGAAGTTCAGCCAGGACGGCCGGACACTGGTCACCTTGGAGAACGACGAAGACATCCGGTTGTGGGACTCGGCGACCTGGCGCCCGATCGGGACCGCCTTCCCCGGCCCGGGCGACGACGTCGTAGCGCTGGAGCTGAGCCCTGACCGCGGGACTCTCGTCACCGTCGGATTCGACGAGAAGATCCGGCGGTGGGACACCGCGACCTGGCGGCAGATCGGGCCCCCGCTCACCGGGCATACCGACGACATCGAGTCCCTGCGGCTCAGCCCGGATGGCACCACTCTCGCCAGCGTGGGCCGCGACGGGGCCCGGCTGTGGAACCTCGCCACCGGGAAGGGAAAGCCGCTGGGCGGCCACACCGGCGCGATCCGATCGGTCGCTTTCAGTCCGGATGGCCGGATCATGGCCACCGGAGGCCACGACGGAGACGTCCGGCTGTGGGACTCGGTCACGGCAAAGCCCGTCACGAGCCCGCGAAGCGGGCACGACGGCCCCGTCAGCGCCATCGCGTTCAGTCCGGACGGCGAGACCCTGACCACCGCCGGCTGGGACCGGACCGTGAGGCTGTGGGACCCGACGACCGGCCGGCAGGTCGGGGACTCGCTCACCGGCCACACCGACATCGTCTCGGCGGTGGCCTTCAGCGCGGACGGCACACTGCTGGTCAGCAGCAGCCTGGACCGGACCGTACGGCTGTGGGACCCGGAGGCGCGCCGGCCGATCGCGGACCCGCTCAAGGGCCATACGGAGGAGGTCACGCCACTGCTGTTCAGCCCGGACGGCAGGACTCTGATCAGCAGCGGCCAGGAGGAGACCGTGCGCCTGTGGGATCCCAGGACCGGACGCCAGCTCGGCACGCCGATCGGGATCCCGAACGCCTACGGCAACGCCGCCTGGCCCATGGCGCTCAGCGCCGACGGCCAGACCTTGGTCATCGCCGATCCCGACGGAGAGGTCCAGCCGTGGGGCATGGCGGACAGGCAGCCGATCGGAGAGCCGATCCAGGTGGGGCGCCGCGTCCAAGCGGTGGCGGTCAGCCCGGATGACGCGACCCTGGCCGTCGGCGACGGCGAAGGGACCGTCTCGCTGTGGAATCCGGCCACCCGGCGACCGGTCGGGCAGCCGCTCAAGGCCGGGACCGAAGCCGTGCAGGCGCTCGTCTACAGCCGGGACGGCACGATCCTGGCCACCGCCTGCGGCGGAACCATCCGGCTGTGGGACACAGCGACCGGACGGCAGATCGGCAACTCCATGGAAGGCGTCAACTCGATGGCGTTCAGTCCGGATGGAAAGCTGCTCGCTGCCCTCGGTGGCGACGGGACCACCCGCCTCTGGGACACCCGAACCCAGCGGCTTTCGGGAGATCCGATCAAGGGCGACGGCGCCGTGGCGCTCAGCCCCGACGGCCAGACGCTGGCCACCGCGGGGGCGGACAACGGCGTCCAACTGTGGCACGCACGGACCGGGCGGCCGATCGGGAATTCGCTCAAGGGCCACACCGCTGACGTCCTGGCGCTGGCCTTCAGCCCCGACGGTCAGACCCTGGCCAGCTCCGACAACGCCGGAACCATCCTGCTGTGGCGACCGGGCATCCCGGCGGACCCTCTCAAGGCGGTTTGCGCCCTGGCCGGCCGCTCCCTCACCGAGCAGGAGTGGCGGCTGTACCTGCCCGAAGGGGAGCCTCACAAGAAGATCTGCTGAAGCCCCTACAGCCCGAAGGTAGATCGGAAGTAAAGTCGCTACCAGCCGACGAATGGAACGCCCATGAAAGCGCGTATGATCGCGATCATGCAGGCCCGATGGGTCAGGCTACTCGCGGCGGCGTTCATCGGCGCGCTCGTCGGCCTGGCGATCTTCGAGCTGACCTCAGCCGGAGGACGCTGGATATTCCTGCTCACCGGAACCGTCGCCGGAGTTGCCGCCACGGCCGTGGCGCAGTCCAGGGCGGCCCAGCTGACCGAAGTGAAGGTCACCGTCCCCCAGTTGAGCGAGCTGACCTTCCTGGTGAACAACCAGAGCCGCCAGGTCGCCTGGCAGCTGTTCGTCGAGACCGTCACCCGGGTCTCCGTCCAGGCGCTGGACGACGACGAGGGCCTGATCAGGGAGGCGATGGACTCCCTCTACGGCCTGTTCGCCACCACCCGCGACGCGCTCAAGGCCGGCCGTCCCTCGGCCCCGGTGCCGGGCGGCCAGACCGTCGAGTATTTCGCGATCTCCATGCTCAACAAGGAGCTGCGCCCCTTCCTGTCCAGGTGGCACCCCCTGCTGACCGAGTGGGAGCGGGAACACCCCGACGAGCCGGAGTCCGCCTGGCCCGACGGCCGGCAGTGCCGGGACCACCTTCGCCGGCTCCAGGCCGACATCGCCGCCTACGCCGAGGGTTTCGGCCGCCTCGCGGGGATCCGCGACCCGCAGACCCTGATCACTGGGATGACGCCCCAGCCATAGCGACCCCAGCGACCACCGCTTTGACGGGTAAGCAGCGCTTCGGCCCGCTGCTTCCGCAAGGGGCCGGTGTTGTAGTCCTGTCTCCAGCCCGGGAGTTCCCACGCCCCGAGTCGCAGGAGCCATCCCCGTCCATGGGGATCGACGATCACCGTGGCTCCGTCAGGTCTCGGCGGACGCGTCAAGTCTCGCCTCGACGGAACCCGGCACCGGCGCGGATGGCAGCCGTCGCGGCCCCGATCGGTGACTGTCGGCGTTGTCCCGCTTCCTGCCGACGATGCTGAGAGCTCATCGGCTTGCGCGAACGCTGTTCCATGGGTCGCCTGTGAACCAGCGCTTGCCATCTCAGCCGCGCGGGAGATGCGCGCCTGTGTCCTGAGGCTGTCCGGTCTGGTCGAGGGTCGCGGCCCAGCTCGCGAGCAGGCGAAGGGCGTCGTGGGAGGGGGTGTCGGGGGCGGCGGTGTAGACGGTCAGGTTCAGGCCGGGGTCGGCGTGCAGATCCATGGACTCGTAGTCGAGGGTGAGGTCGCCCACGGCGGGGTGGTGGAAGGTCTTGGTGCCGGCGTGGTGGAGGCGGACGTTGTGCTGCGCCCAGCGGCCGCGGAAGTCGGCGCTTCGGGTGGACAGCTCGCCGATCAACTGGGTGAGGTCGGCGTTGTAGGGGTCGCGGCCGGCTTCGGTGCGCAGCAGGGCGACGGTGGTGTCGGCGGCGGTGTCCCAGTTGGGGAAGAAGTCGGGCCCGGCCGGGTCGAGGAACTGGAAGCGCGCGATGTTGGCCGGCTGGCCGGGAGTGGCGCCCGGGTGCAGGTTCCGGCCGGGGGCGGCGAGTCGCGTCTGGAAGACCGGCCAGTACATGGCGCGGCCGAGGCGGTTGGCGGCCAGGAGGTCCATGCGACCGTTGCGGATGATGGCCGGGGCGTCAATCATGGCATCGAGCATCCGCTGCAGCCCGGGACGGACCTTGTGGGCGTGGCGGGGGGTGCGGGCGCGGGTGCCCGCGGCGCGGGCCAGGTCGAACAGGTGAGCGCGTTCGGCGTCGTCGAGTTGGAGGGCGCGCGACACGGCGTTCAGGACGTCCTCGGAGACGCCGCTGATGTGACCTTTCTCGAGCCGGGTGTACCAGTCGGTACTCACGCCGGCCAGCACGGCGACTTCCTCGCGGCGCAGGCCGGGCACCCGGCGGCGACCGCCGGGAGCCAGCCCAGCCTGCTGTGGGGTGATCCTGGCGCGCCGGCTGGCGAGGAAGTCGCGGATCTCATCTCGGTTGTCCACCTTTCCACTGTAGGGAGCGGCCGGGGGCGGAAAGGGGTAGAGGTTGTCCCCCCGATGAACGCGACCTCCCGCCCGCGCGACGGAGCCGGTTTTCTGGGTGTTGCCACACGGCGTGACGGCCTGTCGTTGACGAAAGCCGTCACCCGATCAAGAAGCTACTCACCCTCACCCTCTGAGGACCAATCGCATGCGATCAGGGAACCGCTGAATACCCGTGCCGCCGAAAGTTGTCGGCTGACAGACCACAGGGAGCATCAACGATGAACACGAAGTCTGATACCGCCGGACAGGCGACGACAACGGCATCCGCGGGGCGGACTGTCGCGCGCCGTGGGCTGATCAAGCGGGCGGGCGCCGGCGCCGCCGTACTCGGTGTGCTTTTCGCATCAGGCTGGCCTTCGGCCGCCCAGGCCTCCACGCCCTCTGCGCCGATGGCCCATACAACACCGAACCTGCCGCCTGGGGACACGTCCAACGGTGCGGACAACTTCTACACCAGCGACAAGGTAACGGTGCAGAAGGTCTCCTTCAAGAACCAGTACCGGATGAACGTCGCGGGGAACCTGTTCGTCCCCAAGAACCTGAATCGCCGAGCGAAGAATCCGGCGATGGTGGTCGGACATCCCATGGGTGCGGTCAAGGAGCAGAGCGCAAACCTGTATGCCACGAAGATGGCCGAGCAGGGGTTCGTCACCATGTCCCTTGATCTGTCGTTCTGGGGCAAGAGTGACGGCCAGCCTCGCAACGCTGTCTCGCCGGACGTCTATGCCGAGGACTTCAGTGCCGCGATGGATTTCCTGCGCACCCGAGCCTTCGTCGACAAGGAGCGGATCGGTGCGATCGGCGTGTGCGGCAGCGGAAGCTTCGTCATCAGTGCGGCCAAGATCGATCCGCGTATCAAGGCCGTCGCGACGGTCAGCATGTACGACATGGGCGCCGCCAACCGCGACGGGCTCAGGAAATCCGTCACCCTCGAGCAGCGGAAGGACATCCTCAAGCAGGCAGCGCAACAGCGCGATGTGGAGTTCGCGGGTGGTCAAACCGAATACACCAGCGGAACGCCTGAACAGCTCAATGACAACTCGACTCCGGTCGAGCGTGAATTCTATGACTTCTACCGCACCGCCAGGGGATACAGCCCGAACACCACGACGCATCCCACGCTCACCAGCAACGTCAAGTTCATGAACTTCTACCCGTTCGCCGACATCCAGACGATCTCTCCCCGCCCGATGCTCTTCATCACGGGCGAGAAGGCGCATTCCAGGGAGTTCAGCGAAGAGGCCTACCGGCTCGCCGGTAAAGCCAAGGAACTGGTGATTGTTCCCGGCGCCGGTCACGTGGATCTCTACGATCGCGTCAACCTCATCCCCTTCGACAAGTTGACCACGTTCTTCCGGAACAACCTGAAGTGATCAGGTGTGGCCGGGGGAGAACGCACAACAGCGGAGGGCTGGAAGACGGGCCAGTACATGGTGCGCCTCGGGCGGTTGGCGGCAAGGAGCTCCCTGCGGCCGTCGCGGAGGATGGCCGGGGCGCGTCGGTCATGGCGTCGAGCAGCGGGTGTACCAGTCGGGTGACTTCCTCGCGGCGCAGGCCGTGCACCCGGCGGCGATCGCCGGGAGCCGGCTCGGCCCGCTGCGGGGTGATCCTGGCGCGCCGGCCGGCGAGGAAGTCACCCGCGCGCCGGAGCCCGGTCTCCTGGATGGGGCGAGCCCGAAGCGGAAGGCCGACCAGGCAAAGGAACGCCGTGACGGAGGCCATCTTCTGCCGAGGGCCGAGATGACTCCACCCGTTGCCGGAAACAGGGCGACTGAAGAGGAGCTGCGGACACGCAGCTGAAGACGACCGTCGAAGAGGAACCCTGCGATGCAGCTGATCACCCAGCCGCCGACCAGCAAGGCCCTGGCCGAAGCGCACCCGGGTGACGTCGTGTACACCCCGCTGGGCGAGGAGCACTGGCACGGTGCCGCCCCCGACCATTTCATGGTCCACCTCGCGCTGTGGGAGGGCGACGACACCACCTGGCTGGAGCACGTCAGCGACGCCGAGTACGGGGCCGCACGTTCCACCACCCGCCGGTGAGAACCACCGCTGAACGTCGTCGGCCCCCCATCCCGCCTTTCTGAAGGAGATTCACATGCGTGGAGTAGTTCTGCACACCCCGGGCGACGTCCAGGTCGAGGAGCGGCCCGATCCGATGATCATCGAGCCCACGGACGCGATCATCCGCGTGACGGCGGCCTGCGTGTGCGGGTCGGACCTGTGGCCCTACCGCGGCGTGGAGAAGCTCGACGGGCCGGTCCCGATGGGGCATGAGTACGTCGGGGTCGTGGAGGAGGTCGGCAGCGAAGTCACCACGATCAAGCCGGGCCAGTTCGTGGTCGGCTCGTTCTGGGCCTCGGACAACACCTGCGAGACCTGCCGGTCGGGTTACCAGAGCGCGTGCGTCCACCGGGTGCTGATGGGCACGATCGGCACCCAGGCCGAACGGGCGCGGATCCCGCTGGCCGACGGCACGCTGGTCGCCACGCCCGGCATGCCGGATGCGGATCTGATCCCGAGCCTGCTGGCCGCCTCCGACGTGCTGGGCACCGGTTGGTTCGGCGCCGTCGCCGCCCAGGCCGGGCCGGGCAAGACGGTCGCCGTCGTCGGTGACGGCGCGGTCGGGTTGTGCGCGGTGCTGGCCGCCAAGCAGCTCGGCGCTGAGCGGATCCTCGCGATGAGCCGGCACGCGCCGCGCCAGGAGCTCGCCCGCCAGTTCGGCGCCACCGACGTCGTAACCGAGCGCGGGGACGAGGGCGTGGCCAGGATCAAGGAGCTGACCGGCGGGCTCGGTGCGCACAGCGTCGTGGAGGCGGTCGGCACCCAGGAGTCGATGACGCAGGCCGTCCGCTCCACCCGGCCCGGCGGGCACATGGGGTTCGTCGGCGTCTCCCACGATGTCTCGCTGCCGGGCGACGAGCTGTTCTTCTCCCTCGTCCACCTGCACGGCGGCCCCGCGCCGGTGCGCGAGTACCTGCCGAAGCTGATCGAGCTGATCGCCAACCGCGAGATCGACCCGGGCAAGGTCTTCGACCTGACCCTCCCGCTGGCGCAGGCGGCCGAGGGATACCGGGCGATGGACGAGCGCCGCGCCATCAAGGTCCTCCTCACGCCCTGAACGCGGCGGCGACCCCACGACACGACACGAGCCTCAGGGAGGCATCCATGACGCAGCCTGTTCACCGCCGCTTCGAGGGCCAGGCCGTGCTGGTGACCGGTGCGGCCAGCGGAATCGGCCGCGCCACCGCGCTGGCGTTCGCCCGCGAAGGCGCGGGCGTGGTGGTCGCCGACGTCGCGGCCGGTCAGAACGAGAAGACCGCCCAGATGATCCGCGAGGAGGGCGGGCACGCGCTGGCGGTCACCTGCGACGTCACCAGCCCTCAGCTCGTCGACCAGCCGGTGCGCGTTTGGCCGATCGCCGCGCCACGCACGGGCAACGCGATGCCGTCGACGCGGGGTTTCGTTCGCCGCCCGGCCGTCTGGGGGAGCTCCGGCCGCAGAGCCGGCGGGGCAGGAAGCCGCTACTCGTCGATCCAGCCGTTCTGAACTGCCCACTCGTGCATCATGGCGTCGGCCGCGGGCAGCGTGAGGAGGGAAACGGCATACAGAACAACGAGGAGCCCCATCGGGACGGCCCAAGCGCGAGGCCGGGTTTCCGGCGGACCGGCCGCGTCCTGTCCGGCGGCAGGACGGAGCCGCGACGCAGGGAGCCGACGGTCGGCAGGCCTCAGCACCCACGACGCGATGGCGCATGCCCCGAACATCAGCGGCGGCCCCCATGTCTGGAGACCGTCACCGATCGTCAGATGCGATACCACGGCACTCGACCACAGGAAAAAGGCGCCCGCGTACGCCCATTCCTTGATCAGCGGAAGCCGGGGCGCGATGATCGCGACGGCCGCGCCGGCCTGCCACACGCCGAGAATGTAGGCGAAGTAGTGCGGGTATCCCAGGTGGCGCAACTGAGCCTCCACCCATTCGATCGGCACAAGGTTCCACACCGATCCAGCAGTCAGCTCGAAGACGATGACAAACGTGGTGGCCCAGAAGGCGATGAGGCGGATCCGGCTCCAGCCGCTTCGTGCGACGGTGGCCGCCTTCTCGTGCGTTCTGGTCGTTTGAGTCCGTCTCTCAGCATTCTCGTCGAATCGATCTGGCATGTTCATGACTTCTCCTTGCGTTGTGTGGCCTTCAGTTCGAAGTCGCGGCCGGCGATCGGCGACTCCACCATGGAGTGGTCAGCCGGGGCCGAGGGCGAAGCCGATCCGGCGGACCAGGCTGGTGGGGCACACAGGGTCACTCACGGTGCGGTGGCGCGCCGTCCAGACGCATGGAGCCGGCCCGGCACCGTGTGAGACCGTCTCTGCGCCGCCAGGTCAATGTGGCGACTGAACATTGAGCGCTTGTGTGGTGCCGGCCTGTCCCTCGCGGAGGTCGCCGGCGAAACCCTTTTGACCTTGGGTGAGGCGCGCTCGAATCAAGGTATGTCCCTGCGAGCGAAGATCATCTTGAGAACTTCCTAGTGCTGCAGCCCCGCCGTCCACCACCGGAGCTTGTCGGGGTTGCGAATCGCCCAGATGCGCTTGATCCGGTTGCCTGCGACCTCGAACGCGTACACCGACACGGTCACAGCGTCGTGCTGAGCGATCAGTCCGGGCCGGCCGTTGACCGTACGCTCCAGGATCGTCAGGTCGCGGAGCCTGCCATCGAGATGGACCAGGGAGCGGACGATCTGCTCGGCGCCTTCGATCGGGCGCAGCAGGGCGCCGACGACGCCGCCGCCGTCGGCGATCGCCGTGGCGTCGGGGTCGAGGAGGCTGATGAGGGCGTCGATGTCCCCGTCTTCCCATGCCTGCTTGAAGTCCCTGACGATCCGAGCCTGCCGGGCTGCCGGAGCCGCGGGAGCGTGCGTCGCGCGGATGCGGCGGCGGGCCGAGGAGGCCAACTGGCGGCAGGCCGCCGGGGTACGGCCGACGATCTCGGCCACTTCGGCGAAGGAATACCGGAAGACATCGTGCAGGATGAACGCGACGCGCTCGGCCGGGGTCATCGACTCGAGCACGACGAGGAAGGCCATGTTGACCGACTCGTCGAGGGTGACCCGGTCGGCCGGGTCCCCGGTGAATCCGTCAGACCGCCCGGTGATCCACTCCGTGGGTTCGGGCAGCGGCTCGGGGATCCACTCGCCCACGTAGGTCTCGCGCCGGACCCGTGCCGAGGACAGCACGTTGAGGCAGAGGCGGCCGGCGACCTTGGTCAACCAGGCGCCGGGAGACGCGATGGCGTCCTGCTGCCGCCGGGACATGGCATACCAGCGGGCGTAGGTCTCCTGGACGACATCCTCGGCATCGGCCAGGGAGCCGAGAAGCCGATACGCCAGATTGATCAGCTGACGCCGCTCGCTCATGATCGCGCCCAGGCCCGGATCGAGCCGGCCGCCTCGTGGCTCGGATGGGATGGTCATGGCGTCCTGGCCATCGTGTCACTGACTCCCTTGGTCGGGTCTGCTCTCACCAGTTCGACAAGACAGCGCAGCGAATTGTGAGGTCGGCGCGTCGCCGCACATTCCGACGTGCTGCACACCATCCAGCACGCAGGCAGCCACCCCTGGTGGATACGCGGCTCGCCGGCGAAGACCGGCGCCGGAACACGTGATCGTCCCGGCGGCCACGTCGCAAAGCTCCAGATCCTCACCGAGATCGAGAAGGGAACCTTGCCATGTCCCCGCCTGGACACCGCACACCCAGCAACGATGTCGTCATCGGGGGTGGCCACGCCATCCGCCAGGCCGTGGGCAAGGCGTCGCTGACGCGGCGCTTGGCCGGTCCGCCGCGTCTGATCTGGGTGTCTCCCTTACCTCAGGCACGTTCCAGCGCTGCTCCTCCGGGCAGCGGAGCTGTGGGGGAGTAGTCACGGTTCTCGTTGATGCGCTCCATTCCTCGACCCTGGAGACCTGATGTCCGGTCATGAGACCGCGGGAGTGCGTTTCATCGGCAACGCGACGACGCTGATCCGCTACAAAGGCTTCACCCTGCTGACCGATCCCAACTTCCTGCACCGCGGCCAGCGCGCCTATCTCGGCTACGGGCTCACGTCCAGGCGGCTCACCGAGCCCGCACTGGACATCAGCCAACTGCCGCCGCTGGACGCGGTCGTGCTGTCCCACATGCATGGAGATCACTGGGACAGGGTGGCCCGCGGGGCCCTGGACAAGCGCACACCGATCATCACCACTCCCCACGCCGCCCGTCGCTTGAGACGTCAGGGCTTCAGCCGGGCCACCGGCCCTCGACGTATGGGGCCAGCACCGGCTGAGCAACGGTGACGGGACTGTCACGATCACCGCGCTGCCCGCCAAGCACGCGCTCGGCCTCGCCAACCTGCTCCTGCCTCCTGTCATGGGCAGCATGCTGGAGTTCTCCGACCCACATGGGAAGCCGGACCTCCGCCTGCACATCAGCGGGGACACGCTGATGGACCATCGCCGCCTGTCGGGCATCCCCGTCCGCTTCCCGGACATCGATGTGGCCATCGTCCACCTGGGCGGCACCAAACTCCTGGGAGCTCTGCTTGTCACCATGGACGGCGAGCAGGGAGCCAGATGGGTCCACCTCGTCAACCCTCGTACCGTCGTGCCCGTGCACCACGAGGACTACACCGTCTTCTCCTCCCCGCTGGACGACTTCCTGCGCCACATGGAACGGGCGGGTCTGTCGGGCAGGGTTCACCGCCTTGCTCCAGGCGAGAGCTGCCCGCTGCCGGTGCAGCCCGTCAAACGGTGAGAGTCACACAGTAAGACCGTGTCTTGATTGGTGATCACTCGTTGGATCGATCATGGAAGCGTTCCTAGATCAGCTGGTTCCTGACGAGTTATGGGAGCTGTTTCAGCGCGTGATGCCGCCGCCTCCGAAGCGGCCGCAAGGTGGTGGCCGACGGCGGGCCGATGACCGCCTGATCCTGGCGGCCATCGTGTTCGTGGCCACCACAGGCTGCACGTGGCGGCAGCTGCCACCGGGCTTCGGCGCTTCCTGGCAGACGGTGCACCGCCGCTTCACCGACTGGAGCAGAGCCCGGGTGTGGGCCAAGCTGTATCGGATCATCCTGGATGAGCTCGGCTCCCGCGGCGAGCTGGACTGGTCGCGGTGCGCGATCGACTCGGTCAGCGTCCGGGCGGCCAAAGGGGGGAGCTGACGGGTCCGAATCCTGTCGATCGCGGCAAGAAAGGGTCGAAGATCCACTTGATCGTCGAACGGACCGGCCTGCCGATCTCTGTCGCGATCAGCGCAGCCAACACCCATGACAGCCTGGCGTTGGAGCCGCTGGTGCGCAGCATTCCGCCGATCCGCTCCCGCCGCGGGCCGAGGCGTCGCCGGCCGGGCAAGCTCCACGGTGACAAAGGCTACGACTACCCCCATCTACGAGCCTTCCTGCGCGGCCGCGGCATCGTTCCACGCATCGCCCGCCGAGGGATCGAATCCAGCAGCCGCCTGGGACGCCACCGCTGGGTCGTCGAGCGGACCGTCTCCTGGCTGGCCGGCTGTCGCCGCCTGCACCGCCGCTACGAGCGCCGGGCCGACCACTTCGCATCCTTCGTCGCCATCGCCGCAGCCCTCATCTGCTACCGCCGACTCACCAAATGAGACGACGTCTAAGCGGCAGGACCACGTGCCGGTGGACAGCGCGGCACGCGAAGCTCCTGGGGATGCTGTCGCTCTTGGTCGACAACGCAGCTACCAGGGGCTTCTCTGCTTGGAGACCAAGTTCACGAGCTTGGGCAAGCCTGAGACCTGCCGCTTCAGATGACGAGGCTCACGGAAGCGAATATCTATTGCCACAGATGCAGAAATTAGGACGACGTACGGTTAGGTTTTATGGCGTAACCGACGAAATGTGAACCCTTGCTTTCCTCGGAAACGCGCACTGTGATACTGTCCATCTCAGTTGCAGTTGTGGTTCCCAAAGACTTCAAGTGCCCTCGCCGGCGTCCTGTGCCGGTGGTGGCACTTTTGTATTGCCGGCGCTTTTCCGGACGGGGTAATCATCGCGGCGACGCGAGGCTCGCACAGTGCGAGCCTTACGGGCACTGCCCCGAAGGAGATGCAAGATGGCTACTGGCACAGTGAAGTGGTTCAACGCGGAAAAGGGTTTCGGCTTCATCGAGCAGGACGGTGGCGGCGCTGACGTCTTCGCCCACTACTCGAACATCGCCGCCCAGGGCTACCGCGAGCTTCAGGAGGGCCAGAAGGTGACCTTCGACGTCACGCAAGGCCAGAAGGGCCCGCAGGCGGAGAACATCGTTCCCGCCTGACACCGACGCACCACGCAGCTGGGGCCCGCCCTGTAGGGGGCGGGCCCCAGCGCGTTGCTTTTGTGGTACCCATGTGCTGCGACGGCCTCACGAACCGCGAAGACGTCTGTTCTTCCGCCGCACACCGGCTACGCCACCAATGGCTCCGGTTCGGGCATAAGTCCGCTCCAGTCCTCTGGCCCGGCATCGCAGCCGCCGTTCTTCTCGGCGAATGCCGACCATTTCGACGCACGAGACCCAGGCTGTTTTCCGCCCCGGCTCGACTCGTCTTTTCTTCGGCTCGTACTCACTATTCTTTGTGCCGCTCATCGCGCCGAGAATTCCTGACACGTGCCGCATCGAGGAAGATTCTGCATGAACCATGCAACTCGCACGCCCGGCCGCAACTTTCCCACCCGTACGGGCGGCTCTGCCAGTTCCGGCAGAGGTGGCCGATTCGGCTCGCCGGCTTCAGGCCGTTCAGGCGCCCCCAGCCGTACCGGTGGCTACGGGCGGCGCCCTGCCGCGCTTCAGGGGGAGTTCGCGCTGCCGGTCAGCGTCACCCCGGCCCTGCCCGCAGCCGCGACATTCGCCGAACTGAACATGCCGCCCGCGCTGCTGAAGATGCTCATCAGCCTGGGCATGAACGAACCGTTCCCGATCCAGGCGGCCACGCTGCCGAACTCCCTGGCCGGCCGGGACGTCCTGGGGCGGGGCCGCACCGGATCAGGCAAGACGCTCGCCTTCGGTCTGGCCCTGCTCGTCCGCACCTCCGGACAGCGTGCCGAATCGCGACAGCCGCTCGCCCTGATTCTCGTCCCCACGCGGGAACTGGCCCAGCAGGTCACTGACGCTCTCACCCCGTACGCCCGATCACTGAAGCTGCGGCTGGCCACCGTCGTCGGCGGCATGTCGATCGGCCAGCAGGCCAATGCGCTGCGCAGCGGTGCCGAGGTCGTCGTCGCGACCCCGGGACGGCTCAGGGATCTCATCGAGCGCGGCGACTGCCGCCTGGACCAGGTCGGCATCACCGTGTTGGACGAGGCCGACCAGATGGCCGACATGGGCTTCATGCCCCAGATCACCCATCTGCTCGACCAGGTGCGGCCGGGGGGCCAGCGGATGCTGTTCTCCGCCACTCTGGACCGCAACGTCGACCTGCTGGTCCGCCGCTATCTGAGCGACCCGGTGGTCCATTCGGTCGACCCCTCGGCGGGCGCGGTCACCACGATGGAGCACCACGTCCTGCACATCCAAGGCGCCGACAAGCAGGCCACCACTGTGGAGATCGCTGCTCGCGACGGCCGGGTGATCATGTTCCTGGACACCAAGCACGCCGTGGATCGGCTCACCGAACACCTGCTGAACAGCGGAGTACGCGCCGCCGCGCTACACGGGGGCAAGTCCCAGCCCCAGCGCACCCGTACCCTCGCTCAGTTCAAGACCGGCCACGTCACGGTGCTGGTGGCGACCAACGTCGCGGCCCGCGGCATCCACGTCGACAATCTCGACCTCGTCGTCAACGTCGACCCGCCAAGCGACCACAAGGACTACCTGCACCGCGGCGGCCGCACCGCCCGCGCCGGCGAGTCCGGCAGCGTCGTCACCCTGGTGCTGCCCAACCAGCGCCGTGACATGACCCGCCTGATGGCCGACGCCGGTATCGTCCCGCAGACCAGCCAGGTCCGCTCGGGCGAGGCGGAACTCCGACGTATCACGGGTGCCCAGGCTCCCTCGGGGATTCCCGTGACCATCACCACACCCGTTGTCAATCGCCGGGCGGGACGGAACGGCCGACGATCCTGGTAACAGTGGTCGATCAGCAAGTGGAGAGCCCGGTCCGGCGGGCAGGGCTTGGCCGTCGCAGGCCGTTGCGCCGTTCGCTCTGATCTGCTCTTGCGACAGATCAGAGCGCGTGATCGGCGAAGGTGGTGGCGCTAGGCGTCGGCCAGATGACTGCGGGAGCCGTTGATGCGCCGCGCCTCGGCCAGTTGGTCTTCCAAGATGATGATGCGGCAGGCGGCTTCCAGCGGCGTGCCCTGGTCGACCAGTTCCCGCGCCCTGGCGGCCAGGCGCAGCTGGTAGCGGGAGTAGCGGCGGTGTCCGCCGCGGGAGCGTTGCGGCTCGATCAGCCTGGCGGCGCCCAAGGCGCGCAGGAACGCGGGGGTGACCTGGAGCATCTCGGTAGCCGCGCCCATGCTGTAGGCGGGATAGTTCTCATCGTCGAACCTGTCGCAGGCTCCGCGGTGCTCGAGTGTGGCGGTGCCGGCGGTCGGGTGCGTTTGATCCATACAAGCCTTTCGTGATGCGACAGAGGCCCCGGCGCTATCTCGCGCCGGGGCCCCCGAAGAGTTTCAACACCATCTACCGGCCATCGGCCGGTACTTACCGTTTCCGCATCAGCCGTACAGCGCGGCGATGCGGGGATCGCGAATGCGTGACCGTAGACCACCTTCCCATCTGTGGAACTGCGGTACCCGAGCGGCGAGACTCAGCCGGCAACGGGCGATCCTGATGGTGTTCAACACTCCCTTCATCTCTATCTTCCGGACCACTGTCCAACTTCATCTTCGGCAGCGCGTCCACGGTCGGGGCCCTGACTACTGCGCTGGCCCTTCACGTCCGACCTTCTGCCCCTGCCATCAACCAACTTCTTCTTCGGCAGCGCGTCCACGGGCGGGGCCCTTACAACTGCCCTGGCCCCTCACGTCCGACCTTCTGCCCTCACAAACTCCGACTTCATCCACCATGTCCGGGCAGTTCGGCGTCTTGCTGCGTCTTTCTGCGCTGCCCGGCGTTTCGTTCCTTGCGATGTCAGAAACATTAGCCCCCACAGCAACGAATGTCTACTCCAGTCGCTACAGATTTGCTCTTACGACGTCGTGGAAGGGCGACGAGCCGGCGTGCTGCCACGGCAGGCCGCTCTCCTCTTCCAGTTCGCGCGGCGCGGTCAGACCCGCCACGCCTCCTCCCGCAAGCTGAGTAGGCCCTACTCATGAACTCCAGGGGTAGATCGCTAACAATCTCCTCACATCCCCGCTGAGGAGGCCCTGGAATGCACCGCCGGCATCGCGGAGTGATCGGTACCATCCTCGTCTTCACCCTGATGGCCGTCGCGGCCCTGATCCCGCTGCCCGGGCACGCGGCCGGTCCGGTCCAGGCCGCGTGCGAGTTCCCCGCGGGCGGGCTTTTCCTCATGGAAGGAGACAAGTTACCCAGCGAGCTCACGCTCACCAACGGCACGGACAACCTGGTGACCTTCACCGTCACCATGCGGGAGAACTTCCACTACGGCCGCGAGCACCTCGTCCACGAGCGGGCCGTCGTCGGGTCGGCGACCTTCCGCGGCGAGCTTGACCTGGGCCCGGCGTACGGCCTGGGCCTGGGCCCGGCCGACATCGTGCTGGACATCAGATCCTCGGCGACGGGCAACACCGTCCTGGCCACGTGCACGGTCACCATCCGGGTGCTGGCGCTGCCGGATTCGGACGGCGACGGCCTGCCGGACGAGTGGGAGACCAAGGGCATCGACTACGACAGGGACGGCGACGTCGACTACCACCTGGAGGAGCGGGCCGACCCGCACCGCAAGGACGTCTTCGTGGAGATGGACGCCATGGCGTGCCAAGCCGCCTACTGCAGGAACCGTCCCCGCAGGCTCTCGGACGAAGCGGTGCTCGCGGTGTTCTGGGAGTTCGCCGAGCACGGGATCGCCCTCCACGTCGACCGCGACGAGGACACGGTGACGGAGGCCGAGGGCCTGCTGTTCGATGTGAAGGGATCGGGCGGCCTGGACGACTTCGACGACATCAAGTCCGGATTCACCGATCGCCCGTGTGACGGCCGGTTCGGCGCCCCTCAGGAGCGCTCCTCGGCCAACTGCGTGAACGTCCTGGGCGCCAAGCGGCTGGCCTTCCACTACGCGCTGTCCGCCCACGCCATCACGGGAAGAGGCACCACGTCGGGATTCGCCGAGCTCGGTGACGACTCCGCCACCACGGTCGCCGACGCCCAGCGCACCGGCCGGGCGCTCCCCGGCGGCAACGACTTCCTCATCACACTCGGCGCCTGGACCGACGACATGATCACCGCCAACGGCGGCTTGGCGGACGTCGAGGCCGGCACGTTCATCCACGAGCTCGGCCATAACCTGGGCCTTCAGCATGGCGGGAGCGACCCGATCAACTGCAAGCCGAACTACACCAGCGTGATGAACTACCTCTACCAGTTCCCCGGCTCCAACGCGGATGGGAAGCCCGACTACCAGAACCGGGCGCATGGCACGCTCAAGGAGGACGCCGGCCTCGACGAGACGGGCCCCGCCGTACCCGACGCCTACACCTCGATCGTCTACGGCCTGAACGGCGTGCGGCGCGACGCCTCCTCCACCGAGCCGCTGGACTGGAACGGCGACAAGGTCGTGGAGACCGCCGCGACGGCCGACGTCAACCACATCGCGCTGGGCGACGACACCACCTCCTGTCCGGCCTCACCCAAGCAGACGCTCACCGCCTGGGATGACTGGAGCCGCCTGCGGTTCAACTTTCGCGAGAGCCGCATGTTCGCCGAGGGCGCCCACCGGGGCGTGACCGGCGCCGGTGCGCAGGAGATCACCGGCGAGGCCGCGCGGAGCCTGCACTCGCCCATCGACCTGGCCGTCACCAAGACCGTGGACAAGCCGGAGGCGGACGCGGGCGACACCCTCACCTACACCGTCCAGGCCACCGGCCGAGGAGCGGGCACGCCCACGAACGTCTCCCTCGCCGACACCCTCCCGGACGGAACCGCCGTCATCCGCTCCCTGAGCGCGCTGCCTGCCACCGAGAGGTTCACCTACCCGATCCCGTGCACGGCCGCGGACGGCTCGACTGTCACCAACAAGGTGCGGATCTCGGGCACCAACCAGTACGGGTCCCCGGAGCACGGCACGCTCGGCGACAACACCGCGACGGCTTCCACCACGGTTCGCCGACCCGTCCCCGGTCTGACGGTGACCGCCCCGCCCTCCGTGAACGCGGGCGAGCCGATCTCGTACGCGATCGAATACCGCAACACGGGCACCGGAGCGGCCTCCTCGGCCACGATCACCGCCACACTCCCGGCCGGGGTGTACTACAGCACGTCCCTGGACGAGGGCGCGGGCCCTCGGCCCACCGCCGTCATCGGTAACCCCGGCGGGACGACCACCCTGCGGTGGGAGACCGGGCGGATCGCTCCGGGTTCCGCGCCCGGCACGATCGCGTTCACCGCGCGCCCAAGCCTGCTGCACACCGATGGTGCCGGCCTCACGGTGCCGGTGTCGGCGCGCTTCAGCGGTGGCGGCTGCGACTTCGCCGCACCTGCCGCGACGGCGAGCACAAGGATCACCGCTGTCGCGCCCACCCGCGATCCGATGATCGTCACGCTCTGGGCACTGCGGACCTCGCTTCACACACCCGAGAACCTGGCTCGTGTCCAGGCCACCGACGTCCGGTTCGACACCGGCGCCGACGGGTCGTTGTCCCGGGCCGACGTTTCGGACGCCTTCCTGCTGCCGTTGCTCCAGCCGCGTACGCTCCGGGCAGAGTTGCTGGCGGCCTGCCTCAACCTGGCCACCCGCCGGATCGGTGCCGAGACGGAGCTTCGGTCGCTCACGGCGGGACGGCTCGGGTCGCGGACGGTCGGCGATGCCGTCCGGTACGCGCAGGCCACGCTCGACCTGCCGCTGTCGGGGAATCTCCTGCGGTACACGGCGACCACCACGTTGCTGGCGGAGATCAACAGCGGGATCGCGGTGCGGTGATCTCGCATGCGGGCTTGTACCGCGTCATAGCTCATCGCACGGTCGGCCGCCTTCTGACCGCTCGGGACCGGGCACCATCTCATGGTGAGCGAGCAGGCCCTCGCCTGGCCGCACCAGTTCGAACGGCTGCGCATCCGCTACGAACACCAGACGATCTCCCCTGGACCTCCTCGACCTTGCGCGCCGCCTCATCTGCCCGGACCGACGCAGGACCGCAGGCTGAAACCGTCAGCTACTCGGTCGTGGCCTCATGGGCCGGGGCCGGAGCCTTGGGGGTCGACCACGATGATGATGGTCAACAGGATGATCCAGACGACGATCACGGCGATCAGGAGCCTGCTCGGGGAGAGCCTGCGGGAGAAGAACTTGGGGATTCTCACAGCCATCCGCTCTTGCGCAGCAGCCGGTGGACGAAGAGAACGGCGACGACCATGACCGCAAGGCTCAAGGGGTAGCCGAGCAACCAGTGCAGCTCGGGCATGTAGTCGAAGTTCATGCCGTAAATCCCGGCGATCATGGTGGGGACGGCGATGAGGGCCGCCCACGAAGAGATCTTGCGCATGTCGGCGTTCTGCTGCATGGCCACCGTGTTCTGCTCACGGCCCACCAGGGCCAGATGGGCGCTCAAGGCGCTGGTGAGCAGCTCGTTGTGCTCATCGACCTGGGCGTCCACGCGCAACAGGTGATCGAGAACATCGCGGAACTGCTCCCGGTTGGTTCTGCACAGCTCCACGCGGTCTTTGACGATCTCTTCCAGCACCGGGATCAGCGGGTCCTGGGCGGTGCGGAACTCCAACACCTCGCGTTTGAGTGAATAGATGTCGGCGGTGACATCGGCGTGCTCACCGCTGAACACCCGCTGCTCCAGGGCGATGAGATCACCCGCGACCTCGTGGGAGATGCGCGAGTAGGCGTCGACGACCTCGTCGCAGATCGCGTACAGCACCCCGGCCGGGCCCGCGGCCAGCAGATCGGGGTCGGATTCGATGCGGCGGCGTACCCCGCTCAGCGGGTTGGCCTGGCCGTGGCGGACGCTGATGACGAAGTCGCGGCCGAGGAACAGGTTGATCTCGCCGACCTCGATGTCGGAGCTCTCCTCCACATACAGCAGCGGCTTGAGCACGATGAACAGGGTGTCGTCGTAGCGTTCGAGCTTGGGCCGCTGGTGGGCGTGGATGGCGTCCTCCACCGCCAGCGGATGCAGCTTCACCTCGTTGGTGATCAGGTCGAACTCCTCCTGTGTGGGCTCGTGCAGGCCGATCCACAAGAAACAGTCGCCCCGGGCGCGGGCGGCGGTGACCGCATCGCTGATGTCGCCGTTGATGGTCTCGCGCACTCCGTCGCAGTAGATCGCTTTGTCCACAATCACATCCGGCATTCTCGCGTACCCGCCCCCTCTCTCGTCTCCTGCCATCGATGTGGAAGGCGCTCGAACACTCTGGAGCCTTCTCTTAATCGCCACCGTCCCTCGGCAGGGCTGCCGTGACCGTTCCAGGCGACAGAGCTCCGTGCCGCCGCGACCGGCCAGGCGCTTGCCCGCCAGCCGGACCTGCATCCCTGCCCGGCAGCAGTTCCGGCCGCGCTGTCATAAGGAGTCCCGCCTCGGTTCCGGGCGGCTATGGTGCGCCGTACCCGATTTGATCTGGATCTCAGGGGCGCGCCGGTGATGAACGTGAGGGAGCCCGACTGGACCTACGTGGCCAGGTCTCTGGGCAAGGTCCTGGCCGTCACCGCGGTGCTGTCCTGGCTTTCAGCGCGGTCGACCGGGTTCTGGGGGTGTCTCATCAACCTCGACGACGAACGGATGGCACAGGTGTACGCCACGGCCGCCCGCGTCGCGAACCCCGGACAAGCGCCTGGCGCCCGGTTACCGCCAGGGTGGGGGACTGCTGGAGACGATCCTCACGCTGTGGGGGGAGCCGCGCAGGGCCGGTCCCAGCGAGGCGAGGGGCGGTACGAGATCGTGGAGGACCTGTTCGGTGTCCGGGCTCCCTCCCTCGACGGGCCGTCCGGAGACCTGGCCGACGCGATCGCCGTCGTGGAGGCGGACCCCGGAGCCGACACGGAGTCCACGGAGAAGGCCCGGAAGACCCGACCGCTGGAAACTCGCCGACCTGCGTAAGCTCCTCGATGACCCGGAGGTGCGGGCGGTTCATCTCGCCGACGTCGCCTTCGACCTCGGCAAGATCGGGTAACGGTCTTCGGCGAGTTCAGGAGGCGGCTGTGCTGAGGCGCCAGGTCGGGCGCCCGAAGCCGGACCGGGCCGACCGGGCCATCCTCACGGCATTGGCCCGGTGGTTTCCGACGGTGCTGCACGCTCGTCGGCCGCCGAGGGCCACGTTCACGCGCTTGATCGGTACAACTGTCATCTCCCAGAGGTGGCCGCCAGCTCCTGGGGCTCTTGCTGCGCCGGCGCCAGCCGTTCGTGGAACCCGCCGTCCAGGGAGCGCGTGATGATCCCGGTCTCCACCCCGTGCTCCACGACGTGGCGATCCGTCTGCTGCAGTGCGAGGCAGATCCACCGGGCGATGATGAAGGCGATGACAGGGCCGATGACCACGGCGTACCTGAAGAAGATCGTCACAGCCTCGACGGTGAGGTGGAACTGGTGGGCGATCTGGTCGTTGGCCGCGGCTGCCCACAGCAGGCCGTAGAACGTGATGCCGGCGACCGCGATGGCCGTCTTCGTCGGCGTGTCGCGTGGCCGATCGAGCATGTTTTGCGCGCCCGGTACGCGGGGCATGCGGCTCGTGGTCTTGGGCCGGCCCAGTGCGTCGCGGCGGCTGCGTCGCGAGACGAGGAAGCGCTCGGCGGTCGGGTAGGCGGCCAGGGCGGTGAAGAAGAGCCCTGGTATCACCAGCGTGGGGATGAGGACCGCGAGGCTGAGCGTGTAGTCCCCAAGAGTGAGTTCCCACCCGGGCATGATCCGGAGGGCGCCGTCGAGGAACCCCATGTACCAGTCAGGTACCGAGCCCGCCGAGATCTGCGTCGGCTTGGCGGGTCCGTACAGCCATATGGGGGCGATCTGGAACCCGAACCCGAGAATGATCAGCATGCCGAACGTCGCGAGGGCCATCAGGGGGCGTGCGCTCCGCCGTGCCGACACCGAGGCGATGAATCGGGAGTGGCCGTGCCGCCGCACCAGGAGTTCACGGGCGATCAGCAGTACGGCCATGACGACCGCGATCAGCAGGTGCCCGCCGTACATCACCGGAATGATCCTGTCTCCGGGGAAGTCCGGCCCGAACAGCAGCGACAGCGCCCAGGTTCCTACGAAGGGGATGGACTGCACCACCGACATGATCAGCCACAGGCTCCCACCCGACAACATGTCGTCAGGCAGGGCGTTGCCGGTCTCGCCCGCGGCCATGCCCAGCGCCAGCAGCGTCACCCAGATCAGCCACTGAGTGGTGCGCGGGCGGCGGAACGCGCCGGTGAGGAACATGCGCAGCAGCTGCAAGGCGACGGCCGCCACGAAGACGAGCGCCGCCCAGTGGTGGACCTGGCGGATGAGCAGGCCGCCACGCACTTCCAGGCTGAGATGCATGGTCGAGTCGAAGGCCCTGCTGACGAAGAGTCCACGCAGCGGGCCGTAGGAGCCGTCATAGGTCACCTGGGCCATGCTGGGGTCGTAGAACACCATCAGCACGGCCCCGGTCACCAGCAGGACGACGAACGACCAGACGGCGATCTCCGCGAACATGAACGACCAGTGCGAGAACTGAAACGACCGGTGCTTGACCAGCGAACGCATGTGGGCCCCCTAACCTTGCCTACTCATAGGACGGATTCGGGCCGCAGAATGTGACGAAGATGAGGCGTCGGCGACGGTGATTAGCATCACTAACGCGCTGAGGCAGGTATTCGAACGGCTTGCCGGTTTCCGGGTGCCGAGCATGAACTCCGCGTCGCGCCGGATCCCATCACAGATCCAGGGCGAAGGGGGACGCTACGGGGTGAACCGGTAGCCCATGCCGGGCTCGGTGATCAGGTGGGCCGGGTGGCCGGGGTCGGGTTCGAGCTTGTGGCGCAGCTGGGTCATGTACTGCCGCAGGTAGTGGGTCTCCTTGATGTACTTCTCCCCCCACACCTCGGCCAGCAGCTGCCGCTGGCTCACCAGCTTGCCCGGGTTGCGCAGCAGGATCTCGAGGATGTGCCACTCGGTGGGAGTGAGGCGCACCTTGCCCGATACGGTCTTGCTGGTCAGGTCGACCACGTGGTCGCCGATCCGGATGCTGGCCGGCTCGGCCTCGTGCGTCCCCGTCCGCCTGGTGACCGCGCGGACCCTGGCCAGCAGCTCGTCGATGCCGAACGGTTTGGTCACGTAGTCGTCGGCCCCGGCGTCCAGCGCCTCCACCTTGTCCTGGTTGCCGGCCCTGCCGGACAAGACGATGATCGGCACCCTGGACCAGCCGCGCAGGCCGTGGATGACGTCCACGCCGTCGAGGTCCGGCAGGCCGAGATCGAGAATGACCAGGTCCGGTGCGCTGTCGGCGGCCTGACGCAGGGCGGCGCTGCCGTCGGCGGCGGTCTCCACCTCGTAGTGCCGGGCGGCCAGGTTGATCCGCAGCGCTCGAAGGATCTGTCGTTCGTCATCGACGATGAGGACGCGCGTCACATGGTCACCGTTCTCGAGAAGAGGGGCAATGCGAGGATCATGGTGAGACCTCCCCCTGGTGTCTCATCGGGTACGAGGGTGCCGCCCATGGCCTCCGCCAGTCCTCGGGAAAGGGCCAGGCCGAGGCCGACACCGGTGTGGTTGTCGCGGTCACCCAGCCGCTGGAAGGGCAGGAAGACGCGGTCGTGGGCATCGGGCGGGATGCCGGGGCCCCGGTCGATCACCCGGATCTCCACCTGGTCGCCGTGCCGGCTCGCGGTGATGAGCACCTTCGCCTCCGGCGGGCTGTAGCGGATCGCGTTGGCCATCAGGTTGACCAGGACCCGTTCGAGCAGCGCGGGATCGGCGGCGATCTCGGGCAGTTCGATGGAGATGTCACCCTCGACCCGCTCACGGAGCGGTCCGAGGTCGTCGATCGAGCGGGGCACGACCTCCTCGAGCGCCACGGCCTGCAGTGCCAGGCCCAGGACGCCTGCCTGCAGGCGGCTCATGTCGAGCAGGTTGGCCACCAGGCGGTCCAGGCGGGCCAGCGACTCGTCGGCGGTGGCCAGCAGTTCGCGGTGATCCTCGGGGCTCCAGTCGATCTCGTCGTTGCGCAGGCTCTCCACGGCCGCCTTGGCCGAGGCGAGGGGGGTGCGCAGGTCGTGGCTGACGGCGGCGAGCAACGCGGTGCGCATCCTGTCCGCCTCCGCCAGGGGTTTGGCCCTGTCGGCCTGCTCCTCCAGGCGCTGCTGGCGCAGGGCCACGGCGATCTCTGCGGCGAACGCCTCCAGCACCCGCCGATCGGAGGCGTTGAGCAGCCCGCCCCGCGCCGCCAGCACCAGGTCTTCGTCGACCACCACGTCGGTGTCGCCCTCCGACGGCGTCGTGCACGGCGTGCCACCGCTCGTCGCGACGACCCGCCACGCCGCGGGGTCGGTCTGGTCGTCCGGCGCCCCGCCGGTGTCCGGCAGCCGTTCCAGCAGCGTCACCGATATCAGCGCGAACGTCTCCCGCAGGCGGGTCAGCAGCGTCGACACGGCGGACTCGCCGCGCAGGACGTGCCCGGCCAGCGTCGAGAGCACCTCCGCGTCCGCGGTGGCGCGCGCCGCTTCTCTGGTACGGCGGGCCGCGAGATCCACGATCGTGCTCACCGCCGCCGCCACGAGCACGAACACGATCAGAGCGAACAGGTTCTCAGGGTCGGAGATCGTGAACTCGCCCACCGGGGGAGTGAAGAAGAAGTTGAGCAGCAGCGACCCGCCCACGGCCGCGGTGATGGCCGGCCACATGCCGCCGATCAGCGCCACCCCGACCGTCATGACCAGGAAGAAGAGGATTTCGCTCGGCAACGACAGGTCGTTCCTGAACGGGATCAGCGCCGCCGTGAGCGCGGGAACGCCCACGACCGCCACGATCCACCCGGTCAGCCGGCGCGGGCCGGTCAGCGCCGCCCGGTGACGTTCCGGGCGGCGTCTGCCCTTCCTCACCTCGTCATGAGTGATCATGTGGACGTCGATCGAGCCGGACAGCGCGGTGGTCTCCACCCCGACACCGCGGGAGAGGATCTGGGCGAACCTGCCGCGCCGGGAGGCGCCGAGCACCAGCTGGGTGGCGTTGACGCCACGGGCGAAGTCGAGCAACGCGCGCGGGATGTCGTCGCCGACCACCTGGTGGTAGGTGCCGCCGAGCGACTCCACCAGGGTCCGCTGACGCGACAGGCTGGCGGGATCGCCGCCTGACAGGCCGTCCGCCCTGGTCACGTGCACCGCGAGCAGGTCGGCGCCCTTGGTGCGAGCGGCGACGCGGGCCGCGCGCCGTACCAGCGTGTCACCTTCCGGCCCGCCGGTCAGGGCCACGACGACCCGCTCGCGCGCCTCCCAGGTGGTGGCGATGCCGTGATCGGCCCGGTAGCGGTCGAGCTGCTCGTCGACCTTGCCCGCGGCCCAGAGCAGGGCCAGCTCTCTCAGAGCGGTGAGGTTGCCGACTCTGAAGTAGTTGGACAGGGCGGCATCGACCTTCTCCGGGGCGTAGACGTTGCCGTGTGCCATCCTTCTGCGCAGGGCCTCGGGTGACATGTCGACCAGCTCGATCTGGTCGGCGCGGCGCACCACCTCGTCCGGTACGGTCTCCCGCTGCGGGACGCCGGTGATCTGCTGGACGACGTCGTTGAGCGACTCCAGGTGCTGGACGTTGACCGTCGAGATGACATTGATGCCGGCGTCGAGGATCTGCTCGATGTCCTGCCAGCGCTTGACGTTCCTCGACCCCGGCACGTTGGTGTGCGCCAGCTCGTCGATGAGCACGATCTTCGGCGCGCGAGCGATGACGGCGTCCACGTCGAGTTCGGTGAAGGTCGCCCCCCGGTGGACCAGCCTCCGGCGGGGGATCACCTCCATGCCCTCGAGGAGCTCCTCGGTGTGGAGGCGGCCGTGGGTCTCGACGAGACCCACGACCACGTCCCTGCCACGCTCCTTGGCCCGGCGGCCCTCACCCAGCATCGCGAAGGTCTTGCCCACCCCGGGTGCGGCGCCCAGGTAGACCCTCAGCCGCCCGCGTGGCATGTCCTACTCCTTGTCGAGTGCCAGGTTGAGCTCGAGCACGTTGACGGCCGGCTCGCCCATGAAGCCGAGCGCCCTGCCGGTGGTGTGCTCGCCGATGAGCTGCCGCACCCTGCCGACGTCGACGCCGCGTTCCTCGGCCACCCGCCGCGCCTGCAGCTCGGCGTAGGCCAGGGAGATGTGCGGATCGAGGCCGGAGCCGCTGGCGGTGACCGCGTCTGCGGGTACCTCGACGTCGCTCACGTTCCCGCGCACCGGCACGGTACGGCCGGCGGCGTAGTCCTCGCCGGGCCTGCCGCACTCGACCCTGACGCCCTGGTACTCGGCGACGAAGGGTCGCGAGGGGCAGGCCTGGTTGACGCTGACCGCCCTGGTGGGAGCGCCCACGGCGGGGAAGACCTTCAGCACCGCGCCCACTCCGTCGCTGGTGCAGTACGGCCGCGCGCCGCTGACACCCTCCAGCTCGCCGATCGCCTTGGAGCGGGCGCAGACCTGGGTGAGCAGCGACTGCCTGCCCTCGTCCGGGTCGCCCTCGTCGTCCTTGGCGCCGGGCACCGGCAGGACGTCCACGACGTCCTCGGGTCCGAGGTTGCTGGCGGCGGTGGACAGCATGTCGTAGCCGTCACCGGCCGCCGACGGGCGGCTCTGGAAGTACTCCCTGTGGCCCTCGAAGGACTGGCCGATCAGCGCGCTGCCGACCACCTTGCCGTCCTTCTCGACCAGCGAGCCGTTGGCCTGGCCGGTGAACAGCGCCTGGGCCACGCCCGTGACCGCCAGCGGGTAGATGACGCCGGTGACCGCCGTGAGCACGAGCAGCGCGCGCAGCGCGGCCAGGTGCAGGCGGATCCAGCTGGGCATGCGTTCCATTTATGACATCCCAGGAAGGAACTGAACGAGCAGGTCGATGACTTTGATGCCGATGAACGGCGCGACGATGCCGCCCAGGCCGTAGACGTAGAGGTTGCGGCTGAGCAGTTTCGACGCGCTCGAAGGCCGGTAGCGCACGCCGCGCAGGGCGAGCGGGATCAGCGCGACGATCACCAGCGCGTTGAAGACGACGGCCGACAGGATCGCCGACTGCGGGCTGGCCAGGCGCATGACGTTGAGCGCGTCCAGGCCCGGGTAGACCGCAGCGAACATCGCGGGAATGATCGCGAAGTACTTGGCGATGTCGTTGGCGATCGAGAACGTCGTCAGCGCGCCGCGGGTGATGAGCAGTTGCTTGCCGATCTCGACGATCTCGATGAGCTTGGTCGGGTCGGAGTCGAGGTCGACCATGTTGCCCGCCTCTTTGGCGGCGCTGGTCCCCGTGTTCATGGCGACGCCGACGTCCGACTGCGCGAGAGCGGGGGCGTCGTTGGTGCCGTCGCCCGTCATGGCGACCAGGCGACCGCCCTCCTGCTCCTTCCTGATCAGGGCGAGCTTGTCCTCGGGGGTGGCCTCGGCGAGGAAGTCGTCCACGCCGGCCTCGTCCGCGATCGCCCTGGCGGTCAGCGGGTTGTCACCGGTGATCATCACGGTCCTGATGCCCATGCGGCGCATCTCGTCGAACCGCTCGCGCATGCCCGCCTTGACGACGTCCTTGAGGTGGATGACGCCCAGCACGCGGCCCTTCTCGGCCACGACCAGGGGGGTGCCGCCCGAGCCGGAGATCCCGTCGACGATGTCGCCGACCTCGTCGGTCGGGTGACCGCCGTGGTCCCTGACCCACTTCATGACGGCGGTCGCCGCGCCCTTGCGGACCTGCTTGCCGTCGAGGTTCACGCCCGACATGCGGGTCTGCGCGGTGAACGCCACCCAGTCGGCATGGGCCAGCTCGCCGGGCTCCCGCTCGCGCAGGCCGTAGGCGGTCTTGGCGTACACCACGATCGAGCGACCCTCGGGCGTCTCGTCGGCCAGCGACGACAGCTGCGCCGCCCGCGCCAGCTCCATCTCGGACACGCCCGCCACAGGCACGAACTCCGACGCCTGGCGGTTGCCCAGCGTGATGGTGCCGGTCTTGTCCAGCAGCAGCGTGGAGACATCACCTGCGGCCTCGACCGCGCGGCCCGACATGGCCAGGACGTTGCGCTGGACCAGCCGGTCCATGCCCGCGATGCCGATGGCCGACAGCAGGGCGCCGATGGTCGTCGGGATGAGGCAGACCAGCAGCGAGATCAACACGATGCCGGTGACACCGTCTCCGGTCAGGGCGAGGGAGTCGGGAATGCCGGGGTTCTGGCCCTTGGCCCAGATGGCCAGCGGCTGCATGGTCACGGTGGCTACCAGGAAGATGATCGTGAGCGCGGCCAGCAGGATGTTGAGCGCGATCTCGTTCGGCGTCTTCTGCCGGTTGGCGCCCTCGACGAGGGCGATCATCCGATCGATGAAGCTCTCGCCGGGTTTCTGGGTGATCTGGACGGTGATCTTGTCGGAGAGCACCTTGGTGCCGCCGGTCACCGCGGACCGGTCACCTCCGGACTCGCGGATCACCGGAGCGGACTCGCCGGTGATGGCGGACTCGTCCACACTGGCGATGCCCTCGATCACGTCGCCGTCACCGGGGATGACCTCCCCGGCCTCGACGACGACGATGTCGCCCTGCCGCAGCTCGGGCGCGGGGACCAGCTCACCGGACTGCTTGCGCGCCATCGTGTCGGTCTTGGCCTTGCGCAGCGTCGCCGCCTGAGCTTTGCCGCGCCCCTCGGCGACGGCCTCGGCCAGGTTGGCGAAGACCACGGTCAGCCAGAGCCACACGACGGTGGCCCAGGCGAAGAACGAAGGGTCCAGCACCGCCAGGACGGTGGTGAAGGCCGCGCCGATCTCCACGATCAGCATGACCGGGTTACGCCAGAGCGTGACGGGGTTCAGTTTCCTGAGCGCGTCGGGCAGCGACCTGAGCATCTGGTTCGGGTCGAGCAGACCGTCTCCTATCTTGCCGTTCTTCTTCTGCCCCGGTGTCCGCGCCGGGGCCTCGACCAGTTGGGTCGTCATGACAGGAGTCCTTCTGCGAGCGGCCCCAGCGCGAGCGCCGGGAGGAAGGTCAGAGCGACGAGGATGAGCGTCACGCCGACGACCATGCCGACGAACTGCGGCCGGTGGGTCGGCAGCGTGCCGGCGCTTTCGGGTGCGGGCTTCTGCCGAGCCAGCGAACCGGCCAGCGCGAGCACGAAGATGATCGGCAGGAACCGGCCGAGCAGCATGCACAGGCCGAGCGCGACGTCGTACCACGGGGTGTTGACGGTGACGCCGCCGAAAGCCGAGCCGTTGTTGTTCGAGGCGCTGGTGAAGGCGTAGAGGATCTCCGAGAAGCCGTGCGGCCCGCTGTTGAGCATGGCCGCGAGGCCCGCCTCGTTGCCCATCGCCACGGCCGTGCCGGCCAGCACGAGGATCGGGGTGACCAGGAAGTACATCGAGGCCAGCTTGATCTCGCGGGAGCCGATCTTCTTGCCAAGGTACTCAGGCGTGCGGCCGACCATCAGGCCCGCCACGAACACGGTGATCACGGCCAGCACGAGCATGCCGTACAGGCCCGCGCCGACGCCTCCGGGGGCGACCTCGCCCAGCATCATGTTGAACAGCGTCATCATGCCGCCGATCGGGGTGTAGGAGTCGTGGAAGGAGTTCACGGCGCCGGTGCTCGTCAGCGTCGTCGCCGCGGCGAAGGTCGCGGAGTTGGCGACGCCGAACCTGACGTCCTTGCCCTCCATGGCCGCGCCGACCGCCTGCGGGACGGTCGCGTCGCCGCCGAGTTCGAAGACGTTGGTCAGCGTGATGCCAGCCAGCGCGATGATCCCCATGACGGCGAGGATCGCGTACCCCTGGCGGGGCTGGCCGACCATCTTGCCGAAGGTGCGCGGCAGCGCGAAGGGAATCAGCAGGATCAGGAAGATCTCGAACCAGTTCGTCCACGACGTGGCGTTCTCGAAGGGGTGGGCGGAGTTGGTGTTGTAGAAGCCGCCGCCGTTGGTGCCCAGCTCCTTGATGACCTCCTGGCTGGCCACCGGGCCGCCGGTCAGGTTCTGCGGGCCGCCGGTGAGAGCCGTGATCTCGTGCGGGCCGACGAAGTTCTGCACCAGGCCGCCGGCCACCAGGACCAGCGCGCCGACGAACGCGAGAGGCAGCAGGACGCGGATGGTGCCGCGCACCAGGTCCACCCAGAAGTTGCCGAGGGTGTCGGAGCCCCTGCGGGCGAAGCCGCGCACCAGCGCGATCGCCACAGCCATGCCGACCGCCGCCGACACGAAGTTCTGTACGGCGAGGCCGGACATCTGGACCAGGTGCCCCATCGTGGACTCACCCGAGTACGCCTGCCAGTTCGTGTTCGTCACGAAGCTGACCGCGGTGTTCCACGCGATGTGGTCGGGGACCGGGGCGAAGCCCAGACTGAGGAAGAGCTTGTCCTGCAGGCGCTGCAGGCCGTACAGGGCGAGCAGGGAGATGACCGAGAACGCCAGCACGCCTCGCGCGTAGACCCCCCACTTCTGCTCAGCGTCCGGCTGGACGCCGACCAAGCGGTAGAGGAAGCGCTCGACCCCGTTGTGCTTGGTGGTCGTGTAGACCCTGTGGATGTAGTCGCCGAGCGGCTTGTGCACCAGGGCCAGCGCGATGACGAGGGAGGCGACGAAGATCCAGCCCATCAGAACCGCTCAGGGAACAGCAGGGCCGCGATCATGAAGATCACGAGGCCGGCGGCCACGAACAGGCCAGTGGCGTTGATCGCGCTCACAGGCGCTCCACCGCCTTGACGACGAGCCCGAGGATCACGAACAACGCGATCGTCAGGGCGACGAAGATGACGTCGGCCATCCCCACTCCTCACATCCGGATGATTGCTACGGGACTAGCCAAAACCCAGATGTGTCCGGTTTTGTCGTTCCTGACGGGTTCCATACGGCCCGCGTCCGAGAATTGACACCGCCCATACGGGGGCGGCATTCGTTGCCGCCGCGGCGGGCCGGTCGTCCTTCTCCAGCGCTCGATACAGGGTGGAGCGGCCGACGCCGAGGTGCTTGGCGATGGCGGTGATGGACTCGCCGCGCTCTTGGCGGGCGCGGGCGGCGGCCAGCTTGTCGGCGTCCAGCGCCGAGGGTCGGCCTCCGGCGCGGCCGTGGGCGCGGGCGGCGGCCAGGCCGTCCAGGGTGCGCCCGCTGATCAGGTCACGTTCCATCTCGGCGGCCATGGCGGCGACCATGAACAGCATCTTGTCGGCGATGGTCTGACCGTTGGGCCGATGGGTACCGGCGCAGATGCCGGACAGGATCTCCAGGTTGATGCCGCGCGGGGCCAGCTCGTCATCCAGGAAGACCAACAGCTCCTTCACGCTGCGGGCGATGCGGTCGGGCTTGTAGATGACCAGCGTGTCGCGGGGGTGCATCCGCTCGACGGTGGCGCGTAGCTTGGGCCGATCCTTGCGGGTGCTGGCGATCTCTTCGACGATCTCGCGGCAGTGCGCGCCACCCAGGGCCCGCATCTGCGACAGGTGGTCCTGGGCGCGGGTGGAGACGGGCGTAGCCGATCCGGATCGTGTTGGCGGGGCCGTACGGTTTCGTCTCGGTGGGGGCGTTCACTCGACCATCGTCCCTAAAACTGTCCCGAAACCGGCTCAGGATCGGGTACCGCACCGCGAGGTCTCGTGTCCTTCCGCAACCTGGCGATCAGCACCTTCCGCCTGGCCCGACGGGCGAATATCGCCCACGCCGCCGCGACCTCCTCGGACGCTCCCAGAGTCGATGCCGGTGAGTCCGGTGCGCTCGAGGCGGCCTTGGTCCACGACGACCAGGCCGTAGGAGCCATCCGCGCCGCTGGCGAAGCCGACCCGGTTGTCAGGGAACTCCAGGGTGCTGCCGGAGGGGACGGGGCTCGTTCCGTCGACCAGGCTGCCGGCTACCTGTACGCCGTCGGCGGCCTGGGCCGTCACGGTCAGGTCTCCTGCTTCGGTGGTGCGCCATTCGCCGGGGATGCCGGGAAGCGTGTGAGGACCAGGGTCGGTGATCTTGGCGTTGGCGGCGACCTTGGCCTTGCCGTTGGCTCCGGCGATCTCTTCCCGCCGGCCCTGGCGCCAGGCTTCGTAGTCGGCGGGGATCTGCGGTGCAGTCATGAATGCTCCTTTCCTCTCCGCCGCACCGTGGGGCGCGGCGATAGCGCTGCGCGAGGCGTGCGCGGGCGTGGTTGCTCAGCCCAACGACGCGCATGGCGCTGCGCAGGCGGTGGTTGCGTATGAGGCAAGCAATTCGGTGCTGGGGCTGCCCGGCAGGCAACCCGGGGTGCCTGCCGGGTGTCAGGCGCGGCGGGCGGCCCAGACGGTGCGCTCGGTGCGTACGGCGAGATCCTCGCGGCGCAGCAGGCTGTTCGGGCTGTCGATATCCAGGAGCTCGTCGAGAGCGGCGAGGTCCTCGGGGCCGAGGGCGGGGGCGGCTACCCCGCGGATGCGCTGCAGGCTGCCGTAGGCGTAGCGGCCGATCGCTGCGCTGCGTTCACCTTCGATGTTGACGGTGATGGTGCGCTCGGCCTCGACGGTGAAGCCGGCGGCTGTCAGCATCGGGCCCCAGTCGGCGCCGCGGTGCGGAACGTGCTCGGCGTGGAAGCTGTCGGTCGCGGCGTGGGCGCGCTCTTCGAGGCCGGGCCGGTTCTCCGGGGCGTGGGCGGGCAGGAAGCGGGGGAAGCCCGCCAGTTCGACGACGGCGAACAGGCCGCCGGGGGCGAGCAGGTCGCGGACGCTCGCCAGGGCGCGGTCGGGGTCGGCCGTGTGGTGCATCGAGGCCGAGGCCCACACCAGATCCGGCCTGCCGAGGTCGGGCCAGTGGTCGCTGTCGAGGTCGGCCTGCACGGTCCGTACGCGCCCCTCGACACCGCGGGCACATGCCTTCTCGCGCAGGAGCTGGAGATGCCCGGCCGCGGTGTCGACGGCGGTGACGTGCGCGTCGGGGAAGCGCTCGAGGAGCGCGAAGGTGCCTGCGCCGGTGCCGCAGCCCAGGTCCACGATGTGGCGCGGCTCGCTCTTCAGCGGCAGCCAGGCGGTGATGGACGCCATGTGCTCGGCGAGCACCTCGGCATCCAGATCGAGGATCTCCGCCTGCCCGCCATCGGTGTGCTCGTGGTGGCCGCCATGGCCGTGGTCGAGGTGGTGACCGCCTTCGCCATGGCGGGTGTGCTGGTGCGTTTGGGTCATGGCAACACCGTAAGCCCGCTATGCGCCTTCCGCACGACTCCTTGCGCATTACGCAAGAAGGTGGATTGACGTGCTGCCCAGCACGCAAGATCGCCCGCCGGGCCTGGGCCTCCCGCGCGGCCGTGGCCCGCTATTCGCAGGGGCCCTGGGTGCCTCCGCAGTCGGCTTCGGAGCCGTCGGCGCCGGCGTCTTTCTGGTGGCCGCGGCGGGCGTCGCGGTCGAAGATGCCCATGATCTCGCACGGTCCGCCCTCGGCGCCGATGGCGTGCGGCATCATGGTGGGGAACTCGGCGGCCTGATTGGTCTCGATGCGAAAGCGCCGGTGGCCCAGCATGAGGATGGCGGTGCCTGACAGCACCACCAGCCACTCGCGGCCGGGGTGGGCACGCATCTTCGAGGGGTTGTCGGGCGGCGGGTCGGTCATCCGCTGACGCATCACGCTCATGCCCGGGTCGCCCTTTATGGGCCAGCGCATCAAACCGTGAGTGCCGTCGATCATCGGACTCATGACGACATCGTCGGCAGCGTTCTCCACGAGCTGGTCCAGCGTGGTGTCCAGGGCGCGGGCGAGGGTGACCAGCTGATCCAGGGCGAGGCGTCGCTGACCGTTCTCGATGCGGCTCAGTGAGGACTGGCTGAGGTTGGCCCGGGTGGCCAGTTCCTCCAGCGACCAGCCCTGCGCGACGCGCAGAGCGCGGATCCGTTTGCGTACGAGGCTCTCCAGCTGCCGATCTTCTTGCGTCATAGGCAATATGGTATGCCCCCGATGCAACATGGGCTTAACGTCGAATACAGATGGTCCAGCACGGGGGGCCAGGTACGACGAAAGGGCGCGACATGTCTGCGCAGACTTCCCACTACGAGAGCGACGCATTGCCCACCGAGACCGTGGACGTCGTGGTGATCGGCGGCGGCGCCGCGGGCCTGAACGGCGCGCTGATGCTGGCCCGCTCGCGCCGCTCGGTCGTCGTGATCGACAGCAGCACCCCGCGCAACGCCCCCGCAACAGCCATGCACGGCTTCATCGTCCTGGACGGCACCCCGCCCCCCGAGATCCTCAAGCGCGGACGTGAGCAGGTACGCCAGTACGGCGGCCGGATCGTCTTCGGGGAAGTGGCCACGGCCGAACCCGCCGCCCCCTCGGGCGACGGTGACCTGCGGTTCACCGTCACCCTGGCCGACGGCCGCACGCTGACGGCACGCCGGGTGCTGGTGGCCACCGGACTGCGCGACGTGCTGCCCGAGGTGCCCGGCCTGGCCGAGCACTGGGGCCACAGCGTGGTGCACTGCCCCTACTGCCACGGCTATGAGGTGCGCGACGAGCCCATCGGCATCCTCGCCACCGGCCCGGCTTCCGTCCACCACGCCTGGCTGTTCCGCCAGCTGACGGATGACCTCATCTACTTCACTCACGGCACCGATCTGGACGCGGACACCCGCGCCCGCTTCGCCGCCCGCAGCATCCGCATCATCGAGACGGACATCAAGGAAGTCGTCAACGACGACAGCGGCACCCTCGCCGGCGTCCGCCTGACCGACGGCAGCTTCGTGGAGCGGCGCGTTCTGGCTGTGGCCACGCAGATGCAGGCCCGCACCGAGGGCTTGGAGGGCCTGAAGCTGCCGATGGAGGACCTGCCCGACAACATGGGCCGTCGCTTCGCCTCCGCCATGGCCGGCACCACCGAGATCCCGGGCGTGTGGGTGGTCGGCAACGCCACCGACCTCACCGCCCAGGTCGGAGCCTCCGCCGCGGCCGGAGCCCTGGCCGGCTCCCACATCAACGCCCTGCTGGCCACCGCGGACACCGACGCCGCGCTCGCCGCCGCACAGAAAACCGCTGGCTGACACGTAAGCCCCGCAGCTGAAGAACCGTGCGACCGCCATCCAACGGGCCGCGCGGGAAGTCCCCATCTCACCAACCTGGCGACCGGCCCTGTCCCGGCGCTGAGTCGGCATGCCCTTTTGGAAGGAAACCATGAGTATCAATCAGCCTCCCCAGGCACCGGATACGCCAGTAGGCGCCGGGGGTACGCCGGATGCGCGTCAGCTGCGTGCGGTCCTGATCACCGTCTCGCTCGCGCTGATGGCTGTCATTGCCTCGGTGTCAGGGCTGAATGTCGCCCAGACCCACATGGCCGTCGAGTTCGGCGCCTCGCAGACCACCGTTCTGTGGATCATCAATATCTACACCCTCGCCCTGGCCGCGCTGCTGCTGCCGCTCGGCGCGATCGGTGACCGTCTGGGCCGCAAGCCCATGCTGATCACCGGACTGGTCATCTTCGGTGCCGCCAGCGTCGTCGCGGGGCTTGCCCCGTCGGCCGCGGTGATGATCGCCGCGCGCGTAGCCGCCGGCATCAGCGCTGCGATGATCATGCCGATCACTCTCGCAGTCATTACCTCTACCTTCCCCGAGGAGGAGCGCGGCAAGGCGATCGGTGTGTGGACCGGCGTCGCCGGAGGCGGCGGCATCCTGGGCATGTTCCTCTCCGCCCTACTGGTCGACGTCGCCGACTGGCGCTGGCTGTTTGTGCTGCCCGTGGTCCTGGTCGTCGTCGCGCTGGCGATGACTCTGAAGTCGGTGCCCAACTCCCGCGAACGCTCCACCCATTCCTTCGACACCATCGGTGCGCTGGTCTCCACCATCGCCGTGATCGGTCTCATCTTCGTCCTGCAGGAAGGCCCCGAGCGCGGCTGGACCGCCCCCATCACCCTGATCAGCCTGGCCGTCGGCGTCGTCGCCGCCATCGCCTTCGTGGCCTGGGAGCTGCACCGCCGCGACGCCTCGCTGTTGGACGTACGCCTCTTCCGTGAGCGCGGCCTGGCCGGCGGCTCTATCACCCTGCTCGTCGTCTTCGGCGTCCAGGCCGGCATCGCCGTCGTGCTCTTCCCGTTCTTCCAGGCCGTACTCGGCTGGTCCGGGCTGCTGTCCACGGTGGCGATGATGCCGATGGCCGTCATGATGATGATGACCTCGGGCCTGGCCCCGAAAATGGCCGCCAAGATCGGCGCCCGCTCCACCATGACCGTCGGCGTCGCCCTGGCCACAATCGGCCTGGCGCAGATGGCGCTGTTCGTCTCCGTCGACGGCGGCTACCTGTCCATCCTGGCTGGCATGCTCGCCATGGGCATCGGCATGGGTCTGTCGATGACACCCTCCACCGAGGCCATCACCAGCTCACTGCCCCGCGCCAAGCAAGGCGTTGCCTCCGCACTCAACGACGTCACCCGCGAGTTCGGCACCGCCCTCGGCGTCGCCATGCTCGGCGCGCTCCTGGCAGGCGGCTACCGCAGCGCCATCGACGGCAAGCTCGACGGCATCCCCAGCGGGGCCGCGGACACCGCACGCGAAGGCATCGCCAACGCCATCGAGGTCGCACCCACCAGCGGCAGCCACGCCCAGGACCTCATCCACGCCGCACAGCAGTCCTTCGTCGACGGCTGGCAGCAGTCCATGTGGGTCGGCGCCGCCGTCATGGCCGCCCTGCTTCTCTACGTCGCCCTGCGCGGCCCGAAGAACACCGCACCCCTCCAGCGCGACGCCGAGGCAGTCCCCGAGACCGGGGTCGCGGACAACGTCGCCGCTCGCTGACCTCGCAGGGACTCCGTGCGGACGGAGCACGACGCCGCCCGCACGGCAGACGGCCGTCGGGCACACCGCGACCTCGCAGTGTGCCCGACGGCCGCACAGCGCCCCAGCGCAACCCGATACCCCGATCACATGCAGGAGTAGCACTCATGAGCACCATCGAGCTGACCGCAACGAGGTCATCTCCGGAAACGACTTGTGATCATCGATTTCTGGGCCGAATGGTGCGGACCTTGCCGTAAGTTCGGGCCCGTCTTCGAGCAGGTCTCGGACAAGCACGAGGGCGTCGTCTTCGCCAAGGTCGACACCGAGGCACAGCGAGAACTGGCGCAGGCATTCGAGATCACGTCGATCCCCACCCTCATGATCGTGCGCGAACAGATCGCCATCTTCCGTCAGGCCGGCGCCCTGCCCGAGGTAGCACTCGACGACCTCATCAACCAGGCGCGCAGCCTCGACATGGACGAAGTGCACGCTTCCAGCACCGCAGCAGACAAAAGCCGGTAGGCACCCCTACCCGAACCTCGCCTTATGCGCTCGCCGCGACGTTCCGCACATCGTGTCAACAACGCTTGTGGTCAATACATCTAGATGAGGGCCGTAGCTCTGAACGCACGGCATCCGGGAGATCATGACGATTTCCGGATGCGCAATCAGCTGGGCAGCTTGTTGCGGCGGCCGCCGGTCATGCCGAGCATCCGCGCCGGCAGCGGGACTGACATGCGGTAGAACTTCAGCGGGCTGCTGCTGACCGCCTCCTTGTAGCGGATCGCGGCTTTCGCCTTCAGATACCAGCGACGCGGTGTGTCATCGGGGTAGGTGAACTGAATGACCGCATCCTGTCGTCCGAGCGAAACCGGCTGATGCCAGTAGCCGAAACGGAACGGGCGCGGCTGCTTGCCCCGCACCTGCCGGACGATCGACTGCGCGGCGTGGGCAGCCATGGGGATGCCGCTCTGGCACGTACCGTGGATCACCCCATAGGACTGCCGGATCGCCCCCGCGTCACCGACCGCGTAGACGGACGGATGCGACACCGAGCGCAGGGTCTGGTCGACCACGATCCGCCCGGCCTCGTCGGTCGTGATCCCCGCCGAGGCGGCCAAAGGCGCGTACGCGACTCCGGTCGTCCACAGCGTTCCGTCGGTGGGCAGCAGCTCGCCGCCGCCGAGGTCGATCGCGTCGGGCAGCACCTTGGCGACGCTCACGCCGGTGCGGACCTCGATGCCGAGCCGGTCGAACGCTTTGTGCATGTGGGCGCGTGCCGCCGGGCCCATCATCGCGCCGGGCTCGCCCTGGCTGACCAGACGCACGTGCAGGTGGGGGTACGCCTCGGTGGTCTCGGTTGCGGCCTCGATGCCGGTCAGGCCGGCGCCGCATACCGTGAAGGTGCCCGTCGCATGGCGCAGGAACTCCGGCAGCCCGGGGTCGCTGATGGTGAAGGCGTGCTCGACGGGCGGGGTGTAGCTGCCGATCGCGTAGACGAGGACGTCGTAAGGCAGCTCGACGTCTGCGACGAGCACTCGCCTTCTGGAGGCGTCGATGCGGGTCGCCCGGCCCTGGACGAACCGCACGCCCGTGCCCGCCACGAGCGCCGGAATGCGGTAGTCACCGAGCGTCTGCCCGGCCGCGACCTGGTGCGACCGCAGTCGCTCGACGAAGCGGTCGGTGGGGTTGACCAGGGTGACCTGCGCGTCACGGGTGCGGCGCGCCACGCCGAGCGCCGCCATCATGCCGGTGTAACCCGCGCCGAGAACCAGAACCTGTGTCTTCATGCCAGCTCCTCCTTGAAACCCTGTCGCCACGACGGGTATCGCAGCGTCCATCCGAACTCCCGCTTGGCCTTGGCGTTGGAGAAGCCCCGTCCCTCGGTCATCATCGTCACCGCCGTCTTCCCGGCCAGCAGCCGCGCCAGCCAGACCGGCACCCGCATCGGCGGCTTGGCGCCCGCGCAGGCGGCCATGTAGGGCAGCCACTCTCGGGCTGGGGCGGGCTCGTCGTCGACGATGTTGAACACGCCCTGAGCCCGCAGCTCCACGGCCAGGACGGTGGCGCTCGCCGCGTCGTCGAGATGCACCCACGAGTTGTGGCCGCCGCCGTCCCCGACGACCGGGAACTGACGCTTGCGCAGCAGTTCGACCTGATCGTCGGTGGCGCCCGGCCCGTAGAACGCGCCGTACCGCAGCACCGCGCCACCGGCCTTGACCACCACCTCCTCGAGATGGCGGATCGCCGCGGCGCCCGCGCCGATGCTGGTCGGGTCCAGCGGATCCTCCTCGGTCTTGACCCACCCGCCCTGGCGGATGCCGTTCCAGGAGGCGTAGCTCTGCGCCACGAAGTGAGAGACGCCGTTGGCCTCGGCGGCAGCCAGCAGGTGGTCCGTTCCCTCGGTGCGCAGCCGGTTGGTGGTGGCGAACCAGCGGTCGAAGTTCTTGAGATCCGGCTTGCCGGAGATCGCGGTCATCTGGTGCACGATCACCTCCGGCTGCGCCTTGGCCACCGCCTCACTGACCGACACCGGGTCCAGCCCGTCCATCACGACGGGCTCGGCGCCCAGCTGCTGCAGCACGCCGAACCTCTTCGTGCTCGTCGAGGTCGCCGTCACCTGATGACCACGTGCCACCAGCTGCGGCACCAGCCGCCGGCCCAGCGCCCCGGCACCGCCAGCCACGAACACTCGCATAATCGATCTCCTTCGTCGACATAGGTCGCTGCTTCCGAGACGAAACGGCCAGGCCGGTTCGTGACACGGAACTCGAAAACACAGATGTGCATTCATTGCACTGGAGTGCAGTGAATGCACATAGGTATACTCATGTCGTGATTAGCCGTCAACAGGACCCAGCCGACCTGAGGCATGGAGGACATGATGAGCAGCGGACGCGAAGCGCAGCGCCGCCGTACTCGCAAAGCGATCGTCGAGGCGGCGGCCAAACTGAGCGCGGGTGGCGCGACGCCGTCCATCGACGAGATCGCCGCCGCCGCCGACGTGGCACGTCGCACGATCTACTCCCACTTCCCGACCCTCGACCAGTTGCTGATCGACGCGACCGCCGGTGCGATCAACGAGCCCCCGGTGGAGCAGGCGCTGGCCGACCCCGTGGTCGCGGGCGACGCGGCGGCCCGGGTGGACGCCCTCATCCGGACGCTGCTGGAGCACTCACCGCAGTCACTTCCGCTGGGGCGCAGGTTGATCCGCTTGACCGTTGACATGCCGGACGACGACACGCGGCCGCCCGCGCCGCGCCGGACCCAACGCCGGGTGGGCTGGCTGGAGCAGGCCTGCGAGCCATTGCGCGACACCTTGAGCGAGCAGTCGTTCCAGCGCCTGATCTCGGCGCTGACCGTCGTGGTCGGCTGGGAGGCGCAGATCGCCCTGCGTGACGTGCGCGGCCTCGATGCCCGTGCCGAAGAGGAGACCATCAGGTGGGCGGCACGCGCCCTGGTGGAGACGGCGATCAAGGAAGGCTGATCGCCGTCTTCTCAAGGTGAGGCCAGGGCTCGTGTACGGCCCGCGGCCCGGCGGTTGCGTGCCGCCGGGTCGCGGGACGGGATCGACGGGTCAGGGCCGGGCAGGTCCGGTGCCCGCGCCGGTGGAGACAGTGCAGGGCGCCCTGGGCGTGCCACTGGCGGACGTAAGGCTCCTGCGCCGGATCTTCCAAGACGTGGGCGGGGAAGAGGGTACGGCTGCGCAAGCCGGTGGCAAGCGAGCGCCTGAACGGGGCGTGGTCGTAGTGGGGTAGCTCCTCATACCCGGCGCCCGTGGTCAGCGCTGTGGTCTTCAGATGCGCGAACTCGCCGGGATGCTCGGCGAGCATCATGTACACGCGGCGGGTGACGGCCGGCTCGTCGGGGATGTGCTCGACCATCCGCACGGGGCGCCCGCTGCGGTGCTCCTCGGCCAACTCGGTGAGCAGGTCCCATGCGACGGTGAGCCCGGCGAGCTGGCGCCGAGTCTGCTCGATGCGCCGCTGTACCAGCAGATCGATGGCGACGGCCGGGTGGACGGCGGTCAGCGCGCCGTCCACCAGACCCAGCGCACGCAGCTCGGCCAGCACCTGCCCGGCCCCGGCCGCGTCGAGATCGGTGTGCGGGTCACGCAGCAGGCGCCGGTAGAGGTTCTCCTGGTCGGCGGTCAGCCCCAGGTCGGCCATACTCATCGGACCTCGCTCACTTTTCTCGCCGTAGGGGGTCATCACCTCCTTGACGGGAAATGGCGGACACCGCGTGACATCGGTCAGCCCTTGAGTTCGCCCGGCCATTGGACGAAGCGGTGCACGATCCTCCTAAGATCCCCGCCAAGTGGCGCCTCGAGAAGGAGGGCGTCAACCTGCGCGTTATCACCGGCACCTGCTCCTCCCGGGCCGCCGAGTGCCGGAGCTTCCTGCTGGGCGGCCCTGAAGCAGTCACGTACGCCTCCGAGGGCAGCCCCTACCAGCCCAGCAGCGAGGTGAGCGAGTGCGTGCCGGGTACGTGAAGACCGAGAAGGTGATCGTCGTCGACCATGGGAAGACGCCGGGCCCGGGCACCACCCGGCGCGACCGGACCCAGGCCAGGTCGGCCTCCGAGAGGACCTCGCCCCGAACGAAGAGGGGACACAGCAGTCCCGGGCGTTGCCACTGGGGCAGCCGGTCGACCCGGATGGACGCGACCGGGTGGCCGAGCCTGCGCTCCAGCGCAGCGGCCCGCTTGGCGAGCTGCTCGGGGCCGAAGACGTTGTCGAGGCTGAGCATCGGCGTCAAGTGGGGCACGTCCACCGAACCGCGAGGTCGGCGCAGGCGGCCGTGGCCTGCTGGAGGTGCTGCGCGGCGCGGTTGAACTCGTTGGCCGCTTGCGTTCGTACCAGCCAGCTTCGCTCAGCAGTGCCGCGAGTTTTTCGTTGCGTGTGCGCGCCATGGATGCGCTCCAGATACCCAAACGATCTTTGATCACTTTGACCTGGCAGCGTTTGCGGTACGACGGTGCGGTGGCGTCGTGCCCCTCAACGTAGTCGGCCTTTGCGGCTCTGCGAAGACCCCCTGCAAGAGCTTGAGCACGTGCCCTGCCAGGCCGGTCGCGGAGGTCAGGGCGATGGAGCCGTGGGGCGACCGCTCTGATACCGGGCCGCCGCCGTCCTGACACGCCCGCTGCCATGACCGCTGACCCGACACCGCATGGGCGATGGCGCGCGAGGGCTGGTCGGCGGGGTCGAGGATGTCCGTGAGGGGAGTGCGGTGGCAGGCTGGGGGAGCGGCAGGAGCGGATGCCGCTGTTAGGGCTGGAGCCGATCGCCGTCGACTGCACCGGCCTGCTCTAGAACGCCCCACCCGGCACCGCGCGTCAAGAACGCATCGTTTTTTACCGGTTTGCCGTCGGCATGGCGTATGGATTCGTTTCTGCGGCGACGGCAGGCGCGATCATGACGCCATGCGGACAATGGACGAGGAGCTCCAGTGGCCACTGTGCTGCTGACGGACCCGGCGCAACCGTGGGTCTCCGCGCTCGTCGAGGCGTTGGCAGAGCGCGGGCACACGGTGGAAACCAAAGGGGCTGCGTGTGGCGAGGCCTGGCCTGCGCCGCGCCGTCGTCAGGCTGCGGTCGCCGTACTCAGCGTCGGCGAGGCGGGCCCGACGGTGGCGCAGATCGCCAAGCTGCGCGCTGCCACAGGCGCCTCGGTGATCGTGTTGATCGAGGCAGGGAACTTTCTCGATCGCCTGGAGGCGTACGAGGCGGGGGCCGATGACTGCCTGAGCGAGCCGGTCAGGGCCGACCGGCTGGTGGACGCCATCGAGCCTCTGGCCGGCTGGTGGGGCAGACCGGGCGCCGAGGAAGCCGACGACGTCGGGGCCGGCTGCTTC
>NZ_JACIBV010000001.1:4800000-8951867 GCF_014195505.1 Nonomuraea dietziae | reverse complement strand
GCCTCGTCCACGTCGTGGGTGACGAGCACGACGGCGGGCCTGTGGCGGGCGCACAGCTCGGCGACCAGCTCCTGCATCTGGAGCCTGGTCAGCGCGTCGAGCGCGGCGAAGGGCTCGTCGAGCAGGAGCAGCTCAGGCTGCCTGACCAGCGCCCTGGCCAGCGCGACCCGCTGCGCCTCGCCGCCCGACAGCGTCGAGGGCCAGGCCTCGTCGTAGCCTTCGAGGCCCACCTCGGCCAGCGCCGCCCTGCCCGACTCGCGGGCCGAGCGCGGCAGTCCGAGCGTCACGTTCGCCAGCACCCTGCGGGCCTGCACGAGGCGCGGCTCCTGGTAGACGGTCGTACGGCGCGGCGGCGCCAGCACGGTGCCCGCGTCGGGCAGCTCCAGCCCCGCCAGGACCCTCAGCAGCGTCGTCTTGCCGGTGCCGCTCGGCCCGAGCAGGGCGAAGAACTCTCCCCTGGCGATGTCGAGGTCGAGCTCCCTCAGCACGGTCTTGGCGCCGTAGGACTTGGTCAGGCCGCTGAGACTTACCGCCGCCATGGCATGCTCGCCTTCTCCGCGCCGCGGATGGCCAGGTCGATGACCAGGCCGAGCACGGCGTAGACGACCACGCACAGGACCATGTAGTCGCTGCGGTAGTACTGCTGGGCGAGCGTGACGAGGTAGCCGATCCCCTCGGTGGCGCCGATCTGCTCGGCGGCGATGAGGCCGGTCAGCGCGACCGACAGGGAGACGCGCAGCGCCATGAGGATGCTCGGCAGCGCGGTGGGGATGATGACGCCGAGCGCGAGCCTGGGCCCCTTGAGCCCGAAGCCCCTGGCTGCCTCGACCAGCTTGCGGTCCACGCCGCGGACGCCCAGGTAGGTGTAGGCGTACATCGGGCCTGCCGCGGCCACCGCGATGAGCACCACCTTGAAGCTCTCCTCGACGCCGAACCACGAGATGAACAGCGGCACCAGCGCGAGGAAGGGCACGGCCCGCTTCATCTGCATGGTCGGGTCGACCAGCTCCTCGCCGAGCGCGGACAGCCCCGCGACCACGCCGAGGAGCAGGCCGGCCCCGCCGCCGAGCAGGACCCCGAGACCCGCTCGGTGGGCCGATGCCAGCAGGTAGTCGGCGAGCTGTCCCGTCGCGGCCAGCTCGCCGAGCGCCCCCACGACCTGGGAGGGGGCTGCCAGCACGTCGGAGGGGATGGCCCCGCTCGCCGAGCCGTACCACCAGGCGGCCAGCAGGAGCAGCGGCACCGACGCCCTGATCGCCACACTGAGGGCAGCGGGCCGGTGCCTGACACCGAGGAACCTCGGCTCCTCCAGGCCCGTCACCGGCTCGGCCGAGGTGAGGGTCGTCACGACGACGCTCGCAGGTCGAAGATGACGTCGGAGGGGTTCACCGAGGCGGGCAGCACGCCGTACCTGTGGAAGACGCCCGCCACGTCCTTCACGTAGGTCAGGTCGGCGGCGGTGGCGGGTCGTGGGGGCAGCGCGTACCTCGACTTGTCCAGCTCCTCCTTCAGCCGCGCCCCCGACAGGGCGGTGGGCCCCTGGGCGAGGAAGACGTTCTGGAACGCGTCCGGCTCGGTCTTGGCCTGCGCGGTGAGCTCCCTCAGTACGTCGAGGTAGACCCGCACCGCCTCAGGGTGCTTCTCGAGCAGTTCGACCCTGGCGGCCTGGATGCTGAGGTCCTGGTCGGGCAGGTCGTTGCTGTGGACCAGCACGCGGGCGCCCTTGGCGACCGCCTCGGGGTAGGCCCGCACGATGGCCCACCAGGCGTCGACCTTGCCTGTGGCGAAGGCGGAGGCGGCCTGGTCGGGGTTGAGGTAGACCCGCGTCACCTGGTCGGGCCTGACGCCGGCCCGCTCCAGCGCCAGCAGCAGCAGGTACTCCCCTCGCCCGCCCTTGTTGACGGCGATCCGCTTGCCCACCAGCTCCTTGACGTCCTTGACGGGGCTGTCGGCCGGAACGACCAGGCCGTCGGTCTTCGGCGCGGCCGGGTCGACGACCCTGTCGGTGATGGAGAAGATCTTGATGTCCCTGCCGTTGGCCAGGTAGCCGAGGGCGGGCGAGATCGCCCCCTCCAGCACGTTGACCGAGCCGGAGCGGACCGCGTCGATGGTGGCGGTGAAGGAGGCGTAGGTGCCGCCCCACTCGACCTTCGCACCGACCTGGGCCAGCCGTTTCTCCAGGATTCCGTTCTTCTTCGCGTACGCCAGGGGGCCGGCGTTTCCCGGATCCTTGATCTTCAGTACGGCCCCCGCCTGCGCTGTCGCGGTGGGCGAGGAGCAGGCGGACAGGGCGCACAGCGTCGCGACCGCGAGGATCGCCAGGCGAGGACTCATATTCCCTATAATTCAGGTAGGTTTAGTCTGTGTCAAGCCGGATCTGTAGAGTGGATCTCATGACGCATGAGCGCGCCGGGCAGCCTGCCCAGCCATCCGACCTGGTCGACGTGGCCCGCCTGGTGACCGCGTACTACGCGCTGCACCCCGACCCCTCCGAGGTGTCGCAGCGCGTGGCGTTCGGCACCTCGGGGCACCGAGGCTCGTCCTTCAACACCGCCTTCAACGAGGACCACATCCTGGCCACGAGCCAGGCGATCGTGGAGTACCGCGCCGCGCAGGGCATCACCGGGCCGCTGTTCCTCGGCGCCGACACGCACGCGCTGTCGGAGCCCGCGAAGATCTCCGCGCTGGAGGTGTTCGCCGCCAACGACGTGACCGTGCTGGTCGACAGCCGCGACGGCTACACCCCCACGCCGGCCGTCTCGCACGCGATCCTCACCCACCCGGGCTCCGACGGCGTCGTGGTCACCCCGTCGCACAACCCGCCCGGCGACGGCGGCTTCAAGTACAACCCGCCCAACGGCGGCCCTGCCGACACCGACGCCACCTCCTGGATCCAGGACCGCGCCAACGCGCTGATCGCGGGCGGGCTCAAGGAGGTGCGCAGGGCCCCCTACACGCCGGCCATGGGTGAGCGCTACGACTTCCTCGGCCACTACGTCGACGACCTGCCCAGCGTGGTCGACCTCGACGCGATCAGGTCGGCGGGCGTGCGCATCGGCGCCGACCCGCTCGGCGGGGCCAGCGTGGCCTACTGGGGCGAGATCGCCGACCGCCACCGCCTCGACCTCACGGTGGTGAACCCGCTTGTGGACCCCACCTGGCGCTTCATGACGCTCGACTGGGACGGCAAGATCCGCATGGACTGCTCCTCCCCCTACGCGATGGCCTCGCTGATCGACAACAAGGCCCGCTTCGACATCTCCACCGGCAACGACGCTGACTCCGACAGGCACGGCGTCGTCACGCCCGACGGCGGGCTGATGAACCCCAACCACTACCTGGCCGTGGCCATCTCCTACCTCTACGGCCACCGTCCCTCGTGGCCCGCGGGAGCGGGCGTCGGCAAGACGCTGGTCAGCAGCGGCATGATCGACAGGGTGGCCGCCGACCTCGGCCGCCCGCTGTACGAGGTGCCCGTCGGGTTCAAGTGGTTCGTCTCCGGCCTGCTCGACGGCTCTCTCGGGTTCGGCGGTGAGGAGAGCGCCGGCGCCTCGTTCCTGCGCCGCGACGGCTCGGCGTGGAGCACCGACAAGGACGGCATCATCCTGGCGCTGCTGGCCTCGGAGATCCTCGCTGTCACCGGCGCCTCGCCCAGCGCCCGCTACCAGGAGCTGACCTCGCGCTTCGGCGCCCCCGCCTACGCGCGCGTCGACGCGCCCGCCACGCGGGAGGAGAAGGCGGTGCTGGCCAAGCTGTCGGCCTCGCAGGTGACGGCCGACACCCTCGCGGGCGAGCCCATCACGGACGTGCTGACCAGCGCTCCAGGCAACGGGGCGGCCCTGGGCGGGGTGAAGGTGTGCACCGAGAGCGCCTGGTTCGCGGCCAGGCCCTCGGGAACCGAGGACGTCTACAAGATCTACGCCGAGTCGTTCAAGGGCGCCGACCACCTGGCCCAGGTCCAGGAGGAGGCAAGGGCGGTCGTCTCGGCCGCGCTGAGCTGACAGGCGGGGGAAGCCGAGCCGACGGCCGGAGCAGGGGCTAGCGCACCGCGGGGCGGGCCAGGTCGGCGCGGCGGGCGGCCGAGACCCCGTCGCGGTAGCCGTCGCCGCTCATCCTCGGCACGCTGCGCCGGATCTTCGGGTAGACCTCGGCCACCGCCTGCTCCACCTCGGCCCTGCGATCGGCCAGCACCAGCGCGGTGCCGGGCGTCCCGGTGGCCGCCGCCTTCGACTCGGCCGCCGACAGCAGCCGGTAGACCTCGTCGGTGAAGCCGAGCATCCACGAACGCCGGTAGGCCCGCACCCCTTCGGGCGGTGCGGGCACCCTGGCCAGGCCCGAGGCCATCTGCAGCAGCAGCGAGGTCGCCAGCAGGTCGGCGCGCTCCAGGTCGGCGGCGAAGCCGAAGACGTGCACCCGCTGCCCGCCCTCCCCCTTGCCGATGAGGACCGGACGGCAGCGCAACGCCTCGGCCACCAGGTACACCAGGCGGGCTTTCTCTCTCGCCCACGGATCTCCGACCGTGACGACCCTGTTGCCGGGCCCCCTGGGCGACGGCTCGGCGACGGCCGAGATGCCGTACTTGGCCATCAGCGCCGTGGCCGCCGCCATGAACGTCTCGCGCTCGTGCTCGTTGTCGGTGCCCTCGGCCTTGGCCAGCAGCTTCCGCACCCTGTCGAGGGTGCGGCTCATCCCCGGGTCGCTCACCCGGTGAGGATACGGTCGCCGTCCGCGATGATGGGGAAGGTGCCGGTGTCGACGATGCCGTGTTCCTGGTAGAGGGCCTCGATCAGCGCGTGCGCCTGCGGTTCGAGCTTCCACAGCGCGCGGTACTCCCTCGCCGTCGCCAGCGAGATGCCGATCTCCTGCGCGATGTCGACGGTGCGGGGCACGATCCGCTTGGCGATCTGCCTGTCCCAGTACTCGCGGGCGGCCCGCATCAGCGCCGCGCGCTGGGCGGTGTCCATGACCTGCGGGGTGGTGTCGAGGACCTCGATGTCCTCGTCCTCGTCCTCCACCAGGCGGGCCAGCGCGGGCGGCAGCGCGGGCCTGGCGGGCACGTGGTGGTGGTCGGTCGCCAGCTGGTCCTCGCTCTCCCACGGCACGCGCGGGTCGGCGTCGATCAGCTTGGCGGTGTTGTAGAGCGCGCCGATCTGCTGCAGCAGCGCCTCCTGGCGGGCCGGGTCGACGGCCAGGCCCGTGTGCTCGACGGCCTGGTCCATCGCCCGGTCGAGGCGCGCCATGGCCACGCGCAGCTTGCGCTCCGAGGCGCCCTGCTCGCGCAGCGACCTGGCCTTCTTGGCGGCCAGCGCCACGCGGGTGAGCCTGCGGTGCGCGTCGACCTCGCTGGCCGTACGGTCCGACACCTCGGCGAGCCCCATCCGCACCAGCACCCGCTCGGGCGTGAAGCGCCAGTTGATGCGGCCGGTGCCGCGGATGCGGTGCCGTTCGATCGCCATGCCCCGCTCCCACAGCCAGGCGGCCACCAGCGGCGCGGCCAGCCTGAAGATCGCCTCGGCGAGGCTGCGCGCGTCCATGCTCGACAGCACGGCCGTCAGGCAGGTCAGCGCCCAGACGGCGATGCCGTCGATGCCCGCCGAGAAGTTCTCCCTCATGTTGCGCCGCGCCCGTACGGCCGAGGTCACGATCGCGACCTCGATGAAGGCGAACAGCAGCAGCCGCAGCGGCCCGTCGAGACCCAGCACGTCGCCGGAGAAACGCCACATGCCCTGTGCGGAGACGCCGGTGGCGATCGAGGCGGCGACGATCGTGAGGATGTCCTCGATCGGACGAGGAGCCACGACCTGCAGGTAGAAGCGCGTGCAGACGCGAAGGGCGACGCGAAGGATGAAGAAGGCAAGCGCCAGGGCGATCAGGGCCAGCAGACAGATGAACGCCGTGCCGACCGGGTGCTCCGACGCGAAAGTGGCGGCTTGCTCGAAGAGAGGCATCAGTCACTTTCCGTCAGTCTTGATGTCCGACTGTATATCAACGAGATCGTTGAGATTATCAGTCGGGCATACCTCCCTTTGGTCGGATCATCAAAGTCATGGCCGGAGAAATCGGCCGGACGGCGCGGTGCTCGTCAGGACTGGGCGGCCTGGTGCAGCGCCCTCCACGCCGCGTGCCTGTCGTCCACGGCCGACCACCACGGATGGCGGTTGATCTCCTCCACGAGGCGCAGGCGGTCGGACCTGGCCTCCACCAGTTCGGCCTGCCGCTCCACGTCGAACTCGGCCTTCCCCTCGAGGACGGCGACGTTGGACGGCAGGGCGGCGGAGATCTCCTCGCAGCGGGCGTCTATGACGTTGAAGGCTCTCTTGAGCTCGAGCAGATCGGTCGGCGGGTCGAAGTCAGCCATCGTTCCCCCAGGTCGGCGCGGTGATGAGCCGATCCTAAGACGGGGGATGAGCAGGGCAGGTGACCGCCCCGCCGCGCCGCCGATATCCCTTTTGCCATAAGGCATCCAGCCGACCCGTTCACTCGGAGATCTGGTTGACCAGCCTGATCCAGAAGGCGGTCAGATCCTCGCCGGTGTAGCGACGGAAGTGGATGCGCTCGTGGCCGCGGTAGACGGCCACCTCCGTCAGAGGGGCGCCCTCCTCGTCGAAGGAGGTGTGGAGGCTCGTCCAGTCGTCGTCGCGCGGCTGCCACTCGGGGAAGGCCAGCCCGGCCGCGCGGTCGCGCAGCGCGCTGAGCCACCGTTCCTCACCCGGCGTGTCCATACTCCACCGTGACAGGCCGGACGCCAAAGGCGGGCAAAACCATGGGACGGATGGGGAGAGCCCGCGTCCGGGGGGTAGGGGCCTGCCATGTCGCAACAAGAGCCAGAGGAAGAGCCCGACTTCGCGGAGGAGTTCACACCCTCCGCGTCCGACCCGGCCAACCAGCCGGAGCAGGATCCTGACGACGAGGAGGTGTACGGAGCCTCCGAGGGATTCGACAGGCCGACTGATCTTCCGCCCTCAGGATGAGGCACATCTCATCCCACCGACTCTCATAACCGGCACCCCCTCCCCCTACGCTGACACTCGTGTCTGAAAACGAGTTTCCGCTCGTGCAGTTCATGCGCGAGGGCTTCGACCCGGTCGCCGAGCTTGCCCGCATCCGCACGGAGCAGCCGGTCTTCCCCATGCAGATCCCCGGCGGGCAGACCGTGTGGCTGGCCACCCGTTACGAGGACGTGCGGGCCGTCCTCGGCGACGCGGGACGCTTCAGTAACGACTTCGGCAACGTGATCGGCATGGGCGCCACGCAGGACGACCCAGGCGGGCTCGGCTTCCGTGACCCGCCCGAGCACACCAGGCTGCGGCGCTACCTGACACCCGAGTTCACGATGCGGCGGCTGCGCAGGCTGGAGCCGCGCATCGAGGCGATCGTGGAGGAGCACCTCGACGCGATGGAGCGCAAGGGCTCCCCCGTCGACCTGGTCGAGATGTTCGCGCTGCCGATCCCCTCGCTCGTGGTGTGCGAACTGCTCGGCGTGCCGTACGACGAGCGCTCGGACTTCCTGCGCCTCAGCACCGACAGGTTCGACTTCTCCGCGGGGCCCGAGGCCTCGCTGGACGCGGTGAACGAGTCGATGGCCTTCCTGACCGAGCTGGCCGTCAGGGAGCGCAAGAACCCCGGCGAGGGCCTGCTCGGCCAGCTGGTGCGCGACCACGGCGACGAGATCTCCGACAAGGAGCTGGCCGGGTTCGCCGACGGGCTGCTGACCGGCGGGCACGACACCAGCACCAGCATGCTCGCCCTCGGCACGCTGTGGCTGCTGGAGAACCCCGACGAGCTGGCGAAGGTCCGCGAGGGCGGCGAGCACGTCTCAAAGGTGGTGGAGGAACTGCTGCGCTACATGACCGTGGTGCAGGTGGCCTTCCCCCGCTTCGCCCGCGAGGACCTGGAGCTGGGCGGCCAGCGGATCGCCAAGGGCGAGATGGTGCTGTGCTCGCTGACCGCGGCCAACCGCGACCCCTCGCTCGGCGCCGACATGGACCGCGTCGACCCCCTTCGTGACGCCCCCTCCCACCTGGCCTTCGGGCACGGCATCCACCGCTGCATCGGCGCTCCGCTCGCGCAGATGGAGATGCGGATCGCCTACCCCGCGCTGCTGCGGCGCTTCCCCTCGCTGCGGCTGGCCGTGCCGTACGACGAGGTGCCCTTCAGGGAGCTGGCGATCGTCTACGGCGTGAAGGAGCTCCCGGTCGCCTTCTAGGGTTTCCCCGCGCACGAATCTCGGACCGCCGCCTCGCAGGAGGTGGCGGTCTTGTCGCGTCGGGTGGCGGCTTGCCGCACCTATCGAAATTCGATACATTTCCATCGCTGCTCGATCGAAGGAGAGACGATGGGAAAGCTGACAGTGCTCGCGCTGCGAGCCGTGCTCGTGGCGCTGCTGGCCGGCTCGGTATTCGTACAGACGGTGATGGTGCCGCTGCTCGCCACCGACATGGAGGAGCTCAACGCGGACTACGCCTACCTGCGCACCCCGTTCCTCGTGATCGTGGTCCTGGGCGTCGTGACGGCCCAGGTCGTCCTGGTGTGCGTGTGGCGGCTGGTGACGATGGTGCGGCGCGGAACCGTCTTCTCCCAGGCCGCCTTCCGGTACGTGCACATCGTGATCGGCGCGGTGGTGGCGGCCGCCCTCCTGATGTTCGCGCTCGCGGTGCTCCTGGCGCCGGGCGAGCCCGTCGCCCCCGGCATCGTCCTGCTGATCTGCGGGGCCGCCCTGGCGATCCTGGGGGTCGCGCTGGTCGTGCTCGTGCTGCGGATGCTGCTCGCCCAGGCCGTCGCCCGCGACGTCGAGGCGGCGCAGATGCAGGCCGAGCTCGAAGAGGTGATCTGATGCCGATCGCCGTCGACATCGACGTGATGTTGGCCAAGCGGAAGATGTCCGTGGGCGAGCTCGCCGACCGCGTCGGGATCACGCCCGCCAACCTGGCGGTGCTCAAGAACGGCCGCGCCAAGGCGGTGCGCTTCACGACGCTCGCCGCGCTCTGCCAGGTGCTCGAGTGTCAGCCGGGAGACCTGCTGCGCTGGGAGGCCGACGCCGGGGACGGGTGACGCCGCCGGCAGCGGACCGGCGTCCGGCGGCGCACGGCATGGCGCCAATCCGCTGATGGTTGGCAGTTTTTCCGCTTAATAAACTCCGCCCCCCTGTTTAGGCTTTCCCACAGCAACGGGAACTCGGGGGGATTCCACATGTCCATGTCACGGGCATTCTGTGTCCTCTTAGGCGCGGCCGCACTGTCGGGATGTGCGGGCGCGCCGGTGGAAACGGATGTTCTGCACCGTGCGGAGCAGATTCTCATCGGCTCCTGCATGGCGCGGCAGAATTTGAAGTACTGGCCTCAGCCGAAAAGCTGGACGCCGGACATGGATTTGTTCCCCTACGTCGTCGACGACGTGGAATGGGCGCGGGAGAACGGGTACGGAAGGACTCGGAGGCAGGAGCTCGGCAAGACCGCCGCCCCGTCGGAGAAGTACTTCCGCGCTCTGCCCGAGGACCGGCGGCGAGCCTGGCTCACCACCTTCCACGGCGACCGCGCCGCCGCCCTGGAGGCGGAGCTGCCCATCGGCGGCACGGTGGGCCACAGCGCCAACGGATGCGCGGCACAGGCCTGGCAGGAGCTCTACGGCGACAAGGGCCGGTGGTTCAAGGCCAGCAGAGTCATCCAGACGCTCGGCAACATGCGCATCGGCCAGACCCAGGCGGACCCTGCCTACAGGGCCGCGCTGAAACGCTGGTCGGAGTGCATGAGCCGAACGGGATTCTCCGCCGCCACTCCGCTCGCCCTCCGCAAACAGCTCCTCGCCCAGCAGGGAGCCGACGCGGAGAGCAATGACAAGAAGGCCGCGACGGCCGAAGCGCGCTGCGCGATGGAAACCGGATTGTCCAAGACGGCACGCGACCTGGACGCCGCGAACGCGGAGGCGCTGAAAAAGCGCTATCCGGAGGAATTCGAGAACGCGGCGCGGCTGCGTGAATCGGCGCTGCCCAAGGCGCGTGCCCTCGTCAGTGAACAGAAAAAGGGAAACTTGACGTGAAGATTCTGAGAGATGTCCTGCTCGGCGTCATGACCGCCACCGCCGTGATAACCGGCACGCAGGCGGCCGCATATGCCGACCCCGCACCCGTGCCCACCAGTGAAGCGGAAAAGCCCGTCAGCACTGCGGCGAAGCCGGAGCGCCCGGACGGCGTGGCGAAGATCCAGTCGGGGCTGCCCGTGCGAACCCTCAACGCGGACGGCAACTTCTATGTCTGGTCCGACGACAGGAACAAGGCCCTGTTGTACCCCGGTGACGCCTACGACGGCTGGCCCGAAGGCTGGAACAACAGGGTCGACGTGATCTGGAACAACGGCTTCCCTGGCCGCTACGACGACGTGAACGTCTACGACTACGCCACGTGGTCGGGCAGCGCCTACGCCTGCGTCGGCAACGGCGACTACTGGGACCTGCGCCGCGGCGACTACGTCTTCTCGTGGGTCAACGACGGCGCCGACGCCTGGCAGCGCAGCCCCTTGGGCAGGCGTGTCCACGACAACGGCAGCGGCCACATCTGGGTCGACTGGTGCGGGAACAACAACAGGTAGGGGCCACGGCCCGCAGTGACGTCTGCCGGACGTCCTGACTGGGCTGGGTGTTCCAGGAGGTCTCCGGTAGATGGTCGGTCGACCGAGACGAACCGGATACCGGAGACCTCGTGGACACCTCAACGGTGACGCAGTGGGCGGCGCCGGAACGTTCATCCTCACCACGCTGCGGACGCCGGCGGTCATTCAGGCGGCCCTAGGTCAGGATGAGCAGGGTCAGCACGGCTACCGCGACCACGCCGAGCGTCATCACGACCACGGTGGCCAGCAGCACGCGCACCTTCAAGACATGGCCACTCCCCGCGCGGCATGTCAAGGCGTAGCGTCTATGGTGTGCCAGCAATCGACCTGAGCGGGATCAGGGCCGTCGTGTTCGACACCGACGGCGTCGTCACGGACACGGCCCGTGTCCACGCGGCAGCGTGGAAGAGCGCCCTCGACCCCTTCCTGCGCGGGCGTTCGGCCCCCTTCGACGTGCGTGAGGACTACCTCTGCCACGTCGACGGCCGCACGCGCCTCGACGGGGCGCGCACCTTCCTCGCCTCTCGGGGGCTCGACCTCTCCGAGGAGGAGGTGGCCGCTCTCGGCGAGGCCAAGGACCGCGTCTTCCTCGCCCAGATCGAGCGGTACGGCGTGGCCGCCTTCCCCGCCGCCGTCCGGCTCCTGCACGAGCTGCGGCACCGCGGCAGCCGTACGGCCGCGGTCTCCGCCAGCACGCACTGCCACAGGGTGGTGACGGCGGCCGGCCTCATGCACCTGTTCGACGTCGTCGTCGCCGGCCGCCACGACCAGCCGGGGCCCGCCTCCTTCGAGGAGGGCGCCAGGCTGCTGGACGTCCCGCCCGCCGAGACCGCGGTGGTGGGTGACACGCTGCCGGGCATCGAGGCCGCGGGTCAGGGCGGGTTCGGACTGATCGTCGCGGTCGACAGGGCCGGGCTCGCCTTCAAGGAGCTCGGCGCGCACGTGGTCATCTCCGATCTCGCGGAGCTGGACGTCACAGGGCGTGTTCGTCTATAACGTGCGGACTATGACCGACAATCTCGAGCTCGCCGCCCGCGCCCAGGAACTCGCCGACAACGCCCCTGCCGGATCGCTCAGCCGTACGGCCGCCCACTCGGTGGCGATCACGCTCGCGACCACCAGGGACACCGACCACGCCAGGAGCGTCCTGGACGGCCTCGACCCCGTGGAGGTACGGCGGGCCGCCCTCGAACTGTTCGGCGAACTCACCACCGCCTGACGCCCGCGCTCCCATCGTCCCCGCCGCCGCGCCCTCGCCAGACCCGCGTGACGATTCGGCCGCACCCGCGCGTTCCGCCACGGCGGGGCCGGATGTCCGGGTGCCGCACAGGCGGCTGTTCTCGCGTTCCCTGTCGCCCAAGGCGGACGTGCCCCCGCTGGTGCGGTCTCCGCCGCCCAGGCGAGCCTCGTCGGGGCGCCACCGGAATACGGCAGGAACGGGCCACACGGGCGTTTTCGGTCCCCGCGATCAACAAGCACGTGGGCGTCGGGCGATCGACGTTTCCCCGGCGCCCGAATGGCAGCGATCCGCAGGCCCGGCCTACCGCGCCTACGGCACGTTCGAGACGATCTCGCAGCGGGCTGCGGCGTCGATCCCTGCCTCCCCATCGCAGTCGTCAGGGGTACCGGGGCCGCCGTCGAGGAGGTCGTTGCGGGGGCCCGCCCTGAGCGTGTCGCCGCCGTCGCCGCCGTCGAGGAGGTCGTTGCCGCCTGCCGTGCCGACACTCCTGGTGACATCGAAGTCTGTGTTGTCGCCGAACAGTGCGTCGTTGCCCCCACGGCCGGAGATCACATCGTGGCCGGCGCTGGTGACGGTGGCATCCACCACGGTGCTGTCGCCAACGAGAAAGTCGTCCGCGCTACCGCCGATGATCCTGTCTCCGCCGGAGCCGGTGGCCCTCCCGCCTGCCGGGTCATTGATGTTGTGGTCCCCGATCGCGGCGAATCCGCCGTCAGTGCCCACGTCCAGGAGGTCGTTCCCGCCGTTTCCGCTCGCGTTCCGGGCGGCGTTGCTGTCACCGATGAGCAGTTCGCTGCCGGGCCCACCCAGGAGCAGGTCGTCCCCTGCGCCCGAGGCGTCGCCGGCGGTTGAGCCGGAGTCGCCGACCAGGTGTTCCTCGCCGGTGCCACCGTCGGCGCCGCCGTCCATGCGGTCGTTCCCGCCACCGGATGCGCTGAGTCCCCGGCTGTCGCCGGTCATGAGGTCATTGCCGTCGCCGCCGAACATCTGGTCGTTGCCGCCACCGCTGGCGGTGCCGTTGGGGGCGAAGCTGTCGCCGGTCATGAGGTCATTGCCGTCGCCGCCGAACAGGCGGTCATTTCCGCCGCCGGAGGCGTGTCCCCTCGGGCTGAAGATGTCGCCGTGCAGGCCGTCCTCGCCGGTGCCGCCGTCGATCTGGTCGTTGCCGGGCCCGCCGGCGAGGATGTCGTCTCCGGCCAGGCCGCAGATCAGGTCGTTGCCCTGCCGGCCGTCGATGACGTCCGGGCCGGCGGTTCCGACGATCACATCCCGGGCCGAGGTCCCGTTGGTAGGTGAGTTGGGCGCGGCGATGATCGTGGCCGGCACGCCGAAGCACGTCGGTGGTCGCGTCCTGGCGTCGGCAATCCCGGACGAGGCGATCATCCCCGCCATGAGGACGCCGACGGACCCAGCCGCGGCGATCCGCCTGGCCAGTTTTCTCGGTCCGGTGGTTCCCGCTGCCTTCGGATGGTCTGCGCCGTATATGTGGTGTTGCGTGAGCGTTGCCGCTTTCCCTTTAGTCACAATTAGTAGTCGTATCATCGCTCAACGAATTCGGATTCGCACCACACCGGCGGTCGTGACAGCCGCAGGGGAACTACTGGAGGAGGCCGCCCAAGGCGAGCAGGCCGAGGTCGATGGCGGCCCAGCCGGCACCCTCGATGAGGCGGGTGATGCGGTCGTTGGCGCCGGCGTGGTCGCCGGGCAGGAAGATGACGCGGCGTCCGGCGGAGGTGTGCGGTCCGGCGCCGAGGTCTGCGGCCGTGAGGGGGCTGAAGGCCGTGACCAGGTGGGCGCGCCGGGGACGAGGTCTGCTACGACCTCGCTGAGGTGCGCCCGCCTGGATCGCCCGATGGAACGACCACCCACGGCCCTTCGTCTGGGAGAAGACCGCCGCGGAGATCCTCGACGCCCTCGTCCGCTATTGCCGACGAGTCTCAGGCGCAGGACACACTAGTTCTTCACCGGCGGCACGATCAGCATCGGCCGGTGCGCGTGGTGCAGCACGTGGTTCGACACGCTGCCCAGCAACACTGAACGCACCTCGGCCAGGCCACGCGACCCGGTCACGATCAGCGAGGCGTCGAGCTCGTCGGCCACGTCCACGATGGTCTGCCAGATCGATTCGTTGTCGGCGACGGCCCGGTGGGTCACGTCCAGCAGGCCCGCTGCCCTGGCCAGCGCGGCGCCCTCCGTGGCCTGCTGCTCCGCCAGCTCCTTCCACTCCTCCCCCTGGTCGGAAATGAGCGCGAAACCGGCGATCGCGTGCCGCCTGAGCTGTACCAGCAGCGGCTCCCACACCGTGACCACCACAGTGGACTCGGCTGCGAGATGCTTGGCGGCGAACTCGATCGCGCTCTTCGAGTCGGCCGATCCGTCGTAGGCGATGAGGATGGTCATAGCTTGTTCTCCTGTGCGTCTGTTAGCGATGGGTGGTTGATCGAATGAGTGGTGACGATCGATGGCGAAGGGCTCGTCGTCGCTTGCCGGTGGAAGTCCGGTCCGGGTGGTCGTCCGCGACGGCGCGGTGAGCTCAAAGCCCTCATCGGCGGCATCAGGGCCAAGATGCTCACTCACACGTTGCGCAAGCTGCAGCATCAGGCCTGGTGCGGCGCCAGGCGTTCGCCGGGGTGCCTGCGCGCGTCGAGCACGTGCTCACCGACCTGGGGCAGTCGGCGCTGAAGCCGGTCGACGTGCTGTGCCGTTGGGCCGAGCGGAACGGCAACGCGGTCTTGGCCGCCCACGACGGGCATGACCGGTGACCTTCAGGATCATCCCTGCGGGAGCGGTGTCCACCGGCTCGTCCTGCCGTTGTCAGCCGGAGGGCGAGGTCGGCTGGTACGGCTTGCTGAGCACCTCGGTGAGAGCGGAGATACTGTGGTCGCCGTGGCCGGCCTCGGCGGCTCGTCTCACCAGGTCGTTCAGAGGGCCGAGCCAGGCCACGTCGACGTTCGTCTCCCGGGCCAAGTCCTGGTCATGGGCCGCTCCGGCCAGGAAGAGGTTCACCGAGGAGGCGGCGTCGCTGTAGTCGCCGCTGTCGATCTCCCTGGCGTAGACCGGAAGCAGGGACTTGATCATGTCCAGCCACTTGCCGGTGAAGCGCACCATGCTGGCCGCCTCCAGTCCGCGTGCCCGGATGGCGGCGGCACCTTGGAAGAAGCCGGCGAGCGTGGGCAGCAGGAGGGCGCCCACCGCCATCTCGTACAGGGCGGCAAGGTCGATCTCGTCGCCCAGGTGGACGGTGTCGCCGCCCAGCGCTTTCAGGATCGGCTCGTATGCGTCGAAGACGGCCTTATCCCCGCTGTAGTAAATCAGGGTGTCCGACGCGCCCACCGCTGAGGGCACGTTCTTGACCGCCCCATCGAGGTAACGGGCCGCGTGAGTGACGGCCCAGGCGGCCATCTCCCGGGCCCCGGCCGGGGATCCGCTGTTCAGGGTGACCAGGGTACGCCCAGGCAGGACGGCGGCGGCCGGCTCCAGGATCCGGTGGGTGTCTTCGTAGGTGGTCAGGCAGGTGATGATCAACGGGCTCGCGGCCACGGCGTCCTCGATCGCCTCCGCGTGGATCGCGCCTTTGGCGGTGAGAGGCGCGGCCTTGTACGGGGTACGGTTCCACACCGTCGTGGGGTGTCCTGCCCCGATGAACGCTTCGGCGATGGCCGTACCCATCGAGCCCAGCCCGATGACGGTCACCTTGTCGTCTGTCATTGTTTGTTCCCTTGGTGATGCATGGTGGCCGGTCAGTGGTGAACGGCCACCGAAGGCTTGCCGGCTTCCGTGCCGGTGCTCGGAGCGGGCTGAGCGGGCTTGCGGTGCAGCAGCAGAAGCAGCGCGGTGGCCAGGCCGGTCAGCGCGAAGATCGCGGTGGCCCAGAACCCGGCCTGGAAGCCGTCGTTCAGGCCCTCGACGTTCGTCCCTGTGGTGTAGGCGAAGGCCACCGAGGAGGCGATCGCGATGCCGAGCGCGGCGCCGATCTGGAAGACGGCGTTGTTGATGCCCGAGACCAGGCCGGACTCCTCGGGCTTGGCGCCGGTCAGCGACGCGATGGAGGCGGCGACGTTGGTGCTGCCGATGCCGGAGCCGAAGATGACCAGGCCGAAGAACAGGTCGCTCCAGTAACCGCCGTTCGGGTCGATCTGGGTCAGCAGCAGCAGGCCGCCGGACAGCAGCGTCATGCCTACGATCGCGATGGGCTTGTAGCCGACCCTGGCGACCAGGCGGGCGCTGAGGTTCGCGCCGATGATCGACATGATGGCGTAGACCGCGGTGCTGAGGCCGAACTTGATCGCGCTGTAGCCGAGCACCTGCTGGGCGTAGAGCGAGGTGATGAGCGCCCCGCCGTACACGGCCATGGCGACGATGATCATCAGGATGTTGCCGCCGACCACGGTCGGCGAGCGGAAGATCCGCAGCGGGACCAGCGGCACCTCTGACCTGTTCTCGATCAGCGTGAAGATCACGAGCAGCACGGCGGCGGCGGCCAGCATGCCGATCGTCTGGCCGCTGCCCCAGCCGACGAGCGGGGCCTCGGAGACAGCGTAGACGAGCAGCGCGATGGCGGCGGTGATGGTCAGCGCGCCGGCCGGGTCGAAGTGGCGGCGGCCCGGCTGGACGGGCGTCTGCTTCAGCAGGCGCCGGCCGAACAGCAGTACGGCGGCGACCACCGGGACGTTGATGTAGAAGATCCACTGCCAGCCGAGGCCGTCGGTGATCGGGCCGCCGATGAGCAGCGCGGCGGTGGCGCCGAACGCGCCGATGCCGGTCCAGATGCCCAGCGCCTTGTTGCGTTCGGGTCCCTCGGCGAAGGTGTGCATGAGCACCGCCATCGCGGTCGGGGTCATGATCGCGGCAGCTGCGCCCTGCACGACGCGGGCCGCGACCAGCACCTCGTCGTTCCAGGCCAGGCCGCACAGCACCGAGGCGACGCCGAACAGGGCCGTGCCGAACAGGAACATCCGGCGCCCGCCGAGCAGATCGGCGGTGCGCCCGCCGAACATCAGCAGGCCGCCGAAGCTCAGCAGGTACGCGCTCATCACCCACTGGACGCCGCCCGGGGAGAACCCGAGTTCGCTCTCGATGGAGGGCAGGGCCAGCATGACGATCTGGGAGTCGACGATGACCATGAAGAAGGCCGCCACCAAGAGGGTCAGCGCCAGCCATCTCCGTGAATCGGGGGCTTCTTCCCGAGACATACGGGGCATCATGATCTTTCCTTCTTTTCTTGATATATCAGGGCAGCGCAAAGCCACCCCATGGGGGGTCGAGCCTCGTGAGGCCTAGTGCGGAGGGGAGATCCTCGCGGTCAGGCACATGCGGTCGAGCGCGTTCGCGACGGACACGGCCATGATCAGGTTCGCGAGGTTGTAGGGGCCGAGCAGGTTCTCCGCCGCGCCGTACACGTCGTCGGGCACGCCGTCGGCGGGGAGCCTGGTCATCATTTCGGTGAGAGCCAGGGCGGCCCGTTCGGAGTCGGTGAACCGGCGTGAGTCGCGCCAGCCCGCCAGCTCGTTGAGCCGGTCCTGCTTCTCACCCAGGCGGAGGGCTTCCGCCGAGCGCTGGGCCAGGAAGTACGCGCAGCCGTTGAGCTGGGCGACCCGGATGCGCGCCAGTTCGCGCAGCCGGTCGTCGCTCAGCCCCTCGCGCCGCAGCGCGTCCTCCAATTCGGTGATCAGGCCAACGGCTCGTGGCGACACTGCCGCCAGTTCGATGCGCTGCCTGGTCATCGTGTATGTCAGCTCCTTGCTCGTCGTTCGTCCTCCGCCGGAAATCAGTGTGAATCCGACAGATGGCCACGAACAATGGCGAAGTTCTCACCGTTCGGTAAGGTGCCCTTACCGATGGGGGGTGCCGGTGAACTGGCAGGAGCTGGAGACGTTTTTGACGCTGGCCGAAGAGCTGCATTTCGGCCGCGCGGCCGACCGATTGCACGTCTCCCGCGCCCGGGTCAGCCAGATGACCCAGGCCCTGGAACGCCGGGTCGGCGGCACGCTGTTCGAGCGCACCAGCCGCCGGGTGGCGCTGACCCCGCTGGGCACCCAGCTGCGCGAGGACCTCGATCTCCACTACCAGGGCGTCCTCGAAGCCCTGGCCAACGCCGCCGACAGCGCGCAGGGCGGCGGTGGCGTCCTGCGCGTGGGGTTCTCCAGTCCGGCGGCCAGCGAGCGGGTCATGAGGGTTGTCGAGGCGTTCCGCGCGTTGCATCCCAGGTGCGAGGTACAGATCCGCGAGGTCCACCTGTCCGACCGGTTCGGCGCTCTGCGCCGGGGCGAGCTCGACCTCCAGGTGGTCGAACTGCCCGTGGAGGAGCCCGATCTGACCGTGGGCCCGGTGCTCCTGCGCGACCGGACCGTGCTCGCCGTCTCCGCCTCGCACCGCCTGGCCGGCCGCAGGTCTATCTCCATCGAGGACCTAGGGGGTGAGAACCTGCTGGTCACCCACGACTTGCCCGGCTATTTCAGGGCGCGGCACATGCCCGATCGCACCCCGGCAGGGCGGCCCATCCCCCACTCGACCACGACGAAGTACTGGCAGGAGCTGCTCGCGCTCGTCGCGGCGGGTGAGGGCGTCACGATCGCCGCCGCCCAGGGCGCCCGCTACTACCCGCGTCCCAACCTGGTCTACGTCCCATTCCACGACGTCGCGCCGTTCGAGTACGCGCTGATGTGGCGTACGGCGAGCGTCTCCGCCAAGGCCCTCGCCTTCACCAAGGTGGCGGCGGAGACGCGCGGCTCTGCCGTGGAGATGGCCTGATTCAGCAGGAAGTAGCGGCCGTCCAGTGGAAGTGCGGAGGGCTGTTGGAGGAGGACGCCAACCGGTCTTCGAGGAGGCTGAGTGCAGAAATCAACGGCAAAAAGTTGCACCGGGACGCACTGGACGGACCTACTCCGTACCGCGATCTCGATCCGGGAGAACCGGTTGTCCTCCGTGACTCTGCTGCGCCGCCTGGGCAACCACTCTCGCAAGAACCGGCTCTACCGAGCCTTTCGCGAGCTCGGCCGCGCGGTCAGGACGATCACGCTCTCGCGGTATTTGTCGGATCCAGACCTTCGCGAGCAGATCACCCAGGTCACCAACCGCAACGAGTCCTTCCACACTTCGGCAACTGGATCCTCAACCTGACCCCGCCGGCCGCCAACCTCACCACCCGACTCGACCGCGAGTCCCACGTCCTCTTCGCCCCATAACCGGCGGCTCACTGGCCGCTGCGGGTGTTCACCGAAGGGCTGCGGATGACCCAGCAGGCCTACGCCGAGCGGCTCAAGACGTGGGCCGACTGGGAGGAGCTGTCTGCGGCGGCTCACTGACTGCTCGGCCTCCTGACTGTTCGGCCCGGACGCCCCTCGGCGTCCGGGCCGCGGTCAGCCACAGGCCGGTGAAAGCGGCGCAGGCCAGTGTCACGGCACCCGCCGCGAGGAACGCGCTGTTGAGGCCTGATTCGAAGGAGGCGCCGCCGGACCCCCGCGTGTGGACGATCGCCCCGAGCACCGCTACGCCGAGCACCGCGCCGATCTGCCGGGTGGTGCTGCTGACGCCCGAGGCGAGGCCGCCCTCCTGCGGGCTGACCGCCTGGATGGCGGCCCCTGTCAGCGGCGACATGGTGAGAGCGAACCCGACGCCGACGACCGCCAGCCGCCACCACACGTTCCCGTAGCCGGTATCGGCGTGGACGAAGCCCAGCGCCACCAGCCCCAGCCCGGCCAGCGCCAGGCCGATGCTGACGACGACGCGGAAGCCGTACCTGGCCGCGAACCGGCCCGCGTACGGGCTGACGATCACCATGGCCAGCGAGACGGGCAGGGTCCGCAGCCCGGCGACCAGGATCGAAGTGCCCTGGACGTAGACGAAGAACTGGGAGAAGAAGAACGACGACCCCATCAGCGCGAACCCGACCACGACCATCGCTGTGTTGGACACCGTGAACAGCCGCTGACGGAACAGCCGGAGCGGCAGCATCGGCGTCGACACACGACCCTCGACCACGACGAACGCGGCCAGGAGCGCCAGTCCGGCGACGAAGCTGGCCAGGATCACGGGCGAGGTCCAGCCGCGGGAACCGCCCTCGATCAGGCCGTAGGTCACAGCGCCCACGCCCGCGACGGACAGGACCGTGCCGGGGACGTCGATCGGCGGCGCGCTCGGGTTGCGGGACTCCCCCAGCACGCGCAGCCCGGCCAGCAGCAGGACCGCCCCGATGGGCACGTTGACCAGGAAGATGGCGGGCCAGCCGAAGGACTCCACCAGGATCCCGCCCGCCAGCGGTCCGGCGGCCAGGCCGACGCCGCTGAACCCTGCCCACAACCCGATCGCTCTGACGCGCTCCCTCGGGGCGGGATACGCGGCGGCGAGCAGCGCCAGTGAGGCGGGGCTCAGCGCCGCTGCCCCGACGCCCTGCAGCACCCGCCCGGCGATCAGCCAGCCGATCGAGGGCGCGAGCGAACACACCACCGACGCGGCCGTGAACACCACCACCCCGGCCAGGAACACCCGCCTGCGGCCGAACCGGTCGGCGAAGACGCCGCCCGACAGTAGCAGCATGGCCACCAGCAGCACGTAGGCGTCGACGATCCACTGCAGGCCGGTCAGCCCGGTGTGGAGCCGCTGCTGCATGTCGGGCAGGGCGGCGCCGACGATCGTGTTGTCGAGCAGCACCATGAACTGACCTGCGCAGGTCAGGGTGAGCAACGCTTTCACGCACATCCCTCCTAAAGCAGTTGATGACTGCGTTAAGAAACGCTAACGCAAGTCTCGACTGCGTTAAGATGGAGGTATGGATGAGCAGGGGCGGGCCAGGCGGCCCGGTGGCCGCAGCGCCCGGGTCCGCGCGGCCGTGCACCAGGCCGTTACCGACCTGGTCAGCGAGCGCGGCTACGGAAACTTCACCGTCGGCGACATCGCGGCCCGCGCGGGCGTGGCCGACACCAGCCTCTACCGCCGCTGGGGCAACCTCCACGCCCTGCTCAGCGATGTGCTGCTGACCCGGCTCAACGCGCAGGCGCCGATGCCCGACACCGGCAGCCTGGCCGGCGACCTGCGGACCTACGCCGCCATCGTGGCCCGCGAGGTCACCGGACCCGACGGCCTGGCCCTGGTGCGGCTGACCATCGCGCTGTCAGGCGAGGGTCAGCAGGGCCTTCAGGCGCGCGACGAGCTCCTGGCCGACCGCTCCAGGCAGTTGCAGGCCATGCTCGACCGCGCCCGCGACCGCGGCGAGGACCCGCCCGACGCACTGGAGGTGCTGGACCATCTCCTGGCGCCGATCTACATGCGCGTCCTGTTCGGCGCGGGGCCCCGCTCACCCCTGACTACCTTGACGGGTTGGTCGACCGGTTGCTCGCCTGATCCCAGTCCGTCGCGCTGTGGAACAGCCGCTACCTCTCGACCGCCGTCGACGAGCTACGCGCCCAGGGGTCCCAGTCAGGGACGAGGACGTCGGCCGGCTCAGCCCCCTCGTCCACGCCCACCTCAAGTGCCTGGGCCGCTACGGAATCCCGCCGCCCTCGACCTCGGCACACGCCTCGACGAACGCCGCGAAGCCCGCTGCTGTCACCAACCACCACATTCGCGACCTTTCGCTACGATGATCGCGGACGATGACGAGTGGCAGGTTCGTGTCGCCGAAACACGCGAGGAGTACGGATGCAGCCGGATCCATCGCAGTCCAGGTTTCCTCAGTATGGTCAGCCGCCGATGGCGGGCGGACCCGCGCCGTGGGGTGGCGGGCCGAACCCGTGGGGTGGCGGGCCGAGCCCGTTGGCGGCGCCGCCCAGGCCGAGGGCAAACGCCGCGGCGGCGGTGATCGCCGGCATCCTGGCGCTGCTCACCGCCGGCATCCTCGTCTGGTTCGCGCTTAACGAAGTCGTCTACGTCATCGGGCCGGCCGGTCGCTGGTCCAGCCTGGTGTTGGTGAACGTGCTCGCCGGCGTCATCAGCGCCGGGGCGCTGTTGGTCGCGGCGGCGTTCACGTTCGCCCGCAGGATTTTCGGCGCGTGGGCACTGTGCGCGCTCTGCGTGCTCTACGTGGTGGCGAACCTCGTGGTGGCGCCGCTGGTGTGGGGCACGCCCTTCGGGGCTCAGCTCAAGTTCCTCTTCGGCTTCGACAAGATCAACGGCGTCGCCGCAGGGCTGGCGACCATCTTCTGCGTTCCGACGGCGACCATGGCGGCGATCGCCGGCAGCATGAAGTCGTACGGACTAAGCACCGCCACGCCACCCCGTCCGTGATCACTTCGCTGTACGGCTGGCGGATTCGCGCATGGTCGAGGCCTGGGCCGCTACGCGATCGCTTCCTCCGCCCTGGACAAGGGCCTACGGCCGCTGGGCGCGACACCGCCGCATGACCGTGCCGCCATGGGTGTCGTGGGTGAGGACGGGTTTGAACCGCCTGCCGGGTGATCACGGTCAGCTGGGTAGGGATCGGCTCGCGCCGCTGTCCTTGTGCGTGCGGTCAGGCGGGCAGCGATGTGGTGCGGCTGCAAGCGATGACCGCATGCTGATCAGCGTCGTCCGCCGAACTCCCAATCGTGAACTTCGATACCGGCATACCGGTCCGGGGCCAGGACTGTGCGGGCCGTGTCCCGATCCGTCGCCCGGATCAGGGCTGCCGTGCCCACCCAGGTGACGCCGTCGTCGGACAACAGCGGGCCGTAGGCGATCAAGTCGTCCCGCCGGTCGGACGGTGGAACGAGGTCGGCGGCCTGGCCCGTGCCGAGGCCCAGCACCAGATAGCGGTTGCCGCCTTCGCGGCCACCGGGAAAGTCCCACATGGTGCGCCCCAGCACGTTGCGCCACCGGCGCAGCATCACGTCCCGGTACACGCCGGCCTGAAAGTTGGGCTCGTCGAAGGCGAACGCCCGCGCGGCGGCCAGGTCAGGCAGGTCGACGATATGCACGCTGCCGGTGGCCGTGTCGCCGTCGAGGGTCGGGCCGCGGGCGATCAGCTGCGCCGCGTAGCGGTCCATGTAGGACCAGTGCTCTTCCACCAGCTTCTCGCGCAGTGCCGCGGAGCCGGGCCGGTCACGGTGGTAACAGAAGAATTGCATGTCGAGCCTATCTATCACGGGTTGCGGCAGGGGCGGGTGTGTCGGTGTCGTCGGCGGGGCCGGTGCGCAGCGGGGTTTCGCGGATCAGCCAGGCGATGGTGAAGGCGGCGACGGACAGTGCGGCGGCGCCGATGAGGATGACGTGCAGGCCTCCGGTGACGGCCAGCCGGACCGCGTCGGCCACCTGGGCGGGCAGGTCCGGCAGCAGGGCGGGGGTGAGGTCGCCTTGCGTGGTCAGCCGGTCGGCGGCGGCCGGTCCCAGGTGGGCGGCCAGGCCGCCGCGTACATGGGCGGCATACAGGGTGCCCAGCAGGGCGATGCCGAGCGAGCCGCCGATGGTGCGCAGCAGCGTGAGGGTGCCGCTGGCCGCGCCCATGTCGCGCGGGTCGGCGCTGTTCATGGTGATCAGGGTGGTGCTCTGCAGCATCAGGCCCAGGCCTGCTCCGATGGGGAGGGTCAGGGCCGAGGCGAGCGCAACGGGGGTGTCTCCGTCAAGTGGGAACAGTGCCAGCGCGCCGCCCGCCATGAGGGCTGCGCCGAGGATCGGGTAGCTGCGGTAGCGGCCGTTTGCGCTGATGAGGCGGCCGGTGAGCAACTGGGCGCCGAGCATGCCGAACATCAGTGGGAGCAGCAGCATGCCGCTGGCCGCCGGGGAGGAGCCCTGCACGAGCTGCAGGTACTGCGGCAGGTAGTTGGTGACGGTGAGCATCACCGCGCCGATCAGGAAGCTCAGGACCTGGGCGAGGGTGAAGTTCCGGTCGGCGAACAGCCGGGGCGGGATGATCGGCTCGGCGGTGCGGTGTTCGACGGCCACGAACGTGGCCAGGGCGAACACGCCGATCGCGCCGAGCGCCCAGGGCCAGGGGGTGCCGCCCGCCAGCAGGGTCAGGGCCCCGATGGCGACGGTCAGCAGCACGGCTCCGATGTAATCGATGCGCGGCTGGCCCCGTTTCACGGGTGGCAGGTGGATCCGGGTGGCGATGAGCAGCAGCGCGAGGACGCCGATGGGCAGGTTGACGTAGAAGGTCCAGCGCCAGCTGAGTTGGTCGGTGAGCAGCCCGCCCAGCAGCGGCCCGCCGACGTAGGCGACGGGCATGATGGCGCCGATCATCGACTGCAGCCGGCCGCTGTCGCGGGGTGGGACCAGCACGCCGATGATGGCCAGCGCGCCGACCATGAGTCCGCCCGCGCCGAGCCCCTGCACGGCGCGGAAGGCGATGAGCTGCGGCATGGTCTGGGCCAGGCCGCAGAGCGCGGACCCGGCCAGGAACAGCGCGATGGAGCAGATGAAGGTGGCCTTGCGGCCGAGCAGGTCGCCGAGCTTGCCCCAGATCGGGGTGCTCGCCGCTGCGGCGAGCATGTACGCGGTCACCACCCCCGGCAGCTGGTCCAGGCCACCGAGGTCGCCGGCGATGGTGGGCAGCGCGGTGCCCACGATCAGGCCGTCGAGCATCGCCAGGAACATGCCGGTCAGCAGCCCGAAGACACCCAGGCGTGTCATGGCGCCTCAGACGGTGTAGGGGCGGGCGGTCCTGGCCTCGCGCAGCGCGTGCGCCCACCAGGCGAGCCGGTCCAGCATGACCTTGGAGGCGGCGTCGACGGCCGGGTCGAGGGCCTTGCCGTCGCCGTCGAACTGCGCCCACGGATGCTGCAGGCCGACGCTGTCACGCAGGGTGACGGCGTGCAGCTCAGCCAGGACGAGCCGGAGCTGCTCGACCGCGCGCAGCCCGGCGGAGAAGGCGCCGTATGAGACGAACGCGACGGGCTTGGCCTGCCATTCGACGCCGTGCCAGTCAATGGCGTTCTTCAGCGCGGCCGGGAAGCTGTGGTTGTACTCGGGTGTCACGATGACGAAGGCGTCGGCCGCCGCCAGGCGCGGCGAGACGGCCGCCAGCAGATCCCTGTCCTCTTGAGAGGCCGGTGGCTGGCCGAGCACCGGCAAGACGGTCGGCAGCGGGGTTTCGGCCAAGTCGATCAGGTCGGCGCTCATGTCGTCGCGCTCATGGAGGTGGTCCAGCAGCCAGTTCGCCACGGCGGGGCCAAAGCGTCCCTCACGGATGCTGCCGAGAATGACGGCGATCTTGAGCACTTATCTTCCTTTGCGTACACTGTCTTGAGCGAAATACAACGTACACACGCATGTGTACATTGTCTACTGTCGGTACGTTGTATTGGCAGGCGAGGAGAAGGGGACAACGGCATGGCCACCGACAAGAGCGCACCGCTGTGGGAGCGGCTGGAACGGCCCGCACCGGCCCCCCGCCAGACGTTGTCTCCCCAGCGCATCGCCATGGCCGCCGTTGCGGTCGCCGACGCCGAGGGCCTGGAGGCCATCACCATGCGCCGCCTGGCCACAGAACTGGGCGTCGCTCCCATGGCGCCTTACCGCTACGTGTCAGGCAAGGACGACCTGCTGGAACTCATGGTCGACCACGTCTACGCAGGCATGCGCCTGCCCAGCGGTCTCGGCTGGCGGGAGAGCCTGCACGCCCTGGCCGTGGGCACCCGCGAGCTGATGCTGAAGCACCGGTGGCTGGCTCAGCTCCCGCCGCAAGCCAAGCTCGCCCTGACGCCCAGCCGAATGGCCGTGGCCGAGCAGTCCCTGATAGCGCTCGACGGCCTTGGCCTGGACCCCGACATGATGATGGGCATCTTCCGCAGCGTGGACGCCTACGTGCAGGGCGCCATGAGTTACGACAGCGCCGTCGATGAGTTCATGAGCGAGCAGAGCTTGTCCAGCGGCGACGAACTGCGCACCGAGCTCGCCCCCCTCATGGCCTGGCACATGCGCACCGGCCATTACCCCACCTACGAGCACTACCTGCGCACCGCCACCCGCAAGGACGACAGGCAATGGCAGTTCGACCTCGGCCTCAACTGCCTCCTCGATGGCATCGCCGCCCGCCTGAACATTTGAGGACGTTCGGACAGCGGTTCCCGTCGCCCGAGCGGCCCTACGGTTCCCCCCGTCCGCCCGGTCCTCCCATCCCTGGGCGAGGGCATGGTTCCCTCCGCCCGTCGAGGCCGTGGGTCCCTCCGCCCAGGCGAAGCCATAGCCTCTCGCGCCCGTTCGGTTCAGGCGGGGCCGTGGTTCTCCTCGCCCGGACGAGACCTCGTCGGGTCCAGGAGTCCTCACCGTTCGGGGAGGGCTTTCCCTGGTCCAGCGGTTCTTCCGGGTCGCGGTTGGGGGCGGCGGCGGGCAGGGAGAGGTTTGGGGGCTGGGCGGGAGGGGAAGCGGGGGTGCGGCGTCATATCCTGGAGTGGCCCATGTCCGCCGACCCAAACGGTGATCTTCATGTTCGAGGTCTTCTCGGCCCTCGCGCCGCCCGCGCTCGTGGCCACCGCCTTCCTGCTCGGCGTACGCGCCCTGCTCAAGCACGAGAAGGCCGCCAAGGCCGAGGAGCGCCGCCAGGCCCTCGCCGAGCGGCAGGCCGCCGCGGGACAGTAGGGCTCAGGCGACCTCCTCCTTCGCCTCCAGCCCCGCCAGGAGGTTGAAGGCGCCCGTCATCAGGTTGAGCGTGACCAGGCCGACGATCTCCGCGATCACCCGGTCGCTCCACCCGAGGGCCCGCAGCTCCGCGACGTCCGCGTCGCTGATCGAGGCGGGCTCGGCCAGCGCCCGTACGGCCACCGCGATCAGCGCCGCCTCTCTGGCGTCGGTCGAGGTGCCCTGCCTGGCCAGCGCGATGTCGGCCTCGCTCAGGCCCGCCGTACGCGCGGCCTGGGTGTGCGCAGCCATGCACAGACCGCATCCGATCCACTCCTGCAGCGCCAGCGACACCTTCTCGCTGAGCGGGCGCGGCATCTTGACCCGCTTCATGGCACGCGAGAAGTCGAGGTAGCCCTGGAGGAGCGCGGGTGAGTGGGCCATCGTCGAGACCATCTCCCCCGCGCTCCCATGACGCTCGACGATGCCGCCGAGCAGCTCTCTCGACTTCTCGGGGGCATGCTCGGGCTCCAGCCGGTCCAGACGTCTCATGTCTCCTCCTCGGATCAGTCGGCGTAAACCATACCCCCCTATGGTTTGTTCCCCGCTCTTGCCCTTCCTCGCGGGATGCACGACGATCTTGCTGTGAACCAGACGCTCCGGATGCCGCGCCCCGTCGACATCGGCCGGCTGCTCGTGACGATCCAGGCGGCGTTCGCCGCCGTCGGCGCGGTGTTCATGGGTGCGGTGACCGCGGGTGGAGGCGGCGCGCCACCGGTGGCGTGGGCGCTGGTCGCTCTGATGCTGGCGGCGGGGGTCTCCGGCTGGCTGCTGGCCGACAGAGTGGCCACCCGACGGCGACGCGTCCTCGTCCTGCTCGTCGCATGGGAGGCCGCGCTGTTCGCCGCAGGGGTGGTCACCGCACTCGATGAGTCCGACTTCGACCTTTTCAGCCTGATCAGCCCGAACCTCGTCGGGCCCGTCGTGGTGGCCGGCCTTCTCCTGGTTCCCTCGTCGGCGAGGGCCTGGTTCGACCGCTGACCCGGCGGCCCGTCCTCAGCCGGCCGCGATCACCTCGATCTCGACCAGCCACTCGCTGACCAGCGTCTGGGCCACGAGCGCGGTCGTGGGCACCGGACGTCCGCCGAGCGCGGCCACCCTCGCCTTGGCGTTGGCGTCGGCGTAGGAGGGGTCACGGAGGTAGCTGGTCAGCCGCACGATGTTGTCGACGGTCATACCGGCCGAGGCGAGGATGGCCCTGATGTTCGACCAGATCAGCTCCAGCTGGTCGTCGAGCGTCACTCCTGGGACGCCCTGCGCGTCGAGTCCCATGGTTCCGGCGACGAACAGCAACCGCTGCGCGCCCTTGACCTCGAGGGCGTGGACGTAGTCGTCGGTGGCGGGGTAGACGCCCTCACTCGGATTGCGCGTCAAGATCTCCATATCGCCGCAATCTATCCCGGCAGGGGAGGAACGCGCGGCCCCTTTTCCCTGGCCCGAGCCCTTACCGCTCACCACGCTGACCTGGGATTCTTCCACGAGCGGCCCACTGTTCGCCCGCCGCCACCCAACACGGGCCAACCGTCCACCACGGGGTCCGCCGCCCAACGCGGGTCCGCCGCCCAACGCGGGTCCGCTGCCCAACGCAGGATCGTCGATGTCAGAGGGGGCGCCGGCCAAGGCGATGCCGGTCGAACGGAGGTGCCGGTCGAACGGGGGTGCCGGTCGGGTCGGCGTGCCGGTCGGGTCGGCGTACCGGTCGGGTCGGCGTACCGGCTGGGCCAGGAGTACCGGTCGGCGAGGGTGCCGGACGGGCGGGGGTGAGCGGCTCGGGGCGGTGGGCGTTTTGGTGTCAGTGATCAACCGGAGACGCCTACAAATCCTGACTTATCCCGCTAAGGTGCATGGGGTTGATCTCTCCCGCCTCAGGAGTCACCCCTCATGCCGCAAGCCGCACCACTGCGTGAAGGTGATCCCGCCGCGATAGGCGCCTACCTGATCGTCGGCAGGCTCGGGGAGGGTGGCCAGGGCATCGTGTACCTCGGCAGGGCCCCCGACGGCAGGCCCGTGGCCGTCAAGGTCCTGCGGGACGGCGTCGCCGCCGACGACCGCTTCGCCAAGGAGATCGCCGCGGCCCGCAGGGTCGAGCCCTTCTGCGTCGCCCAGGTGCTCGACGCGTCGCTGAGCGGCAGGCCGTACATCGTCACCGAGTACATCGAGGGCCCCACCCTGCAGCAGGCAGGACGCCACGGCGGGGCCGAGCTCCAGCGGCTGGCCGTGGCCACGGCCACCGCGCTGGCGGCGATCCACCAGGCGGGGGTCGTCCACAGGGACTTCAAGCCGGCGAACGTGCTGCTGGGCCCCGGCGGCCCGCGCGTCATCGACTTCGGCATCGCCCGCGCCACGGACGCGGGCGCCACGGTCACGAGCAGCATCGTCGGCACGCCCGCCTACATGGCTCCGGAGCAGCTGGCGGGCGCGCAGGTCGGTCCCGCGACGGACGTGTTCGCGTGGGCGTCGGTGATGGTCTGGGCCGGCACGGGCGCGCCGCCGTTCGGCGAGGACACGCTGCCCGCGATCATCAACCGCATCCTGCACAACGAGCCCCAGATGGGCGACCTGCCGCATCCGCTGCGCTCGATCGTCTACGACTGCCTGGCCAAGGATCCCGCCCGCAGGCCCACCATGCAGGACGTGCTGCTGCGTCTCCTCGGCGGCGACGGGCAGTCCACGACGCCCGTGCGCGGTGGCGGAACCGTCCGCGTCAGGCGGCGCCGCGCCGTCGTCCCTGTGGCCGCGGGCGTCGCCGTGGTGATGTCCGCGGCGCTGGTGGCCGCGGTCGTCTGGCGCACCACCTCGCCGGACGGCTCCGGCTCCCCCGCGCTCGCCGCCGTCACCACGCCCTCCGAATCGCCGGCCGCGAGCACGGCCGTCACGTCCAAGCGGGGCACCCCTCGCCCGAAGCGGACGCCCAAGGCCTCGCCGTCCAGCAGGACCACCCGCTCGCCCAGGCCCACGCCCTCGGACACGCCCGCCACGCGCACTCCCACGCCCAGCCTCTCCCCCACCACCACGCGCCCCACGCGGAAGCCAGCCGCGCGCGTCGACCTCGACATCCAGCCCATCCAGCTGTCCGGCGGCCCTGGCCAGGTCGAGGCGGAGGGCTGCTACATGCCGCCCGTGCACTTCCAGACCACGGTGGCGTCGAGCAGGAAGGGGATATGGATCTCCTACCGGTGGCTCGTGGACGGCATGACGAAGCGCAGCGGGAGAAGCTGGGTCCCGGAGGACGACTACACCGCGTTCGTGACCGCTGACCAGTACATGCTGAAGGCAGGCCCGCACACCGTCACCCTGCGGGTGACCTCGCCTGTCACCGTCACCAGGAGCATCTCGATCGACGTCTGCTCCGTGGACTACTGATGACGCCCTCCTTCATCGGCCCCTACCGGGTCGTCAGACCGCTCGGCGAAGGCGGCCAGGGCGTGGTCTACCTCGCCACCGCGCCCGACGGACGGCCCGTGGCGGTCAAGACGCTCCGTGAGGGTTTCGCGGGCGACGACCGCTTCGCCAAGGAGATCGCCGCCGCGCGCAGGGTGGAACCGTTCTGCATCGCCCAGGTGCTCGACGCGTCGCTGAGCGGCAGGCCGTACATCGTCACCGAGTACGTCGAGGGCCCCTCCCTGCAGGAGGCAGGGCGCCACCTCGGCGCCGACCTGCAGCGGCTGGCGATCAGCACCGCCACCGCGCTCGCCGCCATCCACCGGGCGGGCGTGGTGCACAGGGACTTCAAGCCCGCCAACGTCCTGCTCGGCAGGGACGGTCCCCGCGTCATCGACTTCGGCATCGCCCGCGCGACGGGCTCGGCCCTCACGGTCACGAGCAGCATCGTCGGCACGCCGTCCTACATGGCCCCCGAGCAGGTGGCGGGCGCGGAGGTGGGGCCCGCGGCGGACGTGTTCGCCTGGGCGGGGGTGATGGTGTTCGCCGCCACGGGCACGCCGCCCTTCGGCAGGGGGTCGCTGCCCGAGGTGATCAGAAGGGTCCAGTACGGCGAGCCGCTGCTGGATCAGGTGCCCGACGCGCTGCGCCCGATCGTGGCCGGCTGCCTCGACAAGGACCCCGCCCGCCGTCCGACCATGCAGGACGTGCTCTTCCAGCTCATCGGCGCCCAGCCGCCCGCGCGCGGCGCGCCGGCCGGGCGCCGCCGCAGGCCCGCGCTCGTGGCGGGGGCGGCCGCGCTGGCCGTGACCTGCGTCGCCGGCGCGACGTGGGGAGCGGCGGCGCTCTTGGGCGGCTCCGGCACGCACGCGTCCGCCCCCACGACCACCGCTTCCACCGGCTCCGCCGCCCTGCCCGCGACGGGGAAGTCCCCCGCGGCCACGGGGAAGCGCACGACGCCTCGGCCTGGCAAGAGCAGAACCAGCGCGAAGCCCCGCTCCACTCCCACCGTGTCGCGCACCTCCGTGGCCACCGGGCGTCCTACCTCGCGGCCCACGTCGTCCCCCGCGTCCTCCCCCACGTCGCGGCCCACCCCGCGCCCCACGGGCAGCCGTTCCGCCGAGCCGTCCCAGGGCACCGGGGGCGTGAGCTCGGTGAGTCTGCGCCCCGAGGGCATCAGGATGAGCGGCTGCTGGCGCTACGACCTGAACATCTACGCCGATGTGAAGGCCTCGGGCAGGTTCGGCTACCGGTGGCTGGTCAACGGGGAGACCAGGGGCAGGCACGAGGCCGCCCCGGGAGACAAGGTGGTGCTCCCCTCCATCACCTGGAAGGAGGCGGGCTCGTATCGCGTCGTCTTCGAGGTGTTCACCCCCTCGAGCGTACGGCGGAGCGTCACGGTCGAGATCTGCGACTTCGGCGAGGGCTGGTAGGCGGCGCACATATCGGGGCAATAGGCCGAACCGGTGGCCGCGCCCCGCATCAGGCGCGATCCTGCAGCCCATGGACGACGACACGCCACAGAGCGTGACGCGCGAGCAGACCGCCCCCGACAAGCAGGCTCCGGCACCGGCGCCGCGCGAGCCCCGGCAGGAGACGGCGCGCCGCCGGGCCCTCGCGGCCTACGAGGAGCTGCGCCGCCGGGGGCCATCCTGAAGTGTTTCGCTTGACTCTGCGTAGTCATGCGATTACTAATCGGAGGGTCAATCTCCCAGCGAAAGGACCCACCCCATCATGCGCACCGCTCTCGGGACTCTCACGGCCGCAGGTCTCGTCCTCACATCGAGCCTGCTCGCCCTCCCCGGCCAGGCCGTCGCCTCCACTGCGGCGATTCCCGCGGGCAACGCCCCGTCCTGCGTCACGGTCTGGGAGCACACCGGCCGCATCACCAAGACCGGTTACGCCAGGAACGACTGTCCCCACACGCTGAACCTCAAGATCGTATGGGCACGAGGCACCGACGGGCCCTGCCGCACCGTACGGCCAGGGCAGAGCATCAGCACGCAGGTGCCTCGCGGCGTCCGCTCGTTCGACGGCGCGAACCTCTGCTGACCTGACACCGCCGCTCCGCTCTCCTGACGAATGGCCTCCTGTCGAAGGGCCTCCTGCCGGAACGTCTCCAGCAGGAGGCCCTTCTGCTGGACGGCGGGGCCTGGGCGTCGCCTGTCAGCGCGTCAGCCACCACAGCGCCACCACGACGGCGGCGACGACCAGGGCGACGCCGTACCCGAGAAGTGCCCTGCCGACGCGGCGGAAGAGGTAGCCGGGCCGGTGACGGTCGACGGTCAAGGGGGTGCTCCTCCCTGGCGGCCCCGCCACTCGGGTCGGCGCGATGAGCCCCAAAGTAGAGGCGTTACCGCAGCGCCGCAAGCGCTCTGATCACGACTTGGGGCATTCGCCTCGGCAACAGCGGTACGGCGGGGTGGAATGGGTCATGGGCCTTCTCCCCGCTCCCCCAAGCCGTCCGCCCGAGCTGGGATCGCCCTCACCCTGGCCGGCTTCGAACGCGACTTCCTGGACGCGGGCGCCGCGCTGGGCCGCCGCAGGACGCGCAGGACCCGCCGCGGGGGCACGGGCGGTCTCGTCGCTGGGCGCTCTTCCCTCGGAGCCCGCCGCCCTGCTCCGGCACCTGCCGCGGGAGAAGCGGAGCGTGGGCTCTGGGGAGACGACTTGGTCTTCGACCGGCCGACCTGTTCGGCCTGCGCGCCGAAGCGGATGCCGGGTGGCTCGACGGCCGGATCTTGGACGTTCGGCGACCCGTCGCCCTGGAACCGGACCGACGACATCTGGACCAGGCGTCATTGACACCGAGTCTTCGGCGAGCAAGCGTGTTCCGTATGCGGAACAACTCACGCTTCGCCCAGGTGCTGTCGTTCGACATCGACCGGGTCGCCGCGGCCGCCGGTTCCGACCCCGACGTCCTGCGGATGGAGAACCTCGACACCGACGTGCCGCCGCCGCCCGCCGCCGTGGAGGCGACCGTCCAGGCGCTGACCACCGGGCAGGGCAACAGCTGGCTGCCGTTCAGCGGACTGCCTGTGCTGCGCGAGGCGATCGCCGCCGACCTGCGCCTGCGGACCGGCCTCGACTTCGACCCTGTCCGGCAGATCGTCGTCACCTCCGGCGGCACCTCGGCGGTCATGCCGGTGCTGCTCGCCACCACCGAGCCGGGCGAGCGCGTGGTGCTCACCGACCCCACGTACGCCGGTCTCTTCCAGCGCGTACGGCTGGCGGGCGCGCAGCCGTCCCTCGTGCCCCTCCGGGTCCGCGACGGATTGTGGCGGCTCGACAGGGACGCGCTGCTACGGGTGTCCGACGCGGCGGCGCTGCTCTTGATGAGCCCGTCGATGCCGTCGGGCGTCGTCCTCGACCAGGAGGACTGGGCGGCGGTCGCCCAGGTCTGCGAGCGGACCGGCGCGTACCTGATCTACGACGCGGCCATGGAGCGCATCGTCTTCGACGGGCACCCGCGCATCAACCCGTGCCGGGTCGACGGGCTGGCCGAGCGGACCATCGTGATCGGGTCGATGTCCAAGGAGTACCGGATGATCGGCTGGCGGATCGGCTGGGTGGCCGGGCCGCCGGACATCATGGCCCGCGTCATCGTGGCGGTCACCTACAACACGACGGTCTCCAGCGGGTTCGCGCAGCTCGGCGCCGCCGCGGCGCTCGGCGGGCCGAGTGGCGTCCAGGAGGCGGTGGCCGAGTACCAGCTCCGCCACCACACCGTCATCAGGGAGTTGGACGGGCTGCCGGTGGTGCGGGCGGCGGGCGGCTGGTCGTGCCTGGTGGACGCGGAGGCTCTGGGGCTGGGCGCGCCGGAGCTGTCGGCGCGGCTGCTGGCGCGTGGGCGTATCGCCGCCACCCCGATGACCGCCTGGGGCGAGGCCGTGGCGGGCCGGTACGTCCGGCTGGTCTACAGCAACGAGCCGGTCAAGCGCCTGACCGAACTCCGCGACCGCTTCACCGCCGCCCTCGCCTGACGGTCGCCCTCGAACGAGGGCCACCCGTCGCCTGGCCTCGCCAGCCGCCGCGCTGCCGTCGAGCATGGCGGAGACGGCCCGGCCCAGCCACTCGGCAGGCACCATGGTCAGGAGCAGCAACGGCCGGAGGCTCGCGGCGGTCAGCAGCGGCCCGCCGACCGGCCCCCGCTCCATCCATCGGCGCGGCCGAGACTCCGCAGACGATCAATCTGGTGGACGCCACCGACGTTTCTCACCGGAAGAACACTGCGCCTCAGCACTCCCCGGCGGCCTGGCACAGCCGGGGGGCCATCGCCCGGGCGTCGGCCAGCGGCTTCGTGAAGTCGTGCTTGCCGATCTTGCCGTACGCCGTGAACTCGCTGTACACGAGCACGGCACTGCCCTTCCTGACCACCACGGCCCGCTCGGCGCCGCCGAGGCTGTGCTTCGAGACGTTCTGGGCGCTGAAGGTGAAGGCCTCGTCACCCAGCTTCCCGGCCGGCGCCGTCTTGACGGCCAGCCGCTTCGTGGCGCACGACGCGGCCCCGGCCCTCAACCCCCTCATGACCTGCTGCGCCGCCGCGGGGCTGGACATGATGACCACCTGCTCGGCATAGCGGTAGTCGCTGTCGCCGCTGGCGATGACCGTACGGGAGTCCTCGGCCTTCTGCACGCTCGGCCGCTTCGCCGGGCAGTCGGTCAGCAGGGCGAGGGGCTGGGCCTTGTCGGAGACCTCCCAGCTCATGTACTTGTCCTGGGCCTTCTTGTGCTCGTACTTCAGAAAACCCTTGGGGACCTCGCGCGGGGCGGCCGCGAAGGCGGGGGCGGTGGCGCCGAAGACGAGCACGGCACCGGCGACACCGGAGAGGACCAGCTTGATCATGGGGGGATTACCGCTTTCTTGATCAGTGGGTGTGCAACATCCCCTTTGATGCGATCAAGAAGCCAGAGGTTCGCGTCAGATGCGGCGGATTTTCGTCAGGAGGAGTCCGCTCGCCGGCCCTCCTCGGTTCCGAAGCCGTCGAGCGACTCGCGCTCCTCGAGGCTGCGTAGTTCCTGGAACACCGAGATGTGCAGGCCGGCGGGCGCGTCGAACCTCGCGTTCAGCGACTGCCACGGCGTGACCGTGGGCGGCGCGATCTCCTCGGCGCCGGCCGAGAGCAGCCGGTCGGTGGCGGCCCGGGCGTCGTCGACCTCGAACGCGACCCGGATCTTGGGGGCCACCTGGCGGCCCACCTCGACATCGTCGATCATCCTCTTCTGCGCGGGATTCGCGATCTCGAGCGTGGCCCGCCCAGCATCGAGGATCGCCACGTGCGCGCCGTCTCCACCGGAGAAGGCGGCCTGCTCCGGCAGGCCCAGGGCGTCCCGGTAGAAGGCGAGGGCGGCCTCGTAGTCCTCCGCCTCGACCACCAGCCGGAGCTGGCGGACGGCCGGCGGCTTCCCGTTGTCGGCGTCCTGGGAAAGGGTCATGGGATCTTCTCCTCAGCGTGAGTGATCGGCAGGACGAGCTCCTGTCACAACGGGACCGGCCTGCCGGTTATGCCGTCCGATCGGCTCCGGCCTCAGGCCGGCAGCCACGCGTCATCCTGCACGCGGCCGAACTGCACGTCCGCGAAGTGGTTGCCGAAGCCGAGCGTGTCCGGACCGGCCAGTTCGGCGATCAGGCGGCGGCGCGCCTCGGTGGACTCGGCGACATCGTGGTCAGGGGCGGCGTGCAGCTCGGGATGCCCGATCTGTACCGGCGAGTGCAGCGCGTCGCCGAAGGCGATGAGCCGCTGCCCGCCTGAGCTGAGCACGTAGGTGGTGTGCCCGACGGTGTGCCCGGCGGCGATCCGCACGTGGACGCCGGGGAAGATCCCCTCGCCGTCGGTGACCGTCCGGACCTGGGGCGCCATGATGTCGAGGATCTCCTGGCCGGTGCCCTCCGCGATGGCGAGGTCGGGGCGTGCCCATTCGGCCTCGGCGATGTGGATCCGCGCGCCCGCGAAGGGGAGCCGGTCGGCAGTGGGCTGCCAGAGCCAGCCGAGGTGGTCGACGTGCAGGTGGGTGACGGCCACCGCCTCGATCTCCTGCGGGGTACGGCCGAGCGCGGCGAGGTTGTCGAGGAGCGCCCCACCCTGGATGGCGCCATGCGCGTTGCCGGGCTCGGCGGGGGTCGACAGCGGGCCGAAGCCGGCGTCGATCAGCATCGCCCGCTCGCCGTACTCGACCAGCAGACCGCCGATGCTCGCGATCAGGTTGCCCGCGTCGTCGAGGTATTCGGGATGCTCGGCCCAGAACTCGTCGGTCGTGGTCGGCAGCCAGGAGCGGCCGGGCAGCTGCACGTGCCCGTCGGGCACGTAGCTGACCGTGAGCCGGCCGAGCTGGATCGTGCGGATACCGGCCGGGCGGGTCAGGCGGTGGTCGATGGTGGTGCTGGTCATGGCTGTCCTCATCGCGGTGGTCGAGTTCTGCGGACAGAAACTTATAGCTAGAAAGGTTCAAGCTGCAAGTATTAAAGCTAGATGCATATTGGTAGGGTGAAGACATGAGCGAGCTCAGTGAGCTGGAGCGGCGCGCGGTCGCCGAGCGCAACCTGTGCGGGCTGGTGAGCGGGCTGGCTCGGCAGATCGAGGAGCAGGTCAGGCAGCGGGCCACCGCACTCGGCCTGACCGGACCTCAGGCCGTTGCGCTGCGCGAGCTGACCGGGCCGATGACCATGAGGGACCTCGCGGAGCGGATGAGCTGCGAGCCGTCCAACGCGACGTTCATCGTCGACAAGCTGGAGAAGCGGGGGCTGGTCGAGCGGCACGCCCACCCGCAGGACCGGCGGGCCAAGCATCTGGTGCTCACGGCGGAGGGGGTGGAGCTGCGGGGACGCCTGCTCGAGCTCCTGACCGCGCGCTCGCCCTTGGCGGGGCTGTCGCCGCAGGAGCAGGACAGTCTGCGCGACCTGCTCCTACGCGCCGCCTCAGACCCCGCCTCGGCCGCCGACGAGCGCTGACGCGAGCGCTGACGGGGGCGCGTCGGCGCTCAGCGGGTGGCGTAGCCGCCGTTGACATCGGTCTGGGCACGATGTTGTTGACCGAGATGTTGCGGCCGAACAGCTCCTTCGACAGCGCACGGGTGCAGTGCTCGACGGGCGACTTGCTGCCCGCGTACATCGAGTACAGGCCGGCCAGGCGGACCGGGGCCTGGGCGTTGCCGAGTCGACCTCTCCGGCACCTCGCATGCGTGACGAACCGCCCCGGGTCCTCCAACTTCGGCGAGCCCGTCCTCTGGACGGCCCTGTTCCGCCGCGGCACCCGGCCGCGTACGGCGTGCTCAGAAGATCAGGTTGAGCACGAGCGTCAGCAGCACCGACAGCAGGATCGACACGACGATCATGGTCAGGCAGCCCATCCCGCCGCCGAGCGGTCGTACCTCCCAGTTCCCGAAGCGCATAGGGGATGGCTACCCGTTCTGGCGAACCGATATCTCCAGACCGAACCCATCTCCCCCAGGACGCCCGGTCGGCGTTCCCGTCCGCCCCCGGCGGCGGGATCGGCCAGAACGTCGAGTCAGAGAAGCCTCCCCGCGCATGCCGGTTGCCGCCGCCGGTCGGCATGGCGGTACCCGCGCAGGTCGAAGCTCTCCGTCGAAACGTGTCTCGACGGCCCCGGAGACTTCGCGGAGAGTCGCGGGTCACGACGTCGTGACGCGGCCGGAGCAGGCACGCCTGGCCCAGGCCACGATCACCACCGGCACGAGGTGGGCCAGCGGGATCAGCGCCGTCACCGGGTCGAACACGACGAGCTGGGTCACGACCGCGCCCGTCAGCAGGGCCGTCAGACCGAGCGCCGCCGGACCCGCCAGTCGCGGGATCAGGATCCCGATCGCCCCGGCGAGCTCGACGCAGGCGATGACGTACCTGAACCAGCGGCCGAACCCGATCTCGTCGAACGACCTCGCGGCTCGGCCTGCGCCGCGAACTTGGTGCCCGCGGCCATCAGGAACGCGAGTGCCACGAGGATCCGCAGCGCCCTGACCACGTGGTCGGTCCTTCGGCCGGTGACGGTGAGAGTGGCCATCTTCCTGCTCCTGTCTCTTCGGCGCCTTCACCCAGACGTCGGAGCCGTCCTCCCCGTCACGACATCACCGGCGGGTCATGGCTTCCACTCTTCGCGGAAGTCGTCGTGATCGTCGTACGGCATGGCGAGCAGGCGAACGATCCCGAAGGCCGTCGCCGTGTCGGCGTTGCGCTCGTCCTGGGGAAGGTACTCGGCATCGGCGACGAAACTCTCCAGCTCGTCGAGGATGCGCCGCTTGGCCTCCACCTCGCGCAGTTCGCGGCCGGCGCTGCGGCGAGTGGGGTGCCCGGCTTGCGCAGCCCGCTCGTCCTCGTCCAGCCTCTCCCTCAGGAACGCGATCAGCTCATCCATCCATGCTCCCCCGCGCGTCGGTCTGTCGCCGCGCTCCCAGCCTGCGGGAACGCGCGCGCTCCAGAGCCACTTTCGCAGGCCGGGACCGAGATGGAGTCCAGCATCGCCGACTCTCCGACAAGGCGGCCTCGTGCCCGGCCGCGCGGCGCTCACGTCGAGCGGGTCCGATGAACGCGCGAAGCGGCCCCTATGTGGACGCGGTGGCATTCCTCGAAGCGGGAACAGGCGCGCATATCGCGAGACCGCCCACACCCACCGAGCGTCGTACTGAGCCGCCGACTCGCCCGAGCAGATCAGGCCCCCTGGGAGCCCGTGATCGACGCGCCCTGAACAAGTGAGGTTCCGGCTACCGGTCCTCGGCAGGCCCTACCCGCACGCCCCTGGAAGGTCGCATACCTTCTTCGTCATCTTCTTCGCCTGACCGGCGAGCTTCCTGCCCGCTCCCAGGCCGTCGCCGACGTCGGTGTGGAGGAACACGGCGGGTCCCCGCGGGCGACCCGCATCCGTGGCGAGCGGTCCCGCTCGCCACGTCACAGGATCACCCGATCCGGCGATCGTTCACGGTCACCGCAACTACTGGAGGCAGTCCTGACTGTTCGACACGAGGATGACGGCGAGAACCCTGTTCTTCGTGACGTTGAAAACGTAGGACGCCTTGGGGTTGCCCGGCATACCGACCGACCCGCTGTCGCCGGACCGGATCGACGCCTCCGTCATCCCCGGCTACGGGCCGAGCCCGGGGGCGAACCAGCGCGCCGGTCTGCAACGCCGCCCGCACAGCGGCCGAACCCGGGCCCTGCCTCTCCGGGGCGGCCTCGACGTACATGCGCGACATCACCCGGTAGCGGAGTTCCACGTACCTGATCTCTCCCGAGCGCCCGGTTCCCGGGCTGGCTGCGGGCGCCAGCCGCGTTCCATGGGAGTCGGTCTGCAGTGTCCTCGCGCGCCGCTCGCCGTTACGAGGGATTCGCCAGATCCAGCACCCCGACCGTCTGACCTCCGCTCTCTTCCCCTGTGAGCTGGAATCCGAGTTTCCGGTAGAACCCGGCAGGCCCATCCTCCCCTGGCTCCCACGTGACATACATCCGCGTGCCACCCCGCCGCCTGACTTCTGCGGCCACTGATTCGACGGCGAAGCGACCGACCCCACGTCCCTGCGCTTCGGGGGTCACATTGAGCCGCCACAAGCCGGATCGGAAGTCGATCCCCTTGCCGTTCCAGTCGATGTCGAGGAAGGCCATGAGGAAGCCCATGGGATGGTCACCGTCGAGGATGAGGCGTGGCCAGGCCACCTCTGGATGCACGTATGCCTCGGCCAGCGACTTCGCCACTGGTGAGACGAAGCGCTCTTGGTCGGGGCGGACCTTCACGGCGAGAGCCATCTCGATGTTGGCGGGCGTAATAGGTGCAAGGCGGAGACTTTCAGACATGTGAGAACCTTAGGGGCTGGCTACGGAACAGACTGCTGAGCTCCTCGAACAAATGCGCCTGAAGGCGAACAGCGGTCCTGCGTCCTGCGTCCTGCGTCAACCCCGTCGCTGTCCAAGTGTGTTCGCCAGCGTGAGGGTCTCGGCCCGCCGGCGAGGAGCCGCCGCTGTCGGCGGCGGGCGGCCCGGCGGGCTCGGCGCTCCAGCACCCAGCCCGCCCCCGGGCCCAGCACCCTGACGGTCCCCGCCACCAACGCCACATCGACCGCAGTCACCACTATCGAGACGGGTGGCACGCCTACACCGTGGCCCGAATCGAGGTCCGGAGCGAGAGGCAGCGGTCCGCCCCGCGGCCCGTTTCTGCCGTATTCCGGTGGCACCCCACCACGCCGTCCAGGCCGTCGCTCACATGCACAACCTCGCCCTCACGGCATGAGAACGACAGCCGCAGGGCTGCTCTGACCTGCCCCACACGCGGGTTGCTGCACCAACTTTCAGCCCTGTCCGGCGACAGTCGCGCGCAGGGTCTCGATCCACCAGTCGAGCAGAGGATCCCGGGCGGTGTCGTCCAGTCCGACGCTCCGGCGGAATTCGTCGCCGAACAGCGGCTCCGTCGCGACGGCTTGGTGCAGTGCACACACGGTCAGCTGGATCGCCTCGCGTGACGGCGGCGTTCGCCCGGTGGCCGCGCAGTGCTGCCGCGCCTGGGCGTGCAGCCGGTCCACCACCTCATCCAGCATTCCGCTGCCGGTGTCCCGCCAGCCGGAACGGTGCAGCGCGAGCGCCAGTTCGGCGTAACCACCCGCGTACAGCGCGGACAACGTGCGCACCAGCTCGGCGGGATCGATCGGACCGTCAGCCCACGTGCCCAGCACGGTGTGCAGTTCGGCTTTCAGTTTGGCCCCGCCGAACCGCAGCAGCGACTCCAGTAGTCGTTCACGCGTGCCGAAGTGGTGGTTGACCGCGGCATCGGACACACCGACCTCCGCGGCGACGGCGCGCACCTGAACGGCGGCAGGGCCGCCCGCGGCGAGCAGCTTGCTCGCCGCTTCGAGGATCAGCCGCTTGGCATCATCGGGCTGGCGTCGTACTCGGGTGGCCACGCGCCCACCTTACCTTGACTACTCAAGGCAACGCCTCTTACCTTGGATGCTCAAGGTAAGGATGGTGGCGCGTGCAGGGACACTTCACGATTCCGGCGATGACCGAGCTGGCGGCGGCACTGAGCGTCACGATCCAGGATCCGGCGCCGCCCCGCGAGATCCACTTCTCCCGGGCGGGCTGCCGGTTGCGGATTCGACTGGGGTGGAACAGGATCCCCGGTGCTGTTGCACAGCGGCGCGTTGACCGCGCACACGTGGACTTCGTCTGCCTCGGCCTGCGCGGCGCTGCCCGGTTGACCGCACAGGATCCGCGAGGTCACGACGCGTCACGCTGACGCCGGCCAGCCTCAAGCCCCTGCTGGAGACCGGCGAGTTCCTTACCGCCGGACCGCGAAAGGAGAACCAGCGCATGTCCGCACACACGCTCGAGCTCACCACGATTCCCTCGGTAAAGGTCGGCATGCTCATCCGCCGCCCCGCCCGCGAGGTGTTCCAGGCCATCGTGGACCCCGCTGTCACGAGCAAGATCTGGTACACCACAAGCAGCGGGAAGATGACCCCCGGCGCCGAGCTCACCTGGGAATGGGAAATGTACGGGGCGTCGACTCAAGCCTCGGTTGAAGAGGTGGACGAAAACAGTCGGATCCGTTTCACGTGGGGAAACTACACTCCGGACAGCCCCACCACAGTCGAGTTCCGTTTCATCCCCATGCCCGACGACACCACCTACGTCCAAGTCACCGAAACCGGGTTCACCGGCACCGGCGACGAGCTCGTCCACTACGTAACCGACTCCACCGGCGGCTTCACATTCCTGATCAGCGCCCTCAAGGCGCTGCTGGAGCACAACATCGTTCTCGGCCTCGTCGCTGACGCCAACCCAAGCGGCCTGCCAGTCTGAAAGAACAGGCATCATCAGAGCTCTCTGGCCAACCTTGGCCGCCACATCGGATGTGGACCGCGGTGGGACACGTCACCCCCGTAGCGCTGGCACCGCTCCGCAGAGGTCGGCAGGGCTCGATACCGCAGTAGGCCAGGATGCGCTGGGCGGGGCGGCGGTTGGAGCACGGGTCGGCGTAGTTCATCGCGTCCTGGATGTCGCGCAGCGCGGTGCCGGCGTCCAGGACCAGGGTGGCGAAGTTGTGGCGCAGGCTGTGCGGGCACAGTTGGGTGCTGCGGGGATGTCATGATCTCGGTGGCGCCTCACCGATGGGATCTACGACGTCGCCTCGCTCTGTGCGGGCGGCCTCACGGCTCTGGTGTACTTCTACGACTCCGATCTGGTGGTCTTGAGGGAACATCTGAACCATCCGTTCGCGCTCAGGGTGCTGGCCTGCCTCCTGATGGCGTTGGCCGCCGTTGGGCTGCGGCGGATGTGGCTACGCGTCGTGGTCATCGTCCTTGCCGGGCTGGGTGCGAGTGTCGCGCTGTTCGGGGGGTGGGTTGCCCTTATGTTCTCCTCTGCCGAGGAGGTTGGCTTCGTCGACGGACCGGACCCGTACAGGATCCGGCTCCAGCAGTCGATGGCGGGTCTCGGGCCGGACGCGGTGATGTGGCTCTTCGGCGACAGTAAGAGAAGGGAGCAGGAGTTCGCCTGCGGTGGCTCCCCATCGGCCTTCAGACAGCGAGAAGGGGTCCCGAATCAACTCCGGAACCCCTTGCCACCTGCTACTTTTCCTGTGGGCGATACTGGGATCGAACCAGTGACCTCTTCGGTGTGAACGAAGCGCTCTCCCCCTGAGCTAATCGCCCGCCCTGTCCGGCCCCTTGCGGCGCCGACGGGGAAAACCATACCGCACTTCCGGCCCACTCGCGAAGCGAAGCCCCGTGACGCCCGACGACGCTCCACGACGCCCTCAGCAGCGGCGCGGAGGGCGGCGCTGGGCGGGTTTCGGGGCAATGGGGCCGGTTGCCCGTCAGCATGGTGGCTCGTTGGCATACCATCAAGCTGTTCCGGAAGGCCTCGATCGCCCGAAAGGTCGTGGTGGGGCGCGCCGGGACGACGCCACCACCGCGCAAAACCCTCGCAAACATCGCCCAGTTGATGATGTTTAGCCAGGTAGATGCCCAAATGTCCAGCTGTGAGTTGCGTTACAGAAGGGCCTGGAGGCGGAATCTTTCCTACAGGTTTCTTCGTTCCGCGTCATAGCTCAGGACGAAGTCCGTCAGAGCAGTGAAAGCCCCGAAGAGGGGACCGTACGACGAAAAGGTTTGGCTGACGATGAACAGCACCACCGTCTCCGCCGAGCTTGGCCTTCGGCTTGTGGTCCCCGACCGTACCACCGTCCCCCTGCTCGCCGGACTGAGCTACACAGCCGACGACCCGTACGCCATACGCATGGCCTTCCACGTAGGGAACGACGAACCGGTCGAGTGGATCTTCGCCCGAGAACTGCTGACAGTTGGCATCGTGAGGCGTGTCGGCGACGGCGACGTGCAGGTTTGGCCCGCACGCGCCGACGGCGAGCGCACGCTTCACATCAGCCTGACGTCACCGTTCGGACAGGCGCTCTTCGAAGTCCCGCTGGCTCCTCTCACCGAGTTCCTGCACCGCACGTATGATCTCGTGCCCGCAGGCCGGGAGACCGATTTCATGGATCTGGACGCCGAGCTGACCAACATGCTCTGGCCGTCCTGACCTCCTCCGCCCTCTGAAAGCCTGGAGAGCCCACACCCCCAAGGCGCTCCACGATGCCCATGCCGCCCCCGGCATGGGCATTGTGATCTACGGGGTCAGGATCTCCTTCATGCGGGCGATCTCGATGCCCTGGCCCGCGTAGACGTCGTCGGCCATCAGGCGCATCCTCTGGTCCTGGCCGCCTTTCAGCTCCTCGCTCGCCATACGCCTGGCGCCCTCGTGATGTCTGATCATCAGCTGCAGGAAGAGCCGGTCGAAGGCGGGGGCCGCGCGCCGCGCGCAGCCTGTTCATCTCCTCCAGCGAGGCCATGCCGTAGCCGTCGGCGCCGTGCGAGTCGTGGCCGGGCGCCGCCCTGCCGAGGCCGCTCAGCCAGTCGGACATCAGCGTGATCTCCGGCTGCTGGGTGAGCGTGATCTGTCGCGCCACGTCGCGCACGCCCTTGGTGGTGGTGCGCGAGTCGACCAGCCCCGCCATCTCCAGCGCCTGCCGGTGGTGGGGGATCATGCCCTCGGCGAAGCGCACGTCCGCCGCCACGGCCGTCCAGTCCCTGGCCGGCAGGCTCTCCCCCGGCCTGGCCGTACGGCCCGCCTCTCCCGGCGCGCCTGGAACGATCACCGGCGGACCCGAGCCCACGGGCGAGGGCCCGGCGGACGGAGCCGAGCATCCCGCGAGCGTCACGATAACCGTGACGACAACTGCGCCCGCTTGGACCTTGGCTGACATAGCTTCCATACTGGGCCATAATTCCGAAGGGGGCGCATGTGATCTTTTCCAGGTTTGGTGGCGTGGCGGCGTTGGCGCTGGTGTTGTCGGCGTGCGCGTCGTCTCCACCGCCCTCGCAGTCCCCGCAGGCGGCCGCCTCCTCACCACCCCCGGCGTCCTCGGCCTCCCAGTCGGCCACCGCCGCGCCCGGCGACGTGGTGACCAGCGACAACGTCAAGCTGGTCGCGAACATGCCGCGTGAGGCGCCGCTCGACGGCGACTCGAACCTGAACTCCGACCTGGCCTTCCAGGGCAACTACGTGTTCGTGGGCAACTTCGGCGGTTTCACCGTCTACGACATCAGCGACCCGACCAAGCCGAAGACGGTCAGCACGGTCGCCTGCGAGTCGCAGCAGAACGACGTCTCGGTCTACGGCAACCTGCTGTTCCTGTCCGTGGACGAGCCGCGCTCGGACGAGACCTGCCAGTCCAAGCCGCTCGGCATGGAGACCGGCGAGGGCGTCAGACCGTGGGAGGGCATCCGGGTCTTCGACATCAGCGACAAGAGCGCGCCGAAGTACGTGAGCTCGGTGGCGACCGAATGCGGCTCGCACACGCACACGATGGTGCCGGGCAAGAACCCCGACACCCTCTACATCTACGTCTCCTCGCCCGGCTCGGCGGGCCCCGACTCCGGCTCCCCGACCTGCCGCTCGCCGCACGAGCTGATCCAGATCGTCGAGGTGCCGGTGAAGGACCCGAAGCAGGCCAAGGTGGTCGCCTCGCCCAACATCTTCCCCGAGGGGCAGGGCGGAGACTCGTTCGCGGCTGGCTGCCACGACATCACCGCCTACCCGGAGAAGAACCTGGCCGCGGCCGCCTGCTTCGGCGACGGGGTGCTGCTCGACATCTCCGACCCCGTGCAGCCGAAGGTGCTCCAGCAGATCAAGGACAGGGAGAACTTCCAGATCTGGCACTCGGCGACGTTCAACAACGACGCCACGAAGGTGGTCTTCGGCGACGAGCTCGGCGGCGGCGGGATGCCGACCTGTGACGCCAAGACCCCCGTGACGAAGGGCGCCAACGCCGTCTACGACATCGTGGACGGCAAGCTGGAGCGGCGCGGGTACTTCAAGATGCCCCGCGAGCAGACGCCCGCGGAGAACTGCGTCGCGCACAACGGCTCGCTGATCCCGGTCAAGGGCAAGGACATCATGGTCCAGGCGTGGTACCAGGGCGGGGTGTCGATCTGGGACTTCACCGACTCCGAGGCGCCGAAGGAGATCGGCTTCTTCGAGCGCGGTCCCGAGCCGCAGGACGGGGTGATCGCCGGCTCCTGGTCGGCGTACTACTACAACGGCTACATCTACTCCAGCGACATGCTGCGCGGCCTGGACGTCATCGAGATCACCGACCCGCTGACCGATCCGGCCAAGTCGGTGCGGATGGCCGACTTCAACGTGCAGACCCAGAAGGCCTACTGACCGCGGGGCGGTGGTGACCGCGGCCTCCTGGCCGCGGGAGGCCCCGCCCGTACGGCAGGCCTCCCTGAGCTCTCCCGTCCGTGGTCACCACACCCGCCTGCCCGCTCGACGCCGCTCGGGCGCGCGGGCGGGCCCGTCACATCGCCCGTGAGGATCCGCCGGCGCCCGGCCCCGTGAACGATCTCTAGCGCGGGTCGACGTCGGCGGCCGCGCGGGCGGCGAAGATCTCCTGAGCCTTGGCGGTGACGGGGCCGGGAGCGGACGGCAGCACGGTGCCGTCGACCAGGCGGATCGGCTGGATGTCCCTGGTCGTGGAGGTGAGGAAGGCCTCGTCGGCCTCGTAGAGCGCCGAGATCGGCACGTCGACCTCCTCGCCGCCGCACCACTCCAGCGTCAGCGCGCGCGTGACGCCCGCCAGGCAGCCCGACTCGAGGGTCGGGGTGATCAGCCTGCCGCCCTGCACCAGGAAGATGTTCGACCCCGTGCCCTCGCAGAGGTTGCCCGCCAGGTTCTCGAAGATGGCCTCGCCGCCGCCGCGGGCCTTGGCGAAGGCCAGCGCCTTGGCGTTGTCGCCGTACGAGGTCGACTTGACCCCCGCCAGCGCGCCGCGCTCGTTGCGCGGCCACGGGACCACGGTGACGTCCGCGGTGAGCGGGAAGGCGGCCTGCTCGCCGACGATGACGATCGCGGTGGTGCCCTGGTCGCCGCGGTCGGAGCCGAGCGGGCCAGGTCCGCTGGTGTAGGTGATGCGGATGCGGCCGAGCGGCCAGGCGGGCGCCTCGGCCAGACAGCGGCGCACGCCGTCGGCGATGGCGTCGACGTCGGGCTCGGGCAGGTCCATGCGCTGGGCCGACAACTTGAGCCTGTCGAGGTGCCTGGTGAGCGCGAACGACTCGCCGCCGACGCACTTGACGGTCTCGAACACGCCGTCGCCGACCATCAGCCCGTGGTCGAACACCGAGACGGTGGCCTGAGCCGGATCCAGCAGCTCCCCGTTGACCCAGACGGGAACGTTCATCGATTTCCTCCTGAGGATGCCAAAGTGATGAGCCGCGACGCCTTCAACTCGGTCTCGCGCCACTCGCGGCGAGGGTCGCTGCCCCAGGTGATGCCCGCTCCTGTGCCGAAGCGGATCTCGCCTGCGGTGATCCAGAAGGTGCGGATCCCGACGGCCAGCGCCGCCGTGCGCCGGTCGGCGTCGACCCAGCCCACGGCCCCACAGTACGGCCCGCGCGGCTCGGGTTCGAGCTCATTGATGATGCGCAGGGCCGAAGATTTCGGGGCGCCGGTGACCGAGCCGGGAGGGAAGGTGGCGGCGAACAGCTCGGGCCATCCCATCCCCTCGGCCAGCCTGGCCCTGACGGTCGAGACCAGGTGCACCGAGCCCGGGTAGTCCTCCACGTGGTAGAGCGCGGGGACGGTGACCGAGCCGACCTCGGCGACCCTGCCCAGGTCGTTGCGGACCAGGTCGACGATCATCACGTTCTCGGCGTAGTCCTTGTCGAGCAGGTCGTCGGCGGTGACGCCGGTGCCCTTGATCGGCCTGGACTCCACCACGTCGCCGTCGCGTGAGAGGTAGAGCTCGGGCGAGGCCGACACCACGCTCGTGCCCGGCACGTCGATCACGGCGGCGTAGGCGGCGGGGTTGCCGCGCCTGAGCCGGTGCGCCAGGGCCAGCGGGTCGGCCGAGGCCGGCAGCGGCGCGGACAGCACCCGGCAGAGGTTGGCCTGGTAGACCTCGCCCTGCTCGATGTAGTCGCGGATGCGCTGGACGCCGCGTTCGTAGGCGGCCTGGTCGAGCGAGCTGTGCCATGCGCCGGGCCCGATCCACGGCCCGGCCTGGGGCAGCGGCGCGGGCCGTACGTCGTCGAAGCGGGCGCACGTCACCTTGCCCTCGTAGTCGACCACGACGGCCCACCAGCCCGCGCTGTCGAGCGCGGCCAGATCGGTGGTGAGATCACGGAGCCTGGTGGCCAGGAGCCCACCGACATGGGCGAAACTGTCGTGCACGCCCCTATTGTCCCAGGAGTTCGACGAACGCGAGCGCGGAAGGCAGCGGCACCTCGGGCAGCGCCGCGTAGACCTTCCTGCGCGGCCCCTCCTCGGAGATCGGCCGCAGCACCAGGCCGTCGGGGACGGCGCGTGCGGCGAGTTCGGGAACCAGCGTCACCCCGAGGCCCGCGGCGACGTAGCCGAACTTCCCTGTCCACTCGGCCACGCGCAGCCCGCCGCGCGGCGTGAACCCGGCCCGGGCGCAGGCCGCCTGCAGGATCGTCGTCTGACCCGGCGGCGCCGCCTCGATCCAGGTCTCCTCCGCCAGGTCGCGCAGGTCGATCACCTCGCGGTCGGCGAGCCTGTGCCCCAGAGGGAGCGCCACCAGCAGCCGCTCCTCCAGCAACGGCACCGTCTCCGCCTCGGCGGGAAGGCCCGCCGGGTAGTCGCTGACCACGGCCACGTCGAGGGCTCCCGCCTCCAGCCGGTCGAGCAGGCGTCCGCTCAGCCCCTCGACCAGGCGAAGCTCGACCTCGGGCCACCGCGCCGTGAACATCTTCAGCGCCTGGGGAACCAGCCACACGTTCGCGGTGGCGAACGCGCCGATCCGCAGCGTCCCTCCACCGCCTCTGTGGATGGCGGCGAGCTCCTCCTCCGCCTTGCCGAGGCGGTCGAGGACGGCCTCGGCGTGCCTGCGCAGGGCGGCGCCCGCGGGCGTGAGCCTGACGCCTCTGGCCAGCCGCACGAACAGCGGCCCTCCCGCCTGTCTCTCCAGCGCGGCGATGCGCCTGGACACCGCCGACTGTGTGTAGCCGAGCAGCTCAGCGGCGCCGGTGAAGGATCCTTCGCGGGCGACCTCGTGGAACAGTCGCAAGTCATTCGCATCAAGCATGGCTGTCATGCAATCTAGTCGGTGGTGGAATGCCTCGCATCCGGCTTGAATCAGAACGTGATTGCATTTCTCGGACAGGGACGCATGGGTGTCCCCATGGCCCGGCGACTCGTGGAGGCCGGGCACCAGGTGAAGGTGTGGCGGCGCGGCCTCGGCCCCGTCAGCGCGGCGGTGGCGGACGCGGACATCGTCATCACCATGCTGCGTGACGGACCCGCGGTCGAGGAGGTGCTGACGCAGGCGCTGCCGGGGCTGCGGGAGGGGGCGACGGTGGTGGAGATGTCCACGATCGGGCCCGAGGCCGTCCTGTCGTTGCGGGAGCTGCTGCCTTCCTCGGTGAACCTCGTGGACGCGCCGGTGCTGGGCAGCGTCGGCCCCGCCGCCGACGGCACGCTGACGGTGCTGGCGGGCGGCGACCTCTCGGCGTGCCGGCCGGTTCTGTCGGTCTTCGGGACGGTGCGCGCGCTCGGGCCGCTCGGGGCGGGCGCGGCGATGAAGGTGGCGGTGATGGGCGCGCTGGTGCCCGCGCAGGTGCTGCTGGCCGAGACCTTCGCCTACGGCGAGGCGCACGGCGTCGGCAGGCAGGCGTTGGCGGAGGTGCTGGCGGAGACCCCCCTCGGGGCCCTGGCCGCACGGGTGGCGGAGCCCGCGAGGGAGACCCGGTACGCGCTGGGGCTGGCGGCGAAGGACGTGCGGCTGGGGGCATGGGAGGGGACGACGATGGCCCGCGCGGCCGGCGCCCGTCTGGCCGCGGCCGAGGCCGCAGGCTACGCCGACCGCGACGTGACCTCGATCGCCACCTTCGTCGGCGCCGCGCCCCCTTCGGGTGACGCGGGCGGCAGGGCGGTGCGCGTCAACCCGGGCAGCGTGGCGGCCACCAACGGGATGTACTCGCACGCCGTCCGGGTCGGGGACATGCTCTACGTCTCTGGGCAGGCCGCCTTCGACGAGCGGGGACAGCTGGTCGGCGAGGGCGACATGACCACGCAGGCCGAGGTGATCTTCCAGAACATCGGCAAGATCCTGGCCGACCAGGGCGCGGACTTCTCCGACATCGCCTTCATCAGGACCTACATGACGGACCTGGACATGCGCATGGAGTACGGCGCGGTGCGCAGGAAGTACCTCACGGGCACCCCGCCTGCCAGCACGACCGTGGAGGTGTCGAAGCTGTTCATGCCGGGGCTGCTGCTGGAGGTGGACCTGATCGTCGCCCTGCCGTGACAGGGCGGCGACGGGCCGCGTGGCGCGGCGCGTCGCTGCTCCTGCCCCTACGAGCCGGCATGCTCAGGCGAGCGGGCCTGTCACCGACTCGACGGTGGAGACCACGCTGCCGTCGGCGACCAGCCGGACCACCGACTCGATCTCGGGGGCGAGGAAGCGGTCGGGGCCGGGGCCGGCCACGCTCTCCCTCAGGGCGCCGACCACCGCGCCCGTCGCGGGGGCGGGGCGCAGCGGGGCTCGCAGGTCGATGGCGCGGGCGGCGGTGAGGACCTCGATGGCCAGCACCCTGGTCAGGCCGTCCACCGAGCGGCGCAGCTTGCGCGCGGCCGACCAGCCCATGGAGACGTGGTCCTCCTGCATGGCCGAGCTCGGGATCGAGTCGACGCTGGCGGGGGCCGCCAGGCGCTTCATCTCCGAGACGATGGCCGCCTGGGTGTACTGGGCGATCATGTGTCCCGAGTCGACGCCAGGGTCGTCGGCGAGGAAGGCCGGCAGGCCGTGGTTGCGCGCCACGTCCAGGAAGCGGTCGGTCCTGCGCTCGGACATCGAGGCCACGTCGGCGGCGACGATGGCGAGGAAGTCGAGGACGTAGGCGACGGGGGCGCCGTGGAAGTTGCCGTTGGACTCGACGCGTCCGTCGGCCAGCACGGCCGGGTTGTCGACGGCGGAGGCCAGCTCCCAGGTGGCGACGTTGGCCGCGTGGGCGACGGTGTCACGGGCGGCGCCCGCCACCTGGGGCGCGCAGCGCAGTGAGTAGGCGTCCTGGACGCGCGTGCAGGCGTTGGGGTCGCGGTGGCTCTCCATGATGCCGGAGTCCTGAAGGATCCTGACCATGTTCGAGGCGGCCAGCGACTGGCCCGGCTGGGGGCGCAGGGCCTGCAGTTCGGGGGCGAAGACGCGGTCGGTGCCGAGCAGCGCCTCCACGCTCATCGCCGCGCTGATGTCGGCGGTCTTGAGCAGCCTGGTCAGGTCGTCGATGGCGAGGATGAGCATGCCGAGCATGCCGTCGGTGCCGTTGATGAGGGCCAGGCCCTCCTTGGCGGCCAGCTCGACGGGCTCGAGTCCCGCCTGCTTGAGCGCCTCGGCCGACGGCCCGACGTTCCCCGCTCCATCCCGCACGACGCCTTCGCCCATCAGCGTCAGGGCGACGTGCGCGAGCGGGGCGAGGTCTCCAGAGCAGCCCAGGCTGCCGTATTCGTGGACGACAGGGGTGATGTGCGCGTTCAGCAGCCCTGCCATGGCCTTGGCCGTCGTCGGGCGGATGCCGGTGTGCCCGGTGGCCAGGGTGTGCAGGCGCAGCAGCATGAGCGCGCGCACCACCTCAGTCTCCACCTCGGGCCCGCTGCCCGCCGCGTGCGAGCGCACCAGCGAGCGCTGGAGCTGGGCGCGCAGGGCGGGGTCGATGTGCCTGGTGGCCAGCGCGCCGAACCCGGTCGAGACGCCGTAGGCGGGGATCGGGCTCTCGGCCAGCTCGTCGATCCGCTGGCGCGCGGCGGAGATCGCCGCCATGGCGTCGTCGGTCAGGTGGACGGGCGCGCCGTGTCGGGCCACCCTGATCACGTCGCCGAAGCTCAACGGCTCGGGTCCTACGTTCACGACCTCGTTGTCGCGCATGTTGCCACTCTCTCGCTCAGGTAACCGGCGTATGTGATGTTAGCTCCTTACAGGACAACACCGTCGTCCCGCCTCCCCTGCCCCCGTCAGGCGGGATTCACCAGGAGCCGCCCTGCCGTGAGGGCGCCGCTCCACAGAGAGCGGCGCCGCCACGGCCTTGGGTCAGGAGTTCGCGACCGCGCACAGCAGGCGGTTGTTGCCGCGCTGCCACAGCGTGCCGACCTCGGCGAACCCCGCCGCCGTCAGCGCCTGCGCGTGCATGGACAGCAGGTGGGACTCCGAGCCGTGGTGTGCCGCCCCGGCGGTGGCGCGGGCGGTGTTGAACGCGGCCAGGTCGGGGTCGGCGGCGACCGCGTCCCACCAGTCCCGCCAGCCCTCCGGCTGCCCGTCGGCGAAGGCGCGCGCGGTCTGCTTGTCGTGGACGGCCCGCTCCAGCTCCGCGATGGACGGCGTGGCGTCGTCGGACTCGAAGTGGTCGCCGTTCAGCAGCAGCCCGCCAGGACGAAGGATCGAGGCGACCTCGGCGTACATGGCGGTCAGCTCGGGGCTGGAGATCCAGTGCAGCGCGGTCGTGCTCACCGCCGCGTCCACCGGACGGTCCAGGCCCAGCCCCTCGCTCCAGCCGGGCGTGCGGAGGTCACGCGAGAAGAAGGTCAGGTGCGGATAGGCGGCGCGCCCGAGGCCGAGCAGGAGCGGGTCGGCGTCGACCGCGATCACGGTGGCCTTCGGCAGCCTCTCCAGCAGCCTGGCGGACAGCGACCCCGGCCCGCAGCCCAGGTCGACCACGAGCGGGTCGGGACGTCCCAAGGCCTCGACGGCGTCGATCAAGGCGGTGAAGCGCTCCTCGCGGTCGGGCAGGTAACCCTCCTGCTGGCGGTCCCAGCGCGCGATCCATTCGAGTGCGGCATCGTTGGTGAGCACAGAAAGCCTCCTTGTGACCGTCGTCTATACTTTCGACAGTCACAACGTAGAACGTGAGGGTGTGACCGGTCAAGTGGATTTCAACAGTCACAACGACGGAGTGGTCCTGGTGGCCGTCGGCTTGGTCAACGCGCTCACGCCCGGTGAGCGGCGCGGGCGCCCCTTCCCCGTGCCCGCCGACCTGCCCGCCGCCGCCACCGAGGGACTGCGCAACGGCTACCCGAACCACCGGGAGGTCGGCGAGGGCGACGCGGGCGAGCTGGCCGAGGTCGCCGAGCGGCTGCGCGTGGTGTTCGAGGCGGTCGCCTCGGGCGACGTCGACACGGCGGCAGGGCAGGTCAACCGCCTGCTCGACGAGAGCCGCGCCAGGCCGCGCCTCGACCGTCACGACGGGGAGCCATGGCACCTGCACTTCCACGGCCCCGGCGGCACAATGGCGGGAGACTGGGCCGCCAGCTGCGCGACGGGGCTGGCGATCGTGCTGGGCAGCGAGTTCCACGATCGCCTCGGGGTATGCACGGCGCCGCACTGCGACCGCGTCTACGTGGACGTCTCCCGCAACGGCACCCGCCGCTTCTGCTCCACCCCCTGCCAGAACCGGGTCAAGACGGCCGCCTTCCGCGCCCGCACGAAAACCGCCTGACGCGGGCCAGGCGGCGCGACGCCGGCAGCGGCCGCCGAACGCACAAACCCCTCCCCTGGGCCGCGCGACGTCGGCAGGAGCCGCCAACCGTACAGATCCCTCCGCCCACCCAGGGCGGCGCCGCCTCATCGGGTGCCGCCGTGCAGATCCCTCCGCCACCCCAGGGCGGCGCGCCGCCTCAGCAGGAGCCGCCGGCCGTGCAGACCCCTTCGCCGCCCAGGGGCTCGGCGGGGGCGATCTCGCGCCATGACCGGTCGAGCAGGTCGGCGAAGACCTCGACCGGCTGCGCCCCCGAGACGGCGTACTTCTCGGCGAAGACGAACGTCGGCACCCCCGAGACGCCGAGCCGCCGCCCCAGCGCCTCGTCCTTCCTGACCGACTCGGTGAAGTCGGCGCTCCCGAGCATCGCCAGCGTGGCGGCGGGGTCCAGCCCGGCCTCGGCGCCGAGCCGTGCCAGGGTCTCGTGGTCGGAGAGCACGGCGCCCTCGCCGGTGTAGGCCAGCAGCAGCCGCTCGCGCACCCGCTCCCCCACGCCCACCTGGTCGGCGTAGTGCATGAGCCGGTGGGCGTCGAAGCTGTTGACCGGCCTGGCCAGGTCGAGCCGGTAGGTGAGGCCGGACTGCGCGGCCAGGTCGCTCAGCGCGCCGATGCGCCGCCTGGCCTGCTCGGGCGTGCCTCCCACGTCGCGTCTGTGCCGCTCGGGGAGGGTGAGGTTCGCCCGCCTGCTCCCGTGCGGGTCGAGCTCGAAGCTGCGCCAGCGCACCTGTACGGCGTCACGCCGCGCGAACCCGTCCAGCGCGCTCTCGAACCTGCGCTTCCCCAGGTAGCACCAGGGGCAGACGATGTCGGACCAGATGTCCACGATGAGTGTGCTCATACGACTTACCCTAGGCACTGAGCTAACTCCAGGTAAGTACGCACCTTCGAGTAAGGGGCTTACCTCGAACGGTTTGGGGACTCGGCCAGGATTCGCTACAGTTCTCTACGTCGCCGCGAACACGCGGCAACGCGGAAGTGGCTCAGTGGTAGAGCATCACCTTGCCAAGGTGAGGGTCGCGGGTTCGAATCCCGTCTTCCGCTCTGAGATCCACCCGAGGACGATTAGCTCAGCGGGAGAGCGCTTCCCTGACACGGAAGAGGTCACTGGTTCAATCCCAGTATCGTCCACCCACAGTTCCCCCAGGTCGCTTGACCTGGGGGTTCGCTGTTTCCGGAGCCTTTCAGGGACGCTTCCCCGGTGGCGCCGACGGCGAAGGCGGTCCAGCCCTGTCGCCGGCGCGGGAAGACACCGGAGCCGTCAGGGTGCCGGCCTGAGGTTGCTCGTCCAGGCGTCGATCTTGGCCTGCCACTGCTCGGGGTCCTCCGGCCTGCCGGGGATGCCCGGCCTGGTCTGCCAGGGCAGCGGTCCGTCCTCGTGGCGGTACTCCACGCCGACGGCCGCCAGGCGTGGCAGGTGCGCGGCCAGCCGGTCCCTGAAGTCGCCGAGGTCCCGCTCCTGCGTGCTCCAGACGGTCTCGGCGAAGGCCGACAGGCGGGGGAAGGCCATGTAGTCCACACGCCGGTTGGAGTCGATCAACTCGGTCCACACGGCGCACTGCGACCCGACGACGTGCGCGCCCGCGGGGTCGTCACGCAGCTCCTTGGGCAGCGGCTCGAAGGCGTAGACGTCCTCGAGCCCCAGCACGGTGCCGAACGGGACGGGCTCCTCCTCGCCGGGGGCCTGCCGGTAGTCGAGGTAGACGGACGTGCTCGGACACGTGATCACGTCGTGGCCCGCGCGGGCCGCCGCCACGGCGCCCAGGTCGCCGCGCCAGGAGGCCACGACGGCGCCGGGGGCCAGCCCGCCCTCCAGGATCTCGTCCCACCCGACGAGCCGCCGGCCACGAGCGGTGAGGAACTCGTCGAACCGGTGGATGAACCAGCTCTGGAGCGCGTCCTCGTCGCGCAGCCCGAGCTCGCTCATCCTGGCCTGGGCGGAGGGGCTCTCGCGCCACTGGTCCTTTCTGCACTCGTCGCCGCCCACGCAGATGAAGGGGCTGGGGAACAGGTCGAGCACCTCCTCGAAGACGTTCTCGAAGAAGGTGATCGTCGCGTCCTCGACGTTCAGCACGTTGACGCCGACGCCCCAGGTGGTGCGCACCTCGAGCGGCTCGTCGAGGTTGCCGAGCTCGGGGTAGGCGGCGATCGCGGCCTGGGTGTGGCCCGGCAGGTCGATCTCGGGCACGACCATGATGTGACGGCGCGCCGCGTAGGCGACGATCTCGCGGATGTCGTCCTGCGTGTAGTAGCCGCCGTGCGGGCGGCCGTCCATGGCGCCGTTCCAGCCGGTCTGGCTCTCCCTGCGCCACGCGCCCACCTCGGTGAGCCTGGGATAGCGCCTGATCTCCAGCCGCCATCCCTGGTCGTCTGTCAGGTGCAGGTGCAGGACGTTGAGCTTGTGCATCGCCATGAGGTCGATGAACCGCAGCACATCCGCTTTTGTCATGAAATGGCGGGCGACGTCGAGGAGGCAGCCGCGATAGCCGAAGCGCGGCTCGTCCTCCACGTGCACGGCGGGCAGCGCCAGTGTCCCGCCGATGCCCGCCTTCCTGAAGGCCTCTGACGGCAGCAGCTGCCGCAGCGTCTGGGCCCCGTAGAAGGCCCCCGCGGGACCGCCCGCCACGATCCGCACGCCCTCGGCCCCGACCGTGAGCCGGTAGGCCTCCGGCGCCAGGTCGCCGAGTCCGAGCGTGATCGCTCCCTGGCCCTGCCCTCCCGGGAGCAGCTCGCCGCCGGTGACGGCGCCGAGTTCGCCGCGCAGCCACGCGGCCACCTCGCTCAGCGCGGGATCGGCGACGAGCGCGGTCCGCCTGCCGAGGACGAACCGCCCCGGCCTGGTCTCGTACAGGACAGGCTTGGGAATGATCATTAAGTGCGACCTCCTAGGCGCAGGTGATGGTGGCGTCGGCGAAGTCGGCGTGGTCGGAGAAGACGTTGTCTCCGCCGTTGGCCGCGACCAGCCGTACGAACATGGCGCCCTCGACCGGGGCGGTGACCTTCTTGGCGGGCTGGGCTCCGGTGAGCACGCCGGAGTGGGCGACGCGCCCGCCGTCCGCCCAGACCTCGAAGTCGACCGAGCCGGCCGCCCCTGCGCTGTCATCGATCCCGGCCTGGAACTCGACGGTCGTGCAGCGCCCCGCCGTGTAGAACTCGATGTCGGCGCGCGCGTGCGTGCCGAGCCCCTTGGCGTGGACGACGCCCTCGATGGTGAGCGGTGTGCCGTCGCCCTGTCCCTGCCCGCCGACGTTCTGGTCCCGCTCGACCGGTCCCCAGTGGCTCGTGGACCTCAGCCACTGCAGGTCGCTCAGGTAGCTTCTGCCCGGGCCTGGCGCGTGCGCGACCCTGGCGACGGACGTGGCCTCGAGGGTGCGCGTGGCCAGGACGGCGGTCGCGGTGAGCGTGTGCTCCGCCTGCTGCGCTCCCGCGGGAGCGGTGACGGCCCAGCTCGCCTCGCCCGTCCTCCTGGCCTGCCACCCTTCCGGTACGGCGAGCGTCATCCTGGCCTCGCCGAGCCGTCCCGTGCGGCCCACGTCGACGACCCTGGCGACGACCTCCCGCTCCAGGCCAGGCTCGAAGACGGAGGGCCTGTCGTCGCCCAGGACCGCCGCGGGGTCCAGCTCGAACAGCGCCAGCGAGGGGTCCTTCTGCCCGCCGGGGCCCACCCTGTACATGACCGAGCCGTGCGCGGGCACCGAGGCGGCCAGGTCACCCGTGGTCGAGGAGACGGCCCCTGTCCACAGGTCCTCGACCCGGTAGCGGGGAGCGGCAGGCAGCTTCAGCCTGCTGCCCTTCACGGAGATCGTCGCCTGCCTGTCGCTCTCGTTGAACAGCACGATCGCGCGGTCGCCGTTCTCCAGCGGCTTGGAGATGACGTGGTACCAGCCGTCGCTCTGCACGAGGCGGCCCATCGCGCCGAGCCTGTCCTGGTCGACGGCGATCACCTTGGGGTTGGCCACGATCGAGGCCGGGGCCCTGCCAGGGTCGGCCTGGAGGATCAGCGGGGCGGCGCCGACGGCCCAGAGCGTGAACTGGCTGCGGTACTCCGCCTCCGTCATGCCGCCGCGCCCGGCCTGGATGAGGTCGGGATCGGCCCAGCTGCCCGCGCGGGCGTGGTCCGCGCGCAGGGAGTTTGTCTCCCAAATGCCGAGCATCGTGGAGTAGCTGTCGGCGATCGGCCGGTTGACGACGTTGATGCGCCAGGTGGTGGCCAACTGACCGCCCCAGAGCCACGGGACGCTGTTGCCGTCCTCGTTGTTCATGGCGAAGACCATCGAGTCACCGATCGCCTGCCGCATGCGCGGGTAGAGCGTCTCGGCGATGTCGCGGGAGGTCTTGCCGGGGAAGTCGGCCGTGGGGATGTTGCACCAGTCGTACTTGAGGTAGTCGACGCCCCAGGTGGCGAGCAGCGCGCCGTCCGCCGCCTCGTTGCCGTAGGAGCCGGGGCCGCCTCCCGCGCACGCCTTGGTGCCGGCCGACAGGGCGAGCCCGAGCTTGAGTCCCCTGCCGTGCAGGTGGTCGGCCAGGGCCTTGATGCCGGAGGGAAAGCGCGTGGGATGGGCGGCCAGCGCTCCCGAGGTGCGCTGCGGGGCCAGCCAGCAGTCGTCGATGATCACGTAGCGGTAGCCGGCCTGGCTGAGCCCGGCCATGGCGTCGGCCGCCTGCCGTACCGAGGTCTCGGAGACCGAGCAGCCCAGCGTGCGGCTGTTCCAGCCCATCGGAGGGGCCTCGACCGCGGGTGGCGCGGCCGTACGGGCCTGCGCGCCCGACAGCGGTAAGGCGAGCACGCCGAGGAGAGCCGCCGCGAGGGCGGCCGCGGATGTGCGCATGGGGGTTCCCGTCAGACTGGGTTGAGGCTCGGGCTGCCGGGCTCGATGACGAACGAGCCCGAGGTGTAGGCGGGGGCGTGCGGCTCGGTCACGCGGGACAGGGATCGGAAGTCCACCCTCATCTCGGTCTGCGAGATGCGGCTCCTGACGTAGCCGCGGCGGCCGTTGAAGAACTTGACGTGCGGGTTCTCCCGCAGGAGCGCCTCGGTGTTCCCGTACTCGTCCACGCCGTCGCCCGCGCTGCTGACCGACGTGGTGACCAGCTCGACGGCCACCGACTTCGAGCCGGGGTCCTGGTGGTCGCGCTTGAGCTCGCCCGCCCAGTGCGAGTGCACGTCGCCGGTGAGCACGACGCCGTTGCGGTCATGGTCGTCGATGGCGGCGGCCAGGCGGTTGCGGGAGGCGACGTAGCCGTCCCAGCCCTCGTTGGACCAGCCCCTCTGCTCGCCGAGGACCCAGTCCATCTCCATCATGAAGACCTGCTGGCCGAACAGGTCCCAGGTGGCCGACGACGAGCGCAGCTCGCCCTCCAGCCAGGCCTCCTGCTCTCGGCCCAGAATCGTGCGGTCGGCGTCGAAGCGCTCCACGCACTCGGGGCCGACCGTTCCCGCCGGGACCACGCAGGCGTACAGGTCGCGGTACTGCCGGGTGTCGAGCAGGTGCAGGTTGGCCACCGCGCCCCAGCGGATGCTGCGGTAGAGGTGGAGCTTGTGGCCGTCGGGGCGCTGCGCCCTGCGCAGCGGCATGTTCTCGTAGTAGGCCTGGAAGGCGGCGGCCCTGCGCGGCAGGAACGGCGGCTCCGGCTGCTCGGGGACGTCCGCCGCCCAGCCGTTCTCGATGTCGTGGTCGTCCCACACGACCACCCATGGCGCGATGGCGTGCGCCTGCTGCAGGTCGGGATCGCTCTTGTGCTGGGCGTGCCGTAATCGGTATCCGGCCAGGTCGAGGCACTCTCCCCCGGCCTGGTCGCGCACGGGGTACTTGTAGTCGCCGTACTCGTAGAAGTAGTCGCCGAGGAAGGCGACGAGGTCGGGGTGGTCCTCGGCCATCCTGCGGTAGGCGGTGAACCAGCCGACCTGGTAGTCGGCACAGGAGGTGAAGGCGAGGTTCAGCTCTCGGCTGCGCGCGCCGGGCGCGGGGGCGGTCAGCGTGCGGCCCACGGGCGAGATCTCGTCGCCCGCGCGGAAGCGGTAGAAGTACTCGGCGCCCGAGTCCAGGCCGTCGAGCTCGACGTGCACGCTGTGCGCCGCCTCCGGCCTGGCGATCTCGGCGCCCTGCCGTACGACCTGCCTGAAGTTCTCGTCCTTGGCGACCTGCCACCGCACGGGCACCGGACGGCCCGGCATGCCGCCGAGGCCGTCGAGGGCGGTCGGGTCCATGGCGAGGCGGGTCCACAGGACCACCCCGCGCGGGTCGGGCTCGCCCGAGGCGACGCCGAGCTGGAAGGGATCGGACAACGGGGCGCGCCGGGCCGCCGCCGCCGGGCGCGCGGGTGAGACACCCGGCGCGGCGACGAGGCCCAGGCCCCCGGCGAGGAGCGAACGCCGAGTGATCATTTGATGGTCGCGTTCCCCTCGGTCACAGCCTGGTCGGCGGCCTGCTGGGGGGTGATCTTGCCGAGGTACATCTCGTTGAAGATCTGGTTGAGCTTCGGCTCGAAGCCGGGGAAGCCGGTGGTGACCGGCAGGTTGAAGGTGGTGCCCTCGGTCTGCTTCAGGTACGGCGCGACGTCGATCTTCTTGGCCTTCCAGTAGTCGACATAGCCCTGGGAGAGACCGCCGAGGGCGGGGATGACGAACCCCTCGTCGGCCATCAGCTTCTGCGGCTCCCTGGTGGACAGGTAGGCCGCGAGCTTCATCGCCTCGTCAGGGTGCTCGGTCTTGGCGTAGACGGCCTCGGACAGGCCGTTGATGTTGACCGCGCGACCCGCGGGGCCTTCGGGCATCATCGCGACGCCGATCTCGAAGGTGGACTCGGGCGCCACGAACGGGAGCAGCGCGTTGTTGGCGGGGAACATCGCCACCTCGCCGGCCTGGAACATCTCCGTGGCCTTGCCCGTCGGCGGATTGGTCCGGGTGGCCGGCGGCGAGACGTGGTGCTTGTTGACCAGGTCCACCCCGAACTGCAGGGCCTGGACAGAGGCGGCGTCGTTGAAGGCGTAGGCGCCGAAGGGCTTGTCGAGCAGCTTGCCGCCGTTGGAGACGACCCAGTTCATCCACTGGGTCTGGTAGTGGTTCCACGAGGCGAAGCCGTACGTCTTGACCTTGGCGGGGTCGAAGCCGTCCTCGCCCGGATGCTTGCCGCCCTCGTCCACGGTGAGCTTGCGGGCCAGGTCGAGGAAGGTGCCGCTGCCGTCGGCCTTCCAGGTGAGGGTCTCGGGCATCTCGACGCCCGCGCGCTCGAACAGGTCCTTGTTGTACAGCAGGCCGACGATGCCCAGGTCCTTGGGGACGCCGTACAGCTTGCCCTCATGGGTGTAGGACTCGACGACGTTCTTGTCGTAGGCGGCGGTGTCGAGCTTGAGCGCGGACAGGTCGGCGAGCACGCCCTTGGTGACGTACTCGGGGAACTGGCCGGTGTTCATCCAGAACAGGTCGGGCGCGGTGCCCGCGACCGCGTCGGCGGTCAGCTTGGTCCAGTACTGGTCCCATGGCAGGACCTCGATGGTGACGTCGATGGCCGGATTGGCCTTCTCGAAGGCCGCCATGATCTTGTCGTAGCCGACCCTCTGCTGCTCGTCCCAGATGCGGTAGGTGAGCGCGACCTTGTCGCCCTCACCTGCGCCCGAGTCTCCGGAGCCGCAGGCGGTCAGGGTGAGCATGGCGGCGCCGAGCAGCGCTCCCGCCATGCGGAATCGGGGGGTGATCATGATTCGCCTTTCACTTCAGACCGGTGAGGACCACCGACCGGACGATGTAGCGCTGGAAGAAGACGAAGATGGCGATCATGGGGACCAGGGCGATGAGGCCGCCGGCCATCATGAGGTTGTAGTCGACGCCGATGCCGACCTTGAGGCCGGCGAGCGCCACGGTCATGACCTTGGTGTCGTCGCCGCTGGTGATGATCAGGGGCCACAGGAAGCTGTTCCACGACGAGATCACCGTGATGATCGCAAGAGTGCCGAGGGCGGGCCTGCACAGCGGCAGCAGGATGCGCACCAGGATCGTCATCGGCCCCGCCCCGTCGATCCTGGCCGCCTCTTCGAGGCCGCCGGGCAGAGCGCGGAAGAACTGCCGCATCAGGAAGATCCCGTACGGCGTGCCGAGGATGTACGGCGCGAGCAGGCCGTACCAGGTGTTGATGACGTCGAGCTCGCGCATGATGAGGAACAGCGGGATCATGGTCACCGCGCTGGGCACCATCATGGTCGCCACGTACAGCCAGAACAGCGCGTCCCTGCCGCGGAAGCGCAGCCTGGCGAAGGCGTAGGCGGCGAACGTGGTGAAGACGAGCTGGCCGATCGTCAGCACGGCGGTCATCAGCACGGTGTTGCCGAGGTAGCGGGGGAAGTCGCCGCCGAGCAGCCTGGTGATGTTGGCCAGGGTCGGCGGCAGACCGGGCAGCCACGGGTCGGTGGAGTTGAGCTGCCCCTGCGTCTTGAAGGCGGTGAGCACGACGAGCAGGTAGGGGAAGACCGAGACGAAGGCGCCGGTCACCAGGGCGGCGTAGAGAAGGAATCGCTTCATGGCTCCTCAGCTCACGTCGTAGGTGGTGCGCCTGCCGAAGAAGCGGACCTGCGCCAGCGTCACGGCCAGGATGATCAGGAAGAGCAGCATCGAGAGCGTCGAGGCGTAGCCGAAGTCGAACTCCCTGAAGGCGGTGCCGTAGATCCGGAAGTTGAGCACCTCGGTGCTCTGGCTGGGCCCGCCGTCCGTCATCACGAAGACGGTGTCGAAGACCTGGAAGGCGCCGATCAGGTTGGTCACCATGACGAAGAACATCGTGGGGTTGAGCAGCGGCAGCGTGATCCTGAAGAAGCGCTGCCGGGGGGTGGCGCCGTCGGTGGCGGCGGCCTGGTGGAGCTCGCGCGGGATGCCCTGCAGGCCGGCCAGGAAGAACAGCATGTTGTAGCCGGTGTTCTGCCAGACGGTCACCAGGGCGATCGCGGGCAGCGCCCATGCGGGGTCGGACAACCAGTCGGGCCCGGTGATCCCCACCAGGGCCAGCGCGCTGTTGATCGCGCCGTCACGGGGGTCGAAGACCCAGTTCCAGACCAGGCCGATCACGATCGGCGTGGCCATCCACGGCACGACGAACAGCGCGCGGTAGATCTTCACGCCTTTCGCGCGCTGGTTGAGCAGGAGCGCGAGGCCGAGCGCGAGGAGCGTCTGCAGCGGCACGCACAGCAGCACGTACAGCAGGGTCACGAGCAGCGAGTGCCAGGCCTCGCCGTCGCCCGCCAGGCGGCGGTAGTTGTCCAGGCCCACGAAGGCCGGCTCGGAGAGCAGTTCCCAGTCGAAGAAGCTCAGCCCGAAGACGATGACGACGGGCAGCAGCAGGAAGGCGAAGACGCCGAACAGGCTGGGGCCGATGAACAGGTAGGCGTACCACTCGCCGGAGCGGCGCCGCCTGGGACCCGCTCCCGGACGGGCGGCTCCTGGCTCGGCCTTGCCTCGGTCGCGGGCCAGGAGCGTCGCCATCACGACGGCTCCGTGCGGGTGGGGATCATCAGGCGTCTGGTCGTCTCCATGCCCCAGTCGTCGAGCGCCGCGATGGGGTCGCTCGAGCCGCGCAGGCCGCCGGTGGCGTCGATGTGCGCGGCCCACTCCTCGCGCGCCTCCACCCCCGGACGGGCCATGATGCAGTCGGGGTCGTTGACCCACCAGCGCGCGTGCAGGAACTCCCTTGCCGCGCCGGTGAGCCTGGCGCCGAGCTGGGACGGCTGGCTGATGTCGCCCGCCTTGGGCTGGAGCGTGGGGGCGATGTCGGGGCTGACCCGCATGATGTCCACCAGGCCGATGCTGGGCAGCATCGGCGCGCCGCACCCGTGCAGGGTGGCGTCGGCGCCCGCGCCCTCGCGGATCAGCTCCAGGCCGAGGCGGTAGGCCGCGATGGGGTCGATGTCCCGGTGGCGGCGGCCGCGGAGGGCTCCCGCGTAGACGAAGTCCAGCTTGAAGTGCGTGATGCCGAGCCCTCCGAACGACCTGAAGACGTTCACCAGGTGGGCGGCGGCCTCGGGGTGGGTGACATCGAGGACGGCCAGGCCCTGGTCCCACATGCGTCCTGCGTCCGCCCCGCCCACCAGCCACTCGGGATGCTCGCGGAAGACGCGGCTGCGCTCGCCCACCAGGAAGGGCGCGGTCCAGATGCCGGCCCGCCTGCCGGCTTCGACGACGGCGGCGCTCGCCCGCTCCAGTGAGCCGAATCCGGGACGCGGCTCCAGCCAGTCGCCGATCTCCGCCTCGTAGCCGTCGTCGATGAGGAACATGTCGGCGCCGAGGCCGTGCCGCTCGGACAGGCGCAGGTTCTCCACGACGTCGTCCTCGGTGACCTTGTCCCAGTAGCCGTACCAGGTGCACCACATGGGCGCGACCGCGGGAAAGCTCGCGGGGGCGAAGCCGGTGGCCATGGTGTCGGCCCAGCCGCGCAGCGCCCCATCCAGCCCGCCTTCGGCCCGCCAGTGCCGTACGGGGCCGTCGGAGGAGACGACCACGCGGCCGCCTTCGAGGCGGGCGCGGATGGAGGGCACCTCGAGCGGGCCCCGGTGCCGACCAGACCTCCACGGGGCCCCCGTCGCCCGGGTCGAGGGCGAGCAGACCCTCGCCCTGGAACAGCCCGTCGGGGACGGGGGTCTCAGGGCGGTAGCAGAGCGTCTGGATGGTGGGGTCGGCCGCTCTGGGCGGCCGTTCGTCCAGGCGGTAGGCGCCCGTCGGGCTCCACGACTGCCAGCCGTGCTCGAACACCAGCGCTGTCCTGGGATCGCAACCGACCTCGCCGACGTCTTCAAACGGCATGAGAAGCCCTTCCTGTCGCCTAGTTACGAAGGAGCGCTTCATTAGTAGCATCGCGCTTATCCGAGGGTCAATGGACACCATTGGGGAAAAGCGCCTGGCGCAGCCCGGAGAGGTCTCCGTCTGGTGCACACTTAATGAGGAGACCTACATTAGGAGGTGGCGATGGCGAACCTGCGTGGCGGCGATCTGTCCCGGCTACGGCAGCTGAACTCGCTGTCGGCGATCAGGGCACTTCGCGGCGCGGGACCGCTCACGCTGTCGGCGCTGGCCGAGCGCACCGGCCTGTCCAGGCCCTCCACGAAGGAGGTCGTGGACGAGCTGGCGCAGGTGGGCTGGGTGGAGGAGGTGCCGCCGAGCCCCGGCACGATGGGCAGGCCCGCGCGACGCTACCGCTTCAGGGCCAACTGCGGCTACCTGGTCGGCATCGACATAGGGGCGCACAACGTGCGGGCCGCGCTCGCCGACCTCGACGGCCAGGTCCTGGCAGAGACCAGGCAGCCGGCGCTGCCCGGCGCCCCGCTCGACGACCGGCTCGCGGCGATCGAGAGGGCGGTGTCCGGATGCCTGACGCTGAGCGGGAAGACGGTGGCCGACCTCTGGACGGTGGCCGTCGGCACCACGGGCATCGTCACCCCCGACGGCAGGGTCGCCTACTCCGCGTCGGTGCCGTCCTGGACCGGCCTCGACCTGGCAGGACGGCTGCGCGAGATGTTCCCCTGCGAGGTGCTGGTGGAGAACGACAGCAGGCTGGCCGCCCTGGCCGAGAGCAGGCGCGGGGTGGCCCGGGGCTCGCGCGACGTGGTCTTCCTGCACGTGGCCAGGCGCATGGGAGCGGCGTTGATCATCGACGGGCGGCTGCACCGCGGCTTCGGCACGGCGGCGGGCGAGATCGGCATGCTGCCGGAGATGCGCTGGCTGCAGGCCACCGACCATCTGAACGGGTGCGCCATCGTGCCCGAGGAGACCGCGCCCGAGGACGCGGCGGGCTACACGCTGGCCGCGGCCAGGAGCGGCGATCCCGTGGCTCTCGACGCGGTCGGCCGCTACCTGGACGACCTGGCTGTGGGGGCCGCCGCGATGGCGTTGCTGCTGGATCCGGAGGTCGTGGTGCTGGGCGGCGGCTTCTCCCGCGCGGCCGACGTGCTGCTGGAACCGCTGCGGGAGCGGCTCGAGCGCTCCTGCATGCGGATGCCCGAGGTGCTGGCCTCGACACTGGGCGAGGAGTGCGTGGTGCTCGGCGCGATCGACTACGCCGTCGACCACCTCGACCGCCAGCACTTCACGGCCGACGCCGGCCCCGTCCCGCCGCAGGCGGCCGTGACGAGCCGCTGACCCGGCCGCCCCGGCGGAGTCGCCGACCCGACGTGCCCTCACGGGTCGCCGACGCGACGACTGACCGGCAGGGGCGCCGGCCTGACGGGCAGGGGCGCGGGACGGCGGGCGTCCCGCGCCCCTGGGCCCGGTCAGTCGTCGCGGTCGCCCGGCTCGGCGGGGCACGGGTCGCCGATGTGGACGGGCGGGACCGGCCGCAGCACCCGGCGCCGCTGGTCGGTCAGCTCCTTCAGCCAGGCCTCGTCGTAGGCGTAGCCGTACCTGCTGCTCGTCCAGACCGGCCCGTACCTGTAGATGACGACCCTGCGCTCGCCGGGGTTGGTGCGGGTGGAGCCGCCGTGCATGAGCCCGTCGACGAACAGCAGCGCGTCGCCCTTGGCCAGGTGGACGGGCACCGCGCCCGGCAGGGTGTCCATGCGGTCGCCCCTGGCGTAGTCACCGGCCAGCGGGTGCGGGAGGTTCGACTTGTGGGAGCCGGGCACGACCATCGTCGCGCCGTCGCCCTCTCCGATGTCGGTGAGGGCCAGGATGATGTTGACCTGGGCGCACCGGAAGACGCCGTGGGAATAGCCGTAGCTGCCGCGCAGCGCGCCGCGGTAGCCGCCCGAGTGCACCGGGTGGTGGCCACCCGACTCGCGGATCGAGGCGATGGTCTCGTCGATGAACACGCCGGGCACGTAGCTGCCCTCCTCCCCCGCGAAGTGCTTCACGAGGGCGAACCAGCTCGGGTGGTCGACCAGTTCCTCGAACGGCCGGCCTGCGGCCACGGCCTGGTGCAGCTCGAAGCCGGTCTCCGGGGTGTAGTCGCGACGCTGCGCGCCCCGGTACCAGTCGCCGCGCGCCAGGTCGCGGGGGAAGGCGTCGAACTCCGCGTCGAGCCGTGCGAGCAGGTCGCCGTCGACCGCGTTCTCGAGAATGAGGTAGCCGTTGAGGTCGAACAGGAAGTCGTCGAGTTCCGACATGGTGCGTGCCTCCAGGCGAGGTGGGGATGCCCCCACTCTGCGGTGCCGCACCCCATGAGGTCATCCGGCCCGGATCACCGACCTGTCGCATATCCTCAAGGTGTGCGATCGCTGGTGCAGGTGGTCGGCTTGCAGACGTTCCACGTGACCTCGGGGCCGATGCCCACCTCGCACATCCACCCCGAGGTGGAGCTCAACCTCGTGCTGTCAGGCGGCGCCCGCTACGCGACCGTCTCGGGCACGCTCGACCTGCCGCCGGGACGGCTGGCCGCCTTCTGGGGCGGCTATCCGCACCGCCTGGTCTCCGAGCACGACGTCGACTTCCTCTGGGCCACCATTCCGCTGGCCGACCTCACGGGCACGCCCGCACTGCGCGGCCCGCTGGACCGGCTGCTCCAGGGCGAGTTCCTGTACGGCACCGCCGAGGAGGGCCCGCACGACGCCTTCCTGATGGCCCGGTGGGACACCGACCTCAGGCCCGGCCCGCGGCCCGACGTGGCCGAGTTGTGCCTGCTGGAGATGCACGCCCGCCTGGCCCGTCTGGCGCGAGGGCAGCGCCCCGCGAGGACGGCCGGCGAGAGCGAGGCCAGGGCGGCCGAGCGCATGCTGGCCGTCGTCGCCCGCCGCTACACCGAGGACCTCACGGTGGACGGCATCGCCGCCGACGCCGGTGTGCACCCGACCTACGCCGCGCTGGCCTTCAAGCAGACGCTGGGCATGCCGGTGTGGCAGTACGTCACCAGGCTGCGCGTCGCCCACGCGCGCCGCCTGTTGTCGGTCACCGGCTGGGGCGTCGACAGGGTCGCGCACGAGAGCGGGTTCCAGACGCGGTCGAGCTTCTACCGCGCCTTCCGCGACGCGCTCGGCAGGACACCGACCGAGTACCGGCGTCAGCCCGACTCCATGCTGTGACGCAGGCGGCGGCGGTACTCCCTCGGCGACAGCCCGAACGCCCTGCTGAAGACGCGGCTGAAGTGGAAGGGGCTGACGAATCCCGACGCGTCGGCGACCTGGCCCACGTCCATGTCGGTGACCTCGAGGAGCCTGGCGGCGTGCCGGACCCTCGCCTCCCTGACCGCCTGCATGGGGGTGCGGCCCGTCTGCTCGGAGAACAGGTGCGCCAGCCTCGACGGCGACAGCGCGACGACGCGGGCCAGGGAGGCGACCGTGTGCGGGGCCGAGGGCTCGGCCGCGATCAGCGCCTGGACCTGTCTGACGCGCGGATCGCCGCCCCCAGGCCGGCGAGCCGCCGCCGTGGCCAGCAGCAGCACCTCCTCGACCGCCCCCATGACCAGCTCGCGGGCCTCGGCGGCGGCCGCCACGACCGGCTGGACCGGCTGGGAAGGAGAGGCGGGCGCGCCGTGCCCCGACCACCTGGCGTCGGCGCCCGCGCGAAGAAGCGCCTGCTCCACCCGGTCGTGACCGGCGCCGTGGATCACGTGGCAGCCAGGCGCCAGCGCGTACGGCGCCAGCCACGGCAGCCAGGCGGGCCTCGGCTGGAAGTGCACCCACCAGAACCGCCACCGCTGCTGATCCGGCGCGGTCCTGTAGTACTGGGCCGCCCCAGGCCCGAGCACGACCAGGTCACCCGGGCCTGCCGTGGTGCGCACGCCCGCCTGCTCGACCAGCCCCGCCCCTGCCTGCGTCCACATCAGCAGCCAGCTGGGCGAGCCGCCGGTACGGCGCGTCGCGTATCCGGAGTGCTGGTCGAAGTGGCCGACGATCACCAGCTCGGCAGCAGGAACGGACATGTCCTCAACCGTCACGGGCATACCATCGCACGGCCGCGCTGCCTAGCGTGAGAGGCATGAGGACCGCAGACTTCCACGACCAGGGGTACGTCGTCGTGCCCGGACTGCTCGGCACGGAGGAGGTGGCCGAGCTGCGCGACGAGTTCATGCGGATGCACGAGCGCGGCCCGATCCCCGGGCACTTCACGCCGACGCCGCAGGAGCCCGGCGGGCCGTACGACATCCTCCGCGAGTTCCCCAGGGTGATGCACCCGCACCAGGTGAACGACGTCGCTCTGCGCTACCTGCTCGACCCCAGGATCGCCGCCATCCTGCGCGAGCTGCTCGGCGAGGAGCCGATAGCAGCGCAGAGCATGTTCTACTTCAAGCCGCCGGGTGCGAGGGGGCAGGCGTTGCATCAGGACAACTTCTACCTGCGGGTCGAGCCTGGCACCTGTGTCGCCGCCTGGATCGCGATCGACAGGGTCGACAGGGCCAACGGCGGGCTCGAGGTGGTGCCCGGCACGCACCTGATGGACCTGTTCTGCCCCGAGGAGGCCGACACCGAGGTCTCCTTCACCCGTGAGTACGTCCCGCCGCCGCCCGGCCTGGAGCGCGTGCCCGTCGACATGAACCCCGGTGACGTGCTGTTCTTCAACGGCAGCCTGGTGCACGGCTCTGAGCCCAACTCGACGGCCGACCGGTTCAGGCGCAGCTTCATCTGCCACTACGTCGGACGCTCCACCGAGCGGATCTCCTCCTGGTACCCGACGCTCACCATGGCGGGCGAGCGCGTGGGGATCGCCGCCTCGACCGGCGGCGGCCCGTGCGGGACCGAGACGGCGGTGGGGCCTCACTAGACCGCGGGGCCAGACCACCGCGCTCGGGGCGGCTCATCCCGCCGGCTCTCGGGGCGGCCATCCGCCTCGGCGCTGGCGAGATGGACCGTCTCGCGGGCCTCTACCGGCCGCTGCCCTGACATTGCCGTGTCCTAGTATTCCGGGCCATGCGTGTTCTGCTCGCCGGGGCGACCGGCGCCATCGGCCGCCAAATGCTGCCCCTGCTCCTGTCGGCGGGGCACACCGTCGTCGGCACCTCCAGGTCCGCCTCGGGGGTGGCCGCGATCAGGGCGGCGGGCGCCGATGCCGTACGGCTGGACGTCTTCGACCGCGACGCCACCTTCCGGGCGCTCGCCGACGCCAGACCCGACGCGGTGATCCACCAGCTGACCGCGCTGGGCGAGCGGCGCTTCGAGGAGAACGCCCGCATCCGGCGCGAGGGCACCCGCAACCTGGTCGAGGCGGCGGTGAAGGCGGGCACAGGACAGATCGTCGCGCAGTCGATCTCGTGGGTGTACGGGCCCGGCGCCGCTCCCGCCACGGAGGACGAGCCGCTCGACGCCTCAAGGGAGGGACTGGTCGGCCCCGCGAGGGCGCTGGAGGAGGCCGCCGCCTCGATGGAGCGGCACGTCGTGCTCCGCTACGGCCTGCTCTACGGGCCGGGCACCTGGTACTCCCCCGGCGGGTGGGCCGAGGGCGAGCTGCGCGAGGGGCGGCTGGCCGCGGGGGCCGCGGTCAGCTCGTTCGTGCACGTCGTGGACGCGGCGCGGGCGGCGCTTCTGGCGCTCGACTGGCCCGACGGAGTGGTCAACGTGGTGGACGACGAGCCCGCCGCGGCCTGGGAGTGGGTCCCCGCGCTGGCCGCCGCCCTGGACCTTCCCGCTCCCCCGCTCACGGTGGAGCGAGAGGGGTGGGAGCGCGGGGCCTCGAACGCCAAGGCCCGCGCGCTCGGCTGGCGGCCCGCCCACCCGTCGTGGCGGATCGGCTTCCCCGGACTCACCCGCTGATCGCCCGGTCAGAACCGCCAGCGGGTCTGGCCGTACTCACCCTCTCTGGCGAATCCGAAAGCCTGCTGGGGCGTGACCGCGAAGACCAGCGCCCTGCCGCCCTCGCCCGCGAAGGCGCCGTCAGCCACGTCGAAGTGCCAGCTTGGGCCGTACTTCTCCTCGTAGGCGGCGGCCAGACGCCGCAGCGCCTGCTCGTCGCGCACCTGGACCGCCTCGCCCTCGACCACCACGTCGGTCCCCTCGGTGAGAGAGTTGCCGCCGGTGGTGAGGACGCAGCGGGTGTTGGTCTCCAGGTTCCTGGCCTTGCGCTCGGCCGGGCCCGTGCAGAAGTGCAGCGCGCCGTCCAGCCAGATGCCGATCAGCGGCGTGACGTGCGGCCTCCCGTCAGGGCGCACGGTCGACAGCCAGTAGATCTCCGCGCGCTCCAGCAGGCCGCGCGCCTCGGACCAGCTGACCGGGGTCGCCTTGTCGCTGCTGAACCGGGAGTCGAGCTCGGTCGTGGGCTCTTTCTCTGCCATGCCTTCCGGCATATCACTTGGGGAAGGAGCGGCGCACGAGGGCGCGCACGTCTTTCTCAAGCTCGGGGACGGGACCCTCGACCTGAACGCCGGGGACGACCTCCTGGATCGGAATCGGCCTGACCGGCGAGGCGGGCGTGCCGAGCTCGGCCCGCCATGCGGTGAGCTGGGCGGCGGAGGTCGCGTAGACGATGCGGCCCAGGCCCGCCCAGCCGTGGGCGGCCGAACACATCGGGCAGTGCTCGCCCGAGGTGTAGAGGGTCGTGGCCGCGCGCTCCTCGGCGGGCAGGTGGGTGGCCGCCCACCTGGCCAGGTCGATCTCGGGGTGCCTGGTCGGGTCTCCGGAGGTGGTCTCGTGGTTGCGTCCCTCTCCGAGGACGGTGCCGTCGGCGGCGACAAGGACCGAGCCGAACGGGTCGTCGCCCGCCTCGACGGCCTCTGCCGCCAGTTCCACACAACGTCGTAGATGCCGTAGATCGATCTCGTTCACAAGGCCATGCTAGAGGCGGCCTCCCCTGCCGCCCCTTGCGACCACGCCACGATCGCCGCAGACCCCGTGTCGCCCCTGCGCGGCCCACGCGAGGCCGGCCCTTCAGGACGGCCCACCCCAGGCGGCACGCGCAGACCGGCCACGCGAGGCCGATCGCCCGCGACCCGCACGCCCGGGACCGGACGTGCGGGACCGCACCAGCGCAACCAGGGCCGTTGAAGCGGGCCCGTGGGACCGGACGCGCGAGTTTCAAGTCCGGCCCTGAAGGGGTCAGCGTAGGAAGGCGGCGGCGACGCCTGCGTCCACCGGGATGTGGAGGCCGGTCGTGAGCGACAGGTCACCGCCGGTCAGGGCGAAGACCGCCGCGGCGATGTGCTCGGGCAGCACCTCGCGCTTCAGCAGCGTCCGCTGGGCGTAGAACTCGCCGAGCTTCTCCTCCTCGACCCCGTACACCGCCGCCCTGTTGGCGCCCCACCCGGACGCGAAGATGCCCGAGCCCCGCACCACCCCGTCGGGGTTGACGCCGTTGACGCGGACGCCGTGCGCGCCGAGCTCGGCCGCCAGCAGCCGCACCTGGTGGGCCTGGTCGGCCTTGGCGGCTCCGTAGGCGACGTTGTTGGGCCCGGCGAAGACGGCGTTCTTGGAGGAGATGTAGACGATGTCGCCCCCCATCTCCTGCAGCAGCAGCACCCTGGCCGCCTCGCGCGAGACGAGGAAGGAGCCGCGGGCCATGACGTCGTGCTGGAGGTTCCAGTCGTCGAGCGTGGTCTCCAGCAGCGCCCGCGACAGGGACAGGCCGGCGTTGTTGACGACCAGGTCGAGACCGCCGAAGGCCAGGACGGCCTGCCGTACGGCCTCGACGACCTGCTCCTCGGAGGTGACGTCGACGGCCGCGGCGACGGCGACGTCGGAAGGCCGGTGGGCGCGGGCGCCGAGCTCGGCGGCGACCTTCTCGGCGGAACCGAGATCACGGTCGGCGACGACGACGCAGGCGCCCTCGGCGGCGAGGCGGCGGGCCGTGGCCGCGCCGATGCCCGACCCGCCGCCGGTGACCAGGGCCACGCGCCCGGCCAGCGGCTTAGGCTTGGGGAGGCGGCGGAGCTTGGCCTCCTCCAGCTCCCAGTACTCGATGCGGAACTTCTCCGACTCGGGGATCGGGGCGTAGACGGAGACGGCCTCGGCGCCGCGCATCACGTTGATGGCGTTGACGTAGAACTCCCCCGCGACGCGAGCGGTCTGCTTGTCCTTGCCGAAGGAGAACATGCCCACGCCGGGCACGAGCACGATGGCGGGGTCGGCGCCGCGCATCGCCGGTGAGGTGTCCACGGCGTGCCGCGCGTAGTAGGCGGCGTACTCCGCCCGGTAGGCGGTGTGCAGGACGCGCAGCCGCTCCGTGACCTCCTCCAGCGACGCCTCGGGCGGCAGGTCCACGACCAGGGGGGCGACCTTGGTGCGCAGGAAGTGGTCGGGGCAGGAGGTGCCGAGGGCGGCCAGGCGCGGGTGCTCGGCCCGCGAGAGGAAGTCGAGGACCTCGGGGCTGTCGGTGTAGTGGCCGACCTGGCGGGAGTCGGTCGAGCACAGCCCCCTGACCAGCGGGAACAGCGCCGCCGCGCGCTCCCTGCGGACCGCCTCGTCGAGCGGCTCGTGGATGACCGGGCCGAAGGGCTCGGGCCTGCCGTGCTCCTCGATGTACCGCGCGGCCGTACGGATGATCTCCAGGGAGTTGGCCTGGCACTCCTGGCTCGTCTCGCCCCACGCGGTGATCCCGTGTCCGCCGAGGACGCACCCGATCGCCTGGGGGTTGGCCGCCTGCAGCGCGGCGATGTCGAGGCCGAGCTGGAAGCCGGGGCGCCGCCACGGCACCCACAGCACCCTGTCGCCGAAGATCCGCGCGGTCAGCTCGGGGCCGTCCTGCGCGGTGGCGATCGCGATGCCGGAGTCGGGGTGCAGGTGGTCGACGTGGGCGGCGTCGACGAGTCCGTGCATGGCGGTGTCGATGGACGGCGCCGCGCCGCCCTTGCCGTGCAGGCAGAAGTCGAACGCGGCGACCATCTCGTCCTCGCGCTCGACGCCCGGGTAGCCGTCGACCATGGCGCGCAGCCGGTCGAGGCGCAGGACCGCCAGCCCTTCGGCGCTGAGCGTGCCCAGGTCGCCGCCCGAGCCCTTCACCCACATGAGCTCGACGTCGCCGCCTGTCACGGGGTCGCGCTCCACCCCCTTGGCGGAGGCGTTGCCGCCCGCGAAGTTGGTGTTGCGCGGGTCCGAGCCGAGGGCGTGGGCCCGGTCGAGCAGCTCGGTAACCGTCATCAGAATCTCTCCCTTGGATTGCGTGATCGAGGTGCTGTCCGTACGGCGGGCGCGGTCAGGCGCCCCAGCCCGCCTGGGCGCCGCCGACCCGCTCGGCCGCGATCTTCTCGAAGTAGCCGGACCTGGCGTAGGCGGCCATGGGGTCGGGGTCGAGCCCCATCTCCTCGCGCAGCTCACCGAGCAGCGGCCTGACGTCGGTGTTGTAGGCGTCCATCAGCACGGCGTTGGCGCCGAGCACGTCACCTGCCCGCTGCGCGGCGGCGAGCGCCTCGCGGTCCACCAGGAGCGCCTTGGCGGTCGCCTCCTGGACGTTCATCACCGAGCGGATCTGACCGGGGATCTTGGGCTCGATGTTGTGGCACTGGTCGAGCATGAAGGCGACATGCGGGCCGTACCCGCCGCCGCCGATGACCTCGAACATGATCCGGAACAGCTGGAAGGGGTCGGCCGCGCCGACCATGAGGTCGTCGTCGGCGTAGAAGCGGGAGTTGAAGTCGAAGCCGCCGAGCTTCCCCTCGCGCAGCAGGAACGCGACGATGAACTCGATGTTGGTGCCGGGCGCGTGGTGTCCGGTGTCGACCACGACCTGCGCCTTGTCGCCCAGCTTGAGGCAGTGGGCGTAGGCGGTGCCCCAGTCGGGCACGTCGGTGACGTAGAAGGCGGGCTCGAACAGCTTGTACTCCAGCAGGAAGCGCTGGTCGTCCCCGAGCCGCTCGTAGACGGCGGCGAGCGCCTCGGCGAGCCGGTCCTGGCGCGCCCTGATGTCGTCCTGGCCCGGGTAGTTGGTGCCGTCGGAGAACCAGAGCTTGAGCGTGTCGGAGCCGGTGGCGTCCATGATGTCGACGCATTCGAGCAGGTGGCCGAGTGCCTTGCGGCGCACGACGGGGTCGGGGTGGGTGACGCTGCCCAGCTTGTAGTCGTCGTCCTGGAACACGTTGGAGTTGATGGCCCCGACGGCCACGCCGAGGTCGCGTGCGTGCCGGGCCAGCGCCGCGTAGTCGTCCACCCTGTCCCACGGGATGTGCAGCGCCACGGTGGGCGCGATCCCCGTGAAGGCGTGGACCTGCGCGGCGTCGGCCAGTTTCTCATAGGGGTCGCGCGGCACCCCCTGCTGGGCGAACACCTTGAACCTGGTGCCCGAGTTGCCGTAGGCCCACGACGGCGTCTCGATGCGTTGCCCCCGGAGCAAATCCTTGATCACTTGTAGTCCCCGATCTCAATCCAGGTGGAAGACTTCGTCCAGCAGGAGGAACCCTCGGTCGTCCCCCTCGAAGAAGGGCGCCATCTCGGCCTGCCAGCGCGCGTCGACGTCGGTCTCGGCCATGGCCGAGCGTGCGGCCTCGTAGTCGTCGGTCTCCAGGTAGCCGACCAGCAGGCCGTCGTCGCGCAGGAAGAGCGAGTAGTTGCGCCATCCCGTCCTGCTGAGCGCCTCGAGCATCTCCGGCCACACGTTCCTGTGACGTTCGCGGTACTCCTCCAGGCGATCCGGCTTGACCTTGAGAAGGAAACACACGCGCTGCACGGAACCTCCAAGGAATCTACCAAAACGTTTTAATGGAATCTAGGCGGGTCTCACCGCAACGTCAATGCCAGGTTTCGCCAACGAGGTTTGTACGTTTTAATCATGGGATGCGATTCACAGCTGTCGATCTGGGCGCCTCCAGCGGACGGGTGATGCGGGCCGAGATCTCCGGGGGACGGGTGGACCTCGTCGAGGCGCACCGCTTCCCCAACCGTCCCGTCAGCGTGGCGGGCACCCTGCACTGGGACGTCCTCGGCCTCTACTCCCAGATGCTGGAAGGCCTGCGGCAGGCCGGGCCCGTCGAGTCGATCGGCATCGACTCGTGGGCCGTCGACTACGGCCTGCTGGACGGCGACGGCAGGCTGATCGGCAACCCCGTCCACTACAGGGACGCCCGCACCTCGGGGTACACCGAGCGCCTCGACGCCGACCGCTACGAGGTGAACGGCCTGCAGTTCCTGCCGTTCAACACCCTCTACCAGCTGCTGGAGGAGCGCCTCGACCGGGCGGAGACGCTGCTCATGATCCCCGACCTGTTCGCCTACTGGCTGACGGGCGTCAGGGGCGCGGAGCTGACGAACGCCTCCACGACAGGCCTGTTCGACGTCGCGCGGAGGGACTGGGCGCGGCCCCTCATCGACCGTCTCGGGCTGCCTGCGCGCATCTTCCCCGAGATCTCCGAGCCCGGGAGCGTCGTCGGTCCCGTGACGGCCGAGCTCGGCTTCGACACCGTCGTCACCCGTGTCGCCTCGCACGACACCGCCTCGGCCGTGGCGGCCGTGCCCGCCCGCACCCCCGACTTCGCCTACATCTCGTGCGGCACCTGGTCGCTGGTGGGCGTCGAGCTCGACTCCCCCGTGCTGAGCGAGGAGAGCAGGGCGGCCAACTTCACCAACGAGGCAGGCATCGACGGCACGATCCGCTACCTGCGCAACGTCATGGGCCTGTGGATCCTGCAGGAATGCCTGCGCGCGTGGGGCGAGAGCGACCTCGAGGGCCTGCTCCAGGCCGCCGCCCACGCCAAGCCTGGACAGATGACCATCGACCCCGACGATCCCGCCTTCCTGCCGCCTGGCGACATGCCCTCGCGGATCGCCGCCTACTGCGAGCGCACAGGTCAGCCCGCCCCTGCCGACAGGCCGCAGGCCGTACGATGCATCCTGGAAAGCCTGGCCCTCGCCTACCAGCGAGCAATCAGCGACGCCGCGCGGCTGAGCGGACGGGAGATCGACGTCGTGCACCTGGTCGGAGGCGGCGCGCGCAACGCGCTGCTGTGCCAGCTGACGGCCGACGCCACGGGCCTGCCCGTGGTCGCGGGCCCTGTCGAGGCGGCGGCTCTGGGCAACGTGCTGGTCCAGGCCCGCGCCAGGGGGCTGGCGGGCGACCTGCGCGAGTTCGTACGGCGCAGCCAGCCGCTGCGCACCTACCACCCCGGGGGCGGGCTTGTCTGAAACGGTCAGCATCAAGGAGGTCGCCGCAAGGGCGGGCGTCTCGCCCGGCACGGTGTCGAACGTGCTCAACAGGCCGGAGAAGGTCGCGGGCGCCACACGCAGCAGGGTCGAGCAGGTCATCCGCGAGCTGGGCTTCGTCCGCCACGGATCGGCCTCCACGCTGCGCGCCGGCCACAGCCGCACGATCGGCCTGTCGGTGATCGACATCGGCAACCCGTTCTTCACCGACGTCGCCGCGGGCGTGGAGGATCTCGCCAGCGACCGCGGCTACGCGGTGATCCTCGGCAACTCGGCGGGCAGCAGGTCCAAGGAGGAGCGCAACCTGCTCGTCTTCGCCGAGCAGCGGGTGCGCGGCGTGCTCATCACCCCCTCCGACGACGATCCGCACCGCCTGGAGCGGCTGAGGGCACGCGGCATCGCCGTCGTGCTCGTCGACCACCCCGCCGATCGCGCCGACCAGTGCGCGGTCTCCGTCAACGACGTGACGGGCGGCACCATGGCCGCCGCCCACCTGCTGGAGGGCGGCGCCGAGCGGCTGGCCTACGTGGCGGGGCCGGCGACCATGCGCCAGTGCAGGGAGCGCAGGATCGGCGCCGAGCGGGCGCTCGCGGCGGCGGGGCTCGATCCAGGGCGGCTGCGCGTGCTGGAGATGACCGCGATGACCGCCAAGGCCGGGCAGCAGGCCGCCGAGTTGCTGCTCGCCGACCTGCCCGACGCGGTGTTCTGCGCCAACGACCTGCTGGCGCTCGGCCTGCTGCGCGGGCTGCTGCAGGCGGGCGTACGGGTGCCCGAGCAGGTCTCGCTGATCGGCTACGACGACATCGACTTCGCCTCGGCCTCCACCGTGTCGCTCAGCTCGGTCCGCCAGCCGACCTACCAGCTCGGCAGGGTCGCCACCGAGCTGCTCCTCGACGAGTGTGACAATCCCGACACCCACGCCCACCAGCAGATCATGTTCCAACCCGAGCTCGTGGTCAGGGAGTCCAGCCGCTGACGCTTTAGACTGCCCCCTATGTCCAAAGCTGCCCGCCATATCCTCGGAGTGGTCGCTGGACTGCTCCTGACCCCTTTGCTGATGCTCGGCCTGATGTACGGCTCCGGCCAGGTCGCGTACGCCTTCAGGACCGACTTCTCACCTTCGTGGCTTGGGGCCACCGTGCTGGCGGCGTGCGCCGTCGCGCTGGGCTTCCTGGCCGGCTCGCGGCTGTCGCCCCTCGCCTCGCTGGTGACCGGGCTCGGCTTCACCGGCATGGGCACGGTGCTGCTGATCCCCATGCTCTACCCCAGCGGCCTGGCCGACCTGCTGCCCGCTCCACTCCGCTGGGGTTTCGACATGCTCGGCCCGACCGGCGTGCTCTTCATCGCCGGCATCCTGCTGCTGACCGCCTCCGCCTTCCCCTCCAGGTGGCGCGCGGCCAGGCCCGCGCCGCCGGCCTCCTCGTACGGCCCGCCGCAGCCGCAACAGCAGCAGCAGTACCCGCCGGCGTTCGACCCCTTCCAGCCCGCCTCCTTCCCGCCGGCCGGCCCCGGCGAGGACGACCGGACCCGCCCGATGCCCCGCTGACGCGCGCCCGCCCGTCCGCGCCCCGCGCCCGGCTGTGGCCCCCTGCCGCTGACACCCCCGGCCGCTCCCCCGTGCTCGGCCTTCGAGTGGTGATGCGGAAGAATGCGGGACCGTGCGCGACAAGATCCGGAACGCGTGGGTGGAGAGCGCGCACGTCTTCGCCCTCCACTCCCCCGAGGACGTGGACGAGCAGATCATCGACTGGCTGCGGGAGGCCTCCGATGCGTGATGTCCTGATCGTGCAGAACGCCGCCAGCGGCGGCCCTCGCAGGCTCGGCGAATGGCTGACGGACGACGGCCTGGAGCTGGAGGTCGTGCGGGCCTTCGAGGGCGCCGCCGTGCCCGAGGAACTGGGTGAACGCGCGCTGGTCGTGCTGGGCGGCGGCTACCTGCCCTCCGAGGACGGCAGGGCGCCGTGGCTGGCCGCGACCAGGACGCTGGTGCGGGAGGCGCTCGACGAGGGCCGGCCGTACCTGGGGGTGTGCCTGGGCGGGCAGATGCTCGCCGAGGTGGCGGGCGGGCTGGTGAAGGGCGACGCGGGCGAGCCGGAGAACGGCAGCACGGCGATCACCCTGCGCCCCGAGGCGGCCGGGGACGCGCTCTTCCACGGCCTGCCGGAGGTCGTCACCGCGATCGAGCACCACAAGGACGCGGTCGTGGAGCTGCCGCCGGACGCGGTCTGGCTCGCCGAGACCGAGGCCTGCCCCTACCAGGCCTTCAGGGTCGGCGCGGCGGCATGGGGCGTGCAGTTCCATCCCGAGGTGTGGCCCGAGCGGATCCTGGAGTGGGACGACCGCGGCTTCGACCTGGCCGAGCTGCACAGGCGGGCGCTGCTCGACGAGCCCTCCGCCACACCCGTGTGGCGGGAGGTCGCCAGGCGCTTCTCCGGGGTCAGCCGAAACTCGTAGACGACGCGGCGACCCTCGGTTACCTTGCGATGATGCGATTAATCCGAGCACGCACCCTTATCGCCATGACCGCGGCGGCCGGGCTCGTCCTGGCGACCCCCGCGGCCGCTACCGACAGGGGCCCGGGGGCGCCGGGCATCGGAGACTCCTACTTCCCCAACCACGGCAACGGCGGCTACGACGCCAAGCACTACAGCCTCAACCTCGACTACCAGCCGGGGGCCGACCTGTTGCGTGGCAGGGCGAGGATCCTGGCGACGGCGACCCAGCACTTGACCCGCTTCAACCTCGACTTCCTGCTCAAGGTCGACAGCGTGAAGGTCGACGGCAGGTCCGCCACGTTCGCCAGGACCGGACTGCACGAGCTGGAGATCACCCCGGCCCGCGCGCTGACCAGGGGCAAGCCGTTCCTCGTCGAGGTGAGCTACGCCGACACGCCGTCCAAGGCGCCGGTTCCCGACGAGACGGGCGGCTTCCAGCCCTGGATCGCCACCGCCGACGGCGCGCTCGCCCTGGGCCAGCCGCAGGTGGCGTGGTGGTGGTTCCCGAGCAACGACCACCCGCTCGACAAGGCCACCTACGACATCACGGTCAGCGTGCCGAAGGGCACCCAGGCCATCACCAACGGCATCAAGGTCAAGGAGCGCACCTCGGGCGAGAAGACCACCTCGACCTGGGTGATGGACAAGCCGATGGCCACCTACCTGGCCACGCTCTTCATCGGCCAGCTGGAGGTGCGCACGGGACAGTCCAACGGCCTGCCCGTGGTGACCGCCTACAGCAAGGACCTCGGCCAGTACGAGGCGGCGGCCAAGGAGTCGATCGAGCAGACGCCGCAGATCGTCGAGTGGCTGGCGGGCAGCTTCGGCCGCTATCCGTTCCGCTCGATGGGCGGCTCGGTCACCAGCGCACTGCCAGGCTTCGCGCTGGAGACCCAGACGCAGCCGGTCTACGACCCCCGCTTCTTCAGGGCGGGCCCCGACACCTACGTGGTCGTGCACGAGAACGCCCACCAGTGGTTCGGCGACAGTGTCGCGGTCAAGGGCTGGAAGCACATCTGGCTCAACGAGGGCTTCGCGACCTACGCCGAGTGGATGTGGTCGGAGAAGCTGGGCGAGGGCACGGCGGCGGAGGTCGCCGACTACTTCTACGGCCTGTGGCCGGCTGAGGACGAGTTCTGGCAGGTCAAGCCGGGCGACCCGGGCGCGGCCGACCTGTTCCACAACGCCACCTACTACAGGGGCGCGATGGCGCTGCAGGCGCTGAGGGTCGAGGTGGGCGACGCGGCGTTCTGGAACATCGTCAAGACCTGGCCGACCGTCAAGCGGCACGGCAACGCCGAGACGTCCGAGTTCATCGCGCTGGCCGAGCGGATCTCCGGCAAGCAGCTGGACGCGGTCTTCGACACGTGGCTGTTCACCGTGGGCAAGCCCGCCACCTCGCCGAACGGCACGGCGGCGGCGACGGCCAAGGCAACGGGAGGTGAGCCCGCCTCGGTCGCCAAGATCAAGGCGGTGCACGAGCTGCTGAGGCACACGAAGTAACCCCCCGGGCCGGTACGGCGGGCGCGCCTGCCGTACCGGCCTCGGCCTGTCAGAGGCTGGTCAGGTGAGGGCGTCGACACCCAGCTTGACCGCCACGGCCAGCCCGCACGCCGCCGCCAGGTAGCGCAGCGAGCGGCCGGGCAGGCGGCGGGCGATCGACGGCCCGAGCCACCCGCCGATGAGGAACCCCGCGGCCAGCGGCGCGACGGCCCACCACACCACGGGGCCGAAGAGCGCGAACCCGGCCGCCGCGACGAAGTTGGCCAGGCCCGAGATGACGTTCTTGACCGCGTTCACCCTGGCGGGCGCCTGGTCGAGGATGGCGGTGAGCACGGCGAGCATGAGGATCCCGCCCGCCGCGCCGAAGTAGCCGACGTAGATCGCCACCGCGAACAGCGCCACCCTGGCCAGCACGCTGTGGTTGCCTCCCGGCCTGACCCCCGGCGGGCGGATCAGCAGCAGCGACGCGATCGCGATCAGGAAGGGCGCGATGAGCTCGAACGTCCTCGACGGGGTGATCAGCAGCAGGAGCGCGCCCGTCGCGCCGCCCAGCGCGCTGATCCAGCCCAGGCGCAGCACCGTGCCGCCCTGCCCCTTCAGCTCCGGCCTCGACCCCGCCGCCGCCCCGATGCCGGTGAACACCAGAGAGACGGTGTTGGTGACGTTGGCGGCCAGCGGTGACAGGCCGAAGGCCAGCAGCGCGGGGTAGGAGATGATCGAGGCCAGGCTGACGACGGCGCTGACCACCCCGGCCACGACACCCACCGCGAGCAGGCCGAGGAGTTCGAGCATCCCGACATGCTAGGACGTGGCCGACGACCGGCTTCAGGCAGGGTCGGGGGCGAAGCCGGGGATCCAGCGTTCGGCCTCGGCGCGGAAGCGGCCTGTGGCGGCCAGCTGCGACAGGATGCCGTAGCCGGCGGTCAGCACGCGGAAGCTCACGACGTAGTCGGGCGGCACGTTCAGCATCCTGAAGATGCTCGACCCGTCGCTGAACATGTACAGGCCGCGCTCGCGCATCCAGTCGCGGGTGAAGGAGAACTCGGCCGAGGTGATCGGCTCGGCGTAGGGGGCGACGAAGGAGGCCAGCGCGTCGAGGTCCACCTCGACGCCCTCGCGGATGACGCCCTCCTGCCTGAACACCTGCGCCACGCCCTCGATGTCGCCCGCCGCTCCGCAGCGCAGCAGCGGGCCGATGGCGGGCGGATGGCCGTCGGGCAGCCGCTTGACCGCGCCGAAGTCGAGCACGCCGAGCCTGCCGTCCTCGGTGATCTTGAAGTTGCCCGGGTGCGGGTCGCCGTGCAGCAGGCCGCAGCGGGTGGGCGAGGAGAAGGAGAAGCGCACCAGCAGCAGGGCCGCCCTGTCGCGCTCGGCCTGCGGGCCGTCCTCGATGACCTTCGACAGCGGCGTGCCGTCCAGCCACTCGGTGACGATCACGTGCTCGGAGGCGGCCACGACGAGGGGCACCGCGAAGTCGGGGTCGTCGGCGTACTCCTGGGCGAAGGCGTGCCAGGCCTCGGCCTCCAGGCCGTAGTCGAGCTCCTCGGCGACCCGCTCCTGCAACTCCTCCACGAACGCCCGCACGTCGAGGCCGGGAAGCAGCACGCCGAACAGCTTGGCGACCCTTCCGACCTGCCTGAGGTCGCTGCGCAGCGCCTTGGCCGCGCCGGGGTACTGCACCTTGACCGCGACGCTCCTGCCGTCGGCCCACACCGCCCTGTGCACCTGTCCGATCGAGGCGGAGGCGGCGGGCAGGTCGTCGAAGGAGGCGAAGTGCGCGCGCCAGTCCTCGCCGAAGTCCTCGGCGAGCACCCTGTGGACGGTGGCGGCGGGCATGGGGGGCGCGGAGTCCTGCAGCCTGGTCAGCGCCGCCCTGTACGGCTCGACGACGGCCGGAGGCAGCGCCGACTCCAGCACGGAGAGCAGCTGGCCGATCTTCATCGCGCCGCCCTTGAGTTCGCCGAGCACCTTGAAGATCTGTTCGGCGGTACGCAGCTGGACCTCGGTGGCGACGTGCTCGGCGGGCCTGCCGAGGACGCGCTTGCCGAGCCCCAACGCGGTACGTCCGGCGTAACCGAGAGGGAGCGTGGCGAGCTTGGCGGTTCGCGTCACCGCCAGACGGGGAAGGTCGGCCATGCAGCCCATTTTTTGGACTGTTTGCCAATAAGGCAACGTGACAGTTACCACACAGGACGCAGACAAGCTCCTCACGCCTCGGTGGACGGCGCCCGCATCGCGCGGACGACGGCGGCCGCGGCCGTGGCCGCCGCCAGCACGGGCTGGGGGGAGCGCGCCGTCCTGCCGAGCATGAAGGCGCCTTCCAGCAGGCCGATGACGGACGTGGCGATGTCGCGGGCGGCGGGCCTCGCGATGCCGCAGGAGTAGTAGTAGGCGGCCAGGCCGTCGATCCAGCTGTCGAAGACCTCCGCGGCGGCCCCGCGCAGCGTCTCGTTGGTGCTGGCCACCTCCAGGGCGATGGTGGCGACCGGGCAGGGGTCGGCGTAGTCGAGTTCCCGCAGGGTCACGGCGGCGGCGGTGAAGGCCTCGGCGGTGGCGAGGGCGGGGTCGGCACGCGGGCCTGGCTCGGGGAAGAGCTGGGCGATGAGGTCCAGGTAGGCCGCGCCGGAGGTCCTGATCACCTCCTCGCCGAGCTGCGCCTTGCCGCCGGGGAAGAAGTGGTAGGCCGAGCCGTAGGGGGCCCCGGCTTCCGCGACGATCTGCTTCATCCCGGTGGCGGCGTATCCCTGACGCCTGAAGAGCTCGGTCGCCGCCGTCAGGATGCGGGCCCTGGTATCGCCTGTCGTTCTCATGGCGGATAGTCTCTCACTAGATCGATCTATCTAGAAGGTGGAACCATGCCTGACATCGACCTGTCCGCCGGCCGGATCGACTACACCGACACCGGCGGCCCGGGCGAGACCGTGGTGCTCGTGCCGGGCCTCGCCTTCGACGAGTCGGTGTGGCAGGCGGTGGTGGAGGACCTGCGCACCGACTACAGGGTCGTCGTCCCCGTCCTGCCGATCGGGAGCCATCGCCGGCCGATGCGGCCGGAGGCCGACCTGTCGGCGCAGGGGGTCGCCGACGTTCTCGCCGAGTTCATGGAGCGGCTGGACCTGCGTGACGTCACTCTCGTCCAGAACGACGCCGGCACGGCCCAGCTGCTCGTGGGTGTGCGCGACGCGCGCATCGGCAGGCTGGTGCTCACCTCGTGCGAGGCGCTGGAGAACTATCCGCCCGGGGTCCAGGGCAGGACCCTGCACGCGGCGAGCAGGGTCCCCGGCGGGCTCTTCCTCCTGCTGCAGTCCTTCAGGGTCCCCTTCCTCGTACGGATGAGGACCTCGCTCGGCGGGATGGCCAAGCGCCCCATCCCCTACGAGCTGGTGCGCCGGTGGTACGGCCCCCTGCTCACCGACGCCGAGGTGCGCAGGGACTTCGCGAAGTTCTGCAGGAGTGTCGACAAGGACACCTATCTGAAGGCGGCCGAGCGGCTACGGGGCTTCCGCGGGCCCGCGCTGGTCGCGTGGGGAGCCGAGGACCGCATGATGCCGCCGCGGACGGGGCGGCGGCTGGCCGCCCTGCTGCCGAGGGGCGAGTACGTGGAGATCCCGGACTCGCGGACGCTCATTCCGCTCGACAATCCCGGTGGCCTGTGCGCGGAGCTGCGCCGCTTCATCAAGGAGACCAGCACCGACAGGACCTGACGCGAGCGACAGGACGGCGCGCCTCAGCCCCGCCCGAGCAGGCCGATCGAGCGCTCGCGCATCTCCACCTTCCTGATCTTGCCGGTCACGGTCATCGGGAACGCCTCGACGACGTGGACGTAGCGCGGGATCTTGTAGTGGGCGATCTCCCCCGCGCAGAACTCCCTGATCGCCTCGGCGGTGGGCGGCTCGGCCCCTTCGCGCACGACGATCCAGGCCATGAGCTCCTCGCCGTACTTGTCGTCGGGCACGCCGATCACCTGCACGTCGGCGATGTCGGGATGGCGGTAGAGGTACTCCTCGATCTCCCTGGGATAGATGTTCTCGCCTCCCCTGATCACCATGTCCTTGATCCGGCCGACCACGTTGACGTACCCGTCGTCGTCCATGGTCGCCAGGTCGCCGGTGTGCATCCAGCGGGCCCTGTCGATCGCCTCGGCGGTCTTGGCAGGCTCCTCCCAGTAGCCGAGCATCACCGAGTAGCCGCGCGTGCACAGCTCGCCTGGCTCGCCGCGCGGGACGGTCAGGCCCGTCTCGGGGTGCACGATCTTGACCTCGACGTGCGGCATCACGCGGCCCACCGTCTCGGTGCGACGCTCCAGGCTGTCGTCGGTCCTGGTCATCGTGGAGACGGGCGAGGTCTCCGTCATGCCGTAGCAGATGGCGACCTCGGTCATGTTCATCTCGCCGACGACGCGCTTCATGACCTCGACGGGGCAGGGCGAGCCCGCCATGATGCCGGTGCGCAGGCTGGACAGGTCGTAGCCGGTGGCCGGGTTCTCCAGCAGGGCCAGCTCGGCGATGAACATCGTCGGCACGCCGTACAGGCTGGTGCAGCGCTCCTGCTCGACCGCGCGCAGGGCCGCCTCGGGGTCGAAGCCCTCCGAGGGGATGACGATGCACGCGCCGTGCGAGGTGGCGCCGAGGTTTCCCATCACCATGCCGAAGCAGTGGTAGAACGGCACCGGCAGGCAGACGCGGTCGTGCTCGGTGTAGTGGATCAGCTCGCCGACGAAGAAGCCGTTGTTCAGGATGTTGTGGTGCGACAGGGTCGCGCCCTTGGGGAAACCCGTCGTGCCCGAGGTGTACTGGATGTTGATCGGGTCGTCGAAGGAGAGCGCGACCTCCTTCAGCGGGGCCTGCTCGGCCAGCAGCGCCTGCCAGGTGTCCTGCCCGAGGTAGACGACCTCGCCGAAGCCGATCTCCTCGACCATCGCGCGGTAGTCGCTGCCCTTGTGGGCCACGGCGCTGATCAGCAGGCTCATGCCCGACTGCCTGACCACGTACTCCAGCTCGTGGCCGCGATAGGCGGGGTTGACGTTGACGAGGATCGCGCCGATCTTGGCGGTGGCGTACTGCACGAAGACCCACTCGGCGCAGTTGGGGGCCCAGATGCCCACCCTGTCGCCCTTGGCGATGCCCCTGGCGGTCAGGGCGCGCGCCAGGCGGTCCACCTCGTCGTTCAGCTGGGCGTAGGTCCACCGGCGGCCCGTCGCCACCTCGACCAGCGCCTCCCGGTCTCCGAAGCGCCGGACCGCGCGCTCGAAGTTCTCCCCGATCGTCTCGCCGAGCAGCGCGACGTCCGCGACGGCGCTGGAATAGGACTGCATGCTCACAGTCTGCGACCGGCCGCCGCCCCGCACCACCCCTTCCGCGGGGAGGCCCCTACCTGAGGATCCGCTTCACCCCCGCGGGCCAGCCGGGATCGCCGTCCCTGACGAAGCGCACCCACGCCCCGTGCATCTCGTGCGCCAGCGCCTGGGGCGCGTGGTGTCCCGCGGTGCGCGCCACGCCGGGGGCGTCGAGCACGTCGAAGACGAACGGCAGGTCGAGGTTGTGCACCGCGCCGACCCTGCCGCCGCCCGCGGGGCTCTCGAGCGGCGACTCCCAGCGGAACTCGTAGGCGTAGGTGGGCGCGATGGCCGCCGAGCGCGCCCGCAGGAGCAGGCGCGTCTCCCTGATGAACAGGCGGTGGGTGACCGCCCTCGCCACCAGCTCGGCGGGCGGCGGTTCGGGGTCGGAGGAGAAGCCGAGCGCCTCGGCCGCTTCACGCGCGGTGCCCTGGTCGATACCCTCGACCATGCGCCTGACGAAGACGTCGGCCTCCTGCGAGGTGTTGCCCGCCAGCAGCCGCAGGTGGCCGCCGATGCCTGCGGCGATCGCCTCGAGCGGGACCCCCGGCACCACCTGGCCGTCGACGACGGGCTTGATCGCCACCGACTCGCCCAGCGAACCGAGCTGTCCCGTCGTCGGCGGCGGCTGCTCGGCCAGCAGGCGTTCGGGCGGCAGCGCGGCGAAGTCCTCGCGCACCGGTCTGACGCCGAGCACGGCCGCCAGCTCCTTGGCCTGGGCCCTGGCCTCGGCCAGGGAGGTGACGAGGGTGGCCGAGCCGCTCATGACGATCGCCCTGCGGAACAGGCCCGCGGCGTCGGGCATGGTCATGAGCGTGGCCACCGCGGCCCCTCCCGCCGACTGGCCCGCGATCGTCACGTCGGCCGGGTTGCCGCCGAAGGCGGCGATGTTGGCCCGTACCCAGCGCAGGGCGGCCAGCCAGTCGAGCACGCCCAGGTTGGCAGGGACGTCGTCGAGCGCGAGGAAGCCCTCGAAGCCGAGCCGGTAGTTGACGGCCACGCACACCACGCCGTCGCGGGCGAAGCGGTGCCCGCGCTGCCACGCGGCGGAGTTCGCGCCGACGGAGAAGGCCCCTCCGTGGAACCAGACCATCACCGGCAGCCCCGCCGCACCCGGGTCGGGGGTGTGGACGTCGAGGTTCAGGCAGTCGGCTCCGTAGCGGAAGACGTCGGGCGCGAACAGCCCGATGTCCTGGGCGGGACGTTGCGGCGCGGCGGGGCCGTGCACGACGGCGGGCCGCACGCCCTCCCACGGCTCGGGCGGCGCGGGGGGTCTGAAGCGGTGCTCACCGAACGGCGGCGCGGCGAAGGGCACGCCGAGGAAGGCGTGCACGTTCTCCACCCGGATGCCGGAGACCCGACCCGAGGACGTCTTCACGATCATTGCCTGGTCCATCCCGCCGCTCCCTCGACGATCCTGATCGCCGCGCGGGCCGGTGGCAAGGGGTCCCTGCCGTGGAAGCCTCACGCCTGCACCTGGCATGATCGCCCGGTGACCGACGTGGAGTGGATCGAAGGGGTGCGCGGCCATCTCGCCGAGCTGGAGGCCATGGGCGTGCGCCACCGCGTCGCCCCCGGCGAGATCAGGGTTCCCTACGAGCCGCTGAGCTCCTGCGGGATCGACCTGCCCGCGTTGGTGGTGGCCTTCGGCGCCGGCCGGCTGCCCGGGCGGCTCCCCGCCGGGCGGGAGTGGCTGGCGGTCGACCACGGCGAGCAGCTCGTCCTGACCGTCCTGCGGCCGACGCCCCAGGCCGAGGAGGGGATGCGGCGGCTGCGCGAGCGCTACGCCGGATCCGGCCTCGCGCGGCCGACGATCGACCAGCTCGCCGACTACCGCGACGGGCTGCGGGAGCTGCTGGGCGTGGACTGCGAACAGGACAGGACCACTTTCGGCGAAGGGTGCTGTCCGGTGCGGCCTTCGGATCTGGCCGCTCTCACCGACCACCCCTTCGACCTGCCCGAGTCCGCCAGGGTCCTGATCCTGGACACCCTCGGCGCGCCCCAGCCGTACGAGGCCGCGGACCGAGAGGCCGACGAGCACTGGCCCTGCGGCTACGACGAGTTGATCGCGGCGGCCTTCCGCCACCACGGCGTGCGCCGAGGCCCGGGGGCCGAGCCGTTCAGGGCGCTCAGGTACTACGGGCTGAAGGGTCCGCTGCTCGTGCTCTGCGTCGACTACGGCTACCTGGCGAGCACCCGGCTGCCCGACCGCGACTGGTACGCCGTACGGCACCGCGGCGACGTGCTGGTGCTCACAGTCCTCGAGCCCACCCCGGAGGCGGCCGAGGAGCTGGCGAGGCTGGCGGCGGAGTACCCGAAGAAGCGCTTCCGCCGCCGCGCCGTCTCGCTGGACGACCTGGTCGCCTACAGGGACCGGTTGCGGGAGCTGGCCGGGGTGGAGGTGAGCGACGGGCTGGCGCGGCTGGGCGAGGGAAGGTGCCCGATCGACCTGGGCGAGCTGCCCCGTCTCACCGCCGACCCTCTCGCGGGAGCGGTCCACGGCGAGGGGTGGGAGGTGTTCGTGCTCGTGTGAGGGGTAGGCGCGGACTTCTCTCGAGAGGAGGACACTCATGGGTGACCGTCACACGGTGCCTGAGCTGATGGACGAGAACGACGTCGTCGATCTGCTCCTACGGCAGCACGCCATGATCAGGGACCTGTTCGCCGAGGTCGAGAGCGCGCCACCGGACGCGAGGGGCGAGCCGTTCCAGAGGCTGGTGCGGCTGCTCGCCGTCCACGAGACGGCCGAGGAGGAGGTCGTCCACCCCTACGCCCGGCGCAAGCTGGCCGGCGGTGACGAGGTCGTGGACGAACGGCTGGCCGAGGAGAACGCGGCCAAGGACATGCTCACCCAGATCGAGAAGGCGGGTGTGGACGACCCGAGGTTCCTGGCCAACCTGGACCTGCTGCGCACCGCCGTCCTGGCCCACGCGAGGGCGGAGGAGCGCTACGAGTTCACCCACCTGCGCGCCGAGACCAGCCAGGCCGAGCGCAGGGCGATGGCGGCAGGGGTCAAGGCGGCCGAGGCGCTGGCGCCCACGCATCCGCACGCCGGTGTGGAGACCGCGACGGCGAACATGCTGATCGGCACGCCGGTCGCGATGGCCGACAGGATCCGCGACGTCGTCAGGAAGGCGATGGGCAAGCAGAGCTGATCAGGGGAGAAGGCAGGACCGGCCGGGTGGTCCGGCCGGTCCTGCGCCCTCTCAGCTGAGCCGCAGCCGTTCGACGGGGTGCGGGCCCTCCGTCTCCAGCCGGTACTCCTCCCCCGACTTGGCCTTGTTCTCCTCGATGACGGCCTCGCTCGGCGGCTGCTCGCCGCCGTGGATCTGCTCCTGGAACTTCTCGAAGCGCTCGTGGGCCTCCTGCACGTAGCCCGTGCCGATCGTGGTGTAGTCGATCTGCGTGGCGATGAGGTCCCTGACGTACTCCTTGTTCGGCTCGAAGGTGACCGGCTTCGGCAGCTTCGGCGAGACGACCTCGGCGACGTCGCGGGTGTCGTGCTTGTTGAACATCTCGGCCGCCAGGCGCAGGTGCTCCAGCTCCATGTTGAGGTGGAGCTCCCAGATCGCCTTCACCTTCGGGTCCGTCTCCGTCTCCATGAAGGAGTGGTAGAGGTAGCACTCGTTGTACTCGTGGTTGAGCAGCATCTCCCACCAGCTCTCGCCGGGGTCGACGAGCGACTCGTAGTGGGTGACGTGCTCCTCCTCGATCAGCCCGATCTCCTGGTAGAGCTGGCGGGCGATCGGCTCCATGTACTCGGGGCCCACGTTCATGTAGAAGTTCATCGTCTGCTGCTCGGCCGACATGATCGTCAGCGCGTGCAGCTTGGAGAGCGGGTCCACCGTCGCCCTGTCGTACGGCTCGCGTACGTTGTCGACGGGATCGCGGTGATGCATGATCGTCGGACGGCCCGGCATGACCTCGGTGAGCTGGTCGACGACCTTCTCGGCCTTGCGGTGCTCGATCATCTCGTACAGGTTGGCGTAGCGGTAGAGATGGTCGAAGTCCTCCAGCACGCCGAACTGGTAGGCCTGCTGGAGATACGGGTCCGGCTCCATCCTGGCCACCCAGGCGGTGAGGTCCACCGCCACCTGCTCGTAGGCGAGCGTGGTCTCCAGCACCGAGGCCAGCCCCGGCAGCAGCCAGTTGACCGCCTTCTGCTGCTGCGCCTCGATGTAGCGCACCCGCGCGAGCTGCTGCTTGATCTCGGTGTCCGGGCAGTGCCTGGCCATCTGGTGGCTGAACATCACCGCTTCGACCTCGATGCCGTTCATCGCGATGATGCGGCAGCGGGTGTAGGGATCGGCGTGGTCGGGGTCGATCGGTGTCACGTTCAGCTCGCGCCAGTTGCGCAGCTGCTTGTCCAGCGGGATGCCCCGCTCGCGCAGTGGATTGAACGTCATTGTTCGCGTCCTCCTGAATCGGGTCGATCCCTGCCGCTACCCCCGATGCGTGAGAGCCAACAGATCGCCGCGCGGCAGAGGTCAGGAGAGGGAGGCGTAGGCGCCGTCGAGGCGCATCAGCTCTCCTGCCTGCCGCGTTCACAGGGTCAAGTCGGCGAGGTTCACGGTCGCGGCCATGGCGGCCCGATGGTCGCCACCAGAATTCTCAACCCCGCCTCGTGGACGCGCCGGGCCAGTTCGGTGAAACCGGCGATCAAATCGTCGGCCGTAGCCGGTGGCAGCCCCGCCATGCGAACGTCTTCAGCGCCGCCCCTGGCTCGCCGTCGCAAACCGCGCTACGCCGCCTGGCCGCCATCACCACCAGGGAGGCGTCGCAGCACAGCGACCCGTGACGACCCTGCGGAGGGGCGGACGCCGGCGCAGGCGGTCCTTCGCGTCGACCGGCGGGTCCGATGCCCGCAAGGGAACAGATCAGCGTGGCCGGAGGTTGCACGGCGGCATGAGCAAGATCCTCGTCCTGGGCGCCGGTGGCAAGACCGGGCGGCGCGTCACGGCGCGGCTGCGCGAGCTGGGCGTGCCGCACAGGGCCGCCTCACGCACCGGCGCCGCCCCTTTCGACTGGAACGATCCGCGCACCTGGGACGCCACTCTCGACGGTGTGCGTGGTGTCTACCTCGTGCGGCCCGAGCTGCAGCCCAACGACGTCCTGCGCGCCTTCACCGCACGGGCCGTGGCCCGCGGCGCCGAGCGGCTGGTGCTGCTGTCGGCCCGCGCCGGCGGACCGGAACTGGACCGGCCGCGCGAACGCATCGTCCAGCACTCCGGTGCCGTTTGGACGATTCTCCGCCCCACCTGGTACTTCCAGAACTTCAGCGAGGGCATGTTCGCCCGCGCCGTACGCTCGGGGGAGCTGCGGCTGCCCGCCGGGACCGGGCACGAGGCGTTCGTCGACGCCGAGGACGTCGCACAGGCGGCGGTCGCGGCGCTGACCGAGGACGGCCACCACGAACGCGTCTACGAGCTGTCCGGACCGCAGCCGCTGTCGTTCGCCGAGGCGGCCGCGGTGATCTCCGAGGTCTCCGGCCGCGTCGTCCTCTACCGGCCCATCACCGCCGACGCGTACGTCTCCGAACTGATCGCCACCGGCGAGAGCGTCCCGTTCGCCCGACTGCAGGCGCGGCTGCTGACCTGGGTGTCGCAGGACGAAGGCGCCCACATCAGCGACGGGGTCGAACGAGCGCTCGGCCGCCCCCCTCGCACCTTCACCGCCTACGCGAAGCAGGCCACCGCCGAAGGCGCCTGGAGGTGAGGCGCGTGGGTAAAGATCGGCAGGCAGGGGCTCGGCCTCGCCGGCGACGGTGATCGGACGAACCGCCCTCGGTCGGCCCACAGCCGGTCCGGTTCAGAGGTCGGCGGGGCCGAGGTCGCGGATCACCTGAGCCAGGGCGCGGATCTGCGCTGACTCGGCGTCGCTGCGCCAGACGAGGCCCCACCGCAGGCTGGGGGCATCGCGGATGGGCAGGAACTTGATGCCTGGGCGGGTGAAGTACCGCGTGGCGTGAGCGCCCAGGTGGTGGACGGACTCCCCGGTGCCGACGATGGTGAGGATGTCGTCCATCTGCTGGACGGCCGGGCCGCGTGCGACGGGGCGGCCGCTGGGGGTCTGGAACGGGATGAAGGCGTCTTCCCAGTAGTCGGGCAGGGGCGCCGAGGGGCCCAGGACGCCGAAGTCGCCCAGGGCCTCGATCGAGACGGAGGCGTGTTCGGACAGCTCGTGACCGAGCGCGGCGAGCAGGACCCGGGGCTCGGTGAAGACGACCGGGCCGACGGTGAGGTCGGGCTCCTCCACCGGAAGCCAGGAGACCAGGACATCGACGTCGCCATTGCGCAGGGGCGCGAACGGGCCGATGAAAGGGTTGTGGCGTATGCGCAGCGTCCACTGCGGGTGGCGGACGCGGAACGCCTCCCAGTAAGGGCGCAGGTCGTAGGCGTTACCGGGCAGCATGCCGACGCGCAGCGCCTCGGAGCCCCCCTGCGCGGCCAGCTTGGCTCGCTGCATGCCCTCGCGCAGCTCGCGGAAGGCGGGTCGCAGATCGTCGTACAGCCGTTCGCCGATCGCGGTGAGGCGGACGCTGCGGCTGGTGCGCTCGAACAGCTTGGCGCCGACCGCGCGCTCCTGTTTCCTGATCGCCTGGCTGATCCGCGCCGGACTCACACGTAGCCGGTCGGCGGTCCTGGTGAAGTGCAGTTCTTCGGCGAGTGTCAGGAAGATCTCGATGTCGCGTAGCTCCATCACGCCCTTCCGATCGTGAACCTGAGTGTTGACCGGCGTTGCGGAAACGGCCGGTGATCGCCTCCGAGCCGTGCCGGGATGCCCAGGATCCGCCATACGGCTCTCCTGTGTCACATTCGCCGAAAGAATGGCCGATATTGCCCGGGTGGAGAGCAGACCCGATGAACTTCATTCGGTGATCCGGCAGGCCGCCGACCGGCTGGACACGAAAGTGTCGTCGGCCGCGATCAGTGAGCTCTACTCGCGCATCTCGTAGCTCCGACGTGGGGAAGATCGGCAGGCAGGGACTCGGCCTCGCCGACGCTCTGGTCGAGCTCGTCCATCAGGGCGGGGTGCTCGCCGGGCTCCGGGCCGTAGTCCCCCGGGATCCCGCCGGTGAGCGTGGACCACGCCCTTCCGATTGTGAACCTGAGTGTTAACCGGCGTTGCGGAAACGGCCGTTGATCGCCTCCGGCCGTGCCGGGATGCTCGACCTGATCGCGGCGAGACCGCGACAAGTGGCATGTGTGGAAGGAATTGCGACATGTACCTGTGTGCGCCCTGTGCCGCTCACACGAAAGCTGGACCGGCGGCATGAACGTCGTGGACCGTGCGCTGCCGGGCGTCCTTGGAGGGATGCCGGCCGGCGCCAGGCCGCCCGCCTCGCGCCCGGGCCTTCCTGAGGTGGTGGTCGTCGATGAGTCCGTCCGGCTGAGGCGGGACGACGTGGTGCGGCGCGGCCTGGCCACCGTCAGGCACCGGGACAACGGCGTCGGCTGCGAGAGCGGACTCCCGCGCGCCGTCGGACGCGGCCGTCCTCTCTGGCCAGGAGATGTGGTGGGACGGGCGGGCGACCGACGCCCCGCGGGCGCCAGGGGACGCTGATGGAGCCCACGGAGATCCTGCCGATCGTGGCGATCCTCTCGATCGTCACGGTCGAGTTCGGCGGGCACGCGCTGCTGCGCTTCATCACCACCGACCCGGACCGGTTGGGAGCCTTTCGCGAACGCTTCTTCCGGGCCGGCCACGCCCACGCCGGCGTGCTGTTGGTCCTTTCCCTCGTCTATCTGCTGTACCTGCCTCGCGCCGGATTCGGCGACGGCCTGGAATGGGCCTGCGGCGGAATGCTGCTGGCCGGGGTGCTGGCCCAGTCGGGCGGGTTCTTCCTGCACCTGGGCGTCGGGCAGGAGGGCCGCCGCTCGCTCGGCACGCTGCTCACGCGGATCGGGGCCCTGCTCCTGGCCGTCGCGCTCATCGCCCTGGCGGCCGGGCTCATCCGAGCCGCGTGAAACCCCTCGACGACGCAAGACGCCCATGATCGCGGTGACGGGCGTGGCGACGCCGGCCCGTCACCGGCGGACAGTCCGGCATCCGCCATCGCGCAAACACCACAACGACGTCCCTCCGGAGTTCGACCATGCACCCCTCACCGACTCTCAGCCGGACCCGTGGCAACCTGGCCCTGCTCGCGCTGTTCCTGGCCACGTTCGTTCTCGGCAGCACCGAACTGGTGATCGTCGGAGTCCTTGACCTCATCGCCACCGACACCGCCGTGACCGTCAGCTCCGCCGGCACCCTGGTCACCGCCTACGCCCTGGGCCTGTGCCTCGGCGGGCCCGCGCTGACCGCGGCGACCATCCGCCTGCCTCGGCGAACGCTGCTGTGGGCCTGCATGCTGGCCTTCCTCCTGGCCACCCTGGCCATGACCGTCACCACCAGCTTCGCACTCCTGCTCCTCGCCCGGGCCGTGGCCGGCGCTCTGCACGGCGCGTTCGTCGGGGCGGCCTTCGCCGCGGTCGGCGCGATCCTGCCCGCCGAGCGGCTGGGCCGGGGCATCGCGGTCGTGCTCGGCGGGATCGCCGTCTCCACCGCCATGGGCGTCCCCCTCGGCACCCTGATCGGCCGGACGCTCGGCTGGCGCGGCGCATTCATGGTGATCGTCGCCGTCGGCGCGGTGGTCCTGGCCGGCCTGCTGCTGCTGATGCCGGCCATCCACGCCAGTGCCGGCGGCGAGGCGGCGGGGCTGCGCTCGCAGGCCCGCTCGGCGTTCGCGCCCCGCGTGCTGGTCATGCTGGCGGTCGGCGTGCTGTTGCTGGGCGGGCAGTTCACCGTCTTCACCTACATCACCCCGTTCCTGCTGGAGGTGACCGGCATCTCCGACGCCCAGGTGAGCGGCTTCCTGCTCGCCTACGGCGTGGCCACCGCGATCGGCACCTTCGCCGGCGGCTGGGCCGCCGACCGGAACGCCTCCCGCACGCTGCTGGCGGCCAACATCGTGCTGGTGCTGGCGCTCGGGCTGCTCTACCTGACCGGGACCATCCCTGTCCTGGCCGCCGTGGCGCTGCTGGTGTGGGGGCTGGTCGGGTTCGGGCTGGTGCCGGCGCTGCAGTATCAGGTGGCCACCCTGGCCGGTCCGGCACGTGACCTGGCCGCCAGCCTGCCGGCCTCCGCGGTCAACGCCGGCATCGCGGTGGGCGCGCTGCTCGGCGGCTGGGCCCTGACCGGCAGCGGCCTGTCGGCGGTCGTCATCGTCGGCCTGCTGATGTGCCTGGTCTGCGTGCCGCTGACCTGGCTGACAGCACAGTGGACCGCAAGGTGACAGCTGGCGGGCGAGCAGCCGGACGAGCTTTCCGGATCGGCGAACGGCCGGGCCAAGGTGTACCAGGTCGGGCCGGACGGCCGCGCGAGTACCGGCCCCGGGGGGCGTCGTGGACGGCCGGACCGCGATCGGCTGGCGTGGTCACTGCGAATGCGGCTGGCCGGGCCCGCTCGGGAGCTCGTGACCACTGCAGAGCCGGCGCTCCGGCGTAGTCGCCGAGCACGGTGTCGAAGGCGGGCGGCAGCCGGGTGGCGCGGGTGCCCGGACGGCGCTTCGTAAGCTCGGAAGCGGATCCGGGCACTTGTGCGGGGCCGGAGCGCGCAACCTCGGCAGTCACCTGGCCGCCCTTGTTACGCGGGCAGGTGCCGGGGCGGGGCCGCGGTGGCGGGCGCAGAGACCTCGACGACGGTGCCGGTGTGGCGGGCATGTTCAGCGGCCCAGACGACGTGGTGGGAGGCGATCGACTCCTGTGGGCCGGAGGTGATGAGGGCGTGGTCGCCGGTGGCGACGGCGGCCAGGAAGGCGCGGACCAGTTCGGTGTCCGCGCCGCCGTGGCCGTCGGCGGCCGAGGCGCCGCCGTCGGGATCGAAGTCGATGATCTCCCGGATGTCGCTGAGGAAGTCGTGGACGGCGAGGGTGCGGCCATCGCCGTCGATGCTGCCCAGGGTGCCGAAGATCCGGGTCTTGCGGAAGTCGAGGGCGGTGAAGGCGGTCATGGTGAAGGAGGCGGTGACACCGCCCTGGTATTCGAGGTTGACGACCTGATGATCGACGACGTCGTTGCGGCCGGCGTAGACGCAGGTGCCGTACGGGCCGTCCTGGAGTGCCTTGCGTAGGCCCGCGGGGGTGGGATCCTCGGTGAGGACGCCGAGCGGCCACTGACGGTAGACCGGGTCGTCGAGGAATCGTTCGTAGATGCGGACGGCGGAGTAGGCGCAGGAGGCTTCCACGGGGCAGTCGAGGCAGCGGGTGGTCGCGCCGGGCGGGCGGTTCTCCGGCCGGAAGTGGAACAGGCCGCCGAAGGAGGAGACGCGGGTGACCGGTCGGCCGATGATGTGGCCCAGCCAGTCGATGTCGTGGCTGGACTTGGCCAGCAGCATCGCCGACGATTCGGCCTCGACGGCCCACTGGCCTCGTACGTAGGAGTGGGCCTGGTGCCACCAGCCGACCGGTTCGAGGTGTTCGATGCTGACGATCTGGCCGATACGGCCGGAGTCGACGATGGCCTTGAGGCGGCGGGAGTAGGGGGTGTAGCGCAGCACGTGGCAGACGGCCAGCAGCACATCGTTGTCCACGGCGGCGGCCACGATGCGTTCGGCGTCGGCCGGGGTGGGCGCCATGGGCTTCTCCAGCAGCAGGGCGTAGCCGCGTTCGGCCAGCGCCACGGCCGGGTCGGCATGCAGCCGGTCCGGGGTGGCGATGATGGCGGCGTCGGCCAGGCGCGGCCGGGCGACCAGATCTTCCCAGCCGGCGTAGACGTGCTCGGCCGGGACGGCGAACTCGGTGGCCACGGCGGCGCGGCGGGCCGGATCCGGGTCGACGACGGCCACCACCTTGCCGGTGCCTTCGGCGGCGGCGATGCGCGCGTACGCGGCCCCGCGTGCTCCGGCGCCCACGATCGCCAGAGTGACAGTCATGAAAATTTCCCCCTATTTGACGGCGCCGGCGAGGATGCCCTTGACGAAGTGGCGCTGGAAGAACAGATAGAGCAAGACGATCGGCGTGATGACGATGATCGTCCCGGCGGACAGCAGCGGGATGTTCTTGCCGAACTGCTGGACGAACTTGCCCAGCCCGGACGGCGCGGTGCGCATGGCGGGGTCCTGGATGAGGATCAGCGCCAGCAGGAAGTGGTTCCAAGCCCACATGAAGTACAGCAGGCCGAGCGTGGTCAGCGCGGGCCAGGCGGTGGGTAGCAGCACCCGGGTGAGCACCCGACGGCCGGAGGCGCCATCCATCTGGGCGGCCTCGGTGAGCTCCTTGGGCAGCGATTCGAAGTGGCTGCGCATCCAGAACACGCCGAACGGCATGAACGCGCCGATCAGCGGCAGGATGACCGACCAGTAGCTGTTGAGCAGGCCGATCGAGCGCAGGTCGTAGTAGAGCGGGATGACGATCGCCTCGTACGGCAGCGCCAGGCCGATCATGAGCAGCGCGAACAGCGGGCCCTTGACGCGCAGTTCCATGGTGGCCATGCCGTATCCGGCGAGGGTGGCCAGGACGAGGGAGAGCGGCACGACGCCGAGGGCGATGACGGCGCTGGATTTGAGCAGCGAGGCGAACCCAGCGCTGCTCCAGGCGGTGGCGAAGTTCTCCCAATGCGGGTCGCTCGGCCACTCCAGGCGCGGGGTGAGGTTCGACTCGGGCTGCAAAGCGGCGCTGAGGATGGCCAGGAACGGCAGCACGACGCTGGCGGCGGCCGTGAGCAGCGCCAGCCGGGTCAGGTGTCGGCTCATGCCTCATCGCTCCCTGGTCAGGCGGTTGAGCCCGTACATGACCGCGCAGGTGAGCAGGCTCAGCACAGTGGCCAGCGCGCACGCGGCGCCGACCCGGCCGGCGGTGAAGACGAGCTGGTAGATCTGCACGCCTGGGACCATGGTGGTGTAGCCGGGTCCGCCGCCGGTCATCACGTAGACCACGTCGAAGCTGGCCAGGGCGGCGATGATGGTGACGGTCGCGGCCACGGCGATCTCCTTGCGCAGCCCGGGCACGGTGACGTGCCAGAACTCGCGGATCGGGCCGCAGCCTTCGACCTTGGCGGCCTCGTACAGCGACGGTTCGATTTTGCCGATGCCCGACAGCAGCAGCAGGAAGCACAGTCCGGTGCTGACCCAGGTGCCGACCAGGCCCACGGCGGGGTAGGCGAGGGCGAAGTCGCCGAGCCAGGAGCTGTCCAGCCCAAGCGGCCCGTCGGCGCTGTAGATCCATTTCCAGATGACGCCGACTGCGACCAGGGGCAGGATCTGCGGCAGAAACAAGATCGTGCGGATGAGCGGCATGGCCTTCCACGGGGTCGCGGCCACCAGGGCGGCCAGCACCAGGCCGATCCCGATCGGCAGGACCGAGTAGAAGACGATGAAGCCGAAGGCGTGCACCAGCGAGCTGCGCAGGGCGGAGTCGGTGAAGACCTCGATGTAGTTGGCCAGGCCTGCCCAGGTGGCCACGCCGATGCCGTTCCACTCCCACAGGGAGATCCAGAGGCTGTGCACCCAGGGCACGATGACGAAGGCGGCGTAGAAGATCAGGGCGGGCAGCACGTACAGCAGGGGCGTCAGTCTGCCCCTGCGGCGCCGGCGCGGCGGCGCGGCGGTTTCCCTTCCGACCCGGCGCGCCGGCAGCACGGCGGTGTCAGCCATGGGTCTTGGCCCACTCGTCCTGGATGGCGGTGATGAAGCCGGCCGGGTCGCTCTTGCCGCCGATCAGCTCCTGGGTGGCGGCGGTCAGCTTGTCGTTCATGGTGGCGGTGGCGTTGTTGTTGAAGCCGACCAGCCCGTCGTCGGTGTTGACCTTGGTCCAGGCGGCCACGATGTCGGCCATCACGGTGTCGGTCTCGGGCTCGGCGGCGGCCGGGTCGGCGGGCATGAAACCGGCCTTGAACTCCTCGGCCGAGGCCTCGGGCGAGTGCAGGAAGTCCAGGAACGCCGCGGCGGCATCAGGGCTCTCGCTCTTGGCGGAGATCGCGTACGCCACGGAGGTGCCGATCGCGGTGGCCTTGGCGCCGGGGAAGGCGAAGAAGCCGGCCTCGGCCTTCAGACCGTCGCCGATCTTGGCGGCGTCCCAGTTGCCGTCGATGAAGAACACGCCTTCGCCCTGGGTGAACTTGGTCACCGCGCCCTGCAGGTCGACGCCGTTGGCGTCCTTGGGCAGGTAGCCCTTCTGGGCCCAGTCGAGCAGCTTCTGTGCGCCCGAGCGATTGCCCGCGGTGTCGAAGCTGGCGCCCTTGTGGCCGAAGGTCCACTTCGCGGCGTTCTCGGCGCCGTCCTGCGACTGGCCGATGAGCTGGACGGTGAAGGCGGCGTGGCCTTGGGCGTTGCCGAGCTGCAGCGGCAGTTCGCCTGCGGCCTTGGCCTTGGCGAGGGCGGACTCGAAGTCGGCCAGCGTGGCCGGCGGGGCGGTGATGCCGAGCTTGGCGGCCTTGGCCTTGTTGTAGTAGACGCCCACCAGCGAGAACCCGGCCGGGGCGGCGTACAGGTCGCCGCTGCCCAGGGTGCTGCCGTCGGCGGCGACGCGCCACTGGGCCAGCTGGGTGCTGGGGTAGGTCTTGTCCCAGCCGTAGGCCTTCTCGTAGGCGGCCAGGCTTCGCACCAGCCCGTCCTTGACCGTGGTGCCCACCGAGTTGAGCAGCGCGATGTCCGGCGCCTGGTCGGAGGTCAGCGACAGATTGAGGCTCTTGTTGTAGTCGTCGTAGTTGGTGTCGGTGTAGTTGATCGTGATGTTGGGATGCTTGGCCTGGAAGGCGGCGATGACCGCCTTGATCGCGGCGCCGGACTCCGGCGTGGAGACCAGTGACAGCGTCACCTTCTCGGCGGGAGCGCCGGTCCGCACCGGGCCGGTGGGCTGCGCGGCGGGCGCTTCTGAACTGCCTGGCGCGCAGGCGACGGCCAGCGCGGACACGGCCACGATGGCGAGCATCTTGTCGATCTTCATGGAGGTCTTTCGATAGGGTGGCAGGCCGCTGTGCCCGCACGCCGAATGGCTGGGATAGCAGGATACGAAAGAAACTTTCTTTCGGTATGGTGGAGGCGTCCTCAGCCATTCGTCAAGAGGTGACGATGACGATCAGATCGACCCTGCCCGGCGGAGACCAGAGCGCTCTGCGGCACCTGAACACCCGACGGGTGCTCGAGGCCCTCTATGACGGCCCTCCGCTGACGATCAGCGGGGTTGCCCGGGTTACCGGCCTGTCCCGGCCGACGGCCCAGGCCATTCTCGCCTCGTTGACCGACTCCGGCCTGCTGCGCCCTGACGGGCACGACATGATCAAGACCGGCGGCCGCCCCGCCCAGCGCTACCGCTTCAACGCCGCGGCGGGCCTGCTGGCCGGCATCGACATCGGGGCTCACGCGGTCGCGGTGCGGATCGCCGACCTCAACGGCGTCCTGCAGACAGGCGTGCGCCGCGCCGTCCCCGCCGACCTGCCGGCAGGTGAGCGCCTCCAGACCGCGCTCACCCTGCTCGATCAGGCCCTGCCGCACCAGACGGCACGGCTGTGGGCAGCCGGCGTGGGGACTCCCGGCATCGTCGACTCCGGCGGGGCGGTACGGCTCAGCGTGGCCGTTCCCGGCTGGACCGGGGTGCGTCTGGCCGAGGAGATCGGCCGGCGGCTGGACTGCCCGGTCGCGGCCATGAAGGACGCCAACCTGGCCGTCCTGGCCGAACACCGTCATGGCACCGGCCGCGACGTCTCTCATGTCCTGTACGTGCACGTGGGCCACCGGCTCGGCGTCGGCCTGCTCATCGACGGCCACCCCTTCACCGGCGGCACCGGCGCGGCAGGCGAGATCGGCCGCCATCCCGTCCTCGGCTGGGAGGAGGCGCCCTCGCGACTTCTGGCCGAGGCGGGCGCAGGCGCCGTCGAAGCGGTCTTCGCCCGCGCCCGGCAGGGCGAGCAGAGGGCGCTGAGCGCCGTGGACGGCTTCGCCCGAGCGCTCGCCAACGGCATCGGCGCCATGGTCCTGGCGATGGACCCGCGGCTCATCGTGATCGGTGGCGGCGTGGCCAAGGCGGGCACGACAGTGCTCGACCCCATCGCCCGACACCTGGCCTCCATCTGCTACGAGGTGCCGGACCTGCAGATCTCCACCCTCGGCGAGGACGCGGTGACCATCGGCGCCATCGAGGTGGCCCGCGACCGGGTACGAGCAGAGTTGTTCACGGACTCTTGACGTCGCGGCGTTCCGCGGCCACAGTTCCGAACGAAACTTTCTTACGGAACCCCTGTGGAGGAGCCCGCATGACCCGCCACCTCGGGGCCGCGCTCGCGGTCCTGCTGTTCCCCGCCCTACTCGGGCAGGCACCCTCCGCCGCGCACGCCGCCGCACCCCCTACCCACGCTGCCACCGGCGCGACCTCCGACTTCCCACCCAACCCCCCGTCCAAGACCGGCTACACCCTGGACTTCCAGGAGGAGTTCGACGGCACCTCGCTCGACACGAACAAGTGGCTGCCGTACTACCTGCCGCACTGGACGAGTAACCGCGAGAACGCCAAGGCCCGCTACACCGTCGCAGACGGCGTGCTCACCCAGCGCCTGGACGCCGACACCCCCGCCTGGAACCCCGCCTACGACAGCACGGTGAAGATCTCCAGCATCCAGACCTACAACAAGGACTGGTGGCACCGCTTCAACTCCTCGATGCCCAACGACCATCACGAGCCCGACTTCAACGGCTACACCACCAAGTACGGCTACTTCGAGGTCCGCGCCAAGCTCGCGAACGTCGGCGGCGGCGGCCACCAGGCCCTCTGGCTGGTCGGCACCGACGACACCAGCAGCGCCTCGGCCAACCCCGAGATCGACTTCATCGAGACGTTCTTCAGCAAGCCCGACACCTGGCGCATCGCCGCCTACGGCTGGGGCGACCCCCACTTCCTCAGCTCCTGGACGCTGCACGAAGACCCCGTCCCCAGCGGTAACCCCACCCAGGAATACCACGTCTACGGCATGGAGTGGACGCCCACCGAGCTGAAGTTCTACTACGACAACCAGCTCTACAAAACCATCAACGACGCCCCCAACATGCCGATGGGCATGATCATGGGCATCTACACCGACGCCGGCTCCGGCCAGCACAACGACGTCTGGCCCAAGACCTGGAACGTCGACTACGTGCGCGTGTTCAAGAAGAACGGCGGCTACCCCGAGCCGTACGTGCGCATCAAGAACCATCAGACCAGCCAGTACCTGCACACCGAGGCCGCTACCGGCAAGGTCCAGTACGGCAACGTGCCGGCCACCGCGCTGAGCTCCCAGTGGACCCGGGAGACAACCTCCGACGGCTACGTCCGCTACAAGAACCGCGCCACCGGCCAGTACATGCACATCGAAGACCTCACCGGCAGCATCCAGTACGGCACCCTCCCGGCCACCTACTGGAGCAGCCAATGGAAGGAAGAGGCCGTCAGCGGCTACACCCGCATCAAGAACCGCTGGCAAGGCAGCTACATCCACACCGAGAACGCCACCGGCTACGCCCAGTACGGCACCGTGCCCACCACCTACTGGACCAGCCAATGGACCTTTGAACCAGCCGCCTGACCCAACACCGACGCTCGATGGGGGACTCCCCTCACAGAGCCCCCCATCCACGGGCTGGCCGACGACAGCGACCCACGAAGTTCCTTCCCTGGCGAGGGCTGCGACAGCACCCCTCCTCGGCATCCGGACGCACAGCGCAGGCAGGCCGCCGCCGAGCGCCGGGAGGTGGCGAAGAGAGATGGCCATATCGGCGGTGATCAAGCGCGCCAACCACGATCTAAGTCATGACTTATCGCCATTTCTTCCAGGTGACCGCCCCGGCGATCAGCAGCGCGGCCGCGGACGTCCCCGCCCACCGCCGCTGGCGGGCGATCCGCCGCTCCACCTCGGCGTACGGGGTGGTGGTGAAGGAGACCAGCTCGTAGCGGGAGACGTAACGCCCGGGCAGCATCCGCTCCAGCGCGTGCTCGATCCTCTTCTGCGCGAGGAACACCCTGGAGCCCACCTTGTCGCGCATCTCCACGAAATTGTCCAGCGCGAGCCTGGCGATGACGTCGGTGTCGGCCTTGCGCCGCTGGAACAGCTCCAGCGCCCCCGCGAAGTCGTCGCCCGTCTCCTCCAGGCACCGGTCGAGCTCGACGCAGTCCTGGAAGCCGCAGTTGGCGCCCTGGCCGTAGAAGGGGACGATCGCGTGGGCCGCGTCGCCGACCAGCCCGATCAGCATGCCGCCGACCTCGCCGTGCCACGGGTCGCAGCGCATCGTGACCAGGTGGCCGACGGGGTTGCGGGCGTAGTCGGAGGCCAGGTGCGGCATCACCTCGGCGGCGTCGGGATACTCCTGCGTGAAGTGGGCGCGGACCCGCTCGGGAGTGTCCAGCCCGGCCAGCGCCTCATGCGGCCAGAACAGCGTGCAGGTGAACGACCTGTCGGGGTTCGGCAGCGCGATCATCATCGACCTGCCGCGCGGCCAGATGTGCAGCGCTCCAGGGTCGAAGGCGAACTCGCCGAGCTTGGGCGGGATCGTCAGCTCCTTGTAGCCGTAGTCGAGGTACTCCTGGCTGAAATCGGTCCCCTGCAGGGCCTGCAGCCTGGCCCTGACCGCGCTGTAGGCGCCGTCGGCGCCGATGACGACCTGCTGCCCCTTCTCGGTGACCGGCCCGCCGTCGGTCTCGAACTCCAGCGTGCCGTTGCCGATGCCGGCCAGCCGGTGGCCGAACCTGGCCGTGACGTTCGGGTGCGCCTCGGCGGCGTCGAGGAGCTTGCGGTTCAGAGCGGCCCTGCTGATGGAGTTGATCGCGTGCGAGCCGTCGGCCGAGTAGGGCTGGAAGGTGAGCGCGCCGTCGGTGGCGTGCATCATCCTGCCCGGCATCGGCAGCGCCTCGGCCAGCACCTCTTCGGCCAGGCCGAGCCTGCGCAGCGCGTCGATGCCGCGCTCGGAGATCGCCAGGTTGATCGACCTGCCGCGTTCGGCGCCCGCCGTCCTCGGGTCAGGGCGGCGCTCGTAGAGGGTGACCTCGTGGCCGCGGCGTGAGAGGTAGCAGGCGAGCAGGCAGCCGACCAGACCGGCTCCGACGATGGTGACCTCCACAGTGGCTCCTTTCTCTCCTTTTCCTTCGTACGGCCCGGCGAACGAAAACGCCACCGCCCGACGACCCAGCCCGCCGGGGGCGACGGCATGTCGCTTCTCGAGCGCAGGGGGTCAGGAGAGGCCAGGTTTCTTGGGCGGGACCCTGCGGGAGAGGTGGTCGGCGATGGCCAGGGCGGTGGTGCGCCAGATGGGCGTGCGGGGGGCGATCACCGCGAAGTGGTCGCCTGACATCTCCATGTAGGTGACCTCGTCCCCCGCCTCCTCGGCTGCCCTGGCGTACCTGCGGCTGAAGTCGACCAGATCGAGGTCGTCGCCCGAGCCCTGGACGATGAGCTGCGGCACTCCCAGGGGGAGGCGGAGGAGGGGACTGGAGGAGGTGTACCGCTCGTGCGGCACCTCACTCTCCCCTGAGGCGTGACCGCCGAGCGCCGCCGCGACCGCGCCCGAGCTGAGGTGGCGGCGGTCGCCCTCCTCCAGGTCGAGCACCCCGGCGAGGGACACGGCGAGCGCCACGCCCGCGCCGTCGGCCGCGGCTCTGAGGGCCAGCTGGCCCCCGGCCGAGTGCCCGACGACCGCCACCCGATCGAGGTCGAGCAGCACCCCCTCCCCCGAAACGGCTCCGGGCAGAGTCGTGGTCTCGGAGGCGGCCATGGCGGGGAGGGCGGCGAGGCCGGCGGCGATGTCAGCGGTGGTGGCGTCCCAGCCGTGCAGGTCGGGGCGGCGGTACTCCAGGTTCCACGCGGCGAATCCACGGGCCGTCAGGTCGGCGCAGAGCGCCTCCATCAGGTCGGCCGCCCAGATCGAGCGCCAGTATCCGCCGTGCACGAGCGTCACGACCGGCACCGCTCCCCTCGCGGCGTCCGGCGCGTCCGGCAGGTGCAGGTCGCCCCACTGCTCGGGGTGCGGGCCGTACGGGACGCGCAGCGGGCGGTGCCTCAACCGGTGGACGGCGTGCCTGATCGCCCACGCGAGCCCCTCGATCCCCCTGCCGTGGATGTGCGCGGCGCCGTCCACCCTACGGACCTTGCCGAAGTCGCACCAGACGATCTCGCCGCCCTGCTCCATGAGCGCGCGCGTCTCCCGCGAAGGGCCGGGAACGACCACGACGGCCCCGTCCTCGGCCGCACCGGCCCTACCGCGGAGAAGAGTGTGGGTCTCGGTGGCGTCGCGGGCGTGTGTGAGCACGCCGCGCACTCCCAGGGCCGCGAACTCGCGTTCGGCGACCTCCCCCACCAGCGCCCTGTCCGCCCGCAGTCCGGGGCCGACGATCACCCGTACGTCCGTCATGAGGCAAGCATGCTGATGGACCCGCTGGAGTCAAAGCCCATATGGACTTTTATCGACCTTTCTTCCGGATATGGAGGGGTGGCACGCACCCACGAGGAGGGAGACGGCGCTCGAGTTCCCTCCGATGCCCGTCGGCACGATGGTGCTCAACCGCAACGTGGCCAACAACTTCGCGGAGAACGAGCAGATCTCCTTCGGCACCGGTGTGCTGGTGGACGGGCTCGACTTCTCCGACGACAAGATGCTGGTCGGCAGGACGTTCTCCTACAGCGACACGCAGCGTTACCGGGTGGGGCCCAACTACCTGCAGCTACCGGTGACCCAGGCCAAGCACGCCGACGTGCGGACCAACCAGCGCGACGGCCTGATGACCTACCACGTCGACGGCGAGGGCGAGAACCCGCACGTCAACTACGAGCCGTCGATCACCGGCGGGCTGCGGGAGGCGGAGTACCCGACGCACGACGAGCAGGGTTCCGTGCTGACGGGACGGCTCACCCGCAAGCACATCCCGCGCACCACCGACTACCTGCAGGCGGGCCAGCGCTACCTGCTCATGCAGGAGTGGGAGCGCGACGACCTGGTGCCCACTCTCGTCGCCAACCTCAAGCAGTGCGACCGGCCGATCCAGGAGCGCATGGTTGGCACTTCCTCATGGTGGAGGACGACCTCGGCCTGCGCGTCGGCCAGGGGCTGGGCATCACGCCCGCGGACGTCGCCCACCTGGAGCCCCTGCCCAGCAGGAGCTGAACGAGGAGGAGACCAAGAGGCTCTCACAGCTCGGCAAGAACGGCCCGCGCGACGTCGCGGGGCTCACGATGACACACTGCGTGCCGAACGGGAGGGTGTGAACGCCCAGACCGCCAGCCACACGCTGAGGCCCATGATCGCCATGCCGAGGGGCACGTGCAGGGCGACGGCGCCCGAGCCGCCTGTCGCCGACTGAACGAAGCCCAGCAGGAGGATCGCCAGGCTGGCCAGTGCGGGCCAGCCCGGGCCCCTGCCGGGGCGCCACACGAGCACGCCGGTGACGAGCAGGAGCAGCCCTGCGACATGGACGGCCCCGGCGCCCGTGCCGTGCATCGCGCTGCCCGCGCCACCGAGCAGCTGGCCGGCGGTGAAGGCCTGCAGGAGGACCGCCACCACGTTGACCGCGGTGAAGATCTTGAAGGGGGTGAAGAATCTGACCATGTGGACCAGGATCGGGCGGGCGGCGGACCCGGGCATCCGCCACCGGTCGTCATCGCGACTACATCGGCGGGTGTAGTCCTGTCACAGCGGCGGCGCGATGGCCTGGGCGTCCAGGCCCTTGAACCACAGCCCGATCATGAAGGCGGCCGTCGCCTCCAACAGTGCGGCCCTGGCCAGCCCTCCCCCGTCGTACGGCGTGCAGCCCAGATCCTCGACCAGCCGCCGCACCACCGCCAGCGCCCCCTCGTCGTCCCCGCACAGTGGCACGGCCAGCGGGCGACCGCCGAACACCGGCGGCGTCATCCGCCAGACGTCCACGTGGCACAGGTTGAACGCCTTAACCACGTGCGCCCCCGTGGCGGCGGCGAGCCGCTCGGCCATGGGGTGGTCGGCCGTCAGCTCGCCGTCCTCGATCGGGTTCGTGCAGTCGATGAGCACCTTGCCGCGCAGCGACTCGTCTACCACGCCGAGCGCGGCGTGGGCGGGCACGGCGAGCAGCACGGCGTCGCCGTACGCCATCGCCTGGGCGAAGGAGCCCGAGCTCCTGCCGCTGGTCATCACCTGGTGGCCCGCGCGCGTCCACTGGGTGCCGAGGGCGTCGGCCATGCCGCCTGCGCCGAGAATGCCGATACGCATCCGTCCTCCTCAAGGGTGTAGGTAAGGACGAAGATAGAAAAACCAATAGATACCGATTGGTGTGTGCCGGGATGTTCCTCGCTGACTGCCAGGCCAGGCTGGCCTTCGACCTGCTCGCCAACACCTGGAACGCGGTGGTGGTGTGGGCGCTGCGGCACGGGCCGAGCCGTCCTGCCGACCTGCGGACCACCATCGGCGGGATCAGTCCCAAGGTTCTGAACGAGACGCTGCGCCGCCTGGAGTTCAACGGGATCGTCTCCCGCACGGCCTACGCCGAGGCGCCGCCGAGGGTGGAGTACGCGCTGACCGAGCTGGGCCTCAGCATGCTCGAGCCGATCGAGGCGTTCGGCGTGTGGGCCTTCGAGCACGCCGAGGAGGTCATGGCCGCCCAGGACGGCTTCAGGACGTGACGGCCCCCGCCTCGCTGACCAGCCGCAGGGCGCGGCGGGTGAGCGGGGAGAGGGCGCCTTCGGCGTCGAGGAGCGTGCCGTCCAGGTCGGTCGCGATCAGGCGGGGAAGGCTCATGCCGGGCATGATCCGGCATGAGGCTCAGCGCGGGATCAGCGCTTTGATGTCGGAGAAGACCCTGTCGTGGGCCGCGGCCGCCTCAGGGGAGGCGTCCTGGATGAAGCCGTGCTGCAGCCCCGGCTCCTGCCTGTGCACCACCTTCACACCGGCCGCCGCGAGCCTGGCGGCGTAGGCGTCGCCCTCGTCGCGCAGGGCGTCGTTCTCGGCGGTGACCAGGAGCGTGGTCGGCAGGCCGTACAGGTTGGGCGACAGCAGCGGGCTGGCGGCGGCGCGAGCGGCGGGCTCCGGCACCCACTGGGCGACGAACCAGGCGAGCGTGTCGGCGTCGAGCCCTGAGCCCGAGGCGACGCTGGCGCAGGAGAGCGTGAGGTCGGTGTTGGGGCAGAGCAGCACCTGGAGAGCGGGCACCGCGCAGCCCTCGTCGCGCAGGCGCAGGCAGGCCATCGTCGCCAGGTAGCCGCCGGAGCTGTCGCCCGCGACGGCGACGGGCCTGGCCCAGCGCAGCACCTCCACGGCGTCGTCGAGCGCCGCGGGGCACGGGTGCTCGGGGGCGAGCCTGTAGTCCACCGCCAGCACCTCGACGTCGCACTCCAGCGCGATCCTGCGGCAGGTCCTGTCGTGGGAGTCCAGATCGCCGATCACCCAGCCGCCGCCGTGCAGGTACACCATCAGCGGGCGGGGACGCTCGGCGGGACGGTAGCGGCGCAGGCGCAGCCCTGAGGGGCTGGTCAGGTCGAGAACCTGGGCCAGCTCCGGTCCCGGTGGGCGTTGAGGGGTACGCGCCCTGAGCTCCAGCAGTCTTGTGTCAGACATAACGGCACATAGTAGGGTTTCCGGGTGCCTGAAAAAGCCGGAATCGGCTCTGCACTTCGATTCGCCACCGAGTTGCTGGCCTGGATCGCCACGCCGTGGGCCCTGGCGCCACATTCTGTGCCGCTGGCCGTACTGTCGGTGATCGTGTTGATCGGGCTCCCGACCCTGTTCTCCACGCCCGGGGACAAGCGTCACGTGATCGTCGCCGTACCCGGTGTCGTCACGATCCTGCTCGTGCTGCTCCAGCTGGTCGCCGCCGTGGCGTCGTCATGGTTGGCGTGGGCCCCCGCGGTCGCGGTCGTCGTGTCGCTCCTCGCCGCCGCGACCGTCGTGACCGAGCTGCCCCGCTGGCGCCGCCTGCTCAGGTGAACTCCTCCCAGACCAGCAGCCCGTCGCGCGCCTCGGGCGAGCCCTCCAGCGCGCTGCGCACGACGGTCAGCACGATCTCCAGGGCCTGGATCGAGTCCACGCCAGAGACCTTCCTCTCGTGCTCCCATCCGGCCAGCCCGTCGATGCGGTAGGGACACGACCACTCCCCCGTCGGCTCCTCGTACGGCAGGCCGACGGTCACCGTGACCTCGCGCTGCGGCTCGGTCAGCAGCGTGAGAACACGCTGGGCGATCTCGTACATGTCAGGTGATCTACCCAGTCGGCCCCCTGGCGAAAGTGATCACCATGAGGCGGTCCGCACCGTTTCGTCCGATGACCGCCATGCCCGACACTCGTACCTCGAAGGCGACGAGACCACCTCGAGGATGGATGACATGACGCGTGTGCTGCTGACCGGGTTCGAGCCCTTCGGCGGGGAGACGACGAACCCGTCCTACGACGCCGTCGTGCTGGTCCCCGGGGTGAACGTGGCCCAGCTGCCCTGCACGTTCTCGGGCGCGCTGACGGCGCTGCGCGAGGCCGTCGACCTGCACGATCCCGAGCTGGTGCTCTGCACAGGGCAGGCGGGAGGGCGGACGGCGATCTCGGTGGAGAAGGTCGCGATCAACCTCATCGAGGCGCGCATCCCCGACAACGAGGGACGCAGGCCGTACGGCGTGCCGGTGGTGGAGGGCGGCCCCGACGCCTACCTGTCCACGCTGCCGGTCAAGGCGATGGCGCGCGCCGTGCGCGAGGAGGGGATCCCCGCCGAGGTCTCCTACACCGCGGGCACGTTCGTCTGCAACCAGGTGGCCTACGGCCTGGCGCACCTGATCGCGACCGAGCGGCCCGGCCTGCGGGGCGGCTTCGTGCACGTGCCGTACGCGCCGCACCAGGTCACCGAGTCCGGACGGCCGAGCATGGAGACCACCACGGTGGCGCGAGCCCTTGCCGCCCTGGTCAAGGCGGCTGACAGCGTCGAGGCCGAGCTCGCCGAGGGAACCGTCCAGTAGAGTCGCGGGCATGAGCGAGCCGTTCGGCGTGCGGTTGCGCGCGCAGATGGAGCGGCGAGGGCCGCTGTGCGTGGGCATCGACCCGAGCCCCGCGCTGCTGACCGCGTGGGGCCTCGACGACTCCCCCGCGGGGCTCGAACGCTTCACCTTCACCGTCGCCGAGGCGGTGTCCGGCGTGGCCGCGGCGGTCAAGCCGCAGTCGGCCTTCTTCGAGCGGTGGGGCAGCAGGGGCGTGGCGGTGCTCGAGCGGATGATCCCCTCCCTGCGCGAGGCGGGGGCGCTGGTGATCCTCGACGTCAAGCGGGGCGACATCGACTCCACGATGGCCGGCTACGCCGAGGCGTACCTGGAGCAGGGCAGCCCCATGGCCGCCGACGCGATGACCGTCAGCCCGTACCTGGGGTTCGGCTCGCTGGCGGGCGCGATCACCACCGCGCGCGCCAACGACGCCGGCGTGTTCGTGCTGGCCCGCACCTCCAACCCCGAGGCGCTCACCCTGCAGTCGGCCGTGGCCGACCAGATCTTCGAAGGGGTGGCTGCGGCCAACGAGGGCGAGGACGGCCTCGGCTCGGTCGGGGTGGTCGTGGGCGCGACGCTGGACAAGGTCGGCCACCCCCTCGACCGCCTGGGCGGGCCCATCCTGTCGCCTGGTCTCGGCGCCCAGGGCGGCTCTCCCTCCGCGGTGGCCAGGCTCTTCTCCGGCGTACGGCACGCGGTGCTGCCCTCGGTGTCGAGGGCGGTGCTCATCGACCCCTCGCGCGTCAGGAGCCAGGTCGAGCGCTACCGCGACGAGTGCGTGGAGCATCTAAGAGGCTAGAACGATCTTCAGCGACAAGTCCCGATCCGATGGGGAAGGGTGTGGGAGCCTGGACATGTGGCGATTGAGTGGTCCCGGCAGGAGGTCCTCAGGGCGGTCAGGACGTGCCTGCTACGTGCGGGCGCCGTGACGGACGGATACTCCCCCGTCGATGTCCTGGCGGAGCCCGACAGCATGTCAGTGATCTTCCGCTGGCGGCGAGATCCGAACATGTACGCCATCAAGGTCGAGTTTCCGACGGCGCCGGAGAGTTCGTGGACCGGCCTGCCGGTGACCTCGGCAGACGAGTGGGCCGCAGACGTCGCATCTCGCCTCGCGGAGGAACTCCAGACTGGATTCGTTCGTCGAAGCCGCCGGGTGACTCGAGACGGGTACGTCGTGCTGGACACCCACGATGCTCAGACGTCTGCCCCGCCGGTTTCTTCATCGGTTCGGTTCCACGCGCCGACGGCGTCGTGCTCCCCCCTGTGCCGCCGCCGAGGGGTGTTCTGAAGAGGGGCTACTTCACTTTCAGTCTGGGATCGCCGTCGGCATCGGTGCCCCCGCCTGCGTCCGAGGCCGGCTACTGGCTGGCCAAGGCGGGGATGGACATCACCATTCCCAGACAGCTGATCGCCGAGGCAAAGCTTGTCTGCTGGCTTCAGGCCCACGTCGACAACGCCCGCGGGAGACCTTTCGTCGGTCAAGCAGCCGCGTCCTGGGAGGACGAGCAGCACACCACCGCCCGTCTCGACGTGGTGCACATCCAGCCCGGCGTCCCATCGGCGGTACGCGATGCGCTGGTGCGTCTCGCGGTCTGCGAGGCAGCCGAGGCCGGTGCCCTGCGCGTGCTCACCGCGATCGACGTTCCCGAACTCCATGAACTGGGGTTCCGGCCCGCGAACGGTGGCGGTCTTGCGTTTCACACCGGCAGCGCAGAACCGCCATCGGACCTCACGGCCGGGCTCTGACTCGAAGCGCCGCCATCCGAGGCTGGACCTCACCATGCGAAACCAATGCCGCCTCAGCGACCGCCGGCCGAAGGGCACATGGCGCGCTTCCCCCAACCTCGGACAACCGCTCGTTGTTTCTCGACCCCCTGCGGATGGAACCTGTCCTCAGCTCGATGACGAGGCCCGGTCGTTGAAGGAGGCTCGGAGCATGCCCGGCAGCAGTCCGAGGACCAGCAGCAGGGCGAGGACCGGGAGCCAGGCCAGCCGCTGCAGCAGCCAGACGGGCTCGGCGGGAGATGTCAGCAGGCCGGGAAGGTCGCCGAAGCGCAGCGCCACCAGGACGGTCACCAGCAGCGCGGTCTGATGCCACAGGAAGATCGCCATCGCGGACAGGTTGACCATCGCCACCGCCGCCCACAGCGGGGGCCGCCGCATCAGGCGGGTGAGCGGCCCGCGCAGCAACAGCGCCAGCCCCACCTGGGCGATCCCGAAGCAGACCGCGGCGAGCGTGGGCGGGCTGAGGTTGGAGACCTTCGCGCCGGTCACCCCCACCATGCTGGCCGGATAGCCGAACCCGGCGACCAGCGCCACGGCCCCGGCCGTACCTCCCGCCAGCAAGCCCACCGCCGCCCGGCGGGAGGTGAACGCGCCCTGGCCCCAGGCGATGCCCAGCGCGTACGGCACCAGCCAGCCGGCCGCCAGGTTCACCCACCCCAGCCAGGCCGGCCCGCCGAGGGCGAACCTGCCCACGTCCACCGCGAGCACGACCCCGGCCGCCGAGACGATCAGAACGCCCGGCCGCTCACGCACCAGCAGAGGAGTGGCTGACGTGAGCGCGGCGAAGACCGCCAGGAACCAGACCGGCGCGGCCGCCGGCAGCAGCAGCGCCCTGATCGAACCGGGCGGCATGCCGTTCAGCATCAGCCCGGCCGCGATCCCCGCCCAGATCAGCGCAGGCGGCCCGACCGGCCGCACAAGCCGCCCCATCTTGGCCCGCACCCAGGCCGGACGCCCCTTCGCCGCGCGCAGGCTCCGCGCCGCCGCGTAGCCGCCCACGAAGAAGAACACCGCCAGGGTCTGCAGCACCCATGACGCCGGCGTGAACTCCGGCAGGTGGATGAGTGGGCTGGAGACGCGTATCGTTCCGCCGGGCCCGCGCGCCCACGCCGTGACCATCCAGTGCCCCAGGACCACCCCCAGGATCGCCAGCGCGCGCAGCGCGTCCACCCCCCGGTCCCTGTCCGCCGGGGTGGCCGTCGCGATCCGGGTCGCGACGCTAGCCACGGGACACCTCGCCGGTCCGGCCGAGGGCGATCAGGGTGAGGTTGCGCAGCGATTCACTGCCCGGCTTGAGATAGTCGCTGTGTCCGGCCTCACCCGTCGCGAACAGGTGGGCGCCGAAGGCGGGGCCAGCCGGATCGGGACCGAAGCCGAGGGGTCCGAGCCGGAGCTTGGGCACGCCGCGCATCCAGTCCTGGGCGCCGCTTCCCGCCCACAGCCGGGGCCCGCCCAGGTCGCCGGGGGCCGAGACGCCGAGGCCTGGGCTGCCGAAGACGGCCAGCTCGGCGGCGCCCGACCCCGGAGCGGCCTTGGCGCACACGACCGATCCGTAGCTGTGGCACAGCAGGCTGACCCGCTTGCCCCTGAGCGTCTCGGTGACGTAGCGCCGCAGCTCCCCGCCCCCTGCGACGGCGGACGTGTCCGTCGCCACCGCGAGGCTGACGGTCGCCGGGCTGTCGTAGCCGAGCCAGGCGACCACGGCCAGTCTGGAGCCGGGGTCCAGCGCCCGCGCCTCGGCCAGCAGCGCGCGGGCACCTCCCCCCGGCGTGCTGTACGGTTTGGCCCTGCCGCCGTCGAAGGTGGCGGCCGTGGTGTCGGAACCCGGGACGATGACGGCGACGTGCTCCGCCGCGCCCAGATCCCCATAGACCTTGACGATCCGGTCACCTTGGGGAGCGGGGACGATGAGGTAGGTCAACGCTGCGGCGGCGGCCACTGTGCGTGCGCGGCGGAACATGCGAGCCTTTCTGACTGGATGGAAGAACCAGTCAGAACGCTAGAATTCATGATCGTCGATCACATCACACCGGGGTGCCCACCTCCGTGTCCCTCCACGGGGGGAGAGGGCACCCGGATCGTCACGCGTTCTCCACGATCGGGAGTATGGCGGTGACCGCGAACCCCGTCCCGGCAGGCCCCACCCACAGGCTTCCGCCGAGCATGGACACCCGCTCCCGCATCCCGATCAGGCCGTGTCCCGCGTGTCCTGCGTGTCCCGGTTTCGCCGGGGAGCCGCGCCCGGCGCCGTTCGTCACCTGGATGTGCAGCTCGGCTCTGGAACGGGCGATTCTCATCGAGACGGCCGATCCGGGCGCGTGCCGCATGGCGTTGCTGAGCGACTCCTGCGCGATCCGGTAGGCGGACAGGCTCACCGCCGTGGGCAGCCCGAGCAGGTCGCCCACCAGCTTGAGCGTCACGGTGAGCCCGGCGGAGCGCGCGGTGCCGACAAGCTCCTCCAGGCGGCCGAGGCCGGGCTGCGGCGCGGTGTCCGTGCGCCCGTCCTCGTCTCGAAGCACGCCCAGCACGCGGCGCATCTCGGTCATGGCCGCGAGCGAGAGCGTGCGGATCTCCGCCATACCCTCCTCCAACTGCCGGGGCTCCCCGCCCGCCTTCAGCGGGATGGCCTCCGCCTGGATGGCGATCACCGACATGTGGTGCGCCACGACGTCGTGCAGTTCCCTGGCGATCCTGGCCCGTTCCTCCAGCGCGGCCTGCCCGGCCAGCGCCCGCTCGCTGCGCCGCTCCTCCTCGGCCAGGCGCGTGGCGGCCAGCCGCCGGGCGCGTACGTTGTAGCCCAGGATCGCGGCGACGGCCAGCAGGGCCGCACCGCCCAGGATCTCAGGGCTCCACAGCAGATCAGGGGCATGGGAGGGGTCGAGCACCCCCGCGGCCAGGACGGAGAGGACCCACACGCCCAGGGTGGTCTCCCGTTCGCAGCGAGTGGCGACGGAGTAGACGACCAGCGGGTAGGTGATGACCGCCGCCACGGAGTAGGGGGTGGAGAGCAACGTCTGCACGATCGGGACGCTCAGGAGCATGCTCACCGTGGACAGCCGCCAGGCCGCCAGCGGCCACCAGGTGCGCAACAGCAGGGGCACGGAGGACGCCGCCGCCGCGAACCACAGGAACGCCTCGGGGAACCCGCTCGCCGGGCCGCCGGGAGAGCGCCTCTGCCCCTCCAGGAGGTCCGAGAGCCCGGTGCTGAACAGGCCCCAGGCGAGCAGGATGTCGGCCAGCAGGACCAGATCGATGGTCCGGAACGGCAGCAGGCCCAAGAAGGCGGGCATGGGTGGCCCCAGACGGCGTGATCGGGGGAACGACGGTCCGGCTTCTCCCTTGACCAGGGCCAGGATGATCGGCCGGGTCAGCTGCCTGAGGCCGTCGCGCAAGATCACTTACCTATCTTAGGCGATTGCGGCGCAGGTGGCGTTATACCTCAGAGTGGTCGAAATCATCACTCCTAAGAGTGATGATCACACGATGACGGCCCTCCACTCGGGCCCGTACTACCAGGCGCACGGTAGTACCACTCCGAGCCCTCGGCGACGGGGCCTGGCCCCCTCAGGAACAACGCGTGGTCGGCAGGTCGATCTCCCTGGGGGCGTCCACGGCGCGCTCCTTCCCTGAAGGCTCAGCCGGTGTTCAGCGACGCGTCGATCTCGGCGCGGGTGGGCATCGAGGTGCTCGCGCCCTCGCGCTGGACCGAGATCGACGCGGCGACCGAGGCGAAGTGGAGGGCGTCGGCGGGCGCCATGCCCTCCGAGCGGGCCACCGACAGCGCGCCGACGAAGGTGTCACCCGCGGCGGTCGTGTCGACGGCCTTCACCCTGACCGCGGGAACGCGCAGGCGCGCGCCTTCGCGAGAGCCGTACAGGGCGCCCTCGGAGCCCAGGGTGATCACCGCCTCGGGGACCCGCTCGAGCAGCGCGTCCAGCGCCTTGTCCTGGTCGGTCAGCCCGGTGATCGCCGCGGCCTCGTGCTCGTTCGGGACGATGAGGCTGACCGCGTCGAGCAGCTTCTCCGGCAGCGGCTGGGCGGGCGCGGGGGTGAGGATGACCGCGACGCCCGACACCTGGGCGGCCTGGGCCGCGCCGATGACGGCCTCCATGGGCAGCTCCAGCTGGAGCAGCAGCGCGGAGGAGCCGGCGATCACGCTCAGGTCGTCGCCGGAGGGTTCGGTGACCCTGCCGTTCGCGCCGGGCACGACGATGATCGAGTTGCCTCCCGCGTCCTCCACCACGATGTGCGCGATGCCGCTCGGGCCCTCGACCCGCCGCAGCGCGGCGACGTCGACCCCCGCCTCCTCCAGGGTGGCGCGCAGCGCGGCGCCGAAGGAGTCGTCGCCCACCGCGCCGAGGAAGGCGACCTCGCCGCCCGCTCGGGCGGCGGCGATCGCCTGGTTGGCCCCCTTGCCGCCGGGGATGGTACGGAAGGCGCGCCCCGTGACCGTCTCTCCGAGTTTGGGCGCCGAGGGGACGTAGGCGACCAGATCCATGTTCGCGCTGCCGAAGACCGAGATCATGGCTCTATCATCCTCTCCGTGCGCTCGGCGAGCTCACCCAGCGCGATGCCGTCGAACCCGGTCAGGCTGGAGGCCAGGCTGTCACGCATCCTCCACCGCTCGGGCACGCCTCCGTTCAGCGCTCCGGCGATCGAGCCGACCGTCGCGCCCGCCGAGTCGGTGTCCCAGCCGCCCGCGACCGCGCCCGCGATCGAGGCGGTGAAGTCGCCCTGGGCGTGCACGAGGGTGGCGGCGACGAGGGCGGCGTTGTTGATCGTGTGCACCCAGTGCAGGTCGCCGTGCCGCTCGTGCAGGCGGTCGAGGACCTGCTCGAAGTCGGCGGCGGCCGAGGCGTCCTCGACCGCCTGCCGTACGGCGCCTGCCAGCCGGGAGCGCGGAGGGACGACGGACAGGCCCGCCTCGACCACCTCCTTCACCGAGGTGGCGACCAGCGACTGGGCGCACATGGCGGCCACGAACATCGCGCCGTAGACGCCGTTGGCGGTGTGGGTGAGGCGGGCGTCGCGCCAGGCGTACTCCGCCGCGGTCGCGGGGTCGCCCGGGTTGACCCACCCGTAGAGGTCGGTCCTGATCAGCGCGCCGATCCACTCGCGGAAGGGGTTGCGATAGGTCGCGGTCAGCGGCGGCTCGATCCCGGCCAGCAGGTTGCGGTAGGCGACCCGCTCGGCGGTGAACGTACGGCCCGCAGGCAGCTCGTCGAGCCACAGCTTGGCGACGTCGTCGGTGGTGAAGCCGCGCCCGTGCCGCTCGAGCACCGTCAGGGCCAGCAGCGGGTAGTTGAGGTCGTCGTCCTCGGGGACGCCGTCGATGTTCTCCGCGAGAGAGTTGACCGCGCTGCGCCGGTTCCACGGCCACCGCCGGGCGATCTCGTCGGGCAGCCCGACCCCGGTGAACCACCCCTGGATGGGCCAGTTGCCCGTGGCCTCGGCGATCTGCCTGATGCCCTCGCGCGGGATCTTCTCCACCGGCTTGCCGAGCACGCAGCCCGCCGCCCTGCCGAGCCACGCCCCGAGCACGCGGGCGTGCTCGGGCCTGGCCGCCCGCCTCCCCTCCTGGAGGAGATCCGCCTGACGGGCGGGCCAGCCCGGGCAGACGGCGATGATGTCGGCCAGCTCCGTGGGCTCCTCCAGCGGCGACCTCAGCGTGGCCAGCTCGTCCAGCAGCTCCTCGGCCAGCCCGCGCAGCCGCAGGGCGCCGGCCTCGGAGGCCCCCGCCCTCGGCGGCGCGTCGTGGCCGCCCGCCGCGTGCCAGCGGGCGGTGATCTCCCGCACGTCGCGCCCGTCCTCGGCGGCCTGGCGCAGCTCGTGCCCCACCAGGTCCTCCGGCTGCACCCAGGTGAGCCTGATCACTGGCCGGCCAGCTCGGCGAAGGCGTCCTCGTGGGCCCTGCGCCTGGCCAGGTCGTCGCGATGGATCCGCAGCGCGACCTCGGCGATGGCGCGCCCGGGGGCGACCAGGTCCGTACGGCTGGCGGTGCCGATCTGCTCGACCCAGTCGGACGGCACGGCCGACAGCCCGCCGAGAGCGCCCGCGATCGCCCCGCCCATGGAGGCGATCGAGTCGGCGTCGCGCCCGTAGTTGACCCCGCCCAGGACCGTGTCCCTGACGTCGCCCTTGGCGATGAGCAGGAACGCCAGCGCGAGGGGAAGCTCCTCGATGCTGTGCACCCGCGAGGGCCGCCGGGCGCCGAGCCCCTGGTCGCGGTAGGTGTCGGCGACGGTGTCGTAGGGACGCATGGCCGCGCGCAACCCCTCGAACGACCCCTCCCAGTGGCCGAAGTCGCGCGCTCTGGAGCACACGGCCTCGATCGCGGCCCTGGTGCCGTCCTTGGCCAGCCTGATGGCGGTCGCCACGACCGAGTCGGCGCTCGCGCCGGGTCGCATCGCCTCCGCGACGGCGGCTGCCATCACGCCCGCGGCCTCGCGGCCGTAGGAGGACTGATGGGCGCCCGTCAGGTCGATCGCCTCGGCGTAGGCGGCGTCGGGGTCGCCGGCGTTGACGATGCCGACGGGCGCGACGTACATCGCCGCGCCGCAGTTGACGATGTTGCCGACGCCCGCCTCACGCGGGTCGTTGTGCCCGTAGTGCAGCCGCGCGACGATCCACTTCTCGGCCAGGAACACCCGCTGCAGCGGCAGCGCGTCGGCCTCCAGCTCGGGGATCCACTGCTTCTCGCCCATCATCTCGGGCACCATGTGCTCGGCCATGGAGTAGGCGTCGAGGTGAGCGCCTGCCTTCTGGTAGACGCGGATGAGCGCGTGCGTCATCAGGGTGTCGTCGGTGATGTGGCCGTCGCCCTTGTGGTACGGCGCGATGGGCCGGGCGTTGCGCCAGTCGGCGTTGAAGGGCGGGACGACCCCCTCGACCGTCCCACCGTAGCGCTGCGTGATCTGCTCGGGAGTCCAGCCCTCGGTGGCGCCGCCGAGCGCGTCACCCACCGCCGCTCCCGCCACGCAACCAGTGGCCCTGTCCTCCAGCGGCGTCATGCGATTCCCTCCGAAATATCCAGTAGATCCCTGCCGGCCAGTTCAGGCAGGCAGCACCCGGCCAGCCTCCGTGCGGAGGCGGCCCACCCCTCAGGTATCACTCTGTATCCGCCGCAGGCGCCCGTGAGCGCCCCGGTGAGCGCGGGCGCCGAGTCGGCCACCGCCGCCAGGCACGCGGCGGCGGGCACGGCCTCGACCAGCGACCCGCCCGAGACCTCCGCCAGCGCGAGCGCCACGGGCACGGTCACCGCCGCGGAGACGGCGTAGCTGTAGACATGGTCGATCAGTTCGGCGTCGAGCGCGGGCACGGCGGCGAAGGCCCCTCCCGCCTTGCGCGTCACCCGCAGCGCCGCCCTGGCGTTGACGCCGATCGCGCTGTCCTCGGGCAGCTGGGCCAGCGCCGCCTCGACGGCGAGCGCGGCCGAGCCGCCCGACACCGCCTCGGCCACCGCCGCGGCCATCGCCCTCGCGCCGAGCACGCCGTCACCCGCGTTGGTGATCTGCGCGTCGCGCGTGGGGTCCTGTCCCACGGCGCCGAAGGCCACGGCCCTGACGGCCGCGGCGTCGTCGAAGAAGTGCGGGTTGTCGTGCCCGCTGGCGGGCGGCTCGAGGCCGCCGCGCAGGTTGCCGAGCGCGGTGGTCACCGAGATCCGCGCCCGCAGGTCGTCTCGCCCCGACAGGTCGACAAAGGCCCGCACCCTGTCCTGCGAGAGCGTCAGCGCCGTCCACGCCAGCCACTCGGCGTCGTCGGAAGGGCCGACGGCCAGCGGCGCGGTCGGCTGGTTGAGCGCGAAAGGCACGGGCAGCGTCGTGACCCTGTGCTCCTCGGCGAAGGCGTCGAGCTCGCGGTGCAGCCGTCTGCTCCATGGCGCGTGCAGCGCCGCGCGGTGCCGTGCCGCGGGCCAGCCGGCGGCGTCGCCCACGGCCAGCCCGACGAAGGCTCCTGTGATCCTGTCCCCCGACATGTGCTGTCCTTACAGTCGTCTCGCGAGCTCATCCGCGACGTCGAGCACGTGCTTGCCCGCCACGACGGGCAGGCACTTGCCGGTGGCGGGGCCGATGCGCTCGGCCCACCTGCCGGGCACGCCCGCCTCGCCGCGTCCTGCCCCCGCCATGGCGCCCGCGATGGCGCCGATGGTGTCGGCGTCCCTGCCCAGGCTCACCGCGTAGGTCACCGACTCCTCCACCTCGCCGTCGCCGTGCAGGTAGGCGGCGAAGGCCAGCGCCACGGCCTCGGGCGCGAGGTCGGTCCACGGGTAGTGCCTGATCACCACGGCCTCGTGCAGCCCTTCGGGCGAGTCCTTGAGGGGCAGCGCCCTGGAGATGGTCCTGGCCGTCCACGAGTCCTGGGGGATCGCTGAGAGCCCTGCTCTCACCACCTCGCCGGGGGCTGCGCCGCTCATGGCGACCGCGACGGCAGCCGCGACCGCCCTGCCGCCGTTGATGCCCTCGCCCTCGCCGCTGACCAGGCCGTCCTGCTCGATCAGCCGGGCCGCCTCCGCGGGATCGCCTGGGCAGAAGATGCCGTACGGCGCCGCCCGCATCGCCAGCCCGTCGGACCAGCCGTGCGCGTGGATCATCCCGGTCATGGGCGGTTCGAGCCCGCGCCGCAGTGCCGACACGGTGCCGAGCTCGGAGAAGCCCGCGCCCTTCATGGGGCCGAGCACCGCGGGGATGATCTCCCTGCGGTAGGCGTCGGCGACGTCGTCACTGGTGAGGTCGTGGCCGTGCCGCACGAGCAGGGAGGCGGCGAAGATCGCGTACTCCGTGTCGTCGGTGCCGCCGCCCTCGATCTCGGTGAGCCTGCCCCACTTCTCGCGGATCTGGGCGGGCTCCATGTTCTCGGCAGGTGCCCCGAGGGCGTCGCCGGCCGCCAGGCCGAGCAGACACCCCCGGGCGCGATCCTTGAGCAGACTCACCGGGAGTACCGCTCCAGCACCTTGTTCCCCTCTTCGACGAGCTGCTTGGCCGCGTCGTCAAGGGAGATCTTGTTGGCGAAGTACTGCTGCAGGGTCGGGGTGGCGACCTTGCTCTTCCACTCGTCGAAGCCGTTGACCTTCAGGAACGGCGCGACGACGAGGTCCTTGGCGGAGGCGGTGGCGATGTCCCAGCCGTTCTCCTTGGTGGTCATCGACGGGTCGGCGGCGGCCTTCTGCGAGGTCGGCAGCAGCCAGTCGCCCTTGGCGAGCTTGGCCTGGTTCGGGCCGTTCAGGAAGAACGACATGAACTTGATGGACTCGTCGGGGTGCTTGCTGTCGGCCGAGACCGACAGGGTCTGGGAGACCGCGCCCTGGTTGGTGGTCTCGCCCTTCAGCGGGGGAAGGGTGACCCACTCGAAGCCGTCGGGCGCCTGCTCGACGACCTGCTGGCGCAGGTAGACGCCGACGGGCAGCAGGGCGTACTTGCCGGCGAAGAAGCCGGGCAGCGGGTCGGCGGTGCCCATGCCGAGCGCCGAGGGGTCGGCCGACTTGTCCTTGTAGAGCTGGTCGTGGATGCGCTGGAGGACCTGCTTCTCCTCCGGGCCGACCTTGACCGTGGTCTTGCCGTCCGCGCCGGTCTGGAAGAAGGTGCCGTTGAAGTTGAGCGCCAGGTTGAGCGTCTTGTTGACGGGCGACTTCATCGGCCAGGCCACGCCGAACGTCTCGCCCTTGGTCAGCTTCTTGCTGACCTCGGCGAACTCGTCCCACGTCCAGGGGGCGTCCGCGGTGGGGACGCGCACCTTCGCGGCGTCGAGCAGCTTCTTGTTGGCGATGATGACCTGCGACTCCTGCAGGAACGGCACGCCGTAGACGCCCTGGTTGCCCTTGCCGTCGTCGAAGGTGACGGTGTCCCACGCCGACTGCGGGATGTCGCTCTTCAGCTCGGCCGGCAGCTTGTCCTTCAGGTCCAGCAGGTAGCCGCGCGAGGCGAAGCCGGACAGCGCGGGCGAGTCGTCGTGGATCACGTCAGGGGCGTCGCCGCCCTCGAAGGAGGTGACGAGCTGGTCGTTGACGTTGTCCCAGCTGCCCTGGACGTAGGTGACCTGGATGTTCGGGTTGGCCTTGTTCCAGGCCTCCACGATCTCCTTGTTGGCCGCCACGGACTCCTTCTGCCAGGCCAGGCTGAGGAAATTCAGCTTCACGGGCTCGCCGCCCGACTTGGCGGGCTCGGCGGCGTCGCCGCCGCCACCACCGGAGCCGCACGCGGCCGCCATCGCGACGATCGCCGCGGCCGCCAAAGCGGATTTGATACGCATAAGAGCCTCCTAGCCCTTGACCGCTCCGGCCATGAGGCCGGACCTCAGCCGTCGCTGGATGATTGCGAAGAAGATCAGGCTGGGGATCGTCGCCACGACCGACGCGGCGGCCAGCGGACCCAGCCTGGACACTCCCTCGGGCCCGGTGAAGCGGACCAGAGTGAGCGGCAGTGTCATCACGTCGGGGTCCTTCAGGACCACGAGCGCGAAGAGGAACTCGTTCCACGAGGAGATGAACGAGAACAACAAGGTGGCCACCACGCCGGGGGCCAGCAGCGGCGCCACCACGCTCACGATCGAGCGCACGCGTCCCGCGCCGTCGACGGAGGCGGCCTCCTCCAGCTCAGGAGGCACCGCCCGCACGTAGCCCTGCAGCATCCACAGGGCGAACGGCAGCGTGAAGGTCACGTGCACGATGATCAGACCGGGCAGCGTGCTCACCAGATCGAGGTTCCGCAGCACCATGAAGAGCGGGATGATGATCAGGATGAACGGGAAGACCTGGCTGACCAGCACCCACCCGACCGCGATCTTGCTGACCAGGCTGCGGTGGCGCGCGATGGCGTAGGCGGCGGGCAGGGCGACGACCACGGTGAGCACCGCGCTGCACAGCGCCACGATGAGGCTGCGCACGCCCGCGCCCACCAGGTCCTGCTCGGTGAAGGCGGCCTCGAAGTTGCTCAGGGTCGGCTCGCGCGGGATCCACGAGGGGTTCAGGTTGGCCATCTCCTGCGGCGTCTTGAACGCCGTCGAGACCAGCCAGACCAGCGGGAACACCAGGAAGATCATGTAGGCCAGCAGCGCCGCGTACTTCGGGATCTGCTTCATGACGCCTCCCTCATCTGCCGCCAGAGATAGATGCCGAGCACCGCCAGCACGACGATCATGGTCGCCACTCCGAGGGCCGCCGCGTAGCCGAAGAAGCCGTAGCGGAAGGCCTGCTCGTAGGCGAAGAGCATCGGCAGCCGCGTCTGGCCGCCGGGGCCGCCCTGGGTCAGCACGTAGACGAGGCTGAACTGGTTGATGTTCCACACGAAGTCGAGCGAGGTGATGGCCACGATCACGGGGCGCAGCTGCGGCAGCGTGATGTTCCAGAACCTGCGCCAGGTGCCCGCGCCGTCGACCTCGACCGCCTCGTACAGCTCCTTCGGCACGCCCTGGAGCCCGGCCAGCAGGACCACGGTGGTCTGCGGCATGCCGCTCCAGATGCCCATCACGATGACGGCGGGCAGCGCCAGCGAGAAGTCGGCGAGCCAGTCGATGTCGGTGCCGAGCATGCTGTTGAGGATGCCCGCGTCGGGGTGGTAGACCAGGCGCCACATCAGGCCGATCACCACGGGCGGCATCGCCCACGGCACGACGGCGAGCACCCTGGCCACCCCTCTGAACCGCAGGTTCTGGTTCAGCAGGATCGCGAGGCCGAGCGAGAGCAGGAACTGCAGGCCCGTGACCGAGACCGCCCAGATCAGGCCGATCCTGAAGGAGGCCCAGAAGTCGGCGTCGGACAGCAGGTCGATGAAGTTCTGGGGGCCCACGAACTCGTAGACCGCGTTGCGGCCGGCGCGCGCGTCGGTGAAGGCCAGGCCGATGCCGTACAGCAGTGGGCCGACGCTGAACAGCAGGACCGGCACCAGCGCCGGGAGCATCAGCAGCAGGGTCTCGCGGCCCTGCCGCGAGCGGGGCTTGCGGCGCTTGTGCGGAGAGGTCCGCGGGGGTCTGGTCGCGACCGCCGTCATGGCGTGCCTCCCTTCGACTGGAGTGGGATGTTCACGGTTTCGCCCGAGGTTTCGCCGCGGACGCCGAGGACCGCGGCTTCGCCCGCCGTGGAGGCCCTGATCACCAGCCGGGGGGCGACCGTGACCACGCGCGGCTGGCTGTCCATGTCGTTGAGCCGGTCGAGCAGCAGCTCGGCCGCGGCCTTGCCGCGCTCGGCCGAGCCGAGCGACACGCTCGTCAGGGACGGCCACGAGGCGGCGGCCAGGTCGGTGTCGTCCATGCCGACCACGGCCACGTCCTCGGGGACTCGAAGGCCCGCCGCGCGCAGCACGTCGAGCGCGCCCAGCGCGATCAGGTCGTTGGCGCACATCAGCGCGTCCACGCCGGGCGCCCGGTCAAGCAGCGCGCGAGCCGCGCGCGCTCCCTCGGCCCGGTAGAAGTCGCCCACCTCGACGATCTCCTCGTCGTACGGCAGGCCCCGCTCCTTCAGCGCCTCGCCGTAGGCGGCGGCTCGGGCGGCGCCCGGCACGGTGTCGAGCGGGCCGTTGACGAAACCGATGCGGCGGCGGCCCAGCTCGTACAGGTGGTCGATGGCCAGCCTGACACCTGTGCGGGAGTCTGCCCTGACGTTGTCGACCCGCGTGCCCTCCGGCACCGAACCGATGATCACGACGGGCGCCCGCGCGGTCGCGATCATCTTGAGGTGCTCGTTCGTGACGCGCAGCGGGCTCATGATCAGCCCGTCGACGTAGCGCTCCCCGAGGCTGTGCAGCACGTCGATCTCGTCGGCGACGATGGCGTCGGTGGAGTGGAGCACCAGCCGGTATCCGGCCGCCTTGAGCACCGGCTGGATCTGCCTGACCATGGCCAGATAGACGGGGTTGCCGATGTCGGCCATGGCGAAGGCCACCTGGTGGGTACGGCGCGACTTGAGGCTCCTGGCGACGGCGTTGCGCACGTAGCCGAGCTCCTCGGCGGCGGCCAGCACCTTGCGCACGGTCTCCTGCCTGGTGGGCAGGCCGTTGAGCACCCGCGAGACGGAGGCGATGGACACCCCGGCCCGCTCTGCGATCGTGTTGATCGTGGGTCCTTCGGCCAAGGCAGTCCCCCCACTCGGATGAAAACGTTTACAGCACTTTCGCTGTAAACGTTTACGGTGCTGGCCACATGAAACATGCACGTAACGTGGCGGTCAAGTCACGATCACATAACTCCAGGTCAGAGCCCTGCTCGCGCCGAAACGAACGCCATCACGTCACCGTGGGTGATCTTCAGAGGAGGTCTGACCCCCACGCGCGCCTGACGCTGCCACAGGCCGGCGGGTGCGACGAGGCGGACCGGGGGTCAGCGGGTGAGGTAGCGCTCGGCGAGGTCGCAGGTGCCCAGGGTGTAGCCGGCGCCGAGCTCCCTGGCGATCTCCACGCCCTGGTGCGATCCGATCCACGCCGTCAGCAGCAACCGCCTGAACAGGATGAACGTCCAGATCTCCCGTTCGTCCTCCCGTCCGAACGGCTCCTCGCCGCGGTAGCCGTCCAGCCAGGAGTCGATCAGCTCGGGCACCACCGGCTCGTGCTCGATGAAGCTCAGCGCCGCGGCGAGGTCGTAGACGTGCCAGCCGAACCCGCAGTCGTCGAAGTCGATCACGCTCGGTTCGGGTCCGCCGTCGTCCAGCAGGTTGGCCAGGCGCATGTCGGCGTGGATCAGCCCGAAGCGCTCCGGCCCCTCGCCGTAGCGCCCGATACGCTCGCGCAGGCGGCTCTCGAGCCGCCCCAGCAGCGCTATGGCCTCCGCGTCGACGCCCACGCCGTCCTGCCAGCGTCCCCAGCGCGCCTGCCTGCCGAAGGCCGCGTCCCAGTCCCAGGCGAACCGGGTGAAGCCGGGCGGCCGCCGCCACCGCCTGGCGTGCCTGTGCATGCGGGCGGTGACCGCGCCGAGCTGCTTGAAGCCGTCGACCAGGCGCTCTTCGGGGGGTTCGACACCTGGCAGGAACTCGAACATCACCGCGTGCCGGCCCGCGACGTGGACGACCCCTGCTCCGTCCCTCGCGGGGATCACTTCCGGGGTCCTGACGCCCGCCTGCGCGCGCAGGGCCGTCAGCCAGGCCAGCTCCGAGTCGATCGCCTCCGCCGAGTGGTAGCCGAGCCTGTGCACCCGAAGGATCGACCGCCGCCCCGTGCCGGAGTCGTCCACCAGGAACGTCGCGTTCTCCGAGACATTGATCAGGGTGACGGTGGCGGCCTGCGAGACGGCGTAACGGGCAAGGGCCGCGCGCGCCGCGTCGCCCACCTGGTCGAGGACGCCGCCGCCTGCGGACAGATCATGTAGCTCCACCGGCCCATTGTCCCGTGACCCGCGGCGGTCAGGACGAGACCGGGACCTTCTCGGGGGCGGCGGTGGTGATCGCGCGGATCGCGGGGGTGCCTGTCAGGCCGACCACGGCCGCCATCACCGCGGGGATGATCAGCGCCACCGGCAGCGAGGCGCTGTCGGCCACGAACCCCAGCACCGCGGGCCCCACCAGCAGCCCCGAATACCCGAAGGCGGTCACCACCGACAGCGCCCTGCCGACGGAGCCGCCCGCCGCCCCCACCGCGCTGAACACCACGGGCACGACGGTGGCCAGGCCGACGCCCGCGAGCGCCCACCCGATCCAGGCCCCGACGATGTTCGGCACGAGGAGCACCAGCAGATAGCCCACCGTCGCGAACCCGCCCGCCAGCTGGATCGTCCTGACGGCTCCAAGGCGCGCCCTGATCGGGTCGCCGAGCAGCCTGATCGAGGTCATCGCCACGGCGAAGACCGTGTACGCCAGCGGCGCCGCCGCGGGATCGGCGTCGAGCACCAACCGCGCGTGCAGGGCGGCCCAGTCGATCGCCGCGCCCTCGCTCAGGTGCCCCGCGAAGGCGACCACGCCGAGGAGCGCGACGAGCCCCCACTTCATCGCCCCCATGCCACCGCCGCCCGAGCCCTGCTCCGACGCGGCGGCGGGCCTTCCGGGCAGCAGCAGCCGCGCGGCGGGCAGGAACAGCAACGGGACCGTCACCGCCGCCACCACCAGCAGGACCTGCCCGTCGGCTCCCAGCCGCAGCCCGAGGGCGGTCAGCGCGCCCGCGCACGCGCCGCCCAGGCTCCACGTGCCGTGGAAGGCCGAGATGATCGGCCTGCCGTAGGCGTGTTCCACCTCGACCGAGTGGACGTTCATCGCCACCTCGACGCAGCCGAGCCCCAGTCCGAACACGACGGCCATGACGCACAGCGTCGCGTAGTTCGGCGCCAGCGCGGGGCCGAGCAGCACCACACCCGACGCGGGCCCCGCGATCCAGCACACCCTGCGGCTCGTCCACCGGTCCACGAGGGGCCCGGCGACCAGCATCGACACCAGCGCTCCGAAGGAGACGAGCAGCAGCGCGACGCCGAGCTTGGCGGGCCCGAGGTCGAGCCGCTCGTTGAGGCCCGGCAGTCCCGCGGCCCACATGCCCATGACGAAGCCGTTGAGGAAGAAGAAGCCGAATACACCGATACGCGCTCTTTTGTTCACGGCTAGAGCATAAACTGTCTTCCATGGATGTGGGAGACCTGCGGGCGCTCAACAGGCTGCGACTGCTGCGCGAGGTCCACGACGGCGGCGCCAGCCGTACGCGTTCGCAGCTGACGCGCGATCTCGAACTGGCTCGCGGCACGACCTCGGTGCTGGTGGCAGGGCTGGTCGAGGACGAACTGCTCCAGGAGAAGCCGGCCGGGGAGCACGCCAGGGGCCGCCCGACGCAGATCCCCGGCCCGCATCCGCGCGGCCCTCTCGCCCTCGCCGCCGACCTGCGCGAGGACTCCTGGACGATCGCCGCGTGCGAGCTGGGCGGCGGGTCGACCGTCCTGGCCGCCAGCGGGCACGACGGCACGCCCGCCGCGCTGAACGACCTGGGCGCGGCTCTGCGGGCGCATCTGGGGCCGCGCGTGGTCGGCGTGGGCCTGTCGGCCTCCGGTCCCGTGCGCGAGGACGGCCTGCTGGACATCTCACACCTGGGCTGGCGCGAGGTCCCCGTGGCCGAGGCGCTCGACCTGGGCGGCGTCCCGCTGCGGATCGGCAACGACGCCAGGCTCGCGGGACTGGCCGAGGCGCGCAGGGGCCATCTGCGAGGGGTCAGCGTGGGCCTGCACCTGCACGTCGACTTCGATCCCGGCGGCACGCTGCTGATCGGCGGCACCCCGCTGACAGGGGCGGGCGGTACGGCGGGCGAGTTCGGCCACATGCCTCTCACCGGCGGCGACGACCCCTGCCCCTGCGGCGCGCGAGGGTGCCTGAGCCTCGCGGTGGGCCGCAACGCGCTCCTGCGCCACCTGGGCCTGCCCGCGGGGCGAGGGCGGGGCCGTCACGAGGCCGAGCGCATCATCGAGGCCGCGGCAGGAGGGGAGCCCGAGGCCGTCAAGGCCGTCGAGAGCAACGCAGGAGCTCTCGGCAAGGGCATCGGCGCTCTGATCAACGCCCTCGACCCCGCGGCCGTCACGCTGTCCGGGCTCGGCGTCGCGCTGACCGGCGACACGCTCCAGCGAGCCTGCCACGGCGCGCTCATGGCGATGCGCAGAGATCGTCCTCCGCCGATCCTGCCCTCGGCGCTGGGCGACAGAGGCCCCCTCGTCGGGGCGATGGAGTCGGTGTTTGACGCCTTCCTGACCCGCGAGGGGGTCGAATTCTGGCGTGCGACACGCCCGAAGAACGAAATGTGACAGAAACCACGATGATCTTGCAACGGGGACACTTCGGACGATACCCATGAGTTCATGAAATTTCGGGACGCGGTGGGGTTGGAGATCGCGCTTCGCATGTGCGAGGCCGCGATCAGGCAGGCGGCCAGAGAGGGCGCGCTCGTCTCTGTCGCGGTCGTCGACGCAGGTGGACACCTGGTGACCTTCCAGCGCATGGAAGGAGCCGAGATCGCAGGTCCCGTCCTGGCTCCCGGCAAGGCCTACACCTCGGTGGCCCACCGCATGACGACCGCCGACCTGGCCCCGCTGGCCGCTCCAGGAGGGGAGCTCTACGGCCTCGCGGGCGACCGCTTCGTGTGCTTCGGAGGTGGCATCCCCTTGTGGGCGGGCTACGGTGAGGGAGAACGCGTGGTCGGCGGTGTGGGGGTCAGCGGAGGCACCGTCGCACAGGACGTCGCGTGCGCCGAGGCGGCCGCTTCCGTCTGGCGCACCGGTTGAGCGGCGGCTTTCCGCAACACAAGCCGCTGGCATCCGCCATGATTAGCCGCGACACCACGGGTAACAAAGTCCCGAAGCATTACTCCCCGAGGAGAGATTGAGATGGCACTTCCCACTCTGACCCCGGAGCAGCGCAAGGCGGCGCTGGAGAAGGCCGCCGAGGCCCGCGCCGCCCGCACCGCACTGCTCGCCAAGGTCAAGGCCGGCGAGCTGACCTTCGCCGACCTGCTGGAGCGTGACGACGACATCGCCAAGAAGATCAAGGTGTCGCAGGCGCTCCGCGCCGTCAAGGGCGTCGGCCCGGCCAAGGCCACCGCGCTCATGGAGGAGGCGGGCGTCGACGAGAAGCGCCGTCTCGGCGGCCTGGGCGCCCAGCAGCGCAAGAAGCTGGTGGACGCGCTCGGGGCTTGATCCCCTCGCGGCCGGTCCTCGCGGACCGGCCGCGCGCCTCAGCGCCTCAGCTTCGCAGGTAGGCGAGTACGGCCAGCACCCTGCGGTGCTGGTCACCGTCGTCGGCGTAGAGGCCGAGCTTGGAGAAGATGCTGCGGATGTGCTTCTCCACCGCGCCGTCGCTCACCACGAGCTGCCTGCCGATGGCGGGATTCGACTTCCCCTCGGCCATCAGCTCCAGCACCTCCCGTTCGCGCGGGGTCAGCTGGGCCAGCGGATCATCCTTGCGCCTGCGCACCATGAGCTGGGCCACCACCTGCGGATCGAAGACCGTGCCGCCGGAGGCGACGCGCCGCAGCCCCTCCATGAACTCCTCGACATCGACGACCCTGTCCTTCAGCAGGTAGCCGACCGCGCCACGGGCGTCGGCGAGCAGGTCGTCGGCGTAGGAGACCTCCACGTACTGCGACAGGATCAGCACCGGCGCCCCCGGCACCCTGCCGCGCGCCGTCACGGCGGCGCGCAGGCCCTCGTCGGTGAAGGACGGCGGCATCCGCACGTCGACCACCGACACGTCCGGCTTCAACGAGGCCACGGCTTCGACGAGCGCGTCGCCGTCGCCGACCGCCGCCACCACCTCGCAGCCGAACTCCTCCAGCAGCCTGATCAGGCCTTCCCTGATCAGGACCGCGTCATCGGCCACGACTACCCGCACGGCACCTCCGCCACGATCACTGTCGGCCCGCCCATGGGTGAGTTCACGACCAGCTCGCCGTCGACCGCGCGCAGCCGGTCGGCCAGCCCGGCCAGACCGTGTCCCTTGGCGACGTGTGCGCCGCCGACACCATCATCCCCGATCGTCAGCATGAGCACGTTCCCCGTACGGCTGAGCTGGACCGAGCAGGTCGTGGCGCGGCTGTGCTTGGCGATGTTGGTCAGCGACTCGGCCACCACGTAGTAGACCGTGTTCTCCACCGCGGCGGTGTAGCGCTCGGCGATCTGCACGTCGAGCTCGACGGGGACGGTGCAGCGGCCCGCCAGCGCGGCCAGCGCGGACGGCAGCCCGCGGTCGGCCAGGATCGGAGGGGCGATGCCGCGCGAGAGCGCGCGCAGCTCGTCGAGCGTCTCGCGGGTGGCGGCGATGGCCTCGGCGATCGTGTCGTGCGCGGCGGCGGGGTCCTTCCTCAGCTGCCGCTGGGCGCGGGAGAGCTCCATCGCGAGGGAGACCAGGCGCTGCTGGGGACCGTCGTGGATGTCGCGCTCCAGCCTGCGCAGCGCGTCGGCCTCGGCCGAGACCGCGGCGGCGCGGCCCTGGGCCAGGTCGTCGATGCGCTCCTGCAGCTCGGCCACGGTGGTCAGCAGCGCCCTGCCGAGGCCCGAGCGCAGCAGCGCGGCTCCCCTGACCATGATCGGCAGGAGCAGCAGCCCGAGCAGGCCGATGGCGAGGTAGAAGGTGGCGTTGATCAGATAGGTGTCGCCCAGGCCGAGGAGCTCGGGCAGCTCCATGTTGCCGGGGATCTGCGAGGTGAACGCGACCCACAGCGGAGAGGTGAGGCCGGCGATCGTGATCGCCCAGAACACCACGGTCACCACGAAGGTCACGACGGCGACGGGGAAGTTGACGATCCCGTGCAGCAGGTCCAGCCACGACTGGCCGATGGTCAGCGGGTGCACGAAGCGGCGGAAGCGTCCCGCGCCCTCGGGAGCGCCCTTGTAGCGGGGCCGTACGGCGGGGCGGTTGAGCACGTCGGACAGCCAGCCGCGCTCCACGTCGGCGAAGCCCCTCGCGATGAGCAGCGTGCCGCTCAGGATCGGCACGCCGAGCCACACCACCACGGTGCCGAGCCCGGCCGCGAAACCCGTCACGAGCAGGATGAAGGCGATGACGGCCGCGGGGAAGCCGACCAGGAGGTAGCGGGTGTCCAGCAGGACACGCCTCGTCAGGGAGCGCATGGCATCACGCTACGAGTCTCGCAGGTGTGGACTCGACCCTGCGGGCAGGCGTCAGGGGGTAGGGCCAGCCCTACCATCCCCGGTAGTGCGATCTTGACGTGAAGAGGGCGGACGGCGTCACTGTGCGCGCGGCCGCGAGACGGAAGCCTTGGGGCATCACCTTCCGAATCGAGGCCCTCATGACCGTCCTGCTCGAACGGCCGGCGACACCGGTCAAGACCAGGGACACCTTCATCGACGTCCTGAGGATCGCCGGGATGGCCCTGGTGGTGTTCCAGCACTGGACGATCCCCGTACTGGCCTACGACGGTGTCCGCCTGACCACGGGCAACGCGCTGTCCACGCCGGGCGTGTGGGTGATCACCTGGATCAGTCAGGTCATGCCCCTGGTGTTCTTCGCCGGCGGCGCGGCCAACGCGATCAGCTTCCGCCGCGCCCACGGCACGGCGCCCGCGTGGCTGGCGGTACGGCTGCGGCGGCTGGCCTGGCCCGTGCTGCCGCTGGCGGCGGTGTGGATCCCCTTCCCTCAGGTGCTGGCCACGCTCGGGGTGCCCGAGCAGCCGCTCGAGGTGGGCTCGCGGCTGACCGGTCAGCTGCTGTGGTTCCTCGCCGTCTACGTGATCGCCGTCACCGCGACACCGCTGATGCTGAGGCTCCACGACAGGTACGGCCTGCTCGCCCCCCTGGCCCTTGCCGGCGGCGCGGTCGTCACCGACCTGGTCAGGTTCACCTCGGGCCTCGACGCGATCGGCTACCTCAACATCCTGTTCGTCTGGCTCGCCGTCCACCAGCTCGGCTTCCTCTACGCCGACCGCCGCATCACGCGCCCGGGGCTGCTGGCCGTGGCGGGGTACGGCGCGGCGGCCCTCCTTGTGGCCTTCGGCCCCTACCCGGGCAGCATGATCGGCCTGCCGGGGGCCGAGATGTCGAACATGGCGCCGCCCACGCTCGCCATGCTGGCCGTCGCCCTCGGCCAGGTGGGTCTCGCCACGCTGCTGCGGCCGTGGATCACCCGGCTGCGCACCGACCGGCTGGTGGCGTGGGCGGGGCCGAGGATGATGACCGTCTACCTCTGGCACATGCCGGCGCTGTTCGCGGTGACCGGCGTGGTGGTCGTGGCGCTGGGCGCCGACACCCCCTCGCCGGGGAGCGTGGGCTGGCTGCTCGGCTGGCCGGTGTGGTTCGGCGCGCTCTGCCTGGTGCTCTGGCCGCTGCTGCGCGGCTTCGCGCGATTCGAGGAGCCGCCCGCCCTGCCGTACGGCAGGGCCACGTGGGGCACGTCGCTGGCGGCGGCGGCGCTGGTGGGCGGCGGTCTGCTGGGCCTGACCGTCTACGGCTTCGCGCCGGGGGGCGCGCCCGTCCTGTCGACGCTGGCCATCGCGGGCGGCCTGCTGCTCACCGCTCCCCGCGCCCGGCTCTGAGCCTCACCGGGGGGCCTCGCCGAGGGGGTGGAGGTGGGCACCGCCGAGGGGGTGAGGGACGGCGGCTCCTCTCGCAGGTGCGGCCCGAGGAGGGTGGCCCAGGCCCTGGCCATCTTGGCGTACTCCTGCTCGCAGCGCATCGCCCTGTCCACCGGCAGGGAGCCGTCGGCGACCAGGGGCAGGAAGGCGTTGTGGTTCGAGCCGTACAGATAGCACATGACGTTGTAGTAGCGCTGACCGCTCAGCGAGTGGTCGTCGGCGAAGTCGCCCTGTTCCAGCGGCCCCGTCTCCGTCTCCTTCGACATCCTGCCCCACGCCTCGATCGTGCTGATGATGGAGCCGTAGTCCTTGTCGTCCTCGGCCTCGGTGATGAGCACCAGCGCCGACAGCTGGTCGACGGCGTCCTCCTCCTTGCCCGTGGTCGGCAGGTCGTAGAGGTCGATCAGGGCGTGCCCGAGCTCGTGGAAGTAGATGCCGTTGAGCGCGCCCACCACGTGCTCGCCGACCTCCTGCGCGGTCGGCTTCTCCTCCCCCTCCGCCGGCTTGGCGAACAGCTCCGCCAGGTAGTCGGCCATCTCGTAGCACATGGTGATCGTCCGCTCCTCCTCGTCGTAGAAGGCGTTGACCGTGTCGCACTGTTTGGCGATCACCGGGATGTTCTGCGGCGGGACGAACCCGTCGTTGGCCGCCTCGGCCCACCCCTCGACCAGATGGTTCTGCCGCATCTTCTTCTCCGTCGGGAGCAGCGCCTTGTCCCGCGGCGTCTCGTACGAGGGGACGAACGCGAACGTGCCCGTCGCACTGGGCGTGGGCGTCGGCGTGGGCGTGGCGGGCGCGGCGGTCGTGACGGTGGGGGTGACCGGGGTCTCCCGCGTGGGCTGCGTGGTTCCACACCCGGCGAGCACGACGGCCAGCACGACGGCCACGAGCGGTCGAGGTCTCATCACACCATGGAATCAAATCGTTACGTTGGGCTGTCCACCGGGTGTCCCTTGACAAGATCTCGTTAACCGGTTGCCCGCTGAACTTGGCAAGATGGAGAGGGTGAGCCTCATAGACCGCCTTCCCGAAGAGATCGACGCCGATCCCGATGCCATCTTCGACGCGTTCGTCGCGTGGAACTCCGAACGGGGGCTCACTCTCTACCCCGCCCAGGAGGAGGCGCTCATCGAGGTGGTCTCCGGCAACAACCTGATCCTCTCCACCCCGACGGGGTCGGGCAAGAGCCTGGTGGCGGCCGGCGCCCACTTCGCCGCGCTCACCCGCGACCAGCGCACCTTCTACACCGCGCCGATCAAGGCGCTGGTGTCGGAGAAGTTCTTCGACCTGGTGTCGCTGTTCGGCACCGAGAACGTCGGCATGATGACGGGCGACGCCAGCGTCAACCCCGGCGCCCCGATCATCTGCTGCACCGCCGAGATCCTCGCCAACGTCGCACTCCGCGACGGCGCGGCGGCCGACATCGGTCAGGTCGTCATGGACGAGTTCCACTTCTACGCCGAGCCCGACAGGGGCTGGGCGTGGCAGGTGCCGCTGCTGGAGCTACCCAATGTGCAGTTCGTCCTGATGTCGGCCACGCTCGGCGACGTCACGATGTTCAAGGACGACCTCACCCGCCGCACCGGCAGGGAGACCTCGGTCGTCAAGCACACCGAGCGTCCCGTCCCCCTCGTCTACTCCTACCGGATGACGCCTCTTCACGAGTCTCTCGAGGAGATGCTCAGCACCGGGCAGGGCCCCGTCTACGTGGTGCACTTCACCCAGGCCTCCGCCATGGAGCGGGCCCAGGCGCTCATGTCCATCAACATGTGCTCCAAGGCCGAGAAGGAGGCCATCGCCGCGATGATCGGCGGCTTCCGCTTCACCACCAGGTTCGGCAAGGCCCTGTCGCGGCTGGTGCGCCACGGCATCGGCGTCCACCACGCCGGCATGCTGCCGAAGTACCGCCGCCTGGTCGAACGCCTGGCGCAGGCCGGGCTGCTGAAGGTCATCTGCGGCACCGACACCCTCGGCGTCGGCGTCAACGTGCCGATCAGGACCGTACTGTTCACCGCGCTGTCGAAGTACGACGGCAACAAGGTGCGCCGCCTGCGCGCCCGCGAGTTCCACCAGATCGCGGGCAGGGCGGGCCGCGCGGGCTTCGACACGATCGGCTATGTCGCCTGCCAGGCCCCCGAGCACGACATCGAGAACGCCAAGGCGCTCGCCAAGATCGGCGACGATCCCAAGCGCCGCCGCGGCTACGCCCGCAAGAAGCCGCCGGAGGGCTTCGTCGGCTGGAGCGAGGAGACCTTCGAGAAGCTGCAGACCGCCGAGCCCGAGCCGCTCGCCTCGCGCTTCAAGGTCAGCAACGCCATGCTGCTGGCCGTCATCAACAGGCCGGGCGACTGCTTCGCCGCGATGAAGCACCTGCTGACCGACAACCACGAGGACCGCAAGTGGCAGCGGCGGCACATCAGCCAGGCCATCGCGATCTACCGCTCGCTGCTGGCGGGCGGCGTGGTCGAGCAGCTGGCCGAGCCCGACGAGCAGGGCAGGAGGGCGAGGCTCACCATCGACCTGCAGGAGGACTTCGCGCTCAACCAGGCGCTGTCCACCTTCGCCCTCGCCGCCTTCGACCTGCTCGACACCGGCTCGCCCAGCTACGCCCTCGACATGGTCTCGATCGTGGAGTCCATCCTCGACGACCCGCGCCAGGTGCTCGCCGCCCAGCTCAAGAAGGCCAGGGGTGAGGCCGTCGCGGAGATGAAGGCCGACGGCATCGAGTACGAGGAGCGGATGGAGGCGCTGCAGGAGGTCATGTACCCGATGCCGCTCGAGACGCTCCTGCTCGGCGCCTACGAGACCTACAGGCGCGGTCACCCGTGGGTGGGCGATTACACCGTCAGCCCCAAGTCGGTGGTGCGCGACATGTACGAGCGGGCGATGACCTTCACCGAGTACATCCAGGTCTACGACCTGTCCAGGTCGGAGGGGGCGGTGCTGCGCTACCTGGCCGACGCCTACCGCACGCTGAGCCGTACGATCCCCGAGCACCTGAAGACCGAAGACCTCGTCGACCTCATCGAGTGGCTCGGCGAGCTGGTGCGTCAGGTCGACTCGTCGCTGATCGACGAGTGGGAGAAGCTCAGCAACCCCGAGAGCGCGCTGGAGGAGTCGCAGGCGCTGGAGACCAAGGTCAGGCCGGTCACCGGCAATCCCCGCGCCTTCAGGGTCCTGGTCAGGAACGCGATGTTCCGCCTGGTCGAGCTGTGCGCCGTGGAGAAGGAGGCCGAGCTGGCCGAGCTCGCCCCCGATGTCGACTGGAGCGCCGCGCTCGACGCCTACTACGACGAGCACGAGGAGATCCTCACCGACGCCGACGCGCGCGGGCCCGGCCTGCTGCGCATCACGGAGGAGAAGGAGCTCTGGAAGGTGCGGCAGGTCGTCAAGGACCCCGCGGGCGACGGCGACTGGGGCATCGACGCGCAGGTCGACCTGGCCGCCTCCGACGAGGAGGGCCGCGCCGTCCTGCACGTCATGGGCCTGAACCGGCTGTGACTGCGGCGTCGGCGGGGTTCAGAGGGTGGTGAACGTGTGCCGGAACGGACTGGCAAGGACGTTCCGGCACACGTCTCCCTCAAGGGTCGCCGTCAAGACCTCGCGTTCGTGTCATGATCACGTCTCAAGGTCGTGACAATCAGCACGAGGCGATCGAGCAGATCTTCGCCAGCATCGTCCTGGCGTCCTTGGTCTGGGCCGCGAAGTCGCTCGCCGCCGGCTTGCCCCACTCCCCCGCCTGCGAGTAGAGCACCAGGGCGTTCCCCCTGCGCGCCACGATCGCCCGCTCACCGCCGATCGCCGCCCTGCGCCCGTCGTAGCTCTGGCCCGTCACCGCGAGCCCTTCGTCCCCGAGCGCCGCCTTCTTGCCCACGTACCGGTAGTCGGGTCCTGGAGACTTGACCGTGGCGCACGTCCGCAGCGCCGAGCGCAGCCCCGCCATCGCCTGCGTGGCGAGGTCGGCGGAGGAGAAGAGGATCACCTGCTCGGACTTCTGGAAGTCGGGCACGGAGGTGTAGACGATCGTCCGCGCCGCGACCCTGCCCGCCGAGGCGAGCTTCGCCTTGTCGCAGGGGTTCACGGTCAGCCGCGCCGACGTGCGGCCGCTGACGGCCCAGTTGGTCTCCGGGTTGTCGTCCTTCGTGGCCGCGGCCTTCTCCCACAGCAGGAAGCCCTGGGGGATGGTGGCCGAGGCAGTGGCGGTGAGCGCGAGCGCCCCGGCGAGCAGGAGGTTGGTCATCACGCAGGGTCAGACGTTCAAGGTCGTCGAATGGTTCAAAATGGCGGTATGAACGACGAAGAGATCCGGCGAGTCCTCGGGCTCCTCCACCAGGACGACACGCTCAGGGCGTTCGCCTCGCTGGTGCTCGGCCAGCCCCCTGAGCAGGGTGAGGAGTGCCTGGAGCGGCTGGGCCGCGGCGGGCTCGCCGTCAGGGACGAGGACGGCGGCTGGCGGGCTCGGCCCGAGCGCTTCCGCGAGCTGCTCAAGGCCGCCGCCCCGCCGGCGCGCAGGCTGACCGGCGAGGAGCGGGTGCTGGAGGCCTTCCTCGTCGACGGGCGGCTGAAGGAGATCCCCGCCAGGTGGGAGAAGCGGATGGTCGTGCTGCGCCACATCTCCAGGGTCTTCGAGCCCGGCGTCCGCTACCCCGAGAAGGACGTCAACGTGCTGCTGCGCGCCTTCCACGACGACCACGCCGCCCTGCGCCGCTACCTCGTCGAGTCGGAGCTGCTGTCCAGGGAGGCCAACGTCTACTGGCGCAGCGGCGGCCCCGTGGACCTGTAGCGGGCCCGGCCGCCGCCTGTCGCCTAGCCGCCGAGGTACTTCTTGGCGCCGTCGTGCAGCTGCACGGGATCGGTCTTGACCGCGGTCTCCTTGGTGATCTCCGAGGCCGCCTTGGAGACGGCGACCAGGTCGGCGTGGTGGTCGAAGATGAGCTTGGTGATGCTCTCGGCCAGCGCGGCGTCCATCGACTCGTTGACCACCAGCAGGTTGGGCACCACGATCGTGGCCACGTCGGCGGGCGCCTGGTAGACGTCCTTGCCGATGCTGCCGGCCGCGTAGACCTGACCGTGCTCGGCCTGGAGCTTGGGCAGCACGTCGTCGAGCGGCACGAAGACCGCCTCGGCCTTCAGGCTGGTGGTCAGGTCGGTGATGCCCGGCGTGGGCAGACCACCCGACCAGATGAGCGCGTCGAGGCCGCCCGACTTCATGGCGTCGACGCTCTCGGGCAGGCCGAGCGCCTGCCTGGTGACGTCCTTGTCGGGGTCGAGGCCCGCCGCCTTGAGCAGGCGCAGCGCGATCACCTCGGTGCCCGAGTTGGGCGAGCCGGTGGAGACGCGCTTGCCCTTGAGGTCGGCGATGCTCTTGATCCCCGAGTCGGCGGTGGCCACGACCTGCGTGTAGTTGTTGTAGAGCCTGGCGATCGCCCTGATCGGCTGCGGCGAGGTGAAGGCGCCCTTGCCCTGCACGGCGTCGGCGGCCGAGTCGGCGAGGGAGAAGCCGATGTCGGAGTCGCCCTTCACCACGCGCTGGATGTTCTCCACCGAGGCGCCCGTCGCCTCCGCGGTGGCCTCGTAGCCGGGCAGGTGCTTGGAGATCAGGTCGGCCAGGCCGCCGCCGAGGATGTAGTAGACGCCTGTGGTGTTGCCGGTGGCGATCGACAGCCGCTTCCCCGCTCCGGTGGTGCTCTGCTCGGCCCTCTCGGCGCCTCGGTCGCCGCCGCAGCCGGTCAGGGCGGCGGCCAGCGCCGCCGCCACCACGATGGACAGAACCCTCATGTGCGTCTCCTCACTAGATGGACGGCCAGCGCCAGCAGGGCGAGACCCGACCCGATCGCGATCGGCACCGGCGACAGGACCAGCAGCAGCAGCGCGGCCACCCCGCACAGCACCCGCTCGACAGGGCCCGCGAGCCCGCCGGTGGCCACGGCGAGCACCACGACCGCCAGCGCGGAGGCCGCGAACGTCCAGGCGATCTGCCAGGGTGTCCCCTGCCCCAGCAGCGCCCCTCCAGCCGGCGTCAGCACGAACGCGAAGGGCACCAGGAAGGCGGGCAGGGCGTACTTCCACGTCGCGATCATCGTCCGGTAGGCGTTGCCACCGGTCAGCGCCGAGGCGGCGAACGCCGACAGCGCGGTCGGCGGGCTCACCTCCGACAGCACCGCGTAGTAGAAGATGAACATGTACGCCTCGGGGAAGCTGACCCCGAGCTTGGTCAGCGCGGGCCCGATGATGACGGCCGCGATGACGAACGACGCGGTCACCGGCACGGCGAGGCCGAGCAGCAGCACCGCCACCGCGCACATCACGGCCGTGGCGATCAGGTTGCCGCCCGACAGGCCGACGATGAGCGAGCTGACCTTCAGGCCGAGCCCCGTCAGCGTGACGACCGCGACGATCGTGCCGGCCGCCGCGCAGGTCGCCGCCACGGGCAGCACGCCCTTGACCCCCGCGGCCAGGGCCTCGGCGGCCCTGCGCGGGGTGAGCGCGTGCTCGCGGTCGAGGAAGGACAGCGCGAAGGCCAGCAACGTCGCGTAGACCACCGCGCGGAAGGGCGACTGGCCCATCGCCATCAGGATGACGATCACGAACAGCGAGCTGAAGTGGTAGCCGAACCGCCTGACCAGGGGCCACAGCCGGGGCGCGTCGACCTGGACGGCCCGCGTGCCGTACTTCCTCGCGTCCATCTCGATGGCCAGGAAGATGCCCAGGTAGTAGAGCACGGTCGGGATCGTGGCGTAGAGCAGCACCTGCAGGTAGCTGACCCTGAGGTACTCGGCGATGATGAACGCCGCAGCGCCCAGTGTGGGCGGCGACAGGATCGCGCCGATGCCCGAGGCGGCCAGCACGCCGCCGCCCTGCTCCCTCGGGTAGCCGGCGCGCTTGAGAATCGGCCAGGCCACGCTGCCGACGCTCACCGTGGTGGCCACGCCCGAGCCGCTGACCGTGCCGAGCAGGAAGCCGGCCATGGTGACCGTACGGCCGGGGGCGGAGCGCGACCTGCGGAAGGCGGCCATCGACACGTCCACGAAGAACTTGCCCGCGCCGGAGTGGTCGAGCACCGCGCCGTAGATGGTGAACAGGATGATGTAGGTGGCCGCCACGTCGAGCGGCACGCCGTAGACGCCCTCGGTGCCCATGGTGAAGGCGACGACGATGCGGTCGAGGTCGTAGCCCTTGTGCCCGATCGACCAGCCGACGGGGATCCAGCCTCCCCAGTAGGCGTAGGCGACGAAGGCCAGGCAGACCGCGGGCAGGATCCAGCCGACGGTCCTGCGCGCCGCCTCGAGCACCAGCACGGTGATCGCCAGCCCCGCCGCGATGTCGAGCGTGGTCGGGTCGAAGGCGCGCCTGATGAACTCGTCGAAGACGACGAGCGGATAGAGGCAGGCCGCCAGCGCCAGCGCCGCCAGCAGCCAGTCGAGGACCGAGGGCCGCTCCTTGTCGCGTCCGAAGCACACGAACACCAGCGGCAGCACGACGGCGAGGAAGCCGATCCTGTACGGCTGGATCGCGCCGGGGAAGAACGTCCACCACAGCACGTAGAGGGCCAGGCCGAGCGAGATGACGGTGACGAGCGCGGAGACCCGGCCGCCGAGCTTGCGCACGGGCCGTTCGGCGTCGTATTCGGCGATCAGGTCCTCGGTGGAAGAGGCGCTCACGGTGGGCAAGTTACCCACGTGAACCGACAGTAAGTCAAGAGATCGTCTGCCGGCGGGCACGCCGGGCGCTCAGCCGCCTGAGATGTCGGACTCGGCGTCCTCGGGCACGACGCAGTCGTAGGGATCGTCGAGCCAGCCGTCGGGCAGGTGCACCCTGTCGCGCTCGCCGGACTTGCCGCGAGGGGTGTCGGTGTTGGGCGGCCACGGCTGGTCGCGCTCGAGCTTGGCCAAGCTCGAGCGCAGTCCTTCGAGCGACTCGGCCGTCGCCAGCTCGCGCCGCAGGTCGGCGCCTACGGTGAAGCCCTTCAGGTACCAGCCGACGTGCTTGCGGAAGTCGGCGATGGCGTAGCGCTCGATGTCGAAGCACTCGGTGAGGCCCTCGGCGTGCCTGGCCATCGTGTCGGCCACCTCGCCCAGGGTGGGCCTGGCCCGCTCGTCGCTGCCGTTGAAGGCGTTCTCCAGATCCCTGAACAGCCACGGCCTGCCCAGGCAGCCGCGCCCGACCACCACGCCGTCGCAGCCGGTCTCGGCCACCATGCGCAGCGCGTCGTCGGCGCTCCAGATGTCGCCGTTGCCGAGCACGGGGATCTCGGTGACGGCCTCCTTCAGGCGCCTGATCGCCTCCCAGTCGGCGACGCCGCCGTAGTGCTGCCTGGCCGTACGGCCGTGCAGCGCGATGGCCGCCACGCCCTCCTCCACCGCGATGCGTCCCGCGTCGAGGTAGGTGAGGTGGTCGTCGTCGATGCCCTTGCGCATCTTCATCGTGACGGGCAGCGCGCCCGCGTTGGCGACGGCCGCGCGCAGGATGCGCCGCAGCAGGTTGCGCTTGTACGGCAGCGCCGACCCGCCGCCCCTGCGCGTCACCTTGGGCACCGGGCAGCCGAAGTTGAGGTCGATGTGGTCGGCGAGGTCCTCTTCGGCGATCATCCTGGCCGCCCTGCCGACGATGTCGGGGTCGACGCCGTAGAGCTGGATGCTCCTCGGGCGCTCGGAGTCGGCGAACCGGATCATGCGCATGGTCTTGGGGTTGCGCTCGACCAGGGCCCTGGTCGTGATCATCTCGCACACGAACAGCCCGGCGCCCTGCTCGCGGCAGAGCACCCTGAACGGCGCGTTCGTGATGCCCGCCATGGGCGCGAGTACCACCGGCGGCCACACCTCAAAGGGCCCAATCTTCACCTGTTAAGTTCTAGCGCACGTCGAGCCGTGAGTGTTATTCGCGGATAGGGTGTGGCCAGGGATCGTCCAGCGACATTCGGAGGCCATGGATGCTTCTGCGACTGCGCATCGCGCTGCCCGACAGGCCAGGGGCCCTCGGTCAGATCACCCGCGTGCTGGGCGTCGCAGGCACCGACATCACCCAGGTCACCGTGCTCGAACGCGGTGGTGGCAGGGCGCTCGACGACTTCACGCTCTTCTGCCCCGACGGCACCTCGAAGGAGGCGCTGGCCAAGAGCCTGCTGAGCGTGCCCGGTGTGACCGTCGAGGGCGTGTGGACCACCCGCGAGGCCCCCGGCACCTATCCCGAGCTGGAGATCCTCAAGTACATCACCACCGCGGGCGACAGGGCGCTGTCCACGCTGATCGACTCCATGCCCGTCCTTTTCAGCGCCGACTGGGCGGCGGCGGGCACCGACAAGGAGCCCCGCTCCCTGGTCTACTCCAGCTGGCGCGCCCCTGCCGACGTGCCGCTGCCCGAGGCCGCCCCGCCCAGGCCCGTGGCCTCCACGCTCGAGTCGGGCCTGCACATCATCGCCGCTCCCCTGCCCCCGCTGGCGCTCACCCTCATGCTGGCCCGCTCGGAGGGGCCCGCCTTCCACCGCATGGAGGTGCACCGCCTGACCAGGATCCTGGAGATCTTCCTGACCCTGCCGTCGACCGAGCGCATGGTGGCACGGCAGCTCCGCAGGGGCGAGTGATGACGCATCCGCTCGGAAACTCCGCTAGAGTTTTCTCTGTCGCCGCGAACGTGCGGCAACGCGGAAGTGGCTCAGTGGTAGAGCATCACCTTGCCAAGGTGAGGGTCGCGGGTTCGAATCCCGTCTTCCGCTCGGAGAGGCCACATCGTAGGCCTCGCTCGGTGGAGTGGCCGAGAGGCGAGGCAGCGGCCTGCAAAGCCGTCCACACGGGTTCAAATCCCGTCTCCACCTCGGACGATTAGCTCAGCGGGAGAGCGCTTCCCTGACACGGAAGAGGTCACTGGTTCAATCCCAGTATCGTCCACCAGAGCAGCCCCAGGTCAGCGACCTGGGGCTTTCTGCTGTCCCGCGGGGGTCGGACCTCGACGGCCACGGACCCTCGTCTGACCCTCCGGCTGCTGAGGCCGTACCTTCGAAGGCATGACGGAACAGAGCACGGACGTGGACGTCGTCGTCATCGGCGCCGGTCCCGCGGGTGAGAACGTGGCAGGGCGGGTGGTGCGTGGCGGGCTGTCGTGCGCCGTCGTGGAGGATCATCTGGCGGGTGGTGAGTGCTCCTACTACGCCTGCATCCCCAGCAAGGCGCTGCTGCGCCCCGTGGAGCTGGCCGCCGAGGTGGGCAGGGTGCGCGGGCTGAGGCTGGAGGGCCCGATCGACGTGCCCGCCGTCCTGGCCGCCAGGGACAAGGCGGTCGCCGGCCTCGACGACAGCGGCCAGGCCGGCTGGATCGCCGGCCTGCCGGCCACCCTCGTGCGCGGCAGGGGACGCGTGGCGGGCGAGCGGCTCGTGGAGGTGACCGGCCCCGACGGCACGGTGACGCGGCTGCGGGCCAGGCACGCGGTGGTCCTGGCGACCGGCAGCGTCCCCGTCGTCCCCGACGTTCCCGGGCTGGCGGCGGCGCGGCCCTGGTTCAGCAGGGACGCCACGACGGTGAGCGAGGTGCCGGGCAGGCTGGTGGTCCTCGGCGGCGGGGTGGTGGCCTGCGAGATGGCCCAGGCCCTGCACGCCCTCGGCGCCACCGAGACGACGCTGCTGGTGCGCGGCGACCGGCTGCTCGGGCGGATGGAGCGCTTCGCCGGGGAGCTGCTGGCCGACTCGATGCGCGAGGCGGGCATCGACGTGCGCATGGGCGCGAAGGTCACGGGGGTCGAGCGCGCGTCGGACGGCGGGCCCGTCACGGTCCATCTGGCGGGCGGGGAGCAGGTGGAGGCCGACGAGCTGCTGGTGGCCACCGGCCGCCGTCCCGCCACCGACGGCCTCGGCCTGGACCTCGACGGTGCCGTCGAGGTGGACGACAGCATGCGGGTCCCCGGCTCCGACTGGCTGTACGCCGTGGGCGACGTCAACGGCCGCAACCTGCTCACCCACATGGGCAAGTACCAGGCGCGGGTGTGCGGTGACGTCATCGCCGCCCGCGCCGCCGGCCGCCCCGACGACGCCCCCTCGCTGCGCGACAGCGCCGACGGGCGCGGCGCTCCTCAGATCGTGTTCACCGATCCGCAGGTGTGCGCGGTCGGCCGTACGGAGGAGGCGGCCCGCGCCGAGGGCTTCGAGGTACGGGTGGTGGAGTACGACCTGGGCAACGTGGCGGGCGCCTCGCTGATGGGCGAGGGGTACAAGGGCCGCGCGAAGGCGGTCGTCGACGAGCGCCGCAGGGTGCTGCTCGGCGTCACCTTCGCGGGGCCCGCGGTCGCCGAGCTGCTGCACGCGGCCACCATCGCGGTCACGGCCGAGGTGCCGCTGGAGACGCTGTGGCACGCCGTTCCCGCCTTCCCCGCCGTCAGCGAGATCTGGCTGCGCCTGCTGGAGGAGTACGGGCTCTGACGCGTCGCCTCGCCCGCATCTGCTCGGCCGTGATCTGCTCGGCCGTGATCTGCTCGGCCGTGGCGGCGGGATCTCCCGCCCGTGGCAGCCGGTCGCCCGTTCGCCGCGGGGGATAGTGTCGCCGTATGAGGATCACGACGGTGCAGGGGGACATCACCGAGCAGGAGGTGGACGCCGTCGTCAACGCCGCCAACTCCTCGCTGATGGGCGGCGGCGGGGTCGACGGCGCCATCCACCGGCGCGGCGGTCCTGCCATCCTCGACGAGTGCCGCGCTCTCAGGGCCTCCAGGTACGGCGACGGCCTGCCGACGGGCCAGGCCGTCGCCACGACCGCGGGGAACCTGCCGGCCCGCTGGGTGATCCACACGGTCGGCCCGGTCCACTCGCGCGAGGAGGACCGGAGCGCGCTGCTGGCCTCCTGTTACCGCGAGTCGCTCAAGGTCGCCGACTCCCTGGGCGCGGCGACCGTGGCCTTCCCCGCGATCTCGGCAGGCATCTACGGATGGCCGATGGACGACGCCGCCCGCGTCGCCGTCACCACGGTCAGGGCGGCGAGCACCTCGGTGGAAGAGGTGCGGTTCGTCCTGTTCGGCGCGGACGCGCTGGCCGCCTTCGAACGCGCGCTCAGCGGGTGAGCATCGGCGAGACGGCCGAGTAACCGAGCCCCGTGGAGATCTGGTCGGCCCGCTCGATCACCTTCAGCGCCAGCTCGTCCTGGCGGTTGGGCAGGTCCACGGCCGACAGCGGCCCCGACACCGACAGCGCCGCGACCACCCTGCCCGAGCGGTCGCGCAGCGGAGCCGCCAGGCACGCCCTCCCGAAGGCCAGCTCCTCCACCTCGGTGGCGTAGCCGCGGGTCCTGACCTCGTCCAGCTCGGCCGTCAGGGCCTGCAAGTCGCGGATGGTCCTGGGGGTGTAGGCGGGGTAGGCGGCGCCGATCAGGGCCTCGATGTCGTCCGTGCCGAGGTCGGACAGCAGCGCCTTGCCCATCGCGGTGGCGTGCAGCGGCCCCTTGCTGCCGATCATCGTGTACGCCCTGGGGGCCAGCCTGCCCTCGAAGTGGCACAGGTAGAACAGCGCGTCGCCGTGCCGTTCGGCCACGTTGGCGCCGAGGCCCAGCTCCCCCGCCAGCTCCTGGGCGAGGCTGCGCGCCTGCCGGTGCACGGGCGACTGGTTGAGCGCGACGCCTGCCAGCCCGACGACGGTGGGTCCGAGGCGGTAGAGGCCGCTGCGCTCGTCGTGGGTGACGAAGCCGAGCGCCTCCAGGGTGCCGACCAGGCGCGAGACCGTGGACTGGCCCAGGCCGGAGAGCTGGGCCAGCTCGGAGATCCTCCGTTCGGGGCTCTCTGCCGTGAACGCTTGCAGCAGCGACAGCGCGCGCTCGACGCTCTGGGTGCCGCCGCCGACCTCGCGGGTGCTGGGCCTGGGCATCGGCCTCCGATCTCATGCGTAGGAAAGTCATCCAGATGACGGATGATACATCGGATCCTGTCCCGTCCCCCGGGTGAAGGGGGACGGGGACGCTCCGCCGTCAGATCCAGCGTCCGCGCAGGTCCTCGCGCAGGAAGGCGGCGGGCGAGGCGATGGACAGCCCGCCGTCGACGGGCAGGACCGTCCCCGTGACGAATCCGGCGCCGGCGAGGAAGCGCACGGCCTGCGCCACCTCCTCGGCGGTGCCGGCACGGCCCAGCGGATAGCCTGCCGCCGCGTCGGGGACGCCCTCGCCGCCGATCATGCCGGGAGCCACCGCGTTGACCCTGACGCCGTGCGGACCGTACTCCAGGGCCAGCTGCCTGACCAGCCCTTCGAGCCCGGCCTTGGCCGCCGCGTAGGCGGGCAGTCCTGGCGCGGCGAGGAAGGCGTTGACCGAGCTGACGGCGACGATCGCGCCGCCGTCAGCCTGGCGGCCGGCGGCCAGCCGGGGCAGGGCGGCGCGGCTGACCGCGAAGGCGGTGCCGAGCACGGCGTCGAGCGCGGCGCGCCACTGCGCGTCGGTGGTCTCGGTGATCGGCGCGACCGGCATGACGGCGGCGGCGAGCACGACGACGTCCAGGCGGCCGGCGACGTCGGCCACGGCCTCGACGGCCGCCTCGGCCCCTTCCGCGCTCGCGCAGTCGAGCACCAGGCTCCTGGTGAAGGCGGGCTCGTCGACCTCCTCGAGCGCCACGCCGACGACCGTGTCGCCGTCGGCGGCGAAGGCCCTGCCGATGGCGCGGCCGATCGGCGAGCTGGAGCCGATCACCAGCACGCCTCTCATGCCAGGTCGTCCAGGATGTCGTCGAGCCAGGCCAGGGTGGCGGCGTCGGCGTCGAGCGCGGGCGGTCTGACCGTGGCCGAGGCGATGATGCCCCTGCGGACCAGCACGTGCTTGTGGATCGACCAGGCGATGCCTGGCTGCAGGCCGTACCTGATGAGTGGCAGCAGCCGGGTGAAGGCCGCGCGCGCCCCCGCGCGGTCACCCTCCGACCAGGTGCTCAGGACGGGGGCGAGCAGGTCGGGGAATTCGCAGGCGGGCATGGTGCCGACGGCGCCGCGCGCGTACTCCTCCAGGACGAACAGGGCGTTCTGCCCGCCGAGGACGGCGAAGTCGGCGGCGAGCGCGCCAACCTTGGGCGCGGTCGGCTGGGTCTCGATCTTGACCGACTCGACGCCCTCGAGCTTCAGCAGCTCCACCAGCAGCGAGACCGGCATCGGCACGCCTGTCTGCGCGGGCGCGTCCTGGATCATCACCGGCAGGCCGCCCTCCGCGGCCACCGCGCCGAAGAAGTCGATCACCTGAGAGCCGCTGGGCTTGACCAGGTACGGCGGGAGCAGCATCACCACGTCGGCGCCGTGCTCGGCCGCGGCCCTGACCTGCTCGATCGCGTCGAGCGTGCCGGTGGAGCCGACGCCGGCGACCACCGGGACGCCGTTGCCCGCGACGACGCCGAGGATCTCGGCGCGCTCGGCCGCGGTGAGGGCGAAACCCTCGCTGGCGAAGCCGAAGACCGCCATGCCGTCCACGCCCGACTCGAGCTGGAAGTCCACCAGGCGGCGCAGCGAGGGCAGGTCGAGCGTGCCGTCGGGGTGGAAGGGGGTGGCGAGGACGGGGATCAGTCCGCGGCTCACTGGTGCTCCTCGATCTGGGAGAGGTCGACCTCGACGCCGAGGCCAGGGGTGTCGGACAGGGCGTAGCTGACGGGGGCCGCCGGCGATCGGGGCGGTCAGGACGCGGTCGGCCACGGCCATCGTGCCCGGCTGGTACTCCAGGGCGGGCATCGCCTCGATGGCGGCGGCGAGGTGCACGCCCGCCGCGACCATGACGCCGAGCCCCACTGAGTGGTGCGGGGCCACGGGGACGTGGTGGGCGGCGGCGACCTCGGCGATGGCCATGGCCTCCGTGATGCCGGTGCGGCCGACGTCGGGCTGGCACAGGTCCACGGCCCTGGCCTCCAGCCAGGCGCGGAACTCGTAGCGGTTGCGCATCGCCTCGCCGACGGCGACGGGGGTGGCCAGCGCGGCGGCGAGCTCGCGGTGCGCGGCGAGGTCCTCAGGGACGAGCGGCGCCTCGAGGAACCAGGCGCCACGTTCGTCGAGCGCCCTGCCGAGGCGCAGCGCCTGCGACAGGTCGTAGGCCCAGTGCGCGTCGATGGCGATCCTGAGGCCGGGGTGCGCGGCCGCCACCGCGTCGTAGGTCGCCAGATCCTCCTCCACGCCGTTGCCCAGGTGCAGCTTGACGGCCCTGACCCCGCGGCCCGCCCATTCGGCGGCCAGCGCGGCGCGCTCGGCGTCGGTGGGGCGCGGCAGTCCCGAGACGTAGGTCGGCACCTCGTCGCGGAAGGCGCCGCCGAGCAGGGCGTGCACGGGCGCGCCGTGCAGCTTGCCCGCCAGGTCCCACAGCGCGATGTCGACGGCGGCCATGGCGTCGGCCTGGTGCCCGACGAGGTGGCCGCGCTCGCGCATGAGGCCGCCGAGCCTGGTCCACAGCGGACGCACCCTGCGAGGGTCCTGCCCGAGCAGGGCGGGCGCGAGCAGCCTGTCGATGATCTCCTTGAGCACCTCGGGCGCGACGGGGGCCAGCCCCTCGCCCCAGCCGTACGAGCCGTCGGAGCAGGTGATCCTCGTCAGCACGGTCTCGAAGCGGGAGGAGTAGAGGCTGCGCCATGGCGGGCGCAGGAAGTAGCCCCCTTCCGCCTCCCCTGGATGGGCTCCCAGGTACGCCTCAGGGGGCACGAGCTTCACCACGAAGGTGTCCACTCGCTCGATCTTCACTTGCAACATGCGCAATACTATGGCGTATTACGCATGCAAGTTCCACATTCAGCGGTGACTATGCACCCAGATCTCTCACCACGTTGTCGAGACGATCGGCGAGCGTCTGGAGCTCCTGCTCGGTGGCGTGCTCACCGGGGACGAACTCCCTCAGATCGGAGCGCCTGGCGATGACCAGGCCCCGGTGGGCGTCGTCGACCTCGCCGCCTGGCATGACGACGCAGTCGCCTCGTACGAACACCAGCGTGGCGTCCGGGTCTCCCGACTCCAGAAGCTTCCTGACGCACTCACTGTCGATGAGCGGCATCGTCATCCTCCCCGCTCGCGGTGGCGTTGACCGCGACCACCTACCCGGTTTCGGCGGGAAAACGCGGGTAGCGGGGTGGACATGACGAGCGAACGCGTGGACCCGGACGGTGAACTGCTGTGGGAGGAGTTCCATCGGGTCGTCAACATGACCTCGGAGGAGCTGAGGGTCTGGCTGCTGACGGATGCCTCCGACGAGGAGGCTTTCCGGCCCGGCCCGTCGCTCGGGGCGGCCGAGCTCGGCAGGAAGGTGCTGCACGTGCTGGGCAAGCGCAAGGTCGACCTCACCGACGACGATCTTGCGACCATGCGGGCCACGATCGAGTTCGTCGAGGACCACGCCGAAGGACCCGCCGAGGACGACCGCAGGCGCCACGCCCTGATGTCGGTGGGGCACGACCCGCTGCGTCCCTAGCCGCTCCCGCGATCTGTCGGAGCGCGATGTCAAGCTGGGGGCATGCTCACCACACGGTTCGTTCCAGGAGCGCCGAACTGGCTCGATCTCGGCGCGCCTGACGTGAAGGCGGCCGCCGCCTTCTACTCGGGGGTCTTCGGCTGGTCGTTCGAGCCCGCCGGCCCCTACAGCGGCGACTACGGCTTCCTGCGACACGAGGGCAAGACGGTCGCGGCCATGGGGCCCCTCACCGAGGAGGGCGCCAGGCCGGCCTGGACCACCTACTTCGCCACGCCCGACGCCGACGCCACGGCGCAGCTGGTCGTGCGGCACGACGGCAGGGTGCGCGCCGCGCCGTCCGACGTCTTCACCAGAGGGCGGCTGGCCCTCTTCACCGACCCCGCGGGCGCGGAGTTCGGGGTGTGGCAGGCCGGCGACCTGGTGGGCCTCGACCTGGTCACCGAGCCGGGCTCGCTGGGCTGGCTCGAGCTCCACGTCGCGGATCCCAAGGCGGTCCTGCCGTTCTACCAGGCGGTTTTCGGATGGAGGGCCGAGGCGGTGCCGATGGGTCCCGCGACATACACGGTGCTGTCGACGGGTGAGAGCGAGGACACGAGCTTCGGCGGGCTCGTCGAGCTGATGGAGGGCGAGGGGCCGCACTGGAGGCCGTACTTCGAGGTCTCCGAGTGCGACGGCACGGTATCCATGACCCAGCAGCTGGGCGGCACGGTCGTGGTGCCGGCGGAGTCGGTTCAGGGGGTGGGCAGGTTCGCCACCCTCGCCGACCCGTTCGGCGCCAGGTTCTCCGTGATCACCAGCTCCCCCTGACCTCCGGCAGAGCCCCGGCGGCTCACCGCCACCCGATCCCCGCCGGCCTTCGACGCCTGGCCGTGCGGGTCATTCGGGCCGCTCCGCGGCCGGCTCGCGGCCAGCTCCATGCCAGTTCCGCGGCCGGTTCCCTGCCGGTTCTATGGCGGCTCCCTGCCGGTTTCCCGCCATTCGGCGGGGCGGATGGCGGTTCATCTCCGCCTTGCGGTTGTGAGGAACCACCCCCGCCACGCACGATCGAGATGCACGTCCCCGACCGGAAGGCTGCACGCCGATGACCCACCACCCCAACCTCGACCCCGAGCTCGCCGCCGCCATCGGGGAGCTGGTGATGCCCGACGCGGCCTCGCTGACGCCCGCCGACCTGCCCTCACTGCGGGCCCAGGCCGCCGCCATGGTCGCCGCGTCCGCGGTGGACGACCCGCTCGTCACCGTCGAGGATGTGAGGGTGCCCGGTCCCGAGGGCGCCCCCGACGTACGGCTGCGCGTCTACCGTCCCGCCGGGTCCGACCGGAGCGCCCTGCCCTGCCTGTACTGGATCCACGGCGGCGGCATGGTCATCGGCAGCCCCGAACACGACGACGCCTTCGTCGGGCGCTTCGTGAAGGAGGTCGGCTGCGCGGTGGTGTCGGTCGACTACCGCCTCGCGCCTGAACACCCCGACCCCGCGCCGATCGAGGACTGCTACGCGGGCCTGCTCTGGACCGCCAAGAACGCCGCCGAGCTGGGCATCGACTCCACACGCATAGCGGTCGGCGGGGCCAGCGCGGGCGGCGGGCTGGCGGCGGGCACGGTGCTGCTGGCCAGGGACAGGGGCGGCCCCGACCTCGCCTTCCAGCTGCTGGTCTGCCCCATGCTCGACGACCGCGACAACACGCCCTCGACGGTGCAGTTCGAGACGGCCGTGGTGTGGAACAGGGCGGCCAACGTCTTCGGATGGACCTCACTGCTCGGCGACAGGCGGGGCGGCGACGACGTCTCGCCCTACGCGGCTCCCGCCAGGGCCGACGACCTGTCGGGGCTGCCGCCGTCGTTCATCGACGTCGGGGAGCTGGAGGTGTTCCGCGACGAGTGCCTCACCTACGCACAGCGCCTGGCCCAGGCGGGCGTCTCCACCGAGTTCCACCTCTACCCCGGGGCCTTCCACGGGTTCGACCTGATGGTTCCCGACGTGGAGGTGAGCCGCGCGGCGGGAGCGGCCCGCATCACCGCCCTGCGCCGCGCCTTCCTCCGCTGACCGCGTTCTCGGCGCCCGCGTCGAGCGTCGACAGCCGCGGCAGAAGTCCACGGACAGGGCCAGAGTGATCAGGAATTCCCGTGGATTCGCTGGAGGGGGGCATAGTCTGGGACAAAAATCCGTCTCCTTATCGGGGGTCGTCTTGTCCGACCAGCAGTCCTACCCGTACGGCGAACCGCCTTCGCACACGCCTGATCCCCAGGGCGCCTCCGCGGAGCCGTACGGCACGCAAGCGCCCTCCGGGTCGTACGGCGCCTCCCAGCCGGGCGGATACGGCGCGCAGCCTCCCAGCGGCTACGGCCAGCAGCCCGCCGGCGGCTACGACGCGCAGGCCCCGGTCGCCTACGGCTTCCAGCCCGCAGGGAGCTACGGCACATCGCCCGCAGGAGGTTACGGAGCCCAGCCCGCATCCGGTTACGGCGCGCAATCCGGGAGCGCCCAACCTCCGGTTGGCTACGGCGCGCAGCCGTCGAGCGGCTACGGCTCCCCCGCACCGGGAGGATACGGCGCGCAGCCCTCGAGTGGATACGGCTCGCAGGCGTCCGGTGCCTACGGGGCGCAATCCTCCGGAGGATACGGCGCGACCTCGTCATCCGGTTACGGCTCCCAGCCTGCCAGCGGCTACAGCGCACCCCCCGCGGACGGCTACGGCCAACCTTCAGGCGGTTACGGAGCCCAGCCCTCGAGCAGTCATGGAGCCCAACCCTCGGGTGCTTACGGAGCCCAGCCCTCGAGCGGTCATGGAGCCCAACCCTCAGGCGGCTACGGATCGCCGCCCTCAGCGGGCTACGGCGCGACCCCTTCAGGGGGTTACGGAGCCCAGTCCTCAGGCGGTTACAGCCCCCAGCCCTCGAGTGGATACGGCTCGCAGGCGTCCGGTGCCTACGGGGCGCAGTCCGGCGCGCCCGTGCCCTATGGCCAGCAGATCCCCGGCCCGTTCGGACACCCTGCCGTCCCCTACGGCCACCAGGGGATGCCCGTCCCACGCGCCGCCCGCAAGGAGCCCGCGATCTCCTTGCTGCTGTCGTTCTTCTTCCCCGGCGTCGGCTCGATGATCAACGGCGACACGGGCAAGGGTGTCGGCATCCTGCTGGGCTCCTTCGCGACGCTGTTCTTCGGCTTCCTGCTCACGTTCGTCATCGTCGGATTCCTGCTGCTGCCCGTCGCCTTCGGCTTGTGGATCTGGGGACTGATCGACGCCTACCAGGGCGCCGTGAAGGCCAACCAGCGCAACGGCTACCCCGGCTGAGCAGGCCCGGCACCCGGCGGTGATTGAGGTACCGCCAGGAATCGACGCAGACCCGGTGCACACCTCACCGGGCCTGCCACACCACCGACAATCCGCCCAGCCCGACCCACCACGACCGGCTGACCACCCCAGCACCCAACCGCCATCCACGTGCCACCCGAACCGACCGCGACCCCCGCGCACCCCCTCACCGGGCCTGCCACCCCACCGAAGGCCCGCCCAACCCGACCCACCACGACCGACGCCCGCCCAACCCGACCCACCACGAACCGGCTGACCACCCCAGCACCCAGCCGCCATCCACGTGCCACCGGCACCGACCGCGACCCGGTGCACCCTCACCGGGTCTGCCACGCCATCTGACGGCCCGCCCAGACCGACCCAACCGAACGCAGCCCGTCATAGGCCCCCGTCGGCGATGCCCGGGCCCCGATTCGCCGCACCCGCGCCACCCGAAGGCCACCGGCGACGGGCGGCCCGCGTGGAGACGAACAGCGCGCTGCCGCCGTCCCGCCGTGAAACCGCAGGCAGGGCCTCGTGAGACCGTCCACCGACCAGTCATGATCTGGGAGCGCTCCCAATAATTCGGGTCGCCGATTGTTACTGGCAGTGGCGATTTGGGGCGACAACTCGCCGAAACAGTAACGGTTACATCTCGGGACATTGACGTTCTCGCACAGTTCCGCCAATCTTCGTGGGAGCGCTCCCAAATACACAGTGCGGCCTGATCGTGGCATCGGGGACCGATCGCGGCGCGCCTTCCATGACTCGGATGAGGGGTTCGGAATGTTGAACAGCAAGAACCGCGGCAGGCCGCTCGCGGCCGCAGCCGTCGTGAGCGTGCTGACCGTCACCGCGGCCGCGTGCGGCTCGGGCTCCACGGGGGACGGCACCGCCGCCACCACGTCCTCGGCGTCCGCTCCCGCCGAGAAGGTCACCATCACCGTGCAGACCTTCGGCAGCGGCGAGAACTTCGGCTACGACTCCGCGGTCGCGGAGTGGAACAAGAGCCACCCGAACATCCAGATCAAGTACGACAACCTCGCGGGCAACTTCGAGTCCGAGTACCTTCCGCAGGTCAACCAGTGGCTGGAGGCGGGAAGCGGCGCGGGCGACATCATCGGCATCGACGAGAGCGGCATGGGCCAGATGGCCGCCCGTCCGCAGCACTTCGTCGACCTCGCGCAGTACGGCCTCGACAGCCGCAAGGCCGACTTCCCCGAGTGGAAGTGGAACACCGGCGTCAACAAGGACGGCAAGCTGTTCGCCCTCGGCACCGACGTCGGCGGCATGGCCATGTGCTACCGCAGCGACCTGTTCAAGAAGGCGGGGCTGCCGACCGACCGTGAGGAGGTCGCCAAGCTCTGGCCCGACTGGGACTCCTACCTGAAGGTCGGCCAGCAGCTCAAGGCCAAGCTGCCGAAGACCAGCTTCGTCGACGGCCCCGTCACCATCTTCAACACGCTGATGGTCCAGGAGGCGGGCAAGGCCGGCAACCTGACCTACTTCGACAAGGAGCAGAACCTCGTCGTCGAGTCGAACCCCGCGGTCAAGACGGCCTTCGAATTCACCAAGAAGCTGAGCGAGGCTGGGCTGAGCGCCAAGCTCGCCGCCTGGACCGACGAGTGGGCGGCGGGCCAGAAGAACGGCTCCTTCGCCACCATGGCCTGCCCGAGCTGGATGCTGGGCGTGATCTCGGGCAACGCCGGCGAGGAGAACGCCGGCAAGTGGGACGTCGCGGCCGTGCCCGGCGGTGCGGGCAACTGGGGCGGCTCCTGGCTGGCGATCCCCGCGCAGAGCAAGCACCCCAAGGAGGCCGCTGAGGTCCTGAACTACCTCACGGGCAAGGAGGGTCAGCTGCACGCGTTCAAGGAGGCGGGCGGCGTGCCGAGCACCCTGGCCGGTCAGAAGGACCCCGTGGTCGCCGACGCGGTCAACGACTACTTCAGCAAGGCGCCGAGCGGCAAGATCTTCGCCGAGTCGACGCAGTCGGTGAGCCCGATCTTCTTCGGAGAGAAGCACACCCAGGTCCGCGCGGCCGTCGAGCAGGTGCTGCTGGGCGCCGACCAGGGCTCGGTGAAGTGGGGCGAGGCCTGGGCGAAGTTCGTGGCTGAGGGTCAGATGGCGGCCGGCTGACCCGGCAGCCCACGCCCCCCGATCGGGGCGGCCGGAGCGGGCATGGTCACCGCCTCCGGCCGCCCTCCCACGAAGAGCCCCCGGGGAAGCCATCCCTGACAGGCGACTTCCTGAGAAGACCCTTCCCACGGGAACCGCCGTCCATGAAGGCGAAGGCGCTCCTCCCACGCACGGGCCCACCTGCCTGCGGAAGGCGCCCACAAGGGAACCTGCCGTCCGTGGAGGGCGAGGCACCCGTCTTACGGAGATCGCCCGCGAACGGAGACCCTTCCCATGGGAATCGGCCGTCGGTGGAGGGCGAGGCGGCGTTCCCACGGAGGTCATCCGCCTACGGACCCTTCCCACGCAACCAGCCATCCACACAAGACGAGCCGGCCTTCCCACGGAGATCACCCGCCTACGGACCCTTCCCACGGCAACCAGCCATCCACACAAGACGAGCCGGCCTTCCCACGGAGATCACCCGCCTACGGACCCTTCCCACGGCAACCAGCCATCCACGCAAGACGAGGTGCCCTCCCCCGGAGATCACCCCTATGGAAGACGCCCTTTCTCAAAGGCACCGGCCTCCTCGCGGAGTCCTCTCCCGAAACGTCTTTCCACAGCCGACCTCCTGCGGCCGCCGCAGAAGCCCACCTCTCGCGGGAGGCGAGCTTCCCGGAAGCGCTCGCCCGGCCAGGGCGTGTCCCTGATCGGAGCCGCGGACTCGGTTAGCCCGCGGAAGCGGGCTTCCCCCGAAGGCCGCCACATCCCACGAGAAGCCGTCCACCGAAGCCGCGACCCCACCACAAGCCATTCACGAACCATCACAGCCGCCATCCCACGAAAGGGACAGCGATGAGCCTCGACGTTGACGCGGGCCGCACCAGGCTCCGTCCGGTGCCTCCAGGCCCGCATCGGCACCGCCAGTCCGGCAGGCGACACCTGCTGTCGTGGCTGGACATGCGGGCCACCCCCTACCTGTTCGTCTCGCCGTACTTCGTGCTGTTCGCCCTGTTCGGACTGTTCCCGCTGGTCTTCACCCTGTGGGTGTCGCTGCACGAGTGGCAGCTGGCCGGCGACAGGGACTTCATCGGCATGGAGAACTACACCCAGCTGCTCGCCGACACCAAGTTCTGGAACTCCGTGGGCAACACGGTGGGCATCTTCGTGCTGGCGACCGTGCCGCAGCTGCTGATCGCCCTCCTGCTGGCCAACGCGCTGAACAAGCGGCTGCGCGGCCGGCTGGTGCTGCGACTGAGCGTGCTGATCCCGCTGGTCACCTCGGTGGTCGCGGTGGGCGTCATCTTCACCCAGCTGTACGCCAGGGACTACGGCCTGGTGAACTGGCTGCTCGGCACGCTGGGCGTGGAGCCCATCCACTGGCAGAACCAGAAGTGGTCGTCGTGGATCGCCATCGCCACCATGGTCGACTGGCGCTGGACCGGCTACAACGCGATCATCTACCTCGCCGGGATGCAGACCATCTCCAAGGACATCTACGAGGCGGCCTCGATCGACGGGGCCACGCCCCGCCGCCAGTTCTGGACGATCACGGTGCCGCTGCTCAAGCCGACGATCATCTTCACCGTGATCGTGTCGACCATCGGCGGGTTCACGCTCTTCGCCGAGCCGGTGATCTTCGGTGGCGGCGGCATGACGGGAGGCACCGTCGGCCAGTTCCAGACGGTGGCGATGTTCATCGTCAAGGAGGCCTTCCGCGACTTCGACTACGGCTACGCCGCCGCGGCCGCCTGGATCCTCTTCCTGCTGATCCTCATCGCCGCGCTCATCAACTTCGCCATCACCCGGGGCCTTGGGAGATCACGATGACCACGCTCCAGCACAGCAGGCAGGGAGCACGACGCCGCAGGGCGTCCACGCCCGCGGCCGGCGACGTGTTCAAGGCCACGGTGCTCACCAAGGTCATGCTCGGCTTCACCGCGATCCTGTCGATCTTCCCGATCTACTGGATGATCATCATCGCGACGCGGTCGAACGCCGACGTGCACAGCATCCCGCCGCCGCTGCTGCCCGGCGGCAATCTCGGGGAGAACGTCAGGGCGGTCTTCGCGGCGGAGAACGCCCACTTCATGACCGGCATCATCAACTCCGTGATCGTCACGGCGAGCGTGACGGCGGCCGTGGTGCTCATCTCCACGCTGGCCGGGTTCGCGTTCGCGTCGCTGCAGTTCCGCGGGCGCAACGTGCTGCTGCTGTCGGTGGTGCTGACCATGATGGTGCCGCTGCAGCAGATGGGCGTCGTGCCGCTCTACCAGATGATGGTCACGCTGGGCTGGACGAACACCCTGCAGGCGGTGATCCTGCCCTTCCTGGTCAACGGGTTCGGTGTCTTCCTGATGACCCAGTACACCCGCCAGGCCGTACCGCGCGAGCTGATCGAGGCGGCCAGGGTCGACGGCGCGAGCACGCTGCGCATCTGGTGGAACGTCGTCGTGCCGGCCGTGAGGCCCGGCATGGCCGTCCTGTCGATCCAGACGTTCATGCTGATCTGGAACGAGTTCCTGTGGCCGTTGATCATACTGCGCGCCGACAACCCGACCGTGCAGGTCGCGATCAGGGCGCTGAACGAGAAGTACTCGACCAACTACGTGCTCGTCTTCGCGGGCACCGCCCTGTCGATCATCCCGCTGCTGCTCGTGTTCGTCTTCTTCGGCCGGCAGATCATCGGCGGCCTCATGGACGGCGCGGTCAAGTCGTGAGCAGGGCAGGCACCGTGGCTGCGCGCCCGAACCCGCGCCTCGCGGTCCGACACCAGAACAGAAGCTCGGTCATGCGACCGACGAAGGAGGAGGCTGCGTGACCACGCAGGAGACTCAGACCTCGGCCGGACCGGCCATCCTGGACTTCCCCACCGGTTTCGTCTGGGGAGCCGCCACCTCGGCCTACCAGATCGAGGGCGCGGTCTCGGCCGACGGCAGGGGCAGGTCGATCTGGGACACCTTCGTCTCCAGGCCGGGGCGGGTGCTGAACGGCGAGCACGCCGACCTGGCGGTCGACCACTACCACCGCTACCGCGACGACGTGAAGCTGATGGCCGAGCTCGGGCTCAAGGCCTACAGGTTCTCCGTCTCGTGGCCGAGGATCCAGCCGGACGGCAAGGGCCGGATCAACCAGTCTGGCCTCGACTTCTACCGCCGCCTGACCGACGAGCTGCTCGACCACGGCGTCGACCCGTGGCTGACGCTCTACCACTGGGACCTGCCCCAGACGCTGGAGGACGCGGGCGGCTGGCCCTCCCGCGACACCGCGCTGCGCTTCGCTGACTACGCGGCCACCATGCACGACGCGCTGGGCGACCGCGTACGGCACTGGAGCACGGTCAACGAGCCGTGGTGCGCGGCGTTCCTGGGGTACGCCTCGGGCGAGCACGCGCCGGGGCGACGCGAGCCCGCGCAGGCCGTTCGCGCCGCGCACCACCTGAACCTCGCGCACGGCCTTGCCGTGAGGGCGATGCGGGCGCAGGGCAAGGACACGCAGATCGGCGGCTGCGTCAACCTGTACGCGATCACGCCGGAGACCGGCTCGCCCGCCGACCTGGACGCCGCCCGCCGCATCGACGGCCTGCAGAACCGCTTCTTCCTGGACGCGCTGCTCAAGGGCCGCTACCCGCAGGACGTCCTGGAGGACCTGCGCGCGGTGGGTGAGCTCGACTTCATCAGGGACGGCGACATGGAGACCATCTCGGCGCCGCTCGACCTGCTGCTGGTCAACTACTACAGCCGCTTCACCGTGTCGGGCACGCCGGGCGGCGCGGCCTCGGCGGCCGCGGCGCCGACCGACTCCGGCTCGCCGTGGGTGGGCAGCGAGCACGTCTCCTTCGTCAACGCAGGACGCCCTGTCACCTCGATGGGATGGGAGATCGACGACTCGGGCCTGCTGGAGATCCTCACCTGGGTGGCCCGTGAGTACCCTGCCATCCCGATGGTGATCTCGGAGAACGGTGCCGCCTTCGACGACGAGCTCACCGCCGAGGACGCCGTCCACGACGGGGACCGGCTGGCCTACTTCGACGCCCACCTGGGCGCCTGCCATGCCGCGATCATGGCGGGGGTGCCGCTGCGCGGCTACTTCGCCTGGTCGCTCATGGACAACTTCGAGTGGGCGTGGGGCTACGGCAAGCGCTTCGGCCTGGTCTACGTCGACAGGGAGACGCTACGGAGGATTCCCAAGGACAGCGCTCTCTGGTATGCCGAGACCATCAAGGCCGGTGGCTTGCGCGTTCCGGCAGAATAGGCGCTGACACTCAGGGACAGGGGAAGACATCCATGAACGGGGACCGCCACGCCGCAGTGCGCCCAACGCTGGAGGCGGTCGCCGCACTCGCAGGAGTCGGCCGCGGCACGGTATCACGGGTGATCAACGGCTCGCCGAAGGTCAGCGACAGGGCCAGGACGGCCGTCCTGCAGGCCATCGAGGAGCTGGGCTACGTGCCGAACAGGGCGGCGCGCACGCTGGTGACGCGCCGCACCGACACCGTCGCGCTGGTGGTCTCCGAGACCCAGCAGCGGCTGTTCGACGAGCCGTTCTTCGCCGGCACCATCCGCGGCATCGGCTCGGCGCTGGCCGAGACGGGGCTGCAGCTCATCCTGGCGATGGCCCAGACCCAGGAGGAGCACCAGCGTCTGGAGCAGTACCTCACCGGGCAGCACGTCGACGGGGCGCTGCTGATCTCGCTGCACGGCGCCGATCCGCTGCCCGGCAGGCTCGAGGCGCTGGGCGTGCCGACCGTGCTCGGCGGCCGGCCTGTCGGCCTGGCTCCCTACAGCTACGTCGACATGGACAACAGGGGCGGGGCCAGGCAGGCGGTGAAGTACCTCGTCTCCAAAGGGCGCAGCAGGATCGCCACGATCGCGGGCCCTCAGGACATGGGCGTAGGCGTGGACCGCCTCGCCGGCTACCGCGACGCGCTGCTGGCCACGGGGCTGCAGGAGATCGTGATCTACGGCAGCGACTTCAGCGAGGAGAGCGGCATGACGGCCATGCGCACGCTGCTGGCCGAGCATCCCGAGCTCGACGCCGTCTTCACCGCCTCCGACCCCATGGCGCTGGGCGCGATCAGGGTGCTCAAGGAGAGCGGCAAGGACGTGCCGGGAGACGTGGCGGTGATCGGCTTCGACGACTCTCCCGCGGGGGCGCACTCCTCGCCCGCGCTCACCACCGTCCACAACCCCTCGGAGGCGATGGGCCGCCAGATGGCCCATCTCCTCGTCTCCCGCATCAACGGCGAACGGCTCGAGCAGCCGGTGGTGATCCTCGACACCCACCTCGTGATCCGCGACTCGGCCTGAGCCCAGAGCGGACTGCAGGGACGCGGCTCAGCGGAGGCCGTGCAGCCAGGACAGACGGGCGGCGGGGTCGGGGGCGCCGTAGACGAGGCTGCCGGGGATCACGCCGTCGGCGCCCGCCGCCGCCATGAGCCCGACCGTGTGCTGCCTGATCCCGCCGTCCACGAAGAGGTCGAAGCCGCCCATGCCCTCCCGCAGCGCGACGGCCTCGCCGATCCTGCCGTACACGAGGGGGTCGACCTCCACCCCTTTGACGCCGATCTCGGTGCCCATGAGCAGCAGCCGGTCGAAGGCGCCCGCGAGGGCGCTGACGTCGCCCACCGGCTCGTGCGTCTCCACGGCCAGCCCGGGCGTGGCGCCGCCGTCGGCCACGCGGGCGAGTGTGGCGGGCAGGTCGCGGGTGCTTCGCCTGTGCACGGTCACGATGTCGGCCCCCGCCTCGAGGAAGGGGCCGATCCAGACGTCGGCGTTCGTGACCATGAGATGGACCTCGATCGCCAGCTCGGTCCGCTTGCGCACGGCGGCGACGAAGTCGGGACCGAACAGCAGCTGCGGGGTGAGATGCCCGTCGGTGACGTCGATGTGGAAGCCGTCGGCATGGCCCGCCACGCGGTCGATGTCGCCTCCGATGTCGAGCGGGTCGGCCGACCACAGCGAGACGAAGGCCTTCACGCGTCCACCTCGTAGCGCCCGCGGTAGGCGGCGTAGTCGGCGGGCGACAGCTCGCGCGCCTGCCGTACGAGATCGTCGGCGGTCTCGTGGCTGCCCTCGAGCCTCAGCATCGCCGCCACGTTGAGCAGGTATCTGGTGCGGACGGCCAGCCCGCGCGCCTCGTCGATGACGCCCCGCCGTACGGCCAGCCGCACCGCCTCGGCCAGGCCCGGCGCGGTGACCTCCACCCTCAGCCTGTTGAACGCCTCGATGCCGCCCGCCCTGAGCCGCGACTCGCTGCCCTTGGTGTCGTCGGGCACGCGGTAACGGGACGGCGTGCCGGGCGCGAACAGGATCTTGGCGCCGTGGGCGGAGTAGCGCAGCCACGTGTGGGTGTCCTCGAAGAAGCGGCAGTGCTCGGGGAAGGGCACGGCGGCCGCCAGCGTCGTGCGGGCGCTGAGCGCGGAGGGGATGGTCAGGTTGTCGCGTTCGACGGCGATGGGGATCCAGCAGTCGTGGCCCTCCAGCGGGCGCCGGTCGATGTCGTCCATGATGATCCGGATGCCGCTGATCAGGCGCTCCTTCGGCACCGGGGCCCCGTCGTCGCCGATCACCGTGAAGCCCGAGTAGACCACGTCCGCCTCGGGGTCGGCGGCCAGCATCGCGCGGGCGGTCGCGACCCTTGCGGGGTGGGCGAGGTCGTCGGAGTCGAGGAAGCAGATCAGCTCGGCGCCTGCGCGCCGGGCGGCGGCGACGCCGAGGTTGCGGCAGCGGCCGGGGCCCCTGTTGTCGGCGGCTCTGACCAGCAGGAGCCGGTCGTCGCGCTCGGCCCATCCGGTCAGCTCGGCCAGGTCGCGCTCGCTGTCCGAGCCGTCGTCGACGACGATGGCGAGCACATCGGGGTCGGTCTGCGCGGCGACGCTGTCGAGCGCCTCCCGCAGGTAGCGCAGCCGGTGCGGCCGGCCGTCCGACCAGAAGGGGATGACGAAGGCGGCGGGGCTAGGCAACGCACAGCTCCTGGTTGCGTCCGGTCAGCTCGAAGGCGAACAGGTAGCGGCGCAGCCCCTCCTTGATCGAATGGCGGACGAAGCCCGCGGGGTCGGCGCAGATGCCCATGGTGGCGCAGTTGCGCATCAGGACCGCGCGCGCCTGCCGTACGGACGGGTGGCTGTCGAAGTAGTGGCCGTTGGCCAGTACGACCGCGTCGCTGGTGGCCAGGTCCGCACCCGAGCGGACCCACTTGCGCCAGCGGTCGGAGCGGAAGACGAGGTCGGTCAGGATCTCGCCGAAGGCCGAGCCCGGCAGCCCGCGGCGGCGGCAGGCGGCGCCCTCCAGCGCCGCCAGGCGCAGCAGCGCCTCGGTCTGCAGCCGGCCGAACTCCGGTGCGACGTTGGCCATGCCGATGCCCGCGGCGGGATGCCTGGCCAGGTCGTCGAAGGGGAGGTAGTCGGCGTTGTGCTCCTTCAGCACGACCCCGTGCCGCGCGGCGGTCTCGGCCAGCGCGCCGACCGTCTCGAAGTCGACGCGGCCGGCCTGGCTCAACCCGGTGAGTGTGCCGGTGTTGCCGACCATGAACAGCGGCCTGGGCAGCCCGTGGTGCTCGACGCGCTTCAGCAGCGTGTCCATGAAGTAGGCGAAGTCGGCGGGGGTGGAGCTGGTGCCGTTGGCCTCCTCCAGGCTGACCTCGTAGGCCACCTCGGGATGGCCGCCACCCGCGCGGAAGGCCTCGACCTCGCGCAGCACGTGGACGGCGCGGTCGGCGGCCAGGTCGAGCGGCACGCCGCGGGGGAAGGCGGGGTCCTTGGCGGTGTCGATGTGCAGGTAGTCGAAGCCGGCCTCGATGTCCTCGCGGTAGGAGCGCATCGCGCTGTCCATCGCCTCCTCCCAGCCGAGGCCCGCCCGGTGGTCGTCGTCGCGCTGCCACGGGCCGCCGTGGTCGCGACCCACGTAGAGGGGTCCCGCGTGGCCGTGGGCCTCTGCCCGCTCCCGCACGTACTCCCGAAGATCTCTCGAGGTCCATCCCGCGACGTACCCGCCGCCGAGGTCGCGCGCCTCGACCTGGTTGCGGCTGGCGATGAACACGATGGGCGCGTCGTGCTCGGCCGCGCACTCGATGGAGGCGTCCACCACGGTAGGGCTCATCGGTCCCACGCCGAGGAGCGTGAAAGGTTCGCGGGCATGGTCGTCGAACAACCGCGCCATCTTCATCGGTTTCTCCTTGTTCTCAGGTGATCGAGGACGCCTTCGTCGAGATGGCGCGGACCTGGCCAGATCCGCATGCCGGGTACGGCGGGCACGTCGCACGGCGGCACGGCCCTGAAGCTGATCACTCGGCTCCCCTGAGGCACCGCCATGGCCATGGCCACGTCGGCGCCGCCCCCGCGCACGGAGAACTGGTCGCCCCAGACCTCGACCTCGCCGGGCCCCGCGAGGCCGCAGCCGATCAGCGCGCGTACGGCGTGGCCCTTGTCCACGTGGGGCAGCACGAGGTCGACGGCGGAGGCGCCGCCGGGACGGGCCTCCACGTCGAGGCCGCTCTCCTCCAGCAGCTCGCGGGCCCTGGCGAGCACCGGGTCGCGCTCGGCGGGCCCGCTCAGGTCGAGGGTGACCTGCACGCCCCTGTCGTCGAGCAGCGCGGCGCCCCGGCTCGGCCGGCCCTCGGCGTGGGCGAGATCGAACTCCTTCATGAGCAGCTCGGCCATGTGGACCGCGCCGCGCAGAGTCGCGCGATGAGCCGCGTCGACGACCGAGAACATGACCTGCTCGCGCTGCTCGCCGCGCTCGTCGAAGCCGTACACCTCGGCGCCGTTGCAGTGCGCGACCAGGACGCCTGCCCGCAGCTCGGCGGGCAGGCGGGAGACCACCCTCTCCCTGATCCCCTCCAGCCCCGCCCCGCTGGCCAGCAGCACCCTGACCCCCGAGGCGAGCAGGGCGGTCAGCTCGTCGGCCAGCTCGTCGCCGAGGTCGTGGAAGGGCGGGGCGAGAGTGTCGTCCACGTCGGCGACGACGAGCCCCACGGAGTCGTTCCATCCGAGCGTCATCGGAGCGCCTCCCGTCCGGCGGGGGCGGCGATGAAGAGCGTGTGCGTGGCCGAGCGGCTCAGCTCGTGACGGGCGAGCGCGACACAGCCGGCCTCACCGAGCCAGTCCTCGATCGTCCGCGCGGGGCGGACCGCGCCGCCCTGCGTGTGCCAGAGGCTGAGCGAGAAGCCCGCCGTGAAGGCCGCCTCCGCCTGCCCTCCCCTGTGCTCGTCCGTGGGTTCGAGCACGGTCTCCAGCACCAGCAACCGGCCGCCCTGCCGTACGGCGCCCGCCGCCCGAGCCAGCAGGCCCCTCGCCTCGTCCTCGGGGAAGCCGTGCAGGACGTTGAACAGCAGGACCACGTCGTACTCCCCGTCGACGCCCTCCTTGGCGAGGTCGGCGGCGTGGCGGGTGACGCGCTCGTGCGTCGTGCCGTCCTCGAGCGCGCCGGGCAGGTCCACCACGGTGGCCGTCAGCCGGGGGTGGGCGCGGCAGAACGCCTCGCTGTACAGTCCGTGGCCGCCGCCGAGGTCGAGCAGGCAGGTCGCGCCCTCCAGGGGTCCGGCCAGCTCGACGACCTCCTCGGCCAGCCAGGAGGCCAGGCCGCCCTGCAGGGTGTGGAAGGCCGCGGAGAGCCGGGGCCGCTGTTCGAGCCAGGGGTAGAAGCCGCCGGGCGGGCGGCCCGTCCGTACGGCATCGGCCAGGCCGTCCCAGAGCTCGCCGACGATGGCGTGCCACACCGGCAGGACGTGGCCGTAGTAGGTGGGAGAGCCCGTGCACAGCGAGGCGGCGGAGGCCGCGCTGTTGGCGTAGCCGTGCTCCTCCCGCTCCAGGTATCCGGTGCGGACGAGCAGGTCGAGCAGCAGGGTCAGCGCCTCGGGGTCGGCCTTCAGCTCGGCGGACAGCCAGGGGAGGTCGCGCGCTCCCTCGGCCAGCGCGTCGAACAGGCCCAGGCGCAGCCCGGCGGTGACGGCGTGGCAGGCCATCATGCCGACCAGGTCGAGCATCGGCGCGGGCGCCTGTCCCTGGAGGAAGGCGCGGGCCTCGTCGGGCGGCAGGGCGAGCGGCATACGGGTCCTTTCTGCGGTGCGGTCAGCCAGTGGTGACGCTCTGAGGCGCGGCGTCGGGCAGAGCGCTCTCCAGCGTGCGAAGCCGGGGGGCGAGGACGACGGCGGCGGCCAGCGCGGCCAGCAGCACCCCGTCGGCGAGCAGGACCAGGGCGATGCCCCTGCCTTCGCCCACACCGACGACCGCGCCGAGACTGCCGGCGAGCGCGCCGTCCCGCCGTAGCAGGGGGTCGGCCAGGTACTCGGCGAGTGGGGCGGCCAGCAGGTAGGCGATGGGCGTGGCCGCCGCGCCCAGCGAGTGCGCGGTGCCGAGGACCCTGCCGAGCACGTCCCGCTCGACCTTGGCCTGCATGACGGTGTGCGCGCACCCGTTGACGACAGGCAGCGTGAACAGGAAGGCGGCGGCGGCCACCCCCACGAGCAGCGGCGAGGGCCGCAGGGCGTGGGCCATCAGGAAGAGGCTGCCGAGCGCCATGAACAGCGCCATCCCGCCGACCCGCCGGGCGGGGCCCCGCCCCACGCCGCCATGAACAGGCCGCCGGCGAACATGCCCGCGCCCCCGGCGAACATCAGCACGCCGAGCACGCCGGGCGAGGCGAACGACATGATCAGGGGCTGGACGAGCACCCCCGCGACCGCGAACACGAAGTTGAACCCGGTCTGGACGAGCACCAGGCCCATCAGCGCGGGCCTGGCCCGCAGGTGCCGCCACCCCCACGCGAGGTCGGCCCCGACGGCGGGCCTGTCCCTGCCCTGGTTGGGCCGCAGGACGGCCGCGGGCAGCCTGACCAGCAGCAGCGTCAGGACGGCCACGCTGAAGGTGCCCAGGTCCACGACCAGCACCCCCGCCATGCCGATGGCCACCATGAGCCCTCCGGCCAGCACCGGCGCGGCGATCTGCGAGGCCGCCGTGAGCTGCATGAGGCCGTTGGCCCTGCCGAGGTGCTTCGCGGGGATCAGCAGCGGGGTCATCGCCTGGTAGGTCGTCACGTGGAAGGTCCCGCACGCCGCGCTGATCGCCGTCGCGAGGCACAGGTGCCAGACCTCCAGCAGGTCCGCGCTCACCAGCGCGGCCACCGCGGCGGTGGGCAGCGCGGCGAGACAGTCGGTGACGATCAGCACCCACCGCCTGTCGAACCTGTCGGCCACCATCCCCGCGAACGGGCCGATCAGGATGCCGGGCAGCAGCCCGCAGAGCATGACCAGCGCGAACTGGGTCGGCGAGCCCGTCGTCTGGTACACCCACACGCCGAGCACGAAGGCGGTCAGGCTGGAGCCGACGCCCGAGAGCAGGGAGGCGGTCCAGATGCCCGCGAAGCGGATCATGTCCGCGCGCTCACTCACGACCGGCCGCCAGGTGGCCCAGATACCTGTCCAGCAGGGCGGTGTCGGCGGGCGGACAGGTGATGCCCGCCGCAGAAAGGAGCTTCTCGGTGCGTCCGCAGTCGAACAGCGGGCGCTCGAAGCGCGGCGTCTGCTCCGGCAGCGTCGCCGCGAACGGCGCCAGCGGCAGCCGCTCGCCCCCTTCCAGGACGGCCGACCTCCACCGGCCCCACGGCATCAGGTCGGCGCCCATCGCCCGCGCGATGCCCGCGTAGGAGATGGTCGCGCCGTTGAAGTAGTGGTGCTCGCCGTCGGCGTCGCTCGTGACCACCAGGTGCGCGATCCCGGCCGCGACGTAGTCGACGGGCGCGAGATCCTCCTCGAACGGCAGGTCGGGCACCGCGCCGAGGGCGGCGCAGGTGGCCAGCAGGCGGCTGAAGTAGTCGCCCGCGTTGCCCCTTCCCGTACGGCTGTCGCCGCTCACCCTGGCGGGCCTGTGCACCGACACCCGCAGGCCCGCCGTCCTGCCCTCGCGGGCGAGCCTGTCGGCGACCCATTTGCTCTGGTCGTAGCCGCTGCCCAGCCCCTCGGGATCGTCGGGAGGGTCCAGCTCGGTGACCGGCCTGCCCCTGTGGGCGTCGCCGAGGAAGACGCCGAGCGTGGAGACCAGGTGCAGACGGGATCCTCCGAGCGCGGCCAGCCGCATCGCCTCCAGCGTGCCGGCGACGTTGACCGGCCGCAGCCTGGCGTAGCTCTCCGCGAAGTTCACCCTGCCGCCGTTGTGACAGATCACGCCGGTACGGCGGGCCAGCGCCGCGAAGGCGTCCGGCGTCATGCCGTACCGCTCCTGGGCCAGATCTCCCGGCACCCCGACGATCCTCGCCGGATCGGCTTCCAGGCCGTGGGAGCGGAGGTTGTCCAGCACCCGCGCCGCGGCTTCGCGCTCGTCGGAGGCCCTGACGAGGCAGAGGATGTCGGCCTCGGTGCGGGCGGCGAGCTGGGCGACCAGGTGCGCGCCGAGGAAGCCGGTCGCGCCCGTGACGAGCACGGCAGACGGGCTCGTCGCCGGCGTCGCGAGGACCTCACGGGTCTTCGCGAGGGTTACGAGGTCTGCGGGGAGAGCGGCCTCGGCCGCGAGGTCGGGGTCGTCCTCCGTCACGCGGTGGCCTTCGATCAGGGCGGCGAGGTCGGACAGGTCGGCGCTCTCCAGCAGGGCGCGCAGCGGGACCTCCACGCCGAGGACGCGACGCGTCTGCGCGACGACGCTCGCGGCCAGCAGGGAGTGCCCGCCGAGCTCGAAGAAGTTGTCGGTCCTTCCCACCTCGGGCACGCGGAGCGCCTGCGCCCACACCCGCGCGAGAGCCGTCTCGACGGCGCCCACGGGCGGCACGTGCTCGCCGGTCCGCCGGTCGGGGGGCGGGAGCGCGGCCTGGTCCACCTTGCCGTGCGCCGTCCGCGGGATGGCGGGCACGACGATGAACTGGGAGGGCAGCAGGTGTCCAGGCAACCGGCCCCTGAGCCGCCGTCGCAGCCCTTCGAGCACACCGCCCTCCCGCTCCCCCGCCCCACCGGCTCTCCCGACGGCATCCGCCGCGTTCGCGGAGATCGGCGTGGCGGAGGTCGGGGAAGTGGTGGCGGAGGTCGGGGAAGTCGGGGTTGTCGGTGTGAGGGTGAGGTAGGCGATCAGGCGGTCGTCCTTCGCTATCACGGCGGCGTCGGCGATGCCCGGGTGGGCGGCGATGGCGGCCTCCACCTCGGCCGGCTCCACCCGGTGGCCGCGGATCTTCACCTGCCGGTCGCGCCGCCCGCAGAACTCGAGGCTTCCGTCTCGCCTCATGCGGGCCAGGTCGCCCGTGCGGTAGAGGCGGCTGCCCGCCGGGCCGTACGGGTCGGGGACGAAGCGGTCGGCGGTCAGGTCCTGGCGGCCGAGATAGCCACGGGCCAGGCAGTCGCCCCCGAGGTGCAGCTCGCCCACCACGCCCACGGGCGCCAGACCGCCGTGTCGGTCGAGGACCCGAGCGGTCACGTGGGGCAGCGGGGTCCCGATGGGCACCCGCCACAGCGCGCCGAGGTCGTCGCCGCCCCCGAGCCTGTGGACGGTGGCGCAGACCGTGGCCTCGGTGGGTCCGTAGTGGTTGTAGAGGTCGCAGCGGCCCGCGGTGATCCGCTGCCAGGCGCGGACGTCCTCTGCCCTGGCCTCCTCTCCCCCGATCATCATGATCCGCACCGGCCAGTCGTCGGGGACGTCCGTGGCCGCCAGGTCGCCGACCCAGCGTCGCCACAGCGAGGCGGCCGTGTCGACCGCGGTGACGCCGTGCTCGCGGCAGAACCTGACGAGTTCGGCGCCGTCGAGACGGGCGGGCTCGGGGTGCGGCACGACGGCGGCGCCGGTGGTGAGGGCGGGGAACAGGTCCCCTACCGAGGCGTCAAAGGTCAGCGGGGGCAGCATCAGCAGCCGCTGTCCCGGCCCGAACCCGTGGAGGTCGGCGAAGGAGCGGGTGAGCCTGTCGAGCGTGCCATGGGTGACCATCACGCCCTTGGGCGCGCCGGTGGATCCGGAGGTGTAGATCACATACGCCAGGTCATCAGGACCCGCCTCCTGTGGGCCGCCCTCTCCGGCGAACGAGGTCCCCGACCCGGCCGAAGAGCTCCCCGTCCTGGACGAAGAGGTCACGGCCGAAGCGGTTGCGGCCGATGAAACATCGGTTGATGCGGTCTCGGCCGAAGCGGTCTCGGCCGAAGCGGAGTCCGAGCGCAGGATGGGGCCGTCGTAGTCGCCTACCGCCGGCTCCAGGCCGGGGGCCACGATCACCGCGGCCGCCGATGCCTCGCCGAGCAGGGCCGCGAGCCTGGCGGGCGGATGCCCGGGGTCCAAGGGGAGGTAGGCGGCCCCGGCCCGCAGCACGGCCAGGACGGCGACGACCGCCTCCGCTCCGGCGGGCAGCACGATGCCGACGATCTGGTCGCGCGCGCCCCTGGCCACGACCGTGCGTAACCGGTCGGCGAGCAGGTCCGCGCGCGCGAGGAGCTCGCCGTAGCCGAGCGTGCCCTCCTCGCCGACGACGGCGGGCGCCTCGGGGGCCCTGGCCGCCCAGCCGGCGATCCTGTCCACCACCGACTCCCAGGGCGCGTCCTCCGTCCGAGGTGGCTGAGCGGGTGGTTCGGGGGAAGGGAGCGGGACGTGCCACATGCGCTGGTCCTCGTCGGTGACCAGCGCCTCCAGCACCGCCGCGAGCCGTTCGGCCATCGCCGCCGCCGTGCCCTCGTCGAACAGGTCCTTGGCGTAGTCCAGGTGCAGCTCGAAGGTCTCGGGGCCGGTCACCGCGACGACGGTCAGGTCGAATCGCGCCGCGGGGACGGGCGGCGCCCAGCCGTCCACCGTGAGCCCGGCCGCCGTGGAGGCCCGCCGGCGAGCCGCCCGCTCGACCACCAGCATGACCTGGAAGAGCGGGTTGTGGCTGAGGTCGCGGCGTCCGCCGACGAGCCCGACGACCTCCTCGAACGGCGCCCTCCTGTGGTCGAGCCCCTCGGTGGCCACCCTCCTGACCTGGTCGAGCACCTCAGCCAGCGTCGGGTTGCCGTCGAGTCCGAAGCGCAGCGCGACGGTGTTGGCGTACATGCCGACCGAGCGTTCGAGCTCCTGCAGGTCCCTGTTGTCGGCGGGCGTGCCGATCACGATGTCGTCCTGGTCGGCGTGGCGCGCGAGCGTGACCGCGAGCGCGGCCGTCACCAGCATGAACGGCGTCGACCTGCGCCGTCCGGCGAACTCGGCCAGCCGCAGGGCGAGCTCGCGGGGCAGTGGGAGGGAGTGCCTGGCGCCGCGCCCGCTGGGCGCCGGAGGCCTCGGCCTGTCGGCGGGCAGGTCGAGGAGGGCGGGAGCCCCTGCCAGCTGCCGCCGCCAGTAGCGCAGGTCGGCTTCGAGCCGCTTGCCTCCCCTGCTCGCCAGCCAGGCCGCGTAGTCGGGGAACTGCGCGGGAGGAGCCGGGTCCAGCCGCTCCCCCGCGAGCGCGGCGTGGACCTCGTCGAGGATCACCTCGAGGGAGGGGCCGTCGCAGACGATGTGGTGCAGGCAGAGCAGCAGGATGTGGTCGTCGGGAGCGAGCTCGACGAGCAGCGCCCGCATGAGCGGCGGCCTGTCCAGCGCGAACGGCCTGGCCACGAAGGCGTCGGCGAGGCGTCGCGCCGCCTGCTCGCCGGAGGGCGGCGGGACGGAGGCGAGCTCGAGGAGCGCGTCGAGATCGAGCTCGGCGAGGTCGCGCACGACCTGGACAGGTCGTCCGGAAGGCCCCTCGACGATGGCGGTGCGCAACGCCTCGTGCCTGGCCACGACCGCCGCCAGCGCCGCGCGCAGCGCCGCCGTCTCCAGCGGCCCCCTGAGCCTGTTGCCCGCCCAGCACAGGTAGGCTGCGGCGTCCTGTCCCGCCTGGTCGAGGAACCACAGCCGCTCCTGCGTCCCTGTCAGCGGTACGGCCAGGCCAGGCTCGCGCCTGGGGATGCCGACCCCCTTTCTGCGCTCGATCAGCCTGGCCAGAGCCCCCTCGGGCAGTCCGCCGGGGCGTCCGGGGGGTTTCGGCGACGCTTCTGTCACGGCTCGCTCACCACGCTCTCGGCCAGCTCCCGCAGGTGCGCGGGAACGTGGTCGCCGAAGACCCGCCTGTAGGCCGACAGGTGTGCGGCGTCGGTCATGAGGAACGGCAGGTCGGTGGCGACCATGTGCCGGATCACCAGCATCGGGACCGGGCTGCGCAGCGGCCTGAACGCCGCGTTCCACAACCCCTGCTTGTCGGGGGGGCCGTCGTGGAACTCTCCGATCATCAGTCCGTGTGGCACGAACTCGTCCTTCAGCTCGGCCTGGGCCGCGTCGATGGCCGCCAGGTCGTCGGCCATGCCCGGCAGGAGGACCAGGATGGTGCTGTGCAGGGACTCGGGCCGCTCCCTCGGCGCGAGCTCGGCGAACCAGTCCCTGTGCCGCTCGATCACCTGTGTGAGCTCGGCGACCCCTGCGGGCCTGCCCGGCAGTACGGCCAGCAGGAAGGCCCCCCTGTCGAGCGAGGCCTGCGTGTACGGGCAGACGGCCCCCCTGCGCCCCAGCTCGGGATGCGGCCTGCACAGGTACTCGCGCGCCCACGTGACGACGGCCCTGAGCTCGTCGCCGTGGAGGCGCAGCAGCTCGCCCGCCCGGCCGTCGCCGGTGGTCCCGGCGGGGACCAGGTCCGCCGCCTCGAAGAGGATCATCGACTCGTCCTCGGGATGGGTGATCACGAAGGACCCTTCCTGTCGCCGCGAGCCCGCCGTACGCCACGGAGGGCGGCCGCCGCCAGCAGCGCGGTGCCCGCCAGGACCGCCGCCCCCGCGACGCGGTCCTGGACACGGGCTCTGCGCAGCGCGTCGCCGTAGGGCGTGGTGGTGTGCGAGACCAGCGTGTAGAGCGGCACCCACGCGCGGGGGAAGAGTCTGTGCAGCGCGTGGTCGGCCTTCTTCCTGGCCAGATGGAGCGGCGAGCGCAGCCCGTCGCGCAGTTCGAGGAAGTTCTGCGCCGACAGCTCGGCCAGCACGTCGGTGTGCGGTCTGCGCAGCTCCTGGTAGGCGGCGAAGGCCGCGGCGCGGTCGCCGGGGTGGGCGGCCATGCGCTCGTCCAGGACGACGCAGTCCTCGAAGGAGGAGTTCATGCCCTGGCCGTAGAAGGGATAGACGGCGTGGCAGGCGTCGCCGACCAGGACGACGCGGTCACGATGGCGCCACGGCGAGGTGCGGACGGTGACCAGGTGGCCGACGGGCCCTGCCGTCACCTGGCCGGCCAGGTCGGGGACCAGATCGAGCAGTCCGGGGAAGTGCTCGAGGAACAGCGCCTCCGCCTCGTCCTCGCCGGTCAGCGCGGTGAGCCTGTCGTGGGCCATGAACAGCGTGCAGGTGAGGGAGTCGTCGAGGTTGGGGTGGCCGACGACCAGGCCCTCGCTGCCGGGCCACACGTGCAGCGCCTCGATCGGCACGCGCGGGCCGCCGCCGGGTGCGGGCGGGATGGTCAGCTCCTTGTACCCCCAGTCGAGGAACTCCTGGCGGAAGTCGGCGGGCAGTCCCCTGTGCGTCTCGGCGCGCACCACGGAGAACGCGCCGTCGGCGCCCACCACGAAGTCGGCGCGCACCTCGCGCGGCCCCGCCTGCCCCTCGACGGTGACCGCCGCCCGCTCCCTGTCGACGGCGACGCAGCGGGTGTCGAAGAAGAAGCGCACGTCCTGCTCCTTCTCGGCCCTGGAGACGAGCAGCGTGGCCAGGGCGTCGCGCCTGATCGAGTAGAGGATCTGGGCGGGGTCCCTGCCGTAGGGGTGGAAGGCGGGCGGCCTGCCCCGCCGGTGGACGAGTCGTCCGCGCATCGGCACGGTGAGCGGCCTGACCTCCTCCCATAGCCCCGCCCTGCGCAGCGCCATGATGCCGCGGGCCGAGAGCCCGAGGTTGATCGACCGTCCCGCGTCGTGGGCGCCCACGCGCGGGTCGCCGCGCCGTTCGAAGACCTCCACCCGGTGGCCGCGCCTGGCCAGCAGGATCGCCAGGAGCGACCCCGACAGTCCCGCGCCGACGATCGTCACGCTCTCTCCCATCAGGACCCTCCCTCTCCGCACGGGAGCGCTCCCACTTGTCCGGTCAGCACGTCGAGCGCCTCCTCCTCGGTCAGGCCCGCGATCTCCTCGAGCAACAGCTCCTCCACGACCTCGGCCAGCGCGGCGACCGTCGTCCGCTCGAACACGGCGCGGATCGGCACCTCGACGCCGAGCATCGAGCGCAGCCTGGCCGCGAGGCGGGTGGCCAGCAGCGAGTGGGCGCCCAGCTCGAAGAGGTCGTCGAAGACGCCCAGCTCGTCGAGTCCGAGCAGCCCCGCCCAGACGTCCGCGACCAGCTGCTCGGTCTCGGTGCGTGGAGCGACGCCGCCCACCGTCCGCGCGCGTGACGGCTCGGGCAGCGCGGCCCTGTCGAGCTTGCCGCCGGTCGTCAGCGGCAGCGCGTCCAGCCGTACCCACTGGGTGGGCACCAGGCCGCGCGGCAGCGCGCGGGCGGCGTGGGCGCGCAGCTCGGCGGGTTCGGCCGCGCCCGCGTAGTAGGCCACCAGGTCGTCACCCCTGGCGGTGACGGCCACCGCGCCGACCCCTGGATGTTCGGTCAGCCTGGCCTCGACCTCGCCGGGCTCGACGCGCACGCCGCGCACCTTGAGCTGGTCGTCGAGCCTGCCGAGAAACTCCAGCGAGCCGTCGGAGCGCAGGCGGGCCCTGTCGCCTGTGCGGTAGCGTCGCGCGCCGTGTCCCGAAGGGTCGGGGACGAAACGGTCGGCCGTCAGATCGGGGCGGCCGAGGTAGCCGCGCGCCACGCCCGCTCCGCCGACGACCAGCTCGCCCGCCGCTCCCGCGGGGAGCGGACGGCCGCGCCCGTCGAGCACGAGCGCCGACGTCGCCGCGATGGGCCGCCCGATCGGCGGCCTGCGCGCCGCGTCGTCCGCGCCCAGGTCGGCGGCGGTGGCGATCACGGTGGTCTCCGTCGGCCCGTAGGTGTTGACCAGCCGTACGTCCCGGCAGGGACCTGCGCGCCAACGGGCCACGGCGGCGGCGTCGGCCTGCTCGCCGCCGATGATCACCAGCCGCAGGCCGGGCGGCCAGGCGACCTCGTCTGCGGTCTCGGTCAGCCCGTGCCAGTAGGCGGTGGGCAGGTCGAGCACGGTGACGCCGCGGCCCGCCGGGCTGCCGAGCACATCGGGCAGGCCGGTGGCGCCCTCGGGCAGCAGCACGAGGCAGGCTCCTGCGGCGAGCGCGGGGAAGATCTCCTCGACGTGGGCGTCGAAGCTCAGCGAGGCGAACTGGACGACGCGGTCGGCCGGTGTCATGCCGTACTCCTCGCGCATCCAGCGCACGCGCGCGGCGAGGGCGCCGTGCTCGACCAGGACGGTCTTGGGACGACCCGTGGAGCCCGAGGTGGCGATCGCGTAAGCCGCCGACGAGGGACCGGGTGGCGCGGGCGGCGGCCCCTGCGGCGACTCCACGTGCGGGGCCTTCGGGTGCGGGGCCGCGGGGTCGATCACCTGGATGTCGCCGGGCAGTCCGGTCCTGGAGACCACGCGGGCGGCCCCCGCCGTCTCCAGGGCCGGCGCGTGCCGTTCGGGCGGATCGTCAGGATCGAGCGGCAGGTAGGCGGCGCCCGCCCGCCAGACGGCCAGCAGGGCAACGATCGCCTCGATGGAGCGGGGCAGGCACACCCCCACCACGTCGCCTTCGCCCACCCCGTGCCCGCGCAGCGCCGCGGCCAGCTCTCCCGCCCACGCCCACAGCTCGCCGTAGGTGACGGTCCGCTCGCCGCAGAGGACGGCGGGAGCCTCCGGCCGTCCGTGCGCCGACGCCTCGATCAGCTCGGGAACGCCGCGCGCGTCCTCGCGGGCGACGGGGCGCGGGGAGGCGAGGGCCCTGATGGCGCTCTCGTCCTGGTCCGTCCAGATCCGCAGGTCGGACACGGCCTCGTGCGGCCGGTCCATCGCGGACTCCAGCAGCCGCACGAACCTGGCGGCCAGCAGCTCCACCTCGGCCCTGTCCAGCAGCCCGGTGTCATGGCAGAAGGTGAGCGCGAGACCGCCGTCGTCGTCCCACGCCCCCTCCACCAGCAGCCCGACCTTCGCCTGCCGGTATCCCGCCGCGAAGTCCGACACCTCCAGCCCGCCGAACGAGGCGGGCGGCGAGACGCGGTCGTGGAGGACGAGCATGGTCGGCAGCAGCGTGTCCACGGGCAGGCCGAGCCGCTCGAACGGCGGGCCCGGCCTGCCCATGGCGGCCAGCGCGTCCGCTCTCGTCCTGGTCAGGAGCTCGGCGAAGGAGGGGTCGCCGCCGAGGTCGGCTCTCAGGACGACGGTCTGGGCGAGGTAGCCGACCACCGGTTCGAGCTCGACCCTGTCGCGCCCGGCGAAGACCGCGCCGACCAGCAGGTCCCGCTGCCCGCTGTGCCGCGAGAGCAGCGCCTGGTAGGCGGCGGTCAGCACCATGAAGGGCGTGGCGCGGTGCCGTCCCGCGAGCCGCTCGACGCGCCCCGCGAGGCCGGGGTCGACGCGGACCGTGTGGAAGGCGCCCGTTCCCGACGGGCGGGCGCGGGCGAAGGGCAGCTCGGTGACGGGCGGGCGGGCCAGCCGCTCCAGCCAGTACGGCGCCGCCCGCTCGGCCCTGTGCCGCTGCCAGCGCGCGTAGTCGCTCGGCCGTACCCCCAGCTTCGCCAGGACCGGCGCGCGGCCCTCGACGGCGGCGCCGTAGCACTCGCCCAGCTCGTCCAGCAGGAGGTTGAGCGAGGTGCCGTCGGCGATGATGTGGTGCAGCGTCAGGCACAGGACGTGGTCGTCGGCGGCGAGCCTGACGACCGCGATCCTGAGCGGGACACCCTCCGACAGGTCGAACGGCGCGTTGACGCGCTCGGCGACCAGCTCGGCGGCCGCACGCTCGCCTGCCGCGGGCAGCCACTCGACGGGCGGCGCGGACGCTCCCTGCGGCTCGGCCATCGCCCATGGCACGCCGTCCTGCTCTGCGAAGGAGGTCCTCAGGCTCTCGTGGCGCGCCACGACCTGCCCGAACGCCCTGGTCAGCGCGGCCCTGTCGAGGGCACCTCGCAGACGGCGCACCAGGTACATCGTGTACGCGGCGTCGTCGGGGTCGAGTCGCTGCAGGAGCCAGAGCCGCTCCTGCGCGGGCGACAGGGGCGCCTTCACGAGCCCTGCGCCAGTTCGTCGAAGAGCACGTCCAGGTCCTCGGCGCTGAGCCCGTCGAGCTGGTCGTGCAGCGCGGCGACGGCGGTCAGGTCGAGCCCGCTGTCGTCGAGGCGGTCCAGCTCGCGGGCGAGGCCCGCGACGGTCGGGTTCTCGAAGAGGGCGAGGATCGGCGCCTCGACGGCGAACCTCGACTGGATCCTGGCGATGATGCGGCCCGCGGCCAGCGAGTGCCCTCCGAGGTCGAAGAAGTCGTCGTCCACGCCGACGGGTTCGCCGAGGCCGAGCACCTCGCCCCACAGCTCGGCCAGCTCGGCCTCGACGGGGGTGGTGGGCGCCCGGTAGGCGGCGGCGACCGCGCGGGACCAGTCGGGGGGCGGCAGCGCGTTCCTGTCGAGCTTGCCGCCGGGGGTGAGCGGCAGCGCGGCCATGACGACCAGGCGGCCGGGGACCATGTACTCGGGAAGGGCCGCGCGCAGGCGCTCGCGCAGCGCGGGCCACAGCTCCTCCGCCTCGCACGGCTCGTTCGGGACCACGTGGGCGACCAGCCTGAGCTGCCCGTCGGGGCCCTCGTGCACGCGGGCCGCGGCCTGCCGTACCTCGGGGGCGGCCCGCAGGGCGCTCTCGACCTCGCCGAGCTCGATGCGGAAGCCGCGGATCTTGACCTGCTGGTCGGCCCTGCCGAGGTAGTGCAGCCTGCCGTCGGGGGTGCGCGTGGCCAGGTCGCCGGTGGCGTACATGCGGGCGCCTGGCTCGCTCGAGAACGGGTCGGGCAGGAAGCGGGCGGCGGTCAGCGCGGGCATGCCGTGGTAGCCCCTGGCGAGGCCGTCGCCACCGATGTGCAGCTCGCCCTGCTCTCCGGGAGGCACGGCTGTGCCGTCGGGGCCGAGGATGTGCAGCCGGGTGCGGGCGATCGGCAGGCCGAGGTCGACGGGGCCCGCGCCCTGCGCGACGTCGCCCGCGGTGGACCAGACCGTGGTCTCGGTCGGGCCGTACACGTTGAGCAGCCGGGCGCCGCCCTCCAGCAGCCGGTCGGCCAGGTCTCTCGGCAGCGCCTCGCCGCCGCTCAGGCGCAGGCCGACACCCTCGGGCACGCCCGCCTCCAACAGGATCCGCCAGCCCGAGGGGGTGGCCTGCATGACCGTGGCGCCCTCGGCGAGGGCGCGGGCGCGCAGCGCTCTGCCGTCGGCGGCCTCCGCCGCGGAGGCGAGGGCGACCCGCGCGCCGCACGCGAGCGGCAGCAGCAGCTCCAGGACGGAGATGTCGAACGACAGCGTGGTGACGGCCAGCCAGACGTCGCGTGAGCTGAGCCCGAGCAGGCCGGTGAAGGATTCGATCAGGTTCGTCACCGCGCGGTGCGTGACCGCCACACCCTTGGGCCTGCCGGTCGAGCCGGAGGTGTAGATCAGGTAGGCGAGGTCTCCGTGCTCCTCCACCAGGGGGAGGCGCCCCGCGGTGGCCGCCTCTCCACCCGGGGTGAGGATCAGCGTCGTGGACGCGCCCGCCAGCAGGCTCGGGTCCACGCTCTCCTGCGTCAGCACCAGGCCGGCGCCCGCGTCCTCGCGCATCAGCCGCAGCCGTCCTGCGGGAAAGCCGGGGTCGAGCGGCACGTACGCGCCGCCGGCCACCCATACGGCCAGCAGCGCCACGACCATGCCGGTGGTGCGCGGCATGCACAGCCCGACGGGCACCCCCGGCCGCACGCCGTGCTCGCGCAGCAGCCCGGCCAGGGCGTCGGCGCGGCCGAGCAGCTCCTCGTAGGTCAGCTCGCCGTCCACGCCGCTGACGGCGACGGCCCGAGGGGCCGACGCCCGCCTGCGCCTGAGCAGTTCCAGCGTCGTCACGATCGTCCTTTCAGCTCTGACAGCCGCAGGTCGGGCTCGTCGGCCAGCCGTCCGGCCAGTGCGGCGAAGTCCGCCGCGAGCCCCTCCGCCCGCCGCGTGGAGAACAGGTCGCTGTTGAACTCCAGCCACCCGCCCAGTCCTTCGGGCCCTCTGTACAGGTCGGCCGAGATCTCGCTCTTGGTACGGCCCCCCGGCGGCGGCGGCCACACGGCCACGGACAGGTCGGCCATCGTGGCGCGCAGCAGGTCGGCCTTGGGCAGGTGGTGCGACAGGTTGAACATCGCCTGGCACAGCGGCGGCCTGCTGAGGTCACGCGGCGTCCCGGCCGCCGCGAGCACCCGCTCGAACGGCGCCTCGGCGTGCTGGAGCGCGGTCAGGGTCGCGACCCTGGTTCGGCGCAACAGCTCACGGAGGGAGGGATCGCCCGACAGGTCGCCTCGGAGCACCAGCGTGTTGGAGAAGTAGCCGATCAGCGGCGCGAACTTGGTGCGGTCGCGGCCCGCGACGGGCACCCCTACGCAGACGTCGTCCTGGCCCGCCGCCCTTGCGAGCACGGCATGGAAGACGGCCAGCAGGCCCATGAACAGCGTGCACCGCTCGCCCTTGAGGAACGCCTCCAGCCTGGCCGTCCTCGCGTCGGGCAGGGCGAGCGCGCACCGTCCGCCCCTGCCCGTCCACCGGGCGGGGCGGGGATGATCGGTGGGCAGGTCGAGCACGGGCGCTCCCGCCAGCCTCTCCCTCCAATGGCCGAGGTGCCCGCCGCCCTCGCCGTCCGCGCGCTCCCTGCTCCACACCGCGTAGTCCTTGTACTGCAGGGGCAGCTCGGCCAGCTCGGGCTCCCCGCCTCGCCTGGCCGCCTCGTAGCAGGCGGCCAGCTCCCTCATCAGGACGTCCAGCGACCAGCCGTCGACGGCGACGTGGTGGACCACGATGGACAGCAGGTGGTCGTCATGACCGAGGCGGAGCAGCGCCGCCCTGATCGGCGGGTCGTGGCGCAGGTCGAACGGCCTGCCCGTGTACGCGGCCACCGCGGCGTCAGGATCGGGCCGCGGATCCAGGCGTTCGAGCGCGAAAGGGCGGGGCGGCAGCACGACCTGTCCAGGTCTGTCCCCTTCCATCACGAACCTGGTGCGCAGCACCTCGTGCCGTTCGACGATGCGGCCCAGCGCCGCCTCCAGCGCTCCCCCGTCGGCGGGGCCGCGCAGCCGCACGGTCCACGGCACGTGGTAGCTGGTGTCGGTGGGGTCGAACCTGCTGAGGAACCACAGCCGCTCCTGCCCGAACGACAGCGGCCACACCCTGCCCTCGGGCCTCGACGAGCCGAGCGACCTGCGCATGGCTGCCCGGCGCTCGGGCGGCAGCGCGGCCAGACGGCCCAGCAGCTCCTGACGCCGGTCGGCTGAGATCAACGTTCCGTCCCCCGCGCGCTGAGCGGGCGCAGGTCGGTCCAGACGGTCGCGATGTGGTCCAGGCACTCCTGCCTGGTGCCGGCGAAACCTGTCGGAGTCCAGCCCGAGGGCGGGTCGCGGTCGGCCCACCACACGGAGTACTGCTCCTCGTGGTTGACGACCACCAGCATCATGTCGTCGCTCATCGCGTCTCCTCGTAGATCCCGAGCTCGCCGATCCCGGCGAGCGGCACGTCCCGCGTGACGCTCGTGACGAGCAGCGTCTCGATCGCCCGCAGCATCGCCTCGGCCGCCGCCCGTGACAGCCTGGCCGTGTCGGTCAGCAGGTAGAGCTGGCAGGTGTCGGTCGCGGGGCCCGTGGACAGGAAGAACGAGGCGTCCACCTCGTCCCACGCGCCCGCGTCGAAGGTCCTGGTCCTGCCGGTGAGTTCGGCGGGATGTCCCCTCGGCCGGTTCGGCCAGCCGGGGAAGGACCGCACGTCGTTGAAGTAGGCCGACAGGTCGGGCCTGCCCGGCTCGTCGCGCAGCGCCCGCTGCTCGGCGGGGTCGTAGTGGGCGTGCCGGTAGGCGGCCATGGCGGAGGCGTGCGCGGCCCTGGCCGCGTCCGCGACGTGCCCGTCGGGGATGGCGAGCACGAACAGCCCGTCCTGTACGGCGGTGCCGACCATGGCGCGCATCCGCGGATCGTGCCTGTTGCCCACGATGAACTGCAGCGCGATGTCACGCTGTCCCGTCATCTCACCGAGCAGGACGGCGGTGGCCGCGACCAGGACGCTGGTGGTGCTGACCGCCCAGCGCGCCGCGAGGATCTCGGCGGCGGCCGCCAACGCGGCCGACTCCATGCCGACCTTGACGAACCTCGGCCGCTCGGGCTCCTGCTTCCGCTCGCCGAACAGCGTGGCGGGTGCCCTGTCCATGGCTTCGCGCCAGTAGCGCAGCGAGCGCGCGCCCCGCGCCGCGCCCTCTCCCTGCTCGAAGGCGGCCTGGTCGAGCGGATGCCAGAGGGGGGCGGGCAGCGGCCTGCCCGTCAGCAGCGCTCGCCACTCGGCGGCCAGCAGGTCCAGCGCCCAGCCGTCCACCGCGAAGTGCGTCAGGGCGAGGGCGAGCGCGCCAGGACGGCCGGCGCTGTCGCAGACCACCGAGCAGCGCAGCGGCAGCTCGCGGGCGTAGTCGAAGCCGGTGGCCGCCAGCTCGGCCGCCACGGTCGCGGCGGCCTGCCTGGGCTTCACCTCCGCGGCCTCGACCACCTCGACCCTCAGCTCGCCGTGGCCCGTCACCTGCTGGACCGGCCCGCGAGGGGTGTCCTCCCAGGTGGTGCGGAGGCTCTCGTGCCTGTCGAGCAGCGCGCCCAGCGCCGAAAGGACGGTCTTCAGATCGCGCCTGCCGTGGACGGGCAGCACCCATGGCAGGTTGAAGTACGGGTCGCCGTCCTCGAGCCAGCGGGTGGAGTGCCAGATGGACTGCTGGCCCCAGGTGAGCGGGGCGCCGGCCACCCGCTCGCCGGTGAACTCCACGCTCTCGCCGCCGACCTCTGTGATCATCGCGTCGCCCCGAGGTGGGCGACGATCTCGTCCAGGCTGTCGAGCGCGCCGGCGGGCGCCGCCAGGTCGATCTGCACGCCGTACTCCTCCTCCAGCGCGTCGATCAGGCGCAGGAAGGCGAGCGAGCCGACACCGAGGGCGGTCAGCGAGCAGTCGGCGGCCATGATCTCCTCGACCTCCAGCTCACCGTCGGTCGAACGTGAGACCAGCTCCGCCACCCGCCGCCTGACACGAGACTCCTCCACCGGCCTCACGCGAGGCTCCTCCACCGGCCTCACGCGAGGCTCCTCCACAGGCCTCAGGCGAGGCTCCTCCGCCTGGCTCACGCGAAGCTCCTCCAGCGGCCTCATGCGAGGCTCCTCTGCCTGGCGACCTCGGCGGCAACGCCTTCGACGGTCGGATCGTCGATGAACACCTCGAACGGCAGATCGACGGCCATCGTGTCCCTGACCTTCGCGATGATTTGCGTGATGGACAGGGAGTGGCCGCCCAGGTCGAACAGGTCGTCGCCGGGGTCGACATGATCGAGGTCGAGCACCTGGCGCCAGATCTCGCCCACGGCCACGACCAGGTCGGCGTCCGTCCCTGCGGCTCTCGGCCGCTGGAGACCGGTTCCGCCGCCCGCGCCCGCGACCCTCGAAGGCAGCGGGAGGTCGTCGATCGGCGCGTGCGGCCGTTCGGCGACGCCGCGCAGCAGCGCCGTCAGGTCCGCGGCCACGCTCTCGCAGCCGGCCCTCCCGAGGTGGCGGGGGTTGTACTGCAGCCTGGCCGCCGTCCCCCTCGGACCGTCCACGACCTGCAGATGCAGGGTGTTGCGCACGGCTCCGTTGAACATCATCCACTCCACCGAGGCGGCCAGCCCTGGGAAGACGGGCTCGGTTTCGCTCCTGGAGCGATAGCTGAGCGACACAGGGGTGAGCGCCGCGCGTGGGCTCACCCCGCCCAGCGCCCTGGCCAGCGGCACGTGCCTGTAGGCGTACATCCGGCGCAGCTCCGCCCGCACGTCGGCGGCGAACTCGGCGAACGTGCCCGACGGCACGACCTCGAAAGGCAGCTCGTTGACGAACAGCCCGACGTGCTCCCTGGTCGCCTCCGTCCTGGTGGACAGGTCGACTGCCACTGCGGCGCGGGCGTTGCCGTACGCGTGCAGCAGCAGCCGCAGCGCCGACAGCACCACCTCGAAGCGGGTCAGTCCCAGCGGGGCGGCCGTCCTCCCCACCTCGTCGCCGAGGACGAAGTCGACGGCGTCTCCAGGCGCGGCGTGCAGGGTGGGCGTGCCCAGGCCCGGCAGGACGAGCTCCCTGGAGTCGTGCCAGCGGGCCCGCCAGAACTCCGCCGCGCCAGGGAGCCTGTCACGCACGCGGGCGTTCTCGTCCTCGACGGCCTCGCCGTACGGCACGGGCAGCGGTGGCAGCGGCTCGCCCGCGTAGGCGGCGGCCAGGTCGCGCACCAGGATCTCCTTGGACATCCCGTCGAAGACGATGTGGTGGGCGGCGAACACCAGCAGGTGCCGGTCCGGCCCGGTCCTCGCCAGCGTGAAGCGGGCCAGGGGGCCGGTGGCGAGGTCGAGGTGGCCTTCGCCCGCCAGGTCGAGCGGGTCGGCCGGCGCCTCGGCCAGCGTGACGGGCACCTCGGCGGTGCCGGTCAGCAGGCGCAGGACGCCGTCGCGCTCGGCGAGCGTGGAGGTGAGGACCGGGTGCCGCCGCACGACCTCGCCGCAGGCGGCCAGCATCCTGCCGACCTCCATCGGACCGTCGAACCAGACGGCCAACGGCATGCGGTAGACCGCCGGATGCCCCTGCAGCGGGGTCGTCCGGGGTGTGGGGCCCGCCGCGCCTGAGCGCTCGGTCACCCACATGCCGTGCTGGGCGAGGGACGCCAGGTCAGGACCGCCCACCAGGGGTCTCGTCATGTCACGCCTTCCCGATCATGGCTCGAAGCTCCTCTTTGACGACCTTTCCCGACCGGTTCCTCGGCAGGTCGGCCACGACCAGCACCCGGTGCGGGATCTCGTGCCTGGCCAGCCGGTCGGCCAGGAACGCGCGCAGCGCGGTCACGGAGAGGTCAGGTCCGCGCGGCACGACGGCGGCGGCGAGCGCGGTCCCCAGCACGGGGTGCTCCACTCCGACCACCGCGGCCTCGGCGACGCCGGGATGCTCGTACAGCGCGGCCTCGACCTGGAGAGTGGACACCTTGAAGGCGCCCGACTTGACCACGTCGCTTTCCCTGTCCACGAGGTAGAGGTAGCCGTCACGGTCGAGGTAGCCGAGGTCCCCCATCCGCACCCACCCCTCCCTGAACACCCCGCCCCCGCTCTCCTCACCGCTGCCGCCAGCCGTCCGGCCGCCGATGTATGCCCGGGGTGCGGCGGCGGAGCGGAGCCAGATCTCACCCACCTCGCCGGGGGGCAGGCGCCTGCCGTCCTCGCCGGTCACCCGCAGCGCGCTGCCGAACCCCGCGCGCCCCAGTGCCGCGGGTCTGTCCTTGTCGAAGACCATCACGGTCTGCGCCGGCGCCGCCTCGGTCGAGGTGTAGTAGTTGACGAGCGTCGCGTTGGGGAAGGCGGCCGACAGCCGTAGGGAGAGCGCGGGCGGCAGCGCCGCCGCCGCCGACCCGAGCAGGACCACGCTCGACAGGTCGTGCCGCTCGTGCGCGCCGTGGTTGAGCAGCTCGCTGGCCATGGAGGGGACGACGAAGACCGTCCCCACCGCGTGCGACTCGATCAGCCTGGCGAACCTCGCCGCGGTGAACGTCGGCAGCGTCATGACAGTGGGGTGGGCGTCGAGCGCGTTCATCAGCATGGCCTGGGCGGCGTTCGTGCCGATGGGGAAGGCATGCAGCAGGCGGGTGGAGTGGGCGAACCTGCGCCGGTTCGGCCGTACGGCCCTGTCGTGGGTCAGGTTGGCGTGGCTGGCCCCCACCGCCTTGGGCCTGCCGGTGGTGCCGGAGGTGTAGAGAATCTGGGCCAAGTCGCCCGGGTTCACCTCGACCCCGACACCACCCTGAGACACCCGCCACCGCGCCACCCCGGCACCCGAACCCCGCCCGTCCGCAGCCCCGCCTTCCACGCCGTGCACAAGCCCAGCCCCGCCTTGTAAGCCATGCACAAGCCCAGCCCCGCCTTGTAAGCCATGCACAAGCCCAGCCCCGTGTTGTAAGCCGTCCGCGAGCCCAGCCCCGCCCCCCAAGCTGCCCGCGACTTCAGACCCGCCTTCAGGGGCGCTCGTGACGAACTCGTCGCCAGGGATGCGAGGAAGAGGTGCAAGGCCGCCTTCCAAGCCGTGCACGAGCCCACCCCCGCCTTGTAAGCCGTCCGCGAGCCCAGCCCCCACCTCCAAGCCGCCCGCGACTTCAGACCCGCCTTCAGGGGCGCTCGTGACGAACTCGTCGCCAGGGATGCGAGGAAGGGGCGCAGGGCCGCCTTTCGGCGGGCTCGTGACGAGCTCAGGCTGCCCGCCCGGCGCACGAGGCAGGAGCGCGGGCCCGTCAGCGGCCTGGTGGTGCTGACCCTGACCGGCCACGACGCCGTGGATACCGTTCTGGAGCAGGTGTCCCCGGGCCTGCTCGCCGGCCGTACGGTGGCCGGACTCGACGCCCGGGGGACGGGGCAGGTTCTCGGGCCCGGCTTCCAGATCTGTCGCCTGGCAGGACCAGTACGCGCCCGGCGGAGGAAGAGTGCCTTCCCCGTGGAGCACCCCCACGGCCGCGCAGTCGTCCAACATGTAGGCGAGTTCGGCCGGTGCCAGACGGTCCGACAGGGGGACGGCCACCGCTCCGGCCCGCTGGACGGCGCAGTAGGCGACCGCGAAGGCGATCCAGTCCTTCGCGGCGAACAGCAACCCCACGCGCTCGCCGCGCCGGAGCCCTCGGGCGAGCAGGCCATGGGCGGCGGAGTCGGCGCGCAGGTGCCACTCCCGCATGGTCAGCTCGCCATGACCGGCGACGGCTAACGCCACCCGGTCGGGTTCGAGCGCCGCGCGGGCGCGGAGGAGGTCAGGCACGGTGGTGGGGCCGGGAGAGCCCCTCGGGTGGTCCACGACTGTCGACATGAATGCCCTTTGTGAGACAGACGTTGCATCGGCGTGTGGTGCGGTGTCCTGGGCGCCCTGATGGTTCGGTGCGGCAGAGTGCCCTGGTGGTGCGGTGTCTGTTCTGCGCCCGGCGTCCGGGCTGCGCTCCTGCGCCGTACGGTCGGAACCGTCTGGACGGCGGCGGAATTCGTTCTGAGTGGGAACGCTCCCACGGATGGGAGGCTAGGAGTGTGCAGCAGATCACGTCAAGCTCTCGGCCGAAATTCCCGTGACATATCCCGATTTATGGCTCTTTATGCACGTCGATGACACGGGTTCGCCTGCGAAGACATGCAGACGTTGACACCGATCTCCACTAATCCTTACCTTGAACTGGGAGCGCTCCCATCACAGGAGGGCGGCCTGACCCCCTCAGCGGGATCCACGAAGCGGTATTGCGCCGTCGGATGGGCGATTTCGGAGATGCCGGATGAGTTGTCCGCCACCACCGAAATCGACGTTCCGGGGTTGTCCAGCGCGGCGATCCGGCACCACCGGACCGACGGTCCCGGAGTTGTTCGTGGCGATCCCGAGATGCCGAGCGAAATGTCCAGCACCACGGGATCGGCAACCCCGGATCGTCCAGCACCGGACGGACGATCCGGGGTTGTCCAGCGCGGCGATCCGGCGACACCGGGCGACGTGTCCGGCACCACCGGACCGACGGTCCCGAGGTTGCTCGTGGCGATCCCGAGATGCCGAGCGAAATGTCCAGCACCACGGGATCGGCGACCCCGGATCGTCCAGCACCGGACGGACGATCTGGGTTGTCCGGCGCGGCGATCCGGCGACACCGGGCGACGTGTCCGGCACCACCGGACCGACGGTCCCGAGGTTGCTCGTGGCGATCCCGAGATGCCGAGCGAAGCGTCCGGCGTCGCCGGATAGGCGGTCCCGTCTTGTCCGGCGTCGGCCGGAGGGGTGGTCCCGTCTTGTCCGGCGTCGGCCGGAGGGGTGGTCCGGAGGGGACGGTGAGTTGTCTGGTGCAGTCCAAGGGGTGATCGGAGTGGCGCGTTTCGGTCCTCTTCGCTGGGATGGTCCTGAGGTCGCCGGCTGCGGGCTCGTGTCTGGTGATATGCGCCAGGCGATATCCTTCCGCCCGTCCTCCCTGCCCCCGATCGACGCCCAGGCCGGCAGCCCAACCCCCCGATGAGGACTCCCGCCGGCCGCCCCTCCGCCGTGCAACCTGTGCCGCTCCGACCTCCAGTAAGGCCCTGGGTCGCTCAGGTCGCCCAAGGAAAAAACCCCGTCCACCCCCTCCCCCGGTCCGCCCGATCGGCGGTCTCATCCCCGGCCCCCAAAGAGCCGCGCCATCCCCTCGATCGCCCCACCCCCGCTGACCCGTTCGAGCCGCTCCAGGTTCGCCCCGTGAAAGGACCTCCCTTGACCGACCTCCTCCTTCACGGCGGCGGCTACACGGCGGCCGTCGCCGAGTGCGGCGCGGCCGTACGGATGCTGCGTCACGGCGACCGCGACCTGATCACCGGCTGGCCGGCCGAAGGTCCCATCCCCTACTACAGCGGCGCCCTGCTGGCCCCATGGCCGAACAGGGTCGGCGGCGCCGGCTACGCCTTCGACGGCGACGTCCACCGGTTGCCCGTCAACGAGCCCGACAGGGGTCACGCCCTCCACGGGCTGGTCGCCGAGGCCCGCTGGAGCGTCGCCGAGCTGTTCACCGTTGAGGACGAGCACGGCTTCGCCAGGCTGACCCTCGACCTCGCGCCGTCGCCTGGATACCCGTTCGCCCTGTCGTTCCAGGTCGTGCACCGGCTCGACGGCGACGGACTGACCACCACGCTGACCGTCCAGAACGTGGGTGACAGGCCCGCCCCCTACGGGTGCGGTCCGCATCCGTGGCTGCTGGCAGGCGACGACGTCGCGTCCTACGAACTGCACCTGCCCGCCTCCCTCGTGGCGATGGTGGACGAGGCGCTGCTCCCGGTCGCGCTGGAGGACGTCGCGTCCACGCCGTACGACTTCAGGACGCCCCGGGTGATCGGCGACACGGCCATCGACCACGCGTTCACCGCCCTGGCACATGGAGACCTGGAAGCGGGGAGCCGAGGGTCGGGATCAGAGGGCGCCCATGACCCAGGGCGCGCGAGCTCCACGGGGCACGAGGCTGCGGGGCTTCACGGTGAGAGTGCGGCGGACGCCGGACGGACGGACGGCCTGGACGGGCTCGTGCGGGTGCGGGTGCGCGGGCCGGGCGGCGGGGTGGAGATGAGCTGGCAGGCGGCGGAGCTCCCATGGGTCCAGGTGTGCACGGGCACGGGCCTCGGCCACGCCGGGCTGGCCGTGGAGCCGATGACCTGTCCGCCCGACGCGTTCAATTCGAGGACCGACCTGGTGGTGCTGTCCCCTGGCGACAAGCACGAGGCCTCCTGGACCATCGCGGCCCTCTAGCTCTCGCAGACCGGGCCGGGGGATGCCGATCCCGGCCCGGAGTCTCCGGCCTCCTTGACGCGCCGTGCCGGTGGCTCTTACCGTTTGGGAGCGCTCCCAAGGCCGTACCCTCCGAGGAGGACAGGTGATCACATGAGTCCGCCGGCCACCATCGAGGACGACGACCTCGAAAGGCTGCTGCTCATCAGGCACTTCGAGCTCGCCCTGCTCCGCCTCTTCGAGCGCGGCCTGTTGCACGGCACCACCCACACGTGCCTCGGCCAGGAGCACATTCCCGTCGCCCTCTCTCCCCTGCTGCGTCCCGACGACTTCGTGTTCAGCAACCACCGAGGCCACGGGCACTTCCTGGCCCGCCACCTCGACCCCCACGGCCTGCTGGCCGAGATCATGGGCCGCGAGGGCGCGCTCTGCGGCGGCGTCGGCGGCAGCCAGCACATCTACCACCGCCGCTTCCTGTCGACGGGCGTCCAGGGCGAGAGCCTGCCCGTGGCCGTCGGCGTGGCCCTGCGCATGGCCGGGACCGGCACGCTCACATGCGTCTACGTCGGCGACGGCACCTGGGGCGAGGGCTCGGTCTACGAGGCGCTGAACCTCGCGAGCCTCTGGCAGGTCCCCCTCCTGCTCGTCGTGGAGAACAACGGCATCGCCCAGTCCACGCCGACCCGCCTCCAGCTCGCCGGCTCCGTCGCGGCGAGGGCGGCCGCCTTCGACGTCGACCATCTCCCCATCGACTCCACCGACGTCGCCGCGATCAGGAACGCGCTGCGCCCCGCCGTCGCCGCGGTCCGCGAGCGCGGCAGGGCCGCTCGTCGTGGAGTTCGCCACGCACCGGCTGGGCCCCCACAGCAAGGGCGACGACTCCCGTCCTGAATCCGACCTCCTCCGCGCGCGCGAAGCCGACTGGTACACCAGCTACCGGCGGGCGGACCCCGAGCGCTTCCTCCGCGTCGACCTCGCCCAGCGCGAGCGGGTCGAACGGCTCGCCGACGAGGTCGCGGCCAGGCCGCCGTCGGTCTGGGACAGGGCGTGAGGGTCGCCGAGCAGCTCAACCTCGCCCTGCACGAGCTGCTGAAGTCCGACCCGAGCGTGCACCTCCTGGGCGAGGATCTCTCCGACCCGTACGGCGGAGCCTTCAAGATCACCAAGGGGCTGTCCACGGCGTTCGGCGACCGGGTCCGCTCGACCCCGCTCAGCGAGAGCGCCATCGTCGGCGTCGGCGCGGGGCTGGCGCTGGCGGGCGACAAGGCGATCGTCGAGATCATGTTCGCCGACTTCGTCACGCTGGCCTTCGACCAGCTGGTCAACTTCGCGGCGAAGTCCACCACAATGTACGGCAGGCGCGTGCCCATGCCCCTGGTCGTCCGCTGCCCTTCGGGAGGCGGAAGGGGCTACGGGCCCACGCACAGCCAGAGCCCCCAGAAGCACCTCATCGGCGTGCCCGGGCTCGGCGTCCACGAGCTGTCCCCCTTCCACGACCCCGGTGTGCTGCTCACCCATCTGCTGTCGACGGGCGAGCCGTCCGTGCTGTTCGAGGACAAGATCCTCTACACCCGCCAGGCGTTCGAGAACGGCGTCGTCGACGACCTCTTCCGCTTCGAACTGCTCGGCGAGCGGCCCGGATGGGCGCGGGTGTTCCTGACGGAGGTGGGCGCCCCCGACTGCGTGCTGGTCACGCCCGGGGGCATGGCGCACAGGGCGCTCTCGGCCATGCGCGAGCTGCTGCTGAACGACGAGGTGGCCTGCGAGCTGCTGGTCCCGGCCACGCTGTACCCGCTCGCGCTGGAGGAGGCGGTGCTCGAGAGGCTGTCGGCGGCAGGACACGTCTGCGTGGCCGACGACGGCAGCGAGGGCGGCACCTGGAGCGCCGAGGTCGCCAGGCGGCTGTACGGCCCGCTCTGGCCGACCCTTCGGCAGCCGATCGGCCTGGTCAACGCGGCCGACAGCATCCTTCCCACGGCGCTTCACCTGGAACGGGAGATCATGGTGCAGGACAGCACGATCCGCTCGGCCGTGCTCGGGGCCCTCTCGTGATCGAGGTCAGGGTCCCGAGGCTGAACAGCAACGACACCCACTACGTCGTGGTGGAGTGGGTGGCCGAGGAGGGGGCGCGGGTCGCGGAGGGCGATCCGCTCGTGGTGGTGGAGACCTCCAAGGCGACCGAGGAGATCGCGGCCGAGGGGGAAGGGGTGGTGCGACGCCTGCTTCCCGAGGGGGCCGAGATCGAGCCGGGCCAGACGGTGGCCCACCTGCTGCCCGGCTCCGAACCCCTCGTCGGTCTGGAAGATTCTCGCCAGGACGTCGCGCCCGGCCACCGGCCACAGGATGACGGGGTCGTCATCACCGAGCCCGCGCGGGCGCTCATGGCCTCGGCGGGCGTGTCGGAGGAGAGGGTGCGCGCCCTCGGCGTCCGGCTGGTCCGCAGGGCCGACATCGAGCGGCTGGCCGCCGGGCCGCAGACTCCGGAGCCTCCCGCGCCGCCGTACCCGCAGCACGAGAGAGTGACCCTCGGAAGGGCGCAGCGGCGCACCGCCGAGTTGGTGGCCGAGTCGCACAGGACGGTGCCCGCCGCCTTCACCGCGCTGACCGTCGAGGTGGACGCCGCGCTCGCCATGGCGAGGACGGCGACCAGGTCGTACCGCACGCTGGTCGGCCTTCCCGAGCTGCTCGTCAGAGCCGCAGGGCTGCTGCGCGACAGGTTCCCGCTGTTCTTCGCGGAAGCCGAGCCGGACGGCGTCGTGCGCCTGGCCCCCGCCGCCCACGTGGGCGTCACCTTCGACACGGGCAAGGGCCTGGCCGTCCCCGTCGTACGCGACGCGGGCACCAGGTCGCTGGCCGAGGTGTCGAAGGATCTCATGGAGTTCCGCAGGGCCTCGATGGGCGACGGCTTCAGGGAGCGCGACCTGCGCGACCCCTCGACGGTGGTGACGCTGCACACCGATCCGGGCGTCGCGTTCGCCGTGCCCGTGGTCTTCCCCGGCCACACCAGCGCCCTGTCGCTGCCGGCCGTCAGGACCGAGCTCGAGCTCGACGGCGAAGGAGCGCCCGTAGCCAGGCAGGTGGTGAACCTGGGCGTCGCCTACGACCACAGGGTGCTCAACGGCCGCGACGCGGTGGCTTTCCTCGTCGCGGCCAGGGAGCTCCTTCGCTCACCCGAGCAGCTCGCCTGACCGCGACGGCTCCTTGTCAGCGCACCAGCTCCAGGGCGGGCGCGCACGTGCCCGAGGTGGCGCAGCCGACGAAGTGGCCTGGCTCGGCCTCCACGAGGCCGGGCCACGTGGCGTCGCGCCCCGCGGCGCCGTGGTAGAAGCAGGTCGCCTCCTCCTCGGGCGCGTCCTCCTCCTCCGACCACCTGCGGTGCAGCCGCGGGACCGAGCCCAGCAGGTTCCTGGTGTAGGGGTGCAGGGGGTTGCCGAAGACCAGCTCGGTCCTGCCCATCTCGACGACCCTGCCGCTGCGCAGCACGACGGTCTTCTCGCTGACGTAGTTGCCCAGCGACAGGTCGTGGGTGATGAACAGGATGCCGAGCCCTCTCCCCTTGAGCTCGCCGAGCAGGTTGAGCACGTCGATCCTGGTCGAGGCGTCCAGCATGCTGATGATCTCGTCGGCGACCAGCATCCTGATGTCGAGCAGCAGGGCGCGGGCGATCAGCAGGCGTTGCAGCTGCCCTCCGCTGAGCTGGTGGGGGTACTTGCCGAGGACGCCGCCGGGGTCCAGCCGTACCGCCGCGAGCGAGCTCTCCACCCTGGCGCGCCAGTCGGCCGCGCCCATGCTGGGGAAGAACCTCTGTCTGATCATCTCCAGCACCCTGTCGGCCTTGAAGATGGGGTTGTAGGAGCTGAAGGGGTCCTGGAAGACGCCCTGCACCGACCTGTAGTAGTCCTTCTGCCTGGCGATGTCGACGCCGTCCAGGGTGATGGAGCCCTCCGAGACCGCGGCCAGGCGCAGGATCATCCTGCCCAGCGTGGTCTTGCCGCTGCCGCTCTCCCCGATCAGGGAGACGACCTCGCCCTGCGCGACCTCGAAGCCCACCTCCCGTACGGCGTGCAGCTCCCGCCCGCCGAACGAGCCCGTCCTGAAGGTCTTGGAGACCCTGTCCAGTCTCAGCATCACACGGCCTTCCAGCAGGCGACGGAGTGTCCGGGCGCGACCTCGGCGAAGGGCGGCTCCTCCGCGCAGCGCTCGAAGGCCAGCGGGCAGCGGCTCCTGAACCTGCAGCCCTTCGGCGGGTCGAGCAGTGAGGGCGGGCGTCCTGGGATGCCCTGGAGCCTGCGCTCCTCGTAGCGGACGCCGACCTCTGGCAGCGAGGAGATCAGCGCCTGGGTGTAGGGGTGGCGCGGCGCGGAGACGATGACGTCGGCGGTCGCCTTCTCCGCCAGCTTGCCCGCGTACATCACCATGATCGTGTCGGCGATCTGGTAGACGAGTGAGATGTCGTGGGTGACCACGATCATGCTCTTGACGAGGTCGCGGTCCCTGAACTCCAGGAGCGTCTTGGCCACGGCCTTCTGCGAGGAGACGTCGAGGGCCGAGGTGACCTCGTCGGCGATCAGCAGCGAGGGGTTGAGCAGCGTGGAGATGACCATCACCATGCGCTGCTTCATCCCGCCCGACAGCTCGATCGGGTAGCGGTCGAGCACGTCGGCGGAGAGGCCGACCAGCCCGACGCGCCGTTCGAGCTCCTGCCGCATGGGCGCCACGCCCCTCGACCTGAGCAGTTCGTCGACCATCCGGCCGATCTTCCTCGTCGGGTTCATGGCGCTCATGGCGTACTGCGGGATGAGCGACACCTCGTGGAACCTGAAGGGGTTCATGGCGTGGGTGTCGCCGACCGGCAGGTCCTTGCCGTCGAGCTCGGCGGAGCCGCCGATGTGGCGCATCCTGCCGTCGAGCCTGATGAGGCTTTTGCCGAGCGTCGACTTGCCCGAGCCTGACTCGCCGGCCAAACCCATGATCTCCCCGTCGGCCAGGGAGAAGGTGACGCCGTCGAGGGCCTTCACGTCCCCCTTGAGCGTCCGGTAGTAGACCCTGAGGTCCTCCACCTTCAAGGTCATGTCACATCTCCCTCAGCTTGGGGTTGAACACCTCGTCGAGTCCGACGTTCATCACGTAGAGCGAGCCGACGACGGCCGTGATGCCGAGACCGGGCGGGATGAACCACCACCACATGCCGAGGTGCAGCGCGTTGTAGCGGGCGGCGTTGTTGAGCATCAGACCCAGCGAGATCGAGTCGGTCGGGCCCAGGCCGATGAAGTCGAGGGAGGCGCCGATCAGCACGGAGCCGCCGAACAGCAGGATGAAGGCCATGAACAGGTAGGAGCTCATGTTGGGAGCGATCTCCCTGGTCATGATCCGCCAGGGGCGCACGCCGCTGAGCCTGGCCAGGTCCACGAACTCGCGGCTGCGCAGCGAGAACGTCTGGGCCCTGATCGCCCTGGCCACCCACGGCCATGAGGTGAGCCCGATGAAGACAGCCTGCACGGGGATGCTGCGGATGCCGAGGTAGGCGTTGATCACCAGCAGCACCGCCAGCGCGGGGAGCACCAGGACGATGTTGGTGAGCATGTTGAGGATCTCGTCCACGATGCCGCCTCTGTACCCGGCGGTGAACCCGATCGCCATGCCGATGACCGCGGCGATGCCGCCGCCGAGCAGGCCGACCAGGAAGGTCGCCCGCAGGCCGTGGATGAACTGGGTGAAGATGTCCTGTCCGAAGATCGTGGTGCCGAACCAGTGCTCACCTGACGGCGGGGCGAACTGCGGCCCGACGTAGGCGTTGGGGTCGGCGGCGGCGACCATCGGCCCGAACAGCCCGAGGACCAGCAGCACCACCAGGACGGTGAGGCCGGCCAGCAGCTTGCCGTTGCGCAGCGCGAAGTGCAGCGCCTCGGCGCGCACCCCCGTGGTGGCGACGGCGGCCTTCTCGTCGGGAACGACGCTCATGCCTCAGCCCCCATCCCCGCCCTGGTACGCGGATCGACCAGGACGTAGACGATGTCGATGACGAAGTTGGCGACCAGCACGCCGATCACGATGAACAGGAAGACGCCCTGCAACAGGAAGAAGTCCTGGTTCTGGATGGCCTTGAGGATCAGGCTGCCGAGGCCCGGATAGGAGAAGACGACCTCGGTGACCAGCGCGCCCGCCACGAGCACGCCGAGTTGCAGAGCCAGCCCTGTGATCTGCGGCAGCACCGCGTTCCTGAAGGCGTAGCGGCGGATCAGCCGCTGGGGAGCGCCCAGCGCCGACAGGTAGGAGGAGTAGTCGGCCTCCAGCTCGTAGATGATCATGTTGCGCATGCCGATGGCCCAGCCGCCGAAGGCGACGAGGAAGAGCGACAGGAACGGCAGGAACCAGTGCAGGGCCAGGCTGCCGACGAACTCCCACGACAGGTTGGGCCGCATCGCGTAGCTGTAGCCGCCCGCGACGGGGAAGACGCCTGCCACGATGCCGAGCCCCCAGGCCAGCAGGATGGCCAGCCACATGTACGGCGTGGCCGTCAGGATGTATCCGACGGGCAGCACGGTGTTGTCCAGCAGCCTGCGCCTGGCCGCGAAGGCGCCGAACCTGTTGCCTGCCCACCAGCTCAGCAGGATGGCGGGCACGAGCAGGCCCAGGGTGTACGGCACGGCGCGCGTGATCACGTCGGCCACGGGCGTGGGGAACAGCCAGATGCTGATCCCGAGGTCCCCGCGCAGCAGCGCGCCCCAGAAGTTGAGGTACTGCTGCCAGGCGGGCAGGTCCAGGCCGAACAGGCCGGTGTAGTAGGCCTGCATGGCCGCCACCGCCTCGGGCTGGGCGAGGTTGGCCCTCGACACCATCGAGGCGACGGGGTCACCCGGCATGAGCCGGGGGATCAGCCAGTTGATCGTGACCGCCGCGAAGAACGTCAGTCCGTATATGAGCAGCTTCCTGCCGAAATAGCGTCGCACGCGATGACTCCAGGTAGGACGGCGAAGGGCGGAGAGCCGCCCCCTCCGGCGAGGGGAGGGGGCGGCGGCCAGAGGTCAGCCCTTCGCAGGCTGGATCTCGGTGAGCGTCAGGATGCCGCCCAGCTCCAGCCAGTTGCGCCACATGGTCGGCGCGGACTTGGGCGCGTCGGGGGCCGAGGATGGCCAGTTCGTCCACACCGAGCTGGTGGTCTGCGACCACAGGCCGTTGTACCAGAGCGGGATGGCCGGCATCTCCTCCAGCTGGATGCGCTGGATCTTGGACAGGACCTCCTTCATTCCCGCCTCGTCCTCGGGCTTCTTGCCGTCGAGCTCCTGGACCAGGTCCCAGACCTTCTTGTTCTCGTAGCGGCCGAAGTTGACCGTGTTCTGGGCCTTCTGGATCGGCAGCTGGAAGAGGTAGTCGTAGTACATCCACGGCGTGTTCGACAGCTGCCGCTCATTGTTGATCATCATGTCGAACTTGCCCGACGAGCGCTTGTCGACCAGCGCGTTGTAGTCGGGGAACTCGGGGGTGAGGTTGACGCCCACCGCCTTGGCGCTCTCGGCGATGACCCTGATCGACTCCATCCAGTCCGACCAGCCGGCCGGGACCTCGATCTTCAGCTGGATCTTGGAGCCGTCCTTGTTCTCGACGAAGCCGTCGCCGTCGGTGTCCTTGTAGCCCGCGTCGGCCAGCATCTTCTTGGCCTTGGCCTGGTCGAAGGAGAACCCGAGCTCGCTCACCACGCTCTGGTCGACGTACTTGTCCCACTGCGGCAGCAGGCCCGTCGGGTTGGCCGGACGCACCAGGTTGCCGTAGACGCCCTCGACGATCTTCTTGGTGTCGACGGCGCTGGCGACGGCCTTGCGGAAGGCCGGGTCGTCCATCGGCTTCTTCTGGGTGTTGAGCACCAGCCACGCGGTGTTGGCCGACAGCATGTACGGCGGCTCGGGGTAGTAGGTCTTCACCCCGAAGTTGCCCTTGACCAGGTTGGCGATGCCGGGCAGGAAGTTGTTGCTCAGGTCGAGGCCGTTCTGCAGCAGCAGGCCCATGGCGACCTCGTTGCTGGAGTTGACGATGTCGACGATGTACTTGGGCTTGACGTCCTTGTTCAGCGCCTTGGTGGCCCACCAGCCGTCACGCTTGACCCAGGCCACGCGGTCCTGGTCGTGGCTGTGGTAGCTGTAGGGGCCCGTGCCGACGGGCTTGTCGTTGACGCCGTTGACGACGTCCTCCTCCGAGCGGGCCTCCCAGACGTGCTTGGGCAGCATCACCCTGCTGTAGAGCGCGTTCGCCCACTGCTGGTAGTTGGGCTTGGTGAAGGTGAACTTCACCGTCTGGCCGTCGACCGCCTCCGCGCTCTTGAGGAAGGTCCAGAGGTTGGCGTAGGGCACCGTCTTCATCTTGCCGAGCTCGAAGGTGAACACCACGTCGTCAGCGGTCAGCGGCTTGCCGTCCGACCAGGTGACGCCCTGGCGCAGCTTGAGCTCGTAGGTGGTGTCGTCGCTCCAGGCTCCGCTCTCGGCCAGCCACGGGGTGAACTGGCCCGTGTTGGGGTCGAACAGGAACAGCGGCTCGTAGACCAGGCCGTTCGTGCCCGTGGCGTGGTCCCAGTTCCTGATGGGGTTGAAGTTGGCGGGCGCTCCCCACTGGGTGCCGCCGGTGTACAGCGTCTGGTTGCGCGGGAACGCGCCCTCGCCGCCCTGGGCGGGCGCCTGGCTCGCCGCCGCGCCAGGGGCGCTCGACTGTACGGCGGGCGTGGGCGTCTGCCCCGACGTGCAGGCTGTCACGACCAGGCAGGTCGCGAGCAGGGGCGTGAGCACGCGCCATCGGTTTCGCATGGAATCTCCTTTGTCCCCGCGCAGGGATCTCGCCCTCGCGGAGTTCTCCTCGAGCACCATCCCCCCGATGGCCTGAACCGGATTGACGCGCCTCATGACATGGGAGCGCTCCCACTCGCAAAGCCTTCCGCCGCGCCGGACAGGTAACGCGACCGTAAAATTGACGAATCCCGATGTCAATAGCGCTGCGGTACGCGTGACGTATCCGAGATATGCCGAAAAATCCTAGAAACACGATAGCGTGGGAGCGTTTCCACAGGTCGGCTTTTCAGAAAGCCCATAACGCAACAGTTTGATCTGAAATGCCGCATGGAGGGATCATCCGAGCGTGGACAGCAGAACCAAGCGCCGCATCAGCGCCGACGCCCTCTCCTCTCTCGCCCACAGGGCTCTCGGCTCGCACGTGCGCGAGGCGGTCGAGCTGGCCGACGGCTTCGCCAACGCCGTGTGGAAGCTCGTCCTCGACGACGGCCGCCATGTCGTGCTGAAGCTGTCCCCTCCTCCCGACCTCGACCAGCTCACCTACGAACGAGACCTGCTGCGCATGGAGGCCGCCGCCTACGCCCACGCGGCGGATGCGGGCGTGCCGGTCGCGAATCTGCTGAAGGCGGGCTTCGACGACCCCGTGCTCGGCGGCGACTACCTCGTCATGACGGTGCTGGACGGCACGCCGTGGAACCAGGCGGAGCTCGACGACGCCGCCCAGGCCGCGCTCAGGTACGAGCTCGGCGGCCATCTGGCACGGCTCAACGGGGTGACGGGCGACGTCTACGGCTACCCGCACAACGGCCTGACCGGCGCGACCTGGCGCGAGGCCTACCTGCGGATGACGGGCGCGCTGCTCGACGACGCCGTGCGCTATCAGGGGACGCCGCTCCCCCGGCCCGTCGCCGAGCTGAGGGCATTACTGGAGGGCGCCTCCGAGGCGCTGGACGAGGTGACCACGCCGCACCTGGTGCACTTCGACGTCTGGGCGGGCAACGTCTTCCTCGACCTGAACGCCGCGCCCAGCATCCAGGCGATCATCGACCACGAGCGCGCCTTCTGGGGTGACCCGCTCGCCGAGCTGATCACCCCGACGATCTTCAACGAGATCGAGGAGGACGACCCGCTGCTGGCCGGCTACCGCGCGGTGCGCCCGCTGGAGCTGACCCCCGGCGCGCACCGGCGGCTCGACCTCTACCGGGCCTACCTCTACCTGATCCTGCTGGTGGAGAACGGCCCCAGGCAGTACCCGGAGGAGGAGTACGCCCCGCTGCGCGATCGGGCGATGTCCTCGCTGGTCAAGGTGCTGGACCGGCTCGACGGGTGACGCTTGCGCGGCGGCTGGTTTTCAGCGCATGATGAATTATGCGCTGTGTGATAGCGGGCGGCGGCCCGGCGGGCGCCGTGCTGGCTCTCCTGCTGGCCAGGGCGGGCGTCGAGGTGACCCTGCTGGAGAAGCACGCCGACTTCCTGCGCGACTTCCGGGGTGACACGATCCACCCCTCGACCCTCCAGGTGCTCGACGAGCTGGGGCTCGCGGAGGCCTTCCACCGGATCCCGCACCGCAAGGCGTACGGATTCGACCTGGTCACCGACACCGGCAGGACCAGGATCTCGAGCCTGCGCGACCTGCCCGGCCCCTACAACTACATCGCCTTCGTCCCGCAGTGGGACTTCCTCACCCTCATCACCACCGAAGCAGCGACGTACCCGAACTTCCGGTTGCTCATGAACGCCGAGGCCGTCGGCCTGATCCGCGAGGGCGACGCGGTGCGCGGGCTGCGCTACCGCGACGCCGAGGGCGAGCACGAGCTCAGGGCCGAGGTGACGATCGCCGCCGACGGGCGGGGATCCACCCTGAGGGCGGCCGCGGGGCTGGTGCCGAAGGAGCTGGGCGCGCCGATGGACGTCGTCTGGTTCAGGATGCCGCGCGAGGACGGCGACCCGGGCGAGGCCTTCCTGCGCGTCTCGGCGGGGCACATGATGGTCGCGATCAACAGGGAGACCTACTGGCAGCTCGGCTACGTCATCCCGAAGGGCGGGGCCGAGAGGCTGCGCGCGGCCGGCGTCGGCGAGCTGCGCCGCCAGGTCGGGCGGCTGCTGCCCTTCCTCGGCGACCGCACGGAGGCGATCGCGGGCTTCGAGGACGTCAGCGTGCTCACCGTGGCGCTGAACCGGCTCGAGCGGTGGTACCGGCCTGGCTTCCTGTGCATCGGCGACGCGGCCCACGCCATGTCCCCGGTGTTCGGGGTCGGGATCAACCTGGCGGTGCAGGACGCGGTGGCCACGGCCAACATCCTGCTCAGCGAAGGCCCCTCCGCGCTGCCCAAGGTGCAGCGGCGGCGGATGTTCCCGACGAAGGCCACGCAGCTCGCCCAGCAGGTGGCGCAGCGGCGGCTGATCCAGCCCGCGCTGAGCGGATCGGTGAGACCGACGGGCCTGCCCGACCTCGCGGCCCTTCCCGTCGTCGGCAGGCTGGTGGGGCGGCTGCTCGCGCGCTTCATCGGCCATGGCGTCCGCCCCGAGCACGTGAGCGCGAAGTGACTCGAAAGGCGCGCTGAAGGTTACGAGCGGCACGCCACCCTGAAAGCAGGGCAAAGACTGCGTCGAGTCTGGCTTGCGCTTCGGTGGCGGCGGGCCCGCGCCGAAGATCCCGCTCGTACGGTCCGGCAGGGCCGTCCTCACCTGCAACGTAGGCGCTGCGGGGCCGGACGGGCCGCCATGCCGCCTCGCCGAGGCGGCGATCGCCCGCGGACGGCGTTCTCACTACGTGGACATCGGTGTCCACGCGCGGGAGCGAGTGGAATACCCTCGTATGCCGTGAGCAACCTTGATTCGTGGCGAACCATGACCGCGGCCCAGCAGCCCGACTGGCCCGACCGCAGCGAGCTCGAGAAGGTCGTCGCCGAGCTCGGCGGCCTGCCCCCGCTGGTCTTCGCCGGCGAGTGCGACCAGCTGAAGGACCAGCTGGCCGCCGTGGCCAGGGGCGAGGCGTTCGTCCTGCAGGGCGGCGACTGCGCCGAGACGTTCGCGGGCGCGACCGCCGACAACGTGCGCAACAAGCTCAAGACGCTCCTGCAGATGGCGATCGTGCTCACCTACGCCGCCAAGGTGCCGGTGGTCAAGATCGGGCGAGTGGCCGGCCAGTTCGCCAAGCCGCGCTCCAAGGGCACCGAGGTGCGCGACGGCGTCGAGCTGCCCGCATACCGCGGCGACATGGTCAACGGGTTCGAGTTCACCCCCGAGTCGCGCAGGCCCGACCCGTGGCGGCTGCTGAGGGCCTACCACTCCTCCGCCGTCACGCTGAACCTCGCGCGGGCCTTCACCAAGGGCGGCTACGCCGACCTGCGGCAGGTCCACGCCTGGAACCAGGACTTCGTGGCCGAGTCGCCCGCAGGCCGCCGCTACGAGCAGCTGGCCCGCGAGATCGACCAGGCACTGGCGTTCATGCGCGCCTGCGGGGCCGATCCCGAGGAGTTCCACACGGTGGAGTTCTACTCCTCGCACGAGGCGCTGATCCTCGACTACGACAGGGCGCTCACCCGGGTCGACTCACGCACCGGCCTGCCGTACGACGTGTCGGCGCACATGGTCTGGATCGGCGAGCGCACCAGGCAGCTCGACGGAGCGCACGTGGAGTTCTTCTCGCGCATCCGCAACCCGATCGGCGTCAAGCTCGGCCCCACGACCTCGCCCGAGGAGGCCCTCGCGCTGGTCGACAAGCTCAACCCCGACAACGAGGCGGGCCGGCTGACGTTCATCACGCGGATGGGCGCCTCCAAGATCCGCCAGCACCTTCCCACGCTGGTGGAGAAGGTGACCGCCTCGGGGGCGAAAGTGGCCTGGATCTGCGACCCGATGCACGGCAACACCTGGGAGGCGCCGAGCGGGCACAAGACGCGCCGCCTCGACGACGTCCTCGACGAGGTTGCCGGCTTCTTCGAGGTGCACCGCGCGCTCGGCACGCACCCCGGCGGCATCCACATCGAGTTCACCGGCGACGACGTGACGGAGTGCGTGGGCGGCGGCCAGGAGATCGTCGAGGGCGACCTCGCGCTGCGCTACGAGACGGCCTGCGACCCCAGGCTCAACCGGGGCCAGTCGCTCGACCTGGCCTTCAGGGTGGCCGAGCTCTACCGCTCGGTCTGACCCCGAGCCCGCCAGGGGTCTGCCGCGCAACGGCCGGTCCGGCCGAGGAACGCCGCCGTTCGACCCACGGGACGGCCCGCTCCCCCGCTTCGGGGGCGGGCCTGGCCACACGTGACGCGAGCCCTCACCCCGCGGGGTGAGGGCTCGTCGCGTCATGGCGTCACTGCTGCTCGGGAGCCGTGCCCATCTCCTGCGCGAGTTCGGCCTTGATGGCCTCCATGTCGAGAGCCTTGACCTGGCCGATCAGGTCCTCGAGCGCGGGGGCGGGAAGAGCGCCTGGCTGGGCGAAGACGACGATGCCGTCGCGGATCGCCATGATCGTCGGGATCGAGGTGATCTCGAACCCCTCCGACAGCCCTCGCTGCGCCTCAGTGTCGATCTTGCCGAAGGTGACGTCGGCGTGCTTCTCCGACGCCTGCTCGAAAATCGGCCCGAACGTCCTGCACGGCCCGCACCAGGCCGCCCAGAAGTCCAGGAGGACGATCCCCTTGTCGGCGATGTCGTTGAAGTTCTGGTCGGTTACTTCGATAGTCGCCACAAGTGGCTCCTCATATCGTCGTCTCGCTTGCTTTCCTTAGAACCGTCAGCATTTCACGCTGATTCCCCGGCCCGCAGCGCCACACCGGCCTTCCTCCTGCCCGACAGCGCGACGTGTCCCACGGCGCCCAGGAGCGCGGCCAGGGTCACCCCCGCGCCCAGGAGCAACGGGGTGCTCCAGGTGACGGTGTAGCCGACGGGCAGCCCGCCCGCGTAGCCGCTCAGGTCGACGCCCCCGCCGAAGAGCGCGGGGAAGAGCGTGCCCAGCGCGATGCCTGCCACCGCCGCCATGACCACCAGCGGTGAGATCTCGCCGAGCGTGATGGCCCGCGCCTGCGCGCCCGACATGCCCATGGTGGACAGGAAGGAGATGCTGCGGTCGCGTTCCGCCGCGCCGGCGACCACGCTCACCCACACCGCCAGCAGGGAGTAGAGGGCCAGCACGATGGCCGTCAGCTGGAAGGCCAGCTTGATCGTCCTGGTGAGCGGCGTCGAGACGATCGAGGCCAGGTCCCCTTCACGGGTGCTCGCGGAGGCGCCTGGCCCCGCCGCCCGCTCCAGGTCGGCGGCCGACAGCGCGTCGCCGAAGACGAGCAGGCCGTTCGGCCGCATCGCGACCTTCTGCTCGGGCAGCACGGAGGTGGGCAGCACGAGAAGCTCGCCCAGCGGGTCGGTCCCTGGGAAGCGCTCGATGTGGCCCACGTGGTCGACCACGACGGGCGGGCTCTCGCCGCCCTCCAGCACGATCGGCCTGCTGCGCGCCTTGCCGAGACCGCCGGTGACCAGGACGGGCACGGAGGCTCCCTTGGCCGCGGTGGCGGCCCTGTTGACGGCCGCCACGGGCGCGCCGACCACGGAGGGGGCCGAGCCGAGCCGCCGCGCGTAGGCGGCGGTGTCCATGCGCAGGTAGGAGAAGGACAGCGTGCCGCCCGACAGGCGGCCCTCTCGCAGCTCCACGGGCAGGACCTCCCGCACACCTGGCAGGGCGCGGACCTTCTCGACGGCGGCGGGCGAGATCACGCCCTCGCCGACGCCGACCTTGGCGTCGGCCCCCGTCCGCTGCCAGGCCGCGGCGCGCTGCCCCGCGTCCAGCGCGTCGAGGGTGAGCGCGCTGTAGACCGACAGGGTGAGGGCGGGGACGAGGATCAGCGCGGGCAGCGTGGCGGCGGTCCTGGAGCGGGCCGCCGAGGCGACCGCCAGGAACAGCACCGCCGTCCTGCTCCTGGCCGCGCCGAAGGACAGCAGGCGCAGCAGGTACGGGTAGCCCCACAGCACGACCAGCGCGAAGGCGACGGCGACCGCGGTGGGCGCGGCCACCAGGAGCGGGTCGCCGCCCGAGGCGGACTGGGCGGTCGTCACGCCGCGCGTGACGGCGAGGTAGGCCGCCACCGCGGCGAGGAGGACGACCAGGAGGTCGATCACCAGCCTGCGCGGCGTGAACGGCCTGGCGACCAGGTCGTCGCGCTGCTCCACGAGCGGCTGCCGGTGGGTCAGCAGGAGGCGCGCCATGCCGTACAGGAGGGTGGCCAGGGCCGGCAGCGGCGCGGACAGCAGGGAGACGGTGGTGTCCAGCCCCGGCACCAGGCGGGAGAGCGCGAAGCCCAGCAGCGAGCCGGGAAGGACCGCGAGGAGGATCACCGTGGCGCCGACGGCCGCGAACTGGCTCGTCGAGGCAGCCCTGGCCCTGGCCGCGACCAGGCCGGCGGCGACGCGGCCGAGCAGCAGGCCGACAACGAGCGCCACCACGCCGAACGCGACCGCGAACAGCCCGGCCAGCAGCAGGCCCATGAGTGTCTGCGTGACGCCGAGCTTGCCGAGGAAGTCCTCCAGGATCTTCGGCAACTGGCTGGTCACCTTGTACGGCATGACCGGGGTCGACAGCTTGCGCGCCGCTGCGGTGAACGCGTCGAAGGCCGACGCGGTGCCAGGCGCCTGCTTGATGCCGAAGGCGGAGGGAACGGGCGCGAACCCCCACCGGTAGTGCATGGGCGCGCTGACGCCCGCCATCACGGCGACGCCCTGCTCGCCGACCAGGCCGGTGACCACGAAGGCGGCCGAGTTGGCGGCGGGGTCGGGGATGTACACGTGCGACATCGAGGGGTACGCCGACCAGAAGGGGTCGGAGGGGTCGATCGGCTCGTAGAGCCCGGTGACCTTGATCAGGACCCCGGCTCCGGAGACGATCGTGTCGCCGACCTCGATCCCCATCTGCCCGGTGACGTCGCTGGGCAGCCCGGCCTCGACGGTGGTCAGCGTCGGCTTGGCCAGCACGATGCTCAGCGCGGAGTCCTGGTAGGGGTTGGGCGTCGATCGCGCGGTGAGCGGATTGGCCCCGGTGGTGACCGCCGACGGCGCCTCGCCCCTGACGTAGCGGACCCGCTCGGCCGCCCCGCTGTTCCATGCCAGGTCGACGAAGTTGTTGCGGCGGGGTTCATGCCCCACGTGGCCGACGAGCCTGACGCGGTTCGTGCTCACGCCGTACGTCACCTCGCCGATCAACGGGGCGAGGGCCTGCGGCATGGCGGCGCGCAGCTTCCTGGTGACCGCGTCGAGGTCGGCGGCGCTGTCCGGCCGCCGCGACGGCAACGCCGAGCGAGCGCCCACGGCGATCTCGAGCAGCTCGGGCCTGGTCTCCTGGACGGCCTGCCGCAGCGAGCGCTCGTAGGAGTCCTCGAAGACCCGGGGAAGCGCGCCGCCCAGGAACGTGACGGTGAGAACCAGCAGCGCCAGCAGCGCGGTGATGCCTCTGTGCAGCAGCGCCAGCCGCGCTGCCAGCCTGAGTATGGTCATGCGTCCTCCCCCGCGTGCCTGGCCCGCACCAGGCCGCGGCGGCGCAGCGAGCCCGCCAGCGCGGCGACGATCGCGAACAGGGCCGCCGCGATGACCGTGAGCAGGATCGCGGTCTGGATCCACGGGATGTCCAGTCTGACCGGCGGCGTCACCGCGGTGACCTGGCCGGACAGCACGAGGTGCGGCACCACCACGGTCGCCATGCCGCCCGCCAGCAGGGTGCCGCCCACCAGGCCGAGGCCGATCAGGAACGTCTGCTCCACCGCGAGCAGGCCGAGCACCTGGCGGAAGCTCACCCCGAGCGCGTGCAGCAGTCCCAGTTCGGCCGAGCGTTCGCGGGCGGCGACGGCGGCGTTGACCGCGAAACCGAGCCCTGCGAAGATCACCGCCGCGGCGAAGCCGACCAGCAGCGCGCCCTGCAGGCCGCCGGCCAGCGGGTCGTCGCGAAGCTCGGTGAAGACGGTCTGCCTGTCGAGCACGCGGGCGCTCCAGCCAGGGTGGGCGGCCAGGACCGCGGTGGCGGCGGACGGGTCGCCGTCCGCCGTCGCGGCCCACCACTCGGTGACCCTGGGCGGGGCGTTGACGGTGAGCACGTCCCTGTCGGCGATGGTAGGCAGGTCCACCAGGACGGCGGGCTCGCCGACCTCCGTGCCGGGCAGGCTGTCGACGACGGCGGCCACGACCAGGTGGGAGGTGGTCGCGTCGAAGGGCAGGAAGAGCTTCGTGCCCGCGGAGAGCTTCTCCTGGGCGGCCAGCTCGTCGGTGATCACGACGGGCAGCGGCTGGGGCAGGGTCGCCCTGCCGTCCACGGTCCCGCCGAACACCCGCTCGGGCGGCGTGTCAGGCGGCAAGGCCAGAACCACCGCCTTGCCCCTGGCGGGGATCGCGTCGAGGCCGAACAGCGCGCCCTCGCCGGCCTGGACCTCCTTGGCCCTGCCCTCGCCGACTCCCGCGGCCCCCTGCAGGCTCGACTGCTCGAAGCCGGTCCACACCACGTCGGCCGGCAGCGGCACCTCGGCCTGGTCCGCGGTCAGCGCGCCGAGCACGACGGGCGCACCCGTCTCGCCGAAGGAGAAGCCGCGCAGCGCCAGCGGGTAGGCGATCTTCCCCGCCCGGCCCGCGGGGGAGGCCAGGTCGGCGACCAGATGGCGCTCGTCGCCCGCGCCCCTGTCGGTCAGGCCGAGCCGCCAGCGCACCCCGTCGGCGTCGGTGAGCAGGATCGCGGCGTCGAGCGGCGCGGGCGCCTGGGTGCGCAGCGGCAGGCTGAGCACGGACGGCGTGCCGGGGATCGGCACGGAGCCGAGCGAGGGCCTGCCCGCCTTGAGCGCGCTCGCCAGGTCGGCGAGCGGGGTGGCCGACAGGTCCTCGCGCAGGTTCATGACCTCGGCGAGGCGGTCGGCGTCGAGCGCGAGCAGCTGGGCCGAGCCCGCGCCGATCGCCACCGAGTCGCGGAAGGCGGGGCTGACGGCGCGCACGCCTGGCAGCCGCGCGTAGACCCTGCCCGCGCCGAGCCCGCCCACCTCGCCCTGGTCGAGGACGGGAGAGATCCGCAGGTCCGCGCCGACCCTGTGGCCGGCCTGGTCGCGCTGGGACGACTCCCACGTGGTCGTGGTGGTGATCGACAGCACCCCGATGGCCACGGCCATCGTCAGCAGCAGCGCGGGGCCGACGTAGCGCAGGGGGCGGCGGCTGACCTGCCACGCGCCGAGCGCGGGGGCCAGCGTCGTGCGCCGCGAGGTCAGGGCGGAGACGATCCTGGAGGTCCACGGCACCAGGCGCATGCCCAGCATCCCGCCGCTCAGCAGGGCGAGGGCGGGCCCGGTGACCAGCATGGGGTCGATGCCGAGCACGCCGCCGGTGGTCGCGGTGACGGGCGAGCCGTACCTGGTGAGCTGCCAGACGGCGAGCGCCGCCACGACGAGCAGGGCGAGGTCGCCGCCCGCCCTGGCCAGCACGCCCCTGCGGTCGCCGCGCCCGCGCGCAGCCTGCTCCTCCACGTAGGTACGGCGGGCGCTCCTGACCGCCGACGCGGCCAGCAGCGCCGCTCCGGCCAGCGCGGCGAGGGCGGCGATCGCGAACGTGACGGGCTCGGGGGCGGCCGGCACCCTGACCGCCCCCGCCCGCGCCCACAGCAGGCCGCTCACCCCGTTGAGCACGTGCGGCGCGACGAAGGGGGCGATCAGCACGCTCGGCAGCGCGATCAGCAGCGCCTCCGTCAGGCTGAGCGACACCAGCCCTCCCATGCCCGCGCCTCTGGCCCGCAGCAGCGCGACCTCCATGCGGCGGCGGTCGGCCAGCATCCTGGCCGTCAGCATGAGGGAGTAGCCGGCCAGGATGAGCAGCTGCAGCACCGGCACCAGCATCGTCGACTGGCCGACGAGGGCGCTGCGGTCGAGCTGGCCGAGGTAGGCCGACAGCTCCTCCCTGACCGTGCAGTCGGCGCAGGCCGGGCGAGCCTTGAGCTGGTCGGGCAGGCGCGCGGCCGCCGCGGCGAGGCCGGCCAGGTCGCCGGTGCTGACGCCGCTCAGGTCGGGCATGACGTACCAGGAGCCGAGCATCTGGTCGGTGAAGCGCTCCATGAAGCTCTCCTGGGAGAGCATGAGCGAGCTTCTGGCGGGGTCCAGACGGGGATAGAGGTCGTCGGGGGTGGCGAACACGCCGGTGACCAGCACCGTGGTGGGAGGGCCTGTCTCGCCGCGCCGTACGGTGAGCTCCTGGCCCGCGCGCACGCCGAGGCGCTGGGCGCTGTCCTGGGCCAGGGTCGCCTGGAGCGGTCCTGCGCCAGGACCGGCCCACCTGCCCTGCACCAGCTTCGCGCGCCTTTCCAGGTCGGAGCGGGTGGCGAAGAAGAGCTGCGCGCCGTCCTCGCCGTGGAAGGCGCTCGAGGTGACGGACGAGACGGTCTCCGGCCTGAACCTGCCGAAGGACTCGGCGGCCTGAGCGCGTACGGCCGCGTCGGCCTGGGGGAAGGTGGCGCCCTTGATCCAGGTGGAGACCTCCGCCGAGGTGTCGGCCCCGTCGGCGTGTGTCACGCTCCAGCGGACGCCGACGTCGACCACGGAGGAGATGTAGATCGACAACGACACGAGCGTGGTGGTCGCCAGGAGGATCGCCGCGAAGGCGGTGAGGGGCAGAAGCGGCTCGCTGACGGCACGCTTGAGCACCCACGTCGTCCGGCCCCGCATCCGGTTCCCCCTCTGATCAGGTACGGGAGAACATTCGCGGGACAAAACTCACATACGCAACGATTGCCTTGATTTCATCACATAGTTGAGATCATCCCGAGACCAGCGCCTCCGACTGCCAGAGATCACGGTAGTAGCCGGGCGTTGCCACCAGCTCGTCGTGGCGTCCTCGCTGGATGACCCTGCCGTGCTCCATCACCACGATCTCGTCCACCTCCTCCAGGCCCCTGAGCCTGTGGGTGACGATGAGCGTCGTACGGCCGTGCGTCACGTCGAGCAGGTCGGCCATGAGCTCGTCGGCCGTGGCCTCGTCCAGCGCCTCGGCGGGCTCGTCGAGCAGCAGCACGGGCGGGTCGTACAGGAGCGCCCTGGCGAGGGCCAGGCGCTGCAGCTGCCCGCCCGAGACCGTCCGCCCGTCCTCGCCGAGCTGGGCGTCCCAGCCGGTGCGCGACACCCAGCGCTCCAGGCGGGCCCGCCGCACGGCCCGCTCCAGGTCCTCGTCCGTGCCGTCGGGGCCGGCCAGGCGCAGGTTGTCGCGCAGGGTGGTCTGGAAGATGTAGGGGTCCTGGGTCAGGCCCGTCATGAGCGTCCTGACGTCGTCGGAGTCGAGGGAGCTGAGATCGGCGCCGTTGACGGTGATCGTTCCCGACCCTGGTTCGACCAGGCGCATCAGGGCGGCCAGCAGCGTGCTCTTGCCCGCGCCGCTGGGGCCGACCAGGGCGACGCGCTTGCCCGGCGTCAGCGTGAGGCTCACCCCGTCGACGGCCGCGGGGGCGTGGGGCGCGTGCCGTACGACGAGGTCGTCGATCTCGACGGTCAGCGGCGCTCCAGGCAGGGGCGCGGGGGTGCCGGGCTCGGTGACGGCGGGCGGCACCGAGCGGACCTCCTTCAGCCGCTTCAGCGCCGCTGAGATCCCCGCGAAGCGCTCCCCCGCCGCGGCCAGCGGCAGCACGGGCTCGAAGGAGACCAGCGCCGTGAGGGCCAGGACGGCCGTCGCGACGGTGCCCGCGCCCGAGCCCTGGGCCAGCAGCACGATGGCGGCCACGGTCAGCCCCTGCACCAGCACCCCGACGGCCAGCGCCGCCGCGTGGACGCGGGACTGGCGGCGTTCGAGCGCGGCCAGCGCGGCGTCGGCGTCCAGCGCGCCTGACAGGGCTCGCTCGCCCGCGCCGTAGGCGGTCAGGTCGGCCGAGCCGTGCACGAGGTCGGCCACCCTCTCGGCGAGCGCGGCCCTGGCGGGGGCGATGCGGGCCGACCAGCGGCGGGCGGCGGCCGCCGTGCCGGCGGGCAGCAGCACGCCCGCGGCGACCAGCCCCGCCAGCAGCACCAGCGCGGCCGCGGGGTGCACGGCGACGGCGATGACGACGGCCGTGAGCCCGGTGATGAGCGCGGAGGTGGCGGGCAGCAGGCAGCGCACCAGCAGGTCCTGGACGGCGTCGGTGTCGTCCACCATGCGGCTGAGCAGGTCGGCGCCGCCGTGCCGGGGAGCTCTCGGCGGGATGAGCGAGTGGTAGAGGCGCTCACGCGTGGCTGCCTGGGCGCGCAGGGCGACGTCGTGACCCGTCAGGCGCTCGGCGTAGCGGAAGACGCCCCTGCTGGTGGCGAACGCCCGCACCGCGACGATCGCCACGCTCAGCGCGGCGAGCGGCGGCTGCTCGGCCGCCCTGGTGATGAGCCAGGCGGCCGAGGCGATCAGGCCGAGGCCGGTCAGCTCGGCCGCCGCCCCTGCGAGCACGGCCCACAGCAGGCGGAGGCCCATGCGGCGGCCGGACATCGGCTCCGTCACCTCGATACCCGGGTGAGTGGTGGTGGTCATCGTTCGTCTCCCGCCTGCGCGGCGCCCGCGCCTGGGACCAGGCTCTTTTCGGCGAGGACGTCGGAGACGATCCGCCCCTCCTGGATGCGGATCACGCGGTCGGCCAGGTCGATCATCGCTGGCCGGTGCGCGACGATCACCGAGGTGCGCCCCCTGCTCAGCTCGGCGGTGGCGGTGACGACGGCGGCCTCGCTGCGGCCGTCGAGGCGCGCGGTGGGCTCGTCCAGCAGCAGCAGCGAGGCGTCAGGACGGCAGAACGCGCGGGCCAGGGCCAGGCGCTGCCGCTGGCCCGCCGACAGGTTGGCGCCGCGCTCCCCCACCAGCGTGTCGTAGCCGTCGGGCAGGACGTCGACGAACTCGTCGGCGTGCGCGGCGACGGCGGCCCGCCGTACGAGCTCGGGTGAGGCCGAGGGGGCGCCGAGCCTGATGTTGTCGGCGACCGAGGTGGCGAACAGGTGCGGGCGCTGGGGCACGAACGCCAGCCGGTCGCGCCATGCGGTCAGGTCGAGCTCGGCCAGGTCGGCGCCGTCGACCAGCACGCGTCCCTCGGTGGGGGCGACGAAGCCGAGCAGCAGATGCAGCAGGGTGCTCTTGCCGCCGCCGCTCTCCCCCACCAGCGCCACCCGTTCCCCTGGAGTGATCACCAGGGAGACCTCGCGCAGGGCGGGGTCGTCGCGGCCGGGATAGCGGACGGTGACGTTCTCCAGGCGGATCTCGGGAGGACCGCCGGCGGCGGGGACGGCGGCGGCCCTGGCCTGCTCGGGGGCGGCGGCGTCGTCGAGGACGGCGAAGGCCGCGTCGGCCGCCGCGACGCCCTCCATCGAGGCGTGGAAACGGGTGCCCATCATCCGCAGCGGCAGGTACGCCTCGGGCGCGAGCAGGAGCACCAGCAGCGCGGTCGTCAGGTCGAGCGACCCGCCGAGCAGCCGCAGCCCGATCGGCACCGCGACCAGCGCGAGCGACAGCGAGGCGCACAGCTCGAGCACGAGCGAGGACAGGAAGGCCACCCGCAGCGTCCGCATGGTCGCCGACCTGTGCGAGTCGGCCACCCGCTGGATGACGCTCGCCTGGTAGCGGGCCCTGCCGAAGGCGCGCAGGGTGGGCAGGCCGCGCACCACGTCGAGGAAGTGCCCGCCGAGCAGGGACAGCGCGCGCCACTGCCGTTCGGTGACCGCCTTGGTGTGCATGCCGACAAGGGCCCCGAAGATCGGGATGAGCGGCAGCGTGATCAGCACGATGACCGCGCTGGTGAGGTCGGCCGCGAACAGCCTGACGAGGACGGCCACCGGCACCACGCCCGCCACGGCCATGGCGGGCAGGTAGCCGGTCAGGTAGGGGTCGAGCGCGTCGAGGCCGCGCCCCGTGAGCGTCACCAGCTCGCCCGAGCGGTGTCCCGACAGCCTGGCGGGCCCGAGCTCCTGGAGCCTGGCCAGCAGCCTGTGGCGCAGCGCGGACTTCACTCCCGTGGAGGTGCGCGCCGCGAAGATCCCCTGCCCCCAGCCGAGCAGCGCGCGCAGCCCGACGACGGCCGCCAGGAACAGCAGCGCGCCGGTGGCGAACCTGCCCGACAGCACCCCCGCGAGCAGCTCGGCCTGGACGAGCACGAGCAGCCCCGCGATCACGGCGGCGGCCAGGGTGACGGTCAGATGCGCGCGTACCGAGCGCTCGGCTCGCATGAGCCGCAGGAGATCCTTGTGCACGAGCCCTCTAGAAGAACGACGGGATGCGGTCGGAGCCCTTGCCTGGACGGAAGGTGCGCCACACCCATACTTGCGCGCCCACCATGAGGGGTGCGAACGGGGCCACCATGAGACTGAGCACATTCAGCGTCGCGGCGGGTGCGGCGTGGTCGAGCAGGTGCGGCGCGACGGCCGCCAGCAGCACGACGACGGGCGCGGCGGCCGCGAGCCCCGACAGCGCGAGGACCCTGCCGCCGCCCCGCCCCTCCCTCCAGGCCAGGAAAGTCCTGCCGTGGAAGGCGAACAGCGCGGTGGTGAGCGCGCCGAGGCCGAGCCCGGCGATCCACGGCAGCCCTGCGACCGAGCCGATGACCATCCCCCAGCCGAAGGCCAGCACGAACGAGCCGAGCGAGATCATCAGGTCCCAGAAGCCGCGCCACGCGCGCCCCTCGATCCTGCGGCGGAACCACAGGCCCGCGTCGCGCACGATCCAGCCCAGCAGCATGGACACGACGAACGGGTAGAGCGCGAAGATCACCTCGCCTTCCAGCACGGGGAACGCGCCGAACAGCACCCCGGCGACGGCCACCAGCCACACCTCGTTGGCCAGCACGTACGGCGCCATCGCCGCGACCATGCGGTCCCTGCGCTCCTGGGGACGGCCGGCCATCAGCAGCCCGACTCCCAGGTCGAAGCCCTCGAGGGCGAAGTAGCCCGCCAGCAGGACGGCGAAGGCGAGCAGCCAGACGACTTCCATGTCAGACCTCCAGGCGGACGGGCGCAGGGGCGGGGGTTCGGGGCCAGGCTCCGAGGGCGAGGTCTTCGGGCCCGCGCCGCACGGCGCGGGCGATGAGGACGTAGTCGACGACGGCGAGCAGGCCGAGCACGCCGGTGAAGCCGATCAGCGACGTGGTGACCATGCCCGAGGTCAGGCCTGGCGACATGGCGTCGGCGACGGTGAGCCGCTCCCAGATCATCCATGGCTGCCTGCCGATCTCCCTGGCCATCCAGCCGAAGACGGCGGCCAGGAACGGCAGCGGCGTCATGATGATCAGGATGGGGTGCGTCCAGCGCCAGCGTGGCAGCCAGTAGACGGTCGGCAGCAGCAGGAAGACCACCACCAGCTGGAGCAGCTCGCCGATCAGCATCATGAAGCCGAGCCCGACCGCGGCCCCGGTGTTGGCCTCGAACTTGTCCTCCTGCACCAGGCCGAACTGGGCGTAACCGCTGCCCACGGCGACCACGACCCCGATGGCCGCGACCACGACCCCCGTGCGCAGCGACTTGGTGAAGAACTCCAGGTAGGCGGTGCGGCGCAGGAGCTGGTAGGCGCTGGCGCCCATCATGACGAAGCCACCTGCCGCGAGACCCGCGCCGATGACGTGCGGGAAGGCCCCGACCAGGGCGCTGTTGGACATCAGCGCGCCGAAGTCGGTGAGCTCCATGTGGTCGCCCCTGACGACGGAGCCGACCGGGTTCTGCAGGAAGGCGTTGCCGATCATGATGTAGAAGGCGCTGCCGTAGGCGGTGAGGGTGACGATCCAGATACAGGCCAGGTGCAGGGCCTTGGGCAGCCGGTGCCAGCCGAAGATCCACAGGCCGAGGAAGGTCGACTCCAGGAAGAAGGCGACCAGCGTCTCCATGGCCAGCGGCGCGCCGAAGACGTCGCCCGCGTAGTGCGACAGGCCGCTCCAGCTCAGTCCGAACTGGAACTCCATCACCAGGCCCGTGACGATGCCCAGGGCGTAGTTGATCACGTAGATCTGGCCCCAGAAGCGGGTCATGTGCTCGTGGAGGGGGTTGCCCGAGCGCACCCAGCGGGTGTGCATGATCGCCACGAGTGGCGCCAGGCCCAGCGTGAGGGCCACGAAGAGGAAGTGCAGGCTGCCTGTCAGCGCGAACTGCAGGCGGGCCAGGTCCAGGACGTCCATCGCATCAAACTCCGTCGTTGTGTCTGCCTACATATAGAGAGGCTACATGTAGACTGCCTACATGACGAACGCGGATCTAGGATGGGCGATGTGAATCCCGACGCGCTTCGCGGGCACATGGACGCCCTGCTGCTCTCCGTGCTCGAGCACGAGCCGTTGCACGGCTACGCGATCATCGAGGCGCTGCAGGAGCGCAGTGGCGGCGCGCTCGCCGTCCCCACGGGGACCGTCTATCCGGCGCTGCGCAGGCTCGAGAGGGTCGGCTATCTGGCCAGCGAGTGGGCGACGGTGGGCGGGCGCAAGCGGCGCACCTACCGGCTGACCTCCTCGGGGGCCAAGCAGCTGGCGGGCGAGCGGTCGGCCTGGAGGGAGTTCGCCGAGGTGATCGCGAGCGTGCTGGAGCCCGGCGTGGGGCGGACGAAGACGACCGGGTGAGCCAGGGCCACGCCCGAAGCCAGAGCCAGGCGTGACGGCCAGGCCCCAAGCGCGGGCTTGAGGGTCAGGCTGCCCGGAGCCGGCGGGTGAGGCGCAGGCAGCGGGCGGCGGCGTACAGCTGCAGGCCGTTCAGCAGAGGCGTGGTCAGCGAGAGGATCATGCCGGGCAGGAAGGCGGAGAAGCCGGCCGGGCCCTGGGAGCCGTACTGCAGGGCGGCGCTGAGCAGCAGCGTCACCGGCAGCATCGTCCACACCCATACCGCGAGCAGGCGGGTCACCCGTTCGGGCCTGCGGACCCAGCGCGAGCCCCAGGTGAGCACGAGCAGGGTCAGCCCGCCGAGCACACCGGTGGCCATGTGGAACAGGTCGAGCGTGCGGGCCGCGAGCAGGAACCAGTCGGGCCTGTGCGCCCAGGCATCGGCGTCCACGGGGAAGAAGGCCCAGATGAGGCTCCACAGCAGCGTCGTCAGCGGCACGCTGACGAACAGCAGCGCGCCGAGCCTGCGCCCCGCTGTCGCGGTCAGCTCGCGCTGGTAGGCGGGCGCGATCTCGCGCAGCTCGCCGAACTCCTCGACGGCCAGGAGCTCGGCCTCAACCCTGGCCATGCCCTCTTCCTGGTAGGCCTCGGCGGTGTCGACCAGGCTGTCGCGGGCCTCGACGACCAGGTCACGCTTGGGGCCGGCCGGACCGTCGAGAGCCCGCGCGAGTCCCGCCACGTAGTCGTCGATGAGCATGGTCTCCAGTGTACGAAGGCCCTCCGAGGGTCAACATCGGGGAGATCCCCGAGATTGACTGGTAGGAAATTTCCGACCTATAGTCGGCGACATGCGCGAAGACGTGTTCGCGGCGCTCGCCAGCCCGGTCAGGAGGCAGCTTCTCCACCTGCTCCTCGACGGCGGCTCCCAGCCGGTGGGCAGGCTCGCCGAACGGTTCGACATGGCGAGACCGAGCGTCTCCGAGCACCTCAAGGTGCTCAAGGACGCCGGGCTGGTCGCCGAGAGCCGCCACGGCAGGGAGCGGCACTACCGCCTGGAGGCGGCGCCTCTCATGGAGATACGCGACTGGCTCACCCCCTACGAACGGTTCTGGCGGGAACGGCTCGCCGACCTCGGCACGGTGCTCGACGACATGGAGGACAGAGACGATGACAACCGCTGAAGACCTGCGCGCGATCCACGTGGACCAGTTCCTGGCCCACCCGCCCGCCAAGGTGTGGCGAGCCCTGACCGAGCCCGAGCACCTGAACAAGTGGCTGATGCCGGGTGACTTCCGGCCCGAGGTGGGTCACACGTTCACCTTCCAGGGCACGCCCGTCGAGGCGGCGGAGTTCTCGGGGACGGTCTACTGCGAGGTCCTCGAGATCGAGAAGGAGAGGCTGATCAAGCTGAGCTGGGACGACGGCAGCCGGCTCGGCTGGACGGTCACCTGGCGGCTCGAGCCCGAGGGCAGGGGAACCAGGCTCTTCCTCGACCACGAGGGCTTCGACCCCGACGACCCGAGGCAGCAGGTCTCCCGCAAGATCATGGGAGGCGGGTGGCGCTCCATGCACATGAGGGCCATCGAGAAGGTGCTGGCCGAGATGGGGTAGCTCAGCGCTGCTCGCCGTGGATCTCGGCCAGGCCGTCGGGGGGCGGGGGGCCGTCGGGGCCCTGGGTCCAGCCGCGCCATCGGTGCTGGTCGGGCCGGGCCCTGCGGCGGGAGAACCAGCGCAGCGGGGGCCAGCGCAGGCTCAGCCGTACGCCCCTGGAGGTGAAGGCGAAGGTGCAGCCGGTCAGCCGCAGGCCCGACGGGTGCGCGAGCCCCGCGAACCTGCAGGCCGACAGGTCGAGACCGAACAGCGACAGGTCGGGGGCGGCGGCCCCGCGCAGGGAGCTGATCGTGCAGAACCCCCGCCCTGTCACGGTCGCGGGGCCGCGCAGCACGACTGACTCCAGGTCGGCGTGCGAGCCGGTGAGCCTGATCGCCGTCGTGCCCCGCACCTCCACCCTGCGCAGGTCGAGCGAGCAGTCCTCGACGGCCAGGTCCAGCGCGCCGTCGGCGCGGGCGCCCGTCGCGGCCAGCCGTCCGGTGGCCGACAGGTAGGCCGACGACGCGAAGTGCGCCGACTCGAAGCCTGCCCTCCCCCGCACCTTCCTGAACGACAGCGTCCTGCCGAACCTGGCGCCTCTGAAGGCGGCCAGCTCGCCGAACCAGGCGCCGTCGAAGGTGGCGTAGCCGTCGAACCTGGCTCGCTCGCACGACAGCCCGCGTGCGAAGACGGCCTCGCCGAACAGGGCGTCGCTGGCCACCACCGCCCTGTCGAAACAGGCGTGGCCGCGCACGGTGGCGCCGTGGAAGGACAGCTGGCGGGCGAACCTGGCCCCGGTGAACGAGACGTTGCCCATGAACGTCGCGCCGAAGAAGGAGGCGAGCCGGTCGAACCTGGCGCCGTCGAGCGACACGTCGCCCTGGAAGCGGACCTCGGTGAAGCGCGCCTCGCCGGTGAAGCGGGCCAGGTCCATGCGGGACCTGCCCGGCCTGCCCTCCGTGGCGGCCAGGACCTTGACCAGCAGCTCGCCGTCGACGGTGGTCCCGCGGAGGTCGAGCTGCCCCCCGGGGCGCAGGCCCTCGAGCGCGCCGGCCAGTTGCTCGGGTGACAGATGTGACAGACAGCGACCGTACGGCTGACGCGCGACTCCTGTGCATGACGGGGAGTGTGAACACGTGGCCCAGTCCATGTCCTTGGTCATACCCGCGTTGCTAGGTCATGAGACGACATGTCGGGGGCCGACGTCTGGCAAGGGTAGATGATTTCATCCCTTTGTGGCGTTACGTTCGGTTATCACCATCTAAAGTGCCGGTCATGCGAGCTTTAACCGCCCTTGTCGCTCTCGGCCTCGCCGCCGCGGGCGTGGCGACCCTCTCGACCGCCCCCGCCTCCGCGGCGCCGGGGCCGGTCGTCATCAGCCAGGTCTACGGCGGCGGCGGCAACACCGGCGCGCCGCTGGCCAACGACTTCGTGGAGCTCTTCAACAGGAGCTCCGCCCCTGTGGCCATCGACGGCTGGTCGGTGCAGTACACCAGCGCCACCGGCACCGGCCACTTCGCCGCCAACGTGGCCAGGCTCTCCGGCACGCTGGCGGCCGGCCAGTACTACCTGGTGCAGCTCGCCGCGGGCGCCAACCCCGGCACGGCGCTGCCCGCACCCGACGCGACCGGCTCCATCAACGTCAGCGGCAGCGCGGGCAAGGTGGCGCTGGTCCGCTCGGCCACGGGTCTGGCCTGCAACGGCAGCCCCACCGCCTGTACGCCCGAGCAGACGGCGCAGATCGCCGACCTGGTCGGCTTCGGCACCGCGAACTTCTTCGAGGGCTCGGCAGCGGCCCCCGGCCTGACGAACGGCACGGCGGCCCTGCGCAAGGCGAGCGGATGCGCCGACACCGACGACAACGCCGCCGACCTCGAGGCCGGCGCGCCCGCCCCGCGCAACACCGCCTCTCCCGCGACGCCGTGCGGAGGCACCGGGGAGCCGACCCCCACGCCGACTCCCACGCCGTCCCCCACGGTGACGCCGACGCCGTCGCCCACGGGCGAGCCCTGCGACACGGCCGCGACCCACCAGATCGCCGCCGTCCAGGGCGCGGGCGAGGCCAGCCCGCTGGCCGGTCAGACCGTGCGGGTGGAGGGCGTCGTGACCGGCGACTTCCAGAAGAGCACGGAGCTGAGCGGCTTCTTCCTCCAGGACGCCACGCCCGACTCCGACCCGAAGACCTCCGAGGGCCTGTTCGCCTTCGCCCGCGACACCTTCAAGGACGTCAAGGCAGGCGACAGGGTCCTGGTCACCGGCAAGGTGGTCGAGTTCAACGGCTGGACCGAGCTGTCGCCCGTCACCGCGATCGACGTCTGCGGCACGGGAACGGTCCCCGCGCAGCCCCAGCAGCTGCCGAGGCCGGAGGGAACCACCTTCGAGCCCGTCGAGAACATGCTGGTCCGCTTCGCCGAGCCGCTGACCGTCACCGAGCACTACAACCTCGGCCGCTTCGGCGAGGTCACCGTCTCCTCCGAGGGACGGCTCTACCAGCCGACCGACAGGCCGGGTGTGGACGCGGCGCTCGACGCCCGCCGTTCGCTGCTGATCGACGACGGATCCAGCAGGGAGAACCCCGCCACGATCCCGTACACCAGCCCGCGCGTGGTGCGCACCGGCGACACCGCCCTCGGAGTGACCGGCGTGCTCGGTTACGGCTTCGGCGCCTACCGGCTGCAGCCCACCAAGCCGATCACCTTCCTGCCGACCAACCCCCGCCTGCCCAGGCCGCTGCCCGTCGGCGGCAACGTCAAGGTGGCCAGCCTGAACACGCTGAACTGGTTCACCACGCTCGGCTCGCGCGGCGCGAGCACCGCCGTGGAGCAGCAGCGGCAGCTGGACAAGCTGGTGGCGACGCTGCAGGGCCTCGACGCCGACGTGGTCGGCCTCATGGAGGTCGAGAACAACGGGCAGACCGCGTTGCAGGCGCTGACGGACGCGCTGAACGCCAAGGTGGGCGCGGGCACCTACGCCGCCCTCGCGCACCCCTTCCCCGGCACGGACGAGATCCAGGTCGCGATGATCTACAAGCCCGCCAGGGTCTCGCCCGTCGGCGTGGCGCGCTCCTCCGAGGACGCGGTCTTCAGCAGGCCGCCGCTGATCCAGACCTTCAGGCGCGCAGGTGGCGGCCAGCCGTTCACGATGATCGTCAACCACTTCAAGTCGAAGGGGTCCTGTCCGCCCAGCGGTCCCGAGGCCGACCAGGGTGACGGGCAGTCGTGCTGGAACCCGCTGCGGGTCAGGCAGTCCGAGGCCGTTCTCGGGCTGATCTCCTCCCTCGACCTGCCCAACCCGCTGGTACTCGGCGACCTCAACGCCTACGGCGAGGAGGACCCGATCGACAAGCTGGAGGCCGGTGGCCTGACCAGCGTGACCAAGCGGTTCGTGCCCGCGCCGATGCGCTACAGCCACCTGTTCAACGGTCTCGCGGGCGAGCTGGACCACGCGCTGGTCGGCAAGCAGCTGCTCAGGCGGGTGACCGGGGCGACGATCTGGCACGTCAACTCCGACGAGCCGCGCATCCTCGACTACAACACCGAGTACAACCCGCCGGCGCTGTACCGGCCCGACGCCTTCCGCTCCTCCGACCACGACCCGCTGCTGATCGGTCTGTCCCTGCCGGGAGGCGGGAGCTGACCTGACCCCGCCTCGTTGCGGCCCCTTCCCTCCACGGGAAGGGGCCGCTCTTGCGTTTGCAGCGCAAGCAGGTTTACAGTACAAACTAGTTGACAAAATGGACCCGTGGGGAGCGACGTGGACGAGGAAGACCTCAGCCCCGCCGAGATGATGCGGCTCATCGAGGAACAGAGCGCCGCCACCGCGCGCAGGCTCCAACCCGACCCCCTGCTCCTGTACGCCCCGTGGGGCATCGCCTGGATGGTCGGGTTCGGCGCGTTCTTCCTGTCCTACGGCCTCGACGGCCGCCCGCTGGCCCCGATCAGCTGGCAGCTCGCTCTGTCCATCCTGTTCGGCGGCCAGCTGCTGGCCGGAGCCTTCCTGTTCTGGACCGCGAGGTCCGGCGGCGTCCAGGTCCGCGGGGAGTCGGCCCAGCGCGGGATGATGTATGGCTACTCATGGTTCGTCGGAATGATGTCGATGAGCCTGATCATGAGCCACTTCGCCCCGCTGCTCCCTCGGGAGCAGGTCGGCCTGCTCTACGCCTCGGTCTCGCTGCTGGTCGTCGCCGTCCTCTACATGGCGGGCGGCGCGGTCTGGCGCGAGTGGCCGATGTTCCTGATCGGGGTCTGGGTGGCCGTCGTCAACGCGGTCGGCGCCATGCTCGGCCCGGGCTGGCACTCCCTGCTCGTCTCCCTGCTCGTGGGCGGCGGCTTCTTCGTGACGGGAATCGTGCTCAGGCGGCGCGGGTGAGCGTTCCCGACCTCGATCCCGTCATCCACGCCCAGGCCAGGCTGCGCGTGGTGGCCACGCTCAACGCCCTGTGCGAGGGCGACCAGATCGCCTTCCCCGGGCTGAAGGACCTGCTCGGCATGACCGCGGGCAACCTCTCGGTGCACCTGACGAAGCTCGAGGACGCGGGTTACGTCGAGATCACCAAGACGCACAAGGGCCGCACCCCCGTCACCTACGTCGCACTCACCAGGCGCGGACGGCTGGCCTTCGAGGAATACACCGTCGCGATCCGCGCCCTTCTTGGAGGAGAGCAATGACCACCCTGGCCAGGACCGTGGAAGTCAGCAAGCGCTACGGCGAGGTGAACGCCCTCGACGGCGTGTCGCTGGAGATCGAGGCGGGCAGGCTCGTCGGCCTGCTCGGCCCGAACGGCGCGGGCAAGTCCACGCTCGTCAACCTCTTCGTGGGCCTGCGCAAGCCGACCAAGGGCCTGGTGGAACTGCTGGGCGGCAACCCCTCCGACCCCCGCGTACGGCAGGGCATCGGCGTGACGCCCCAGGAGACCGGTCTGCCCGAGGCGCTCAAGGTCGGCGAGATCGTCGACTTCGTCTCCTCCCACTTCCCGAAAAAGCTGGACAAGTGGGAGTTGCTGGACCGCTTCGGCCTGAGAGACCTGGCCAGGCGTCAGGTGGGCGGGCTGTCGGGCGGCCAGAAGCGCCGTCTCGCGGTGGCGCTGGCCTTCGCGGGCCGTCCCCGCATCGTCTTCCTCGACGAGCCCACCACCGGGCTCGACGTCGAGGCGCGCAGGGCGCTGTGGGAGGGCATCAGGGCCTTCCACGCCGAAGGCGGCACCGTCGTGCTCACCAGCCACTACCTCGAGGAGGTCGAGGCGCTGGCCGAACGGGTGGTGGTGATCGGCCGCGGCAAGGTGCTGGCCGACGACACCATCCAGGCCGTGCGCGGCATGGTCGGCGTGCGCAGGGTCAGCCTGTCGGTCGCCGAACTGCCCGAGCTGCCGGGCGTGGTCAGCGCCGAGCGGGTGGAGGGCCGCCACCACCTGCTCACCCCCGACTCCGACCGGCTGGTGCTCGACCTGGTGGCCAGCGGCGTCGCGTTCGCCGATCTGGAGATCAGCCCCGCCACGCTCGAGGACGCCTTCCTCGCCATCACCTCGAAGGAGACCGTCGATGTCTAGCCTGGTCCTTCTCCACACCCGCTACCAGTTCCTCGAGCACCTGCGGGTCCCGATCGCCATCGTGGCCAGCGTCTTCTTCCCCACTGTCGCGATGCTCGCCTTCGTCGTGCCGTTCGCGGGGGACCACCCGCTGGCCGCCACGGTCGGCACGGCCTCGATGACCATGTTCGCCGTCATGTCCAGCAGCCTCATGGGCCTCGGCATCGGTGTCGCCGACGACAGGGGCAAGCCGTGGGACCCCTACCTTCGCACCCTGCCTGCGGGGCCCTTCCCCCGCTTCGCGGGGCGGATGCTCACCTCGCTGGCCATCACCCTGATCGCGGTCGTTCCCGTGGTGCTGGTCGCCGCGCTGCTGACCGAGGCCACCGCCACCCCCCTGCAGCTGCTGCTCGGCCTCGGCGCGCTGCTCGTGGGGGCGCTGCCGTTCATGATGCTGGGGCTGCTCGTCGGCTACTCGCTGCCGGCCAAGGCGGCGGTGGCGGTCTCGCAGGTGCTGTTCTTCCCGATCGCCATCGGCGGCGGGTTGCTCGGCAACCCGCTGGACCCGCCCGCCTTCATCGGCGCCATCGCGCCGTACCTGCCGAGCAGGGGGGCGATGGAGCTGGTCTGGGCCGCGACCACGGACCTGCCCGCCACGCCGCTGGCGCTGGTCATGCTGGCGGTCTGGACGATCGTGGCAGGAGCGGCGGCGGTGTGGGCCTACCGCCGCGACGAGGGGCGCAGGTTCCAGTAGTCACGACAGAAAAGGGGGGAGGTACCGCCGAGTCCGCAGCGATCTCGACGGTACCTCCGTTAGCGAGGGGGGTTCTACTCGGTGGTCTTCTTCTCCTCGAGGGTCACGGTCGCTTCCTGGGTCTGACCGTTCCTCATATATGTGATCTTGACCTGCTGGCCGACTTTGAAACCTCTGACCTGTCCCACTACGGTATCTCCCCCATCGACCGGCTTGTCGCCGATCCTGGTAATGAGGTCCCCCTCCTTCAGCCCCGCCTTCGCCGCGGGGCTGCCCTGCTGCACCTGCCGCACCAGCGCGCCGGGGACGTCGCCCGTCGCGTCGGTGACGCTGACGCCGAGGTAGGCGTGGCTCACCTTGCCGCTCTCGATGAGCTGCTGGGCCACCTGGTTGGCGGTGTTGATCGGGATGGCGAAGCCGACGCCGATGTTGCCGCTGCCCGTGCCGCCCGTGGCGATGGCGGTGTTGATGCCGATCACCTCGCCCGAGGCGTTGACCAGCGCGCCGCCCGAGTTGCCGGGGTTGATGGCGGCGTCGGTCTGGATGGCGCCGCCGATCGTGGTGGTGGAGCCCTGCGACTGGCTGCGCTGGTTGCCCCATCCCGGCGGCAGCTGCTGCCGTCCCTCGTCCTCGTTGCCGACGGTGAGGGTCCTGTCCAGCGCGCTGATGATGCCCGCGGTGACCGAGCCGTCCAGGCCGAGCGGGCTGCCGATGGCCAGCACCGCGTCGCCGACCCGCAGCGCGTCGCTGTCGCCGAGGGAGGCCTTGGTCAGCCCCGAGACGCCCTCGGCCCTGATGACCGCCAGGTCGGTGGCGGGGTCGGTGCCCACGACCGTGGCCTTGGCGGTCTTGCCGTCGCTGAACTTCACCGTCATCGAGCCGCCGCCCTGCCCCGCGCCGACGACCACGTGGTTGTTGGTGAGGATCAGGCCGTCTGCCGACAGGACGACGCCTGAGCCCTCCCCTGTCTGTCCCTGGATCCGCACGACCGACGGCTGCACGTTCTGGGCGACGTCGGCCACGGTCAGCGGGTTCGACACCTGCTTGAACGTGGGGTTGGGCGAGGCGGCCACGGCGGTGCCCCCGCCGCCGCCGAAGACGTTGGCGGTCACCGCCCCCGCGGCGCCGCCCACCAGCGCGGTGGCCGCCAGCGCGAGCCCCGCGATCGCCTTCTGCCCCGCCGTGAACCGCGACCGCTGCTTCGGTACGGCCGGCGCCGCCATGATCGTCGTGTCGTCAGAGGAGGGCGCCCCGTGCGCGAACACCCTGTCCTCGGCCGCGGGCGCCCCCGGCGCACCGCCGTCCGTCACACTCTGAGCGCTGCTCGCAGGAGCGCCCTGCGCGCTGTGCGGGGTGGCGCCCTGTGCCTGGTCGGAAGGGGCGCCCTGCGGTGCGCCCGAGGGAGCGCCCTGCGGGAACCGCCCAGCAACGGGGGGCTGGGAACCGAACTGGGTCCATCCCCCACCCACGTTGCCTTCGCCCTGCTCACGAGGCTCGTTCGTGTTCATTTCCATCCCCAAGAGGCCACTGAGGCCCGCCACCGTGGCGTGCCGTACACCCAGGGTGTCAACCCAGCTGTAAACGCCGGTTAAGCCGGTGATCCGCAGTCCCGGCACGCCCTGACGCCGCGCTTATCACCGCAGGTCGAGCGGGGGGTGGCGCCCCGAATCTCGCAGAGAAAACTCATCCAGCGAGGGGCGGTCCCCAGCCGGTCATGACAGCGACACCCGGACGCCGCCCGAGAAGAGGGAGTCGTGGAGTTCGATCGTCTCCGGCTTCAGCGTCTTGGGGACGTCGAAGAGGACGACGCCCTTCACCACGTTGCCGGGGTTGATCGTCTCGTAGAGCGACTTGGCGTCGTCCAGGTAGATGGAGGCGCCGGAATCGGCCTCGTACTGCTTGCCTCCCGCGTGGAGCCTCTGGGCCGCGGCCATGAACGTCTGCGCCTCGTCGCCGATGTTCTCGACCTTGACGTGGACGAGGAGGAACACGCCCTGAGCATCGGCGCCGATCACGTCGCTGCCGATCCGCTCGCGTCGTTCCAGCTCGGTGACCGTGAACGTGAACTTGCCGTCGCGCACGGCCGCGCCGATCCCGGCCGCCTTCGGCTCGGCGGGCCGCTTCGACCTCTCGGCCCTGCCTCCGCCCGCCTTCCCCGTTTCGACGGCGGCCGTCGTGCCGGGCTCGCCGCTGCCGGCGGCCACGGCGATGAGGGCTGCACAGCCGCCGCCGACGAGGAGCAGGACGGAGGCGATGACGATGAGGATCAGCGGCGCGTTGCTCTTGCGGCGGGGCGGGCCGCCGTACTGCGGGTGCGTGTGCCCGGGCTGGGTGTGCCGGCTCGGGTCGGAAGAAGGGTGCGCCATGGGAGCCTCCGTGTCGGTGAGAACACCGGTTGTGACGTTCCTGAGGCTCCCGTTGTTGGCGTCACCGCTGTTACATGCGGGTTCGGCATGGACGGCTCAGCGCTTGTCGAGGTACTCCTCGCGCAGCAGGCGCTTGTAGAGCTTGCCCGTCGGGTGGCGGGGCAGCTCGTCGCGGAAGTCGACGCTCTTCGGGCACTTGTAAGCGGCCAGGCGCTCCCTGCAGTACTCGATCAGCTCGGCCTCCAGCGCGGGTCCCGCCTCGGCGGGGTCGGCGGGCTGGACGACGGCCTTGACCTGCTCACCCATCTCCTCGTCGGGTACGCCGAAGACGGCCACGTCGGCCACCTTCGGGTGAACGGACAGCACGTTCTCCGCCTCCTGGGGGTAGATGTTCACCCCGCCTGAGATGATCATGTAGGAGCGGCGGTCGGTCAGGTAGAGGAAGCCGTCCTCGTCGAGGTAGCCGATGTCGCCGAGCGTGGTCCAGCCCCTGCCCCGCGGGTCCTGCGCGGAGCGGGTCTTGTCGGGGTCGCCGTGGTACTCGAAGCGCGGGCCGTCGGAGAAGTAAACCGTGCCGCGCTCGCCTGGCGGCAGCTCGTCGCCCTCCTCGTCCAGGATGTGCACCACACCCAGAAGGGGGCGGCCGACCGTGCCCTTGTGGGCCAGCCAGTCGGCGGGGGCCCGCGTAGAGGAAGCCGTTGCCCTCGGTTCCCGCGTAGTACTCGTGGATGATCGGCCCCCACCAGTCGAGCATCTGCTCCTTGACGGGGACGGGGCACGGAGCGGCGGCGTGGATCGCGCACTTCAGGGACGACAGGTCGTAGTCGTTCCTGGAGGGCAGCTTGAGCATCTTGATGAACATGGTCGGCACCAGCTGCGAGTGCGTCACCCTGTACCGCTCGACCAGCGCGAGGTACTCGGCGGCATCGAAGCGCTCCATCACCACCACCGTCGCCCCGAGCCGCTGGAACTGCAGGCAGTAGCGCAGCGGCGCGGCGTGGTAGAGCGGCGCGGGCGAGAGGTAGACGCTGTCGTCCGACGGCGCGAAGAGGAACTGGATGAGCTGCAGCAGCGGCCCGGGGGTGTCGAGGGGCGCCTGGGAGAGGGTCGGTTTGACGCCCTTGGGCCGTCCCGTGGTCCCCGAGGAGTAGAGCATGTCCGAGCCCTGGCACTCGTCCTCGATCGGCGTCGCGGGCAGCCCCTCGACCGCCTTCTCGTAGGACTCGAAGCCCTCGGCCACGCCGTCGAGCATCAGGCGGCGCTCCACGCCCGGCGCGGAGACGGTGGTGGCCACCTCGGCCAGCCCGGCCGAGGAGATGAAGATCCTGGCCTCGCAGTTCTCGACGATGTAGTTCAGCTCCTCGCTCCGCAGGCGCGAGCTGATCGCGGTGTAGTAGAGCCCCGAGCGCTGCGCGGCCCAGGCGATGACCAGGAAGAGCGGGTGGTTCTCCAGCATGAAAGCGATATGGTCGCCCGGTTTGAGCCCGGCCGAGCGGAAGAGGTGCGCGAGCCTGTTCGACTCCTCCTCCAGTTCGCGGTAGGTGACGACCTGCCCGGAGCCCGCCATGATCACAGCGGGCTTGTCGGGGGTGACTGCTGCGATGGCTCCCGGATGCATGACCAGAACACTATTCGGTTACCACGCCGGCAGGAAGGCCCCTGCCCTGCGGGTGGATCACGTAGGCGGTGCCCGAGCTGGAGCGTACCCAGGCCCGCTCGAAGGCGTCGCGGGGCAGGACCACCCGCACGCCGCGCGCGGCGGGGTCGTTGGCGATCACGTCGCCCTCGGCGGTGAAGCCGGTCACCACGACCAGGTGACCATCGCTGTCGCGCCCCAGCTCCTCGGCGGTGAACGAGAGCGAGGCCACGAAGGGGACGCCCGACGCGATCAGCGGCTCGGCCGCGGCCAGAGAGGGGAACCTGGTCACGAAGGCCTCGAGCCCGAACGCGCCCGCGTAGGCGGTGTTGAACGCCCAGTTGCCGCTGCCGCCGTACGCCCTGTCGGAGGTGTGCCTGGCGGCGTGGTCGACGGCGGGATCGGGGTCGCTCCTGCGCACCCAGGCGATCTCCGCGGGGCGCGGGCCCCTGCCCCAGTAGCCGACCACCATGGCCGTGGAGGTGGGGCTGCACCAGGCGCGCCCTCCGTGGTCCGCGTGCGCGAGTTGCGACTTGCGCGGCACCCCGAGCTCGCGTCCCCACGCCGCCCCCGCGCTCCCCTTGGCGGGGACCCCGCGCGCCGAGGCCACCGCGCCCAGGCTGCGCAGAACCGGCCGTACGGCGGAGCCCGGCCTGCGCAGAAGGGTGGCCCTCAGCTGATAGGAGGTGACCGGCCCGCTGAGCCTGAGCACGTCGGCCGCGACCGTGCCCGTCGCGTCGGCCTGACCCTTCACCGTGGTGCGCCTGATGCCGCTCTCGCCGTATGCCCATCTGCCCATGACGTACCAGCCCGAGCCCGGCACCCTGACCTCGACCCGCAGCCAGCTCCCCTCAGGGGTGTCGGCGGTCCAGGAGGGCACCAGCTCGTCCGCCGCGAAGCCGATCTCCCGCTGGGGCCCCGTCCACCGCGAGATCTCCCACGCGCCCGACCTGGCGAAGGGGCTGAAGGCGCCGATCGCCTCCCTGCGATAGGCGGCCTGCGCCTCTCCCGGCACACCGTGCCCATAAATCGCCAGCAATACAGCGATCACAAGTTGCATATCCTGACAGCTGCCCGCCGGGGGCCCCCCGGCAATCCCAGCAAAAGGCCGTGATCTCTCAAGGAGATCACGGCCCTTTATGGCGAGTTGTCAGGCGTGGTACACGGCCTTCCAACCGGAGTGGAAGCCCTTCGGGCCGTTGTAGCTGCCCCGGCTCACATCGACGTAGATGTGCTTGGCGTTCTTGCCGGAGAAGGAGTAGTCGGCGTCGCCCTTACCGCAGTTCTTGAAGCTCTTGAGGTAGGCGGAGCCGTCGTGGTTGATGACCTTGAAGGTCTCCCAGGCGCAGACGTACTTCTTCTTGCCCCACCACTTGTGGTTGGTGAGGGTGCTGTCGACCGTGAAGAAGAAGTCGTGCTTCCAGGTCCAGACCTTCTTCTTGTAGGGCTTCTTCTTCCAGACGCAGTGCTTGTTGCCGTGCTTGTCCTTCCAGCACACCTGGACCTTCTTGTAGAAGGTCTCCCAGTGCCAGGTCTTGTAGGACTTCTTGGCCACGTCGACCTGACCGGAGGGCCTGCGCCTTGTGGTCGCTGGAGTGGTACGCGCCCCAGGACGTGCCGGTGGTCGCCGCGCCGGTGGTCGCGGCACTGGCGGCCACCGGGGCGCCGACAGCCACTGCTGTGGCGATGGCGGCGCCGGTCAGGATTCGTGAAACGAATCGCATTCGGGTTCTCCTCGGGAAGAGAGTTTCTGTCACGCTCTTCCTACGCCTGGGCGATTGCCGAATGCTTACAATCCACTTGAAACGCCTGGCCGGGCCCTAAATATCAGATAAGTGGATATTCCCGATCTTTCACAGGAAAAATTCAGGCTGGGATGACGGCACCCTTATAGGTGTCCTCAATGTACTTCTTGACCTCCGGGGACTTGAGCAGCTTGGCCAGCTTCTGCACCAGCGGGTCGTTCTGCTTGCCGTCCTGGACGACCAGGCCGTTGGCGTACGGGTTGCCCTCGGCCTTCTCGACCACGAGCGCGTCGGTGGCCGGGTTGAGCTTGGCCTCCAGCGCGTAGTTGCCGTTGATGACGGCGGCGTCCACGTCCTCGAGCGAGCGGGGCAGCTGGGCGGCGTCGAGCGGCTTGAAGGCGATGTTCTTCGGGTTGGCGGTGACGTCACGCTCGGTGGCGGCGGTGCCGACGCCCTCCTTGAGGGTGATCACGCCGTTGTCGGCCAGCAGCTTCAGCGCGCGGCCGAGGTTGGTGGCGTCGTTGGGCACGGCCACGCTGGCGCCGGAGGCGATCGAGGCGACGTCCTTCACCTTGCTGGAGTAGAGGCCCAGCGGCTCCAGGTGCACGCTCTCCACCCAGGTGAGCTTGGCGCCCTTCTCCTTGTTGTAGTCACCGAGGTAGGGCTGGTGCTGGAAGTAGTTGGCGTCCAGCTGGCCCTCCTGGAGCTGCGGGTTCAGCGGCACGTAGTCGCTGAACTCGACGATCTCCAGCTTCAGTCCCTCCTTGGCGGCCAGGTTGTCCGAGATGTACTTCAGGATCTCGCCATGGGGGGTCGGGGTGGCGCCCACCTTGAGCGTGTCGTCGGCCGTACCCGCCGAGGACGATCCGCAGGCCGTCAGAACAAGCGCTAGGAAGGCTGCGATGACAGCACCAAACAACGTACGCACAGTGATTCTCCAGTTATCGCTTGGCCAGACGGTCGGCGAAGGCGTCGCCGAGGGTCTGCGCCAGTTGGACGAGGATGATGATGACCACGCAGGTCGCGATCATGAGCGGCGTCTCGAACCGCTGGTAGCCGTAGCGGATGGCCAGGTCGCCCAGGCCGCCCGCGCCGATCACCCCTGCCATGGCGGAGTACGAGACCAGCGTGATGACGGTGACGGTGACCCCCGCGACCAGCGCCGCCCTGGCCTCGGGCAGCAGCACCTTGGTCACGATGGACAGCCGGCTGACGCCCATGGCGTGCGCGGCCTGGACCACGTCGGGGCTGACCCCGCGCAGCGCGATCTCCACCAGCCTGGCGAAGAACGGCACCGCGCCGATGGTCAGTGGCACGATGGCGGCGTAGAGCCCGATCGTGGTGCCCACGAGCAGGCGGGTGAAGGGGATCACCGCGATCATCAGGATGATGAACGGCAGCGACCTGCCGATGTTGACGATGAGGCTGAGCAGCTGGTTGGCCGCCCGCGAGGGGAACAGGCCGTCACGCGAGGTGCCGACCAGCGCGACGCCCAGCGGCAGCCCGAACAGGACGGTGAACAGCGTGGACCAGACGACCATCAGGACCGTCTCCCACGTCGCCTGTCCCAGCAGCGGGACCATCTCCTGCCAGGTCATGCCGCCACCTCCACGATCAGGCCGCGCTCGCGCAGGTAGGTGAGGGCTGTCGCGGACTCGGCGCCGTCCAGCGAGACCCGCAGGCGGCCGACCGAGCCGCCGGCCACCTCCTCCAGCGCGCCGCCGAGGATGTTGACGTCCACGTCGAACTTCCGCACGAGCTGGGAGATGACCGGCTCCTCCGCCGCGCCGGTGAAGGTGATCGTGACGTCGCCCCTGGCCGGTGCCGGAAGGGGGAACAGCTCGGCCGCCAGGCGCGAGCCGGGCGTCGTCAGGAGCTGCCTGATCGGGCCCGACTCCTCGATGCGCCCTCCGGTCATGATGGCCACCGAGTCGCACACGCTCTTGACGACGTTCATCTCGTGCGTGATCAGCAGGATGGTCAGCCCGAGCTCGGTGTTGAGCCGCTTGAGCAGGGCGAGGATCGAGGCGGTCGTACCGGGGTCGAGCGCCGAGGTGGCCTCGTCGGCGAGCAGCACCGAGGGGTTGCCCGCCAGCGCCCTGGCGATGCCGACCCGCTGCTTCTGGCCGCCTGACAGCTGCCCGGGGTGGGCGTCGGCCTTGTCGGCGATGCCGACCAGGTCGAGAAGCTCGGCCACCCTGGCCGCGCGCTCGCTCCTGGCCACGCCCATGACTTCGAGGGGGAAGGCCACGTTGCCCGCGACCGTGCGCGACGACAGCAGGGCGAAGTGCTGGTGGATCATGCCGATCCGCTGCCTGGCGGCGCGCAGCTCCCGCTCGCCGAGCGCGGTCATCTCCTGGCCCGCCACCGTCACGGTGCCCTGGTCGGGGCGCTCCAGAAGGTTGACGCAGCGCAGCAGCGTGCTCTTGCCGGCGCCGCTCTGCCCGAGCACGCCGAAGATCTCACCCTGACGCACGTCCAGGTCGACACCGTCCAGCGCGACGGTGCTCCCGTACGACTTGCGCAGGCCAGAAGCCTGAATCACGAAATTCCCCACAACGGAGTCGGTAATGGACAGTCAACGCGGGGGAAGCGTCAGCGGGTGCCTGGATGAAACGGCAGGTGACTCAGGCGGCGCAGCACGAAGCTGGGTCGGATCATCGGAGTGCCTTTGAACGAGAGGGCGGGAAGGGTGCGCTACCGGCGGGCCTGACAGCCCGTACACATGCGCATTCGCATCTCGTTCACACCGAGGCCAACGACCTCGTGCGAGGGGGTATTCCCCGGCCACGATGTGAAGTGGCTCACTGCAGGCCGCCCCCCCGAAGGTCTCCTCACTCCGTGTCGCCGACACTCCGGAAGGCGCGGCGGTAGGCGGAGGGCGTGGTGCCGAGCACCTTCGTGAAGTGCTGGCGCAGGCCGTTGCCCGTGCTGAAGCCCGAGCGCTCGGCCACGGCGTCGACCGGCAGGCGCGTGGTCTCCAGGAGCTCGCGCGCCCTGTCCAGGCGCTGCCGTGTGAGCCACCCGATGGGGGTCAGGCCCGTCTCATGGCGGAAGCGGCGGGTGAAGGTCCTGGTGCTCATCCTGGCCTGCTCGGCCAGCTGCGGGATGGTGACGGGCTCGTGCAGCCGCTCGATCGCCCACCCCAGCACCGGGCCGAGCCCTCTGTCCTGGGCCGGGACCGGCAGGCCGGGCGACACGTACTGCGCCTGGTCGCCCTCCCGCTGCGGCGCGACGACCATCCTGCGGCCGACCTCCGCCGCCACGGCCGCGCCGAAGTCACGGCGGACGATGTGCAGGCACAGGTCGATGCCCGCCGCGGTGCCCGCGCTGGTGAGGACGTCGCCCTCGTCGACGAACAGGGCACGCGGATTGACCTCGACCCTCGGGTAGCGCCGCCGCAGTTCGTCGGCGTGCATCCAGTGCGTGGCGGCTTCACGGCCGTCGAGCAGGCCGGCGGCGGCCAGGATGAAGGCGCCCGAGCACACGGCGGCGATCCGCGCGCCTCTCTCGTACGCCTCGACCAGCGCGCTCAGCAGCGCCTCGGGCGGGCGGTAGGAGGCGTCCGCGCATGCGGGCACCACGACGAGGTCGGCCGAGCGCATCGCCTCCAGCCCGTGGGGCGCGCGCAACGACAGCCCGTTGAGCGACTTCTGCTCCTGGTCGGCGCTCTGGCAGAGCGCGAGGTCGTACCAGTCGGGGGTCAGGTCGCGGCGGTCCCTGCCGAAGACCTCACAGGGGACGGCGAGCTCGAACAGCGGGCACTCGTCCAGCACGGGGACGACCACGCGGATCCTGGCCATGCCGCCAATCTAGTGGCTCGAATCTTGTGGAACACGACATTTTCGCCACTGGTAGCCGGGAGGCCCGCCCGGCGACAGTGGTGTCATGAACCATGCGGGACCGCTCAACGTGGGCGAGGAAGAAGGGGCCAGGCTGCTGACAGCCGCCGTGGACCTGGTCGTACGGCACGCGAAGGAGGTGGCCGAGGGGCCGGTGGCGCCGCCGGAGCCCGGAACCGCGCGGCTGCGCGAATGGCTGGCCGGCCAGGACTTCGAGGTGGCGAGGCCAGCCGCCGAAACGCTGCCCGAGGTGATGGAGGCGCTGCGCCGCTGGGGGGTGCACACGACGCACCCCCGCTACTTCGGCCTGTTCAACCCCACCCCCACCTGGTGGGGCGTGGCGGGCGAGCTCGTCGCCGCCGGGGTCAATCCCCAGCTGGCCGCCTACAGCCACGCGCCCGCCGCCGTCGAGATGGAGCGGCACGTGCTGCGCTTCATGGCGGGAAGGCTCGGCCTGCCCGCCACCACGGAGGGTGCCTTCACGGTGGGCGGCGCCGAGGCCAACCTGACGGCGGTCGTCGTCGCCATGACCCGCCGGTTCGCCACCTATCCGAGGTCGGGACTCTCCGGCCTGCCCGGGCGGCCCGTGCTGTACGCCTCCGCCGAGAGCCACCTGGCCTGGCTCAAGATCGCGCACATGACGGGGTTGGGCCGCGACGCCGTACGGCTGGTGCCCGCCGACGCGGCGCACCGCATGGACACGGCCAGGCTGCGCGAGATGCGCGCGGCCGACGTGGTGGCAGGCCTGCAGCCCTTCCTCCTGGCCGGTACGGCGGGCACGACGGCGGGAGGCGCGCTCGACCCGCTGCGCGAGCTTGCCGCCCTGGCGCGGGAGTGGAACCTGCACTTCCACGTCGACGCCGCGTGGGCGGGCGCGGTCGCGCTGTCCGACACGCTGCGCCCGCTGCTGGCAGGGGTGGAGCTGGCCGACAGCGTCACGGTGGACGCGCACAAATGGCTGTCGGCGCCGATGGGCGCGGGCATGTTCCTCACCCCGCATCCGGCGGCTCTCTCGCAGAGCTTCCACGCGACGACCTCGTACATGCCCGCCGAGAGCGAGGACGCTCCCGACCCCTACGCCACCAGCGTGCAGTGGTCACGCCGCTTCGCCGGCCTGAAGGTCTTCCTGGCCCTCGCCGTGGCAGGCAGGCATGCCTACGCCGCGCAGCTCGAGCGGGACGTGCGGCTCGGAGAGGTGCTCGCGCGCCGCCTCGCCGAGGACGGCTGGTCGCGCATCAACGACACCCCTCTGCCCGTCGTCTGCGTGACGGCTCCCGAGGCCGAGGCGGAAGGCCATGAGCGCAGCGCCGCCTGGCACGCCGCCGTCGCCGATCAGGTGGTCAGGAGCGGCGCCGCGTGGCTCAGCACGGTCCGCCTCGCGGGCCGTCCCGCGATCCGCCTGTGCGTGACCAGCCATCGAACCGGCCCCGCCGACCTCGAGGCCGTGGTCAGCGCGCTCGCCGAGGCCCGCAAGAGGACGCGGATCGCCTGATCGAGGCCGTCGCGCGTGAGAAAGCCGCCCCGCCGTACGGTGACGGCGGGGCGGCTCAGGGGTGACGGTCAGACGGCCGCGGTCACGCGGCGGCCGTCTGCGCCACCTTCGCGGGGGCGAGCGCGATGTCGAGGACCTCGCGCACGTCGCTCACCGCGTGGACGGTCAGCTCGTCGCGGACCTCCTTGGGCAGGTCGTCCAGGTCGGGCTCGTTGCGGGCGGGGATGAGCACGGTGGTGATGCCCGCCCTGTGCGCCGCCAGCAGCTTCTGCTTGACGCCGCCGATGGGCAGCACCCTGCCGGTGAGGGAGATCTCGCCGGTCATCGCCACGTCGTTGCGGACCAGCCGTCCCGACAGCAGCGAGGCCAGGGCCGTGGTGAGCGTGACACCCGCCGAGGGGCCGTCCTTGGGGACGGCGCCCGCGGGGAAGTGCACGTGCACCGAGCGGTCCTTCAGCGCGGTGACGGGCAGCTCCAGCTCCGCGCCGTGCGAGCGCAGGTAGGACAGCGCGATCCGCGCCGACTCCTTCATCACGTCGCCCAGCTGGCCGGTGAGGGTCAGCCCCGTCTCGCCCGTCTCGGGGTCGGCCAGCGACGCCTCGACGTACAGGACGTCTCCGCCCGCCCCGGTCACCGCGAGGCCGGTGGCCACGCCGGGCACCGAGGTGCGCTGCTTGGACTCGGGAAGCGACGCCTCGGGAACGAAGCGCGGCCTGCCCAGGTAGTCGACCAGGCTGTCCTCGCCGATGACGGACGGCAGCGCGTCCTTGGCCGTGACCTTGCGCAGGATCCTGGCGATCGAGCGCTCGAGGGAGCGCACGCCCGCCTCGCGGGTGTACTCGGCGGCCAGCTTGCGCAGCGCCGCCTCCTCCACCGTGACCTCCTCGGCGGTCAGGGCCCGCCAGCTCCAGCTGCTTGGGCAGCAGGTGGTCGCGGGCGATGGCCACCTTCTCGTCCTCGGTGTAACCGTCGAGGGTGACGACCTCCATACGGTCGAGCAGCGGCCCCGGGATGGCCTCCAGGACGTTGGCCGTCGCGAGGAAGAGCACGTCCGACAGGTCGAGCTCGACCTCCAGGTAGTGGTCGCGGAAGGTGTGGTTCTGCGCGGGGTCGAGGACCTCGAGCAGGGCGGCCGTCGGGTCGCCCCGGTAGTCGGCGCCGACCTTGTCGATCTCGTCGAGCAGCACGACCGGGTTCATCGAGCCCGCCTCGCGGATCGCCCTGACGATGCGACCGGACTGCGCGCCGACGTAGGTGCGCCGGTGTCCGCGGATCTCCGCCTCGTCGCGCACGCCGCCGAGGGCGACGCGGACGAACTTCCTGCCCATGGCGCGCGCCACGGACTCACCCAGCGACGTCTTGCCGACTCCCGGAGGGCCCGCCAGAGCGAGGACGGCGCCGCTGCGGCGGCCGCCCACCACGCCGAGGCCCTTGTCCTGGCGGCGCTTGCGCACGGCCAGGTACTCGATGACGCGGTCCTTCACGTCGTCGAGGCCGGTGTGGTCGGCGTCGAGCACCTCACGGGCGCCCGCGATGTCGTAGTTGTCGTCGCTCGTCTCGTTCCACGGGATGTCGAGGACGGTGTCGAGCCACGTGCGGATCCAGCCGGTCTCGGGCGACTGGTCGGAGGTCCGCTCCAGCTTGTCGACCTCCTTGAGCGCGGCCTCACGCACCTTCTCGGGGAGGTCGGCCGCCTCCACACGGGCGCGGTAGTCCTCCTCCTCGGTCTCGGTGTCGCCGTTGAGCTCCTTGAGCTCCTTGCGGACCGCGGCAAGCTGCTGGCGCAGCAGGAACTCCCGCTGCTGCTTCTCCATGCCCTCCTGGACGTCCTTGCGGATCGTCTCGGCCACGTCCAGCTCGGCCAGGTGCTCACGCGACCACTCGACCAGCTTGGCCAGCCGGTCGGCGGGGTCGGGGGCCTCCAGCAGCTCCACCTTCTGCGCGGTGCTCAGCCAAGGGGTGTAGCCGGAGCTGTCGGCCAGCACGGAGGGATCGTCGATCTGGTTGACCTGGTCGACCACCTGCCACGCGCCGCGCTTCTGCAAGATGGTCGTGGCCAGGGCCTTGTACTCCTTGGCCAGTTCCTGCGCCCGCTCACCGACCTGGACGGGGTCGACCGTGAGCACCTCCACCCACAGGGCCGCGCCCGGGCCTGTCGTGCCCTTGCCGACCCTGGCCCTGTTGACGCCACGGACGACGGCGGCGGGCTCACCCCCGGGGAGCCTTCCGACCTGCTCCACCACGGCCTGGACGCCGACGGCGCCGTATCGGCCGTCGATCCTGGGAACGAGGAGCACCCGCGGCTTGTTGAGACCAGAAGCCTGAGCCGCGTCGATCGCAGCCCGGACCTCGGAGTCGGACAGGTCCAGAGGGACCACCATGCCCGGCAGGACCACCTCGTCGTCGAGTGGCAGGACCGGGAGGATCAAGCTCTCACTCATCTGAACTCCAAAGGGTTGAGTTATACCGACTCAATTAACGAGAGCCCTCCAATGTTCCCGAAGTTGCTGATGTTCGCTCACAGCGATCGTAATGATGTAAGTGATACCTCCGAGGGATCACTCTCAGGGGTGATGCGGGCCTGGTCAGAGGCTCGTAGGCTGTTGCGGTGATCTCGGCCGTCGTCCAGCCCTTCAGGCTCGCGCTCTTCAGGGGCGAGGCCGACCCCGCGCCCCCGCGTTCGCGCAGGTTGCGCCCTCCGATGCCCGGCCTGCTGCGCGGGCTGCTGCCCTTCGGCCACCTCGATCTGGTGCAGGTGGCCGATCTCCTGCTGGCCTGGGCGCTGTTCGGCACCGTCCTCAACGACCTGACGAACCTGACCGAAGCCGCACCGCAGCCGATATGGCTGCTCTGTCTGACCGCGACCGGCCTCTCGCTGCCTGTCGCGCTGCGCGAGCGCTGGCCGCTGGCGGCGTGGCGGCTGGCTCTCGCGCTCCTTCCGCCGGCGCTGTGGATGAGCTACCTGCTCGACGGGATCCGCTCGTTCATGATGCAGGGCGCCATCATGGGCCTGCTGGTCCTCTACTCCGTAGCCGTCAGGTGCGACAGACGGATCACGCCGGCGGTGTGGGCGATCTCGCTCGTGGCCGCGTGGTTCGTCCTCGGGGAGTCGGTGGTGCCTGCGGGCATCGCGCTGAGCGTGGTCGTCCTGTTCGGCTACAACGTCAGGGTGCGGCGCAGCGCCACCCTGAGCAGGGACACGGCCGTCGAGGAGCGCTCGGTCCTGGCCGAGAGGGCGCGCATAGCCCGCGAGCTGCACGACGTCGTCGCCCATCACCTGTCGGTGATCGCGATCCAGGCCGAGGCCGTACCGCTGGAGGCGGGGGGCGACCCCGCGCGCCTGGATGCGGGGCTCGCGCAGATCCGCGGGCTGTCACTGGAGGCGATCAAGGAGTTGCGCCAGGTGCTGGGCGTGCTGCGCGACGAGGACGGCCGCACCGACACCGCGCCCGCTCCCGGTCTCGACAGGATGGACGAGCTCGTGGCCAACGCCCGGACGGCGGGCCTGGCCGTCCTCGTGAAACGCTCCGGCGAGCTCGACCGGCTGCCGAAGGCCGTGGAGGTCTCGGCGTACAGGATCGTGCAGGAGTCCCTCAGCAACGCCATGCGCCACGCGCCGGGCTCGACCGTGGCCGTGGAGCTCGTCAGGGACGACGAGCTGCGCATCCGGGTCACGAACGGCCCCGCGAGCAGGCCGGGCGGCGCGCCCGGCGCGGGGCACGGGCTGCTGGGCATGAGGGAGCGGGCCTCGCTGCTGGGCGGGTCGCTGGAGACGGGTCCCGTGGAAGGGGGCGGGTTCGAGGTGAAAGCCGTGCTGCCGCTGGAGGGAGCGTCATGATCAGGGTGCTGATCGCCGACGACCAGGGCATGGTGCGCACCGGGTTCACCGTCTTCCTGAGCAGCCAACCCGACATCGAGGTGGTCGGCGAGGCCGCCAACGGCGCCGAGGCGCTGGAAAGGGTCGCCGAGCTGGCGCCCGACGTGGTGCTGATGGACGTCAGGATGCCGGTGATGGACGGGCTGGAGGCCACCAGGCGGCTGATGGCCTCCGCCCGGACGAGGGTGCTCATCCTCACCACGTTCGACCTGGACGACTACGTCTACGAGGCGTTGCGGGCGGGGGCCAGCGGGTTCCTGCTGAAGGACGCCTCTGCCGCGCAGCTGGCCGAGGCGGTGCGGGTGGTGGCGGCCGGCGACGCGCTGATCGCGCCCGCCGTCACCAAGCGGCTGATCCACGAGTTCGCCAGGCTGGGCGGGCCGAGGGCGCCCACGGTGAAGCGGCTGGCCGAGCTGACCGAGCGGGAGACCGAGGTGATGACGCTGATCGCGCAGGGACTGTCGAACCAGGAGATCGCCTCCAGGCTCGTGGTGGCGGAGCAGACGGTGAAGACGCACGTGGGCAGGGTGCTGACCAAGCTCGACCTGCGCGACAGGGCTCAGGCGATCGTCTACGCCTACGAGACGGGGCTGGTGCGCCCCGGCGAGTGAGCGAGGCGGCGCGACCTGATCAGCAGGCGCTGCCGAGCGCGCGGAGCACGAAGCCGGACACGATCTCCTCGGCCGCCTCCACGCTCACCCGCCCGCTGATCAGCGGCTCCCGCTCGGCTCCGATGACGGCCATGATCATGCGTGCCGTGGCCTCGACGTCCTGCAGGTGGAAGTCCGCCGAGGCGGCGCCGTTGTCGAGGATCTCGACCAGGATGCGCTGCATCGGCGCCACGTGGTCGGCCAGCTGCTGGTAGGCGTCGGGGCCGAGGGAGGCGCTGAGCCCCGCGGCGCCGGGATGCGGATGCGCCACGAGCCCGGCCAGCTGCAGCCTGACGAAGGCGCGCAACCGCTCCGAGGGCGAGGCCGACGGCGGCAGCTGCGCGGTGTAGGCCTCGATGAAGTAGTGCGTCACGCGCTCGGTGAAGGCGAGCAGCAGCGCCGCCTTGTCGGGGTAGTAGTTGTAGAGCACGGTGCGGGTGATGCCGGCCTCGTGCGCCACGTCCGTCATCGAGATCGCGTCGATGCCCTGGACGCGCGACAGCCGCGAGACCGCCTGCAGGATGCGGTCCTGCGTCTGGGCGCGGTGCTCGCCGATCGTGGCGGCGCTGATCCTGGGCATGGGCCTATGCTAGGCCGCCGACCTGACCGTGTGCAGCAGCTCGGCCAGCACCTCGGTGTTGAGCTGGTAGGCCAGCCGCACCTCGCGGATGATCCGCTGCCCCTCCGCCTCGTCGAGCGCCAGGGCGTCGAGGCGGGCGCGATACTCGTTCTTGAAGCGCGGCAGCGAGCCGATCTCGTCGAAGACGTAGAAGTCGACGCCGCCGCCCTTGCCGTAGCCGTAGATCTTCTGCAGCTCCATCCTGATGAACTGGCCGCCCGACAGGTCTCCCATGTAGCGGGTGTAGTGGTGGGCGATGTAGCCGCCCGGCCAGTCGGAGACCTGCTCGATGCGGGCCACCAGGGTCCTGGTCGCCTTGGACGGCGCGATGCGCGACTCCCACGTGGGGCCGTAGATCGTCGTCAGGTCCCGCTCCAGCGCCCGCTGACGGTACAGCGAGGGGAAGACGAAGCGCCCTGCGACGGGGTGCTCGGCCAGCCGCTCGGCCGCGCCGTCGAGCGCGAGGTAGGCGAAGTAGTGCTGGGCGACCATCTCGCCGTACTCCTCGGCGCTGAGCCGTCCCGCCATCAGCTCGGTGAGATAGCTCTCGCCCTCGGCCGACTCGTGGTCGCTCCAGGTGGCCGCGCGAAGGGTCTCGGAGAAGGTCATGACACAGTGTCACCAAAACCGGCGGCTCACGTCAAGTCGATGACGACACCATGTCATGAACAGCGGGAGCAGGGCGACCACGGGCAGCCAGGAAAGACGCTCGGTCCCCCCAGCGATCGGTCGACACCGGTGATCCTGATCAGGCCGGCCGGCCAGCCACCCCAGGTCACCAGGCCGAGCACCAGTCGGCGTCGCGCGGGCTGCGCCGAACCGTCGGAGCCGTCGAAACCGTCGGAGCCGCCGGACAGCGTGCGATCACCGGGGCCGGGTCAGCCGCCGTGCACGCGGATCGAGTTGGGGCACGTCCGGGTGAGCACGCCCGGGCTGTGGCGTCCGTCCGTGGTGCGCTCTCGGGGTTGCCGGGCTGCGGGAGTGGACGGCATCGGCCGACGGACCGCGGCGAACAGGCGCGCCAGCGTAGCCGACCTGCCGCCGTCGGCCGCCTGCGGTGCGATGGCGGCGACGCCTTCCTCCAGCCACGCCTCCCACGCCCCACGCTCGCCGCTGTCGAGACGGCCGTGCGCCTCGGCCAGGTCGAGGATGGCCGTGCCGATCTCGCGGGCCATCGTCCCGCCCGTGGGACGGAACCGGCTGCCGATGACACCCAGATGGCGAACCTGCACCCGCGCACCGGCCAGCGCGAGCGTGATGTTGAGGAAGGACTCCACTCCGAAGTCCGCAGGAAGCGGCTCGGTGAGCAGCGACCGGCGCACCGCCCGGTAGCCGGTCAGCGCGTTCGCCCCCATGAACCCCGTCTCAGGGAAGAACCTCTCGGTCAGCGGCTCGTAGATGGTGAACGTCGAGCTGAGGATCGTGCCGGGGTGATCGTATTCGTAGTCGCCCACCACGTGTCCTGCGGTGCCGGAGGCGGCTGCCGCGCGGAGTTCGGCGGCGACGTTGAGCTCCGAGGAGACCAGGTCGGCGTCGAGGAAGCACACCCACTCGGTGCTGGCCACGTCGATCGCGGCGTTCATCGCGGCGCCCTTGCCCTTCGGCCCGCTCAGGACCTCCGCCCCCGCCTCGGCGGCACGCCGCGCGGTGGCGTCGGTCGAGGCGCTGTCGACGACCAGGATCCTGTCGCCCGGCCCTGCGGCGGCGCGCGCCTGCCCGACGATGGCGGCGACGGTGGCCTCTTCGTTGTGCGCGGGGATGACGAAGGTGAACAATGCCGTGTCTCCCGGGGGTGCGGTCAGCCACCACCCTAACGATCACTCGCCGCCCGGCGCGTTCCGCCCGAATGTGACCTCAGTCACCATATGGGGCCTTCACACCTGGACGGGCGGCTGCGTCGGTGGGAGGGTGCCGGGTTGAATGGCGAGGCCGATCGGTGAAACAGATAGAGGGCGAGGCCAGAATCGCGAAGAGGGGAGACATCATGACGAGCCGGTTCGCGCAGTGGACGCTCGACGTCCACGACAGCCGGAAGATGGCGGCGTTCTGGTCGGCGGCGCTGGGCTACGAGATCGAGCACGACGGCGAGGGCCCGCACCTGTGGCCGCCGGCGGACGCGCCGCGAGGCTCGTTGACGGTCTGGCTTCAGCCGACGGACTCCCCCAAGCGCGACAAGAACCGCAACCATCCCGACCTCCACGTCCCCGACGGAGGCGATGTGGACGCCGAGGTGAAGCGGCTGGTCGGGCTGGGCGCCACGCGCGTCGACGTCGGCCAGAAGGGCGACGAGGGGTTCGTCGTGCTGGCCGACCCTGAGGGCAACGAGTTCTGCCTGCTGTACCGGCGGCATCCCCAAGGAGCTTAGGAGGGGGTGTCGGGGGTCGAGGAGGGGCAGAGACAGCCGCGAGCCGCCTGACGGTCACTCGACGCCTCCGTCCACGATTCGGCCATCGGCGTATGCGGCGAGACCGTCCGCCATGCGTTGCATGAAGCGGGTCAGGTACCACCGCCAGAAGCCACCCGAGAGCGGCAGGTTGGGCTCGAAGGTGGCGGACCAGGCGATGTCGGTGCCGCCTGTGGGTACCGGGGTGAGATCGACGGTCCCACGGTAGGACCGGAAGGGCCCGCCCACGTTGTCGTAGACGAACCGCCGGTCGGTGATCAGCTCGACGATCCGCTCCCGCGCGACGTGACGGCCGGTGCGGAAGATCCTGGTGTCGCCGACCTCTTGCCGTCCCATGGGGTCGCCGCCCTCGACGTCGGCCGAGCCGATCGGCGACCACACCGGCCAGGTGGCCGCATGAGTGAGCGCCGCGAAGACGGCGTCAGGATCGGCTTGCGAGCGTGCGGTCACGGCATAGGAATACGGCATGAGCCCCAACGTAAGCTCCGCCGCCTTCCGGGGACATGCGCGCGATTGCCGAGGATCGATCAGTTCTTGCGGTACGCCGAGGGCCGGACACCGGTCTGGCGCAGGAAGGCCGACGACAACGCGCCCGGACTGGCGAACCCGCACCGCCGGGCGATCTGCTCGATGCTGAGGGAGCTGGTGGACAGCAGCCGCTGCGCCTGCTCGATCCGCAACCGGGTGAGGTAGCGGTGGGGTGTCTGGCCGGTGGCCTCCCGAAAAACGCGGACGAAGTGGTACACGCTCAGATGAACCTCGGCGGCGATGGTGGCCAGCGTCAGAGGCTCTGCCAGGCGCTCCCGCATGATGGCGACGCCCGCCCGGACGGCGGCGTGCTCGGGCCCGGGCAGGCGTTCGTTCCTGCCGAGGGTCAGCAGGTGCGTGGCGAGGAACGCCGCGGCGGACTCCGCGTACAGGTCACTGACGCCGCCGGCGCCCGGCAGCGAGCGGAGGAGCTGTTCGACAACCGGATCTCCCCCTCGCAGGACGGCCGACAGCGCCTCGAAGTCGGGCTCACGACCGCCCAGCGCTCCGGCGACCTGCTGCACGGTCGGCGAGGGAAGGTGGACCTGGATGGTGCTCAACCCTGACGTCGCCCGGTAGCTGAGTGAACTCGCGCGACCGGGGACCATGAGTTCCAGATGGCCGGGAACCCAGCGGCGCCGGACGGGCCTGCCACCGGCATGTGTCCACATGTCCGCACTTCCGGCTACGCAGAGCACAAGATGCAGGTCGGACACCGCGGGGAGCGCAAGGTCCTCGACCTCGCACGCGTGGTCGAAGCCTTGGACGAGCAGTGATCGCCAACCGGCGTCCCAGCTGTTGTACGTGTGTCGCACGTACACCGGCGTATCGAAGCCGGCATAGGACGCCAGATCGAAGTCAGGCGAGTCGAACACGCTGCGAGTCTAGTCGGCGACGTTCACCCTCACCGGCGCCAAGGCCGATGGGCGCCACATGCTCGACGCCACCTGGAGGCCGGACACACCGGAGGTGCTCGTGCATGGTCACAAGGGGCCCGCCTGGGAGGGGGGTGTCCAGTCCTGTCAGAGGGCTACGACAAGATTGCCGTCATGGAAGTCCAGCTCAAATCCCCCCAGGGCCGGTGGATCCTGGCCGCCACCGTGCTCGGCTCAGGCCTGGCCATGCTCGACAGCACGATCGTCAACGTCGCGCTGCCCGCCCTGAGCAGGGAGCTCGGCGCCGACATGGCGGGGGCCCAGTGGACGATCAACGCCTACACCCTCACTCTCGCGGGGCTCATCCTGCTCGGCGGCTCCCTCGGCGACCGCTTCGGCCGTCGCAAGATCTTCCTGATCGGCACCGTGTGGTTCGCGCTGGCCTCGGCGCTGTGCGGCGCCGCGCCCAACGTCGAGACGCTGGTGCTGGCCCGCGCCCTCCAGGGAGTGGGCGGCGCGCTGCTCACGCCGGGCTCGCTGGCGCTCATCCAGGCGAGCTTCGTGCGCGAGGACCGGCCGAGGGCGGTGGGCGCCTGGTCCGGGCTCGGCGGTGTGGCCAGCGCGATCGGCCCGCTGCTGGGCGGCTGGCTGGTGCAGACCGCGGGCTGGCGCTGGGCCTTCCTGATCAACCTGCCGTTCGCCGCGATCGTCGTCCTGACCACGCTCAGGCACGTGCCCGAGTCGAAGGACGAGCAGGCGGCGGGCCGCTTCGACGTGCTCGGCTCGGTGCTGGCCGCGCTCGCGCTGGCCGGCATCACCTACGGGCTGATCGAGAGCGGCCAGCCGATTCCGCTGGTCGTGGGCGTGGTGCTGGCCGTCGCCTTCGTGGCGGTGCAGATCCGCAGGTCGCCGGATGCGCTGGTGCCTGTGAGCCTGTTCAACAACCACGTGTTCACCGCCGTGAACGTGGTGACGCTGATCATGTACGCGGCCATGGGCGTGGTCTTCTTCCTGCTGACCCTGCAGCTGATCGTGGTCGCGGGCTTCTCCGAGTTGGCCGCGGGCGCGGCGCTGCTGCCGGTGACGGCGCTGATGATGCTGCTGTCGGCGCGGGCGGGCGAGACGGCCAGGCGGTACGGCCCGCGCCTGCCGATGACGATCGGCATCCTCGTGGCGGGCGCCGGGTTCCTGCTCATGAGCACGATCGGCGAGGGGTCAAGCTACTGGCTGCAGGTGCTGCCGGCCGTCACGGTCTTCGGCCTCGGTCTGGCCGCGGCCGTCGCGCCGCTGACCGCGACCGTGCTGGCCACCGCCCAGGAGCGTTACGCCGGTACGGCCAGCGGCGTCAACAACGCCGTCGCCCGCACCGGCAGCCTGCTGGCGGTGGCGGCGATCCCGCCCTTCGTCGGCCTGGTCGGCGACGCGCTCAAGGACCCCGCGCGCTTCGACGGGGGATTCACCAAGGCCATGCTGATCAGCGCCGGCATGATGGCCGTGGCGGCGCTGATCACCTTCGTCACCATCACCACGAACGTGCTGGCCCCTCAGAAGGTGAAGGACTGACTGCGCACGCTGTTGTCGAAGTTGGACACCAGCAGTTCGGGCTCGCCCACGGACCTGATGTCGGGCAGCCTGGTCAGCAGCTCGCGGAACATCGTCCGCATCTCCTGCCTGGCCAGGTTGGCCCCGAGGCAGAAGTGCGGGCCGGGGCCGCCGAAGCCGACGTGCGGCTTGGTGTCGCGGGTGATGTCGAAGGCGTCGGCGTCGGGGAAGACCTCCTCGTCGCGGTTGGCCGAGCCGTAGAAGAGGACCACGCGGTCGCCCTTCTTCAGCTCCAGGCCGCGCAGCGCGTAGTCCTCGGTGACGGTTCTGCGGAACTGGATGATCGGCGAGACGTGCCTGACCATCTCCTCGATGGCGCCGTTGACGTGGCCGTCGAAGTCGGACATCAGCAGCTCGCGCTGGGCGGGGTGGTCGGTGAGCAGCTTGATGCCGTGGGCCATCGTGTTGCGCGCGGTCTCGTTGCCCGCCACCAGCAGCAGCGCGAAGAAGGAGCCCAGCTCCTTGTCGGTCAGCTTCTCCCCGTCGGGGTTGGCGGTGACCAGGGCGGAGACGAGGTCCTTGCCCGGCTCGGCGACCCGTTCGTGGCCCAGCTGGATGACCATGCGCTGCAGGGCCAGCAGCGCCACCACGTTCTTGCCCGCCAGCCTGGCGCTCTGCAGCAGGCTGGGCCGTACGCCGCTGTAGGCGGTGGAGGCGTCGACGTGCTCGTGCACCTTGGCCCGCATGCTCTCGGGGATGCCCATCATGTCGCAGATGACGTGGATGGGCAGGCGCGCGGCCACCTGGGAGACGAAGTCGCCAGGACCCTTGGCGATCACGTCGTCGACGATGCGCGCGCAGGCCTTCTGGATGTCGGCCTGCAGGCCCTGCAGCATCTTGGGGCTGAAGGCGCGCGAGACGATGCGCCGCAGCCTGGCGTGGCGGGGGTCGTCCATGTTGACCATCGACTCGCCGAACACGTGCTTGACCCAGCCGGGCGGCTCGGGGTTGGTGACGGCGGGCTCGCTGGAGAAGACCTTGGCGTTGCGGCTGGCCTCGACGACGTCGGCGTGGCGGACCAGGGCGTAGAAGCCGGTGCCCGAACGCAGCAGCGGGACCTTTTTCTCGGGGAAGAAGACGGGCAGGTCGGCCTGCCTGAGCCTGGCGAACGCCTCGTGCCGTTCCTTGAGTGGTCTGCGCCAGAAGTCCAGGTCCGCGAGGTCGATGTCCACCCGTCTATCCTGGCACGTTCCCTGGGCGTTAAGGCCGGGTTCTACGGGCCTGGGGACCATCCCAGCATGGACGTCTCTCGTACCGCCCTGCTCGCCGCCGCCTGCCTCGCCCTGCCCCTGCTGCCGCTGCCCTCGACCTCTCCCGCCGCCGCCTCGGTGAAGGAGTGCGCGGGGCGCCCCTCCGACTTCGACGGCGACGGACTGGCCGACCTGGCGATCGCCGCGCCGTACGACACCGTGGACGGTCACGCCCGCGCGGGCGCGGTCACGATCATGTACGGCTCGGGCCGCAAGGAGCGCCTCTCCCAGGCCACGCCCGGCGTTCCAGGTGACCCAGAGAACGGCGACTCCTTCGGCTCGGCGCTCGCCGCGGGCGACTTCGACGGCGACGGCTGCGGCGACCTCGCGGTCGGGGTGTCGGAGGAGTTCTTCGGCGCGCCGGTTCCCGGCGCCGACGGCAACGGCGCCGTCCAGCTCTTCCACGGCTCGACGGGCGGGCTCACCGCGGGCAGGCAGCTGTCGCCCTCCAGGCGCGGCTCCGACCGGTACGGCGCGGCGCTGGCGGCAGGCGACCTCGACGGCGACGCCGCCGACGAGCTGGTCATCGGCGCTCCCGCCACGGGCGGGGGCGGCGCGGTCGTCGTCCACGGCTTCCAGGGCCGCGCGCGCTACCAGCTCACCCAGAAGGGCCTGCGCCAGCGGGGCGCGGTCACCGACCAGTTCGGCGCGGCGCTGGCCACCGGCGACTTCGACGGCGACGGCAAGGACGAGATCGCGATCGGCGCGCCCGCCGACAGCGTCCGCTTCGACGGTCAGGGCTCGGTGACGGTGGTGAACCCGCGCACCCGCAGGAACGTCCAGTACACGCAGTCGAGCCAGGGGGTGAAGGGCGCCGCGGAGAAGTGGGACGCCTTCGGCGGCTCGCTGGCCGCCGCCGACTTCGACGCCGACGGCCGCGACGACCTGGCGATCGGCGTGCCCGGTGAGGGGCTGAGCGCCAACCAGCGCGCCATGGACTACGGCGACGGCATGGTGCACGTCCGCTACGGAACCGGACGCTGGGAGGCGTGGACGCAGCGGCTGCTCAAGGGGACGCCGCGCTACTCCGACAGGTTCGGCGCGGCGCTGGCCGCCGGCGACTTCAACGGCGACGGCGACGCCGAGCTGGCGGTGGGCGTCCCGGGCGAGAACGCGGTGCAGGTGCTGGCGGGCGGCAGGCGAGGCGGGCTGAGCAGGCACCGCGACCTGCTGATCAAGGGCAGCGGCCGCGACTTCGGCGCCTCGCTGGCCGCGCTGCCCTCGGTCGGCCGCTACCGCACGCTGTCGGTGCGCCGCCCCGTCCACGGCCTGGTCGTGGCCGCGCCGGGGCGAGGAGTGGTCACGCTGGTGCCCGGCTCGTCGGCGGGCCTGCGCCCCGCCAAGGCGCGCAGGCTCGCCAGCGGCCACGGCCTGTACGGCTACGCCTTCGGCTGAGCGGGGTCAGCGCAGCAGCGGCTCCAGGTCAGAGGGGTCGCGGAAGTGGACGCCGACCAGGCCCGCGTGCTCGGCGGCCTCGATGTTCTCCAGCCGGTCGTCGACGAACGTCACCTCGCCTGGCTCGGCCCCGAGCCCCTCCAGGACGGCGAGATAGATCTCCCTGTCGGGCTTCACCATGCCCATCCTGCCGCTGTAGAAGCGCGGCTCGATCCCGGCCATCCACGGCAGGCGGTCGATGCCGTCGGCGATGCAGACAGGCGCGTTGGACAGCAGCGCCACGCGCGGCAGCCGCCGCATGACCGCGACCGTGCCCTCGTTGGCGTGCGACCAGCTGGCCACGTCGAGCTCGACGAGCCCGTCGACCTCCTGCTCGCCCGCCTGCCGTCCGAGCGCCAGCGACCAGTACTCCTGGGGGCTGAGCGTGCCCCTGTCGAACTCGAGGCGATGCTTCCAGTAACCCTGCCTGAAGGCGGGCAGGTCGAGGCCCGCGGCCTGGGCCATGGCCTCGACGTCGGAGTGCGGCTGAGGGAGGGACAGGACGTTTCCGTAGTCGAACAGCACCCAGTTCATGGGGATCAATCCCACCAGTCGTGCGCGAGATCGTCCAGGGTGGTGGCCTCGGACTCGGGCGGCATCCGCATGGACCAGGCCGCTCTTCGGCGTCAGAGAGGGGGAAAGGCCACCAACGTGTCTATCCGGCCGAGGCGGCGGCGTGGATGGTGACGGTCTTGGTGGTCTTCGCGGGGGCGCCCTTGCGGGAGATGTAGTCGAGAGTGCGGAAGTCGACGGACAGCTCGGTGGAGGTGAGCCTGGCGGCCAGGTAGCCGCGGCGCTGGTCGATGTAGGAGATGTGCGGGTTCTCCGCCAGTGCCTCGGCGATCCAGGCCTTGTCGCGGTAGCCGTCGCCGTCGCTGGCGATGGACGAGGCGACCAGCTCGCGGGCGACCACGGGCGAGGAGGGGTCGTCGAAGTCGAGCTTGAGCTCGGCGTCGTGGTGCATGTGGGCGTCGCCGGTCAGGACGACGGGGTTGGAGGTCCCCTGGAGCCAGCCGAGCAGCCTGGTCCGCTCGGGGGCGTAGCCGTCCCACGAGTCGAGGTTGACCTCGCGTCCCGGGCCGACCTTGTAGTCGCGCTGGGCCATCATGATCTGCTGGCCGAGCAGGTTCCACCGGGTGGTGGAGGAGCGCAGACCCTCCGACAGCCAGCGCCGCTGGTCGTCGCCGAGAAGCGTGCGGCGGGCCGACAGGCGCTCGTCGCAGGAGGCGCGCACGCCGTCCATGCAGGCCTGGTCGTCGCGGAACTGGCGGGTGTCGAGCAGGTGGAAACGGGCCAGCGTGCCCCAGGAGACGCGCCTGTTCACCCGCAGCACCGCGCCCTGGAGGCTGGCCCTGCGCAGCGGCATGTTCTCGTAGTAGGCGCGGAAGGCGGCCGCGCGGCGGCGGGCGAAGCCGGGGGCGCCGGTGCTCGAGACCGGGCCCGCCCAGTTGTTCTCCAGCTCGTGGTCGTCGAAGGCGACGAGCCAGGGGGCGACGGCGTGCGCCTTCTGCAGGTCGCGGTCGCTCTTGTACTGCGCGTGGCGCAGCCGGTAGTCGGCCAGCGTGGCGCACTTGCCCGGGGTGTGCGTGCGGACCTTGCCCGCCAGCGCGGTGTAGCCGCTAGGGCCGTACTCGTACATGTAGTCGCCCAGGTGTACGACGAGGTCTGGCTCCTGCTCGGCGAGGCGGCGGTAGGCGGTGTAGTAGCCGTGCTCGTAGTGGGCGCAGGCGGCCACGGCGAAGGTGAGCGGCTGCGCGCCGACGGGTGTGGTCCTGGTACGGCCGGTGCGCGACAGCCGGCCCTCGCTCCTGAAGCGGTAGAAGTACTCCCTGCCGGGCTCCAGCCCCTTGGCCTCGACGTGCACGCTGTGCGCGGCGCCGGGCGAGGCGGTGGCCGTGCCGGACCTGACGACCTTGGAGAAGCGCTCGTCGGTGGAGATCTGCCAGTCGACGTCGAGGGAGCGGGAGGGCATGCCGCCCCTGCCGTCGCCGCTGAGCGGGTCGAGCGCGAGGCGGGTCCACAGCACGAAGCCGTCCGTGGAGGGGTCCCCGGAGGCGACCCCGAGCGTGAAGGGGTCGCCTGCCAGGGATCGGGAGGGCGGAAGGAGGAAGGAGGCGGCCGTCGCGGCGAGGAAGGTTCTGCGTTCCACGCCCCAGGTATGTCCTGCTCCGCTGACCCGGCCATGACAGCCGAGTCAAGCGGAGATGAACATCAGTCCTCCAGCCAGCCCAGCAGTTCCTTCGCGGTCTCAGCGGCGTCGGAGTCGCCGAGCGCGGTGAACTGCTCCAGCGCCTCGCGGGCGCGGGCCACCGCCTCGGGATTGCGGTCGAGCGCCTGCAGCACGCGAGCCTGGTCGTAGGCGAGCGTGGCCAGTTCGAAGGGCTCGTCCTCCAGCAGCGGGCGAGCCTGCTCGCCCGCCTCCAGCGCCCGCTCGCTCTCCCCCGCCCAGTGCAGCGAGAGGGCGCGGCGGCGCAGCATGCGGCCCCTGTCCCCCGAGCTGCCCGCCGCCTCGTAGTACCCGGCGGCGGTGGCGAACGCCTCGGCGGCCTCGGCGTCGCGGTCGAGCCTGTCCAGGACCCTGGCGGCCGAGTCGGCGGCCCTGGCGGCCTGCATCGGCTCCTTGTAGAGCGGGATCAGGGCGGTGAAGTCGGCCAGCGCGCCCTCGTGGTCGTCGAGCAGGCCGAGCGCGTTGGCGCGGGCCCACTGGACGGCCGTCCTGTTGTCCAGGTCGTCGGGGTCGAGCAGCGCCATGGCCTCCTCGGCGGTGACCGCGGCGTCCATCGGCCTGCCGGTGGCGAGGTAGGCGGTGGCCAGGTCCACCCTGGCGAGCGCGGCGCTGTCAGGGCTGCCGAGCGCGGTGAACAGGGCCACGGCCTCGATGAGGTCCTCGGCCGCCTCGGCGGCGCGGTCCACCATGACCAGCACCTCGCCCCTGGAGGCGTGCGCGACGGCGCGCAGCTCCGCCTCCGAGCGGGGCGCCACGGCCAGCACCTCGCCGAAGGCGCCGAGCAGTTCCTCCAGGTCGCCGCCGTGCCGCTGGATGAGCCGGCCGTGCAGCAGCGCGGTCTTGGCGAGGGTCAGCACGTCGCCCTCGGCCCTCAGCGCCTGCCGGGCCGCGCGGGCCGTCTCCACCGCGACGGGCTCGTCGGCCTGCAGCTGGGCCAGCAGGGACAGCAGCGTGCCCTCCTTCGCGCCCTGGAGCGCGGCGACCGCTTCCTCGGTCCTGCCGGCCCCCGCGTAGGCCTGGGCCAGGCGGGACAGCGAGCCGCTGCGCCTGCTCTCGTCGCCGTGCGCGAGCAGCCACCGGTGGGTCTCCTCCACCAGAGCCACGTCCTGGGTGAGCAGGCCGATCCTGCCGAGCGTGATCTGCCGCCGCACCTCGTCGCCCGCCTGCCCGTGCAGCTCGGCCGCGCGCTCCCACAACCGCACGGCCTCCTCCGGCTCGCCCTCCAGGACGGCCGCCAGCCCGAGCGCGTCCGTGCGCCGCCCGTTCGCCTCGCCGCCGACGGCGTCGTAACGCTCCCACGCGGCGAAGGCGGCGTCGAGGTCGCTGCGCCGCCAGGCCTCCTCGGCCAGGTCGAGCAGCTCGGCGGGGCCGGCGGCTGGGGGCGGAGCGACCGGCTGGGTGACGGGGATGGCCACCCTGCGGGCGTGCGGGGTCAGCGGCAGGTGCTCCACCAGCGGCTCGGCCGCCAGGCGCGCCTCCAGCCTGCGGGTCTGCTCGCCGGTGCCGTTGCGGGCGTCGAAGCGGGCGGCCAGGTCGCGCGCGTCGCTCTCCAGCTCGGCCCGCAGCCGGTCCAGCGGCACGTCGTTGCCGTCACGGCGGACGGTCAGCCCGCCGTGCCCGAGGTGCTCGAGGCGGCGCAGCAGCAGCGCGGCGCAGCCGGCGAAGTGCATGCGGTCGCTGGGCGTGGGCGAGCGGTCGAGCAGCGGCAGCTCGCGCTGGAGGATCTCCAGGCCGCGAGTCTCGTTGCCGGTGAGCGCGCAGAACTCCATGTGGTCGCCGAAGTCGTCGACGTAGTTGGCGTCGCCCTGGACCAGCCGGTAGGCGCGCAGGTGCGCCGCCGCCGCTGCCTCGAGCCTGCCGGTCCGCACGTACGGCAGCAGCAGGTTGCTCAGGATGCCCTGCGGCTGGACGTGACAGGTCAGGTGCCCCGCGACGACGGGCGCGGCCAGTTCGATGGCCTCCTCGTCGCGGCCCATCCAGGCCAGGTGCCAGACCTTGCCGCTGGGGTCGCAGCCCTCGCAGTCGGACATGTCGTCGCGCGGGGTGGTCTGCCACCTGTGGAACCACTCGTCGGCGGCGGCCCTGTCGCCGACGTGCTCGGCGACGTAGGTGCGCTGGGTGTGGACGGCGTGCGAGCCGTAGCCCGCCTGGGTGTAGCGGCGCTCCATCTCCTCCAGCGCGTCGTAGGCGCGCTGGAGCGGGATCTCGGGGAAGCGGCGCATGTCGCTGGCGATCCACTTGAACTGCCACAGCAGGCTGTAGGTGTGCCAGTCCGACCAGCGCCCCGGGTCGGCGTCGTACTCGGCGACGCTGCGGGAGAAGGTGGCGAAGGACTTGGCGGGCTCGGCGCCGTACTGGTAGGCCTCGGTCAGCTCCAGCCGCACCTCGAAGGCCAGCTCCCTGTCGTGGGCGGCGGCCTTGAGCGCCTGTTCGAGCAGGATCGACCTGGCCTCGCCGTACGGCATCTCACGGGCCTGGTCCAGCATCTCTTCCACGTCGGCCATGGTCACTCCTTGCCGAGGACGGCCCAGTCGAGCAGGCCGAGGAACGAACGGTTCAGGGCGGCGGTGTCGGCGGCGCGCAGGGGGTGGTGGCCGTGCAGGAGCGCCATGCCGTACAGCGCCTCCACGGCGGTGGCGGCCAGCGACAGGTCCTTGAGCAGGACCACGCGCCGCACCAGCGGGTTGCGGTGGTTGAGCACCAGGCGGGGGCGCTCGGCGGCGACCGTGCGCTCCATCGCGCCCAGCACGTCGGCCCACAGGTCGTCGGCGGCCCTCGCGGGCCTCGCGCAGCTCGGCCTGGTGCTCGGCGGCGCGGCTGGTCAGGTAGAGGGCGGGCAGCGAGGCGGGGTCGAAGTCGCGCAGGACCAGCTCGCAGCCGAGCGGGTCGAGCACGCGGGCCGCCGCCGTGATGAACGGCCTGGCCGCCAGGTCGGCGCCGGGGTCCACGGGGCCGAGGTGGGTGGCCAGCTCGCCCGGGTCGAGGCGCTCGAGACCCGCGTCGGGGTCGATTCGGCGCAGGCGCTGCAAGATGTCGCTGTCGTAGACGTAGCCGCCGTTGACCAGGCCGACGCCCTGCGCGCCCGACACGGCCGACAGCTGGCGGAACTCGTCCACGCTCGAGGTGAAGCGGCCCTTCGGGTGGCGGGTCCTGAACTGGGCGAGCGTCATGGGGCCGTCGCTGGTCTCGAACTCCAGCCACCTGTCGACCAGGCGCAGCATGTCGTCGTCGTGCAGAGCCAGGGCCTTGACGCCGAGGTGGTGCAGGCGCAGGAAGGCGCGCAGCCTGGCGGGGTCGGTCTCGGCCAGCCTGACCAGCCACTCGCGCAGCTGGCGGCCGAGCTGGTCGCGGGTGTGCTCCAGCAGGTCGTCCTCGTAGAGCGCCTCGCGGCTCGCGGTCGGGCGCAGCTCTCCCGCGTCCAGCACGCAGCGGGCGAAGAAGGCCCAGTCGGGCAGCACGCCCTCGGCGCGCTCGGTGAGCAGCATGCGCTTGAGGTAGACGCGGTGGGTGGCGCGCGCGGTCGGGTTGGCGGGGCTGGGCAGGACGAACGCCACGCCGGTGAGCCCGGCCTCCGCCACGTCCAGGTCGATGACGTCGAAGGGGGTGAACCCGAACAGCTGCCTGCCGTACTCCAGCAGCGCGGCCCTGCGCGCGTCGGGGGTCTCGTGCGCGGCCAGCCACGGCGGGCCCTCGACGGTGGTGGCGACGCCGTTCACGCTCACCCTGCCGGGCAGCAGCGAGCCGTACAGCGCGGCCAGCTCCGTGACGGTGCGCTCGTCGACCCATTCTGCGGCGTCCCTGCGTGCCTTCAGCGTGACGGTCGTGCCCGGCTCCTCGCGCTCGGTGGCCGCGGCTGCCACCGAGTAGGTGCCGTCGGACCTGCCGATCCAGCTCACGGTGGGGGTGCCGGTCACCGACCTGGTCTCGACGTGGATCTCGTCGGCCACCAGGAAGCCCGACAGCAGCCCGATGCCGAACTGGCCGAGGAACTCGTGCCTGGCGAAGCCGAGCTCGTCGCGCTTGGAGGAGCGGCCGATCGTGGCCAGCAGCGTGTGCACCTCGGCCTCGGTCAGGCCGATCCCGTTGTCGTGCACGCGCACGAGACCCGCGGGGCCGCCCTCGCCCACCTCGATCGCGATCCGGCCCTCGCCCTCCCCGCGTGCGGTGATGGCGTCGGCCGCGTTCTGCAGCAGTTCTCGCACGTAGACGCGGGGACTGGAGTAGAGGTGGCGGCTCAGCAGGTCGACGACACCACGCAGATCCACTTGAAAGGCATTTTCCACCCGCGTCACTATGCCAGGAATGGCCGTAGGTGCGCGTTCAGTGCGCCGCAGCCGAGGTACTTCTCCACGGTGTGGAAGTCGAGCCAGTCGAGGTCGACCAGCGCCTCGGCGTCCACGCCAGTGAAGCAGCCGCCGAGCCCGGGAGGGATGGCCGCGATGTCGTGTCTGTCGGCGATGTTGACCCAGCGCTTCACGCCCTTGGGTCGCTCGCCCCTGCCGTCCGCGGGAGCGGGATAGAGCCGCTCGAAGACCACGTTGCGCATGCCGAGCGGGCTGCCGAGGGTGATCAGCAGGTCCACCTCGATGTCGGGGTTGGCGTGCAGGGTCTCGTAGGCGACGACGCTGCCCAGGGAGTGCGCGACCACCACGCGCGGGGCGCGCCGCCTCAGCACCTCGGCCACGTCCTGGCGGCAGCGCTCGCGCCTGGCCTCGTCGGTGAGGTAGGCCGCCACCTCGGGGCAGAACAGCGCGGCGAAGGCCGCCGCCCTGGTGTCGAGCCTGGCCAGCAGCCATCCGGTGAGCGCCTTCAGCGCGCCGGTGAAGCTCTCCCCCACCCCGAGCTGCCTGGCCCACTCGACGAAGACCCGCTCCTCGGCGGCGCGCATCTCCTCCACCCGCCTGACCTTGCCGTGGTCGTTGAGGTGATGGGCGTAGTAGGCCACCTCGGCGAAGCAGGCGCCAGGCTCGCCCCCGAGGCCTGCCCCGAGATAGCGGTTCCACTTGACCCGCATCGCCTCCGCCGCGCCCTCCACGGACCTGCCGGACTGGAGGTAGTAGTTGTACTTGCCGATGCCGTGCACACCGACGATCCCCGCCATGATCACTCCCCACGTTTCGGGAAATGGTGCCATCGGCGGCTTGCGGAATGGTTGCAGGGGAAAATTGCGTTGCCGCGGGCATATGTCACCCGGGTACGGTTCCGGAAGAGGAGGTGTTCCGCATGACAGGCCCGTTGATCGTCAACGACTCGATCGCCATTCCAGGCGACGAGCTCGTGTGGCGTTTCTCCCGTTCGTCGGGGCCGGGTGGCCAGGGGGTGAACACCACCGACAGCCGGGTGGAGCTGCTGTTCGACCTCTCGGCCACCTCGGCGCTGCCCGAGGCGCTGAAGGCCAGGGCGCTGGAGCGGCTGCCGTCCCCGGTGATCACCGTGGCGGCGTCGGAGTACCGCTCCCAGCTGCGCAACCGTGAGGCCGCCGCTCAGCGCCTGGCCCAGCGGGTGAGGGAGGCCATCGCGCCGCCGCCCAAGCGGCGCCGTCCCACCAAGCCGAGCAGGGGCTCGGTCGAGCGCCGCCTGTCGGCCAAGAAGCAGCGCGCCGACGTCAAGCGCCTGCGCCGCGAGATCTGACGCTCACTCGCGCGGGCGGAAGACGAGGATGAGCACGCGCAGGACCAGGATCGAGCTGATCACCAGCAGGTTGTAGCCGATCAGCTCGTACAGCGACATCCGTCCCGTGATCACGGTGGGTCCGCCCTCGGTGCCCAGCAGCATCACCGCCATCAGCCCCGCCGTCGCCCCGAGCACCGTCAGCAGCGCCTGGTGCAGCAGGCCGGTCAGGAAGCGGCGGTCGCGCTCGTCGCCGAGCAGCCGCACGTTCATCGTGAAGCGGCCGTGCTCGGCCGCGCTGGCGATGCGCTCCACCCGCCTGGGCAGGCGGCGCAGCATCGGCAGCAGCGCGGTGACCTCCTGGGCCACCGCCTCCTTCACCGTGGTGGGCCCGATCTGCTCGGCCAGGTAGCGGGCGGCGAACTCCCTGGCCTCGCCGATCAGGTTGAAGCCGGGCGAGAGCCGCACCAGCGTGCCCTCGAGCGTGGCCAGCGCCCTGAAGACCGCCGCGACCTCGGGCGGGATCGACAGGCCGTACTCGGAGACGATCTTGAACAGGTCGGTGAACATCACGGCGCTGTCCGTCCCCGGCCCCATGTGCCTGGCCATGAACTGGCCGAGCGCCCGCTCCAGCGCCGCCTCGTCGATCTCCTCTGGCCTGGGCACGACCTCGAGCAGCGCGTCGGTCACGCCGAGGGGGTCCTGCCTGTCCATGGCCATCAGGAAGCGCTGCAGCGCCGCGCGCAGGGAGGCGTCGAGGCGTCCGACCGAGCCGAAGTCGAGCAGGCCGACCGAGCCGTCGGACAGCAGCATGATGTTGCCGGGATGGGGGTCGGCGTGGAAAACGCCGTCGAGCAGGATCTGCCGCAGCAGGCAGTCGAGCAGCGTGCGGGCCAGCGCGGGGCCCTCGGAGTCCTGGGCGGTGCTCAGCGGCTTGCCCGACAGGCGCTGCATGACCAGCACCTTCTCGGTGCAGAGCGGGGTGTGCGGCGCCGGATAGATCACCGCGCCGCCGCCCGAGGCCGCGACCGCGGCCATGTTGGCCGCCTCGACGCGGAAGTCGAGCTCCTCGCGCAGGGCGACGGAGAAGCCGGCCGCCAGCTCCTTGAGGCCGAGCGAGCGGCCCCACCTGGTCCTGGTCTCCAGCGTGGCGGCCAGCCTGGCGACGATGTCGAGGTCCCTGGCGACGACCGCCCCGATGCCGGGGCGCTGGACCTTGACGACGACCTCCTCGCCGCTGTGCAGGCGGGCGGCGTGGACCTGGGCGATCGAGGCGGCGGCCAGCGGGGTGCGGTCGAAGGAGGCGAACGCGTCGAGGTCCACGACCTGAGAGATCTGCTCCCACGGCGCGGGGTTGACGTGGTCCTGCAGCCGCCCGAGCTCGTCGATGAACTCGGGCGGGAGCAGGTCGCGCCTGGTGGACAGCACCTGGCCGAGCTTGACGAAGGTGACGCCGCCGTCGTCGAGCGCCTCGCGCAGCGAGCGGGCCAGCCGCGCCCTGCCGCTCCTGTCGCCGGGGTCGCCGCCCCTGCCCCTCAGATAGGGGCCGAGGCCGTGCCTGAAGGCGATCCTGGTGATCTGGGAGTAACGGCGGGCGCGGGACAGGCGCCCGCGCAACGACCTGACCAGCTCGATCGGCCCCGGGACCGAGCCCGGCGGCACGAGCGCCTCACCGATCACCAGGATGACCATGGGGATCAGCACCACGCACATCGAGACGAGGATCAGCACCCACATCGGCCCGATGCCGGGGTCCTTGCCGACGTCGATACTTTGGAAGGACTCGAGGACGGGCGACAGGAACGGCCCGGCGAGCACGAGTGCCAGCAGCGCGGCCAGCGCCGTGCGGACCGCGCCGAATCTGACGCCGAGCAGGCGCTGCGCCGCCGTGGCCAGCAGGATCAACGTGATCGCGAGGGGAATGGCAATCATCAAAGCCATTCGGAGATCATCGCATGGCGGCGGCGCGCGCCCTGCGCTCCTCCCTGCGCTCGACGAACCTGGCGGCCGTCGCGTCGGTCTTCTCCAGGAAGGCGGCCAGCTCGTCGCGGGCCTTGGCGCCGTCGCCGTCGAGGTCGCTCTTGTCGAAGACCGCCCACTGGCGCAGGACGGGCATGAGCACGTCGTCGAGGTGCAGGCGCAGGTCGTAGATGCCCTCGTGGGCGATGATCATGGCCTTGCGGGTGAAGCCCTCGATGGTCGAGCCCGGCATCTGGAAGGTCGTCACGACGTCGGTGATCGCGCGCATCGTCTGGTTCGGGTCGAGGTCGAAGGCCGCTTTGAGCAGGTTGCGGTAGAAGAGCATGTGGAGGTTCTCGTCGGCGGCGATCTTGGCGAGCAGGCGCTCGCAGGTGGGGTCGCCCGAGGCCCTGCCGGTGTTGCGGTGCGAGATGCGGGTGGCCAGCTCCTGGAAGGAGACGTAGGCCAGCTGCTGGAGCATGGTGCCGTACTCGGTCTGGAAGCCGCCCTCCATGTGGACCATGCGGGCGCGTTCGAGCGCGATCGGGTCCACCGCGCGCGAGACGGTCAGGTAGTCGCGGATGGCGACGCCGTGCCTGCCCTCCTCCGCGGTCCAGCGGCCGACCCAGGTGCCCCACGCCCCGTCGCGGCCGAACGTCGTCGCGATCTCGTGGTGGTAGCTGGGCAGGTTGTCCTCGGTGAGCAGGTTGACGATCAGCGAGACGCGGGCCGCCTCGGGGAGGGTCGAGTCGGACTCCTGCCAGGCGTCGCCGCCGAAGACGCCGTCGTAGTTGCGGCCCTCGCTCCACGGGATGTACTCGTGGGGGAACCACTCCTTGGCCACCTTGAGGTGGCGGTCGAGCTCGCCCGCCACCACGGGCTCCAGCTCGTGCAGGAGTTCGGTCTGACTCATCACCATAAAGATCATCTCCTTCAAGCTACGCAACCGTAAGTTAGGCTACCTCAGGGAGATGGAGGGTCATTATGCAACCGAGTGTCCGAGGTGTCCTACTCGACGACGATGAGCGCCTGGTCCTCTTCCGGCGGACGGTCCCCGGCAGGCCGCTCTACTGGTCGGTTCCCGGCGGGCACGTCGAACCCGGTGACGCGAGCCTGGAGCACACCCTGCGCAGGGAGCTGCTGGAGGAGCTGGGCGCGGTGGTCTCCGCCGTCACCCCGCTGACCACGCTGTCCTATCCCTACAAGGGCGCGGTGAAGACTCAGCACGTGTACGGCTGCCGCCTGGTCTCCATGGACCCCGCCCTGCGCCACGGCCCCGAGTGGGACGACCCCACCCGCGGCGTCTACGAGGTCGAGCGGCTGAGACTCGACCCCTCCGAGATCGCCTCCCGGCACCTGGTGCCCGAGGTGCTGGGCGATTACCTGGCCGGTCACATCGCCTCACTGCCCCGCCTCATTCGTCTGGCGAAGCGGTAAGGCGCCCGCCTACGAGGGCGACCTGCGGTCCTCCATCTCCCAGAGGTGGTCGATGACGTGCCAGGCGATGCGGCGGGCCGCGTAGCGGCTCGACCAGGCGCCCGAGCCACCCGCCAGCAGGACCGCCGCCAGCTCCTCGCGCATGGCCTCGAGGTCGGCCTCCGACTTGAAGGGCGGATACCTCACGCCCAGCTGGCGGGCGTAGGAGCGCTCGGCCTCCGTCACGTGGGCGACCATCTTGGAGCGGTCGCGCCCGCCGCCGCGCGGCCCCTTGCGCAGCTCCTCGGGAGTGACGGCGGCGCACTCGTCGAACAGCGCCCACGCCGCGCGCAGCAGCGCCACGTCGCGGGCCGCGGTCGCGGCGTCGAAGGGCTCGGAGTCGGCGGCGGGCTCGGCGTCGGGAGCCCCGAAGTCGGTGGTGGAGCTGCCCTTGACCCGCTCGACGACCATCGGCTCGCCGGGCTCGAAGTCGAGGCCGGCCCGCTCGGCGATCACCCGGTAGCGGGGCGCGTAGCCGGTGAGCCGGTCGATGGCCAGTTCCTCCGACTTGTCCACCCGGCACCAGCCGGGCCAGTCGAGGGAGCAGGCGAAGACCTTCTTCGGCCCCAGCTCCAGATAGATCCTGTGCACGGCGTCAGACCAGGTCGATCAGGTCGGCGACGGACTCGACCACCCGCGAGGGCCTGAAGGGGAAACGGTCGATCTGGCCCCGCTGGGTCACGCCGGTGAGCACCAGGATCGTGTAGAGGCCGGCCTCCATGCCGCAGACGATGTCGGTGTCCATGCGGTCGCCGATCATCGCGGTGCTCTCGCTGTGTCCGTCGATGGCGTTGATCGCGTGGCGCATCATCATGGGGTTGGGCTTGCCGACGAAGTACGGCTCGACGCCCGTCGCCTTGGTGATCATCGCGGCCACGGCGCCGCAGGCGGGCAGCGAGCCCTCGTTCGAGGGACCCACGGGGTCGGGATTGGTGGCGATGAACCGCGCGCCGCCCTCGATGAGCCTGATCGCCCTGGTGATCTGGGTGAAGCTGTAGGTCCTGGTCTCGCCGAGCACCACGTAGTCGGGGTCGAGGTCGGTGAGCACGTAGCCGACCTCGTGCAGCGCGGTCGTCAGCCCGGCCTCGCCGATCACGTAGGCCGAGCCGCCGGGGCGCTGGTCGTCGAGGAAGCGGGCGGTGGCGAGGGCGGAGGTGAAGATGGACTCCTCCGGCACCTCCAGGCCCGCGGCGCGCAGCCGTACGGCGAGGTCGCGAGGGGTGTAGATCGAGTTGTTCGTGAGCACCCTGAAGCTCTTGCCCGAGTCGCGCAGGCGCTTGATGAACACGTCGGCCCCGGCGACGGGGTGCCCCTCGTGCACGAGGACGCCGTCCATGTCCGACAGCCAGCTCTGGATGGGCTTACGCTCAGTCATCCTCCCGATCCTACAAAGAGCTACTTGTCCTGCTCGTAGCGGACACATGAAGAATGTGGTGCATGTCGCTTCTTGAATCCGCGCAGGACATGCGGGACGAGCTCGTGCAGCTCCGCCACTCGCTTCACACGACCCCGGAGATCGGCCTCAACCTGCCCATCACGCAGGAGAAGGTGCTGGCCGCGCTGGACGGCCTGCCGCTGGAGATCAGCACGGGAGAGTCGCTCAGCTCGGTCACCGCGGTGCTGCGGGGCGGCAGGCCGGGGCCCGCCGTCCTGCTGCGCGGCGACATGGACGCGCTGCCCGTGGCCGAGCGCAACAGCCTGCCCTACATCTCCTCGCACGAGGGCAGGATGCACGCCTGCGGCCACGACCTGCACACCGCGATGCTCGCGGGAGCCGCGCGTCTGCTCGCGGCGCGGCGCGAGGAGCTGGCGGGGGACGTGGTGTTCATGTTCCAGCCCGGCGAGGAGGGCTACGAGGGCGCCAAATACATGATCGAGGAGGGCGTCCTCGACGCCGCGGGCTCGCGCGCCGTGGCCGCCTACGGCATGCACGTCGTCTCGGCCATGCTGCCGCCGGGGGTGTTCGCCTCGCGCGGCGGCCCGATCATGGCCGCCGCCGACACGCTCAACGTGCACGTGAAGGGCCGCGGCGGCCACGGCTCCAGCCCGCACCGCGCCCTGGACCCCGTCCCCGCCGCCTGCGAGATGGTCACCGCCCTGCAGACGATGGTGACCAGGACCTTCGACGTGTTCGACCCCGTCGTGGTGACCGTGGGCAGCTTCCACGCCGGGACCGTCGACAACGTCATCCCCGACGACGCCCGCTTCTCCGCCACGATCAGGACCTTCAGCAAGGACAACAGGGCCCGCGTCAAGCAGCGCGCCGTGCAGCTGGTCGAGGGCATCGCGGCGGCCCACGGCCTGAGCGTGGAGGCCTCGTTCGGCATGGGCTACCCGGTCACGGTCAACACCCCTGACGAGGCCGCCTTCGCCGGCAGGACCATCGACGAACTGTTCGGCCCCGGCCGCTTCTTCGTCGCCCCCCAGCCGGTCACGGGCTCGGAGGACTTCTCCTACGTGCTGGAGGACGTCCCAGGGGCCTTCATCTTCCTCGGCGCGTGCCCGAGCGACCGCGACCCCGCCGACGCGCCGTACAACCACTCGCCGGAGGCCCAGTTCGACGACGCCGTCCTGCCGGACGGCGCCGCCCTCTACGCCTCTCTCGCGCTGTCCAGGCTCTCCGCGGGTACGGCAGGCCCCCGATAGCCCACCGAGGTCACCGGCCAAGGCCCGTCCATCACGCCACCCGGGCGCGCGGGGCGGGCCTGGTCACGCGGAGGCCGCCTCACCCGAGGGTCCGCCAGGCCTGCTCCTCGACCAGCTCCCTGCTGCGCCATCCCGACGGTGTGCGGACCATGCGATGGCGGTACCACCCGCCGCCCTGGCACAGCCCCTTGGCGTCCACGCCGACCATCTCCCTGGAGGGCGAGAGCGTGTCGGTGAACGGCGCGACGACCACGGCCTCGCCGTCCGCGAAGTCGATCACCGGCGCGCCGACCAGGTGGAGCCTTCCAGGCCAGTGCGCCAGCACCTCGGCCAGCCAGGCCCGCACCTCCTCGAGCCCTCCGGCGATCCCGCCCGCCGCCCGGTAGTCGATCACCGCGTCGGCGGTGAACACCTCCGAGAGAACCTCCCACCGGCCCGTGTCGATCGCCCTGGCGTAGCGGGCCAGCAGCCCGGTGATCTCGAGCCGGTCGGCCACCTCACGTTCGTCCATGGCCAGATCAAACCAAACGCTTGCTAGCTTCGCATCCCCTGGCGAACGTAGCCTGGACACGTGATCACGGTCATCGACGGCAGGATCGCCGGGCCCGACGCCACCCTGCCCATGCTCGCCCGCAACGGGCACTTCACCGCCATGCAGGTGCGCGGTCGCCGCGCCAGAGGGCTCGAGCTGCACCTGGCCCGTCTCCAAGCGGCCAACCGCGAGCTCTACGACGCCGAGCTCGACACCGGGTCGGTCCTCGACTCGATCAGGACCGCGCTCGGCGACGACATCGACGACGCCAGCGTGCGGGTCCACGTGCTGGAGGCCGACAGGCTGCACCTGTTCGTCACCGTGCGGCCGCCCCAGGAGGCCGCCTCCTCGCCCAGGACCGTCACGTCCGTCGTCCACCAGCGCTTCCTGCCGCACATCAAGCACACCGGCGGCTTCGCCCAGGGCTACTACGGCGCGCGCGCCCAGGCACGGGGCTTCGACGAGGCGCTGTTCACCACGGCGGAGGGGCTGGTGTCCGAGGGCACGATCACCAACGTGGGCTGCTTCGACGGCGCCGCGGTGATATGGCCGGACGCGCCCATGCTGCACGGCATCACCATGCAGGTGATGGAGCGGCGCCTGCGGGCCGCAGGCATCCCGCAGGAGCGCCGCCCCGTCGCGATCGGCGACCTGCCCTCCTTCGAGTCGGTCTTCCTCACCAGCTCCCACGGCGTGGTCATGGTGGGCGGACTGGAGGACGCGCCGCTCCCGCTCGACGGCGCCTTCGCCGCCCGCCTGCTCGGGCTCTACGCCGACGAGCCATGGGAGACGATCTAGCGCCAGGCCACCCGACAGCGCACTTCCTCGTCTGCACCGGCACCATCACAGCGGCGCCGAAAGCCGCCAACACGCGGGTCAACGCGCTCTTCGGCACCGGCTGACCAGCGGATACACTACGCAGGTCCCTGCGCGCCCCGGCACGCCGTCCGACCCCACCCCCCTGTGACAGCCTTTCTCCAGCGTGACGTGCGATGAAGGAAAGTTACATTCACCTCACAACCTCTGGAGATTATTGACGCATCCGCGGGCTGACCATAGGGTCCGGACAATCCCCGATCTATCCGGACCCATCGATAAGCCCCCCACGGAGCGGTACATGAAGCGACTAGCAGCCGTAGTGGCGCTGCTCGGTCTCGCCACGGCGACAGCGTGCAGCAGCACCGACAACAAGCCCGCGGGCGGTGGGAGCGCCAGTGGCGGCCTCTTCACCACGATCGACGTGAACAGGCCCGGCATCGACGCGAGCGCGCCGGCCAACCCTTACAACCCCAAGGGCAACGCCTTCCCCGGCTACACGACGATGAAGATCGGGTGGGTCGTCAACCACCTGACCGACCCCAACAAGGCGCTGCCGGGCATGGCGGCCAGCTGGGAGATCGAGCCGGACAACTCCGCCATCACGCTCAAGCTGCAGCCGAACGCCAAGTGGTCCGACGGCAAGCCGGTGACCGCCGAGGACGTGAAGCTCTCCATCGCCCTCGCCTACACCCAGGGCAGCACCGCCTTCGCGGTCACCCCCGGCGCGGCGGGCGCGGCGGCCGAGGTCACGGTCGTCGACGACAAGACCATCAAGATCACGCAGGACCCCGCCAACCCCAGCCCCAAGTTCGCGCGCGGCGTGCTCGACACCACGGTGCTGCCCTCCCACGTGTGGAGCAGCGCGGTGCCGGCCACCATCTGGGACACGATCAAGACCGCCCGCGGTGACGGTCCCGAGGCGGAGAAGGCCCGCGAGGAGATCACCGCGCTCGGCCAGAAGGTGATCGCCTTCGCGCCGCCGAAGGACGTCGCCGGCGGCCCCTTCGTGCTGGAGAGGGTCAACCCCGGCGAGGCGCTGCTGGTCAAGAACAAGCACTTCTTCAACGCCGCCAACGTGGCCCCCTCCCAGGTGAAGTTCCTCAACTACACCGGCAACGAGCAGATCTGGAACTACCTCACCCAGGGCAAGCTCGACCACTCCGGCTTCGTCGCCGCTCCGACCGACGTGATGAACCGGATCAAGGCCGCGCCGGGCAGCGAGGTCATCAAGGGCTACTCCCCCGTGGCCGTGAGCATGGCCTTCAACCAGAGCAAGAAGCCGTACGACAACGTCCACGTGCGCCGCGGCCTGGCCTACCTCATCGACCGCGAGCAGGTCACGAAGGTCGCCTCGCCCGAGGGCGGCACCCCTGCGACCACCACGAGCGGCATCCACCAGAAGGCCGCCGCCGCCTGGATCCCCGACACGCTGCCCAAGCTGGAGCCGTACAAGGCCGACCTGGCCAAGGCCGAGGAGGAGTTCAAGACCGCCGGCCTGACCAAGAAGGACGGCAAGTGGACCCTGGCCGACGGCACGCCGTGGAAGGTCTCCATGCACGCGCCGGCCGGCTTCTCCGACTGGCTGTCGGCCCAGGAGAACATCAAGAGCCAGCTCATCAAGGCCGGCATCGACGCGGAGGTCGTGACCACCGCCGACTACCCGGTCTACCTCGAGGAGCTCGCGGCGGGTAAGTACGACGTCGGCTTCTGGCTGATCGCGCTCGGCCCCGCGCCCTACGACATCTTCCAGCGCCTCTACGGCGCCTCCAACGGCTGGGCCAACGTCGGCGGCAAGATCAAGCACTCCCCCGCGGGCAAGTCCGGCAACTGGATGGGCAGCCCCGAGGAGATCGAGGTCGACGGCGCCAAGATCAACCCCGGCGAGCTCACCGCCAAGCTGAACTCGGTGGGCCCCGACGAGGCCAAGCCGATCATGAGCCAGCTGGCCATGGCCGCCAACCAGGACCTCCCGGTCATCCAGCTGTGGGACTACATCAACAACCAGTTCGTCAACAACAGCCGCTTCACCGGCTGGCCCCACGACGACGAGGTCCTGCGTCTGGGAACCGGCGTCCTTCCCTCGGGTGTCTGGATCCAGCAGGGTCTGGTCAAGGCGAAGCAGTAGCGCCCATGACGGTTATCGCACGCCGACTCGCGGGCCACCTGGCCCGCGGGTTCGTCATGATCCTCGTGGTCGCCACGATCAGCTTCTTCATCGTCAACAACATCCCCGGCGACCCGGTCGCCGCCCGTTACGAGAAGCTCGTCGAGGGCGGCATGTCGCCGGAGGCGGCGATGCAGGCCACCAAGGTGATGTACGGGTTCCTGCCGTCGGGATCCATGGGCGAGCAGTACGTCGACTACATGAGCGGCCTGCTCCGCTTCGACCTCGGCGTCTCGGTCACCAGGCCTGGCACGCCCGTCCTCGACGTCCTCACCGACGCGGCCAAGTGGACCGTTCTACCGGTGCTGCTCGGCACCCTGCTCAGCTTCCTGGTGGGTGTGATCCTGGGCGTGTACGCCGCGATCAAGCGCACCGGCAAGCTGGGCGACGCCCTGGCCATCTCCGGCTCGCTGCTGCACGGCATTCCGCAGTACGTGCTGGCGATGCTGCTGGTCGTCATCTTCGCGACGCTGATCCCGATCCTGCCTCACGACGGGCCGGTGGACATCCTGTTCGAGCCGGGCTTCAACGCCGGATACCTCGGCTCTCTGGCCGAACACGCCGTCCTACCGGTAGCGACGTACGCGCTGTCGGCCTACGGCGGCTGGATCCTGGCCATGAAGTCGAGCGTCGTGACGGTCCTCGGTGACGACTTCATCCTGGCCGCCGAACTGCGCGGGATGAAGCGCTCGATCATCTTCCGCTACATCGCCCGCAACGCGATCCTGCCGCTGTTCACGATCCTCGCGCTCTCGCTGGGGCTCCTGCTCGGCGGCGCCGTCTTCATCGAGAAGATCTTCAACTACCCGGGGCTCGGCCTGCTGCTCATCGACAGCATCACCCTGCGCGACTACGCCCTCATGGGCGGCGCGTTCCTGCTGATCACCGTGTCGGTCATCGTGGCCAACATCGTGGCCGACCTGTTCTACACCGTGATCGACCCACGGGTCCGCAGCGGGGAGGAGGCCTCGTGAGTGAGCGAAGCGAACGAACAATGAGACACAGCAGCTCGCTCATGGGGCCGACGAAGGAGGTCCCATGAGCATCGTGCTGGAGAGCACCTCGGCGACCATTCGCCGCAACTTCTGGAACGGCGTCTGGCGCGTCATGAAGCGCAAGCCCAGCCGCATGGTCGGGGTCGTCATCATTCTCGGCTTCGCGTTCATGGGCGTCTTCGGGCCGATGTTCTTCCCCGCCCAGTTGCCCGACAACCCCGACGCCATCACCCAACCGCCCAGCTGGGAGCACTGGTTCGGCACCGACCCGCAGGGCAGGGACGTGCTCGCGCTGGTCATCACCGGCTCGCGCTACGTGCTGCTCAGCGCCGCGGTGACCGCCCTCATCACGGTGGTCCTCGGCACCGCGATCGGCCTGTACTCGGGCTTCAAGCGCGGTCGCTGGGACACGGTGCTCATGCGGATCACCGACATGAAGCTCACCATCCCCGGCCTGCCGCTGCTGCTGGTGCTGGCGACGGTGTGGAAGTTCGGCAACCCCATCCAGATGGGGCTGGTGCTCGGCCTGCTCGGCTGGGGCGGGGTGGCCCGAGCCGTCCGCGCGCAGACGCTTTCCCTGCGCGAGCGCGGCTTCATCGAGGCGGCGCGCGGGCTCGGCCTGTCCACGACGCACATCATCGGCAAGGAACTGCTGCCCAGCATGGCGCCCTACATCGCGATGAACATGCTCATCGCGGTGACCGGCGCCGTCTACGCGCAGGTCGGCCTGTTCTTCCTGGGTGTGCTCCCCTACGAGTCGGACAACTGGGGCGTGATGCTGAACCTCGCCGTCTTCCAGGCCGGCGCCATGATCACACCGACCGCTCTCGGCTACCTGCTGGCGCCGCTGCTGGCGATCCTGCTGCTCACGCTGGGGATCGTGCTGGTGGTGGACGCCATGGACGAGATCTTCAACCCCCGGCTGCGCGAGGAGTAGGAAGTGGCGAAACAAGCGCCGGGAGTGCGCATCGACGGCCTCACGGTCGTCTACAAGACCCCGGCGGGCGAGCTGCCCGCCGTACGGGATGTCAGCATGGAGCTGGCGGCGGGCACGATCACCGGCATCGTCGGCGAGTCGGGCTCGGGCAAGTCCACGCTGGCCTTCTCGCTGCTCAACGCGGTGCAACCGCCCGGACGCATCAGCGCCGGCAGCGTCGAGATCGACGACCTCGGCAACGTGGTGTCCTTCCAGGGCGAGCAGCTGCGCAAGGCCAGGGGCGCCCACATCGGCTACGTCTTCCAGGCCGCCCAGAACTCGCTCAACCCGCTCAAGACCGTCGGCAAGCAGCTGCTCGACCTGGGCCGCTCGCACGGCGTCGAGGACCTGCGCGGACTGGTGAGGGAGGCCAAGGAGCTGCTGGGCCGCATGGGCCTGGACGGCGCGCGGGTGCTCGACTCCCATCAGCACGAGCTGTCTGGCGGCATGCGCCAGCGCGTCGGCATCATGCTGGCGCTGGTGCTCAACGCCCACCTGGTCGTCCTCGACGAGCCGACGACCGCGCTCGACATGATCACCCAGGCGACGATCCTGCGGATCATCCGCGAGGTGCACGCCGAGCGCGGGCTGACCACCATGATCATCACCCATGACATCGGCGTGGTCGCCGAGGTCGCCGACCGCCTCGCGGTCATGTACGGCGGCCGCATCGTCGAGCAGGGCCCCACCCGCGAGGTCCTCGCCGACCCGCAGCACCCCTACACGCGCGGCCTGATCAGGGCCATCCCGCGCCTGACGGGTGACATCAACCAGGCGCAGGCGCTGCCGGGAAGGCCGCCGACGCTGACCACCGTGCCGAAGGAGGGGTGCGTGTTCAGGGAGCGCTGCTCGCTGCGCATGGACGTGTGCGACACCGTCGACCCCGAGGCCATCCCCCACGGAGACCGGATCATCGCCTGCCACGCGGTCAAGGTGAAGGAGCACGCATGATCAGCGGCAAGGGCATCACCAAGACCTTCAAGCAGCGCGGAAGCGTGCTGGCGGGCCGTACGGTGCAGGCGCTGCGCGGGGTGGACTTCCAGATCCCCAAGGGCGGGGCCGCCTCCTTCATCGGCGAGTCGGGGTGCGGCAAGACCACGCTCGGCAGGATCATCGCCGGCCTGGAGACCTACGACACCGGCGAGATCACCATCGACGGCGTCAGCGTGACCTCGCCGAAGGACCGGCTCTTCCGCAAGGTCCAGATGATCCACCAGGACCCCTACTCGGCCCTGAACCCCACCCGCACCATCCACCAGACGCTGCGGGCCCCGCTGGAGCTGCGCGCCAAGCAGACGCGCAGGCCCAAGTCGTGGATCGACGAGCGCGCGCACGAGGTCCTCGGCCTGGTCGGCCTCGACCCCGCCAGCGTGATCGGCCGCTACCCGCACCAGCTGTCCGGCGGCATGCGCCAGCGGGTGGTCATCGCCCGCGCCCTCACGGTCGACCCCGAGATGCTCGTCGCCGACGAGGCCACCTCCATGATCGACGTCTCGCTCCGGCTCGGCATCCTGGCGCTGCTGAAGGACCTGCGCGAACGCCTCGGCGTGAGCGTGCTGTTCATCACCCACGACGTGGCCACCGCGCGCTACATCGGCGACGACGGCGAGCTGTACGTCATCTACCGCGGCCAGGTCATCGAGCGCGGCTCGGTCGACACGATCATCTCCGACCCCGTGCACCCCTACACCCAGTCGCTGCTGTCGGCCATCCCCGTGCTGCACGGCCTGGAGGAGCCGGGACCCGAGCCTGTGGTGCCGACCGAGGCGCTGGACGCCGGCCACGAGGACGCCGGCTGCCTGTTCGCCAGGCGCTGCCCGTTCAGGACCGAGGAGTGCGAGACGGGCCGTCCCGTGCTCGGGCTGACCGAGGGCGTCCCGCAGGAGCACGCCTGCTTCCATCCCAAGTCGCGCGACGTCGTCGCCACCCACCTGGGGCGCGTGTGATCACCGCGGCCCAGCTGCCCGCGCTGGGCGAGATCGCCAGAGCGGCCCTCACCCTCGACGCGGACGAGGCCCCCGCGCTGGTCGCACGGCTGGCCGCGCCGCCGCAGACCCGGCGGTGGACGGCGCTGGCCACCGAGGGCGGCTTCGTCATGGCCTCGCTGGCCGAGCGCGATCCCACGGTCGGGCACATCGACCTGCTGGCCGTACACCCCGCCCATCAGGGCAAGGGGCGCGGACGCGAGCTGCTGCGCGCCGCGGAGGAGTGGCTGCGTGCCGAGGGGGCGACGCAGGCGCGCTTCGCGGGCAACCCGCCCGCCTACGCGTGGCCGGGCATCGACGTGCGATACACCGCCGCCGCATGCCTGGCCGAGAGCGCGGGATACGAGCGCTACCACGTCGCGTGGAACATGACGGCCCCGCTGCCGCCCCCCGCCGAGGAGCCGCCCGTACGGCAGGGCGTCACGCTCCACAAGGCCGGCGACCAGGACCGCAGGGAGGTCGCCGCCTTCGTCGAGAAGGAGTGGAACGAGCGCTGGGCATGGGAGGCGAGCACCGCCACAGGACTGCACTACGCCAGGCTCGACGGCCAGATCGTCGCGTTCGCCGCCTGGGGCGCCAGGCCCGGCTGGTTCGGCCCGATGGGCACCTCGCCCGCGGCGCGCGGGCTCGGCCTCGGCGGCGTGCTGCTGCGCCGCTGCCTGGCCGAGCAGCACGCCGCGGGGCTGTCCGAGGCGCAGATCGGCTGGGTGGGCCCGCTCCGCTTCTACTCGCGCGCCGTGGGCGCGCGAGCCGAGCGGGTCTTCTGGCTCTACCGGCGCGATCTGCGTTGAGGTCACGCGTACAGGAGCCCGCCCTCGGGGGTGGCGGGCTCCGGGCACAGTTCGCGCGGGTCCCCTCCGGCCTCCAGGCAGCGTGCGAGCGTGTCGGAGCCCCAGAGCTTGTCGAGGAACGGGGTGGTCGCGAACTCCTCGGGATGCTGCGTACGGGCCAGATACATCATCGACACCGCCGTCAGCACGGGCCTGAACGTCCGCGCGTCGGTGACGTGCAACTGCACCCCCCGGACGGCCGTGCCCGCGTGCTTGCTGAACATCGGCATGAACCACAGGTCGCGGAAGCGCACCCCTGGCAGGTCGAGGGCGTTGAGCGAGGGGGCGAACCTGTCGTCCAGATAGGGCGCTCCGACCAGCTCGAACGGCCTGGTGGTGCCGCGCCCCTCCGACAGGTTGGTGCCCTCGAACAAACCTGTGCCCGGATAGACGAGCGCCGTGTCGAGCGTGGGCATGTTGACCGAGGGCATCACCCACGGCAGCCCGGTCGCGGCGAACGGCAGATCCCTGCGCCATCCCTCCGCCCTGATCACCTCGACGCCGGGGTCGAGGGAGAGCGCCAGCTCGCCCACCGTCAGCCCATGCCTGTTGGGGATCGGCGCCCCGCCCACGAAGCTGGCGAAGGCCGGGTCGAGCAGCGGCCCCTCGGCGACCGTCCCGCCGATCGGGTTGGGCCTGTCCAGAACGACGAAGGGCAGGCCGAGCCGCTTGGCCGACCCCATCAGGTCCTTCATCGTCCAGACGTAGGTGTAGAACCTGGCTCCCACGTCGAACAGGTCGAACACCAGCGTGTCCACCCCCGAGGCGGCCACCAGCCCGTCGAGCTCGGCGCCCTCCTTGAGGTAGGTGTCGTGGACGGGCAGGCCGAAGCTCTCGCCCGAGCCCTCGCTGGCGCCGTCCTGGACGGTGCCGCGCACGCCGTGCTCGGGGCTGAAGAGCGCGGCGAGGTTCCGCAGCGCCATGGGCGTGGGGGTCAGGTCTCTCAGGACTCCCGTCTGATTGGTGATCAGGCCGATTCTGCCGCCCTTGACCAGACCGGGATCCGCGGCCAGCCGTTCGGCTCCGGTGCGTACGTAAGACATAGCTGAAGCTTATTTGCATACGAGATGCCAAAGGTGGAAATTAGCGTCATGATTGATCCACTCCCCGAGCTGTCCACGGAGCAGAGCGATCCGCGCTACAGCCAGATCGACCGGCTGCCGACCTCGGAGATCGCCCAGTTGATGAACCAGGCCGACGCCACGGTTCCCACCGCGGTCGGCGCCGTCCTGCCCGCCATCACCGCGGCGATCGACGCGATCTCGGCCCGCATGGCGGCGGGAGGACGGCTGCTCTACGTCGGCGCGGGCACCTCGGGCCGCCTGGCCGTCCTCGACGCCTCGGAGTGCCCGCCCACCTTCGGCACCGACCCCTCCCTCGTGCAGGGCGTGATCGCCGGCGGACTGCCCGCGCTGACCAGGTCGGTGGAGGGCGCGGAGGACGACACCTCCGCGGGCGAGGAGGCCCTCGCCGAGCGCGGCGTCGGCGCGCTCGACTCCGTCGTGGGCATCTCGGCCAGCGGCAGGGCGCCCTTCGTGCTGGGCGCGCTCGCCGAGGCCGGCAGGCGGGGCGCGCTGACCGTGGCGCTGTCGTGCAACCACAGGACACCGCTGTCGGCAGCGGCGGGCCACGCCATCGAGGTGGTCGTCGGGCCCGAGGTGGTGACCGGCTCGACCAGGCTCAAGGCGGGCACCGCGCAGAAGCTGGTGCTGAACATGATCTCCACGATCTCGATGATCAGGCTGGGCCGCACCTACGGGAACAACATGATCGAGATGTCGGCGATGAACGCGAAGCTCGCAGGGCGCGCCGCCCGCATGGTCAGCGACATCACCGGCGTCTCCGCCGAGACCGCCCGCGAGACGCTGGAGGCGGCGGACGGCCAGGCGAAGATCGCGGTGGTGATGATCGAGCACGGCGTCGACGCCGACGGGGCGCGAACCCTGCTGGAGTCGCACGGCTCCCGGCTCGGCGAGGTACGGCATGCTCGCTGACGTCCTGTCCGCCACCGTCCCCACGATCGTGCCCGCCGCCGTCGCGGTGATCGCCGTGGACGGCGAGGTCGTGGCCGCCGAGGCCGCAGGCGAGCTGGTCCGCTACACCGACCCCGACGGGACGCTCGCGCCCGTGCGCCCACCCGCCCGCCGCGACTCCGTCTTCGACCTGGCCTCCATCAGCAAGCTGTTCACCACCTCGGTGATCCTGTCACTGGTGGCCGAGGGCAGGCTCGACCTGGACGCGCCGGTGGCCACCTGGCTGCCCGCCTTCTACGCCGACCGCCCGCACATCACCCTGCGCCACCTGCTCACCCACACGGCCGGCCTGCAGCCGACCCACCGGGTGGACCACGTGTCGCCCGCAGCGCGTATGGACACCATCCTCGCCACCCCGATCACCTCGCCCGTCGGCGGTCCCTACCTGTACACCGACGTCGGCATGGTGACGGTGGGACGGATCGCGGAGATCGCGGGAGCGGCGCCACTGGACGAACTGGTCCGCGCCCGCGTGACGGAACCGCTCGGCCTCACCGACACCGCCTACCGCCGCCTCCCGTTCCGGGAGGACACCTCCCCGCTGCCCCCTTCGGGAGACGCGGGCCCTTCCCGAGACCCCCTGGCTTCCACAGGGCAGGGACACGCGCCCGCGGACGTCTCCCGCATCGCCAAGACCGAGTGCCACAGGGCCATCGGCGAGGTGCACGACGAGACCGCCCACTCCCTCGGCGGCGTCGCCGGCCACGCGGGCGTCTTCTCCACCGCCGACGACGTGCTCCGCTACGGCGAGGCCCTCCGCCTCGGCCACCTGCCCCTCACCGACGAGATGACCCGCGACCACGACGTCAAGAACGCGCCCTTCCGCCACGGCCTCGGCGTCCGCATCGGCGACCCCGCCGTCGTCGGCCCGCTCACCGACGCCTTCGGGCACTCCGGCTTCACCGGCACCTCCCTGCTCGTCGACCGCGCCCGCCGGCTGACCGTCGTCCTGCTGACCAACGCCGTCCACCCGGTCCGCGGACGTCCGGGCATCAGAGAACTTCGCCATGCCGTCGCCGCCGAGGCGCTACAGATAGTGTTTCGGCCATGAAACCCCGCGATATTTCCCTTTTGCACACTCTCGGCACCCCGAGCGTGTCCCCCGAGGGCACGCAGGCGGTCGTCGCCGTGACCCGGCCCGACCTCGACGCCGACGAGTACCGCGGCGAGCTCTGGCTGGTCCCCACCGACGGCTCGGGCGAGCCCCGCCAGCTCACCGGCGGCCGCCGCGACGCCGAGCCCGCCTACTCCCCCGACGGCAGGTGGCTCGCCTTCACCCGCGCGGAGAACGGCGGCAAGCCTCAGCTGCACGTCATGCCCACCGCGGGCGGCGAGCCTTGGCGCGTCACCGACCAGCCCCTCGGCGCGGGCAAGCCCACGTGGAGCCCCGACTCGCGGCAGCTCGCCTTCGTCGCCCGCGTGCCCGAGGAGGGCAGGTACGGCGACACCAAGCCGGAAAAGGAGCGCCCCCGCCGCATCACCGGGCTGAAGTACCGCCTGGACAACCTCGGCTTCTACACCGACCGCAGGTCCCACGTCTTCGTCGTCGACCCGTTCGCCTCCCGCACCTCCCCCTCGCCCGCCGTCCAGGTGACCGAGGGAGACTACGACCACGACGAGCCCGCGTGGAGCCCCGACGGCGCGCGGCTGACCTTCGCCGCGGCCCGCCACGACAGCCGCGGGTTCGACCACTACTCCGACGTGTGGACGTGCGCGCCTGACGGCACCGGCCTGCACAGGGTCACCGACACCACCCTCTCGGTCGGCCTGCCCCGCTTCACCCCCGACGGCGAGACCATCTGCTTCGTCGCCGCCCAGCCAGGACCGGAAGGCCGCACCCTGATCGCCAGGCACCGCGGCGTCTTCTCCGTGCCCGCCGACGGCTCCGCCGCCCCCCGCCGGCTCACCGCCGCCGAGCCGTACCATCTGGCCGGCAAAGGCACCATCGTCCCCACGGCGGACGGCGTGCTGTTCCCCTCGGAGAACCGCGGGGCCTCCGACCTGCTGCTCGTGCCGTACGACGGGGACGAGCCCACGGTCCTCATCGCGGGCCGGCGCGAGGTCTTCGCGCCCGCCCACGCCGGGGGCACCACCGTGGCCACCGTCGCCGACCAGAACAGCCCAGGCGAGCTCGTCGTGCTGCGCGACGGCAAGGAGAGCGCCCCCACCGCCTTCTCCGCCCTCACCCCCCTCCCCCTGGAGGAGATCACCACCACCGCCCCCGACGGCCACCCCGTCCACGGCTGGGTGGTCCGCCCCACGGGCGAGGGCCCGCACCCCACGCTGCTGATGATCCACGGCGGCCCCTTCACCCAGTACGGCTGGCACCTGTTCGACGAGGCCCAGGTCTACGCCGCCGCCGGATACGCCGTCGTCATGGGCAACCCGCGTGGCTCCTCCGGGTACGGCCAGGCCCACGGCGCCGCCGTCATCGGCGACGTCGGCAACGTCTCGGCCATCGACCTGCTCGCCCTCCTCGACGCCGCCCTGGCCAGCGGCGGCCTGGACGCCGACCGCGTGGGCGTCCTGGGCGGCTCGCACGGCGGCTACATGACCACCTGGCTGGCCGCCCATCACGGCGACCGGTTCAAGGCGGCGATCAGCGAGCGGGCCGTCAACGCGATCGACAGCTTCCACGGCTCCAGCGACATCGGCTGGTCCTTCGCCCACGACCTCTACGGCCCCGACCCCGAGCGCTGGCGCGACCTGAGCCCGCTCAGCCACGCGCACCGGATCGAGATGCCGTTCCTGATCATCCACTCGGAGAACGACTGGCGCTGCCCTGTGGAGCAGGCCCAGCGGCTCTTCGTCGCGCTGAAGCTGCGAGGGGTCGAGACGGAGCTGCTGCTGTTCCCCGGTGAGGGACACGAGATGTCCCGCTCAGGCCTGCCCAGCCACCGGGTGGCCCGCTTCGAGGCCATCCTCGACTGGTGGAACCGCCACCTCCCCACGACGTAACCCCTCGGCGCCCGTCCGGGACGGGCGCCACCCCAGTGAACGCATGCTCGCCTGCGCCGGCGAGCACGCACTCCACGCGGCCTGCGATGGCCACCCATGACCATGGTGCGCGAGGCGCGTCCGGACGTGGCGGCCATGCCGGAGCCTCGCGGGCCTCTCATGAACGCCCGCTCATGAACGCCCGCTCATGAACGCCCGCTCATGAACGCCCGCGAATCGCGGCGCTCGCCACGGCGTCAGGGAGCCAGCGCTTCGAGCGCCTCCTCAGCCCTGCGCATGGCCTCGTCGGGATCGGCGGTCACGATCGCGGGGTCGAAGTTCAGATCGTGGAACACCTCCGTCACCCCCTGCTCGGCCAGCGCCGCCACATCCTGCCTGATCTTCTCGTACGGCCCGCTCAGCGGCGGCCCATCGTTGGCCTCACTCACCCTGGTGACGCCTCTGCACACGAACCTCAACGCCTCGGGATCGCGTCCCGCCTCACTGGCCGCCGCCTTTACGGTGTAGATTTTCTCGGCGATGCCAGAGAGATCCTCCCTGCTGGCGCTCACCCAGCCGTCGCCCAGCCGTCCCGCCCTCCTGAGCGCCACCTCGGCTCCACCGCCCAGCAGCAGCGGCGGCACCGGCGACGGCTTGGGGTCCAGATGCGAGGCAGGGACCCGGTAGAACTCCCCCTCATGCCGGACGACCTCCTCACCCCAGCACGCGCGCAGCACCTCGACGAACTCCTCGCCCCTCCGGCCGCGCTTGGCGAAGTCGACCCCCATCGCCTCGAACTCCTCGGGCAACCATCCGAGCCCCAGCCCGAACGTCACCCGCCCACCCGAGACCTCCTGCAGAGTCGCGACCTGCTTGGCCACCAGCACGGGCGGTTCGAAGATGTTCACCACGGCCACGCCGAGCCTGATGCTCTCGGTGACGCCGGCCAGATAGGCCAGGGTGACGAGGGGATCGTGCACGCTGCGATAGGTCGGCCCCATCGGATGGTTCTCCGGGTAGAGAAGACGCTGGAAGGTCCAGAGCTCGTGGTACCCCAGCTCCTCGGCGCGCGTGGCGATCCTGCGCAGGTTGTCGCGAGTGGCCCAGGGCCCGGACACGGGGGCGGCAAATCCGATCCTCATAGACCGCCACCCTAGAACACCCTCCCCACCGCCCTCCGGTCCCGCGGACGGGCGGACGGGCGGACGGGCGGGACAGGGCGCAGCGAGATGCTTCGCCGAGGAGAGGCCGCCGCGGTGGAAGGCGGTGATGCGGGAGTGCCGAGGCACAGGAACCACTGCGGTGGACGTCCGACGACGGCACCTCCGCTCCGCAGTGGGAGTTCCCGGCCTGCGACACCGCTTCCGTCAGCTCGCTCACGCGACTTCTCGTTCACAGTGGAAGTGCTGACTTAAAAAAATCAAGATCGTCTTATTGAAAGTTAAGAGTAGGACGGGTATAACTTGAGATATGAGAGATCAGGCGATGGACTGGCAGGAACTCACGAACCTGACCCGGGGTCAGCCGTTCGTCGTCGAGCGGGTGCGTCTGACTGGCAGCGGCGTCGCGATCGAGGGTGAGTTCGAGCTACCGCAACTGGCTCAGCTCAACGTCGAGGATCAGGTCTTCGTCACGGCGTTCGTACGCTGCCACGGCTCCATCAAGGAGATGGAGCGGATCTTCGGGGTGAGCTACCCGACGATCAAATCGCGGCTGAAGCGGATCACGCAGATGCTCGACTTCGTCGAGACCGATCCGGCGCCGTCGCGGGCCGACGTCATCGATCGGTTGCGCCGCGGCGAGATCACCGCACAGCAGGCCTTGTCCGAACTGGAGGGGCGCACGTGATGCCGCAGTTGCTGACCGTACGGGTCAAACGCCCCGACCGTCGCCCCATCCGGATCTGGGTCCCGCTGCTCCCCGTGGTGCTCGTGTTCTCACCGTTCGTGGTCCTGGCCGTCCTGGGAGCGGCCGTGGCCTGCCACGTGTTCCGCATCGATGTGGTGCGGGCACTCGGCACCGGCTGGCGCATCGTCTCCGCGTTGCCCGGCACCCGGGTCGACCTCGAGTTCAGCCGTACGGCCGTACTCGTAGCCATCCGATAGGAGAGGTTCCGATGAACGAAGAGCGTAAGAACATCCTCGACATGCTGGCCGAGGGCAAGATCACCGCAGAGGAGGCGGAGCAGCTCATCGCCGCGCTCGAACGAGCCCAGCCGCCGACTTCGGCCAGTCCCGCCGCCCGGCCGAAAGGCAGGGCGAAGTACCTGCGGGTGATGATGGAGTTCCTCGATGAGGGCGAGTCGGGGCGGCTCAACGTGCGGGTGCCGCTGCAACTGCTGCGGGCCGGCGTACAGCTCGCGGCCCTGATCCCGCCGCAGGCACTGGACCGGGCCAACGCCGAGCTGAGCAAGTCGGGCGTGCCGTTCGACCTCACGCAGCTCAAGCCCGAACACCTCGAGGCGCTCGTGGAGCACCTCGACGAGACGGTCGTGGAGCTCGAGCAGCCCGATGGCCACCTGCGTGTCTTCTGCGAGTAGGCCGTCCAGTCGGACGGACCCCCGGGAGGGTGCTGGAACACCCCCCGAGGCCGCGCCCGCTACAGCAGAGCGCGATTGAACTGCCAACCTGAACTTCAGCCGCTCAGCGGCGCCGCCCGGTCGACCTCCCCACCGGCAGCGGCTCCGTGTCCGCACGATCGGCGCCTGCGGGCCGATCAAGAACTTCGGCGGACGTCCCCGAACTGGCGAGGCCACCGGCGACCTGCGGGCGAACTCGGCCGGCGGCGACATCCTCGTTGACCACGCGCACGGCACGCTCACCATCCTCGTCGACCCCGCGCACGGCACGCTCACCGCGACCACCACCTCGGGCTCCATCCGGGGAGGAGAGGTCATGCGTAGCGAGGTGTACTCCCTGAACCCACGCGGGCGGGAGTATCTCGACGAGTTCCGCAGGACCTGGAGCTTCACCGAACGGCTCGAACAGCTCCGCGAACGAGGTGAGCAGACATGGCCGCAGGGCCGAGCGAGCCGGAGCAGCGCTACTGCCGATACCTGGAGACGGTCGCCGGGCCGATCGAGGACAAGCGGTGCGATCGGCCATGCAAGGCGCGCGAGCAGCGGCTTCCCCACCACCTCTCACACGGCGACCGATGCGCTGCGGCGGTACCTGCGGTTCCTCGGCCCGCCGGACAAGGCGGACAGCCTGCTGTCGACGCTGGAGGATCTCGCCGCTCTGTTCGAGCAGAGCGCGACGAACGGAACCCCCGATCCGCGAAGTCGCCGGGCAGGCCCGGTCGAGTTCACCGAAGCGTTTCTCACGAACCACCCGCAGGGTCAGGAACACCATCGATCACGCCACAAGCGACAAGTCGTGACGAAACAGAGAACGGACATCTGAATGACAGCCAACAAGATCCGAGGGCCTGTGATCCACGTGCAGGGCCTGGAGAAGTCGTACAAGGAGTTGCAGGTGCTGCGCGGCGTGGACTTCGACGTGGCGCGGGGCAGCATCTTCGCCCTGCTCGGCTCGAACGGGGCCGGCAAGACCACGGTCGTGAAGATCCTGTCCACGCTGCTCAAAGCCGACGCGGGCACGGCGAGCGTCCACGGCTTCGACGTCGCCACGCACCCGGCGGAGGTGCGGGAGTCGATCAGCCTGACGGGACAGTTCGCGGCAGTGGACGAGATCCTCAGCGGGCGGGAGAACCTCGTGCTGGTCGCCCGGCTGCGGCATCTCAAGGATCCTGACAAGATCGCCGATCACCTGCTCGCCCGTTTCTCACTGACCGGCGCGGGCGCGCGGAAGGTCTCGACGTATTCGGGTGGCATGCGCCGCCGCCTCGACATCGCGATGAGTCTCATCGGCGACCCGCCGGTCATCTTCCTCGACGAGCCCACGACCGGGCTCGACCCCCAAGCGCGCATCGAGGTGTGGCAGGCCGTCAAGGAGCTCGCCACGAACGGCACGACGGTGCTGCTCACCACGCAGTACCTGGACGAGGCCGAGCAGCTCGCCGACCGGATCGCGATCCTGCACGAGGGCCGGATCCTCGTCCACGGCACCCTGGCCGAGCTCAAGCAGCTGCTGCCGCCCGCCCAGGTCGAATACGTCGAGAAGCAGCCGACCCTCGAGGACGTCTTTCTCACCCTCGTCGGCGCCAACAGCAAGGACGCGACGTCGGCACGAACGAGTAAGGAACACCGATGACCAAGCATTTCTTCGGCGACACCACAGTCCTGCTGGGACGATCCCTGCGTCACATCACGCGCAGCATGGACACCATCATCACGACCACGATCATGCCGATCGCGTTTCTGCTGCTGTTCGTCTACGTGTTCGGCGGCGCGATCAAGACGGGGACTTCGTATGTGAACTACCTGCTGCCCGGCATCCTGCTCATCACGGTCGCCTCGGGCATCGCCTACACCGCGTTCCGGCTCTTCCTGGACATGAAGAGCGGCATCTTCGAGCGATTCCAGTCCATGCCGATCGCGCGGTCGTCCGTGCTGTGGGCGCACGTGCTGACCTCGCTGGTCGCCAATCTGATCTCGCTCGTGGTGGTCGTGCTCGTCGCCCTGCTCATGGGCTTCCACTCGGGGGCGGGCGTGGCGGCGTGGCTCGCGGTCGCCGGCATCCTGATCCTGTTCACCCTGGCGCTGACGTGGCTGGCCGTGATCCCCGGTCTCACCGCCAAGACCCCGGACGGCGCGAGCGCGTTCTCCTACCCGCTCATCTTCCTGCCGTTCATCAGCTCGGCATTCGTGCCCACCGACACCATGCCAGGCCCTGTACGCGTCTTCGCCGAGAACCAGCCGGTCACGTCCATCGTCAACGCCATCCGCGACCTGTTCACCCAGCAGCCGGTCGGCACCGACATCTGGATCGCCCTCGGCTGGTGTGTCGGCCTCCTCGTCGTCGCGTACGTCTTCGCCATGAACACCTACCGCCGCAAGATCGCCTAGTGTCCATCAACGTGCACCGGCTCGGGGTTTGGCGAGCGCCGAGGTTGACGACCCACACCGACCCGGCGAAGGTTCGTGGACACCGCACTAGGTAGCTGTCTCCCTTGACCGATCAGCCAACAATTTCGGTGGCGCGTTGCCGCCACCTCGCCACGGAGGAGGCCGGATGCCGGCAGATCCGCCCAGCTCACCCGCGCTGCGCGCGTCCGACACGGACCGCGACCTGGTCATCGAACAGCTGCGCGCCGCCGTCGCCGACGGCCGGCTCGACCCGGTGGAGTTCGACGAGCGACTGGACGCGGCGCTGACCGCCCGCACCATCGACGCGCTGGCCCCGCTCATCACCGACCTGGTCGCGGTGCCAGGCGGCGACGGCGCACTCACGCTGCCGTTCGCCGGGACACCGGCCGAGCCGGCCGCCGAACTGCTCACCATCCACGAGCGTCACGGCTCGGTGCGCCGTGAGGGCCGGTGGACGCTGCCGCACCGGCTGGCGCTGCGCACCGCGTGGTGCGACGTGATGCTGGACCTGACCAGCGCGGTGCGCAGCGCCCCCGAACTGGTCATCGAGCTACAGGTGCGCGGCGGCACCGTGGAGCTGGTCCTCGCACCGGGCATAGTGGTGGACGCCAACGAGCTGTCGGTGCGGCACAGCAGTCTGGGAATCAGCAGGGACGCGGGCGACCACACACCGGAGACGCTGCACGTCCGCCTGGTAGGCCGCCTGCGACACGGCCGGCTCGACACCCGATGGCAGGAGCCGGGCCGATGACATGTCAGGCCCGGATACCGCGGTATCCGGGCCTGACATCTCACGCGTGGTGCGGGCGCGCCGCCGTGCTACGGCCTGTCGTCAACCACGGCACCGCCGCTGACGAACCGTTCCTGCTCCTCCCCTGGACACCGGGTAATCGGGTTCGGCGGAGGTGTCCGCCGACGCGACAGCTTCAGTACGCCACGACTTCGGTGATGCACCACGACCTGGCCGCCGTCCGGTCGTGAGGCTCCAACCAAACAGGCCTACCCGAATAGCAGCGCGCAGGCCTTGAAGTCTCAGGCCTGGACGGATCGCCATGCGCAAGCCTTGAAGTGTCCAGCCTCGACGAATCACCAGACGCAAGCCTTGGAGTCACAGGCCTGGACGGATCGCCATGCGCAAGCCTTGAAGTGTCCAGCCTCGACGAATCACCAGACGCAAGCCTTGGAGTCACAGGCCTGGACGGATCGCCATGCGCAAGCCTTGATGTGTCCAGCCTCGACGAATCACCAGACGCAGGCCTTGGAGTTTCAGGCCTGGAGGGATCGCCATGCCTCCAGCGTCGCTTCGGCGATGGTTTCGATACGGCGCCCGTATGCCAGATGCCCATCGGAGACAAAGCTGCCGTCGCTGCACGGCAGCTCGCAGAACGTGGCGCGGAAATACCGGGGTGTTCGACCCAGCGGCAGCGGCGCGTACGTTGCCACTGGCGTCATGTCGTAGCCCGACCGCGCCCTGTGATTGTTCCGCGCCACCTGATGAGCGGCCACGCGAAGCAGCGCGTCAAGGCCCTTGTCCACGTAGAACTGCAGGTAGCGGAACTGACTGTCGAGGTACTTCTCATGCCCTCTGGAGGGATGCTGCAGGAGATACGCGCAGACCACAGGCGCGTGCCATCTGTACATCTCAGGATCGGCCTGCTCTTCGGCCAGGATCGCGTGGTAGTAATCTGCGCACACGCCCAGCGGGCCGGCGGTCGCACCGCAGTCGCACTGACCGATGAGGGGACTGTCTGGCATGGCTGCACCATAGGTGGCCGGCAACAACCATGTCGACCGGATTTCAGGCTTGCCCCGTGTCCTACTCCGTTATGGCCCTGCACGCCTTTGTCCTACCGTTATGGCCCCGTACCCCCTTTGTCTTACCCGACTATGGCCCTGCATCCTTTTGTCTTACCGGGCTACGGCCCCGCACCCCCTTGTCTTGCCGGGCTACGGCCCCGCACGCCTTTGTCCTACCGGGCCATGGTCCTGCACGCCCCGAGACCTGGCAGTACGCGAAGCGGCTGGCGTACTGGAAACAGGATTTCGCGTGGGGCGAGGCGATTAGAGGCGCGAGGCCAGCATCCGCGTATCCGGCCCATTGCTGCCTCCCCGGCCCGGGCAACAGAAAAGACCCCGAACATGCAGAAAGGGCCCCACCATAAGGCGAGACCCTTCCATACAAAGATTGCGCGGCGGCGACCTACTCTCCCACACCCTCCCGAGTGCAGTACCATCGGCGCTGCAGAGCTTAACTTCCGGGTTCGGAATGTAACCGGGTGTTTCCTCTGCGCTATAACCGCCGCAACCCTATGAAACTGTCAAACACAGACGTGCTTGTTGTTTCAGAATTGCCTAGTGGACGCGAGCAACAGTGCTTAATGAAAAGCGTGCTTTGTGGTCAAGTCCTCGGCCTATTAGTACCGGTCAGCTCCACACGTTACCGTGCTTCCACCTCCGGCCTATCAACCCGGTCGTCTACCGGGAGCCTTACCCACTCACGTGGTGGGAGACCTCATCTCAAGGCGAGCTTCCCGCTTAGATGCTTTCAGCGGTTATCCCTTCCGAACGTAGCCAACCAGCCGTGCACCTGGCGGTACAACTGGCACACCAGAGGTTCGTCCGTCCCGGTCCTCTCGTACTAGGGACAGCCCCTTTCAAGTCTCCTGCGCGCGCAGCGGATAGGGACCGAACTGTCTCGCGACGTTCTAAACCCAGCTCGCGTACCGCTTTAATGGGCGAACAGCCCAACCCTTGGGACCTACTCCAGCCCCAGGATGCGACGAGCCGACATCGAGGTGCCAAACCATCCCGTCGATATGGACTCTTGGGGAAGATCAGCCTGTTATCCCCGGGGTACCTTTTAGCCGTTGAGCGACGGCGCTTCCACATGCCACCGCCGGATCACTAGTCCCAGCTTTCGCTCCTGCTCGACCCGTCAGTCTCACAGTCAAGCTCCCTTGTGCACTTACACTCGACACCTGATTGCCAACCAGGCTGAGGGAACCTTTGGGCGCCTCCGTTACTCTTTAGGAGGCAACCGCCCCAGTTAAACTACCCACCAGACACTGTCCCCGATCCGGATCACGGACCAGAGTTAGACGTTCAAAACGACCAGAGTGGTATTTCACCAATGACTCCACCCGAACTAGCGTCCGAGCTTCACAGTCTCCCACCTATCCTACACAAGACGTTCCAAACGCCAATGTCAAGCTGTAGTGAAGGTCCCGGGGTCTTTCCGTCCTGCTGCGCGTAACGAGCATCTTTACTCGTAGTGCAATTTCGCCGGGTCTGCGGTTGAGACAGCGGGGAAGTCGTTACGCCATTCGTGCAGGTCGGAACTTACCCGACAAGGAATTTCGCTACCTTAGGATGGTTATAGTTACCACCGCCGTTTACCGGCGCTTAAGTTCTCACCTTCGCGCATTGCTGCGCTAAGCGGTCCCCTTAACGTTCCGGCACCGGGCAGGCGTCAGTCCGTATACATCGTCTTACGACTTCGCACGGACCTGTGTTTTTAGTAAACAGTCGCTTCCCCCTGGCCACTGCGACCCCCACCAGCTCAGAAAGCTAGTTTCGTCACCAGCAGAGGTCCCCCTTCTCCCGAAGTTACGGGGGCAATTTGCCGAGTTCCTTAACCACAGTTCACCCGATCGCCTCGGTATTCTCTACCTGACCACCTGAGTCGGTTTAGGGTACGGGCCGCCACAACACTCGCTAGAGGCTTTTCTCGGCAGCATAGGATCATCCACTTCGCCACAATCGGCTCGGCATCACATCTCAGGATACATGCGTCGCGGATTTGCCTACGACACTCCCTACATGCTTACCCCAGGAACAACCATCGCCTGGGTTGGACTACCTTCCTGCGTCACCCCATCGCTTACCTACTACCCGATCGGATCGAGCGTTCAGCCTCACCACTTGTCCCGAAGGACGCTGCGGGGCTTAAGGACTCTTAGCATCACGAGGTTCGATATGGGCGTGTTAAAGCGGGTACGGGAATATCAACCCGTTGTCCATCGACTACGCCTGTCGGCCTCGCCTTAGGTCCCGACTTACCCTGGGCGGATTAGCCTGGCCCAGGAACCCTTGGTCATTCGGCGGCAGGGTTTCTCACCCTGCATTCGCTACTCATGCCTGCATTCTCACTCGCACAGCCTCCACAACTAGATCACTCTGCTGCTTCGCCGGCTGCACGACGCTCCCCTACCCATCAACCCCGCAAAGGGGTCAATGCCACGACTTCGGCGGTGTACTTGAGCCCCGCTACATTGTCGGCGCGGAATCACTTGACCAGTGAGCTATTACGCACTCTTTCAAGGGTGGCTGCTTCTAAGCCAACCTCCTGGTTGTCTCTGCGACTCCACATCCTTTCCCACTTAGCACACGCTTAGGGGCCTTAGTCGGTGATCTGGGCTGTTTCCCTCTCGACTACGGAGCTTATCCCCCGCAGTCTCACTGCCACGCTCTCACTTACCGGCATTCGGAGTTTGGCTGACGTCAGTAACCTTGTCGGGCCCATCGGCCATCCAGTGCTCTACCTCCGGCAAGAAACACGTGACGCTGCACCTAAATGCATTTCGGGGAGAACCAGCTATCACGGAGTTTGATTGGCCTTTCACCCCTACACACAGGTCATCCCCCAGGTTTTCAACCCTGGTGGGTTCGGTCCTCCACGAGGTCTTACCCTCGCTTCAACCTGCCCATGCGTAGATCACTCCGCTTCGGGTCTACAGCATGCGACTCAAACGCCCTATTCAGACTCGCTTTCGCTACGGCTCCCCCACACGGGTTAACCTCGCCACACACCATAACTCGCAGGCTCATTCTTCAAAAGGCACGCAGTCACATCACACACCAGCAAGCTGATGTAAGCTCCTACGGCTTGTAGGCACACGGTTTCAGGTACTATTTCACGACCCCTCACCGGGGCACTTTTCACCTTTCCCTCACGGTACTAGTGCACTATCGGTCATCAGGGAGTATTTAGGCTTACCAGGTGGTCCTGGCAGATTCACACAGGATTTCTCGGGCCCCGTGCTACTTGGGATCCCCTCAAACAGCCCATCCGATTTCGCCTACCCGGCTCTCACGGTCTACGGCGCCCCTTCCCAGAGGCTTCAACTATCAGACAGGTTTCTCACTGTTTGTGGTCTCGGCAGAAACCACCAGAGGGTCCCACGACCCCGCTTGCGCAACGCCTGCCGGCTATCACACGCAAACGGTTTAGCCTCATCCGCTTTCGCTCACCACTACTCACGGAATCACTGTTGTTTTCTCTTCCTACGGGTACTGAGATGTTTCACTTCCCCGCGTTACCACCAACCGCCCTATACATTCAGGCGGAGGCAACACCACATGACTGGTGCTAGGTTTCCCCATTCGGACATCCCCGGATCAACGTCTGGTTGGCGACTCCCCGAGGCTTAACGCAGCCTCCCACGTCCTTCATCGGCTCCTGATGCCAAGGCATCCACCGTGTGCCCTAAAAAACTTGGCCACAAAGATGCTCGCGTCCACTATGCAAATCTCAAACAACAAACAGCAACCAGCTCCAAACCACACCAAGATGGTTCTTCGCTAGCCCTGTATGAGGCGGAACAGAAGGATCAGACCACCATGCGAAACCCGCAGCGGGTGGCCCCATGATCCGGTCCGTTTCCTCAGGACCCAACAGTGTGTCCAACCAGTTCCAGCCCCCTCGCGGCCGTTCCCACTCCCTCCGAAGAAGGCGGTACTAACCCGCAGGCAACCAGACCTGGTTGAGTAGCCAGTGCTCCACTAATGAGCTGCCGAGCATCAGACGTTCGCTGATGACCTCGACGTAGACCGAAGACTCGCGCCTTCGACCAGCTGCTCCTTAGAAAGGAGGTGATCCAGCCGCACCTTCCGGTACGGCTACCTTGTTACGACTTCGTCCCAATCGCCAGCCCCACCTTCGACCGCTCCCCCCAGCAAGCTGGTTGGGCCACGGGCTTCGGGTGTTGCCGACTTTCGTGACGTGACGGGCGGTGTGTACAAGGCCCGGGAACGTATTCACCGCAGCGTTGCTGATCTGCGATTACTAGCGACTCCGACTTCATGGGGTCGAGTTGCAGACCCCAATCCGAACTGAGACCGGCTTTTAGGGATTCGCTCCACCTCACGGTATCGCAACCCTCTGTACCGGCCATTGTAGCATGTTTGCAGCCCAAGACATAAGGGGCATGATGACTTGACGTCATCCCCACCTTCCTCCGAGTTGACCCCGGCAGTCCCCCATGAGTCCCCAGCACGCCGAAGCGCCTGCTGGCAACATGGAGCAAGGGTTGCGCTCGTTGCGGGACTTAACCCAACATCTCACGACACGAGCTGACGACAGCCATGCACCACCTGTCACCCAGTCCGAAGAGGGCCACATCTCTGCAGCTTTCCGGGCGATGTCAAGCCTTGGTAAGGTTCTTCGCGTTGCGTCGAATTAAGCAACATGCTCCGCCGCTTGTGCGGGCCCCCGTCAATTCCTTTGAGTTTTAGCCTTGCGGCCGTACTCCCCAGGCGGGGCGCTTAATGCGTTAGCTCCGGCACGGAGATCGTGGAAGATCCCCACACCTAGCGCCCAACGTTTACAGCGTGGACTACCAGGGTATCTAATCCTGTTCGCTCCCCACGCTTTCGCTCCTCAGCGTCAGGTAAGGCCCAGAGAACCGCCTTCGCCACCGGTGTTCCTCCTGATATCTGCGCATTTCACCGCTACACCAGGAATTCCGTTCTCCCCTACCTACCTCTAGCCAGCCCGTATCCACCGCAGACCCGCAGTTAAGCTGCGAGCTTTCACGGCAGACGCGACAAGCCACCTACGAGCTCTTTACGCCCAATAATTCCGGACAACGCTTGCGCCCTACGTATTACCGCGGCTGCTGGCACGTAGTTAGCCGGCGCTTCTTCTGCAGGTACACGTCAACTTCGTCCCTGCTGAAAGAGGTTTACAACCCGAAGGCCGTCATCCCCCACGCGGCGTCGCTGCGTCAGGCTTTCGCCCATTGCGCAATATTCCCCACTGCTGCCTCCCGTAGGAGTCTGGGCCGTGTCTCAGTCCCAGTGTGGCCGGTCGCCCTCTCAGGCCGGCTACCCGTCGTCGCCTTGGTAGGCCACTACCCCACCAACAAGCTGATAGGCCGCGAGCCCATCCCCAACCGAAAAGACTTTCCACCACCACCCGATGCCGGGGGCGGTCGTATCCGGTATTAGACCCAGTTTCCCGGGCTTATCCCAGAGTCAGGGGCAGGTTGCTCACGTGTTACTCACCCGTTCGCCGCTCGAGTACCCCGAAGGGCCTTTCCGCTCGACTTGCATGTGTTAAGCACGCCGCCAGCGTTCGTCCTGAGCCAGGATCAAACTCTCCAAACAATGTTTGAGAATTTCTCCCGGCTGAAACATGAATGTTCCAACCAAAGGAATCCGTCCAATGGACGGGGTTGTGCATCATGCACTGGCTTTTAACACACTGTTGAGTTCTCAAGAAACGGACGCATTCACCGTCACCTGCCCGGTGGCACTCGCTTCATTATGCCCTTATTCTTTCAGCTCCCCCGGTCGGAGTCAAATTGACTCTTTCCGAGAAATCATCGGGAATTCCGACGCCCCGTTTCCGGGGCAACCCCTCAAACTTACTTCGACATTTGATTTCTGTCGAACCGGCCCGAGGAGGGCAGCCGACGGCCAACGCCGGCTGGTTGGGACTGGTGAACTCTATGTACGCCTCCGCCACCCGTCAAATCAACGTCCGCCATTCCGGTCACAGGTGTCGAAGAGGGACAGTTCGTCCGCGTCGGGAGCATGGAAGAGGGCCGCGTACCCCGCCATCATGGCCTCGGTGATCGCCACCGTGCCCCGGACCCCTGCCGCGGATCTCTCCTCGACTCTGCGGCACAGCTCCTCCATCGGCACGTCCAGGTAGCGAAGTTCGACGGGGACGCCGAGTGCTCGCGCGCCGAGCCGTTTCTCGTCCCTCTCCGCCCTGCCCCAGAATCCGTATTCGAGGATCACGCTCGTCCCGAGCGCGAGCAGCTCGAGAGCGTGCCGCCACAGCTGCCGCTCCAGAAGGTCGCGCGCCTCCTCGTCGAACAGGTCGATTCCCAGCTCCGTCAGCCACTCGTCGGGGCACAGCCGTACGGCGGGCAGTTCCTCGGCCAACCGCCTGGCCAAGGTGGTCTTACCCGAGCCCGGCAACCCACACAGCAGAACCAGCCGAACGGAGCCTCCCGAAGCAGAGCCTCCCGAAGCAGAGCCTCCCGAAGCAGAGCCTCCCGAAGCAGAGCCACCCGCAGCGCGGTCTCCCGAAGCGCACCCTCCCGCAGCGGAGCCGCCCGCAGTGCACCCTCCCGAAGCCGGATCGTCCTGTGCACTCGGGGAGATGGGCACCGAATCACCTCATAGTCTTTGCGGGTGGATCTCGAGGCAGAGCTGGCGCGCATGGCCGGCGCGTACGGCGGGACAGGCGAGCCCGTCACCCATCCCACCAGAAGCGACGTGGTGGTCGTCCGCCGCGGCGAGGTGGTCGTCAAGGCGCACTCGGTCCGCGACGATCCCGACCTCCTGCGGATGCGGTTGAGGGCAGCGAACGCTCCGGCGCTGACCGGCCTGCTGCTGACCTCGCTCGATCCCGAGGTACGCACGGTGGGCGACAGGGCGGTGACCGTCTGGCCCACCGGCGTGCCCGTCGGCCGTGACGATCCCGACGCCGCTCCGTGGGAGGAGGGCGCGCGGCTGCTGGCGCGCCTGCACGCCGTACCGCTGACGATGATGCCGCCGCTGCCCGAGGCCGCCGGGCCCGCGCGCATGGCGCGGGCGGTGGAGGCGATGCCGGGGCACGGCGCCGCCCAGCGGACGGTACGGCGGGCGTACGCCGCCCTCCCCGACCCCGAGCCCGTCCCCCGGCTGCTCACCCACGGCGACTGGCACCTGGGGCAGCTGGTGAGAAGGGGCGACAGGTGGCTCCTGATCGACGTGGACGACCTGGGCACCGGCGATCCCGCCTGGGACCTGGCAAGACCGGCCGCCTGGTTCGCGGCCGGGCTGCTCGAACCCGAGCTCTGGAGCCGCTTCCTCGACTCCTACCTGGCCTCGGGCGGTCCCGCGCTCGATCCGGCCGACCCGTGGGCGCGGCTCGACCTTCCCGCCAGGGCGCTGACCGTCCAGCTCGCCGCCGTGGCAATCGGCCATGCCGAAGCCGAGGAGCGGGAACTGGACGAGGTGGAGCAATCGTTGATCCAGTCGTGCGGCAGGATTGTCGGCCTCAGGCAGGGCTGACATAGTGGCGCACGCACGACCGAGGAAAATCCCGCCCAAGGGCAAGGAGATCAACCTGATGCAGTGCCCCAAGTGCCGCGGAAGCATGCGGACTTATGAGCGCAACGGGGTCCACATCGAGCAGTGCGAGAACTGCCGAGGGATCTTCCTGGACTACGGCGAGCTGGAGACCCTGACTCGCATGGAGTCCCAGTACCACACCCCGCCCGCCGCGCCTCCCGCGCACGGAGCTCCCGCGCACGGGGCTCCCGCCTGGGGCGCGCCCGCTCCGCACTACGGTGGCGGGCACTACGGTCACCGGCGCAAGAAGGACAGCTTCCTCGGGATGCTGTTCTCCTCCTAGGACCTGGTGAAAGGGCCGCGACCTCGACAGAGGCCGCGGCCCTTCCCATGTCACGCGCCTGAGGGTCAGCCGGGGAAGGCTCCTGGGTCGACCGTCTTGGTGGGGGCGTTGCCGCCGCTCACCGTGTGGAGGGTGACGCGCCAGTCGTGCCATCTGATCTGGGTGGAGGTGTAGGTCGTCCTGAACCGCACCGACTTCTCGAACCGCTCGAAACTGCAGGTGCGGGAGAAGGCGCGGCCGTCCCAGTCGGCCCCGTGGGTGAAGAAGACCTCGTAGGTCCCGTCGCGAACCCCTCGCACCTTGAACGACGACTTCCTGCGCACGTAGACGCTGAACGCCTTGGCCTTGCCGCGCAGCACGGTGACCACCGCGTCGCGGGAGGCGCCGTTGTCGATCTGCAGGGAGCCTCGCCCGTCGCGCCGCCCGCTGCGCAGGAACGTGCCGTTGGCCAGGCGCCTGTTCTGCTTCTTCGCCACCTTCACCGGCACGACGTCGGCCGGGTAGTCGCCGAGCGCCCGCAGCGCCTTTCCCGTCTGGTCGAGCATCTGCAGCTTGCCCGACAGGTCGGCGAACACGCCGCCCGCCGTGCAGACCGTCATGGATCCCACTCTGCCCAGGGTGGTGCCGAGCTCGGTGGTGAAAGCGCGCAGGCTGGCGACGTACGCCTCGTGCTGGACCCTGGCCTCCACGGGGGGCGCGAGAGCCGACAGGCTCTCCGAAGCGCCGCGGAGGGTCTCTTCGGCACGTTCCACACGGGCGTCGAGCGTCTTGATGCTCTTGGCCGAGGCCACCTGGGAGAGCGCCTCGCGGACGCCGTCGCGATGCTCGCCCAGCGCTTGCCTGTAGGCGTCGGCGGTGAGCGCGGCAGGGGTGGCCTCGCCGGTCGAGGGGGAGGCGCCCGATGGCGTCGGCTCCCCCTGGCCCTGGACCGTGGAGGTGCAGGCCGTCAACGCCAGCATCGCCACGGCGAGCGTGCAGGAGATCAACCGGGGGGCAACCATCTGCCACACTATCGCCCGGCTGATCCCCTGCCGTCAATTTACGGTTCGGTCAGTCCACTGTCGCGATCCTGCTGGAGCCATCGGGTGATCCCGAGCCCCTCGAGGAACGGCAGATCGTGGCTGGCCACGATCAACGCGCCCCGGTAGGCGGCCAGCGCCTGCGACAGCTGTCTGACACTGGCCAGGTCGAGGTTGTTGGTCGGCTCGTCCAGCAGGAGCAGCTGGGGCGGCGGCTCGGCCGACAACAGCGCCGCCAGCGTCGCCCTGAACCGCTCGCCGCCCGACAGCGTGCCCACCGGCTGCTCGGCCCTCGCGCCCCTGAACAGGAAGCGCGCCAGGCGGGCGCGCACCTGGTTGGGCGAGGCGGTGGGGGCGTGCGCCCGCACGTTGCCCACCACGCTCAGCGACTCGTCCAGCAGGTCGAGCCGCTGCGGCAGGTAGCCGACCGGCACCTGCGCGCCCGCCTCGACGATGGCCCTGAGCAGCGTGGTCTTGCCCGAGCCGTTGGGCCCGAGCAGGGCGATCCGCTCAGGTCCTCGCACCTCGAGGCGCTCCATGCCGGTACGGCCCCGCAGGTTGAACGACAGGACCATCCGTCCCGCGGGCACCTCGGTCTCGGGCAGCGAGATGCGGATCTCCGCGTCGTCCCGCACGGCCTGTTCGGCCTCGCTCAGCCGCTCACGCGCCTCCTCCAGTTTCTCGGTGTGCATGATGCGGTGCTTGCCCGCCGACACCTGGGCCTCGCGCTTGCGCGCCTGCATGATGATCTTCGGTTCGCGCTTGTTGGCGTACATCTTCGCGCCGTAGCGCACCCGGCGATCCAGCTTGGTGCGGGCGTCCATCAGCTCGCGGCGCTGGCGGCGCACGTCCGCCTCCGCCGTCCTGACCAGGCGCTCGGCCGTCTGCTGTTCGGCTTCGAGCATGCGCTCGTAGTCGGACAGGTTGCCGCCGTACACGCGCACGCTCCCCTCGCGCAGCTCGGCGATCTGGTCGACCTGTTCGAGCAGCGCCCTGTCGTGACTGACCACCAACAGCACGCCCTGCCACGCGCCGACGGCGGCGTGGAGGCGCCGCCTGGCCGACAGGTCGAGGTTGTTGGTGGGCTCGTCGAGCAGCAGCACGTCGGGCCTGCGCAGGAACTGCGCGGCCAGCCCCGTCATGACGGCCTCGCCGCCCGACAGGGTCGCCACCGTGCGGTCCAAACCGATGCCGTCGAGCCCGAGCGAGGACAGCGCGCCGAGGGCGCGCTCCTCCACGTCCCAGTCGTCGCCGACGGTGGTGAAGTGCTCCTCGCGCACGTCGCCCGACTCGATCGCGTGCAGCGCGGCCCTGGTCGCGCTGATGCCGAGCAGGTCGGAGACGGTGAGCTCGGCGCGCATGGGCAGGTTCTGCGGCAGGTAGCCCACCCTGCCGGCAACGCTGACCGTGCCGCTGGCGGGGGTGAGCTCCCCCGCCACGAGTTTGAGCAGGGTGGACTTGCCCGAGCCGTTGGCTCCGATCAGGCCGGTACGGCCGGCGGGGAAGGCGGCGTCGAGGCCGTTGAGCACCTGGGTCCCGTCGGGCCAGCCGTACGAGACATGGTCGATCACCACGGAGAATGACATGGAAAGGCTCCCGTCAGAAAAGTCGAAACTTTGTGACATGGCGGGAACCACCGCGAAGACGCCCGAGGTCCAGGTGCGCACGTGCCCAGAGACAGGGCGGAACGGCGCGGTGCCCGCGACCTCAGAACCTCACGTCAACAGCCTCCACGGCTCGGTGATACGACCCAGGTAGGTTACGCGACCGGAAATCCGCAGGCAAGGGTGATCACCGGAGTTTCGCGATCACCTCGTTGGCCGCGCGCTCCCCCTCGGTGGCGCCGCCGTTCATGAAGCCCTGGAAGTCGTAGGAGGTGTGCTCGCCCGCGATGTGCACGTTGCCCTGGGGCACGCCTTCGTACCCGGCGTACCTGTGCAGGTAGCCGACGGGCCAGTAGGAGTAGGCGCCGAGCGCGTGCGGGTTCTTGTGCCAGGCCGACAGCTGGGCCCTGCCGTTCCACTGCGCCTTGGTGCCGGGGAAGACGGTGTCGATGCCGTCGAGCACCGAGCCGGCGAGGGTGCGGACGTAGGGGTCGGTCTGCGTGGGGAAGGCCGTGGAGGGGTCGAGCGCGCGGGCGGCGGCGCCTCCGCCGTACTGGATGAGGACGCCGGTGGCGCCGGCCTGCGCCTTGGTGGTGTCCCAGCACTGCTGCCACGGCTGGTCGGTGAAACAGTCGCCGGCCGACACCCCGTCCCACGGTCCCGTGCCGAGCCAGGGGCGGGTGGAGAACTGCATGTTGAGCTTGGTGACGTGGCCCATGCGGGCGTCACGCAGCAGGTTGGTCATCCTGGCGTCGAAGCCCGCCCTCGACAGGTCGAGGCCCTGCAGGATCGGCAGCGGCACGGTGAGGACGGTGTGGTCGGCGGTGACCGTCCTGCCGCCCTCGAAGGTGAGCGTCTGCGTGCCGTCGGCATTGGCCCGTACGGCCAGCAGCCGCCATCCGGTCCGCACGCTGCCGGAGGGGAGCGAGGCGGCGATGGCCTGAGGGAGCTGGTCGTTGCCCCCGACGATGTGGTAACGCTCGTCCGACAGGCCCCAGACGTTGAAGTGGCCGGGGTTGGGCTGGTAGCCGAGCAGCAGGACCAGCGCGAGGGACGACTGGTCGGTGGTCTCGGCCCCGTACTCCACGTTGTAGGCGACGTCGAGGAACCTGCCCAGGTCGGAGGCGTATCCGCCCGGCACGCGCGAGTCGATCCACTCGCGGATGGACATGTTGTCCAGTGCGATGCCCTCAGGCGTGGCGTTGTTCCACATGACCTCGCCCGCGGCCATGAGGTCGGCGTGGAGGTCCTGATACATCTCCTTGAAGTCGGCGTCGGCCTGTGAGCGCGGATAGTAGTGGCCGTTGACGTGCAGGACCTCCTCGGCGCCGTTGGGTCCCGAACCCGCGAAGTTGACGGTGCCGAGGCCGAAGCGGCGGCACAGCTGGAGCATCTTCTTGTGCTCGACGTCGATGAGCTCGCCGCCGATCTCGGAGGTCTGGCCGTTCAGCCAGAGCGAGCGCTGGGTGTACATCCGGCCGCCCACCCGGGTGTTCGACTCGTAGACGACGGGCTCGGCCCCCGCGTCGCGCAGGGTGAGCGCGGCGGTCAGGCCCGCGATCCCCGCGCCGACGACGGCGATCCTGGCGGGCCTGAGCGGCGGCTTGGGAGCGTCCGCGACGACGTCGGCGAGGGCCGCGGCAGGGGTGGCGGCGAAGGCGGTCGCGCCCAGACCGGCGAGGGCGGCGCGCCTGAGCAGCTCGCGGCGGCCGAGCCCGCGTACCTCCTCGACGGGCATGCCCAGGCGGCGGGCGGCGTGGTGATCGGCGGCGATGCGCTGCAGGGCGCGCAGTGCGGCGGTGCGAGGCATGGGGGGTGCGCCTTCCTGTTGGTGTTGTCGCCAAGAGTGAAGACGGAGGCGTTCACCGAACAGTCGGCACAACGTAACCGATCAGGGCCATCGACTGACACACTGCGTTCGGCCTAGAGTGCGCACCAAGCCGTCACCCCTCACCGGAGGTCAGGAATGTCCAGCATTCCCTCTCTGCTGCGCGACCGGATCAAGGCCACGCCCGACGCCGAGGCCTATCGCCATCCAGCGGGATCAGGCTGGGCCTCGCTGACGTGGGCCGAGGTGGGCGAGCGGGTCCGCCCACTGGCCCTCGGCCTGGCCGCTCTCGGCGCGAGCGCCGGGTCGCGTGTCTCCATCCTCTGCTCGACCAGGCTCGAATGGGTCCTCACCGATCTGGCGGTGCTCGCCACGGGCGCGGCCACCACGACGATCTACCCCTCCAACACCGCCGCCGAGTGCGCGTTCGTGATCAACGACTCGGGCAGCACGCTGGTGGTCGCCGAGAACGACGACCAGGTCGCCAAGCTGGTCTCGGTCCGCGACGAGATGCCGGACCTGCGCCACGTGCTGGTCGTCGACGGCACCGCGAGCGAGGACGGTTGGGTCATCCCGCTCGACCAGGTCAGCGGCGAGGGCGACTTCGACGCCATGGTCGACGCGATCAAGGAAGAGGACCTGGCGACGCTCATCTACACCTCGGGCACCACCGGCAGGCCCAAGGGCGTCGAGCTGACCCACGACAACTGGCTCTACGCCGCGGAGGCGGTCCGCAGGATCGACCTCATCGGCCCCGACGACCTGCACTACCTGTGGCTGCCGCTGTCGCACTCGTTCGGCAAGCTGCTGCAGGTCGTGATGATCGACATCGGCGTGCCGACCGCGATCGACGGTCGTCTCGACAAGATCGCCGAGAACCTGGGCGAGCTGCGGCCCACCTTCATGGCCGCCGCGCCGCGCATCTTCGAGAAGATCCACAACACAGTGGCCGCGACCGTGCGCCGTGAGGGCGGCGCCAAGCTGCGCATCTTCGAGTGGGCCAAGCAGACGGGCATCAGGGTCAGCAAGGCCCGCCAGCGAGGGGCGGCGATCCCGCTGACCACCAGGCTGGAGTACGCCCTCGCCGACCGGCTGGTCTTCGGCAAGCTGCGGGCCCGCTTCGGAGGGCGTATCCGCTACTTCATCTCGGGCTCGGCGCCCCTGTCGCAGGACATCGCCGAGTTCTTCGACGGCGCGGGGCTGACGATCCTCGAGGGGTACGGCCTCACGGAGTCGTCGGCGGGCAGCTTCCTCAACAGGCCCGACAGCGTGAGGTTCGGCACGGTGGGGCCCCCGCTGCCCGGCACCGAGGTGCGCATCGCCGAGGACGGCGAGGTCCTCATCGGCGGGCGCGGCGTCATGCGGGGCTACCACGGCCTGCCCGAGGAGACGGCCGCGACGCTCGACGACGGGTGGCTGCGCACCGGCGACATCGGCGAACTGGACGAGGCTGGGCGGCTGCTCATCACCGACCGCAAGAAAGAGCTGATCAAGACCTCGGGCGGGAAGTACGTCGCGCCTACCTACATCGAGGGTCGCATCAAGGCGGCGTGCCCGTACCTGTCGCACGTCTTCGTCCACGGTGACAGGCGCAACTTCTGCACCGCGCTCGTGACGCTGGACATGGAGGTCGTCAGGCCGTGGGCGGCGGCCGAGGGCCTGCCCGACGAGGCGGAGAAGCTGCGCGAGCATCCCCGGATGAGGGAAGAGGTCGCGAAGGCGGTGAAGCAGGTCAACCAGACGCTGGCCAGCTACGAGACGGTCAAGGAGTTCGCGATCCTGGGGACGGACTTCTCGGTGGAGACCGGGGAGCTGACGCCGAGCCTGAAGGTGAAGCGCAAGGTCGTGGAGCAGCACTTCGGCGACACGCTGGACGCCTTCTACAAGGACGCCAACCTCATCTGAGATGCCTGAGCCCGCGCCCTCCTCCGGACGCGGGCCGGGGTTCTTCAACAGCAAGCCCGGCCCGCGCCCCGTGGGATGGGGTCGTGGGAGGTCATCGGAAGACGTGGAGGGAGCGGGGGCGTTTGGTGAAGACGAGGGGGCCGTGGGCGGTGAGCGTCTCGCCGTCGCGGGCCAGCCGAATCTCCCCCGACGGCGTCTCGACCCGCACCGTGTCGGCCTGCCACTGGCGGTAGTGGCGCGACAGGCCGAGCCGTCCGGCCACCACGCTGCCGAAGGCGCGCACCCTGGGCAGGGTGCGGGCGGCGGTCATCAGCCTGATGTCCAGCACCCCGTCCTCCAGCCGGACCCGCCGTCCCGGGGCGGCGCCGCGCGAGCCGTACCTGCAGTTGCCCACGAACAGCAGCCACGCCCTGTACGGCACGCCGTCCACGACCACGTCGAAGGGCGCCGCGTCGCGGCCCAGCACCTCGGCCAGCGCCCACAGCAGCGCGGGCCACTTGCCGACGCGTTTCTGCCTGGCCTCGCGCCGGTCGACGAGCTCGGGGTAGATGCCGACGCTGGCGTTGTTGACGAAGACGCCTCCCGCCACCTCGCCCACGTCGACCGCGACCAGGTCGCCTCCCCTGTAGGCGGCGACGGCCTCGTCGGCGTCCTCGATGCCCAGCTCGGTGGCGAAGTGGTTGAGCGTGCCGGCGGGGACGACCAGCAGGGGGCGTCCGTGCTCGAGGGCGGCCAGCGCGCCCCTGTTGACGGTCCCGTCGCCACCCGCGACGGCCAGCGCCTTGCCCTCGGCCTTGTCCATGGATTCCAGCGGGACGAACCGCGCGCGGGGGAAGGCCTCGCGCAGGGTGCGTGCCGCCTCGCTCTCCTCCTGGCTGACCACGACGGCGAGGCCGTCGCCGAGGGGGTCGAGGTCGAAGGAGGGGGCCGTGGCCGAGGCTCTGGCCCTGCCCGCCTCCCCCGCCTCCGGCCAGATGCGGCGGGTGAGCAGGCCGGTGGCCACGCCGATGGCCACGCCGGCCAGCACGTCGCCCGGGTAGTGGACACCGGTGTAGACGCGGGAGAAGCACACCGCGCCGGCGAGCAGCGCGACGGGCGCGGCGACGACGGCGGGGGCCTCCAACGCGACGGCGGTGGCGAAGGCCGCCGCCGAGGCGGAGTGTCCGGAGGGGAAGGAGGCCGACAGCGGCATCCTGAGCAGCCTGGTCATGGGCAGCGAGTCGGCGACGGGGCGTTTGCGGGCGAAGGCCTGCTTGCCCGCCAGGTTGACCAGAGGGCTGGCGAGGCTGACCGCCAGCAGCCCTCTGGTGGCCGCCCTGCGCAGGCGCCGCCTGCCGCTGAGGGCGAACCCGCCCGCGATGCCCGCCCAGAGCAGGGCGTTGTCGGCGGCCCGCGACAGCGGTGGCAGGACGCGCTCGAAGCCGGGCAGCCTGGCCTGCGCGACGGAGGCGTACAGGTGCTTGTCGAACCGGTGCAGGCGTGATCGGAGTCGCATGTGTATCTCTTGCCCAGCTTCGTCGACGTTTACAGGACGCGTTTGGCTCCCGGCAGGGACCGCACCAGGTAGGCCAGGCCCCAGCACAGCGGCAGGGCCAGAACCGCGACGACGGCGAACTTGACGATCGCGGCGGCGTGCAGCGCGCTGAAGGCGTAGGACAGGCCCACCAGCACGACGGGGTGGATGAAGTAGACGGTGTAGGCCTGGTCGGACAGGAACCTGCCGCGCGGCCCCTGCCGGTTGAGGCGCTCGCGGAAGGTCACCAGCAGGCCGATGGTGATGCCCACCGCGAACACCGCCTCCCACGTCGCCGCCGCCAGCTCCGACGGCACGCCCTGGGTCGCGAACCGGACGGGCAGCAGCACCAGCGAGCAGGCCGCCGCCACCGCGAAGCCGAGCCTGCCCGCCCTCCTCGACAGCGCGTCGAACCAGCCGTGCCTGAAGGCCAGCGTGCCGAGGACGAACATACTGACGTACTGGGGCAGGTGCGAGGGCGTGGGCAGGCCGAGCACCGGCACGTACAGGCCGGTGGGCACGACCAGCCGCCACAGGAAGGTGGAGGCAGCCAGCGCGAGCGTGTACCCGGCGATCGCCGCGAGCCCCGGCGCGCCCTGGGGCACGGGGCGAGGGGCCCTGCCGTAGCGGCGGACGAGGGCGTAGCCGGCGACGAGGACGAGCAGCACCTCCACGAACCACATCGGGCCCGGGTCCCAGGAGGCGAGGTAGAACTGCCAGTACGGCAGGTCCGTCTCCCTGTAGATGCCGAAGGTGACCAGCGGCCGCAGCAGCAGGAGGAAGACGAGCAGGGGGATGCCGAGCCGTACCAGCCGGTCCCTGAGGAACGGGCGGGCGCCCTTGCGGTCGTGGGAGCCGGGGGTGAAGAAGCCGGACAGCAGGAAGAACAAGCCCATGAAGAAGGCCTGGTCGAACATGACCAGGACGTCGAGGGCGAGCCCGGAGGGGTCCTGGGCGGGCTCGACGTGGTACCAGACGGGGATGTTGCCGTAGGTGAGGGCGACGTGGTGCAGGACGACCAGCACGGTGAGAACCACGCGCAGGTTGTCGACGTAGGCCAGGCGCTTCATCGCACCGCCCTGAGGAAGATCTCGACCAGTTCCCTGGCGTGGGCGTCGAGGTCGTGCTCGGGGTAGGCCGCCCAGTAGGCGAACATGTTGTCCACCGCCGAGGAGTGGGTGATCGCCATGACGCGGGTGTCGAACCGCCGGAACTCGCCGGTGCTCTGGCCGAAGCGGTAGATGCGCTCCAGCGACTCGTAGAGCTCCTCGTTGGCGGTGATGCCGTAGCGGGGTGAGCCGTCGGGCAGCCGGAGGTTGTGGAAGATCTCCCCCAGCGCCATGAGCTGGACGCGGTGGTCGCGCATGTGCTCGGCGACGGTGAGCAGATGGGTGCGCAGCAGCCCCGTGGCCGTGCTCTCCCCCTCCATCCTGGCCAGGACGAAGTCGGCGATGCCGGAGTAGACGTGGTCGACGACCTGCTCCATGAGCTCGTCCTTTCCCGCGAAGTGGTAGGAGATGACGCCCTTGCTGATGCCCGCGTGCTTGGCGATGAGGGCGAGAGAGGCCTTGGCGAAGCCCACCTCGGCGATGACCTCGATGGCGGAGGCCATGATCTGGGCGCGGCGCGCCTGCTCGATGAAGGATCGCGGCTTCTGGCCGCTCGCCTCATTTTCTGACCGCATGGCCAAAAATTAGCACACTTGGCCAGAAAAGAATAAAAACGACCGATCGGTCATATTGTGTTAGCGTGGACGCATGGCAGATGGGCGAAGGGTGCGCGGGCAGCGCAGCCGCGAGGCGATTCTCGGCAGCGCGGTGGCGTTGGCCTCGGTCGACGGCCTGGGCGGCCTCAGCCTGGGCAGGCTCGCCGAGGCCGCGGGGGTCAGCAAGTCAGGTTTCTTCGCGCACTGGCGCGACAAGCAGGAACTGCAGCTCGACGCGGTCGAGTGGGCCGCGCGACAGTGGGTGGAGCACGTCATCGTCCCCGCCTCCGCCGCGCCGAAGGGCGTGCGCAGGGTCTTCGCGCTGCACGAGGCCAGGCTCGCCTTCTACAGGGACGGCGTCCTGCCGGGCGGCTGCTTCTTCTTCGTCGCCCAGGTCGAGTTCGACGACAAGCCGGGCCCGGTCAAGGACCGGGTCGCGCAGGCGATGAACGACTGGCTCGGCTACCTGGAGCACACCGTCAGGGAGGCCGTCGACAGGGGCGAGCTGCGCGCCGATCCGGCCCAGCTGGCCTACGAGATCGAGGCGCTGGGCGAGGCCGCCGTCACCCACTCCCGCCTGCGCGACGGCCCCACGGCCTTCGCCCACGCCCGCAGGGCCGTCCTCGACCGGCTGCGGGCGCTCTCACCGACACCCGAACTCCTTCCGGAGGACTGACCTTGTCCCACACCCGCCCCGTCCAGGTGCACTTCGACGACCTCGACGCCATGGGCCTGCTGCACAACGCCCACTACTCCGTCCTGGTCGAGCGCGCCATCACGGCCTTCTGGACCGAGCAGGGCTGGCACTTCGACCCCGCCCGCTCCCGCTTCAAGGACGTCTTCTTCGCCGTCCGCGAGTTCACGATCACCTACCACGTGCCGATCATGGGCGTGGGCGAGCCGCTGGTGCACTTCTGGATCGAGCGCATGGGCAACACCAGCGGCGTGTACGGCTTCCGCGTCCTGTCGCCCGACGGCGAGACCGTCCACGCCGAGGGCCGCAGGGTCAACGTCAACATCGACCCCTCGACGCTGCGCCCCACCCCCTTCAGCCCGGAGATCCGCGACGCCGCACAGGTCCTGGCGGCGTGAGGAGGAACGGCGGGCCGAGCGGCCGCGGGGCGGCAGGCGCCGCGACGGGCGCCCGCGTGAGGAGAACCCGGTGGATCGCCGGGCCCGAGCCGAGAGGCGCCGATCCCGTCGTGGTCGCCCTCACCGCCTTCCGCCTCCACCGCGGCGCGCACCTGCCGCGCGCCTGCCTGGCGGGCTGGCGGCTCAGCCGCCTGTGGCCGGGGCTGGAGGGCGCGGTCGGCCTGTGGCTGTGGGCCGAACCCGGCGCGCGCCGCATCGGGTCGGTGTCGGTGTGGCGCTCCGAGGCCGACCTCAGGGCCTTCGTGCGGCTGCCCGCCCATGTCGCGATCATGCGTGCCTACCGGGGCAGGGGCGAGCTCGTCTCGGCCACCTGGACGAGCGGAGCGCCTGACCTCTGGGAGGAAGCCAGGTCACACGGGGTGGAGTATTCCGAACCCCACGGGTGACAATTCGCGCCCCGGCCTGCCTGGAGCTCCGCCGTACCGTGCCAGGATGTCGGCACGCGAGGCGGGAGAGGCTCATGTGCGAGGATCCGATGCTGCCCGAATCGGTCGCGGGCGCGCTGCGCGACTACGGCAGGCTGCTCGACCGGCACGGCATCACCTGGGGTGAGCCGGAGATCCACTACGTCAAGCTCTTCGGGGTGCGAGGGGTGCTGCCGCCCCAGCTCCTGGACAGGTTCTGGGGGCTGGCCTTCACCAGGCTCGCCGACCGCCATCCGGGCGCTTCGGTCATGGAGCTCGGCGCGCGGCTGGGCGAGCCCGACTACGACGAGCTGCTGCGCGACACGTTGGAGGGCAGGCTGCCCGGCTCGCTGGCCGCGCTGCGGATCACCGACGAGGGGGTGCGCTTGGAAGGCGCTCCCCGCACCACGCTGGGCCAGGCGCCCACGGTGTCGTTGCTGGTCGACTCCTGGCGCGACGGTCCCGTCAGGGTGGAGGCGGCCGGACGGCGGCGGGAGCTCAGGGCGGCGGGGGCGTGGCTGGTCGAGGTGCGCCCCGACAGCGAGCTGACCGTCGACGGCGTTCCCGTCTGCCTGCGCCGCCTGGTCAGGACCGTGCCCTCGGCCAGGCTCAGGCTGAGCGCGGGCCTGCCCTGCCGCTGGAGCGTCTTCGGCGCCGACGGGCAGGGCTGGTTCCCCGAGGGCGCGCCGCGCCGCCACGACTTCCACGGCCTGCCGTACTTCCACGGCGACGACCTCGTCCTCGACGTCCCTGCCGACACCCTCACCGTCACCGCCACCAGGGGCATGGAGTACGGCGAGGCGCTGACGGCCGTCACGCTCTCCCCCGGCCAGGAGCACACCGTACGGCTGACGCCGCGCCGCCGCTACGACGCGGCCGCGCGCGGCTGGTACGGCGGCGACCTCCACGTCCACCTGAACTGGGCAGGCGACCACGTCGCCACCCCCGCCGAGGCGGCGGCCGTCCAGCTCGGCGAGGACCTGCACGTGCTCAACCTGCTGGCCGGCAACGTCTCGGGCTCGCGCGTCTACGACCGCGACGCGCTCGAGCAGTGGATGGGCGCCGACCTGCCGTGGTCGGACGCCACGCACGTGGCGCGGATGGGCCTGGAGTACCGCAACGACCTGCTCGGCCACGTCTACGCCTTCGGCCAGGCCAAGCCGCCCGAGCGCTTCCACACCGGGTTCGCGGGCGAGGCCGACTGGCCGCCCAACGCCGAGGCGCTGCGCGAGCTGCGCCGGTCGGGGGCGCTGCTCGGCTACAGCCACCCCTTCGGCCAGCCCGTGGCCGAGAGCGACCCGCCCAAGCGGCTCATGCGCCCCGTCGCCCGCAACTGCGCGGCGCGCGAGCTTGTCGCCGACGCCGCGCTCGGCCTCGTCGACAGCCTCGACGTGCTCACCCACGCCGACATCGCCGCCACCGCCGTCGTCTACCGTCGCCTGCTCGGCGCGGGCAACCGCCTGGCCGTCACCGCGGGGACGGACACGATGCTCTCCTTCACCCGCCTCGACCGCCAGTCCAGCCCGCCAGGGTGGGCGCGCGTCTACGCCCGCGTGGACGGCCCGCTGAGCGCCGCCTCCTTCGCCGAGGCCGTACGGCGAGGCAGGACCTTCGCCACCACCGGCCCGTGGCTGGAGCTGTCGGTCGAGGGGCACGGGCCGGGAGCCGTGCTCGATCTGGAGCGCGGCGCCAGGGTGGAGGTCACCGCGCGCACCGAGGGGCCGGCGGTGGAAGAGCTGCGCCTGCGGACGGCCGACGGCGTCGTCGCGGTCTCCGAGGGACCCGTGGTGAGCGCCTCGCTGGAGCCTGGCGAGGCCACCTACGTCCTGGCGGAGGCGGTGGGCGGGCCTTCGCCCGAGTCGATGACGGGCCTGACCTACGCGCTGACCAGCCCGGTCCACCTCGACGTGGAGGGGCGGCGGGTGGCGCGGCGCGAGGACGTGCTGTGGTGCCTGGAATGGCTGGAGGCGCTGGAGGACCTGGTGCGCGGGCACGCGGTCCTGCACGCCCCCGGCCAGCTCGACGACCATCTCGCGCTCCTCGAGCGGGCCCGCGAGGTCTACCGCGCCAGGCTCAGCGGCGTTTGAAGGCCGACAGCAGGCGGTCGGCCGCCAGGGAAGGGGTGAGGGAGCCGTCCAGCACCTCGCGCTCGACCTCCCCTGCGATCGCCGCCACGTCGGGGTCGCCTCGCAGCTCGTCCAGCAGCCGGTCGCGCACCAGCGTCCAGGTCCATCCCACCTGCTGGCGGCGGCGCCTGTCGGCCAGGTCGATCCTGTCCTGGTGAGCCAGCACCTGCGCCCACACCTGCTCGATGCCTGCCCCCGTCAGCCCGCTGCAGGTCAGCACGGGCGGCGGAGGGCCTTCGGAGCGCAGCATGCGCAGCGCGCCGGCCAGCTCTCTCGCCGCCTTCCTCGCGGCCAGCTCGAACTCGCCGTCGGCCTTGTTGACCGCGATGACGTCGGCGAGCTCCAGCACGCCCTTCTTGATGCCCTGCAGCTGGTCACCGGTGCGAGCCAGGCTGAGCAGCAGGAAGGTGTCGACCATGTCGGCCACCGCGACCTCCGACTGGCCGACGCCGACGGTCTCGACGAGCACGGTGTCGTAGCCGGCGGCCTCGACGACGACCATCGCCTCCCTGGTGGCCTTGGCGACGCCGCCCAGCGTGCCCGAGGTGGGCGAGGGGCGGATGAAGGCGTTCGGGTCGGCCGCCAGGCGCGACATGCGCGTCTTGTCGCCGAGGATGCTGCCGCCCGTGCGCGTCGAGGACGGGTCGACGGCCAGCACCGCCACCCGGTGGCCGCGATCGGTCAGCAGGGTGCCGAGCGCGTCGATGAAGGTGGACTTGCCCACCCCGGGCACGCCCGAGATCCCCGCCCTGCGGGCCTGGCCCGCCAGCGGGGTGAGCTCGACGAGCAGCCGCTGGGCCAGCTCGGCGTGGTCGGCCCTGGTCGACTCGACCAGGGTGATCGCGCGGGCGATCCAGGCGCGGGAGCCCGACTTGACGCCGCTGACGTAGTCGTCGAGCGCTCTCAATGGCCCAACCGCGAGGACAGCTCGCGCACCAGGTCGAGGGCAGCGTCGGCGATCACCGTGCCCGGCGGGAAGATCGCGGAGGCGCCCGCCGCGCGCAGCTCCTCGAAGTCGCCGGGCGGGATCACGCCGCCGACCACGATCATGACGTCGTCCGCGCCCAGCTCGGCCAGCGCCTCGCGCAGCGAGGGAACGAGCGTCAGGTGACCCGCTGCCAGCGAGGAGACTCCGACGATGTGCACGTCGGCCTCCACCGCCTGCCGCGCCACCTCTTCTGGCGTCTGGAACAGCGGGCCGACGTCCACGTCGAAGCCGAGGTCGGCGAAGGCGGTGGCGATCACCTTCTGGCCGCGGTCGTGCCCGTCCTGGCCCATCTTGGCCACCAGGATGCGCGGGCGCCTGCCCTCGGCCTCGGCGAAGGCCGTGCACGCCTGCCGTACCTGCTCGATGCCCTTCACCGGGCCGGCCTCCTCGCGATACACCCCGGAGATGGTACGGATCTGCCCCGCGTGCCGGCCGAACACCTTCTCCAGCGCGTCGGAGATCTCGCCCACCGTGGCCTTGGCGCGGGCCGCCTCCACGGCGAGCGCGAGGAGGTTGTCGCCGCCCGCCGCGCCCTTGGTGAGGTTCTCCAACGCCTGCCGTACGGCCTGCGGATCCCTGTCGTCGCGCAGGCGGCGCAGCTTGTCGAGCTGCTGGGCCCGCACCGCGCTGTTGTCGACCTTGAGCACCTCGATGGGCTCGTCGGCGACCGGCCGGTACTTGTTGACCCCGATGACCGGCTGCCTGCCCGAGTCGATGCGCGCCTGGGTGCGGGCGGCGGCCTCCTCGATGCGCAGCTTGGGCAGCCCCGCGTCGATCGCGCGGGCCATGCCGCCGGCCGCCTCGACCTCCTCGATGTGCTGCCACGCCTTCTCGGCCAGGTCGTGGGTGAGACGCTCGACGTAGTAGGAGCCTCCCCACGGGTCGATGACGCGCGTGGTGCCCGACTCCTGCTGCAGCAGCAGCTGGGTGTTGCGGGCGATGCGGGCGGAGAAGTCGGTGGGCAGCGCCAGCGCCTCGTCGAGGGCGTTGGTGTGCAGCGACTGGGTGTGGCCCTGGGTGGCCGCCATCGCCTCGACGCAGGTGCGCACGACGTTGTTGTAGACGTCCTGGGCCGTCAGCGACCAGCCCGAGGTCTGCGAGTGGGTGCGCAGCGACAGCGACTTGGGGTTCTTCGCGCCGAACCCCGACACCAGCCGCGACCACAGCAGGCGGGCGGCGCGCAGCTTGGCGACCTCCATGAAGAAGTTCATCCCGATGCACCAGAAGAACGACAGCCTGGGGGCGAACCTGTCGAGGTCGAGCCCGGCGTTCACGCCCGCCCGCAGGTACTCCACGCCGTCGGCCAGCGTGTAGGCCAGCTCCAGGTCGCACGTGGCCCCCGCCTCCTGGATGTGGTACCCGGAGATCGAGATGGAGTTGAACTTCGGCATGTGCTCGCTGGTGTAGGCGAAGATGTCGGAGATGATCCGCATCGAGGGCCCTGGCGGGTAGATGTAGGTGTTGCGGACCATGAACTCCTTGAGGATGTCGTTCTGGATGGTCCCCGTCAGCTGCTCGGAGGAGACGCCCTGCTCCTCGGCGGCCACGATGTAGAGCGCGAGGATGGGCAGCACCGCGCCGTTCATGGTCATCGACACCGACATGCGGTCGAGGGGGATGCCGTCGAACAGCTGCCGCATGTCGTAGATGGAGTCGATCGCCACCCCCGCCATGCCGACGTCGCCCGCCACACGCGGATGGTCGGAGTCGTAGCCGCGGTGCGTGGCCAGGTCGAAGGCGACCGACAGGCCCTTCTGACCGGCCGCGAGGTTGCGCCGGTAGAAGGCGTTCGACTCCTCGGCGGTGGAGAAGCCCGCGTACTGCCTGATCGTCCACGGCTGATTGACGTACATCGTCGGGTACGGCCCGCGCAGATACGGCACCGCCCCCGGATAGGTGCCGAGGAAGTCGAGACCTTCGAGGTCGGCGGCCGTGTAGACCGGCTTGACCGCGATGCCCTCGGGCGTCTCCCACGGCTCGCCGTCCTGGGCGCCCGTGGATGCGGAGGGCGAGGACAGGGGGATGTTCGTGAAGTCCGGGATCATCGAGCCACTCCCAGGTCGTCGAAGGTCGTGCGGAGGACTTCCAGCGCGTCGCAGCCCGCGTACAGGCGCGCGTCGACGCCCTCGTGGGTTCCCTTCCCCGCCAGCCAGACCTTTCTCGCTCCTGCGCGTCTGAGCGCCTGCGCCACGGGGGTGGCGTGCTCGGCGTACAGCTGGTCGCTGGAGCACAGGCAGGCCACGGCCGCGCCGCTGGCGGCGAAGGCGCTCGCGATCGCCTCGGGGTCGGTGCCGGGGCCCGAGGTGAGGGTGCGCAGGCCGCCCGCGTGGAAGAGGTTGGCCGCGAAGGCCGCCCTCGCGGTGTGCGCGGCGACCGGCCCGATGGTGGCCAGGAACACCGCCGGCCGTTCGGGCTGTGCGTCGGCGAGGTCGCGCAGCTCCTCGTACGGCCTGGCGTAGCGCTCCACCCTGCCGCCGGCCGGGCGGCGCACCGGGCGCTCGCCGGGGTTGGGGAACTCGCTCACACCCGTGATCGGCAGGCGCCGGTGGGCGATGTCGTCCTCACGCCTGGCCCGCGTCGCCGCGATGCGCGCCGACACCAGCCCCGAGGCCGCCAGGATGCCGCCCGCCGCCTCGATCTCCTGGAACCACGACCAGGCCCGCTCGGCCAGCTCGGCCGTCAGCCGCTCGACGTACCAGGAGCCGCCCGCGGGATCGGCGACCTGCCCCACGCCCGCCTCCTCCAGCAGCAGCGCCTGGGTGTTGCGGGCCAGCCGCCGCGCGAGGCCGTCCGGCGCGCCCAGCGCGGCGTCGAAGGGCTGGACCGTCACCGCGTCGGCCCCTCCCACGCCCGCCGCGAAGCAGGCGAGGGTGGTCCTCAGCAGGTTCACGTGGGGATCGCGCGCCGTCATCATCGCCGAGCTGGTCACCGCGTGCTGCACCTGCTCGCCGGCTCCCCCGCAGACCTCCGCCACCCGCGCCCACAGCAGCCGCGCCGCGCGCAGCTTGGCGATGGTGGCGAACTGGTCGGCGGTGGCGGCATAGCGGAACTCCAGCTGGCCGAGCGCCTGCTCCACCGACAGCCCAGCCGCGGTCAGCGCCCGCAGATGGGCCACCCCGACGGCGAGGGTGCAGCCGAGCTCCTGCGCGTCGGCGCCGCCCGCGTCGTGGTAGGGCAGGCCGTCCACGACGATGGCCCTCAGCCCCTCGTGCTCGGCCGCGCACCGCCTGGCCAGCGCCACGGCGTGGTCGCCGAGCCCCGCGCCCAGGTTGCCCCTCACGCCGGCGCCGAGGCTGAGCAGCACGGCGGCGGCCTCCGCGGTGCGCTCCCCCGCCTCCAGCACCACAGGCGCCAGGTCGAGGTGGACGCCGCGCAGCGTCCGCTCGAGATCTCGCGGGGCGAGCGCCAGCCACAGCGAGGTGACGCCGTTCTCCAGGTCGGCGAGCACCGCCTCGTTGTCGGGGACGGCATGGCGCTGCCGCACGTCCCAGCCCCGGTGAGCGGGCCTGGGGCCGCGCAGCTCGGGCAGGTCGCCAGCGTCGTAGAGGGGGGCGAGGCGCACGCCGTCGTAGGTGTCGGTGGCCAGCGCGGCCTCGGGATCGGCGTCCACGCCGGACCTGCGCAGCACGCCGAGCGCCAGAGCCCGCCAGTCGTCGCGGGTAGTCGACGGAAAGTCCGCGGCCAGTCTCATGCCTTGGATGGTAAGCGGAGCCGTACCAGAACATTGCTCCGGGGGGTGTCTCGCGCGCGGCCGCGGCTCAGGGCAGCGGCGCCTCCCAGCTCAGGCGCCAGGTGGTGGGGCCCACGATCCCGTCGTCGGGGATGCCCTGGTTGCGCTGGAACCTGCGGCACACGTCGCGCGAGTCGGCCCCGTAGGCGCCGTCGACGCCGAGGCTCCAGCCCCGCTTCTTCATCTGCTTCTGCCACGTGCGGACGTCCTGTCCGTGCATCACGGGAGGGAACTTCAGCAGCCTGCCGGGGAAGGCGGGGGCCTGCGGCTGCGGCGGCGTCGGCGGCTCCTGCCCGCCAGGGTTGGGCGCGCCGCGCCTGATCCAGGCGTAGAGACGGTCACCCGGGCAGTCGGTGTTGAACCCGTCGCGGTGCCCCTTGATCTCACGCCCCGCCCCGCCCTTGTCGCGCAGGTGCTGGATGGCGTCGAGGACGGCGTGCAGCACGCCGTCGGGCGGCACCGTCAGCCCCGCGTTGCCGACCAGCCCGAGCACCGCGTAGTGGCCGGAGTTGAGGCCCGCGCCGTTGGCGGCGGGCAGATGATGCAGTCCCCGCCCCTCGAACACCTTCCGATGCGGACAGGCGATATACGTGTTGCCGGTGAAGTACACGCTGCCCTGACGGCGGGCCAGCCAGCTCTGGTTCTCAGTACGCGGACACCAGATCTCGCCGGTGTAAATCTCCCGCGTGATGGAGAACGTCGAGCCCCGCAGCGCCGCGGAACGAGGGGCGAAGTGCTGCTTGCGCCGTATGTTGACCTGCCACATCTCGCTGGGACAGCTGTCGGTCGGTGGACGCATCCGAAGGGAGGCCCCGCTACCCGACAGGAGCACGGCGAACATGAAGGCCTCGGCGGCGGCCCTGCTCTTCTGCGCCAGCGCGTCCTGGCCCGCGTTGTCGGCGGCCAGAGAGACCTCGATGAACAGGGACAACTGCGCCCTGGTCAGCGAGAGCAGGAACTCCTGGGCCGGGACCCGGTCAGGCGCGACCTCGAGCAGAAGCCGCCCCGCGTCCGCCGAGAGGTGGAACTCCGCCAGATGACGGTTGCGGCATTCACGCCACCTGGGCACGCCGTCGGTCTGGACGCCAAGACGAGGAAACGCCTCGACCGGTGGGCCGAACACCGCACTCAGCGCCGCCCTGATCCGCGCGACATGGCCTGGATTGGAGGACATCGACTGATAGACCGCCACGCTGGTGGACGGGCGCGCGCCGCGAAGGGGCTTGATGTGCCCTTCGGTCCAGAACCAGGCGACGAGCTCGACGAACGCGTCGGACCACTTGGCCTCGACCGGTAGATCCGCACAGGGAGCCGCGATCGGGATGCGATCCCAGTAACCGAGTGTCTCCGTTGTCACCCAGAGACGCTCACGTGCGGTGACCGAGCGGGGAGCCGCGCCCGTGGGGAGCCACCTACCGTCGGGCCCCTTCTGCCGCGTGGTCCCTGTACGCCTGCGGAAACGCTCCACCGGCCAGCGGTGTTGCGGCGTGGTGAGCGAGGAGTGGCTGACGCCTTCCATCCTCACCATCTCCCGCTCCCTGCTCGGGAAGACGCACACCTCTAGGACCGGCTGCCACTGCGAGACGCCCAGCTCATGGTTGAGCGTGAGCGTGAGATCGCCCACCTGGAGCTCACGGTAGGACTTCCAGCCCTGCTGGGTGAGGATCTCCGTCTCCTCATCCACGCAGTAGCCGACGTCGATCCAGCCGTTGCCGTCCATGTGGAAGTTCTGGATCGACTGCACCAGGGCGACGCACTTGGCGTGGTCGCGCACGATGGCGGGGTCGACCCTGCCGCCTGTGTAGTGGACCTTGACTCCCCTGGTGGAGTCGAGCTGGGTGTAGCTGCCGCCGGGGGGACGGGCACGCCAGGTGCGGCGCGAGACGAGATCGATGGCCACGGCGAACTCCAGGACGGGGATGGTGACGACCGAGCGTAACGCGGAGTGTACGGACAGATCCCGGAATTATTGATTATTGGTCTGGTTACGGCCGGAACACTCGCCGGTCGGTGACGATCGCGGTGATCAGGTCGTGGGGCGTCACGTCGAACGCGGGGTTCAGGGCCCGGGTGCCCGCAGGAGCGAGCCGTACGCCTCGCACGCTCACGATCTCCTCCTCCGCCCTGTCCTCGATCTCGATGTGCTCGCCCGAGGGGGTGGAGAGGTCGATGGTCGTCTCGGGGGCGACCACGAAGAACGGCACGCCCGCGCGCTCCGCGCCCAGCGCGAGGGAATAGGAGCCGACCTTGTTGGCCGTGTCGCCGTTGGCGGCGATCCTGTCCGCCCCGATCAGCACCGCGTCGATCCCTCCCCTGGCCAGCAGGGAGGGGCCCGCGGAGTCGGCGATCAGCCGGTACGGCGCGCCCATCCTGTCCAGCTCCCATGCGGTGAGCCGCGCGCCCTGCAGCAGCGGCCTGGTCTCCAGCGCCAGCACCTCGGCCAGCCTGCCGCGCTCGTGCAGGGTCTGGATGACGCCCAGCGCCGTGCCGCGTTCCACGGCCGCGAGCGCGCCGGTGTTGCAGATGGTCATGACGCGCAGGCTGTCGCCCTCGATCAGGTCGGCGCCGCGCCCGCCCATGGCCACGCAGGCGGCGATGTCCTCGTCGCGCAGCCGCTCGGCCCTGGCCAGCACCGCCTGCCTGCCCTCCTCCAGGTGTGCGGCGGCCTGGTCGACGCCCCACGCGAGGTTGACGGCGGTGGGCCTGGCCTCGCGCAGGCGCGCGATCGCCTTCCTGTCTCCGTCGGCCAGCGCGACGCCGAACGCTCCCGCCACGCCCAGGGCGGGAGCCCCCCGTACGGCGAGGCGCTGGATGGCCTCGATGAGCGCGTCCACGGTGGTGATGCGCAGCATGACCAGCTCGTCCGGCAACAGCGTCTGGTCGATGAGCTCGATGGCTCCGTCGACCCAGTCGATCGTCCTCACACCGCGCACGCTACCCCCTCGTCCCGCCGCGGTCAGCGCGCGCGGCGTACGGCGACGGTCAGCACGCTGGGGACCTGACCCCGGCGGCCGGCGCGCCGGAAGTGCCTAGGCGGTCAGCGCGCCGACCGTGCCGCGACGGTCAGCGCGCCCGTGGTCCCGCGACGGTCGCGCCCGGAGTCGCCCGGCCGTCAGCGCTCGGACAGCACGATCACCGAGTCGCCCTCGCCGAGCGTCAGGGGCTGCGACTTGCTCGGGTTCAGCACGACCCCGTAGTGCGGCGGCTGGTTGACGCCCGAGGCAAGGCGGTAGCCGATCGCCGTCTCGCCCCTGCGCCTGGCCGACTCGATGACCGTCGAGAAGGAGACGGGAACGTCCTTCGTGACGTAGGACGAGGCGGGCCTGGGGTAGATCTCCGATCCGCGCGAGTCGAACAGGTAGCTGAAGACGTCGGCCAGGTGCCTGTTCTCGGCGAGCTGGGCCAGCAGCAGGCCGATCACGGTGTCGCTGATGACGATGTCGTCGGCCTCGGTGACCTCGGCCAGCGAGCGGTTGTTCTCGTCGTGCATCTCGCTGACGATCGAGTAGCGCTCGCCCGCCACCGTCTGCATGTCGCGCAACTGCAGGAGGGTCATGAGCGTGCGGGTGTCGGCGTGCTGGGGCTTGAACCTGTCGTCGGACAGGACGATCACGTGCTGGTAGAGGCCGACGCCGAGCGCCTCGAGCGCGTATCTGTCGGTGGTGTCGCACTCCTTGACGTTCACGGTGAGGTTGCGCAGGCCGTCGAGGCCGGTGCCCGCCTTGGGGTGGCCTGCCGCGATCTCCAGCATCGAGCCCGGCGCGACGTAGCCGTCCAGGTAGCGGACGATGTGCTCGGCGCGGGCGTTCCAGTTGAGGACCAGCGTGCGCTCGGGTTCCAGGGGCGTGGCGGGCGCGACCGTGATGTCCTTCTCGGAGAAGGAGGCCTCCCCCTGGGCGAGGTGGATGAGGGAGTCGTCGTGGGCGATGACGACGACCTCGTCCTCGGCGGTGATGACGGTGTCCATGGGTGGGTTGAGCACCACGCCCCCCGCCCTTCGCAGGCCGATGACGGTGGCCGTCTGGTAGGCGTGCAGCGCTTCGCCGTACGAGCGGCCCGTCAGGGCGGCGTCGGAGCGCAGGTAGATCTCGCCGTCGTCGAAGTTGAGCAGGTCCATGCAGACCACGGACATGCCCGACTGCCTGGAGGACTGCACGATCAGCCTGGAGGCGGTGTCGTCGGAGTCGACGAGGTGGACCTGGCTGCCTCCCGCGAGGCGGGCGGCGGCCAGGTTGCGGCTGGAGGTGAGCGAGGCGACGACGGGCGGGTGGTCGCCCGCGCGCTTGGCGAGGGCCAGCAGGATCTTGATGACGTGCGCGTCGGGGTCCTCGCCGTCAGGAGAGAGCACGACGATGGAGCGCGCCTTGTCGAGGTTCATCAGCCTCAGGTCGCCTGGCTCGGTGGGCCGTCCCGTGCGGCAGACCAGCCTGGTCCTGCCGGTGTCGCCGATGCGCTCCCTGATCTCCTCCTCCATGTCGAGCTTGTCGCGGTCGGCCAGCACGGCGATGACCGAGCCTCGCTGGCTGGCGTGCGCCTTCACCAGCTCCCCGATGATGGTGAAGACCTGGTCGGACCAGCCGAGCACGACGGTGTGACCGCTCTCGGCGATCCTCGACCTGCCCCGGCGCAGCCGGTCGATCTTCTGCTTGAGACCGTTGGACAGCAGGCCGACCAGGATGCTGACGATGAAGATGCCTGCCAGCGAGCCGACGAACATCACGGCGAGGAAGGCGGTGCTGCCCTTGTCGCTGGCGACCTTGCTCGGGGTCATCGCGTGCATCAGCGACAGCCAGAGCACCTCACCGAACCCCGCCCCCTCGGGCTCGTCGGTCAGCCAGGCGGTCAGGCCCGCCACCACCAGCACTAAACCCACCGAGACCAGTGCGAGCCACCCTATGAGCGAGGCGGTTCCTCTGGACATCGTGTTGTCGAACCAGTAACGCATGCGCTCGCGCAGAGACACGCTTACCTCCCCGTGAATGAACCTCGGCCAACGGCAAAAGGTACAGGTGCTTTCTGGTGACGAAAAATCATTGTGACGGGCGCCCGTACCCTTGTTCCGTGACCACCGCGAACCTGGCCTACGAGAGGCTCAAGCGCCGCATCGTCGAGGTGGAGCTGCGTCCTGGCGAACGGCTGATCGAGCGCGATCTGGCGGCCGAGCTCGAGGTCTCGCGCATCCCGCTGCGAGAGGCGCTGCGCCTGCTGGCCGCCGAGGGACTGGTGGTGCTGGTGCCCGGCAGGGGCGCGCTGGTCAGCCCGTTCACCCCCGACGACGTGCGCGATCTGTTCGACGTCCGCGAGAGCCTCGAGGCGCTGGCCGCGCGCCTGGCCGCCGAGCGCGCCGACGCCGACGGTCTTGCCAGGCTGCGCGCGTGCATGGAACGTGCCCGTGAGGCGATCGCGCGCGACGACAGGGCGGCGATCGCCGCCGCCAACGCCGACTTCCACCACGAGCTGGTGGCCATCTCGGGCAACGCGCTGCTGGCCGACCTGATGCGTCCGCTGGACGCGCGCCTGCACCGGCTCTTCAGGCTCACCTCCGACCGCGACCCCGGACGGCAGAGCGAGGAGCACGCCGAGCTGTACGAGGCCATCGCGGCGGGCGACCCCGGCAGGGCGGCCGAGCACGCGCTGCGGCACGTCGCCGACGGCAGGCAGGACTCCCTGGCCGTGGCGCGCGGCTGGTCGGTGGAGGACATCGACCCCGTCCAAGCCACGCATTCCCGGCGCAGGGCTCGCTAATGTGGCGATGTGTTGATCCCCCTCACCCCTGACGATCCGCTGGAGCTGGGCGAGTTCCGGCTTGCGGGACGCCTGGGCGAGGGGAGTCAGGGCGTCGTCTACCTCGCCCACGACCGCATGGGCCGTCCCGTCGCGGTCAAGCTGCTCAGCAGCGGCGACCCCGAGACCCGCGCCAGGCTGGCGCGCGAGCTGTCGGCGATGGAGAGCGTGGCCTCCTTCTGCACCGCGGCCGTGCTGAGCGCTTCGGCCGAGGGGCGCAGGCCGTACGTGGTCAGCGAGTACATCGAGGGGCCCTCTCTGCACGAGCGGGTGCGCGATCGCGGCCCGCTGTCAGGGGGTGAGCTGGAGCGCCTGTTCGTGGGCACGGCCACCGCTCTTGCCGCCATCCACGCGGCCGGTGTCGTGCACCGCGACTTCAAGCCGTCGAACGTGCTGCTCGGCCCTGACGGGCCGCGCGTGGTCGACTTCGGCATCGCCAGGGCCGAGGGGACCTCCACGATGACCTCGGGCCTGGTGGGGACGCCCGCCTATCTCTCTCCCGAGCAGATCGGCGGCTCGGCGGCCTCGTTCGCCTCCGACGTGTTCGCGTGGGCGGCGACGATGGTGTTCGCCGCGAGCGCCAGGGCGCCCTTCGGCGCCGACACCGTGCCCGCGGTGCTGCACAGGGTGCTGCACGCCGAGCCCGACCTGTCGGTGCTGCCGCCGAGGCTGCGTGACGTGGTCGCGGCCGCCCTGGCCAAGGACCCGTCGGTGCGGCCCACGGCGCGCACGCTGATGGTCGCCCTGGTGGACCCGCAGGCGGGCCCCGTGTCACCGGCGCCCCTTTTCCGGGGCGGAAGCGCCCCGGCCTCCCCCGGCCCCGGCGACACCGACCCTGGGCGGGCGGCGATGACCACCAGGGGCGGCGGGCGGCGCGGCAGGCGCACGCTGGTGGTGGGCTCGGCCCTCGCCGTGGCGGCGCTGGCGGCCGACGCTGTGGGGGTGGTGAACCTGCCCGGCCTCCGGCCGGGCCAGGACGAGCGGCCCACCCCCACGAGCTCCACCGGCTCGGTCACCGCGCCGCCGTCCACGAAGAGTCCGACCGCCACCGCCACCGCCACCGCCACCTCTGCCGCCTCCGCCTCTTCTTCGCCCGCGGGTGAGCTGAAGATTCCCGCGGCGTTCGCCGGCCGGTGGTCGGGCCACACGACCACCACCAATCCCATGGATCCCGACGGAGCCGAGAACACCGTCGAGATCAGGGCGGGCGCCGCCTCGGCGTCGTGGACGGAGAAGGACGCGCAGGTCGACTGCGAGGAGGAGATCAGGCTCACCAAGGTCGAGAAGAGCAAGCTGACCTTCGCGCTCACGCAGGACAGCGGTTGCGTGGCGGGCACGATCGAGCTGACGCTCGGCGACGGTGTGCTGCGCTACCTGTGGCGCGACGTGCCCGGGCTCGGCCTCGTCGAGCAGAGCGGCGACCTGCGCAGGAGCTGAGGCGTCAGCTGCCCGCCGTGGCGAGGGCCTGGTCGCCGAAGGCCGCCGCCACGGACCCCGCCACCGAGGCGGGCAGCAGCGGGAGCGCCTCGCGGACGGCCTCGGCGCCCATGGGAGAGAAGCGGTCGCTGTGCCTGACCGCCGTCCTGGCCGCCCTGCACTGCACGTCCCACGAGCCGCACGCGAACGCCAGCCCCAGCGCGGGCGCGAGAGCGTCGAGGTCGTCGAGCTCGTCGGCGGCCTCGTCCAGCCACCGCAGCCCCGCCGTGGCCAGCTTGCGCTCGGGCCGGGACAGCAGGGCGCCCAGCGCCTCGGCGACGTCGGCCTCGGGCAGGTCGCCGAGGCGGCGCAGGTGCCTGAGCGCCAGCTCGGCGACAGGGCCTGGCGCCGAGGGCAGCAGGCGCACGTAGTCGCGGGCGCGGGCGGCCACCTCGTCGTAGGCGGGTTCGATCAGGTCGTGCAGGCGGGCGAAGAAGCGCAGGTCGGTGGCGGTGCCGCCGCGCAGGAAACGGCGGAGGCAGCCGTCGAGCAGCATCTCGCGGCTGACCGTGCCCTCGCTCTCCAGCACGCGGAGCGTGGCCAGCCAGGTGCCCGCGGCAAGGGGTGCGGCCTTCTCGTGCCGCAGCGCCCTGCCCACACCCTCGGCCTCGAAGAGACGTGGCAGCAGGACGGGAAGCAGAGGGTCATCGCGCAGCGCCCGCGCGGTCGGGGCGCCCGAGGCCCAGGCGACGACCAGGGGGTCGTGCTCGGGTGGGGTGACGCCGTTGGCGCGCAGCAGCTCCAGCGCCAGGCGCAGGTTGCGGTTGCGGGCGTTGCGGGCGCGCCTGACCAGCCTGGCGGCGAGGTCGGCCTGCCACGCGGCGGGCCTGACCGACAGCACCCGCAGCAGGGGTTCGAGGTCGTCGGCCTGTTCGGTCCACGGTTCGAGGTCGCGCCTGTTGAGCCAGGCCACGACCGCGGCGGGCCCGCCGAGCGTGCCGGCTCCTGCGACCCGCATGAGCTCCATCCAGGCGACCTCGTCGTCCCATTCCTCTTCCTCGTGCCAGAGCCGCAGGCCGGGCTGCCAGTGCGCCTCCCACTCGTGGTCGCGGCGCTCCTGTGTCCAGCCTCGCCTGTCGGCCTCGCGCTGGAACAGCGCCCAGCGCTCCTGCGAGCGCCGTTCGGCGGAGTCGCGGCGGGTCCGCTCTTTGGCCTGAAGCCTGGCCTCCGCCTGTGCGCGGGCTGCGGAGATGTGGCCGGGCAGCGCGGCGGCCACCTCGCGGCGGCCCGCGTCGTCGAGCGCCGCCACGCGGGCGGCGAGGCGGGTGACGTCGTCGGTGGCGAGCGCGGCCCGCACCGACTCCCACGCGCTCACGCGGTCGCCTCGACGGCCGCGCGGGCGGCGGAGCGCGGGTGATGGGGCGTGCCCCCCGAGGCGGGGAGCGGTAAGCGTTCAAGGGCAGGAGTGGGGGGCACCGCGTTCGTCATGGCGGCGACGATAGAGATCGACTCCGACAGAACCGAGTACGTAAACCATCCGATGCGCCTGCGTCAGGCCTCCACCACAATCGGCCGAGTGATATCCCGTGTCGCCCTCAAGCCGATCACGCCGGGCGAGCGCGGCTCCCGCGGCTATCACGACCCCTTCGGCCATGGCGCGGCCGTCTGGGACTACACCAGATGGACCAGCGAGGAGATCGAGATCGGCTTCCCCGCGGCCGAGCTGGTGCCCTCGTGGACGGCGCGCACGCCGCCGGGCAGCTGGCTGGAGGTCGAGCTGCGGGGCAGGACCGCCGACGGCCGCCGCACCCGCTGGTACGTCATGGGCAGGTGGGCGGAGACCTGCGCCGACATCCACCGCACGTCGCTGCCGGGCCAGGGCGACGAGGACGGCGACGTCGCCGTCGACACCCTGCTCGCCAGGCGTCCCCTGCTCGCCTTCCAGATGAGGATCACCCTGTACGGCGTCGGCGCGAGCGTCGGCTCGGTCAGCGTGATGGCCTCGGCCCCGCCAGGCCCCGTGCGCTCCACGCCTCCCGGCAAGGCGAGCGGCGTCGAGCTGGCCGTGCCGCCGCTGTCGCAGCGCGTGCACGCGGGCCACTACCCGCAGTGGGACGGCGGCGGCGGTTCCTGGTGCAGCCCCTCGTCTGTGACGATGGTGCTCGGCTTCTGGGGCAGGGGCCCCTCGGCCGCGGAGCTGGCGTGGGTCGAGCCCGCCGATCCGTGCCCCGCCGTCGACCACGCCGCCCGCGACACCTACGACCACAGCTACCAGGGGTGCGGCAACTGGCCGTTCGGTGTCGCCTACGCCGGGCGCTACGGCCTGACCGGCTTCGTGACGCGCCTGCGCTCCCTGGCGGAGCTGGAGTGCTTCGTCGCCGCGGGGATCCCCGTCATCACCTCGCAGTCGTTCAGGGAGCACGAGCTGCCGGGGGCCGGCTACTCCACGACCGGTCACATCATGGTCGTGGCCGGGTTCACCGCGCAGGGCGACGTGATCGCCAACGACCCTGCGACCGAAGGGGTCCGGCGGATCTATCCGAGAGCGGCGTTCGAGAACGTCTGGCTGCGGGCCGCGGGAAGCGGAGGGATCGTCTACGTCCTTCATCCTCCGGAGGTCCCCCTCCCCGAGTCCGACGGCAACTGGTGAGTCATGAGCGTTGAACCGGCCGATGTGGCGCGGGTGGACGAGCGGCCCGGCTGGGTCGAGGCGGTGCGGACCCCCGCGGGGGTCGAGGTGTGGTGGGACGAGCCGCGCCCCGCCGAGGGCGGGCGCAGGTGCGTGGTGCGCAGGCTCCCCGACGGCTCGCGCGCCGACGCGCTGCCCGCGGGGTGGAACGCGCGCAACAGGCTCGTGGAGTACGGCGGGCGGGCCTGGCGCCCGCTGCCGGACGGCGGCCTGGTGTTCACCGAGTGGTCCGACCGGCGCGTCTACCTGCTCGGCGCGGAAGGGCCGCGCGCCCTCACCCTCGAGAGCGAGTGCGCCTACGGCGACCTGTACCTGCCGCCGGGGCGCGAGGAGGTCTGGGCGGTCCGCCAGAGCGGCCGTCGCAGAGAGCTGGTGGCCGTCCCGCTGTCGGGCGGCGACGTGCGGGTGATCGTCGAAGCCCAGCGCTTCCTGGTCAACCCGCGCCTGTCCCCCGGCGGTGACCAGGTGGCCTGGATCGGCTGGGACCACCCGAACATGCCGTGGGACGGCACGGAGCTGTGCGTGGCCCCGCTCCTGCCGTCCGGGAGCGCGGGGCCGTACCGGGTCGTGGCCGGCGGGCCCGCCGAGTCGGTCATCCAGGCCGAGTGGCGCGACGACGGAGCGCTCTACGCGCTCACCGACCCGACCGGCTGGTGGAACCTCCATCTCGTGCCGCTCGACGGCTCGCCCGCGCGCAACCTCACCCCGCTGGACCGGGAGTTCGGCGACGCGCCGTGGAAGCCGGGCCAGACGTGGTTCGCGGTGAGCGGCTCCCGCGTCGCGCTGGTGCACGGGCCGCCGGGCGAGCGCAGGCTCGGCGTGCTGGAGGGCGGGGAGCTCAGAGACCTGGGCGGCGAGGCGACGGCGTGGCTGGCGTCGCTGTCGTGCGCGGGCGGCAGGGTGGCGGGGGTGTCCGCCTCGCCGTACACGCCGTTCGAGGTGACGCTGGTCGATCTGGACAGCGGTGCGCGCACACCGCTGTCGGAGCCGAGGACGCTGCCGCCCGCGCACCTGCTGCCCACGCCCGAGGCGGTGACGATCGAGGGCGTCCACGCCCTGGTGTGGCCGCCCGCGGGGCAGGCGGGGCCCGCGCCCTACGTGATGTTCGCGCACGGCGGGCCGACCGGCTCCTACCCGCTGGCGCTCGACCTCGAGATCGCCTACTTCACCAGCAGGGGCATCGGGGTCGCCCAGGTCAACTACGGCGGCTCCACGGGGTACGGCAGGGCCTACCGCGAGCGCCTGCGCCACCAGTGGGGCGTCGTGGACGTGCAGGACTGCGCCAGGGTCGCGCGCGGGCTGGTCGCCACGGGCGCCGCCGACGCCGCCCGGCTGGCGATCAGGGGTGGCAGCGCGGGCGGCTGGACCACGGTCGCCGCCCTGACCTCCAGCGACGTCTTCGCCGCCGGGGTGGCCCATTACGCGATCACCGACCCGGAGAGCTGGGCCGCGGAGACGCACGACTTCGAGTCGCACTACCTCGAAGGACTTGTCGGGCCGCTCCCCGAGACGCGGCGGCGCTACCTCGACAGGTCGCCGCTGCTGCACGCCCACCGGGCCTCGGGCCCCTGCCTGATGCTGCACGGCCTGGAGGACGCGATCGTCGACGTCGGCCAGGCGGAGCGTTTCGTCAGCGAGCTGGACAGACACGGCAAAGAGTGCGCGTTGCTGACGTTTCCCGGCGAGCAGCACGGCTGGCGAAGGCAGGAGACTATCGTCGCGGTCCTCGAAGCCGAATTGGCCTTCTACGAGAAAATTTTCTGGGGATGATGTGAAGAGCGTTGCCGAGATCTGCTCCGACCTGATCAGATTCGACACCACCAACCCGGGCTCGGGCGAGCGTCCCGCCGCCGAGTACGTCGCCACGCTGCTGGCCGACGCGGGGCTTCAGCCCGAGGTCTTCGAGTCCGCGCCGCACCGCACCACGGTCGTGGCCAGGTTCGAGGGCGACTCCTCCGACGCCCTGCTCATCCACGGCCACCTCGACGTGGTGCCCGCCGACCCCGCCGAGTGGGAGCTGCACCCCTTCTCCGGTGAGATCGTCGACGACTGCGTGTACGGCAGGGGCGCGGTCGACATGAAGGGCTCGTGCGCGATGACCCTCGCCACCGTGCTCGGCATGCGGGCCAGGGGGCTGCGGCCCAGGCGTGACCTGGTGCTGGCCTTCCTGGCCGACGAGGAGGCGACCGGCGACTACGGCTCGCGTCACGCCGTCACCGAGCACCGCGACCTGTTCGACGGCGTCACCCAGGCGATCAGCGAGTCGGGCGGGTTCAGCGTCACCTCGGGCCCCTCGCGCGTCTACCCGATCGCGGTGGGCGAGCGCGGCACCTCGTGGATGAAACTCACCGCCCACGGCGTGGCGGGTCACGGCTCCAGGCCCGCCGTCGACAACCCGGTCGCCACGCTGGCGCACGCGCTGTCGCGGGTGGCCTCCCACCAGTGGCCGGTACGGCTGACGCCGTCGGTCGCCGCGCTCCTGCGCAGCCTGTCGGAGATCACCGGCCAGCCGATCGACCTGGAGCGGCTCGACGACGAGGCCGACAGGCTCGGCGCGCTCGGCACCCTGTTCAAGGGGCAGATCCGCAACTCGGCCAACCCGACGATGCTGTCGGCGGGCTACAAGGTCAACGTCGTGCCCTCCAGCGCCGAGGCGCACGTGGACGGGCGTTACCTGCCCGGCCTGCAGGAGGAGTTCCTGTCGACCGTCGACGAGCTGCTCGGCCCCAAGATCACCCGGGAGTTCGTCAACCTCGAGGACGCGCCCTCCGCGCCCTACCCCTCCTCCTTCTTCGACGAGCTCGGCGCGGCGCTCGTGGCCGAGGACCCGCTGGCCAGGCCGGTGCCGTACGTGATGAGCGGCGGCACGGACGCCAAGTCGTTCGCCAGGATCGGGATCGAGGGGTACGGCTTCGCGCCGCTGATGCTGAGGCCCGACCTCGACTACTTCGGCATGTTCCACGGCAAGGACGAGCGCGTGCCGGTGGAGGGCCTGGAGTTCGGCACCAGGGTGCTGACCCGGCTGCTCACCCATCCGTAACGAGCTGCCCTACTCCACGGAAAATCGGACATCTCGCCCAATTGAATACAGAACGTGGTGATAGCATCACATACTGTGACTACTCCAAAACGTGTAGAGATCGGCTGGCCCGCACTGGGCATCGCCGTGACCGCCGAGCTGGATGACCGCAACGCCGCTCTGGCGCAGAGCCTGTGGGACGCCATGCCGTACCGCAGCCTTCAGGGGCACGCCCTCGTGGCGGGCCATCACCTCTACCATGTGGCCCCTGTCCACAGCCTGCTGTACCAGGCAGCCACCTACAAGGTGGAGGACAGGCGCTACGAGCCGGACGGCACCATATTCGCCTCCCGCCTCCAGCACCTCGGCATCAAGTACGGGGAGCTCACCGAACCCATGCCGGCCATCCCGATCGGCCGCGTCGTCCCCGACGACGTGGACTCGCTCGCGGAGGCCGGAAGGGCGGTGTGGGAGGCGGTGTACACGACCAAGAAGCCCGTCATCGCCGAAGTGCGCCGCGCGGGCGAGAACAACGGCCACAGCCTGCCGCGCCTGACCGTGACGGATCCCGAGGCCGACGCGCTGATCGGTGATCTGCACGCCGAGACCGAGCGGATCTGGCTGGAGGCGCCACAGGAGCTCGTCGACCTGCACGAGGGACGCATCCCCTCGTGCGCGGGCAGCTACGAGACGGTCCTGACCACCCTGCTGTTCGTCAACGGCGAGACCCGTCCGCTGGGCTACGCCGCCTACGGCGGGCTGGTGCGGGCCGCCTACGAGGACGTGCCGCTGGAGTCGCTGCGCCAGATGGCCCGTATCCTCACCTCGACACCCGCCGAGTTCCTCGCCTACTGCGGTCTGGAGAAGGTCTGGTACTTCACCAGGAGGACCCTCGACTGCATCGACAGGATCGACAACAGGGACGACTTCGCCGCGCTCATGGCGCACATGACGCTCTATCTCAACTGCCTGGGCGGGTGGAACCTCCACCTGTTCCCCTGGCAACTGGGCGACCACCTGCGCCGCGTGAGCGCACCCGCATGAGCGCGGACGCGCAGGTCGTGGTCGTCGGCGGCGGGGTGATCGGCCTGTCGATCGCCTTCCACCTCGCGGAGGCGGGGGTCGAGACCCTGCTGCTGGAACGCGACGCGCTCGGATCGGGCGCGTCGCGGGCCACGGCCGACGTGGTGCGCTCCTACTTCGCGGGCAACCCGGTGAGCTCGGCGCTGGCCGTGCGCAGCCTCGCGGCCTACCACGACTTTCCCGAACGGCCCGGCCTCGACCTGCCGCTGCGGCAGGTCGGTTACCTGGTGCTGTTCACCGAGCGCGAGCAGGTCGCGGCCTTCGAGGCCGACCTGCCCGCGCAGCGGGCCGCGGGGGTCGAGGTCGAACTGGTCGGCGCCGACGAGGCACGGGCGCTCAACCCGCTCGTCGGCGCCGACCTGCCGCTGCTGGCCGCTGCCTGGTCGCCGGAGGCCTACATCTCCGACACCGCCGCGATCGTCGGCGGGTACGCGCAGGCGGCCAGGCGGGCCGGCGCGGACCTTCGCACCGGCACGCCCGTCACGGCCGTCGACGCGGAGACCGGCACGGTGCGGACCGCCGACGGCGTGTTCACGGCGGAGGCCCTCGTGTGCGCCGCGGGCGCATGGTCGGCGGAGCTGACCCGCTCGGCGGGCGTCGACCTGCCGCTCACCGAGCCCGTCGTCCAGGAGCTGCTGACGACCGACAGGCTGCCGACCGCGCCCGACATCCCCGTCACGCTGCACGCCGCCAGCGGCCTGCTGGTCAGGCTGCGCGGGGACCGGCTGCTGATCGGCATGGGCTATCCGGACGCCGACCGGCAGGCCTGGCGCGCCCGCGTGGCCGCCAGGCTCGCCGCCGTCTATCCGAGCATGGCCGGGGTGGAGCTGCACACGGCGGTCACGGGCGTCCGCGACGCCAGCCCCGACCGCACCGCGTTCATCGGCCACCGCCCGGGCCCTCCCGCGTTCCTGTACGCGGCGGGCTTCTCCGGGCACGGCCTGTGCAACGCTCCCGCGGCCGGTGAGCTGGTCCGTGACCTCTACCTCGGCAAGGATCCAGGACTCGACGCGGCCGCGCTGTCGGCCACGCCGGAGAGGGTGAGGTGAGCATGGAGACCGAACGCACCGCGTTCGTGCTCGATCCCGCCAGTCATGACGTGCACGCCGACAGCGCGCGGCTACGGGAGGCGGGAGCGCTGGTCCCCGTCGAGGTGGAGGGGGTGCGCGCGTGGGCGGCCACCAGGCACGCCACGCTGGCGGCCGTGCTGGCCCACCCCGACCTGTCCAGGGACGTCCGCCACTGGGATCCGGAGGCGAGGGCCGCCGCCCCGCCGAACACCGCGATCAGCAAGATCGCCTCGGACCGGTCGATGCTGAACGCGGAGGGCGAGGAGCACCTCAGGTTGCGCTCTCCGCTGTCCAGGTCGTTCACCGCAAGGCGGGTGCAGGGGCTGCGGTCCAGGATCGCCGAGCTCGCGGCGGGGCTGGTCGACCACCTGGCGACGCTGCCGCCCGGACCTGTCGACCTGCGGCTCGAGTACGCCTACCCGCTGCCGCGCGACGTCATCTCCGAGCTGATGGGCGTTCCCGAGTCGCTGCGCGACAGGCTCCACGAGCTCACCGACGTGGCGGCCAGGGTCGGCGACGGGCCCGACGACGTCAGCTCCTCACGCGCCGAGCTGTACGACCTGCTGGAGGAGGTCATCGAGGTGCGGCGGCGCACCCCCGGCGAGGACCTGATCACCGATCTGATCGTGACCAGGGAGCAGGACGGCGAGCGGCTCACCGAGTACGAGCTCCTCGACACCGTCGAGCTGCTGTTCATCGCCGGGCACGTGACGACGGTCAACCTCATCACCAACGGGGCGCGCGTCCTGCTGACCCATCCCGACCAGCTCGCCATGGTCCGCTCGGGGGCGCGGCCGTGGAGCACCGCGGTCGAGGAGACCCTGCGATGGGACTCCCCGATCGCGCACTTCCCGATGCGCTACGCCGTCAGGGACCTCGAGATCGAAGGGGTCACGCTGCGCAAGGGCGAGGCGGTGCTGGGCTGCTTCGCCTCGGCTGGCCGCGACCCCGACGAGTACGGCGAGCGGGCCGAGCGGTTCGACGTGACCGCTCCCCCGCCCAGCCACCTGTCCTTCGGGCACGGCCCGCACTTCTGCCTGGGCGCGCCGCTGGCCAGGCTGGAGGCGGAGGTGGCGCTGGCCACGCTGTTCGAGGCCTTCCCCGACCTGGCGCTCGCCGACAGGGGCGAGAGCCGGCGGCCGCTCGGCACGGTGCTGGGCAACAGCGCCAGGAGCCTGCCCGTGCTGCTCGGAAGGAGAGCGGGATGAGCCTCGGATCGAGCCTGCTCCAAGGGGTGCGCGCGGCGGGACCTCGCGAGGTGCTGGTGTGCGGGCCTCGCCGCCTGACCGGCGACGACGTGCTGGCGATGGTGTCGGGCGCGGTGTCCGCGCTGCACGCCAGGGGCGTGCGGCAGGGCGACCCGATCGCCGTCATGTACGGCAGGCAGCCCGAGTCGACCGTCGCCAGGCTCGTGACGCTCGCGCTCGGCTGTCCCGTCGTCAAGCTGCTGCCGGGGCTTCCCACGCGGGTGGCGGCCGAGACCCTGCGCGCGCTCGGCTGCTCGGTCCTGCTGCACGAGCCGTGCCGCCAGGACGACGCCGACGAGCTGCTCGACGCCTGCCATCTGCCCATCGAGTACCGGCTCGACGCCGACCTGTTCGGCACGCCGCACTGCGGCCTGGTCGAGGCGCGGGGCAGAGCGCCAGACGCGCTGTCGTCGGTGACGTTCACCAACGGCACCACCGGCGAGTGCAAGCCCGTCGCCTACAGCGAGCGCGCCGAGGCGGCGCAGCTGGCCGCGGCCAGGTCGATGTTCGGCCCCGCGCCCTGGCGCTTCCAGGTGCCGCCAGGCCACTTCCTGCCCAACCAGATGGCGCTGTGGACGCTGAGCACGGGCGGCACCGCCGTGCTGCTGAGCGACTCCGAGCTCGGCCGCGAGGCCGAGGTGGCCGTCAGGGAGCGCGTCACCCACATGATGTCCGGCAGGCCGTTCGAGCTCTACGCCCTCGCCGGGGCGCTCGCCACGGCGAGGGCCTCGGGGGCGGACCAGCTTCGCCTGGTGATCTACGGCGGGGCGCCTGCCGTGGCGGCGAGAAGCGCGGAGGCGATCGAGGCGATCGGGCCCATGGCGCTGCAGTGCTACGGGCTGACCGAGGGCGGCTTCGTCTCCGCCCTTCAGCCCGACGCCCACCTGCGTCCCGAGCTGCTGTCCTCCGTGGGAAGACCGGTGCGGGGCGTGGAGGTGCGCGTGCGTGACCAGGACGGCGCCGACCTGCCCACGGGCGAGGTCGGGGAGGTCTGGGTGCGCTCGCCGCAGCTCATGACCGGATACGTGGGCGACGCGGTGCGTACCGCCAGGGCGCTGCGCGACGGCTGGCTGCGCACCGGCGACCTCGGCCGCCTCGACGCCGAGAGCTACCTGTTCCTGGTCGACCGGGTGGAGGAACGGCTGGCGCCGGGCGTCTACGCCCGCCCGATCGAGAACGTCCTGACCGGCCATCCCGCCGTGGCGGACGCGGCCGTCTTCGCCCTGCCTGACGGGAGCGGGCAGGTGCCGGCCGGCGTGGTGGTGCGCAGGGACGGCCACGAGGTGGACCTCGAGGCACTGCGCGCGCTGGTCCGCCGCGAGCTCGGCGCGCCGTGCGAGCCGCGGCGCCTGTGGCTGGTCGACGAGCTGCCCCGCACGCCCGGCGGCAAGCCCGACAAGGCGGGGCTGCGCTCCCGCTACCGGCTGGTCGAGGAGGAGGCGCGCGAGGAGCGTACGGCCGCTGTCACGTGAGCGGGCGTCCGGGCTCCTACACCCCGAAGGCCGCCAGCGTTCCCCAGGTCGTCGCCACGCCCACCAGGGCGCCCGCGGCGACCTGGGCGGCCGTGTGGTGGGTGAGGCGGACGCGGGCCCAGCAGACCAGCGCCACCAGCGCCCCACCCGTCAGGACGGTCGCCACGGGCGGCAGCACGTGCGCGAGCACCACCACGGTCCCCGCCGACACCGCGGCGTGGAAGGAGATCTTCCATCGCAGGGTCACGGGGACGGTCACCGCGAGCGCGGCCAGCATCGCGGTGACGGTGGCGACGAGCAGCGTGGGCGCGCCGAGCGCGACCAGCAGGACCAGTGCGACGATCACCGCGCCGACCGCCGCGAGCAGCGGCCCCGTACGGCGGGCCCTGTCGACCAGGTGACGGGAGTCGAGCCGTCCCGAGCGCACGCCCAGCGCGATGACGGTGGCGGGGACGCCGCCGCACAGCGCCGAGGCCAGCAGGCCCCATGCCGCGCCCCTCCAGCCCTGGGCGAGCAGCCCGACCACCGGCGGCATGGCGATCACCAGCACCTGGGGGGCGAACACCTCGGTCAGCCACCCCGCCACCCTGTTCCTCACCGGCGGACCGCCGCGTCTCGGCTCATGGGTCACCAACCTGCCACGAGTCCGGCGCGGGAGGCAATCGGGCCAGACGATCTTCTTCCACCCGGGGACGCCGGGAGCCTTGGGCCGGCGCGCCGATGCGAGATGATGTCGCGGTGGACCAGATCACGTTGAGCGCCTGCGCCGAGGTCGGCTTCCAGGTGGCGGGTCGCAAGGGGGCGCACGGCGCGATGCGCGCCCTGCGCCGGGTGATCCCCCTGGACGCCTACGAGTTCGTCGCCTTCGACCCGGTCACGGGGCGGCACACGAGCCTGGTCTCCGACGGGCTGACGGTCGCGCCCGCGCCGAGCGAACCGCCGCTGGAGGCGGGCCGCGGGCCGTACGCGATGGAGGGGGCGCTGCTGGCCTCCTACGGATGGCGGCGGGGGCTGACCACGCCGCTGCGGCTGGCCGAGGGCCGCTACACGGGGCTGCTGCACCTGTCGGCCGCCGACTTCCCCCCGCACGCGCCGGCGCTCATGGCCGCGCTCTCACCGACGCTGGCCCACGTCACCGACCTGACCAGGTGCGTGATCGACCCCGTTGGGCTGCCGAAGGGGTTCGCCGCCGTGGCCTTCGACCGCGCGGGTGTGGTGCGCGACGTCGCGGGCGCCGAGAGGTCGCGGGTGCTGGCCGAGGACCGCTCCATGGCCGCCTGCGCCAGAGACTTCCTCGACTCCCGCGAGCTCAGCAGGCGCGGGCTGTGGCAGGACGGGAACGGCAGGTGGCGGGAGGTGCGGATGCTGCGCGCGGGCGTCGGCTCGCACGGCGCGCTGCAGGGGGCGGTGGTGGCCGAGCGGGCCTGCTGCCTGCCGTACGAGCTGACCGGCAGGGAGGTGGACGTCCTGACCAGGGTGGCGGCGGGCGACTCCAACCCGCAGATCGCCGCCGCCCTGGTGCTGAGCGTCCGTACGGTCACCACCCACCTCGAGCACATCTTCGCCAAGCTGGGCTGCGACAGCCGCACCAGGGTGACCACGAAGGCCCTCGCCGAGGGCCTGTGCAGGATCGGCCTCTAGACGCCCGCCGCCGCCCACCCTGCGGGCACGGTGACGAGCACCAGCTCGAACCAGACGGTGTTCACCCCGTTCTGCCTGGTGAAACCCCAGCGGTGGCTGAGCGCCTCCAGCAGCGGCAGGCCCCGCCCGCTCTGCGAGGTCAGCGAGGTACGGCAGGCGCACGGCGGCGCCTCCGAGCCGCCGTCGGTGACGCACACGCGCACCCTCGACTGCGACGACAGGACGCTCACGGTGAAGGTCCCGCCGTCGCGGGCGGCGGAGTGCACGACCGCGTTGGTGGCCAGCTCGCTGGTCAGCAGCACGCTGTCGTCGTGAAGGGGGTGGCTGGGTCCGAGTGCGGCTGTCACCAGGCGGCGGGCCCTGGCGACCTGGTCGGGTGCTCCTTGAAGGGTCCAACTGTCGTATTCCGGCGGCTCCACGGCGACCTCCCCGATTCCGGCGACCTTCTAAGGACGCGGCACCAGGGGAGGAGGAGGGGTCACGAAAAGGTAGGAATGCCCTTTCCGATGGAACCAGATCAGACCCTGTGCCATCGCGCCTCCGCCACGCAGTACGCCGCGAACAACACCAGCCCCAGGGCCACCGCCACCAGCAGCCACGGACCCGCCGGGGTGTCGGCGAGCGACTTGAGCGCGCCGTCGATGCCGACCGCCTTGTCGGAGTCGTAGGTGATCGCGGCCTGCCCCACGAGGATCCCCGCGGCGATGGCGACGACGCCGCGCGCGATGTACCCTGCCTGGCCGAGCCTGCGGACCGTCTCGCCGCCGCCTGTCATGTCCTTCATGAACTTCTTCGTCCAGCCCTCGTGGATCCAGTGGACCCCGAGTGCGATCAGCCCGAGGGCGGCGATCGCGACGAGCACCTGCCCGCCTGGCAGGTCGAGCAGGGCCTTGGTGGCGTCCTGCGACTGCGAGTCGGTGGAGGCGGCCGGCTTGCCGCGCAGCAGCAGGCCGAGCAGGGAGACCACGAGCAGCGCGTAGAAGGCCGCACGAAGGCCCGACTCGATCCTGTCGCGCGCCCTGCCCCTGCTGGAGAAGGTCTCGCGGGTCTGCCACACGGTCAGCGCCGCCAGCCCCAAGGTCATGATCCACAGCACCACGGTGCCGAAGGGCTGCGCGGCGACGATGCGGATCGCGCCGCTCTTGTCGGCCTCGCCGCCCTCTCCGAAGGCCACCTGCAGGGCCACGATCCCGATCAGTAGATACAGCACGCCCCTGGCCGCGTACCCCAGCCTGGTAAGAATCATGGAGACCTCTCTGCACCGGCAGGCGGGTCGTAAACCAGCGCGGGCGACCGAGTACGCTGCGATCGGATGAGGCGACTGGAAGGGGAACCTGGGCGTGAGCAGCCTGGAGGCCGTCTGGGTGAAGCCGTGCGAACAGCCGGGAACGGCGGTCGTGACGGGGGTCTTCGACATCCTGCACGTGGGGCATGTCCGCTACCTGAGCTCGGTGGCCGCGCGCGGCCTGCCGCTCGTGATCGGCGTCGAGGACGATCCGCGCGTGCGCGCGTGGAAGGGACCGAGCAGGCCGCTGAACACGGCCGCCGAGCGGGCGGAGGTGCTGGCGGCGCTGCGCTGCGTGTCGGGGGTCTTCATCGTCAGCGGCCCGCCCGAGGCGCACGGCCCCGAGGACTACATCGACCTGCTCGCGCCGATGCGGCCGGGCGCGCTGGCCCACACCGCGGGTGACCCGCACGCGGGCGGCAGGTGCGCGGCCGCCGCGCTGCTGGGCGCGCAGTGCTGGGAGCTGGAGATGATCCCGGGCCGTTCGACGACACGGATCGTCAACGCCGGGCTAGGATGACCGTCATGCAGCGCGCTTTCGTGACGACGACGCCGGACACGTTCCCGGCGCGCTGATCCATGCTCCCCGGGCGAACGCCCGGGGTCACTGGCCGTTCGCCCTCGTCTTCCGGAGGGTTTCCATGAACGACCACCGCAGGCTCGGCCGCGAGCTCGACCTGTTCGACACCCACCCCATGATCGGCTCGGGTCTGCCCTTCTGGCTGCCCGCGGGCGCCGCCATGCGCGGGGCGATCGAGGACTACGTGCGCGAGCTCGAACGCCGCAACGGCTACCAGCACGTCAACTCGCCGGTGCTCGGCAAGCAGGAGCTGTACGAGAGATCGGGCCACTGGGCGCACTACAGCGACGACATGTTCCCGGCGATGGAGGTCGGCGGTGAGCGGTTCGTGCTGCGGCCGAGCCTGTGCCCGCACCACGCGCTGATGTTCGCCTCCCGCCCGCACAGCTATCGGGAGCTCCCGCTACGGCTGGCCGAGCTCGGCGGCATGTACAGGGGCGAGCTGTCCGGCGTGCTCGGCGGCCTGTCCAGAGTGCGGGCCATCCAGCTCAACGACGGCCACGTCTTCTGCCCTCCCGACAGGGCGGCCGACGAGGTGGGCGCCGTGCTCGACCTGATCGAGGCCGCCCACGACCGGCTCGGCGTCGTGCCCGTCCGCTACCGCCTGTCGCTGCGCGGCGAGGGCGCCAAGTACGTCGACGACCCGGCCATGTGGGCCGGCGCCGAGTCGGTGCTGCGCGAGGCCCTGCACGCGAGGAGCCGCGCCTACGACGAGGAGCGCGGCGAGGGCTCCTTCTACGGGCCGAAGATCGACATCCAGATCGCCGATCCGCAGGGCCGCGAGTCCACCCTGTCCACCGTGCAGGTCGACCTGTTCCAGCCGGGCCGTTTCGAGCTGGCCTTCGTCGGCTCCGACCAGCGCGAGCACCGTCCTGTCATGGTGCACCGCAGCCTGGTCGGCAGCCTCGAACGCCTGGTCGCGCACCTGGTGGAGCTCTACGGGGGCGCCTTCCCCTCCTGGTTGGCCCCCGTCCAGGCGGTGGTGCTGCCGCTCACCGACGCCGAGGCGCCCGCCGCCGAGCGGCTGCTGCGGCGGTGCGTGGCGGCCGGGCTGCGGGCCTCGATGGCCGCTCCGCACCAGGGCACCCTCGGCGCCAGGATCAGGGCGAACAGGCTGGTGCCCTTCCAACTGGTCGTCGGCCCCGCCGAGGCCGCCAACGGCGAGGCGGCGCTGCGCTCGAGCGACGAGGGCAGGCAGGAGGCCAGGCCGATCGCCCAGGTGCTGGCCTGGATGGCGGCTAGAGCCAGCCCCTCCTTTTGAAGGCCAGAGAGAGCAGCCCTGAGGCGGTGAGGATGACGATCGTCGAGGACCAGAAGCCCAGGCTCGTGCCGAACCCCGGGTACGGCACGTTCTGCCCGTAGTAGCCGGTGATCATCGTCGGCACGGCGATGATCGCCGCCCAGCTGGTCAGCGACTTCATGATCTCGTTGAGCCTGAAGCCCTGCTGGCACATGTGGGTCTCGCACAGGTTGCTGAGCAGGTCGCGCAGAGTGTCGGTCCACTCGGCCACCCGCAGCACGTGGTCTAGAGGTCCTGGTAGTAGGGCGCCGAGCTCCTCCGCGATCGTCTCCAGGTCGCCCGTGGTGGGCGAGCACAGGTCGAACCAGACGACGTTGCCGGGATCGGAGACGTGGTCGGAGACGTCCGCGATGGGGAACCCCTCGTTCACCAGGACCCATCGCGGTACAAACGGGTGCGCACCGTGAACGCCAACCCTAAACAAGGGCGGCGAATCGCTGGGCGTTCCTGACGGCGGCCCCTCCCGGATCGTTGTTGAAGTACACGTAGCTCTCGCCCCATCCGGCCTCGCGTACCCGGCGGGCCCACGAGCGGAGCGCGGCCTCGCCGTAGCCAGGTCTCGGCGTCGCCCTGCCCTCGTGCAGGCGCACGTACCCCCACGTGGTCGTGCGCCACAGCGGGTTCTGGGCGCGGCCGAGGCGGTCGGCCCAGCACAGCGCCGCGCCCCGCTTCTCCAGCACCGTCCTGACCTCGCCTGTCCACCACGAGACGTGCCTGAACTCCACCGCCACCCTCGTGCCGTCGGGGAAGCAGGCGAGACAGCGCTCCAGTTTGGCGGGGTCGGCGCGCAGCGTCGGAGGCAGCTGCAGCAGGATCGGGCCGAGCTTGTCCTTGAGCCCGGCCACGGCGTTCATCAGCCGCTCGACCGGCTCCTCCGGATCGCTCATGCGCTTGATGTGGGTGAGGAACCTGCTGGCCTTGACCGCCATCACGAAGTCGCCGGGGGTGCGCTCGGCCCAGCCCTCGAAGGTCTCCCGCGAGGGCAGGCGGTAGAAGGCGTTGTTGCTCTCCACGGTGGGGAAGGTCTCGGCGTAGGTCTCGAGCCAGAGCCGCTGGGGCACCCCTTCGGGGTACAGCACACCGCGCCAGTCCTTGTACTGCCAGCCGGAGGTCCCCACGTGCGTCGCCATGCCGCTCCCCTACCCAGCAGGCAGGCGTCAACCGGCTCCGGCAGGCAGGGAGGGGGAGCCGCCGCCGCGCAGGGCGCCGGGGCCGTAGGCGGCGCTCAGGATGCGCTCGGCGCGCGAGCGGCACTCCCTCGCCGCCTGCATGTCGGCCAGCCGCTCGTGTACGGCGGCCAGGTCGAGCAGGGCCCGCCCGACGTCGGGATGGCCGGGCCCGAGCGCCCGCTCGGTGCCGGTCACGGCGCTCTCCAGCAGCTCCCTGGCCTCGACCACGCGCCCGCCGAGGAGCCTGGCCATGCCGAGCCTGCGCGCGCCGAGCTGGGCGTGCGGGTGGTCGGGGCCGAAGACGGCGGAGAAGACGCCCATGGCGCGCTCCTGGTGCTCCTGGGCCAGGTCGTGGTCGCCGATCTCCTGGTAGACCAGGCCCAGGTTGGTGAGCGGCATGCCGACCTCGCCGTGGCCAGGGCCGTAGCAGGCCTCCAGGATGGCCAGCGCCCGCTCGTGGCTCAGCCGCGCCTCGTCGTAGCGACCCACCAGGCGCAGCGCGTAGCCCAGCTTGTCGAGGGTGTGGGCCACCTCGGGGTGCTCCTCGCCGTAGACGGCCACCAGCAGCGACAGCGCCTGCTCCTGCAGCTTGATGGCCTCCTCGCGGCGTCCCGCGTCCTGCAGCACCAGGCCGAGGCCCGACAGGGAGTGCGCGACGTCGGGGTGGCCGGGGTCGAGCAGGCTGCGCGAGGCCGTCAGCGAGCGGGTCAGCCACTGCTGGGCCGAGGTCAGGTCACCGGCGAGCCAGGCGGCGAAGCCCAGGTCGCGGCCGATCCTGGCCAGCTCCCTGCCGTCGGCGTCGTCGCGGGAGGCCAGGATGCCGTGGCCGCGCTCGAGTATCCGCCTGGCCTCAGGCAGGCGGCGCTGGCAGACCAGCACGTCGCCGAGGCGCTTGAGCACGTAGGCGACGCCGGGGTGGTCGGGGCCGAAGGCCCCCTCCGCCAGCGTGAGCGCCTGTTCCTGGGCCGCTATGGCGCCCTCGAGATCGCCGACCACCTCCAGCAGCTTGCCCTGCTCGGTCAGGACGGCCGCCAGGTCGGCGTCGGAGCCGCCCGCGCGGCGCAGCAGCGTCAGCGACGTCTCGAACAGCCTGGCCGCCCGTTCGAAGGAGGCCCTGGTGGTCAGGTAGCGGCCGGCCCCGCACAGCAGCTGCGGCAGCGCCAGCGGCACGGTGCCGACGCTCTCGGACTGCGCGGCCAGGTGGATGAGGCTGGGCAGCACCTCGTCCCAGTGCGGCCAGTGCGTCGGGTTGTCGGGGTCGGCGGGGGCGGTGGCCTCGACCAGGCGGATGCCGCTCATCAGCCACTGCCTGCGCGCCTCGGGCGACAGGGTGGCGACGGCGGCGGCGCCGACCATCTTGTGCATGCGCAGCCGTCCCCTGTCGCGATCGACGAGGGAGTGGCGCAGCAGATGGGCGATGGCGTCCTGCAGGCCCACCTCGTCGGCCACGGCCGCCTCGAGCGCGGGCGGCAGCACGCCGGTCAGGCCGCGCAGCAGGTGCAGCGACAGCCCGTCGCCGCCCAGCGACGCGCACAGGTAGAGCAGCTCGGTGGCGGCGGGCGAGGCCGAGCGCACCCGCTCGAAGGCCAGCTGCCAGGAGGTGGCGAAGGTCTCGTCCCGCTCGGCGGCGCGGGTCAGGAGCCTGTCGGCCCTGCGCCTGAACAGGTCGGTGTACTCCTCGAAGGTCATGCCGGTCTGCTCGCTGTAGGCGGCGGCCTGCTCCAGCGCGAACGGCAGGTCGCCCAGCTGGTCGGCCAGCTCGGGCGCGCCGCTCGAGCCGGCCTGCGGGCCGAGACGGCGCTCGAGGAAGGCGACGGACTCCTCGCGGGAGAACGGATCGATGCGCAGCGGTACGGCGTGCTGGCCCCACGCGGGGTTGCGCGAGGTGACGATCACGTGCCCCTCGCCGCCGTCGGGCACCAGCGCCTGCAGCGAGGAGGCGTCCTCGGCGTCGTCGAGGATGAGCAGCCACCTGTCCATCCCCGCGAGCCTGTCGCGCAGCGCGCCGGCCAGCTCTGCCCTGTCGGCCCGCTCGCGCACGCCCAGGCGCAGCGCGAGGTCCTCCATCGTGCCCGCGAGAGCCAGCGGCTCGGCGGCCGAGGCGCGCCACACCACGTCGTAGTCGGCGGCGTGCCGGTGCGCGTACTCGACGGCGACCTGCGTCTTGCCGACGCCCGCCATGCCGTACAGGGCGACAGGGTGGCCTGACGACAGCGCCTCGCCCAGCTCGGCCAGCAGCTCCTCGCGCCCGCAGAAGACGCGGTTGCGGGCGGGCAGGTTGCTGACCCTCCTTCGGGGCGCGGGCCTGGCGGGCCTCGCGCTGGCCGTCTCGGCCATCAGCGAGGGGTCGTGAGTGAGCACCGCCTGGTGCAGGGCCTGCAAGGTGGGCGCGGGGTCGACGCCGAGCTCCTCGGCCAGGACCTTGCGCACCCTGTCGTAGACGTTGAGTGCGTCGCCCTGCCGTCCGCACCGGTAGAGCGCGGTGATCAGCTGGGCGGCCGAGCGCTCGCGCAGCGGATGGCGGGCCACCCGCTGCTCCAGCCTGGGCAGCACCTCGGCGTGCCTGCCGAGGGCCAGTTCGGCGTCGGTGCGGCCCTCCTCGGCGGCGTAGCGCAGCTCCTCCAGCCTGATCGCGTCGAACTGCGCCCACGGGTCGGCGCTGAAGTCGGCGAGCGCGGGGCCTCGCCACAGCGACAGCGCGCTGTCGAGGACGGCGACCGCCTCGCTCCAGTCCTGCTTGGCCAGTTCGTCCCTGCCCCTGGTGACCAGGCGCTCGAACCTGTGGGCGTCGACCAGCTCGGGATCGATGACCAGCCGGTAGCCGGGCCCGTGCGACTGCAGCAACGCGTTGCCGCCGAGCGTCCTGCGCAGCCGCGAAACGTGCGCGTGCAGGGTGTTGGTCGCGCTGCGCGGCGGCCTGCCCGCCCAGATCTGGTCGATGAGCTGGTCGGCGCTCAGCACGTCGCCATGGTTGAGCAGCAGCACCGCGAGGATGGCGGCCCTCTGGTGCCCGCCTAACGCGGCAGGCGCGCCGTCGACCAGGACCTCGAGTGTGCCGAGGATCCCGATCTCCACGCGGGCTTCCATGCTGCGCTTCCCTTCTACATGCTTGCAAGCGACTGTAACGCGTCACACATTGGGCTCAAACCAAGCGAATCTGGAGGTGCGCCCCTCATGGCGACCGTCGAGGAGATCGTCGGCCAACCCGCGCCGCGCCGTGTCCAGGGGGCTCCGTGGCCGGAGCGGCAGGGCTACCACCCCTCCCCCTCGGACTGGCGGGACGAGGTGATCTACTTCCTGCTCCCTGACAGGTTCAGCGACGGCAGGGAAGGCGAGCGCCCGCTCCTGGACAGGTCCGACCTGTGGGCCGCCAGGCCGCAGGGCTGGCGCTGGGACCGGTGGGCCAGATCAGGACGGGAACGCTACCAGGGCGGCACGCTGTCAGGGGTCGCTTCGAGACTGGAATATCTGGACGATCTGGGCGTGACGGCCCTGTGGATCGGCCCGGTGTGGAAGCAGCGTCCCGTGGCCGGCGTCGAGGGCGGGCCCGCCGAGCCCGACGACTACCACGGCTACGCCGTCCAGGACTTCATGGAGGTGGATCCGCGCCTCGGCACCCGCGCCGACCTGGTCGCGCTCGTACGGCAGGCGCACCGGCGCGGCATCAGGGTCATCCTCGACGTGCTGCTCAACCACTCGGGCGAGAACTGGGACTACGACCTCGACGGGCAGGACGTGGTGCGCCCGCCGTACAGGGCGGGCCCGCCGTACGACTTCGGGGTCTGGCGCGACGGGAAGGGCGGCAGGCTGCCGCGCGGGATCGTCCCGACAGGCCCCGACCACGGCGTGTGGCCCGAGGAGTTACAGAGCCCCGAGTCCTACACCAGGGCGGGCGGCGACGGCGGCAGCTTCGGGCCCGGCGGGGACGAGGACCCCGACGCGCCCTACCGCCGCGCCGACTGGTTCAGCCGCGACCTCGACATGGGGACGCGCCTGCAGACCATGATCGAGATCTACAGCTACTGGATCGCCCTCGCCGACCTCGACGGGCTGCGCGTGGACACGCTCAAGCACGTCCCCCTGGAGCACGCCCGCGCCTTCTGCGGGGCGATCAGGGAGTACGCCGAGCGCCTGGGCAAGAAGAACTTCCTCATCGTCGGCGAGGTCGGCGGCGGCGACACCATCCAGGAGAAGTACCTGAAGCTGGTGGGGCAGGACCTGTCAGCCGTGCTGGAGACCGGTGAGACCAGGGCGACGCTGCGTGCCGTGGCGGAGGGCAGGGCCGCGCCCGAGGAGCTGTTCGGCCGCTTCACGCTGCCGCTCGACCTCAGCCACAGGGCGCTCGGCAGCAGGTACGTCTCCATGCTCGACGACCATGACAACCTCGCCATCGCCCCCCAGCTGCGCTTCGGCATGGCCGAGTCCTCGCCCGAGCGGACCGTCGTGGGGGCGGGGCTCCTGCTGTTCCTGCTCGGCATCCCCTGCCTCTACTACGGCATGGAGCAGGGCCTCACCGGGCCCGAGCCGGAGGAGCGCGGGTGGCTGCCGGGGTGGGGCGTCAGGGACCTGGCCGGCGACATCTACCTGCGAGAGGCGATGTTCGGGCCCGAGCATCCGCGCGAGCTCGGCGGGCACGCGCCCGACCCCTCGACGCCGGGCTTCGGGCCCTTCGGCACCTCGGGCCACCACGTCTTCGACCAGGACAACGAGGTCTACCAGCGGGTGCGCATGCTGCTGAGGGCCCGCGCGGCGCATCCGGTGCTGTCGGCGGGACGCCAGTACCTGCGCGCGCTCGGCAGGGCCGACGGCTCCTTCACCGCGCCGGCCGCAGGCGAGGTGGTCGGCTGGTCGCGCATCCTGGCGGGCGACGAGGCCCTGTGCGTGGTCAACCCCAGCGCCGCCGAGTCACGCACGGCGAGGCTGCACGTCGACGCCGGCCTCAACGCGACCGCGACGGCTTTCACCGTGGTGGTCAACACCGCCGAGGTGGGCGGGGTCACCAAGCACCCCGTGGGTTCGACGGTGCCGGTGCTGCCCTCGCCGGACGGCGCCCGCTACGTGGAGATCCAGGACCTGCCGCCGCTGTCGGTGCTGGTGGCCGTCAACCGTTGACCAGCCCGGCGGCCAGGCGCATCGCGAGGGCGGCGAGCGTGAGCGAGGGGTTGGCGGCGGGCGAGGTCGGGAAGACCGACAGGTCGCAGACGTAGAGGTTGCGCCTGCCGTACACCCTGAGGTCGGGGTCGACGACGCCGGTGGCGGCGTCGGCCCCCATCCGCATGGTGCCGACCTCGTGGCCGACCGCGCCGAGCTCCGAGCGCACCGGCAGCGGGTGCAGCGGGGTGCCGCCGACGGCGTCCATCACCGCGGCCCCGATCCGCTCCAAGGCCTCGGCCAGGCCCTCGACCTCGACGTGCGCCATGACGACGTGCGGGCGGGCGCGCCTGCCCTCGCCGCGCACCTCCACCCTGTTGCGCTCCTCCAGGGGCACGGCGGTGAAGAAGACCACCTCGCACGGCATGTCGGCCTCGTCCAGGGCGAGGTCCTCGTCCACGTGGTACTGGTTGAGGTTCACGCCCATCTCGACCACGGCGTTGAAGGGGATGTCGCCTGCCTTACCCCTGAGCAGGACCTTGGCGGCGTCCTCGGCGCTGTAGCCGGGAGATCCGTCCTTGACGGAGAACTTCCAGTAGTAGGTGGGGTGGTCGGTGATGCCGCGCCCGGCCAGCTCGTGCGAGAGGCCCGCGGCGCGGGCCAGCACGGGGGTGCCCATCGTGCCGGCGGACAGGATCACCCTGCCGCCCTCGGCCAGCCTGAACCTGCGCTGCACGCCGGCCACCAGGTCGAAGGCGTCGACGGCGGTCACCGCGTCACCGTCGAAGGCGAAGCCGCAGACCTGGTGGTGCAGGTTGACGTGCAGGCGCTCGTCCCAGCCCGCCCGCAGCCTGTCCTCCATGAGCAGCGCGGCAGTGGAGAAGATGCCGGAGGGAATGCCGAGGCCGTTGCCCGAGGCGTGCTCGGCGGCCAGCATCGCCTGGTCGCCGGCCAGGTCGGGCAGTTCCTGCCCGAGCATGGCCCCCACTGTTCCGCAGAGGGTGTCCTTCGGCATGGCACTGCCGTTGAGCAGGTCCTCGGCCATGTCGTACCAGCCGCCCTCGAGGTCCTGCCTGACCTCCTGCGGCCACCCCGCGAACTCGGCGGGCGCCATCCGCGGCACCAGCGCTCCCCAGAACACCGACCTGCCGCCGAGACAGAACGCCTGGGCCAGGTCGAGCGGCTGCTCGGAGCTGTAACGCCTGACCTTGAACTGGTTCCACAGCTCCCACACGCTGCGGTTGACGTACGGGCCGTGCCGCCTGGGCAGGTTGCCCACGTGCGTGGGGAACAGGTAGCCGCCCGCCTCCAGCACCAGGACCCTGGCGGCGCCGCCGCTCTCGACCATCAGCCTGTGCGCCAGCGTGCCGCCGCCGACGCCGCTGCCGACCACGATGTAGTCGAAGTCCTGGTCGGTGCCGACCGGAGGGAAGTGCGCGCGGGCGGCCAGCGAGTCGGCCACGGGGATGTCGTCGGGCTCCTCGAACAGCTCGTACCGCCTGCCCACCATGGTGGCCACGTGCTCGTTCTCGACGACCCTGTTGGGGCCGCGCTCCCATGAGCCGTCGCAGCGGAACTTGAACTCCACAGGGCCCTCGCCCTGGAGCTGCACCCGCCACTCGTCGGCGCCGCTGACGTACTCGCAGGGAACATCCTCCTGCCAGCCGTCGAGACCGCTACGCACCGACAGCCTGGCATCCGGCCTGACGCTGCCGCCGCGCAGCACGATCGTGAGAGTCCCCATCGCCATACCTCCCGCGTTGGGGGTGATCTCACCGCATGCGACTTATAGACCGCTTGCGAATGAATGCAAGGTCCTGACAACCGGGGAGGGGAATGCTGGAAACCGGGCGGGAGCGCGAGCCGGCAGTGACACGGGGCGCCTTGGGGAGGCGCGGCTCGTCATCCCGCCCCAACAGCGACGGGGACCGGCGAGGGCGGCCGGGGCAGCGGAGCATCTCCCGCTGCCCCGGCACGAGATGGCACAGAGCGACCCGCCGACCGTGATAGTGTTTTCCACGCAAGGCCGCCGCGGAACACCTCCACAAAGGTTCCACGGAAGCTTGGCGGGACGTAGCGCAGCTTGGTAGCGCACTTGACTGGGGGTCAAGGGGTCGCAGGTTCAAATCCTGTCGTCCCGACCAGATATTCGCTGGTCGATGAGGGTGTCACTCGTAAGGGTGGCACCTTTTCGCATTCCTGAGTGACTAACTGAGTGACTATCGGGTGAAGATCTCGTCCATCACCCCAGCTCCACCGAGCAGGACCGGGCGAATCTGCTTGCGGTAGACCGCCTCGGTGACGGCCGTCCCGCTGTGGCCGACGAGCCGCGCGATCTCCTCCAACGGGACGCCCGAGTCCGAGAGCAGCGAGACGAAGCTGTGCCGCATCTCGCGCGGCGTCCAGTAGTAGGCGCGTAGGCCCGCGTCCTTGGCGATCTTCCGGAACGCCCGCCGCACGTTGTGCGCGTCGAGTGGAGTACCGACGAGTGAGGCGAAGACGAGGTCGTGATCTTTCCACTTCTTGCCCGCCTCAGCCTTGTCCCTCTGCTGCTGCGCCCGGTGCGCTTCGAGCGCCTCCACGCACCGCTTGGGCAGCGCCAGAGAGCGTCGTGAGCGCCGGGTCTTGGTGTCACCACCCGCACGCACCGACCGCCACACGGCGATCCACGGCGGGATGTCCTTGTCCGGGGCACCGACGAGATGCACCTCCTCCCAGACCAGCGCTCGCAGTTCCTCCGTCCGAGCGCCGATCAGCAGCGAGAGGACGACGTAGGCATACATCCTGGCTCCCTCGGCCGCCTGCACGACGGCCACCGCCTGGTCCAGAGTGAGCGACTTGGACGGCCGTCCCTCCTTCCCTTCGGGGATCTCGGACAGGCCGACGACGTTGCGCTTGACCTTGTCACGCGCCTGGGCGAACTTCACCGCCCGATTGAGGCAGGAATGCAGGAGCCGAACCGTGCGCGTGCTCAACACCTTGGCCTTGCCGATCAGCCACCTGTCGACATCCTCAGCACTCAGCTCCCGCAGCTTTCGCGCGCCCAGATCGGGGATGACGTGCTTCTCGCAGAGCGTGCGGTAGTTGGCCACCGTGTTGGGATCACGGCCGTGGAGACCGTAGGTGAGCCAGCTCGTCACGGCCTCGGCGACCGTGTAGTGAGCAGGACCGCTGGCCAGACCGTCATCATGATCGCGGATGATCTCCTTCAGTTTGGCCTTGGCTTCGGTCTTGGTCTTGCCGCTGACCTTCTTGACGATGCGCTTTCCGGCCGGGGTGTAGCCAACCGTCACCGAGGCGATCCAGCGCTGCCGTTGCTCGTCCCAGTGCAGGCCGCCGTCTCCCCTGCTACGTCGTGCGGTCATGACGCCTCCCGTTCGAGTAGGGCGATGTAGTCGTCGATGGCCGAGGCCGGGATCAGCCGGGTCCGGCCCTGGGTGACCGAGCGCAGACGGCCCGATCGAATGAGTTCGTAGATCACGCTGCGGCTCAGACTGAGCAGTCGCATGGCCTCGCACACGCGGTAGAGCCGCCGCGAGTGGATCAGGGCGGGCGCGGTCATGACTCCTCCCGCTCTGCGGCGATCTGGCGAGCGGTCTGGACGCGCTGGCGGATGTGCTCGGCGATGATCGCTTCGCCGGGGGTGTAGCCGATTCCGGCGAAGCGCCAGTGACCGAGGACGAGGGTGGTGGCGTCGTCGAGCGGGGGCAAGCCGTGCTGCTGGCGGGCTTGGTCGGAGCGATGGCGGGCGCGTGCGGTGCGGAGGTCGCCGAGGGTGAGGGAGTAGGCGCGGCTCTTGCTGGAGAAGTGGCCGCGGAAGCCGAGCATGTGCGCCCATGGCCGTAGCCGCAGCGCCCTGTATTCAGGGCGTGCGCCGAGGTCCCAGCAGGTCCGGATCATACGGCGGGCATGCTCGCTGACCGGGAGCGCCTCCAGGTGCAGGCCGGGCTTGAGACCGGTCCCGTGGCATAACCCGCAGGCGGCCATAAGGCTCATCCGGCCCCGCCCACGGCAGGCCGAGCAGGACAAGCGGTGGTCGATGGTGCCGGAGGCTTCGGCACCCTTGGTGGCGTACTTGGCGATGTAGCCCGCCACCGCCCGCTCGCTCAACCCCTCGGCACACGGGTCGAGCAGGATCGGGCGGATGTCGAGCTGCTCACCCCACGCGAGCGTCCACCGGCCCAGCTCGCTGGCAGGCGACAGCAGCTTCACGGATCGGGCGGCGACAGGGACCGCTCGCGCCAGTAGGTGGTGATCAGCCCAGTCCGGCGGTGACTGATCCGGGCCGTCAGCGCCGTCAAGGCGGATGATCGCGTGGAAGTGGACCAGGCCGCGCCATCGCTTGACCGTTGCCCTGGATCACGGCACAGTGCATCGCCGCATTCACGTTGATCTTGGCGTACGTCCGTCCAGGACTTGCTCGGGGGTCACGTCACTTCGGCTGACGCTGATCTGCTCTTCATCCGCGTGAGCTTCGGATTAATCTCACCGTCCACCGCTTGAATCCCCCGCAAGACCAATCGTCCGAGTGCTTTTCTGGACCGATGCCTTAGGAGAGTCCGGCGGGTATCCCTTTTGTTTTGCACTAGAGGGAGTCCGCACAACTCGTCAAGCAGCGCTTCACGAATGTCCTCGACAGTTGGACCTTTGGGCCATTCGAGCATGAGGTAGATCCCGTCCCCAGCCGATCGCCCACTATCCCAGGCATCCACCCAGACGGGGCACTGCTCTCCCAGCAAGAAGATCCCAAGTCGCCTCAGAAGTCCGCTCGGGAGCCACGCACTGGATGCTTGCCATTCATGTGCGCGCTCGCGCTCCAGCACCTCGCTGGGAGTCAGCGACTTGGGATGCGTCTCCCACGGGAAAGCAGCCCCGTCGTCATAGCTGTGAAGCTCCTCTTCCAGCGCCTTCCGCCACACCGACTTGGGAACACCACCAAGAATGATCTCGCCAGGGCGGTCAGGCCAGTAGAGGCGCACCCGTCGCTCAAGACCTTCTGCCCGCAGCCCAGGGATGCCTCTGACCTCGTTGTTGTACACGTTGGGCAGCAGCGCCGAACAGAGGGCGCGTGCATACAGAGGGTCTACGTGAAGCTCGATGGAGCTGCTTCGCGGCACCACATAGGAGATCATCATCAGTCGATCGCGACCGCCTGCCGGACCGTCCCCGAGTCTGCCGGTGTAGAGGTAGCTGGTCCTTCCCTCGCGAATCGCCAGCAGCACGAGTGCCTCGAGGAGCTCTTGGTTGGGGTTGATAGCCCCAGGAATAGGAGGTTCCTCTAGGTCCAGCAGACGAACCTCGGCTAGGGCACGACTGTAGGGCTCTCCGGTGAACAGGGCACGCGCAGCGGCGCGACGCTTCTCGTTGCTCGGCTGCCGCTTCATGATCTTGTTTCGCTCAGGCAGCGATTCAGGATGTCGGAACTCCACCTGCGGAGCTGCTGTACCCAGCAGAGCAGGGCGCGTCTCTGCGAAGGAATAAATGCGTAGATCAGGAGCATGGGTGTGAGCACGAGCGTTACGAGCAGCAATGGAACGTGGGCAAGCACCACGGCAATAACTCGTGGCGTCGAGGTTCCAGCGTTGGCTAGGGCCTGGAGAGGCATGTGAGGGAGCATCGCATTCCCAATCGCGAACCACCCGGCCTAGTTCTTAACGGCGTGCGAGCTGCTACCTGCAAATGCGTTGCCTGCCAACCGGATCTTTGCCTGCCCGCTGAGTGCCTTGGCCGGGAAGTTCAGCACAGACCGCCGACCGGTATCGCCGTAGAACCAACATAACACCCAAAGTGTCACCGCGAGCGGGACCATCAGAAGACCTCCTGATCATGGCCACGGGCCTCACCGAGTGTCGAGGAGGCCCCGTGGCGTATCGAGCGGGTCTATGTACGAGGTTCGGCCCAGAGGTCTTCAGAGCGGGACGCGCAAGGGGCGAAAGAACACACGTAGACTCCCGGGGCTGCGATGCAGTGCGTCCCGGAGGGGCAGGACGGGGACGGGTAGGACGTGGACGACTATGCCGAGCAGGGTGTGGTCCGGTCGGGGAACGGCTGGTCCGTGTACACCTTCGAGAAGAATCTGTGGTAGGTGGACGATGCTGAGCGATCAGAGAAAGACTTTGACAAGCCCGCCGTGCGTGGACTTCTGAGTGACGAACTGAGTGACAACCGCCTCAGACGGTAACGGACGACAGTGGATCACTCGGGACCGTAGGCGCAGGTGGGAGCAGGTGGAGCCCATGATTCCGCCCCCGCCTGCATTGCCTGGGGGTCAAGGGGTCGCAGGTTCAAAACCTGTCGTCCCGACCAGATTATCGCTGGTCGGCAGGGGTTTCGGAGATTCTCCGGAGCCCCTTTTTCGATCTTCGGGAGCCAAACGGGGAGCCACCCGGTCACACGGACCGGCTCCGCCTCTTCAGGATCTTGTCCATGGCCTGTACGCCCTTGGTGAGCGCGGGCCGGATCTCGTGCCGGTAGACCGTCTCCGTCACGTGCGTACTGACGTGCCCGACGAGATCGCTGATGTCCTCCACGGGAACATCATGCGCGCTCAGGATGGACACGAAGCTGTGGCGCAGCTCGCGGGGACTCCAGTCCTCACCGAGTTCCGCCAACATAGCGATCTTCTGGAACTCCCGGCGCACCTGCCACCGGTCGAGCGGGGTGCCGTCCTGACGGCAGAAGACGTTGCGCAACGGTCTGTCACATGGGTCACGAGACCAGACTCCGAAGCTCTTCGTCAGGCCTCAGGACCTCCGTGACAGATCCGGCCCGGGGAGGTGGGTGACAGTCCGGCTAGACGATCTATCGTTCTTCGATGCGTGCGCGTCGGTGAGACGGTGATCGTGCGCGGACCGTTCACCGCCCACTCGCACGAACACACTGTCCTACTCGTCGCGGCGTACAACGTGCGCGGGGCCGTGGCACACCGGCTGCTGGACATACTGCCGCCGATGCTGGTGCTGCCGGACGGCGACGACTGCACGGCGATGCGAGACTTCCTGGCGTCGCAATCCGCCTCGTGCGCGTCCGGTCAGCAGGTCGTGCTGGACCGGCTGCTCGATTGGCTGCTGGTGTGCACGCTGCGTGCCTGGTTCGACCAGCAGCCCGCAGCCCCCGTCGGATGGCACGACGAGACGCTGGGCCCGGTGCTGCGTGCGATGCACGCGGCGCCCGGCAGGCCGTGGACGCTGGCCGCGCTGGCCGACACGGCGGGCGTGTCGCGGACCACGCTCGCCGAACGGTTCGTCAAGGTGGTCGGCACGCCGCCGCTGACGTATCTGAAGGACTGGCGGATGACGTTGGCCGCCGATCTGCTGGCCGAGTCGACCTCGACCGTCGCCGCGGTCGCCCACCAGGTCGGGTACGCCGACGCGTTCGGATTCAGCACGGCCTTCAAGCGCTTCCACGGAGTCAACCCCACCGAGTGCCGCACGAACTGCCGGACGTGACTGCGAAGCGACGGGACGCGAGCGGCGGGCGGCGGGCGGCATCGTGGCCGGAGCTGGACGAGATCCACTGCAGCGACCCCGTCCAGCCCTTAACGGGGAATCCGTTGCCCACTCTTGCCAAGTGGGCAGGAGGAAGATGACGAGGATGTCAGTACGGCAGCGGCTGTCCTGACGGCATCCGCAGATCAGAGGCGGCGTCCGGGTTGTGGGGTTTGCGCACCTGGGTCCTGCGCATCATGCGGGCTCCATGACCGATAGTTCGAACCAGACGACCTTGCCCGCGGGCGTGCGGTTGGCGCCCCAGCAGCAAGACAGCAGGTCCAGCAGGAAGAGCCCGCGCCCGTTCTCATCGCCCTCGAGAGCCGGGCGCATCTCGGGCAACGTGTCTCCGGCGTCCTCGACCTCGCAGCGCAGCAGGCCGTCCTGGGCAGAAAGAGTGAGCAGGACCGGGCCTCTCCCGTGACGCACCGCGTTGGCTACGAGCTCGCTGACCAGTAGCTCGGCGGTCTGGTCGCGCAGTCCCCAACGCGCCACCCTGGCGCGGGTCAGGCGCCGGCTCCTGGGCACCGAGACCAGCTCCGGCGCCAGTCTCCACGAAGCCGTATGGGCGCGACCGCCCGCTGACGCGCGCCAGGCGAGGGCGCGGGCGACGGCGGCGAGGCCGTCTCGGATGAGCCGGCCGAGGCCGTCCGCCTGGGACTGCCGGCGTCCGCAGGCGGGCGTGATCGCCGGTGCTGAGAACTGGGATGCCATTCTCGATCCTCGTCTATCGGCTGGACTATGACCTCAACGTCAGCATGCGCGCAGGCATGGCGCGAGGGGAGCGGGAAAAACCCCCATTTGGGTACCTATTCGACTCCCCCGTTCGAGAACTCCGACCTACCCGTGGCCCGTCTGACCGAGATCGATGGGGTTCACATGGCTACACGTGCCGGATGGGGCGTCAGAGGAGTAAGTCAGGGCGTGACCGGCCCATGCGGGCACCGCGGTTGCGGGCGTCGACGGCATGCCCGGCGCACGTCAGGCGCTCGCCTCTGAGTCGATCACGCGGTGGGTGGCGAGCTCGGCGCATGGCGCGAACTGGCGCCCGTACTCCCATGTGCGGCCGCAACCAGCCGTGCCGGACACACAGAGCTGCGTGCGGCGGCCGGGGTTCCCGCCGGCACGACTGGCAGGGACGCGGGCAAGAAGGTGCCCGACCGCAAGCGCGGACTGGCCGTGGATGTGGTCGGCCTGGTCATCGCCGGTGGTGGCGCTGGCCTCCTCGGCGCATGAGGATGTCGCGGGCGCGACTACGGGCATCGCCCCACCAGTTCCGAATGGCGCGTGTACCGGGCCGATGAGCGACGTGATGACCAGACGCCTGACCGACACCTCCACCCCCAACTGGCGCGGCGCATGCGTGGCCAGGACCCGGGCACCTGGCTGCTCGGCAAGATCGACGCGCGCGAGGCGGCAACCCCGACCGCTACAACGCTTATGTGTCCGTCGTCGGGACCGGCGCCGACCCCCTCGGTTCTGGATGGATTCCTGCCATCGTGATGGAGCAGGAGATCGATCTAGACCCTGTATTCCTGCATCTCGTAGTGTCGCCGCATGACGGCTGTACTCTGCGTACCCCAATGGCAAGGATCGGCGTCGAGCAAGGCGCCGCAGCTGATGGCCGGCGCTCGCCGCGCCGCCGAGCTCGTTCCGGCCGACACGGTGGTGACCGTGCCGGTGCTCGAAACGGGCGGGGACAAGGCCGCCGGGGTCCGCGCGTACGACGTGCTCGTGGAGAACCAGCGGCTGACGCAGAGGGCACTGGTCGGCATCGACGACCGGGTGATCACTATCGGCGGCGATTGCGCGGTCGACATCCCGCCGATCGCCGCTGCCCATACCCGCTATGGGGACGCCTTGACGGTGCTGTGGATCGATGCCCACCCGGACGTCTACAGCCCGCAGACGTTGCCATCGGGCGCCTTCCACGGGATGGTGGTGCGCGCCCTGCTCGGAGACGGGCCGACCGGCCTCACCCTGGAGCATCCACTGGCACCACATCAGGTGATCATCACTGGTGAGCGAGCGGGTGACGCGTCCGAGCACGAGTACCTCACGAAGACCGGCCTGCGCAGGTATGGCGTCGACGACCTGGAGCGCGCACTCGACGGTCTGCGCGGCCCCGTGTACGTCCACATCGACCTCGACGTCCTGGAGCCCACCGCCTTTGGCGCGACCTGCTATCCGGAGCCGAACGGCGTGCAGCCGCAGCGACTGATCGACCTCATCTCCCACGTGGACGACATCATCGGGGCAGCCATCACCGAACACGCGCCATCCAACGACGACGTCAACCCCTACGAGGCCGAGGTGATCCGCCTGCTGGGCACCGCGCTGACGCGCTGACGGTCGACTTGTCCTCGGTGCCTCCATCGGCCCTTCTCGCGACGGAGGTGATGTCTTCGGGCTTGCTCCGAGCGTGATCCAAGATCCTTACGAGGATCAAAGACAGCTTCTGACACCCCCTGTCGCTCCCCGGCAAAAGATATGCAGAAAGGGGGACGCGTGGACGGGACGGCCACGTCCATCCTTCCGGCATGAACATCGTTGCCTCACTCGTCATCGGCGCGGTCACCGCCGTCGCCCCGGTCACGACCACGCCGCTGTCATGGCAGGACTGCGGAGACGGTCTGCAGTGCGCACAGATCCAGGTGCCGGCCGACTGGTCCCGCCGATCAGGGCAGAAAGTCACGATCGGTCTCGCCAAGCTGCCCGCCCAGAATCAGGCCGTCAAGAAGGGCGTGCTGCTGGTCAACACCGGTGGGCCTGGCGAGCAGATCGCGCTTCTCCGTCAGGCGAAGGAGTCCTTCGCGGATCTGACCAAATGGTTCGATGTGGTGATTTTCGACCCGCGAGGGTTCGGCAAGTCCAGCGTGATCAACTGCCCTATCCCTGCACCGTTCGCCACCGAGTGGGTGTTTCCGAACAAGGACGCATACGACGCGTACGCTGCGAAGAACCGTGCTTTCGGGCAAGCATGCGCCAATGAGGCCGGGCCGCTGTCGGGAAGCCTCAACTCCTGGCAGATCGCGCACGACATGGAGGCGATGAGAAGGGCCCTGGGACAGGCCAAGTTGACCTACCTGGGCAACTCGCACGGCACCGTACTCGGGCAGGCCTACGCCGAGTTGTTCCCCCGCAAGGTCGGCCGGATGTACCTCGACAGCGTCTTCGACCACACCACCCCCGACCTACGCACCTGGCTCCAGCCACGGGCCAAGGCACTGGAGGCCAACTTCAAGCGCTTCGCCGCCTGGTGTCAGAGCACCGCCGCCTGCGCGCTGCACGACAAGGATCCGGTGGCCGTCTGGGACGAGGTGATGGCCAAGGCCCGCCGCGAGCCCATCCCCGCCCCCGAAGCTGGTCCCGGCGTAGGCGTCAGCGACACTCAGATCGCCTCCCGCGCCGGCTTCACTTACGAGGCCACCTGGGAGCGTCTGGCCGCCGGGCTCGCGCGGGCGCAGGCCGGTGACGCCTCGTTCTTCGCCAAGGTGGAAGGGGCTCCGGACCCCGACCTGTCGCGCGTCATCCTTTGCGCGGATCTGCCTTATCCCGGCTACGGAAAGGCTAAGAAGCTGGAGGACGTCCTGCGTCGCGATACGCCCCACATCGGGTGGCGGGCCGTGTGGCTGATGGCCAACCACTGCGCCGGCCTCCCACCGACCAGGACGTACGCGCCTCACCCCATCAAGGCGCCTGGCCTGCCGCCCGTGCTCATCGCGGGCGGCGAGTACGACGACAACACCCCCACCGCGGACGGCCGCCGGCTGGCCGCCCAGCTTAACGGGGCCCGCTTCCTGCCGGCCGTCGGCGGGCATGCGCTGTACCTCTCCGGCCACCCGTGCGTACGCGAGCGTGTGCACCGCTACCTGGCCACAGGCCAGATGCCGCCGCGCGGCGCCGCCTGCGGACCGGCGAAGTAGCGTTGCCGCTGTGTACGCAAGAGAGGGCCTACTCGTGCTCGCGGCCACGGCCACGCTCACCGTATTCGCCATGCTCGACGGCAAGCCGCCGCAGCCCGGGCTCCCCCTCCTGGCGGGCGCCGGCCTCGCCGCCGCGGAGCCGAGGCCGTGCACCAGGTGCTGTGGCGACGCCCCGACGTGGTGGTGCTGGACCTGCGGATGCCGTACGTCGACGGGATCTCCGCGATCCGGCAGCTGGCCGACGTGGAAGCTCCGCCGAGGATGCTCGCGCTGACGACGTTCGACACCGATGAGTACCTCTTTGGCGCACTCCAGGCGGGGGCCTCGGGGTTCCTGCTCAAAGACAGCGACCCCGAACTGCTCCTGGAGGCGGTGCGAGCGCTGCACCGCGGACACGGGCTGGTGGACCCTCAGGTCACCACCCGGCTGATCCACCGCTTCGCAAGACTGTCGCCCGCGTCCGCCACCAGCGCGCAACAGCGGCTCACTACTCGTGAGCTCGAGGTGCTCCGTCACTTGGCTCGCGGGCTGAGCAACGCGGACATAGCCGAAGCGCTGACCATCGAGGAAGGCACGGTCAAGACACACGTCGCGAATCTCCTTCGGAAACTCGGACTGCCCACGCGGGTGCATGCCGTGATCTATGCCTACGAGCACGGCCTAGCCCCGCGCTACTCAGACACCTGACCTTCAAGGAGGTTCACATGCCCTTGATCCAACGGGAGACAAGCCGCCGCCGGAAAGGCTGGTGGATCGCGGGCACGGTCACCGCGGTCCTCCTCACCGCCGCAGTGGCGCTAACCGCGACCGCCTTTCCGTCCGTCGCGGCCACCACCTGCCCCGGCTGTTACGGCCTGGAGCGGCTCCAGCCCGGCCTGTACGCCGAACCCAGCCTCGTGCCGGCCCAACGCCGGCACGTGACTGAGGCCATCGAACAGGCGAACAAGCGGGTAGGTGACTTCTTCCGCGGGCGGAAAAGCTCTCCGGACATCCTCGTATGCCTGTCCGACAACTGCTACCGCAGGATCGGCGGCGGCGGCGAACGCGGCATCGCCGTGCTCAACCGGTCAGTGATGCTGTCTCCACGCGGCGTCCATCCCGTGATCGCCGCGCACGAACTGGCCCACGTGGAACTTCACGCCCGTCTCAGTGGCGCCGAAGTTCCGCAGTGGTTCGATGAGGGTTTGGCCGTCCTGGTGAGCGACGACCCCCGCTACCTCGCCCCGACCGGCGACCGCTGCCTGCTCGACTCCCGACGGCCCTTGCCTGTCATGCTCGAGGACTGGCTGCGCGCGGCGTCAGCGGATCCTCAGCTGTACGCCGAAGCCGCCTGCCAGGTGAGTCGTTGGGCAGGGACGAACGGTAGGAAGGAGGCCGTACGAACCCTCATCGAACGGCTGTCGACAGGACAGGCCTTCCCCGACATCCAGATGCCGACCGCAGCCGCAACCACCGCAGGACCTGATCAGGAACGGGGCCACCGCCACGCAGGGTAGGCGTCGTTGCGCCTGCTCGCCTCGTCGTAGGCGCGCCGGGCGTGCTCGATGACCTCGGCGGCTTCCGCGGTGAAAGGTCCGTCGCGGTGCCACGCGAGCAGGTGCCGGTACCAGAGGGGGTTGCCGGCGATCGGCCTGATCGCAAGACCGGGCAACTGGCGGGAGGTCGCCTGGCACAGGCTGACTCCCCGCCCCGCGAGCACGAGGTCGAGCAGGACCGGCCCCTCCACCTCGTGCCGAACCCGCATGGTGAGCCCCGCGTCATGGAAGATCGTCGCCCAGTACTCCCTGATCCGGTCGTCGTCGGGCGGTGGCGCGATCCAGTCTTCGGCGGCCAGCTCCGCGAGGGTGACCTCGGTCTTCTCCGCGAGCGTGTGGCCGACGGCCATCATCGCGAAGACCGGTTCGGTGGCCACCGGCTGCATGACGACGCTGGGGCGGGCCGCGAGCTCGAAGCCGGGGCAGTCGCCCACGACCGCGAGCTCGAGCTGGGCGGCCTCGACCAGTTCGACGAGCCGGGTCGACGCTCCGCGGGTGACGGTGGTGACCACAGCTTCGGGCTGGGCGGCGTCGAGCCACGCCAGGAGCCCGGCCAGCAGCGGCGCGTTCACCGTGCCGATCCGCAGCGCCCTGTTCGGGGCGGGCGCGCGGAGCCCGAAGACCAGGTCGTCGATGGCGGGCAGGACGGCTCGCGCTCTGGCAAGCACAAGTTCGCCGAACGCGGTGGGCCGCACGCCCTGCGGGGCCCGCTCGAACAACGTGCCGCCGAGCATGGTCTCGATGCGGCGGAGCTGCGCGGTGAGGCCGGGCTGGGACAGCCGCAACGTCTTGGCGGCTCGCGTCAGGCTGCCGGACTCGGCGATGGCGCAGATGACGCGCAGGTGCCGAATCTCCAAGTCCATAACCCAATGTTATGGGGAAATAGGAGCTTTCGTCCTGGTGAACGGATGGATGACTATCGACCCACTCGGGAGGCCCATAACGATGTGTGCCATTTCATATGGCAGTGATGCGCAACGGAAGGTGGAGCGACATGTCAGGAAAACGTGTCCTGGTCGCGCTCATGATCGGTCTCGCCGGTGTCGCGAGCGGCTGCGGTCAGGGCGGTGGTACGGCTGCGGCTCCGCAGGGCACGGCTGGCGCGAAGGCCGGCGTGCTGCACGTCTTGGCCAGCATTGACCTCGAGCATCTGGACCCGGCCCGCAACTACGTCACCTCCTCGATGGACGTCGGCAGGCTGATCTACCGCACGCTCACCACCAACGCCGCGGCGCCCGGTCCCGCGGGGGGCGAAATCGTCCCCGACCTGGCGACGGATCTCGGCACTCCCACCGATGGGGCCAGGACCTGGACCTTCACCCTCAAGGAGGGCGTGAAGTTCGAAGACGGGCGCCCGATCACCAGCAAGGACATCAAGTACGGCGTCGAGCGCACCTTCGCCCCCGAGTTCCCCGAGGGCCCGCCGTACGCGCGGATGTGGCTGCGGGGCGGCGACACGTACAAGGGCCCGCTCAACGGAGAGGGGCTGAAGTCGATCGAGACACCCGACGACCGGACGATCGTGTTCCGGCTGAACAGGCCGGTCGCCGACTTCGGCTCGGCCGTCTCGATGCCGTTCTTCGCGCCCGTGCCCAAGGACAAGGAGGCCGGCGTCGCCTACGACAACCGTCCCTTCTCCTCGGGACCATACAAGATCGAGAAGTTCGAACCGAAGAAGCGGATCGAACTCGTCCGCAACGAGCACTGGGACCGTTCGACCGACACCGTGCGCAAGGGACTTCCCGACCGCATCGTCATCGACCTCAACCTCGATCCCGCCGTGATCGACCAGCGGATGATCGCGGGACAGGGCGAGGACGCCAACGCCGTGCAGTTCGAGCCGATCGGCGCCGCCTCCGTCGCCCAGGTGCTCACCAACCCGGCGCTCAAGGAACGCCTGGTCACCGGCGAGTCGATCAACACGAGGTTCCTCTCGCTCAACACCAGCAGGAAGCCGCTCGACCAGGTGAAGGTACGGCAGGCGATCGCCTACGCGCTGGACAAGGAGGCGCTGCGCACCGTGCGCGGCGGGCCCATCGCGGGTGACATCGCGACCGCCCTCCTGCCGCCGGCGATCCCTGGCCACCGCAAGGAGGATCCGTACCCTGCCGACGTGGCCAAGGCCAAGGCGCTGCTCGCCGAGGCGGGGTTCGCCTCCGGCATCGACCTCGTCCTCGACGCCCCTGCCACGCCCGGCGGCAAGGCGCAAGGTGAGGCGATCCAGGCCTCGCTCGGCCGGGCCGGCATTCGGGTGAAGATCAATGAGATCAGCTCGTCGGCGTTCTGGAGCACGGTCGGCAACGCCAGTCAGCAGCATGACCTGGTCATCGACGGCTGGACGCCGGACTGGACGGGAGCCTCGACATACCTGCCGAACGTCCTCGACGGACGGTTCATCGTGAAGCAGGGCAACCAGAATCGGGCGCACTACGACTCGACCGAGGTCAACAAGCGCTTCGACGAGATCGCCGCGATGACGGACGCCGCCGCCGCCGCGACCGCCTACGGCGAACTGGCCACCCGGATCATGCGGGACGCGCCGGTCGTGCCGTTCCTGTGGGACAAGTCGGCCTTCCTCACCGGGGGGAACGTGACCGGCGCCTACGGGCACGTCGCCTTCGTCGGGCGGGTCGACCTCGCCACGGTCGGCCTCAAGAGTGCCCGATGACGCTCATCCGGGCGGGCGACATACCGGTGGCCGAACCCGCCGTCGCCGTCTCACCGGCCCCGCCAGCTCGCCCGGCGCATCCTGGCCGACCGCGCCGCCACCGCCGGTGTCACGGTCATCGCGCTCCTCGTGCTCATGGCCCTCGGCGCTCCCCTGATCACCGCCCTCACCGGTCAGTCGCCCACCGAGTTCCACCCCGAGGCGATCGACCCCGCCTTGGGTGGCCTGCCGAAGGGTCCGTGGGGCGGTATCAGCGCCGAACACCCGCTCGGCGTCGAACCCGCCACGGGCCGCGACGTGCTCGCCCGCGTCGTCTGGGGCGCCCGCCTCTCCCTGCTGATCTCCCTGCTGGCCACCCTGCTGGCCACCACGATCGGCACCGTGCTCGGCCTCGTCGCCGGATTCCAGGGCGGTTGGGCCGACATGGTGATCGGCCGCCTCATGGACCTGCTGATGTCCTTTCCGAGCCTGATCTTCATGATCGCGCTCATGTCCGTCGCCCCCGACGGCAACAGGGAGCTGATGCTGGTCGCCGTGCTCGGCCTGTTCGGCTGGCCGTACATCGGCAGGATCGTCCGCGGCCAGGCCATGGCGCTGGCGGGCAGGGAATTCGTCGAGGCCGCGAGGGTGCTGGGCGCGACCCGGAGGGCGATCCTGTTCAGGGAGGTCCTGCCCAACCTCACCGGGCCGATCCTGGTCGTGGCGACGCTGTCGATCCCCGGTTACATCGCCACCGAGGCGGGCCTGTCCTTCCTGGGGGTCGGGGTGCGCCCGCCGACGCCCTCGTGGGGCCAGATGATCGCCTCGGCCGTGCCCTGGTACGCGGCCGATCCTGTCTACTTCCTCGTCCCCGGCCTGTTCTTGCTGGTCACCGTGCTGGCGTTCAACGTGGTCGGCGACGCGCTCGGAGACCTCCGATGATCGTCTATCTTCTCAAACGACTCGGCGCGGCCGCCGCGATCCTGCTGGTCATCTGCGCGCTCACCTTCACGATCTTCTATATCGCGCCGGACGACCCCGCGCAGAAGGCGTGCGGCAAGGCCTGCACCCCCGAGCGGATCGAGCAGATCCGCGACCAGCTCGGCCTCGACACGCCGATCCCCGAGCAGTTCGCCTCGTATGTGCGGGGTATCTTCGCCGGGCGCACCTACGGCACGGGATCGACCGCGGTCGAGTGTCCCTTTCCCTGTCTCGGCTTCAGCTTCCAGACCAACGTGCCCGTGCAGGAACTCCTGGTCAGCAGACTGCCGGTGAGCGCGTCCATCGCGGTCGGCGCCGCCGTGCTGTGGCTGCTCGTCGGCGTCGGCGCAGGGGTGCTCGCCGCGCTGCGCAAAGGCTCGTGGTGGGACAGGACCGCGATGGGCGCGGCGCTCGGCGGCATCTCGCTGCCGATCTACCTCACCGCGCTCGTCCTGCAGTACCTCCTCGTCGTGGTGTTCGAAGTCCTGCCGTATCCGAGGGCGGTCGGCCTGCTGGAGGATCCGGCCGGCTGGTTCGCCTCGATGTTGATGCCGTGGATCGCGCTGGCCGCGCTCTACGCGGGCATGTACGCCCGGCTGACGCGCACGGAGCTGATCGGCGTGCTGAGCCAGAACTTCGTCCGCACCGCCCGGGCCAAGGGCCTGCCCGAACGCACCGTCGTACGGCGCCACGCGCTGCGGCCCACGCTCACCCCGATCGTGACCGTCTTCGGCATGGACCTCGGCGCGCTGCTCGGTGGCGCGCTGATCACCGAGTCGGTGTTCGGCCTGCCCGGTGTGGGCAAGCTGGCCGCCGACGCGATCAACAGCTCGGACCAGCCGGTGATCCTCGGCGTGACGCTGTTCGCCGCGGCCTTCATCGTCTTCGCGAACGTGGTCGTGGACCTGCTCTACGCGGTGCTCGACCCGCGGATCAGGCTGGGGGCCTCATGACACTGCTCGACGTCAAGGACCTCAGGGTCTCCTTCGGCGAGACCAGGGCCGTGGACGGCCTGTCCTTCAGCCTGGAACGAGGACGCGTGCTCGGCCTGGTCGGCGAGTCCGGCTGCGGCAAGTCGGTGACCAGCCTCGCCGTCATGGGGCTGCTCAACGGCGCCACGACCAGCGGTGAGATCTGGTTCGACGGCCAGGAACTACTCGGGAGCGACCGGCGGGCCGTCCGCAGGCTGCGCGGCGACCGGCTAGCGATGATCTTCCAGGATCCGCTGTCGTCGCTCAACCCCTACTACCCGGTCGGCTTCCAGATCGCCGAGGCCTACCGGGCGCACCGCCGTACCAGCAGGAAGCAGGCGCGGGCGATCGTGGTCCGGATGCTGGATCGCGTCGGGATCCCCGAAGCGGAGCGGCGCGCCCGCGACTACCCGCACCAGTTCTCCGGGGGCATGCGGCAGCGCGTGATGATCGCGATGGCACTGTGCCTGGAGCCCGAGCTGATCATCGCCGACGAGCCGACGACCGCGCTCGACGTGACCGTGCAGGCGCAGATCCTCGCCCTGCTCGACACGCTGCGCGCGGAGTACGGCACCGCCGTCCTGCTGATCACGCACGACCTCGGCGTGGTCGCGGGGACGGCCGACGAGGTCGTCGTCATGTACGGCGGGCGGGCCGTCGAACGCGGCGAGGTGCACGCGCTGTTCGAGGACCCGCGTGAGCCGTACACCCGCCGCCTGCTGGCCGCCGTCCCCAGGATCGACCGGCCCGTGCCCGACCGTCTGGAGACCCTGTGACCCCCCTGCTGGAAGCCGAAGGCCTGGTCAAGCGCTTCCCCATGCGCCACCCACTGACCCGCCGCGTCACCGGCCACCTGACCGCGGTCGACGGCGTCTCCCTGACCGTACGGCGGGGCGAGACGCTCGGCCTGGTCGGCGAGTCGGGCTGCGGCAAGTCGAGCACGGCCAGGCTGATCACCCGGCTGGCCGAGCCGACCGGGGGCACGATCCGCTTCGACGGGCGCGACATCACCACGATGGGCGAGGCCACCCTGCGTCCGGTCCGCCGCGACCTACAGATGATCTTTCAGGATCCGTTCTCCTCGCTGAACCCCCGCATGACCGTCGAGGCGATCCTGTCGGCGCCCTTCCGCTACCAGGGCCTCAAGCCCGAGCCAGGCCAGATCGCCGAGCTGCTGCGACGGGTGGGACTGCGCCCGGAGCACGCCGAACGGCTGCCGCACCAGTTCTCCGGCGGCCAGGCCCAGCGGATCGGCATCGCCCGCGCGCTGGCCCTTCACCCGAAGCTGGTCGTCTGCGACGAGCCGGTGTCCGCACTCGACGTCTCCGTACAGGCGCAGATCCTCAACCTGCTGCGCGACCTGCAGGAGGAGTTCGAGCTCAGCTACGTGTTCATCGCCCACGACCTCGGCGCCGTGCGCCAGGTGTGCGGCAGGATCGCGGTGATGTACCTCGGCACGGTCGTGGAGATCGCCGACCGTGACGAGCTGTTCGCTCATCCAGCGCACCCGTACACGGCCGCGCTGCTGGCCGCGGTACCGATCCCCGACCCGAGGATCGAGCGGGCCAGGCCCCGCGTCGTGCTCTCCGGTGACCTGCCCAGCCCTGCGAACCCGCCCAGCGGCTGCCCTTTCCGCACCCGGTGCCCGAGAGCGGCCGAGAGATGCGCGCTGGAGCGGCCCACGCTGGCAGAAGGCGCGCCCGGCCATCGGGTCGCCTGTCATTTCCCCCTCGACACCTCTCTCGGTCTCTCCCGCGACGGAGCCCGACGAGCGGGTCCGCGCCCGGCGAAAGGAGCCCCGTGACCAGGCTTCACCTGGCCGACCACGTCTTCCCCGTCCCGCTCGACCACGCCGATCCCTGCGGCCCTTCGATCGAGGTGTTCGCCCGCGAGGTGGCCGACGCCGCGCGGGCCAGGGAGAACCTGCCATGGCTGCTTTACCTGCAGGGCGGTCCCGGTGGTCGCTCGCCCAGGCCGCTGGGCGCGGACGGCTGGCTCGGTCACGCCCTCAGGACGCACCGGGTGCTGCTGCTCGACCAGCGCGGCACGGGCCGCAGTACCCCTGCCACCCCGCGCACCCCCGAGCGGGTCGGCGACCTGGCCGGGTACCTGCGACACTTCAGGGCCGACTCGATCGTGGCCGACTGCGAGCTGATCCGCCGGCGGCTCGGCGTCGAGCGGTGGGAGACGCTGGGCCAGAGCTACGGCGGCTTCCTGACGATGACATACCTGTCGACGGCGCCCGAGGCGCTGAAGGCCTGCTACGTCACAGGCGGGCTGCCCGGCCTGACCGCTACCGCCGACGAGGTCTACGCCTGTACCTACCCGAGGGTCGCGGCCAAGGTCAGGCAGTACTACTCCCGCTATCCCGCCGACACCGGCCGGGTCAGGCGCATCCTCGACCGGCTGCACGAGGGCGGGGTCAGGTTGCCCGACGGCGACCTGCTCACCCCGCACAGGTTCAGGACGCTCGGCCTGGCCTTCGGCATGGGGAACGGGTTCGAACGGGTGCACTGGCTGGTCGAGGACGCCTTCGACGGCGACGAGCTGTCGCACGACTTCCTCTACCAGGTCATGCAGCTCACCGGCTTCACCGGCAACCCGCTCTTCGCGGTGCTGCAGGAGAGCATCTACGGCCAGGGCGCCAAGCCCACCGCCTGGGCGGCCGAGCGGGCCCTGGCCGACTTCCCCCACTTCGGCCGTGCCGCCGACTCCCTGCTGTTCACCGGAGAGATGATCTACCCCTGGATGTTCGAGGAGGTGGCGGCGCTGCGCCCCTTCGCCGAGGCCGCCGACCGGCTCGCCCGTGTGGAGGACTGGCCCGCGCTCTACGACCTCGACCGTTTGGCCACCAACCAGGTGCCGGTCGCAGCCGTGGTCTACCACGACGATATGTACGTCGACGCCGGCCTGTCACTGGAGACCGTTCAGGCCGTCGGCAACGTGCGCGCCTGGGTCACCAACGAGTGGGAGCACGACGGGGTCACCGCCTCGGGCGAGCGGGTGCTCGCCCGTCTCATGGAACTAGCGATCTGAAAGGCCTCCGACGATGTTGCGTCCATTAGTGCTGGCGACCGCGCTCGCCGCGTCCGTCCTCGCTCTCCCCGCGGCCGCCCACGCCGCCGAGCCCCACGCCGCCGAGCCCCACGCCACCAAGGCCCGCGCCGCAGACTGCGCTCTGCCCGGCCGTACCGGCTGGACCGACGAGGGCCACGACACCGACCACCGGCAGTTCCGCGCCGCGACCGGCCGGATCAGGTCCGTCATGCTGTTCGTCGACTTCCCCGACGCGGCCGCCGAGGGCGGCACCGCGCAGTACGCCGATCACTTCGCGCCCGCCCAGCAGTGGCTCGCCGCCGCGTCGTACGGCAAGGCGCGGCTGAGCATCACCCCCGTGCGCAAGTGGTTCAGAATGCCGCAGGACAGCACCACCTACGGCTTCGAGAGGGGCATCAGCTACGAACAGCACCGGCTCTACGTCCGGCAGGCGGTGGCCGCGGCCGACGCCGACGTGGACTTCTCTCTCTACGACATCGTCTACATCGTCCCTTCGCGGAACGCCGCGGCGGTGACCTTCTCACCGACCTACCTGTGGGACCCGGCCCAGAGCGGCGTGGTCGCCGACGGCGCCGAGGTGAAGTGGGGCGTCACGTTCGGCCAGGACATGTGGCGCTGGGGGCACAAGGTGCTCGCGCACGAGACCGGCCACATCTTCGGCCTGCCCGACCTCTACTCCTTCGCCGGACCCGACCACCACCGCTTCGTCGGCGGCTGGGACGTGATGGGGCTGATCAGCGGCCCGTCGCCGCAGCCCTTCGCGTGGCACGCGTGGAAGCTCGGCTGGATCTCCGACGGCCAGGTGGCGTGCGTGCCCGCTTCTGGCGGAAGCTACCGGCTCACCCCCGTCGAGCGGCCTGGCGGGCGCAAGCTCGTCGTGGTCAAGACGGGCGAGACGAGCGCTTACGCGATCGAGTCGCGAAAGGGAAGCGCGTGCTCGGGCGGGATGGTGATCTACAAGATCGACTCGGCGGTAGCCACGGGCGAGGGGTCCATCCACGTGATGGACGCCAAGCCCGACGCCATCCCCTCGGCCGGTTGCCACGCCCTCGACGACGGCGCCTACGGCTCGGGCGAGGTCTTCACCGACGGGTCGGCGAAGGTGCGGGTCGAGGTCAGGGGCGACGTCGTGCGTGTCGAGCGGCTTCGCGCGTAACCCCTGTCACCCACGTGGAGCGACTCTCCGCGCTTGCTGCAAGTCATCATCTCGCTGGCCGGGCGGCCGCTACGCCCGAGGTTCTGGATCGGCCGCCATGACGCCAAGCAGGCGCCGCTAGGTCCAGACGGGCTCTCCGAGGCGCGTGGTGGCCGACAGTACCCTGCAGCCCATACGGCGAGCGGTGTCGTACAGCGTGACCCTGGCCCGCTGCTCGTCCTCGGGCGGGAAGGCGGCCAGGATCTGGTGGTCGAAGTCCGACGCGTAGGTCAGGCGCCACCCGAGGTGCGTGGCGGCGAAGTGGTCCTGCCTGTCGCCGTCCTCGTCCTCGTAGCCGCCTCTGTGCTCCGTGGGCGCGAGCGCCTCGCGCAGGATCCGCAGCCGCTCGTCGTACGGCAGCGCGCTGTCCGACAGTGTCAGGGTGACGTGCTCGCGGACGCGGAACGGCTCGAACCACAGCCCCGCCTGCCTGAACTCGTCGGACAGGATCCGCGTGGAGATCCGCCCGCCCAACCAGCCGTGGAGGAAGCGCGCCGCGCCTGCCTCGTGCTCGTGGTAGGCGACGGCGCGTGGATTCCAGACCACGACGCGCCAGTCGTCGGGCTCTCCCTCGGTCAGCCAGCACAGCGCGTCGCCGTTGTCCGTGCCGGCCCATTCCAGCAGCCCGCCGGGCTCGGGATAGAAGGGGTAAGGACATTCGGCCGGATACTTCTCACGGAAGGGCCGCTCTCTGCCGAGCAGTCCCTGAGCGCGCTCGATCAGCAGGGCCGTGGGCGCCGAACGGGGTGAGCGGCGTGATGTGGTCGACGAACTGGCCGAGCCCGTATCGCTCGATGAGCGCCTTGAAGTCGGTGGGCAGCGCGAGCCCGAGAGCCGCTTCGACCTCATGCCAGTCGCCTCGCGCGTCGACCGGTTCGGTCGGCGGCGGGACGAGAGCGACCAGATCGTCGATCGTCGTCATGGCCCGCGAGTCTACCGAGGCCCCACGCCCCGAGATCGGCCGCGGCCTACGGCGGACGAGGCGAGCGACGCCCTGTCGCGCACCATTGCCTAGGCTCTCCCCTGTGATGGGACAGGGCGGACAGATCCGCAGCGAACGCGTGACCTTTACCGGATCAGCCGGTACCCCGCTGGCGGGCAGGCTGGAGCTGCCCGAAGGCCCGCCCAGAGCGGTCGCGCTGTTCGCGCACTGCTTCACCTGCGGGAAGGACGTGCACGCCGCCTCCCGCATCGCCCGCGGACTGGCCGGGCTCGGCATCGCCGTGCTCCGCTTCGACTTCACCGGGCTCGGCCATTCCGGCGGCGACTTCGGCAACACGGACTTCACCTCCACCATCGAGGACCTCGTCAGGGCCGCCGACCACCTGCGGGCCACCCTCGCGCCGCCTGCCCTGCTCATCGGGCACTCGCTGGGCGGGGCGGCGATCCTGGCCGCAGCGGAGAGGATCCAGGAGTCGCGGGCGGTGGTGACCATCGGCGCGCCCGCCGATCCCTCCCATGTGGCGGGGCTGTTCCCCGACGCTCCCCTGGAGGTCGAGGCCACAGGGGCGGCGGAGGTGAGCCTGGCGGGCAGGAGGTTCCGCGTCAGCCGCGCCTTCCTTGACGACATCGCCTCCCAGCCGCAGCGCGAGCGCATCGCGAACCTGCGCAGGGCGCTGCTCGTCATGCACGCGCCCACGGACGCGATCGTGGGCGTCGACCACGCCCGGACGATCTTCGAGGCCGCCCGCCACCCCAAGTCGTTCGTCTCGCTCGACGGCGCCGACCATCTCCTGAGCGCCGACGCCGACTCGGCCTACGCGGCCACCGTGATCGCCGCCTGGGCGAGCCGCTACGTGGACGCGCCCGCCGCGCCGCCGTCCGAGCAGCCTGACGGGGTCGTGGAGGTCAGGGAGGTCGGCCGCTACGCCCAGGAGATCACCGCGGGCCGCCACCGGCTCACCGCGGACGAGCCGCTCTCGGTGGGCGGCGCCGACGCCGGGCCCACGCCGTACGACCTGCTGCTCGCCGCGCTGGGCGGGTGCACGTCCATGACCATCCGCATGTACGCCGACCGCAAGCGGCTGCCGCTGCAGGGGGTGACGGTACGGCTGCGCCACAGGCGCATCCACGCCAAGGACTGCGCCGACTGCGAGACCGAGGCCGGAACGCTGGACAAGATCGAGCGGGAGATCCTGCTGGAAGGCCCGCTGGACGAGGAGCAGCGCCGCAGGCTCCTCGAGATCGCCGACAAGTGCCCCGTGCATCGCACGCTCACGTCGGAGGTGGTCATCGAGACGGTGGAAGCGCCTGGCGATTCTTAGAGCTCGCTTCTAGAATCTAATGGGCGTCGAACCTCTCCTCGCCGCGCCCGTGACGATCACCACGCGGTCCCGCGCGATCCCGGTCATCGGCCCGCCTCCTCACGAGCGGCGTCGAGGACCCTCTGGGCGTCGCGTTCGAAGAAGCCGCGCGCCGCGAGGCAGAGCAGCCCGCCCAGCACCATCGGCACGACCAGGATGTACATCGCGGTCACCAGCGAGCCGCTGCTGTCGGAGGAGATGCCCACCACCAGCGGCCCGAACGCCGCGCCCGCCGCGATGAAGAGCTGGAGCACGGCGAAGGCGAGCCCTCGAGAGTCGGCGCCGACCACGTCGGCCAGCGAGGCGGTCATGTTGGGGATGGCCATCGCCGACAGCAGCGAGGAGGCCAGCAGCAGGAGCACGAGCATGGTCAGGGAGTCCATGGAGATGGCCGCGGCCTGCGTCAGCGAGCCCAGCGTGATGCCGGTGCCGCCGACCAGCAGCCTGCCGCCCTTGCGGGTGGCGTGCATGCGCCTGCCGAGCCAGGCCCCGATGAGCGTGCCGCCCACGACGCCCGCCACGCTGATCAGGCCGGCCAGCGACGCCGCGGCGCCGGGGCTGACGCCGTAGCCCCTGACCATCAGGCTCGGCATCCAGAACGCGATGCCCGCAAGGCCGAGGGTGAGCACCATCAGCCCGACGCAGACCATGGTGAGGGTGGGGATCTTCAGCACGTCGCGGAACTGCCTGCCGAAGCGCAGGCGGCCGGTCAGCCTGGCGGCGACGCCCTCCACCTCCTCGGGACGCGGACCGACCGCGTCGGGCACGGGCTGCGGCTGGGCGGAGTCGCGGGCGATCACCCGGTCCAGGAAGCCGCGCGAGGGCTCCCTGAGCCACCAGACCAGCAGCGCCGTCAGCACCCCGGGGATCGCCATGATCATGAAGGTGGCACGCCAGCCCATCGCCTGGCCCAGCACGCCGCCGAGCGCGGTGCCGAGGCCACCGAGGTAGGTGGTGATGCGTACCAGGCCGTAGGCCTTGGCGCGGGTGAGCGGGGGGTAGTAGTCGGCCAGCAGGCTGCCCGAGGCGGGGTTGTCGATGTTCTCGGCGGCCGCGAGGAAGACCCGCATGGCGAAGAACATCGCGAACCCGACGGCCAGCCCGGAGCCGAGCGTCGCCAGCCCCCAGCAGAAGACGACGATGGCGATGATGCGGGTACGGCTGTAGCGGTCAGCCAGGTAGCCGGCGGGCAGCGCGACGGCGGCCGCCGCGATGGCGGCGGCGGTCGGGATGGACCCCGCGGCGGTGTCGCTGATCCCCCACTCCCGCTGGAGCAGCGGCAGGACGCCGGACAGCAGGCTGTGCTCGACCCTGTCGACCAGGCCGACCAGGAACAGGACCACCAGGGGCGCCCACCCGTAGGGGGCCGGATCGTTCGCGCTGATCCCACGGGCGGGCGGCGCTCCCATGCGCCGACGCTTCTCCGCAACGACCTCGGCCATCGCACTCTCCTCCGCTGCGCCATCGGACAAAGCTAGAAGCAAGTTCTAAAATCTGGTTCTAGCCGAGAGTGACGTAAATGACAACGCCTCACTTCCTGGGAGGCCGGCTCGCGCGCCTACTTCGTCAGCAGCCCCGCGACGCGGGCGCGGACGTCGGCGGTGTCCAGGCCACGGATGGTGAGCGTGGTGCGGCGCCGTACGACGTCGTCGACGGTGGCGGCCCACTCGTGCTCGCGGGCGTAGACCGCCTGGGCCCAGATGTCGGGGCCGTCCGGGTGGATGCGCTCGCCCAGGCTCGGGTCCTCGCGGATGAGCCTGGCCACGTCGAAGGCGATCGAGCCGTAGTGGGCGGCCAGGTGGCGGGCCACCAGCGGGTCCATCCTCGCGCCCGGCTCCCGCTCGGTGAACAGGCGCATGGCCACCGCGTCGGGGCTGGCCAGGCCGGGCAGCGGCATGGCGGGCAGGATGGCGGCGAGGTCGTCGCCGAGGGGGCGGCCGGGCAGATGGGCGAGGATGTCGAGGACGAGCCTGCCGATGTGGCGGTAGGTGGTCCATTTGCCGCCCGCCACCGAGAGCATGCCGCGCCTGCCGCGGGTGACGACGGTCTCCCGCTTGGCGGCGGCCACCCGGCCGGGCCCGCCAGGCAGCACCCGCAGCCCGGCGAAGGCGTAGGTGATGTCCTCCCGCCGCAGCTGTGAGTCCTGTACGGCGTGCCCCGCCTCGGAGAGGATCTGCGCGATGTCGGTGTCGGTGGCCCGCACGCCGGCGGGGTCGCCTTCGTACTCCTCGTCGGTGGTGCCCAGCAGCAGGTGGTCCTCCCATGGGATGGCGAACGAGACCCGGTACTTGTCGATCGGCGTGGTCAGCGCCGCCTTCCACGGCTCGTGGCGGCGCATGACCAGATGGGCGCCCTTGGACAGCCGGATGCTCGGCGCGGCCGCCGGGTCCTCCATCCTGCGCAGGTGGTCCACCCACGGCCCCGTCGCGTTCAGCACCAGGTGGGCGTCGACGCCGAACTCGCCGCCGTCGAGGCGGTCGCGCAGTTCGGCGCCCGAGACGGTGCCGCGGGCCGTACGCAGGCCGACCACCTCGGCGTGGTTGAGCACGACCGCGCCCGCCTCGACGGCCGCCCGCACGGTCATCACCGCGACGCGGCTGTCGTTCATCTGGTGGTCGCCGTAGACGGCGGCGGCACGCAGCCCCTCCGCGCGCAGCGCGGGAACCCTGGCCAGGGCCTGCTGCGGGGTGACGACCCTGCCGAGGCCGTCGCCGAAGGCAGACAGCGCCGAGTACAGGAACACGCCCGCGCCCAGCTTGGCCGCCCCGTGCGGGCCGCCCCTGTAGATCGGGACCACGAAGCTGAGCGGCGTGACCAGGTGCGGAGCCACGTCTGCGGCCAGCGCCCTGCGCTCGCGATGGTTCTCGGCGACGAGTTTGAGGTTGCCGGTCTGCAGGTAGCGCAGTCCGCCGTGAACCAGCTTGGAGGAGGCGCTGGAGGTGGCGCCGGCGAAGTCGCCCGCGTCCACCATCGCCACCCGCAGCCCCGCCTGGGCGGCCATCCAGGTCACGGAGGTGCCCAGGATGCCGCCGCCGATGACCAGCAGGTCATAGGTGGTCCTGGACAGTTCCGCGCGGGTCTCGGCTCTGGTGCCGCGCGTGGCGATGGTCATGGACGTGTCTCCTTCGGGGAACGCGGGGCAGGCGGGGGGCCGGTCACTGCTCGACCCAGTCGAGCGTGCGGGCCACGGCCTTCTTCCAGTAGTGGTAGTCGCGCTCCCTCGAGGGGCCGCCCGCCACGGGGCGCCACTCGGCGGCCCTGTGCCAGTTGGCGCGCAGACTGTCGAGGTCGGGCCAGTAACCCGTGGCCAGACCTGCCGCGTAGGCGGCGCCCAGCGCCGTCGTCTCGGCGACCACCGGGCGGATCACCGGCACCGCCAGCACGTCGGCCAGGGTCTGCATGAGCAGGTTGTCGGCCGTCATGCCGCCGTCGACCCGCAGAGAGGTCAGCGCGAGGCCCGCGTCGGCGTCCATCGCGTCGACCACCTCCCTGGTCTGGAAGGCGGTCGCCTCCAGCACCGCCCGCGCGATGTGCCCCTTGGTCACGAACGCCGTCAGCCCGGCGATCACGCCGCGGGCGTCCGAGCGCCAGTGCGGGGCGAACAGGCCGGAGAAGGCGGGCACGAAGTAGCAGCCGCCGTTGTCGTCCACGGTCTTGGCCAGGGTCTCGATCTCGGCGGCGCTGGAGATCAGGCCGAGGTTGTCGCGCAGCCACTGCACCAGCGACCCTGTCACCGCGATCGCGCCCTCCAGCGCGTACGTGGCGGGCGCGTCGCCGATCTGGTAGCCGACCGTGGTGAGCAGCCCGTGCTTGGAGGTGACCGGCTCGTGGCCGGTGTTCATCAGCAGGAAGCTGCCCGAGCCGTACGTGCTCTTGGTCTCACCCGGCGCGAAGCAGGTCTGGCCGAACAGCGCGGCCTGCTGGTCGCCGAGGGCGGAGGCCACGGGGATGCCCCTGTGGTGGCCGTAGACCTCCACCGAGGGACGGATCTCCGGCAGCATCGCCCGCGGCACGTCCAGCACGGCCAGAAGGTCGTCGTCCCAGGCCAGCGTGTGGATGTTCATCATGAGCGTACGGCTGGCGTTGGTCACGTCCGTGACGTGCCTGCCGGTGAGCTTCCAGATCAGCCAGCTGTCGACGGTGCCGAACAGGACCTCGCCGCGCTCGGCCCGCCCGCGCAGCCCTGGCGTCTCCTCCAGCAGCCAGCGCAGCTTGGGGCCTGAGAAGTAGGTGGTCAGCGGTAGCCCCGCCCGTTCGCGGAACAGCTCCTCGGAGCCTGCGAGCGAGCGGATCAGGCCATCGGTCCTGGTGTCCTGCCAGACGATCGCGGGGCTCACCGGCTCGCCGGTGAGCCGGTCCCAGACGACGGTGGTCTCACGCTGGTTGGTGATGCCGAGCGCGGCGATGTCGAGCCCGCCCACCGCGTCGTCCAGTACGGCCCGCACCGCCTCCCAGATCTCGGCGGCGTCGTGCTCCACCCAGCCGGGGCGGGGGAAGATCTGCCGATGCTCGCGTTGGGCGACGGAGATGATGTTGCCGCCCTGGTCGAACACGATGCATCGGCTGGACGTGGTGCCCTGGTCGATGGCTGCGACATAGTGCTGTCGAGGCACGGGGTTCCTCGCATGTCTCTCAAAGTGTTCGACAATGCCGAACGCTGAAGGGAATGGTATTCGGTCGCCGACTGGTGTCAACAGGGGTGGCGCGCCTCATCGCGCCAGGTCCCTGCTGATGGCCCTGGCGGCGTCGCGGACGTAGGAGACGACGTCCATGTCCAGCCGCCCGTCGGCCGCCAGGCGCTCGACCGCCCCCCTGATGCCGATCGCGCCCACGGCCACGCCCCTGCCGTCCTTGATCGGGGCGGCGACGGACACCTCGCCCTCCTCGAACTCCTCCATGTCGGCGGCCCATCCCCTGGCTCTGGCCAGGTCGAGCTCCTGGTGGAGCGCCTCCCTTGCGAGGATCGTCTTCTTGGTGCAGGCGGCGAGCGGGAGGGGGGCCTCGCCATAGGGGTCGAAGGCGAGCAGGACCTTGCCCAGCGCCGTGGCGTGGGCCGGCAGGTGGGCGCCGACCTGCAGGACCTGCATGCTGTCGTCGGGCCTGAAGACGTGATGGATCACCAGGACCTGGCCCTCGTGGAAGGTGCCGATCCAGACGCTCTCCCTGCTGCGGCCGGCCAGGCCGTCGGCCCAGTTCAGCGAGCGGGCGCGCAGCTCGTTGACGTCGAGGTAGCTGCTGCCCAGGTGCAGCAGTGTGGCGCCGAGCCGGTACTTGCCCGTCACGCCGTCCTGCTCCACGAAGCCCACGTGGACCAGCGTGCGCAGGATGCCGTGCAGCGTTCCCTTGGGCAGGCCCATGGCCCTGGCCAGCTCGGCCACGCCCAGCTGCCGCGAGCCGGAGGCGAGCAGCCTCAGGATCGCCGCGGCCCTCTCGACAGATTGAATCGTCTCTCCCACTCGGGCAACGATAGCCGTGTTCGGGATTGCCGAACACCGTGAGAGATCGTACGCTCCGGGCATGACGGAACTCTCCTTCACCGGCACCCGGGGCACGATCACCACCCGGGTCTGGCCACACGAGCGGCCGCGCTGTCTGGTGGTGCTGGTCCACGGATACGGCGAGCACATCGGCCGCTACGAGCACGTGGCCGACGTCCTGGTACGGCACGGCGCCGCGGTCTACGGCCCCGACCACCTCGGGCACGGCAGGTCGGACGGCGAGCGCGTCCTGATCGAGGACTTCGAGGACGTCGTCACCGACGTCCGCACGGTGGAGGAGCACGCCAGGGCCGAGCACCCGGGAGTGCCCGTCGTGGTCATCGGCCACTCCATGGGCGGCCTGATCGCCACCCGCCACGCCCAGCGCCACGGCAGCGGGCTGGCCGCCCTGGTCCTGTCGGGGCCGGTGATCGGCGAGTGGGAGGTGATCCCCGCGCTGCTCGCGCTGGAGGAGATCCCCGACATCCCCATCGACCCCGCCACGCTGTCGCGTGACCCCTCCGTGGGGGCGGCGTACGCCGAGGACCCGCTGGTCTGGCACGGCCCGTTCAAGCGGCCGACGCTGGAGGCGTTCTCCAGGGCCTTGGAGACGATCGCCAAGGGCGGTGACCTCGGGCGGCTGCCGACCCTGTGGATCCACGGCGCCGACGACCAGCTCGTGCCGCTGTCGGCCAGCCGTACGGGCATCGAGATGATCAGGGGCGAGAACCTCACCGAGGTGATCTATCACGGGGCGCGGCACGAGGTCTTCAACGAGACCAACAGGGACGAGGTGCTGGGCGAGGTCACGGCGTTCATCGACCGCGTCCTGGGGTGAGCGCTCGCCTCCGTCCCGCCCGGTGCGGCAGGAGGCACGCGGCCGTCAGGGCCGCGGGGGCGGCCGTGAGAACCCTTAAGCGGGCTTCACCAGGCTGAAGGGATGGCGTAAGGAATCCTTAAGCGGGCTCTGCCAGGCTGAAGGCACAGCAACGGCGGGGTCCCACGGATCCGCTCCACCCATAGCGCGAGAAGGACAACAAGATGGCGAGCAGGCTGGTGGTTTCGACCTTCGTGTCGTTGGACGGCGTCATGCAGGGCCCCGGCGGGCCGGGCGAGGACGACTCCAACGGCTTCCCGCACGGCGGATGGCTGCCCCCGCACGTGGACGAGGGGTTCGGCCGCATCATGGGCGAGCAGTTCGAGCGCGCGGACGGCCTGCTGCTGGGCCGCAGGTCGTATGACATCCTCGCCTCCCACTGGCCCCACGTGCCCGACGAGGAGGGCGGCGCCAAGATCAACAGCATGGCGAAGTACGTCGCCACCAGGAAGCCGATGAACGCCGAGTGGCGCAACACGCAGGTCCTGGTGGGCGAGGCCGCCCAGACGGTCGCCGAGCTCAAGCGGAGCACCGACGGCGAGATCCTCGTCCAGGGCAGCGGCGACCTCATTCGCTCGCTGCAGGAGGCCGAGCTGGTCGACGAGTACCGCCTGCTGGTCTTCCCCGTCGTCCTCGGCCAGGGCAAGCGGCTGTTCGCCGAGGGGGCCACCCCTGCGGGGCTGAAGCTCACCGGCGCGACCGCCACCGACGCCGGCGTCGCGTACCTCACCTACGAGTGGGCGGGCAAGCCCGTCTACGGCTCCGTCGTCTAGCGTCCACCGCGACTGCTCCGACTATTCAGAATAGTGGAGCAGCGCGCCCGGGCCCTGACGACCCGGGCGCCAGGTCCTCCCGTTCAGAGCCGGTCGAGGATCCTCTCCATCTGCGCGATCTCGGCCTGCTGGGCGCTCTCGATCAGCCTGGCCAGCTCCTTCGCGCCCGGATCGGCGCCCTGCGCCCGCTCGGTGCGGGCCATCTCGATCGCGCCTCTGTGGTGGGCGATCATCAGCTCGGCGAAGCGCCGGTCGAAGGCCGCGCCCTTGGCCGCCTTGAGCTGCTTCATGTCCTGCTCGGACATGATGCCGGGCATGTCGTGATGCATCCCGCCGGTGGGCGCGGACGCGCCCCAGGCGGTGAGCCAGCCCTTCATGGTCTGGATCTCCGGGTCCTGAGCGGCCTTGATCTTGGCGGCGAGCTCCTTGATCTCGACGTCGGCCGCGCGCGGCCCGGCCAGCTCGGCCATCTCCACGGCCTGTTCGTGGTGCGGGATCATCATCTGCGCGAACATCACGTCCGCGGCGTTGAAGGACGGCGTCCCCGCCGGAGTGGTGGCGGGAGCGGCGGAGCCGGACATCCGATCGTGCCCCGCCATCGTCCCGCCGTCGCCACCACAGGCGGTGAGAAGGGCGAGCGCCCCTACGCCTGCCACGACGCCGAGCGAGAACCTGCGGATGATCGTTGGGTTGGTGTGCATGACTGTGACTCTCTCGATGGGTTGACCTGCCGATTCACCGTGCGGGACGACTCTGGAGCCACCCACGGACGGGATCGGCCTACAGGCGCAGCACCGAGAGACGCGCCAGCCGGACGGCCGTGGGCTCGGGCGGCGGCCTGGCGACTCCACGCCCCGGCCAGGCCGGGCGGGCCGCGGCCCCGGCCGTCCGCCGCGCCCGGGCCCGCCGCGCGACGAGGAGGAGGATCAGAAGCGAGGTGAGGACGGCCACGCAGATGGACGTGGGATCGAGACCGGGCATCGGAGCGCCCATGGGAGCCGCCCCCGCCTCTCCCCCTTCGGGCTCCGCCGGCCCGTGCGCCATGGCGTGCATCCCGGCCGCGCCCGTCGAAGCGGCGCTCCGGTGGCCCAGGTGACCGAGAGTGTGCATGCCGCAGACGCCGACGGCGAGCAGGACGAGCAGGACGCAGCGCGACACCCGCGGCGCGGCACGCGATCCCCTCATCACTCCCCCTGCGACGGCTATTTACTCACTAAGCACTCTAGTAGATTGGATCAGGAGGTCGACCGGCCCGGTGTGGCCGGAAGAGGCTTGTCCGGGGGTCGAAGAATGCTTCAGTCGGTCATGGGGTCGAGCGCTTGGGCCGGTCCAGGGCCGACTTGGTTCCTGACGGGGTCGCGCAGCAGAATGAAGGCATGCGACCTTGGGTGAAGATCGTCTGCGCGGTCCTGATCGTGGCGATGGCCGGTTCAGCGCTGGTGTCGGCGGCGAACCTCCTCATGGGCGCCTTCTAGGGATCAGAAGCGCGCCGCACCGCCTCGGCCTGGCTGGCGCGTCATGAGCCCGCGGCGTTGCCGGCGTGGCCAGGGCCCGGGGCCTGGGAACCGGTGAGGGATTCCGCACCAGGGTGGCCGTGCGGGACGTCGAGGATGATGTCGGCGGCGCGGGCGATGACCGGAGCGCGGGTGTGGCCGGGGTGGTCGGCGGCGAGGAAGTGGCTGCCGATGGCCGTGCAGAAGGCGAGCAGGGCGCGCGCCTCGACCTCGTCGGGGTCGGCGCAGAAGGTGCTGATCGCGTCGCGCGCCAACTGCATGCGCTTGTTGTCCACGCGGCGCAGGCGGTCAGCGACGGTGCGGTCGCGGCGGGCCCATTCGCGGATGGCCAGGTCGATGGGCAGCAGGCGGTCGCTGGAGAAGGTGAGCTGCCCGGCCAGGCGGACCTTGTCGCGGGGGTTGCCGCCCTCCCGCTCGACTCGCTCGATCACGTCGTCGATGCTCTCGCGCTCCCAGGTGTCCAGCATCTGGGTCAGCAGTGCGTCACGGTCGGCGAAGTAGCCGTAGAAGCCTCCCTTGGTCACCCCCAGCGCCTTGGCGAGCGCCTCGACCCGCACCGCGTCCACACCGCCTGCGGCCAGCGCCCGCAGCCCCTCCTCGATCCACTGCTCCCGGCGTGTGCGCAACGCGCCCATCTGTGGCCCACCTCACTCTGTCCCGTGTTGTACGACGCCGTATAACAGGTCTAGCCTCACGTTGTACGGTATCGTATAACCCGAGAGGGGACCCATCATGTCCTTCGGTTTCGTCGCCTTCCACTACCCCGCCCCCGAGCACGTCGACGCGTTCCTCGCCGAGTGCCACCAGGTCGCCGAGGCGATGCGACGGCAGCCTGGCTTCGAGTCCGTCGGGGTCTGGGTCACCCCGGACGGCGACGCCGTCGTCACCACGGGCGCGTTCGAGTCCGAGGAGGCCTTCTTGGCGACGGCCGAACTCGCCCGCGAGATGGACGCGACCCCCGACGGCCTGAGCGACCTGGAGGTCAGGCCCCGCGAGGTCCACTTCCTTGTCTCACGCTGACGGTCCCGCTGAGGTCCACTCCCCATTGGGGTGGTCGCTGCCGACGACGGCGGAGTTGACACCGAGCAGCAGGTCGAGCCGCGGCAGCGTGCTCTGCCGCGTACCGGACGGCGGCGCTTGGAGCGCCTTCGGCTGCCGGGCCGGGGCCGATGGTGCCGGCCTGAGTGCGCCGCACGTCGTCAACCTGCTGGAGTGCGAACCGGTCATGGCGCGCGTGTCGTGCCGGACAACGCCTCCGCGCACATCGGCAGGGCGTTCCAGGGCCGCCGAGGCCGCCTAGACGCTCTTGTGGACGGTCTTGCGCGACTCGTACCAGGTGTCGCCGACGGGCTCGCCCTCCAGGTTCCAGCTCCACGAGACGGTCGGGGTGATGCGGATGAAGATGCCGGGCCCAACCATTCCCACCCGTTCGAACGGCTGCTCGGCATGGCCGTAGATCCTGATGCCCCGCGCGACGAAGGGGTCGAGGGAGACCAGGTCGTCGATGACCAGGGCGACCTGGTGGCCGCCCGCCTCGACGTTGCGGAACTTGCGGGTGGCCACGACGGTCGGACCTCCGCCGATCCAGAAGTGGGCGCCGTCGAACTCGAACGCGGTCGGGACCACGTCGGGCTGCCCGTCGGCGGAACAGGTCGCCAGGCGCGCGAGCGGCTGGGACCGCAGGTAGGCGATCTCCTCGTCGGTGAACGACATGAGGCCTCTCCTCGGGATCGTGCCGCCACCCGCCGCTGCGGGCGCGGCTGATTCGTACAAGAGCCGCAGGGGTTATGGTGCGTACGTTCGGCCGCATGACTGACAGGGACGACATGAGGGCCGGCGCCTCCGAGTCTGGCAGATCGGGGTTCGGGGAGCGCGGCACGACAGACCGCATGAGGATCGGCGTGGGCCTGCCCGCCGCGGTGCCCGGTACCGACATGACCACGCTGGGACAGTGGGCGGCCGACAGTGAACGCGCCGGTTTCGACGCCGTCGGCGTGATCGACAGGCTCGTCTACGACAATCTGGAACCGTTGACGGCGCTGGCCGCCGCCGCTGCCCGTACCTCGCGGGTCGAGCTGGTCACCACGGTGCTCAACGTCGGCTGGCGCAACAACCCGGTCCTGCTGGCCAAGCAGCTGGCCTCGGTGGAGCGGATCTCGGGCGGACGCCTCACCGCGGGGCTCGGGCTCGGCGGGTGGCCGGAGGACTTCGCCGCCGGCCAGGTCTCGCAGAAGGGCGGGGCGGCGCTGTGGGCTTCGACGCTGGAGACGCTGGCGCAGGTGTGGGCGGGCAAGCTGGGCGGCCAGGGCGGTCCGATGCCCGAGCTTCCCGAAGGACGGCCCGCGCTCCTGTTCGGCGGGCTGGTGCCGGCGGCCTTCGCCCGGGCGGCCACGCACGGTGAGGGCTGGGTGGCCCCGCTGTTCGGGCTCTCCGTGCTCCAGGAGGGGGCGGCCGCCGTACGCGGCGTCTGGGAAGGGGCCGGACGGCCTGGGCGTCCGCGTGTCATGACCGGGCGGTACTTCGGCCTCGGTCACGGCGCGGACCCCGTCGCCGACGAGTACCTCCGTCACTACTACGGGGACGCCTTCTTCTCCATGGTCCGCGCCGACACGCTGACCACCAGCGAGCACCTGCGGGCCGAGCTGACGGCCCTGCGGGCCGCGGGAGTCACCGACGTGGTGCTCTATCCCACCTCGTCAGGGCTCGAGCAGGTGGGACTGCTGGCCGACGCTCTCCACGCGGCGGGCTTCCCTCTGACCGGCGGATAAGGGCTCAGCCGCTACGGCGCTGCCCCAGCAGCTCCATCGCCCTGGCGACCCTGCGGCGGCGGGTCTCGGGCTGCTTCGCGCCCTCGACCGAGAGCACGAACCAGCGGCGCCTGCTGTAGGAGAGCGTGTCCCAGAACGCCTTGGCCCCGGCGTCGGCCTCCAGCTCCCCGGCGAGGTCGGCGGGGACGTCGACCGTGCGCTCCTCGACGTCCAGCTCGACCTGGACGTCGAGGACGTCGCCGGCGGCGACGCCCGCCGCCTCACGCCGTTCCGCGCTGACACCCAGCCAGTAGTCCCCGCCCATCCTGGCGATCGAGGAGCGGAAGACGAACCCGTTGAGCGTGACGGTGACCTTGGGACGACCGTCGCCACCCAGACCTTTGACGACCTCCTCCGGCACCTGAAGGCCGGTCGTGGTCCTGCCTGTTCCGATGAGTTCGGCGGTGAAGTTCACGATGCGCTCCTCAAGGTCGGTGCCCCGAGCCTCCCACCGAAAAAATAATTTGTCAACGAACTCTCAGAGAGCGGCGTCGAGGCTCGATGTGGCGGCGCGCTGGACGGCCGTGGCGCGGGTCAGGAAGTCGAGGATCAGCTCCAGCTGCTCGTCGCTGTAACCGAGGTAGAGCTCGGTCAGCCCCGCCACCAGCTCGTCGAAGAGCTCGCCGAATCCGGCGAGCTTCTCGTGGTCCACCTCCACGATGACCTTCCGCCGGTCGCGGGCGTCGCGGATGCGGCGCACCAGCCCCTTGGCCTCCAGCCGGTCGATCAGCCCGCTGACGGAGGCGGGCGCGAGTCCCGTGTACTCACACAGCTCTCCCGCGGTCAGCGGCCCGTGCCGCTGGAGCAGGTCGAGCGCCTTCTCCTCCGTCATGCCAAGCCCCATGCGCGCCCCCACGGCGGTGTGGAACATGACCGCGGCGTTGCTGTTCTCCCGCCCTGCCAGGAAGAGCGACTCGAGAAGTTTCTTTCGGTTATCCGAAATATCCGTTGACACGCCCTGCCCTCTCCCGCATATATTTCGTTCGGCCGAACTAAATAATATGGAGAGGATATCACGATGAAGGCTCTGATCATCGGCTGCGGCATCGGCGGTCCGGCAACGGCGATGGCGCTCCGGCAGGTGGGCATCGACGCGGAGATCTTCGAGGCCTACGACCAGACCGCCGACGACGTCGGCTCGTTCCTGAACGTCGCCTCCAACGGCCTGGACGCCCTGCGTACCCTCGACGCCCACAAGGCGGTCATGGCGGCGGGGATCCCCACGCCTCGCATGGTCATGTGGAGCGGCACGGGCAGGCGGCTCGGCGAGGTCGCCAACGGCCTGGCCCTGGACGACGGCACCGTCAGCCACACCATCCAGCGCTCCGACCTCTACCGCGTCGTGCGCGACGAGGCCCTCGGCCGGGGGATACCGATCACGTACGGCAGGCGCCTGGTCTCCTACGAGGAGAGCGAGAAGGGCGTCACCGCCCGCTTCGAGAACGGCGCCGAGGCCACCGGCGACATCATCGTCGCCGCCGACGGCCTGCACTCGCGCACCCGTACCCTCCTCGACCAGGCCGCGCCCGCGCCCCGCTACAGCGGCCTGTACAACCTCGGCGGCATCGTCGAGGACGCCGGCGTCACCGGCGAGCCGGGCGTCTACAACATGGTCTTCGGCAGGAAGGCCTTCTTCGGCTACACCGTGGCCGCCTCGGGCAAGACCTGGTGGTTCGCCAACCTGCCGCGCCGGCTCGGCGACGAGCCCGCCGACTGGCGGGCCGCGCTCGCCGAGGCGCTCGCGGGCGACGACGACCGCTTCGCCGACCTCGTCCGCCGCGGCAGCGTGGATCCCGGCCTGCCGATCCACGACCTGCCCCCTGTGCCGACCTGGCACCGTGGCAGGGTGCTGCTCACCGGCGACGCCGCGCACGCCACCTCACCCAGCTCGGGACAGGGCGCCTCGATGGCGATCGAGGACGCGATAGTGCTGGCCGCCTGCCTGCGCGCGGAGCCCGGCCACACCGCTGCCTTCGAGAGCTACGAGCGCCGGCGGCGCGCCCGCGTCGAGCGGGTGGTGGCCTGGTCGAGGAAGATCAGCGACCGCAAGGCGGCGGGACCCGTCGCCAGGGTCCTCAGGGATCTGATGCTCCCCGTCTTCCTCAGAAGGTCGGCGGGCGACGAGTCCCTCGCGTGGATGTACCGCCACCACATCGACCTGTGAGAATGGACGGCACAGCGAGCGTGGAGGGCGTGGTGGGTCGAAGGCCGACGATCGACAGAGCCGAGCTGGCCCGGCTGGTCGAGGCGGGGATGAGCGTGCAGGCGCTGGCGGCGCACTTCGGCGTCAGCGAGTCGGGGGTCCTGCAGGCCAAGCGGGCCGCGGGCCTGGCCAAGCCGCAGATGGACCACGGCGCGGCGCTGCCGTGGACTCTCAGCCGCGCGCATGCCCAGTCGGGGCCCGCGACGAACCTGCGCAATCTCTCCGTCGCCGCGCAGGGCGGGCGGGTGGCTCCCGAGCGGCTCAACACCGCCGTGCGGTGGGCGCGCAGGCTGGCCGAACAGGGTCTCGACGTGGCCTACGACCCCGCGAACGGATTCACGGAGATCCCTGCCTCCCCATCGGGCTCACATGTCGCCCGGATGTTGGAAAGCGCCTTGAAGGCCGTCGAACCAGGCTGATCGCGGCGTTTCGACACTTGTCTGCGGGGCAGTCGCATGGCCAATCACGGTCCATCACGACAGACCCGGAGGCGTCTGATGACCACGGAAACTCTGATCTGGGTGGCCGTCGTCGTGGTGGTGGTGGCAGCCATCGCCGCGATCGGCTACGTCGTCCTGCAACAGCAACGCCGGGCTCGCCTCCGCGACCGATTCGGCCCAGAGTACGAACGCATGGTCTCCGAACACGAGAGCAGGCGTGAGGCCGAACAGGAGATGCTGGCCCGCGAGCAGCGCTTCGCCGAGCTCGACATCCGCCCCCTCGACTCCGACGCCAGGGACAACTACGCCAAGCGCTGGCTCGAAGTGCAGGAGCGCTTCGTCGACGCGCCGGGTTTCGCGGTGACGGAGGCCGACCAGCTGGTGACCTCGGTCATGAGCGACCGCGGCTATCCGACCAATGACTTCGAGGAGAAGGTCTCCACCCTGTCGGTGGGCCACAGCGCCACGCTCGACCGCTACCGGCAGGCTCACGAGATCAGCGGGCGCGCCGCCAGGAAGGAGGCCTCCACCGAGGAGCTCCGCCAGGCGATGGTGCACTACCGCGCGCTGTTCGAAGAGTTGCTGCAGAACGATTCCCCCCACCACACCCGTCACGAACCCGGAGGACGGTGACGATATGGATGAGCGCCGGCACATAGAGGATGAGCTCCAGGTGCCACAACAGCGCGTCGACGATAGGCGGGACGACCCCGACGCCGTGGACGACCCGGCCGATCGTGACTTCCAGGCGACGGCCGACACCAGGTCCGCGCACGGCCAGACCTGGGAGGGCCAGACCAGGGACGACCGGATCCAGGACGACCGGCTGAGGGACGCCCCCGCCCGGAACGACCTGGCCCAGAACGACCTGACCAGGGACGACGTGACCAGGGACGACGTGGCCAGGGACGACCTGAGCCAGGACGACCAGACGCCGGACCCTCGCTACAGGGACCCCTACGACAGGACGGGTGACGTCCTGGTCGCGGGGACCACCGACGCCGGCACTCAGCCCATGGCGGGGCCCGAGGCGGGATCCACGACAGGGTCCGCCGCCGATGCCACCATCGAGCCCGCCACCCCGTCCACGACCGAGCCCGCCGGGACGGCGACGCCGGCCGGGGAGCAGCCTGAAGGGCAGCGCGCGCCCGTCCGCTCGGGGCACCTGCTCGACCAGGACCCGGAGCAGGTCCGCACCCGCTGGCGCGAACTGCAGGCCTCGTTCGTCGACGACCCTCGAGAGTCGGTCGAGCGAGCCGACCTCCTGGTGGAGGAGCTGGTCTCCACCCTGACCGCCCGCACGACGGAGATGCGCGACAGATGGAAGAACGCAGGTGAGGGCGAGACCGAGCAGCTGCGCCTGGCCCTGCGCGAATACCGCGAGATGCTCGAACGGCTGCTCACGCTCGGTTCGGGAGAGAGGTGATCTGACATGCTCGCCATCGTGGCCGCGATCATTTTCGGGCTGGGCTTCCTGCTCGATCTGCTCAACACGAGGATCGCGGGGATCAGCGGTATGGCCTTCGCGCTGCTCGGCCTGTGCCTGCTCGCCCTTCATCAGGCGGGAATCGGCACTGCCAGCGTCAGCAGCTACAGAGGCGGCGGCTGGCGCCGTACGCGCCGCTAGCGCGTCAACGTGGAAGGGGCGCCCCCGAGCGGGGGCGCCCCTTCGCGCGCGAGGAGCGCGCCCGGCCTGCTGTACGCCCGCCCGGCTCGGCTGTCTGCCGGGGTCCAGTGAGACGCCTGGCCGGTCCTCCCCCATGGGTGACACCATGGGGTCCTCGTGTCCGCGGTCCCTGACGACGTGACAGGTCGCGGGTGGGACGGCCAGGCGGGAGCGGAATCCAGGACGGCGCACCCGGAAGTGGCAGGAGGGCGCACCCGCAAGCAGGCCCCAAGACGAGGTAGCCGAAAGCGGATCCCAAGACCGAAAGCGGATCCCAAGACGGCGTAGCCCCGGAGTCCAGACGGCGTAGCCGGGAGCAGGTCCCGAGACGGGGTAGCCCGGAGTCCAGACGGCGTAGCCGGGAGCAGGTCCCGAGACGGGGTAGCCCGGAGTCCAGACGGCGTAGCCGGGAGCAGGTCCCGAGACGGGGTAGCCGGGAAGCCTCAGGCGGCGTGGGCGGGAGCGGGGCCCAGGGTAGCCGGGAGCGGGTCCCAGGCGGGGTATCCAAAAGCGGTTCAGAGGGGCAGAAGCGCCGTCATCGAGGGCGTCTGCGCGCGAACCTCATCGTCACCGTGCTGCCTTCGTGGCCGGTGCGGAAGGTGATGCCGTTGGTCAGCTTGCGCGCCACCCACAGCCCCATGCCGTGGGTGGCGTACGGGGTGGGCGCCGCGCTGCCCGGGCGCCCCACCACGTTCCATCGTCCCTCGTCGTGGATCTCCACGACGAGGTCGCCCGGCTCGTTCCACACGCGCAGGCGGGCCTTGCCCGAGGTTCCGTGGGTCACCGCGTTGGTGGCCACCTCGTTGACGGCGATCAGCAGATCGCCGACGCTCTCCTCGGTCAGGCCCGCGTCACGCGCGTGGATCGCCGCGAAGTGACGGACCTCAGGAAGATCGGGGAGGCGGAAGGCCAGTTCCTTGACCGGAGGCCCTGCGTCCTCGTTCACCTGTGAAACCGCCTAGCGTTCCGAGATCAGCTCGGTCCTGAGCTGGTCGAGGACCTTGCGAAGGATACGGGAGACGTGCATCTGCGAGATGCCGAACTCGGCGGCGATCTCGGCCTGCGTCATGTTGCCGAAGAAGCGCAGCAACAGGATGTTCTTCTCCCTCGTGGGCAGGGCGTCGATGAGGGGCTTGACGGCCTGCTGGTCGACCAGGTTGTTGAGCGTGTCGTCGTCCTCGGGGATGACGTCCCCGAGTGAGGCGGCGTCGTCGTCGGCGCCGAGCGGCGCGTCGAGCGAGAGCGTGCTGTAGGCGGCGGACGCGTCGAGCGTGAGCAGCACGTCCTCCTCCGATATGTTCATCTTCGCCGCCAGCTCGGCCACGGTCGGCGAGCGGCCGAGGTCCTGGCTGAGGTCGGAGACCAGGCGGTTGAGCTCGGAGCGACGCTCCTGGTAGAGCCTCGGCACCCTGATCGCCCAGGTGCGGTCCCTGAAGTGCCGCTTCACCTCGCCGGTCATCGTGACGACGGCGTAGCCCCTGAAGGCGTGACCGAGGCTGGCGTCGAAGCCGTTGATGGCCTTCATGAGCCCGACGTAGGCGGCCTGGAGCAGGTCCTCCATCGGCTCGCCTCGGTAGCGGTAGCGCCTTGCGATCTCGGTGGCCAGCGGCCTGTGCATCTCGACCACGCGCTCGCGCAGTCGTTCCTTGACGGAGTCAGGAGTCTGTTCGCTGACCATCTCGGCCAGAAGCTCTTCGGCGGTCATCTCTTCGAGGGCGAGTTGCTGAACAGCCATCGCTGGGTGCTCCTATATATGTCGCCGGCCGCCCCTGCACAGCGAAAAAGCCCAGGCAGAGGCGCGCCTCTATCGAGGTCGCTCAGAAGCCCTCTGCTGGACTTCGCTTCTATTTTTCCCACATTAGGGTGGAGTATTCAACCCCTGTCTTCTGACAGTAAGGTTGCTCTGCCGGGGTTGGATCAATGGGAGGCGTTCGTGACGGTGTCGGAGAACGGTGAGTGGCCGGTGGCCGCCCTGAACCTGACGTCGTCGACCGCGGGTGGGCTCGCGGTGGTCGAGGTGGACGGGATTCTCGACGCGACAACGAGGGAGCAGTTCGCCGACTTCCTCTCGGAGGTCGTGGCCTCGCACGGGCCCGACCTGGTCCTCGACCTGTCGGCCGTGACGTTCATGGACTCCAGAGCGCTGGGCCTGATCGTGCACCACTGGCAGACCAGCACGTCGGCCGGCGCCAGATTCGCGCTCGTGGGGGTGCGCTACTCCCCCTCCAAGGTCATGTGGATCACGGGGCTCGCGCAGCGTCTGCCGCTCTACGAGACCCTCGACGAGGCCAAGGCCGCGCTGGGCTGAAGCAGGCCCTCAGCGCTGCTTGCGCTGGTGCTCCTCGACGAGCAGACGGGCGAGGTCGGCGACCTTGACCTGGTGGTGCTGGGAGACACGGCGCAGCTCCTCGAAGGCCGCCTCCGAGCTGCATCCGCTCGACTTCATGATGATGCCCTTGGCCTGGTCGATGATCGCCCTGCCGGCGAGCGCCTCCTGCATCTGGGCGGCGTCGGTGCGGACCTCGTCGAAGTCCCACATGTTGGCCATGGCCACCCCGACCTGCTCGCTCAGCATCTCCGCCAGCGGTGCGGCCGCCTGGGCGGTGAAGGCTCCAGGGCGCACGCCGTACAGGCCGACCACCAGCAGCACAGGGGCGACCTCTATCGGCAGCAGGAGCACCGAGCGCACACCCCACCTGGTCGCCAGGCCGGAGTAGCGGGCCCAGCGCCGGTCGCGCAGCACGTCTCCGATCACGACGCGCTGCCGCGTGTTGCGCGCCTCGATGGAGGGGCCCTCGCCGATCTCGCGCTCACCCTCGACCAGCATGATCAGCTCGCTGTGCGAGCCGGACACCAGTACTCTGTCGTCGCGCCACAGCTCGGCCGAGCCGCCGGAGCAGCCAGGAACGCCCCTGGCCAGGGTGGTTGTGAGGCCCCGAAGTACGCTTTCACTCGAAGTGTCCTCACCCACCCGCCCGAGCGTCGCAAGATCTCGCGCCAACACAGAGGTGATCATTCTAGCCATGGCGAATCCCTTCCCGATGAGCCTAGATTAAACAGGTGACCGAACCCATCGGCCTGACCGCGCTCGAACACGCCCTCGACGACCTGATCGAGCGCGTGTCATCTCTGCGCGCCGCCAGAACCGCCTACCCCGGTGAGCTGGCGCAGACACTCGACGCCGCGCTGGCCGAGCTCGACACCGCCATCGACCTGCTGGCCGCCGCCAAGGCCGAGCTGAGCAGGGGGCAGCGCCGCCAGGGCGGCAAGCAGGGCGGCGGCTCCCAGCGCGAGCTGAAGCTGCTGCGCCAGGTGTTCAGGATGTTCCCCGTCCCCGTGATCGTGCTCGACGGCGGCGGCGTCATCAGGCGGATCAACAGCGAGACCTCCAGGCTGCTGGGCAGCCCCGACGGCTTCCTGGTCGGGCGTTCGTTCCCGCTGCTGGTGGACGTGCCGAGGCGGGCCGCCTTCCGTTCGCACCTGACCCGGGTGCTGCAGACCGGGCAGAACGCCGCCTTCGAGACCAGGCTGACCCACCAGGGCCGCACGCACGTGGCGCAGCTGTCGCTGACCAGGCTGACGATGCCGGGCGAGGCCCAGCACATGGTGGCCGCGGTGGTGCTGCCGATGCAGGTGCAGCTGCCCGAGCCCGGCTCCAGCCGTCCCGAGCTGTCCGACGCGTCGCTGCTGATGATGGCGGCCAAGCGGCAGGAGCTGCTGTCGCGCATGGCTGCGCTGCTGCTCGACGAGGAGAGCCTGCGCAGACCCGTGGCGCTGCCCAGGACGGCCAGGCTGCTGGCCGGCGAGTGGGCCGACTGGGTGATCGGCGACGTGGTGCGCGACGGGCTGCCGCGCAGGTCGGTGGTGGTGGGGCCCAAGGACCAGCCGATCGGCGAGCTGGTCAGGCTGGTGGAGCGGGCCGATCCCGCCGCGGGCCCCGTGGTCGCGCAGGTGCTCGACCAGGGCTCGGGCGTCGTGCACGAGATGGTCGAGGACGAGTCGCTGCTCGGCTCCTCCCTCGAGGGGCCGCTGCTGACCGCGATGGGCGCCGGGTCGCTGGTGTGCGTGCCCATCGGGGCCGAGGGGTCGATCAGGGGGGCGCTGACGCTGGTGCGCTCACACGACCGCCCGCCGTACACGCTGGCCGATCTGGGGCTGCTCCAGGAGATCGGGGCGCACCTCGGGCTGGCGCTGTCGGCACAGGACCGCTTCCATGACCGCTCGCAGGCGGCGGAGGCGCTGACGGCCAGCGTGGTGCCGCGCGCCCTGCCCAACATCCCTGGCTTCGAGGCCGCGGCGATCTACCACCAGGGCGCCTCGGTGGGCGCGGAGTTCTACGACGTCTTCCCCGTGAAGGGCGGATGGGGGTTCTCTCTGGGCGGCGCCGTCGGCTCGGGCGAGGAGGCGGCCTCGGTGAGCGCCATGGTGCGCGGAGGTCTGCGCGTGCTGAGCGTCTGGGAGGACGATCCCGACCAGGCGATGCGCAAGGTCAACGAGGCTCTGGTCGCGCAGCGCTCGGGCATGTTCGTGATGGCCGTCGCCGGGTACGTGAGGGGCAGGCGCATCCGCTTGAGCTCGGCAGGACACCATCCGGCCGCGCTCGTGCAGCAGGACGGGAGCGTGCGCTTCGCCTCCGGAGGCGGAGTGCCGCTGGGCATCGCGGACGGGGCGGAGACCGCGGTGGAGGAGATCGAGCTGGCACCCGGCCAGACACTGGTCTTCTACTCGGAGGGGCTCATCTCCTCACGGGGCGAGCACGGCGAGCCCTACGGGGAGGAACGGCTGGCCGACGTGCTGGCGCGCAGCGTCGAACAGACGCCCGCGACGGTCGTCAAGACCATCGAGGAGGACAGGCACGGCTTTGCCGGGGGACGGATCTGGGACGAGATCGTGGTGCTCGCCCTGAAGGTTGCCTGAGCGCGCGAGGTTTACTTTCTCGCGGCTCTGGGGTATTCCTATGGGGTAGTTCGAGTGCCTAAGACGCAGGCACACCTGAAGGATGTTTTCCCTCCCAGGGGTGTGCCATGCATATTGCTATCGTCGCTTCCGACAAGCGCCGCACTCATATCCTCGCCGTCGCCCGTGAGCTGGGCCGCGAGCACCGAGTCACCATCTACAGCCGCCGCGACGGCGCCGACCTGAAGGCCAGGACCAAGCTGAGCCAGGGCGTCACCGTCGAGACCATAGACGCAGGCCCCGCTGAAGACCTCTCTGCGGACCAGGTCGCGCCGTTCCTGCCCGACGTCGGCGCCTATCTCATGAGCCGCTGGCAGCAGGACAGACCCGATGTCATCCACGCCCACTCGTGGACCGGCGGCCTCGCGGCCGTGGCCGGCGCCAAGGGTCTGGGCGTGCCGGTCATCCAGACCTTCCACCACAGCTTCGGCACGGTCCAGTCGGCCAAGACGCTCAAGCTGGAGCAGGTGCTCGGCCGCAGGGCCGACGCCGTCGTCGCGGGGTGCGGCGACGAGGAGTCCGAGCTGATCAGGATGGGCGTGCCGCGCAACCACATCGCGGTCGTGCCGTACGGGGTGGACGTCGAGCGCTTCCGCCGTCAGGGCGCGGCGGCCGCGCGCGGCACCCGCAAGCGGCTGCTGCACGTCGGCCCGCTCTCCGTCGACAGGGGCGCGCCCACGGTGGTCCGCGCCCTCGCGGCCGTCCCCGACGCCGAACTGGTCGTGGCCGGAGGGCCGCCCGCCGACGGGCTGTCCGACGACCGCGACGCCAGGCGCCTGCTGAACCTCGCCGAGCAGGCGGGGGTGGCCGACCGGATCACCGTGCTCGGCCAGGTGCCGAAGGCGTCGGTGGCCAAGCTCATGCGCAGCGCCGACCTGGTGATGTCACTGCCGCGCGAGGCCCCCGCCGGCACGGTCGCGCTGGAGGCCATGGCCTGCGGCGTGCCGGTCATCGCCTCGGCCGTCGGCGCGCACCTCGACTCGGTGGTCGACGGCGTGACCGGGCTGCTGGTCCCGCCGGACCGTCCCGCCCAGACCGCCAGGCTCGTCCGCGAACTGCTCGCCGACCCGACCAGGCGCACCGCCATCGGCTACGCGGGCGCCGACAGGGCCAGGTCCCGCTACTCGTGGGAGCGCGTCAGCCAGGAGTTGCTGAGGGTTTACGAATCTCTATAAGGTCTAGTGCATGCTTATCCACCCCTGGGATGCAGGCTCGCACGAGGACTCCCTCGCCTTCGTTCGTGACCACCAGTTCGGCACCCTGATCGCGGCAGGCCGCGACAGGGACGTGCCGGTGGTGGTTCCCACCCAGTTCCTCCTCGCCGACGACAGCACGGTACTTCTGCACCTGGCCAGACCCAACCCGGTCTGGAAGGCCATCGAAGAGAACCCGAGAGTCGTGCTGTCGGTCACGGGGCCGTGGACCTACATCAGGGGCGAGTGGCGAGCCGAGCCGGGCACGGATCCGGCGCTGGGGGTGCCGACGACCTACTACTCCGCCGTGCAGCTGATCTGCACGGCGGAGATCGTCACCGACGACGAGGGCAAGCTGGACGTGCTGAGACGCCAGCTGGCCGACCTCGAGCCCACCCAGGGCGACCCCTCGCAGATGCCCAGGCTGCTGTCGGGCATCAGGGGCCTGCGGCTCGCGGTCGACGAGGTGCGCGGGAAGTTCAAGTACGACGGGCACAAGAGCGAAGAACACCGCGAGAGGGTCCAAAGGGCCGTTACCAAAGCGAAATCTGTGCTTTCCTGAGACCCATGTCGATTCCTGGTTATCTCGTGGCGGCATCGCTCCTCGTGACCCCCGCCCCGTCAGGGCCCTTCCAACCGGTCTTCACCGAGAGCTTCGACTCGCTCAGCACCAGCAGGTGGATGGTCTACGACTCCCCCGGCGCCGAGACGAACCCCCGCACGCGCAAGGCCACCTCGGTCTCCGGGGGCGTGCTCAGGCTGAAGGGCGGCTTCTACGGCGGCAAGGACCTGTCCGGCGGCATCGCCACCCGCACGTCGCAGGAGTACGGCCGCTGGGAGGTCAGGTTCAAGGCCGAGCGCGGCGCCGGCTACACGCCGGTGGCGCTGCTGTGGCCCGACCGGCAGAGCGACGGCGAGTACGCCGAGATCGACTTCGCCGAGATCATCGACCCGAAACGCCAGGGCGGCGGCATCTTCGTCCACGCGGGCAGGCAGCGGGCGCAGAAGCAGCTGCGCGCCGACTTCACCCAGTGGCACACGGTGGCCGTCGACTGGCTGCCCGGACGGCTGACGTTCTGGCTCGACGGGGAGAAGGTGTGGGACTACAGGGGCCCGCACGTGCCCGACGGCCGCAGGATGGGCCTGGCGCTGCAGAACGACGTCGTCTGCAACGAGTGGTCGCCGTGCAGGAACTCCTCCACGCCCGACACCGTGTCGATGTACGTCGACTGGGTGAAGGTCTACCGCTTCACGGGAGCAACCTGACCGCCTTGAGCCCGAGGTGGGCGGCGAGCCTGTCGTCGCCGTCGGACAGGTCGAGGCCGGTCAGGCGCTCGGCCTTGCCGAGGCGGTAGTAGAGGGTCTGGCGGTGGATGCCCAGCTCCGCCGCCGCCTTCTGGGCGTGACCCCCGAGGTCGAGGTAGGTCTCCACCGTGTGCGCCAGCTCGCCGTCGAGCGGCGCCGTCTCCTCGGCCAGCTCGCGCAGGTCGGCCGTGCCGAGCCTGGCCAGCAGCCGGTGCACGCCGAGCTCGGCCCATCTGGCGACCGGGTGGAAGCGGGGGAAGTGCTCGGCGATCCTCAGCGCGTGCCGCGCCTCGCGCCAGCTCTGCCAGGCGTCGGCGGGCTCCTGCCTGGGGGCGCCGAGGCCGGCCGCGGTGCCGTACGTGGTCTGGAGCTGGCCGGCGATCTCGCCGGCCAGGTGCGCGGGGGCCAGCACCGCGACGGGCTGGCCCGCGCGGGCCAGCACCCCGCGCGGCAGTGTCCAGAGCGCGGCCACCCGCTCGGCCGACTCCCGTACGGCTATCGCCGTCACGGGCCCCGTGAGGTCGAGCGCCGCTCCCGCCCGCTCCTCGGGGTCGGCCGACAACAGCACGGCCAGCTCCCTGCCCAGGTCGTGGCGGCTGCGCGCCTCCTGGGCCAGCAGCGAGGCGGCCCTGGCGATCAACGGGCGGATGCGTTCGAGCGCGGCGTCGGCCAGTTCGCCCAGCAGCCACAGGTAGCCGTAGGTCACCCCGGTGTGCCTGAGCGGCACGCATACCCTGGCCATGAGCGTCTCGCTGGCCGGGATGTGGACCGGGCCCTCCGCCCTGGCGATGCCGAAGCGCTCGAAGTAGTCGCGTACCTCGCTGCTGGCGCGCCTGCGCAGGATGGACTCCTGGCGGACCGTGTCGATGTCGCCGTGCTGCGCGCCGTAGGCGAGCAGCCGGAAGGAGCGGTCCTCCAGCGTCGCGGAGACCCCGAGCAGGCGGGCGGTCTCGTCGACGATGTCCTGTAGGTCATCGGTCTTGTGCATGTGTATGACAGCCTGCCACATCGCGCGTTACGGACGTCAATGGGTCCAGCCTGAGCAGGGGTTTTAGCCTGTAAGCATGCTGGGTCAACTTCTCCTCGCCGGATCACGGAGCAGGCTCGTGCGCCGCTCGGTGTCCGGGCTGCCGCTCACCAGAAAGGTCGTCGACCGGTTCGTCGCCGGCGAGACCGTCTCCGAGGCAGGCGCGGCCGTCCAGCGGCTGGTCGACGGCGGCCTGACCGTCACCATCGACCATCTGGGCGAGGAGACGCGCGACGCGGGCGCCGCCGCCGCGACCGCGAAGGCCTACATCACCCTGCTGGAGGAGCTGCGCTCGCTGAGCCTCGGCACGCGCGCCGAGGTGTCGGTGAAGCTGTCGGCGGTCGGGCAGGAGCTGAGCGACTCGATGGCGCTCGACCACGCCCGCGAGATCTGCGAGGGCCGCCGCGCTCAACGGCTCCACGGTCACCCTCGACATGGAGGACCACACCACGGTCGACTCCACGCTCGGGATCCTGTGCTCGCTGCGCGAGGACTTCCCCTCCACCGGCGTCGCGATCCAGTCCTACCTGTTCCGCAGCGAGGCCGACTGCAGGGACCTGTCCACCTCCGGCAGCAGGGTGCGCCTGGTCAAGGGCGCCTACCGCGAGCCGGCCTCGGTGGCCCACCAGTCCAAGGCCGAGGTCGACAGGGCCTACGTGCGATGCCTGAGGATCCTCATGGCGGGGAAGGGTTACCCCATGGTGGCCACGCACGACGACCGCCTCATCGCGATCACCGAACTTCTCGCCGACCGATTCTCTCGCTCGATCGGCGACTACGAGTACCAGATGCTCTACGGCATCAGGACCGACAAGCAGGAAGCCCTCGCGGGCGCCGGTCACACGGTCCGCGTCTACGTGCCCTACGGCGACGACTGGTACGGCTACTTCATGCGACGCCTGGCCGAGCGCCCCGCCAACGTCGCCTTCTTCCTTCGTGCCCTTGGGGGTAAGTGATCATGGATGCGATCAGCAACGTCCCGACCCCGGCCAACGAGCCGGTGTACGGCTACGCGCCCGGCAGCGCTGAGCGCGCCACGCTGGAGAACCGGATCAAGGAGCTGGCCGGGTCCTCCATCGACCTGACCATGACGATCGGCGGCGTGGAGAAGATGGGCGGCGGCGCGGCGATCAACGTCGTGCAGCCGCACAACAAGGCCTCCGTCCTGGGCCGTACCAACGACGCTACGGCTCAGGACGTGCAGGACGCGATCTCCTCCGCGCTGGAGGCGGCGCCCATGTGGCGCGCGCTCTCCTTCGACGAGCGGGCGGCGATCTTCCTCAAGGCCGCCGACCTGCTGGCCGGACCCTGGCGGGCCACGCTGAACGCGGCCACGATGCTCGGGCAGTCCAAGTCGGCGCAGCAGGCCGAGATCGACGCGGCCTGCGAGCTGATCGACTTCCTGCGCTTCAACGTCGCCTACGCCCGCCAGCTCTACTCCGACCAGCCGGTGTCCTCGCCCGGGGTGTGGAACCGCATGGAGTACCGCCCGCTCGAGGGCTTCGTGCTGGCGATCACGCCGTTCAACTTCACCGCCATCGCCGGCAACCTGCCCACCTCGGCCGCCCTCATGGGCAACGTCGTGGTGTGGAAGCCGTCGCCCACCCAGCAGTTCGCCGCGCACTTCACGATGCGGCTGCTGGAGGCGGCGGGCCTGCCGCCTGGCGTCATCAACCTGGTCACCGGCAACGGCCAGGGCGTGTCGGAGGTGGCGCTGTCGCACCCCGCGCTCGCCGGCATCCACTTCACCGGCTCCACTGCTACCTTCCAGCACCTGTGGGCCACGGTCGGCGCCAACATCTCCCGCTACCACGGCTACCCGCGCCTGGTCGGCGAGACGGGCGGCAAGGACTTCATCCTGGCCCACCCGTCGGCCGACCCCGCGGTGCTCTCGACCGCGCTGATCCGCGGCGCCTTCGAGTACCAGGGGCAGAAGTGCTCGGCGGCCTCGCGCGCCTACATCCCGCGCTCGATCTGGTCGCTCATCAGGGACGACGTGGTCGCCACGGCCGAGTCGCTGACCATCGGCGACGTGGCCGCCGACCTGTCGACCTTCATGGGCGCGGTCATCGACGACAGGGCCTTCGCCAAGCACAAGGCGGCGATCGACAGGGCCTCCTCGCACGGCTCGCTCGACCTGCTGACCGGCTCCTACGACGACAGCGTCGGCTACTTCGTGAAGCCGACCATCGTGGTGTCGGACGACCCGACCGACGAGATCTTCGTCAAGGAGTACTTCGGGCCGATCCTCGGCGTGCACGTCTACGACGACTCGCGCTACGACACGGTGCTCGACCAGATGGAGTCGGCCTCGCCGTACGCGCTGACCGGTTCGATCATCGCGCAGGACCGCTACGCGATCTCCTCGGCGTCGGAGCGGCTGCGGTTCGCCGCGGGCAACTTCTACGTCAACGACAAGCCGACGGGCGCGGTCGTGGGGCAGCAGCCGTTCGGCGGGGGCCCGGGCGTCGGGCACCAACGACAAGGCCGGCTCGATCTTCAACCTGATCCGGTGGGTGAACGCCCGCACGATCAAGGAGACGTTCGTTCCGCCGACGGACCACCGCTACCCGCACATGGGCTGACAGCCCGCAGAACGGTCGGAAGCAGCCCGACCTGAAGACGCTCGGCCACTAATCGAGCTGCGCGAATAGCGGCCACACAAAACGAAAAGCCCCGGGATTCGAATACGAATCCCGGGGCTTCGGCCTTTCCCGTTCACAGCCAGGGTGTCGCCCCGACCCACGCCGCTTCGCCGTCGACGTCCAGCCGGTACCAGCCCGGCCCGTACGCCGCGCACGGATCCTCACCCGACCCGAGCAGCAATGCCAGCTTCCCCGCCAGCAGCCGGCTCCCCTCGATCCACGCATGGCAGGCGTCGTCCAGGTCCAGCTCGTTGCACGGGCAGTTCATGATCGCCCGCGGGTCGTCGGCTATCCCACGCGGATCACGGTGGTGCTGCTGCGTCGCCGGCCGCCGACTCGCCCAGCCGTTGCGGCCATCTGGCGGTCGTCGGCCACATGCTGTCCACCCGAACCCACGCCTGGTCGTCTCCGTCGCCGCAGTCGCAGCACAAGTCAACGGCGACCTTGGCGCCCGGCAGGAGGCTGCAGCGGCAGGGCGCGCCCGCGGTCGTCTCCTCGAGCGCGGCGCAGAAGCAGGCGAGCAGCTCCTCCGCCAGGTCGTAGGCGGTCCGGTCGATGTTCACGGCCACGACGTCCTCCGCAGGCGCGGCCGGTCAGGCGACAGGACGCGCGAGAGCTGCCGCAGCCGGTACGGGTTGACGGCGGCGAGCCACTGGTCGACTTCAGTGATCTCGGTCCGGCCCTCCTCCAGGAACGTCATCGGGTCGACGAAGCCCACGCTCACGCCCTGCCGGGTGACGGTGGTCACCCGCTCGGGCAGGCGGCAGCAGTCGGCGCCGTTGCAGGCGTTCAGCAGCTCGCACGCGTAGGTGGAGTAGGCGTGCATCGCCGCCTCGTCCAGCGGCAGGCCGCGCGTGTAGGTGACGGCGAAGGCGTGCCCGTCGACGTCGTCGAGCGGCGCCGTCAGATCCTCGCAGTCGGGCCAGCATCCGCCGTCGACGCGGACGGATGTAGAAGCTGGTGTCGGCGACCACGTAGACCGCCAGGTCGCTCCACCGTTGGACGCGGTCCTCGACGTTGTCGATGGCCCGCTTCAGGTCCGCCGCGCGCTCCTCGAGTTCCATCCGAACCAGTTGCGCACGTTGGACTGCCTGCTTCCCATGGAGGTGCGGTGCCGTGGAGATCACGTGCTGCAGCGCCCAGTACCGGCGGGTGAGGACGAGCCGGTCGATGTCGCGACTGCTGACCTGGCTGCGCAGGTGCGTGGCGGCTTCGACCCCCTACGACAGATACTTCAGGCACAGCTCGTCCGGCTCACTGGTGGTCCGGGCGTTGACTGCCTCGGTCCATACGTAGTTGAGCGCCTGACGGACGTTTCTGCGGTCCGCCCCGGGCATCGGGGAGATCAGCACTGCACCAGGATGGCAGCCGGAACGCGGCCAGAAGGGTGGTTTCCCGCCCGAGCCGGTGGCGTCAGCGGGCTCTCCGGTCGCAGGACCGATCAGCCCTTCGGCCAGACGGGAGAGTGGGCGGGGCGCGCGGCCGACCAGTCGATGACGACCTTCTCCGGCTGGGCCACGTCCACCTTGACGGGGACCACGACGCCGATGGAGACCATGCCCATCATCAGGCGCGGCAGGATCTGCCGGTGGGTGACGCCGTACTCGCGGCCGTCCGCGTGCCGGACGCGGAGGCCGAACTCGACCATGGGCTGGCCGTTGACCGTGATGCCGGTCTCGCCCAGGTGCTCGATCATGGCCTGGGCGGGCACTCCGGTTTGCAGGATGCGCTTGCCCGCCTGCATGTTCTTGAGGACAGGCAGGAAGACGACGCCCGTCACGACTAAGACGATGGCGGTGACGGCGACGCTGATGATGAGGCCGAACATTGGGGCTCCTGGCGTGTGATTCCGTTTCTTGTCAGGAGCGTTTCTATGTGCGGCTGATTGCACGGTGCTTGACGCCCGCTTGCGTGGGCGTGCGGAAGCAACTGCCTGAGCGCCTTCTGCGCTAGCAAGCGACGGCTCAGGGAACATCAACTCGCGAACCGTCCTCTCCAGGTCGGAGCCGACTGCCGAGATCCCCGCGGTGCAGCCGGACGGCGGGACGAAGTGAGCCTGGGACGCATCCCGTCCGTCAGGTCCCAGGCCCGCCCCCTCTTCACCGGCTTCCGCTGCTCAGTCTTGTTCTGGCTGATCGTCCGGCTCGCCGAACCGGTCGAGGTCACAGCCGGCCAGGGGTCGGGCGCTCTGCTCGGACACGCCGATCCTGCGCAGCTCGTCCAGGTCGTCTTCGCCGCTAATCGTCGAGTTGCTCTTGGTCGGGAAGCGGGTCCCGTGTGGCACGGTCGAGAACGCGGACCTCCGGTTGTGGAACTACGACACCAACGACTGCAGCGACACAGCCACTGCCGGCATCGTCGCCCGGCGCGTCAACAGCTACTGGCAGATGTCTAGTCTGACCTGGAGCAACCAGCCCTCGGTGACCCTTGCCGGCCAGATCGGCAATCGCGGCGCCTATGGCATCGACTGCCCCGAAGGCGAAGGCGAGCCTTACTACACCATCGAGCCGATGGTCCAGGCGCCCGGGCCGCGCACCCGGGCACCCGAGCGCCCCCCACTTATACGACGGCGGGATATTCGGTGACTCGACTATCAGCACCTCATATAGGGAAGACATTCCCGCCGACCTGGCGCCGAGAATACGACCACAGCCAGAGGAGGCCAGTCGGGCAATGTCCCCACACCGGACAACACCGCCCGCCCCCGGTCCCACGCCAGCGTACGGGCACGTCGCACCTATATGGTGGTTTGACGATCGAGCCGCCGACGGACCACCGCTACCCGCACATGGGCTGACAGCCCGCAGAATGGTCGGAAGCAGCCGACCTGAAGAAGCTCGGTACTGAACGAGCAGCACGAACAACAGCCGATGCCCCGGGATTCGCACACGAAATCCCGGGGCATCGCCTTGTAGTTTCTGATTCGAGGGTCGCCATTCGTTTCGAAGCCAGGGCGTCGCCCCGACCCACGCCGCCACCACGCTCGGCGTCCGCATAACGTGGGCGCGGCCTCGGCCTGGTGAGGAGGTGGCCACATGACGCACCCCGGCATGACGCGGCGTGTAGCCACCATCTCCCGCATTCCGCTGCCGAACGGCCTGCTCGGCGGCTACACCGCCATGATCGACGTGGAGGACGAGCATGAGCTGCTCGGCGTCGACTGGGTTCACCGTCTTGCAAGAACACCTATCCGACGGCGGTGCCATGACCGACGACGTCGGCACTCCGCCGCCGCCCGGTTCGAAGCAGCTCGCGCGGCGCTCAGGCGAAGAATGTCCATGCGATACCGAAATACGCCTTCCACGGCTTGGGGCGCGGCATGGCGCGAATGAATACGTGAATCTCATCGTAAAAATAACCAGTCGGCTGCTCGAATTCGACTACCACATAGCTGTTGTCAAAACCATTCGAGGTAGCGATGGGGGTGCCGTCGGGCCACGCCACCTCCAGATCTAGATCGATCTTAAGTCGTGAGTCAAATGGGTAAAGCTTATAATTTGGCGGCGCGCCCCAGAAAAAGTAGGAAAGGGTACTGTCCCACGCCAATGCAATTTTGATTCGTTTAGGCAAAAATAGAGGGGTGTCGCCCAGCCGAATCTGATAGGAGAACTCCTTGAGTCCTGGCAGCTCCGGAGTGAACTGGAAAGCGGCCGCCTGGAGGCGTCCGACGTCCCAGCCGCGCCGGCGCGGCTGGTTAGGCTTGCATCGTCGCTCGGCGATCCAGACTGCTTCGTCGGTGTTCAACGCGCCCGCGCCATCCCTGGCGTCCGTCCTGGTTGCCACATGCGCGTCCCAGGTGCTGCCCTCGAGATTGCGATCTGCACTGGCCAGCAGGATTGCTCTGCAGCCTTCGGGCCACGACTTCAACGTCGCATCGACGTCCTGAATCAACGCTGCCGCACTAGCTACTGCTGGAGCAGCCTGACTGGTCCCACTGAATGTCAGACCAGCCGCAGTGACCCCAAGCCCGTTGGCAGCAAGTTCGGGGAGCTCTCGGTCTCCATACGGAGAGATGGGATTGCGGAATACCGAGGTCGGCACCATCGCAGTTGCACCGTCGTTGTGGTTGCCTACCGTCAGCGTGTTGTAACCCTTATGGTTGACGAATTCGGCGTGCGGCGGATTCGCTTCAGATGCGCCCGACGGCGTGTTGGTGTTGCCAGCAGCCGTCACAATCGTCGGATAGGGGAAGGTGAGTGCCATCCAGTCCTCGAGCACATCATCGGCGCTCAACGTTCCAAACACAGCTTCGTCGCGACTTCGGTGGAAGCTCTGGTTGACCACCGTGGCCCCTTCTGTGTATACCGCCCACTGAAGCGCGTTTATTGATTTGTCATTTGCCGACACCAGGCGGCAGCCGGGCGCGTGCCCCTTAGGTGCATCAGGAGTTGTATTCTTGATAATGGCCGTGACGTTGGTCGCGTGGTCGTTTTGGTCCGTCGGGGTGGACGTGAACCTGGCAGAGATGGCGAGATCTGTTTCACTCTTGGGCGCCCCCTCCCATACAGCGACAGTCACATCGGTACCGATGTATCCGAGGCTGTGAGCCTTATCCGTGCGGGCGACAGCGATGGAGTCGCCAAGATCATCTTCGACCCCTGTCGGATTGTCCAGGAAGATGGCGCCCACAGTGTCGGCCTGTGCCAGGGCGCGGATCTGATCCGCGGACAGCGTGGCCTGCAGAAGGGGCACCCGGTCAGCCAGCGCCCTTCGGGGCTGCACGCCAAGCTCATGCAGCGTGTCAACTAGGACGTCTTGTGCCTGGCGCCACAGGCGAGCCGCTTCCGTCTCGGCTCTCGACGGACCCTCCGCGGGGCGATCCGTCGGCTTATCGAAACCAGCTTCGTCCGAGGAGACCGGTGGCCAAACGATCACGCTTACCTCGTCGTCCGGCTGCAGCTGTTCCATGTGGTCCCAGAGGGTTTCATGTATCAGCCCGTAGCGCTCAAACCTACGCTGCTGCACATCCCGGAGCACCGCCTCGACGTCGACCTGTTCGCCGCGCTCGTTGAAGCCGAGAATTCTCCTCTGGCCGGATTTTCTTTCAACCACTTTAAGAACTTCGATGTACTGCCCCTCGCCATCACGCTGGCCCGGGGCGCAACGCACCACTTGAAACTCGCCCACCCGTAGATGTACCGCGTGCACGACGCGTACCTCAGCCGGAACCTCGCCGACCAGCGAAGTGATGACAAACGGCACGACCTGGCGATAGACCAGACGCTCGCCTTCGGTGTCGAGAAGCTCTTCGACGAAGATCTTGTATGCGCCGACATGGAGGCCGTCGGTGAAAACCTCGATTGTCGAGTTCTTGGTCACGACCGCCGGGTAGCAACCGTCGATGCTGCCACCTCTGCTCGACGCCATGCACACGCGCACTGATCCCGCGGAGCAGGGGCCGATCGGGCGTTCCGCGAGCAGCGTCACGACGGTTCCCGCTGTGATGAGCTCACCGGGCGTGATGGACAGCCTCAGCATGCCCGCGTTCGCGGCAGAAGGAGTACTCATGCGGCGAGCGTAAGTGCCGTGAACAACGGCCTTACTGAAGCGGCGCTGCTCGTGCACGAGATTTGGACTATGCACGCAATCATGAGCCATATCTGAAAGGATCGATGGCATAAAGGGAGGTTGCGAGCTCTGCACGCCGATTTGCAGAGCCCCTCCAAGCTGACATCACCAAGCCGTCGGGGCCATCACGCTGTCCGTTCTGCCAAGGGCTTCGGCCCGCCGGTGATGACACGGCCGTCCGGATGACGCTGGGCGACCGCATCAACGGTCGAACGAGACGTCGTCTCATAGACCACGCGACCATCGGCATCCTCAACCTGCGATACAGGGTCTGAGCGAAGCGGCAGCCGGCCTTCACACAGGCGGCCATGCCCTGCGTCAGCTCGGCGCGCACGTCGTCGAGCTCCACCGACAAGATCTGGATCTCGGCGCGGGTGGCCGCCCGCCGATCTATCTCATTGATCACGGCAGAGGCCGGGGACGCCACCAACCGGCCGTAGTCGATCTCGGGGAGCGTCAGCCGGGCTACGGCACGGCGGGCCGCGGTGAGCGCCATGTTCGACGGGCTGATCACCGCAGACGCTGCAAGCCGTGACGGTGGCCTGGACCGGCATGGTGAGCACGACACCTTAAGGCCATTGCAGAACCCCGACCTGATAGCGCCGCTCCTGCGGCGTTGCCGCCTGCGAGTCCGGACTGACCGGTTCCGTTTTCGCGACAGCGCTCCGGCGACCAGCTGTCGACTTCCGTCACCAAGGGCCGGTGAACTGCTGCACGGGGTGAAGGCGCGAGATCTCGCGTCGGTGGCTGCCGCCGAACCGGCGTGCATGGCAGGAGGCCGGCTTGCGTCCTAGGCTGAGTCTCCTACGTGATGGACAGGAGGCTGGGGTGGCCGAGACGACGCCGACCGAGACGACGGTGGCCGAGGTGATGGCCGAGCTGGCCGAGCTCGAGGACCAGAAGATACGCGAGGTGAACGAGCGACACGGTGACGATCACGGTGTGAACCTCAGTAAGCTCCGCGCGCTCGCCAAACGGCTGAAGACCCAGCAGGAACTCGCATGCCGGCTCTGGGGAACGGATGACACCGCGGCGAGGCTGCTGGCGATCCTGATCTGCCGCCCGAAGGCGTTCGAGCGTGACGAGTTGGACGTCATGTTGCGTGAGGCGGGCACACCCAAGGTGCATGACTGGCTCGTGAACTACGTGGTGAAGAAGAGCCCGCACGCCGAAGAGCTGCGCCTGACATGGTCCGCCGATCCGGATCCAGTGGTCGCGAGCGCCGGCTGGGCGCTGACCACCGAACGCGTGGCGAAGAAGCCCGAGGGCCTCGACCTCGCGGGACTGCTCGACGTCGTCGAGGCGGAGATGAAAGACGCCCCGGCTCGCCTGCAGTGGGCGATGAACCACTGCCTGGCCCAGATCGGGATCGAGCACGCCGAGCACCGCGCCCGCGCGATCGACATCGGTGAGCGCCTGCAGGTTCTCAAGGACTACCCGACTCCCCCGGGCTGCACGTCTCCGTTCGCGCCCATCTGGATCACCGAGATGGTACGCAGACCGCACGGTAAGTAGAAAGCTTCGCGCTCACGCTCGTGCCGCCGCTGCCGTACGAAGGACCCGAAGTGGTCGGCCCCTCGCTGCGTCACCGGGTGACGGTGGCGTCCGTGGTGCTCCCCTCGCTGGTATGGAGACAGGGGCCGGCAGGCCGGCGGTGGGCGGGTCCGTACTGCGTTTCGAAGCCATGGCCTCGCCCCGACCCACGCCGCTCGGCCGTCGGCATCCAGCCGGTACCTGCCCGCCCGCCCCCGCCCGTGACAGCGCCGGCTCCCACGCATCCTCGCCCGGCCCGAGCACCAGCCCGAGCGTGCGCGCCAGCCCCCGGCTCCCTTCGATCCACGCATGGCAGGCGTCGTCCAGATCCAACCCGTTGCACGGCCTGGTCGTGATCGTCCACGAGTGGTCGCGGAGAAATATCGCGCTCTGGCATCAAGCGGATCAATATCGCCTCGATATAGCCGATTGTCATCATTGCGGGCATGAGATCAAGATCGGCCTTCGTCCGCCGGCTCGCGGTGGTGTTCGCGATGATGTTCGTCGCCACGTTGGGCGTGTCGTCCAGCCCGGCCGGCGCGGCGTTGGCCTGGGTCTGCCCCAAGGGGAGCGTCTGCTTCTACTACGACGGGGCGGGCACCAAGCTCGCCTGCCAGACACCGTCCAACGGCAGCCCCAAGTGCGACGGCGCGCACATCTGGGCCATCTACAACAGGGGCTGGGAGGACCCGGGCCATGACCATGCCTACGTCTCCGGCTACATGGTGGGCTCCAACACTTACACCACCGGCTGCATCCACCTTGGGCACAAAGGGGCCTTGCAGCGGGCGGTCAAGTTCAACTGGGTGATCTGGTCGGGAGAGTGCGGCACCGTCGGCGACTACTGGGAGCTGTAGGACGGCGGAACCCCGCCGACGGCAGCTCACAATCGGCGACGCCCCGGCCCGCGCGGCGGTGGCCCGGCAGCCCACCATCGTGTGCCGGGCTCACGCGGGGTCACCCGCTGCGCCACCGGGCCCTGTCGCCGCCGCGCGAGCCGCACACCATGCGGGTGCCGCTTCTCGTCCGGCCGACGGCGCCGGGCGGTGAGCAGAACGAGCCTGGGTGCACGATCCGTGCCGGAGCCGGCGGCCGGCGCGTGCGTGCGGGAGCGGGAGGCGGACGGCGCTTGGTCGCGGTGGGCTTCGGCTCGGGACGCTGTGGGGGTTTCACTCGGGGCAGCCGAGGCTTGCGCACCGCCGGGGTGGAGACGGTCGGGGTCGGGGTCGGGGTCGGGCTGACCGTCGAGGTCAGCGCGGTCGAGGTGGGGGACGGCGAGGCCGTCCCGAACGGGGCAGAGGTGGGCGAGAGCGTCGCACCGGTGGAGGCGGTCGAGCCGGCAGGGCCGCACGAGGCGGTCAGCGCGACCGCGACGAGAAGCGCTGCCGCGCCGATGAGTCGGGGCATTCCGGGGGTCCTTCCTTGGCCGGACACGTCCGCTCATCTCATCCGCCTGTGCCGGCCTCTGCCACCCGATCGGCACAGAAAGTTGCCTACCCGGCACGGAAAGTCATGGTTTGTTGCCGGATGCGGAGGCCGCACGGACGAGCCGTCCCGCCGCTCCCCCCATGGGATCACCCGCAGTACGGCCGTCGCCCACCTCGCGAGGGGGAACGCACGTCCCGCCAGAGGCTCTGGAGGAGATGCCAGGTGGGGTGCCACGATCGGGGCAGCGACCCGCTCAGCGCCCCCCTGCCCGGGTGTGGAGTTGGACGCCGGTGCGGTGGGGTGTTCGCTGCGCGGCCACATAGGCCGGTTCGCGCAGCCGGCGGTGCCAGGCGGCGGGGTTCAGGCCGGGGATCGGACGCCGGATCGGATTGAACCGCATGGGCTCGGCGAGGTCCTGCTGAGCCGGGCCTTCGAGTCGGAGTACGCCGAAGCGCTCCCATGGGCCGGACGGCGATGCCACCACGAGATCGAACAGCAGCGGTCGCTGCTCGACGGCGCGGGCGAGTGCGTCGAAGTTCGCGGGCAACGACCAGGATCGCCGGGCGACCGCGCCGAGCAGGACCGTGCCGCTGCCGGTCGCGAACGCGAACAGGGAGCCGTACATGCCGGGCGCCCACCTCGTCGCGGGCCGCAGCAGGCGGCGGCCGGCCACGGTGTGACCGGTGGTGGCCAGCAGCAGATCCGAGGTGATGCGGGCGACGGTGGCGCCGGCCACGGGCTGCGGCCATCGCAGGGCCAGGCCCAGGACATCAGGGAGCGGAGCGGGCAGGCCGAGGGAGCGGGACAGCCGTGCGACTCCTCGCAGTTCCGCCGGCTCGTCCAGGAAGGCGACCCCTCTGGGCTGGGGCGCCCCGTGCAGGCTGAGGGCGGCGTTGAGGACCAGCCCGTCGGGGTGCAGCGGTCGCCCGCGACGTACCCACGCCGCCGCGCCGAAGGCCGCCGCGAGCCCGGCGCTCAGTACGGTCGCCGGGTGTCCAAGCACGCGTCCCCCTCGCCACACGCGGCAGGCGCCGCGAAAGACGGCGTCGCCTCAGCCCTTGAGTCTCCTCCTGCCCTGCTACCCCGCGATGCGCTCACGAACCCGAAGGGTTGTTCTTCCCCGGTGGACGCGAGGCGAGAGCGCCGCTCGCCGCGGCGGGCCCTCCCCAAGTCCACAACGTCAAGTTTGTGCCCGTTTTTCCGATACGCGCTTCTTTATCCGTTTTAAGGGGAAGGGGTGAGCGGGTTCAAGGACTCGCGGGACGGATCGCGGCTCCCGGCGAAGGCCGGAGTGGTGGTCGAGGTCGGCACAGGAACGGCGAGGGCGCATCATGAACGATCGAGCGCGGATAGCAATGGCTGTCGCAGCCGGGTACTACCTAGGACGGCGTCACAAGCTGCGGATGGCGACAGCGCTGGCGGCCGCCGGACTGGCGAGCCGTATCAAACGAGGCGAAGGTGGTCTCCTGCAGCAGGGAACCAAGCTGATCGGTTCCTCACCGGAGTTGCAGCAGCTGACCAAGAGCCTGCGCGGCGAGTTGATGGAGGCGGGGAAGGCGGCCGCTGTGGCCGCGACCAGTAGGCAGATTCAGGCTCTGAGCTCGCGACTTCTCGATCGCACCGAGTCCCTCCGCCAGCCAGGCGCCGCCTCCTCCCCGGAGGACGAGGAGGCCTACGAAGAAGACGTGTTCGAGGACGAGGCCTACGAGGAGGAGCCTCCCAAGGCACCACCACCGAAGAAGGCGCCGCCGAAGAAGGATCCGCCGAAGAAGGAGCCGCCCAAGGCGGCGGCGAGAACCCGGCGTGAGCGTCCTGCGCGACCCGTCGCACGGACGACGAGGGGATCGCGATGAACATGCCCAAGGCCCCGGCCGCTGACAAGGTCACGAAGGACCTGCCGACGGAAGGGCTCACCCGGGAACTGCAGGGTCTTCTCCAGGCCGTCGCCGAGCGCGCGCTGCTCTCGGCGACGAACAGGGTCGAGGCGATGACAGGGCGGCTGACCGACGTCGCTGAAGGCGGCGGCACAGGCCTGCTGAGCGCCATCACGGGGGCGGATCAGTCGGACGACCAGTCCGGCGGCTCAGGGCTCGGGAAGGTGGCGGACACCGTCAAGGGCGTGGCCGGCCTTGCCGGCAGCGTGGTGGGCGGCCTTTTCGGCAAGAAGGGCGGAGGACAGAGCGGGAAGAAGGGCGCCAAGCTGCGTGTGACCAACATCGTCGAAGTGATCGATGTCGGCGCTCCCGTGCGGGCCGTCTACAACCAGTGGACCCAGTTCAGGGACTTCCCCTCCTTCATGAAGAAGGTGGAGAACGTCGACCAGCAATCCGACGAGAAGCTCACGTGGAAGGCGCAGATCGTCTGGTCCCATCGCACCTGGGAGTCCACGATCCTGGAACAGGTGCCGGACCAACGGATCGTCTGGCGCTCCAAGGCACCCAAGGGGCACGTCGACGGCGCGGTGACCTTCCATGCCCTCACCCCCGACCTCACCCGCGTGGTGCTCGTGCTGGAGTACCACCCGCAGGGTCTGTTCGAGCGGGTCGGCAACCTCGGGCGTCTGCAGGGGAGGCGAGCCCGTCTCGAGCTCAAGCACTTCGCGCGTCATGTCATGACGCAGACGTTGCTGAACCTCGACGAGGCGACCGCCGACGGCTGGCGCGGAGAGATACACGAAGGCAAGGTCACCAAGGATCACGAGACGGCCCTCGCGGAGGAGCAGGAGGAGGAGACCGAACAGCCTGCCGAGGAGGAGGACCAGCTGACCGAGGAGGAGGAGCCCCAGGACATGGAGGAGGGCGAAGAGGAGGAGGAGCCGGAGGAAGAAGAAGAGGAAGAGGAGGAAGAGCCCCGGGCCGTAGACGAAGAAGAGGAGGAAGAGGAGGAGGAAGAGGAAGAAGAGCCCCAGGCCGTAGAGGAAGAGGAGGAGGAGCCCGAGGAGGAGGAAGAAGAGGAGCCCCAGCCCGTGGTCGCCAGGGAGCGTCCGCGGAGGCCGGGTACGGCCCGCCCAGTACGACGGCGGCGCACGGAGGACGTGGAGGAGACCGAGGAGGAGCCTGCCCGCCCCACCCGGAGGAGGGCGAGCGCTACGCGCAAGTGACGAGCCGAGAGTCAACACCAAGGAGAGGCAAGGCATGACGGTACAGCCCGCGGGAGGCGGGGCGGCTGAACGTCGCACCGGGTCCGGTCTGGCGGATGTCATCGACTCGATCCTCGACAAGGGGCTCGTCATCGACGCCTACGTCGGGATCTCACTGGTCGGCATCGAGCTCCTGAGCATCGACGCGCGGATCACCGTGGCCAGCGTGGACACCTATCTGCGCTTCGCCGAGGCGGTGAACCGGTTGGATCTTACGGACAAGAGCAAGCCGGGGCTGCCGGAGCTCGTGCAGAGCGTGAAGGGCGGCGACCAGGCGCCCCCCGAGCCCCCCGAGCCCCAGAAGCTGCAGAAGCCCAAGACCGTCATCCAGGGTTCGCTGGAGAGCGCCGGCGAGAGGCTCGGCGACCTCACCGACGAACGCGACGACGGGCGCCGAAAGAAACTCCGCCGAACGGAGCGACCGGAGGAGGGCTGACATGGTCCGATCAACGGAGACCTCCGCCACCTCGGAGAGCGTGCCGGAGGAACAGACCACCGGGTGCTATGTCTACGGCGTCGTGCCGGCCGAGATCGAGGTCGACGCGGAGGCTCGTGGTGTGGGTGATCCGCCCACCCCGGTGCGGTCGCTGCAGCACGGCAGAATCGCCGCGCTGGTGAGCGACGTCAGTCTCGATCGCCCGCTCGGCACGCCCCACGATCTGCTCGCGCACGAAGAGCTGCTCGACGCGGCCGCGGCGGAGGTGCCCGTGCTGCCCCTCCGCTTCGGGGCGGTGATCACGGACGACGAGGCGGTGGTCGAGGAGTTTCTCCGGCCGAACCACGACGAATTCGTCGCCGCGCTCGAGGAGCTGGAAGGGCGCGCCCAGTACGTGGTCAAGGGGCGATACGTCGAGGACGCGGTGTTCACGGAGATTCTCGAGGAGAACCCCGAGGCCGCCCGGCTGCGTGACGAGATCCGCGATCTGCCCGAGGACGCCACCAGGAACGAGCGCATCCAGCTCGGCGAGATGATCCACGAGGCGATCGCGGCCAAGAGAGAAGCAGACACCGCTGAGCTGATCGAACAGGTCGATGAGCTCAGCGTGCTGTCGGTCGTGCGCCAGCCTTCGCACGAGCAGGACGCCGTCCATGTGGCCCTGCTCATCGAGACGAGCCGGCAGGCCGAGCTGGAGCAGGTGATGGAGGAACTCGGCCGACGATGGGCCGACCGGATCACGCTGCGCCTGCTCGGACCGCTGGCGGCGTACGACTTCGTCATGACGAGACAGGGTGATGAGGGATGGGACTGATCACTTCCCTCCTGGGCCTGCCGCTCGCTCCCCTCAAGGGCCTGATCAGGCTGGCGGAGTTGATACAGGACGAGGCCGAGCGTCAGTTGCGGGATCCGGCCGTGGTGAGGCGGGAGCTGGAAGAGATCGAGACGGCGAGAGCGACAGGCGTGATGTCCGAGGAGGAGGCGGAGGAGGCCATGAATCTGATTCTTCAGCGGATGACCGGCCAACCCGCCGGCCCCATGGGTGACACGGAAAGGAGGTGACCTCGTGCCCGCCAAGCGCAGGGTCGTACGTCCGGAGGAGCAGGGCGACAGACCTCGCGAGCGTCGCCCCCGCGCTCTCACCGCCGCCACCGCCGGCGAGGTGGGACTGCGCCACGTCATCGACCTGACCGCCAGGGAGGCGGAGGGCGTCACGCTCGTGGAACCCACGGAAGACGGATGGGTGGTGGTGGTCGAGGTGGTCGAGGACCGTCGCATCCCCTCCTCCGGGGACGTCCTGGCGCTGTACGAGGCCGATCTCGACATGGAGGGCAACCTGATGTCCTACCGCAGGAAGGGCCGTTACAGGCGTAGCAGCAGCGACAATCCCTACGAGAGGTCGTGAGATGACCGACGCCTCACGCCCTCTGCCTGCCGTACGCCAGTCATCGTCGCCCGCGACGGCAGGCCGTGAGCCCGCCAACCTCGGCGACATCCTGGAGAGGGTTCTCGACAGAGGAGTGGTGATCGCGGGAGACATCCGGGTGAACCTCCTCGACATCGAACTGCTGACGATCAAGCTGCGGCTGGTGATCGCCTCGGTCGACACCGCCAGGGAGATGGGCATCGACTGGTGGGAGCACGATCCGTGGCTCACGGGCGACAACCGTGGCCTGCTGGAGGAGAACCGCAGGCTTCGCGCCCGGCTGTCGGCGATGGAGGAGCGCCAATCTCTGGAGGCGGAACGATCGGACGAGCAATGAATGACACGGGGACCTACCTGTACGCGGTCACGCGCGGCGCCGGCCGCAATCGAGCCGAGAGCCTCGCGGGTGTCGGCGGCACGCCCGTGCGGACGATCACCCATGCCGGTCTCGTCGCCTATGTGAGCACCGTCCCCCTGGATCAGTTCGGCTCCCAGCCGCTGCAGAGGTCGATGGAAGATCTCGACTGGCTCGGTGACACGGCCAGGGCCCACCACGCCGTCGTGGAAGCGGTCGCCGAGGGGAGCCCTACCGCGCCGGTCCGGCTCGTCACCGTCTACACCGATGACGATCAGGTCAGGAACCTGCTGAGCCGGAGACGTGACGACTTCGTCGAGGTGCTCTCCCGCATCACCGATCGCCAGGAATGGGGGGTCAAGGTCTACATGGACCTCGCCGGCGCGCCTCCGGTCGAGGAGCGCGCCGAAGGGGGCGGCCCAGGAGCGGCATACCTCAGGCGACGTCAGGCGAGCCTGCGCGGACGCGAGGAGGCATGGCGTGAGGCCGCCTCACGTGCGGAGCAGATCCATGACGTCCTCTCGTCCTTCGCGACCGCGAGCCACCGTCACCGAGCGCAGGACCCCGAGCTGTCGGGCAGGAAGGAGCTCATGATCCTCAACGGCGCCTACCTCGTCGACCTGTCCCGCGCCGAGGAGTTCGCCCGCCTGGCCGAGGGTCTGCGTGGAGAGGGTGTCGACATCGAGCTCACCGGCCCTTGGGCGCCCTATTCCTTCGCGGAGCTGGCAGAGCCCGACGAACCGGGGGTGGCCGATGACGATTGAGGAACCGCGCGGCGCCGCACTGGCCAGGGAGGGCCGCCTTCCCTCGGAACGGGTGGCCCTCGTCGACCTCCTGGATCGGCTGCTGGCGGGCGGGGTCGTCGTGAGCGGCGATCTCGTGCTGTCGATCGCGGACATCGACCTCGTACGGATCTCCGTACGGGCGTTGATCACGTCCGTGCGGGACGGCGACACGATCGGCGACGGCATCAGGAGGTGAGACGCCATGGACGCCCTCGAACCACCGAGAAGCACGCGGCCGAGCAGGCTGCGCATCGAGACCGACACCGAGGCCATGGAGCGTGATCTCTCCCGGCTGGTGCTCACCCTCGTCGAGCTCGTCCGCCAGCTGGTGGAGCGCCAGTGCGTGCGGCGGATGGAGCAGGGAGACCTGACCGACGAGCAGATCGAGACGCTCGGCCTGACGCTGATGCGGCTGGAAGAGGCCATGACCGAGTTGTGTGAGCGGTTCGACCTGTCTCCAGCCGACCTGAACCTCGACCTCGGACCGCTCGGGACCCTGCTGCCGAGGGACTGAAGCCCCTCTTGCTCGCCCCCCAGGCATGAGTAACCCCTCTCACCTGGAAGGCAGGCGCTCGGGCAAAGTGAGGGGTCCACACCTTGACGGGGACGCGTTGTGCCTGGTCAGGTGGAGAGAGGGGATAGCTGGACAAAGGGGGCCGGCGATGGCGAACAAGGTAGTCGTGCGCAAGCCGGGCGAAGGGGACGCCTTCTGGGTGCTCGGCGGCCTTTACGAGGTCAAAGCGGCAAGCAGCGAAACGAACGGCAGCGTCACGGTCATGCACATGACCCTCCCTCCGGGGTCGGGCCCGCCCCCGCACACGCACGCGGGCGGCGAGATCGCCTACGTCCTGGAGGGGACGGTGCGCCTGCAGATCGGCGAGGAGTCGGTGGAGGCAGGCCCTGACTCCTTCGTCTACATTCCCGAAGGGACGTTGGAGACCTTCGAGCCCACCAGCACGGCCCGCGTGCTGTTCGTGTACCTGCCAGGCGGGCTCGACGAGTTCTTCGCCGAGGTGGGCGAGCGGGCGCCGTCACGGGAACTGCCGCCTCCGTCCGACTCGCCGCCCGATGTGGACAGGCTCGTCGCGGCAGCCGGCAAGTACGGCGTGCAGATGAGGCCACCTGCCTGAAGGAGGGGCAGGCCGTGCCGTCCGCCCTGTCGACGGTGATCCACCGGCGGCCCGCACCACGGTCGATCATCCGCGCCAGGTTGACGAAGATCGCTCACGTCCATACCCTTTTACTATTCCAATAGTGAAAGGGTATGGTGGTGATCAACCTCCGCCTCGATCCTGGCTCTGGTGTGGCGACCTACCTCCAGCTCGTGCATCAGGTCAAACAGGCGCTGCGGCTGGGTGTGCTCATGCCGGGCGATCAGCTTCCGACGATCAAAGAGGTCGTCGCCGACCTCGCGATCAATCCGAACACGGTGGCCAAGGCCTACCGCGAGCTGGAGCGTGAGGGCCTGGTCGCCGGCCGGCCCGGGCTCGGCACGTTCGTGCAGCGGTCCCTGGGCGGCGGGGTCACGGCCGACCACACCGCGCACCGCCGCGATCTCGCTCGATGGGTGCGCGGCTGCCGCGAGGCGGGCCTCGACCACGAGGACATGCAGGCGCTGTTCACCTCCGTTCTCACCGATTCCCTCCGGGAGGACATCGCATGACAGGTGAGTTCACCGCGCCCCTGCAGGGCGGGACGGCCCTGGAGGCCACGGGGCTGGCCAAGCGGTACCGGGGCACCTGGGCGTTACGCGACTGCTCGCTGTCCATCCCCGCGGGCCGGGTGGTCGCGCTGGTCGGACCGAACGGCGCGGGCAAGTCCACGTTCCTGCGCCTGGCCGTCGGCCTGATCGAGGCCACTCAAGGGAGCGTGCGCGTCTTCGGCGAACCGGTCGGGCAACGGGCGGCCGCCCTCGCGCGGGTGGCGTTCCTCGCTCAGGACAAACCCCTCTACGACGGCTTCACCGTCGCCGAGATGCTCCGCTTCGGACGGCGGCTCAACCCCGGGTGGGACGACGCCCTGGCCCGGCAGCGGCTGGCGGAGCTCGACATTCCGTTGCGCCGCAAGGTCGGCAGGCTATCGGGAGGCCAGCAGGCGCAGGTCGCGCTGACCGTCGCCGTGGCCAAGCGACCTGACCTGCTGGTCATGGACGAGCCCCTGGCCAACCTCGACCCGGTGGCCAGACACGACATCATGCGCTCCTTGATGACGGCGGTCGCCGAGACCCGGATGACCGTCGTGCTCTCCTCCCACGTGGTGTCCGACCTGAACGACACCTGCGACTGGCTGGTGGTGCTCAATCGCGGTCAGGTGCAGGTCAGCGGCGAGATCGACGAGTTGCTCTCCACCCACCACCTGCTGTCCGGTCCCGTCGGGCTCGCCGACGGGATGGCGGCCAGGACGCCGGTGATCAGCGACAGCCGTACCGAACGGCACGCGGCCCTGCTGGCCCGCACCGGTACGGGAGCGCCGCTGCTCGACCCGCGTTGGGAGGCCCGCGGCGTGGGTCTGGAGGAACTGGTGCTGGCCTATCTGCGCCGCCCCGACGCCGCCGTGCTGCCCCGCCCGACCCTGACCCGTTCCTGATCACTGAGGAGACATCGACGTGTTGTGGCTCACCTGGCGGCAGCATCGCATGCAATTGCTGGTCACCGTGGCACTGCTGGCCGTACTCGGCGCGCTCCTGCTGGTGAACGGTCTGGGCGCGGCCGGATTCGACGCCAGGAACCCTCCCCCGGCCGACTGCGCGTCGGACTATCGCGCCGCCTGCGCTGGTTACACCGCGGGGATGATGGAGTGGATGTGGGCGGTGGGTGATGTCGTCGGGTGGCTTCCGCTGCTGGCTCCGGCGATGATCGGCGCCTTCTGGGGCGCTCCCCTGCTGGCCAGGGAGTTCGAGCACGGTACGGATCAGCTGACCTGGACCCAGTCGGTGACGCGGCGGCGCTGGCTGATCGCCAAGGTGGGCGGGCTCGGCGCCGCGGTCACGCTGGGCGGGCTGGCGCTGGGCGCCATCGTCGGCGCGTGGCTGGCCGTTTTCGACAGCTCCGCCTTTCCCGTCAACTTCTTCAACACCAACTGGTTCCGCCTGGTCGGCATCGGCCCCGCGGCGTGGTGGCTGTCGGCATTCGTGCTCGGCGTGGCCGCGGGCGCGCTGATCAGGCGGACGCTGCCGGCGATGGCGGTGACCCTGGCGGTGTGCGCGCTGGCGTTCTTCGGGCTCCTCTCGGCCCCGCGCCTCTACGCGACGCCTGAGCGGTTCGTGCAGACCACCGCCGCCGGAAGTGATCTCGTACCGGACACCGCCATGGTGGTGGAGAGCTACTGGACTGACAGGAACGGCATGAAGCGCACCTCCGACGATCGGCAGCTCGCGCTCGCCGTCCCCTGTGGCATAGACGAGACGACCAAGGCGTACGCCGCGTGCTCCTTCGACCACGGCTATCGGCAGGTTCAGCTGTTCCATCCCGCGAGCAGGTTCTGGCGCTTCCAATGGATGGAAGCGGGAATCCTGCTGCTTCCCGCCTTCGCGCTCGGCGGCGTCGCCGTCCGGCGCACCCTTCGGCCCCGCATCTGACGGCGCCCGGCACCAGCCGCCCTTCACACCCTGCGGGCGAGGAGAAAGGCCCCGGGAAAGCCCCGCTTGGGGTCCTCCCCCGGCGCGACGACCAGCCGGGCCACCTCGGTGAGCCCGGCCGCGAGAAGCAGCTCGGCGACGCGGTCGGGTGAGTACCGGTAGGCGGGGAATGTGGCGTGATCGTACGCCTCGGCCGGCTCGACCGGGCCGTCGTAGGCGGGGAAGCCGAGCAGCAGGTGGGCACCGGGCGACAGTACGCGGCCGAACTCGGCGAGCATGACCGGGAGCCGCTCGGGCGGGGTGTGGATGATCGAGTAGTTGGCGAGCACCCCCGCCAGGGAGGCGTCCTCCACCTGGAGCGCCTCCATCAGCCCGACCTCGAAACGCAGCTCGGGGTGGGCGTCGCGGGCGATCGCGATCATCTCGGGCGACAGGTCGACACCGAACGCGGTGACGCCGAGGGAGCGCAGGTGCGCGGTGACGTGGCCGGGGCCGCACCCCACGTCCGCCACCAGACCGTCGCCGTCGCCGAAGGCCGTGACCAGCTCGGCGAAGACGCCGATCATCCCGTGGTGCAGCGGGCTGGAACGGTAACGCTCAGGGATGGACTCGGCGTATCGCGCGGCGACGGCGTCGTAGGCGGTGCGGGTCGCGGCGAGGAGGTCCTGTTCGGTCATGGACAGGATCATGCAGCAGCGAGGGCCGCGTCGGCGACGGAAGGGGTGACATCGGGCGTCGGCGCGGGGCGCAGGACGATGAACGCGGCGCACGCCAGCCCCGTCACGACGATGACCCCGTACATCACGCGGTAGTCGACGACGCCGGCCAGGGCCGCGCCGGTGGTGATGGAGACGGATTGGGTCAGGTTGGAGAGCATGCCGCAGGCCGCGCCGACGCGCCCCTGGAGCCTGGCGGGGACGTACAGGTGCTGGGCGGTACCGAGGGCGACGCTGAAGAGGGGGATGGCCAGGCCGTAGATCATGGCCCCGGCGAGGAAGAGAGGGAGAGACGGCACCAGGAAGGCCATGGCGCCCACGGCGAAGACCGCGTAGCCGACACTCGAGCCACGAGCCTCGCCGAGCCGGTTGACCAGCAGGCCCGCCAGCGCGCCGCCGACGACCGAGCCCGCGCCCTGGACGGTGGTGAGGACTCCGAAGAAGGCGGCGGGCTGTCCGAGGCCGCGGTCGATGGCCGCGAACACCGCGGTGTCCATCAGGCCCGCCGTCGCCATGAAGATCGTCTCGGCGAGCGTCAGCCTGAGCAGGAGCGGCACGCTCCACAGGTACCTGAATCCCGCGGTGACGGCGGCGAGGAAGGGCCGGCCTGCGGGCTCGGGCTCGGACTCCACGACCTTGATCGTCAGGAGGAACGCGATCCCCGCCACGATGGTCGCCGCTGTCACGACGGCGAGCGTTCCTCCGCCGTAGCCCTGGTAGACGGCGGCGCCGACGATGGGGGAGGCGATGCGGACGCCCTGCCGTACCGTGATCAGAGCGGCGCGGGCGCTCGCGGCCTCGGCCGAGGGAAGGATGTCCTTCAGCAGGGCGCCGTAGGCGGGGACCGAGAACGCGACCCCGTAGGCGAGGGCCACGGCGTAGAGGATCCAGAGCTCGGCGCCGGAGTCGATCAGGGTCAGGGGCAGCACGAGGAGGGCCGTCACCGCGTTCATCGCGATGAGCAGCGGCTTGCGGCGGACGCGGTCCACGGCGTGGCCGTACAGCGGAGAGAACAGTCCGGGTAAGGCGAGGCAGAGGAAGACCAGCCCCGCGGCGGAGTCGGAGCCGGTCAGGTCCTTGGCCCAGATGCCGAGGGAGAGGTAGAGCGCGCTGCTGCCGAAGCTGGAGACGGCGTCGCCGGCCAGGAGCCTTCGGCAGAGCGGGTTGCGGAGCGCTGTCACGTCCGGCCTCTCACGAGTCTTCGGGCAGGGGGGTGCCGGTCAACAGGATCCGGACGAATCTGGCGTCCTCTGGGACGGACGCCTGACCGGTGGTGCGCGCGATGTACGGCGCCAGCACCTCGAGAAGCCGCTCACCGACCTCGTCGAGCTCCCTGGCGGTCAGAGGCGCGGTGACGCCGCTCAGGAACGCCGCCGAGCGCCACTCCTCGGGAGCCTCGGGACGGGCTTGGGACCAGTCGAGGAGCCTGACGGCCTCGCGCTCGACGAAGACCCGCTCCAGCTCAGCCGCCGCGATGCCGCCCTCGCTCGCCGACCAGGACTGCCGCAGGTCCGCGACCCGCCATGGCCGTTCGCGCTGGTCCTCGCTCTCGGCCTGGACGACGTAGCCGTACTTGGCGAGCTGGCGCAGGTGGAAGGAGCACGAGGCCTGGGTCGAGCCGAGGTGCCTGGCGCAGACCGCCGCCGTGGCCGGCCCGATGCGGCCGAGCAGGTCGATGAGGTCCAGCCGCAGGGGATGGGCCAGTGCGCGCATGGCCCGTGGATCGGTGATCTCCATATGCCAAAGATAGCTTTGACATATGGAGGTGTCAAAGAACTCTTTGGCTTTTTGATGAGGGCGCGGTTGCAGCCGCGACCGTGGCGCCCTCGTCGTGGCGGCGACCGCCGCCGACCGTGCAGCGATCAGCGGTGGCGGGTCCCGGTCATCCGGCCGCGCAGCGCAGGGCGGCGCGGATGGCTGCGGCGGGGTCGCCGCGGTGGTAGATCCGCTCGGAGGGTTCGATGCCGTCGAGGAACTCCTGGTAGCGCACCGCGTAGGCCAGGTGGGCCAGCGGCTCGGCGATGCTCAGCGCCGACTCGGGCTCGCAGCCAGGCACGTGGGACCTCCAGGCCTCGGCCCACGCCTTCGCGGCGCGGGCCCCTTCGGCCGCGGGCAGGAAGTCACGGACTCTCAGCCCGTCCAGCACCGGGTTGCCGAGGTGCGCGTCGGCGAAGTCGAGCACGACCGGCGGGCCGCCGTCGCTGCGCCAGTTGCCCGGGTGGAAGTCGCCGTGCACGACCGTGTCGGGCAGGCCGCATCCCTCGAGGAGGGGCCACCGTCCCGCCAGCCGCCGCGCGGCCGCCACCTCCTCGCCGGTCAGCTCGCGACCGGCCGCGCCGTCGAGGAGGTCGAGGACCCGGTCGGCGATGACGGGCCCGCGCAGGTCCCGCAGGCGGGGCGCCAGGCCGTCCGCCTGACGGGCGAGTGCGGCCTGCGCGGCGACCAGGCGGGTCACCGCACTGCTGATGATCGGGGCAGGCGCGTCCCAGCAGTCCTGGCCCGGCAGGTGTTCGAGCAGGAGCCTGTTCGGCCCTGACGCCACGACTCCGGGCGCCAGGCCGGGGTCGAGCCGCGAGAAGGCGCCGATGACCATGGCCTCGTCGGCGGCGAAGTGAGGGGTGGTCTTCAGCCAGACCTGGCCCTGATCGGTGGGCAGGCGGAACAGCCCCGCCAGGTTCCAGGTCTTGCGCTGCCTGATCGGCCCCGTCACCGGACGGCCCGCGGCGGCCAGCGTGTCCGAGGCCCAGCCGAGCGCCTCCCGCAGCCCCAACGCCCTGGCCCATGGCGAACGCAGCTCCTCCTGCCCCGTCAACGCGGACCCGTCGACGGGGACCGGCTCCAGCAGCCCTGGCGCTGGCCGCTGGAGCGCCTCGACGTGGTAGGTCACATGACCGTCGCGGCCGCCTCCCCCGCCGTCGACGCGGAGCAGGCGCAGCACCGCCACCTCGACCCCGAGCACCCCTCGCACGTGCGTGACGACCGGCTCGACCTCCGACCACCACGCCACGTCCACCGCGAAGGGCCCGACGACGCCGAGGTAGTCGTCACCCGAGGTCACCCATGCCGTCACCGTCCGATCCATCCGGCCAGTCTGACGAGCCCGCGCGGCGACGGCGACCGAATATCCGGGGCCTCAGCCCAGGACGGCCGGCGCGAGCGCGCGCCACTGCCGGACGGGCGGGATCGCCGGGGTGTCCGTGAGGACGAAGAGCGCCACGTGGTCGGCCCCCGCGTCGAGGTGCTCCTGCACGCGATGAGCGATGTCGCCGGCGGGCCCTCGCACCACCAGCGCGTCGACCAGCCGGTCGCCGAGGGCGTCGACGTCCTCGAAGCCGAGACCTTCCAGCAGGTCGCGCCGGTTGGGCAGGAGTGCGGCGGCGTACGACCTGGCCAGGTCGGCGGAGCCGGAGCGGCCGGGATCCAGGATGACGAGCTGGGTGACCGCCAGCAGCGCGTCGGGCCCGAGGACGGCCCTGGCGTTCCTGGTGTGCTCCACCGGCATGCCCAGCGGATGCGCGCCCCACGCCCTCTCGCGGGCGAGAGCGAGCAGGTCGGGGCCCAGCGCGGCGAGCACGCGGCGCGGCAGGGCCCCGGTCGGCGGCGGCCCGGCGGAGGCCGCGTCCATCGCGTCCAGGTAGGCGCGCATGGTCTCGCACGGCGAGCCGAAGCGATGGCCGCGGACGTCTTCGGCGAGGCTGGGGTGGCTCTCCCAGAGCCCGAGCAGGAAGCGTCCGGGAAAGGCCTCGTCGTGGGTGCGCTGCCCGGCCGCGGTGGTCACCGCGTCGCGCGCGTAGATGTCGGCGGCGCCCGCCGCCACCACGATCCGCCGGGTGGCGGACAGCAGGATCCCCGCCTGCGCCATGGCCTCGCGCCCTGTCGTCTCGGGGAACCACAGCGCTCCGTAGCCGGCGTCCTCGATCGCCGCCGCCGCCTCGCGTACATCCGCCACGGAGCAGCTGTCCAGGTCGCCCGCCCAGATTCCCGCGCACCCGAGAGCGGGCCCTTCGCCTCTCACGCGTGCTGCCTCGTCGCGCGCTCGGCGGCGAAGAACGCCTCGATCTCGGCCGCGCCTCCCCCGGCGAGCCACGCGCGCAGGTCCGTCAGGCCGGGGTGGAGCCGCCGAGCGGCCGCGATGTCGGCTCTCCATCCTCGCTCGTTGAGCCACTCGTAGGCGAAGGCGAAGTCCTCGCCGTACTGCCTGATCGCCTCGATCGGCACCCGCACGTACGGCACCGGCCGCCCGATCGCCTCCCCGATCGCCTCGGCGATCCGCCGTGGGGTCAGCTCGTCCCCCGCCAGGTCGACGGCCCTGCCGATCCACTCCGCCGGGCGGGCGAAGGCCAGAGCGGCGAACACGCCGACGTCGTCGACCGCCATGATCTGCTGAGGGACGTCGGGCGCGAACGCGGTCGCCACGGCGCCGTCGCGCAGGTGGTACCCGCCGGCGTAGTTCTCCATGAAGGAGACGGGGCGCAGGATCGTCGCAGGTAGGCCGAGCTCGGCGATGCGCCGCTCGATGCGCGCCTTGCTCAGCACGTTGCGCGGCAGCACCTCGTCGGCGTGGCGGCCCGCACCCGCCACCGAGGCGTAGACGAGGTGCCTGACGCCGGCGGTGCGCGCCGCCTCGGCCACGTTGACGCCCCATCGGACCTCGTCCTCGGCGGTGAAGCCTGGCGGGGTGCCCGGCGAGCCGACGGTGGGCTGGACGCTGAACAGGCCGTAGGCGCCTTCGGCCGCTGCGACCAGGGAGGCGAGGTCGCCCATCTCGGCGCGTACGACCTCCGCTCCCGCCTCGGCCAGGGCCCGCGCAGGGGCGCCCGCGGGGTCGCGGGTCACCGCCCGTACCCGCCGGCCGTCCGCCAGCAGCTGCCTCGCCACGACGCCGCCCTGCAGCCCGGTCGCGCCGACGACGACGATGGTCTTCTCCATGATCACGCCCTTCTCGTAAACGGGGTGGGCCCCCATTTGTGCCTTCGCTAAGATATGGAGGGCCACCCCGTTTAGCAAGCCCAGTGGAGAGCCGATGTCCCCAGATGCCACAGCCGCGCAGGCCGGACGGCCGATGCGCGCGGACGCGCGCCGCAACCGCGACCGGATCCTCGCCGCGGCCGAGACGGCGATCGCCGAGCACGGAGCGGAGGCGTCCCTCGAGGAGATCGCCCGGCACGCGGGGGTCGGCTCGGCCACCCTGCACAGGCACTTCCCCTCCCGCCAGTCGCTGCTGGAGGCCGTCTTCAGCGGCAGGGTGGAGGCCCTCTGCGCGAAGGCGGGCGAGCTGGGCGCGCAGCTGGACCCGGCTCCCGCGCTGGTCGCGTGGCTGCGAGCCGTGGGCACGCATGCGGCGGCCAACCGCGGGCTGGCCGCGTCACTGCTGGGAAGCGACCCGGCGATGGGCGCCAACTGCCACACGATGATCGTGAACGCCGGCGGCGAGCTGCTGGAGCGCGCGCGCCGGGCGCACGCCGTACGCGAAGGCGTCGCGATCGTCGATCTGCTCAAGCTCGTCAGCGCCATCTCGCTGGCCACCGAGCAGGAGCCTGGCGGCGCGGCCGAGGCCGACCGCCTGCTCGCCCTCGCGATCAACGGCGTGCTCGCCTGACGTCTCCTCACCCATGGAGGACCGCGACCCGTGTCGCCGGCGCACGGCGGGGGCCTCTTGCGGCGAGGGCGCGGGAGCTGTCATCCTCTTAGGCATGATCACTGAAAGGGGCGATGTCGCCCGCGCTCTGTGAGCGTCCCCCGGCGGCTGGAGGCCGCCGACATCCGTGACGAATGGCTGGGCTGGGCGTTGTCGACGCTGCCCGCCGACCAGACGGCCGCCGAGGCCGCGATCTCCGAACTGTACGAACGAGCCGGACGGCCCGCGCCGCGCTTCCTCTGGGTCGGCTCCCCGAACGCCGCGATGGAGTTCGTTCCCGCCGGCATCCCGATGCGCGAGTTCGTCAAGACCCTCTCGATCGCGTCACGCCTGGCCACGCTCGGCTCCGAGCTGCGCGAGGCGCTCGACCGGCGGGTGGGCCATCCGTGGGCGCTGGCGTGGGGGCAGGGAGAGCCCGACCCCCTCGACGCCGAGGTGCGCGACCCGCTGCGCGACTTCGTCAGGGACGGCGTCTGCACGCCCCTGCGGCTGGCGCTCCCGCTGGCCGAAAGGCTGACCTGGTACGGCCAGCACGACGCGTACTGGATCGCCCACTACGACGCCTGGCGGCGGATCGGCGGCCGCACCTTCAGGGGCCTGAACGGGCAGCTCGACCTGTGGGCGACGCTGGCCCGCTCCTGCGGCTGGTGGTGGCCCATGGAGGAGCTGTGCGTGGTCTCCCTGCGGCCGGTCTCGGTGAGAACCGAGGAACAGCGCCTGCACAGCGAGCAGGGCCCTGCCGTGGCGTACGCCGACGGCTGGAGCGTGCACGCCTGGCGCGGCACCAGGGTGCCGTGGTGGGTGATCGCCGACCCGACCCCCGACAGGATCGCCCAGGAGCCGAACATCGAGGTACGGCGCTGCGCGATCGAGCGCCTCGGCTGGGAGGCCTACATCGAGCAGGCGGGGCTGCGCCTGGTCGCGACCGCGCGCGACCCCGGCAATCCCGGCTTCGACCTGCTGCTGTACGACCTACCCGGCACGGTGTGGGGCCGCCGCGCCCGTGTCCTGCTCGCCACCAACGGCTCGGTGGAGCGGGACGGCCGGCGGCGGCGCTACGGCCTCGGGGTCCCCGGCCACCTGGACGACCCCGTCGCGGCCGCCGCATGGACCTACGGCCTGTCCACCGACCACTACGCCCAGCTGGCCCGGCGCACATGAACCCGACGCACACGGAACCCGCGCACCCGAACCGAACGCACCCGAACCCGACGCACACGGAACCCGCGCACCCGAACCCGACGCACCCGGAAGGAGAACCCATGACCGTCAACCTCGCCACCCTGTCCGACCGCACCGGCCTGGCCGTACTGGAGCATCTGGAGCGGCAGGTCGCCATCCCCGTCATCGAAGGGATCCAGGCCCAGGGTGACCTCCTCGTCGTCCCGCTGCGGCTGGTCGGCGCCGCCGTCACCGTCAGGGACCTGGCGCGCTGGCAGGACGTGCCCGCCACCGGGCTCGAACTGTTGCGCGGCGCGGCGGGAGGCAATCCGCACAGCCTGGTCGCCGACCCTGGGACCTGCACGTGGACGACCGACGTGCGCGACACCTTCCGGCTCGCGCTCGGCGTCTTCCACAACAGCACGCCCGTCTACCTCCTGCACCCCGAGCACGGCGCGACGGGGTTCACGCCCGGCGCGTACGTGGTGCGCCGCCAGCGCGAGTTCGACCACCGCCTCACGCTCAGGGGCGGCGGAGGTCACCGTCTGATCGCCGACTGATCTCGCCCCTCCACGTCTGGGCGCGCGGCCGCCGACCTGGCCGCGCGCCTGCTTCGCCCTCGGCGCTCAGCCGTGGTTGAGGCGCCAGAAGTCGGAGACGGTCTGGCGGTTCTGCAGGTCTCCGAGCAGGCCCTTGGGATCGGTGTGGAAGAGCTGGCCCTTCCAGTCGGACAGGCCTGGCGGGGTGACCAGCGGCTTGACGGTGGCGTTGCCCGAGATGCCGCCCTCGCCGATCTCGTGCTTGACGCCCTCCTCGGTCATGATGAAGTGCACGTACAGCTTGGCGGCGTTGGGATGCCTGCTCTTGGCCGCGATCGCGACGTACTTCGGGTAGCTGAAGCCGACGAACGGCTGCATCCCCTCGCACGCCGACTGGGCGTACCCCTTGTCCTCGTTGTTGCGGAACTTCGAGATCGACATGAAGCCGATCTTCTTCTCGGTGGCGCTCGGCGCGCCGACGGCACCCGAGATGTCCTCGTCGGACCCGGTCAGCACCGGCTTGTTGCCCGAGAGCCGCTTGATCCACTCGTAGGCGGCGCTCTTCTCCTTGGTCTCCAGGGCCTTTCCGTACTTGGTCTGATAGGCCTGCTCCAGCGCCTGGTTGCCGTGGGCGTCCAGCTGGGTGAGGAACGACAGCACGGTGGGTTTGCCCAGCGGGTCCTGCATCACCAGCTTGCCGGCCCACTCCGGCTCGGTCAGGTCCCACACGTTCTTCACCGGGCAGCCGTCGGGTGAGAGCTTGGTGTTGTAGGCGAAGATCGTCGCCTTCGACAGGGCGAGCAGCGGATTGTGGTTCTCGGCCGGGATCTGCTCCTTCAGGTCGGCGGGCACCCACGTCTTCGCCACGCCCTGCGGGATCAGCTGGCCCACCAGGACGCCGCCGTCCTCGTACATCGCCGCGTCGATGGTGACGTTGTCGGCGGCGTGCTCCCTGAGCATCTTCTCGGCGGTCTGCGGGGTGTCGGACTTCACCCCCTCCATCGCGATGCCGTACTTCTCGGTGAAGGCCTTGGCGACCTCCTCGATGTCTCCGCTGGAGTCGTAGACGGTGAGGCTGCCCTCCTTCTTCGCGGCGGCCACCAGCGCGTCCAGGCTGAAGTTCGCGTCGATCGAGGCGCCGGGCAGCGGCGCGGCCGCCTTCGTTCCCGCCGTCACGTCGGCGCCGGTGGAGGGTGCGCACGCTGCGGCGGCCAGCGCCAGCAGCGCCGCAGGGATGAGTTTCCGGGTACGCCTCACGATGGCGTCACTCCTCTTGCCTCTCGGGGTCGTCTGCGCCGCCCAGAGCCCCGGATCCGGCACCGCAGTGCGCTCAACGATGAACGCCAGATGAACGATTTGTCAAGACATACTTACCTACTGAAATAGCAGGCTGCATATCGTCCTTATGTCAGGACAAACCATTGACTGTTCATCATTCGTTCATCTAGAACTGAAGGCCTCAGGACGAGGAGACATCATGCCTGTGGGCTTACTCGGCCTCGGTCACATCGACGCCCTTCATCCCCGCCGCTCACCCCCTGCCCCCGAGCACACCATGCCCGACCGGCGGCTCTCCCGCTGATGGAGTGGACGCTGGCGTTCGCCGCCGTGGCGGTCCTCTTCGTGCTGATCAGTGGAGCCAACGACGGAGCCACCCTCATCGGTCTCGGGCTGAGGTTCCCCCACTCACCGGGGTGGGCCGTCACCGCCATCCTCATGGCGACGCTCCTCGCCGGCCCGTACGTGCTGGGGGTCTCGGTGGCGCGGACCTTCACCGCGCGGCTCGCGGGGCTGGGCACCAGCGGCGGCGCGATGGCGTTCCTGGCCGGTGTGCTGGTCGCGGTGGCCGTGGTCGCTGCCCTGACCGGCAGAGGACTGCCCACCAGCCTGACCCTCGCCGTGATCGGCGGCATCACCGGCGCGGGGCTCGGCGCGGGGCTGCCGGTGTCGTGGTCGAGCGTGGGCGCGGTCCTGGCCGTCGGAGCCGGGGCGCCCCTGGTCGGGCTGGTCCTGGGCTACCTGCTGGGGGTCATGTCGCGGCGGGTGCCGTCCTGCCGCCGGATGCCGGGGCTCGTGCTCGCCGCCCATCTACTGGCCTACACCGCGCAGTGCGTGGCCTACGCGCTGAACGACGGCCAGAAGATGGTCGCGGTGGTGAGCGTCGCGGTCGGCGTGGGCCGCGACGGGCTGGGGGCGGTCGGGCCTGTCGAGGTCCCGCCGGCGTGGATGGCCGCTCTCACCCTGCTGTTCCTGTCCGGCTCCATGACCAGCCTGAACCGCGTCGGGGAGCGGCTGGGCCGTGGCCTGGTCCTCACCAGGCCGCTGCACGTGGTCTCGGCGGAGACGGCGGCCACCGCCGCCGTCCTGAGCAGTTCGGCGCTGGGCAGTCCGGTGAGCATGACCCAGTCCATCACCGCCGGAGTCGTCGGCGTGGCGACCAGTGAAGGAGCGAGGAAGGTGCGTTGGCAGGGCGTGCTGAACATGGGCGCGGCATGGCTGCTCACACTGCCGTCGTCGATGGCGCTGGGCTGTCTGGCCGGCCTCGGGCTGAGGCTGCTGTGAGCCGCACGGGCCGCCGCGGCCGGCGGTTGGTGCGAGCCTGGGACGATCTGCGGGGCCGGTCGGGACGGCGGGTGGTCGACCTGGTGCGCGGCCAGGTCGCCGTCGCGAGGGCGGGAGCCGTCCTGGCCCACTCGACGGCGTTCGGCGCCACCGGGCGCTCGGCCGCGCGCACCCGGATGACGGTGGTCGAGCACGAGGGCGACGCCGCGCGGGCCGAACTCGTGCGAGCTCTGCGGCGGGTACTGGCCACCCCCATCGACAGGGAGGACCTGTTCAGGCTCTCCCGCTCGATCGACGACGTCCTGGACCACCTGCGCGACTACGTGCGCGAGAGCGACCTGTTCGGACCGCGGGACCTCACCTTCGCAGTCGAGCCGCTGCTGGCCGTGATCGACGGCCTCGACGAGCTGGAGAGCGCGGTGGCGAAGATGCTCGACGATCCAGGCTCGGTCACCGTGGCCGTCCTGGCCACGCGCAAGTCCTGCAGCCGGGTCCGGCAGCTCTACCAGGCGCGGCTCACCGAGCTGTTCGCCGGCTCGCTGGAGATGGACACCCTGCGCGAAAGGGAGCTGCTGTCGCGCCTCGACGCCGTGGGGCGCCGGCTGGGGGAGGCCGCCGACGTGCTCGCCGACGCGATGCTCAAACGAAGCCACTGAGCGCCGGGAGAGCCACCGAATGTTCGCACGAAGCCATCCGATGCCGACGGGCCTCGCACTGCGGCGGTCCTCGTCAACCCCCCGAAGGAAGTCCTCATGGCTGTCAACACCAGGCGACCGGCGGAGCGGCCACCTGCCCCGCCCAGACGGCGCCGGCTGGTCTACCGGCTGCGCGTGCTGCGCCACGATCCGACCGCGGCGCTCGGACTGATCCTCCTCGTCCTGCTCGCCTACCTCGTCGTGGCGCCGCTGGTCGCGGTCCTGTCCGACGCCTTCCGCCTGCAGTACGGCGACGGCGTGCACGCCGGGCAGCAGCCCGGCGAATGGACCGGCTACTACCTGTGGCGCGTCTTCCGCTCCCAGATCAGCGGCCTGCTGTTCTGGGAGCCGCTGCTCAACACGTTGGTGATCGCGGTCGGCACCACGCTGTTCGCGCTGGTGCTCGGCGGCGGTACGGCGTGGCTGGTGACCAGGACCAACATGCCCGGGCGCCGGTGGCTGGCCGGCGCGCTGGTGGTCCCCTACATGCTGCCGTCGTGGACCTTCTCCCTGGCCTGGCTCTCGCTGTTCAAGAACGAGCGCGCGGGCGGACAGGTCGGCTTCCTCCAGGCCCAGGGCATCCGGACGCCCGACTGGCTCGCCTACGGGGCGCTGCCGATCATCATCACCCTGGGACTGCACTACTACCCGTTCGTGCTGCTCCTCGTGGGCAACGCGCTGCGCCGCATCGACGCGCAGCTGGAGGACTCCGCGCGCATTCTCGGCGCCCCGCAGCGCACCGTCATCCGGCGGATCGTGATACCGCTGATGCTTCCCGCGCTGTCCTCCGCCGTGCTGCTGGTGGTCGGCCGGGTACTCGGCACGTTCGGCACGCCGTACGTCCTCGGCCTTCCTGCGGACTACCGGGTGCTGTCCACCGGGCTCTTCCAAGCGATCCGCGACCGCAGCACGGGCGTGGCCTCCGTGCTCACCACCGTCATCGTGGTCATCGGAGTACTGATCGTCCTCGCCGACACCCGGATGATGCGCGAGCATCGCCGGTTCGTCACGGTGGGCGGCAGGGGCGCGATGGACCGGCTGGGCGACCTGCGCCGCTGGCGCTGGCCCGCCTTCGCGTTCGGTCTGCTCGCCTTCGCGGTGAGCGTCGTGGTGCCGGTGCTCACGCTGCTGCTGTCCACCGTCACCCGTACTCCTCTCGACCTTTCCACCTTCACCCTCGACTACTGGATCGCCGAGCGGCTGCCCGGCGCGGTCGGCTTCCCCCACGGTGTCCTGCGCGGTCCTGAGCTGTGGGAGGCGGCGTGGAACTCGCTGCGCATCGTCGGCCTGGCCTCGCTGATCTGCGCGATCGCGGGCCTGCTGATCGGCTACGTCGTGGTGCGGGGAACGGCTCCACGTGTGGCCGCCTTCCTGCGCCAGGTCTCCTTCCTGCCCTACCTCATCCCCGGCATCGCCTTCGCGGCCGCCTCGCTGTCACTGTTCGCCGTCGCCAGGGGGCCCATGCCCGCCCTGTACGGAACGACGTTCCTGCTGATCCTGGTGATGGCCGTGACGCACCTGCCCTACAGCTCACGCTCGGGCATCGCGGCGATGATGCAACTCGGCCGCGAACCTGAGGAGGCCGCGCAGATCGCCGGCGCCTCCTGGTGGCAGCGGATGCGGCGGATCATCTTCCCGATCCAGAAGGGCGCTCTCGTCACCGGGATCGTGCTGCCGTTCGTCTCCGGGCTCAAGGAGCTCAGCATCGTGATCATGCTGACCACGACCGGGACACAGCTGCTCACCACCCTGTCGATCGGTCTCGTGGACTACGGCTACACCCAGCTCGCCAACGCGGTCGTGCTCATGATCGCGTTGATCTCCTTCACCATGACCTACCTGACCCAGCGTCTGACCAAGAGCAGCCTGGCGTCCGGCCTAGGAGGATAGATGCCGACCATCACCCTCAGCGCAGTCGCCAAGAGCTACGGCGGAGGCGACTACGCGGTGAAAGACCTCGATCTCACCGTCCCCGACGGCGCGTTCATGTGCCTGCTCGGCCCCTCCGGCTGCGGCAAGACCACCACGTTACGGATGATCGCCGGTCTCGAGCAGCCGACCGCCGGCACCATCGCCGTCGCGGACAGGGTCCTCGACTCCGTCGAGCAGGGCCTCTACGTCCCGCCGGAGAGGCGCGGGATGGGGCTGGTCTTCCAGAACTACGCGCTCTGGCCGCACCTGTCGGTCCGCGACAACGTCGAGTTCGGCCTGCGCATGCGCAAGGTCCCCGCGCCTGACAGGCGGTCGAGGGCCGAAGCCGCGCTGAAGATGGTCCACGTCGACGACGCCATAGACCGCTACCCCTCCCAGCTGTCCGGCGGCCAGCAGCAGCGGGTGGCACTGGCCAGGATGCTGGCGATCAACCCCGGCGTGCTCCTGCTCGACGAGCCGCTGTCCAACCTCGACGCCCAGCTGCGGCTGGAGATGCGGGCCGAGCTCAAGCGCATCCACGAGGAGTCGGGAGCGACGATCGTCTTCGTCACGCACGACCAGCTGGAAGCCCTCACCATGGCCACCGACGTCGCGGTCATGAAGGACGGCGAGCTGCAGCAGGTGGCCGCCCCGATGGACCTGTACGCCAGACCCGCCAACAGGTTCGTCGCCGCGTTCGTCGGCAGCCCGCCGATGGCGATCGTCGACGTCGGTCCCGCTCCCACCGGCCTGGCCGCCTCCCTGCTGCACTTCGTGAAATCCCGCGCCGAGGGGTGCGCCCCCGCCGCCGTCGGCATCAGGCCCGAAGCGCTCCATCTCGGCGCCCCGCATGCATCCGCGTGGCGCGAGGAGGCCACGGTCGAGGCCGTGCTGCCCGCCGGCTCCTCCTGGACCGTACGGCTGCGCGTCCTCGAGACGGAGCTGTACGCGCTCTCCTACACGCCGGTCCTCGCCGCCCCCGGCGACATGCTGACCTGCTGGACCGAGCACATGCACCTGTTCGGCGAGGACGGCGGCAGGATCTCGGCCTGGGACACGCGGGGGGTGGGCGCGTGATCGGGCCCAAGGCGCTGCTCCTGGACTTCGGCGGCGTGATCGTGGATGCTGTCAAGCGCCAGACGTGGGCGGCCGAGCTCGCCGCGGAGGTGCGCGACCTCCTCGGCAGGGCCGGATTCGACGGCCTCGCGCTCGAGGAGATCGAGAGCGACATCCGGGCCGGCGCCCGCGCCGACGGCTACTGGAAGGACTCCACGTCCCGTCAGCCCGCCCCAGAGGAGATGACGCACCGCAGGTTCTGGGCCGACTTCGTGGCAGCCGACTGGCCGGACCAGGCCCGCTGGCTGGTGAGCGCCGAGGCGACAGCGCTCTGCAGGCGGATGGGCGAACTGCGCAGCGAACGCAAGCTCAGGGCGGGGACGGAGGATCTCCTTGCCGCCTGCTGGGCGCACGGCGTCACGCCCGCGGTCGTCAGCAACGCGCTGTGCGGCACGGTGCACAGGGACTACCTGGCCGGCACCGGGCTCGACCGCCAGGTGGCGGTGCAGGTCTACAGCGACGAGGTCGGCGTTCGCAAGCCCAACCCGGAGATGATCTGGATCGCCTGCCGAGCGCTCGGCGTCGATCCCGCCCAGGTCTGGTACGTCGGCGACACCTACGACCGCGACGTGGTGTGCGGCGCCCGCGCCCGGGTGGGAGCCACCGTCCTGATGGTCTCCCGGAGCACCGAGAAGATCCCTTACAAGGTGCGCCAGAGCCCTCAGGCGACCGTCGAGGATCCCCATGGCCTGCTGAGCCTCCTGGAGGAGAGATGGACCTGACCACCTCACGCGAGCTGACCGCCATCGCGGTCGAGGCGGCACGAGCGGTCGGCCAGGAGTTGCGAACCGCCTTCCGCTCCAGGCCGGACATCCGCACCAAGCGCGACTTCCACGACCCGGTGACCAAGCACGACCTGGCCGCCGAGGAGCGCATCAGGGAGGTCCTGACCGCCCGCTGCCCGGGCAGCGTCGTCGTGGGAGAGGAGGAGGGCAGCAAGGGCGAGGGCGACATCAGCTGGTACGTCGACCCCATCGACGGCACGGCGAACTTCGCCGCCGGTCTGCCGTTCTTCTGCACCTCCATCGCGGCGGCGGTGGACGGCGCGGTCGTGGCCGGCGTCGTCTACGACCCGGTTCGCGACGACGAGTTCACCGCCTCGCTGGGCGGCGCGTTCTGCAACGGCGAGCCGCTGCGCAGCACCGGTGCGCGCACGGACCGGGAGGCGGTGCTGCTGTCGAGCTATCCCACCCCTCGCGACCTGGCGGCGGAGGGCGAGGCGGCGCTGCACCGCTTCGCCCGGATGGTCAACGCCTTCGCCACGACCCGCCGCCCTGGAAGCGCGGCACTGAAGCTGGCGCACGTCGCCGCAGGCTGGTCGGATGTCGCCTACGGGACATACGTCAACGCCTGGGACGTGGCAGCAGGCTCACTCCTGGTGGAGCAGGCGGGAGGCGTCTACATCCCGCTGTCCGGCAGCCTCTTCACAGCGGGCGGCTACCTCGCCTGCGTCGGCGGCTTCGACCTCGACGGCTCCGTGATGGCCGAGGTCCACGCGGAGAGGAGGACCGCGTGATCCGCTGGATCGTCACCGACCTGGACGGCACGCTCGTGGGGCGTGACCTGGCCATGGTGCCCGCCAGCAGGCAGGCGCTGCGCCGCTTCCGAGCCACGGGCGGAGAGGTGGTCATCGCCACCGGGCGGATGGAGCGCTCGGCCCGCCGCTACTACGACGAGCTGGGTCTCGACGGGGCGACGATCCTCTACAACGGCGCCAGGACGGTGAACCTCGCCACGGGAGATGTGCTGCGCGCCCGCCACCTGCCGGTGGACGCGTGGAAGGCGCTGCTCGACCTGTTCGGCGCGCTCCCCGAGGGCGTCCACCCGGTGGTGTTCTGCGGCGGCGAGGCCCTGGCCGTGCACGACGTGGCCGGACTGCGAGACTACGCCCGGCGCGACGGGATCGCGCTGCGCGATCCCGGCGACTGGGCGGCGCTGCCGCCCGCAGAGATCACCAAGTGCATGCTGATCGGCGATCCGTTTCCCGCTCCCGACATCCCGGGAACCGTCACGGTCCGGTCCGAGCCGACCTATCTGGAGGTGCTGCCCGAGGGCGCGTCCAAGGGAAGCGCGCTTCGCGAGCTGGCCGCGGCCCGCGGCGTCCCGCTGGAGGAGATCGCGGCGATCGGTGACAACCCCAACGACATCGACATGATCACGACAGCCGGGCTCGGGGTCGCGGTCGGTGACGGTCACCCGGAGGTCAGGAAGGCGGCCGACGTCGTGGTCGGAGCCTGCTCGGAAGGAGCCGTCGCCGAGGTGGTGGCGCTGGCTCTCGCCAGACTTTGAGAAGATGTCCTGACATAAGGATGTCCTATTGCATCGGGGAAAATCCGCGGTTACGTTCGTTGAGAAGGTCCACCCCCCATACGAGGAGGCGCCATGCGTCCCCTGTCCAGACTCGTCCTGACGGTCGTGACGTTCTCGCTGATCGGAGGGATGGCGACCCCCGCCATGAGTCACGACCTCCCCTCCGTGGACCCGGAGGTGGAGACCCCCGCCCTGTTCGACGACGAGGCGGGGCACAACGCCAACGGCGACGACCCGGCGATCTGGCTGCACCCGTCACAGTCCGGCAAGAGCGTGGTGATCACCACAGCGAAGGAGGGCGGCCTGTTCGTCTACGACCTCGACGGTCGGCAGCTCCAGCACTTCCCCGCCCCCGCGGCCCCCGGCCCCGACGACGAGCCGGGACGGTTCAACAACGTCGACGTCACCTACGGCTTCGGCGGGCGAGACCTCGCGGTCGTCTCCGATCGCGGGCGGGACATCCTCCGGATCTACGCCATCTCGGACGGCCGCCTTACCGACGTGACCGACCCCGCGGCGCCGTTCGTGTTCAACGCCACCCAGCAGGAGGTCAACGAGGCGCAGACGGCGTACGGCCTGACCACGTGGAAGGACTCCACCGGCACCTACGCGCTGGTCAGCCGTCGCCACAGGACCTCGGTCGGCCTGGTCAAGCTCCTGCCGGGGCCAGGCGGCACGGTCGGCTACCAGCTGGTCAGGACGCTGGACCTGCCCGCGTCGTTCACTCTCCCGAACGGGCAGACCTGGACCCCCTGCATGGAGCCCGACGAGCTGGCGCAGGTCGAGGGCATGGTCGTGGACCAGGAGAGGGACGTCCTCTACGCGGCGCAGGAGGACGTCGGCATCTGGCGCATGCGGGCGGACCTCACCGGAACCCCGGTGCTGATGGACAAGGTGCGGGAGTACGGCGTCCCCGGTAGCTACGACCCAGAGACCGAGGAGTGCACCCCCGGCGCCGACCCCGGCTACGGAGGCCGGCACCTGAGCGCGGACGCCGAGGGCCTCACGATCTACTACCGGGAGGACGGCAAGGGCTACCTGATCGCCTCCAGCCAGGGTGACAGCACCTTCGCCGTCTACCGCAGGGAGGGCACCAACGCGCATCTCAGGCAGTTCAGGATCGGACAGGACGACGGCATCGACGGCGTCGAGAACAGCGACGGATCGACTGTGCTGAACGTCCCCATGGGCGACTTCGACGAGGGCCTGTTCGTCGCGCACGACGGCGCCAACACGCCGGCCGTGCCCGACAGGGAGAACACGAACTTCAAGTTCACCGGCTGGGGTGACATCGCCGAAGAGCTCGACCTCGACGTGGACACCGACGACTGGAACCCGCGCGACTGAGAACCGAAGCACAGCCCGGCGGCCAGGGCACCCGTCAGCGGCGGCGCAGCGCACCCGCGCGCGCCGCCGCCAGGGCGAGCAGGGCCGCCCGCTCGGCGGTGATCTCGTCGACGGGGTCGCCGGTGACCAGCAGCCGGAAGTACACGGGCGCGGCGAGGGCCTTGAGCAATTCGGAGGGGTCGGTCCCCTCGGGCAGCTCGCCCCGCTCGACCGCGCGGGCGACCACCGGCTCGGCCCTCCTGAACCTGTCGTCGAAGACCTGCCGCCTCGCCTCGGCGACACCGGGGACGTCCGCGGCTCCCGAGAACATCGCGGCCAGCAGGGCCCGCCCCTTCGGCGCCGTCATCATACGCACCAGCGAGCGAGCGAGCTCCCGCAGATCGCTTTCGATCGACCCGGTGTCGGGGATGGGCACGTCCATCGCCGACAGATCGGCCAGGGCGTCGGCGACCAGGCTCTCCCTGTCCGCCCACCGCCGGTAGAGCGTCGTCTTGTGCACCCCGGCCCGCAGCGCGACGCCCTCGACGGTGAGCGCGGCGTAACCCTTCTCCACCAGCTCGGCCAGCGTCGCCGCGTGCACGGCGTCACGCACTTTCGCGCCGCGCCCGACCTGCCGGGGACGGTGGGACTCAGAATCCATTGCAACTCCAAGTTGCGTTACAGCCGGACAGAATGCCACCATCAGGCTATCGCAACTTGGAGTTGCAAAAGGAGGGCTTTCTCGTGCACGCACACATTCCCGACCAGTCAGGGCGGATCGCCGTGGTGACCGGCGCCAACAGCGGCATCGGCTACGTCACGGCCCGCGAGCTGGCCCGCCGCGGCGCCCACGTCGTACTGGCCTGCCGCAGCCCCGAACGCGGGCGCGACGCGCTCGACCGCCTGCTCGTCGAAGCGCCGGGCTCGCGGGCCGAGCTGCGCCGGCTCGACCTGTCCAGCCTGGAATCGGTCCGCTCCTTCGCCGCCGGGTGGGATCTGGGACGGCTCGACCTGCTGATCAACAACGCGGGCGTGGCGATGGTCCCCTTCTCCAGGACGGCCGACGGGTTCGAGACGCACTTCGGCGTCAACCATCTGGGCACGTTCGCGCTGACGGGGCTGCTGATGCCGTACCTTCTGGCCGGCGGGGAGGCCAGGGTGGTGACGGTCAGCAGCGAGGGACAGCGCTTCGCCAGGTTCGACCTGAGCGATCTCAACGCCGAGCGCGGCTACAGCGCGCCCTTCGCCTACGTGCAGTCCAAGAGGGCCAACCTCTACTTCGCCGTCGAGCTGCAGCGCAGGATGACGGCGGCGGGCCTGCCGCTGCGCAGCATGGCGGTCGCGCCGGGCCTCACCCGCACCAACGTCCTGACAGGAGGCGCCAACGCCGGTCGCGGCGCGGTGTACCAGCGCCTCATCCGGCTGCTGGTCCGCCTGACCTTCCAGCCCACCGAGGGCGGCGCGCGCACCTCGCTGCACGCGGCCACCGCCCGGGACCTGCCGGGCGGCAGCTACGTCGCCCCCGACGGCCTCCTGGAGCTGAGGGGAGCGCCCACGATCCGTCAGGGGCACAGGGCGATCCACGACACCGTCACCGCGCGCCGCCTGTGGGAGCTGTCGGAGCGGCTCACCGGCGTCCGCTACGAGACGCCGACCGACACGGCGGCGTAACGGCTCCGAAGAGCGCTCGCCCTTGAGCACGAGCGGAGCAATCCACTCCGCGATCGATAGGATGAGCGACATGAGCGCACCCGGGAACCGCGGCAGGCGTCAGGCCGAGGCCGAACGCAACGACCGCGCCCTTCTGCAGGCCGCGCGCGAGGTGCTCGCCGCCGACGGCGCCCATGCCTCGGTCGCCTCGATCGCCGCCAGGGCAGGCGTCGGGATCGGCAGCCTCTACCGCCGTTACCGCACCAAGGAGGAGCTCTTCCAGCGGCTGTCCGCGCTCTCGCTCGAGCACTGGAACGAGGCCGCCGAGCGGGGCCTGGCCGACGACGACCCCTGGCGCGGACTGAAGGGCTTCATCACGGCGTGCGTGGAGTTCGGCCAGGGATCGCTGTCGCCGGTCGCCGGCACCATCGAGGTCACCGAGCAGATGGCGGCGAGCAGCGCCAGGGGCGATGAGCTGCTGGCCGCGCTGGTCGCCAGGGCGCACGAGGCGGGGGTCCTGCGGGCGGACGTCACCGCCGTCGACATCTCCCTGCTGATCGAGCAGCTCGGCACCTCTCCCCTGCTCGACCAGCTGCGCAAGCAGGGCCGCGACGACCTCGTCGGGGCGGCCATGGAAGCTCGCGCGCGGCTCGTGACCATCGCCGTGGACGGCCTGCGCGCCGTCCACACCGAGCCCCTGCCCGGCGGCGCGCCCAGCGGCGGGCTCTTCACCGAACGCTGGGCGCGCGCCCCCGAACCTCCTGCCACGGGCGCGAGGGGCTCGGGCCGGGCAGGCTGAGGACCCTCGCGGACGGGCGCAGGGTCAGGACAGCGGCTGGACCGACTGCGCGTGACGGAAGACGTCGCGCGGGTCCCAGCGCGTCTTCACCTGCCGCAGCCTGGCGTAGTTCCCGCCGTAGTACAGCTCGTGCCACGGCTGGTCCGAGCTGTTCCACCGCGGGTCGTTGAGGTCGACGTCGGCGTAGTTGACGAAGCAGCCGTCCGTCGTCCCGCCGCGCGCGGGGACGCCGCCCGTGGCGGCGAAGGTGTCGCGATAGCACTCCCTGATCCACTGCAGGTGCTTGGCGTCGTCGGCGGGGGGCTGCCACACCGAGGCGAACATCACCTTCACCACCGAGTCGCGCTGGGGCACCGCCGTGGCCTCGGGCCCGACCGTGTTCACCCTGCCTCCGTAGGCGGCAAGCTGGACCATGGAGCCGAGGTGCGGCTGGTAGTCGGCGCGGGTCAGGTTCCGGTAGATGCCCGCGATCTGATCGTCGGTGAAACCCCTGCGCAGGTAGGCCGACTTGTACTTCGCCCTGTCGTTCGGATTGGTCCCCGCGAAGCCGTTCCACCACACGCCGTGCACCCACGGCACCGTGCGGTGCTGGGTCTGCCGCGCGGCGACGCCGACGCCCTCGCCGATCGCCGCGGTGAAGTCGCTCATCAGCTTCTCGGCGTCCGGCCTGGTGGCGTCCAGCTGAGCGGCCAGGGTGACGGTCCCGTGCGCCTGGTGCGTCAGCCTCAGGTGGCTGAAGAGGCTGTTGTACGGCGAGTCCGGCGCGCTGTTGGCCTCGAACCACGTGCCCGCGTTGCGCACGAGCCTGGTGAATCCCTCCTGGGTCAGGCCCGCCCACGGCCAGTTCTGCACGTGGAGCAGCAGCTCAGGAGGCGGCTTCGGCAGCAGCGCGGCAGGATCGTCGCCCTTCGCCCCCGGCGTGCGGAACCAGTAACGGGTGACGATGCCGAAGTTGCCCCCGCCTCCCCCTGTGTGCGCCCACCACAGCTCGCGGTGGGGATCGTCGGGCTCCCTCGTGGCGACGACCGCCCTGGCCGCGCCCGACCTGCCGACGACCACCACCTCCACGGCGTACAGGTGGTCGACCGCCAGCCCGTGCAGGCGGTTCAACGCGCCGTACGCGCCGCCCACCACGTGCCCGCCCATACCGACGTTCTGGCAGATGCCCGCGGGGATCACCACACCCCAGCGGGTGAACAGCGTCCTGTAGACGTCGCCGACCAGCGCCCCGGCCTCCACCGCGATCGCCCGCATGGCGCGGTCGTAGGAGATCGCCCTCATCTGCGACAGGTCGACGACGACCTGGACGTCGGGACTGGTGACGAAGTCCTCGAAGCAGTTGCCTCCGCTGCGCGCCACCACGCGCCTGCCCGCCTTGACCGCTTCGGTCACGGCCTGCACCACGTGCGCGGTCGTGCCGGCCACCCTGATGTACTCGGGCCTGCCCATCCAGCGCTGGTTCGACCCCGTGCGCAGGTCGGCGTAGCGAGGGTCGTCAGGACGCACGGTGCTCGCCTGCGCCTCCCATCCCCGGCTCTCCTCGGCGGCGGCGCGTCCCGCCGCCCACGCCGTGGCCGAACTCCCGACCGCCACGGCTCCGCCCGTGATCATTGTCCTTCGCGACAGTGAGTCCATCACGCCCCTCGATGATGTCGGAAACGACACCGACGCTAGGAGGGCCGGCGGCGCGGGGACAGGGCCGATCCGCTCCCACCTGGCCAGGGCCGGTCACGCCGCGATCTCGACGCCGTAGGCTCGCCGCCATGGAGTTGCACGTCAGCCTGGACAGGAGCGACCTGTCCGGGCAGATCTACCGGCAGATCAGGCAGGCCGTCCTGGACGGGCGATTAAGGCCGGGCGACCCGCTGCCCTCCAGCAGGGAGCTGCACCGGCGCCTGCAGGTCTCCCGCAACACGGTGTGCACGGCCTACGAGCGGCTGACGGGAGAGGGCTTCCTCGTCACCCGCACGGGGGCGGGCACCTACGTCAGCGCGGCGGTGCGCCAGAGCGCGGCAGACGGCGGCCCTGCCGGTCAGGCACTGCGGGCCAGACCCCTGTGGGAGCGGGCAGCCGACCCTCCCGACCTCAGCGCGGTACGGGCCAGGTTCGACCTGCGGCCGGGCTCCGTCGACGCCCGACTGTTCCCGTACCAGACCTGGCGCAGGGTCCTCACCGCGGAGCTGCGCGCCTCGGCGGTCGGCCCCGCGACGCACGGGGACCCGCTCGGGCTGCCCGCTCTGCGCGAGGCGATCGCCAGGCACATCGGCCTGTCCCGCGGCGTGCGCACCGACGCGGGCCACGTCGTCGTCACCACGGGGACCCAGCAGTCCCTCGACCTCGTGACCAGGGTGCTGGTCGAGCCTGGCGAGCGGGTCGCGGTGGAGGAACCGGGGTACGGCATGGCCAGGAGGCTGTTCGCCTCGCTCGGCGCCCGGGTCGTGCCGGTGCCGGTCGACCGCGACGGCCTGGTCGTCGAGGCCGTCCCCCGCGGCGTGCGGATGATCTACGTGACCCCTTCGCACCAGTGCCCGCTCGGCATGCCGATGACGCTGGCCCGCCGGATGGAGCTGCTGGCCCGCGCCGAGGCCGAGGGAGCCGCGGTGATCGAGGACGACTACGACAGCGAGTTCCGCTACACGGGACGTCCCGTCGAGTCGCTGCACGGTCTCGACCGCGCGGGCCGGGTGCTGTACCTCGGCTCGTTCTCCAAGACCATGCTGCCGACGCTGCGGATGGGCTTCCTGGTCGTGCCGCCTTCGCTGCGGCGTGCCGTACGGGCGGCCAAGCATCTGTCCGACTGGCACACCGCGCTGCCGAGTCAGGCGGCGCTGGCCCGCTTCATCGACGAAGGGGCGCTGGCCCGCCATGTGCGCAGGGCCCGCCGTGAGTACCACGTGCGCCGCGACAGGGTGCTGGCCGCGCTGGCCACGGATTTGGCCCCGTGGCTGGAGCCGGTCCCCGCCGCGGCGGGCCTGCACGTCAGCGCCTTCGCCCGAACCGGCGGCGTCCATGACCTGCTGGACGTGGCGGCGCTGGCCCTGGACAAGGAGGTCGCGGTGTGGACGCTGGCCGGCCACTACCAGACCGAGGCGGTACGGCCCGGCCTGATCCTGGGCTTCGGCGCCATCCCCACCGACCGGCTCGACGAGGCCCTCGCCCGGCTGCGCGCCTGCCTGGCGGAGGTTCTGGGCCGGTCGCCGCGCTAACCGTCGTGATCGCGCCGAAGCGGGAAGGCGTCGAAGTGGATGACGACGTGCTCTCCCTCCTCGTCGTCGTCCAGCGCGTCGATCAGCTCCTGCACACGCCTGCCCAGCTCGGCCAGGTGCTCGCGGTTGAGCCGCATCGACCGCCTGGTGTGCGTGGTGGCCTCGATCCAGTCCCGTGAGGCCTCGCGCGACTGCTCGACCCAGCGCAGCAGCTCGGTGTTGCGCTGTCGGACGATGCCCGCCATGAGCACCTCCGCCGCCTCGGCCGTCGCGGGGTCCTTTCTGAACCTGTCGGTGTCGGTGCTGAAGCCCGCGGCGCGCCACCACCGCTCCTTGCCCCTCGACTTCTCCGGCACCTCGACGATGAGACCGTGCTTGGCCAACTGCCGCAGGTGGTAGCTGGTCACGCCGGTGTTCTCGTCGATCCGCGCGGCCAGCATCGTCGCGGTGGCCGCGCCGTGCTCCTCGAGCAGCTCGTACATCCGCATCCGCACCGGATGGGTGAACGCCTTCAGCGCCTGGGCGTCGAGTTCCCTCGTGGTCTTGCGTTCCACTGTGTGCAGCCTTATCTTTGCAAAGAAATCTATGCACAACTTCCTATGCAAAGAGGATAGTCCGTGGGCCGCTCCTTCCGATACCTGCTCGCCGCCGCCACCTCCGCCAATCTCGCCGACGGCATGCTGCTGGCAGGGGCTCCGCTGCTGGCCATCACGCTGACCCGCGACCCCGCGCTCGTCTCGCTGGTGGGCGTCGCCACCACGCTGCCGTGGCTGCTGCTGGCGCTGCACGCGGGGGCGATCGCCGACCGGTCGGACCGCCGGCGGATCATGGTGCTCACCTCCTTCGTCCGGGCCGCGGCCCTGGCCGCCACGGCCGCCGCCGTGGCCATGGACGCGCTGAGCATGCCGCTGCTGGTGGCGATCCTGCTGGTGGCGGGGGCGTGCGAGGTGTTCAACGACACCTCGGCGCAGAGCATCGTGCCGATGACCGTCGGCAAGGAGTCCCTCGGCAGGGCCAACGGCCGCATCGTCGCCGCGCAGACGGTCGGCAACAACTTCGTCGGGGGCCCTGCCGCCGCGCTCCTGGTGGGCGTCGCGCCGATGGCCGTCTTCGGCGCGCCCGCCCTGCTCTACACCGCCGCCGGGCTGCTCCTGCTGGGCATGCGCGGCGCCTTCACCCCTGCGAAGGTCTCCACCGCGCCCCTGCGCGCCGACATCGCCACCGGCTTGCGGTACCTGATGCGCCACCGGACGGTCCGCGACCTGGCCATCGGAGCCGGCGTGCTGAACCTGTGCAACGCCGCCTACTTCGCGGTGTTCGTGCTGTGGGCGGTCGGCGAGGAGTCCGCGATCGGCATGACCTCGGGACAGTACGGCGTCGTCATGGCGGTCCTGGCGGCAGGCGCCGTCACCGGCTCCCTGCTCGCCAACCGGCTCGCGGACCTGTTCGGCGAGAACAGGACGCTTCTCACGGTCTGCACGCTCAACAGCCTGACGCTCCTGGTGCCCGTCCTGGTCCCCGTGGTCCCCGCCGTCTACGTGACGGCGGCCCTGCTCGGCGTCTCCGGCGCGGCGACCAACGTGCTGATCGTCTCGCTGCGCCAGCGCATCATCCCCGGGGAACTGCTCGGCCGCGTCAACGCCGCCTACCGCCTGATCGGGATGGGCGGCCAGCCGGTCGGCGCGGCGCTCGGCGGCGTCGTCGGCGGCCTGGCGGGGCTGCAGGTCGTCTTCGTCGGCGCCGTGGTGATGTGCCTGGCGGTCATGCCCCTTGTCTCCAGGGCCCTTGCCCGCAAGGCCGTACCTGTGGCTGTCTGAGTGACATGGCCGAGCGAACCCGCTTACTGAAGTCAGGCGAGTCGATGAACCCGGGCGACAGGCTCCTGTCGCGCAAGAGCGCGCAGGGCTGGCGCGAGTTCAAGCTGGAGTACCAGAAGGACGGCAACCTCGTCCTGTACGACCAGGGCACGCTGCCCAGCGACAAGAACGGCACGCCGCTGTGGGCCACCGACCACTGGGTGCAGGGCGGCAAGCTCACCATGGACCGCAAGCGCTCACTCAGGGTGGCCAACGCCCAGGGCGTGGTCTGGCCCGAGCCGGCCTTCCGCCACCCCGAAGGTTCCAGCCTGGTCCTGCACGACGACGGCAACCTGGTCGTCTACGGCCCCGACGGCAGGCCCGTCTGGTCGCCGTGCACCGGCACGGAGATCAGGCAGGCCTCCTACAACAGGATCAGAAGCTTCGAGTCCATCGAGCACGGCTTCCCGATCCGCTCCCCCAACGGCGTGCACACCATGGAGATCACCGACAAGGGCGTGCTGACCATCTCCGAGCAGGGCGTCCCCAGGCGCAGGGCCAGGATGACCACCCCTCGGCCCGGCAGCGTCTGCCTGCTCCAGCCCGAGGGCGCGCTGGTGGTCTACCGCAGCGCCCGTGACCGCAGACGCCACCTGGTCTCCTTCAGATCCGGTACGGCAGGCGGCCAGGGAAGCGAGCTCATCCTGCGCGACGACGGCAACGCCGTCCTGCTCGACCCGTCGGGAAAAGTGATCTGGGACTCCGACTCGGTCTTTCTACCGCTCTGACCTGCATCCCCATAAACACGCCCATATCTAGATCAGCCGAGGCGGCATATCCTTCGCGATCATTTGACATGATTACCCCTAGCGACGAGGGGATGACATGCGGGAGATCGGCGGACGGTACCGGCTGGGCGAGCAGGCCGGCCGGGGCGGGATGGGCGTGGTCTGGCGCGCGTTCGACCAGCTTCTCCACCGTGAGGTGGCGTTGAAGGAGCTGACGCTGGTCGGCGAGGCCGAGGCGGTGCGCAGGCGCGTGCTGCGCGAGGCCAGGCTGGCGGCACGGCTGACCCATCCCAGCATCGTCACCGTCCACGACCTCGTCGAGGAGCAGGGGCGGCTCTGGATCGTCATGGAGTTCCTGGAGGGCCTGTCCCTGCACGACCTGCTCTCCCAGGTCGGCACCCTGCCCGACACCTCGGTCGCCGGCCTCGGCCGCCACCTCCTCGGCGCCCTGCGCCACGCCCACAAGTCGGGCGTGCTGCACCGCGACGTCAAGCCCGCCAACGTGATGCTGACCGGCGACAGGGTGGTGCTGACCGACTTCGGCATCGCCACCGCCGAGGCCGACCTGACCTCCACCCGCTCGGGCGGGCTGCGCGGCACCCCCGCCTTCATGGCGCCCGAACGCCTGTCGGGCGGCATCGCGACCAAGGAGGGCGACATGTGGTCCTTCGGCGCGACGCTCTACAGCGCGGTCGAGGGGCGCCCGCCCTACCCCGGCAAGGACGCGGCGAGCGTGCTCGACCTGTACCGCCAGGGCGGCTTCCCCAGGCCGCGCAGGGCGGGGATGCTGCGGCCGATCATCGAGGGGCTGCTGCACCACGACCCCGCGCGCCGTCCCTCGCCGCAGCAGGCGGCGGGGATGCTGGCCAGCGTCCGCTCGGCCGGCACCTACCAGGAGGCCATCTGAGGCGCGGCTAGCAGTCGCACCCGCAGCCCTCGCAGCAGCAGCCGTCACCGCAGCACGAGCAGCACTCACCGCAGTTGCTGCAGTTGCCGCAGGCGTCGCAGCCGCTGCAGTCGAAGCGCGAGCAGCAGCTCTTGTCGTGCTCCTCGTCCCATTCCGGGCGGTAGATGCCGCAGGTGCAGCAGCTCAGCGACGTGCACGCCAGCGACAGGAGCCCTCCGGGATCGGCGGGCCGCTTCGTGGTGCGCTCGGGGCTTTCCTGCTCGCTCTGCGCGAAGGCCCGGCTGACGGCATGGCCGAGCTCTCGCACCAGCAGCGCCCTGGTCAGGGCGCGCCGCTCCAGGTCCAGTTCGTCCACGGCCATGCGCAGCCCGAGCAGCGCGTCGTCGCAGCGGCGCCTGGCGGTCGCCAGGTCGGTCCCGGTGGCCGTGAGAGGGTTGTAGGCGCCCGCCGCCCGGTCGCGGGGCAGATCCTCCACCGCGTCGAGCAGGTGGGCCAGGCGGCCGAAGAAGCGGCCCGCCTCCTCCAGCGCCGGCCGGTTGTGAGGCTTGCACGCAAGCGTCGCGGTGTACCCGAACGCGGCGGCGACCGCCTCCTCGGTGGGCGCGGTCAGCTCCAGCAGGCCTAAGCCGGGCAGGCGTTCCAGCCTGGCCTGCTCCTCCACCGCGCGGGTGAGCGGGGCGGGGTCGAAGCCGAGCTCCTGCGCCGTACGGCCGCCGGCGCTCGACCATCGCGTGGCCACGCGCTCGGCCGCCGCCGCGACCAGGCGCCGGCGGTAGAGGCCGTCGCCGTCCGCGACGTGGTCTCGCGCCTTGCCCGCTGCCAGGACCAGCGAGACCGACGCGGCCAGCCGTGCGCCCTGGTCCTGGACGACGTCGGCGCCCCTGAAACCGCGCAGCGCGCACGCGGGCCGCGCGCCTGCGGGGCGCGGCGGAGGGGGTCTGCGCCTCGGTCAGGACCGAGACCAGCAGACCGTCGTAGTTGGTGACGAGCCTGGACAGGTGGCCGTGCTCGTCGCGCAGCGCCAGGCACAGGCCGCACAGATGGGCCATCCACTCGCCGAACAGCCCGCCGCACAGCGCGTGACGGCACGGCCTGACGATTCCGAACACCGCGCTCTAGTCCTTACGGCGCTCGGCCTCGGCGGCGTCCATGGCGGCGGCCTCCTCAGGCGTGGGGGCGGTGCCGCCGAGATGGGCCGGCTGCCACCACACGCCCTGCGGGATCTCGGGATAGGTGCGCTGCGCCCTGTCGAGCAGGCCGGACACCCTGGTGTGCAGCTCGCTGGTCAGCTCGCCCATGTCGTCGCCGCGCTTGGGGTAGAGCGGCTCGCCCACCAGGATCGTGATCGGCACGTGCCGCTGGGTGAGCTGCTTGGGCCTGCCCTTGGTCCACAGCCGCTGGCTGCCCCACAGCGCCATGGGGATCAGCGGCACCTTGGTGGCCTGCGCCATGCGGATGGCGCCGTTCTTGATGTCCTTGACCGTGAACGACCTGCTGATCGTCGCCTCGGCGAACACGCCGATGACCTCGCCCGCCTTCAGCATGCGCAGGGCGGTGGCGTAGGAGCCTGCGCCGGCGCCGCGGTCGACGGGGATGTGGTGCATGCCGCGCATGAGCGGACCGGAGATCCGGTGCTTGAAGACCTCCTCCTTCGCCATGAAGCGCACCAGCCGCTTGGACGGCAGCGCGCCCAGACCGGCGAAGATGAAGTCGAGATAGCTGATGTGATTGCTGACCAGCACGGCTCCGCCTGAGCGCGGAATGTGCTCGGTCCCTTCCATATGGAAGCGGTAGTCCATGATCCGGAAGAGGGTCCGTGCGGTGGCGATCACCGGCGGGTACACGATCTCAGCCATGTGCAGAAGGTAACGCACTCGTCGAGCGCTCAGAACAGGAGGAACTCCTCGCCCTCGGGCTCGGCCCTGACCACGGAAGGCCGCCGGAGATCTCCACCGGCCCCGCGCCGGCGTCGGCGAGCCTGCCGGCCGTCCACCGCAGCGGGCGGACATCCGCATGTCTGGACAATGCCGAGATGTCCAGGTCAGGATTGCGGTATTCGGGGCGCTTGCGCGCGCATGAGGGCGTAGACAGGGAAGGGGTCGGCGTCGATCGCGGGCCTGGAAGCCCAGATCGCTTGTTCCGATGGGAAAACGGGCAGGAGCATGCGCATGAAGAAGCTCATCAACGACGCCGAGTCCGTGGTCGCCGATGCGCTGACAGGTCTGGCCGCGGCCCATCCCGCCCTGCGGGTGGACGTGGAGGCGCGAGTGGTCTGGCGCGCCGACGCGCCCCGCGTGGGCAAGGTGGCACTGGTGTCGGGGGGCGGCTCCGGTCACGAGCCGCTGCACGCGGGTTTCGTGGGGTACGGCATGCTCGACGCCGCCTGCCCTGGAGAGATCTTCACCTCCCCCGTGCCCGACCAGGTCGTGGCGGCGACCGAACGGGTCGACGGAGGAGCGGGCGTGCTCCACGTCATCAAGAACTACACCGGCGACGTCATGAACTTCGAGCTGGCCGCCGAGCTGTGCGCCCAACAGGGCATGGCGGTGGCGAGCGTGCTGGTCGACGACGACGTGGCCGTCCAGGACTCCCTCTACACGGCGGGGCGCAGGGGCACCGGCGCGACGCTGTTCGTGGAGAAGATCGCCGGAGCGGTGGCGGAGGCGGGCGCGCCGCTGGCGGAGGCGACCAGGGTGGCGGGGGCGGTGGTGGCGCGCAGCCGTTCGTTCGGCATCGCGCTGACCTCCTGCGCCGTGCCCGCCGCGGGCAAGCCCACGTTCGACCTTCCCGAGACGGAGGTCGAGCTGGGCATCGGCATCCACGGCGAGCCAGGCCGCACCCGCGCGCCCCTCGCCTCCGCCCGCGACCTGGCGGCCGTCGCCATGGACGCCGTCCACGGGGACCTGCCGCTGGCCGGTGATCTGCTGGTCATGGTGAACGGCATGGGCGGCACCCCGCTCATCGAGCTGTACATCGCCTTCGCCGAGGTCGAGGCCTACATCAGGGGGAAGGGAGCGCGCGTGGCCAGGTCGCTGGTCGGCAACTATGTGACGAGCCTGGACATGCAGGGCTTCTCCGTCACCGTGTGCCAGCTCGACGACGAGCTCACCGAGCTCTGGGACGCGCCCGTGCAGACCCCCTCGCTGCGCTGGGGGCGGTGAATGGACGTCACGTTCTTCACCGCGTGGATCCAGGAGATCATCCGCGTGCTGTCGATCAACCGCGACCTGCTGACCAGGCTCGACGCCGCGATCGGCGACGCCGACCACGGCACCAACCTCGACCGCGGCTTCACCTCGGTGCGGCAGGCGCTCTCCGACACCCCGCCCGACACCCCCGGACAGCTGCTCACGCTCGTGGGCAACACGCTGATCCGCAGGGTCGGCGGCGCTTCGGGCCCGCTGTACGGCTCGCTGTTCCGCCAGCTCGGCAAGTCCCTCGGCGACGCCCCAGAGGTGTCGCTCGACGACCTGGCCGCCGCTTTCGCCACCGGGCTGGAGTCGGTGACGCGCCTGGGCAAGGCCGCCGAGGGGGACAAGACGATGGTCGACGCGCTCGCCCCCGCGGCGCGCACGCTGTCGTCGGCCGCCCGCGAGGGACTCAAGCCAGGCGAGGCGTTCGGCAGGGCGGCGGCCGCCGCGGCCGAGGGCGCCAAGGCGACGATCCCGCTGCAGGCCCGCAAGGGCAGGGCAAGCTATCTCGGCCCGCGCAGTGTCGGGCACGAGGACCCGGGCGCCGCCTCCGCCGCGCTCATCCTGTCGGCCCTGCACCCATGACCACGACGCCCGGCGGGGCAGGAGGAAGCGGGGTGGTGGGGGTCGTGCTGGTGTCGCACAGCGCCGCCCTCGCTGGTGAGGCGGCCCGCCTCGCGCTCGGGATCGCCGGGGCCGGCGCCAGGGTGGCGGCGGCGGGCGGCACCGAGGACGGCGCCCTCGGCACCAGCGTCGACCTCGTCGAGCGGGCGATCGCGGAGGTGGACCAGGGCGCGGGCGTGATCCTCATCCCCGACCTGGGCAGCTCCGTGCTGACCGCCCGCCTGCTGGAGGAGCCAGGGCAGGTGGTGCTCGCCGACGTGCCGTTCGTCGAGGGCGCGGTCGCGGCCGCCGTCACCGCCGCCACGGGCGCGCCGCTGGAGCGGGTGCTGGCCTCCGCGGAGGAGGCACGCGGCTATCGCAAAGGTGTAGGCGGCTCGCGCCACGTCAGTGACCCCTGAAGGCCTCCTCCAGCCACCAGGAGCCGCGCCCGCCTCCCACCTTGGCGTGCACCAGCAGCGGCCTGTCCCTCGGCCCCGCCAGCCACGAGGCCACCGCGTCCAGGTCGGCCCGCTGCGTCACCGTCACCGCGGCGCAGCCGTACCCGCGGGCGATCCGCGCCAGATCCGCGGGAGGGAAGGTGACGGTGTCCATCGGGTGCCCCGAGGGCCCGAAGTGGTGCACCTCCGCCCCGTAGGCCTCGTCGTCGTAGACGACGATCACCATCGGCAGGCCGAGCCGCACCACGGTCTCCAGCTCGGCGATCCCCATCAGCGCGCCGCCGTCGCCGAGCGCCGCGACGGGCAGCCTGTCGGGCAGCGCCACGGCCGCGCCGATCGCGCTGGCCAGGCCGAGCCCGACCGACTGGAAGGCCTGCGTGAAGCAGAAGCCGCGCTCGTCGGGCACGTCCAGGAACATCGCCGGATAGCCCATGAAGTTGCCCGAGTCGGTGGCGACGACGCGGGCGGGCGGCAGCAGGTCGTCCAGGGCGATGGTGAGCGTCCTGGGGTCGATCCTGCCCTCCCCCGTCTCCTCCTCGTACGGCACGTCGCGCCATCGCACCTGCGCCGCGATGCGCCCGGCCAGCTCGGGCGTGCGGTACCCCTGGGCGGGCGGGCCTTCGAGGGCGGCCTCGACCGCTCGCGCCACCCACGCGGTGTCTCCGACGACGCCCAGCTCGACCGGCCGGTGCGCGCCGATGGCAGCGGGGTCGAGATCCACCTGGACGAGCCTGGTGTGCCGACCGATCAGCCTGCCGTGTCTGGTCGTCCACATGTTGAGCGCGCAGCCCCAGCCGACCAGCACGTCCGCGCCGGCGATCAGCTCGGCGGCCAGCGGGGAGGAGAAGCCTCCGCTGACGTCGAGGTCCCATGGGCTGCCTCTGAACAGGCCCTTGGCGACCGCCGAGGTGGCCAGCAGCGCTCCTGCCCTGTCGGCGAGGGCGCGGAGCTCGTCGCCCGCGTGCCTGGCACCGCGTCCGGCCACGAACACCGGCCGCCGCGCGCCTTCGAGCAGCCGCGCCAGCCGTACGGCGTCGGCGCCGGGCGCGGGCCCCTCCACGGGGACGGACGAGGCGAGGCGGGCGCTCTCGACGACCAGCCGCCACGCCTCGCTCCACACCTCGCCCTCGCCCGCGACCTCGTTCTGCACGTCGAGAGGCAGGTTGAGCAGCACGGTCGCGCCGGCGCGGGCGGCGCGGAAGGCCCCGACGGCGTCCTCGACGGCGGTCGCGGCCGAGCCGACCCTGAGCGCGACCGCGCCCACGGCCCGCGCCATCGCGTCCTGGTCGATGTGGAAGTTGGAGCGCGCCTGCGTCGCCTCCCCCGCCAGCACGATCAGCGGCGTGCGGCTCTTGGCGGCCTCGGCCAGGCCGGTCATCGCGTTGGTCAGCCCGGGGCCCTGGTGCACGGACACGACGCCGACCTTGCCGCTCATGCGGGCGTAGGCGTCGGCCATGGTGGCGGCGCCGCCCTCGTGGCGGGCGGCGACGTAGCGCGCGCCGTTCGCCACGAGGGCGTTGGTGACGTGGAAGTTGCCGCTGCCCACCACGCCGAAGACCGTCTCGACGCCGAGCTCTGCCAGCACCCGCCCGACCAGCGTGGCGACGTTCACCGTTCGACCAGGGCCAGCACCCTCACCGGACTGCCCGAGCCGCCCACGATGGGCAGCGGAGGGGCGAGCACGACCGCGCCCGTGGGTGGCAGCTGGGCGAGGTTGCGCAGCTGGGTCAGGCCGTACTTGCCAGCTCCCAGCAGGAAGGAGTGGCAGGGGAAGGCCGGGTCGAAGGAGTGCGCCGCGCCCGCGTCCGTGCCGACGGTCTCCACGCCGACGCCCATGATGGGCCTCTCCTCGGCCAGCCAGCGCGCGCACTCGACGGAGATTCCCGGCGAGTGGCCCTGGTTGAGGAAGTCGGCGGCGTCGTCCGACCTGGCGTCCCAGCCGGTGCGGTAGAGCAGCCAGCCGCCCTCGGGCAGCGCCCCGTTGACCCGCTCCCACTCGCGTACGTGCTCGATCTGGAGCAGGAAGTCGGGGTCCTCGGCCGCCTCGGCGGAGTAGTCGAGCACGACGGCGGGGGCGATCAGGCTCCGCAGGGGGACCTGGGAGACGTCCTGGCCCTCGCGGGCGGTCACCCAGTGGACCGGCGCGTCGAAGTGGGTGCCCGTGTGCTCGGAGGTGTGGATGTCGTTCCAGTACCACGCGGGGCCGCGGTCGTCGTAGCGGCTGATCTCCTCCAGGCGGAAGGGGGAGGCGTTCCCGAACGGCTCGGGCAGCTGGAGGATCGGCGTCCGGTCGGACAGCGGCGCGGTCAGGTCGATGATCTCGACGGCGCCGGCGCGGACGCTTGCCAGGAGACTTCTCAGGATCGACATGGACGCATCATCGCATTGACATCGCGAGACTCCTTGATGAAGCATCTGGTGTTTCGCGACAGATGTGACGTATGGGGGTCGAACGTGACGAGTGCGACATGCGGCGTGAGGACGTAGCACGTGCCGGCCGAACTGCACAAGCATCACCGTGACGTCACCGGGGGCTGGCTGCGCCCCGCCGTCTTCGGCGTGATGGACGGGCTGGTCTCCAACGCCGCGCTGCTGGCAGGCGTGGTGGGCGGCGGCGCCTCCCCCACGGCCGTCGCGGTCACGGGCCTCGCGGGGCTGGCCGCGGGGGCCTTCTCGATGGCGACGGGCGAGTACACCTCCGTCGCCTCCCAACGCGAGCTGACCTTGGCCGAGATCGCCGTGGAGCGCAAGGAGATCGCCCGCAACCCGGAGGCGGAGGAGCGCGAGCTCGCCCTCGTCTACGAGTCGCGAGGGCTCACCCCGGAGCTGGCCAGGCAGGTGGCGGGCCAGCTCCACAGGGACGGCGAGGTGGCCTGGCGGGTGCACGCCCGCGAGGAGCTCGGCGTCGACCCCGACGACCTGCCCTCCCCTTGGGTGGCGGCGGGCTCGTCGTTCCTGGCCTTCGCCGTCGGGGCGCTGATCCCCGTCCTGCCGTTCCTGCTCGGCTTCTCCTCGGTGGTGGTGGCGATCGTGCTGACCGGGCTGGCGCTGTTCGGCACGGGAGCGCTGGTCGCCCGGCTGACCACCAGGTCGCCGCTGTTCGGCGGCGCCCGCCAGCTGGCGCTCGGCGCCGCGGCGGCGGCCGTCACCTACGGCATCGGCACCCTGGTGGGCGCGGCGATCTCCTGACCCCGCCCGCCAGGAGCTGCTTGCGCCAGAAGTGATCAAGCGCAAGTGTGGAGCTCACTTGCTTCCCTCGATGATCGCCGGCATCGGTGTCCCGTCGGGCTGCCAGGTCTCCAGGAAGGATGGCTGGCGGCTCAGATCCACCAGTTCGATGTGGGCACCGATGGAGTCGAGGTGGTGGTAGGCGAACGAGCGGCCGTAGGGGCACCCGGAGAAGGTTTCGGGGAAGCCGCTGCCGGTGAGCCTGGTGGTGCCGGCGGCGAGGTCGGAGGTCCAGTATCCGAGGTGCCTCGGGCACGACGATCCCGGCTTCTCCCTCCGGACCTGCACCCATCTCATACCCAACGCCACTGAGCGCGCTCGACGTGCAATGGATGTGTTCTTCGCTGACGGTGGGTGTGCCCCACCTGTGCCCCAATGAAGATCACGAAGTACACCGGCGCAGGCCGAGGGTAGGAACTGCTACTTGTGCTTGAAGTAGACGAACAGGCGGCCGTGGTTCTTGGCGTCCTTGTCGATGCGGTGGTAGAGCGCCTTGATCTCCTTCTGGTCGAGGAAGCGCAGCACCTTCTTCTTCAGCTGCCCGCTGCCCTTCCCCGGGATGATCTCCACCTCGGTGGCCTTCGTCCTGATCGCCTCGTCGATGATGCCGCGAAGCGCGCGGTCGATCTGGTCGCCCTTGTTGTAGATGTCGTGCAGGTCGAGCTTGAGTTTCACTGTCTCACCCATGGTTTGCAGCCCCCGCTCTGGAAGGCCTTGTCGGTTGCCTCGATCGTGACCGTGGCGGGTCCTGAGGGCAGGCCGCTGGTGATCACCTCGCTCGGGTCGCCACCCGTGCCCTTCAGTCTGGCCCAGTAGCACAGCGGCATGCCCGGAGAGGGGCCGTCGGTCCTGTAGGTGCCGGGTTGGATGTCGGCGCCCACCACCTGGATGCCGATGCCGGGAGGCAGCCCGCCCTCGGGCGGCTGCCCGCCGGTAGGCTGCCCAGCTGAAGGTTGCCCGGCCGAAGGCTCACCCGCGGGAGGAGTCGTCGCAGGAGTCGCGCTGCCGAGCGGCGGCTGGCTCGCGTCGGACGGCTGGCTCGCCTGCCCCGTGGGGGCGCCCGCCTCCGGCGCGCTCTCCGTGGGGCTCTCCATGGTCACCGTCATCTCGGGCGGCGAGTACGGCGAAGCCGTCGTCGGCTCCGCCGAGCCCAGGCCGGTGAGGAAGCCGATGAGGAAGCCCACGATCGCCGCAAGCCCCGAGGCCAGCAGGATCAGCGTGGGGCTGCTCGACGCGCGCGGTGGCGGGGGGTGGCCGTACGTCACGGGGACAAGCGTGCCATGTCCCCCGCCTCCGGTCAGCGGTGCAGATAGTCGACGAGTGACGCCTTCTCGGTCTCGAGCTCCTCGATGGCGCTCTTCACCACGTCCCCGATGCTGACGATGCCCACCAGGCGGCCGGAGTCGATCACGGGCACGTGCCTGATGCGGTGCGTCGTCATCGTCCTGCGCAGGTCGTCGACGTTGGCGTCGGGCGCGCAGGTGCGCACCTCGGACGTCATGATCTCCGCGACCGTGGCGTCGAGGACGCCCGCGCCCCTGTCGTTGAGCTTGCGCACCACGTCGCGCTCCGACACGATGCCGGCGATCGTCGAGCCGTCGTCGGAGACGACGACCGCGCCGATGTTGTGCTCGGCGAGACTGGCCAGCAGCTCCCGCACGGTGGCGTCAGGGCGAACCGTCGCCACTTCCGATCCCTTGTTCCGCAGGATCGTCCCGATCAGCATGGACCACCACCTTGGCTGTAGGTACATGTGACCTGCCCTTCTCATGCGGGGCCCAATCACGAGCGGCACTGATTTTCCGGTTAGGGTGCTGGAGGACGCGAGAGCCGTACCATGTGAAATACCACTACCTAGTCCAGGGATCCGCATGTCCGAGAAGCTGAACACCGGCAGCCACGACCTGCCCATCACCGACGCGCTGGCCGCCTTCATGGAGACCGGCTGGGCCGACACCAGGCACACCGGCCTGGAAGCGCTGTCCGTCGCGCCCTGGACGGCCAAGCGGCGCGCGGCGCTGGCCGCCCGCTTCCCCGGCGAGCGGCTGGTGATCCCCTCGGGCTCGCTGAAGGCGCGCAGCAACGACAGCGACTACCGCTTCAGGACGCACAGCGCCTTCGCCTACCTGACGGGCGACACCGAGCCCGACGACGTGCTGGTGATCGAGCCGAGCGGGGAGGCGGTGCTCTACCTGCGCCCGCGCTCGCCGCGCGCGGGCAGCCAGGAGTTCTACCGCGACAGGCGCTACGGCGAGTTCTGGGTGGGCCGCCGTCCGGACCTGGACGAGGCGCAGCAGCTCTACCGGATCGAGTGCGCGCACATCGGCAGGCTCTCGCTCGACGGGCCCGCGAGGGTGCTGCGCGGGGTGGACGCCTCCGTCGACGCCGCGGTCGAGCGCGGTCAGGGAGACGCGGAGCTGGAGACGTTCCTGTCGGAGATGCGGCTGCTCAAGGACGAATGGGAGATCGCCGAGCTGCAGTTCGCCGTCGACGCGACCAGCAGGGGCTTCGAGGACGTGGTGCGCGCCGTGCCGGAGGCGCTGGGCCAGGTACGCGGCGAGCGCTACCTGGAGGGCGTCTTCGGGCTGCGGGCGCGGCTCGAGGGCAACGCGGTCGGCTACGACAGCATCGTCGCCTCCGGCGCGCACGCCAACGTGCTGCACTGGATCCGCAACGACGGCCGCCTGTCCTCGCGCGACCTGCTGCTCCTGGACGCCGGCATCGAGACCGACTCGCTCTACACCGCCGACATCACCAGGACGCTGCCGCTGTCGGGCCGGTTCAGCCCTGTGCAGCGGCAGGTGTACGAGCTGGTCTACGAGGCGCAGAGCGCGGCCATCGAGACGCTGAGGCCCGGCGCCCGCTTCCGCGACTTCCACCTCGCGGCGATGCGGGTGATCTGCGAGGGGCTGCACGCGTGGGGCGTGCTCAAGGACTCCCCCTCGTCGCTGATGGACAGCGGCCTCTACCGCCGCTACACCGTCTGCAGCAGCGGCCACATGCTCGGCCTCGACGTGCACGACTGCGCCAAGGCCAGGGCGGAGAGCTACCTGGACGGCGTGCTCGAGGAGGGCCAGGTGCTGACCGTCGAGCCCGGCCTCTACCTGCAGTCCGACGACCTCACGCTGCCCGGGGAGTTCCGCGGCATCGGCGTGCGGATCGAGGACGACCTGGTCATCACCTCCGACGGCGCCAGGCTCATGTCGGCGGGCCTGCCCCGCCACCCCGACGAGGTCGAGGGGTGGATGGCCGCGCTGCTGTCGAGCTGACACGAGCACTCCCCGCGTACGGTAGAGTTTGTTTCACGACGCGGGGTAGAGCAGCTCGGTAGCTCGTTGGGCTCATAACCCAAAGGTCGCAGGTTCAAATCCTGTCCCCGCTACTCGCGAAGCCCGGCCGTCCATCTGGACGGCCGGGCTTCTGGTTTCTCCGGGGTCAGCGCGGGGTGGGCAGGACGGCCAGCTCGCAGGCGTAGGAGTCCGGCGGCGCCGCCAGCACCCAGGTGATCATCGACGCGAGCGTCTCGGGCTGGATGCAGGCCTCGGGCTCGTGCGGCCTGCCGAGGCCCGCCCTGGTCTTTCGCAGCCTCTCGGTCGCCGTGCCCGCCGGATAGACCGTCGTCACCCGCACCCCGTTGGCCGCCTCCTCCTGCCGCAGCGAGTCCGCCAGCTCGCGCAGCGCCGCCTTGCTGCCCACGAAGGCCGACCACCTGGGGACGGCCCGCATCCCCGGCGAGGCGTTGACCAGGATCACGTGCCCGCGCGAGCGCCGCAGCGCCGGGAGGGTCAGCCTGATCAGCTCGGCCGCGGAGGCCACGTTCACCGCGAAGGTCCGCTCCCACGTCTCGGGACCGGCGTCCGCGACGGCGGCGATCGGCGAGATCCCGGCGCAGTGGATCAGCGCGTCCAGCTCCGCCACCTCGCCCAGCGCGGCCGCCAGCGTTCCCGGCCGGGCGAGATCCATCTCGACCGTCCGCACGCCGCCCGTGCTCCCCGCCGGACCGCGCCCCGCGGCCACGACCCGACGACCCGCCTTGACCAGCGCCTCGACCAGCGGCCCGCCGATTCCGCCGGTCGCCCCTGTCACAAGAACCTCTCCCATGATCGCCAAGCTCCCACCAGCAGGTCACAGGCCCGTCACATTTCGTGGCGGGCTGACAACCTGTGAGCTGCGTCTCATACCTTTTCCTCAAATTCGCTGGGAAGCATCGACTTACTGGACTACCCGTCAGTAAGGTGACTGATCCATAGTCGAGCCTTACGAGGTGGTCATGGCGCTGACCGGGTACGTGGGCCGTAAGGCCGGAGGCGTGCTGGGCCAGGTGGGCGAGCTGTTCGTGATCGTCCTCGAGGGCCTGCGCCGTACCTGGGACATCAGGACCTGGTGGTGGGAGTTCGTCGCCCAGTGCTGGTTCCTGGCCCGCGTGACCAGCGTCCCCGTGCTCCTGGTCTCCCTGCCTCTCGGCGCCACCGTGGCCCTCCAGGTGGGCGAGCTGGCCTGGCAGCTCGGCGCCTCCTCGGCGACAGGCAGCGCGGTCTTCGTGGGCCTGGTGCGCGAGGTCGCGCCGATGGCCAGCGCGCTGCTCATCGCGGGCGCGGGCGGCAGCGCCATGACCTCCGACATCGGCGCCCGCCACATCCGCGACGAACTGGCCGCGATGGAGGTCATGGCGGTCAACCCGATCCACCGCCTGGTCACCCCGCGCATGTGGGCGGCCAGCACGGTGGCGGTGTGCCTGGCCCCGCTGGTGATCGTGGCGGGCGCGGCGGGCGGCTACTTCTTCAACGTGATCATCCAGGGCGTCACCCCCGGGGCCTACTTCGACGGCGCGCTGTCGCTGGTGGTGACCACGGACCTCATCGTGACGCTGTTCAAGGCGTGGATCTTCGGCTTCATCGCCGCGGCCGTCTCCTGCTACATGGGCATGACCTGCGCCACCAGCCCCGTGGGCGTGGGCCGCGCGGTGAACAAGGCCACCGTCGTGACGTTCATGCTGGTCTTCGCGATGAACTACGTGATCACCGCGATCTACTTCCTCGCCTTCCCGCCGAAGGTGCTGTGATGGCCACCCGTACGGCGGGCCTCAGGCTGGCGGGGGCGGGCAGGGAGTGGGGCGAGCGCTTCGCGGGCCTCGCCGACTGGCCGCTGTTCATCTGGAAGGTGCTGTTCTACTCCGTCCGCGACGTCATCCTGCGCCTGAAGTACTTCAAGGTCGTCATGCGGCAGGTCAGCGACGTCGTCGTCGGCGTGGGCGCGACCGTCGTGGGCGGCGGCATGATCTTCGTGGTGTTCACGATGGCCTTCGTCGTGGGCGCGACCGTGGGCCTGCAGGGTTACCAGGGCCTGCAGGCGATCGGCGCCGAATCGTTCATGGGCCTGGTCGGCAGCTTCGCCAACGTCCGCGAGATCACCCCGATCATCGCCGCCGTCGCGCTGGCGGCGCAGGTCGGCTCGTCCTTCACCGCCGAGCTCGGCGCGATGCGCATCTCGGAGGAGATCGACGCGCTGGAGGTGATGGGCATCAACGCCTTCACCTACCTCATCTGCACCCGGGTGGTGGCCGCGCTCATCGCGCTGCTGCCGATCTACCTGATCGCGCTGTTCGCCAGCTTCTTCGCCACCAGGCTGATGTGCACGATGCTGTTCGGGATGGCGCCGGGCGTCTACGACTACTACTTCTACATCGGCCTGCCGGTCAGCGACATCGTCTACAGCGTGATCAAGGTCGCGGTCTTCGCCTTCGTGGTCATCGTCATCCACTGCTACTACGGCTTCTACGCCACCGGCGGTCCCGTCGGCGTGGGCGTGGCCGCGGGGCGCGCGATCCGCCAGTCGATCGTCACGATCGTCCTGCTCAACCTGCTGCTGTCGTTCCTGTTCTGGGGGGACGGCAGCGGCGTGAAGCTGACGGGGTGAGGCGTGGGCCGTAACGAGCTGTCCCTTCCTGTCCGCATGGCCGTCGCGCTGGCCGTCGTGCTGCTGCTGGTCGCCACCGGCTTCTTCCTCGTGCGCAGCGTCACCGAGGTGAGCGGCACCAGGATCCAGGCGGTGTTCGACAGGGCGGGCCAGGGTCTGGACACCAACTCCCCCGTCAAGATCCGCGGCATCACCGTGGGCGACGTGTCGGAGGTGGGCCTCGACCCCCGGGGCAGAGCGGTCATCACCATGCACATCCAGCCGGGTGTGCGGCTGCCGCAGACGACGGTCGCCTCCATCGAGCCGACCTCGGTGTTCGGGCCCAAGTTCATCGACCTGCGGCCGGGCTCGGGCGAGGCGCGCGGCCCCTACCTCGGGGCGGGCGCGATCATCACCGACACCGAGGAGGCGCTGGACCTGTCCGACTCGCTCGGCGCCGCCTACAGGGGCCTGGACGCGGTGGACCCGCGCGAGGTCACCGTCATCGTGCACACGATCGCCAAGGGGCTGGAGGGCAGGGGCGCCACGATGCGGGAGCTGATCGACGACGCCGGCACCGTGGTCGGAGTCGCGCACAGGCACCGCGAGCGCGCCAGGCGCTTCCTCGGCGACGCCGCCGCCCTGTCGGCCAGCCTCGCCGACAAGGGCGACGAGATCGTCTCGATCGCCTCCGACGTCAACACCATCACCCCCGACCTGCTCGAACGGGCCGAGAAGGTGCGCGTCCTGCTCGACCAGATCACCGACATCTCCGAGCTGAGCGCCCACGGCCTGCGCAAGCACCGCCACAACCTGCGGGAGGGCGTCCACTCGGCCGAGCGGGTGGCCGCGCTCATCTACGCGCAGCTGGGCCTGGCGGGCGACGGCGTGCGCGGGGTGACCAAGCTGGTCGACCTGCTCAACAAGCTCATCGAGACCCCAGGACCCGACGGCAGCCGCCAGTTGCAGGTGGAGGCGTTCGTCGCGACCGACATCTGCGAGCTCATCGTCGGCGCCTGCGGCCCCACCGACGGGAGGAGATGAGATGGCCGTCTCCAGGGAGCGCGTGGCGCGCCGCTGGACGCTGCTGCGCTTCGGCCTGTTCTTCGCCGTCACCGCCTCGCTGATCGTCTTCCTCGGCCTGCAGATCGCCAGGGTCAGCACCGGCGCCGGATACGCCCTCGTGGCCACCTTCGACGACGTCTCGGGGCTGATGGAGGGCGACCAGGTCAAGATCGCCGGTGCTCCCGTCGGCCAGGTGCGCTCCATCGAGGTCGTGAACGGCAGGGCGGAGGTGACGCTGGAGGTCCAGGAGGCGGTGCGGATCCCCTCCGACAGCGAGGCCGCGATCAGGTGGCGCAACGCCGTCGGCCAGCGCGTGGTCTACCTGCTGCCGGGAAGCGCCCCCGACAAGCTCGCGCCGGGCGCCCGCATCGCCAGGACGGCCTCCGTCGTCGACATCGGCGAGCTAGTGAGCGATCTGGGGCCGCTGACCAGGAGCCTCGACCCCGAACAGATCAACCAGCTGCTCACGGCGGCGGGCAGGGCGCTGGAGGGCAACGACAAGAACATCCCGCGCCTGCTCGACAACGTCAACGACATCACCGGCACGGTCAACCAGCGCAAGGAGCTCATCAGGCAGCTGCTCAAGGACTACGGCACGGTGACGGAGGTGGTCGCCAGGCGCGACAAGCAGATCGCCCAGCTGGTGGACAACCTCGTCACGCTGTCGGAGTCGTTCGCCGACAACCGCAAACTCGTCGACGACTCGCTCGTGGAGCTGTCGGCCACCTTCGACGTCGCCGACCAGGTGCTCGGCAGGAACGCCGACGAGCTCGGCAGGGTCACCGACGGCCTGGCCAGGCTCACCGGCGGCGTCAGGCGCAACGTCGACAGGATCGACAAGACGGTGAACACGATCCGGCCGCTGTTCAGCAGGGCCTACTCCAGCGTCAACCGCGGCCACTACTTCATCTCGGCCGTCCCGTGCCTGGCGCTGGGACCCTCGCCGTGCCCCTACCCCATGGAGTCGCCGCCGCCGTTGCGCGAGAGCCTGAAGGTCCAGAGCTCCAAGGACCTGCGCAGGCTCATGGTGGGTGAATGATGCCGCTGAAGTCCTTTCGCGACCGCAACAGGATCGTCGTGGGCCTCGTCTCCCTCGGCGTCCTCGGCTCGCTGTTCGTGGGCACGTTCCTGATCGGCACCCTCGGCCTGTTCGAGGGCGGCTACCACATGTCGGGGATCTTCGTCGACTCCGGCGGGCTGAGGACGGGCAACGACGTGCGGGTGGCGGGCGTGCGCGTGGGCGAGGTGACCGAGGTACGGCCCGACTACGCGCAGGGCCACGTGGTCGTCACGTGGAAGGTCGAGAGCGAGGTACGGCTGGGCCGTCAGACCAGGGCCGACATCACCCTCTCCAACCTGCTGGGCGGCCGCTACGTCAAGCTGACGGGGCCGGTGGCGGCGCCGTACATCGACCAGCTCCCCGAGGGGCAGCGGATGATCCCCGTCGAGCGCACGGGGACCCCCGTCCTGATCAACGACGCGCTCAAGGACGCGACCCGGCTGGTGAACAAGCTCGACACCAAGGCGGTCGACAAGCTGCTCACCGAGCTGGGGAAGGTGGACCTGGGCAAGCGGGGGCGCGTGACGCGGCTGCTGAAGAACATCGGCGAACTGTCCGACACGATCAGCAAGAGCGAGCCCGACCTGCAGAAGCTGCTCGACAACGGCTCCAGGATCATGGACGTCCTGGAGAAGAAGGACAAGCAGATCGGGCGGCTCATCGACGCCATCGAGATCATGCTGGACGAGCTGCGCTCGCGCCGCAACGAGCTGCGCACCCTCCTCGGATCGGGCAGCGACCTGGTCTCCAGCACCACCGAACTCATCGTGGAGCACGAGAAGAGCCTGGTGGACACGCTCGACAACACCAGCGCGATCACCACGAAGCTGACGGGCAGCAGGGAGGAGTTCAACGCGGTCCTGGGCTGGGCGGGGCCCACGTTCGCGGGGCTTGCCACGATGGGCGGCCAGGGGCCGTGGATCGAGGCCATCGCCACGGGGCTCGGGCCGATCAACCCTGAGGTGCTGGCCGCGATCGCCAAGGACAGGAAGAACGACCGATGACCCCTCCGCGACCCGACGCCACCGACCCTCCCTGCGCCCCGTCCCGCCGGACGACCGCGTGGCTCAGAGGGGCCACACGAGCGCGGGGTGGGGCGGTGCGGCGGGCGGTGGGGGTGCTGCTCGTGATCGCCGTGCTCGCCGCCACCGGCGGGTGCTCGCTGCTCGGCCCCGCCCCCTACCGCCTCACCGCGATCTTCACCAAGGCGCCCAGCCTCTACGAGCAGGCCAAGATCAAGGTCATGGGCCTCGACGCGGGCACCGTCGAGAAGATCACCATCGAAGGCGACAGGGTCCGCGTCGACCTGGCCGTCTACCCGGAGATCCCCCTGCCCGCCGACGTCAAGGCCGTCGTCGCCCCGCAGAACACCCTCGGTGAGCGCAACGTCGTCCTCTACCCGCCGTGGAAGCCGGGCCAGCCGAAGATCGCCCCCGGCGCCGTCATCCCCCTGGGACGCACCGACCTGCCCGTCGAGATCGACGACGCCCTCGACGCCTTCACCAGGCTGACCGACGCCCTCGACTCCGACCAGCTCGGCGACGTGGCCGGCGACCTCGCCGACGGGGTGAGAGGCAGGGGCAAGACGATCAACAACGCGCTCGCCGACACCGCCAGGCTCACCGACACCCTCGCCGCCCAGGACCAGCAGCTCATCGACCTGGCCAAGGGTCTCAACAGGCTCGCCACCAGCCTCAACAGGCGCGAGGGCCAGGTCACCAAGACGATCGACGCCTTCGCCGAGGCCAGCGCCACGCTGGCGGAGGAGCGCCGGCGGCTGCGCGGGTTCATCTCCGGCATGGCCCAGTTCGTACGGCGCGGCGACGTGCTCATCGAGGCCTACCAGGAGCGCCTCCCCCAAGGCGTGGCCACGCTGTCGGAGATGGTCCTCACCGTGCGCGCCAACAGCGAGCAGATGGCCCAGACGATCAAGGGTGCCGCCGACTTCGCCGATGTGATCATCGACGCCTGGGACAAGGAGCAGCACGTGCTCAAGATCAGGGTGGTGCTCAACGCGATGACCCGCGCGTGGCTGGCCCCGCTGTTCGACTCGCTCAACCTGCCCAGGCTGAAGTGCCTGGGCGGCGGCCTGAGCAACTGCCCCTACGAGCGGGAGCGGCGATGAGAGCCGCACACGCCGCCCTCGCCCTGGTCATGGCCACCTCGGGCTGCACGCTGCAGACGGTGGGCGCGACACAGGGCGAGCTGACGCTGTCGGCGACCTTCTCCGACGTGCAGAGCCTGGTGGTGGGCCACAGCGTGCAGATCTCCGACGTGCGGGTGGGCAGCGTGACCGACGTGCGGCTCGAGGGCTACAGGGCCAGGGTGACGATGGCCATCCAGCAGGACAAGCGCGTCCCCGCCGGCACCAGCGCGACGGTGGCCAAGACCTCGATCCTGGGCGAGAACTACGTCCTGCTCACCCTGCCCAAGGGCAAGGACCTGGCCACGGGGCCGTTCCTGCCGGACGGCGCGACGATCACCGACACCAGCGTCGAACCCGACATCGAGCAGGTCACCGCGAAGGCGGGCCCGCTGATCGAGGCGCTCGGCGCGCAGGACGTCAACGCCATCCTGGAGGCCGCCTCCACCGCCTTCGCGGGCAAGGGCGGCGACGTCAACACGCTGATCAGGCAGACCGCGCAGGTCACCGACAGCTACGCGGCCGCCAGGGCGGAGATCGCGGGCACCATAGACGGCCTGGCCAAGCTCGGCGACCGGCTCGCCAAGGGCAGCAAGGACCTCGACAGGCTGCCCGGCACGCTCGTCGCCGCGACGGAGCGGGTGAAGCACGGCCGCAAGCACATCAAGAAGGCGATCGTCGCGCTCACGAAGCTGGCCAAGGAGGCGAATGTCACGGTCTACCCCCGTCACGCGGCCAGGCTGCGTACGCTGCTGCGTGAGCTGGACGCCATCAGCGTGTCGATGCTGCGCGGCAAGGAGGACCTGAAGACGCTGGTCACCAGAATGCAGGCCTACATCGACCTCCCCCCGATCACGGTCAACGGCCAGGTGCTCATCTACATCTGGCTGAAGGGCCTGCTGCTGCCGGAGAACAGGGGCCTCATCCCGAACAGGCCTGACGTCGATCCAGGTCCGCAGCCCAACCGCAGGGACGACTTCCGCCTGCTCTGGGAGCCGCCGCGATGAGGCCCCGCATCTATCTCAACCTCGTCTTCTTCGCCCTGCTCGGCGTCGTGATGACGATCTGGGCGTTCACCACGATCATCAAGCTCGACGTGATCTCCCAGCCCTACCGGGTCTCGGCCGAGTTCGCCTCCTCCCCCGGTCTGGTGCGCGGCTTCGACGTCGCCTACCTGGGCGTCCGCGTCGGCAGGATCGGCGACGTACGGCTGGCGCCTGGCAAGGTCGTCGTCGGGCTCGACCTCGACAGGGAGGTCAGGTTGCCCAAGGCCAGCACGGCCGAGGTGCGCCGCAAGTCGGCCATCGGCGAGCCGTACGTGGAGCTCTCCCCGCCCGAGAAGGGCGTGAACGGGCCCTTCCTCGCCCCCGGCGACATAATCCCGCTGACCAGCACCACGGTGCCGCTCGACTACAAGAAGCTGTTCGAGGGCGTGGGCAAGCTGCTCAACGCGGTGCCGCCCAAGGACGCCAAGACGATCACCCACGAGCTGGCGGTCGCGCTCGACGGCCGCGCGCCCTCGATCAGGGGCATCATCGACGACGCGCACGACCTCACCGACACCCTCGCCGACAACTCCAGGACCCTCGACGAGCTGGCGGTGCAGCTGACCCGGCTCACCGGCACGCTGGCGGGGCGCAGGGACAAGCTGGCGGCGGGCATCACCGACCTGTCGTCGGTGACGGGCTCGCTGCGTGAGTCGCGCAAGGAGCTCAACGCCTTCCTCGACCACGGACCCGGGGTCTTCGGACAGATCGACACGCTGATCAGGACGGCGAGACCGGGGCTGTCCTGCGCGCTGACGGCCGCGGGACTTCCGCACAGGCCCGCCTTCTCGTCCGAGACCGAGCGGAACACCCACCACCTGCTCAGCGTGGTGCCGACCGCGCTCAGCCTGGCCGACGACATCAGCGACAAGCGGCCCGACGGCACGGTGTACGGCAGGACCACCTTCGTCTTCAGCGTGCCAGGCGGCCCTCAGCCGGCTGAGGAGTACGAGGGCCCGATCGGGCCGCCGAAGATGGCGCCGCTGCTGGAGTGCCCGAAGCACGCCCCTGTGCGCACGGTCGACTTCGAGGCCGACAGGGGCCCGCACCCCGCGGACGCGCCCGACCCCGATGACCCCGCGGCCACCGCCGACCGCGAGGATCCCGAGGCGGCCGCTGAGCCCGACGACGCCTCCTCCGACAAGGAGGCGCAGGCGGCCACGCCGGGCGCCGACGCCACGACGTCCGCCTCGGCCTCGGGCACGCCCCAAGACCTCACGCCGCTCGTCATCGCCATCCTCCTGGCCGTCGTCGTCAGCGGCGGCGTGCTGGGCTGGATCGCGGTGGGGCGCTCCTCCCGCCGCCGTGGAACGGAGTAACACATGACCACCGAACAGGGCCTCGTCGAGGACACCACCCTCGCAGCCGAGCCGAAGCCCGACACCAAACCCGAGCCCGAGCCCGAGACCCGGGCCGAGACCGAGCCCGAGCCCGAGACCCGGGCCGAGACCGAGTCCGTGCCTGAGACCCGGGCCGAGGAGCAGGCCGAAGCTCGGGCGAAGGAGCGGGCGGACGAGCGCGCCGAGGAACCGGCGAAGGACCAGGCGCAGGCTCGAGCGGAGGAGCGGGCCGAGGCTCAGGCTCGAGCGGAGGAGCAGGCGCAGGCTCGAGCGGAGGAGCAGGCCGAGGCGTCCGAGGCCGAGGGCGGCGCCGGCCGTACCGTCGGGGCGAAGGGGGCGCGCTGGCGGGGGGTGGCGGTGGGGGCGGTGCTGGCGCTGGTCCTGGCCGCCACCGGCGGCGCGGCCGTCGTGCAGTGGCTCACCGCCGACCGCCTGCAGGGGCAGCTCGCCCCGCTGGAGCACGACCGTCAGCTGCGTCTGGAGGTGTCAGGCGCGGCAGGCGCCTTCGCCACCACCCTGCTCAGCTACGACTACAAGGACCTGCAGACCACCCGCGGCCAGGTCATCGCGATGACGGCGGGCGACTTCCTCGCCACCTACGACGAGGCGTTCGGCGGCCCGATGGAGCAGGTGATCATCAAGCTGGAGGCGGTCTCCAAGGCGACGGTCCGCGAGGTCTACCTGTCGGAGGTCGACGAGGTGAGCGCCAAGGCGCTGATCTCGGTCGACCAGCAGGTCACCAGCAAGGAGGCGGTGCGCAACGTCCTCGGCACCCACCTCAAGCTCGTCATGATCAAGCAGAAGGGCGTCTGGAAGGTCAGCGACGTGACCGTGCTCGGCGCCGCCAAGGAGACCGAGACCAAGCTCGGCAAGGACGACTAGAACACCACGACCCTGCCGCCGACCGGCATCCGCCTGTCGCGCCACAGGTGGTCCATGGCCGCGTTGCTCACCCTGACGCAACCGTGCGAGGCGGGATAGGGCGGGATCGAGGCCGATCCGTGGACGGCGATGCCGCCGACGAAGTACTTGGGCCGGTAGAGCGAGCCGAGCTCGGCCCTGCGGATCCCGTCGATCTGCCTGGTGACCCTGAACGCGCCCGCAGGGGTGGGGGTGGCGGAGGAGCCGGTGGAGGCGTTGACCACCAGCTGCACCTGACCGTCGCGGGTGACCATGAGCAGCTGGCGCCTGAGGTCGACCTGCACCTGACGTCCTGGCAGGGTGCGCGGCCTGGGGAGGACGCCCTTGCTCGCCGCCTGCCTGGTGCGCCGGTCGAAGACGCCCGTGCGCTCGATGCCCGCCGCCTTCTGCAGCGCGTAGACGGCCTGGACGGTGAGCGGGCCGTAGGTCCCTCCCCTCGCGCCCACGAAGTAGCCGAGCTCGTGCAGCCTGTCCTGCATCTGCCGTACCCCGGCGCCCGAGTCGCCCGCCTTCAGCTCGGCCAGTGCGGGCCCCGCGCAGAGCACAGCGAGAGCCGCGCCCAGCGGCACCGCTTTCCCCAAGACACTCATGATCCGCCCATGCCCTGACAAGTTCGATGATGACCTCTAATCTGGGCAAATGCATGATCCAGTCGCTATGGGGGGCAAGGTTGACGAGGTCGGCGGCTCGCAGGAGTGGCTGACCGGCGTCGAGCGGGAGCGGGCCGCCAGGTTCCTGCGCGAGGCCGACCGCGCGGCGTTCGTCGCCGCCCACCTGCTCGTACGGCACTGCGCCGCCGCCTACCTCGGCCTGCCACCCGAGAAGGTCACACTGCTGCAGCACTGCGAGGTGCATGGCCAGGGGCACGGCAGGCCGTACCTGGAGCAGGCGCCCGAGCTGGGCGTCAGCCTCAGCCACACGCGCGGCTACGTGTGCGCGGCCGTCGGCCACGGCAGGGTCGGCGTGGACGCCGAGCTGGTGCCCCCCGGGCCGCTGGACGAGGGCCTGGCGGGTCAGGCGCTGACCGCGGGCGAGCGGGCCACGGTCACGGACAACGCCGGGCTGATCAGGCTGTGGGCGCGCAAGGAGGCGCTGATCAAGCGCGGCGAGCTGACCCTCGACCGGCTGCGCGAGGTGGACCTCGCGCAGGTGGGAGAGGGGCCCAGGTTCGAGTGGCAGGGCCGTCACTTCCTGGAGCTGACGACCGCCGAGGGGGTGCTTGTGACGATTGTCACCGACCGTTTTGCCAGGTGGGCGACGGTAGGATAAAGGCGTGTTCTACAAGAAGCCGCTCGAGGAGCGCATCGCCGACCGCGTGGCCCAGCGCAAGCCTCTCGAAGAGGGCAAGCACTTCGAACACGGTCCGGCCAAGTTCGTCTTCGTCTTCCTGATCGCCGCCGTGGTGCTGATGCACTTCGTGGGGTTGGCGGTCGTCATGCACTTCTACGCCTAGAAGGCCCGTTCCGCCGTCACTCGCCTCTCCTGTCGGCGCGCGTGGGCGTCGGGTCCAGGAAGACCTGGACGATGCCGGGGTAGCGTTCGCGCAGGCGCCTGTCCACCTCGTCGCAGGCGATCTCCAGGCCGGCCGCGCTCGCCTCGTCCCTAGAGTCGATCTTCGCGGCCACCATGAGCCGCCCCGGCCCTAGCATCATGGTCAGCAGCTCCACCACGTCCTCGACCTCGGGCTGAGCCAGCAGCGTCGCCCTGATCCGCGTCTCCATCCCGCGCGGGGCGGCCTGCCCGATCAGCAGCGACACGTTGGCCGCGATCAGGTTGAGCGCGATCGCCAGCAGCAGCACGCCGATCACCACCGAGGCCACGCCGTCCCACGCAGGGTTGCCCGTCAGCTGCGCGCCGAGCAGCCCGAGGGCCGCGATCACCAGCCCCGCCAGCGCCGCGGAGTCCTCGAACAGCACCGCCTTCAGCGCGGTGTCCGACGTGCGCGCGACGTAGGCGCGCCGGCTGACCCCCAGCCACCCCGCCTCGGCGCGCACCTGCGACATCGCCTTGCGCCACGAGACGGCCTCGATGACGAACGAGACGGCCAGCACGAGGTAGGACAGCGTGAGGTCGGACAGGTTCTCCCCGTGGGAGATCGTGTGGAAGCCGTGGGTGATGGAGAAGCCCGCCCCGCCCACCAGGGTGGCGCCGGCGGCCATCAGCGCCCAGACGAACCCCGCCTTGCCGTAGCCGAAGGGGTGGCGGCGGTCGGCAGGTTTTCCGCCGCGCCGTACGGCCACCAGCAGCAGCACCTCTGTCACGGTGTCGGCGGCCGAGTGCGCCGCCTCGGAGAGCATCGCGGCCGAGCCGCCGACCAGGCCCGCCACCAGCTTGGCCGCCGCGATGGCCAGGTTGGCGAGACCGGCGACGACGACCGTCCCCATGGACTCCTCCGCCATGACAGATCACTCTACGTGGCGGAATAGGGGAAACCGGCGAGGAGTTCTTGCCGGAGGGCGACCATGTGGCCGTCGCCGTGGCGGACGTCGGCAGGCGCGCCGAGCAGCACGCGCACCTCCCCCGCCGGCGCCGTCCGGACTTCGACGAGGTCGTCCAGGTCGCTTGAGAGGTAAGTTGAGATCATGAGCACGCCCCGCTGGCTTACCACGACAGAGCAGCGCGCCTGGCGTGCCCACCTCGCCGTGCACAAGCTCCTGTCGCACCGCCTCGACAGGGAGCTGCACGAGTTCGGTCTGTCCCTGAACGACTACGAGATTCTCGTGAACCTGTCGGAGAGCCCCGACAAGCGCATGAGGATGAGCGACCTGGCCGACGCCACGATCCAGTCGCGCAGCCGCCTGTCTCACCAGATCTCCCGCATGGAGGCGGCGGGGCTGGTGTCCAGGGAGGACTGCGCCGACGACCGGCGCGGCACCTTCGCCGTGCTGACCGACGAGGGGTGGGCGACGATGCAGCGGGTCGCCCCGCATCATGTGGCCAGCGTCCGCGACCATTTCGTGGATCTGCTGACCGACGACCAGCTCGAAGCGCTGGAGCGGGCCTACACTCCCATACTCGAACACCTCAAGAGCGTCCGCTGAGCGCTACGATCCGGGCATGCCGCGAAAGCTCCTCCCCGTCGTCCTCGCGCTGGCGGTGACGGCCTGCTCCAGCCAGAAGGCCCTGCCACAGGGCCCCGAGCTGGTCACCAAGTCCGCCGAGGCGATGAAGGCGGTCACGAGCGCGTCGTTCGCGATCACGACGGACGGCGCGCCGAAGCTCCAGCTCAAGAAGGCCGACGGCAGGCTCACCGCCAAGGGCGACGCCGACGGGACCCTCCAGATCTCGATCTTCGGCAGCCTCCAGGAGTTCAGCTTCGCCATGATCGGCGAAACCGTCCACTTCAAGGGCTTGACGGGCGGCTTCCAGACGCTGCCCAAGCAGGCGCTCATGGCGGGGGTCGGCTACGACCCCTCCACGCTCCTGCATCCGGACAAGGGCGTCTCGACCCTGCTGCGCGGGCTGGTCAAGCCGGTCACCGAGGCTGAGGAGGACGGCTCCTACCGGGTCGCGGCCACCTTCCCCGGCAAGACGATGGGCACGCTCATCCCCGGTGTCACCACCGACATCAACGGCAAGCTCTGGGTCGACGCGGCCTCCCACCGGCTCAACAGGATCACCCTCCCGCTCGAGGGCGGCTCGGTCACCGTGACGCTGACCGACTACGACGCGCCCGTCACCGTCACCCCTCCCGCCGGATGAGCCTGCGCCGCAGCGTCGCGCTCGGGGTGGGCGGCACCGCCGTCCTGCTGGCCGCGCTCGACGCCTACGTGGTCGTCACCGTCCTGATCGGCATCGCCCAGGACGTCGGCGTCCCCGTCAACCGCCTGGAGCGCGTCACGCCCGTGGTCACCGGGTTCCTCCTGGGCTACGTGGCCGCGATGCCCCTGCTCGGCCAGCTGTCCGACCGGTACGGCAGGCGTCCCCTCATCCACGTCTGCCTCGCCCTGTTCGCTCTCGGCTCGGTCCTGACCGCGCTGGCCGTCTCCCTGCCCATGGTCGTGGCCGGCCGTACCGTGCAGGGCGTCGCGGGCGGCGCGCTGCTGCCGATCACGATGGCGCTGGTCGGCGACCTGTGGCAGGACCGCGAGCGGCCCGTCGCGCTGGGCGCGGTGGGAGCCGCCCAGGAGCTCGGCAGCGCCCTCGGCCCGCTGTACGGCGCCGTCGTGGCGCTGTTGCCCGCCTTCCAGCTGGCCGGTGTGGAGCTGGGCGGCTGGCACGCCATCTTCTGGCTCAACGTGCCGCTGGCGGCCCTCGCGGCGTACGCCGTGCAGCGGACCGTCCCCTCCTCCCCCGTCAGAGAGGGCAGGGTCGGCGTGACAGGCGGCGCGCTGCTGGCCCTCTCGCTCGGCCTGCTGGTCGTCGGCCTGTACAACCCCGATCCCGCCAAGGCCGTGCTGCCCCCGTGGGGCTTGCCGCTGGTCGGCGCGGGGCTGGTCGTGGCGGCGGCGTTCGTGTGGTGGGAGATCCGCTCGCCCGTCCGCCTGCTCGACCTCACGGGCCTGCCCAAGAGGCCGCTGCTGGCCACGCTCGGCGTCAGCTTCCTGTCGGGCGCCGCGCTGCTGGTCACGATGGTCTTCGTGCAGCTGTCCGCGCAGACGTTGTTCGGCGCCGACGCGCTGGGCGGCGCGCTCACCCTGGCCTGGTTCCTCGGCGCGCTCGTCGCCGGCGCGCTGCTGGGCGGCCCGCTCACCAGCCGGTACGGCGAGCCGCCCGTCATGGTGGCGGGCTTCGCTGTGGCCACGGCGGGCTTCTGGCTGCTGTCGGGTTCGCTGACGGGCCCGCTCGACCTGGTGGTCGCGGGGGCCGGGCTCGGCCTGGTGATCGCGCCCGTCTCCTCGGCCGCGCTGCGCGTCATGCCCGCCGCCCAGCACGGCGTCGCCTCGGCGGCGGTCGTGGTGGCCAGGATGATGGGCATGCTGATCGGCATCGCGGCGGTGTCGGCGTGGGGCTTCTACCGCTTCCAGTCGCTCACCGCCGACCTCGACACCCCGCTGCCCGTCGGCGTCGACGCGGCCACCTACGCCAGGCAGCTGGCCGCCTACACCGAGCAGGTGCGGGCGGCGCTGCGGGTGGAGTACACCGAGATGTTCGTGGCGACCGCCGCGCTGTGCGCGCTCGGCGCGGCGGTCGCCCTCCTGGTCAGGGCGCCAGGCGGTGCAGGTCGCGAGGGAACAGCGTCGCCGACCTGACGTTGGCGGCCCCGGTCAGCCTGGAGGTCCATCGCTCCAGGCCGATCGCGAAGCCGCCGTGCGGCGGCATGCCGTGCGCGAAGGCCGACAGGTACCCCTCGTAGGGCTCCGTCCGCTCGCCCAGCACCGCCAGGTAGTCCTCGTACCGATGCAGCCGCTGGCCGCCGGTGACCAGCTCCAGCCCTCTGAACAGCAGGTCGAAGCCGTTGGAGTGACCTGGCCTTCCGGGGTCGGGGCTGGTGTAGAAGGGGCGCTTGGCCATCGGGTATCCCGTGACGAACAGGAACTCCGAGCCGTGCTCCCTGCGCGCCCACTCCGACAGCCACCGCTCCTGCGCGGGCGACAGGTCCAGCTCGTCCTCGCCGGTCATCTCCTGGGCCTCGGTGAAGTGGATCGAGGGGATCTCCTCCGGCACCTCGGGCGGCGTGAGGCCGAGGGTGGTGAGGGCGGGGGCCGCGCGGCGCCGTACCTCCTCGGTCATTCCCGCGAGCGTCTCCCTCAGCACGGACATGACGTCGCGGTGGTCGCGCACGAACCCCAGTTCGGCGTCGAGCGAGGTGTACTGCGCCAGGTGGCGGGCGGTGTCGTGCGGCTCGGCGCGGAAGACGGGGCCGACCTCGTAGACCCGCTCGAACACCCCGACCATCGCCTGCTTGTAGAACTGGGGCGACTGCGCGAGATAGGCGGGCCTGCCGAAGTAGTCGATGCCGAAGACGTCGGCGCCCGACTCCGTGGCCGAGGCGACGATCTTCGGCGTGTGGATCTCGGTGAAGCCCAGGCCGTCGAGCGCCGACCTGAACCCCGCGACGCTCGCCGCGGCGATCTCGAACGGCGCGCGCAGCGCGGGATGGCGCAGCGCCACGGGCGCGTGGTCGAGGATCGTGGGCAGCGCGGCGGGGACCGTGGGCCTGTAGAGGTCGAAGGGCGGCGCCTTCGCGGGCTCGGCCAGCACGGCGAGTTCGGGCGAGGTCAGCTCGACGCCGCCCGGCGCCTGCGGGCTGAGCGTGACGGTGCCCGTCACCTCGACCACGCTCTCCTCGACGGGAAGTTCCCCCGAGCAGACGGCCTGGGTCAGGCCCGTGCGGTCGCGCACGATGAGGAAGGAAACCGATTTCAGCAGCCGACGGCGGTGAACCCACCCCGCGACCTTCACTCGTTGTCCGGCGTGCTCCGCGAGCTCCGCCGAGAGGACACGAGAGATCATCACAACTCCTTGAGCCGTATGATCCCTTGGGGACGCGGGGGAGAAGGGGACTCCCGGTGCCACCGCGCCTTCGCCGCCCTCGCGGACGGCCTCACACGACCCTGTGACGGAGGTCAGACCGGCGGGGCATTTCCTCCCCGCACTCAGGAGTGTCTTCGCCCGGGTCGTCGGGTCCGCCTTCACAGCTTCCGGCGGCTCTCTCGGCCCTCCGAGGCCCGGGTTACTCGTCTCCCTCGACGTGTTGGCGCAGATCATACACGCGTTACAGAGCGGGTGAGTATGGGGCTACTCATGCGCGAGGACCGGTCCGCGCTCAGCATGGGGAGCACCGATCCCTGAGGAGCACGACATGCGCAAGGTCCTGGTCGTCTTCACCGTGATCCAGCTCGCCCTCGTGGTGCTGCAGTTCTACCTGGCCACCTACGGCGCGTTCGAGACGCCCGAGCCGGCCGACCCGGAGACCGCGGCGATCGGCTGGCACGTCATGAACGGCTTCATGGTCATCCCCGCCGTCTCGCTCATCGCCACGATCGTCGCGGCCGTCGCCCGCGCGCCCGGCAGGCTGATCGGCCTGTGCGTGGCGCCGATCGTGCTGGTCGCGATCCAGATGTTCGTGCTGTTCCCGCTGGCCGAGCTGGCTGGGGCGACGATGGAGAGGACCACACCCGGCAGCCTGTACGTGCTGGGCTTCCACGCCATCGTCGGCGTGCTGATGCTGGGCGCGGCCATCTCCGCGTGGCGGGGCGCGCAGGCGCACGCCAGGAACGCGGCGGGCTACCAGGCCACCGAAACGGTGTGAGCGCGGCAGCGCTGATCGCGCTCGACCGGATCCTGGTCATTCTGGTCGCCGTTTCGTGGGGCTTTGCGGGAGGCCACCTGCTGGTCTTCCGCGCAGCCGTCAGGGAAGGCCGTGGCGCGGCCCGCCGCGCGGCCGGGTGGTCGGCGGCGCTGGTGGCCCTCGCCCTGCTCGCGACGGCGGGCAGGCTGGCCACGACCGTGGCGCTCGCCGGGCACGGCTGGTGGTTCGCCGCGGAGAAGGCGCTGCTGGCACTGCCGCTGCTGTTGCCGCCCGCGCTGGCCGCCGCCGTGCTCTCGCTGCCGCGACTGCTGCGCGGCCACTTCGGCCCGCTCACTCTGATCTTCCCGCTCACCTCGGCCTACGCGGCGGCGGCAGGGGTGGTCGTCGCGCTGGGGATGGGCTATCCGCTCTCGCCGTACCTGTCGGTGGTCCTGGCGCTGGCCGTGCTCGGCGGAGCGCTGGCCACCTGGCGGATGCTCACCCGCACAGGACCTCCCGGGCGCGCCTGGCGCGTGGCGGGAGCCGTGGTGGCGCTGTCCGCGCTGGCCTGGAGCGGGCTGTCGATGTGGAACGCCCGCCTTCCCTCGTCGCTGCGGCTGGCCTCGGCCGGCTCCGTGGACGTCACCGCGCTACGCGGGCCCGCCGACGCCGCCCGCGTGCGCCGCTTCACGCTGACCGCCAGGCCCGCCGTGATCAAGCTCGCCTCCGGGCGCGGCGTCGAGGCGCTGACCTTCGACGGCCGCTCCCCCGGCCCGCCCCTGCGTGTACGGCAGGGCGAGACGGTCGAGGTACGCCTGCGCAGCCTGCTTCCCGACAGGGGTGTCACCCTGCACTGGCACGGCTACCACGTGCCCAACGGCGAGGACGGTGTGCCCGGCCTCACCCAGAACGCGGTGCGCGAGGGAGGCGAGTTCGTCTACCGCTTCCGCGCCGACCAGCCTGGCAGCTACTGGTACCACACCCACGAGACGCCCAACAGGGCCCTGCAGGCGGGGCTGTTCGGCATGTTCACCGTGGACCCCGTGACCCCCGAGGGGTTCGACGAGCCCGTCGCGCTGCACACCTTCGGCGGCGCCCTCACGGTGGCGCTCGCGGACGCGCCTCCCGCCGACGGCCTGGCCACCAGGACCCTCTCCCCCGGCACGCCGGTGCGGCTGCGGGTGGCCAACACCGACAACGCCCCGCACACGCTGGGCGTCAGCGGCGTGCCGTACCGGATCGCGGCGGTGGACGGCCTGCCCGTGACCGGCCGCATCCTGCGGGACGAGCGCGCCCAGCTGGCCGCGGGCGGCCGCTACGACCTGGTCTTCACCATGCCGTCGCGCCCCGTGCTGATGTCGGCGGGCGCGGCGGGACTGCTCCTGACCCCGGGTGTGGGCGCCGCCCCCGCGCCCTCCGCTGGTCCGCTGATCGACATCACCCGGTACGGCTCGGGCGGCACCGAGGCGCCCCGGCGCTTCGACCGCTCCTACACCTGGGTGCTGGACCGGCTGATCGCGCTGCGCGGCGGCGTCCCCAGGCTGTCACACACCGTCAACGGACAGGTTTGGCCCAGGGTGGCGCCCGCCCTGGTGAAGCAGGGCGAGTGGATCCGCTTCACCGTGGTGAACCGCGGCGGCGAGCCGCACCCGATGCACCCGCACGGCCACCACGTGCTGGTGCTCTCACGCGACGGGGTGAAGGCCGCGCCGATCTGGATGGACAGCTTCGACGTCGGCCCCGGCGAGGTGTGGGAGGTGGCGCTCAGAGCCGGCAACCCCGGCGTGTGGCTGGCGCACTGCCACGAGCTCACCCACGCCGCCGAGGGAATGACGCTGCACCTCGCCTATGACGGCGTGCGCAGCCCCTTCGCCCTCGACGGCCACAACCACCCGGAGTGAGGGCTACTTCTTCGGCGCCTGTCCGCCCTTCCGCTTCTCGCGGATCTTCATCGTGACCTCGATCGGCGAGCCCGCGAACCCGAACTCCTCGCGGATCCTGCGCTCGATGAAGCGCCGGTAGGTGTCCTCCAGCCAGCCCGAGGTGAACAGCACGAACTTCGGCGGCTCGGTCGAGGCCTGGGTGGCGAAGAGGATCTTCGGCTGCTTGCCGCCGCGCACGGGGGGCGGCGTCTGCTGCACCAGCTCGGTGAGGAAGGCGTTGAGCCTGGCCGTCGGCACCCGGGTGGACCAGGAGTCGAGGGCCTTCTCGATCGCCGGCACCAGACGGTCCATGTGGCGGCCCGTCTTGGCGGAGATGTTGACGCGCAGCGCCCACGGGGTGCGGACGAGCTGCCTGTCGATCTCCCTCTCCAGGTAGTAGCGCCGGTCCTCGTCGACCAGGTCCCACTTGTTGAAGGCGACGACCATCGCCCTGCCCGACTCGATGACCAGGCCGATGATGCGCAGGTCCTGTTCGGTGAGCGGCTCGCTGGCGTCGATCAGCACGATCGCCACCTCCGCCTTCTCCAGCGCGGCGCGGGTGCGCATCGCGGCGTAGAAGTCGGCGCCCTGCAGCTCGCGGTCGCGCCTGCGGATGCCCGCGGTGTCGACGAAGCGCCAGGTGGTGCCGCCCAGGTCGATCAGCTCGTCGACCGGGTCGCGGGTGGTGCCCGCCATGGGGTCGACCAGCACCCGCTCCTCGCCCGCCAGCTTGTTCAGCAGGGAGGACTTGCCGACGTTGGGCTTGCCGAGCAGCGCCACCCTGTGCGGGCCCTTGGCCTCGCCGAAGGTCTGCTTGGGTGTCTCGGGCAGCGCCTCGAGGACCACGTCGAGCAGGTCCCCGGAGGAGCGGCCGTGCAGCGCGGAGACCGGGTAGGGCTCGCCGAGGCCGAGCGACCACAGCGACGTCGCCTCGAGCTCCATCTGCTGGTTGTCGACCTTGTTGGCGGCCAGGATGACCGGCTTGCCCGAGGAGCGCAGCACGCCGCCGACGATCTCGTCGGCGTCGGTGGCGCCCACGACGGCGTCGACCACGAACAGGATCACATCGGCCAGCTCGACCGCGATCTGGGCCTGCTCGGCGATGCGCAGGTTCATGCCCGTCGCGTCGGGGTCCCAGCCGCCGGTGTCGACGACGGTGAAGCGCCGCCCGCGCCAGGTCGCGTCGTAGGTGACGCGGTCGCGGGTCACGCCCGGCACGTCCTCGACGACCGCCTCGCGACGGCCGATGATGCGATTGACCAGCGTCGACTTGCCGACGTTCGGCCGCCCCACGACGGCGAGCACGGGCAGGGCTACCGCCTCGTGCTCCTCCTCGTCAGTGGAGATCTCCATGTCGGCGAGCTCGGCCTCGATCCAGCCGGCGTCGTCGTACTCCCCCGTAGTCACTGTTCTCTTCGTTCCTTTGAGTACCGCACCTGATCGTCAGGCGCGCTCGTGTATATGGTCGCGACCGCTTCGGCGCTCGTTGGCATCGGATCGAGCCTCGCTCTCTCCCGCCGAGCTCCTTCGCTCCGTGATCAACCTCAGCACCTCCGCGATGACCTCTTCCAGGTTCAGCGCGGTGGTGTCGAGCTCGACGGCGCCATCCGCCATCGAGAGAGGGTCGGTCTTGCGTGTGGAGTCGAGGGTGTCACGCCTGGCCATCGCGGCCTGCTGCGCCTCGACCGTGGTGCCGTTCGGCTCCGCGGTGCCGTTCAGCTCCGCCGTACGGCGGCTGGCCCTGGCCTCGGCGCTCGCGGTCAGGTAGACCTTGAGCGTCGCGCCGGGGGCGACCACGGTGCCGATGTCGCGGCCTTCGACCACGATGTCGCCCGAGCCGATGATCTCGCGCTGCAGCGCCACGAGCCTGACCCGCACCTCGGGCACGGCCGCCACCAGCGAGACTGCGGCGGTCACCTCCTGGCTCCTGATCGGGGCCGCCACGTCGACGCCGTCGACGTGGATGGTGGGCGCGTCGGGGTCGGTGCCCGAGTCGAGCGCGGGCTCGCCCGCACGTGAGGCGATCGCCGCCTGGTCGGACAGGTCGACGCCCCGCTGGAGCATCCACCACGTGATCGCGCGGTACATCGCCCCTGTGTCCAGGTAGCGCAGACCGAGCGCACGGGCCACCCCGCGCGACGCGCTCGACTTACCCGACCCCGAAGGACCGTCCATGGCGACGACCAGACCGCTCACGGCCTTCTCCCTTTTCACGTTTTCCCAACCTCAAGAGGCTACCGCCTTGGGACCACGGGATTGGACGCCCGGCCTGCCCTCGGCCGGACGTCCGGTCTCCGGCGTGAGCCGGTCGGGAAGCTCCGAGGGCGTCTCTCACTGTCCTTCGGTGTCGGGGATCCAGCTGCCGTGGAAGCCGAGCGGCACCCGCGCGGGCAGGTGGACGGTGGCGACGGGCTCGCCCCTGAAGTCCTGGGCGGACAGGATCACCAGGTCGGTCGCTCCCCTGCGCGGGTCGTTGACGAAGGCCATCACGTAGCCGTCGTCCTCGGCCGCGCTGCCCTCCGAGGGGACGAACACCGGCTCGCCCACCGCCGAGCCTCTGCCGAACGTCCGGGTCTCCTGGGCTCCGCGTGGCAGGTCGTGCTTGATGAGCGCGTTGCCGAACGCCTCGTCGGGCAGGTCCTCGATGCCGGTGTCGCCGGGGTAGGCGACGTCGACGTAGTCGTGGGAGGCGGCGGCGTAGCCGTAGCGGTGGGGCAGCGAGGTGAGCCGCTCGTCGGCCCTCGGGAACTCCTGCGCCCTGTCGTCGAGCCTGGTCTCGCTGACCTTGCCCGAGACGGTGTCGAGGGTGAACCTGTCGAGCGTCGGCTGGCCGCCCAGGTCGAGCCGGGCGTCGACGAACCGCTTGGGATAGCGCACGGCGTCGATCACCACCTGGTCGCCGTCGTCGTAGGCGTTGAGCGTGTGGAAGATCCAGCACGGCTCCACCTCCAGCCAGCGCACCTGCCCGCCGTCCCTGGGCAGCAGCCCTATGCGCGCGGGGTGCTCGTCGTTCCAGCTGTACGGCAGCGGCGCCCCCTTGGCCGCGTGGTCCATGCTGAAGGTGACGGGCAGGTCGTAGATCACCACGTAGCGCTGGGTCAGCGCGAAGTCGTGCACCATGGGGGCGTCGGCGATCGGGATGTCGGTGGTCCTGCTGACCCTGCCCTGCGGGTCGAGCACGACGTGCTGGTGGTGGTCCCAGCCGAAGTAGTAGGCGACGGCGTGCAGCTCGCCGGTGCGCGGGTCGAGCTTGGTGTGGGCGGCGTAGCCTCCGGGCAGCGTGCCGCCGAAGTCGCACGGGCCCACCGTGTCGAGCTCGTAGGTCAGCTCGTACGGCCTGGCCCCCGCCTCCACGGTGGCGAACGTCCGGCCCGCGTGGCCGATGACGTGCGTGTTGGGGGCGAAGTCGAAGTCGGCGTGGACGGCGCCCTTCCTCGGCTCCTCGCCCAGCCTGCGGGCCGTCGCGGCGTTGCGGACCCACCTGTTGCGGTACCACTCGGCTCTGCCGTCGCGCAGCCGTACGCCGTGGACCATGCCCTCGCCGAGGAACAGGTGGGCGGCGTTCGGGTCGTCGAGGTCGAAGGGGTTGGGGCCGTTGCGCAGGTAGCGGCCGTTGAGCTCGGCGGGGATCCGTCCTGTGACGGGCAGGTCGAAGGCGGTGATCTCCTCGGTGACCGGGGCGAACCCGTCGCGGTAGGGCGTGGTCATGGGGGTGTCCTCTCCTCGGAGGTCTGGAAGGCTCGGATGAGGGAGCGGCAGAGCAGCTTGTGGCGCTGCTCGGCCTGCTCCCCAGTGAGATGGCCCGACAGTTCGAGGCTGGTGGCGCCGTGCGAGGCCATCCACAGCAGGTCGGCGATCTCCTCGGCGGTGCCGCCGCGCAGCCGTCCCGCTTCGAGGCAGGCGGCGACGTGGGCGGTGAGGATGTCGAAGGTCCTGCGCGAGCACTCCAAGGCCTCGCTGCTCGGCACGAAGCCCTGCAGGGCGCCCTCGAACATCACGCGGTAGTAGTCGGGTTCGGCCAGCGCGTAGGCGCGGTAGGCGGTGCCGCACTCCATCAGCCTGACCAGAGGGTCGGGGTCGTCGCTCGCGGCCAGGAGCCTGCGTTCGAACCTGGCGAAACCCTCCAGCCAGAGCGCCTGTACCAGGCCGTCCTTGCCGCCGAACAGGGTGTAGATCACCTTGGTCGAGCAGCCGACGGCGGCCGAGATGCCCCGAACCGTCAGCGCGCTCGCTCCCTCGGTGACGAGCAGGTGGGTGGCCGCGTCCAGGATGGCGGCCCGCACGGCCTCCTGTCCCGCCTCTTGCGCCCGCTGGTAAGCCGTCATCGAGGTAACACCGTTTCTACGTGGTAACGCCGTTACCACCTGTCTACGCCGTTCTCCCGCCCAGGTCAAGGGGTAAGGACCGCGAATGGAAGAAGCGAGGACGACGATCGTGGTCGCCACCAGGAACAGGCGCGAGACGCTGGAGCGGACGCTGCCTCTGCACGCCGGGCCCGTCATCCTCGTCGACAACGGCTCCACCGACGGCACCCCCGATCTCGTGCGCAGCCGCTTCCCGCACGTGCGGGTCGTCGAGGCGGGCCGCAATCTGGGCGCCCCCGCCCGCAACGTCGGGGTGAAGCTGGCGCGCACGCCGTACGTGGCCTTCGCCGACGACGACTCCTGGTGGGCGAAGGGCGCGCTCAACAGGGCCGCCGACGTGATGGACGCCCATCCCCGCCTCGCCGTACTGGCGGGAAAGGTACTGGTCGGGCCGGAGGAACGCACCGACCCCGTCAGCACCCTGATGGCCCGCTCGCCGCTGCCAGGCTCGGCGGGACCCGGCGTCCTGGGCTTCCTGGCCTGCGGCGCGGTGGTGCGCAGGACGGCGTTCCTCGAAGCGGGCGGCTTCGACGACGTGATCTTCTTCTTCGGCGAGGAGGAGCGCCTGGCCGTGGACCTGGCCGCGCGCGGCTGGGAGCTGGCCTACGTCGAGGAGGTCGTCGCCCACCACCACCCCTCCCCCGCCCGCGACCCCCGCGCCAGGCTGGCCCTGGCGGCGCGCAACGCGGTGCTCACCGCGGTGCTGCGCCGTCCGTGGCCGGTGGTCACGCGCACGGTCCTGCGGACCGCCAGAAGCGGAAGTCCAGGACGGCAGGGGCTGCGCGACGCCGTCCCGCGGCTGCCGCGGGCCCTCGCGCGCCGCCGCACCCTGCCCCGAGCCGTCGAGAACGCCCGTGAGCTGCTGGAACGCACGTCGTAGGTGTTTAGCCGCCGCGCGAGTCTGGGTAGGCGAGAGGCCATGAGCAACTCACCGAATCCGATCGAACTGCAGAAGCACCTGTCCGGCGTGGACTACCCCGCCAGCAGGGACGACCTGGTCAAGACGGCCAAGGAACAGGGGGCCGACCAGGAGATGATCAAAGCGTTGCAGTCCATTCCCGACCGCGAGTACGACGGACCCAACGCGGTCACCCAGGCGGTCAGCCAGAGCTGAGCTTGAGCGCGGCGGCGGGAATGAGCCCCCGCTTGAGCAGCTTGAAGGAGTGGATCGGGCTGCCGCTGACCATCTCCTTGTACATGATCGCCCAGCGGCCCCTGAGCCAGCCCTTCCTGGGGGTGTCGTCGGCCCTGACGAACTGGATGACCGCGTCCCTGCGGCCCAGGCTCACGGGCTGGTGGAAGTAGCCGAACCTGAACGGCTTGGGCGTCCTGCCGCGCACCTCGTCAGCGAGCGCGCCGCCCGCGTGCAGCCCGGTGGGGATGCCGCCCTGGCAGGTGCCGTGCATCACCCCGAAGGGCTGGCTCACCGCGGCGGCGTCGCCGACCGAGTAGACGTCGGGGTGGGAGACCGAGCGCAGCGCGGCGTCCACGACGATCCTGTCGCGGGCGTCGACGGTGAAGCCGGCCTCGCGGGCCAGCGCGAGGCCGCGGGTCCCCGCCGTCCAGAGAGTCGCGACCGAGTCGATCAGCTCGCCGCCTTCCAGCTCGACGGCGTCGGGCAGCACCTTCACCACCTGGGTGTCCTGGCGGACCTCGACGCCGAGGCGGCGCATGGCGCGCTCGGCGTGGGCGCGGGCCCTCGGCCCCATCATCGAGCAGGGACGCCCCCTGCTGAGCAGCACCACGCGCAGCCGCGGGTACGCCTCGGCCAGCTCGGTCGCCGACTCGACGCCGGTCAGCCCGCCTCCTGCGACCACGACCGTGCCCCGCCGCGTGGAGCGCAGGCGCTCGGCCAGCGCCACGGCGCCCGCGTGGTCGTCGTAGCGGAAGGCGTGCTCGCCGACGCCCGGCACCGACACGTCGGTGACGGTGCCCAGCGCGTAGACGAGTTTGTCGTAGGCGAGCACGCGCCCGCCGCCGAGCCGTACCTCATGGGCCTGAGGATCGATGCCCTCGACCCAGCCCTGGACGAAGGCGACGCCTGACCCGGCGAGCACGTCCTCGATGGAGTGGTCGGCGAGCCGCTGGCCCGCCGCCGTCTGGTGCAGCCGCAGCCGCTCGGTGAACCTCGGCGACGCGCTGACCAGCGTCACCCTGCCGCCGTGGCGGCGCGACTTCCGCGCCGCCCTGATCGCCGCCGCCATGCCGGTGTAGCCCGCCCCTAGAACCACGATTCTCGTCATGCCATCCAGACGTATCGAGCGACGCCCGTTGTGACATCGCCCCTAGGGCAGCTGCCATCCGCGGTCGCGCAGAGCCTGGTTGAGCACGGCCACGGCGTCGGGCTGCACCGACAGCTCCGCCAGGCCGAGCGGCAGGCCGGGGGCGTGTTCGAGGCGCACGTCCTCGACGTTGACCCCCACCTCGTCACAGATCTGGAAGAGCCGTGCCAGCTGGCCTGGACGGTCGCCGATGACGACCTGCACGACGGCGTAGGCCGCGGCCGGACCCCCGTGCTTGCCTGGAATCCTGCCGTGCCCCGCGACACCGCGCTTGAGCAGCTCGGTGACCTCGGGGCCCGCGCTCTCGTCGCCCTGCGCCAGCGCGCGCAGCGCGGTGGCGGCCTCGGACAGGTCGCGCGAGACGGCTTCCAGCACCTCGGCCACGGGAGCGGCGTTGCCCGACAGGATGCCGAGCCAGAGGCCGGGGTCGCCGCCCGCGATCCTCGTCACGTCGCGCACGCCCTGCCCGGCCAGGCCCAGCGCCACGTCGGAGGCGTCGGCCAGGCGCGCGGCCACCGCGGAGGCGGCCACGTGCGGGGCGTGGGAGACGACGGCGACGGCCCTGTCGTGGTCTTCGGCGGCCACCTCGACCGCGTTGGCGCCGCACAGCTCGATCAGCCGCAGCACCGCCTCCCTGGCCGCGGCGGACGCCTCGTCCGTCGGGCACAGCGCCCACGGCCTGCCGAGGAACAGATCGCCCCTTGCGGCGCCCGGGCCCGCCTTCTCCCTGCCCGCCATGGGGTGGGAGGCGACGTAGGTGCTCAGGTCGCAGCCGAGCGCGGCGGCCGCGGCGATCGGCCTGGCCTTGACGCTGGCCACGTCGGTGTAGAAGCGGGCGGCGCCGAGCTGTTGCAGACCGCGCAGCTCGCTGGCCACGTGGTCGGGCGGAACCGCGACGACCGCGAGGTCGACGGGGTCGCCAAGGCGCCACTCCTGGCCCGCGCCCATCTCCCTGGCCAGCCGTACGGCGCCCAGATCGCGGTCGGCCAGGAGCACGGTCACGCCGCGCTGGCGCAGCGCCAACCCGATCGACGTGCCGACCAGGCCGGTGCCGAGAACGAGAACGGTGTCGAGCTTCACCGGATCGATGGTCACTGCGCGATGTCCTGGCGTAGCACGGTCGCGCCGCGCAGGTAGACGTGCTGGATCTCCGCGCGCGGACGGTCGGTCTCCACGTGCGCCATCAGCCGCACCACACGGGGCAGCGCGCCCGGCACGCCGATCTCGGTGCAGCAGATCAACGGCACCTCGTGGAAGCCGAGCTTGCGCGCGGCGAGGGCGGGGAACTCCGCCGTCAGGTCGGGCGTCGCGGTGAACAGCACGCTGATCACATCGTCGGTGGTCAGCTGGTTGCGCTCCATGACCGCCGCCACCAGCTCGGTGGTCCCACTGATGATGGCGTCGCGGTCGTTGGCCTCGACCTGGATCGCCCCGCGGATCGCCCGCACCATGTCACATCCCCTTCATATGGTTCGGAGCCCGCGCACGGTGTGCGCGGGCTCCTCCGTCCGGCCAGATTACAGCTTGACCGCCGCGTAGAGGTCGCCGACCTCCTTGAGGCTCAACGCCCTGATCGTTCCCGGCTTCGTACGGCCGAGCTTGACCGGACCGAACTCGATCCTGGCCAGGTCGATCACGCGGTGACCCGCCTCTTCCAGCATGCGCCTGACGATGTGGTTGCGGCCCTCGTGCAGCACGATCTCCACCAGCGCCTGCTGCCCGTGCTCCTGCACGATCTCGAAGTGGTCGGCCTTGGCCAGGCCGTCCTCGAGCTCGATGCCCTTCCTGAGCCTGCGGGCCAGGTCACGCGGGATCGGGCCGGGCACCTTCGCCCAGTACTTCTTCTGCACGCCGTAGCTCGGGTGCGTCAGTCTGTTGGCCAGCTCGCCGTCGTTGGTGAGCAGCAGCAGACCCTCGGTCTCGGTGTCGAGCCTGCCCACGTGGAACAGGCGGGGCGCCAGCTCCTGCGTGAAGTCGGCCAGGCACGGACGGCCCTGCGGGTCCTCCATCGTCGAGACGACGCCGATGGGCTTGTTCAGCGCGTAGTAGACCAGGTCGGGAGCGGTCGGGATGCGCTTGCCGTCCACGTGGATGACCTGCGCCGCGGGGTCGACCTTGGCGCCGAACCTCCTGACGACCTGGCCGTTCACGGTGACGCGACCGTCGCCGATCATCTCCTCGCACGCGCGCCTGCTGGCCACGCCCGCCTGGGCGAGCACCTTCTGCAGCCGCACGCCGCCGGGCACCTCGGTGGTGTCGCGCTCGTCGGTGTAGCCGTCGGGGAAGAAGTCACGGTCGCGCATGGGCTGGCGGGAGGTCTTGAAGACGTCCTTCTTGCCCTTCGCGCCACTGCCGATCGTCTGCACCCTGCCGGTACGGCCGGCGGGCTCGCTCCGCTTGGGCGCGGGACGGCCGATCGTCTGCGGCTCCTCGCGCCTGCCGTAGCGGGCCCTGGAACCGTCGTCGCGCCTGCCGCCCCTGTCGGCCTTCAGCCCGCTCCTGTCGTCACGCCGCGCCTGACCACCACGGTCGTCGCGGGAACCCTGACCACCACGGTCGTCACGGTAGGCGGGGGCGCCGCGGTCGTCGCGCTGCGGCTGACCGCCGCGGTCGTCGCGTCCGCTCTGGGGGCCGCGGTAGCCCCCGCGGTCGTCGCGGAAGCCTCCACGGTCGTCGCCGGACGTCGCGCGGTCGTCGCGGAAGCCGCGGCTGTCGCCGTAACCGCCGCGGTCCTGGCGCGCGCCACCGAAGTCGCGCCGCTCCCTGAACCCGCCACGGTCGCCGCCGCGCTCACCGGCTCCACGGCCGCCGCCCGGGCGGTCACTCGCGCCACGGTAGCCGCCGCGCTCGTCACCGCTCCTGCCGTAGCCGCCGCGCTCACCCTGGCCGCCACGGAAACCGCCCTGGCCACCATGCTCACCCTGGCCACCACGGTAGCCGCCCTGGCCACCGCGCTCACCCTGGCCACCACGGAAACCGCCCTGGCCACCGCGCTCACCCTGGCCGCCGCGGTAGCCGCCCTGCCCTGATCCACGGTCGTCGCGGAAGCCGCCGCCCTGGCCGGCTCCGCGCTGGAAACCACCCTGGCCGCCGCGCTCCTCACGGAAGCCGCCGCCCGCGCCACCGCGCTCGGCTCCACCTCGGAAGCCGCCGCCCTGGCCATCGCGGTCACCGCGGAAGCCGCCGCCCTGGCCGCCACGGTCGTCGCGACCGGGGCCCGCGGGCTTGCCGTACCTGGCGCGCGAGCCGCTGCGGTCGGCGCGCAGGGAGTCGCGGCCGGGGCCGAAGTCGCCCCTGCTGTCGTCGCGGCGGGCGCCACCACGGAAGTCGTCCCGGCGAGCACCGCCGCCGGACCCCTCCCTGCGCGCGCCGCCGCCGAAGTCGTCACGGCGGGAAGACCCGCCGAAGTCGTCACGGCGGGGGGCCCCGCCGGTGTCGTCACGGCGGGGGGCGCCGCCGAAGTCGTCGCGACGGGGTCCGCCGCGGTTGTCGTCGCGACGGGAGTCGCGCCTGTCATCGGAGCGGAAGGCGGGACGCCCGCTCGCGCCGCCCCTGGGGTTTCCGCCCCGTGAGCCGCCGGTGCGTCCACGACCGCGTCCATCACCGGACGGGGTGCTGCGCCTGTTGATCACTTCGTTGTCTCCTCAAGGTTTTCCACGTCGTCGGGCAGGAAGGGCGCGAGCTCAGGTAGCTCGTCGATGCTCTTCAGGCCCAACCGCTCCAAGAAGTAGGAGCTTGTCCGGTAGAGCACTGCCTGGCTCTCCGGGTCGGAGCCGGCCTCTTCGACCAGCCCCCTGGCGACCAGCGTCCGCATGACGCCGTCGCTGTTGACGCCGCGCACGGCGGCGACTCTGGCGCGGCTGACCGGTTGCCGGTAGGCCACGACCGCGAGGGTCTCCAGCGCGGCCTGGGTCAGCCGTGCCTGCTGGCCGTCGCGGACGAACCGCTCGACCAGCGGGGCGCAGTCGGCGCGCGTGTAGAACCGCCAGCCGCCTGCCACCTCTCTCAGATCGAAACCCCGTCCGGCGTCGGAGTATTCCGCCGCGAGCGCGCGGAGCGCCGTCTCGATCTCGTGTGTGGGATGTTCGAGCACCTGGGCCAGCGTGATGGCGGCCACGGGTTCGTCCACGACGATCAGGATCGCCTCCAGCGCCGCCCGCAGCTCGGGCCCTCGCTCGGGTCGCGCCCCGTCGTCGGAGGGCTCCTGGGTGCCGTCGTCGAACCCCATGCTCTCCTCTGGACGGCCGGTGGAGGCGCCTCTCTCGTCCCAGGAGAAATCCCCCAGGACGGCGGCCCCCTCCCTCTGACCGTCGCCGGAGCGAGGGCGACCCGCCGAGGGAACCTCGAAGGCGGCAGACCGCCGCCCGTCGGAAGCCGCCGCCGCACGACCCGCCCCACCCGCGGAGTCCACCCTCTCGCGAGCCGAGGCCCCGGAAGCCGAGGTTTCGGAAGCCGAGGCCCCAGAAGGCGAGGTCCGGGAAGACGACGTCCCAGAAGACGACACCCCGGAAGGCGACGTCCCAGATGCCGACGTCTCGGGAACCGACGTCCCAGAAGCCTGGGTCTCGGAAGCCTGGGTCTCGGAAGCCGGAACTTCCGAGGCGCGGTCAGTGTCGGTGGTCGCCGGCTGGGGGGTCGTGGGGCCGTCGAAGGGCGCGGTCTCGAAGGTCTCGGATTCCAGTTCCTGGGCAGCCTCGGAGGCCGCGGTCTCGCGGGTGAGGTCTTCCTGCGGCTGGCCGTCCACCGAAGGTGACCGGTCGGCGCCCTCGGCAGGAGAACGGTCACCGTCCGCCGAAGAGCGGTCGGCGCCCCCCGAAGGCGGGAGGTCGCCGTCCGTCGAGGGTGAGCGGTCGCCGTTCTTCGAGGGTGGGGGCGGGGTGCCGAAGATGGCCGAGCCTGGCAGGCGGGCCCAGGCGGGCACGTCGTCTCCCGCGCCACCCCCATCCCCCGCCAGATGCTCCGACGGCGACGGGTTCCTGGGAGCCGGGAACTCACTCATCTGCAGCCTTCTCCGCGCTCTCTTCGTAGTCGTCGCCCACCGACACGTCTCCGTCGTCGGCGCCGGTCCAGGTCACGTGCAGATCGCCCAGCGGTTCGACCTGCTCGAAGGTGACGGCCGACTCTCTGAACAGCTCGAGTACGGCCAGAAAGCGGGCGATCACCTCGAAGGTGCCCTCGCAGTCGGCGACCAGGGCCCTGAAGGTGGCTGTTCGCATGCGCCGCAACCGCTGGACAAGGATAGCGGCTTGCTCCCTGACGCTGGCCAGAGGTTGGTAGATGTGCCCGACGCCGACGGTCGGCGGCAGTTTGGGGGTGAACGCCTTGGCCGCGATGCGCGCCAGCTGGTCGGGGCCGATGCCGAGGACCAGTTCGGGCAGCAGGTTGGCGAACTGCGCCTCCATGGGCACCGACCTGGGGAACCTCAGAGCCTCCTCCGCCATCAGCCCTGAGAAGACCTTGGCGACCTCCTTGTAGGCCCGGTACTGCAGCAGCCTGGCGAACAGCAGGTCACGCGCCTCCAGCAGCGCGAGGTCCTCTTCGTCCTCGACCTCGCCCGTGGGCAGCAGCCTTGCCGCCTTCAGGTCGAGCAGCGTGGCTGCGACGAGCAGGAAGTGGCTGGTCTGGTCGAGGTCCCATTCGGGCCCACGCGACTTGATGTAGGCGATGAACTCGTCGGTGACCTGGGAGAGGGAGACCTCGGTGATGTCGAGCTTGTGCTTGGAGATCAGGCCGAGCAGCAGGTCGAAAGGTCCCTCGAAGACGTCCAGATGAACCTGGAAGCCCTGCTGCTCGGTGGAAGTCACCTGGCCATTGTGGCAGGCTGCGGCCAGCGCGAGAGCACCTCGCGGGCCAGCTCCCTGTAGGCGTTCGCGCCGAGGGAGGAGGGGTCGAAGGTGGTGATGGGCTCGCCCGCGACGGTCGCGTCGGGGAAGCGCACGGTCCTGTTGATGACCGTGTGGAACACCTTGTCGCCGAAGGCCTCCACGACGCGGGCCAGCACCTCGCGGCCGTGCAGGGTGCGGGCGTCGTACATGGTGGCCAGCAGGCCCTCGATCTCGAGCTCGTCGTTGAGCCGCTCCTGCACCTTGGTGATGGTGTCCATGAGCAGCGCGACGCCGCGCAGCGCGAAGAACTCGCACTCCAGCGGCACCATGACGCCGTGGGCGCAGGTGAGCGCGTTGATCGTGAGCAGGCCCAGTGAGGGCTGGCAGTCGATCAGGCACACGTCGTAGTAGGGCAGCAGCGGCTTGAGCACCCGCCCGAGCACCTGCTCGCGGGCCACCTCGGTGACGAGCTGGACCTCGGCCGCGGACAGGTCGATGTTGCTCGGCAACAGGTCGAGGCCCTCGACGCCGGTCTCCAGCAGGACGTCCTCGGCGGTGACGCTGCGGTCCATCAGCAGGTTGTAGACCGTCAGGTCGAGCTGGAGCGGGTTGATGCCCAGGCCCACCGACAGCGCGCCCTGCGGGTCGAAGTCGACGAGCAGGACCTTCAGCCCGCACTCGACGAGCGCGGCGCCCAGGTTGATGGTGGTGGTCGTCTTGCCGACCCCGCCCTTCTGGTTGACCATGGCGACCACCCTGGCCGGGCCGTGCGTCTCGCGCGGCAGCGGCTCAGGGAACACCGGGCGCGGTCGCCTGGTGGGGCCCAGATTCACGCCCGTGGCGGGCGTGTTGGTCTTCGTGTCACCCCAGGGATTCTCGGGGGTCCCCGGAGTCGAACCGTTGGCGGTCACAGTCACCAGCTCGAACCTCCCTGACGGTCCCGAACCGGACCGTCCGGACGGACACTATGGCGTCAGCACTTAGGCGGCAAGACGGCACGCCGCGTGACGCAAAGACTATAGATCACTGTCGAGCGCGAGGGTGCGCCGCGGCGTAGACCTCGCGGAGCTTGTCAACCGTCACCAAGGTGTAGACCTGGGTGGTCGTCACCGAGGCGTGGCCGAGGAGTTCCTGGACCACCCTAACGTCCGCACCGCCGTCAAGGAGGTGAGTTGCGAACGAATGCCGCAAGACGTGCGGAGAGATCCCTTCGAGCCCCGCCCTCTCGGCGGCGGCCTGGAGCACCTCCCACGCCCCCTGCCGGGTGAGGCGGCCGCCTCGGGCGTTGAGGAAGACGGCGGGGGTGCCGCGGCCGTGTGCCAGCAGGGACGGCCTGGCCCGCACGAGGTAGGCGTCGAGCGCCTGCCTGGCGAAGCGGCCGACGGGCACGACCCTGGTGCGCCCTCCCTTGCCGCGCAGCCGTACCTGCTCCTGTTCGAGGTCGTCGAGGGCCAGGCCGACGGCTTCGGAGATGCGCGCGCCCGTGCCGTACAGCAGCTCGAGCAGGGCCCTGTTGCGGAGGGTCAGCGGCGCGCCGTCGGGACCTGAGGCGGCGATGAGCCGCTCGACCTCGGCGACGCCGATGGCCTTCGGGAGGCGGCGCAGCTGGCGCGGAGGGCGGACCTCGTGGGCGGGGTCGTGGGCGGCGACGCCCTCGCGCAGGGCGAACCTGTGCAATCCCCTGACCGCCGAGACCGCCCGGGCCGCCGAGCTGGCGACCAGGGCGGGGTGGTCGCCGTCGCCCTCGCGCAGCACGGTGAGGAAGGCGAGGACGTCGGCCTCGCCCACCTCACCGAAGGTGACCCTGCCGCGCGTCCTCAGGTGCTCGACGTAGCGGCGCAGGTCTCTGCGGTAGGAGGCCAGCGTGTTGGCAGCCAGGCCTCGCTCCACCGCCAGATGGGCGAGGTAGCTGGAGAGCACTGCCTCCACGAAGAGTCCTCCTGTCACGCCTCCGGGGCGTCGGCGGGCCGCAACAGGGCGAATCCCTCGACCGAAGCCGCATACGCGGCGAGGATACCGGCCACGGTCGGGGAATTGTGGATCATTCCCATGAGCGCCCTCTCCACGGCGTCACCCAGGGGCACCCACTCCACCGGCATGTCGAACTCCTCGTGGCGCCGGTCGAAGTCGATCTCGACCTTCGACAGGTCACGGGCCAGGAAGACGCGGATGCGCTCGTCCGACATGCCAGGGGAGAGGTAGAGGTCGACGAGGGTGTGCCAGGTGCCTGCCTGGTAGCCCGCCTCCTCGGCCAGCTCGCGGGCGGCGGTGGCGGCCAGCGGCTCGCCCTCGACGTCGCGGATCCCGGCGGGAAGCTCCCACAGCAGGTGCCGCGTCGGATGGCGGTACTGCCTGATCAGCAGCACGCGGTCGTCCTCGTCGAGCGCGAGGACCGCCACGGAGCCGGGGTGGACGACGTAGTCGCGGTCGGCGACCTCGTCGCGCGGCATGCGCACGGTGTCGGTGCGCACGCCGATCACGTACCCCTTGAAGTGCTCCCTGGACTCGACGACCGGCCACTGTTCGGGCAGATCCTCGATCCTCACTTCTTGGCCGCCTTGGGCGAGCGGCCGTCGGCGTAGACCAGCGAGGCGCCGATGAGGCCCTTGAACAGCGGGTGCGAGCGGGTCGGACGGGAGCGGAACTCGGGGTGGGCCTGGGTGCCGATGAAGAACGGGTGCGTCTCGGCGGGCAGCTCGGTGTACTCCACCAGGCGGCCGTCGGGCGACAGGCCCGAGAAGACCAGGCCGACCTTCTCCAGCTGCTCGCGGTAGGCGTTGTTGACCTCGTACCTGTGGCGGTGGCGCTCGTCGGCCTTGGCCTTGCCGCCGTAGAGCTGGCGGGCCAGCGTGCCCTCGCCGAGCTTGGCGGTGTAGAGGCCGAGGCGCATGGTGCCGCCCATGTCGCGCTCGCCGGAGACGACGTCCTCCTGGTCGGCCATGGTCGAGATCACCGGATGCTTGCTGTCGGGGTCGAACTCCGCGCTGTTGGCGTCGGCGATGCCCGCCAGGTTGCGGGCGGCCTCGATGACCATGCCCTGCATGCCGAGGCAGATGCCGAGCAGCGGGATCTTGTTCTCGCGGGCGTGGCGGATCGCGCCGATCTTGCCCTCGATGCCGCGCACGCCGAACCCGCCGGGGATCAGCACGCCGTCGACGCCGTCGAGCTCGCGGGCCGCGCCCTCCTCGCTCTCGCAGTCGTCGGACTTGACCCAGCGGATGTTGACGCGGGCGTCGTTGGCGAAGCCGCCCGCGCGCAGCGCCTCGGTGACGCTGAGGTAGGCGTCGGGCAGGTCGATGTACTTGCCGACCAGCGCGACCGTGACCTCCTTGGCCGGGCGGTGGACCCTGCGCAGGAGCTGCTCCCACTCCTTCCAGTCGACGTCGCGGAAGGGCAGGCCGAGGCGGCGGACGACGTAGGCGTCGAGGCCCTCGGTGTGGAGCACCTTGGGGATGTCGTAGATGGAGGCCGCGTCGACGGCGCTGACCACGGCGTCCTCGTCGACGTCGCACATCAGGCTGATCTTGCGCTTGATCGAGGTGTGGACAGGACGGTCGGAGCGCAGCACGATGGCGTCGGGCTGGATGCCGATGCTGCGCAGGGCGGCCACGCTGTGCTGGGTCGGCTTGGTCTTCAGCTCACCGCTCGGCCCGATGTACGGCAGCAGCGACACGTGCAGGAAGAAGACGTTGTCGCGGCCGACCTCGTGCCTGATCTGGCGCACCGACTCGAGGAAGGGCAGCGACTCGATGTCGCCGACCGTGCCGCCCACCTCGGTGATGACCACGTCCACGTCGGGACCGGCCATGCCGCGGATGCGCTCCTTGATCTCGTTGGTGATGTGCGGGATCACCTGGACGGTGTCGCCGAGGTACTCCCCGCGCCGCTCCTTGGCGATGACGTTGGAGTAGACCTGGCCCGTCGTGACGTTGGCCGAGCCGTGCAGGTCGGTGTCGAGGAAGCGCTCGTAGTGGCCGACGTCGAGGTCGGTCTCGGAGCCGTCGTCTGTGACGAAGACCTCACCGTGCTGGAACGGGTTCATCGTTCCTGGGTCGACGTTGAGGTAGGGGTCGAGCTTCTGCATGGTGACCCGCAGACCGCGGGCCTTCAGCAGGCGGCCCAGGCTGGACGCAGTGAGCCCCTTGCCGAGACTGGAGGCGACACCGCCGGTGACGAACAGATGCTTGGTTTGCGATGCGCTGCGCAAGAAGTCTCCCGTGGCTCGAGGTGTGGCGTTGACGTCCACGGGCTCTCAGGATATCAAACAACGCCCTCGACATGCCCGAACGGCAGGTCCACAGAGTAACTTTGGGCCTTATGTCACTAGTACGGCGGGCGGTCGGCGCCCTGGTTCACCGCCTTTACGACGCGGTCAGGAGAGCGGGCGCGCTCACCCCTGCCAGTCAGGCCGGCTACCGCTTCCGCCACATGGGCGAGGGCGTCAGCATCGCCTTCCCCGTCGGCGCGATCTTCGGAGAGCGCTGGATCGAGATCGGCGGGCACACCCTGATCGGCGAGCGCGTCTCGCTGTCGTGCGGCATGGGACCAGGCGTCGACCTGGGCCCGAACTCCATTCTGCGCATCGGGGGAAGCTGTTCGATCGGCAGGGGCAGCCACATCGTCGCCCACCAGTCGATCGACATCGGCGACGACGTCTTCACCGGCCCCTACGTGTACATCACCGACCAGAACCACGTCTACGACGACCCCGACCTGCCGATCGGCAGGCAGTGGCCGCGCAACAATCCGGTCTCGATCGGCGACGGGTCCTGGCTGGGCGCCGGGGCGATCATCCTGCCCGGCACCAGGATCGGCAGGCAGTGCGTGGTGGCGGGCGGCGCGGTGGTGCGCGGCGAGTTCCCCGACCACAGTGTGATCGCGGGGGTGCCCGCCAAGGTGGTCCGCAGCTACTCCGCCGACCTGGGCTGGCACGCGCCGGGCGTCACCCCCTTCGACCGTCAGGCCACCGGCTGAAAACGCCGGGGGCCTGAGGTACGCGTATCACCAGCAGTCTGGACAAATGCTGTAAATCACCCGGCCATGGATCGGCATCGGAACGCCTCACACCCCCGGCTGAGGGAACCCCTCCGGTATGGCCGACGTCGATCTCCTGCTGCGGCTGGTCACCGCGGCCGTGCTGGGCGCGGTGATCGGCATGGAGCGGCAGTGGCGGGCCCGGATGGCGGGCCTGCGCACCAACCTGCTCGTCGCCGTGGGGTCCGCGCTGTTCGTGCTGCTGAGCGCCTACGGCTTCGTCGGCGACCCCGGCACCGCCGATCCGACCAGGGTGGCCGCGCAGATCGTCTCGGGCATCGGCTTCCTCGGCGCGGGTGTGATCCTGCGCGAGGGCTTCAACATCAGGGGGCTCAACACCGCCGCCACCCTGTGGTGCGCCGCCGCCGTGGGATCCCTGGCCGGAGCGGGCATGTACTTCCTGTCCGTCGCGGGCACCCTCCTGATCGTCGGCGCGAACACCGCGATGCGGCCCATCGGCCGCTTCCTCGACCGGCGAAGGGCCCGGCGGCGCACCCGCTACCGCTTCGAGGTCAGGTGCTGGGACGACGACCAGGCCCATGTCAGGAAGCTGATCGTCAACGCCCTCACCCGTCCCGAACTGCGTCTGCGCAGCCTCCACAGCCATGACTCCGACCTGCGCGGACAGGTCGAGGTGCACGCACTCGTCGACAGCCTGCGCCGTGACGAGAACCTGTTCGAGGGCGCCACCAGCCGGCTGAGCCTCGAACCCGCGATCACCTCGGTGTCGTGGACCGTCGAGCAGGACGATGACGAGGACGACTCCTAGGGGTTAGCGTCAGCCCATGCGGAGCGCGATCTGTGAGCGTCTGGGCGTCGAGTTCCCTCTGTTCGCCTTCAGCCACTGCCGCGACGTGGTCGCCGCGGTCACCAACGCGGGCGGCTTCGGCGTGCTCGGCGCCGTCGCCTACTCGGCCGAGCAGCTCGACACCGAGCTGAACTGGATCGACGCGCAGGTGGGCGGCAGGCCGTACGGGGTGGACGTGCTGGTGCCCGGCAGGACCGAGGGCCCGAGGGCGACCGTGCCCGAGTCGCACCTGTCCTTCACCACCGGCCTCCTCCAGCGCTACGGCGTGCCGTTCGCCGCCTCGCCCGCCGGGTTCGGCGACAGGGTCAGTGCCAGGGGCGCGACCGAGCTCATCGAGGTGGCGCTCAGGCACCCTGTCGGCCTGATCGCCAGCGCGCTCGGCCCGCCGCCTCCGCAGATGGTCTCCATGGCCCGCGAGGCGGGCGTGCCCGTCGCGGCGCTGGTGGGGACGGTGGAGCACGCGCGCAGACAGGTGGCGGCCGGCGCCGACATCATCGTGGCGCAGGGCACGGAGGCCGGCGGCCACACCGGTGAGATCGCCACGATGGTGCTGGTGCCGCAGGTCGTCGACGCCGTCGCGCCCGTGCCCGTGCTGGCCGCCGGCGGAATCGCGTCGGGACGGCAGATGGCCGCGGCCATGGCTTTGGGCGCCGAGGGCGTGTGGTGCGGGTCGGTGTGGCTGACGACCGAGGAGGCCGAGACGCCGCGATCGGTCAAGAGGAAGATGCTGGCCGCCTCCTCGCTCGACACGGTCCGCTCACGCTCGCGCACGGGCAAGCCGGCCAGGCAGCTCGCCTCGGCCTGGACCGCAGCGTGGGACTCTGGCGAGGACAGCCCCGGCCCGCTCGGGATGCCGCTGCAGATGGTGCTCGCGGAGTCGGCGATGGCCCGCGTGGTGCAGGCGGCGGAACGGGGCGAGCCGGGCGCGGTGGAGCTGGCGAACTACTTCGTCGGGCAGGTGGTGGGCCAGCTCGACCAGGTGAAGCCGGCCCGCCAGGTGGTCTACGAGATGATCGAGGAGTTCGGCGACGCGATCGAGCGGCTCTCCCGGCTCACCGAATGAGTTCGCCTTGGGGTGACGGGCCTCCGGGCGCCGCCTCCCCCGAGGACCCGGGCCCCGCCGGCGGGGGATCCGGGGGACGACGAAATCCCGGCCAGGTGATCGACGGGACGACCGCGCGGACGGGTCAGGAGCTACGGTCGAAGGAGGCGGGGGCGACGTCACGGCGGGCGCCGAAGTCCCGCCCGCATCGCGTGATGGACGGAGGGTCACCCGGTGACCGCGGTGGGCTGTGGGAGGCCTGCCGTACAGGATGGGACAAGGGATGCTCGCTGCACTGACCGGCCTCGGACTGAGCACCGCCGCCGGGTTGAACGCCTACATTCCGCTCCTGGTGGTCGGGGTGCTGGCCAACCTGACCGACGCGGTGAAGCTGCCCGACGGCTACGGGTGGCTGTCCAACTGGGGCGTGCTCGCGATCATCGCGGTGCTCCTGCTGGCCGAGTTCGTGCTGGACAAGGTGCCCGTGGTCGACAGCGTCAACGACGCCATCCAGACCGCCGTACGGCCGGCGTCAGGCGGCGTGGTCTTCAGCGCCACCGCGGCCGCCGCCGAGATCGACAGCTCCACCTGGATGACGGAGAACCCCTGGGCGGGGTGGCTCATCGGGATCGTGACCGCGCTGGCCGTCCATGTGCTGAAGTCCACGGCCAGGCCGGTCGTGAACGCCACCACCGGCGGCCTCGGCGCCCCCGTGGTCAGCACCGTGGAGGACGCCGGCTCGCTCGGCGTCAGCCTGGTCGCGATCTTCCTGCCGGTCCTGGTGCTGGTCCTGCTGGCCGCGCTGGCCGTCTTCGCCTGGTGGGCGATCAGAAGAGTCCGCAGTCCTTCGAGGGAGTGAGGGCGGATCCTTCCGGCGGATGACTCCCGGGAGAGCGCGAAGGCGCTAGCGTTCGGCCAGACGCGTGCGGGCGCCCAGTGGCCCCCGCCCCTGCGCCCGCACGTCGTCTCCTGACCGGCCGCCTCCAGGCACGTCGAATCAACTATCCTCTGAGATAAAGGCCGGACTGGAGGTCCCTCCGATCAGCACTTTCCTTCTGATCCTGCTCGCGGTCGTCGTGATCTTCCTCGCCCTGGCGGGGGTGGCCGTCTACGCCCTGGTCAAGGTGGGCAAGAGGGCCAGTCAGTCGGCGCGACAGGCCACAGCGCGCCTGGCCACCCACGTCAACGCCATGGGCAACGGCGACGCGGCCGAGGTCGAGCGGCTACGTCTCGACCTGCGCCGCGAGGTCTCCATGACCAGGCAGCACGTCGACGCCGCCCTGCAGCAGGGCTGGGGCCTCGGAGATCTGCCGCAGCTGATGAGAGAGCTGTCCCAGCAGGCGGACGTGCACGACACCCAGCTCGGCATGTACGCCCAGCAGCGCCGCGTCTCCCCCTATGTCGACCACGTCACGCTCGACCGGCTGCGCGAGCACCAGGCCAAGCTGACCGCCATGTGCGCAAGGATCAGGGCCGATCTGCTCGACAGCCAGGTGCACCACGCCTCCACCGGCATCGAGGAGCTGCACGCCCGCACCGAGCTGGAGATCGAGTCCAGGCGCAGGACCGTCGACCCGCTCGACGAGATCGACGAGCTGTACCGCAAGACCATGCAGGAGCGCCGCGACCCGTCCTGAGCCGCCCGTCAGGCAGTGGTGGGCCAGCCGGTCAGGTCGGGCACGTGGACGGCGGCCAGGTCCTCGTAGGTGGCGCCCCTGTTGACGCGGGCACGTAGGGCCTGCGCCTCCGGTGTGGAGGGCAGGTAGCCGCTCAGGACCAGCGGGAAGCCGATCTGCCAGCTGAGCAGCGCCCTCGGCGAGTGCCTGTGCCCGTTGCGCAGCACGGCCGCGCCGACTCTGATCGCGTGCTCGTTACGGGGCATCACACCGGGCCTGTCGACCTCGCGGGCGGAGTAGCGAAAGCCCTCGTCGAGCTCGCACGGCGGGCAGTCCTTCGGACCCCTTCCCCGCCTGCTGCCGCATGCCCCGCAGGTCAGACGCTCGAAGGCGCCGTCGACCACCCGCCAGTCGTAGCCCTTGATCTCCTCGACGATCATCTCGGCGACGGCGACGTCGTCCTCCAGGTCGAGCTCCTTCAGGAACGCCTGGTAGCCGTCCTCGATGATGCGATCCACCAGCGCCAGGCAGCGGCGGCAGCCTGGCGCCCCTGCGTAGGGCCAGCGTCCGCATTCCACGCACCGTTCCATGCCCGTGATCGTAGGCGGTCGATATTGCGTTGCGCCGCCGGTTTCCGGCCCTGCATACTCGTCGAGGTGTCGCCGCGCCTCGGCAGCGGCTTCGACACGTGGGAGTCCTCGACCGGAGCGTCGAGGCGCCGGACGAAGGGAGGGGTGACCGTGACGACGAGTGTTCGCGTGCCCTTTTCCGCGTCCGTTTGCTCTCCCATCGGTCAGCCGCTGACCTGATCGCCGCGCCGGTGGGCATCCTCATCAGGAGATCACCACCGTGCCGAAGAAGCACCGCCTCGACGCCGACGACCTCGACTGGCTCGACAGCAACCCCGTCGACCTCGACGGCCCTCCCTCAGGTGACCGCTGGTCCACCTGGGACCTCAGCACCCCGACCGAGCGTGGCCCCGAGCCCCGTCCCGGCTGGCTGGTCACCGAGCTGGCCGCCGTCGACACCGAGCTCGGCATCCTCAAGACCGGCAAGGAAGCCGACGTCCATCTCATCTCGCGCGGCGTGCCCGACACCGACAGGGTCTGCCTGCTGGCCGCCAAGCGCTACCGCTCCAGCGACCACCGGCTCTTCCACCGCGACTCCGGCTACCTGGAGGGCCGCCGCATGCGCGACTCGCGCGCCGCCAGGGCGATGTCCTCGCGCACCGCGTTCGGCAAGCAGGTCATCGCGGGACAGTGGGCGCAGGCGGAGTTCTCCGCGCTCGTGCGCCTGTGGGAGCTGGGGCTGCCGGTGCCCTACCCGGTGCAGATCCTCGGCACGGAGATCCTCCAGGAGTTCGTCGGCACCCCCGACGGCTACGCGGCCCCCGCGCCTGGCGACCGTGGACGAGGGGCTGGACGACCTCTGGGAGCAGCTGGTCGAGGCCATGGTCGTCCTCTCCAGGGAGGGTCTCGCGCACGGCGACCTGTCGCCGTACAACCTGCTGGTCGACGAAGGGCGCCTGGTGATCATCGACCTGCCCCAGATCGTCGACGTCATCGCCCACCCGACCGGCCCCGACTTCCTCGACCGCGACGCCCGCAACGTCGCCACGTGGTTCGCACACAAAGGCCTGCCCGTCTCGGGCGAGCGCCTTTCCGCCCTCCTCCGTGCCGAAGCCGGCCTCGCCTGACCTCCCCGGGGCGCGTCCACTCGGGATCGCGCCCCGGACGGCGGTCACTACGCGTGCCCGGCAGGGTCCTCCTGGGCCAGGTCCAGGAAGAGCGCGGCCGACCAGCCGAACCCGCTGGTCGCCCTGCCCGCCCTGCGGCCCGTCAGCGGGTTCCAGTACTCGTAGAGACCGCCGCCGTCGCGGACCATCGCCAGCGTGCGTTCCCTCAGCTCACGAGCCGTCTCCGGGTGGCCGGACCGGCGCAGGCCGTCGATCAGCAGGTAGTTGACGTTCAGCCAGACCGGGCCGCGCCACATGGCATCGGGGTCGAATCCGGGGTCGTCGAACGCCACGGTGGGCACCGGACGCTCCCCCCAGAAGCTCGGCGAGCGCAGGTCCTCGACGAGCCGGGTGGCGATCGCGGCGGGCAGCCGCCCGGTCACCAGCGGCATGAGGTCCAGCGGGGTGCGGACGGTCGCCTCCCGCCCCGCGACCCTGGTGACGAAGCGGGTGCCGCTCCATCGGCGCGCCACCATGAGGTCGACGAGCGCCTGAGCCTTGGCCCGCCACCCGGAGGGGTCGCGGCCGAGCGCGGCGGCGATGTCGCCGAGCCGGTCGTACTGCAACGCCAGGTAGGCGTTGAGGTCGGGAGGCTCGGCGCGCGGCCCGTGATCCCAGATGGGGCTGTCGTCCAGGCCGGACGAGTACGGGTGGAGGTATTCGGCCAGGCCGTCGCCGTCGGGATCCGAGCGGGCGAACCACCATTCCTGCGAGCGAACCAGCGGCTCGTAGACCTCGGCCAGGAAGTCCAGGTCGGGATCCACCTCGTGGATCTTCCACACGGCCCAGGCGGTGAGCGGCGGCTTGGTGACCGGCACCACCTCCCGAAGCGGCTCGCCTCCCACGTGCTGGGCCAGGCGGGCCAGGTCCGAGCGGGGCAGATCGGTGGTCTCGGTGAGCACCCCGTGGTCGTGCACCACGTCGGGGATCAGGCCGTCCGGCCTCTGGTTGTCGAGCAGGATGCGGATCTGCTCCCTGGCCAGCGCCGGGTCGGCGTGCCTGAGAGCGACAGCGTGAAAGTAGGAGTCCCAGTTCCACAGGCCGACGTAGCCGTACTTGGAGGGGATCAGCGACTCCCTTCCCCGGATCGGCACCAGGTTCACCCCGAGCGTCCACCACGCCTGCTGCGCGCGCTCGCGCAGCGCCTCGGACACGGACGGCATGGCGGCGAACCAGTCACGCCATCGCGTGGCGGCCGCCGCGAGCACCGCCGCGCCGTCGCCGGCAGGAGGGCCGACCAGCGTGAGACAGCCGTCGATGTCGGCCTCTCCGCCGTCCCACACCGCCCGCGCGTCCCTGCCGCTCAGCACGATCGTGTCGGGACCTGCGAAGGCCATCGCCACGCCGCCCTCGAACTCCACCCGGTCGGGCAGCGCCTGCCGTACCGGCAGCTCCCGGTCTCCCGCGAGGACCCGCAGTCCCGTCAGGACGGTCGTGTCGCGCAGCGGGGTCTCGTACAGGGCTCTGGCGATCCAGAGCGAGCCGTCGTCGGCCGCCATCACCAGCAGCCGGGAGCCCCGGTCGGTGAACGGTCGTTCTCTCAGATCCAGCATCAGCGCCCACCCAGTCCCGAAGCCGCCATCGAGTTGATGATTTTTCTCTGGCCGATCAGGAAGGCGATCAGCATGGGCACCACCGCGATCGCGGAGCCCGCCAGGATGAGCCCGTAGTCGACCGCCGTGCGCCCGCCGGAGAACTGGCTCAGCAGCAGCGGCACGGTGGCCAGCTCAGGCGAGTTCAGGAAGATCAGCGGGAAGAGGAACGAGTTCCACGAGGCGAGGAAGGCGATGATGCCGAGCGCGCCCAGGCCGGGGCGGATGTTCGGCAGCACGACGTTCCAGAAGCACCGCCAGCGGCCCGCGCCGTCGATCCTGGCGGCCTCCTCCAGCTCCACCGGCACCGCCCTGATGAACTGGCGGAGCAGGAACACCGCGAACGGGTTCGCGATGGACGGCACGATCAGCGACAGGTGCGAGTCGATCCACCCGAACTGCGCCAGCATCAGGTAGAGCGGCACGATCGTCACCTGCGCGGGCACCATCTGGGTGGCCAGGAACACCACGAACAGCACTTCCGAGCCCCTGAACCTGATCCTGGCGAAGGCGTAGGCGGCCATGGCCGAGGTCAGCAGGGTGAGAGTGACGTTGATGGCGGCGATGTAGAAGCTGTTCCAGTACGCGGTGCCGAACGGCATCGCCGCGAGCGCGTCGGGATAGTTCTCCCAGCGCCACGGGTCGGGCAGCCAGTCGAGCGGGTTGTTCAGCATCTGCCGCACGCTCTTGAACGAGGTCAGCAGCATCCAGACGAACGGGAACAGCATCGCCAGCCCGCCGATGGTGAGCACGGCGTGCAGGGCTACCTGCCTGGGTCGCATCCGCGCCCCCTCACGTGTCGTAGTGGACGAGGCGCTTCTGCGCGGCGAACTGGACGAGGGTCACCAGCAGCGTCAGGACCAGCAGGATCAGCGCGGCGGCGCTGCTCATGCCGAACTGGAAGTCCTGGAAGCCGAGCTCGTAGACCTGGTAGACGATCGTGCGCGCGCCATCGTTGTACTTCGGGTTGACCAGCACGTAGATCTGGTCGAACGCCTGGAACGAGCTGATCACCGCGACCACGGTCGAGAAGAAGATCGTGGGCGAGAGAAGCGGCAGCGTGACCGAGCGGAAGATGCGCAGGCTGCCCGCGCCGTCCATCCTGGCCGCCTCGACGATCTGCGGCGGGATGGTCTGCAGCCCGGCCAGGAAGATCACCACGTTGAGCCCGAGCGACGACCAGATCGTCACCACCGCGATGGCCACGATCACCCAGCCGGGATCGCCCAGCCAGTCAGGGCCGGTGATGCCGAACCAGCGCTCCAGCGAGGCGTTGAGCACGCCGTACTCGTCGCCGGCCAGGATGATCTGCCACATCAGCGCGACGGCGACCGAGCTGGTGACCACCGGCATGAAGTACAGCACGCGGTAGAAGCCGCCGCCCTTGACGCTGTTCAGCGCGACCGCGATGAGCAGCGCCAGTGCGAGCCCGAACGGCGCGGTCAGCAGCGCGAGCTTGACCGTGTTCCACACGGCCAGCCCGAACTCAGGATCGGAGAGCTGGGCGGCGAAGTTGTCCAGGCCCACCCACTCCTTCTGGCCCAGCCCGTCCCACCGCATGAAGGCCAGCACGACGGCGAACCCGAGCGGGAAGACCAGGAACACGGCCAGCAGGGTGAGCTGTGGCCCGAGGAAGAACGCGGCCCACCAGCCGTCCCTGTTCCTGACGCCCTTCGCCCGGCGGGCCACCTGAGGGCGGGCCTCGGTGAGGATGGCCACGGCTAGCCCAGCTTGCTCTCGACGAGCTTCTGCAACTCGGTCATGCCCTCGTCGAAGCCGACCTTGCCGGTCCACACCTTCATCAGGTGCTCGTTGATGTCGGCGGTCAGGCCTGGCACGGAGACCTCCTCGGCGTAGTTGGCGAAGCCGGTGTCGCGCACGTCGAGGAAGGTCTGGGCGTGGGCGGGGTACTTGTCCTCCAGCACGACCTGCTCGGCGCCCTTGACGGACGGCACCGCGCCGCCGCCCTTGAGCCGCAGGAGCTGGCCGTCCTTGCCGACGAACTCGGTGAGGAACGTGAAGGCCTCCTTCGGCAGCTTGGTGTCCTTGTTGATGGACAGGTAGGAGGCGGCGACGGCGCCGGGCATGGGCTCGCCGGTCTGCGAGGGGAACGGCACGATGTCGTAGTTGTCCAGCTCGCCGCCCTTCTTCAACGAGTCGATCACCCAGCGACCGCCCGCGTAGAAGCCGACCTTGTGCTTGAGGAACTGGGTGCTGGGCCCGTTGCTGTCGGGCAGGGTGTCGGCGCTGAGGAAGGTCTTGTCCTGGTAGCCCTTGGCCAGCATCTGCAGCGCCTGGCGGGACTTGGCGTCCGTGGTGGCGACGAACTTGCCGCCGTCCCACACCTTGCCGCCGAAGCCGTTGATCATGGAGTACGTGGAGCCGTACCAGTTCCAGAAGATCGAGCCGGCCTTGCCCGCCGCCTTGAGCTTGGCGTTCATCTCCAGGTACTTCGCCATGGTCCACTGCTTGGCCTCGTGGAGGGCGGCGGGGTCCTCGGTGATCCCCGCGTCCTTCAGGGCCTGCTTGTCGAACCAGAGGACCTCGGGGTTGGTGTCGTTGGGGACGCCGTAGATCTTGCCGTCGAGCTTGGCGCCGCCGTAGATGCCCTCGAAGAAGTCCTCCGGCTTGCTCTTGGACTCCGGCCCGGACAGCTGGTCGTTGAGCGGGGTGACCACCCCTGCGGAGACGAACTTGCCGATGTTGTCGTCGCCCACGAAGAACACGTCGGGCGCCGTCTTGCTGGTGAGCTGGGCGAGCAGCTTGGGGTGGTAGTCCTCGTAGTCGGCGACCGACTCCAGCTTGAGCCGGATGCCGGGGTGCCGCTTGTGGAAGTCGTCGGTGAACTTCTCGTAGAGCTTGAGGTCCTCGGCCGATCCCCAGGTGGACCAGCGGACGGTGACCTGTCCTTGGCCGCCGCTCGTGCCGGGAACGTTCCCGCCGCCGCTGCCGCTGCACGCGGTGGTGGCGAGGGCGAGGACGCCCAGGATGGCTAGCGCACGCTTCATGGTGGCTCCTTCAGGCTTGTGTTCAGGGGGGTGTCGAGGCGAGTGGGGGTCAGGCACGGCGGGGGCAGGCCGAGGCCGGGCCCCGGGTGTCAGGCGAGGCCGCCGCCGTCGACGACGAGGGCGGATCCGGTGATGTAGCTGGCGGCGTCGCTCGCCAGGAAGAGCACGGCCTGGGCGATCTCGTCCGGAGTGCCGGACCTGCCCATCGGCCGGTCGGCCGCGTCGGTCTGGAACGCGGCCCAGTCCTCTCCGAGCTGACGGGCCTCGTCGCGCAGCATCGGTGTGTCGGTGTCGCCGGGGTTCACGGAGTTGACCCGGATGCCGGCCCTGGCGTGGTCGATGGCGAGGGCCCGGGTCATGTTGACCACCGCGGCCTTGGACGCGCAGTAGGAGATGGCGTTCCCACCGCCCTTCAGGCCCCATCCGGAGCCGGTGTTGACGATGGAACCGCCCTCGGTCATGGCGGGGATGGCGTGCTTGCACATGAGGAAGACGGACCTGACGTTGACCGCCATGACGCGGTCCCACTCCTCGACGTCGAGATCCAGGGCCGTGGTACGGCGGATGATGCCCGCGTTGTTGAACAGCACGTGCAGAGCGCCGAACGCGTCGAGGGCGGTCTGGACGATCCTGCGGCAGTCGTCGGAGTCCGACACGTCGGCCCGCACGGCCACGGCGGCCTTGTCGCCGGCCACGGCGGCGATCTGCTCGACCGTCGCCTCCGCGCCGGGGCCGTCGATGTCGGCGACCACCACCCTGGCGCCTGCGCGGGCGAAGGTCAGCGCCGTGGCCCGCCCGATGCCCGAGGCACCGCCCGTGACGATCGCGATCTTGCCCTCGAGCGTGTTCATCCCTGAAACTCCTCACTTGCCGTACAGATCTGGTAAATCGTGCTCTCGCGGTACCCGGTGATCACCTGGACGTGCCCGGTGAGCTTCCGGTCGAGGCCCTCGTCGCCGCTGTCGGCCAGCAGCGGCCGTCCCCGCAACGCGGCCAGCTTCTGCGGGGTGGCCAGCACGAGCAGCCGCCGGCCTGTGGCGTCCCCGCACCCGATGACCGCGTCGATCACTCTGGGGGACACCTGCTGGTTCCCGCGGCCGAGGACGAACCCCTGCCCGCCGATCACCGACAGCACGACGACCGCCTCCCTGCCGGTGACGAGAGCGAACAGCTCCGCCTCGGAGACGTCGCCCGCGACCAGCACGCCCCCGTCGTCGGCCTCGACCACGTCCACCCCGAGCAGCGTGGTCGTGAGCCCGAGCTCGCGGCCGACCGCCTGCGTGGTGGCGCCGGGGCCAAGGACGTAGCGGACACCTGGCCGCATGCGGGCCACGACCTCCCGCGCGATGCCCTCGACGGAGGCGGGGACGACTCCGGAGGAGCCGGACTTCCGTCCCGACAGGGCCGCCCTGGCGGCGGGCACCCGCAGGCTCCCGTAGAGGCGTGGGCTGACCAGCCCCTGCCGGTAGCGATCCTCGTCGAGATCCACCACCTCGGCCTCCACCGTGCCGGCGCCCGCCGTCCCCGGCCCGTGCCGCAGGCCGGAGGCGTACCCCGCGGCGAGGAACCCCGCCGCGGCAGGGCTGACGGCGAAGCACCCCGAGTAGACCTTCACCCCTGCCGGGATCCCCAGCACGGGCGGCGCCTGGTCGCCGAGCTCGCGGACCGCGTCGAGGACGTCCCGCGCGGTCCCGTCACCCCCCGCGAACAGCAGCAGATCGACGTCGGCGAGCGCGAGGACCGCCCGGCGCGTGTCCCGTGCCGTGGTGGCGCCGGCCGATCCGGGATCGGCCGAGGACGAGGGTGACGGTCGCACCAGGACGCAGGGCGCTCCGGCGTCGCGAGCGCTGTGCTCGCCCATCGAGCCCGGCACCGTGACCACGCGGGTGCCGGGGCGGCGGGCCAGGAGAGCGCGGACGGCGCGCGCCGCCCGCTCCCCCGCCCGGGGCGTCGCACCCCTGGCCAGGGCCTCGCGCTGCACCTGCTCGCCGTCGCTGCCTTTGAGGCCCGCCGCCCCGCCCAGCCCGGCCACCGGGTTGACGACCAGCCCGACCACCACTTCGCGGTCAGGAAAGGGGACGGGATTCCGCGGGGCGGCGACGTCGGAGGTCATGACAGGTGCTTACGAACGTAGGCGCGCCAGGTGGGCGCCCACGCCTTGGGGTCGTCGAGCGATGTCGTGTCGATCTTGTGCACGCTCTGGTTGTACGGCGCGCCCTTGACGAACTCGGGATCCGTGCGCGCCTCGGAGGCCACGTGGGCCAGGATGGCGGCGTACTCGTCGAGGTCCTCCTTCGAGTACGACTCCGTCGGCTCCAGCGTGAAAGGCTCAGGCACCAGGTACGGGTGGTGGCTGGTCCAGTAGTGCACGCCGAAGTCGGCCGCCCGGACGCCGATCTCCTCGGAGTGGACCCCTGTCTCCTCCGAGAGCTCCTGCCAGGAGTAGCGCACCTGTTCGACGCGCCGCTTGTCCCACGGCGCCGACGCGCCGGGGATCTGCAGGATCTTGTGCATCAGATAGTTGTTGTTGAGCACGGCCGTCTCGGCCACCTGCCGCAGTCCCTCGGCGCCCATGGCCATGATCCACGCGTAGGCGCGGACGATGTTGGGGGTGACGCCGAGGAACGGGCGCACCTTGCCGATCGAGCTGGGCGGGGTCTCCATCCCGTACGTGGCGCCGTCGAAGGTGACGACCGGGCCGGGCAGGAACGGCTCCAGCGCCGCCGAGACGCCGCACGCGCCCGCCGCGGGGCCGCCGCAGGCGTGCGGGGTGGAGAACGTCTTGTGCAGGTTGAAGTGGCACAGGTCGAACCCGGCGTCGCGGGCCCTGGTGATGCCGAGGATGCCGTTGGCGTTGGCCTGGTCGTAGCAGGCCAGGCCGCCCACCGAGTGCACCAGCTCGACGAACTCCCTGATCCGGGGGTTGAAGATGCCGGTGTCCTCCGGATTGGTGATCATCAGCGCGGCGGTACGGGGGCCGACGGCCGCGCGCAGCGCCTCGATGTCCGGGTAGCCGTCGGCGTCCGGCATCAGCGTGATCACTTCGTAGCCGGCGGTCTTGGCGCAGGCGGCGTTCGACGGGTGGGAGAACATCGTGGTGATGACCTGGTCGCGGTGGCCCTCGCCGTTGGCGGCGTGGTAGGCGCGGATCATGGCGATGTTCGCGTAGATGGCGGCCGACCCGGATCCGGGCTGGAGGGAGACCCTGGACATGCCGGAGATCTCCGCCAGCATCCGTTCGAGCCGCCAGTAGATTTCCAGCACGCCCTGCACGGTCTCCTCGTGCTGGAGCGGGTGCAGCTCGGCGATCGCGGCGGCGAACCGGTCGTTGACCTTGGGGCTGTACTTCATCGTGCAGGTGCCCTGACCGACGTCGATGTTGAGGTCGACACCGAGGTTCTCCTGCGACAGGCGCAGGTAGTGCCGCAGCACGTGCAGCTGCGACATCTCGGGCAGTTTCGGGGGCTCGGCGCGGCGGACGGTCTCGGGGAGTTCCACCGGCGGGGCGCCCGCCTCCGGCACGGCGAGGCCGCGGCGGCCGGGGGCGGACAGCTCGAAGATGATCGGCTCGTCCCAGCGGGCCTGGTGGAAGCGGCGTAGCGGTGGCTTCGGCGCGACTGGGAGCTCGGCGAAGGATTCCGCGGTGTTCACAGCACCTCCTGGACGGCAGCGGCGAGACGGTCGATGTCAGTGATGGAATGGCGTTCGGTCACGCAGACCAGCACCGTGCGGTCGTCGAGGGCGACGCCGCCGTAGATGCCGCGGGCGCGCAACCCGTCGAGCAGGGCCGCGCTCGAGGGCACCTCGATGGCGAATTCGCGGAAGTGGATCGCCTCCCGGTGCAGCACCGTGACGGACCCGGCGAGGGCGTCCATGGCGTAGCGGGTGCGGGCCAGGATGGTCTCGCCCAGGTCCCGCATGCCCTGCGGCCCCATGAGAGCCAGGTAGACGCCGGCCGTGATGCCCCAGAGGGCCGCGGCGGTTCCCACCCATTCCTTGCCCTCCTCGCGCAGGGCGAAGGAGGTGCGGTCGTAGAAGACGTCGCCGAAGCCGTACTCGCCGGGCACCTTGGTGGGGGCGATGCCGAACAGCCGCGAGGGGAACTCGGCCACCAGGGGCTCATGGTCGGCCGTGGCGATGTACCCGGCGTGGCCGCCGCCGTAGCTCTGGTGCATGCCGAGCGACTGGATGTCTCCGCAGGCGATGTCGGCGCCGTAGGAGGAGGGCGGGGCGAGGACTCCCAGCGAGATGGGATCGGCGCTGACCACGAGCAGCGCGCCGTGCGCGTGGGCGAGGTCGGCCAGCTCCCGTCCGCGCGTCTCGACGACGCCGTAGACGTTGGGGGTCTCCAGGTAGATCGCCGCGTAGGAGTCGTCGAACTCCGCCACGGAGATCTCGCCGCTCTCGCCCGCAGGGGCGAGGGCGATCTCGATGTCCGGGCTGAGGAAGTCGCGCAGCTTGCTCAGCTTGTCGGCGCTGACGGCCCCGCTGACGAGCACCTTCGAGCGACTGGTGTAGCGGCAGGCCATGCGCAGGGCCGTGCCCGCCGCCTGGAAGCCGTCGTAGGTGGGGACGTTGACCACGTCCATCTCGAGCAGTTCGCCCATCATGCTGACGTACTCGAACAGGGCCTGGAACCGTCCGTGGTCCTCGTACGGCTCACCGGCGTAGGCGGTCAGGAACTCGCTCCGGGAGTTCACCTCGTCGCAGACGGCCGGCACGTAATGGGGGTAGCAGCCGTGCCCGAGGAAGCTCAGTGCCTCCTCGGTGTCGGTGACGCGGTCGAACAGGCCCTTCATGTGGCGCACGAGGTCGTGCTCGGCCGTGAGGGGCTCCGGGAGGTCGAGTGGCCGGGCCAGGCGCAGGTCCGCCGGGATGTCGGCGTAGAACTCCTCGACGCTCGACGCGCCGATGGCGGCGAGCATCTCGGCCCGCACGCCTGGCTCGGCGTTCGGAATGTACGGGTGCGTCACGTGTCTCCTTCGATCCTGAGCACGACGGCGTCGCGCGCGGCGAGGGTGATGACCCCTCGCAGGTCGGTTTCGCTGAGCAGGTCCCTGCCTGGCTGCGGAAGGGCGACCTGCTGCGGGGTGCTGGTGTGGTTGAGCAGGAAGAGGTGGTTCTCCCGCCGGGTGGCCTCGACGCCGAGGGGGACGTCCAGAGCCGGGACGTCGTGCAGCACGCGGTCGAGGACGGGCCTGAGGTCGTCGAGGAGGCAGCTGAGGTAGGTGGCGTGGCCGTTGCGGGTGATGGCGGGCAGGCCGTCCAGGTCTCCGCCCTCGTAGCGGGCCAGGACCTCCACGGCGTCGCCGACCACGCGCGGCCACTCCGCCCACGTCCTGGCGAGGCCGACGTCGCCACCGGCGTGCCGTACCCGCTGGGTGACGCCGTCGGCGAGCGGCCAGAACTCGTCGATCGCGACCCCCAGCAGCTCGCGGAGCGGGCCGGGGGCGCCGCCGTCGTGGACCTGGTCCGACTCGTCGACCACGCCGCTGAACGGGCCGACGACCAGCTCGCCCGTGACCGACGCCAGCGCCTTGGCCTGCTCGGCCGTGCACAGGTAGAGGTTGGGCACGATCACCACGCGGTAGGCCGACAGGTCGCGGTCAGGGGGCGCCAGGTCGACGGCGATCCCGCGGGCGTGCAGCGGCGCGTACCAGGCCAGCAGCAGGTCCTTGAGCTTGAGGCGGTTCGACGGCATCGACTCCGGCGCCTCCAGGCCCCACCAGCTGTCCCAGCCCAGGACGAGCGCCACCTCGGCGCGCGTGGCGGTGCCCGCGACCTCGGCAAGCCGCCGGAGGTCCGCGCCGAGCCGCAGCGTGTCCTGCCAGCCGCGCGTCGCGGTACCCCCGTGCGGGAGCAGGGCCGAGTGGAACTTCTCCGGACCGTACTTCGCCTGTCGCCACTGGAAGAACATCACTCCGTCGGCGCCGTGGGCCACCGCCTGGAGGCTGTGCAGGCGCATCATGCCGGGCGGCTTGGGCACGTTGACCTCGCGCCACGACACCGCCGACGGCGCCGACTCCAGCAGCAGCCAGGGGCGTCGCTTGAGCGAGCGCATGAGGTCATAGCTGAGGGCGACCGCCACGTGCGACTCGGGGTCGGCAGGGTCGGGGTAGGCGTCGTCGCTCACCAGATCCTCGGCCGCCGCCCACGACCAGTAGTCGAGACCGTGCAGGATGCTCATGAAGTTCGTGGTGACCGGAACGGCCGGCGTGACCTCGCGCAGCGCGTCCCGCTCGGCGGTGAACAGCTCCAGCAGGGTGTCGCTGCAGAAGCGGCGCCAGTCGAGAAGTTGGGCCGGGTTGACGGGGCCCGGCGCCTTGCGGGGCGGCTCGATCTGCTCGAAACCCGTGTAGTGCTGACCCCAGCAGGAGGTGCCCCAGGCGGCGTTCAGCGCGCCGACCGTGCCGTAGCGGGCCTGGAGCCAGGCGCGGAAGTGGCGGGCGGACTCGGGGCAGAAGCATTCGAGCGTGTGGTCGGCGTACTCGTTGCCGACGTGCCACATCGCCAGCGCCGGATGCTCGGCGTACCGGGTGGCGATCGCCGTCGCGAGGCGCACGGTGTGCTCGCGGAAGATCGGCGAGCTGGGGCAGTATCCCTGCCGGGAGCCGAACTCCAGCCGCACTCCATGGGCGTCGACCGGCATGACCTCCGGGTGCGCCCGAACCAGCCAGGGCGGCGGGGTGGCGGTCGCGGTGGCCAGGTCGGCGGACACCCCGTGCTCGTGGAGCAGGTCGAGGACGCGGTCCAGCCACCCGAAGTCGTACACGCCCTGCGCGGGCTCGAGCCGCGACCAGGAGAAGACCGCGACGGTGGCCATGGTGACCCCGGCCTCGGCCATGAGCCGGACGTCCTCGGCCCAGACCTCCTCCGGCCATTGCTCGGGGTTGTAGTCACCGCCGAACAGCAGCCCCGGCACTCGGGTCAGGCGCACTCCAATGATCCTTTCTGGCTGTCCATAAATCTGTATTCAGAATTCATAGTGTAGTATTTTGTACTACGTCAAGCGCTAAGCAGATCAGGGCCAAGACCTAAGGAGCCTCATGCCGATCGAGCGGCGACCGCTACGCGAGCAGATCAGGGAAGAGCTGCTGAGCAGGATCGATAGGGGTGACTTCGCCGCGGGGACGGACATCAACGAGGTCGCGCTGGCGACCGAGCTCGGCGTCAGCCGCACTCCCCTGCGCGAGGCCCTGATCACCTTGGCGGGCGAAGGCGTGCTGGAAAGCAACCAGGGCAAGGGGTTCCGGTTCGCACCGGTGAGCCGAAAGGAGTTCAGGGAGCTCTGCGAGATCGTCGCCGCGCTGGAGTCGCTGGCGCTCGAGCGCTCCGACCCCGCCTACCTCCGCGAGATCGCGCCCAAGCTACTCACGCTGGCCCGCGACTTCCCCGACAGCGTCGCCGAGCAGCAGGTGATAGAACGCCACGACGACGAGTGGCACGACCTGCTGCTGAGCGGCTGCCGCAACGAGCGCCTGCTGGATCTCATCACCAGCGTCAAGGCCGGGATGCGCCGCTACGCCCACCTGCTCGCGGGCGACGAGACGCCCCTGGAGCGCGAGCAGGCCGAGCACTGCCGCGTGGCCGAGCTCCTCATGGCCGGCGACCTGCCTCAGGCCGCCGAGGCCCTGCGCGTCAACTGGGTCAACGGCATGGAGCGGATGATGTCGCGCATCCCCGCCTCCTGACGGAGTACGCGTGATGGACGGACGGCCACCGGTCCCCCGATGGCCGTGACCGGGCCTGCCGTACCGACGGGCTACTTCACCCCTGCCTCACGCATGTCCCTCAGCTCCCGCTTGAGCTCCTTGATCTCGTCGCGGAGCCGGGCCGCCACCTCGAACTGCAGGTCCGCCGCCGACTGGTGCATCTGCTCGGTCAGCGACTCGATCAACGACTCCATCTGCGCCCGCGGCATCTCGCCCGCGATCGCCTTGGCGTGCTGTCCCGCCTGGCGAGCGGCGAAGCCCGGCACGGGGGCCTTGCCGCGCGACTGCTGCCTGCCGCTGCCCATCAGCTGCTCGGTGTCGGCGTCCTCGCGCTGCAGCGAGTCGAGGATGTCGGCGATCTTCTTGCGCAGCGGCTGCGGGTCGACGCCGTTGGCCTCGTTGTAGGCGATCTGCTTGGCCCGCCGCCGTGAGGTCTCCTCGATCGCCCGCTCCATCGAGGGGGTGATCTTGTCGGCGTACATGTGGACCTGGCCGGAGACGTTTCGCGCCGCACGGCCGATCGTCTGGATCAGCGAGGTCTCCGAGCGCAGGAAGCCCTCCTTGTCGGCGTCGAGGATGGCCACCAGCGACACCTCGGGCAGGTCGAGGCCCTCACGCAGCAGGTTGATGCCGACCAGCACGTCGTACTCGCCCATCCGCAACTCGCGCAGCAGCTCGATGCGGCGCAGCGTGTCGACCTCGCTGTGCAGGTAGCGCACCCTGATGCCGAGCTCGAGCAGGTAGTCGGTGAGGTCTTCGGACATCTTCTTGGTCAGCGTGGTGACCAGGACCCGCTCGTCCCTGTCGGCGCGCTCGCGGATCTCGTGCACCAGGTCGTCGATCTGCCCCTTGGTGGGCTTGATGACGACCTCGGGGTCGACCAGGCCGGTCGGGCGGATGACCTGCTCGACGACCTCGCCCTTGACCCTGCCCAGCTCGTAGGCGCCGGGGGTGGCCGACAGGTAGACCGTCTGGCCGATCCGCTCGAGGAACTCCTCCCACTTCAGCGGCCTGTTGTCCATCGCGGACGGCAGGCGGAAGCCGTGGTCGACGAGGGTGCGCTTGCGGGAGGCGTCACCCTCGTACATGGCGCCGATCTGCGGCACGGTCTGGTGCGACTCGTCGAGGACGAGCAGGAAGTCTTCGGGGAAGTAGTCGAGCAGCGTGTTGGGCGCGCTGCCCGCCTCACGGCCGTCCATGTGACGCGAGTAGTTCTCGATGCCCGAGCAGGTGCCGACCTGGCGCATCATCTCGATGTCGTAGGTGGTGCGCATGCGAAGGCGCTGCGCCTCGAGCAGCTTGCCCTGCCGCTCGAGCTCGGCCAGCCGCTCGACCAGCTCGGCCTCGATGCTCTGGACGGCCCTGGCCATGCGCTCCTCGCCCGCCACGTAGTGGGAGGCGGGGAAGATGTAGAGCTCTTCGTCCTCGGTGATGACGTCGCCGGTCAGCGGGTGCATCGTGGAGAGCTTCTCGACCTCGTCGCCGAACATCTCGATGCGGACGGCCAGCTCTTCGTACTTGGGGATGATCTCGATCGTGTCGCCGCGCACCCTGAACGTGCCCCTGGTGAAGGCCAGGTCGTTGCGGGTGTACTGCATGTCGACCAGGCGGCGCAGCAGCTGGTCGCGGTCGACCTCCATGCCGACGCGGAGCCTGGCCATGCGGTCGACGTACTCCTGCGGGGTGCCCAGGCCGTAGATGCACGAGACGGAGGCGACCACGATGGTGTCGCGCCTGGTCAGCAACGAGTTGGTGGCCGAGTGGCGCAGCCGCTCGACCTCGTCGTTGATCGAGGAGTCCTTCTCGATGTAGGTGTCGCTCTGCGGGACGTAGGCCTCGGGCTGGTAGTAGTCGTAGTAGGAGACGAAGTATTCGACGGCGTTGTTGGGCAGCATCTCCCGCAGCTCGTTGGCGAACTGCGCGGCCAGCGTCTTGTTGGGCTGCATGACCAGGGCGGGTCGCTGCAACCGCTCGATCAGCCAGGCGACCGTGGCGGTCTTGCCGGTGCCGGTGGCGCCGAGCAGCACGTTGTCCTTCTCCCCGCCCAGGACCCTGCGCTCCAGCTCGGCGATGGCCGTGGGCTGGTCGCCGGAAGGGGTCATCTCGGTGACGACCTCGAAGGGCGCCACCTTCCGCTGCAAATCTGTTACCGGCCGCATGTTTCTCACTGTAGGCGGTGGCACCGACATTTCTGACGGCGAGCCGCCTCCGTGCAACGCCAGGCTCCTCCCGCCCGTCTATATCGGGATGGAAGGGACCAGATGACCGACGACCTGCTGTTCGAGACGTTCGTCGCCGACCGGGCCGACGCGCTGATGAGGTACGCCTACGCGCTCACCGGCAATCCGCACGACGCGGCGGACCTGGTGCAGGAGGCGCTGGTGCGGTTGCGAGGCTCCTGGTCGCGCGTGCGCAGCAAGCACGACCCCGAGAGCTACGTCAGGGTGACGATGACGCGCCTGCACATCGCGGTGTGGCGGAGAAGGCGGCGCGAGCACCTCACGTGGGAGCCCCCCGACAGGCAGACGGCCGACACGCCGTCCCAGTGGGCCGACTTCGACTCCGACCTGTGGCGGCAGCTGTCACTGCTCCCCCGCCGCCAGCGGGCAGTGATCGTCCTGCGCTACTACGAGGACCGCCCGGACGCGGAGATCGCCGCCATGCTGGGCGTCTCTCTCGGCACCGTCCGCAGCCAGGCCTCCCGCGCCCTCGACAAGCTGAGAGCGGGCCTCCACCTGGCCCTCCAGCCGGAGCGGACGAGATGAGCCGCGCCCTGCCCCGCACTGGCGCGGACACCGGCGCCACCGCCCGCGTCCCCGCCGCTGCCGGCGCCTCTGCAACCCCCGCCGCCGCTGCCACCGCCGCCCGGACACTCGCATGGGAGAGCCTCCGATGAACGACATGGAAAAGCTGCTGTCCGCGTCTCTGTCCCGTTCCGTGGAGCGGGCACCCACCGCGCCCTCCGACCTCCTCCACCGGGTCGACGCCACCCGCCGCCGCCGTCGCAGGGGCACGGCCGCGGCGGGGGCGGCGGCCGTGGCCCTGGTCACGGTGGCCGGATTCGTCGCGACGAACGCGATCTCGCACGCGCGTCCCGTGCCCGCCGCACCCGCGTCGGGCACCGCCGAGGTCGTGCCGATCAGGAAGGCGTGGCCAGGCGCGGTCCACACGGCCTCCCGCACGCTCCCGAACGGCAGGCCGTACACCCCGGAGAGATTCCTGGACAAGGACACCGTGCTGGTCCGCACGCTGCGGGACGGCAACGCCGACAGGTCGGACGGCCTGTGGGCCTACCATCTCGACACCCGCAGGGCGGAGCGACTCGTGGCGGTGCGGGTGCCGAAGGGCACGGTGGTGTCCTGGAGCTTCACCGCTCTCGGCGACGGCCAACTCGTGTGGTGGACCCTCCGCAAGGACGGCGAGCGCAGGGTCGTCGACATCTGGGCGGCGCCGGAGAAGGGTGGCGCGCAGCGAAAGGTCACCTCCTTCGAGGACAGACCGGGCAGGGCCGAGATCGGCAACCTGGCCGTGGCGGAGGGGAAGGTCGTCTGGTCCTTGGGGCGTGACGGCGGGCTGTTCCAGGCCCCGCTGTCGGGCGGCAGGCCCTCGAAGGTCGAGGGAAGCACGGGACGCCACCTGCTGCGCTGGCCGTGGGCGGCCTCCTTCCAGCACCCGCGCAGGAAGAAGGACTTCCAAAGGCCGCCCTTCGGCGACCTGTTGAACGTCCTGACCGGCGAGCGCAGGGGTGTCAGCCTGCCCGTGGACGACCCTCGTCTGCCGTGGGACTGCGCGGTCACCTGGTGCGTACGCGGGGACAGGGCCGCCACCCGCGACGGCTCGCGCGAGCGCGAACTACCCGGGTTCACCCATGACCTGCCCGCGCTCGACAGGTTCGTGACCGTCGCCATGACGGAAGGAGCCCGGCCGAAGGGCGTGGCGCTGGTGGACCTGGCCACGGGCAAGGCGGGCGATCTCGGCATCAGGCCGGTCGGCGACACGATGGCCGCGCCGCCCCTTGACTACCGCGCCCCAGGTCTGCTCGCCTACGAGCTGGACGGTAGGCAGATCCTCGTCGACCTCACCGTCGCGGGACGCTGACCATGCCGAAATCCTTTTGCAAGCGATCATCAAGGCTCGCCCGATACGGTACGAATCCCCCGTGATTCGATGAGAGAGGTGCGATGTCTCGACCAAGAGAGGCCCTGATCCAGGCCGGTCAGGGCCTAGCTCAGGCCGTGGCCCAAGGCGGAGACGTCCGGCAGGCCGTGGGCCAGGCCGTCGGGCAGGCCGTGGGCCAGGCAGGGCAGCTGGCCGGGCAGGCACCTGGGTTCCAGCTCAACGCGCACGACTTTCTCGCCGCCCGCGACGGCGGCTCCTCCGTCGGCACGATCATCGAGGCCCGCACGGCGTCGCTGAACGAGGCCGGCGAGATCATCAGCCGCAGTTTCAGCGAGCGCGGCAAGAACGGCGAGCCGCTGCACGTCATCTCCCCCGTCGTGATCCCCAAGGGGAGCACGGCGAAGGTGGTCATCCCACTGGTAGTCCTCGTGGTGCTCGGCCTGGTCGGCGCGCTCGGGAACGTGGTGCCCGGCATCGACGTGCTGTTCGGCCCGCACTACTGGGTGGTGCTGGTGCTGGCCGCCGCCTTCCTGTGGTGGCGGCGCAGCGTCGTCATGGTGCCCGAGGGCTGCAAGGCTCTGATCACCAAGTTCGGCAAGCTGGTGCACATCGCCGACCCCGGCAGGGTGACGCTGTTCAACCCGTGGAAGCGCGTCAGCTACATCGTCAACACCACCCGCGAGTACCCGTTCAACGCGCCCATCCGCGAGGCTCCGACCCAGCAGGGCGTCAAGGCGAGCGTCGACCTGTTCCTGCAGTTCAGGATCGAGAACCCGGCGGAGTTCATCTTCGTGCTGGGCTCGGTCAGCGGCTTCCAGTCCAAGCTGCAGAACGCCATCAGCGAGGTCACCCGCTCGCTCATCTACGCCCAGCGCGCCGAGGACATCTACGACCTCGTGGGTGAGAGCACGCTCGGCATGCTCGACAACCTCAACCAGCAGTTCCTGCCGGCCGTACGGCTGACGGACGTGAACATCACGCACGCCGAGCCGTCCAGCCAGGAGTACCGGATGGACCTGGCGGCCCCCGAGATGGTCAGGGTGGCCAAGGAGGCCTACACCTACGAGTACGAGCTGCAGCTGCGCAAGGAGCAGAACGAGGGCGACCTGGTCAAGGAGCTCGCCGGGCTGCAGGAGACGCTGAGCGCCATCCAGGCCGAGATCGCCGCCTACCAGGCACGGATGGACACCGCTCTCGAGCGGGCCTCGCATCAGGCCAAGGCCCAGGCCAGGCAGCGGCTGGTGGAGGCGGAGTCGACCGCCAACGCCAACGCCGCGCTGCTGGAGGCCCAGGCGCTCGACATCCGCGCGCTGTCGGCCGCCGAGGCGCCCGAGATCCTCGAGTACCGCTTCCAGCAGGACCTGCTGGACAAGCTGGAGTCGGTCGCTGGACGGCTGCCGCAGGTCGTGCAGGTCGGCGAGGAGAGCGACATCGACTTCCTGGCCCTGGCCCAGCAGCTGGTCGGTGGCAGGGGCGCGGCGCTGTTCTCCGCCGAGGACATGGCGGCCATCAGGTCGAGGCTGGACGAGATCGGCCAGCGCGTCGATGACCGGGGCGAGGAGATCGCCGCCCTGCTCAGGGGCGCCACCGAGACCGCCGAGCCGGCGATCGCCGAGCAGCCCGCCGTTCCGGCCGCGGCCGAGCCCGAGTGGGCGACCGCCGACGCCGAGACCACCATCGAGCGCCCGATGCGCCTGCCCGACCAGGGCAGGAGCCAGGGCCAGAACCCTGGTCCGCCGCCGGTGCCCAGGTCGCTGCCCGCCTACGAGCGTCCCGCCCAGGCGACGCCTCCGGCGCCCGCGCCGGAGGCGCCACCCGCTCCGCCCGTGAGCAGGGGCCCCGCCGCACAGACGCCGCCCTCGGGGTGGCCCACCCCGCCCGACGCGCAGGGCGCCCGCCCGCCGGGCACCCCGGTCTGGCCGGCGCAGCAGCCGCGGGCCACCAACGACGCGCAGGAGGGTGACGCCCGATGAACAGGGACTTCTCCAAGATCAAGGAGTCGCTGGCCTCCTGGTCCGACATCCGCCAGCTGCTGCGCGGTGGCGAGCAGGGCCAGCTCGTCCCCGTGGTCATCCCCAAGGACCGGCGCGGCTTCGCCTGGGTGACGCTGGTGTTCCTGGCCATCTACTTCGCCGGCATGGCCGTCGTCGCCGGGCTCATACTCGCGGCGCTGGCCGCCGTCCTCGTCCTGCTCGTCGGCCTCTTCTGGATGTGGCGGCGCGCCATCATCGAGATCGAGGAGGGCACCACGGGCGTGCGCAGCAGGTGGGGCGCCATCACGGGGGTCCTGCCTCCTGGCCGCCACTACCTGTGGCTGCCCTGGGACAGGGTCGACGCGGTCGTCGACACCTCCACCGAGATCCCCTACTCCGCGCCCATCTCCTCCTCCCCCACGGCCGAGAACGTGCCGCTGAAGTCGATCGAGTTCTTCCTGAAGTTCCGCATCGTCGATCCCGTGGCGTTCGTCCGCACGATCGGCGCGGGCAACTTCGACCTGGTGCTCTCGAGCGCCGTGCAGGACGCGATCAGGCAGCGCAGCCGCAAGGTCAACACCGAGCGCGCCTACGACCTGCGCGGCTCCGACGTCGGCGACGTGCAGGACGCCCTCAACCGCCAGCTCGGCAGGTACGGCGTGCGCATCACCGGCGCCAACATCCCCGACGTGCAGCTGCCCGACCAGTACCAGCAGCACCTGGCCACCAGAGAGAAGATCGCCAAGGAGCTGTCGGCCTACGAGCGTGAGTGGGAGCTGACCCGCAAGCGCCGCATCGACACGCTGCTGATGGAGATCGAGCGGTCGAAGAAGACCCGCGACGCCCGCGTCGTGGAGGTCAGGGCCGCGGCCAACACCGCCCGCAAGGACGTCGCCCGCATGCTGGAGGAGCAGGAGACCGAGGCCCAGCGCGTGCGCTGGGAGATCGAGGCGCGCGGCAAGGCCGACCTCACCTCCGCGGAGAACGAGGCGAAGGCGCTGCGCCACCTGGCACACTCCTACCGCGACAACCGCGCGGTCCTGCAGTACGAGCTGGCCCGCCGCCGTCTGGACGTCGGTGCCAAGCTGGCCGAGAGCGCCCCACAGCCCCTCGTCGTGCGTACGGCGAGCGGTCAGGGCGACTCGGCGCTCTCCACCTTGCTCCTGGCTCAGCTCTTGCCCAGGATCGCAGGGAACGGCCAGGCCAAGCCGCCCGTTGGCCAGTAAAAACCTCCGAGGAGAACCCCATGGTGTTCCGCAAGCTGATGGCCGCCTTCGGTGCGGGCGTCGAGGTCGACACGGTTCTGAGCACCCCCACCGTCCGCCCTGGTGAGCCCCTGCGCGGCGTGGTCAACTTCAAGAGCGGCGGCTCCGACTACAAGGTCGACGGCATCACCATCGACCTGACCGCCGTCGTCGAGGTGGAGAGCGGCGACAACGAGTACAAGACCACCTACAGCTTCCTGCGCCAGCAGGTGGCGGGCTCCTTCCAGCTGGCCGCGGGGGCCGCGCACGCACAGCCGTTCGAGATCCCCGTGCCGTGGGAGACGCCGATCAGCGCGATCGGCGGTCACCCCCTGCACGGCATGCGGCTCGGCGTGCAGACCGAGCTCGCGCTGGCGGGCGCGCTGGACAAGGGCGATCTCGACCCGTTGCACGTCGCGCCGCTGCCCGCGCAGGAGCACGTCATCGGCGCGCTCGACCGGATGGGCTTCCGCTTCAAGAAGGCCGACCTGGAGCGTGGCACGCTCTACGGCTCGACGATGCCGTTCTTCCAGGAGATCGAGTACTACGCGGGCGGTCAGTGGCGTGGCCACTTCAACGAGCTGGAGCTGACGTTCATCGCCGGCCCCACCCAGATGGACGTCATCCTGGAGGCCGACAAGCGCGGCGGCTTCCTCAGCTCCAGCCACGACTCCTACAACCGCTTCACCGTCCGCTACGGCGACAACCCCGGCGCCGCCGAGCAGGCGCTGCAGGCGGGCCTGGAGCAGATGGCCCGCAGGCGCGGCTGGTTCTAGTCGTTCCCGCACCGGCGCGAGGGGCTGCGGGGCCCCTCGCGCCTCCTTCTTGTGCACAGGCGGGAGCCCGTCGCTCCGCCGTTCCGCGATCAGGTGTCGTCATGCGCTGGTGATCGCCTGGTGCCCTCGTTACCATGGCGTGGGGGTTCGGAGGAGGTGCGGGGCACACCATGAAGCGGCTCGTCACGGCGGTGAAGCGGGCCGCGCCCTGGGCGGCGCAGAACGCCGACGGCGCCATCGCGCTGACGCTCGCGATCGTCGTGGGCGTGATGGGCATCATGCCGGGCGAGATGTTCGGCCCCAAGGGCGACGACGTCCAGCGGCAGGTGATCAGCGCCGCGACCCTGGTCATCCTGGCCCTGGTCGCCACGGCCCTGCTCAGAGACCGCGTACGGCAGGCCCCCGTCGAGCGCACCATCACCTCGGGCGCGCTGGCCCAGCTGCCCGAGCGGCTGCAGCGGCTCGACCAGCTGGAGTCGCTGGTCGAGGGCACCCGCAAGGCGCTCGACGAGCTGCAGCTCGTCAGGGTGCTGGGCAACAGGCAGGAGATCGGCGAGGCGCTCGCCGCCGCCCGCAAGGACACCACCAGGTGGAGCTTCAAGGGCGGCACGGGCACCTACCTGCGCGCGGTCACGCTGCCCGAGTGCGTCGCCGCCTCCCGCAAGGTCAGACGCCACCTCACGATCACGGTCGAGATCGTCGACCCGACCAACGAGGAGGTGTGCGAGGCCTACGCGCACTACCGCCGCTCCCTGTCGGATCTGCCCGACGGCACGGGCGAGCGCTGGACGACCGACAGGGCCAGGAAGGAGTCCTACGCGACGATCCTGGCCGCCTTCTGGCACCGGCAGCGCTACGGCCTGCTCGACATCAGCGTCGGCCTCTCGCACACGATGACGACCTTCCGCTGGGACCTGTCGGCCACCAGGCTGATCATGACGGTCGAGGATCCGAACAGGGCGATGAGCGCGCTGGCGGGCACCTTCTACTACGAGAACTGCGACTCGGAGCTGAGGCTCAGCCTGGAGCAGGCGCGCAGGGTGCCGATCGAACGCTACAAGGCGGTGCCGCTGAGCGACGAGCCCACGGTCGAGGAGGTCGAGGAGTTGTTCAGGCGCATCGAGCTGCCGCTGCCGAAGGCCTACACCGAGCACGACATCGTCGACGTCACCCGCAAGGCGCTGCAGGCGAAGGATCCCTACGGCCCATGAGTCACAGGGCGGTGCACGAGGAGATCCTGCGCGGCGGGGCCAGGCAGTGGGCGCTGAAGGTGCTGGCCGACCTCGGCGGGCTGCGGGCCGTACGGCACCCGCTGGGCTTCGTCTGCCTGCCGCTCGAACGCGACGGCGGCGAGGGCGTCTGCCTGCACCTGTGGTCGTCGGCCTTCCCTGCCGCGGACACCACCACCTCGCAGATCCACTGCCACAGCTGGGATCTGGTCAGCCACGTGCTCTACGGCCAGGTGCGCAACGTGCACGCGGTGGTCGAGGACGCCGACGGCGACGCCACGCACCGGGTCTTCGAGGTGATCAGCGACGCGGGCGGCGACCGCATCGAGCCGACAGCCAGGACCGTACGGCACCGCACCGGCCTGGTCGAGACGTTCGGCAGGGGCGAGACCTACACCCTGTCGGCGGGCCGCTTCCACTCCAGCGTCGTGCCCGAGCACGGCGAGGCCGCCACGATCGCGCTGGGCAGAGGCAGGGCGGGCAGCCACGACCTGTCGCTGGGCCCGCTCGACACCCCCGCGCACCGCATCACCCGCGGCCACCTCGACGCCGCGCAGACCGCGAGAGCGGCGAGACTGATAGCCGAGCACCTCACCTAGGGAGGACCCCGTGGACCTCGAGCACGCTCGGCAGGTGGCCGCGCAGGCCGCGCAGGCGGCGGGGCTGCTGCTACGCGACGGTGTCAAGGGCTCGCCCGGCGCCCGGCCCAAGGGCGAGAAGGGCGACGTGGTCACCGATCTCGACCTGGCCTCGGAGAAGCTGATCCTCGAACGCCTGCTCACCGCCTTCCCCACGCACTCGGTGATCGCCGAGGAGTCGGGGCTGCTCGGCTCGGCGGGCGCGGAGTGGACCTGGCTCGTCGATCCTCTCGACGGCACCAACAACGTGGCCATCGGCCTGCCCGCCTACGTGATCGGGCTCGCGCTCTGCCACGAGGGGCGTCCCGTGCTCGGTGTGGTGCACGAACCCGTGCCCGGCCACACCTGGTCGGCGGTGCGCGGGCGCGGGGCGTGCGGTCCCTCGGGGGTACGGCTGGCGCCACCGTACCGGCCGTGGCGGCACGGGCCCGTGGTGGCCTGGACGCAGGGTCACGGGGTCTCGCGCGCCGAGGCGCACCCGCTGAAGATGCGCCTCGACCTGGGGGTACGCCGGATGCTGCAGCTGTGGGCGCCGCTGCTGTCGTGGGCGATGCTCGCCAGGGGCGACATCGATGGCTTCGTCGGCTACTGCGCCGAGGCGGTGGACCTGCCCGCCGGCGCGCTGCTGGCCCAGGAGGCGGGCATGGAGATCAGGGCGCTGGACGGCGGCCCCTTCCCCGAGGGGTTCGAGGGCCCGCCGCAGGACCGCAGCTTCGTCGCGGGACCGCCCGAGGCGATTCCCTCGCTGCTCGCGCTGGTCGGCTCAGCCTGAGTTGGCCACCAGGGCGGCGGCGCTCGCCGCGATGCCGACGACGGCCAGACCCGCGCCGGTGAGCACGAAGCGGCGCATCGGCACCTTCACCCCGTGCCTGGCGCACGACTCGAACCACAGCAGCGTCGCCAGCGAGGCCCACGGCGTGATGACGGGGCCGACGTTGACGCCGACGAGCAGGACCAGCGGGTTGGCCACGACCCCCTCCAGCGCCTGGTAGGCGGGCAGGTTGTTGATCACGTTGGCCAGGCCGGCCGCCACGAAGGCGGTGCGGAAGGGGTCGTGGGCCTCGCCGACCAGCCACGACATGACCGCCGACAGCCCGTGCGCGCTCAGCGTCGGCACGACGAGGAAGAGCCCCGTGACGAAGATCAGCAGCTGCCACGGGACCAGGCTCCAGGTGAGCTTCCCCCTGTCCCTGACGAAGAAGGCGACCACCACGACGGCCGCGGCCGTCGGCGCCGCCACCGAGACCGGCACCTCGATCAGCAGGGCCGCGATGAACAGCGCGCAGGCCGCCGAGGCCGAGGTGAACAGCACCCGGTCGGCGACCGGCCGCGTCTCGGGAGGGCTGTGGCCGCGGTGGCCCCGCCAGTAGAACACCCACAGGAACACCATCGTCACGGCGATCGCCGCAAGCTGCGCGGCCCACATGTGGCCGGCGAACTCCCTGGTGGACAGGTTGATCTTCTCCATGCCCAGCAGGTTGGTCAGGTTGGAGACCGGCAGTAAGAGGCTGGCGGTGTTGGCCAGCCAGATCGTCGTCATCGCCAGCGGCAGCGCGGCGATGCCCGCCCTGGGCGCCAGCGCGAGCATCACGGGGGTGAGCAGGACCGCGGTGGTGTCGAGGTTGAGGAAGATCGTCACCAGCGAGGCGAAGAGCACGCACAGCAGGAACAGGGCGACGTTGCTGCCCCTCGCCGCGACCGCCATCCTGTCGGCGATCACGTCGAAGACCTGGGCCTCCTTGGTGAGCTCCGCCAGCACGATGACGCCCACCAGGAAGATCATCAGTGGCCAGATGCCGTCGAACTCCTCGACCGCCCGCTCCAGCGGCAGCAGACCCGTGGCCACGAAGACCAACCCGAGGACGAGCAGCCCGATCCTGACCCAGTCGAGGACGCCCAGTCGGCTCAGCACGGGTCGATCTTCGCACACACCCCTACAGGCGTTCGAGGTGGAAGGCGCCACCCATGGCGACAGCCTCCGTTGTCCATGACCATCAGGCTCCACAACCGCGGCCCCAGCGGGGATACTGGCGCAATGGCGCGTGACGGCAGGCCCACCGACATCTTCGTCAGCTACTCCCCCGCCGACACGGCCTGGGCCACCTGGATCGCTTGGGAACTGGAGTCCGCGGGCTACCGCACGATGATCCAGGCGTGGGACTTCGTGCCGGGCACCAACTTCATCGACTTCATGGACAGGGGCGTCAGCGAGGCGCAGGTCGTCGTCGCGGTGCTGTCGCGCAACTACCTGACCTCCCGCTACGGCCGCATGGAGTGGCAGGCCGCGCTCAGAGCCGCCCCCGACAACCCCTCCAGCAAGCTGATCACCGTCAGGCTCGAGGACGTGCCGCTCGAAGGGCTGCTGTCCACGATCACCTGGGTGGACCTGGTCGGCGTCACCGATCCTGCGAAGGCGCGCGGCATGCTGCTCAACCGCATCGCCGAGGCGGTGGCCGGGCGGGCCAAGCCGCACCTGCCGCCCGCCTTCCCGCACGGCCCCGCCGAGCCGCGGGCCGAGCAGGAGCCGCCGCCCTCCGCGGAGAGCATCGGCAGGGGCAGGAGGACACCCATGTCCGCTCCAGCGTTCCCGCTGGGCAGGGCCGAGGCGCGCACGCGCGACTCGCTCAGCGTGCTCCACCTCGGCGGCACCAGGTTCGGCAGGGCGCTGCCCGAGCCGGGCGAGCCGTTCACGCCCGAGGATCTGCAGGCGCGCATCTGGGCCGACCTGACCAGGATGCAGGACCAGGGGATGCCCAAGCCCGACCTGATGCTGGTCACCGGAGACCTGACGGAGTCGGGCACGCTCACCCAGTTCGGGCACGCGACACAGTTCCTGACGAGCCTGCGCGTGCTGCTCGGCCTGGAGCCGCAGCGCCTGGTCGTGGTCCCCGGGCCGCGCGATGTGACGAAGGCGGCCTCCAAGGCGTACTTCGCCACCTGCGAGGCCGACGACGTGCGGCCGCAGCCGCCGTACTGGCCGAAGTGGCGGCACTTCGCCGGCATGTTCGGCGAGCTGTACCACGAGGGGCCTATCTTCGACGGCAGCCAGCCGTGGAGCCTGTTCGAGGTGCCCGAGCTGCGCCTGGTCGTGGCCGGGCTCAACTCCACGATGGCGATGAGCCACCTGGAGAAGGACGCCTACGGCCTGGTCGGCGAGGCGCAGGCGGCCTGGTTCGCCGAGCGGCTGCGCGGCTACGAGGAGCGGTCGTGGCTGCGCCTGGGCGCGGTCGGCCACGCGCCCGGCGGGCTGCGTGACATCGCCTCGGTCGAGCGGCTGATCGGGCACCGGCTCAACCTGCTCTTCCACGGCCCGGGGCAGTCCGCCGACGGCACGGTGGGAGCGCCGCGCCGCCACCAGGTCGTCGAGTTCACCCCTACGGGCATCCGCACCTGGGTGCCCGACGCCGAGCCCGAGCGCACGCCGTACCAGTGGCGCTCGGCGTCGGCCACCTTCACCGGCGAGAACCCTCCCGAGCCGCCCAAGGCCGCGCCCGAGGTCGTCGGGCGCGAATCCAGCCCGACCGAGCTGCTGCTCGACCGCATCACCGAGGTGTGCGAGGCCAGGCATGAACGCATCAAGATCCGCAGGTTCGACGCCCATCTGGTGATGACCTACCCGGAGGACGGCTTCGTCCGCCAGCAGATGATCGCCGCCCACGTCGGCGAGCTCACCGCCGACCACGCCGACTCCCTCGTACGGCAGGCCCACGCCACCAGCCTCGCGCTGGAGCTCGTCTACCAGGGCCCGCCGCCCGCGAGGGCGCTGCGCGACGACCTCATGCGCAGGGGCATGAGGGTGCGCAGCTTCACCGAGTTCCAGGGCCTGCTCGACCTGTCGGAGTACGTCGCCGAGCAGTCCGTGCGCCTGCGCACCGACCGCCGCTACCCTCCCGACCTGTACGTCCCCCAGCGCTACCGCGAGCTCGACAGGCCCGCCCCCGAGATCAGGCAGGGCCTGACCGACGAGCTGATGCGGCTGCTCGGGGCCGACCACGGCAGGTTCCTGCTCGTGCTGGGCGACTTCGGGCACGGCAAGACCTTCGCCCTGCGCGAGCTGGCCAGACGCATCCCCTCCGAGCTGCCGCACCTCACGCCGATCCTCATCGAGCTGCGCGCGCTCGACAAGGCGCACTCCGTCGACGGGCTGGTCGCCGCGCACCTGGCCAACCACGGCGAGGAGCTGATCGACCTCAAGGCCTTCCACTACCTGCTGCGGCAGGGGCGCATCGTGCTGCTGTTCGACGGCTTCGACGAGCTGGTCACCCGCGTCACCTACGACAGGGCCGCCGACCATCTCACCACGCTGCTGGCCGCGGCCGAGGACAAGGCGAAGATCGTCGTGGCCAGCCGCACACAGCACTTCAAGTCGCACGGACAGGTGCTGACCACGCTCGGCGAGATGGTCGGCGTGCTGCCCCAGCGGCGGGTCTTCAGCGTCGAGGACTTCACCCACGGGCAGATCCGCTCCTACCTGGCCAACCGCTTCACCGACAGCGGCGAGGCCGAGGCCAGGATGTCCCTGCTCGAGGGCATCAAGGACCTGCTCGATCTCGGGCGCAACCCCCGCATGCTGAGCTTCATCGCCGACCTCGACGCCGAGCGCCTCCACACGGTCGCCACGGCCCGTCACACCATCAGCCCAGCCCTGCTGTACGAGGAGATCCTCAGCTCCTGGCTGGCCTTCGAGGAGCGGCGCACCAGCGTGCCGGGTGCGCCCGCGACGCTCACCACCGAGGAGCTCTGGCGGGCGGTGACGGCGCTGGCGCTGCGCCTGTGGGACTCCGGCGAGTCCTTCCTCGGCCTGGCCGAGCTGACCGAGATCGCCGAGACCCTCACCGACCTGGCCGACGGCCAGCTCACCAGCGTGCAGGCGGCCCACGCGATGGGCACAGGCAGCCTGATGGTCCGCACCGACGAGGGACTGTTCGGCTTCATCCACGCCTCGGTGATGGAGTGGCTGATCGCCAGGCATATCGCCGCCTCGCTCCCCGACTCCTCGCTGCTGGCCAGGCGACCCCTGTCGGCGCTGACCGTGGAGTTCCTCTGCGACCTGGCCGACGTCAGGGCCACTCAGAGCTGGGTGACCTCCGTGCTGGCCGACCCCGCCACCGACGACGTGGTGCGGGCCAACGCCGTCAAGATCCTTGCCAGGCTGCGCACGCCCGCCAAGGCCGACCTGCGCGGGGCGAACCTGCAGGGCGAGGACCTGTCGGGGCGTGATCTGCAGGAGGTGGACCTCACGGGCGCGCGGCTGGACGGAGCGACGCTCGCGGGCACCAACCTGTCCAGGGCGATCCTGAGAAACGCTCGGCTGACCGGAGCGCGCATGGACGGCGCCTCGCTGGTCGGGGCCGACCTGCGCGGCGCCGACCTGTCGGGGGCCAGGCTGTTCGGCGCCGACCTCAGCGACGCGGCCGTGGAGGGCAGCCGCTGGCACAGAGCCGCCCTGATCAACGTCACCGGCACCGTCCCCTCGCTGCCTGGCGCGGCGGTCGTGCCGAGAGATCGCGTCGAGATCGAGCTGGCACCCGCCGCCGTCGGCGTGCCGTACGGCTATCACTTCCAGACCAGCCGCCTGCCCGAGCCGATCGCCTACAGCCCCTCGGGCGCGCTGCTCGCGGTGGGCAACGAGGACGGCGGCGTGCTGCTGTGCGCGGGCGGTGTGCCCGTCCGCACGCTGCAGGGGCACAGGGGCCGCGTCTACGCCGTCACCTTCAGCGACGACCTGCTGGCCACCGGCGCCAGCGACGGCGCCGTCGTGCTGTGGGACCCTCTCACCGGCGAGCGCCTGCACACGCTGCGCGGCCACGCCGAAGGGGTGTGGCCCGTCAGGTTCAGCCCTGGGGGCGACCTGGTCATGGCGGGCGGCGGCGACGGCGTCGTCCGCATCTGGTCCACCGCGACGGGCGAGCTCCTGCACCGGCTGAGCGGCCACACCGCGCCCATCTTCACCGCCGTCTTCACCCCGTGGGGGCTGGTCACAGGAGACTCGGCGGGCACCGTCCGCGTCTGGAGCTCCGGCAGGCTGACCCGCACGCTCTTCTCCGGTCAGGGCGCGGTCTACCGCACCGCCTTCTCGGGCGACCTGCTCGCCACCGGCCACGAGGACGGCACGGTGCGCGTCTGGAGGGACGGCGAGCTCCTGCACACGCTGTCGGGGCACAGGGGACGCGTCTACTGCGTCGCCTTCTCCCCTGGCGGCGACCTGCTGGCCACCGGCGACATCGAGGGCGCGGTCCTGCTCTGGGACCCGCGCTCGGGCGAGTCCAGGGGCCCGCACACCACCCACAGGGCCGCCGTCTACCAGGTGACGTTCTCGCCCTCGGGCGAGTTGCTGGCCACCGGCGACTCCGACGGCACCGTCCGCGTGCAGCAGGTCGGCGGCTCCGCCAGGACCGAGCTGGCGGGGCACCGCAGCTCGGTGTGGCCCTTCTCCTTCCGCCCCGACGGCGCCCAGCTCGCCACCAGCAGCAACGACGGCACCACCAGGCTGTGGGACCCCGTCACCGGACAGTGCACGCGCGTCCTGCGCGGTCACGGCCGCCGCATCTCCTCCGTGGCCTTCAGCGCGGACGGCTCCATGCTGGCCACCAGCGGCAACGACGGCGTCGTCAGGATCTGGGAGCCGCGCACGGGCCGTCGCCTGCGGGAGTTCACCGGCGCCGCCGACCGGCTCATCTCGGCCGTCTTCTCCCCGGCCGGGCCCGTCCTGGCCACCGCCAGCAACGACGGCGGCGTCCACTTCTGGAACGCGGTCACCGGCGACCACGAACGCGAGCTGCACGTCGAGACCGACCACGTGTGGGCCGAGGCGTTCAGCCCCGACGGCTGGCACATCGCCACGGCCAACGACGACGACAGCGTCCGCATCTGGTACCGCCCCACCGCCCGCCTGGTCAGCGACCTCACCGAGCACAGGGGCAGGGTCCGCTCCATCGCCTTCAGCCCCGACGGCACCTTCGTGGCCACCGGCTGCGACGACAAGCTGATCAGGATCTGGCACTCCGAGTCGGGCGGCAGGGTGGCGACGCTCGAAGGTCACACCGACCGGGTCTACTCCGTCGTCTTCTCCCCCTCGGGCGAGCTGCTGGCCAGCGCGAGCAACGACGGCCGCGCCATGATCTGGGAGCTGCGCCCCGGCAGGCCGTGGGAGCCGCGCCTGCGCCACACCCTCTCGGGGCACGCGGGACGGCTGTGGAGCATCGCGTTCAACGCCTCGGGCACGCTGGTGGCCACCGGCGGCGACGACCTCACCGTGCGGGTGTGGGAGGTCGCCACGGGACGCCTCGTCCACACCCTGACCGGGCACTCCAGGCGCGTCCTGTCGGTGGCCTTCAGCCCCTCCTCTCCCTCACTGCTGGCCAGCGCGGGAGACGACGGCGTGGTGATCCTCTGGGAGGACGGCGTGCGCCGCGCCACCCTCCTCGGTCTGCCCGAGGGCTGGGCCGCGCTGGCGCCCGACGGCCGCTACAAGTGCCAGGGCGAGGTGGCAGGGCAGTTCTGGCACGTCATCGGCATGGCCAGATTCGAGCTGGGCGAGCTCGACCCGCATCTGCCCGCCGTACGCTCGGTCGCTCTGGACGCGGAGTTCTGATCGTGGTACTCGCGTGATATGACTGTCTTCGCGCGCCTGCGCGACATCGCCGGCAACCTCGACATCGTCGTGGTCTTCGTGGTGGCCCTCGTGGTGGGCGTCCTCGACCTGCTCAACGTCATCAAGGACGGCGAGGCCGACGGCGTCATCCTCCCGGTGCTCGCCGCGCTCGCCTTCGTCTGGATCAGGGACCGCTCCAGGCAACGCAAGGTAGCCGACCAGCTGGCCAGGGTCGCCACCACGACGGACGGCATGTGGTCGCTGCTCACCAGCGGCCAGTCGGTCATGACCCTCACGGGCCCCGCCATCAGCCGCGAGCTCACCGAGGCGCGCGCGGAGACCGACAGGTGGCTGTTCAAGGGCAGCACCGGCACCTTCACCCGTGCGGTCACGCTGCCCGAATGCCTTGAGCAGGCCCAGCGCCAGCGCCGGAGAATCACCTTCAGGCTGGAGATCCTCGACCCCTCCGACCTCGACCTGTGCGCCGCCTACACCCGCCTGCACCAGGACCTGGCGCCCAGCGGCTCGGAGGAGAAGGACTGGACCGAGCTCGGCACCCGCAGGGACCTCTACGCCACGATCCTGGCCGCCTGCTGGTACCGCCAGCGCAACCGCCAGCTGCTCGACATCGAGGTACGGCTCTCGCGAACCCTCTCGCTGTTCCGCTGGGACCTGTCGTGGAGCCGCCTGATCATCACCCAGCGCGGCCCCGCCTTCCCCGCCGTGGCCATCCCTCGCGGCAGCCCCCACTACAACCTGTGGGCCACCGAGCTGGAGAACAGCCTCAGCCAGGCCACCAGGCTCCCCCTGGAGCTGGCGACGCCGCTCAGCGAGCAGCCCACGGCCGAGGAGGCGCAGCGGCTGTTCACGGCCATCGGGCTGACCGTCGATCTCGACCCGGACGATCTGCGGGAGATCGCGCGCATCGCCCTCGACCACCTCGACCCCTACCGGGACAAGATCCCGACGCTCAACCTCTGAGGCGCTTCCACACCTGCGCGACCCTGGCGTCGAGCTCCTCCAGCGTGCCCTCGTTCGGGATCACGACATCGGCGACGCCCAGCCGCTCCTCCCTCGAGGCCTGGGCGGCGATACGGGCCCTGGCGTCCTGCTCGGACATGCCCCTGACCCTCGTCAGCCGGTCGAGGCGCACCTCGTCAGAGGCGTCGACCACGATCACGACCTCGTACATGGGGGCCAGCTTGTTCTCCACCAGCAGCGGGACGTCGTAGACCACCACGGCGTCGTCGGGCGCCTGCCGCTGCAGCTCCTCCACCCGCTCACCCACCAGGGGATGGACGATGCCGTTGAGGGCGGCCAGCCTGTCGGAGTCGGCGAACACGATCGCGCCGAGCTTCTCCCTGTTCAGCGAGCCGTCCTCGCGCAGGATCTCCTCGCCGAAGGCGGCCACCACCCTGGCCAGCCCCTCGGAGCCCGCCTCGACCACCTCACGGGCGATCTTGTCGGCGTCGATCACCACGGCGCCCCGCTCAGCGAGCCTCCTGGAGACCTCGCTCTTCCCCGACCCGATGCCTCCGGTCAGACCCACTCTCAGCATGAGCGCAGCCTAGCCGCGCCGAAGGTGCACCAGGGTCATATGGTCATCCATCCGTTCCCTGTGGGTCTCTTTGTAGCCAAGTCGCCGATACAGCCGCAGATTCCCCTCCGACAGGTGCCCGGTGAACAGGTCGAACGCCTGGGCCTGCGGCACCTGCTCGTGGAGGGCCTCCAGCAGCGCCCTGCCGATGCCGCGCCCCTGGGCGTCGGGCGCCACCACGAGCCGCCCGACCAGGCAGGTGGTGCCCGCCAGCTGCCCCCTGACCGCGCCCACGATCCGCTCGCCCTGGCGGGCCTTGAGGACCACGCCGTTCTCGATCGCCCTGCGCACCTGCTCCACGGACTCCACCAGCGGGGGGATGAACGGGTCACCGTACAGCTGGGCCTCGCTGACGTAGGCCGCCCTCTGTACGGTCAGAATCTCTCCGGCGTCCGTGCCCACCGCCCGCGCGATCATCCCCCCACCCTAGCCGGGCGCCTCTCCGATATCCCTGTGGTACGGCAAGCCCAAGCGCCTCCCTGGGCATGGGGCCGGCGCCTGTCCAGGGAGGCGTATCACCGAGCGCCCGCCCCACGGCCAACTTGGGGGCGTATCGGATCGAGGAGTTGGCGGAGTGCCCAGAAGTCGGAAGGCGTTCGAGGCGAAGCCGTGGGTTGGCTGCGCGGGTGGGCTGCGCGGGTGGGCGGCGCGGGTGTTGTTGTGGTGGCGTTCGAGAGAGAACGTCCGGGCTTGGGGGAAGTAGGCGATCAGGGTTCGATAGGTTGGCTAGATGTCGATTGCCCGCACATCCGCACGACAGAGCGAATCCTCCGCTTTGTCGCGCCTGGCGTGGCTCGACGCGTTGCGCGGCATCGGAGCCGTCGCCGTGGTGGCCGAGCACATGCTGCCCTGGGTGATCCCGTCCCTGCGTCCGTACTGGTTCAACCTCGGCATGTACGGCGTCCTGGTGTTCTTCCTGGTCAGCGGCTACATCATCCCCACCTCACTGGAGCGTCGCGGCGACGTCGGCGGCTTCTGGATCGGCAGGGTCTTCCGCCTCTACCCGCTCTACCTCACTGTGATCGCCCTGGTCATGGCCACCTCGTGGTGGATGCCGATCCGCAGGGAGGTCCCGCGCGACTCCTCCTCGATCGCCGCGCACGCCACGATGCTCCAGGACGTCCTCGGCACCGGCGCCGCCGTCGACACCATGTGGACCCTGGCCTACGAGATGGTCTTCTACCTCCTCGTCACCACCCTGTTCGTCATCGGCGTGCACCGCCGCAGCGGCCCCATCGCGATCGGATTCGGCGCCGCCGCCGTGGTCAGCGGCCTGCTGATGGCCGCCGCCCCGATCGCGCCCGGCCCGTGGCCGTCCTGGCTGGCCTTCGCGATCTTCTTCGCGGGCCTCGCCTGCCTGATCTCCGGCAGGTTCCGTACGGTCGCCGCCTACGTCATGGGCGCCGGCGCGCTCGCCCTGCTGGTGCTGAGCAGCAGGGTGCCGTGGTTCGGGCTGGCGATCCTCGCGGTGATGTTCGCGGGAACGGCGATCCAGCGGTGGGAGCGCCGCGAGGGCCCGCTGTGGCCGGTGGCCGTCACCGCCGTGTTGGTCGCGCTGGCCCCCGCGTGGGCGATCCACGCGGGCTGGTGGTGGGTGCGTCCGGGCGTGTGGATCACCACTCTCGTCCTGGCCGGCGCGACGTTCGCCCTGGCGATGGCGCTGCGAAGCCGTGAGACCTTCCGGTTCCTGGCGTGGCTCGGCATGATCAGCTACTCGCTCTACCTGCTGCATCACCCGCTGCTGCGCTACTTCGTGAGCCTGACCGGCGACCTGCGCAGGTCGCCGCTGGCGATCCAGGCGCTGATGGGCACGCTGTTCGTGGGGCTGGTGCTGGCGGCCAGCTGGCTGACCTACCGCTTCGTCGAGATCCCCATGCAACGCCTGGGCCGCCACCTCGCCACCCGCCGAACCTGACCCGCCCCACACCTCGCACTTCCCCCGCCCTCACCACCGTGGCCCACGAGCCGACCTCCGACCCCGCCGCACACCACGCTTCCCTGGCACTCACGCACCCACCGAGCCGACTGCCCCGCCCACACCTCCCGCCTCCGCCACACTCGCGACCGAGGCGCCGAGCCTGCCAAGCTGCCGAGGTGCCGAGTCGCCAAGCCTGCCGAGGTGCCGAGCGGGCCGTCCGTTGAGATACCGGCCGAGAGCGTTCGGTGATGCGTATCCCTCCACTCACCACATCCACCAAGTCGACTGCCCCGCACACACCTCGCGCCTCCATCGCACTCCCACGGAGCTTCCGAGCCTGCCGAGGTGCCGAGGTGCCGGGCTTGCCGAGGTGCCGAGGCCATCGAGGGCGGGCCGTCCTTTGAGATACCGGCCGAGAGCGCTCGGTGATGCGTATCCCTGAACTCACCACACCCACCAAGCCGACTGACCCGCTCACACCTCACGCCTCCATCGCACTCCCACGGAGCTTCCGAGCCTGCCGAGGTGCCAAGCTGCCGGGCTTGCCGAGGTGCCGAGGCCATCGAGGGCGGGCCGTCCTTTGAGATACCGGCCGAGAGCGCTCGGTGATGCGTATCCCTCCACTCACCACACCCACCAAGCCGACTGCCCCGCACACACCTCGCGCCTCCATCACACTCACGACCGAGGTGCCGGGTGCCGAGGTGCCGAGGTGCTCTCGAGGGCGGGCCGTTCGTTGGGGTGCGGGCCATGAGCGCTCGGTGATGCGTATCCCTGGACAGACGCCCGCCCCGCGCCCAGGGTGGCGCGTGAGGGGGCATGCCGTACAACACCCGAGTAGCTACGGGATCGCCGTACAACACCCGAGCGGGAAAGGGTCTGCCGTACAACCCCCGAACGTGAACCGGCCCGCCGTACGACGCCAGAACGGGAACGGGCCTGCCGTACGACAGCCGAACCGGCTCGCCGTACGACGCCCGAACGGCACCGGCCCGCCGTACAACACCCGAACGGGAACAGGCGTGCCGTATGACGCCAAGTTGTGGGACGGCGAAAAGGTCGAGCCCCGCACGGAGGTCCGTGCGGGGCTCGACCTTTTCGTCTAGCTCAGCTCACGCGGTCAGCTCTGGCCGCCCGCGAGCTTCTCGCGAAGGGCCGCGAGAGCCTCGTCCGAAGCGAGCGCACCGGCGGCCGGAGCCGAGGAGGTGCTGCTGCTGCTGGACGGGGCCGGGGTCTCGCCGGTGTAGGTCGAGGGGACCTCGCCCGCCTCGGCCTCGGCCTTGCGGGCCTCCTCGATCTGCTTCTTGTGAGCCTCGAAGCGGGTCTGCGCCTCGGCGTACTGGCGCTCCCACTCCTCACGCTGCTTGTCGAAGCCCTCGAGCCACTCACCCGTCTCGGGGTCGAAGCCCTCGGGGTAGATGTAGTTGCCCTGGTCGTCGTAGGTGGCCGCCATGCCGTACAGCGTCGGGTCGAACTCGACCTCGGCGCCGACGCCCTCGTTGGCCTGCTTCAGCGAGAGGCTGATGCGGCGACGGTCGAGGTCGATGTCGATGATCTTCACGAAGATCTCGTCGCCGACCTGGACGACCTGCTCCGGGATCTCCACGTGGCGCTCGGCCAGCTCGGAGATGTGGACCAGGCCCTCGATGCCCTCCTCGACCCGGACGAACGCACCGAACGGCACCAGCTTGGTGACGCGGCCGGGGACGACCTGGCCGATCTGGTGGGTACGGGCGAACTGCTGCCACGGGTCTTCCTGCGTCGCCTTGAGCGAGAGGGAGACGCGCTCGCGCTCCATGTCGACGTCGAGAACCTCGACGGTGACCTCCTGGCCGACCTCGACAACCTCGGAGGGGTGGTCGATGTGCTTCCAGGACAGCTCGGAGACGTGAACCAGACCGTCAACGCCGCCGAGGTCCACGAACGCACCGAAGTTGACGATCGAGGACACGACGCCCTTGCGGACCTGGCCCTTCTGCAGGGTGTTGAGGAAGGTCTGGCGGACCTCGGACTGCGTCTGCTCGAGCCAGGCACGGCGGGACAGGACCACGTTGTTGCGGTTCTTGTCCAGCTCGATGATCTTGGCTTCGAGCTCGCGGCCGACGTAGGGCTGCAGGTCGCGAACACGGCGCATCTCGACCAGGGACGCCGGCAGGAAGCCACGGAGGCCGATGTCGAGGATGAGACCACCCTTGACGACCTCGATGACGGTGCCGGTGACGATGCCGTCCTCGTCCTTGATCTTCTCGATCGTGCCCCAGGCGCGCTCGTACTGGGCGCGCTTCTTGGACAGGATCAGGCGACCCTCCTTGTCCTCCTTCTGGAGAACCAGGGCCTCGACGTGCTCGCCGACCTCGACAACATCAGCCGGGTCGACATCGTGCTTGATCGAGAGCTCACGCGAGGGAATGACACCCTCGGTCTTGTAACCGATGTCGAGCAAGACCTCGTCTCGATCGACCTTGACGACGGTGCCCTCGACGATGTCGCCGTCGTTGAAGTACTTGATGGTCTCGTCGATCGCGGCGAGGAAGGCCTCTTCGGAACCGATGTCGTTGACCGCTACCTGCGGGGTGCTCGAGGTGGCCTCGGTGCTGCTCGTCATGTGTGGAATTGCTCCGAACGCGGACAGATGTCGATGTGGCGGACGCGCAGCAGGCTCTCTTCCGCATCAAGCCGAGGATGACGTCATCGACGAGACCGAGCGCGAGCCCGCTCCGTCTGAGGCGCGCGCGAGCCCACAGCGCAGCGATCAGCATATGAGACCTGGCGACCGGGGTCAATCCGAGGACACGGGACGGCAAGAGACGCAAAGGCGTGCGAGGCCACCTAGTAGGGGTTGACCTGCCCGATCCGCTTGGCAGTGATATTACCCCGAGATTTCCGCGGGATGGAGATCCGTTGGGGGTCTCCGTCGGAGACAAAGCGCTCACCAGGGTGTTTGTTCAGCCACTCCAGCCAATACTGCGAGCACCACTTGCGGCACTCGCCTCGCTTGCCGTTGCTCTGAATCCGCTGGATCGCGTTTCGGTCAAATTTTTTCGCGTATGGCGAAAGCGAGGGTTCGGCCCCCGCGAGGAAGACGCCGGCGAAATCGTAGGACATGCCGCCCCATGATCCCGTTCTGGCGACCTTCTTCGGGTGCGGCATCGAGCCGAACGGCAGCGCCAGCGTGTCGCTGAGCGGCGCGCCGAGCTTCTTCAGCAGCCGTTCGAGCCGGACGATCTGCTCCCTGACCTTCTTCTTGGGCAGGACACCCAGGTTCGGATGGCCCCAGGTGTGGTTGGCCACCTCGAACCCGTGCTCGTTCAGCCACTGCACGGCCTTGGCCTGGTCGGACTGGCTCTGCAGACCGAAGGGGTAGCTGTTGATCCAGAAGGTCGCGACGGGCCTGAAGTCCGGATACTTCCTCGCCACGTCGTAGATGATCGCGACCGCGGTGTCCTTCTTCGGCGCGCCCTGGGCGTCCAGCGCGAAGTGGCTGGCGTGCCCGTCGTCGAAGGTCAGCACGACGGGGAACTTGCCAGCGGGCACTCTGATGTCGCCGGTCGCGAACTCCCTGGCGGTGATCGGCACGTACCCCTGCCTGGCCAGCTTTTCCAGCTCCTGCCGGAGCTGGGAGGGCGTGCGGTCGATCGAGGCCAGCCGCTTCTTCATGATCCGGTGGTACATGATCACCGGGATGAGTCCGAGCTCGTTGGCCTTGACCTGCTTGGCGAACTCGGGGGTCGCCGTGACCGGCTGCGGCGGCTCGCCGCTGGGCAGATCCGGCGCGGTCTCCGGCGCGGCCTCGGGCTGTGTGGAGGACGGCGCGGACGGCTGCACGGTGCCGACCGCCGCTGCCTTCCCCGGGACAGGTTCGCCCGCGGTGGGAAGCACCAGCAGGGCGATGACCGCGACAGTGACGATCACGATGTTGGCTATCCCGATGACGCGCGTCAGGGATGCTGAATTCCGCACAGAACTCCCGTGCTCATCGAGGCCAGACCAACCAGACCACCCTAGACCAGATCACCCCAAGGGCTCTCACGATCACCGGGCCCGGCATGTGCATTTCATCCCCGGCTACCCCCGCCCTCCCCCGCAAACCCCTCCTTTCACGATCCCGTGGGTCCTGGAGTCCATGGCCGGAGTTCACCCCCTCACGGACCCGTGGGCGTCGAGCACCCCGTGGGCGAACATCGCAGGGCCAACGGGTCGAGGGATCCGAGGTCCACGGCCGAAGTTCGCCCCCTCACGAACCCATCGACGTCAAGCGGCCCGTGGGCGAACATCGCAGACCCGACGGGTCGAGGAGTCCGGGATCCGTGGGGCAGCATGCGTTCGCTACGCCATGGAGGTCGAGCGGTCCATCGGCTGACACCTGCGAGAGTCGAGGACCCACAGACCGCATCCCCCCACGAACCCACCAAGGCCCAGCTACCCATGAACCAGCATCCACCGCCACGACCCCAACGAGGTCAAGCGATCCATGAGCCGACGCCCGGGAGAGTCGAGGACCCACAGACCGGCATCCCCCACGACCTACCAAGGTCGAGCGCCCCATGAGGCGGGGTGGAGGCGGCGGAGGGTCGTCGTCTGTCAGGCGGTCGGCCTTCGGGGCGCGAGGGCGCGACAGACGCGGGCACCCCATCTCGCCCCCCACCGAGTCGGAGCGGCCCGGTCGGCGGTCCGATTGGTGGTCGTCTGGCAGCGGGGTTGGCGGCGGGGTGCCTCACGCCGTTCGGACACGGCGACTCGCGGCTGCCCAGGAAGCGACCCCGACGTCTCCGAGCCCCGCCCCGTAGGGCTGGAGTGGCGTGATGGACGGACGCCGACCACGCGCCCACAGTGGCCTCTCCCGTGCTGTGCCGTACAGGAGAGGCCAGAACGCGCGCCGTACGAGAGACGGGAACGCCCGGACGCGCGCCGTACGAGAGACGGGAACGCCCGGACGCGCCATACGAGAGACAGAAACTCCCGGATGAGGGTGGGGGTCTGCGGCGGGCGGTCAGTGGCCGGCGTCCTCCCAGGTGCGGCCGATGCCGACGGAGACCTCCAGCGGCACGCGGAGGCTGTAGGCGGAGTTCATCTGGTCGGTCACCACCTGGCGCAGCATCTCCAGCTCGCCCGGCGCGACCTCGAAGACCAGCTCGTCGTGCACCTGCAGCAGCATGCGCGACCGCAGCCCCTCCTCGCGCAGCGCCTGGTGCACGTTGAGCATCGCGACCTTGATGATGTCGGCCGCCGACCCCTGGATCGGGGCGTTGAGCGCCATGCGTTCGGCCATCTCGCGTCGCTGCCGGTTGTCGCTGGTCAGGTCGGGCAGGTAGCGGCGGCGTCCCATGATCGTCTCGGTGTAGCCGTCCTTGCGGGCCTGGGTGACGATCTCGTGGAGGAAGTCGCGCACGCCGCCGAACTCCTCGAAGTACTCCTCCTTGAGCGCCCGCGCCTCGGCGACGGGGATGTTGAGCTGCCCCGACAGGCCGAAGTCGGACAGCCCGTAGGCCAGGCCGTAGTTCATCGCCTTGATGCGGGCGCGCAGCTCGCCGTCGACCTGCTCGGGCGGCAGGTCGAAGACGCGCGCGGCGGTGGCCTGGTGGAAGTCGTGGCCCGACTCGAAGGCGGCGATCAGCGCCTCGTCGCCCGACAGGTGGGCCATGATGCGCAGCTCGATCTGGCTGTAGTCGGCGGTGAGGAGCGTCTCGTAGCCCTCGCCCACGACGAAGCCCTGCCTGATGCGGCGGCCCTCGGCGGTGCGGATCGGGATGTTCTGCAGGTTGGGCTTCTCGCTCGACAGGCGCCCCGTGGCCGCGACGATCTGGTTGAAGGTCGTGTGGATGCGCCCGTCGTCGGTGATCTCCTTGATCAGGCCCTCGACCGTGGTGCGCAGCTTCTGCTGGTCGCGGTGGCGCAGCATGATGATCGGCAGCTCGTGGTCGGTCTGGGTGGCGAGCCAGGTGAGCGCGTCGGCGTCGGTGGTGTAGCCGGTCTTGGTCTTCTTCGTCTTGGGCAGGTTGAGCCTGACGAAGAAGATCTCCTGCAGCTGCTTGGGCGAACCCAGGTTGAACGGCTCGCCGACCACGCGGTGCGCCTCCTCGACGGCCTGTTTGACCGCCGCGCCGAACTCCGCCTCGAGCCCCGCGAGGTACTGGCGGTCGGCGGCGATGCCGGCCCGCTCCATCTGGGCCAGGACGGTCAGCAGCGGCAGCTCGACCTCCTCGAGCAGCTGGGTGCCGCCGCGCCCCGCAAGGAACGTCTCCAGCGACTGGGCCAGCTCGCGCACCGCGTGGGCGCGCAGCGCGAGGTCCTTGGCGGGCGCGTCGTCGTCGTCGCCGAACAGCGCGGCCTGCCCGCCCGACTCCTCCTCGACCTTGAGGTCGCGGTTGAGGTAGCGGCGGGCCAGGTCCTCCAGGGCGAAGGTGCGCTGCCCCGGCATCGCCAGGTAGGCGGCGAGCGCCGTGTCGCACGTGAGACCTCTGAGCTCCATCCCCTGGGCCCACAGAGCCAGCATGGGGCCCTTGGCGTCGTGGACGGCCTTGGGCCTCGCCGGATCGCCCAGCCACGCCCTGAGGGCCGTTTCGTCCGCTTCTGTGAGCCTTGTGGGATCGATGTGGGCGGCGGTGCCGTCGGGCGAGGCGATCGCGATGCCGTCGATGCGGCCGGTGCCGCTGCCGTACGCGCCCTTGAAGGCCAGCCCGGCGCGGCCCTCGGGCAGCGCCGACAGCCACCCCGTGACCCTGTCGGGGCCGAGGATCACGGTCTCGACCTCGAAGCCCTGCTCGGGCTCCGCCTCGCCGGTGCCGAGCACCTTGAAGACGCGCTCGCGCAGCTCGCCGCGGATCTGGAGGGTGTCGAAGAGCTTGTTGATCTCCTCGCGGTCCCACGCGCCCTGCTGCAGGTCGGTCAGGTCGACGTCGAGCGGGACGTCGCGCATCAGCTCGGTGAGGCGGCGGTTCATGAGCACCTGGGCGACGTGCTCGCGCAGCTTGTCGCCGACCTTGCCCTTGACCTCGTCGACCCTGTCGACCAGCGCCGTCAGCGAGCCGAACTCGCGCACCCACTTGGCCGCGGTCTTCTCCCCCACGCCGGGGATGCTCAGCAGGTTGTCGCTGGGGTCGCCGCGCAGCGCGGCGAAGTCGGGGTACTGCTGCGGGGTCAGGTCGTACTTCTCGACGACCGCCTCGGGCGTGAACCTGGTCATGTCGCTGATGCCGCGCCTGGTCATCAGCACCGTGATCTCGGAGCTGACCAGTTGCAGCGCGTCGCGGTCGCCGGTGACGATCAGCACGTTCATGCCCTCGGCGGCGGCGCGGGTGGCCAGCGTCGCGATCAGGTCGTCGGCCTCGTAGCCGGGCAGGGACAGGTGCGGGATGCGCATGGTGTCGAGCAGCTCGTAGATCAGCTGCATCTGCCCGCGGAAGTCTTCGGGGGTCTCGCTGCGGTTGGCCTTGTACTCGGTGTACTCGACATGCCTGAAGGTCGGCTCGGACCTGTCGAAGCAGACTGCCACGTTGGTCGGCTGCTCGTCACGCAGGATGTTGGTCAACATCGAGGTGAACCCGTAGACCGCCTCGGTGTGCTGACCGTCGCTGGTCATCAGGTTGGCGTCCTTCAGGGCGTAGAACGCGCGATAGGCAAGGGAATGCCCATCCAGGAGCAGCAGGCACGGACGGGCGGGGGTCGCTTCACTCTTCGGCACAACCGCAGCCTAGTCTCCAGGTGCGACAGAATGCCTGGGCACTAGGTACAGGAGGCTTCCCCTTGACGTTCGACATCGCCGTCATCGAAGAGATGAACAAGGGCACGCTGGGCGAGCGCGTGGGCATCGAGTTCGTCGAGGTCTCCGCCGAGCGGGTGGTGGCCAGGATGCCGGTGAAGGGCAACACCCAGCCGTACGGCCTGCTGCACGGGGGCGCCTCGGTGGTGCTGGCAGAGTCGCTCGGCTCCATCGGCGCGGCCATCCACGCGGGCGAGGGCAGGATCGCGGTCGGCATCGAGATCAACGCCACCCACCACCGCTCGGCCTCCGAGGGCTACGTCACGGGCGTGGCGACCAGGCTGCACGGCGGCAGGTCGCTGGCCAGCTACGAGGTGGAGATCACCGATGAGCAGGGCCGCAGGGTGTGCACCTCCCGCATCACCTGCATGCTGCGAGACGCCTGAGTGACACGCGCGACTTGGGCGCTCTCTTTGCGCGGGGACCCCGCGGGTCGCTACCGTTGAGCCCATCAGAGCCCGCGGGGAGGCCCAGTAGATAACGTGTAGGGCCGGGGAAGCCCTACACGGCCCCAAAAGCCTCCCCCGGGTTCGTCTCGTCTCAGAGCACCTTCGACAGGAAGAGCTTCGTCCGCTCGTGCTGCGGATTGGTCAGCACCTCGCGAGGCGATCCCTTCTCCACGACGATGCCGTCGTCCATGAACACCAGCGAGTCGCCGACCTCACGGGCGAATCCCATCTCGTGGGTCACCACGATCATGGTCATCCCCTCGCGGGCCAGGTCGCGCATGACGTCCAGCACCTCGCCGACCAGCTCGGGGTCGAGCGCCGAGGTCGGCTCGTCGAAGAGCATCAACTTGGGCTGCATGGCCAGCGCCCGCGCGATCGCGACGCGCTGCTGCTGTCCTCCGGAGAGCTGGGCGGGGTAGCTGCGCATCTTCGCCGCCAGCCCCACGCGCTCCATCAGCTCCTCGGCCCTTGTCCGCACGACGGAGGCGGGCTCACCCTTGACGCGCTGGGGCGCCTCCATGACGTTCTCCAGCGCCGTCATGTGCGGGAAGAGGTTGAAGCGCTGGAACACCATGCCGATGTCCTTGCGCTGCGCGGCGACCTCCCGCTCCTTGAGCTCGTGGAGCTTGCCGCCGTGCTCGCGGTAGCCGATCAGCCTGCCGTCGACGTACAGCCGGCCGGCGTTGACCTTCTCCAGGTGGTTGATGCAGCGCAGGAAGGTCGACTTGCCCGATCCGGAGGGGCCGATGACGCACATCACCTCGCCGTTGAGCACCTCGAGGTCGATGCCCTTGAGCACCTGGACGTGACCGAAGTCCTTGCAGACCTGCTCGGCCCTGACCATCACGTCGCTCATGCCGTACCGCCTATGAATCTGACGCGGCCGCCGCCTGGATGCGACCCCTTGGCGTAGTAGCGCTCGATGTAGAACTGTCCGATCATCATGATCGACGACAGGATCAGGTACCAGATGCACGCCATGATCAGCATCGGGATGACCTGGTAGGTCGAGGCGTAGATCGTCTGTGCGGTGAAGGTCAGCTCCAGGTACGGGATGGCCGCCACCAGCGAGGTGTTCTTCAGCATCGAGATGGCCTCGTTGCCGGTCGGCGGGACGATGACGCGCATCGCCTGCGGCAGCACGATCCTGCGCATCGTGTGCATGCGCGTCATGCCGAGCGCCTGCGCCGCCTCCTGCTGTCCCGGGTCGACCGACAGGATGCCCGCCCTGATGATCTCGGCCATGTAGGCCGCCTCGTTGAGGATCAGGCCGAGCGCGGCCATCAGCGCCGCGCTGTAGAGCGCGTTGGTCGGCCAGGTGACGAACTCGGGGCCGAACGGGATGCCGATCCCGAACTGCGGGAACAGCGCGCCGATGTTGCCCCAGATGAGCAGCTGCGTGTAGAGCGGCGTGCCCCTGAACACCCACAGGTACAGCCACGACGCCCCGCGCATGAGCGGGTTGGGCGAAAGGCGCATGAGCGCGAGCACGATGCCGAGGCTCACGCCGCCGAGCATCGCGGCGATCGTCAGCCAGATCGTGTTGCGGACGCCGTTCAGCACGGGCGGTGAGAAGAAGTACTTCCACTGCTCGGCCCAGTTGTAGTTGGCGTTGGTGACGATGTTGCTCACCAGCATCGCGGCGAGCACCACGATGACCGCGGCGGCCACCCATCTGCCCGGATGCCGGACGGGCACGGCCCTGATCGTCTCGGGCCGCACCCTCTCCGTGTCGGTCATGAGCTATCCCTGCGCGCCGTTGATCACCGGGTCGGTGACGGCACCGTCGGCGACGCCCCACTTGTCGAGGATCGACTTGTAGGTGCCGTCGGCGATGACCTCCTTGACAGCGGCCAGCCAGGCGTCCTTGAAGGTGCCGGAGTTCTTGCCGATCGCGTAGCCGTACGGCGCGGTGTCGTAGGCCTGGCCGATGATCTCCAGCTTGTCGCCGGTCTGCTTCACCGCGTAGCCGACGATGGGCGAGTCGGCGAGCATGCCGTCGATCTTGCCGGACACCAGGTCGGCGTTGACCTCGGTCTGCTGCTTGCGCACGACCTGGTCGATGGCGGGCTTGCCGGCCTTGACGCACGCGTCGCTCTTGGCCTTGATGTCGTCCACCTGGACGGTGCCCTGCTGGACGCCGATCTTCTTGCCGCAGGCGTCCTCGGGGTTGACCCCCTTCGGGTTGCCCTTCTGGGCGGCCCACGCGGTGCCGGCGGAGTAGTAGGTGACGAAGTCGACGACCTTCTCGCGCTCCTTGTTGTCGGTGAAGGAGGAGGCGCCGAGCTCGTACTTGCCGGACTGCAGGCCCGGGATGATCGTGTCGAAGCCCGCGTTCTGGAACTCGGCGGTCAGGCCGAGCTTGCCCGCGATGGCCTCCACCAGCTCGACGTCCCAGCCCACGATCTTCTGCGAGGCGGGGTCGACCGACTCGTTCGGCGGGTAGGAGGCGTCTACGCCCACGATGAGCTTGCCGTCGGACTTGATCGCGTCGGGCACCATCGCCGCGAGCGTGTTCTGCGCGCTGGGGGCGGCCGAGGTGGCTCCGGTGGCAGCGGGCGTGGCGCCGGTCTCGCCGCCACCGCCGCCGCAGGCCGTGAGCGCCAGCGCGCCCGCGACGACGAACGAGCCAGCCGCCAGCGCGCGGCGGGAAACAGTAGCCATACTCACAACGGTCCCCTTCGGTTCCGGGTCTTGTCGCAGAGATGCTCCCGCAAGCTTGTCACCAGGCAGATCACCGCTCAGACACAATCGGACAACTTCCTACAAGCGTATGTCTTTCGCCATAGGCCAAATATCATGTCAACATCACTTATGGGCGAAACCTGTCACAGGCTTCCCACCCACTCGTACGGTTGCCACGTGCGCCGACCCCTTCTCATCGCCTGCGTCGTGGCGGCTCTGGCGTCCTGCAGCCCGGAACCGGCGAAGCCGCAGGCGAAACCCACCTACGACCTGCCCGCCCGGCAGGTCCGCGCCAACGAGACCCCGATCCACGCCGCCCCCGTCAACGACGGCGACGCGCGCTTCCAGGTGATCGGCCTGCAGGCCGGTCAGGCCAGCCTCTCAGGCAGCCATGCCGAATGGCCCGCCAAGGGACAGTTCGTCACTGTCCGTGTCGTGGTGGAAAATCCGGGAAGATCCACATCCAGGTTCGACGCGCGCAAGCAGCGCCTGATCACGGCGGACGGCCGCGCCTTCCCCATCGACGACCCCGCGCAGATCACCAAGCGCCAGCCCCTGGAGATCTCCGTGGGCTCGGGTGTGCGCATCGAGCTCGACCTCTGGTTCGACATCCCCAAGGACGCCAAACCCGCCGCCGTCAAGCTGTACGGCGACCCACCCATCGGCTACCCCAGCACCGAAGGCGTGCAGGTCCCGTTGAAGTAGGGGCAGGAAACGAGAGGGGCGGGGCCCATGAAGGCGCCCCGCCCGCTCCCCACGTTCCTAGTGCTGGCCGTTAGGGCTGGGCTCACCCAGGTCGCCGCCCAGGTAGGCGGCGCGCACGGCCGGGTCGTCGAGCAGCGCGCTGGCGTCGGCGCTCTTGACGATAGACCCGGTCTCCAGCACGTACGCCCGGTGCGCCAGTTGCAGCGCCTGCTGGGCGTTCTGCTCCACCAGCAGGACCGTCGTGCCCCTGCGGTTGATCTCCTCGATGATCTCGAAGATCTGCTTGACCAGCAGCGGAGCCAGACCCATCGACGGCTCGTCGAGCAGCAGCACCTTGGGCTTGGCCATCAGCGCCCTGCCGATGGCCAGCATCTGCTGCTCGCCGCCCGACATGGTGCCGGCGAACTGGGTGCGCCGCTCGGCGAGCCGCGGGAACAGCTCGTAGGCCTGGGTCAGCTCGGCGCTGACGTCGCCGCTGCGCGCGTAGGCGCCCATCAGCAGGTTGTCGTGCACCGTCATGCCGGGGAAGATGCCACGGCCTTCGGGGGCCTGACCGAGCCCCGCCTCGACGCGCTTGTGCCCGGGCATCTTGCTGATGTCCTGGCCGTCGAAGATCACCGATCCCGACGTCAGCGGGCGCAGGCCCGAGATGGTCTTCAGCGTCGTCGTCTTGCCCGCGCCGTTGGCGCCGATCAGCGTGACGATCTCACCCTCGTTGACCTCGACCGAGATGCCCTTGATGGCCTCGATCTTGCCGTAGTGGACGTGGATGTCCTTGACCTCAAGAAGCATCTGCGGGTGCCCCCAAGTACGCCTCGATGACCCGAGGGTCGTTCCGCACCGCGTCGGGCAGCCCGTCCGCGATCTTCTCGCCGAAGTCGAGGACGGCGATGCGGTCGCTGATGCCCATGACGAGGCTCATGTCGTGCTCGATCAGCAGGATGGTGCGTCCCGCGTCTCTGATCTTCCTGATGAGCTGCTGCAGCGCCTCCTTCTCCGCCGGGTTCATGCCCGCGGCGGGCTCGTCGAGCAGCAGCAGCTTGGGGTTGGTCGCCAGGGCCCTGGCGATCTCCAGACGGCGCTGGTCACCGTACGGCAGGTTCTTGGCGTAGTCGCCTGCCCTGTGCGAGACCCCGCAGAACTCCAGCAGCTCGAGCGCCAGGGCCTTGCCCTCGCGCTCGGCCTTGCGGTGCCAGGGCAGGCCGAGCGCGACGCTCACCATGCCGGCCCTGTGGTGCACGTCGGCGCCGACCATCACGTTCTCCAGCGCCGACATGTTGTGGAACAGCCGGATGTTCTGGAAGGTGCGGGCGATGCCCTTCTTGGTGATCTTGAAGCGCTTGACGCCGCTGATCCGCTCGTTCTGGAAGCGCACCTCGCCCTCGGTGGGCTGGTAGACGCCGGTGACCACGTTGAACACCGTGGTCTTGCCCGCGCCGTTCGGGCCGATGAGCGCGAAGATCTCGCCCTCGTTCACCGTCAGGTCGACCCCGCGCAGCGCCTTCACGCCGCCGAAGCGCATGGTCAGCGTGCGGAGCTCGAGCAGGGCCTTCTTCTCGTCGGTCATTTGTCAGCCCCCTCGATGACGTCGGCCTTCGTCTCCGGGCCGGGGACATCGGCTCCCAGACTGCCCATGCCTCCCGTGCCCCCCTTCAGTTCAGCCTTTCGCTGTCTGGAAGGCAACAGCCCTTCGGGCTTGAAGATCATCAGGGCGACCAGGACCGCGCCGAAGATCAGCATGCGGTACTCCTGCAGGCCGCGGAAGCGCTCAGGCAGCCACGCGACGATGAAGGCGCCCAGCATGACACCCGGCAGGTTGCCCGCGCCGCCCATGACCACCGCGGCCAGGATCGTCGCCGACAGCAGGAACAGGAAGTCGTTCGGGTTGATCGAGATGACCTTCGCCGCCCAGACCACGCCCATCGCGCCGCCGATGGAGGCGCCGATGGCGAAGGCGAGCATCTTGAACCTGAACGTCGGCACGCCCATGACCTCGGCGGCGTCCTCGTCCTCGCGGATGGCGGCCCAGGCCCGGCCGACGCGGCTCTTCTCCCAGCGCTTGACCAGGATGATCACGATGACCGCGAGCGCGACCAGCATGTAGTAGTACGGCCTCGGGTCCAGCACGCCGTACTTGAAGACCTGGATGCCGAACAGCTCGAAGCCCTCGATGCTCGGCGGGTGCGGGATGCCGCGGATGCCGTTCGGGCCACCGATCTCGTCGGTGTTGCGGGCGGTGATGCGGATGATCTCACCGAAGCCGAGCGTGACGATCGCCAGATAGTCGCCGCGCAGTCGCAGCGTCGGCGCGCCCAGGACCACGCCCGACAGGGCGCAGATCAGGATGCCGACGACCAGGATCTCCCAGAAGTTCCATCCGAGCCTGGTGCCCAGCAGGCCCATCGCGTAGCCACCGACGGCGTAGAACGCGACGAAGCCGAGGTCGAGCAGGCCGGCTTGGCCGACCACCACGTTCAGTCCGATCGCCAGCACCACGAAGGTGCCGATCGGGAAGAACAGCACGCTCGCCCAGTCGGAGTACGGCGACATGATCGGCGCCAGCGACTCGGAGGGCAGCAGGAGGGCGCCGATGATGAGCAGGATGTAGACCGCCCAGCGCTGCCAACCCGGAGCCGCGGCCCATCTGTCGCGCACCCCGTCGCTGAAGTGGCTCCAACTCGAACGGAAACGGGACAGTGCATTCATCTGGTTCATGCGCGCGCCTGCTGAAGTGATTCACCGAGAAGACCGGTGGGCCGGAACATCAGGACCAAGACGAGGACCGTGAAGGAAATCACGTGTTTCCAGTCGGAGCCGAAGATGATGGCGCCGTAGTTCTCCGCAAGGCCCAGCGCGATTCCACCGACCAGGGCTCCGCGAAGGTTTCCGATACCGCCCAGAACCGCCGCCGTGAATGCTTTGATGCCGAACAGGAAACCGATGTAGTAGTTGGTGTTCTCATAGGCGAGCAGATACAGCGCGCCGGCCACACCGGCCATCGCGCCGCCGATCAGGAACGTCATCTGAACGATCCTGTTGATGTCGACACCCATGAGAACGGCTGCTTCGGGGTTCTGCGCGGTCGCCCTGATGCCACGGCCGATCTTAGTCCTGTTGACCAGCCGCTCCAGTATGATCATCATGCCGATCGCCGCGACCACCACGAAGACCTGGTGGGTCATCACGGGGTGGCCGAAGATGGAGAACAGCTCCTGACGCTCCGCGATGCGCGGCAGGCCCATCTGGATGCGGCCGCGCTCAGGCCGGTCGAAGACCGCAGGGATGACCAGGAGCGCGAACAGCTCCTGCAGGAAGATCGAGGCGCCGATGGCCGAGATGAGCGCGGCCAGGCGCGATGCGCCCCGCTTGCGCAGCGGCCGGTAGGCGACCCGTTCGAGCGCCACGGCCGTGCCCGCCGAGGCGAGCGCCCCGGCGGCGATCATGGCGAGGATGAGCCCGACGAGGGCGATGCCCGTCAGCGGAGTGTTGATGCCGAACACGAACGGCACGACCATCGCGCCGAACGTGCCGATCATGAACACTTCGGAATGGGCGAAGTTGATCAGACGCAGCACGCCGTAGACCATCGTGTAGCCGAGGGCGATCAGCGCGTAAATGGATCCAAAAGCTAGGCCGTCGATCGTCTGCGGCCAGAACTGAGATACGAAGTCATTGAACACGTGACGATTACCACTTCTAGGCGAGGGTTCTCCTGCACTGCCTGGCAGTGGATGCGCGAAGGGAGCAGGACCGCTAGCGGCGATCCCGCTCCCCGCGCGTCAACTACCCGATCTCACCTGAGACAGGCTGGAGACCGTTACCCGAGCTTGGCCTCGGAGGCCTTCCCGAGCAGGGTGATGTTTCCGCCCTTGATCTGGTACATGTAAATGTCCTTGGCCACGACCTCGCCGTTGGCCTCGAACTTCACCTGCTTGGAGACGCCCGCGAAGTCGACCGTCGAGATGAAGGTGTTGATGTCCTCGGCGGTGACCTTGCCGGCCTTGATCGCCTCGATGAAGACCGTCGCGGCGTCGAAGCCCTCGGTGGCGTAGATCGCCGGGTCGGCGCTGTAGGCGGCCTTGTAGTCGGTGGCGAACTTCTTGACCTTCTCGTCGGTCACGTCAGGCGTGGCGACGTAGCAGGGGCAGCCGACCAGCGCGCCCTCGGCGTTGGCCGCACCGGCGCCCTCGACGAGGCCCTTGTCGAGCGAGCCGTCGCCGCTGAAGAACTTCGCGTCCTTCACGCCCTTGTCCCTCAGCTGCTTGAGCAGCGGGCCGGCCGCCGCGTAGTAGCCGCCGAAGAAGATGGCGTCGGGCTTGCCGGCCGCCACCTTGTTGACCACCGAGGAGAAGTCGCTCTCGGCCGGGTCGAGCGAGTCGTCGGTGACGGTCACGCCCTTGGCCTTCAGCTGCGCGCGGACAGCGTCGGCCAGCGGCTTGCCGTACTCGGACTTGTCGTCGATGACGAAGACGTTCTTGGCCGCGGCCGCACCGGCGATGAAGTCGGCGATGCCGGGACCCTGCACGGCGTCGTTCGGCAGGACGCGGTGCCAGTACTTCCAGCCGTTCTGGGCAAGCGCGGCGTTGGTCGCCGAAGCCGAGACGCTGGGAATCTTGGCCTCTTCGAGCACCGGGGCGACCTGAGCGGACTCACCGGAGAACGCGGGGCCGATCAAGGCGACGATCTTGTCGGTCTTGATGGCCTGCTGGGCCAGACCGACGGCCTTGGTGGCGTCAGCCTGGCTGTCGTACTCCACCATCTCGATCTTGACCTTGGGGTTGGTCGCGTTGTACTGGTCAATGGCCAGCTTCGCGCCGTTCCTGGGCGGGATGACAATGCCGGCGTTCGAACCAGTCAGGTCGCCCATGAAGCCAATCTTGACAGTGGTGGGCGCCGCTTCCCCTCCACCGGTGGTCGCGCCCCCGCCGGGGGTCTCGGACCCACCGCCGCTGCAGGCGGCCAGGCCGAGCGTGAGAGCCATACCAACGGCAAGCGCGCCGCCGAAGCGAGCAATCTTTGGCCGCAAGGCTGCCTTCCTTTCGCCTGATCCTTTGTCAGGACCGGATTCACAGAGTCATGCCCGTGCGGGGATGACCCAGGGGTTGTGACGGTTAGTACAGCCAGGAGATGTCACGGGTTGGTACAGCGAACAGCGTCGTTATCGTTTCGTTATTACACCGATCCTTTACGGCTACCGCACAGGTTTGAAGGGTCAAAAATCGACAAAGGAACGTTCCACAGAACGAAACGAACCCTGGACGCTTCCGCACAACGGACCCCCTGACGGAGTGAAACCCCGGAAATGCCCCCTGCGGTCGCGTGTCCCGAAAGATCAGGCGTGCTTCGCCGCGTCGTCCACGACGATCTGCGCGACCTCCCGCATGCTCAGCCGCCTGTCCATGGACGCCTTCTGGATCCAGCGGAAGGCCTGCGGCTCGCTCCAGCCGTGCTGGGCCATCAGCAGCCCCTTCGCCCGCTCGACCAGCTTCCTCGTCTCGAGCCTGCCCGACAGCGACGACACCTCGGCCGCCAGCGCGACCATCTCCTCGTGCCTGCTGACGGCCATCTCGATAGCGGGCACCAGGTCGGCCTTGGTGAACGGCTTCACCAGGTAGGCCATGGCACCGGCGTCACGCGCCCGCTCGACCAGATCGCGCTGGGAGAAGGCGGTGAGGATGAGGCACGGGGCGATCCTGTCGGCCACGATCCGCTCCGCCGCCGAGATGCCGTCGAGAATGGGCATCTTCACATCAAGGATGACCAGGTCCGGACGGAGCTCGGTGGCCAGCTTGATCGCGTGCTCGCCGTCACCGGCCTCCCCCACGACGACGTAGCCGTCCTCCTGGAGCATCTCCTTGAGGTCGAGGCGGATCAGTGCCTCATCTTCCGCGATCACCACTCGCCGCTGCGTACTCACGAGCAGAAGACTACCGACGTCCGCTAGATTAGATCCACGCTGGCGTCCCCGGGCTGGTCCTGCGCGGCTTGTAGACTTCAGCCCGGATCCGGACACCTCCGAAGATCCGCCCCGATAGACCAATCGGCAGAGTCGATGGACTCAAAATCCATTCAGTGTGGGTTCGAATCCCACTCGGGGCACCACCACCACCGCTGTTCGACCGCGTCGGGTCGCGTGACATGACGGCCGCGTCCTCACGCGCGGGGCGACGGAGGTCAGTCCTCGGCGCGGCCCATGCGCCAGTACCCCATGAAGGCCACCGCGCGGCGGTCCATGCCGCGCTCGGCCACCAGGTGCCTGCGCAGGGTCCTGATCACCGCCGCCTCCCCCGCCAGCCACGCGTACAGCGGCGCCACGGACTCCGCCTCCTCCGGCACCTCCCACAGCAGGTCGACGTCCACGTCGACGTCCTCGAGCGCCTCCACGGGGACCTGCGGGGGCAGGAGCCGGTCAGCGGCGGCCTTCACCTCGGGCACCAGCCTGCTGCCGACCCCGCCCCCACCACGGGGGAGCCAGGTGACGGTGACGCCGCTCCTGGTGGCGCACGGCAGCACGTCGCCCTGTGAGGGCACCTCCATCAGCGCCTCACCCTCGCAGCCGTCCGGCAGGCGCTCCAGGATGGCGGTGATGGCCGGCACCGCGGTCTCGTCGCCCGCCATGAGGAACCTGCGCGCGTCGGCCGGCGGCCTGAACTCCAGCCCTCCGTGCCGCTCGCCGTAGCCGGCGTCAGGGCCGAACAGCGCGATCCGGTCGCCGGGCCGCGCGCTGTCGGCCCAGCGCGCGGCGGGCCCTCCGTCTCCGTGCAGCACGATGTCCACATCGACCTCGCGCAGCTCGGGCCGTACGGCGCGCACGGTGTAGGTGCGCAGGGGGTTGCGCTCCCTGTCGGGCAGCGCCCGCCAGCGGGTGAACCAGTCGGCGCCCCTCGGCATGCCGGAGACGCCCTGCCCCGGGAGCGGCAGGATCAGTTTGATCCGCTGATCGAAGCCGTTGTCGGCGAAGAGATCCAGGTCGTCGCCCGTGAAGGTCACACGCAGGAAGGAATCGCTCAACCGGGAGACGTCGCTCACATGGACGTCGAACACACGAAATGGCTCGATCATTACCGCTCCTTATTAGGTTAGCCTAACCTACATGGAGCTCTCGGATCACGGTAGCCCGGTGGCGGGGTCCACGGTGACCTGGAAGACGCCGCCGTCGCCGCCTCCCCCGTAGGTCAGGCCGGAGATCGCGACGTTGCCCGACGGAGCCGTCGCGGCGTAGAGGTTCGGCTCGGCGAACGGGTCGACGCCGTCGTCTCGCGCGCTGCCGAGCTGGGCGGCGGCCCGCTGCCTGCCCCTGCCGTCCAGCCGTACGGTCAGGATGTCGGCGCCGCCCGCGACCACGCCCACGCGGCCCCTGGTGTAGCCGACGATCTCCACCTCTCCGCCCGCCAGCGGCGCGACGGCCGCGCCCTCGTCCGTGGCGGGGGTGGCGACCGTGGCGCTCCAGCTGCGCCTGCCCGTGGCGGTGTAGGCCTGCGCCAGCAGGTCGCCCCCGCTCACGCCGGTGACGACCGCGAGGCCGGCCGTGGTGACGGCGACGCCGTTGAGCCGGTCCTCGCCAGGGCCGCCGACCGCCGAGGTCCACTGGAGCGTGCCGTCAGGGGCGTAGCCGGCCGCCCAGCCGTCCAGTCCGCCGAGCGAGGCCGCGCCCTCGAAGCCCGCGGTGGTGCTGCCGACGGCGTGGACGCCCGAGGGGCCCGCCGCCACGCCGTACGCCTTGTCCTCGCCGCTCCCGCCGAGCTGCCGGGTCCAGGCGAGCCGTCCGTCGGGGGTCAGGCGCGCCAGGACGGCGTCCTTGTCGCCGCGGTTCGGCCCCGCGAGGTCGCCCTTGGTGTAGCCCGTGACGTACGCGCCGCCATCGGGGGCGGCGGCCAGGCCGTACAGGCGGTCGGCCGCGCCCCCGACGCCGAACTGGGTGATCCAGGCGACCTTGCCGCTCGCGTCGAGCCTGGCCACGAAGGCGTCGTCGGTGGCGTTGCCCGCGTGACGCCCGTCGAGGTCGCCCTTGGTGTATCCGGCGGCCAGGACGCCGCCGTCGGGCAGCGCGGCCAGGCCGTACAGGCGCTCGTCCGCGGGAGTGGACAGACGGGCGGTCCAGCCCGCGCCCTTCACCACTGCGTCGAGCCTGGCCTGGCCGCTCTCGGCGTAGCCGACGGTGGTCGAGCCGTCGGCGTGCACGGCTACCCCGCCCGCCCAGTCCGCGCCGGCCCCGCCGTACGGCGGGCCTGGCAGCGGCGTCGGCGGCACCACGCTGAGCCCGGCACCCAGGTCGATCATGGCCTGCTCGAACGCGGGGGCCCACACGCTCCAGTCGTGGCCGCCGTCCATGACGCGCAACTCGGCCGAGAGTCCCGGCACGCGCCGCACGGCGTTGTAGAGCGCGGCGGACTCGAAGTCGAGGTCGTGGCGGGCCTCCGCGGGGTCGGGGTTGGCGTACTCGTCGTCGCCGACGGCGATGAACAGCCTGCTCGGCAGGTCGGGATCCACCGTGCCGAGCAGGGCGGGGTAGTTCAGCTCGGTGTAGACCTTCTCGGAGAAGGCCGCGTCGCCGTCGCCGAAGGCGCCGTACTCACGGGTGGAGGAGTCGGCTGGCGGCAGCGGCGTGTAGACGGCGGGGCTGAGCACGATCGCCCCGGCGAACAGGTCCTGGTGGGCGAGGGCGTAGCGCAGCGCGCCCGCTCCGCCCATCGAGTAGCCGCCGACCAGGCGGGCGTTGCGCAGCGGAGCGGTGCGGTAGGTGGCGTCGACGTGCTGGACAAGATCGCGGGTGAAGGCGGTCTCGACGGGCTTGCCGCCGGTGTGGCGAGAGTCGACGTACCAGTTGCCCCGTTCACTCCACGGTGCGTCCGGCATGACCGCGATGAGCGGCGGGATCCGCTTGGCCGCGATCAGGTCGTCCAGTGAGCTCTTGACCCTTGTCCAGGCCTCCTTGGTGTCGCCGCGGCCGTGCAGGAGGTAGAGCACGGGGTAGCGGCCCTTGCCTTCGGCGTAGCCGCCCGGCAGGTACAGGTTGTAGGCGACGGGCTCGCCGAGCGCCGGCGAGGGCGCCGTGGCCGCGGTGATCGTGCCCGGTCGCGCCCTGTCCTGGACGGCCTGCCCCGGCAGGGCTGTGGTCGCGGCGATGACGAGGGCGGCGAGCGCCCCGATCCAGCCCCATCGGACCATCGAGACACTCCTCTGTAAACGTTTACCGTATATAACGGGTGTTTCGGATGAGTTTCATGGTGGTGGATGGCCCCTGCCCGAGTCGAGACCCTTTCGGGAGATTGGGCGCGACCGGCATGGGGATGTCCCTGCGAACGAGATCTTTGGAGGGGTGTGGGATGGCGCTGTCGACCGCCGAGCGTGAGGCGTTCCTGGCCGAGGGGCGCATCGGCGCGCTGGCCGTGCAGGAGGAGGCGGGCAGGGGGCCGCTGGTCGTGCCCGTCTGGTACGACTACTCGCCGGGTGGCGAGGTGTCGTTCCTGACCGGCGCGGACTCGCGCAAGGCCAGGGCCGTCGCGAAGGCGGGCCGCTTCTCGATGCTCGCCGAGCGCACCCACCCCACCTACCGCTACGTCTCGGTCGAGGGCCCCGTCAGCTCCTCCAACCCCACCACGGAGGACGAACTGATCAGGATCGCCTCCAGGTACCTGTCCGAGGAGTCCGCCGCGGACTACCTGGCCCGCTCGGACCTCGACGCGCTCGTGACCTTCCACATGCGTCCCGAGCACTGGCTCTCCTCCGATCTGGGCGCCTTCTGAGCCTCCGGTATTTTTGGCGTGTGACTGCTATCGATCCCACCAGCACCGGCGCCCACGGCGTCGGCCTCGCCACCATCGCCGCCGACGGCACGGTCCTCGACACCTGGTTCCCCTCCCCCGAACTCGGCGACCCACCCTCCGTGGGCACGCGTCGTCTGTCCGCCGAGGAGGCCGGTGACCTGGCCGCGCTGATCGGCAGGGACGAGGCCAGGGGGGTCGAGGTCGTCGCCGTCCACACCGGCATCGCCAAGCTGTCGGAGGCGCCCTCCGACGCCCACGACGCCTACCTGCGCCTGCACCTGCTCTCGGCCCGCCTGGTCAGGCCCCATGGCCTGAGCCTCGACGGCCTGTTCGGCAAGCTCGCCAACGTCGTCTGGACCAACCACGGCCCCTGCGCGGTGGAGAGCTTCGAACAGACGAGGGTACGGCTGCGCGCCAGGGGCCCCGTCACCGTCTACGGCGTGGACAAGTTCCCCCGCATGGTCGACTACGTGGTGCCCTCAGGCGTGCGCGTCGCCGACGCCGACAGGGTACGGCTCGGCGCCCACCTGGCCGGCGGTACCACCGTCATGCACGAGGGCTTCGTCAACTTCAACGCCGGGACCCTCGGCGCCTCCATGGTGGAGGGCCGCATCTCGGCCGGCGTCGTCGTGGGCGACGGCTCGGACGTCGGCGGCGGCGCCTCGATCATGGGCACCCTGTCGGGCGGCGGCAAGGAGGTCATCTCGATCGGTGAGCGCTGCCTGCTGGGCGCGAACGCGGGGGTCGGCATCTCCCTCGGCGACGACTGCGTGGTCGAGGCGGGCCTGTACGTGACGGCGGGGACCAAGGTGGCGCTCCCCGACGGGCGGGTGGTGAAGGGGAAGGAGCTGTCCGGCTCGAACGGGCTGCTGCTGCGCCGCAACTCGCAGACGGGAGCGGTGGAGGCGGTGCCGCGCACGGGAACGGGCATCGAGCTGAACGCGGACCTGCACGCCAACTGACACACTGCCGCGCCGACCGGCCGTCCCGGTCGGCGCGTCCAGCCGGCCGGGGTTGCTCGTAGAACGGGCGTCGACCGGTCAGGGCCGGTGGACGGGTCAGTCGAACAGCTCGTCGACGGTGGCGACCTCGAAGGCCCTGTCGAACCACACATCGGCCAGCTCGGGGTCGCGGCAGGCGAGAATCCGCTCCCGCGCCTCCTCCGAGACAGTGATCTCCCGCCGCGAAAGAATCTTCAGGACATATTCGGCCCTGGCCTCGGCTTGATGCTTGCGAGCGAAGTCACTGCGGTACTCGTAGGTTCCCACGGCCATCAGTTCCTCCAGATGCTTGCGGGCGGCCTCCGGCAGTGCCGCTTGCACATAGTCAGAATATATGCGAGCTCTGTGATCATCGAGATTGCACAGCGACGCGAACAGCGCCACCAGGACGTCACGCCCGCTCGGCCCCGCCCCATGAGCCAGGGCAGACAGAACCGCGAGTTCGGGCATGGCTATCGCATCAGCCGGTTTGGTGATCAAGGGCATCAGCTCCGGCCCCACCGCCAGCGGGGTCACCCGCGAACCCGGCCCCAGGTCGATCGGTTCGGCCGCCCACTGCGCGATCGTGTTGGACGGCGCGAGGACCAGCACAACGACTTCGCAGCCGTATCGCGCCCACGTCGTCGCGGCGTATACAGGCCAGCTGCCCTTCTTCCTCTCGTCCTTCCTGCGCTGCATCTCAACGATGACGGCGAGCACCGCCGCCCCATCAGCACGGTGCAGGACCAGTGAGTCGGCCTCGTATTCCGTAGGGACACAGTCGGACATGTTCGCCGACTCGATCCGCACATCGTCGAAGGCCGGTCCGGCTATGCCGAAGACCCGGAAGAGCAACTCGTGGACGAGCTCGGGATTGTTCTCGCAGAGCTCGATCCACATCTCGTGTTCAAGGGTGACACCCACGAGGCGATATTACAGAGAGTTTACTGACATCACTCTCTGTTTGTAGAATCAGTCAGCTGACCACCGCTGGAAAGACAACGCGTGGAAGGTGTCACAGCGGTAGTTGCCCATCATCCATATCGCTGACCGGCCGGGGAGCGCGAGGGGCCGGCAGGCCCCTCGCGGGGGTTTCAGGGGCCTGCCTCTGAAACGACACCGTCCGAGCCGTAGGCGAGGGCCATGCCTTTGTGGCTCGATTCCGGCGAAGGCCCTGCCCCGATGCTCGCTAGCTGGCGTGGGAGACCGCTGATCCGATCGTGTGGACGCGCAGCGCGTTGGTCGAGCCGGGCGTTCCGGGAGGCGATCCGGCCACGATGACGACCTTGTCGCCCTTCTCCAGACGTCCCAGCGACAGCAGTGACGCCTCCACCTGCCGCACCATGTCGTCGGTGTGGTGGACGAAGGGGACCTGGAAGGTCTCCACGCCCCAGGTCAGCGACAGCTGGCCCCGCACGTGCGGCGCGGAGGTGAACGCCAGCAGCGGGATCGGCGAGCGGTAGCGGGCCAGCCGGCGCGCCGTCTCGCCCGACATCGTGAAGGCGACCAGCGCCTTGGCGCCCACGATCGCGCCGACCTCGGCCGCCGCGCGCGCGATGGCGCCGCCGGTGGTCTCCGGCAGGCGCTCGAGGCTGTGGGTGGCGCGCAGGGAGGCCTTCTCGGCGGCGCAGGCGATGCGGTCCATCGTGGCGACGGACTCGATGGGGAAGTTGCCGACCGACGTCTCGCCGGACAGCATGACCGCGTCGGCGCCGTCCATGACGGCGTAGGCGACGTCGGAGGCCTCGGCGCGGGTGGGGCGCGGGGCGTTCATCATGGAGTCGAGCATCTGGGTGGCGACGATGACGGGGCGCGCCTTCTCGCGGCACAGCTCGATGATGCGCCGCTGGACGATCGGCACGTCCTCGAGGGGCAGTTCGACGCCCAGGTCACCGCGGGCGACCATGATGCCGTCGAAGGCCTCGACGATCTCGGGCAGCCGCTCCACGGCCTGGGGCTTCTCGATCTTGGCCAGCAGCGGGAGCCGTACGGCCTCCTGCTCCATGATGTTGCGGACCACGTCGGCGTCGGAGGGACGGCGCACGAACGACAGGGCGATCATGTCGAAGCCCGCGCGCAGCGCCCAGCGCAGGTCGGTCTCGTCCTTGTCGGTCAGGGCGGGGGCGCTGACGTTGACGCCGGGCAGGTTGAGGCCTTTGTTGTCGGAGATCATGCCGCCGATGACGACGCGGGTGGCGACGCGCTGACCGTCGACGCGGGTGACCTCGAGTACCACGCGGCCGTCGTCGACCAGGATGGTGTCACCAGGCTTGACGTCGCCGGGCAGGCCCTTGTACGTCGTGGAGACCTGCTCGCGGTCGCCGGGGACGTCCTCGGTAGTGACGGTGAAGACGTCGCCGAAGCCGAGGCGGACCGGGCCCTCCTCGAAGGTGCCGACGCGGATCTTCGGACCCTGTAGGTCGGCGAGCACGCCTACGCCCCTGCCGAGGTCGGCAGCCACCTCCCGGACCCGGCCGAGAACCTCTTTGTGCAGCTCGTGAGTGCCGTGGCTGAGGTTGAAGCGGGCTACGTCCATGCCGGCGACGATCAGCTCGCGGAGCCGGTCGACGGAGGATGTGGCAGGACCGAGAGTACAGACGATTTTCGCGCGACGAGTCACGAGTCCTACCTTAATTGGTACAGACCACTTGGCAGTCACGCCCGGGAGAAATCCCGGTGACGACGTCTCCACAGGTACCCGAACCAGGAGCCGACCACAAGTGAAGCCACGCCGAGCCGTACCAGATTGGTGTGTTCTTCCGGATAGATGACGCCCTCGATGTAGTGGTCGATGAAACCGGAGGGCGTCAGCCCGGCAAGGCCCGCCTGGCGGCGTCCCCAGTCCTCAACGAGGGTCAGCGGGCATTCTACGCCCGTGACGATCGACATCACGCCCCAGCCTGCCACCGCCAGGTGGGCCCAGATGGCGCGCGGCCAGCGCAGGGCGAGGAACCCGCCCAGCGTCAGGTAGGCGAGGAAGAGGAAGTGCACGACCATCGCGGCGTCCGCGATCAGCCGGTACATCATGGCTCCAAGCTAACCACTCAGCCGTACGGCAGGCCCCCGACAGCTCCAAGGTGGTCACCGGCCGGCGTCCACCCGGTCGACGCTCCTCGGGCGCGACGGCGGACCGCCGTCACGCCGCCCGCCTCACCGGAAGCCCGCCGACGGGAAGACCGCCCCACCGGGAGCCCGTGCCACGGGGAGCCCCTCTCACAGGGAGCCCCTCTCACGGGGAACGCGTCTCATAGGGCCCGTCTCACGGGGAGAGCGTCGCGGCCCGGTAGGCGTCGACCACGCCTCTGCCGTAGAACCCGTTCTTGTCCTCGTCACCTTCGCAGGTGTGCGTCTCCTTCTGCCCGAAGTAGTCGTACACGTACGCCCGCGGCGTCGGGCAGGCCTTCGGCGTGGCGCTGGCGTAGAGCAGGCGCTCCGCCTCCGCCGGGTCCATGGCCACCCCGCCCTCACCTGGCCGGCCGAACCGGGAGATGAGGATCGCCGCGACCCCCGTGGCGTGCGGAGCGGCCATCGAGGTGCCGTCGAGGTACTGGTAGTAGGCGCACTCGCTGCCGTGGCAGTCCCGCACGACCGACGCGGTCTTCGGCATGCCGTTCTGGTCGATCTTGCCGTCCCTGAGCATCGCGCCCTTCGGCGCGGCGGCCAGGATGGACCTGAGAGGCGAGGCAGACGTGCCGTCCAGCGCGTCACCGCCCGGCGCGGCCAGGTCGGTCTGCTCGATGCCGTAGTCGGAGTAGACGGCCTTGCGTCCCGAGGGGCCGAGGGCGGAGACCGAGATGACGCCCTTCGACTCGGCGGGCACGTTGAGGCAGGAGTTGTCGATCTTCCGGGTCCTGCTTGATTCCTTCGGATAGTTGGGGCTCTGGGTGTCGGTGCGCGGGTTGCCGAGATCGATGGAGCCGTTGCCGAGCGCGGAGATGAGGGTGACGCCCTTGCTGCGGGCGTAGTCGAGGGCGCGCTGCATGCCGGTGATGATGCCGCGCTGCTCCAGCTGCTCCCGCTTGCTGTCGGCCGGATTGCTCGTGCAGTTGAACGCCCAGGGGTCGATGTAGAAGCTCATGTTCACCACGTCGATGCCGTTGTCGGCGGCGTAGGTGAGGGCGTCGAGGCTGGGCTTGAGGAAGAAGAAGCCCGAGTCGTGTCCGGCTCTGAGGTTGACCAGTTGGACGTTCGGCGCGACGCCCGCGATGCCCTTGCCGTTGACGGGAGAGCCGATGGTGCTGGCGACGTGGGTGCCGTGACCGTCGTCGTCGACGTCCACAGGGTCCTTACAGCCCTTGTACTCGCAGGGGCCGTCGAACGGCTGCCCCTTGGGGTCGTTCGGACGGTCGGTGACGAAGTTGCGGCTGAGCGCACGATTGAAGTTGGGCGCGATGTCGGGGTGCTTGCCGTCCACGCCGGTGTCGATGATGCCGACCAGCACCTTCTTCGTGCCGGGTGCGATGCGGTTGGCGCGGTCGGCGCCGATCATCCGCATGTCCCACTGCCGCGCGGCCAGCGGCTCGGCCGCGCTTCCCCGCACCGCCGAGCCGTCGGGCAACTGCCCGTCCGCGACGACTTCGGCGAGCTGCGCGCCGCCCCCGGCCTGAACCGGCTGACGAGCCTGCCCGACCTGTCCGGCGGAATCACCGCGACGGTCAACGGCGGCCGAGCCCGGCTCTGCGGCAGCGGACACGCCGGAGTCGCCTGCGGTCGAGCCTGGCCCTCCGGCGGAGAAGCCGGGGCCGCCTGCGGTCGAGCCTGGCCCTCCGACGGTGGAGAGACCGAAGTCACCGGCGGTCGAGTCTGGCCCTCCGGCGGAGAGGCCGGGGTCGCCAGCGGGTGCAGAGCCCTGGCCTGCGGCGACCGGCAGTCCGGGGTCGCCGGCGGGTGCCCGGCGGGCGTCCGCGTTCGCCGGAGGGCTGTTGGAGGCGCCACGGGCTCCCTTCTCGGTCCGGCCCCTGGAGACGCTGCGCTCCGCGAGCTCAGCCGAGCCCGCCGAGGCCGTCCGGCCCTCGAGTCCGAGCGAGCCGGTGGCGGCGCCACCGACCGGCCCCGCGGAGGGAAGGCGGCCTCGGGCGCCGAGGGCGGCGGAGGCGAAGCCGATCGCGCGGTCGGTCGAGATGCCGACGACGGCCTCGCTCCTGCCCAGCGCGTCGACGAAGGCGGGACCCGTCCCCTTGGCGAGCACGTAGCCGAGCTTGGGCTCAGCGGAGACCGCCCGGCCCCCGCCGGCCTCGATCGCCGCTATGGCGGCGCGCTGGCCGCCGTCGGCGTAGAAGACCATGATCTCCGCGGCGGGAACGGCGGAGGGGGCCGTCACGACGGAGGCGCCGACAACCAGCGGCGTCACCAGTGCCGCAGCCGTCAGACCGTAGATGAGCCGCCGCATCCAAACCCCCAGATATCACTCGAGCACGCGAGGGGAGCATCTTCTACGCCTCGTTCCCCACTTGCAACTTATCCACCCGTTTCATCGACTTTTCACGATATTGACCACTGAAGGCCCCACTGCCCCACCGTCCGACGCTCACGGGCATCCCAGGTCAAGCGATCCCATTCCGGCTGGGCGAGCCGCCGAAATTTGGAGGACTGACGACCTCCCCTTCAAGATCGCGCCTGCTTTGCCGACTACCGTTCCCCGACCTGCAGGAACCCCACGAAGCGCACTCATCCGAAAGAACCTGCCGAGAACCCGAGGGGAGCGGTCGGAGAGCCAGCGGTAGGTGCAGGTCGGGCGCCTCAGGAACGGCCTGCCGAGGAACTCGAGGAAGCGGTCGGAGGAACGAGGGCCGGGTGCAGCGCGAGCACCTCAGGAACAAGCGGCCTGCCGGGAGCACCCAAGACAAGCGCACTGCAGGAACCAGCGGCAGGTGCAGGCCAAGCACCTCAGGAACGGGCGTGCAGACGAACTCGAGGGAAGCGGCCGGAGAAACGAGCGACGGGCGCAGCGCGAGCACCTCACGAACGAGCCCGCCACGAGCACCCAAGACGAGCGCACCGCAGGAACCAGCGGCAGGTGGAGGGCGCAGGAACGGGCCTGCCGGGAGTACCCATGAGAGTGGTCGGAGGAGTGAGGGTCGGGTGCAGGACGAGCACTTCGGAGGCGGCCTGCCGGGACGAATCCAGGCGATCTTCGGAAGGGCCCCGAGGGCGGGTCTACCGAGAGCCAAAGCACGACCCGGAGACGACCCCGATGCCGGAGTCGGCGAGAGAGATCGGGGCACGACTCCGAGAGGACGACCCGGCGGCGCCTCTGGCGAGACAAGCCCGCGGCCGGACACCGGACCTGACGACGCCGAGTCGCGTCCGGCGATACGGCGTCAGGGCCTGACCGTCGGGAGGCACGAGCGCACGACATGCGAGACGAGCTCGGCATCCGCTGTCCCTCACGCGGAAACGCCCGCCCGAGCCGAAGCTCGGGCGGGCGTTCACGCAGCGAGCCGTCCGCCAGCGGCCATCAGATCAGCGGGCCATCAGACCCACTGGACCGTCAGACCCACCACGGCGTCAGACCAGCGGGCCGTCAGACCCACGGACCGTCAAACCCACCACGGCGTCAGACCAGCGGGCCGTCAGACCCACGGGGTGTCAGACCAGAGGGCGGGCCGTGGGGAGGATCGGGTACGGCAGGGCGGTCTCGCCGGTCAGGAAGCGGTCGACGCCCGAGGCGGCGGCGCGTCCCTCGGCGATGGCCCAGACGATGAGCGACTGCCCACGTCCCATGTCCCCCGCGACGAACACCCCGTCGACGTTGGTCATGTAGGTCTTGTCGCGGGCCACGTTGCCCCTGGCGTCGTACTCCACGCCGAGGTCCTCCAGCAGCGCGCCCTTCTCGGGGCCGACGAAGCCCATCGAGAGCGTGACCAGGTCGGCGGGGATCTCCCGCTCGGTGCCGGGGATCGGCTTGAAGCCGCTCTGGGGCCCCTCGACCTGGACCAGGCGCAGCGCGCGCACCTGTCCTGTGCCGTCGTCGACGAACTCCGTGGTGGAGACCGCGTAGACCCTGTCGCCCTCGCCGTCGGCCAGCTCCTCGTGGGCGCTCTCCATCTTGAACAGCGTGGGGAAGGTCGGCCAGGGCTGCGCGCCGGGACGCGAGGCGGGCGGCTGGGGCATGATCTCCAGCTGGGTCACCGAGGCGGCTCCCTGGCGGATCGCGGTGCCGATGCAGTCGGCGCCCGTGTCACCGCCGCCGATCACGACCACGTGCTTGCCGCGGGCGTTGATCGGGGAGTTCTCGAAGTCCTTGTTGGCCGGAGGCAGGTACTCCATCGCCTGGTAGACGCCGCGCAGCGAGCGTCCCGCGACGGGCAGGTCGCGCCACTGCGTGGCGCCGCCCGACAGGATCACGGCGTCGAACTGCTCGCGCAGCTGCTCGGCCGTGATGTCGACACCGACGTTCACCGAGGTGCGGAACTGCGTGCCCTCGGCGCGCATCTGCTCGAGGCGCCTGTCGATGTGGCGCTTCTCCATCTTGAACTCGGGGATGCCGTAGCGCAGCAGTCCGCCGATGGCGTCGGCCCGCTCGAAGACGACCACGTCGTGGCCGGCCCTGGTGAGCTGCTGAGCGGCGGCCAGGGCCCGCGGGGCCCGAGCCGACGACCGCGACGCGCTTGCCGGTCTTCTTCGCTGGGACGACGGGGGTCACCCACCCCTCGGAGAAGGCGCGGTCGATGATCTCGACCTCGACCCGCTTGATCGCCACAGGGTCGGCGTTGATGCCGAGGACGCAGGCCGCCTCGCAGGGGGCGGGGCAGAGCCTGCCGGTGAACTCGGGGAAGTTGTTGGTCGCGTGCAGCCGCTCGATGGCCTCCTGCCAGTCGTGGCGGTAGACCAGGTCGTTCCACTCGGGGATGAGGTTGCCGAGGGGGCAGCCGTTGTGGCAGAACGGGATGCCGCAGTCCATGCACCTGGCCGCCTGCTTGGTCAGCTTCGGCGCGGGGAAGTCCTCGTAGACCTCCTTCCAGTCGCGGATGCGGACGTCCACGGGGCGGCGCTGGGGCAGCTCCCTGTCGTGCGTGAGGAAACCCTTCGGGTCAGCCATGAGAGTTGCGCCCCCTATCCCTGAACGTTTCGCGGCGAGTTCGGCAGGTCGCTGTGACCGTGCCCCTGACGGCGGATCATGCCTGCACCGCGGCGGTCATGACCGCCTCGTCGATGTCGCGGCCTTCGATGCGGGCGGCCTCGGCGGCCTGCAGCACCCTCTTGTAGTCGGTCGGCATGATCTTGCCGAACCTGGAGAGGGCGGCGTGCCAGTCGGCCAGCAGCTCCTTGGCGACGGGCGAGCCCGTCTCCTCGAAGTGCTTGGTCACGGTCTCGTGCAGGAACGCCGCGTCCTTGTCGGTCAGCGGCTCGATGGCGACCATCTCGCGGTTGACCCGCTCGGAGCGCAGGTCGAGCAGGTAGGCGACGCCGCCCGACATGCCGGCGGCGAAGTTGCGCCCGGTCTGGCCGAGGACGACGACCTTGCCGCCCGTCATGTACTCGCAGCCGTGGTCGCCCACGCCCTCGACGACCGCGGTGGCGCCGGAGTTGCGGACGCAGAAGCGCTCGCCGACCACGCCGCGGATGAACACCTCACCCGAGGTCGCGCCGTACAGGCTGACGTTCCCCGAGATGATGTGCCCGTCCAGCGGGGCGGTGTCGTGCGGGCGGACGGTGATCCGGCCGCCCGACAGGCCTTTGCCGAGGTAGTCGTTGGCGTCGCCGGTCAGCCGCAGCGTGACCCCGCTCGGCACGAAGGCGCCGAAGGAGTTGCCCGCCGACCCGGTGAAGCTGATGTCGATGGTGTTGTCGGGCAGGCCCGCGCCGCCGTACCGCTTGGTCACCTCGTAGCCGAGCATGGTGCCGACCGTGCGGTTGACGTTGCGGATGGGCAGGTCGAGCGTGACGGGCGTGCCGTGCTCGAGCGCCCCCTCCGCCAGCGCGATGAGCGTGTTGTCGAGGGCGTGCTCGAGTCCGTGCTCCTGCGAGACCGTACGGCGAAGCGGGGTGCCCTCGGGCAGCGACGGCTGGTGCAGGATCGGCGCCAGGTCGAGCCCGTTGGCCTTCCAGTGGTTCTCCGCGGCCGACACGTCGAGCAGCTCGACGTGTCCGATCGCCTCGTCGAGCGAGCGGAAGCCCAGCTCGGCGAGGTACTCGCGGATCTCCTCGGCGATGAACTCGAAGAAGTTCACCACGAACTCGGGCTTGCCGCTGAAGCGCTTGCGCAGCTCGGGGTTCTGGGTGGCCACGCCCACAGGGCAGGTGTCGAGGTGGCACACGCGCATCATGACGCAGCCCGAGACGACCAGCGGAGCGGTGGCGAAGCCGTACTCCTCGGCGCCGAGCAGGGCGGCGATGACCACGTCGCGGCCGGTCTTGAGCTGGCCGTCGACCTGGACCACGATGCGGTCGCGCAGGCCGTTGAGCAGCAGGGTCTGCTGGGTCTCGGCCAGGCCGAGCTCCCAGGGGGCGCCCGCGTGCTTGAGCGAGGTGAGCGGCGAGGCTCCGGTGCCGCCGTCGTGACCCGAGATCAGGACGACGTCGGCGTGGGCCTTGGACACTCCGGCGGCGACCGTGCCGACGCCGACCTCGGCCACCAGCTTCACGTGGACCCTGGAGGCCGGGTTGGCGTTCTTCAGGTCGTGGATGAGCTGGGCCAGGTCCTCGATGGAGTAGATGTCGTGGTGCGGCGGCGGCGAGATGAGGCCGACGCCCGGGGTGGAGTGCCTGGTCTTGGCGATCCACGGGTAGACCTTGTGGCCGGGCAGTTGGCCGCCCTCGCCGGGCTTGGCGCCCTGGGCCATCTTGATCTGCAGGTCGTCGGCGTTGACGAGGTACTCGCTGGTGACGCCGAACCGGCCGGAGGCCACCTGCTTGATGGCCGAGCGGCGGGTCGCGTCGTACAGGCGTGAGGGGTCTTCGCCGCCCTCGCCGGTGTTGGACTTGCCGCCGAGGCGGTTCATCGCGATGGCGAGCGTCTCGTGCGCCTCCATCGAGATGGAGCCGTAGGACATCGCGCCAGTGGAGAAGCGCTTGACGATCTCCGAGACCGGCTCGACCTCTTCCAGCGGCACGGGGGTGCGGCCCGAGGCGAACCTGAACAGCCCGCGAAGCGTCATCAGCTTCTCGGCCTGGGAGTCGACCAGGCTGGTGTACTCCTTGAAGATCTCGTAGCGGCGGCTGCGCGTGGCGTGCTGCAGCTTGAAGACCGTCTCGGGGTTGAACAGGTGCGGCTCGCCCTCGCGCCGCCACTGGTACTCGCCGCCGACGTTGAGCCGCCGGTGGGCGTTCTCCACCCGGGGGTAGGCGTGGCGGTGACGGGCCGCCGACTCCTGGGCGAGGACGTCGAAGCCGACGCCGCCCAGGCGCGAGGTGGTGCCGACGAAGCAGGTGTCGATCACGTCGGCGCCGAGGCCGAGCGCCTCGAAGATCTGCGCGCCGGTGTAGGAGGCCACCGTGGACACGCCCATCTTGGACATGACCTTGATGACGCCCTTGCCGTACGCCTTGATGAGGTTGCGCACGGCCTTGTGCTTGTCGACCTGCAGCATGCCGGTGTCGACCATGTCCTCGACGGTCTCGATCGCGAGGTAGGGGTTGACGGCGCCCGCGCCGTAGCCGATGAGCAGCGCCATGTGGTGGCACTCGCGGGCCTCGCCGGTCTCGATGACCAGGCCGATCTTGGTGCGGGTCTTCTCGGCGATGAGGTGGTGGTGCACCGCGCCGGTCAGCAGCAGCGAGGGGATCGGCGCGAGCGTCTCGGAGGAGCCGCGGTCGGACAGCACGATGATGCGCGCGCCGCCCGCGATCGCCTCGGAGACCTCCGCGCAGATGGCCGTGAGGCGCTGCTTCAGCGCCTCACCGCCGCCCGCGACCTCGTACAGGCCCGAGACGACGTAGGGGTGGAAGCCTGGCAGGCCGCCCTCGTCGTTGATGTGGATGATCTTCGCGAGCTCGTCGTTGTCGATCACCGGGTACGGCAGGACCAGCTGGCGGCACGAGCTGGGCCCCGGGTCGAGCAGGTTGCCCTCGGGGCCGAGCGTGCTGGCAAGCGAGGTGACGAGCTCCTCGCGGATGGCGTCCAGCGGCGGGTTGGTGACCTGCGCGAACAGCTGGCTGAAGTAGTCGAACAGCAGCCTGGGCTTCTCGCTGAGCACGGCCACGGGCGTGTCGGTGCCCATGGAGCCGATCGGCTCGATGCCCGACTTCGCCATCGGCGACAGGATGATCCGCAGCTCTTCCTCGGTGTAGCCGAAGGTCTGCTGCCGCTTGACCAGCGCCTCGTGGGTGGGGATCTCGTGGGCGCGGGCGGGCAGCTCCTCGAAGCGCACCAGACCGGCGTGCAGCCAGTCCTCGTACGGCAGCGCGGAGGCCAGCTCGGCCTTGATCTCGTCATCCTCGATGATGGTGCCGCGGGCGGTGTCGATGAGGAACATCCGGCCCGGCTGCAGGCGGCCCTTGCGGACGACCTCTTCAGGGGCGAAGTCGAGCACGCCCGCCTCGGAGGCCAGCACGACCAGGCCGTCGGCGGTCACCCAGAACCGCCCTGGCCGCAGCCCGTTGCGGTCGAGGACGGCGCCCGCCAGCGTGCCGTCGGTGAAGGTGATCGAGGCGGGGCCGTCCCACGCCTCCATCATCGAGGAGTGGAACTCGTAGAAGGCCCGCCGCGCGGGGTCCATCTCGGTGTGGTTCTCCCACGCCTCGGGGATCATCATCAGCACCGCGTGCGGGAGCGAACGCCCGCCCAGGTGCAGCAGTTCGAGCGTCTCGTCGAAGGAGGCGGTGTCCGACCCGTCGGGGTCGCAGATGGGGAACAGCCGCGACAGGTCGCCGGGGATCAGCTCCGAGGCCAGCATCGCCTCGCGCGCCCGCATCCAGTTGCGGTTGCCCTTGACGGTGTTGATCTCGCCGTTGTGGGCGACGTAGCGGTAGGGGTGGGCCAGCGGCCAGCTCGGGAAGGTGTTGGTCGAGAAGCGCGAGTGCACCAGCGCGATCGCGGTGTCGAAGCGCTCGTCGGTCAGGTCGGGGAAGAACGGCTCGACCTGAAGAGGGGTCAGCATGCCCTTGTAGACCAGCGTGCGGCTGGACAGCGAGGGGAAGTAGACGTCCGCCTCGTGCTCGGCCCGCTTGCGCAGGCAGAAGGCCAGCCGGTCCAGCTCGACGCCGCTCTCGCCGCGCGGGCTCGACACGAACAGCTGCATGAAGTGCGGCATGACGGCGCGGGCGCTCGGCCCGGCGTGCGTGGTGTCGACCGGGACCTCGCGCCAGCCGAGGACCGTCAGGCCCTCCTCCGCCGCGATCTCCTCGATCATGGCGGTGGCGATCCGCCTGGCCTCGCCGTCGACGGGCAGGAAGGCCATGCCCACGGCGAAGTGTCCTGGCTCGGGCAGGGTGAAGTCCACGTTCGCGCGCAGGAAGCCGTCGGGGACCTGTGTCAGGATCCCCGCACCGTCACCGGTGTCGGGCTCGCTGCCCTTGGCACCTCGGTGGTCGAGATTGCACAGGGCCGTCAGAGCCTTCACGACGATTCCGTGGCCACGTCGCCCGTTCACGTCCGCGACCATCGCGACACCACAGGCGTCATGCTCGTTCGCGGGGTGGTAAAGACCCTGGGGCTCGGGGAACCCGAGGTGGGCAGCAGGCATTGAATCCCTCCCGTCGTCATCGTCTGCTTTGGTGTTGCAGGCGGGGACGACGTTGGCCCTGCTGCGGTTCAGTGGGTAGAGATTACCGCACCCTGCCGGAATGGTGCCCACCAGGTCCACATCGCGAACATTGGCGGGGTTCCGGCATGCGGACTCTCCTGTCCCAACCATCGATATCGCACCATCATTCCCACGCGGCGTCGAGAGCCCGCCGCGCAGGAGCTCGCGGCTAAGGTTGCCGCATGGAACGCGACGGCCTGGAAGCCCTGCTCGACACCGCCGGCATCGACAGCCGCAGGCTGCGCCACGCGCTCATGCTCGTGTGCGACACCCAGTGGTGGACGCTGGCGAACCTGGTCAGGCAGAGCGCCACCTCCAGGCGGTCGATCGAGGCCCTGCTGCGCGAGGTCGAGCTCGAAAGGGACGGCGACCGTTTCCGCGTCCCGCTCGCCCACACCCCCGACTACCAGGATCTCTTCGCCGTCAGCGAGCCGCCCGCCGACCCCGTGGCGCACCTGCTCCCCCACTACGAGCACGTGCTCAAGCGCATGAGGGAGCTCATCGCGAACGCCCCGGCCGCCAGGCAGGCCCTCGACCACGTCTCGGCCACCCCCGAGACCGTGGTGCGCAGGGCGCTGCTGCTGGGCGCCCGCTTCTGGCTGCGCGGGGCGCGGGTGCTGTGCGTGGGCGACCACGACCTGACCTCGCTGGCCCTGCGGCTGACGCATCCCGAGGCCGAGGTCACGGTCGTCGACATCGACGAGCGCATCCTGGCCTACATCGACGCCCAGGATCTCGGCGTCACGACCCGCTGGGCCGACCTGCGGCTCGGTCTGCCCTCCTCGGTGCGCGACCACGACCTGGCGATCACCGACCCGCCGTACACGCCCGAGGGGGTGGGCCTGTTCACCGCGCGCGCCGTCGAGGGGCTGAAGGACGAAGGCCGCGTGCTGCTGGCCTACGGCGCCAGCGAGCGCACGCCCATGCTCGCGCTCAAGGTGCAGAACGCGCTCTCCGACCTCAACCTCGCCCACGAGGCCGTCTATCCCGACTTCAACCGCTACTTCGGCGCGGAGGCCATCGGCTCGGCCGCCGATCTCTACATTCTGCGTCCCACCAGCAAGACCAGGCCGGCCGTCGCCGCCCGCGTCGAGCGCTACAGCACCGCGATCTACACCCACGGCCCCCAGTCGATCGAGTCGGGCGCCGTCGCGAGCCCTGACCGGCCCGCCGCCTTCGACGCCGACCTGCTGGTGGGAGACTGGCCCAAGGAGCTCACCCAGCCGCGCGTCAAGCTGACCACCTGGCTGGCCAAGCCGCACGCCACCGCCCCCTCCAAGGTGGCCATCGCGGTGCCCGCGGGCCTGGAGGCCGCGCTCCCGCGGCTGCTGCTGGCCACCCGCGCCGCCCACGTGCGCGTCCACCTCGCGGCCCCGCCGCGAGCGCTGCCGCCGCTGTCCGCGGTCTACGAGCTCGCCGCCGACGGCGCCGTCCTCGACGCGGTACGGCTGCCGCCGCCCGCCGACGAGGAGGGCAGGGTGCTGCGCCGCATCCTCGACAACGGGCACGGCAAGCTGGCCAACACCTGGAGGGAGGGGCTGATCGCGGTGGCGCAGAGCCGAGGGGTCGCGCTGACCAAGAACGACGCGCGCGCCCTCATCCGCCAGGCCGCCCCCTGGGCCGAGACGGGCACCGTCCTGGAGATGCCGCTGCACCGCCTGGAGTCGCTGGCCTCCGAGGTCGCCGGAACCGTCGCGGCCCTCCCCCGCTGACCGGCCTCGCCGCGCCGCGAGCGCTCGGGTCAGGTGGCGGCGATCACGCGGGAGGAGACGACCGCGCGGCCGAGCCCGTCGAGGGCGATCTGCGGGTAGGCCAGATCGGGGGTGCCATTACCAACGGGGCCCACCCAGCTCACCGTCACGAAGTGGCCGAGCGCCCTGGCCTGCGCCCTGCTGCGGGCGGCGTCGAAGGCGCCCGCCTGCCGTACGAAACCGGCTGTGCCGAGCTGCGCGACCAGGGCGTCGGCCGCGCGCCCGTCGGCGAGGTTGAAGATGACGAACTGCCCCGCCACGGTCTTGTCGGCGCTGCTGTAGGAGGCGCTCATGGCCTGCGTGCATCCGGCGGCCTCGACGCCCCACACCGCCTCCGCGCAGTCGGCCAGCACGGCCGTGGAGTCGCGCCTCATCGTGACGCCGCCCGCCACGAGCTGGACGGTCGAGGGCCCGAAGACCTCGGCCTCGGTGAGCGGGCGCGGGTCGAGCGCGCTGGTGTCGATGACCGCGTACTGGGCCGAGGTCGGCTCTCCCGCGAAGACCGCCGCCCTGGGCCCGCCCTCGCGGGTGAAGACGAAGACCGCGACTGCCGCGACCGCCACGAGGGCGGCCAGGAGAGGGATGAGAACGCGCCTGGGCATGGTGACCTAGCCTACGAGGTGCCGGTGAGCGCCACTACCCGCTTGTAGAGAGGCTTCTCCGCCGCTCTGACGGCCAGCGCCAGGTTGCTGAAGTCGTCGCCCGCCCCTGGCTCCGCGCCGTCGGTGCGCGAGAGCCAGACCAGCGCGACGTAGTGGCCGAGCGCGTAGGCTCCGCCCTCGGTGTAGGCCTCGGGAGGGAAGGCGGTGACGGGTCGCACCCATCCGCCCCTGTGCAGCGATTTCAGCGACTCGACCAGCTCTCCCGCCACCTTGCTGTCGCTGAGGTTGAGCAGCGTGAACTGGGCCTGGTAGCGGCCGTCGGCGCTGGTGTAGCCGGCCCGCGCGGCCTGGGTGCAGCCCGCCTCGCTCACCTGCCTGACGAGCTTGTCGCCCCAGAGCGCGGACGCGCAGTCGGTGTCGATCGTCTTCTCGGTGAGCTTGAGGGTGAGCTTGCGCTGGCCCACGAGCGTCCTGTGGGCGAACAGCTCCTTCTCGGTGAACGGCTTGCCGTCCTTGGCCCTGTCGGCGATGGGCTCGAACACCTTGGGCGAGGGCCAGCCCTCGAACTTCTCAGGGCGCAGGTCGCCGATCACGGGGGAGGCGCCCCGCAGGTCCGGGTCGGGCGCGTCGGTGCCTAGAGCCGACACGACGGCGGTCAGCGTCACCGCGGCGATGAGCACGGCCGCCACCGAAGCGATGATCACGAGCAGGCGCTGCTGCGCGGGCTTGAGCCCCCAGTCGGTGAGGATGGGCAGGTTCCAGTCGGGCGGTGGGGTCCGCCTCCGCTTGCGCGTGCTGCCCCTGGTCACGGTCATAGCCCGCTGGCTCCGCCGATCAGGTTGCCCAGGCCGAAGGTCAGGCCCGCGGCCACCACGCCGACCACCAGCTGGCGCAGTCCGGAGAACCACCAGCTGCGCGCGGTGACGGTGGAGACCAGCGCGCCCGCGCCGAACAGGGCCAGGCAGGACAGCACCGCCGACAGCCACAGGCTGGTGACGCCGAACAGGTACGGCAGCAGCGGCAGGACCGCACCCACGCTGAAGGACAGGAACGACGACACCGCGGCGATCTTGGGCGAGGGCAGGTCGCCTGGCGTGACGCCGAGCTCAGCCCGCGCGTGCACCTCGAGCGCCTGGTCGGGATCGCGGGAGATCTGCCTGGCCACCTCGGCGGCCAGGTCGGGATCGACGCCCCTGTCGATGTAGACCTGGGCGAGCTCGTCCTGCTCGTCCTCGGGGTGGCGCAGGATCTCCCGCCGCTCGACGGCGATCTCGGCCAGCGCCAGCTCCCGCTGGCTGGCCACCGAGACGTACTCGCCTCCGGCCATGGAGAACGCGCCCGCGGCGAGCCCCGCGATGCCGGCGAGCGCGATCACCCTGGTGTTGTCGGTGCCGCCGGCGACACCGGCGATGAGCGCGAAGTTGGACACCAGCCCGTCCATCGCCCCGAACACGGACGGCCGCAGCCATCCGCCGTTGACGTCACGATGCTGGTGGTGGTGCTCCGCGCGCCCACTCATCAGGACTTCTTCTCCTCCGAGACGGCCTTCGCCCTGTCGTCCTCCGCCCCGTCCTCGTCCGCCCCTTCGGGGGAGCTGTCCGCGTCGAAGGGCGCAGCTTCCCCGGAGGTCTCCGTCCTGCCGGAAGGCTCTACGTTGCCGGAAGGCTCTGCGTTGCCGGAAGGCTCTGCGTTGCCGGAAGGCTCTGCGTTGCCGTGACTGTCCGTCTCCTCAGAAGAACGTGTCTCGTCGGCGGGCTCTTCCCCCGCGACGGTGGCGCTCGCCGCGGAGTCGTCTGGAGTCTGCTCCGAGGGCGCGACGACGATCTCCTCGGTGTCCTTGTTCCTGGTCACCCAGAGATAGACCAGCGCCCCGACGAACAGCGCGATCGCGGTCCACTGGTTGATGCGCAGCCCGAGGAAGTGGACCGCGTGGTCCACGCCGCCGACGGGATCGACCCTGAGCCCCTCGATCCAGAACCTGCCCACGGTGTAGCCCGCCACGTAGAGCGCGAACAGGCGTCCGTGGCGCAGGGTGAAGCGCCTGCCCGCCCAGATCAGGGCGAAGCCGAGCGCGACGTTCCACAGCGACTCGTACAGGAACGTCGGGTGGTAGAGGCCGGTGTAGCCCTCGATGGTGCCCGCCCTGCCCGGCTCGATCTCCAGCCCCCACGGCAGCGTCGTGGGGCCGCCGAACAGCTCCTGGTTGAAGTAGTTGCCCCATCTGCCGATGGCCTGCGCGAAGGCGATGCCCGGCGCGACGGTGTCGGCCACCGCGCCGAGCGACAGCCCCCTCTTGCGGCACGACAGCCACACCCCGACGCCGCCGAGCGCCACCGCGCCCCAGATGCCCAGCCCGCCGTTCCAGATGAACAGCGCCTCGTACGGCTTGTTGGGAGCGTCGGGACCGAAGTAGAGCTGCCAGTCGGTGATGACGTGGTAGAGGCGTCCACCGATCAGGCCGAAGATCACCGCGGGAACCGCGATGTCGACCATCGTGCCTGGCGTCCCACCGCGGGCGCGCCAGCGGCGCTCGCTGAGCCAGACCGCGACGATGACGCCCAGGACGATGCACAGCGCGTAGGCCCTCAGCGGGATCGGGCCGAGGTACCAGACCCCCTGGGAGGGGCTGGGAATCGAGGCAAGGGGCATGTCAGTGGAGAGTAGCGGACGGGCGGCTACTTGGCGGCATCGAGAACGGTCTGGCGCAGCCGCGACGGCGTGAAGGTGACGTCCTGGTCCATGTCCTTGCCGTTGAGCTTGACCGTCGGTGTGCCGTCCAGCTTGGCGGCCTTCATGACCTGGTCGCTGTTGGCGAGGTGGCCCTGGGCGTTCTTCTGCGAGGTGACGCAGGTGGCGAAGTCGGGGGCGGTGACGCCCGCCTCCTTGCCGAGCGCGATCAGCTGATCGGTGGTGAAGCCCTCGAGGTGCTCCTCGGGCTGGGTGGCGAAGAGCTTGTCGTGGAAGGCCATCCACTGCTTGCCGTCGGTGATGCAGCGGGCCGCGGCGGCCGCGCGGGTGGAGTTGGCGCGGGTGATGCCGTTGTTCATCTGCTGCGGGAAGATCGTGACGGGGTGGAAGACGACCTTGGCCTTGCCCTCGGCCGCGAGGTTCTTGAACGTCGCGCCGCTGGTCTCCTCGAGCTGCTTACAGGCCGGGCACTGGAAGTCCTCGTAGATGTCGATGACAGGGGCCTCGACCCCCGCGTTGCCCATCGCCGCCGAGCCGTCGCCCTGGATGGTGACGGGCGCGAGCCCCTGCGCCGTCTCCTCGGGCTTGCTCTGGTTGGCGGCGAACAGCCAGCCCGCGCCGATCGCGGCGAGGGCGACGACGCCGACCGTGGCGTAGGTGACCACGCGCTTGCGCTGTTCCTGCTTCTTCTCCGCCTCGCGCTGCGACTTGATCCTGTCGCGCACGGACTGCCCCCGCTGGGCCTTACTCATTGTCGTCCCCCTCGATCTCTGTGTCCCCGCGTCCGCCGCTCAGTCCCAGGGCGGCATCGAGAGCGAAGCGCCCCGGCGGGAAGCGGACGGTCCAGGCGGCCAGCAGCACCAGGCCGAAGTCGCGGACGATGTCGAGCAGGTAGCTCGGCTCCTCCCACGCCTCCAGTTGCCCGCCGCCGCCGAAGCAGCCGCAGTCGATGCGCAGCCCGCGCGCCCACGCCCAGGCGATGCCGAAGACGAAGGCCAGCATGAGCAGCCCGCCCACCACAGCGGCCACCCTGGTGAGCAGCCCGACCACCAGCAGGACGCCGACGACGACCTCCAGGATGGGCAGGCCGTAGCCGACGGTCGTGGCCAGCGAGTCGGGCAGCAACCGGTACGCCCTGACCGCCATGACCGACTGCTGGATGCTGCCGATCTTCAGCCCACCGGCCACGATCAGCACTGCGCCCAGGATCAGCCGGGCGACGGTCGTCACCCAGGGTATCGCCACACTGGCTACGCGTGGCGGCAGCAACGCGGTCAACGGCTACTCCTCTGTCGTCGCGATTGGCATGCGCACAGTACTGGAGTCATCTGATCACGCGCCGAATAAGAATCAACTAAGGCCGGCAGATGCCAGGCCGCCGTGTTGCTGCGCGCGGAACTCGCTCGGAGGCAGCCCCGCCCTGCGGGTGAAGATCCTGGTGAAATAGGCGGGATCGTCGTAGCCGACGCGCCTGGCGATCGAGGCGATCGAAAGCTCGGAGCCTGCCAGCAGGTCCTTGGCCCTGGTGAGCCTGATCGACAGCAGGTAGTCCTTCGGGCTGCAGCCGGCCAGGCGCCGCACGACCACGCGCAGGTCGGCGACGGTCATGCCGAGCCGTCTCGCGTGCTCGGCCACGGAGATCGGCAGGCAGGCGTCCCTTGCCAGGCCCGTCAGCACGGGGTCGCCCGCCGCGTCCTCGTCCACCCGCGCGTGGCGCAGCGCCACCAGCACCTCGTGCACCAGCGCCGATGTCTCGACCTCCAGGTACGGGCTGCCCCTGCGGATGGCCTGGGCGATGCGGCCGATGCCGTGGGCCGCGGGCTCGGCCGTGGTGAGCGGGGTGACCGGCGAGACGGCGTCGACGAAGCCGAGGTCCTGGTAGGCCGTGGCGGCGGGTCCTGTGAAGTCGACGAACCACTCGGTCCAGCCGGTGTCGTCGTGCGGGGCGTAGTGGTGCCTGACCCCCGGCAGCAGCCACAGGACGGAGGGGGCCACGACCTCGACGGGCTCCTCGCCCGCATGGGAGAACCAGCCCTTGCCCTGGGTGACGACGACCGCGACGTGGTGGTCGAGGGCGCGCGGCCCCACGGTGGGCAGCCTGCCCTCCAGGTGGCCCACGCCGAGGCAGACCAGGCCGAGCCGGCGGTGGGCGGGCCCCGGTGTCAGATAGTGCATCCACCGCCTGAAGTCCTCGGCCATCCGCTGCCTTCCGTCCAACATTTCCCCGCCTTTGTCCATGGCCTCTGAGCTGGGAAGTCGGCAAGCTGCTATGCGCGGAATCCTATCTCAAGGGGCAAGATGCAAAATTTCACGATTGATGGGGACGCCTTCCGGCTGGACGGCGAGGAGTTCAGGGTGCTGTCAGGGGCCCTTCACTACTTCCGCGTGCTCCCCGAGCAGTGGAGTCACCGGCTCAGGATGCTCAGGGCCATGGGACTCAACACGGTGGAGACCTACGTGCCCTGGGACCTCCACGAGCCCCGCAAGGGCGAGTTCCAGAGGCTGGAGGAGCTGGCCGCCTTCCTCGACGCCGCCGCGGCCGAGGGGCTGCTGGCCATCGTCAGGCCGGGGCCATACATCTGCGCCGAGTGGGACAACGGAGGGCTGCCCTCCTGGCTGACCGCCGAGCTGGGGCTGCGGGTGCGCACCCGCGACGCCGAGTACCTCTCCCACGTCGAGCGCTTCTTCGACGAGGTCGTCCCGCTGATCGCCGAGCGGCAGGTCACCAAGGGCGGCAACGTCATCATGGTGCAGGTCGAGAACGAGTACGGCTCCTACGGCAGCGACGCGCTCTACCTGCGCCACCTGACCGACGACCTCATCGCGCACGGCATCGAGGTCCCGCTGGCGACCTCCGACGGGGCCGACGACTTCTTCCTCACCGGCGGCGCCGTCCCTGGGGTGCTGGCCACCGTGAACTTCGGCTCCGGGCCCGAGGCGGCCTTCGCCAAGCTGCGCGAGCACCGTCCCGACGGCCCGCTGATGTGCATGGAGTTCTGGTGCGGGTGGTTCGACCACTGGGGCCACGGCCACGTCACCCGCGACGCCGCCGACGCCGCCGACACGCTGGAGCGGATCCTGGCCGCGGGCGCCTCGGTCAACCTGTACATGGCCCACGGCGGCACCAACTTCGGCACCAGCGCGGGCGCCAACAGGGTGGGCGAGCTGGCCGACGGCGAGTACCGCGCCACGACCACCTCCTACGACTACGACGCGCCCATCGACGAGCGTGGGGCGCCGACCGAGAAGTTCTGGCTCTTTCGCGAGGTGCTGTCCCGCTACAACTCCGACATCCCCGACCTTCCTCCGCTGCCCGAGACCCTGCCTGCCACGCGGGTGCCGCTGACCGGCTCCGTAGGGCTGCGCGACGCGCTCGACCAGCTGGCCGGGCCCTCGGTGACCGCCGCCCTGCCGCCCTCGTTCGAGGATCTCGGGCTGACCCACGGCCTGGTGCTCTACCAGGTGGAGGTGCCGGGGCCGCGCAGGCCGTACCGGCTGAGGGTGCGCGGCGTGCACGACCGCGCCCACCTGTACGTGGACGGCGAGCAGGCGGCGGTGCTCGAGCGAGGGGGCGAGGAGCCCGTGCTGGAGGTGGCGGGCCCTGCGCGGCTCGAGGTGCTGGTGGAGTCGATGGGCAGGACGAACTACGGGCCCGCGCTCGGCGAGCGGAAGGGGCTCATGGCTCCGATCATGCACGACCGGCAGTACCTCCACGGCGTGACGGCCAGGCCGGTCCCGCTGCGGGAGCTGCCCGCGCTGCCGTACGGGGAGGGCCTGTCGGCTGCGGCGCCCGCGCTCTTCCGCGGCGAGCTCGCGGTGGAGCGGCCCGCCGACGGCTTCCTCGCGCTGCCCGGCTGGGGCAAGGGGTACGTGTGGGTGAACGGCTTCCTGCTCGGCCGCTACTGGGACAGGGGACCGCAGCGCACGCTGTACGTGCCGTGGCCGCTGCTGCGGGCGGGCGCGAACGAGATCGTGATCCTGGAGCTCGACAGGGTGGGCGAGCCCGCGCTGGAGATCCGTCCCGCCGCCGAGCTGGGCTAGGTCGCGGGTCAGGCCTGGGGGCGCGGGGCCCCCAGGCCTGAGCGGGCGGGTGGGATCAGTGGCAGCTCAGGCGAGCCTCGCCCCAGTCCGCGTGGTCGTTGCCGTTGCCGTCGCCGCCGTCGCCGACCACCAGCTCGACGTGGCGGGCGCCGGTCAGGTCGGCCTTCAGCTGGTGAGCGGCGTCGGCGGCCCTGAGCACCGGGCTCTGCGCGACGGTCCTGCTGTCGGCCTTGACCGTGAACTGCACCGAGCCGCGCGAGGTCTGCACGTCGTCCACGCCGACCCAGGCCGACAGGGCGGTGCATCTGCCGCCGAGGAAGTAGCGGACCGTGGCCGGAGCGTGCGTGCCCAGGCCCTTGGCGAAGGACCTGCCGCCGATGGTGATCGGCCTGCCGTCGCCCTGGCCCTGCTCGCCGTTGGACTGGTCGCGCTCGACGGGGCCCCAGCCGTTGCTCGCGAAGATCCAGTCGATGTCGCCGGCGTAGACGTCGGTGGAGGGCGGCGGCGGCATCGTCCGCACCGACGCGCTGCCCTCCAGGGTCTTGGCGACCCCGCCGGCGGTGTAGGTCAGCTTCGCCGCGATCGGATACGACCGGTAGGCCGCGTCTATCGGAGGCGTCACCTTCCAGGTGGTGGCCAGCCGCTGGCCCGGCGCCACCGACGGCGAGACGCTCTCGCCCTCGAGCTTCCAGCCCTGCGGGACGGTCACCGCGACCCTGACGTCCGTGGCCGCCACGTCCTCCAGGTTGGTGAAGGTCGTGGTCAGGTCGTTGGCGATGCCCGGCTCGAAGACCTCGGCCGAGGGCTGGACCGTCAGCGACGCGCAGGCCGGCTGGCCGGCCGAGGCGCCCAGGTCCTTGACGGAGAAGTTGTCCAGGATGAGGTCGGCGCCGTCGCGCTCGGGCTGCAGCGAGCGCAGTCCGACCCACATGTCGCCGCAGCCGGCCACCAGGCGCTCGGTGAAACGGGTCGTGATGGTCTTCTGCTCGAGCGGGCTCTGCCTGATCTCGACCGACTGCCCGTTCTTGTCGTAGCCGCTGACCCAGGCGTAGGTGCCCGGCAGCGCGGCCTGGTAGTCGAAGGAGACCTCGTAGGCGTGGCCAGGCTCGAAGCGCTGGGTGAACGGGGCGGTCCTGTAGACCAGTCCCTTGCGCTCCTCGTGCGCCTTCAGCGACCACTCGCCGTCGAGCACGTCGTCGACGGCCTTGCCGTTCCAGCCCTTCTGCGTGTAGGGCGCGTGCTTGTTGATCAGGTGGGTGCGGGGGTCGGTGCTGCCTCCCGCGTCGCCCTTGATGAACGGCCCCCAGCCCTGGTCGACGAGTTCGAAGCCCTCGACGGCGCCGGTGGGCTCGATCTCGACCAGCCTGAAGTCGTCGGCCCGCACCGCGCCGTCGCCCTCACCGGCGCGCAGGCGGATCGTGGCATGGCTCTTGGTGGCGGTGAAGGAGAGCTTGACGCGCTGGAAGTAGGTGCCGTGCTTCTCGTCGGCGGCGACGAGGTTCATGGCCGTCGAACGGTCGAAGGCCACCTGCTCGCGCAGCCCCTTCGGCCCGTCGATCTCCAGCACCGTCCTGCGCGACCTGCCGGGCTCGACCTCGATCCAGGCGGAGGCCGTGTAGGACCTGCCGGGCACGAGCTCCTTGAGGTTCTGCTCGATCGAGGCAGGGCTGCCCGCCGCCAGCAGCGCCACCCGCTGGCCCGTGGCGCTCCTGTCGACGGAGACCTGCCCTGTGCTCTCCCACTTGCGCAGGTCGTCGGCGTTGAAGCCGGGATCGACGATGCCGGAGCCCTCGCCCCACTGCGGCCGGTCCCGCTTGGCAGGCTCGCCGGGGAAGAGCACGTACGGCACGCCCGCCTCGGCGTTCAGCGTGACCTTGCCGTTGACGGCCGTGACCTCGCCGGCCTCGACGCGGCCCTGGTCGGTCAGCTTGTGGACGCGCAGCCGGCTCTCGGCCACGTCCCAGGTGGTGGCGCCGCCCGCGGGGTTGTAGTGGTAGTACCTGCCCTGCCACGGCAGCAGGTAGGTGGCGCCGTCCAGCACCTTGCGTCCGCCCACGAACAGCTCGCGCCTGCCGCCTGTGGTCGTGCCGCGCACGCCGCCCGCCAGCCTGATCTCGCCTGGCGCCCACTTCATGATCGGCTGTTGCTGCATGAACTTGGCGGGGAGGTTGTGCTCCCAGATGTTGCGGTAGAAGGCGTGCCAGTCGTTCTCCCCGGTCCAGCCCTCGAACTCCTCGATGCGGGCGTTGCCGAGGATCGGGTCGGGGTTCCAGACGTCCTTCTCCTGGTTGCGGATGAAGCGGATGATCTGGGAGTTGAGCCCCTTGTCGGTGACGCCGCCGTAGCTCTCGTCGGTGGCCCAGTGCGACCACAGGGACGAGCGCTCCAGCTTGGTGGCCCACTCGCTGCTCACCTGCCAGCCCTGCTCGCGCAGCTCGGCGAGCGTCTGGTCGGCTATCCAGCCGTGGGTGTAGTAGACGTCGAGGTAGAGCATGGCGAGGTTGCGGTCGGTCTCCTCGCGCAGCAGCGCGAACCTCTTGGCGAGGTTGCCGCTGGCGAGGTCGTGGCGCTGGTCGATGTAGTACGACTGGTTGAGCCAGTCCCAGCCGCGCGCGTTCTTGTCGACCAGCTTCTCGTCGAAGGTCTTGGCCTCGCCGTACGCCTCGGTGGCGTTGACGTGCACCCCGAAGGTGGCGCCCCAGTCCTTGCCCGCGCGCAGCAGCCTGTTGAGGTCCTTCAGCCCGCCCGCGCGCGTGTTGTAGTTGCCGCCGTAGTCGGGGTGGGCCGAGTCGTGGCCCTCCGACTGGTAGCCCTTGAGCAGCACGAACTGGCCGAGCCCGTCGGTGGCCAGCGAGATGCGCTTGACGTCGTCGAGCGTGCGCAGGAACGGGTGGGTGGCCTGGCTGGCGAAGTTGAAGGGGATGTGGGTGACCACACGGTCCTTGGTCTGGTCGGCGCCGAGGGCCTTGACCCCGATGCCGCGGAAGGCGATCGCGCCGTCCTGCCAGTCCACGAGGCCGTCGCCGTTGGCGTCGGGGGTGATGACGACCTTGGCCCACGGCAGCTCACTGGTGAACGGCGCGCCCTCGCCCCTGTAGGTCCACTGGCCGCTCCACACCCCGACCCTGGTGGTGCCGTCGGGCAGCTTGCGCGCCTGGTGCCAGAAGCGGGCGCCGTCCGCGCCGCTCTGGCCCGACGGCTTGTCGTAGGTGGAGTTCGACTCGATCGAGGCGGCGAGGGCGCCGGTGTTGACGATCGCGTAGGTGGCGCCCACCGGCGCCTGCTCCGCGGGGGTGGCGGAAGTGACCTGCGCGAACCTGTCGGCGGTGCGGGTGCGGTTGCTGTCGAGCTTGGTGAAGGCCGTGGCGGCGCCCTGCTGGTCGCTGCCCACCGAGACCAGGTCGTGGCCGGGGATGTCGATGGTGGCGACCCTGAAGGCCTCGATGTCTCGGACGGCGTCGATCCTGAACGTGGTGACGAGGTCCTCCACGCCGATCGAGGCGTCCAGCTCCACGCCGGGCAGGTCGGCGAAGGTCAGGGTGTAGCGGGCGGTGCGGCCGTCGTTGCCGCCCAGCGCGCTGGTGACGGCGTACGGCCTGCCGTTCAGCGTCACCTGGGTGACGGGGGCCACGCTGCCGCCCATGACCGCCCCGCCTGCGACGTAGCGCAGCACCCTGGGGAAGGCCGGGTCGAGCTCCACCGTGAGCGAGGAGGACGAGACGCTGATCGCGCCGGTGACGGCAGGGGGAGCAGGGGGGTCGGCCAGTGCCGGGCCCGCCGCCGCGAGGGCGGCTAACGCCAGGACAGCGGACAGAGCCAGCGAACGTTTGGGCACGCGGTCCTCCATGGGGGATGGGTGTCACGAAGGGGCGGGCGCGCGTCAGACCTTGACGCTGCCCGCGGCGAGGTCGGCCTTCCAGAAGCGCTGGAGGCCGATGAAGGCGAGGATGACCGGGATGACGGAGACGAACGCGCCGGTGATGACCATGTCGCGGTAGAAGCCGGTGCGCAGGCTGTTCCACTTGACCAGGCCGAGGGTGACGGGCCAGAGCTTCTCGTCGTTCAGCACGATCATCGGCAGGAAGAAGTTGTTCCAGATGGCCACGAACTGGAACAGGAAGAGCGTGACCAGCGCGGGGGCCATCAGACGCACCGCGACGGTGAAGAAGATGCGCAGCTCGCCCGCGCCGTCGAGCCTGCCCGCCTCCAGCAGGTCGGTGGGAACGGCGGCGTCGGCGTACACCCTGGCCAGGTAGACGCCGAAGGGGCTGACCATGCTGGGCAGCAGCACGCCCCACATGGTGTTGAGCAGGCCGAGCTGGGTGAGCAACAGGTAGAGCGGCAGGCCGAGCAGCGGGACGGGGATGAGCACCGCGAACATGATGACCGCGAACACCGCTCCCCTGCCCCTGAAGGGGTACTTCGACAGGGCGTAGCCGGCCATCGCCGACACCACCGTCGCGCCCACCGCGCCGCCGACGGAGTAGATGACGGTGTTTATCAGCCAGCGCGGGTAGACCCCGCCGTCCTGCTCCATCAGACGGCCGACGTTGGTTCCGAGGTTGATCTCCCCGAACCACAGCGCGGGGGTGTCGAACAGGTCACCGCCCGACTTGGTGGCCGAGACCAGCAGCCACCACACGGGAAGCAGGACGTACACCGCGACCACGAACATGAACGCGGTGGTCAGCGTGCGGGAGCGCAGGGTGGGCTTCATGGGTTCACTCCCCGGGCGGTCAGCCAGGCCGACAGGCGGATGAAGAGGTAGGACAGCCCCGCCGCGAACACCGCCAGCATGAGCGCGATCGCCGTGCCCTGGCCGTAGTCGTTGTTGTCGAGCGCCACCTGCAGCGAGCGCATCAGCGGGGTGTAGTCCTTGCCGACGGCGGGGGTGATCCTGCTCAGCACCATCGGCTCGTTGAACAGCTGCAGGGTGCCGATGATGGAGAAGACGCCGGTCAGCACGAGGGAGGGCCGCACCAGCGGCACCTTGACGTACCAGGCGGTCTTCCAGCCGCCCGCGCCGTCGAGCTCGGCGGCCTCGTACAGCGAGGTCGGGATCGACTGCAGGGCCGCGTAGATGACCAGCATGTTGAAGCCGACCCAGGTCCAGGTGACGATGTTGGCCATCGACCACAGCACGACGCTGTCGGACAGGAAGTCGAAGGGCACCAGGTCGGCCAGCGGGGAGATCCGCGGGGTGTAGAGGAAGGACCACACGATCGCCGCGATCACGCCGGGCACCGCGTAGGGCAGGAAGTAGGTCAGCCTGAACACGCGCTTGAACCTGGCCGAGGCGCTGTCGAGCAGCAGGGCGAGCACCAGCGCGAGGCCCAGCATGATCGGCACCTGAACGAGCCCGAACAGCAGCAGCCTGCCGATGCCGTTCATGAAGGAGCCGTCGGCGAAGACCGCGGTGAAGTTGTCCAGCCCGGCGAAGACCCTCTCCGGCGTGCCGAAGCCAAGCCCCGAGCGCTTGACCTGGTAGAAGCTCTCGTTCACCGCGTAGGCGATCGGCACCAGGAAGAACACGACGAACAGCACGGCGAACGGCGCGAGGAAGATCCCCGCCGCCCTGTTGCCGGTCGGCCCGCGCCGTCGTGGTGGCGGCGCGGTACGCCGCTGTTCGGCTTCGAGCTGGATTGTTGCCATTGGTCTGAAACCCTCCACATCGCCGCCCGCTGGAGGGCCGCGACGGTCACGCGTTCGGAGATCGGGATCGCCTGTGCCGGAGGGCTCCCGGCGCCCGTGGACGCCGGAGCCCCTCCTGGCAGGCGTCAGGGGGCGACGGTGAGGCCCTTGTCCTTCAGCGAGGCCACGGCCTTCTCCTGGATGGTCGCCATCGCCTCGGCCAGCGTGCCGCCCTTGCCGTTGGCCGCCTTGCCGAAGGCCTCACCGAAGACGGAGTTGACCGCGGGCATCGTCGGGCCCCAGCTGAAGTCGGGGCTGACGTTCTTGCTCGCCTCCGCGAAGACCTGGAAGACCTTCTGGTCACCGTAGAAGGGACGCGCGCCGCTCATGTTGGGCAGCGAACCGCCGTCGACCGTGACGGGGAACAGCCCGCCCTTGTCGATCAGGTCGTTGAAGGCGGTGGCGTCGGTGGACAGCCAGGCGGCGAAGTCGACCGCCTCCTTGGGGTTCGCGCAGCCCTTGAGCACGGCGTTGGGCGAGCCGCCCACGTTGCCGACGGAGGGGCTGGCGACGTCCCACACCGGCATCGGGGCCACGGCCCACTTGCCGCTGGTCTTGGAGATGGAGTCCTCCAGGACCTTGGTCATCCAGACCGCGCCGACGAACGTGGCGCTCTTCCCGTCGGTGTAGTTCTTCCACAGCCCGTCGGACCAGCCCGGCATGACGTCGACGAGCTTCTTGTCGATCAGGCCCTGCCAGTAGTTCGCGACCTTGACCGTGGCCTCGTCGTTCATCCTGACCTGCCAGGCGTCGCCGCTGATGCCGAACCACCTGGCCCCCGCCTGCTGGGCGAAGCCCGCGAAGCCGTACATGTCGTCGGGGGTGAAGGTGGTGATGGAGACCTCGGGGTCGGCCTTGCGCAGCTTCTCGGCCGCGGCGGCGTACTCGTCCCAGGTCTTGGGCACCTCGATGCCGTGCTTGTCGAAGATGTCCTTGCGGTAGAACATGCCCATGGGTCCCGAGTCGACGGGGATGCCGAACTGCTTGCCGCCGAAGGTGACCGTGTTCAGCGTCCACGGCTGGAACCTGGTGTTGTACGGCTGCGCGTGCGCGGTGATGTCCTCCAGCGCACCCTCGACCAGGAAGCTGGGCAGCGTCTCGGCGCCCACCTGGGCCAGGCACGGCGCGTTGCCGGCCTTGACCGCGGCCAGCATGCGCTGGTACCCGCCCTGCGAGCCTGGCTGCGTCTGGGTGAACTTCACCTGCACGCCGGGGTGGGAGGCGTTCCACGCCTTGGCGGCGTCCTCGTATCCGGGCGCCCATCCCCACCACTCGATCGTGACGGGTCCACCCGCGGCCGCGCTCGAGGCGGGGGCGGAGGGCGCCGCCGAGCTCTGGGAACCGGGCTGGCCGCCGCACGCGGCCACCAGCGACACGCAGACCATCGCCCCTGTGGCGCCGAGGATCGTCCTTGACTTACCCATCGTCTTTCCCTCCAGGCCACGCGGGCGCACAGCCCGCGTCCAATGCCCGTTACCTTGGCCCCCGCGCCTGGGCGGGAGCCATGGACAAACGATGGGCAGCCCTTGCACTTACGTGCTCACAGGGGCCAGAAAGCGCACAGAAACAGAAATGCGGCTGTCTTGTTATGACAGCCGCATTCCGGACGTGATGTGCGTTGGCGCGAAGGGCGCGGGGTCTACCTGGAGGCGACGCCCGCCCTCAGCTCGGCGGCCAGCTCGCGGACCGCTGACAGGCCGCCGGCGGAGTCGGGCGCGTCGAGCAGGCGGCGGATGAACGCCGAGCCCACGATGACGCCGTCGGCGTAGCCGGCGACCTCGGCCGCCTGCTTGCCGGTGCCGACGCCGAGCCCCACGCAGACGGGCAGCGAGGTGTGCGCCTTGGTGCGGGCCACGAGATCCTCCGCCGCCACGTTCACGCTCTCCCTGGCGCCTGTGACGCCCATCAGGGAGGCCGCGTAGACGAAGCCCGTGCAGCACTCGACCACGGCCTTGATGCGCTCCTCGGTGGAGCTGGGCGCCACCAGGAAGACCGTGTCGATGCCGGCGGAGGCGGAGGCCTCACGCCACTGCCCGGACTCCTCGGGCGTCAGGTCGGGCGTGATGGTGCCCACGCCGCCCGCGTTGGCCAGGTCGCGGGCGAACCGCTCGACGCCGTAGCGGTCGATGGGGTTCCAGTACGTCATGACCAGCGTCGCGGCGCCGGTCTTGGCCACGCCCTCGACGGTGCGCATGACGTCGGCGATGCGGGTGCCGTTCAGCAGCGACCTGTGCACCGCGTCCTGGATGGTCGGGCCGTCCATGAGCGGGTCGGAGTACGGCAGGCCGATCTCGATGACGTCGCAGCCCGCCTCGACCATGGCGGCGGCGGCCTCGACCGCGCCCTGCTTGGTGGGGAAGCCGGCGGGCAGGTAGCCCACGAGCGCGGCCCTGTTGTCGGCCTTGGCCTTGGCGAACACCGTCTGAAGAGTCGTCATCTCACAGCCCAAAGTAGGTCATGGCGGTGCCCATGTCCTTGTCACCGCGGCCGGACAGGTTGACCAGGATCGTGGCGTCGGAGCCGAGCTCCTGACCCAGCTTGATCGCGCCGGCCAGCGCGTGCGAGGACTCGATCGCGGGGATGATGCCCTCGCTCCTGGCCAGCAGGGCGAAGGCGTCCATGGCCTCGGCGTCGGTGACGCCGTGGTAGACCGCTCGGCCGGTGTCCTTGAGCCAGGCGTGCTCGGGGCCGACGCCCGGGTAGTCGAGACCCGCCGAGATCGAGTGCGACTCGATGGTCTGACCCTCGTCGTCCTGCAGCACGTAGGTGCGCGAGCCGTGCAGCACGCCGACGGAGCCCGCGGTGAGCGTCAGGGCGTGTTCGCCGGTCTCCAGGCCCCTGCCCGCGGCCTCGTAGCCGTGCAGGACCACGTCGTGGTCGTCGAGGAAGGCGTGGAAGATGCCGATCGCGTTGCTGCCGCCGCCGACCGCCGCGCAGATGGCGTCGGGCAGCTTGCCGGTCAGCTCCAGCATCTGGCGGCGGGCCTCGACGCCGATGATGCGGGCGAAGTCGCGGACGATCTCGGGGAACGGGTGCGGTCCCGCGATCGTGCCGAACAGGTAGTGCGTGGTGTCGACGTTGGTCACCCAGTCGCGGAAGGCCTCGTTGATGGCGTCCTTGAGCGTCTGGCTGCCGTTGGTGACGGGCACGACCGTGGCGCCGAGCAGCTTCATCCGCGCGACGTTGAGCGCCTGGCGCTCGCAGTCGACGGCGCCCATGTAGATGACGCACTCGAGACCCATGAGGGCGGCGGCGGTGGCCGTGGCCACGCCGTGCTGGCCCGCGCCGGTCTCGGCGATGACCCTGCTCTTGCCGAGGCGCTTGGTGAGCAGCGCCTGGCCGAGCACATTGTTGATCTTGTGTGCGCCCGTGTGGGTGAGGTCCTCGCGCTTGAGGATGATCCTGGCCCCGCCCGCGTGCTCGGCGAAGCGCGGCACCTCGGTCAGCGTGGTCGGCCTGCCCGCGTAGGTGCGCAGCAGGTGGTCGAGCTCGGCGACGAAGGCGGGGTCGGTCTTGGCCTCGTTGTAGACGGAGGACACCTCGTCGAGGGCGGGGATCAGCGCCTCGGGGACGAACCTGCCGCCGAAGATGCCGAACTTGCCGCCACTGTCGGGGTCGTCGCCGCGGGCTCCGTTGCCAGCCAGGTCGGCGGCGGTGAGGACAGTCATCTCATCCCTCAGATCCATGGTCGGGTCGAGTGGCGGGGTGAGCGCCCGCGGTCACGAGGGCCTCCACCGCCTTGCGCGGGTCCTTGCCTGTCACCAGGCTCTCACCGACCAGGACGGCGTCGGCCCCGGCCCGGGCGTACGCTAGCAGGTCGTGCGGGCCTCTCACCCCGGATTCGGCGATCTTGATGATGCCATCGGGGATCTTGGGCGCGAGCTTTGCGAAGACGTCGCGGTCCACCTCGAGCGTCTTGAGGTTGCGCGCGTTGATGCCGATGATGCGGGCGCCCGCGGCGACGGCGCGCTCGAGCTCCTCCTCGGTGTGGATCTCGACCAGCGGGGTCAGCCCGATCGACTCGGCCCGCTCGATGAGCGAGACCAGTGCGGGCTGCTCCAGCGAGACCACCATCAGCAGGGCCAGGTCGGCGCCGTGCGCCCGCGCCTCCCACAGCTGGTAGGAGGTGACGATGAAGTCCTTGCGCAGGATCGGGATGTCGACCCTGGCGCGAACCGCGGCGAGGTCGTCGAGGCTGCCGCCGAAGCGGCGCCGCTCGGTCAGCACGCTGATGACGTGCGCGCCGCCCTCCTCGTAGTCGGCGGCCAGGGCCGCGGGGTCGGCGATGGCGGCCAGCGCGCCCTTGGACGGGCTCGACCGCTTGACCTCGGCGATCACCGAGACCTTGTCGCCGCCCAGCGCCGCGTAGGCGTCTCTGGGTGCGGGGGCGCGCCCCGCTCGCTCCTTCAGGTCCTCGAGCGACACGGCCGCCTGCCGAGCGGCAAGGTCTTCTCGCACTCCGGCAAGGATGTCGTCGAGAACGGTTCCGCTCAGGCTCCGCTCGTTCACGCGATCAAGGTCCCTCCGGTCGACAGTGCTGGGGGCGACAGGGAGTTCGCGTCGGCGTTCGCTCACCCGTCTTGTCTTGCGATGGTATCGGCCGCTCCGAGGTCGCCTAGCCACAGCCCCCCTGCTACGGAGCCAGGAAGGCCCCTGCGGGAAGGTTGCGCACGACCCAGAACAGCAGCACGAGCGCCATGAGCGCCCACAGGTGAAGCGGTTTCGGCGGGCTCGGCCGCCAGGCCCGCCCGCTCCACGCCGCGGCCAGCCACCTGGCCCACACGTACGCCACGACGGGCGCCACGAGCACCAGCAGCGCGTTGAGCCCGAACGCGGCGGCCGGGTCGAGATGGGCCAGGGCGTGCGTGGCCCTCAGCGCCCCGCAGCCGGGGCAGAGCAGACCGGTCAGGGCGTAGAAGGGGCAGGTCGGGTAGTGCCCTGGCTCGTTCGGGTCGACCACGCCCACATACGCGACAGCCGCCCCCGCCGCCAGGGCGACGCCCAGCGGTGCGAGGACGGCTCTCAGACGGCTCGACTGCTGCGTGACCACCTGATCCACGATACGCGCCTAGTAGGAACTGCTCACACTCGCCGCCCAGCCGAACAGGCCGATCCAGAGGATCAGGAAGAGCACCCAGCCGGCGAGGCCGACGTAGGACAGGATGAGCCCGGCCAGCGCCATGCCCTTGCCCTCCTCGCCGGTCCGCTTGATCTGGCCCAGCGAGATGTGACCGAGGATCGCGCCCGCGATCGATGCCACACCGCAGGTGATCAGGCCGACGAGACCGCAGATGAGCGCGGCGATCGCCATGCCGTTGGTCTTGCTGGGAGGAGGGCCGCCGTAGCCGCCGCCGTAAGGGTCGTAACCGCCCCCGGGGGGCGGGTAGCCGCCTCCCGGAGGCTGGGCGCCGTACCCGCCCGAGCCGTAACCACCCGCGCCGTAGCCACCCGAGCCCTGACCGGGCGGAGGGCCGTAGCCGCCGGAGCCCTGACCGCCCGAGGGAGGGCCGTAACCGCCTGAACCCTGACCGCCGGCCGGAGGGCCGTAACCACCCCCGGGCGGCTGTTCGCCGTAGCCCCCGCTACCGCCCTGGTTCCCGTAGCTCATACCGACGACTCCTCGTTCATAGCGAATTGCCCGCCGCAGCTTAGCGACTACCCGCCCGCCACGTGGAGAAGCGCCCGTTTTGTGGGCCATTTGTAACCGTGCGGTCAGGCTCTCTGCCTGCCGAGTCCCATCATCTGCATGAGCTTGCCGATCACCGCGCCCATGGCCATCACCGCCAGCCCCGCGCCGAAGCCCACAGGTGAGTCCTGCACGAGCCCCACACCTCCCACCACCGAGCCGATGAAGACGATCGTCACCGCGGTCCACGCGGCAGGGGTGTTGCCGTGGTCGTGCCTGGCTGTCATCAGCGCTCCTCCGTCGGGTCGTCTCCCCTGTCGATCGCCTCCCACAGCGACTTGTCGTCGCGCTGTTCGGCGGCCGATCCTGGGCGATCGTAGCGGCCCGACATGCCCGCCCACCCGGTGGCGCGCGCAACGGCCAGCACTCCGCTGGCGATGAGCAGCGCCCCTCCCGCCGCCGCCAGGTACGGCCACGCGGTGTGCGCGACCGCCGCCACGTCGCCGGTGGCAGCGGCCAGCGGCCGTCGCGCCGCGGCCAGTTCCTCGGCCGTCCCGGCCGACAGGCCCCGCCACGACAGCAGCGCGATCCCCACGCCGCACAGTGCGAGCACCGCGCCGATGACGCGCCGCCAGAGGCCCTTGGTGGCGAAGAGCGCGACCGTCGCCGCCAGCCCGGCCAGCGCCAGCGGCTGCACGGCGGGGGCGAGGTCGCCGCCGGTCAGCTCGACGGGGGCGGCCGCGCCGTACCGTGCCGAGGCCCAGACCCTGCCCGTGGCCAGCAGCGTGAGGCCGGCGCCCGCCACGCACAGCAGGAGCCAGAGGCCGAGCTCGCGCTTCACGACGGCAGGCTCGCGACGGTCAGCTGGTCGGCGTCGAAGCAGGTGCGATCGCCCGTGTGGCAGGCCGCGCCGACCTGGTCGACCTTCAGCAGGATGGTGTCGCCGTCGCAGTCGAGCGCCACCGACTTCACGTGCTGCACGTGGCCTGAGGTGTCGCCCTTCACCCAGTAGGAGGAGCGGCTGCGCGACCAGTAGGTGGCCCTGCCCGTGGTCAGCGTGCGATGCAGCGCCTCGTCGTCCATCCAGGCGAGCATGAGCACCTCGCCGGTGTCGTACTGCTGGACGACGGCGGGCACCAGCCCGTCGGACGTGCGCTTGAGCCGCGAGGCGACCTTCGGGTCGAGGGACATGCGGCCATTCAACCAGCTCTGGGGGTCGCCGCCGCTGCCGGGACCGAGTCGGCGCCCCTGGCCCCCCCTTCGCTGGAAGGCCGGGTCGCCGGGGTCAGGAGTGCGCGGAGGAGATCCAGGAGGCGTGCAGGTCGGCGTAGACGCCGGGCTCGGCGACCAGGCTCGCGTGCGGGCCGCGCTGGACCAGGCGTCCGGCGTCGAAGACGAACACCTCGTCGGCGTTCTCCGCCGTCGAGAGCCGGTGCGCGATCGAGATCGCCGTCCTTCCCCTGGTGACGCCCTCGAGCGCCCTGGCCAGCCGTACCTCCGTGGCGGGGTCCACCGCCGACGTCGCCTCGTCGAGCAACAGCAGGTCGGGGTCGGCCAGGTAGGCCCTGGCCAGGGCGACGAGCTGCCGCTCCCCCGCCGACAGGGACTCGCCGCGCTGCCCGACGGGCGTGGCCAGGCCGTACGGCAGGCCCTCCAGCCAGTCCGCGAGCCCCAGCTCGGTCAGCGCGGTCGTGATCTCCTCGTCGGTGGCCGAGGGCTTGCCGAAGCGGATGTTGTCGGCCAGCGCGCCGTCGAACAGGAACCCGTCCTGCGGCACCATGACGATGCGCTCGCGCAGCGAGGAGAAGCGCACGTCGCGCAGGTCGTGCCCGTCGACGGTGACGCGCCCCTCGACGGGGTCCATCAGCCGGGTGAGCAGCTTGGCGAAGGTGGTCTTGCCCGAGCCGGTCTCGCCGACGACCGCGATGCGGGTGCGCGGAGGGATGGCCACCGACAGCTCGTGCAGCACGGGAGCGCCGTCGGGGTAGGCGAAGTGCACGTCCTCGAAGGCGACGGAGATGGGCCCCCTCGGCAGCTCGACGCCCTCGTCGCCGGGGTCGGCGACGTCGGGCGGGGTGTCGAGCACACCGAGGACGCGCCGCCAGCCCGCGACCGCGTTCTGCGCCTCGTTCAGCACCTCGGTGGCGATCTGCAGCGGGGAGACGAACAACGTGACCAGGAAGAGGAAGGCCACCAGCCTGCCCGCGCTGATGTCGCCCGAGACGCCCAGCCTGACTCCCAGCAGCACGATCCCCGCGATGGCGACCGCCGCCACGATCTCGGTCAGCGGGAAGACCATGCCCACGATCTTCTGGGCGCGGATCTGCGCGCTCCTGTTGGCGTTGATCGCGGTGTCGATGCGCTCGGCGGTGCGGCGCTCGGAGCCGTAGGCGCGGATGACGGCCGCGCCGACGACCGACTCGCTGACGGCGGCGAGCATGTCACCCGTGCGCTCGCGGACGGTGGTGTAGGCCGACGACAGCCAGCGCTGGAAGCGCGGCAGAGCGACCAGGAGCGGGATGAAGCAGATCCACACCAGCAGCGTGAGCTGCCAGGAGTAGACGAACATCAGCCCCGTGGCGACGAGCACCTGGCCGCACGCCACGATGATCATCAACCCGCCCCACTGCATGAAGTTGCTGATCTGGTCGATGTCGTTGGTGACACGGGAGACCAGCGCGCCGCGGCGTTCGGAGTTCTGGGTGAGCACGGACAGGTCGTGGACGTGGCGGAAGCCCCGCACCCTGAGCGTGGCCAGCGACGACTCGGTGGCCTTGTACAGGCGCACGTTCATCACGTAGCCGCACAGGGCGGTGATCACGACCGCCGCCGCGCACAGCACGAGCGCCCTCGTGATGTACGGCAGGTCGGGCGTGCCCGACTTCAGCCCCGTGTCGATCGTCTGCTGGACGGCGATGGGGACGATGATCTTGCCGATGGTGGCGACGATCGCCAGCACGAGCGTGCCCACCAACCCCTTGCGGAACTCGGGCGTGAACGACAGGCCCCTGCGTACGGTGGCCAGCGCCGACCTCTCGGCGCCCTGGAACACCACGCTCATGCCACGACCTCTTCCTCTTCCGCCGCGATCGCGGCCCTCTCGGCCTCTTCGCGCTCGTAGGCGGTGACCAGGTTGCGATAGCCGGGGCAGCGCTCCAGCAGTTCCTCGTGGGTGCCACGGTCGACGACGCTGCCCCTGTCGAGGTAGACGACCTCGTCGGCCAGCGAGATCGTGGCCAGCCTGTAGGCGACGACCACGACCGTCGAGCCCTCCTCCCCCGGCCTCGACTCGGCCTCGCTCACGTTCAGCGCGTCGCGCAGGCCGTGCAGAATCCTCGCCTCGACCTGCGGGTCCACGCTGGAGGTCGCGTCGTCGAGGATGAGCAGGCGCGGACGGCGGACGAGCGCGCGCGCCAGGGCGACGCGCTGGCGCTGGCCGCCCGACAGCGTGGTGCCGCGCTCGCCCACCCTGGTGTCGAGGCCGGAGGGCAGTTTCGCGACGAAGCCGTCGGCCTGCGCCAGGCGCAGCGCGGCCCAGACCTCCTCGTCGGAGACCTCCAGACCGAGCGTGATGTTGCCGCGCACCGTGTCGTCGAACAGGAACGTCTGCTGGGGCACCAGCGCGACCATGTCGGGGATGCCGCCGTAGGCGATCTCCCTCAGGTCGACGCCGTCGAGGAGCACCTCGCCCTTGACCGGATCCACCAGGCGCACCAGCGTCTGGACGAGCGTGGACTTGCCCGATCCTGTGGGCCCGACCAGCGCGACGGTACGGCCCGCGGGAACCTCGAAACTGACGTCGTGCAGCACCTCGGCCGCTCCGTAGGCGTACGACAGGCCGGAGACCTGCAGCCCTGCGGGGGCGCCGCCACGCAGGCCCGCCTCGCCGTACTCCATGGAGCCCTTCGCCTCCAGCACCGCCTGCACGCGCTGCCAGCCGACGACGCTGCGGGGCAGCTCGGCCAGCACCCAGCCCAGCGCGCGGATCGGGAAGGACAGCAGCGTGAACAGGTAGGCGACCTGGACCAGCTCGCCGGAGTTGATGGAGCCGCCCGACAGCCGCATGGCCCCGACCATCAGCACGATCAGCACGCCCAGCGTGGGCAGCGCCTCCAGCATCGGGTCGAACAGGCCGCGCACCCTGCCGACGGCGATGTTGGCGTCGCGCAGCTCGTGCGCGCGCCGCCTGAAGCGCTCGGTCTCCAGGTCCTCACGGCCGAGGGTCTTGACGACGAGCGCGCCGTCGAAGCTCTCGTGCGCGATCTCGCTGACCTCGGCGCGCAGTTGCTGCGCGTGGGTGGCGAGCGGGCTGAGCTTGCGCTGGTAGACCAGGTTCAGCACGGCGATGGCAGGGAAGATCAGGAAACCGACGAGCGCGAGGACGGGGTCGGTGATCAGCATCGCGACCGCCGCGGTGAAGAGCATCACGACCACGCCCACCGCCATCGGCAGCGGCGCGAGCGGCGCCCAGGCCGCCTCGGCGTCGGCGCTGGCGTTGGACAGCAGCTGGCCCGTGGGGTGCTGGTGGTGCCAGGCCAGCGGCAGCCGCAGGTACTGCTTGGTGACGTCACGACGCGACCTGGCCTGCATGCGGTACTGCAGGACGCCCGCCAGGATGCGCCTGCCCGCCACGCCGACCGCCTTGAGCAGGGCGGTGCCCACGATGAGCAGGACCCCCGTCCACAGCGCGGCGGCGGTGATGTCGCCCTGGCCGAAGGCCGGCAGCACGACGTTCTCCGTGGCCCAGCCGAGCGCCCACGCCGAGGCGACCGTCATCCCCCCGTAGAGGCTGCTGCTCAGGACGGCGGCCGAGAAGACGGCCTTCTCCGTGCGGATGGCCACCCCAAGGACACGGAGCCCTTGACGCATGACGGCTGAGGTGACCTTGGTCGCCACTCTGAAGGAGTCCTTCCAACGGGGAAATTTCTACTTAAGTCCCTATCATGGTCGATCATCTGGATATTCCCTGCCCCAGTAGAATCGTCTGGTGACTCACGCCCGCAGCGAACGCACCGCTCTGTGCGACCTGTTCGACAGGCTCGGCCCCGACGCTCCCACGCTGTGCACGGGCTGGAGCACTTACGACCTGGCCGCCCACCTCGTGCTGCGCGAGCGCAGGCTCGACGCGGGCGCGGGCATCGCCCTGCGTCCGCTGGCCGGCTACACCGCCTCGGTCCAGCGTGGGCTGAAGGCCAAGCACCCCTTCCCTGAGCTGGTCGGCCTCGTCCGCACGCCCGGCGGTCTCTACGGCCTGCTGCCGCCCCTCGACGAGGCGGTCAACACGCTGGAGTACTTCGTCCACCACGAGGACGTGCGCCGCGCCCAGCCGTCATGGGAGCCGCGCGAGCTGCCCGACGACCTCGAACGGCTGCTCTGGAAGCGTCTGGACATGGCCGCCAAGCTGATGCTGCGCAAGTCGCCCGTCGGCGTGGTGCTCCACCGCCTGGGCGGCGGAGTGGCCATCGGCGGCGCCAAGGACGGCCCCAAGGTGGAGGTCACGGGCAAGGCGAGCGAACTGCTGCTGTTCTGCTTCGGACGGCAGGAGCACGCCAGGGTCGACCTCACGGGCGACCCCGACGCCGTCGCCCGCGTCACCCACGCCCCACTCGGCATCTGAGCCCTCACCCTGGAGGAGCCCGCCGTCCCGTCATCGAGGAGGACGGGTTCGTTCAACGCTTTTCGACCGGCCGGCCGGAGCCTTTCGTCTCTCGTGCGCGCGTCTCCCGCGCCAACTCATGCCAATGGCCGTACGATGGCCAGGTAAAGACGCCCCCCGGTTATGATCAAGAACATCTTCATAGAAGATGCCAGTGATCGCCCAGATCCGGGTATATACGGCTGGGAATGGACTGCAGGAGGCCCCCCATGCAGGTCAAGAAGGTCGTCACGTATATCGCCGTGGCCTTCGTCGTCTTCTACCTGTTCACCCAGCCGCAAAACGCGGCGGCGGCGGTCAGGGGTGTTTTCGACGGCATCGTCAACGGAGCCAATCAGTTGGCTGTCTTCTTCACCAACGTCGTGACCTGACAGAGCCAACGGTCCGCCCTGGTCGCGGGTCGTGCGAGTTGACCGCCCACCTGAGATCGAAGCGCGTAGAGTCGGTCGGGTGGGGTGCCTATGAGAGACCGCCAGAGCGTCATCGAACGGGCTGAGATCGAGGGCGTCGAGCTCGTACGGTTTCTCTACGCCGACCACGGCGGGGTGATCCGCGGCAAGGCGGCCTCCCGCACGCGCCTGGCCGAGCGCCTCAGCTCGGGCATCGGGCACACCGTGGCGATGATGGCGATGAACATGCTCGACCAGTTGCAGGAGGTCGAGCACTTCGGACCCGTCGGCGAGGTCCGGATCATGCCGGACCCGTCGACATTCGTGCTTCTCCCCTACTCTCCCGGCGCCGCGGCCATGGTCTCCGACCTGGTCCAGCTCGACGGGTCGGCGTGGGACGCGTGCCCGCGCACCTTCCTCAAGGAGGCGGTCGCCGCTCTGGAGGCCGAGGGCTACGCCCTGGAGGCGGCCTTCGAGCCGGAGTTCACGCTCGGCCACCGCGTCGCCGGCCCCGAAGGCGGTCTCGACACGCTCGTGCCGCTCGACGACAGCCTCTGCTACTCCACCATCGGCTTCGACCTCGCCCACGACTACGCGATCAAGCTGGTGCGCACGCTCGAGGCCCAGGGGCTGCGGGTCGAGCACTACCACCCCGAGCTGGGCCACGGCCAGCAGGAGCTGTCGATCAGGCACGCCCCCGCCCTCCGCGCCGCCGACAACCAGATCCTCTACCGCGAGACGGTCCGGGGGGTGGCGCTGCGGATGTCCATGTGGGCCTCGCTGGCCCCCAAGCCCATCGCCGACCAGGCGGGCAACGGCGCCCACCTGCACCTGTCGCTGTGGGACCGCGAGCGTCACGCCAACCTCTTCGACGGCGACCCCGGCCTGATGAACGCCTTCGTGGGCGGCCTGCTGGCCCACCTGCCCGCCCTGACGGCGCTGACCTGCGGCACCGTCAACAGCTTCAGGCGGCTGGCGCCCCGCATGTGGTCCAGCGCCTACGCGGTCCACGGGCCGGACAACAGGGAGGCGGCCGTCAGGGTCTGCTCGCCCCTGGGGCAGACCGGGTCGGTCAACCTGGAGCTCAAGCCCTCCGACTCCTCGGCCAACCCCTACCTGTCGCTCGGCGCGGTCATCCACGCGGGCCTCGACGGCATCCGCCGCGGGCTCGACCCCGGCGAGCCCGTGCTCGTCGACCCCGACACCAGGCCGGGCGCCTACCCCAGACTGCCGTCGTCCCTCGACGAGGCGCTCGACGCGCTGGAGTCCGACTCACTGCTGATGACGGCGCTCGGCCCGCTGCGCGGCGGCGCCTACCTGGCGGTGAAGCGCTCGGAGGCGGCCGCCTTCAAGGAGCGCGACGCCGCCTTCGAGCTCTTCCACCACCTGCGCGTCTTCTGACGGGGGCTACCTGACCGGGTGGCCCGCCGCGTGAAGGGTCTGCTTGACCTCGGAGATCTTCAGCGTGCCGAAGTGGAACACCGACGCCGCCAGCACCGCGTCCGCGCCCGCCGCTACCGCGGGAGGGAAGTCCTCCAGCCGTCCCGCGCCGCCGCTGGCGATCACCGGCACGCTGACCGCGGCTCGCACCGCGCGCAGCATCTCGAGGTCGTAGCCGTCGAGTGTGCCGTCGCCGTCCATCGAGTTGAGCAGGATCTCACCGACGCCGAGTTCCTCACCCCTGGCCGCCCACTCCACCGCGTCGATGCCGGTGCCCCTGCGTCCGCCGTGGGTGGTGACCTCGAAGCCGGACGGCGTGCCCTCGGCCCTGCGGGCGTCGACGGACAGCACGATGCACTGCGCGCCGTACCTGCGGGAGGCCTCGGTCAGCAGCTCAGGACGGGCGATGGCGGCGGTGTTGAGCGACACCTTGTCCGCGCCCGCCCTCAGCAGCCTGTTGACGTCCTCGACCGAGCGGACGCCGCCGCCCACGGTGAGCGGGATGAAGACCTGCTCGGCGGTCCTGCGGACCACGTCGAACATCGTCTCCCGCTCGCCCGAGGAGGCGGTGATGTCGAGGAAGGTCAGCTCGTCGGCGCCCTCCTCGTCGTAGCGGCGGGCGAGCTCGACCGGATCGCCCGCGTCGCGCAGGTTCTCGAAGTTGACGCCCTTGACCACGCGCCCCGCGTCCACGTCCAGACACGGGATGACCCGAACCGCGACCGTCATGCCCGAAACGCCTCGATCTCGATCTCGACCAGCATGCGCGGGTCGATCAGACCCGCGACCTTCACGCCCGTGCAGGCGGGCCCTGACGTGCCCGAGCACCTCGGACAGGGCGGTGCCCACCGCGTCGTAGTGGCTGTCGTCCACCACGTAGTAGCGGACCATGACCACGTCCTCCCTGGCCAGCCCGGCCGCCTCGACCGCCTCGAGCGCGATGTCGAAGGCCGTCATGGCCTGCCGGTAGGCGTCGCCGACGTGTCGCACCTCGCCCTCGATCGTGGCCGTGCAGCCGGAGACCACGACACGCGGCCCCGCCACCACCGCCCTGGCGTAGCCGTACTTCTCCTCCCAGACGCCGCCCGAGAAGATCCTCATCCCCTCGCGCACGCAGCTTGCCTGGCCCATCACGCGTCCCTCCCTTTGGCCCTAGCCGCGAACAGCGGCGAGAGCGTCTTCCAGCGTGAAAGCCTGCGCGTACAGTGCCTTGCCCACGATCGCGCCCTCCACGCCGTGGGGCGTGAGAGAGGTGAGGGCGATGAGATCGTCGAGAGAGGAGACCCCTCCGCTCGCGACGACCGGCTTGTCGGTTCGATCGCAGACCTGGCGCAGCAGGTCCAGATTCGGGCCGCGCAGTGTTCCGTCCTTGGTCACATCCGTCACCACGTACCGCGGGCAGCCGTCGGCGTCGAGCCTGTCGAGCACCTCCCACAGGTCGCCGCCCGCCTCGGTCCAGCCGCGTGCCGCCAGCGTAGTACCTCGAACGTCGAGCCCGACGGCGATCTTGTCACCATACTCAGCGAGTATCCTTCGACACCAGTCCGGCTTCTCGATGGCGGCGGTGCCGATGTTCACCCGCCTGCACCCGGTGGCCAGCGCGGCCTCGAGCGAGGCGTCGTCGCGGATGCCGCCGGACAGTTCGACGTTGATGTCCAGCTTGCCGACCACCTCGGCCAGCAGATCCTTGTTGGAGCCCCTGCCGAAGGCCGCGTCGAGGTCCACCAGGTGGATCCACTCCGCGCCAGCCTTCTGCCAGGCCATCGCCGCGGTCAGCGGATCGCCGTAACCCGTCTCAGTTCCGGCCTCTCCCTGTACGAGGCGTACGGCCTGGCCGTCGACGACGTCCACGGCGGGCAGCAGTACGAGCGACATCTTCTTCAGGTCCTCCGGTCAAAGGCGAGCGTGACGATCACAGGGACGAACAGCAAGGAGAGCACGAACACGGCGAGGCTGGCCTGCCATGACGACCACAGCAGCCAGGTCAGGAGCTGGACGATGACGAAGAGCAGGGCGACGACGCCGTTCTGGGCGCGCTGCCTGCGGGCGAGCAGGCCGCCCTGCCTGGCGAAGCGGACGGGGCGAGGGGTCAGCCTGGCGGCCAGCGCCCTGCGGCGGGACCTGCGGGCCATCCGCTCGGCGTTCAGCCTGGCCGCCCGCTCTCTCTCGGCCTCGCGTACGGCCCTGCGCCGCGCCCGCTCCTTGCTCAAAGCGTGCCGACCCAGTTCTTCAGCAGCACCGCGCCGGCGTCCCCGGACTTCTCCGGATGGAACTGGGTGGCCATGAGCGGGCCGTTCTCCACGGCGGCCACGAAGGGCACCCCGTGCTCGGCCCAGGTCACCAGCGGTACGGCGAAGCCGTCGCCCGCCTGGAGCTCCCACTCGCGCACGCCGTAGGAGTGCACGAAGTAGAAGCGGGTGTCGGCGTCGAGGCCGGCGAACAGCACGCTGCCCGAGGGCGCCTTGACGGTGTTCCACCCCATGTGCGGCAGCACGGGGGCCTCCAGGCGCTCGACCGTGCCGGGCCACTCGCCGCAGCCCTCGGTCTCGACGCCGTGCTCGACGCCGCGCTCGAACAGGATCTGCATGCCGACGCAGATGCCCAGCACCGGGCGGCCCCCTGACAGCCGGCGGCCGATGATGCGCTCGCCGGCCACGCTCTTCAGGCCCTTCATGCACGCCTCGAAGGCGCCCACGCCCGGCACGACCAGGCCGTCGGCGTCCATCGCCGCGTCGTAGTCGGACGTGACCGTCACCTGGGCGCCGGTCCTGGCCAGCGCGCGTTCGGCCGAGCGCAGGTTGCCGGAGCCGTAGTCGAGGATGACGACGTTCTTGCTCACCACCACAGCACCCCCGCCGTCAGCGCCATCGCGGCGCCGATTCCGCAGACCACCGCGCCGATCTTCAGGCCCTGCTTGAACAGCGAGACGACCCCGCCGACCAGGAACAGCCCGATGAAGACCATCGCGATGGCAGTCCAGTTGTCACTCACAGCACACCCTTGGTGCTCGGCACGCCCGTGGCGCGCGGGTCGGGCTCGCTGGCCTCGCGCAGCGCCCTGGCCAGCGCCTTGAACTGGGCCTCGACGATGTGGTGGGCGTTGCGCCCGTACGGGACGCGCACGTGCAGGCAGATCGCCGCCTGCGCCACGAACGACTCGAGGATGTGCCTGGTCATCGTCGTGTCGTACTCGGGGCCGATCATCGGGGCCATGCCCTCGGGCTCGGCGTGCACGAGGTACGGACGGCCCGACAGGTCGACCGTGACCTCGGCGAGCGCCTCGTCCAGGGGGCAGGACGCGTTGCCGTACCGCCTGATGCCCGACTTGTCCCCCAGCGCCTCGCGGAAGGCCGCGCCCAGCGCGAGCGCGGTGTCCTCGATCGTGTGGTGGGAGTCGATGTGCAGGTCACCCTCGGTCTTGACGGTGAGGTCGAACAGGCCGTGCTTGCCGAGCTGGGCGAGCATGTGGTCGTAGAACCCGACCCCGGTGGCGACGTCGACCAGCCCTGTGCCGTCGAGGTTCACCTCCACCAGAACCGAGGTCTCCTTGGTGGCGCGCTCGACGCGACCGACTCTGCTCACAGAACCCCCTCCAGAGCGGCACGGAATGCCGACATCTCCTCGCCGGTGCCGATCGACACCCGCAGCCACTCGGGCGGCCCGACCTCACGGATCAGCACACCACGCTCGAGCAGTCCCTCCCAGATCGTGCGCCGGTTCTCGAAACGCCCGAACAACACGAAGTTGGCGTCCGAATCGGCCACCGTCAAGCCGAGGGCGCGCAGCCACGCCACCGTGTCGTCGCGCTCCTGCCTGAGCGCGTCGACCGTGCCGAGCAGCTCGGCCCTGTGCCGCAGCGCCACCCTGGCCGTCGCCTGCGTGACCGTCGACAGGTGGTACGGCAGGCGCACCAGCAGCATCGCCTCGACCACGGCCGGATGCGCGGCCAGGTAGCCGAGCCTGGTGCCCGCCATCGCGAACGCCTTCGACATGGTGCGCGTGACGATCAGCCTGGGGTGCGCGGGCAGCAGCGTGAGCGCGCTCGGCGTGCCGGATCGGGCGAACTCGGCGTAGGCCTCGTCGACCACGACCATGCCGGGCGCGGCCTCGACCACCCTGGAGATCGTCTCCAGCGGGAGCGCGGTGCCCGTCGGGTTGTTGGGCGAGGTCAGGAAGACGATGTCGGGCCGGTGCTCCTCGACGGCCGCGACCGCCTTGTCCGCATCGAGGGAGAAGTCGTCCTCGCGCGCCCCCGAGACCCACTCGGTGTTCGTGCCCGTGGTGATGATCGGGTGCATCGAGTAGGAGGGCTCGAAGCCGAGCGCGGTGCGGCCGTGCCCGCCGAAGGCCTGCAGGATCTGCTGGAGCACCTCGTTGGAGCCGTTGGCCGCCCACAGCTGCTCGGTGGTGAGCCCGTGACCGAGGTAGCCGGCCAGGTCGGCGCGCAGGGCCAGCGCGTCCCTGTCGGGGTAGCGGTTGAGGCCCGCCGCGTCGCGCCTGATCTCCTCGGCCAGGTCGTCGACCAGCGCCTTGGAGGGCGGATAGGGGTTCTCGTTGGTGTTGAGCTGCACAGGGACCTCGAGCTGGGGCGCGCCGTACGGCTTCCTGCCCCTGAGGTCGTCCCTGATGGGAAGGTCTTCGAGATTCACTGGTTCGGAATCTCCCAGTCGAATCGGGCGCGGATCGCCGCACCGTGCGCGGGCAGGTCTTCGGCGTCGGCGAGCACGCAGGTGTGCGCGGCGGCTTCGGCCAGCGCCTCGCGGGTGTAGTCGACCACGTGGATGCCGCGCAGGAACGTCTGCACCGAGAGTCCGCTGGAGTGGCAGGCGCAGCCGCCGGTGGGCAGCACGTGGTTGGATCCGGCCATGTAGTCGCCCAGGCTCACCGGGCTGTACGGCCCGACGAAGATCGCCCCGGCGTTCCTGACCCTCGCCGCCAGCTCGGCCGCGTTCGCGGTCTGGATCTCCAGGTGCTCGGCGGCGTAGGCGTCGACCACTCTGAGGCCCGCGGCCAGGTCGTCGACCAGCACGATGCCCGACTGCTTGCCGGACAGCGCCTCGGCCACGCGCTCGGAGTGGCGGGTGGCGGCCACCTGTCCAGGCAGCTCCTTCTCCACGGCCTCGGCCAGCTCCACGCTGTCGGTCACCAGGACCGCGGCGGCGATGACGTCGTGCTCGGCCTGGCTGATCAGGTCGGCGGCCACGTGCCTGGGGTCGGCGGTGGAGTCGGCGAGGATGGCGATCTCGGTGGGGCCCGCCTCGGAGTCGATGCCGATGACACCCTTGAGCAGGCGCTTGGCGGCGGCCACCCAGATGTTGCCCGGACCGGTCACCATCGTCGCCGGCCTGCACTCCTCGGTGCCGTAGGCGAACATCGCCACCGCCTGCGCGCCGCCGACGGAGTAGACCTCGTCGACGCCGAGCAGCGCGCACGCCGCCAGGATCGTGGGGTGCGGCAGCCCGCCGAACTCCTTCTGCGCGGGGCTGGTGACCGCCAGCGACTCCACGCCCGCCTCCTGGGCGGGGACCACGTTCATGACCACGCTGGAGGGGTAGACCGCGCGCCCTCCCGGCACGTAGAGGCCCACGCGATCGACCGGCACCCAGCGTTCGGTGACCGTGCCGCCCGGGACCACCTGGGTCGTGGTGTCGGTGCGCCGCTGGTCGCGGTGGACCATCCTGGCCCGCCTGATCGACTCCTCCAGCGCCGCCCTGACCTTGGGGTCGAGGGCGTCGAGCGCCCGCAGGACCGTCTCGGCGGGGACACGGGTGGACTGGATCTCGACACCGTCGAACCTGGCGGTCAGCTCGCGCACGGCTGCCGCCCCACGATGGCGCACGTCCTCGCAGATGGGCCGCACCTTCTCAAGGGCGGCCTCGACGTCGAGTTCGGCGCGGGGCAGCACGTCGCGCAGGTTCTCGGGAAGAGAGCCGCGCAGGTCGATACGGGAAATCACCCGTTCAGTCTACGGAGTCCAACTGGGGAATCCCGTCGTGTCCACCATGCGGGACGCGTTTCGCGCCAGAAAGGCGGGCGTTCGTCCCCTTTCACGACCTTCGGCCGGACTTTCGTGTTGTGGGACGAAGCGCCGTCGCGCGCGCTGACAGAGGGTGACGGGAACGCAACGAGCGATCCGGAGGTCGCGCTTTGGGTTCCATCGAAACGTCCGCCGTCCGCCTCGACGAATGGACCCCCGCACGGGTACGCAGGACCGCCACCGTCACCGTCGGCCTGCTCATGGGCGTCTGGATCATCGACTACGTCGACCGCGTCATGATGGCCGTGGCGCTGCCGTACATCGGGCAGGAGTTCGCGCTCAGCAAGACCGAGCAGGGCTGGCTCATCACCGTCTTCTCCCTGGTCTATCTCCTCTGCCAGGTGCCGGGCGGCGTGCTCGCCGACCGGTTCGGCTCGCGCAGGCTGCTGGTGGTCTCCCTCGTGCTCTGGACCGCGTTCACGGCGCTGACCGGCCTGGCGTGGGGGCTGGTGTCGCTGCTGGTGATCAGGGCGCTGTTCGGAGTGGGTCAGGGGCTGTTTCCCGGAGCGTCGTTCAAGGCGCTGGCCGAGCGCACCACACCGGAACGCCGAGCCACCGCGGCGGGGTCGATCCTGGCCTCCAACCAGCTGGGCGCGGGTCTGGCGCCGCTGGTGGTCGCGCCGCTGCTGCTGGTCTTCGGCTGGCGGCACACCTTCTGGGTGGTCGCGGTGGCGGGCGTGCTGATCGGTGTCGCGCTGTGGGCGCTGATGCCCAAGGCGCTGCCCGCCGGGCTCAGCGGCTCGGACCGGATCGCGGGGCAGACGGCGAGCGGGGGCGGTGGGCTGGCCCTGGTGATCCGCTCCCCCTCGGTGTGGAAGTTCGCCGCCCTGTTCTGCGCGACCAACATGCTCGGCTACGGCATGATCACCTGGGTGCCCAGCTACCTCATGGAGGAGCGCGGCATCTCCCTGCTGAACACCGGCGTGCTCGCCGCCATCCCCGGTCTGGTGATGTGCCTGACCACGTTCGTCGGCGGCTGGCTGTTCGACAGGTTCTTCCACGACAGGGCGCGGCTGTACGTGATCCCGCTGCTGCTGTGCACCGCCGTCCTGCTGGTGCTGATGCTGCGCGCCGACAGCGCGGCGGGCTTCACGATCTACCAGACGCTCGCCCTGGCGGTGGCGGGCCTGTCGACGATGGGCATCCTGGGCATGCCCTTCAGGGCCCTGCCTCCCGCGATCATCGGCTCGGGCATGGGCGTGGTCAACGTGGGCGGGCAGATGGCGGGCGTGCTCGCGCCCGTGGTGATGGGATGGCTGGTGGACCGCTTCTCCTACACCGCGGCGTTCGGACTGCTCATCGGCACGACCGTCCTGGGCGCGCTCATCGCGGTGTTCGTGCCGCAGCGCCCCGAGCAGTTCTCTCTCGCGACGAAGGAGACCGTGTGACGACCTACGACCTGGTGCTCAGCGGCGGCAGGGTGATCGACCCCGAGACCGGCCTCGACGCGGTGCGCGACGTCGGCGTCTCGGGCGGGCAGGTGCGGGAGGTGTCGGCCACCCCGCTGGCCGGCGTCACCGTGGTGGACGTACGAGGACTCGTGGTCTGTCCCGGCTTCATCGACCTGCACAGCCACAGCGCCGACCAGGCCGGGCACCGGCTGCAGGCGCTCGACGGCGTGACCACGGTGCTGGAGCTGGAGGCGGGGAGCTACCCGGTGGCGGCGGCCTACCGGCAGGCGGCGGCCGAGGGCAGGCCGCTCAACTACGGCTTCGCCACCTCGTGGGCGGTCGCGCGCATGGCCGTGCTGGCGGGGGTGCGGCCGGGCGGCGACATCGACGACTTCATGGCCAACATCGGCCGCCCCGAGTGGCAGCGTCCCGCCCCTGCCGCCGCGGTCGGGCGCATCGTCGGGATGCTGGAGCGCGACCTGGCCGACGGCGCGCTGGGCATCGGCATCCTGGTCGGCTACGCGCCGAGGATCGACCCCTCGGAGTACCTGGCCGTCGCGGCGCTGGCCGCCCGCGCGGGGCTGCCCACCTACACGCACGCCCGCGAGCTGGTCGAGCTCGACGCCACCACGCCGATCGACGGCGCGGAGGAGATCGTCAAGGCGGCCGCGGAGACCGGCGCGCACATGCACTACTGCCACGTCAACAGCACCTCGATCCAGCACGTCGACCGCGTGCTCGGGCTGGTCGAGCGGGTGCGCGCCGAGGGCGCGCGGGTCACCACCGAGGCCTACCCGTACGGCGCGGGCATGACCGGCGTGGGCGCCGCCTTCCTGGCCCCCGAGATCCTGCACCGCCGCGGCCTCACGCCGCACTCGCTCGGCCTGCTCGGCGCGGAGGGCCGCCTGGCCGACGAGGCGGCGCTGCGCGAGGTCAGACGGCGCGACCCAGGGGCCGCGGTCTTCGTCCACCTGCTCGACGAGCACGACCCCGCGCAGTTCGCCTTCATCGAGCGCGCCCTCACCTTCCCCGACGCCGCCGTGGCCACCGACGCCGTGCCCCTGCTCTGGCGCTCGGGCGCGGCCGACCCTACGGCGTGGCCGCTGCCGGAGGGCGTCGTCTCCCACCCCCGTACGGCAGGCACCTACGGGCGCGTCCTCAGGGTCCTGGTGCGGGAGAAGGGCCTGCTGAGCCTGGCCGAGGCCGTCCGCAGGTGCACGCTCGTGCCCGCCGACGTGGTCGGGGTGCCCGCGATGCGCCGCAAGGGCAGGGTCCAGCCCGGCTGCGACGCCGACCTCACCGTCTTCGACCCCTCGACGGTCGCCGACCGCGCCACCTACGAGTCCACAATCCTGCCCTCGGCCGGGTTCGCGCACGTCGTGGTGGGCGGCCAGTTCGTGGTGCGCGACGGCGAGCTGCTGCCCGAGTCGCTGCCCGGCAGGCCCGTCACCGCTCTCTGATCGTTACGATCGGGTGTCGTGAGCAAAGCGAAGAAGGGCGGGCAGGGCACCCCCGCGACGGTCGCGCTGACCAAGGCGGGGGCCGACTTCACCCTGCACCCGTACGAGCACGACGCGAACGCGCAGGCCTACGGCGAGGAGGCGGCCGACGCGCTCGGCCTGCCGTACGACCGGATCTTCAAGACCCTCGTGGCCGAGGTGGAGAGCGGGCTGGCCGTGGCGGTGGTGCCGGTGGCGGGCAAGCTCGACCTCAAGGCGTTCGCGGCGGCGCTCGGCAGCAAGCGGGCGGCGATGGCCGACGCGGCGAAGGTCGAGCGGGTCACGGGATACGTGGTCGGCGGCATCAGCCCGCTCGGGCAGCGCAAGCAGCTGCCGACGGTGGTCGACTCCTCGGCGCTGGAGTTCGACACGGTGTACTTCTCGGCGGGCAAGCGGGGCCTGCAGATCGAGACCTCGCCGAAGAACCTGGTCGACCTCACCAGAGCGGTGACGGCCCCGATCGCCAAGACCGGCTGACCCCGCCCGACTCCAGCCCCGTTCTCCGGGACGAACAGGCCACCGCACGTCGTCCCCGATCTCCGGGAAACGAAGGCCGGACTTCGGGCCCCATCCTCTCGGAAACGAAGGCCGGACTTCGGACCCCGTCCTTCCGAAGAGGGGAAGGCGCCGGGCTTCGGACCCGTCCTCTCGAAGAGGGGAAGGCGCCGGGCTTCGGACCCGTCCTCTCGGTGATGAGGAGGCGACGGGCTCCGCCCGGCTCTTCGGGGAGTGGGCGGGCTTCGGTTGCGGGCTGACGACGAGGGACGGGGGAACACGGCAAGGGCTGCCATGGCCCCGAGGCGGGGCATGGGGCAGGATCGCAGACGTGACCGAACTGCACTACCTCACAGCGACCGAGATGGTCCGCCTGCTCAGGGCCCGCGAGATCAGCGCCGTGGAGCTGATGCGGGCCCACCTGGCCCGCATCGAGCAGGTCAACCCCGCGGTCAACGCCATCGTGACCCTGGTCGCCGAGCGGGCGCTCGAGGCGGCGGCCGCCGCCGACGCGAGCGAGCCGAAGGGCCCCCTGCACGGCGTGCCCGTCGCGCACAAGGACCTGGTCGACACCGCGGGCGTCAGGACCACGTACGGCTCGCCGCTGTTCGCGGACCACGTCCCTGAGAGCGACGACATCCTGGTCGAAAGGCTCAGGAACGCGGGGGCCATCGCGATCGGCAAGACCAACACCCCCGAGTTCGGCACCGGCTCCCACACCGTCAACGAGGTCTTCGGCGCCACGCGCAACCCGTACGACCTGTCGAGGTCGGCGGGCGGCAGCAGCGGAGGCGCCGCCGCGGCGCTGGCGACCGGGATGGTGCCGCTGGCCGACGGCTCGGACATGGGCGGCTCCCTGCGCAACCCCGCGAGTTTCTGCAACGTGGTCGGCCTGCGCCCGACGCCTGGACGGGTGCCCGACATCTCCGACACAGCGGCCTGGTACACCCTCGCCGTCTCGGGACCGATGGCCAGGACGGTCGAGGATCTGACCCTGATGATGAGCGTGATGTCGGGATTCGACCCGCGCTCGCCGTACTCGATCAAGGAGCCCTTCGCCGCCGACCTCGAAGCGCCGGTGCGCGGCCTGCGGGTGGCCTTCAGCCCCGACCTGGGCGGGCTGCCCGTGGACCACGAGACCGCGGCCGTGACCGCCTCCGCCGCCAAGGTGTTCGAGCGGCTCGGCGCGCACGTGGAGCAGGTCGACCTCGACCTGTCCGACGCCGACGACGCCTTCAGGATCTACCGCGCCTGGTACTACGCGCTGTCGTTCGGCGAGCTGAACGGCCTGGGCGCCAACACCGCGTGGAACGTCGAGCAGGGCCGTCTGGTCACCGGGGCCGACCTGGCCCGCGCCGAGAAGCTGCGCAGCGGCCTCTACCAGCGGATGGCCGCCTTCTTCGACACCTACGACGTGCTGGTCGCGCCGGTCAGCCAGGTGCCGCCGTTCCCCGTCGAGCAGCCGTACGTCGACGAGATCAACGGCGTGAAGCTGCCCGACTACCTGACCTGGATGCGCTCGGCCTACTGGATCAGCGTCCTGCACGCGCCCGCCGCGTCGGTGCCCGCCGGCTTCACCTCCACGGGGCTGCCCGTGGGCGTGCAGATCGTCGGCCGTCCCTTCGACGACGCCGGCGTGCTGCGCGTGGCGCACGCCTTCGAACAGGCCACGGGGCACGGCACCCGCCGCCCGTCCCTATAGCCGCTCGATCTCCCCGTACGGCCTGCGCAGCGGCGACTCGCGGTAGGCCACGACGGCCTCCATGATCCCGAACATTCCGACGGCCAGCAGCGGCCAGGTGACGAGCACGCCCTTGGCGGTCAGCTCCAGCGCCCCCGCCACCACCTTCACGCCGGGCCCGAGCGCCTGAGCCTCCACGGTGACCGCGCCGAGGGTGAAGGTGGTGCCCACCCAGTAGGTGACGAACGCCGCGAGCCCGCCACCCGCGGCCAGCCCGAGCAGGACCTCCAGGCGCCGGGTCCCGGCCAGGTTCCACGCCACGACCGCGCATACCAGCGCGAGGGCGCCGGTGATCACCGCGTACCAGCCGTCGGCGGCGATCAGGCTCTGGGTCGCGGGATCGGCCAGCACCGGCCCCTCGCCGGTGAGCGCGTACGGCGCGCGCGGCGCGATCAGCGACCACACCAGCCCCGCGGGGACGCCGAGAGTGGCAAGCGCGAGAACGGTCACCGCGAAAGCCCGCACATGCCCCACCAGGCCACTCCCCCTCACAAGTGTGTCCGAACCTGCTCGATGGTATCCCCCGGTTAGGCTCGTGCCGTGATTGAAGACAAGGTCTGGCTGATCGAGCCCTCAGGTCCGCTGCGCGGCGACGTGGAGGTCCGCGGGTCCAAGAACGGCGTGTCGAAGCACATGGTGGCGGCCATGCTCGGCACCGGCGAGAGCAGTATCCACAACGCTCCCGAGGTGGGCGAGGTCGGCATCACCGCGGCGATGCTCGAAGCCCTCGGCATCCACGTCAAGATCAACGAACAGGAGATCAGGATCGAGAAGGGGAAGGAGATCAGGCCGCAGGTGCCCCACGCCTTCAGCGGCCTGAACCGCATCCCGATCCTCATGCTCGGCCCGCTGCTGCACCTGGCGGGCGAGGCGTTCGTGCCCCTGGTCGGCGGCGACCCGATCGGCCGCCGCCCGGTGAACTTCCACGTCGAGGCGCTGCGCTCGATGGGCGCCGAGGTCGAGGTGGGTGAGGACGGCATCTACGCCAAGGCCACCAGACTGCGGGGGGCCAGGATCGAGCTGCCCTACCCGAGTGTCGGCGCCACCGAGACGATCCTGATGTCGGCGGTGCTGGCCGAGGGCAAGACCGTGATCAAGAACGCGGCGATGGAGCCCGAGGTCGTGGAGCTGGCGCTGTTCCTGCAGCGCATGGGCGCCAGGATCGAGCTCTCCCCCGACCGCAGGATCGTCATCGAGGGGGTCCCCGAGCTGCACGGGGCGCAGACCTGGCTGTCGGGCGACCGCATCGAGGCCTTCTCCTACCTGGCCGCCGGACTCATCACCAGGGGCGAGGTGCGCGTGCACGGCTGCCCCCAGGACCGCCTCGTCACCGCGATCACCACGCTGGCCAGGATGGGCGCCCAGTTCGAGATCAACGACGACTACATCTGCGCGACCGCGCCGCCCGAGGGCCTGCGCTCTGCCGCGGTGCAGACCGACACCCACCCCGGGTTCATGACCGACTGGCAGACGCCGCTGATGGTGCTGTTCACCCAGAGCCAGGGCATGTCCGTCCTGCACGAGACGGTCTTCGAGAACCGCCTGGTCTACGTGCCCGCGCTGCAGGAGATGGGCTGCGAGATCGAGGTGTTCGACCAGTGCCTGGGCGGCCCCGCCTGCCGCTACCACGACACCAACGCCAAGCACTCGGCCGTGGTGCGCGGGGTGTCCAAGCTACGCGGCGCCGACGTGATGCTGCCCGACATCAGGGCGGGCTTCTCCGCCGTGCTGGCCGCCGCGGTGGCCGACGGCACGTCACGACTGCGCGGCGTCCAGCACATCGAGCGGGGCTACCACCGGCCGTTCGAGCAGTTCGCCTTGCTCGGTCTGAATATCCGCAGAGAAGAGTAAAGGCTGGAGAACCAGGTGTTTGGCCGGGTTCGGCCGGTCGCAGACCATCTGAGTGACTGTGATCAAATCCGTCGCCGGGCTCGGGATGGCGGGCGCGCTCGGAGGCGTGCTCGCGGCGGCGGTGGTGGTTCCCGCCGTCGGCGGAGCGGGGATCGCCACACGCACCGCCGCGTCCACCCTCATCGACCTGCCTCCCGCACCTCGAGAGGAGCCGTTGTCACAGCTCACCACGCTGCTGGACAAGAACGGCAAGCGATTCGCCCAGTTCTACGAGGCCAACAGGACCACCGTGCCGCTCTCGCGGGTCGCTCCCGTGATGCGCAGGGCGATCGTCGCGATCGAGGACGCCCGCTTCTACGAGCACGCGGGGCTGGACTTCAAGGGCACGCTGCGCGCGATCATCGCCAACACCCAGGCCGGCGGCATCAAGCAGGGCGGCTCGTCGCTGACGCAGCAACTGGTGAAGAACATCCTGGTCGAGAACGCCGAGAGCGAGAAGGAAAGGGAGGCGGCCCGCGCCCCGAACATCGCCCGCAAGATCACCGAGCTGCGCCTGGCGCTGGCGATGGAGGAGAAGTACCGCAAGGACGACATCCTCGAGCGGTATCTCAACATCGCCTACTTCGGGGCGGGCGCCTACGGCGTCGAGGCGGCGGCCAGGCGCTTCTTCTCCACCACGGCCGACAAGCTGACGCTGGCGCAGGCGGCGACGCTGGCGGGGGCGGTGCGCCTGCCGTACTCGACCGATCCCTCGCTGGGCAGGGCCCAGCGGGCGCGGCTGCGCGAGCGCCGCGACACCGTGCTCGACCGCATGGCGGGGCTGGGCATGATCTCCCAGGCGACCGCGACGGCCACCAAGCGGGCGCCGCTGGCCATCAGGCTGCGGCCGGAACCGGGCGGCTGCGCAGAGAGCGCCTACCCCTACTTCTGCCTCTACGTGCAGCGTGAGCTGCTGTCCAACCCCGTCTTCGGCGGCACCAGGGCAGAGCGGCAGCGCCGCATGGCCAGGGGCGGCCTGGTGCTGAAGACCACCCTCGACCCCGTGGCCCAGCGCGCGGCCGAGCGGGCGATCGCGGCCAGGGTGAGCGCCGCGGACACCGAGGTCGCGGCCGAGGCCATGGTCGAGCCCGGCTCGGGACGCATCAGGGCGCTGGCGGCCAGCAAGAAGTTCGGCCGCAACGCCGGCGACAGGGACAACGGGCCGCACACCACCTTCAACCTGGCGGCCGACGTGCGGCACGGCGGCGGCATGGGCTTCCAGGCCGGCTCGACGTTCAAGGTGTTCACGCTGGCCACGGCGCTCAAGCAGGGCTGGCGCTTCGACCAGGGGTTCAAGACGCCGGGGATGTTCGTCCCCTCCGAGGGCTACAAGAACTGCGCGGGCAAGCCGGTCAACGCGCCCACCACGAAGATCTACAACGCCAGCGGCGAGGGGAAGGGCGGCCCGCACAGCCTGTCCACCGGCACCTGGAAGTCGGTGAACATCTTCTACATGATGCTGGAGCGCAGGGTCGGCCTGTGCAACGTGGTCGAGACGGCCAGGTCGCTGGGCGTCGCCAGAGCCGACGGCGCCCCGCTGAGGGAGGTGCCCACCTTCACACTCGGCGTCAACGAGATGGACCCGCTCACGGTCGCCGGCGCCTTCGCGGCCTTCGCCGCGCGAGGGCGCTACTGCCGTCCGGTCGCGATCGTGGAGATCGTCGACAGGGAGGGGCTGCGCACCCGGGTGCCTCCCTCCTGCGAGCAGGCGCTGGAGCGCGACGTGGCCGACGCGGTCAACCACATCCTGTCGGGCGTCTTCTCCCAGGGCACGATGAAGGGGCAGAGCATCGGACGGCCCGCTGCGGGCAAGACCGGCACCAACAACGGCTACACCTCCGCCTGGTTCGCCGGCTACACCCCCGACCTGGCGGCCGCGGTGAGCCTGGGCGACATCCGCGGCTCCTACCGCTACCCGCTGCGCGGCGTGGAGATCGGCGGCCAGTCGTACGGCCAGGTGCAGGGCGCGTCGCTACCCGGACCGATCTGGGTGGCCTCGATGGAGGCGGCGCTGCGCGACACCCGCCCCACCTCCTTCGTCCACCCGGACATGTCGCGCTTCGGCGGCGGCCACACCCCCGGCCTGGCGGAGGCCCTGGCCGCGGAGAAGCGCGCCGAGCAGCGCGAGGCCTCCCACCGGCGCCACTTCAGGAAGCTGCGCGACAACTACCGCCAGTACTACCGCTGGCTGAGCAGACGCCACCGACCCGACCACTAGCCGCAGGGATGAGGTTGTTCGCCCGTCGTCGGACTTGACCCGTACCGGGCGCGCCCAGGTCTAGCCGCCGAGGCAGGCGGGGCCGAGCAGCTCCTTCAGGTCGCCCATGAGGGCGGGCGACTGCGTCACCCGTAGCCGGTCCTCCACCCGCATGACCGTGGTCTTGGGGCCGTTGTGCACCTGGAGGTGCACCTCGGAGGTGCCGGGGTGGGTGATCAGGATCTCCTTCAACCTGCCGACCACCGGCGGGGTGCAGCGACTCAGCGGCAGGCTGACCAGCAGCGGACCGCCCGACTCGACGGTCAGGTCAGGAGCGGTCACCTCCATCGCGATGATCTTGGCGACGTCTTCGCGCTTGTCGATGCGCCCCTTGACGAAAACGATGGCGTCCTCGGCCAGGATCGTCGAGCACAACTGGTAGGCCGACGGGAAGATCATCACCTCGATCGCGCCTTCGAGGTCCTCCAGCTGGGTCAGCACCCAGGTGTCGCCCTTCTTGGTGACCTTGCGCTGCACGCCCGACAGGATGCCGCCGACCGTGACGACCTGGCCGTCGGAGCGGCTGTCGTCCTGCAGCGCGGCGATCGAGCAGTCGGCCCCCGAGGCGAGGATGTGCTCCACGCCGAACAGCGGGTGGTCGGAGACGTAGAGGCCGAGCATCTCCCGCTCGAACTGCAGCAGGGTGTTCTTGTCCCACTCGCCCACCGGGACCTGCACGTCGAAGGTCTGGTCCTCGCCGCCGTCGACGGCGCCGAACAGGGAGTCCTGGCCGATGGCCTCGTTCTTCTTGATGTCGATGATCGCGTCGACGGCCTGCTCGTGCACCATGACCAGGCCCTTGCGGACGTGGCCGAGCGAGTCGAAGGCGCCCGCCTTGATCAGCGACTCGATCACCCGCTTGTTGCAGACGATCGCGGGGACCTTGCGCAGGAAGTCCTTGAAGTCGGCGAAGCGGCCCTTCTCCTTGCGGGCGGTGATGATGCCGTCGACGACGTTGCCACCGACGTTGCGGACGGCCGACAGGCCGAAGCGGATGTCGGTACCGCGCGGGGTGAAGTCGAAGTCGGAGTCGTTGACGTCCGGCGGGAAGACCTTGATGCCCATGCGGCGGCACTCGTTGAGGTAGAGCGCCGACTTGTCCTTGTCGTCCTTGACGCTCGACAGCAGGGCGGCCATGTAGGCGGCCGGGTAGTTGGCCTTGAGATAGGCGGTCCAGTAAGCGACCAGGCCGTAGCCCGCGGTGTGGGCCTTGTTGAAGGCGTAGTCGGAGAACGGCAGCAGGATGTCCCACAGGGCTTTGATGGCGGCGGGCGAGAAGCCGTTCTCCCTCATGCCCTTCTCGAAGAACTCGTACTGCTTGTCCAGCTCGGACTTCTTCTTCTTGCCCATCGCGCGGCGCAGCAGGTCGGCGCCGCCGAGCGAGTAGCCCGCCACCTTCTGCGCGATGGCCATGACCTGCTCCTGATAGACGATCAGGCCGTGGGTCGTGTCGAGGATCTCCTTGAGCGGCTCTTCCAGCTCGGGATGGATCGGGGTGATCTCCTGCTGGCCGTTCTTGCGCAGCGCGTAGTTGGTGTGGGAGTTGGCTCCCATCGGGCCTGGCCGGTAGAGCGCGAGCGCCGCGGAAATGTCCTCGAAGTTGTCGGGGCGCATCAGGCGCATCAGCGAGCGCATGCCGCCGCCGTCGAGCTGGAAGATGCCCAGCGTGTCCCCGCGGGCCAGCAGCTCGTAGGTCGTGGTGTCGTCGAGGGGCAGGTCGAGCAGCTCGATCTTCTCACCGGTGGTGAGCTCGATGGCCTTCAGGCAGTCGTCGATGATCGTGAGGTTGCGCAGGCCCAGGAAGTCCATCTTCAGCAGGCCGAGCGTCTCGCAGGTCGGGTAGTCGAACTGCGTGATGATCGCGCCGTCGGAGTCGCGGCGCATGATGGGGATGTAGTCGGTGAGCACCTCGGCGGACATGATGACGCCCGCGGCGTGCACGCCGGTCTGCCGGATCAGACCCTCCAGGCCCCTGCCGAGGTCCATCGTCGCCTTGACGTCGACGTCCTCCTCGTAGAGCCTGCGCAGCTCGCCCGCCTCGGCGTAGCGCGGGTGGTCCTTGTCGAAGATGCCCGCCAGCGGGATGTCCTTGCCCATCACCGCGGGAGGGAAGGCCTTGGAGACCTTGTCGCCGAGCGCGTAGGGATAGCCGAGGACGCGACCGGCGTCCTTGATGGCCGCCTTCGCCTTGATGGTGCCGAAAGTGGCGATCATGGCGACCTTGTCGGCGCCCCACTTCTCGGTCACGTAGCGGATCACGTCGGCGCGCCTGCGCTCGTCGAAGTCGATGTCGACGTCGGGCATGGAGACGCGCTCAGGGTTGAGGAAGCGCTCGAAGATCAGGCCGTGCGGGATCGGGTCGAGGTCGGTGATGCCGAGCGCGTAGGCGACCAGCGAGCCTGCCGCCGAACCACGGCCGGGGCCCACGCGGATGCCGTTGTTCTTGGCCCACATGATGAAGTCGGCGACCACGAGGAAGTAGCTCGGGAAGCCCATCTGGATGATGACCCCGAGCTCCTTCTCGGCCCAGGCGCGGTGCTCCTCGTCGATCCCGCTGGGGAAGCGCCGCTCCAGGCCCTTCCACACCTCCTGGCGGAAGAACTCCTCCTCGGTCATCCCGTCGGGGACGGGGAACGTCGGCATGAGGTTCTTGAACTCGAAGAACCCCGTGGGGTCGACCTTCTCTGCCACGAGCAGCGTGTTGCGGCAGCCCTCGAGCCAGAGGTCGGAGGAGTCGACCGCCCGCATCTCGTCGGCGTCCTTGATGTAGTAGCCGGAGCCGTCGAAGCGGAAGCGGTCGGGGTCGGACAGCTGCTTGCCTGTCTGGATGCACAGCAGGGCGTCGTGGGAGGCCGCGTCGGACTCGTAGGTGTAGTGGGAGTCGTTGGTGACCAGCGGCGGGATGGCCAGCTCCTTGCTGATCCTGGTCAGCCCGTCGCGGACCCTGCGCTCGATGTCGAGGCCGTGGTCCATGATCTCGAGGAAGTAGTTGTCCCTGCCGAAGATCTCCTGGTACCTCGCCGCGGCCTTGACCGCCTCGTCGTACTGACCGAGGCGCAGCCTGGTCTGGACCTCGCCCGAGGGGCAGCCCGTGGTGGCCATGAGGCCCTCGGAGTGCTCGGCGAGGATCTCGGCGTCCATGCGCGCCCACTTGCGCACGAAGCCCTCGGTGTAGGCGCGGGAGGACAGCCGCATCAGGTTGTGCAGGCCGGCCTTGTTGCGCGCCCAGATCGTCATGTGGGTGTAGTAGCCACCGGCTGAGACGTCGTCCTTCTTCTGGTGCGGCTCGCCCCACAGCACCGGCTTCTTGTTCTGCCGCAGCTCGGGCGCGACGTAGGCCTCGATGCCGATGATCGGCTTGATGCCCGCGCCGGTGGCCTGCCGGTAGAAGTCGTAGGCGCCGTGCATGTTGCCGTGGTCGGTGATGGCGATGGCGGGCATGCCGAGCTCGCCGACCTGTTTGAACATCTGCTTGAGGCGCGCGGCCCCGTCCAGCATGGAGTACTCGGTATGCACGTGCAGGTGTACAAACGAGTCACTGGACGACATGGAGCGGCGCCTCCTCCATCGAGACCGGATGTGCAGGCTCTGAGCCTAATGGGCCGCACCGACTTTTCCGGCCCGCGCCACCAGCCCCTGACGAGGTGTACGGCCTCCGCTACAGACTGCACGGCGAGCCCCTGAGACCCACCTCTACCTGCGCATATATCGTTTCCGTGACAAAGGAGAAACGGTGCGCGCACAGTCCGACGAGGGCTACTCCCACGCCCTCGGCAACCGCCAGGTCCAGATGATCGCGATCGGCGGCGCCATCGGCGTGGGCCTGTTCCTCGGCGCGGGCGGCAGGCTCGCCGCCGCCGGTCCCGCGCTGGTGCTCTCCTACGCCGTCGCCGGCCTGGCCGCCTTCTTCGTCATGCGCGCCCTGGGCGAACTGGTCCTCTACCGGCCCACCTCGGGCTCCTTCGTGGAGTACGCGGGCGAGTTCGTCGGGCCGTGGGCCGCCTTCGCCAGCGGCTGGATGTACTGGATCAACTGGGCCTTCACCGGCATCGCCGAGCTGACCGCGATCGCGACCTACGTCGCCTACTGGGCGCCCGGCTTCCCCCAGTGGCTCACCGCGCTGATCGCTCTGGTCTTCGTGCTGGTGGTCAACCTGGTGTCGGTCAAGCTCTTCGGCGAGCTCGAGTTCTGGTTCGCGCTGCTGAAGGTCCTGGCGATCTGCGCCTTCCTGGTCGTCGGCCTGGCCCTGGTGCTGTTCAGCATGGACGTCGGCGGCACCAGGGCGGGGGTGGGCAACCTCACCGCGCACGGCGGGTTCTTCCCCAACGGCCTGCCCGTCGTGCTCATGAGCCTGCAGGCGGTGGTCTTCGCCTACGCCTCGATCGAGCTGGTCGGCATCGCGGCGGGCGAGACCAAGAACCCCAGGCAGGTGATGCCCAAGGCGGTCAACGGCGTGGTGTGGCGCATCGCGCTGTTCTACATCGGCTCGATCCTGCTGCTGACCATGGTGCTGCCGTGGACGTTCTACAGCGCCGGCACCTCGCCCTTCGTCACGGTCTTCGCCAGGCTGGGCGTGCCGTGGGCGGCCGACGCGATGAACCTCATCGTCATCACCGCCGCCACCTCCTCGTGCAACTCGGGCCTGTACTCCACGGGGCGCATCCTGCGAGCGATGGCGCTCAAGGGCGAGGCGCCGCGCTTCACCGGCGGCCTCAGCTCCAGGCACGTGCCCGTCGGGGGCATCATGCTGACCGCCTCGGTCTTCCTCGCTGGGGTGGCGCTGTTCTACTTCGTGCCCCAGCGGGCCTTCGACATCGCCACCGCCGTCGCCTCGCTGGGCGTGATCACCACGTGGGGGACGCTGGTCTACTGCCAGCTGCGGCTGCGCCGTACCGGGCACCGCTCGGAGTTCGCGATGCCGGGCACGCCGTACAGCAACTGGTTCACGCTGGGGTTCCTCGCGCTCGTGGTGGTGCTGATGGCCTTCGCCGACGACAACCAGAGAGTGGCCTTCTTCCTCATTCCCGCGCTGGTCGCGGCGATCGCCGTGGGATGGAAGCTGGTCAGCGCTCCTCGGCGAGGCGCAGCCCCGCCTCGATCACCGCGTTCATGATCGGCGCCAGGCGCTCCGCGCCCAGCTTGGGCGCGCGCTCGGCCATCGCCGCCACGAGCTGACGCTCCCGCTCCATGTCGCGTCCCGCGAACCCGCCGACGGGCTTGAGCGACTGCACGACGCCCGCGAGCTCGGCCCTCCGTTCGAGCAGGACGGCGAGGGCCGCGTCGACCCTGTCGATGGCCTCGCGCGCCTCGGGCAGGGTGGAGGGGCTCTCGCGCACCGCCAGCGCCCCGAACAGGGCCACGGCCTCGCGGGCCACGGCCACCTCGGCGTCGGAGGCCGACGGCGACAGCAGCAGGCCGTCGGCGCCCGCGGCGATCGCGGCCGGCGCCAGCGAGGGGTCGCCTGAGACGTCGGCGAGCACCGGCCGTCCCGACCTGGCCTTGGCGGCGCGCAGCAGGGTCAGGTCGAGGGCGACGTGGCTCAGGTGGGTGCGGGTGCCGCTCTCACAGAGCACCACCTGGTCGTTGCCCTCGGCCACGCAGTAGTCGGCGATGCCGAGCCACTCCTCGAGGGTGGCCGAATGGCCACGCTGCACGATCACCGGCAGGCCCAGCCTGGCCACGGCGCGCACCAGCTGGAAGTCCTGCATCCACGCCGAACCCACCACCACGCCGGCCGCGCGCTCGGCGATCGCCGGCAGGTCGGCGGCGGAGAAGGGCTCGACGTACAGCGGGCCGTCGACCAGATCCTCGGCGGGCACCCGCCCGTGGTGGGGACGCAGGCTGACCCAGCGGGTGACGGTCCTCGGTTCGAGAGTGGAGGTCATCTCGGCTCCCATTGCTCAAGCCGGTCCCAGCGGAGCCGGCGGGGTCTCCAGGAAACAAAAAGGGCAGAGACCTCGGGTCTCTGCCTGTCGCCGGCTCCAGGTGGTCGCTACAGCTCGACCGGCCCTCCGGGAGCCGGCTCGGTAAACGTGTAGCGAGGAGTCATGGATCTAAGACTACACGGGTCGCTGTCACCCGATCCCTATGGGAGTATTTCTAGGCTTAGAAGGGGGTTTGAGGCCGTTGATGTCGGATGGACAGCAGCATGCCGGGCGCCGCATCGCCGGTCGGTACCACCTGAAGGAGCCGATCGGCAAGGGCGGCATGGGCATCGTCTGGCGGGCCCATGACGAGCTGCTCGACCGCGAGGTCGCGGTCAAGGAGGTCCGCTACGCGGCCGTGCTCGGCGACGAGGTGCAGCTCCTCAACCGCCGCACCATGCGTGAGGCGCGGGCCGCCGCCAGGTTCACCCATCCGAACGTGATCGTCGTGCACGACGTCATCGAGGAGGACGATCGTCCCTGGATCGTCATGCAGCTGGTCCAGTCCCGCTCGCTGGGACAGGTGATCAAGGCGGACGGGCCGCTGGCGCCGGGGAAGGTGGCCGAGATCGGCCTGGCCGTCCTCGACGCGCTCAGGGGCGCCCACGACGCCGGCGTGCTGCACCGCGACGTCAAGCCGGAGAACGTGCTGCTGGCCGAGGACGGCAGGGTCGTGCTGACCGACTTCGGCATCGCCACGCTGGAGACCGAGACCGCGCTGACCATGACGGGCCTGGCCGGCACGCCCGCCTTCATCGCGCCCGAGCGGCTGAAGGGCCTGCCCGCCAGACGTGAGTCGGACCTGTGGTCGCTGGGCGCGACGCTCTACACCGCGGTCGAGGGCAGGGCGCCGCACGAGCGCGGCATGGCGATGGCGACCATGATGGCCGTGCTCAACGACGACCCCGAGCCGCCGAAGCGGGCGGGGGCGCTCAAGCCCGTCCTCGCCGGCCTGCTGGCCAAGGAGCCCGACCAGCGCCTGGGCTTCGACGAGGCCGCCAGGCTGCTGCGCAGGGCCGCCGCGGAGTCGTCAAGGAGCGAGACGGTGCGCACCCCGCGCCGCCCCGTCGTGCCGGTGGTGGACGTCGACGACACCCCGACCGACCCCAGTCTCCCCCGCATCGCGGCTCCGCCTGCCTCACCCGCCGCGTCCTCGTCGCCTCCCCCTCCGCCCCCCGCGCCTCCCACGCGGACCCCCGCCAGGCCTCCGGCGAAGGAGCCAGAGGAGCCCGAGGAGCCCCAGGAGATGGCGCAGACGGGCATGCGCCTGCCCGACGCGACCACGCCCACGGCCACCTCCCCCGCTCCCTCACGGCGTGCGCTCCCCGTCATCGCCGCGGTCGTCGGGGTCGTCGTGGTGGGCGGCGTGGCGGGCATCCTCGGCCTGCGCTCGGCGGGCCAGGCCGATCCCGAGGCGAGCAGGAGCCCGACGCAGAAGGTGACGACCACGGTCACCGCCACCGCGACGGCGACCGCCGCCACCCCCGCCGACAAGCCCTCCGCCTCGCCCAGTCCTTCGCCTTCGGCGTCGAAGACGGAGTCGGCGCTGCCGGACGGCTGGCGGATGTACAAGGACAAGGAGCTGGATTTCTCCGTCGGCCTGCCCAAGGGCTGGGACGTCTACGACCGCAGGGGCAGGCAGGTCTACTTCCGCGGCCCCGGCGCCTCCTCCAACTCCTTCCTGCTGATCGAGCAGGCCACCGACCCAGGCAGCGACCCGTACAAGGACTGGAAGGTGCAGGAGCCGAGCGCCAGGGGCAACTTCGGCGGTTACAAGCTGATCGGCATCAAGAAGGTCGACTACATGAAGGCCGCGGCCGACTGGGAGTTCACCTGGAACACCAACACCGGTAAGTCCAAGGTGCGCAACCGCGGCTTCGTCACCGACAACGGCAAGGGCTACGCGATCTACTGGCACACGCTCGAGGAGAACTGGAAGCGCGATCTGCGGTTCTTCGACACGTTCGCGGCGACCTTCAAACCGTCCAAGTAAGCTTCGCTGGTGCGCGTAGGAAACAGGTATCGCCTGCTGGAGCCCATCGGCGAGGGTGGCATGGGCATCGTCTGGCGCGCCCACGACGACCTGCTCGACAGGACCGTGGCGATCAAGGAGGTCCGCTACACGGGCATCGGCGAGGAGAAGCGCGCCCAGCTCAACCAGCGCACCATCAGGGAGGCGCGGGCGGCGGGCCGCCTCGACCACCCCAACGTGGTCGTCGTCCACGACGTCATCGAGGAGGACGGCAGGCCCTGGATCGTGATGCAGCTGGTGCGCTCGCGCTCGCTGGCCGCGGTGGTCAGGGAGCGGGGCCCGATGCCGGTGGGAGAGGCGGCCCGCGTCGGCGGCGCGGTGCTCGCGGCGCTCCGGGCCGCCCACGCGGCGGGGGTGCTGCACCGCGACGTCAAGCCGGAGAACGTGCTGCTGGCCGAGGACGGCAGGGTCGTGCTGACCGACTTCGGCATCGCCGCGATGGAGGCCGAGGCGGGGCTCACCGCCACAGGCAACCTGGTCGGCACGCCCGCCTACATGCCGCCCGAACGGCTCAACGGCCTGCCCGCCACGCCCGCCTCCGACCTGTGGTCGCTGGGCGCGACGCTGCACACGGCCGTGGAGGGCCGCGCGCCGTACGAACGGGACTCGTGGGCGGCGACGGTCGCCGCGGTGCTGCGCGACCCGCCTGAGCCCCCGCGGCTGGCCGGGGCGCTCGCCCCGGTGATCTCAGGGCTGCTGCGCAGGGACCCCGCCACGCGGATGAGCGCGGAGGAGGCCTCGGCCAGGCTGGCCTCGCTCACCGAAGGGAGCTCGCCGACCGTCGTGGGCCCCGCGCCCGCCAGGCGCTCGCCGCTGCGCCGGCTCCTTCCTGCCGGGCTGGCGGTCGCCGCGGTGGCCGCCGCCGGGGTGTGGGCGATGGGGCAGACGGACTCACCGGCCGTGAACGCCTCGTCCTCCGGCTCCTCGACGCCTTCCTCCTCCGCCACGCCCTCGGCGAAGCCCTCGCCCGGCGGCAGCCCGAGCCCCGCCCTGCCACCCGGCTGGCGCAGACTCAGCAACGCCACGGGCGGCTTCTCCGTCGCCGTCCCCGGCGGGTGGAAGGCGACCAGGAACCCGGAGGGGCGCAGCAGCATCAGCGTCAAGGGGCCGGGCACCAGGGGCGAGCTCATCATCGAGTGGACCGACTCGGGCAAGACCGGCCTGACCCCCAAGCAGGAGTGGGAGAGCCTGGAGCAGGAGATCCAGGCGAAGGGCCAGTTCCAGGGTTACACCAGGCTCGGCATCGTCCAGCTCACCTACCTCGGGGTCGAGGCCGCCGACTGGGAGTTCACCAGAAACAAGGACGGCCAGATGATCCACGTGCTGAACCGGGGCTTCAGGCTGCGCGACGGCCGTCCCTTCGCCCTCTACTGGGAGACCCCCGAACAGTTGTGGGCCGAGGGCAGGGCCACCCTCGACACCATCCTCGAGACGTTCAGGCCGACGTGAGCGAGCAGGCGCGCTTCTGGCGGCACCCGGGAGTGCCTGAAGTCGACCTGCTCAAGGCCCGGTACGTCACCCACCGCTTCTCCAGGCACGTCCACGAGGGCTACGCGATCGGCGTGATCACCTCGGGCGTGGAGGAGTTCGCCTACAAGGGCAGGCTGCTGCGGGCCGGTGAGGGCGAGGTGGTGCTGGTCAACCCCGAGCACGAGCACACCGGTCAGGCGGGCGTTCCTGGCGGCTGGTCCTACCGCATGCTCTACCCGTCGGTCGAGGCGCTGGGGGCGGGGCGCAGCACGCCGTACTTCCCCGAGCAGGTGGTGCGCGATCCCGATCTGGCCAGGCTGCTGGTCAGCGCGCACCTGGCCACCGAGCGCGGCGACAGGCTCGCCGCCTCCACGCTGATGCGCGCGCTGTTCGCGCGCCTGCTGTCCAGGCACGCCGGTTCGCGGCCCGCGCCGGAGGCGCCGACCGGCCAGGACGCGGTACGGCAGGCCATCGACCTGCTGCACGAGCGCATGGCCGACCCGCCCACCCTGGAGGGCCTGGCCGAGGCCGTCCAGGCCAGGCCCTTCCCGCTGCTGCGCGCGTTCAAGGCCGTCACGGGCCTGCCGCCGCACGCCTACCTCACCTCCCTGCGCGTACGGCAGGCCCGCCGCCTCCTGGAGACCGGCCTGCCCCCCGCCGAGGTCGCCGCCGAGGTCGGCTTCACCGACCAGGCCCACCTGGGCCGTCACTTCAAGCGCGTCGTCGGCATCCCGCCCGCCGCCTACCAGCGCGCCGCAGGAACGTACAAGACTCGCTAATCTCCCAGGTCATAGCCTCAGGCGGTATGAACACCGCAACAAGGGACGGACTGGGCGTCGGAGTCGCCGTCGGCCTGTCGGGCGCCGCGTTCGGCGCGGCGGCCGTCACCGCAGGACTCGACGTGGCGCAGTCGTGCGTCCTCAGCCTTCTCGCCTTCACGGGCGCCTCCCAGTTCGCGCTGGTCGGCGCGGTCTCGGGAGGCGGCGACCTGCTGGCTGCCTCGGCGGGCGCGCTCCTGCTGGGCGGGCGCAACACCCTGTACGGCCTGCGCCTGGCCGATCTGCTCAAGGTGCGCGGCGGCAGGCGGCTGGTGGCCGCCCAGGGGGTGATCGACGAGACGACCGCCGTCGCGCTGGCCCAGCCGACCCCCGAGACCGCCCGCAGGGCGTTCACCGTGACCTTCGCCAGCCTGTACCTGATGTGGAACCTGACCACGCTGATCGGCGCGCTCGGCACCTCCGCGCTGGGCGATCCGGGCGTGCTCGGGCTGGACGCGGTCGGACCCGCCACCTTCCTGGCCATCCTCTGGCCCCGCCTGGTGAGCGAGCCGGGCCTGCGCGGGCTGGCGCTGGGCGGCGCCGCGGTGGCGCTGCTCGCGACGCCCTTCGTCCCCGCGGGCGTGCCCGTCCTGCTGTCGGCCGTCGTCGTGCTCCTGGTGGTGCTCCGATGACGCTGTGGTGGGCGATCGTCCTGGTCAGTCTGGGCTGCTACGCGCTGAAGCTGTGCGGCCTGGCCGCTCCCCGCAGGGTGCTCGACCACCCGGTGGTGCGCAGGTTCGCCGAGCTCGTGCCCGTCGCGCTGCTGGCCGCGCTGATCGCGGTGCAGACCTTCACCCACGAGGGAGCCCTCCAGTTCGACCCGGCCAGGACGGCGGGACTCGGCGCCGCGGTCGTCGCGCTCGTGCTTCGGGCGCCCTTTCTCGTGGTGCTGGCAGCAGCCGCGGTGGTCACCGCGCTTGTTCGGGTCTTTACGGGGTAGCCCGTCCCTCATGTCCGAATCTCCGGGGATCATCGGCGGGCGGTACAGGTTGCTCAGAACCATCGGACGTGGCGGCATGGGCACCGTATGGCACGCATACGACGAAGTGCTCGGCCGCGACGTCGCGGTCAAGGAGGTGCTGCCACCGCCCGACCTGAGCGGTCCCGAACGCGAGGTCTTCACCGTGCGCACCTTCCGCGAGGCCAGGGCCGCGGGGAGGGTCGCGCATCCGGGGGTGGCGACCGTCTACGACGTGGTCCAGGAGGGCGGACACCCCTGGATCATCATGGAGCTGGTCCGCTCGCGGACGCTCGGCTCGCTGGTGCGTGAGAGGGGACCGCTCGAACCGGCCAGGGTGGCGGAGATCGGACTGGAGATCCTGGCCGCGCTGCGCGCCGCCCACGCCGTGGGAGTGCTGCACCGTGACGTGAAACCGGACAACGTGCTGCTCGCCGAGGACGGCAGGGCGGTGCTGACCGACTTCGGCATCGCCACGACGGAGGACGAGGCCCCGGTGACCAGGACCGGCATCCTGGTCGGCACGCCCGCCTTCATCGCGCCCGAACGCGCGGCGGGCGGCAGCGCCGAGCCCGCCTCGGACCTGTGGTCGCTGGGGGTCACGCTCTACACGGCCGTGGAGGGCCACTCGCCCTTCCACCGCGGCCACGCCCTGGCCACGCTGGCCGCCGTCATGCACGACGAGCCGATGCCGATGGCGTCCGCGGGGCCGCTCGCGCCGGTCGTGCACGGGCTGCTGCGCAAGGACCCGGCCGAGCGGATGGACATCGACGAGGCCGAACGGCGCCTCAGGCCGATCGTGCTCGGCCTGGCCCCTGAGGCGACCGCGCCCGTGGCCGTGGTGGTGCCTCCCGCGCCGCCCGGCTCGGCCGTACGGCCCGCGGCTCATGGGAAGCGGCCGCCACCGCTGGTCGCGCTCGCGGCCGCGGCGACGGTGGTGGCGCTGGTGACCGGCGGGATGGCGTGGATGTCGGGCCGCGCGGAGACCCCCCAGCCGAAGCAGCCGGCCTCCGTGCCCTCGGTGGTCAGCACGCCGACGGAGACCTCCAAGCCCGCGCCTGCGCCCGCGCCTGAGCCCACCGCTGTGAGCTCGGACGACGACGGGACCCAGCCGGCCCGGCAGGCCCCGACCTCCGCCGACGTGGGCAGGCAGCCGAAGCAGAGCAGACCGCCCGCCAGGACCGACCAGGACAGGCCCAGCCCGAAGCCGACCAGGAGCAAGGGCAAGGCGAAGCAGTCCTCGCCTCCCGCGGAGGAGACGGAGGAGCCGACCGAGGAGCCGACCGCGGACCCGCCTGCCGAGGACGCGCCCGACGACGCGCCCGCCGACTCCGGTCAGGTCGAGCCCGACGAGGGCGAGGCCGCGGGGGGACAGCGCGAGAAGGGCAAGATCAAGGCCAAGAGCAAGGGGCCGGCCAAGGCGAAGGACAAGGCGAGGAGCTGAGGTCAGGACTCCGCGCGCACCATGTCGAGCGCCTTCTGCAGGTCGTCGGGGTAGTCGCTGCTGAAGGAGACCCACTCGCCCCCGGAGGGGTGCTCGAAGCCGAGCGAGACCGCGTGCAGCCACTGCCTGGTCATGCCGAGCCTGGCCGCGAGGGTGGGGTCGGCGCCGTACATCAGGTCGCCCACACAGGGGTGGCGCAGCGCGGCCATGTGGACGCGGATCTGGTGCGTGCGCCCGGTCTCCAGCTTGATGTCCAGCAGCGTGGCGGCCCTGAAGGCCTCGACCGTGTCGTAGTGGGTCACCGACGGCTTGCCGCCCGCCACGACGGCGAACCTGCCGTCGCCCGAGGGGTGCCGGTCGATGGGCGCGTCGACCGTGCCCCTGAACGGGTCGGGGTGGCCCTGCACCAGCGCGTGGTAGCGCTTGTCGACCGTGCGCTCCTTGAAGGCGCGCTTGAGGAAGGAGTAGGCGTGCTCGCTCTTGGCCACGACCATCGCGCCGGTGGTGTTGGCGTCGAGGCGGTGCACGATGCCCTGCCGCTCGGCCGCGCCGCTGGTCGCCACCGTGTGACCGGTGCCGAGCAGGCCGCCGATCACCGTGGGGCCCGTCCATCCGACGGTCGGGTGGGCCGCGACGCCGATGGGCTTGTTGACCACCACGATGTCGTCGTCCTCGTAGATGATCGCCATCCCCGGCACCGGCTCGGCCACCGGCATGGGCGTCGTGATGGGCGGGGGAAGGGTGACGTCGAGCCACGCGCCCGCGTGCACCCTGTCGGACTTGGCGGCCTGTGAGCCGTCCACCAGCACCTCGCCCGAGCTGATCAGCTCGGCCGCGCGGGTGCGCGAGAAACCGAAGAGCCGCGACAGCGCGGCGTCGAGTCGTTCGCCTTCGAGCCCGTCGGGGACGGGCAGGCTGCGCTGTTCAGACATTCTTGGTGGTCACCTCCCTGGTGCCGTCGATCTGGTAGCCGCGCCAGGCCAGGAAGACCGCCACGATGCCGCCGCACACGATCGCCGAGTCGGCGATGTTCCAGACGGGGAAGTGGCCGGGGAAGGTCTCGATGAAGTCGACCACGTGCCCCTGCAACTGCCCCGAGGCGGGACGGCCGAAGCCCGCGGGGTAGCGCAGCAGCCGGTCGGTGAGGTTGCCCAGCGCCCCGCCCAGCATCAGGCCGAGCGTGATCGCCCACGGCAGGCTGTGCAGCTTGCGCGCGGTGCGGATGATCGCGATCACCACGCCGGCGGCCACCAGGGTGAACACGAAGGTCATCCCCGTGCCGATGCTGAAGGCGGCGCCGGAGTTGAAGATCACCCTGAACTGGAGCAGCCCGGGGATCACCACCTCCGGCTCCCTGCCCTCGAGCGTCCGCAGCACCAGCGTCTTGGTGAACAGGTCGAGCCCGTAGATCACCACGGCGAGCGACGCGAGAAGGCCGATCAGGCGTCGCCCGACCGGCCCTCGCGGCTTTCTCGCCGTCAGCGCTCAGCGGCGCTCCTCCCGCTGCTTGCATGTCACGCACAGCGTCGCCCTCGGGAACGCCTGAAGACGCTCCTTGCCGATCGGCTTGTGGCACGATTCGCACACTCCATAGGTCCCTGCGTCGATCCTGGCGATCGCACGTTCGTTCTGCGCGACCAGGTCGCGTGTGTTCAGGGTAAGGGCGATCTCGCGTTCCCGCTCATAGGTCTTGGCCCCGGCATCGGCCTGGTCGTCGCCGGCTCCCTGGGTGACGTCCCCAGAGGCGATCTCGGTCTCGTGTCGAAGGATGTCCGCCTCGAGCTCGGCGATTTCCTGAACGAGGGTGTCGCGTACCTCGGCCAGCTCCTCTGCCGACCACATCGAAGGGGTCGCGGTCTGCGTGACTGCCGCCATGGCTGCCTCCATGCTGATCAAGGCTCAAACGGTGCGGGCAGCTTAGGCCGTGGATAACGACTCGGCAAACGACCCGCCGTACGGATTACCCCTCCCGTACTATCCCGCCTCGCCGGATCAACTCCTCACCATAGGCATCCATTCCCGGATCTTTGTCGCGATTTGCTGAGTGGGATATCGGGAAGCCTTCGCCCTCCACTCTGCGTTATGGTTTTAGCCTGCAAGGCGTTGACGGAGCCCTGTGATCGAGATCACAAGGGATATCACTCCCGAGCCGCCGGAAGAACGGCTCGCCGAGAGCTCACTAGAACCGGCCGCAGACGAAATGAAGTGGGTCCCTTCGGGGGTCAAGAGGGGTGGTACCGCGGAGCCGCACGGCTTCGTCCCTTCACGCCGTCGCCGTCCGACACCGTGGAGGTCCCGCCCGAGATGTCCCACTATTTCCGCTCTCTACCCGCGCAGGTCGACCTGCCCGCGCTCGAGCGTGAGGTCCTCGACCGATGGCGGGACGGGAAGATCTTCGAGCGCTCCGTCGAGCAGAACGAAGGCGCTCCCTCCTGGGTCTTCTACGAGGGCCCTCCCACCGCCAACGGCCTGCCGGGCGTTCACCACGTCGAGGCGCGCGTCTTCAAGGACCTCTTCCCCCGCTACAAGACCATGCGCGGCTTCAGCGTGCCCCGCAAGGCCGGCTGGGACTGCCACGGCCTGCCCGTCGAGGTGGGCATCGAGAAAGAGCTCGGCCTGACCGGCAAGAAGGACATCGAGGCGTACGGCATCGCCGAGTTCAACGCCAAGTGCCGCGAGTCGGTCCTGCGCCACGTCGACGCCTTCGAAGAGCTGACCGAGCGCATGGGCTACTGGATCGACCTGTCCCAGGCCTACCGCACGATGGACCCCGAGTACGTCGAGTCCGTCTGGTGGTCGCTCAAGGTCATCTTCGACAAGGGCCTGCTGTTCCGCGACTTCCGCATCACGCCGTACTGCCCGCGCTGCGGCACCGGCCTGTCCGACCACGAGCTGGGCCAGCCCGGTGGCTACGAGACCGTCACCTCGCCCTCGGTCTACGTCCGCATGCCCGTGACCTCGGGCCCGCTGGCCGAGCTGAACGCCTCGCTGCTGATCTGGACGACCACGCCGTGGACGCTGGTGTCCAACACGGCGGTGGCCGTACACCCGGAGGTCACCTACGTCGCCGCCCGCACCGCCGACGGTGAGGTGCTGGTGGTGGCCGAGCCGCTGCTGTCGGTCCTCGGCGAGGGCGCCACCGAGGTGGCCCGCTTCTCTGGGCGCGAGCTCGAGCGCACCGCCTACTCCCGCCCGTTCGACCTGGTCGACATCCCCGGCGCGCACTACGTGGTCCTCGGCGACTACGTGACCGTCGAGGACGGCACGGGCCTGGTCCACCAGGCCCCCGCCTTCGGCGCCGACGACATGACCGTCTGCAAGTCGTACGGCATGCCGATCGTCAACCCGATCGGCCCCGACGGGCGTTTCCTGCCCGACGTGCCGATGGTGGGCGGCCAGTTCTTCAAGGACGCCGACGAGGGCCTGACCGAGGACCTCGCCGGGCGCGGCCTGCTGTTCCGCGGCGGTCACTTCGACCACAGCTACCCGCACTGCTGGCGCTGCCACACCCCGCTGCTCTACTACGCGCTGCCCGCCTGGTACATCCGCACCACCGCGGTCAAGGACACGATGCTCGCGGAGAACGAGAAGACCAACTGGTTCCCCGAGACCATCAAGTGGGGCCGCTTCGGCGAGTGGCTGCGCAACAACGTCGACTGGTCGCTGTCGCGCTCGCGCTACTGGGGCACCCCGCTGCCTCTCTGGGTGTGCTCGGCCGACGAGTCGCACGTCACGTGCGTCGGGTCGCTGGAGGAGCTCGGGTCCCTGGCGGGACAGGAGCTGTCGAACCTCGACCCGCACCGTCCCTACGTGGACGACGTGACCTTCCCCTGCCCCTCGTGCGGCGCCGTCGCCCAGCGCGTGCCCGACGTCATCGACGCGTGGTACGACTCGGGCTCCATGCCGTTCGCCCAGTGGGGCGCCAAGGGCAAGCCCGAGGGCGTCTACCCCGCGCAGTTCATCTGCGAGGCGACCGACCAGACCCGCGGCTGGTTCTACTCGCTGATGGCGGTCGGCTCGCTGGTCTTCGAGCAGTCCTCCTACGAGAACGTGCTCTGCCTCGGCCTCATCCTGGCCGAGGACGGCCGCAAGATGAGCAAGCACCTCGGCAACGTCCTGGAGCCCATCTCGCTGATGGACCAGCACGGCGCCGACGCGCTGCGCTGGTTCATGGCCGCCTCGGGCTCGCCGTGGGCGGCGCGCCGCGTGGGTCACAACGCGCTCGAGGAGATCGTCCGCAAGGTCCTGCTGACCTACTGGAACACCGCCTCCTTCTTCACCCTCTACGCCAACGCCGAGTCGTGGTCGCCCTCGATGGCGGCGGAGGCGCCGCTCGCCTCCGAGCGCCCGCTGATCGACAGGTGGGCGCTGGCCGAGCTGCACAGGACGGTGGCGGAGGTGTCGGCCGCCTTCGACTCCTTCGACACCGTGCGCGCGGGCCGCAGGCTCGCCGAGTTCCTCGACGACCTGTCCAACTGGTACGTCAGGCGCTCGCGCCGCAGGTTCTGGCAGGGCTCGCAGGAGGCGTTCGCGACGCTGTACGAGTGCCTGGAGACGGTCACCAGGCTCATGGCGCCGATGACGCCGTTCGTGACCGACTACCTCTGGGACGTGCTGCGCGGCGTGGACGCGCCCTCGTCGGTGCACCTGACCTCCTGGCCTGCGGTCAAGGATGAGCTGCTCGACCCGTCGCTGTCGGCGCAGATGGCGCTGGTGCGGCGGCTGGTGGAGCTGGGCCGTTCGGCCAGGGCCGCCTCCGGGGTCAAGACCCGCCAGCCGCTGGGCCGCGCCCTCGTGGGCGCTCCGGGCTGGGCGTCGCTCTCCCCCGAGCTGCGCGACCTCATCGCGGACGAGCTGAACGTCCAGGCCCTGGAAGACATGTCGGGATTTAGTACGGATTTGGTGTCTTTCACCGTCAAGCCCAACTTCAGGGCGCTCGGCAAGCGGTTCGGCTCGCAGACCAAGCTGGTCGCGGCGGCGGTCTCGGCCGCCGACGCCGGCTCGCTGGCCGCGACGCTGCGCTCGGGCTCGCCGGTCTCCGTCGACGCGGGCGAGCTGGGCACGGTCTCGCTCACCGCCGACGAGGTGATCGTCACCGAGCAGCCCAAGTCGGGCTGGGCGGTCGAGACGGGCGCGGTCGACACCGGCACCGGCGAGACGGTCGCGCTCGACCTGGCCATGACCGACGAGCTGCGCAGGGCCGGACTCATCCGCGAGGTCATCCGCCTGGTGCAGGACGCCCGCAAGTCGACGGGCCTGTCCATCACCGACAGGATCGACCTGTGGTGGACGGCCTCGTCCGAGGACCTGTCACAGGCGCTGCGCTCGGACGGTTCGCTGGTGGGCGAGGAGGTCCTGGCCTCCAGCCTGACCGAGGGCGCCTCCGAGGACCTGCCCGTCCACACCGACACGGACCTGGGCCTGACCTTCCAGCTCCGCCGCGCCTGACCCCGCGGCTCTCGGAGCTCTGGCGGTGGCGTGGCCCCTCATCCCGAGGAGCCACGCCACCCCGACGCGGGATCCCCGCGAATCCCCCAAGAACCTGCTGAGCGGGATCATTCGGCTCGACTTCTCCACAGCCGACGCGTCTCCTCCCGAACCGACGCCCCTCCCCCAAGAAGCGGCGCCTCTCCCCCAGGAACCGGAGCAGACAGGCCCCGCCACATCCACGCGATCCAGGACGAGACCTGGCCCGAGAGGGCGGGGATCAGTCGTGAGACAGGCGACCGTGAGACGGGTGCCCGTGAGACGGCGGGCGACCGTGAGACGGCGGTCTGACCGTGAGACGGCGGTCTGACCAGAGACCGCGGTTCGGCCAGAGACCGCGGTTCGACCAGAGACCGCGGTTCGACCAGAGACCGCGGTTTCCGGAGAGGATGACAACCGTGAGGCTGTCGTGAGACGAGGGTCAGTCGTGCGGCGGAGGTCAGCCGTGCGGGGCTGACCTGGCCTGCGAGACCGATGTCAGCTGACCCGCTGGTGGTCGTGCTGACAGACCGCGCACGGGGTGAGCCCCTTCGCCTCCGCCTCCGCCTTCTGCATCGACTGGACGCTGCTCGGCTCCGCCCCCTTGACCAGCGGACAGGACGAGCTGTGGAAGCGGCGCGTGGCGCCGATCACCTTGACGACGCCGGGACGGTCGAGCCTGACCGTGTCGTTCGCCTCCGAAGGCGTGTCCTCCGCGGAGTCGGCGGATGCGCCTGCCGTCCCCGAGGACGTGGAGGAGGTGGAACCGGAGGCGACCGGAGGCCCGGCGCGCCCGGGTGCGGTCGCCTCCGGTCCCACCGGCTCTGTGTCCAGAGACTCCGGACGGTCGAACCATCCGCCGCCGGACTCCGCGGACCGGGCACCGCCGCTGTGGCTCTCGGGGTCGCTCTCCTGGCCGGGGGTTGAAGTCTTGGAGTCCGTCTTCGGCACGGGGGCGGCCATGGGCGGCCGCAGCCTCTGAGTCATCTCGGACGAGGCGGCCTCGGACCCGCCCTCCTCCGAGCCGCCGCCCCGCACACCACCGACAGGAGACCCGCCCTGCGCGGGACCGGCAGGAGACCCACCCTGCCCCGGACGAGCAGGAGAACCGCCCTGCGCCGGACTGGAGGGAGATCCGCCCTGCGGCGGACGAGGAGACGACCCACCCTGCGCGGGACCGGCAGAAGACCCACCCTGTCCCGGGCGAGGAGACGACCCACCCTGCGCGGGACCGGCGGGAGATCCGCCCTCACCCTCGCCGGCTCGCGAGTCGCTCTGGGCGGGGTCCGACGGGGAGTCGGCCTGCGCGGCGCCCGGCCGGGAGCCGCCTTGCGTGCCACCCTCCGAGCGGGTAGGGCGCTCGGGGGACGTCTTCGAGGGGCCCGCCGCTGGGCTGCTCTTCGTCGTCTCGGGGGAAGGCCTGCCGGCGGACGGGGTCGGTACCGCGCCTGGGGTACCCGCCACGAGCCTGCCGGGCGCGGGCTTCGGCTGCGATCCGCCCGCCGCCTCGGGACGCCGGGCAGCCGCGCCCTGGGAGGGCTCGGTGGATCCGCCCTCGGGGCGCGGGGACGCAGCGCCCTCGGACCGCTGAGCGGCCTGCGCCTCGGGGCGCTGAGAGGGCGTGGGAGCACCTGCGGGCCTCGCGCCGGGCGAAGGGTCGCCCTTGGGACCGTCACCGGCGGAAGGGGCCCCTGCGCCTGCGGCAGGACGCTGTTCGCGGGTGGGCTCGGCCGAGGTCGCCTCGGCTCGCTTGGCCGCACTCTCGCGTGGTCCGTCCGCCCCTTCGCGGGAGCTGTCGTCACGCTCGGAGGAGGACGCCGCCTTCGAGGCCGGCGACCCCGGCCGGGCGGAGGGCGCGTCACCGCGCGAAGGCGAGGTCTCGGCGCGGGAAGGAGAGGACTCAGGGCGCGAGGACGGAGACGAAGACTCGGCCCGTGAGACCGGGGACTCGGCGCGGGAGGCCGCGGGCGCGACGCCGGAAGACGGCGACTCGGCCCTGGAGGCCTGTGACTCGGCCCTGGAGGAGGAAGACCCGGAGGCGCCTGAGATGCCGGACGGCGAGCCGGAAGGGCCTTGCGGGACGCCGGGCTGGCCGGGGGAGGTGGCAGGGCGGCCGACGGGGTCGGTGTCCCTGCTGGCGGAGGCGGCCGGATAGGGGGCGCGGCCGACACCTGGCTGTTCGGGGGCAGGGGGGACCTGCCGCCCGCCGAGCGCGGCGTCGGGCAGGCACGTCGTGCAGGGCGTGAAGCCCTCCTCGCGCGCCTCCTCGTAGGTGAGCTCCTCGTGATCCCGTCCGCTGAGCTGACGGCAGCCCGCCACGTGGTAGCGCTTGCGTCCGGGGATCACCATGACGATCGCGTCGGGCGAGATGCCGCGCGCCGTGACGGGCCTTGGACGAGGCGCCTGGTTCGGGAGGGTGACAGTCTGCTGCCTCAGCCCCGTGGGGGCGGGGGCCGGCGGCCTGGGCTGGGGGGCCATCGGCTGCGGCGCCGTCCCCGCAGGAGCGACGCCCGCAGGCGTCACCGCCGTCGGAGCACCGGGCGCGGACGGCTCCCGCGGCGCCTGCGCCCCGGCACCACCGCCGCCGGGGAACAGCTCGTGACGCCGCAGGAACGCCCCGATCACCAGGAAGAGCGCGGACAGCACGCTGACCACGATCGACCACATGATCAGGAACGGTTCAGCCATGACGAAGCCCGCGATCAGCAGGATGACCGCCGCGAGCACCAGACCAGCGCTGATGAGGATCACAGGGGGCTCTTTCGAGTGACGGATCAGAAGCGAATCTGACCCGTTACCTTACCGGCGTTAGCGGCGGTCGTTGTGCGGGCCGTCGGCGCCCTGGAAGGCACCCTGGTGCTGCGACTGGTCGCCACCGAAGGGGTTGGGCCCACCGGCGAGAGGCTGCTGGCCGCCCTGCGGCACCGAGTGGGTCATGGCGGGGGCGCCACCGCCCATCGGAGCGCTGGGGATGACGGGGAAGCCGCCGCTGCCACCCTCCGCGGAGACGTTCAGCTCGGCGAGCTGGTTCTCCAGGTAGAGCTTGAGCCTGCTGCGGTACTCACGCTCGAAGCTGCGAAGCTCCTCGACCTTGCGCTCGAGCTCGTCGCGGGTCTGCACGAGGGAGCCCATGGCCTGACGGTGGCGCTCCTGGGCGTCGCGCTCCAGCGTCTCGGCGCGGGCACGGGCGTCACCGATGACCTGCTCGGCCTGGCGGCGAGCCTTGGTCAGGATGTCGTCGGCCTCGCGGCGGGCGCGGGTGACGGTCTCGTCCGCCTCGCGGCGGGCGTCGGCGATCGCCTGGTCGGCCGTCTGCTGGGCGAGGGCGAGCACGCGGGCCGCGGTGTCCATGTTGTCCTCGGCGGGAGGCATGCTCATGGCCACGGGAACCGGCTGCGGCTGCGGCGGGGCCTGCATGGGCTCCGGCTGCGGCGGCGCCATCATCTCCGGCTTGGGCTGCTCCTGCACCGGGGCGGAGGCCATCGGCATGCTCATGCCACCCGGCACCTTGCCGCGCAGGCACTCGGCCAGCTTGGCGCGCAGCTCCTCGTTCTCTTGGATCAGGCGGTCAAGCTCAGCCTCGACTTCGTCGAGGAAGGCATCCACCTCTTCCTCGTCGTAACCCGGTCGCAACCGGGTGGTACTGAATTGCTTGTTCCGCACATCAGCGGGCGTCAGCGGCATCTTTTTGGTCTCCTTGGCGCGCTCGGAGTCTGTCCGGAGGGACGGTACCCGGTCACTACAGCGCGGACACGAGTTGGATCATGACCAAGACCACAATGAAGAGCACTGTGAAGCTTAGGTCAAAGGCCACCGTACCCAACCGGAGGGGAGGAATGAAACGGCGGAGAAACTTGAGAGGTGGGTCTGTTGCGGTGTATGTGGCTTCGGCCAGCACCAGAACGAACCCCGAAGGCCGCCACTGCCGGGCGAACGCCTGCACCGTCTCAAAGATCATTCTGCCGATGAGCAACACCAGGTAGAGAGACAGGACAACGACCAAGATCTCGCCAACGATCCCCACAGTCCGGCCGCGCCTCCACTTCTGGGTGCCCCTCCCGGTCTCGAGGACCCGGTCGGGTAGATAGTCATACAGAGACTCTAGCTCTGGTTGAAGAATCCGCGTTCCGCGATTCGGGCCTTGTCCTCGGCGGTCACCTCGACATTGGCAGGGGACAACAGGAACACCTTGTTGGTAACACGTTCGATGCTGCCGTGTAGGCCAAAGACGAGACCTGCCGCAAAATCGACCAGTCGCTTGGCATCGCTGTCAACCATCTCGGTCAGGTTCATGATGACCGGGGTGCCGTCGCGGAAGTGCTCGCCGATCGTGCGCGCCTCGTTGTAGGTGCGCGGATGCAGCGTCGTGATGCGAGCGAGGTCTGTGGTGCGGCGCTCCAGCACGGTCGTCGCCGGCCTGGGCGCGGGGACGCCGGGGTCGGTGTCGTCTTCGCGCTCGTGCACCGCCGGGGTGCGGTCCTGCTCGGCCCGACGCGACTCCTCCTCGTAGTCGTAGTCGTCGTCGGCGTAGGTCTCGTACCTCTCGTAGCGGTCGTCCTCCACGAGACCGAGGTAGACCGCCATCTTGCGCATCGCGCCGGCCATCGCTAAGTCGTCCTCCTGCTCATGGTCGCACTCGCTCGAGCGATCCACACTCGAGGCGGCAGCCGTACCCCCTTGGAGCTCACCGCTGATCGACCTCTACTTCGTCCGCGGGCCCCAAGGCCCACTTGAGGGGACATTACCTGACGAAGGGCTTGCGACGACCGAGCAACGCCGTACCGACTCGCACGTGTGTCGCCCCGCGCGCCACGGCTTCGGCCAAATCGCCGCTCATCCCCGCTGAGATTATGGTCGCACCAGGATGCCCGGCCTGTACGGCCAGCGCCAGATCCCGCAGCCTCGCAAACGCCTTGCCCGGTTCCTCCCCGAGCGGCGCGACCGCCATGAGCCCGCCGAGCCGTACGCCCTCGGTGGCCGCGATCTCGTCGGCCAGCCCGAGCACGTCGGCGGGGCGTGCCCCGCCGCGTCCGGGGTCGTCGTCGAGCGCGACCTGCACGAGGCAGCCGATCTCCCGCTCCGCCCTTACGGCCTCGCGCCCGATCGCCGCCACCAGCCTGGAACGGTCGACAGAGTGGACCAGGTCGGCGTAGCCCACCACCGAGCGCACCTTGTTGGTCTGGAGTTGACCGACGAAGTGCCAGGTGAGCGGCAGGTCGGCGCAGGCGTGGGCCTTGTCGGCGGCCTCCTGGTCACGGTTCTCGCCCACCTCGGTCACGCCGAGCCCGGCCAGGATCCGCACGTCCTCGGCCGGGTAGGTCTTGGTCACCGCGATCAGCGTGACCTCCTCGCGGGGGCGCCCCGCGGCCCTGCAGGCCTCGGCGATCCGCTTCTCCACCTCGGCCAGACCCGCCGCGATCTGATTTTTGCGAGCTATGTCCACAAGAAACCCATCGTGCACCCTTTGCGGTGGGACCGCGAACCCAGGCAGCCCCGAGACGCACCGAACCCCCACCGCGTCGACCCTGAGGTCTCGCAGCGGGGGTGTGATCCCCTCCCCCGGACCCTCGGGCCGGGTGAGGAATCTCACTTCAGGAAGTCGGGCACGTCCAGCTCCTCCTCCTGCTCCTCGAAGACCACCGGGCGACGCCGGCCTGGCTCCGACATGCGGGAGGAGATCGGGGTGGGCGGGTTGGTCACCTCGGGCGCGGGCCTCGGGATCGAGACCGGCGGCGCGGGCGGCTCCTCGACCGGCGGCGGCGCGGCGGCCGCGGGCGCGGGGGCAGGAGCGGGAGCAGGCGCGGGCGGGGGCGTCTCGACGGCCCGCACGGGCTCGGGGCGCGGCTCGGGCCGTACCTCGAGGCGCGGCTCGGGGCGAGGCTCGGGCCTGGGCGGCTCGAGCTTCACGCTGGGCGCGGGAGCCGGCGCGGGACGCACGGGCGCGGCGACCGAAGGCGCCGCGGGCGGCGCGGCGGCGGGCCTGGGCTGCTGGCGCGGCTGCTGCATCGCGGGCTTCTCGACGGGAGCGATCTCGTCGAAGCCAGCGGCGATGACCGTGACGCGGACCTCGTCGCCGAGGGCGTCGTCGATGACCGTACCGAAGATGATGTTGGCGTCGGGCGCCGCCGCGTTCGAGACGAGCTGGGCCGCCTCGTTGATCTCGAACAGGCCCAGGTCCGACCCGCCCGCGATCGACAGCAGCACGCCGTGCGCGCCGTCGATGGAGGCCTCCAGCAGCGGGCTGGAAACGGCCATCTCGGCCGCGGCGACCGAGCGGTCGTCGCCCCTGGCGTGGCCGATGCCCATCAGCGCCGAGCCCGCGCCCGACATGACCGACTTGACGTCGGCGAAGTCGAGGTTGATCAGGCCGGGCGTGGTGATCAGATCGGTGATGCCCTGGACACCGGACAGCAGCACCTGGTCGGCCGCCTTGAAGGCGTCGAGGACGCTGACCTGCCTGTCGGAGATCGACAGCAGTCTGTCGTTGGGGATGACGATGAGGGTGTCGACCTCGTCGCGCAGGGTCTCGATCCCCGCCTCCGCCTGCATGGCGCGGCGGCGGCCCTCGAAGCTGAAGGGCCTGGTGACGACTCCTATGGTCAGAGCACCGAGAGACCGGGCGATGTTGGCCACGACCGGGGCACCGCCTGTGCCCGTGCCGCCGCCCTCGCCCGCCGTGACGAAGACCATGTCGGCCCCCTTGAGGACCTCCTCGATCTCCTCGCGGTGGTCCTCGGCCGCCTTGCGACCCACATCGGGGTTGGCGCCGGCCCCGAGGCCGCGCGTGAGTTCCCTGCCCACGTCCAGTTTGACGTCGGCGTCACTCATCAGCAGCGCCTGGGCGTCGGTGTTTATCGCGATGAACTCGACGCCCTTGAGTCCCTCCTCGATCATCCGGTTGACGGCGTTCACTCCGCCGCCGCCAATGCCGACGACCTTGATGACCGCGAGGTAGTTCTGCGGTGCTGCCACGACGAGGGGCCTTTCCGCTCGTTGACTTGCCATTTCAATGGTGCTCGAAAACTCTCAACCTCAAGTTGAGATTTAGATTTATGTCAACCTGAGGATTGATACGGACAGTAGGAGTCCCCTACCGGGCGGGTCAACTAACCGCGCCGCAAGCCCGTCCGGCGTGTCGCGCGCTGTCCTATTCGCGACCAGCTTCTCATTTCATGGAGACGACGTCGGGCGAACTGACGTCGTACACCCTGGCCGTGCGCGGGAGCAGCGCCTCGAGGACGCGAGCCTTGTCCTCGCCCCTGTCGGCCCCGCCCCATATGACCGTTCGTCCGTTGGTGAGCCTGAAGGAGATGCCCTCGGGCGAGGTGGCGCGCACCTCGTCGATCTTCATGAGCAACGCCTCGGGCAGCCCGCCGATGACCTTGATCGCGGCCACCGTCGCGGGGTCACCAGGTCCTGGTCGATCCACTCTCAGCACCGGCAGCTCGGGCGGGGCGCTCGGGCGCACCTCGGTGACCACGCCCTTGCGATCGATCAACGCCGCCTTGTCGCCCACGGGGACCACCGCGACCGGCTGGCGCTCGACCACCTCGATCTTGAGCGTGCTCGGCCACGCCCGCTCGACCCTGGCCGAGGCGAGCCGCCTGATCGCCAGTACCCTGCCCTCCACCTCGCCCAGATCGACGGTCGCCAGCGGGTGCAGCGGGGCCACGCCCGCCTGCTTCTCGATCTGGTCGGCGGGCACTGTGAGATTTCCCACGATCTCCACCGACCTGACGCCCAGGACCGGTGAGAAGAACACCAGCCACACCGTGCTGCCCACCACGCCGGCGGTGAGCAGCGCAACGAACGCCTGCCTGGCCTTCACCTCGCGGACAGCTCCGCGACGATCTTCGGCCCGAGCTCGGTCACGTCTCCCGCCCCCATGGTCAGCACGATGTCGCCGGCCCTGGCCAGCTTGGCCACCAGGGCAGGCACCGCGGCCTTGTCGGGCGCGTAGGCCACCTGCTCCTCGGGCAGCGGCACCCTGGAAGCCACCATGGCGCCGGAGACGCCCGGCTCAGGGTCCTCCCTCGCGCCGTAGACGTCGAGCACGACCGCCACGTCGGCCAGGCCGAGGGCGGCGCCGAACTCGTCGGCGAAGAACCTGGTGCGGGAGTAGAGATGCGGCTGGAAGACCGCGACCACCCTGCCGTCGCCCGAGTAGGAGGCGACCACGTCACGGGCGGCGCGCAGGTCGGCGGCCAGCTCGGTCGGATGGTGGGCGTAGCTGTCGAAGACCGCCACGCCGCCCGCCTCGCCCTTGGCCTCGAAGCGCCGCTTGGCCCCTGTGAAGGCCGTCAGGCCCTCCCTGATCACCTCGAACGGCAGGCCGAGCTCGTCGGCCACGGCGATGACCGCGGTGGCGTTGAGCGCGTTGTGGGCGCCGGGGACCGACAGGCGGACCTCACCCTTGCCGACCACCTCGAACAGCACGCCGAACCCGTCGGGCCGTACCTCGGCGATCCGGTAGTCGGCGCCCTCGGCCTCGCCGTAGGTGACCACGCGAAGGCCGCGCCCGCGGGCGGGCTCGATCAGCGCGGCGGCGCCTGGGTCGTCGGCGCACACCACCAGCGTGCGCCCGATGCGCTCGACGAAGCGGGCGAAGCTGTCGTAGACGGCCCGCGGATCGCCGTAGTTGTCGAGGTGGTCGGCCTCGACGTTGGTGACGACCGCGATGTCGGGCGCGAGCATGAGGAAGGAGCCGTCGCTCTCGTCGGCCTCGGCCACGAACACCCCGCCCGAGCCCTCGTCGGCGCCGAGCCCCGTGGTGACGAGCTGGCCGCCCACGCAGTAGGAGGGGTCGGAGCCGCACTTCTGCAGCGCCACCGTCAGCATCGAGGTCGTGGTGGTCTTGCCGTGGGTGCCGGCGATCGCCACGCCGGTGCGGCCCGCCATGACAGAGGCCAGCGCCGCGGCCCTCGGGATGACGCGAAGACCCTGCTTGATGGCCTCGCCCAGCTCGGGGTTGGAGTCGCGGATCGCGGTGGAGACGACCACCGTGTCGATGTTCTTGATGTGGGAGGCGGCGTGGCCGATGTGCACGCTGGCGCCGAGTTCACGCAGCTCGGTCACCATGTCGGAGCCGCGGGCGTCGCTGCCGGACACCTTCACGCCCCGCTTGAGCAGGATGCGCGCGATGCCCGACATGCCGGCGCCGCCGATGCCGATGAAGTGCACCCTGCCGAGCTCCTCGGCCGCCACGGGGGCGACCAGCCGTACCAGGCTCATGAGCGACCTCCCACGATCTCGAGCACCTTGCGGGCGAGGGCGACGTCGGCGTCCCTGCGCCCCATCGCCGCGGCGGCCTCCGACATGGTCGCGACCCGCTCGGGGTCGCGCAGGATGGGCAGCACGTTCTGGATGATCCAATCAGGTGAAAGGTCGGAGTCGTCGATCACGAGCCCACCGCCTCGCTGGGCGATCGGCGTGGCGTTGAGCCGCTGCTCGCCGTTGCCGTGCGGCAGTGGCACGTAGGCGGCGGGCAGGCCGACGGCGGTCAGCTCCGCGCAGGTCATCGCCCCGCTGCGGCACAGGGCGAAGTCGGCGGCGGCGTAGGCGAGGTCCATGCGGTCCACGTAGGGCAGCACGACGTACTGAGGGTCGCCCGGAGGCGGCTCCTGCTCCAGGGCGTTCTTCGGGCCGAGCACGTGCAGCACCTGCACGCCCGCCCTGCGCAGCACCGGCCCCGCCGCCAGCGCGGCCTGGTTGAGCGAGCGGGCGCCCTGCGAGCCGCCGAAGACCAGCAGCGTCGGCAGGTCGGTGCGCAGCCCGAACCACGAGCGGGCCTTGTCGCCCATCGACAGCCTGTCGAGCTGGACGATGTCCCTGCGCAGCGGGATGCCGATCAGCTCGGCCTTGGCCATGGTGCTCTGCGGATGCCCGGTGAAGACGTGGTCGGTCAGACGCGCGCCGAGCCTGTTGGCCAGCCCGGGACGGGCGTTGGCCTCGTGGACGACGATCGGCAGCCCGCGCCGCCTGGCCGCCAGGTAGGCGGGGGTGGCGACGTAACCGCCGAAGCCGACCAGGATGTCGGCGCTCGTCCTGTCCATGATGGACGCCGCGGCGTTGATGGCCCCCGCCAGCCGCCCGGGAACGGTGAGCAACTGCGGCGTGAGCGCCCGCGGAAGCGGCACGGCGGGCACGAGCTGCAGCTCGTAGCCCCTGGCGGGCACCAGCCTGGTCTCCAGGCCGCGCTCGGTACCGAGACACGTCACGCCGATGCCTGGCTCCAGCCGGCGCAGCGCGTCAGCCAGGGCCAGAGCCGGTTCGATGTGACCGGCCGTCCCGCCACCGGCGAGGACCACCCTCATGTCGGTTACTCCCTACTGATGAGAAACGTGCCGCGCCTTAACGTTCCGCATCTGGCCCGACTCGTCCAGTAGGCACGTTTCTTGTCGGTCGTCTCGGTCGGCCCCGCTGCGCACCCCCCAGGCCCAGCCAGCTTAGAGCCCGCGCGGCCGGTCCGGGGCCACGCGCGGCCAGAGCCTCCCTGGCGCCAGGTTCGCGTTTGGCGAATGACAACAACATGCCAAGCGCGGCGAGCGTCGGCAACAGCGCCGAACCTCCGTAGGAGACCAACGGCAACGGGATGCCCGTGATGGGCAGCACGCCGATGACGGCGCCGATGTTGACGATGGCCTGCCCCGCGACCCACGCGACCACGGCCGAGGAGGCCAGCCTGATGAAGGGATCGTTGACGCGCATCGCCACCCGCAGGCCCGCGTAGCCGAGCAGGCCGAACAGCGCGATCACCGACAGCGTGCCCATCAGCCCGAGCTCCTCGCCGAGGATGGAGAAGATGAAGTCGCTCTCGGCGTGGGGGATCCAGCTCCACTTCTGACGGCTGCTGCCCAGTCCGAGCCCGAACCAGCCGCCCGAGCCCATCGCGATCTGCCCCTGCACGGCCTGGTAGCCGGCGCCCTGGGCGTGGCCCCACGGGTCGAGCCAGCCGGTGATGCGGTCGGACCTGTAGCCCTCCGTGGTGATCATGAAGATGACCGCCACCGTCATCATCGCGATGATGCCGCCGAACAGCTTGATCGGCGCGCCCACCACCCACAGCAGCGACAGGAAGATCAGCATCAGCACGAGCGTGGTGCCGAGGTCGCGGCCGAGCATGACCATGACGGCCAGGATCGCGGTGCCGGGCAGCAGCGGGATGAGCAGGTGGCGCCACTCGATGCGGCCGCCGCGCGCCTTGCGGGCCAACAGGTCGGCCCCCCACAGCGCCAGGCCGAGCTTGGCCGGCTCGGACGGCTGCAGGTAGATGGGGCCGACGTCGATCCAGCGCTGCGCGCCGAGCTGCGACTCGCCTGCGAAGATCACGATGCCGAGGCCGATGATCGACAGCGCCATGAGCGGGTAGCCCGCCCATCTGAAGAAGCGGTGCGGCAGCCGCGAGCAGACCCACATCACCGGCACGCCGAGCCCGGCCGACATCGACTGCTTGACGAACCAGTAGAACGGGTCGCCCGTCTTCTGCAGCGCCTCGATGCTGGAGGCCGACAGGACCATCATGAGCCCGAGCGCCAGCAGCAGCGCGCTGCACCCGATGATCAGGTAGTAGGTGGTCAGCGGCCGGTCGAGCAGCTCCCTGAGCGCGGCGGCCTGCTCCTTGGCCCAGCCGGTGGGGCCCTCGACCGGGCTGTCGGCCGCGGTGCTCACGCCTTCTCCTTCAGTTTCCTCACGGCGTGCGCGAAGGCCTCCCCCCGAGCAGGGTAGTTCGCGAACATGTCGAGGGAGGCGGCGGCCGGAGCCAGCAGCACGGTGTCCCCGGGGGCGGCGAGCCTGGCGGCTTCGGTGACGACACGGTCCATCACCCCAGTGTCTCGATCAGCCAGGTCCACCACAGGGACATTCGGCGCGTGTCGCGCGAGTGCCTCGGCGATCCTCGCCCTGTCGACGCCGATCAGCACCACGCCGCGCAGTCTCGGCGCCGCCTGGCGGACGAGGTCGTCGACGTCGAGGCCCTTGAGCTGCCCTCCCGCGATCCACACGATCGAGGGGTAGGCGGCCAGCGAGGCGGCGGCGGCGTGGGGGTTGGTGGCCTTGGAGTCGTCGATGTAGTCGACCTCGCCCGTCCTGCCCACATGGGTCATGCGGTGCGGGTCGGGGACGAAGTCTCGCAGGCCCTGCCGTACCGCCTCGGTCGGGACGCCGAAGGCGCGGGCCAGCGCGGCGGCGGCCAGGGCGTTGGCGACGTTGTGCGGGGCGAAGGGGTGCACGTCGTCGAGCGTGGCGAGCTCGTCCGCCTGACGTACGGGGTCGGCCACGTAGGCGCGGTCGACCAGCAGGTCCTCCACCACGCCGACCTGGCCGGGCCTCGGCACCTGGAGGGTGAAGCCCACGGCCCCCGCGTACGGCTCGGCGAGCGCGGCGGCGATCGGGTCGTCGGCGTTGTAGACCACCGTGCCCGCCCGCTCGAAGATGCGGGCCTTGGCCCTGGCGTACTCCTCGAGGGTGCCGTGCCAGTCGAGGTGGTCGGGGGCGATGTTGAGGATGGCGGCGGCGTGCGGGGCCAGGCTGCTCGACCAGTGCAGCTGGAAGCTCGACAGCTCGACCGCCAGCACGTCGTAGGGGCCGGCCACGGCCTCGACGACGGGCACGCCGACGTTGCCCACCGCCAGCGCCTTGCGCCCCGCGGCCAGCAGCATCGAGGTCAGCATGCGCACGACGGTGGTCTTGCCGTTGGTGCCGGTCAGCGCCAGCCACGGCGCGGCCCGTTCGGGCCGCAGCCGCCAGGCCAGCTCCACCTCGCCGACCACCTCGACGCCCGACTCGAGGGCGGCGGCGATCAGCGGGTGGTGCGGCGCCCAGCCCGTGGTGACCAGCGAGGAGGCTTCCGCGGGCAGCTCGGTCGCCCCGAAGCGCACCTCGACACCGAGCTCGGCCAGCTCCGCCGCGACGACGCGCTGGCGCTCCCCCTCGACGCCTTCGAGGACGACGACGCGCTCTCCCCGCGCGGCGAGCACCCTGGCCGCGGCGGTTCCCGAGACGCCGAGTCCGGCTACGACGATCATGACTTGGGCATCCACTCCACGTAGAACAGGCCGAGGCCCACGGCCGCGCACAGCCCTGCGATCAGCCAGAACCTGATCACGATCGTGGTCTCCGCCCAGCCTTTCAGCTCGAAGTGGTGCTGCAGCGGAGCCATGCGGAAGACCCGTTTGCCGGTCATCTTGAAGAAGCCGACCTGGATGATCACCGAGCAGGTGATGATCACGCACATCCCGGCCAGGATGATCAGCAGCAGCTGGGTGCGGGTGGTGATGGCCAGCCCCGCCAGGACTCCGCCCAGGGCCAGCGAGCCCGTGTCGCCCATGAAGATGCGCGCGGGAGGGGCGTTCCACCACAGGAAGCCGATCAGCCCGCCGAGCACGGCCGCGGCGACCACCGCCAGGTCGAGCGGGTCGCGCACCCAGTAGCAGTTGGGTCCGAGGTTGTCGATGCAGTTGTTGCGCAGTTGCCAGTTGCCGATCAGCACGTAGGCGCCCAGCACGGTGGCCGTGGCGCCGGAGGCCAGGCCGTCGAGGCCGTCGGTCAGGTTCACCGCGTTGGAGAAGCCGACGATCATGACGAGCACCCAGAGGGTGAAGAAGAAGATGCCGATCGCCGGGCCGAAGTCGCGCAGGAAGGACAGCTTGTCCTGGGCGGGGGTGATGCCGTAGACGTTGGGGAAGCGCATCACGAGCACCGCGAAGACTGCGCCGACGACGAGCTGGCCGAGCGCCTTGGCGCCGCTGCGCAGGCCGAGGCTGCGCTGCTTGTAGATCTTGATGAAGTCGTCGAGGAAGCCCACGGCGCCGAGGCCCGCCATGAGGAACAGCACCAGCAGCCCCGAGACGGTCGGGGGTTCGAGCGTGGCCAGGTGGGAGGCGGCGTAGGCGAGCAGCGCGGCCAGCACGAAGACCGTGCCGCCCATGGTGGGCGTGCCCTTCTTGCTGAGGTGCGCCGAGGGCCCGTCGTCGCGGACCTCCTGTCCGTAGCCTCGCCGGGAGAAGAGTCTGATCGCCAGGGGGGTGCCGAGCATCGACAGGATCAGGCCCACCGCACCGGCGATGATGATGTTGGTCACTTGGTGGCCCTCCCAAGGACCAGCTCGGCCGTGCGCTGCAGGTTCATGGCGCGCGGCCCCTTCACCAGCAGCACGTCGCCCGGCCTGAGCCAGGCCGAGACCTGCGCCGCGGCGGCCTCGGCGTCGGCCACGTGCACGATCGGCGGGTCCTGCCTGTGATCCGGCCCGCCGCCCGCGCCCAGGCCCTCCACGGCGGCCTGCTCGGCGGCCTCGACGGCGGCGAAGGCCCCGCGCAGCAAGGGTTCGGCCCCCGGCCCCGCCACGACCAGCCCGCTCAGCCCCGAGGCGCCCGCGAGGCGGCCGACGCCCTCGTTGAGCTCGTCGCTCTCCTCGCCCAGCTCGCGCAGGGCGGCGATGACGGCGAAGCGGCGCCGGCCCTTGCCGAGCACGTCGAGGGTGTGGAAGGCGGCCCGCATCGAGTCGGGGTTGGCGTTGTAGGCGTCGTTGACGACGGTGACGCCGTCGGGGCTCTCGGTGACCTCCATGCGCCACTTGCTGCGCGGCTCGGCCTCCGACAGCTCCTCCGCGATGGTCGCCACGGGCAGGCCCAGCTCATAGGCGGCGGCCGCGGCGGCGAGGGCGTTCTCCACGACGTGCTCGCCGTACAGCCTGAGCGCGACGTGGGCGGCGCCCGAGGGGGTGCGCAGGGTGAAGGAGGCGCGCCCGCGCTCGTCGACGACGACGTCCTCGGCGCGGACGGCGGCGTCCTCGCCACGGCCGAAGTAGGTGACCCTGGCGGTGGTGCGGGAGGCCATCTGGCGCACCAGCGGATCGTCGGCGTTGAGCACCGCCACCCCGTCGGACGGCAGCGCCTCGACCAGCTCGCCCTTGGCCTGGGCGATGGCCTCCTTGCCGCCGAACACGCCGAGGTGGGCGGTGCCGACGTTGAGGACCACACCGATGCGCGGCGGCGCGACGCGCGCCAGGTGCGCGATGTCGCCCACGTAGCGCGCGCTGAGCTCCAGCACCAGGAACCTGGTCTCGTGGTCGGCCTTCATCACGGTGAGCGGATGGCCGATCTCGTTGTTGAACGAGCCGACGGGCGCGATGCTGGGACCCATCCGCGCCGTCAGCCTGGCCAGCAGGTCCTTGGTGGTCGTCTTGCCCGCCGAGCCCGTGATGCCGATGGCGGTGGCGGCGGGCAGCGCGGCGGCCACGGCCGTACCGAGCGCGGCCAGCGCGGCGAAGATGTCGGTCACGATCACCGCGGGCACCTCGACCGGCCTGGTGGCCAGCACCGCCACGGCGCCCGCCTTGATCGCCTCGGCGGCGAAGTCATGGCCGTCGACGCGATCGCCCTTGATCGCCACGAACAGGGATCCCGGCTCGACCGCCCGTGAGTCGATCACGACGGGGCCGCGCACCACGGCGCGGGGGTCGGCCATGCCCGACAGAGCGCCCGAGGTGATCTCGGCGACCCTGGCCAGTGGCAACGGGATCATAGGTTCTTCCTGCTTTCCTTGCGTGCGTCGATCGCCCCCGCGACGACGGCCCTGTCGTCGAAGGGGATCACCTCACCTGAGATGTACTGGCCCTGCTCGTGGCCCTTGCCCGCCACGACGACCACGTCACCGCGCTGGGCGTGGCCGATCGCCAGGCCGATGGCCGCCGCCCTGTCGGGCTCGACGACCACGTGGGCGCGCTCACCGGGCGGCACCTGTAGCGCTCCGTCCATCATCGCGGCAAGGATCGCCAGCGGGTCCTCGGAGCGGGGGTTGTCGCTGGTGAAAATCGCCACATCGGCCAGCCTCGCGGCCGCCTCGCCCATGAGCGGGCGCTTGCCCTTGTCGCGGTCGCCGCCGCAGCCGAGCACGATGGTCAGCCTGCCCGCCGTGACGGCGCGCAGCGACTCGAGCACGGACTCGACCGCCCCCGGCTTGTGGGAGTAGTCGACCACGGCCTGGAACTCGCAGCCGGCGTCGGTGACGCGCTCCATCCTGCCCGGCACGCCCGTCATCGAGCCCACCCCGTGGACGGCCGCGCGCAACGGCACGCCCGCCTCGACCAGGGTGACGATCGCGCCGAGCGCGTTGGCGACGTTGAAGGGGCCCGGCAGCGAGATCGCCACGTCGTCCTCGACTCCGCCTGGGCCCACCACCCTGAAGGCGCTGCCGTCGGCGCCGAGCCTGACGTCGAGCGCGCGCCAGTCGGCCCCGGGGTCGCCCGTGGCGGAGAAGGTGGTCATCGGGATCGTGGCACGGTGCAGGAGCTCGCGACCGTGGGCGTCGTCGAGGTTGGTGACGCCCGTCCTGCTGAACTCCGGCTGGAACAGCCTCGCCTTGGTGGCGAAGTAGTCGTCGAGGTCCTTGTGGAAGTCGAGGTGGTCCTGCGAGAGGTTGGTGAACAGGGCCACGTCGTAGAAGACGCCGTCGACCCTGCCGAGCGCGAGCGCGTGGCTGGAGACCTCCATGGCCGCGGCCGTGACGCCGCGCTCTCGCATGAGGGCGAACAGGCCGTGCAGGTCGGTGGCCTCGGGCGTGGTCAGCTTGGGCTCGATGACCACGTCGCCCGCGTGGATCTCCACGCCGCCGACCAGGCCCGTGGTGTGGCCCGCGGCGCGCAGCCCCGCCTCCAGCAGGAAGGTGGTGGTCGACTTGCCGCTGGTGCCCGTCACGCCGAGGACGGAGATGTCGTGGGCGGGCTGGCCGTACACCCAGGAGGCGATCTGGCCGAGCACGAGGCGGGGGTCGCCGAGGACGAGCACGGGCAGGCCGGTGGCGGCGGCGGCCTCGCGGCCCGCGGGGTCGGTCAGGATCGCCACCGCGCCGCTCGCCATCGCCTGCGGGGAGAAGTCGGCGCCGTGGGCGGTGTTGCCCGGCAGGGCGACGTAGAGGTCGCCAGGAAGGACCTGGCGCGAGTCGATCGTCACACCTGTGACGGCGGCCAGCGGTGAGCGTGAGCTGCCTGACGGAGCGTCAAGCATGGCCGCCAACCCGCTCAGCGGGCGCGGCGGGCTGGTCTTGGGACGCATAGACGACGGGGGACGCACGGCGAGAGCGTACCCTCCCTGTTCAGTGTCCGGCGCCGATCCGCGCGGGTGACGCGGACGGGCCTGTGGGCGGAATCTTCCTGCTCTTGATGGCGAACGTCATCACGTCCTTGAACACAGGGGCCGCGATGTGCCCGCCGTAGATGTCCTTGGCCGGCTTCTGCACCACCGCGAGCACCACGAGCTCGGGCTTGTCCGCGGGGGCGAAACCAACGAAGGAGGCGGTGTAGCCGTTGTAGCGGCCCAATTGCTGATCGTATCGGTTCGCGGTGCCTGTCTTGCCCGCCACCCTGTATCCGGGGATGGCTGCCAGGGTACCGGTGCCCTCGGCGCTGACCGCCCCCTCGAGCATGGCGGCGATCTCATCTGCCGTGTTCTGACTGACCACCCTGGTCTGCCTGCCCGGCTTGCCGGCGACGAACCTGCCGTTCTCGTCGGTCATGCCCGCCACGATCTGCGGCTGCACCCTGACCCCGCCGTTGGCGATGGTCTGGTAGACGCTCGCGGTCTGCAGCGCGGTCACCGACACGCCCTGACCGTAGGCCACCGTGCAGCGCTGGGTGCCCGACCAGGTCGTGTGATGGGGCAGCAGCCCCGCCTCCTCGCCCGGCAGGCCGAGGCCGGGCCGCGCGCCGAAGCCGAAGTTCTTGAGCATCGTGTACAGGCCCTGGGCGCCGATCCTGCGCGCGGCCTGGATGGTGCCGACGTTGCTGGAGGTCTCGACGATCTGCTTGAACGTCATCACCTCCGTCTTGTGCGGGTGGGAGTCCTTCAGCGTCTGGTCGGCGCACCTGATGTGGTCGGCCACCTTGAAGGTCGTCTCGGGCGTGACGGCGCCCGCCTCGATCGCCGCGGCGGCGGTGATGACCTTGTTGGTGCTGCCGGGCTCGAAGACCTCGGCCACCGCGCGGTTGACGAAGGACCTGTCGGGCGCCTTCTGCCAGTTGTTCAGGTCGAGTTCGGGAGCGTTGGCCATGGCGACGATCTGGGCGGTCTTGACGTCCATCACGATCACGGTGCCGCTCAGCGCCCCGCTGGCGGCGACCTGCTCGGTGATGGCCTTCTGGGCGGCCCACTGGATGTCGCGGTCGATGGTCAGCCTGACGTCGCGGCCCTCGATCGGGGCCTGGCGCTGGCTGCGGGTCATCGGGATGCGCTGGCCGTCGCGGCCCTGCTCCATGCTCTGCTTGCCGTCTCGTCCGGCGAGCACGGAGTTGCGCATCTGCTCGACGCCCTCGAGGCCGTTGCCGTCGTCGCCGACGAAGCCGATCAGCGTGCCTGCGAGGTCGCCCGCGGGGTAGGTCCTGCGGTAGGTCTTCTTGGTGGTGACCGTGGGCAGCTCCTGCTCCAGCAGCCTGTCGGCGACGAGGGGGTCGACGTCGCGGGCCAGGAGCTCGTAGCGCGAGGTGGTCTTGGCCAGCTTCGCCGCGATCTCGGCGGGGGGCTTGTTCAGCTCCTTGGCCAGCACCGCAGCCACGTGGGCGCGCTTGCCCTGGGGCACCTTGCTCGGGTCGATCGCGATCTCGCGCGCCTCGACCGTGACGGCCAGCTCGTGGCCGTTGACATCGGTGATGGAGCCGCGTTTGGCCTTGATGGTCTCGCTGACCACCCGCTGCTGGGCGGCCCTGGCCTCGTAGACCTTGGAGTCGAGGCCCTGCAGCTGGATGAGCCGTCCCGCGAAGATCGACAGGATGAACGTCATGCCGATCAGGCCGATGTTGATGCGCCTGCGCGGGTTGCCCAGGCGCAGCACCAGCGGAGGGCGCGGGGGGCGGGGCGGCGGCGGAGGCCTGCGCCCCTGCCTGCGCGGGTCGGAGCGCGGCGGGCCCTGGGGCGGGCCCTGCCTGGAGTCCTGCCTGGAGTCCTGGCGAGGGCCGCGCCGCTGGGCGCCCGCCCTCGGCTGGGGCACGCTGTCCTCGGAACGGACGCGCCTGCTCTCCTGCGCCGCCGCCCCCGTGAGCCCTCGGGGCAGGTCGAAGGGGTCGTCCGGGCGCGCCTGCCGTCCTTCGGGGCGGTCGGGCTCGTCCTTGCGGGGGCGGGGCGCGTCGTCGGGAGCGCCGCGGCGGCCGGCGTCGTCCGGCCTGTTGCGGCGGGGCGGCTCGTCGGGCGAGGGACGGCCCGCGCCGCCCTGCCGTCCCGGCCTGCCAGGACCCGCGGGCGTACGACGAACGGCGCCGGGCCCTCCCTGAGAGCCGGCGCCGGCACCGCCACGGCCGGGACCCTGCCCCCGGCCGCCTGACTCCCTCACCTGTCCTGGCCTACCTCGATCGAGCCGACCGTCGGGTCCCACTTCTCGCCCTGCAGTTCGGCGTCGCGCGCGAGCTGGGCGGGCTGCTCCTTCTTGGCGTTGGCCTGCCTGAGCGCCTCGTTCTCCCGCTGCAGCTGGGCGGTCTCCTCACGCAGCGTGTTCTGGGTGAAGGAGTCGCGGTTGAGCACCGTGTTGAGCAGCAGCAGGCTGATCAGGCCGCCGCAGAGCAGGCCGACGACGAGCAGCACGAAGGGCGCGCGCTGCTTGCGCGACATCGGCCGCCGCACGCGCGCGGGCTTGGCCGCGCTCGCCTCCGCGGGGCGCGTGCGCGCAGTGGAGGGACGGGTCGCCGTCCGATCCGCCGCGGGCGCGCTCGGCCTGCGGGCTCCGGTCCTAGCCGGAGCGGTCCTGGGCGCGCCGGCCCTGGCGGGCGCTCCCCGCCTGATCTCCTGCTCAGTACTCGTCAACACGGATCCTCTCTGCCGCCCTTAGCCGGGCCGAGGCCGCCCGCGGATTGCGGGCGAGCTCTTCGTCAGTCGGGAGCTCGGCTCCCCTCGTCAGGAGGCGGAACCGCGGCTGGTGAGCCGGCAACGGGACAGGCAGCCCCGGCGGGCTGGTGTCCCTGGTTCGCGCCGCGAGAACCTGCTTGGTCAGCCGGTCCTCAAGGGAGTGGTAGGAGAGAACGACGACTCTCCCACCCAGCGCCAGCGCGTCGAGTGAGGCTGGGAGCGCCGTCTCGAAAGCGGTCAGCTCCGCGTTGACCTCGATACGCAACGCCTGGAAAGTACGTTTTGCGGGGTTGCCCCCGGTACGTCGGGTCGCGGCTGGAATCGCTGCGCGGACGATGTCGGCGAGCCGCTTAGTCGACGTTATGGCCTCCTTGGCCCTTTCCTTGACAATGAACGCCGCGACACGCGGCGCGAACCTTTCCTCCCCGTAGTCGCGGAGGATGCGGGTCAGCTCTCCCACGGAGTAGGTGTTGACCACCTCCTCCGCCGTGAGCGACTGCTCGGTGTCCATGCGCATGTCGAGCCTGGCGTCGTAGGAGTAGGCGAAGCCTCGCTCGCCCTCGTCCAGCTGCGGGGAGGAGACGCCGAGATCGAACAGGACGCCGTCGATCACGGGCCTGCCCGCCCTCGCCAGCACCTCGGACATGTCGTCGGAGGAGGCGTGGACCAGCGTGACCCGGTCGGCGAAGGGAGCGAGCCTGCGCGTGGAGAACTCGATCGCGAAAGGATCGCGGTCGATGCCGATGAGGTGAAGGGAGGCATGCGCGGCGAGGAGCGCCTCCGAGTGACCGCCGAGGCCGAGGTTGGCGTCGACCATCACCGGCGAGGGCCCCGTCAACGCGGGGGCCAGGAGCTCCAGCACCCGCTCGAGCATCACGGGAACGTGACCACCCGTGCCCGCAGTGTTGCCATCTCCGTGCATTACTGAAACCCCCCTCCTGCTGAATGCGTCTGTACTCGCGGATGACGCTACGGCCCGCCTCCGGTGTCCCGCTCATGGGTCCCCACCCGTAGCCGTCCGGCCAGGTCCCCATCCGCACCCGCTTCGTGGACGCCTGCCATCTGACACCGGGGAAGGTGCATCAGCTGGCGGGCGAGTGGTTGCGGGTGGAGACCTCGCCGAACGACATCACCGACGGATCGGCCGTGACTAGAGAATCCCTGGCAGCACCTCCTCCGAGAGATCGGCGAAAGCCTGCTCCTGGTCCACCAGATAGGTGTCCCAGGCCTGTTGGTCCCAGATCTCCAGACGGGTGTTGGCTCCGATGACCACGCAGTCACGCTCCAGCCCCGCGTACCGCCTGAGGGCCTGCGGAATCGTGATGCGCCCCTGCTTGTCGGGAGTCTCGTCGGACGCGCTGGCGAAGAAGACACGGCTGTAGTCCCGGACCGCCTTGGCGGTGACCGGGGCAGTGCTGAGAGCCTCGGTAATGCGCTGGAACTCCCCCACGGGAAAGACGTAGAGGCATCGCTCCTGGCCTTTGGTGATCACAAGACCCTCCGCCAGCTCCTCACGGTACTTAGCCGGCAGGAACAGCCGTCCCTTGTCGTCAAGACGCGGTTGATGGGTGCCGAGGAACACCGGCCCCACCTCCCGTGCCTCATGAAGCGCTCAGCGCTGGTGCACCGGCCCTCCACTGCGCACCACCATACTCCACTTCTCCCCACCGTCAACTGATTCGAACCGTCTTCGGCTGCCGTTTCTCACGCGTTTACGCAGGTCAGGGCGGTGGAGTGGAGTGGGGGGCGGTGGGCGGCGCTGAGGCGGCGCGGGCGTGTCGAACGCCGAAATGATCGGTGAATACCGGGCGACCGCGCCGGCCGTGGAGGAAAGTGGAGGAGCCGTGTCACCGGATTCGCACCACTATGCGACAAGAACCGGACGGATCGCCTGAACACTGTGGCTGTTCGCCGAATATCCACAAAAGTCGCTCAAGAACCCTCCTCGTCGTAGGGTCGTACACACAATGAAAAGGAATGGCAAGGCTCCCGCAATAGCAGCCCGAGCGGACGGTCGTTGCACTTCTCTCATGGAGGCCTGGTGGCAGTAACCCATGACGTCTCTCCCCAGCTCGACGAGCTGGTCTCCACCGCGCACCGGATTCGGCAGGCGATCGAATCGGTGATCGAGGGGAAGAGCGACGCCGTCCGGCTGACCCTCACCGTGTTGCTGTCGGAGGGCCACCTTCTCATCGAAGATGTCCCGGGCGTCGGCAAGACCATGCTGGCCAAGGCGTTGGCGCGCTCCATCGACTGTCCTGTCAGGCGTGTGCAGTTCACCCCCGACCTGTTGCCCAGCGACATCACAGGAGTGAGCGCCTACAACCAGCAGACGAGGGAGTTCGAGTTCAAGCCCGGCCCGATCTTCGCCAACATCGTGGTCGGCGACGAGATCAACAGAGCCTCGCCCAAGACACAGTCGGCGCTGCTGGAGTGCATGGAGGAGCACCAGGTGACCGTCGACGGCGTCACCTATGAGCTCGACTCCCCCTTCATGGTGATCGCGACCCAGAACCCCATCGAGATGGAGGGCACCTATCCCCTTCCCGAGGCGCAGCGCGACAGGTTCACCGCCAGGGTGGCGATGGGCTATCCCGAGCCCGCCGCCGAGCTGGAGATGCTCGACGTGCACGGCGGCACCTCCCCGCTGGACAAGCTGCAGCCCGTCGCCACCACCGCCGAGGTGCGCGCGCTGATCGAGGCCGTGCGCGGGGTCTACGTCTCCCAGCCGGTGAAGAAGTACGCCATCGACCTCGTGACGGCCACGCGCCACTCCCCCGACCTGCGTCTGGGCGCCTCGCCGAGGTCCACGCTCCAGTTGGTGCGCGCCGCGAGGGCGCACGCCGCGCTGTCGGGTCGTGACTACGTCATCCCCGACGACATGCAGGAGCTGGCCATCCCGGTCCTGGCCCACCGGCTGCTGCCGAGCATCGAGGCGCAGGGTCAGCGCCGCATGCCCGAGCAGGTGGTCACCGAGCTCGTACGGCGGGTGCCCGTGCCGGAGACCCGAGCGTCGTGATGGCCGGACTGCGCGCCCTCACCTCCAGGGGCAGGTCGTTCCTGGCCTCGGGGGTGGCCGCGCTGTTGATGGCGCTGCTGCTCGGTGAGCACGACCTGCTGAGGATCGGGGTGCTGATCATGTCGCTGCCGCTGCTCGCAGCGCTGGTCGTGGCCAGGACCCGCTACCGGCTGAGCTGCGCCAGGCGCCTCGACCCTCCCAGGAGGGAGGTGGGCGGCGAGGCGACCGTCACGTTGCGGCTGGAGAACGTCACCCGCCTGCCGACCGGACTGCTGCTGATCGAGGACACCGTTCCCTACGCCCTCGGCACCAGGCCCAGGTTCGTCCTGGACAGAGTGGAGTCCAAGGGCATCAGGGAGATCGACTACCGCGTCCGCTCCGACCTGCGTGGCCGCTACACCATCGGCCCCCTGTCGGTACGGATCACCGACCCCTTCGGTCTGGTCGAGCTGACGAGGGCGTTCACCATCAGCGACACCCTCGTCGTGACGCCCCAGGTGGTCGCGCTGCCGCACGTGCGCCTGTCCGGGGAGTGGACCGGCGGCGGCGACAGCCGTACGAGGAGTGTGGCGGCGGCGGGCGACGACGACGTCGCCCCTCGCGAGTACCGGCAGGGCGACGACCTGCGCAGAGTGCACTGGCGCTCCACCGCCCGCTACGGCGAGCTGATGGTGCGCCGCGAGGAGCAGCAGTGGCAGAGCAGGGGGGCGCTGCTGCTCGACACCCGCAGGCACGCCCACCGCGGCGAGGGTCCCCGTTCCTCCTTCGAGGTGGCCGTCTCCGCCGCCGCCTCGATCGGCCTGCACCTGGCCCGTGAAGGACTGGGCGTGCGCCTGGTCACCGACCAGGGGCCCGAGCACCTGAGCGAGAGCGGGGTCGGCTGGTCGCTGCTCGACACGCTCGCCGTGGTGCGCAACAGCCCCGCCAGGTCGCTGGAGCTGGGCATCAACGCGCTGCGCCAGGGCGGAGGCGACGGCCTGATCGTCGCCGTGCTCGGCGCCATGGACCCCGAGGAGGCCAGGGAACTGGCCAAGGTCAGGCACGGCGGCGCGACGGGCGTGGCCGTCCTGCTCGACGTGGAGGGCTGGGAGGCCAGGGAGTACGGCTCGGCCGACCGCAGGCAGGCGGTCGAGGCGGTGCTGGCAGGGTCGGGCTGGCGGATCGTCACCCTGCCCGCGGGCACCTCCCTCGCCACTGTCTGGCCGAGCGCGGGTGTCAAGACCCGCTTCGCCGTGGGAGGTGCGGCATGAGGCTGCCCATCTGGTCGGGCGTCGCCACCCTGGCGGTGTCGCTGACGCTCTATCCGCTGTTCGAAGGCGGCGCGTGGCTGTGGGGCTCGCTCGGAGCGGTCCTCGCCGTCACCGTCGCGGGGGTGGTGAGCAGCAGGCTGACCCTCCCCGGGTGGGCGGCGCCGGTGCTCGGCCTGGTCGCGCTCGGCGTCTACCTCACCGCCGTCTACACGGGTGAGAAGGCGTGGGCGCTGCTGGTGCCGACCAAGGAGTCGGCGGGGGCGCTGCTCGACCTGCTGGCCACGGGCTTCGCCGACATCCAGCGCTTCGCCGCCCCCGTGCCCGACGATCCCCCGATCGCCATGCTCACCACCGCGGGCGTCGGGCTCATCGCGATCGTCGTCGACCTGTTCGTCACCCGCCTGCGCAGGGCGGCGCTGGCCGGCCTTCCGCTGCTGGCGCTGTTCACGGTGCCCGCCGCGGTGCTGCCCGACCCGATCGGCTGGCCCGCCTTCATCCTCGGCGCGCTCGGCTTCACCAGCCTGCTGATCGCCGACGGCCGCGAGCGCGTGGGGCACTGGGGCAGGGCCGTCCTGGTACGGCGCAGCCGCGCCGCCGAGAGCGGCAACCAGGAGACGGCCGACACCCGCGGGCTGCGCCTTTCCGGCAAGCGCATCGGGTTCACCGCGATCGCGCTGGCGGTGGTGCTGCCCGCGCTGCTGCCGACGCTCGAGCCCGACCCGCTGTTCGGGTTCGGGGTGGGCGGCAGCGGCAAGGGCAAGGGCGGCACCATCAGCGTGCCGGACCCTGTCGCCAACCTCAGGGGGCGGCTGCAACTGCCCGAGAACACCGCCGTTCTCTCCTACACCAGCAGCGACGACGCGCCCCGCTATCTGAGGATCTACGCCCTCGACGTCTTCGACGGCGAGCGCTGGACGATGACCAAGATGAAGGGCCGGCCGGAGAACAGGGTCGACCAGGGTCCGCTCCCGCCGCCGCCAGGCCTCGCGCCCTCGACCAAGACCTCGAGGGTCGAGACCGACATCCAGATCAGCGACGACGTCGACCCGCTGGAGTTCCTGCCGCTGCCGTACCCGCCGCAGCTGGTGAGGGCGGAGGGAGACTGGCGCGCCGACGTCGACTCGCTGATGGTCTTCTCCTCGGGCGACCTGGCCAGCGGCCTGCAGTACCAGGTGGTCAGCACCGAGCCGGAGCCGACCGCCGACCAGCTCGACGCCTCCTCGGAGCGTCCCGAGATCGACCCTCGCTACGTGCAGCTGCCCGAGCTGCCCACGCGGATCAGGGAGCTGGCCACGGAGATCGCGGCCGACAGCCCGACGAAGTACGAGGCGGCGGTCAAGCTCCAGCAGTTCTTCACCAGGACCGGCGGCTTCACCTACAGCCTGGAGACCCAGGGGCACAACACCGAGGCGCTGACCGACTTCCTCATCCAGAGCAGGACGGGCTACTGCGAGCAGTTCGCCTCGGCGATGGCGGTGCTGGCCAGGTCGATCGGGATCCCCGCGAGGGTGGCCATCGGCTACACGGGCGGGACCAAGATCGAGAGCCGCTGGGAGGTGCGCACGCACGACTCGCACGCCTGGCCCGAGCTGTACTTCGAAGGGGTGGGCTGGCTGGCCTTCGAGCCGACGCCCGCGGGCAGCGCGGGACAGGGCACCGCCCGCGTCCCCGACTACTCGCTGCCGAGGCCCGCCGAGACCACGCCGAGCACCGACGACCCGAGCACGAGCCCCACCACGGGCTCCGACACCCCCTCGGGCGCGCCCAACAGCCGCGACAGGCTGAGGGAGCTCGACCCCGAGGGCGTCTACAGCGGCCCGATCACGCCGGTGGAGACCACGCCGCTCTGGGTCACGATCGGCCTCGGGGTGGCCGCGCTGCTGGTTCTGCTGCTCATCCCCGCGATGGTCAGACTGGTGATCAGGAACCGGCGGGTACGGGCGCTGACGTGGAAGATCTCAGGACCTTCCGACGAGGTGACGGCCAGGGCGGAGAAGGTGGACCGCTCGGTCGCCGCGGCCTGGGCCGAGCTCGACGACGTGCTGTGCGACTACGGGATGGCGCGGGCGCCGAGCGAGACCCCGAGGGCGCTGGCCCGCCGGCTCACCCAGCAGCACGAGTTCGACGCCGAGGCGGCCGGATCGATCACCGCGATCGCCTCCGCCGTGGAGCGGCTGCTGTTCGCGCGCGACCCCGGCTCGATCACGCCGCTGAAGAGGGAGCTGCGGATCGTACGGCGGGCGCTGGCGGCCACGGCCTCACGCGGCAGGCGGATCAGGGCGACGCTGCTGCCGCCCTCCACCCTGCTGCGGATGCGCGGCATGGGAGAGAGAGTGCTGGACGGCTTCGACCGCCTGGAGAACATCAGGCTCTGGAGCAGGGCAGCACGAAAGAACGCATGACCCTCGTATCGTGCGGCCGTTCCTCGGACGGAGCGGCCGCACGATCAGGTAAGGATCAGCGCTCGTCGTGACGACGGCGCCAGCGTTCTTCCATGCGTTCCATGAAACTTCCCCGGTTGCCCCGGCGCTGGCCCTTGCCCGGCGTTGGCACGCCGGACCCGGACGCACCGGAGTCACCGAATCCGTTCATGCGCTTCCAGCTGGACAGACCCCACAGACACGCGGCGAGCATGACCACGAAACCGCCGACGCCGAGCGGGATCTGGGCGATCACGACGCCGACCATCATCACGACGATGCCCAGCGCAAAGCCGATGGAGGCTTTGACCAGGCGTCGCTTGTAATGGCTGCGCGGATCGCTGATCCGAACGGTATTGGCCCACTTCGGGTCCTCGGCGTAGAGGGCCTGCTCGATCTGGTCGAGCAAGCGCTGCTCGTGCTCAGAGAGCGGCACGGCGCCTCCCAAGGACGGCCCCATTTCGGGGAAGACGGCAACGGACGACACGGGGTGTCCGAACCTCGCGGTCGGTTATCCCCAGAATACGAGGCTGTAGACGTAGGCGAAAGAAAACGTCCAACGTAGACCAAACCGGAGGTGACGTCATAGCTCTAGACATGCCTATTCTCCCCCACCCTCCGAGATGTCGCGACATCGGGCGTCATGCCTCCATTTCATCAAGTCGTCCCCGGACTAGTGAAGCCGGGACCACCGCATCGGGGCCGAATCTTCTGATCGCTTTGTCCATCGCTCGTTCGGCCTCCCTCCAGCCGGTCTCCTTCTCACCCAGGCTGAGCTGGTGAGATGCCGACTCGGCCGGCTTGAGGTTCTCCATGCGGACCCCGACGAGACGGAGCCTGACCCGCTCGAGCCCGGCCGCCGCGAAGAGCTCGCAGGCCGTCGCGTAGATCTCCTGCGCGACGTCGGTAGGCTCACGCAGCGTCCGCGACCTGGTGATCGTGGAAAAGTCGGCGCGGCGCAGCTTCACACTTACTGTTCTGCCCACATGGCCGCCCGCACGCACCCTGGCGGCCACCCGTTCGGACAACCGCAGAAGTTCGCGCTTGATCACCTCGGGATCGTCGACGTCGGCGGCGAACGTCTCCTCCGCGCCGATGCTCTTGTCAGGCACGTGCGCGGTCACGGGACGCTCGTCGCGGCCCCACGCCAGCGCGGCCAGGTGGGTGCCCGCCGCGTGGCCGAGCTCGCGCTGCAGCGTCGTCAGCGGAACCCTGGCCAGATCGCCCACGCTCCTGATGCCGAGGCGCACCAGCGCCTGCTCGGTGCGCTCGCCCACGCCCCACAGGGCGCTGACAGGCAGCGGATGGAGGAAGTCGACCACCTTGTCGGCGGGCACGACGAGCAGACCGTCGGGTTTGCACTGCTTGGAGGCGAGCTTGGCGACGAACTTGCTGCTGGCCACACCGACCGAGCAGGTGATGCCGAACCTGTCGAGCACCTCGGCGCGGATCCTGGCCGCGATGTCGGCGGGCGAGCCCAGCCTGCGCCTGGCGCCCGCCACGTCGAGGAAGGCCTCGTCGGAGGCGATCGGCTCCACCAGCGGGGTGATCGAGTGGAAGATCTCCATCACGCCCTTGGAGACCTCGGAGTACTTGCCGTGGCTGGGCGGGATGATCACGGCCTGGGGGCACATCCTGCGGGCCCTGCTCATCGGCATGGCCGAGTGCACGCCGTACTGCCTGGCCTCGTAGGTGGCGCTGAGCACCACGCCGCGGCCGGCGGGCGAGCCGACGATCACGGGCCGGCCCCTCAGCTCGGGACGGTCGAGCAGCTCGACGCTGGCGAAGAAGGCGTCCATGTCGACGTGGAGGATCGGGCACGCGCTGTCATCGGCCCCGATCCTGGCGACGGGGCCGACTCCGGTGATCTGCTTGCGCGACACGACGTGATTCTACCCGAACATCCGTTCGACAGACCTCCGCGCGCGGAGGACGTCCGGCGAGGGCCTCACCGGTGGCCCAGGACGTGCAGCTGGCTGGCGATGTCGCGCAGCACGGGATGCGTGGCCGCGGCCTGCTCCAACGCGATCAGGGCCTCGGCCGCGCCCGGCTCGCCGTCGACCAGGCGGCTCGGCACGAGGTCGGCGAAGACCCTGACGCCGTGCACCTCCCCCACCTGGAAACCGGTCGCCGAGAGGAGCTCAGCGAGAGTCTGAGCGGTGAACCTGCGCGGGGTGGGGTCACGGTCGCCCCAGCGCCCCTGCGGGTCCTCCAGGGCGGCTCTGGCCTCGTCGAAGTGCCCGGCAAGCGCCCTGTGGATGGCGCTGGCGACGGGGTTGGCAGCCAGCACGCTGACCGCGCCTCCGGTGCGCAGCAACCCCGCCACGGCGCTCAGCGCGGAGATCGGGTCCTCGACGTACTCCAGCACGCTGTGGCACAGCACCAGGTCGGCGCCGTCGCGGGGCAGGAGCTCACCGAGGTCTGCCGCGTCGCCCTGCATGGCCCGCACGCCCACCCCCCGCTCGGCCGCCCTGCGCTCGAGCGCGAACAGCGAGTCGGGGCTCGGGTCGACCACGGTGACCGCGTGGCCCAGTTCGGCCAGCGGGACGGCGAAGCCGCCCGTGCCGCCTCCCGCGTCGACGATGTCGAGCCGCTCGCGGCCCGTCTCCCGCGCCCTCGCGGCCAGCACCGCCCGCAGCGCGTCCCAGACGACGGCGGTGCGCACCGCCGGGGTCGCCTGCTTGGTGATGCTCTCAGCACGCAACGTCGGCTCGCCTCCTCGATTCCTCCGCGCTGGTGGCCCCGAACGCGATGTCCGCAAGGGATCGGCCCCGCGCGGCTGCCGTCCGCACAGGGGCGCTCCCCCTGTCGCGGCCCGCCCCCGCGAGGGAGAGCACCGCGACACGGGCCAGCCTACGCCGTCAGGAGCGGGCTGGGCATACTAGATCACGGGGAGGTCACGGTGGGCGGTGGACACGGGCACGGGCAGGCGAGCGCCACGGCGCGGCACCACGGCAGGCTGCTGGTCGTCGTCGCGATCACCTCGCTCGTCTTCGTCGTGCAGGTGGTCGGCGGCATCGCGGCCAACAGCCTGGCGCTCATCTCCGACGCGCTGCACGTGGCGACCGACATCACCGGCGTCCTCATGGCGCTGATCGCCTCGCACTTCGCCGCGAGGCCCGCCTCCGAACGGCGCACGTTCGGCTACTACCGCCTGGAGATCCTCGCGGCGATGGTGAACGCGATCGTGCTGTTCGGCATCGCGATCTGGGTCTTCAGCGAAGCGTGGACGCGCCTGTTCGCCCCTCCCGAGGTGTCGTCGGGGCTGGTGCTGGTCATCGCGCTCTTCGGCCTGGCGGTCAACGCGCTCTCCCTCGGCCTGCTGCACAGGGGGCAGCAGGAGTCGCTCAACGTGAGGGGCGCCTACCTGGAGGTCCTGGGCGACCTGCTGGGGTCGGTGGCGGTCGTGGTGGCCGCGGTGGCCATCCAGCTGACCGGCTGGTGGGTCATCGACCCGATCGCCTCCGTCGTGGTGGCGGTGATGATCCTGCCGAGGGCGTGGCGGCTGCTGCGCGAGGCCGTGGACGTGCTGCTGGAGGCCACGCCGAAGGGCATGGACCTGAGTGAGATCCGCAGGCACATGATGGACAGGCACGGCGTGCTGGACGTGCACGACCTGCACGCCTGGACGCTGACCAGCGGGCTGCCCGTGCTGTCGGCGCACGTCGTGGTGGAGGACTCCCGTCTCAGGGACGCGGGGCGGCTGCTCGACGAGTTGCACGAGACGCTGCTCGGGCGCTTCGACGTCGAGCACTCCACGATCCAGATCGAACCCGTCGGCCACTCCGACCACGAGGGCGCCAGGCACGCCTAGCGACCGACCTGCACGCCTACGCGTCGAAGGCGGCCAGGACGCGTCTGGGCGCGCGCAGGCGCCAGGCGTCGGTGAGCAGTTCGGCCAGCTCCTCCGCGTCGACGGCGCCGAAGCGCACCAGCACCGCGGCGTAGCCGTCGTAGTGCGGCAGGGTGAAGAACGTGCCGGGCTCGGCGGCGACCAGCTCGCGCTTGTGCTCCTCCGAGGCCACGGGCAGCACGAGGACGTCGCCCTCCTCCCTGATCCTGGCGAACCACCTCGCCTTGACGTAGAAGGCAGGCGTGCCGTGCATGGGCCGCTCGGCGGTCTCGGGCAGTTCGAGCGCGATCCGCCGCACGTCGTCCTCGGTCACCATGTCCCCATCATGCCGCCCACCCCCGACCGGAACCACCCGGGCGGGCGCGCGGTTCCGTCTTCGGACAGCGGTGGCTTCCGTCTTCAGGAACCGAGAAGGCAGGTGAGGGGAGGCCGTTGTCGAGGGGCGCGAGGAGAGCCGCCGGAAACGGTCTCGTGGAGGCGCGTGGGAGGGGAGCCGCTTCCGGGGTCCGTTGACCGGTCCGGCCACGTGCGCTCGAGGAGCGTACCCCTGGACGGACCCGGGCCACGCGCCGAGGGTGGCGCGTGACCAGGCCTGGCCGTACAGGAGAACGGATTTACAGGGTGATGCTGGGTTTGAGCTGCTTGAAGCGCGCCAGCAGGCCGTTGATGAACTGGGGCGACTCGTCGGTGGACAGCTCGGAGGCCAGGTGCACCCACTCGCTGATCACCACGCCCTCGGGCACGTCGGGCATCCACAGCAGCTCGTAGGTGCCGCCGCGCAGCAGGTTGCGGTCGACCGCGGGCATGCGCTCCAGCGTCCACCCCTCGGCGTACGTCGTGATGAGCTCGTCGATGCGCGCCGCGTGCCTGGCCACACCCTCGACGATCGCCGAGGTGTACTCGTTGACCGGCGGCTCCTGCCGCTCCACGCGCTCGGCGAGGATCTTCAGCGGGTCTTCCTCACGCGCCTCGGCCTCGAAGAGGATGTCGAGGGCGCGCCTGCGTGCTTTACCTCGGGCGGACACTCAGGCCCGGCCGAGGTATTCGCCGCTGCGAGTGTCGACCTTGACCTTCTCGCCGGTGGTGATGAACAGCGGCACCTTGATCTCGGCGCCGGTCTCGAGCGTGGCGGGCTTGGTGCCACCGGTGGAGCGGTCGCCCTGGAGGCCGGGCTCGGTGTTGGCGATCAGCAGCTCGACCGCCGCGGGCAGGTCGACGTAGAGCGCGGCGCCCTCGTTGAAGGCGACGGTGGCCAGGGTGTTCTCGAGCATGTAGTTGGCGGCGTCGCCGACGGTCTTGGCGGGCACGTTGACCATGTCGTAGGTCTCGGTGTCCATGAAGACGAAGTCGTCGCCGTCCTTGTAGGAGAACTGCATCTCGCGCTTGTCGACGTTGGCCACGTCGACCTTCACGCCGGCGTTGAAGGTCTTGTCCACGACCTTGCCCGAGAGGACGTTCTTGAGCTTGGTGCGCACGAACGCGCCGCCCTTGCCCGGCTTGACGTGCTGGAACTCCACAACGGACCAGAGCTCACCGCCGTCGAGCTTCAGCACGATGCCGTTCTTGAGGTCGTTGGTCGTCGCCACTCGCTTCTCCCGGATGCGGCCGCTCTACAGGACGAGCAGCTCCTTGGTCGTCTTCGTGAGGAGTTCCGATCCGCCTTCACGCGTCACGAGCGTGTCCTCGATGCGGACCCCACCCCGGCCCGGAAGGTACACCCCCGGCTCGACAGTGATCGGAACTCGATCCTCTAGTCTACCGGTCCGCGAAGGACCCAGGAACGGCTCCTCGTGGATCTCCAGGCCGACGCCGTGTCCCAGGCCGTGGCGGAAGTGCTCGGCGTGTCCCGCCTCGGCGATCAGCGACCTGGAGGCGGCGTCGACGTCGCCGGCCCCCGCGCCCTGTCGCACGGCCTCGCGTCCGGCCCGCTGGGCCTCGCGGACGAGGTCGTAGACCTCGCGCTGCCAGCCGTCGACGTGGCCGAGGGCGACGGTGCGGGTCATGTCGGCGTGGTAGCCCTTGTAGAGGGCGCCGAAGTCGAGGGTGACCAGATCGCCCGCGCGCAGCTCGCGGTCGGTCGGCGCGTGGTGCGGGACGGCGCCGTTCTCGCCGGCCGCCACGATGGACTCGAAGGCGGGTCTGTCGGCGCCGAGCTCGACCATGCGGGCCTCCAGCACGCGGGCGACCTCGCGCTCGGTCACGCCCGGCCTGATCCTGTCCTGGATGTCGGCGAAGGCCTGGTCGGAGATGGCGCAGGCGGTGCGCAGCAGCTCGATCTCCTCCTCGTCCTTGACCATGCGCAGTCGCTCGACGAGGGGCTCCAGCGCGACCAGGCCGTCGCCCAGCCGGTTGTAGACCGCCACGGTCATGTGCCCCGCCTCGATGCCGACGCCCTTCGCGGCCAGCTCGCCCGCGACGTCGGTGGCCTCCACGACCTCGACGTCGAGCCCGCGCGTCTTGTCGATGTAGCGGGAGTCGGTGGCCAGGCGCGCCGAGCCGTCCGCCCTGACCAGGACGGCGGCGTTGGAGCTGTCGAGGCCGGTGAGGTAGCGGACGTTGACCGGGTTGGTGACGAGGACGGCGTCGACGCCGTGCGGCAACGCGGCGAGGGCGGCCCTGCGCCGGGCGAAATCCATGGGCATTTCACCAAGTATTGACCACGTTCGCGGCAGGCGGCTACGGTCCCCTTGAAGGTTAGGAAGGTTTACTAACTCGTGGAGCAGCCGATGCGGATCGTCTTAGCCCTCGCCCTCGCCCTCACAGGAGCGCCAGCCATGCAACCGAGTGGCCACATCCGCGTCGACCAGGTCGGTTTCGCGCCGGGCGAGGCCAAGCACGCCTATCTCATGACCAGCGGAAAGCCCGCCGCCTTCACGGTGGTGGACAGCAGGGGCAGGCCGGTGCTGAAGGGCACGGCGGGCCGCGACCTCGGCGCGTGGAACGCCGCCTACGCCCACGTCTACGACCTCGACCTGACCGGCCTGAAGCGTCCGGGCAGCTACCGGATCAAGTCGGGCGGCCTCACCTCCGCCGAGTTCGCGATCGCCCCCTCTCCCCTGCTGGCGCTGCCCGCCTCCAAGATCGTGACGTTCTTCGGCGGCCAGCGCGACGGCGGCAGGCGACACTCCACGGACAGGGCGGCCGACGTCTACGACTGGCCCGTCTTCACCGGGCCCGACACCGACCAGATCAAGGGCGAGCTGACAAAGGTCGGCGGCCCCGTCGACGTCGAGGGCGGCTGGTTCGACGCGGGCGACTACCTGAAGTTCACCCACATCCTGGCCTACGTCGACACGCTGATGTGGGCGGCGAGAAGGGACGGAGGGCCGGTCGCCGACCCACGTCTGCGGTCCGAGGCCGAGCACGGCCTCAAATACCTGGACAAGATGTGGGACGGGAAGTCCAGGACCCTGTACATCCAGGTGGGCGTCGGCGCGGGCAACGCCGAGGGCACCTTCGTCGGCGACCACGACATCTGGCGCCTGCCCGAGAGCGACGACTCCTCGAAGGAGAAGTACATCCGCAACCGCCCTGTCTTCAGGGCCGCCCCGCCCGGCGAGCCGATCAGCCCCAATCTCGCCGGCCGTACGGCGGCGGCCTTCGCGCTGGCCGCCCAGGTCGAGCCCGACAGGCGCAAGGCGCGGGCGTGGCTCGACCAGGCCGCCGAGATCTACGCCATGGCGAAGACCACGGACGTCGGCCCCCTGGTCACCTCCCTGCCGCACGCCTTCTACCCCGAGAGCGTCTGGCGCGACGACATGGAGCTGGGCGGCGCCGAGCTGGCGCTGGCCGCCCAGCGCCTCGGCGATCCCAGGGCGGCGCAGTGGCTGGCGCAGGCCTCCCACTGGGCGGAGGAGTACATCGCCAACGACACCGGCGACACCCTGAACCTCTACGACGTGAGCGCCCTGGCCCACGCCGACCTGATCAGGGCGGGGGCGGCCATGAAGGACGCCCTGGCCGCCGACCTGAAGGCGCAGCTGGAGATCGGCGCCTCCCGCGCCGCGAAGGACCCGTTCAGGGCGGGAGCGCGCTACGACCAGTTCGACTCGGTGCCGCACGCCTTCGGCCTGGCCGCCACCTCCAGGCTCTACAGGTCGGTGACGGGTGACCGCTCCTACGACGCCTTCGGCACCCAGCAGCGGGGGTGGGCCTTCGGCGCCAACCCGTGGGGCGTCTCCTTCGTCCAGGGCGTCGGCGACAACTCGATCTCCTGCCCGCACTACCAGATCGCCAACCTGACGGGCAGGCCCGCGACCGGCGCCGTGGTCAACGGGCCCAACGCGGCCTCGCTGTTCGACGACGGGCTCGGCGGCCACTTCGAGGAGATGGCCAAGTGCCCCGCCGACGGCGTGGACCGCTACGAGGAGTTCACCGGGCGCGGCAGCAGGTTCGTCGACGACGTGCGGTCGTGGCAGGCCTCCGAGCCCGCCGACGACTTCGCCGCGATCGCGCTCTACGCGCTCACCCTGATGGCCAGGGACTGACGCGCCCGTACGGCGGGGTCGGCGCTTCCTGCCGGCCCCGCCGTACTGGTCGACCTCGCGGTCGGCGCACGCCGTGGGAGACGACCGGGCAGCTGCCTGAGGGCATGGCCTCGAGCAGGGGGCTCAGCGTGGCGTGGACCTGCTCGTCCTCGTGGCGCGTGTCCCGAATTCACGCTCGGCCGTAGCCTGAAGGGGTGCTGCGGCGGACAATCAAGGCAATGGACATCGAGTCGCCCGCGAAACTGGCCGACCTGCTCGACCAGCACGCCTACCTCGCCGACGAAGGGCTGTCGACGGCCGCCTTCCTCGCCCTCAGGATGGGACGGCCACTGTTCCTCGAGGGCGAGGCGGGGGTCGGCAAGACCGAGCTGGCCAAGACCATGGCCCTGATGCTCGACGCCCCGCTGATCCGCCTGCAGTGCTACGAGGGACTCGACGCCGCCCAGGCGCTCTACGACTGGGACTTCGCCCGCCAGCTGCTCCACCTCAAGGCGGCGGAGGCGGCGGGGATCACCGACGCGGGCAGGCTGGAGGGCGAGATCTACGACCGCCGCTTCCTCATCGCGCGCCCGCTGCTCAGGGCGATCGAGACCGATCCCGCGGTACTACTGGTGGACGAGATCGACAGGGCCGACGACGAGTTCGAGGCGTTCCTGCTCGAGGTGCTGTCGGACTTCACGATCTCCGTGCCCGAGCTCGGCACGATCAGCGCGCGCACGCCGCCTGTCGTGGTCGTCACCTCCAACCGCACCCGCGAGGTCCACGACGCGCTCAAGCGCCGCTGCCTCTACCACTGGCTCGAACATCCGAGCTTCGAGCGGGAGGTGGCCATCCTGCTGCGCAGGCTGCCCGAGTGCACCGAGGCGCTGGCCCGCCAGGTGGCGAGTACGGCCGCGCGGCTGCGCGAGCACGGCCTGGTCAAACCGCCCGGCATCGCCGAGACACTCGACTGGACCGAGGCGCTGCTCACGCTCGGCGCCCGCGACCTCGATCCGGGTCTGGCCGCCGTCACGCTCGGCGCGGCGCTGAAGTACAGGGAGGACGTGGAGAAGGTGCTCGGCAGCGGGGTCCTGGGCCGTGCGTGACCTGGCAGCCACCATGACCGGGTTCGCCCGCACGCTGCGGGCCGCAGGGGTGGGGGCCGACCACGAGCGCACCCAGAACCTGCTGAAGGCCCTCGGCCACCTCGACGTGGCCCGTCGCGAGGACGTCTACTGGGCAGGCCGCCTCACCCTGTGCGCCACGCCCGACGACCTGCCCCGCTACGACCGCTGCTTCGCCGCCTACTTCGGCGGCAGGCGGGCCGTGCGGGGCCTGACGAGAGCCGCGACGGTCACCAGGCACCTGGCAGGCGGCGAGGGAGAGGGCGAGCGGGGCCAGGAGGCGGTTCTCGCCACCGCCAGCCCCCTCGAGGTGCTGCGCCAGAGGGACGTGGCGGCGCTGAGCGAGGCCGAGCGCGCCGAGGTGCACCGCATGCTGGCCCTGCTGCGCGCCCGCAGGGAGCGGCGGCTCTCACGCAGGCTCGCGCCCTCCCGCAGGGGCAGGCTCGACCAGCGCAGGACCGTCCGTGAGGCGCTCAGGAAGGGCGACGTCGCGCGCCTGCGCCACCGCGACCGCACCACCAGGCCGCGCAAGGTGGTGCTGCTGGTGGACGTCAGCGGCTCGATGGCCCCCTACGCCGAGACGGTGCTGCGCTTCGCGCACGCCATGGCCAGGACCGAGCCCAGGGCCACGCGGGTCTACTCGATCGGTACCAGGCTCACGCCGATCAGCGTCGAGCTGCGCCACCGCGACCCCGGCACCGCGCTCGCCGAGGTCTCCAAGGCGATCCCCGACTGGAGTGGGGGCACCCGGCTCGGCGAGGAGCTGCGCGAGCTGCTGACCAGGACCAGCGTGCGCGGCGCCATCGTGGTCGTCGCCTCCGACGGGTGGGAGCGCGGCGACCCCGCGCTGCTCGGCGAGCAGATGGCGCGGCTGGCCCGTCAGGCGCGGCGGGTCATCTGGGTCAACCCGCACAAGGGACACGAGGACTACCAGCCGCTCACCGGGGGGATGCGCGCGGCGCTGCCGTTCATCGACGACCTGGTGGCAGGCCACAGCCTGGCCGCCTTCGAGGAACTCTCCGAGAGGCTTTCAGATGCGCGACGTCCTGCCTGAGATCATGCGGTGGTGGGAGTCCGGGCTGCGCTTCGGCCTGGCGACCGTGGTGCGAACCTTCTCCAGCGCGCCCAGGCCTCCTGGGGCGGCCATGGCGGTGCGCGGCGACGAGGTCGTGGGCAGCGTCTCGGGCGGCTGCGTCGAGGGCGCGGTCTTCGAGCTGGCCTCCGAGATCGAGACCCCCGTGCTCCAGAGGTACGGCGTCAGCGACGACGACGCCTTCTCCGTGGGGCTGACCTGCGGCGGCACCATCGACATCCTCGTCGAGCCGATCTCGATCGAGTCCTATCCCGAGATGGGTGAGATCTTCGCCTCCGTCAGGGCGCACGAGCCTGTGGCCGTCGCGACGGTCGTGGCGGGCCCCGGCGTCATGGGCGCGCGCAGGGTGATCTGGCCGGGCCGCGCCTCGGGCTCGCTCGGCGTCGAGCGGCTGGACGAGGCGGTGGACGACGACGTGCGCGGCATGCTGGCCCAGGGCCTGACCGGGATCAGGCACTACGGCCGGCACGGCGAGCGCCGCCTGGACGAGCTGTCGGTCTTCGTGCAGTCGTTCGCGCCGCCGCCGCGCATGCTGGTCTTCGGCGCCATCGACTTCGCCGCCGCCGTCGCGCGCATGGGCAAGTTCCTCGGCTACCACGTCACCGTCTGCGACGCCAGGCCCGTCTTCGCCACCGCCAAGCGCTTCCCCGAGGCCGACGAGGTGGTGGTCAGGTGGCCGCACGACTACCTGGCCTCCATCCAGGTCGACGAGCGGACGGTGATCTGCGTGCTCACCCACGACCCGAAGTTCGACGTGCCGCTGCTGGAGGTGGCGCTGCGCACCCCCGCGGGCTACGTCGGGGCGATGGGCTCGCGCCGTACGCACGAGGACAGACTGGCCAGGCTCCGGGAGGCGGGCCTGAGCGAGCGGGAGCTGAGCCGGCTGCGCTCGCCCATCGGGCTCGACCTGGGCTCGCGCACGCCCGAGGAGACCGCCGTGTCGGTGATGGCGGAGCTGATCCAGCTGCGCTGGGGTGGGAGCGGTCGACCGCTGAGCGAAACCGGCGGGCGCATCCACGGGGAGGTCTGATGACACAGGTGGTGGGGCTGCTCCTGGCGGCCGGGCGCGGGGCGCGCCTCGGCAGGCCCAAGGCGCTGCTGGAGTACGAGGGCGAGCGGCTGGTCGACAGGGGCGTGCGGCTGCTGCACGAGGGCGGCTGCCACCCGGTGATCGTCGTGCTGGGCGCGGCGACCGTGCAGGTGCGCGGCGCGGTGGTGGTGCGCAACCCCTCCTGGCGTGACGGCATGGGCTCCTCGCTGCGCGTGGGCCTGGCCGCGCTGCCGTCCGACGCCACGGCGGTGGTGGTCGCGCTGGTGGACCAGCCGTTCGTCGAGCCCGCCGCGGTGCGGGCGCTGATCGACAGCGGGGCCGAGCTCGCCGTCGCCACGTACGGCGGGCGCCGCCGCAACCCGGTGCTGATCGCCAGGCGGCACGTCGAGCGGGTGGCGGAGCTGGCGGTGGGCGACGTCGGGGCCAGACCGTTCCTGAAGGCCCACCCCGAGCTGGTCACCGAGGTGGAGGTGCCCGGCGATCCTCGCGACATCGACACGCCCGAGGACCTGGCCCGTCTGGTGACCGGCGAGGCCCCCGGCTGACCGGGGCGCTCCAGGTCAGGGGCGCGCCGGGTCAGGGGCGCGCCGGGTCAGGGGCGCGCCGGGTCAGGGGCGCGCCGGGTCATCGGAGTCGGGCCGGGGCGCGCCGGGTCATCGGAGGCGGGCAGGGGCGGGCCGGGTCAGAGGCGGAAGGAGGCCGTCGCGGCGCGGTGGTCGCTGCCCGTCGCGGGGGCCACTCCGGCGCGGGTGGGCTTCAGCCCCTTGTAGAGGATGTGGTCGGGCCTGGTGATCGGGAAGCTCGACGGCCAGGTGAACCCGAACCCCTCCCCCACCTCCTCCTGCGCGTTGAGCAGCGGCGGGGTGAGGTTGCTGAGGCCCCTGTCGTAGGTGGCGGTGTTGAGGTCGCCGAGCAGCAGGATGCGCTCGCTCTTGTCGGCCTCGATGAGCTTGCGCGCCTCCGCCAGTGTCCTGTCGCGGGTCGCGGTGTGCCCGGGACGGGCGGAGGCCAGGTGCATCACGTAGACGGTGACGTCGCCCTCGGGAGTCTTGGCCACCGTGCGCAGGGCCCGCTCCCAGCCGAGGCCGACGTCGAAGTAGTCGGGTTCGGACAGCGGGAACCTGCTCCACAGCCCGACCGTGCTGACGTTCCGGTGGAACTTGAAAATCTTGTTGAGCGCCTTGGCGGCGGGCCCTCCGGGTGTGAGCTCCTGCGCGGCGACCATGTCGAGGCCCTCGGCGATGGCCCGCACCGCCGAGCCCGAGGAGTTGTTGCGCACGCCCACGTTGACCGTGGCCACCGACAGGTCGCTGGCCCCTCCAGGGGAGGAGCGCAGCACGTCGGGGCCGAACATCACGCCCCACACCAGGGCGGGGAGCAGGACCGCCACGGCTGCCCCCGCCGAGCGCGCCAGCAGCGCCAGGAGCAGCAGCACCGGTATCGCGAGCCCCAGCCAGGGCAACAGACTCTCCATGATGGGGGTGAACCCACCCAGCGCGGGAATCAGACGGTGTCCCGCCAGAATCGCCGCCAGGACGATCGCCCCCGCGATCACCGCACGCTTCAGCACGCCGCTCCTCTCGCCCCCTGAGTTGACCAGGGTAGGCGGTCGCCGAGCGACACGCGAGGCGCTAACCTGAGGCCGAACATAGTTCGGTTACTAGGGAGTTCGGCATGCGGATCGGGATGGCGCTCAACTACTCAGGGGGCTTCAAGGAGACGGTCGCCGAGCTGGCCGACTACGAGAAGGCCGGGCTCGACATCGTCTTCGTGGCCGAGGCCTACTCCTTCGACGCCGTGAGCCAGATGGGCTACATCGCGGCCAGGACCGAACGGCTGGAGATCGCCTCCGGCATCCTGCCGATCTACTCGCGCACGCCCACCCTGCTGGCCATGACGGCCGCGGGCATGGACTACGTCTCCGACGGGCGCTTCACGCTGGGCCTCGGCGCCTCGGGTCCGCAGGTGATCGAGGGCTTCCACGGCGTGCCCTACACCGCTCCGCTGGGCCGTACGCGCGAGGTCATCGAGATCTGCCGCAAGGTCTGGGAGCGCGAGCGCGTCACCTACGAGGGCAAGCACTACACGCTGCCGCTGCCGGCCGACAAGGGCACGGGGCTCGGCAAGCCGCTCAAGCTGATCAACCACCCCGTGCGCTCGCGCATCCCGATCGTGGTGGCCGCCATCGGCCCGAAGAACGTCGAGCTCACCGCCGAGATCGCCGAGGGCTGGGAGCCGATCTTCTACATGCCGGAGAAGGCCGCCGACGTCTGGGGCCCCTCGCTGGCGGCCGGCAAGGCCAAGCGCGACGCGTCGCTGGGCGAGCTCGACGTCATCGCGCAGGCCGCGCTCTACATCGGCGAGGAGGGCGCGGGGCTGCTGGAGCTCGGCAGGTCGATGGCCGCGCTCTACATCGGCGGCATGGGCGCCAAGGGCCAGAACTTCTACAACGAGCTGGCCTGTCGCTACGGCTACGAGAAAGAGGCCGAGCAGATCCAGGAGCTTTACCTCGCGGGCAGCAAGAAGGAGGCCGAGGCGCTGGTTCCCCAGGAACTGCTGGAGAAGATGTCACTCATCGGCTCCGAGGGGTTCGTGCGCGACCGGGTGCAGGCGATGAGGGAGTCGGGCGTCACCACGCTCAACGTCACGCCGCTCGGCCGTACCCACGAGGAGCGCATCAGGCTCCTGGAGAAGGTCAAGGAGCTGGTGGCCTAGCCCGTCCCACGGCGTGGAACCACCGCTGCCCCGGCTCTCGCCTGTCGCAGGCGGCCACTCTGAGCCTGGCGCGCCGGCGAAGCAGGTCGTCCTGGCGCAGGCAGCCTCTCGCGGTGCTCACCTGGCCCGCGTTGGTGAGGCTCCAGCGCTGCCGCCTGCTCCCGTCGCAGGCGGCCACCCTGGGCACACGGCCGGCGGCCGTCAGGCAGCGTCCGTCCATGGCGCTGCGCAGGGTGGCTCCCCTGGTGTACCAGCTCTGCGCGCGGGTGCCGTCGCAGGCGTAGGTCCGCACGACGTCCCTCGCCGAGGGCCCTTCGCGGACGGCCAGGCAGCGCGCGGTGGCCGAGTCGTCGTTCGGCGCGCTGGTGGAGCCCGCCCACGACACGATCGTGTCCTCGACAGGCGCGGGATCCTGCCGCCGGTACTGCCTGGCCACCCAGGCACTCTCGCTTGCCCCCATCCTGGGCGGCGCGGTCGCACAGCCGCCGGGCCCGCAGGTCACCTGCACCACGTACGCCTCGAAGATCGTCCTCTTGCGGGTGTGCTCGTCGAGAGTGAGATTGGCGGGCAGCGACGAGATGCCGTACGTCCGGTAGAAGGCGAGCTCGGGCCGCAGACCCGGCGTGGCGGCCATGGCGTGGCGCGCGGCGAGCAGCGTGTAGCGGGCGGTCACGGCGTGGTCGCTGTGGTCGACCGACTGGGTGGTGCTGTAGCCGAGGCGGGTGCTGTGGTGGTCGAGCGTGCGGATGACGTCGGGCCTGAAGCGCTCGATCAGCCCGCGCAACGCGGCTATCAGGGCTCTTTCGTCGTAGCGGGCTGAGCCGTCCACGGTGGTCATCCGGCCGTGGCCGCCGCGGAACAGCTTGAGCAGGCTCTCCCCGCCGTACGCCGGGGTTCCGCCTCCCTTGGGAAAGCCGTCGGGCAGGCCCATGAAGATCAGCTGGATGTCGCCGCGACCCTTGGGGGGCTTGACGAGGGAGTAGGCGCGCAGTCTGCGCCCGCCCGCTCTCAGGTCGGACCTTTTCCACGTGTTCGACGCCCCCGCCATGACGGCGTAGGCCGCGCGGACCCCGTTCTCCCTGCTGCGGACGTAGTCGCCCGTCTGCCCCGCGTCGCCCGCGGTCAGGTAGACCACGCGCAGGCAGGCGCCCCTGTCGTAGTCGCGGCTGAGATCGGGGTTGACGAAGAGCAGGTCGTCGTCCTGATGCGCGACGGACACGAGTGTCGTGCGCGCGCACGACACCCTCGCGTTCCCCACGGCGGCGGGCGCCACGACGAGGGCGCCCATCAGGCCCAAGCAACTCAACAGCGCGGTCACGGCTCTGTTCACGACGCTAGATTGCCGCTCTTTTCGCCGCTGACCTGGTGACTTTCCGTTCCGTTGCGAAGATCTTACAGCGCGTGGCGGCCCTCGGGCGGCGGCACGCCGCGCGTCAAATCCCCGCCAACAACACCCCATGCGTTGCCTGGCGCGCGTCGCGCCGCCGCCGAAGGCGGGCACGCTTGGCGAGCCGTCGCATCATCCGGAGTCCGGCGCGGAACGGCTAGCAGCACACCAGGTCATTCCCTTCGTGGTGACGGAGAACCGATGAAGATCGTCTTTCTGATCCAGAACCTGTACGGCATCGGCGGGACGATCCGTTCCACCGTCAACCTCACCGCGGCGCTGGCCGAGCGGCACGAGGTGGAGGTCGTCAGCATCCTGAGGACCGCCGACCAGCCTTCGTTCGACATCGACGCCCGCGTCAGGGTGCGCGACCTGGTCGATCTGCGCGAGAGCTCCCCCGACTTCGCCGGAGACGACCCACGGCAGGCCCAGCCTTCGGAGGACGCCGCCAGGGGCGACACCAGGGGCCACCACCACTGCTCCCTGCTGACCGACCAGCGCATGGCGGCCTACCTGGCCGAGTGCGACGCCGACATGGTCATCGCGACCAGGCCGGCCCTGCTCGCCTACCTGGCCAAGTACGGCACCCGCCGCTACCTGAAGGTCGGCCAGGAGCACTGGATCCACAACGGCCACAGCCAGAGGCTGCGGGCGGACCTGCGCGAGCTCTGCCCTGACCTCGACGTGCTCGTGACCGTCTCCGAGGGCGACGCCGAGGTGTACAGGACGAAGATGCCCTTCGCGGACACGGCCGTCGTGTCGATACCCAACAGCGTCCCCCAGCCGAAGGTGGGGCCTTCCACCCTCGACACCAAGACGATCGTCGCCGCGGGGCGGCTGATCACGGTCAAGCGCTACCCGCTGCTGATCGAGGCCTTCGCCAAGGTGGCCGCCGAGCGCCCCGACTGGAGGCTGCGCCTGTACGGCAAGGGCCCGGAGGCCCCTCATCTCCAGCAGGTGATCGACGATCTGGGGCTGAACGGCCGCGCCCTGATGATGGGCCCCCGCTCCCCCATCGAGACCGAGTGGGCAAAGGGCTCCATCGCCGCGGTGTCGTCCCAGCTCGAGTCCTTCGGCATGACCATCGTGGAGGCCATGCGCTGCGGCGTCCCCGTCGTCAGCGTCGACTGCCCCTACGGCCCCGGTGAGATCATCAGTCACGGCAACGACGGGCTGCTGGTGCCCGAGGCCACGCCGTCCGCCCTGGCCGACGCGCTGCTGCGGTTGATCGAGGACGAGCCGCTGCGCCACGCGATGGGCGCCGCGGCGCTGCGCAACGCGCAGCGCTTCGATCCCGCCGAGATCGCACTGCGCTACGAGCGGCTGTACGCCGAGCACATGCCGGCGCGCCGGGTGAGGGGGCTCGCCCGTCTCAGGGATCTGGGCGCGAGAACGATCGCGGGCGCGCGGTCACTGGTGCCGCGGAAGGCGGCCGACCAGCCGCTCGCGGCGCAGGCGCCCGTCACCACGCACTGCCTCGTGCGCCAGGACGGCGGCCTGACCATCCGGCTCATCAGGGAGCCGTGGGCCACCGGCGCCCTCGCCACGAACGCGCTGGCGCTGCGGCACCGCGGCACGGCGACCACGATCGAGCTGCCGCTCGTGCCGGCCGAGGACGGGGCGATGGAGGCGCGGCTCGACCGCGGGGCGCACCGGCTGGCCGAGGGACGCTGGGACGTCTACCAGGTCAGGCCCGGCAAGCGGCGCAGACGGCTGGCCGCGGGGCTGTGCGACAGCCGCGCCCTGGTCAACGCCTTCCCCGACCTGCGCAGGCCGCTGGAGACCTGGACGCCCTACGCCACCGACACCGGCGAGCTGTCGCTGGCCGTGCGCGCCAGGACGATGCACGCCGAGGTGACCGACGTGGTGTCCGCCTCCACCGGGCTCACCGTCCACGGGCTGCTGATCAACCTGCCCGAGGGGCGCCCGGCCCTGACCCTGCTGGCCGTACGGCGCGTCGCGCGTCGCGCGGCTGCATCCCTCGACCAGGACGAGCTGACGGCTCCCTCCCTCGACGAGGAGACTGCTCCCTCCCTCGACCAGGACGAGGAGACTGCTCCGCTCCTCGACCAGGACGAGCAGGCGGCTTCTTCACTCGACCAGGACGACGTGCCTGGCGCGCGGATCGCCCTGCGGGCCCAGTCCCACCTCGACGGACGCTTCAGCTGCTCGATGCCCTACCAGCGGCTGTTGGAGGCGCGCAGCCACTCCCACGAGGTGTGGGACCTCTACCTGCGCCCCGGCGAGGAGGGCCAGGAGGGCGAGCCGATCCGACTCGGCCGGTTCTGCGACGACATCGCCGAGCGCAAGGGGGTGGAGCGCTACCCCCATCAGCAGGTGGAGGACGCCCTCATCCGTCCGTTCTACACGGCGGGCAACGAGCTCTCCGTGCGCGTCATCCCTCCCCCTGTCGAGGATGAGAGCCCGGTCTGACAGAGCGTTGATCTGTGAGGCAGATCACATGTAAGATCGGAATACTGTCCGTTTCACTACGGTTTACTGATTTCGTGAGGTTTTCTGTCCTGTCTGTGTGGCTCGTTGAGCGGCTGCACATCGATCTCTGTCGTCTGACCGGCTCCCTGTGTCGCTGATCGCGCTCTGACGAGCGCTCGATCGCCCATCCCCTCACCCACCCCCCTTCCGCATGCCTTCTTCGGCATGCCGTAGTACGGAGCCCTCCTCATCGTGAAGAGATTCTCGTTCTCCCTGCAGTTGCTGCTGGGCCTGGTCGTGGGCGTCGCCCTCGGCTTCGCGGCCCGCCTCTGGGACCTCGCCTGGCTGGCGACGACACTGACCGAAGTCGGAAAGATCTTCGTCCAGCTGCTCAAGCTGGCCGTGCCTCCGCTGGTGTTCACCGCCGTGGTGGTCAGCGTGGCCAACCTGCGCAACGTCAACGGCGCGGCCAGGCTGGCCGGCAAGACGCTGCTGTGGTTCCTGGCCACCGGGCTGATCGCCGTCATCGTCGGCATCGGCCTGGGCCTGATCCTCAACCCCGGCAGGGGCGTCACGCTGGCGACCGAGGGCGCCAAGGCGCCCGAGAGCGTCGGCACCTGGGTCGACTTCCTCACCGGCATCATCCCGACCAACATCGTCACGGCGTTCACCGAGCTCAACGTCCTCCAGATCGTCTTCCTGGGAGTCGTCCTCGGCGCGGCGGCCATGGCGATCGGCGAGAAGGCCGAGCCGTTCCTCACCTTCAGCCGTTCGATCCTCGAGCTGGTCCAGAAGGCGCTGTGGTGGGTCATCCGCCTGGCCCCCATCGGCACCGCGGGTCTGATCGGCAAGTCCGTGGCCACCTACGGCTGGGACCTGCTCGCGCCGCTGGCCAAGTTCAGCCTCGGCGTCTACGTGGGTTGCTTCATCGTCCTGCTGGCCGTCTACCCGACGCTGCTGGCCGTGGTCGCCAAGGTCAACCCGATCACCTTCTTCCGCAACGCGTGGCCCGCGATCGAGCTGGCCTTCGTCTCCCGCTCGTCGGTCGGCACGCTGCCGCTGACGCAGAAGGTCACCGTCGAGCGTCTGGGCGTCGACCGCGACTACGCCTCCTTCGCCGTGCCGTTCGGCGCGACGACCAAGATGGACGGCTGCGCCTCGATCTACCCGGCGCTGGCCGCGATCTTCGTGGCGCAGGTCTTCGACATCCCGCTGGGCATCGGCGAGTACCTGCTGATCGCCTTCGTCTCGGTGGTCGGCTCGGCCGCGACCGCCGGCCTGACGGGCGCGATCGTCATGCTCACGCTGACGCTGAGCACGCTGGGCCTGCCGCTCGAGGGCGTCGGCCTGCTGCTGGCGATCGACCCGATCCTCGACATGATCCGCACCGCGACCAACGTGGCGGGGCAGATCGTGGTGCCGGTGCTCGTCGCCCGCGGCGAGGGCAGGCTCGACGAGGCGGTGCTCAACGCCCCGCCGCAGCCGCTCGACGAGGCGCCCCCGGTGCGCGTGAACCGGGCGCCTGAGCCGACGCCTGCCTGATCCGTTCCATCACGCGTGTGGGCGGGGAGCCGTGACGGCTCCCCGCCCACACGCGTGTCAGGGGAAGATCCACTGCTTGCGTGCCGATCTGTGACCCTGGGAGGGGCTCTCCACCCGGACCAAACAGGCCGAATTCCGATACATTCGTCCGACCCATATCTGTAAAAATCCGGAGTACGCGCATGGCCCACCTGCTGGACACCTTGGACGACGAGGTCCCCATCACCTATGGGCAGTTCCTGCTTCGCGGCGTGAGCGGGCTTCAAGGCGTGCACAACCGGGTCCACCTGGCCGAGCTCGACCGGCAGGTCTACCTCTACGCCAGCGCCGAGCACAGCCGCGTGAGGGTGGAGGTGTGGGACGGCGAGCCGCCCCCGTGGGAGGGACACGGCAAGCTCGTCGCCGACGCCAGCTGCGTCGCCGAGACGGGGGTCGTCGCGGTCACGCCGTACATGTTCGCCGGCTCGGGCCGCAGCGTGCTGATCGGTCCGGCCTTCTTCGAGTACGGCCTGCACCTGTACGCCCACAACGCCGAACGTCTGCTGCGCTTCTGGCCGATCAAGGACGTCTTCGACCCCGCCCAGCACCTGCGTCCCGACGGCGTCGAGGCCGAGGCCAAGCCGCAGGAGGCCGTGGAGACCCGCTCCGCGGCCGGCGACTGGGTCTCGGTCAGGGTGCCCGGCTCGGGCGAGCCGCCCGCCCCCGCCTCTCCCGCCAAGGGCGAGGAGGAGTGGCCGCTCGACCACGAGCACGAGATCAGGCTGGCCGAGCTGCTCGGCGACCTTCGTCCCCGGCTGCTGACCAGGCCGCCCACCTGGCTGCTCGACACCGACGAGGGCAACCGCCGCCGCTACCTGAACGAGCTGCGCAGCTCGGTGGCCGGCGCCAGGCGCCTCAACCCCGACGGGCTGCCGACCTTCCAGCTGGCCTCGGGCGAGCTGGGCGAGCGGCCCTCTCCAGGGCTCAGCTACCGGCTGTGGCAGTGGCGCCCGATCGAGGAGCCGAAGGAGGCCACGCTCGCCGAGCGCGCCCCGATCGACGCCGAGCCCACCGCTCAGGACACCGCCCCGGACGAACCCGCCTCCCGGCCACCCGCCTTGGCCGCGTCCGCTCCCGAGACCCTCACCACCGAGCGCGAGGTGCGGGCGCTCGACGTGCTGCGGCGGCGCAGGCTCGTGACGGGGATCGTGACCGTGCTGCGCGAGGAGAACGGCGTGGTGGAGGTGCGTGACGCGCTTCCTCCCGAGGTCGCCAGGGTGCTGGCGGCCGAGCGGGCCTGGGCGCTGGACTGACCTACTCCCCCGCCTCGCCCTTGGCCTTGATCAACGCCGCCAGCTCGGCGGTGGCGCGGCGGGCGCGGGCCTTCTCGCTGCCCTGGATGCCCATCGCGCCCACCGTCAGCCCGTCGGAGAAGTCGATCTTCGGCCACGGGTCGCTCTCGAGCAGCGTGACGTCGAGCACCTCAGGCCAGGTGTAGCGGTGGGTGCGCAGCGCGTTGACCACGGTGATGCCCTGCTCGTCGGCCTCGACCCTGACCCTGCCGAGCAGGTGCAGCACCCACGCCACCCCGCACCCGAAGGCCACGATCATGATCTTGTCAGGGAGCTGGAAGGGCTCCGAGATGAAGATCGCCATCACGATCGCGCCGAGCACGATGAACCCCGCGAAGCCGTAGGCCACCCATCTCCCCCTCCGCGGCCGCCAGGTCAGGGGCAGGGGCGGAGGACTCACGGGCTCAGGCATGTCGGCTTCTCGCTGTGTCGGTGGGTGTTGTCTTGATCAAGTGAAAACTATCGCAGTCCTCGCAGGAGCAGCGCCGTCTCCATCGCCGCGACCGTGGACTCGTACCCCTTGTCCTCGACGCTGCCGGGCAGCCCGCTCCTGGCGATCGCCTGGTCAAGGGTTTCACAGGTGAGCACCCCATTGCCGACGGGGGTCTCCTCGTCCAGCGAGATCCTGGTCAGCCCCGCAGTCACCGAGTCGCACACGTAGTCGAAGTGCGCGGTCTCGCCGCGGATCACCGCGCCGAGCGCCACCACCGCGTCGTGCCTCCTGGCCATGGCCTGGGCGATCACCGGGATCTCCAGCGAGCCCGCGACGCGCACCACGGTGGCGTCCGCGCCGCTGTCCTGCGCGGCCTGGACGGCCCTCGCCACCAGCTGGTCGGTGATCTTCCCGTGCCAGCTGGCCGCCACGATCCCCACGCTGAGCCCTGTCGCGTCGACCACCGTCGCCGCGGGCCTGCCCGCTCCGCTCACAGCTGGTGCCCCAATCGCTCTCTCTTGGCCTTCAGGTAGGCCTCGTTGTGCGGGTTGGCCGCCACCGGCATCGGCTCGCGGCCCAGCACCTTGATGCCGTAGCCGTCCATGCCGCGCAGCTTGGCCGGGTTGTTGGTGAGCAGTCTGACCGACTTCACGCCGAGGTCGGCCAGGATCTGCCCGGCGTTGGAGAACTCTCTCGCGTCCACAGGCAGGCCGAGCTCCAGGTTGGCGTCGACGGTGTCGCTTCCGTTGTCCTGCAGGCTGTAGGCCTTGAGCTTGGCCAGCAGGCCGATGCCCCTGCCCTCGTGGCCCCGCAGGTAGACGATCACGCCGCGGCCCTCCTCGGCGATCGCCTCCATGGCGTTCTCCAGCTGCACGCCGCAGTCGCAGCGCAACGAGCCGAACACGTCGCCCGTCAGGCACTCGGAGTGGGCCCGCACCAGGACGTTCTCGCCGTCGCCCAGCTCGCCGAGCACCAGCGCGACGTGCTCGCCGCCGTCGAGGGCGCTGGCGTAGCCGTAGGCCTGCCAGAGCCCGTAGATGTTGGGCAGCCTGGTCTCGGCGACCCTCGTGACCATGCTCTCGGTGCGCCGCCTGTGGTCGACGAGCTGCTCGATGGAGATCAGCGCGAGGTCGTGCTTGTCGGCGAACTCCCGCAGCTCCGGCAGCCTGGCCATGGTGCCGTCGTCGTTGACGATCTCGGCGAGCACGCCCGCGGGGCTCAGGCCCGCCAGGCGGGCCAGGTCGACGGCGGCCTCGGTGTGGCCCCTCCTGGCCAGCACCCCGCCCTCGTGGTAGCGCAGCGGGAAGATGTGGCCCGGCCTGACCAGCTCCTGGGGCTCGGTGGCCGAGTCGGCCAGCGTGCGGATGGTCCTGGCGCGGTCGGCGGCCGAGATGCCGGTGGTCACGCCGTCGCGGGCGTCCACGCTGATCGTGTACGCGGTGCGCATGCGCTCCTTGTTCTGGAACACCATGAGCGGCAGGCCGAGCCTGTCGAGCTCGCGCCCCTCCATCGGCACGCAGATCACCCCGCTGGTGTGGCGGATGGTGAAGGTGAGCAGCTCGGGCGTGGCCCTGGCCGCGGCGAAGATGATGTCGCCCTCGTTCTCGCGGTTCTCGTCGTCGACGACCACGACGGGCCTGCCCTCGCGGATGTCGTGGATGGCCCGTTCGACCGAGTCGAGCGTGATGTCGCTCATGCCGGCACCGCCGCGGTGGAGCGGTACTGCTTCAGCCAGCTGCGGAAGCCGAGGATGACCAGCACGAGGAAGACGGCGTAGACGACGCCCGAGACCACCAGGCCCGAGGTGAAGGCCAGCGGCACGCCCACGAGGTCGACGAGCACCCAGATCCACCAGAAGTCGAGCAGCGCCCTGCCCTGCGCGAAGGTGGCCACCGCCGAGCCGACGAAGATGTAGGCGTCCGGCCACGGCGCCCACGAGATGTGCAGGCCCAGGGAGTTGAGCCACGTGAACAGCAGGGCGATCACGACCGTGCCGACCACCATGGCGCCGATCAGCGCGGTGCGCTCCCTGCCCGTCGCCGGCCTGACGGCGAGGCCACCGTCGTCGCGCCTGCCCTGCGTCCACTTGTACCAGCCGTAGACGGCCAGGGCGCCGAAGAGCACCTGCTTGAGCGCGTTGCCGGTGATGTGCGCGTTGATCGAGGCGATGAACAGCAGTACCGCGCCCGTCAGCTGCACCGGCCAGGTCCACATCGACCTGCGCATCGCCAGCACGACCGTGGCCAGCGCCGCGACGTTGCCGATCAGGTCGGTCCAGAAGACCGGCGTGCCGAAGACGGTGAAGTCGCCGTTCACTTGGTCACCACCAGCTTCTCCACGTACTTCGCGATCACGTCCACCTCGAGGTTGACCAGGTCGCCCTGCCGCCTGGCGCCCAGCGTGGTGAGCTCGAGCGTCGTGGGGATCAGGCTCACGCCGAAACTGTCCTCGTCCACGCTGGTCACGGTGAGGCTGATCCCGTCGACCGCGATCGAGCCCTTCTCCGCCACATAGCGGTTCAGCTCACGCGGCAGGGAGAAGCGCACGTCGTCCCACAGCTCGCCGGGCTCACGCGAGAGCAGGGCCGCCGTGCCGTCCACGTGGCCCTGCACGATGTGCCCGCCCAGGCGCTGGTCGGCCCGTACGGCCCGCTCCAGGTTGACCCGCGCGCCCGCCTGCGCGCTCTTGAGCGAGCTCCTGTTCAGGGTCTCCCGCATCACGTCGACGGTGAACACCTCGTCCTCGACGTCGACGACGGTCAGGCAGACGCCGTTGACGGCGATCGAGTCGCCGTGCTTGGCGTCGGAGGTGACGACCTTGCCGCGCACGGCCAGCCTGGCCGCCTCGCCGTGGGGTTCGACCGAGACGATCTCGCCCAGCTCTTCCACTATTCCGGTGAACATCAGTGCTCCTCACTCGCGGGGCGGGCGGTGATCCGCAGGTCCGTCCCGATGGGGGTTACATCCTCGAAGACCAGCCGGTGGGTGTCGGTGATCGTCCGCACCCCCGCCGGCCCCAGCGCGGCGGCCCCCGATCCGAGGAGCGCCGGAGCCAGGTAGGCGACCACGCGGTCGACCAGCCCTTCCCTCAGGAAGGAACCCGCGAGGGCCGGTCCGCCTTCCACGAACACGCTGACGATCTGCCGCCGGGCGAGTTCGGTCAGCAGCGCGCGCAGGTCGAGGCCGTCCGGGTGGGCTCTGGGCAGGCGCAGGAGAGGCGCCTGCAGGTCGGTCTTTGCGTCGTCGGCGATGGCGATGAGGGTGGGGGCCTCGGACGACAGCACCCTGGCGCCGGGCGGGGTCCTGGCCTCGGAGTCGACCACCACCCGCAACGGCGCCCGGCGCGGGGTGGCCGGGTGGGGACTCTGATGGAAGGACTGCCGCGGGTCCGGGCGGGCGGTCAGCCGGGGGTCGTCGGCCAGGACGGTGCCGATCCCCGCGACGACGGCGTCGGACTCGGCGCGCAGCCTGTGCACGTCGGCCCTGGCCTCGGGGGAGGTGATCCACTGGCTGGTGCCGTCCTGCGCCGCCGACCTGCCGTCGAGGGTGGCGGCGAACTTCCACGTCACGTGCGGCCTGCCGAGCCGGACGAAGGTGAGCCACTCGGCGTTGCCGCGCTCGGCCTCCTCGGCCATCAGGCCGCTGTCGACGCGCACGCCGTGGGCGCGCAGCCTGCTCATCCCGCCCGCGGCCTCGGGATTGGGGTCGAGGACGGCCACCACCACCCTCGCGACGCCCGCCTCCAGCAGGGCCTGCGAGCAGGGCCCCGTGCGGCCGGTGTGGTCGCAGGGCTCGAGAGTGACGTAGGCGGTGCCGCCTCTGGCCCGCTCGCCCGCCTCGCTCAGCGCCACGACCTCGGCGTGCGGGCCGCCCGCGTAGGCGTGGAAGCCCTCGCCCGCGTGCGCTCCCGCCGCGTCGACGACGACGCAGCCGACGACGGGGTTGGGACTGGTGGTGCCCCGGCCGAGCGCGGCCAGTCTGATCGCCCTCGCCATGTGCAGGGCGTCGCCATCCGGTACGGCACCGGCCGGGCTGGGTTCCTCCACCCCCGGACCTCCTACTCGCCAGTAGCTTGCAGCTACGGCGGGCCCCGGGGATGACAGGGTGCGGCACACGCACCACAGAGGCGCCCGGCTGGACACCGGACACCCGCGCGCTTCCTCCCATCCGGACTTTCACCGTCGGTCCCGGAATTTCACCGAGTCAACCGGCCGATGGCATCGGCCGGGTCGCGGACTGTCACCGCCGGTTCGGACTTTCACCGACCCCGGAGCACGCTAGCTCTGTTCGCTACCAGTTTGCCATGCCCGAAAAGCCGGACGCGACCACCCCCGGCGAAATTTTTGAACGAGCGCTTGGTTGACAAGTTTTCGCAGGTGAGCGGGTTCGCCGTTCGGGCGGCCGGCCGTCATCGCCCGAGGAGCGTCCCTTCGGAGGACGGATCCACGTGCCGGGCGGAGGGGCGCTGCCGTGCGTGCCGTACCGGGGGGAGGATCAGGCGGCCATGATGCGGCGCGCCCTGCGGACGTCGGGGGCGTAGCGCACCTGGGCGGGCACGAACCCCAGCCCCGCGTGCAGCGCGCGCAGCGACGCCGTGGCCCACAGGTCGCCCACCGGGGTGGCGGGCAGCCCGTACAGGCGGCGCGCCCACCGGGGCAGCGTCGCGAAGGCGAGCAGGGTGAGCGCGGGCAGCGCGGCCTTGACCGGCGCGAGATAGAACGGCAGCGGCGCGTTGAGCGACAGCCGCAGCGGATGGGCGGCCTCGGGCACGAACCGCAGCCCAGGGCGCTCCGACTCGATGTAGTCGCGCATCTCGGCCACCGACCCCGGCACCTCCGACGGCGAGAGGCCGACGACCTCGGCCGCCGCGCGCCACTCGGCCACGAACCGGTCGGCGTCGGCGTGCGACAGGCCGATGCCCGCCCTGCGGGCGACCGACAGATAGGAGTCGACCTCGCCGACGTGCACCCAGCGCAGCGCCTCCGGCTCGTCGAGACGGAAGCGCTCGCCGGTGTCGGGATCGAGCGCGGTCAGCGTGGCGTGGATCTTCCTGACCCTGGCTCCCGCCCGGGCCACCTCGGCCTGCGAGCCGTAGGTGCGCACCCTGACGAACTCGGTCGTGCGCTGGAAGCGCGACCACGCCTCGGCGGGGTCCATGAGCGCGGAGTTCTGCAGCACTCCGCGCATCGCCCTGGGGTGCAGGCCCTGCATGAGCAGGGCTCGGAAGCCGCCCACCAGCAGGATGGGCTCCCCCATCACCCGCCAGGTCACCGAGTGCGGCCCGAACAGCCCGTGATCCTCCATAAGTAATCAATTACCCCACAACCATGGACCCATGTCCGGAATTCGTGGAGTTCGTGTCGCGATCTGGTGACCGATCCAGGCCACACGCCGCCGATTGTCACTCGGATCAGTCGACGAACACGTCGAAATCGCGCGACAGAATCGGCAAGGAACGCGCATTGAATTGACGGTCCCGCGGCTGCGAACGTGCGAGCAAGGCACGACAGACACGGGAGCAGCCCCCATGACGATCCCGACCTCCACGCTGGACGCGACCGCCGTGACCCCGCTGCCCGAAGCCGTCGGGCGCTCACCCGGCCAGCTCATGTGGCTGCGGTTCAAGCGCGACAGGGCCGGGATCGGGGCCGCCGTGATCGTGCTGTTCTTCTTCCTCGTCGCCATTCTCGCGCCGGTCATTTCCATGGTCTACGGAAAAGATCCCTACACGCTCTACGGCCAGGAGAATCCGGGACTGCTGAACGACTTCGGCTATCCCGTGGGGGCCAACGGAGGGGTGAGCTCGCAATTCTGGTTCGGCATCGAGCCCGGCCTCGGCCGCGACGTGTTCACCCAACTCGTCTACGGCATCAGGACCTCCCTGCTGATCGCGGTCGTGGCCACGGTGCTCACCTCCCTGCTCGGCGTGGTGCTCGGCATCGTGGCCGGCTACGCGGGAGGGCGGGTCGACTCGCTGATCGGCCGGGTGATCGACATCGTGCTGTCCTTCCCCGCGGTGCTGTTCACGATCGCGTTCATGCCCGTGGTGGAGAACCTGTTCGTCAGGCCCGACGAGCAGACGCCCGTGTGGCTGCGCGCGGTCACGCTGGTGATCGTGCTGAGCGCCTTCGGCTGGGCGGGGCTGGCCAGGCTGCTGCGCGGCCAGGTGCTGACGCTGAGGGAGCGGGAGTTCGTCGAGGCCGCCAGGGTGACCGGCGCCTCCCCCGCCAGGGTCGTGTTCAGGGAGCTGCTGCCGAACCTCTGGACCCCGATCCTCATCCAGTCGACGCTGCTGCTGCCCGCCCTGGTGACGGCGGAGGCGGCGCTGTCCTTCCTCGGCGTCGGCATGATCGAGCCGATCCCCGACTGGGGGCGGATGTTCCTGCGCGGCACCGAGGTCTACCAGAACGACATCACCTACCTCGTCTTCCCCGGTGTCGCCCTGCTGGTCTTCGTCATCGCGTTCAACCTGCTCGGCGACTCCGTCAGGGACGCCTTCGACCCGAAGATCAAACGATAGGAGAGTCATGCCGTCCGTCCGCACGGTCATCGCCGTACTCGCCGCCGGGGCCCTGGCGCTCACCGGCGCCTGCGCGCCCGCCAACCAGGGCGCTCCCCCGCAGGGCACGAGCCCGCAGGCGACGCCCTCGGCCGCCGCCTCGTACAGCCCGCCGAAGATCTCGGTGGGCACCGCCGAGGACAGCAGGGGTCCAGCCATCGCGCCCGACGGCGTCGTCAAGGGCGGCACCGTCACGATGATCGACAGGGACGACTTCTCCCACCTGGACCCCGCCCAGATCTACGTCAACACCGAGGCCAACTTCGCGCTGCTCCTGCATCGCGGGCTGACCGGCTACAAGCGGGTCGCCAAGGGCGAGTACAAGCTCGTCGGCGACCTGGCCACCGACGCGGGAACGGCCTCCGACGGCGGCAGGACGTGGACCTTCACCCTGAAGGACGGGGTGAAGTGGCAGGACGGCACGCCGATCACCTCGGCGGACGTCAAATGGACGATCGAGCGGATGTTCGCGCCCTTCATCACCCAGGGGCCCACCTACATCCAGCAGTGGCTGACGCAGGAGGACCACAGGGCGGCCTACGAGGGGCCCTACGGCGGCAAGGAGCTCGACGCCATCGAGACCCCCGACGACAAGACCGTCGTCTTCAGGTTCAAGGCGCCGCACGCCGACGCCAACTACGCGTTCGCGATGGCCGGCTACAACATCGTGCCCAAGGCCAAGGACACCAAGGAGCAGTACGACAAGCAGCCGGTCTCCAGCGGGCCGTACATCATCAAGTCGCACGTGGTGGACAAGTCGTACCAGCTGGAGCGCAACCCGCAGTGGGACGCGGCCACCGACCCGATCCGCGGCGCCTACCCCGACGTGTGGAAGCTGGAGTTCGGCCAGGAGGCGCTGCAGATCACCGACAGGCTCGTCGCCGACGCGGTCGCCGACCAGCAGGCGTTCACCTTCTACGCCCTCACCCCGCCCGAGCGGCTGCAGCAGGTGCTCAGCGACCAGAGCCTGGCGCCCAGGCGCATGATCAGCCCCTCGCCCTACGGCAACTACTACTACTTCAACCTCGACAGGGTGAAGGACATCAAGATCCGCCAGGCCGTCAACCACGCCTGGCCCGGCAGGCAGATCCAGCAGATCATGGGCGGGCCCCAGGCCGCCGCGCTGCCGACGACCATCCTGAACGAGAACACCACGATCGGCTACGAGTCCTACGACCTGTTCGGCAAGGCCGCCAAGCCCGACGGGGACATCGAGAAGGCCAAGCAGCTGCTGGCGGAGTCGAGCGACCCGACGCCGACCATCGTCTACGCCTACAACCAGACGCCCGTGCAGGAACGTGTCACCGTCGCGATCAAGAACGCGCTCGAGAAGGCGGGGATCACGGTCGTCACCAAGCCCATGGACCGCAAGACCTACTACGACTCCATCGGCCTGGTGGACAACGCCTTCGACCTCTACTGGGGCGGATGGGGCGCCGACTGGGCCTCGGGCTCGACGGTCCTGCCGGTCATCTTCGGCCCTGTCGCCGACGGCGCCCCCAACTACTCGCACCTGAACGACCCCGCGCTCAAGGCCGAGATGAAGAAGATCGCCGAGATGCCCGACTTCGACGAGCAGAACGCGGCCTGGATGCGCCTCGACAGGAAGATCCAGGAGACCATCACCCCGCTGGTCGTGGCGGAGAACCGCATCGCGACCATGCTGCACGGCTCCAAGGTGGGCGGGGCGGAGATCGACCCCCAGCAGTGGATCGTCTCCCCCAACACCATCTTCGTGAAGCCATAGCGACCCCGGCCCCGGACGGTCGCCGTCCGGGGCCCCTCCGCCGCGGGAGATCACGTGCTCCGTTTCGCCGTCCGCCGTACCATCGCCACCGCGATCACGCTGGTGACCATCTCGGCGGTGACGTTCTTCCTGTTCTTCGCGCTGCCGTCGGACCCCGCCCTGCTGGCCTGCGGCAAGGTCTGCCCGCCCGAGCTGCTCGCCCTCGTCAGGCGTAACCTCGGCCTCGACCAGCCGGTGATGGCCCAGTTCGTGGCGTGGTTGGCGGGGATCTTCGCGGGCCGCGACTACCCGGGCCTCGGTTACTGCCCCGCGCCCTGCCTCGGCTACTCCTTCGTCAACCGCGCCCCGGTCTTCGAGACGATCATGGACAGGTTGCCCGTGACGCTCTCGCTCACGATCGGCGCCGCGGTGATCTTCCTGACCTTCGGCGTGGCCACCGGCATCCTCGCCGCGCTGCGCCAGGGCCGTCCGCTGGACAAGGTCGCGAGCGTGGCCTCGCTCGTCGGGGCGTCGGTGCAGATCTACTTCGTCGGCACCCTCGCCCTGTACTTCCTGGTCTACCAGGGCAAGCTCCTGCCCAGCCCCTCGTACGTGCCGCTCACGGAGAACCCGCTCGGCTGGGCGACGGGGCTGCTGCTGCCCTGGGTGGTGCTGGCGATCATCTTCACCGCCAACTACACCAGGATGACGCGCTCCACGATGGTGGAGAACCTGAGCGAGGACTACGTCCGCACGGCCCGCGCCAAGGGCATGCCCGCCCGTACGGTCATCCTGCGCTTCGCGCTGCGCGGCACGCTGATCCCGATCGTCACGATCTTCGGCGTGGACCTCGGCACCCTCATCGGCGGCGCGATCATCACGGAGACCACGTTCGGCCTGCAGGGCATCGGCCGCCTGTCGGTCCGCGCCGTCACCTACTCCGACCTGCCCACGCTGATGGCGACCGTCCTGGTCGCCGCGGGCGCGATCGTGGTCATGAACGCCGTGGTCGACGCCCTCTACGCCGTCATCGACCCCAGGGTGAGGCTGACCTAGTGTTCCTTCACGTCAACGATCTGACCGTCGACTTCGCGACCGAGGACGGCGTCGTCCACGCCGTGGACGAGCTGTCGTTCGAGGTCGAGCGCGGCAGCACGCTCGGCGTCGTGGGCGAGTCCGGCTCGGGCAAGTCGGTGACCAGCCTGGCGGTGCTCGGCCTGCACGACCCCCGCACCTCCACCATCTCGGGCAGCGTCCTGTTCGAAGGAAAGGAGCTGCTCGGCGCGCCCCGCACGGCGATGGAGCGGCTGCGCGGCGACAGGATCGCCATGATCTTCCAGGACCCGCTGACCTCGCTGTCGCCGTATCACACGGTGGGGGCGCAGATCGCGGAGGTCTACCGCAGGCACAGGGGCACCTCCAGGTCGGCCGCATGGGAGCGGGCGATCCAGATGCTGGACAGGGTCGGCATCCCGCAGCCGAAGGCGCGCGCCGAGGACTACCCGCACCAGTTCTCCGGCGGCATGCGACAGCGCGCCACGATCGCGATGGCGCTGGTGTGCGACCCGGGCCTGCTGATCGCCGACGAACCGACCACCGCGCTGGACGTGACTGTGCAGGCGCAGATCCTCGACCTGCTGAGGGAGCTGCAGGAGCAGAGCGGCACCGCGATCATCCTCATCACCCACGACCTGGGCGTGGTCGCCACCGCCGCCCACGACGTGCTGGTCATGTACGCGGGCAGGGCCGTCGAGCGCGGCACCGTGCGTGAGGTGCTGCACGAGCCCCGCCATCCGTACACGTGGGGGCTGCTCGGCTCGATGCCGACGCTGCGCCGCCCCGTCACCGAGGAGCTGCGGCCTGTGCGCGGCGCCCCTCCCAGCCTCCTCAACGTGCCGAAGGGCTGCCCGTTCCATCCGCGCTGCGACTTCGTGGAACTGCCGGGGCCCCGGGTGTGCACGGGCGAGCGGCCCGAGCTCTCCCCGCCGCGCGGGCACGGCGACGCCTGTTACCTGACCATGAAGCAGAAGCGGGAGGTGGCCCCATGACGCTGCTGGAGCTGTCGGGACTGGAGAAGCACTTCCCCGTCAGGGGCGGCTTCCCGGTCAGGCGTCAGATCGGCAGGGTGCACGCGGTGGACGGCGTCGACCTGACCGTCCACGCGGGGCAGACGCTCGGCCTGGTCGGCGAGTCCGGGTGCGGCAAGTCCACGACGGGACGCCTGGCCGCCCGCCTGCTCGAGCCCACCGCGGGACGCGTCCTCTACGACGGCCGCGACATCAGCCACGCGAGCCGCAGGGCGCTGCGACCGATCAGGCCGGAGATCCAGATGATCTTCCAGGACCCGTACTCGTCGCTGAACCCCCGCCACACGGTCGGCGCGATCATCAGGGGCCCGATGGACATCAACGGGCTCAACCCGAAGGGCGGGCGCGAGGCCAGGGTCCGCGAGCTCCTGGAGATCGTCGGGCTCAACCCCGAGCACGTCAACCGCTTCCCGCACGAGTTCTCCGGCGGCCAGCGGCAGCGGATCGGCATCGCGAGGGCGCTGGCGCTGGAGCCCAGGCTGATCGTCGCCGACGAGCCAGTCTCCGCGCTCGACGTCTCGATCCAGGCCCAGGTGGTCAACCTGCTGGGGCGGCTGCAGCGGGAGCTCGGGATCGCCTTCCTGTTCATCGCGCACGACCTGGCCGTGGTGCGGCACTTCTCGCAGCGGGTGGCGGTGATGTACCTGGGCAGGATCGTGGAGATCGGCGACAGGACCTCGCTCTACGAGAGCCCCCGGCACCCGTACACGCACGCGCTGCTGTCGGCGGTGCCCGAGGTGGCGGTGGACGGCGGCGGCAGGGAGCGGATCAGGCTCACCGGCGACGTGCCGTCGCCGATCGACCCGCCGTCGGGCTGCCGCTTCAGGACCAGGTGCTGGCGGGCGCAGGAGAAGTGCGCGCTGACCACGCCGCCGCTGACGCGGCTGCAGGGCGACCGCGACGGCCACCTGACCGCGTGCCACTACCCGCTGCCCTGATCCCGCGCCCGCTGACCACGCCCGCGGTGGTGGGGGCCGTTCGCGGTGGGAGAGCCGTCAGGTGGTGGCGAGTTCGCGGAGGTGGTCGATGGCGGCCGAGGGGTCGGCGGCGCCGTAGACCGCGCTGCCCGCGACGAACACGTCGGCGCCCGCCTCGGCGCAGCGCTCGATGGTGTCGGCCGCCACCCCGCCGTCGACCTGGAGCCACACCTCGCCCCCGTACCTGGCGATCAGCTCCCTCGCCCGCCTGATCTTCGGCAGGACCACGTCGAGGAACTTCTGTCCCCCGAAACCGGGCTCCACCGTCATCAGCAGCAGCATGTCGATCTCGGGCAGCAGGTCCTCGTACTGCTCGACAGCCGTCGAGGGGTTCAGCGCGAACCCGGAGCGCGCCCCCACCGCGCGGATCTGGCGCAGCGTGCGCACGGGGGCCTTGGCGGCCTCGGCGTGGATGGTGACGCTGCCGGCGCCCACCTCGGCGTAGGCGGGCGCCCACCGGTCGGGGTCCTCGATCATCAGGTGGCAGTCGATCGGCGTCGAGGTGGCCTTGAGGAGTGCCTCGACGACCGGAAGGCCGATGGTGAGGTTGGGCACGAAGTGGTTGTCCATGACATCCACGTGCAGCCAGTCGGCGTTCGGCACGCGGGCGGCCTCGTCGGCGAGCCTGGCGAAGTCGGCGGACAGGATGCTGGGCGAGATCTGAACGGCCATGATGCCCAGAGTTTAGTGAACGCCTTCCGGCTGTCCGCCACCGGCCGCCGAGCCGCTGCTCGCACCCGGCCGCCCCCGGCCGTCCAGGCTCGGCCCAGCGGCCCCGTCCTGACAGGACCTGAGGTGCGGACGCACGTCCCCGGCCGGGGTCATGAGGGCGTGGCCGTCTTGCGCAGCAGCGCGATGAACATGGCGTCGGTGCCGTGACGGTGGGGCCAGAACTGCGCGTGCGGCCCGTCGCCGAGCCCCTCGACCTCGGGCAGGAAGGCGCGGGCGTCGAGCTGTTCGGCGTCGTTCCTGCGCTTCAGCGCGTCGGCGACCACGACCTGGGTCTCGGCCAGATGCGGCGAGCAGGTCACGTAGGCCACCACGCCGCCCGGCCGCAGCGCGTCGAGGGCGGCGGCCAGCAGACGGCGCTGGAGCGCGCCGAGCTCGGCCACGCTAGCGGGGTCACGCCGCCACCTGGCCTCAGGACGGCGGCGCAGTGCGCCGAGCCCGGTGCAGGGAGCGTCGAGCATGACCCTGTCGAAGACGCCAGGACGCCACGGCGGCTCGGTGCCGTCCGCGGTGACGACCGCGGCCTGCCTGGTGGTCTGCCAGACCAGCCTGGCCCTGTGGTACTGGGCGTCGGCGGCCAGCAGCCTCGCGCCTCCGGGGAAGGCGGCGGGATCGCGGGCGTCGAGCCCCGCCAGGTCGCCGTGAGTCGCGATGGCGTCGAGCAGGCCCGCCTTGCCGCCGGGGCCCGCGCACATGTCCAGCCACAACTCGTCGGGGCCCTCCACGGGAACCCTGGTGAGCGCGAGGGCGACGAGCTGGCTGGCCTCGTCCTGGACGGCGGCGCGGGTCTCGGCCACCGCGAGGACCCGGCCTGGGTCGCCCTCGGGAAGGTAGGCGGCGTAGGGCGAGTAGCGTCCTGGCTCGGCCCCAGAGTCCTCGAGCTCCTCCATCGAGCTGCGCCCCGGCCTGACCACCAGCGTGACCATGGGCCTGGCGTTGTCGGCGGCCAGCAGCTCGGAGGTCTCCTTGGGGTCGCCGCCGAGCGCGTCGCGGAAGGCGCTGACGATCCAGCGGGGATGGCTGTAGGCGACCGCGAGGTGGCCGACGGGGTCGGTGTCCTCCGAGGGCGCGACGATCGGGATCCACTCCTCCAACGACCTGGAGGCGATCTTGCGCAGGACGGCGTTGGCGAAGCGGGAGGCGCCGGTGCCGATGCGCAGCCGTACCAGGTCGACGGTGGTGCCGACGGCCGCGTGCGGAGGGACGCGCATCTTGAGCAGTTGGTGGGCGCCCAGGCGCAGCGCGTCGAGCACGGCCGGGTCGGGCTCGCGGTCGCCGCACATGGCGATGATCGAGTCGTAGGTGCCCAGGCCGCGCAGCGTGCCGTAGGCCAGCTCGGTCGCCAGCGCGGCGTCGCGGCCGGCGAGGCCGCGCTCGCGCAGCAGGCGGGGCATGAGCAGGTTGGCGTAGGCGTCGCGCTCGTCGACGGCCCTCAGCAGGTCGTAGGCGGCGTTGCGCGCCTCGTCGCGCGTCGGCTTCGGCGGTCGCGGCCCACGACCGCGCCCTCCGGGGCCGCCGCGCCCTCCCGCAGAGCCCTGCCCGCCAGGCGAGCCCTGCCCTCCCGAGGCACCGCGACCTCCGGAAGATCCGTGCCCTCCGGAGGAACCGCGGCCGCCCGCAGGCCCGCGGCCCCCCGCGGAGCCAGAAGAACCGCCCGAGGAGCCCGAAGAGCCGCGGCGGCCCTGTGATCCACGATCCGCCATCAGACCAGCCGATCCTCAGCCGTGACGCGCACGCCGCGCGCCCACTCCCCCGCAGTCATCAGCCGCTTGCCCTGTGGCTGCACCTCGCCCAGCTCCACCGGGTGGGTGCCGGTGCCGACCCGCACGGTGTTCTTCTCCACCGAGAGCTCGCCGGGGGCCAGCCGCTCAGCCGACGCGACAGGCCGTACGGGGCCGAGCTTCACCCGCTGGTCGCGGAAGGTCGTCCACGGCCCCGGGTTGGGCGTGCAGGCCCGCACGAGCCTGTCCACCCGCATGGCGGGCGCGCTCCAGTCGACCTGGGCGTCCTCGACGGTGAGCTTGGGCGCGACGGACACCCCTTCGAGCGGCTGGGGGCGGGCCTCCAGCGTGCCGTCCTCGACGCCGTCGAGCGTGGCCGCCAGCAGCCCCGCGCCCGAGATCGCCAGGCGTGCCAGCAGCTCGCCGCTGGTGTCGGTGGCCTTGATCTCCTCGGTGACCACGCCGTAGACGGGCCCCGCGTCGAGCTCCTTCACGATCTGGAAGGTGGCCGCGCCGGTGATCTCGTCGCCGTGAAGCACGGCGTGCTGCACAGGAGCGGCGCCGCGCCAAGCGGGCAGCAGGGAGAAGTGCAGGTTGATCCACCCGTGGCGGGGGATGTCGAGCGCGGCCTGCGGAAGCAGGGCCCCGTAGGCGACCACGGGGCAGCAGTCGGGCTCCAGCGCGGCCAGCTGGGCGAGGAAGTCGGGGTCGCCCACCTTGGCGGGACGCAGCACCTCGATGCCGGCCTCCCGCGCCAGCTCGGCGACCGGGCTGGGCTGCAGGGAGCGTCCCCTGCCCGCGCGGGCGTCGGGACGGGTGAGCACGGCCACCACCTCGTGGCGCGGCGAGTCGATCAGCGCGCGCAGCGAGGGCAGCGCGGTCTCGGGAGTGCCGGCGAAGACCAGGCGCATCGTCAGAGGGCCCTCCCGCCCGTGGCGTGGGGTGAGAACTTCACCGTGGGGGCGGACAACCCGCTCCACTCGGCCTCGCGGATGGCCTTCATCGCCAGCTTGCGCTGCTTGGGGTCCATCCTGTCGATGAACAGGATGCCGTCGAGGTGATCGGTCTCGTGCTGGAAGCACCTGGCCATCAGGTCGGTGCCCTCGAGCACGACCGGCTCGCCGTGCATGTTGAAGCCCTTGGCGACCGCCCTGATCGCCCGCGGCGTCGGGAAGGACAGGCCGGGGAAGGACAGGCAGCCCTCCTCGCCCTCCTCGTCGAGGTCGGCCGACAGGTCGAGGTCGGGGTTGATCAGGTGCCCGAGCTGGTCGTCGACGTAGTAGGTGAACACGCGCAGGCCGACACCGATCTGCGGGGCCGCGAGGCCGGCGCCCGGCGCGTCCATCATCGTGTCGGTGAGGTCCTTGACCAGCTTGCGCAGCTCCTTGTCGAAGTCGACGACGGGGGCCGCCGGGGTGCGCAGCACCGGGTCACCGAACAGCCGGATCGACTGAATGGACAAGGGGTACTCCGTTCGCGTAGATGGGATCAACCCAGTCTACTGATGGGAAACGACGCGCTTGGCTCACGCGGTCAGTCGGGCGCGTTCCCCGTGAGCTGGGCCTCCAGCGAACGGGCCTTCATCGCGGCCTTCCTGGCGGCCTTGGCCACCGCCTGGTCCCCGTGGTGGTTGGCGAGCAGGTCGAGCACGGCGATGGTGTCGGGGTGGTCGACGGAGGCCATCTCGCCGACCAGGCGCACCAGCTCCTCGCCTGCCTCCAGGACGTCGAAGGAGCCCATCGCGCCCGGCGCGTCGGCGAAGTAGAGCAGCGCGGCCAGCGAGTCGATCGCGATCCAGGTGTGGTCGTCGGGGCTGAGCGGCGGCGCGGGCAGGTCGCGGATGTGCAGCCAGGAGGCGGCATAGCGCCACATGAGCGGCTCGTCGAGCGCCTTGCGGACGGGCAGCTCGGCCTCGGGGCCCAGCTCCTCCAGGATGGTGCCGACCGCGCCGCGCTGCCCCGCGGTGCCCGAGGCTGCGACCTGGACGAGCTCGTGGGCGGCCGACTCGGGAGAGCGGCGCTCCAGCCAGTAGGCGACCACGCTGGGCGTGACCGCGCCCGTGATCATCGCCTCGACCAGCTCGGCGGCGGCGTAGTCGGAGTAGACCTCGACCTCGGCGGCCGTCGGCGCGTCGTGGCCCTCGCGCAGCAGGTCGCGCCTGACCGCCCAGACACCGAGCGGGGTGAGCCTGAAGTGGCCCGTGGCGGTCTGCTCGACCAGGCCGCAGTACTCGAGCACCGCCAGCGCCTCGTAGAGCTCGGCGGGCAGCACGGCGGCCAGGCGGCGCAGCTCCACCACGCCGGGGGCGCAGGCCACCTCGTGGGAGTGCAGGATGCCCTTGGCCAGGGTGGCGGCGGCCACGCCCGTGCGGACGGAGTAGATGGTGGCCAGCGTCTCGGCCAGGTGCTCGTCGATCACCTTCGACCCCGTCAGGCCAGGCTCCTCGGCGTTGGCGTCGGCCCTGTCGAGGACGTCCATCACCACGCCGTCCCAGAACTCCAGCGTCGCCTCGACCGGCAGCTGCGACGAGAGCGGGCCGCGGCCGGCCGTGCCCCTCATGATCTGCAGCAGCCCCGTGTTGACCGCGACGATCCACAGCAGGCGCAGGCGCGAGGGAGCCAGGCCGAGCTCGGCGACGGCGGCCTCGGCGTCGGCCGCGTGCAGCAGGCCGTGCTCGGTGACCGGACGGGTGCCCGTCCACGCGGTCAGACGCATGGCGTCGGCGACCAGCGGCACCCGTGGCACCGCCCTGGCCAGGTCGGCGTCGGACGCGAGCGCGACCGGCGGGAAGACCAGGCCTTCGACGTGCTTGTCCTCGAGCGGAGGAGGCTTACGCAGCTCGGTGAGGTCGAAGACGTTGTTTGCCACCCACGAAACTTACTGCACACGCGTCACAGGGACGTACCGATCGCGCGGGAGCGTGCCTTGAACGCGGCCTTCCTGGCGGCCTTCGCCAGGGTGCCGTCAGGGATGGACCTGCCGAGAAGTTCGAGGACGTCGACCACGTCGGGGTGGTCGACGCGCCACATCTCCTCGATCAGGTAGGCGGGCGGTCCCGAGGCGGCGATGTTCTCGGCGAAGATCTCCGGGTCCTCCTCGGCGGCCGGCATCGCGAGGGCGAGCATGTCGACGCTCACCCAGAGCAGCTCCTCCTGCGTCAGGGGAGGCGCAGGCAGCCCACGGGAGGTCAGCCAGTGGATGGCGTGCGGGCGCAGCTCCTGGTCGTCCAGGCACGCGCGCACCGCGCTCTCGGCGGCCGAGTCGAGCCTGTCGACGATGGTGACCGCGATGCCGCGCGCCACGGCCGGCGCGCCGCCCGCCGCCGACAGCAGCTCGGCGGCGGCCTCGGCGGGGCTCCTGCGCTCCAGCCAGCGCTGGATGTCCTCCTCGGCCAGCTCCGTCGGCATGCCCGACAGCAGCCCTTCGATCAGGCCCATGGCGTCGGCGGCGGCCAGGTCCTCGGCTTCCGGAGCCTCCAGACCGTGGCCGAGGTAGAGGCGGCGCAGGCCGTAGCAGGCCAGCGGGGTCAGCGTGACGGCGTCGCCCGAGCGCGACACCAGGCCGCAGTGCGCCAGGCGGCCGAGCGCGGCGTCGACGTCGGGCCGCTCGTACTCGAGCAGCTCGTCGAGGTACTCGCCGACCACGGTCACGGGAACGGGCGACTGCAGGCGGTAGAGCATGTCGAACAGGTCGTAGAGCTCCTCGTCGAGCTCGGCGGAGCCGGTGACCTGACCGGCGGTGTCCTTCTCGACGAGGAACTCGACCATCGAGGCCCACGCGTCCATGGGCGCGCCCCGCTCGCGCAGGCGGCCGAGGTCCCACAGCAGGCTCGGGGTCGGCAGCGGCGCGGCCGCCGCGTCCTTGACGCGCAGGCGCCCCTTGGCGGTGGGCGTGGAGCCGCGCTCGGCCAGCCACTCGCGCAGCGCGCGCGCCTCGCCCAGGACGGGGACGGCCTCGAGCGCCGCCTCCAGTTCGTGCTCGGGAGCCAGCCGTACGGCCGGCAGCGGCGCGCAGGCGGGGCAGTCGCACGGCGCCTCCCCCAGGTCGGGCACCTCGCCCGCAGGAATGGCGATCGACTGCTCGAGCGACTCGGGCCCGATCGAGCTGAACAGGCTCTTGGCCATGCCGAAGTTGGCCGGGTCGGCCAAGGCGGTGGCCATCTCAGGCTCGATCTCGGTGAGCGCGCCGCGCATCAGCGCGGCCCGCTCCTCGGAGATCTCACCCAGGTCGAGGAGGAAGTCGACCAGCGTGCGTGCGGCCGCGACGGTCTCGGACGCGCTCTCGGGCGGCGCGATGACCTTGCGGGGATAGATCGACAGGAGCAGCTCTTCGAAGGTGGCAGGGGTGAACTCGCCGAGCTCGGTCACGTTCAGGTAGTCGCTGGCGTAGTCGCAGAGCAGCCGGACCTCGTCCGCGTCCACGTCGACTTCGTGCGCCCGCCCCCAGGCGCGCAGATCGTCGATGGCTCGGTTCACCCATTCGATCGACACAGGGTGACGCTAACGGAGTACTTACGCCCGCGCGAATCGGGGAAAGGGGCTATATCAGGTCGAGAGGGTCAACACTTACCCTCACGACATCCTGCGCCTTACGCGCCGCACGCACCCCCGTGGCCCCTTTCAGCGCGAGAGCCAACTCAGGCCCCACCGACCTGGGCACGCGGATCATGGCACGTTCCTGCTCGCCGTCGCTCCTTCTCGTCTCCACGGGGACGGGCCCGAGCACCTGCGCCTGCGAGGGCAGCCTGACCTCCCCGAGCATCTCTCTGACGGCCGAGGGCGAACCGGTCAGCGTCGCCATCCGCACCGCGGGAGGGAAGCCCAGCTCCCTCCTGTCGGCCAGCTCGCGCTCGGCGTGCGTGATCGGGTCCCAGCGCAGCAACGCCTGGACGGCGGGCATCGCGGCGTCGGCCAGCACCACCAGCTCGGCCGAGGGCCTGAGCAGGGCGGCGGCGTTCATCCAGCGGCGCACCGCCTCCTCCCCCGCCCTCAGATCGGCCCTGCCCAGCATCGCCCACCCGTCGAGCAGCACCGCCGCCGTGTAGCCTCCCGCCGCGACAGGCTCGGCGCCGGGCGTGGCCACCACCAGCGCCCGCCCCTCCCCTACCGTGGCCAGCACGCCGTCGCGGCCCGAGGTCTTCACGGGCACCGAGGGAAAGGCGCGCCCCAGCTCCTCCGCCGTACGGCGGGCGCCCACCACGGAGGCGCGGATCCTTCCGTCGCCGCAGGACGGGCAGCGCCAGTCGCCCGCGATGCGCCCGCACCACCGGCAGTAGGGGGCGGCGTGCCCGCCCCTCAGCGCCAGCGGCCCGTGGCACAGCAGCTGCTCGGTGAGCGTCGCGCGGGTCGGCGGGTGCGCACACCGCGCCGGAGCCCTGCACGTACGGCAGGCGAGCGAGGGCAGGTACCCGCGACGCGGGACCTGCACGAGCACCGGCCCGTCCTCCAGGCCCAGCCTCAGCGCCCGCCAGGCCACACTGGGCAGCCGCGCGGCGCGGGCCGCCTGGTCCTTGGCGAGTTCGCCGTCCTCTCCCGCGGGCTTCACCCTCGGCGCGACGGCTCTGACGGTGGCCCTGTCGGCCACGATCGGGCCCGCCCAGCCGGAGGCCAGCAGCTGCGTGGCCTCGGCCGTGCGGGAGTAGCCGCCGATCAGCATGCCCGCGCCCGCCCTGTGCGCGCGCAGCGCCAGCACCTCCCTGGCGTGCGGGTAGGGGGACAGGCGTTCGGCGTGCAGGTCGTCGCCGTCGTCCCAGATGACGACCAGGCCCAGCTTCTCGACGGGGGCGAACATCGCCGCCCTCGTGCCCACGACCGCCCGCACCTGACCGCGCAGCGCCCGCAGCCACCTGCGGTAGCGCTCGGCGGGCCCGAGGTCGGCGGTGATGGCCACGTGCCTGCCCTCGCCCAGCGCCCCGGTCAGCGCCTCGTCCACCATGACGACGTCCTTGCCGTCCGGGACGACGACCACCGCCGCCCTGCCGCCCTCGAGCGTCGCGCGCACGGCCTCGGCGACGGGGACCGCCCAGCCGGTGTTGCCCGGCAGCGCGCTCCACACGGCTCTGGGGTGCCTGCCGTCCCTCAGCGCATCGAGGAAGGAGGGCCCCATGGGGTAGGCCTCCCACGCGCCGGAGCCCTCGCCGGTCCGCCCTGGCCGGCCCTCGTCCGCCACCGCGCCACCCTGCTCCCCGCCGCCCTGCTCCGTCCCACCGGGCGCCGTACTGCCGGGCGCCGTACTGCCGGGCGCCGTAATGCCGGGCTCGGTCTGGGCGGGCTCGGTCTGGGCGGGGGCGCTCTTGTCGGACTCGGCGCGGGCGTGCCTGGGGGGAACCGCCAGCCGCAGCACGTCGGCCATGGTCCCCGCGTAGCGGTCGGCGACCGCGCGGGTCAGCCCCGCGATCTCGGGGGTGAGCACGGGCTCGGGCGAGACCACCCGCTCCAGCGCCGCCAGCCTGCCGCCGTGGTCGCTGCCCGCCACCCGCTCCAGCAGGAAGCCGTCGACGAGCTTGCCGGCGAAGCGGACCCTCACCCGCACGCCAGGACGCGCCTCGGCGTCCATCCGCTCGGGCACCAGATAGTCGAAGGGCCTGTCGAGGTGCGGGAGGGGGTTGTCGACGACGACCCTGGCCACCGGCAGGTCGGCGGCGGCCACGGGGGCGCCGAGGGTCTTGGCCTTCTCCGCGGGCCGTACGGCCTCCAGTGGCAGCAGGGCATCGTCGGAGTCGGTCACAGACTACGTCTACCAGATGCCGGGCACCGGCCGGTCAGGCCGGAGCCGCCAGGGCACGTTCTTCGAAGGGCAGCCGGCGCGTGGTGCCGCCGGCCGTGTCACGCGGCCCGCTGACGTGGACCTCCGCCAGGTGTGGAGCTCCTCTCCCTCCACGGTGGACCAGCGGGCGGCCTCGAGCGGCGGGACGCCCGGCAAGCGCTTCGGCCTGCGGGGCGACGCAGGAATTGCCGCCGCGGACCGCCCGGCCGCCCGCCGGCATCACCAGCATGGACAGTGTCGGCGGGCGCCGCATCGGGAGAAGTGCCTAGAGCCGCACCGAGGTGTCCTCGGTGGTCACCCAGGCGGCCACGTGGGTGCGGGAGGCCAGGTTGCTCTTGGCGAGGATGTTGCGAACATGGGCGTCCACCGTGCGCTTGGAGATCACGAGCCTGTTGGCGATCTGCAGATTGGTCAGCCCCTCGGCGATGAGGGTGGCGACCTGCGCCTCCCTCGGGCTGAGCGGGGCCACGCGCGGCGCGGGAGGCGTGCGCGGGGGTGGCGGCGGCGGAGGCGTCCGGTCGAGGGGGGCTCGCTCCCTGCCGTCGAGGCGGGCCAGGCCCACGCGCCGGTAGAGGCCGAGCAGCCGGTAGCGCATGCCGTCGGCCGTGGGCTCCCTGAGCACGACCGAGTGGTCGACCAGGTCGCACAGCACGGCGGCGACGTCCGCCTCCGGCAGGCCTGCCGCCGCGCCCGCCGCCTCGGCGACCTCCAGGGGGAAGCTCCCGCTGAGCACGGACAGCGCCTCCCACAGCACCCGCTGCTCCGCGCCGCACAGGGCGTGGCTCCACTCCACCAGCGAGCGCAGGTCGCGCTGGCGGGCCAGGACGTTCGTGCTGGAGCCCGCCAGGTCGGGCCAGCGGTCGTCCATCCGCTCCAGCAGTTCGGCCAGCGGCAGCGAGCGCAGGCAGCCGGCGGCCAGCTCGATGGCCAGGGGGACCCCTTCCAGGCTTCTGCAGATCTCCTCCGCGAAGGGGCGGGTGGCCTCGATCAGTTCGAACCCCTGGTCGACGGCGCGTGCCCGCTCGACGAACAGCGCGAGCGCCTGCTGTTCGGGCAGCGGGCCGACGGTCAGCACCCGCTGACCCGGCACGGTCAGCAGCACGCGGCTGACGGCCAGCACCTTCGTCCTGCCCGTCCCCCGCAGCACCGCCTCGACCAGCCTCGACACCGGGCCCATCAGGTGCTCGCAGGTGTCGAGGACCAGCAGGGCCCGCCATCCCGCGAAGGCGTCGGCCACCTCCTCCGCCGTCGTCAGCTCCGGCCTGCCCATGGTCGCCGCCACCGCGGCGACCAGGGAGCGTTCGTCGGCCACGTGGGAGAGCTCGGCGTACCACACCCCGTCGGGAAAGCGCCTGCGAGCCCCGTGGGCGACCCTGGTCGCCACCCTGCTCTTGCCCACCCCTCCTGGCCCCGTCACGGTGACCAGACGCGACTCCGACAGGCCGAGCAACCCCTCGGCGATCTCCTCCGCCCGCCCTGCGAGGCTGGTGTACTCGACAGGCAGGTTCCCCTTCCCCGCTGTGGTCATCTCGGTCACTCCTTCGGCGAACCCTGGAGCCCGGCGGGCCGGCACCCCCGTAGCCGCCCGCCGGGCCGTCCGTCTCGCGAACGTCCTGGTTCGCGATCGACGCGAACCGCCCCCGCGGCCCCCGAGGTGCGGACACGACGAGTATTCAGGGCATCACGCTTGGCAACATCGGGAGAAGTGCCTATTCCCATCACGATGTTCGGGCTCATGAGCGCCCGCGCTCCTTGATCACCCAGGCGGCGATCTGGCTGCGCCCGGCGAAGCCGAGCTTCTTGAGGATGTTCTCCACGTGGGTGTCGACGGTCCTGGTGGCGATCACCAGGCGCTGGGAGATGACGCGGTTGGTCAGCCCGTCGGCCACCAGCCTGGCCACGTCGATCTCCCTCGGCGTGAGCAGCGCCAGCCCATGGTCCTCCTCCTGCCGGGAGGAGCCTGGGCACAGCGTCAGAGCGCACGCGACCACCTCCGCCGCCGACATGGCCTTCCCAGCGGCCGCCGCCCTGACGTAATGCGGTCCGAGCGCGGCGCGCAGCCGATCCTCACAGGCCGAGTGCTCCCTGGCCAGCTGCCGCGAGCCGAAGAAGGCGCTCACCTCGATCTTCCACAGGCCGCCCGTGGCGCTCAGCAGCATGGCGGCGCGGGTGTGCTCGTCGAGGTCGGTGGCCAGCCAGCCCACCACCTCGACGGCGAAGGCGGTGGCATGGTTGGTGCGCATGCGCGCGTGGGCGCGCACCGCGGAGGTGGCCAGGCGCATGGCCTCGGCGTACTCGCCCCTGCCACGCAGCGCGAGCGCCAGGATGAGGTCGGCCCAGGCGCCGATGACGTCCTCGCGCTGCTCGGCGCAGAGCCGGCGGGCCCTGCGCAGCACGTCCACGGCCTCGTCGAAGCGCAGCTGCGCCACGTGGACCAGCCCGAGGGTGACGATCCCCTCGACCGCGGCGACGTCGCGGCTGCCCGTCATGGCCTTCAGCGCCCGCCTCAGCCCCTGCTCCGCCGCGTCGAGCTCGCCCATCCCGAAGTGGTACATCCCTCGCACGATCTCCAGGCGGCGGCTGCCGTGGTGCTCCCCTTGCTCGTCGGCTGCCTCGAGGGCGGCGACCAGGTGGTCGGCCTCGGCCAGGCTGAGCCGCGCGGCTTCGAGGTCGCCCTGCCCGACCCTGATATGGGTGAGCGTCATCAGGGCCGCGAGCCGGGGGAAGCCCTCGATGCCGCTGGTGGCCAGGAAGCGTTCGAGATAGCTCCTGCCCTCCCTCGACATCCCCGCGTACAGCCAGAGGAACCACAGCCCCACCAGCATCCGCGCGCAGCTGTCCACCTGTCCTTCGGCGGCGGCGTACGACTCGATCGCCGCGCGGAAGTTGGGCCACTCCCCGCGGGCCGTGCTCCAGGTCGCCAGACGGCTGACGGAGTTCTGCTCGCACCCGAGCCTGACGGCCACGGCCAGGTAGTGCTCCCTGTGCCGGCGCCGCAGCTCGCCGAGCTCGCCGGCCGACATCCTGGCCAGCGCGAACTGCCTGACGCCGCCCAGCATCCTGTAGGCGACGCGGCCCTCGTCCCGCTCGGTGATGACGACCGACCTGTCGACCAGCGCCGCGAGCGCGGGATAGACCTCCTCCTCGGCCAGCCCCTCGCCCGAGCACACCGCCTCCGCCGCCGCGAGGTCGAAGGGCCCGGCGAAGACGGCGAGCCGCCGCCACAGCAGCCGCTCCTCGGGTCCGCACAGATCGTGGCTCCAGCCGGCGGCCGACTCCATGACCGAGCCGCCAGGCTGCCCTCCCATCGTGCGCAGGATCTCCTCCAGCGGCATGACCCGCGCCCGCACCGCGGCCAGCTCGATGGCCAGCGGAACGCCCTCCAGCCTGCGGCACAGCCCCGAGACCAGCGCCGTGTTCTGCTCGGTCAGCCTGAAGGAGGGATCGGCCATCCGCTCGACGAGCAGCGCGTACGACTCGGTGGCCGCCACCTCCGCCAGCGAGGCGCCCGCGCAGGGCACGCTCATCGGGCGCACCTCCACGGTGTGCTCGCCCGGCGCGCGCAGCACCTGCCTGCTGGTGAGCAGCATGTGCAGCCCTGGCGCCGCCGCCAGCAGCGACTGGGCCAGCGCGGACACCTCCTCCGGCAGGTGCTCGCAGCCGTCGAGCACCAGCAGTGTCCTGCGCGGCCGCAGATGGCCCGCCAGCAGGCGCACCCCGCTGTGCGAGACCATCTCGTGGATCCCCATCGCCTGGGCGAGCGCGTGCTCCAGGCTCTCGGCCGAGGTGAGGCCCGACAGGCTGACGAAGACGACGCCGTCGGCGAAGGCCCTGCGCGTCAGCCTGGCCGCCCTGATCGCCACCCTGGTCTTGCCCCCGCCCGCGACGCCCGTCAGCGTGACGAGCCTGCCGCGCTGCAGGGCGCGCCGTACGGCCCCGACCTCCGCCCTGCGTCCGACGAGGCTGGTGGTCTCCTGCGGCAGGGCGGGCCTGAACGTCACGGACCCGTCCCCGCTCGGCGTGACGACGGCACGCCCGTGCCGCCGACGAGTAAAAGGCTCACGGTCAAAGATCTTGCCCATCCGGCGAGCTGCCTATCCGCGATCTCACCTACGGGCGGCCTCCCCGGCCGGCTGGAGGCCGCCTGGAGGCCACGTTATAGAGATCACCGTGATTCCTCCCGCCGAACGCGACAATGCCGCACTCCACAGGAGTGCGGCATTGTCGTTGACGCGAAGGGGTCAGAGACCGGCGGCGGTGCGCAGCGCCTCGGCGCGGTCGGTCGACTCCCATGAGAAGCCCTCACGGCCGAAGTGGCCGTAGGCGGCGGTCTCGGAGTAGATCGGGCGCAGCAGGTCGAGGTCGCGGATGATCGCGGCGGGACGCAGGTCGAACACCTGGGTCACGGCCTCCTGGATCTTCTCCACGGCGACCTTCTCGGTGCCGAAGGTCTCGACGAACACGCCGACCGGGTGCGCCTTGCCGATGGCGTAGGCGACCTGGACCTCGGCGCGGTCGGCCAGACCGGCGGCGACGATGTTCTTGGCGACCCAGCGCATCGCGTAGGCGGCCGAGCGGTCGACCTTGGACGGGTCCTTGCCGGAGAAGGCGCCGCCACCGTGACGGGCCATGCCGCCGTAGGTGTCGACGATGATCTTGCGTCCGGTGAGGCCGGCGTCGCCCATGGGGCCGCCGATCTCGAAGCGGCCCGTCGGGTTGACCAGCAGGCGGTAGCCGTCGGTGTCGATGTCGAGCCCGGCGAGCACGTGGTCGACCACGTGCTCCTTGATGTCGGGGGTCAGCATCTCCTTGAGGTCGATCTCCGCGGCGTGTTGCGTGGAGACGACGACCGTGTCGAGGCGGACGGGCTTGTCGCCGTCGTACTCGATGGTGACCTGGGTCTTGCCGTCGGGACGCAGGTAGGGCACCAGGCCCGACTTGCGCACCTCGGACAGGCGGCGGGCCAGCCGGTGCGCCAGCGTGATCGGCAGCGGCATCAGCTCGGGCGTCTCGCGGCAGGCGTAGCCGAACATCAGGCCCTGGTCGCCCGCGCCCTGACGGTCGAGCTCGTCGATGTCACCGTCGACGCGGTGCTCGTAGGCGTCGTCGACGCCCTGGGCGATGTCGGGCGACTGCGCGCCGATGGAGGCCGACACGCCGCAGGAGGCGCCGTCGAACCCCTTGTGGGAGGCGTCGTAGCCGATCTCAAGGATCTTCTCGCGGATGACGCCGGCGATGTCGACGTAGGTCTCGGTCGTCACCTCGCCTGCGACGTGGACCTGGCCGGTAGTGATCAGCGTCTCGACGGCGACCCTGCTCTTGGGGTCGTCCTTGAGCATGGCGTCGAGAATCGCGTCACTGATCTGGTCGGCGATCTTGTCCGGGTGGCCTTCTGTGACCGACTCGGAGGTGAACAGGCGACGTGACAACTCAGTGGCTCCTCATGCAGCGGCTGCTGACGGATGTGCGGCTCGGGCGGGTAGGACACGCCAGGGCCATCGCCGAAGTGTAGCCCTACATGCCTGCGCGCCGCGAAACTGCTCTCATTGTGCCCCTTGTCAGAGCTCAGGGAGCGGATCCAGGGGCAGCAACTCGGGGTCGAACACCTCCGCGTCGGCCGCGGCCACGACGGCGGCGTACTCCTCGTCGAACTCGAAGAACATCTCCCCCACCTGGATGACGGGGCTCGGCGCCATGGTGATGGGGCCCAGCCTGGTCGCTCGGGGAAAGGCGGCGTAGAGCGAGACGGGACGGTCGCTCCTCAGCATCCTGGTGGCCAGGACGGAGACGGACCTGTCGGTCACGACGATCAAAAAGTTGGCCACGCCGGGCGGGCCTATGGACAGCGCGGGAAAGACATAGCGGATCTCCTCCCCCTGACGCAACAGAGCCCGGCAGCGATCTCTGACAGCCGACGTCACCGGCATCGCATCCCCCCTCGCCGACCCTCAGTATCCGCAGGCAGACGGGGTGCCGCAACGGTTGATCAGGTAACCGCCCATGCCGAAAGCGCGCTTGCCTGAACGGTCGCGGCGGGCGCCTCAGACGAGGCGGGCGGCCACCAGGCCCCACACGGTGTCGGCGAGGTCCTCCTTGGGACCGCGCGGCACCTCCACAGGGGAGCCGCCCGCGACGAGCACGGTGGCGGCGTTGTCGGGGGTGCCGAACGCGAGCCCCTCGCCGACCTGGTTGACGACCAGCAGGTCGCATCCCTTGCGGGCCAGCTTGGCCTGGCCGTTGGCCAGCACGTCGTCGGTCTCGGCCGCGAACCCCACGATCACGTACGGCGGCGCCCCCACGCCCGAGGAGGCGCCAGGGCCCGGGACGGAGCCCACGCCCGCCGCCTGCCTGGCCGCGCGCCTGCGCTCGCCGAGCTCGGCGAGGATGTCGGGGTTCTTGACCAGCTCGATCGGCTCGGGCTCGCCGTCGCGCTTCTTGATCTTGGACTCGCGCCGCACCGCGGGCCTGAAGTCGGCCACGGCCGCCGCCATGACGACGGCGTCGGCGTCGGCCGAGGCGGTCAGCACGGCCTCGCGCAGTTCGAGCGCGGACTCGACCCTGACCACCTTGGCGCCCGCAGGATCGGGCAGTGACACGTTGGCGGCGACGAGGGTGACCTCGGCCCCCCGCGCGACGGCCGTACGGGCGAGGGCGTAGCCCTGCAGCCCCGAGGAGCGGTTGCCGAGGAAGCGGACCGGGTCGAGGGCCTCGCGGGTGCCGCCGGCCGAGACGACGACCTTGCGCCCCTCGAGGTCGCGCGGACGGCCCGCCATGACGGTGCGGCAGATCTCGAAGATCTCCGCGGGGTCGGGCAGCCGTCCTGGCCCCGTGTCGACGCCCGTGAGGCGCCCGACGGCGGGGTCGATGACGATGGAGCCCCGCTCGCGGAGGGTGGCCACGTTGGCCACGGTCGCGGGGTGCTCCCACATCTCGGTGTGCATCGCGGGCGCGAACACCACGGGGCACCGAGCGGTGAGCAGGGTGGTGGTCAGCAGGTCGCCGGCGAGCCCGTGGGCCGCCTTGGCCAGCACGTCGGCGGTCGCTGGCGCCACCACGACGAGATCGGCCTGCTGGCCGAGCCGCACATGGGGCACCTCGTGCACGCCGTCCCAGACGTCGACGGTCACCGGGTGGCCCGACAGCGCCGCCCACGTGGGCTCGCCCACGAAGCGCAGCGCGTCGCGGGTCGGAACGACCCGCACCTCGTGACCCGACTCGGTGAACAGGCGCAGGAGCTCGCAGGCCTTGTAGGCGGCGATGCCCGCGCTGACGCCCAGGACGACCCTCATGGAAGGGTCAGACCGCGCCTTCGATGGGCTCGGCGTTGAGCAGGCCCTCGGAGACCTCGCGAAGCGCGATGGACAGGGGCTTCTCCTGGGCGTGGGTCTCGACCAGGGGACCGACGTACTCCAGCAGGCCCTCGCCGAGCTGGGAGTAGTAGGCGTTGATCTGGCGGGCCCGCTTGGCGCCCATGATCACCAGTGAGTACTTGCTGTCGACGATGTCGAGCAGCGAGTCGATCGAGGGGTTGGTGATGCCCTCGGTCGTGGGGGCGATGCCTGCCACGTTGTCAGACCTCTCGTCGGAATGCTATGCAGTCATCAAGGCTATCAGCCTGTGGCATACGTCCTGGACGTTCGTGTTGACCAGCGTGGTATCGAACTCCTTCTCGGCCGCCATCTCGACCCTGCCCGCCTCGAGGCGGCGGGCGATGACGTCCTCGGGTTCGGTGCCGCGGCCTCGCAGCCGCTTCTCCAGCTCCTCCCACGAGGGAGGGGCGAGGAAGACCAGCAACGCCTCTGGCATGCTCTCCCGCACCTGCCTGGCGCCCTGGAGGTCGATCTCCAGCACCGTGGGCACGTTCTGGGCGAGCTTGTCGATGACGGCCTGCCGTGGCGTGCCGTACCTGTTTCCCGCGAACTCGGCCCACTCCAGCAGCTCGCCGGAGGCGATGAGCCTGTCGAAGCCCTCGTCGTCGACGAAGAAGTACTCCACGCCGTGGGTCTCGCCCGGACGGGGCTTCCTGGTGGTCACCGAGACCGACAGCCACACCTCTGGGTGTGCCCGCCGGAGCTCGGCGACGACCGTGGACTTGCCGACGCCCGACGGCCCGGAAAGGACCGTCAGCCGCCGGGTGGCGCGCTCGTGAGAGCCACCACCCGGGGGAACGAAACCACCGCGATCCGTGCCATCACCATCGGACCAGGACCTGTCGGTCACTTCGTTACCCCCGTCGAACCTGCGCTTTTCTGTGGTACCGAGGTTAGCCCTCGTTGCCACCGAACTCGCGCTCGAGGGCAGCCCTCTGGTTCGCACCGAGACCCCGCACGCGGCGGGACTCGGCAATAGCGTGCCGCTCCATCAGCTGCTTGGCGCGGACCTTGCCCACGCCGGGGAGCGACTCCAACAGAGCCGACACCTTCATCTTGCCGATGACGTCGTCTGTCTGCCCATCCTTGAGCACCTCAGCCAGAGAAACCGCGCCGTGCTTGAGCCGGTTCTTGACCTCGGCACGCTCCTTACGGGCCTTGGCAGCCTTCTCCAGGGCTGCGGCGCGCTGCTCAGGGGTCAGGGGAGGAAGAGCCACGCCGGGTCACCTCGAATTTCTGTCGATGTACTCGGACGGGAAGGGAAACTAGCTGGTCAACGCGTCCTTAGCAACGTCAAGAGCAGTTTCTGTGGTGACAAAGTCCAGTTCAGCACTTTCCGTGATCACGAAACCACGCTGTGTAGATCAAATCGCCCTCACTTCCCGGTTCTCGCCGTTCGTCAAGCGAGATCACCGGAATGCGATCATGATCACAGAACCCCGTCCGGAGAGGTGGAAACGGGCGGCCGAAAGCCTGCTGGAGAGGGGCTTCGAGCGCGCCCGCCGTACCGGACGAACGGTCATGAACGCCGTAGAGAGGCCGCAATGGAGGCAGCGGTCGCACCGGGGTCGGGAGAGGCCGTGATGGGGCGGCCGATGACGAGCAGGTCCGCGCCGTCGGCCAGCGCCTGCTCGGGTGTGGCCACCCGCGCCTGGTCCTGGCTGTCGGCCCCCGCGGGGCGCACTCCCGGAGTGATCAGCGTGATGGAGGGCCCCACCGCCGCCCGCACCGCGGCGACCTCGTGGGGCGAGCACACCAGAGCCGTCGCGCCCGCCTCCACCGACATCACCGCCATCCGCCGCACGGCGTCCTCGGGGGTGCCCTCGACGCCGATGGCGGCCAGATCGGCCGCCGACAGCGACGTGAGGACGGTCACCGCCGCGATCTTGGTGTGTGGAGCGGCCTCCACGGCCGCCTGGATCATCGCGGGGCCCCCCGCCGCGTGCACGGTCAGGATGGCGGGCCGCAGGCGCGCTACGGCCCTTGTGGCCCCTGCGACGGTGTTCGGGATGTCGTGCAGCTTGAGGTCGAGGAAGACCCGCACCCCGCTGGCGCCGCGCACGGAGGCGATCACGTCGGGTCCGTAGCGCAGGTACAGCTCCAGGCCGACCTTGACGGTGCTCACGTGCGGGGTCACCAGCGAAGCCCAGCGGGCCGCGGTCTCCAGATCAGGTGCGTCCAGGGCGACGGCGATGGGTGCGGGCGTCACAGGGAACTCTCCTCCGAGTCGACGAGCAGATGTCTTGCGGTGGGCCGGTGGGCCAGGCCGACGGCGTCGGCCAGGCGGTGGAAGCCCTTGGCCTGCAGCAGCTCCTCGAGCTCGCGCTCGATGCGCAGGCAGGCGTAGGGGTCGTGGAAGAGCGCGGTGCCCACCCCGACGACGCATGCGCCCGCCAGGATGAGCTGGAGGGCGTCGTGCCCGCTCGTCACGCCGCCGACGCCCACGATGGGCACGCCGGGGATGGCGGCGTGGACCTGCCAGACGCACCTGACCGCCAGCGGCAGGATCGCGGGCCCTGACAGGCCGCCGGTGCCCGCGGCGAGCGTGGGCCTGAGCGCGTCCACGTCGATGCTCATGCCGAGCGGATTGTTGATCATGGATAGGGCGTCGGCTCCCGCGTCCACGCAGGCGCGGGCGACGGCCACGACGTCGGCCACGTCGGGTGAGAGCTTGGCGACGACAGGCACGTCGTAGCGCATGACCGAGCGGACCGAGGCGATCACCTCGGCCGCCGCTCCCCCGTCGCGGGCGAAGACGCGGCCTCTGTCCTCGATGTTGGGGCAGGCGAGGTTGACCTCGACGGCGGTCACGCCCGGCGCGTCGGTCAGGCGGCGGGCCAGCGCGGAGTACTCGGCGACGGTGCCGCCGCCGACGGAGACGACGGTCCTGATGCCGCGCTGGGCCAGCCACGGCAGCTCGCGCTCGAGGAAGGCGTCGATGCCGGGGCCCTGCAGTCCGACCGCGTTGAGCATCCCGGAGGGTGTCTCGGCCATCCTGGGCGTCGGCCTGCCCGCGCGCGGGGCCATGGTGATCGACCTGGTCACCAGCGCGCCGAGGCGGTGCAGGTCGAAGAACTGGGCCAGCTCGCGTCCCGAGCCCGCGCACCCGGCCGCCGTGGTGACGGGGTTGGCCAGCTCGACATGGGCGAGGAAGGTGCGCATGTCAACCGACATTGCGCGCTCCGCCGCCCGGGGCCCCGAGCGCGTCGAACGGGATCGTTCCGACGTCCTCGAACCGCACTCGTTCCCCCCTGAAGACAGGACCCTCCACGCAGGCGCGCACCATCCTGGTCACGCCGTCGTCGCCGATGACGGGCAGCACGCAGGTCATGCAGACCCCGATGCCGCAGGCCATCGACTCCTCCACCGCCACCTGGACGGGGATGTCGAACTCGATCGCCACCGCGGTGACCGCGCGCAGCGTCTCCATCGGCCCGCAGGCGTAGATGACGTCGGCGCGCGTGTCGGCGATGACGGAGGGCAGCACGTCGGTCACGCTGCCGCGCAGGCCGAGCGAGCCGTCCTCGGTGGTGAGCGTGGTCGTCTCGGCCATCCTGCGGGCCCGCATCGCGCCGAAGACCCTGTCGGCCGAGGCCGCGCCGAGCGCGAAGTCGATGCGACAGCCGCGTTCCATCAGCGCGTCGGCGAGAGGGAACAGGGCGGCCGCGCCGTACTCGGCGCCGACCAGGACGCAGCTGGCCGGGTCGCGGGGCAGCGGGAAGGGCCGCCCCAGCGGCCCCACCAGGTCGAGGGTGTCGCGGGCGCGCCGCTCGGCCAGCCATGACGTGCCGGGGCCCTTGGCGGTGAAGACCAGCTCCACCGTGCCGCCGTAGTCGGGCTTGACGTCATGGATGGACAGGGCGCGCCTGGTCACCATCGAGGTGCGCGGGCCCCCGACGGCGACCGAGACGAAGTGGCCTGGCCTGAACCTCTCGGCGACGCCGGGCGCCACGACGGTCAGCGCATGGTAGGCGTCGACCCGGCGCGTCGTCAGCACCGTGCCCGTCACCTGCACCGGAGTCCCGGCCAGACTCGATCACCCCCGCAGGGCTCGTGCGTGCTCCTGAAGGGACCGTACGCCCACATCGCCCCGCACGATGGCCTGGATGCCCGCCGCCGCCGCGGCGAGTCCCTGGACCGTCGTGATGCACGGGATGCCGCGCAGCACGGCCGCGGTGCGGATGTCGTAGCCGTCGAGGCGGGGCCCGGACTGGCCCGGGCTGCCGAACGGCGTGTTGACGATCAGGTCCACCTCGCCGTCCAGGATGCGCTGCACGATCGTCGGCTCACCGTCGGGTCCCGTTCCCTCGCTCTGCTTTCGCACGATCTTGGCATGGACTCCGTTGCGGCGCAGCACCTCCGCGGTGCCCTCCGTGGCGAGAATCTCGAAGCCGAGATCGGCGAGCGCGCGCACCGGGAAGATCATCGAGCGCTTGTCCCTGTTGGCCACCGAGACGAAGGCCCTGCCCTTGGTGGGCAGTTCGCCGTAGGCGCCCGCCTGGGACTTGGCGTAGGCGATGCCGAAGAACTCGTCGATGCCCATGACCTCGCCCGTCGAGCGCATCTCGGGGCCGAGCACGATGTCGACGCCGCGGAAGCGGTTGAACGGCAGCACCGCCTCCTTGACCGCGATCGAGGCGTCGAGCGGCAGCGTGCCGCCGTCGCCCGTCGCGGGCAGCATGCCCTCGGCCCTCAGCTCGGCGACCGTGGCCCCCATCATGACGCGGGCCGCGGCCTTCGCCAGCGGCACCGCCGTCGCCTTGGAGACGAAGGGCACCGTACGGCTGGCCCTCGGGTTGGCCTCCAGGACGTAGAGCACGCCCGCCGCCATCGCGTACTGCACGTTGAGCAGGCCGCGGACGCCGACGCCCCTGGCGATGCCCTCGGTGGCGGCGCGGATGCGCTTGATGTCGTTGCCGCCGAGGGTGATCGGCGGCAGCGCGCAGGCCGAGTCGCCCGAGTGGATGCCCGCCTCCTCGATGTGCTCCATCACGCCGCCGAGGTAGAGCTCCTCGCCGTCGAACAGGGCGTCGACGTCGATCTCGATGGCCTCGTCGAGGAACTTGTCGACCAGGACGGGGTGCCCGCCCTCCTGGGCCGCCATGTAGGTGGTCAGCGTCTCGTCGTCGTAGACGATGGCCATGCCGGCGCCGCCGAGGACGTAGGAGGGGCGCACCAGGACCGGGTAGCCGATCTCGTCGGCGATGGCCAGCGCCTCGGCGACGGTCAGGGCCGTGCCGTGCTTGGGCGCGGGCAGCCCGGCCTCCGCCAGCACGCGGCCGAACGCGCCGCGCTCCTCCGCGAGGTGGATGGACTCGGGCGAGGTGCCGACCACGGGCACGCCCGCGTCCTTCAACGCCTGGGCCAGGCCGAGGGGTGTCTGGCCGCCGAGCTGCACGATGACGCCCACGACGGGCCCGGTCTGCTGCTCGGCGTGGACGACCTCGAGGACGTCCTCGAGCGTGAGCGGCTCGAAGTAGAGCCGGTCGGAGGTGTCGTAGTCGGTCGAGACCGTCTCGGGGTTGCAGTTGACCATGACGGTCTCGAACCCGGCCCTGGACAGCTCGAAGGAGGCGTGCACGCAGGCGTAGTCGAACTCGATGCCCTGGCCGATGCGGTTGGGCCCGCTGCCGAGGATGAGGACCTTGGGCCTGTCGCCGTGGGGGACCTCGCTCTCCTCGTCGTAGGTGGAGTAGAGGTAGGGCGTCTTGGCCGCGAACTCCGCCGCGCAGGTGTCGACGGTGTTGTAGACCGGGCGCAGGCCGAGCGCGTGGCGCAGGTCGCGCACCCGCGTCTCGTCCATGCTGCGGATCTCGCCGATCTGGGCGTCGGAGAAGCCGAGGTGCTTGGCCCGCTCCAGCGCCTCGCGGGTCAACTCGGGCGCCTCGCCGAGCGCGCGGGCCTCCTCGTCGAGCAGCATGAGCTGGTCGATGAACCACGGGTCGATGTTGGTCGAGTCGAACAGCTCCTCGGCCGTGGCGCCCGCCCTGATGGCCTGCTGCATGGTGCGCAGCCTGCCGTCGTGAGGGGTGCGGCAGTCGTCGAGCAGCTCCTGCTTGGGCGCGACGTGCCCCGCCCACGAGAAGGACGAGCCCTTCTTCTCCAGCGACCGCAGCGCCTTCTGCAGCGCCTCGGGGAAGGAGCGGCCGATCGCCATGGCCTCGCCCACCGACTTCATGTGCGTGGTGAGCGTCTGGTCGGCGCCGCGGAACTTCTCGAAGGCGAACCTCGGCACCTTGACCACGATGTAGTCGAGGGTCGGCTCGAAGGAGGCGGGGGTCTCCTTAGTGATGTCGTTCGGGATCTCGTCGAGCGTGTAGCCGATCGCCAGCTTGGCCGCGATCTTGGCGATGGGGAAGCCCGTCGCCTTGGAGGCCAGCGCCGAGGAGCGCGACACGCGCGGGTTCATCTCGATGACGATCATGCGGCCCGAGCTCGGGTTGACCGCGAACTGGATGTTGCAGCCGCCGGTGTCGACGCCGACCTCGCGGATGACCGCGATGGCCACGTCGCGCATGTTCTGGTACTCGCGGTCGGTCAGGGTGAGCGCGGGGGCCACGGTCACGCTGTCGCCGGTGTGCACGCCCATCGGGTCGATGTTCTCGATGGAGCAGACGATGACGACGTTGTCGGCCTTGTCGCGCATGACCTCGAGCTCGTACTCCTTCCAGCCGAGGATCGACTCCTCGAGGAGCACCTCGGTGGTCGGCGAGGCGTCGAGGCCCGCGCCCGCGATGCGGCGCAGGTCGTCCTCGTCGTAGGCGAAGCCCGAGCCGACGCCGCCCATGGTGAAGGAGGGGCGCACGACCAGCGGGTAGCCCAGCTCGCCGGCCGCCGCCACGCACTCGTCCATGGTGTGGCACACCACGGACCTGGCCGACTCGGCGTTGAGACCCTGCTCGCGCGCGACCTTGGCGACGATCTCTTTGAAGCGCTCGCGGTTCTCGCCCGCCTGGATGGCGTCGAAGTCGGCGCCGATCAGCTCGACGTCGTAGCGCTCGAGCACGCCAGCCTCGTGCAGGGCGACCGCGGTGTTGAGCGCGGTCTGCCCGCCCAGGGTGGGCAGCAGCGCGTCGGGGCGCTCCTTGGCGATGATCTTCTCGACGAACTCGGGGGTGATCGGCTCGACGTAGGTGGCGTCGGCGAACTCGGGGTCGGTCATGATCGTGGCAGGGTTGCTGTTGACCAGGATCACCCTGAAGCCCTCGGCGCGCAGCACGCGGCAGGCCTGGGTGCCCGAGTAGTCGAACTCGCACGCCTGCCCGATGACGATCGGTCCTGAGCCGATGACCAGGATCGACCTGATGTCCTCACGCTTGGGCACGGCTCATGACCTCACAGAACTCGTCAAAAAGGTAGGCGGCGTCGTGCGGGCCGGCGGCCGCCTCGGGGTGGTACTGCACGCTGAAGGCGCGCCCGTCGAGCAGCCGCAGCCCCTCGACGCACTGGTCGTTGAGGTTGACGTGGCTGACCTCCGCGCGGCCGTACGGCGTGTCGAAGGGCTCGCCGAGCGGCGCCTGGACGGCGAAGCCGTGGTTGTGCGCCGAGATCTCGACCTTGCCCGTGCGGACGTCCTGGACGGGCTGGTTGACGCCGCGGTGGCCGTAGCGCAGCTTGTAGGTCGGCAGGCCGAGGGCGCGGCCGAACAGCTGGTTGCCGAAGCAGATGCCGAAGAACGGGATCCCCGCCCCGAGCACCTCGCGCAGCGTCGTGACGTCTGCGGTGGCGGGGTCGCCCGGGCCGTTGGAGAAGAAGACGCCGTCGGGCGCGACGGCCATGACGTCCTCGAAGCTCGCGGTGGCCGGCAGGACGTGCACCTCGCAGCCGCGCTCGGCCATGCGGTGCGGGGTCATGCCCTTGATGCCCAGGTCGACGGCGGCGACGGTGAAGCGCTTCTCGCCGATGGCGGGCACCACGTAGGGCTCCCGCGTGGCCACCTCGGCGGCCAGGTCGGCGCCCTCCATGGCCGGTGAGCGCCGCACGCGCTCGACGAGGGCCTCCACCGGCTCGGAGGGAGCGGTGAAGATGCCCGCGCGCATGGCGCCACGCTCGCGCAGGTGGCGGGTCAGCGCGCGGGTGCCGGTGATCGCGATGCCGACGACCCCCTGCTCCTTGAGGTAGTCGTCGAGGGAGCGGTTGGCCCGCCAGTTGGAGACCACCCTGGACGGCTCGCGCACGACGTATCCGGCGACCCAGACCTTCGAGGACTCGGGGTCCTCGTCGTTGACGCCGGTGTTGCCGATGTGCGGGGCGGTCATGGCGACGATCTGGCGATGGTAGGACGGGTCGGTGAGGGTCTCCTGGTAGCCGGTCATGCCGGTGTTGAAGACCATCTCACCGAACGTCTCGCCCTCGGCGCCGTACGGGATTCCGTGGAAGACACGGCCGTCTTCCAAGACAAGGACGGCGTTACTCAAGCGAGCTTCCCTTCGAGAACGGTTGGCCTGCCACGCAGGAACGTCGCCAGCACCCTGCCGGGGAGGGTCATGCCCTCGTAGGGGGTGTTGCGGCTCTTGGAGGCGAAGGAGGAGGGATCCACCTCGGCGCGCGCGGTGGGGTCGTAGAGCACGATGTTGGCGGGGGCGCCGACCTCGAGCGGCCGGCCGTGCCCGGGCAGGCGGCCGATGCGCGCGGGGGCGGCGGACATGCGCTCGGCGACGCCCGCCCAGTCGAGCAGGCCGGTGTCGACCATGGCCTCCTGGACGACGCTGAGCGCGGTCTCGAGGCCGACCATGCCCATGGCCGCCGCGGCCCACTCGGTCTCCTTGTCCTCGACCGGGTGCGGCGCGTGGTCGGTGGCCACCACGTCGATCGTGCCGTCGGCCAGGGCCGAGCGCAGCGCCTCGACGTCGGCGCGGGTACGCAACGGCGGGTTGACCTTGTAGATCGGGTTGTAGGAGCCGTTGGGCGACTCCTCGACCAGTTCGTCGGTGAGCAGCAGGTGGTGCGGGGTCACCTCGGCGGTGACGTTCCAGCCCTTGGACTTGGCCCAGCGGATGATCTCCACCGAGCCCGCCGTGGAGACGTGGCAGACGTGCAGGCGCGAGCCGACGTGCGCGGCCAGCAGGCAGTCGCGGGCGATGATCGCCTCCTCGGCCACCGCGGGCCAGCCGGACAGGCCGAGCCTGCCGGAGATGACGCCCTCGTTCATCTGGGCGTCCTTGGTGAGCTTGGGCTCCTGGGCGTGCTGGGCGACGACGCCGTCGAAGGCCTTGACGTACTCGAGCGCCCTGCGCATGAGCACGGCGTCGTCGACGCACCTGCCGTCGTCGGAGAAGACGCGCACGCGGGCGGCCGAGTCAGCCATCGCGCCGAGCTCGGCCAGCTGTTTGCCCTCCAGCCCGACGGTGACGGCGCCGACCGGCTGCACGTCGCAGTGGCCGAACTCCTGGCCGAGCCGCCAGACCTGCTCGACGACGCCCGCGGTGTCGGCGACCGGCATGGTGTTGGCCATGGCGTGGACGGCGGTGTAGCCGCCGCGGGCGGCCGACTGGGTGCCGGTCTGCACGGTCTCGGCGTCTTCGCGGCCCGGCTCGCGCAGGTGGGTGTGCAGGTCGACCAGGCCGGGCAGGGCGATCGCGCCCCGCCCTTCGACGACCTCGGGAAGCCCTGCCTCGGCCGTGTCGTCGCCGTCGTGCCGGGTGCCCGCGGACCCGGCGGGCCGGATCTCCGCGATGAGGCCGTTGACCACGGCGATGTCGACGGGCTCGCCGCCCAGGATGCGAACGTTCTTGATCAGCATCAGATCTCTCCCCCGAGCAGCAGGTACAGGACGGCCATGCGGATGGTCACGCCGTTGGCGACCTGCTCGACGATCGTCGAGCGCGGCGAGTCCGCCACCTCGGCGGCGATCTCCATGCCCCTGTTCATCGGGCCCGGGTGCATGACGATGGCGTCGTCGGGCATCTTGGCGAACCTGTCGCGGTCGAGGCCGTAGCGGCGGGAGTACTCGCGCTCGCTGGGGAAGTAGGCGGCGTTCATCCGCTCCTTCTGCACCCGCAGCATCATCACGACGTCGGACTTGGGCAGCACCGAGTCGAGGTCGTAGGAGACCTCGCACGGCCAGGTGCCGATCGAGACCGGCAGCAGCGTCGGCGGCGCGACCAGGGTCACGTCGGCGCCGAGTGTGGCCAGCAGCAGCACGTTGGAGCGGGCGACGCGGCTGTGCAGCACGTCGCCGACGATGGTGACCTTGCGCCCCTCGAGGTTGCCCAGGCGGCGGCGCATGGAGAAGGCGTCGAGCAGCGCCTGCGTGGGGTGCTCGTGGGTGCCGTCGCCCGCGTTGACGACGCTGCCGCGCACCCAGTTGGCCAGGCGGTGCGGAGCGCCCGAGGCGCCGTGGCGGATGACGACGGCGTCGGCGCCCATCGCCTCGAGGGTCAGCGCGGTGTCCTTGAGCGACTCGCCCTTGGAGACGCTCGAGCCCTTGGCGGAGAAGTTGATGACGTCGGCCGACAGGCGCTTGGCCGCCGCCTCGAAGGAGATGCGGGTGCGGGTGGAGTCCTCGAAGAACAGGTTGACCACCGTACGGCCGCGCAGCGTCGGCAGCTTCTTGATGGAGCGTTCCGAGACGCGGGCCAGTTCCTCGGCGGTGTCGAGGATCAGCAGCGCGTCGTCCTTGGTGAGGTCGGCCGCCGAGATGAGATGCCTGTTCACTTGATCAGCTCCACTGCGTCGCGCCCGTCGGTCTCCTCCAGGTAGACCTTGACCTTCTCGCTCTTGGAGGTCGGGAGGTTCTTGCCCACGTAGTCGGCCCTGATGGGCAGCTCGCGGTGGCCCCTGTCGACCAGGATGGCCAGTTGCACGGCCGTGGGCCTGCCGAGGTCGTTGAGCGCGTCGAGCGCGGCGCGGACCGAGCGTCCCGAGAAGAGCACGTCGTCGACGAGGACGACGGTCCTGCCGTCGATGCCGTCGGCGGGCAGGTCGGTACGGCCGAGCGGGCGCGCGGGGCGCAGCCTGAGGTCGTCGCGGTACATCGTGATGTCGATCGAGCCGACGGGGACCTTCACGTCTTCGAACTGCTCGATGCGCTCGGCGAGCCTGGCGGCGAGAGTGGCGCCACGGGTCGGGATGCCGAGGAGGACGACGCCGTCGGCGCCCTTGGTGCGCTCGAGGATCTCGTGCGCGATGCGGGTCAGCGCCCGGTGGATGTCCGGGCCTTCGAGAACGGCCCTTGGTTCGGACATGGGTGTAGCTCACCACCTTTCCCGCCTCACAGGACGGGTCTTAAAGGGTGTTGGGTCGCAGTCACATTACCAGCAGCTACCAGCAGCGATACGCCGGGGCCACTCCTGCGTCACGCCGCCCGTCGTACGGCGATGAGGTCGGCCACGGAGAACGCCCACGAGCTCGTGGAGCGGCTGACCGGCAGGCCGACGACGCGAGACGGTCGGGGCTCACCCCTGGGATCACCGAGTGCGCTGAAGCACGGCTGAGCGATTTTGCAAAAGCGGACAAAAGAGATAAAAACTCCTCCAAGTCTTTCTTGGGGAGGTTTGCAGCATGGCCCTGTCCGAGCGCGAGCGCCAGGTCCTCGACGGCATCGCGCGCCAGTTCGCCGCGGACGATCCGGCGCTCGCGCGCAGCTTCTCCGAGCACGGCAAGGGCCCTGTGACGGCCGAGCGCATCGCTGGTCGATGGGACGCGTGGCCCGCGGCCCTGATCGCGGTCTGCCTCGCGCTGTTCGCCGTCGTGCTGATCCTCTCCGGCTCGCCACAGGCCTGAACGGCGTTTTGGCACTCTCCGCGTAGGGGAGGTCACCCGATGTCGTATGACTCGGGGGATTTCTGCGTCGGGGGGCGCTATGGGGGAACCGCGACGGCCGGCTGACGTCGGCCTCGACAGCGCCGAATCCGAGATCGCGGGGATCGTCCCCGTCCATGGCCGCAGCCTCGGCCTCGGCGCGGCCGTCGCGCTCGTCATCGGCAACGTCGTCGGCACGGGCATCTTCCTGCTGCCCGCCTCCCTCGCCGCATTCGGCACGGTCAGCCTGGTCGCGATGGCGGCGGTGACCGTCGGCGCCATCGCGATGGCGATGGTCTTCGGCAAGCTGGGCGCCAGGATTCCCGCCGGCGGCGGACCCTACGCCTACGCGCGCAACGCCTTCGGCGAGTTCGCCGGCTTCTGGAACGCCTGGTCGTTCTGGCTGACGGCGTGGATCGGCAACGCCGCCATCGCGGTGGCGTGGGTCGGCTACGTCCAGTATTTCGCCCAGCAGGTCGTCGGCCTCGACTGGAGCGGCACGGCCGCCGCGATCGTGATCGCGCTGATCGGCCTCTGGATCCCCGCGGTGGTCAACATGCTCGGCGCCAGGAACATGGCGGCCTTCCAGCTGGTCACCACGATCCTGAAGTTCGCGCCGCTGCTGTTCGTCGCCGTGGTGGGCCTGTTCTTCGTCCAGGGCGCCAACTTCGGCCCCTTCAACGCCACCGACGGCAACTGGGTCGGGGCGCTGTCCATGGCCGGCGCGGTCGCGCTGTTCATCTACTCCGGCGTGGAGAGCGTCTCCATCGCCGCCGAGAAGATCAAGGACCCGGCCCGCAACATCGGCAGGGCCAGCATCATCGGCGTCCTCGCCTGCGCGGCCCTGTACATGCTGAGCACCGTCGCGGTCATGGGCACCGTCCCGCACGCGCGGCTGCTGGAGTCCTCGGCGCCGTTCGCCGACGCGCTCAACAACATGTTCGGCGGCTCGGCGGGGGGCGTGCTCATGGCCGCCTGCGCCATCATCTCCGGCATCGGCGCGCTCAACGGCTGGACCATGCTGGTGGCGGAGATGCCCATGGCCGCGGCCAGGGACGGGATGTTCCCCGCGATGTTCGCCAGGGAGTCGCGGCGCGGCGCGCCCCTCGCGGGCATCCTCGCGGGGACGATCCTCACCTCGGTGATGCTGCTGGTGGCCTACGCCTCGGAGAACGCCTTCAACACGATCGTGCTGCTGGCCTCCTTCACCACCGTCATCCCCTACTTCTTCTCCGCCGCCGCCCAGCTGTACTGGCTGGTCACGGGGGCTCGCGTGGTCGACAAGAGGCGGCTGACGCGCGACATCGTCATCAGCGTGATCGCGCTGGTGTTCGCGTTCTGGATGGCATACGGCTCCGGCTCCGACGCGGTGCTCGGCGGCACGCTGATGCTCCTGGTGGGTGTGCCCGTCTACATCTGGGTGAAGGCCAAGCGAGGCGAGTACGGCCCGCAGGTCTAGGAAAGGAAGACTGGTTATGACCTTTCATGTCGATTCCGAAGTGGGCAAGCTCTCCAAGGTCCTGCTGCACAAGCCAGAACTGGCGCTGAAGCGGCTCACGCCGACCAACAAGGACGCCTTCCTCTTCGACGACGTGCTGTGGGTGCAGCGCGCGGTCGAGGAGCACGAGGAGTGGCAGCAGACCCTCAGGGACCGGGGCATCACCGTCTACATGCTGGCCGACCTGCTGCGGGAGACGCTCGACATCCCCGAGGCGCGCAAGCACATCCTCGACCACGTCGTCGACGAGCGCTGGCACGGCCCGCTGGCCACCGACGCCGTCCGCAACACGCTCGACGCGCTCCCTTCCAGGGACCTGCAGCAGTTCCTCACCGGCGGCATCACCAAGGCCGAGATCATGGAGCGGGGCGCCGACCCCAAGAGCGTCGCCTTCCACGTGCTCGACGACCACGACTTCGTCCTGCCGCCGCTGCCCAACCACCTGTTCACCCGCGACACCTCCTGCTGGATCTACGGCGGGGTGTCCATCAACGCGATGAAGAAGAAGGCCAGGCAGGCCGAGACCGTCAACTTCGAGGCGATCTACACCTACCACCCGATCTTCGCGGCCGAGGCCGGCAGGTTCGAGGTGTGGATGCCCGGCACCAAGGTCGCGCCCGCCACCATGGAGGGCGGCGACGTCCTGGTCATCGGGCGCGGCTCGGTGCTGATCGGCATGAGCGAGCGCACCCAGCCGCAGGCGGTGGAGATGCTCGCGCGCAACCTGTTCGCCAAGGGCGCGGCCAAGAAGATCGTGGCGCTCAACATGCCGAAGGCGCGCGCCTTCATGCACCTCGACACCGTCATGACCATGGTCGACGTCGGCGTGTTCACCAAGTACGCCGGCCTCGGCATGCTGCCCTCGTACACCATCGAGCCCGGTGACAACGAGAAGGAGCTCAAGGTCACCGACCACCCCGCCGAGGACATGCACAAGGCGATCGCCAGGTCACTCGACCTCGACGACATCAAGGTGCTGACCGCCACGCAGGACGTCTACGCCGCCGAGCGGGAGCAGTGGGACGACGGCTGCAACGTCCTGGCCGTCGAGCCCGGCGTCGTCGTCGCCTACGAGCGCAACACCACCACGAACAACTTCCTGCGCGACAACGGCATCGAGGTCATCACCATCCGCGGCAGCGAGCTCGGCCGCGGCAGGGGCGGCCCTCGCTGCATGAGCTGCCCGCTCGAGAGGGAGGGCATCTGACCATGGGCTTCAACCTCCGCAACAGGAGCTTCCTGAAGGAGCTCGACTTCACGCCCGAGGAGTTCGCCTTCCTGCTCAGGCTGTCGGCCGACCTCAAGCAGGCCAAGTACGCCGGCGTCGAGCGGCAGCGGCTCAGGGGCAAGAACATCGCGCTCATCTTCGAGAAGACCTCCACGCGCACCCGCTGCGCCTTCGAGGTCGCCGCCCACGACCAGGGCGCGCACGTCACCTACCTCGACCCGAGCGGCTCACAGATGGGCCACAAGGAGTCGGTCAAGGACACCGCGCGCGTGCTCGGCAGGATGTTCGACGGCATCGAGTACCGCGGCTCCAGGCAGGAGTACGTCGAGGAGCTGGCCGCCTACTCGGGCGTGCCGGTGTGGAACGGCCTGACCGACGAGTGGCACCCGACGCAGATGCTGGCCGACATGCTCACCATGCAGGAGCACAGCGACAAGCCGCTGCACGAGATCTCCTTCGCCTACCTCGGCGACGCCCGCAACAACATGGGCAACTCGCTGCTGGTCACCGGGGCGATGTTCGGCATGGACGTGCGCCTGGTGGCGCCCAAGGCGCTGCAGCCCGACCCCAAGCTGGTCGTCAAGCCCGCCAAGGACCTGGCCAAGCAGACCGGCGCGACGGTGACGATCACCGACGACGTGGGCAAGGGGGTCAGGGGCGTCGACTACCTCTACACCGACGTGTGGGTGTCGATGGGCGAGCCGAAGGAGGTCTGGGACGAGCGGATCACGCTGCTGAAGCCGTACCAGATCAACGACAAGGTCGTGAAGGCGACGGGGAACGCCAAGGTCAAGGTGATGCACTGCCTGCCCGCCTTCCACAACAGGGAGACGAAGGTCGGCGAGGACATCTACGAGAAGACCGGGCTGGACGCCCTGGAGATCACCGAGAGCGTCTTCGAGTCGCCACGCTCCATCGTCTTCGACGAGGCCGAGAACCGCCTGCACACGATCAAGGCCATCATGGTCGCCACCCTCGGAGACTGACATGCGCACATTCCGCGCCCTCCGGGCGAACACCATCAAGGCACCCGCACACCTCGCCACCCTCGGAGACTGAGCGATGCGGGTACTGGTCGCCCTCGGGGGCAACGCGCTCATGAAGCGCGGCGAGAAGCCGGACGCCGACACGCAGCGGGCGAACGTGGCCGTGGCGCTCAAGACGCTGTCGAAGGTCGCCGAGCGGCACGAGCTGATCATCACGCACGGGAACGGCCCGCAGGTGGGCGTGCTGGCGCTGGAGAGCACGTCAGACCCCCACCTGACCAGGCCCTACCCGTTCGACACCCTGGTCGCCGAGACGCAGGGCATGATCGGCTACTGGATGCTGCAGGCGCTGCAGAACGCTCTGCCTGGCCGTCAGGTGATCTCGATCGTCTCCCAGACCCTGGTGTCGGCGGTCGACCCCGCCTTCGACGACCCGACCAAGTTCGTCGGCGAGGTCTACGACGAGGAGGAGGCGCGGAAGCTGGCCGAGGAGTACGGCTGGACGGTCAAGCCCGACGGCCAGTACTGGCGCCGCGTCGTCCCCTCGCCCAAGCCGCAGCGCGTGGTCGAGACCAGGCTGATCCGCAAGCTGGTGCGCGACGGCGTCACGGTGGTGTGCGCGGGAGGCGGCGGCATCCCCGTCATCCGTGACGAGAACGGCCGGCTGTCGGGCGTGGAGGCCGTCATCGACAAGGACCTGACCGGGTCGTTGCTGGCCGAGTCGCTGGAGTGCGACGCGTTCCTGATCCTCACCGACGTCCCGCGCGTCATGAGGGACTTCGGCACGCCCCGGCAGAGCGACATCAGTCACACCACTCCGCACGAACTGCGCTCGATCGACTTCCCCGAGGGCTCCATGGGGCCGAAGGTGGAGGCGGTCTGCAGGTTCGTGGAGACCACGGGCGACATGGCCGCGATCGGCAAGCTCGACGAGGCCATGTCGATCCTGGAGGGCACGGCGGGGACGATCATCACTCCGAACGCCACCTGGCCGTTGTCCAGCACCCTGTAAGGAGGCTCCGCGTGGCGCTCGTCGAGCGGCTGTTCCGCACCAAGCCCACCGACCAGATCGTGGCGGAGGGCGGACACGGAGAGGGCGGCGAACTGCGCCGCACCATGTCCCTGTGGCAGCTGACGCTGTTCAGCGTCGGCGCCACACTGGGCACGGGGATCTTCGTCATCCTCGGCCAGGCCGTCCCGAAGGCGGGGCCCGCGGTCGTGCTGGCCTTCGTGCTGGCCGCCATCACCGCGCTGTTCTCCGCGCTGTCCTACGCCGAGCTCGCGGGGACGATCCCGGTGTCCGGCTCGTCCTACTCCTACGCCTACGCCACGCTCGGCGAGATCGTCGCGTGGGTGTGCGGGTGGTGCCTCATGCTGGAGTACGCGGTCTCGGTGGCGGCCGTCGCCGTGGGCTGGGGCGAGTACCTCAACACCTTCCTCCAGGGCGCCTTCGGCTGGACGCTGCCGGCGGCGATCACCCACTCCCCCGGCGACCAGGGCGGCGTGGTCAACCTGACCGCCATCCTGATCGTGGTGCTGGCCACCTGGCTGCTGCTGCGCGGCGCCTCGGAGTCGGCCACGGCCAACTCGATCTTCGTGCTGATCAAGGTCGCGGTGCTCGCCTTCTTCTGCGTGGTGGCCTTCACCGCCTTCCAGTCGGGCAACTTCGCCAACTTCGCTCCCATGGGCGCCGCCGGCATCACCGCCGCCGCCGCCCAGGTCTTCTTCTCCTACATCGGCTTCGACGCCGCGTCCACGGCGGGCGAGGAGGCCAAGAACCCCAGGCGCGACCTGCCGCTGGCGATCATCCTCTCGCTGGCCGTCGTCACGGTGATCTACGTCCTGGTCGCGCTGGCGGCCATCGGCGCCATGCCGTGGACCGACTTCGACCCCGACTCCACCGAGGCCAGCCTCGCGCTCATCGTCGACCTGGCCACCGGCGCCACCTGGCCTGGGCTCATCGTCTCCTTCGGCGCGGTCATCGCGATCGCCAGCGTGGTCATCACCGTCCTGTACGGCCAGACCCGCATCCTGTTCGCGATGTCGCGCGACGGGCTGATCCCCAAGGTCTTCCAGCGCGTCGACCCGCGCCGCCAGGTGCCGGTCGCCAACACCCTCATCGTGTGCGTGTTCGTCGCCGTGCTGGCCGGGCTCGTGCCGCTCGGGCAGCTGGCCGAGGCCACCAGCATCGGCACGCTGTTCGCCTTCACCATCGTCAACATCGGGGTGCTCGTGCTCCGCCGTACCAGGCCGGACCTGCCGCGCACCTTCCGCACGCCGCTGTTCCCGATCACACCGATCCTCGGCGTGATCTTCTGTGTGCTCCTCATGTACGAGCTGGCCTGGGTCACCTGGGTGGCCTTCCTGCTGTGGACCGGCGTGGGCCTGGTGGCCTACTTCCTGTACGGCTTCGGCCACTCGCGCCTCAACGAAGGGAGCGTCCGATGAAGATCGAGCATGTCCTCGCCGGCTTCCTGCCCGACTCCCGCGGCCATGACGGACTGGCGCTCGCCGTCCTGCTGGCACGTCAGGCGGAGGCGAAGCTGACGGTCGCGACCATCCAGCCCCCTCCGTGGGCCTCGCCCGGCCCCGGCAGGGCCGACGAGAGCGCGTGGCGGGCCTATCTCAAGGAGCAGGCCACAGCGGGGTTCGACCAGGCGCGCCAGGTCGCGGGCGAGCAGGCGGACTACATCACCCGCTTCAACAGGGGCAGCGGACGCGGTCTCGTGGAGCTGGCCCGCACCTCCGACGTCGACTCCGTGGTGATCGGCTCGGGCCCGCGCGGGTCGAAGGGGCGCATCTCGCTCGGCAGCACGGCCGACCAGCTCCTGCACGCCTCGCCCGTGCCGGTGCTCCTGACGCCCAAGGGCTACGCCGAGGACCTGCCCTCGCGCGTCGACAGGCTGACCGTCGCCTACCGGCGAGGACCCGGCTGCGACTCCGCGGTCAGCGTCGCGGTCGGCGTGGCCGCCGCTCTGGACGTGCCGCTGCGCCTGGTCACGCTGGTGGTGGGCGCGAACAGGGCCAGGATCGAGCAGCAGATGCTCGGGAACCTGCGCGAGCAGGCCACGGCCGACCTCGAACGGGCCGTCGAGGGCCGCCGCCGTGAGGTCGAGGTGGAGACGCTCGAGGGCAGGAACGTCACGACCGCGTTGGCGGAGACCGAATGGCGGAAGGGCGAACTGATCATCCTCGCCTCCAGCGAGTCGGGGCCGCTACGCCGGGTCTTCCTCGGGGACACATCGGTCAAGATCATACGGGCGGCACCGCGTCCGGTGCTCGTCCTCACCCGAGAGCCGTTCGGTTCTCGGCAAACACTGACGAAGTAGTGTTACTCAAGGGACAACGGTGACCTTTGAGGCGGACCCTCCCGGACCGGATTCGGCATCTTTTTTCCAATCAGCTTGACCTTCGGCTCCCACAGCTTTACCGTCACTGTCCGTAACCACACCTCGCGGCGTTCTGGGGTAAAACCCCAAAGCCACGGCTACCGAAGGTGCCCGTTCGGGCGTCAACCCCCCGGTGGTCCAGGCACAAGCCGCAAGGGAGCACAATCTACTGAGAGCTGTACATAACGAGCCGGGGGGCCACACGATGCCGTCTGAGTACGCCAAGTCGCTGGGTGCACGACTCCGCGCCATCCGCACCCAGCAGGGGCTGTCCCTGCACGGAGTCGAAGAGAAGTCGCGCGGACGCTGGAAGGCGGTCGTCGTGGGTTCCTACGAACGGGGCGACAGAGCGGTCACGGTGCAGAAGCTTGCCGAGCTTGCCGACTTCTACGGCGTGCCGGTCTCCGAGCTGCTGCCCGGTGGCGCGGCGCCCAGCCCGCTCGGGCCGACGCCGAAGCTTGTGATCGACCTTGAGCGCCTGGCGACGCTCCCCAAGGAGAAGGCCGGGGCGCTGGCGCGCTACGCGGCCACCATCCAGAGCCAGCGTGGCGACTACAACGGCAAGGTGCTGTCCATCCGCCAGGAGGACCTGCGCTCGCTTGCCGTCATCTACGACAAGTCGCCCAGTGAGCTGACCGAGGAGCTGATCAGCTGGGGCGTGCTCGACGCGGAGGCCCGCCGCGCCGTCGAGTCCTTCTGACCCCCTCACGCCCGGACGAAGGGGCGCCTCCGGAATCTCCGGAGGCGCCCCTTCGCCGTCCGCCCTTCGCCGTCCGCCCCGCACCTCAGGCCCGCCTCTGCAAGGGGCCTGCCCCAGACTTCAGGCCCGGCGCCCTATTCACCCAGCGGACCTGCCCAGGGGTCAGGACCGCTGGGTGAATCGGGCGAACTCCCACGGGTCGTGCGCGGAGAAGACGCTCACCTCGTCCGCGTGCCCGCTCGCCAGCTCCCGCAGCCTGCCCTGGTTGGCGATCCGCAGCTCGGCGTCGACCTGCGAGTCGAGCTGCACGATGTCCAGCAGCGGGTGCGACTCGGGGCTGCCCGTGTCCAGCTCCCGGTGGTAGAAGTAGGCGTCGCCCGCGTGCACGAGCCACTCCTTCCCCGCCCGTACGGCGACCGCCGCGTGGCCGGCCGTGTGCCCGCCCAGCGGCACCAGCAGGAACTCCTCAGGCAGCCCGCGCAGCGCCTGGACGCCCGCGAAGCCGTACCACTCCTGGCCATGGCCCGTGCCGTACGTCTCCCAGCGCGGCCCGTGCGCCCAGTGCGCGGGACGGTAGCGGCGGCTCGGCCCCTCGGCCATCGCCGCCTCGTACTCCGCCGCCATGACGTGCACCCGCGCCTCGGGGAAGTCGGGAAGCCCGCCCGCGTGATCGACGTCGAGATGGGTCAGCACGATGTGCCGGACGTCGGCGGGGTCGTAGCCCAGCTCGGCCACCCGGCTCAGCGCGGTCTCGCCCCTGTCGAGCCGCGGCGAGACCAGCTCCACCCACTCGGGGTCGAGGACCTCTGCCGGCCTGTCCACGGAGTCGAGGCCCAGCCCGCTCTCGACCAGCACCAGCCCGTGCGCGTCGGTCTCGACCAGCAGCGCGTGGCACACAGCGGCCGCGGACTCGAGGCCTTCGTAGGTGGGGTCGAGGACGCGCATGGACCCCAGGTTCAAATGGTGAACTCTTGTCATGCGGCCTACACTGCTACTTGAAGCGCGGTTCAAGTCAAGGAGGCTCCCGGGAGCCTGCTCGACATCGGGGAGGTGGCGCAGCGGTCCGGGCTGGCCGCCTCCGCGCTGCGGTTCTACGAGCGCAAGGGGTTGATCAGCCCCGTCGGCCGCAACGGGATCAGAAGGGCCTACGAGCCTGAGACGCTCAGCCGCCTGGCGCTGATCGCCTGCGCCAGGAGCGCGGGGTTCACCCTGACCGAGATCGCCGCCCTGCTGCACGCCAGGCCGTCCGACGAGGCGCTGCGCGAGCGCGTGGCGCAGAAGGCCGACGAGCTCGACGGGCGCATCGCCCAGCTCACCCGCATGCGCGACAGCCTGCGCCACGCGGCCTCCTGCACCCACGACCCGCTGGTGTCCTGCCCCGAGTTCAAACAGGTCGTGCGCGGCGAGACCCCCGACTCCGCGAGCTGACTGACCTCTTTCGGAGGCCTTTCCTTCCCAGCCGCCCCTCCTGCCTGACCACCCTCCGGCGTCAGGCCTCCGGCGTCGCGTCCTCCGGGGCCGTCGCCAGGGCCCGCAGGGTGCGGGCCGTCGCGTCCTCCGGGGCCGTCGCCAGGGCCCGCAGGGTGCGGGTGGGGCTCCGCGCGCCCTGCTCCCCCAGTGGGGCCCCGTCCACGAGGGCTGGACGCTGCTGGGCGCTCTGGCCGCCCAGACCCGGCGCCTGCGTCTCGGGCTGTTCGTGACCGGCGACAGGATCCGCGAGCCCGCCGTCCTCGGGAAGATCGCCACCACCGTGGACGTGATCTCGCAGGGCGGCTGGTGATGGGCCTCGGCGTCGGCGGCACTCGGCAGCCGGAGGGCGGCCGCAACCCTGCCGCCGAGGAGTACGCGGCCTACGGGCTGAGCCGGGCGGCGCGACGGCCGAGATCGCGGCGGCGGTCGGCGGCAGAGGCGTGGTGCTCGTGGCCGTCGTACTCTTCGACTCGACGGGCGGCACTACACACTGCACGGGGACCGTGAACTCGTGCAGCGGCCCGGCCCGCCGATCCTGATCGGCGGATGGGGCGACAGGATGCACAGGCTGGTGGCCGAGCAGGCCGACATCTGGTACGTCCCGGGGCCGCCGCACAACTTGGTCGCGTGGATCGCCGAGCGCGGCAGGGTGCCGGACGATCACTGTGCGGCGATCGGGCGTGATCCGCGCGAGATCGTCAGGTCGGTCCAGACGATCGTGTCGTACGACGACGCGGCGCGGTGCCGGAAGACGGTGTGGGAGTCGGTGGAGGCGGGGATGGGGCACATCGTGCTGAGCCTGCCCACGCCGCACCCGGAGGCGTGGCCCCGTCGGCTCACCGACGAGATCATCGCCCCGGTGCGAGCGGAACTCTGAACGCTGGCCTCCCTGGCGGGGCCGACGGGTGCGGGGTCAGCCGGCGAGGGGGATGGTGACCGGCAGCACGGGCTGGCCGGGGACGCCGAGGATCTGCTCGACCGTGGAGACGAACGTCTCGGCCTCGGCCAGCAGCTCGTCGGCGTCGGCGAGGGTCACGCCGCGCACCATGCCGGCCTCCGCGGCGGCACGCTTGGCGGCGCTGATCGAGAAGTAGCCCGCCCACTCGGCGAGCTCGGGCTCGGCCTCGGGCAGCAGCTCCCACGCGCTGCGCAGGCGCCGCCTGCGGCCCTCCATCGGACGGGGACGGGCGGCGAGGATCGCCGCCGCCGCGCGCAGTGCCGCCAGGTGGGCGGCCACATATCGGGACGCGGGGGTGCGGGCCGTCGCGGCCTCGGCCAGGCAGCCGCGTGAATCGGTGAGATGTGCCCTGACCGCAGGCGACAGCCTGGGCCCGTGCGTGTCACTGAGCCGTGTCGTCATGCCAGCCTCCTTTGAGGGGTCTTGGCGGCTCCCGGCGTTCGCGCCGATGAAGTCAACAGTCGCAGACCCCACCGACATTTCCGCCGGGCGGCCGGACGAGGAGCTTCCCCTCTCCCCGTCCGGCCAGGGCACGCCCACTCGTCTCCGCCGACGACGAGGACGCACCCTTCGCCCGGGGGACCCGACCGCGGGCTCCGCCTGGGGGTGGCGACGCCCGCGACCAGGTCCTTCGACGTGAGCCGCGAGCCTCACGTCGTCATCGAACATAATTTCGATGACCGAGGATGTCAACCGATTCCGCGAACACAGGTTCGATCAAACAGCCGCCAGCGCGCCCGAGGGGCAGAGGGTGAGCGCCCGCCTGACCGCCTGCTCCAGACCTGCGGGCACCTCGCTCCTGAGCACCACGACCAGGCCCTCCTCCTCGCTCTGGTCGAACACGGCCGGCACGGTCAGCGCGCACATGCCGGCCCCGACGCACACCCCCGTGTCGACAGTGACCCTCACCAGGTCACCCGCAGGCTGTGCACGCCGTAGATGCTCATGTCCGCCCGCATCGGCACCTCCTCGGCGGGGACCGCCAGCCGCAACGAGGGGAAGCGCCGCAGCAGCGCGGGGTAGGCGACCCGCATCTCGATCCTGGCCAGCTGCTGGCCGAGGCACTGGTGGATCCCGTGGCCGAAGGACAGGTGGCTGCCCGCCGGCTGCCGTACGTCCAGCGCGCAGGGGTCGGCGAAGCGGGAGGGATCGCGGTTGGCGGCCGGGATGGACAGCGCGACGCACTCCCCTGCCCTGATGGTCGTGCCCTCGATGACGACGTCCTCGACGGCGGTCCTGGTGGGGCCGACATGGATGATCGACAGGTAGCGGAGCAGCTCCTCCACCGCGTTGTCGATCACGGCGGGGTCGTCGCGGACGAGCGCGAGCTGCTCGGGGTGTTCCAGCAGCGCGAACGTGCCGAGCGCGAGCATGTTGGCGGTCGTCTCGTGCCCCGCCACCAGCAGCAGGAAGCCCATTCCCGCGATCTCGTCGTCCTCCAGCTCCCCGCCGCCGATCAGCCCGGTGAGCAGGTCGTTGGCGGGCTCGACGCGCTTGCGGGCGATGAGCGTGTAGAAGTACTTGACCAGGTCGTCGACCGCCGACTCCATCTCTCCGGGAGAGCTGTCCAGCCGCAGCAGCCTGGCCGACTCGTTCTGGAAGTTCTCCCTGTCCTCGTACGGCACGCCGAGCAGCTCGCAGATGACCAGCGAAGGGATCGGCAGCGCGAAGTCGCGCACCAGGTCGGCGGGCGGCCCCGCGCGCTCCATGTCGTCGAGGCAGGTCGCAGCGATCTCCTCGATGCGAGGCTGGAGCTGGTTCATCCTGCGCACGGTGAAATGCCCGGTGAGCAGCCGCCGGTAGCGCGTGTGATCGGGCGCGTCCATGCGGAGGAAGAAGCCCGGCGGCACGCGCCCCTTCGGCAGGTGCCTGGAGGCGACGAGCGGATGTTGGAGATCGGGCTCGGTGCTGAACCTCGGGTCGGACAGTACGGCACGGCCGGCCGCGTGCCCGCGCACCAGCCAGCCGACGTGCCCGTCCGCGAACGTCAGCGGCCGCACGGGCGCAGGATCGTCGAACAACTCGTCCGGCGGATCGAGCCTGCGCTGCCGGCTCATCGGGTAGGTCATACCGCACTCCTTCGTGGGATCGACTCCCTCCCAGAAAACATCATCGGATGCAAAGTTTCAATCAGTGCAGTATCTTGGTTGCATGAAGGTCGAAACGGGACTTCGAGCGCGTAAGAAGGCCCGCACCAGACGCGCGCTGGTGGAGGGCGCGCTGCGGCTGTTCACGCAGAAGGGCTACGAGCAGACCACGCTGGCCGAGATCGCCGCCTCGGCGGACGTCTCGACACGCACGTTCTTCAGCTACTTCGCGGGCAAGGAGGACGTGGTCTTCTTCGACGCCGACGACCGCCTGCGCGAGGCCCTGGCCATGATCGGCGGACGGCTGCCGGGCGAGTCGGTCGCCGCCCTGCTGGCGCGGGTGGTGGAGGCGGGCGCACGGTGGGAGGACGACCTCACGGGCAGGCTCGCCACCGAGCGCTTCCACCTGATGATGGCCGTGCCCGCACTCCAGGCCAGGGCGCTCCACCTGCTGTTCGACAGCCAGCGGCGGCTGGCCGAGGCGTTGTGCTCGGCCTACCCCGACGAGGTGGACCCCGTGACGGCCGCGGCCGCCGTCGGCTCCTTGGTAGGAGCGGCGAAGCTGGCGGCCGTCATGAGCCTGACGAGGGGCGAGACTCCCGAACAGGCGTGGACGGCGGCGCGCAGGGCGGCGGAGATCGCCGCGGGAGGTCTCCAGTCGCTCGGCCGCACGCCCTGACAGACCCGGCCAGAAGCCCTCAGAGCTCCCTGGAGCTCCCGATACGGCCCCCGGCCACTGGAATGGCCTGGCCGCCTGTCGACTGCCCTGCGTGGACGTGAAGGCCCACTGGACCCACGACAGCAGCCGGCGCGACCGCGCCCCGGCCTTCCCTGGAGAAGGACGGCGACCCTCGAGCGGTCAGGCCGATCCAGACGCCCGCCGCGCCCCCGGCTGGCGACAGGGGCACCGGCCCATGCCGCCGATCGTGATCCTCTCCTCCGTGGTGTAAGACACCCTTTGTCCGTGATGTCACTCCTGACCGGCATCGCGGAAGGCAACCGACCCGTATAGGAACGATGTGAACCACGATCGCCAGCCGTACCGCAGATGTGGCCGCAGCGGGCTGCTGCTGCCCGCGATCTCCCTCGGGCTGTGGCACAACTTCGGCGACGGCAGAACTCTGGAGAGCCAGCGGGAGATCCTGCACAAGGCGCTCGACCTCGGCATCACCCACTTCGACCTGGCCGACCGCTACGGCCCGCCGTTCGGCGCGGCCGAGCACACCTTCGGCGCGATCTACCGGCGTGACCTGCGCTCGCTGCGCGACCACATCGTGGTCACGACCAAGGGCAGCAACCCCATGTGGGACGGCCCGTACGGCAAGGGCAACTCCCGCAAGCACCTGCTGGCCACGCTCGACCGCTCCCTCGACAGGCTCGGCCTCGACTTCGTCGACATCTTCTACCTGCACAGGCAGGACCCCGAGACACCGCTGGAGGAGCAGGCGGCCACGCTCGACCACATGGTCCGCACCGGCAGGACGCTCTACGTCGGCGTCTCCAACTTCAGCCCCGAGGCCACGACCGAGATCGCCGCCCTGCTGCGCGGGATGGGCACGCCGCTTCTGGTCCACCAGCCCCGCTACTCGATGATCAGGCGCGGCATCGAGGCGGAGCTGCTGCCCGTGCTGGAGCGCGAGGGGATCGGCTGCGTCGTCTACTCGCCGCTGGCGCAGGGCCTGCTGACCGACCGCTACCTCGACGGCATCCCCGACGACTCGCGCGCCGCCGAGGGCCGCTTCCTCGGCAGGAGCGACGTCACGCCCGAGGTGGTCGGCTTCGTCCGCGCGATCGGCTCCATCGCCGCCGAGCGGGGGCAGACGGTGGCGCAGATGTCGCTGGCGTGGGCGCTGCGCGACCCGCGCGTCACCTCCGTGCTGGTGGGCGCCTCCAGCGCCGCCCAGCTGGAGTCGAACGTCGCGGCCGTCGACAGGCTCGACTTCACCGAGGACGAGCTGGCCGCGCTCGACCGGGCCGCGAAGGAGGCGGACGTCCTCGCGTAGGAGCACCGGCCTGCTCCACCTCGGCGGGCGCTCGCAGGGCCGTGCCCTTCGGGCGCCCGCCGGTGCGTCTCGTCGGTGCCCGCACGCCCGGCCGGGTCACCTCCGGCCCTCGCCGGCTTCCACGATCGCCTGGCGGCGGGGCGCCCGAGGCGGCGTGGCGTGACCCGGAGGGCCTGCCTCACCGCGGAGCTAGCGCTGGAAACGGCCGCGGACGTGCACGGGAACGCCCTTGCCGAGGAGCCCGGGGAGCACCCCCGCCACGTTCATCGGCAGCCGCACGCACCCGTGCGAGGCGGGGTACAGCGGCACCGACAGCGCGCCGTGGAAGGCGATGCCGCCGTTGAAGAAGATCGGGTTGTAGAGCTGACCCAGGTAGGACCTGTGCCACCCGGAGGCGCGCCACGTCGTCTTGAAGTTGCCCGTCGGCGTGGTCGCCGAGCCGCAGAAGCGCTGCGACTTGCCCTGCCACACGGCCGTCTCGCAGTACGGCACGCCGCTGCCCGAGGAGATGTGGGTGATGAGCTTCACCTGGCCGTCGACGTAGAGGACCATCACCTGCTTGGCCAGGTTGACCTCCGCCCTGGTGGGCTTGCCGCCTGGCACCAGGATCTTCGGGCTCTTCGGGCTCTCCAGCGCCGCCCACGTCCGCTTGCCGACGGTGCTGCTCGGCTTGATGCCGTTGACCTTCTGGAAGGCCCACACCGCGGCGAGCGTGCTGCCGCCGTACCTGCCGTCGACCCTGCCTGGCAGGTAACGCAGGTCCTTGAGGCGCTGCTGGAGCCACTTGACCGCCGAGCCCTTGGAGCCGAGCTTGAGCGGCTTGTCAGGCGCGGTGACCGCGCCGGCCATCACCGCCGCGCCCGCCTTCACAGGCATGCCCGCCTTCACGGACGCGACCTGCGTGGCCCCCGCCACGGGCCGCACGTCCACGGCGGCGGCCGCAGGGCCGCCCGTTGAGAGAATGACGGTCCCAGCCGTCATGAGCGCGGCCAGACCGAGCTGACGTCGTGCCCACATGCCAACCATCCCCTCATATCATTAACAATTGAATCAACGGACCCTAGCGCACCACCATGCCTCGGCAATCCGTTGGTCAATCTGTTTAGAGTGGGCGCATGCCCGAAAAGTTGCACCCCAACGCCGTCCGCGTCGCATCGGCACTGCGTGAGCTGGGTGCCACAGGTGAGATCGTGGTCCTGCCCGACTCGGCGCGCACCGCCGCCGAGGCGGCCGCCGCGGTGGGCGTGGACGTCGGCGCCATCGTCAAGAGCATGCTCTTCGAGGCCGACGACGCTCCCCTGCTGGTGCTGACCAGCGGCGCGCACAACGTGGACGTGAACCTGATCGCCCGCACGGTCGGCGCCGAGAAGGTGCGCAGGGCGGCGCCCGAGTTCGTCCGCGCGGCCACCGGGCAGCCCATCGGCGGCGTCGGCCCCGTCGGCCACCCCGCGCCCATCCGCACGCTGGTCGACAGCTGGCTGGGCAAGCACGAGGCGATCTGGGCCGCGGGCGGCCACCCGCACGCGGTCTTCCCGACCACCTTCGACGAACTGCTGCGCATCACCGGCGGCACGGTGGTCGAGGTCGAGTGATCGAGATCCGCGGCACGGGACCTGCGGAGTTCACCGACCGTCTGGAGACGGTGATGAGCATCTACACCGCCGCCATGCACCCTCCTGCGGAGCAGATCACCGGGCGGCAGGCGATCATGCGTGGGCACGGAGCCCATCCGGACTTCCGCTGCCTGTTCGCCGAGCTGCCCGACGGCACGACGGCGGGCTTCGCCTACGGCTTCCACGGCCTGCCGGGGCAGTGGTGGCACGACGTGGTCTACCAGGCGCTCCAGGAGAGGTCGGGCACCGAGGTGGCCGAGGCGTGGCTGGGCGACTCACTGGAGCTGGCCGAGGTCCACGTGCACCCCGACTACCAGGGCAAGGGCATCGGCAGGGCGCTGGTCCTCGCACTGTGCGAGGGACGTCCCGAGCGCTCGGCGGTGCTGTCGACCCACGACCACCCGACCGCCGCCCGCCACCTCTACCGCAGCCTCGGCTTCACCGACCTGCTCACGCAGTTCGTCTTCCCCGGCGGCTACGAGCACTACGCGATCGCGGGCGCGGTCCTGCCGCTCCGCTGAGGGCCGCCCGGCAGGCCTGCCGGGCTCCGCCTGCCGGCGTGCGTGCCGTACGGGACGCACGCCGGGGTTTGTCGGCGGGCGTGCGTGCCGTACGGCACGCTCTCGCGGTCAGACGGTCAGCGCGGCGGGGTGCAGGAGCTGGAAGACCTCGCGCGTCGCGCTGGAGCGGTTGAAGGTGATGAAGTGGATGCCGGGCGCGCCCTCGTCGAGCAGCCGCTGGCACAGCTCGGCGCCGTGGTCGATGCCCAGGCGGCGCACCGCGGCGGGGTCGTCGGCGACGGCCTCGAAGCGGGCGGCGACGTCGGGAGGGAACGGCGCCCCCGACAGCTGCTCCGACCTGGCGATCGTGCTCATCCTGGTGACCGGCATGATGCACGGGATGATCGGCGTCTCGCAGCCCTGGGCGGCCACCCTGTCGCGCAGGCGGAGGTAGTCGTCGGCCTGGAAGAACATCTGGGTGATCGCGTAGTCGGCGCCCGCCCTGCACTTCCTGACGAAGTAGTCGGTGTCGGCCTCGATGGAGGGCGAGCGCGGGTGCTTGTAGGGGAAGGCGGCGACGCCGACGCAGAAGTCGCCCGCCTGCCTGATCAGCCTGACCAGGTCCTCGGCGTAGAGGACGCCCTCGGGGTGCTTGACCCACTCGCCGTTGGGGTCGCCTGGCGGGTCGCCGCGCACGGCCAGGATGTTGCGCACGCCCGCGTCGGCGAAGCGGCCGACCAGGTGGCGCAGCTCGCGGATGGAGTGGTTGACCGCGGTGAAGTGGGCCACGGGCGTGAGCGTGGTCTCGTGCGCGATCCGCTCGACGATGTCGACGGTGCGGTCACGGGTGGATCCGCCCGCACCGTAGGTGACGGAGACGAAGGTCGGGCGCAGCGCCTCGAGCTCCCTGATGGATCGCCAGAGCTGGCGCTCGCCCTCCTCGTTCTTCGGAGGGAAGAACTCGAAGGAGAAGGAGCGGCCGCCGGAGGCGAGCAGATCGCGGACGGTGGGGACGCGATCGGGAAGGACGGAGGGTCGACCCAGAGCCATAATCCAAGGCTACCGGTACGAAGGCGGGCGGTGCGGCCACGTCCATATGACGGAGGCGCGAGATCGAAACCCCAGCTACAGCCCGTTACTCTCATTGACATGAGCATGGACACCCTCCGCACCGAGGTGGATCGGTCCCTCGGTGAGTTCCTCGACCGGCAACGTCCCATCGTCAGCGGCCCGGATCTAGCACCGTTGCTCAACGCGGCCAGGGAACTGCTCTCGGGTGGCAAGCGACTGCGTCCCGCCTTCTGCTACTGGGGCTGGCGAGCGGCGGGAGGCGGCGACGAGCCCGGCATCTTCGTGGCCGCGGCCTCGCTCGAGCTGCTGCAGGCCAGCGCGCTGGTGCACGACGACGTGATGGACAAGAGCGACCTGCGCAGGGGCATGCCCTCCGCGCACCGCCGCTTCCAGCGCCTGCACGAGAAGAGCGACTGGTACGGCTCGGCCGAGCAGTTCGGCGAGGGCGCGGCGGTCCTGCTGGGCAACCTGCTGCTGATCTGGTCCGGTGAGATGTGGCGCTCGAGCGGCCTGCCGAACCTGGAGGCCACCCAGCCCTTCCACGACCACATGCGCACCGAGCTGATGTGCGGGCAGTACCTCGACCTGCTGGAGCAGGCCCACGGCGAGAACACCTTCGAGTCCGCGCTGCGGGTGGCGCTCTACAAGAGCGGCAAGTACTCCGTGGAGCAGCCCCTCAGGCTCGGCCTCACGCTGGCCGCAGGCGGCGGCGCGCCGTGGATCGAGGAGCTGTGCGTCGAGTACGGCAACCGCGTCGGCATCGCCTTCCAGCTGCGCGACGACATCCTCGGGGTGTTCGGCGACCCGGTGGAGACCGGCAAGCCCGCGGGCGACGACCTGCGCGAGGGCAAGCGCACGATGCTCATCGCCCGCACCCTGGCCGCGGCCACCCCCGAGGACGCGGCGACCGTGCGGCGGCTGCTCGGCGACCCCGACCTCGACGCGGAGGGGGTGGACAAGCTGCGCGGCGTCATCGAGGCGAGCGGCGCGCTGGACGAGTGCGAGGAGATGATCGCCAGGTATCTGGAGGAGTCGCTCGCCTCGCTGGACGACGCCCCGATCACCACCGAGGCGCGCTCCGCGCTGGCCGACCTCGCGGTGGCCGCCACCTCCCGCAAGACCTGACCCGCGGCTGAGTCCTCGGCCCCTCCCCTGGACACGACCGCCGCCCGGGCCCCTCCCCCGGACGCGGCTCGCTCGACGCGGGTCGGCGGCGCATGCCGGCCGTGAGTTCTCCGGCCGCCCACGCGTGATCGCCGGTGCGACCCGCACGCCCCGTGACGGGCGTCAGCCGGCCAGGCGCTTGGCGAACTCCGCCGCCGCCGCGCCCGGATCCTCCGCCTCGGTGATCGCCCTGACGACCACGACGCGGCTCACGCCGTACGACCTGACCTCGTCGAGGTTGCCGAGGTCGATGCCGCCGATGCCGAACCACGGCCTGGCTCCTGGGAGCCCCGCCGCGTGCCTGAGCAGGTCGGGGCCCGGCGCGTGCCGTCCCGGCTTGGTCGGGGTCGGCCAGATCGGGCCGCAGCAGAAGTAGTCGACACCCTCCTCCACGGCGGCCGCCGAGGCCTCCGCCGCCGAGTGGGTGGACCTGCCGATGAGGATGTCGTCGCCGAGCATCTCTCGCGCGACGCGCACAGGCAGATCGTCCTGGCCGAGGTGGAGCACGTCGGGACGGGCCGCGAAGGCGATGTCCGCCCTGTCGTTGACCGCCAGCAGCGCGCCGTGGCGGTCGCAGGCGTCGCGGAAGACCTCGAGCAGCGCGAGCTCCTCGCGCGCCTCCAGGCCCTTCTCCCTCAGCTGGACGATGTCGACGCCGTTGCCGAGCACCGCGTCGAGGAAGTCGGCCAGGTCTCCCCTGGCACGACGGCCGTCGGTGCAGAGGTAGAGGCGGGCCTCAGAAACCGAGCGCTTGGGCACGCCGCTTGACCTCGGTGTGGCGACCTGCCTTGATCGCGTCGATGGGCGAGCCTGGCAGGGACTCGTCAGGAGTGAACAGCCAGCGCAACGACTCGACGTCGTCGTAGCCGGCGTCGAGCAGGAGCGTGAGCGTGCCCGGCAGGCCCTTCACGACGTCCTTGCCCTCGAGGAAGGCCGCGGGCACCTGCGGGCCCCCGCCGCCTCGCCGTACGCCGACGAGCTTGCGGTCCTTGAGGAGCTGCTTGGCCCTGCCGATCGTCAGATCGAGGCGCTCGGCCACCTGGGGGAGAGTGAGCCACTCGCCGACGAGCTGGTCGGTCTCCCGATCTATCTGTGCAACAGAAAGCGTCACGAATCCACCACTACCACATCGCGTCCTTGCTCAAACAACACAATCACGGAGAGCCACCTCGGGATCGGCCAGGCGCCCTGGGTCCAGCCGCTGGCCGGCCTCGATGAGCCTACGGCCCTGGACGAGGTCTCGAGGCCTGTTGACGGTCAGCACGGCGGCCAGCCTGTCGTCGTCGTGCAGCCAGCAGACCGACCACCTGCTCACGGGAGCCGCGGCCGACGGGTCGCCGCGGCGCACCAGGCGGGCCCCGGGGTGGTGACCCGCGTACTGCACCATGTGGCCGAACTGCTCCGACCAGAAGTACGGAACGGGATCGTACACGGACTCGTCGCCCAGCAGGCTGGCCACGGCGACCTCGGGGGCGTTGAGCGCGGTGTCCCAGTGCTCCACGCGCAGCCTGGTGTGGAAGCGGCGCGACCACCAGGCCGCGCAGTCGCCGACGGCGACGACGTTCGGCAGGGAGGCGCGCAGGTGCTCGTCGGTGACGACGCCGTTGTGCAGGTCGATGTCGGAGCCGGCCAGCCACTCGACCGTGGGCCGCACGCCGATGCCGGTCACCACCACGTCGGCCTCCAGGCTCCCGCCGCCGACCAGGCTCACCCCGCCGGGGTCCACGGAGCCGACCATGGTGTTCAGCCGCAGGTCGATGCCGTCGTACCAGGGGATCGTGTGCGCGCCCACCTCGGCGCCCACCACGTGCGCGAGCGGAGCGGGGCCCGCCTCGAGCACCGTGACCGCGCAGCCCGCCCTCATGGCGGCCGTGGCCACCTCCGCGCCGATCCAGCCCGCGCCGATGATCACCACCCTGGCCCCATGGACGAGCTCGGCGCGCAACGCCAGCGCGTCGTCGAGGGTGCGCAGGACGTGCTGGCGGCCCTCGCCGGGCAGCCTGATCGGCTCCGCGCCGGTGGCGATCACCAGGCCGTCGTAGGCCATCTCGCCCTCGGTGGTCTCCACCACGCCCTCAGCCAGGCCCTTGGCCGACACCCCCGCCCTGTGCTCCACCCCCATGCCCTCGAGGTCGGAGTCGACGAAGCTGGAGTCGGCGTCACCCAGCAACACCGCCTTCGACAGGGGTGGCCGATCGTAGGGCCGGTGCCGCTCCTCCCCCAGCAACGTGATCGTGCCGCCGAATCCGCGCGCCCTGAGAGCTTCGGCGCTGCGTACACCGGCCAGTCCCGCACCTACCACCACGACATGATTCACGGTCAAGACCATAACCAATGGTTCAAGGGGGAGGTCCGGCGTGAGTAGGCTGGTCGGTGGAAGACGCGCGGGAGTCCGGCCACACCGGGCTGAGAGGAAGGCTTGACGGGCCTTCGACCGCAAGACACCTGATCCGGATCATGCCGGCGAAGGGAGCGAGATGGACCTGATCGTGGGCGGCGGCGTGGTGGGCCTGTCCATCGCCTGGCGCCTGGCCCGCGCCGGCCAGGACGTCACCGTGATCGACCCGGCCCCCGCCTCCGGCGCCTCCCATGCGGCCGCGGGCATGCTGGCCCCCGTCAGCGAGGTCGCCTACACCGAGGAGCCGCTGCTCAGGCTGGGCTTGGCCGCGCTGGAGCGCTGGCCCGCCTTCGCCGCCGAACTGGAGGCCGACAGCGGCCTGTCCGTCGACTACCGCGCCCACGGCACGCTCGACGTGGCCTTCGGCGCCGACGACCTGGCGGCGCTCGAGGAGCTCGCGGCCTTCATGGACAAGCTGGGGCTGCCCGTCGAGCGGCTGACGGGGCGCGAGTGCCGTCGCCTGGAGCCGATGCTCTCGCCGTCCGTGCGGGGCGGGGTGCTGGCGGGCGGCGACGCGTGGGTGGATCCCCGCCGCGTCACCGCGGCCCTGCTGGCCGCGCTGGAGACGATGAGGGTCCCCGTCGTCCCTCGCCGCGCCACCGACCTGCTCGACGGCGCGGTACGGCTGGCCGACGGCGAGATCCTGACCGGCGAGCGCGTCGTCCTGGCGGCGGGGGCGTGGAGCGGCGAGCTCGCCGACGTGCCCGTGCGCCCGGTGAAGGGCCAGATCATGCGCCTGCGCTCCCCCCACCCGCTGCTCGGCAGGTGCGTGCGCGGCATGGTGCACGGCTCGCCCGTGTACCTCGTTCCGCGCGGCGACGGCGAGGTGGTGGTCGGCGCGACGCAGGAGGAGTTGGGCTTCGACACCAGGGTGACCGCGGGAGGCCTGTACGAGCTGCTGCGCGACGCCAGGGAGCTGGTGCCGGGCGTCACCGAGCTGGAGCTGGCCGACGTGGTGGCGGGCCTGCGCCCCTGCACCCCCGACAACCTGCCGCTGGTGGGCGAAGTGCGCCGGGGGCTCGCGCTGGCGACCGGACATCACAGAGGCGGAGTCCTGCTGGCTCCGCTCACCACCGCCCTGCTCCAGGGCGAGGAGCCCGAACTGGCCGCCCTGTGCTCGCCACAGCGGTTCTAGACAAGGAAGTGCTGATGGAAGTGACGATCAACGGTGCCGCGCACGAGGTGCCCGACGGCACCACGGTGGCGCAAGCCGTCCAGCGGCTGACCGAGCAGACGACGGGCGTGGCCGTCGCGGTCAACGACGAGGTGGTCACCAGGGGCACGTGGGCGACCACGGCACTGGCCGACCGCGACAGGATCGAGATTCTCACGGCGGTGCAGGGTGGATGAACTGATCATCGCGGGAGAGAAGTTCTCCTCGCGGCTCATCATGGGCACAGGGGGCGCGCCCTCGCTGGAGGTGCTCGACCAGGCGCTGGTCGCCTCGGGCACCGAGCTGACCACGGTGGCGATGCGCCGCCTCGACCCCGCCGCGCGCGGCAGCGTGCTCGACGTGCTGCGCGAGCGGCGGATCAAGGTGCTGCCCAACACCGCGGGCTGCTTCACCGCGGGCGAGGCGGTGCTGACCGCCAGGCTGGCCCGTGAGGCGCTCGGCACCGCATGGGTGAAGCTCGAGGTCATCAACGATGAGCGGACCCTGCTGCCCGACCCGATCGAGACCTTCGACGCGGCCGAGCGGCTGGTCGCCGAGGGGTTCGTGGTCCTGCCGTACATCGGCGACGACCCTGCGCTAGCGCGCCGCCTGGAGCAGGCCGGGTGCGCGGCGGTGATGCCGCTCGGCGCGCCGATCGGCTCGGGCCTCGGCATCCGCAACCCGCACAACATCGAGCTGATCGTGGAGTCGGCCTCGGTGCCGGTGATCCTCGACGCCGGCATCGGCACCGCGAGCGACGCGGCGCTGGCGATGGAGCTGGGGTGCGACGCCGTCCTGCTGGCCACGGCGGTGACCAGGGCGCAGCGCCCCGACCAGATGGCCTCGGCGATGCGCCTCGCGGTCCAGGCCGGACGGCTGGCACGCCAGGCGGGCCGCATCCCCAGGCGGCGCTACGCGGAGGCCTCCTCGCCGATGACCCCGTGAGGCCCCCGCACGCCATGGGAGCCTTTTCCCCGCCTTGGTGAGCGCGGGCCTGAAGTGGCCGTGGTTCACGGCGAGACCTTCTGGGGCGCCGGTCCGCTTGCCGAGCGGGGGCCGCCCTTCAAGATCATGGAACAAACGGGCATCGGTTTCGGATTGTGCGGCCCTGCCGGTGGCAAATCGCCCGTAAACTCGGCCAGGTGGACACGACGATTGCGGACCCCCTGGTCGGGAGACTCCTCGACGGGCGCTATCGCATCGAGTCCCGGATCGCCCGGGGCGGGATGGCGACGGTCTACCTGGCACTCGACATCAGGCTCGACCGCACGGTCGCGCTCAAGGTGATGCACCGCTCCCTCGCCGAGGATCCCGCGTTCGTGCGCAGGTTCATCGGCGAGGCGAAGTCGGTGGCCAGCCTGTCACACCCCAACGTGGTGCACGTCTTCGACCAGGGCACCGACGGCGACGTGGTGTACCTGTCGATGGAGTACGTGCCGGGCAAGACGCTGCGCGACGTGCTGCGCGCGCGGGGCAGGCTGCCCGCCCGCGAGGCTCTCGAGATCATGATCCCGGTGCTGGCCGCGCTCGGCGCCGCCCACCAGCAGGGCATGGTCCACCGCGACATGAAGCCCGAGAACGTCCTGCTGACCGACGACGGCAGGGTCAAGGTCGTCGACTTCGGCCTGGCCAGGGCGATCGAGGCGACCAACCAGACCCGCACCGGCGTGATGATCGGCACGATCGGCTACATGTCGCCCGAGCAGGTCATGACCGGCGGCGCCGACGTGCGCAGCGACGTCTACGCCGCGGGCATCATGCTGTTCGAGCTGGTCACAGGGCAGCAGCCGTACGACGGCGAGACGCCGATGTCGGTCGCCTACCGGCACGTCCACGACAGGGTGCCGCCGCCCTCGTCGCTGGTGGACGCCCCACCCCTCATCGACACGCTGGTGGCGCAGGCCACCGCGCGCGAGCCCGACGACCGTCCTGCCGACGCCACGGCGATGCTGGTGGCCGCGGTCGACGCGCACAGGATGCTGCCGAGGGAGTCCAGCCCGCCCTACACCACGGGCCAGCACTACGTCCCCTCGGGCGAGCATCCGCGCTCCCGCGTCGCGCCGGCCAACCCGACGCTGATCGCGCCGCGCACCGAGGTGCTGACCGCTCCCGCGAGCTCGGGTGAGCCGCCCGCGCGCAGGCGCGGCTTCAGGCCCAACTGGTTCCTGGTGACGCTGGCCGCGCTCATGGTGGTGGCGGTCGGCCTGACCGGCTGGTACTTCTCTCAGACCCAGTACGTCCTGGTGCCCGAGCTGGTCGGCAAGAACGTCGCGAGCGCCAAGACCGAGGCGGCCAAGATCGGACTCGTCGTGAAGGTGGCCGAGGGCCAGTACGACGAGAAGGTCGGGCAGGGCAAGGTGCTGAGCACCGACCCCGTGAGCCGGAGCGAGGTGGAGGCGGGCGCGACGATCACGATCGTGCCCTCGCTGGGCGCCAAGCGGGTGACGGTCCCCAACGTCGAGGGCCTCGACCAGAACGACGCGGCGATCAAGCTGTCGGAGGCGGGCCTCGAGCTGGGCAAGGTGAGCAAGGTCGCCAACCCGAAGGTGCCGCGCGGCCTGGTGACGCAGACCAGGCCGAGCATCGGCGACAAGGTCAAGGAGGGCACCAGCGTCAACCTGGTGCTGAGCGCGGGCCTGGTGATGCCCGACGTCAGCGGCATGTCCAAGGACGAGGCCGCGCAGTTCCTGACCGAGCAGGGCTTCCAGGTGCAGGTCAACGAGGTCGACGACGACGCCGAGCCGTGCTCGGTCATCGCGCAGAACCCCAGGGCCAAGGCCGAGGTCGATCCCGGCACGATGACCAGCATCACGGTGTCCCGCTGCGGCGGCGGCTGGGACGACTGGTTCGGCAGGAACAACGGCCAGGACGCCGATGACCAGTCGGACTTCAGGATCGTCCCCAACGTGGTGTTCAAGAGCGTGCAGGACGCCACGACCGAGCTGCAGCAGCAGGGCTACAAGGTGAAGGTGCGCAACATCTCGAACGGGGCGCAGGTTCGGTTCCAGAGCCCACGTGGCGGCGAGGAGCGGCCCGCGAACACCATGGTGACGATCTGGCGCTGACCGCCAGGAACGTGACAGCGCCCGGCGCGGTAGTACGGGTGTGAGACTCTTCCCGGCGGTCGCGGCCCTGCTGGCCGCCTCGGCCTGCGCCTCGGCGGAACCTGCCACCGCTCCCGCTCCCGCTCCCGTCACGAGCGTCCCTGGCACTGTGAGCGGGCAGGGCTCGCGACCCGCGGGCCGCGATCAGCCCATGACGCCGATCTCGGGACGGCCGCTCGCCCCTGGGAGCGGGCTGCGGCTGCTGGTCACCGGTGACGGCGGCGCGTTCAGGCTCGACGTCGGCACCGGCGCCCGCACCCCCGTGACCGGTCTGCCGGGCGAGCCGCTCGTGTGGGGCATGCGCGCGGGCTCGCGCGAGCTGCTCGTGACGACCCGGCCCGACTCCTCAGCCGCAGGCGACCTCTACGTGCTGCGTGGCGCGACCGCGCGGCGGCTCGGCGACGCGCTGTTCGCCTTCGCCGCGGCCGACGGCAGGGGCGTGTGGGCGCTGCAGCGGGTGAAGGGCGAGCGGTGCCGCCTGCGGCTGCTCGACTTCGAGGGTGAAGCGCTCCGTCCCGCGCTGCCCTTCGCCTGCTCGGCCGCGCCCTCCCAGGACACGCCGCGCGGCCTGCTGGCACGGGACGACGGTGCGGGGCTGACCAGGCTGCTCGACCGGGTCACCGGCAAGGAGGTGTTCGGCGCACGTGACCTGCACGCCGTGACGCGGTACCTGGCACTCGTCTCCGACGCGGAAGGCCCCGCTCTGGTGGACGTCGGCTCGGGAAGCTCCGTCCACCTGGACTGGCCCCCGACCGAGGGACAGCCGTCCAGGACGGCGGTCAGCCCCGACGGGCGGCGGATCGCGATGTGGTTCGCCGACCCCGCCTGGCCAGGGCCGCGCCAGTATCTCGACGTGCAGGTGCTCGACCTGGCCACGCGGGCGTGGACCAGGCTGCCGTCGATGCCGGTGCCCGCCTCGCTCAAGACCACCTCGATGGCGTGGACCGGCGACGGACGGCTCGTCTTCGCCGGCCGCTTCGTCACCACAAGCGGTGTGCTGCCGGCGGAGCCGGACTACGCCGCTCACGTGGTGTCGTGGCGTCCGGGCGAGAGCGAGCTCTCGCTGAGGAGGATCGAGCTGCCACCCGGCGCCCTGGCCACGCTCAGCCCGTGAGCCGCGCGGACCCCGGTGGACACCGGCCGAGGCGCGCGCCCGGCCGGACGCCCCTTCTAGGCCGGCGTGCCGAACAGGCGGACGCGGGCCAGCCCCCCGTCGGGGTAGATGTCGACGCGGACGTAGGCGGCGGGCCTGTCGTCGTCCACGCGGAAGCGGTGCGGGGTGTCGGGCTGCAGGCGGGTCTTCGGCAGCAGCTCGAACCACGTCTCGCCGTCCGCGCTCGCCCGCATGGAGAGCGCGCCCGGCGCGTTGAACAGCAGGTTGGTGGTGTCGACCTCGATCAGCCTGATCACCCCGAGCGCGGCGAGGCGGATCACCAGCCAGTCGTTGCCCCCGTCGCGGCGGCGCGCGGTCTCCCAGCCCTCCGCCTGGTGCCTGGCCAGCCCTGGCGCGAGCACGTTGTTGGGCGAGGAGTAGAACTCGTTGGAGCAGGAGGTGACGACCGCGCCGTTGGCCAGCGCCGCCAGGTCGAGGCTGAGCCCCTCGTAGACCGACAGGTCGGTGCGCACCTCCCCGTGCACGCGCAGGCGGGCGATGCCGCCGTCGGGGAACATGTTGAGGCGCACGTGGGTGTAGCGGCGTTCGTCGGCCACCTCGAAGTGGTGCTCGGCGTCGCCCTTGAGCTCGCTCTTCGGCACGATCTCCACCCACTCGGCCGCCTCCAGCTCGGCGACGCTCGGGTGGCCCTCCACGGCGCAGGCCTCGACGGAGGCGTGCGGCGGGTAGTTGCCCTTGAACCAGGCGGTGTCGATCACGACGCCGCGGACCACACCGGGCAGGCCGAGCCTGACGATCGCCCAGTCGTGGCCGGGCTCACGGCGGCGGCGCGTCTCCCAGCCGTCGTAGACCTGGCCCTTGTTGCCGAACGTCTCGGCCTGGAAGCCGGGACGGCCAGGGCGGATCAGGCTCTCCTTCTCGGCGAAGGACTCGTCGTTGGCGGCGACGACCGAGCCGCCGAGCGTGCGGAGGGCCAGATCGGGAAGGGTGATGAAGCTGGGCATTCGGTGTGCTCTCTCCTGTCAGAGGAAGGTGCCGCGAGGCGGGGCGGTGAGGTCGACGGTCGCGCCGCGCAGCCAGGTGGTGCGCACGACACCCCTGAGCACGCGGCCGTGGTAGGGCGTGACGGGGTTCTTGTGGTGCAGTCCCGCGGCGTCCACGGGGTTGGCGGCGTCCGGGTCGAAGGCGACGAGGTCGGCGTCGTTGCCGGGGGCCAGGCCGCCCTTGCGCGGGATCCCCGCCAGGGCCGCGGGGTTGGCCGACATCCAGCGCACGACGTCGGGCAGGCCGTGCCCGCGCTTGGACGCCTCGGTCCAGATCGCCGGCAGGCCGAGCTGGAGCGAGGCGATGCCGCCCCACGCGGCGGCGAAGTCGGGGATCTTGAGGTCGGAGGGGGAGGGCGAGTGGTCGGAGACGACGCAGCTCAGCACCCCGCCGGCCAGACCCTCCCAGAGCAGGTCGCGGTTGGCCTCCGAGCGGATCGGCGGGCAGCACTTGAAGGCGGTGTCGCCCTCGGGCACCTGCTCGGCGGCGAGCGTGAGGTAGTGCGGGCAGGTCTCCGCGGAGACGCGCAGGCCGTCGCGCCGGGCGGCGGCGAGAGGCTCCAGGCAGTCGGCGCTGGAGACGTGCAGGATGTGGACGCGGGCGCCGGTCTGCCTCGCCAGCTCGATCACCTGCTCGACCGCGCGCCGTTCGGAGGCGCCCGGCCTCGACTCCAGGAACTCGGGGTAGGTCGGGCCCGTGGGGTCGAGCAGCAGCGAGGGGTCCTCCGCGTGGACGACCATCAGCCCGTCGAACTCGGCGATGACCTCGAGCGCCTGCCGTACCTCGTCGGGGGTCAGCGGGGGGAACTCCTCCACGCCCGAAGGGGACAGGAAGCACTTGAAACCGTAGACGCCGCGCTCGTGCAGGGGGCGCAGCTCGGCCAGGTTGCCGGGGATCGCGCCGCCCCAGAAGCCGACGTCCACGTGGCACTGGCCGCGCGCGGCCTCCTGCTTGACGGTGAGGGCTCCTGGATCGACCGTGGGAGGCAGGGAGTTGAGCGGCATGTCGACGATGGTCGTCACGCCGCCCGCCGCGGCGGCCCGGGTGGCCGAGGCGAAGCCCTCCCAGTGCGTACGGCCGGGTTCGTTGACGTGCACGTGGGTGTCGACCAGGCCGGGCAGCAGCGCCAGGTCGCCGAGGTCGGTGTCGAGCGCGGCGTCGAGAGGGGCGTCGTGGGGGTGGATCGCGGCGATCCTGCCGTCCCGCACGGCGACCGCCGCCGGACGCTCGCCGTCGGGGGTGACGGCCCTGCGGGACCGGACCACGAGGTCGTACTCGGTCATCTCCTGCCTTCTCACGGTGGACGATCGGTGACGGTCAGAGGCGTTCCGCGGCGACGCGGGCGGCGAGGCGTTCGAGCAGCGGCCCCGCCTCTGCCATGCAGCGCTCGGGGTCGGGTTCGAGGTCGGTGAGGGCGTAGGCGGCCTCGATGCCGACCGCGCGCAGCTCCTCGTCCGACAGCGTGCGGCGTCCGCAGACCGCGACCACGGGGACGCCCGCCCTGGCCGCGGCCTGGGCGACGCCGACGGGGGCCTTGCCGCGCAGCGACTGCTCGTCGAGCGAGCCCTCGCCGGTGACGACCAGGCGCGCCCCCTTGACCTGCTCGTCGAAGCCGAGCAGGTCGAGCAGGTAGTCGATGCCAGGGCGGATGTCGGCGTGCAGGAAGGCGAGGGCGGCGAAGCCGACTCCTCCCGCCGCGCCCGCGCCGGGGGCTCCCGCCACACCCATGGGGCGCGGGGTCCCGTCGTGCTCGACGGCGCCCAGCAGGCCATGGGTCTGGGTGGCGACGGCGGCCAGACGGCCGAGCGCGGCGTCGAGGAGGACGACGTCCTCGGGGGTGGCGCCCTTCTGCGGGCCGTAGACGGCCGCGGCGCCGTGCGGGCCCAGCAGCGGGTTGTCGACGTCGCTCGCGACGGCCACCTCGACCCCTGAGATGTCGATGAATCCTGAGATATCGATCTTGGCGAGCTCGCGCAGGGCCGCCCCTCCCCTGGACAGCTCCTCGCCGGTGGCGGTCAGCAGCCGCGCGCCGAGCGCCTGGACCATGCCGGCCCCTCCGTCGGTGCAGGCGCTGCCGCCGAGGCCGAGGACGACCCGGCGGGCGCCGCGCCGTACGGCGTGGGCGATGAGCTCGCCCGTGCCGTGGCTGGTGGCGGTCAGCGGCTCGGGGGCGCCTGGAAGGCGGCGCAGACCCGAGGCCTCGGCCAGCTCGACGACGGCGGTGCGCTGCTCGTCGAGCCAGGCGTAGGAGGCCGTGACCGGCAGGCCCGTCGGCCCCGTCACCTCCAGGGTGACGCGGGTGAAGCCGCAGGCCACAGCGGCGTCCACGGTGCCGTCGCCGCCGTCGGCGACAGGCAGCTCGACGGTCGGGACACCGAGGCCCGCCGACACCCTGCCCGCGACCTCGGCCGCGGACAACGACCCCTTGAACTTGTCCGGCGCCACGAGAACATGTTCAACCACTGCGAAACTCCCCAGCCGATGATGAAGAATGGGCGGACACGCCTTCCTGCCCGGTGCGAGCGGGCAGGAAGGCGTGCCTGCGATGACCCATCATCACACCTCGGTGGGAAGCGGCTCGAACTCGCGTACCGCGTCGATGGACAGCCCGTGCGGGGTGTTGGCCTCGCGCTCGATCATGATCTCCACCAGCACCGGCCTCGACGTGCGCGCCGCCTCCTTGGTCGCCCACTCCAGCGAGGGGCGGATCTCGGCGGGATCGAAGACGCGCACGCCCGCGCAGCCGTACGCCTCCATGATCTTGACGTTGTCGGTGCCGTACTCGTCGAAGTGGATGTCCACCTGGTAGTTCATCTCGTACGGCAGCGACGCCTGCCTGATCAGCCCCAAATACTCGTTGTTGAGCATGACGAGCACGAACGGCACGTCGTACTGCGCGGCGACGGCCAGCTCCTCGACCAGGTACTGGAAGCCGTAGTCGCCGACCACCCCCACCACCTGCGCCTCGGGCGCGGCCTTCTTCACCCCGATCGCGGCGGGGATCTCCCACCCGAGCGGCCCGGCCTGGCCGCACACCTGGTAGCGGCGCGGCTTGAAGGCCTTCTGGTGCTGCCCGCCCCAGATCTGGTAGAGCCCGATGGCGGTGACGAAGTAGGTGTCCTCGTCGAAGAAGTCGTTGATCTCCTTGTAGACGCGGGGCGCCTTGACGGGGATGTCGTCGAAGTCCTCGCGCCTGGTGAGCGTGCTGCGCAGCTGCGCCACGCGGGCCGGCCACGCCCCCGCCGTACGGCTGATGCCACGCGCCCTGGCCAGCTCCAGCATCGCCCGCAGGAAGAGCCTGGTGTCGGAGACGATGCCGAGGTCGGGCTCGAAGACCCTGCCGAGCTGGGTGGGCTCGATGTCGACGTGGATGAAGGTGCGCTCGCCCCTGTAGACGTCGAGCGCGCCGGTGTGGCGGTCGCCGAAGCGGGCGCCGAGGGCCAGCACGAGGTCCGACTCCAGGAAGGAGGCGTTGCCGTACCGCTGGGAGGTCTGGATGCCGGTCATGCCGGAGAACAGCGGGTGGTTCTCGTCGATGGAGCCCTTGCCCATGAGCGTGACCTGCACGGGGATGTGCAGGAGTTCGGCCAGCTCGACCAGCTCGGCCGAGGCGTCGGCGATGACGACCCCGCCGCCCGACAGCAGCAGCGGGCGCTCGGCGGCCAGGAGCAGGTCGAGCGCGCGCTCGACGCGCGGCAGGTGCGGCTCGACCCTGGCCACGGGCAGCGGGACGTCGATCGAGGGGTCGTACTCGATGACCTGCCTGGCGATGTCGACGGGGATGTCGATGAGGACGGGACCGGGACGGCCGCTCCTGGCGGTCCTGAACGCCTCGCGGAAGATCCACGGCGCCTGCGCGGCCTCCTTCACCTGCACGGCCCACTTGGTGACCGGTTTGGCGATCTCGACGATGTCGACCGCCTGGAAGGCCTCCTGGTGCAGCTTGGTGGAGGCGGCCTGGCCGGTGACGCAGACGATCGGGATCGAGTCGGCGAAGGCGGTGTAGAGGCCGGTGATCATGTTGGTTCCCGCGGGGCCGCTCGTCCCGATGGCCAGGCCGACCCTGCCGTTGGTGCGGGCCCAGCCGTCGGCCATGTGGGTGGCGCCCTCCTCGTGCCTGACGACGAGGTGCTCGATGCCACCGAGCTCCTCCATCGCCTTGTAGAGGGGCAGGATCGCGGCGCCCGGACAGCCGAAGGCCACGTCGACGCCCTCGGACCTGAGGACCTCCACGACCGCGTTCATCGCCGGCATCTTCATCGGCTGACCCTTTCGTTGGCGGAGAGCCCCTCGACCACCAGCAGGAGCGCGGAGTGGTCGAGCGAGCCGTGCCCCTGGGCGCGGGCGGCGGCGACGAGCTGCGCGGTGAGCGCGGACATGGGCAGCGCGACCTCGGCGGTGCGAGCGGCGTCGAGGATGATGCCCATGTCCTTGTGGTGCAGGTCGATGCGGAAGCCCGGCTGGAAGCTCCTGGCCAGCATCGACTCCCTCTTGAGGTCGAGGATCCTGCTGGCGGCCAGCCCGCCGGCCAGCACGTCGAGCCCCGCGGCGGCGTCCACGCCCGCGGCCTCCATCAGCACGATGGCCTCGGCCACCAGCGCGTAGGTGCCGCCGACGACCAGTTGGTTGGCGGCCTTGACGAACTGTCCCGAGCCGGGCCCGCCGACGAGCCTGAAGGTCTTCCCGACCGCCTCGAAGATCGGCCTGGCGGCCTCGAAGTCGGCCTCCGAACCGCCGACCATGAGGGAGAGGACCCCGTCGACCGCCCCCTTCTCGCCGCCGGAGACGGGCGCGTCGAGCGTCCGCTTCCACTGCTCGGCCAGCCTGCGGGAGGTCTGGGGGGTGATGGTGGAGAAGTCGATGTAGAGCGCGTCCTGGGGCGCGTTGGCCGTGATCTCCGGGAACACGGCCTCCACCTGCGGGTCGGCCGGCAGCATCGTGATGACGACCTCCGCCTCGCGCACCGCCTCCGCGACGCTCGCCGCGGTGCGGAAGGGTCTGTCGACCACGTCGTGGCCGACGACCTCGTGCCCCGCCCTGACCAGGTGCTCGGCCATGGGCAACCCCATGATCCCGAGCCCGATGAAACCGATCCTCACGTAACAAACTCCTTGATCCAGTCGAAGTCGAGCTCCGGGTCCTTGTACTCCAGCCCCACCCACCCCTCGTAGCCGTCGAGCAGTCCGGCCAGCGGCAGCGAGCCGGTTCCCGGACGGCCTCGGCCTGGGTTGTCGGCGATCTGCACGTGTCCCGTCAGCGGATGCGCGAGCGCGGCGGGCAGGTCCTCCCCCATCCGCGCCAGGTGGTAGAGATCGCACAGGAAGCGCACGTTCGGCTCGCCCACCGCCTCGATCACGTCCGTGGCCGCCTTGACCGACACCAGCGGGTAGGACGGCGACTCGTAGGCGTTGAGCGCCTCGACGAGCACGACCGCGTCGATCGCCGCGGCCTTGCGCGCCGCGAGAGCGAGGTTCTCCAGGGCGAGCTCCGGCTCGCCGTTGTTGCCGTAGAGGGCGTTGAGCGCCTGGCAGCCGAGCCGTCCTGCGATCCCCACCGCGACGTCGAGGCCGTCCCTGAACCGCTGCACGTCGCCAGGGCGCCCGACGAGCCCGCGCCCTCCTTCGGGGATGTCGTCGACGAGGTTGAGACCGACGAGCCGTACGCCGGCGTTCCCGATCGCGTCGACGAAGGCGTCCACCTCCCTGTCTCCGGGAACGGCCGTGTCGAAGGGCCACCAGAACTCCACCGCGTCGAAGCCCACGGCCCTGGCCGCGGCGGGACGTTCGAGCAGCGGGAGCCGGGTGAACAGGATCGAGCAGTTCACGTCGAATCTCACGGGAGCCACCTTCCTTGCGCGGTGATGTCGACCAGCGGCACGTGCGAGGTGAGCGGCCTGCGCAGCAGCATGGCCAGCGACGACCCGCCGTCGGCCAGTTCGATCACCCCGAGCTCCAGCTCGGGCGGCTCGGCCGGCAGCAGGCTGTCCCGCAGGAGGTCGAGGTCGAGGTCGTAGAGCTCGCCCGCGATGGCGGCGCCGCCGTGGGCGACGGGCGCCAGCGCGGGGCAGCGCCCGCCGACGGAGTAGAAGCGGTATTTCGGCGCGGTCCGCGTCTCGGCCATGAGCGGCGCTCCGCCGAGCAGGTGGTGCAGCGGCCCGCCTCGCATCGCGCCGCCGTTGAGGAACATCAGGGCCATCGCAGGCTCCTCTCGTGGGAGAGGCCCGTAGGTCTGCCGGAGGCAGCGCGGTACCTGGTGTGCCACCCAGTACACACAGCCGCCGCCCGCCCGGTCTACCGGCAGGAAGTCCGAAGCTGCCGACCCGGCCGGAGCGAACGGTTGTGGGTTGGTCCAAAGTGATTTCCGTCGGTGGGAGCGGTTAGCCTCACCCTGTGAGCCGGTCCCCTCTTCCCCCGCGCCCCATGACACCGCGACCCGAAGGCGGTCGCCGATGAGCGGGTCCCGCCTGGTCACCACGGCCGAGCGGCGGGCCAGGCTCGGCCTGCGCCAGGCGCTCGCCGTCCGCGCGGGCAGCGTCGAGGAGGCCGTCGAGTCGGTCGTCGCGCTGCACGGCACCGACCCCGCCACGGTGTTCCTGTCGGCGGGCGCGCGCACCGGCACGCCGGGGCCCGAGCCTGTCGAGAAGGCGCTGTACGAGGACAGGACCCTCGTCAGGATGACGGCGATGCGCCGCACGATCTTCGTGGTGCCGCGCGAGCTGGCCCCCGTCATCCACCATTCCAGCGCGCTGGCCATCGCGGTGCGCGAGCGCAAGCGGCTCACCCAGCACTTCATGGACGGCGGGGGCTTCGACGAGCGGTGGATCTCCAGGGTCGAGGGTGAGGTGCTGGCCGCGCTGCGCGAGCACGGCGAGCTCACCGCGACGCGGCTCGGCGAGGTGGTCCCCGACCTGCGCAGGCAGATCGTCTACGCGCCGGGCACCGCCCACGAGGTCAAGCAGGGCGTGAGCACCAGGCTGCTGTTCGTCATGGCGGCCGAGGGGCTGATCGTCAGGCAGGGCCGCCCGTCCGGCTCGTGGGTCAGCGGGCAGCACCGGTGGGCGCCGGCGCCCGCGATGCCGGTGCTGACGGCGGGCGAGGCGCAGGCCGAGCTGGTGCGCAGGTGGCTGGCCGCCTACGGCCCCGGCACCGAGGCCGACCTGAAGTGGTGGACGGGCTGGACCCTCGGCGAGGTCCGCAGGGCCCTGCGGGCGGTGAAGGCGGTGACGGTCGAGCTGGAGGAGAGCGCGCCCGGCTACGTGCTGCCCTCCGACGTCGAGCCCGCCGAGCCCGCCGAGCCGTGGGCGGCGCTGCTGCCCGCGCTCGACCCGACGCCGATGGGCTGGCAGCAGCGCGACTGGTACCTCCCGCAGGCGCACAGGGCCGAGCTGTTCGACAGGTCGGGCAACGTCGGCCCCACGGTCTGGTGGAACGGCGCGGTAGTGGGCGGCTGGGGACAGCGCGCCGACGGCGAGGTGGTGTGGCGGCTGCTGGAGGACGTGGGTGCCGACGCGGTCGCGGCGGTGGAGCGCGAGGCCGCCTGGCTCACGGCGTGGCTGGACGGCGTGACGGTGACCCCCCGCTTCCGCACCCCGCTGGAACGCTCACTCCGCTAGCGACCCACCGCCTCGTGGTGGATCTCGTGGTGGATCTCGGGGTGGATCTCGGGGTGGATCTCGTGGTGGATCTCGTGGTGGATGGGGCCGCGCGTCTCCGACAGCGGCAGCCCGCCGGCCCCCCGCCGGGAGGCGATGACCTCCGCGACGATCGACACGGCGGTCTCCTCGGGCGTGCGGGCTCCCAGGTCCAGCCCGATGGGCGAGCGGAGCCTGCTCAGCTCCTCCTCGGTGAGCCCCGCCTCCCGCAGCCGCCGCGTCCTGTCCTCGTGCGTACGGCGGGAGCCCATCGCCCCCACGTAGCCCGCGCCGGTCCGCAGCGCCACCTCCAGCAGCGGCACGTCGAACTTGGCGTCGTGGGTGAGGACCGCCACGACCGTGCGGGAGTCCACCTCGACGCGTGAGAGGTAGCGGTGCGGCCAGTCCACGACCACCTCGTGGGCGTCGGGGAAGCGCCGGCGGGTGGCGAAGACCGGGCGGGCGTCGCACACGGTGACGTGGTAGCCGAGCAGGCGGCCCGCCCTGGTGAGCGCCGCCGCGAAGTCGACGGCGCCGAAGACGAGCATACGCGGTGCGGGGGCGTGCGACTCGACGAACACCTCGACGCCGCACAGCTCCCGCAGCCCCGTCGTCCCCGATTCGAGCATCGCCCTGGTCTCCGCCACCACGACCGCGTCGAGCGCGTCGTCCCCCATGCCGCCCTCGTGCCGGTCGGGCCACACGAGGACGGCGCCCGCCGAGGGCCCGAGCCCCCTGGCGAGGGCCACGGGCTCGCCGGGCCGTACGGACCGGAGGAGACCCGGGCCGGGCCAGACCAGCACCTCGATGACGCCGCCGCAGGTGAGGCCCACGGCGAACGCGTCGTCGTCGCTGTAGCCGAAGGTGCGGCGCGCGGGCACGCCGGTCTTGATGACCTCCATGCACAGCTCGTAGACCGCGCCCTCGACGCAGCCGCCCGACACGCTGCCGACGGCCTCTCCTTCGGCCGACACGGCCAGCGCCGCGCCCGCCTGGCGGGGGGCGCTGCCGGTGGTCGAGATGACGGAGGCGACGGCGAACCGCCTGCCCTCGGCGGCCCAGGCGCTCACCTCCTCCAGAAGGTCGAACATCAGCCGACCAGGCCCTCGATGAAGCCGATGCCGAAGTACCCGACGAAGATCGCGCTGATGACCCAGAGCAGCCAGTGGATCTCCTCGAGCCGGCCCCTGGCCGCCTTGATCACCGTGTAGGCGATGATGCCGGCCCCCACGCCGTTGGTGATGGAGTAGGTGAACGGCATCAGCGAGATGGTCAGGAAGGCCGGGATCGCCAGGTCGAGCGAGTCCCATTCGATCTTGCGGACCGCGGTCATCATCAGCGCGCCCACCAGCACCAGCGCGGGCGCGGCCGCCTGTGCGGGCACGACGGCCGCCAGCGGGGTGAGGAACATCGCGGCGGCGAACAGTCCTCCGGTGACCAGGCTGGCGAGGCCGGTGCGAGCGCCCTCCCCCACCCCCGCGGCCGACTCGACGACGACGGTGTTCGCCGAGGCCCCCGCGCCGCCGCCGATGACCGCGCCGAGGCCGTCGATGGTCAGGATCCTGCCGATGCCCTGGATGCGTCCGTCGGGGTCGGTCATGCCCGCCTCCTCGCCGACGCCGAGGATGGTGCCCATCGCGTCGAAGAAGCCGGACAGCACCAGCGTGAACAGCACCACGGTCGCGGTGAGGAAGCCCGCCGAGGCGAAGCCGCCGAACAGGTCCACGTCGAACAGCAGCCCGAAGTCGGGCGTGGCGATGATCTGCGAGGGCAGCTCGGGGGTCACGACGCCCCACTTCAGGCCCGGCACCATCGCGTTGACCACGACGGCCAGGACGGTCGCCGCGACGATGCCGATGAGCAGCGCCCCTGGCACCTTCCTGACGAACAGCGCGAAGGTGAGCAGCAGCCCGGCGCAGAACACCACGATCGGCCAGCCCGCCAGGTGCCCGCCGACGCCGAGGGTCACGGGCGTGCCCGCGCCCTTGCCGACGAACCCGGCGTCCACCAGGCCGATCAGCGCGATGAACATGCCGATCCCGACCCCGATGGCGTGTTTGATCGGTGTCGGGATGGCGTCCATGATGAGCTGCCTGATGCCGGTCAGGGCGAAGATCACGATGACCACGCCCTCCAGCACGACCAGGCCCATGGCCTGCGCCCAGGTCATGTAGGGCGCGGCCTGGAAGGCGACGACGGGCGCGACCCCGAGGCCGGAGGCGAGCGCGAAGGGCGCGTTGCCCACCAGGCCCATCAGGATCGTGGTCAGCGCCGCCGACAGGGTCACGGCGGTGGTGAGCTGCGGGATGCTCAACTGGGCGCCCGTGACGTCCTTGGCGCCGCTCAGGATGATCGGGATGAGCAGGATGATGTAGGCGACCGCGACGAAGGTCGTGATGCCGCCGCGCACCTCCCTGCCCACCGTGCTCCCCCTTCCCGCGATGTCGAAGAGGTCGCCGGTGGTGGGTCTGGGCTTCAGCTGGGTCATGGTCGGGCCCTCCTCAGGGCGTGATCGACCTGCGGCGGGGCATGACGGACCCGTCGCGGGGGGTGTGTGCTCGTCCCTTACCGGCCGGTGATGTGCTCCGGCCGTACCGGCACCCTGGTCAGTGCCAGGCCCGTGGCGTCGCGGATGGCCGCGACGATCGCGGGCGTGGAGGAGAGCGTGGGTGGCTCTCCCGCCCCGCGCAGCCCGTACGGCGCGCGCGGGTCGGCGTTCTCGAGGATCTCCAGCCGCATCGGCGGCATGTCCTGGATGGTGGGGATGAGGTAGTCGGTGAACGACGGGTTGCGCACCACGCCGTCGCGCACCACGATCTCCTCCATCACCGCCAGGCCAAGCCCCTGCGCGCTGCCGCCGTGGATCTGGCCCTCCAGCGAGAGCCTGTTGATGATCCGCCCGACGTCCTGCACCGCCGCGAGCTCGACGACCTTCACCAGGCCGAGCTCGACGTCCACGTCCACGACCGCACGGTGGACGCACAGGGCGAGCTGGGTGTGCGAGTCGCCCTGCCCGCTCTCCTTGTCCATGCCGGTGGTCGGCTCGTGGTGGTACTCCCTCGTCTCCTCGATGACGTCGTCGCCGAGGACCTCCTCGATCGAGGCGATCACGCCCGCGGAGGCAGAGACGATCTTGCCGCCGGCGAGCGCGAGGTCGTCGTGGTCGAGGCGCTCGAACAGCCGCTCCCTGACGGCCTCGCAGGCCGCCTTGACCGCGCCTCCCGTCATGTACGTCTGACGGGAGGCCGAGCTCGACCCCGCGTCTCCCACCTGGTTGTCGGCGGGGTGGATGACCACGCGCTCGATGCCCAGCTCGGTGCGAGCGATCTGGGCCTCGACGGTCACCAGCCCCTGGCCGACCTCGGCCGCCGCGGTGTGGACCAGCGCGGTGGCCTCTCCCCCGATGACCTCCAGGCTGACCCTGGCGGTGGAGTAGTCGTCGTACCCCTCGGAGAAGCAGATGTTCTTCAGCCCCACGCCGTAGCCGACACCTCGCCTGACGCCCTCGCCGTGCGTGGTCTGCGACGCGCCACCGGGCAGGTTCCTGATGTCGGTGGCGTCGAGTGGGGCGGGAAGCGGCAGCGTGCGGGCCTGCTCCAGCATCTCGGCCATCGGCAGCGGGGCCCACAGCACCTGGCCCGTCGCGAGCCTGGTGCCCTGGGAGGCGGCGTTGATCTGGCGGATCTCCACCGGGTCGATCCCGCAGGCGGCGGCCAGCTTGTCCATCATCGACTCGTAGGCGAAGCACGCCTGCACCGCGCCGAAGCCGCGCATCGCGCCGCACGGCGGGTTGTTGGTGTAGACGCCGTAGGCGTCGATGCTGACGTTGGGGATCTCGTAGGGTCCGACGCCGAGCGAGGCGGCGTTGCCGACCACGTTGAGCGTCGCGGAGGTGTAGGCGCCGCCGTCGAGCAGGATCTCGACGTCGGCGTAGAGGATCTCGCCGGTGCTCAGCGCGCCGTACTCGTAGCGCATCTCGGCGGGGTGCCTGTGCACGTGGCCGAAGAACGACTCGCGCCGGTCGTAGACCATCTTGACCGGCCTGCCCGTGCGCATGGCCAGCATCGCCGCGTGGATCTGCATCGACAGGTCCTCGCGCCCGCCGAAGGCGCCGCCGACGCCCGACAGCGTCATCCTGATCTTCTCCTCGGTCAGCCCGAGGCAGGGACCGATCTGCTTGAGGTCGTTGTGCATCCACTGGGTGGCGACGTAGAGGTCCACGCCGCCGTCCTCGGCCGGTACGGCCAACCCCGACTCCGGGCCGAGGAAGGCCTGGTCCTGGATGCCGACCTCGAAGGTGCCGCTGACCACGACCTCGGCCAGCCGCCTGGCCGCCTCGACGTCCCCCACGCGGACGGGCTGGTGCCTGGCCGGATTCGGCCGCTCCTGCACCTGCGGGTAGGAGGGGTCGAAGGCGGCGCGGCGGGCGTCGGTCAGGGGCTCGAGCACCTCCCACTCGATCGCGATCCTCGCCAGCGCCCTGCGGGCCGTCTCCGGGTGGTCGGCGGCGACCAGCGCGATCGGCTCGCCCTGGTGGCGGACCTCGCCGATGGCCAGCACCGGCTGATCCCATGTGTGGTCGAGCCCGTAGTGCCTGCGTCCTGGCACGTCCTCGTGGGTCAGGACGGCGTGCACGCCCGGCTGGGCGAGCGCCTCGGTGGTGTCGATGGAGACGATGCGCGCCCTGGGGTGTGGGCTGCGCAGCGTGGCGCCCCACAGCATGCCGTCGATCCACAGGTCGGAGGCGTAGGCGAACTCCCCCGTCACCTTCAGGGTGCCGTCGGGCCGCGGCGGGCTGTCGCCCACCCCTCCGACTCCTGGCGCCGTGATGACCTCGGGTGTCCCCCTCATGAGTGAACCTCCTTCGCCGCGCTGAATCCCCGGTCCGCCGCCCTGCGCAGCAGACGGTCGCGGGCGCGCGCGCCCGCCCTGCCCACGGCGTCCTGCGACACCGTGCGCAGCTCGTCGTCCTCGACGACCGTCTCGCCGCCGACCAGCAGCCTGGCCAGCGGCGGCTGCCTGGTGCCGAACACCAGCTGGCACACCGGGTCGGCGACGGCCGAGCCGAAGGCTCCGTCCACCCGCCACAACGCGAGGTCGGCCAGCTTGCCCGGCTCGATCGAGCCGAGCTCCTCCTGCCTGCCGAGGTTGCGCGCCCCGCCGAGCGTGGCGATCTCCAGCGCCTGCCTGGCGGTGAGCGCGGTGGGGCCGTAGCGGGCGCGCTGGAACAGCAGCGCCTGCCGCATCTCGCCGGCCATCGTGGTGAGCTCGGAGGAGGCGTTGCCGTCGACGCCGAGCCCGACGTTGGCGCCGCGCTCCAGCATCTCCGACACCCTGGCGATGCCGGCGCCCAGCCGCCCGTTGGAGGAGGGGCAGTGCGCCGAGCCCGTGCCGGTGGCCGCGAACTTCGCGATGTCGCCGTCGCTCAGGTGCACGGCGTGCGCGAACCACACGTCGGGCCCTAGCCAGCCGAGCTTCTCCATGTAGTCGACGGGCCGCATGCCGAACTGCTCGACGCAGTGCTCGTTCTCGTCCAGAGTCTCGGCCAGGTGGGTGTGCAGGCGCACGTTCTCCGCCCTGGCCAGCGCGGCGGCCTCGGTCATGAGCTCGGCGCTCACCGAGAACGGCGAGCACGGCGCGACCGCGACGCGCAGCTTGGAGGAGAAGGAGGGGTCGTGGTAGGCGCGGATGGCCTCGTGGGTGGCGGTGAGGATCTCCTCCAGCGGCTCTACCACCACGTCAGGCGGCAGCCCGCCCTGCGACTCGCCCCTGTCCATCGACCCGCGCGCGGGGTGGAACCTGAGGCCGATCTCGCGGGCCGCCTCGATCTCGGCGGCGAACAGGTCGCCGCGGCCCTTCGGGAAGACGTAGTGGTGGTCGGAGGAGGTCGTGCAGCCCGACAGGGCCAGCCAGCCGAGCCCTGCCGAGGCCGCGCCGTGCACCACCTCGGCGTCCATCGCCGCCCACACCTCGTAGAGCGACACCAGCCACTCGAACAGCGTGGCGTCCTGGGCCAGGCCCTGGGAGGCCCACTGGTAGAGGTGGTGGTGGGTGTTGACCAGTCCTGGCGTGGCCAGGCAGCCGGTGCCGTCGATCCTGTCGCCGCCGCCCTCGGGCGCGGGCCCCGCTCCCAGCGAGACGATCCGGTCCCCTTCGATCCGGATGTATCCGGAGTCGATCTCGGGGCCCACGACCGGAGCGATGTGGACGTTCTCGATGATCACTTCAGGGCCGCCTTGCGGGTGGCCGCCAGCCGTACGGCGTCGAGGATCTTCTCGTAACCGGTGCACCGGCACAGGTTGCCCGCAAGCGCCTCACGGATCTCCACGTCGGAGGGGTGCTCGTTGCGCTGGATGAGGTCGTGCGCCTGCACGATCAGACCGGGCGTGCAGAACCCGCACTGCACGGCGCCCGCCTCGACGAAGGCCTCCTGCACGGGGTCGAGCCGCTCGCCGTCGGCCAGTCCCTCGACCGTGCGGACCTCGCGTCCCTCGACCTGGCCCGCCGCCACCAGGCACGAGCAGACCGGCGTGCCGTCCAGGTAGACCGTGCAGGAGCCGCACTCGCCCTGCTCGCAGGCGTTCTTCGAGCCCGGCAGGCCCACCCGCTCGCGCAGCACGTACAGCAGGCTCTCGCCCTCCCACACGTCGTCGACGGCCTCGCTCCTGCCGTTGACGGTGAAGTTGACCCGCATCACGCGGCCCTCGCCTTCCTGTAGTCGTTCCAGGCCCAGGTCAGGGTCCTGCGGGCCATGACCGCGAGCGCGTGCCTGCGGTAGTCGGCCGTGCCGCGCACGTCGTCGATCGGCGAGGCCGCCTGCGCGCACAGCTCCCCGAACCGTTTCAGAACCGCGGGGTCGAGCCGCGCGTCCCAGTCGAGCTCGGCGGCCATGAACGCCTCGGCCTCCAGCGCCCTGCGCGGCGTGGGGGCGGCGGAGCCGATCCCTGTGCCGACCCTGCGCTCGGACGGATGCAGCGCGACCGCGAACGAGCACACGGCGATCACCATCGCGTTGCGGGTGCCGACCTTGGAGAAGTACTGCGGGCCCTCGGCGGGCTTCATGCGGAAGGCCCTGATCAGCTCGTCGGGCTCCAGCGCGCTGCGCTTCACGCCCAGGTAGAAGTCGGCGGCGGGGATCAGCCGCACGCCCCTGTCCCGCGACTCCACCTCGATGACCGCGTCACCGGCCAGCAGCGGCGGGTGGCTGTCGCCTGCGGGCGAGGCCGCGCCGAGGTTGCCGCCCACCGAGGCGCGGTTGCGGATCTGCGGCGAGCCGACCGTCCTCGACGCCTGGGCGAGGCCGGGCAGCGCGCCGCCGAGCTCCTCGATGACCCGCACGTACGGCACGCCCGCCCCGACCCGCTGCACCCCGTCGACCAGTTCCACGTCGTGAAGCTCGCGCACCTGGTTGAGGTCGAGCAGCGCGACGGGCCTGCGTACGTCGAAGTTGATCTCCACCATCACGTCGGTGCCGCCCTGGATGGGCACCGCCTCGGGCTGGTCCGCCTTGGCGGCCAGCGCCTCCTCCCACGTCGTGGGCCGAAGAAAGTCCATCGTCACTCCCAAGCGAACGCCGCGTCGGGCGCGTCCTCGCGCAGCACACTGCCCTCGATCAGGCCGTAGGGCCGGTCGGCGGCGTAGAAGACCTCGTTGTCGTTGTCCAGGCCGAACGGTTCCAGATCCACCAGGAAGTGGTGCTTGTTCGGCATCCGCATGCGAACCTCGCACACCTCGGGCCTGCTCTCCAGCACCCGTGTGCCCATGGCGTAGAGCGTCTGCTGCAGCGACAGGCTGTAGGTGCCCGCGAAGGCGTCGAGCAGGCTCTGGCGCACCTCGGCGTACGACTTGCCGAAGTCGGCCTCCGGCGAGGCGTGCCTCCAGTGGGCGGTCACGGCCGTGGCCAGGATGCGGTCGGTGGTGGGCCTGAGCGTCGTGTACTCGTCGACGATGTAGCCGTGGAACTCCGAGTCGGTGGAGTTGAGCACGACCAGGTCCTTCAGGCCCGAGACCACGCTGGTCCGCCCGTCGCGGTCGTGGTGGACCACGCAGGTGCGCACCTCCCTGCCACCGCGCACGAAGGAGTGCCCGCCGCCGATGCGCTCCCAGCCGTACTCGTCGATCTCCACCCTCGCGTGGTGGATCGTGGGCTGGGACCGCACGAAGTGCCTGGCCAGCAGGAGCGCGAAGTCCTCGATCTGGTCGACGCCGTGCTTGCGCGCGAAGGCGTAGGCGGTGTTCTTCTGGGTGTCGGTCGGCAGCACGGCGGCGTTGCTCCCCGTGAGGTGGACCGCCGCCATCTCGCCCGACAGGGAGCTGCTGACGTTGATGTCCTTGAGGTGGTGGACCCCGCCGTCCCGCACGACGCGGACGAGTCTCGTCTCCGCCTTGCCGTAGCGGTTGGGTCCGAGGATGACTGACATCTAGCTCCCTCTGTAGGTGGAGTAGGCGAACGGGCTGAGCAGCAGGGGAACGTGGTAGTGCTCGGCCGGGTCGGCGACGGTGAAGGTGATGACGACCTCGGGATAGAAGGTCTGCTCCAGGTAGGCGCCGGTGTCGAAGACCACTCTGTGCACGCCCGCGCCCGGGTTCCAGCCCTTGATCCTGCCGTCGTCGTCGGTACGGCCCTGCGCCACGACCTGTCCCTCGTGCTCAAGCCGTACCGCGACTCCCGCGGCGGGCCTGCCGGTGACCGCGTCCAGCACGTGCGTCGAGAAGCTCATATCCTCGCCAGCCTCAGTTTCGTGATCTTGGCCAGTTCGTCGCGCACCACCGCGCGCTCGGTGGCCTCGTCGTGGTCCAGGCGCTCCTTCAGCCGGGCGAGCATCTCCTCGCCCGACAGCCCGGTGGCGCAGATCAGGTAGACGTGGCCGAAGCGCTGCTCGTAGACGCGGTTGCCCTCGGCCAGCTCCGCGCGCACGTGGTCCTCCACGCCCGACTGCTCCTGCCTGCTCCACTCCGACTCGCGTCCTGCGCCCGCGGCGCGCTCCCCGATCCTCGGGTGGGCGGCCAGCGCCTCCTCGACGTCGGGCCAGGCCAGGGCGCGCACCGCGGCCTCGGCCGCCGCGCCCAGCTCGGCCTGCCCCGCGTACGGCCTGCCCGCCGCCACCTCGCGGGCGAAGGCGCGGGAGGCGCAACAGGCCAGCAGCTCCTTCTCCGCCTCTTCGGGGCTGAGGGCGTTGAGGTTCACCATGTCATGAGTACACACAGCGCTGATGTCCCCGGTCCAGCAGCAAGAACTCCGAAGTGGGAGGGGGGTTGGCCAGGTCTTTTCGTGTCAACCTCCAATGCTCGGGCTGTTCGCACTTCGGTTACCCTCCGAGTGCATGCGACTCAACGCGTTGGCGGGCATGCCGGAGCTGGGGCTGTCGGTCGTCACCGGGCACGACGAGCTCGAGCGGACGGTCCGGTGGGTCGTCACCACCGACCTGCTCGATCCCGGCCGCTACCTCACCGGCGGCGAGCTCGTCCTGACCGGGCTGATCTGGCGGCGCTCGGCCGACGACAGCGAGACCTTCGTCAGAGCGCTGGCCAGGGCGGGGGTGTCGGGGCTCGGCGCCTGCGAGGCGCGCAGCGGCGACCTGCCGCCCGACCTGGTCGAGGCCTGCCGCAGGCACCGGGTGCCGCTGTTCCACGTGCCGCCCGAGCTGTCGTTCGCCGAGGTCACCGAGCACATCGTGCGGCACCTGTCGACGGCTCGCGCCTCCGACGTGACCGCCGTGCTCGACCGGCACCGCCAGCTCGTCGCGGGCGCGGGGCTCGATCCTGTGCTGGAGATGATCGGACGCGACCTCGGCATGCGCTGCTGGGTGCTCACGCCCTCGGGCCGCCTGGTGTCGGGCTCCAGCCCGCTCGACCCCGGCACGGCCACCGCCCTGGCCACGACCTTCCTGACCGCCAGGCGGCTGCCGTGCACGCGTGCGGGCTACTCGGTCTTCCCCGTGGACGAGCAGACCACCTCCAGGGTGGCCGACTGGTTCGTCGCCTTCGAGGGCCGCTACTCCGACTGGCCGGAGGAGCGGCGCGCGCTGGCGGGCGAGCTCGCGGCCGTGGCCGCGGTCGAGCGCGTACGGCTCGACGACAGGCTCAGCCCCGAGGGGCGCATCGCCCAGGAGCTCGTCCGCCTGGTCGTCACCGAGGGCAAGGCCAGCGACATCCTGCCCAGGCTGGAGGTCACGGGCCTGGCGGGAGCGCCCGGCTACGTCGCGCTCGCCGCCGCGGCCCACGGCGCCCTGCGCCCCGCCGAGCTGCGCAGCGTCATCAAGGAGCTCCTGCAGGGGCCGGCCGCCCCCGCCGTGGGGGTCGTCGACGACGAGGCGATCGCCCTGGTGCCCGCCGACGACAGCGACCTGACCGCCCGGGTGCGCGCCGCCGTCCAGCACCTGTCCCCCGCGCTCACCGACACCCGCCTGACCGTCGGCGTCAGCGGCGCGGCGCCCGTCGAGGGGCTGCGCGGCGCGGTCGAGGAGGCGCGCTTCGCCAGGCGCCTGGCCGAGGGCAGGCCGGGCCAGGGCGCGGTGGTCGGCCACGAGGAGCTGGCCACGCACGTGCTGCTGCTGGCCTCGGTGCCCGACGACGTGCGGCACGTCTTCAAGGTGCGCCTGCTCGACCCGCTGCGCTCCTACGACCAGGTGCACAAGGCCGACCTGGTCCGCACCCTGGAGGCCTTCCTGCAGTGTTCGGGGTCGTGGACGAAGTGCTCGGAGCTGCTCCACGTCCACGTCAACACCCTGCGCTACCGCATCCAGCGCATCCAGGACCTCACGGGCAGGGACCTGTCGCGGCTGGAGGACAGGGTGGACTTCTTCCTGGCGCTGCGCCTGGGCTGAGGGGCCTGTGATATATGTAAAGAAACCTTACTATTGGGAGCGTCCGTTGCCGCACCGCCGCCTTGCCGCGCTCATGACGGCCTCCGCCCTCGCCACCTCGTGCGCCCCCTCCTCCCCCGATTCGGACGGCCCCGCCCTGGTGCCTGTTCCCGCCTCGCTGCGCGTGACGGAGGGCTCCTTCACCCTGGCCTCGGACGCCAGGATCGGCGTGCGCTCGGCCGAGGGCGCGCCGGTGGCCGAGGAACTGGCCAGGCTGCTGCGCCGCTCCACCGGCTACGCGCTGCCCGTCGTGCGCGAGCCCGCGGAGATCACCCTGGAGGTCTCCGGCGACCAGGAGCTCGGCCGCGAGGGCTACACCCTCGACGTCACCCCCGGCGGCGTACGGCTGGCGGCGGGCACCGCCGAAGGCGTCTTCCGCGGGGTGCAGACGCTGCGCCAGCTCCTGCCCGCCGCGATCGAGAGCCCCGCGCCGCAGCCGGGCCCGTGGACCATCGGCGGGGTGAGCATCGAGGACAGGCCGCGCTTCTCCTACCGTGGCGTGATGCTCGACGTGGCGCGCCACTTCTTCACCGTCGAGCAGGTCAAGCGCTACATCGACCTGGCCGCCTCCTACAAGGTCAACGTGCTGCACCTGCACCTGACCGACGACCAGGGCTGGCGCATCGAGATCAGGAGCTGGCCCGAGCTGGCGGGCGACGACTCCTACACCCAGGACGACTACCGCGAGATCGTCCGCTACGCCGCCGAGCGCTTCGTCACCGTGGTGCCCGAGATCGACACCCCTGGCCACACCAACGCCGCGCTCGCCGCCTACGCCGAGCTGAACTGCGACGGGGTGGCGCGCGAGCCGTACGAGGGGACCGAGGTGGGGTTCAGCTCCCTGTGCGTGGACAAGGAGGTCACCTACCGCTTCCTCGACGACGTGGTGCGGGAGGTGGCCGCGCTCACGCCCGGGCCGTACCTCAACCTGGGCGGGGACGAGGCGCACAGCACCGACCCAGAGGACTACGAGAAGTTCGTCGCCCGCGCCCAGCAGATCGTCGACACCCATGGCAAGCGGCTCATGGGCTGGGCGGAGATCACCTCAGGCTCGGTCGCCCAGCACTGGAACCCCCGCGAGCCCGACCGCGCCCGCGCCGCCGTGGCGCGCGGGGCCAAGCTCGTCATGTCGCCCGCCGACCACGCCTACCTCGACATGAAGTACACCGACTCCACCGAGTACGGCCTGGACTGGGCCGGCCTGGTCGAGGTCAGCGACAGCTACGAGTGGGACCCGGCCACCGTCGTCGAGGGCGTCGGCGAGCAGGACATCCTCGGCGTCGAGGCCCCGCTGTGGACGGAGACGCTGGCGACCTCGGACGCGCTGGAGTTCATGGCCTATCCGCGCCTGCCCGGTATCGCCGAGATCGGCTGGTCGCCCGCCGCCGCCCGCTCGTGGGAGGGCTACAGGGCCAGGCTCGCCGCCCACGGTCCTCGATGGAGCGCGCGCTCGGTGACCTTCTACCGCTCGCCGGAGATCCCGTGGAAGTGAGGCGCCGAACTCCCTGGTGAACGGCCCTCCCGCGCCGGAAGGCCCCACCCCGGGGGCATCCGGCGCGGACTGTCGGTCCATCGGCCTACACTGGCGGCATCATGAGCCCTACCTCTCTCATCGGCGGACACGTCTCCGTCACCGGCGGCCTGGCGACGGGCGGCCTGAAGTACATGGCCGAGATCGGCGCCGAGATGGCGCAGGTCTTCGTCACCAACCCCAGGGGCTGGGCACTGGCCGCGGGCAGGCCCGAAGAGGACGCCAAGCTCGCCGAGTCGGGCGTCGTCTCCTTCATCCACACGCCCTACCTGGTGAACTTCGGCTCGCCCAACCCCGAGACGCTCGCCAACTCGATCGCCATCACGCGCCACACGCTGCTGCGCGGAGTGGCCACCGGCAGCAAGGGCGTGGTCGTCCACACCGGCTCCGCCGTCAGCCAGTCCCGCGACGACGCCCTCCGCCAGTTGCACGAGCATCTGCTCCCCCTGTTGGAGGAGATCCCCGACGACGGCCCCGACCTGCTGCTCGAGCCGATGGCGGGGCAGGGCGCGATGCTGTGCGCCACCGTCCAGGACCTCGAGCCCTACCTGGCCGCCCTCGACTGGCACCCCAAGGCCGGCGTCTGCCTCGACACCTGCCACGCCTTCGCCGCCGGCCACGACCTCGCCTCGCCCGACGGGGTGCGCGAGACCTTCGACGCGCTGCACGCCATCGCCCCCGGGCGGCTGAAGCTCGTGCACGCCAACGACTCCAAGGACGTGTGCGGGTCCAAGAAGGACAGGCACGAGAACATCGGCGCGGGTCACATCGGGGCGCAGCCGTTCGGTGAGCTGATGCGGCACCCGGCCGTGGCGGGCGTGCCGATCTGCATCGAGACCCCCGGCAAGGCCGAGCAGAACAGGGCCGACATCGAGCTGCTGAAGAAGCTGCGCGACAGCTGAGCCGCCGCTACCGGTCAGAGGGCCTGGCGGCGGCCCGGTGGCGGCCGCCCCGGCTGTCGGCCGCCCTGTTGGCCACGACGTAGACGCATCCCGTGACAGGAGACGCAAAGGGGCGCCGCTCGCGCGATCCGGCCGCCCCCGTAGGGCCGGATCGCGGTCCAGCTCGCGGCCACAGCGGGCGCCCCTTCACGTCGTCGGTGGGCGGGCCCTACCCCCCGGTAAAGGGCCCGACCACCGTTCGGTGACCAGATGGTCACCGGAGGATCCGCGCATCAGGCCTGTGAGCCTGGCGGCTCGTCCCCCCCGATGCGACGGAGTGGCTCTCCGATGCGGAAACACTACGGTTGCGATCTTGGACGTGAAACCCCGTTGACGAACAGCTCGCCGAACGGTCAGTAGTCATCGCTATACGGAGCGTGTTCAAACTATGAGCGGTCGTCCACGGGCGACGAGCGGTCTTCCGAGGGGCTCGCGAGATCGTCGGGCAGGTGCATCATGGCCATCATCCGATCCACCTCCAAGGGCACCCGACCTGGCGTGAGCAGAGAAATCACCACCATCACCGCGAAGGAGAGCGGGACGGCGAACGGGGCGGGATACTGCGACACGACCCCTACTTTCACGCCCACCAGATCGCCCGCGACGAGCGCGACCGTCAGGCCGCCTCCCACGGCGAAGCCGGCCGCGACGCCCGCCGAGGTGAGCCGGCGCCACCAGATGCCGAGCAGCAGCAGCGGGCAGAAGGTGGCCGCCGACAGGCTGAACCCGAGCAGCACCAGCAGCACGGAGCTGCCCGCCGTGGTGAGCGAGGTCAGCGTCAGCGCCGCCCCCGCCGTCGCCGCCAGGGCGATCCTGAAGGACGCCACGCTCGGCCGCGTCACGCAGGCCGACACCGCGCCTCCGACGGCCGCCAGCACCCCGCAGGAGGTCGCGAGGAAGGCGGCGAAGGCCCCGGCGGCCAGCAGCCCCGTCAGCACGTCGCCTGCCGGGCCCGGCAGCATCTTTCCCGGCAGCAGGAGCACGACCTGGTCCTCGTGCGCGCCGGGCACGTGCACGCGGCCCAGGATCCCGTACAGCGGCGGCAGTAGGAAGAACAGGCCGAGCAGGACCTGGCTGGCCACGATCGAGTGGCGCGCGCTGCGCCCGTCGGGGTTGGTGTAGACACGCACGACGATGTGCGGCAGCCCCATCGTGCCGAGCGCGCACGCCAGCAGCACGGTCAGCACGCCGGGCAGCGACGGGTCGCCCGCTCCCGCGAGGCTGGCGCCCGCGGCGGGCGCGGCGGCCCCCGCCACCTCCGGCGGCCCGCCGACGGCCCCGTACCGCCACGCGTACCACAGCACGAGCCCGACCCCGGCGAAGACGATGAGCTTGAGCCAGTACTGCACCGCCTGCACGCTCGTCACGCTGCACATGCCGCCGGCGAGGGCGACCACCACGGAGACGAGCGACACGGTCAGCCAGCCGGTCCACGGCGGCAGCCCGGTGAGCAGGTGGAGCACCACCCCCGCCGCGTGCAACTGCGAGACGAGGTAGAGCAGCCCGATCGCCAGGACGTGGCAGGTCGCGTAGCGCCGCAGGGCGGCCGAGCCGAGCCTCCACTGCGCGAAGTCGGGCAGCGTGTAGGTGCCCGAGCGGCGCAGCGGCGCCACCACGAGCGCCAGGATCACGACATACCCGGCGGCCGATCCCACCGGATACCACAGCATCGGCGCACCGTGCGTGGCGATCAGCCCCGCCAGGCCCAGGCAGGCCGCGGCCGAGGTGAACTCCGAGCTGATCGCCGCGCCGTTCCACCACGGCCGCACCGCCCTGGCCGCCACGTAGAACTCGGCCACCGTGACGTACCGGCGGGGCCTGACCGTGCCGACCGTCACGGCGAGGATGATCACGAAGGCGATGCCCGCGGCGGACGCGCCGACGGTGGCGTTCACGGCCGGCGTTCCGCGCGTTCCGCCCGTCTCAGCTGGATCACGGCCAGCGCCACCCACACCGGCTGGAGCGCCAGCGTCACCCACAGCCAGTCGCCGGGGGCGGTCAGCAGCGGCAGCCCCACGAGCAGGGCCACCACCATCGCGACCGTGGACAGCGCGATCCTGGCCTGCCTGGCCATGAGCCTGCGGGTCTCGTCCGCGTCGTCGGCGTCGTCGTCGACGTCGAGGCCCAACGCCCTGGCCGCCCGGTGGACGGCGACGGGCCTCCTGGTCACGACCACCCGCCTGCCGTTCACGCGAACGCCTTGAACTGGCGCACCAGCTGCTCCCTTACCTGTCTGGTGTGGCGGCGGCTGACCGGCAGCGTCTCGGTGCCGACGGTGAGCAGCACCCTGCCGCCGTCGAAGCGCAGCTCGCTGACGTGGCGGGCCGAGACCAGCGTGCTGCGGTGCACGCGGATGAAGCCCGCGCTCGACCAGCGCCGCTCCAGCGCGGCCAGCGACATGCGCACGAGGTAGCTGCCGTCGACGGTGTGCAGGCGGACGTAGTCGCCCTTGGCCTCGGCGAACCAGACCGCCTGCTGCGGCACGAACCTGGTGACCCCGCCCAGCTCCACCGGGATGACGTCGTCGGGGCCCTGCTCACCCGTCGGCGTGGTCACGGCGCTGAGCCTGCGCACCGCCTCGGCCAGCCGTTCGGCGCGCACCGGCTTGAGAAGGTAGTCGACCGCCTGGAGGTCGAAGGCCTGCACCGCGCAGTCGTCGTGCGCGGTCACGAACACCAGCTTCGGCGGGCTGGGGAAGCCGCCGATCAGCCTGGCCAGGTCGAGACCGTCGAGACCTGGCATGCGGATGTCGAGGAAGACGCCGTCGAGGCGCTCTCCCGCGCCGATCATCTGGACCATGTCCTGCAGGGCCGAGACGCCGTCGGAGGCGGTCGCCACGTGCTCGACCCTGGTGTCCTGGCGGAGCAGGTAGGCCAGCTCCTCCAAGGCGGGCACCTCGTCGTCGACAGCCAGAACGCGTAGCATCCCCCCACGCTGCCTCATGACGCCCCAGGTCACAAGCGACACGCCAGCAGACAGTAAAGATTTGACTACAAAGAGCTATGGCGGGCCTTCGGAACCCGCAGCCGCACCTTGGTGCCCGCGCCCACCGCCGTCTCGACCACCAGCCCGTAGGCCTCGCCGTAGATCTGGCGCATCCTGACGTCCACGTTGGCCAGCCCGATGCCGTTGCCCTGGTTGCGCGGGTCGTCGTCGAGCACCTGGCGCGCGCGCTCGGGCTCCATGCCCATGCCGTCGTCCTCGACCGAGATGTGCGCCTCGGGGCCGGCGTCGCGGACCACCACCCTGACCTCGCCCTTGCCGTCGTGGCCGCGCATGCCGTGCTTGATGGCGTTCTCCACCAGCGGCTGCAGGCACAGGAACGGCACGGGCACCGGCAGCACCTCCGGCGCGACCTGCACGCTGAAGCGCAGCCTGTCGCCGAAGCGGGGCCCGCTCGAGCAGCAGGTAGCGGTCGACACAGGTGAGCTCGTCGGCCAGGGTGGTGAAGTCGCGGGCCTTGCGCAGCGCGTAGCGGGAGAAGTCGGCGAAGTCGAGGATCAGCTCGCGCGCCCTGTCGGGGTCGGTCCTGACGAACGAGGCGATCGTGGTGAGCGCGTTGTAGACGAAGTGCGGCGAGATCTGCGCGCGCAGCGCCCGCATCTCCGCCTCCATGGCCCGCTTCCTCGAGGAGTCGAGCTCGGCCAGCTCCAGCTGCCCCGACACCCATCTGGCCACCTCGGTGACCGTGCGCACCAGCGCGGCGCTCAGCTCCTCGTCGTAGGCGGCCAGCGCGCCGACCACCGTGCCCTCGACGGTTAGCGGCACCACCACCGCGCCGTACGGCTCACCGGCGAACACGTGCGGGCGGCCGGAGGCCAGGGCGGCGCGCGCGTGCGTCAGCACCTCGTCGGTGCAGGCGCCGTCCCACGCCAGCGCCGCGTCGGTGGAGGTGATCGCCAGCGCCGAGGTGCCGAGCAGGGCGCGCAGATGCCGTACGGCCCTGCGCGCCGACTCCTTGGTCAGCCCCGCGCGCAGCGACGGCGCCGCCATCGCCGCGATGTGCAGGGTCGTGAAGGTGGCCTCGTCCTTCCAGCCACCCTCGGGTAGCGCGGGACGCCGTCTGGCCAGGACGAACCCCGCGGCGAACGCCAGAGCGGCCAGCACCACGCAGGCGGTGGTCGACATGCGCGCAACGGTAGCCAATGACGCACCGTGTCCGGGCGAGAACGCTAAGGTGGCCCCTCGCCTGGCTCCTCCTGGTAGGAGTAGCGCTGTTCCCTCCACGGATCGGCCACGTTGTGGTAGCCGCGCTCCTCCCAGAAGCCCCGCCTGTCCTCCACCAGGTACTCCACCGCGCGCACCCACTTGACGCTCTTCCACGCGTACAGGTGCGGGACCACGATGCGCAGCGGGAAGCCGCGCTCGGGCGAGAGGGGCTTCTCGTCCAGGTCCGTGGCGAACAGGGTCTCGGGGGCCGAGAAGTCAGACATCCTGATGTTGGCGCTGTAGCCGTACTCGGCCCAGATCATCACGTGGCCGACCCCGTCCGCGGGCGGGGCCGCGGCCATGAGGGCCTGCGCGCTCACCCCCGCCCACTCGTTCCCCATGAGGGAGAACTTCGTGACGCAGTGGAAGTCGGCGATGACCGACGTCCTCGGCAGGCCGCCGAAGTCGGGCCAGGTGAAGCGGTGCTCCTCACCCGAGGCCGTCGCGCCGAAGACGCGGAAGTCCCAGGTGTCCTGTTTGAAGCGCGGAACCCTGCCGTAGTGGATGACGGGTCGGCCGCGTGGAACGTACTGGCCTGGGGGCAGGCGCGACTCCTCCACGATCACTCCCTCGCCGACGGTGTTCATGACCATCCTCCCATCACCACCACGGCGGCCGGGACCCGGTGCCCGGTTGCCGCGCCTCAGGCATGCGCTACTATTGGCGCACTATGCGCATCACGTTCCTGTTTTGGTATGGCGACGGACCCGGTCGGACCGTTCGCCATCTGGTGATGCGCTAGCACACACAGGCGAATCGAAGGCCCCGGGTCCACTGGACCCGGGGCCTTCGTCATTTTCAAGGAGAGAACATGGTCATCGTGATGGGCCCCGAGGCGACGCAGGGCGACATCGAGGCGGTCGTCGGCCTCGTGCAGGCGGCAGGGGTGGAGGCGTTCGTCAGCCGTGGCGTGCAGCGCACGATCGTCGGGCTGGTGGGCGATGTGACCCAGCTCAGCGCCGTCAATCTGCGCGGGATGGGCGGGGTGCGCGATGTCATGCGCATAACCGCCCCCTACAAGCTTGTGAGCAGGGAGAACCACCCCGATCGCTCGACGGTGCACGTCGGCGGGGTGCCGATCGGTCCCGACACCGTGACGCTGATCGCGGGGCCGTGCGCGGTGGAGACCCCGCAGCAGACACTGGAGGCGGCCCAGATGGCCAAGGCGGCGGGCGCGACGCTGCTGCGCGGTGGCGCCTACAAGCCGCGCACCTCGCCGTACGCGTTCCAGGGTCTCGGCGAGGCCGGCCTGCGCATCCTGGCCGACGTGCGCGAGGAGACCGGGCTGCCGATCGTGACCGAGGTCGTGGACGCCCACGACGTGGACCTGGTCGCCTCCTACGCCGACATGCTCCAGGTCGGCACCCGCAACGCGCAGAACTTCGCGCTGCTGCAGGCGGTGGGCGCCGCGGGCAAGCCGGTCATGCTCAAGCGCGGCATGAACGCCACCATCGAGGAGTGGCTGATGGCGGCCGAGTACATCGCCCAGCGCGGCAACCTCGACATCGTGCTGTGCGAGCGCGGCATCCGCACCTTCGAGACCGCCACCCGCAACACGCTCGACGTGTCGGCCGTGCCGGTCGCCCAGCGCCTGTCGCACCTGCCGGTCATCATCGACCCGTCCCACTCGGGCGGCCGCCGCGACCTGGTGCTGCCGCTGACCCGCGCGGCCATCGCGGTCGGCGCCGACGGCGTGATCATCGATGTCCACCCGCACCCTGAGCAGGCGCTCTGCGACGGTCCCCAGGCGCTGGTGGACGGCGACCTGCGCGAGCTCGCCGAGATCATGCGCACCTTCCCGCAGCTGATGGGCAAGGGTGTGGTCGGCGACGCGCTGATGGTCTGACCTCTGGGCCATGGGCTGGTACGGCCGGCGCGTCACGAACCCGCCTGCCGTACTCACGAGTAACTAAGTATTTCTCCGCATGTGTCGGAGTTCGTGGCGATCCATCATCAAGCCATGAACAAACCGATCCAGCCCACCCAGACAGCCGCCTTCTACATCCAGTCGATCCTGTCCTTCGGCCTGTCCCTGTCCGCCGTGGCGATCGGGGTCGCCTACCTGCCGGTCTCCGGCTGGATCAGGGCCTTCCTCACCGTCGGCGTCCTGTACGTGGTCACCTCGGCGTTCACGCTGGCCAAGGTGGTGCGCGACCGCCAGGAGTTCAGCGCGGTCACCACCCGGGTCGACCAGGCCAGGCTGGACAAGCTCCTGGCCGAGCACGACCCCTTCAAGGTCGACGCCTGATCCGCGCGCCGCGGCGCGCGGAGAGCTAGAGCGTGTACTCCTGGATGGAGTCGGCCAGCTGGACCGCCAGCTCCTCGGCGTCGAGGCGCTTCTCGATCAGCTTGAGGTCCTCGATCTTGGCCCTGGTCTCGGCCCGCTTGGGCGCGAGCAGCGTGCAGCAGTCCTCGTCGGGCAGCTCGGAGATCTCCAGCGTGCCGATGCGCCGCGCCTCGGCCATGATCTCCGTCTTGTCCCAGCCGATCAGCGGACGCAGGATGGGCAGCTCGACCGCGTGGTCCTGGGCGGTGATGTTCTGCAGCGTCTGCGAGGAGACCTGCCCGAGCGCGTCGCCGGTGATGAGCGCGCCCGCCCTGATGCGGTGGGCGACCTCCTCGGCCGTCTTCAGCATCAGCCGCCGCTGCGCGATCACCGCGAGCCGGTCCTGGCCGGAGTTCCTGATCGACTGCTGGGCCTTGCCGAACGGCACGACCCACAGCCGCGATTTGCCCTGGAAGCGGTCGAGCCTGCGCACGAGCGCGTAGGCCTTGTAGATCGACTCGGAGGTCGTGAAGGGGATGCCGGAGAAGTGCAGGAAGTCGACGTGGAGACCCCTGCGCATCATCCGGTAGGCGGCCACGGGCGAGTCGATGCCGCCCGACATCAGCACCAGCGCCCTGCCGCTGCTGCCGACCGGCAGCCCTCCCTGGCCCGGCAGGCCGTCGGTGAAGACGAACACCTCGTCGCGGTCGACCTCGACGAAGACGGTCAGCTCGGGGCGCTTCAGGTTGACCGGCAGTCCGTAGACGTCGTTGATGTGGCCGCCGACCAGGCGGTCGAGCTCGTTGGACTTCAGCGGGAAGCGCTTGTCACGACGGCGGGAGCGCACCGCGAAGGTGGCGCCGCGCTTGACCTCGTCGCGGTCCTTGATCAGCTCGATGGCGGCCTTGACCACGGTGTCGGGGTCCTTGGCCACCCGCCACGCGCGATGGATCCAGACCAGGCCGGGCACCTCGGTCACCCGCTGGGCGACCTGGTCGGCCACCTCGACGCCGGTGCCCGCGGGCAGGAAGATCGCGATCACGCCGTGGCGCTGCCGTACGTCGATCTTGAGGTCGAAGTCCTTCAGGGCGGCGCGGATGTTGCCGACGAGCCTGCGCTCGAACAGCTCACGGTTCTTGCCTTTCAGGACGATCTCGCCCAGCTTGAGCAGAACGCATGGCTCGCCCAGGGCGGACATCGTCATGGCGGGAACCTCCGGAGGGATGCGGGAACGCGGCGCTGTCTGCAACGCCGCGACCCACCGAGTTTAGTCCGCTCCCGCGCCCGAAAACCCCGCGCGGGGTGGGTCGTCGTCCAGGCCCTGTTCGATGGCGTAGCGGACGAGTTCGACCCGGTTGTGCAGCTGCAGCTTGTTCAGCGTGTTCTGGACGTGGTTCTGCACCGTCCGGTGGCTGAGCACGAGCCTGTCGGCGATCTGCCGGTACGACAGCCCCTTGGCCACCAGCCGCAGCACCTCCGTCTCCCTGTCGGTCAGCCGGGGCCCCTCGGCCTGTGCCGCGGGCCTGGCCGCCAGCCTGCGGTACTCCCCCAGTACCAGCCCGGCGAGGCCGGGCGTGAAGACCGCGTCGCCCGAGGCGGTGCGCGCCACCGCGTCGAGGAACTCCTCCCTGCTGGCCGACTTCACCAGGTAGCCCGACGCCCCTGCCTTCACCGCCTCCAGCACGTCCTCCTGCTCGGCGCTCGCCGACAGCACGAGGATCTTGGCGTCGCCGAGCCCCCTGGCCACCTCGGCCCCCGACAGGTCGGGCAGCTGGAGATCGAGGACGACCACGTCGGGCCTGACCGCCTCGGCCACCCGCAGGGCCTGCCGTCCCTCTCCGACGGCGGCGACCACCTCGTAGCCCGCCTCGGTCAGGTCCCTCGCCACCCCGTCGCGCCACATCGGGTGGTCGTCGACCACCATCACCCGCACCATGCCGCAACTCTAAGCACAGTCACCGGCAGGTACGGCAGGGCAGGCTCGCCCACGCCAGGGGGTGTGTGGTCACGTCGCCGGGTCTCGTCCTGATGGCCCTGGGCTTCGCCGCCCTCTGACAGCCCTGTCGACAGAGGCGGGCGGCTGGGCGGAGGGGACGGTGATCTCGACCTCGGTGCCCTCGCCGGGCGAGGAGATGATCGACACGCGGCCGCCCAGGTCCGCCACCCTGCCCTCGATCGACTGCGCCACACCGAGCCGTCCCTCCGCGCGGGCCTGCTCCAGCCGTCCCTCCTCGATCCCCTCGCCCTCGTCACGCACGCTGACCGTCACCTCACCCTCCCCCTCCTCCGCGAAGACCCACGCCCTCGCCTCCGGCCCGCAGTGCGCCCGCACGTTGTCCAGCGCCGCCCGCACGGCCGCCGCCACCTCCTCGGCCACGCTGCCGGGCAGGACGATGGGGGTGGCCGGGGTGGAGACCGTGACCTGGGCGGAGCCGTGCCTCATGAGCAGCGCCCGCAGATCGGCCGAGCCCGTCGGCGCGGGGCGGACGGCGAGCAGCTCGCGCAGCGCCGCCTCCTGCTGCCCGGCGAGCCTGCCGAGCTCGGCCGCCTCGCCGCCGATCTCCTGCCCTCGCCGCTGCACCAGCGCCAGCACCTGCAGCACCGAGTCATGGATGCCGCGCGCCAGCCGCTCCCTCTCGCGCTGCGCCGCCTCCATCTCGGCGGCCCGCTGCATGCGCTCCTCGGCCTGCTTGGCCAGGCGCGCCACGTGGCCGACGACGATGCCCGCCATGAACAGCAGCACCGCGCCGTTGAGGAGGACGGGCGAGTCCGGCCCGTTCACGCGCACCCAGAGGTCGGCTACCGCGACGATGGCCGCCGCGACCGCGCCCAGGCGGCGCCCGCCGTACACCGCCCAGGCCAGCACGGGGCTCGCGACCCAGATGGCGGGCACCGGCATGCTGCCCAGCTGGCCCTGGAACTGACCCTGTACGTACGGCGTGGCCAGCAGGCACGCGAGAGTCACCAGCATGTCGATCACCAGCAGCGGCCTGCCGCGCAGCGCCCTGACGGAGTAGGCGAAGGTCGAGGCGGCCGTCCAGAGCGCCATGACGGCGATGACCACCCAGCCCGTCAAGGGCTCGGCGAAGCCCTCGTGCTGGGCCATCAGAACGCCCGCGTACACGAGCGAGGCGACCCTGAAGACGGCGATCGCCCGCCAGAACGGTCCCTCGATTGTCATGAGTATTTCTCGCGTTTCCGACACGCCAGTTGACAGATAGTGATGCTATCCATGCAAATTGGACGTTCCGCCTGCCACAATCCGGTAGATCCCTATGGCAAGGAATCTCACAACATGTCCGCTGTTAATCATTTCACCCAGGGCCCGCTCACGCCGATCCTCGCGTACGTGATGTCGGCGATCGGGTCAATGCTCGGACTGCGGCTCACGGCCCAGGCCAACGCCTCGACAGGCTCTTCGCGCGCCCGCTGGCTCGTCGCCGCCGCCATCTCCATCGGCGGCACCGGCATCTGGGTGATGCACTTCATCGCCATGATGGGCTTCGACGTGGAGGGCACGCAGATCAGATATGACGTGCCGCTCACCGTGGCCTCCGCGCTCGTGGCCATCGTGGTCGTCGGCGCGGGCCTGTTCCTCGTCTCCTACGGCCGGGCCAGAGTGCTCTCGCTGCTGGGCGGCGGCCTGCTGACCGGCCTCGGCGTGGCCGGCATGCACTACATGGGCATGTACGCCATGAACATGTCCGCGCACGTCTCCTACGATCCGCTGATCGTGGGCGCCTCCGTCGCCATCGCGGTCGTCGCGGCGACGGTGGCGCTGTGGTTCACGGTGCAGGTCAAGCGTCCGCTCGCCATCACGGGCGCGGCGCTGATCATGGGTGTGGCCGTCTGCGGGATGCACTACACCGGCATGTTCGCGATGATGGTGCAGGTCCACCCCGAGCCCGGGCACGTGGGCGGCGCCGACGCGCTGTCGTTCCTGGTGCCGCTGATGACCGTGGTCAGCCTCATCACGCTGACCATGCTCCTGATGGTCATCCTGTCGCCGTCGGAGCAGGAGCTCCAGGAGGACGCCGAGCTGATGGCCCGCCTGGAGATGCGCCGTCAGGCCGCTGCCCGCGCCCAGACCCTGCGCTCGCCCGGCCCCTACTCCCGCACATGAGCTCGAAGGCACGGCCCGCGCGCTTCTAGCGGGCCGGGACAGAGGCGGCGCGGGCCGTACCCGGAGGGATGGAGCGGAGCAACGCTCCATCCCTCCGGGTACGGCCCGTCAACCGCTAGCCGAAGAAGACCTCGGCCTCCTCGTAGCGTTCGACCGGCACGGTCTTCAGCTCGGAGGTGGCCTCGTCGAGCCCGACGCGCACGATGTCGGTGCCGCGCAGCGCCACCATCGTCCCGAAGTCGCCCGCGTGGACGGCGTCGATCGCCTGCAGCCCGAACCTGGTAGCCAGGACCCTGTCGAACGCGGTGGGCGTGCCGCCGCGCTGGATGTGGCCGAGCACGGTCGTGCGGGCCTCCTTGCCCGTGCGCTTCTCGATCTCCTTGGCCAGCACCTCGCCGATGCCGCCAAGCCGTACGTGGCCGAAGGAGTCGAGCTCGCCCGCCTGCAGCGCCATCTGCCCCTCGACCGGGTGCGCGCCCTCGGCGACCACGATGATCGGCGAGTAGCGGGTGCGGAAGCGGGACTCGACGTACTCGCAGACCCTGTCGATGTCGAAGGGCTTCTCGGGGATGAGGATGACGTTCGCGCCCCCCGCCATGCCCGCGTGCAGCGCGATCCAGCCCGCGTGGCGCCCCATGACCTCACAGATGAGCGCGCGGTGGTGGGACTCGGCCGTGGTGTGCAGCCTGTCGATCGCCTCGGTGGCGATGTTGACCGCCGTGTCGAAGCCGAAGGTGTAGTCGGTGCCCGACAGGTCGTTGTCGATGGTCTTGGGCACGCCGACCACCTTGACCCCGCGATCGAACAGCTGACGGGCGACGCCGAGGGTGTCCTCGCCACCGATCGCGATCAGCGCGTCGACCCCGCCTGCGGCCAGATTGTCCTTGATACGGTCGACGCCACCTTCAATCTTGATGGGGTTGGTGCGGGACGAGCCGAGGATCGTGCCGCCACGCGGCAGAATGCCCCGTACGGCTTGGATGTCCAGCGGCATCGTGTCGCCCTCGAGGGGGCCGCGCCAGCCATCCTTGAATCCGACGAACTCATGCCCGTAAACACTGACACCCTTGCGGACAACGGCCCTGATCACAGCGTTGAGACCGGGGCAGTCTCCGCCTCCGGTGAGCACTCCAATACGCATGGCGGGTTCCTCCCGATGGGATTCACGACCAAACTAATGGGGCGGTGCGATCGGCGTATCGCCGACGCAACGCATTGTGCCCCTTGGCACGGACAATGGTCTAGACCAAAAGGTGAGGCGCCGTGAGCGTTTTGGCGATAGACGCAGGCACAACAGGCGTGACCGCGCTGATCGTCACCGAGGAGGGGCGGATCGAATCGCGGGGATACGAGGAGTTCGCCCAGCATTTCCCGCAGCCCGGGTGGGTGGAGCACGCGCCCGAGGAGATCTGGCAGGCGACGCTCGCGGCCTGCCGTACGGCCCTGGACGGGGCGTCGGCGACCCCCACCTGTGTCGGCCTCACCAACCAGAGGGAGACGGCGGTCCTGTGGGACCGGCGCACGCTGGCCGCGCCGCGCCGCGCGGTCGTCTGGCAGGACAGGCGCACCTCGGGCATCTGCGCGCGCCTGCGCGAGGAGGGTCACGAGCCTCGCGTCTCGGAGCTGACGGGCCTGCGCCTCGACCCCTACTTCACCGCGACCAAGCTGACCTGGCTGCGCGAGAACGACCCCAGGGCATGGGCGGACGGCGTCGTGGCCGGCACCGTCGACTCCTACTTGATCGCCAGGCTGACCGCGGGCGCCAGGCACGTGACCGACCCCTCCAACGCCTCCCGCACCCTGCTGTACGGCCTGGCCTCCGGCGGCTGGGAGCCCGAGCTGTGCGAGCTGTTCGGCGTTCCCGAGGAGGCCCTTCCCGAGATCGTTCCGAACTACGGCGAGATCGGCAGGACTGCCCCCGAGGCCTTCCTCGGGCTCGACCTGCCGATCACCGGCATGGCGGGCGACCAGCAGGCCGCGCTGTTCGGCCAGACCTGCTTCTCCGCGGGCGACGTCAAATGCACCTACGGCACGGGCTCCTTCCTGCTGGTCAACACCGGCGACGAGATCGTCCGCTCCGAGGCGGGGCTGCTGACCACGGTGGCGTGGCAGACCCCCTCGGGCGAGCGCACCTACGCGCTGGAGGGCGCGATCTTCGTGACAGGGGCCGCGGTGCAGTGGCTGCGCGACGGGCTCGGCCTGATCAACACCGCGCCCGAGTCGGAGGCGGTGGCCCGGACGGTCCCCGACAGCGGCGGCGTGGTGTTCGTCCCCGCGCTGACCGGCCTCGGCGCGCCGCACTGGGATCCCGAGGCGCGCGGCACGATCACGGGCATCACCCGCGGCACCACCAGGGCCCACCTGGTGCGCGCGACGCTGGAGGCCATCGCCTTCGAGGTGCGCGACGTGGTGGAGACGATGCCGCCGGTGGCGGCGCTGAAGGCCGACGGCGGCGCCAGCTCCAACGACCTGCTGATGCAGTTCCAGGCCGACCAGCTGGGCATCGCGGTGGAGCGCCCCGTGATCCAGGAGACGACGGCGCTGGGCGCGGCCTTCCTCGCGGGCCTCGGCTCGGGCCTGTGGTCCTCCACCGAGCAGCTGCGCAAGACCTGGCAGCTCGATCGCCGCTTCGAGCCGGGCGCGCGCGACGACGCGGCCTACGAGCGGTGGCAGGGCGCCGTACGGCGTTCGCGAGCGTGAGCCGATCGTCAACTCAGGGTTGACGGCCTATGGCCGTCAACCTATGGTTGACGCATGGAGACGAACGTCAAGCTCGACGACCTCATCAACGCCGTCAAGACCAGCGGCCCCGACCCGCTGACCCGGCTGTCCAACGCGGTCGTGCTCGGCGAGCACCTCGGCGAGGTCGCCGACCACCTCATCGGCCACTTCGTCGACCAGGCCCGCCACGCCGGAGCGTCGTGGACCGACATCGGCAGGAGCATGGGTGTGACCAAGCAGGCCGCCCAGAAGCGGTTCGTGCCCAAGGACGGGGCGAACCTGATCGAGGAGATGCGCAACTACACGCGCTTCACCGAGCGCGCCCGCCACGTGGTCGTCGCGGCGCAGGAGGAGGCGCGCACCGCCGCCAGGGACCACATCGAGCCCGAGCACCTGGCCCTCGGCCTGCTGCACGAGCCCGAGGGCCTGGCCGTCAAGATCATGGAGCTTCTCGGCGCCTCGCCCGACGCGGTGCGGGAGGCCATGACGACCACCTCCGAGAGGCAGGAGGCGACGCCCGAGAAGATCCCCTTCTCCGGTCAGTCGAAGAAGGTGCTCGAACTCACGCTGCGCGAGGCGCTGCGCCTGGGCCACAACTACGTGGGCACCGAGCACATCCTGCTCGGTCTGCTCTCACTGGAGGAGGGACCCGTGGCGGACGGCTTCGCCCGCCTCGGCGTCGCCAAGCAGGCGGTGGAGGAGCGGCTCGAGCAGCTGCTCGGGGGGATCCGAGGCGAGGCCTGAGTCACCTCCTGCGGGCGGTCACCACGCCGCCCGCACGGGACCGCTGATCGGCCCTACCAGGGCAGCACGCACGCGGGCGCGGCGACCTCGAACCTCTCCTCGGCAGGGCCCGGCAGGCCGTTGACCAGTGGGAGGAGCGCGACGGTGTTGCTCGTCTGGTTGGCGACGTACATCGTGTCGCCGTCGATGGCGAAGTGCCTGGGCCAGCTTCCCCCGCTGGGCACCTCCGCGACCTTGCCCAGGTCGTCGGCGCGCAGCACGGAGACGGTGTCGGGGCCCCTGTTGCCGACGTAGAGGTAGGCGCCCGCCACCTCGATGTGCGAGGGGTAGTTGGTGCCCGGCTCGTCGCTGGCGAAAACGGCGGCCACCTCGTTCCACTCGGCGTCATAGGTGCGCACCATGGCGTCGAGTTCGCCGGCCACGTGGCAGCGACCACCCTCGAAGACCAGGTGACGCGGGCCGGTCCCCGGGGGCAGCTTCACCGGCGCCAGCTCGGCGCCCGCGAGGGTGTAGCGGCGGATCTCGTCCGTGCCGAGGTCGGTCACGTGCAGCAGGTCGTCGTGGAAGGTGGCCTGGTGGGCGTGCGAGCACTCCTGCCGCTCGGCCACCGGCCCGGAGCCCGCGTGCCTGAGCACCACCGGCTCCCCCGCGAAGTCGCCGGACTCGTCGAGCCGGTGCAGGCTCACCGTGCCGTCGGCGTAGTTGGCCACGGCCAGCACCTCGCCGTCCGGATGCACGGCCAGGTGGCACGGCTGCGAGCCCTCGCTGGAACGCTCGGCCAGCGGCGTGAGCACGCCGTCGGCCATGGTGTAGGCGCTGACGAGCCCGTTGTCGGCCTCGCCCACCGCGTAGAGCACCGCGAGCGTGGGATGCGGGGCCAGGAAGGAGGCCTTCTGCGCGGCGACGCCCGCGATCACTGCCAGGTCGGGATTGACGGTCACGAGGTCGGGGCCATATCCGCCGACAAAGAGGTGCTTCACAGCGCACATCCTTTCATGCTTGACTATGTCAATGAACTCGTTGACGGAAGCAAGGATTGAGGAGATCAGGGCCTTCAATCGCTTCTACACCAAGGTGATCGGCGTCCTGCAGTCCGGCATGCTCGATTCGCCCTACTCCCTCACGGAGGCGAGGGTGCTGTTCGAACTCGCCCAGGCCGAGGGCCTGGCGATGGAGGCGGGAGAGCTGCGCAGGCTGCTCGACCTCGACGCCGGCTACCTGAGCAGGATCCTGACCAGGTTCTGCAACGACGGGCTGATCGTCAGGGAGCGCTCGGCGACCGACGCGCGCAGGCAGATCGTCAGCCTCACCGAGGCGGGCTCGCTCACCTTCGCCAGGCTCGACCAGCGGCAGGCCGAGGAGATCGCCACGCTGCTCGAAGGGCTGAGCGAGGAGGATCGAGGGCGACTGGGCGCGAGCATGGCGACGATCCGCTCGGTGCTCGACCGCTCGGCCGCCCCGCGCGGGCCGTACGTCATCAGAGCCCCCCGCGCGGGCGACCTCGGCTGGGTCGTCTGGCGCCACGGATCGTTCTACAGCCAGGAGTACGGCTGGGGTCTCGACTTCGAGAAGCTGGTGGCGGGCATCGTCAGCGCCTACGACCCCGCGCGCGACGCGGGCTGGATCGCCGAGATCGACGGCACGCCCGTCGGCTCGGTGTTCTGCATGCACAAGGACGACACCACGGCCCAGCTGCGGATGCTCATGGTCGAGCCGTCGGCCAGAGGGCTCGGGCTCGGCGGCAGGCTGGTCGAGGAGTGCCTGCGCCACGCCAGGGAGTCGGGCTACAAGCGGATCATGCTCTGGACCCGCGACTGCCTCGTGAGCGCGCGCAGAATCTACCAGGCGGCGGGCTTCGCTCTCGAGTCGGAGGAGAAGGCGGTCGAGAACGGCGTCGAGGTGGTCGAGCAGGTCTGGACGCGCGACCTATGAGCGGGCGCGGACGGCGACGGCGCGCGAACTGAGGTAGCGGCGTTCGGGGTCGCTCAGCGTCGCCTTCGCGGCCAGCTCGTAGCCGGCCGCGGCGCCCTCCCTGTCACCCGCCAGCTCCAGCAGGTGGGCCCGCACCGCGTGCACCCTGTGGTGTCCCGCGAGGGCGGGTTCGGACTCGGCCCTCGCCAGCTCCTCCAGCGCCACCGAGGGCCCCGAGACCATCGCCAGCGCCACGATCCTGTTGAGCGTGACCATGGGGCCGGGCGCGAGCGCCCGCAGCAGGTCGTACAGGCCGAGGATCTGCCGCCAGTCGGTCTCCTCCGCCGTCGCGGCCCCGTCGTGCACCGCCGCGATCGCGGCCTGCACCTGGTAGGGCCCGATGGGGGCGGTGGCCAGCGTCCTGGTCAGCAGCGCGTCGCCCTCGGCGATCGCCGCCGAATCCCACAGGCCGCGCTCCTGCTCGGCCAGCGGCACCAGCGTGCCGTCGTCGCGCACTCTGGCGGGACGGCGGGCGTCGGTGAGCAGCATCAGCGCGAGCAGCCCCGCCACCTCGCCCTCCGAGGGCAGGCGGGCGTGCAGCTGCCTGGTCAGCCTGATCGCCTCCCCGCTCAGCTCGACCCTGTTCAGCGAGGGCCCCGAGCTCGCCGTGTAGCCCTCGTTGAAGATCAGGTAGAGGACCTCCAGGACGGCCGGCAGCCGCCCAGAGGGCGGCATGGAGAAGGAGGACCCGCTGGCCCTGATGCGCTGCTTGGCCCTGCTGATGCGCTGCGCCACGGTCGCCTCCGGCACCAGGAAGGCCCTGGCGATCTCGGCCGTGGTCAGTCCGCCCACCGCGCGCAGCGTCAGCGCCACCTGCGAGTCGGGCGTCAGCGCGGGGTGGCAGCACATCTGCAGCAGGGTCAGCGTGTCGTCGGCCGCGGGGACGGCGCCCGCGGGCGGCTCCATCGCCGCCGCGCTCTCCTCCCTGCGCCGCCGCGCCGCCTCGTTGCGCCACAGCTCGATCCTGCGCCTGGAGGCGACCATGATCAGCCAGCCCTTGGGATCGCGGGGCAGGCCCTCCTGCTTCCACTGCACGGCGGCGGCCAGCAGCGCCTCCTGCACCGCGTCCTCGCAGGAGTCGAAGTCGCCGTAGCGCCGCACGAGCGCGCCGAGCACCTGCGGAGTCAGCTCACGCAGCAGCCCCTCGACGCTCACGGAAGCTCCATCACCGGCCGCACCTCGACCATGCCGAAGGCGGCCTCGGGGATGAGGGAGGCCCGCTCTACGGCGCGCTCGAAGCTCTCGCACTCCAGCAGGTAGAAGCCCGCCAGATGCTCCTTGACCTCGGCGAAGGGTCCGTCGGTCGTGGTGGTCACGCCCTCGCGGGCCAGCACTCTCCTGCCCTGCGAGGGGTCGGCCAGCGCCTCTGACACGATCAGCTCGCCCGAGGCGGCGAACTCCTCGTCGAGCGCGGCGTAGGCCCTCCAGCCCTCGGCGCGCTGCTCGTCGGAGAACTCGCTCCACAGCCGCCGGGTGGCCGGATTGTTGTAGATCAGGATCAGATACTTCATCTGCCGACCTTATGGGAGGACGCACATGACCCTGGAGGACTTTCTCGTCCGCGCGGCCGAGGGCAGGCCGCCGGCCGCCGACGGCACGGTGACGATCGTGGCGCAGCCCAGCCCACGCGACATGGGCGTCATCGCCTTCACCGGGCACAGCGTGGTCTTCGCCGACCTCGACACCCGGTGGCTGCGCGACCGGCTGCCCGAGGGCGACCTGTCCGCGCCGCTGAACCCGCCGTTCCTGCGGGCCCTGGAGCTGGAGACGGGCCGCGCGGTCGACAACGTGGACGTGCTCGCCCTCGGTCTGCCCGAGCGGGGGCCGCTCCCCTCCTGGCTGACCGAGGTCACCGGCCACGACCACCCGAGGGTGGCGCGCGCGATGCGGCACCGCTCGGCCGTACGGGTGTGGGTGTGCGAGGAGGGCCTGCTGTCGATCGGCAGGGGCGTCGCGGGGCGGTGGGAGGCGGCGGTCGAGGTCGCGCCCGAGCACAGGGGGCGCGGCGCGGGCAGGCGGCTCGCGCTGGCGGCCCGCCGGCTGTGCGACGCGCCGCTGTGGGCGCAGATCGCGCCGGGCAACGCCGCGAGCCTGCGCGCCTTCCTCGCGGCGGGCTTCGCGCCCATGGGCGCGGAGGCGCTCCTCGTCGCAGCGGAAAGTCGGTAAACTGCTCGCATGTCCGACCGTCCGGTACGCCGCCAGGCGCGCGGCCTCAGGCGCATGGCCGAGATCCTCGACGCCGCCGAACTGGTCATCGCCGAGGTGGGCTACCCCGACCTCACGACCAACCAGGTGGCGACCAGGGCGGGCATGTCCCCTGGCTCGCTCTACCAGTTCTTCCGCAACAAGGACGAGATCCTCGACGGCCTGGTCGCCCGCTACACCGACGAGCGGCGCGAGTTCTGGGCCGAGCGCATGGCCTCCGTCACCCCCGACATCCCGCTCGAGGCGCTGGTCGACTCCTTCGTCGACGAGAGCGTGGCCTTCAAGGGCAGCTCGCCCGCCTACTGGGCGCTGCTGTACGGCTCGGCCACGGGCGACAGGCTCGCGGAGGCCTCCCAGCGGCTGCACGCCGCGATCGCCGAGCAGGTCGCCGAGATGCTCGTGCGCCGCTCCCCCGCTCTCGACAAGGACAGGGCGCTGCTCATGGGCACGATGGCGGTCTCCATGGTGAAGGCCGTCATCCCGCAGAGCTCGCCGGAGCTGGTCGAGGAGCTCAAGGTCATGCTGGTGGGCTACCTGTCGGCCGCGTGAGCGAAGGGCCCCTCCACCTCGAAGGTGTGCCCGTCGACCCCTGCGGCCTCGCCGCCGCCTCCTGTCAGGGCGGTGAAGTAGAGCCGCCGCCCGTCGGGTGAGAACGCGGGCCCGATCAGCTCGCGGCGGTCGTCGCCCGCCAGCCGCAGGAACGGCGAGACCGCTCCTCCCTGACCGACCAGGGCGATCTCCCCTTCGCCCGCGACGAACAGCTCGCCGTGCGCGGCCCTGACGCCGCTCACCGTGTCGAGACGCCCCGTCTCGGCCTCGTACGCCCACAGGCGGCCGTCGCCCTTGGTGGCGAAGTAGCAGACGCCGCGGAGGTAGTGGCAGCCCCCGCCCCTGTCGAAGTGCGCGGCGTCCTCCACCTGGTGGCGGGTGGCCATGGTCAGCGCGGCGGGCGAGGGCACGGCCCGCCACGCGCCCGAGGTGGTCAGCACCTCCAGCGCGCCCTCGGTCAGGTCGCCCCAGTCGAGCGGCCTGAACCGGTACAAGCAGCCGTCGGGCTCGTCCTCGGTGAGGTAGACGACCTGCCTGTCGGGGTCGAAGGCGGCGGCCTCGTGCCTGAACCTGCCCATGGCCAGGCGGGGACGGGCGGAGCGGGAGCCGTCGGGGTCGCACTCGAAGACGCGCCCGCGCGTGATCTGCTCGCACGACAGCCACGTGTGCCAGGGACTGGCCCCACCCGCGCGGTTGAGGCTGGTGCCCGACAGGATGCGGTAGGCGTCGCGCACGTCGCCTCCGGCGCCGAAGCGCAGCGCTGAGACGCCGCCGAGCAGGGGCAGCCCCGAGTTGGACACGTAGATCCAGCCGTCGCCGTCGGGGAAGCACGCGCCGTCGCCTGGAGCCGAGTGCCAGGTCAGGCCCGCGACCCTGCGGCCGGAGCGGGCGAGGACGCGGCCCGTGAAGCCCTCGGGCAGGGCCAGCCCTTCGGCGTCAGGCCCCTGGAGCGGGCCGTACGGGCCCACCGCCACGCGCGCCTGCGGCGAGCCGAGCCACACCGACCCGGCGAACACGGCGCTCGTGCGGAGGAGAGTTCTGCGCAACATGAGGGCCTCCTGTAGACCTGGCCCAGTCGATCGCAACGACGTGAATGAAAAGGGAACCCGACTTCAAACACTACGCAAACCCTGCGCCGTCCCGGGCTGGGAGTCCCAGCATTCTCACCATGGCACCCGTGCGGCTCGCGCCGAGGATCAAGACGCGCAGGGCGCTGGTCTTCCTCGACGGCGAACCTTCTCGCAGGCTCGCGCACGCCCTGCGCCTGTGCGGATTCGACGTGCGCACAGGCGAGGCGGACGTGCCCGCGCCCGCTCTGACGCTGTTCCTGACCTCGGCGGAGCCCGGCGAGCTGCTGCTGGTCAGATGGCCTTCAGGCGCGACCTGGACCCCCACCGCCTTCACCGCGCTGATCGCGGAGTTCTCCCGCAGGCTCGGCGACTCGGCCGCCGCGGCGCTGCTGCTGGTGGTCGACTTCGGGTGGGTGCTGCACAGCGGCCCCGACGAGCCTGACGAGGCCGTGCTCGACGTGCCTGGCGATCCGCCGGTGGCCGCCGCCGCGCTCACCGCCTCCCTCACCGGCGGCGCGGCCCGCCCCAGGTCCGCGCCCCCGCTGACCTCGCTGCTGGCCGAGGGCCTGCTGTCCAGGCGCGAGAGCGTGACCGTCGCCGACCTGTACGGCCTGGCGAAGGCGAGCTACGAGGAGCTGGGCTCGGGCCTTCGCGCGATCATGTTCAGGCACGGCGACATCGAGGACGTGGCCGTCAGCGCGGGCCGTACCGCGGGAGAGGCCGCGCTGGCCGAGACGGCGGCGCGGCTCAGGGCCGCGGGCGAGCGCGAGGTGCCCGAGTCGGCGGCCGAGATCGTCTCCCGCGTCCACGATCTCCATCTCGGCGAGCCCGCCAAGCGGCTGCTGCGCCTGACGGGACTGCTGGGCGAGGACGAGCGGCTGAGCGAGGAGCACGCCGAACTGCTCGACGCCCGCGCGGGGCTGGAGGAGCTGCGCGCGTGGGGGCTCGCGCCCGATCCGCACCGCGCGGTGCGCGAGTTCGGCAGGTCGCTGCTGTCGTCTGACGAGGCCGAACGGCTCGCGTGGCGCCTGCGCCGCCTGCGGGCGGGGCGGGCCGCCGTCCAGCCCAGGGCGCGGCTGACGCCCGACAGGTGGACGCTCGACGACCGGCTCGGGCACGGCGTCTACGCCGAGGCGATGGCGGCCTTCATCCGCCACCCCGACACCCAGCCGCCGCTGACGATCGGCATCAAGGGCCCGTGGGGCGTCGGCAAGACCTCGCTGATGCGGATGGTGCAGGAGCTGCTCGACCCGGGAGCGGCGGGCGAGCGCCCGATCGGGCTGCGCCTGCTTCGCCAGGGGCGCGGGGCGCGCGGCGTCACCAACGCCGAGGTGATGAGGCGGGTACGGCGGCCGCCGTCCGTCTCGGCCGACGAGGCGGTGCCCGACGCCGACGCCGACTGGCGGCCGACGGTCTGGTTCAACCCGTGGATGTACCAGAACGACGAGCAGGTGTGGGCCGGACTCGCCCACGAGATCATCAGCCAGATCACCCATCGCCTGCCCCGCGCCGAGCGTGAGCGCTTCTGGCTGGAGCTGAACCTCAGCAGGATCGACAGGGAGTCGGTCAGGCGGCAGGCCTACCATCTGGCGCTCACCAGGCTCGTGCCCGTCGCGCTCGGCCTGACCGGCACGCTGGTGCTGTCGTCCGCCTCGCTGGCCGCCGAGTCGCTGCTGCCCGAGCTGAGCGGCACCGCCGCCGCCATCGCCTCCACCGGAGCGCTGGCCTCGGTCGTGGCGGGGACGCTGCGGATCTCCAGGTTCCTCGGGGAGTCGGCCGGCGGCAGCTTCAGTGGCCTGGTGCGCCCGCCCGACCCCCTCGGCCTCGGCTCCGACCAGGGCTACAGGGGCAAGACGGGCTTCCTCCACCTCGTGCAGGCCGACATGCGCAACGTGCTCGGCCTGGTCGCCACGCCCCGCCGGCCCCTCGTGGTGTTCGTCGACGACCTGGACAGGTGCTCGTCGGGGACCGTCTCGCAGGTCATCGAGGCGATCAACCTGTTCCTCGCGGGCGAGTTCCCCAACTGCGTCTTCGTGCTGGCGATGGAGCCCGACGTGGTGGCCGCGCACGTCGAGCACTCCTACAAGGGCCTCAGCCTGCCCGAGGGTGTCGGCTGGCGCTTCCTCGAGAAGATCGTGCAGCTCCCGCTGAGCGTCCCGCGGCTGGACGAGGGCGACCGCCTGCCCGACTACCTGCGGGCGCTGCTCGGCCTCTCCTCGGACGGCACGCCGCCGCAGCCGCCGCGCTGGGCGCCGCCGCCGCGCCCGCGCCCTCCCAGGGAGGCCGCGGTCGACAGGGTGGAGGCGGCGATCAGGGAGCTCGCCCCGACGCCCGCCACGTTGGAGGAGAGCGTCAGGCGCGCCCAGCTCGCGATCGGCGCCAGGCCCGAGGAGGTACGGCGGGCCGCCGACCGCGTCTTCGGCGACCTCTACAGCGACGAGAACGCCTTCCTCGCGATCGAGGCGGCGCTGCCGGGGCTGGACCTGCGCAACCCGCGCGAGGTCAAGCGCTATCTCAACGTGTTCAGGTTCTACTCGTTCATCACCTACAGGCGGCAGCTGGCCGGGGCGCCGCGCACGCCGGACGCGGCCGTGGCCAAGCTGGCCGCGCTCACGGTCAGGTGGCCGCACCTGCTCTCGACCCTGACCAGCGAGGCGCACAGAGGCGCCACCGTGCTCGAACGGCTGGAGCGGGCGGCGCTGCGCTGCGACGGCGACGCCTGGCTGCGGGCGCTCATGGAGGCGGAGCTGGCGGGCTCGGGGGCCTCGGAGAAGGCGCTGCGCCAGCTCCTGGCCACCCGTCCCGCCATCGCCTCACTGGCGGAGGACCTGCTGTGATCAGCGCTGGGCCTGGAACATCCAGTGCTGCTTCTCGACGTCCTGCGTCACCGCGATCAGGATGTCCTGGGTGACGGGATCGGGCTCGTCCGTGGCGGCCACCCGCTCACGCATGCGCCTGATGACCCCTTCGAGGATGTCCGTGAACGTGGCGACGACCTTTCCGTCATCGATCCACCCGTGCTCGGGCTGCTGCACCTTCGTCGCCCCCGCGACAGTGCCCGAACGCCCGTCAGGGTTGATCCCGAGGGCCACGGCCCGCTCCGCGACGGTGTCGGTGTGCTGCCTGGCCACGTCGACCAGTTCGTCGAGCTGGAGATGCAGCGGCCTGAAGTGGGGTCCGACGATGTTCCAGTGCGCCTGCTTGGCCACCAGCGAAAGGTCGATCAGATCGACGAGCGCTCCCTGCAGAGCGTCCGCGACGACCTTCTGCGCGTCGCCCGAGAGCGGTCCTGTGATCCTTGCCATGAGCTGCGTTTCCTCTCGTCGTTTCGACAATCGGTCTCACCTGAATGAACCCGGCAAGCGGGCCGATTCTTCCCATCCTTGACACTGTCATGATGACACTGTCACCATGACAGCATGAGCGAGACCTGGACGATCGCCGAGCTGGCCGACCGCGCGGCAGGCCTGCTGCGCGCGTCGGGGCAGCGGGCAAACGGGCGGGTGCGCGAGGTGCCCAGCGAGCGCCTGATCAGGTGGTATGCCACGATCGGGCTCCTGGACCCGCCGCTGACCAGACGCGGAAGGGTGGCCCTCTACGGACGCCGGCACCTGTTGCAGCTGGTGGCCGTCAAGCGGATGCAGGCCGAGGGGTCCTCGATCGCCGAGATCCAGATCGCCCTCGCCGGCGCCACCGACACCATGCTCGCCCAGGCCGCCGGCCTCCCTCTCGACCCGCCCACGACCCCTGTCCCATCGCCACCCGCTCCATCCACTTCACCCCTTCACCCGCTCGCCGCCCCTCCTCCCCCTGCCCCGCCGCTCTCGGCGGCTCCACCGCCGTCGGCCGCGCGGCCGACGGCCGCCGGGCCGCCGTCGCCACCAGCCCCCGGCCCGCGGCCATCGCCGCCGGCCCACCCCGCCCGCGGCCCCCAGGAGCCGGGCGTCTCCGAGAGCGCCAGGCCGAGGTTCTGGGCCAGGCGGGCCGAGTCCCCGTCGTGGCCGGTGCACGGCGTGCGGCTGGCGCAGGGCGTCACCCTGCTCATCGACGGCCCAGGCCGTCCCCCCACCGAAGACGATCTCGAGGCAGTCCTCGCCGCCGCCGGACCGCTGCTCGCGGTGCTCGAAGAGCGCCGCCTCCACGAAGGGAGCGCGACATGAAGATCATTTCGCTGGACCCCGCCCAGTGCCTGCCCGAGCCGGACGCCGGCATGGGGGCGCTGCGAACCGAGCGCGGCAACCTCCCGCTGGAGAGCGTCGACGTCGCCGCGCGCATCTCGGGCCTGATCGCGGGCGTGGAGGTGGCGCAGGGCTTCCGCAACCCGTTCGACGTCACGCTCGAGGCGACCTACGTCTTCCCGCTGCCGGACAGGGCGGCCGTGACCGCGTTCACGATGGAGGCCGACGGCCGGGTCGTCGAGGGCCTGCTGAAGGAGCGCGGCCAGGCCAGGGCCGACTACGACAGAGCGCTGAGCGAGGGCAGGAGGGCGGCGCTGGCCGAGGAGGACAGGCCCGACGTCTTCACGATCACCGTCGGCAACATCCTGCCGGGTGAGCGCGTCACGGTGCGCCTCACGCTGAGCCAGCCCCTACCGTACGAGGACGGCGCGGCCACCTTCCGCTTCCCGCTCGTCGTCGCCCCCCGCTACATCCCCGGCTCCCCCCTCGACGGCTCTCCCGCGGGCGGCGGCGTGGCCCCCGACACCGACGCGGTTCCCGACGCCTCCCGCATCACCCCGCCGGTGCTCCTGCCCGGCTTCCCCCATCCGGTACGGCTCTCGCTGCGCGCCGACGTCGACCCCGCCGGCCTCGAGCTGAAGGAGATGGCCTCCAGCCTGCACCTCGTCCAGCGCGAGGGCACCACGGTCGAACTGCGGCCCGGCGAGCGCCTCGACCGCGACTTCATTCTCCGCCTGGCCTTCGAGGCCTCGACGGCGCTGCTGCTCGACGGCGAGGGCGCCTTCCACCTGACCGTCGTGCCGCCCGCCGTGGAGGAGACCCGCGTGCCACGCGACGTGGTGCTCCTGCTCGACCGCTCGGGCAGCATGACGGGCTGGAAGATGGTCGCCGCGCGCAGGGCCGCCGCGCGCATCGTCGACACCCTCACCTCTGACGACAGGTTCGCGGTGCTGACCTTCGACTCGGTGGTGGAGCAGGCGTTCGAGGGGCTGCGCCCCGCCTCCGACCGCAACCGCTACCGCGCCGTCGAACACCTGTCCCGCGTGGACGCCCGAGGGGGCACCGAACTGCTCGCCCCTCTCCACCAGGCCATCTCGCTGCTCAGCACCGCCTCCGCCGCCGAGGAGCAGCCCGCCCCCGGCGCCGCAGGGCGCGGCGGCCCGAGGGATCGCGTCGTGGTGCTGGTCACCGACGGCCAGGTCGGCAACGAGGACCAGATCCTCGAACAGGCGGGCGGCGCGCTGTCGGCGATGCGCGTGCACGTCGTGGGCATCGACAGGGCGGTCAACGCGGGCTTCCTCGGCAGGCTGGCGGGGCTCGGCGCAGGACGGTGCGAGCTGGTCGAGTCGGAGGACCGTCTCGACGCCGCCATGGAGCAGATCCACCGCCGCATCGGCGCTCCGCTGGTGACCGATCTGTCGCTCAAGGGCCTCGACCTCGAGCCCGGCACGGTGAGCCACCTGGGCTCGATCTTCCCCGGCGTCCCGCTGACGGTGTCCGGCCGCTACCGCGACGCCGCCCCCGCTCAGGGCACGGAGGCGGTCACGATCCATGGGCTGGCCGGTGGCAGGCCGTGGGAGCAGACCGTTCCCGGCACCGTCGTCCGCGACCCCGCCATCGGCGCCGTCTGGGCGCGCGCCCAGCTGCGCGCTCTCGAGGACGGCTACGCGATGGGCGAGCACGACCTCGAACAGGAGATCGTGCGGACCTCGACCACCTACGGCGTGCTGTGCCGCTTCACCGCCTACGTCGCCGTCGACACCCGGCAGGTCGCCGACGGCGCTCCCGAGCATCGGGTGATCCAGCCGGTCGAGCCGCCGAGCGGCTGGGAACTGCCCGCCATGCCCGCCGCCTCCGGCATGATGTTCACGACCATGGCCGCCGCCGCGCCGCAGGCGCCAGGGGGCTTCGCGCCCGAGGCCTCGGCGCTCGAAGCCTTCGGCGGCTCCGGCGCCGTCCGCGCCGCCGGCCCTGCCCCGCGCTCCGGGGGCATGCCCAAGCTGGGCTTCGGCAAGGCGGTGCCGCCGCAGGCGCCCGTCAGGCACCGGCTCGACGCGATCCTGCCGCAACTGCTCGCCGAGCTCGAGCGACTGAGGACCGTGACCACCGGCCGTCTGGAGTACCTGGCCGATCTCGGCAGCCGGCTGGCCGCCCTCGCCTCCTACCTGGGCGGCCACGACGAGCTGTCCGCCCTGGCCCACGAGCTGGAGGCGGCCGAGCGTCCCGGCGCCGACGCGGACGCGCTGTGGGCGCGCGCGGTCGAGGTCCTGACCCGGCTCACGGGCGGCGTCCCGGAGGCGACCGAGCGACGCCCGTTCTGGAAACGCGGCTGACCGGACGGCACGGAGGCCGGCTGCGCGTCCACGGGGCGCGCAGCCGGCCGGGGCCGACCCGTTGAAATCAGGGCCAAGGGAGGACCAAACACAGCCGTTGTTTTCCACCAGCCATGTCACTCGGTTCCCCTGAACCTCAAGCCCGACATCACACCGCAGAAGCCATCAAAGACACCGAATAAGGTGGCATGGTGAGCACACTTGTCCTGGATGGCGGCCTTGCCACCCACCTCGAAGCCCTCGGCGCCGACCTGCGCGACGAGCTCTGGTCGGCCCGCCTCCTGCTCGAAGACCCCGACCTCATCCGTCAGGTCCACGCCGACTACTTCGCGGCCGGCGCGCAAGTGGCCACCACCGCCAGCTACCAGGCCTCGCTCCCGGCGTTCGTCCGCCGTGGCATGACCCGGCAGGAGGCGGCCCGCCTCATCGCCCTGTCCGTCGATCTGGCCGCCCAGGCGAGGGACGAGGCAGGTGGCGGCCTGGTGGCCGCCAGCGTCGGCCCCTACGGCGCCTACCTGGCCAACGGCGCGGAGTACACCGGCGACTACGACCTCGACGAGGACGGCCTGCTCGACTGGCACCGTCCCCGATGGGAGATCCTCGCCGAGGCCGGAGCCGACCTGCTGGCCTGCGAGACCATCCCCTCCTTCGCCGAGGCCAGGGCGATCAGCCGCCTGCTGAAGGAGACCCCCGAGGTGAAGGCGTGGATCGCCTTCTCCTGCCGCGACGCGCAGCACCTCAACGACGGCACGCCCATCAGGCAGGCCGTGTCCGTGCTGGCCGACAGCCCGCAGGTGATCGCCGTGGGCGTCAACTGCACCTCGCCGTCGTACATCCCCGGCCTCATCACCGAGCTGACCGGGTTCACGGTCGTCGTCTACCCCAACTCGGGCGAGACGTGGGACGCGGAGGCGCAGCGCTGGCGTGGCGTGGCCGACGCCACGGAGTACGGCGAGGCCGCCAGGCGGTGGCAGGAGATGGGAGCCGCGCTCATCGGCGGCTGCTGCCGTACGACGCCCGCGCACATCAGGAGGGTGCGCGCCGCGATCGCCGCGTGAGCCAGGCGGTCAGCCGACCGACTCGCGCCTGGCCCGCTCCATCTCGATCCTGGCGCTGGCGGCGTATTTGTCGACGTACTCCTGGCCTGACAGCTCCATCAGCGCGTACATGATCTCGTCGGTGACGGCCCTGAGGACGAGCCTGTCGTCCTCCATCCCGTAGTAGCGGGAGAAGTCGAGCGGCTTGCCGAACCGCACGCCCGGCCTGATGCCGAACTTGGGCAGCGGACGCCCCGGAGGCATCATCTCGAAGGTGTTGACCATCGCCCAGGGGATGACAGGGGCCCGTGACTCCAGCGCGAGCCTGGCCACGCCGGTCTTGCCCTTGTAGAGGCGGCCGTCGGGCGAGCGGGTGCCCTCGGGGTAGATGCCGAGCACGTTGCCCTCGGCCAGGATGCGCTTGCCGGTGCGCAGCGCCGCCTCGCTGGCCTTGCCGCCCGAGCGATCGATCGGGACGGTGCCCACCCCGCTGAAGAACAGCCGGGTGAAGAAGCCCTTGAGCCCGCGCCCTGTGAAGTAGTCGGACTTGCCGAGCGAGATGACCTTGCGCGGCAGGTGGAGCGCGCCGAAGAAGTGGTCGGCGAAGGACAGGTGGTTGCCCGCCAGGATGACCGGGCCGTGACGCGGCACGTTGTCGAGGCCCTCGGCCCACGGCCTGAAGACCAGATGCAGGAACGGCGCCAAGATGGCCTTGACCACCCAATAGAACACCTGGCCACCCCTCCTTAGAATTGGTCGCTCATCATCTTCGCATCTCGGGGGCGAACCTCCTACACCACCACTCGCGCAACTCCCCCATATCATGCGACGATCGGGCAAATCGGGGATGATTTCCCAACAAGGAGCGGTTATGCCGGTCATGCCAGGTGCTGAGCCGTACCGTCACGAGGCCGGACAGGTCGGCGTGCTGCTCTGCCACGGCTTCACCGGCACGCCGCAGTCGCTGCGTCCGTGGGGCGAGCATCTCGCCGCGCACGGGCTCAGCGTGTCGCTGCCCAGGCTGCCGGGACACGGCACCACCTGGCAGGAGATGAGCCGCACCCGCTGGGAGGACTGGTACGCCGAGCTGGAGAAGGCCTTCGAGGACCTTCGCGGCCAGTGTGCCGAGGTGTTCGTGGCGGGGCTCTCGCTGGGCGGCTGCATGGCCTTACGGCTGGCCGAGGTGCACGGGGCGGGCGTCAAGGGCGTGATCGTGGTCAACCCCTCGATCGCCAACGACGTGCCGCTGCTGCGTCTCGCGCCGGTGCTGAAATGGTTCGTCTCGTCGGTCCCGGGTGTGGCCAACGACATCAAGAAGCCGGGAGCGGTCGAGCTGGCCTACACGCGCACCCCCGTCAAGGCGGCGGCGACGCTGCCGTGGCTGTGGTCGAAGGTGCAGGCCGATCTCGACACGCTCGTCTGTCCGGTGCTGGTGTTCCACAGCCCCGAGGATCACGTGGTCAAACCCACAAGCGTGGCGATCCTGCGCGAGCGGGTCGCCGGAGTGACGGTCGAGGAGCTCCCCGATAGCTACCATGTTGCGACGCTCGACAACGATGCCGACAGGATCTTTGCCGGGAGCCTGGACTTCATCAGGACACACGCCTCGGTACCCTTGCAGAGGGACTGATCGCTCCCAGGGGGAAAGTGCGATCTTCGTGAAGGATGTGACGTGACGCCACAGAGTGACGAGGACGAGGTCTGGCGTCAGATCGTCGCGTCCTACAACCAGCCGGACTCGGCCGAGCAGCCGTGGCCCGACAGCGAGAACCTCTCGCTGGAGGAGCCCGAGCCCGAGCCGACCCGCAGGGTGGTCAAGGCCTCCGAGTTCGAGGACGACGAGCCCGAGTCCGAGCCCGAGCAGGAAGAGGACGAAGAGGGCCACTACGTGCCCGAGCCTCCTCCGCCGCTGCCCAAGGTCGACCTGACCACCAAGCTGGCGTGGGTGGCGCTGTTCGGCGGCCCCGCCTACCTGCTGGTGGCGGCCATGAGCGGATGGGACATGCAGGGGTGGGCGCTGTTCACCGCGGTGGCCGCCTTCATCGGCGGCTTCGTCGCGCTGGTGGTGCGCATGGGCGACGGCCCGCCCAACGACTCGGGCTGGGACGACGGCGCGGTCATTTAGCCGACGACCGCGCGAAGGCCTCGACGACGTCGGTGTAGCGGTCGTTCGCGTCCACGATGTGGCCGACCGCCCACACCCCGCCCGTGCCCGGCAGGTGGGTCACCGCCTGCAGCCGTACGCTGCCCCTGGCGGCGTCGGGGCCGCCCCTGATGATCTCCCAGCGACGCTTCTCGTAGCGCAGCAGGTAGGCCTCCGCCTCGTGGTCGGGGTCGTATCCCGAGATCCAGAAGCGGCCCTTGCCGTCGCCCGTCACGCCGTAGAGCCTGGCGCGCGAGCTGGGGAGCTCGGCGCGGGTCCACCGCTTGCCGTTCCAGGTGAGCACCAGCGGCGTGACCACGCCCGACTGGCTGTAGACGCCGCCCACGGCCATCGCCCGCTTGCCGTCGACGTGGATGTCGCGCAGGTAGCCGCCTGGGATGGGCGGCAGCGCCATCGAGCTCCACTCGCCGTCGGACTGGCGCATGATCAGCGGCGCCTTGCCGGTGTCGCCGACCGCGAAGGAGCCGGAGACCGCGTAGAGCGCGCCCTCCTCCTTGGTCTCCTGGAAGGTCCACTTGCCGTCCTGCCCGGTGAGCAGCAGGCCCCTGCCGTCGCGGCTGCCGACCGCGACGACCTTGTCCGTGCGCGCCTCGAGGCCGCCGAGCCAGTCGCCTGCCCGCATGCCCGGCACCCTGACCCTGTCGAGCCCGCTCGCGTCGCCCCTGCCCAGGTACGGCAGGCCGTCGTGACCGTCGCCCAGCGCCCACACCTGTGAGGCCGAGACCGCCGACACGGCGCGCAGCGGGCCTGCCCCCGCGACGTCGCGGATCGGCACCTCGGTCCAGGCGGTGCCGTTCCAGCGGCCGACGGCGCCGCGGTTCTCCCACACGTCCCAGATCTGCTGCTGGCCCACGGCCCACACCTCGTCGGCCGACAGGGCGTCGACGTCGGTCAGCGAGCTGTCAGCGCTGAGGCGCACGCTGGTCGAGCGCTGCCACGCCTCGATCGGCGGGCGGGCTGGCTCGGCGTGCGCGACACCGACGACGGGCAGGCCGGAGATGATGGTTGCCACGCACAGGGACAGCGCACGCCGCCGAAGGCGACGGGTCATGACCAAATGGTACGGCCCAGCGGCGCGTACCCGCGGCTTACCCCCGAACTAGCCGCGCCACCACCGGCAGGTGGTCGGTGGCCGCCACAAGGTCGGCGGGATCGGCCTCGACGCCGCCGCACCAGGCCACCTGGAGGCCCTGAGCAGCGAAGATCGCGTCGATGCGCTTGCCAGGGCTCCTCGCGGTGAAGGTCATCCCATTACCTTTGGGCGCCCTCGGATAGCAGTCGCTCAGCCGGGCGGCGATGTAGCGCCAGGTGGTCTTGTCGTCCTGCTCGTTGATGTCGCCCGCGAGCACGATCGCGGCGTCGAACCTGGCCGCGACCTGCTCGATCATGGCGACGGCCTCGGTGGCGTGACGCAGCCGCGCCGCCTCGTCGAGATCGAGGTGGATCGAGCCGACGGCGAAGCGCGCCCCTTCGACCTCGACGACGGCGATGGCGATCGCCCTGATCTCCAAACCTAGGAAGATCTTCAACAACCTGCTCTCGGTGTGCAGCACGCGCACGCCGGGAGCGACGAAGACGGCCACGCTGCCGAGCCTGAGGCCCGCGGCGACGCGTAGCCCCGCCGCCTCGGCCAGCCTCATGCGGTCGCGCCGCCAGCCGAGGAAGCGCGGCGCCTCCTGCACGCACACGACGTCGGCGCGCATGGCGCTGAGCACCCTGATGAGGGCGGCCACGTCGTCCTTCATCCCGCGGACGTTGTAGGTGCCGACCGTGATGGTCACCCCGCGAATTTAACGCCTTCTGGCCAGATCCGCAGCGCCTACGAGGCCGGCGGACGCGCCGAGTTCGGCGAGCCTGATGTCGGCGACGGGGCGGTGGCCCCTGCCGGTCAGCACGCGCGCGAACGTCTCGCGGGTCCTGTCGATGAACAGGTCGGCCGCCCTCGACACGCCGCCGCCCACGATGAAGCGGCCGGGGTCGAGGATCGCGGCGAGATCGGCCATGCCCTGGGCCAGCCAGTCGGCCATGGAGGCGAAGGCGGCCAGCGCCGCCTCGTCGCCCTGCCTGGCCGCCTCGGTGACCTCTTCGCCCTCGATGGTCTCGCCCGCCAGTGCGAGCAGGGTGGTGGCCCGCTCAGGCTGGTTGGCCACGATCTCCCTGGTCTCGCGGACCAGGGCGTTGCCGCTGGCGTACTGCTCCCAGCACCCGAGGTTGCCGCAGCCGCACAGCCTGCCCTCCGGCACGACCTGCATGTGGCCGAGCTCGGCGCCCATGCCCCAGCGGCCGCGGTAGAGGTGCCCGTCGATGACGATGCCGCCACCGATGCCGGTGCCGACGGTGACGCACACGAGGTGGCTCTCGCCCCTGCCGGCGCCGAAGCGGGGCCTCGGCCCACGCCATCGCGTTGGCGTCGTTCTCCACCACGACGGGCAGGCCGATCAGCTCAGTGATCTTCTTCTGCAGCGGTTCCTCGCGCCAGGCCAGGTTGGGCGCGAAACGGACGATGGAGCGGGTCTCGTCGACGAAGCCCGCCGCGCCGACGCCGACGGCCTCGATGTCCTTGCCGCGCGACAGCTCCTTGACGACGTCCGCGACCGTCTCCGCCACCAGGTCGGGCCGGTCGGCGGGGGTGGGCCGCAGGGCGTTCTCGACGATGGCGCCGTTCTCGTCCACCACACCCGCGGCGACCTTGGTCCCGCCGATGTCCACACCGATCGTCAACATGTCCGTCCCAGCCTTTCCTTCCGGGCCCCTCAGCCCAGGTCGATGTGCTCCACGTCCTCGCGCCGCTCCTCGCGGGGCGCTCGGGGGGAGCTCGGACGGCTCAGCGCGTCCAGTGCCTGCCGGAAGGCGGCGAACAGCTCGCCGCCCGCGGCCATCAGGTGCCCTGTCACGTCGGCGCCCGACTCCTTCTGCGCGGCGATCGCCCTGCAGACGGGACAGGCGCGGCAGATGTACTCGCCCTCGGGGTGCTCGGCGACGGCCTCGCCCCACACGTCCCCGTCCTGACGGCCGCCACCGGTGAACGAGTTGAACACCGTCCTGCCGACCTGACGGGTGGCCCGCCCCTGCAGCGTGTCGAACAGCTTGCGCGCCTCGTCGGCGACGGTGCCGATGGGGTCTCTTTCGTTGCTCTCAGTCATCTCGCCCTCCTGCCACGAACCGTACCCGCAGGCGGCCGTCGCGGAGCACCGCACCGCTGATCTTCCTGCGTGCCAGCGCCGCGGGCAAGGCCAGGATCCTGCGGTACGGCCCTGCGGTCACGATCAGCTCGTCGCCCTTGCGCGCCAGATCGACGTCGTCCTTGTCGGCGCCGGGGAGGGCGAGGGTGAGCTCGTGCCTGTCGAAGGTCAGCGGCGCCTCGACGGAGGGCTTGGCGAAGGGATCGCCGTCGCCGTAGAGGCTCTCCCCCACCGCGGCGAGCGCGTCGCCGCCGACGGGCTCGCCCCGCAGGTACGGCACGACGTGGACGGGCAGCGGCGCGAACGACTCCTCCGCCTCCGCCAGCAGCCTGCCCTGCGCCTCGACCCACTGGGCCCGCCACTCGTCGGCGCCCTCCGAGGGGAAGACCCGGTTGGCGATCACCGCGTCGACGCGGTAGCCGTACAGGTTGAGCGAGGTGAGGGTGCGCCTGGCCTCGGCGAGGACCACGGACTCGGGCGTCAGCACGAGGCGGACGGAGGCGCAGTCGCCGGTCAGCAGCTCGCGCACCTCCATGAGTCCGCGGTGGAAGCGCTCACCCGCGCTCATCACCTCCTCGCCGGGCGTGCTGACGTGGGCGACGCTCCGCACGAACGGCGAGACGATCTTCATCAGCCTGCGGCCGACAGGCAGCAGGCGGGAGACGTGCCAGTCGAGCGCCTCGGGCAGCGCCAGCAGGCGCAGCGTCTCCGCGGTGGGCGCGCAGTCGACCACGATCACGTCCCAGTGGCCCGAGCGCGCCTGCTCGCGCAGTTCGAGCAGGGCGATGACCTCCTCGGCCCCCGGCAGGACGGTGATCTCCTCGGAGGTGATCTCGTCGAGGCCGAGCTCGGCGAACAGCCCCCTGGCGTAGTCCTGGAGCTCTCCCCAGTGGCGTTCGAGGGATCGCTGGGTGTCGACCTGGTGCAGGTGCAGCCCCGGCTCGATCTCCACGGGCCGGTCGTCGACGCTGACGCCGAGCGCGTCGGCCAGGGAGTGCGCGGTGTCGGTGGAGACGACCAGCGTCTTCAGCCCTCTGCGCGCGGCCAGCGTCGCCGTGGCCGCGGCCACCGTGGTCTTTCCGACGCCGCCCTTGCCGGTGAAGAGCAGGACCCTCATCGGCGTTCGACGCGCTTCTTCAGGCCCTTGAGGGCGGTGTCGACGATCACCTTCTCGGCCTTGCGCTTGATCATGCCGATCATCGGGACCTTCAGGTCGACCGCCAGCTCGTAGGTCACCTCGGTGCCGCCGCTCCGCTCGGAGAGGGTGTAGCTCCCCTTCAGCTCGCGCACCATCGTGCCCGCCTCGACAACCTGCCAGCTGACGCTCTCGTCGTCGTTCCAGTCGTAGCCGAGGGTGTAGGTGTCGCTGATGACGCCCGCGTCGAGCACGAAGCGCACGGTCTGCGGGCGGCCGTCAGGACCGCTGGACAGGACCTCGGCGGACTTCACCTGACCGGCCCATTCGGGGTAGGAGCCGAAGTCGGCGATGACCGTCATCACGTGGGAGCGGTCGGCGTCGACGGTGATGCTCGAAGTGGTGCGATCAGCCATGCGTCAACGGTACCGGTCGGGCTACCACTGGAGGACGTAGGGAACGCCCTTTCCGCGGAAATGGCCGACGTTCACGCACTCGGTCCTGCCGATCCTCGTGCGGGCGTGGAGCGGCTGGTGGACGTGGCCGAACAGCGCGTAGCGCGGCTGGGTCCTCCTGATGGCGGCCAGGGTCGCCTCGCTGCCGCGCTCGTAGCGCCTGGCCACCACGTCGTAGAGCAGTTCGGGCACGGCAGGGGGGATGTGGCAGCACAGCACGTCCACCTCGCCGACCGCCTCCACCTTGGCGGCGAACTCCTCGTCGCTGATCTCGTAGGGCGTGCGGTACTGCGTGCGCAGGCCGCCTCCGACGAAGCCGAACCGCAGCCCGCCGAGCTCGACCGTCTGCCCGTCGAGCACGTGGAGACCGGGCCTGAGGTAGTCGCCCCACAGCCTCGGCAGGTCGACGTTGCCGTAGGTCAGGTAGGCCGGCGTCGGCATGGCGGCGAACAGGCTCTCGTACTGCCGCCTGACGATGCGCTCGATGTGCTCACGCGGATCGCCTTCGAGGCTCGCCCACAGCCGCGCCGACATGGCCCTGGCCTCGTCGAACCGCTTGGCGGTGCGCAGCGCGATGAACCGCTCGGCCTGGTCGGCGCCGAACAGCTCGGGGAAGATCCCCTGCGCGTGGTCGTCGTAGTCGATGAAGAGGATCAGGTCGCCCAGGCAGATCAGCGCGTCGGCGCCGTCGCCCGCGCGCGCCAGCGCCTCGACGCTTCCGTGGACATCGCTCACGACATGGACCCGCATGCCCGCAGCCTAGAAGATCGGATGAGCGGAGTAGCGCCCGGCGACTGCTAGCGTGATGAAAGCCCTTGATAACGCCTCTGTGACGAAGCTACCCACGCGTAACTTAACCCTGTAGCGTCCTCGGTCGTCCCAGAAGCGTGCACCCGGAGGAGTGATCCGTGCGCGAGTACAGCGTTCCCGTCCTGGTGGATGTTCCGCATACCGCCAGCTGCGCCGACACGGTGTTCAGGCGTGGCGAGCAGGAACCAGGGGCGATCGTGATGCGCAGGAAGGACGGCGACAGCTGGCCCGCCGTCACCGCTCGCGAGTTCCGCGACGAGGTCGCCGCGCTGGCCAAGGGCCTCATCGCCGCGGGGGTCGAGCCTGGCGACAGGGTCGCGCTCATGTCGCGCACGCGCTACGAGTGGACCGTCATCGACTACGCCATCTGGGCCGCGGGCGCGGTCAGCGTGCCGATCTACGAGACCTCCGCCACCGAGCAGGTCGCCTGGATCCTGACCGACAGCGGCGCCAAGGCCGCCTTCGTCGAGCTCGACGCGCACGAGGAGACGGTCAAGGCGGCGCACCCGGGTCTCGAGCACCTGTGGCGGGTCGACGAGATCGCCTCGCTCACCGGGCCCGGCGTCTCCGACGAGGAGCTCGAGGCGCGCCGTACCAGCAGGTCGGGCGCCGACCTCGCGACGATCATCTACACCTCGGGCACCACGGGCAGGCCGAAGGGCTGTCGCCTCACCCACGACAACCTGCTGTTCACCTCCATCAACGTGGCGCGAGGCCCTCTTGACCGGCTCTTCGACAGCCCGGGCAGGGCGGCGCTGCTGTTCCTGCCGCTGGCGCACGTCTTCGCCAGGGTGATCCAGATCGTGCTGGTCGAGACCGGCACGATCATGGCCCACACGCCGAACATGAAGAACGTCGCGCCCGACCTGGCCGCCTTCCAGCCGACGTTCCTGCTCGGCGTGCCGCGCGTGTTCGAGAAGGTCTACAACGGCGCCGAGCAGAAGGCCGTCGCCGGCGGCAAGGGCAAGATCTTCGCCCGCGCCGCCGACGTGGCCATCGCCTACAGCAGGGCCCAGGCCTCCGGCGGCGCGCCGCTCGGCCTGCGCCTGCGGCACGCCCTGTTCGACAGGCTCGTCTACGCCAAGCTCCGCCAGGCCACCGGCGGCCGCCTGTCCGCGGCGGTCTCCGGCGGCGGCGCGCTCGGCGAGCGCCTCGGTCACTTCTTCACCGGCGTCGGCATCGAGGTCTTCGAGGGCTACGGCCTGACCGAGACCACGGCCCCGGTCTCGGTCAACCTGCCGGGCGCCAACAAGATCGGCACCGTCGGCAAGCCGATCCCCGGCGCCGGCGTCCTCATCGCCGACGACGGCGAGATTCTCACCAAGGGCCGTCACGTCTTCGACGGCTACTGGAACAACGACCAGGCCACGGCCGCCGCGATCGACGCCGACGGCTGGTACCACACCGGCGACGTCGGCGAGCTCGACTCCGACGGCTACCTGCGCATCACCGGGCGCAAGAAGGAGATCCTGGTGACGGCGGCGGGCAAGAACATCGCCCCCGCTCCCATGGAGGACGCGATCCGCGCCCATCCGCTGATCTCCCAGGCCATGATCGTCGGCGACGGCCGGCCCTTCGCCGCGGTGCTGATCACCCTCGACCCCGAGGCCCTCGCCCAGCGCGGCCTGTCGCCGAAGGAGGCCAGGGCCGACGCAGGCGTGCTGGCCGAGGTCCAGTCGGCTGTCGACACGGCCAACACCACCGTGTCGAAGGCCGAGCAGATCAAGAAGTTCGTGATCCTGGAAGAGGACCTCACCGAGGAGAGCGGCCACCTGACGCCGACGCTGAAGGTCAAGCGCAACCTGGTGATGCGCGACTTCGCCGCCGACATCGACGCCCTGTACGAGAGGTGAGGCAGGGGTGGGGCCCTGCCTCACCCCACGACGGCGTTCCAGTCGACGTGATGGCGCTGCTCGAGGCCGAGCGTCCGCTCGGGCTTGAGGAAGGTCCGCACCGCCAGCGGCATCATCAGCCGCATCATCGAGATGGCCGCGGGCCCGAGGGTCTTGGTGTTGTTGGTCTTCGCCGCGCGGGCCGCCACCTTCTCCACACGGGTACGGCGCAGCCGCACGTACGCCTCGAAGGCGCGGGTGACGTCGGGCAGGTCGCGCAGGCAGCGGGCGAGCTCGACCGCGCTCTCGGCGGCGAGTGAGGCGCCCTGGCCCGAGCTGGGTGAGGGCGCGTGGGCCGAGTCGCCGACCAGCACCATCCTGCCCCGGTGCCAGTGCGGCACGCTCGGCATGATCTCCACCGAGCCCAGCGCGACCAGCTCCTCGGGGTCGGTGTGCCGCAGCAGTTCGGCGCCAGGCCTGTCGCCGGCGTAGATCTCTCGCAGCAGGCGCAGCCATTCGCCCTTGGGCCTCCTGCGCGCCTGCGCCGCCGACATCGGCTCCTTGTGGGGCAGGTTGGCGAACCAGGCGGTGCGGCCGTCGGGCTGCACCCAGTAGCCGAGGAACCCCCTGGAGCCGAAGACGAAGTAGGTGGTGTCGGTCCTGGCGCCGGGGACGGCGTAGTCGGCCGGCCCGCCGAAGTTCAGCAACGGGACGTGGGCCGGCCCAGGAGCGCCGGGGTCGATCAGGCCGCGGACCGTCGAGCGGATGCCGTCCGCGCCGACGAGCAGGTCCGCGCTCGCGCCGCCGCCGTCGGCGAACCGCGCGGTGATGCCGGACCCTGTCTCCTCGACGCCGACCAGGCGCCTGCCGTGCTCCACGCGCACGCCCTGGGCCACCGCCTGCTCGTGCACGGCGGCGTAGAGCTCGGCGCGCCACATGGCCTGGCTGGGCGGCAGGTCGCGCAGGCTGTCCAGCTCGCCGATCCGCCTGCCCCTTCCGTCGCTGACCACCGTGCGCGTCACCGGCTGGCCGACAGCCCTGACGGCCGCCTCCGCGCCCACGGCCCGCAGCGCGTCGAGCCCGTTGGGCGCGATGGTGAGCGTTCCCCCGATGCCCTCGGCGCCGCCCGCGTAGGCCTCGAAGACCGTCGCCTCGATGCCCGCGCGGCGCAGCGCCATCGCGGTGACCGGTCCTGCGATGCCGCCGCCGACCACCAGTGCCGTTCTAACCGCCGTCATTGCGACTCCCGAAGATCGTGTGCCATGTCTCGATGTAGTCCGACCGGCCGAGCGAGTCGACGAGCGTGGCGACGAAGCGCAGCTCGGCCTCGAGCAGCGCGAGCCTGTACTCGTCGTCGACGAGGAAGACCCACCCGACGCCGCCTTCGGCCGCCGCGCGCACGGCCTCGCGGATCTGCGCGGCCTCCTCGGCCAGCGTGGCCGACCGCCGTCCGAGCAGCTCGACGGCCTCGGCGGGGTCGAGGACGCTCAGCAGCGACAGCGCGGCCCCGAAGTGCGGATATTCCGCCTTCGGCGTGGCGACCAGCTCGCGCAGCCAGTCGTGGAGCTCGGCGCGGCCCTCGTCGGTGAGCGCGTAGAGCGTGCGCTCGGGCCGCTCGGTGTCGCGCACGCTGCCCTGCTCGACGATGAAGCCGGCCTTGGCCAGCTGCTTGACGACCATGTAGAGCGAGCCCCTGTTGTACCTGAAGCTGCGGTCCTTCGCGGTCTCCTGCAGCCGCCGCCCCAGCTCGTACGGATGCATCGGCTCCATCAGCAGGAACGCGAGCACCGCCAACGCCAGCGGGTTGGACACCTTGCGCACGGACACTCCCTTAGTTGACGTCAACTAGTTGATACCAACTATAGGCGAGGCGCAACCGTTAGAAAAGGTTCGTTGACATGCGCGCTGTTTATGGGGAAACGTGCGTGATATCGGGGGAATCTGAGGGTCGGTCTAGGAGGAACCCACCATGACCCCACGTCTGCCGATCACCCGCAGGAGCATGCTGCTCGGTGCCGCCGCCTTCGGAGTCCCCGCGATCCTGGCGGGCTGCGGCAACCCCAACACCCAGAACACGCAGGGCGCGAGCGGCTCGGCCGCGCGCGGCACGGTGACGATCGGCTCCAACGCCTCCGACGAGATCCCCAAGAAGTCACTGGAAACCGTGGTCAAGGCCTTCACCCAGGCCGACGTCAGGATCAACACCGTCGACCACAACACCTTCCAGGAGAACATCAACCGCTACCTCAAGGGCACGCCCGACGACGTCTTCACCTGGTTCGCCGGCTACCGGATGCAGTTCTTCGCCGAGCAGGGCCTGGCCACCGACATCTCCGACGTGTGGCAGGAGATCGGAGGCGACTACACCCCCGCCTTCAAGGCGGCCTCGACGGGCTCGGACGGCAAGCAGTACTTCGTGCCGTTCACCTACTACCCATGGGCGGTCTTCTACCGCAGGAGCCTGTGGGAGGAGAAGGGCTACGTGCCGCCCACGACCCTCGACGAGTTCACCGCGCTGGCCAGGAAGATGAAGGCCGACGGGCTGGTCCCCCTCGCCTTCGCCGACAAGGACGGCTGGCCCGCGATGGGCACCTTCGACATCCTCAACATGCGGACAAACGGCTACGACTTCCACATCTCGCTCATGGCGGGCAAGGAGTCGTGGACCGACCCGAAGGTCAAGCAGGTCTTCGACACCTGGCGAGGGCTGATGGAGTTCCACCAGCCCGCCGCGCTCGGCCGTACCTGGCAGGAGGCGGGCCAGTCGCTCGCCCAGAAGAAGACCGGCATGTACCTGCTCGGCATGTTCGTCGCCCAGCAGTTCCCCGAGGCCGAACGCGACGACCTCGACTTCTTCACCTTCCCCGAGATCAACCCGCGGTTCGGCACCGACTCCATCGACGCGCCCATCGACGGCTACATGATCTCGGCCAAGGCCAAGAACGTGGACGGCGCCAAGGCGCTGCTCAAGCACTTAGCGCAGGCCTCCTCGCAGAACGCGGCCACCAAGCTCGACCCCGGCACGCTGGCCTCCAGCTCCAAGGCCGACACCAGCGGCTACAGCGCCCTGCAGAAGCGCGGCGCCGAACTCGTCTCGCAGGCCACGCACATCGCCCAGTTCCTCGACCGCGACACCAGGCCCGACTTCGCCTCGACCGTGATGATCCCCGCGCTGCAGCGCTTCGTCGGCGAACCCGACGACATCGACCCGCTGCTCAAGGACATCGAGGCGCAGAAGGCCAACATCTTCCGTTGATCACTCGACGCTACTCCCGCAGGGACCTCGCCGTCCTGGGCTTCGGCCTCGGGGCGGCCGTCCTGGTCAACCTGGCCCTCATCTGGGGCCCCACGCTGGCCTCCGTCGCGCTGTCGGGCACCGACTGGAACGGCATCTCCGAGCTGCGCTGGATCGGCACGCGCAACTACGGCGACCTGGCGGAGGAGTACCCGCCGTTCTGGTCGGCTGTCCGCAACAACGTGCTGTGGCTGGCCTTCCTCGGCCTGGTCGCGACGCCGTTCGGCCTGTTCTGCGCGGTGCTGCTGGACCGGCGGCTCAGGCTGTCGCGGGTCTACCAGAGCGCGCTCTACATGCCGGTGGTGCTGTCGCTTGCCGTGGTGGGCTTCATCGCCCAGCTCGTCTACTCCTCCGACTACGGCGTGCTCAACGCCGTGACCGGGCTGACCACCGACTGGCTCGGCGACAGCTCCATCAACATCTGGGTCGTCATGGTCGCGGCGGCCTGGCGGCACGTCGGCTACGTCATGATCATCTATCTGGCCGGGTTGAAGGCGGTCGACCCCGCGCTCAAGGAGGCCGCGGCGATCGACGGGGCGAGCGAGGCGCAGACCTTCTTCCGCGTCGTCTTCCCCACGCTGCGGCCCATCAACGTCATCGTCCTGGTGATCACGGTGATCGAGGCGCTCAGGGCCTTCGACATCGTCTACGCCATCAACAAGGGCAGGAACGGCCTGGAGCTGCTGTCGGTGCTGGTCACGGAGAACATCGTGGGCGAGGCCAGCAGGATCGGCTTCGGCTCGGCGATCGCGGTGATCCTGCTGGTGATCTCGATGGCGTTCATCGTCACCTACCTCTCGCAGCTGTTCAAGGAGGATCGCCGGTGACGCCGACCGCCTCGCGCCCCACCGCGGTGGAGCCCGGAAGGCCGCCGGCCAAGCGGCCCTTCCGGCCGTCAAGGCTGGTACTGCACCTCTTCCTCGCGCTGGTCGCCCTCGGATGGCTGCTGCCGCTGCTGCTGGCCGTCTACGCCTCGCTCAGGCCGTACGAGGAGACGGCCAGGTTCGGCTACTTCTCGCTGCCCCGCTCGCTCACGCTCGACTACTACGGCCAGGCCTGGAGCCAGGCCGATCTGCCGAAGTACTACCTCAACACGCTGATCATCGTGGTGCCCGGCGTGATCCTCACGCTGCTGATGGCCTCCTTCACCGCCTTCGCCATCGCCAGGCTGCGCATTCCAGGACGCAAGGTGCTGCTGGTGGTCTTCACCGCGGGCAACCTGCTCCCGCCCCAGGTGCTGATCACGCCGCTCTACACCCTGTACACGCTGATCCCGCTGCCGTGGTGGCTGTCGGACTCGCTGTCGTTGTACGACTCCTATCTCGGGCTGATCCTCATCCACGTGGCCTTCCAGTTCGGCTTCTGCGTGTTCGTGCTGGCCAACTTCATGCGGACCATCCCCGAGGAGATCTCGGAGGCGGCGATGGTCGACGGGGGCCGGCGTGTGGCGACGCTACTGGCAGCTCACGCTGCCGCTGTGCCGTCCCGCACTGGCGGCGTTGTCGACGCTGCAGTTCACCTGGATGTACAACGACTTCCTCTGGGCGCTGGTGCTGATGTCCTCAGGCGACAAGTTGCCCGTCACCTCGGCGCTGAACAACCTGCGCGGGCAGTTCTTCACCGACTACAACCTGCTGGCCGCGGGGTCGCTGCTGGTGGCACTGCCGACGCTGATCGTCTTCCAGCTCCTGCACAAGCAGTTCGTCTCGGGCCTCACGCTCGGTTCGACCAAGGGCTGACCGGCCCGTCTTGGAGCGTTGACGCCGGTGGCGTCACCACGCCGCTTGCGATGACGTCAGATTGATGTCATGATGACGTCATGGATCTGACGTCGTACATCGAGAACCTGCGCAGGGAGTTCGGCGACGCTGCCGACGCGGCGGGGCCTGAGGCCCGCGCCACCGCCGAGCGCCTCACCGCGATGCTCGACTCGGCGGTCAGGCTGACGCTCATCGAGGTGCTCTCCGAGGCCGCCGACGAGCTGACCAGGCAGCTCGATCCCGGGGTCGTCGATGTGCGCATGCGCGGCAGAGAGCCCCAGTTCGTGCTCACCGTGCCCGACCACTGGCACGGCAGCCCCGCGACCGGCCCCGGGCAGCCGCCGTTCCCGCCGCCGCCTCCTGAGCCTCCCGCCCCTCCCGCGCCGCCGGGCGAGGGCGAGCAGGGCACGGCCAGGATGACCCTGCGGCTGCCCGAGTCGCTGAAGAGCCGCATCGAGCAGGCCGCCGCTTCCTCGGGGGCCTCGGTCAACGCCTGGCTGGTCAGGGCGCTGACCGCGGCGCTGTCCGACCCTCAGCAGCGTCCCTCTCCTCCCGGCGCCGGACGCCGCATCAGCGGCTGGGTCCGCTGACCTTCTCCCTCATCCCACGCACAGAGACGGAGCTCCACCATGCCCGTTTTCTCCACCCCCACGCCCCCCGCCGTCCACGTCGACCTCCCCGCGGGCGACCTGCGCGTCTGCGCCACCGAGCGTCAGGACACCGTGGTCGAGGTGCGCCCCGCCGAGCCCGCGAGCTCCGACGACCACGCCTACGCCCGGTCGATCCTGGTCGAGCAGGCCGACGGGGTGATCACCGTCAAGGCCCCCGACGGACAGCGGAGCAGGCGCGCCGTCCACGTCGACATCGCCCTGCCCGAGGGGTCGAGCCTGCTGGCCCACACCGCCTCGACCGATGTCACCACCACGGGACGGCTGGGCGAGGTCGCCATCACGTGCGCCTCGGGCGACGTCACCGTGGAGCACGCCGTCGCTCTGCGCATCACCACGGCGTCAGGTGACGTCAGATGTGACGTCATCGAGGGTGACGCGGTCATCGACGCCACCTCGGGCAAGGTCGGCGTCGGCTCCGTCGGCGGCCACGTCAACGTCACCACCGCCTCGGGCTCGGCCGTGATCGGCCGCGCCCACGGCGATGTCACCAGCCGCACGGCCTCGGGCGACATCGTCGTGCACGCCGTCACCAGAGGCCAGGTCAACGCCAGGAGCGCCTCCGGCAACGTCACGCTCGCGGTCACGGAGGGCAGCGCCGCCTGGCTCGAGATCTCCTCGCTGTCGGGGCGCGTCAGCTCCGAGCTCGAGCAGTCGGGCGAGCCAGGCGACGCCGCCGAGACCCTCGAGGTGCACGCCCGCACGCTGAGCGGCGACATCGCCGTCCTGCGGGCGAGCACCCGGTGAACCACCCGCCCGCCCACCCGCACACCTGCCACCGGAGAACGGATCTGTCATGAACAACCAGCTGACCCTGATGCACGTCCAGGCCCTCCACCGCGAGCGGATCGCCGAGGCCGAGCGCCTGTCCGCCCTCGCGCGAAGGCGGGCGCCCTTCCGCCACACGCTGGCCCTGCGCCTGCACCGCCTGGCCGACTCCCTCGACCCCGTCCAGCGCCCCCGCCTGCGCCCCTCTCACTAGCCGCGCGCTCAGAGCAGCGCGTGGAAGCGGGCCGCGACGCGCGACCAGTCCCACTCGCCCGCCACCCACTCCCTTCCCCTCTCCCCCATCTTGCGCGCCCTGTCCCTGTCGACGAGGAGCTCGACCAACGCTCCCGCGACCTCCGGCACCGACCTGCCGTCCACCACGAGACCCGTCTCCCCGTGCCGGACCGCGTCCGGCGCTCCTCCCGAGGCCCCCGCCACCACCGGCAGCCCCGTCGCCGAGGCCTCGAGGAAGACGATCCCCAGCCCCTCGACGTCCATCCCGCCCATCCGCGTACGGCAGGGCATGGCGAAGACGTCGCCCGCCGCGTAGTACGAGGGCAGCTCCGAAGCGGGCACCACCCCGGTGAAGCGCACCGCCTCGCCCAGGTGCGCGGCCATCGCGGCCAGCCGCCGCCGGTAGGGCCCTCCGCCCACGACGAGCAGCACCGCGGAGGGCACCGACCTCAGCACCAGCGGCCACGCGCGGATCAGCTGGTCCTGGCCCTTGCGCGGCACGAGCCTGGAGACGCACACCACGACGGGCCTGTCCCCTAGGCCGAGCGCGTTCCTGAGGCGCGCGGGCTCGGTGGGAGGCCTGAAGACGTCGGCGTCGACGCCCGGCGCCAGCCGTACGAGCTTGCCCTGAGGGATCAGGGAGGAGAGCCTGGCGTGCGTGTAGGAGCCGAGGTAGGTGACCACGTCGGCATGGGAGCCGATCCGCCGCATCAGGGGGCGGAACAGCGGCGACGACTCGTGCCCATGGGTGAGCATGACGATCCTGCGCGCTCCTGCCGCGCGCAGGCGGGGGGCCAGCAGGCCGAGAGGCGCCGCCGCGCCGAAGACGACGGTGTCGGCCCCGTGCGCGGCCACCAGCCGCGCCGCCGTGCGCGCCACCCCCGGCGTGGGCAGCATGAGCGAGGTCGGGTGCCTGACGACCGGGTAGGGCTGCTGGGCGTCGAACTCCTCGCAGCCCCGCCAGCGCGGGGCGTAGACCAGCACGGACGGCGTGCGCAGCGCGAGCCCGTGCACGAACGACTGGATGCCGCCCGGCCTGGGCGGAAAGTCGTTCGTGACGATGAGGACCCTGCTCACGGGGCCTTCATGAGCTCCCACGAGCGGGCCATGGCGATGCGCTGTGGAGCGGTCGGATGCGAGGCATAGAGCACATATTCCACGACATCCGGCGACAAGTCGGAAATGTTGGTTATTGCCAGGCGTTTTTGCATCGCGACGAACGTCCGCGGGTCGCGGGTGAGATCGAGCGCGTGCAGGTCGGCCCTGGCCTCGATGTGGCGGCTGACGAGATTCTGCCCCGGACCTGACAGCACGGTCGCCAGCGAGAGGAAGCCCATGATCGCCGCCGTCGCCACGGGCTCGGACAGCGGACGCTTCCACAGCGGGGCCACGCAGAACAGCAGCACCGCGCCAAAGCCCGCGCCGAGCGCGCCGAGGAGCGTGCCGTGAAGGACGTCGTTGTACTTGGCGTGCCCGAGCTCGTGGGCGATGATCAGCTCCACCTCCTTCTCCGGCGCGGCCAGCAGCGTGTCGTAGACGACGATGCGCCGGGTGGCCCCGAAACCCGAGACGTAGGCGTTCAGCGAGGTGGTCCTGCGGGAGGCGTCGGCCACCAGCACGTCCTCGACGGGCACGTCGGCGCGCTCGGCCAGCTCCAGCAGGTCGGTGCGCAGCTGTCCCGCCGGCATCGACCTGAAGTCGTTGAAGAGAGGCTCGAAGACGACCGGATAGACGAAGGAGGCGCCCACGGTGAGCATGAAGGCGCCGATCGCGGCGGGAATCCACCAGCGCGCGAACCTGCGGGCCAGAGCGACGACGGCCAGCACCATGATCGCCGTGATCGCGGTCCGCACCCCGATGGACTTCAGCCTGTCGCCCGTCCAGCTCGCCCAGTTCTGCGTGGACAGGCCGAACTCGCGCAGCTCACCCTCGAACCAGACACCGAGCGGCCAGCGCAGCAGCTCGACCACCGCTGTGAGCACGACGACGCCGAGCAGCACCCGCAGCCACCACGGCCCCTTCAGCCCGGCCAGCAGGCGGGCGCCCCATGGCGTGGCCACCAGCACGCCCGCGAAGAGCACGGTCAGGCCGAGCGACAGGTAGGACGGCACGCTGGTGGCCGCGTCGAAGGCGCGCGAGCGGGCGATCTCGGCCGCGGTGAAGTCGAGTGAGGGGTCGGGCGGCACGGCGGGCGCGCCCCGCATCGTCCCCCAGGGGGTGGTGAGCGCGACCACCGCGACGATCGCCGCGCCCAGCAGCGCCAGCGCGATGCCCGCCCGACGGTCCAGCCAGCTCATCCGTGTCCCCCCGCAGTCAGCTCGTCCCGGACATACTCGCGCCACAGGCCGGTCAGCGTGGGGACCGACAGGCCGAGAGGGCGCAGCGCCTGGGCCAGATCGCGCCCCGCAGCCCGATCGTAGAGCTCGACCAGCGCCCGCTCGCCGTAGCGGCCCGCGATCAGGCGGCAGGCCAGCCACGACTCCTGGTAGACCTGCGCGAGCCTGGGCGCGCCCGGCGTGAAGTCGCCGTCGGCCGGCAGCCGGGCGCTCGTCCGTCCCGAGCCGACCTCCTCGGCCAGCTCCGCGGCCGCGACGCCGACCTCAAGACCCGAGCCGAGGTAGCCGACGTAGTCGGCGAAGCCCTCTCGCAGCCACACCGGGCCGCCGTGCGTGCCCACTGCGACGTGGGTGAGCTCGTGGGCGAGCACCACGTCGCGTCCCACGGGGGTCAGCCGCGAGAAGGCGCCGGGGACGACGATCACCCTTCCGCGCGACGCCAGCGCGGCCAGCCCCTCGAGCGAGCCCGTGCCGGCCAACGCCGCCGCCTCCTCGGTGCTGGCCGGCACCACGACCACCGGCCGTACGGGGCGCCGCAGCACCGCCGAGACCGTGCGGCCGGCGGCGTCGGCCCGCGCCGCGAGGTCGCGAAGCAGCGTGGCGGGTGCGTGGTGGCCGACGGCGAGCGAGCGCGCGCCGTACGCGTAGGTGACACCCGACTCCCACAGGCCACGGGCCTCGGACGGCAGGCGAGGGCCGGCCGACCCCGGCACCGTCCCCGCCAGCGCGGCCGCCAGCACGGCTCTTCGGCTCACCACGGCAGCGATGCTAGCCCGGACGGCGGAGAGCCCCGTCCCAGAGGAATGGACGGGGCTCTCTGCGTGCGCCTACGCGCCGGGGCGGACCGCGCCGGCGAAGGAGGACTTGCGCCAGCCGCTGATCTTCTCGATCCGCACCGTCTTGCCCGAGCTGGGTGAGTGGATCATCCGGCCCTTGCCGACGTACATGCCGACATGGCCCTTGCCGCGGAAGAACATCAGGTCACCGGGCTTGAGGCTGCGCCAGGAGACCTTCTTCTTGATGCGTGCGTACTGGCTGTGCGTCACGCGCGGGATCCTGATCCCCGCCTTGGACCATGCGTACTGCACCAGACCCGAGCAGTCGAAGGAGCCCGGACCCGTCCCGCCGTAGCGGTAGGGGTCACCGAGCTGCTTCTTCGCCACTCCGACGGCCTTGGCAGCCCTCAACTTCTGCCGAGCCGCCTTCGCCTGCGACTTCGACACGACGCGCGCCTTGCCGGCGCTCGCCTTCGCCGCGCTCGTCCGCGCGACGTCGATCTTCACTGCTGCCGTCTTCGCCGCGCTCGCCTCGATGGGGGTCGCGTGAGCGGCTGGTGCGTGGAGGACGACTCCTCCCATCGCGGCCATGACGCCACTCAGGGCAAGGCAGGACAGACGGGTCTTGTTAACAGGGGTGGACAGAACGTCTCCTTGAATCTTCCACGAATGCCTACCGGGTTAGCTGACGGGTTCGGGCGTGGAAGTCGCCCTACCGGCCCGCAGGCCGGACTCACCCCAGGTGCTCGGGTCCCCGGCTCCGTGCTCCATTCCGCACGGATTCGGCGGGTCGACCGCGCACGCTCATCTGGGGGTTCGGCGCGGCGACCAGCGGATCGTTATGCGTGCACACCGGCCGCTGACAGGGCCGGTGGACGTGGCGGGCGCCATGGCTTGGTCGCCGCGAAGCGAGAAGGTACCCCGCCCACCAAGAGCAGGCAAAGTCGAAGTAAAGGAGTCAAGATCGTCCACGGGTGGTTGTCAAGAGACAAATCACTGCTCCATGGACCGTTGCAAGCGACAATTGTGACCCTCCTCACAGTTGCTGTCACCTAGCGAAGTCAGGTCCCATTTGTCACATCAGTCACACCAGTAACATCAGCCGAACGAGGGGTTTGAGCGCTCTGCCATAAGCTTTTCGCATGCTTGATCTGTGGTCCCTGCGCGTCCTGCTCGAAGTCGGACGGCACGGCTCCTTCTCCGCCGCCGCCGAGGCCCTGTCGATGACGCAGCCGGCGGTCTCCCGCCAGATCGCCACCCTGGAGCGCCGCACGGGCGTCAGGCTCTTCCACCGCCGCCCGCGAGGCGTGCAGCCCACGGAGGCGGGTCTGGCCGCCATGGAGCAGGCGGCCGCCGTGGTCGACGGGATGAGCCTGTTCGAGACCAGGCTGCGAGCCTTCGCCGCCGCCGAGAGCGGCAGGGTGCGTGTGGCGGCCTTCCCCAGCGCGGCCACCAGGTTCGTCCCCGAGAGCTTCCGCCGCTTCACCGCCACCCACCCCGACGTCGAGCTCTCACTCACCGTGGGAGAGCGCGGCGACGCGAGACTGCTCGAAGGCGCGATCGACGTCGCGCTGGTCACCTCGTGGGACGCCGACCCCGATCCTGGGCTCGAGACGCTCTTCCTGTTCGACGACGAGCCGATGGTGGCCCTGCCCGCCGACCATCCCCTCGCGTCACAGGAGCAGGTACGGCTGGCCGACCTGGCCGCCGAGCACTGGATCGACGGCACCCACCCCGACTGCCTCGGCCCGTCGGCCGAACTGTCGGCCGCGATGGGAGGGCCGCCGAAGATCACGCACCTGTGCGACGACTGGAACGGCCGCCAGGGCCTGGTGGCCGCGGGCGTGGGCGTGATGCTCTATCCGTCCATCGCCGGCAGGTCGGTGCGCTCGGACATCAGGCTCGCCCATCCATCGCCCGCGCTGCCCGCCAGAAGGATCAGCGCCGCCGTCCTGCCCGCCGACGGGCGTCCGCCCGCCGTGAGCGCCTATCTGGACGTTCTGCGCGCGATGAGCGCGGCCTACGGGCGGACCGCGCCGACCAGCCGCCTGCCGTAGGCCGACAGCGGGACGACCTTGACCACGTCACCGGTCTGCGGCGCGTGCACGATCTTGCCGCCGCCCGCGTAGATGCTCACGTGCCCGAGGCCCTCGCTGAAGATGAGGTCACCGGGCTGCAGGTTGTCGAGGGAGACTCTGCGCTTGGCGCCCCAGGCCCACTGCTCCCACGTCGTGCGGGGCAGTGAGACGCCGGCCGCGCGCCAGGAGGCCTGCGTGAGGCCTGAGCAGTCCCAGCCGCCCGGGCCCGTGCCACCGTACTGGTAGGGCTTGCCGACCTGCGCGTAGGCGAAGCTGAGCACCGAGGCGGCGTTGCCCGAGGCCGAGCCCGTGTACTTGATGCCGGTGCTGTTGGGGTTGCCCACCCGGTAGGCGCCGAGCCTGCGCAGCAGCTTCTCCTGCTGCTCGACCAGCTCGAGCACCTTGTCCTTCTCCGACTTGACCTCGTCGCGCAGCTTGTCGGCCTCGGTGAGAGCGCCCTGCGCCTGCTCCCTGTCGGACTTGAGCTGGCGGTTCTCCTCGTCGAAGGCTGCCAGGACCTGGGCCCGCTCGGCCGTCAGCTGGTCCATGAGCGCCATGCCGCCGAGCGTGGCCGAGGGGTCGCTGTCGCCCAGAAGCGTCGACCACGAGGTGATGTCGCCCGCCTGGTAGGTGTCGATGGCCATGCCGACGACCTCGGCGCGCAGACCCGCCACCCTGGCCATCTTGCTCTTGTACCGGGAGTTCAGCCCCTCGTAGGCCTTCTTGGCCTTCTTGTACTTCTCCGTGGCCGTGTTGTACCTGTCGACGACCTTGTCGGCCTTGTCGTTGAGCTTCTCCAGCTTCGCCTTGGCCTGCGCGATCGTCGGTTTGGGATCGGCGAAAGCACCGCTCAACGGCAGGAGAAGAGTCGCGATCGCGAGACCCGCAGCCAGCGGTACCCGGCCAAACCCCACAGCGACACGCCCTCCCAGTGATCACGCCTGGGGCGAAATAGTACAGAAGGTGCGCCTAGCGTCCGGCCATGTCACCCAAAATGTGACCTAGGCCCGCCCGAGCCTGCGCAGCAGCAGCGCGGACGAGACGGGCCTCGCGCCCATCCTGCGCACGGACTCGGCCACCTCACGGTCGGAGGAGACCACCGCGATCGCCCTTCCCTGCGGCTCGGCGCGGACCAGCTGACGGATCAGGTCGTCGGCGATCTCGCCCGGCGCGCTGAACATCACCCGCACCCCGCGCGGCGCGACCACCTGGACGGGGGCGTTGAGCTCCGCGCCGTCGAAGACGACGGTCACCTCGACCCTGGTCTGCGCGGCCAGGCCGCCCAGCCCCGTCATCAGCCTGTTGCGCTGGTCGGCGAGGGTGAGCGTGCCGTACCCGGTCTTGGTCACGTTGTAGCCGTCGATGATCAGGTGCACCTGCGGCAGCGCCAGCAGCTGGTCGAGCAGTTGCGGGTCGTCGTCGGCCAGCGCTCTGGCAGGCACCCCCCGCACGTTGGGCGCGCCAGGCGCGACGGCGGCGACGGAGTCGGCGGGCCTGCTGATCGTGGTCGGCAGCGCCAGCTCCCTGCGCAGCCCGGCCGAGGCGTCCTGCAGCGCGTCGAGCAGCACCCTGATCCTGGCGTCCTCGATGCTGCGGCCCTCGCGGGCCGCTCTGCGCGAGGCCTCGAGATGTCTTTCGGCGTCGGCCAGCCGCTCCTTGAGCCGCCTCAGCTCCGACTCCCCCGCGCTGCCGGCCACCGAGGCCGCCATCCTGGCCTCGTCGGCGGCCTGCGCCATCTCGGCGGCCCGCTGGTCGGCGGCCTTGAGCCGCTCGCGGGCGTCATGGAGCTTGCGGCGCAGGTCGGAGTTCTCCGCTCTTGCGGCCCTCAGCTGCTCGCGCAGCCTCTCGGCCTCGTCCTTCGCGGCGCTCTTCTGCGCGGCCAGCTGCTCGCGCAGCCTGGCGACCGTCTGCTCCTGGGCCGAGCCCTCGGCGGCCACCGCCGACTGCTCGAGGTCGGCCCTGGCGGTTTCCACCATCTCCGCCCACCCGGGCGGCCTGGTCAGATAGGCTGCCGCCGCGACCAGCACGGGGTCGGCGGCCGGCGGCACGTTGCCCTCGGCCAGCGAGGCGGCGAGCTCGGGCCAGCCTTTGGCCACCGACTCGGCGACGGCCTCGCGAAACTCCTTGTCGTTCTCCAGCTGGGCGGCGATCGGGGCGCCGCCGAGTTTGGCGCGTTTGCGGGGGTCGAACTTGGCGATACCACGCAGCGGGGCGGGCACGGCGACGGCGGGCATGCTGCCGAGCACCTGCGCCGCCAGGTCGACGACGTTGAGCCGCACCTGCTCGGGAAGCGGACGAGACAGGCCTTCGCCGGCTGAGCTCATCCCACTGCCTCTCAACTGACCCTTCGCGATTGTCCTACTCCCCAAGGGTACGGCTGTCGCGCACATGACCGTGTCGTGACATGCATATGGACAAGCGCTTGGTTGGAGATGTACGACAGTGGCGTGAGCGAGCCCATGCGCACCTCCACCAGGGACCTCGACGACCTGCGCGAGAGGCTGAGCGCGTGGCTCGGCCGCCGGGTCTCGCGGGTCACCCGCCCCTCGGCCAACGGGATGTCCAGCGAGACGCTCTTCTTCACCGTGGACGGCACGCGGTGCGTGGCGCGCCTGGCGCCCACCGAGGAGGCCGTGCCGATCTTCCCCAGCTACGACCTGGGCGTGCAGTTCGAGGTGATGCGACTGGCCAGGGAGCGCGCGGGGGTGCTCGCGCCCAAGGCGCTGTGGTTCGAGCCCTCGCCCGAGCCGCTGGGCTCGCCGTTCTTCGTCATGGAGCGGGAGGAGGGCCGCGTCCCTTCCGATGTCCCGCCGTACACCTTCGAGGGCTGGCTGCTGGAGGCCGCGCCCGCGGACAGACGCCTGCTGCAGGACAGGACGGTCGCGATCGCCGCCGGCCTGCACGGCGCCCCCTACACCGCCGCCGAGCTGGACGGCCTCGGCGCCGCGGGCCTGCGCGCGCACGTGGACGGCCAGCGCGCCTACTACGAGTGGATGCGCGGCGACATGCGCATCCCCCTGCTGGAGCGGGCCTTCGACTGGCTGGAGGCGCACTGGCCTGACGACCCCGGCCCCAACGTGCTGACCTGGGGCGATGCCAGGATCGGCAACGTGATGTACCGCGACTTCACCCCTGTCGCCGTGCTCGACTGGGAGATGGCCGCGGTGGGGCCCCGCGAGCTGGATCTGGCCTGGATGATCTTCCTGCACCGGTTCTTCCAGGACCTCGCCGAGGTCTTCGCGCTGCCGGGCCTGCCCGGCTTCATGCGCCGCGACGAGGTCTGCGCGACCTACCGCGAGCTGTCCGGTCACACGCCGCGAGACATGGACTTCCACGAGACGTACGCCGCGCTCAGGCACGGCATCGTCATGGCCAGGGTGTGGCAGCGCCGCATCCACTTCGGCGAGCAGCCGATGCCCGACGACCCCGACGACCTGGTGCTGCACAGGGCGCTGCTGGAGCGGATGCTGTCATGACTCCGAGTCGTGCACCAGCAGCGCGATCTGCACCCTGTTGTTGAGGCCCAGCTTGGTGAGGATGCGCGAGACGTGCGCCTTGACCGTGGCCACGCTCATGTAGAGCTCCGCGCCGATCTCGGCGTTCGACCTGCCCCTGCCGACCGCGACGGCCACCTCCTTCTCGCGCTCGCTCAGCCTGGTCAGCAGGGAGCGGGCGCGCTCCCTGCGGCCGCCCGCGGCGCCGTCCGAGACGTGGGAGATGAGCTGCCTGGTGACGGCGGGCGACAGGATCGGCTCGCCCGCGGCCACCTTCCTGATGGCGGCGACCAGTTCGGCGGGAGGGATGTCCTTCAGCAGGAAGCCCGCCGCGCCCGAGCGCAGCGCCCGCAGGACCTGCGCGTCGGCGTGGAAGGTGGTCAGCACCACGACCTCGGGCGGGTTGGCGGTGGAGCGCAGCGCCTCGGTGGCGGCCAGGCCGTCGACCCTCGGCATGCGGATGTCCATGAGCACCACGTCGGGGCGGTGCTCGGCGACCATCTTCGGCACCTGGTCGCCGTCGGCCGCCTCGCCCGCCACCTCGATGTCGCCCACACCCCCCAGGATCATCGACAGCCCCGCTCTGACCAGCGCGTCGTCGTCGACGATCAGCACGCGTATCTTCATGTCGGCCACGGCAACCATGCTTTCAGAACGAAGTCCCCCTCGGGGGTGCGCCAGTGCTCGAGCCGTCCCCCTGCCAGCTCCGCCCGCTCGGTCAGCCCGATCAGGCCGCTGCCCGCGCCCGGGATGCTGGACGGCCAGCCGATCTTGTTGCGCGCCTCGATGGTGAGCCCCTCCCCCTGCCCGCCCTTCACGCTCAGCCGCACAGGAGCGCCGGGAGCGTGCTTGCGGGCGTTGGTGAGCGCCTCCTGGACGATCCTGTAGGCGTTGCGACCGAGGCTCGCGGAGGCCGCCTGCCCCGCCTCCACCGTGAGCGTCACGTCCATGCCCGCCCTGCGCGACTCGTCGGCCAGCTCGTCGAGGTCGGCGAGCGTGGGCTGCGGTCGCTCCGGCACGATCTCGTCCGGGTCGTCGCCCGGCTGGCGCAGCACGCCGATGACCTCACGAAGGTCCTGCAGCGCCTGGTGGGCGCTGTCCCTGATCGCCCCGGCCGCCCGCGCGACCTGCTCGGGCGGGGCGTCGGGCCTGAACTCCAGCGCTCCCGCGTGCAGGCTGAGGATGGAGATGCGGTGGGCCAGCACGTCGTGCATCTCGCGGGCGATGCGCTCGCGCTCCAGCCGCCTGGCCTCCTGCCCTGCCACCTGCGCCTGGGCCCTGAGCGTGTGGACCAGCTGGCGCCTGGACCTGACCACGATGCCCCAGCCGAAGACCGCCAGCGCGAGAACCGTGCCGAACACGGCCGTCCACAGGGGGCCGAGCACCTTGTCGGGGCGCCACAGCGCGAGCGGGGCGAGCGTGACCAGATTGGCCGCGAGCACCAGCCCGGAGATCTTGAAGGGCCGGTGCACCGCGACGGTGAACAGCGCCACCACCGCCACGCCGCCCACCATGACGAAGTAGGACGAGAACACCGTCGCGACCAGCGAGAGCGTGACGGGCCAGCGGCGGCGCAGCCACACCGCGGCGCACGACAGCCCGCCGAGCACCTGCTCGGTCATACGCAGCGCACGCCCCTCGCCCTCCAGGTCAGGCAGGGTCAGCCACACCAGCCCGCAGGTGAGCAGGAAGATCAGGATGTCGACGATCCAGTCGCGGGTCGAGCGGCGCGCGGGCCGCCCCTCGTCGGGGTCGCCGAGCAGGACCGAGGGCAGCAGCCACCGGTACTCCACGTTCATGGTCCCCCACGTTAGGTCCTGCGCCCCTTCCGCCGGCACCGACCAAAGTCGATGCCGCTCTCAACCTCTGGCCGACGCCCCTGGCAGGCCCGGGACAGCAGCCTGGGACGTATGAAGGGTTTTCTCGACATCGCCGGCACCATCCTGCTCATCCAGGGCGTCGGAGGACTGATCAACACCGTCCTCGGATGGTGGGGATGGGCGCACGGGCTCCTGCTCGTCAACCGCCTGCCGTTCCTCGAAGGCTACGAGGTCTTCGCCTGCATCGCCCTCGGCGTCCTCGGCTTCGCGTTGCTGGCCGCCGGCGACTCGATGAAGAAGAAGGAGGCGAGCTGAGCCGTGGCCGAAGTGACTCTGCGCCCGCCCCGCAACCTGGCCGACCCGCGCGCGATCGCCTGGTGGACCGTCCAGTCCTTCCTCCTGGCGGTGCCTCTGGCGGCGGCCGCCGTGGCGGGCTACTGGTTCTTCGCCCCGCACTCGCCGGCGCTGGGCTTCGCGGTGGCCGCGCTCGCCGCGGCCTGCCTGCTGCTGGCCGCCCTCGCGCCGCGCGCCTGCTACAGGGTGCAGCGCTGGGAGATCACCGACGAGGCGGTCTACGTCCGCTCCGGCTGGCTCACCCACACCTGGCGGGTCGCGCCGATGTCGCGCATCCAGACCGTCGACACCGCGCGCGGACCCGTGCAGCGCCTGTTCGGCCTGGCCGACGTGACCGTCACCACCGCCTCGTCGGCGGGCGCCATCAAGATCGAGGCGCTCGACCACGAGCTCGCCGCCGAGCTGGCCGCCAGGCTCACCGCCATCACCCAGGCCACGCCGGGAGACGCCACGTGAGCACACGTCAGGAAGCCGCCGTCGAGGTGGTGTGGAGCGCGCTCCACCGCAGGGTCCCTCTCGCCACGGCCGTGGTGTCGCTGGCCATCGCCGCGCCCGCGGGGATCGGCGCCACCAGAATCCTGCTCGGCATGGACCTGCCGTACGCGCTGGTGGCCGCCGGAGCGGCGGGCACGGTGCTCCTCGTCGTGGTGGCCGCCTACGTCCACGGCGTGGCGCGCCTGCGCACCACCCGCTTCAGGCTCACGGCCGAGCGGCTCGAACTGCGCGTCGGGATCCTGACGCGCCAGCACCGCGCGATCCCCCGTGACCGCGTGCGCAGCGTCGACGTCAAGGCCGACGTCGTACGGCGCGCGTTCGGCCTGGCCGTCGTCAAGGTCGGCACGGGCGAGCACACCTCGGGCGAGAGCGCCGAGCTCACGCTCAACGGGCTGGCCGCAGCCGAGGCCGAGTCGCTGCGCCGTACCCTCCTGTCGGGGGTGGCGGCGAGGGAGAGCGTGCAGGAGGACGGCGGCCAGGCCATCGCCGGGCTGCGGTGGCAGTGGGTCCGCTACGCCCCGCTGTCGATCTGGGTCTTCGTCGGAGGCGCGGTGGCGATCGGCGCGATCAAGAAGGTGCTGGACGTCTTCGGTCTCGACGTGTTCAGCGCCTCCATGGCCAAGGCCGCGTGGGAGTGGCTGATCGCCAACCCGTGGATCTCCGTGCCCGTGGTGGTGACGGGCAGCCTGCTGGTCGGCCTGGTCGGCGCGGTGGGCCTGTTCGCCGAGACGTGGGGCGGCTACCGCCTGGAGTGGGAGGCGGGCACGCTGCGCGTGCGCAGGGGGCTGCTCACCAGGCGCTCGCTCACGCTGGAGACGGGCAGGCTGCGCGGGGTCGTGGTGGCCGAGCCGCTGCTGCTCAGGCTGGGCGGCGGCGCCAAGGTCAGGGCGGTGGCCGTCGGCCTGCGCAAGGCCGAGGGCGACGAGAGCGAGGAGGTCTCGGCGCTGACCCCGCCGATGCCCCGCGCCGAGGCGGTCCGCGTCGCCTCCAGAGTCCTGCACGCCTCTCCCTCGCCTGTCGCCATGGCCGGCGGCCTCGACGACCTGCGGCCGCACCCGAAGGCCGCCAGGAGCAGGCGCGTACGGCCGGCACTGGCCACGGTCGCCACGCTCGCCGCCGCCATGGCCGTCGCCGACCTGCTGACCGGCTGGATCCCCGCCGCCGCCTGGGCGCTGCCGCTGATCGCGCTGCCTGTCGCGTCGGCCCTGGCGTTGGACGCCTACCGAGGGCTCGGACACCGCCTGACCGGCAGCCACCTGCTCACGAGGGCGGGCTCGGCGCTGCGCACGACCGTCGCGCTCGACAGGGGCGGCATCGTGGGCTGGCGCATCAGGCAGTCGTTCTTCCAGCGCCGCCTCGGCCTCATCACGGTCGCCGCGACCACCGCGGCGGGCGACGGCCACTACGACGTGCTCGACGTCGACGCGAGCGAGGGACTCGACCTGGCCGCCCAGGCGGTGCCAGGGCTGCTGGAGCCGTTCCTGCTGCGGAGGGAGAGCTGACGGGCGTGGGCCGTCAGCTCTGCCCTTCTCATTCGTCCTTCTTCAGCCCCGACTGGCCGAGGGAGTCGACGACGGCCCTGGCGACCGTCAGCGCCCCCTCACGGGCCTCCTTCTCCCCCAGCACCTTGACCTTGGGCGAGTTGGTCGCCTCGTCGGCCCCGAGCTCTGCCCCGGCGAAGGAGGCGCGGACGAGCGCGGGCCCCACACGCACCAGGACATCGCCGCTGCCGTTGAAGACGGTGTTCTTCTTGTCCACCCAGTACTGGATGTAGGCCTCGTCGCCGAGGTCGCGCAGTTTCTCGATCCTGCCGAACCGGATGCCGCCCAGGGCGCTGCTCTCCGTGGCCTGGGCGTTGCCGAGCTGGGTCGCGTACTGGGCTTTCGCCGCGGCGGAGTCGGCGGCCCCCGCGCGGTTGGCGAACAGCTGGATCGTGACCATGGCGCTGAGGATCTTGCGCCGGCCCTCGCCCGCGGGGATGTTCAGGTTGAGCCAGCGGCACTCGGTCTCCTGCGCCCCGCCCGAGGTGCCCGCCTTGGCCCGCTCCGTGGCTCCCGGCACGAGCTTCATCATGGCCGGCGACATCCGCCTGCACGTCGCCGGCAGCTGCGCGACGATCGTCGGCGACGCGCTGGGCGAGGGGGTGGGAGTCGGGGTTTGCGTGGGGCTGGGCTCGACCTTGGCCAGCTCGCCGGGGTGCGCGGCCTTCCACGCGGCCGCCCCCTTGGCCAGGTGGGTCAGCAGGACGCCCACCTCGCGCAGCGCGTTCTCCTCGCTGACCGACTGGGTGGTCTTCGACGACAGGAAGTCGGCGTCCTTGCGTTGCTGGCTCGCTTGGTACCTGACCTCGATGATCATGTCGCCCACGCGGGCCCTGCCCTCGCCGAAGGAGTACCACAGCGACTTGTCGCGACGCCAGGTGTACTGGCCGAAGGCGCCGTCGCCCACCCCTGGATAGTGCTTGACAGCGGAGTTGTAGTTCTTCTCCCCCGGGTCCTTCTTGTCGTCGGTCGGCTCGTTCTTGGCCTTGTAGGTGAAGAAGCCGAGCTCGGAATCGTACAGGGCCTGCGCCTGCGCCCTGCCGGTCTTCGGCCCCTCGCCCCTGTGCTGGGCGATGCTGGCCTTGATCTCGCGGCTGCGCCAGAACTCGCCGTGGGAGATGCGGCGGTTGCTGAGGTCGCAGTAGGAGTAGACGGCGAAGCCCGCGTCGCGCGAGCGCTTGGCGACGGCCGCCTGCGGCACCAGCCTGTCGACCTCGGCCACGGGCAGCATGGTGCAGACGTCGAGGACCGCCGCGGCCGCCGGCTGCGTGGCGGCCGGCCGCGTGGGAGCCTCGGTCCCCGCCGTGGGCTTGGCGGGCGCGTCGGAGGAGGCCGGCCTGCCGTACAGCAGGTAGGCGCCCGCGGCTGCGCCGACCAGGATTACCGCGACACCCGCCGCCACCGCGGGCAGCACCCAGGCGCGGCGCCTGGGCGGCGGCTGGGGCGGCTGCACCGGCGCGGTCGGCACCTGCTGGAACTGCCAGTCCGGCGCGCGGTAGGGGTTGGTCGGGGGCTCGTCCTGATTCCAAGACATGGGCATGGATGCTAGTGGTCCTGGTTGCAAAAGGCTTGCACCGGATTATCCGTTCAGCGAGGCCGCGACCTGTTCGGCCGCGGTGACGGCCGTCCGCTGGGCGTCCGCGTCGGCCTTCTTGACCTCCACGACGTGGTAGACGATCTCGCCTGTGAGGTTGCTGCCGCGCAGCGCCACCCTGCACCACGCCCTGCCCGTGCCGTCGTCGGAGGTGGCATAGGTCTCGAAGGTGTCCTGGGCGTAGGCCGCCTCGCCCACGCCGGGAACGTCCCTGACGGCGGAGACGGTCTTCCTGAACGACGTGCCGTTCGCGGCGGAGGCGGCCGCCCTGTCGTTGTCGAACAGCAGCTTGGCGACCTCGGGCCCGCCGTGCCCGCCCTGCGGCGCGTGCGTGGCGACCCGCACGGAGATCGAGCGCCCTGGCCTCGAGCCCTGCCACACCTTCCACACGCACTCGCCCTGCCTCGGCGTCTCGCGCCGGGCGTCGCCGCCGAGCATGGCCCTGACCTGGGCCTCGGGCAGCAGCGCGCACGCGTCGGGCGCGGCGGCGAAGCGCCCCTGCTCCACGTGGGGAACGGCGAAGGCGTACACCAGCGCGCCCCCTCCCGCCAGCGCGACGGCCGCCAGGGCGGCGGGCAGCTTCCACTTGCGGCGCGGCCTGTAGGCGGTCGGCGCGGTGTTCTGGGAGCCGCTCAGCCGCTGGCGCACCTCGTGCGGCAGCGGCCGCCTGTTCGGGTCCTTGGCGAGCAGGTCGAGGATCAGCCTGCCCAGCTCGCGCCCCGCCCTGAGCGGCGGCGGCGGGTCGTGCAACAGGACGGCGGCGGCCACCGCGGCCTGCATCTCGCGGTGGAAGGGCGCCCTGCCCTCGACCGCGGTGTAGAGGCTGGCGCCCAGCGCGAACAGGTCGGAGGCGGGGCCCGCGGGCAGCCCGTTGAGCCGTTCGGGCGGCATGTAACCGGGCGAGCCGCCGCCGCCCACGCCGCCCATGGGGGCGGCCACGCCGAAGTCGGTGAGCATGGCGGTGCCGTCGGCGTCGAGCAGGATGTTGGCGGGCTTGACGTCCTGGTGCAGGATGCCGTGCGCGTGGGCCACCTCCAGCGCCGACAGCACCTGCAGGCCGATGCGGGCCACGATGTGCGGAGGCAGCGGGCCGCTCTCCTTGACGATCTTGTCGAGCGACCGGCCGTTGGCCAGGTCCATGATGATCCAGGGGTGGCCCTGCTCCAGCACCACGTCGTGGACCAGCACGATGGCGGGGTCGCGCAGCCGTCCTGCCGATCTGGCCTCGTGGATGGCCTGGTCGACGAAGGCCCGCCGGCCCGTCTCGTCGAGCTCCTGCGGGATGCGCAGCTGCTTGACCGCCACGTCGCGCCCGAGCCTGTCGTCCCTGGCGCGCCAGACGGTGCCAGCGCCGCCCTCGCCGAGCCGTTCCGCGAGCCGGTAGCGGCCTGCCAGCACGTACTCCATGCCCGTCAGCCCTGGCTCCGCAGCGCCTGCTCGGTCTGCCTCGCGGCGGTGAGCGCGGTCTGCCTGACCTGGTCGTCGGTCGGCCTGCTCGCCAGCGTGGTGAACTCCACCTGGATGACGAGGTTGGCCAGGCGGTAGTAGACCACGGCGGTGTGGACCCTGCCCTGGGCGCTCAGCTCGTAGGTGTAGCCCTCCTCGCCCACACCCTGCAGCGGCTTGGTCTTGCCGATCTGCGCGGTGAACGGCCCCTTGGCGCCGATCTCCTTCCACGACCACTGCAGCTCGGGGAACTTGCCGATGTAGGCGCGCTGGTTCTCGAGCAGCCGGTGCGCGGACTCGGGGGTCATGGACCAGGGGTGAGGGGTGTCGGAGTCGCGCTGGGCGACCACGCCCACGCCCCTGCCCTGGACGGTCCAGTTACAGGCCACGCCGATCCTGTCGGCGCCCTCCACGGCGCTCTGCACGCCCTTGGGCGGCTGGCCGCTGTCGAGCACCTCGCCGACCTGGGCCGGCGTCAGCAGCCCGCACACGTCCACGGGGAGGGTGAAGGCGGTGGGAGGCCCAGAGGGCCTCCAGAAGATCACGGCCGCGGCAACCGCCGCCGCCACCACGACGGCCGTCGCGGGGATCGCCCACACCAGCCAGCCGCGCCTCCTGCCGACCCTGCCGGGCACCGTCAGGTCCTGACCCGCCAGTACGGGGGCCTCCTGGCCCGCGGCGACCTGGCGAAGGGCGTGGACGGTGCTCCACGGGTCGGGCCTGGCGGCAGGGTGGCGGGCCATCATCGCGGTCAGCACGGGAGCCAGCGGCCCCGACCGGTGCGGCGGCCGTGGCGGCAGGGTCAGCGTCGCCTGGATGCGCTCCATCGCCGAGCCCTCGTAGACCGAGACGCCCTCGGCGGCGGCGTACAGCGTCGCGCCCAGTGACCACAGGTCGCTGGGCGGCCCGCCAGGCTCGCCCTCCAGCCGCTCGGGCGCGATGAAGCCCGGCGAGCCGATCATCAGGCCCGCCTGCGTGAGCGTGGCCTGACCCTCCTGCCTGGCGATGCCGAAGTCGGTCAGCACCACGCGCCCGCTGTCGGTGAGGAAGACGTTGCCCGGCTTCACGTCGCGGTGCTGCAGGCCGCGTGAGTGGGCGGCGGTGAGCGCCTCCAGCACGTCGGCGCCGATCCTGGCGACGGTGGAGGGCGGCAGCGGGCCGTCCTGAGCGATGGCCTCGCCCAGGGTGCGGCCGCGCAGGAGCTCCATGATCAGCCATGGCCTGCCGTACTCGACCAGCACGTCGTGCAGGGCGACCACGCCGGGGTGGCGGAGCTGGGCGGTGGCCTGCGCCTCGCGGGCCGCTCTGGCCACGGCCTCGGCTCTGCCCTGCTCGTCGAGCCCTTCGGGCAGGGTGAGCTCCTTGACCGCGACCTCGCGGTCAAGCATCTCGTCTCTGGCCAGCCAGACCTTCCCCATACCGCCGCTGCCCAGCGGCCTGATCAGGGTGTAGCGGCCGGCGAGTCGTCCCCCGGACATACAGGGGAGAGTAACGAATAATCGACCCCCATGAGGTCACGGCCTGAACCCGTCCTTACCGTCACGGCGGTGGCCGCGGGGCAGGGCGCCGTCCGTGGCCGGCCTGTTCGACGCCGGCCTGGTCATCCCGCTGATCGCCATGCCGTCCCGATAACTGTCGGTCGACCTCTCTATGGTCTTTGAACGTGGACGCGGTTCAAGGCACTCTCGACGAGCTCGGCACTCCGCTGAGCGAGGTCACCTTCGTCGTTTTCGACCTGGAGACCACCGGCGGCTCGGCGCACGAGCACGCGATCACCGAGATCGGCGCGGTGAAGGTGCGCGGCGGCGAGGTGATCGGCGAACTGGCGACCCTGGTCGATCCAGGCGGTCCGATCCCGCCGTTCATCTCGGTGCTGACCGGCATCACCGACGCGATGGTGATGGCCGCGCCGCGCATCGAGTCGGTGCTGCCCAGCTTCCTCGAGTTCATCGCGGGCGCCACGCTGGTGGCCCACAACGCCGCCTTCGACACCGGCTTCATCAAGGCCGCCTGCGCCGCCCAGGGCTACCCGCCGCCCGCCAATCCCGTCGTCGACACCGTCGACCTGGCGCGCAGGGTGCTGACCCGCGACGAGATCCCCAACGCCAAGCTGGGCACGCTGGCCAGGTTCTTCCGCAGCCCCACCGAGCCGTGCCACCGCGCCCTGCAGGACGCCAGGGCCACCGTCGACGTGCTCCACGGCCTCATCGCCAGGGCGGGCTCCTTCCAGGTGCACACCCTCGAGGAGCTCAAGTCCTTCGTCCGCGCCCCCACCCCCGAACAGCAGCGCAAGCGCCACCTCGCCGAGAGCGTGCCGCACGCCCCCGGCGTCTACCTCTTCGAAGACTCGCGCGGCGAGGTCCTCTACATCGGCAAGTCCACCAACCTGCGCAACCGCGTCCGCTCCTACTTCACCGCCAGCGAGACCAGGCCCCGCATCCGCGAGATGATCGGCATCGCCGAGCAGGTCCGCCACATCGTCTGCGCCACCCCCCTGGAGGCCGAGGTCAGGGAGTTGCGCATGATCGGCGGCACCAAGCCGCGCTACAACCGCAAGTCGCGCTTCCCCGAGAAGGTCGTCTGGCTGAAGCTGACCGACGAGGCCTTCCCCCGGCTGTCCATCGTCCGCGAGCTCAAGGACGACGGCGCCGCCTACCTCGGCCCCTTCACCAGCGCCAAGGCCGCCGACGACGCCCGCACGGCCCTGCACGAGGCCGTCCCGCTGCGCCAGTGCACCGAGCGGCTCACGCTCAAGGCCTCCCGCCCCGCCTGCGTCCTGCACGAGATGGGCCGCTGCGGCGCCCCGTGCGAGGGCCGGGAGAGCCCCGCCGACTACGCCCTCCACGTCGAGAGCGCCCGCCGCGCGATGGCCAGCGACGTCTCCATGGTCTACACCGCCCTTGAGGCCCGCATGGAGCGCCTGTCGGTCGAGCAGCGCTACGAGGAGGCCTCCGTCGACCGCGACAGGCTCGCCTCCTACGTCCGCGCCGCCGCCCGTATGCAGCGCCTCACCGCCCTCACCCGCATCCCGGAGATGGTCGCCGCCAGCCCCGCCTTCGACGGTGGCTGGGAGATCCACGTCATCCGCTACGGCAGGCTCACCGCGGCCGGCCACATGCCGCGAGGCGCGCACCCCACCCCCTTCGTCGAGGCCCTCGTCGCCACCGCCGAGACCGTCATCCCCGGCCCCGGGCCCATCCACGCCGCCAGCGCCGAGGAGACCGAGTGCATCCTGCGCTGGCTCGAGTCGCCCGGGGTGCGGCTGGTCGAGGTCGAGGGCGACTGGGCGCTGCCCGCCCACGGCGCCGCCCGCCACAAGGCCCGCATCGACCTGGCCTACCAGCGCCTCGACCACCGCACCAGGCGCGAGGGACGGCCGCTGCGGTGACCCGATACAGTTGGGGCATGGTCACGGCTATCGTTCACATCAACGCCGAGGTGGACCGGATTCCGGAGATCGCGCAGACGATCGCCGAGATCGACGGGGTCAGCGAGGTCTACTCGATCACCGGTGAATACGACCTGATGGCCATGGTGCGGGTGCCCGCCTACGAGCAGATCGCCGAAGTCATCCCCGGGCGGCTCAACAAGGTGCCGGGCGTGCTGGCCACCTCCACGCACATCGCCTTCCGCACCTACTCCAAGCACGACCTCGACGCCGCCTTCTCCCTCGGCCTCACCGAATCCGACTGACCGCGGGGGCGAGCATCGGGGTGACGGCCTGCGAGGGGAACGAACGGCTGCCCGCGCGCTCCACCAGAGACCGGACATCATTCGATGGCTCTGCCGGGGGTAGCTCGTTAGCGTGGCGCCGGTGACTTACGAGCACCCGCTGGCGTACCTGCTCGGCATCGAAGGCATCGCCCTGTTGCGCTCCTTCACAGGGGAGGGCGCGTCCGACCGCGAGTTCGTCGAGGCGCGCATCGCCGAGATCCGGAGGTTGCTGGACGACGAGTCGCTGGCGAGCGCCGCGGTCGAGGTCGCCCGCGTGGAGACCGTCGAGGGTTACCGGATCTGGTCGGACACCTATGACGCCCCCAACGCGGCGTTCGACTTCGACGAGCCCCTGGTGAAGGCGATCGTCGACACGCTGCCGGTGGGCGTGGCCCTGGACGCCGCGTGCGGCACCGGCCGGGTCGCCGCCTCTCTCGCCGCGCGCGGCCACCACGTCCTCGGCGTGGACAGCTCGCCCGACATGCTCGCGCGGGCGCGCGAGCGGGTGCCGGAGGGCGAGTTCCGCCTCGGCGAGCTGTCCCGCCTGCCGGTCGCCGACGACGCCGTGGACCTCATCGTGTGCTCCCTGGCGCTGACGCATGTCCCCTCGCTCGGGCCGGTGATGGCCGAGTTCTCCAGGGTGCTGCGTCCGGGCGGGCACCTGGTGATCTCTGACATCCACGCCGAAGGGGTGGGGCGAGGCGTGATCCCGCCCGTGCGCCGGCCTGACGGCGCGCGGGCACGGGTGGCCAGCTATCGCCACCTGACCGGGGACTACCTGCGTGCCGCGCTGCCGGTGGGCCTGCGGGTACGGCGGTGCGAGGAGCCGCGGATGGCGATGGTGGACCGGCCGGGGGACACCACGGGCGAGTCCGCGACGCTGGGACCGTGGGACCTGTGGCCGTGGTGCCTGAGTGCGCTGGCCCCCGAGGCGGCGAAGGCAGCCATGGTCGGCGTGCCCGCGATGGTCATCTGGCACTTCCAGCTAGGTCGTCCCCAGTAGGGCCGCACCGAGCGCGGTCGTCATGTACAGCACGTGACGCCCGGACCGCTCCCTGGCCACGAGCCCGCTCTCCCGCAACACTCCCAGGTGCTGTGACACCGCGCTGGGCGTGACGCCGAGGGCGCGAGCCAGCTCCGTCGTCGTCGTGGGTGAGCGCAGCGCCTCGAGCAGGTCGGCCCGCGCCCGGCCCAGCAGCCTGACCGCGCTCCCCGCGGGCGCCCGCGTCCCCGCCGTCCACAGCGCCCCGACGCCTCGCGCCGGATACCGCACCGTCGTCTGCGTGGACGTGCTCTTCTTGATCAGCACGTACGGCGAGCCGAGGACGACGGGCATGAGGACCAGCCCGCCCGGCCCCCGGTTCACGGCCCGCTCGGCCCGCCAGCGCGCTCCCCCCAGCATCAGCCGGCCGTCGCGCCATCGCAGGTCCGGATGCAGATCGGTGAACAGCCTCTCCGCGCCGCCCGCGGCCAGCTGCCTGGCGCGATGGACGACATCCGCCTCGAGCACCGCACGGATCCTGGACCAGTGCGGCGCGATGAGCCTGTCGTGCGCCGCACGCAGCTCCGCGGCGATCTCGCGCAGGCCCGCCACCGGTCGCGCGGCGAGCTCCGCGACGGCGGCGGGCGGGTCGTCGCCGAACACCCGCAGGAGGCTGGCCCGCACCTGGGGAGCGGTCGTCCTTCGCAGCGCCGCCAGGTCGTCCTCGAGGGAGGTCCCCGCGCCGCGCGGGGCAGGGACCAGGAACTCCGGCCAGGCCGGCCGGTCGCTCACGATCAGCGGCCAGGTGCGCGGGAGGTCGAGCGGATGCCTGGCCAGCTCGTCGGCCGCCCATCGCAGCCACGGCAGGTGAATCGGCTGCCGATCGCGATCGCCGAGTTGCTGCAGTGCGGAGACCGTCTCGGACAGCGGCGAGATCGCGAACCGGGTCGCCGCCAGCTCGGCCACACCGAGATCGATCGTCAGGGCCACGGCCTCGAGTATGTAGCACCGGCCTACATGCTGTCGTGATCGCGCCGCGCGCCGCGAGGATCCCGGCATGGAGCAGGACACGAAACCACGTCTGTCCGCGGCCTACTGGCGGTTGTGGTGGGCGGCGGGGATCAACAACGTCGGCAACGGGGCGTTCGCCGCGGCCGTTCCCCTGCTGGCCGTCACGCTCACGCACGATCCCAGGCTCGTGTCGGTCGTGTCCGCGGCGACGTATCTCCCCTGGCTGCTGCTGTCGCTGCCCGCCGGCGCGCTCGTCGACCGCTACGACCGCGCCGCCCTCATGTGGCGCGCGCAGGCCGTCCAGGCGGTGATCGCCGGAGTCGTCGCAGTCCTCGCCGCGTCCGGGCACATCGGCATCCCGGTGCTGGCCGTCACCGCCTTCGCGCTGGGGACGTGCGAGATCGTCGTCGCCAACGCGGCCCAGGCGATCTTGCCCGACATCGTCCCCAGACCCCTGCTGCACCAGGCCAACGGCTACCAGCAGATGATCACGCTGATCGGCCAGCAGTTCGCGGGGGCGCCGATCGGCGGCCTGCTGTTCGCGGTGGCGGTGGCGCTGCCGTTCGGGATGGACGCCGCCACCTTCGCCCTGTCCGCCGTCCTGCTGGCGACGCTGCCCAGGCGCACGCGCAGGCGGATCGAGCACCCGCCAGTGCGCGCGGCGATCGCGGACGGCCTGCGCTGGCTCGCCCGTCACCGGCTGCTGCGCACCCTCGCCGTGCTGCTGGGCGTCAACACCTTCTGCGGACAGCTCGGCAACGCGACACTCGTCCTGCTGGCGACCCAGACGCTCCGCCTCGACGTGCCCGGATACGGCCTGCTGCTGGTAGGGGCCGCGGTCGGCGGCCTGCTCGGCGGCCTGGTCGGCGCGCGCGCCGTCCAGCGGGTCGGCGCGCTTCCCGCGCTGCTCACGGCGCTGGGCACGAACGTCGTCGTCTTCGTCGGGATCGGGCTGAGTCCGAACGCCGTCGTGCTCGGCGGCCTGCTGGCGGTCAACGGCTTCGTCACCATGCTCTGGAACGTCGTGACCGTCGGCCTCAGGCAGCAGATCGTGCCGTCCGACCTGATCGGCCGGGTGAACAGCGTCTACAAGATGCTCGGATGGGGGCTCATCCCGCTCGGGGCGCTGGCCGGTGGGCTGGTGGCGTACACGTTCGGGTTGCGCGCGCCGTACCCCGTCGCGGGCGTGTTGCGAGGGGTCGCCCTGGTGGTCGCGATGCCCGTACTGGTCGGGGCCATGCGGAAGCACCCCTGGCGGTGACGCGCGTTCTCCTGGCCGCTCACGAGATCCAGAGGACGGCGGGCGGCGGTGTCACCCGAAAGATGTAGCGTGATCTCCTCAGCGCGCAGGAAGCCTCCGGACCTTGCCCTTCACTACCGTTACGGGAGCAAGGGACCCCTGTGTCCGCCCGTGATCGAAAGAGGTCTCCATGGCCCCCGCCCACAAGACGCTCCTGACCGGCCTGGCCACCTTCGTCGGCGGAGTGTTGCTGTGGCAGTTCGGACTCGACGTCGAGATCGTCGTGTTCACACCGTCGAAGATCGGCCTGGTCATGATGATCATCGGCGGGCTGGAGACCTTGTACGGCGTCTACAAGCTCATGCGCAGCCACAGCGCCGAGCAGCGCTAGACGCCGCCTCCTCCCCCGGCCTCGGTCCACCTCCGGTCGCCTCGGGCCCGGGGACGCCGACCGCGACCGCCCCGAGGTCGTCGAACCATCGCCCGCGGCGTGGCCGGCCTCCGGGCGCGTCCCACGAGGGCGGCCGACGGCCACGCCCTCCCCGCCGCCGCGACACGACGGCCGGAATCAGGCCGGAATCAGGCCGGAAAAACAGCGCCGCCCCGGACCGCGAGATGCGGTCCGGGGCGGCGCTTTCGTGCGTCAGTGCGTCAGGCTGCGGTCGTCGCCGCCCGGCCCGATCTCGGCGTGTTCCTCGCCGTGACCGTGCCCGTGGCCGTCGTCCAGCGGGATCTTCTCCCCGCCGTACGCCTTCGACATCCGCCCGCGCAGCTTGCCCAGCGGGCCACGCATGCCCCTCGGCGGGATGCCCTCGGTGTCGGCGTCCACGTCGACCTGCGGGATCGCCTCCTTGCCCCGCAGGTGCGCCTCGATGTCCTCCGCCGCGGGCGTGTGGACCTCGATGAACTCACCGTGCGGCAGCCGCTTGATCACACCCGACTCCACGCCGTGCCCGATGACCGCGGCGTCGGAGCGCTGCAGTCCCAGACAGATGCGGTAGGTGATGATGTAGGCGATCACCGGGCCCACCAGCACCAGCACCCGGCCGATGTAGGTCGTCCAGTTCAGGCTGATCTGGAAGAAGGCCGAAATCTCGTCGTTGGCGCCCAGCAACCACAACACGCCGTAGAACGTGATGGCCGCCATGCCGATCGAGGTGCGGTGCGGGTTGTTGCGGGGACGGTCGGCGATGTGGTGCTCGCGGTTGTCGCCGGTCACCCACCGCTCCATGAACGGATACAGCGCCAGGCCCGTCATCACGATGCCCATCGGCACCAGAGCCGGGATGATGACGCTCAGCGGCAGCGTGCCGAACTCGCTGGTGCCGAACAGGTTGATCTCCCACGGCGGCATCAGCCGCAGCGAGCCCTCCAGGAAGCCCATGTAGAAGTCGGGCTGCGAACCCGCCGAGATGTCGGCAGGCGTGTAGGGGCCGAACGCCCAGATCGGGTTGATCTGCGCGAAGGTCGCCAGCCCGGCCACCACCGCGAAGGTGAACATGAAATAGGCGCCGGCCTTCAGCATGAACGCAGGGTAGAACGGCGCGCCGACCACGTTGTGGTTGTTTCGCCCCTTTCCCGGCATCTGCGTGTGCTTCTGCACCCACATCAGCACCATGTGCGCCGAGATCAACGCCAGCAGGATGCCCGGGATCAGCAGGATGTGCAGCGAGTAGAACCTCGCGATGACATCCTCACCCGGGTACTCCCCGCCGAACAGGAAGAAGGTGATGTACGTACCCACCAGCGGCAGCGAGATCGCCACACCCTCGGTGATCCGCAGACCCGCGCCCGACAGCAGGTCGTCGGGCAGCGAGTAGCCGGTCAGGCCCTCGGCCAGCGCCAGCGTCAGCAGCAGCACGCCGATCAGCCAGTTCAGCTCGCGCGGCTTGCGGTATGCACCCGTGAAGAACACGCGGAGCATGTGCACCATCATGCCGGCCACGAACAGCAGCGCCGCCCAGTGGTGGATCTGCCGCATCAGCAGACCGCCGCGCACCTCGAAGCTGATCTCCAGAGCCGAGGCGTAGGCCTCGGACATCACGACGCCCTTGAGCGGGTCGTAGGGACCGTCGTAGATCACGTGCATCATGCTGGGCTTGAAGAAGAACGTCAGGAACGTCCCGCTCAGCAGCAGGATGATGAAGGAGTAGAGCGCGATCTCACCCAGCAGGAACGACCAGTGGTCGGGAAAGATCTTGCGCATGTTGCGCTTGAGGAAGGTCCCCGCGCCGATGCGGTCGTCGAGGTAGCTCGAAGGACCCGCGATGGCCTTGGGAACAGCCGTCATCTCGCTCATGCCTGACCCCCTTCCCTTACCTTGGCCTCGGCGTCGCCGCGCTCCCAGAAGCTGGGGCCGACCGGCACGGCGAAGTCACCCTTCGCGATCAGGAAACCCTGCTCGTCGACGCCGATGGGCAACTGCGGCAGCGGCCTGGCGGCCGGGCCGAAGATGACCTTGGCGCCGTCTGCCGCGTCGAAGGTCGACTGGTGGCAGGGGCACAGGATGTGGTGCGTGGTCTGCTCGTACAGGGCCGCGGGGCAGCCGACGTGCGTGCAGATCTTGGAGTAGGCCACGATGCCGTCGTGGGTCCAGTTCTTGTTCACGCCCGACTTGATCTCTTCGGGCCTGAACTTGATCAGGATCAGCGTGGCCTTGGCCAGGGCGTTCATGTCGTGCTCGTAGCCCTCGGGCACCACCGAAAGGATGCCGCCTGGCGAGTTGAAGTCGGCGGCCCTGATCGGCTGACCGGTGCCCTCGACGACCAGCTTGAGCGGCTTGCCCTCCTTGGTCTTGCCACCCCACACCGTGTGCCGCAGCTCCTTGTGGAAGGCCGAGGCGGGCATCTTGGAGTTGTCGAGGTCACGCAGCAGGACCAGCGGGATCAGCCCCAGCGGGGCCGAGGCCAGCAGCAGCGTACGGCGCAGCAGCGGCCGCTTGACGAAGCCGCTCTCCTTGGCGCCCTGGACGAACGTCTCCGAGACGTAGGACCTGGTCGCCGAGTCGGTCGCCATCTCGTGGCGCTCCTGGATCAGCGTGTACTTCGGCATGACCTGGCGGACCCAGACGACGATGCCGGCCGCGAGACCGAGCAGCGCCAGCGTCAGCGGCGCGCCCAGCGCGAGGTTGGAGACCGCCGTGCTGTCGACGTCGCCCACCTGGAAGACCACGTAGTTGACGATGAACACGATGCCGGCGAGGGCGGTGATCGTGAAGCAGAGCGCCACGATCCTCTCGCCCTTGCGAGCCTTGGCCTCGTCGGGGTAGTAGACGCCGGGAACCTCGTCGTCGTCCTTCTTCTCCTCGGCGGGGATCATCGTGCTTCCCGGCGGAGGGGTGCCGATCACGCGCTTGGGGACGCGCTCGTCCGGCTGCTCGATCTCATGTTCGTTGTCTGTCATGACGCCTGTCGCTTCTTAGCGGTGATCCAGATGGCGGCCAGTACGAGGGCGCTGATACCCACGAGCCATGCGACGAGGCCCTCGGTGACCGGGCCGATGCGGCCCAGGCCGAAGCCGCCGGGGTCGGTCTGCTCCCGCACGTCCGTGATGTAAGCGATCATGTCCCGCTTCTCTTCGGGCGTGATCGTGGAGTCGTTGAAGACCGGCATCGCCTGCGGTCCCGTGGCCATCGCCTCGTAGATCTGGGTGGGCGTCGCCTCGTTCAGGTTGGGCGCGTACTTGCCCAGTGTGAGCGCGCCGCCCGCGCCGGTCCAGTTGTGACACTGGATGCAGTTGGCCCTGAAGAGCTCGCCGCCCCTGGCGACGTTGCCCTGCGCGGGGTCGACCGCGTTCTTGTCGGGGACGACGGGCCCGCCGCCGAGCGACTGCACGTAGGCGGCCAGCTGGCGGGTGGTGTCCTCGTTGACCCACGGCGCGACGGGCTTGCGCGGCGCCTGGGCGCCAGGGTTGGCGGCCGGCATGCGGCCGCTGCTCACCTGGAAGTCGACCGCCGCCGCGCCCACGCCGACGAGCGTGGGACCGGTGGACGTGCCCTCAGCATTGAGGCCGTGGCAGCTCGAGCAGTGCGCCTGGAAGAGGCTCTTGCCTTCTGCGACGTCGTCGGCCTTGCCGGACGCCAGAGCGGCGTCTGCCGGCCTGCTGGCCGGCGAGAGGAGGGTGTACACCCCCCCGACCAGCGCCAACGCGAAAAGCAGGACGGCGTATCTCGCGAGCGGATGCCGCCGCCGAGCGGTGATCCTAGTCACAGAGATCCCCGTTTCCTTACTGGATGATGTAGATGGTCGCGAAAAGGCCGATCCAGACGACGTCAACGAAGTGCCAGTAGTACGACACGACGATCGCGCTGGTCGCCTGCTCATGCGTGAAGCGCTTCGCGGCGTACGTGCGTCCCAGCATGAACAGGAACGCGATCAGACCACCGGTCACGTGAAGCCCGTGGAAGCCCGTGGTCAGGTAGAACACCGAGGTGTACGGGTTCGCGGAGAGCGTCGCGCCCTCGTGGGCGAGCTGCATGTACTCGTAGATCTGGCCGCCGACGAAGACGGCGCCCATGAGGAAGCTGACGAAGTACCAGAAGCGGAGCTTGCCGACCTGACCCTTTTCCGCGGCCCACACGCCAAGCTGACACGTCACACTCGACAGGACCAGGATGATCGTGTTGACCGTAGAGAACGGAACGTTGAGATGCGCCTCGGGCCAGGGCTTGCCCTCGCCGAGACTCACTGACCGGATGGTGAAGTACATCGCGAACAGCGCCGCGAAGAACATGAGCTCAGAGGACAGCCACACGATCGTCCCGACGCTGACCAGATTGGGCCTGCGGGACGAATGAGCTGTCGTCGTCGTTGTAATTGCGGATGCTGTCGCCACGGGCAGCATTATTGCGGCTCCAGTGGTCGGGTCGCCGCACGACCCCCCGTTAGTGGGTCCGAACCTGCCCTCAACCTGGAACAATTAGGGCAAAACGCCCGCCGAGCCCGGCGGCCTGGGTATCTGTGCAGGGGCACCGGTACGATCCCAGGTGACCATACCGCTACCACCGATAGTGAGCTGCGACCGTGAGCACCGACGACACGATGAGGGTCCTCGTCTACAGCGACGACGCGGGAACCCGCGAGCAGGTACGGCAGGCCATCGGGCGCCGTCCCGCGGCCGACGTCCCGCTGGTGGAGATCGTGGAGTGCGCCACCCAGCCCAAGGTCCTGCAGTTGCTCGACTCCGGCACCGTCGACGTGGCCGTACTCGACGGCGAGACCCAGCCCGCAGGCGGCATGGGCGTCAGCAAGCAGGCCAAGGACGAGGTCTACGACTGCCCGCCGATCCTGCTGCTCGTCGCGCGCAGGGACGACCGCTGGCTGGCCAACTGGTCGCGCGCCGACGCCGTCGTCTCGCAGCCGCTGGAGCCGATCGCCCTGGCCGACGCCGTCGCCGGGCTCATGAGACAGCGCGCCGCCACCCGACTCAACGCGAAGTAGGTTCTCCATGGACGCTCGCACCACCTGGCCCGCGCTGCTGTCGGCCCTCCTCTCGGGGGAACACCTGACCGCCGACGAGACGGCGTGGGCGATGCGGGAGATCATGTCCGGGTCGGCCACGCCTGCCCAGATCGCCGGGTTCGCGATCGCGCTGCGCGCCAAGGGCGAGACCGTCGCCGAGGTGACCGGCCTGGCGCGGACGATGCTGGAGCTGGCGACCCCGCTGAAGGTGGAAGGGCCCGTCGTCGACATCGTCGGCACGGGCGGCGACCGCGCCCATACCGTGAACGTCTCCACGATGGCCGCCATCGTGGCCGCCGCCGCGGGCGCGCGGGTGGTCAAGCACGGCAACCGCGCGGCCTCCTCCTCGTGCGGCGCCGCCGACGTCCTCGAGTACCTCGGCATCAGGCTCGACCTGCCGCCCGAGGCCACCGCCAGGGTGGCGGTCGAGGCGGGCATCGCGTTCTGCTTCGCGCCCGTCTACCACCCCGCGCTGCGCTTCGCGGGCCCGCCGCGCAAGGAGCTCGGCGTGCCGACGGTCTTCAACTTCCTCGGCCCGCTGACCAACCCCGCCCGCCCCTCCGCGCAGGCCATCGGCGTCTACGACGCGCGCATGCTGCCCGTCCTGGCCGGCGTCTTCGCCGAGCGCGGCGTCTCGGCCCTGGTCTTCCGCGGCGACGACGGGCTCGACGAGCTCACCATCGCCACCACCTCCACGGTGTGGGTGGTGCGCGACGGCGCGGCGACGCAGACGGTCTTCGACCCCGCGGTGCTCGGCATCGCGCGAGCCGAGGTCGGCGCGCTGCGCGGCGGTGACGTCGCCTTCAACGCCCAGGCCGTGCACGACCTGGTGCGCGGCGAGACGGGGCCGATCCGCGACGCCGTCCTGCTGAACGCCGCCGCCGCCCTGGTGGCCGCCGACGGCCCCGGCGACGACCTCGACTCGGCGATGATCGACGGCTACGCCCGCGCGGTCCAGGCCGTCGACTCCGGTCGCGCCGCCGCGACCCTCGACCGCTGGATCGAGGTCAGCCGCACGCTGACGCCCGCGTAGTCCGCCAAGCCCGCACGGTCCGCACGGTCCGCACGGCGGTGGAGCGAAGATCCGCCGCCAAGCGGATGTCAACCTCCTGGCCGGGGCCTACGCTCCCGGCCATGCCGCCTCTTCTGACCTGGCTGGCCACCGCCGCCACGGTCGTCCTGTGTCCCGTCGCGCTCCTGCTGCTGCGCTCCCGCCTCCGCCTGGCTGCCACGCTCTCCTCCGAGCGCCTGGCCGCCCGCGAGACCGTCGAGCGGGCCAGGATCATCCAGGAGCTGCACGAGGTGGTGGCCCACCACGTCAGCGTCATGACCCTGGGGGTCGGCGCGGGCCGCATGACCATGGAGAAGAACGCCCTGAGGGCCACGGACACGCTGAAGGAGGCCGAGGAGTCGGGCCGCCAGGCCCTGGGCGAGCTGCAGCGCATGCTGGGCGTGCTGAGCGCCTTCACCGGGGTCCCGCCCTCCAGGACGCCGCAGCCGCGCCTGACCGACCTGCCCGACCTCCTCGACGACGCGCGCCGTACCGGCCTGCGGGTGGAGTTCGTCCAGGACGGTCGCGCCGCCCCTGTCGCCCCCGGCGTGGAGCTGTCGGCCTACCGGATCGTCCAGGAGGCCCTCAGCGGCGCCTCGTCGGCCACCTGTGCCAGAGTGACCCTTCGATGGCGTCCGGGCTTCCTGGAGGTCCTGGTGACCGACGACGGCCCCTCCAGGGCGCCTGGCCTCAGCATGCGCGAACGCGCCGCTCTGCTCGGCGGCACCCTCACGACCGCGGACGGTCGCTCCGTGCACGCCAGCCTGCCGCTCGGCTGATCGGCGCCGGGGCCACCCGCCGCCCGCCCGGCCGGGCGGGCCGCAGGGCCGCACCTAGAGCGACTCGGTGATCCCCGACTTCACCGAGCTCCACTGCAACCACTGCTTCCAGTCCTCCTGCCAGTGGCCCCAGCCGTTGGTCGGCTCCAGCCTGCGCGGCGAGCCGGTGATGATGATCGGATCTCCGATCAGCGTGTTCTTGATGAACCACGCCGCGTTGGAGGGGCTGACGTTCACGCAGCCGTGGCTCACGTTGGCGCGGCCCTGCGAGCCCACCGACCACGGCGCGCTGTGGACGTACTCGCCGGAGTTCGAGATGCGGACGGTGTTGTAGACGGTCAGGCGGTAGTAGCCGGACTGGCCTGGACCGATGCCAGGAGAGGTCATGATGGTGACCGGCTCCCTGGACATCGCCAGGTGGATGCCGGAGGTCGTGTAGTACTTCCACGCCCCGCCCTGGCCGGCGCTCATCGGCATCTCCCTGACGAGCCTGCCGTCGCGCTTCACCTTCAGCACGTGGTTCTGCGTGCTCCCGCTGGTGATCTGCTCTCTGCCGATCTTGAAGTCGAGGACGTGGTCGCGCTTGCCGTACATGCCCTCCCCGCCGCGCACGCCGGCCAGGCGCGCCTCGAGGCGGACCCTGGTGTGCGCGGGCCAGTACTTCTTCGGTCTGAAGTCGACGTGCCTGTCGTCGAACCAGTGCCAGGCGCCCTCGACCGGCTTGGAGGTCTTCACGACGAGGTTGCGCTCGACCGAGACGCGGTCGGTGATGTCCTTGTCGAAGGTGATCATGATCGGCATGCCGACGCCGACGGTCAGTCCCGTGTCGTCCTTGTGCGGGGCGATGTACTCGATGCCGAAGGTGCTGTCGGCCTTGACCGTGGAGAACGTGGTCGTGGTCCGCGTCGTCTGGCCCACGGGGTTGGCCACGAGCGCGGTGACGGTGTAGGAGGCGCCGGGGGTGGCGTAGCGCTCGCTGCGCCACTGCGTGCCGTCCGCGCTGAGCTCGCCCGTCAGGGTGCCCGCCTTGCCGGTGACGGTGACGCTCCGCAGCGTGCCGCCCCTGGCCGCCACGAGCACGGTCTGGTCGGTCGGCACGTTGCCCGCCTTGTCGGCGGGCAGCACATGGACGCTCGCCGCCGGCGGCGCGGCGCTCGGCGTGGCCTGCCCCTCGGGCTTCTCGCTCCCCGCACAACCGGTCAGTACGGCGAGGGCCAGAACACCAGCCGATCCCTGAGTCAACCGCCCCACGAGAACTCCCCTCTCCGCAATCCCTCAGGCCCCGTTACTACCCTCCGTAACCGTTTTGCCATATCCGGTGCGCGGTAAAAAACGCCAAAAGCGGGCGCCCTTGGACAAGGGCACCCGCTTCAGCGTGGATGGGTCAGTGGGAGAAGTGACCCCGGTAGTACTGGAAGACGAAGCCGACCATCGCCATGATCACCATGAAGACGCCGATCAGGAACATCCACATGCCGATCACGAAGCCGACGAACGCGAACGCCGCCGCGAGGCAGACGAACAGCGGCCACCAGCTGCTCGGGCTGAAGAAGCCGATCTCACCGGCGCCGTCGCTGATCTCGGCCTGCTTGTTGTCCTCCGGCTGGGCGCCGATGCGGCGGGCCGTGAACATCAGGTAGTAGCCGATCATGAACGCGAAGCCGACCGAGATGGCCATGGCCGTGGTGCCGACGGGCTCCCTGGACCAGAACCAGTAGACGACGTCGACGCCGGCGAAGAACAGTCCGCAGAGCAGGAACAGCCAACCCTGGACCTTCATCGGGCTTCACCCTCCAGAGGCTTGGCCGACACGTGCGGGTAGTGGAGGTCGAACGCGGGGCGCTCGGACCTGATGCGGGGCAGCGAGGTGAAGTTGTGCCGCGGCGGCGGGCAGGAGGTGGCCCACTCCAGCGAGCCGCCGTAGCCCCACGGGTCGTCCACGGTGACCTTCGGCGCGCTGCGCCAGGTCTTCCAGACGTTGTAGAAGAACGGCAGCGTCGAGGCGCCGAGCACGAAGGCGCCCACCGACGAGATGAGGTTCAGGTCGGTGAAGCCGTCGGTCGGCGCGTAGTCGGCGTAGCGGCGGGGGAAGCCCACGACGCCCAGCCAGTGCTGCACCAGGAAGGTGGTGTGGAAGCCGACGAACAGCAGCCAGAAGTGGACCTTGCCCATCCTGTCGTTGAGCATCTTGCCGGTGAACTTCGGCCACCAGAAGTAGAAGCCCGCGAACATCGCGAACACGACGGTGCCGAAGACCACGTAGTGGAAGTGGGCCACGACGAAGTAGCTGTCGCTGATCTGGAAGTCGAGCGGCGGCGAGGCCAGGATGACGCCGGTCAGGCCACCGAGCAGGAAGGTGATCAGGAAGCCGATCGAGAACAGCATCGGCGACTCGAAGCTCAGATGGCCTCGCCACATCGTGCCGATCCAGTTGAAGAACTTCACGCCCGTCGGCACCGCGATGAGGAACGTCATGAACGAGAAGAACGGCAGCAGGACCTGGCCTGTGGCGAACATGTGGTGGGCCCACACGGTGATCGACAGACCGGCGATCGCGATGGTGGCGCCGACCAGGCCGATGTAGCCGAACAGCGGCTTGCGGCTGAAGACGGGGAGGATCTCCGTCACGATGCCGAAGAACGGCAGCGCGATGATGTAGACCTCGGGGTGTCCGAAGAACCAGAACAGGTGCTGCCACAGCATCGCGCCACCGGTCTCGGGGGCGAAGATGTGGGTGCCGAGCTTGCGGTCGGCCTCCAGCGCGAGCAGCGCCGCGGCCAGCACGGGGAAGGCCATCAGCACGAGCATGCTGGTCAGCAGGATGTTCCAGGTGAACATCGGCATACGGAACATCGTCATGCCGGGCGCGCGCATGCAGATGATCGTGGTGATGAAGTTCACCGAGCCGAGGATGGTGCCGAGACCGGACAGGGCCAGGCCCATGATCCACAGGTCGCCGCCGATGCCGGGCGAGCTGATCGCGTTCGACAGCGGGGTGTAGGCGAACCAGCCGAAGCTGGCCGCGCCGTTCGGGGTCAGGAAGCCGCTGACCGCGATGATGCTGCCGAACAGGTAGAGCCAGTAGCTGACCATGTTCAGGCGGGGGAAGGCCACGTCGGGCGCGCCGATCTGCAGCGGCATCAGCTCGTTGGCGAAGCCGGCGAACAGCGGCGTCGCGAACATCAGCAGCATGATCGTGCCGTGCATGGTGAACAGCTGGTTGAACTGCTCGTTGGTGGTGAGCTGCAGCCCAGGCTGCGCCAGCTCGGCGCGCATGATCAGCGCCATCACGCCGCCGATCAGGAAGAAGATGAACGACGTGATCAGATAGAGATGTCCGATGATCTTGTGATCGGTGGAGGACATCCACTTGGCGATCACCAGGCCCTTGCGGGTCGGCGGCGCCGTGACGGATGGAGCTTGAATGGCGGTCACTGGGGGCTCCCAGCCTGGGTCGTCATGTACTGGTCGAACTCAGCCTGCGAGACGAGCTTCACCCTGAAGAGCATGCGGCTGTGGTCGACGCCGCACAGCTCGGCGCAGCGGCCCGCGTAGGTGCCGGGCTTGTTCAGCGTGGTGATCTCGAACTTGTTCTTCTCGCCTGAGATGCCGGGGATCACGTCACGCTTGAACATGAACGCGGGGACCCAGAACGAGTGGATCACGTCGTCGGCGTCGAGCTTGAACTGGACCTGGGTGTTCACCGGGAGCACCAGCTCCGGCGCCTGGGCCGCCTGGTAGTCGCTCACCGGCATGCCGACGACCTTGGCGGTCTTGCCGCCGGCGTCGGTGGTGAAGCGCCAGCTCCACTGGAAACCTTCCACGTGGACTGTCACGGCGGGCGCGGCCGAGGTCTTGAGGATCTCGGTCTCGTCGCGGGCGGTGAAGAAGAAGAACACCGACACCATGACGAGCGGCACGAGCGTGTAGAGGATCTCGATCGGCAGGTTGTAGCGGACCTGCGGAGGGAGCTCGGCCGAGTTCTTGCGCCTGCGGTGGAAGACACACGCCCAGATGATCAGGACGATGACGACGAGTCCCGTGGCCAGAGCCGCGATCCACGCCCCGTTCCACAGGTTCGTGACGGTCTCGCCCTGCTTGGTGACGCTCTCCGGCAGGAGGCCACGCGACCAGTTGGCCTCGGGCACGTCATTTGCACAAGCCGTCGCGGAGGCCAGCAGCAACGCCAAACCGGCGGCGCTGGACACTCTGCGCCGGCCCAACGGACGCCGCTCAGTACGGCGGGTCGGACTCACGGATCGCCTACCCCACAGATGAAGCCCAGGAGTCTCTCCTGGGCGCTCGTATTTCCATATGCACAGCTGATTGCAGACACATTAGCGTGGGGGGTGGTCGGCTCCCCGCTCGCCCCCGTTAATGTCTCGATGTGGCGTACTTCGACGCGGCATCGACCGAGCCGCTGCACCCCCGAGCGCGTGAAGCGCTGATAACTGCCATGGATGCGGGCTGGGCCGACCCGGCGCGACTGTACGGCCAGGCCCGCCGTGCTCACCTGCTGCTGGAGCAGGCCCGCACGGAGGTGGCCGAGGCGCTGGGCGCGAGGCCCGACGAGGTCTCCTTCACCTCCTCGGGCACGCAGGCCGTGCATCTCGGCGTGCTCGGCACCCTACACGGCAGGCGCAGGGCCGGGCGTCACCTCGTGACCAGCGCGGTGGAGCACTCCAGCGTCCTGCACGCCGCCGCCGTCCACGAGGGCGAGGACGGCACGGTGAGCACCGTGGGCGTCGACCTGGCAGGTCGCGTGGATCTGGCGGCCTTCGGCGCGGCCGTCGCCATGGAGGGCACCGCCCTGGCCTGCCTGCAGACGGCCAACCACGAGGTCGGCACGCTGCAGCCGGTGGAGCGGGCGGCCGCGATCTGCAGGGAGCACGGCGTGCCGCTGCTGGTCGACGCCGCCCAGAGCGCGGGCCGCCTGCCGATCCCCCAGGGCTGGTCGGTGCTGACGGCCAGCGCGCACAAGTGGGGAGGGCCCGCGGGGGTGGGGGTGCTGGCCGTGCGGAAGGGAACCAGGTTCCGCTCCTTCCTGCCCGAGGACGAGCGCGAGCGCCGGAGGGTGCCGGGCTTCGAGAACGTCCCCGCGGTCGTGGCGGCCGCAGCCGCGCTGGTGGCGGTCAAGGAGGAGGCCGAGAGGGACAACGCCCGCCTGTCCGCCCTGGTCGACGTCATCAGGGAGCGGGTGCCCCAGGTGGTGCCCGACGTGGAGGTCATCGGTGACCCCGTCGACAGGGCGCCGCACATCGTGACCTTCTCCTGCCTCTACGTCGACGGCGAGGCGCTGCTGACCGAGCTCGACAAGGCCGGCTTCGCCGTATCGTCCGGCAGCTCGTGCACGGCTAGTACGCTTCGTCCATCGCATGTTTTGGAGGCGATGGGCGTGCTTACGCATGGAAACGTCCGGGTATCGCTGCCCAGGGGCGCTTCCGCGGCCGAGGTCGACAGGTTCCTGACCGTCCTTCCCGACGTGGTGCGCCGGATCCGTCAAGACGCAGGAGTCGCATGACAGTCGCAGCTCAGCCGGCCCTGACCATCGACGCGCTCGGCAAGAAGTGCCCGATCCCGATCATCATGCTCGCCGAGCAGATCAACTTCGTGCCGCTGAACGCCGTCGTCGCCGTCCTGGCCGACGATCCTGCCGCCTTCACCGACGTGCCCGCCTGGTGCAGGCTCAAGTCGCATCCGCACGTGGGCACCTACGAGCTGCCCGGCGGCGGCTGGGCGATCCACGTGCGCCGCAACTACTGACCGGACGGCCACGCGGCCAGGGGTCGTGAGCCGCGCGTAGATGGGTACATCCCCGACGGAAAGTCATCGACTTCGGGGGGATTCAGATGACCAGCGGACATCCGCACGAGACCGCGCGCGACCTCATGAACCCGGGCGTGGAGTGCATCGCCGCCCACGAGACCCTGGACAGGGCCGCGCAGATGATGCGCGACATGAAGGTCGGCGCGCTGCCCATCTGCGGCGAGGACGACAGGCTGAAGGGCATCATCACCGACCGCGACATCGTCGTGAAGTGCGTCGCCGAGGGGCACGACCCCTCCACGGTGACGGCCGCTCAGATGGCCACAGGGCTGGTCTGGGTGGCGGCGGACGCCACGGTCGAGGAGGCCCTGACGCGCATGGAGGAGAACCAGATCAGGCGCCTGCCCGTGATCGACAACCACCGGATCATCGGCATGATCAGCGAGGCCGACCTGGCCAAGCACCTGCCGGACGACCAGCTCGCCGAGTTCATGCACCGCATCTACGCGCCCTGAACGCCTCCGCGGCCCGGCGTGACGGCGGGCAGCGCGCTCCCGCTGGAGCACGCGTGAGGGACGGACGGCCACCGGTGACCCCGGTGGCCGTTGTTTCGCGTGCCGTAAGCCAAGAGAAGGATCAGGCGTGGTGGCAGCGGATGTGCGCGGCCACCTCGTCTGCGGCCTGCTGCCCGTAGGCGGCGGCGAAGCGGTCGAGGAAGACCTTCTGGCTCAGCTCGTACTCCTGGCAGCCCACGCGCTCCAGCACGTGCGTGGCGGTGAGGTTGCCCACCTGCCCCGCCCGCTCCAGCGTCAGGCCCCAGGCCACGCCGGACAGGAACCCGGCCCTGAACGCGTCGCCCACGCCCGTGGGGTCGGCCTTGCCCAGCTCCGGCGCGGGGGTCACGTGGACGGACGGCTCGCCCTTGCGGTCGATGACCGCGCCCTTGGGCCCGAGGGTGGTGACGCGCACGCCGACCCTGTCGAGGACCTCGGCGTCGGACCAGCCGGTCTTCTGCTCGATGAGGCCCTTCTCGTAGTCGTTGGAGAACAGGTAGGCGGCGCCGTCGACCAGCTGGCGGATCTGCTCGCCCGACATGCGGGCCAGCTGCTGGGAGGGGTCTGCGGCGAACGGGATGCCGCGCTGACGGCACTCGTCGGTGTGGCGCAGCATCGCGTCGGGGTCGTTGGGGCTGATCAGCACCAGGTCGATCCCGCCGACGCGGTCGGCGATGGGCTTCAGCTCGATCAACCGCGCCTCGGCCATCGCGCCGGTGTAGAAGGAGGCGATCTGGTTGTGGTGCTCGTCGGTCGTGCACAGGAAGCGCGCGGTGTGGTGGGTCTCGGAGACGTGCACCGAGTCGCAGTCGACCCCGTGCCGCTCGAGCCACGAGCGGTAGTCGGCGAAGTCGGCGCCGACCGCGCCCACGAGGATCGGGCCGAGGCCGAGACAGCCCATGCCGAAGGTGATGTTGGCCGCGCAACCACCACGCCTGACCTGCAGATCGTCGACGAGGAACGACAGGGATACCCGGTCGAGCTGATCGGCGATGAGCTGGTCCCCGAAGCTGCCGGGGAAGGTCATCAGATGGTCTGTCGCGATGGAGCCGGTGACGGCGATGCGCACGGGATTCTTCTTCCTCGTTGTCAGCAAGCCAATGAGCCCCAAGAGAATACGCGAAGGTCCCGCCCGCACAAAGACGGACGGGACCCTGCGGCGCCCGGCTAGTTGAACGAGTCGCCGCAGGCGCAGGAGCCCGTGGCGTTGGGGTTGTCGATGGTGAAGCCCTGCTTCTCGATCGTGTCGACGAAGTCGATGGTGGCGCCGATCAGGTAGGGCGCGCTCATCCTGTCGGTCACGACACCCACACCGTCGAAGTCCGAGACGATGTCGCCGTCCATCGACCGGTCGTCGAAGAAGAGCTGGTAGCGCAGGCCGGAACAGCCACCCGGCTGCACGGCAACGCGCAGCTGCAGGCCCTCTTCACCCTGCTGCTCCAGCAGGCTCTTGACCTTGGCCGCGGCCGCGTCGGTCAGGACCAGGCCCTGCGTCGTGGTCTCGCTGCTCTCAACCGTCATGTGCTGACTCCCGCGTCTGGATCAGCCGCAGTGTCACGGCTGTCTGTTTCTGACGTCCTACTTAGACGCTACCAACACCCGGCGACCGCTATGCATTCCGCTGACGTGAGGTTGTGGCCAAGGACCCGGAATAAATCCCCCCAAGGCGTGTGTCATCATTAGTCGTCACTTCGACGATAAGGGGGTACGGCCATGGCCACCCAGACTGGGCTGCCGCTCTTCGTCCTCGGGCAGGACACCGATCCGCACAGCGAGAAGGGGGTCGACTGTCCTGGCGAGCTTCCCGCCGCCTCCGACCCCGGACTGGTGGAGCGTGCGCGCAAGGCCAAGGAGGCGCTGGGCGACAGGCTGTTCGTCCTCGGCCACCACTACCAGCGTGACGAGGTCATCCAGTTCGCCGACGTGACCGGCGACTCCTTCAAGCTGGCGCAGCAGGCCGCCGCCCGTCCCGAGGCGGAGTACATCGTCTTCTGCGGCGTGCACTTCATGGCCGAGTCGGCCGACATCCTCACCGGCGACGCGCAGAAGGTGATCCTGCCCGACCTGGCCGCGGGGTGCTCGATGGCCGACATGGCCACCTTCGACCAGGTCGAGGAGGCGTGGGAGATCCTCGAGGACGCCGGCATCGCCGACACCGTGGTGCCTGTCACGTACATGAACTCCAGCGCCGACATCAAGGCCTTCTGCGGCAGGCACGGCGGCACGGTGTGCACCTCCTCCAACGCCAAGCGGGCGCTGGAGTGGGCCTTCGAGCAGGGCGAGAAGGTGCTCTTCCTGCCCGACCAGCACCTGGGCCGCAACACCGCCGTGCTGGAGATGGGCCTGTCGCTCGAGGACTGCCTGGTCTACAACCCGCACAGGCCGCCGTCCGCCGAGGAGCTGCGCAGGGCGAAGATCATCCTGTGGAAGGGCCACTGCTCGGTGCACGGCCGCTTCACCGCCGACTCGGTCGACGACGTACGGCGCCGCATCCCCGGCGTCAACGTCCTGGTCCACCCCGAGTGCAAGCACGAGGTGGTGCTCAAGGCCGACCACGTGGGCTCGACGGAGTACATCATCAAGAAGCTCGCCGAGGCCCCCGCGGGCTCGAAGTGGGCGGTCGGCACCGAACTGAACCTGGTCAAGCGCCTCGGGCAGATGTTCCCCGACAAGAGCGTCTCGTTCCTCGACAAGACGGTCTGCTACTGCTCGACCATGAACCGCATCGACCTGCCGCACCTGGTGTGGGCGCTGGAGTCGCTGGTGCTCGGCGAGGTCGTCAACCAGATCACGGTCGACGCCGACACCACCCACTGGGCCAAGGTCGCCCTGGACCGCATGCTGGCCCTGCCGTAGCACCCGTCGGCGCCCGGCCCCCGACGAGCGAGGGCCGGGCTCCTGGCGCCTAGACGAGTGAGTAGACGACCCGGACGTGGACCGAGAGGTTCTGCCGTCCGGGGCTCACCGAGGACCTGTCCTCGGCGGCCGCTCCCGCGAAGGCCATGGGGTGCGGCCCTCCCACGACCTCGTCGCTGATGAGGACGACCTCGCCGAGCCTTCGCCCCGCCAGCTCGGCGAACTGCCTCGCCTTGGTCTGGGCGTCCTTGAAGGCGGCGGCTCGGGCCTTCCTGAGCAGCGCGGCGGGATCGGACACCTCGAAGGAGACCCCGTTGAGCCTGACCTCCTCACCGACCGCGACGGCGGCGTCGATGATCCGGTCGGCCTTGTTCAGGTCGCGCACGACCGCCTCGACCCCCTGGGAGGCCCGGTAGCCCGACACCTTCGGGTAGGTCTCGTACTCGGGGCCGAGGGAGAGCTCGCTCGTCCGCAGGTCCTTGGCGGCCACCCCCGCCTCGAGCAGGGCCTTCGTGAGCTTGGCCGCGGCTGCCCTGACGGCCTTGAACGCCTCGCCCGCGCTGGCCGCGCGCACCTCGACGCCCGCCGATAGGCGCATGACGTCGGGAGTGGCGGAGATGACGCCCTCTCCGACCACCGAGATCCGTTTGCTCGTCTCGTCCACAACCACCCTCGCAGGTTCCGCGGTCGCCGCCCTGGCGAGCCCGCCGAGCATGCCCATTCCCGCGAACACGACGGCCGAGGCCGCGAGCGCGTGTGTCAGTCTGATCATGTGGGACATGTCACCATCACGCCCCGGCGGGCTGATGGATCGACCCGGCCGCTTGACTAGATCATGGAATGGTCTGCCCACCATCGCAACAGTTTGGTCTCGCCATCCATGCGCTGCCGTTCGAGCTCGCCTCTGTGCCAGATCAGCAGCAGCAGCTCGGCGGCGGTGTCGGCGTGCAGCGTGGCGCTCGCCCGCGCCGCCGAGCGCTCGTAGGCGAACCCCTCGGGCCCGAGCGTGATCAGCCACGCCGCGCCCGAGCCCGTCCTCCACGAGATCGTCTCTCCGTCGCCTGTGAGCTCGCGCACCTCGGGGCGCCATCTGGCGTACGGCAGGATGTCGAGGAACTCCTCCACCCCGTCGACCGCCACGTCCTCGGGGATGTCGAATGTCACGCCCAGGGCCAGCGCGGCGTCCGCGTGGTGCACCACGGTCTCGTGGAGCTGCCTGCGCGACCAGAACCGCACGTGCCTGTCGCCGCCCCACGCCCACATCGGCGCGTCACCGGGGTGCGCGGTCAGCGCCTCGTCCAGCAGCCCCGCCCCCTCGCGGAGCCATCCGGCCAATTCCCCGTCCGCGAGCCCGGCGAAGCCGGCCTCGAGCGCCGCCCTGTCGTACCGTTCGGCCGCCAGCTCGCCCACCATGAGCGCGGCCCACCGGTGGACCCCGCCGGTGTGCGTCACCAGCTGCCGCAGGTCCCATCCTGGGCAGGTCGGCACCTGCGTCGTGAAGTCGGCGCCCTCGACGGTCCCCGCCATCCGCTCGATCTGCGTGACCGCAGCCGCCGCGTACCGCTCGTGGGTCCAGTCCACCATGCCGCCTCCCAGTTCCTGCCCGGTTTCACGCCGATCGTGCCATCCCTGGGCGGGCGCGGCTAGCCCGGCACGCGCGGCTCCTGGCAGGCCTCCACCACCGCGGCGCGCCGCTCCGCCTCGCCCGCCACCACGACCAGGCGCGCTCCCAGGCACTCCGCCAGCCGCGCCGCGCACTGGCCCCCCGTGCTGATCACCGTGACAGGCACGGAGGGGACCGGATGCTCCCGCCTGACCTCCTCCAGGTCCGCCGCCATCTCGCCCTTCGCCAGCCACTCCCCCGCCGCGGCGGCGACCACCCTGCCCGTGCGGTAGACGCCGTGGGGGTCGGCGAGCCCGGTGCGGAGGGTGTGCGCCAGCCAGCCCAGCGTCCTGGCCAGGGCGGTCGCCCCCCACGTGGCGCCGAGGGCGGGCGCCCACGCGCGCAGGCCGCCCGCCCACGCGATGTTCGGGCCCCGCTCGCACGCGGGATCGACGAGGACGAGACGGGCCACGCGCAGCGGATGCAGCCTGGCGAAGGCCTCGGCGTGCCAGGCGGCGACCGAGCGCGCCACGACGGTCGCCCGTTCGGAGCCGGGCACGAGCGCGGCCAGGCGGGCGGCTTCGCCGTACAGGGTGGGCGGGGTGGGCACGGCGGGGCTGAGCCCGAGACCTGGCCGGTCGAAGCGGAGGACGCGGTTCCCCTCGCGAAGTCCCTCGGCGACGGCCTCCCACTGGTACCACGCGCCCGCCGGCCCCGAGCTGAGCAGCACGACATGGCCCGACCCCTCGTCGACGACATGGACGGGGCCGCTGTCCGGGGAGGGCGTGGCCTCGACCAGGAGCCTCGCGGCCAGGTAGAGCAGCCAGACGGCGACGAGCGTGACCTGCACGCGCTGGGCGAGTCCCGCGTACCTGCCCACGGCGTCGGCGACGTGCGTGGCCATGGTGGCCGCGCACGTGGCCGTGGTGAGCAGCCAGGTGAACGTGCTGCGCCATCGCGCGCTCAGCACCACCATGGCCACCAGCACGGCGGCGTTGGCGGCCACGCCCGCCGCCACGTGCGCCCGATGGGCGAAGGAGAGCGGCCCTCCGCACCCGGCGCAGTCGAGCGGGAACAGCCCTCCGACGGCGGTGCAGAGCCCGAACATCGCCATCGCCAGCCAGCCCTGCCACTCCTCGCGCACCCTGATGACGAGGGCGACCCCCGCCATGCAGGCCAGGCCCGCCACCGTGTCGCACGCCCTGAACAGGGCCGACCACTCCTGGTCGGCGACTGTCAGCTGACCGACCAGGCGGTGCAGGTCCAGTGCCTGGCTGGTGAACTGGCCCGGCATCCACGCGCTGACGAGGACGGCCACGACGGCGAACACGCAGGCGGCCGCCAGGCTGAGTCGTCGCTCCATGTGATCATTACATCACCAAGCGTACAAACGCCCCATCCCGGGGTACTGGTTACAGACCGGGCGCGCCCCACACGGGGAACCAGCGCGACAGATCCTCCTCGATCTTCAGCTCGCCGGTGAGCGCGCCGCGGGCCTGCAGTTCGAGCGCGTTGTCCCTGAGCTGCCCCCCCAGGGGCGCGAAGGGGTAGAACGTGCCGCGTTTGTAGAGGTAGACGATGGCCAGCCTGCGGCCCTGCGCGTCGGTGAAGGACACCAGCGAGCACAGCAGCGAAGGGCCGAAGCCCGCGTCCTCGAGCGAGGAGTTGACCGCGTGCAACTCAGTGACCAGGTCGGAGAGCGCGTCGGGCGCGCGCCTGACCACCAGCCACGAGTAGCCGTAGACGTCCTCCGACTCCTCCACCCGCTCGCCGAGCAGCGCCTTGACGTCGCCGTGAAGCGTGGCGAACGCCCCTCCCTCGGCCGCCCTGTAGCTGACCGAGCCCACCCCCGTCGGCGCCAGCCCGGTGGCGGCCTGCAGGGTGACGGCCGCGGACGGCAGCGCGAACAGCGCGTCGAGGTCAGGCTGGACCGGCTTGGTCCTGCCGAGGATCACATCGAGCCAGCTCATGGTCAGCCCCTCCCGAGTTGCGCGGAGATCTTCGCCAGGTTCTCCAGCCTGCGCTGGAGCGGCGGGTGCGTGGAGAACAGACCCGCCAGCGTGTGCCCCTGCTTGAGCGCGGGGGCGAAGTAGAAGGCGTTGAACGGCTCCGCCTCGCGCAGGTCGCGCGTCGGGATCCGCGCCATCTCGCCGCTCACCTTGGTCAGCGCGCTGGCCAGCGCGGACGGCTGCTGCGTCAGCAGCGCCCCCGCCCTGTCGGCGGCCAGCTCCCTGTAGCGCGACAGAGCGCGCGTCAGCAGGAAGCTGACGGCGTAGACCAGGATCGAGGCCAGCATGACGATCAGGCCGATGGGCAGCCCGCCCTGGTTGCCGTCGCGGCGGCCGCCGAGCCCTGAGTAGAGAGCGAACCTCGTCATGAGCCCGGCCACGATGCCGAGGAAGGAGGCGATCGTCATGACCGCGACGTCGCGATGCGCAACATGCGACAGCTCGTGGGCCAGGACGCCTTCCAGCTCCTCCGGCTCCAGCCGTCGCAGGATGCCTGTCGTCACGCAGACGACGGCCTTCTTCTGGTTGCGTCCCGTGGCGAAGGCGTTGGGCACGTCCGAGTCGGCGACGGCCACTCTCGGCTTGGGCATGTCGGCCATCGCGCAGAGCCTGTCGATCAGGCCGTGCAGTTCGGGAGCCTCCTGGGGCGAGACCTCCCGCCCGCCCATCGCGAACAGGGCGATGCGGTCGGACAGGAAGTACTGCGCCAGAAGCATGACACCGGCGATCAGTAGCACGCTCAGCGCCCGCACGCCCAGGGCGATGAGGGCGCCGACGAAGACGACGTAGAGCAACCCGAGCAGGAACAACGTCACGACCATGCGGCTGGTGAGGCCGCGGTCCGACGCGAACCGGGTGCTCACGGGCTAACCCGGGATGAGCCCCGAGTCGCCCAGCATCTCCCGGACTTCCTCGATCGAGGCGTCCGCGGGGGGAAGGATCAGCTCGGACGGCTCCAGGCTGTCGTCGGGCAGCGCCTTGCCCACGTGGCGCACCTTGTCGAGCAGAGCGTGAAGCTTGTCACGGAACTCGGGTTCGTTGTCGGCCTCGATGGCCGCCTCGAGCTCGCTGTCGAGCTCGTTGAGCACGCCAAGGTCGCCGTCGGCGATCTGGACCTGCCCCTCACCCATGATTCTGACGATCATGCGGGCTCCCCTGGCTGGCGCAGCTGCTGGGTCTGCGACTGCGGCTGGGGCTGGGCCTGCGGCTGCCCCTGCTCGATGGAGGGCTGGGGAGCGGGGCCCTGACCGAGCTCGGCCTTCATCCTGGCGAGCTCGAGCTCGACGTCCCTGCCGCCGCCCATGCGGTCGAGCTCGGCCTGGATGTCGTCGTTGCGGCTGCCGCTGAAGTCGTCGAGCGCGCCGCTGGCCAGCAGCTCGTCGATGGCTCCCGCGCGGGCCTGCATCTGCGCGGTCTTGTCCTCGGCCCGCTGGATGGCCAGACCGACGTCGCCCATCTCCTCGGAGATGCCGGAGAAGGCCTCGTTGATGCGGGTCTGCGCCTCGGCGGCGGTGTAGGTGGCCTTGATGGTCTCCTTCTTGTGGCGGAAGGAGTCGACCTTGGCCTGGAGCCGCTGGGAGGCCGTGGTGAGCTTCTCCTCCTCGGCCTGCAGGTTGTCGTGCTGGACGCGCAGGTCGGCGATCTGGGTCTGCAGGCTGGAACGACGGCTCAACGCCTCACGCGCCAGGTCCTCACGACCGACAGACAGCGCCTTGCGGCCCTGGTCCTCAAGGCGGGTGGCCTGCTGCTCGATCTGGTTGATCTGCAGCTCCACCCGCTTGCGCGACGTGGCGACGTCCGCCACTCCCCTGCGCACCTTCTGCAGCAGCTCGAGTTGCCGCTGGTATGAGTAGTCAAGGGTCTCGCGCGGATCCTCCATTTTGTCCAGGGCCTTGTTGGCCTTGGACTTGAAGATCATCGAAAGTCTCTTCATCACGCTCATGCGCGTCGGCCGTCCCCTTCTTAGGTCGTGCTGTGGTCACCCAGTGCAGCGCAGCCGCCTTGGGATTACCCTACGCATAACGCACGGGGGCGTCACTAAGTTGCACGCCAGGTAGGGTTGACGCTGTGTTGCGTCGCCGTTCCCAGACCTCAGTGGACGAGTCCCCCGTCCCCACTGACGATCCTAAGCCCCAGGGCAAAGGACGTCCCACCCCGAAGCGCCGTGACGCCGAGGGGCGTCGGCGCCAGCCTGTGACCGCTCCAGCCAACCGCAAAGACGCCTACAAGCAGATGCGGGCCAGGCAGGCGGCCGACAGGGACAAGGCCCGTCAGGGCATGATGCGCGGCGAGGAGCGGTACCTCCCCGCCCGCGACAAGGGCCCCGTGCGCAAGTTCGCCCGAGACTGGGTCGACTCGCGCCGCGTGATCAGCCAGTACTTCCTGCCCTTCTCCCTGGTGATCCTGCTGCTGACGTGGATCCCGTTCCCTCCCGAGATCCGCAACTGGGTCTACTTCGGAGTCATCACGATCGGCTGGCCGATCATGATGGTCGGCGTGCTCGCCACCTCCGTGTGGGTGTCGTGGAAGGTGAAGAAGCTCGCCGCGGAGAAGTTCCCCGGCGAGAACCTCAAGGGCATCGGCTTCTACGCCTCCATGCGGGCGCTGCAGATCCGCAGGCTCCGCTTCCCTCCCCCTCAGTTCCTTCCCGGCGGCAAGCCCGCGCCGCCGAAGGCCTGAGACCTCTGCTCGGGTACGGCCCGCGTCCTGTCGTGGACGCGGGCCGTACGCGTGTCAGCGCATCAGCCGTCGGCGAGCTCCCAGTGGAGAGCTCCGCGGACCACCCGGGGCCGCCAGCCGTGGACCTCACCTCCGTCGCGCAGCGCGTCGGCGTTGGCACGCAGCAGGGCGAGATAGGACGGCGCGCGGCCGAAGGCGACCCCTCCGATCGTGTCGTCCCAGCCGACGTCGCCCTCCTGGGAGTCGATCAGGGCGTACTCCTGATGCTCGCTGTTCCGTTCGGGGAAGTGCAGGAAGGGGATCATGCGGCCGTTCCAGTACTCCAGGCGCGGTTCGGGGCCCTCCACGGTGGGGAAGTGGTGACATAGGAACCGCCACGTATCGCGAATCCCCCTGACACCGAGGCCCGAGGCGTTCCCCGGTCCGAAGGCCATCGAGCCGTCGTGGCGCAGCAGTGAGGCGCGCAGGTCGTCGGGGAAGCGCAGGCCCGTCTGCGCTTCGGCCACGGCGATGGTCCGCGCTCTCGCGGGGCCGCGCAGCGCGGCGTGGGTGACGGGCGCGTGCCTCTTGAGCCATCGCTCGACGCGCAGCCACTCCGCGTCCACCTCGCGCTTCACCGCGGGGTCGAGGGGGCGGATCACCGCCCGGCGCTTCTGCGGGGAGCAGGCGGGGTCACGCGTCGGCGCCGGGGTGGACGCCGGCTCGGGCACGAGCGCCACAGTCGCCTCCGACTGTGGGACAAGCCGGTCGTCCTCGGCCGCGGCGCTGGGCTCGCCGGTGATGTTCGTGGCCACGACCAGGCCCAGGGCGCCGACGAGCACGCCCGCGACCACTCCGGCCAGCAGCCCCCTGAAGAACCTGTTCTCCTCGCGGGGACGGTAGCGTTCGAGGTCCTCAGGGGCGGGGCGGCCCAGCACCGGCTCCAGGACCTCCTCCTCGTCCTGAGGAGCCCTTCTGTCGATCCTGATCGCGATCGCGGCGAGAACGGCGGCGGTCAGCGCCATCCGCAGGAGCTTGAGCACCCGCGGCACCCTACCCGACGTACTCCCAGACCAGCTCACCGGAGATCACCCGCGGCCGATGACCGTCCACGAGGCCACCGCCTGCGTCCGAGGAGCTCTCCGGCCTGTCCCTCCCGCGTGACGCCGGCGCGACGGCGGCGCAGCCGTACCGCGATGGCGGCCAGGATGGCGGCGGTCAGCGCGAGCCGTACAAGCTTCACCACGCGGGGCACACTATCCCGAACCGATACAGTCGAGTGCATGGAATTCCGTCACCTCGGCCGCAGCGGCCTCCTCGTCAGCGAGATCAGCTACGGCAACTGGATCACCCACGGCTCCCAGGTCGAGGAGGACGCCGCCAAGGAGTGCGTGAAGGCGGCCCTCGACGAGGGGATCACGACGTTCGACACCGCGGACGTGTACGCGGGCACCAGGGCAGAGGAGGTCCTGGGCAGGGCGCTGCACGGCGTCAGGCGTGAGTCGCTCGAGATCTTCACCAAGGTGTACTGGCCGACGGGCCCCGGCCCCAACGACCGCGGCCTGTCGCGCAAGCACATCACCGAGTCGATCAACGGCTCGCTGCGCCGCCTGCAGACCGACTACGTCGACCTCTACCAGGCCCACCGCTTCGACTACGCGACGCCTCTCGAGGAGACGCTCAAGACCTTCGACGACCTCGTACGGCAGGGCAAGGTCCTCTACGTCGGCGTCAGCGAGTGGACCGCCGACCAGATCGCCCAGGCGCTGAAGATCGCCGACGAGATGGGCTTCGACCGCATCGTGTCGAACCAGCCGCAGTACTCCGCCCTGTGGCGCGTCATCGAGTCGGAGATCGTGCCGCTGAGCGAGAAGGAGGGCATCAGCCAGATCGTCTGGTCGCCCATCGCGCAGGGCGTGCTCACCGGCAAGTACCTGCCCGGCCAGGCCGCCCCCGCCGGTTCGCGCGCCACCGACGCCACCGGCGCGAAGATGATCGACAGGTTCATGGACGACGACGTGCTGACCCGCGTCCAGAACCTCAAGCCCATCGCCGCCGACCTGGGCCTCACCATGGCCCAGCTCGCGGTCGCCTGGGTGCTGCAGAACCCGAACGTCGCCAGCGCCATCGTCGGCGCCACCAGGCCCGAGCAGGTGCGCGACAACGTCAAGGCGGCGGGCGTCAAGCTCGACGCCGAGGTGCTGTCGAAGATCGACGACGTGCTCGGCCCGATCGTCGAGCGCGACCCCGCCAAGACGGTCAGCCCCGCCACCCGGCCATAGCGATTACGTATAAAAGAAAAACCCCTTGGGTCCCAAGGGGTTTTTCTTTTCACTCCGCCCGCAGCGACATTCCCGAATATTCAACCCGGTCCTCGTCGAGCAGAGCCACCTGCTCGACCCCCGATTCCAGCAGGTCACGGTAGTTTTCACCGAGCCACGACTCGGCATCGGCCTGGCTCGGGAAAACCTCGCGCGGCAAGGGGCGGTCGGTCACCTCACCACCATTCGCGTTTTCATAACGCCAACGCCATGTCATGCCATACGCTCCTTTTCCACGGGATCGCCCGAGCTTTAATCGGCACCCCGCACCATACCCCTGGAGCATGGAGGTCGATCCGATGCTGCGCGCATTCGGGCTCGCCTGCGCGGCGGCCTTTTTCTTCGCCGCCCCCGCCCTCGCAGAGCCCGCTCCCACGGGACCCGATCCGGACGCCGCCCGCATGTGGAGCTACTGGCAGAGCGACGGCACCGCGTGGCTGTCAGGTCAGGCGGGCACGGCCGCCCGCGACGGCTCGGTGGTCGGCTGGCGCTTCGCGGCCACACCGGACGGCTCGGCGGCCGAGTCTCCCCGCGGTGACCTGCCCGCCTTCGACCAGGTCTGCGGCAAGGAGCCCGCCGCCTCCGGGCACCAGCGGGTCGCGGTCGTGGTCGACTTCGGCGACGCCGAGACCGACGCCTACCCCGGCGAGCAGCCGCCCGCCGCGCTCACCAGGTGCGTCAGCGGGGCCGAGGGTGCCACGGGCGTGGACCTGCTCGCGCTGGCCGGCAGGGTGCGCGCCGAGGGCTCGGGCGCGGTCCTCGCGGTCAACGACTACCCCGCGAGGGCGAAGGGCGGCTCCGAGGTCGCCGCCGCGCCCTCGGAGCCTGCCGAGGGCGGCCTTCCCGTTCTGTGGATCGCGGGAGGCGCGGGCGCCGCCGTCCTCCTGGCGGGAGGGGTCCTCGTGGCGCGACGCTCCCGCGGGCGTGCCACGCTGTGAGACGTGCTTGTCAGGTTCATCGGTACGGCGGGGCGCGAAGGCTGGCCCTCACCCGGCTGCTCGTGCGTCTCGTGCGCGTCGCTCCCACCCGGATCGCGCTCGCCGCTGGAGGTGGTGGTCGACGAGGCGCTCAGGCTGCCCGGTGAGGGGCCGGCGCCCGGCTACCGCCTCGACGGTCCCGTCCTCGTCGCTCCTGACGGCTCCCGGCTCCTCTTCCCGCCCTTCCCCGCACCATCCGCTTGGGCCTCCCCTCGGGGGGCGGCCTGCGACCTCGTGCTGCTCGATCTGATCGGCGACCCCTTCGTCCTCGGCGACCTGCGCGGGCGCGGCGTCGTCACCCCCTCGACCCACGTGGTCGCCGTCGGGCTCGATCACCGCGTCAGGCCCGAGGAGCTGGCCAGGCGGCTGGCCCTGTGGGGGGCGAGAGCCGTACCCGACGGCGCCGTCCTGGACACCTCCCACGCCCCCTCGCCCATGCCGCCTCCCGCGCGGCGCACGCTGCTGCTCGGCGGCTCACGCTCGGGCAAGTCCGCGGAGGCCGAACTGCGGCTGGCCGGCGAGCCGCGCGTCACCTACCTCGCCACGGGCCCCTCAGGTCACGACGATCCTGAATGGGCCGCGCGGGTGGCCGTCCACCGGGCCAGGCGCCCCACGCACTGGGCCGACGAGGAGACGACCGCGCTGGCCGAGGCGATCACGCGGGCCACGACCCCGCTGCTGGTGGACGGGCTCGGCACGTGGCTGGCGGCGATGTTCGACGAGGCGGGCGCATGGGAGGAGCCCTCCCGCCGCGACGAGGTCGTACGGCGCTGCGACGAGCTCGTCGCGGCGTGGCGCTCGACCCCCCAGCGCGTCGTGGCGGTGTCGGACGAGGTCGGACTCGGCGTCGTCCCCTCCACCTCCAGCGGGCGCGCCTTCCGCGACGCGCTCGGCCGGCTCAACCAGCGCATGGCGGCCGAGTCCGAGGATGTCGCACTCGTCGTCGCCGGCCGTCTCCTGCCCTTGTAGACACGCCGCTACCCGCGGAGCGGCGGACGGTGCGGGTCTCCTCCTGTCTCGGTGGGCGCGCCGCTTCAGGGGCGGGGGGTGCGGACCGCGCGGGCCGACCAGCGCCCTTCCAGGCGGTCCACGCGCAGCTCGCGGCCGAAGCACTCAGAAAGCGCCGGCGCGGTCAGCGTCTCCTCCACGGGACCGGCCGCCAGGATGCGGGTGTCGCGCATGAGCAGCGCGTGCGTGGTCGTAGCCGGCACCTCCTCCAGGTGGTGCGTCACCGTCACCGTGGTCAGCCCTTCGCGCTCCGCCAGGTCCTCGATGGCGGTGATGAGGTCCTCGCGCGCGGGGAGGTCGAGGCCGGCGAAGGGCTCGTCGAGCAGCAGGATCGCGGGCTCGGCCATGAGCGCCCTCGCCACCCTGATCCTGGCCCTCTCCCCCTGCGAGCACACACTGAACAGCCGGTCGGCCAGGTCCTTGCAGCCCATGTCGGCCAGCAGCGCGTGCGCCCTGTCGTGCTCGGCCTGCCCGTAGCGGTCCCAGAGCGGGGCGCTGGTGCCGGTGTGCCCGGTGAGCACGACGGTGTGCGCGGTGGCGCCCTCCTCCTCCAGCAGGCTCTCGTCCACCAGACGCTGGCTGGCGGCGACGAGACCGATGTCCCTGCGCAGCTCCCTGAGGTCCACCCTGCCCAGACGGCGGCCGAGGACGGTGGCCGCCCCTTCGGTCGGATGCCGTACGGCCGCCGCCAGCGACAGCAGCGTGGTCTTCCCCGCACCGTTGGGACCGAGGATCACCCAGTGCTGGCCGTAGGCGACCCGCCAGTCGATCCCCGCCAGCAGCGCCCTGCCGACCACCTTGACACTGACACCTTCGAGTTCCACGGCATGCATCCGGACACCCTAGCCACCACCGCCCCGCCGATCGGCCCGCGGGGTTCGGGATCCATGGGCCGCTTCCGAAGTTCGGGATACAGGGCCGCTTTCAAGAGGTACCGGGAGTCCGAGACAACCGGCCGTGACCGAGGGCAGCCCAAGGGTCCGAGGCAGCCCAAGGGTCCGAGGCAGCCCGGGGTGTTCGCGACAGCCGGGGACGTGCGAGGGGCGAGGACGTGCGAGGGGCCCAGGTGTGCGAGGGGCCCAGGTGTGCGAGGGGCCCAGGTGTGCGAGGGGCCCAGGTGTGCGAGGGGCCCAGGTGTGCGACGAGGCGAGGAGGCGGCGGGATGTGCGAGGGGCGGGAGCGGTTGGTGGGCGGGTGGGAGCTTAGGATCGGCGGTCATGGTCGGGTCGGCGGGGCTGCGGTTCGCGGTGGGGACGCTGAGCGTCTTCCCCGTCAGGGTGGACCGGGTGGATCGCGAGGTGGCCGGTCACGCGATGGTCCTGGCGCCGGTGGTCGGCCTCGCGCTCGGGGTGGTGAGCTGCCTCCCGCTTCTGCTGCCTGGCTCGGGACTGCTCGAAGCGGCGCTGGCGCTCGGACTCCTCGCGGTGCTCACCAGGGGGCTGCACCTGGACGGCCTGGCCGACCTCGCCGACGGCCTGGGCAGCGGGAAGCCCGCCACCCAGGCGCTCGACATCATGAAAAAGTCGGACATCGGGCCGTTCGGGGTCGTCACGCTGGTGTTCACGCTGCTCGTGCAGTGCGCGGCGCTCGCGCAGGCGGGCCCCGCGGCGCTGGTGACGGCATGCGTGACAGGACGGCTGGCGCTCACCTGGGCCTGCGCCGACGGCGTCCCCTCCGCCAGGCCGGGTGGTCTGGGCGCCATGGTGGCCGGCACCGTACGCCGCCGAACGGCGCTCCTGATCACCCTCGCCGTGGTGGCGGTCGCGGGGGTCGCGGGCGTGATGCTGTCCCTGGTGGCGCTCCCTATCGCGGTCGTGGCGGGACTGGGAGCGGCCATGGCACTGCTCCACCACGCCAGGCGCAGGCTCGGCGGGGTCACGGGTGACGTGCTCGGAGCGCTCGTCGAGACCGCGACCACCGCCGTGCTCGTGGTGTGCGCCGCGATCGGCTGACCCCATGCGCAACCGCCCGCAAGCCGGCCGATGCGGTCAGCGGAATGCGGTCAGCGGAATGCGGTCAGTGGAATGCGGTCAGCCGAGGTGATGAGCCGAGCCCTGGTCGGCCGAGCCCTGGTCGGCCGAGCCCTGGTCGGCCGAACCCTGGTCGGCCGAACCCTGGTCGGCCGAACCGTGCTCAGCCGGCCGATGCGGGCGGCCCAGCCTGGTCAGCCGGCCGGCTGCTCCTGCCGTACGGGCCAGCGCCTGAACAGCAGCGCGGCGAGGACGGCCAGCACCGCCCAGCCGGCCAGGCCAGTGACGCCCGCGACCACGGTGTTCGGCGGGGCCGCCGCGTCGCCGAGCATGAGCGCGAGCGAGGCGGCGGGGTTGAGCGCCGCGTGGCCGATCACGGCGGGCCACACGCTGCCCGTCCTCAGCCGCATCCAGCCGAACAGCATGCCGGCCAGCACGCAGAACCCGACGAACAGCAGGGCCGCCCACGGTCCGAGGCTCGGGTAGTTGTAGCCGAGGGCGGTGGCCGGAGCGTGCCACAGACCCCAGATGACCCCGGACAGCACCAGCCCCGCGAACACCCCTCGTGAGGCCACCAGCTTGGGCAGCAGCCAGCCGCGCCAGCCCCACTCCTCGCCCAGCATGGGCACGAGGTTGAGCACGGGCAGGAGCAGGGTCGAGACCGCCAGCTGGACGAGCAGCGCGGCGTGCGGGTCGCCGGGCAGGGGCACGCCCGTGGCGCGCATCGTGGCGGTGAACAGGCTGAGGCGTCCGAGGTCGAGCGAGACGAGCCCGAGCGCCGCGGTCATGGCGAGCGTGCCGTACACGACCAGCGGGACGGCCGCCCAGGTCGCGAAGAACAGCCCGATGGTGCGGCCTCTTCGTTCGCCGAGGGTCAGGCCCGTCTCGCGCGCCCACACGCGGAACGGGGTGCGCCTGACCGCCCACACGGCCAGCACGCCGAGCGCCGGGGTGAACATCATGAGGCCGACGAGCGGGCCGAAGGAGGGATCGGCCAGGCCGCCGCCGAGCCAGAGCGGGAGCGCGGACAGCCAGGCCAGGCCGTACGCCACGAGCAGGAAGAGCAGGATCACGAGCGTCTCCTGGCAGAGGGGAACGGGGGGAGGCTCACTGCCGGGGGTGGTGGGGGTCGGCGGGCAGGAAGGGCTCGTGGCGGCGGGTCATCGTCCGACGCGCTCGGCGAGCAGGGCGTTGAGCAGGGCGGCGCCGCGCGCGGCGTCGTCGATGCTGACGACCAGCTGACCGCCCGAGTGGTAGCGCAGCACCAGGCAGTCGCCGCCGCGCAGCATGATCGCCGCCATGCCCGGCACGCCGCGCAGCCCCCAGCCGCCGACCTGGCTCGGGTGGCGTACCTCGGACCACGCGCTCTCGATCTTGGAGAGCCTGATCCTGCGCACCGGCCAGCCGAGGGGGCCGAAGCCCATGGCCACGCCGTCCTGGGTGATCCGCACGGTGGCGGAGGAGGTGAGCAGCCCTGCCACCAGCAGGATCACCGAGACACCGAGCAGGCCGGAGGCCGCGCCCTCCATCAGCCCCAGCGCCGTGGACACGCCCAGCACCAGCGCCCCGACGCCCGAGACCACCGCGAGCGCGGCCAGCCAGGCGTTGGAGACGCGGCTGACCCACACCGAGCGCTGTCCCGCCTTCAGCCGCAGCCTGGGCGGGGCCTCTCCTGGCTCGGGGGCCTGGTCGGGAGCGCCCCTGAGGAGGTAGCCCGCCAGGACACCGCCCGCGGCGGCCACAGCCATGGTGGCGGCGACGCCCCAGCCGAGGGGCCTGGCCCGCGTCCAGTCGGAGACGTCGAGGTTGGAGTAGACGATCGACAGCTCCATGCCGATCACGAACAGGCCCCAGCCGACCAGGAAGCCCCACCAGTAGGCGCGGCTCAGCCGCCGCTCGAAGGCCTTCCCGTGCAGGGCGACACCGACCATGATCGCGAGCGCCACGAGCGCCATGGCGACGGTGAACAGCAGGTTCTGGGTGAAGGACATGTGGTTGTCGGGACCCGCGCCGCTCCAGTGAGTGGCCAGAGGGTCGGGAAGCCTGTCACGGAGGGCCAGGGGGACGCTTACGAGGACGGCGGTGACGATCAGCCCCCAGATCCCCGCCGCTGTCAATGCCCTGTTCATGGCAGCTCCTTCAGTACGTCGATGAGGTCGTCGCGGCTGTAGCCGTACTTCTTCGCCTCTTCCAGCAGGTCACGCGCCCGCTGGACGATGAGCGCGCGTCCGGTCGGGACGCCGGCCACGCTCACCCCCCGCCCTCTCCTGAATTCCAGGAGCCCTTCGTCGCGCAGTTCGCGCAGGGCGCGCAGAACGGTGTTGGCGTTGATGCCGAGCGCGTCGGCGAGGTCCCTCGCAGGGGGGAGGCGATCCCCGGCCGCATAGGAGCCGTCGCCGATGGCGCGCCTGATCGCCCCGGCGACCTGCTCGTGCAGGGGACGGGGGTCGTTGAGATCGAGCGTGAGCAACATGGTGCTATCAACACTAGCACCATTTCTTGGCACAGTATTGGTAGGATGAACCCCTGTTTATGAATAAGCCGCCAACCGTGGATAGCATCGGTCTACGTGACCACTGTGCGGCTGAACTCAGCAGATCCCGTCTCGTTCGACACCGACGCGTTGGTCGTCGGATTCGTGTCAGGCCCGCAGGGGCCCCGCTCCTCGATCGAGGCGGTCGACAGCGCCTTCGAGACGGCGCTCGCCACCGTCGCCTTCACCGGCAAGGCCGGTGAACTGGCCAAGATCCCCACGTTCGGCGCCATCACCGCGCCGCTGCTGGTCGCCGTCGGTCTCGGCGACTCCGCCGACCAGGAGGGCCTGCGCCGCGCAGCGGGCGCTGCCGTCCGCTCCCTGGCGGGCACCGCGCGCGCCGCGCTCGCGCTGCCGGCGACCTCGGCCGAGGAGGCCGAGGCGGTCACGCTCGGCGGCCTGCTCGGCGCCTACGACTACAGCCGGTACCGCACCAACGGCGAGCGCAAGGCTCCCGTCGCCGAACTCGACGTGCTGACCTCGGCCGGAGGCTCCGCCGAGCGCGCCTCGATCGTCGCCGACTCCGTCGCACTGGTCCGCGACCTGGTCAACACCCCGCCCTCCGACCTGTGGCCCGCCAAGTTCGCCGAGATCGCCGAGCAGGAGGGCGGCAAGGCCGGTCTCAGCGTCGAGGTGCTCGACGAGAAGCAGCTCAAGGAGGGCGGCTACGGCGGCATCGTCGGCGTCGGACAGGGCTCGGCCAACCCGCCGCGCCTGGTCCGCCTGTCCTACACCCACCCCGAGGCGGCCAAGACGCTGGCCTTCGTCGGCAAGGGCATCACCTTCGACTCGGGCGGCCTCTCGCTCAAGCCGTCCTCCGCCATGGACTGGATGAAGTCCGACATGGGCGGAGCCGGCGCGGTCTTCGGCGCCCTGGTCGCCATCGCCCGCCTCGGGCTCAAGGTGAACGCCGTCGGCTACCTCTGCCTGGCGGAGAACCTGCCCAGCGGCACCGCCACGCGCCCCTCCGACGTGCTGACCAGCTACAGCGGCAAGACCGTCGAGGTGCTCGACACCGACGCCGAGGGCCGCCTGGTCCTCATGGACGGCATCGCCCGCGCCGCGGAGGACGACCCCGACCTGATCGTCGACGTCGCCACCCTGACCGGCGCGCAGATCGTCGCCCTCGGCTGGCGTACGGCGGGCGTCATGTCCAACGACGACGCCGTACGCGAGCACGTCGTCGAGGTCGCCAACTCCGTGGGCGAGGGCGCCTGGGGCATGCCGCTGCCCGAGGAGCTGCGCAAGGGCCTCGACTCCCCCATCGCCGACATCGCCAACCTCCAGCCCGAGCGCTGGGGCAGCATGCTGGCCGCCGGCATCTTCCTGAAGGAGTTCGTCCCCGAGGGCAGGCGCTGGGCGCACATCGACATGGCCGGTCCCGCCTTCAACAAGGGCGAGCCGCACGGCTACACCCCGAAGGGCGGCACGGGCGCCATCACCCGCACCCTCATCGGACTGGCCGAGAGGGCCGCAACGGGCCTTAACAAGTGAAAAGATGACGGCATCACCATCCGACAAGGAGCTTTCCTGTGGCCTACGACATCGTCGTCCTAGGTGGCGGTAGCGGCGGCTACGCCTGCGCACTGCGGGCGGCAGAGCTGGGCAAGACGGTCGCGCTGATCGAGAAGGACAAGATCGGCGGCACCTGCCTGCACCGCGGCTGCATCCCCACCAAGGCCCTGCTGCACTCGGCGGAGATCGCCGACGAGACCCGCGAGAGCGAGGCCTACGGCGTCAAGGCCCGTTTCGACGGCATCGACGTGCCTGGCGTCCACGCCTTCAAGGACAAGATCGTCACTCGGGCGTGGAAGGGCGTTCAGGGCCTGCTGAAGTCCGCGGGCGTCACGATCGTCGAGGGCGAGGGCAGACTCGTCGGCCCCAACCGCGTCCAGGTGGGCGCGGAGGTCTACGAGGGCGGCAGCATCGTGCTGGCCACCGGCAGCGCCCCCAAGTCGCTGCCCGGCCTCGAGATCGACGGCGAGCGCGTCATCACCAGCGAGCACACGCTGAAGATGGATCGCGTCCCCACCTCGGTCATCGTGCTGGGCGGCGGCGTCATCGGCGTGGAGCTGGCCAGCGTCTACCGCTCCTTCGGAGCCGAGGTCACGATCGTCGAGGCGCTGCCCCACCTGCTGCCGCTGGAGGAGGAGTCGAGCTCCAAGCTGCTGGAGCGGGCCTTCCGCCGCAGGGGCATCAAGTACGAGCTGGGCGTCTTCTTCGACAGCGTCAAGACCACCGACACCGGTGTGGTCGTCACGCTGGCCAACGGCAAGACCCTCGACGCCGAGCTGCTGCTGGTGGCCGTGGGCCGCGGCGCGGTCAGCGCGGGCATGGGCTTCGAGGAGCAGGGCGTCACGATCGAGCGTGGCGCCGTGGTCGTCGACGAGCACTGCCAGACCAGCGTGCCAGGCGTCTACGCGATCGGCGACCTGATCCCCACCCTGCAGCTGGCGCACGCCGGCTTCGCCGAGGGCATCATGGTGGCCGAGCACATTGCGGGCCTCAACCCGCCGCCCATCGACTACGACGGCGTGCCGCGCATCACCTACTCCGACCCTGAGGTCGCCTCGGTGGGCATCACCTCCAAGCAGGCGGCCGAGCGGGGCATCGAGATCGTCGAGCAGGTCTACGACCTGGCCGGCAACCCCAAGAGCCAGATTCTCGGCACCTCGGGGGCCGTCAAGGTCCTCGCCCAGAAGGACGGTCCCGTCGTCGGCGTCCACATGGTCGGCCGCCGCATCGGCGAGCTCGTCACCGAGGGCCAGCTGATCTACAACTGGGAGGCGCTCCCCACGGAGGTCGCCCAGCTGATCCACGCTCACCCGACCCAGTCCGAAGCCATGGGCGAGGCCATGCTGGCGTTGGCCGGCAAGCCCCTGCACGTCCACAACTAAGAACTCGAGGAAGTCATACCCATGCCGGTCTCCGTACAGATGCCCCAGCTCGGCGAGAGCGTGACCGAGGGCACGGTAACCCGTTGGCTGAAGAAGGAGGGCGAGCGCGTCGAGGCCGACGAGCCGCTCCTCGAGGTGTCGACCGACAAGGTCGACACCGAGATCCCGTCGCCTTCGGCGGGCGTCCTTACCAAGATTGTCGTCGCCGAGGACGAGACCGTCGAGGTCGGCGCCGAGCTTGCGATCATTGACGAGAACGGCACCGAGGGCGCCGCCGCCCCGGCTCCCGAGGCCGCGCCCGAGCCTGAGCCCGAGCCGGCCCCCGCGCCCGCCTCCTCGATCCCGCAGCCCGCGCCCGCCGCGCCGCAGGCCGCGCCCGCCCAGCAGGCCCCCGCGCCCGCTCCTGCTCCCGAGCCCGCCCAGGCCCAGGCCCCGCAGGCCCAGGCCCCGCAGGCGCCCGCTCCCGAGCCCGCCCAGGCCCAGGCTCAGGCGCCCGCCCAGGCTCAGGCCGCCACCCCGCTGCCGTCGGGTGGCGACAGCCCCTACGTCACGCCACTGGTGCGCAAGCTGGCCAACGAGCACGGCGTCGACCTCGACTCGCTGAACGGCACCGGCGTCGGTGGCCGCATCCGCAAGCAGGACGTGCTCGAGGCCGCCAAGTCCCAGCGCGACCAGGCCGCTCCGGCTCAGGCCGCCGCTCCGGCCGCAGCGCCCGCCGCTCCCGCTGCCCAGGCGCCCGCCGCTCCCGCGGCGGCCGCCCAGGCTCCCGCGGCCGCGCCCGAGCCTGTCCAGGTCGACACCACGCTGCGTGGCCGTACCGAGAAGATGACGCGGCTGCGTCAGACCATCGCCAAGCGCATGGTCGAGTCCCTGCAGACCGCCGCCCAGCTCACCTCGGTCGTCGAGGTGGACGTCACGAAGATCGCCCGGCTGCGCAACAGCGCCAAGGACGAGTTCTTCCGCCGTGAGGGCGTCAAGCTGACCTTCACGCCGTTCTTCGCGATGGCCGCCGTCGAGGCGCTCAAGCAGCACCCGAAGCTGAACGCCACGATCAACAACGAGACCAACGAGGTGACCTACTTCGACGTCGAGAACCTCGGCGTCGCGGTCGACACCGAGCGTGGCCTGCTCGCGGCGGTCGTCAAGAACGCCGGTGACCTCAACCTGGCCGGCCTGGCCAGGAAGATCACCGACGTGGCCGAGCGCACCCGCGACAACAAGGTGACGCCCGACGAGCTCACCGGCGGCACGTTCACGCTGACCAACACCGGCAGCCGCGGCGCGCTGTTCGACACGCCGATCCTGAACCAGCCGCAGGTCGGCATGCTCGGCACCGGTGCGGTCGTCAAGCGTCCTGTCGTGCTCGACACCCCGGAGGGCGAGGTCATCGCGGTCCGCTCGATGGTCTACCTCGCGCTGACCTACGACCACCGCCTGGTCGACGGCGCCGACGCGGCGCGCTTCCTCACCACGATCAAGCGCCGCCTGGAAGAGGGCCGCTTCGAGGCCCAGCTGGGTCTGGCGTAACACCCGAGGTGATCACACCGGGCGCCCGCGGAGCTCTCCGCGGGCGCCCGGCCCCTTTCCACCGCCCGTACGGCTGACGCGGAGGCTCCGGGCGTAGGGTGGGTGAATGGCGATCATCGTGACGGGCGCGTCGGGGCTGCTGGGGACCGCGCTGGTCGCCGCGCTGAAGGCCGAGGGCCACCAGGTCGTACGGCTGGTGCGCAGGGCGCCGCGCGGCACCGAGGAGTCGCGATGGGACCCCGAGCGGGGCCTCGTGGACAGGGCGTCGCTCGAAGGCGCCCACGCCGTGGTGCACCTGGCGGGCGCGGGGCTGGGTGAGCACCGCTGGAGCGAGGCGTACAAGAGGGAGATCGTCGCCAGCCGCGTCGAGAGCACCAGGACACTGGTCACCGCGCTGAGAGGGCTGGAGCGGCCGCCTGAGGTGCTGCTGTCGGCCTCTGGAGCGGGCTTCTACGGCGATACGGGCGACCGGGTGACCGACGAGAGCGGGCCGCGCGGTGAAGGCTTCCTCGCCGAGCTCTGCGAGTGCTGGGAGGAGGAGGCGGCCGCCGCCGAGCAGGCCGGCGTCAGGACCGTACGGCTGCGCACGGCCATCACGCTGAGCGGCAGGGGCGGGGCGCTCAAGCAGATGCTGCCGGTGTTCAGGATGGGACTCGGCGCGCCGCTGGGGTCGGGGCGGCAGTGGTGGGCCTGGATCTCGCTGGACGACTGGGTCCGCGCAGCCCTCCATGTCCTGAAAAATCGCGATGTGGTGGGGCCGGTCAACCTGACCTCCCCCGAGCCGGTGACCAACAAGGAGTTCACGAAAGCCCTGGGCAGGGCGGTGAAGAGGGCGACGATGCCGGTCGCCGTGCCGGGCTTCGCGCTGCACACCGTGCTCGGCGGCTTCGCGGACGAAGGCTTGCTGATCGGACAGCGAGCCGTCCCGGCGAAACTGCTTGACACAGGCTTCAGGTTCCTGCATCCGACCCTCGACGACGCGCTGCCCGCCGTACTCTAGTGAGCCATTCGTCCGACTCACCCGTGGGGGTTACACAATGAGCAGGTCAGGACAGTCGCACATCCTCGCCATCGGCGGCGGCTCCTTCAGGCAGACCGCCCGATACGGTTTCATCGAGGCCAGCCCCCTGCTGCGCTACGCCCTTGACCTCACCGGCCAGGACCGGCCGAAGCTCGGCCTGCTGGCCACCGCGACGGGTGACGACTCCGACTGGCTGCTGAAGATGTACGGCGCCTTCGCGGGCTGGGACGTCGAGGTGAGCCACCTGACGGTCTTCCCGATGCCCAACGTCGAGGACCCCAGGGCGTGGATGCTCGAACAGGACATGATCTACGTCAGTGGCGGCAGCGTGGCCAACCTGGCGGCGCTGTGGCGGCTGCACGGCCTCGACGAGGCCTTCGAGGAGGCCTGGAAGTCCGGCGTGGTGCTGGCGGGGCAGAGCGCGGGCGCGCTGTGCTGGCACGTCGGCGGCAACACCGACTCCTTCGGCCCCACGCTGCGGACCTGGGCCGACGGCCTGGCCATGCTCCCCTACTCCTGCGGCGTCCACTACAACTCCGACCCCCAGCGCCGCCAGCTGCTGCAGGCGTCGGTCGCCTCGGGTGAGCTGCCCGACGGCTACGCCGCCGACGAGGGCGTCGGCCTGCACTACGTGGGCACCGAGTTCATCCAGGCGGTCACCGTCGACCCCGCGGGCTACGCCTACAAGGTCGAGCACGACGGCGCCGGCGGCGTCAAGGAGTTCAGGATCGAGCCGAGGCTTCTCACGGCATGACGGCTGAGCTGGGGCAAAGGAAGTCCCACGGGCGCGTTTCTTGTGAGTAACCTTGTTCTGTGGCGAAGCTGACGATTGTCCGTCTTGGCGTGGACGTGCCCTACGAGCAGGCCTGGGCTCTCCAAAGACGCGTTCACTCCCACAGGGTCGCAGGATCGCTCGGCGACACCGCGCTGCTGCTGGAGCACGCCCCGGTCTACACCGCGGGCAAGCGCACCGCGGCGCACGAACGGCCGGCTGACGACACCCCCGTCGTCGACGTCGACAGGGGCGGGCGCGTCACCTGGCACGGGCCTGGCCAGCTCGTCGGCTATCCGATCATGCGGGTCGGCGACATCGGAGCCTACGTCCACGCGCTCGAGGACGCCATGATCCAGATCTGCGCCGACTTCGGCGTGGCCGTGCGCAGGATCGAGGGGCGCAGCGGTGTCTGGGTGCCCGGCGAGGGCGGCCCCGACAGGGCGCTGGGCGCGATCGGCATCAGGATCGCGGGCGGCGTCACGATGCACGGCTTCGCGCTCAACTGCGCCAACGACCTCAGGTGGTTCAACAGGATCGTGCCCTGCGGCCTTGCCGACGCGGCCGTCACCTCGCTGTCGCAGGAGGCGGGGCGGCGCATCGTGGTCGACGAGGTCATGCCGTACGCGGAGAAGCGGCTGGCCGAGGCGCTGGAGGCCGAGCCGTACGAGATGCACGAGGAGGATCTTCTCCAGGCGGTGGCCAGACAGCGCTGACATCGCGCTGAGCCGCCTTTAGGATCGGCGGCATGCGCAGGATCGCCGCGCTCGCCGTGTCCCTCGCCGTCCACGCGCTGACACTCGCCTTCGTCGTGCTCGGTGTGCTCATCGTCGTCGGCTCCCCCTCCCTGTTCCTGTCCTGGATGCTCGGCGCCCTCCTCGTCGCGATCGGGGTGTTGCTGCGTCCGCGCCTCGGCCGACTGCCCGACGACGCCGAGGTGCTCGCCCCCTCCGCCGCCCCCGAGCTGTACGGCCTGGCCGCGCGCGTGGCGGACGAGGTGGGCGTGCCTCGTCCCGCGCAGGTCGCGGTGCTCGACCTGTCCACCGCCGCGGTCTACCTGAGGCTCGGCGTGCGCAGGGTCCCCGTCCTGCTGGTGGGGCTTCCGCTGTGGCTGGCCGTCTCGCCGAGGCAGCGGGTGGCGCTGCTGGCGGGCGCCTACGCCACGGCCGTCACCGACGACGGCTTCCTCGTGGAGGGCGCGCTGTCCACGCTCGGCGAGTGGCGGCACTCGCTCCTGGGCGCCGAACCGCTGAGCGCCCGCAGGGAGGCCGACGTGGCCATGGCGATGTCGCTCGGCGCCTGGGCGCCGAGCTCCTCCTACAACGCCGTCGGCCTGCTCGGCAGGCTCGTCGGCAGGGCCTTCGGCTGGCCCGTGCTGATCGTCGAGCACCTCCTGGCCAGGCTGGCCGCGGCGGGCGGCGCGCAGGCGGCAGGGCGGTGGCGGGCGCTCACGCTGCGGGCGACGACGGAGGAGGACCTCGCCGACCTGGAGGAGCTGATCGCCCACGGCAGCTACCTGGCGCCGATGCAGGCGGCCGTGCTGCGCGGCGAGAGCGTCGAGGCGATCAGGGAGTCGGCGCTGACGAGGGCAAGGCTCGCCCCCGACGGCGTGCTCACCTCGGCCCCCGGCTCCCCGCTGCTCGACGCTGCCGCCTCGGCGGTCATCGACACCGAGCTGAGCAGGCACTACACCAGGGCGGCAGGCGGGTTCGGCCTCATTACCTGAGAGACGTAAGCTTGAACGGTGACCGTTGCTCCTGAAGGCCGTAAGCTCCTCCGCCTGGAGGTGCGAAACGCCGAAACCCCTATTGAGCGCAAGCCCCCGTGGATCAAGACCAAGCTCAAGACCGGTCCCGAGTACACCGAGCTGAAATCGCTGGTGCGCAGGGAGGGCCTGCACACGGTCTGCGAAGAGGCCGGCTGTCCCAACATCTACGAGTGCTGGGAAGACCGCGAGGCGACCTTCCTCATCGGCGGCGACCAGTGCACCCGCCGCTGCGACTTCTGCCAGATCGACACGGGCAAGCCGAAGGAGTACGACAAGGACGAGCCGCGCAGGGTCGCCGAGTCCGTGCAGCAGATGGGCCTGAGGTACGCCACCGTGACCGGCGTCGCCCGTGACGACCTGCCCGACGGCGGCGCCTGGCTCTACGCCGAGACCGCCCGCCAGATCCACGCGCTGCTGCCGGGCTGCGGCGTCGAGCTGCTGGTCCCCGACTTCAACGGCGACCAGGCCCAGCTGGAGGAGGTCTTCTCCAGCAAGCCCGAGGTCTTCGCGCACAACATCGAGACCGTGCCGCGGATCTTCAAGCGCATCCGTCCCGCCTTCCGCTACGAGCGCTCGCTCGGTGTGATCACCAAGGCCCGCGAGGCGGGGCTGGTCACCAAGTCCAACCTGATCCTGGGCATGGGCGAGGAGCGCGAGGAGGTCGTCCAGGCCATGCGCGACCTGCACGAGGCGGGCTGCGACCTGCTGACGGTCACCCAGTACCTGCGCCCCACGCCGCGCCACCACCCGGTGGAGCGGTGGGTGAAGCCGGAGGAGTTCGTCGAGCTGCAGGCCGAGGCAGAGGCGATCGGCTTCGCCGGGGTGCTGTCCGGGCCGCTGGTCCGCTCCTCCTACCGGGCGGGGCGCCTCTACCAGCAGGCCATCGAGGCTCGCCAGATCGTCTGACCGATCACGTGAAAGGACCGCGTCCCACCAGGGGCGCGGTCCTTCTCGCATTCTCGATGTAACGCAATGGTCACAAACCTATCGATCAGTAGGTTTTCTGGTTGACACTGACTGCGTGGACTTCGACGAACTGATCAACCAGCTGGACCTCTCCACCAAGATCCGCCTCCTCACCGGCGCGGACATGTGGTCGCTGCCCGCCGTCCCCGAGATCGGCCTCGACCGGCTCGTGATGAGCGACGGCCCCATCGGCGTGCGCGGTGAGCAGTGGACCTCCGCCGACCCCTCGATCGCCCTGCCGAGCCCCACGGCGCTGGCCGCCACCTGGGACAGCGGCCTGGTCCGCCAGGTGGGCCGCCTGCTGGCCCAGGAGGCCAGGCGCAAGGGCGTGCACGTGCTGCTGGCGCCGACGATCAACCTGCACCGCTCCCCCCTCGGCGGACGGCACTTCGAGTGCTTCTCCGAGGACCCCTACCTCACCGGCGAGCTGGGCGCCGCCTACGTCGAAGGCGTGCAGGAGGGCGGTGTCGCCACCACGCCCAAGCACTTCGTGGCCAACGACTTCGAGACCGACCGCTTCACCGTCGACGTCAGGGTGAGCGACAAGGTGCTGCGCAAGGCGTACCTGGCGCCGTTCGAGCGGGTGGTGCGGGCGGGCGCCTGGGGCCTGATGACGGCCTACAACTCCGTCAACGGCACCACGATGACCGAGCACTCCGAGCTGGTCAACGGCGTGCTGAAGCAGGAGTGGGGCTTCGACGGATACGTGGTGTCCGACTGGACCGCCGTGCGCTCCACAGAGGCGGCGGCGCTGGGCGGCACGGACGTGGCGATGCCGGGGCCGTTCGGGCCGTGGGGCGACAAGCTCGAGGAGGCCGTGCGCGAGGGCCGGGTGCCCGAGTCGGTCGTCGACGACAAGGTCCGCCGCATCCTCCGCCTGGCCCACAGGGTCGGCGCGCTGCGGCCGACGTCCGGCGCCCCGGCCGAGCGGGCCGAGCACGCCGCGATCGACGGGGTGGCGCTCGCACGGGAGGTGGCGGCACGCTCGTTCACGCTGCTCAAGAACGACGGCGACCTGCTTCCTCTCGAGGGTGTGACGAGCCTGGCGCTCATCGGCTCGGCCGCCGACGAGGCGCGGATCATGGGAGGGGGAAGCGCGCAGGTCTTCCCCGACCGCACGATCTCCCCGCTGGAAGGGCTGCGCGCCCGCGGCGGGGTGCGCTACGCCCTCGGCACCGACCCGAGGGTGCGGCTGTCGCCGCTGGCCGTACCGACGACCGCGCAGTTCCTCGACGCCGAGGGGCAGGTGCTCGCCGAGCACCCGCTGGCGACGACGGAGGCCAGGTGGGTCGGACAGCTGCCGCCCGACGTGGACGGCGAGCGGCTCAGCGCGGTACGGCTGCGCGCCGCCTACACCCCCGACCTCACCGGCGCGCACGAGCTGTCAGTCGCGGGCGTGGGCCCCTTCACCGTGCGCGTCGACGGCGAGACGGTCTTCGACGCGACCATCGAGCTGGAGGGCGACGACCCCGCCGCGGCGTTCCTGTCGCCGCCCGAGCGGCGCGTCGCCGTCGAGCTGACCGAGGGCACGGCCTACGAGTTGGAGGTGACCCACCCGGCGGGCGCCTTCGGCGGCATGGCGTTCGTCGCCTACACCCTCGGCCACGCCAACCCCTCCCCCGGCGACGACGTCCTCATCACCCAGGCGGTGGAGGCGGCACGGTCGTGCGAGGTGGCCGTGGTGGTGGCCGCCACGACGCTCGAGGTGGAGAGCGAGGGCTTCGACCGCGAGAACCTGCGCCTGCCCGGCCGTCAGAACGAGCTCATCGCCGCCGTCGCCGCCGCCAACCCCCGCACGATCGTGGTCGTCAACGCGGGCTCTCCCGTCGAGATGCCGTGGATCGCCGACGTGGCCGCGGTGCTGCTCACCTGGTTCCCGGGGCAGGAGGCGGGGTCGGCCCTCGCCGACGTCCTGTACGGCGACGCCGAGCCAGGCGGCCGCCTGCCCACCACCTGGCCGGTACGGCTGGCCGACAGCCCCGTCGTCGACGTCACGCCCGTGGAGGGGCGGGTCCCCTACGAGGAGGGCGTCTTCATCGGCTACAGGGGCTGGGAGAAGCTGGAGCGCACGCCCGCCTTCTGGTTCGGGCACGGCCTGGGCTACACGAGCTGGTCCTACGACTCGATCGCCGCCGAGGGCTCGACCGTGACGGTCGCGGTCACGAACACGGGCCCGCGCGAGGGACGGGAGGTCGTGCAGGTCTACCTCTCGGCCCCGACGCCCGACGGCAGGCCCGCCAGGTGGCTGGCCGGCTTCGACGTCGTGGAGGCCGCTCCGGGCGAGACGGTGCTGACGACGGTGTTCCTGCCCGAGCGCGCCTTCCAGATCTGGACGGACGAGGGCTGGACGACCGTGCCAGGCGAGTACACGGTCGAGGCCGGCCGCAGCGTCGCCGACAGGAGACTCGGGGCGACCACCAAGATCTGAGCCGTCATCACGAGCGCCTCCGCGAGCCAGTCCGCTCACGGGGGCGCTCGTCGTGCGCCCCTGGTCATCCTCAGGATGACGAGGTCCTCGCCGTGCCCCCGCGGTATGACGATCAGTTCGTCCGGCAGGAGGAAAGCGACGCCGCCGGCCGCTGCGAGGCTCCTTGCAGGACGTCAACCGCCTACGAGGAGATGACCGATGCCGACTTCCACACCGGGCCTTCGCGCGCGCCGTACCGGGGTGAAGGCCATGGGGCTGGCCCTTGCCGCCGTCGCGACGCTGACCGCCGCGCCCGCCGCCGCCGAGCCCTCGGCCGTCAGGCTGAGACTGCCCGCGCCGACAGGCGGGAGCCCGATCGGCGTGACCGACCTGCACCTGGTGGACAAGTCGCGTCCCGACCCGTGGGTGGCGGCCAGGCCGTACAGGGAGCTCATGGTGAGCGTCTGGTATCCGGCGGGCGGCTCGCCGCGCCTTCCTCTGGCCCCGCAGATGGCGCCGCTGGCGGCGGCGGACTTCGACGACACCCTCGCGCCCGCGCTTTTCGGCACCAAGCCCGGCACGGTGGACTGGGCCGCCACGACGACGCACGCCAGGGCGGGCGCCCCCGTCGACAGGCGGGCAGGGCGCGTCCCCGTCGTGCTGTTCTCCGCGGGCGCGGGCGCGCCGCGCACGATCGGCGCCACACTCGTCGAGGAGCTGGCCTCCAGGGGCTACGCCGTCGTCACCGTCGACCACACCTACGAGGCGGCCCAGGTCGAGTTCCCCGGCGGCAGACTCGAACGCAGCGCCTTCCCTCAGCGGCCGACGCAGGAGGACATGGCCAAGGCGCAGCGGGTCCGCGAGGAGGACATGAGGTTCGTGCTCGACCAGCTCGCACGGCTCGGGCGCGGCGACAACCCCGACGCCGAGCGGCGCAGGCTGCCTGCCGGTCTGCGCGGCGGGCTTGACCTGACGAGGGTCGGGGCGCTCGGCCATTCCATGGGCGGGGCCACGGCCGCTCAGCTCACGCACGGCGACCGGCGCGTCGACGCGGGCGTCAACCTCGACGGCGGCTTCCGCGGGTCGGTCGCGACCACCGGCGTCGCCAAGCCGTTCCTCCAGATCGCCGCGGAGAACCACACCAGGGCGAGCGATCCGTCGTGGAAGTCGTTCTGGGACAGGTCCACGGGCTGGAAGCGCGAGCTGCGCTTCACGGGGACGGCGCACTACAGCTTCTCCGACGCCGAGGCGATGGTGCCCCAGCTCGCGGGAGAGCTCGGCGTGCCGGCCGGCGACATCATCGGGACGATGGATCCCCGCCGCGCCGTGACCGCCCAGCGCGCCTACGTCAGCGCCTTCTTCGACCTGCATCTGAAGGGCAGGCAGACCACGCTGTTCGACGCCCTGAGCAGCCGCTTCCCCGAGGTGAAGCCGATCCCCTGAGAGGACCGCCCGCGACGAGCCGCGCAAGGACGGGTCACGTTTTCATCTCCGGCGGGTGGTGTTTGTATCCTTCACAACATGGCTAAGCCCGTAGACCCAGAGAAGCCGGGGCGCATCAAGCAGCTCCGCATGATCGCGAAGATCATCCAGCAGGCCAACCCCAAGGGGATGCCGATCGTCTTTCTCTCGGCGGTCGCCACGCTGGCGGTGGTCATCGTGATTGGCCTGGTCACGGGCTGGATCTGGTATTCCATCTTCATCGGCATCATGCTCGCGTTCACCGTGGGCCTGATCGTGTTCGGCCAGCTGGCCCAGCGCGCCCAGTACTCCATGCTCGACGGCCAGACCGGCGCGGCCGCCGCGGTGCTGCAGGGCATGCGGGGCAACTGGGAGGTGACCCCCGCGATCGCCGCCAACCGCGACCAGGACCTCGTGCACCTGGTGGTGGGCTTCCCCGGCATCGTGCTGGTCTCCGAGGGGCCGGGCAACCGCGTGCAGAAGATGCTGGTCGGTGAGAAGAAGCGGCTGCAGCGCGTGGTCATGGACGTGCCCGTCTACGACATCCAGTGCGGCGACGGCGAGGGCCAGGTGCCGCTCGGCAAGCTGCAGCGCCACCTGATGAAGCTGCCGCGCAACCTCAAGAAGCCGGCCGTCAACCAGGTCAAGGACCGGCTGCGCTCGCTGCCGAAGAACCTGCCGATGCCCAAGGGCCCGATGCCCAAGGGCGCCCGCATGCCGCGCGGCCCGAAGATGCGCTAGTGCTGTCGGCGTCGTCGCGGGCCAACCGCTTCTGGTGGGACGGCAACGCGGACGAGTACCAGGTGGAGCACGGAGACTTCCTTCGTGACTCCGGCTTCATCTGGTGTCCCGAGGGGGTCGACGAGGCCGAGGCGCACCTGCTCGGCGACGTCGCGGGCAAGGACGTGCTGGAGATCGGCTGCGGCGCGGCCCCAGTGCGCGCGATGGCTGTCGGGGCAGGGCGCGAGAGTGGCGGCCTTCGACATCTCCCACCGCCAGCTGCGCCACTCCCAGCGCCTCGACCTCGACACCGGGCTGCGCGTTCCCGTCGTGCAGGCCGACGCCGAGAGCCTGCCCTTCGCCCCTGCCAGCTTCGACCTGGCGTGCTCGGCCTTCGGCGCGCTGCCGTTCGTGGCCGAGCCGCTGCGGGTCCTCCTCGAGGTCCGCAGGGTGCTGAGGCCCGGCGGGCTGTTCGTGTTCTCGGTGAGCCATCCGATCAGGTGGGCCTTTCCCGACGACCCGGGCCAGCGGGGGCTCACCTCCGACCGGTCCTACTTCGACCGCACGCCGTACGAGGAGAGGGACGACGAGGGCACGCCCACCTACGTCGAGCACCACCGCACGATGGGCGACTGGATCTCCCTGGTGGTCGCCTCAGGGCTGACCGTCAGAGGCCTGCTGGAGCCCGAGTGGCCGCGCGGCCACGACCGCGTGTGGGGCGGATGGAGCCCCCTCAGAGGCCGGCACCTGCCGGGCACGGCCATCTTCACCTGTGGCGCTTAGCCATGGCGTGGAAGACCTCCTTGGGCTCACCTCCCGGCATCCTGACGACGCCGTAGGAGGCCAGGTCGTCCTCCCCCTCGTGGCTGTACCCGGCGAAGGTGAACCAGAAGGCGCTGTCGACGCCCTCGGCCTCGAAGACGTCCATGAGCTCGGTGAAATAGCGGGCCTGCTCGCCCTCGTCACGCACCGCGCCGGCGGGAGGGCGCCAGGCCATGCCGCCGAGCTGCCCCGCCCCCGTGTAGGCGCAGGTGCCGAACTCCGTGACGGCGACCGGCTTGCCGTGCTCGAAGTGGCCGCGGATCTCCTCGGCGAAGCTGCCCGCGTTGTAGGCGGCCCGGTAGGCGTCCACGCCGACCAGGTCGAAGGGGGTCCAGTCGATGAACTCCCACGGGCCCGAGGCGTAGGTGACGCGCCCGCCGAAGCGCGGCCTGACCGCCGCCTCCACGGTGTCGGCGAGGAAGAGGCTCAGGCGCTCGAGCACGGGTCCGAGCCTGCCCCACCACTCGATGTCCGCCATGGCCATGGCCTCCATGCGCTCCATGTAGGTTTCGCCCGCCATGAAACCCCGGCCGAAGGCGCTGGTCTCGCACCCCGTGACGAACACCACCTCGGCGCCCGACCTGCGCACCGCTTCGGCCCTGTCGGCGCAGTCGGCGTAGAGCCCGGTCATCTCCTCGGGCGTCAGGTCCACGGGGAAGGGCGCGAACCACACCTCGAGGCCGGCCGCGGCCGCCTGCTCGGCGGCCACCGACAGCCGCTCGGGCACCACCCCCGACACCCGTACGGCGGTGCAGCGCAGCTCCTTGGCGATCACCTTCATCTCCCTGGCCACGTCGGCGGGGTCGAAGGTCTTCCTGGAGAGGTCGGGCAGGAAGCCCGTGTCGTAGTTGATGCCCGTGGCGCGCACGTCAGTGTCCCCTCATTCCGTTCTCGAGCAGGTCGAAGGCGCGTTTCACCGCGTCGTCCGTGAGACGTCCCTCGAAGAACAGCTCCTGCAGCGCCGTCACGGTGGACATGAGCTGCGCCGCCATGAGGCGGGCGGTGATCTCGTCCTGCTCGGCGGCCAGCACGGCCGCCAGCTCCGCCCGCTGTCCCGCCTGGACCGCCTGCAACCCCACCAGCAGCGCGGGGCTGCCGGAGATGATCCTGACCAGGGTCGCCACCTCGGGGGCGTCGGCCCTGACCATCAGGGCGCAGTGGTCGCGCACCGCGTCGACGACCGACCGGTCGTCCTGGCGGGCGGCGACGATCCCCGCGAAGTCCTCCTTGACGCCGTCGAGGACCAGCGCCTCCTTGGAGGGGAAGTACTTGAACAGCGTCACCTTCGCCACCTCGGCCGCCTCGGCGATCTCGTTGACCGTGACGTCGTCGAAGCCCCGCTCGGCGAACAACCGCATCGCCACCTGCTCGATGCGGCAGCGCGTCTGTTCCTTCTTGCGCTCGCGCAGACCAGCCATGCCGAAACCATACCTGGTTCATAGATGAACCGGGTACAGAATTTAGGGATATCCTGCCCTACATGCGCACGACCATGGTGTTCGACACCCTGTCGTGCACGCCGCGCTGGTCGCGGTCGAAGATCACCGCGGGGACGGCCAGGCACAGCAGGATGGTGCGCACCAGCACGGGAAGCCACCTGGGCCGCCCGCCGTCCATCGCCGCGACCCTGATGCCCATCAGCCGGTGGCCGAAGGTCTGGCCGAGGAAGCCGACCAGCAGCAGGTACTGCACCGCGAAGATCGCCACCGGCACCCACGGCGACTCGGCGGGGTTGATCCGAAGCAGCGCCTGGGCGATGGCCCACGTGCAGATCAGCCAGTCGATGACCAGGGCGCCGAACCTGCGCCCGAACCTGGCCATCGAGCCGCTGCCCTCCTCGGGCACGCCCAGCCGCTCTCCCGGGTACCCGAGATCGACCCCCGCCGACCTCACCCCTCCCAGCCAGGTCTGGGTCCACCGGGGCTGCTCCTGCTTGCCGCTCATACCCCAACGGTATCCGCCCGGGGTGCCGGTCCGTATCATGCCTCGACACCCCCCGAAAGGCACGATCCATCCATGTCCCCCGACGATCTCGACGACCGCTTCAACGCGCTCGTCTCCCAGGTGGAACCCGAGCGACCACGCCCGAGGACCACCGCCCGCCCGTCCCGCCGCCGCCGGATCACCGTGGCCGCCGTCGCGGCGGTCGCCGTCGTCGCCGTGCTGATCGCGGCGGGAGGCACGGTGGCGGGCAGGCTGCCTGACCTGCTCGCGGCCGTCGAGGCCGCGCTGCCGACTCTCGGACCCGTACCCGAGGAGACCGAGCCGGTGGCCGGTTCACCCGAGGAGGTGGGGCCCTTCGAAGGCTCCAAGGCCGAAAGCTACCCCAACGGTGCGGCGGGCCTGGTCATGCCTCCCGCCAAGGCCATGCACGGCCTGTCGAAAAAGGACGTGGCCACCGCCCTCAAGCGGGTCAAGGCCCTCATGGCCGCCTCGCACCTGGACGTGCCGACCCTCATGGGAGGCAGGCCCAAGGCCTTCGCCGACCTGCTGCCCCCGGAGGAGCGCGCCTGGTTCAGGAAGAACCTCGACAGGACCCGCGGGTTCGCGGCGAAGGACGACTTCAACACCAGGGCGTGGGTGCACAGCTTCGCGCCGAAGACCGCCGAGCTGGCCACCCCTGTCGTCAAGGTGAAGGGCAAGACCACGCTGGGCCGCTACAGCGACGACGGCCGCACCGGCGTGAAGATCTCGATGAGCTACGTCTTCGTCTACGCCGTCCAGCGGCCGGGCCAGCCGTGGACCCGGCACCGGGTGGTCTCCCACCACGTCGGCGAGGCGCACGTCTACCGGGAGGACGGCGAGCTGGTCGTCTGGGTCTACAACTGGAACACCGGCGGGGTGACCCCCGCCAGGTGCGACGTCGACGACTCCTTCGTCCACCCCTTCTATCCCGACTCGCCACGCGACAAGGTGGCCGAGCGGGCCACCGAGCACGCCGGCGACCCCTACGACCTCACCCCCGAGGAGAACGAGGCGTGCACGATCTCCTCCGAGACGTGACGGGCTTAACACATGCGAAACAATCGGGACACGGGCCGGAAACGGCCGACCCCTACGGTCGGCCTGATAGCCCATGCCCCTGGGAGGTTCGAGAGTGTTTAACTCCGCCGACGACGTCCTGAAGTTCATTAGGGACGAAGGGGTGCAGTTCGTCGATGTCAGGTTCACCGACCTGCCGGGGACGACGCACCACTTCACCTTCCCGGTCGAGAACTTCGGCGCGAACGTCTTCTCCGACGGCCTCATGTTCGACGGCTCGTCGATCCGCGGTTTCCAGGCCATCCACGAGTCGGACATGCTCCTGCTGCCCGACCCCTCCAGTGCCGTGCTCGACCCGTTCCGCCAGCACAAGACGCTCAACATCAACTTCTTCGTGCACGACCCGCTGACCGGCGAGGCCTACAGCCGCGACCCGCGCAACGTCGCCCGCAAGGCGGAGGAGTACCTCAAGGGCACCGGCATCGCCGACACGGTCTACTTCGGCCCTGAGGCCGAGTTCTACATCTTCGACGACGTGCGCTTCGAGACCAACCAGCACTCGAGCTACTACTACGTCGACTCCATCGAGGGCGCCTGGAACACCGGCAAGGCGGCCGAGGGCGGCAACCTGGGCTACAAGCCGCGCTACAAGGGCGGCTACTTCCCTGTCCCGCCGATGGACCACTTCACCGACCTGCGCTCGGAGATGGTCCGCAATCTCATCGAGAGCGGCATCGAGGTCGAGATGCAGCACCACGAGGTCGGCACCGCGGGCCAGGCGGAGATCGACTTCAAGTTCGGCACGCTGCTCAAGACGGCCGACAACCTCATGCTCTACAAGTACGTCATCAAGAGCACGGCCCTCGAGTACGGTCACACGGTCACCTTCATGCCGAAGCCGATCTTCGGTGACAACGGCTCCGGCATGCACTGCCACCAGTCGCTGTGGAAGGACGGCTCGCCGCTCTTCTACGACGAGGTCGGCTACGCGGGCCTGTCCGACACCGCCCGCTACTACATCGGCGGCCTGCTGAAGCACGCGCCCTCGCTGCTGGCCTTCACCAACCCGACGGTGAACTCCTACCACCGCCTGGTGCCGGGGTACGAGGCGCCCGTCAACCTGGTCTACTCCCAGCGCAACCGCTCGGCCTGCGTGCGCATCCCGATCACCGGGTCCAACCCGAAGGCCAAGCGCATCGAGTTCAGGGTGCCCGACCCCTCCTGCAACCCGTACTTCGCCTTCGCGGCGATGCTGATGGCGGGCATCGACGGCATCCGCAACAAGATCGAGCCGCCGGAGCCCGTCGACAAGGACCTGTACGAGCTGCCTCCGGAGGAGGCCCGTCTCGTCCCGCAGGTGCCCGGCTCGCTGTCGGAGGTCCTCGACGCGCTCGAGGCCGACCACGACTACCTGCTCGAGGGCGGCGTGTTCACGCCCGACCTGATCGAGACGTGGATCGACTACAAGCGCACCAACGAGGTCGACCCGATCCGCCTGCGCCCGCACCCGCACGAGTTCGAGATGTACTACGACGTGTGAGCACGTCATGTGAGTGAGGCCGTCGGCCGTGCCCGCCCCGGGCGCGGCCGACGGCCTTTTCAGCTGCGGTCGGGGCCTGAGGGGTGACGCCGCCCCCGGCGTGGCCCCTGCGCTGCTCGGTGAGATCCTGAGGGCCGTCGACGAGAGGAGGGCCGCGATGACCCCGGAGAATATCGGTCGGTTGCGGGCAGAGGCGTCCCGCGGCGACTACACCTCCATGGCGCGGCTGGCGCGGGAGCTGTACGGGAACGGGCTGGGTCCGCGCGAGGTGCTGCGCGAATGCTATGGCGTCGCGTTTCCCGAGGAGGTCTTCGCCGTCGTCGACGCCGGGCTGTGGTCCCTGGACCTCCTGGCGTACTTCACCAACCAGCCCTGGCAACTGGCCGTCCCGCCTGATCGAGGCGGCCCGACGGACTTGCCCGACCCCATGGCGGAGGTCGAGTCGCTCCTCGTGGCCCGCGACCCTGATCTGCTGCCGCTCCTGCAGATTCCCGCTGCCGCCGCCGCTGATGAGGACCGCATCGTGTGCTACCGGCTGGAGGAGCTCCGGGCGGGCCGTCCGACGGTCTTCTGCCTGGCCGCGGATCACTACCCCAGCAGGGAGGTGCGTGAGGGTGAGGCGGCGCGCTGCGGCGATTCCATGCTTGCGGTCCTGCACGAGGAACACGCCGCCTCCCTCCGCTCGCTGGAGGAGGAGGTGCACAGTCCGTGGAACCGAGGTGCGGGCTCTGTCTCGTGGGATGAGGTCTGTGCGGCTCGCACCTCGTTGGAGCTGGTCGAGGAACTGCGGCGGACGGCGGAAGGGCGTCAGGGGGACTGAACGCTCGGGCTCTCGCTGTCCTGCGACCAGGAGCCATCCGTCCGACCACCCGCTGGAACGGCGCCATGCGGCCCGCACAGGCCGACACGGAGCCTGAGGAGATCTTCCAGCGCGAGATCCTGCAGCGCCACACCGCCCCCGAGCCGACCTCGTGGGCCACCGAGCCGGGAGAGGCTCACTCGCTCGCCGGCCACAGCATCGGCGACCCGTTCCTACCGACTCGCCAGCAGCCACCGACCGGCCTGCGAGGAGCAACGTGGCACTCCGCACCCCGGCGGAGTGGCGTTCCGTGCGGCCTGTCGGGTGTCCGTCAACAGGAGTCGATGCGCTGAACTGCGGAAACGGAAGCTCATTTAGCCCTACCGCCGAAATCCGTACCTGTCCTCCCGGATGCCGACGTGGCCAGGCGGGCTCGCACCTGGTCGATCAGCGGGGCCAGGTGCCGGCCCGCGGCCTGCGCTGCTTGCTCGCCATCACCGCCGGCGATGGCGGCGAGCAGTTCCTCATGCTCGCGCGTGCCGACGTCGGACAGTCGGGGGTCCGCGGTGGCCTGGCTCATCCCGGCGGCGACCACAGAGGAGATAGCCCGGTACAGGTCGATGAGCAACTTGTTGTGGGAAGCGTCCACCAGGGCGAGGTGGAAGTCGATCGCCCGCGCGACGCGGTCCTGGATGGTGCCCTCGTCGGGACCGCCGGCCAGGTCCGCCAGCCGTACCAGGTCGTCCGGCGTGTGCCGTTCGGCGGCCTGCCGGGCGGCCTCCACCTCCAGCCCGCGCCGTACGGTCGCCACCTCCAGCAGGTCCGACAGCTCCAGCCGGCGCATCAGCACGCCCTCGGTCTCGCCCCTGGCGCGCACGTAGGTCCCGTCGCCGTGCCGTACCTCCAGCATGCCCGCGTGCGCCAGCGCGCGGACCGCCTCGCGCATCGTGTTGCGGGCTACGCCGAGCAGCTCGATCAGTTGCGGCTCGGCAGGGATACGCTCCCCCACCGGCCACTCACCGGAGACGATCGCCTCGCGTAGCTGCTGAATGGCCTGGTCGACGAGCGAGTTTCGGGTGACCGTACGCACGGAGATCTCCAGAGGTCCAATGATTGGATGTCCATGCTAGCTTGCTGTGCCATGGAATACCGCAAGCTCGGCGCCAGCGGCCTGTCGGTCAGCGCGCTCACCTATGGCAACTGGCTCACCCACTCCGCCGACGCCGCCGAGAACGCACGCCAGTGCGTGGCCGAGGCCCTTGACGCCGGCATCACCAGCTTCGACACCGCGGACGTGTACGGCCGCCCCGACTACGGCGCCGCGGAGCGAGTGCTCGGCCAAGCCCTGTCTGGTGTGCGCCGCGCGTCGATCGAGATCTTCACCAAGGTCTGCCTGCCGACCGGCACCGGCCCCAACGACAAGGGCCTCTCGCGCAAGCACATCACCGACAGTTGTCACGCCTCCCTGCGCAACCTCGGCACGGACTACATCGACCTCTACCAGGCGCACCGCTTCGACGAGGAGACGCCGCTGGAGGAGACCATGACCGCTTTCGCGGACCTGGTACGGCAGGGCAAGGTGCTCTACCTCGGCGTTTCCGAATGGCGAGCCGACCAGATCGAGGCCGCCGCCGCCCTCGCCAAGGAGCTGAGGGTGCCGCTGATCTCCAACCAGGCGCAGTACTCCCTGTTGTGGCGGGTCATCGAGCCGGAGATCGTGCCCACGAGCTCCCGGCTGGGCCTGGGCCAGATCGCCTTCTCCCCTCTGGCGCAGGGCACTCTGACCGGCAAGTACCGGCCCGAGCAGCAGCCACCCGCCGAGAGCCGGGCCACCAGCTCCCTCGGCTCCACCTTCGTCGGCCGCTACCTCGGCGGGCCGGTGTTGTCGGCCGTGCAACGCCTGCGCCCGATCGCCGACGAGCTCGGTCTCACGCTCGCCCAGCTCGCCGTCGCGTGGGTCCTGCAGAACCCGGCGGTCTCCAGCGCCATCATCGGGGCCTCCCGTCCCGGGCAGATCCGCGAGAACGCCGTCGCCGCCGGCCACACGCTCGACGCGGAGACGATGGCCAGGATCGACGCCGTCTTGATCGACGACATGTACGGAGACCTCGCCGAACGCGACCCCGCCAAGGTCGCGGCTCCGTTCGACGTGATGCCGGCCTGGAAGTCCTGACGGCGGGATGGTGGCCGTCGCCCTTGGCGGCCACCAGCTCATCGGCCGCCGGGCACGACCATGGCGCAGCCTGTAGACACCGTCCCGGAAACGCGTGGCATGCCAGCTCGCTGACATGCCAGCGTGCTGGCACGCCGACCTCGCGGGTGTGGCTGGGCGAAGACATCGATGGATGCGATCCCGGAAATGGAAGCCCGTCTACGGCCCGACCTGGCGCTGCGTCGCCGCCGGCACCTGGCCGGGCACCCGAGCTGGCGCACCTGGTGGCGCTCTTGCTTCGGCACCTGCCGCAGAGCGAGGCCGCCGAGCTGCTGACGCCAGGTGGCCAGCGCCGCCGGCCTGGTGGGCGTGTTGCGCCGGCGGATCGGCAAGGAGCTGCCCGAAAGTCCGGTGAGGACGAGCTCGCCTGAGGGTTAGTCCGGCTTGTATGCCCTTGCGACCGATGAGATGGTTGCGGACGCCGGTCTGTCGAGGTGACGACCCGATGCGAAGGGGACGGCGATGACCAACGACCCAGCACTGCAGGCCCTGTCCAGGCTCGTCGGCACTTGGAAGATCACCGGAGGGCACGAGGGAACCGTGACCTACCGCTGGCTGAACGACTTCTTCCTCCAGCAGGATGTGCACCTTGGCGGCGCACACGGCATCGAGATCATCGGCCGGGAACGAAAGCTGATGGCCGAGCCCAGCGCCGACATCAAGTCTCGCTATTACGGCGACGATGGCAGCACCCTCGACTACACCTATGAAATAGAGGGCGACACCCTCACCATCTGGGCGGGCGAGCGAGGCTCTCCTGCCTACTATCAGGGCGTCTTCAGTCCGGACAGCCACAGCCTCACCGGAGCGTGGGTCTACCCGGACGGAGGCGGCTACGACTCCAACGCCGAACGCGTCGAATAGGCGGCCCGCCCGTCGCTCACGCATTGATCATCCAGAGGCCGTCGATCGCTGCCGGAGACGGTTGCCCATCGTCCAGGCCGGACACGGGCATCCAGGCGGCAGCGCGTGTGGACCCGTGGGCCTCATTGATCACGATTACTCGTTGCAGCGCTCCAGCTGCTGACCGACAGGCATGTCGTAGCGAGCGCCGCGCCAGGGTGTGACGTGTTCAGGCATGGTCACGACGACTCCTCCAGGGCGGTCGGGTGTTGGCTTCAAGGAGTCACCGATGTGGTGAGCCGCACTTCAGCGATCATGCCTCAGGGCGGTGTCCACACGTGATCGCGCACCCAACGGGCCGGCTCAGGACCGTCTGCCACACCAGTCGGCCGGACTCGTCCCGGCCCCGTTTCCCGCTGCGTACCCGGCCGCCAGCAGCTGCCCGAACGCCGTTGCCAGCGCCACCACAGTCGCCGAGCGGTTGGGCGTGCTCGAGGTCATCGCCAAAATTCTGAAGCGCTACCGAACCGAGCGCGCCGTGTGGAGGACGTTCCTCAAGATCGTCGAGCGGCTGGAGCCAGTCCTGGATGACGAGGACCTGTCATTCCCCGAGCAGGTGTACGCAGTGCTGGGTCCGCCGGCCTGGATGGACGCCGAGCCGGGTGGTCCGCCAGGGCAGGGGGTCTGCACCGTGGAGGCGCTGTGACCCGGAGGACGAGGATTCTGCCATTCAAGATCAGTGCTGCGATTTCCCCCTTCAGTGAAGCAATAAGGGATCAATAACGCCTTCCCCTAGCGTCTGCAACAGCCATCACATCGTCGACAAGGGGAATCAATGATCAGGAAGTTCACCGTCTCCACCGTCACAGCGCTCGGCCTGGCTGTCGCAACGCTGCCTGCTGCTGCACATGCTGGATCGGCGATGATGATCGGCGACTGCGAGAAGGGCGTGCGGAGTGGCGGAGGCGCATCCTGGGCCTACTGCAACTCTGGCAGCGGCTACGTACGCGCATGGGCCGACTGCTGGAACCCGGACACGTTCAAGAAGGTCCGGTACTACGGGTCGTGGGTCGAGGCAGGGGCAACCTCGATCGCATCCTGTAACGCCAGTTATCCCAGCCTGGGCTCCTACGGCTACTCGACGAAATCCTGATACCAGATAGATCGTTCTCCACTTCGTGTGCGGATCGAAGAGTCCGCACACGGAGAGGCTGACCCACGGCTACACACCGTGGGCGACCACCTGCGTGGCGAGCCCGGTCGCGCCACGAGAGACCCGTGCAGCAGCACGTACGCGTTGCCGATGGCCGGCTGGTCGCGCCGCCCGAGGGGCCGGTCCCGCGCATCTCACTCCCCCTCCATTCCGGCATCATCGCCACGCGCCAGGCCGTATCAGGCCGCTCTCGTAGGCCAGGATGACCAACTGGAGCCTGTCGGGCACGTTCAGCTTGGCGATGGCCCTGGTGATGTGGGTCTTGGCAGTGAGCGGACTGAGACGAGGCGCTCGGCGATCTCGTCGTTGGAGAGGCCGAGCGCCACGAGCTTGACCGTCTCCAGTTCCCGGGCGGTGAGGAGGGCCAGCCGCTGCCCCGCGCTGGGCGTCGGGGCTGTGTGGTGGCCCGTCTCTCTGCGGGTTTCGGAGGCTTCTGCCGCCGGTTGTGACGCCGTTGCCCGGTGATCCGGCTCACCTACATGGCGGCGGCCAGGTCATCGTAGGAACCGCCCTGGTCAGCGTGGGCGCGGATGGCTGCCGCGATCGCCCCAGAAGGACGCTCGCGCAGGATGGCCAGATAGCGGATCAGCCACTCCGTCCAAACGGCGCCTGCCGTGACGGGCTGATCTACGAGGCTGTGGCTGCCCGCCGGCAGGTCAGGGTCGCGGCCGCCGCGGAGGGCGGCCAGGCCCACCGGGATGGTGTCGAGTGTCTCGGCAAGCTCGGCGGCGTCGTCGTCGAGGGTGGCGGAAGCCCACGATGGTTCGCCCCGATCCCAAGCTGCGCGCGGATGGACGCGTTCGCCGCGAGCAGGGGCTGCGGCGAGCCGCAGATGAACAGCTGTCTGGTCACTCTGCCAGGAGAGCTCGGTCCGTTCGTTACCTTCTGGCGCCCGCGCCCGTCATAGGAGCGACGGCCGTGTACGCCCACGGTCGTCGGACCAACAACGAGATGGGAGATCAGGGTGCTGACGAACCTTATGTATGTGACGGTCCACGTCACCGATCAGGACCGCGCGCTGAAGTTCTACACCGAAGGGCTCGGACTGGAGAAGCGCGTCGACTACCCGGGGCCGGAAGGACGCTTCCTCACCGTGGGCGTCGCCGGCAGTCCGGTCCAGATCCTCCTCTGGTCGCATGCGCAGGCCGAGGGACAGCCGGTCGAGAAGCGGCCGGATGCCGCCGCCGGTGCGCTCATCCTCGAGTCGGATGATCTAAGGAAGGATTTCGAGGTGTTTCGCCGGCGAGGCGTGACATTCGACCAGCCCGAACCGGAGGACTACCCGTTCGGCGTTCGCATCGAGGCGGTGGATCCGGACGGCAACCGGATCTCCCTCCGCCAGCAGCGCCGCCGAAACCGTGCCGATGGCTGACCGACCGTAGACCATGCGACGATCCAGGCCGTCATGACCCATGAGCAAGCAGATCCGAGGAAACCACAGGATGACTGACACCAGCCGGACGGGCCTGCTGGCCCAAGCGTTCGAGGCCCAGCGCGACCGGCTGAGCGCGGTCGCCTACCGCGTGCTCGGATCGCACGCCGACGCCGAGGACGTGGTCCAGGAGGCCTGGATGCGGCTCGCCCGCCAGGACGCGACGACCATCGAGAACCTGCCGGGCTGGCTGACCACGGTGGTCGGCCGGATCAGCCTGGATGTCCTGCGGTCCCGTCAGGTCCGCCCCGAGGCGTCCTACGGGGACGGGTTGTCCGAGCTCGTGATAACGGTCGACGACAGCGCTGAGCCCGAGGAAGTCGTGGCGCTCGCCGACTCGGTGGGGCTCGCGCTGCTCGTCGTCCTGGACGCGCTCGGGCCCAGCGAGCGGCTGACGTTCGTGCTGCACGACCTGTTCGGGGTGCCGTTCGCCGAGATCGGTCAGATCCTCGGCAAGTCCGCCGACGCCACCAAGATGATCGCCAGCCGCGCCCGAAGGAAGGTACGGGCGAACGAGCGGCCGGCGTTCGTCGGACCGGAACAACGACAGGTCATCACAGCCTTCCGCGCGGCCACGAGGGGCGGCGACTTCGAGGCGCTGCTGCGCGTGCTCGACCCGGACGTGAGGCTGACGGTCGACACTCCGAACGGGGTGGTCGTCACCCTCGGCGCCACCGCGGTCGCCGCCGGTGCGCGGATGGTCTCCGGCGCTGTCGCACGACATCGAGCGGTGCTCGTCAACGGCCTTCCCGGGTACGTCTCGTGGCGCGAGGACGGAACCCCGCTCTCGATCATCTCGTTCACGGTCGTCGACGGCCGGATCGCCGCCATCGCGATCGTGGCCGATCCCGCCAAGCTGGCATCGACGCACCTGCCAGACCCTGTGTGAGACACGCTCACCGCTTCCACCACGTCCGAGGCGAGATCTGGCGCCACCAGGTGATCTCGTTCGCCCTCCGCCACCGATCGAGGCCGAGCGGGAATCCCGGCCTCAGCTACGGCCGCCCAGAATGACCGGAACCCCGCCGGCTCCCACCCGAACCTCCCACTTCGCGGCTCTTCGCTCCGCCGCGCACCAGTCACGGCGAGGCAATCCGCCGGCAGCGCCCCACGAGAGGGTGCGCTTCATGCCCCGGAGGAGTACAGGAAAGCCGGCGTTCCAGGAACAGGGGCGTCCGTCGGCCGCTTGGCCCCCGATGCCGCCAGCGGTCAGTCGCCGTCGAAGCGCAGCTTGAGGCCAGGCGTCGCCAAGCAAGCCGTGCTGAGCCGCTGGAGTTCGCGCACCATCTGCTGTGCCCATTCCTCGTGGGCGACTTTGGCCAACTGGGGAAGCTCAACAAGAAGCGAACGGACCTGGGCTTCATCGAAGATGACGTATCCATGGGGGTCAATACGGTCGACGGTGGGGGTGCGCCCTGAGTTGTACACCCGGTCGAGGAGTTGCGGCAAAAGGTCGTCCGGGTCGTTCACCCGCTCAAGGACGGTGAACACCGGCCTCTTCTGGTGCTTGCCCTTGGCCAGGGTCCGAGCAGGAGGTTCATGGCGGAGCAGTTCGACTGTGATCCCCACGCGCCTGAGGCTACTCACGCATCGATCGCTGTATCAAATCCGACGGGGCTCGGCGGCCATGGCGTGCATCGCCGCCGAACCTCGTCGGCGCCTCCGTCAGCGCGCGGGGCAGGCCTCGCCGTACTTCACCGTGCGCAGGAGCACGGGGCCGCCCGTGAGCGGCTGACCGGCGGCGGGGGTCTGGGTGCAGACCCGCCAGGCCGTGTCCCAGAAGACGAGGCGGTTCTGCCCGGTGGCGTCGGTGATCCTGATGGTCGTACGGCCCGGCAGCGACTGCCGGGCGACCCGGACGCTCTTGCCCGAGAGCGCGGGCATGAAGCCCGGCCTGACCGGCGCCTCCACGCGCGCAGGGCAGTTCTCCCCCACCTTCACCACCGAGAGCTCGACCTGCGTCTGCCTCCGCGTGTCCGTTCGCACCGCTCCCGCGCCAGGCTGCTGACGGCAGACCTTCCAGTCACGCCGCAAGACCACGATGCGCCCCCGCCCGCTGACGTCGGTGGACTTGATGCGCTCGTAGCCCGCGTCCTTGAGCGCCTGCACCGCCATCACCAAGCCCTGGCCCGCGACGTCGGGCACCGGCGCCACGACGGTCGAGGCCAGTACGATCCCGGCGATCATCCACATGTGGACTCCTCCCACTGAAACCATGGGGGGAGTGAGGTGATCTTACTTGGTGGAGCGCAGGCCGGTGATGCGGCGCAGGACGTCCCACCAGAAGGGCGCGCCGAACAGCAGCGCCAGATAGGTGACCAGGAAGCCTGGCCAGTGGCTGAGGGTGATGAGGCGCTCCCACCAGACGCCGCCGTTCCACGACAGGGACGGGTCGCCCTCCTCGGGAATCACGACGCTGACGATCGCGTGGTCGAAGACCTTGACCAGCGCGGGCGAGCTCAGCGTCTCGGTCACGCAGCGGTACGGGTTGCCCGGCGTGGCGCACTCCTCGCGCAGCGGTTCGAGCCGCTCGCTGTCGCCTGCCGCGATCGCCGAGACGGCCGAGCGGTAGGCGTTGTCGCGCAGCAGCGTCTTGGCGTACTCGAGGCCGTCCATGCTGAACAGCAGCACGACAATGAAGCCGAGCACCGCCACGACCCACTTGACGTAGCGCCTGTAGAGCATGGACAGGCGCTGCATCTCGGAGTCGAACCAGCGCTCGACGCCCTGCCTGAAGCGGTTGAGATCGCGCTGCGAGCCCTCCCACAGGCCCTGCAGGTGACCGTGCAGCGGGCTGCCGACCGCCTGCAGCTTGGCCAGCAGCCCCTCGACGCCGTCCTTCTCCGCGGAGGCCATCTCCATCATCGCCACCGAGAACCGCTCGGGCGGGATGTCGGAGATGCTGGTCCTGCCCCGCCGGCCGTAGTCGATCTCGCGGACCCGCTGGTAGAACAGGCCGGTCAGGGCGCCTTCACGCTCGGGCACGGGGGCGACCTCGGAGGGAGCGGGCTGCTCGTTATGCGCGGGGCGCGGATCCTCGGAGAAGGGCAGCTTGGCGAAGACGTCGGAGACCCTGCTGGGCAGCCACGAATGGCCCGAGGGCGCCGCGCCGTCCATGGTGTCGCGAAGGTAGGCCCACAGGAACTTGCTGCGGATCGACAGCAGCCTGACGAAGCCCTCGTTGAGCCCGCTGACCAGCAGCGAAAGCAGCAGGAACGACGTCACCAGGCCGAGCGCCAGGTCCACGTAAACAGACAGCAAACCGATCACCCCGCGCTCTTGATACACCTCCGCGCGTGGCCCCGCAATCAATCCCCGTAGAAGACTCTCTCCACGACCTTGCGGGCGCGGCGGGTCACCCTGCGGTAGTCGTCGACGAAGTCCTCCGAGCCGTCGGGCGGATAGCCGAGCGTCCCTGCGATCAGCCGCCGCTCGTTGACGTCGGTGGGCACCATGTCGCCCGCCCTGCCCTTCACGAGCATGATCGCGTCGCGGATGCGGGAGGCGAAACGCCAGCTGTCGGCCAGCACCCGCGCCTCGTCCGCTTCGAGCAGTTCCTCGTGCACGGCCGCGCGCAGCGCCTCGAGGGTCCTGGTGGTGCGCAGCGAGCTCAACGAGCCCGCGTGCTGGAGCTGCAGCAGCTGGGCCACCCACTCGACGTCGGACAGCCCGCCCCTGCCGAGCTTGGTGTGCAGGGCGGGATCGGCGCCGCGCGGCAGCCGTTCGGCCTCCATGCGCGCCTTCAGCCTGCGGATCTCCCTCACCGACTCGAGGGGCAGCCCGCCCGGCGGGTAGCGCAGCTCGTCGATCATGGAGACGAACGCCTGGCCGAGTTCGGCGTCGCCGGCGCTGAAGCGGGCGCGCAGCAGTGCCTGCGACTCCCACGGCGACGACCACCTGCCGTAGTAGGCCCGGTAGGAGGCCAGCGTGCGCACCAGCGGCCCTTGCCTGCCCTCGGGCCGCAGGTCGGGGTCGATCAGCAGCGGCGGATCGGGCGCGGGCAGCGCCAGCAGCCGCCTGAGCTCGTTGGCCACGGCGAAGGCGCTCTCCATGCGGTCGCAGACGAACATCACGTCGGCGTCGCTGGCATAGGAGCATTCCATGCCGCCGAGCCTGCCCATCGCGATGACCGCGAACCTGCCAGGCGACTCGCCCCTGCTCTCCAGCCGCACCTTGGCGATCGCCGCGTCGAGCGCCGCCTGGATCGTCACGTCGTTCAGCTCCGACAGCGCCACCCCGACCTGCTCGATGTCGGTCAGGCCCGACAGGTCGGCGACGGCCGTACGGAACAGCTCCCTGCGCCGCAGCGCCCTGACGGAGGCGACGGCGGTCTCGGCGTCGTCGTGCCTGGAGACGGCGGCGGCCGCCTCGGCCCTCAGCGCCGCGAAGGGCCTGGCCTCCAGGTCGGCGTCGGAGCCGAGCATGGCGACGGCCTCGGGCGCGCGGGTGAGCAGGTCGGTGGCGTAGCGGCTGGTGCCGAGGACGCGCGCCATCCTGGCGGCGACGGCGGTCTCGTCGCGCAGCAGCCGTAGGTACCAGGGCGTCGTGCCGAGCTGGTCGCTGACCTGGCGGAAGCCCAGCAGGCCCGCGTCGGGATCGGGGGTGTCGGCGAACCAGCCGAGCATGACCGGCAGCAGCGTGCGCTGGATGGCCGCGCGCCTGGACACGCCCGTGGTGAGCGCGGCGATGTGGCGCAGCGCGCCCGAGGGGTCGCCGAAGCCCAGCGCCTTCAGCCGGGCGGTGGCCGCGGCGGTGGACAGGCGTGTCTCGGAGTCGGGCAGCCTCGCCACGGCCTGCAGCAGCGGCCGGTAGAAGAGCTTCTCGTGCAGCCGCCGCGCCTCCCTGGCGTGCTTCTTCCACTGCCTGACGAACTCCGCCTCGGGGTCGGGGCCGAGCCTCAGCCCCCTGCCGAGCCTGCGCAGGTCGCCGGGGGCCGAGGGCACGATGTGCGTACGGCGCAGCCTGTGCAACTGCAGCAGGTGCTCGACCTGGCGCAGGAAGGTGTAGGCCTCGGCCAGGCCCCTGGCGTCCTCCCTGCCGACGTAGCCGCCCCTGGACAGCGCGGCGAGGGCGGGAAGCGTGGCCCTGCGGCGCAGCAGCGGGTCGAGCCTTCCGTGCACGAGCTGGAGCAGCTGGACGGCGAACTCGATGTCGCGCAGCCCCCCTGGGCCGAGCTTGAGCTGCCGCTCGCCGTCCTCGCGCACGTGCGCCTCGACGCGGCGGCGCATCGCCTGGACGTCCTCCACGAAGTTGTCGCGGGAGGCGGCGTGCCAGACCAGCTCGTCGACGGCCGAGACGTAGGCCGCGCCCAGCTCGGCGTCGCCCGCGACCGGCCTGGCCTTGAGCAGCGCCTGGAACTCCCAGGTCTTGGCCCAGCGCCGGTAGTAGGCCAGGTGGCTGGTGAGGGTGCGGACCAGGGGGCCCGCCCTGCCCTCAGGGCGCAGCCCCGCGTCGACCTCCCAGAGCTCGGCGCAGGCGCGCATCATGCCCTGCGCCAGACGGGTGGCCACGCGCAGCGCCTTGGTCTCGTCCGCGCCCTCCGCGGGCTCGGCGACGAAGATCACGTCGACGTCGCTGATGTAGTTGAGCTCGCGCGCGCCGCACTTGCCCATGCCGATCACGGCCAGCCGTACCGTCGAGAGCTCTTCGGCCGTGAGCCCGCCCGGGCCGGTCTCGGCCCTCGCGACCGCGAGGCCGGCCTCCAGCGCGGCGCCCGCCAGGTCGGACAGCTCCGCGGTGACCTCGGTGAAGGAGGCGGCGCCGGTGATGTCGCGGGCGGCCAGGCGCAGCAGCCGTTCGCGGTAGGCGCTCTTGAGCTCGCGTCGTGGAGAGGCCACGCTCGCCCGTGGCTGGCCGTCGGCGGGCTCGGCCCCGACCGCGCGCAGGAGGGCGGCCCTCAGCTCGCCCTCACCGGGGCGCAGGACGGCCTGCTCGCCCGCCAGGGAGCGCCAGTGGCCCTCATGGGTGACCAGGTGTTCGCCGAGCGCGGCGCTCACCCCCAGGACGCCGAGCAACCGTGAGCGCAGCCCCTCGTCGGAGCGGAGCGCGTCGAGCAGGCCGGACTCCCGCTCGGCCACCCGGGTCAGCGACAGCAGGGCGAGGTCGGGATCGGCGACGGCGGCGAAGTCGTCGAGCAGCCATTCGGCGCCGGCCTCCTGGACCAGGCGCTCGGCACGGGCCGGATCGGCGAAGCCGAGCTTGGCCAGGCGGGCGGCGGTGGACTCGATCCTGGGCACGCCCCCATCCTCTCAGGTCGGCGTATAGTGAGGAATGCAACGCAACGTTGCGTTGTATTCAGAAGGGAGAGATCATGGCTGCCTGGGGTTTGCTGGCCGCGTGGACACTGCACGACGCCGAGGAGCTGGCCACGATGGCGAGCTGGGCGCGTGAGCACAGGGCGGAGCTCACCGAACGCTTTCCCTGGATCCCCGAGGGCGTTTGGGAGCTCGACCAGCGGCACGTGACCGTCGCCATCGGCCTCATGGGCGCGCTGGTGGCCTCCGCCGCCGCGAGCGGCCCGAAGAGCGCGCTCTACCGGGCGGCGGTGGCCTCCTTCGGCGTGCACGGGGTGATCCACCTGGCCCAGGCCGCGGCCATGCGCGGCTACACGCCGGGCGCCGTCACCGCGCCGCTCGTGGTGATCCCCTACTCGGTGTGGGCCTGGCGGAGGCTGGAGGACAGGCGGCTGCCCGCGTGGAGCTGGCTGCTGCTCCCCCTCGCGCTGGGCGGCGTCCACGCCGCCGCCCACGTGCTCACGAAGCCGCGTGACCGCCACTTCTGACCGCCTGGTCCGCGACCTGCCTGCCGAACGCCTCGGCCATCGGCCTCCACGCCTCGACCAGGTCCTCCTCGGCCCGCTTCACCTCGACGACGAGCCCCTCGTCCGCGCCCCAGCCGGCGAAGATCTCCGGCGTGGCCTCGGGGTGGAACTGCACGGCCCACGCCCGCTCGCCGAGGCGGTAGGCCTGGTTGGGGTACTGCTCGCCGGCGGCCAGCCGTACGGCGCCCTCGGGCAGGGCGGTCATGGCGTCCTGGTGGTACTGCACGGCCAGCGCCCTGCCGAGCGCGCCGAACAGCGGGTCGGCCGCCGCCTCGGGCAGCGCCACGACCTCGCGGGCGCCGACCTCGAGCCCTTCGCCGCCGCGCTCCACCGCGCCACCGCAGGCCAGGGTCATGAGCTGGGCGCCCAGGCAGATCCCGAGCGTGGGCGTGCCGTTCGTGACGCTGGTCCGCAGCAGGTCACGGGTGGCGGGCAGCCAGGGGCAGCCCTCGTCGTCCCATGCCGAGGCCTCGCCGCCCAGGACGATCAGCCCGTCGGGCGCGTGCGCGGGCACGCTCTCGCCCAGGTACGGCCTGACGACCTCGCAGGGCACGCCGAGCCAGTCCTCGAAGAAGCCCAGACCGGCTCCGGCCTCGTGCTCGATCACGGTGATGCGCATACGCGCCATTATCCGGCCTCGAGGGCGATGTCCCGGATCTGCCGCCGACTAGGGTGTGCCCATGAAGCTCGACGACGTCGACGGCCTGCGCATCGCCACCTTCGGATCCGGCCCGAGGCGGATCGTCGCGGTGCACGGCATCACCGCCTCGCTCATGGCGTGGAACGCGGTGGCGCGACGGCTGCCGCAGGGGTGGTCGCTGGTGGCGATGGATCTCAGGGGGCGCGGCCACAGTCGCGACCTGCCTGGCCCCTACGGCCTGGCCACACACGCCGAGGACGTGCTGCGCGTGGCCGAGCACGTCGGGGCGGGCTCCGACTCGGTGCTGGCAGGCCATTCGATGGGCGCGTACGTCGCCGTGCTCGCCGGCGCGCGGCGGCGCTTCGGGAAGGTGGTGCTGGTGGACGGCGGGCTGCCGCTCCCCCCACTGGCGCCGGGCGCCGACGTGGACGCGGAGATCGAGGCGACACTCGGCCCCGCGATCGCCAGGCTGAGCCAGACCTTCGCCACGGCCGACGACTACGTCGCCTTCTTCCAGGCGCATCCCGCCTTCGCGGGGAACTGGACCCCCGAGGCGGAGGAGTACGTCAGGTACGACCTGTTCGGGGCCCCGGGAGCGCTGCGCTCACGGGCCGTGGGCGAGGCCGTCCGCGAGGACGGCAGGTGGATGCGGCTCAACGGCGAGCCGATCGGCGCCGCGCTCGCCGCCGTCGAGGCGCCCATCGAACTGCTGAGGGCCCCTCGCGGGCTGCTCGACCAGAGCGTCGGCATGCTGCCCGACGAACTGGCCAAGGCGTGGACCTCCAGGGTCGCGCTGCTTCGCGACGAGGTGGTGCCCGACTGCAACCACTACACGATCATGTTCGACGACCGGTGCGCGTCGCTGGTGGCGGGCCGTCTCACGAGCTAGAGACGGCCCGCGCCGCCTAACGCGGAGCGATCCAGGTCGCCTTGGCCGCGGCCACCATCGTCCCGTCGACCTCGTAGATGGCGCTCTCGCCGAAAAGCTTGCGGCCCTCGCGCCCGGTGGCCTTGGCCACGACGGAGTACGTGCCGCCGGGGTAGACGCGGCGGTTGACCTGGAGGGTCAGGCGGCCGAGGAGAGCGGACTCACCGGGCTGGAAGTGCGCCCATCCGGTGACGCAGTCGAGCACCGCGCCGACGACGGAGGCGGGCACGACGCCGTCGGCGTCGGCCACCGTGAACGGCACGCGCCAGCCCGCGGCGACGACGTCGGCGCCCTCGACGGGGCCGGGGAAGACGCGCAGGCCGTCACCCGGCTCGCGCAGTCCGCACGCGAAGCACTCGGGGAAGGCGTGGCCCCGCCAGCCGGGGAAGCCGGCCTCGGCGCGGGCGGCCTCGTTGAACGGCACGAAGCCGGGGCCGCTCAGGTGCTCGGCGACGGGGATGGCCTCGACCAGCAGCGTGCCCTCGTGGGAGAGGGTCGCGGAGTTGGCGACATGCTCGAGCGTGAGTTCGGTCTCCAGCGGGGTGGGAGCATGGAGGGTGACCTCGACGGCCGATTCGAGACCGTTCAGCGCGTCGGCCACGGTGCCGGAGATCCAGCCGCCGTTGGCCATCCCCTCGGGTCCGCGGAAGCGCCGGGGAACGGTCAGCACGGTCTGCAGGGCAGCCGTCGTCATGCCACACCCTCCTATATGTCCGGAAATATCGTTTCAAGCGGGCCGATTTTAGCTGAGCGCCGCTTTGTCAAGCGAACCAGGGGCGGTCATGACCGGCCAACATCCTCGCGCCCGCAGGGCTTCCCGCGCGCGACAGTGATCCTTGTCACTCTTCCTCGCGTCGCATGTCAGGTTGACCGCACATCACCTGATGTTCGGACATGTCCTCTAGGATGCTGACTTCCTGACACGGATGTGATGTGGGGGTCAGAAGTGACTGTGCTGAGCCGTCGGAACCTGCTGAAGGCGGGCGCCGCCGCCGTACCCGCGCTGACGCTGGGTCTGCAGCCGGGCAGGGCCGAGGCCGACCTGCTGCCCAGCGGGACCGTGCCGGCGCAGCTGGCCGCCTTCGACAAGACCCTGCAGAAGTACATGACCGAGCGGAACATCACCTGCGGCCAGCTGGCGGTGGCCAGGAAGGGCAAGCTGCTGGCCGCCCGCGGCTACGGGACCTACCGGCCGAACTCCACCAACCCGATGGTCCGCCTCGCCCGCGTGCAGCCGACCTCGCTGTTCCGCATCGCCAGCCTGAGCAAGAGCATCACCTCCGCGGCGATCCTGCGCCTGGCCCAGGACGGCAAGGTCAGCCTCGCCTCCCCCGTCACGACACTCCTCGGCCTGTCGGCCGCCGCCGACCCCCGCCTCGAGAAGGTCACGCTCTGGCGGCTGATGCAGCACACGGGCGGCTGGGACAGGAACGTCAGCAAGGACCCGCTCTGGCTCGACGCGACGATCTCCGCCTCCCTCGACACCCCGCTGCCGATCAGCCACGCCGACATCGTCAGGTACGTCACCGCCAAGCCGCTCGACTTCGACCCCGGCAGCAAGATGGCCTACAGCAACTACGGGTACATGCTGCTGGGCCGGATCATCGAGAAGGTCTCAGGGCAGAGCTACGAGTCGTACGTCCAGTCCAAGCTGCTGGCGCCGCTGGGAATCTCGAGGATGAGCCTCGGCGAGAGCCTGCGCTCGGAGATGTCGCCGAGCGAGGTCGGCTACAGCTCCGCGTACACCAACAAGAGCGTGGTGGACGACTCGGGCAAGGTCGTGCCGTACCCGTACGGCGGGTTCAACATGCCCAACCAGGACGCCAACGGCGGCTGGATCGCCTCCGCCGTGGACATGGTCAAGTGGGGCAGCGTCTTCGACGCGGCGGGGCCCGTGCTCAACGCCACCTCCCTCTCCCGCGCCTTCGCCAAGCCGGAGATCGGCGTCAGCGGCGACGGCTGGTGGTACGGCTGCGGCTGGTACGTGCGCACGTGGGGCAGCGGGCTCAACACCTGGCACACGGGCTCGATGCCCGGCACCTTCACGCTGCTGGTGAGGAACGCCGCGGGGGTGAGCTGGTGCGTGCAGTTCAACCGGCGCGAGGAGTCGGGCTCCCCCGACTTCGACGTGATCGACCGGTTGATGTGGCAGGCCCACGACACGGTGACGTCCTGGCCGACCACCGACCTCTACCCCAAGTACCTCTGACCCCCGCCGGCCGCCGGGCTCACCGCTCGGCGACCGGTTTCACACCCAGCCCGCCGCCGTACGGCATGCCGTCCGCACCACGTGGTCCTTCCGAAAGGGTCATCGCCATGACAGACATCGATGATCTGCTCCGACAGGTCCAGGCGAAGGCGGCTGCGACCGAGGACCGGCTGCCTCCCCCGGCGACAGCGGAGGAGGTGGCACGAGCGGAGAGCCTGCTGGGGTTCGGGCTCCCTTCCGTGCTCGTACGGCTCTACCGGGAAGTGGCCAACGGGGGCTTCGGCCCCGACTACCAGCTCTTGCCCCTCATGGGAGCGGGGCGTACCGCCGTGACCGTCTACCACGAGGAACGCCGGTTGACGGAGTCGGGTGGTGAGCCCCACTGGCCGGCGGAGGTCCTGCCGATCCTGGACTGGGGCTGCGGCATGTACGCCGCTGTGGACTGCAGGAGCACCGAGGACACCGTGCTGGTCTTCGAACCCAACGGGATCGAGGGCGACTGGCACCGCGCCTGGTACGTCGACTCCGGGACCCTGACCGGCTGGCTGGAGCGCTGGCTTGCGGGAACAGGCTGGTACGAGGAAGACGCCGACGAGGCCGACGAGATGCGACCGTGGAAGATGGCTCGGCAGCGGCTGTCCGAGAGTGAGTGACCGGGCCAGGTCCGTCAGCGTTCGGCGCATGTCTGGATCTCGGGACAGCGGTGAACCGCGACTCGGTAAGTCACGGCGACCGCTGACAGAGCCCCGGTCAGTACAGGTGATCGACAGATCCGACGATGGCGGGAACCGCGTGGTGGGCAGGCGACAGGTGGACGGAGGTAGCCCGTTCCGCCAGGGCGAGCGCCCTCGTGATCCGGATCTGGAAGTAGTCAGGAGCCTCCTCCTCAGGCATGCCCAGTTCCCGCATGTGAGCAAGGAGCCGGTCGGGGTCGCCGCCCTGCCGCCAGTGGGGAAGGTAGAGCTCGAACCGGGTGGCCACCACGCCGTTGACCGTGTAGACGAAGTCCTCCTCGCCGAAGGCGGCGAACACCGTCGCCGCTTCGGTGCCCCGGGAGAGCGCTTCCGGCAGTTCGGCGTACCCGTAGTCGACCAGAACGGTCCCTCCGGAGGCCGCCCAGGCTCCGATGCCCCAATCGCCGGAGACATCCCCTGGAGTCGCCCCGAGCCGACGCAGAGCCTCCTCGGCGGACAGGCCCCGCACGAACGTGGCGCTGAATCCGTCACTCTCCTCCGCACACGCCTCGACGAACCACGCGTAGTCCTCCACAGGCGCACCCGGCTCCGTGGCGAGGTGGTGGATCGAGCCCACCCGGTCGTGTGTCATCACCAACTCCTCCCCACCGAAATCGACGTGCGTCCGTAGCCGAGCATCTGCCCTCCGAAAACCTGATCATGATGGCGATGGCGGCCGCCGGCCAACCCTCGGAGGAGGCCGGCCAAGCCGTTCAGATGATGCGCCCGGTCGCGTACGAGCCCGCGGCGCGGAAGACCGTGTGCAGCCCGCTGTCGAAGTACGGGGAGATTCCCGTGTCGTAGCGGCCGTCGCCGTCGGTGTCGGTGACGCCGGTCGTGATGCCGTTGAGGTAGCCGAGGCGGTGGTCGTCGCTGTAGCTCCTCAGCCAGGAGGAGCCGAGGGAGCCTTCGCCGGTGAACGAGGAGTCGACACCGATGAGCTGGTCGGCGAGAGGCGAGGCGAGCCGCATGGCGAAGGTCTGCCCGGTGGACCGTTCGAGGGTCTCACCGGTGTAGGGCCGGGTTCCGTCGGGGTGGGGGCCGGCGGGGTAGCCGAAGACGTCGACGGCTGGGGTGTTCGTCTGGTTGAAGGCGAGGCCCTGCCCGCCGACGATGTCGACCAGTCTTCCGTTGGTGGTCAGCGCTCCCGACGAGGACGGGACGACGCCTGCGTAGACGTTCACGAAGGCGAAGTCGCGGTCGTGGTCCCTGTACTGGGTGAAGTCGTAATGGACGAACGCCTGCTTCCCGACGTACAGGCCGGACGGGATTGTGCCCTCGAAGTAGCCGGGAACGAAGGCCCACTTGTCAACCGTGGCAGGGGCGCCCTCCATGTCGTACACGCAGTGCGCGGCCGTGGCGACGAGGTTGCGGAAGTTCGACTGGACGGCGATGCCCGAACACCAGTGAGGCTGACCGTCGGCGCCGACGAAGAACACCTTGCCCGAGGTCTGGGGCAGTTCGCCCTCCGCCTCCGGAGGCACCGGCGAGACCAGGCCGGGCTTGCCGGGCGGGACGACGTCGGTGGATGTGCGTTCCCCGTGGACCTCCGTCTGCGGGGCGTAGGGCGTGGCGCTCCTGAGGTTGGCGCCCCCGTCGGCCAGCCAGAACGTCGCCACCTGGAGAGCGTTCGCCGTGCTGAAGGTCAGCGGGGCCGACACCACGTCCGCGGCCTGAGCGGGCGCGGCGACGGCGGTGGCGCCCACCAGCCCTAAGCCGATCGCCAGCGTGAGCAGCCTGCGTCTCATCATCGATCTTCCCCGTCCGCCAATATGGAAAGCCGGCCTGATCGACCAGCAAGCAAGATCGTAATCCTTACGGGATGCCACGGGAAGGGTTGATTCGAACTGATGTTCAGAAGATGCGGCTATAACTTTGGACGGCACGCGTGAGGGCCGAGGTGCTGCGCCATCGAAGGAGCACGGATGCCACAAGCTCCGCCACGCCGCCGCGTCGGCCTGGCTCGCCGCTGATGTCGACATCGTGACCGTGGCCGAATACCTCGGGCACAGCGACCCGGTGTTCAACGCTGCAGACCCGCACACACCTCATGCCCAGTTCGACCGAGCGCGCAAAGCGGGTCCATGGACATCTCCTGGTGTGCCCTGAACATGATCAGGATCGAAAAACGCCCTGCTGTCGAGCGACCCTCAAGCATGGGGGACCGCACGACGGCAGGGCGTAATGCCTGGTCAGAGGACCGGCAGGTAGCGGCCGAGTTCGAACTCGGTGACGTGGCGGCGGTACTCGCGCCACTCCGTGCGCTTGTTGCGCAGGAAGTAGTCGAAGACGTGCTCGCCCAGTGTCTCGGCGACCAGTTCGCTGCGCTCCATCACGGCGATGGCCTCGTCGAGGGAGCCGGGCAGCGGCTGGATGCCGAGGGCTCGCCGTTCGGCGCTGGTCAGGGCCCAGACGTTGTCCTCGGCGGGGGCGGGCAGTTCGTAGCCCTCCTCGATGCCCTTGAGCCCCGCGGCCAGCACCAGTGCGAAGGCCAGGTAGGGGTTGCAGGCCGAGTCGAGCGAGCGGAACTCGATGCGGGTGGAGCCGCCCTTGTGCGGCTTGTACATCGGCACGCGCACCAGGGCCGAGCGGTTGTTGTGGCCCCAGCAGATGTAGGAGGGCGCCTCGCCGCCCTGTCCCGCGATGGCCTCGGCCCCGCCCCACAGCCGCTTGTAGGAGTTGACCCACTGGTTGGTGACGGCGGTGATCTCGGCGGCGTGCCTGAGCAGCCCCGCGATGAACGAGCGGCCGATCTTGGACAGCTGGTAGTCGGCGCCCGCCTCGTAGAAGGCGTTGCGATCGCCCTCGAACAGCGACATGTGGGTGTGCATGCCGGAGCCAGGGTGCTCGGTGAACGGCTTGGGCATGAAGGAGGCCCAGATGCCCTGCTCCAGCGCGACCTCCTTCATGACCAGGCGGAAGGTCATGATGTTGTCGGCGGTGGTGAGGGCGTCGGCGTAGCGCAGGTCGATCTCCTGCTGGCCCGGCGCGCCCTCGTGGTGGCTGAACTCCACCGAGATGCCCATCGACTCGAGCATCATGATCGCCTGGCGGCGGAAGTCGTGGCCCGCGCTGTGCGGGGTGTGGTCGAAGTAGCCGCCGGAGTCGATCGGCTCGGGCCTCTCCCCGCCCACCTCGGGCCGGTTCTTCAGCAGGAAGAACTCGATCTCGGGGTGGGTGTAGAAGGTGAAGCCCATGTCGGCGCACTTGGCCAGGGCCCGCTTGAGCACCCAGCGCGGGTCGGCGTGGGAGGGCGAGCCGTCCGGCATCAGGATGTCGCAGAAGATGCGGGCCGCGCCGGGCACCTCGCTGCGCCAGGGCAGGATCTGGAAGGTGGCGGGGTCGGGCTTGGCGAGCATGTCGCTCTCGTAGACGCGCGCGAAGCCCTCGATCGCCGAGCCGTCGAAGCCGATGCCCTCGGCGAAGGCGCCTTCGAGCTCGGCGGGCGCGATGGCGACGGACTTGAGGAAGCCGAGCACGTCAGTGAACCACAGCCGGATGAACCGGATGTCGCGCTCCTCGAGTGTGCGGAGAACGAACTCCTGCTGACGGTCCAAGGCATCCCCTTGACTGAAAAGACATGTCTGGTCCCCTACAGTCTGCCCGTCGCGTGTTTCGCGCACGTTACGGGGACACATCACGGCGTGGCCGGTGAGGTCTTCTCCCCTCTCGCGCCCAAGTGAAGAGCGCGTGCCTCGCTGACAACGCCCTTCGCGCCTCTTAGGGTGATCAAGCACCGCTGTCTCGGGGGAGGCACCACATGAGCGCTGAGCTGCGCAAACGCAAGCTCGACAAGGCTTTCAGTCACATCGACGTCAACGGCGCGGGGGCGATCGAGCGCGACGACCTGCTGGGGCTCGGCGCGCGCCTGCTGGTGGGGTTCGGGGAGTCGCCCACCTCGGTCAGGGGCGACCGGCTCGTGCAGAGCTTCGACCGCCTCTGGACGGCGTTGTCGGCCCAGCTCGACAAGGACGGCGACGACTCCATCTCCAGCAAGGAGTTCCACGCGGGGATGACCGCTGCCTTCATCGAGGGCGACGGGTTCGACTCCGTCTTCAGGCCCGCAGCGCGCGCCGTCGCGGAGCTGTGCGACGGCGACGGGGACGGCAGGGTGCGGGCGGGTGAGTTCCGCATGCTGCTGAGCGCCTTCGGCACCGCCTACGACGACGTGGACGACGCCTTCGACCGGCTCGACCACGACCGTGACGGCACGCTGGCCGTGGACGAGCTCGTCGAGGCGGCCAGGCAGTTCTACGCCGGGGACGACCCGCAGGCCGCGGGCAACTGGCTGTTCGGCCCGATCTAGGGGGATCGGCCGTGCTCACCATGACCTCAGCGAGCGTGCTCACACCGCTCATCGAACGCGTCCCCGCTCTGGCGGCGCCGTGCAGGATGCACCGCTCGGTCTACGCGATCGAGGCCTCGGTCATCGACTGGACCAGGAGGACGGGCCTGCGGGTCGACCGCAGGTCGAGCTGTCACCGCCTGGCCGCCCGCGCCTTCGCCGAGTTCGACGCGGGCTCCGCCGCGCTGTTCGCGCAGTGGCTGACCTGGCTGTTCCACCTGGACGACCAGATGGACGAGGAGCGCCAGCCGTACCCGAGGCTGTTCGACGGCAACGGCGAACAGCCGCTCGAGGCGGCCTTCGCCGACCTGTGGAGGATCACCAGCGTGTCGATGAGCGACGACTGGCGGCTGCGCTTCGCGACCAACCTCCAGCGGCAGGCGGACGCGTGCCGTACGGAGGCCGACAACAGGGCGTCTTCGCGGGTGCCCACGATCGAGGAGTACCCGGGGCTGCGCAGGGGGACGGCGGGGCCCTACCTGTACGACCTGGTCGAGCCCTGCCTCGGCGTGGAGGTGCCGCCGGAGCTCCACGAGGGCGAGCCGTGGCAGGCGCTCGTGGAGTCCTGCGCCGACGTCTCGGCCTGGTGCAACGATGTGGCCTCGCTGGCCAAGGAGCGCGGTGACGCGCACAACTTCGTGGTGATCGCGGCGCGCGAGCTCGGTCTGAGCGAGCCCGAGGCCCTGGACTGGGTGCTCGACAGGATCGCGGGGCGGTGCGCCGACATGCGGGCGGCGGCGCGGCGGCTGCCCCTGGACACGCTTCCGGTGAAGGTCGCCAGGGACGTGAGCAAGGTGGCCTGCGCCTACCTGACCGCTCCGCGCGCCCACATCGACTGGATCACCGAGACGGAGAGATACACGTAACGTCACCGGTCGATTCCCCTATGTATTCAGCATGGGGGGACGACATGCGAAGCGGACGACCTGGCGGCGCAGGGGCATGGCGGGCACGACGGTGCTCGCCGCCCTGGCCGTCACTGTGTGGGTGGTGAGCTTCCTGCGGCACGGCGGCTGCGCGGCCGCCGAGGCGGATCCGGCCGTGACCGGCAGGGCGATGTACTACCAGGGCGCGGACGGCCACTGCTCGATCTCCGGCGGCGAGCTGTACGCCTCGGTGTCGTCGGGAGAGTACGCGGGCTCCAGGCTGTGCGGCGGCTACCTCGACGTCACGGGCCCCCGCGGCACGGTGCGCGTGCAGGTGGTCGACAGCTGCCCGTCCTGCCGCTCGGGCGAGGTGGACCTCAGCAGGGCGGCCTTCGCCAGGATCGCCGATCCGGGCGCGGGTGTGACCGAGGTCGTCTACCGCACGGTCCGCAACCCGGAGCTGACCAGGGGCCTGGCCTTCCGGGTGCACAAGGGCTCGACGGCGGGCTGGCTGGCGCTGCAGGTGATCGACCACGGCAACCCGCTGAGCGAGGTGGAGCTCCTTCGCGACGACGAGTGGCACGCCCTCGACCGCGGCTCCGACGGCTACTGGGTGGCCCCGCGCGGGGCCGGTGACGGCCCCTTCCAGCTGCGGGTGAGCGACGTTCACGGCCAGCGCGCGACCGTCAAGGGCGTGGGTCTGGCCCCTGGCCGGGTCCAGCGGACCGCCGTCAGGCTCTACGAAGGGGCGAAGGCCGCCGAACCGGTCACGGCGTCGCCGCCTGCGCCGAGGCCCTTGCCGCTGTCGGCCGAAGGGGTCAGGCGGCGGTGCTAGCCAGCGCGTCGCCCGTGGGCGTGCGCCGGTAGACCACCTCCTTGCCCAGGCGCCTGCCGACCGCCAGGCCGCCCGCGGACAGCACGCCCAGGTGCTGGCTGACCGCGCCGGCGCTGAGCGACATCCGCCGGGCGAGCGACGAGGTGGTGGTCGGCTCGGCGAGCGCGGTGAGGATCTGGGCCCTGCTGCGCCCGATGAGCGCGGCCAGGGCGTCGGGCGCGGGCGGCGGGCCCTGCTCCCACAGCGTGCCGACCCCCTGCACCGGGTAGACGACCATCGACTGGTAGGGCGCCGACATGACCGCCACGCTCGGCCAGTAGAACGCCGAGGGCACCAGGACCAGGCCGTCGCCGTACAGGTGGGCGGAGCCCGCGCACCACGGCCTGTCGATGATCAGCTGCTCGCCGTTCCACACGATGGCCTGGTCGAGCCCCGCGAACAGCTGCCGCGCCCCTCCGGTCGCCAGCTCGCGGGAGCGGCGCAGCACGTCGCGCTCCAGCAGGCCGTACACGCGGGGCCAGTACTCCGCGAAGCACGACTCCCAGTAGGCCTCGAGCGCGTCGGCCACCCTGACCACGCCCGCCGCCGGGTCGGCACGGAAGCGCTCGGTGCCCGCCAGGAGCGCCGCCTCCTCGGCCGCGCGCTCGGGAGGCGTCCGGCGTACTCTGTCGAGCTCGGCGGCGAAGTCGGGCAGCGGGGTGTCGGGCGGAGGGGTGAGGAAGTCGGCGAGGTAGCCGCTCGGCGGCACCAGGGCCAGCAGCTCGACCAGGTCGAGAGCGGGTAGCCTGGGGCGCACCGCCCTGATCCACGGCAGGTGCACGACCTGGCGAGCCGGGTCGCGCAGGGTGCGCAGGCTCGCGACGAGCTCCCACATCGGCGAGAAGGCGAACCTGATGCGGGCGACGTCCTCGGGTCTGAGGGTCCACTCGATGGCCATACCTTTTAGTGTGCACTAAATCGTTCGCGGGTCGGACAGAAACCCACCAAGGTCTCACCTGTGACTACCGCACTCGCTGAGAAGCCCTCTTTCCTGCAGTCGAAGATCGGCGGCCTGCCGCGCCCCTTCTGGGCGCTGTGGAGCGGCACGCTGGTGAACAGGCTCGGCACGATGGTGATGCCGTTCACCGGGGTGTACCTGACCCAGTCGCGTGGCCTGTCGCTGACGGCCGCGGGCCTGGTGATGGCGGTGTTCGGCGCGGGCTCGCTGGTCTCCCAGCTGATCGCGGGGACGCTGGCCGACCGCATCGGGCGCAGGGCGACGCTGGCGGGCGGCATGCTGGCCACCGCGGTGGCGATGCTGGCGCTGGGCTACAGCACGACGCTGCCGGCGATCCTGGCCTCGATGTTCGTGCTCGGCCTGGTGATCGACGCCTACCGGCCCGCCTCCAGCGCCCTGGTGGCCGACCTGATCGCCCCGGCCGAGCGGCCCAGGGCGTACGGCCTGCTGTTCTGGGCGATCAACCTGGGCTACGCGGTCGGCATGACGGCGGGCGGCTGGCTCGCGCAGTCGGGTTTCATGTGGCTGTTCTGGTTCGACGCGATCAGCAGCGTGGTCTTCGCCGTCCTGGTGTGGAGGGCGGTGCCCGAGACCAGGCCCGCGTCCTCGGAGACCACCACGGGCGGTGGGATGCGCCAGGTCCTGCGCGACAGGCTGATGCTCGCTTTCACCGTCATCGTGCTCGGCGACGCGCTGGTCTACAGCCAGACCTTCACCACGCTGCCGGTGGCGATGAAGCTGGCGGGCCTGAGCACCGCCCAGTTCGGCGTGGCGATGGCGGCCAACGGCGTGCTGATCGTGGTGCTGCAGCCGCTGGTGTCCGACTGGCTGGGCCGCAGGGATCCCAGCAGGACCTTCGCGCTCGGCATCGGCATCATGGGGGTCGGCTTCGCGCTGACCGCCTTCGTCACCTCGACGATCACCCTGGTGGCCACCATCGTGGTCTGGACGATCGGCGAGATCGTCACCGCGGGCATCGCGGGCGCGATCGTCGCCTCGCTGGCCCCTCCACACCTGCGCGGCAGGTACGCGGGGCTGTTCGGGTTCGCGTGGGCGGTGGCGGGCATGGCGGCCCCGCTGATGACGCCGCTGCTGGAGATCAGCAGTCTCGCGCTGTGGCTCACGGTCGGGGTCATCGGCCTGGTGACGGCGGGGGCAGGGGTGGCGCTGGGCCCGGCGATCAGGCGCAGGGCGGCGCTGAACGAGGGCTGATCGGCCGTCGGCGGCACGCCGGCGCCCCGCGCTCCCACTTTGAAGGGAGCTTTGGGGCATGTCGCCATATGCCACACCCGCATGTCGCTCTACGCTTACGCCTGCCATGGTGACCTTCAGCGCATTGGGACCGTTCCAGGTCTGTCTCGACGCCATCCCCCTCGATCTCGGCGGCCAGCGCCAGATGGCCGTACTGGCCAGGCTGCTGGTGGCCAGGGGCAGGGCGGTGCCCGTAACCACGCTCATCGACGAGCTCTGGCCAGGTGACCCACCCGCGCAGGCACTGTCGACCATCCAGGGATACGTCTCCCGCCTGCGGCGCGCCCTCGAGCCTGACAGGGCGCCGCGCTCGGAGGCGGCGGTCCTGGTGTCGGCTCCGCCGGGCTACGCGCTGCGCGCCGCGACCGACCAGGTGGACTGCTGGCGATTCGAGCGTCTGGCCAGAGCCGACGGGACGGCCGCTGAGATCTGGGACGCCACGGAGGCCGCGCTCGGGCTGTGGCGGGGTCCCGCGCTGGCCGAGTTCGCCGAGCTGGGGTGGGCCTCGACCGAGGCGGGCCGGCTGGAGGAGCTGCGCCTGGTGGCCCTCGAACGGCGGGCGGAGGCGGGGCTGCGGCTCGGGCAGGCGGCCTCGCTCGTGCCCGACCTGGAGGCGCACGCCGCGGCCCACCCGCTGCGCGAGGAGGGCTGGCGGCTGTTGGCCACCTCCCTCTACAGGAGCGGACGGCAGGGCGACGCTCTGGGCGCGCTGCGCAGGGCCAGGACGATCTGGCGTGAGGAGCTGGGGCTCGACCCCTCGAGCGTCCTGCAGCGGCTGGAAGCCGACATGCTCAGCCAGGCCCCCCACCTCGACCTCCCGGCCGGCGAGGACGCCGTGACCGTGTCCCGTCCGCAGGTCGCGCGGCGGGGTTCGGCGGAGCGGACGCTGCGCGTCGTGGTGGCCGACGACCAGGCGCTGGTCAGGACGGGGCTTCGGGTCGTCATCGACACCGAGGAGGGGCTCGAGCTGGCCGGCGAGGCCTCTGACGGCGAGCAGGCCATCGTCGTCGTCCGCGACACCAGGCCGGATCTGGTCCTGCTCGACATCCAGATGCCGAGGCTCGACGGCCTGACCGCGGCCCGCAGGATCCTGGCCGACCAGGACCCTCCCAAGGTCATCATGATGACCACCTTCGGCACCGACGAGAACCTCTACGCCGCGCTGCGGGCGGGGGTCAGCGGGTTCGTGCTCAAGACCTCGGCCCCCGAGCAGCTCGTGGCCGCGATGCGCGCGGCGGCGGCCGGGGACGCGCTGATCGACCCCGCGCTCACGACGCGCATCATCTCCGCCTTCGCCGGCAGGCCCGACCCCTCCGCTCCCCCGGCTCTCGCCGGGCTGGCCGACACCAGGCTCGACGTGCTCAGGCTGATCGCGCGCGGGCTGACCAACCGGCAGATCGCCCGGACGCTCGCCGTCCCCGACGACGAGGTGGCCGAGGCCGTCGCGGGGCTGCTCGACCACCTGGGCCTGTTCGACAGGGCGCAGCTGGTGGTGGCCGCCTACGAGACGGGTCTGGTGACTCCCGGAGACAACGGGTGACTTATCGTCGCTTTGAGGATAAAAAGGGCAGAGTATTAGGGTGGGTGGCGTGGCACTTCTGCGCATTGCCCTGGCTCAGACCAATCCGGTCGTCGGCGACCTGACCGCCAACGCCGACTCGCTTGTGAGGTGGACACGCGACGCCGCCGACCGCGGCGCGCACCTCGCCCTCTTCACGGAGATGTTCCTGACCGGCTATCCGGTCGAGGACCTCGTCCTGCGCACGTCCTTCGTGGACGCCAGCATCAGGGCGCTCGAGCAGGTCGCGGCGCGGCTGGCCGACGAGGGCCTCGGTGAGCTGCCCGTCGTGGTGGGCTACGTCGACAGGGCGGGGCTCGCGCCGCGCGTCGGCCAGCCCAAGGGCGCGCCGCTCGACGCCGCCGCCCTGCTCCACAGGGGCAGGATCGTCACCAGGACGGCCAAGCACCACCTGCCCAACTACGGCGTCTTCGACGAGTACCGCTACTTCGTCCGCGGCGACCGGCTGCCGATCTTCCGCCTGCACGGCGTCGACGTGGCGATCGCGGTCTGCGAGGACCTGTGGCAGGAGGGCGGTCCCGTCGCCGTCGTGGGCGAGGCGGGAGCGGGCCTGCTCGTGGTGCCCAACGCCTCGCCGTACGAGAGGGAGAAGGACGACGTCCGCCTGGAGCTGGTGGCGCGCAGGGCGCGCGAGGCGGGCTGCGCGCTCGTCTACGCCAACCAGGTCGGCGGACAGGACGAGCTGGTCTTCGACGGCGACTCGCTGGTCGTCGACGGTTCGGGGACGCTCGTGGCCAGGGCGGGGCAGTTCCGCGAGGAGCTGCTCGTCGTGGACCTCGACCTGCCCGTCTCCGACGCCGAGCCCGGCCTGTTCCCCTTCGACGCGGGCGACGGCACGACGATCACGGTGGAGCGGGTGGTGCTGTCGGCCGAGCCCGTCGCGCCGTACGAGCCGGTGACGCCCGAGGTGGAGCCCAGGCTGGACGACACCGGCGAGGTCTACCACGCCCTGGTGCTGGCCGTGCGCGACTACGTGGCCAAGAACGGGTTCGGCTCGGTGATCCTCGGCCTGTCGGGCGGCATCGACTCCGCGCTCACGGCCGCCATCGCCTCCGACGCCATCGGGCCCGAGCGCGTGCACGTCGTCATGATGCCCTCGCGCTACTCCTCCGAGCACTCGCTCGGCGACGCCGAGGAGCTGGTGCGCAGGCAGGGCGTCAACGCGAGGATCGTGCCGATCTCCGACATCGTCGACGGCTTCGAGAAGGAGATCGCCCTGTCGGGCCTGGCCGCGGAGAATCTCCAGGCCAGGGTGCGCGGGATGATCCTCATGGGCCTGTCGAACGAGCACGGCCACCTGGTGCTGACCACGGGCAACAAGAGCGAGCTGGCCACCGGCTACTCCACGCTGTACGGCGACTCGGCCGGCGGGTTCGCGCCGATCAAGGACGTGCCGAAGACGATGGTGTGGGCGCTGGCCAGGTGGCGCAACGAGCACACCGACCCCTCGTTCCTGATGAGCGCCGAGCGGCCGATCCCGGACAACTCCATCACCAAGGAGCCCAGCGCCGAGCTGCGGCCCGACCAGCGCGACACCGACTCGCTGCCGCCGTACGAGGTGCTCGACCGGCTGCTGGACGACTACGTCGAGAAGGACATGGGCTCGGCGGAGCTGATCGCGGCGGGCCACGACCCGGCGCTGGTGGCGCGGATCATCCGGCTGGTCGACCTGGCGGAGTACAAGCGGCGGCAGTACCCGCCAGGCCCCAAGATCACCCCGAAGAACTTCGGCAGGGACCGCAGGCTACCGATCACCAACAGGTGGAGGGAGACGCCCTCCTAGGTAGGAGCGCAGCAGCAGTTTGGTCTCCTCCACCAGTTCGGGCTCGTCGTGATGCGCCCTGAGCAGCGCGTCGGCGGCCTCCACCGCCACCAGCATCGCCCTGGCGCCCTCGCGCAGCCCGAGCAGTTCGGCCAGCGCGCCCGCCACCTCCGCGTTGTCGCCGAAGTCGAGGACGGCGAAGCCCGGCACCGTGGCCTTCATGTCGAGGTACTCGTCCACGACGGTGTCGATGACGGGGTCCCACCCCGAGGCCCCTGCCAGCTTCGGCTCGAGCCTGGCCAGGAACTGCTCCAGGTTGCGCCTGGTCAGCGCCGCCGCCAGCGAGCGTTTGTCGCTGAAGAAGCGGTAGATCGAGCCGATCGGCATGCCGGTGCGGGTGGCCACGGTGCGCGTGCTCAGCGCGTCGTAGCCGCCTTCGTCCAGCAGCGCGGCCGCCGCGTCGAGCATCCGGTCGACCCTCTCGGCGCTGCGCCGCTGAAGCGGGGTGCGTCTCATGCGGCAAACAGTCTCATGCGGCGAACAGGAGGGTCAGGCCGCCGAGGGTGTAGCAGACCATGAGCACGAACAGCGGGATCTGACCCGCGACGGCCTTGGCCGGTTCGAGCAGCCGCACCGACCTGTCGTGCGCGGCCACCACGCCGATCACGTGCCCTGCCACGATGGCCAACACCTGGACGGTGGCGATGACGCCCGCGCTCACGACGTCCTGGTTCACCTGCGCGTCCAGGCCCAGCGCGAGGATCACCGCCCGCTGCCCCTCGATGACGAACAGTGAGAAGTAGTGGGCGACCAGGTAGCCGATCGCGATCGGCACCAGCGAGTGGGCGAACCTGGGCGTCAGCCCGCGCGCCCCGCCGATCAGGCCCGCCGCCCAGAGGCAGGCGGTGTAGAGGGCGGCCACTCCCCCGATCGCCACCAGCAGGCCGAGCGTGCCGAGGCCCGTCCGGCCCAGCGGGCTGGTCTGCAGCGCGTTCACCCAGAAGGGGGCTCCGGCGAAACCGTCGTAGCCCGTGCTGCCGAGCAGCACGCACACGGTCGCCACCAGCCCGGGGGCCTGGGCGATGGCGTCGAGCCCGTTGAAGGGGCTGCGCAGCACGAGCGTGCCGTCGGCCCTGCGGCCGAGGGGCGACAGGTGGCCGACGAGCGTGGAGTAGACCTCGAAGGGGTCGCCTCGTTCGAGCCAGGCGTGGCCGTAGACGACGGTCCCGGCCACCTGCGCGGCGCCGTACGCCAGCAGGAAGATCAGCAGCGTCGCGGAGGCGGCGGGTTCGGGCGAGACCAGCTCCATCCAGGTGAAGGCGAGCAGACCCGCCGCGGCGGGCCAGTACCCGAGGCGGCCGGGCAGCGGACGGCGTGGCCTGTCGGGCAGCAGCCTGAACGGGCCTGCCAGCCGCCAGACGGGTCCGAACAGCAGTGAGGCGGGCACCAGCCCCACCCAGAAGATCACGTAGACCAGGTACGGCGCGGCGTTGTCCTCGGCGGGACCGAGGAGCAGCCAGCCGAGCGTGTAGAGCGCGAGGACCGCGGTGACCACGCGGATCGCCCTGGCGGGCGGACGCCATGACAGCACCCGCCCCGCCCTGTCACCGCTGAAGCGGGAGTCGGCCCACAGCAGGCCCAGCGCGAGGAACGACACGACCAGCGCCGCGAAGGCCCCCGCGTAGGCGTAGAAGAGCGGGATCGGCAGGTCGCTGCGGCTGCCGATCCCGTGCGCCAGCACTCCTGTCATCTCCGCCGGCCCGTCACTTCACTGCCAGCTGGATGAGGACGAGCTTGCCGCCGTGGGTCTCCACCTCGAAGACACCCGACATATCAGCCTTGAACCTGATATTTGCGGGTTTTCCTGGCTGGAGTGTCTGCTTGATGTCGAAGCCGTGCACGTGCAGCTCGTCGGCGACGTCGCTGGTCACGGTCAGGCTGACGGTCTGGCCCCGCCTGACCTCCAGCCAGCCCGGCGGCGGCGTCACCCGCCCCCCGGCGATGGTGATCTCCGCGCTCGGCTCGCCGGGCATCGGCGCGCCCGTGGCGACCTCGTGCCCGGTGCCCGGCTTGTGATGGGTCTCCGAGATCGGCCCGCACCCCGCCACCAGCGCGCACGCCAGCAGGACCACCGCGCGCCTCACGCCGCCGCCTCTTCCCGCTCGGCCCTGCGCCTGGGCGCCACCACGACCACCGCGCACAGCACCCAGACCCCTGTGAGCAGCCCGCGGATCCAGCCTGGTCCGATCGGGATCAACGGCAGCATCCACACCGCCCTGTCGAAGGCGTCGACCAGGTGCAGCACCCCGAGCACGACGGTGAACCAGCCGAACGCGCCGCGCATGATCCAGCCCGCGCCGAGCAGCCAGAGCCCGGTCAGCGCCAGCGCGGCGGCGGGCAGCACGGAGTAGCCGTCGAGGGCGCCGAGCACGTCGAGGGCCAGCCCCGCCAGACCCACGACGGTCAGCGGCAGCGCCCAGCGCGAACGCAGGCGGCGCCGCCACAACAGCACCGCCATCAGGGCGAGCACGACAGAGCCGCCCAGCGCGAGCTGCACCTCCACCCTGGCCAGGCCGCTGGAGCCGAACCACCAGCAGCCGCCGGGCAGCCGGCGCTCGCCGATGCTGTAGTCGTTGCACAGATACATCTGTACGAGCTTGACCGGCTCGGCCACGACCCTGGCCGGTCCCGTGGCGCCGCAGCCCGGCAGCGCGGCGGGGCTGGCGACCCGCACGCCCTCCCAGCAGTTGGCGCTGCCCTGGCCGTCCCAGTAGACGTCGGCGCCGTTGTCCTTCAGCTGGTTGCCCGTGTAGAGGTTGTGGTGGGAGGTGTCGAACTGCTTGTCCCACGCCTCCTCGCCCCTGATGAAGGCGGGTACCGCCATCAGGTTGAAGGCGGCGTTGTCGTGGCCCCAGATCTGGTTGTTCCTGAAGACGTTCCAGTTGCCGCCCGCGGTGATGATGCCGCTGCCGGGCGGCAGGCCGATCTGCGGGCAGACCACGCCCTTCTCGTAACCGCGCTCGGCGGGAGGCTTGGCGCAGGTGCCGTCCCTGACGTGCTCGTAGTAGGCGGCGTTGTTGTCGTAGATCTTGTTGTTCTCGAACTTGGCGTGGTTCTGCGGCAGGCCCGGGTGCCCGGGAAAGGCGCTGTCCATGGTGGCGCCCGCGAGGTTGCCCCAGAACTCGCTGTCGTGCACCCAGACCGAGTCGCCCGCCGTGCCCGAGTAGCCGACCATGTTGTGGTGGCTCTTGCAGCGCCTGATCTCGATGGCGTAGCGCGGCACCTCGTAGCCGAGGCCGTCGTTGATGTTGGAGGCGCTGCCGGGGTAGATGCCCGAGTCGCCGTTGCCGTACGACTCGCAGTCGGTGTAGAGGCCGTGGTCGCTGGCGAAGGTGAGGAAGCCGTACTCGTCGTTCCACCTGGTCAGCATGCGGTCGATGACGAAGCCGTCGGTGGCCAGGATGTAGAGCGAGTTGAAGGTCGTGCGCTGGGCGGTGAAGTTCCTGAAGTAGACGCCGTCGGTCATGTCGGCGCGGATGGCGTTGAGCTTGCGGTACTGCGCGTCGATGATCACATCGAGCGGGCCCGCGCCCGTACCCTCGATCTGCAGGTCCTTCTTGCCGAGGATGGCGACCAGGTTCTGGTTGTGCGGGCACTGGACCTGCTGCTCGTAGGAGAGGATCTGGTAGCCCCAGCTCGACCAGCGGGCCTCGAGGTCGGCGCACTCTCCCGTGGGCGCGGGCTGACCGGGCTCCTCCAGGTAGAGGCCGGGCAGGATGGCGATGTTCATCCCGGGTCCATCGACCCTGTCCACCGCCTCCTGGAGGTGCCTGAACCCCTCTTTCTGGCACCTGGCGAAGAGCCTGAGGTTGCGCTGCCGCAGCTCATCCGGAAATTTCGCGATTCGGCGTTGGAAATCTGACTTGTCCGTCTTGCAGACCAGCAGGTCGGGCTCGCCCTGCCGGTACACGGGAACGCTGCCCGTGCCGTCCGGCAACTTCACCTCCCGCTCCTCGTGGGCGAGGGCCGCTGAGGCCGGGAGCAGGAGGACGAGGATCAGGCCCAGCAGGGATAAGGTCCGGCGCGCGATGAGGGGCATGGCGGCGAGACTAGAACATTGCTCACGTTCTGCCTAGGGCCTGGCTGAAACGCCTGGTCAGATGGCCCAATGCCGACCCAACGCCCGCTGGCTACGGTGGCGGCCATGTCCTTCGCCACGGTTGAGTTCGGGATCCTGGGCCCGCTGGAGGTGCTCGTCGGCGGTGAGCCCGTGCACGTCGGTGGCCCGAGAGCGCAGGCCGCGCTGGCGCTGCTGCTGCTCGGCCCCGGCAGGGCGATCTCCGTCGAGCGGCTGGTCGACGTGCTGTGGGGGGAGGATCCTCCGAGCTCGGCCCGAGGCCAGGTGGCCATCGTGGTCTCCACGCTGCGCAGGTCGCTGAGGGAGGCGGGCGCCGACCCCGGCGTGATCGAGACGGTGGCGGCGGGCTACCGGGTGCCGCCCGCCGTACGGCTGGACGCGCTCGAGGCGGAGCGCGGCATCGCCGATGCGCGGGCCGCGGCCGCTGCGGGACGGCAGGCGGAGGCGGCCTCGGCCCTGCGGCGGGCGCTGGCCCTCTGGCGCGGCCCCACGCTGGCGAACCTGGGCAGGACGGTCCCCGGCACCGCCGTCTGGGAGGAGTTGCGGCTCGCCGCCACCGACGAGTGCGTGGAGCTGGAGCTGGCCCTCGGCAGGCACGGCGAGCTGGTGGTCGAGCTGACGGCCCTGGTGGCCGAGCACCCGCTTCGCGAACGCAGCCGCGCCCAGCTGATGCGCGCTCTCTATCTGAACGGGCGCAGGGCGGAGGCGCTTGAGACCTACCAGGCGGGACGCGGCCTGCTGGGCGCCGAGCTGGGCCTGGAGCCCGGGCCCGAGCTGCGGCGCGCGCAGCGGGCCGTCCTCACCGACGAGCCCGCGTTCTTCCGCTCCCCCGGCGGGCCCGCGCTCCTCCAGGGCTCCTCCCCCCATGAGCACGCCGCCGCGTCCTGCTCGCCCGACGCCTGCGACGCGGCGGACCAGGACGATCCGGGCTTCGTCCCGCGGCCCGCCGAGCTGCCCGCCGCCGCGGCGGCGGGGTTCGTCGGCAGGGCGGTGGAGCTCAGGTACATCCACAAGCTGGCGGGCGAGGACCTGCCGATCGTCGCGATCAACGGCCCTGGCGGGGTTGGCAAGTCGACGCTGGCCGTGGAGGCGGCCAGGCGGCTGGCCGAGGGCTTCACCGACGGCCAGCTCTACGCCGACCTGCACGGCGCCACGCCTGGCCTGGCCCCGCTCGGAGCCGCCGAGGTCCTCGGCAGGTTCCTCCGCTCGCTCGGCAGCCCCGACGTGCCCGCGGCGGTCGACGAGGCGGCGGCCAGGTTCAGGTCGCTGACCGCGCACCGGCGGATCCTGGTGCTGCTCGACAACGCGACAGGGGTGGCGCAGGTGCGGCCGCTGCTGCCCGCGGGGCCGAGGTGCATGGTCGTGGTCACCTCGCGGCGCCCGCTCACCACCCTCGACGGCGCCGCCCACGTGCACCTGGAGGCCATGGCGGAGGACGAGGCGCTCAGCCTGCTGGAGAGCGCGCTCGGCGACTCACGTGCCGCGGCCGATCCCGAGGCGGCGCGGGAGATCGTACGGCTGTGCGGCGGGCTTCCGCTGGCCGTCCGCATCGTGGGGGCCAGGGGGGCGGCCAGGCCGAGCCGTCCGCTGACCGAGCTCAGGACCGCCCTGGTCGAGGCCAGGACCAGGCTCGACTCGCTGGAGTACGCCGACCTGGCGGTCCGCACGAGCTTCTCCGTCGGCCTGCGCGACGAGCCTGACGCCCCGCTGTTCGGCCTGCTCGGCGCCCTCGACGCGCGCACCTACGCCCCCGGCGTCGCCGCCGCGCTCCTCGACTGCGACGAGGCGGAGGCGGCCGCCGCGCTGAGGCGTCTGGCCGACGCCAGGCTGATCGACAGGATCGCCCCGCACAGGTACGCCATGCACGACCTGCTGCGCCTGTACGCCAGGGAGCTGGCCCCCTCCGACGCGCGAGCCGCGCTGGGCAGGACGGCCCACGGCTACCTGGCCACCGTGCTCAGGGCCAAGGAGGTGATGAAGGCGGGGCCTGCCGCGCTGCCCGAGGACTTCCGTGTCGAGCGGTCCTCTCAGCCCCTGGCCGGCGGGGCCGAGGCGATGGCGTGGCTGGACGCGGAGGGCGACAACCTGCTCTCCGTCATCCCGCAGCTCCTCGGCTCCCGGGACGGCTACGCCCTCGGCGCGCTGCTGTGCGTGAACCTCTCGACGCCGCTGTTCGTCAGGGGGCGCATCCACGAGCTGCTGGCCCTGCACCAGCGTTTCCTCGAAGCGGCTCGCGCCGGGCAGGACCACGAGGGCCAGGCCGACGCGCACAACCACCTGGGCATCGCCAACCAGGGTCTCGGCCGCGCAGAGGCGGGCGCCACGCACTTCGAGAGAGCGGCGTCGCTGTGGAAGGAGCTCGGCAGGGACGACCGCGAGGCCAGGGCCCTCAGCAACCTGTCGATCCCCTACCGGTGGCTGGGGCGGCTGGAGGAGTCGATGAGGTGCGTCCTGCACGCCATCGAGCTGTTCCAGCGCCTCGGCCGGCGCGGACCTGAGGCGGCGAACTGGGACAGCCTGGGGCTCACCTACCGGGAGCTCGGACGGCTAGACGACTGCCTGCGGGCGCTCGAGAGAGGGCTGGCCATCCGCAGGGAGCTCGAAAATGACCAGGAGGTCGGTATCTCCCTCAGCCACCTGGCCGAGACCCACCTGCGGCACGGCGACCCCGCGGTGGCACGCGAGCAGTTCGAGCAGGCCCGGCGGCTGGCCGTCGCCGCGGGAGACAGGTACGGCGAGGCGCTGTGCCTGTGGGGGCTCGGACAGGCCGCGCACGCGCTGGGCGAGCCTGCGGCGAGGGAGCACTGGGTGGCCTCGGCAGGGCTGCTGCGTGAGCTGCGGCTGATGACGCCGAAGGAGGCGCGCCAGCTGCTCAGGCAGCGGGTGCCTGCCACCCCCTCCGCGATCAGACGGAGGACGTGACAGGACCGCGTCGACGTGGGAGGCGAGAGCGGCCGGTGGCGAACCCCTTAGCCACCGGCCGTGCTCACTGGGTCAGTTCCACGTCCATGGAACTGATCTTCTCCTTGCGCATCCATCGCCTCCCGTCATCCCTCACGGACGGGATGAGTGCACGATACGAGCCCCCGATATCGATCCGCTTTCGGTGGGGTTCTCACGGCGCCAGGCCGCGCAGGACGCTGTCGACGATGCGGCCTGGCAGGTCGTCGGCGAGGTCGTCCTCGCCGGCCGCCCGCTTGATGTGCCACATCATCGCCCCCGCCAGCGTGCCGAGCGACAGCCGCACGTCGAGGTCGGCCCGCAGCTCGCCGGTCTCGACGCCGCGCTCCAGGACCGCGACCATCGCCGCGGTGCGCGGCTCGACGGCCTGCTTCATGAACTTCTCGAACAGCCGGGGATAGCGATCGGACTCGCTCATCGCGATGTTCATCACGCAGCGCGTGCGGTCCTGGCCGGCCTCGCGCATCATCGTGTCGAGCAACGCGATCAGGTCGTCACGCACCGAGACGCCCGCCAGGGTGGGAACCGGCGCCTTGAGCGAGGCCAGCGCGTCGGCGACCAGGTCCTCCTTGTTGGACCAGCGCCGGTAGATGGTCGTCTTGCCGACGCCTGCCCGAGAGGCGATCGCCTCGATGGACAGCTCGGAGACGCCCATCCCCTCGCCGATCAGATCGAGGGTCGCCTCGATGATCGCCTTCTCGGCCTTCTCGCTGCGCGGACGGCCCGCGGGGCGGGCCGTGGCGGTCTCTGTCGTCGTCATCGCCGGCTCACACTACCGCTGGTTCCTTCTCTTCGACCCTCTGGACGGCCCTCGTCTTGCCGGGCATCCAGACGGCCACCACCACGACGCCCACCAGGGCGATGACGGCCGAGATGAGGGCCGTGGTGTGCATGCCGTCGATGAAGGCGCGGTAGGCGGGCTGCAGGATGGCCTCGTTGCCCTGGGCCATCCCGACGGTGGCCATGATGGACTCGCCTGCGCGGTGCTGGACGTCCTCGGGGAGCCCGGCCAGGGCGGGGGCGACCTCGCCGCGGTAGGAGGAGGACAGCACCGAGCCGAGCACGGCCACGCCGAGCGCGCCGGCCACCTGGCGGACGGTGTTGCTCATGGCCGAGCCGACGCCCGCCTTCTCCCTGGGCAGGGCCTCCATGATCGCGGTGGTCGCGGGCGGCATGATGTTGGCCATCGCCGCGCCCTGGACGAAGAAGACGACCTCGATCAGCCAGATCGGGGTGTTCTGGTCGAACAGCGCGTAGGCGGCCAGCGCGAGGGTCACGACGAGCATGCTGACCGTGGCGGCCGTCTTGGCGCCGAGCATTTCGTTCACCCGCTGGCTCAGCGGGGCGAAGATGAGCTGCGCCGCCGCGAAGGGGATCATCAGCGCCCCCGCCTGGATCGGGCTGAAGCCCAGCACGATCTGCAGGTAGAAGGTCAGGAAGAACATCCCGCCCATCATCGCGAAGAAGACGATGCCCATCATGCCGATGGCCGAGCTGAAGCGGACGTTGCCGAAGTTGCGAACGTCGAAGGCCGGGTGCTCGACGCGCCGTTCCCACCAGACGAACGCGGCCAGCACCACCACGCCGAACAGGGTCGGGACGAGCACCTCTGCGCTGGCGAACGTGGCCAGCTCGCCGCCGCGGATGATGCCGTAGACGACGGCGACCAGACCGATGATCGACAGGATCACGCCGACGGGGTCGAGCCTGGACGGCTTGGGGTCACGCGACTCCGGCACCACGGTGGCGATGAGGAACATGCTGATCAGCACGATCGGCACGTTGATCAGGAAGACCGAGCCCCACCAGAAGTGCTCGATCAGCAGGCCGCCGGTGATCGGGCCGATCGCCACCGCGAGGCCGACGCCGCCGGCCCAGACGCCGATGGCCTTGCCGCGCTCCTGCGGAGGGAAGACGTTGGAGATGATCGCCAAGGTGGCCGGCATGATGGCCGCGCCGCCGATGCCCATCGCGGCCCTTGCCATGATCAACTGCATGGGGTCCTGCGAGTAGGCGCTGGCCAGGGAGGCAAGTCCGAACAGCGCCATGCCGATGAACAGCATGCGCTTGCGCCCTGTGCGGTCACCGATCACGCCGAAGGTGAACAACAGGCCGGCGAACACGAGCGTGTAGGAGTTGATCGCCCACTCGAGCTCACTCTGTGTCGCGCCGAGCCCTTGTACGGGGTCGGCGATGGTCTTCATGGCGACGTTCAGGATCGTGTTGTCCAGCACCACCGCGAGGAGGCTGAAAACGAGCACGCCGAGGATCGCCCATCGGCGGGGGTGGCCCGTCTGTGGTTCCATCAGGAAGCTCCAATTTCGATACGACGTAGTTTCGCAACGCCACCGTAGCGCAAGGAATTCCGATACGCAACGGTCGCGTTTCATAAGTCGTCTCTCAGGAGGCCATGCTGACGGGCTCGCGGACGGCCTCGGGCTCGTCCGCGCCCTTCCAGAACGGCAGTGCGACCAGCACCATCACCACGCCCACCAGGCCGGCGACCGCGAACGCCCATGCGGGCCCGTGCGCGTCGATGATGGCCCCCGCGATCGGCGCGGACGCGGCGCCGCCGATCAGCAGGGCGGTGCCGTGCAGGCCCATGGCCTCGCCGCGCGCCGCGGCGGGGGTCCACCTGCTGAGGGTGTCGACGGAGGAGGAGAGCGCGGGGGCGCAGAGCACCCCGGCGGGCAGCAGCGCCACGAGCAGCCATCGCCAGTCGCCGCCGACCAGGCCGACGGGGATGGTGAGCGCGCCCATGAGCCCGGTCAGCACGAGGACGGAGAAGCCGCGCGGCAGCCCGCCGTACACGAAGCCGCCGACGAGGGAGTAGACGCACCAGATGGCCACGGCCAGCCCGATCCACGCGGTCTGCCCCGCGTGCTCGATCGTGGCCACCAGCGACAGCTCGGTGGCGGTGAGGATGAAGGTGGCGGCGGTGACCGTGCCGAGCAGCGCGATGAGCGAAGGGGTCAGCCACGTGCGGCGCGAGACCTTGCCCGCGGGCGCCTTCAGCTCGTCGGCTGAGCGGATGGGCGGGTTGAGCACGATCAGCGCCACGCCCGCGCACGCCAGCCCGACGGCGATCGTCGCCATCGTCCACGTGCTCCCCAGCGAGGTGATGCCCACGACGGCCAGCGCGGGGCCGGTCATGTAGGACAGCTCGACCATCATCGAGTCGAGCGAGAAGCCCATCCTGCGCTGCTCGAGGGGGACCATCGCGGCCAGGCACTGCCTGATGACGCTGAAGATCGGCAGCGCCAGCAGACCCGCCACGCCCGCGGCGGGCACCAGCGCGGCGAACGGCAGCAGCCACGCCGTCGACCAGAACAGCGCCTGCGCGACCGTCGTGACGGCCAGCACGGGACGCAGCCCGTGCCTGTCCACGAACCTTCCCGACAGCGGGGAGCCGACGGCCATGCCGACCGTGCTGGCCATGGCGACCATCCCGGCCTGGGTGAACCCCATCCCCGGCAGGTTCACCACGTGCAGCGTCAGTGCCATCGCCGTCGCCGTCGCGGGGATCCTGGCGACCAGGCCGACCAGGAGCAGCGTCCGTACACCGGGGATCCTGAACAGGCGCCGGTAAGGTTCAATAGCCATCGTTATTGCTTACCTCCGCACCTATTGTGTCGTCTGGCACCGACAGAACCTTCATCGCATGCCATCATCAGGAATGTCCGGATACGCCACAGGGGCGATTCGAGACTGTTCTGGAGGTCGGACTCATGTCCTCTTCTCTGTACGGCGGCGCCTCGGGCCGCAGAGTCACCGTCCGCGACCTGGCCTCGGCCAAGGAGCGCGGCGAGAAATGGCCGATGCTGACGGCCTACGACGCCATGACGGCCAGGGTCTTCGACGAGGCGGGCGTCCCCGTGCTCCTCGTCGGCGACTCCGCCGCGATGGTCGTCTACGGCTACGACTCGACGCTGCCCGTCACCGTCGACGAACTCCTCTCGCTGACCGCAGCCGTGGTGCGCGGTTCGTCACGCGCGCTGGTGGTCGCCGACCTGCCCTTCGGCTCCTACCAGTCCTCCCCTGCGCAGGCGCTGGAGTCGGCGGCGCGGTTCATGAAGGAGGCGGGGGCCCACGCGGTCAAGCTGGAGGGAGGGCGGCGCGTCCTGCCGCAGGTCGAGGCGCTGGTCGCGGCCGGAATCCCGGTCATGGCGCACCTCGGGCTGACGCCGCAGTCGGTCAACACCCTCGGCGGCTACCGGGTGCAGGGACGAGGCCAGGACGGCGACGAACTCCTGTCAGACGCGAAGGCGCTGCAGCAGGCGGGCGCGTTCGCGGTGGTGCTGGAGTGCGTGCCCGCCGAGCTGGCCGAGCGGGTGACCACCTCGCTGGCGGTGCCCACGGTGGGCATCGGCGCGGGCGCGGGCACCGACGCGCAGGTGCTCGTGTGGCAGGACCTGATGGGCCTGACCCCGAACCCCGCGAAGTTCGTGCGGAAGTACTCCGATCTGGCCACCGAGATGGACAGGGCGGTGCGCGCCTTCGCCTCGGAGGTCTCCTCAGGCGCGTTCCCCACGCGGGAGCACGCCTACAGCTGAGCCGTCACACCAGGGTCGCGGGGTCGGTGTTGGCGCCGCACACCACCACCGCGACCCGCTCGCCCCGCTCGCGGGCGTAGACGCCCTGCGCCAGCGCGGCGTAGGCGGTGGCGCCCGCGTGCTCGGCGGCCACGCGGTGCTCGGCCCAGAGCGCGTGGCGCGCCGCCTCGATGGCCTCGTCGGTGACCAGCACGCTCTCGACGCCCACCGTCGAGACGATGTCGTAGGCGAGCGCCCCCAGCCTGGTGGCGCCCAGCGCGTCGGCGGCGACACCGCTCACGCCCACCGGGACGGGCCCGCCCGCCTTCAGCGCCTCGTGGAGTGTGGGGATCAGTTCGGGTTCCACGGCGACCACCCTCGCTCCGCCCCTCACTCCGACGGTGAGGCCCGCCACGAGCCCGCCGCCGCCCACGGCGACCAGGATGGTGTCGACGCCGCCCGTCTGCTCGACCACCTCGAGGCCGAGCGTTCCCTGACCCGCCACCACGTCGGGCTGGTCGTAGGCGTGCACCTGCAGCGCCCCGGTCTCCGCCGCCCTCTTGGCCGCGGCCTCGGCCGCCTCCGAGTAGATGGCCCCCGTCCTGGTGACGTGCGCGCCGAGGGCCCGCAGCCCCGCCACCTTCACCGGGGCGCACACCTCGGGCACGAAGATCTCCGCCCGCACGCCCAGCGCCCTGGCCGCGTAGGCGACCGCGAGCCCGTGGTTGCCGCCGCTGGCCGCGATCACCCCCGCGCCGGGGACGTGCGCCGACAGCATCCTGTTGAAGGCCCCTCGCGCCTTGAACGAGCCCGAGTGCTGCAGCGTCTCCAGCTTGAGGAACAGGCCTTCGGAGATCTCGACGACGGGGGTGCGCACCGCGTGTCCCTCGATCCGCCTGGCGGCCGCCACCACATCGTCGTACATGACCGTCATCACAACCCCCACTCGATCGCGCGGTTCAGCCCGGCGACCCTGGTCTCGCCCCCCGCATGAGCTTCGCCACTTTCCTCACTACCCGGGCGCCTGTCAATCCGAGAGGAGCTCGACGTAGCCCTCGCCGCCGTTGAGGCGGATACGCTGGCCGTCCCTGATGCGCCGGGTGGCGCCCTCCACGCCGACGACCGCGGGCAGGCCGTACTCGCGCGCGATCACCGCGCCGTGCGTCATCACGCCGCCGACCTCCATGACCACCCCCTTCACCGAGACGAACAGCGGCGACCAGCTGGGGTCGGAGAAGACGGTGACGAGGATGTCGCCCTCGCGCACGTCGGCCTCCTCCAGGCTGAGCACGACCCTGGCCGTGCCCTCCACGACGCCCGACGACACCGCGACGCCCGCCAACGCCCCCTCCGGCAGGGCGCCGGTGTCGTACGCGCCGCTGATCACCTCGCCCTCCGAGGTGATCACCCTCGGCGGGGCCAGCCTGCCGTGCTCCTCGAACTCCTCACGGCGTCTCTCGATGACGGCGTAGTCCAGCTCCCCCGTGCGCACGACCTGCCTGAACTCCTCGAAGTCCAGGAAGTACACGTCCTCGGGCGCGGCGATCACTCCCCTGGCGACCAGCTTCCTCGCCTCGCCGAGCAGCGCCTCCTTGTACAGCCCGTACCGCTGCAGGCAGGCGTGCTTGGAGTACTCCCTGTAGCCGATGAAGTGGCGCAGCACGCTCATCTTCCTGGCCGCCTTCCTGGCCCTGCGCCCGCTCAGGCGGCCCAGGAGTTCGGCGATCTTGTTCTCGGCCTCGAGACGCCCGCGCTCCTCGCGGGCCCGTCGCGCTCCAGGAGGGAAGTTCTCGATGTTGCCCAGGATGATCGGGACGAGCAGCGTGGGGTCCTCGCTCCATCGCGTCCTGGTGATGTCGATGTCGCCCGAGCAGTGCATGCCGTACTTCCCGAGGTAGTCGTCGATGGCGCGGCCGACGACGTCACCGCCCTCCACCCTGGCCAGACCCGCGCGGAAGGTCTCCCGCTCGGCGCGTTCGAGGTAGGCCACGACGGCGGGGTGGCGCCTCGCCACGTCCGCGACGTCCATGAGGTCCAGCCCCATGGCGGCCACGACGTTGTGGTCGGCGGACTGGGCGATGACGTCGGCGGCGTTCCTCTCGCCCAGCCAGGCCTACATGTGCTTGTTGACCCAGTTCGCCGCCTGGATGCCGGCGAACGCCGCGGCCACGCTTCTCGGCTCGAACATGATGGCCGTCAGCTCGCGGTGGTCCTCCAGGATGAAGGCGAACAGCTCGTCGCCCGACCTGGCGGCGATGGCCCGTCCGAGCTCCTGCACCGACCGCTCGTTCCGTGCGATGAGCGAGGGCACGACGCCCGGATCGTCCTGCCTGGTGAGCTTGAGGTACTGGCGGGCCATCGGCAGCGGACCGCCTTCGCCGAAGTTCATCACCGCCGCCTTGCCCCGGGCGAGAGGGAAGTCCTTCCTGGCCGCCACGGTGGCGAGGGCGTCGGCCATCAGGACGTCGACCTGGCCGAGGCTCCTGAGCGTGACGGGCCTGGCCCACCACGAGGACAGCTCGTGGGACATGTCCTTGTAGAAGCGTCCGCCCGCCACGCTCATCGGTGGGCGGCCGAGCGCCTCGTCCAGCAGCATGAAGAACGACAGGCCGAGCGGGGTGAAGGCGTCGGTCATCATCTGGCGGTGACCGTAGGACATGAAGACGCGGTTCTCGCCGTCGGGCACGGCGGGGACCGGGTAGAGCGTGGTGATCGGACGGCTCTGGAGCACGTGGAAGTCCCCGTCGCACAGGCCCCACTCGATGTCCTGGGGCCGGCCGAAGTGGGCCTCGATCCTGCGGCCCAGGCGCTCCAGCCGGAGGATCTGCTCGTCGGTCAGGGTCTGCGCGTTCTGGCGCGCCGCCTCGACGGGCCGCTCGCGCGTGCCGCCGTCGGGCGCGGCGTACAGCTCCCTGGTCTGGACGCTGACGTTCCGCTCGACGACGCGGCCCGCCTTCACCCGGTAGGTGTCGGCGTTGACCAGGCCGGAGACCAGCGCCTCGCCCAGGCCGAAGCCGGCGTCGATGGAGACGACCCTGCGGTTGCAGGTGACAGGGTCGGCGGTGAACATGATGCCGGCCGCCTCCGGGAAGATCATGCGCTGGACGACCACGGACACCCGCACGGCGCGGTGGTCGAAGCCGCTCCTCACGCGGTAGGCCACGGCGCGGTCGGTGAACAGTGAGGCCCAGCACCGCCTGACGGCGCGCACCACCGCCTCCGCCCCCCTGACGTTGAGGTAGGTGTCCTGCTGGCCCGCGAAGGAGCTCGACGGCAGGTCCTCCGCGGTGGCGCTGGAGCGCACCGCGCAGGCCACGTCGCCGCCGAGCGCGGCGAGGCGGCCGACGATGTCGCGTTCTATTGCCTCCGGCACCGGCAGGTCCTCGACGGCGGCTCGCAGGCGGGCGCACGCCTCGGCGATCGCCTCCCTGTCGTCGGCCCGGAGCCCCGAGAGGCCGTCGATCAGCAGGCCGACGGCGGGGTCGCGCTCCACGACCGCCCGGTAGGCCTCGGTCGTGACGCAGAACCCCTCGGGCACGCGGACGCCGTCGATCGCGGACAGCTCTCCGAGGTTGGCCCCCTTCCCGCCGACCGTCGCGAGCAGGGTCTTGTCGATCTCGTGGAATCCGAGCACGTAGGCGCCCATGGCAGCGTCCTCCTATTTCAATACAGAACAGTACTGTATTGTAAATAGCATGACAGCCAAGGTTTGCCTTGTCACCGGCGCCTCGTCGGGTATCGGCCGCGCCACCGCGCTGGAGCTCCTGCGCGCGGGCCACATCGTGTACGGCGCCGCGCGCCGCCTCGACAGGATGGCGGCCCTGCGCGACGCCGGCGGCCACCCCGTGGCGACAGACGTCACGGACGAGCCCCGCGTCGAACGCGCCGTGCGCGCGATCCTCGACGCGCACGGCAGGATCGACGTGCTGGTGAACAACGCGGGGGCGGGGCTGCACGGCGCGATCGAGGACGTCCCTGTCGAGAGGGCGCGCCGGCTGTTCGACGTCAACCTCTTCGCCGTGGCCAGGCTGACCCAGCTCGTGCTGCCGCACATGCGTCAGCGGGGCTCGGGCCTGATCGTGAACGTCTCGTCGATCGCGGGCGAGATCTCCCTGCCGCTCGTCGCCTGGTACCACGCCTCCAAGCACGCGCTCGAGACGTTCTCCGACTCACTGCGCCAGGAGACCCGGCCGTTCGGGATCGACGTCGTGGTCATCCAGCCGGGCCTGATCAGGACCGAGTTCGAGCAGGGGGCCGCTCGGGAGCTTCGCGAGCTGTCGGGCGACGGGGCCTACGCCGCTCTCGCCGAGTCGATGGCGCGCAGGGCCGAGTCACCGGCGACGGCGAGGGCGTCGGACCCCCTCGTGGTGGCCACGGCCGTCAGGAAGCTCGTGGAAGGGGCGCGGCCGAGGCCGCGCCGTCCCGTCGGGTACATGGCCAGGACCCTTCTGACGCTCAACAGGATCCTGCCCGACCGCCTCTTCGACAGGCTGGTGACAAAAGTGGACTGACGGCCGCCGCTTCCCCGCGGCCCTCTGTCAGCCCAGACCGTCAGGCCAGTGCCTGGGCGAAGTCCGTCCAGAGGTCCTCGGCGTGCTCGATGCCCACCGCCACGCGCACCGTGCCCTCGGAGATACCGTGCCGCGCCAGTTCCTCCGCGCTCAGCGACCTGTGCGAGGTCGTCGCGGGGTGCAGCACCAGCGTCTCCACCCCGCCGAGCGAGGGGGCCAGCAGTGCCAGCTTCAGCGCGCTCATGAAGCGCTCGCCCGCGGCGCGCCCTCCCGCCAGGTCGAAGGAGAACACCCCGCCGAACTCGGGCATCAGCTTGACCGCCACCTCGTGCGAGGCGTGCGTCGGCAGCCCTGGCCAGTGGACGGCGCTGACCGCGGGATGCCCGGCCAGGCGGGTGGCGAGCACGCGGGTGTTCGCGCAGTGCCGCTCCATCCGCAGGGGCAGGGTCTGCATGCCGCGCAGCGTCAGCCACGCGGCGAAGGGGTCGGGCGTCGAGCCGAGCTCGATCGCGTAGTGCCACACCTTGCGGTAGAGCTCGTCGGCGGCGAAGACGGCGATGCCGCCGAGCACGTCCGTGTGCCCGGACAGGTACTTCGTGGTCGAGTGGACCACGATGTCCGCGCCGTGCTCCAGCGGACGGCACAGGATGGGCGAGGCGAAGGTGTTGTCCACCACGGAGACGAGGCCGAGCTCCTTGGCCGCCGCGCACATCGCGGGCAGGTCGGCGACCTGGCAGACGGGGTTGGCGATGGTCTCCAGGTAGACGAGCCTGGTCTCGGGGCGCACCGCCGCCCGCAGCGCCGCGGGGTCGTCCCCAGGGACGTGGGTGACGGCGATGCCGAACCTGGACGCCAGGTCGTTGATCATGGCGGCCGTTCCGCCGTACAGCGCCTTCTGCGCGATCAGGTGGTCGCCCGGCTTGAGCAGGCCGAGCAGGACGGAGTTGATCGCGCCCATCCCCGAGGCGGTCGCGACGGAGGCCACACCACCCTCCAGTCCGGCCACAGCCTCCTCGAGCGAGCGGACCGTGGGGTTGGAGAGCCTGCCGTACACGAAAGCCCCGTCGGGCCTGCTCATCCCGTCGGCGAAGACCTCGGGATCGTCGAAGACGAACCCGGAGGTCTGGTAGATCGGCACCGAGATCGGGACGCTTCCCTTGATCACGGGTCTGGGCAGGTGGACGGCTCGGGTCTCAGGGCGTAGTTCGCTCATACCAATAAGGATGTCCTGGTTTCGTGTTGATTGTCAGATCCAATCGCCGATAATTGGCCCATGAATGAGGCCAATATCGGCGAGCTCATTGAGCTGCTCGGCCGGTGGGCGACCGGGAGGGGCCCGCTCTACCTGCTGCTGGCCGCCCGGCTGCGCGACCTGATCGACGACGGCCTGCTGCCGCCCGACACCGCGCTGCCGCCCGACCGTGTCCTCGCCAGACGGCTGGCCGTGGCGAGGGGCACCGTCGTCGCCGCCTACGACCTGCTCCAGCAGGAGGCGCGCGTGGTCAGGCGCAGGGGCAGCGGCACCCGCGTGGCCGCCGCCGACCTGCCGGCCACCCGCGCGGCCAACGAGGTCGGCAGCAACCCGCTGCTGTCGCACATCCTGCACCCGCCGGACGGCGTCACGCTGCTCACCTGCGCCGCGCCGGACGAGCCGCCGCCGCTGCTGGCCGAGGCCTTCCGGCAGGCGGTGTCGCTGCTGCCCGAGCGCGACCTCGGCTACCACCCCGCCGGCCACCCCGCCCTCCGCGCGGCCGTCGCCGCCTACTACACCGGCCGCGACCTGCCCACGGACCCTTCGCAGATCATGGTCACCACCGGCGCCCAGCAGGCCATCACGCTGCTCACCGGCCTGCTGGTCAACCCGGGCGACGTGGTGCAGACCGAGTCGCCCACCTATCCTGGCGCGCTGGAGGTCTTCCGCCACGCCGCCGCCGTGATCCGTCCGCGCCTCGAGCCCGGCGAGCGCCCCGCCCTGATGTACGCCATCCCCACGGCCAGCAACCCGGCGGGCACGATCATGGACACCGCCACGCGCAGGCGGCTGGCCGCCGCGGCCACCGAGCACGACGTGCCGCTCATCGACGACGAGGTCTGCGCGGAGCTGTGCTTCTCGGGCTCGGCGCCGCCTCCGCTGGCCTCCTTCACCTCGGGCGAGCAGATCATCACGATCGCCTCGCTGAGCAAGTTGGTGTGGGGCGGGCTGCGCGTGGGCTGGATCCGCGCCGCCGCCCCGCTGGTCTCCAGGCTGGCCAGGCTGCGCGCCGTCCACGATCTCGGCGGAGACGTGCTGTCCCAGCTGGCCGCCGCCTCGGTGCTGTCACGGCTGCCCGAGGTACGGCAGGCGCGCGTCGAGGCTCTCCGCCACCGGCACGACCACCTGCTCTCGCGGCTGCGGGCCAGGCTCCCCTCATGGGAGGTCTTCCCCGCGCTCGGCGGCCAGACCGTGTGGGCCCGGCTGCCGCGCGGCGACGCCGACACCTTCGCGCAGGTGGCGCTCAGGCACGGGGTGGCGATCCCGCCCGGGCGCTCGTTCGATCCGCAGGGCGGGCACGCCGACCACCTGAGGCTGCACTTCCTCTTCCCACCGGAGGAGCTGACGGCGGCGATCGACGCGCTGGCGCAGGCGTGGGCCGCCTACGACGGCGCCCGCCACCCCGCCACCCGCCACACCCTGATCGTCTGAACGCCCTCCTCTCCGGGCGAGGGGAACGCTCATCGATCCGGAAAGCGTCGCAGGTCATGAATTCTTCACTGCCCACGCGGGAGGCGAGCCAGAACAATCACAGACATGATCCAGGTGAACGGACTCACCAAGAGCTACGGAGACTTCCAGGCGGTGAAGGGCATCTCGTTCGAGGCCCTTCCCGGCGAGGTCTTCGCGCTCCTGGGCAGGAACGGCGCGGGCAAGACCACCACCATCGAGGTGCTGGCCGGCTTCCAGCCGGCCGACGCGGGCCAGGCGCGCGTGCTCGGCCTCGACCCGATGAAGGACCGCAGGCAGGTACGGCGGCGCACCGGCATCATGCTGCAGGAGGCGGGCTTCTTCCCCGACCTGACCGTCGTCCAGACGGTCGAGTCGTGGCGCGCCTTCACCCCCGCGGCCAGGCCCGCGCACGAGGCGCTCGAGCTCGCCGGGCTGCTGGACAGGTCGGCGACGAAGGTCAGGCAGCTGTCCGGGGGCGAGAAGCGCAGGCTCGACCTGGCGCTGGCCCTGCTGGGCCGTCCCGACGTGCTCTTCCTCGACGAGCCGACCACCGGCATGGACCCGGAGGCGCGCAGGAACACCTGGGAGGTCGTTCGCGCTCTCGCCGCCGAGGGCACCACGATCCTGCTGACCACGCACTACCTGGACGAGGCCCAGCGGCTGGCCACCCGGATGGCGATCATGGACCGCGGCGAGATCGTGGCCAGCGGCGGCATGGCCGAGACGCTGGCCACGCAGGCGGGCAGGGTCTCCTTCGAACTGCCCGAGGGGATCTCGCCGCAGGAGCTCCCGCTGCCGGTGACCATGGCGGGCGCGGTCGCCACCTGCAGGGCCGAGGACCCCGACCTGGCCGCGCAGCGGCTGCTGAGCTGGGCGGCGGAGAAGGGCCTGCGGCTGCGCGGGCTCGAGGTGCGGACGGCCTCACTCGAAGACCTGTTTCTCGAAGGGATCGGCAATGCGTGACTTCATGGCGGTGGCGAGGTTCGGCGGCAGGCTCTACTGGCGCGACAAGGTGGCCCTGTCCACCTCGGTGGCGCTCTCGCTGGGGCTCGGCATCGGCATGCCGTTCCTGATGGCGAAGCTGCGGCCAGGCGACTCCGGCCTGCTGCTCGACATGCACCTCGGCCTGCTCGCCATGATCATGACGCTCTCCGCGCTCCTGCAGGCCGCGGTCAACCTGAGCGCGCGCAGGGACCAGCTGATTCTCAAGAGGATGCGGGCCACTGGGCTGAACGACCGGGAGATCATCGGCGGCGAGCTGGCCAACATCGCCGCGCAGGCCGTGCTGCTCGCGCTGGTCGTGACGGTCGTCCTGTACGTCGCGGCGGGGATGCCGACTCCGGGCAACCCGCTGGTGCTGGTCGCGTTCGTGGTGGCGGGCGCGGCCGTGCTGTCGCTGCTCGGCGCGGCGTGGACAGTGGCGATCTCGCGGGCGGAGCTGGCGGCGGCCGTCACGATGCCGTGGTTCATGCTGGCGGGGCTCGGCGCGGGCGGGTTCGGGCCGATCATCCAGCTCCTGCCCTCGTGGGTCGGCACGGTTCTGAACCTGCTGCCCACCGGTGGCATCGTCGAGGGAGCCCGCTTCGCCTACACAGGCGAGGGCAACGTCCTGCTCGCCCTGCTCAACCTGGCGGTTTGGACCGCTATCGGGCTGATTGTCCTCCGCTACCGGTTCAGGTGGGAGCCCAGGAAGTCATAATTGATCCCACTATGACCTCCGCCGCTCTCCGACGCTTCGCCGTCATCGTGATCACCGCGGTCTCCGTCTGCTACACGATGATCGGCTTCGGGCTCTACCTCGCGGCGGCCGATCTCGCGGTCACAGCCGGCGCCCTGGTGGGGACCGTGGGCACCACGGTCCCGCTCGTCCTCCACGTCAGAGCGGGGCTGCGCGGCCTCCGTCCTCGCCATCTGCCGCTGACCCTCTCTGTGCAGGCCCTCGCCACCTACGTGCCCGACTTCCTGCTCCCCTTCGGCTGGTCGGGGGTGATCGCACCGCTGTTCGCTGGGTCTTTGCTGGTGCTGCTGCGCCTGCGGGTCAGCGGCCCGCTGGTCGGGCTGGTGACCGTCTACCAGGGCCTGGGGATCATGAACGCGACGGGCGGGCACTGGGCCATCGCGCTCTTCTACGCCGTCACCGTTCTCACCACAGGGGTGATGGTCTACGCGCTGGTCAGGAGCGCCCGCATGGCGGGCGAACTGGAGCAGGCCAGGGCGGAGCTGGCGGAGGCGGCGGTACTGAAGGAGCGGCTGCGCATCTCCCGTGACCTGCACGACGGCCTCGGCCGCAGCCTCACCGCGATCGCCCTGAAGGGCGACCTGGCGGCCAGGCTGGTCGAGCGCGACCCCGCCTCGGCCAGGACCGAGGTCACCGAGCTCGTGCAGGTCGCCCGCGAGGCGGTCCAGGACGTACGGCACGTGGCGCGCGGCTACCGGGAGATGTCGCTGAAGGGCGAGACGGACAGGGCCGTGGCGCTGCTGGAGGCGTCAGGGGTCGACTGCCAGGTCAACCTCACGGCGGCGGCGCTGCCCCGCTCGTCGGAGGAGGCGCTGGCCTGGGGCGTGCGCGAGGGCGTGACGAACGTCCTTCGGCACAGCCGCGCCACCACCTGCTCCATCACCACCTCGGTGCGGGCGGAGGCGGCCCGCCTCGAGGTCGTCAACGACGGCACCCCTCAACGCCCGGCGACCTCCGCGAACGGGGCGGCCGCGTCCTCGAGCCGGGGCGCCCCGGTGACGCCGGGCAACGGCCTGACCGGGCTCGGCGAGCGCGCCTCCCAGGCCGGGGGCACCGTCACCGCCGAGACGACCGCCGCGGGCGGCTTCCGGCTCATCATGGAGGTCCCCGCGTGATCAGGGTGCTGCTGGCCGAGGACATGCACATGATCAGGGCGGCCCTGATCGCGCTGCTGCGCCTGGAGCCCGACATCGACGTGGTCGCCCAGGTGACCAGGGGCGACGAGATCGTCCCCACCGCGATGGAGGTCAGGCCTGACGTGGCGATCGTGGACATCGACCTGCCCGTCGTCGACGGCATCACCGCCGCCGCCGAACTGCGCACCCGCCTGCCGTCCTGCCGGATCCTGGTGCTGACCGCGATGGGCCAGCCGGGCCAGGTACGGCGGGCCCTGTCGGTCGGCATCGAGGCGTTCCTGGTGAAGGACGCGCCGGGCGACCGCCTGGCCGACGCCATCAGGCGCACCGCCGCCGGGCTGAGGGTGCTCGACGCCGACCTGGTGGCCTCGGCCATGGAGTACGGCGAGAGCCCCCTCACCCAGCGCGAGCGCACGGTCCTGGACGAGGCGGCGAGGGGCGCGACGGCCGAGGAGATCGCCGCGCGGCTGCACCTGTCGGCCGGAACCGTGCGCAACTACCTGACCGGCGCGATCACCAAGACGGGCGCCAAGAACAAGATCGACGCCATCCGCATCGCCCAGGACGCGGGCTGGCTCTGAGCCGGCGAGGGGAGGGCGCCCCGATCAGATGTCGGTGAGGCGAACCCCCGCGTGCGCCTTGTAACGGCGGTTGATCGAGATGAGGTTGGCCGTCAGCGCCTCGACCTGGTGGGCGTTGCGCAGGCGCCCGCCGTACACCCCGCGCACCCCGGGGATCACCGAGGCGAGGGCCTGGACGGTGTCGGTCGCCTCACGGTCGTCGCCCAGGACGAGCACGTCCAGGTCCACCTTGTCCACCGCGGGATCGAGCAGCAACACCGCGGAGACGTGGTGGAAGGCGGCCACCACGCGGCTGTCGGTCAGCACCGCCGCGGCCTGCTGGGCGGCCGAGCCCTCCTCGACCGGCAGCGCGTAGGCGCCCTGCTTGTCGAAGCCCAGCGGGTTGACGCAGTCGACCACGATCTTGCCGGCCAGCGGTTCGCGCAGCGCGGAGAGGGTGGCCTTGTGGCCGTCCCACGGCACGGCGACGATCACGATGTCGGCCTCGGCGGCGACCGCGGCGTTCTCCGCGCCCCTCGCGCCGTTGCCGATCGAGTCGGCGGCCTCCTGGGCGCGTCCTGCGTCACGGGAGCCGATGAGCACGGGGTGTCCCGCCAGGGCGAAGCGCCGGGCCAGCCCCTTGCCCTGGTCGCCCGTTCCGCCCAGGATGCCGATGGTCAAGCCGCTCACTTCGGGAAGGTCAGTCATACGGCGAATCATGCCAGGGCGGAGTTCACGGGCCGAACCCAGCCCCGCCGGGCGGGCGGTGATCGGCCAACGCGGCAAACGGGCAGCAGAGCAGGCACTGGTCAGGCACCATGGACGAATGGACGCAGGGTCGGTGGCTTTCCTTCGCGAGGTTCTGGCCGAAACCGGCTGGCTGGAGCGCACCAGGGAGCTGGGAACGGCGCTGAGGGCCACCCGCTCCCCCGGCGGCCTGCTCCTGGTCGGCACGCCCGGCGACGAGCCGTGGCACCTCACCGCCCACCTGGGCGACGAGGCACGCCTGGCGGGGCTGCCCCAGCTGGCGCCGACGCTGGTGCGGTGGAGTCCGCCCGCGCAGGCCCCCGCCCATCTGAGGGTCGGCCTCGACCGCATCGAGCGCGCCGGCAGGGGCGAGACCCTGTTCGTGGTGGCCGAGCGGCAGGCGCCCGTGCCGCTGCTCGAGCGCGTCGACGACGCCAGGCGCACCGGCGCGACGATCCTGGCGCTGGAGAGCGGCGATCCCGAGCTGGCCGGGCTGGCCCACGACGCGCTGGCGATCCCTTCCGACGGGCCCGTCAGCTTCGACGGCGCCCAGCACCTGGTGAGCGCCGCGGCGGCCGAGCTGCCCCAGCGCCCGGGGCTACGCGACAGGCTCGCCAGGCTCCTCGAGCGGGTCAGCGGCCCGCAGGTGGTCGACTAGCGCCTCCTCGATCGCCGCGATGACCACGGCCTGCACGGGGTCGGGCTCCCCCGAGCGCGTACGGCTGACGCGGGTGACGGCGTCGAGCCCCCGCGCGCCGATCTCCCCGATCTCGCTCACCCTCACGAACCCCTCCGGCACGTCGAGAAGGGCCAGTTCCGGCACGATCGCCACGCCGTGCCCCGCGGCCACCAGGGCGAGCGTGGGAGGGAACTCCTCGATGACGTGCACCCGTCTCGGCTCGAAGCCGTGCAGCGCGGCCAGCCGTTCGAGCGCCTGACCGCAGGCCTGCTCGGGCAGGCCCGCCACCCATGGGGCCCCTGCCAGGTCGGCGACGGTGCGGGGCATGGCGGGCCAGTCCGGCGGCACCACGATCCTGTACTCGTCGATGTGCAGCGTCCTCGACGTCAGCGAGGGCCTGGCGGGCGCGGGCAGGCCGGCGTCGCGCTCGGTGATCAGCACGTCCACCCCGCCCAGACGCAGCTCGCGCAGGGCGGAAGCGCCGTACGTCTCCTGGATGACGGGGGTGATCTGCGGATGCCTGACGGCCAGCGACCGCAGGGCGGGCACGAGCAGATGCGTGATCACGGTGGAGAAGGCGGCGATCGTCACGGGCCCCGCGAGCCGTTCGGAGAAGTGGGTGAGCTCGCGCTTGGCCTCGGCCAGTTCCTCCTCCACCCGCTCGGCGTATCCGGCCAGCACGCGCCCCGCGGGGGTGAGGGAGACCCTGCGCTGGGAGCGGTCGATGAGGGCGAGGCCGACCTCGCGTTCGAGCTGCGCCAGTTGCTGGGAGACGGCCGAGGCCGTGAGGTGCAGCGCCTCGGCCGCGCGCATGACCCCGCCGCGGCGGGCCACCTCGTGCAGCACCCGCAGGCGACGGGGGTCGATCTCCATTAGCTCAGCTTACGTCAAAGTGTAGATTTCATTATTTGCGCTTGAGGAAGCGGGCTCCCCACAATGTCCGTATGGATCTCCTTGTGGCCGCCGTCGGCTGGATCGGCGCGGGCCTGATGCTCTACGGCTACGCCAGGGTCTCGGCCGGGGTGATGGCGGGGGACGGCCTGCCGTACCAGCTGATCAACCTGGCGGGATCCCTCGCCCTCATGGTCAACACGGCCTACAACGCGGCCTGGCCCTCGGCGATCCTCAACGTGGTGTGGGCGGCGATCGGCGTCGTCTCTATCGTCAGACTGAAAGAGGCCGTTCGATGATCATCGAGCTGAGTCACCGGATCACCGAAGGCATGACCACCTACCCCGGCATCCCGGGGCCCGTGCTCGGCACGCACCTGAGCAGGGAGGACTCCCGCGAGGTCTACGCGGAGGGCACCGAGTTCCACATCGGCACCATCACGCTGACCGCCAACACCGGGACGTACCTGGACACCCCGTATCACCGCTACGCCGAAGGGCCCGACCTCTCACAGCTGCCGATCGAGCGGATGGCCGACCTGCCCGGGCTCGTGGTGCGCGCGGAGGGCAGGCCGAGCGTGGGCCTCGACCTGCTGCGGGAGCTGGACGTGCGCGGCAGGGCCGTCCTCCTGCACACCGGCTGGGACAGGCATTTCGGCACCGACGCCTACCTGCGCGAGCACCCCTACCTCGAGCCCGAGGCCGCGGCCTGGCTGGCCGAGCAGGGCGCGGCGCTGGTCGGCATCGACTCGCTGAACATCGACGCGACCCCGCCCAAGGGCGAGCGCCCCGCGCACACGCTGCTGCTGGCGGCGGGGATCCCGCTGGTCGAGCATCTGACAGGACTGGCGCGCCTGCCGGTCAGCGGGTTCCGCTTCCACGCGGCGCCACCCATGATCGCCGGTCTCGGCACCTTCCCCGTGCGCGCCTACGCGGTGGTGCGGGCGGCCTAGCCAGTCGCCCCGCCGGTCATCCGGTCGATCATCCGGTCAGTCATCGTCGTCCTGGTCCTGTTCGTCCCAGGCCTTGTTACGGTCGGCGGCGCGCTGCAGCGCCCCGGCCGCTTCCTGCTCGGTCACGTAGGGGCCCATGCGGTCCTTGTTCGGGCAGCCCTGCTCGGGCTCGACGCGCATGTGCTTGAGACAGAACCACCATTGACCTTCGCTCACGGGGTGAATTGTGCCCCGTAAACTCGTTTTCATGACCACACTGCTCCAGCCAGGGCGGATCTCGCCCATGCGCAAGGTTCCCGCCCACATCCAGCGGCCGGAGTACGTCGGCAAGAAGCAGCCCAAGACCGGAGAGGCCGACGTCAAGACCCCCGAGCTCATCGAGCGGATGCGCGTCGCGGGCAGGATCGCCGCGCAGGCCCTCGAAGAGGTCGGCAAGCACGTCGCTCCAGGAGTGACGACCGACGAGCTCGACAGGATCGGACACGAGTTCCTTCTCGACCACGACGCCTACCCCAGCACGCTGGGCTACCGCGGCTATCCCAAGTCGCTGTGCACCTCGATCAACGAGGTCATCTGCCACGGCATCCCCGACGACACCGTGTTGCGCGACGGCGACATCGTCAACATCGACATCACCGCCTACATCGGCGGGGTCCACGGCGACACCGACGCCACCTACCTGGTGGGCGAGGTCGACGAGGAGTCGCGGCTGCTGGTGGAGCGCACCCGCGAGGCGACGATGCGCGCCATCAAGGCCGTCGCGCCGGGACGCCAGCTCAACGTCGTCGGCAGGGTCATCGAGGCCTACGCCAAGCGTTTCGGCTACGGCGTGGTGCGCGACTTCACCGGGCACGGCATCGGCACGACGTTCCACTCCGGCCTGATGGTGCCGCACTACGACGACCCCACGCTGCAGGTGGAGCTGGTGCCCGGCATGACGTTCACGATCGAGCCGATGCTGACGCTCGGCACGATCGACTACGAGATCTGGCCGGACAAGTGGACCGCCGTCACCAAGGACCGCAAGCGCACCGCCCAGTTCGAGCACACCATCCTCGTCACCGACACGGGGTCGGAGATCCTCACCCTCCCCTGATCCGGGCGGCGAGCCAGCCCCTGATCCAGCGCGGCGAGCCAGGCCCACGCCCGGGCCTGGCTCGCCGTACTCACTCTTCCCTCAGCGTGGCCTGCGCGGGACCGCCGCCGAGACCGTCGTGCCCTCCCCCTGGACGCTGTTGACCGACAGGGTGCCGCCGACCTCGGCCATCCTCGCGCGCATCCTGGCGATGCCCCTGCGCTCGTGCGGCACGGCGAACCCGCCGCCGTCGTCGCTCACCGTCAGCCGCAGCCCACTGGCGCCCACGGTGACGGCGATGGACACCGTGCCCGCCCTGCTGTGCCGCTCGACGTTGAGCAGCGCCTCCTCGACCACGGCCATGACGCTGCCCGCGATCGTCGGGGGCACGTCGCTCCGAGGAAGCGCCCAGACCTCGACCGCGATCCCTGTGCGCTGCGACCACTCCGCGAGATGGCTGTCCAGAGCCTCGGCGAAGCTCTGCCCCCCACGCATGCGCGTCTCATCCACCAACTTGGCACTCGCCTTCCTGAGCACACACCGGGCGATCACCGCGGCCGTGTCCCTGGGCGCCTCCCCACGATGGCGCTGGCTGACGGCCGTACAAAGGTGATGCCCGTCACCCCCGCTCGCAAGGTTACCGGGCGGTTCGGAGACGCGTGGGGTGAAGATAGAAGGCCATGGCCTCGCGGCTACTCGACCTGGTCGCGTCTGTTCAGCTTGGCCAGGTAGTCGTTGTAGGAATCGAGCTCCGCGTCGCCGCTGCCGCCGGTGCGGGCGGCGACCGCGTCGGCCCTCCTGTCGGCCGTGCGCGCCCTCCTGTCGTCGTCGCGATACCACTGGAAGGCCAGTGCCAGCAGCACGATCAAGGTCGGGATCTCGCCGAAGCCCCAGGCGATGGCGCCGCCGTCCTGCTGGTCGAGCAGCGGCGAGACGCCCCACGTGCGGCCGAGCTGCTCGTACCAGTCGGAGGCGATCACGGTGCCCATCATCATCAGCGCGATGCCGAAGAAGGCGTGGAAGGGCATCGTGACGAAGAGCGTCAGCAGGCGGCCCACGTGCGGCAGCTTGTGCGGGGCCGGGTCCACGCCGATGATCACCCAGAAGAACAGCGAGCCGCTCAGCAGGAAGTGCAGCGTCATCACGATGTGCCCGAGATGCTCCTCCATCGCCGCGCCGAACAGCGGCGTGAAGTAGAGCGCGTAGGTCGAGACGATGAAGATCGTCGTGGCGACCGCCGGGTGGGTGAGCACCCGGACGAAGGCGCTGTGCAGCACGACGTTCAGCCACTCGCGCGGCCCCCTGTCGCCGCGTCGGGCGGCGGGCTTGAGCGCGCGCAGCGCCAGCGTGACGGGGGCGCCGAGGACCAGGAAGATCGGCACCAGCATCGCCAGCGTCATGTGCTCGATCATGTGCACGCTGAACAGCACCTGGGCGTAGCGGGCCATGCCGCTCTGCGTGGCCAGCACCAGGATCACCACGCCGACGAACCAGGCGGCGGTACGGCCCGCCGGCCAGGCGTCGCCCCGGCGGCGCAGCCTGATGACGCCTCCGGCGTACAGGCCGGCCAGCGCGGCGGCGACCAGCGCGAAGAACAGGTCGAGCCACCACAGCGAGGCCAGGTTGCCGAGCGTGATCGGCGGCGGCATCGGGAAGCCGAGCAGCTCGAAGGCGCGGTCGGCGGGCAGGGTCACCGCGGGCGGCTGGGTGCGGGCCAGCGCGACGGCCAGGCCCATGGTCGCGAACATCAGGACCAGCTCGCCGACCGCCAGCCGGGTGAACGCGCCGGGCTTGCCCTTGGCCAGCTCGCCCATCGTGCGCTGGCGGTGCCACCAGCCGACGTAGCCGAGCAGGACGAAGGCGACGGTCTTGACGACGAGGAGCACGCCGTAGGGGGAGGTCCAGAGGTCGCTGATCGCGGTCAGCCTGGCCAGCACGCTGAAGACGCCCGACAGGCCGACGCCGACGTAGCACCACACCGCCATCCTGGAGAAGCGGGCCGCCGCCACCTCCAGCTGCGGCTGCTTGCGCATCCCGTGGGTCACGAGCACGGTCAGGCCGCCGACCCACAGCGCCAGCGAGATCAGGTGGACCGCGACGCCCGTGGTGGCCAGGTCGTGGTTGGGCGAGGAGGAGGCGTGACTGGTCAGGGCGGGCGGCAGCAGCGTGACCAGGGCGAGCGCCAGCAGCCCCGCCGACGCGCCGGCCGTGATCGCCCCCCGCGAGAACAGCGCGATGGACACGCCGAACAGGACCACCAGGGTCAGCGCGATGCCCTGGCCCACCTGGCTGGCGAAGCTGGTCAGCTCGTTGCCGCCGAGCACGTCCGCCACCGGCAGCCCGAGCGTCTCCGACAGGGTGAACACCATCGTGAGCGCGCCCGCCCCCGCCCAGACCAGCGCCGTCCAGGAGGCGGCCTTGACGTAGCCCAGAGCGGACGTGCCGAGCAGCCCCTTGTCGTTGGGCAGGAAGGCGGTGGCGGTCAGCAGGAGGCCCACGGTGAGCAGGCCCGCGACGTCCATCGCCAGCTTCGAGACGGGTAGCGCCCATCTGGTCAGCGTGCCCTCGTCCGGCAGGCCGGGGATGATGCGCGGGAACGCCGCGCCTCCAGCGATCATGGCGGCGACCAGCGCGGCGAGCGCCGCGGCCGTCAACGCCAGTGCCAGACGGGCGGTCCTGGTCACGGCTTCTTCTTCCTCGCGCTCAGCAGGAAGCCGATGCCGACGCCGACGAGGGCGCCGATCACGATGATGAGCCAGATCGGGAAGCCGGGCGCGCTGTCCTGCTCGGCCGCCTGCTCGCTCGGCTGGGCGACGGGCGCGGCTGAGGCCGTCGCGCTGGGCTGGGCGCTCTCACTGACGGCGGCCGTGGGCGTGGGCTCCTCGGTCGGGGTCGCCTGCGGCGCGCCCTTGACCTTGAACGGGATCTCACCCTCGATGGGATGCCCGTCGGAGGAGACGACCCTGTAGGCGATCGTGTAGGCGCCGTCGGACAGCGTGCCCTTGAGCTTCTGCGTCACGACGGGGCCGTCGATCTCGGGCTTGCCCAGCTGCTGCTCGGTGCCGTCGGCATCGCGCACGATCACGAAGGGCAGCTTCGGAGCCGCGGTGAACTCCAGCTCGACCTGGTCCACCTTCTTGACGGTGGCGTCCTTCTTCGGGTTGCTGCTCTTCAGGGCGTCGTGGGCCAGTGCGGGCGGCGCCAGGACGACGGCGGCGACCAGGGCGGCGAGCAGGGCGGTGAGGGCCGCGCGTGGGGATCTGTTCATGGCACCCCCAAGGCTACCCACCGCCCCGCCCGGTGCCGACTTCGCTACAGCCCGACGCAGGCGAGCGCCTGCTGGTACGCCTCGACGGCACGCTCCTCGTCGCCGAGTTCGTCGATGGTCTCGGCGAGGGCGTACCACTTGCCCGCGGCCTGGCGCGAGGCGGGCGACTGCTGCATGAACCGCAGCGCCTCGCGGGCGCTGGCCAGCCCCTGCTCCCTGTCGCCCAGCGCGCCCTGCGCCCTGGCGAGGATCATCCGTCCCTGGGCGTCGAGCTCGGGGGTCTCGGCGGCCAGGAGCCCGTCGGCCGCCCTGGCGTGCTCGATGGCAAGCTCGAGGCGGCCTGCCGTCAGCTCGACCTTGGCCAGCTCGAGCTCCGCGATGGCCTGGTCGGTCACGCCGGCCGAGCTCTCCGCCACGTCTCTGAGCGTCTGGCCGAACAGCTCCCTCAGCTTGTCGGTGTTCTGCGGGTTGAGCCGCGCGTGGTGGCCCGCCACGGCACCGCGCAGTCTGGCCAGGTTGCGGGGGGCGCCGGTCTCGGACTGGATGGCGTAGGCGCGCTCCACCAGGGCCAGCGCCTCCTCGCCCCTGCCCACGGACTCGGCGACCCTCGCGGCGTTCCAGCTGGCCGCCACCGTCGCGCGGGGCGTGCCGAGGAGCTCGGCCGCGGCCAGCAGCTCGGCGGAGAACTGACGGGCGCGCAGCAGGTCGCCGCGCACCCAGTAGGCCGCGAGCAGGGTGGCCCCCAGCTCGACCAGGCCGTCGGTCCACGCGGGACGGACGGCGCCGGACAGGATCCGCTCGCCGACCTCCACGGCCGCGACCAGGTCGCCCTTGTCGCGGTGGCAGCGGCACAGGGCCAGCGCGATCTCGACGTGACGGTCGGCGCTGAGCTCCTCGGCGTCGAGCCGCCTGAGGATCTCGATGGCCTGGCTGAGGTCGCCTGTCGCCTCCGTCGCCAGGGCCAGGCCGTACTCGGCCTCTTGACGAAGAGCGGTCAAACCCGCCAGGTTGTTGTCCGCAAGGAGCTCGGCGAACCTGGTCCGGGCCTCGTGGACCTCGCCGTTCTCCAGGGCGAGCCGCGCGTAGCCAAGGCCGAGCTCGATGTCGTTCATCTGCTCGGCGGTGACGCCGTTGACGAGGTAGCTGAGCGAGCAGTCCAGCTTCTGGGCCAGGAGCTCGAGCACCGCAGGTGTTGGAGTACGCTTGCCGCTCTCGATCAGAGAGACATAACTGTCAGACAACTCAGGGTGAGCGAGCTGGGCCTGTGAGAGCCCCCGCTGGCGGCGGACTGTCTTGATGCGCAGCCCGACCAGGTCAGATGTGGTCACAGCAATGTCTCCCTGGGATGATGAAGCCAAGCACCACCTGAGCGAGGGAGAACCCCCCATGCGCAAGCGTCTTGTCATGTCCGCACTCGCTGTCTTCATCGCGGCAATTGCCACAGTTGGAGGCAATGTTACGACCGCAGGTGCCGAAGTGTCTCCTGCTCGTTCGAGCTTCGACTACCTCTGCTGCTAGTGCGGTCATGTTCACTCGAACATGCCGCTCCCCACAAGCCCCCGAATGCTCATATTTCGGGGGCTTACGGCTGTCAGCCTGACCGCAGGGCCAGGAAGAAGTCCACCCTGTCGGCCATCGTCGACAGATCCCTTCCGGTCAGCTCCTCGATCCGCCTGATCCGGTACCTGACGGTGTTCACGTGGACGTGCATCCGCTCGGCGCAGGCGTTCCACGACCCCGCCGTGTCCAGGAAGGTGCCGAGGGTGCGCACCAGCTCCGACTGGTGCCCCGCGTCGTAGTCGAACAGCGGCGCGAGCAGCCGGTGGGCGAACGAGCGGCGCACGTCGCCCGGCACGGTGGCCAGCAGGAGCGCGTGGGTGTAGATCTCGTCGCTGGTGACCACCCCGCCCGAGCGGGGCCTCGGCCAGCCTGCGGGCGTGGCCGGCCTCCTCGACGCCGCCCCTGATCGCCGCCGCGCCGGTGAGGGCGCCGCTCACGCCGATGGAGACCCTGGTGTCCCTGAGGACCGACAGCACCTCGAGACCTGAGCGCAGGCGGTCGGCCAGCACGGGGACCGGGCCCTGCAGCGCGACGAGGGCGACGGCGCCGTCCGCGCCCGCGGCGGCCACGACGCTGCGGCCCAGCAGCTCCTCCAGGACCTGGCCGCCCAGCGTGGCGGGGTCGGGCCCGCGGGTGGCCCCAGGGCGCGCGGCCGTCGCCGTCACCACCGAGTACGGCTCGGCCGCCCCCAGCCCGCACATCCGCAGCCTGGCGCTGAGCTCGGCCGGGTCTGCCTCGGCCGCGAAGGCCGCGCTCACGAGCTGCTCGACCAGGCGGCGCTCGACCCTTCTGCCCTCCTCCATCCTGGTGCGTTCGAGGGCGACGCAGGCGGCCAGCTCGAAGCCGAGGTCGGCGCGGCCGAGCAGGTCGCCCTCGCAGGCCAGCGCCCAGCCTGCCGCGCGGTGTCCCCTGCCGACGGCGAACAGGGTGTGGCCCTCGGCGACGCAGGGCAGTCTGGGAGCCGACAGGAACGCGCGGGCCAGGCGGAGCGGAAGGGCGGGCGCCTGCTCCGGTGCGGGATCGGTCACGGAGCCGACGACCAGCTCTCCCGTGGTGGAGAGGACGGCGCCGCTGACGCCGAGCTCGGCGGCGGTGAGCGCGAACAGGTCGGCGAGGTCGGCGCCCTCGGCCACGGCGTCGACGATCCTGCGCTGACGCCCGAGCGCGGCCCTGACGTCGCCGGACAGCCGGGGTGCCGCCACCTCGCCGACGACGCGGAAGGAGACGGCGGTCGGGATCTCCAGCAGCGGCAGGCCCGCCTGCGCGCACGCCTCCACCAGGTCGTCAGGGACGTGACCGAGCCACGCTTGTCCCGCGCCGAGCGCCGCGACACCCGAGGAGCGCAGGGCGGCGACGAAGCGGGCCGAGTCGGCGGGCTCGTGCCGCCACATCAGCCCGCTGAGCACCAGCTCCCCACCCGTCAGGTAGCGGCAGGGGTCGGGCAGGTCGGTGACGTGCACGGCGGTGAACTCGGTGTCCTCGTCCCCCACGAGCAGGGTGAGGCCGAGTTCGGAGGCGGCGAGCAGGTCCCTGATGCGCACTTGGAGGAATATACAAGTCCGGTCAAAGCGCGGCTTACCGCGATTTCACATCGCGCGCATAGGACGCCCAGGCCGCGGGTGCTGTACTCGGAGGATGACGCAGACGGCCAGCACAGGGACGGCCGGCCCGCAGACGGCCGGCAGGGTCCAGCAGGGGGTGGGCGAGAGCGCCGGCCGCCCCGACGCCACGCTGAAGGTGACGGGCGAGTTCGCATACTCCTCCGACCTGTGGCTCGAGGGCATGGTGTGGGGCGTGACGCTGCGCAGCCCGCACGCCTCGGCGTGGATCCGCTCGATCGACATCGGGCCGGCGCTGGCGATCCAGGGCGTGCTCGCCGTCCTCACCCACGAGGACGTGCCGGGCGAGAAGTTCTACGGCCTGGAGCACAAGGACCAGCCGGTGCTGGCCATCGACCAGGTCCGCTACCAGGGCGAGCCGGTGGCCCTCGTGGCCGCCGAGCACCCGGAGACCGCGCGCAGGGCCGCCGCGGCCATCGTGGTGGACTACGAGGTCCGCGAGGCCGTGACCGACCCGCGCCTGGCCACGGAGTTCGTCAGGAGGCAGCCCGTCAGGGTCGGCGACACCTTCGAGGCGGAGGTCGTGGTCACGGGCGAGTACGAGGTCGGCATGCAGGACCAGGCCTTCCTCGGCCCCGAGTCCGGCCTCGCCGTGCCCGCCGAGGACGGCGGCGTCGACCTCTACATCGCCACCCAGTGGCTGCACGTGGACCGCGACCAGCTGGCGCCGTGCCTGGGGCTGCCGCCCGAGAAGGTACGGCTGTCGCTGGCAGGGGTGGGCGGCGCCTTCGGCGCCCGCGAGGACCTGTCGATGCAGGTGCACGCCTGCATGCTGGCGCTGCGCCTGGACCGGCCCGTCAAGATCGTCTACGGCCGGGAGGAGTCGTTCTTCGGCCACGTGCACCGCCACCCCGCCTGGATGCGCTACGAGCACGGCGCGACCCGCGAGGGCGAGCTCGTCTACGTCAAGGCCGAGATCCTGCTCGACGGCGGCGCCTACTGCTCCTCCTCCCCCGCCGTCGTGGGGAACGCCGCCTCACTCGGCGTGGGCCCCTACGAGGTCCCGAACGTCGACATCGTGGCCACGGGCGTCTACACCAACAACCCGCCCTGCGGCGCCATGCGCGGCTTCGGCGCGGTGCAGGCCTGCTACGCCTACGAGTCGCAGATGGACAGGCTGGCCGCCGCCTGCGGCCTGTCACCCGTCGAGATCCGGATCCGCAACGCCGTCTCCCAGGGCTCCGCCCTGGCCACCGGCCAGATCATCGACTCCCCCGCCCCGCTCGCCGACATGCTGCGTGAGCTGGCCGCCATGCCGATGCCGCCCGCCGCCACCTCCGACCTGCTCGACCTGCCGGGCGGCGTCTCCCAGACCACCCACGGCGAAGGCGTACGGCGGGGCGTCGGCTACGGCGTGGGCATCAAGAACATCTGCTTCTCCGAGGGCTTCGACGACTACTCCACCGCCAGGGTGAGGGCCGAGCTCATCGGCGGCGAGCCGCACGTCACCGTGCACACCGCCGCCGCCGAGGTGGGCCAGGGACTGGTGACGATCCAGGCCCAGATCGCCCGCACCGAGCTGGGCATCGAGAGGGTCACCGTCGCCACGGCCGACACGCAGGTCGGCTCGGCGGGCTCCTCGTCCGCCTCCCGCCAGTCCTACGTCACGGGCGGGGCGGTGAAGGCGGCCTGCGAGGCCGTGCGCGCGCGGTTCGACGGGCTGCCGCCCGCGCTGGCGCTGGAGAAGTTCGGCCCCATCGAGGAGACGAGGGAGTACAGGCACCGGCCCACCTACCCCATGGACCCGGTCACGGGACAGGCCGACTCGCACACCCAGCTGGCGCTGTGCGTGCACAGGGCGGTCGTGGACGTGGACGTGGAACTGGGCCTGGTGAAGGTGGTGGAGCTGGCGGCCGTGCAGGACGTCGGCAAGATCCTCAACCCGCTCGCCCTCGAGGGGCAGATCCACGGCGGCTCGGCGCAGGGACTCGGTCTGGCGCTGATGGAGGAGATCCAGGTGCGCGAGGGGAAGGTGCTGAACCCGTCCTTCACCGACTACCTGATCCCCACCATTCTCGACATGCCGCCCATGCGCCTTTCCATTCTGGAGAACCCCGACCCCGCCGCGCCGTACGGGCTGAGGGGCGCGGGCGAGCCGCCCACGCTGTCGTCCACCCCCGCGATCGTGGCGGCGGTCAGGGACGCCACGGGCGTCGCCCTGACCAGAGTGCCGGTACGTCCTGAACACCTTGTAGGGTGAGCGGTCCGTAAGGGTCGACTATCACCGGAGGAAGCAGCCCCCATGTCAGATGCGCGCGAGGCGGCCAAGGCCGAGTTCGAGAAGTTCGACACCGACCACGACGGCGTGCTCACTGCGGGCGAGATCAGGCAGGTGAACCAGGCCCTCGGCGGCCACGGTGTCACCGACGAGGAGATCGAGGCGTTCGTCGCCTCCGCCGACCGTGACGGTGACGGCGGCATCACGCTGGACGAGTTCGTCGCCCTGGTCGGCGGCGGCAAGCACGAGCAGCGGTAGCCGCACGGCAAAGCGGGTAAGAAGGCGATCATCCCCCTGAAGGCTAAGGGGGATGATCGTGCTCGAGAGGCTCTTCGAGCTGACCGCGCGTGGCGCGACGGTCGGCCGTGAGGTGCGTGGTGGCATCACGACCTTCATGGCCATGGCCTACATCATCCTGCTCAACCCGATCATCCTGGCAGGGGCGAAGGACGTCACGGGGGCCCAGCTCAGCATCGGGCAGCTGACCACGGCGACCGCGCTGGCCGGAGCGGTGAGCACGCTGCTGATGGCGTTCGTGGGCAACGCGCCCTTCGGCCTGGCGGCGGGGCTCGGACTGAACGCGGTGGTGGCCTACCAGGCGGCCCCCTTCATGACGTGGCCGCAGGCGATGGGCCTGGTGGTGCTCGAAGGCCTGGTGATCATCATCCTGGCGGTCTCGGGCGTCCGCAGGCTGATCATGGACTCGATCCCTCTGGCGCTGAAACACGCCATCAGCGTGGGCATCGGCATGTTCATCACGCTGATCGGCCTGGTCGACGCGGGCTTCGTCTCGGGCACCGGCGGCACCCCCCTGCAGCTGGGGACGGCGGGACACCTCACGGGCTGGCCCGTGACGGTCTTCTGCTTCGGACTGCTGCTGATGATCGTGCTGTTCATCCGCAAGACGCCCGGCGCCATCCTGCTCAGCATCGTGATCACCACGATCCTGGCGATCGTGGTGAACTCACTGGCCGTGATCGACCCGAAGACCTGGGGCGTCGTCGTGCCGAGAGTGCCCGACTCGATCGTCTCGACACCCGACTTCGGGCTGGTCGGGCAGTTCGACCTGTTCGGCGGCTTCGTGACGGCGGGCGCGCTCACGGCCACGATCGTGCTGTTCACGCTGGTGCTGTCGGGCTTCTTCGACGCGATGGGCACGATCATCGGCGTGGCCGACGAGGCGGGCCTGGTCGACACCAGGGGCCGGGTGCCGCGCCTGGGCCGGATCCTGACCGTCGACGGCGTCGCCGGCATGGTCGGCGGCTCGGTGAGCGCCTCGGCCAACACGGTCTTCGTGGAGTCGGCGGCCGGCGTGGGCGAGGGGGCGCGCACCGGCCTGGCCAGCGTGGTGACCGGAGCGCTGCTGGGTCTGACGATGCTCTTCACACCGCTGGCGGAGGTCGTGCCCGCCGCGGCGGCCGCGCCCGCGCTGGTGCTGGTGGGCGCGCTGATGATGACGCAGAGCCGCAAGGTGCCGTGGGACGACCTCGAGCTGGCCGTGCCCGCGTTCCTGACGATCGCGCTGATGCCGTTCACCTACAGCATCACCAACGGCGTCGGCGCGGGCGTGATCGCCTACACGCTCATCAAGGCGGCTCGCGGCAAGTGGGACGAGATCCCCTGGCTGCTGTGGGTGGTCTCGCTGATCTTCCTGGTCTACTTCGCGATCGACGGGCTGTTCTAGCCGTCCTGGGGGTCGCAGGCGAAGCCGTCGCCGTCCTTGTCGGCGTACCAGTGATACTGCGGGTGCCTGCCCTTCTGGTACGGCCCGCCGTAGCCGGCCGCCTTGGCCTGCGCGCAGTCGGCGTACTTCTTCTCGCCTCCCGCGCTGAGGGAGGAGCCGGTGGACTGCGTGCCGCCGGTGGGGGCGCCGCTGCCCCTCCCCGAGCCCGTCGTTCCCGTCCCCGTGTCTGGCGGCGTGGCGCCCGTGCCCGGTGGCGTGCCGCCGCTGCCCGGGGTGGCGCCGGTGCCCGGCGGGGTGGTACCGGTGCCCGGCTGTGTGGTGCCGGTGCCGGGCGGCGTGGAAGCGGGGCCCGGCGGTGTCGTGCCGGTGCCGGGCGGGACGGTGCCCGTGCCCGGCTCGGTGGCCGGCGAGGATGGCGCCGGCGAGGTGGGGCCGGAGGCACCCAGCATCGCCCGCACCAGCTCGTCGGCCTTCTCCTTGGTGAAGCCCGCGATGCTCAGGCTGTCGCCGCTCATGGTTTGGGCGACGGTCGGCGCGGCCAGCACGGTGGCGCTCTCGTTCTGACCCACCATGATGGCGATCTGCTGGTCGACCCGCTCCTTGAGCAGCGCGGCCAGCGCGTCGCGGAAGGCGGGCGCCACGGCGATCCTGACGCCGTAGCCGTCCTTCTCCTTCACCGTCTCGATCGCCTGGACCGCCGAGACCGCCACCGCGTCGGACAGGAAGTAGCAGACCGTCCTGTCGAGGGAGAGCGCCACCTTCTCTCCAGGACAGGGGGCGGCCTTCTGGTCCTCGACGGGGGCGAAGTAGATCGGCTGCCCGAGCCTGGTGAGGGGCTTGCCGCCGAACAGCGGCGAGTCGGGGTTCCTGGTCATGAGCACCGCGACGGTGCCCAGCACGCCGGCCGTGAGCACGACCAGGACCAGGGAGACGATGAGGACGATGGTGGTGAGCCTGCTCGCCCTGGGTCCCGCGGGGCCCGCCGGTGGCGGGGGTGACGCGGGTGACGCGGTGGGCGGCGCCCCGGACGACTCCTCCGGCGGCGACGGTTTCTCCATCGGTGAACCCCATCCTGACTGTTGCTCCCGCAGAGCCTAGCGAGGACGGCAAAAAGCGGGTAATCCTCGACAGAGTGCAAGGAAGATTGGCACGGTCCATACAGAATGTCGGTCCGGGTGGAGGGAAGATGGATCGTATGAGAGTCGGAGTCCCCCGCGAGGTGAAGAACCACGAGTATCGCGTGGCCCTGACACCGGCGGGCGCACATGAACTGATCAGGCATGGACACGACGTCTTCGTCGAGCGCGACGCGGGCCGCGGTTCGGCCATTCCCGACGAGGATTTCATCTCGGTGGGCGCCGTCGTCCTCGACCACGCCGACGAGGTGTGGGCCACGGGCGACCTCATCCTGAAGGTGAAGGAGCCCATCGCCGAGGAGTACCACCGGATGCGCAAGGGGCAGGTGCTGTTCACCTACCTCCACCTGGCCGCCTCTCGGCCGTGCACGGCGGCGATGCTCGACGCGGGCGTCACCGGCATCGCCTACGAGACCGTCCAGGCGGACAACGGCGCGCTGCCGCTGCTGGCGCCCATGTCGGAGGTCGCGGGACGGCTGGCGCCGCAGGTCGGCGCCTACCACCTGATGCGCCCCGAGGGCGGCAGAGGCGTGCTGATGGGCGGCGTCTCGGGTGTGCGGGCGGCCAACGTCGTGGTCATCGGCGCGGGAGTGTCGGGGATGAACGCCGCCGCGATCGCGCTCGGCATGCAGGCCGAGGTGCTGCTGCTCGACCGCAACATCGACAAGCTGCGCCAGGCCGACGTCATCTACCAGGGGCACTGCCAGACGATCGCCTCCAACACGCTGGAGATCGAGCAGGCCGTGCTCGAGGCCGACCTGGTGATCGGCGCCGTGCTGGTGCCGGGGGCCAAGGCGCCGACGCTGGTCAGCAACGAGCTGGTCAGCAGGATGAAGCCCGGCTCGGTGCTGGTGGACATCTCCATCGACCAGGGTGGGTGCTTCGAGGACTCCCGGCCGACCACGCACGCCGAGCCCACCTACCCGGTGCACAACTCGATCTTCTACTGCGTGGCGAACATGCCGGGGGCGGTGCCGTACACCTCGACCTACGCGCTCACCAACGTCACCCTGCCCTACGCGCTGGCCATCGCCGAGCAGGGGTGGCTGGGCGCTCTCCGACGCGACCGCGCCCTCGCCCGTGGCCTGAGCACCTACGAGGGGCGCCTGATCAGCGAGCCCGTGGCCGAGGCGCACGGGCTCGCGTCGACGCCTCTGGAAGAGGTGCTCGCCTAGTCCCTCCGGGCCAGGACCGCGAGATCAAGGCCCGCGGCCCTGGACCGAGTTCCTCCAGGGCCGCCTGGCTCTGGACCGCTCGGGTCAGGACCGCTCGGGTCAGGACTGCGCGGGTGAGGGAGAGGTCGAGGGCGCGAGCGACTCGCTCGGCAGCGGCGTGGCCTCGCCCTTGGGCTCCGGCGGCAGCGGCTGCTGGTCGGCGGTGGCGGTGATCGCGTACTCACCGCCGCAGGTGGCGCCGAGCTCGGGGGTGTCGGGCCCGTTCTGGTACTTGGTGATGAACTTCGGCAGCTTCGGGTCGTCGGCGTTCTGGAAGGTCAGCTGGTGGCCCCACGAGCTGGCCACGATGGGCGCGGGCAGGTTCGGGTAGGGGCTGACGAGCATGTAGTTGGCGTCGCCCGTGGACCCGGCGATGCTCTTGATCTTGTCGATCTGAGCCTTGGGCAGGTCGGGACGGTAGGTGATCCAGACCGCGCCATGCTCCAGCGAGTGGACCGCGTGCTCGTTGTGGATCGGCTTGTCGTAGATGTCGCACTGCTGCCAGTAGTTGTTGTGCTGGCCGCCGACCGGCGGGTTCTCCTTGTACTTCACCGCGGTCCAGACGTGCTCGCCACCGGCATAGGAGACGCTGGAGACGGCGTCGAGCGAGGTCGCCTGGCGGTCCTTCACCACGTAGAAGCCGACCCCGCCGATGAGCAGGAGGATGACGAGTCCACCGACGCCCCACATCAGCATCGCGGTACGGCGCTCCTTGGCCTTCTGTTCGGCGCGCATCTTGTTCAGATGCTCGCGCCGGGCCTGCGCCTTCTCCTTCGTCATCGTTCCTCCACATGGGTGACCAACTGCGGGTCACCTTATGCCCTGCGGGCGTATGTAGCGAATAAGGACTGTGCCATGAGTAGTCTGGAAAAACGATGACCAGAAAGCCTTTCCAGCTGGCGGCGTTCGCCGTGCTCGCCGTCGCCGCTGTCCTCTTCTTCGTCCTCGGCAGGAGCGGCACGCCCACCGACTCCTCGCCTGAGGCGGGTTTCGCCCGCGACATGGGCAAGCACCACGCGCAGGCGGCCGAGATGTCGTTCATCGTGCGCGACAGGACCACCTCGCCCGACATCCGGAATCTGAGCGAGGACATCATCGTCACCCAGACGGCCCAGCGCGGCATGTTCATGGGATGGCTGCAGCAGTGGGGCCTCAGCCAGTCGAGCGAGCGTCGCGAGATGGCGTGGATGGTCGGCCACGCGGGCCACGGCGGCACCCAGGACAAGCCCGAGCCGATGCCCGGCGTGGCGAGCGACGAGGAGATGGCCAAGCTCAGGAGCCTGCGGGGCGCGCAGGCCGAGGTCTACTACCTGCAGCTGATGACCCGCCACCACGAGGGCGGCGTCGACATGTCGAAGGGGCTGCTGGAGCTGACCGACAGGGCCGAGGTGAGGGGCATGGCGCAGCAGATCGTCAACAGCCAGACCAGCGAGATCAAGCTGATGGGCGACCTGCTGGCCAAACGCGGCGCGGTGGCGCTGCCCTCGATTCTCCAGTAAGGGACGATGGCCGCATGGAAGAGCCCGAAAGCCGCCTGGAGGTCAGCATCACACCTGAGGTCGAGGCGGGACACTACGCCAACTTCGCCTCGGTGTGGCACACCCGCGACGGGTTCGTGCTCGACTTCGCGGTGATCACCCGCCCCCCGCAGCTGACCGAGGAGCCGGGGTCGGGACAGGCCGTCGTGCATGTCCCGACCAGGATCGTCAGCCGCGTGAGGATTCCGCCGAGCCAGGTCTTCGAGCTGATGAAGGCCCTGGAACAGCAGCTGTCGGCCTACGAGAAGGAGACCGGCGGCTCGCCGTGAAGCTCCTCGGCGATCGCGGCGGCGAAGGCGTCGACGTCGGCCGCCGTGGTGTCGAAGGCGCACATCCAGCGCACCTCCCCGATCGCCTCGTTCCAGGTGTAGAAGCGGAAGCGCTTCTGCAGGCGCGCGATGGCGTCCTTGGGCAGCCGGGCGAAGACCGCGTTGGCCTGCACGGGGCGCGGCACCTCCAGGCCCGGGATGTCCTTGACGGCCTCGGCCAGGCGCCTGCCCATGGCGTTGGCCTGCCTGGCGTTGCGCAGCCAGAGGTCGCCCGAGAGCAGCGCCTCGAACTGCGCGGAGACGAAGCGCATCTTCGACGACAGCTGCATGAACGTCTTGCGCAGGTAGTCGATGCCGCTGGCCGCCTCGGGGTTGAGCACCACGATGGCCTCGCCGTACAGCAGGCCGATCTTGGTGCCGCCGAAGGAGAGGACGTCCACGCCCGCGTCGGTGGTCAGCGCGCGCAGCGGCACGTCGAGCGCCGCGGCGGCGTTGGTCAGCCTGGAGCCGTCGAGGTGGACGGTCATGCCGAGCGCGTGGGCGTGCTCGCAGACGGCCGCGATCTCGTCAGGGGTGTAGAGCGTGCCGAGCTCGGTGGTGTTGGAGATCGAGACGACCTTGGGCTGGGCCCTGTGGACGTCGCCGAAGCCCCACGCCTGCGTGTCGATCAGCTCGGGGGTGAGCTTGCCGTCGGGCGTCGACACGGTGAGCAGCTTGATGCCGCCGGCGACCTCGGGCGCGCCGCCCTCGTCGGTGTGGATGTGCGCGGTGTCGGCGCAGACGACGGCCTCCCACTGCCGCGTCATGGAGCGCAGCGACACGACGTTGGCCGCGGTGCCGTTGAAGACCGGGAAGACCTGGGCCGTGTCGCCGAAGTGGCGCTTGAAGACGCCCTGGAGCGCCTCGGTGTAGACGTCCTCGCCGTAGGAGATCTGGTGTCCCTCGTTGGCCACGGCGATGGCCTGGAGGATCTCCGGATGCACGCCCGCGTAGTTGTCGCTGGCGAACGCCTTGAGGGCGGGGTCGTGACGGGGAATCACTGGGTGAGGTCCAATCGCGTGCCGTTGATCTCGTGGGCGGGTCGCTCGTAGAGCCCCGCGACCGCCTCCGCCAGGGCGTCGACGTGGGTGTAGCCGGCGAACGCCGCCTCCGGCTTGGCCGCCTTCATGGCGTCGTTCACCAGGGCCTTGACCACCAGGATGGTCGCCGCCGAGCCGGTGTCCTTCAGCGCGTCGGCCAGCGACAGCGTCCAGGCCTCCGAGGCGGCCTTGGCGGCGGCGTAGCAGGCGCCTCCCGCGGCCGGCTGCTGCGCCGCCTTGGCCGACACGATCACGAACCGGCCGTTGTCCGACTTCCTGAGCAGCGGCTCGAAGGCCAGCGAGACGTGCTGGAGGGTGCGGACCAGCAGGTCGTGCAGGACGGTCCAGTCGTCGAGGTCGGTGTCGGCGAAGGTCTTGCCTCCGCGCCAGCCGCCGACCAGGTGCACCACGCCGTCGACCCGGCCGTGCTCACCTTCGATCCGCGCGGCGAGGTCCTGTACGGCCGCGCGGTCGAGCAGGTCGACGTCGTCCTTGTCCACCCCGATCACGGTGTGACCATTCCGCTGGAAGTATCCGGTGATGGCCTGGCCTGTCGGGCCCGCCGCACCCGTAACAAGAATGATCATGCTCCCGTGATCCCCTTCGTGGACTCGACGACGTCACCGAGCTTACGGCGCAGCGCCTCGTAGAACATGCTCAGGGGGAACTCGTCGGGCAGCACCGCGTCGACCATCGCCTTCTGCTCCTCGGGCAGCTCGCCTCGCTTCCACGCCGAGCGCGGGTGCGGCTCGACGTAGGCGGTGACCAGCTCGTAGGCGGCGATCCAGTGAGCCAGCTTGGCGCGGTCGATGCTGTCGCGGTAGAGCTTCTCCACCTCGGCGCGCAGGTCGGCCACGCCGCCCGCCACGCGGTTCCAGTCGATCGACAGCCTGTTGTCGGTCCACCTGATGATGTCGTTGCGGTGCAGGTAGGCGAAGAGCAGCTGCCCGCCGAGCCCGTCGTAGTTGCGCACCCGCTCGCCGGTGATCGGGAAGCGGAAGAGCCTGTCGAACAGGATCGCGACCTGCACGTAGCGGGCGTGCGGCACCCCCGCGGCCTCGAGCTTCACCGCCTCGCCGAAGGCGGTCAGGTCGCAGCGCAGCTCCTCGAGCGAGTACAGCCAGTACGGCATGCGCTGCTTGATCATGAAGGGGTCGAACGGCAGGTCGCCGTGGCTGTGCGTGCGGTCGTGGATGAGGTCCCACATGACGAAGGTGTCCTGGGCCAGCTCCTGCGACTCCAGCAGCCTGGCCGCGTCGGGCGGCAGGTCCAGCTTGAGCGTGGTGGCGGCGGCGCTGCTCACCCTGCGGAAGCGGGCGGCCTCCCTGTCGGCGAAGATGCCGCCCCAGGTGAAGCGCTCGGGCGCCTTCCTGACCGCGACCGTCTCGGGGAACAGCACGGCGGAGAAGGTGTCGTAGCCGGAGGTGAAGTCCTCGAAGGCGATGGGCACGAACAGCGGGTTGTCGTAGCCGTTCGCCTCGAGCTCGGCCAGCCACGACGGCCAGATGGTGCGGATCCAGACCGCTTCGAGGTTGCGGTTGGGGTTGCCGTTCTGGGTGTACATGGGGAACACCACCAGGTGCTCCAGGCCGTCGACACGCTGGGTGTCTGGATGGAAGAGGTCGAGGGAGTCCAGGAAGTCCGGCACGCCGAGGTCCTGCTCGACCCACTTGGCGAGGTCGGCCTGGACGGCCCGCAGGTAGGCGGCGTCATGGGGGAAGTACCCCGAGAGCTCGCCGACCAGCTGGGAGACGCGGGCGACCAGCGCGGCGGCGGCCGGCTTGTCGTCGGGGACGGAGCCGTCCTTGACCTGCAGCGGGCGCAGCTCCTCCACGACGGCCTTGAGGTCGGCGAACAACTCGGCCTTCGCGCCGTCCTGCGAGCCGGAGGCGCGGACGGGGGCGGGCACCCTGGCCGCCCAGGTCACGACGTTGCTCCACAGCGTGCGGTGGTCGTAGTCGTCGATGGAGTCGTCGCCGAACAGGTCGGAGTCGGCGAACGCCACGACCTTGCCCTTGCCGTGCTCGACGGCGACGGCCAGCGGCGCGCCCGCCGGGTCGGCGGTGGCGGAGGTGGTGAACAGCACGGTGGCGTCGTCACCGGCGGTGAGGACGCCCGAGCGATAGAAGCACGCGGTGCCGACGCCCGCGAGCAGGCCGCCACCGGCCGGGGTGCCGAGGACCCAGGTGGCCACGCCGCGGTGGGAGTTGCCGGGGTCGCGCACGGTGGTGTGGGTCACGCCGATGCCGAAGCGGGCCAGCAGGTCGGCCAGGTTGTTGCCGTACTTGTCCTGCTCCTCCTCGGCCAGCACGACCAAGCCGCCGCCGCCTGCCACGAAGGACTCGATCGCGTCCAGCTCCTCGGGGCTGAACACCGGGCTGCCCTGGCCCGTGGTGCGCTCCCAGCGCTGCTGCGACGGGTGGGCGATCACCAGGACATCCTGCTCACCCAGCGACTCCAGGCCGCCCGAGGTCACCTGATGTCCCAGGCGGCGCAGCAGCTCGGCCGCGCGGGCGTAGCTGTTGTCGTCGGGATGGGCGGGGTTCATGGCCTCGGCGGTCTCACGCCTGATCGTCCACGACTCGCTATGCCCCTCGTCGAACAACACCCTGGGGAACGCTCGCATGAAAATCTCCTGAATTAGACGCCCTATAACGGAAAATATACACACAGATAAGGCATGCACCGCCATACCCTCCCGAATCGCGAGACAGCCGTCCCCCTCCAGAGTGAGAGCGAGTCGACCGGCAGACGGACGACTCCAGCGCCGCGGATGCCTAGCGTGCCGGGCATGCTCAACAACCACGTCACCTTCCGCAGAGTCGTGTCAGGCGCGCTCCTCGTCGTCGCACCGCTGCTCCAGGCGCTGGCCGTCACCGTCGATCCGGGCACGTGGGGAGACGACAGGGAGGCGGTCAGCTTCGGCGCCAACCCGACGCTCGCCCAGGTGCAGTCGGCGCTCTACCACTGGAGCTGGCTGCTCATGGCGGTGGCCGTCCTCGGCCTCGTCCACCTCACCCGGCAGCGCAACACCAGGCTGGGGCAGGTCTCCGGCGCCCTGACGGTCGTGGGCTACAGCTCGCTGTCGGGCATGCTGATCATCGACCCGGTCGAGTGGTGGCTCGGCAGGCACCACACGCCCGAGCGGGCGCAGCAGATCATGGACGAGATGCTGGACCTGCCGATCACGGTCGGCGCGTTCCAGATGCCGTGGATCTTCCTCGGCTTCGTCGGGCTGCCGCTGCTGCTCATCGCGGTGTGGCGGACCGGGTTCGTCGGCTGGTGGGCGCCGCTGGTGGTGACGGCCGGATACCTGGGGTCGTTCGCGGTGCCGTACGGGCCGCTGATCCTGCCGTTCTGGTACGCGCCCGTGGTGGCCCTCGGCTGGGTGGGCGTGAAGATCCTCAGGATGGGAGACGAGGCGTGGGCCTCGTACTACGCGATGGCGGCGCCGGGCCGTACGACGCCCGACTCGTACGCGAACACGACCGCCTGAGCGCGGTCGCGCAGGCCCAGCTTCATCAGCACGCGGGCCACGTGCGTCTTGACCGTGGCCTCGCCGACGAACAGCTCGCGGGCGATCTCGGCGTTGGTGAGGCCTCTGGCGAGCAGGCGCAGCACCTCGAGCTCGCGAGGGGTCAGCTCGGCCAGTTGCGGCGGCGGCGAGGGGTCGTGCCTGCCCGCGAAGGAGGCGATGACGCGGCTGGTCACCGCGGGGTCGAGCAGGGCGTCGCCGGAGTGCACCACCCTGATCGCCTCCACGAGCTGCTCGGGGGGCGAGACCTTGAGCAGGAAGCCGCTGGTGCCCGCCCGCAGCGCCGCGTAGAGGTTCTCGTCGGTGTCGAAGGTCGTCAGCATCACGACCTTGGGCGGAGCCGGATCCTCGAGGATCTGCTGCGCCGCGGCCAGGCCGTCCATGCGCGGCATGGAGATGTCCATCAGGACGATGTCGGGGCGGGTCCGCCTGACCACGGCCAGCGCCTCCAGGCCGTCGGCTGCCTCGCCGACGACGTCCATGCCCTCTTCGCTGTCGACGACCATGCGAAGGCCCACCCTGACCATGGCCTGGTCGTCCGCGATGACGATTCGAATGCCCACACGCGGAGAGTAGACGTTTCAGCCGCGCTTGCCCATGGGGGTACAGCGGCCTCCAAGTCAGGCTCAAGTCAGCGCGACGCTCTCCCTGATCTTCGCCAGCAGCGCGGGGTCGCAGGCGCTCTCCGCGCAGAAGTAGAGGACGAGCGCGGACCTGGTCGGCGTCTCGACGAGGTAGCCGGTCACCCTGAGCTGACCCGTGCCCGTCGCGCTGCGCAGGTAGCCCTCGAACCTGGTGGCCGTACGGCCCGCGATCAGGTCGGCCGCGGGCTCGTTGGTGAAGGTGACCTTACCGGGCAGCATGGTGTTGAGCGTCTCCTGCATGCTCTGCAGGTCGGCCTTGGGATCGAAGGTGTCGGCGAGCTGCACGTACAGGCCGGTGGCGTCGGTGGGGTCGAGCGCGTTGACCTCGCTCCAGTCGGCGTTGGCCGCCGCGACGAACAGCGACTCGAACTGCGCGGCGCTGGGTGAGGCGAGCGCGAACAGGTCCACGTGGGTCGTCGCGGTCCAGCCCTCGGGATAGGTGAACGTCATCGGCACGGCGGGGGTCGGCCGGTAGGTCAGCATGCCCTCGCCCCTGTTGGCCAGCACGAGCAGCACCGCCAGCGTGATCGCGGCGACGGCGGCCGTGACCCCGATCAGGACGGCGGGCAGCCTGCGCCTGCCCGTCGTGGCCGGCTTGGGCGCCCTGCTCGTCCTGGGCATCGGCTGCTGGGGCCTGGTCGGTGCCACCTCGCCGCTGATGGCGTCGCGCAGCGCGCCGACGAAGGCCGTGCAGGACGGGTAGCGCTGCTCGGGCGACTTGGCCAGCGCCTTCATCATCACGCCGTCCACCTCGAGCGGCAGCTCGGGGCGCAGGTGCGAGAGCGGGGCGGGCGACTCGGCCAGATGGGCCCACAACAGCGCGACGTCGTTGTCCCTCTCGAAAGGCATCCGTCCGGCCAGCGCCTCGTAGACGACGCAGGCCAGCGCGTACTGGTCGGCCCTGCCGTCGATGTGCTCCTTGTTGATCTGCTCGGGCGACATGTATCTCGGCGTGCCGATGAACTGGTCGGTCTGGGTGAGCCCGGAGATCGAGGTGCGGTGCTTGGTGATGCCGAAGTCGGTCAGGTAGACGTGCTGGCTGGCTTCGTCGCCCGCGAGCAGGATGTTGGCGGGTTTCACGTCGCGGTGGATCAGGTCGTGGGCGTGGGCGGCGTCGAGTGCGGCGGCCACCTGGGCGGCGATGCTGTTGACCTGGCCGACGGGCATCGGGCCCCTGTCGTAGATGAGGCGGCGCAGGTCGAGCCCGTCCACGTAGCGCATGGCGATGTAGAGCACGCCGTGGTCGTCGGAGTTGGCCTCGTAGATCGGGATGATGTTGGGGTGCTCGATGCTGGAGGCGGTCCTCGACTCCAGGATGAAACGCTGGCGGAAGCGGTCGTCGACGCTGAGGATGGGGTTGAGGATCTTCAACGCCACCCTGCGGCTCAGCCTGGGGTCGAGGGCCAGGTAGACCACCGCCATGCCGCCCTTGCCGATGACGTCCTCGATGTAGTACCCGGCGACCTCCTGGCCGATCAGGGATCTCTCGTTCAAGTGCATCACGTTTCGATCGGGTGGCCGCAATAGCCACAGAACCGGTGCGCGGGGCCCAGTTTCATGCCGCAGGCCGTACAGAACTTCACCTGGTGCTGTGCGGTCAGCACAGGTTGCGGCTGCGGTTGGTGCGGGGGGACGACAGGGAAGGCCTGGGAACGTCTGACCATCACGGTCGGGTTGGCGCCGTCGTCGGGAGGAGGCGACGGGATCTCGATGCGCGGCGGCGTCTCCTCCGTCGCGGCCCTTCGCCGCCACAGCAGGAACCCGCCGCCCAGGGCGATGACCAGCACGACGGCGGCCGCGACGATGAACGGCCACAGCGGGATCGTGGTGCCCCTCGGCTGCGCGGCCTTGCGCACCCCCGTGTCGGCGGCGCTGCCCTTCTTGGCCAGCGACTCCTTCAGGTGCGCGGCGGCTACGGGCTGACCGGGGTAGAGGTCGAGCACGCGTTGGAAGGCGGGGCCCGCGTCGGTGTAGTTCTTGGTGTGGAAGCGGGTGAGGGCGGCCTCGAAGGCGGCGTCGAGCGGCCCCCTGCGCGGCGGGGTCTTCGCCGCCGTCAGCGCGGAGGTGATCTCGCGGACGCCGATCATCTTGGCGTCCTTGCCGCCGCCGATGAGCAGCCCGATGACGTGGCCGTCCTTGTCGCCGATCACGGGGGCGCCGAGCATGCCCTGGTCGATGAGCTTGCCGAGCTTGGCCGGCTCGTCGACCTTCTTCTCCGGGTCGGCGAAGGGCCGTCCGCCCTCGCCCGCGCCGCCCTGGCCGAGGTGGGCGATGTCGAGCTTGACCGGCTTGTCGGCGGCGGGCCTGGCCAGGAATCCGGCGACCGAGGTGGGCGAGCCTGGCTTGTCGGGCACCTTGTCGGCCAGCGGGGCGGTGGGCAGGCCCACGCCGCCGTCGGCGCGGGAGGTGGGCTTGAGCACGACGGGGCTGTCTGGCTTGTCGCCCAGCTTCACGACCTCGGCCTTGAACCCGCGACCGTCGGCGGGCGCGATGTTCGGGAAGATCGTGATGTCGGGCTTGATGTCGATGATGCAGGTCGACATCTTGCTCTTGAGGTCGTAGCAGAGCTCCAGGTGGTGGTTGAGCGTGTCGTCGGAGACCTCGTGCCTGGCGAAGTCGGCGGGGATCTTCGCCTTGTGGTGTTCGGCGAAGACCCTGTTGGCCGCGTAGACGGCCAGGTCCTTGTCGGTGCTGACCACCCGGGTGAGCGTGACCACGCCGCCCTCGGGGTTGACGACGATGCCGGTGCCCGTCCCGATCGGCACCTCGTAGGTGCGCTCGACGTGGAGCAGCTCGCCCACGTGGTCGAGCAGGGTGATGTCGATCTTCGCCGTGGCCTCGACGCGCACCACCGCGGGCGTGACGAGGTCGGTGATGCCGCTGGGGTGTTCGTGCGCCATGGCCAGGGGCGCGCTCACCAGGACGACGGCCACCGCCATCGCAGGCACTGTGAGACGTCTCATCGTGAGCTCCCTACGTGCGACAAGACCAGACTGCCTGCGGTCCGCCGAAAGTCAATCGTGACAAGCGCTTGCTTGAGTCCTACGTTATCGGCGTGGGATACCAGTTGGGTGTCGATGTCGGCGGCACCTTCACCGACGTCGTGCTGCGCGCTCCTCATGGCGAGGTCTCGGCCGTCAAGTGCCTCAGCACACCCGACGACCCTCTCTTGGGCATCATGAGCGGTATCGCTCAGGCGCTCGGCGACGTTACTCCCTCACTGATCACCAGGGTCGTGCACGCCACCACGCTGGCCACCAACGCGGTGCTGGAGCGCACGGGCGCGAGGGTGGCGTTCGTGACGACGAAGGGCTTCCGCTCCCTGATACCTCTCGGCCGCTACGCACGCGTCGAGGAGGACCGCTACGACCTGCGCTTCACCCCGCCCGTCCCGCCCGTGGCCGCCGAGGACTGCTTCGAGGTGGACGAGCGCGTCGGCGCGGACGGCTCGGTGCTGGTTCCCCTGTGCCCCGAATCGGTACGGCGGGCGGGCCGCGAGATCGCCGCTCGCGGGATCACCTCGGCTGCCGTGTGCCTGCTGCACTCCTATGCCGACCCCTCGCACGAGCGCCAGGTGGCCGATCTGCTGCGGGAGTTCGTGCCCAGCGTGGTGATCTCCTCGGAGGTGTGGCCGGAGCTCAGGGAGTATGAACGAGCCACCACCACCATCATGTCCGGATATGTCGGGCCGCTCATGGCGTCGTACCTGACCAGGTTCCAGGACGAGCTGCGCTCCTTCGGCATCACCGCCCCCGTGCACGTCATGGAGTCGGGCGGCGGGGTCATGTCGGCCGTCCAGGCGGCGCGCAGGGCGGTGGCCACGATCGAGTCGGGGCCCGCGGCGGGCGTGCTGGCCGCCTCGCTCACCGGACACCCGGACGTGATCTCCTTCGACATGGGCGGCACGACCGCCAAGACGTGCGTGATCAGGAACGGCCGGCCAGAGATCACCCACGAGTTCCACGTCGGCGGCAAGGGCAGCTTCGGCGGCCGTCGCGCGGGGACCGGCGTCCCCGTGAAGACCCCTGCCATCGACCTGGCCGAGGTGGGCGCGGGCGGCGGCAGCATCGCCTGGGTGGACGCCGCGGGCGCGCTGCGCGTGGGCCCCCGCTCGGCGGGCTCCTCCCCCGGGCCCGCCTGTTACGGGCTGGGCGGCTCCTCCCCCACCGTCACGGACGCCAACCTGGTTCTCGGCTACCTCTCTCCTCGTTCCTTCGCCGCCTTCTCGCTCTCCGCCGAGCTCGCGGAGAAGGCCGTGGACAGGGTGGCGGGCGCGCTCGGGGTGGCAAGGGAGGCGGCGGCGCATGCCGTGCACGAGATCGTCGGGGCGGCGATGGGCTCGGCGGTGCACGTGGTGACCGTGCAGCGCGGGATCGACCCTCGGGGGTTCGTCCTGGTCGCCTTCGGCGGCGCGGGCCCCATGCACGCCGCCAGGGTGGCAGGCAGGTTCGGCATCGGCACCGTCGTCGTGCCCGCCCTGTGCGGGGTCGCGTCGGCGGCGGGGCTGCTGGCCGGTGAGCTGTCCACCGAGCGGGTCCTGTCGGCCCTGTCAGCCCCCGATCCCGGCGCGGTCTTCGCCGCTCTGGAGGCCGCCGCCCTGGCCGACCTCGGGGTCGCGGCCGGCGCGGCCGGCCTGCGGGTCGAGCGCTCGGTCGACGTGCGCTTCCGTGGGCAGGCGCACGAGCTCACCGTGCCATGGGGCCCGTCCGTGGACTCCGCGTTCTTCCTGAAGTACCACCAGGTGTACGGCATCGCCCAGGAAGGCGAGATCGAGATCGTCAGCTACCGCCTGCGCCTCACCATCCCGGCCGGGCGGCGGACGGCGGGCGACCCCGGCACCCGAGAGGGGCCCACCGGCCGGCCGCCCCGCAGCCGCCTCGCCTACTTCGCCGAGTGCGGCGGCTACGTCGACGTCCCTGTGCTCACCCGCGCCGCCGTGGGCTCCCTCCGGGGTCCCGCGATCATCGAGGACCCCGAGTCCACCATCGTCGTCCCGCCCGGCTGGGGCGCCGCCCTGTCGCCCGACGGCTCCGTCACCCTCACAGGGGAGGGCGGCGCGTGAACGACGCCCTGACCGCGGAGGTCCTGCGCAACGCCCTCGTCGTGACGGCCGAGGAGGCGAGCGTCGTCGTCGTCAGGTCCGCCTACTCCACCTTCATCGTCGAGGGCTCCGACGCCAGCGCCGCCGTCCTCGACGTCCGAGGACGCCTGATCGCCCAGTCCATGGCGACCACGCTCATGAACAGCATGGCGCTCAAGGTCGCCCTCCCCTTCCTGCTGGCCGACCACCCGCCTGCCACCATGGCGCCCGGCGACGCCTACGTCATGAACGACGCCTACAGGGGCGGGGTCCACACCAACGACCTGCTCGTCTACCGTCCCGTCTTCGTGGAGGGCGAGCCCGCCTACCTCACCGCCACCATGATCCACGTCTCGGACCTCGGCGGCCTGTCGGCGGGCGGCATGGCCCCTCTCGCCACCGACATCTTCCTCGAGGGCCTCCAGCTGCCTCCTGTGCGGCTGGCCACCGCCGAGGGGATCGTGCCCGCCGTCGAGGCGATCCTGCGCGCCAACTCACGCACGCCCGACAAGGTGATGGGCGACGTCCGCGCGCTCCTGGCCGGCACCGCCGTCGCCGCGGCCCGCCTCTCCTCCCTGGTCACGGAGTACGGCGCCGCCGGGCTGGCCGAGGGGATCGACGCCTACCTCGACTACACCGAGGCCCGCACCCGCGCCGCCCTCACCGAGCTGCCCAGGGGCCGTTTCACCGCGTCGTACCCGATCGACGACGACGGCATCCACCCCGGCCGCCCGCACACCGTCCGTGTCACCGTCACCCTCCCCACCCACGGCACGGAGGCTCCGCACCCGGTCACCGGGCAGTCGCGAGTTCGGGGGACGGCGGAACGCGGAGAGAGCGAGGGCGGAGAGAGCGGGGGCGGGGGCGGGGCTCCGGCGGGCGCTCCCGTGGTGGTGGACTTCGAGGGGACAGGCCCGCAGGTGCCCGCCGCCATCAACTCCTCCGCCTCCCAGTCGATGGCGGCCGCCGTCTTCGCCGTGCGCTGCTTCCTCGACCCCACCATCCCCATGAACGACGGCTGCCTGCGCGCCATCGACGTGCGCCTGCCCGTCGGCTCGCTGCTCAACGCCACGCCCCCGCACCCCTGCGGCGGCCGCTTCGTACCGATCTACGCCGCCATGGAGGCCGTCTTCCAGGCCCTCTCCGAGGCGGTGCCCGAGCGGGCCATCGCCGCCAGCGGCATCCTGCAGCCGTTCTCCATCGCCGCCGTCGGGGCGCCGTACTGGATCCACCTGTCCTACGACTTCGGCGGGGTCGGCGCCCGCCGCGGCCTGGACGGGCCCGACGCCACGGGCGTGCACTTCGGCATCGGCCGCAACTCCGTGCCCCAGGCCGAGCCGGTGGAGACGCGCTGCCCGATGATCGTGGAGTCGGTCGAGACCATCCCCGACTCCGGAGGGCCCGGCACGTTCAGGGGCGGGCTCGGCTCCCGTACGGTGCTGAGGTTCCTGGCCCCCTGCCACGTCACCACCCGCGGCGACCGGCTGAGCCTGGCGCCGCAGGGCCGCGAGGGCGGGCTGCCCGGCAGGCTGGGCGGCTTCTACAGACGGCACCTGGACGGCACGCTGGAACGGCTACCGTCGAAGGCCAACAACGTGCGGTTCGAGGAGGGCGAGGCGTTCGTCGTCGAGACGACGGGGGGAGGCGGTCTCGGACCCCCGCTGTCGAGGGATCGCGCCCTCGTCGAGGCCGACCTCAGGGCGGGCCTGATCACCGAGCAGGGCGCCCGACGCGACTACGGACTGGTCATCCCCGCCGCTTCACCAGCTCGCCCGGGTCGAAGCTGACCTCGAACGGCGTGGACAGGGTGGCGAGCTCGCCCGGCTTGTGGACGACGGGCGGCTCGTAGGCGTCGCCGTCGAGCCGGTAGACGTAGAGCGCCGGCCCTTCGGACAGCTCGATCCGCCAGTAGACGGGGATGCCGGCGGCCGCGTAGGCCTCGGTCTTGAACCCCCGGTCGCGCGCCTGGGTGCTGGGGCTGACGACCTCGACGGCCAGTAGCAGGTCGCCCGGAACGAACATCAGCTTGTCGTCCTCCATGGACTCAGCAGAGACGACGACGAGGTCGGGGATGTAGAAATCCTTGTCGCTCACCCGGAGGTTGACTGTGGGCAGCGGCTGCATCTCAGGTGGAGCGGCGTCCTCCAGAATCCGTCCGAGACGGATGATCGCCAATTGGTGGAAGGAGGTGGGGGCAGGGCTCACGAGTAGGCTCCCGTTGAAGAGCTCGTAACGGTTCCCGTCGTCAGGGAACTTGAGCAGGTCGTCGACGGTGAACGGCGGCTCTCCTGGAAGAACCGTGCGCCTCGTGGTCGGTTCGGTCGTCGCCATCGCGGTCACCCATTCAGTATCGGGAGTCCAGCCCTTGCACAGATGCTACTTCCCCGATTTCAGCTACTTTCCGTCACGAGGCCGCCACGAAAGCGCGCCCTGCCGTACCGCCGCGTGGACGGCGCGGGCGACGCGGGCGCCGTACGGCGAGCGGGGCCCGCCGAAGATCTCCTCGGGGCCCGAGGAAGGGACGGCGACGCAGACGGCGTCCGAAGCGGTTCCCGTACACGGATAGCCCGCCTCGACCAGCGCCTGCGTCTTGGCCTCCGTGGCGGTCATCACCACGTTGACCAGCGCCGCGTCGGTCATCGCGACAGGCACGGTCACCATGATGTTGATCGTGCCCACGCGCATGGGCGCCAGCTCGGCATCGACGTGTCCCTCAGGGGCGGCGGCCCAGGTGGGCACGCGGAGCCCGACCGTGGCGACGGCCTCGACGCCGCCGTCCGAGCCCGTCGTGCAGCGGTCCACCGAGGCGGCGGTCATCATGCCGACCCCCTCACCCGCGGGGCCGAGCGAGAGCAGGTGCTCCACCGGGTCCATCCGTGAGTATCCCGCCGTGACCTGGGCGTTCAGCACCCAGGAGCGGGCTCCGATGCCCCCTCCGAGCATCGCAGAGGAGATCATCCGCCAGCCCGGGCCGAACTCCCACAGCAGCGCGCCGAGGCGCTCGCCCTCCTCCATGCGGTACGACAGGTTCAACGGCCCCTCACCAGGTGGACGACGGGCCGCCCGTCGGGGCCCGGCTCGATCTTGACGTGCGCGTCGAAGTGCTTGCCCACCAGCGCCTCAGTCAGCACCTGGGACGGCCTGCCCGAGGCTACCGCGCGGCCGTCGGCCAGGAGCAGGAGCCTGTCGGCGTACTGCCCCGCGAGGCTGAGGTCGTGCAGGGTGGTGACGACGGTCAGCCCGTCGGCGAGCCTGAGGTGGTCGACGAGTTCGAGCACCTGCTGCTGGTGGCCGAGGTCGAGGGCGGTGGTGGGCTCGTCGAGCAACAGGACGGGCGCCTCCTGGGCCAGCGCCCTCGCCAGCACGACCCGCTGCCGCTCGCCGCCTGAGAGGTTCTCCACCCGCCGCCCCGCCAGCGCCGTCAGATCGAGCCTGTCGAGCACCGAGGCGGTCACCTCCCTGTCCCTGCGGCTCTCGCGCCCGAGGTAGGGGATGTACGGCGTGCGTCCCAGCAGCGCGTAGTCGAAGACCGTCATGTCCGGGGGCAGTCCGGGCGTCTGCGGGGCGAAGGCGACCGTCCTGGCCCGCTCCCTCGGACGGCCCAGCGGCGCCGCGTCGAACAGGACCGAGCCCTCGCAGGGGATCAGCCCCATGATCGCCCGCAGCAGCGTCGACTTGCCCGCGCCGTTGGGGCCGATGACGGCCAGCCACTCGCCCCGCCGCACCGTCAGGGCGACGTCGGAGAGGACAGGCCGCCCTCCCAGCGCGACCGACAGCCCCTGGACCTCGATCACATTTCCGCCTTCCTGGTCATGCGCAGGACGCCGACGAAGAAGGGGGCGCCGATGAAGGCGGTGACGACGCCGATGGGCAGCTCGGCGGGGGCGATGACGGTGCGCGCGGCGAGGTCGGCCAGCACCAGGAAGGCGCCGCCGCCGATCAGCGAGAGTGGCAGCACGACCCGGTAGGAGCCCCCTGCGAGGCGGCGCACGACGTGCGGGACGACGATGCCGACGAAGGCGATGAGCCCGCTGACCGCGACGGCCGCCGCGGTCGCCAGGCAGGCGGCGACGAGCACGACGAGCCTGACCCTCGCGGCCCTGACGCCGAGCGCGGTCGCCTCGTCGTCACCGACCGACAGCACGTCCAGCATCCGCCCGTGCAGCAGGAGCACGGCCGTCGAGACCAGCGCGTAGGGGGCGATGAGCGCGATCTGGTCCCACCCGCCGCGCACGTCACCGAGGATCCAGGAGTAGATGCGCTTGAGCTCCTCGACCTTGAGCTGCTGGATGAACGTCTGGATCGCGGTGAGGAAGGAGGTGACGGCCACGCCCGCCAGGACCAGGGTGACGGTGCCGCCGGACCGTCCCGCGGTGTTGCCGAGGGCGTAGGCGAGCAGGACGCCCCCGACCGCGCCCGCGAACGCGGCGGGAGGGATGGCGGCCCCGCCGCCGGGGAGGAGCACGATGACCATCGTGACCGTGAGGCCCGCGCCCGCGGCGGCGCCGAGCAGATAGGGGTCGGCCAGCGGGTTGCGGAAGACGCCCTGGTAGCCGCCGCCCGCGATGGCCAGCAGCCCGCCGACCGTGGCGGCAACCAGCACGCGCGGCAGCCTGATCTGCCACAGCAGGCCCTGCTCGATGGGGGCCAGCCCGGCGTCGATCTCGACGCCGGGCAGCCAGTCGAGCACCTGCAGCACGACCTGCCAGGGCGAGATGCCCGCCGCGCCGCCCAGCATCCCGGCGATCATGGAGAGCGCGAGGACCACGAGGGCGGCCACGATCCAGAGGGGCCTGGCTCTGGCGGGCGCGTGCGCGACCACTAGCGGCCGTTGGCCTTCTGCACGGCCTGGCCGATGGTCGTGGCCAGATCGACGATGCGCGGGCCCCAGCGGGAGGCGATGTCGTCGTCGAGCTGGACGACGCTGTCGTTCTTGATCGCCTTGAGCTCCTTCCAGCCCGGCCGCTCGGACAGCGTCTGCCTGCTCTGCTTGCAGCACTTCACGTCGGCCAGGAAGATCAGGTCGGGGTCGGCCTGTGCGACGAACTCGGCCGACAGCTTGGGATAGCCGCCCGCCGCGTCGGGGGCCTTGTCGGCCACGTTGACCAGCCCGAACATCGAGTAGATCTGGCCGATGAAGGTGTTGGAGGTCGCGGCGTAGGGCGTGGTGTCGAGCTCGTGGTAGTAGGTGAGCTTCTTGCCGTCCGTCGCCTGGGCGGACAGCTTCTCCATCGCCGACTTCATGTCCGCGACGACCTTGTCGGCCTTGTCCTTGTTGCCCGTGGCGAGGCCGAGGTCGGCGATCTCGTCGTAGGCGTCGTCGATCTTGGTGGCGGCCGGCTCCACGAGGACGGGCACGTTGACCTTGGCCAGCTCGGCGGCGATCGTGTCGTCGGAGGCGATGACCAGGTCGGGCTTGTGGGCGATGATCGCCTCGACGTTCGGCTTGAAGCCCGACAGGTCGGTCCTGGGCGCCTCGGCCGGGTGGTTGGACAGCGCGTCCACCGCGACGACCTGCGGGCCCGCGCCGATCGCGAAGAGGGATTCGGTCGCGGTCGGCGAGATCGAGACGATGCGCTCGGGCCGCTTGGCGATCGTGATCTCGCCGTTGGCCGCCTGCACCTTGGCGGGGAAGGCGGCGTCCTGCGAGGCGGAGGGGGCGGAGGAGGGGGCGTTGGACGAGGGGGCGCCGGACGGGGTCGCGCTGGTCTGGCCGCAGCCTGCCAGCATGACCGTTCCCAGCAGCGCGCCCGCGAAGGCCGTGCGTACGGGCCTCACGAGGAGTCCTTTCTGTCGGAACCGAGAGACCCGCGAAAACGCGACGGATCACCCTTTTCCACGAGGGTTGATGACGTCAGCGCAGCGGCAGGCGACCTGGCTTTGACAGTTGCGGGACAGCGCCGGAATCACACCGGACTTCGCTGCGGCACTACGCGTCGGACACACGTTATCAATTCTCCCCGTGGGCCCGAAGTCAAGGGGTGTTGAGCTGGGCCTCCGCCTCGGCGATGACTTCCTGCAGGTGGAGACCGCGCGCCGCGTCGAGCGGGTGGCCGCCGCCCCGGCGTACGGTCATGGCGAACTCCTCGGCCACGACGGAGAGCGGGTCGTCGTCGAAGTGGGGCAGGCGGGCGCTGCCGAGCCTGCCGTAGACCTCGACGCGCTGCGGCGGCAGGTCGCCGGCCGCTGCCATGGACAGCGACACCTCGCTGACCGCGCCGCCCTCGTGCTCCAGCAGCAGGCCGACCCACCTGAGCGGGTGGCCGTGCGCGCGGACGCCGACCACCCTGCCGAGCGCGGCGTCGAGCAGGTCGATGACGTGCGGGCCGACGTCGAGGAGCGCGCCGCGCTCGAGCCGCCAGGGCGTGGCGAAGGGGCCTCCGCTTGTCAGTGCGCCCGAGATGTTGGCCGCGTGGCCGCCGAACGCCTCGATCTGGGCGCACCTGGCCAGGAAGTCCTTGGTCTGCGGGGCGTAGCGGAGCGTGAGCAGCATCTGGGAGGCGACGCCCGTTTCGGCCACCGCGTCGGCCAGCCTGCGCGCGCCGTCGAGATCGGCCGCGAGGGGCTTCTCCAGCAGCAGCGCCTTGCCCGCCTTCGCGGCCTGCACGGCCAGCTCGGCCTGGACGGCGGGCGGCACGCAGAAGGCCACCGCCTCGACCGCGTCGAACAGCTCCTCGATCCGCTCGTGAACGGGGGCGCCCAGCCTGGCCGCGGCCTCGGGACGGCGCGCCCACACGCCGGCGAGCCTGGTGTGAGGCCCCTTGGCCAGCATGGGCGCGTGCGCCATCTCCGCCCAGGGTCCGGCGCCGATGAGTCCTACCGCGACAGGCTCCATGATCTTCACTCTAGGCCCTGCCAGGTGTGGATAGCGTGCTCGGGCCGGTGCGCGGAGGTGCCCGAGTCGATGACCAGGCTCTGTCCCGTGACGCAGCGCGCCTCGTCGGAGGCAAGGAAGGCGACCAGCGCGGCCACGTCCTCCACCTCGCACGGCCACGGCAGCAGGCGCTCCGCGGCCTTGTCGGCCAGGCGGGAGGGGCCGAGCGCGAGCCTGGCGGCCTCGGTCATGACCAGGGCGGGAGCGACGGCGTTGCAGCGGACGCCGCGGGAGCCGTACATGGTCGCCACGTAGCGGACGAACCCGGTGAGCGCCGCCTTGGAGGTGCCGTAGGCGGCGTGGTCGACGTCGCCGAGGTAACCGGAGAGGGAGGAGGTGATCACGATCGCCGAGCCGCTGCCCATGGCGGGGACGGCGTGCTTGACCATGAGCATCGCGCCGCGCAGGTTGACCGCCATCGTCCTGTCCCACACCCGGACGTCGAGGTCGGCCAGGTCGCCGTCGCGGCCGTAGACGTCGGGGTCGAGGCAGGCGGCGTTGGAGTGCAGCACGTCCAGGCGGCCGAAGCTGCCCACCAGGTCGGCCACCGCCGCCGCGACCTGCACCTCTTCGGAGACGTCGCAGGCGATGGCCATGGCGGTGCCGCCCCTCGCCCTGATCGCCGCCGCGGTGCTCTTGGCGGCGGCCGAGCGCAGGTCGGCCACGCCGACGCAGGCGCCCTCGGCGGCGAGCCTGGCCGCGCAGGCGGCGCCGATGCCCGAGCCCGCCCCCGTGACCAGCGCCACCTTGCCGTCGAAGCGGCTCACCACTGCACCAGCAGGGACGGCAGTCCGCGCCCGACGATCGACCTGCGGTAGGCGACGGGCGCGCCGGGGACCGGCTTGAGCCCGGGAAGGCGGCGGCCGAGCACCTCCAGTGCGGTGCGCAGTTGCAGCCTGCCGAGCGCGGCGCCGACGCAGAAGTGGATGCCGTAGCCGAAGACCAGATGCGCGTCGGCGTTGGCCCTGTCGATCACGAAGGTCTCGGGGTCGGGGAAGACGGTCTCGTCGTGGGCGGCGGAGTCGGTCGACAGCAGCACCAGCGCCCCGGCAGGTATGCGCACGCCGTGCAGCTCGACCTCGGCGGTGGTGTGGCGGAAGGAGCCGAGCGAGGCGCCGTCGATCCGCATGCACTCCTCGACCGCGTTCGGGATCCGCTCGGGCGGCACCGGCCAGAGGCCCTCGCGCAGCAGGCGCAGCACGCTGTTGCCGAGCTGGTTGGGCACGGTGTCGTTGCCGCCGAGCAGGATCGTGGAGATCAGCTCGACCACCTCGCGGTGGGTGAGCTCCTTGCCGATGAGAGAGGTCATCAGCGAGGTGAAGTCGTCGCGCGGCTCCTTGGCCCTGGCCGCGACCAGCCTGTCGACGTAGTCGAGGTAGGTGAGGAAGCTGTCGGCCAGCTCCAGCTGCCTGTCCGGCGGCTGGGGCGAGAGGAACAGCTGGAACCAGTCCTTGACCCGGTGCTGGACGAAGCTCTCGTCGGACTCCGGCACGCCGATGAAGGCGGCGGTGAGCTTGACCGAGGGCTCGTGCGCGACCTCCTGGACGAAGTCGGCCTCGCGACGCCCTGCCAGCCGGTCGAGCAGGTTCTCGTTGAGCTCGCGGAAGCGGCGCTCCATGGCGGCCACCGCGCGCGGGGTGAAGGCGCGCGAGACCGAGCGGCGCAGCCGGGTGTGGTCGGGCGGGTCCACGTTGGCCACGAAGCTGGACAGGAACGAGCCGTGCTCGCCGAGCCTCCTCCTGGTCTCCTCGGTGAGGCTGCGAGAGATCGTGAGCGAGCCCTTCGAGGAGAAGACGCGCGGGTCGCCGTAGGCCGCGCGCACGTCGGCGTACCTGGTCAGGACGTAGGCGCCCAGGTGCGCGCTGTGGAAGACCGGCTGCTGGTGCCGCAGCGTTCTCAGGAAGTCGTACGGCGAGGCGACGTGCCAGTCCTGGGTGACGTCGAAGTCCATCCGAGGATCCTCCGCGGGTTGTCGACGAGCATCTGGTGGATCTGTTCCTCGGTCACGCCACGCCTTCGCAGCTCGGGCAGGACGTCGGTGGGGATGTGGAGCAGGTGGTAGTTGGGGTGGCGGCGCCGTACGACGTCGGGGTCGAACCTGTCGTTGAAGCAGTAGGAGTCGTGGGACAGCACGAGCCTGCCCGCGTGGCCGCGCTCGCACAGGGCGGCCACCACCGAGCACCTGTCGTCGAAGGAGCTGATCGTCTCGATGCCGAAGCGGTCCATGCCGAGGAAGGAGCCGTTGGCGATGAGCTCCTCCAGGTAGGCCAGGTCGGTGGAGTCGCCGGCGTGGCCGATGACCACCCTGGTGAGGTCCACGCCCGCCTTGGCCAGGACACGCTGCTGCTCCAGCCCTCCCGGCTGGGCGCTGTGGGTGGTGATGGGCGCGCCGGTGGCCACGTGCGCCTCGGCCACCGCCCTGAAGACCCGCTCGCAGCCCCGCGTCATGCCGAGGTGGTCGGAGGCGCACTTGAGCATCGCCGCCCGCACGCCCGTCCTCCCGATGCCCTCGGTGAGGTCCCTGACGAAGAACTCCGCCAGCCGGTCGGCGCCGCCGAACAGGCTACCCGGGCCGCGGTTGCCGAAGTAGGGCGGCAGCGCGTCGTAGGTGTAGAGCCCGGTGGCCACCACGATGTTGACCTCGGTCAGCTCGGCGACCCGCTGGACGGCGGGGACGTAGCGGCCGAGGCCGACCACGGTGAGGTCCACGATGGTGTCGATGCCCGCCGCCTTCACCGCGTCGAGCTTGGCGGCGGCCTCGCGCGCCCTGACCTCCAGGTCCCACCCCTCGGGGATGTCGGGCCAGTTCCAGAGGATCTCGGGGCTCAGGCCGAAGACGTGCTCGTGCATGAGCGTGGCGCCCAGGTCGCCGACCTCGCCCTTCACCGTCACAGGCACGGGAACCTCGGGTGGTCGAAGGGCTGGTTCACCGCGAGCCCCAGCCCGTCGGTCTGGCCGTACGGCATGCCGGTGTAGAGCGCGTCGGCGTCGAAGTAGGTGGCGGTGAACGACAGCCTCGGGCTGTCGCGCCGGTTGGCCGGCGCGCCGTGCACGGTCAGGGCGTGGTGCACGGTCGCGTCACCCGCCCTGAGGTCGAGCGGCGGTGAGGTCTCCAGCTCCTTGAGCCATGGATGCTGGGTGAGCTGGTCGTCGCCCGCCCTGGTGAAGCTCCTGCCGAGCAGGCCGTGGCGGTGCGAGCCGCTGTAGAAGCGCAGCGAGCCCATGTCGGCGGGCACGTCGACCAGCGCGAGCCAGATGGTCAGCATGGCCGAGCGGTCCATGGGCATCCAGGGGAAGTCCTGGTGGAACTCGGTGGCGCCGTGCTCGCCCGGCTCCTTCACCAGCAGGTTGGTCACCTGCAGCCGGACGGAGGCGACACCGTGCAGCAGCCGCACGGCGTTGGGCGCCAGGGCGGCGCTCAGCTCGCCGAACAGCGGGTCGTCCGCCGCGACGTCGCGGGACTGTCCGAAGGCCTGGTCGACCAGCGTCGCGTGGACCCTGGACCTCTCGCCGATCCTGGCCAGGGCGCGTTCCCGCAGGACGGCCGCGCCTGCGGGGTCGAGCAGGCGCGGCAGCCGTACCCAGCCGTTGGTGTGGAAGAAGGCGACCTCGTCGTCGGTCGCGGGGCGCACGTCCATGCCCACAGTGTCTGAGCAAGCGCTTGGTAAAACAAGATTGAGTAGGGACCTACTCATGCGCCGGATGCGCGCGGGGCGGAGTCTCTGGGCATGACCAGCCTCGACACGACTCCCCGATCGGGAGCCGACACCTTCGTCCGCTACGCCATGCTCGCCTCGGCCGTCATCGCGCCCTTGACGCTCGCGCTCACCCTTCTGCTCGCCCCCGGCGACATCACCGCCGAGGGCGCGGCCTACGTCGGAGGCTTCATCGCCGAGGCCGACTCCTACCCGGCCTCGGCATGGCTGTCGGCTCTCAGCGCGATCACCATCATCCCCGGCGCCCTGGCCGTGGCGAGGGTCGCCCGGGCGGGCAGGCCGGCTCTCGGCCTGGTCGCCATGATCCTCGCCTTCGTCATGATCGTGCCGGTGGGGGGCAACTCCGACGACGTCCTGTACGCGGGCGTCCAGGCCGGAGTGGACCCCGCCACCCTCACCAAGATCTACACCGCCTACGGGGAGAGCCTGCCCACCTCGATCTTCGGCATGTCGTTCTTCCTCGGCCTGCTCGGCTTCCTCCTGCTCGGCGTCGCCGCGCTGCTGGGCAGGACCGCCCCCCGGTGGGCGGCGATCACGCTGATCGTCGCTCCCGTGCTGGTGCCGGTCCCCTGGTTCGCGGGGCTCGGCGACCTCGCGGCGGGCGGCGCCTGGCTGCTGATGGCGATCGGGATGGGCGGCGTCGCGCTGGGCCTGCTGAACGACCGGTGAGCTTCACCGGCGGCCCGCCCCGGCCTATGGTGTCTACCAAACGCTTGGTAGGGAGTCGGGATGCGGCGGTTCAGGTTCGCGGCGGTCGTACGGCAGGCGGAGTCGGGCAAGGCATGGGCGGACAAGGCCAGGCGCCTTGAGGCCACGGGCTTCGAGGTGCTCCTGGTGCCCGACCACCTCGTCGGCCCCCGCCTGGCACCCTTCTCGGCCATGACGGCGGCCGCCTGCACGACCTCCAGGCTGAGGGTCGGCACGCTGGTGGCCGCCAACGACTTCAGGCACCCCGCCGTGCTGGCCAAGGAGAGCGCCACCCTCGACCTGCTGTCCGACGGCCGCCTGGAGCTCGGGCTCGGCACCGGGTGGATGGCGGCCGACTACAGCGCGGCGGGGCTGCCGCTCGACCCTCCCGCCGTGCGGGTGGCCAGGCTGGCCGAGGCGGTGACCGTGCTCAAGGGGCTGTGGGGCGCCGGCCCCTTCTCCTTCTCCGGCGCGCACTACCGGATCGAGGCTCTGGACCAGCAGCCCAAGCCCGTCCAGCGCCCGCACCCACGGCTCCTGCTGGGCGGCGGCGGCCCCCGCGTGCTCACCCTGGCCGCCCGCGAGGCCGACGTGGTCAACCTCGGGATGCGGGTGCGCGCCGACGGCACGGGCCCCGACGGCGCGGACGCGGGGCTCGCGGCGTTCCTCTCCAAGCTCTCCCTGGTGCGCGAGGCCGCAGGGGAGCGCTACGACCGGCTGGAGCTCGGGACCAGCATCCAGCAGGTGGGCACGGCCGGCCCGGTGGAGTCGTGGAGCGCGGCCGACCCCTCGGGACAGGGCGAGACTCCGCAGGTGCTGCTCGGCACGCGTCGCGACATGGTCGACAGGCTCCGCCACTGGAGGGACGGCTACGACCTGTCCTACTTCGTCCTCCACCACGAGCGCGACCTGGACGCCTTCGCCCCGATCGTCGAGGAGCTGTCCGGTCGCTGAGGGTCAGGGAATCAGGACGACCTTGCCCGTCGTGGCGCGGCTCTCCAGCGCGGCGTGCGCGGCCGCGGCCTCGGACAGCGGGAAGGCGTGGATCTCCGGTGACAGCCGGCCGGCGGCGGCGGCCTCGAGGGCGCGCTCCTCCAGGCCGCGCAGCCCGCCGGGCCAGCCGAGGATCCGCTCGATGGCGTAGATCGAGGTGATGTTCCTGGCCTTCACCTCCTCGGGCGTGGGCCCCTCGGTCTCCTCGCGCGAGGCGTTGCCGTACACGATGTGCCTGCCGCCGGGGGCCAGCAGCGAGAACGCCTCGCGGCCCCTGCTGCCGCCGACCCCGTCGAAGACCAGGCTCACCTCTCCGACCTGCGCGCTCCAGCCCGGCACGTCGTAGTCGACGGCGGGCGCCTGCACCTTCGCCACCTTCGCCGGCCCTCCCGCCGCCCCCACGACCCTGGCGCCGAGGTTGCGCGCGTGCTGGACGAGCAGGCGGCCGATGCCGCCGGCGGCCGAGTTGACCAGGATGACGTCGTCGGCGGTGGGCGCGGCCAGGTCGATCAGCGCCATGGTGGTGGTGCCCGTCACGATCATGGCCACCGCCTCCTCGAACCCGAGCTCGCCGGGCACGGCGTGCAGCGACTCGACCGAGGCCACACTCAGCTCGGCGTACCCTCCGGGCCTGCTCCTGCCGGTCACGACCCTGCGGCCGAGCCACGACCCGTCGACGCCGGGTCCTACGGCCTCCACCACGCCCGCCACCTCACCGCCGAAGACGGCAGGCAGCTCGGGCACCGGCGGGCCGATCGTCGCCCCGGTGCGTAGCAGCGTCTCGATGAGGTGCACCCCCGCGGCCTTCACCGCGATGCGCACCTCCCCTTCGCCGGGCACAGGGTCCTCGACGCTCTCGTAGGAAAGGTTCTCGGCGGGGCCGAAGGCGTGCAGGACGACGGCGTGCATCAGCTTCTCCATTCGTGGTGCTCGCCACCCACGATGCAACCTCAAGCCGAGTTGAGGTCAACCCGGCGGGAAGGCGAGCGGGCGCGGTCGGAGATGATGGTCCTGATATGGACGAGATGATGCTCTTGAGACACGGCGAGACCGAGTGGAGCAGGGCGGGCCGCCACACCGGCCGCACCGACCTGCCGCTGACCCCCCACGGCGAGGACCAGGCGAGGGCGCTGGCCCCGCTGGTGAAGGCGCGCTCCTTCGACCTGGTGCTGGTGAGCCCCGCGGCCAGGGCGCGCCGTACCGCCGACCTGGCGGGACTGACCGACTACGAGGTCGACCAGGACCTGTGGGAGTGGGACTACGGCGGCTACGAGGGCATCACCACGCCGACGATCCGCGAGAGCCGTCCTGGCTGGTACCTGTGGAGGGACGGCGTGGTCCCCGGCGACCACGACCACCCGGGCGAGAGCGCCGAGCAGGTGGCGGCCAGGGCCGACCGGGTGATCGCGCGGGCGAAGGGGGCCGAGGGCCAGGTGGCGCTGGTCGCGCACGGTCACTTCCTGCGCGTGCTCACCGCCAGATGGCTGGGCCTGCCGCCGCAGAACGGCAGGTTCTTCAGGCTCGACACCGGGACCTACTCCCGGCTGGGCTTCGAGCACGCCGAGCCGGTGATCCTCAACTGGAACGCGCCGGTGTAGGCGAGAGCCTGCTACCGGGGAACGGCACCAGAAGCGTCTCCCTCCAGGGCCCCGACAGGTAGTCGCGGGCCCGCTTGCCCCAGGTGAGCAGCCGCTCGTCGGGAACGGCCTCGTCGTCGAGCCCGAGGGCGGCGTCCCTGGCCCGCTGCGTGGCCAGGTGCGCGTCGAGGGTGGTGCCCCAGACCGTGACGACCTCGCTGTCGCAGAACAGCACCTCGTACAGGCCGACCAGCGTGTGGCCGTGGTCGGCCAGGATGGGCAGGCGTTCGGAGCGGACGGCCTCGAGGTAGTCGAGGGCGGCGCCCGGCCGTACGGAGGCGCTCTCGAAGACGAACAGCGGAGCGGGCCGCGTCGAGGACAGCGCGGGGCTGCCGTGGACGGCGCCGAGCGGCCTGGAGAAGGCCGAGAAGCGCAGGTCGTCGATGTCGGACAGGAACAGGCGCGAGTCGACGCCCGAGTAGATCTCCATCATCTGCCGCCAGCCGCCCTCCCACCCGCCGTGGCAGTCCCACAGCGTGACGGCCTTGAACTGCTGGTGGCCGGTGATGCCGACGGCGTAGAAGGCGCCCACGAGGTCGATCTCGCGGGAGCGGATGGACATCCCCTCGGTCAGTTCGGGCGCGGCGCGCCCGGCGTCCTCCTGCTTGTAGCGCGTCAGCCAGGTGAGGTACTCCAGCGGCCTGCGGGAGTTCATCGGCCGGAAGTCGACCTCCTCGAGCAGGTGGATCCCTCGTCGCACACGGGCCTCCCGAGATCGAACCAAGCGATTGCTCGGGTTCGAGCGTATCTCAACGAGAGACGTGCACAAGTGGGTCCAAGGTCGGTAATCGGCCGAACCGGCACGTCCCTTGGTGATCAGGCCACGGCAGGCACCGGCTGGGGACCGCGCCCGGTGAGCCACTCCAGCACCCTGCGGTGCCCCGAGGCGGCGTCCTCGAAGTGACCCCAGTGCCAGTAGCGGGGCTGGTCACGCACCCCCGTGACCCAGGTGCGGTAGGAGACCGTCCCGTCGGGGACGGCGGCGCCCACGCCGTAGGTGCGGATCACCACCTTGCCGCCTGGCGCGATGAGCACGTCGTCGGCGATCGGGTAGAGCGTCATCTGGTCGATCATGAGTGAATCCTGCAGGAGCCTCGAGACCGGACTATTACGCCTTCCGGCGCACCCCGTTAAGCGGGTGCGCCGGAGGTGAACACCGTGTTAAACCAGCAGGCCGTCGAACTCCCCGTCCTTCACCCCGAGCACCAGGGCCCGGATCTCGTCACGGGTGTAGATCAGCGCGGGGCCCTCGGGGAAGCGCGAGTTGCGAACCGCGATCCCGCCGTCTGGAAGCTCCGCGAGCTCCACGCAGTTGCCCTGCGAGTTGCTGTAGCGGCTCTTGCGCCAGGCGACCTCGGTGAGGTCGGTGGCGGGCATGCCGTTGTAGGTGTGCTCCATCTACATCTTTCTGAGAAGACCGTCGATGAGCTCCACGGTGCCGCCCGGCGTGGTGCTCTCCACGCACAGCTGCTCCATGGCGGTGAGGTACGGGTCGATGTCCTCACGCTTGTCCAGGTACAGGGCACCCCAGAGCTGTTCGACGTAGACGACGTCCGACAGGTCGGACTCGGGAAACCGCATGATGCTGAAGGCGCCCCCTTCGGCGGCGTGCATGCCGTACCTGAAGGGCATCACCTGAATGGTGATGTTGGGGAAGGTCGCCACGTGCAGCAGATGCTGAAGCTGTTCGGACATGACCTCTCCGCCGCCGATCGTCCTCCGCAGGGTCGCCTCGTCAATGACCGCCCACAGACGGGGGCCGTCCTTGCGGGTGAAGCGCTCCTGCCGCTGCATGCGCAGATGCACGCGCTGATCGATGTCCTCGGGAGTGGCGTCGGGGTTGCCGAGCTGGTAGACCGCCCTGGCGTAGTTCGCCGTCTGCAGCAGGCCGGGCACGAACTGCACCTCGTAGGTGCGGATCAGGCTCGCGGCCTCCTCCAGGCCCACATAGGTGGAGAACCACTGGGGAAGGACGGCAGAGTACTTGTGCCACCACCCGGGGGTGTTGGCTTCGCGGACCATTTCCAGCAGGGCCCGCCGCTCGGCGTCGTCGCTGACGCCGTACAGCGTGAGAAGGTCTTCCACATCACGTGTCTTGAAGCCGACGCGGCCGAGCTCCATGCGGCTGATCTTGGACTCGGAGGCCCTGATGTGGAATCCGGCCACATCACGGGTGAGTCCGCGCTCCTCGCGCAGGCGACGCAGGCTGGCGCCGAGCATGATGCGCCGAACGGTTGAGCCAGAACCCGGCGGATCCATGGACACGTGCTGCTCCTTGGTCGTTTCCGTACCAGACAGTCTGTCACCTCGCGCCCCAAAGATCATGGGTCGCGACAAGATCCCCCTTTGCCACCCGATTTACCGATACCTGGCAAACCGTAGCGGCTGGCCCCTACTTCTGCACGTGCATTCGCTCTTGCACCTGCACGAGACTCTGCCCCAGAATGATCAATGTGCAGTCCACCAAACCCCTCGGCCTGTGGACCACCCTCGACTGGTGGCCCCCGGTCGGCTGGTGGCCTGAGGCGGCGCGCGACCTCCTCGTTCCCGGCACGGCGATCGGCGCCAGCGCCACCTTCGTCCTGCCGCCCTCGGCCGCCTCCGTCCACTCCGCCCGCAGCTTCACCCTCGGCACGCTCTCGGGCTGGGGGCTCGGCGAGCTCTCCGACAGCATGGAGCTCGTGGTCTCCGAGCTGGCCACCAACGCGCTGCGCCACGGCCTCACCCTGGCCGAGGCCAGGCACCACGAGCCGGTGCGCATGTCGCTGGTGCGCAGAGGCGCGCTGGTCACCTGCGCGTTCACCGATCCCGCCGCCTCCGTTCCCGTGCTGCGCTACCCGGGCCCGCTCGACGTCGGAGGGCTCGGACTGCACATCGTGGAGTCGCTGAGCCTGCGCTGGGGCTGGTCGGCGCTCTCGCCGTACGGGAAGATCGTCTGGGCCGTTCTCTCCTGAGTGCGAAGCCCGGACACCCGGGCAACGAGCGCGTATGCTGAGTTCTGCCTCGCATCACATGAGAAAAACGTGCGCCAGCCTCCGAGTCTGTGACGCACGTTTCTCATTGGTAGTGAGGGCCACGTGGATGGTCAAGGCTCAAGGCGAGTCCCCGCGCGCGACCCACTGAGAGTGCTGACAGATGGATGATCACCTGCTCGGCTGGCTGCGAACACTGGACGAAGCGAGGCTCGCGCGCGTCCTCTCCAACCGACCTGACGCCATAGCGGCACCGTGGCCGCGGCGGCTCGACACGCTCGCCCAGCGCCTGGGCAACGGCTTCGCCGTCATGGAGGCCATGCGGGCGCTCCCGCTGCCGTGTCTGGAGATCGCGCAGGCCTGCCTGGTGCTCGGCGACCGCACTCCGCCCGATCGCCTCGCCGCCTTCCTCGACGCGCCCGTCGCCACGCTCACCCCCTGGCTCGACGTCCTCTACGACCACGCGCTGGCCTGGCCCGACGACGAGGGCCGCGTCCACCTGGCCGAGGCGGTCTCCCGCTGGTGGGCGGCGCCTCTCGGCCTCGGCGAGCCGCTCGACCACTACCTCAACTCCTGGACCGTCAGCAACGACACCCTGCGCGCGCTGGCCCGCAACCTCGGCCTCCCGCCCCACGGCAACAAGCGGCGCACGATCGCCAGGGTGACCGAGGTGCTCTCCGACGGCGTACGGCTGGCGGCCCTGCTGCGCAACGCCCCCGAGGGCACCGAGCGGCTGCTGGCCGACTTCGCGTGGGACGGCCCCGTCCGCGACGTCGACGGCGGCAGGTTCGTGATGCTGGGCACGCCGGAGAAGTGGGCCGCCGACCACGGCCTGCTCTACCGCCCTCGATGGGAGGTCGCCGAGATGCCGCGCGAGGTCGCGCTGTCGGTGCGCGGGCCCGGCTACCACCCGCCCTTCTCCCCCGAGCCTCCCGAGATCGCGACGATCCCCGTCGATCCCGAAGAGGTCGACCACCTGATGACACTGGCCGCCCCGCACGTCGTCGAACGGTGCGCGGCGCTGCTCGACAACACCGCCAAGACCCCGCTGCCGCTGCTGAAGACCGGCGGAGTGGGCGTGCGCGAGGTGCGCAGGGTCGCCAAGGAGACCGGCTGCGACGAGGACGAGACCAGGCTGCTGCTGGAGATCTGCGCGGTCTCCAGGCTGCTGGCCTTCGACGAGAAGTCGGGCGGCATGGTCCCCACCGAGCGCTTCGACAGGTGGCGGCTCGACGAGGGCTCGGCCAGGCTGCGGGTGCTGCTGTCGGCCTGGTGGCGCATGGAGCGCTCGTCGCTGCGCAAGATCGAGGGCAAGTACCCCACCGTCCTCGGCGACGACCAGAGCGGCGCGGCCGTCGCCAGGGTCCGCAGGGCCGTGCTGGGGGTGCTGTCGCACCTGCCCTCGGGCACCGCCTTCGCTGACAGGGGCAGCCTGGTCCGCAACGCCCACTGGCACGCGCCGCTGCTCGACCAGGCCCTGCTGACCGACTGCGCGGCGGCGGCGCTCGAGGAGGCCAGGCTGCTCGGCGTGCTGGCCAACGACGCGCTCACCGACCTCGGAAGGGCGCTGGCGGGGCTGGCCGCCCACGCGGGCGACGAGAACGACGACACCGTCCCGCTCGTCGAGCACGACCCCGTGCTGGTGGAGGCCTCGACCAGGGCGCTGGCCAGCGTGCGCAGGAGCGCGCTGTTCGGCCCCGACCTGACCGCGGTGGTCACGGGCCCCGCCCTCCACCGAGCTGGCCGAGCTGCTCGACAGGGTGGCCGAGCGCGAGTCGCGGGGGGCCGCCTCGGTGTGGCGCTTCACCACCGAGAGCGTCCGCGGCGCGCTCGACGTGGGCTACGACGCCGACGAGCTGCTCGCCGAGCTGAGCGAGGTCGGTCAGATCCCCCAGCCGCTGGAGTACCTCGTGCGCGACGTCGCGCGCAGGCACGGTGAGGTGACGGTGACGACGGTGGCCTGCATCGTGCAGGCCTCCGACCCCGCGCTGCTGGCCGAGATCGCCGCGCATCGCCGCCTGTCCAGGCTGGGGCTGCGGCTGCTGGCCCCCACCGTGCTGGTCAGCTCCACACCCGCCGAGCGCACACTGGCAGCGCTGCGCGAGAACGGCTACGCCCCCGTGCCGATCGCCGACACGGGGGAGATCACCATCAGGCGCTCCAAAAGCGCAGGCTCCGACGCGCAGAACGGCAAGCTGATCCTGCTGCCCGGCGGCCAGGTGGCCGAGCTCGACTCCCAGCTCCACCACGGGGCCTACGCCCTGGCCGAGCCGCCGCCCGACCCGCACGAGCACGCCCGCCGCCTGCTGGAGTCGCAGGAGGGCGCCGAGCAGAACGGCCGCACCTGGGCCATCATCGGCAGGAACGCCACCAGGCTGCCGACCGCCCAGCAGTCGCTGCTCGGCTTCGTCGTCGACCGCGGGGTGCGGGCGGGCATCACGCTGACCGACGGGCTGACCGCGACGATAAGCCACGGCGAGCTACGCGGCGGCACGCTCGACGCCTGGTGCGAGGAGGCGGGCGACTACCTCGAGTTCCCGCTGGCCGAGATCGTCGAGGTCAGGGGAGCTTACTAGCCTTCCGCAGGTTGGCGACGAGCTCTTCGAGCTGGTCGGCCCACTTCTGGTAGCTGTAAGGAGTCTCCACCCACATCGGGTAGATCTGGCCCTTGGCGACCGCGGGAAGCTTGGCGAAGGTCGGCTTCTTCCTCATCTCCTCCAGGCCGAGCGCCTGGGTCCTGCTGTCGAACAGCACGACGTCCGCCTTGTACTTGTCGGCGTTCTCCCAGCTCAGCGGCTCGAAGTAGCCCTGGGCGTCGACCTTGGGCTTGACGATGTCGAGCCCCGCGTCGCTCAGCAGCTTGAAGTCGGGGACCATCTCGGGCGTCGAGACGTACATCGCGTCGGGGCTGCCGGAGACCAGCTCGATCGTCAGGCCCTTCGCCGCGAGCTTCTCGAGCTCGGCCAGCGCCGCCTCGTAGCGGGTCTTGGCCTGGGTGATCTCGGGGGCGTCGAGGTTCGCGCCGAGCTTGGCGGCCAGCTCGCCGTACTTGGTGATGACCTCGGTGGCGTTCCTGCCGGTGAGCATGACGCCCGCGGTGGGGGCGACCTTCTCGATCGTGTCCTTGGACTTGGCGGGCACGTACCAGAGGTCGTCCTTCAGGTACATGCTGCTGACCAGGAGCTCGGGCTGCAGGCCGATGTACTGCTCGACGTTGAACTCGTCCCACACGTTGCCCAGGCCCTGGACCTTGGTGATGTCCACGTTGCCGACCTGGGGATCGGTCTTGCCGTTCTCGAGCTTGTGGGGGCCGAAGACGGCGATGGGGCGCACGCCGAAGTCCCAGAGCGCGGCGGCCGAGCCGACCTGCGCGACGATCTTCGTGGGCGTCTTCGGCAGGTCTATCTTCTTGCCGCGGTCGTCGGTGTAGGAGAAGGGGGTGGCGGCGCTCGTCTGCGCGGCGTTCGCGGCGGAGGCGGCGGGCGCGGACGCCGGCTCCCCGCCGCAGGCGGCGAGGGCCAGGAGGGCGCCCAGGCCGGTGGCCGCCGCGACGAATCCCCTACGGGATACCGACATTTGGAACTCCTAAGGTGAGGCCTACCTAAAACGGACTGGAGGTTAGCTTAGCCTTACCTTTGCCAGATTCACCGCCAGCTCTTCCAGCAGCGCCGCATAGCCCTGGTGGCTGAAGCGCATCTCGGCCCGCCACGGGTACACCTGAGCGCCCTTCGGCCAGGTCGGCTTCGCGATCACCTCCGAGGCCTTCATCGACTGCGCGCGAGCGTCGAGGAAGATCGCATCGGCCTCGTACTTGTCGACGTTCTCCCAGCTGAGCGTCTCGAAGTAGCCGTCGGGCCGGTCGGGGACGACGATGTCGAGCCCCTTGGACAGCAGGTACTTCAGGTCGGGGAACCTGCGCGGGTCACACACCCAGAACTGGTCGGGCGAGGCGGCACAGAACAGCACCTTCGGCCCCACCGCCTTGACGAGCGCCTTCTCCGCCGCCACGAACCTCTCCCTGGCCTGAGCCTGCGCCGCTCCGCCGAGCGCGACGGCCAGCTGCTCGTAGCGCCTGATCAGCTCGTCGCCCGCCTTGTTCTCCTGCTGGATGCCGATGGTCGGGGCCACCTGCTCGATCGCGGCGCTGGACTTGGCGGGCACGTACCACAGCTCGTTCTTCAGATACATCCCCGCGATGAGCACCTCGGGCCTGAGCGCGATGTACCGCTCGACGTCGAACTCGTCCCACGCGTTGCCGATCGCCTGGACCTTGGTGATGTCGATGTCGCCCGCCTCCGGGTCCTTGGCGCCGCCCTCCAGGCGGTGCGGGCCGAAGACCGCCATCGGGCGCACTCCGAAGTCCCACAGCGTGGCGGCGGCGCTGACCTGGGCGACCACCCGGGTCGGCCGCGCCGGCAGATCGATCTTCCTGCCGCGGTCGTCGGTGAAGGACCATGCCTTCCCCGCCGCGACGGTCGGGGTCGGGCGCGACTCGGATCCACAGGCCGTGGCCGCGAGCACGAGGCCCAGGAACCCTCTCCTGGATACCGACATATCGACTCCTAAGGCTAGGCTTACCTCATTCACGACTTGTTAGATTAGCCTTGCCTAACCCTTTACGACGAGAGGGAACATGACCGCGCCTCCCCTGGCGGGCACCGCGAAGACGGAGCCCTCCGCCGCCACACGGGGCCGCTCCGCCGTACTCGCGGCGGGGCTGCTCGCCGCGCTCGGCCTGCTCGTGCTGGTCGCGTTGCTGAGCGTCGCGCTCGGCGCGCGCTCGGTGCCGCTGTCGACGGTTCTCACCGCCTTCACCGCGCCCGACGGGTCCAGCGACCACACCGTGATCCGCGAGCTGCGGGTGCCGCGCACCATCCTCGGCCTCGGCGTCGGAGCCGCGCTCGGTCTCGCGGGTGCGCTCATGCAGAGCCTGACGCGCAACCCGCTGGCCGATCCGGGGCTGCTCGGCATCAACCAGGGCGCGGCGCTCGGCGCGACGATCGCGATCGGGCTGCTCGGTCTCACCAACCCCGCCGTCTACGTGTGGTTCGCCTTCGCGGGCGCCGCGCTGGCCTCCGCGCTGGCCTACGCGCTCGGCTCGGCCGCGCGTTCGGGCGCCTCCCCCGTACGGCTGGCACTGGCAGGCGTGGCGCTCGGCATGGTCTTCACCGCCGTCTCCTCGGCGATCCTGCGCATGGACTCCCAGGCCTTCGACCGGATGAGGTTCTGGCTCACCGGCTCGCTCGCCGCGCAGACCTCCGACGTGATCATACGCCTGGTGCCCTTCATGGCGGTAGGCATCGCGCTCGGCCTGCTGCTCGCCAAGCCGCTCAACGCCCTGGCTCTGGGCGAGGAGGCGGGCAGGGCGCTCGGCGTGGCCGTCGGACGCACCAGGGTGCTGACCGCCGTCGCCGTGACGCTGCTGTGCGGCGCGGCCACCGCGGGGGCTGGGCCGCTGTGGTTCGTCGGGCTGGCGGTGCCGCACGCGGTCAGGGCGGTCGTGGGGCCCGACCAGCGGTGGCTGCTGCCGTACGCGGCGGTGCTGGCGCCGGTGCTGCTGCTCGGCGCGGACATCGTGGGGCGCGTCATCGCGACCCCCGGAGAGGTGCAGGTGGGCATCATGTGCGCGGTGGTCGGCGCGCCCGTCTTCATCCTGCTGGCCAGGCGCAGGAGGTTGGCCGCGCTATGACGACTCCTGTCAGGGTCGGGCCCTACTCCATGCGGCCCGCCCCCCGTGCTCTCGTGGTGAGCCTCGCGCTGGTGGCGGCCTCGGTCGCGCTGGCGCTGGTGGCGATCTCCACGGGCGAGTTCACCGTGCCGGTCGCCGACATCGTCACCGCCCTGTTCGGGCAGGGCACGCCGGTGGCCGAGCTGATCGTGAGCCAGCTGCGCGCTCCTCGCGTGGTCACCGGGCTGGCCGTGGGCGCCGCCTTCGGGCTGAGCGGGGCCATCTTCCAGAGCCTGACCCGCAACCCGTTGGGCAGCCCCGACTTCATCGGGTTCACCGCGGGCGCGGCCACCGGCGGCGTGCTCGCCGTGGTGATGGGCGGTACGGCGGTGCAGATCGCCGCGGGCTCCATGTTCGGCTGCGTGATCTCGGCGGTCCTGGTCTACGCGCTCGCCTTCCGCAGGGGCGTGCAGGGCTACCGGCTCGTCCTGGTCGGCATCGGCGTCAACGCCGTCCTGCTGGCCGCCGACAACTACCTGCTGACCAAGGCCAACATCAACGACGCGGCCAACGCGGGTGCCTGGCTCAACGGCAGCCTCAGCGGCCGCGGCTGGGATCACGCCCTTCCCGTCGCGATCGCGCTGGCCGTGCTGGTCCCCGTGTGCTGCGCGGTCTCCAGGCCGCTGCGGATGATGGAGATGGGCGACGACGCCGCGCGGGCGGTCGGCATCAGGGTCGAGCCCGTGCGGGCGGCGGCGATCGTGGCGGGCGTGCTGCTGTGCGGCGTCGCCACGGCCGCCGCGGGGCCCGTGATGTTCGTCGCCATGGCCGCGCCGCAGCTGGCCAGGCGGCTGACCCGCTCCCCCGGCGTGACACTCATCGCCTCCGCCCTCACCGGCGCGGTGCTGCTGACCGCGGCCGACCTGGCCGCCCAGCGGCTGCTCGCCCCCACCCAGCTGCCCGTCGGAGTGCTGACGGCCGCCATCGGCGGCACCTACCTGGCTCTGCTACTGAGAAAGGACCGCCGCTGATGGCTCGTCTGACCGGCTCGGACCTCACCCTCGCCTACGAGCAGCGGGTGGTGGCGTCGTCGTTGAACGTGGAGATCCCCGACGAGTCCTTCACGGTGATCATCGGCCCGAACGCGTGCGGGAAGTCCACGTTGCTGCGAGCGCTGGCCCGCATGCTCAGGCCCAAGACGGGCGCGGTCCACCTCGACGGAAGCGTGATCACCTCGCTGCCCTCCAAGGAGGTGGCTCGCAGGCTCGGGCTGCTCCCCCAGACCTCCATCGTGCCCGACGGCATCACCGTGGCGGACCTGGTGGCCAGGGGGCGCTATCCGCACCAGCGGCTGATGCGGCAGTGGTCCAAGGCCGACGAGGTGGCCGTGGCCTCGGCGATGGCGGCCACCGACGTCACGTCGCTGTCGGAACGCATCGTGGACGAGCTGTCGGGCGGGCAGCGGCAGCGGGTGTGGCTGGCCATGGCGCTGGCACAGGAGACGCCCATCCTGCTGCTGGACGAGCCGACCACCTACCTGGACATCTCCCACCAGATCGAGGTGCTGGACCTCTGCGCCGACCTGCACGAGCAGGGAAGGACCATGGTGGCGGTGCTGCACGACCTCAACCAGGCCTGCAGGTACGCCACGCATCTGATCGTGATGCGTGACGGCGTGCTGGTGGCCGAGGGTGAGCCCGCCGCGGTGATGACGCCCGACCTGGTCGAGCAGGTCTTCGACCTGCGGTGCGAGATCATCGCCGATCCGCAGTCGGGCACCCCGCTGATCGTCCCCGAGGCACGGAGGAGGGCGCGCACCCCTGTCGCGCACTAGAGGCGCGGGGCACCGTAGGGTGTGCCACCGAACCGCAACGCCCACGGGCCCAGGTGACGGAGCGAGGAACCCCGCGATGCCCCCACCCCAGCGACCTCTGACGATCAGCCAGACGGACGCGCGCCGGCTGGCCCTCACGCGGCAGCACCTGGCGGGCCCCCGCCTGCCCGCGCGGGAAGAGAGCCTGCGCGCCGTCCTCCGGTCGCTGCGCTACCTGCAGCTCGATCCCGTCAGCGTCGTGGCCCCGAGCCACGATCTCGTCCTGTGGAGCCGCCTCGGCCCTCAGGCAGGCTCCCACCTGCCCGGACTGTGGTGGCACGAGCGGTGGCTGTTCGAGTACTGGGCCCACGCCGCGGCCCTCGTGCTCACCGAGGACTACCCGCTCCACCGGGTGACGATGGACGCCTATCCCCCCGCGAACCGTTCGTACGCCAGAGGCTGGATGGAGGCGAACGACGCGCTTCGCCGGCACGTGCTGCGCCGGCTCGGCGAAGGCGCTCCTCTGCCCACCGACGCCTTCGAGGACTGCTCGGTGGTGGACTGGCCCTCCAGCGGCTGGACGGCAGGCCGCAACGTGGAGCGCATGCTGACCTTCCTGTGGCTGCAGGGCCGGATCATGGTGGCGGGCCGGGCCGCGGGGCAGCGGCTGTGGGGGCTTCCCGACGCCTGCCTGCCGCCGGAGGCCGACAGGCAGGCGGTGTCACCGTTGGAGATGGTCACCGCGGCCACGGAGCACACGCTGCGCGCTCTCGGGGTGGCCCGCCCGCTGGACGTCAGGCAGTACTTCGTCCGCGGGCAGTACACCGGCCTGCCCGAGGTCCTGCGCACCCTGAAGGAGCAGGGCCGCGTCGTGCCTGTGCGGGTCGACGGTGGACCTCCGTCCGAAACGTGGTACGTGCACGTCGAGGCGCTGGGCGAGCTGGAGTCGATCCGCGCTGGCCACTGGCAGGGACGGACCGCGCTGCTGTCGCCGTTCGACAACCTGATCAACGACCGGCGCCTCACCGAACGGCTGTGGGGCTTCGCCTTCCGCAACGAGATGTACGTGCCGAAGGCCAAACGGGAGTACGGCTACTACCTGCTGCCGATTCTGCACGGCGACCGCCTGACAGGCCGGCTCTCACCTCGCTACGACCGGAGCCGGACGGTCCTGGTGATCGAGGGTCTGTACCTGGAGGCAGATGTCCGGCCGACCGCCGCGCTGCGCGAGGCGGTCACCGAGCAGATCGCCGATCTGGCGGCGCTCGTCGGCGCCACCGGCGTCGAGTACGGCGACAAGATGCCCGAGGGCTGGCGCCGGTCCTGAGCCGGGAACCGTCCTGAGGGCCGTCACGTCGCGGGGCAGAGGGCCAGGGCGGTCGTGGCGAGGGCGGCCTTGGCGCGCTCCTCGCCGTACCTGTCCTTGAGCGCGGCGGCGCTCTCCCCGGCCAGGACGGCGAGGACGGCGTGGGACAGCACCTCGGCGTCCTCGCCCGGCAGCGCCTCGCCCAGCAGGATCGCCACGTGCCTGTGCCAGAAGCCGTACGCGCCGATGCGGTAACGCGCCCCCGGGCTGGCGGTCTCCGACATCCGCACCAGGTCGAGGTGGGCGAACAGGTAGTCGAGGTAGGCCTGGACGAAGGCCGCCAGCCGGTCGGCCGGCGTCGCGGCGGGCCGTCCGGCCTCAGGTGAGGGGCCCAGCGGCGGCGGACCCGACAGAATCCGCTCCTGCAGGTCGCGCTCGCGGGCGTCGAGCAGCGCCACGGCCAGCCCCGACTTGTCGCCGAACCTGCGGAACAGCGTCCCCTTCCCCACGCCCGCCGCCGTGGCGATCGCGTCCATGGAGACCGCTTCGACGCCCTTGTCCGCGAACAGCGTGGCCGCGGCGGCCAGCACCTTCTCACGGTTGCGGGCCGCGTCGGCCCGTTCCTGGGGCGGGCGCGTGCGCAGGATCTCCAGTACCTCGCTTGACGAACCGGACTGCGGTCCGCTAATTTCGGTGCCATCCACAAAACGGACTGTAGTCCATCTCGGAGGTCGCAATGACCGTGCACATCTCCCGCGACGATCTCAAGGCCGCGATCGAGGCAGGCGCCGTCACCGTGGTCGACGCCCTCGGCGGCGACTACTACGCGCAGCAGCACCTGCCCGGCGCCATCGCCCTGGTCGAGAGCGAGGTGGCCGAGCGCGCCGCCGCGCTGCTGCCCGACAGGGACGCGGCGATCGTCACCTACTGCTCCAACCCGTCCTGCCCCAACAGCAAGGCCGTGGCCAACCGCCTGACCGCGCTGGGCTACACCGACGTCCGCACCTATCGCGAGGGCATCCAGGACTGGGTCGAGGCGGGCCTGCCCGTCGAGTCCTCGGTGACCGTCTGACCTCTTCACGGTTTCTGCACATTGACCCGGTAGGTTCCGCTCCATGATCCGGACTCTCCTCGCCTGGCTGGTGGTCGTGCCGTTCGCCGTGTGGGCGGTGCTGAGAGTGACGGGGGCCGACATCGCCGACCGGTGGATCCAGCTGGTCGCCTTCACCCCCTACGTGGCCGCCGCCTCGGTGGTGCCGGTGCTGCTGACCGGCCTGCTGAGGCGGTGGGTCCCCATGGCGGTGGCCGTGGTGACGGCTGGAGCGCTGGCGCTGGCCGTCCTGCCCCGGTACTTCACCGACGCGCAGCCGCCCGCGAACGGCGCCACGTTCAGGGTGCTGGCGGCGAACCTGGCGGTGGGTGCGGGAGACACCACGGAGCTGGTGCAGCTGGTCGAACGGCTCAAGCCCGACGTGCTCGCCATCCAGGAGCTCACCCCCGAGGCCAGGAAGCGGCTCGACGCGCTCGGCCTGCGCAAGCGGATGCCGCACGTCGTGGACAGGTCCCAGGGCGGGGTCTGGGGGTCCGGCCTCTACTCCCTGCACCCGCTGACCGAGCGGCCGCTGATCGCACTGGGCAGGTTCCGCCAGGCCAGAGCGGTGATCAAGCCCCCGAAAGGACCCGAGATCGAGGTGGTGTCGGTGCATCCGTGCGCGCCCAGCCATGCCGAGAAGATGGCGTGCTGGCGCTCGGGACTGGCCGCGCTGCCCAGGGCGGGCGAGCGGCTGACGGTGCTGGCGGGCGACTTCAACGCCACCCTCGACCACTGGCCGGTGCGGGCGCTGCTCGACTCGGGCTACAGGGACGCGGCCGACGTCACGGGGCAGGGGTTCACCGCGACCTGGCCGCAGCAGGGATGGCGGCCGCTGCCGGGGGTGACGATCGACCACGTGCTCGCCGACAGGCGGATGGGAGTGCGCGCGTTCAGCGTGCACGAACTCAGTGACACCGACCACCGGCCGGTGTTCGCCGAACTCACGCTGCCGTGAGCCCAGGACCCGCCGGTCAGAGGGCGGTGACGCGCACGTCGTCGAAGCGGGCGGCGAAGCCCTTGCCGACGGGGGCCGCCGCCATCGCGCCGGCGAGCGCGGGCACCCCCTCGGGGAAGGCGGCGAGCCTGAGCATCTCCTCGGGCTCGGCTCCGTCCAGGCCGTAGCGGACGGTCACCGCGTCGCCTCTGCGCTCCAGGTCGAAGGTGACGCTGCCGGTGGCGCGCCCGAGCGGCAGCACCGACCAGTCGGACACCTCGCGGGTCACGACGGTGCTGAGGTGGAAGGCGCCGTCGACGTACTCGACCCCGGCCTTGATCCAGGTGGCCTCGTCGACCCGCAGCACCGCGCCCGCCTGGTCGTACTGCTCGGCGTAGTCGCCCGAGAACGTCAGCGTCAGCCGGAAGTCTCCCGAGACGATCCTCCCGAACAGGTGCGCGGTGTCGTAGGTGTAGCCGTAATGGGTCTTCCGCCACATGTCCGTGCCGGGATCGCAGACCAGACTGAGCCCGTCGTCAGCGGTCCACTCGCGGGGAGGGTTGATCCATTGCCAGTCGGAGGAGCCAAAGGCCATGATCATGGCGGTCATCCTGCCATGCTCACCCGAAATATGTTGGAAGATCCCGCCATGGAGCGGCGCCCGTCCTGTCCGTCACGTGCACGACGGCGGCGTGCCGTACGGCCCTGCGCAGGGTCGGCTCCACCTGCCTGTGGGGCACGTCGTGGACCAGGTGACAGAAGCGGCCCCTGGCTAAGGCGCGGGCCCAGGCGGGCTCGCGCATGGAGCGGTAGGCCGACAGCGGGCCCTCGAAGGTGACCAGGAGGTCGGCGAGCGCCGCGTAGCCGGGATCGGGGTAGACGCCGGGGTTGAGGACGACCGTCCCGCGCACGCCGTCGACCAGGTCCGCGTAGTGCGGCAGGCGCTCCTCCGAGGCCGCGACCTGGTCGAGGAAGAAGCCGCGCAGGCCGTACCAGTGCCGGTAGCGGCGCAGGTCGGCGTGGACCTCCTCGGATGGGCGCAGGCCGAAGTCGGTGTCGACGTAGCCGAGCACCTCGCAGCCCGCCGCCAGCAGGGCCGCCACGCACGGCACGTAGGCCGCCTGCCTGACGGCGCCGGGGCCGTGATCGACGGAGACGACGACCAGGCGCGGAGGAGCGGCCAGCAGCCGCCGCCACTCCCCCGGGGCGGCGTCGGGAGCGAAGTAGGCGGGCACCAGCGCCGCCGTCCGCGCCCCGGCCGGCGGTTCGGGCCGCGGCCCCTTCCTGACGGGCCCGCCGGACAGGATCACGCGTGCCGCCTCAGGGAAGTCGCCGGTGGTTACCGGAACGTTATAGCCCACGGCCAGGCCGCCCGTTGGGGAAATCGGCCGGTCAGGCGCCGCGTACACTGACGTTCGTGGCAGACCCCAAGTTCGAGATCCAGATGCTCCACGACCGGGTGATGATCCGGCTGGAGAAGGACGGCGAGGAGCGGCGCAGCGGCGCAGGCATCGTGATCCCCGCGACCGTCAAGATGGCCAACCGGCTGGCCTGGGGAGAGGTCTGCGGCGTCGGCGCCAACGTACGCTCGGTGAAGGTCGGCGACAAGGTGCTCCTCAACCCCGAGGACCAGTACGAAGTCGAGCTGCACACCCAGGTCTACCTGGTGATGAGAGAGCGCGACCTGCACGCCGTCGCCACCCAGGAAACCGACCACGGCACCGGCCTATACCTCTAGCCGGCCCGGCTCCAGCCGGGACCGTGCGCGGCGTCGACCCGGCGACCGGCCCCGGCGAGACGACGTCCTTGCGTATCGCCGGGGCCGAGCCGTCAGTCGATCAACCGGCGTCGGTGTAGCTCAGGTAGACCTCGTCCTTCTTCCACGCCGAAGAGCTGATGTCAGCCACGGTGCGCACCACGTTGCCCTTGAGGTCGACGACGACCATCTGGTAGCCGCTCCCACCCTTCACGGCGGCGAGCAGGTGCTTGTCGTCCCACCAGCCGTACGATCCCTCGACTGCGATGTCGACGCGATTGCGCAGCTTGCCCGTCGCGAGGTCCCAGGTGCAGAAGCTCTCGTAATAGCGGGCTGGGCAGAAGGTTCCCAGCAACTTTCCGGAGGGTGAGAACGCCGTCTCCCCGCCGATGTCCGAGCCGACGCCCGGCAGCGTTCTGACCACCTTGCCGTCCGGCCGGTAGAAGCGCACGCCGTCCCGGTAGCTGCTCATCAGGTGCCTGCCGTCGGGGGTCCACTGGAACACCGCGTCCTTGGAAAGGTCCTTCAGCAGCACCACCTTGGCTGCCTTGGCCCTCACGTCGGCCGTGGCGAAGCCTACGGGCAGCCACTTCTTACCGTCCGTCTTCTCGACGGTCAGCGCGAGCTTGCTGCCGCTGGCCGACCAGTAGGCGATCGTTGTCCTGAACGGCAGCTTCGAGGTGCGCACCGTCGTCGTCTGCTGGGCGGCCGCATCGATGATGGCGACCGAGTCGTACCTGCCCTTCGGGTTCTCAGGGAGCCCCGCCACTCGGTGTCCCTTCGGGGCGACGGCTACGTCGAAGTAACCGGGCACCACCTCGAAGGTGTCGTCGGCGGTGCGCAGATGAGGCTTGGCCCCGACGATCGCGGTGACCTTCTTCGGATCGCCGGGCCGCTCATGGAGCGTGACACCGAGACCCGTGTCGATCTCGTTCTCGTCGAGACGGGCAGCGGAGGCAGAGGCTGGGATTAATGGGAGAAGCGCACAGGAAGCGGCGCACATGGCAACAGCGCGACGAAGATTCACAAAGGCGGAGCATAGAGCCTCAGCGGCGGGTGTAGCTCAGGTAGAGGTCGTAGTCGCGCCAGGCGGTGCGGCTGATGGTGGCCAGGGGGCGCACGGGCTTGCCGGCGAGGTCGATCACGACGCTCGCGTAGCCCTTGCCGTGGCGTCCCACCGCGATCAGGTGCTCGCGGTCCCACCAGCCGTACGAGGCGACCGCCGGGACCTTCACCTTCTTGTCCAGCTTGCCGTTGTAGGGGTTCCAGGTGCACAGCGTCGCCTTGTGCTTCTTGGGGCACCACGTCGCCATGCGCCTGCCGTCGGGTGAGAAGGCGCTCTCGCCGCCGACCAGCCCGCCCGTACGCCAGAGGGTCCAGGCCACCCGCCCGTCGGTCAGGTAGAAGCGCACGCCGTCCCAGTAGTCGGAGACGACCCGCCTGCCGTCGGGCGACCACTGGAAGAGCGCGTCGTGGTAGGCGCCCGGGACCTTGACCAGCCTGGCGCGCCTGGCGGCGACGTCCACGACGACGAAGCCGACGCTGCGCCAGCCGCCGCCTCGCCCGTCGCTCCTGGAGACCGTCAGCACCACCTTGCGCCCGTCGGGCGACCAGTACGGCGTGCCCGCCACCATGGGCGCCTTCACCGTGCGGATCTTGGTGACCCTGCCGGTGGCCCTGTTGACGATCGCGACCCTGTCGTAGCCCTTGACGAACTTCCTCGGGATCGCGGCCACGAAGGCGCCGCCCGGCGAGACGGCGAGGTCGTTGTAGGAGCGCTGCCCCGCGAAGTAGCCACCCGCCCTGAGGTAGGACGAGCTTCCTGTCGTGTAGGCGCTGACCCTTTTGGGGTCGCCGGGCTGCTCGTGCAGGGTGACGCCGAGACCTGGCAGTTTGACGTCGGCGCCGGATAAGACGAGCGCAGCGGCGAGAAGGAGCGTGCTTGGACTCACGGAGGCACCCTACTCACTTACGGGTGAAGCTCAGCCAGAGTTCCGCGCGCCAGGTGCGGGCGGGGATCTCGGCGAGCACCCGTTCGACGGAGCCCGAGGTGCCTGCGACCACGAGCCGGTAGTTGTTCCTGTACGGCACGACGGCGATCAGCGAGCTGTCGTTCCACCAGCCGACCACCGCCTCGGGCCTGAGCCTCGAGCGGGAGACGATCGCCCCCGTGGCGGGGTTCACCAGGCAGACGTGCTCGGCCAGCCTGGAGGGGCACCAGGTCGTCATGCGCTTGCCCGAGGGCGAGAACAGATCGGGTCCTGTGAGCGTGCCGACGCCCTTGAGCACCTTCGGCTTGGCGCCCGCCCTGTGGACCACCGCGTCGCCCCCGCGCTGGGCGATCACCGCGCCGTCAGGGGTCCACCAGAACGTGGCGGCGGGGTCGGCGCCCGCCACGACGGTCGTGTGGGAGGTGCCCGCGGCGACGTCGACCGTGACGTAGCCGATCGAGCGCCACTTGCCCGAGACCTTCTTCTCCAGCGTCAGCAGGACCTTCTTCCCATCGCGCGACCACGAGGCGTAGGAGGCCATCAGCGGCCTGGCGACGGTGCGGATGCGCCTGGACCTGCCCGTGGCCCGGTCGGTGACGACGAGCGTGTCGTGGCCGCCCCGGTAGGCGGCGGGTACGGCGGCGGCCCTGCGCCCGTCGGGCGAGACGACCACCTCGGAGGCGCCGCGCTGCCTGACGAAGGCGGCCGGGCCTCGCAGGTAGGCGTGCTGGGTGCCCAGGCCGTAGGCGGTCAGCCGTACGGGGTCGGCCGGTCTCTCGTGGAGCACCACGGAGGCGCCGGGCAGGGGGATGAGGGCGAGCGCTACGAGGACGGAGAGCACGGCGGCAGCCTAGGGAGCGCCCACCTCGTCCGCTTGCGCGCAGACCGAACCGGTATGGAGGCTAGACGCCGAGCAGCCTGCGCCCCTCGGCGAACAGGTCGATGCCGAGGCTGAACTTCAGCGCCGCCCAGATGATCACGCCCATGGCGGCCAGCGTGACGAGCAGGACGATGATGCGCACCGTCCAGCCGCGCTGCTTGTACCACTCGGTCCAGGCCTGCAGGACGCTCTTGCCGAACTCCAGCACCTTGTGCGCCCAGTGGAACTCGGTGGCCAGCACCGCCAGCCCCGCGAAGACGACCAGCCAGCCCGGCCCGGGGAAGGGCACCATGATCAGGCCGCCCACGACCATCACGGTGCCGATCACACCAATGATGATCTTGAGGGTGAGGGCACCGGTCCGAGTGGACCGGATGCCGTCGAGCCAGCCGTGAATGCCGGAGCGGCGCGCCGCTTCGTCCTTCAGCTTGTCGGCGTCACCGGTTTCGGAGTCGATTGCCACCCATCCAGCCTAATAGCCCGAATAGAGCTGCTCGGCAGAACGCCGCGCCCAAGCCATGACCAAGGGGCCGAAATGGGCATCCATGTACCGTCCGATGCCCCTCGTTCTCCCTCCGGTACGGCAAGCCCCCGCACGGCCACCGGGGTCACCGGTGGCCGGCCGTCCATCACGCGCGCTCCAGCGGGACTCCGGTCCCCGCCGTCACGAAGCGGCGCAGCCGATCGGGGAAGGCACGCCGTTCGACCCTGTCCACGATGCGGTGAAGCCGAACGTCGCCGTCGCGCCCTGGGCCAGCGAGCCGTTCCACGCCACGTTCCCGACCGTCACGTCGGCCCCCGACTGGGTGTGCGCGCCGTTCCAGAGCTGGGTGATCCGCTGGCCTGCGGGGAAGGCCCACGACACGGTCCACCCCTTGATCGCCTTGTCGGCCTTGACCGTGACCTCGCCCTGGAATCCGCCCTGCCACGAGCCGGTCACCTTGTAGGCGGCCGAGCACCCGCCGGTCCCCGGGGTGGGCGTGGGGGTGGGCGTGGGCGACGGGGTGGGCGTGGGCGACGGGGTGGGCGTCGGGGTCGGGTCGGAGCCCGAGCGCTCGGCGTACAGGATGCCGCGGCCGTTGGTGCCCAGGTAGACCCGCCCGTACACGCGGGGGTCGCCGGTGATCGCCTCGCCCATGTTCCCGTACTGGTGTCTGTCGTCGTTGATGCGGGTCCAGGTGGCGGCCGTGTCGTCGGATCTGTGGACGCCCGTCACGCCGTCGATCGTGGCGACCGCGTACAGCGCGGGGTAGGAAGCGCCAGGGGCGGCCTTGCCGTACCCGATGTTGACCGCGCCGGTGACCCCCGGCAGCTTGGTGAAGGTGGCTCCGGAGTCGGTGGAGCGGAACAGACCGCCCTCGCCTGCCAGCCAGAGGTGGCCCTCGCGGCCGGGGACCGCCTTGAACGTGCCCGCGCCGGGTGCGGCGGTCTCGGTGAAGGTGGCGCCGCCGTCGGTGGAGCGGTAGAACGTGCCGGCCGCCACGGCGTAGAACGTCGACGGGTTCACCCGGTCCGACTCGACGACCGCGCCGGAGGGCAGGCCGGCCGAGGCGGTCCACGAGGTGCCGAAGCCGACCGAGTAGTGCGGCGCGGCGCCCTGCGGCGACCACACGAAGCGCGAGCCGTCGGCCGCCGCCGCGATCGTGCCGCCTCCCGTCACGCCCGAAGGCTCCGAGCCCTGGAACCAGTTCGCGCCGCCGTCGGTGGAGAAGGCCACGTTGCTGCCGTCGGCGTTGCCGGAGCGGGCCATCACGGCGGGGTTCTTCTCGGCGTAGTCGAGGCTGGTGGTCGAGGTGAATCCTGGCGAGGTGAACATCATCGGCGGCACCGCGTCGAGCGAGGCGTGCCTGAACCCGCCGATGTCACCGAGACCGCTGACGAGCGGGGCTCCCGTGGGCGGGCTGACCAGGTCGAGCACGGCGGTCTCCTCCAGCCCCCTCACCATCGGCCTGATCGTGAACCGGCCCCCTGTGTCCCACTTGAGCAGGTCCTCCGTGCCGTAGATGGTGGCGCCGGTGCCGTACATCATCCTGTTGGAGTCGAAGGGGTCGATCTCCAGCGACTCGGTCATCCAGCCCAGCTTCGGCGTGACCTCGGGCGGCTGCGGGTTGCCGCCGAACGTCAGCCACGGAGCGGAGGAGACGTCCATCGTGTAGCGGAAGGATCTGTTGGGATAGGAGGCCCAGTCCCACACCCTCGTCCAGGTCGCGCCCGCGTCGGTGGACCTGAAGAAGATCACGTCGGGCCACCAGGAGATCTGGGTGGCGACCATGAGGGTCTGCGGGTCCTGCCTGTCGATGGTCAGGCCGCTGTAGCCGAAGTAGTCGTCCTCGTTGGTGGAGGGGATCGGGCTGATCCTGGTCCACTCGCCTGTGCGGGTGTCGAGGCGCCACACGTCGCCCTTGGCCCCGTCGTAGGGGCCGGCCGTGTCGCTGGTGGCCAGGTAGAGCAGGCCGTTGACGTGGTCGAGCACCCCCTTGTGCGGCAGGTGGCCGGTCGGCTGGCCCGGCACGCGCTGCCAGGTCGCGCCGTTGTCGGCGGAGCGGTAGAGGATGTTCTCCTTGTCGGCGACGCCCGCGTAGATCGCCCTGGTCACCGGGTCGATCGTCACCCAGACCACGCCCGGCCTGTGGCTGGCGTAGCCGTTGGGGTCGCTCGGGTCGGGCGCGTAGTCGCCAGGGTTGGGGAAGGAGGACACCTTCGCCCAGGTCGCGCCGTAGTCGGAGCTCTTCCACAGGCCGTTGCCGTTGGGCGCGCCGAGATAGAGGGTCCTGTTGTCCCTGGGATCGACGGCCAGCCGCTCACCCATGCCCCTGCCCGGCATGTTGCCGCCCAGTTTGAACGGCAGCGGCGAGACCTGCCAGGTGGCGCCCTTGTCGGCCGAGCGCAGGATCGCGCCGTTGTTCGGGTCCCAGCTGTTGGTGTACATCCCGACCGCCGCGTACACCCTGGTGGGCTGCACCGGGTCGGTGGCCAGGCTGTCCACGCCGTTGTAGCCCCACCTGTCCCAGCCGACCCAGTCGAGCAGCGGGGTCCACGTCTTGGTGGCCTGCTCCCATCGGTAGGCGCCGCCGATGTCGGTCCTGGCGTAGATCAGGTTCTTCTCGCTCTGGTTGAAGACGATCGCGGGGACGAAGCCGCCTCCGTCGATCCGCACGTTCTTCCACTCGTAGGTCTCCTGCGCCGGCGCGGCGAGCGCCGCGGCCTCCCGCAGCGCGGGCGCGGAGACGACCACCGCGGCCGCCGAGATCGTCAACAGCGCTGCGAGTATCCACCGAATCATGTACGGCCTGTCCCTTCGTCCAGGAGTCGCCCGGAGACCCTGACCGTCGACCGCGGCGCGCATGTCGCGTGGAGAGTCACCCGCCCGCCATCCGGCGGTCAAACGCGGCCGGACTCTTCGCAGGTCAGCGCTGAAACATTCATCAGGTAAAGCTTTCGGCAGACATAAGGCGTTCACCGGCAAATACGGGTTAATGTCGTCCATGCCTGAGGCCCTTCTACGGACCGTCACCGGTCAGATCCGCGCCGACGCGATCACCGGCGCCGTCCTCCCCCATGAGCACCTGCGCTGCGACCTGCGCTGGGCGGTCGGTATCGACTCCGACCCATACCGCTGGCTCGACGAGGAGCGCACCGTCACCCACGAGCTCCGCGAGCTGCGCCAGTCCGACGATCTCGGTCTCACCGTCGAGCTGTCCTGCATCGGCATGGGCAGGGACGCCACCTCCCTCGCCCGCGTCGCCGCGGGCAGCAGGGTGCCCGTCATCGCCTCGACAGGGCTGTTCGCCGAGCCGTTCACCCAGGTCCGCGAGGACGACGTCGACACCCTCACCGCGCGGCTGATGGACGAGATCACCTCGGGCCTGGACGGCACGGGCGTGCTGCCAGGCGTCATCGGCGAGGTCGGCGCCTGGGGCCAGGAGCCGTCGCCGGTGGAGGAGCGCTGCCTGGTCGCCGCCGCCCGCGCCTCCCTGTCCAGCCGCCTGCCCGTCGCCACCCACGGACAGAACGGGCCCGCGCTGCTGGAGATCCTGCTGGGCGAGGGTCTGCCCGGCTCGCGGGTCAGCGTCTCCTTCACCGGCGACGACGTCGCCGTCGCCCGCAAGATCGCCGAGGCCGGGGCGTACGTCAGCCTCTCCTCCGTGGGCCTCGGCGCCCCGCAGGCGGCCAGGGTGGCGATGGAGCTGATCTCCGAGGGGCACCGCGAGCGCCTGCTGCTCGGCAGTGGTGTCTCCCGCGTCGCCCAGCTCCAGAGGTACGGCGGCGCGGGCTACTCCCACGTCTTCCGCACGCTGCTCCCCCTGCTGCGCGAGGGCGGCGTGGAGGAGGAGACGATCCAGGCGATCACCCGGGTGAACCCGATCCGCTGGCTGACCAACGGCTGACGCGCCCCACCGACATCCCCCGCCCGCCGGACCACCCTTCCCGGCGCACCCCCCGCTCGCAGGGCTCCCCCGCCTGCCGGGACCACCCCCTCCCGGCCCACCCCCCGCCCCCTCGAGTCCCCTCCCCGCCCCAAGAGCACGCCAGCTCGGACCACGCGGCACACTAAAGGAAGACATGATTCTTCCGCCGATGGTCAAGCAGAAGTGTGATTCAATTCGACATATCATGTTTCAGGCGGCGGAAGGAGCGGCGTTGTCTCCGGACATGCTGAACGAACCGGTCGGCACGGTCGCCGGAGCAGGCGCGCTGCTCGCGATCCTGAGGGACGGCCAGGCCCGCACGAGGGCCGAGCTCGTCCAGCTCACCGGTCTGGCCAGGTCCACGGTCTCGCAGCGCCTCGACGCCCTGCTCACCCACCAGTGGATCGTGCCCACCGAGGACGCCATCTCCTCCGGCGGCAGGCCCGCCGTGGCGTTCGCGTTCAACAGCTCCGCCCGCGTCGTCCTGTCCGCCGACCTCGGCGCCACCCACGCGAGGGTCGCGGTGACCGACCTGGCCACCACCGTCCTCGCCGAACGCACCTCTGACCTGGCCATCGACAAGGGCCCCGAGCCGACGCTGCAATGGCTCCTCGACACCTTCCTCGAGCTCCTCGACGAGACGGGGCACACCGTCGAGCAGGTGTGCGGCGTGGGCGTGGGCCTTCCAGGGCCCGTCGAGCACGCCTCGGGACGGCCGATCAACCCGCCGATAATGCCCGGCTGGGACGGCTTCCCCGTCCCCGAGTGGCTCGGGGAGCGGCTCGGCGCCGCCGTCCTTGTGGACAACGATGTGAACATCATGGCCCTCGGCGAGCACTGGGCCGCCAGGCCCGAGGCCGACCAGCTGGTGTTCGTCAAGATCGGCACCGGCATAGGGTGCGGCATCATCTCCGACCGTCGCCTGCACAGGGGCGCGCAGGGCGCGGCGGGCGACATCGGCCACGTGCGGGTGTCCTCGGCGGCCGACGTGGTGTGCAGGTGCGGCAACACTGGCTGCCTGGAGGCGGTCGCGGGCGGCGCCTCCGTGGCCGCCAAGCTGGCCGCGGCCGGGGTGCCCGCCTCCAACAGCCGCGACGTGGTCAACCTCGTACGGCAGGGCAACACCCAGGCCGTCCAGCTCATCAGGCAGGCGGGGCGCGAGGTCGGCGACGTGCTGGCCTCCATCGTGAACTTCTTCAACCCCGCGGTGATAGTGATCGGCGGCGACATCGCCGAGGCGGGCGAGCACGTGCTGGCGGGGGTCCGTGAGGTCATCTACAGCAGGTCGCTCCCGCTGGCCACCCAGCACCTGAGCATCAGGACCAGTGAGCTGGGCGACAGGGCGGGCGTCGTGGGGGCGGCCGTGATGGTGATCGAGCACGTCCTGGCGCCCGGGACCGTCGACCGCGCCGTCCTGCGCTGAGCGCCCCCCTTCCTGAGGCGGCACCCCGGCCGGTCGGCGAACCGCTCCCCCTGAAACTGGCTAGGATCGGGGCGGAATGGTGACACGGGAACGACGCCCTGTCCGCCGCCTGTGGGAGTCCATGTCCGCGGCGGTGTCCCGTGCTGCCCGCCTGGGCGACATGCCCGCCGTGCTCGTGCTGGTGTGGGCGGGCTGGCTGGCCGTCCCCCTGTCGCTCAGCGGCCTGGCACAGGCCCGCGCGGCGATCGCGGCGGGACACGAGACCCCGCAGGAGGCCGCGCAGACGGCCGTGGGCCATCGCGCGAAGACCCCGACGTTCACCACCCCGCCGAAGCCCGGAAAGGGCTGGGCCGGGTTCGCCCGCGGCGCCACAGCATCCGACGCCTGGCCAGGCCCCCAGCCCGCGGCCTACGCGGGCGACGGCGGCCTCCCCTGCCTCGCCGCCCGCGCCGCCGGCGGGATCTCCGCACCGACTCCCCATGCCATGGGCGGCTCCGGAGCCCACGTCCCGGGCCCGGCCTGGGGGTCGCCTGGCGCCGGCGAGGCATCCCAAGCTGACGGCGCGGCGGTGGCGCGGGAGCTGGCGCGGGAGCGGGCCAGGATCGCCGGCGAGGTCCACGACGCGGCGGGACACGGCTTCTCGACCATCGCGATGCAGGCCGGACTCGCCCTGCTCGTGCTGGAGGAGAGCCCCGAGCAGGCGCGCGAGTCGCTGCGGGCGATCCGCGAGACCAGCCTCGGCGCGCTGGCCCAGCTGCGGGCCGCTCTCGATCTCATCGACCCCGGCGAGCCGGTCGCGAGCCGCGACGACCTGCCTGCCCTGATCGACGGGGTGCGGGCGGCGGGGCTGCCCGTCGACATGGAGCCCGGCGAGCCCGCCGTCCCCTCGCACCTGCGCGGCACCGTCTACCGGGTGGTGCGCGAGTCGCTGACGAACGTGATCAGGCACGCGGGGCCGACCAGGGCGCTCGTCAGGGTGGCTGACGACCCCTGCGGGTTCGTGCTGGAGGTGGCCGACCGCGGCGTCGGCGTCACGGAGGCAGGCGAGGGCAGGGGGCTGGCGGGGATGCGCGAGCGGGTGCGGAACGCGGGGGGCCAGTTCACCGCGGGCCCGAGGGACGGCGGCGGCTTCCAGGTGATCGCCCGCTTCCCGCGGGAGACCGCGTGACCTCAGGGACGACCGCATGAACCCCGGGCGGGAGGGTGCGGGCGTGGGAGGTGAAGGTGTGATCAGGGTCGGGGTGGCCGACGACCAGGCGGTCGTGCGGATGGGGCTCGGCGCGCTCATCGCCAGGGAGGCCGACCTCAAGCTGGTCGGTGAGGCGGCCGACGGCGGGCAGGCGGTGGCGCTGGTGCGCAGGGAGCGCCCCGACGTCCTGCTGCTCGACATCAGGATGCCCGGCATGGACGGCCTGGAGGTCCTGCGCGCCATCGCGGCCGACCCCTCCCTTCACGGCACCAGGATCGTGGTGGTGACGACGTTCGCCGTGGACGAGTACGTCTTCGCCGCCCTGCAGGCCGGGGCGAGCGGCTTCCTGCTCAAGGACAGCGCCCCCGACGAGCTGGTGAGCGCCATCAGGGTGGTGGCCGCGGGCGAGGCGCTGCTCTCCCCCGCGATCACCCGCAAGGTCATCGGGCTGTTCGGCAGGCACGGCGGCGAGCGGCCCGTGGACGGCGTCGACACCCTGACCCCTCGAGAGAGGGAGCTCGTGGCATGGGTGGCGACAGGCCGGTCGAACGAGGAGATCGCCAAGGAGCTGGTGATCAGCCGCGACACCGTCCGCACGCACGTCAGCAGGGCCATGGTGAAGCTGCACGCCCGCGACAGGGCGCAGCTCGTGGTCTTCGCCATGCGCGCGGGCCTGGTCCTGCCCACCTGACCGGAGCCGGCTACCTGAGCAGGCCCTCGTAGGCGCGCTGCTGGAGCTGGGCCTCGATCTGCTTCACCGTCTCCAGGCCCACCCCCACCATGATCAGCACACTCGTCCCCCCGAAGGGGAAGTTCTGCTGCGTGGAGGGGTCGCGCAGCAGCGCGAAGGCCACCAGCGGCACCAGGGCCAGCACACCCAGGTAGAGGGCCCCCGGCGCGGTCAGCCGCGACAGGACGAAGCCCAGGTACTCCGCGGTCGGCCGTCCGGGCCTGATCCCCGGCACGAAGCCGCCGTAGCGCTTCATGTTGTCGGCCACCTCCATGGGATTGAAGGTGATCGAGACGTAGAAGTAGGCGAACCCGACGATCAGCAGGAAGTAGCCGAGCATGTAGAGCGGGTGGTCGCCGGCGAGGTACTGGTTGATCCACGGCACCTGGCCGCCGACCAGCGCGGGGATGGAGAGCAGCGACGAGGCGAAGATCACCGGGACGATGCCCGCCTGGTTGACCTTGAGCGGGATGTAGGTGTTGGTCCCTCCGTACATGCGGCGGCCGACCATCCGCTTGGCGTACTGCACGGGCACGCGCCGCTGGGCCTGCTCCATGAAGACCACGGCCGCCACCAGGAACAGGCCGGAGACGAGGATCACCACCGTCGCGAAGGGGCTCACCACGAAGAGGTTGGACATGTAGGAGGGGAAGACGGCGACGACCTGGGTGAGAATCAGGATCGACATGCCGGTGCCGATCCCCTTCTCGGTGATCTTCTCGCCCAGCCACATCACCATGCAGCTCCCCGCCACCAGCACGACCACCAGCACGCTCACCCCGAACAGGCTCGTGTCGTAGAGCACCTGCCGCGAACAGCCGGGGAACAGCGCGCCTCCCCGCGCCAGCGCGACCACAGTGGTGGCGTTGAGCACGGCCAGGGCCACGGTGAGGTAGCGGGTGTACTGCGTGATCTTCGCCTGGCCGTTCTGCCCCTCCTTGCGCAGCGCCTCGAGGCGCGGGATGAGCACCGCCATCAGCTGCATGATGATGCTGGCCGTGATGTACGGCATGACCCCCAGCGCGAACACCGACAGCTTCAGCATGGCCCCGCCGCTGAACAGCTGCACCATGTCGACCAGCCCGCCGCGCGCGCCGCCGAGGCACTGCCGGACCGCCGCGGTGTCCACCCCGGGCGACGGCAGGATCTGCCCGAACCTGAACAGCACGATGACGCCCAGCGTGAAGAGCAGCTTCTTGCGCAGTTCCGGGATGCCGAAGGCGCGCACGACCATGGTGAGCATGCGCCGAGTCTGGCCGCGTACGGGCGGCGGGGCGTCCGTCCGTACGCGGCACCGGCGTACGCAGATCCGCGTACGCTCTGACCTTGTGGTTCCTGTCTGGGTGATCAGCGGCCCGCCTGGCGCGGGCAAGTCGACCGTCGCCGCCGCGCTGCTCGGGCGACTCGACCCGGTCCCCGCGCTGCTCGACAAGGACACCGTCTACGGCGACTTCGTCAACGAGATGCTGAGCGCGTACGGCAGGCCGCAGGGCGAGCGCGAGGGCCCTTGGTACGACGAGCACGTGAAGCGGCACGAGTACGACGGCCTGACCAGGCTGGCCAGGACGATCAGGGGGCACGGCTGCCCCGTGATGCTCGACGGCCCCTTCACCTCCCAGGTGCACTCCGCGACGCTGTGGGAGAGGTGGGTCGAGCAGCTCGGGGGGCCGCCCGTCCACCTGGTGTGGCTCCGCTCCGACGGGCCGACGCTGCGCGAGCGCCTGACAGCCAGGGGCCTGGCCAGGGACGACGGCAAGCTTGCGGCCTTCGACGCCTACCTGAAGGCGATCAGGGTGGACGAGCCGCCGGCCGTACCTCATCTGGAGATCGACAACCGCAGGGGCGCGTCCGACCTGGAGTCGCAGCTCAGGGCGGCGGGTATGCCGCCGCGAACACGGCGGGAAGGCGCGGAACCAGCCGGGTGAAGGCGCCCGACTCGTAGGTGACGCCCGGCTCGTTGGCCAGCTGCTGCGAGATCACGCCCGCGATCAGGCTCGCGGCCAGCGCGAGGCCCTCCTCGCCCGCCGCGTCGGGATGCACCTCGCCGCGCTCCACCGCCGCGCGGATCAGCGTGGCGAAGTGCCGGTGGATCTCCAGGGCGGGGGCGTAGGCCTCCCGCGAGGGCGTGAAGCCGGGGACGGGCCGCCAGAACAGCAGCTGGGCCAGCACCTGGTGGTCCATGATCCACCGTGCGCCCGCCTCCAGGGAGGCGCCCATCGCGGCCAGGCCCTCGTGTCCGCGGGCGGCCTGCCGTACGGCGTCGAGGTAGCCCTCCTGGCCGATCCTGAACAGCTCGTCGTAGACGGCCGCCCTCGAAGGGAAGTACTTGTACAGCGAAGGCGGCTGGATGCCGAGCCGCCTGGCCACGGTCGCCATGTTCAGCGCCGCGACCCCGTCGGCCGCCATGACCTCCAGCGCGATGCCGAGGATCTCCTCCTGCGTCTCGGCCCTTCGACGAGCCCTGCGATCTGACATAAGCTAATACTAGTAGCCAAAGCTATTGGGAGTGGCTGAATGGACATCCTTCTCGCCGGACTTCGACAGAACAACCTCAAGAACGTCTCCCTCCGCCTGCCCAAGGAGCGGCTGACCGTCTTCACCGGCGTGTCGGGCTCGGGGAAGTCGTCAGTCGTCTTCGGCACCGTCGCCACCGAGTCGCAGCGGCAGATGAACGCCACCTACAGCGCCTTCATCAGGAACAGGCTGCCCAAGTTCGAGCGTCCGCTCGCCGAACGGCTGGCCCACCTGACCCCCGCGGTCGTCATCGACCAGAAGCGGGTGGGCGGCGGCGCCCGCTCGACCGTCGGCACCATGACCGAGATCCATCCCATCCTGCGCGTGCTGTTCTCCAGGTACGGCACGCCGTCGGCGGGCCCCGCGACCGCCTACTCCTTCAACGACCCCCAGGGCATGTGCCCCGAATGCCACGGCCTGGGCAGGGCCGTGCGCCTCGACCTCGACCTGGCGATCGACAGGACGCTCTCCATCAACGAGGGCGCGATCAGGGTCTTCCCCGTCGGCTCCTACGCCTGGCGCCTGTACGCCGACTCCGGCCTGTTCGACCTGGACAAGCCGGTCGGCGAGTTCACCGAGCGGGAGTGGCGCCTGCTCCTTCACGGCGAGAAGTTCAAGCTGGAGCGCGGCACCTACGAAGGCGTGGTGGACCGCTTCAACCGCCTGCACCTCAAGCGCGACACCGAGGCGACCAGGCGGATGATCACCGAGGGCCCCTGCCCCGCCTGCGCGGGCGCGCGGCTCAACGCCGCGGCGCTCGCCTCGCGGATCGACGGGCTCAACCTCGCCGACTACTCCGCCATGGAGATCAGCGACCTGGCCGAGACGCTCAGGGGGCTCGGCAACGGCGTCGCCGAGCCCGCGATCGAGGCGCTGAACAGGATCGAGGCGATCGGGCTCGGCTATCTCAGCCTCGACAGGGAGACCAGCTCGCTGTCGGGCGGCGAGGCGCAGCGGCTGAAGACCGTGCGGCACCTGGGCTCGTCGCTGTCGGGGCTGACCTACATCTTCGACGAGCCGAGCGCCGGCCTGCACCCGCGCGACGTGCACATGCTCGGCGAGCTGCTGCTCGAACTGCGCGACGCGGGCAACACGGTGATCGTCGTCGAGCACGACCGCGACATCATCGCCATGGCCGACCACGTCGTCGACATGGGTCCAGGGGCGGGTGCGAGCGGAGGCGAGGTGGTCTTCGAGGGCACGGTGGCCGGGCTGAGCAGGTCGCGGACGCTCACCGGCCGCATGCTCAGGCGGATCACGGGCCTGAAGCCCGAGCTCCGCGAGCCGAAGGGCTGGCTGCCCATCGAGGGAGCGTCGCTGCACAACCTCAAGAAGGTGAGCGTCAGGGTGCCGCTCGGCGTGCTCACGGCGGTGACGGGGGTGGCGGGCTCGGGCAAGAGCACGCTCATGACGTACGCCGAGGGCATCGCGATCGACCAGTCGGCGATCGGCGGATCGATCCGCTCCACCCCCGCCACCTACCTCGGCGTCATGGACAGGATCCGCAGGCTCTTCGCCGAGACGAACGGCGTGGACGCGAGCCTGTTCAGCTTCAACGCGGCCGGCGCCTGCCCCGCGTGCGGAGGGAGGGGCACGATCACGATGGATCTGGCGTTCATGGACCCGGTGACCACCGTCTGCGACACGTGCGAGGGCCGCCGCTACAGCTCCGAGGCGCTCTCGCACCGCTACGAGGGGCGGACGATCGCCGACGTGCTGGCCATGACCGCCGACGAGGCGCACGAGCTGTTCGGGCTCGAGGGGCTGGCGACGCTCGGCGAGCTCGGCCTCGGCTACCTGACGCTGGGCCAGCCGCTCACCACGCTGTCGGGCGGTGAGCGGCAGCGGCTGAAGCTGGCCCATCGGCTGCGCGAGAGCGGCAACGTCTACGTCTTCGACGAGCCGACGACAGGGCTGCACATGGCCGACGTCGACACGATGATGGCGCTGCTCGACCGCCTCGTCGACACGGGCAACACCGTCATCGTGGTGGAGCACGAGCTCGAGGTGGTCAAGCGCGCCGACTGGGTGATCGACATGGGACCCGAGGCAGGCCGGCACGGCGGCGAGGTGGTCTTCGAGGGCACGCCCGCGCAGCTGGTCCACGCCTCCACGCACACCGCCAAGCACCTGGCTAGGTCTCTCGAAGGTCGGTGATCGCCATGTGGCCCGGCAGGTGGCCGATGGCGTACTCGACGCCGGAGGCCATCACGGCCTGCTGCGGGGTGACGCCACAGGCCCAGAACAGGGGCACCTCGCCCGGCCGTACGGGAACGGGGTCGCCGAAGTCGGGACGCGACAGGTCGCCGATGCCGATCGCGGCGGGGTCGCCCACGTGCACGGGCGCGCCGTGCACCCGGGGGTAGCGGCCGCTGACCTCGATCGCGGTGGCCACCAGCGCCTCGGGTACCGGCCGCATCGAGACCACGAGCGGGCCGTGGAGCACCCCCGCGGGAGCGCAGGCCACGGCGGTGCGGTACATCGGCACGTTGACGCCCAGCTCGACGTGGCGCACGGGGACGCCCGCCCTCGCGAGCGCCGCCTCGAAGGTGAAGCTGCAGCCGATCAGGAAGGGGACGAGGTCGGCGCGCCAGTGCTCGACGACCTCGTCGAGGTCGGCGACCGGTCTGCCCTCGCGGTAGAGGCGGTAGCCGGGCAGGTCGGTGCGCAGGTCGCCGTTGAAGATCGCGGTGCTGGTGGCTCCTGGTTCGCCGACGTCGAGCACGGGACAGGCCTGCGGGTTACGCTCGGCGAACAGCTTGAGGTCGCCTGCCAGGCTCTCGGGGACCGCGATCAGGTTGGCCTGGGTCCAGCCGTCGCACCACCCCGCTGTCGGTCTGCGCTCCCCCGCCCTGAAGCGGCGCCGGGCCTGGTCGGGGGTCAAGGCACTCCGGGGGTCTGCCATGACCCCACGTTACGCCCGGCCTGCCGCCTTCTGGCTCCTGCGCGAGATCGAGTCGATGACCACCGCGGCCAGCAGCACCGCGCCCGTGACCATGAACTGGATGGAGTTGCTGACACCCTGCAACGCCATCCCTGAGGCGATCGACTGGATGACCAGCATGCCCAGCAGCGCCGAGTACGTGGTGCCGCGCCCGCCGAACAGCGAGGTGCCGCCGATCACCGCCGCCGCGATCGCCATCAGCAGCACGTTGCTCTGCCCCGTCGCCTGGCTGGCGCTGGAGATGCGGGAGGCGGCGAAGATGCCGCCGACCGCCGCGAACGAGCCCGAGATGACGAAGACCGAGATCCTGATGAACGGCACGTTGATGCCGGCCCGCCTGGCGGCCTCGATGTTGCCGCCGACCGCGAAGATGCTGCGCCCGTACCTGGTACGGCGCAGCACGAAGTCCGTGCCGACGACGACCACCAGGAAGATCAGCAGCGCGAGCGGGAGCCCCTGGTAGAGATTGAGGATGTAGGCCGCGCCGAAGGCCACCACCGCGAGCACGACTGTGCGGAAGACGATGTCGCCCGTCGTCCTGTACGGGATCCCCGCCGCGCGGCGCCTGTTGTTGCCGATGAGCGACACGGCGAGGAAGCCCGCCACGCCCAGCGCCGCCAGGCCGTAGGCGGCGATCACGTAGATGAAGTAGGTGCTGGTCAGGCCGGCGACGAAGCCGTCGCTCGGCAGGTTGATGGTGCCGTTGGGCCCGAGGACCCACAGCTGGAAGCCGGTCCAGGCGAGAAAGCCCGCCAGCGTGACCACGAAGGAGGGCACCCCGATCTTGGCGAAGAAGAAGCCGTGGATCAGGCCGAGCACGGCGCCGACGGCGACGGCGAGCAGGATGGCCAGGCCCGGGCTCATGCCCATGTTGACGTTGAGCACGGCCAGGACCGCCGCGCAGGCGCCGCTGACCGCGCCCGCCGCCAGGTCGATCTCCCCCAGCAGCAGCACGAACACGATGCCCACCGAGATCAACCCGGTCGGGACGATGTCGACGCTGAGGTTGGACAGGTTCTGCGCGGAAAGGAACTGGCTGTTCAGGCTCTGGAAGACGAGCCAGATGACGATCAGGCCGATGACCACCGGCAGCGGGCCGAGCTCGCCGCCCTTCACCTTCCGCCTGAACTCGCCCAGGTATCCAGTGAGACCCTGTTCGCTGACCACCAGCCGCGGGTCGACCGGGGATTCACTCACTGAGCCTCCTGCTCCTGCGGGACGCGGCGTTGTCGGTGGCGCCGGTGATCGCCGAGATGATCTCTTCCTGGGTGGTGGTCTTCGCGTCGAAGACCCCGTTGTTACGGCCGAGCCTGAGCACCGCGATGCGGTCGGCCACGGCCTTGACGTCGACCATGTTGTGGCTGATCAGGATGACGCCGTGCCCCTGGCCGCGCAGCCGTTCGACCAGGTCGAGGACCTGCGCGGTCTGCTCGACGCCGAGCGCGGCGGTCGGCTCGTCCAGCAGCACGATCTTGGGGTCGCCCAGCAGCGAGCGGGAGATGGCCACCGTCTGCCGCTGGCCTCCCGACAGCGACGCCACGGGGATCCGCACGCTGGGGATCTTGATCGACAGGGTCTCCAGCAAATCGCGCGAGCGCTTCTCCATCGCGACCTCGTCGAGGACGCCCATCGTCGTCATCTCGTTGCCGAGGTAGAGGTTGCCGACCACGTCGAGGTTGTCGCAGAGCGCGAGGTCCTGGTAGACGGTCGCGATGCCGAGAGCCTGGGCGTCGGAGGGGGTGGCGATCGTGGCCTGCCTGCCCTCCCACATGATGCGGCCCTCGTCGGGAGGGCCCACCCCCGCGATCACCTTGATCAGCGTGGACTTGCCCGCGCCGTTGTCGCCGACCAGCGCCACGACCTCGCCCGCGTCGACCTCGAGCTCGACGTCCGTCAGCGCCTGGACGGCGCCGAACCGCTTGGAGATGCGCTCAAGGGCGAGGACCGGAGCCATCTCAGGAGATCCCAGCCGCTACGCAGGCCGGCTTCACTGCCGCGGTGCAGATCTCCTCGACCTTCCAGAACCCGTCCTTGATCACGGTGTCCTTGATGTTCTCCTTGGTGACCACGATCGGCGCGATGATCTGCGCGGGGATGGCGGAGTTGGCGCCGTTGTCCACGGTGGTGGTGCCGGTGACGCCCTGCCCCGTGGCGAGGCTGATCGCCAGCTGGGCGGCGTTCTTGGCCTCGGGCCTGATCGGCTTGTAGATCGTCATCGTCTGGGTGCCGAGCAGGATCCGCTGGATCGCGGCGAGCTCGGCGTCCTGGCCGGTCAGGGGGGTGCCCTTCTTGACGCCCGCGTTCTGCATGGCCCTGGCGATGCCGCCCGCCATGCCGTCGTTGGCCGCGTACACGCCGATCACCTTGTCGGCCCCCAGCGCGGTGAAGGCGCCCGCGGCCTCGGTGTTGGCCTGGTCGGGGCTCCAGTCAGGGGTGTCGTACTCCTTGCCGATCGTGACCTGGCCGTCGAGCACCGAGTGGGCGCCCTTCTTGAAGTCGGCGGCGTTCGGGTCGGTGGGCGAGCCGTTGACCATGACGATGGGGCCGCGCTTGGGGTCGCCCCCCGCCTTGATCGCGTCCAGCAGCGCCTGTCCCTGCGCCTTGCCGACCTGCAGGTTGTCGAAGGAGGTGTAGGCGTCCACGGGACCGCCGGCCAGCCGGTCGTAGGCGACCACCTTCGCGCCCTGGCTCTTGGCCTTGGCGACCGAGGAGGCGATGGCCTTGGCGTCCACCGCGTCGAGGATCAGGATCTTCACCCCGTTGGTCAGCATCGAGTCGACCTGTTGCTGCTGCTGGTTGGGATCCTGGTTGGCGTTGTTGTAGACGACCTCGCACTTGGGGCACTGGGCCTTGATGTCGGCGGTGATGTACGGCCTGTCGAACTTCTCGTACCTGGCCGTCTTCGACTCGGGCAGCAACAGGCCGATCTTGAAGCCCTCGTCGATCGAGCCGATGGCGTTCGGGCTGGCGGTGCCGCCCCTGGCGCCGCCTGTCTGGCCGGACTGTCCCGCCGTGCCGCAGCCGGCCAGCAGCCCCACAATGGCCAGCACACCGCCGATGACCTGTGCTTTCACCGCGTGCCCCCTGAGTTGCCGTGTCAGGAGTGGCGGTACCCTCCCCTTTGGCGGGGGCGTGCGAACTTGTCACATTTTTGCCAGGTGATGCGGTGATTTTCCGGGGTAGCGGGCTGCGGTGCGACTCGACGTCAACCTGCTGGACTACGCCCTCATCGCGATCTACTTCGCCACCGTGCTGGCCATCGGGTTCGCCGCCCGCCGTCGGATCACCACCAGCCTCGACTTCTTCCTCGCGGGACGTGGGTTACCCGCGTGGATCACCGGACTCGCCTTCGTCTCGGCGAACCTGGGCGCGATCGAGATCCTCGGCATGGCGGCCAACGGCGCCCAGTACGGCGCGATGACCGTGCACTTCTACTGGATCGGCGCGATCCCCGCGATGGTCTTCCTCGGCATCGTGATGATGCCCTTCTACTACCGCTCCAAGGTCAGGAGCGTCCCCGAGTTCCTGCGCAGGCGCTTCAACGGCGCCACCCAGCTGCTCAACGCGATCACCTTCGCGGTGGCGCAGATCCTCATCGCGGGCGTGAACCTCTACGCGCTCGCGCTGGTCATGGAGGCCCTGCTGGGCTGGCCGCTGCCGGTCTCCGTGGTCGTCTCCGCGGTGATCGTGCTGTCCTACATCACGCTCGGCGGCCTGTCCTCGGCGATCTACAACGAGGTGCTGCAGTTCTTCGTGATCCTGGCGGGACTGATCCCGCTGACCGTCCTCGGCCTGATCAAGGTCGGCGGCGTGTCGGGCCTGTTCGAGAAGGTACGGCAGAGCCCGCTCGGTGAGGGCGGCCTGCACACCTGGGCGGGCACCGCGGGCGACAACCCCATGCACGCCCACTGGATCGGCATCGTCTTCGGGCTCGGCTTCGTGCTGTCCTTCGGCTACTGGACCACGAACTTCGCCGAGGTGCAGCGGGCCCTGTCGGCGCGCAACACCAACGCCGCCAGGCTCACCCCGATCATCGCCGCGTACCCGAAGATCTTCATCCCGCTGGTGACGGTGCTGCCCGGCCTGATCGCGCTGGTGCTCTTCGGCGATCTCGGGCAGGACAGGGCCTACAACGACGCCATCCCGCTGCTGATGGGCGACCTGCTGCCCAACGGCGTGCTGGGCGTCGCGGTCACCGGGCTGCTGGCCTCCTTCATGGCGGGCATGGCGGCCAACATCAGCGGGTTCAACACGGTCTTCACCAACGACATCTGGCAGGCGCACCTCGTCAAGGACCGCCCCGACGGCTACTACCTGCGGGTCGGCAGGATCGCCACCGTCGTCGGCGTGTTCATGGGCGTCGGGACGGCGTTCATCGCCGCCGGCTACAGCAACATCATGAACTACCTGCAGGCGCTGTTCTCCTTCTTCAACGCGCCGCTGTTCGCGACGTTCATCGTCGGGCTGTTCTGGAAGCGGATGACGCCGTGGGCGGGCTTCTGGGGCCTGCTGGCGGGGACGCTGGCCGCCTTCACCTCCTACATCCTCTACAAGTCCGGCGTGGTCGCGTTCGGCACCGAGCTCAACGCCAGCTTCTGGGGCGCGGGCATCGCCTTCGGCGTCGACGTGCTCGTGTCGGTGGTCGTCACCCTGGTCACCACGGCGAAGCCGGACTCGGAGCTGCGCGGGCTGGTCTACGGGCTCACGGTCGACCTCGAGGACGACGCGCTCGCGGGAGACGCGAAGTGGTACCGCTCCCCCGTCCTGCTCGGCGCGGGGGCGGTCGTCCTGGCCATCGCGATGTACGGAGTGATCCTGTGAAGGACATCAGGCTGGTGATCGGCGGGCTCTTCCTGGTCTACGGGGTGATCCTGATCGTGGCGGGGGTGTTCGGCACCCCCGTCAACCTCTGGACGGGCATCTCCATGGCGGTCGTGGGCGGCGTCTTCCTCGTCTGGTCCCGCATCCGGCCCATCTGACCACGTTGACAAAACCTCTGTGCGTCAACCAGAGTTGACGTCAACATCAGTTGACGCACAGAGGTGGAACCACCATGGACGCGCTGGCCGTCGCCGTCACCGCCAACCTCCCTGTCATCCTGTGGGGCGCGCCGGGAACGGGGAAGACCTCCTCCGTCCTGGCGCTGGGAGCGAGCCTCGGGCTCCCCGTCGAGGTGGTCGTCGGCTCCATCAGGGAGCCCAGCGACTTCGCGGGCCTTCCCGTGATCAGAGAGGGCGGCACCTGGCTCGCGCCGCCCCGCTGGGCCGAGCGGCTGGCCAGGGCGGGGCGCGGCATCCTGTTCCTCGACGAGCTGACCACCGCGCCGCCCGCCGTCCAGGCCGCGATGCTCAGAGTCGTGCTCGAGAGGACCGTGGGCGACCTGGCCCTTCCCGGTGAGGTGCGCATCGTCGCCGCGGCCAACCCGCCCGAGCAGGCCGCCGACGGGTGGGAGCTGTCCGCCCCGCTGGCCAACCGGCTGATCCACCTCGACTGGCGGGTGAGCGCGGTCTCGGTGGCCGAGGGCTTCACGGGCGGCTTCGCCGTGCCGGAGGTGGGGGCATGGCCCGTGCCTTCGCCCGCGGCGGTGGGCCGGGCGAAGGCGCTGGTGGGTGCGTTCCTGCGGGTGCGGCCCGAGCTCGTGCTCGCCGTTCCCGACGGGCCTGCGAGGGCGTGGCCGAGCCCGCGCACGTGGGAGCTGGCCGCGATCGCGGTGGCCTGCGCGCACGGTGAGGTCGCGGCCGAGCTGGTGCGGGGGGCGGTGGGCGACGCGGCGGGCTTCGAACTGCTGTCGTGGCTGCGCGACCTCGACCTGCCCGACCCCGAGACGCTGCTGTCCGATCCCGGTGCGCCGCTGCCCGAGCGGCTCGACAGGGTGCATGCGGTCCTCGGCTCGGTGGTGGCCTACGTGGCCGCCGACGGCGGAGCGGAGACCTGGCAGCGGGCCTGGCCGCTCATCGCGAGGGTCGCCCGCCGTACGCCTGACGTGGCGGCGGGGGCGGCGCGGTCGCTGGCGGCCGCCCGCCCGTACGGCGCGCAGCTGCCCTCCGCGATGCTGGAGCTGGCCCCGATCCTGCGCGCGGCGGGACTGCTGCGATGAGCGGGGGCACGAGCGTGATGGAGCGCTTCGCGGCGGCGCGACTGCTGGCGGCCACCCGCGCGCCCTACCTGGCCTCCGCGCTGTTCGCGCTGACCCCCCTGGTCCACGAGGACGCCGAGGGCGCGTGCGCCGACGCCAACTGGAACCTGCACCTCGGCCCGGGACCCGTGCCAGTGGAGGAGCTGGCCTGGTCGCTGCTGCACCAGGTCGGGCACCTGCTGCGCGGGCACCTCGGCGTGGGAGAGGACGGCCCCCGCTGGAACACGGCGCACGACGCGGAGATCAACGACGACCTCGACGGCGCGCCCGCCACGGCGGTCACCCCCGACAGGCTGGGCCTGCCGAGCGGCCTGATGGCCGCCGAGTACCACCGGCTGCTCGACCTCATCGACGTGCCGCCCGAGCTGGAGGCCTGCGCCGGCGCGCCGTTCACCGGGCCGGCCGTCATGTCCGCGCTTGAACGCGACCTGCTGGCCAGGGCGGTCGCCTCCCGGATCAGAGGCGAGGCGCCGTACGGCTGGCGGCGCTGGGCCGAGTCGATCCTGCGCCCGCAGGCCGACTGGCGGGTCGTGCTGGCCGCGCTCGTACGGCGTGGCCTCGCCCAGGCCTCCGGCAGGGTCGACTACAGCTACCGGCGCCCCTCCAGGCGCAACGTCCAGGGCGTCGTGCTGCCCTCGCTGGTACGGCCCCTGCCGCGCGTCGTCGTCCTGGTCGACACCTCGGGCAGCGTCACCGAGCCCGCGCTGCGGCGGGTGCTCGGCGAGATCGACGGCATCCTGCGCGCCTGCGGAACGGGGCAGGTCGAGGTGGTCTGCTGCGACGCGGCGGCCCATCCGGTCCAGCGGGTCACCAGGGCCGCGGACGTCGAGCTGGTGGGAGGCGGGGGCACCGATCTGCGGGCCGGGTTCGAGGCGGCGCGCGCTCTGAGGCCGGATGTGCTGATCGCCCTCACCGACGGCGACACCCCGTGGCCCGAACGCCGTCCGCGTGCGCAGGTGATCGTCTGCCTGCTGGAGGAGCGCCCCACTCCCCCGTGGGCGCGCGTGGTGCGGGTGGCGGCATGAGAGAGAGCGAGTGGGAGGGGTTCACGCAGGGGGAGATGCGGCGCTGGCGGCACGCGGGCTTCGAACCCGCGCACGCCTCCGCGTGGAGGGAAGCGGGCGTGGACGATCCCGGCGACGCCAGGCTCTGGCGCACGGCGGGGGCCACGCCCGAGACCGTCATCACCTGGCAGCGGGCGGGGATGACGCCCACCGAGGCGGTGCGCTGGCACGAGCTGGGCGTGGCTCCGCACGACGCGGCCAGGAGGCACCTGTGCGGCGAGCGGCCGAGGAGGGTGTCGTGGTTCTCCAAGGCCCCCGCCGTGCCCGCGGGCCCGATCAGGCAGCTGCTGCGCGCGGGGATCCCCGCCGACGTCGCGCGCGGGTACGCCGACGCCGGGTGGGACGGGCAGGAGGCCGAGCAGTGGGCCAGGCGCAGGATCGACCCCGGTGACGCGCGGCTGTTCGCCGCCCTGGGCTTCACCGCGGCGGAGGCCGCGCGCGTGGGCGTCGACGCGGTCTCGCTCGTCACCTCGTGGTGGGGGGCGGTGCCGGTCGAGGAGGTCGCCGCCTGGTGCGCGGCGGGTATGGACCCCGTCGAGGCCGCGGCCCAGCGGGCCCGAGGGGTCACCGCCGAGCAGGCCGCGGTGCTGAGGGCCCTGGGTCAGTAGTCGACCTCGAAGTCGTGACGACCCAGCGTGAACCCGTCGCCGCTGGGCACCACCTGGCCTCTCTCCACGAGGGTGGCCAGGCTGGCCCGCGTCTGCTCCTCGGTCAGACCCGTCATCCCGGCCACGCCCGGCAGCGACGCCGTCTCGCCGCCGACCGCGATCGCCGCGACGGCCTCGTAGACGGTCAGGTCGGTGCCGGACAGGGACTGGACGTCGTGGGGCCTGCTCACCTGGCCCTCGCCCCCTCCCTCAACCGTCCGGGGTCGATGTCGCGGTCGGGGTGGCGGCGCAGGTACTCGCTCTCCAGCTCGTTGGTGCGCGAGGTGTGCCGGGCCAGCGCGTCGTCGGGCCCGTGCATGAGCGCCTCCATCCTCGTCTGGTAGAGGTGTGCCAGCTCGCGCATCAGGTCGTCTTCCGAAAGGTCCTTTGGATCGATTCCCATGCCTCTTCACCTACCCGGAGAACCCTCCCCACAACATCCGTCAATTTTCCTGACATATGGGGATTGCGGGGACGTTGTGGCGGTTTTACGTTCCCGGTATGGACCTCGAGCTCCGGCACCTCAAGATCGTCCGAGCGGTCGCGGAGTCGGGCAGCGTCAGCAAGGCGGCGACCCGGCTCGGGGTGGCCCAGCCGGCGCTGACCGCCCAGCTCAAACGCATCGAGCGCGCGCTCGGTGGCACGCTCTTCGAGCGTGACCGCTACGGCGCGAGGCCCACGCCGCTCGGCGAGCTCGTGCTCTCGCGCGCTCGCGTGCTGCTTCCCGCCGCGCAGGAACTGCAGGACGAGGCGCTGCGCTTCGCCAACGCCACGGAGGGCGGCTACCGCATCGGCGCGACCAACGGGCCCGTCCTCGGCGGCCTGGTGGACCGGCTGGCCGCGGCCGGTCCCGTCAGCACCTACACCTCATGGTCGGCGCGCGAGCTGGCCTCGATGATCGCCCAGGGCAGGCTCGACTACGTCCTGGCGGGCGCGTGCGGCGAGGGACCGCCCGCCGGGGACATCACCTGGATCACCATCGCGATCGACCCCGTCTTCGTCCTGCTCGCCGAGGACCACCGGCTGGCGGGAGCGAAGGAGCTGGCCTTATCCGACCTGGCGGACGAACAGTGGGCCGTCACCCCCGGCGACGGCTGCTTCGGCGACTGCTTCGCCGCCGCCTGCACACGGGCGGGGTTCACCCCCTCCACCATGTACGAGACCGACGTGGCCACCTGCGTCCACCTGGCCCAGGTGGGCAGGGCGGTGGTGCTGTGCCAGGCCACCCACCCCTTCGCCCAGGGCCTGGTGATGGTGCCGCTCGCGGGCGCTCCGCTGCGGTGGCGTCAGGTCCTCGGCCACCACCCGGCCTCTCCCTGCGCGTCGTGGGTGGCCGAGCACGCCAAGGCCGCCCACGCCGACGCCGTACGGCGCAGCCCCGTCTACCACGACTGGCTGGTGCGCAACCCCGGCTGGGGCACCTCCCCATAACACCGCGATAGGGGTGAAGTGGTAGCTCCTCCGCCGTCTGGACGGCCGTTACGTTGACGGCACCCCCAGCAAGCGAAGGAGACCCCCATGCTTCGCACCCGCACGCTGATCGCCATCGCGATCGGCGCGTTAGCGCTGACCGCCACCCCCGCGGTCGCCTCGGCCCCGGCGGGCAACCCGCCCGACGGACTGGTCAAGGCCATGCAGCGCGACCTGAACCTCACAGAGGAGCAGGCGAAGAAGCGTCTGGTCAACGAGCAGAAGGCCGGCCGTACCGCACCAGGGCTCGCCAAGCGCCTGGGCGCCGACTACGCGGGCGCCTGGGTCGAGGGCCCCGAGAGCACGCTCGTCGTCGCCACCACCAACCCGTCTCAGCGCCGAGTCTCCGGCGCCGAGCTCAGGGTCGTCGCCCACTCCATGGCCAAGCTCGACGCCGCCAAGGAGGCCCTCGACAAGGCGGCGGACAAGGCCCCCAAGACCGCGCCGGTCTGGTACGTCGACGTGCCCACCAACAGCGTCGTGATCCTCTCCTCCGTGCCCGCCGACGCCGAGGCGTTCATCGCGGCCAGCGGCGCCGACAAGGCGCTCATCAGGGTGGAGCAGTCGAGCGAGCAGCCCGTGCCCTACGCCGACATCCGCGGCGGCGACGCCTACTACATCGGCAGCGGCTCGCGCTGCTCGGTCGGCTTCTCCGTCACCAAGCCCGGCACCAACGGCGGCTTCGTCACCGCAGGACACTGCGGGAGCGTCGGCGCCACCACCCGGGGCGCCAACCAGCAGGCCCAGGGCACCTTCCGCGGCTCGTCCTTCCCCGGCAACGACTACGCCTGGGTCGAGGTCAACACCAGCTGGACCCCCGTCGGCGTCGTGAACGGCTACAGCGCGGGCATCATCCCGGTCAACGGCTCCACCGTCGCGCCCGTCGGCTCCTCCATCTGCAGGGCCGGATCGACCACCGGCTGGCACTGCGGCACCGTGCAGCAGCTCAACACCAGCGTCACCTACCCCCAGGGCACCGTCAACGAGGTGACCAGGACCAGCGTGTGCGCCGAGCCAGGAGACTCCGGCGGCTCCTACATCTCGGGCAACCAGGCCCAGGGCGTCACCTCGGGCGGCTCGGGCAACTGCAGCTCCGGCGGCACCACCTACTTCCAGCCGGTCAACGAGATCCTCTCGGCGTACGGGCTCACCCTGGTCACCGGCGGCGGCAACCCGCCCACCGGCTGCCAGAACTACCGCGAGACCTACAACGGGTCGCTGGCCAGTGGCGCCAACCAGTACCAGCCGAACAACTCCTACTACCAGTCGACCGTGTCCGGCACCCACGCCGGCTGCCTGGACGGCCCCAGCGGCGTCGACTTCGACCTCTACCTGCAGAAGTGGAACGGCTCCTCGTGGGCCACGGTCGCCACGAGCGACAGCCCCAACCCTGACGAATCGATCAGCTACAACGGCTCGGCGGGCTACTACCGTTACCGCGTGCACGCCTACAGCGGCTCAGGCTCCTACACCCTCGGAGTGAACCGCCCGTAAGCCCCCTCCCTCCAGCCGGCGGCCGTCCCCCAGGGGGGCGGCCGCCGCCTGCTGTCCGGCGAAGGCGACGGGCGGAGCGGAAATGGAATAACCCTCCGTTTTCCCTGGTTGCCCGAGGAATGACCGATCAGATCAGGGGCCTCGCGCGAGGCGAGGCCGACGTCCCCCTGTCCATCCTCGACCTGGCCACCGTCAGCGAGGGCGGCACCGCCACCGACGCCCTGCGCACCAGCACCGAGCTCGTACGGCACGCCGAGCGATGGGGGTACCACCGCTACTGGGTGGCCGAGCACCACGGCATGCCGAGCGTGGCCAGCTCCTCCCCCGCGGTCCTGATCGCGCACCTCGCGGCCAACTCCGAGAGCATCCGCCTCGGTTCCGGCGGCGTCATGCTGCCCAACCACCCGCCGCTCATCGTGGCCGAGCAGTTCGCCACCCTGCACGCCCTGCATCCCGGCCGCATCGACCTCGGACTCGGCCGCGCCCCCGGCACCGATCCCGCCACCGCGAGCGCGATGCGCAGGGGCGACGCCGACGCCTTCCCCGAGGAGGTCTCCGCCCTGACCGCCTTCCTCGACGGCGAGGCGCCCGGCGGCCTGCAGTCCTACCCGCTCAACGCCGACCGCCCGCCCATCTGGCTGCTGGGCTCCAGCGGCTTCAGCGCCCAGCTGGCGGGGCTGCTCGGCCTGCCCTTCGCCTTCGCCCACCACTTCAGCGCGGAGAACACCGAGCCGGCGCTCGACCTCTACCGCTCGACGTTCCGCCCTTCGCGGTGGCTCGACAGGCCGTACGCGATGATCGGCGTGAGCGCCGTCGCCGCCGACAGCTCCGAGCAGGCGCTCCGCCTGTCGCGCACGCTCGCCCTCGCCATGCTCCGCCTGCGCCGCGGGCGGCCCTCGCCCATTCCCTCGCCAGAGGAGGCGGAGGCCTACCCGTACTCCGACGTCGAGCAGACCTTCGTCGACGGCTACCTCCGCAACGTCGTCAAGGGCACGGGCGCGGAGGTCCGCGCGGGGCTGGGCGCCCTGCGCGAGCGCACGCGGGCCGACGAGCTGATGATCACCACCGGCGTGTACGGCGGCGCCAACCGCATCCGCTCCTACGAGCTGATCGCCGAGGCGCACAAGCTCAAGGCATCCGGCGACGCCTGACGGAGCAGACCGGCTTCCTCCAGATTCGGTCTGAACCGGAATCCAGGTCTTGACGACACCAAGACCGGTTCTTAGGTTTCCGGTCATGACCTTAATTCGCAGGCTGATCGCGGCCGGGATGGCGGCCACCGCCGTGTTCACCGCGTCCCCCGCCTACGCCGCGCCTCCCGTCATCGAGGACCTCGGCGTTCCCCTGCAGGACGTGCTCCTCCTCGGCGGCGTCGTCGCGCCGGGCCCCGGCGGCAAGACCGTGATCTGGAGCGCCTCCTCGGGAGTCCCCGCCCACCTGAACGCCGTCGACCCCGCCACAGGGGCCGAGGTGGCCAGGTTCGACCTGCCGGACGCGGGCGGGGCGTGGGCGGTCGACGCCACCCCAGACGGCAGCGTCTACGCCGGCACCTACGGCGACAGCCACCTGTTCCGCTGGACGGAGAAGGACGGCGTCAAGGACCTCGGCAACCCCCTGCGGGGTGAGACCTTCGTCTGGACGCTGGCCGCGGGCGAGGGCGCCACCGTCTACGGCGGCACGTCGCCGGGCGGCAGGCTGTTCGGCTACGACCCGGCGACCGGTGTACGCGACTACGGCAGGCTCTCCCCCTCGCACGCCTACGTCCGCAGCGTCTCCTACGCCGACGGCAAGATCTACGCGGGAACGGAGGCCCCCGCCGCGCTCTTCGAGATCGACGCGGCCGGCGGCGCCGTCAGGCAGCTGCCCCTGCCGCCCGGCCTCGACCCCGCGGGCAAGTGGGCCTACGACGTGAACGTGGCGGCGGGCCATCTCTACGTGCGGTTCGGCGGCGCCTTCCCCGGTCCGCTGCACGTGTGGGACCTCGCCTCCGGCACATGGATCGACACGGTGGACCCCGCGCACGGCCTGGACGTGTCACCCCCCGACGAGGAGGGGCGCGTCTATTTCGTCAAGGCGGGCGAGCTGGTGCGCTACGACCCGAGGACGAAGACCACCACGCCGACGGGCGTGCCGGTCACCGGCAGGGTCGCCAACACCCGGGGCATCGGCTGGGCCGAGCTCGGCCTGCCCGACTACCCCGGCAAGAGCCTCGTGGGCCTGCTGTGGCGGGGCATGATGTTCCGTTACAACCCGCAGACCGGCGCCAAGTCGTTCGTCCAGTCCGGCATCAGGGGCGAGCCGATCGACGTGACGGCGCTGTCGCAGGGCCCCGACGGGCGCATGTACGCGGGAGGCTTCCTCAACGGCGGCTTCGCCGCGATGAACGCCGAGACGGGCAAGGCCGAGGAGTTCCACACCTTCTCGCAGAGCGAGGACATGGTCAGCCACGACGGCAGGCTCTACGTCGGCGCCTACCCCGACGCCAGGGTCTACTCCTACGATCCGAAGCTGCCGTGGAACAGCACCGAGTACTCCCCGAGCCCCGAGCCTGGCCCCGCGCCCAACCCGGCCAGGCTGTTCGACCTCGCGGCCGACAAGCAGATCAGACCGAGGGCCATGGTGTCCGCGGGCCGGTACCTGGCCGTCGGCACCATGCCGGACCTCGGCCACCTCGGCGGCGTGCTGGCCATCTGGGACCCGGTCGAGGGCAGGCTCAGGCACTCCCAGCGCAACGTGGTCACCGACCAGTCGATCGTCTCGCTCGCCTACCGCGACGGCGTCGTCTACGGCGGCACCTCCATCTACAGTGGCCAGTCGGCCACCCCGCCCACCCAGAAGGAGGCCAGGCTCTTCGCCTGGTCGGTGGCGGAGAACAGGATGCTGTGGGAGATCACCCCCGCTCCTGGCAAGCCTGCCGTCCCGGCTCTGGCCTTCGACTCCCTGGGCAGGCTGTGGGGCGTCGCGGGCGGCGAGGTCTTCGCCGTCAACACCCACCTGCGCAAGGTGGTCAAGCGGGTCACGCTGTCCGACAGCAAGAGCTCCAGCGGGCAGCTCGCGTTCAACCCCCGTGATCGCCGGCTGTACGGCGCGCACGCGGGACGCTCGGTCTTCTCCCTCGACCCGTTCACCGGGCGGCACGCCGTCCTGAAGGACGGACCCGTGCACCAGCTCGCGGTGCACGGGTCAGGAGACGTGTACTTCGCTGAGGGCCCCAAGCTGTTCAGGTATCACCAGGGGCGGTGATCCGCGTTCGCCAGGGCGACGGGGCCACCGTCCTCGTCGCCCTGCCGTCCGCCGGGCGGCCTACTCGGGCAGCTCGTCCGTCCACCCGGCGAGGAGCTTCGCGCTGCCGTCCGGCACCCAGGCCACCCCGCCGTCCGTGGTGACGAAGAAGTTGGCGTCGCGGACCTGCGAGCTCCCGGGATCGACGACCAGCCGCGCCTGCCTCACCTGGCTCCCCTCCGGCAAGGAGATGAGCAGGCCCTGCCCGCCCTCGACCGCTCCGAGGCTCTCGACGTTCGGGTAGGCGGCGATCGCGCGAAAGGCGGCGGCGCGAACCTCCGGCGGGGCGGGCAACTGGCACACCAGGGAGATCAGCCCGTCGAAGACGAACTGCTCCCGCATGGCGGCGTCCGGCCGTCCGGCGCTGGTCCTGACGTCGCTCCGCTCCAGGTTGCCGGCGATCCACGCCTTCAGCGCGTCGGGCTCGGTAGGCAGCCCCTCGAGCTGCTCGAAGCTCACCTCGGGCCCGCCCAGCCTGAACGGGACGGGCCGGTGGATCTCGACCACCTCGCCCTCCGTCTTCGCTCCCCTGAACCAGGCCCTGCCGTCGCGGCTGGTCCAGCTCTCGAAGGGCGAACCCTCTCTCGTGTCCGTCCTGACGTGCCAGTAGGCGCCCGTGCCCTCGGGGACCCGCTCCGCCGTGGCGGCGGCCGTGAGCAGGACGTCGCGGGCGGACAGCTGGGCGGCGGCGGGCGGGCTGTTCGGGGTGGCCGTGGGCGCGGTCGTCCCCGAGACGATCACCACCGCAGCCGCGGCCGCCGCGGCCGTCAGGCCGAGGCCGCTGATCAGCAGGCTCGGCCTCCTGTACACGCGGACCGGTCCTCGGATCCTGCGCTGGAGCCGCCGCCTGCTGCGCTCGACCACCTCGGCGGACGGCTCGGGCCTGGCCAGCACGGTGGCGAGAGTCTGCAGGTCATCCATGGACTGCCTCCTGGTCGATGACGTCGTGGAGCTTCGCGCGGGCGCGGCTGAGCCTGGAGCCCACGGTGCCTGGGGAGATGCCGAGCGCCTCGGCCACCTCGTCGTAGCTGAGCTGGCCAAGGGCGACGAGCAGCACGACATCGCGCTCGCCCCTGGGCAGCGTGGCGAGCGCCTTGGCCAGCTGCGGCTGCATGCGCTGGGCGGCCACCGAGGTGACGACCCGGTTCTCGTGCCCCTCGGCCGCCGGTTCGGGGCCCAGACGGGACAGCGCCCGGTAGTGGCGGGCCTCCTTGCGCCGGTGACGCGCCACCAGGTTGGTGGCGATGCCGAACAGCCAGGGCCGCAGGCTGCCGCGTCCTGGATCGAAGCTGCCGCGCCTGCTGAAGGCGGTCAGGAACGTCTCGGCGGCGATGTCCTCTGCCGCCTGTGCGTCCAGCCGTCCGGCCACGTAGAGATAGATGTCGCGAAAGTGCCTGTCGTGCACGACGGTGAACAGCTCGGGGTCGCGCGCGAACCCGGCCGCGAGCTCGGCGTCCGTCACCTGTTCGCCCACGTCGGCGGTCACGTCGCGGTCTCGGTCATGTGCGGGTGCCTCCGGGTGAAGGATCGACTGTCACCCACACTTCGCCGCACGCGCGAATCGTCTTCCGCCGCCTGCCGACGACGTCATCCCACGGGAACGGCCGCCCGTGGTCGGCGGAGGGTCAGCGCAGGCCGACGCCGATGAGGCAGGTGTCGTCGTCGGTGTCGGAGCGGTTGTTCGCGAGCAGGTGGTCCAGCCGCTCCTCCAGGCTGGGGGCGCGCCGGCTGGCCGAGACGAGGAGCTGGCGCTGGGTGTCCTCCAGCGTCGTGTCCGTCCGCTCGATCAGGCCGTCGGTGTACATCAGCAGCGTGTCCTCGCGCTGCAGCTCGATGCGGCCCTCCTCGAAGTCGGCCTCGCTCACCGCGCCCAGCAGGATCCCGCCGATCATGGGCAGCTCGGCGGCCCTGTCCTCGCGGATCAGGATGGGCGGCAGATGCCCGGCCCTGGCCCAGCGCAGCACCCTGGTCTCGGGGTTGTAGAGCGCGCAGACCGCGGTCGCCGTGATGTTGTCGATCATCTGGTGCGTGACGAGGTTCAGCCAGGACATCAGCTGGGCCGGCCCCGCTCCGGTGACGGCCAGCCCTCGCAGGGCGTTGCGCAGGATGACCATGCCGGTGGCCGCCTCGATGCCGTGCCCTGCGACGTCGCCCACCGACAGCAGGATCTGCTTGGACGGCAGGACCATGGCGTCGTACCAGTCGCCGCCGACAAGGTGCTCCTTCTCCGCGGGGCGGTAGCGGACGGCGATCTGCAGGTCGAAGGCGTCCATGGGCCCCCGGGTGGGCGGCATGATCGCCTGCTGCAGCTGGAGCGCCAGGCGGTTCTGCTCGGCGGCCTGCTGCTCGGTCTGGACGAGCTGGTCCTGCGTGGCCGCCAGCGCCACCTCGGTCCAGTGCTGTGCGGAGATGTCCTGGAAGGCGCCGCGGATGGCCAGCAGCGTGGCACGGTCGTCGAAGACCGGCTCGGCGATGACGCGGATGTGACGGCTGATGCCGTCGGGCCGCAGGAGCCTGAAGGTGAGCGAGGCGGGGCGCCGGTGGTGCAGCAGCGCGCGCAGGAAGCGCCCGACCTCGGGGACGTCGTCGGGGTGGGCGTGCTCGGCCAGCCTGTCGATCGGGATGGGCGCGGCCGACCGCTCGAGGCCGTAGAGCTCGAACAGCTGCTCGTTCCAGGTGATCTCACCGAGGACGGCGTCCTCCTCGAAGCCGCCGATGCGGCCGAGGCGCTGGGCGTGCTGGAGCAGCCTGGCCAGACGGGTCGTCTCGTCGAGTATCGCCCAGACCACCAGCACGCCGCCGCCCTGGCGGCTGAGGCTGAGGCGCATGACGACGCTCAGCGGCACCTGGTCGACGAGCGTGGTGAGCGCCATCCGGTCGGCGCGGAACGGCTCGCCCGTGGCGTAGACGTGCTGGACCTTCTCGTAGATGCCGCCGTCGCCCGCCAGCAGCGGATAGGTCTCCAGCAGCATCGTGCCGACGACCTCGCCCCTCGGACGGCCCGCAGGGTCGAGGAAGGGGCCGTTGGCGTGGCTGATGTGGAAGTCGACCAGGTGACCCTGGCCGTCGAGGTGGGGCGTCAGGACCAGGGCGGGATCGTGCAGGCCGTCGGCCAGGTCCACCAGCTCGGAGTAGGCGTCGCCGGCGGGGACGGGCAACTCGCCCGCGGGCACTTCGAGGGTGTGGGCGACCAGCTCGGCCAGCGCCTCCACCTGCTTGCGGATCTGCGGCGACGGCGGTTCGAGGTCATGCGGCCAGGCGATCTCGAGCACGCCAAGCAACCGGCCCCCCGTGCCCGCGGGCACGGTGACGCGCCCTCCCGACAGCTGCCGGTGCCCGATCGTGGGCAGCCCGGCATGCCTGAGCGAGTCGAACCAGACCGTGCTGCGCTCGGTCAGCGCCTTGCGCGCCGCCGTGGTGACCCCTGGCGGCACGTAGTGCCACCGCCTGGCCTCCTCGCTGCTGAAGCCCGCGTAACCGGCCAGGCTGAGCGAGGCGTCAGGCCCGGCGGCCCACACGGCGACGGCCGTGGCGCCGAGCGGTCCCAGCGCGTGCTCGAGGAGCGAGACGGCCACCGCCTGGGTGTCGGGGGCGTGCACGATCCCGGTCTCGGCGGCGCGCAGCCGTACCGCGGAGCTGCGGGTCTCCGCCGGCGGGGCCTCGCCGAGGAACTCGCTCGCCACATAGGCCAGCCGGTCGCGCGCGGCCTGGTTGATCAGGTCGACAGCCAGCTCCAGAGGCGAGACGCCGGCCTCCTCCGCCAGCGTGGCGAGCTGCTGGGCCGCCTGCGTCGGGCCGCACTGCAGCCGTTCGATCAGGATGCCCCTGGCGAGCTCGATCAGCGCACGACCGTCCGCCGCCTGCTGGGCCTCCTGCACCTCACGGCGCAGGCGTTCGATCGTGGCCGCGAGCCTGCCGATTCCGGCATGCTCGCCTCCCGGCGTGGACGAAGACTGCAATCTCTGACTCCTGTGCTGGTCGGGGCGGCTCAGGCGCTGATCCATCGCTGGATGAGGCGCAGGAGATGATCGGTCTCGACGGGCTTGGTGACATAGTCACTGGACCCCGAGGCCAGGCTCTTCTCCTGGTCGCCAGGCATGGCCTTGGCGGTCACGGCGATGATCGGCAGATCCTTGTACTGTGGCATCGCCCTGATCGCGGAGGTCGCCGCGTAGCCGTCCATCTCCGGCATCATCACATCCATCAGGACGATGTCGATCTCAGGATGGGCCACCAGCGTGTCGATGCCCTTGCGGCCGTCCTCGGCGTGCAGCACCCGCATGCCGTGGATCTCCAGGATGCTGGTCAGCGCGAACAGGTTGCGGGTGTCGTCGTCGACGACCAGCACGGTACGGCCGGCCAGCGTGCCGTCCTCCTCGCCGCGGCCGGCGGGCTCGCCGCTCTCCTTCTCCGAGCGCACCAGCGGCAGCACGTCGCCCGGCTGCTCGGCCGTCAGGTGCAGGGCGATGCGCTCACGCAGCTCGTCAAGGCTGGACAGCAGTTCCAGCGGCTGGGAGTCGGCGCGCGACTGCAGCGACTGCTCCTGCGCGGGATCCATCCGCCAGTTGTTGTAGGCCAGGACCGGCACGCCGCGCAGGGCGGCGTCGCCGTCGATGGCATCGAGCAGGCCGAAGGCCGCCCTGTCCGGCATGTCGAGGTCGAGGACGATGCAGTGGCAGGGGTCGGCGGCCAGCGTGGCGGCCGCCTCCTGCGCGCCCGCGGCGCTCACGATCTCCACGGCTCCGTGGGAGTTGCCGACGTCGCGGTTGGCCAGGTCCGTCAGGACGCTCTCCGCCACCAGCGACAGCAGGCCGCGCGGCCGTCCCTCGACCACGAGCAGCCTGCGCTGCTGTGAGGGCGGCTGGACGACGGCGGGCAGCTCCTGCCCTGCGCCGCGCTCCTCGGCCTCGCTGTGCGCCGTGAACGGCGCCGTGTCAGCGGGCTGCTCGGTGAAGTCGGGCCTGGCGACCGGCAGGAACAGCGTGAAGGTGCTGCCCTGGCCAGGCGCGCTCTGCGCGGTGATCGCGCCGCCGAGCAGGTAGGCGATCTCACGGCTGATGGACAGACCGAGGCCCGTGCCGCCGTACTTGCGGCTGGTGGTGCCGTCGGCCTGCTGGAAGGCGCCGAAGATCACCTCCAGCTGCTGCTCGCCGATGCCGATGCCGGTGTCGATGACCCTGAAGGCGATCGCCGGGCCGTGCGGCCTGACGCTGGAGGGCAGCTGCGCCTTCGGCGCGGGTTCGATGCGCAGTTCGACGCTGCCCGTCTCGGTGAACTTCACCGCGTTGGACAGCAGGTTGCGCAACACCTGGCGGAGCCTGGAGTCGTCGGTGATCAGGCTGTCGGGCACGCCCGGCGCCGTCGTGATGCGGAACTCGAGGCTCTTGTCCGTCGTCATCGGCCTGAAGGTGGCCTCGACGTAGTCGTGCAGCTGGCGCAGCGAGACCCGCTCGGGGCTGATGTCCATCTTGCCCGCCTCGACCTTCGACAGGTCGAGGATGTCGTTGATGAGCTGGAGCAGGTCCGAGCCCGCCGAGTGGATGACGCTGGCGTACTCGACCTGCTTGGCGGTCAGGTTGCGCGTGGGGTTCTGGGCCAGCAGCTGGGCGAGGATGAGCAGCGAGTTGAGCGGCGTGCGCAGCTCGTGGCTCATGTTGGCCAGGAACTCGCTCTTGTACTTCGAGGCGAGCGACAGCTGCTGCGCGCGGTCCTCGAGCTCCTGCCTGGCCTGTTCGATCTCCAGGTTCTTGGTCTCGATGTCCTGGTTCTGCGAGGCGAGCAGCGCCGCCTTCTCCTCGAGCTCGGCGTTGGAGCGCCGCAGCTCCTCCTGCTGGTTCTGCAGCTCCTCCGAGCGGGTCTGGAGCTCGGCCGTCAGCCGCTGCGACTCCACCAGCAGCTCGTCGGTGCGGGCGTTGGCGACGATGGTGTTGACGTTGACACCGATCGTCTCCATCAGCTGGTCGAGGAAGGCGCGGTGCACGGGCGTGAAGGAGGAGAGCGAGGCCAGCTCGATGACGCCGAGCACCTGCTCCTCCACCACGATCGGCAGCAGGATCAGCGAGGTGGGCACCGTCTCGCCGAGGCCGGAGGAGACCGTGACGTAGTCGCGCGGGATCTGGTCCATGGCGATCGTCCTGCGGGTGCGGGCGGCCTGGCCGACCAGCGACTCGCCCATCCTGAACCTGGTGGCACTGTCGCCGGCGGGGAAGCCGTAGGCGCTGATGAGCTGCAACTCGGTGCCCGTGGACGTCTCCTCCGCCAGGAAGAAGGCGCCGAACTGGGCCGACACGAGCGGCGCCAGCTCGTTCATCACCAGCTCCGCCACCGTGGCCAGGTCGCGGTGGCCCTGCATGAGCCCCGACATGCGGGCCAGGTTGGACTTGAGCCAGTCCTGGTCCTCGTTGGCCTTGGTGGTGTCGCGCAGCGACTTCACCATCGAGTTGATGTTGTCCTTGAGCTCGGCCACCTCGCCCGAGGCGTCGACGGTGATGGAGCGGGTCAAGTCTCCCGAGGTGACGGCGCTGGTCACCTCGGCGATGGCGCGCACCTGGCGGGTGAGGTTGCCCGCGAGCTCGTTGACGTTCTCCGTCAGCCGCTTCCAGGTGCCGGACACGCCCTCGACCTCGGCCTGGCCGCCCAGCCTTCCCTCGCTGCCGACCTCGCGGGCCACCCTGGTGACCTCCGCGGCGAAGGACGACAGCTGGTCGACCATCGTGTTGATGGTGGTCTTGAGCTCCAGGATCTCGCCGCGGGCGTCCACGTCGATCTTCCTGGTGAGGTCGCCCCTGGCCACGGCGGTGGTGACCTGGGCGATGCTGCGCACCTGGTTGGTCAGGTTGTCGGCCATGGAGTTGACGTTGTCGGTGAGGTCCTTCCAGGTCCCCGCGACGTTGGGCACGCGGGGCCTGGCCGCCGAGCTGGCCCTCGGTGCCGACCTCGCGGGCCACGCGGGTCACCTCGTCGGCGAAGGCGCTGAGGGTGTCGACCATCGTGTTGATGGTCTGCGCGAGGGCCGCCACCTCGCCCTTGGCCTCGACGATGATCTTCTGCGACAGGTCGCCCTTGGCCACCGCGGTCGCCACCTGGGCGATGCTGCGCACCTGGTTGGTCAGGTTGGAGGCCATGAAGTTGACGTTGTCGGTGAGGTCCTTCCAGGTGCCGGAGACGCCGCGCACGGTGGCCTGACCGCCGAGCTGGCCCTCCGTGCCGACCTCGCGGGCCACCCGGGTCACCTCGTCGGCGAAGGCCGAGAGCTGGTCGACCATCGTGTTGATGGTCTCCTTCAGCTCGAGGATCTCGCCGCGGGCGTCGACCCTGATCTTCTGCGACAGGTCGCCCTTGGCGACGGCGGTGGTGACCTCGGCGATACTGCGCACCTGGGCGGTGAGGTTGTCGGCCATGACGTTGACCGACTCGGTCAGCGCCTTCCAGGTGCCGGAGACGCCCTTGACGTCGGCCTGGCCGCCCAGCCTTCCCTCGGTGCCCACCTCGCGGGCCACGCGGGTCACCTCGTCGGCGAAGGACGACAGCTGGTCGACCATCGTGTTCAGGGTGTTCTTCAGCTCGAGGATCTCGCCGCGCGCCGAGACGGTGATCTTCTGCGACAGGTCGCCCCGCGCCACGGCGGTGGCCACCTGCGAGATGTTGCGGACCTGGGCGGTGAGGTTGCCCGCCATGTAGTTGACGGAGTCGGTGAGGTCGCGCCAGGTGCCTGCCACGCCCTTGACGTCGGCCTGGCCGCCGAGCTGACCCTCGGTGCCCACCTCGCGGGCGACCCTGGTGACCTCGTCGGCGAAGGAGGACAGCTGGTCGACCATCGTGTTGACGGTGTTCTTCAGCTCGAGGATCTCGCCGCGGGCGTCGACCGTGATCTTCTGCGACAGATCGCCCTTGGCCACCGCCGTGGTGACCTCGGCGATGCTGCGCACCTGGTCGGTGAGGTTGCCCGCCATGGCGTTGACGGACTCGGTGAGGTCCTTCCACGTCCCGGACACGCCTGGCACGTCGGCCTGGCCGCCGAGCCTTCCGTCGGTGCCGACCTCGCGGGCCACGCGGGTCACCTCGGAGGTGAACAGCGACAGCTGGTCGACCATGCCGTTGAAGACCTGCGCGATCTCGCCGAGCAGCCCATCGGCGTCGCCGGGCAGGCGCGTGCCGAAGTCGCCGTCCCTGACCGCGGTCAGACCTGCAAGCAACTGTCGGAGTTCGAGCTCTCCGGCGTCGCCGACCTGCCGAGTTCCCGACCGGCTTCCACTCACCCTGTCGCCCATCCCCTCGCTATCCTTGCCATAGGGCAAATATACGGCCAGGAGATTAGTCCAGGTGATCGCTATTGGACAATTCGCTCCCTCAACGGTATTTGCTAGAGGCAACAACCTCCCATGTGACGAGGAAGAACGTGGCTATCAGCAATGGCCTGAGCGCCGTCTACGAGGCTCTCCACTCGGCCGCGCCGTACGCGCTGGCGGAGGTGGTCCGCGACGCGCTCGTCGCTCATACGCCCGTGCAGAGCGCGGAACTGCTGCTGGCCGACTACGCGCTGGTCGCGCTGAGACCCGTGCTCGACACGCCCGTTCTCGGCGACGACGAGATCCGTATCGACTCCAGCGACGCGGGCCGCGCCTTCGCCTCCCAGCAGGCGCAATGGGAGGAATCTCACAGCACGCTCCACCTGCCGGTCACGGCGTGCGGCGAGCGTTTCGGCGTGCTCAGCGTCCGCCTGCCCATCGCGCCCGAGCTCGACGACGTCGGCGAGCTCCTGGAGGTGGCCGAGGCCCTCGGCCACGGCCTGCGCGGCGCGGACCGTCTCACCGACCGCTACCAGCGGGCCCGCCGCATGGCCAGGATGACGCTGGCCGCCGAGATGCAGTGGGGGCTGCTGCCCGGCTACGGCCACACGGGCAAGGGCTACCGCCTCGCCGGCCAGCTCGAACCGGCCTACGCCGTCTACGGCGACAACTTCGACTGGAGTTGCGACCCCGACTCGCTCGGGCTCTCGATCACCAACGGCATGGGCGAGGGCATGCGGGCGGCGCTGCTGACCACGCTCGCCGTCACCGCCCTGCGCAACGCCCGCAGGTCGGGGGCGGGCCTGGAAGAGCAGGCCGGCCTCGCCGACGAGGCGATCTACGCGCAGTACGGCGGGCGCGAGTACGTCTCGACCCTCCTGCTGCGCTTCGAGGCCGCCACCGGCCAGCTGTTCGCCGTCGACGCGGGATCGCCCAGGCTAATCCGCCTGCGCGGACTCGACGTCGAGACCATCAAGTTCGACCAGCAACTGCCCCTCGGCATGTTCGGCAACACCACCTACGTCGAGCAGTCCGTGTCGCTCCAGCCCGGCGACAGGATGGTCGTCATCAGCGACGGGGTCTACGGGGCGCGCTCCTCGGCCGAGGAGCAGTTCGGCGAGGCGCTCCTCGAGTCCGTCGTCAGATCCACCCGGCTGCAACCGGCCGACGAGGCCGTCAGGACAATGATTCGTGGCATGCTGACGTTCAGGGAAGGCGTCGACGTCTTCGACGACGCCGTCGTGGTGTGCCTCGACTGGACCGCCGACCAGACCGTCGAAGCCCTTCCCCCCGCGAGGGGAGATGCTGTCTGAGGTGCCCCCGCACCCTGCCCGAACTGGAATCGCCGTATGAACGACCATCGTGAGCTCGGTCACCTCGATCCCGCGACCGGCGCCGCCGTCGAGAACGCCGCCGCCGCTCTGGTCGCTGTCTGGGCCTCCTCCCGACAGACCGCGGCCACCAAGGTCTCCTCCATCCAGATGCAGGCGCTCCTGACCATCGAACGCCACCAGGAGGTCAACCTGGCCAGGCTCGGTGAGGCCCTGGGCGCGCTGCCCTCCTCCACCAGCCGCCTGTGCGACCGGCTGGAGGCCACGGGATGGGTGCGCCGCTCGGTCTCCCCCGACGACCGGCGCGAGCTGACCATCGGCCTCACCCCGTCGGGAAAGGCCCTGCTGGAGGAGTTGCGCGCCCGGCGCCGCGACGACCTCGCCAGGGTCGTGGACGAGATGCCGCCCGAGGCCCGCAAGGCCCTGCTGCGCGGTCTACGGGCGTTCACCGCGGCCGCGGACCGGGTCACCGCGCAGACGAGCGACCGCTCCGACGACAACTGGACCATCATCGCCGGACGGTTCCTCGCCTGACGGTTCCCCTGCGCGCGGGCGGCCCTCCGGCTCCTTCCAGGCGGCCCCGGCCGCTTCCGGGCGGCCCTCTGGCTCCTTCCGAGCCGCCCCCGGGTACTTCCGAGCGGCCCCGGCTACTTCCGGGCGGCCCGGCTACTTCCGGGCGGTCACCAGGGCGAAGGAGAGGAACGATCCACAGGTCGGCCGCCACGACCTCCACGCCGAACTCACGGGCCAGGAACACCGAGGTCGCCCCCATGCCCGAGCCGAGGTCGAGCACCCGCATGCCCGGCTTCAGTCCGAGGTCCGCCGACAGGTCCTCCAGCAGCCACAGCGGGTTCGGCCCCATGTCCAGGCCCACCCGCCACGCGGGGCCGAACAGGGAGGAGCCGGGGTAGACGTCGGGACGGACGAGGTTGCTCAGCGCGGTCACAGCGCCGCATTCCACCACTTCGGCTCCGGCGTCCGCGATCCGATATCCCGTGGCCCCGCTCGCCCCGCCGTCGGCCTTTCCCCCTGGACGACGCGCTAGGGTTCCGCCCTGATCGTTGCCCATGAGGAAGGCGGGAGCCCATGCACATCCAGAACCTCTCGGCCCGGCCGGACCTTCTCGAGCCCGCGCTGCGCCTCGGCGACATCGGCAGCGAGTTCATGCAGCACGACCCCGTGGCGATCCTGACCAGGGCCAGGCGCCTGGCCGAGCGCTGGCCCGAGTTCTTCCTGGTGGTGCTCGACGGTGACGTCCCCGTGGCGAGGGCGGTCAGCGTGCCGCTGGCGTTCCCGACGCCCGAGCGTGAGCACCTGCCCGACCACGGCTGGGACGGCGCCATCATCTGGGCGGTGGAGGACGCTCTCGACGGCAGGGCGCCGACCGCGCTGAGCGCGCTGGACGTCCAGGTCGCCGCGGACCGCAGGGGTGCGGGCATCGCGGCCGTCGCGCTGAACGGGCTGCGCGAACAGGCCAGGGCCAGCGGCCTGGACAGGCTGGTGGTCCCACCGCCCGACGGGCAAGACCCGCCACCCCATGCTGTCCATGGAGGAGTACCTCTCCAGGCGGCGTGAGGACGGCCTGTCCGAGGACCCGTGGCTGCGCGCGCACGAACGGCTCGGCGCCCGCTTCGTCAAGGTGGCGCCGTTCGCCATGACGATCACGGGAACGCTCGACCAGTGGCACGAGTGGACGGGCTCGGCCCTCAAGCCTGGCCCCAACGCGGTCGAGGGCGGCATCGCCCCCGTGCTGGCCTCCCCCGAGCAGAACCTCGGCGTGTACGTCGAGGCCAACGTGTGGCTGGAGCATCCCCTGACGTGACGGCGGTCTGCCTTGCCGACGATCCGAGGCGCCTCAGAACGGCCGGCCGCGGTCACCCCGGAACACGGACCACCGAGCTCTGGCGCTGATCACGGCCCCCGCCGCAGGCGCGCACGTGAAGAATCGACACGAGACGACCGCGTATGAATGGCGGATTTCAGCGCATTGGTCATCTTCTTGGCCCCTCCTACTGTTGACGCCAAGGAGAGAGGATCTTCCATGGGACAGCGCATTCTGGTCACGGGGGCGACGGGCACGGTCGGCAGGGAGGTGGTGGCGCACCTGCTGGAGGCGGGGACGCGGGTGCGCGCGCTGGCGCGGGGGCCCGCCGACCTTCCCCCGGCCGCGGAGATCGTGCGCGGCGATCTGACCGTGCCCGGCTCCGTTCGCGCCGCCGCCGAGGGCGCTGACGGGCTGTTCCTGCTGTGGCCCTTCGCCTCGGCGGAGGGTCTGGAGCAGGTGCTGGCCGAGGTGGCCGGGCACGTCGGCAGGGTGGTCTACCTGTCGTCCGCGGCGGTGCGCGACAACGAACGCCAGGCCGAGCAGTTGATCGAACGCTCAGGCATGGCGTGGACGTTCCTGCGCCCGCACGCCTTCGCGGCCAACGCCCTGCGCTGGGCAGAGCAGATCCGCGGAGGGGACGCGGTGCGGGAGCCGTACGGCCGGGCCGCCGTGTCCCCTGTGCACGAGCGGGACATCGCCGCCGTCGCGGCGCGGGCGCTGACGCGGGACGGGCACGCCGGCGCCGTCCACGAGCTGACGGGGCCGCACTCGCTGACCCAGTCCGAGCAGGCCCGCGTCATCGGCGAGGTGATCGGCCGCCCGGTGCGATGGGAGGAGGCCGCTCCGCAGGAGGCCAGGCGGCAGATGCTGGATCGTGGCTGGCCGCCAGAAATTGTGGACGACGTCCTGCGCGCCCAGGCCGGGGCGACCACCGGCCCCGCGCGGGTCACCGCCACGGTCGAGCAGGTCACCGGCGTCGCGGCGCGCACGTTCCGTTCGTGGGTGGCAGAGCACGCGCACGCCTTCCGCGCCCGCCCGTAGGGCCTGGGGCGTCGCGGGTTTCCCTCGCCACGCCCCTGCCGGGGCCGCGCACGTCGTGACCCGCGACGATCCCGCGGCCGGCAGGGATCGTCAGCCTGGTCGACGCGCGTGAGCCGTTCAGCGACCCTGCCGGTCGCCGTGAAGCGCTCTGGACCGGCGCAGTTCGGCGTTGATGCGCAACGCCTCGGCCAGCTGGTCCTCAAGAATGATGATGCGGCACGCGGCCTCCAGGCCGGTGCCCTGGTCGACCAGCTCGCGCGCCCTGGCCGCCAGGCGCAGCTGGTAGCGCGAGTAGCGACGATGGCCGCCTTCGGAACGTCGCGGCTCGATCAGTTTGGCGGCGCCCAGCGCACGCAGGAAAGCAGGGGTGACACCCACCATCTCGGCGGCCGTTCCCATGCTGTAGGCGGGGTAGTCCTCGTCATCGAACCTGTCGTCGGACCTGGCGCCCGATGCCATGACCGCTTGATCCATAAAACCTTCCCACACGCCGACGGGGGCCCCGGCGCCATGCGCCGGGGCCCGATTGAGGTTCAACACCATCTGTCGGCCAGTTGGCCGAGTTTTCTTCTTCCGCATCATCCGCGCGGAGCGCGGGCGTGATGCGGGGATCGCGAATGTGTGACCGTAGACCACCGTCCTTACTGTGGAACTCCGGTACCCGTGCGGCCTGACTTCGCCTGCGACGGGCGATCCCGATGGCGTTCAACTCTCCCTTCTGTTCTTCTCTTCGATCCGTACGACGGCGCCGCGTCCACGCGTCGGGGGCCCTTACCACTGCCTTGCCCCTTGCACGTCCGGCGCGGCGTATCCACGCTCGTCCGGCAGGCCTCGTCGTCCTGCTGTGTCGTGCCTGCCCTCGTGGATCCGTTCCTTGCGATGGAAAAACACTATCGCGACGACGAGCCAATGTCTACTTCAGCCACTATAGATTTTCTTCATCACGGGAGTCCGGGCTGCTGCGGTCCTCCTCCAGGACGTCGGCGGCCGTGCGGATGATGAGCGGGTCCGGCACGCCGACCACCTCGTGGTTCTTGCCGTCATAGTCGAAGCGGCTCAGAACGTGGCGGATCGCTTCGATGCGCGCGCGCTTCTTGTCGTTGCTCTTGATGACCACCCACGGGGCGTGGTCGGTGTCGGTGTGGAGGAACATGTCCTCCTTGGCCTCGGTGTACTCGTCCCACTTCTGGCGGGAGGCCAGGTCCATGGGCGACAGCTTCCAGCGCCTGACCGGGTCGATGCCGCGGATGATGAAGCGGGTCAGCTGTTCGCCGCGGGAGACCGAGAACCAGAACTTGATCAGATGGATGCCGTCCTCGACGAGCATCTGCTCCAGCATCGGCGCCTGCCGCAGGAACTGCAGATACTCGGCGGCGGTGCAGAAGCCCATCACCCTTTCGACGCCTGCGCGGTTGTACCAGGAGCGGTCGAAGAAGACCATCTCTCCCTGCGCGGGCAGGTGGGCGATATAGCGCTGGAAGTACCACTGGGCGCTCTCGCGCGAGCCCGGCTTGTCCAGCGCGACCACGGAGGCGCCGCGCGGGTTGAGATGCTCCTGGAAGCGCTTGATCGTGCCGCCCTTGCCCGCGGCGTCGCGCCCCTCGAACAGGATCACCAGCCTGACGCCGTTGTCCTTGATCCAGTACTGCAGCTTCACCAGCTCGATCTGCAGCTGCCGCTTGATCCGCGCGTACTCGTCGCGATCCATGCGGGTGTCGTAGGGGTAGTGCTCCCGCCAGGTGTCGACGGCGTTGCCGATCCGATCGACCAGGACGGGGTCGTCATCGTCGTCGTCGATCACCCGCAGCTGCGAAAGGTCCTTGAGCAGCTCACTCGAGGCCACCACCGCCTTGCCGAGCCGTCCGGCGGCAAGAAGCCCGCCGCCGTCGGCCTTGTCCGTCTCATGCACCACATCGCCCACGGCGCCTGCCCTACCCCGAGCACCCCAAGCGACACGCGCGGGTCAAAGCGGACATCCGCCCGCGATCAGCGGCCCCGCCAGTCGAGGCACATGACCAGTGCGTCGTCCTCGATGGTGGTGCGGCTCCATTCGGAGATCTCCCGCAGGATCGCGGGCGGCACCTCCGCCGCGGGAAGCATCCGGGTGGCGTTGATCGCCCTGTGGAGCGCCTGCCGGCCGTAGATCTCGCCGTCGGGAGCGAGTACGGCGTGCACGCCGTCGCTGACGAAGATCAGACGATCGCCCGGCAGGAGCGTGATCTCCTCGGTGAAGTACTCGGTCTGGTCGAACATGCCCAGCGGGAGCTGCTGTTCGAAGTCGATGCTCTCGATGTGCTTGCCGCGCATCCGCAGCAGCCGCGGCGAGCCCGCGTCGATGACCTGGCCGCGCCCGGTGTCGAGGTCGACGTTCAGCAGCACGGTCTCGACGTGGAGCCGCCCCTTGTGCTGGGAGTAGATCGCCTGGTCGGCGAGAGCGGCCTGGTCGGGCAGCGAGATCCCCGCCCTGCGGGCGTTGCGCAGCGCGTTGACCGTCAGGTTGGTGAGCAGCGCGGCGTCGATGCCTTCGCCCATGCCGTTGGTCAGGGCCAGCGTCAGCGAGTTCGCGCCGGTGCACCAGTCGAAGTTGTCACCGTAGATCGCGTAGGCGGGCTCCAGCTGCGCGCCGAGGTCGAATTCGGGACGGCTGCAGGAGCGGCCGGGCAGCAGCTGCCACTGCATCTCGGCGGCCAGGGTGAGCCGCTCGGTACGGCGGGCCTGGAGGTAGACGTCGGTGTCGCGCTCGGCGACCACCAGCTCGCGGCCCAGCACGGTCGCGACCTCGGTCAGCTCCTCCACCACCTGAGGCGTGCAGCGCTCGTCGGGGAAGGTCACGGTCAGCACGCCGAGCCGGTCGCCGCGCACGCTCACGGGCAGGTACACGCACGTCAGCCCGCTTCCTACGGATTCGGAGACCGCCTCCTGCGCGCCGAAGGCCCGTCCCGCAGTGCCGGTGTGCACCCCGACGGGCACCGCGGTGTACGGCACGGCCAGCACCGGTTGCAGCACGCTGAGCCCGTAGTCGGCCATGAGCAGCTCCACCGATGCCACCGCGTAGTGCTCCATGAGCGAGGCCCGTACCGCCTCGACCACGGCGTGCGGAGCCGCCTCCCTCAGGGAGCGCTCCACCGCCAACAGTCCTTCTGACACCTAGTCACGTCCTTCATCTGCGAGGACGCACCGCTGCGCGCTCCCGACAAGAGAATACGGACACCTGGCGTCGGAACGATCCCGAGCTGACAACAGCTCCGCCGAGATGGCACAGTGGAGGCGTGGACCTCCGCCCCGCCTCACCCTCGCCGTCCGAGGCCGCCCTGTGCGCCTCCGGGGTCGTCGAGCTGCTCGAGGTGCTGTGGGGCTTCGGCCGCGACCTGTCGACCGGCCCGATCTCGCCCTCCCAGCTGCGGGTCCTGCTCGCCGTCGAGGGCACCCAGGGCATCAACCAGCGGTCGCTGGCCGAGGTGCTCGACTCCTCGCCTCCCTCGGTGAGCCGCCTGTGCGACCGGCTGCAGGCCGTCGGCTTCCTGCAGCGCAGGGTCAATCCCGAACGCCGCCGCGAGGTGGAGCTCCACCTCACCGAGCACGGCAGGATCTTCCTCGAGAGGCTGCGCGAGCAGCGCGAACGCGAGCTGGCGGCCATCCTCGCCACGATGTCCCCCGCCCACCGCGCCGCGCTGACGACCGGGCTGACGGCCTTCCAGGCAGCCGCCGGCCGTGAGGGGACCTCCGACTCCGTTGCCCGCACCGCCTGAAAACCTTGCCATAGGACAATAATCGGGACACCGTCGCAGGTCAGAGGCGTTTGTTCGAGTCGATGCGGCCGGATCGGTGGCCTCGGACGATGATCCAGGCCTATAGTTGTCGCACGACAACATTTGCGCACGGTCTCGACGGCCACAGCGCGAGGGGGGCGCGCATGACAGCGGGCGCACCAGAGCTGCGAGGGTCGGTGACCATTGCCGTGAGCGGTGAAGAGGACCTGATGGCCGCACGGCACGCCGTTCGATCGGCCTCCATGGCCAGCGGCTTCCCTCTCAGCGACCAGACCAGGATCGTCACCGCCGCGACCGAACTGGCGCGCAACGCCTACATCCACGACGGCGGCGGAACCGTCACCATCCAGGAGGTCCGCAGGCCTGGCGGCAAAGGGCTGCGCATCAGCGTCGCGGGCCAGGGAACCTCGGCCGCCGACGCCCTCATGAGTGACGAGCCGGGCCCGGGTCACGAACTGGGCGGCGTCCGCAGGCTCGTGGACGACTTCGAATTCACCGCCGTCCCCGGCGAGGGCAGCACCGCCACGGTGGTCCGCTGGATCCAGGCGTGATCACCACTGTCACGTCCCTGGCCATCCTCCGCCGCGACCTGCGGCGGCTCGCCTGCAGGTACGGCCTGCCGGTGGAGACCCGTGCCCGCCTGGTGCTCTCGGCCGTCGAGGTCGCCCGCCCGCGACTGGCCGCGGGGCGGCCCCTGAACGTTCGCGCCGGCATCGAGTACGGCGGCGCCCACCTCCGCTTCCTCGCCGTCGAGCTGTCCGCCCCTTGGCCCGGCGCCACGCTGCCCCTGCCGTGCGAGCCAGGGCGGGAGGCCGGCGTCGTGTGGCGCATCGGGCTGCCTTCGCCACTCCCGCTCGACGACCCCTCCGACACCGTCGTCGTCGAGGAGGCCGTGGAGGAGGAGCTCGCGCTCGCTCTCTCCAGGGTCGACGCGCTGAGCACCCAGCAGGACGAGATGAGGAGCGAGCTCGCCGAGACCGATCGCGGCCTCGTCGCCCTGTACGTGGAGCTGGAGGAGCGCGACGAACGGCTCCGCCTCGCGCACAACCTGATCTTCCGCGAGCTGGAGGCCGCGCTGCGCCCGCCGCCCCCGCTCGTGGAGGGGGTCGAGCTGGCGGTGCACTACGTCCCCGCGGGCGACGACGCGCCCACGGGCGGCGATCTCTACGACTGGTTCACCCTGCCCGACGGCACGCTGCAGATCACGGTGGTGGATGCCATCGGCCACGGCGTGGAGAGCACCCGCAGCGCGCTCAACGTCACGCATGCCGTACGGACGCTGGTTCTGGAGCGCCACCCGCTGGAGTCGATCGTGGCGCGCACGGCCGACACGCTCGTGCCCACCTTCCGCGGGCTGATGGCCACCCTCCAGCTGGCCCGCCTCGACACCCGCACAGGGGAGTTGCGGCTGGCCAACGGCGGCCACCCCTTTCCGCTGCTGGTGCGCGCCGACGGCACGGCCCGCTACCTGGAGGCCTGGGGCAGCGGCGTCGGCTTCCCCTTCCCCGGCAGCGACGCCGTCCTCCATGACCGGCTCGCCCCCGGCGACCTGCTGCTCCTCTACACCGACGGGCTGACCGAGAGCCGGCGCGACCTCGACGAGGGCGAGCGGCTGCTGATGAGCTCGGCGCAGCGTCACGCCCATCTCCCGCTGCCCGAGCTGATCGCGGCGATCGTGGCCGACCTGCACAGCGTCATCCTGCACGCCGACGACACGCTCCTGCTCGGCATCCGCCTTCCCACAGGAGAGCCTCACGCGGCGGACGGCTGAGACGAGGGCCGCAGCCACAGGGCCAGCCTGCGCCCGACGAGCAGGTAGGCCAGCACCGCGCCGGCGGCGTTGAGAAGGACGTCGTCGGCGTCGAAGGCCCTGCCGACCACGAACGCGCCCTGGGCCACCTCGATCGACAGCGAGAACAGGCCCACGACCAGAGCGAGGCGGATGGGTCCGCGCAGGCGTCTCGACAGCACCGGCAAGATCACGCCCAGCGGCATCATCAACGCCAGATTGCCGCCGACCTGGACCAGCGCCGCCTTGACGCTGGGCCGGTCCAGATAGAACCGCAGGCTCGCCCCTGGCTCGACGTTGCCGATGGCGTCGCCCGCGGCCTCGGGCACGGGGGTCAGCGTGAGCTTCACCAGCACCGCCCCGAACACCGCCAGGCCGGCCAGCGCGAGCAGCCCCACCACGACCCGCTTGAGCACCGTGCCCGATCGCGGAACGCGGCCGGGCTCCTGCTCGGGCTCCGTGGACGGGCGGGGACGACGACCTAGGATCGGCACGCGAAACTCCATGACTCGGTCGGTGAAGGGGCGGCGCTCACCCGTCCTACGCGGGGTGCTCGCCGGCGAACGGCGCTCTCGTCCCGGCCGCCAGGCGGGCGGACTGGACGGTGTCGTACACCGGCAGGTATCTGGCGAGGCCGGTGATGTGCAGCAGCCTGGCGCACATCGGGGGAGGCTCGGCATACGCGAGACCGGCTCCGGCGCCGCCGAGCAGGGTGTGGATTCCGAGCAGGGCGGAGATGCCGGTCGAGTCGAGGAAGGTGATCGCCGACAGGTCGATCACCGTGATCGGGGCCGGGGCGGGCGCGTAGCCCTCCAGCCAGGCTCGCAGGGTGCTCGCGGTCTGCCAGGTGAGCTCACCGCTGGGCCGGAGGATGAACACGCCCTGCTCCAGCGCCGTGTCCAGCCGCAGCGTGTCGCTCATGAAGTCCTCCCTGCTCGGTACGACGCCTCACCTGCCCCAACGGGACCACTTGACACCGAACCTGTTCGGATTCCTGGGAGGGCGGTGCGGCCCTCCGGGAGCTCGCAGGCGGCGCCTCCTGCGAGAAGGGTCGGGCGGGGGCGGCGATTCGGCGGCGAGGTCGGTGACGGCCCCTCTGGTGCTGGTGGCGGCCAGGGCGGTGGCCAGGAGGATCAGCTGGTTGGCGGCCTTGAGGAAGACGAGCATGACCGCGGCGGTGGCCACCAGCTGGTAGGCGGGGTTGTCCTCGGTGATCCGGAGGTAGACCTGGCCGAGGCTGTTGAGTATCTGCAGGCCGATGGTGATGAGCACGGCGGGGCCGAGCAGCCTGCGCAGCGTGAGGCGCAGCCTGGGCGGCGCGCTGAGCAGGGCGAGGGCCAGCAGCAGGTTCACCAGGAGGCCGAGGGTGAAGGTGGCCGCGGTCAGCAGCCAGCGGGCGGGAGCGGCGTCGGTGCCCACGGTGTGGTCCACCACCCAGGTCAGCAGGGACTCGGTGGCGAAGGCGGCGGTCAGGCTGATCGCCAGCAGGAGACCGAGCCCTGCCAGGACGGCCAGGTCGATGAGCTGGCGCTGCCAGAAGGGGCCGGGGTACTCCTCCAGCTGCCAGATGGCCCTGCTGGCCGAGCGCAGCGCGTCCATCCAGAACAGCCCGGCGAGGGGGAATCCGATCAGCGCGATGATCCCGACGGTCTCCCTGGCCTGCCGTAACGCCATGACGTCGAGGCGGGGGAAGTTGTCGTTGAGGTAGTGCTGGACGGTGTCCAGCACGACGGGGTCGTCCAGCACGTGCCCGAGCAACGAGAAGCCGAGAAGGACCAGAGCGAAGGTGGCGAAGAAGGCGTAGTAGGTCAACGCCGCCGACAGCCGGCCGCCGTCGACTCTGTCGTAGCGCACCACCGCGCGCACGAGGTGGTCCAGCCAGCCGTGCCTGCGGCGGGCTCCCTGCCATGCGCCAGGCGCCCGCGCCACCCATCTGCTCAGCCACATGGCGGGGCACTACCCCCCTGCGCGGCTTCGCTACCACTGTGCGGTGAAACCCATGAAGCGCGGTGTCCGGGGGAGAGAGGCCCGGCCAGGGCCGGAGAGCGGGGTGCCGACCGGGCCGTACCGTCAGGAACGATCCAAACCGGATGGCGGCGGGGTGCCCGACCGCCCCGGCATGGCCATCTGTCCTCTGGAGCGCGAGCGGTCGAGCAGATCCTCGCCCGCCTGCTCGACGCTGTCGCGCCGCTCGAAGCGCGTGATCAGACCGGTCCTGCGTAGCATCCGCTGGAGCTGGCCGTCCACGCCGGTCAGGATGACCCTGCCGCGGTCGTGGTCGCGCAGCCTCCTGGCGATGCTCGCCAGCGCGGCCACCCCGTCGAAATCACAGAACGTCACCCCACTGAGGTCCAGGACCAACCGGGGGCCTTCGCTCCACTCCCAGGCGGCATCGACGTGCGCGGTGAAAACCGGAGCGCTGACGCGGTCCAGCGCCCCCCTGGCGCTGACCGTGGTGTAGTAACCGTGATCGGAAATACTGACCTGCAAGGTGGAACTCTGTCCGGCATCCTCCACTTGTGATCACCCTCTTTCCACCTTGACCCCTTCCCCGCTGCCGTCCTGATACGCGCGTGCCCGGCCGGACGACGCCCGCGGCGCCCCTCCCGCGCGTGCGGCGCTGCCGTCAGGGCAGAGGCATGGCCATGAGAAGGTTCTTCAAGTTCGTGATGGCGCGCTGGCTGGCGCGCACGCCGATCGGCCTGGCCGTGCTGGCCGTCGGCTGGTTACTGGGCCGACGGCGCAGGCGTCGGGTGCAGCAGGAGGGTCAGCGGAGCAGCAGGCCCGTGCGCGGACGCCCGCGCGGCAGGTGAGACGGCGGCTCACACAAGGACAGGCCCCATCCGGGGTGTTCCCGGGTGGGGCCTGTGGCCTTCGGATCTGAAAGGAGCGATCAGGTGTCGAACGGGCCGGTCAGCGGACGCCGCGCCTGCCGTACAGGCTCACGGTGACGATGACGCCGACGGCGGCGACGGCCACCTGGAGAAGCAGTTCGATCCAGTCGATGCCACCGGTCGCCGCGACGCCGAAGGCGCCGGCGATGGCGGTGCCGATGAAGGCGGCCACGATGCCGACCACGATGGTCAGCCAGATCGGGATGTTCTGCCGTCCGGGAACGACCAGACGGCCCAGCGCGCCGATGATGGCGCCGATGATGATGGCGGTGATGATGCCCGTGACTGTCATGTTCAGCTCCCTGCTCAGGTGTCTGCGTTTGGTGTGACCGACAACCGTGTGCCCGTAAGCAGACGGGAATCACATAACAAATAGATTCCGATGGAGAACTCTCGGTCACGCGGGCCTCCTCCGCAGGCGGTTTACCCAGGCCGCTCCAGGACAGAGGTGCCTCATCCGGAAGTCGTGACGGCTGGAGGAGAGACATCGTGAGCACAGGCGACAAGTTCGACAACAAGGCCCAGGAGATGGGTGGCAAGGTCAAGGAGGGTGTCGGCAAGGTCACCGACGACGAGCGGCTCGAGGCCGAAGGACAGGCCGACCAGAGCAAGGGCAAGATCAAGCAGGCCGGCGAGAAGGTCAAGGACGCCGCGAAGAACGCCAAGGACGCCATCACCGGCAACTAGCGGCGCTCCGGCGCAGGGCGGACACCGATCTGCCGTCCTGCGCCCGCCACCCGACGCTCAGCCGACCCCGCGCGAGAGGCCGCCCCCCATGGTGCTCTCCCTGGCGATCAGGTGATAACCGGCCGTGAACTCCTGCGGCGGGCGGGCGGTGTGCCCGTCGATCCGCTGCTTGAGCAGGTCGACCGCGATGCGGGCGAGCTGGTTCTTGTCAGGGGCGATCGTGGTCAGGGTGGGGGTGCTGTAACGACCGTCCTCGATGTCGTCCAGCCCTGCCAGCGCCACGTCCTCGGGCACGCGCAGCCCCGCCGCCAGCGCCGTGCGCATGGCGCCGAGGGCGAGCAGGTCGTTGAAGCAGAACACCGCGTCTGGCGGCTCGGGTGAGGCCAGGAGCCGAGTCATCGCCGCCGCGCCCTCGGCCCGCTGGTAGCGGTCGACCTTGACGACGGTCTCCGGCAGGCCGTGCGCGGCCAGCGCCTCGCGGTAGCCGGCCAGCCGCAGCGGCGCCGTACCGCTGGCGGTGTCGTCCTGGGCGCCCAGTGCGGCGATGCGCCGCCGGCCCAGCCCGATCAGGTGCTCGGTGACGTCGTACGCGGCCCTGACGTTGTCGATCGCGACGTGGTCGGCGGGCCCGTCGTAGATGCGCTCGCCGAGCAGCACCAGCGCGGTGTCGTCGGTACGGGCGGCCAGCTCCTCGGCCCCGACCGCCACAGGGCTGAGGATCAGCCCGTCGACGTGGTGGTCACGCACGCCGTCGAGGATGCGCCGCTCCCTTTCCAGCCCCCCGCCGGTCTGCTCGATGATCACCAGCCACCGGTGCTCGGCGGCCGCGTCGATCACGCACCTGGACAGCTCCGCGAAGTAGGGCGCGTCGAGCTCGGGCAGGGCGAGGGCGATCATGCCTGTGCGGCCCTGCCGCAGGTTGCGGGCCGACAGGTTGGGCCGGTAGTCGAGCTGGGAGAGCGCTCCCTCCACTTTCGCGCGGGTCGCGGGCGACACGTGCGCGTACCCGTTGACCACGTTGGAGACGGTTTTCACCGACACCCCCGCCAGGCGCGCGACGTCACGCAGGCTCGTTCCCACCCGTGTCCCCCTTCTGCTGTACGGCTCGCATCGTAATCCAGCCGCACCTGTTTACAACGTTGAAACAACGTTGTAGAAAATGCCCTACCACGAAACGTCCCCGCAACGGAGAGGCCGGCTCTTGACTTCGACCGCTCGTCTCACGCTGGATCCCGCCTTCCTGATCGGCCCGGTCGAGCCCCGGCTGTTCGGCTCGTTCGTCGAACACATGGGGCGCTGCGTGTACACGGGGATCTTCGAGCCAGGTCATCCGCTGGCCGACGCCGACGGCTTCCGCACCGACGTGCTGGAGCTGACCCGCGAGCTCGGCGTGACCCTGGTCCGCTATCCGGGGGGCAACTTCGTCTCGAACTACCGCTGGGAGGACGGCGTCGGCCCTGTCGAGGAGCGGCCTGCCCGCCTCGACCTGGCCTGGCGCAGCTTGGAGGACAACAGCTTCGGGCTGAACGAGTTCATGGCATGGGCCGCGCGGGCGGGGATCGAGCCCATGATGGCGCTCAACCTCGGCACCCGCGGCGTGGCCGAGGCGCTGGAGCTGGTGGAGTACGCCAACTATCCGGGCGGCACCCGGCTGTCGGACCTGCGCCGCGCCCACGGCGTCGACAAGCCCCACGACATCCGTCTGTGGTGCCTCGGCAACGAGCTCGACGGCCCCTGGCAGATGGGCCACAAGACCGCCCGCGAGTACGGCAGGCTCGCCGCCGAGACCGCCAGGGCGCTGCGCCGCCTCGACCCGGGGGTGTCGCTGGTGGCCTGCGGCAGCTCCAACAGCGGCATGCCGACGTTCGGCCAGTGGGAGGCGGAGGTTCTGGAGTCGGCCTACGACCTGGTCGACTACATCTCGCTGCACGCCTACTACGACCCCGCCGACGGCGACGTCGACTCCTTCCTGGCCAGCGGCGCCGACATGGAGCACATGATCCGCTCGATCGCCGCCACCGCCGACCACGTGGGCGCGAAACTGCGCAGCCGCAGGAAGATCAAGCTCTCCTTCGACGAGTGGAACGTCTGGTACCAGAGCCGCTTCGGAGGTGAGGCGTCCCTGGAGTGGGCCGAGCATCCGCGGCTGATCGAGAACGTCTACGACGTGACCGACGCCGTGGTGGTCGGCAGCCTGCTCATCACGCTGCTGCGCAACGCCGACAGGGTGGGCGTCGCCTGCCAGGCCCAGCTGGCCAACGTGATCGCCCCGATCATGACGGAGCCCGGCGGCCCCGCCTGGCGGCAGAGCATCTTCCACCCGTTCGCGCTGACCGCCAGGAACGCCCGAGGACAGGTGCTGCGGGTGGAGCCCGAGTGCACCTCCGTCTCCACCGACAAGTACGGCGAGGCACCCGCGATCTGGGCCACCGCCACGCTCGACGACACGGGCGAGATCACGCTGTTCGTGGTCAACCGCGACAGGCGGGGCCCGTGCGAGCTGCGCGTCGCCCTGCCGCAAGGACTGCTGCCCGCCGAACACCTCGAGCTGGCCGACGACGACCTGTCGGCCGTCAACTCCGCCGCCGACCCCGACAGGGTCGCCCCCCGCCCCGGCACCGGGCTGCGGATGGACGGCCGTGACGCCACCCTCACCCTCCCGCCCGTCTCATGGACCATGATCCGCTTCGCCCCCCAGGAGTAAGACATGACCACTCCCCTGTCCCGACGCTCGTTCCTCGGCCTGGCCGGCCTCACGGTCGCGGCGTCCGCGTGCGGCGGCGGCACCAAGCTCGGCTCCGGCTCCTCCGCCCCCGCGGCGCCCGCGCCGACGTTCTCCGGCGGCGAGTACAGCGGTCCGAAAGTGACACTGGACTTCTGGAACGGCTTCACCGGCGGCGACGGCCCGCACATGCGCACGATGCTCGCGGCCTTCAACAAGGAGTTCGCTGGACGGATCGAGGTGCGCAACATCACCCGCCGCTGGGAGGACCTCTATCCGGCGATGCCCACCGCCATCGCCGCGGGCAAGGGACCCGACGTCGCGGTCATCCACAACGACTGGATCGGCACGTTCGCCGCCAGGCAGGTGCTGATCGCGCTCGACGACGTGGTCGGCGCGCTGGAGCTGAGCGAGAGCGACTTCATCCCGGCCGTGTGGGGCGCGGGGGTCTTCGGCGACAAGCGTTACGGCATCCCGCTGGACGTGCACAGCCTGGGCGACTACTGGAACGCGGGGCACCTGGACAAGATCGGGCTCAAGGAGGCCCCCTCCGACAAGGTTTCCTACGAGGCCGCGCTGGCCGAGCTGAAGAAGGCGGGGGTGGCCGACCCGTTCTGGATGCCCAGCAAGTGGCCGGCGCACCTGATGTTCATGAGCCTGCTCTGGCAGCACGGCGGCGAGCTCTACAGCGAGGACGGCGCGAAGGCGCTGTGGGGCTCCGAGCAGGGGGTCGAGGCGCTGACGTGGATGGTCGAGCAGATCGACAGGGGATACAGCCCCGCCAAGGTGGCGATCGACACCCAGTACGCCGCGTTCAAGAACGACAAGGTCAGCTTCACCTGGGACGGCATCTGGCAGATCAACGACCTCAAGACCAACGCGCCCAACCTGAAGTGGGGCCTGTCCCCCGTGCCCACCATCGGCGCGAGCGCCGCCGTGTGGAGCGCCTCGCACAACTTCGTGCTGACCTCCCAGGCGGGCAAGGACCCGAACAAGGTGCAGGCGGCCAAGTTCTTCGTCGACCACATGAGCCGCCAGTCGACCGAGTGGGCCAAGGCCGGCATGATCCCGGCCCGTAACTCCGCCCGCCAGGACGCCGCGATCGCCGACCTCCCGCAGATCAGGCTGGCCTCCGACCTGGACGCCTTCCACTTCCTGCCCGCGCTGCCCGGCGTCGGCGACGTCCAGTCGAAGGCGCTGGAGCTGGCCGTGGCCAAGGCCGTGCTGAAGGAGGCCGGCCCGGCCGAGGCGCTGAAGGACGGTGTGGCGACCGCGGACAAGCTGCTGGCCGAGAACAAGCGGAAGTACACCAGGTGAGCCTGCTGACAAGGACCGAGGGGCCGGTACGGCGCGCCGTACCGGCGCCGTCCGTCGGCCGGATGCGCTGGTGGACGCCCTACGCGTTCCTTGCTCCCTATCTGGCGCTGTTCGCGGTCTTCATGGTGGTGCCGATCGGCTTCGGCTTCTGGACCAGCCTGCACGAGTGGGACATCAACCTGCCCGCCAAGCCCTTCGTGGGGCTGGGCAACTACGCGGACCTGTTCGATCCGGGCAGCGTGGACGGCTCGCGCTTCTGGACGGCGATGCGGGCCACCGGCATCTTCACGGTGGCCTCCGTGCCCATCCTCATCGTGCTGCCCCTGGCGGTCGCGCTGCTGATGAACGGCAGGTTCAGGGGGCGCAACGTCTACCGCGCGGTCTACTTCGCGCCGTACGTGCTGGGCGTGGCCGTCGTGGGGTTCGTCTGGAGGTACCTGCTCGACGGCAACATCGGCCTGGTCAACCACTATCTCGGCCTGGACGTGCAGTGGACCACGGACGTGCCGCCCGTATGGATCGCGCTGGTCGGCGTCACCGTCTGGTGGACCCTCGGGCTGAACGCGGTCATCTTCCTGGCCGGGCTCCAGGACATCCCCCGCGAACTGCACGAGGCCGCGATGGTCGACGGCGCGAGCGCCTGGCACCGCTTCACGGCGGTCACCCTGCCGGGACTGCGGCCCGTCACGGTGTTCGTGGTCAACGCGACCATCCTGGCCTCGGCCAACATGTTCGGTCAGTCCTACCTGATCACCGCGGGCGCGCCCGCCGACCAGACCAAGACCGCGATCTACCTGATCGCCGAGACCGGCCTGCGCCAGTTCGACATGGGAACCGCCTCGGCGATGAGCTTCGTCCTTGCCGCCTTCCTCATGCTGGCCAGCGCCCTGGTGTTCGGCGCCTTCAGAGACAGGCGGACGCCATGAGAACCGACCTGCGGCGAGTACGGCGGGCCCTGCTCCACCTCGTGCTCGCGGTGATGGCCGCGCTCTATCTGAGCCCGTTGGTCTACATGCTGTCGACCTCGTTCAAGACGCGCGAGATGGCAGGGTCCACGACACCTCAGTGGATCCCCGACCCCGCGACGACCGACGCCTACAGGGAGATCCTGGGCAGCGCGGACAGCCCCATCATGACCTGGTTCGCCAACAGCCTGATCGCCGCGACGGGGCACGCGGCGCTCGTGCTGGCCACCGCCGCCCCCGCCGCCTACGCGCTGGCCAGGCTGCGCTTCCGCTTCCGCAACACGATCTTCACCGTGATCGTGGCGACGCTGTTCGTCCCGCCGGTGGTGCTGCTGATCCCCAACTTCCTGATCGTCAACGAGCTGGCCTGGGTGGACAGCCTGCCCGCCGTCATCGTCCCCGCCGCGGCGGGCGCCTTCGGGGTGTTCTTCCTTCGGCAGTTCTTCCTCACCCTGCCGGGTGAGCTGGAGGAGGCGGCCGAGCTCGACGGATGCAACCGGTGGCAGATCTTCACCTCGATCGCGCTCCCGCTGGCCAGGCCCGCGCTGGTGACGCTGTTCCTGCTGTCCTTCCTCACCAACTGGAACGACTTCCTGTGGCCGATCTACGTGCTGCTGAGCCCCGAGGCCCTGACCCTTCCCGCGGGCCTGGGGAACTTCCAGGGCGCCAACAACATCCGCTACGACCTGCTCATGGCCGGAGCCGTGATCGCCAGCCTTCCGGTGATCGTGCTCTACCTGGTCGCCCAGCGCTGGGTCATCGAGGGCATCTCCCGCTCAGGTCTCAAGGGTTGATCCGCTCGTCCTGGCCGGTGACGCGGCGACGCGTCACCGCCAGGCGGCGCTCCGAACGGCGGACCGCCCAGAAGGCCACTGCCGACAGCAGGCAGGCGGCGCGGCGCTCGGTGGAGCAGGGCATGCGCTGATCCGGTGGCTCGTTGATCTGGTCTCCCGCGGGCTCCTCGACGATGATGTGATCACGGCATCTGGTGACAGGAGGCGGCTGTGCGTCTGGGATTGAGCATCGGCACTCTCGGCCCGGCGGCGGCCGACCCGAACGCCCAGCTCATGCTGGTGCAGGAGGCCGAGAGACTCGGCTACGACTCGGCGTGGGCCTCCGAGGGCTACGGCGTCGATCCCGCCACGACCCTGGCCTGGCTGGCGGCCGGCACCGAGCGCATCGCGCTGGGCACCGGAGTGATCCAGATGTCCAGCCGTACGGCGGTCGCCACCGCGATGGCCGCGGCCACCGTCGACAGGGTCTCCGGCGGCAGGTTCCTGCTCGGCCTCGGCGCCTCCGGCCCGCAGGTGTCGGAGGGCTGGCACGGTCAGCGCTACGAGCGCCCGCTGGCCCATCTGCGCGACTACGTCGCCGTCGTGCGGACCGCGCTCGAGCAGCGGCCCGTCGAGCACGAGGGCCCGAGCATCGTGCTGCCGTTACCCGACAGCAGGGGCAAGGCGCTGACGATGACGATCGGGCCCGTCAGGCAGCCGCTGCCCGTCCACCTGGCCGCGATGGGCCCGAAGGCGGTGGAACTGGCCGGCGAGGTCGCCGACGGCTGGCTGCCCATCCACTTCCCTCCCGAGCACCTGGCCGACACGCTCGCGCACCTGCGAGCGGGGGCGGCACGCGCGGGCCGCGACGCGGCGCGGGTGGAGGTGTCGCCGATGGTCATGGCCATGGTCGACGACGACGCCGACTACGCCCGCGACATGGTCAGACCGATGGTGGCGCTGTATCTCGGCGGCATGGGGACCAAGGGCGTCAACTTCTACAACAGGCTCGCGCACCGCCTCGGCTTCGGCTCGGCCGCCGCCAGGGTGCAGGACGCCTATCTCGAAGGCGACATGGGCGAGGCCGTGGAGGAACTGCCCGACGACCTGATCGACGCGCTGACCCTGTGCGGCACGCCCGACCGGGTGAGGGAGCTGATGGGCGCCTACCGCAAGGCGGGCGCCACCAGGCTGATCGTCGGGCTCAACGCCCCGACCATGGACGATCGGATCGAGCAGCTCGGCTGGCTGGCCGAGCTCAACTCCTGACGAACTCGACTCCTGGGGCTCAGGCGCTGACGGGCGCCTCGGGCAGCGTGCGCATCTTGGGGATCGGCGACAGGGCGAGGACGGCCATCGGCACCAGCGCGCCGATCAGCGCCGCGACCAGCACGACGGGCCGCATCCCCACCGCCTGACCGAGCAGCCCCGCCACCAGGGCGCCCAGGGGCGCGGGCACCAGCCCCATCGCCCAGATCGTCGCGATGACCCTGCCGGTCAGCTCCCTCGGCGTCGAGGTCTGCAGCACGGTGATGTTGTTGACCATGAACACCTGCGCGCACAGCCCGACCAGCAACTGCGCCACACCCAGCATCGTCAGCGCCAGCCACAGGGGCCCTCCGGCCAGCGGCACCAGGAGCAGCGCGCTGTTGCCCACCACGGTGGACCACAGCATGGTCGGCCCTGGGCCGATGCCCTTCATCAGCCTGACCGACAGCCACGCCCCGATGAGCGCCCCGATGCCGCCGACGGCCAGCACCCCGCCCACCCACGCCGCGGGCACGCCGACGCCGTCGACGACGTAGGGGAAGTAGAGCGTCTGCAGGATGCCGATGTCGAAGAAGGAGTAGACGGCGGTGGCGATGGCCAGCGGCCTGACCTGGGGCTGGGTCATCACCCAGCTGAATCCCTGCCGGATGGCGCCGAGCATGGAGCCGCCGCTGTCGGGCTGCGGCGCCTCCTCCTTCTTCTTGATCGACAGCAGGCACAGGGCGGAGGCGACGTAGCTGGCCACGTCGATGAGGATGACCAGCGGCGCCGAGCGGGCCGCGACCAGCACGCCCGCGAGGCTCGGCCCGATCGCCTTGGAGAGGGAGTCGCTGAGCTGCAGCTTGCTGTTGCCCTCGCCGAGGTGCTCGGGCGGCACCAGCACCGGCAGGTAGGAGCGGTAGGCGATCTCGAACAGCACGCCGAGGACGCCCATGACGAAGACCACGACGTACAGCCACCACAGCGTCAGCAGGTCCATCAGGAACAGCAGCGGCACGGTGGCGAGCATGAGCGCGCGCGCGGCGTCGCTCCAGATCAAAACCGGACGGCGGCGCATCCTGTCGACCCAGACGCCGACGACGAAGAACAGCACCATCGGCAGCCTGGCCAGCGCGCCGAGTACGCCCATCTCCGCGACGGAGGCGTTCAGCAGCAGGAAGGCCACGATGGGCATCGCCAGCACGGTCACCTGGGTGCCGATCAGCGAGAAGCTCTCCCCCGCCCACAGCTTCATGAAGTCGGGGTTGCGCCACAGGGTGGCGGGCTCAGCCGTCGGTGAGGCCATGGTCGATGCTGCTCCTCAGTTCGGCGGCCGCGTCGGCGACCAGGGGCTCGTACAGAACGGTGAAGCGGTCGCCGAGGATCGGCGAGATGCGCAGCCTGCCGGTGATCACCGAGCTCCAGCCCATGTCGCCGGGGGCGGCGCCGTTCTCGGCCGGCGAGAACAGCAGCACGTCGCCGTCGTAGGGGTCGTGCCGGTAGTGGCCCACGGCGTGGGCGTTGGCGCGGAAGACCTTCACGAAGCGGCGGGCCTGGTTCAGGTCCGCGGTGTCGGGCTGCAGCGTGTCGGCGCGGGCCGCGGCGTCGATGACGGTGAGGAGCCGCTCCTCGGGGTCCATCCTGTGCAGGTCCTCCAGCTCGACCTGCACGGGCCCGCCGGCCAGGGCGTGCATGAGCAGGACCGCGTCGTCCTCCAGGGAGGCGCGCAGGACGGGCTCGTCGGCGTCGGAGTAGAAGAGCACGACCAGCGGCACCTGCTCGCCCATGGCCCGCAGCCGCCTGGCGCTCTCCAGGGCGATGTTGCCGCCGATGCAGAACCCGCCGAGCACGTAGGGGCCGTGGGGCCGGATCTTGAGCAGGTGCGCGACGTAGTCGTCGACCATCTCCTCCAGCGTGGCGTGCGGCTCCTCGCCCGAGGCGAGCCCGGCGGCCTGGATCGCGTAGACGGGCTGGTCGGCGCCCAGGTGCCGGGTGAGCGGCAGGTAGCGGAAGACCTGCCCGCCGAGAGCGTGGAACAGGAAGATCGGCGTACGGTCACCGGCGGGCCTCAGCGGCACGATCCGCTCGGGAGCGCCGTCGTTGTCCTGCGGACGGCGCAGCTCGGCGGCCAGCAGCGCGACGGTGGGCGCGGTGAGCACGGACGACAGCGCCACGTCCCTGCCCAGCTCCTTGCGCAGCCGCATCGTCAGGCGGAGCGCCAGCAGCGAGTGGCCGCCGAGGGCGAAGAAGTCGTCGTGGACGCTGACGGCGCGCACCCCCAGCGTCTCCTCCCACAGCACGGCCAGGCGCGCCTCGAAGGGATCGCGCGGCGGAACGTACCGCTCCCTCTCCTGCTCCCCCGGGGCGGGCAGGGCGGCTCTGTCGAGCTTGCCGTTGGCCGTGACGGGCAGGCTCTCCAGCACCACCCATGCGCCCGGCACCATGTGCTCGGGCAGCCGCCCGCGTAGCCGTACGGCGAGCGCGGCCCCGTCGATCTCCGAGTCGGGGTCGAGGACCACGTAGCCGACCAGCCGCTCCTGCCTCAGCGTCACCACCGCCGCGCGGACCTCCGGCTGCGCGGCGAGGACGGCCTCGATCTCACCGAGCTCGACGCGCTGGCCGCGGATCTTGACCTGGAAGTCGGATCTGCCGAGGTACTCCACCTCGCCGCCCGGCAGCCATCTGGCCACGTCGCCCGTGCGGTACAGGCGCGAGCCGGGCGGGCCGTAGGGGTCGGGCACGAACCGCTCGGCCGTCAGGGCGGGCCTGTTGACGTAGCCGCGGGCCAGCTGGACACCGCCCAGGCACAGCTCACCTGGCGTGCCGATCGGCACGCGCTCGCCGCGCGCGTCCAGGACCTCCATGCGGGTGTTGGTGATCGGCCCGCCGATGGGCACCGACGGCTCGCCCGGCGCGCAGGCGTGCCAGGAGACGTCCACCGCCGCCTCGGTCGGGCCGTACAGGTTGTGCAGCTCGGTCTGGGGGAGGCGCTCGAGGAAGCGGCCGGCCAGGTCGGCGCCGAGCGCCTCGCCCGAGCAGATCACCCGCCGCATCGTCTCGGGCAGCAGGGGCTCCTCCAGGAAGACGGCCAGCATCGAGGGGACGAAGTGCAGGGTGGTGATCCGCTGCGAGGTGATCAGCGAGGCCAGGTAGGCGCTGTCCTTGTGCCCGTCCGGCCGCGCCACGACCAGGCCCGCGCCGGCCATCAGCGGCCAGAACAGCTCCCACACCGACACGTCGAAGCCGATGGGCGTCTTCTGGACGACCCTGTCGGCGTGGGTGAGCGGGAAGGTCTGCTGCATCCAGCGCAGGCGGTTGACGATCGCCCTGTGCGAGACCCCGACGCCCTTCGGCCGTCCTGTCGAGCCCGAGGTGAAGATGACGTAGGCGAGGGCGTCGGGATGGACCTCGGGCAGCGGGCCCGCGGGGCCTGCGGCGGGGCCGTCCACGCGCAGGGCGACGCCGTCGGGCAGCAGGGCCGCGGTGCCGGCGTCCGCGAGCACCGTCCGCGCTCCCGCCTCCTCGATCATGTAGGCGAGCCGGTCGGCGGGCAGCGAGGGCTCCAGCGGCAGGTAGGCCGCGCCCGCGCCGAGCACGCCCAGCAGCGCGGGCAGCAGGTCGGGGCCGCGGTCCATGCACACGCCCACCACGTCGCCCTGGACCGTCCCCGCCGCGACCAGCAGGTCGGAGACGGCGCGGGCGCGAGCCGCCAGCTGCCGGTAGGTGAGCCAGACGCCGTCGTAGCAGACGGCCGGCGCGGTGGGCGTGCGCAGCGCCTGCGCGGCGACGATCTCGTGCAGCGACGCGGCGTCGTACGGCAGGGCGGTGTCGTTCCACCGCTCGATCGAGGCCGCGTCCCGCTCCAGGTAGGGGCCGGAGGGCCGGGGATCGGCGCCGGTGTCGACGGCCCTGGCGCAGCGCGGTCAGGTAGTGGTCCCTGATCGCGGCGACCTGCTCGGCGCCGAACTGGTTCCTGTCGTAGGCGATCGCCAGCTCGAACTCCCCGTGCTCCCTCGCGCGGGTGAAGCTCGTCGCGAACGGCAGGTCGGTCTGCTCGAAGAACTCCTGGTCCACCACCTCGATGCCGGGCATCCCCCGGTAGACGTGGAAGTCGCGGAAGTCGAACAGCACGTCGAGCAGCGGCGAGCGGCCCGAGGCGCGCTGGATCTCGAACAGCGGGTAGCGCCGGTGCGGCATCAGCGCCACCTCGGCGTCGAACACCCTGCGCACCAGCGCCGCCCAGCTGGGCGCCGTGACGTCGATGCGCAGCGGCACGGTGTTCAGGAACAGCCCGAGCACCTCCTCGCCGGCCTCGCTCTCCGGACGGCCGTGGGTGACCAGCCCCGTCATCACCTCGGGCGCGCCGGTCACCAGCGCCAGCACGCGCAGGTGGACGGCCAGCAGCACGGTGCGCAGCGGCACCCGCAGGGACCTGGCCGCCTGCTCCAGCTCGGCCAGCAGCGCCGGCGGCACCGGCTCGCGCAGCACCTCGACGAGGCTCTCGCCCTCCCCGCCGTGGCCGCGCAGGCGGGGGATGCGGGTCTCCGGCGCGTCGGTCACCCGCTCGCGCCAGAACTCCTGCGACGCCTCCGAAGCGAGGGCCGCGCGTTCGGCCGCGACCAGCTCCCTGAAGCCGACCGACGGCGCCGTCACGGGGAGCGGGTCGTGGGAGAGGTGAGCGTGGTAGCGGCGGAACAGCTCGGTGATCAGCGCCGCCACACTCCACCCGTCGAGGATGGCGTGGTGGAAGCTGAGGCTGAAGGCGAAGTGACCGTCGGCGAGCAGGTGCACATGGCACCTGGCCAGGGGCGGCGTCGACCAGTCGAACGGGCGTCGCTTCTCCCCCTCCGACCACTCCTTGACCCGCTCGCCCGCCTCGGGGTCGCAGGACAGATCGGTGACCTCCAGCGGGATGACCGCCGAGCGGTGCACCAGCTGCACAGGCTCGCTGAACCTGGTGAGATCCATCGAGGTGCGCAGCACCGGATGCCTGGCCGCCAGCTCGGCGAGCGCGGCCTCGAACGACTCCCTGTCGAAGTGTCCGCGCAGCGTGACGGTGGTCAAGTCGTGGTAGGTGAGCGCGCCGGGTTCGTAGGCGCTGTGGTAGAGCATCCCAGCCTGCAGCGTGGCCAGAGGATAGGCGTCCTCCAGGCCGCTTGCCGCCCCCGTCGTGACCGTCATTCCGCCTCACCTTCCAGCATCAGCGCCAAGTCCTCGGGGTTGAGCAGCCCGAAGGCCGCGACCTGCGTCTCGGGTGGCGGCGCCGCCTCCGCCACGGTCAGGCGCGCGGCCAGTTCGCCGAGCGTCTGGTGGAGGAACAGCTGCTCCAGCCGTACGGCATAGCCCGCCGCCCGCAGGCGGGCGACCACTTTCAGGCTGCGGATGGAGTCGCCGCCGACGGCGAAGAAGTTGTCGTGGGCCGAGACCCGCTCGAGCCCGAGCACCTCCTGCCACGCGGCGGCGACGGCGAGCTCGGCGGGCCCCTCGGGTTCGGTGTGCGCGGCCGCCGCCTGGCTCAGCGGGCGGGGCAGCGCCTTCCTGTCGAGCTTGCCGCTGCGGGTGAGGGGCAGCGCGTCCATCAGCACCCAGCTGGTGGGGATCATGTGGTCGGGCAGCAGGCCCGCCAGCCGCTCACGCCAGCCGTGCCGGTCCGCTTCGCCTTCCGGCACCACGTAGCCGACCAGGCGCAGGCCGGCGCCGTCCTCGACCGCGTGGGCCGCCGCCGCTCGCACGCCTGGCAGCCCCGCCATGGCCGCCTCGATCTCGCCCAGCTCCACCCGCATGCCGCGGATCTTGACCTGGAAGTCGGACCTGCCGAGATACTCGATCTCGCCGTCGGGCCGCCACCTGGCCAGGTCGCCCGTGTCGTACAGGCGGGCGCCCTCCTGGCCGTAGGGGTCGGGGACGAACCGCTCGGCGGTCAGCCCCGGCCTGCCGGCGTAGCCTCGGGCGAGCTGGACGCCGCCGATCCACAGCGTGCCAGGCACCCCGACAGGCACGCGGTTCAGCCGGTCGTCGAGGATCTCCAGGCGGGTGTTGGCGATGGGCCGCCCGATGGGGACCACGCGTTCGCCAGGTCCGCAGGCGTGCCAGGAGACGTCCACCGCCGCCTCGGTCGGGCCGTACAGGTTGTGCAGCCCGGCGGAGGGCAGGCGGTCGTGGAACCGGTCAGCCAGGTCGGCGCTCAGCGCCTCTCCCGAGCAGACGACCCTGCGCAGCGTCCCTGGCAGCCGCGGCTCCTCCAGGAAGGCGTCCAGCATGGACGGCACGAAGTGCGCGGTGGTGACGCCCTCGGCCTCGATCAGACCCGCCAGGTAGGCGGGGTCGGCGTGCCCGCCGGGCCTGGCGACGGCCAGGCCCGCGCCGGTCATGAAGGGCCAGAACAGCTCCCACACCGACACGTCGAAGGAGAAGGGCGTCTTGTGCAGCACGCGGTCGGCCCCGGTCAGCCCGAAGGTGTCCTGCATCCAGAGCAGCCTGTTGACGATCGCGCGGTGGGAGACGCCGACGCCCTTCGGCCTGCCCGTCGAGCCCGAGGTGTAGATCACGTAGGCGAGGGCGTCGGCGGGGACGGCGACGTCGGGCGGGGCGGGGTCCTCGGCGCCGATGACGTCGGCGTCGCGGTCGAGCAGCACGTGGACGACGTCGTCGGGCAGCGAGCCCGACGACCGGCCTGTCGAGATCACCAGCCGCGCGCCGGCGTCGGCCGTCATGAAGGCCAGCCGCTCGCGGGGATGGTCGGGCTCGAGCGGCAGGTAGGCCGCGCCCGCCGCGAGGACGGCGTGGACGGCGACCACCAGGTCGGTCCCGCGCTCCAGGCACACACCGACGACCTGGTCGCACCCGGCCCCGTGCGCGCGCAACCTCCTGGCCAGCCGGTTCACCCTGGCGGCGAACTCCTCGTAGGTGCTCCACCCGGCCCCGTCGAAGCTCAGCGCGGGCGCGTGCGGGGCGCGCGCGACCTGGGCGGCCACGAGCTCGTGCAGGGCGGCGCGGGGCTGCTCGGCGGCCGTGTGGTTGGCCGACTCGATAATGGCCAGCTCGCCCGGGGTGAGCAGAGCGGCGTCGGCGACGGGGGCCGCCGGGTCGGCGACCGCGGCCGCCAGCAGCGCGCGGAAGTGCTCGGCCAGGCGCCGCATCCTGTCGTCGTCGAACAGGTCGGTGGCGTAGTCGAGGACGCACAGCAGCGATCCGTCCGCCCGCTCCTCGACGACGAACCCGAGGTCGAACATGGCCGTGCCGGGGCGGACGTCGCGGCGTTCCAGCCTCAGGCCGTGGCCGTCGCCCGGCAGGTCGGGGGTGTTCTGGTAGGCGAGCATGACCTGGAACAGGGGGTTGCGCGACAGGTCCCGCCTGACGTCCAGCTCGTCCACCAGCACCTCGAAGGGCAGTCCCGCGTGCTCGAAGGCGCCGAGGACCGTGTCGCGGGTGCGGCGCAGCAGCTCGGTGAAGCTCGGCTCGCCCGACAGGTCGCCGCGCAGGACCAGCGTGTTGAGGAACAGGCCGACCGTCCCGTCGAGGGAGGGGTGCGGTCTGACCGACATGGGCGTGCCGAGCGGGATGTCCTGCCGTCCCGTGTAGCGCGACAGCAACGCCTGCAGCCCCGCCACGAGCGCCATGAACGGGGTGGCCCGCTGCTCGGCGGCCAGCGCGCGCAGGCCGTCGGCGAGGTCGCGGTCCAGCTCGAACAGCAGCCGCGCCCCCTCGTGGGTCCGCAGCGGCGGCCTCGGCCTGTCGGCGGGCAGGTCGAGGACGTCGGGCAGGTCTGCGAGCGCCTCGCGCCAGTAGGCGAGGTCGTCGCCCGCGGGCTGCTCGCGCCGCCACTCGACGTAGTCGGCGTAGCCGACCCCAGGCTCGGGCGGGCGCTGCCCCGCGTACAGCTCCAGCAGCTCGTTGAGCAGGATGGCCACCGACCAGCGGTCGGCGAGGAGGTGGTGGAGGGTCAGCACCAGCCGGTGCTCGTCCTCGGCCACCCTCATGAGCAGGGCGCGGACCAGCGGTCCCGTGGTCAGGTCGAAGCGGAAGGCCGCCTCCGCGAGCTCGACCGAGTCCGCCTCCCGCGCGGTCAGCTCGGTGACGGTCAGCCTGGGCCGTGAGGGGCCGGGGTGCTGCCAGGGCTCGCCGTCCAGGACCGTGACGACGTGGCCGAGGACGGGGTGCCTGTCCACCAGGGCGTCGAAGGCCGCGGCCATGGCGGCGGGGTCGAGCGGCCCCCTGATCCCGTACGCCCACGAGAGCGTGTAGGCGGGGTTGCCGGGGTCGAGGCTGTCGATGATCCACAGGCGGCGCTGGGCGTCCGACAGGGGCGCGGGCGCCGACGGGTCGGTCCTGCGCGGGATGGGCGGCGGCTCGAGCGGTTCGGCCTCGCCTGGGCCCAGTTCGGCCACGGCCAGCGCCTGCGCCTCGACGGTGGTCGCCTCGAAGCAGCGGCGCAGCGGCAGATCCACGCCGAACTCCTCGAAGACGCGGCCGACCAGGCGGACGGCCAGCAGCGAGTGCCCGCCCGAGGCGAAGAAGTCGTCGCGCACGCCCACGTGGTCCCTGCCGAGCAGCTCGGCCCAGATCGCGCACAGGCGCTTCTCGGCAGGGGTGCGCGGCTCGACCCGCTCGGCGCTCTCGACGGCCCGCGGCGGCGGGAGGGCCGCCCTGTCGAGCTTGCCGCTGGGCATCACCGGGAAGGCGTCCACCGCCACGAAGGCGGCGGGGATCATCGCCTCCGGCAGCCTGGAGCGCAGGTGCGCGCGCAGTTCGCCGGTCATGCCGGCGGGCCCCTCCTGTCCTGTCCAGTCGAGGTAGCCGACCAGGCCGCGCCCGCCGGGGGCGTCGTCGCGCACCGTCACCACCGCCCGCCGTACCGAGGGGTGCTCGGCGAGCACGGCGGCGATCTCGTCGGGCTCGATCCGCACGCCGCGGACCTTCACCTGGTCGTCCAGGCGGCCCAGGTACTCCAGCGTCCCTTCGGGCCGCCATCTGACGAGGTCGCCCGTGCGGTAGAGGCGGCCGCCCGCCGTGCCGAACGGGTCGGGCACGAACCGCTCGGCGGTCAGCCCGGGGCGGCCGTGGTAGCCGCGCGTCACGCCCGCGCCGCCGAGCAGCAGCTCGCCCGGCACTCCCACGGGCACGGGGCGCAGGTGGCCGTCGACCACGTAGGCGGTGGTGTTGGCCACCGGCCCTCCGATGAGCATGGTGGTCGCGTCGTGCGGTACCCGGTAGGCGGTCGACCAGATCGTGGTCTCGGTGGGGCCGTAGAAGTTCCACAGCTCCCCCGCGACCCGCAGGATGCCGGCGGCCAGGTCGGCGGGCAGCGGTTCGCCTCCGCAGATGACGCGCGGCAGGCCGGGCGGCAGCTCGGGCAGCGCCAGCCCCGCCACCGAGGGGGTCAGCTGGACCAGGTCCACCTCGGCCGCCGCGGCCCTGACCTGCTTCGGTGTGCGCGCGGCGTCCTCCGGCGCGATCACCAGCGTGCCGCCGGACAGCAGCGGAGTGAAGATCTCCAGTGCGGCGATGTCGAACGACAGCGAGGTCATCAGCAGCGCGCTGCCGCCCCCGAGGGTGCGGACGACGTCGGTGACCAGGTTGACCACGCCGCGATGCGGCACCTCCACACCCTTGGGACGGCCCGTCGAGCCCGAGGTGTAGATCAGGTAGGCCAGGTGGTCCTGGGTGACGGTGGGCAGCGGCCCCTCAGGCGCGGGCGGGCGCCGGTCGAGCAGGAGCTCCTCCGGCCGCGTGCCGGGCAGGCGGTCGAGGAGGGAGGAGTGGGTCAGCAGCAGGGCGGCGCCCGAGTCCGACAGGAGGTAGGCGAGCCGTTCCGCGGGATAGGCGGGGTCGAGAGGCAGGTAGTGCGCGCCCGCCCGCAGCACGGCGAGCAGCGCGACGATGAGGTCGGCGTCGCGCGGCAGGCACAGCGCGACGCACGACTCGACGCCCACGCCACGCGCGGCCAGCAGCCTGGCGAGGTCCTCCGCTCTGGTGACCAGCTCGGCGTAGGTGAGCTCCTCGCCCTCCATGGTCTTCACGGCGATCGCGTCGGGTGTGCGCTTGGCCTGCTCGGCGACCAGGTCGTGCAGCGGCAGCCCCGGGTACGGGGCGGCGGTCGCCGTCCATTCGTCGAGCATCCGCCCGCGCTGCTCGTCCGACATGAGCGGCAGCTCCGACAGCCGCAGCCCGGGATCGGCGGCCGCGGCGGCGAGCAGGAGCCGGTAGGCGCCGGCCAGGCGGGCGACGCTCTCCTCGTCGAACAGCTCGGTGCTGTACTCGAGCCAGAGCCCGGCGCCCTCACTCGACCTGACGACGTCCATGCTCAGGTCGAGCTGGGCCGTGCCGTTGGGGAAGCGCCCCCTGACCTCCAGCGGCAACAGGTTGAAGCCCACCTGGAAGAGGGGGGTGCGGCTGGGGTCGCGTTCCGGCTGGAGCGCCTCGACCAGCCGGTCGAAGGGCGCCTCCGCGTGGTCGAGCGCCTCGAGCACGGTCGTCCTCACCCGCTCGAGCAGCTCGCCGAAGGAGGGGTCGCCGCCGAGATCGGTCCGCAGCACCAGCGTGTTGATGAACATGCCGATCAGCGGCTCGACCTCGGGCAGGTCCCTGCCCACCACCGGCGAGCCCACCGCGACGTCGTACTGGTCGGCGTGGCGGGCCAGCAGCGCCTTGAACCCCGCGAGCAGCACCATGAACAGCGTCGCGCCGCGCCGCCTGGCCAGCGCCTCCAGGTCGTCCACCAGCTCGGCGGGCAGGCTCAGGTGGTACTCGGCCCCCTCATGGCCGCGGACGGCGGGCCGGGGCCTGTCCGTGGGCAGGCCCAGATCCCGTGGCAGCCCCGCCAGCCTCTCTCGCCAGTAACCGATCTGCTCGGCCAGCACGCCCTGGGCCAGGTGCTCGCGCTGCCACACCGCGTAGTCGGCGTACTGGACGGCCAGGTCGGGCAGCCCGTGCGGCCGCCCCTGCGCCAGCGCGGCCTCGATCTCCAGCAGCTCGTTGACGAAGGTCGGCCCCGAGCTGGCGTCGAAGACGGCGTGGTGGACGACGAACACCAGGCGCTGGTCGCCCTCGGCCAGCCGGACCATGCGCGCCCGCCACAGCGGCGCCTGGTCCAGCTGGAAGGGGAGCCTGGCGTCCGCGCCCGCCAGCGCGTCGAACTCCCTCTCGGCCTGCTCGGAGGGCAGGCCGCTGAGGTCGGTGTGGGCGAGGGTGACCGGCAGCTCGGCCATGACCACCTGGACGAGGCTCCCGTCCTCGACGGCCAGGGCCGTGCGCAGCGTCTCGTGCCGCCTGACCATCTCCCCCAGCGCCCTGGCGCACCTGTCGTGATCGGCGCCCTCCGGCAGGTCGATCACGATGTTGACGTGGTGCACAGGCACGTCGGGGTCGAACCTGGACAGGAACCACAGACGTTCCTGCGCGTAGGAGGCGGGAAAGACGTAAGAGCCGCTCACCTGTCGTTCCTCCTACCGCCCCATGGCCTCACGCAGGCTGCGCGGCCGCATGTCGGTCCAGACCTGCTCGATGTGGTCCAGGCACTGCTGCTTGTCGCCGGCGAAGCCGGCCTCCCGCCAGCCGTCGGGCACCGTCCTGCCCGCGAACCAGATGGAGTACTGCTCCTCGTCGTTGACCACGACCTTGTACTCGCCGTCGCGCATGTCACGCCCTTTCCTGCCTGGGCAGCCTGGTCAGGGCCACCTGCTTGACCGGTTGCTGGCCGCGCAGCTCCTCCACCAGCGAGGCCATGCCCGCCACCGTCGGCACCTGGAAGAGGCTGCGCATGGGCAGCCTGACGCCGATCTTCTTCCTGATGAGCGCGATGAGCTGGACCGCGACGAGAGAGTTGCCGCCCAGTTCGAAGAAGTCCTGCTCGACGCTGACCTGCCTGGCGCCGAGCACCTCGCCCCACAGGCCCGCCAGCGTGCTCTCCAGCTCGTTGCGCGGCGCGACGTGGTCCTCGTCCAGCGCGTGGGCGCCGTCGGCGGCCGCCGCGCCGTCCAGCTCCTCGGCGACGGTGTCCTGGGTCAGCTCGCGCACCCCGGCGACGAACTCGGGCAGCGGGGTGGCGTTGACCACCACCTGGGTGCCGAGCCCGACGGCCAGGAGCCTGCGGAAGGCGTCGGCGCCGTCGGCGGGCGAGATGCCCGCCTTGGCCCCGTCGAGGTCGACCGCCATGCCGGCGGCGGCGGACTCCTCGGCGACGGCGCGGTCCTCGACGCTCTCCTTCGCGCCCTCGCCGACCGTCTGGGCGACCGAGTCCCTGTCGATCCTGCGGAGCACGAAGTCGGAGATCGTCAGGATCTTGCCGCCGTCGTCGTCGTAGAGGGTGAAGTCGACGGCGACGATCTCGGCGCTGCCCGTGTCGCGCTGGATGGCGTGGCTCCACACCCGTCCTGGGACGGGTGCGTGCACCACGATCCTGCCGTAGCCGATCGGCAGGAAGCTGTGGTCGTTCCTGGCGCCCAGGAACGCGGTCGCCTCGTCCAGCAGCGCGGGGTGGAAGCCGAACCCGTCGATCTCGGCCGCCACCTCGGGGCCCGCCTCCAGCCTGGCCAGCGCCTCGTTCTGCCCGAGGTAGACCGAGCGCAGGCTGGTCCACCTGGGGCCGAAGGACAGCAGGCCCGAGGCGGAGGAGAACACGTGGGCGATGTCGTCGCTGCTGGCGTGGGAGCAGCGGGCGCGCACCTCTGCCAGCTCGGCGGCGTGCTCCTGGCCGCCGCGGATCCAGCTCGCCGCCCCTCTGGCGTGCTGGCGCGATCGCCCGCCGACGACGCTGACCACCTCGAAGTCCATGCCGTCGCCGCTGGGGGTCAGGTGCACGCGCAGCTCGGCGGCGCCGCCGTCGGCCACGGGCATGGGCGCGACGAAGGCCACGTCGCGCAGCTCGACCTCGTAGCCGGGGGCCGGGGCTCGGCACGGCGTCCTGGAAGGCGGCGCGGGCGGTGTCCAGGTAGACGGTGCCAGGCATGACGGGCACCTGCGCCATGCGGTGCTCGTCCAGCATCCAGTGGGTGTCGGGGGCGACGGTCCCGCCGTACCAGGGGGTGCGGCCAGGGGTCTCGTGCCTGTGGGACAGGACGGGATGGTCGAACGGGGTGACCCTGTCGCCTCGCTGCAGCGCGCGGAAGGCGACGGGGGCGGCGACCTCGGCCGCCATGCCGACCTCCAGCCAGGCGCCCCAGTTCACCGACAGCACCCGGCCAGGCCAGGTGTGGGCGTAGGCGTCCATGAAGTTGTTGGCGGCGCAGTAGTCCACCTGGCCGAAGCCGCCCGCGACGGCCGTCACCGACGAGCACAGCAGCACGAAGTCCAGGTCGAGGTCGCCGAAGACCTCGCGCAGCGCGAGCGTGCCCGCCAGCTTGGGCGCCATGACGAGGTCGGCGGCCTCGCGCTCCTTCACCTCGGCCATGCCGCCGCCCGGCAGCCCCGCGGCGTGCACGATGCCGTCGACGCGGCCGAACCTGCCGAGAGCCGCCGTCCTGACCTCGCGCAGGCTCGCGGGGTCGGTGACGTCGGCGGCCATGACGAGCACCTCCGCGCCCGCCGACTCCATCCTGCGGACGGCGCGGACGGCGCGGCCCGTGCGGTCGTCGGCGCCTTCGAGCGCGTCCCATCCGTCACGTGGCGGCAGCCCCGACCTGCTGATCAGCACGAGCCTGGCCCTGACCTTGGCGGCCAGGTCCTCGGCCAGGGTCAGGCCGATGCCGCCGAGCCCTCCGGTGATGACGTAGACGCCCTCCTCGCGCAGGCCCGCGGGCTCGCCGTCGAGCGGGGCCACGGGCACCTGCTGGTAGCCGCGCACCCAGCGGCGCCCCGCCCGCAGGGCCACGGGGGACGGCGGCACGCCCTCCTCGGGCTCCTCAGGAGCGGCGGTCAGCTCGGCCAGCAGGGGGGCGGGGTCGTAGACGACGTCCTCGAGGTCGATGTGACGCACCGACAGCCAGCGCGCCTCCAGGGGGACGACCTTGGCGATGCCGGCCACCGTGGCGTGCTCGGGCCTGTGGAGGTCGTGGCCCGTGACGCTCTGCGTGCCCGCGGTGACGACGTCGAGGTGGACGTCGTGCTCGCGTTCGGCCTGGGCGAGAGCCTGGACCAGGTCGAGCAGGCTGTGGAAGCCCGCGTCCTGGGCGGCCAGCGTCTGCCGGACGCCGTCGGCGGGCTCGCCGTCGAGGGCCCAGGCGTGGACCACCCGTGCGGGGACCCCGGTCTCGGCCAGCAGCGCCTCGTAGTCCTCGCGCCGTCCCGGCCTGATCGTGATCATGCCGTCGGCGGCCACGCCGTAGCTCTCGCCCCTGATCACGGACACCACGTCGGCGCCCGCCGTCCGCAGCGCGGCCACCATCGGCTCGGCGGCGGGGCCGGCGAAGACGAGGCAGCGCCCGCTCCACGCGGCCGTGGTCGCGGGGGTGGTGGCGGTGGTGGTCGCGGTGAGGGCGACGGGGGCCTGCCGCCACGCGGGGACCGAGTACCACTCCTCGGGGGCGAGCGCGCCCGCGCGCGGCGAGCGCGGGTAGACCAGCTCGGGGTCGATGGTCGTCTGGACCCAGTGGTGGGTGCGCTCGTAGGGGTAGCCGGGCAGCGGCACTCTGCGGGCGGGCTCGCCGAGGGCGTCGGCGTCGAGCTGGACGCCCGAGGTCCACAGCGTGCCCGCCGCGGCGTAGAGCACCTCGAGGTCCTGCTTGGGGTCGGCGGGGCCGGGCAGGCTGGCCAGCGGCGCGGGCCCGGTGCGCGGCAGCTGGGTCCTGGCCAGACCGGCCAGCTGCCTGCCGGGGCCGCACTCGACCAGCCGCCACTCCCCTTCGGCGGCGAGCGTGGCCACGCAGTCGCCGAACCTGACGGCCTCCCGCAGGTGGCGCGTCCAGTAGGCGGGGTCGACCGCCTCCTCGGCGGTGATCCAGGTGCCGGAGACGTTGGACAGGAACGGCCGGCTCGGCGCGTGACGCGCCGCCCTGGCGACGACGTCGTGGAACTCGCCGAGAATGGGGTCCATCATCGGCGAGTGGAAGGCGTGGGAGGTGCGCAGCATGGTGCGCCCGACGCCCGCCTCCTCGAGACGGGCGGAGAACTCCTCGACCAGCGTGGTCGGCCCGGCCACCACGCAGCTGCCAGGCCCGTTGACGGTGGCGATGGACAGGCCGTCGGGCAGCTGCCCGCGCACCTCGTCCTCCTCCATCCTGACGGCGAGCATGGAGCCTTCCGGCATGCTCTGCATCAGCCTGCCCCTGGCCGCGACCAGGCGCAGGGCGTCGGGCAGATCGAAGACGCCCGCGAAGGTGGCGGCGACGTACTCGCCGATGCTGTGGCCGACCATCGCGGCCGGCTCCACGCCCCACGAGCGCCACAGGCTCGCCAGCGCCCATTCGACGGTGAACAGCGCGGGCTGGGTGAGCGAGGTCTGACGCAGCCGCTCGTCGGCCCGCTCGCGCTCGCCGTCCTCGGGGAACAGCAGCGTCCTGATGTCCAGGCCCAGCTCGTCGCGCAGGATCTCGGCGCACTCGTCGACGGCGGCCGCGAAGACGGGCTCGGTGCGGTACAGCTGCGCGCCCATGCCCGCGTACTGCGCGCCCTGGCCCGAGAACAGCCATGCCACGCGCGGCTTGCCCGCCTTGCCCTTGACCAGGCGGCGTGGGTCGGTCAGCGCGGCGACGGCGTCGGCGGCGTCGGTGGCGACCACCGCGGCGCGATGGGTCATCTCGCGCCGCCCCTTGCGCAGCGTGAACGCCACGTCCGCCAGGTCGATCTCGGCCCCGTCGAGGCGGTCGGCCAGCCTGCGCACGGCGGCCTCCAGCGCGCTGGAGGTGCGGGCCGACACCTGCAGCAGGTGGGCGGGGCGCGGCTGCGTCGTGGGCACGGGGGCGGGCGGCGCCTGCTCCATCACGACGTGGGCGTTGGTGCCGCCGATGCCGAAGGAGCTGACGCCCGCGCGGCGGGGGAAGCCGTCGGTCTCCCACTTGGTCAGCGAGGAGGCGACGTAGAAGGGGTTGGTGCCGAAGTCGATGCGCGGGTTGGGCTTCTCGAAGTTGATCGTCGGCGGGATCATGCCGTGTTCGAGCGCCAGGACGGTCTTGATGAAGCCCGCGATGCCCGCGGCGGGGCCGAGGTGGCCGATGTTGGTCTTCACCGAGCCGATGCCGCACCAGCCGGCCTCGTCGGTGCCGCTGCCGAACACGTTGGACAGGGCGGCCACCTCGATCGGGTCGCCGAGGGAGGTGCCGGTGCCGTGGGCCTCCACGTAGGTGACGGTGCGCGGGTCGACCTGGGCGACGCCGAGCGCGAGCGAGACCGCGGCGGCCTGGCCTTCGGCGCTGGGCGCCGAGAAGCCCACCTTGGTCGCCCCGTCGTTGTTGATCGCGTTGCCCGCGACGACGGCGCGGATGTGGTCGCCGTCGGCGATGGCGTCGGACAGCCGCTTGAGCACGGCGACGCCGCCGCCTCCGCCCCAGATCGTCCCCGCCGCTCCGGCGTCGAAGGCCCTGCAGTGCCCGTCGGCGGCGTAGATGCCGTCCTGGTGGTACTGGTAGCCCCACTCGGCGGGCATCTCCAGCGAGACGCCGCCGGTCAGCGCCATGTCGCACTCACCCGCGCGCAGCGCCTCGCACGCCACGTGGATGGCGACAAGGGAGGAGGAGCAGGCCGTGTGCATCGTCACGCTGGGCCCGCGCAGATCGAGCTTGTAGGAGACCAGGGTCGCCAGGTAGTCGGGGTGGTTGCCGGTGAAGACCGCCAGGCTGCCCACGGAGGCGAACACCTTGCGGTTCGGCCTGATGTACATCCATTGGTACTCGTCCGAGCCGATGGTGCCGTAGACCCCGACCTCGCCCTGGTAGCGGGAGGGGTCGTAGCCCGCGTCCTCCAGAGCGGTGTTGGACAGCTCGAGGAACATCCGCTGCTGCGGATCGCGCAGCTCGGCCTCTCGCGGCGACATCCCGAAGAAGGCGGCGTCGAGCGCGCCGTAGTCCTCGGCCACCGAGGCCGCCCGCACGAAGGTCGGGTCGTCGAGCAGGTAGTCGGGGACGCCGAGCGCCTCCTGCTCCTCACGGGTGTAGAACTTGACGGACTCCACTCCGTCGACCAGGTTGCGCCAGAACGCGGGCACGTCCTCGGCGCCTGGGAGGCGGCAAGCGATCCCGATGACCGCGATCGGCTCGACGGCCTGCTCTGGTTCGTGGTACGCCGGACCGGTCATTCCTTGTTCTCCTGTCTGGCCTGGTAAGGCCTGCGAGATGACGGTCGTGCCTGGCGCGCCGCGATGCGTCGGGCGGCACGCTCCGGTCCGGCCGTACGGCGCTCGCCATCGAGGTGGGCGGCGAGCGCGCGGACGGTCGGGAAGCGGAACAGATCGACGATGGGGACGTCCCTGCCGAGTGAGGCGGTGAGACGGGCCTGGACCTGGGCGGTGGCGAGCGAGTGCCCGCCGATCTCGAAGAAGTTCTCGCCGGCGGAGACCCTCGGCAGGCCGAGGACCTCCCGCCAGACGCCCGCGATCAGCCGTTCGGTGCCGGTGGCGGGCTCCTCTCCCCCGCGGGGCCGCGGGCCGGGAAGCGGGGGCGGGCAGCGCGGCCCTGTCGACTTTCCCGTTGGGGGTCAGGGGTAGCGCGGGCAGCAGGATCAGGTCGGCGGGGAGCGCGTAGTCGGGCAGGCTGCTTCTCAGATGCCGCTGTAACTCGCCCGCGTGCGTGGCCGCGCTCTCCGGCACCGCGTACGCCCGAAGCGCGGGCCCCGCCCGCTGGTCGACGGCCACGGCGACGGCGGCCCGCACGCCGGGATGGGCCAGCAGCGCGTGCTCGATCTCGCCCAGCTCGACCCGGTAGCCGCGGATCTTGACCTGGCCGTCGCTCCTGCCCGCGAGCACCACGCCGCCGTCGGGCTCGTACCTGCCGAGGTCTCCCGTCCGGTAGCGGCCGGTGACGCCGTCGGCCTCCACGGCGAAGCGCTCCTCGGTGAGCCGCTCGTCGAGGTACCCCTCGGCCAGCCTGCGGCTCCTGATCACGACCTCCCCCAGCTCGCCGACCGCGGCGGGGGCGCCGTCCGCGCCGAGCACGAGCAGCTCGGCGCCGTCGACGCCGTGGCCGACGGGCACGGGGTCGCCGCTGTCGCCCCCGGGCTCGCCGACGAGGTGCATCGCCTGGGTCTGCGGCGTCTCGGTGGTGCCGTAGGAGTTGACCATCCTGGCCCGTGGCGCGACTTGCGCGAACCTGGCGACGTCGGCCCAGGTCAGCCTGTCCCCGCCGAACACCACCAGCCGTAGGTCGGGTAAGGCCACCCCGGCGGCGGCGATGAGCGTGGCCAGCTGCGGGGTCAGGTGGACGACGGTGACGGCGTGGTCGCGCAGCCACGCCGCGAGCTTGGCCGGGTCGCGGACGAGGTCGTGGCCTGGCACGCACAGGCGGGCGCCGAGGACGAGCGGGGTGAAGGCGTCACGCAGCAGCGGGTCGTGGGCGAGGCCTGCCAGCAGGGCGAAGGTGTCGTCCTCCGTCAGGTCGAGCGCGGTGGGGTACCAGGCGAGGAAGCGGGCCAGCGGCCGCTCTCCCGCGCGGACCGGCTTGGGCTCCCCCGTGGAGCCCGAGGTGAAGGACAGATACCCCTGCTGCTCGTACGGCACCGCCGCGCCGTCGTGGCCCTCGCCGCCTGGGCGGGGGAGCCAGGACAGCTCCTGCGGAACGGTGACTCCGGGACAGGCGAGCAGGGCCTGGGCGCCGGCCGACCGCGCCTGGGCGGCCAGCCTCGCGGAGGGATGGGCGGCGTCGAGCACCGCCCAGCGGGCCCCGCCGGCCAGCACGCCCAGCAGCAGCGCGGGCAGCTCGCAGCGCCTGGCGGCCAGGACCGCGACCGTCTGCCCCTGCCGCACGGTCGCGGCCGTCGTCCTGACGATCTCGGCCAGGTCGGCGTAGGACAGCTCGCCTCCTTCGCCGCTCACCGCCACGCGTTCGGGATGGGCCTTCGCCCGCTTCAGGACGGTCTCGACGAGGCCGGGGCCGTCCCAGCCGGGAAGCGGCGCCCTCCCGTCGGGCAGGGCGGTGCCGGCGGGGCGGAGCGCGGCGTGCCGTACCGGGCGCTCGGGGGCGGCGACCAGGTCGCCGAGGAGGCTGAGGTAGCCCTCCAGCAGCGCCTCGATCCGTTCGGCGGCGAACAGCCTGGGGTTGTAGACGGCCTGCAGGACGTGCCTGCCCTGCCGCTCTCCGACGTACAGGGTGAGGTCGAACAGCGATCCCGGCAGACCGGGAGGCAGCGGGGTGGCGCTCACCCCCGGCAGGCTCAGCCGCGGCTCGGTGAAGTCGTACATGTTGAACAGCACCTGGATCAGCGGGTTGCGCGACAGGTCGCGTCCAGGACCGAGCCTGTCCACCAGCCGTTCGAGGCGCACGTCGAGGTGGGCGAGCGCCTCGGACAGCGTCGACTGGCAGCTCGCGACGTGCGCGGCGAATGCCTCGTCGTCCTCGATCCGCAGCCGCACCGGCAGCATCTGCACCAGGCATCCGGCCATCGGCTCCAGCGCGGGGTCGCGGCGGTCGGCGACGGGGGTGCCGACGATCAGGTCGTGCCGGCCTGTCAGCCGCCGTAACGCCTGTCCGAAGGCCGCGAGCATGACCGCGTACGGCGTGGCCCCCAGGCGCGCGGCGAGCGCCCTGACGGCGGCGCTGGTCGAGACGTCCGCCTCGGCCGTGACGCCCGCGCCCTCGAAGGTCTGCACGGCGGGGCGCGGATGGTCCCTCGGCAGGTCGAGCACGGTGGGGGCGCCGTCGAGCCGCGCGCTCCACCAGTCGAGGTCGGCGGCGGCCTCCTTCTCCGCGAGCCATGCGACGTAGCCGCCGAAGGAGGCGGGCAGCGCGGCGAGCGGCTCGCCCCGGTAGGCGCGGCCGAGGTCCTCGTAGAGCACCGACTGCGACCAGCCGTCGAAGACGAGGTGGTGGGCGGTGAGGGCCAGCACGTGCTCGTCGTCGGCGATGCGCAGCAGGAGCGCCCGCCAGAGCGGCCCCTTCGCCAGGTCGAACGGGGAGGCCGCCTCGGCCTGCAGCCTCTCGCGCAACCCCTCCTCGGTGACCTGCTCCACGGGAAGCGGCACCTCGCCCGGCGGGTCCACGGCGACGGCCGGGACCCCGCCCGACTGCGGCACGCGCCAGCGCAGCACCTCGTGGCGGCGGGCGACCTCGGCGAGGGCGGCGCGCAGCGCGTCGACGTCGAGCCTGCCCGACAGCCGCTGCGCCATCGCGATGTTGTGGACGGGTGTGCCCTGGGCCAGCCGTTCGACGAACCACATCCGCCGCTGGAGCGCCGACAACGCGGCGGGCGCCACGGCGGGCGGGTCGAGCAGCGGCGCGGCGGCCGCGGCGCGGGCGGCGATGCCCGCCACCGTGCGGCCCGACAGGACGTCCTCGACGGCGATCTCCCTGCGCAGCCGCTCCCGCAGCCCCGCCGTGAGACGCATGGCCAGCAGGGAGTGGCCGCCCGCGGCGAAGAAGTCGTCGTCGGCGCCAGGCTCCCCCGTCTCGAACGTCGTGGCCCACACGGCCGCGACGGCCCTTTCCTCCACGCTCTCCGGCCGTCTGCCCGCCGCCTGCGCGGGGGACGCCTCGTGCGCGCGCAGCGCCGCCATGTCGATCTTCCCGCTCACCGTGATCGGCAGCACCGGCAGGCGGACCACCCTGGTGGGGACCATGTAGGAGGGAAGCGTCTGGAGGCAGTAGGCCCGCAGGTCCGCCACATCGGGGGCGTCCTCGGGCGCCAGGTAGGCGGTCAACTCCTTCAGCCCGCCCGCGCCGGTGTCCAGGTCGACGACGGCGTGGCGGATCGCCGGGTGCGCGCGCAGCACGGACTCGATCTCGCCGATCTCCACCCGCTGCCCCTGGACCTTGACCTGGCGGTCGACCCTGCCGAGGAAGCCGATCGCGCCGTCGTCGCCGAGCACGACCCTGTCTCCTGTCCTGTACAGGCGGGCGCCGGGCGCTCCGTAGGGGTCGGGGACGAAGCGCTCGGCCGACAGGGCGGGCCTGTCCAGGTAGCCGCGGGCCAGTTGGGGGCCGCCGATGTAGAGCTCGCCAGGAACGCCGGGAGGGCAGGGCTCGAGCTCGTCGTCGAGGACGTGCGCGGTGCAGCCGGGAAGGGCGTGGCCGATCGGCAGCGGCCTGTCCCATTCGCCCTCGAGCTCCGTGCCGACCACGCACACGGTCGTCTCGGTCGGGCCGTACCAGTTGTGGAAGCGGCGCAGGCCCGGCCTGGACCAGCGGGCCACCTGCTCGGGACCCGCGGGCTCGCCCGCGGTGAGCAGGTCGGTGAGGGAGGGCAGCCTGCCGGGGTCCAGGAGCGGCAGCAGCGCGGGCGGGATGGTGCCCCAGGTGACCTCATGGCCTTCGAGGAAGCGCTGGAGGCGGGCCGGGTCCACCCTGTCCTCGTCGGGGACCAGCATGACCGACCCGCCCTCGGCCAACGGGGCGAAGACGTCGAGCACGGACACGTCGAACCCGAGGGCGGCGAAGCCGATGGAGCGGCATCCCGCGCAGAGGTCGAACCGCCCTCCCGCCATCGTGACGAACGCGACCACCGACGCGTGGCTCACCACGACGCCCTTGGGCCGGCCCGTCGAGCCGGAGGTGTAGAGCACGTACGCCGCGCCGGCCTGATGGGTGTGGCGCGCGGGCGGTTCGGGCTCCTCGCGCCCGTCCGGCAGCAGAAGCCTGACGGGCGCGGCCGCCAGCTTCTTCTCGCCGCTCTCGTCGGCGACGACCACGTCGATCCCGGCGTCCTCGATGATCGTGAGGAGCCGCGCCGTGGGGTGCGAAGGGTCGAGCGGCACGTACGCGCCGCCTGCCAGCAGCACGCCGAGCACCGACACGAGCAGGCCGGGTGTGCGCCTGGCGCAGACGCCGACGCGGACCTCGGGCCCCACCCCCTCCTCGCGCAGGCGGTGGGCCAGCGCGTTGGCGGCGCCGATCAGCTCGCGGTAGGTCAGGCGCTCGTTCCACTGCCTGATCGCGACGGCGTCGGGGGTACGGCGGGCCTGGGCGGTGACCAGGTCGTGCAGCAGCGGACTCGCCTTCACTTCGATCACCTGGTCCGGTCCTTCAGCGTGAAGAGCGTGAGCCTCGCCCCGCCGTACGGCACGGCCACGGCTCCCCGAGCCTCGCCCCGCGAGGTGTGCAGCGGCAGGTGGAGCACCTGCCAGCCCTGGACCTGCCAGGGTCCTGGGTCGCCGAGGTCGGGGAAGGGCTCGATCGCGGCGCCATGGCCCGCGCCCGCGACCAGGGCTCGCCTGGCGGTCACGGCGCGCTGCGCCAGCCAGTGCCTGTCCTCCTCCGCCGCGTCCTCGATCTGGTCACGCTCGGTGACGTCGAGCACGGACAGGTCGACGGCGTCGGGCGTCGCGGCGGCCGGGCCCACGGCCACGCCCGCCGCGTGTGACGCGGTCACGGCGACCAGGGTCAGCCCGTCGGCGTCGCAGGCGCTCGCCCGCACTCCGCCGCCGTAGCGGCGCAGCACCTCCTCCACGCCCGCCGCGCTCTCGCCCAGCCAGAGGTGGACCTCGTCCTGCTCGGGCGCGCCGACCTCGCCGGCCAGGTCGGCGGTGATCAGGCGGGCCAGCTCCTCGTGCGTGTCCTTGACGAACAGGTGGCCGCCGCGCAGGGTTCTCAGCCCGAAGTCACGGGCGGTGTGCCGGGCCCAGCCCAGCATGTCGGAAGGGCCCACCTCCCCGTCGTCGACGCCCGCGAAGGCGACTATGGAGGTGTCCAGAGGGGGCTCGGGCGTGTAGCGGTAGCGCTTGATCCAGGCGAGGTCCGACCGGAGCAGGGGCAGCATCAGCTCGCGGAGCTCGGGCTCCTCCCTCAGCTCGGCCATGGCGCCTGCTCGCCGTACCAGCTGGTCGATGAAGGCGTCGTCGGGCAGGTCGGCGGTGGCGGCCAGCGGCACCCTGAGGTGCGGCGGGTGCGCGCCTCCCACGTACAGGCGCGTGGGCTGCGGCAGTCCGCGGCGGCGCAGCTCCCTGACCACCTCGAAGGCCAGGCGCGCGCCCATGCTGTGGCCGTACAGGGCGTAGGGGGTGTCCGTGGCGGGAGCGATCTCGTCGGCGACCTCGTGGACGGTGAACGCGGGTGGCTCGGACAGGCGGTTCTCCCTGCCGGGCAGTTGCAGCGGCACCACCTCCAGGCTCGCGAGGTCGCGCTGCAGCGGGGTGTAGGCGCTTGCGCCCCCGCCGGCGAAGGGGAGGCAGAACAGGGTGCGGGTGCGGCGCGCGGAGACCGGGTGGGGGTCGCGCGGAGCCGCGGTCAGCTGACCCGTGATGGCTGCGCACCTCCCCGGCCTGGGCGGGTGCCGTCCGCGGTCAGAAAGAACGTACAGGGCATAGGTCGCGCAAGACAGAGATGCTTCATCGCCATGGTGCGGGGGCTCCTCGGCAAAAGCTGCAAAGAACTCTTTGAATTGAATCCCGTACGACTTAGTACGTCTTGCCCAAGTATTGGCGGTTTGCGGTCAGACCTCTTATATCCAGTCCTTACGGGCGGCGTCAACGGTGATTACCGCAGTCCGCAACTCTGCTGACACGTCCGACTCAGGGGCTTCACAGAACCCCTCCGGGGTGATAGTGCGCCTGAGTATGCGTCGCGACTAAACCAGAGATTCGGACAGGCTGATACAGGACCCCTCTGTGCAGGCGAACAAGCGGAATTGCCCCCTCCCGCCTGCGGAGGTGAAATCGGCCCACCCAAGATCGTTGTCCTGGCGCCTTCGTCCGGCCGCGACATCGACTCCTGGAAATCACCGGCTGTCAAGGAAGCGCCGCCGCGGGCCCTGCAGATCGTTTCGGTCCCTTTCCGCACGGTAGGACCACTTTCCGCTGCGGACCGAAATCCATGTGCGAAAACAACCATGACTCCTTACCGAATTCCTCTCGACATTCCACAGTCATGGCCCCGTCCAATTTTTCTTCTCCAAAAGGCGGCAATCACGAATGGCTCCGGCGATGGGGCGATCACCGCCGCCTTCCGCACCCTCGCCACGTTTCAGCCCTGCCTAAAACGTTTGGCCGGGGCGTCACCAGCTGATGGAGTCTCTCCTCATGAGCACACAACGTGACCGAGCACTGCTGTTCCGTTCGCTGCACGTCCCCGGGCGGCCGCTGCTGCTCGCCAACGCATGGGACGCCGCCAGCGCCATGGTCGTCGCCGCCGCCGGCGCGTCCGCCGTCGCCACGACCAGCGCGGGCGTCGCCTGGAGCCTCGGCTCGCCCGACGGCGACCGCCTGGGGGCCGCCGCCGCCCGCGACCTGGTCGCCAGGGTCGCCGCGGGCGTCACCGTGCCGGTCAGCGCCGACATCGAGGGCGGCTACGCGCAGGACGCCGAGGGGGTCGGGCGGACCGTGCGGGAGGTGCTGGCCGCCGGCGCCGTGGGCGTCAACCTGGAGGACGCCGACCGCACCGGCGCCGCCCCGCTGCGCACGATCGAGGATCAGGCCGCACGGCTGGCCGCCGCCCGGGCCGCCGCCGACGAGGCCGGGATCCCGATGTTCCTCAACGCCCGCGTCGACACCTACCTCGGCGGGAGCGCCGACCTCGGTGAGACGCTGGAGCGCGCGACCGCCTACGTCGAGGCCGGAGCGGACGGCGTGTTCGTGCCCGGCCTGCTCGATCTTCCCGCCCTCGCGACCCTGGCGGACAAGGTCGGCGCGCCCCTCAACGTGCTCGCCGGCTTCGGCGCGCCTGACGTGGCGGCGCTCGCCGCCCAGGGGGTGGCCAGGATCAGCCTCGGCTCAGCCGTCGCCGAGGCCGCCTACGGCGTCGCCAGGCGCGCGACCGAGGAGCTCCTCCGCTCCGGCACCTACACCGCGCTGGACGGCGCCCTCCCCTACCCAGAGCTCAACGCCCTCCTGGACGCGCGCGGCTGAGCCGCCACAGCCGGTCCTACGAGCGCCTCCCTCGACATTCGGAGGGTACATAACGGACAATAGGGATGGTTGGAAGGGCTGCCCACCGCGTGACGCTGTTCCCGGATAGTGCGGGGACGGGAGGATTATGGAGAGCAGCTACCGGTCTCCTCTGCGTGTCGATCTCCTGGGCGGCTTCCGGCTCCAGGCAGGGGACGACCAGGTCACCCTGCCAAGTGGTTCGGAACGCCTCCTGGCGTTCGTCGCCCTGTGCCGCCAGAGCGTTCCCAGGAACCTCATCGCGGGAACTCTCTGGCCCGAGGCGTCGGAGCGGCGCGCGTACGCGAGCCTGCGATCGGCGCTGGCCCGCCTGAACGGGGCGGGGCGGCGCATGCTCGACGTCGGTGTCACCGAGATCCGGCTCTCGCCCGACACCGACGTGGACATCGATCACGCCCGCTCCCTGGCGTTGCGGATCCTCGATCGCACCGCGCCGACCCCTGACGAGGACCTGAGCCCCTCGGCCGTCTCCGTGCTGTCGTCGGGATTGCTGCCTGGCTGGTACGACGACTGGGTCCTCGCCACGGCGGAGGAGTGGCACGAGCAACGCCTGCACGCCCTGGAGGCGCTGGCCGCCGACTTCGTCAGGGCCCGCCGCCACGCCGACGCCGTCGCGGCCGCGAGCGCCGCCCTGCACGCCGAGCCGCTGCGTGAGAGCGCCTGCGCCGCGCTCATCCAGGCGCACCTCGCCGAAGGCAACCAGGTCGAGGCGCTGCGCCACTTCACACGCTACGCACAGCGCCTTCAGTGCGAGCTCGGGCTGCGGCCGACGCCACGGCTGTGCGAGCTGGTGGCGCAGCTCCAGCCCGCCGGCGGGTGAGGACGCCGGTCACGCAGGCGTCACGCGATCATGGCGGCCGCGTGACAGTCCGTTTCCGATGATGGCAGGGAACGTCGGAGCGCGAGCTCGCCGGCCGATCATCGCCACGGGCCGCCCCGGCAGAAGAGAAAGGAGAAGGGAATGCCTGGCACTCGACGTCTGCTAGTCGGCTCAGCACTCCTCACCGCTCTCGCCTTCGGACCGGTCGCGGCCGCGCAGGCGAGCACGGTGACCCAGGGCGCGGCGGGCTTCGGCACCACGGCCATCGCCCAGGCCGGATCGGAGACCACGACCGTCACGACGGCCCTGCCGCCGAAGCCCAAGAAGAAGAAGCAGTACAACAAGGGCTACAACGCGGGGTTCACCGATGGAAGGGCCGACTGCAAGGCCAAGAAGCCCCACGACCTGAACGTCCAAGGCAGCGGCGCCTGGTGGAACGGGTTCCGTGACGGCTACAACTCCGGCTTCCACAGCTGCAAGTAGGAGCCGGGGATTCTCCGGCCCCCGCGCCACAACCAGCCCGGCGTGACGTGCCTGGCCGGTGACCGGGCGGCCGGCACGACGAGAGCCCACGCCTCGCCCCCGGGTGGGCTCTTCGTCCGCTCCCGCCCCCTCCGCCACGGCGGTGGAAACAGCGACCGGCGTGTGGGGGACGAGGGTCAGCGGCCCCGCTCGCCCGGGGTGACCAGGCCGGCCTCGTAGGCGGCGATCACCGCCTGAGCTCTGTCACGGACTCCGAGCTTGGCGAAGACGTCGCTCACGCGGTTCTTCACCGTCGAGACCGAGAGACCGACCTCCTCGGCGATCTGCCCGTTGGACAGTCCGCGCGCGATGAGTTCGAGCACCTGCCTCTCGCGCTCGTTCAGCCCGGACAGCTCGGCGGGGACCTCGACCGCACGGGGGCGGGTCGGGCGGACGAAGGTGCCGATCAGGCCGAGCAACAGCCGGGGCGCCACCGTCGCCTCGCCCCTGTGCACGATCCTGATGCCCTCGATCAGCTCCTCGGGCGAGGCGTCCTTGGGCAGGAAGCCCGACGCGCCGGCCCTCAGCGCCGCCACCACGTGTTCCTCCAGGTCGAACGTGCTCAGCGCCAGCACCCTGACCTGGGGCAGCTCGGCGACGATCCGCTCCGTGGCGGCCACGCCGTCCATGCCGGGCAGGTGGAGGTCCATCAGCACCACGTCGGGGCGCAGGGCGTGGCTCTGCCGTACCGCGTCGAGCCCGTCGACGGCCTCGCCCACGGCGGTCAGTCCGTCCTCGGTCTCGAGCAGCAGGCGCAGCCCCGCCCTGACCAGCGCGTGGTCGTCCACGAGCAGTACCTTGATCACGTCTTCTCCTGCAGGGGGATCTGGGCGTGCACCACGAAGCCTCCCGCGGGCGAGGGGCCGGCGCGCAGCCGGCCTCCGCACAGCGACACCCGTTCGGCCATCCCCGCGAGACCGAGCCCCACGCCGCCGCTCTGGCGCGCCTGGCCGTCGTCGGTGACCTCCACTTCGACCAGGCCGGGCAGGTAGGCCAGCCGTACGCGGGAGCTGGCGCCCACCGCGTGCTTGCGCGTGTTGGTGAGCGCCTCCTGGACGATCCGGTAGACGGCGTGGTCCACGGTCGTCGGCAGCTCGACCGCCTCGCCGGTGACCTCCAGCGCCGCGTTGCCCGACTCCTCGACCAGCGCCGGCAGCCTCGCCACCCCGACGCCCGCCTGGTTCTCCACCGACTCGCCGTCGGTGCGCAGCACGTCGAGCAGGTGACGCATCTCGGTCATCGCCCTGCGCGCCGTCTCCTCCCCTGTGAGCAGGGCCCGCTGGGCGCGTTCCCCGTCGATCGGGATCGTCCTCCTGGCCACACCCATGTAGAGGCCGACCACGCTGACGTGGTGGGCGATCACGTCGTGCAGTTCCCGCGCGATGCGCCGGCGCTCCTCGCGTACCGCGTGCTCGGCCGCCTGCTGCTCCCTTCGCGCGGTCAGCTCCTTCCGCAGCCGGACGAGGTGCCCGGCCGCCACGGGCATCGCGGGCGACAGCGCCAGGGGCAGCGTCATCGACAGAGGCGCCCCCATGACCACCCCGTTGAGCGCCAGGCTGATAGTCACGGCCGCCGCCGCCACGGCGACCGAGGTGAGCGCCGGGGTGTGGCGGCCCGCGCTGTAGAGCGCGATCATCATGGCGCTGACCGGCGCGTCGTACAGGGGCGGCTGGGCGCCCACCACATAGAGCACGCCGACCAGCACGGCCACGACGACCGGGTAGCGGCGCCGCAGGAGCATCAGCCCCGCCCCGCCCACCGCGATCAGCACGACCCTGACGCTGAGACCCCATGAGGCCGAGCCGAGCTCCGCCGCCAGCACCACCACGGCGAGCGCGGCGTCCCCCGCCCATGGACGGCTCACCCACCTGCGAAAGTCCGCGACCGACATGTCCCCACCCTGCATCACACCGAGCGGAGAGCACACGGCCTGCGCCGATCATCATTGATCTTCGGTGTTCGGTACTTATCCTTGCCGAAGCCAGGAAACCACGACTTCATGGTGCACATTGGATACACCCTGATGTCCGAGCAGACTCCCCCCCGGCAGCTCGTGGACTACGCCGTCACCGCCGAGCAACTCGGCTTCGACTTCGCGGTGATCTCCGACCACTACTTCCCCTGGATCGAGGAGATGGGGCACTCGCCCTACGCGTGGTCGGTGCTCGGCGCGGTCGCGCACGCGACGCAGCGGATCCCGCTCATGACGTACGTCACCTGCCCGATCATGCGTTACCACCCTGCCGTGGTCGCGCAGAAGGCCGCCACGATGGGGGCGCTGAGCGGCGGCCGCTTCACGCTCGGCCTGGGCGCGGGTGAGAACCTGAACGAGCACGTGATCGGTGAGGGCTGGCCGCCCGCCGACACGCGGCACGAGATGTTCCGCGAGGCGATCGAGATCATCAAGGAGCTGTTCGGCGGGGACTACGTCACCTACCACGGCGAGTACTTCAACGTCGACTCCGCCAAGCTCTACGACCGGCCCGACGAGCAGGTCCCGATCGGCATCGCGGCCTCCGGCGGGCGCTCGGCCGCGATCGCCGCCGAACTCGGCGACCTGCTGGTGGTCAACGAGCCGATGCCCGAGGTGGTCCAGCAGTTCAACGCCGCGGGCGGTACGGGCAAGCCGGTCTACGGCCAGCTGCCCATCGCCTACGACACCGACGCCGAGGCCGCCAAGGAGCGCGCCCACCGGCTGTGGCGCTGGTCGGGCGTGGGCGGGTGGAAGGTCATGGCGGAGCTGCCGGGCCCGGTGAACTTCGCGGCCGCGGCGAGCACGGTACGGCCCGAGGACGTGGCCGAGAGCGTGCCCTGCGGTGACGACGTGGACGCCGTCGTCCAGGCGGTGCGGAAGTTCGCCGACGCCGGGTACACGCATGTGGCGCTGGTGCAGATCGGAGCCGACCAGCAGCAGCCGTTCTTCGACTGGGCGAAGGGCTCGCTGCTTCCCGCGCTCAGGGAGATCTAGCCGCGCCTCAGGCCTGTCACGTCGGTGGATCAGTGGATAGCGTCCGGTTCATGGCCGACTTTGAGCGCTACCCGTTCGTACCCGGTCCACGGGGAGTCCCTGCGCAGACGTACGCCGAGCGGCGGGCCAAGGAGCCCCTCGGCAAGGTGCTGCTGCCCAGCGGGGACACGGCGTACCTCACCACGACCCACGAGGACGCCGTGGCCGTGTTGAGCGACCCGCGGTTCAGCCGCGACCTCAGCCGCCCTGGCGCGCCCCGGATGTTTCCCGGGTTCACCATCGCCGACTCCCCCGGGACCCTCACCAGCATGGACCCGCCCGATCACACCCGGCTGCGCAGGCTGCTGTCGGGGGTGTTCACGCCGCGTGTGGTCAACGGCTGGCGGCCCAGGCTGCGCGAGCTCACCGCCGAGCTCATCGAGGGGCTTGGGGAGGAGTTCGAGTTCCTGCACGACTTCGCCTTCCCCCTGCCCATCCAGGTCATCTGCGACGTCATGGGCGTGCCGGGAATCGACTCCGTACGGGTTCGGGCCTGGTCGGACGCGATGCTGTCCACCTCCAGCCTGTCGGAGGAGGACAAGCTCACCGCGGCCATGGAGTTCTACGCCTACATGGCCGAGGTGATCGCCGAGCATCGGGAGGATCCGGGGGACGGCCTGCTGGCCGCGATGATCCACGCCCGCGACGGTGAGGACCGGCTGAACGAGGACGAGCTCGTGCGCAACGCGCTGGGACTGTTCCTCGCGGGGCACGAGACGACCGGATCGGTGCTGGGGAGGGCGGTGCTCAGGCTGCTCGACCCCCGCGACGGCTACGCCCGCCTGGCCGCCCGGCCCGAGCTGGTGCCCGGCGCGGTGGAGGAGCTGCTCAGGATGGAGCAGCCCGGCGACAGCCCGCTGCTCAGGGTGGCCACCGAGGACGTCGAGCTGCCTTCGGGCACGGTGCGGAAAGGGCGAGGGAGTGATCGCCTCCTTCGCGGGAGCCAACTTCGACCCCTCGGTCTTCCCCGACCCGCACACCATGGACCTGCGACGCGAGACGGCCCAGCACCTCGCCTTCGGCCGTGGCCCGCACTACTGCCTGGGCGCGAACCTGGCGCGCATGGAGCTGCAGGAGATCCTCTGCGTCCTCGTCCGGCGGCTGCCCGGTCTCACGCTCGCGGGAGCGGCCGAGGACGTGCGGTGGACGTCGGGCAGCATCATCATCCGCCCTGCTCGCCTGCCGGTGCGCAAGGGCTGACGCCCGCTACGTGACGCGTGTCAGCCCCGGGGCGCAAGGGGCTGACGCCCGCCTCGTGCCGCGCGTCAGCCGACCGTCAGCGCCTCCGAAGCGCCTGAGAGCACAGTCGTCCCTGTCAGCGAAACCACGCAGCAGGGAGCAGATCATGACGACGTACGCCGACGAGGCCACCACCGCGAACGCACCGGTGACGTCCCGCCTGTTCGAACCCGCGAGCCTCGGCGACCTCCGCCTTCCCAACCGCCTGGTGATGGCGCCGATGACCCGCAACCGCGCCGCAGCCGACGGCGTCCCGCAGCCGATCATGGCCACCTACTACGCCCAGCGGGCCTCGGCCGGGTTGATCATCGCGGAGGCGTCCACCCCGAACGCCGTGGGGCAGACCTATCCCAACATCACCGCGATCCACGACCGGGCGCACGTGGCCGGGTGGCGGCAGGTGACCGACGCGGTGCGCGCCGCCGGTGGCCGGATGTTCCTGCAGCTGCAGCACGGCGGGCGGGTGGGCCACCCCGACAACAGCGGACTGGTGCCGGTCGCGCCCTCACCGGTCCCGCTCCCCGACACGATCTTCACCCCGAGCGGGCACCAGCCGGCCGTCGTGCCGAGGGAGATGACCATCGACGAGATCCACGCCACCGTGGCCGACTTCGCCGCCGCCGCCCGCAACGCCGTCGACGCGGGCTTCGCCGGGGTGGAGGTGCACGGCGCCAACGGCTACCTCATCCACCAGTTCCTCGCGGGGGGCACCAACCACCGCACCGACGCCTACGGCGGCTCGGTGGCGGGCCGCATCCGGTTCGCGGTGGAGGTGGTCAAGGCCGTCGCCGACGCGGTCGGCCCCGAGCGGGTCGGACTGCGCATCGCCCCAGGGCTCACCGTCAACGGCATCGAGGAGGGCGACACCGGCGCCATCTATCCGGCGCTGCTCGACGCGCTGGCGGACGTCGGCATGGCCTACCTGCATGTCGTCTTCGCCGACCCCGGCCAGCCGCTCTTCCACGACCTGCGCAGGCGCTGGCAGGGCACGCTGATCGCCAACCCGATGCTGCCGTGGCCGGGACCCCTGCCCGCCGACGGCGGCAGGAGGGAGGGCGAGCGGCTCCTGGCCGCGGGAGCCGACCTGATCTCGCTCGGCCGCGCGTTCCTGGCAAACCCCGACCTGGTCGAGCGGCTGCGGACGGGCGCGCCGCTCAACCCGGTGCGTGACACGGGCCTGATGTACGTCGGCGGGGAGAGCGGATACACCGACTACCCCACGCTGGACGCCGTCCGCAGGGCCGAGACGCTCAGCCCGGCCGCCGCGTGACCGGTCGCGCCCGTCAGACGTCCTCCGCCGAGGAGGGCGTGGGCGGCAGCACCTTCGTGGCGATGAGCGCGGCCTCCTCGGGTGACAGGGTCGCGCCCCGCCGGAAGGCCTCGGCGAAGGCCGCCTGTCCCAGGGCGGCCTTCGCCGCCGCCGTGATCCTGTCGACGTCGCCGCGCTCGGCGCGCGGCAGCGGGGCGTCCACGCTCAGGCGCGCGGCCTGCGCCGCGCCGAGCAGCAGGGCCGCGCACCCGCCGCCGTCGGCGTCCCCCGCGAGCGCCGCCGCCCCCGCCAGGCCCTCGAGAGAGAGGGCCATGGCGCGCGGCTCCTCGATGGAACGGGCGATCCGCAGCCCGAGGAGATGGTGGGCCGTCGCCCCCGCCCTGTCTCCCCGCTGTTCGGCGACGAAGCCGAGCTCCGCGAGCAGCAGATGCTCGCCCACACGCGAGGACACCGCCGCGTCGCGCAGGCGCAGCAGCCGCGCCTCGGCCTCGTCGAGGTCGCCCGAGCGGCGCGCCCCCAGCGCGAGCCCCATCTCCGAGTGGACCTCGCCGTACTTGTAGCCCTGCTCGACGGCCAGCCGCCGCGCCCGCTCATGCAGCTCACGGGCCCTGTCCCACTCGTGGGCGAGCAGCGCGAGCCTGCCGAGCCCCGAGTAGCGCGCCGACACCTCCGTCTCGAGGCCCAGCTCCTGCGCGATGCGCAGCCCCTCTCTCTGCAGGCGCGCGGCCTCCTCGTAGTCGCCCTTGATCTCGGCGAGCGCGGCGAGCGGCGAGACGGTCTGCAGCTCTCCCCAGCGGTCGCCGAGCTCTCGGAAGAGCCGCGCACTGCGCACGCCGTCGCCGGCGATGCCGTCGAGGTCGCCGCGCATCAGCGCCTGCATGGCGCGCAGCCCCAGAGCGGCGGCGCTGCCCCACCGGTCGCCCGCGACGGCGAAGAGGTCGAGGGCGCGGGCGTTGGCCTCCTCGGCGGCGGCGAGATCACCGGCGTTGAACAGACCGTACGCGTAGATCCACACGGCCAGGCCGCGCCGCCCTGGGTCCTCGATCGCCGCTTCAGGGCACTCCCCCGTGCTGGACCTGTCGCCTGTCAGCAGGGCGAAGGCGTCGCGGAGCACGTGGAGCTCGGCGGCGCCCGGAGCGACGGCGAGCACGCCGGACAGGGCGCGACCCGCCTCGTTCAGCCGTCCGCGCAGCAGCCACCACCAGGCGAGAGCGGTGGCCAGCCGTACCGCCTCGGGCGCGGGCGTCCCCGCTTCGGCTGCGCGCCGGGTCGCCTCGTCGAGCGCCGAGCGCAGGTTGGCGGCCTCGGCGTCGAGCCTGCCGAGCCACTCCCGTTGCGGGGCGCCGCGAAGGTGGGGATCCGCCCGCTCCGCGAGATCCAGGTAGTGGCGTAGGTGCCGCTCCCTGACCTCGGCGACGTCCTCCGCCTCGCGCAGGCGCTCCATCGCGTACGCCGCCACGGACTCCAGCAGCCGGTAGCGGGGACCTGCGGGCCCGTCGACCACGACGACGAGGGAGCGGTCGACCAGGCGGGTGACCAGGTCGAGCACCTCCTCGGGGAACACGCCGTCACCCGCGCACACCGCCTCCGCGGCGTCCAGGGCGCAGCCGTCGCTGTGCACGGCCAGACGGCGCAGCACGACGCGTTCCCGCTCGCCGAGCAGCTCCCAGCTCCAGTCGATCATCGCGCGCAACGTCTGCTGCCGCGCGGGCGCTCCGCGCTGTCCCGAGGTCAGCAGCCTGAACCGGTCGTCGAGGCGGGCCGCCAGCTCCCGCACCCCCAGCGCGCGCACCCTGGTCGCCGCCAGTTCGAGGGCGAGCGGAATGCCGTCGAGGCGGCGGCAGATCTCCGCCACCGCCTCCAGGGTCTCGCGGGTGGCGCCGTCGAGCGAGAAGCCCGGGGCCGCCGCGGCGGCGCGCTGGGCGAACAGCCGTACGGCGTCGGCCGCCTCGAGCGGCTCCACCAGGAAGACCGCCTCGCCCGCCAGGCCCAGCGGCTCCTGGCTGGTAGCAAGGACACGCAGTCCCGGCGCGGCGCGCAACAGCAGCCGCGCGAGTTCGGCGGCGGCTTCGACGACGTGTTCGCAGTTGTCGAGGACGAGCAGGACGCTGCGGTCGCGCAGGGCGGCGGCGAGCCGTTCTGCGGGCGCGGGAGCGACGCCGAGCCGCTGCGGGCCCGAGGGCACGTCGTCCCTGACACCGAGCACGGCGGCGACCAGCTGCGCCAGGTCCGCCAGGTCGCCGCCCTGCCCCGCCAGTTCGACCAGCCACACCCCGTCGGGCACGTGGGCCGCGAGCCTGGCGGCGCTCTCCACGGCGAGCCGTGTCTTGCCGACCCCGCCCGAGCCTGTGAGGGTGACCAGGCGCGCGGTGCCGAGGAGCCGGCCGATCTCGTCCATGGACCGGTCGCGGCCGACCAGCGCGGTGAGCGCGGCGGGGAGATTCGACCGGGGCCGCTGCGACGGGCCGGCGTCCGCCTGCCCTCCGGTGAACGCGGGCGGTGTCACGTCCTGGCGCAGGATCGCCTGGTGGAGCTCGGCCAGCTCAGGACTCGGATCGAGGCCCAGCTCCTCGGCCAGGCGCTCCCGCAGCTCCGCGTACGAGGCCAGCGCCTCGCTCTGGCGACCCGCCAGGTAGAGGGCGCGGATCTGGACGGCGCGCAGCCGCTCCCTCAGCGGATGGCGCGCCACCAGGTCCGCGAGCTCCCCCACGAGCAGGGTACGGTCACCCGACTCCAGCCTGGCCTCGGCCTGCTCCTCCAGGACGGCCAGGCGCTGGTCGGCCAGGCGCTGCGCGGCCGTCCGCACGAACTCCTCGTCGGCGAACTCGGCGAACGCCGGCCCGCGCCACAGCTCGAGCGCCTCGGTGAGCAGCGCGACCCTCGCCCTGGGGTCGCCGGCCAGGCGGGCCCTGCCCGCCAGGCTCTGGAACAGGAGCGCGTCCACCTCGTCGCCCTGCTCGTCGAGGCGGAGCCGGTAGCCGGGCGCCTGGTAGACCACCCTGTCGCGGCCGAGAGCCCTGCGCAGCTGGGAGACCTTGGCCTGGAGGGCGTTGGCGGGGTTGCCCGGCGGCTCCTGGCCCCACAGGTCGTCGATGAGCCGGTCGGCGGAGACCGGCCGTCCCTCGTGCACCAGCAGGTCGGCGAGGAGCGCCCTGACCTTCGCCTCGGAGATCCTGACCGCATTCCCCTCGGCGTCCCACACCGTCAGTGGACCGAGCACCCCGAACCGCATGCGAGAACCGTACACACCGCGTGGTGGTGGGCCTTCAGCGCTCGCTCCTGTGGGCGAATGTCAGCCGGTAGGCGCCCACCAGCGCCGCGATGATGACGAGGTCGAAGACCATCTGCACGGTGACGAGGGCGCGGGCCAGCTGGCCGACGGCGTGCACGTCTCCGAATCCGACCGTGGCGATGGTCGCGACCGTGAAGTACAGCGCGTCGGTGCGGGTGTGCAGGTCCGCGAACTGGTCGCCGTCGATCCCGGCGACCGCGTAGTAGCTCAGGGCGAAGAAGGAGGTCGCGGTGTACAGCAGGTACAGCAGCACCCCCAGCCGAGCCTGCCTGTCCCTGCGCGCCACGGCGAGGGTGTGGCGGGCGAACACCCAGACCAGGACGGCCACGCCCAGGAGGAAGAGAGCCACTCCCAGGCCGACCCTCGGAAGGTCGGACCCGTCGCCGATCGGGATCAGGTAGTAGAGCACGATCAACCCGGTCACGAGCGCCGCGTGCTCCAGCACGACCATGAACTTCCGCCGCTGTGCCACCTCAAGGATCATGCCATCGGGTCGCGGCGATTCCCGTCAGACAGGCCGGTCCTCCACCACGCACACGTTCTCGTGGAGGTTCCAGCCACCGGCCTCGCTCTCGGCCAGCCGCCGGTAGCCGGGGCACTGGGTGAAGTCGTCGGCCTGGCACTGCATGATGTGCTCGATCAGCGCCTTGGACGCCGTGATCTCGTGCAGCCGCCGCTCCAGCTCGGCGTGGTGCCGCTGGAGGATCTCCCTGCGCTCTCTCTGCCCGGGGACGCCGAGGACCTCCCTGATCTGCTCCAGGCTCATCCCCGCCGACTTGGCGCGCAGGATCGTCATGACCCTGACGAAGTGGTCGCTGGTGTACTGGCGGCGACCGCTCACCCTGGTGGCGGGGGTGAGCAGGCCCATGGACTCCCAGTGGCGCAGCACGTGCGGCGCGAGACCGAACCGCTCGGCCAGCTCCCCGATGCGCATGGAACCACTTGACTTCATGTTGACATTAACTTGCAGACTCTCTCTCATGTCAAGCAACGCATGCCTGTTCGATGTCGCCATCGTCGGCGCGGGCCCCGCGGGGATGTCGGCGGCCCTGACCCTGGGCAGGGCCCACCGCACGACGCTCCTGATCGACGCGGGCGAGGGCCGCAACGCCCCCGCCGGGGCGGTCCACAACTTCCTCACTCGCGACGGGACCCCACCCGCCGAGCTGCGCGAACTCGGCCGCGCCGAGCTGGCGGCCTACCCGGGCGTCCAGGTGCGCGAGGAAGCCGTCACCGCCGTGGACTTCGCCGATCGGGGCGGCTTCCGCCTGTCTCTGTCAGGCGGCGACACCGCCGTCGCGCGGCGGCTCCTGCTCGCCACCGGACTGGCCGACGAGCTGCCAGGCCCGCGCGGAGCCGGCCCGCTGTGGGGCCGCTCCGCCTTCCACTGCCCCTACTGCCATGGCTACGAGTGCACCGGCAAGGCCGTCGCGGTGATGGGCTCCGAGCCACCCCGTGTACGGCTGGCGCTGCAGCTGAGCCGCTTCGCCTCCGACGTCGCGCTCTGCACGGACGGCGGAGCGCTCGATCCGGCCTCGCGCGCGACGCTCGAATCGAACGGCGTCACGGTGCGATGCGAGCCCGTCGCCCGGCTGGAGGCGACGGGCGACCGCCTCGAGCAGATCGTGTTCGAGAGCGGCCCGCCGCTGGACAGGGAGGCGGTCTTCGTCGTCAACGCGCCACGCCAGCGCTCAGGTCTGGCCGCCCGGCTGGGCTGCAGGGCCTTCTCCGACGGCTGCGTGGAGGTGAACGAGTTCGGCCAGACCAGCGTGCCGGGCGTCTACGCGGCAGGCGACATGGCGCGAAGGGCGACCGTGCCGATGCCGATGGCCGCCGTCGTCGCCGCCGCGGCGGGCGGCACCGTCGCGGCGGCGGTCATCGACCAGGACCTGCTCAGCGCCGACTTCGCCCTGCCCCACCCGTTCGCCAGGGCCGGGGGTTGAGCGTCGTGTCCACGCAGTCCGTCCAGACCGCATCCGACGCCCCGGCCGGCGCGAGCCGGGTTCCGCTGGCCACGGCCGGGCTCCTGATCGGCATGCTGCTGTCGGTCCTGGACCAGACGGTGGTGGCCATCGCGCTGCCCGACATCGCCGCCGACCTGGGCGGCATGGACGCCATCGGCTGGATCGTGACCTCCTACGTGCTGGCCTCGACCACCACCGGCGCGCTCTACGGCCGCTTCAGCGACAGATTCGGACGGCGCGCCGTCTTCGTCACCGCGGTCGCCGTCTTCATCGCGGGCTCCGTGCTGTGCGGCCTGGCGCAGTCGACACCCCAGCTGATCGCCGCCAGGACGCTGCAGGGCATCGGCGCGGGCGCGCTGTTCGTCCTGCCCACGATCGCGCTGTCCGAGCTCTACCCGCAGCGCCTGCGCGGCAGGGTGCAGGGCCTCACCGGCGGTGTCTTCGCCGTCGCCAGCGTGGGCGGGCCGCTGGCCGGCGGGGCGATCACCGACGCCGTGGGCTGGCGCTGGATCTTCTACATCAACCTGCCGCTCGGCCTGCTCAGCATCGCCATGGTCGCGTTCGCGCTGCGGCTGCCGAGGGCAGGAGGGGGCGGCAGGGTCGACGTCACGGGGTCCGTGCTGCTCGTCGGGGCGACGGTGAGCCTGCTGCTGGTGGCCGAGTGGGGCGGTCGCGCCCACGCGTGGACCTCGGCCGTGATCCTCGGGCTGGTCGGCGCCTTCGCCGTCCTTCTGACGGCTTTCGTGTGGTGGGAGCGGCGGGCGGTCAACCCGCTGCTTCCGCCGAGGCTGTTCGCCGACCCCGCGCTGCGGGTCGCCCTGCCCGCCACCGTGCTCCTCGGTGCGCTGCTCGGCGGCTCGGTCGTCTACCTGCCCACCTATCTGCAGGGCGCGTACGGCATGGGCGCCACGCAGGCGGGCCTCGCGCTCAACCCGTACGTCGTCACCTTCATGGCGGTGTCGTTCCTCGCCGGCGCCCGCGTCGGCAGGAGCGGCGGGTACAAGTCCTCGCTCGTCGCCGGCTCGCTCGTCGTGGTGCTGGGCTTCGCGCTGGTCAGCCAGATCGGACCGGGGACCGCCTACGCCGTGCTCGCCCTCGAACTCGGCGTGCTGGGCGTCGGGTTCGGGCTCCTGATGCAGAACCTGGTGGTCGTCGCGCAGAACGCCGCCTCGCCCGCCGATCTCGCGGCCGTCACCTCCGCCACGCTGTCGGTGCGCGGCCTCGGCATGTCGCTCGGCGTGGCGAGCTTCGGCAGCCTGCTGACCAGGGAACTGCAGGGCAGCGGCGCCCAGACCGCCGAGGCGACGGCCGCCGCCGTCCCCGAGGTGCTCTTCTGGGGGGTGCCGGTGGCCGCCGCGCTGGTCGTCCTGCTCGCACTGCTGCCACGCTCGGTCAACCGCTCGTCGATCTAGCGCCGCCCGCATGACCTACGTCGCGGCGGAGGCGGAGGCCGCCTCTCCGCCCTGACGGCGGTACCGGCCCGGCGCGAGACCGTACTCGCGCTTGAAGGCGTTGGCGAAGGCGAACTCGGAGGTGTAGCCGACGCGCGTGGCGACCTCGCCGAGCTGGGCGTCGGACTCTCGCAGCATCCGCGCCGCGACGGCCAGGCGCCACCAGGTCAGGTAGGTGAGGGGCGGCTGGCCTGCCAGGGCGGTGAAGCGCTTGGAGAAGGCGGCCCGCGACAGGCGCGCCCGGTCGGCGAGGGTCTGGACCGTCCAGGGCTGGGCGGGGTCCTGGTGGATGGCGTGCAGGGCGGCGTTGACCGCAGGGTCGGCCAGGGCGGCCGACCAGCCGGCGGCCTGGCTCCCCGCGGGCCGGTCGGCGAACCAGGCGCGCAGGATGTACACCAGCAGCATGTCCAGCAGGGCGAGCACGAGGGTGTCGGCGCCCAGGCCTGGACGGTCGACCTCGGCGCCGAGCAGGTCGACCGCCGCGCGCAGCTCGGGGTGCCGGCCGACCCTGGCGGGCAGGTGGATGACCTCGGGCAGGTCGCGCAGGAGAGGGTGGGCCCTGGCGGGGTCGAGCTGGTAGCCGCCGCACAGTGTCACCGTGACGGGCCCGCTCCGCCCGACGAGGTCGGAGACGAACAGCTCGGTGTCCTCCATCGGGTCGCAGGCGGGCTCGGCCAGCGACGCCGCAGGGCTGTCGGCCAGGCCGTAACCGTGGCCGTGAGGGAAGAACACCACGTCGCCCACGCCGAGCGCGACAGGGTCGCCGGTCGGCGGGATGAGCCAGCAGGACCCCTGCAGGACGACCTGGAACCCGGCCGAGCCCGGCACCGAGGGGAAGCGCTGCCCCCACGGACCGTGCCACGCGACCCTTGCCGAGCGGGGCCGCCCGGAGCGCATGATGGCGATCACATCGCTGAGCACATCCATGCGGCGACGCTAGCAGAAGACGATGACGTATGAATCTGCGACTGTGAAGCATTCGTCATCTTCAGCTTCCCTCCTACATTTGAGGATCAGTTATCCGCCACTGAAGGAGGACCCCATGGCCGACATGGCCACCACCACCGGCGGCGCCCGACTCGGACGCCGCCGGTCACGACCCGTCGCGGTGGCGGGCGCCGTCCTGGCCACCAGCCTGCTCTGGCTCCTCGCCCTCGCCTTGGGCATCGACCTCACGGTCGATCAGCGCGACGGCCGGCCGCCCATGGTCGTCGGCCTGCCGATGGTGGCCGGCTTCACGCTGATCCTGTCGCTGCTCGGCTGGGGAGTGCTCGCCGTACTGGAACGCCGCGCGCCGCGTCGCGCCGGGCTCGTCTGGACGGTGCTGGCCGTCGCGGTCCTTGTGCTGTCCTTCGTGCCGATACTCGGCGCCGGAGCCACGACGGGGGCCAAGGTCATGCTGTCCCTCATGCATCTGGCGGTCGCGGCCGTGCTCGTCCCCGTGCTGGGCCGCGGCGCGCGTGCGTCCTCGGCCACCCGGCATCGACCCTGACCTCCGCGCCAGCCGCCGCCGCTGCGCGGGCGGCTCCGAGCTCGCGTCTGACCCGCCGCCTCGCTGCCGGCCCCTGCGCCCGTTCACAGCAGGCCCGCGTCGCGCACCCTCATGGCGACGTGGACGCGGTTGTCGGTCTCCAGCTTGGCGAAGATCCGCGTCACGTTCGCCTTCACCGTCGCGACGCTCATGTGCAGACGTTCGGCGATCTCGGCGTTCGAGCTGCCCCTGGCCACCTCGATCGCGACCTCGCGCTCGCGTTCGGTGAGCCTGGCCAGCTCCCGCCGCGCTTCGGGGCGCCGCGGCTCGTGCCTGCCGGTGGCCGCGGCGATCACCTGGTGGACGACGCTGGGGGACAGCACCGGCTCGCCGTTCGCCACGGCGTGGACCGCCTCGATCATCTTCGGCGGCGGGGTGTCCTTGAGCAGGAAGCCGCTCGCGCCGAGCTCGAGGGCGCGCAGCACCATGTCGTCGGCGTCGAAGGTGGTGAGGATGAGGATCCTGGGCGGATGCGGCCTGGCCAGCATCAGCTCCGTGGTGGTCAGCCCGTCCTGGACGGGCATCCTGATGTCCATCAGCACGACGTCGGGCCTGAGGTCGCGCACCACCGCCATGGCCCGCAGGCCGTCGCCCGCTTCGCCGACGATCTCGAGGCCTGGATCGCCACCGAGGATCAGGCGCAGCCCTGTCCGCACCATCGGGTCGTCATCCACGAGCACCAGTCGAGTCACGGTGTCAAGCCTTCCACGGCAGCCGGGCGTCGAGGACGAAGCGTCCGTTCCTGACGGCATGGCTCAAGGTGCCGCCGGCCATCCTGGCGCGTTCGGCCAGGCCGACCAGCCCCAGCTTGCCGCCGGGACCCGCGGGCGTCCCCGCGGGCACGGGGTTGCTCACCGTGATCCGCAGGCCGCCACCCGGCCGCCCGCGCAGCTCGGCCGTCACCGTGCTGCCCGGCGCGTGCTTGCGGGCGTTGGTCAGGGCCTCCTGCACGATCCGGTAGGTGTGCCGCGCGGTCTGGGCAGGAAGCAGGTCCCTGTCGTGAATCGCGTCGTCCACCTCGACCTGCTGTCCGGCCGCGCGCACCTCGTCCAACAGGGCGTCCAGGTGGGCCAGGGTCGGCTGCGGGGCCTCCGCGACGCTGTCGCGCCTGAGCGTGCCGAGGACGGCGCGCAGTTCGTTCAGCGACTGGTGCGCGTTCTCCTGGATCGCCGACGCCACCTCCCGGGTCTGCTCGGCGGTGAGGTCCTTCCTGTACGCCAGGCCGCCGGCGAGCATCGACAGCAGGGAGATCCGGTGGGCGAGAACGTCGTGCATCTCCTGCGCGATCGCGAGCCGCTCGGCCATCTGCGCCTGCTCGACGCGCTGGAGGTGCGCGGTCCGCTCCGCCGCTCGCTGCGAGGCGGCAAGGTCACGGCGTCCGCGCAGGTAGAGGCCGAGGACGGTCAACCCTCCCAGCGCGAGGGCCCCGACGACCCCGTAGAAGACGGTCAGCTGGCCGGTGCCCTGCCACCTGGTGGAGGCCACCAGGCACAGCCAGAACACGACCGCGACCGGCACCAGCTGCCGCCACCGGCGATGCGTGCACAGGGACCCGTACGCGACGCACGCCGGAGCGGTCGCGGTGAAGGAGATGACGGTCAGCAGGGCCGTGGCCAGGGCGACCTGCCATGGCCACCGGCGCCGCCATCGCATCAGGACCAGGGCGATCGCTCCGAGCCCCATGTCGAGCAGCAGCGACCTCGGCACGTCCAGGGCGGAGGGGGCGCGGTCGGTCATCGAGACCAGGAGGATGCCGTAGAACAGCAATGGCAGCGCGGCGAACAGGTAGCGCAGCGCCATGCCGAGCCGGTCCAAGGGCGGCTGGTACTCCGTGGGATCGTGCACGCCCTCAGCCTAGGTACCGCGGGCAGCCGCGCTCAGCGACCCAGGTCGACACCTGCCTGGCCGCAGGTCTACATCGCAGGCGGCAGCGCGCTACCTGGGGGCGATGACGCTCGGCCGCGCGTCCGCTGGACTTGATGCGTGATCGAGTTCAACAACGTCAGCAAGGTCTACAAAGAGGTGAAGGCGCTCGACGACGTGTCCTTCACCGTCGAACCGGGATCCGTCACCGGCTTCCTCGGCCCCAACGGCGCGGGCAAGTCGACGGCCATGCGTATCCTGACCGGCCTGTCCCGTCCCACCTCGGGCTCGGCCACCGTGCTCGGCCGGCCGTACGGACAGCTGGACCGCCCCGCCTACCGGGTCGGCACGCTGCTCGACGCCGGCGCCCAGCATCCGGGCCGCACGGGGCGGGAGATCCTGACCCTCGGCGCGATCGTCCTCGGCCTGCCGAGGTCACGCGTCGACGACATCCTCGACCTGGTCGGGCTCACCGCCAGGCAGGGACGGCAGACCGTCGGCGGCTACTCGCTCGGCATGAGGCAGCGGCTCGGCCTCGGTCACGCCCTCCTCGGCCGGCCTGAGGCGCTCGTCCTTGACGAGCCCGCCAACGGACTCGACCCCCACGGCATCCAGTGGATGCGCGGGCTGCTGCGCGACCTCGCGGGCTCGGGTTGCTCGGTGCTGCTCAGCTCGCACCTCCTGCACGAGGTGGAGCAGGTCGCCGACCGCATCGTGATGATCGGCCGCGGACGCGTCCTCGCGCAGGGCACCGTCGGCGAGCTCAGCGGGGGCCGCGGTCTCGAACAGGCCTTCCTCGACCTCACCGCGCATTCCGGACGGAGCACGGCATGACCCACCCCACGATCCCGACCCCGTTCCACCGGCTGCTGCGGGCCGAGACACGCAAGCTCTTCGACACCCGCAGCGGCAAGATCATGACCGCCGTCCTGATCGCGCTGACCCTCGCCTCCATCGTCGGTCGCGGCCTCACCTCGGGTCCGCGGCTGGACGTCCTGGCCACCACCGCGGGGATCGGGTACGGGACGTTGCTCCCCGTGCTCGGCATCCTCTCCGTGACGGGTGAGTGGAGTCATCGCACCGTCCTGACCACGTTCGCGCTCGAACCCCGACGCCGTCGGGTGCTGCTGGCCAAGTGCCTGCCCCCGTTGATCACGGCAGTGGTGGCGAGCCTGTTCGCGGTGCTGGTCGCGGTGCCCGTGACGGCTGTGGTCGCCGACGTGCAGGACGTCCCCGCCGTCTGGGATGCCGACCCCCTGGCCCTGCTGGGGTGGGCCGTCACGGGTGTGCTCGTGGTCGCACAGGGGCTCGCCCTGGGCATGTTGCTCCTCAACGCCCCGGCCGCGATCGTGATCTGCCTGGCGGCGCCGGTGTTGTGGAGCGCCGTCGGACGGTCCGGTCCCACCGGCAGTTTCCTGGCCGAGTGGTTCGACCTGGGCGCCACCACCGGTCCCCTGATGGACGGCGCACTGACCGGTGGCGACGCGACTCGGCTGGCCGTGTCCGTGCTCCTCTGCATCGTCCTGCCGATGGCCGCGGGCGTCCTGCGCGTGGTCCGCAAGGAGGTGCGCTGACCCTCGGTCGTCAGGAGAAGATCGCGTGCAGCTGGTCGACCGCTTCGGGGCCGTAACCGACCGCTCCCACCGGTACGGCGCCGCCCACCGCCTCGATCACGCGCGCCGTCCAGGTCGGGCCGAAGGCCCCGCACAGCTCCACGAGCTGGGCGCCGTCGGCGACCAGCCTGACGGCCGCCTCCACGAGCTGGTCGTGCCGTCCGATCCCGACCAGAACGGTGCTGCTGGCGCCGGTCTCGATGATCGAGACGTCGCGATCGGGGTCGCAGCCGTCGGCCATGTAGATGAATCCCCAGTGAGAAAGTGCCATGTCAGGCAAGCTAGGCGGGGCTGTCATCCCCGTCCACGAGGTGTCTCCTCATGACCGTGAGGCGGCGCCTCACGTGCCAGGTGGGCGGCCAGATCATGGAGGCGACCAGCGTGCTCCCGCGCGGGATCCCAGACCAGCGCGTGCCGGACCGACGGGCCGCCGCACAGCGGGAGCCACGTCAGCCCGTCACCCTCGCGCATGTCCCACCGGGGGCGAAGAGCCACCAGAGCGCCCCCGTGCGACAGCTCGGCCGCGAGCAGGCCGTGCCTGGCGGCGCCCTCCCGCACCCGGACGGGCCGCCAGCCCGCCTGGCGGCACGCGCTCAGCACCGCCTCGTGGTAGCCGGGAGCCAGCCGCCTGTCGAACCACAACAGCTCCTGGCCGTCCAGGTCGGCCCAGCTCGCGCGGGGCCGAGCCGCCAAGGGGTGGTCGCGGGACACGAGCACGCCCAGCCGCGCCTCGCTGACCAGCGCGGAGCCGAGCCCTGACGTGTCGGCGGGAAGCACGAGCAACCCGCCGTCCAGCTCCCCCGCGCGCAGCGAGGTGAGCTGGCGTGCCACGGAGAGGTCACGCGCCTCCACGTTCGCGCCCCGCCACAACGCCCGCACCGCCCATGGCGGACTGCCGGGCGTCACACCGATGCGCAGCGCCCGCTCGTCGTCCGCGGCGTCGCGCACGGCGCGCTCGGCCGACTCCGCCGCCTCCAGCACCCCTGTGGCGTGGGCGAACAGCGCTCTCCCCGCCGCCGTGAGCTCCATCCCTGCGGGTGTCCGCCGAAACAGCGCGGCGCCGAGCTCGCGCTCCAACGCGATGATCTGCGAGCTGAGCGAGGTCGCGCGGATGCCGAGCCACTCCGCCGCCCTGGTGAGGTTGGCCTCCTCGGCCACCGCGCGGAAGTACCGCAACCGCCGCAGCTCCATAGGGACATCCAAGTCGGTGGCTTTCGGGGACGCCACCATTATTCGACCACAAACCCCACCTACGAGATGTCCGTAATATACGGTGCTGCCTGACATATCTGGAACTAGGGAGTCAGCAGTGACGAGGATCAGCCGCAGGAACCTTCTCACAGCGAGCGCGGGAGCCGTACCCGCTCTCACCCTCGGCCTGCGTCCGGCGGCGGCCGCGAGCGAGCTGACCACCACGGGCATCGTTCCCGCCCAGCTCGCCCGCCTCGACACCATGCTGAAGACCTTCGTCCAGGCGCGCTCGATCAGCTGCGCCCAGCTCGCGGTCTCGAGGAACGGCAAGATCGTGCTGGCCCGCGGCTACGGGCACTACTCCTTCACCCGCGCTCCCTCGCCCAGCCCGTCTCCGACGCCGACGCCCACCGCGACCCCGAGCCCCAGCGTCAGCCCGAGCCCCAGCCCGAGCGCCTCCCCCACCGCTGGGCCTCTCATCTGGCGGGGGAACACCGCCGGCCTCGCACTGGTGCAGCCGACCTCGCTGTTCCGGATCGCCAGCCTGAGCAAGCACATCACCAGCGCCGCGATCATGCGACTCGTCCAGGACGGCAAGCTCTCGCTCGGCGCCTCCGTGACCACGCTGCTCGGCCTGTCGGCCGCGGCCGACGCGCGCCTCGCCAAGGTGACCGTCCTGCGCCTGATGCAGAACCTCGGCGGCTGGGACAAGGAGGTGTCCAAGCGCGACTACCTGTTCTCCGACCACGCCATCTCGGCGACCCTGGACGTGCCGCTGCCCATCACGCACGCTCACATCCTCACGTACGCCACCCAGCGGCCGCTCGACTTCGCCCCCGGCACCCGCATGTCGTACAACAACTACAACTTCCTGCTGCTGGGCCGGATCATCGAGAAGGTCTCGGGCCAGAGCTACGAGTCGTACGTCAAGCAGAAGGTGCTCGCCCCTGTCGGCATCACCAGGATGCGGCTGAGCAGGAGCGTCGAGGAGGGCCTGCCCTACCACTCGAAGTACACGGCCAAGACGGTGCTGGACGACTCGGGCGCCGTGGTCCCCCACCCGTACGGCGGCGCCAACTACGCCAACCTCGACTCGGCGGGAGGCTGGCTGGCCTCGGCGGTCGACCTGGTCAGACTCTCCACGATCTTCACGGGCGGTGGCGGCGTGCTGAGCTCCGCCTCGGTCGCCAAACTGCTGGCCAAGCCCGAGACCGGCCTCAACCAGCACGGCTCGTGGTACGCGGGCGGCTGGTGGGTGCGCACCATGGGCTCAGGCCTCAACACCTGGCACACCGGCTCGCTGCCCGGCACGTTCGCGATCCTGTCCCGCATGCACAACGGAGTCACCTACTGCGCGACGTTCAACCGGCGGGAGGAGGAGGGCGCCGCCGACTACGACGCGCTGCTGGACGAGCTGTACGACGCCGCCATGGGCATCACGTCGTGGCCGACGACGGACCTCACTCCGCGCTACTTCTGAGCCCGCCTCAGAGGTGACGCCAGCACATGCCGTAGCCGCCGCCCTCCCAGTCGAAGCACCAGTCCCACACCCACTCCATGTCCTGCGCCTGGGCCGGAGCGGCGGTGGCACCGCCGATCACGCCGGCGGCGAGGACGCCGAGCACGACGGCCGTGAGCCGCCTGCCGACCCTGGAAGAACGCGACATCGCATGACTCCTTCTCTTTCGTAGGGACACGAGAGAGTTCATCGCGGCCGAACTGCGGATCACTTGGGACCGCTTGCGGCTCGGTTGTGCGGAGTCCGGCGGCCATGTGTCATGCCGTCCACCTCATGACGTGGAAGCGGCGGGTGACCTGGTATCCCGCCCTGGCGTACAGGTGTCCTGCGGGGCTGGCCACTCCGGTCCAGAGGAACCACGAGGAGTGCAGGCCCTCGGCCCGCATCCTCGTCATCGTGAGGTGGAGCAGGATCTTGCCGAGCCCGGTGCCCCGCTCGCCCTCGTCCACGCCGAAGGGGCCGAACCGCTCGGGGATGCCGCGGTAGGCGGCATACAGCGCGAACCCCACCAGCCGGTCCCGCTTCTTGGCGATGACCATGCGGGTGGGGTCCCTGTGGTGGCGGATCGCCTCGCCCCAGTCGGGGTTGAACTCGTCGGCCGCGAACCTGATCAGCTCGGGCAGTTCACCGTCGGCCGGGCTGCGGAAGCCGTACCCCTCGCTCTCCCGCTTGGCGCGCAGCTCGTGCACGTCGTGCGGTGTCAGGTAGCCGACCAGCGTGCGGTCCATCGCGACCGGCGAGTAGAGGGTGGCGAACCCGAGATCGGTCAGCAGGGCGAACCCGTCGGGGTAGAGCTCGGGATCTGCGCCGGGCAGCACGTAGTTGGGCGTGTAGGAGGCGAAGTCGACACGCGTCCTGCCCCTGGCCCGCAGGAACTCCAGCGCCTCGGTGAGCAGGCGCCGTCCGAGCCCGCCACCCCGGTGGTCCGGCGCGACGAAGAAGAAAGGGATCCAGCCGGCCTCGGGCTCCAGGTCCGTGCCCGGCGCGAGCGGCGTCAACCGGCGGACGGCGTAGGCGCACCCCACCACGCGGCCCTCCGCCACGGCCACGCGCAGGCCTTCAGGCTCGAAGTTGGGGTCGAGCAGGACGCAGTCGCGAAACCACGCCGCGGTCGTGGGGTCGGCCGGCAGGCTCCGGTTCCAGGATTCGATCAGAGAGTGCTCGTCACCGGGGGCGAACGCGCGGACAGTGACCGTCATGCCAAGAGCTTTGCGATTGGTCAGGCCCAAGGTCAATAAGTTCGGGGAAGAAATTTTCCCTAGTGGCTACCCTCTAGAAACTTTCCTTCGTCTCGGGTAACCATGGAACGCTGGCTTACCAGATCCCCTTCAGCGCGTCATTGCGGAGGTGATGCCATGGCGCACGAGACGATCAGCGTGACGAGGTCGCGCATCGGCGTCAGCAGCTGCGGGTAGTCCGCGGCGTTGAGGGCGTACAGGCGCTGGGTGCCGCTGCGCCGTACCGTCACGAGCCTCGCGTCGCGCAGGATCTTCAGGTGGTGGGAGGCCGCGGGCTGGGACAGGTTCAGGTGGGCGGCGATCTCTCCGACGCTGCGCGGATCGGTCGACTCCAGGAGGAAGACGATGATCTCCTGCCTGCGCTCGTCGCCCAGCGCGGTGAACAGCGGCCTGGTCTGCGAGAAGAGGGCGAGAACGTCCCGAGCCGCCACCGGGCCGCTCACGCCGGCGCTCCTTCGGGAAGGGAGCCGCGAAGGGCGGCGAGGTGGGTCACGGGGAGCGCGCGGGCGGCGCCCTCGGTGATCCAGCCGTCCAGCATCAGCCGGGTCTGCGCGCCGACCTTGGTGAAGTGCGCTTCCAGATAGCGCTGCAGGTCGAAGGGGGTCAGCAACGGCAGCGCGCGCAGGGCCATTCCCACGGCCCAGGGCCGGCACGGACAACGGAGGGCGCCCTCCGTGCTGAGCCGCCGTCACGGCGACCGCCTCGCGGCTGGCCGCCGCCGCACCTCCCAACCGCCTCCGTACGGCCCGCAACGACCAGCCCGCGCTCTCGATCGCGGCGATGTAAGGAACCATCCTGGCGGCGGTGACCTCGCCGGACCCGGCCTTGCGCACCCGCCTCACCCGCGCGCCGCCGCGCCGCAGCGCGTCGATGATCTGCGGGGCGCGCGCCCCCGCGACCCCCATCGCCGAGCCGGGCGGCACCCAGTAGGCCACGCCCTGGCCTGGCGCCTCCGCCTTCAGCGGCGCCTGATAGGCGAGCAGTGTCGGCGTCACCTGGACGATCGACTCCCGCGGCCAGACCCCGGCCAGGGTGTCCAGGTCGTGCGGGTCCTGGCCGATGGTGACCACGGTCGCCGCACCGGCCGCCGCGCGCAGCTCACGCGTCCAGTCTCCGCGCAGCGCGGGAGAGTCGACGCAGAGCCACACCATGTCCCACGCTTCTCGCGGCGGCCGGCTGGTCACCTGGTGCGGCACCAGCCGCCTCCCGACCGCCGGCCGGCCCTTCCTCAGCCGGAACAGCTCCACCCCGTCCTCGGCCCAGCCCTCCCTGCCCTGCCGCACCAGGAAGCTGACCTCGGCTCCCCCCTCGGCCAGCCAGGAGCCGAAGACCTGCCCGAGCGCCCCCGCCCCGACCACCAGCACCTTGGACATCGCGCGCCTCCATACATCCATCTAAATATTTGGATATATCGATGCTAGCAGCCGCGACCTTCGCTTCCGTGGGGTGCGCGGGATGACGGTCAGGCGGTGCTGGCGGCGGGGTGGAGGGTGAAGATCCGGTCGAGGCCGATGACGGTCAGGATGCGCAGGGTGTTGGCGGGAACGGCGGCCAGAGCGATGTCGGCGCCGGCGGCCAGGGCGTGCTGGCGGGCCGCGAGCAGTGCGGTGATACCGCTGGAGTCGCAGAACCTCAGGCCGGCCAGGTCGATGACCAGGCACTGGCCTGGTCGGAGCGTGAGGCGCTCGACCTGTCGGCGCAGGGCGGCGGCGTGGGTGTAGTCGAGGTCGCCGGTGACCTCCACGACGGGTCCGGCGGCGGCGTCTCTGTCGGTGATGGTCAGCGAGCTCATCGGTCGTGTTTCGTTGCCGGGAGAGGGTGCGGAGGAACGGCGGGAACGCCGAGGGCGAGCAGGGCGGTGTCGTCGTCGAGACCGTCGCCGAAGCTGTCCAGCAACTCGCTCAGCGCTCCGATCGCCTCCTGGGGGGTGCAGGGAGCATGCGCGGTGGCGAAGGCGTGCAGGGCGTCCTCGCCGTACAGGCTGTTGTGGGTGGGCCCGGTGCGCGCCTCGGTCAGGCCGTCGGTGTAGAGCAGGAGGGTGTCTCCGGGCTCGAGGACGGTCTCGGCGGTGGTGGCGGGCGCGCTGGGCAGGATACCGACGAGCAGGCCGCCGGGGGTGGGCAGGAACTCGGCGTGGCCGCCTGCCCGCAGGATCAGGGCCGAGGGATGCCCGCCGGAAGCGAGGCGGACAGTGGCGTGGCCAGGGCGGGAGCCGGTGTCGACGACGCCGAAGATGGCGGTGCAGTAGCGGACGTCGCCGCTGGCGGCGTACCGCTCGTGCAGGACGGCGTTCAGCGTGGCCAGGGCGGTAGCCGGCTCAGGGTCGTGGAGGGCGGCGGCGCGCAGGGTGTAGCGGACCAGGGAGGTCAGGGCCGCGGCCTCGGGACCCTTGCCGCACACGTCGCCGAGGAAGAAGCCCCAGCGGGCGCCGTCGATGGGGAACAGGTCGTAGAAGTCGCCGCCCAGCCGGTCGGGGGAGGCCGTGTGGTAGTAGACGGCCGTTTCCAGCCCCGGCGCGGCCGGCAGCGATGCCGGCAGCAGCGACTGCTGCAGCACGGCCAGGGCGTCGGCCAGCCGGACGCGGTCGGCCTCGGCCTGCCGCCGCGCCTCTTCCGCCTCCGCGCGTGCCTGCTCGGCTTCCGCCCTGGCCTGTTCCGCCTCCCGCTTGCGATGCAGGAGTTCCTCTTCGTAGGTGCGGCGGTCGGAGGCGTCGAAGACGGTGGTGCGGATCAGCAGCGGCTCGCCTTCACCGCTGTGCTTGACGGTGGAGGAGACCAGCACGGGCAGCCGGCCGCCGTCGGCGGTCTTCATCTCCAGGGCGATGCCGCTGAGCTCGCCCTTCATCCGCAGCAGCGGCGCGAAGTGGGTCTCGTGGTACAGCTTGCCGCCGACAGTGAGCAGGTCGGTGAAACGTCTACGCCCCACGACCGCCTCGCGCTCCATGCCCAGCCAGCGCAGCAGCGTGGCATTGATCTTGGCGATGGTGCCGTCCATCAGCGTGGACAGATACCCGCAGGGCGCCGACTCGTACAGCTCCTCGGCGCTGTCCTCCAGCAGCGCGATGAACAGCGCGTCCGTGTCGGCCTCGTCCTCGGTCTCGGACGATTCGGGGTCCTGCCCCGTCCGGCACATCACAGGGACTCCAGGAAGTCCAGGATGGCCCGCGCGGTGGCCTCCGGCGCGCTCAGCTGAGGGCAGTGACCCGTGGCGTCCAAGCTGACCAGGCGGGAGGAGGGGATCGCGGCGTGCACGAACGCGCCGACCTCGCGCGGGGCGATGACGTCCTGGACGCATTCCAGCACCAGCGTCGGCACGTGCACGCTCTTCAGGTCCTGACGGCTGTCGGACAGGAACGTCGTGCGGGCGAAGACCCGCGCGATGTCGGGATCGGTCGCGCAGAAACTGTTGGTCAGCTCCTCCCCCAGCTCGGGGCGCTCGGGGTTGCCCATGATGACCGGGGCCATCGTGGATGACCAGCCCAGGTAGTTCGCTTCCAGCGCGGCCAGCAGCTCGTCGATGTCGTGTGCGGTGAACCCGCCGAGGTAGCCGTCGTCGTCGATGTAGCACGGTGAGGGGGTCACCATCACCAGCGCCCCGATCCGCTCCGGGGCGGCCTGCGCGGCCAGCACACCGATCATGGCGCTGACCGAGTGGCCCACGAACACGGCCCGCTCAAGATCCAGCTCGTCGCAGACATCCACCACGTCCTGGGCGTAGCCGTCCAGCGACGCGTAGCGGTCCTCGCTCCACGCCGACAGCTCCGAACCGCCGGAGCCCACGTAGTCGAAGAGCACCACCCGGTAGCGCTCGGTCAAGGCGGGGACGATCAGGCGCCACATGTTCTGGTCACAGCCGAATCCGTGTGCCAGCACGACCACCGGCCCGTCGGAGCGGCCGGTCACCGTTACGTTGTTCCTGCGGCAGATGTCCATGACAACCCAGTTTTCCATCTTCGCCGAGCCCACCCGGACGGCGGGCCGTCATGGGGCGCGTCGGCGCCTGCGCGGGATCGTGCAGCGCGAGGGCGACCTGACCGAAACGATCGCGAAGTACGCGGACGGCACCGCTGGGCGCGCCAGGCATCCCGCGATCGAATGCCGGGCGCGCTCCCGTCACGGAGAGATGAACACATGCGGCTACGTCGCGAACGCGAGCCCTTCGCGGTAGGAGGGGTAGGCGGGCGCCCATCCCAGCTCGCGCTTCGCCCGCTCGGAGCTCAGCCGGATGCGCGTGCCCACCATCAGCGCGTACATGTACGGCATCGGGCGCAGCAGGGCGCTGGGCAACCGTAGCGGAGCGGGCGCGCCGGCCGCCGCCGCGAGGGCCCTGACGTAGTCGTCGAAACGGACGGGATGGTCGTCGGCGACGTTGTACGCCCGGCCTGCCACGCCGCGTTCGAGGGCGGCCACCGTGGCGGAGGCGGCGTCCTCGATGTGGATGAGCGAGACGGTGCCCGCAGGGTCAGGAACGGGAAGCATCCGCTTCCTGGTCATGTCCATGAGCTTCCTGGTCGACGCCTCGGGACCGTAGAACATCCCGTAGCGCAGGGAGATCCCCTCGATGCCCGGTGCGCCGAACACCTGCTCCTCGTTGGCGCGCATCGAGCGCATGTGAGGGTCGAAGGCGCCCTGGCCGAGCTCGGCGAAGGGGCGCTCCTCGGTGACGGGGGCCTCGCCGTGGTCGCGGTAGCCGTACCCCAGGAAGAACGACTGGGTGACGAACCTGTGCGCGCCCACCAGCTTCGCCGCCTCGATGAGGTGGGCGGTGCCGCGGTCGCGCAGGGCGTCGGTGGCGTAGAGGGCCCGGTGGAACAGCGGCAGCCCGGTGATCGCGGTGGCCTCGTGGACGACCGCGTCCGCCTGCCGGCCGTCGAGCGCGGCCAGCAGCGCCTCGCGGTCCATCATGTCCGCCACCACGGGTACGGCGCCCGCCTCGGCGAGCCGCCGGGCGCCGCCGGCGGACCTCGTGAGTCCCAGCACCGCATGACCGGCGGCGAGCAGGTCGCGGACCAGGACCGAACCCAGCGTGCCGGTGGCCCCCGCGAGCAGGACGTTCACGCGCTCGCCCCTTCCTTGGCGTTCCTGCGGATGTGAAGCGTGCGCAGCCTGACGGCGAGCCCCGCCGCGGCCACCACCGAGACCGCCAGCAACGCCCACGGGTCGCTGGCGTTGCCGCCACCGAGCTCGAGGTCGACCGCGTGGTTGAACGCGTGGAAGGTGTTGGCGAACACGAAGCCCGCCAGTACCACCACCACGACGTCGCGCCACCACAGCGCGCACAGCAACATCAGACCGATGGCGATCTGGAACACACCCGCGTCGTGCAGGAAGTGCACGTGGTTCGGCCAGTTGGCCCACTCGGCGAAGCTCGCGGGATCCACCCGCGCCCACACCCCGGTGACCAGCATGGACATCGCGGCCAGCACCGTGACGACCTTGACGAAACGACCTGCTGTCATGATCCGTCCTTTCTTCCGCCTCGCGTTCCAGACGGATCGAGGAAGGACGGCTGTGACATGCGGGGTTGTGATCTGACGCACACCTGTCACAGCGCGCTGGGCCGTGCCCGGGCCGCGAGGGAGCGCGGCCGCCTTCGAGAGGTGCCACGGGTTCGGCTCGCCGTCGCGGGCCGCTCGCCAGTGCTCGGCGGAGCGGACCGGGTCGCCGGCGTCACACGCTCGGCCGGTTCAGCATGTCCACGATGCGGGGCCAGGCCGCCGCCCCCAGGGCGGCATCAGCGTCGGGCGACCCGCCGTACAGATAGGACGGCGACGGCGGAGGCGGAGCCTCGCCGGGAAGGAGCGGGCGGTGCCCCGCCGACGGGTGGCTGACGATGCGAACCTCACGGCGCCCGGCCAGTGCGTCGGCGAAGGCGAGCGACGGCCACATGAGGTCGTCGCCGCCCGCCACCAGGAGGACCTCCGCCCGAGTGCGTTCCAGCGGAATGGCCGCCTCGGGAGGCGCTGCGGCCAGGCCGCGTTCGTAGAACGCGCGGAAGGAGGTGGGCGGCCCCTCCGTCGGCCACTGCGCGGGGTAGGGGGCGAAGGGGACGGGTCGCCCGCGCCATGTCCACGATGAGCGGTACGGCACGGTGACGCCGTCCGGCCCTGGCCCGACGTTGGCCCAGACGACCGATGAGGGCGAAAGGGCGACCACCGCCTGGACCCGCGGCTCGACGCACGCCAGCATCAGGGCCGCCTCCGCGCCCTTGGACAGCCCGAGCACGGCCAGCCGCGACACTCCCGTCGCGGCCAGCAGGTCGAGCGCGGACACGAAGGTCTCCAGCGGCACCTCGCAGATGCCGGGTGGCTGACCCGGTCCGCCGAACCAGCGGATGGACATCGCGGTCATCCCGTGCGCGGACAGCAGCGCGCAGCGGCCCGCCTCGACGCGGCCGCTGGATCCGCCCAGGACGAGCACTCCGGCCTCGGCGTTGTCGGAGATGGTCAGGCAGCTTTCCATATGAGGATTATCGACGTTTCGCCGGGACAGGCCGGCCGCCCGGCCGCGGCCACCGCACCACGAAGACCTCCCGCCCCGGAGCTCTCGGCCACGTGTTCCGCAGGCGACTCTCCCTCAAAATCTGCCAAAGGCATAGATAACCTTGCGTATCCTTCGTTTCCGGTGCGAACCGGTCGAAAGCTGGACAAAAGCGGCAACCATCGGTCAAGCTCCAGCCATACCCCTCAACTGATGGAGATGTGTGTGTTCAAGGCAACTCGTAGGCGATCAGCGGTGCTCGCCGCCTTCATGGTCGCCGGCCTCGCGCTGGCCCCCGCCGCCACCGCGGCCGTCACCGCCGCCGCCCCCGGCGCGGGCGCCGTCACCGCCGCCGCCCCCGGCGCGGGCCGCCCCGCCATCATCGGTGGAAGGGACGTGAAGGAGCCCTACTCGTTCATGGTCTCCTTCCAGCTGCGGAGGGAGCCCGGCCATCACTGCGGCGGCTCCCTCATCGCCTCGGACTGGGTCGTCACCGCCGCCCACTGCAAGGGGCTCATGAGGCCCGGCAGGACTCAGGTGCGGGTCGGCTCCCTCGAGAAGGGCAAGGGCGGAGAGGTCGCCAGCATCAAGCGGGTCGTCACCCATCCCGGCTGGCGACAGCGGGGCGGGCACGGCGAGCAGCAGAGCGACATCATGCTGGTCCAGCTGGACCGGAAGGTCTCCCTCCAGCCCATCCGCGTCGCCGCCGACCCGGGAAAGGTGGGCCAGCCGACCCGCGTCATCGGCTGGGGCCTGGTCTGCGAGGACGGTGAGGACCCCGCCTGCGAGCCTCGGCAGCTGCAGGAGCTCGACACCGTGCGCGTGACCGACGGCAAGTGCTCCGACCTCGCGCGAGGCGCCGAACTGTGCACCGGCGACAGCCGCGGGCGGGCGGCCAGCGCCTGCAACGGCGACTCCGGCGGTCCGCAGATCCGCATGGTGGCCGGCAGGTGGGAGCTGATCGGGGCGACCTCGAGGGACGGCGACGACTACGAGGACCGGAGGGACGGCGGCGCGGGCTGCTCCACCAACCCCGACGGCGGTCCCGGCGTCGGCATCTGGACCGACGTGACCCACTACCGCAGCTGGATCGACGGCATCGTGGGGGCGGAGCTGCGCAACGCCTCCTGAGCCCGCTGGAACACCGGCGCCCAGCGGTTCCACGAACCGCTGGGCGCACGCCCTTCGGCGAAGGCACGCCACGCCCTGCGATCATGAGGCATGGGCCTGCTGGCCCTGGGGCGGCAGGCGCAGGGCGAACCCGTGGAGCCCGGCCCACCCCGTCACGTAGAGGCGGGTGCCGCCGGGCGTCCACGCGCACGCGTCCAGCCCGGCCTCCAGGTGGATCGCCGCGATGCACTCGCCCGCCTGCACGTCCCACACCCGCACCGCGTCGTCGAAGCACACCGTGGCCAGCCACGACCCGAACGGGCCCACCGCCAGGTGGGTGGCCGCCGCCGCCGCCTCGAGCTCGGCCAGGAGCCTGCCCTCGGGGTCCCACCGCAGGATCGCGCCCTGCCCGGTGGTGGCGGCGACCCAGTCGCCGCGTGGCGAGACGGCCAGTCCCGTGATCTCGTCGCCCGCGTCCAACGCCGGGCCCAGCCGCCGCCCTCGCGCGTCGAAGAGCAGCACGTGGTCGGAGCGGGCGGCGGCCAGCCAGCTGCCGTCGGGCGCCATGGCCAGGTACTCCGCCCCCACGACGGGCACCTCGGTCCGTAGCCGGCCGTCGGCCTCCCAGAATCCGAGCTCGTTCTCCGTCGCCACGGCGGCCCAGGAGCCGTCGGGCGCGAGGGCCAGCGCGGTGCCCGGCTCGCTGAGCCGTACCTGATGGCGGATCTCGCCGTCGCGATCCAGCAACCACAGCAGGCCGTCCTCGTCGTCCACGGCGGCGAGCGCGGAGCCGTCGGCGCTGATGGCCACCGCGTCGAACCGTTCCTCTTCGTGGACGGCCCGCAGCGCGCGGCCCTCCGTGTCCCGGAAGGTCAGCCCGCGATAGCCCGCCGTGACCAGCACGCTGCCGTCGGCCGCGACGGCGAGCGAGCGGATCGACTCGCGGCGCAGGTGCTCGTCGGGCTCGGGCAGGCCGCCGCCAGCGTCCCAGAGGCGGACGGTGGCGTCGTCGCTGACGCTGGCCAGCCAGGTGCCGTCCGGGCTGAAGGCGACGTCGCTCGGGGGCGTGCTGTGCCCGGTGAGGCGCGAGTCGGTGACCGGTTCGAGGGCCCGCAGCAGGACGTCGCTGCCTGACCCCTCTCCCGCGACCATGGATCCGTCGGGCGCCGCGGTCAGAGCGCCGAAGATGAGCCCGTCCGTCTCGATCGCGCCCAGCGGCACCCCGTCCGGGCTCCACATGCGCATCCAGCCGTCCCAGTGTTCCGTGATCAGCAGGTCGCGGGCCGGGTGCGCGGCGACGTACCTGGCGCCCTCCTCTCCATCGGCCAGCTCGGCGCGCAGGCTGCCCTCGCGCGTCCACACCAGCACGCTCTCGCGTTCATCGTCCACGAAGGCGACCCAGGAGCTGTCGGCACCGATGACCGGCCTGGAGTCCGACATAACCGTCATGTCCACCTGCCACAGCAGGGTCCCGTCCGCCGACCAGGCCCGCAGGTCGTTGGCGGCGCACGAGACGAGCCAGCTGCCGTCCGGTGCGATCACCACGCGCCGCACGGCGCCCTCGTGCCCGTGCAGGACGGCCCGCTCCGTCCCGTCGTCGTCCCAGAGCCGCACGGTCTCGTCGTCGCCCGCGGTGGCCAGCCACGTGCCGTCCGGCGCGATCGCCACGTCGTTGACGTCGTCGTCGTGACCGGAGAGCGTGGCCTCGACGCTGCCGTCAAGGTTCCAGATCCTGACCCTGCCGTTGCCGCCCGCCGTCGCCAGCCAGGACCCGTCGGGACTGATCGCCACCCCGTTCAGCGGCTCGGCACGGCCCATGACCCGGCGCAGCGCCGGATGGGGAAGGTCGGGCGGAGCCCAGAGGCACTCCAGCCAGGCGGCGCCGAGCCGGCTGAGCAGCATCTTCACCTCGTCAGCCGTCTCGGGGATCCCGTACAGGCGGCAGGCGAGCGTGGCCGCCAGCGTCGGCAGCGGGGGCGCCACCAGCTCCGGCCGCTCCAGCACGGTCATGCTCTGGGCGAGCGTGCGGCGCAGCCGCTCGGCCAGCGGTGTCCCTGCACGCATGAGGTCCTGCTCCACGGCCGCGATGCCGAAACGGTTCAGCTTGCGGGCGAGCCACGCCCCGTCGCAGACGATGTCGGACACCTCGTCACCCGCCTGTGCCGCATGGTCGGGCAGATAGAAAAGGAAATACCTGGCGTCCTCCGCGGAGAACGCCGTGTGGGGGGCCTCGACGACGGCCTCCATCAGGGCGCGGTGGACCTCCCCGGATCCGGCGGCCGCCAGCTCCGCTCGCAGGTGGCCGCGGATCACGTCGGGGATCATCACCACCTCGCGGTCGGGCGCGCGGGAGAGCACGCCGAGCGCGCTCAGCCCGGTCAGCGTGAGCTCGCAGTCGAGCGGTTCCAGCTCGGCGGTGCGCTTCCACAGCAGCCGCACCAGCCCCGCGGGGATGTTGGCCTCGTCGGCGAAGACGCCGAGCTCTGTCAGGCGGGCCACGCTGCCCGGCAGTTTCAGCCCGGCCAGCCCTGCGCTCAGCACCTCGCGCACGGCCGCCGCACGTGAGCGTGGGTCATTCAGGTCGGGCTCCTGCGCGGGTCGGACGCCGAGTTCGCCCGACAGCCGCTCCAGCAGCGGCCAGCGCGGTACGGGCAGAGCGATGACCGGGATGTCGTCGGGCAGCACGCGGGCGGATCTGGCGGTGACCAGCACGCTGACGTGGTCGGCGATGACCAGTGCCGCGAGGGGCAGGTAGGGATCGCGCACCCCGTCCAGCACCAGCAGTCCGTCTCCCGGCGGGCCTGGCCACTCGCCGCCGTCCATGAGCCGGCCGGTCGAGAAGGCCTCGAGCCAGTCCGTGTCAGGGTCGCTCTCGCCGTTCACCTCGAAAGCTCGATCGACCATCTGATCCGTCAGCATCTCCGGCCGGTCGGCGCCCACGCTCAACCAGGCGATGCCGTTGGGGAAGCGCTTCACGACCCTCGGATCGGCGCAGGCCGCGGCCGCGACCGTGGTGACGCCCGCGCCCTCCAGCCCGTCGATCTCGGGGACGAGGGCGATGATCCGGCTTTCGCCCTCCGTCAACGCCTTGATCAGTTCTTCCATGCGTCGAGGGTCGCAGCTGGATGTCGCGGCTGTCACGGGGCCTTCGACGTGAGGCGGATCAGAACCGCGGTTCGTGGTCTTCCGGCAGGCGGAGGGCCCGATGGACCATCTGGTGCATGTTGGCCCTGAAGCGGTGCAGCGCCCGCGGGTCGGAGAATCCGTTGCGTCCGCTGTCGGGCACCCCGCCCTGCCCGAAGCCGTGCACGCACCACATCAGCGAGTGCAGCACGTACTCCACATCGACATCCGAGCCGATGTATCCCGCGGCCACCCCTGGCTGCAGCGTCTCGAGGATCGCCGTGTAGAGCGGCCGGGCGTAGCGAGACTCGAGCTCCTCGACGTCAATGGCGTCGGACAGCCACCGATGCATCCACAGTGCATGGATGTAGGGGTGCTCAGCCGCGAAGTCGATGTAGCCGTCGATGAGAAAGTGAATGGAGCGCGCGAAGGCCGCGGGGTCGGCGCAGGAGATCTGGGCCAGGTCCTTGTCCAGTGAGGCCCGCTCGGTCTGGTGACAGCGCTCCATGACGGCCAGGTAGAGCTCCCGCTTTCCGCCGAAGGCGCGCCTGAGGTCGGCCACGCCCACACCCGCCGCCTCCGCGATCTGTTCGATCGGCGTCCCGTCGTAGCCCATCGCGGCGAACAGCCGGGTCGCCGTGTCGAGCAGCTGCGAGTCCTCCGGTGGAACCATGCATGAACACTACGACGGCGACGCGCACCAGGTCGGGACGGCCACGGCAAGAACACCGTCAAGCCTTGCCCGACGCCGTACGGGTCAGCGGGGCCCCTTCAGCCGCTCGGAGGCCGCGGCGGCTCCTCGGTCGGGAACAGGATCGTGCTCAGCAGATGGGGGCTGCGGTCCGGCGCGGGCTTGTTGTGCATCTTCGACACGATGGCGCCGGTGATGTCGCCGATCAGCTCGGCGAGTTCGTCCTGGTTGAGCCAGAGCGGGAACTGCCGGTAGGACACCGAGTCAGCGGTCGGGTCCGCGCGCTCCCTGTCGAGGTAGGCGTCGAATTCGGCCAGCAGCGCGGCCATGGCGGCGGTGAACCCGTGGCGGTGGTCGTCCAGGGACATCGACGCGGCCGCGTCACGGTCGATCACCGCCTGCTCCCTGCGCAGGCGGTAGCGCCGTTCGACGGCGCCGTGCACCCGCTGCTCGCTCTCCACCTCCAGCACTCCGGCCTCGGCCAGCAGGCCGACGTGCCGGTACACGGTGGTCTTGGGGACGTCGGGCAGGCGCGCGCACAGGTCGGACGTGGTGCGGGTGCGCTCTCCCGACATGGCGTGCACGATGCGCAGCCGCACCGGGTGCAGGAGCAGGCCAAGCATGTCCATCGCCACATGGTCCCACATCTGGTACCGTTCCCAAAAATGGGAAAGCAAGGAGCCGTCTGTGAACGCGAAAGCTGTGACGACATCCGCCAGGCTGAGTGACGAGGCGGTGATACCGCTGACCACGCTCGATCCGGCCGCGCCGCTGGACGATCTCGAATGGCTGGACCTGGCGATCGGCGACGCGCGGGTGGTGGCGATCGGAGAGAGCGCGCACTACAACCGCGAGTTCTACGAACTCCGCCACCGCCTGCTGCGCTATCTGGTCGAACGGCACGGCTTCAGCGCCTACGCGACCGAGTCGGGCTTCGTCGAGGGACGCCTGCCCGACACCTGGGTCAGGGGCGGCGAGGAGCGGCTCGGCCATGTCATGGCGAACGGCATGACGTCGCTGATGGGGCTGTGGAAGCAGATGCGCGCCCACCTGGAGTGGATGCGGCGGCACAACCGCACCGCCGCGCACCCCGTCGGCTTCCACGGGATCGACATGCCGGGCTCCATGGTGTCCCTGCTGCCCGGCCTGGACGCGGTGACCGCCTACCTCGCGCAGGCCGATCCCGGATTCCAGGTCGATCCGGCCATCCGGGAGACGGCCGCCGCCTTCGCGGCGGCGTCGGCGTTCTCCGCGCCCGCGGCCTTCTCCGCCTACGGGCAGCTGGCACCCGCGACGAGGGACGCGCTGACGGCGGGCCTGGCCGATCTCAGGGCCCGCATGACGGCCAGGCGCCTCGACTACCTCAGGGGGACGGCGGCCGACGCCTACGAGCGCGCGCTCCGTTCGCTGAGCATCACGATCACCCTTGACGCGATGCTGCGGGACCTGGCTCGCGGCGACCAGCACGGGATGACGCTCGACCGCGAGGCCACGATCGCGGACACGGTCGAGTGGATCCTGGACAGGGAGGGCCGGATCGTCCTCGCCGCCCACAACGGCCACGTCCAGCGCTGGCCCCATACCGTGCCCGGCATGTCCCCTTCGCCGTCGATGGGCATGCACCTGGCCGATCGGCTGGGCGAGGACTACCTGGTCATCGGCACGACCTCGGCGAGCGGCCAGACGCTCAACACCTCGTCCGACTTCTATGCCGGCACGCTGTTCACGGAGCTGGAGGAGGCGCCCCAGCCCGGCAGCCTCGACGCGCTCATGGCCGCCTGCCACGACGGACCCTTCGCGACCGACCTGCGGCGCCTGTCGCCGGCCGACGCCGCAGCCGTCCGGGCCGTCTCCCAGCAGCGTCACGGCACGTACTACAGCGGCGTGAGCCCCCTCGACGCCTACGACGTCGTCGTTCACCTCCCCCGCGTCACTCCGGCCGAACCCGACCAGGGCCGCCCTCACCCACGCGCCTCATGAGGTGCAGGCGGCCTTCTCCCGGTGGAAGCCGGAGTGAGGCCCGCGCCGTCCGACGCCAGGCCCGTGCTCTTCCTGTACGGCCCCGTGCCAGGCCGTACAGGAAGAGCACGGAGAGCGCCGCTCAGGTGAGAAGACGCTCATGTTCGCCTCACGTGGCGCTCACCGCCGGCCGACATCCTTCAGGTGACCGGGCAGCGGCCCGGGTCCGAAGCCGACCGGAGGGCATGAGATGAACAGGGTCAAGCTGACGATGGCCGGAGCCGTCCTCGGAGGCGTTCTCGGCGGGCTGGTCGTCGCCACCCCCGCCTTCGCCGACGAGCGCGCCTGCAGGGGGACCATCCGCGCCGCGACCGTCGACAACCTGCGCGTGCCGCAGGGAGCGACCTGCGCTCTTGCCGGCACCAGGGTGAAGGGCACCGTCAAGGTCGAGCGGGGCGCGACCCTGGTGGCCCGCGACGTGAACGTCGAGGGCGACGTCCAGGGCGAGGGCGCCCGCGCCGTGTCGGTGCTAGGCGGCTCGGTGGTGCGCGGGAGCGTCCAGGTGAAGCAGGGCGGCGCCGCCACGGTGACCTCCTCGCGGATCAACGGCGACGTCCAGCTCGACGCCAACCGGCGCTACCTGCGGGTCAACGGCAACCGGGTCGGCGGCGACATCCAGGTGGTCGGCAACGGCAAGGGGGCGCAGATCCACCGCAACTCGGTCAAGGGCGACCTGCAGTGCAAGGAGAACAGCCCGAAGCCGACGGGGAGCGGGAACTCCGTCGGTGGCGACAAGGAAGACCAGTGCCGCCGCTTCTGACCGATGACCGCCGACCGGGGTTCACCGCTGTGCCTCGCGGCGCGAGGGGGCGTGGGCGCGCAGGGCGAGGAGCTCGGGCGCGAGGATCGCGACGGCGCGGCGGGTGACCTCGACCAATCCGTCGCGGCGCAGCGCTGAGAGTGCGCGGTTGACCGTCACCCGGGTCGTCCCCAGCAGGTCGGCGAGCTCCTGTTGGGTCTGCGGCAGCTCGACCCGCGCGCGGGACGACGCCGCGGCCCGCGCCAGCAGCCAGCTCGCCAGCCTGGCCTCCACGGGCAGCATGGCGGCGTCGGCGAACCGCTCCTGTTGCCGCCTGGCCTGGTCGGCGAGGAGGCGCAGGACGTGCCGGCGTACCGAGGGCACGTCGTCGACCAGCTCCTCGAACCGGGCGCGGGGAAGGCTGCGCACGCTGCAGGCGGTGATCGACGTGAGCGTGGCCGTGTGGCCGCGGCCGTCGATCACGGCGACCTTGTCCAGCGCACACGGCCCTGCCCACTCGCCGAAGCGGACGACCCTGCCGGCGGCCGTGCCGGCGGTGGCGCAGACCCTGCCGCGCAACAGCACGAGCAGGTGCTCGGCCGGATCGCCGATGCCGCGCAGCACCTCTCCCGCGTGGTGGCGGCGCGGCAGCGAGTCGCGCCACAGCGCACGAAGACGGTCTTCGGGCAGCGTCACCAGCAGAGGGACGGCGGCCAGCGCCCGCCATGGCGCCGGTGTATCGGCTGATACTGAACTCGCCATCGTCCGACCATACTCTCGGCCGCATGATGATCCTTGAGCTGGCTTTCACCGCCACCCCCGAACGGCTTGCCGCCCGTCCCGCACACCGGTCGTTCCTCGCTCGGCTCCACGAGGAGGGGCGCCTGCTCGCGGCGGGGCCGTGGGCGGACGACTCGGGCGCGCTCCTGGTCTTCACCGGCGAGCGCGCGGAGGTCGAGCGCCTGCTCGAGGCCGATCCGTACTACCGCACGCCCGGTGTGGAGGTGACCCGCGTCAGGGAGTGGGCGCCGGTGGTGGGCCCGGCCCGCTGACGGGGTCCGCCCAGGCCGCGTCGAGGCGCCGCTGACGTCTCCGCGCCGGTCGCTCGCCGCCGCGAAGGCAGGTACGGCCGGCGCCTAGCCTGCCAGCAGCTTGTCGGCCGGGATGACCTGGCGCGGGATGCTCGGGCTCGACCAGCGCAGTTCGGCGATGGCGTCGTAGCCCCTGTCGTAGAACTCCATCCTGATGTCGTGCGGCCCCGCGCTCAGCGCGATCTGGCCGGTGTCGTCACGCTTGGAGTGGTCGGTCCAGTTGTCGATGAGCACCTTGCCGTCCACCCACAGCCGCACCCCGTCGTCGGTGGTGGTGATGAAGGTGTAGGTCTCGGCCTTGTCTGCCACCACCTTCCCCGTCCACCGCACGCTGAAGGTGTCGGGGCCGACGGCCGGGTGAGGGGCGCCCTGCCCCCAGTCGAAGTTCACGGTGGAGTCGATCCTGGTGGCCATGGCCCCGGTGAGGTCGACGTTGTCGTAGTAGGTCGCCGAGAGGCCCTGCTGGTCGATCACCAGCGTCGTCACCGAGCCCGGCGGCAGCGTGACGGTGGCTTTGCCGCCGGTGATCGTGGCGGTTCCCGTCCTGTGCGGGGCCCAGGCGTCCTGGGTGCTCCGCCAGACGGCGGCGGTCCCAGCCGTCACTCCTGTGAGCGTCAGGCCCGCCTCGACCTGGTCGGCGCCGACGTTGACCAGGACCACGTTCTTGGCGTGGTCGGAGGCGAACACGTGCAGCTTGTCGGTGTCCGCACTCGCCTGCACGACGGTCTTGCCGAAGGGTCTGAACAGCCCCTCGCCCGTGTACATGCCGATGCCGTGGTAGATGGGCAGCGGCTCGCTGCGCGGGATGCCGCCCTCGCCCTTGGTGCTGGTCAGGCCGAGCTGGCCGTTCTTGTCGCCGTACTGGAAGGCGCCGGCGCCCGCGTGCAGCATCTGCCCGAGCGCAGCCGCGCCCCACAGCGTGTTGAAGTGCGTCAGCGTACGGTGGCCGTCGGGGTCGTCGAAGTCGGAGTTGAACTCGCCGATCTGGAGCTCGACCTTCCTGCCGAGAACGGACTCGGCCAGGGCGCTCACCTCCTTGATGTCGGTCTCGTACTGACGGATCACGCTGCCGAGGAGCGCCTCGTCGGTGATGGGCTCGGAGCCGGTGCCGTAGTCGTGGTAGTCGAGGAAGTCGACCCGGTCGCGGGAGCCCTCGAGGAAGGTCCTGATGTAGCCGAGGTCGTTCCACGCCGTGGCAGGACCGCCCACCTTCACCGCGGGGTTCTCCGCCCGCAGCGCGTCGGCGATCAGGTTGAAGCGCCTGCTGTACTCGCCGGCCGGCATCTCGGGCTTGTCCGGAGTGCACGCGCAGTTGAGCTCGTTGCCGAGGATGAAGCGCTGGACCGGCTTTCCGGTGGCGGCGAAGTGCCTGTAGAGGGCCACCGCGTCGCCGCGGTTCACCTCGGCGCTCTGCCGCCCGTCCACCTGGAGGATGACGACGGGCTCGGCGCCCAGGTCGCGGATGGCGGTGATCCAGGCGTCGCCCGAGACCTCCGTGGCGCACTTGTAGCCGCCGCAGATGATCGGGCTGTCATGGTTTCCGGGCTCCTGGTAGTGGAGCTCCATCCGCATGCGACCCACACCCAGCTTGCGCAGGTGCTCGCGGTGCTTGGCGTCGTTGGTGATGTACGAGCCTTCGCCGTACCCGGTGATCGAGACGCCGATGTCGGCGGGCGAGATGGTCCGGATCGGCTTGGTGAAGTCCACCAGGACGGCGGCGGCCACGGCCGCCTCCGCCGGCGCGCCCGCCGGGCCGATCACCACGGCGGCGGTCAGACCGCCCGCGAGTACGGCGCGCAGCGTGCGACGTGCTAATGCGATCATTCTTCTCCAGTCAACAATGCCCACAAGATCCTGTGGATCATGACATAAGCGGATGACCGGGGAGTTACACGAAGCCGACCTCTCCGCTCGCGCGACCGCGGGGCGTGTGGCCGTCATCACGAGGGATCGGCAGGCGAAGAGCGCCGTGCCCGCCCTTCACGGCTTGTCGATCCGGCCGCCGGACCGCCAGGCGCGGTAGGTGGTGATGAAGTCGGACCTGTAGATGCCGCTGTCGCCGGTGGGGACGCACCAGGTGAGCCTGAAGCGCCGCGGCCTGCCGTCCGGGTCGGTGGAGAGGCTGTAGGTGAGGTACGAACGAGGGCTCGTCCGCTCGACGTCCCCGCCCGCCCAGGAGTTGAGGAGATCGCGGAGGAGCCCGCTCGTCTGGTCGATGGCCATGGTTCCCGTGTAGGTGTGTCCCCTCCTCCTCATCCGCGTGGAGTTGGCCACCACCTCGCGGATGATCGACGGTCCGGCGGTGCCCGCGATCATCAGGGTGACCCATGCGGGGCTCTCGGGCCGCAGGACCGACACCCGCTCGTCGCCGGGGTGGAGGGTGCCGCCGTCGAGGACGACGTAGCGGGCCCTCGGCCTGTCGTCACCCCCCTCGACCAGCATGTCGAGGTCGCTCCCTCCGTGGTCGGTGGTCACCGTACGGCCGGTCGCCTTCGCGGAGGCGCTGCTCTGGGTGAAGCCGCCCTCGAAGGAGAAGCTCGCCGCGGGGGTGGCCTCCAGCGCCAGGTCGAGGACGGCGGCCAGCTCGGTGGGCGTCCGCGGCGGCTCGGGCTGCGCCGGAGTGGACGGTGACGCCGAGGTGGGCTCCGAGGACGGGGTGGGCTCCGTCGAGGAGGTGTCGGGCGACGGGGGTGTGGAGTCGCTCGCGGACACCGGCGGCCTGGAGGCCGTCGCGGTGGCAGTGAGGGTGGAGCGCGCCGACGGCTCGGCCTCCGGCAGGAGCCGGAGGGCGGCGGCCGCCGCCACGCCCAGGACGAGCACGGCCGCCACGTACGCCATCGCGGTCCGGCGACCGCCGCCCCTACGGCAGGGCCATGGGACGTCCTCGACGGGAAGCACCCACGTGCGGTCCAGCCGCGCCGTCAGCTCGTCGGCCCCGCCGATCCGCCACGCCCCCGACACGGCTTCCAGGACCTCCTGCGTGGAGGGCCGGGATAACGGCTCCTTGGCCAGCGACCTGTCGACCAGCTCGCGAAGGGACGCGGGGACCGCCGAGGTGTCCACCGGGTCGTTGAGAACCCTCATCGCGAGGACCTCGGGCCGGCCCGTGCCGTACGGCGGCCTGCCCGTCGCCGCGTACACGGCGAGCATCCCCCAGCCGTAGACGTCGGCGGCCGTCGCGGCCGGCGTGCTGCGGTACTCCTCAGGGCTCACCCATCCAGGGGACCCGATCAGGGTCCCCGACCGGGTCACCGATGTCCCGTCGAGGGCTCGCGCGATGCCGAAGTCCACGAGTCTGGGGCCGCTCGGCGAGAGGATCACGTTGGAGGGCTTGATGTCACGGTGGACGACGCCCACGGCGTGAACGGCGGCCAGCGCCTCCGCCAGCCCGGCCACGAGGCCGAACCACCGGTCGCCCTGGAGCGGGCCGTTCGCCTGGACGTACTCCTCCAACGTCGGCCCCGGCACGTACTCGGCGGCCAGCCATGGGCGCGCCGCGTTCGCGTCGGATGCGAGGATCCGCGCGGTGCACACGCCTCGCACGCGCCCCAGAACGGAGATCTCGCGCGCGAACCTCGCCCGGAACTCGGGGTCCGCCGCGAAGGAGGCGTGGATGAGCTTGACCGCGATCCGCACGCCGTCCGGGCCGAGCCCGGCGTACACGACGCCCATTCCGCCCGCTCCCAGCCGGCCCACGACGCGGTACGGGCCGATCTGCCGAGGGTCGTCGCCGTTGATCGGGATCACTCGGAGTTTCTATCCCATTCCCGCGGCGCTGGAAACGAGAAGGCCGCTCGGAACGCGCCCGGTTCCGCATAACGCGCTAGCATTCCACAAAGCGGAACATGAGGAGAATGCAGTGGCTGAGGCCCAGTCCCCCGTCGGCAGCGTCGATCGCGCCCTGCTCATCCTGCAGGAGATCGGAAAACACAGCAGGGGCGTTACGCTCGACGAGCTCGCCACCCGGCTCGGCCTCCCCAAGAGCTCGCTCCACCGGCTGCTCGGCGCGCTCAAGCACCGCGGCTTCGCCGCCCAGCCCGAGCCCAGCGGCCCCTACTTCCTCGGCACCGAGATGCTGGCGACTGCCTTCAGGTTCTACGAGACGATGGACCTGCGCACGCTCGTACGGCCGCTGCTGCTGCGGCTGAGCGAGGAGTTCACCGAGACCGTGCACATGGCGATGCTCGACGGCAGCGAGGTCGTCTATCTCGACAAGGTCGAGGCGGTCCGCTCGATCACGATGACCTCGGTGGTGGGCGGCCGCAACGCGGCCCACTGCACGGGCGTCGGCAAGGCGCTGCTGGCCTGGACGTATCCGACCGACGAGGCGATCAGGGCGTGGGCCGAAAGGTATGGCCCGCTGTCGACCAGGACCCGTAACACGATCACCCATCCGGGCAAGCTCGCCACCCACCTCGACCAGGTCCGGCAGCGCGGCTACGCGCTCGACCTGGAGGAGAACGAGTACGGCGTGCGGTGCGTGGCCGCCCCCGTCTTCATGGGCAGGACCGCGCCCGTCGCCGCGGTGAGCGTGACCGCGATCAAGGACCGCATGTCCCCCGCCCGGATGGAAGAGGTGGGCAACGTCCTGAAGCGGGCGGTGGCCGAGAAGATCTGACGCTCGGGCGGAGAGCGCGCCGCTCCCCGCCTGAGCCGTCAGCCCTTGACCGCGCCGCTCCCCGCCTGAGCCGTCAGCCCTTGACCGCGCCGGTCAGCGCCTGGACGAAGCGGCGCTGGCCGAACAGGAAGACCGCCAGCACCGGCAGCGTCGTCATCACCGTCCCCGCCATGATCGCCGGCCAGTCGGCGCGGTGCTGCCCCTGGAAGGTCGTCAGACCCACCTGGACCGTGTAGTTGTCCTCCGAGTTGATCGCCACCAGCGGCCAGAACAGGTCGTTCCACGCCGTGATGAACGTGATGACGGCGAGCGCCGCCAGTGCGGGCCTGGCCACCGGCAGCACCACCCGGTAGAACACCGCGACGCGCGAGCAGCCGTCGATGCGCGCCGCCTCCTCCAGCTCCTTGGGGAAGGACTGGAAGAAGGAGGTCATCAGGTAGATGCCCACCGCCGAGCTGAGCTGCGGCACGATCAGCGCGCCGAGCGTGTCGGTGAGCCCCATCCGGTTGAACATCAGGAAGGTCGGGATCACCGTGAGCTGGAACGGGATCAAGGCCGTGGCGATGACCAGCACCAGGACCAGCTTGGAGCCGACGAACCTGATCCTGGCGAAGGCGTAGCCCGCCATGCTGCACAGCACGACCTGGGCCAGCACGATGGCTCCCGACACGATGACGCTGTTGAGGAACCAGCGCAGGAAGTTCGAGCGCTCGACGACCGTGCGGTAGCCGCCCAGGTCGACGCCCTCCGGCCAGATCGCCGGAGGGAACCTGTTGAGCTCGGCCTGGGTCATCACGGAACTGAGCACCAGCCAGACGAACGGCAGCAGGACCACCGCCGACATCGGCGCCAGCACCAGGTGCCACTTGCTGGGCAGGCGGAGGCGTCTCACGTCGTGACCCCCCTCCGCCGCGCCACCAGCAGGCCCACGACGATCAGCAGCAGGGTCCCTGCGAACAGCACGTACGCCACGGCAGCGCCGTAGCCCGCGGTGGAGTAGGTGAAGGCGAGCTGCCAGACGTAGTAGACGATGGTCACCGTCGCGTTGGCGGGGCCGCCCTTCGTCGTGGTCATGACCAGGTCGAAGAACTGCAGGGCGTCGATCACGCCCCAGACCGCCAGGAAGATCGTCATCGGGCGCACCGACGGCACGATGATGTGCCTGAAGGTGGTCCACCATCCCGCGCCGTCGATCGAGGCGGCCTCCATCACCTCCCTGCTGATCTCCTGGATCGCGGCCAGGTAGATCACCACGGAGAACCCGAAGCGCGTCCAGAAGAAGATCAGGGTGAGGACGAACATCGCCTGCGAGGGGCTGCTGAGCAGCCCCTGGATCGGCAGCCCCAGCTTGGCGAGCAGCCCGTTGGCCAGGCCGAAGTCGCGGTCGAAGATGAACCCCATGAGCAGGCCCGTCGCGGTGGCCGAGACGATGTAGGGCACGAGGAAACAGGTCCGGTAGAACCCGATCCCGCGCACCTTCCTGTTCAGCAGCACCGCGACCAGCAGGCCCGCGACGAGCGATGCGGGGATGTAGAGCACCAGCAGCAGCCCGGTGTTCCGCAGCGCCTGGAAGAACACCGGGTCCTCGAGCAGCGCCCGGTAGTTGTCGAGCCCGACGTTGCGCCCCGGCGTCATCAGGTCGGAGTCGGTGAACGACAGCGCCAGCGCCCACGCCATGGGCACCAGCGAGAACCCCAGGATGACCAGCGTCGCCGGCCCTGCGAAGGACCAGCCGGCGATGTTGTCGCCGAGCCTCCTGCGGTCCTTCGAGCGCCTGTGCGCGGCGGTGGAGGCGCTGAGCGCGGTGCTGCTCATGATCCAGGTACGGCCAGCGCCGCGTCCGACTTGGCGACCGCCTCGTCGAGCGCCGTCTTCACATCGCTCCTGCCGAGCAGGGTCTGCGCGACGGCCTCGGCCACGAAGGCGGACACCCTCGGGTACCTGGTGGTCGCCGGCCTGACCCGCCTGGCGTTGGCCAGGTTGGCCGAGATCACGTCGATGCCCCGGTACTTGTCGAGGTAGTCCTGGTAGCCGGGCAGCTTGGTGATCGACTCCCTGATCGGCAGCGAGCCCGTGTCACCCATCCACACCAGCTGCTGCTCGGCGGCCGTCAGCCAGGCCAGGAACGTGGCCGAGGCCTTGACCCTGCGCTCGTCGTGGTCGAAGACCACCCAGTTGTCGGGCCCTGAGATGGTCTCGTGGTTGCCGTTGGTGCCGGGCAGCGGCGAGACGCCGTAGTCGACCTTCGCCGCCTGCAGGTCGGGCAGCACCCACGGCCCCGACAGGAACAGCCCGAGCCTGCCGGACTCGAACAGCTTCTGCCCCTTCTCCGCGGGGCTGGAGTCGAGGTAGACGGACTTGTCGTCGACCGCCATGGCGCGCAGCCTGCCGAGCGCCTGCTGGCCCGCCGTGGAGTTGAAGACCGCCTTCCTGTGGTCGGGCGTGAGGATGTCGCCGCCGGCCTGCCAGATCATCGGCCACAGGCCCCAGACCGCCTCCTCGCCGCCGCTGATCGGCCAGGTGGTGCCGAAGACGCCGTCCTGGGCGTCGGTGGCCTGCTTGGCCATCGCCCTGAAGTCGTCCCAGGTCCAGCCCGCCCTCGGCGGCTGGAGGCCCGCCTTGGCCAGCACCTTCTTGTTGTAGAGGACGACCATGTTGTCGACCACTGCGGGAAAGCCGATGACCTTGCCCTCGACGGTGACGGCCTCGCGCTCGCTGGCCCAGAAGTCCTTCCACTGGACGGCGGGGTCCTTGACGAACTCCGTGAGGTCGGCCGTCTTGGTGTTCCTGGCGATGTTGGGCGCCCATGAGCCGTAGAGGTAGGCGATGTCAGGGTAGGAGTCGGAGGTGAGCGCCGCGGTGATCTTGGGCAGCATGCCGTCCGCCGTGGCTCCACCCGACTCGGTGTTGACCTTGATGTCCGGGTGGCTCTGGTTGAACCGGTCGACCAGCTTCTCGATCGACTTCGCGGAGGCGTCCTCCTGGCCGTGCCAGATGGTGATCTCGACAGGACCGCTCGCCGCCTGCTTGTCCTGTGTGCCGCCGCCGCAGCCGGTCGCGACCAGGGTGAGGACCGCCGCGGCGGCCAGCGCCCGCCTCATCGGACACCCTCGGGAAGCAGCTCGCCGTGGGCCTCGATCATCTCGTCGACGAGGTCGTGGATCTGCTGGAGCGTGAGCGTGGCCGAGGCGTTGGGATCGAGCATGGCGGCGTGGTAGACGTGGTCGCGGCGGCCTTCGAGGGCCGCTCTCACGGTCAGTTCGCCCACGTTCAGGAACGTCCTGTTCAGCGCGGCCAGCTGGGGCGGCAGCTCGCCGATCCTGGTCGGGTGCATCCCCGACCTGTCGACCAGGCACGGCACCTCGACGCAGGCGTCGACGGGCAGGTTGGCGATCAGGCCGTCGTTGCGCACGTTGCCGTGGACGACCCTCGACGTGCCGGTCTCGATGGAGTGGATGACCTCGGAGGCCAGCTCCATGGCCGGCTCGATCTCGACGCCCTCTCCCGCGGCGAGCCTGCGTCTGGTCTCCTCGTAGGTGTCGAGGTTCTCCTCCGACCAGCGCAGGTAGATCTCGACGGGGATGCGGAAGTGCTCGACCTGGTCGTCGTGGTGCAGGAACCAGGGCAGGTACTCCGACCCGTGCTCGCTCGACTCGGTCGGGAAGTGGCCGAAGCGGCGGTACATCTCCACCCTGACGGTCCTGCGCAGCTCGGGGTCGCGGGCGATGACCTCGTCCAGCGCCGGGTAGAGGTTCTGGCCCTTGTGCTCGAACTTCAGCACGAACGCCTGGTGGTTGGCGCCCGCCGTGACGAAGGAGACCTCCTCCTCCGGCATGCCCACCAGCGAGGCCAGCCTGGCCTGGGTGTCGCGGACGGAGTGGCAGAGGCCGACGACGTTCTTGAAGGGCGTTCCCTGGTAGACGGCGCGGGGGATCATCGCCATCGGGTTGGTGTAGTTGAGGAGCAGCGCCTGCGGCGCCAGCTCGGCCAGGTCGTGGCCGAGGCCCACCATCACCGGAATCGTACGGAGCGCCCGGAAGATCCCACCGATGCCGAGGGTGTCGGCTATCGTCTGGCGCAGGCCGTAGCGACGGGGGATCTCGAAGTCGACACGGGTGGCGGCGTGCCCGCCTACGGCGATCTCGTTGATCACGTAGTCGGCGCCGTCCACGGCGGCTCGGCGGTCGAGGTGCGCCTCCACCTTGGCGCCGAGCCCGAGCTCCGTGACCATCCAGTTGGCCATGGCCTCGGCCGTGGCCAGCCGCTCGGGGTCGATGTCGTGCAGGACCAGGCTGGACTCTCCGAGCTCCGGAAATGTCAGGATGTCGGAGAGGACGTTCTTGGTGAACTCGACGCTGCCGGCGCCGACGAAGACTATGCGTGCCATGGGGTTCCCTCCACAGAGCACACGGTGAGCGTGACGGCCCACTGCGTGCGGCGAGTATAGCCACCCATCCGCGATACAGACTAGAGTTCCGCTATACGGAAAGATCTTGTTGAGGCGGAGGATTGGCGCTTTTCATCTGTTTTGCGGAAGTCTCGACGTCAAGAGGAAGGTTGACAACCCCCGATCATGCCCGATTTCCTTAATGGCGGAATATCATTCCGCTATATGGAATAGAAGGAGAGTGCGTTGGTCAGTTTCCGATCCATCTCCACCCGCTTGACCGCGGTCGCGGCCTTACTGCCGGTCGCCGCGCTCGGCCTCACGGCGTCCGCCGAGGCCGCCGCGACAGCCGCCCCTGGCGCCGCCAAGGGCACGGAGGCGGCGGCGAGCGCGGCTATCTGGCGCCCTCCGGTGCAGAGCCGCTGGCAGTACCAGCTCCAGGGCAACAAGGCCTACGCCTCGACCGGCGGCATCAACGTCAACATCTGCGAGGTGCCGCAGACCGGCGGCGCGTGCGTGCGCCCGACCGTCTTCGACATCGACCTGTACGTCGACGCCGAGATCGCGGGCAACAACTCCACGCTCAACACCGCGGGTGTCAAGGCCATCCACGCCAAGGGCGCCAAGGCCGTCTGCTACATCGACGCGGGGTCGATCGAGGAGTTCAGGCCCGACTACCAGCAGTTCGTCGACTGGCACGAGAGCCACGGCAACTCCCTGCTGGGCAAACCGTTCAGCGAGGAGTTCCCGAACGAGCGCTGGGCGAACATCAACAACGACAGGGGCCAGCGTGACTTCCTCCTGAAGATGATGGAGCCCCGCGTCGACAAGTGCGTGCAGGCGGGGTTCGACGGGGTCGAGTTCGACGTCGTGCACGCCCACGAGGAGGGCAAGGAGGTCACCGGCTGGGACATCAGCCCGGAGACCCAGCTGATCTACAACAGGGCGCTGGCCGACCTGGCCCACAGGAAGGGCCTGTCCGTCGCGCTGAAGAACGACCTCAGCCAGATCGAGGACCTGGTGTCGGTCTTCGACTACGCGGTCAACGAGGAGTGCTTCCAGTACAGCGAGTGCGCCGACCTGTCGGCCTTCGTCAGGGCGGGCAAGCCGGTCTTCCAGGTGGAGTACAAGACCTCGCCGGGGAGCTTCTGCGCCAAGGCCAACCAGCTGAAGTTCAACTCCATCAAGAAGGCGAGCGACTACTCGCTGTACGACAAGCCGTACAAGCCGTGTAAGTGAGCGCGCGCGGTGGCCCCGCCGGGGGCGGGGCCACCCGTTCACGTCAGCCTCGGCACGAGTCTTCATGCCAGCCTCGGCACGAGTGCGAGCGCGTTGCCCGCGTAGACCCGCGCGAGCACGTCGTCGGGCAGGTCGAGCCCGCTGATGGTCCAGCGTCCCATCAGCGGCGGGTCCTGCGTGGAGTGGGCGAAGGCCTCGTCGTCGCTCTCCATGAAGCGGAAGTGGATGCGGTAGACCTCGGGGTCAGGCGGGATCTCGTCGGTCCCGAACAGCACGCGGCCGGGGTGGCGCACCAGCAGCTCTCGAGCCGCGCGGGGCGCGCGCCCCAGCTCCGCGATGCGGGCGGCGAGGTCGATGTGGAAGTTGGGGTAACGGTCGAGCATGCCGCCGACCCAGCCGAGGTTCTCCGGCCAGCACCCGGCGTGCACACCGATCACGGTCGTCGCGGGGTGGGCGGCGACCATCGACTCCATGGCCTCCATCAGCCGCTCGAAGCGGGGGAAGCCGGGCCCCGAGAACGCCCAGTCGGGGCGGGCCGCCAGCTGCTCGACCCGCTCGTTGCGCTCGTCGATCGGCTGGAAGAACGCGACAGGGTCGGCGGTGTGCAGGGCGATCGGGACGCCCAGTTCCCCCGCCGCCTCCCACAGCGGCGCGAGCCGCTCGTCGTCGAGCATGACCAGCTCACCGCGATGGTCGCGGCGGCGCAGGCCGACGTCCTTCCACACCTTGAGCCCCGCGGCGCCCTCGGCGACACAGGCGCGCAGCTGCGCGGCCAGCCGCTCGCCGAAGCCATGGCCGGGATCGGCGGTCCACGACCAGTCGACGTGGCAGAACGTCGCGAACCTGCCTGGATGGGCGGCGTCGTAACGTTCCAGATTCGCGGCCAGCTCGCCACCCCAGCGGCCGTCGAGGTTGACCATGCCGCGCAGGTTGAGCCCGTCCATCGTCGCCAGGAGCGCGGGCACGTCCTTGACCATCCAGTCGCCGTCGCCGGTGAGCCAGCGGCCGAGGTGGACGTGCGCGTCCACGGCGGGCACGCGGGCCCTTTCGACGACGGTGACCGGCACGGTGAGCTGGGAGATCGGGCGGTACTGGGAGAGGGGAATGTCCACGGCTGCCTCGGTTCAGGGGGTGAGCAGGGCCTTGACGGGAACGCTGTGACCGTTCATCAGCGTGGTGAAGACCGCCGCCCCCTCGATCAGCGGGAAGGTGCCGACCCAGCTGAGGTCCCATCCGCCGACCAGCTCGGCGGCCGTGGCGAAGTCGGCGTCGGTGTAGGCGAACGAGCCGAGCACCCGCTTCTCGCCGCGCACGAGCCCGGCGGCGTCGAAGCCCGCGACGGCCTCGGCCAGGCCCAGCCACACCGCGACCCCACCGGGCCGTAGCAACGCGAGCGACCGTTCGCGGGTGACGGCGGCGCCCACCGCGTCGAAGATCACGTCGTACTCGCCGGTCAGCTCGGCCACGGCCGCGTCCGCGCCGAGGCTGCGCGCGATCGCGCGCCGGCTCTCCGCGTGGTCGGCCACCTCAATGCCCCCGGCCCCGCCCGAGAGGGCGACCTGCAGGCAGGCGAGGCCGATCGCGCCCGCGCCGATGACGCCCACCCGCGCCCCCGCGGGAGCCCCGGCCAGCGACCACGCGTGCACCGCGTTCGCCGCGGGCTCCACGATGCCCGCAGCCGTCCAGTCCAGCTCGACGGGCGGCGCGGTGATCGCCTCGCGGGGTACGGCCACGCGCTCGGCGAAGCCGCCCGGCCGGTGCACGCCGACGATCTGCCGCTTCCTGCACACGTTCCGCAGACCCATCCCGCACACGTCGCAGGCGCCGCACGACAGGATCGGGTTGACGATCACCTGGGTCCCTTCGTCCGTACGGCCGGCGAACTCGTGCCCCATCACCAGCGGCGGCACCCTGAACCCCGGCGTCCTGACGCCATGCAGCTCGCTCCCGCAGATGCCGGAGGTGACCACGTGGACCAGGACCTCGCCGTCACCGACCTCCGGCTCGGCCACCTCGCGGATCTCGACGACACCAGGGCCGGTGAACACCAACGCCCTCATCGCGGACCTCCTCATTCCGTATCGCAGAACGGCATTCCGAATTAGCGCAAGAACACCAGCATGCGATGCGGCTGTCAAGGGTCTTGGGCAGCCATCGCGCTATTCCATATAACGGAACGCTGGTGCACTAGGCGGAATGGATGTTAATTTCGGGATATGTACCCCGAGATCGACACCCCTGCGCTCGTCATCGACCTCGCCGCGGTCAGAGCCAACGTGACGGAGATGGCCAAGGTGGCCGCGCGCAACGGCGTCAGGCTGCGGCCGCACGTCAAGACGCACAAGATGCCCGAACTGGCCAGGATGCAGCTCGAGGCGGGCGCGACCGGTATCACCTGCGCCAAGCTGGGCGAGGCCGAGATCATGGCCGACGCGGGGATCGACGACATCCTGCTGGCCTTTCCGATCTGGGGCGAGCCGAAGCTCCGCCGCCTGGCCGCGCTGCGCGAGCGGGCCAGGGTGCGGGTCAGCCTCGACTCCCCCGAGGTCGCCGCGGGGCTCGGCCGCCTGGGCGGGCCGCCGGTCGAGGTCCTGGTGGAGGTCGACACCGGCCAGCACCGCCTGGGCCGTCCTCCCGGCCGGCCGACCGCCGACCTGGTGGCCGAGATCGCCGCGATCCCCGGCGTCGAGGTCGTCGGGCTGCTCACGCTCGCAGGCCACGCCTACCACTCCCGCACCCCCGAGGAGCTGGCCGAGACCTCCCGCCGCGAGGGCGCCGACCTGGTGGCCACGGCCGAGCTGTGCGCCCGCGACGGCATCGAGCTGCGCGAGATCAGCGTCGGCTCCACGCCCACCGCCAGGCACGTCGCGGGGGTGGCGGGCGTGACCGAGATCAGGCCGGGGACCTACATCTTCAACGACGCCTCGATGATGCGCCTCGGCGTGGCGAGCGAGGCGACCACGGCCGCCCGCGTGCTGTCCACCGTCATCGCCAGGCCCACGCCCGAGCGCGTGGTCTTCGACGCGGGGACCAAGTGCCTCACCTCCGACGGCAGCGGCTCACCCGACTGGATCAGGGTCGCGGGCGTGCCGTACGCGCACATGGAGTTCCTGAACGAGGAGCACGCCGTCGCGCATCTGGAGCCTGGTCACCACGGCGAACTGCCCGTGGGGACGCGGGCGGCGCTCATCCCGAGCCACGCCTGCTCCGTCGTCAACCTCTTCGACCTGGCCCACGGCGTCGAAGATGGACAGGTCATCACCGAGCTACGCGTCGCGGCCCGCGGCGCGGTGCGTTGAAAGCAGGGACGTCATGCGAGGACTGGCCGGCAAGCGAGTGCTGATCAGCGGCGGCAGCAGCGGCATCGGCGCCGCCACGGCCCGCAGGTTTCTCGAGGAGGGCTCCAGGGTCGTGCTCGGCGGGCTCGAGCAGGCCGAGGTCGCCGCGACCGTGGCCGAGCTGTCCCCGCTGGGCGAGGTGAGCGGCCTGGCGGGCGACGTCCGCGCCGAGGCCGACGTCGCCAGGCTGGTGGAGGGCGCGATCGCGGCGATGGGCGGGGTCGACGTCCTGGTCAACAACGCCGGTACGGCATGGCGCGAGCCGTTCCTCGAGATCACCCCCGACCACTGGGACACGATCATCGCGGTGAACCTGCGCGGCATGTTCCTCGTCGCCCAGGCCGTGGCGCGCCACCTGGTGGAGCGCGGCGAGGGCGGCGTCATCCTCAACATGTCCTCGACCAACGGCCTCGGCGGCGAGGCGGACTACGCCCACTACAACGCCTCCAAGGGCGGCGTCCTGCTTCTCACCAGGACCATGGCCGTCGAGCTGGGCAAGCACGGCATCAGGGTGAACGCGCTGTGCCCCGGCTACATCAGGACGCCGCTCAACTCGGCGATCTCGGCCGGGCTCGACGGCGACTTCGTCTCGTCGTACGAGCGTGACCACATCCCGCTCGGGCGCGCCGGGTTCGCGGAGGAGGTTGCGGCGGGCTACGCCTTCCTGGCCTCCGACGACGCGGCGTTCGTCCACGGCACCGAGCTGGTCATCGACGGCGGCCAGCTGGCGATCATGTGACGGACCTGCGGCCCAGGCGTCGCCGACGGTGCGATCGCCGGTCGCGACCGCCTCCCCCTTGCCAAGTCGTCGCCCGCAAGAGCTATCATCGCGGTATGGCGATCAATGATGCTGGCCGGTGTGTGAGCGCCGACATCGCGGCAGGACTGCCGCCCGCGGCGGCGCTGTTCCATTCCCTGGCCGATGAGACCCGGCTGCGCATCGTGGCCAGACTGGCCCGGGGCGAGGCGCGGGTGGTGGATCTGACCGGCGAGCTCGGGCTGGCGCAGTCCACCGTCTCCAAACACCTGGCCTGTCTTCGCGACTGCGGCCTCGTCGACTACCGCGCCGAAGGACGGCAGTCGTTCTACTCGCTGACCCGGCCAGAGCTGATGGACCTGCTCGCCTCGGCCGAGCAGCTCCTGTCCGCCACCGGCCACGCGGTCGCCCTGTGCCCGATGCCCGGCCTGGCGGCGCAGCCGAGGCCGTCGTGACCGCGCTGAACACGCCGGGCCTCGGGCCGTCCGCCGACCGGCGCGAGGCGCTACGGCGCCGCATCCGCCTGCTGGTCGCCGCGACGATCACCTACAACGTGATCGAGGCCGCGGTGGCCATCACCGCGGGCACCGTCGCCTCCTCCGCCGCGCTGGTCGGCTTCGGCCTCGACTCGATCGTGGAGGTCGCCTCGGCCGCCGCGGTGGCCTGGCAGTTCTCCGGCGCCGACCACGAAGAGCGCGAGAGGACGGCCCTGCGCGTCATCGCGCTGTCGTTCTTCGCCCTGGCCGCCTACGTCACCTTCGACGCCGTACGCGCCCTGCTCGGCACCGGCGAGGCCGACCACTCCACGCCCGGCCTGGTCCTGGCAGGGCTCAGCCTGGTCGTCATGCCCTTCCTGTCGGCCGCCCAGCGGCGCGCCGGTCGCGAGCTCGGCTCCGCCTCGGCCGTGGCCGACTCCAAGCAGACGCTGCTGTGCACCTACCTGTCGGCGGTGCTCCTGGTCGGGCTTGCGCTCAACAGCCTGTTCGGCTGGTCATGGGCCGACCCCGTTGCCGCCCTCGTGATCGCCGCTGTGGCGGTCAAGGAGGGTCGTGAAGCCTGGCGCGGGGAGGCCTGCTGCGCCCCGCATCCGCTCGCCACCGACCTCTCGGCCCCGGATTCGGCCGGGTGCGCCGACGGCTGCTGCCCGAACGAGCGGAAGGACGACTGATGCCCTGCTGTCGAACTGAGACACCCCCGCCCGTCCGCCTGGCGGGGGGCGCTCTCCGGCCGAGCCGCACGGCTCGGCCGGAGAGCCTCCCCTACGCGAACAGGTCCCTGCTCCACCCGGATGCCCGGTGGCTTCGGCCACCGCCGCCCACCGCGTGGGCCGGTCGCCTGTCCCTGACGCGCTTGACCGCCACAGCGGTGCACAGCAGCGCGACGAGCACGGCGGCCGAAGCGGTCGCGTCCTGAACCTGGGGCAGCTCAGAGGTCACACCGGCGAACGGCTGCCGAGCTGAAACGGAGACGTGCTGCACCGCCGAGGCCTTCATCGGGGGCTCGGAAGCGCTGCCGACGGCCGCGCTCTCCACCTGCTCGGAGGCGCTTTCCACGCGCGCGCCGAGGTTCTCCTGCACCTTCCTGGGGAGGCCGTAGCCGACGATCTTGCCCGGGTCGCGCTCCTTGCGCTTGAGCCAGACACGGTCGGCGTTGCCCTCGATCGTGAAGACCTTGGCTCCGTCCACCTTCTCGACGATTCCGACATGGTCGATGCCTTCGACGCTGTCCCCGCCGGACCAGTCGAAGAAGACGATGGCGCCCGGTTCGGGCTCCTCGCTCCACGCGTCCTGCTGTCTGAACCATTTCGCGTGGTCGACGGTGTAGGCGAACTCTCCGACGTACTCCTCGACACCGGCCTGGTGGGCCGCCCAGGTGACGAACATGTCGCACCAGGGCGCGGTCTTGAAGTAGGAGTCGCTCTTGTCCACGTTGGCGTAGTACCACTCGCCGAACTTGGTGTAGCCGTTGCTCTGTTCCCGGTAGCCGAGATCCCTTTGGGCAGCGTCAAGCAGCCCGTCCACGATGGATGGCATGAGGTTGGGGGAATGACCTTTCTCCTTGACCGCCTACCGGGTTAGCTGACGGGTTCGGGCCAGGAGTCGCCCTACCACCACGCATGGTGGATTCACCCCGGGCGTGGATCGCTCCACACCAAGTGGGTCCCCGGTTCCCATGACGGGACGTGCCCGTCACCGATGGGATTCGGCGGCCGACCGGCCGCCCTCGGGGGTGAAGGCAAGTCGCCGGTCAGTACGTTGCGATGTGGCAAGAAGGTAGCGATTACTTGAACAAACCGCACCATTCCGGACAAAAGATTTACCTTGCGCTGGTTTGAACCGCCATCGAGCACACCTCGCTTTTGCCCTCGCCTGCCCTCCCCCCGCGAGATCGCGTCAGGCCCACCTCACGGCCATCGAGAGCGACCAGCCGCAGCTCAGGGCGGCTCCAGTCGTCCGCAGAGCGATCACCATGAGACCCGCTACACGATCGCCTGCAGGGAGCCGGGGCACCACGCGAGGACGGACACGCCCGTTGGGAAGATCGGAACACTGGATCTCCAGAACGCCGGCCTGGACGATCGCGAAGGAGGTGGAGTTCTCGCCCGAGGTCGCGGCCCCGCTGCGGCCCGAGGGTCGATCCGCGGGGAGCGAGTCGTCGCTACGGGCTCGTCGCCCATGGAGCCGGCGATGACATGTCGCCGCGAGTAATGAGTTCTTTTCCTTTCACATGTTTCCACCGGGACACTTCCAGAGCTTTGCTGGAAGCGACCGATGGTTGTGAGTTTTTGTTGAATGAAGAGTTCTCCATGGGTGCACCCCGACCGCTGTCCGCGCTCGTCGTCAAGGTTCGCGACCGAGCGTGAAAGCCCTTTGAGGCGCCCATAGGGAGGGCAGTTCAGGAGGCCGTCATGGCTCGCTCACGTATCGTCTTCTCGCTCTCACTCGTCCTGGCCATCGCGCTGGTGGCACTGGTGCTCGGGGTGGTGGGAGGCCGGGCGACGAGTTCGGCCAGCCAGGCGACCGGCGGAGGCTCGGGCGGGGCGGCGAGCGGCAAGAAGATCGACGTGGTCATCAAGGCGAGTGACTCCTCGTTCTGGCAGACCATGATCGCCGGAGCGAAGCAGGCAGGCGGCGACTTCGGCATCAAGGTGAGCACCTTCGGCCCCACGTCCGAGACCAACATCGACCAGCAGGTCCAACTGGTGGAGAACTCCATCTCCAGGGGCGTCGACGGGCTGGTCATCGCGCCCAACTCCTCCAGCGCCCTGAACTCGGCGATCGACAGGGCGCGCAAGGCGGGTCTCAAGGTCATCACCGTGGACAGCCGCGTGACCACCGCCTCCGAGGGGTTCATCGGCACCGACAACCTCAAGGCCGGGATGCAGGCAGGCAAGCGGATGTGCGAGCTGCTCAAGGCGCAGAACAAGACGAGCGGGAGCGTCATGATCGAGTCTTCCGTCGCCGGCATCCAGTCACTGGTCGACAGGGACGCCGGCTTCAAGCAGGGCCTCGCGCTGAACTGCCCGCAGGTCAAGGTGACGCTGCAGCGCTTCAACAACAACGACATCAACACCGCGGCGTCGCAGGTCAACGACGCGCTGACCGCCAACCCCGATCTGGCGGGGGTGTTCGCGGACAACAACACCTCGGGGGTCGGCGCGGCCAGGGCGATCCAGGACAACAACGCCAGCGAGACCGTCCCCGTCGTGGCGTTCGACTCCGACCCGCAGGAGAACGCCGCGCTCGCCGCGGGCACCATCGACGCGTTGGTGGTGCAGAACCCGTACTTCTTCGGCTACCAGGGGGTCCTGGCCGCGGGGATGGCCACGGTCAACCGCATCCCGCCGCGTGACATCGACCCTGGGGCGGTCGTGGCGGACAAGAAGAACATGAGCGAGCCCGACGTGAAGCAGCTGCTCAACCCGCCGACGATGAAGGCGGAGTGATGGTCCAGGCCGTGGTGGAACTGCAGGGCGTCTCCAAGGCCTTCGGCCCTGTCCAGGCGCTGAGCGACGTCTCGCTCAGCCTGGTCCCCGGTCAGGTGAACTGCCTGGCGGGGGAGAACGGCGCGGGCAAGTCGACCCTGATCCGGGTGCTGACGGGCGCGCTGCGCAGGGACAGCGGCAGCTACGAGATCGAGGGACACCCCGTCACCGCGCCGACCCCCGCGTCGGTGCGCGCGGCCGGCGTGCAGGCCGTCTACCAGGAGCTCAGCCTGCTCCCCCACCTGTCGGTCGCGGAGAACCTGTTCATGGGCCGCCTCCCCTCGCGCACCGGGATCATCGCAAGGAACCGGTTGCGCACCCGGGCCAGGCAGGCCCTCGACGAGGTAGGGCTGACGGACCTCAGCCCGGACGCGATCGTGGAGCGGCTCCCTGCGGCCACGCGCCAGCTCGTGGAGATCGCCAAGGTGCTGACCGCGGACTCCGTCAAGGTGATCGTGTTCGACGAGCCGACCACGGCGCTCACCGAGGCGGAGTCCGCACGGCTCCTCGAGCACATCCTGCGGCTGCGCGAGCGCGGCATAGCGATGCTCTACGTGACCCACCGCCTCGAGGAGATGTTCGAGATCGGCGACTGGGTGACCGTGCTGCGGGACGGGAGCCTGTCCGAGACGGGGCCGATCAGCAACTACGACGAGGACCGGCTGATCACCGCGATGGTCGGCAGGGAGATCAGTTCCCTCTATCCGGAGACCCACCGGCACGCGGGAACGCCCGCGCTGCGGGTCAGGGGGCTGCGCCGGTTCGAGGGCTCGCCGAGCATCGACCTCCACGTCGGAGCAGGGGAGATCCTCGGCATCGGCGGGTTGCTCGGCTCGGGGCGGAGCGGTCTGCTGCTGTCCGTCTTCGGCGCCGCTCCTGTCGTGGCCGGTGAGCTGGAGGTCGACGGCAAGCCGGTGAAACCGTCCGGTCCACGCGCGATGATGAACGCCGGGGTGGGACTGCTCACCGAGGACCGGAAGGTGCTGGGACTGCTGCCGGAGCTCTCGATCCGGGAGAACGTCACCATCGCCAGCCTGCGCAGCGGCTCCCGCCGCGGGCTGCTGCCCGGCCGCGAGCAGGTCGAGGAGGCGGATCGGCTGCTCGACAGCCTGCGGCTGCGGGCCGGTTCCTACGACCAGCCGGTGTCGACGCTGTCCGGCGGCAACCAGCAGAAGGTCCTGCTCGCCCGATGGCTGCTCACCAAGCCGAAGGTACTGATGTTCGACGAGCCCACGAAGGGCATCGATGTCGGGGCCAAGGGAGAGCTGTACACCGTCATCGGAGACCTGGCCGCGAAGGGGCTGGGGATCATCGTGGTGTCGTCGTACCTCCCTGAGCTGCTGGGTCTCGCCGATCGCATCCTGGTGCTGCGCGACGGGGCGGTGGCGGGCGAGCTTCCGGGATCGGCCACCGAGGAGGACGTGCTCCGCCTGGCCAGCGGCAGCGGAGGCGCCGAGGTCCCGGCCGCCGAGGACGCGACCGCGACGCCCGCGGCCTCGGACGGAACCGCATCGGTCTCGGGTGAGGTCCGAGCGCCTGGGCGCACGACTCCACCGACGCCCGACGACCCAGGAGGGGGAAGCCGAGATGCCTAAGCTGATCTGGCGTGAGCCGATCGAGACCACGACGATCACCAACAAGCCGCCGGGCGGTGAGGGGCCGGGGCTGGAGACGGTGCCGAGGGCCAGGCTGTCGCCCGAGCAGCAGGCCGAGCCCAGGCGGCGAGTCATCACGCTGGGGGACATCGCGGGACGAGAGAGCGGCGGCCTCGTCGTCCTGCTCGTCGCGATCGGCGCCCTCACCCTTGCCAGCGACGAGTTCCTCACCGGCAACAACCTGTCCAACCTCGCCCGGCAGGTCGCGATCTTCGGGATCATCGCGGTCGGCCAGCTCCTGGTCATCCTGACCGCCGGGATCGATCTGTCGGTCGGGTCGATCCTCGGCCTGTCAGGCGCCTCCACCGCGCAGTTCCTGGTCGCAGGCATGCCGATCGTGCCGGCGATCCTGCTCGGCGTGGGGATCGGCACCGCGCTCGGGGTCGTCAACGGCCTGCTGGTGACCAGGGCCCTGCTGCCGCCGTTCATCGCGACCCTTGGCATGCTCGGCATCGCCCGCGGGATAGTCCTGGTCAGCACCGACGCCCAGACCATCCAGGGCGTTCCCGAGGCGTTCCAGGTCATCGCCAACGGCACGATCCTCGGCATTCCCAACCTGCTCATCGTCGCCGCCGCGGTCACCGCCGTGATGTGGTTCGTGCTCACGCGGACGGTCTTCGGCCGCTACATCTACGCCGTCGGCTCCAATCCCGAGTCGGCCCGCCTCGCGGGTGTACCCGTGCGGATGGTGACGATCTCGGTCTACATGATCTCTGGCCTGCTCGCCGGTCTCGGCGGGGTGCTGCTGGCCTCCCGGCTGGGAGCGGGCATCCCCACCGCCGGCACGGGCTTCGAGCTCAGCGCGATCGCCGCCTGTGTCATCGGCGGCGCGAGCCTGTTCGGCGCGAAGGGAAGCGCGATCGGCGCCGCCACCGGAGCCCTGATCATGGGGGTCCTCAACAACGGCGGCAACCTCCTGGCGATCAACGCCTTCTACCTGCAGATCGCCATCGGCGTGCTCATCCTTGTCGCGGTCGGGTTCGACCAGCTGAACACCAGACGGTCGGCCTCCAGCGGCGGTTGACACCGGTCTCCCCGGTGCCCGCGGCGCAACGCCGCGGCGGTCCCCCGTCACCCTCCGTCCGCAGCACACGACGCCCCGAGAGCCGACAGGTCACAATTCCCACATATGCCGCAGTTGCCCCTTGAAAAGGTAACTGACGGGAGTCACGCTTCGTCCACATGGAGGTAAAGATCGTCTAGGAGCGTCTGTGACCCACACCCCCCGGCGCCGTCGAGCGGTCCTGTTAGGGATCCTCGCCGTGCTCTCCCTTCTCCTCCCCCACGGCCTGGCCCACGCAGCACCGGAACCGCAGAAGATCAGTGAAGCCGTCCGCGCCGACCTGGCCAAGGACGACAAGGCGACATTCTGGGTGCGGTTGAAGGGCGAGGCCAGCCTCACCGCCGCGCACCGGGCCACCACCAAGGACGACAAGGCCAAGCAGGTCTACACGGCCAAGTCACAGCACGCCAGGTCCTCCCAGGCGAACCTCCGCAAGCTGCTCGACGCGCGCGACGCGGAGTTCACGCCATTCTGGATCGTCAACGCGGTCACCGTCACAGCCGACGCCAAGCTCGCCGCCGAGATCGCCGAGCTGCCCGAGGTGACGGCCATCGAGCCGGTCAGGACGCTCTCCCTGCCCAAGCCCGTCCCCGGCACGGCGGAGGCGAAGGTCAACGCGGTCGAGTGGAACGTGGACCGGATCAACGCGCCCCGCGTCTGGAACGAGCTGGGCGCCAGGGGCGAGGGGATCGTCGTCGCGCACATCGACACCGGCGCGCAGTTCGACCACCCGGAGATCGCCGCGCAGTACCGGGGCAGGACCTCGGCAGGCGGTCACGACCACAACTACAACTGGTTCGACCCGGCGGGCATCTGCCCCAGCCCGGCCCCGTGTGACAACAACGGCCACGGCACCCACGTCATGGGCACCATGGTGGGCGCTTCCGGCATCGGCGTCGCGCCCGGCGCCACGTGGATCGCGGCCAAGGGCTGCGAGGGCCAGACCTGCACGGACGCCTCGCTGCTCGCGGCCGGTCAGTGGGTGCTGGCGCCGACGGACCTGACCGGCGCCAACCCGCGCCCCGACCTGGCTCCCGACATCGTCAACAACTCCTGGGGCGGGGCGGGCTTCGACCCCTGGTACAAGGCGACGGTCGACGCGTGGATCGCGGCAGGGATCTTCCCCATGTTCGCCAACGGCAACGAGGGGCCCGCCTGCCGTACCAGCGGCTCGCCAGGGCAGTACGTGGCCAGCTACAGCACCGGCGGGTTCGACGTGAACAACGTCGTCTACAACCGGTCCAGCAAGGGTGAGGGCGAGAACGGCGAGATCAAGCCCAACATCTCCGCTCCCGCCGTGAACGTCCGCTCGTCGGTGCCGGGCGGCGGATACAGCAGCTTCACCGGCACCTCGATGGCCTCGCCGCACGTCGCGGCCACGGTGGCGCTGATCTGGTCGGCCTCGCCGCGCCTGCAGGGGGACATCGCGGCGACCCGGCCGCTGCTCGACAGCACCGCGATCGACGTCAGCGACACCACCTGCGGCGGCACCGCGGCCGACAACAACGTGTGGGGCGAGGGCCGCCTCGACGCCTTCGCCGCCGTCAACGCCGCGCCACGCGAGGGGCTCGGCGAGCTGAAGGGCACGGTCAGCGCGGAGGGGGCGCCGCTCGCGGGCGCCACGGTCTCCGTGACGGGCCCGCTGAGCCGTACCGTGACCACGGCGCAGGACGGCGCCTACAGCCTGCCGCGCCTGGTGCCGGGCGACTACCAGATCACGGTGACCAAGTTCGGCTACGGCCAGGCCACCGCGACCGCCTCGGTGGTCGCCGAGCAGAGCGCGACGACGGACGTGACGCTGACCCCGGCCGCCTCCGCGGTGGTGTCGGGCACGGTCACCACCGCCGGCGCGCCTGAGGCCGGCGCCACGGTGGCCGCCAGGGGCACGCCGGTCAGCGCGGTCACCGACGCCTCGGGCAGGTACCGGCTGACGCTGCCGCACGGCGCCTACGAGCTCACCGTCACGCCCGCCTCCCGCTGCTCCAGCAGCGCCACCGCCGAGGTCAGCGTCGCGGGCGACGTGACCAAGGACATCGAGCTGCCGCTGCGCGGCGACAACTTCGGCTACACCTGCAGGAGCGGCTCCGACGCCTACGTGGCGGGCACCGACAGGCTCGCGCTCACGGGCGACGACGAGGCGACGCAGGTGACGCTGCCGTTCACCGTCCCCTACTACGGCACGGGACAGTCACGCGCCTGGGTGACCACCAACGGCTTCGCCACCTTCGCGGCCGACAGGGCGACCACCGGCAGCAACACCACCCTCCCCTCGACCGGCGCACCCAACCTGGCGGTCTACCCGTTCTGGGACGACCTGTCGGTGGACGCCCAGGCGGGCGTCTACACCGCGACGAGCGGCACCGCACCACGCAGGACCTTCGTGATCGAGTGGCGGAACGTCACCTTCTACTCCGACACCACGCAGCGGATGTCGTTCTCCGTCCTGCTCGGCGAGGACGGCTCGATCGGCTACCGCTACAAGGACGTGGACAGCGAGCGGGAACGCGGCTCCAGCGCCACCGTCGGCATCGAGAACGCGGGCGGCACCGACGGCCTGCTGTACTCCTACAACACCGCGGCGCTGACCGACGGGCAGAGCCTGGCGGTGACGGCGAGCAGGCACGGCCTGGCGATCGGCGCCGTCACCGACGCCAACGACGGCGACCCGCTCGCCGGGGCCCAGGTGAAGATCGGCGACGTGGCGACGTTCACCACCGGCGCGGACGGCGCCTTCTACGGGCAGGTGCCGTCGGGCGACTACACGGTGGAGGTCTCGAGGGAGCACTACGGCACCTTCTCCCAGCAGGTGACGATCGCGCCCGGCACGCTCACCAGGATCGACACCGCGCTCGTCACCGGCAGGGTGAGCGCCTCTGTGGCCGAGGTGACGGTGGTGATGCCCGCGGAGGCGAGCAGGGCCCGCACGGTGGAGCTCACCAACCTCGGTTCGCCCACCGCCTACACCGCGACGGCCGACGCGGCATGGCTCACCGTGGCCCCGGCCGCGGGAGAGCTGGCCAAGGGCCAGTCGGCGGCGCTGAAGATCTCCGTCTCCAGCGCCGGCCTCCAGCCGGGCGGCGTACGGGCGGGCACGCTGACCGTCCGCTCGGCCAGCGGTCGCCAGCCGGTCATCGAGATCAGGGTGACGGTCGCGGTGCCGAAGCTCCAGGTGGCCGTCGACGCGGGCGGCGCCAGGGCCCTGACGGACGGCGAGGGCGACACCTGGACCGCAGACAGGAAGTACGCCCAGGGCGCACACGGCTACGTGGCCACCTCCACCTCGACGCACACCACGACGAGGACCATCAAGGGCACGACCGAACAGGAGCTGTTCAGGCGGGTCAGGGAGAACATGCTGGAGTACCGCTTCGACAACGTCCCCTCCGGCACGTACACCGTCGAGCTGGGCTTCGCGGAGACCAGGTCGACGGGGATGGGCAGGCGCGTGTTCGACGTGATCGTCGAGGGCCAGCTGGCGATCCCGGCGCTCGACCTGGCGCTCGAGGCGGGCACCTACACCGCGGTGACCAGGCAGCACACGGTGAAGGTGACCGACGGGCAGCTCAACGTGCGCTTCGCGGCGCGTAAGGGCGCGCCGATCGTCAGCTTCGTCCGCATCTCGGAGCGGCCCGACAAGCCGTGACGTCCTCCCTCGCCCCCTCCATCAGGAGGGGGCGAGGCTGGGCTCCAGGCCGGCGACCCCCGCCGGTGCTCAGGCGAGCAGGCCGCGACGGTAGGCCTCGCCCACGGCGGCGGCCCGGTCGCGCACGCCGAGTTTGCCGTAGACGTGCAGCAGGTGCGTCTTGATGCTCGCCTCGCTGATGAACAGTTTGGCGGCGGCCTGACGGTTGGACGCGCCGTCGGCGACGAGCTGGAGCACCTGCAGCTCCCGTTCGGTGAGGACGGCCTTCGTGGGCTTGCGGATCTGGCCCATCAGCCGTCCGGCGACCGACGGCGACAGCACGGGCTCGCCTGCCGCGGCGGCGTGCACGGCCCGCAGGAGCTCCTCGGTCGGGGCGTCCTTGAGCATGTAACCGGTGGCCCCCGCCTCGATCGCGGGCAGCACGTCCGCGTCGCTGTCGAAGGTCGTCAGCACGAGTACCTTGATCTCAGGGTGAGCCTCACGCATGGCGGCGATCGCGGTGACGCCGTCCATCTCCGGCATCCGCAGATCCATCAGGACGACGTCGACGGCGAGGGCTCCGGCCCGCTCGACGCCCTCGCGGCCGTTGGACGCCTCGCCTGCCACCTCGATACCGGGCTCGGCCTCGAAGGCGGCGCGCAGGCCGCCACGCACGATCGGGTGGTCGTCGACGATCAGCAGCCTGATCATGCCGTGACCGCCTGCAGGGCCGGGACACCGACGCTGACGGCGGTCCCCTCGCCGGGGGTGCTCTCGATCTCCAGGGTGCCGCCGACCCCGCGGACGCGCTGCCTCATGCTGCTCAACCCGAATCCCCTCCCGCTCTCGGCGCCGATGCCTGCCCCATCGTCGCGGATGTCGAGCAGGACGACGTCGCCGGCGTACGAGAGCGTCAGGCCGACCCGTGAGGCGCCGGCGTGCTTGGCGACATTGGTCAGGGCCTCCTGGGCGACGCGGAACAGGGTGACCTCGATGGCCGGGCTGAGCGGCCGGCTCTCTCCGGTGACCTCGACGTGCAGGTCGATTCCCGAGCCGCCGGCCCAGTTCCGCGCCATCGCCGACAGGGCCTCTGGCAGGTGGGCCTCTTCCAGCTCGAGCGGGCTCAGCGCCTGGACGGACCGCCGCGCCTCGGCCAGGTTCTCCTGGGCGAGGGTGAGCGCGAGGTCGACGTGCGGGCGCATGTCCTCGACCCTCTTGGCCGCCCTGAGCTGCGTGATGATCCCGGTGAGGCCCTGGGCGAGGGTGTCGTGGATCTCCCTGGCCATCCGCTGCCGCTCGTCGAGCACACCCGCCTCACGGGCCTGCGTCATCAGCTGGACCTGCAGCCCGGCGTTCTCCTCCATCATGGCCTCCAGGTCGGCGAGGGCCTTGCGGTATTTCAGCTGCCGCTCCTCGATCTTGATGCTCATCATGACGCCGCCGCCGATGGAGAGCGTCTGCACGGCCACGATCGCGGCGTGGAAGAGGACCAACTGCACGTTCGCCTCCGACCAGTCCAGGACGGTGCCGTACAGGACGATGGAGGTGGCGGCGACCGCGGCGAACGTCCACCTCGACGGGGCGAACTGGGCGGCCAGGAAGAATCCGGAGATCGTATGGATGGCGAAGATCGGATCGTGGAGCGTCAGGATCGCCGCCGTGACGAGCACGCCGACGAAGTGGACGACGGTGACACCCGTTCGCTGCCGCCATCGCGCGGGCAGCAGCACGTGGGCGCAGAGGATCCAGGCCAGTGCCACTGCCGCCAGCCCCAGCGTCACCAGCCGCTTCTCCCAGGGCTGGTCAGGCGCCGAGAGGCTGATGACCGCCGCGGTGCCCAGGCAGATGAAGGGGACCACCTCGACGAGGCGATCGAAGCGTCGCTCCCACCGCGATGGGGGGTACGGGTCCGTCATGATGCCGACCCTACGTCCCTGCCGGTTGGCGGACCGACCGGTCCTGCTGTTCCCCCGCCCAGCACCTTGAAGAGCCCACCGCCATCGCCAGGGTCGTCGTCTTGCCCGCGCCGTTCGGCCCGACCAGGCCGTAGAACGATCCTGCGGGGACCGTCAGCTCGACGTGATCGACCGCGACATGGTCTCCGAAGCTCTTGTGCAGCCGGTGACCAAGAGCGCGGGTATCCCCTGTGTTCCCATACCTCGACGATGGCGTCACCTGCCGGCCCGCACATCGCCCGCCCGCCTTCCGGCTGGTGGATCCGGAACGACCGCTGATTCACTGACAGAAAGGTGATGGAGGGCGGCGGCGATGGCCGGATGGGACTCCGTCCCTGCGCGGACCACGGCCTCGATCGTCCGCCCCTTGCCCGGCAGGGTGATGAGGGCGAGTCCCCGCGGCGGCGTCCTGCACAGCATCATGGGCAGGATCGTCACCCCGAGGCCCGCGGCGACCAGCGCCAGCGCGGAGCGGAGGTCGCGGTAACTGCGCTCGATGACCGGGGTGAAGCCCGCGCTCTGGCAGGCGTGCGTCATCACGTCGCGACACGCGCTCGGCGCCGGTGTGGTGATCCACGGCTGGTGCGGGAGCGCGGCCAGACCGTCGATCTCCCCCAGTTCCTCCGGTACGGCCAGCACGAGCGGATCGTCGAACAGCGCCTGCGCGACCAGCCCCTCCGGCAGGGGCATGCCCAGGTGGGGGTAGCGGTAGGTCAGCGCCACGTCGAGAGTGCGCTGCCTGAGCAGCGGCAGCGCCTCCTCGGGCTCGGCCTCGACGATACGGACACGCAGCCCCGGATGCGCGCGCACCAGGCTCGATGCCAGCGGCGCTGCCAGCGTTTCCAGTCCACTGGGCAGGCAGCCGATCACCAGCTCGCCGCCCACCTCGCCGTCGAGCGCGCGAACGGCGCCTTTCGCGCGTTCGAGAGCCGCCAGCACCTGCTCGCACTCGGCGGCGAGCGTGGATCCCGCGGCGGTGAGCCGGACCATCCGTCCCTCTCTCCGCAGGAGAGCGGCGCCTGCCTCGGTTTCCAGGATCCGCAGTTGCTGCGACACCGCGGACGGCGTCACGCCGTGGAGCTCGGCGACGGCTGTGACGGTGCCGTACTCGGCGAAGTCCCTGAGCAGGACGAGCCGCTTCACATCAATCACAAGCACATCTTAAAAGGTCCTGAAGTTCAGGTAGCTAGACTTCACGATAGTGCTCCAGCGAAGCTGGGCTCATGAGAATTGTGCTCGTGGGAGCGACAGGAACGCTGGGCCGAGGCATCCATGAGGTGCTGCGCGAGCGCGGCCACGAGATCGTGACGGCGTCCCGCAAGGGCTCCGACGTCCCGGTCGACATCACCGACCCCGCATCGATCCGCGCGATGTACGAGCAGCTGGGCGAGGTGGACGCGGTCGCCTCAGCGGCGGGCAGTGTGCCATGGCTGCCGCTCGACCGGCTCGACCACCAGGACGTGCTGGACGGCATCACGGGCAAGGTCACCAGCCAGGTCGAACTGGTGCGCCAGGGCGCCGCCACCGTCCGCGGATCGTTCACGCTGATCAGCGGCGTGCTGGCCCGCGACCCGCTGCGCACCGGCGCCGTGGCGTCCCTCGCCAACGGCGCGATCGAGGCCTTCGTCCGCGCCGCGGCCATCGAGCTGCCGCAACGGGTCAACGCGGTGAGCCCGACCGTCTTCACCGAATCGATGGACGCCTACGGCGAGCTCTTCGCCGGCTTCGAGCCGGTGCCGGTACGGCAGGCCGCCAACGCCTACCTGCGCTCGATCGAGGGACACCAGACCGGGCAGGTCTACGAGGTCGGCTGACCCCGGGTGATCCGTGACGGGCCTCGCCTGATGCTGTGACGGCGGTGCGGACGGCTCTCACAGCATCAGGCCAGGAGATGTCAGCCGAGGTGTTGCCGCTCGCCGGTCGTGGCGGAGCGCTTGATGGCGTCGATCAGCCGGTGCGTCCGGACGGCGGTGAGGAAGTCCGGCTCGGTCGGAATTCCGGCCGCCAGATTCCTGTAGACCTGACGAACATTGCGTACGGCGGGCGGAGCGTCCGAGGGCATCGGGACGTACCGATCGGGCACGGGGAGCACGACCGTTCCGCCGGTGCCGCCGGAGAACGACAGCGTGAACTCGGGGCCGACCAGCGAGTCGTCGGCCGAATCCAGCACCAGCCGTCCCGCCCGCCCGTGGACCTCGATCAGGAACCCCTCGCCCCGCGGCCCGCCGGTCATGATGTGCACCGAGGCGGCGGCGCCGGACTCCAGCAGGCCCACGGCCGCGATCTGGTCGGGAGAGGTGACAGTGATCTGTTCGCCTGTCTCCTGCAGGGTGATGCGCGGGATACGGGTCGCCAGCGTCGCCGAGATCTCGGTGAAGTGCCCGACGGCCGAGCCGAACATGTCCATCGAGTGCCCGCCCACGACGGCGAGGTGGTTGACCCCCTTCGTGTGGTCGAACAGGTCCGCGTACCGCACGGACCAGACCTCGGGCGAGGACAGGGAGTAGGTCAGCGAGGCTGACATCACCTCGCCGACCTTGCCGTCGGCCACCAGGTCGCGCAGGTACCCGATCGCCGGGTGGTGCCTGCTCTGCAGCCCGACGGCATGCCGTACCCCTGCCTGCTCGGCGAGGGCGTGCAGGCGCTCGGCGGCCTCGGCGGAGCGGGCCAGCGGCCACTCGCTGTAGACGTGCTTGCCCGCGCTGATCGCCGCCTCGACGAGCCCGTCCCTGCGGGGCAGCTGCACGGAGATCGTGACGAGGTCGACGTCGGGATGGGAGATCAGCTCCTGGGGGTCGGCGAAGGCGTGCTTGGCGCCCCACACGTCGGCCGCCTGGCGAGCGGACTCCCGGCTGGTGCCGGCGACCGCGGTGATCTCGTAGTCGGGAAGGGACAGCAGGGCGGGCAGGTGGACCGCGCGCGCCCAGCCGCGGGAGGCGTGCGCGCCGATGACTCCGACTCTCATACCGGGATCCTTTGCTTGGCGGGGGCGTCCCTGAGGACGACGTAGGTGATGATCAGGGCCACGAACACGAACCCGGCGGCGGCCTGGAAGGCCAGGCTGTAGCCGTCACGCAGCGCGGTGAGGGCCTCTTCGCCCTGAGCGACGAGTGAGCCGCTCCGCGTGGTGGCGACCGTCGCCAGCACCGCCAGGCCGACTGCGGCGCCGGCCTGCTGTGCGGTGTTGTTCAGCCCGGAGGCGAGCCCGGCGTCGGTCGGCTCGGCGCCCGACATGGCCCTCATGATCACCGCCGGGATCGTCAGGCCCATGCCGAAGCCCTGGATGAGCAGCGAGGGGCCGACGTCGGTCCAGTAGTCGCCGCCGACCGGCGCCCGGCTGAGCAGGACCAGGCCCGCACCGAGTGCCAGCAGCCCGACCAGCAGGACGCGGCGGGTGCCGTAGCGCGCGGTGAGCCTGGCCGAGAAGAACAGCGACAGGGCGCCGATGACCAGAGGCGCCGGCAGGAAGGCCAGACCTGTCTGCATCGAGTCGAAGCCGAGCACGCGCTGCAGGTACAGGGCGTTGAGGAACTGGAAGCCGAAGCCGGCGGCGAAGACGAGCACCACCACGAGGTTGGCGCCGACGATCTCCTTGCTGTGGAAGATGCGCAGCGCCAGCAGCGGCCTGGAGGCCTTGGCCTGGCGTACGACGAACGCCGCCAGCAAGGTGATGGCGGCCCCGCCGTACCAGGGGTTCAGACCGGATTCGGAGATCTGGGCGATGGTGAACACCCCGAGGGACAGGCCCGTGGTGACCAGGATTGCCCCGAGGACGTCGGCGCCTGCGTGCAGTCCGAGCCCGTTATCCCGGCTGAGCATCCGCCCGCCGGCCAGCAGCGCGACTGCGCCGATCGGGAGATTGACCAGGAAGAGCCAGTGCCAGCCGAGGGCTTCGGTGATGACCCCGCCGGCGATCAGTCCTGCCGAGGCGCCGCCGGCGGAGACGAAGCCGTAGACGCCCATGGCTCTGGCCTGCTCGCCGGGTTCGGGGAAGAGCCCCACGATCATGCCGAGCACGACGGCGGAGGCAAGCGCGGCCCCGACGCCTTGCAGGAACCGTCCGGCGATGAGCGTCTCCTGGCTGGTCGCCACGCCGCACAGCAGCGAGGCGAGGGTGAAGACGGCGAGCCCGAACAGGAACACCTTCTTGCTGCCGGCCAGGTCGCCGAGGCGTCCGGCCAGCAGCAGCAGACCGGCGAAGGCGATCAGGTAGGAGTTGACCACCCAGGACAGGCCCGCCTGGGAGAAGCCGAGGTCGTTCTGGATGGTGGGCAGGGCGACGGTGACGATCGTTCCATCCAGGACCGTCATCAACTGCATGGCGCACAGCACGGTGAGCGCCGACCAGCGCGAGTTCATGGATCCCCTTCACTATACGACACGTGTCGTGTCGTGTTGAGATTGTGCGGCCACGCTCGGCCTCTGTCAACACGACACGTGTCGTTCCTGTAAGCTGGCGGCGTGATGATGGCACCCAACGCGCAACGACGCAGCGAGAAGAGCCACCAGGCGATCCTGGCCGCGGCCATGGATCTCAGCGCGGAGCGCGGCTACGGCAACGTGACCGTGGAGGCCATCGCCGCCCGAGCCGGGGTGAGCAAGAAGACGATCTACCGCTGGTGGCCCACCAAGGGCGCCGTGATCCTCGAGGCGCTGGGCGAACTGGCGCAGACCGCCACCGTCTTTCCCGACACCGGCGACCTCGTCGCCGACCTGCGCACGCAGACGGCGGCCGTGCTGGACTTCCTGGCCAGCCCGCGCACCGGATCGGCCTACCTCGGGCTCATCGCGGAGACCCAGCACGACGAGGCCCTGGCCCGCGACCTCGTCGAGCAACTGATCAAGCCACGTGTCGCGGTCGCGATGGACCGGCTCCGCTCCGCCCAGCGGCAGGGGCAGCTGTCCCCCGAGGCGGACCTGGAGCTGATCGTCGAGCTGCTGTACGGCCCGATCTACTACCGCCGCCTCCTGCACCTTGGCCCGCACACCGACGACCGCCTCCACGCTCTGATCGACCACGTCCTCAGCCAGTGGCGCTAGCGGGTCCCGTGCGTCCTTGACCGGTCGGCCCGGTTCGGCTGCGGCGGCCCTATGGGCGCCGGAGCCCCCTGTGCCATGCGCTCGTCCAGGCGACGCCGCTCTTCGAGATCTCCCGCACCGTGGCTGCGGCAATTCCCTGCCGGCTGGCTCCGCCATTCGCAAATGAAAACCGTTTTCGTTATCATGCCAGGACCCGGCCAGACAGAGGAGCTGTGGCATTGGCCAGAAACGACGTAAGACCGGTGATCACCCTGCGTTCGACGGCGGGCACCGGCTACACCTACGTGACCCGCAAGAACCGCCGCAACGATCCCGACCGCCTCACTCTCAGCGGGAGGAACTGATGTCGGCCCATTGCCAGCTCACCGGCGCCAAGCCGGTGTTCGGCAACAACGTCTCCCACTCCCACCGGCGCACCCGCCGCCGGTGGAACCCCAACATCCAGCACCGGCGCTACTGGCTGCCGAGCGAGGGCCGGCACGTCCGGCTGACGCTGAGCGCCCGAGCGATCAGGACCGTCGACAAGATCGGCGTCGAAGCCGCGGTGGCACGGATCCGCGCTCGCGGAGAGAGGGTCTGATGGCCAAGAAGAGCAAGATCGCAGCCAACCGGCGGCGCGAAGTCGTCGTCGCCCGCCACGCATCCAGGAGGGCGGAGCTGAAGGAGGCCATCCGCACCGGCACCCCCGCGGAGAGGGCGGCGGCCGTACGGGAGCTGGGCAGGCAGCCGCGCGACGCCAGCGCCACCCGCCTGCGCAACCGCGACACGGTCGACGGCCGCCCCCGCGGCCACCTGACCAGGTTCGGGCTCTCCCGGATCCGGTTCCGAGAGATGGCGCATCGGGGCGAGCTGCCCGGCATCACGAAGGCGAGCTGGTAGCCATGGCCGTTCCCAAGCGCAGGACCTCCCGCGCCAACACCCGCCATCGTCGCTCCCAGTGGAAGGCGTCCACCCCCGACCTGGTCCCGCTGGTCATCGGCGGCAACCGGCTGCTGGTGCCGCGCCGTCTGGTCCGCGCCTACCAGCGCGGCCTCATCACCCCCTGAGAGGAGTTGACATGTCCGTCCCCGTCGTCCTGGTCTCAGGACTGCACGCCGAAGCGCGTTCGACGCTCGTCGATCGTCTGCTCGCCGAGCATCCCGGGTCGGTGGCGGTCCACCACGATCTGGGTGAGGTGGGCGCCGGCCGGGTGGAGCGCATCGTCAGGGACGCCTCCGGCGTCCTCGACAGGCACCACGTACGGCTCGCGCACGGCTGCGTCACCTGCACCGTACGCGAAGACCTGATCCCCGAGCTGCTGGCCAGGGCGGCGGGGAGCGCTCCCCTGCTCATCGCGGAGCTGTGGGACTCCGTCGAGCCCAGAGCCGTCGCCGAGGCGCTCGCCTGGCATGAGGACGCGGCGCACGCCCTGCGCGTGACGGGCGTGCTGACCGCGGTGGACGCCGAAGGACTCACCGAGGACCTGTGCTGCGACGAGCGGCTCGCCACGCGTGGCAAGCGCGCGGCCGCCGACGACGAGCGCTACCTGGCCGAGGTCCTGACCAGGCAGATCGAGTACGCCACCGGCATCGTCGTGTCCGGCGCAGACCAGGAGGACATCGAGCTCGCCCTGACGGTGCTCGGCCACCTCGTTCCCACCACTCCGGCAGACGTCCTGGCGCTGCCGGAGGTCACCGGCCGGCGAGTCGACGTGGAGATGCTCGCCGCCCGCGTCGACCCCGCCACCGCCCAGCTGCCCTGCCAGGCGCAGACAGGGGAGATCTCGACCGTGGTCTGGCATCGGCTGCGCCCGCTGCACCCCCAGCGCCTGTTCGACGCCGTGGACGAGCTTGTCACCCAGACCGTCCGCAGCCGCGGCCGGTTCTGGCTGGCCAACAGGCACGACCGGCTGCTCGCCTGGGACGCCGTGGCAGGCGTCGTCTCGATCGAGGACGCAGGGCCATGGCTGGTCGCCCTGCCCGAGGCCGCCTGGGAGCTGGTCTCCCCCGCCCGCAGGATGGCCGCCACCCTGGACTGGAACGACATCCTCGGTGACCGCGTCCAGCATCTCGTCTTCACCGGCCCCGACCTCGACCAGGACCGCATCCTCTCGCTGCTGGACTCCTGCCTGCTCACCGAGCAGGAGTCGCTGGCCGGATCCGACGTCTGGGCGAACTACGCCGACCCGTTCGCCTTCGTACTCGACCTCAAGGAGAGCACCGCATGAGAACCGGCCGCCCGCCGCGCAAGAAGGCGAATCCACTGCTGGGCGTCGATTCCATCGACTACAAGGACACCGACCTGCTGCGCAGGTTCATCTCCGACCGGGGCAAGATTCGTAGCCGCCGCGTCACAGGGGTCACCGTCCAGCAGCAGCGCCAGGTCGCCCGCGCCGTCAAGAACGCCCGCGAGATGGCCCTGCTCCCGTACGGCTCGCGGGCCCGCTGACGGGCGACATGCCGACTGTCCGTACAGAAGGTACGGACAGTCGCCCCAGACCACGCCCGGAACGGTGACCGGCCTCGGCACGACGGTGATCGCCGGGTCTTTCCTGATCGCCGCACTGGCACAATACGGGCATGCGATGCACCCAATGTGACAGCGCGGACCTCGAGCCCGGCTTCATCGAGGACTCCGGCGAGCATTCTCAAGGGTACGCCCGCTGGATCAAGGGCCCCCTGGAGCGCGGGCTGTTCGGCGGCGCCAGGCGGATGGGGAAGACGCGCTGGATCGTCGACGCCTTCCGCTGTGCCGAGTGCTCGCACCTCGAACTGTTCGCCCGCCCGAAAGACTGAACCGGCGCGAGCGCCCGCCCAGATCACGACGGCCACGGCGAGTCCCCTCACCAGGTCGTCCCCAGACCTGCCGCCCACCCCGTCCCCGTCGGCCGGTCGTGCCCCGCCTGTGACCTGCCTTCGGCATGATCGCTGACCATGAAGATGATCATCACCGTCCTGGCGGTCGGCGGCACCCCGGTGGCACCCGCTTCCGGTGACCGACAAGCTCGCCGGCCGGTGGTGCCGATGATCAGAGGCGCGCGCCTTGGCTAGGGTGGCCTGATGCTCTTCACCATTGCTCAGGCCACAGCCGACGACGGGGACGCGCTGGGCGAGATCCACGCAGAGGCGTGGAAGGTCGCCTACGCCCCCTTCTTCGCGACGGACTTCGCCGAGCAGGGGGTACGGCGCCGCCGTACCCAGTGGCACGAGCGCCTCGCTCAGGGCAAGGACACGATCATGCTGGCGAGGGGGGACGGGCGTCCGCTGGCCATGTCCGCTTTCGGCACCTCCCCGTCCAAGACCGGAATGGCGGAGATCTACAGCTTCTACGCCCACCCGGACGGCTGGGGCACCGGGGCCGCCGGAGCCCTCATGACCGCCACCCTGGCCCAGCTCAAGGAGGACGGCTTCGACCACGTCCACCTGTGGACGCTGCACGACACTCCGCAGTCCCGGCGCTTCTACACCAAGTGCGGCTTCACCGAAACGGGCGCGCTGCGCGACCACGACTTCGGCGACGGCCGGCCGCTGGCACAGGTGGAGTTCGCCCTCCACCTCTGAATCAGCCCATGGGCGCGACCGCGTCGCCGCCGCCACGCCAGTCCCGCCGATATCCCTCGCGAAGCGGCCCGCCGACAAGGTCGAGAATCTCCGATGCCGCGTCGATCATGAGCGCTGGGTCTCCCGTCTCACACAGGTACAGGTGTCCTTCCAACAGGGCGGCTCCACGCTGCGCGTCCGCCGCCAGAAGACGCCGCGGCAACCACTTCCCGCCACCGATCCACGCGTGGTGGTGGTCGCAGAGCAGGTCGGCCGCCATGCTGAGAACCAGCCCTGCCACCGCCAGACGCTCGATGCGGTCGCCCGTGTCGGTGAGATCGTCCAGTGCGTCCGTCAGCCCGTACCTCCTGGTCTCGACCGCCTGCGGCTCCAGCGCCGGCGGCCCCTTCCGGAGGTCCGCCTCGGCCAGGGCGCGGGCGCGCCCGGCTTCACCGTTCGTATCGACCAGGACGAGACCCGTGGCGTACATGCTCTGAAGGACCGCACGGCGTGCGGCGACGTCGGCAGCGAAGAGTTCCACGAGACCGGCACGGGTGTGAACGAAGAGCTCCACGACACGGCCTTCGAACCGGATCGTCTCTCTGCCGGTCTCGCCGCCGTCCTCGACGAGCGCCGCGAGGTCCAGGTCACTGCGGGCAGTGGCGCGCCCGGTAGCCGTCGAGCCGGCGAGGATGACGGCGAGCGCATCGGGGAAACGGTCACCGGCGAGACGTCGCGCCTGGTCGACGTGGTTGATAGTCATGCCGGAAGAGTTCCAGGGACCGTGGTCGACGGCGACTGGATTCATGTCACGGCGGTGAGCGCCGCGATGGCCGATCAGCTGCACGACTCGGTGGTCCACCGCTCCACGCTCGATCGGCGCACATGAGCGAGCATCGCCATGGCGACGCCAGCCTCCGTGGCCGACGCTATTCTCCCTCCATGGGACGTGATGAACGCGGTGTGACCCCTCAAGGGGAGGACTTCTCTGCCTGGTACAACGAGCTGGTCGCCAAGGCTCAGCTCGTGGACAGGGGGCCGGCGAAGGGCACCATGGTCATCCGACCGTACGGCTACCGCTTGTGGGAACTCCTCCAGGGAGAGCTCGACCGGCGGATCAAGGACACCGGCCACGAGAACGCCTACTTCCCGCTGCTGATCCCGGAAAGCTACCTGCGTCGCGAAGCGGAGCACGTCGAGGGCTTCTCCCCCGAACTCGCTGTCGTCACCCATGCGGGCGGCAAGGAGCTCGAGGAGCCGCTGATCGTCCGACCCACCTCAGAGACGATCATCGGGGAGATGATGGCCAAGTGGGTCTCCTCCCACCGCGACCTGCCGCTCCTGCTGAACCAGTGGGCGAACGTGGTGCGCTGGGAGCTGCGGCCCCGGATGTTCCTGCGCACGACGGAGTTCCTCTGGCAGGAGGGCCATACCGCGCACGCCGACGAGGCTGACGCGATGCGGGAGACGATGCTCGCCCTCGACCTCTACACCGAGGTGGCGCGCGACATCGCGGCGCTTCCGGTCGTGCCTGGGGAGAAGACGGCCGGGGAGCGTTTCGCCGGGGCGGTGCGCACCTTCACCATCGAGGGCATGATGCGGGACGGCAAGGCGCTGCAAGCCGGCACCTCTCACTACATGGGCACGAACTTCGCCAAGGCCTTCGACATCCAGTACACCTCCGAGGCAGGCCGCCTCGAACTGTGTCACACCACTTCCTGGGGGATGTCCACCCGGATGATCGGCGGGGTCATCATGACCCACGGCGATGACAAGGGCCTGGTCCTGCCGCCCAGGCTCGCGCCGTACCAGGTCGTGATCGTTCCGATCGGACGCGGGGGGCAGGGTGAGCAGACCCTGGCCGCCGCTCGTGACCTCGCGGTGCGGCTCAAGGCCGTCGGCGTGCGCGCGCACGTCGACGACCGTCCACAGCTGTCGCCCGGTTTCCGGTTCAACGACTGGGAGCTGCGCGGCGTACCCGTACGCCTCGAACTAGGGCCGCGCGATCTTGAATCGGGCAGCGTGGTCATGGTCAGACGACTCGGCGATGAGGGCAAGCAGACGATCTCGCTGGCCTCCGCCGCGGAGGACATGCCGGCTGTCCTGGAAGCCTTCCAGGCCTTCCTCCTCAAGCGGGCCACCGACTTCCGCCACGCTCACACAACGACGGTCGACACGTGGGACTCCTTCACCGAGGCTGTGACCTCGGGCTGGGCTTCGGCCCTGCACTGCGGCGAGCCCGCGTGTGAGAACGACATCAAGGCCAAGAGCGCCGCCACCCCGCGTTGCGTTCCTCTCGACGCCGCGCGGGAGACCGGATCATGCGTGCACTGCGGCGCGCCTTCCGCCTACGGCAAGCGCGTCATCTTCGGGCGGTCCTACTGAAGCCGGACGGCTTCGCGTGGTCATCACTTCACGGGGGCGAGCAGGCGTGCGCCCCCGCCTCGCCAGGTGTGGTCATTACGGTGTCCCCGCCCGCAGACGGCCGGCATCGAGGTGTTCTACTCTGTGCAACGCGGCCACCGCATGATCGGCACACGGTTCTGTTGTCGGGTCATCGCACGGGGCGAATTAGGCTTCACCAAATGCAACATTCATGACATACCTCTTTGAGGAGGCCTGACATGGCCCTCTGGTCCAAGAGCCGCCGCAGGAACACCATCAGCGTGCTCGCTCTGACCGCCATCCTGGGGCTGTCCGCCTGCGGCGGCTCAGGAGACAGCGGCACCACCACGACCGCCAGCCCTGGCGGCACGGGCGCGGCCGGCGCGCAGCTTGTCAACCCGGGCAAGCTCACCACCTGCACGAACATCCCTTACGAGCCGTTCCAGTTCAAGGACGCGAGCGGCAAGGTCGTCGGCTTCGATGTCGACATCGTCGACCTGGCGGCCAAGAAGCTGGGGGTGACGCAGGACATCGTCGACATCGACTTCGCGGTGATCAAGAGCGGCGCCGCCATGGCCGCGAAGAAGTGCGACCTGGCCGCCGCCGGCATGACGATCACCGACGAGCGCAAGCAGAACATCGACTTCTCCGTGCCGTACTTCGACGCCACGCAGGCGCTGCTGGCCAAGAAGGGCACCGGCGCCAAGTCCCTCGAGGACGTCAAGGCCAAGGGTCTCAAACTGGGCGCACAGGCCAGCACCACCGGCCTCGACTACGTCAAGAAGAAGGGGTTCGACCCGACCGAGTACGCCGACTCGCCCAAGGAGCTGCTGGCTCTGCAGTCGGGGCAGGCCGACGTGATCGTCCAGGACCTGCCCGTGGTCCTCACCTGGCTGAAGAAGCCGGAGATCGCCGCCAAGTTCGAGCTGCTGACCAGCCTCGACACCGGCGAGCAGTACGGCATCGGCCTCAAGAAGAACGCCGACCCTGTCCTGCTCAAGACGATCAACGACGCGATCACCCAGGCCAAGGCCGACGGCACCTACGACCAGATCTTCATGAAGTGGTTCGGCAAGAAGCCCGGCGAGCTGGGCTAGTCCATGTCGGATCAGCCTGTGGCGGCTGCGCCGGGCCGTGCCCGGCTCAGCCCTCGTAAGAAACAGAAGATCACTCGTGGCACCCAGTACGTCGTCCTGGGTGTCGTCCTTGGCGCACTGCTCCTGTACGTGGACTGGGCCAGCCTCTCCCAGAACTTCGCCAAGGGCGACGTGGCCGAGAAGGCGCTGCCCGAGCTGTTCACGATCGCGCTGCGAAACACGCTCATCTACACGATCGGCGGCTTCGTCCTCGCCTTCGTGCTCGGACTGATCTTCGCCCTCATGCGCATCTCACCGGTGCGTCCCTACCGGTGGATCGCGACGATCTACATCGAGATCTTCCGTGGCCTGCCTGCCCTCCTGATCTTCCTGTTGATCACCTTCCTGCCCCTGGCGCTGCCCGGCTTCGAGGTGCCCGGCGGCACCTACGGCCAGGGCATCCTGGGGCTCGGCCTCGTCGGCGCGGCCTACCAGGCCGAGGTCTTCCGTGCCGGGCTGCAGGCCGTACCGAAGGGACAGACCGAGGCGGCCAGGTCGCTGGGCATGTCGGCGGCCAGGGCGCAGTTCACCGTGGTGATCCCCCAGGCGATCAGGATCGTGATCCCACCCACCACGAACCAGTTCGTCAGCCTGCTCAAGGACTCCTCACTGGTGCTCTTCCTCGGAGTCTCGGGGCAGTACGTCGAGTTGGCCAAGTTCGGCAACGACCTGGCTTCCCAGTACGCCAACGCCACGCCCATCATGGTCGCGGGGCTGACGTATCTGATCGTCACCGTCCCGCTCGGCTATCTCGCGACCCGGCTGGAGAAGCGTAAGGGGAGTGGCCGATGACGCCCGCCATCGAGATCAAGGGGCTGCACAAGTACTTCGGCGCGAACGAGGTGCTCAAGGGCATCGACATCACGGTCGAAGCGGGCCAGGTCGTCTGCGTCGTCGGCCCCTCGGGCTCGGGCAAGTCCACGTTGCTGCGCTGCGTGAACCTGCTGGAGGAGCCGACCGAGGGCACCGTGCACGTCGAGGGGATCGAGGTCACCGACCCCGACGCGGACATCGACTCGGTCAGGCGCCGCATCGGGATGGTGTTCCAGCAGTTCAACCTGTTCCCCCACATGACCGCGCTGCAGAACGTCATGATCTCGCAGCGCCGGGTGCTGAAGCGGAGCAGCAAAGAGGCCGAGATCGTCGCCAGGGACAACCTGAACAAGGTCGGCGTCTCGGACAAGTGCGACGCCTACCCCTCCCAGCTCTCCGGTGGACAGCAGCAGCGGGTGGCCATCGCCAGGGCCCTGGCCATGGACCCCGACCTGATGCTGTTCGACGAGCCCACCTCTGCGCTCGACCCCGAGCTGGTCGGCGACGTGCTCGCCGTCATGCGCAAGCTGGCGGAGGAGGGCATGACCATGCTCGTGGTCACGCACGAGATGGGCTTCGCCCGCGAGGTGGCCGACCGGGTGGTGTTCATGGACGGCGGCGTCATCGTCGAGGACGGCCCGCCCGCCCAGGTGATCGGCGACCCCCAGCACGAGCGCACCCGCTCGTTCCTCAAGCGCGTGCTGCATCCGGAGGGCTGAGTTCGGGAGGCCCCAGGTGGTGGCCGATCGACCGGTCGCCCCCCGAGGGCCTCCCGAACCAGGTGCGCAGGTCGTCAGGCGGCGGCGACCAGGCCGCCGTCGATGATCAGGTCCTGTCCGTTGATGTAGGACGCTTCGTCGGAAGCGAGGAAGGCGACCGCGTCGGCGACGTCCTCGGGGGTGCCGATCCGACCGGCGGCCACCTCGGCGACGACAGCGGCCTGCGCCTCGGCGGAGATGTTGGCGTGGAACATCGCGGTCTCGATGTAGCCGGGACTCACGGAGTTGACCCGAACCCCCCTGCCCCGCAGCTCGGCCGCGAGGGTGTGCGCCAGGTTGTGCACTGCCGCCTTGGTCGCCGCGTACAGGGAGGCGCCGGGCAGGCCGCGGTACAGCGTCCACGACGCGTTGATCACGATCGCCGCACGGTCGGACAGCAGCGGGAGGCTCTTCTGGAGGGTGAAGAACACCCCCTTGAAGTTGATGCCCACGACGTGGTCGAACTCGGCCTCGGTGATCTCACCGCTCGGCTGGAACGAGGCGACGCCCGCGTTGGCGAAGACCACATCGAGCCGCCCGTACCGGTCCCGGATCGCGGCCGTCAGCGCGTCCAGATCGGGGAGGCTCGCCACGTCGCCGCGCACCGCCAGGACGCGGTCCTCCCTGTCCAGATCCTTGACCGCGGCCTCCAGCCGGGCCTCGTCGCGCCCGGTGATGACCACGTGCGCGCCCTCGGCGAGCAACCTTCGCGCGGTGGCCAGGCCCATGCCGCTCGTACCGCCGGTGATGAGTACGATCTTGTCGTCGAATCGGGAAATGCTGTGCGTCATGAGACTCAGCGTGCCGGGTGGCGCGCGGCACAAACAGTGCGCAGTCAACCTGGGAGCCGCACCACCACCTTGGGCGGGTGCTCAGGCCGGGGTGGCGAGCCGGGTAGCCAGCCGTTCGAGCCGATCCTCCGTCTCGGAGCCGGGCCGCGGGTTGTACAGCTCCAGGTACCACTCCGGGCGGTCGACCACGGCCAGGGTCACCATGTCGAAGAACAGGTCACCGGCCTCGGGGTGGTGCACCGCCTTCACCGTCTGAACAGGGACACCCACGTCGTGGCGCGCCCACAACTGCGCGAACTCGGGACTCGCATCGCTCAGATCGTCCACCACCCGGCCGAACTCCGGGTCGTCGGGAGCGTGGGCCGCGGCGGCGCGGAAGGCGGCGACGACGACCGGCGCGGCCGACGCCCAATGAACGTGCATGTCCCGGTATCGGGCATTGGTGAAGAACGAGATCAGACAGTTGTGGTCGGTGTCGTCGAACCCGAACACCGCCCGCGCCGCGTCGTTGATCGCGAGCAGATTCCAGTACCGGTCCCGCAGCACCGCGGGCCGCGGCGTCCACGCCTCGAGCAGGTGCCGCAGCTCAGGGGTGACCTCGGCGCCGCGGGCCCCGCCGGCCCTTGGCGGGTTGAGACCGGCAAGCACGTACAGGTGCGCACGCTCGGGCTCGGTCAGGCGCAGCGCCCCGCTGACCGCGTCGAGCACCTCGACCGAGACGTTGATGGTACGGCCCTGTTCGAGCCAGGTGTACCAGGACACGCCGACCCCGGCCAGCGCGGCGACCTCCTCGCGCCGCAGCCCCGGTGTCCGCCGCCTGCCCACCGCCACGATGCCGACGTCGCCGGGCGTGAGCCGCGCCCGCCGCGTGCGCAGGAAGTCGCGGAGCTGCTCACGGCGCCGCGTCACCGCAGGGGATTCGCTGGTCATATCCCATGGTAGCGACGACCGGCGCGGACCGGCCGCCCGATCCGGCGCGGACACGCCATGGCCGCGCCGGACGGTCCCCTGTCACCTGGCGTCGCTTCGCAGGCGGGTCGCGGACATGCCGGTCCGTTTGGCGGGTAGTCGGTCAGGGAGCAGGTGGGCAGCTGTTCGACCAGGAGGCTGACGATGAGGGGTAGGAGGCATCGCCTTCGCGCCGTCCGCGCCGTGTTCTTCACCGCCCCCATCCCCCGCGTCCCGACGAGCTGATCACCATGCGGCCGCCCCTTCTGCTCCGGATGCCCCGCGGGAGGCGGCGCCTGATCGCGGTCGTGCTCGCGCTGCTCCTCGTCCCCATTCTCGCCTACGCCGTCGCCGCGGCCACCCTGGCGGGTGAGGTGCCACCCGACACGCGGGTGGCGGGCGTCGACATCGGCGGCCTGCCACCGGAGGACGCCGAGGCGAAGCTGGTCCGGGAGCTCTCCGGTAGAGCGACGGTCCCCGTCACGCTCGACGTCGGAGACGACGAGGTACGCGTCGAGCCGGACAAGCTCGGCTTGGCCTTCGACGCGAAGGGCACCGTCGCGTCCGCGCAGGACGGCTCCCTGACTCCGGCCGGGGTCGCTCGCTCGTTGTTCGGCCATCGGGACATCGCCCCGGTGACCACGGTCGACGAGCGGCGTCTTGCGACGGCCATGGCAGGTGTCGCCGAGAAGGTCGACAGAGAACCCAGGGAAGGCGGCGTCTCCTATCGCGGGCTGGTGCCCGAGCCGGTGCTCCCGAAGGCGGGGCGACGGCTGGACCAGGAAGGCGCCGCGCGTGCCGTACGGCGGGCCTATCCGGCCGGCACCGGGGCGGTCACCGTGCCGGTGCGCGAGGTCGCCCCTCAGGTGAGCGCGGACAAGGTACGGCAGGCGGTGTCCACGAGTGCGCGCCGGGCTGTGGCCGCGCCGCTCACGCTCACCAGCGGAACGGGGAAGGCCGAGCTGTCACCCGAGCAGATCGCCGCGCGCCTGCGCTACGTTCCCGACAACAGGGGCGGGCTGCGTCCCCGGTTCGACGCGTCCGGCCTCGCCGCCGACCTCGACGCCAAACTCGTGAGCGAGGACCGGCGACCGAGGAACGCCACGTTCAGGATCACCGCAGGGGTCCCCAAGGTGGTGCCCTCCCGGGCGGGCATGAGCGTGGACGCGGCCGCTCTGGGTGAGGCGATCTCGGCCGCCCTGGCGAGCGGCGGCCGCACCGTCGAGGCGCCCCTGCGCAGGACCGAACCCAGGCTCACCACGGAGAAGGCGGCACGCCTGGGCGTCAAGGAGAAGGTGAGCTCCTTCACCACCCGCCACCCCTGCTGCGCGCCGCGCGTGACCAACATCCACCGGATCGCCGACATCGTCGACGGGCACGTGGTGATGCCCGGCGAGACGTTCTCCCTCAACGAGGTCGTCGGCAGGCGCGACAGGGCACGCGGGTTCGTGGAGGCGCCCATGATCTTGAACAACCGCTTCGTCGACGACGTGGGCGGCGGGGTGTCGCAGTTCGCCACGACGATGTTCAACGCGGTCTTCTTCGGCGGCTTCGAGGACGTGCAGCACGTCCCGCACCAGTACTACATCTCCCGCTACCCCGCCGGACGCGAGTCCACCGTCTCCTATCCGCAGCCGGACTTCCGCTGGCGCAACGACTCGCCGTACGGCGTGCTGATCAACACCTCTCACAGCGGCACGTCCATCACCGTCCAGTTCTGGAGCACCAAACGCTTCGAGATCGAGTCGAAGAGCTCGCAACGCTACAACGTGCGCGGATTCCCCTCCCTGGAGGAGTCAGGGCCTGAGTGCATCCCCATGGGAGGCGTCGAAGGGTTCACCATCGACGTGTGGCGGATCTTCAAGAAGGACGGCGAGACGATCAAAAAGCAGAAGTTCCACACCGTCTACGCCCCTGAACCCAAGCTGGACTGCACCTAGCGCTCGGCGTCACAACCCGAGCGAGGCGAGCTCCGCCCTGGTCGTGACGCCCAGCTTGGGATAGGCCTTGTACAGGTGGTAGCCGACGGTGCGCGGGCTCACGAACAGCCGCTCGGCGATCTCCCGGTTACTCAGCCCGGTGGCCGCCAGCCGTACGCTCTGCAGTTCCTGCGGCGTGAGCCGGTCGGCGAGGTCGGTCGCGTGGCCGCGCACCAGGCGGGTCTCCCCCGTGGCGCGCAGTTCGCCGCGGGCGCGCTCGGCCCAGGGACGCGCGCCGAGCCGCTCGAACGTCTCGGCGGCGCCGCGCAGGTGGCCGCGCGCCTCGCTGGTCCGCCGGTCCCTCCGCAGGCGCTCGCCGTACAGCAGCTCCGTCCGCGCCTGCTCGAAGGGGTACGTCCTGATCTGGACGGCCTGCGCGAACGTGTCGACGTCGTCGGCGAGCAGTGCCCGGCAGCGCAGCGCGACGGCCGCGGCCCACGGCTGGCCGACCCGATCGGCCCAGGCCGTGAACAGCCGCACCGCGGAAGCGGCGCGGCGCGGCTGCCCCAGGCGCACCGCGGCCTCGATCAGGATCGGCAGATGGCCCATGACGCCCATCGGGCGCGATCCCGACACCACCGCCTCCATCCGGTCCAGGGCCGCCTCGTGCCGTCCCAGGCCCAGGTCGAGCAGGCTCAGCGCGACGGCCGCGTGCACCGCGCTCGGGGCCAGGCCTGTCTCGATCGCCTCGGCCGTCAACGCGCGGCAGCGCTCCTCGTCGCCCTCGATGGCGGCCAGTTCGGCCATGGTCGCCGACAGCTCGACGCGCGGCATGCGCTGGCAGGTGTCGTCGGCGATCTGCAGCCCGTCGACCAGGGTGGCGCGCGCGTCGGTGTGCCGGCCGGTGAAGAGCAGGGTCCTGCCCAGGATCGTCTGTACGGCCGGCAGCACGCCGAGCGCGCCCCGCGACCTGCACTCCCGCTCCAGGCTGCCGGCCAGGCGCATCGCGCCCTCGATGTCGCCGATGATCAGGTGCAACCTGGCGAACAGCAGGCGATCCTGCACATCTGACCGCGGCGGCAGGGCCAGCAGCTCCTTCAGCGTCTCGATGCCGCCGTCGTCCAGCCGGTTGGTGGCGAGCGCCGCCGTGGCCAGCCTGTGCACGTCCGACCCCTCGGCCACGCAGGCGGCGATGCGGTCGAGCGCCTCGAAGTCGTTGGCACGCCAGGCCGCCCGCGCGGCGCTGCGCAGCAGAGGCTGCAGCTCCGCCGGCGTGACGGTCGCGGCCGACTCGAACAGCAGCACGTGCGCTTCCTCCGTCCGCCCGCGCCCGTCGGCGATGACGGCCCTGAGCGCGGCCGCCTCGGCCGAGCTCCCCGCATGCCTGACCAGGTGGTCGGCCCGCTCGAACTGGCCCGCGTCGGCCGCCGCGCGCGCCGCGGCGAGCCTGCGGCGCTCGCGCGCGCCAGGGTCGGGGGTGAGGGCGGCGGCACGTTCGTAGGCGGCGGCCACGGCCGCGTACCCGCCACGATCTCTGGCCCGCTGTGCCGTACGTTCCAGAGCTGCCGCGACCTGCTCGTCCGGGCCCGTCGCCGCTGCCGCCAGGTGCCAGGCACGCCGGTCACCGTCCAGGATCTCCGCGAGCGCGCGGTGCGCCTCGATCCTGGGGTTCACCGTGGCCCCCTGGTAGGCCGCGCTCCTCATCAGCGGATGGCCGAAGACCAGGCGGTCGCCTCCGACCCGCAGCAGCCCGGCGGCCTCCGCCGGGTCCAGGTCCTGCAGCCCCGCGCCCAACCGCTCGGCGGCCCGCAGGACGGTGCTCAGGTCACCGGTGTCGTCGGCTGCCGCGACCAGCAGCACGGTGCGGGTCGCGGCCGGCAACGCGCGGATCCTGTCGTCGAAGGTCTGCAGGATCCGGTTCTGCACCGGCAGGAGCCCCATCGAGAGCATGCCGGTGCCCTGCTCACGGCGCGCTTCGGCCAGCACCCGCAACGCCAGCGGGTTGCCGCGCGCCTCGACCAGCACCTCCTCGCGCACGTGCGGCGCCAGATCGCCGACCAGCGCGGCAGCCGCCTCGTCGGCCAGGCCGCCCAGGCGCAGCTCGGGCAGGCCCGTCGAGGGGAAGTCCGGCGCGTACGGCGCGCGGACCGCGAACATCATCACCACGCCCTCGGCCCGCAGCCGCCGCGCGGCGAACAGCAGGGCGTCGGCCGTGGCGGCGTCCAGCCACTGGGCGTCGTCGACCAGGCACAGCAGCGGGGCCTCCTCGGCCAGCAGGCCGAGCACCGCCAGGCCGATCAGGAAGGTGTCGCCGTCGGCCTCACCCAGCCCCAGCGCGCCCCTGAGCGCGTCGGCCTGCCGTACCGGGAGATCGTCGAGGCGGTCGAGGAGCCCGCCGACAAGCATGCTGAGCCCGGCGTAGGGCAGCTCGCTCTCCGCCTCGACACCGGTCGTGCGCAGCACGCGCATGCCGTCCGCCCGGCTCGCGGTGTGGTCGAGCAGCGCGGTCTTGCCGATACCCGCCTCGCCACGGATCACCAGCGCCCCGCTCGTGCCGCGGCGAGCGGCGGCGAGCAGGGCGTCGATCGTCCCCGTCTCCTTCGTCCGCCCCCGCAGCATGTCTCAAAGGCTACCGCCAGTGATCGGCGGCCCATTGCCTGTAGGTCCTGGCCGGGCGTCCGGTGAGTTCCTCGACGGTGCCGGTGACCGGCTCGGGCTCAGGGACCCCGCCCGCCATCCTGCCGACCAGACCCGCGGCCAGCTCGGGGCCGAAGACGGCCTCGTACTGCAGCCTGACCTCCTCCAGGGACGCCTCCTGGAAGCGCACCTCGCGCCCGATCACCGCGGAGACTGCGGCCACCCGCTCCGGCGCGGTCAGCGCCTGCGGCCCGGTCAGCACGTAGGTCGCCCCTTCGTGCCCTTCACCGGTCAGCACGCGCACGCCTGCCGCCGCCACGTCGGCCTCGTGGATGTGGGACCGGGCCCACCCGGCGAACGGCTCGCGCACCACGCCGTCGCGTTCGATGCCTTCCGCCCACTTGAGGTCGTTGGCCGCCAGCCCGGTGATCCGCAGGAAGGTCCAGTCGGCGCCCGACTCGCGGACCAGCCGCTCGATCTCACCGTGGGAGGCGTTGATCGGATCGGCCGCCCCCGCCGTCGCGGCGGAGAAGTACACGACATGTCTGCCCGCCAGCCTCTTCACCGTCTCGGGTGCGGCGTGGTCGGCCTGGAGCGTCGGCCAGACGAGGAAGACCTTCTCCACGCCCTCCAGCGCCGCGTCCAGCGAGCCTGGCACGGCCAGATCGCCCTCGACGACCTCGACCGGCAGCCGCGCCCGGCCCGCGTCGCGGGCCAGCGCTCGCACCTCGGGCACCCCTGCTTCCACCAGCTGCCTGACGACCTGACCACCGACCCGGCCGGTCGCCCCTGTCACCAGAATCATGAGATCTCCCCGTAGAACGTCTCTTCGGACTGCGCGCCGGACAGCGCGCGCCCGTTGATCTCGAACATCGGCACGCCTCTGACCCCGGACCTGCGCACCCACTCCAGCTCCGCCCTGGTCTCCTCCGCGCCGTCGTCGGTCCACGCCACCCCGGCCTCGGCGGCCAGCTTCCGCAACGTGTCGCCGTCGGCGAGGTTGAGCCCATCGGCGAAGTAGGCGCGGAACAGCCGGTCCGCCATCTCCTCGGCCCGCCCCTGCGCGGCGGCGACCCTGATCAGCCGGTGAGCCTCGAACGTGTTGGCGAACAACGCCCTGCCGTAGTCGTAGACCATCCCCTCGCGTGCGCCCAGCGCGGTCATGCGGGCGGTCGACTCCCCCACCGACGGACCGAAGAACCGCTTGTGCACCTCTTCGAGGGGCTCGACCCGCGCCGGCTCGCTCGGCGCGTCGGGAGCGATCTGGAAGGGATGGAAGACCACCTCCGCCTCGCCGCCCTCGGCGCGCAACCGGGCCAGCGCCCTGCGCAACCGATCCCATCCGAGGTAGGAGGCGCCGCACGCGATGTCCAGAGTCATCTCAATCCGTGAAGTCATGCCCTCGACGGTAGGAGCGGCCCCGACCCCCGGCATCAGTCGATCGACTGGTCGTCCCCGGCCGCCGCGCACCAGTCGATCGACTGATGCTGGCGTCAAGGACGCGACCGTAGCGTCGGCGTCATGAACGAGACGATTCTGGTGACCGGGGCCACCGGTCACACCGGTGGCCAGGTGGTACGGCAGCTGCACGAGCGCGGCGGGGTGACGGTCAAGGCGCTGAGCAGAGATCCGGGCCGGGTGACGTTCCCCGAAGGGGTGCGGGCGGTCAAGGGCGACCTGAGCGATCCCGGCTCCCTCGACGAGGCACTGGAGGGAGTCGACAAGATCTTCCTGGTGTGGCCGACGATGTTCACCGAGCACTCGCGGAACGCGGTGATCCCCAAGCTGGCGGCACAGGCGCGCAGAATCGTCTATCTGTCGGCGGCCGGTGCGGAGACCCACGCCGATCCTGACAACGCCTCCCACAACCGGATCGAGCGGCTGATCAGGGAGCACGCCAAGGAGTGGACGTTCCTGCGGTCCGGCGGGCACATGAGCAACGACCTGGCGACTCCGGTGCCCGCCGACGGCGTGGTCCGCGGGCCGTTCCTGAGCTGGGCGCGATCGCAGATCCATCCCAAGGATCTGGCGGCGGTGGGAGTGCACGCGCTGCTCACCGACGACCTGCTGAACACGGCCACGCCCATGCTGACCGGCGAGGAACTCATGACAGGGGCCGAACGGATCAGGATCGTGGGCGAGCTGGTCGGCAGGCCGGTGACGAAGGTGGAGGAGGTCCCGCCGGAGCAGGCCAGGGAGTGGTTCCTGCAGTGGGTGCCGCCGCAGGACGTGGACGCCGTCCTGGAGACCATGAAGGAGATCGCCGCACGGCCCGAGCCGGTGGTCCCGACGATCCGGGAGATCCTCGGGCGTCCGGCCACGTCCTATCGGGAGTGGATACTCGACCATCTGCCCGCGTTCGTGGAGCCGACGGCCGAAGGGGTGGGACTGGCCTTCGCCAGTCTGGCCAACAAGGGCGAGATCGACGCGATCACCCGGCACCTGCTGGCCGCCGGGCAGGTGAGCGGGCCTGTCGAGGGGCCGTACCTGCGGGCGGGCGGCGACCGCTTCGCCGTACGGTTCACCGCCGACTCCACGATCGGTGTCTACACGGTGCGCGACGGCCGGATCGTCAGTGAGGAGAGGTTCTCCTGAGCACCAGCACCGGCACATCCCCCTGGTGCGCGTCCACGGCGCGCGCCCGCGGGTTGACCAGCCCCGCGTCGAAGAATCCCTGCCGCGTTCGTTAGGCTCCGGCGATGGAGCTGATCTTCCCTCGCAAGCTGAACCAGGGCGACGTCATACGGGTGGTGGCGCCGGCCAGATCCCGTGCGATGGTGATGGAACACGACCACACCGACATCATCGGGGCTCGCTTCGCCGAACTGGGCCTGACGCTGTCCTATGGCCGCCATGTCGATGAACGGGACGCTCTCGACTCCTCCAGCATCGCCTCCAGGATCGCCGATCTGCACGAAGCCTTCGCCGACCCCTCGGTGGCGGCGATCCTGACGGTCATCGGCGGCTACAACTGCAACGAACTGCTGCCGTTCCTGGACTGGGAGCTGATCCGCGCCAATCCGAAGATCCTGTGCGGGTACTCCGACATCACCGCACTGCAGAACGCCGTCCTGGCCCGAACCGGGCTGGTCACCTACTCGGGGCCGCACTGGTCGACGTTCGGCATGCGCGATCACTTCGAGCAGACCCTGGAGTGGTTCACCGAGGTCATGTTCGGCACCGCCCCGATCGGCCTGACCCCGGCGGCCCGCTGGAGCGACGATCTCTGGTTCCTCGACCAGGACAGGCGCGATCTGATCCCCAACGAGGGGTGGTGGCCGATCCAGCCGGGCACCGCCGAGGGAAGGATCGTGGGCGGCAATCTGTGCACCCTCAACCTGCTGCAGGGCACGCCCTACATGCCGTCTCTCGACGGCGCGATACTGATCGTCGAGGACGACTTCGAATCACACCCTGCCACCTTCGCCAGGGACCTGACATCACTGCTTCAGCTTCCTGACGCTGCGGGAATCCGGGGACTGGCCATCGGACGGTTCCAGAACGCCAGCAACATGACCCGCGCGCTCCTGGAGCAGATCATCGGATCGCAACCGGCACTGACCGGCATCCCGATCCTGGCCAATATCGACGTCGGCCACACCTACCCCTTGGCCACCGTCCCGATCGGCGGCCACGCCGGCCTCACGGTCGCGGACAACGAGAGCCTGCTGACATTCCAGCGCCACTGACGCATCGCGCGATCCCTCCCCGAGCCCACCGACGCTGCTGGCCAGACCCGCACCGGGGCACCAGGCACAATGATCTCGGCGAGCTTCCTGGCCTCGTCGTTGGCGCCCTGCTTCTGTTCGGTCTTCGCCATCTCGATCGCGCCCTCGTGATGGGCGATCATCAGGCGCGGGAACCTTCGCGAGGTACGGCACAATGCCGACCAGTGCAACCAGAGGCGCGCCTCATCGGTGAAGGACTGACAGGAGCCCCCCTTTGTGACCAGCGCGTCCGCTCCCCCGCCGCGAATCCGCGGCCGCCGTCCGCCCCAGGGCGACCCGGTCGTCGACCGGGCTCTCTCGCTTCTGAGCGCCTTCGACGCCGACCACGGGTCGCTGAGCCTGGGCGAGTTGAGCCGGCGCAGCGGCATCCCCGCCAGTTCGGCGTTGCGGCTCGCCAAGCGGATGGTGGCATGGGGCGCCCTCGAGCGTGGCGAGGACGGCCGGTTCACGATCGGCCTCCGACTCTGGGAGGTGGCCTCTCTCGCCCCTCGCGGGCAAGGGCTGCGTCAGGTGGCCATGCCCTTCATGGGTGACCTGGCCCAGGTCACCCGACAGCACGTGCTGCTCGCGGTGCGGGACGGTTACGAGGCCCTGCTGATCGAACGGCTGTCGTCACATCAGGCGATGCCGGTGCTGTACCGCGTCGGCGGCCGGCTGCCCCTGCACTCGACCGGGGTGGGCCTGGTCCTGCTCGCCTTCGCCGAGCCCGAGGTGCAGGAGGAGGTGCTCTCCCGTCCGATGGTGCGCGAACCGGAGAAGGAGATCGTCTCCCCCGTCGACCTGCGACGCACCCTCGCCAGGGTCCGGCTGGAGGGGTTGGCGCACCTCCATCGGCCGCACGCCCCGCGCGCGATCGTGTCGGTGGCGGCGCCGGTCTTCGGAGCCGACGACAGGGTCGCAGCGGCGCTGTCGGTCCTCGTCCCATCGGAAGACGCCGACCCTCGGATGCTCGGACCGGCCGTCCGCACGATCGCCCGCGCCATCTCACGAGGGCTCGGCGCCCGGCGCTCCATCGGCCAGGTCGGGGACGCTTCGGCCGGCCGCTGACTCCTCCCGTCAACGGGGCGAGAGGTGAACCGGTCCGCGCAGCCGGACGACGAAAGGCCGCCGTACGGCTGGCCGCGCGCCCACCGGCTGCTCGTCCGTCAAGGTCGACCTCCGCGACACGCGTGCTCTAGTCTCCCGCCCATGAAGCTTCGTTCGATCATGGCCCTGGCGTGCGCCGCGGCCCTGTGGTTATGCGGAACGGCAACCGCGGGGACCTATCCCGTCGAGCAGCGCGTCCTGACCGACAACGCCCTGTACGGCATGGGCAGGCTGCCCAGATCGGCGTGCGAGGAGCAGCCCGTCGCGCCCGGTCACCGCGCGGCGGCCAAGCGCTACCTCGGCGGCATCATGCACTGCCTCGAGGCGACCTGGGAGCAGTACCTGTCGGAGAACGGCGTGCAGTTCAAGGGCGCCCGCCTGAAATTCGTGACCGGCGACTACTGCGGCACCGAACGCAGGCTCGACTCCGACAGCGTCTACTGCCACGACGCCCGCGCGGTCGTCTACAAGCTCGGCACGTCCTGGCTCCAGGACCCCTCCGACCTGTGGCTGCTGTACAACACCGCCACCCGCTACGGCGAGCATGTCCAGCGGCTCGTCGACATCGTCCACAGCGTGGACGTCGAGGCCTTCTACGACAGCCAGGCCGAGCGCGCCGAGCGGGTGCGCCGCTACCACCTCCAGTCCGCCTGCCTGGCCTCGGCGTTCATCAAGAGCGTCTGGCCGCTGGAGGGAAGGTCCTCGCGCGACTGGAAGTACCTCCAGCAGATCGTGCAGGGTGACGTCCCCGGTCAGCAGCGGCTGTACGGCAAGACGGCCAACATCCGCCTGTGGAACGCTCGCGGCTTCGCCACAGGCGATCCCGCCTCGTGCAACACCTGGAAGGCGCCTGCGGGCGAGGTCGCCTAGCACCCCCCAACGCCGTCAGCACGTCGGTGACGAAGCCCGCGGGGTGGTCGCAGACCATGCTTGCCGCTGAATGGCAACGGTATGGGGCGGGTGAAGGCCGCCGTGGATGCTGGTGGCGCGTCTCCTCGGTACGACGCCGGGTGGCGCGCCGTCCATCCGCCTGGACCTCGCGCGCGGGCTCGGGCGGCCTACCTCCAGGAGGATCCCGTGACCTCACCCGGCGACGTGCGGGAGGAGCGGCTCGACGCTCTGCTGACCGCCGTCATCGATCAGCTGAACAGCACAGACCCGCGGCTCAACGACGTGATGGAGTCGCTGGTACGCCATCTGCACGCCTTCGTTCGTGAGACGCGCCCGACCGAATCGGAGTGGCTGACCGGGATCGACTTCCTCGTCCGCACCGGCCAGACCTGCACCGAGCACCGCAACGAGTTCATCCTGCTGGCCGACACGCTCGGGCTGACCACCGCCGTGGACGACGTCAACCACGCCGGCCCTGCCGGCGCCACGCCGTCCTCGGTCGAGGGTCCTTTCCACTCCCCCGCGCCCGCGCGGGAGAACGGGGCATGGATCTCCACCGGCCCTGAACGGCAGCGCGGCGATGTCATGGTCGTGCGCGGCAGGGTGACCGACACCAGTGGCAAGCCGATCGAGCGGGCCACCGTCGACATCTGGCAGGCCGACGACGCCGGGCGCTACGACACCCAGGACCCGGCGCAGGAACCTGGAAACCTGCGCGGCCTGTTCACCACCGACGCCGACGGGGCCTACTGGTTCCGCAGCATCATCCCGTCCAGCTATCCGGTGCCCACCGACGGACCAGGTGGAGAACTGCTGACCGCGCTCGGCCGCCACGCGATGCGCCCGGCCCATATCCACTACCGCGTGGAGGCTTTCGGGCATCGGCCGGTGACCACGCACGTCTTCGTGTCCGGTGACGAGTACCTCGACGCCGACGCGGCCTTCGCGGTCAAGGACGAGCTCGTCGTCGCCCCCGTCAGGGAGACCGATCCCGAGCGCGCCGTGGCCTTCGGCGTCGACGTCCCGTTCGCCGACTTTGTCTTCGACGTCCGGCTGCTGCCGCTCGGCGAGGTGATCGCGTGAAGCTCGTCGGCATCCGCACCGGGCGGCGGGTGGACGTCGCCGTCCAGATCGGGGACGCCGTGACCGTGATCGCCGAGGTCGGCCATTTCTACGCCGACCTGGAGCGATGGCTCGCAGTCGCGCGCCAGGCGACCGCGGGAGAGGTTCCGGTCGCCGAGGTGGAGCTGGCCCCGCCGGTGCCTGCCTCGGCCCGGGTCATCTGCATCGGTCTGAACTACCGGGCGCACGCCGCCGAGGGTGGTTTCGTCCCGCCTGAGCATCCGACCGTCTTCGGCCGCTGGGTCGCCTCACTCACCGTGGGTGAGACGGCGGCGCCGGTGCCCGCCAACGAGCCTGGCCTGGACTGGGAGGGGGAGGTCGCCGCCGTCGTCGGGCGAAGGCTCACCGACGTCGACGCGGAGACGGCGGCCGGCGCGGTCCTCGGCTACGCGGCGTTCAACGATCTCACCGCCCGCACGGCGCAGAAGCTCACCACTCAGTGGACGCTCGGGAAGAACGGGGACCGCAGTGGCCCGATGGGCCCGCTGGTCACGGCCGACGAGGTCGGCGACCTCGCCGACGGTCTGCGGGTGCGAACCCGCGTCAACGGGCAGACCGTCCAGGACGGCAACACGCGAGACATGATCTTCGGCATCGGGGAGCTGCTGTCCAGGATCAGCCGCACCTTTACCCTGAACCCGGGCGACGTCATCGCCACAGGGACGCCGGAGGGCGTGGGATACGTCCGGACGCCGCCGTGGCTGCTGCGGCCAGGGGACGTGGTCGAGGTGGAGATCGACCGGCTCGGCGTGCTGCGCACCCCGATCGTCTCCTCGGAGGCGCGGCCGTGACGATCGTCCCTTCCCAGGTGCCCGTCCTCATCGCCGGTGGCGGGCCGAGCGGCCTGGCCGCCGGGATCGAGCTGGGCCGGCGCGGCGTCGAGGTATGCGTGGTCGAGCCGCGAACGACGCTCGACCCGCTGCGCCCTCGCGCGAAGACCACCAGCGTGCGGACGATGGAGCATCTGCGCCGCTGGGGACTGGCCGACCGGCTGCGATCGCGTGCGGCGCTGCCGGTGGCGTACGCGCAGGACGTCGTCTTCTGCACCGGCCTGTTCGGACACGAGATCACTCGCTTCCCCGAGGCCTTCGGTCTGTGGACGGAGCCGCGCGACATCGCCGCCGAAGCAGGGCAGCAGGTGGCGCAGCCGATCGTCGAAGAGCTCCTGCGTGAGGCGGCGGCGGCGCTGCCGTCCGTGACCCTGCTGGTCGGCTGGCGGGTCGACGCCGTCATCGACGGCCAGGACGGCGTGAGGGCCGAACTGGTCGGGCCCGACGGGCGACGTCGCGAGGTCCATGCGGAGTATCTGCTCGGCTGCGACGGCATCGCCGGCGTCAGCCGGTCGGCGATCGGCAGCCACTATGCGGGTTCATCAGGCGCGCTGCCCAACCTGAGCATCACCTTCCGCTCCAGGGAACTCGACGAACGGCCGCTGTGCGCGCTCGGCGTGCACTACTGGGTCATCGGCGCCGAGCGTGGCGGGCTCATGGGACGGCTGGACCTCGACGGCACCTGGTGGGCGATCGTGCAGGGCATCGACGTACAGGCCGAGGAGGCCGACCCCGTCGCGCTCGTGCGCACGCTGGCCGGCGCCGAGATCGATGTGGAGGTGCTCGCCACGGACCCGTGGTCGGCGCGCATGCTGCTGGCCGACCGCTACCGCGGCGAGCGGGTGTTCCTCGTCGGCGACGCCGCGCACCTCAACCCGCCGTGGGGCGGGCACGGGTTCAACACCTGCGTCGGCGACGCGGTGAACATCGGCTACAAGCTCGCGGCGGTGCTGCAGGGCTGGGCGCCTCCGTCGTTGCTGGACAGCTACGAGCTGGAGCGGCGGCCGGTCGCCGTGCGAACCATCGCCGCCGCCGGCGGCCAGGAGGCCTTCCTCGCCCCGTCCTTCGCGGCAGCCGAGCTCGACGACGACGGGACGGCCGGCCAGGTGCTGCGGGCCCAGCTCGCCGACGCCCTGCGGGGCAAGGATCCTGAGTTCCACAGCCTCGGGCTGGTACTCGGCTACGACTACGCGGACTCCCCCGTCGTCGTTCCCGACGGTCGCGGCCGCCCGGAGCCCGAACTGACCCGCTACCGGCCGTCGGCTCATCCAGGGGCGCGGCTGCCACACGTCTGGCTGTCCGACGGCAGCTCGCTGTACGACCTCCTCGGCGACTGGTTCACCCTGCTCCGGCTGTCGTCTCGGGCCGACCCGACGCCGCTCGTGACCGCCGCCACGGCCGCGGGCATCCCCTTGCGCGTCGTGGACCTCGGCCGTCTTCCCCGCCTGCGCGCGGTCTGCGAGGCCGATCTCGTCCTGGTCCGCCCCGACCAGCATGTCGCCTGGCGCGGCGACGTGGCGGCGGACCCCACCGAGGTGTGGACGCGCGTCACCGGCGGAGGCCAGGACAGGGACCCAGGAGGCGGTTCCAGTTAGGAGCTGCTTGTTGGCCCTGACACGGGCCCTTCTACACTGGGGCAGCTCATCGCCAGCCGATCCTCCTAGGCATGTCCCGGCGACGCGGTGACGATCCAGACGGAACCTGGAATGCGGACGCCGTCGGCGGTCTCGAACTCCGTGAGCGCGTCGTGCACGTCGGCACGGAGGCGAGCGACGGTCGCCGGATCGACATCGCGCAGGTTGTAGCGCGTCGGGCCCATGGCGAAGAGGAAGTCGACGGCGTCGTCCGCGTCGGCGCCGAAGGTCATGGGAGCCTCGACGGGGGCCACGTCGATGTCCACGAACCCTGTGGCGGCGAGCACCTGGCGGATGCGCGCAGGGTCGAGGAGCGACCCCATACCCCTGGCGGTGGGGGATGTCTCGCGCAGGAACGGCGAGAGCGCGGCGGTCGCACGGGTGTAGGGCCGGTCGGGACCTCCCGCTTGCGGGCCGAGGAACGCGAGCCGGCCGGTCGGCGCGAGCGCCCGCCTGAGGTGGGCGAAAGCCGCGATGTGGTCGGCGAAGAACATGACGCCGCCACGGCTGAGGACGACGTCGAACGCCCGGTCGGCGAACGGATGCACCTGGGCGTCGCCCTGTTCGAAGGTGACGTTGCGAAGGCCTTCCGCGGCGGCGTCCCGGCGTGCGCGCTCCAACATGGGGGCCGACAGGTCGATTCCGACGGCGCTTCCGTCGCGGGCCTGCTGTGCGGCGAGACGGGTCGTCTGGCCGGTGCCGCAGCCGACGTCGAGAACCCGGTCGTGGGCCGTGATGCCCGCGGCGGCGAACAGGGGCGCGTTGAACGCGTCGAGCATGGCGTTGTAGCGCTCGGGATGTTCGGCCCAGTGGATGCCCTCCCAGTCGTTCCACGCCTCTGCCTGCTGGTGGTTGGCGATGCTCTTCATTGCTCGACCTCAATTCACTAAAGTCTGTCTCTAAAGTGAGACTCTAGATATAGGCTCTATCGGTGTGTGAGTCAAGCCACGAGGGAAGCACCCGTCAGGGCTGGTGGCGGCGCTCTCCGGCTGCTTAGCTGGATAGTGGGCAGCCTGCGGCCGCGCTCTCTACGAGCGGCACCTGTCGTCATCGGCCGCGGCCTGCCGAGACCGCTGCCTCGCAGCACGACCGATCCGGATCGGCCTCCGTCCGGGAAAGGCTGCGAGGCGGACGGTCCTACCCGGCCCTGCGGCCTGCGTCCCCGCCGTCACCCCCCGGCAGCCAGAGCCATGACGTTGGAGCTTCGTGATCGGTACGCTGCTCGTCATGGGAGACGGTGAGGCATCTCTGCGGCTCGAAGACGTCACGTCGGCGTTGGAGACGACCCTCACCGCCCTGAGGGCTGTGGGGGCCGACCTGCCGTACCGCGTGGGTGGCACCAGTGCCGCCCTGCTGCAAGGTGTTCACCTTCCCGCCGGAGACGTCGACCTCCTGGCAGCTCGACGGGAGGACGTGGACACTGTCGCCGCCGCTCTCTCGTCCTTTCCCTGCCTGTATGCGGCATCGTGGCTCCCCGAGACTTCGCAGTATTTCGCCAGGTACGAGGTGAACGGGGTCGTTGTAGAGATCAGCACGGTCGAGCAGGAGGTCGACTCCGACGGGATGGAGTGCGTGGGCCGTGGCCCGTGGCAGCACTACGCCCTGATCACGTGTGGCCCGTATCGCGTTCCTGTGGTTCGTCTGGAACTACGGTTGGCCACAGAGCTCCTGCGTGATCGGCCCGATCGCTACGAACCCCTCCTCGACCACATGGCGGCGCAGGGGTTCGATGCCGATCTTCTGGACAGAGCCATGACCGCTCGCGGCCTTTCGGCGGAACGACAGCGCCTGGTGCACGACCGCCTCAACCCTTCCTCTCCCCGCTCCCGCTAACTGCCAAGAATCGGCGACTCGCGCCGCTCACCGCCTCAACAGGCCGCTCCACCCGCCACCCCTGGCTGTCGCGCCCGGATGCGAGGGCGCGCTGTCGGCCCGTGCCGTATACGTGCGAGAACCAGGCCCTTGAACCCTCCTCGTTCCCCCACTTTGACCTACATACGTGCATGTACGTAGGCTGCTCGCCGTGAAGAGAAACACTGCTGACAGGAAGAGCGTTCGCCTCGCCAAAGCCGCCGACTGGATCGCCGGTCGTCGTCGCGTTGCTGGAGCGCCGCACCCTCCGATCGCTGGTCGCGGCGGAAGGGGAACGATCATGCCCCTGACGAAACTCGCCGGGGGCGCGGCCATGCTCGGCCTCGGCGCCGCCGCGGCCCTGCACGTCGTCTGGGTCTTCTCCCCATGGCCGTTCGACGACCTCGAGGACTTCACCCGCACGATCGCCGGCGTGTCCGAAGCCGAGGCCCCCAGCGCCGCGGCCACCGGCTCCGTGGCCGTGGCCCTCGGGGCGGCGGCCTATCTCGTCGCCGCCCAAGCGGACCTGGCACCGCGCCTGCTGCCGAGTCAGCTCACACGCCTGGGCACGGCAACCGTCGCAGGCGTGCTCCTGCTCCGAGGTGGCGCGGGCTTGGTCACCTCCGGGTTCGCCGCCAAGTCCACCACCTTCACCCGCTGGGACCTGGCGCTGTACTCCCCGCTCTGCCTGACCCTCGGCGCCCTCGCCGCCTACGTTGCCAAGAACACTGAGAAGGCCGGAGCGGAGCAGGAGGGTTGAGGAAGCTCTCTACGAGATCGTGCGCTAAGCGTTCGGAGCCGCCGACACTGGTTTGGCCTGGGGTTATTCACCGCTGCGCACGCGCGACTGCCCCGCCGATGCCCCCGACCGTGCAAACCGTACGAACTCCGCGTCTTACGATGGCCCTCTGGTCGGCGACCGGTGCCGCGGAGGGTCTTCTGCTCGCCACGAGCTGGAACGCGTCCGCCGCGGTTCGCCGAACATCTTCCAACCCCGTATCAAGCAGCACCGCCGGGAAGGCGGAGGACAAAGCATGCGCCGGCGCGGCTGTCGGCGAGGGTCAGGGATCCGTCGTGATCATGAATGATCTCTCGCGAGATGGCCAGGCCGAGACCGCTCCCACCGGGATCACGTCGTCGGCCCCCCTCCAGCCGGACGAACCGCTCGAAAATGCGTTCTCGACTCTCCGCTGGGACGCCTTCGCCATCGTCCTGGACCTCGACGACGACGGCATCATCACCGTCACCGAGCACTCTCACCTCGACGGCGGACCTGGCGTGCCGGGCTGCGTTGTCCAGCAGGTTGGTGATCACTCGGCTGATCCCGATACGGTTGGCGTGAACGTTCACCTGGTCGTCCGCTTTGACCGTGATGGGCACTCGTCGAGGCCGGCGCGCCACCTCCTGCCGGAGGACAGCCGCCAGATCGAACCGCTCGGTCTCAAGAGAGATGCTCGCCTCACGGCGGGCAAGAACCAGCAGATCTTCGACGATGTTCTGCAGGCGCTCCGTAGCCGCCAGCGCGCCTTGGATGAGAGCGGCAGGATCAGTATCTTCCGGACACATCGCCGCGGCTTCCAACCCGGTTTGCAGGCCGGTGATGGGGCTGCGTAGCTCGTGAGAGACGTCAGAGACGAACCTCCGCTGCTGCTCGACCGCCCGTTCCAAGCGGTCAAGCGTGGCGTTGACGCTCACGGTGAGCCGCTGGATCTCATCAATGGGGGTGGGGACGGGCACACGGCGATGCAGGTCCGTCGCCGTGACGATCTGGTCCATCTCGGTGCGGATCGCCCTCACCGGCTCCAGCGTCCGGCCCACCGACCACCACATGGTGACACCACGCAGCACGACAGTCGCCAGTGCGGCGACCCCGAACAGCAGCGCCCATCCCGGGCGCGGCAGCAGACCCGGTTCCGGCATGGCTGCGATGACCACGAACGGCGTCCCGCCGAGGAAGAAGCGAAAGGACATGGCCAGCAGGCAAGGACTGCGGGCGTCCGGGTAACCGCATACTGAGCTCTCCTGCCGAAGATCCAGCGGAGGGGGAGGCTTTGCCGGTATGGGTTTCCGCCCCGCGATCGCTTCACTGGCAGCGACCACCTGGCCCCGCTGATCGAGTATCTGGGCGATCTCCTCCGCCCGGGGCGTGCTGAGGGGGTTGACCAGACGGCCGGCCTCAGCGTCCACGATAATACGGTGCGCGATCTTGCTGACGTCCTGCCGTGCCACGTCCATCGCATCCTGCCTGACAAGCACCAGGAGAACCGCATACAGCGCACCAGCCAGCAACCCGGTCACCAACATCGCGGTGACTGACATCCTGACCTGAATGGGCCAATCCCGTGGCGATCGCATCGCTCTAACGGGCCCGGTGTGCCGAGCCCGTTCTTCGAATAAGTTTCATCAGTTCCCCCGAGTTGCAACAACACCATAGTGACCCCTGCTGCGGCCGGAAAGGAACACCGCGCTCCAGCCAAGCCGGGTAGCGGGGAGAGTTACCGGACGCGCTCATGCTTCGCGGCAGCCAGACCTGCCGACCGCACATCTCGATGAGCGCAACCGGCCGATCCGCATGACGCCCGAGAACCTCGACGAGGCATCACCCCAGCCAAGCCCCCTTGCCCATAGGAGCGTCAGGCCCACCTCAGCTACCTACGGCCCCTGGGAAGCGGCCGAGCGAGCCGGGCACGGCGGAGACGTCCTGTTGCGCCTCTACGCCAAGTGCATCGACGGTCAACGTGAGGTCGCCAACCGGCGCATACTCAAGGCTCTCGCCGCATGACAGTCCTGCCCAAAGGACCTCGGGACTCCCCCGAGGTCCTTTGGCATGCAGCGAGAATGCCGATGCCGACCTGCGGAAACGCGCCAAGATTCATTCCGCGTATATTCCGCGACCACTGGCATGCGGCTGCCGCCGCATGGGTGGCGCACACTGGATGAGGCAGAAACCCCAGTTAAACGCGGGATTCCTGGTCAATCTGAGTAGGGCGGGTGGGACTTGAACCCACGACCCACGGATTATGAGTCCGATGCTCTGACCAGCTGAGCTACCGCCCCCTGCGAGAGTGCAGTCTCCCATAAATTCGCGCGCTTGCCAGCATAGATCGCCCTCGTCCCCAACCGCCTTCACTCACCGCGAAACGCCGACCGCGGGCCGTTCCCGTCACCCAGGAACCACTCTAAGGTCGTCCAAGTGGCGATCAAGCTGATCTACGAGACCCATTCGATCACCGTCGACAACGAGGCCGGCATCGCGACCGGCTGGCTGCCTGGCGAGCTGTCCGAGGCCGGCAGGGTGGAGGCGGCCAGGCTGGGCGAGCGCAGGCGTTCGGGCGTCGACGTGGTCTACAGCTCCGATCTGCGCAGGGCCGTGCAGACCGCGCGGATCGCCTTTCCCGGCCGTGAGATCAGGTTGGACGCGCGGCTGCGGGAGTGCGACTACGGGCTCGGCAACGGCAGGCCCGTCGCGGAGCTGGCGCCGCTGAGGAGGGCGCACATCCGCCAGCCGTGGCCCGAGGGGCAGAGCTACGAGCAGGTCGTGGCGGCGACGGAGGAGTTCCTGGGCGAGTTGCGGGCGCAGTGGGAGGGGCGGACCGTCCTGGTCGTCTCCCACTCGGCCAACCGGTGGGCGTTGCAGCATCTGCTGGAGGGTGCGCCGCTGGAGGAGCTGGTGGACGCGCCCTTCGCCTGGCAACCCGGGTGGGAGTACACGCTCTCGTGAGGCGCTGGTCATGCTCTTCCCCGGCCGGGCCGAGGCGACGATCCGGTGGAGATGAGTGGGAATGGATGCCGCCCGAAGGTGGTTACATCCTTCGTGGCCGGTGTGCCCAGTGTCCCCGGGCCTCACCTATTGCCTTCACGGAATACCGTTCGGCTGGAGCCGTGTTGTGCCCTTCGCCGAGAGGCGACACGCACACCGGTTCGCACACGTGGAAGACGCCCGTCCGATCTGCTGATCGGACGGGCGTCTTCTCGTTGGCGGTCAGCCCGTGTCGCTGGCGTTCCAGGTCATCGACTGCCACCGCACGGGATCCAGGAAGCGCCGGGATTTCGTCCACACCTCGAAGGGGGTCTCCTTCGCGAGATCCTCCCGAGCTCTCCTGTAGGCCTCACATCTGGCTTCGAGCTCCCGCTCCTCCTCTGTCATGCCCGGCATCCTGACCGAGGAGCGGGGCCGTCATCCCCGACTTGGCAGAACCTCGACCGTTCCTCGCTCGCCGTCGACCCTGACGCGGTCGCCGTCCTTGATCCGCATCGTGGCGTTGCCGGTGCCGACCACGGCCGGGATGCCGAGCTCGCGGGCGACGATGGAGGCGTGGGAGAGCGGCGCGCCCATGTCGGTGACCACGGCGGCGGCGCGGGGGAACATCGGGGTCCAGCCGATGTTGGTCAGCGTCGTCACCAGGACCTCGCCCTGCTTCAGCCGGTCGCCTTCCTCGGGTCCCGCGATGACCCTCGCGGTGCCCTCGACCACACCGGGCGCGCCGGGGAAGCCGGTGACCTCGCCGCCGGCCTCCACGGTGACTCCGCGCGCGTCGTAGATGTCGGTCCGCCTGTCGGCTGAGGCTGCCCAGCGCACCGGGTCGAAGTACCCCACGATCAGCGCCGGGTACGGCGGAAGCGCCGCGTAGCGCTCGTAGGTGGCTCGCCGCACCGCGACCCTGGACGGCCGGCCGCCGCGCAGGACGTCCAGGATCTCCTCGACAGGCAGGAAGAACAGGTCGTCGCCGTGGCCCGTCAGCGTGCCCGCCTTCAGGACGAAAGCCCGCAACGCCCAGAAGGCGCGGATCACCTCCGAGCGCGTGGACTCCCGATCGCGCACGACGGCGTTCCATCGGGCCACCCGCGCCCGCATCGGGACGACTTGGCGAGGGTGGCGCCTGGCGAACCTCGCCCACGCCGCGTCGCGCGCGGCGGCCTGCCTGCGCAGCAGCTCCCCGGTGTCGGCGTGGGCGCCGGACAGCCCCGCCAGCTGCGCGTCGATCCAGGCGTGGTCCTCGCCGGGGCGGGGAGCGGAGACCTCGAACTCGTGCGGGCCCCGATGCCCGTAGGCGCGGGCGAACTCGTCGCGGGTGATCTCGCGCCTGGCCAGCCGGTCAAGGCCCATGATCGGGCCCATGCTGGCCAGCTCGCCGTCGGCGTTGACGCCGGTCAGCATGGCCTCGGCGTCGAGCTCGCCGGCCATCCTGCGCAGCCTGTCGCGGGTCCAGACGAGCGTGGCGCCGCCCTGCCGTCCTGCCGCCTCCAGCATCCGGCAGGCGGTGACGAAGTAGGGCAGGAGCTCCCTCTCCCACAGTCGCGCCAGCTCGGCGGGGCTCTCCACGGCTTCGATGCGGGCGCGCAGCTCCTCGTTGCGCCGCCGCGCCGTGGCCAGGAAGCCCTGCATGTCCTTGAGGTTGGCGGCGACGCGCTTCCTGATGCGCAGCGCCATCGGCAGCACAGCCTTGATGATCTTCCAGCGCGAGACCCTGACCATGGGCACGTTCAGGCCGGGCGGGATCTTACCGAAGACCTGCTCCACGGCGCTGAGCCTGGAGCCCATGCCGAGGGCCCTGGCGACGGAGACGGTGACGCCGAGGTTCATGTAGAAGCGACCGCCGATGTTGCCGACCAGGTCGAAGCCGGGCAGCGTGGAGGCCGACATCGCCTCGTGGATGAAGAGCTGGACGAAGGACCAGGTGGCGGGGGTCATCACGTCGGGGATGGCCTCGCCGAGGTTGCCCGCCGTCCACAGGTGGTCGCCCCTGCGGCTGTCGTTCCACTCCTCGACCTCCTCCTGGAGGCCGGTGACGGGACGGGCCTGGAGGATGAACAGCTCGCCGTCGAGTGCCGCCCACTCCACGTCCATCGGCGTGCCGTACAGGCGCTGGATGCGGTCGCCCAGCCCGGCCAGCCGTACGGCCTGAGCCTCGGCGAGCACGGGCAGCCGGCGCCTTTCCATGGGGACGGGCCGCTGCGCCGTGCCGTCGGGGGTGCGGACGGTCATGACCGTCTTGTCGGCCACGCGCTCCTCGACCACCCTGCCCTGCCTGATCACGAGAGAGTCGGGCGTGACCTGGCCGCCGACCACCGCCTCGCCGAGGCCCCACGCCGCGTTGACGACGATCTCGTCCCTGACGCCGTTGACCGGGTTGGCGGTGAACATGACGCCCGCGGCGTCGGCCGCCACCAGCTTCTGGACGACGACGGCGAGCGCGACGTCGTCGTGGGAGACCCGGTTGCGTGTGCGGTAGGCGATCGCGCGCTCGGTCCAGAGCGAGGCCCAGCACCGCCTGACCGCGTCGAGCAGGGCGGCCCCGCGAACGTTCAGGTAGGTGTCCTGCTGCCCCGCGAAGGACATGCCCGGCAGGTCCTCGGCGGTGGCCGACGAGCGGACCGCGACGGGCACGTCGTCGCCGAGCGCCTGGTAGGCCGTCATGACGGCCCTCGCGCTCTGCTCAGGCATCTCGTGCCGGGCGAAGAGGTCGGCGATCTTCGCGGGCTCGTCGAGGGCGGCCAGGATGCGGTCGCGGAAGGGGGCGACGAACTCTCGGTAGGCGTCGGTGGTGATGTGGAAGCCGTCGGGCACCGGCAGCCCCGCCCTGGCCAGGCGAGCGAGGGACGCGCCCTTGCCGCCCACGGTCTCCGGTGCGGCCGCGGTGTCGTCGAGAGGAAGAACCCTCACGTCGGATACTTCTTGGAGCCGAGCGAGGCGCGCAGTTCGGCCTGCGCGACCTCCTCGGCGGCGTCGAGGAATGTACCTATCTGGTCATTCAACTGCTACTGCCTCGCGGCGCGGTGGGGCGGCGTACCTTGGACGGGTGGCAAAGGCGTTCTGGATCGACCAGGAACTCGACAGGGACAGGGACGGCCGTTACGGCGCCCACGTCCGCAAGCACGTCGAGGAGTTCGCCGACTCCTTCGGCGACATCGCCCCCGTGACGTTCGCCTGCATCGCCTGGCGGATGGCGGTGCCGCCCTCGATCTCGCCGGGTCACGTCCGATGGGACCGGCGCGTCCTTGAGGCGAGCTGCGTGCGCAACACCTGGGACGGCACGCTCACCGCGGAGGTGCGTATGGTCTCCCCGCTGCCCGAGCAGCTGACCAGTTCGCGCGAGTGGTGGAGGGACAGGGGCTGGCGCGGCTGGCAGGAGATCTTCGGCCAGTACGTCGAGCCCACCCAGGAGGACCTCACCCGCGGCCCGTTCATGCGCGCCTCCCTCCTGGTGCAGGCGCCCATCCCGCTGGAGGAGCTGCCGCCGGCCCCTCAGGGCCCGCACGACGGAGTGGAGGAGGCGGCGCACCGGGCGCTCGCGGTGCTCGTCAAGGAGCTCAACGCGCTGCTCGCGCCCGTTCTCGACCGCTTCTAGCCGCCCTTCACCCCGTCGACCAGCTCCCTCACGATGTCGAGGTGGCCGTTGTGCCTGGAGGTCTCCTCGATGAGGTGGCCGATCACCCAGCGCAGCGTGAAGTGGTCCCCGTGGCGGCCCTTGCCTGCCGACAGCGCGTCGAGGTCGTGGCCGGCGATCTTCTCGTCGATCTCGGCGCAGGCGCGCGTGTAGTCGGCGACCACCTCGGCGAGGCTCAAGGAGGGGTCGGGCTCGAAGTCCTTGTCGGGACTCTCCTCCGTCCACGGCGCGCGCTCCGCCTCCCCGAGGAAGACGACCTCGAACCACCAGTGCTCCACCCATCGCAGGTGGCCGATCAGCCCCGCGACGGACATCAGCGGAGAGGCCGGCAGCGGCGCCCTGCGCGCCGCCTCGTCGCTCATGCCCTCGCACTTGGCCACCGCCGTCGCCCTGGCGTAGGCGAGGAACGTGTGCATGGTGGCCCGCTCGTCCCAGGTGGGGGGAACATCTGTTCTCTTCATTCCCATAGCTTCCCACCTGTCATTTTGGGTAGCTCCCGGCTATGAGAGCAGTCCTCCTTCTCTTCGCGCTGACCTTCGTCGCAGGATGTGCGGTTGACACGGGACCCCCTGCCCGTACGGCCGAGCGGTTCGCCACAGCGGTGACCTCGGGACAGGGTGACGCGGCCTGTGCGCTGCTGGCCGCCAGGACGGCGGCGCGGCTGCCCGACAGGGGACAGACCTGCGGGCAGGCGCTGAACGAGCTGAGACTGACGGGCGGTCCTGTGCTGTCGGTGTCACTGTGGGGTGACGAGGCGCAGGTCAGGCTCAACGGCGACACGCTCTTCCTGCACCGCTACGACGGCGGATGGCGGGTCAGGGCCGCGGGATGCACGCCCAAGGGTGAGAACCTCCCCTACGACTGCGAGGTGGACGACTGATGCGCACCGTCTTCGTCACCACCTTGGTCGTCATCGTCGTAGGTCTGAGCTGGTTCTTCGCCATGGGGCTGATGCACCGATGAAGAGATTTCTCAAAGAGAACTCCCTCTCCCTGTTCTTCCTGTTGATCTTCGCGCTCGCGCTGGTGGGGCAGGCGCTCGCCGGGCAGGCCAAGTTCAACGACCAGCAGCTCGTGGACGGCGGTCAGCCCATCTCGCTGGTGGAGTACGTCGCCACCTCCGACTTCGCGGTGGACGTGGCGGAGAACTGGCAGTCGGAGTACCTGCAGTTCCTGCTGTTCATCCTCGCGACGGTCTGGCTGGTGCAGCGGGGCTCCCCCGAGTCCAAGGAGCTCGGCAAGGAGGGCGGCGAGTCCGACGAGGACCAGCTCGTCGGCGAGCACGCCCGCCGCGACTCGCCCGCGTGGGCCACCGCGGGCGGGCTGCGCAAGGCGCTGATCAGCAACTCGCTGGGCTGGGTCATGGGCCTGGTGTTCGCGCTGTCGTGGCTGGCGCAGTCGGTGGCGGGCCTGGCGGCGGGCAACGCCGAGCGGCTCGCCGAGCTGCGCGACCCCGAGAGCTGGGGCGGCTACGTGACAGGACCCGAGTTCTGGAGCAGGACGCTGCAGAACTGGCAGTCGGAGTTCCTGGCCGTGGCCTCGATGGTGGCGCTGTCGATCTACCTGCGTCAGCGGGGCTCGGCCGAGTCGAAGCCGGTCGGCTCGCCCCACGACGCGACGGGTGTCGAGGGCTGACCCGTCACCACGGCGACGACGCGGGAGTTGGGCGCGAAGGCGCCGCGCCCGGCCAGGTCGAGGATCCCGTAGATCATCTTGGCCACGTAGACCTGCTCGTAGGCCTGGTCGAGCGCGGGAGAGGGCTTGGCGTAGCCGCCGAAGTGGTAGTCGAGGTTGAGCTCCCAGTTGGTCATGACGCGGCCGTAGGCCTCCCGCTGCAGCCGCGCCACCTCCTCACGCAGGAAGCCCGCGCCCTTGAGCACGGCGAAGCCCAGCGCCCGCCTGCCGGGGGCCAGCCCCGCGGAGATCCCCGCGAGCGTGCCGCCTGTACCCACGGGACAGCAGATCACGTCGTAGTCGAGGCCGATCTCTCCCGGCAGCTCCGCGCAGCCGCGCACGGCTGCCGCGTTGCTGCCGCCCTCGGGCAGGATCGTCACGTCCCCGAACCTGGCGCGCAGCCGCTCCAGCACCTCAGGGGTGTGCTTGAGGCGGTAGGCGGCCCGATCGAGGTAGACCAGGCGCATCCCGCACGCCCTGGCGTAGGCCAGCGAGGGGTTGAGCGGCAGGTGCTCCTCACCGCGCACCACGCCGATCGTCTCGAAGCCCCGCTCCATGCCCGCCCTGGCCAGCGCGCGCAGGTGGCCGGAGTAGGCGCCGCCGAAGCTCAGCACGCGGGCGGGGCCGAGGTTGTACTTGAGCTTGCGGGCCTTGTTGTCGTCATGCTTGAGGAAGAGCCGCACCGTGCCGAGACGGGGATCCGACATCTCCTCCATGGCGCTAGTCTACGGACGAACCGTTGTTGAGGAGTGTTCGATTATGAGCGTTGTTGAAGCTTTCCGTCAGGCATACTCCGCCGAGCCGACGACCGTGTGGCGCGCGCCGGGCCGCGTCAACCTCATCGGCGAGCACACCGACTACAACGACGGCTTCGTCCTGCCGTTCGCGGTGCCGTGGGGCATCACCGCCGCGCTCAGCCCGCGGCAGGACCGCACGATCCGCCTGCTCTCGCTCCAGTCCTCCGGCGAGCCCGTGGTCATCTCCGACTGGGACGCCGCCCAGGGCTGGACCCGCTACGTCGTCGGTGTCCCCGCCATGCTCGGCGAGCGCGTCCAGGGCGCCGACATCGCCATCGACGGCGACCTGCCCGCCGGCGCGGGCCTGAGCTCGAGCGCGGCGCTCGAGGTCGTCGTCGGCTCGGCGCTCAACGAGGTGTACGGCCTGGGCATGACCCCCATGGAGATCGCCCTCCTCGGCCAGAAGGCGGAGAACGACTTCGTCGGCATGCCCTGCGGCATCATGGACCAGGCCGCCTCGGCGCTGTGCGAGGAGGGCAGGGCGCTCTTCCTCGACTGCCGCTCGCTCGGCTCGAGGAACATCCCGCTCGACCTCGCCTCGCACGGGCTGCGCATCCTCATCATCGACACGGGCGTCCACCACGAGCTCGCCGACGGCCAGTACGCCAAGCGGCGCGCCGACTGCGAGTCGGCGGCCCGCAGGCTCGGCGTCGACGCCCTGCGCGACGTCACCGACCTGGCGGGCGCGCTCTCGGTGCTCCAGGGCGACGAGCGCAAGCGCGTCCAGCACGTGGTGACCGAGAACCACCGCGTCGAGGCGGTCATCGGCCTGCTGCGCGCGGGCGCGATCGCGGAGATCGGCGCGCTGCTGAACGCCTCGCACCTGTCGCTGCGCGACCAGTACGAGGTGTCCTCACCCGAGCTGGACGTCGCGGTGGAGGCGGCACTGCGCGGCGGCGCGCGGGGCGCCCGCATGACCGGCGGCGGGTTCGGCGGCTCGGCGATCGCGCTGGTGGCCGAGGAGCGGGTGCCCGCCGTCCAGGAGGCCGTGCTCGCGGCGTACGAGGAGCGCGGCTGGAAGGAGCCGCGCTTCCTTCCCGCCACCCCGGCGGCGGGAGCCCACAAGATCTAGCCTCAGAGGGCAGGGAAGTCGGGGGCGCGGCGCTCGAGGAAGCTGGCCACGCCCTCCGCGAAGTCGGCGCGCCCGAACGAGGCCATCATCTCGCGTACGGCGTTGGCGGCCGACTCCTCCAGCGTGTGGTCCCAGTCGCCCCACACCTGGCGCTTGATGACGTCCATGGAGGCGGGCGAGCTGTGGAGGGCCAGCTCGCGGGCGTAGCCCTGCGCCTCCTGGAGCAGCGACCGCGCCGCGACGGCCCTGTTCACCAGGCCCATCTCGAACGCCTCACGCCCGGTGAACACCCGCCCCGACAGCAGGACGTCCATGGCGCGCTGCTGGCCCATGAGGCGGGGAAGCACCCAGGACAGGCCGTACTCGGCGACCAGGCCCCTGCGGGGGAAGGCGGTCGTCCACTTGGCCTCCTCGGCGGTGAACACCAGGTCGCACACCAGCGCGTGGACCATGCCGAGGCCCGCGCACGCCCCGTTGACCGCCGCGATGATCGGCTTGCGGATCGTGGTGGGGAAGGTGTTGGGCCTGGGATCGGGCTTCTCGGAGTAGCTGCCGGTCTGGATCGCCGACAGCGTCTGGAAGTCGGCGCCCGAGCAGAAGCCCCTGCCCGCGCCGGTCACCACGATCGCCCGCACCGAGGGATCCTTCTCCGCCTGTTCGAGCAGGTCGAAGTAGCGGCGTCCCATCGCGTCCGTCCACGCGTTCAACCGATCGGGACGGTTGAACGTCAGCGTCAGCACGCCTTCGTCGACCGACGACAGCACCAGCTCCGACATCGCGCCCTCCCGGTGAGACCCGTTACAGAATAACGTTCTACACCACGTCCTCACCCGTTGGCCACACGAGGGAGGCGTCACGCTCTGGAGTGCTCCGATCACGGATTTTCCTGGTTTGGGGGACAAAGCGGGTTGTCGGAGGTAAGGATGTGATCTGCTGCGGACTCGACAAGGGCGGCGTGGTGGGACGCCGCCGAAGGACCGCGTCACCGACCCGGAATCGGTCGCGCGATCCGTGAACCGGAATGCGCTGGTTGCTGCGTGCTTACGTGGATGAGATCTTTGCGTCCGTTCGATGTGCACACCGTCATGGACAAGACCGTCGACTTCCGCGAGGCGGAGAGGTTCATCCGCCTCTTCCACGCGGAGAACCCCGGCGCCGGGGACGTGCAGGCGCGGCTGCGGGAGGTGGCCAGGGACGCCGCGAGGTTCGGCACCTACACCCACACCGCACAGGAGCTGGAGTTCGGCGCCAGGGTGGCCTGGCGCAACAGCAACCGCTGCATCGGCCGCCTGTACTGGCGCTCGCTGAGGATCAGGGACAGAAGGGACGTCTCCAGCGCCGAGGGCGTCGCCCTCGAGTGCGTGGAGCACCTGCGCGAGGCGACGGGCCACGGCCGGATCAGGCCGACGATCACGGTGTTCGCTCCCGACCACCCCGCCTGCCCCGGGCCGAGGATCCTGAACGAGCAGCTCATCCGCTACGCCGGGTACCGGCGGGCGGACGGCACTGTCGTCGGGGACCGGCGCTACGCCGCCTTCACCGAGCAGGTGCTGCGCATGGGGTGGAGAGGCGGCGCGGGAACCAGGTTCGACGTGCTGCCGCTGGTCATCCAGCCCGCCAAGGGCCACCCCCTGCTGTGCAACGTGCCCGGTGACGCGATCATGGAGGTGCCGATCGTCCATCCGGCCTACCGGTGGTTCGAGGAGCTGGGGCTGCGCTGGCACGCCGTACCCGCGATCTCCAACATGTGCCTGGAGATCGGCGGCGTCTGCTATCCGTGCGCGCCGTTCAACGGCTGGTACATGGGCACCGAGATCGGCGCGCGCAACCTGGCCGACCACGACCGCTACGACCAGCTTCCCGAGGTCGCCAGGCGGCTCGGGCTCGACACCTCCAGCGAGCGCACCCTCTGGCGCGACCACGCGCTGGTGGAGCTGAACGTGGCCGTGCTGCACTCCTTCGAGGCGGCGGGGGTGACGATGACCGACCACCACACCGAGGCGCGGCGGTTCCTGACCCACCTGGAGCGGGAGGAGCGCGCGGGGCGGGTCTGCCCCGCCGACTGGTCGTGGATCGTGCCACCGCTGTCCGGCGCGGCCACCCCCGTCTTCCACCGCTACTACGACAACCGCCGGCTCACCCCCACCTACTCCCCGCCCCATACCTGACCGCTCCGCGCGGCCTCGCGGTGGTCTCTCCGTGGCCTCTCCGTGGCCTCTCCACGGCCGCGTGCACGGGCCCCGGCGGGACGGCGTCCCCCGCCGGCCCCTCAGGTCGTCGCGCGGCCGACCAGCCCCAGCTCCATGGCCAGCAACACCGCCGACGTCCGGTCCGACACACCCAGCTTGGCGAACACCCTCAGCAGATGGGTCTTCACCGTCGCCTCGCCGATGAACAGCCGCCGCCCGATCTCGGCGTTCGTCAGCCCCGCGGCCACCAGTGACAGCACCTCCCGCTCCCGCGCCGACAACCTGACGCCTCCGTCCCCGTCGGCCGGGGCGGCGCCGATGCGGAGCGCGGGAGGCGAGAGGATCCCGCGGCCCTCGGCGACGGCGCGCACGGCGTCGGCCAGATCCCTGCGCGACACGTCCTTCAGCAGGCAGCCGACGGCGCCCGCCGCCACGGCTCTGCGCAGGTCCGCGTCGTTCTCGTACGTGGTCAGCACGATCACCCTGTAGGACCCGCCGAGCCGCAGGATGGCGCTCAGCCCGTCGCCCCCGGGCATCCGCAGGTCCATGAGGATGACGTCGGGCGCGATCCGCGCCGCCACCGCCACCGCCTCGTCGCCCGAGCCGGCCTCGCCGACCACCGTGATGTCCCGCTCGGCGGCGAGCATCCCGCGCAGGCCCTCCCGCACGATCGGGTGGTCGTCGACGATCATCACTCCGACCACGGCACCTCCACGGTGAGCGTGGCGCCCTCACCGCGCGAGCCCTCGACGCGGACCGTGCCGCCCAGCGGCTCGACCCGCCTTCTCATGAGGCCGAGGCCGTAGCCTTCGGCGTCGCCTGTCAGGGCCGGCGCCGTCGTCGGCGACCGCCAGCCGTACCGCGCCGGTGTCGTAGGTCAGCTCCAGGCGGACCGAGCGGGCGGCGGCGTGCTTGCGGACGTTGGCCAGGCCCTCCTGGGCCGCCCGCAGCAGCGCCACCTCCACCGCGGGGGGCAGCGGGGACGGCAGGCCGCGCACGACCACCTCCACGGGCAGCTCGAAGCCGTGAGCCAGGCGGCGCAGCGCCCGGTCGAGCGAGCGGCCGTCGAGCGCGGGCGGGGCCAGCGCCGCGATGAGCGCCCTGGTCTCGGCCAGGTTCTCCTGCGCCGTTCTCACGGCCAGCTCCAGGTGCCTGCCGCCGCCGCTCTCCGCCTCGGCGGCTTGCAGCAGGGTGATGATACCGGTGAAGCCCTGCGCGAGCGTGTCGTGGATGTCGCCGGCCAGGCGCTCCCTCTCCGCCAGCACGCCCGCCTGCCTGCTGATCTCGGCAAGGTCGGCCCTGGTGCGATCGAGCTCGGCGATCAGGCGGGCGCGGTCGATGTTCTGCATGGCCAGGCGGTGGATGAAGGTTCCGAGCAGCGCGCTGCTCGACAGCGCGACCACCGCGACGACGGCGGCCACCAGGGGCTCCATGCCCGCGATCTGGAACAGGTTGACAGCGGGGATCGCGAACAGCACCGCGAGCAGCGCGATGGCCTGGTGGGTTCTGAAGGACATGAACAGCTGCGCGACGACCGCCGACAGCGCGAAGGCCGAGGCGGGCGCGATCAGGTCGGCGGCGGTGAACAGCACGACCGCGACCGCCGCGTACTGCCACGCCTGTCTGGTGGGCACCTCCTCCGAGCGGACGGCGGCTCTACCCACGAGCACGTAGGCGAGGGCCAGCAGCAGCAACAGCCCGATCGCGGTCGCACCGGCGGCCGCGGTGCCGGTGTCGAGCGCGACGACGACGACCGTGGCGATCAGGACGACGGTGAAGTAGGCGTCCCAGAAGGGGTACGAACGCAGCCACGCGTTCTCGGCCCGGGCCGCGGCGAGGTTGTCGGAAGGCATGTCTGTCCACCGATCGGGGGATACCACCGGCCTCGATCATCGGTGACCGTGTTGCTCATGAACAAGAGCCTTCTGCGGAACGGGTTGCTCGGGATCAGCTTCCTCTACGGCATCGCCATCGCCATCATGGCGATCCTCGGCCTCGACGGCATCGGCGTCTTCGCGGCTATCGGCGGCATCGTCGTCGGGGCGCTGTGGGCCGTCTACGGCTACCTCGACAGTGACAGGCGCACGATGGACGCCTGAGCGCGGCCACGTCACGGCCGGAAAAGCCACGCGGCCGGAAAAGCCACGAGCCCGGGCCATATGGCTCGGGCTCGTCAGTGTGGCTCCCGCGATAGGACTCGAACCTATAACCTGCCGGTTAACAGCCGGCTGCTCTGCCGATTGAGCTACACGGGATCGGACTTCCGCACCTCCGGGCCGGGCTGTTGGCCCCTTCCGTTCGGCGCAGGAATAGATTAGCGCACATCTGGAGTGCGTGTCGCATCGTCATCGGGGTAGGCCCGGAGACAGCGGAGGTGGAATATGCGATATCGGGTGATGTTCGCTGTCGGTGTGGCTGTCGGCTACGTGCTGGGCAGCAGGGCGGGCCGCGAACGCTACGAACAGATCAAGCGCACGGCGCACCGGGTCGCCGACAGCCCAAGGGTCCAGGAGGCCGCGGGGCTGGTGGGGGCGCAGGTGTCGAAGGTGGCCGGGGTCGCGAGGCTGAAGGTCGGCGACACGCTCGTCGACAAAATCCCGTTCCTCGGCAAGAACGGGCGTGTCGAGGACCACCTCGACACGGGGACGGGCTGGCCCGAGTCCAAGAAGGACAAGGACACCACCAGGGTCGACGACACCGGCGTGCCGTACTAGGCGGGATCGTGTGTGGAAGGGGGTCCGGAGGAGTCCGGGCCTCCTTTCACACGCCCATGCTCCTTCGCAGGCCCTCGAGCGCCTGCTCGGCCTGGGCGCGCAGGCCCGGGTCCTCGGGGTCGAGGCCCTCGTCGAAGTGGAAGCTCCAGGTGAAGGTGTCGGCGCCGGGCGCTCTGCGGGCCACGAGGCGCACGCCTCCCCTGCCCGGCAGCTCGACGTACTTGTTGACCACGATCGTGGAGTTGACGCGCTCGCGTACCGCCTCTGGCAGGCGGTGGGGCGAGGCGACCCTGGCCGACAGGCGCCGCCCCTCCGAGGTGGTGAGTCTGAGCCCCTCGTCGTCCCATCCGGCCTGCTCCACCTGCTCCCACGGCACGCGCGTGCCGTCCGGGAGGAAGAGCGCCTGGTCGGTGGCGACCACGTAGCCGTCGGCGGCCTCGGCGAAGGTCAGCACCCGCTCCCCCCTCGAGGTGGCGAGACCCTTGCGGACGTCGGAGGGCAGGCGGCGGAAGATGCTCATGCAGCCAAGGTATCGGCGAGCAGATCCAGGGTGAGCGCCGCACTCCAGGAGAAGTCCCTGCACCCTCTGCCGCTGCCGTCGAAGGGGTCGAAGCACTCGCGGAAGCCTGCCTGCCGTACCAGCCTCAGGGTGCTCGAGGTGAGCAGTTGCACCAGGTGGGGCAGGTCGTGGACGGCGGCGGCGCGGCGCAGCAGCCAGTTGGTGTTGACCCACGAGGGGCCGCGCCAGTAGCGGGTGCGGTCGAACTGCGGCGCCCTGATCTCGCAGCTGGGCACGGGGTAGCCGGTGGCGCCCATGAAGCGGGCCGACTCCAGGATCTCCACCAGGGCGGTGACGGCGTGGCGGGGCAGCTCGGGGTCGAGCAGCGGGCCGAAGGCGGCGACGGTCGTGACCGGGATGAGCCGGTTCGTGCGCAGGTCGCGGGCGTGGAAGCAGCCGTCCCACAGCCGCTCCATCAGCGCGGCTCTGATCACGGCGGCCTGCTCGGCGTGCGGCGCGGGGTCGAAGCCCGCCACGGGGGCCAGGGCCGCCAGCGCCTGGCACGAGGCCAGCCACACGCCGTTGAACAGGGGGTCCTCGACGGCGAAGGGGTGCTCGTCGCGCAGGTACTCCGGGCGGTAGCCGGCGTCGCGGTAGCGCAGGGCGAGCCACACGTAGCGGTCGTGGTCACTGGCGGGGTGGCGCTCGTCGAGGCCGGGGGTGCGGTAGCCGTACCTGATCTCGGGGAGCGCGGCCAGCGGCTCGTCCCACGCCGGGCTGTCGTCCATACCCGACTCCCACGGGTGGACGATCGCGGCCAGCCCGCCGCCGCCCAGGTCGCGGGCGGTGGCGAGGTAGGCGTGCTGGGCGGCGAGCGCGGGGAAGACCCGCCGGACGTACCCCACGTCGGCCGTGTGACGCCACAGCCGCCACACGGCCAGGGCGTGCAGCGGCGGCGTGGTCAGTCCCGAGGTGAGGATGGCAGGAGGGGCGTCGGCGTGCTCCGAGGAGCGCCAGACCGAGGGGCCGGGGAAGTACGCCTCGGAGGTGTGGAAGACGATGTGCGGGATCATCCCCGTCGCCCACTGGCCCTGGAACAGGCCGTCCAGCTCGGCCATCCCCCTGCCCGGCAGGTGCCTGGCCAGGCCGATGGCGACGAAGGCGGAGTCCCAGCTCCACTGGTGCGGGTAGAGACCTGGCGCGGGCACGGTGGCCGACCCCATCCAGTTCGCCTCGAGCACGTGCAGGGCCTCGCGCCCGAGCGCGGCGTCATCGACTGCGGGCCGCGCTTCCATCTGCCCACTATGCGCCGGGCTGTCCTATCTGACCAGACTATGAACCCCTGCGCTCCTCGGACTTGACCCACTTGGCGACGAACGTCACCGCGAGAGCGACGCCACCGATGATGAGCGCCCACTTCAGGAGCTGGAATGCGAAGCCCAGGAGCGGGCCGAGGAGCATGAGACCGACGACGACCAGAGCGGCGATGAAGAGGATGCGTGCCATGTCCCCCACGCTAGGGTCGCGGGGCGCCGCGCGACATGGCCGCGGCCCTGGATCAGGGAGAAGTCAGGGAGACCCTCTCAGGGTCAGGAACCTCCCTGGACATGTGCGACGTTGACCCGGTAAATGAGGGTTCGGGGGTTTCCATTCGACGGGGGAGACGTTGACGCAACCAGCCGGACCGCCGATGAGTCGTGAAGGCGCCGACCACGCGCTGCGCACGCGTGTCGAGGAGCGGGACCGGATCTCCGGCGACCTGCTCGACCTCGAGTCGCACACCTCCTACCAGCTGCTCAAGGGGGCCGCGTTACGCGGGAGGACCCTCGCCGCGTGGAGTTCGGCCCAGCAGGCCATGGCGCTGATGTGGTCGCTCTACGACGCCTACAGGGCCGTGCTGCGCCAGGCCGAGAAGGTCAGGGCCCGAAGACCCCGTCCGGGCCAGGCCGAGCTCGAGGAGCTGACCTTCCTGCTCGCGGGCCCCTCCGTACGGCTGGCGGCCGAGGCCAAGCCGGTGGAGCAGCGTTCGTTACGCCCCGAGCGGGACGAGGCGCTCAGCCTGGACGAGACCGTCGCCAGGATGGACCAGGCCTTCGGCGCCGTCGGCCGCACGCTGACGGAGATCGACACCGCCTGGACCGCGCTGCTTCCCCGGCTGGAGTCGGCGGCCGCCTCCCAGCGGGAGATCGCACGACTTAGCGCCGACCTCGGGGAGAACCCCTCGGGGACACGGCACCAGGCCGAGCTCGACCGCCTCCGCTCGGCCGTCACGTCCGACCCCCTCGACTCCGCGTCGGCGGCGTCCGCCCTCGACAGGCTCTGCGCCACGCTCGACTCGCTGCTGGCCGATCTGGCCCGCGCCGACACCCTCAGACGCTCGTACGCCCCGCGGCACGCCGCCCTCCTCGAGCTGGTCGGCAGCGTCCGCGACGCCGAGGCAGAGGCGCGAAGGACCCACACGGTGGTCGCCGCCAAGATCCTCTTACCTCCCTCCACCGCGCCGCGCGCCACCGCCGACCGCCTCGCCGGTGACAGCGCCGCCCTCGACCCGCCGGGCGCGGCGCCAGGGGCCGGCTGGGTGGAGCGGGCAAGACGCCTCGCCACGGTGGAGCGGGCCGCCGATGACGCGCTGCGAAAGGCGCGCGCCACGACCTCGGCCCTGCTCGGCCTGATGGCCCGAAGGGACGAACTGCGCGGCAGGCTGATGGCCACGCAGTCCAAGGCGATCCGCGTCGGACTGGCGGAGGACCCTGACGCCGCCGGCCGCTTCACGCGGGCCAGACAGCTGCTGTGGACCGCCCCCTGCGACCTCAACCAGGCGGCGGAAGCGGTGGAGCACTACCAGGACGCGATCCACGGAGGGCCCCGATGACGACGTGCACGCAGCAGGGCTGCGCGGGAACGATCGAGGACGGCTACTGCGACCTGTGCGGCCACCCGGAGAGCCCGCCGGTCGCGGCTTCGGTGGGCGCCGGCTCCTCGGGCCTGCCGACGGGCGGGCCGAGCGCCGCGATGACCGCTCCGAGCGGTTCCAGGCCGTCGTCGGGCAGGCGGTCCAGGGGCATGCTCGGCCACGGCCTGGTGGACGTGCCGCCGACGCCGTACCGCGACCCCGCCGACGCGATCATGGACAACCCCGAGGTCCCCGAGGACCGGCGGTACTGCTCCTCCTGCGGCAAGCCCGTGGGACGCAGCCGCGAGGGGGTGCCGGGCCGTACCGAGGGGTTCTGCCCGCACGACGGCACGCCCTACAGCTTCACGCCCAAGCTCGCGCCCGGCGCGATGGTGGCGGGGCAGTACAAGGTGCTCGGCTGCCTGGCGCACGGCGGCCTCGGCTGGGTCTACCTGGCCTCCGACGAGAACCTCGACGGCCGGTGGGTGGTGCTGAAGGGCCTGCTGAACGCCGCCGACGCCGAGGCGCTGGCCGCGGCGGAGGCCGAGCGCAAATTCCTCACCACCGTCGACCACCCCAACATCGTCAAGATCTTCAACTTCCAGCGGCACGAGGGCGCCGGCTACATCGTCATGGAGTACGTCGGCGGGCCGTCCCTGCAGGACCTGCTCAGGCAGCGCCTGCGCGACGGGCACGCGCTGCCGCTGCGCCAGACGATCGCCTACGCGCTGGAGATCCTCAAGGCCTTCGACTACCTGCACGAGAGCGGGCTGGTCTACTGCGACCTCAAGCCTGCCAACGTCATCCAGGTCGGGCAGCAGCTCAAGCTCATCGACCTGGGCGCGGTCCAGCGCATCGGAGCCGGCCTGGGCAGCTCCTACGTCACGGCCGGCTACCACGCTCCCGAGATCTCCTCACGGGGACCCTCGATCGCCTCCGACCTCTACACCGTGGCGCGGACGCTGGCCGTGCTGAGCCATCCCTTCAGTCCCGCGCGCGGCGGCGTGGAGACGCCGTTGCCCGGACCCGAGGCGTGGGGCAACGAGTCCTTCCACCGCTTCCTCCTGCGCGCCACCCATCCCGATCCCGACCGGCGCTTCGCCGACGCGGCGGAGATGGCCGAGCAGCTCACGGGCGTGCTGAGGGAGGTCCGCGCGGCCGAGGACGGCATGCCCTACCCGGGGCAGTCGGGCGTCTTCGGCCCCGAGCGGGTCGGGGAAGGGGTCACGGAGGTCTTCGAGCCGCTGAACCCGGCGGCGGCGGTGGCGGCGCTGCCCGTCCCGCTCATGGATCCCGCCGATCCCGCGGCGGGCGCGCTCTCAGGACTGATCGCGCTCGATCCGCACGACCTGCTGGCCGGCGCGGCGGCGCTGCCCGTCACCGCCGAGACGCTGCTGACCAGGGCGAGGGTCGCGGCCGAGCACGATCTCGGCGACAGCGCGCTCGAGGAGGCCGAACGCGAACTGCCGGGCGAGTGGCGGGTGACCTGGTACCAGGGCGTGCGCGCGCTGGCCACGGGCAAGCCCGACACGAAGCTGTTCGACAGGTGTTTCGGCCTGCTGCCCGGCGAACCCGCGGTGAAGGTGGCGCTGGGGTTCGCGCACGAGGCCGCGGGCGACCACGCGGGCGCCGCCCGCTGGTACGAGACGGTGTGGCGGACCGACCACAGCTACGTCAGCGCCGCGTTCGGGCTGGCCAGGGCCCGGCTGAGCGCGGGCGACCACCAGGGGGCCGCGGCCGCGCTCGGCCAGGTGCCCGCCTCCGCGAGCCAGTACGTGGCCGCGCAGGCGGCGCTGGTCGCGGTGACCGCCAGACGTCCCGCCGCCCAGGTCGGGCAGGCGGAGCTGGTGGCCGCCGGCGAGCGCCTCGACCGGCTCAAGCAGCTGGACGGCAGGCGCCGCGGCGAGCTGGCCGCCGAGCTGCTGGAGGCCGCGCTGGCCTGGATCGCCGCGCCGCCCTCACCGCCCTCCCCCTCCACGGTCCTGCTCGGGGCGCCGCTCACCGGCCACGGCGTGCGGACCAGGCTGGAGTCGGTCTACAGGGAGCTGGCCAGAGCCGCGCCCACCCGAGCGGAACGGCACGCGCTCGTCGATCGCGCCAACGCGGTCCGGCCGAGGACGTGGCTGTGAAGTGCCCGGCGTGCGGGGCCTCGGCCCTGCAGGGCCACGCCTTCTGCGAGCAGTGCGGCATCCGCCTCGAGGAGGCCTTACCCGCCTGCACGGCCTGCGGCGGCGACTTCGAGGAGGGCTACTGCGCCCAGTGCGGCCGTCGCGCGCCCGCCGCCTCCGACCACGTGGAGCTGGTGCTCGACTCGGGCATGGCGGGGGCCAGCGACAGGGGTCTGCGACACAGCCACAACCAGGACGCGATGGCGCTGGGCGAGGCCGAAGGGCTCCAGCTGGCGGTGGTCTGCGACGGCGTGACGCAGTCGCCTCGCCCCGAGTCCGCCTCGACGCTGGCCGCGCAGACCGGCGTGACGATCCTGGCCGAGGAGCTCAAGGCGGGCTCCACCCAGGAGAGCGCCACCAGGGCCGCCTGCGCGCGCGCCGCCCTGGCCGTCGCCTCCCTCGCCACCTCCCTCGACGACGCCCCCGCCTGCACCTACGTGTCGGCGGTCGCGGGGCCCGACCTGGTCACCGTCGGCTGGGTCGGCGACAGCCGCGCCTACTGGCTGCCCGACGACGGGCCGGCCGTCCTGCTGACCGACGACGACGTCGCCTCGGCCGGCGTGCTGACCGCCTGGCTGGGCGCCGACGCCAGAGACACCGGCTGCAGGGCGCTGGGCTTCGTGCCCGACTCCCCCGGGCTGCTCATGGTGTGCACCGACGGGCTCTGGGGCTACCTCGACGAACCCGTCACCTTCCGCGCCGCCGTCCCTCTGGAGGGGACGCGGGCGCTGGTCGACCACGCGCTCGCCTCGGGCGGGCGCGACAACGTCACTGTCGTACTGATACCGGTCAGGAGAGCGTGATGAGTGATTTCACCCTGCAGGTGGACCAGCACAAGTACCTGCCACTCGGGGGCAGGGAGGTGCACGCCATCCTGACGGTCACGGGCACGGTGGCGCAGGCGCCGCCCACGGAGGCCGCCGAAGTGATCATCATTGACACCTCGGGGTCGATGACCGGCGGCAAGATCAGGGAGGCCAGGCAGGCGGCGAAGGCCGCCGTGGACGCCCTGCGCGAGGGCGTGGAGTTCGCGGTGATCGCGGGCGACACCTCGGCGCGCATGGTCTACCCGAGGGGACGGAAGCTGGCCAAAGCCGGCCAGAGCACCAGGGACAACGCCAAGAAGGCCATCGACTCCCTCGACGCCAACGGCGGCACCTCGATAGGACAGTGGCTGCTGCTGGCCTGCGACCTGCTGGAGAGCAGGCCGGGCGCGATCAGGCACGCGCTGCTCATGACCGACGGCCAGAACAACGAGGGCGAGGAGGCGTTCGCCAGGGCGCTGAAGAAGTGCGAGGGCAGGTTCGTCTGTGACAGCCTCGGCGTCGGCGACGACTGGGTGCCCGACGAACTGCGCAAGGTCTCCAACGCGCTGCTAGGCGCCTTCGACTTCGTGCGTGACCAGAAGGACCTGGCGGAGTTCTTCACCAGGATCACCGAGGCGTCGATGGGCAAGACCGTCGCCGAGCTGGCGCTGCGGGTCTGGATCCCGAAGGACGCCACGCTGAAGTACATCCGGCAGGTCTCCCCCACGCTGCTCGACCTGAGCGGCAAGCGCACCCCGTTCAACCCGCTGACGGGCGACTACCCGACAGGGTCGTGGGGCGCGGAGGAGCGGGAGTACCACCTGTGCGTCGAGGTGCCCACCGCCGCGCCGGGTCAGGAGATCAGAGCGGCGTGGGTCAAGCTCGTACGGCCGGACACCGGTGACGTCCACGCCAGCGGCAACGTCCTGGCGCACTGGACCGAGGACCTCGCCCTCTCGACGCGCATCAACAGGAAGGTCGCGCACTACACCGGCCAGGCCGAGCTGCACGAGCTGATCCAGGAGGGGCTGAGCGCGAGGGCGGCGGGAGACACCGCGACGGCGACCGCCCGCCTGGCCAAGGCCAAGCAGCTGGCGGACTCCTCGGGGCGCGAGGACACCGCCAGGCTGCTGGAGAAGGTGGTGGAGATCGACCCGGGCACGGGCACGGCGCGGCTGCGCAGGAACGTGGAGAGGGCCGACGAGATCGAGCTGGACACCGGGTCGACCCGGACGAGCCAGCTGCGGCAGGAGGGCTGAGATGACGCTGACCTGCCCTCAGGGGCACTCCTCGGGTGACGACGAGTACTGCGACGTCTGCGGCACCCCCATGCCCCAGCCCCTCGCCACCTCCGGCCCCTCCCCCGGGCCCGAAGGATCGACCGACTCCCCGGGCTCCCCGGGCTCCCCGGGCTCCCCGGGCTCCTCGGGGATGCCCGCCCCCTCCGGCGCGGCCGGCTCCTCCGGAACGTCGGGCTCGGGCGGGGCGGGTTCCTCCGGCTCCGCCGCGGGCTCCGACGCCGCCGCCGACGTCTGCCCGATCTGCCAGACCCCCCGGTCCGGACGGTTCTGCGAGGTCGACGGGCACGACTTCGAGGCCCCTCCGCTCGACCCCGTCGCCCCGGCCCTGTGGGAAGCCGTGGTCGAGGCCGATCGCGCCTACTACGACGAGGTCATCGCCCAGGACGGGCCGGACGCCGGCGCCGTGGTCTTCCCTCCCTACTGCCCCGAGCGCTCCTTCCCGCTGGTCGGACGGCAGGTGCGCATCGGCAGGAGCAGCAGGTCCCGCAACTCCTACGCCGAGATCGACCTGGGCGGACCGCCCGCCGACCCGGGGATCTCGCACCTGCACGCCGTCCTCATGGCGCAGCGGGACGGCACGTGGTCGCTCGTCGACCCGGGCTCGGCCAACGGGACCATGCTCAACGGCAAGCCCCTCCAGGTGAACATCCCCGTGCAGGTCCGTGGGGGCGACCGCATCCACCTCGGCGCGTGGACGGTCATCACGCTGCGCGAGAGCGCGCCATGATGTTCCTCGCCCGCCGTACGGTGCCGGGACGGATCAAGGTGATCTCCTCGGTCACCGTCGCCGCCCTCGGCCTGCTCTTCGCCACCCTCGCGTACGGCACCGCGGCCGCCCGCGAGGGACTGCGGGTCATCGGACACGACGCGGGACCACAGGTGGTGGCGACGGCGGGGCTGTATCTCGGCCTGAGCGACATGGACGCCCAGGTCGCCACCGCCCTGCTGCTCGGCGACCGGCGGCAGGACGCGCTGGCCCGCTACGAGAAGCGACGCGCCGAGGTGGGGAGCGCGCTCCTGCAAGCCCACACCCTGGCGGGCTCCGACGCCGCCGAGCGCCGCACGATCTCCTCCGTCCTGGAGGGGCTTGGCCGCTACGAACGCCTGGCCTCCGAAGCCCTGCTGCTCAGCACCCTGCCCGCCGCCGGCTCCCCTGGCCCCGCCTCCCCTTCAGGTGGGGTGGTCCCCGTATCCACCACGCCGGCGACGATCGCGCCGGACGACAGGGCGCTGGCGTCCTATCGCCAGGCGACGGATCTCATGACCCGCGAACTGCTCCCCCAGGCCTACAACCTCACGCTGGAGAGCGGGACCATCGTCAGGCACGCCTACGAGGAGGGCCACTCCACGGTCATCGCCGTACGGCTGGTCGCCCTGCTCTGCGGCGCGCTGGCGCTCGGCTGCCTGATCTGGTTGCAGATCTACCTGGCCCGCAGCTTCCGCAGGGTCTTCGGCCTGGCGCTCCTGGGCGCGAGCGTCGCCACCGCGGCGTGCGGCATCGCGGGAGCGGTCATCATGGAGCGCGAGGCGGCGGCCCTCGCCACCGCCAAGCGCGACGGCTTCGACTCGGTGCTCACCCTGGCCAGGGCGCGGGCGATCAGCAACAGCCTGCACGCCGACCAGAGCCGCTACCTGCTCGACCCCGTGCGCGCCGACACCTACCAGCACACCTTCTTCGACAAATCGCAGTCACTGGTCTATCTGCCCGCCAAGAACCTGTCCGACTACCAGCGCGCCGTCGCCTCTCTCAAGAACGACCGCTTCCTCGGCATGCTGGAGGGAAGGGACGTCGCGGCCGCCTGGCGGCGCTTCCAGGAGGCCGACCGTTCGCTGCGCGCCGAGTCCGGCGCGTCGGCGACGTCCGCTCTGACCGGTCCCGTGCGTTCGGCCTTCGACGCCTACGACGCGACCCTCGTGAGGCTGGCCGAGCAGCACCAGGCCGCGTTCGCGAGGGCGATCGCGGCCGGCGAGGGCGGGCTCAGCGGCCTGTGGACGCTGATCCCCGCGGGGCTCGTCGTCATCACGGGCGGCGTGCTGGCCGGTGTGTGGCCCAGGCTGAAGGAGTACCGATGACGGGGCGCGCCCTCACGAACAGGCGTGTCGCGTCCGGGACGCGGAAGGCGCCTGGCCAGGACCTCCAGGAGACGGTCCGGCGTTCTCGCGACGTCTTAAGGCGACGGGCTCGCTCGACCAGGAAGGAGTGCCCGTGACAGGCATGCGGAGCAACCGGTTCGCCGCGCCGTTCGTGATGGGGCTGGTGGCCTGCCTGACCGCTCTCCTGGCGACAGGTGGGTGCGGCGCGGGCGAGGCCTCCTCGATCGTCGGCAAGGAGACGCTGGTCATCGGCGTCAGGCCGGACCTGCCCGCCCTCGGGCTTCGCACGGGGGACGGCAGGTTCGAGGGGTTCGATGTGGACGTGGCCACCTACGTGGCGGGCAAGCTCGGCGCCACGGCCAGGTTCGTCCCGGCGCTGGCGGCCGACAGGGAGAAGCTGCTGCTGTCGGGGCAGGCCGACCTCGTGCTCGCCACCTTCTCCATCACCCAGGAGCGCAAGACCAGAGTGGCCTTCGCTGGCCCCTACCACCTGTCGTACCAGGACATCCTGGTGCGGGAGGGCACCTCGGGCATCGCGAACGTGCGCGATCTCAAGGGGCGGCGCATCTGCGAGGTGCAGGGGTCGAACGCCGCCCAGCGCGTGGTCGACGAGCGGCGGATCGACGCGTCGGTGGTGCCGGTGGCGACTTACGACGAGTGCATGTCCATGCTGAAGTCGGGCCGGATCGACGCGATCACCACCAACGACGTGATCCTCGCCGGGTTGGCCGCGCGTGAGCGTGGCGGCGTGCGCCTGGTGAACACCCAGTTCAATGAGCAGCGCACGGGGGTGGGAATGCGGCGCGGCGACGTGGAGGGGTGCGAGCGGGTCAACAGAGCGATCACCGACATGTACCAGGACGGCACGGCGGCCAGGCTGCTCGGCAAGTGGTTCGGCAGGTCGGGCCTGACGCTCGGCAAGGTGACCGTGCCCCAGTTCGAGGGCTGCTCCTAGCTTCGAGGGCCGCTCCTGGCTTCGAGTGCCGCTCCTTCCAGGGCCGCTCCTGGCTTCGAGGGCTGCTCCTAGCGGCGCGTGGCCGACAGGTAGATCCGCCGCGTGGGGATCTCGTCGTCGTAGGCCCCACGGGTGGTGAGGTCGTCGACATGGAACCCGGCCGCTTCGACGGCCTGGCGAAGGTCGTGTTCGGTGAATTCCGCCCAGTAGACCCGGAGGTCGCTGCCCAGCGGATCGTCGATGACCCCGTCGCTGGTGCCCTCCTTCGCCACGACCAGGAGCTGACCTCCCGGACGGATCACCGCTGCCCACGATGCGAGGGTGCCGGCCAGTCCCCTCTTCGGCTGGTCGTGGAGCGAGTAGTACGAGACCAGCCCGTCGAGCAGGTCGCCAGGCGTGCGCGGCCTGATGTCCCGCTGGTCCATCACCTCGAACCGGCACCCGGGCTGCTCACGTCCGGCCAGCTCGACACAGCGAGGAGACAGGTCGATCCCCAGGACGTCGAGACCGCGCTCCGCGAGCATCGCCGTCACGTGACCGCAGGGTCCGCAGCCGGCGTCGCAGACTCTGCCCCCGTCGCCGACCCGCCCGGCGAACTCGGCGAGAACCTCCTGGTCGAACGGCTTGCCGTCCAACTCGTGGCGGAAGAGCTCCAGGTAGCGATCGGCCCGCGCGTCCCACACACGGACGACGTCGAGAGCGCTGCCGGGTTCGGGGGAAGGCAAGAGCGCGTGGGTCATTTCGACATCGTAGTGCCGAGGATCGTCCGTCCTCTGAGCCACAAGTGCCCATCCGGGGGAGCGCCGTCCCGCCGGTCTCGAGGATCCGGCGGCCGGCGCTGAGAGGGCGGGTGGACAGGCCCCCTGACGACATCAGGGGGCCTGTCCCCGGTCAGTCCAGGTAGTCGCGCAGCATCTGCGCGCGGGTCGGGTGACGCAGCTTGGCGAGCGTCTTCGACTCGATCTGCCTGATCCGCTCCCTCGTCACCCCGAACTCCCTGCCGACCTCCTCCAGCGTGCGCGGGTGCCCGTCGGCCAGGCCGAAGCGCAGCTGGATGATGCGCTGCTCCCGTTCCGACAGCGTGGCGAGGATGTCGTCGAGCTGGTCCTGCAGCATGATGAACGCGGCCGCCTCCATGGGCACCACCGCGTCCGCGTCCTCGATGAAGTCACCGAGGTCGGAGTCCTCCTCGCCGATGGGCGACTGCAGGGACACCGGCTCCTGGGCGATCCGCTGGATCTCCACCACGCGGTCGACCGGGAGGTCCATCTCGAGCGCGATCTCCTCGGGCGCGGGCTCACGGCCCAGGTCCTGGTGGAGCTGGCGCTGCACCCGGACCAGTTTGTTGATCGTTTCGACCATGTGCACGGGAATGCGAATCGTGCGCGCCTGGTCGGCAATGGCACGAGTGATCGCCTGGCGAATCCACCACGTGGCATAGGTGGAGAACTTGTAACCCTTGGTGTAGTCGAATTTCTCAACAGCGCGGATGAGACCGAGATTGCCCTCCTGGATCAGGTCGAGGAACAGCATGCCGCGCCCGACATACCGTTTCGCTATCGAGACCACCAGTCGGAGGTTGGCCTCGATCAGGCGCTGCTTGGCCCTGGTGCCCTGCCAGACCAGCTCCCTGAACTCGGGGAAGGCGAGCCTGGACACCCCTGCGGCCAGCTTGTCCTCGGCGAACAGCCCTGCCTCGATGGACTTGGCGAGTTCGACCTCCTCCTCTGCCGTGAGCAGCGGGACCCGGCCGATCTCGCGTAGATAGATGCGGACCAGATCGCTGGTCGGCGCACGTTTGCCTACGTCCTCCTCATCGGGGCGGGCGGGCTCCTCGTCGCCCTGCGGCTCGAGAACCTCCACCCCGTTCTCGGCGAGCATCCGCACAACGCGCTCCAGCGCGTCGGACGGCAGCTCGGAGCGGTCAAGCGCGGCGGCTACGTCATCGACGGTTACGCTTCCGCGCTCTCTTCCTTTCGCGACGAGGTCCGCCACCTGGTCAACGGATGGCGGGCCACTTGGCAGCACCGATGCACCCACGGGACACAGTCTGCAGTATTGCTTCCATAAAATGGCAGACCCATTTTTGTCACTTGAGGTAAGACCTGCATCATTACCAAACCGAGATCTTTTATGTGTTTGGCCGGAGTTTGATCAGGAAAGAAAAGTCAATTACGCGATCGAGTTTGTCAGCGACGACGCCGAACGCGCCTTTCCGCTGCGCCTGACTTCCCGCCGCGCGCTCGCGCAGGACCCGTGCGCTGCCGCTCGGGTGCGCTGCCGCTCGGGTGCGCCTAACTTCCCGCCGCGCGGTCGCGCAGGACCCTGCGCTGCTGCTCGAGCGCCACCAGCTCGCCGAAGAGCTTGTTGTACTCGGCCTGCTCCTCCACCGGGTTGAGCCGCTGCATGCGCGTCTTGACCTGACTGATCGCCCTGTCGACCGAGACCGCCTCGATGGCGGCCAGCATGGCGGCGCCGTAGCGCTGCTCGATCTCGGCGTCGGCCTGGATCGGCTCCACGGCGAACCTGGTGATCAGCCCGCGCGCCACCTCGTCGGGGGCGTGCTCGATGAGCCTGTCGACCCACTGCCTGCCGCCGTGGCCACCGGCGGAGGTGCCGCCCGCCGCCGCGATGACGGTGTGGACGGTGACGTGGTCGGGGGTGGTGAAGGCCCGGCTCTCCAGCGCGTCGAAGCGGGGGCCCAGCAGGGCGGGACGCTGCACGGCCAGCTTGAGCAGCTCGCCCTCCACCCTGACGTGGGGGTCGATCGGCGCCGCCTTGGGCGCGCGCCGAGGACGGCCCGCCTGTGCGCCCCCCACCTCGGCGATGCGCTGGATGACGAACCGCTCGTCCATGAAGCCGAGCCAGCGGTCGAGGTCGATCGCGTAGCGCTTGCGCAGGCCTGAGTCCTTGATGCCGGCCACGATCGGCGCCGCCGCGTCCAGCGCGGCGATCTTGCCCTCGTTGGTGCGCAGGTCGTAACGGGAGATCGTGCTGCGGATGGCGAACTGGAACAGCGGCTCGCGGCTGGCCACCAGGTCGCGCACCGCCGCGTCACCCTGCTTGACGCGCAGGTCGCACGGGTCGAGCCCGTCGGCCTGGACGGCGACGTAGGTCTGCGTGACGAACTTCTGCTCGTCGGCGAAGGCCCGCAGCGCCGCCTTCTGGCCCGCCGCGTCGCCGTCGAAGGTGAAGATCACCTCGCCGGTCGTCGAGGACTGGTCGAGCAGGAAGCGGCGGAGCATCTTGATGTGCTCCTCGCCGAAGGAGGTGCCGCAGGTCGCCACCGCCGTCGGCACGCCCGCCAGGTGGCAGGCCATGACGTCGGTGTAGCCCTCGACGATCACGGCCTGGGAGCGCTTGGAGATCTCGCGCTTGGCCAGGTCGATGCCGTAGAGGACCTGCGACTTCTTGTAGAGCGGGGATTCGGGGGTGTTGAGGTATTTCGGGCCCTCGTCGGTGTCGAGGAGCTTGCGCGCGCCGAACCCGATGACATCGCCCGTCGCGTCGCGGATCGGCCACATCAGCCGCCCGCGGAAGCGGTCCATGGGGCCGCGCCTGCCCTCCTTGGCCAGGCCGCCCTTGACGATCTCCTGCGCGGTGAAGCCCTTGCCGAGCAGGTGGCGGGTCAGCGCCTCCCACTCGTTGGGCGCGTAGCCCACGCCGAACAGCTCGGCGTCGGCCCGCTCGAAGCCGCGCTCGGACAGGAACCTGCGGCCGGGGGCCGCCTCGGGGGCGAACAGCCGCTCGACGTAGAACTCGGCCGCCACCCTGTGCGCCTCGAGCAGCCTGGCCCGCTCGCCCTGGTCGCGCTTGGGGACGTAGCCGCCCTGCTCGTACTGCAGCTGGATGCCCGCACGCTGGGCCAGCCGCTCGACGGACTCGTGGAAGGACAGGTGCTCGATCTTCTCGACGAAGGTGATGACGTCGCCGCCCTCGCCGCAGCCGAAGCAGAAGTACATCCCGCGCTCGGGCGTGACGTTGAACGACGGGCTCTTCTCGTCGTGGAAGGGGCACAGGCCCTTGAGGTTGCCGCCGCCGGCGTTGCGCAGCTGGATGTGCTCGCCGATGACATCGGCGATCGGGGAGCGCTCACGCACGAGAGCGATGTCGACGTCACGGATCCTGCCTGCCACGCCGCGAGTCTAACGGCGCGCCCCGACAGTTTCCGCCCGCCGCCTGCCGCGGGAGGCCGTCCCCTCCCGCCCGTACGGCAGGCCCGGCCACGCGCCTCCGCCCGGCACGCGGGCCCGCCGTTCAGGGGACGCTCCCCGTGCGCGCGCGGCGGGCGCGGCGACGGCGCCCGTGGCGACGAGAAGCACCGACGGATAACGGCAAAGCGGTCGTGACCACCGTCCCGGTCGGTTACAAAGGTAAAGGTTGTCGTTGGATACGCTGACACAGGTGGAGATCATGCGATCGGGGCGTCTTAGTGCAGTCGTGGTGGGCGCCGTCCTGTTGGCCGGAGGATGCGGGCAGGCCACCGGTGTGGCGGGCGTCAGCATGAGGGCCCCCGCCATGGCGGCCGACCCCAGCGCCGGCCCCAGTGGCGACCCCAGCGCCGCTCCGAGCGGCACCCCGACGGGCGCCACGAGCACGCCGGGCACCGAGCACCAGTCGGGCGTCCAGCGGCCGGCCGCCGCCGATCCCGTCAAGGTGCCGCCGCCGAAGGTGTCCAAGTATGACTACGCCTTCCCCGTGAAGGGCTGCAAGACGAACTACCAGCGCAAGCTGCTCATCATCCCGAAGACGACCATCTGGGCCGCCAGGGGCTGCTCGTTCGTCGCCCCTGTCGACGGGGTGATCGACGAGGTGAACATCAACAACCGCTGGAAGCCCTCCACCGACGTGGGCTCCGACCGCGAGGGCCGGTTCGTCTCGATCATCGGCGAGGACGGCGTCCGCTACCTCGGCGGCCACCTCGACTCGGTCACCGAGGGCCTCGCGCCGGGCGCGAAGGTGAAGGCGGGGCAGGAGCTCGGCAAGGTGGGCAACACGGGCAACGCCCGCGACACCGCCCCGAACCTCTACTTCGCTATCTCGTGGAAGACCGGCCCCGCCTACTGGTGGGTGCGGCGGGGCATGGTCGAGCCGTGGGACTACCTCGACGCGTGGCTGAAGGGCAACCCCACGCTCTCCCCCAAGGAGGAGACGTTCAAGCTGCGCCGCAAGCTCGGCGAGACGCCCGCGTGCACCACGCTGTGCTCCTCCAGGTCCGCCTCCTCTCCTCCTCAGGAGGAGGAGAAGGAGAAGGAGCGCAAGAAGAAGCCGAGCACTCCCACGCAGACGCCGACCCCGCCGCCGCTCAACGACACGGGCACGCTGTAGCAGGGCGCTCAGTCCTGCGGGGGCAGCGGCCCGCCTGAGCGGATGAGCCGCTGGATGTCGTCGACGACGTCCCAGACGTTGACGTTCATCCCGGCGATCACCCTGCCCTCGCGCAGCCAGTAGGCGATGAACTCCAGCTCCTCGCCCCTGATGACGACCTGGTCGTAACCCCTGGTGTCGCCGCTGAACTCCATGCCGAGGTCGAACTGGTCGGTGTAGAAGTACGGCACGCGGTCGTAGACCACCTCCTGCCCGAGCATCGACCTGGCCGCCGCGGGGCCGCCGTTGAGCGCGTTGGCCCAGTGCTCGACGCGCAGCCGCCTGCCGTAGAGGGGGTGGTAGGACTCCGCTACGTCTCCCGCGGCGTAGACGTCGGGGTGGGAGGTGCGCAGCGCGGCGTCGGTGAGGATGCCGTCGCCCACCTCGAGCCCCGCCTCGCGGGCCAGGTTCACGTTGGGGGCGGCGCCGACGCCCGCGACGACCAGGTCGGCGGGCAGCCGCTCGCCCGTGCCGAGCCGTACGCCGTCCGCTTCGACCTCCTCGGCGGAGACACCGAGCCGCAGGTCCACGCCGTGGCGGCGGTGGACGTGCGCGAAGACCTCGCCGAGCTCGGGGCCGAGCACCCTGTGCAGCGGGGTGGGCGCGGGTTCGACGACGGTGACCTCGCAGCCCGCCTCCCGCGCCGCCGCGGCGCTCTCCAGCCCGATCCAGCCCGCCCCGATGATCACCACTCTGCCGCCCGCGGCGAAGCCCGCCTTGAGCGCCTCGCTGTCGGCCACGGTCCGCAGCGTGTACGCCTGGCCCGGCAGGGTGCGGGGGCTCGCGCCGGTGGTGATGAGGAGCTTGTCGTACGACATGCGTGAGCCGTCGTCGAGCGCGACCTCGTGCGCGTCCAGCGCGATGCCGGTGACGGTGACCCCGAGCCGCAGGTCGATCTCCTGGTCGGCGTACCAGTAGGGCGGATGGACGAAGATCTTCTCCCGCTCGCTCCTGCCCTGCAGGTAGCCCTTGGAGAGCGGGGGCCGCTCGTAGGGCCGCTCCTCCTCGGCGCCGATGAGCACGACCTCGCCGTCGAAGCCCTCTTCCCGCAGCGTCTGCGCGGCCTTGGCTCCTGCGAGCCCCGCGCCGACGATCACAAAGGTTGCCATGTTCGGAGTATCGTCCCTCGCGGTCGCGCTAGCGGGCCGACTCTCGGAACCACCCGTCAAGGACCCGGACGGTCAGCGGGACAGGCGGCGGTGCCAGGCGACGGCAGAGGTGTCGGTGAGCGAGGCGATCTGGTCGATCACCACGCGCACCCTGGCGGCGTCGTTCTCCGCGCCGGTGAAGGCGGGCCTGAAGGCGGGTTCGAGCGTGTAGGGCGCGCCGAGCGTGATGAGCGAGGCCAGCTCCGAGATCAGCTCGCGCTGCCTGGCCTGGTTGGCGTGGTGGTCGTCGGTGGTCATGACGTAGTGCGCGGTGACACCCTTGAGCAGCGCGCACTCCAGCCGCGTCGCCCGCGGCACGACGAGGTCGGCGTGATGGCGGTAGCCGAAGGCCTCCTTGGTCGCGGCCTCGGCCGACCGGCAGAAGCGGCCGATGAGGCCGCTGGTCAGGGCCTTGAGCCCGGCCAGGTCGGCGAGCGTGGCCTCGAAGCGGCGGGGCCAGAGCGGGAAGTCCAGCAGCCGGTCGAAGGCCTGCTCGAGCTCGGCGCAGGTGGCGTCGGGAACGTACCAGGTGCGGGTCAGCTCGCAGACGGCCTCGCGCTCGGTCGGCGAGTGCAGCGCGTTGGGGGTGACGTGGCCCGAGTGGAGCGCGTCCTCCAGGTCGTGGACGGAGTAGGCGACGTCGTCGGCCCAGTCCATGATCTGCGCCTCGAAGCTCACCCGCTTGCTGGGCGCGCCGTCCCTGATCCACTCGAAGACGGGCAGGTCGTCGTCGTAGACGCCGAACTTGCCCGCTCCCGCGCGCGGCCACGGATACTTCACCGAGGCGTCGAGCGAGGCCCTGGTGAGGTTGAGACCCGCGCTGCCGCCCTCGCTCGTCAGCACCTTGGCCTCGAGTCTGGTGAGCAGCCGCAGGCTCTGCGCGTTGCCCTCGAAGCCGCCGCACGAGGCGGCCAGCTCGTCGAGCGCGCTCTCGCCGTTGTGGCCGAAGGGCGGGTGGCCGAGGTCGTGGGCCAGGCAGGCGGTCTCGACCAGGTCGGGGTCGACGCCGAGCGTGGCGCCCATCTCTCTGCCGACCTGGGCGCACTCCAGGGAGTGGGTGAGCCTGGTGCGCGGGATGTGCTGGCCGACCCCGAGGGTCTCCGCGGGCCCCACCACCTGGGTCTTGGCCGCCAGCCTGCGCAGGGCGGAGCTGTGGAGCACCCTGGCCCTGTCGCGCTCGAACGCGCCCCTGTCGGGGTTGCCGAGCGGCTCGGGAACCCATCGTTCCTGGTCATGGTCGCTGTATTGGCCCATAAGTGCTGTGAGTGTACCCATCCGCACCGAAGGCTCACTGCAGCTGGCTGTAGCACCGTCTCGGCAGGTGGCCGGATTCTGCTTTCTTGATCCTTTTTCTAGCGTCATGGTCATGAGATTTCGGATGAAGAGGCGGCACTCGTGAGCGACGTCGTCACCCTTGAGCGGGTCACCAGGTCGTACGGGAGCGTCACCGCGCTCGACGACGTCTCGCTCGGCTTTCCCCGTGGCAGGTTCGTGGCCGTGATGGGCCCTTCGGGCTCGGGCAAGAGCACGCTGCTGCAGTGCGCCGCCGCGCTGGACACCCCGACGTCCGGCACGGTCAGGATCGGCGGCGTGACCGTCAGCGGGCTGAACGAGACCAGGCGCACGGAGGTGCGCAGGAAGCATGTCGGCTTCGTCTTCCAGTCCTACAACCTGCTGCCCTCCATCACCGTCGAGGAGAACCTCACCCTGCCGCTGCGGCTGGCGGGCGTGCGCCCTGACAGGGCGTGGCTGTCGGAGCTGGTCGAGAGGGTGGGGCTCGGGGGGCGGCTGCGCCGCAGGCCCGCCGAGCTGTCCGGCGGGCAGCAGCAGCGCGCCGCGCTCGTCCGCGCGCTGGCCGCCAGGCCCGACGTCGTCTTCGCCGACGAGCCCACGGGGGCGCTCGACCTGCGCAGCGCGGCGGAGGTGCTGGGGCTGCTGCGCGAACTGGTCGACGAGCTGGGCCAGACGGTGATCATGGTGACCCACGATCCCGCCGCCGCGGCGCGGGCCCACGAGACGCTGGTGATGGCCGACGGCAGGGTGGTGGACCTGCTGTCCGCGCCCGCCCCCGAGGAGCTGGCGGTACGGCTGACGCGCCTGAACGGAGTGCTGACGTGATCAGGACGGCGCTGGCCATGTCGGGCCTCGGCGGCCTCGTCGTGGCCTTCTTCGCGGTCTTCGGCGGGATGGCGCTGGTGACGGGGACCGGCGTGATCGTCGAGTCGGGCCTGCGGTCGCAGGTGAACTCGACGCGGCTCACCGGGGCCGACGTGGTGGTCTCCGCCCGGCAGCTGGTCCCGAGGAAGGAGGACCTGCCGGTGGCGCTCCCCGAACGCGCCACGCTCCCCTCCTCGATCGTGGACAGGCTGTCGCGGCTGCCCGGCGTCGAGTCCGCCGTGGGCGACCTGAGCTTCCCCGCCGCCGTCGTTCCAGGGCAGCCGAGCACGTCCGGTGCTGTCACCCCCGGCACGAGCGGGAGTACCGGCCCCGCCGATCCGGCGGCGGCGGGACACGGATGGTCGTCGCTGGCGTTTTCGGGCGGCAAGGCGGTCGAGGGCGCCCCGCCGAGGCGGGACGGCGAGCTGGCCATGGCGGGCGCGCGCGTCGGGCAGGAGGTACGGGTGGTCGCGGGCGGCCGTCCTGGCCGCTACCGGGTGACGGCCGTGATCGACGCGCCCGGCCTGTACTTCGCCGACTCCACCGCCGCCGAGCTGTCGGGAAGGAGCGGCAGGGTCGATCTCGTGGCGCTCCGCGCCGGGCGGGGCATCACCGCGCAGACCGTGGCGGCCGAGGCGGAGCGGCTGCTCGGCGACCGCTACGTGATCTCCACCGGTGGCGCGAGGGGCGACGCCGAACGGCCCGGCACCGCCGCCGCGCGCGGCATGCTCATCGCGCTACCCGCCTCGATCGGCGGCATCAGCCTGATCACGGTCGGGTTCGTGATCGGCGGAGGACTGTCGCTCTCGGTCAACAGGCAGCGCCGCGACCTCGCGCTGCTGCGCGCGGCGGGCGCCACTCCCCGCCAGGTCAGGCGGCTGGTCGCGGTCCAGGGCTGCGTCGCGGCGCTGGCCGCGCTGCCGCCCGGCGCCGCGCTCGGCTACTACCTGGCCGCCCGCCTGGGCGAGCTGCTGGAGGGCACGGGGGCACTGCCGCCCGACCTGCCCCTGACGTACGGCCCGCTGCCCGCCGTGGCCGCCGCCGTCCTGCTGTTCGGCGTGGTCAGGCTCGCGGCGTGGACCGCCTCGCTGAAGGCGTCGCGGATGCCGCCCGTCTCGGCCGTCGCCGAGTCCAAAGCCGAGCCCCGCGTGCCGTCCAGGGTGCGGACGGGGGGCGGCCTGCTGCTCATGCTGGTCGCGCTGGGGCTGTCGGCCACGCCGCTGCTGGTCCGCGGCGAGATCGCCGGGCTCGGCCCCGCCACCGCCGCCCTGCTCGCGATCGTCGGGCTCGCCCTGGCGGGGCCCATGCTGGTGCAGGCGGCCATGGGGGCGCTGGCGCGGCGGCTGCCGTCCGGGCTGTCGGCGCCCCTGTGGCTGGCGGTCACCAACACCCACGGCTACGCGCTCAGGACGGCGGGCGCCGTCGCCGCTCTCGGCATGATGGTCACGCTCGGGCTCAGCGTCGTGCTGACCCAGACCACGATCAGCCAGGCCAAGGCGGACGAGGTGAACGCGGGCCTGGCCGACGTCGCCTCGGTCTCCGCGCCGAGGCTGGGGGGCGTCCCGCACGGCCTGCTCGACGACGTGCGCGCCCTTCCGGGCGTCATGGCCGCCGCCCCCGCCTCGACGACCACGGTGCTGACCCGCTCGCTGGCCGTGGGGGACGATCCCGGCCTGCACGCCAGGACCGCCATGATCCTGGGACCCGAGGCCGGGGGCGTCGTCGACCTCGGCGTGGTCGAGGGCAGCATGGGCGAGCTCAAGGGCGACACCGTCGCGCTCGACGCCGACCTGGGCGAGGTCGGCGAGCGCCTAGACCTGCTCATGGGAGACGGCACGCCGGTGCGGGCGCGCGTGGTCGCGACGTACTCGCGGGCCCTCGGCTTCGGCGCGCTGGTGCTCTCGCGCGACCTGGCCGCGGGACACACGACCACGGGCCTCGACGCGGAAATCCTGGTGCGGCCCGCCGCGGCCGACCTCTCCTCCTTGGCCAAGACCTGGCCTGGAGCGGAGGTGTCGCGGCGGGCGGCCGCCTCGATCGCGGACGCGGACGCCACGCAGGGGCTGGTGAACATCGCGGTGCTCGCCGTGCTGATCGGCTATGTGCTGGTGTCGGTCGCCAACCGGCTGGTGGCCACGACCACGGGCAGGGTCGAGGAGCTGCTGGCGCTGCGGCGGCTGGGCGCGACGCCCGGTCAGGTCAGGCGGATGCTGCGTTGGGAGTCGCTGGTCATCGCGCTCGCCGCCTGCGCCGCGGGGCTGGTGCTCGCGGGCGTGCCGCTGGTCATGCTGAGCGTCGGATTCCTCGGCAGGCCGTGGCCCGCGGGCCCGCTGTGGCTGGTGCCCGCGAGCGTGCTCGTGGTCGCCCTGGTGGTGTGGGCCGCGGTCAACCTGCCGGTCAGAAGGCGGCATCTCGCCCTATAAGGTCATCGGCGTGACCACCGCGTTCCGTGCCGTGCTGGCCTTCACCCTCCTTGCCGGCTTCTACGTGCTCGTCGGCCTGATCCTGGCCGCCGCCGTCTTCTTCGACGTCCTGCTGTTCGTCGACTTCCACGCCAGGGGCCTCCAGGTCGCGATCGTGCTCACGCTCGCGGCGGGCGCGCTGGTGCGGGCGCTGTGGATGGTCAGCCGCAGGCGCCAGGGCGAGGAGCCCGGGCTGGCGGTCGGCAGGGAGCAGGAGCCCGAGCTGTGGCGGACGGTCGAGGAGCTGGCGCAGCGGGTCAAGACCGCTCCGCCCGACGAGATCAGGCTGGTCGCGGAGGTCAACGCCGCCGTCGCTGAGGACACCCGCTTCCTCGGCCTGTCGTCGTCGAAGCGGCGCATGTACATCGGGCTGCCGCTGCTCCAGACCCTCACGCTGGACGAGGCGCGGGCGGTGCTCGGGCACGAGCTCGGCCACTACTCCGGCGCGCACACCCGCCTCGGCGCGCCGGTCTACCGGGGCAGGGTCGCGCTGATCGCGACCGTGCAGGGGCTCGGCGACCACCCCTTCATCCGGCGGCTGTTCCTGGCCTACACCAAGCTCTACCTGCGCGTCTCCCAGGCGGTGTCGCGACGGCAGGAGCTGGAGGCCGACTCCTTCGCCGTCGCGATCGCCGGGCGGGCGGCGATGTCGAACGCGCTCACCAAGGTCCGCGACACGGCGCGGGCCTGGCAGCTGTTCACCGAGGACTACCTGTCGATGACCGGCATCGCGGGCAACAGGCCCGCCTCGGTCTTCGGCGGGTTCCGCGCCCTGGTCGGCGACCCCGTGCGACAGGCCGAGCTGGCCAGGCTCGCCGAGCAGCCTGAGGAGAGCTCGCCGTACGACTCGCACCCGAGCCTGGGCGAGCGCCTGGCCGCGATCGCGCTGCTGCCCGAGCCCCCGCACGTCCCCGACCCTCGCCCCGCCACCGTGCTGCTGCGCGACGCCTCGGTGGCCGCACACGCCCTCGAGCAGTCTTTCTGGACCCAGGAGGCGCTGGCCATGCGGCCGGTGTCCTGGGAGGACCTGGTGGCGCGCGGGATGTACACGGCGGTGAACGAGGAGGCGCTGCGCGACCTGGCCGTGGCGGGGCAGCGGGTGATGGGGGCCGCGCGGCCGTACCTCGACGCCGCCTTCGAGGCGCTGGCGCGCGGTCAGCGGGCCGCGCTGGAGGGCGAGCTGCGCGGCCTCGGCTGGGAGCCCTCGGAGAAGCTGCTCGCGTCGGTGCTCGGCAGGGCGCTGGAGGCGACCCTCATCCAGCACGACCAGGCGCGCTGGGCGCTGTCGTGGTCGGGGCCCGCCAGGCTGCTGTTCGAGGACGGCGAGGAGGTGCTGGTGGCCGACTACGCCGCCCAGGTCGTCGCCGACCCGTCGGGTGTGCAGGGCATGCGCTCGTGGCTGGCGGGCCTGGGCGTGAAGCCCGACTTCGTGCCGGCCTGACAAGCGCCGGACCCCCGGCAGGCCGGGGGTCCGGGCGCGACGGTCAGCGGGTGTCGGAGGCGCTCTCCTGCAGGGCGGCGCGGGCCGCCTCCAGGCGGGCGACGGGAACCCTGAAGGGCGAGCACGACACGTAGTCGAGCCCGGCCTCGTGGCAGAAGTGGACCGAGTCGGGATCGCCGCCGTGCTCGCCGCAGATGCCGAGCTTGAGGTCGGGCCTGGCCTTCCTGCCCTCCTCCGCCGCGATCCTGACCAGGCGGCCGACGCCGTCCCTGTCGAGGGTCTCGAACGGGGAGACGCCGAAGATGCCCAGCTCCAGGTAGCGGGAGAAGAAGGCGGCCTCGACGTCGTCGCGGGAGAAGCCCCACGCCATCTGCGTCAGGTCGTTGGTGCCGAAGGAGAAGAACTGCGCGGCCTCGGCGATCTGTCCCGCCGTGAGCGCGGCCCTGGGCGTCTCGATCATGGTGCCGACGAGCGCGTCGACACCGACCTCGGCCAGGATGCCGGCCGCCTCCTCGCGTACCGCCTCCAGCTCCTGTACGGCGGCGACCAGCGGGATCATGATCTCGGGCCTGGCGCCCCGAACCTCGCGGGCGGCCTCGGCGATGGCCCTGACCTGCATGGCGAACAGGCCGGGGATGACCAGGCCGAGCCTTACTCCCCTGAGGCCGAGCATCGGGTTCTGCTCGTGCAGCCGCTTGACGGCGACCAGCAGGGCGCGCTCCTTGTCCGAGGCGTCGCCCTTGGCCACCTTCACCGACAGCTCCACCAGGTCGGGAAGGAACTCGTGCAGCGGCGGGTCGATGAGCCTGATCGTCACCGGCAGGCCGTCCATGGCCTGGAAGATCTCGATGAAGTCGCTCTTCTGGAGGGGTTCGAGCGCGTCGAGGGCGGACTGCCGCTCCTCCTCGGAGGAGGCGAGCACCAGATCCTCGACCAGCTGACGGCGATCGCCGAGGAACATGTGCTCGGTGCGGCACAGCCCGATGCCCGCCGCCCCGAAGCGCCTGGCGCGCGCGGAGTCCTCGGCGTTGTCGGCGTTGGCCCGCACGCCGAGCGTGCGCACCTCGTCGGCGTGCTTCATGATCCGGTCCACCGCGCGGACCAGGTCGTCCTGCGGGGCGGCGCCCTCGAAGTACTCGACCACCGCCGAGTCCATGACCGGCACCTCGCCGAGGAAGACCTCGCCCGTGGAGCCGTCGATGGAGATGACGTCGCCCTCGTTGACGGTGACCCCGCCCGGCGCGGTGAAGCTGCGCGAGGAGGTGGAGACCTCCAGTTCCTCGGCCCCGCAGACGCACGTCTTGCCCATGCCGCGCGCGACCACGGCCGCGTGCGAGGTCTTGCCGCCGCGCGAGGTCAGCACACCCCTGGCGGCGATCATGCCGGACAGGTCGTCGGGGTTGGTCTCGCGCCTGACCAGGATGACGTCCTCGCCCTGCCCTGCCAGCTCGATGGCGCGCTCGGAGGTGAAGACGGCCTTGCCCACCGCGGCGCCCGGGGAGGCGTTCATGCCCTTGGTGAGAAGCCTGCGCTCGCCCTCCGAGGAGAAGCGGGGGAACATCAGCTGGGCGAGCTGGTCGCCCGTGATCCTGGTGACCGCCTCGTCGATGCTGATGAGGCCCTGGTCGACCAGCTGGGTGGCGATGCAGAACGCGGCGGCGGCGGTGCGCTTGCCGACCCTGGTCTGCAGCATCCAGAGCTTGCCGCGCTCGATGGTGAACTCGATGTCGCACAGGTCGCGGTAGTGGTTCTCGAGCTTCTCCATGATCTGCAGCAGCTCGTCGTAGGATCGCTTGTCGATGCGCTCGAGCTCCTGCAGCGGGATGGTGTTGCGGATGCCGGCGACGACGTCCTCGCCCTGGGCGTTCTGCAGGTAGTCGCCGTAGAGGCCCTGACGGCCCGAGCCGGGGTCACGGGTGAAGGCCACGCCCGTGCCCGAGTCCTCGCCGAGGTTGCCGAAGACCATGGCCACGATGTTCACCGCGGTGCCCAGGTCGGCGGGGATGCGCTCCTGGCGGCGGTAGAGGATGGCGCGGGGAGCGTTCCACGAGTCGAAGACGGCCATGACGGCCAGGCGCATCTGGTCGCGCGGGTCGGAGGGGAAGTCCTTGCCCGTCTCCGAGCGGACGATGCCCTTGAAGGTCTCGACCAGCGCCTGCAGCTCCTCCGCCGACAGGTCGGTGTCCTGGCGGGAGCCCTTGAGCGACTCGAGGGCGTGCTCGAACAGGTCGCCGTCGATGCCGAGGACGGTCTTGCCGAACATCTGGATGAGCCTGCGGTAGGAGTCCCAGGCGAAGCGCTCGTTGCCGCCGGCCTGCTTGGCCAGGCCGTGCACGGACTCGTCGTTGAGCCCGATGTTCAGCACCGTCTCCATCATGCCCGGCATCGAGAACTTGGCGCCTGAGCGAACGCTGACCAGCAGCGGGTCGTCGGCCTGACCGAGCTTCTTGCCCATCGCGGACTCCAGCGCCGCCAGGTGCTCGGCGACCTCCGCCTCGAGCCCGTCAGGCACCGCGCCCTCCGCCAGGTAGTGGCGGCACGCCTGAGAGGTGATCGTGAATCCAGGGGGGACGGGCAGTCCGAGATTGGTCATCTCGGCCAGATTGGCGCCCTTACCCCCGAGAAGATCCTTGAGATCCTTGTTGCCCTCGGTGAAGTCGTAAACGTACTTGGCCACCACAACTCCTTTGTGAACGCCTCCGTCCCGGACTCTACCGATAAAGACCGACTTGAAACTGCACCCCTTGGTTAAGTCCACGTTTCACCAGGTCAGGCAGTATTCACCGGTCTAATCCACTGAAATTCAAGTGGTTTATACCAATTGGTGTAAACCAATTTCTTGAACCTCGCCATATGCGGCGCACAATCGCGTCATGGCCACCCCCACCCGGCTCGAAAGGCTCCTGGCGGGCTCCGCGCGCGCGGCGACAGGCACGGCGAGCTATCTGGACGACCGGCTGGGCCTCGGCCGCCGGCTCGCAGGCCGCGCGAGCTGACCTGGATGATCGGCGTGACGCTCTTCGCCCTGGTGCTGTTCGAGTCGTTCCCCGGCGTCTCGTTACCCGCCGACCAGCTCGGCGGGACGGGCCTGCGCCAGGCCGGCAGCCCGCTGCTGTCGATCCCCCTGGTCGGCACCCACCTGTCGGCGTTCCTGTTCGGAGGGGACCGGGCGCCGCCCCCGCCCGCACCGCCCTCGGGATCACGGTGATCACGTTGTTCACCGTGGTCTGGGCGGCCACGTGGACCGCCCACCCCGTCGTCCTGTACGGCCTGCGCGTCGCCGTCCTCGTGCTTCCGCCCCTCGCCTACGCCGTCACGCTGGCGGTGTGCAGGGCCAGGGGCCGCTAGCGCAGGCCCGCGCCCTTGAGGAAGTCCGTCAGCGGACCGTTCCTGAGCTTGCCCTTGCGCAGATCCTTGAACAGGTCACGGGTCAGGCCCAGGACCTTGTCCTGAGCCGCGCTCTCGTCACCCGCCACCGCCGCCCTGGCCGCCTCGCGGATCTGCTCGTGCGCCTTGGCGGCGGTCTTCGGGTCGATGCCGCCCTCGGCCTCCTGCAGCAGGACAGCCCTGTCGAACTCACCGAGCCACTTCTGCCAGCCGCCGGAGGGCGTGTAGGCCTTGGTCTCGCCGTCGTCGCCGCCTTCGTCGTCCTCCGGCTCGGGCGAGCCCGTCTCCCGCAGCGACTCCACCGGGGTCGGTGAGGGGGTCGGCTCAGGCGCGGGCTGCGTGGCGGGCGTGGAGACGGGCGCGTTCGTGGGCGTCGGGGACGGCGTGCCCGAGCGGCCGTTGAGCAGCGTCACGCCGAGAGCCACCGCCGCGATCACCGCCACACCGGCCACCGCCTGCAGGATCAGCCGCCTGTTCTGCCGGCTCGGCCCGGAGGGGGCGGGAGGCTCGGCCGCCCACGCGCCCGTCACCGGCATCGTGGCGCCCCTGCGCGGGTCCGCCGTCGCCGCGGCGTCGGGCGCCGGCATGACGGCCGTGGGATTCGGGGCCGTCGCGGCGGGGAAGGCGAAGGCCGCGAAGGCCTGCCGTACCTGCTCTGCGTTGGCGGGACGGCCTGCGGGCTCCTTGGCGAGCATGGCGACGATGAGCCTGTCCAGCCCCGCAGGCACGTCGGGCCTGATCTGGGCGGGCGGCACGGGCGGCTCGAAGATGTGCTTGCGCATCAGGTCGGCGGCCCCGCCCGAGAAGGGCGGCTGCCCGCACAGCAACTCGTAGGCGACGCAGCCGAGGGCGTAGAGGTCGGAGGCCGCGGTGCCCGCCTCCCCGTTGATCTGCTCGGGGGCGAGGTAGGCGGCGGTGCCGACGACCGTGCCGACCGTCGTGAGGCGGGAGGTCTCGCTGGCCACCTGGGCGATGCCGAAGTCGACGATCTTGAGGGTGCCGTCGGCCGTCCTGTGCAGGTTGGCGGGCTTGATGTCGCGGTGGATCACCCCGGCCTTGTGCGCGGCGTCGAGGCCGGAGGCGGCCTGGCTCATCAGGCGGCACACCTCGGCGATGCCGTACCTGTGGCCGTCGGTCAGCTCGTCGGCCAGGCTGCGGCCCGTCAGCAGCTCCATCACCAGGTAGGGGCGGCCGTCCTGCTCACCGGTGTCGAAGACGGTGACCACGTTGGAGTGCACGATCTGCGCCGCGGCCCTCGCCTCGCGGGCGAAGCGCTCGCGGGCGGCGGGCTGTGTCACCTGTGGCGCGAGGATCTTGACGGCCACCGCCCTGCCGGTCCGCGGGTCGTGTCCCCGCCAGACCTCGCCCATACCGCCGCGCCCGATCGGCTCGTCCAGCTGGTAGCGCCCGTCCAGCATTTCCGGCATATATCCCGCCAATGACTCAGATTTCCTCGTATTCCGAGCCAACCTATATGTTCACGACACCAGCGAGGGGATTGATCGTCGGCACCGGGCTCTCGGCACCCTCGCGCGACGGCAGCCAGAGCACGAACGTGCTGCCCTCGCCCAACTGGGAGAAGACCGCCACCCGCCCTCCGTGCGACTCCACGATCTGCCTGACGATCGCCAGGCCAAGCCCGGTGTGCCGGTCCCTGCGGCTGGCCTCGCCGCGCCAGAACCTGTCGAAGACGCGCGGCCTGTCCTCCTCGGAGAGGCCGGGGCCCCCGTCGCGGACGGCCGTCCAGAGCCAGCCGCCCTGCCTGCCCGCCGCCACCTCGACCGTGCCGCCGGGGGGCGAGAGCCGTACGGCGTTGGACAGCAGGTTGGCCACCGCCCTGCGCAGCGCGTCGTGATCGCCTGTCATGGGCAGCTCGCCGGTCAGCGACCTGGTCAGCGTGAGGCCGCGGGCCTGAGCCAGCGCGGTGTACTCCTCGGCGGCCTCGTCGGCCACCTGGGCCAGGTCGAGGTCGCTGTCGGCGAAGGCGGTGCCCTGGCGCCTGGCGCTGGCCAGCAGATCCTCCACCAGCCTGGTCATGCGCGTGGTCGCGCGGTCCACGATGGCGACCGCGCGGACCCGCTCCTCCTCGGTGGCCTCGGGCGAGGCCAGGACCGCGTCGACGTTGGTCCTGATGATCGTCAACGGGCTGCGCAGCTCGTGCGAGGCGTCGTCGATGAGCTGGCGCTGCGCCCTGAAGGCCTCCTCCAGCCTGTCGAGCATCGTGTCGACGGTGTCGGCCAGGTCGCGCAGCTCGTCCTTCGGTCCTTCGAGCCTGATCCTCCTGGACAGGTCGGTGGCCTGGATCTCGTCGGTGGTGCGGGTGATCGCCCTGACCGGGCGCAGCACCCTGCCCGACAGGATCCAGCCGATGAGGAGGCTGGCCACGAAGAGGAAGGCGAGCGTGGCCAGGGAGTAGTCGCGCAGCGTGGCCATCGTCTTGACGTTGATGGCGTTCTCGACCTCCTCGACGAAGACCACCGGGGCCTTGCCCAGGTACTCGCCGTTGGAGCGGTAGGTCTTGGCGTACTCGGTGGTGTAGGGGCGCTGCTCGGTCGAGGCGGACACCACGTAGTAGATGCCGCCCAGAACCAGAGCGGCCAGCGTGAACAGCAGCGCCGAGTAGAGCACGGTCATCCTGAACCTGATGGTGTGGATCACGCGTCCTCCCTCAGCCGGTACCCCCTGCTGATCACCGTCTCGATCAGCCCCTCCTCCTGCAGCTTGCGGCGCAGGTTGCCGACCGTGACGCGGACGGTGTTGGTGAAGGGGTCGGCGTGCTCGTCCCACACGTGCTCCAGCAGCTCCTCGCTGGAGACCACATGGCCCGGCTTGGTCATGAGGTAGTGCAGCACGCCGTACTCCTTGGGGGTCAGCGCCAGCGACCTGCCGCCGAGCGAGACCTCCATGCGCGCGGTGTCGATCCGCAGCGCTCCCACCTCGAGCACGGAGGTCCCGCCGGTCTCTCTGCGCAGCAGCGCCCGCACCCTGGCCAGCAGCTCGGGAAAGGCGAACGGCTTGACCAGGTAGTCGTCCGCGCCCTCGTCCAGGCCCCTGACCCTGTCGTCGAGGCGGTCGCGGGCGGTCACCATGATGATCCGCACCCCGCTTCCCGAGGCCCTGGCCGTACGGCAGAGCTGGAAGCCGTCGCCACCTGGCAGGTTCAGGTCGAGCAGCACCAGGTCATAGGTGTTCACCTGGAGCTTCTCCGCCGCCGAGGGGGCGTCGTAGGCGACGTCCACGGCGTAGCCGGCCCGGATCAGGCCGACACGCAACGCGTCGACCAGGTCCTCCTCGTCTTCGACGACCAGTAGTCGCATGCTGTGCACCCTAGTTTCGGATGATGCTTTCCGCGATCGGAGCGGCTCTGTCGATCGGAATCGCGAAGCCGATCCCGATGTTGCCTCCGCCCCTGCTCGTCGCGATCGCGGTGTTCACCCCCACCACCTCTCCCCTGGCGTTGACCAGCGGGCCACCGGAGTTGCCCGGGTTGATGGAGGCGTCGGTCTGTACGGCGGTGCGCCTGCTGCTGCCGCCCAGCCCCACCTCCCTGTCCAGAGCGCTGACGATGCCCGCGGTCACCGTCCCCGACAGGCCGAGAGGGGGGCCGATGGCCAGCACCTGGTCGCCGACGGCCAGCTCGCTCGACCTGCCGAGCCTGGCGGGGGTGAGGCCCGAGGCGTCTCCGACCCTCAGGACGGCCAGATCCTCGTCCTCGTCCTCGCCGACCACCGTGGCGCCCAGCCTGCGTCCGTCGTTCAACACCACGGTAGCGGTGCTGCCGCGGCCGACGACATGGGCGTTGGTCAGCACGTGGCCGCTGCCGTCGATCACGAAGCCCGAGCCGCTGCCCCTCCTGGTCTCGACGGAGACCACGCTGGGCAGCACCTGGGCGGCGGTGGCGCTGAGCGCCTGTGCCGGTGTCCTGCCCTGTCCCTGGCCCTGCCCCTGGCCTGGGGGCTGGGCGGCGGGGACGCGGGGCAGGGCCGCGGGGGCGGGCTCGGACCCTTCGATGAGCCGCGCCCCCGCGACACCCGCCGCCCCGCCGGTGAGCGCGGCGACGAGCGCGGCGGTCACCAGGAGGCGGCCTCTGGGGGCGGCCGCCACCCTGCCGTCCGCGACAGGCGTTGGTGGCGGCGGCCCCTGCTGGTGCCCGGGCAGCGTGCCCGAGCGGAAGTCGGGGCCTCGCGGCTCGCCCAGACCGTTCATGGCGTGATCCCTCGTCGTGGTCATGGCAGCCTCGAGAACCACAGCATCGAGCCGATCGCCGCCAGCGCGGCCAGCAGCAGGCCCGCTCCGACGAACCACGGCCAGATCTCCTGCCGCTCCGTCCGGTAGCCGACCGAGGTGCCGATGTCGTCGTAGACCGCCTGCAACTCGTCGCCGCTGGCCGCCTCGTAGAAGCCGCCGCCCGCCGAACGTGCCAGCTCCTGGAGCGCGGGGGCGTCGACGGGAACGGGGATCTGGTTGCCCTGGATGTCGATGGTGCCGGTCTGCGTGCCGTACGCGATGGTCGTGACGGGCACCCCTCGCTCGGCGGCCGCCCTCGCGGCCTCCGGAAGGGGACGGCCGGTGGTGTTGGAGCCGTCCGACAGCAGCACGATGTGCGCGGGCGGCGGCTCCTGCTCGGTGTCGAGCCGCTGGATGGCCTCCAACGAGGAGTGGACGGCCTCGCCGATCGCCGTGCCCGAGGCGGTGGTGAGCCTGCCCAGCGCGGCCAGCACCGCCTGCCTGTCCGTGGTCGGCGGAACGGCCACCGACGCCTGACCGGAGAAGGCGACCAGGCCCAGGTTGAAGCGCGGCGGCAGGCCCTCGACGAACTGGCGGGCGGCCTCGCGGGCGGCGGTGAAGCGGTCGGGCGCGACGTCCGTGGCCTCCATCGAGGCGGAGACGTCGAACGCGACCATGATCGTCGCTCGCTCCCTCGGGACCTGGACCTGCGCCGTCGGCCTGGCGAAGCCCACCACGAGCAGCACCAGCATCGCCAGCAGCGCCGCGGCGGGGGCGTGCCTGCGCCAGCCGGGGCTCTTGGGCGCGACCTTGTCCAGCAGGTCGAGGTTGCTGAAACGGACGGCGTAGGCGCTGCGCCGCCTCGACATCACGACGTAGGTGACGGCGATGAGCCCCACGGGGATCAGCAGGAGCAGCCAGATGGGCGCCAGCAGGCTCATGCCGCCTCACCTCCCGGCCCTCTCCCCCACGGCCCGCCAGGAGCGGCGTGGCCTTCGGGGACGACCCCACTCCCCCGGAGGCCTCGGCCCTCGCTCCCCCGGAGGCCTCGGCCCTCGCTCCCCCGGGGGCCTCGGCCCTCGCTCCGGTCCGGGGACGAGGGGCCCGAGGTGGTGTCCCCGTCGGAACCCCCGCGCACGGCGGTGGCGCGGGGCGCCGGGGCCAGGCGCGCGAGCCTGCGCTGGCGCAGCACGTGCTCGACGAGGTCACGCACCCAGTCGCCGTCCGTGCGCAACCGCAGGTGCGTGGCGCCCGTCCCGCGCAGCGCCGCCGAGATGGCCGCGCGCTGGGCGGCGGCCGCTTCGGCGTACCGCAGGCGCAGCCTGGCGTCGCCCGTGGACACCTCCCTGCGCCTGCCGCTCTCGGGGTCGATCAGCGTCAGCACCCCGACGTCGGGCAGGGCCAGCTCGCGAGGGTCGACGACCTCCACGGCCAGCACCTGGTGCCTGACCCCGAGGCGCCGCAACGGCCCCTCCCACGAGGGCGGGTCGTCGAGGAAGTCGGAGACCACCACGACCAGGCCGCGCCGCCGTACCACCCTGCCGAGCTGTTCGAGCGCCGCCGCGAGGGGCGGCTCCGCCACCCCAGGGGCGGTGCGCGGCAGGCCGAACATCGCCTGCAGCAGCGCCATGAGGTGCGGCCTGCCCGTCCTCGCGGGCAGCCTGCGCACCCCGCCGCCGTGCAGCAGGTGCGCCCCGATCCTGTTGCCCGTGCGCTGGGTCAGGAACCCGACCGCCGCCACCGCGGCCAGGGCCAGCTCCCTCTTCTCCATCCTCGCGGTGCCGAAGTCCATGCTCGCGGTGGCGTCGAGCAGCGTCCACACCTCCAGCTCCCTGTCCACGACCAGGTCCCTGACGTGCGGCGCGGCGGTGCGCGCCGTGACGTTCCAGTCGATGCGCCGCACGTCGTCGCCCGCCTGGTACGGCCTGGCCTCCGCGGGCTCACTGCCCTGCCCCGGCACCAGGCCCAGGTGCTCACCCTGCAGCAGGCCGTCGAGCCGGCGGGTGACGATCAGCTCCAGCCTGCGCAGGGCAGGCTCGGCGGCCAGATAGGGCCTCATGCCGCCGCCTCCTGCTGTGGAGCGACCACGGGCAGCGGCACGGTCTCGACCAGCCTGTCCACGATGTGCCTCGACGTGACGCCCTCCGCGAGAGCGTCGAACGACAGCACGAGCCTGTGCGCCATCACGTCGTGCGCCAGGTCGCGCACGTCGTCGGGCAGCACGTAGTCGCGCCCCCTCAGCAGCGCCAGGGCCCGCGCCGCCGCCAGCAGCCCGAGCGTGGCCCTCGGCGAGGCGCCGAACGCCAGCGACCGCTCGACGTCCTGCAGGCCGTACCGCGAGGGCTCCCTGGTGGTGAGGACGAGCCGCACCGCGTACTCCGCGATCGCATGGTGGACGAACACCTCCTCCGCCCGCCGCTGGAGGGCGACGATCCGCGCGGGGTCGAGGACGGGCTGGGGGACGGGCGGGTCCACGCTCATCCTGTAGACGATCGCCAGCTCCTCCGACTCGCTGGGATAGCCCACGTCGATCTTCATCAGGAAGCGGTCGCGCTGCGCCTCGGGCAGGTGGTAGACGCCCTCGGACTCGATCGGGTTCTGCGTGGCCAGCACCAGGAAGGGCGCGGGCATCGGGTGCGTGACGCCGCCGATGCTGACCTGGCGCTCCGCCATGATCTCCAGCAGCGCCGACTGCACCTTGGCGGGCGCCCTGTTGATCTCGTCGGCGAGCACGAGGTTGGCCATGACGGGCCCGAGCTCGATGTCGAAGCTCTCGGTGGACGGGCGGTAGATCCTGGTGCCGACGATGTCGGAGGGCACCAGGTCGGGCGTGAACTGGATGCGCGCGAACGAGCCGCCGACCACGGTGGCGAGCGTCTCGGCCGCGAGCGTCTTCGCGATGCCCGGCACCCCTTCGAGCAGGCAGTGCCCCTTGGCCAGGACCGCGACCATCAGGCGTTCGACCATGTGGTCCTGCCCGACGATCACCCTCTTGACCTCGAACAGCGCCCGCTCCAGCAGGTCGGGCTCGGTCATGGCGTGACCTCGTGCGGGCAGTCGTCGACCACGACTCTCAGTTCGAGCGCCGTCGGCTCGGGTTCGGCGAACGAGGCCGCGCTCCCCGTCATGACGAGCGCGACACCGGCCAGTACGACGGCCCCCACCTTCCAGCGTGATGTGCGTGCCATGGATCCTCATGTCCCTTCGTAGGTTCACGAGGAATGTCATCAAGAGGACGCGAAAACCGGCGTAACGCTCGTCTTTATCTGAATTTTCGGTGTCGCACGGAGCCGCCCTTTACCCGGTCTTTCGTCGGCGCGGCCTACGATCCGGGCATGATGTCACCCTTCAAGCGCTACCTCGCCGAGGAGATCGCTCTCGACCACGTCGAAGGGCTCATCTCTCGGCGTGAAGCGCTGCGCAGGCTGGCCCTGCTCGGCCTCGGGCTGCCCGCGGCCACCGCGCTGCTGACCGCCTGCGGGGCGGACGGGCAGGCCGCCGTGCCGAGCACGCCCACGGCCAGCCCCTCACCGAGCCCGACCGCCTCACCCGCGGGCCCTTCGCCCCTGCCGGCGGAGGCCATCACCTTCGCGGGTCCCGAGGGCGCCACCCTGCGCGGCGCCTGGGCCCAGGCGCCGAACGGCAAGGGCGCGGTCCTGGTCATCCACGAGAACCGTGGGCTCAACGACCACACCCGCTCCGTCGCGGGACGGCTGGCCGCCAGCGGCTACTCCGCGCTCGCCCTCGACCTGCTCTCACGCGAGGGCGGCACGGAGTCCTTCAGCGACACCGCCCAGGCCACGGCCAAGCTCGGTGAGATCCCGCCCGAGCGGTTCGTCGCCGACATGAAGGCGGCGCTGGACGAGCTGGCCGTCAGGGCGCCCGGCACCAAGCTCGGCATGGTGGGGTTCTGCTTCGGCGGCGGGATGACCTGGCTGCTGCTGTCGAACGCCGAGCCGCGCCTGGCCGCCGCCGTGCCCTTCTACGGCCCGCTGCCCGACGGCGCCGACTTCGCCGGCACGAGGGCGGCCGTCCTCGGCGTCTACGCCGAGCAGGACGACCGGGTGAACGCCACCCGCGACGCGGCGCGGGCCGCGCTGGAGAAGGCGGGGCTCACCCACGAGATCGTCACCTTCCCCGGCGTCGGCCATGCCTTCTTCAACGACACCGGCCAGCGCTACAACGCTCAGGCCGCGGCCCAGGCCTACCAGCGGGTCCTCGACTGGTTCGGCACCCACCTGGCCTGAGCCGCGCTCACGCGTGGGTCGACACCAAGATGCTCCACCCCTGGCTGCGGACGTCGCCCAGCGGCGTGTGTCGCCGCCGACGGCCGCCCTGCTCTGGGCGCGGTGTCTGGAATGATGCGCCTGGTGAACTTCGCACCCCCCGACAACTACGACTGGACTCCGCCCGGGCCGGCGTCCCCCCGAAGGACCGAGCCGTTCGCCGTGGTCGCGCTGATCCTCGGCCTGCTCACCTGCTTCCCCGTGGCGATCCCCTTCGCCGCCGCCGCGCTGGTGCGCATCAGGCGCTCGGGCGACGCGGGCAGGGCCATGGCGATCGCGGGGCTGGTGATGAGCCTGGTGTTCCCGCTGGCGGGCGCGGGCGCGGTGTACGGCGGGATCAGGCTGTACGAGTCATTCGCCACGCCCGAGGGGCACGTGGCCTTCGACGCCGCCGAGGTGGGCGACTGCGTCGACGGACTGGACAACGCCGACCACTACGTGCCGCTCGTCTGGTGCGAGGCCCCGCACCAGGGCGAGTTCCTCGGCCTCGTCTCCGCCCCCGACGACGAGAAGGCCGATGAGGCCTGCTCGGCCCTGCTGGAGCGCACGACGGCCGACGAGAACCTGAGCTTCCTGTCCTTCGCCACCGACGGGGGCCGGGCGCCGTGCTACATGGTGAACGGCGTGAGCGGCGGAAGGCTGGTGGGCTCGGGCGCCTCCGCACGCCCTGTCCGGCCGGAGGAGGAGGTGCTCGAGGGCACGCTGGTCCACGCCGCCGAGCTCCTCGTGGGCACGTGCGCGAACGAGGTGCTCGACGGCGACAAGTTCGTGCGGTTCGTCGCCTGCGACAAGCCGCACGAAGGCAAGCTGCTCGCGACGTTCGCCCTGCCGAAGAGCCCCTGGCCGGGCAAGCAGGAGGTGGCGCGGCTGGCCGTACAGGGATGTGAGGACAGGACGCGCGACAGGGCCGAGGGGACGCTGTGGACCCGCTACCCGAGCGACGCCGACTGGGTCTACGACCAGCGGGTCGCCTGCTACGACACATGACAAAGGGGGGGCGGTGAGACCGCCCCCCCTTTGCTGCCGGATCTCGCGTCAGTCGTTGAGGTGCTGGCGCAGGTAGGACTCGACCTGGTCGAGGGAGATGCGCTCCTGACCCATCGAGTCGCGCTCGCGGATGGTCACGGCCTGGTCGTCGAGGGTGTCGAAGTCGACCGTGATGCAGAACGGCGTGCCGATCTCGTCCTGGCGGCGGTAGCGGCGGCCGATGGCTCCCGCGTCGTCGAACTCGACGTTCCAGCGCTTGCGCAGCTGGGCGGCAAGGTCCTTGGCCTTGGGCGACAGGTCGGCGTTGCGCGACAGCGGCAGCACCGCGACCTTGACGGGGGCGAGCCTGTGGTCGAGGCGCAGCACCGTGCGCTTCTCCATGACGCCCTTGGCGTTGGGCGCCTCGTCCTCGGTGTAGGCGTCGAGCAGGAAGGTCAGCGTGGCGCGGTCGACACCGGCGGCCGGCTCGATGACGTAGGGCACGTAGCGCTCGCCCGTGTCCTGCTCGAAGAAGGACAGGTCAACGCCCGACGCCTTGCCGTGCGCGGTCAGGTCGAAGTCGGTGCGGTTGGCGATGCCCTCGAGCTCGCCCCACTCCGAGCCGGTGAAGTTGAAGCGGTACTCCACGTCGACGGTGCGCTTGGAGTAGTGCGACAGCTTCTCCTTGGGGTGCTCGTAGAGCCGGAGGTTGTCCTTGTTGATGCCCAGGTCGGAGTACCAGCGGAAGCGCTCGTCGATCCAGTACTGGTGCCACTCCTCGTCGGTTCCGGGCTTGACGAAGAACTCCATCTCCATCTGCTCGAACTCGCGGGTGCGGAAGATGAAGTTGCCCGGCGTGATCTCGTTGCGGAAGGACTTGCCGATCTGGCCGATGCCGAACGGGACCTTCTTGCGCGCCGACTGCTGCACGTTGGCGTAGTTGATGAAGATGCCCTGCGCCGTCTCGGGACGCAGGTAGGCCAGGCCCGACTCGTCCTCGACCGGGCCGAGGTAGGTCTTCAGCAGGCCGCTGAACTGGCGCGGCTCGGTGAAGGCGCCCTTGTTGCCGCAGTTGGGGCAGCTCAGGTCCGCCAGCCCGTGCTCGGGGGCCTTGCCGTGCTTCTCCTCGTACGCCTCGACGAGGTGGTCGGCGCGGAAGCGCTTGTGGCAGGACTGGCACTCGGTCAGCGGGTCGGTGAAGGTCTCGACGTGGCCGCTGGCCTGCCACACCTCGGGAGCCAGGATGACGCAGGAGTCGAGGCCGACCACGTCTTCGCGGGCCTGGACCATCGACAGCCACCACTGCCGCTTGACGTTGTTCTTCAGCTCCACGCCCAGCGGACCGTAGTCCCACGACGCGCGCAGGCCTCCGTAGATCTCGCTCGACGGGTAGACGAGCCCCCGTCGCTTGGCGAGGCTGACGATCGTGTCCATGACGTCGGTCCGGCGTGCCATTGGCTGAATCTCTTTCCGGCTGGAGGTCGGCGAGTGGAAGGATGAGATCCCAGCTTAGGGGACATCCGGGCACCGCCGCGCGCGACTATTCGTCTCGCCCGGAAACGTACACATCCTCGAAGGCGCTGGGCTCGTTCACCATGAGGATCATGAGGGGGTACATCGCCATTCTCGCGGCGGACAGCGCGCGGCGGTAGAAGCCCGCGCCCTCCCACTCGCTGACGAGCGCCCACAGGTTCGGCTCGTCGACCGAACGGCACAGGCGGCCGCGCAGGTAGCCGGGCTGGGCGGCCAGCACGTCGATGATCTCCTGGCCCTGCTTGAGGAACTCCTGGGAGCGCGCCTCGGGAACGGTGTAGCGAATCAGTGCGAGCACGTGGTCCAGGATGTCAGACAAGAGGCCTGTCCTGATGCGTGCTCTTCAGGATCCGCCGCTGCGGCTTCGGCCTCCTCTTCTGGGTCGTGCCCGCGCTCCCGCTCTCGTTCGTGGCGTCGGGACTGCGGGAGCGGTGCCGCCCGTCGGGGTGATCCAGGCGCGGGTTCTGTGACGAGTCTCGAGAGGCAGGCGCGTGCGCGCTAGGCTCGTGAGGTGGCCACTCGAAAGCCTCTTCCGTCAGGCGAGCAGTTCTTCACGCCTGGCGCCACGGGCCTGCGCAAGACGGTCGAGCAACGCAGCGCCGTCCCCATCACGTTCCTGTTCACCCAGGTGCCGCGCTGGGTCACGCCCGCCGTCCTGGTGATCCTGCTGCTGGCGGGGTTCGCGCTCGACAGCTGGCTGGGCGGCCTGGCTGTGCTGCCGGTGGTCGCCTTCGTGGGCTGGCTGGCCTACCTGTCGTGGCCCTCCCTCGGCGCGGGCGGCAAGCTGCTGCGCGTGGCCATGCTGACCTTCCTCCTCCTCGTGGCGGCCGACAGGTTCGGGGCGCTCTAGTACCAAGGGGCCATCGCGAGATCCGACCTCAGCGTGACGCGGGTGGTCCCCCGCGCCACGTAACGTCCTGAGTCATGCGGTTCCCCTCACGAACGCTTCTCGGCGCGGCCCTCCTGCTGACGGTCTCGGGCGCAGGATGCCTGCCGGGCTCGGTGCCGCTCGAGCTGCCCGCGATAACCGCGTCCGCGCTGGCCGAACGCTACGCCGGCACCAGAGCGGCCTCGGGCGGCGAGCGCCAGCTGCTCGCCTACGACAGGGCGGGCGACGGCAGGGCGATCGAGGTGGTGGGCGACCTCGCCGCCGCCCGTACCGTGGTCGTCTTCGTGCCGGGCACCGGGTTCAGCCTCGATGACTTCGACGGCACCTCCGTCTCTCCCGCGGGAGCGGCGAGGGCCATCCACGCCAGGGCCGCCGCGCTCAGTCCCGGCGAGCCGGTGGCCGTCATCGGCTGGCTCGGCTACGACGCGCCGGAGATGACCGACTGGCAGGTCATCACGACACTGCCCGCGGCCAAGGGCGCCATGGCGCTGCGCAAGCTGGCCACCGCGCTGCGTGGGAAGGAGCGTGTCAGCCTCGTCTGTCACAGCTACGGGTCGGTCGTGTGCGGACAGGCCGCGCCCGGACTGCCCGTCGACGACATCGTCGTGCTGGGCAGCCCCGGCATGGGCGCCGCCACCAGGGCCGAGCTCCGCACGCCGGCCCAGGTCTGGGCCGCGCTCGGCGCGAAGGACGACGTCCTCAGACCGGGCGTACGGCTGGGCCCCATCGGCTACGGCGCCGACCCCGTGACGCCCGCCTTCGGCGCCAGGGTGTTCGACGGTGGCCCCGGCGGCCACAACGACTACCTGAGGGCGGGCAACCCCGCCCTCGACAGGATCGTCTCGATCGCGCTCACGGGGGAAGCATCGTGTAGCCGGGGAAGTTGCCAGGAAGGCGCTCGCCCGAAGGCCCTTGGGTGACCGCCCGCACCAGCAGCTCCCCGCCGACGAACGCCCCGCGCCACGAGGCGCCGAGCCCGCCGAACAGCTCCTGCCTGTCGCCGCGCGAGCGGGGCTGATTGATCCCCACCTTGAACGCCCGCACCTCGGGGGTCAGCCGTTCGGCGGTCTCGGGCGCGTCGCAGGAGATCGTCGCGACCAGCGCGCCGTTGCTCGCGTTCATCGCGGCCAGCAGCTCGGCCTCGGTGTCGACCAGCACGACGGTGTCCACGGGGCCGAACGGCTCGGCGTGGAACAGCGGGGAGGAGCGCGGCGGGTCCAGCAGCGCCACAGGGGCGAAGTAGGCCTCGCCCTCCACCGCCGGTCCCCTGTAGAGGGGGACCGCGCCTTTGGCGATCGCCTCCTCCACCTGCTCGGCCAGCTCCTTGGCCTTCGCGGCGTTGATCAGCGGGCCGAAGTCCAGCTCGGGCAGCGGGTCGTCGGGCGCCTCCACCAGCAGCGGGTGACCGTACCTGAGGTCTCCGACCGCCGCCAGGTAGGCGGCGAGGAAGTCGTGGAACAGCTCCCGCTGCACGACGAAGCGAGGGTAGGCGGTGCAGCGCTGCTTGCCGTAGTCGAAGGACTTCCTGATCTGCGTGGTGAGCAGCTCCCACCCTGAGTACTCCCAGACGCCCCAGCAGTTGAGACCCTCCTGCTCCAGCACGTGCCTGCGGTCCTGCAGGCCCGTGCGCTCGGCGAGCGAGGTGGCGACCTGGGCGCCGGCGTCCCTGCCGCCGACGAAGGAGACGCAGCCCAGCTCGCGGGCGCCGACCAGCACCGGCGACAGCTCCGCCCCTCCGCCGCTGACCAGCGTGAGCGGCAGCCCCTCCCTGACGGCCAGCGCCGTGGCGAGGGTGAGGCACGACAGGCCGCCGTCGGTGGGCGTCTTGGCGATGACGGCGTTGCCCGCCAGCGCCTGCACCAGCATGGCGTGCATGAGCACGCTCATCGGATAGTTCCAGCTGGCGATGTTGCTCACCGGGCCCGGCAGGGGCGTCCTGCCGGCGAGCATGGGCTCGATCTCCTCCAGGTACCAGCGCACGCCGTCGAGGCAGCGGTCGACGTCGGCGCAGGCCGTACGCCAGGGTTTGCCGATCTCCCAGACCAGCAGCAACGCGAGCAGGTCGCGGTGCGCCTGGAGCGAGTCCACGGCCGCGGCCACCCTGGCCCTGCGCTCGGACAGCGGCAGGTGGCGCCACCGCCCGTGCTCGTCGACGGCAGCGTGGACGGCCCGCGCGGCGCCCGACCTGTCCAGGCGCGGCGGGCCCGCGATGGCGGTGCCGTCCACGGGCGAGAAGACCGGCGTGGGACGGCCGTCGCGCTGCCAGAGCCCGCCCCAGTGGTTGAGCACCCTGTCGTCGTGGAAGGCCTCCGGCGCCGCCGCGCGGCACCTGTCGTAGGCGTCGGACCAGGCGGTCCCCGGCTTCAGCATGAGCGCTCCTTCAGTCGGACCAGTCGACGGCGAGCTCGAGCGCGGGCAGCGGCTCGAACTCCTTGATCGCGTCGAGGGCCGAGCCCATGGCCGCGTTGGCCTCCCGCTCGACCATGACCTCGACGAGCACGGGAAGGCGCTCCTTCTCCGCCTCCTTCGACGCCCACGCGAGGGCGTCGCGGATGTCGCCCGGCGCCTCGACTCGCCGTCCGGGGCAGCCGAAGGCCTCCATGACCTTCACGTGGTCGACGCCGCCCAGCTCGACGGCGAAGTTCATCCCGTACGGGATCTCCGCCTGCCTGATCAGCCCCAGGTACTCGTTGTTGATCATCACGATGACGAAGGGGATCCTGTACTGTGCGGCGACCGCGACCTCCTCCATCAGGAACTCGAAGGAGTAGTCGCCGACGACCGCGACGACCTGGCGTTCGGGATGGGCCACCTTGACGCCCATCGCGGCGGGAACCTCCCAGCCCAGCGGCCCCGCCTGACCGCAGACCAGGTAGCGCCTCGGCAGGTAGGTCTTCTGGAACTGGCCCGACCAGATCTGGTAGAGGCCGATGGCGGTGACGAAGGTGGTGTCCCTGCCGAAGAAGTCGTTGATCTCCCTGAAGACCCTGGGCGGCTTGATCGGCACGTCGTCGAAGTCGTCCCTGCGCGGCATGCTCTCCCTGAGCGTGGCGACCCTGCGCGACCACTTCTCCCTCGCCCTCGGCGGGGCGCTCTCCTCCTGTGCCGCCTCGGCCATGGCCTTCAGGAACGGCCTGGCGTGCGAGACGATGCCGAGGTCCGGCTCGAAGACCTTGCCGAGCTGGGTGGGCTCGATGTCGACATGGATGAACGTCCTGCCCTTGCGGTAGACCTCCAGGTCGCCGGTGTGCCTGTCGCCGAACCTGGCGCCGACGGCCAGCACGAGGTCGCTCTCGAGGAAGGCCGCGTTGCCCCACCTGGTGTGTGTCTGCACCCCCGCCATGCCGGCGAACAGCGCGTGGTCCTCGGGGAAGGCGCCCTTGCCCATCAGCGTCACCTGGACGGGGACGCGCAGCCGCTCGGCGACCTGCCGCAGCTCCTCGGCGGCCTCGCCGATCACCACCCCGCCTCCAGCCAGGATGATCGGCCGTCTGGCCTGCTGGAGAAGGTCGAGGGCGGCCCGCACCAGGCTCCGCCTCGGCGTCGGGACCTCCACGGGCAGCGGCGCGTCCAGTGCGGGGTCGTAGAGGCAGGTGCCGCGCTGCACGTCGATCGGCAGGTCGATGAGGACCGGGCCAGGCCGTCCCGACCTGGCGATCCTGAACGCCTCGCGGAACACCCACGGCGCCTGGGCGGGCTCCTTGAGCTGGACCGCCCACTTGGTGACCGGCTTGGCGATCTCCACGATGTCGACCGCCTGGAAGGCCTCCTGGTGCAGTTTGTCCGTGGCGGCCTGGCCGGTGACGCAGATCATGGGGATGGAGTCGGCGAGCGCCGTGTAGAGCCCGGTGATCATGTTGGTCCCGGCGGGGCCGCTCGTACCGATGCTGACGCCGACGTTGCCCGTCACCCTGGCCCAGCCGTCGGCCGCGTGCGTGCCGCCCTCCTCGTGGCGAACCGTGATGTGACGGATCGAGCTGGTCCGCAGCGCCGCGTAGAGCGGCAGGATGGCGGCGCCAGGGATGCCGAAGACGGTGTCGACGCCCTCCGACTCCAGCACCGCGACGACCGCCTCCATGCAGGGGATTCGTTTCATGCGGCGTTGATCCTTTCGATCACCTTCAGCAGGGCGGAGTGGTCGAGCGAGCCGTGGCCCTGCGCCCTGGCGGCGGCGATGAGCTGGGTGACGAGGGCCGTCAGCGGGAGCGCGAGCCCGGCCTGCCTGGCTGCGGCCGTGGCGATGCCCATGTCCTTGTGGTGCAGGTCGATGCGGAAGCCGGGGGCGAAGTCGCGGGCGACCATGGAGTGGCGCTTGAGCTCGAGGACGCGGGAGCCCGCAAGGCCGCCCGCCAGCACGTCCAGGCCCTTGGCGGGGTCCACGCCCGAGACCTCCATGAGCAGGATCGCCTCGGCGACGAGGCCGTACGTGCCGCCGACCACCAGCTGGTTGGCGGCCTTGACGGTCTGGCCCGCGCCGGACGGGCCGACGTGGACGATCGTCCTGCCGACGGCCTGGAGGACGGGCAGTGCCCGCTGGAAGTCCTCCTCCTTGCCGCCCACCATGATCGAGAGGCTGCCTTCGATCGCGCCCCGCTCGCCGCCGCTGACGGGGGCGTCGAGGGCGTGGGGAAGACGCCGCGCGATCCCCAGCGACGTTTCCGGATTTATCGTGCTCATGTCGATGTAGAGAAGGTTGTCCCCGCCGTACTCGACGATCTCGGGAAGCACCTCCTCCACCTGCGGAGAGTCGGGCAGCATGGTGATGACCACGTCGGCGCCCGTGACCGCCTCGGCCACGCTGGCGACCGTCCTGCCTCCGGGCCTGAGGTCGTAACCGCGGACCTCGAAGCCCGCCTTGCCGAGGTTGGCGGCCATGGGAGCGCCCATGACGCCGAGCCCGATGAAGCCGATTTTCATCCGTTCCTCCAGTCGAACGCCCCCGGCCCCTCGTGCCGGTACTCCAGCCCGACGTGGCCCTCATAGGTTCCGAGCTTGTTGAAGATCTCCGTGTACGGCATGCGCCCGCTGCCCGGGTACCCGCGTCCGGGGTCGTCGGCGACCTGCACATGGCCGATCCTGTGCGCCTGGGTGTCGAGCAGGCCGAGCACGTCCTCGCCCATGCGGTGCAGGTGGTAGAGGTCGGCGAGGAGCTTCACGTTGTCCATGCCGACCTGGTCGATCACCTCCAGGGCCTGGCGGGAGGAGGTGAGGGGGTAGCGGGGGTTCTCGTGGCTGTTGAGCGCCTCGACGACGACGGTCGCGCCGATGTCTGCGGCCCTCTTGGCGGCGTGGGCGAGATTGGCGACCGCCACCCGCCGATGCCCGGCGTCGACGTCGCGTGTCCTGGCGCTGCCGGGGGCGCCGCTGCCTGGATGTGTGCTGCTCGGGCAGGCGCTGCCGGGGACGGCGTTGTGAGGGCGGGCGCTGCCGGGGGCGGCGTTGTGAGAGTGGGCGCTGCCGGGGGCGGCGTTGCCGTACAGGGCGTTGAGGATGCGGCAGCCGAGCCTGCCCGCCAGCCCCACGGCCACGTCGACGTTGGTCAGGAACCTGTCGGTCTGGGTGAGCATGCCCCTGTCCCCGTTGGCCATGTCGCCCGCGTCGAAGTTCAACGCCACCAACTGGACGCCGGCGTCCTCTATGGCGGACTGCAGGGCGCGGAGGTCGCGGTCGGACGGGGTCGGTCCGTCGAACGGCCACCACATCTCGACGGCGGTGAAGCCTGCTTCGGCGGCGGCGGCGGGCCTTTCGAGGAGCGGCAGATCCGTGAACAGAATGCTCAGATTCACATCGAACCGCAGCCCCATCGTGGCGCCGCCCGCTGCCCGCCCTTGGGAGACCAGGTCACTCGAACCCGCGACGACACCCGCCCCACCGGACACGACGCCACCCGACCCCTTGGAGACCACCCCCCCGGAGCCAGGCCCGTCGGACGCCATCTCACTCGGACGCCTCCCCCCGGCCCCCATCTCTCCCGCGCCCCTCCCTCCGGACACCACCCCACGAGAGCCCACCCCTCCGGGCACCACCGCACGAGAGCCCACCCCCTCGAGGACCACTCCCCCAGAGCCTGGCCTGTCGGACGCCATCTCGCTCGGGCACCTCCCCTCGGCCTCCAACTCCCCTGCGCCCACCTCTCCGGACGCCACCCCACGAAAGCCCACCCCTTTGGGCACCGCCCCGCGAGAGCCCGCCTCTTCGGACGCCACCGCACGCGAGTCCACCCCTTCGGGCACCGGCCCACGAGAGCCCGCCCCTCCAGACACCACCCCACGAGAGCCCGCCTCTTCGGACGCCACCGCACGCGAGTCCACCCCTTCGGGCACCGGCCCACGAGAGCCCGCCCCTCCAGACACCACCCCTCTGGACGCCCTCTCGCCCTGGCCCGTCTCGGCGGCCGTCCCGCTGGGCACGGCGACGCGTCGGCCTGACCTTGCGTGTTCCGAGGCGGTCATGAGGCCTCCCTCGTCGGTCGGGTGAGGACCGACCTCATGAGGCGAGCGGTCTCCGACGGGGTCCTGCCGACCCTGACGCCCGCGGCCTCCAGCGCCTCCTTCTTCGCCTGCGCCGTCCCCGACGAGCCCGACACGATCGCCCCCGCGTGCCCCATGGTCTTGCCTTCGGGAGCGGTGAACCCCGCCACGTACGCCACGACCGGCTTGGTCACGCCGGCCGCGACGAACGCCGCCGCCCGCTCCTCCGCGTCGCCCCCGATCTCTCCGATCATCACGATCGCGTCGGTGGCAGGGTCCTCCTCGAACGCCCGCAGGCAGTCGATGTGCGTGGTGCCGATCACGGGGTCGCCGCCGATGCCCACCGCCGTCGAGAAGCCGAGATCTCGCAGCTCGTACATCAGCTGGTAGGTCAGCGTGCCCGACTTCGACACCAGACCGATGCGCCCGTGCCCGGTGATGTCCGCGGGGACGATCCCCGCCGACGCCTGCCCCGGACTGATCAGCCCAGGACAGTTCGGCCCGATGATCCTGGTGTGACGCGCCTTCGCCAGGAACCGCAACGTGTCATGGACGGGAACGCCCTCGGTGATCACCACACACAGTGGCATCTCGGCCTCGGCCGCCTCCTCCACCGCGCTTCCGGCGAAGCGTGGCGGTACGAACACCACCGACACGTCCGCGCCCGTCTCGGCCATCGCCTGGGCCACGGTGCCGAACACCGGCACCCTTCGCTCGCCGAAGTCCACCGACGTGCCGCCCTTGCCTGGGGTCACGCCTGCGACGACGTCGGTGCCCGCCGCCAGCATCCTGGCCGTGTGCCTCGCGCCCTCCGCGCCGGTCATGCCCTGCACGAGGACTCTGCTGTCCTTGGTCAGAAAGATCGCCATCATCTACCCGCTTTCACGAACCGACGCCATGTCGCCGAGGGACAAGTCGCGTCCCAGCCCACGCCCCCACCCCAACCCCCGCCCCAGCACCGCATGCCGGCCTGGTCCTCGCCCCAGCACCCGATGCCAGCACCGGCCCTCTCAGCACCCGACCACCCGACGCCGCAGCGGAGGTGCCTGCCTGCCTGTTGGGGGCCGGACTCGCTCCCCCTCCCCGAGGTCCGCTTCCGCCTGCGGACCCGTATCCCGCACGGCAGGCCGTCCATCGAGGGCGCCCTGCCGTCATCACGCGCTCGCCTTGGCCAGGCGCGCGGCCAGTTCAGCGGCGCCGTCCATCGTGGAGACCTGGCGTACGGCCGGATGGCGGGCGTCGCTGAGGATCCGCCGTCCGATCTCGGCGTTGTTGCCGTCCAGCCGGACGATGATCGGCCGCGTCACCCCCCGCTCACCGAGCAGTTGGAGCGCGGAGACGACCCCCGTCGCCACCGCGTCGCAGGTCGTGATCCCGCCGAAGACGTTCACCAGCACGGAACGGACGTCGGGGTCGGACAGGATGATCTCCAGCCCGTCGGCCATCACCTTCGCCGAGGCGCCGCCCCCGATGTCGAGGAAGTTCGCCGGCCCCCGCGCCCGCCTGGGCGACGACGTCCAGCGTGCTCATCACCAGTCCTGCGCCGTTACCGACGATGCCGACCTGGCCATCGAGCTTGACGTAGTTGAGCCCGCGCCGCCGCGCCCTGGCCTCGAGCCCCTCGCCCTCGTGCTCTCCGCCGATCCACTCCGTCACCGGGCAGGCGTCCCCGCCCGCGTGCCTGAACAGGGCGTTGTCGTCCAATGTGATCTTGCCGTCGAGGGCGACGACGCGCTGGTCGGTGGTGCAGGCGAGCGGGTTGACCTCGACGAGCAGCGCGTCCTCCTCGACCATCACCCGCCACAGCCGCTCCAGCACCGGCCCCGCCGCCTCGGGCAGTCCCGAACGACGGGCGAGCTGCGCCCCGTCCACCCCTCCGAGCGGATCGATCGCCACCTTGAGCAACGCCTCGGGCCTGGTCGCGGCCACTTCCTCGATCTCCATGCCACCCTCTGTGGACACCATGGCGAGGAAACAGCCGTTCGCCCTGTCGACGAGGAAGGCCGCGTAGTACTCCTCGAAGGCCACCGTCGCCTCCTCGACGAGGACGGTGTGCGCGATGTGCCCCTTGATGTCCATGCCGAGGATGCGGGCCGCCTCCTCGTGCGCCGCGGCCGGGCCCGGCGCGGGTCTCACGCCTCCCGCCTTGCCCCTGCCGCCGGTCTTGACCTGGGCCTTGATGACAACCGGGGTGCCAAGCTCCGCCGCGATCGTCCGCGCCTCGTCAGGGGTGGCCGCCACCCCGCCGCGCGGTACGGGGACACCGTGCCGGTTGAAGAGCTCCTTTGCCTGGTACTCGTACAGGTCCATCGAGACTCCCTATGCGGTTCTTGTAGACGGTATACCGTATGGAATATGTCTCGTCCAGGTCTCGACAGAACACTGTCTCCCGGATATTCCATACAGTATGGAAAATACGTTGGTCAGAGACTGGCGCGGTCGCGCCTACCTCGTCACCGCGCCGCCCTCCGACCGCCGCAGGATGTTCGCGCTGGCCTGGGCCTCGATGATCGCCATCGCTCCCCTGCAGTACGGCTACGCCGCCGCCGTACCGGCCTTCCTCGCCGAGGGCCGCTCCCTGGCCACCGTCCTGCTGCCGCTGGCCGCATGGATCGTCTGCCAGGCGGTCACGGCTTTCCTCCTGAGCACCCGCCTGCCCGGCCCCCGTCCCTCAGGCGGCCTGACGCCGCCCAGCCCGACAGGCACCTCCCCGCGAGATGATCTGGGGACCGACCCCACGAGCATCGGCACCCAGAAAGCGGGGGCGACGGATTGGCGTCGCGAGGATCGGAACCGCGAGAGCCGAGCCACCGAGAACCCAAGCCATGAAGACCTTCATCGCCATGGAGACCGGACTCGCGCGGACCGGCGTCGCGAGACCCGCGGCCGTGACGCTCGGGACTGGGGTCGGGGACGGGTAGGTTCTGCGGGCCCGGGTCGTGGGCCGCAGGTGGGCCGGGTGCTGGGGGCGGGAGCTGGTCTGAGCGGGATCGGGTTGCTCACCGTGGCGATCAGCGGGGAGCTCTGGGCGCTGCTGATCGGGTTCTCGCTGCTCGGCGGGGTCGGCGGCGGTCTGGTGTATGGGGTGTGCAGTCGGCTGGTGGCGGGCTGGTATCCGGAGAGGTCCGCGGCCAGGGTGGGCTATGTGACGGGGGCGTTCGGATACGGGGCGCTTCCCGTCGCGATAGTCGCGGGCATGACGGTCGGAGCCGGCGACGGAGGCGCGGGGGCGCTGACGCCCGGAGCCGGCGATGGAGGCCTGGGTGCGCCGGCAACTGGAATCGGTGACGAAGGCGCGGGAGCGCTGACGCCCGGAGCCGGCGATGGAGGCCTGGGTGCGCTGACGGCTGGACTCGGCGACGGGGGCTCAGGCGCTCTGGGGGTCGCGTTCGCGGTGTGTGCGGTGGTGGCCGTGGTGGCGATCGGGCTGGCGGCCAGGTTCGTACGGCTGGCACCGCCGCGGTGGTGGCCCGACACGATCGACCCCCGGCACTTCGCCCTGGACGCCAGGCACCTGCGGAGGACGCCTCCAGCGGTACGCGAGTTCACGCCAGGACAGGCGCTGAGGACTCCTGCGCTCGCCGTCCTGGCGGGGATCCTCCTCTGCGCGGGGGCGATCTCGATCTTCAACGTCGTGGTGGTGGCGGCGATGGGGTCGTGGGTGGCGCTCGCCCTGCTGATCGCGCTGAACGGAGCGGGACGGGCGGGGGCGATGAGGGTCTCCGAGCTGCTGGGGCGACGGCGGACCCTCGCGCTGGTGCTCGCGGTGCTCGGAGTCGGCCAGGTGGTGCTGGCGAGCGGTGCGATCACGGTGGGCGCGATGGTGGCGGGGTTGGGTGGTGGCGGGTTCTATCCGCTGGTGGCCGCCCTTGTGCGGGAGTACTTCGGGGAGGAGCGAGTCACCGAGATCCACGGCGTGGTCTACAGCGCCAAGGCGGTGGCGGGCATCGTGGGGGTCGCCTTGGCCGGCGTACTGCTGGCGGGATCCGCCGTGCTGGCCGGGGGGCTCGGTGGTGACTCGCGGAGCGGAGCGAGGGTGGTGGATGAAGGCGGCCCCATGAGTGGGGCTGAGGTGGCCGCTGAAGGTCAACCGCTGAGCCAGGATCGGACGGTCGCCGAAGGTCAACCGCTGAGCCAGGATCGGACGGTCGCCGAAGGTCAACCGCCAAGCGGGGCCGGGGTGGCCGCTGAGAGTCAACCGCTGAGCCAGGATCGGACGGTCGCCGAAGGTCAACCGCTGAGCCAGGGTCGGACGGTCGCCGAAGGTCAACCGCCAAGCGGGGCCGGGGTGGCCGCTGAGAGTCAACCGCTGAGCCAGGATCGGACGGTCGCCGAAGGCCAACCGCCAGGCGGGACTGGAGTGGCCGCCTCATCGGCTGGTATTCGACTGCTGGCTGACGCCGGGCTGCCCGGCGGGGCAGGGCTGGGTGGGATCGGCCTCGTGGCGGGATGCGCGGCGTTCGCGGCGGCTGCGGCGAGCCTGGGATTGCGGGTGCCAGGCAGACCCTCCACGATCCCCGTGTGACGGAGTCGCGGGTCCGGGCAGCCCCTCCATGAGCCGTTTGACCAAGGTCGCGGGCTTGGGCAAACCCTCCCGACCCGTGTGACCTGCCACGAGAGGCAAACACACGGTGAAGTGTTGACGCGGAGTGGAGGCTCTGAGCTTGAGCCGGGGCTGTGATGGGGGTCACCCGACGGTGGGATCATAGGAACTGTATGCTGTAGGCAGTCGACCACAAACAGTTTGAGGTGCGGATATGTTGCAGTCTGATTCGGGGGCGGCGGCCAAGATTCCGCGTCCGGTTCCGCTCAGGGAGAGTGTGTTCGAGGCTCTGCTTGAGCTCATCGTGTCCGGGCAGCTTCGGCCTGGCCAGCACCTGGTGGAGAACGAGCTGGCCGAGTTGCTCGGGGTGTCACGGCAGCCCGTGCGTGAGGCGTTGCAGCTTCTCAGCGGCGAGGGGTGGGTGGACCTGCATCCCGGGCAGGGCGCTTTCGTGCATTCGCCCAGTGTCGAGGAGGCCGACCAGCTGCTTGCCGTACGAGCGCTGCTGGAGACGGAGTCCGCGCGGCTGGCCGCGCGGCACGCGGATGAGGACGGGGTGGCGGCGCTGCGGAGGCTGTGCGCGCGCGGGGCCTCGGCGGCGCACTCGGAGGACACGGACACCGCGGTCACGGCCAACTCCGAGCTGCACGCGTTGATCACGGCGCTGTCGGGCAACAAGGTGCTGGCGGAGCTGGCGGCCCAGGTGGCGCGCAGGGTGCGGTGGTATCACACGCCGGTGGCCAGGCAGCGGGGTCTCACGTCGTGGCAGGAGCACGAGGATCTGATCGACGCCATCGCCGACGGCAACGAGGAGATGGCGGCGCAGATCATGCGCGAGCACACCGAGCACACGAGGTTGTCGTACCTGGAGCAGCGGAAGAACCAGCCGGAGGAGCCGGCGCCCCAGCCGATACGGCGACGCCGCATGCGGACGGCGCCGGGGAGCTGAACCCCACGTTGAGGGCATCCGCCCGCGAGGCGGTCGACATCGCGGGGCATGCGGACCTCTGAGCGTCTACGGATATCTCGGGGCGTACGCAGCTCTGAGGAAGGACGGACATCTCGGGGCATGCGGACCTCTGAGGGCCTGCAGACATCTCGGGGCGTACGCAGCTCTGAGGAAGGACGGACATCTCGGGGCATGCGGACCTCTGAGGGCCTGCAGACATCTCGGGGCGTACGCAGCTCTGAGGAAGGACGGACATCTCGGGGCATGCGGACCTCTGAGGGCCTGCAGATCTCCGGGAGCGGGCGGACATCTCGGGCGGGTGGACCCTGCAGGCCGTCATAGGGGCGTGGGGACAGTTCGGGGCACGTCGACCTTGGAGGGCGTCCTAAGACCGTGACGACTCATTTGGGGATCAGCCGTTAGATCGCGTGTGTATGCGTTCCGTCGACGGCTGATGCCCGATGAGTTGCGGGAGTTGTTTCAGCGCGCGGTTCCGCCCGCGCCGACCCGGCCGCAAGGTGGCGGCGGGTCGACGATCGGGCGATCCTGGCGGCGATCGTGTATGTGGCCACTTCCGGCTGCGCCTGGCGGCAACTGCCACTACCGGTCTTCGGCGCCTCCTGGCAGACAGTGAACCGCCGCTTCACCGAATGGAGCGCCGCCCGGGTGTTGGCCATGCTCTACCGCATCCTGCTGGACGAACACCCGGCCCACCAGCAGATACAGAAGACGAAACAGCACGGGAGCCGAGTTCTGGCGCCGGACGACCTCATGGCCTGACGATCAGACCGGCCTGTCCTGCATGCCGTCCCGTGGCGAGGGGCCGACGGCCTCTGCTCGACGAGGGCGCCGGCCCGTTCGGTCACTTGCCGACGAAGGCCAGCAGAGCCTCATTGACCTCGGCGGCGTGCGTCCATAGCAGGCCGTGCGGCGCGCCCTCGACCTCGACGTAGTCCGCCTCAGGGAATGCCTTGTGGAACGGGCGTCCCGTGGAGTCGATCGGCAGGATGTTGTCCTTGGTCCCGTGCAGGATCAGCGACGGCTTGCCGGCCGCGCGCACGGCTGCGACGTCCTCGCGGAAGTCCTCGATCCAGGCGGACACGACCGCGTAGGCGGCCACCGGGGCGGAGGTGGTGGCGGTGTTCCAGTTGGCGGTGACGACCTCCTGGCTGATCCTGGTGCCGAGGTTCTCGTCCAGGTTGTAGAAGTCCTTGTAGAACTGGGTGAACCAGGCATAGCGGTCGGCCTGCGCGGTGGCGGCGATGCCGTCGAACACCGACTGCGGCACTCCGGTGGGGTTGTCGTCCGCGGCCACCAGGAACGGCTCAAGCGAGGCGAGGAACGCCAGCTTGGCGACGCGCTCGTGGCCGTGGTTCTTGACATAGCGGGCCAGCTCGCCGGTGCCCATCGAGAACCCGACGAGGATGACGTCCCGTAGGTCCAGCGTCTCCAGCAGCGTGTGCAGGTCGGCGGCGAAGGTGTCGTAGTCGTAGCCGCTGCCGACCTTGCTGGACTGGCCGAAGCCGCGGCGGTCGTAGGTGATGACCCTGTGGCCCGCGGCGAGCAGTTCGCGGGTCTGGCGCTCCCAGCTGTGCCCGTTCAGGGGGTAGCCGTGGATGAGGACGACCGGCTGACCTGCGCCCTGATCCTCGTAGTACAGCTCGATGTCGGTGCTGTTTTCCGTTCCGACCGTGATGTGGCCCATGACAATCTCCCTCGTACGGCGGAGAACGGTCGTTCTCCGCTCATGTGCCCTACAGTAGAGAACGTTGGTTCTCTATGCAAACAGGAGGGCTCATGACCGGTGAGGAACAGGTGGTATCGACGGCGGATCGGCTCTTTTACGCCCATGGGGTCCAGGCCGTCGGTATGGACACCGTCCGCACCGAGTCCGGCGTCTCGCTGAAGCGCATCTACACGTTGTTCCCCTCCAAGGACGACCTGATCCTGGCCGTGCTCCGGCACCGGACGAAGCAGTGGAACACCGGCGTCGACGGCGCCATCGCCACCGCCGGAACGCCGCGCGACAAGCTGCTGGCCGTCTTCGACTTTCTGGCGGAGTGGTTCCGCGAGGACGACTTCCGCGGCTGCGCCTTCATCAACTTCTTCGGCGAGCTGGGAGGCGGTAGCACCAGGGTCGCCGAGGCCGTCCGCGAGCAGAAGACGTCCTTCCAGCGCCGCGTCGCCGAACTGGTCGTAGAGGCGGGCGGCCCAGCCTTTCTCGCCCCACAACTCGTCCTCCTCGCCGAGGGCGCCCAGACCACGGCAGCCATCACGCGAGACCCGGACACGGCGGCGCACGCTCGTGCCGCGGCCGAGACCCTCATTCGGTGCGCCTTTGAACGGTGACTCATGTGCTACCGCGTATCTCGGGGGCATGTGGACCCCGCACGGCGTGATCTCAGGACCTGCTGACAACTCGGGATGGACGGAGGGCGCCGGGGTGACCCGCTTCCCCCGATGTGTGGGTAGGCGGTGATAGCGGTGCGGCCGTGCCGTCCGGACGGTGTGACCCGCAGGCGCCTGCCAACGGGACGCCCTGGGGCTGCGACAGCGTCTCCGGGGGGCGGCATGAGCACGGCGTCCGCGCGCGAGACGCGAGCTCAGCTGCGGTGTTGATGTGGAGTTCACCCGGTGCCGTTTTCCGGAAACACCAGGGGTAGACCCTGGAAGAGAGGTGATGACAGATGAAGGCGATTGCCCGCTTTCTCCTTGGCGATCCCATCGGCCACGCCGCCGACGGACGCATGCTCGGCCTTGCCGTGGGCCTGGCGACCAGGCAGCACTACTCGGCCGACGAGGCCGACCGGTACCTGCGCGAATGGGCCTCCGACGCCCAGAACGGCAGGACGGCGCACGACAAGGCCGCGGGCGGGGCCTGAAAGCCCCACCCACGGCACGAAGGTCAGCGCCGCTCGCCCTCCGACGAGGCGGACGATGCAGACCCGAGCGAACCCTCGGACGAGCCGGCGGTAGCCGACCCCACCGAAGACGACCCCGCGGAAGGCGACGCGCCCGAAGCCGACCCGAGCGAGGACGACCCTGCCGAAGACGACCCCGCCGAGGGCGACGCGGCCGAAGAGCCCGACGAGGGCGACCCCGCTGACCTGGACGACTTCACGAGACTCGCCACCGTCGTCACCGCCAGCGTCGCGACGATGACCCCCAGCGACACCACGATCGGGATCTCGGGCGCCCACGACACCCCGTCGTGGTGCATGGCCTCGAGCACCAGCTTGACCCCGATGAAGGCCAGCACGACCGACAGTCCCTTGCTGAGGTAGACCAGCCGGTCCAGCAACCCTCCGATCAGGAAGAACAGCTGCCTGAGGCCCATGAGCGCGAACGCGTTGGCGGTGAAGACCAGGTAGGGCTCCTTCGTCAGTCCGAAGATCGCGGGGATGGAGTCGAGGGCGAACAGCAGGTCCGTGGTCCCGATGGCGACCATGACGATCAGCATCGGGGTCACCATGCGCCGGCCGTCCACCCGTACGGTCAGGGACGCCCCGTGATAGGCGGAGGTCGTCGGCAGCAGCCGCCGCGTCGCCCTGATCACCGCGTTCTCGGAGAACTCGTCCGACTCCTCGGAGGAGGAGGAGATGAGTTTCCACGCGGTGTAGACGAGGAACGCGCCGAAGACGTAGAAGAGCCAGTCGAAGCGCGCCACCGCCTCCGCGCCCAGGGCGATGAAGACGCCGCGCATGAGCAGCGCCAGCACGATGCCGACCAGCAGGACCTTCTGGCGGTAGCGCATCGGCACGCGGAACCGGCTCATGATCAGCAGGAAGACGAAGAGGTTGTCGACGCTGAGGGAGTACTCGGTGATCCAGCCGGCGAAGAACTCCCCGCCGTGCGCGGGCCCCGACACCAGCAGCAGCCCGGCGCCGAAGACCCCCGCGAGGGCCACGTAGAACGTCACCCAGCCGACGCACTCCTTGAACGAGGGCTCGCGCGGGTTGCGGGCGACCAGGTAGAAGTCGACGGCCAGCACGAGCATGAACCCCGTGATCGTGGCCAGCCAGATCCAGGGAGGCAGGTTCACGCCGAGGCACTCCTCACGTAGTGGGCGAGCAGTCGGTCAGCGCGCGGGTTGTGTCCCCGCGCGCGCACCCGCAGCAGCCAGGACGGCATGAGCCGCTCGTGCAGCCAGAGGAAGCCGATGGCGAATCCGAGGCTCACCATCGCCTGGTAGGCCAGGAAGGGCAGCACGCCGTCCGCCAGCGCTCCGGTGGCCGCGACGCTCTCCTGGGCCAGCCTGGACAGCGGGAAGGCCGGCAGCCATAACAGGCCGGCGGGTGCGAAGGTGCCGGGCCTGAAGGGTCCGTGCCCGAGCAGCATGCCGTACAGGCCGCCGAAGAGAGCCAGCGGCAGCGCGAGGAAGGTCGCCCCGCCGGGCTGACCCGCGAACAGGGTCAGCCCTCCTGCCATGACGCCGGCCAGCGCGCCGACGACGAGCCCTGGGACGGCCAGTTCGAGGCTGTGACGGGAGACCATCAGCCCACGACCACGCCGAAGGCGACGAGGCTGTAGAACAGCATCCCGAGGTAGAAGACCGCGCCGAAGCCGATGATCACGTTCGACCACCATCTCGGCCTGATGGGCTTGGGCAGCATCCTGTTGTTGACCAGCAGCAGCGTCACGCAGTACGCGCCCATCGCGAACGTCGACAGGAACGCCAGCGTGTCCAGGATCCCGCTGGGCCCGTCTGCGGGTCCGAAGAGCAGGATCAGGATGCCGAAGATGATCACGCCCCAGAGGAAGCCCGCGTACAGGTGCGACATGCGCAGCTTCTTCGCGCCCGGCACGAAGTTGTAGGTCATGTCCGCCTGGCCGCGCGAGAAGGAGTCGAACAGGCCGAGCGTCGCGTTGAGCCCGATCAGCGCGATGAAGCCGAGGAAGACCACGCCGAGCACCGAGCTGCCCGCCGAGGAGACGGCGTCGGCCATGGCGCTGAGCGCGACCTCCCTGTCGTCGCCCTGGATGGCGGTGCGCACGCCGGGGTTCTGCCTGGCCGCGGCCTGCGCGATGACCGTGAACGAGATCGTCACGAGCATCGTGATGCCCCAGAACAGCAGCAGCGCGTCGAAGGTGACCCAGCGCCGCCATCCCCTCCACTTGGCCATCTCGGCGGGGTCCTCGGTGTCGAACATGAAGCCGCGCGAGGGCATGGCCTCCTCTTCACCCGCGTGCCGCAGGCCGCGGATGCGCGGGATGTGGGCGCCCATGCCCGCCCCCGAGTCGCGCAGGTGCAGGGTGTACCACATCTGCTGCATCCCGGACGGCCCCGCGAAGGCGCAGGCGCCGACGATCACCGGGAACCAGGCGGCCGACAGTGCCTCGGGAGGCAGGTAGCCGATGGAGAACATCCCGGTGATCGTGCTGACGACGTCGGCCCACGAGCCGACCATGGCGGCGATCACGGCGGTGCCGATGACCAGCGCGCCGATGAGCACCGACAGCAGGTTCTCCAGCACGTTGTAGATGACCTTGGCCAGGCTGAAGACCACCCCGACCAGGATCAGTCCCGTGACCGCGGTCACGGTCCACGGTATCCCGGTGATCTCCTCGAAGGCCGCCGCTCCCGCCGAGAGGTGTCCCGGCCAGATGTAGACGAGGATCGCGACGGTGAAGAAGAACCACATGAGCGGCTTGAAGACGCGGGCGGCGCCGGAGAAGATGCTCTCCCCCGTGGCCATCGCGTAGCGCGCCATCTCCAGCATGACGACGGCCTGGAGGGTGACGCCGATCAGGAACAGCCAGCGGATCTCGGGCCCGAACAGCAGCACCAGGCGGGGCCACATGTACGACTCGCCCATGCCCACGCCGAGCGCCACGAGGAAGACCGTGGGACCGAGGATGTGCACCGAGGGCGGGGCGTCGGGCAGCTTGCGGATGGGCATCGGCTCGAGCCGGCCCGCTTTCCATACTCGCTTGTCTTCTACCGGCGTGGTGGTCACCGGCGTCTCGGACGTGTCCAACTGACGGACCTCCTGGGGGGTGGGGTGTGCAGGTGCGATGGGCCCCCTTCAGCGGCTCGGCTCCAGCCGCCGTCTTACAGCAGTCCTGCGGCGCGCGCCCAGCGGTACTTCGCACCGAGGACCGCGACCGGCTTCTCCGTCGTGTACGGGTAGGCGACCACACCGTGGTCGAACAGGTAGTCGCAGGCCTCCTCGACCTCGGTGTCACCGGCGAGCGAGGCGACGACAGGCTTGACGTTGCCCTTGTCGCGCTCCTCCTGGACGACTTTGGCGATCAGTTCGGCGAAGACCATGGGCGGGGTGACGATCGTGTGCCAGTAGCCGAGGACCAGCGCGTGGATGCGCGGATCGGCCAGGCCGAGGCGGACGGTGTTCTCGTAGGTCGAGGGCGGTTCGCCTCCGGTGATGTCGATCGGGTTGCCCGCCGCGCCGAACGGCGGGATGTGGGCGCGGAAGGCCTGGTCGAGGTCGTCGGGGATGTCCATGAGGGTCAGCCCCGCGTCGACGCAGGCGTCCGAGAGGAGCACGCCGGACCCGCCCGCGCCAGTGATGATCACGACGTTCTCGCCCTGGGGTGTGGGCATCAGCGGCAGCGAGCGCGCGTACTCCAGCATGTCGTTCAGTCCCGGCGCGCGCACGACGCCCGCCTGGCGCAGGATGTCGTCGTAGACCTTGTCGTCGCCGGCCAGCGCGCCGGTGTGCGAGCCCGCGGCCCTGGCGCCCATCGCGGTACGGCCTGCCTTGAGCACGATGACCGGCTTGTGCCTGACCACCCTGCGGGCCGCCTCGACGAACCCGCGCCCGTCCTTGAGGTCCTCCAGGTGCATGGCCACGGCGCGGGTGTTGTCGTCCTGCTCGAAGAAGGTCAGCAGGTCGTCCTCGTCCACGTCGGCCTTGTTGCCGACGCCGACGATCGCCGAGACCCCCATCTTGGTCGTACGGCTGAAGCCCAGGATGGCCATCCCGATGCCGCCGCTCTGCGAGGTCAGCGCCACGCTGCCCTTCACGTCGTACGGCGTGCAGAACGTCGCGCAGAGGTTCTCAGGCGTGTAGTAGTAGCCGTAGATGTTGGGGCCGAGCATGCGCACCCCGTGCCTGGCGGCGATCTCCACGATCTCCGCCTGGCCCTCGACGTTGCCCGTCTCCGCGAAGCCGGAGGGGATCATGATGGCCCCCGCCACGCCCTTCTCCCCCGCCTGCTCCAGCGCGGGAGGGACGAAGGCCGCCGGGATCGCGAACACCGCCACGTCCACGTCGAACGGCACGTCGGCCACGCTCTTGTAGGCCGGCAGCCCCATGATGTCGGTGGCCTTGGGGTTGATCGGGAAGATCTGGCCCCGGTAGCCGCCGTTGATGAGGTTGCGCATGACCGAGTTGCCGATCTTGCCCTGCTCGGCCGAGGCCCCGATCACCGCGACGGAGCGCGGCTTGAAGATCCGCGTCATCTGCTCGAGGATCTTCTCCCTCGGGATGCGCGCCTTCTCCTGCGGCAGCTCGCCGATGAGGAGGCGGACGTCGGCGGCGATGGCCCCGTCCGGCCCGGCGAAGACGGGGTTGAGGTCGACCTCGGTGATCTCGGGGAAGTCGCCGACCAGGGCGCCCACGCGCTCGATCATCGTCGCCAGCGCCTGCCTGCTGGCCGGTCGCGCACCGCGAGCACCTCGCAGCACCTCCGCCGCTCTGATGTCGTCCAGCATCCCGAGTGCATCATCACCCGAAAGTGGGGCAAGTCGGAAGGTCACGTCCTTGAGCACTTCAACCAGGACACCGCCCAGGCCGAACGCGACGACCTTGCCGAAGGTGGGGTCGGTGACCGCGCCGATGATCACCTCGTGCCCGCCCGAGACAAGCTGCTGGATCTGTATACCGTCGACGGTGGCCTGTGGATTGTATGCAGAGGCGTTCGCGAGGATTCGCTCGTAGCCGCTCGCGACCTCCTCCGCGTTCTTGAGGCCGACCAGCACGCCGCCCGCGTCGGTCTTGTGCAGGATGTCGGGTGAGACGATCTTCATGACGACGGGGAAGCCCAGCTCCTCCGCCAGCCGTACGGCCTCGTCCGCGCTCGTGGCCAGGCCCTCGCCCGGGGTCGCTATGCCGTACTCCTGGCAGATCCTCCGCCCCTCCGGGGCGGTCAGCGCCGTGCGGCCCTCCGCCAGCGCCTTGTCCAGGATCTCCCTCGTGGTGCTCACTAGATGACTCCGTTCGTCTTCAGCTCGGCCAGTTCGTCGGCGCTGACGCCGAAGGCTGCGTAGATCTCCTGGTTGTGCTCGCCGAGCAGAGGGGGCGTGCGCACCTCGACAGGCGAGTCCGACAGCTGCAGCGGGCTGCCCACCGTCACGAACTCGCCGCGCTCGGGATGGTCGACGCTGACGACGATGCCCTCCTCGCGCAGGCTGTCGTCCTCGACCAGCTCCTTGGTGGACAGGATCGGACCGCAGGGGATGTTCTCGGCGTTGAGCCTGTCCAGCACCGTCCACTTGTCGTGGGCGCTGCTCCACTCCTCGATGAGCTGGAACATCTTGTCCAGCTTCGGCAGCCGCGCCTCGGGGGTGGCCCACTCGGGGTCGTCGGCCAGCTCGGGCCTGCCGATGATCGCCGACAGCGGCTTCCAGCCGACCGGCTGCACGATCACGTAGATGTAGTCGTTCGGACCGCCCGGCGCGCACCGCACCGCCCAGCCGGGCTGGCCGCCGCCGCTGGCGTTGCCCGAGCGCGGCACCTCCACGCCGAAGGTCCTGTTCGGGTACTCCTTCAGCGGCCCGTGCGCCAGCCGCTGCTGGTCGCGCAGCTTCACCCTGCACAGGTTGAGGACGGCGTGCTGCATCGCGACCTGGACGCGCTGCCCCTTGCCGGTGTTCTCCCGCTGGTAGAGGGCGGCCAGGATGCCCGCGACGGCGTGGATGCCGGTGCCCGAGTCGCCGATCTGGGCGCCGGTGGCCAGCGGTGGGCCGTCCTCGAACCCCGTGGTGCTCATCGAGCCGCCCATGGCCTGGGCGATCACCTCGTACGCCTTGAACCTGGCGTAGCGGCCCGCGCCGAAGCCCTTGATGGAGGCGTAGATGAGGCGCGGGTTGAGCTCCTGCAGGCGCTCCCAGGTGAAGCCCATGCGGTCGACCGCGCCGGGGCCGAAGTTCTCCACCAGGATGTCCGAGCTCTTCACCAGCTCGGTGAACAGCTCCTTGCCCCGCTCGCTCTTCATGTTGAGCGTGATGCTGCGCTTGTTGCAGTTCAGCATCGTGAAGTAGAGGCTGTCGACGTCCGGCACGTCGCGCAGCTGCTGCCTGGTGATGTCACCTGTCGGGGCCTCCAGCTTGACCACGTCGGCGCCGAGCCAGCCGAGCAGCTGGGTGGCCGAGGGGCCTGACTGGACGTGGGTCATGTCGAGGACTCGGACGCCTTCCAGTGCCTTCATCTACGGCTCCTACTTGTACATCGTCTGGTTCATGGTGCCGGGGGCGTAGACCTCCGGATCGACCCACACGTTGATCAGGGACGGCTTGCCCGACTCGCGGGCCCGCTGGAGCGCGGGGGCGATGTCGGCCGGGTCGCGGACCTCCTCGCCGTGGCCGCCGAGGAGCTTGGCGAACTCGTCGTAGCGGACGTCGCCGAGGGTGTTGCCGATGCGGCCGCGGTCCACGCCGTACTTGGCGGCCTGGCCGTACCTGATCTGGTTCATCGAGGAGTTGTTGCCGATGACGCCGATGAACGGCAGGTCGAAGCGGACCATCGTCTCGAAGTCCCAGCCGGTGAGGCTGAAGGCGCCGTCGCCGAAGAGCGCGACGACCTCCTTGTCGGGACGGGCCTGCTTGGCGGCCATCGCGAAGGCGACGCCGACGCCGAGGGTGCCGAGCGGGCCCGGGTCCATCCAGTGGCCGGGCGACTTCGGCTGGACCACCTGCCCGGAGAAGGTGACGATGTCGCCGCCGTCGCCGATGTAGATGGAGTCCTCGGTCAGGAACTCGTTGATCTCGTGGACGAGCCGGTAGGGGTCGATCGGCCGGTCGTCGGAGTGCTGCCTGGGCAGGCGCTTGGCGTAGGCCTGCGTCTCGACCGTGCGCAGCTCCTCGATCCACTCCTTGCGCCTGGCGGCGGCGTTCTGGATGCGTCCGCCGGCGGCCTGCGTGACGGCCGACAGGACGGCGCCCGCGTCACCGACGATGCCCAGGTCGATGTCGCGGTTCTTGCCGACCGTGCGGTAGTCGAGGTCGATCTGGACGACGGTGGCTGTGGGCGAGAGCCGCTTGCCGTACCCCATCCTGAAGTCGAACGGCGTGCCGACGATGATGATCAGGTCGGCCTCGGTGAAGGCGTACCTGCGGCTGAGCTGGAAGTGGTGCGGGTCGCCCGGCGGGAGCGTGCCCCTGCCCGAGCCGTTCATGTAGGCGGGGACGTTGAGCGCGCGGACGAAGTCGATCGCGGCGTCGGTCCCCCTGCAGGTCCATACCTGGGTGCCGAGCAGGATGCACGGCTTCTCGCTGTGGGCCAGTAGGTCGGCCAGGCGCTCGATGGCCTCGGGGTCGCCGGCCTGCTTGGTCGAGGCCCGGTAGTTGGCCGGGATCCGCGCCTTGTCCAGTGGCACCTTGGCGTCGAGCACGTCGCGCGGGATCTCCAGGAACGACGGGCCCGGCGCGCCGTGGTAGCACTCGCGGAAGGCCATCGACACCAGGTCGGCCACCCGCTCGGTGCTCGGCACCGTCGCGGCGAACTTCGTGATCGGGGTCATCATGTCGACGTGCGGGAGGTCCTGCAGCGAGCCCATCTTGTGCTGGCTCAGGGCGCCCTGGCCGCCGATGAGCAGCATCGGGCTCTCGGCGCGGAAGGCGTTGGCCACACCCGTCACCGCGTCGGTGGTGCCGGGGCCCGCCGTGACGACAGCGCAGCCGGGCTTGCCGGTGATCCTGGCGTAGCCGTCGGCGGCGTGCGCCGCGACCTGCTCGTGGCGTACGTCGATCACCTCGATGCCCTCGTCCACGCAACCGTCGTAGATGTCGATGATGTGGCCGCCACAGAGCGTGTAGATGACGTCCACACCCTCCGCCTTGAGCGCCTTGGCCACCAGGTGCCCACCCGAGATCAGTTCCGACATCGTTCACCTTTCCAGAATGCTGTCTTCTCCATACTGCATACCGTATGAGCCTCATGCTTACCCGGCCATCACTGGCCTGTCTAGCCCCTTCTCAATCCGGCAGCTCGAGCAACTCCACCGGCTCGCCATCCCATCCGGGCGGCAGCACGGCCAGCGCATCGGCCATGGCGGCACCCCAGAGCGAGCCGGGCCTGTCGTGCCCCACGGGCACCGCCCCCTTCCCCGACCTGCGGACGGGCACCAGCCGGGTGGTGCTGTGGCGGTGGCCTCGCGGTGCCTGGTGGGCCGCGTGGACCGGCTGCTGGTTCCGGTGGGACGGCGAGGTCGGCGAGGTCGGCGAGGTCGGGGCGGGGGTCACGGCCAGCGTCATGCGCTCGCCGTACTCGTAGCGCTCGCCCTTGAGCAGCGGGACCAGCAGCGTGAGGGCCGCCGCCAGCGCGGCGAACGGATTGCCCGGCAGACCCACCACCAGACGTCCGCAGGGAAGCCTGGCCAGGAGCTGCGGGTGGCCTGGCCGTACGGCGACGCCGTCGACGAGCACCTCGGCGCCCAGGTCGTCGAGAACGGCCCGCAGGTGATCGGCGGGCCCCTTGGACGAGGCGCCGCACACCACCACGATCTCAGCGCCCCCATCCCACCCGACGCGGCCGGCGTCCGCCTTCGGGGCCGACGGACGCCGCGCGCCGGGGTGAGACTGTGTGCGCTCGGCGGGCGCACCTGGAGCACCGCCTCCGAGGGAGGCAGGGGCGCCGTCACCTGGCGGAACGGAGGTCGCGCGATCGGGGACGGCCGGCGGATGGGGCGTGAGGGCGGCACGGAGGGGGGCCGCGCCGTCCGGGATCGTGAGGCGTGGGCCCACGCGCGCCCCCGCCCATGCGATGAGCCCGGGCAGGAAGGGGCCGATGGCGTCGCGCACCCTGCCGGGTTCGGGCAGTCCCTCGCCGATCACCTCGTCGCCCGTCACCAGCACCGCCACCTCGAGACGCCGATGGACGGCCAGCACGTCGTGCCCCAGCGCCGCGGCCAGCCCCAGCACCGCGGGAGTCACCCGCGTTCCCGCGCCGAGCACCACCTCGCCCAGCCCGACGTCCTCACCGCGCCGCCGCACATGCCGTCCCTCCTGCACGACCCCTGCGACCCAGACCCCCTCCTGCTCACCCGAAAGGGTCGGGGAGTCGCGGGTGGGTGGGGCGGGGGCCAGGGGATGGGCGGCCTCGTACGGCAGGACCGACGTCGTCCCCTCGGGCACCGGCGCGCCCGTGGCGATCTCCACCGCGCATCCCGGCTTCAGCACCTCTCCGTGCGCCCGCCCACCGGCGAGCACCCGTCCGAGCACCCGCCACGGCCCCTCCCCCGCGACCGCGTAGCCGTCCATGGCGGACACGTCCGTTCCCGGCACAGGGACGAGCGCCGTCAGCGGCCTGGCCAGCCGACAGCCGCGCGCCGTCGACAGCGGCACCTCCTCCACCGGCGCGGACGGCGACGCGCGCAACGCGATGGCGCGCGCCTCCGCCCACGTCACGTCTCCACCCGACGCCCTGTCCACCCTGCGAACCCCGCCATCCGTCTCCACACGCGACTCCACCCGACGAACCCTGCCACCCACGCCGGAGCCCAGCACCATCCATGGACCCCGGCGACCTGCGTCCAACATCACCTCAGGAAGGCCGAACCACATCCGAGGAAGCCTGCCACCCACGCCCGAGCCCAGCACCCGGGACCCCGGCGACTTGCGTCCACCGTCACCTGAGGAAGGCGAACCTCACCAGGAAGCCTGCCATCAAGACCGGCCCTCTCCCACGGACCGTCCCGCTCCCCGCGATCGGCCCTGACCGCACGCCCGGCACCCGGTGTCCGGATCGGTGCTCGGGCCTGGTTCCTGAACCTTCCCATGCGGGTCCCCGTGCAGGTCATCCTGCCCTCTATTGACCCGAATTTTTCCATACTGTATACCGAATGCACTGTCGACGCGAGAACGGAGCTCGGTATGAAGGTCGCTGTTCTCGGCGCCGGCGCCATCGGCGCGTACGTGGGCGCCGCCCTCCACAGGGGCGGCGCCGAGGTGCATCTCATCGCCAGAGGCGAGCACCTGCGGGCGATACGCGAGGCCGGTGTGCGGGTGCTGAGCCCGAGGGGTGATTTCACCGCCCACCCCCACGCCACCGACGACCCCCGCGAGGTCGGCACGGTGGACCACGTGTTCCTCGGACTGAAGGCCAACTCCTACGCCGCGGCGGGGGCGCTCGTCAGGCCGCTGCTGCACGAGTCCACCACGCTCATCGCCGCCCAGAACGGCATCCCGTGGTGGTACTTCCACGGACTCAAGGGCCCCTACCAGGGTTATCGCATCGAGAGCGTCGATCCGGGCGGAAGCGTCACCGCCGCGCTCCCGCTGGAACGCGCCGTCGGCTGTGTCGTCTACGCCGCGACCGAGATCGAGGAGCCCGGCCTCGTCCGCCACCTCGAAGGCACCCGTTTCTCCATCGGCGAGCCCTCAGGCGAGCTGACCGCCCGCTGCGTCGACTTCAGCGAGGCGATGACCAGGGGCGGCCTGAAGTGCCCCGTGGAGCAGGACCTGCGCAAGGACGTCTGGATCAAGCTGATGGGCAACATCGCCTTCAACCCGATCAGCGCGCTGGCCAGGGCCACCATGGCGGGGATCTGCCGCCACGACGGGGCGAGGGAGCTCGTGGTGGCGATGATGCGCGAGACGGTCGAGGTGGCCAGGAGGGTCGGCTGCGATCCCGGCGTGTCCATCGAGCGCAGGCTGCGGGGAGCGGAGAAGGCGGGCGAGCACAAGACCTCCACGCTGCAGGACCTGGAGAAGGGCAAGCCGCTGGAGCTCGACGTGCTGCTGGCCGCCGTCGTCGAGCTGGCCGACCTGACCGGCGCCGAGGTCCCGACGCTGCGCGCCATCCACGCCGTCAGCGATCTGCTCAACGAGAGCCTCGCGAGTTGACGCTAAAAGACATACCGTAGGCTGTATACAGAATGGAGGGATCATGAGCTATGACCGCCTGACCCATCCACTGGTTCGTGAGGACGGCGTGCTGCGCAGGGCGAGCTGGGACGAGGCCCTCGACGCCGCGGCGCGGGGCTTCCTGCGCAACATCGCCAGGCACGGCCCCGACAGCTTCGCGATGCTGTCGTGCGCCCGCTCGACCAACGAGATGAACTACGTGGGCCAGAAGTTCACCCGCGTCGTCGTCGGCACGAACAACGTGGACTCCTGCAACCGCACCTGCCACGCGCCGAGCGTGGCGGGCCTCTCCGCGGTCTTCGGCAGCGGTGGCGGCACCTCCTCCTACCAGGAGGTCGAGGACACCGATGTGATCATCATGTGGGGTTCGGCCGCCCGCAACGCCCACCCCATCTTCTTCCATCACGTGCTGAAGGCCATCCACAAGGGCGCGCGGATGTTCGCGGTCGACCCCAGGCGCACGGGCACGGCGCAGTGGGCCGACCGGTGGCTCGGCCTGAACGTCGGCACCGACATCCCGCTCGCCCACGCCATCGCTCGGGAGATCATCCACGAGCGGCTGCACAACGAGACGTTCATCAGGCGGGCCACCACCGGGTTCGAGGAGTTCGCCGAGCAGGTCGAGCCCTGGACCCTCAGCGTGGCCGAGCAGGTGACGGGCGTGCCGAAGGAGGCCATCCGCGAGCTGGCGCACGCCTACGCCCGCGCCGACAGGGCCCAGCTGTGCTGGACACTGGGCATCACCGAGCACCACAACGCCACCGACAACGTGCGCGCCCTCATCAACCTGGCGCTGCTGACCGGCCATGTCGGCAGGTACGGCTCGGGCCTTTCCCCGCTCAGAGGCCAGAACAACGTGCAGGGCGGCGGCGACATGGGCGCCATCCCCAACCGGCTCCCCGGCTTCCAGGACATCCTCGACCCCGAGATCAGGCAGCGCTTCGAGAACGCCTGGCAGGTGCCGATCCAGCCCCGCTACGGGCTCAACCTCACCCAGATGCTCGAGGCCATGGCCGAGGGCGAGCTCACCACCTGCTACCTCATCGGCGAGAACCCGGTGCAGTCCGAGGCCGACTCGCTGGCCTGCGTCAAGCGCCTGAGCATGCTCGACCACCTGGTCGTCCAGGACATCTTCCTCACCAAGACCGCCCAGATGGCCGACGTCGTGCTGCCCGCGAGCGCCGCGTGGTGCGAGAGCGAGGGCACCTTCACCAACAGCGAGCGCAGGGTCCAGCGGGTCCGCAAGGCGCTCGACCCGCCGGGCGAGGCCCGCGACGACATCTGGATCATGTGCGAGATCGCCCGCAGGATGGGGCACGACTGGCACTACGACGGCGCGCAGGAGGTGTGGGACGAGCTCAGGAGGCTCTCCCCCGCCCACACCGGCATGACCTACCGGCGGCTGGAGGAGCACCAGGGCATCCAGTGGCCGTGCCCTTCCGAGGACGCGATCGAGCCGCCGTACCTGCACGGCCGCCTCTGGAAGGAGGACCCGGGGCCGCGAGCTCCCTTCGCGGTGCTGGAGCACTCGCCGCCGGTGGACCTGCTCGACGAGGAGTACCCGTTCAGGCTCACCACGGGCCGCCGCCTCGACTCCTACAACACCGGCGTGCAGTCCTCCGGCTTCGCCTCACCGCTGCGCAGGGGCGAGACGATCGAGCTGTGCCCCGAGGACGCGGCCCAGCTGGGCCTGGCCAGGGGCGAGGAGGTCAGGATCAGCTCCAGGCGCGGCACGGTGGTCGCGCCCGTCCACATCGACCCCGCGCTGCGGCCGGGCCTGGTGTTCATGACCATGCACTTCCCCGACGAGGTCGACACCAACGCCCTGACCATCGAGGCCACCTGCCCGATCGCGGGAACGGCCGAGTTCAAGGCGGCAGCCGTACGCATCGAGAAGGTGAGCTAGTGGACCTGCACTTCGGCGACGCCGAGCCGACGGCGGAGGAGAGGGCGGCGGTCGACGCGCTGCTCGGCCCGCCCGTGACCGCGTGGGAGGGCGGCGACCGCACCGAGGCCGACCTGCGCTCGGCCGCGCGGGCCGAGCAGGCCCGCGACCGGTTGCTGCCCGCGCTGCACGCGGTCAACGACAGAGTCGGGTGGATCAGCGAGGGCGCGCTGGCCTACATCTGCAGGCGGCTGACGATCCCTCCCGCCGAGGCGTACGGCGTGGCGAGCTTCTACTCGCTGTTCTCCATGGAGCCGAGGCCCGCCAGGGTGCTGCACGTCTGCACCGACCTGGCCTGCCTGGCCAAGGGCGTGCGCGACGCGGGGGAAGGCGTGGCGAGCCCGTGCCTGGGGCTGTGCGAGCGCGCCCCCGCCGCGCTCGCGCTGGAAGCGGGCCTGCCGCCCAAGGCCACGGTGTACGGCGGAAGCCCGGCCGCCGACGCCACCCCCTACACCGTCGAGCGTCCCGAGCCGCCGGTCGCCGACGCGGTCCCGCAGGCAGGCGGTCAGGGCCTGGTCCTGCTCAGGCGGGTCGGCGTCGTCGACCCCGCCAGCCTCGACGACTACCGGGCCAACGGCGGCTACCAGGCCTTGCGCCGCGCCTTCGAGCTGGGCCCCGCAGGGGTGATCCGCGAGGTCACCGAGGCCGGTCTGGTCGGCAGGGGCGGCGCCGCCTTCCCGACGGGCCGCAAGTGGGACGCGACGGCCCGCCAGCCCGACCAGCCGCACTACCTGGTGTGCAACGCCGACGAGAGCGAGCCCGGCACCTTCAAGGACCGCGTGATCATGGAGGGGGATCCGTACGCGCTGGTCGAGGCCATGACGATCGCCGCCTACGCCACGGGCTGCCGCAAGGGCTACCTCTACATCAGGGGCGAGTACCCGAGGGCCACGGCGGCGCTCGAGACAGCGATCAGGACGGCCAGGGCGCGCGGCATGCTCGGCGCCGACATCCTCGGCCACGGCTTCGCGTTCGACATCGAGCTGAGGAAGGGCGCGGGCGCCTACATCTGCGGCGAGGAGACCGCGATCTTCAACTCGATCGAGGGCTACAGAGGCGAGCCGCGCACCAAGCCGCCCTTCCCCGTGGAGAAGGGCCTGTTCGGCAAGCCCACCGTCGTCAACAACGTCGAGACCCTGGTCAACGTCCTGCCGATCCTGCTGACCGGCGGCTCGGACACCAAGCTGTTCTGCGTCTCCGGCAGCGTCGGCAGGCCGGGCGTCTACGAGCTGCCGCTCGGCACGCCACTGCGCGAGCTGCTCGACCTCGCGCGGCCGGCGGGCAGGCTGAAGGCGGTGCTGCTCGGCGGCGCGGCCGGCTCGTTCGTCACCGACCTGGACGTCCCGCTCAGCTTCGAGGGCACCAGGGCGGCAGGCGCGACGCTCGGCTCGGGCGTGGTCATGGTCCTGGACGAGGAGGTGGACCTGCCCGCCTTCCTCGTCAGGATCGCCGCGTTCTTCCGCGACGAGTCGTGCGGGCAGTGCGTGCCCTGCAGGGTGGGCACCGTACGCCAGGAGGAGGCCCTGCACAGGCTGGGCAGGAGGCGCAGCGACGAGGACCTGGTGCTGCTGCGCGAGGTCGGCCAGACCATGCGCGACGCCTCGATCTGCGGTCTGGGGCAGACCGCGTGGAACGCCGTCGAATCGGCCATCGACCGCCTGGGAGCGTTCAAGTGATCCCTCTGCAGCCACCCCGACGCCTGATCGACGTGGAGGTCGACGGCGAGGCCGTCCGCGTGCCCGAGGGCTCGACCGTCCTCGACGCGTGCCGTACGGCCGGCAAGGACATCCCCACCCTCTGCTACGGCGACACGCTCACCCCGAAGAACGCCTGCAGGGTCTGCGTCGTCGAGGTCGAGGGGTCGAGGACCCTCGCGCCCGCCTGCTCCAGGAAGGCGGAGGCCGGGATGGTCGTCGGCACCGACACCGCCAGGGCCAGGCACAGCCGCAAGGTGGTACTGGAGCTGCTGGCCTCCTCCACAGACCTGTCGACGACGCCGATGGCCAAGGAGTGGATGGCCGACTACGGCGCGGATCCGGCGCGTTTCGGCGAGGAGGCCGCGACCGTCGCCCAGCCACCCAAGGTGGACAACGACCTCTATGTCCGCGACTACGGCAAGTGCATCCTCTGCTACAAGTGCGTGGACGCCTGCGGCGAGCAGTGGCAGAACAGCTTCGCGATCAGCGTCGCGGGCAGGGGCTTCGACGCGACGATCTCCACGGAGTTCGACGTGGCGCTCACCGACTCGGCCTGCGTCTACTGCGGCAACTGCGTCGAGGTGTGCCCCACGGGGGCGCTGTCGTTCAAGACCGAGTTCGACATGCGGGCCGAGGGCACCTGGGACGAGTCGGAGCAGACCACCACGACGACGATCTGCAGCTACTGCGGCGTGGGCTGCAACCTCACGCTGCACGTGCAGGACAACAAGATCGTCAAGGTCACGTCGCCGCACGACAACCCGGTCACCCACGGAAACCTCTGCATCAAGGGACGCTTCGGCTACGGCTATGTCTAGGACAAAGAAACGCCAGATACTGCACGTCAAGGCGCACGTCTCGACCCGGAGGCGCGACTCGCTGGCCGCCGAGGAGCCCCTGGAGATCAGGGTCGGCGGCCAGGCGCTCACCGTCACCATGCGCACGCCGGGCGACGACTTCGACCTCGCCGCGGGATTCCTGGTGAGCGAGGGCACGCTCGCCTCGTCAGAGGACATCTCGACCATGCGACACTGCGCGGACCTCGAGACCTACAACGTCCTCGACGTACGGCTCGCGCCGGGCGTCGAGGCACCTGAGGCGCGCAACTTCTCCACCACCTCCTCCTGCGGCGTCTGCGGCAAGGCCTCGCTCGAGGCCGTCCGCACGGTGGCCAGGTGGAGCGCCCGCGACGACCCCGCGCGGATCGGCAGCCATGTTCTGAGAGAGCTGCCCGACCGGTTGAGGTCCGCCCAGCGGGTCTTCGACAGGACGGGCGGGTTGCACGCGGCGGGCCTGTTCAGCCTCGAGGGCGAGGCGCTGTGCGTCCGCGAGGACGTCGGCAGGCACAACGCCGTCGACAAGCTGGTCGGCTGGGCGCTGCGCGAAGATCGCCTGCCGCTGTCGGGGACCGTGCTGATGGTCTCGGGGCGGGCCTCCTTCGAACTGGTGCAGAAGGCGGTCATGGCCGGGATCCCCGTCCTCGCCGCGGTGTCCGCGCCCTCCTCCCTCGCGGTGGAGCTGGCGGCGGAAGAGGGGCTGACGCTCATCGGTTTCCTGAGAGGCGACTCGATGAACGTCTACTCCGGCGAGCACCGGCTCACCCTGACGGGCTCGGGCCACGGCTCGGCCAGGGCCGCGACGTCAGGGTGACAGGGATGCCGGTCGGCGCGCGAGCCCCCTGCCGTCGCCGGCATCCCGAGGGATTTTGACAACCATTTTCATTCTGGGTCATACTTGTGGGCGTGATGCCCTATAAAGCCCGATTCCTCTCGCTCCTGGCCGGCGGCGTGCTGCTGGCCACCACCGCCGCGTGCGGGTCAGGCGCCGCGCAGACCGCCGCCGCGCCCGGCGGGGCCGCCGGCGACAAGCCCACCGTCGTGGCAGCCTTCTACCCGCTGCAGTGGCTCACCGAGCAGATCGCCGGCCAGGACGTCACGGTCCAGACGCTGACCGCGCCGGGTGTGGAGCCGCACGACCTCGAGCTCACCCCGCAGCAGGTCGCCGGCGTCGGCGGGGCCACGATGACCGTCTACATCAAGGGCCTGCAGCCCGCCGTGGACGAGGCGGTCGAGCAGAACGGCGCCGACAAGGGGTTCGACGCGGCCGCCGTCGTACAGACCCTGCCCGCGCACGCGGAGGAGGAGCCGGAGGGCGGCGAGGCGGCCCACGAGCACGAGCACGAGGTCTCCTACGACCCGCACCTGTGGCTGGACCCGAGCCGCTTCGCCGGCGTGGCCACCAAGCTGAGCGAGCGGCTGGCCGAGGCCGACCCCGCGCACGCCCAGGACTACAAGGAGCGCGCCGCCAAGACCGTCGCCGCGCTCGGCGCACTCGACCAGGAGTTCACCAAGGGGCTCGCCACCTGCTCCACCAGGTCGATCGTGACCGCGCACGAGGCGTTCGGCTACCTGGCCAACCGCTACAAGCTCAAGCAGGTCGGCATCTCGATCGATCCCGAGGCCGAGCCCTCCCCCGCCCGCATCGCGGAGGTGGCCAAGGTCGCCAAGGCCGAGAAGGTCACTACCATCTTCACTGAGGCCCTCGTCAGCACCAAGGTCGCCGAGGTCCTCGCCACGGAGGTGGGGGCGAAGACAGCGGTGCTCGACCCCATGGAGAGCCAGCCGTCCGGCGGTGACTACCTGTCGGCGATGCGTGGCAACCTCACCACCCTGCGAACCGCACTGGGATGCACAGCGTGACAGCAGTCTTCGACATGACCGGCGGCCAGGTGAGCCTGGACCGCCGGTCTGTGCTTCGCGGCGTCGATCTGACCATCTGCGCGGGCGAGGTCGTGGCCGTGCTCGGAGCCAACGGCTCGGGCAAGTCCACCCTGATCAGGGCCCTTCTCGGCCTCACCCCGCTGTCCGGCGGGCAGACCCTCCTGTACGGCAGGCCGCCCGCGAGATTCCGCGAGTGGTGGCGCGTCGGCTACGTGCCCCAGCGCCTGCAGATCGGCGGCGGCGTGCCCGCCACCGTGCGCGAGGTCGTGGCCTCGGGCCGGATCGCCCGCCAGCGCCGCCTGCGCCCGACCACCGAGGCCGACAGGCAGGCCGTGGAGCGCGCGCTGGAGGCGGTGTCGCTGGCCGACAGGGCGGGCGACTCGGTGCAGAACCTCTCGGGCGGCCAGCAGCAGCGGGTGCTCATCGCCCGCGCGCTCGCCGGTGAGCCCGACACCTACGTGATGGACGAGCCCACCGCCGGCGTCGACGCCGACAGCCAGCACCTGCTCGCCGACACCCTCTCCGCCCTGGTGCGCGACGGCAGGACGATCGTGCTGGTCGCCCACGAGCTCGGCCCCCTGGAGCCGATCATCACCCGCGGCATCCTGATCCGCGACGGCGTGATCGCCCACGACGGCGTGCCTCCCAGGCCTGAGGGCGAGTGCGCCAAACCCGGTCACGAGCACGTCCACCCGCACGCCGAGGAGCCCGTCACGGGCCCGCTGGCGGGATGGAGGGCCGAGGCGTGATCGAGATCCTCCAACTGCCCTTCATGCAGCGCGCGGTGATCGCTGCGCTGCTGGTCGGGCTCTGCGCGCCGCTCGTCGGCACCTTCATCGTCCAGCGCCGCCTCGCCCTGCTCGGTGACGGCATCGGGCACGTGGCGCTCACCGGCGTCGCGCTCGGCTTCCTGACGGGCACCGCCCCCGTGCTGACCGCCGTCCTGGTCTCGGTCATCGGGGCCGTCGCCATCGAGCTGGTGCGGGCGCGCGGCCGTACGAGCGGGGACGTGGCGCTCGCGCTGCTGTTCTACGGCGGCATCGCGGGCGGCGTGATGCTGATCTCCATCGCTCCTGGCGGCAGCAACGCCAAGCTGACCTCCTACCTGTTCGGCGCCATCGCCAGCGTCACGGCCGAGGATCTGTGGGTCATCGGCGCGCTGGCCGTCGCCGTGATCGCGATGGTGGTGGTCTTCGGCAGGGAGCTGTTCGTGCTCTGCCAGGACGAGGAGGTGGCCAAGGCCAGCGGCCTGCCGGTGCGCTTCCTCAGCCTGCTCATCGCGGTGACGGCGGCGCTCACGGTCGTGATCGCCATGCGCGTGGTGGGGCTGCTGCTGGTGAGCGCGCTCATGGTGATTCCGGTGGCCACGAGCCAGCAGTTCACCAGGGGATTTCGCGCCACGATGCTGCTGTCGATGGTCTTCGGCGTCATCGCCGCCGTGGGAGGGCTGCTGAGCTCGACATTCTCCGTTAAGGTGCCCCCTGGCGCAGCCATCGTCCTTCTCGCTCTCGCCGGCTTCGTGCTGGCCCTCGTGGTCGGTAGATTCGTACGGCGAGGCCGAGGCCGAACCCGGGAGAGCCACTCATGACCAATCGACGCGACGCTGTCCACGACACCCTTCGCAGAAGCGAAGGTTTCCGCAGCGCGCAGGACGTCTACGCGGAAATGCGTTCCGACGGCGCCAAGATCGGCCTCACCACGGTCTACAGGGCGCTCCAGGCGCTGGCCGACGGAGGCAAGGTCGACGTGCTGCGCACCGACGACGGCGAGTCGGTCTACCGCGCCTGCGCCAGCGGCGACCATCACCACCACCTCGTCTGCCGCCGCTGCGGCCGTACGGTGGAGGTGGCGGGGCCCGACGTCGAGCGCTGGGCCGAGGCCGTCGGCGCCGAGCACGGCTTCACCGACGTCACCCACACCGTGGAGGTCTTCGGCACCTGCGCCTCCTGCTCGGCGGCGGTGCGCGCCTCCTAGCGCGCCGGATCACCCGCCCGTACGGCGATGTGCGCCTTCGTAAGGCCCCCCGGACTCCGTCCGGGAGATACGCTGTGGCCCCACGCTGCAGTAGGCCAAGACAGGAGCCAACATGCCGTTTGGCCATGACATGGTGTATTCGCTGGCCACGGTCGTCGATCTGGTGAACACCTCTCCCTCGACCGGCGGAGACGAGGGCCTGGCCGACCTCGACGATCTCGCCGAGTTCGTCAGGGCCCGCCAGGTCAGCGGCATCGAGGCCCTCACCCCGCGCGACCTCGGGCAGGTGCGCATGCTGCGGGAGGACTTCCACCGTGTCTTCACCGCCACCGACCAGGCGAACGCCGTGCGGCTGCTCAACACGCTGCTCGCCGACACCAGGATCACGCCCAGCCTGACCGAGCACGACGGTCATCCGGTCCACATGCACTACTTCGCCCCCGACGCCTCGCTGGCCGAGCACCTGGCGGCCGACTGCGGGATCGCGCTGGCCCACCTGCTGGTCGAGGGCGAGTGGGAGCGGCTGCGCACCTGTTCGGCGCCCGGCTGCGCCAGGGTCTTCGTCGACGAGTCGCGCAACAGGTCCAGGGTCTACTGCGACAGCCGCACCTGCGGCAATCGCATGCATGTCGCCGCATACCGGGCCAGGCGCAGGGCATGATGATCCGGTGAGCACCGACGAGGTCAGGGACGACGTCGCCCTGACCAATCTCGACCAGCCGCTCTTCGACGACGCGGGCGCGACCAAGCGCGACCTGGTCGACTACCTCGACGCCGTGCGCGACCGCATGATCCCCGCGCTGCGCGGCCGTCCGCTGTCGGTGGTCAGGGTCCGGCAGGGCCAGGCGCCCTTCATGCAGAAGAACGTCCCGACCTACGCCCCCTCGTGGATCGCCACGGTCACGCTCTGGGCCGAGACCTCGCGGCGGGAGGTCTCCTACGCCCTGTGCGACGACCGCAAAACCCTGCTGTGGTTCGCCAACCAGCGGGCGGTGGAGTACCACCCCACGCTGATGCGCGCGGACAACAGGGAGCACCCCACGCACCTGGTGCTCGACCTCGACCCGCCGGCCGGTGACGCCTTCCCCTCCGTGGTCGGCGCCGCCCACCTGGTCCGCCAGGCGCTGGCCGACTCCGGTCTCGCCGGCGCGGTCAAGACCAGCGGCGCCAAGGGCCTGCACGTCTTCGTCCCACTGATCGACGGTCTTGCGACGCCCGACGTGGCGGCCGCCACCCGCGCCCTGGCCGCCAGGGCCGAGCGGCTCGACCCCGCCCTCGCGACCACCGCCTTCATCAGGGAGGACCGCGAGGGCAAGGTCTTCCTCGACTCCACCCGAGCGGGTGGGGCGACGGTCGTGGCGGCCTACAGCCCGCGCGTCAGACCGGGCGTCCCCGTGTCGTTCCCCGTGGCGTGGGACGACCTCGACCGCGTGACACCCGGCGACTTCACCGTGCGCACCGCCGTGGGCCTGCTCGGCGACGGCGATCCGTGGGCCGAGCTGATGCCCGCTGCGCAGGCGCTGCCCGACGACCTCGTGGCCGAGGGTCACACCATCCCCATCGCCAGGGTGGCCGCCATGCACGAGGGCAAGCGCCGCGCCAGGGCCGCCCGCAAGGGTTAGCCGGCTCAGCGGGCGAGCAGCGCCCGCAGGGCGGTCGTGACCGTCTCGGGGCTCTCCTCCGCGACGAAGTGCCCTGTCGTGATCGTCCGGTGCTCCAGGTCGGCCGCCCACTCCCGCCACAACCCCACCGCGTCGTACGGCAGGACGTCGCCCCAGTCCTGCTGCAGCACGGTGACCGGCATGCCGAGGCGGTTGCCCGCCGCCCTGTCCGCCTCATCGTGCGCCTTGTCGACGGTGGCGCTGGCGCGGTAGTCGGCGACGATCGAGGGGATCGCCTCCCTCGACGCCTTGAGGTAGGCGGCCCGCACGTCCGGGGGGATCGCGTCGGGGTCCCTGGTCCACAGGTCGAGGAAGTGGCCGAAGAACAGGTCGGGGGCCGCGGCGATCAGCTGCTCGGGCAGCCCCGGCGGCTGGGCCATCAGATACAGGTGGAAGCCGATCGCGCCCAGGGTGCCGCGCATGACCTCCCACATGTCGAGGGTGGGCAGCACGTCGAGGGCGGCCAGATGGGTGATCGTCGCGGGATGGTCCATGGCCGCTCTGAAGGCGACCAGCGCGCCCCTGTCGTGACCGGCCAGCGCGAAGCTGTCGTGGCCGAGCGCCGCCGCCATGGCGACGATGTCGTCGCCCATCCTGCGCTTGGAGTAGGTCTCGCCGTCCTGGTCGGCGGGCTTGTCGCTGTCGCCGTACCCTCGCAGGTCGGGCACGAGCACGGTGTGGTCGACGGCCAGGTCCGCGGCGACGTGCCGCCAGATCAGGTGGGTCTGCGGGAAGCCGTGCAGGAGCACGATGGGCGGCCCCGAGCCCGCCATGGCGACGTTGAGCGCGATGTCGCCGTCCACGGCGACACGGGAGTAGTCGAATCCGGAGATCTGCATGCCGTCGATGCTGCACGGGCGCGATTGAATCCGGCATGAGCGCTCATATACGCAGCGCCGCCATGGCCTCCTCTGTCGCCGGGTCGCCCTCGCCGAGCGCGATCAGCCCGCGGACCAGCGCCTCCTGGGAGTCGCCGCCGCCCACCTCGCACAGCGCGCGGGCGACGGCGAGCGTGCTGCCCTGCCTGCGGCGCGGCAGGGGCTCGCCCTCGTGCCTGCGCAGCGTGCCCACCAGGCAGGCGGCCTCCTCCGCCAGCCACGCGCCGGCCTGAGGGGAGCCGTCCCTGCTGGCGGCGGCAGCGGCGCGCACCTGCCGGAGCCAGTCGCCCGTCAGCCTGGCCAGCGCCTCGTCGCGCTCCTCGTCGGCCACCTTGCTGCGCGCGAAGACCCTCAGCAGGTCGTGGTAGCGGTAGCGGCCGGGCGCGGGCGATTCGAGCAGGTTGAGGTCGACCAGCGACTCGCACAGCGGCTCGGGGTCGTCCACGCCGAGGACGACGGCGGCGACGCGCAGGGTGAGATCGGGCGCGTCGGCGACGGCCAGCAGCCTGAAGGCCCGCGCCTGCTCGGCGGCGAGCTGGTCGTATCCGAGGTCGAAGGTGCGCTCCACCGCCAGGTCGCCGATCGCCAGCTCGGCCAGCCTCCGCTCGCCCGCGACCTTGTCGCGAAGGACCGCCACGTTCCAGCCGGGGCCTGGCCGCCAGGCGCGCGGCGGCGATCCGTACGGCCAGCGGCAGGAACGCGCACGCCTCGGCCACCGCGACGGCGGCCTCGGGCTCGGCGGCGATCCTGGCCCTGCCCGCGACGGCGCCCAGCAGGCTGAGCGCCTCGGGCCTGGTCAGCACGTCGAGGTCGTGCGTGCGGGCTCCGGCGAGGGCGGCCAGCCTGGAGCGCCCCGTGACGATCACCGCGCACTGCGAAGTGCCCGGGAGCAGCGGCCTGACCTGTGCCTCCGACGCCGCGTTGTCGAGCAGGACCAGCATCCTGCGGCCGTCGAGCAGCGAGCGGTAGAGGGCGGCCCTGTCGGCGAGGCCGGCGGGCGGGCCGCCGACGCCGAGCGCGCCGAGGAGCCTTTCCAGCGCGTCGGCCGGATCCATAGGGTCGCTGCCTCCGCGCAGGTCGATGGCCAGCTGGCCGTCGGGGAAGCGGCCCCTGACCCGGTGGGCCACCCGTACGGCGAGCGCGGTCTTGCCGACGCCGCCGATGCCCGCGATGACGTGGACGGGCAGGGCGGCGCCGGGGGCCAGCTCGGTGGCCAGCGCCTCGACCAGTTCGGCCCTGCCGGTGAAGTCGGCGAGATCGGCGGGCAGCTGGGCGGGCCGCACGGCCGTCCTCGGAGGGGGAAGCTCACCCCCCAGGACGCGCAGGTGCAGCTCCGACAGCTCTGGCGAGGGGTCGATGCCCAGCTCGTCGCTCAGGAGCGCGCGCAGGTCGGAGTAGACGGCCAGCGCCTCGGCCTGCCGTCCCGACCTGTGCAGGGCGAGCATGAGCAGGGCGCTCAGCCGTTCGCGCAGCGGGTGGGCAGCCACCAGCGCGCGCAGCTCGGCCACCGCCTCGGCGTGCAGGCCCGCCTCGAGGTCGGCCTCGACGGCGCGTTCCAGCACCGTCAGGCGGCGCTCCTCCAGCCTGGCGCGCTGCGCGGCGGCGTAGCCGCCCTCGAGCCCCGCCAGCGCCTCGCCGCGCCACAGCGCCAGCGCCTCGCGCGGCCTGCCCGCCGCCAGCGCCTCGAACTCCTCCGCGTCGGTGGTGACCCCGCTCAGCGCGTATCCGTCACCGACCAGGGTGATCGCTCCAGGCGGGAGCACGGCCCTCAGCCTGGAGGCGTAGGTGCGCAGCACGTTGAGCGCGGTGCGGGGCGGGTCGTGCTCCCACAGCGCGTCGAGGAGGGTGTCCCTGCTCAGCGCCCTGCCGCCGGCCAGCGCGAGGGCCGCCAGCAGCAGGCGTTGCCTGGCCCCGCCGAGGTCGGTGTCCCCCGCGCGGACCTGGCCGAGCAGCTGGAGCCTCATACCTGGTTGGGCACCGCCCCGCCGTAGCGCCTGTCGCGCTTGGCGAAGATCTCGCAGGCCTCCCACAGGTCCCTGCGGTCGAAGTCGGGCCAGAGCCTGTTGAGGAAGACCATCTCGGCGTAGGCCGACTGCCACAGCAGGAAGTTGGAGAAGCGCTGCTCGCCCGACGAGCGGACGAACAGGTCGACCTCGGGGATGTCGGGCTCGTCGAGGTAGCGGGCGAAGACCTTCTCGTTGACCTTGCCGGGCTTGACCCTGCCCGCCGCGATGTCCTGCGCGAGCCTGACCGCGGCGTCGACGATCTCGGCCTGCCCTCCGTAGTTGACGCAGAACTGCAGGGTGAGCGTGCGGTTGTTCCTGGTCATCTCCTCGGCGTCCTGCAGCTCGGAGATGACGCTCTTCCACAGGCGGCCCGGCCTGCCCGCCCATCGCACCCGCACGCCCATCGCGTGCAGCTCGTCGCGGCGGCGGCGGATCACGTCGCGGTTGAAGCCCATGAGGAAGCGCACCTCGTCGGGCGAGCGCTTCCAGTTCTCGGTGGAGAAGGCGTAGGCGCTCAGATAGGGGACGCCCAGCTCGATCGCGCCCTCGATGACGTCGAAGAGCGACGCCTCGCCTGCCTTGTGCCCCTCGGTCCTCGGCAGGCCGCGCTGCTTGGCCCAGCGGCCGTTGCCGTCCATGACGATCGCGACGTGCCTGGGGACCAGGTCACGCGGGATGGCGGGAGGGACCGCTCCGGACGGGTGCGGCGCGGGGGGACGGACGTTCAACGTGCTGGCTCCCTTTCAACATGGCGGAGAGAACGAATGCCGTGCTCGAGGTGCCACTGCAGGTAGGCGGCGACCAGACCGCTGCACTCGTTGCGGTGGCGGGCCTGGGAGGCGTCGGCGGCGGTCCAGTCTCCGCGCAGCAGCGCCGTCATCAACGCCAGGGTCTCCCCCGCGGGGACGGCGGCGCCCGCGGGACGGCACGCCCCGCACACCGCCCCGCCCGCGACGATCGCGAACGCCCTCACCGTGTCGGCCCTGCACCTGGCGCACTCCTGCAGGGCGGGGGCGTATCCGGCCACGGCGAGCGAGCGCAGGAAGTAGGCGTCGAGCACCAGGCGGGCCTCGTGGCTGCCGTCGCCCAGTGTGCGCAACCCGCCCACCAGCAGCAGGAACTGCTTGAGCGCAGGCTCCTTCTCGCCCTGGATGAGGCGGTCGGCCGTCTCGAGCATCGCGCTGCCGGCCGTGTAGCGGGGGTAGTCGTGGGCCAGCGCCTCGCCGTACGGGTGGATGGTCTCGGCCTGCGTGACCACGTCGAGCGTGCGGCCCACGTGCAACTGCAGGTCAACATGGGTAAAGGGCTCGAGCCTCGCGCCGAATCTCGAGGTGGTGCGGCGCACGCCCTTGGCCACCCCTCGCACCTTGCCCGTGCGCTTGGTGAGGAGCGTGACGATCCTGTCGGCCTCGCCCAGCTTCTGCGTGCGCAGGACGACGCCCTCGTCACGGTAGAGACTCACCCGTCCAGTCTAGGGTGAGCGTCGGGTGGCCCGGCTTTGCCGAACTCTCACTAGACTTTGACGACTGCCCCTGGTTTACCAGTTGTTCCGCCCCCCGCAACCGCCTCGAAAGGGTGACATGACCCGCGTGGTCCTGCTGGGCTCTTCGCCCGGCCCCGACACCGCTCCGACCGGCCTCCGGCTGGCCGCGCTGCCCGGCGCGCCCACCGTGGGCGAGCGCCTGCGCACCCAGGCCCTCTCGCTCGACCCCCAGGCCGCCACGATCGAGCGCACCGATCTCGCCACCGCCCTGCGCGCCCTCGCCGAGGTGGCCGACGCGGCCCAGGAGAGCATGCTGCTCCTGCCGGTCAACTCGGTCATCCACGACGAGCTGATCTACCAGATCACCAAGGCCAAGCGCGGCGCCATCGCGCTCGTGGCCAAGGAGCCGCGGCCGGAGGACGAGAACGGCGACAAGATCGTCCCCGACGTCCCGATCGACGAGGCGCAGCCGGAGATCGGCGCCAACAGCCTCGAGGGGCTCATGGTCCGCGCGCGCGTGGGCAAGTCGAGGATCATCTCGGTCGGCACCGCGCACCACGCCGTCACCCGGCCCAACGCCATCCTGCTCGGTCCGCTGCACCTGAGCGCCCGCAACGCCCCCGTGCTCGCCGAGGCCTGCCGCGAGCTGGCCGACCTCGCCCACCTGTTCGGTCCCGAGGACGACCTGGTCCAGCTGATCGTCTTCGCGCTGGTCCGCAAGGGCGTCTCCGTCGGCATCCGCGGCCGCCGCGACCTGTTCTACCGCAGGATCACCACGCAGGCGGAGGCCACCGAGGCCGCGACCGAGATGTCCGGCATGGACGAGGACCGCGCCAGGCTCAACAACGCGGTCAAGGGCGCCGACGGCTTCTTCACCACCTACTTCGTCAGCACCTACTCCCGTTTCATCGCCCGCTGGGCGGCCAGGCGCGGCCTGACGCCCAACCAGGTCACGCTGATCTCCATCGCGCTCGGCGTGGCGGCGGCCGCCTGCTTCGCCACGGGCGAGCGGCTCGGCATGGTCGCCGGCGGCGTGCTGATCTACTTCGCCTTCGTCTTCGACTGCGTCGACGGCCAGGTCGCCCGCTACGCCCGCAAGTTCGGCGTGCTCGGCGCGTGGCTCGACGCGACCTTCGACCGGTTCAAGGAGTACGTCGTCTTCGCCGGTCTCGCCATCGGCTACGTCGTGGCGGGGCACAGCGACGACATCTGGATCCTGGCGCTGGCCGCACTGGCCCTGCAGTCGGTCAAGCACCTGCTCGACTTCTCCTTCGGCGCCGCCAACCGGCGCAAGCCGCCCTCCCCGCTGCCCACCACCCCGCTCACCGCGCCCGACGACCGCGACCTGCGCAAGGCGCTCGAACGGCGCAAGGTCGAGCGCAGCAGCGGCATCCGCGGCGTGCTGAAGATGTGGAGCAAGGCGGGCAAGTTCCGCGCCGTCTACTGGGCGCGCAAGATGGTCGTCTTCCCCATCGGCGAGCGGTTCGCGGCCATCGCGATCACCGCCGCCCTCTTCGACGCCCGGGTCACCTTCATCACCCTGCTGATCTGGGGCAGCGTCGCCGCCGCCTACACCGCCACCGGACGCGTCATGAGGTCGCTCGCATGATCACTCAGCCGCAGGCCAGCGCCGCCGCCGCTCCCGACCCCGACGAGGAGCGCCGCAGAATCCAGACCGCGAGGCTGCTCGCCTACCGCGACGACGGTCCCCTGGTCCACGCCGTAGCCCCCCGGCTCGGCAAGGGCCTGCCGCCCGTCGCCACCCTCCTGGTCACGTTGCTCGCCACCATCGCGGTGGCGCTCGCGGGGCTGTCCCCGCTCATCTCGGTGGCCATCATGGTCGTGCTGGTCCTGCCCACCGCGGCCAGCGACCACCTCGGACGCCTCGACTGGCTGGTGCCGCCGATCCTGCGCGGCACCGAGTTCCTCGCCGTCATCCTCATCGGCCTGAGCCACGACGCGCCCAAGTGGCTGCTGTTCGTGCTGCTGTACGTGGTCGGCTACCACACCTACGACACCGTCTACCGCACGCGCCAGAGCATCTGGCCACCCACCTGGGTGTTCATGGCGGGTCTCGGCTGGGAGGTGCGCCTGCTGATCATCGCCGCGGGCGCGGCGCTCGGCGTCCTGACCCCCGTGCTGTACGCCCTGACCGCGTACCTGCTGGTGCTGTTCGCGGTCGAGAGCGTGACCAGCTGGGTACGGCTGGACAAGGCCTCGGCCCAGGCCAGCGCCGACGCCGAGCAGGACCTCGAGGCCTCTCCCGAGGATGCGCTGGAGCAGGCGACGGGCGAGGCCGAGAAGGCCTGACCCCCACAACAGGCGCTTCCGCTCGGGGCGCGCTCCGCTCGGCACGCACTGTGCTCGGGACGCGCTCGGCACACGCTCCGCTCGGCACACGCTCCGTTCGGCACGCGCTGTGCTCGGGGCGCGCTCTGCCTGGGGCGCGCTCCGCTCGGGGCGCGCTCCGCTCGGGGCGCGCTCCGCTCGGGGCGCGCTGTGCTCGGGGCGCGCTGTGCTCGGGCGCGCTGTGCTCGGCACGCGTTTCGGGCCGGCCCGTCGGCGACGCGTGCCGGCTGCCCCGGCGCTCCCTGATCCCCGCACCCGTTTGCTATGGCCTGATTTTTCGCGCTATGAGCGGTGGATGACCGATTAGTGTGGGGATCTAGGGACACTCGGGCCGGAGATCGTTCCGGCGGAGCCGGGAGACATGAATGGCGTTCTTGTCACGCCTGTTCAAACGGGGGTCGGGCGACCCTCTCGCCGAGCGGGATCGCGAGCGGGACGACGCTCACCGGCAGGGCCTGAAGGACGCCCGCGAGCTCCCTCTGCCGCACTTCACCGATCCCGACTGCGAGCCCGCCTTCCTCTCCGAGGTCAGGGCCAGGGCGCGGGAGCGGATCGCCCGGGTCGACCAGGGGCTCGCCGCCCGCCGTACCGACCTGTTACGCCAGGTCGGCGAGGCGCGGGAGACGGTGTTCAGAGAGACGGGCCGAGCGGATCTGTACCCGGAGGCGCGGCCTGACGCGCGGGAGGTACGGGGCTCCCCCGGAACGTCGCCGAACGGCAGGGCGGCCTCCGCGGCCCCTGCGACGGAAGAGGGCGCCTCCCCCGCCCCTCCGGGTACGGCGGGCGCGGAGGAGGATCCGTTCATCTCCATCGCGGAGGCCAGGTGGCGTCGGGCGGAGCGGGCGAGGGAGTCGGCGCTCAGGGAGGCGTCGGACCGGATCCATCGGGCGCGCTCACGCATCGAGCAGCTGGCGCGCGAGTGGGACGGCGTGCTGGTGGAGCGCAACCACGAGGTGGAGGCCGTCCACGCGTGGGCGCAGCAGGTGATCGCGGCCTACCGGCGCGGGGTGATGGGGGCGCATCCTCGCAGGGAGGAGATCCCCTCGCTGTGGAAGGGCGAGGTGGTGGCGATGGACTCCTCGGCCGAAGGGGTCACCTCGCTCTCGTCCAGGGAGGAGATCGGGGGGCTGCTGGAGGAGGTCGAGCACAGGATCGAGATATGGCACAGCCAGGTGCGGGAGGTCCTGGAACTCTCCAGGGGATGGTCCAGACAGGAGCTCCTGCCGGGGGTCCCTGAGGGTGATCGGCGGAACGCTCCCGAGAGCGCGCCGGGCCTGACGGCCACGCGGCGGGAGGCGGGAGCGCACGAGACGGGCGAAGGCAGCGGCTCCCCAGGAGCGGACGCCGGCCGGAACCCGGCGCACACGGACGAGGCCGCCGGCCTCCCCGGGACGGCGCAGGACGGAGTTCCTCGAGAGGCGGGAATCTTCCCCGGAGCAGGCCGGACGGCTGACCCGTCGAACGCCGACACGGACGGGGGACAGCCGGGAGAACCGTCGAACGCCGACACGAGCAGGAGACAGCCGGGAGAACCGTCGAACGCCGACACCAGCGGGAGACAGCCGGGAGCGGGCGAGACGGCGGGAGAGCGATGAGGCCGGGGCGATGGACGGCGGCGATCACGGCGATGGGTCTGCTGAGCACGGGTGTCGCCGCGTGCGGGACGGAGTCGAGAGCGGTGTGCGGCGTCATCGTCGACTCCACCAGCTACGCCGACCCCGCCGCCTCCCGCACCGACCTGACCTCCAAGCTGCCGGGCTTCGTCGACGGCTGTGACTGGGTGGGCTTCGCGGCCGTCACAGGGGCGTCGGAGAGCAGCACGTGCCGCGAGGACCCCGTCGCGGTGGCCGCGACCGAGAGGGAGAATCCCAACGACAACCCCGTCGTGGAGGAGCGCATCCGCAAGCACCGCCTCACGCAGGTGCTCCCCCGCGCGAGCAAGCTGTTCGACTGTCCCAGCGAGGGCGAGGGGTCGGACGTGCTCGGAGCGCTCCGCTATCTGGTGAAGCAGATGAACGCCCAGCGCCGGCCGGACCTGGCCCACCGGGTGATCGTGTTCAGCGACCTGATCAACAACAGGGGCGACCTGAACGTCAACAAGCTGGACCTGTCGGAGGCGGCCAGGCAGGCGAAGGCCAAGGAGCTCAGGCAGTCGCGGCTGCTGCCCGACCTGACCGGCTACGACGTGGTGGTCCACGGCTTCCTGCGCAAGAAGGGCTCCAACCCCGACCGCTTCCCGCTGCTGGAGAGCTTCTGGACCGAGGCGCTCGAAACGGCGGGCGCCACCTCGGTGGACCTGCTCTGAGCCCACCGGCCCCTCCCCACACCCCACGCGACCCGCACCCCAGGCGAACTGAGAGCGCTCTCTCGCTACGTTTACTTCACCACACGGCCCTGTCAATGCGGCATTGACAGGTCCGGATTGCCGTGGTCACATCAATCGCAGAGAGCGCTCTCCCACTCACCCCCCAGGCTCAAGGGAGAACCGTCATGCCCTCGAAGTACTTCAGGCGTCTGGCCGCGACGGCGGTCGCGCTGTTAGCCGTCGGAGCCCTCGTCGCCGCCGTGCCGCCCACGCCGACCGGATGGAGCCTCGTCTGGTCCGACGACTTCAACGGCCCCTCGGGCGCGCTGCCGTCCTCCGCCAACTGGATCGTCGACACCGGCCACGGCTATCCGGGCGGCCCCGGCAACTGGGGCACCGGAGAGATCCAGAACTACACCGCCGACCCCGCCAACCTGAGCCTGGACGGCTCGGGCAACCTGCGCATCACGCCTCGGGGCAGCGGGCAGAACTGGACCTCGGCCCGCATCGAGACCCGCCGCGCCGACTTCAAGCCCGCCGATGGGCGCATCCTGCGCATCGAGGGCAGGATCCAGATGCCGAACGTCACAGGCGACGCGGCGCTCGGCTACTGGCCCGCGTTCTGGGCGCTGGGCTCGCCGTACAGGGGCAACTACTGGAACTGGCCCGGCATCGGCGAGTTCGACATCATGGAGAACGTCAACGGCGTCAACGCCGTCTGGGCCGTCCTGCACTGCGGCGTGAACCCCGGCGGACCGTGCAACGAGACCTCTGGACTGGGCGCCAGCAGGGCGTGTCCCGGCTCGACGTGCCAGTCGGCCTTCCACACCTACCGCTTCGAGTGGGACCGCAGCCTCTCGCCCAACCAGCTGCGCTGGTACGTCGACGGCCAGCAGTTCCACAGCGTCAGCCAGTCCCAGCTCGACGCGGGCACCTGGACCAACATGACCGGCCACGCGGGCTACTTCCTCCTGCTCAACGTGGCGATGGGCGGCGCCTTCCCCAACGCGCTCGCCGGTCCGACACCGACCGCGGCGACCGTGTCGGGCAGGCCCATGGTGGTCGACTACGTGGCGGTCTGGCAGAGCGGCGGCGGCACCCAGCCCACCGACCCGCCCACGAACCCGCCAGGCGGTGTGGACGCCCGCTCCACGATCCAGGCCGAGCGCTACCAGGCTCAGTCCGGCACCATGGTCGAGACCACGACCGACACCGGCGGCGGTCAGAACGTCGGCGGGATCGCCAACGGCGACTGGCTCCGCTTCGACGGCGTCAACTTCGGCGCCACGGCCGCGCGGCAGTTCAGCGCGAGGGTCGCCTCGGGCGCGGCGGGCGGCGTGAGCGGCCTGGTCCAGGTACGGCTCGGCAGCCCGACCGCGCCGCCGATCGGCGACTTCGCGATCGCCGGCACCGGGGGCTGGCAGAGCTGGAGGACCGTGCCCGGCACCATCGCGCCGACGAGCGGCACCCACACGGTCTACCTGACCTTCACCAGCGGTCAGCCCGCCGACTTCGTCAACGTCAACTGGTTCACGTTCGCGACCTAGCCGCCCTGCGCCGCACCAGAATGCGCTCGGCCCAGCTGGCCGCCTCCGGGTCGCCCAGGCCCTCGACCACGCCACCAAGGTAGGCCGTGGCCAGGCTCTCGAAGCCGTTGTCCACCTGGCGCACCCTGCTGGCCCTTCGGCGGTCGGCGGCCTGGAGGTGCTGGCCGATGCTCTCGGCGAATCCGGCGTCGCGCTGGTACTCGCTCTGGGCCTCCACGAAGGCGCGCCGCTCCTGGTCGCGCTTGGCGCGCAGCTCGCGCAGCCGCCTGTCGTTGGGGTTGTGCATCCGGCGGCCCAGGTCGGCGGCGATCAGCGCGGTGGCCACGAGCAGGGCGAGCAGCAGGATCATGGTGGGCAGCTGGCTGACGCCCTCGGCGGTGGGCCCGATGTTCTGTCCGTCCACGACCAGCGGCTTGACCAGGGCGTCCCTGCGCAGCACCGCCACGGCGACGATCAGGCCCACCCAGACGAGCGCGACCGCGATCAGCAGCCATCGGCCCCTGGCGGGGCTGCCGTTCTCCTGCCACGTGCGGTAGGCCCTGCCGTACATGTGGGGGGCGACGAGCATGATGAGGGCGGCGCCCGTGGCGATCAGCGCGGTCATCTCCACGCTGTCGCCCCAGGACAGGATGACCTGGTAGAGGATCGGAACCTCGACGATCACCAGGAGCAGGAGCAGCAGCGCGGCGGGCAGCCAGCGTCTGACCGCGGGCCAGCGGCTGCCCGACAGCGCGATGGAGCTCGGCCTGCCGTCGCCAGGCCGCCTGCTCGGCTGCTCCAGCTCGGTGACGCGGCGCTGGGTCTCGTCGAGCGTACGGCGGGCCTCGGCGAAGTGGCGCTGCGACTCGGCCAGCTTGATCTTCTGGGACTCGAACGCGGCGCGGTCCTGCTGGATCTCGCGCTCGGTGGCGTCCTCGATCCTGCTCAGCTCGGCCAGCCGCTCGTCCTCCAGTTCGTGGAAGCGGGGGACGCTGCCGGTCTCCAGCGTGAGGGTGTCGAGGTGGCCGCCCTCGGCGTGGGCGCGGCCCAGCTCCCGTTCCTCACCGCGGCGCGTGATCCAGTCGGGCAGGTGGTAGAGGTCGCCGTCATAGGCCACGGCGGGCGCGATGCGCGTGACCTCTCCTTGCTCGGCAGGGTGGTCCTTGAAGCGCATCAGGCCTCCAACGCGGTCCGCGTAGTTTGATGCTAAACGCTGACTTCGGAGCCGTGACGGATTTGTCGGTGTCGGGTATCGGGGAACCTCGCCGGGCCCTGCCGAGGGCCCCTCCGCCGACTCGATGAGGGCTGGAGGTGACCGGCGCGGCCTGTCGTACGGGCAAGCCTGTATACAGGGGGACGTGGAACTGGATCGGTTGGATCGGGACATTATCGGGGCCCTCGTCGAGGATGCCCGGGCGACATATGCGGAAATCGGGCACAGGATCGGGCTGTCGGCGTCAGCGGTGAAGCGCAGGGTGGACCGGCTGAGGGAGACCGGCGCGATCACCGGCTTCAGCGCCCGCATCTCGCCCCAGGCGCTGGGCTGGACCACCGAGGCGTACGTCGAGCTGTTCTGCCAGGGCAAGACCTCACCCTCGGCGATCGGCATCGCCGTCGCCCAGCATCCCGAGGTCGTCTCGGCGTGCACGATCACCGGCGAGGCCGACGCGCTGCTGCACATCAGGGCCACCGACGTGCGCCATGTCGAGCGGGTCATCGAGCGGATCGCGGCCGAGCCGTTCGTCGTCAGGACCAAGAGCTCGATCGTGCTCTCCCGCCTGGTGGACGACGCGCAACGAATCGGCGCGACGCGGCGGCAAGACGCAACGGACCCGCGCGGACACGCAATACCAGCAGCTTGGCCTGCGTAAACGCTGTTCCTAGGCTTGCGGCGTCCCCTTCGACGTTGGAGCCGCAGCATGCCCAAGCACTACCTGATGTGCCGCCCTGACTTCTTCACGGTGGAGTACGCGATCAATCCGTGGATGGACCCGGAGGCGGGCGCCGACCGCGACGTGGCCGTCAGGCAGTGGGAGGGGTTGAAAGCCGCCTACGAGGCTCTCGGTCACACGGTCAGCCTGATCGACCCGATCGAGGGCCTGCCCGACATGGTGTTCGCGGCCAACGGCGCGCTCGTGGCGGGCGGCAGGGTCTACGGCGCGCGCTTCGCCTTCCCCGAGCGGGCCGCCGAGGGCCCCGCCTACCTGAACTGGTTCGCCGAGCGCGGCTTCCCGACGCACGAGGCGGTCCACGTGAACGAGGGCGAGGGCGACTTCCTCGCGATGGACGAGGTGATCCTGGCGGGCACCGGCTTCCGCACCTCGCGGGAGGCGCACGGCGAGGCGCAGGAGTTCCTCGGCCGCCCCGTCGTCTCGCTGACGCTGGTGGACCCGCGCTTCTACCACCTCGACACCGCGCTGTTCCCCCTGCACGGGCGGAATATCGCCTACTACCCTGGAGCGTTCTCCGAGGGGAGCCTCCGCGTCCTGCGCAGGATGTTCCCCGACGCCGTGATCGCGGGCGCCGACGACGCCGAGGTGCTCGGCCTCAACGCGGTCAGCGACGGCGAGCACATCGTGATCAACTCGGAGGCCCACGACCTCCAGCTGGACCTCAAGCGGCGCGGATACGAGGTGATCCCCGTCGAGCTCTCCGAGTTGCGCAAGGCAGGCGGGGGTCCCAAGTGCTGCACACTGGAAATCAGGGGGGAAAACTGACATGACCACGAGCGCAGAACACATCGGCGTGAGCGAGCGCCGCAGCGCCCACAACTATCACCCGCTGCCCATCGTCATCCACGAGGCGCACGGCGCCTGGGTGACCGACGTGGAGGGCAGGCGTTACCTGGACTTCCTGTCCGGTTATTCCAGCCTCAACTTCGGCCACGGCAACCCGAAGATCCTCCAGACGGCGCACGAGCAGCTCGACAACCTCACCCTGACCAGCAGAGCGTTCTACCACGACCAGTTCGCCGCCTTCTGCGCCGGGCTGGGCGACCTGACCGGCAAGGACATGATCCTGCCGATGAACACCGGCGCCGAGGCCGTCGAGACCGCGATCAAGGTCGCCCGTAAGTGGGGCTACCAGGTCAAGGGCGTCGCCCCCGAGCAGGCCAACATCATCGTGATGGAGGACAACTTCCACGGCCGCACCACCACGATCATCAGCTTCTCCACCGATCCCGACGCGCACGACGACTTCGGGCCCTACACGCCCGGGTTCACGGTCGTGAAGTACGGCTCGGTCGAGGCGATCCGCGACGCGATCGACGCCAACACGGTGGCGGTGCTGCTGGAGCCGATCCAGGGCGAGGCGGGCGTGCTGGTGCCGCCGGACGGCTACCTGCGCCAGGTGCGTGAGCTGTGCACCTCGCAGGGCATCCTGATGATCGCCGATGAGATCCAGTCCGGGCTCGGCCGCACCGGCAAGACCTTCGCCTGCGACCACGAGGGCGTCGTGCCCGACATGTACATCCTGGGCAAGGCTCTGGGCGGCGGGGTGGTGCCGGTCAGCGCCATCGCGGCCGACGAGGACGTGCTCGGCGTGATCAAGCCTGGCCAGCACGGCTCCACCTTCGGCGGCAACCCGCTGGCGTGCGCGGTGGGCAACGCCGTGATCGAGATCCTTAACACCGGCGAGTTCCAGGAGCGCGCCGCCCAGCTCGGCGAGGTGCTGCACGCCAGGCTGCGCGAGATGATCGGCCACGGCGTGGTCACCGTACGCGGGCGGGGACTGTGGGCCGGCGTCGACATCGACCCCTCGCTGGCCACGGGGCGTGAGGTGTCCAAGGCGCTGATGGCGCGCGGCGTGCTGGCCAAGGACACCCACGGCTCCACGATCAGGCTCGCTCCGCCGATCGTGATCTCGCAGGAGGATCTCCTGTGGGCCGTGGACCAGCTGGCCGACGCGATCGCCTCGTTCAGGTAGCGCCCAAGGGGGGTACGGCTCGCGCCGCGAGGGCGGGAGCCGTACCTTCTGGGGTCAGCCCGTCCTGGTGGGCACGACAGTGGCCGTCGCGGGATCGCTCGGCGTCTCGGTCGGAACGGGGGTGGGCTCGACCGACTCCGGCGCCGAGGGGTCGGCCGAGCGACCCGACTTCGCCGGAGGCGAGGGGATGGGCGTGGGCTCGACGCCGGGCGCCGTCCCTGTCGGGGTCGGCTTCGGATCGCACGCGCTGTCGTGCCCCGCCGTCGGAGCGTCGGGCAGGGTGTCCACGACCGAGACCGCCGTCTGGGCCGTGAGAGACAGCAGCGTGCCTACCGGAGCCCCCGCGGCCTTCTCGTCGACGACCGTGCCCCGCTCGCCCATGAACGCGAACGTCTCAGGGTCGAAGATGAGCTGCTCCACCGTTCCCTGCTCGGGCGCCGCCCTGCCGAGAGCGGTCCCCTTGCGACCCGCCGCGTCCTCCACGCCTTCGGCGACCTCCACCCCCGGCAGCCCCTTCATCGCGGCGAACAGCGCGGCGCGCTGCGCCTTCGGCACGTAGGTCTCCCTGATCAGGTCGGCCGCGGCGCGGAAGGCGTCGTCGTTGGTGTTCTTGGCCCGCTGGGCGAGGAAGTCCTTCATGCGCTCGGGATCGTCCGGCAGGGTGGACAGGAAGGCGTAGTCGTTGCGGAAGGCGCCCAGAGTGTCGGGGCACGAGGCCAGGCTGTGCCAGTCGGTCCCCTTCCACTTCTGTGCATGCTCCGGCAGCGGCCAGCCGGGGAACTGCCTGGGCTCCATGCCCTCGATCGACATCAGCCCGTCGGCGCTGGCGTCCACCGAGCGCCACAGCTGCCGCTTGGTCCTGTAGAGGTGGCGCGACTCCTGCTCCCCGAAGGAGTAGGAGGGGTACATCGTCTCCGACTCCACCAGGACGAACTGCCCCGGCTTCGGGTCGAGCTCGCCGCCCGCCTCCACCGTGACCGCTTCCGTGGGAGGTGCCACCGTGACCGCCCCCGCGGGACGGGCCGCCGTGCCGTCCCGCTGGGTGGACGACAGCGTGAACGCCACGCCGCCGACCAGCGCCACGGTCAGCCCGAAGGCCCCCGCGGCCTGCCAGCCCAGGCGCGGAAGTCTGAATCCGCGCCTGGCCCTGGTCTCCTCCAGCAGCCGCCTGCGCGCGGCCTCGCGCGCCTCCCGCGGGTACGGCGGGACGTCCGGGCGTCCCTCGGCGAACATCCTGATCTCGTCATCCATGCTCGGGCTCCTCTCGGAAAGGGTCGATGCCGCCGAGGGCCCTGCGCACCTTGGTCCTGAGCCGGTGCAGCCGGGAGCGGACCGTGCCGACGGGGATGTCCAGCGCGAGCGCCACGTCCTCGTAGGTCAGGTCCGCCCACGCCACCAGCAGCAACAGATCCCGTTCGGCCGCCGAGAGCCGCGTGAGCGCCTTGGCGAGCCTGGGCTGAAGCTGCTCGGCGGTGACACGGTCGGCGCTTCGCTCGTCGAAGGATCCGGGCCTGTCGGGCGCCAGCCGTGCCATGGCCTGGGTACGGCGGCGCTCTGCCCTGCGGTGCTGCGCCACGACGTTGGTCGCGATGCCGTACAGCCATGGCCTGGCGTCCGGTCGCGTGCGGTCGTAGCGCGCCCTGCCGCGGAAGGCGGCGAGGAACACCTCGCCCACGGCGTCCTCGGCCAGTTCGGGGCCGAGCCGCCGTGCGGCGTACCTGAAGATCTCATCGGCGTGCCGGTCGAACAGCGTCGCGAACATCTCGGGTTCGCTCATCGACTGTCCGACCAGCGTCGCGTCGTCCAACGCCTGCGCCATCACCACGGGAGGGAGTCCTTTCTGCGGTCAATCAGTACTTGGCCGCAGGCCGGAGTCCGGTTCCACCTACTTTTCGAGCCCCCACACGAGCAGCCCCTCGGGCGCGTCCTCCCGCGTGAAGCCCGCCTCGGTCAGCTCGGCGACCAGGGTGGCGAGCGAGGGCCTGCGGGTGACGCTGTCGACGACGTCCTCGCTGATGACCTCGCCGCCGTGCCTGATCACGTAGCGGAAGCGGGCCGAGATGCGCTCGCCCTCGACCTCGAGCGTCCTGCCCCACAGTTCGTAGGTGTGCCTGCCGACACGGTAGGAGGCCATCTCCGCGTCGTCGCCGGGCGTCGGGGCCTCTCGCTCCCTGAAGTTGAACACCAGCCGCCCTCCGGGGACGAGCTGCCTGGCGAGGGTCGCCCAGAGGCTCGCGCGGTCCTCGATCGAGTAGAGGACGGAGATCATCACGATCATGTCAACCGGCTCGTCGAGCTCGACGTCGAGCGCGCCGTACGGCAGGACGGTCACCCGCTCCAGCAGCTCGCGCCGGCCCGCGAGCCTGGACAGCAGCACCGAGCGCATGCCGAGCGAGGGCTCTAGGGCGAAGATCTCGCCGTCGGTCGCGTCGGCGATGACCTCGGTGATGAGGCCGGTACCCGCGCCGATCTCCAGCACCGAGCCCTTCACCAGCGCAGGCAGCTTCTCCCGGATCTCGGGCACGTGCCCGTCCTCATGCCACAAGTCATAGAAAGGGACAGCCACGGCATATTGGTCAGAGGTCATGCACAGTTTCTAGCGGATCCAGCGTCTCGCCGTACCAGGTAACGGTGACCTTGTCGGAGAAGTCCAGCGACGCGAGCGCGTTCTGGAACATCGGCCCCTTGGTCACCTTCCACCGGAACGGCGGGCGGGGGATGCGGGCGAGCCTGGCGAGCGTGCCGCCGATGAGCGTGGCGACGCCGAACTGGGTGAAGATGTTGGCCAGGCGCAGCGCCATGCTCAGCGGGTTGCGGATCGGGGAGCACACGACCTGGTAGATCCGCCCCGGAGCCTGCGCCAGGTAGGAGTAGTGCACATCGCCCGAGAGGATGAAGACCGGCTTGTCGATCTTGATCAGGAGCCTGGACAGGTCGTCGAAGGAACGACGGAAGGCGCCCCAGTGCTCCAGGTCGAAGGCCTGCCTGAAGATCTCGGACGCCCGCGCGACCAGCCTGCCCCACTTCCCGTCGCACAGCGCCTCGTTCCAGTTCTGCACGAAGTGGACGCCCTCGGGCAGCAGGAACGGGATCGACGAGCCGATGATCAACCGCCCGCTCGCCCCCTCGATCTGCTCCTCCAGCCAGGCCCACTCCCCCGCGTCGAGCATCCTGCGGTCGCGGGGGGTCAGCTGCCTGGCGCACCGGGTGTCGATGATGATGAGCCTGGAGTGGCCGAGGTCGCGGGCGTAGCTCCACCTGTTGCTGGTCGGCTCGGCGTCGGCCTGGTAGGCGAACTCGTCCAGTGCCGTGGCGCCCTCGCCCGCGCGCAGCGCCGCCAGCAGCGGGTCGTCCGCGCGCTCCTCCGGTGAGAGGTTGCCCAGGTGCTGGTAGACCCAGTAGGCCCCGAGCCCCGCCACGACCCGCCTGCGCCACCAGCTCGTCCTGGCCATCTTGATGCGCCAGTCCTTGGAGGTGTTCCAGTCGTCGCGCAGGTCGTGGTCGTCGAAGATCATCGCCGTCGGCACGGTCGACAGCAGCCACCTGATGTCGGGGTCGCTCCAGGCGGTCCTGTAGAGCTCGGCGTACTCCTCGAAGTCGGCGATCTCCTTGGCGGGCTCCTCACCCGGCTTCCTGCGCCCCGCGATGAACTCCAGCATCCTTGGCGAGGGTTTGTCGGCGTAGACCTGGTCGCCGAGCATCAGCAGCAGGTCGGGCAGCGGCTCCCCGCTGCGGGCGTAGGCGCGCAGCACGTCCACCCCGTGCGTGGCGGTGTGCGCCGCGTCATGGGGCACGCTGGTGCGGCACGAGCCGAACATCACCCTCTCCGGCCCCTCGGGCGGCAGCAGCCTGATACGGCTGGGCCTGTCGCTCTCGGGCCACACCTGCTCGCCGTTCAGCTCGACGGTGTACTCCCCCTCGAACCCCTCCAGATCGACGATCGCGTAGTGGTGTCCGTGCACGGCGAACGTCGGGGTCCCCCACCGCCCGCACACCGTGACCACGCAGGGCTCGGACGTCTCCACCCAGATGGAGGCGCGGGTGGAGTCGACGTAACGCAGCATCGGACCGACGACCAAAGATGACATCCGAGTCCTTCGTTGTGACAATTCGGCGCGGTTTCACTCTCAAGACTGCCAGAGTGGCACGTTCCCATAGTGCTCATGTCCGGCTTGGATTCTGGCTAGGCTGATCGCCTACAGAACCGCCCACGGGTTGAGCAATGGCGCTTTTCCCTCATTTGGGCGTACATAACAGGAGGAACTCCTTCCATGAGCGTCATGGTGCCGTCAAGGACGCCGGCCCTGATCACCCCTGGACAACAGGCCCTCGACTCCGCTCTCCACCAGCTCGGCCAGGCCGCCGAGGAGCTCGGTCTCGACGACGGGCTGCGCACGATGCTCGCCACGCCGCGCCGCTCGCTGACCGTCTCGGTTCCCGTCCGCCGGGAGGACGGCAGCCTCGACGTGGTGCAGGGCTTCCGGGTCCAGCACAACGTCTCGCGCGGACCCGCCAAGGGCGGCATCCGCTTCCACCCCTCCACCGACATCCACGAGGTCACCGCGCTGGCCATGTGGATGACGTGGAAGTGCGCGCTGGTGGGCATTCCGTACGGCGGTGCCAAGGGCGGCGTCTCCGTCGACCCCACCGTGCTCAGCACGCGCGAGCTCGAGCGGCTGACCCGCCGCTACGTCAACGAGATCCTGCCGCTCATCGGCCCCGAGAAGGACATCCCCGCGCCCGACGTCGGCACCGACGAGCAGACCATGGCGTGGATCATGGACACCTACAGCGTCAACGCCGGGTACTCGGTGCCCGGTGTCGTCACCGGCAAGCCGATGACGTTGGGCGGGTCGTTGGGCCGTACGGGGGCGACCTCGCGCGGCGTGCAGATCGCGACGCTGACCGCGCTCGGCCGCTCCCCCGAGGGCGTCACCGTCGCCGTCCAGGGCTTCGGCAAGGTCGGCGCGCTGGCCGCGCAGTACCTCGCCGACGCGGGCGCGCGGGTCGTGGCGGTGTCGGACGTCAGCGGCGCCGTCCACAACTCCTCGGGCCTCGACGTGGCCGACCTGCGCGCCTGGGTGACGGAGACCGGCAGCGTCGCCGGCTACCGCCACGCGGACGCGCTCGCCCACGACGAGCTGCTGGAGCTGGACGTCGACGTGCTGGTCCCCGCCGCGCTCGAAGGAGCCATCACCGCCTCGAACGCGCCTCACGTCAGGGCCAGGCTCATCGTCGAGGGCGCCAACGGGCCGACGACGCCCGAGGCCGACGAGATCCTCGCAGCGCAGGGCACCACGATCGTCCCCGACATCCTGGCCAACGCGGGCGGGGTGATCGTGTCGTACCTGGAATGGGTGCAGAACATGCAGGCCTACTCCTGGAGCGCCAGCGAGGTCGAGGTGAGGCTGCGCGACCTGATGGAAGGCGCCTTCTCGGAGGTGAAATCGGTCGCCGCGGCGCGCGGGCTGACTCTGCGCCAGGCCGCCCACGTCATCGGCGTCGGCCGCGTCGCCGAGGCCCACCAGATGCGCGGTCTCTACCCCTGATCTCTCGCCCGGCAGGCGCGGCCCTCTCGTCCCGTACGCGGGAGAGGGGCCGCGCCTGCGCGGCCCTCCATAGGATCAGCGCATGACATATCCCGATCCGATCTACTTCGACGACAAGGGCAAGTCCAGCGCCGTCTACCGGCCGGCGGGCTCCGAGCCTGACCTCGTCTACCCCACCGGCAACACCGTGGACTACCTGGCCACCGGCGCCTCCACCGGCGGCCTGTTCGGCCTCTACCGCTGGAACATGGGCCCGACGCCCACCGGGCCAGGCCCGCACTTCCACAAGACGATCACCGAGTCGTTCTTCATCCTCGAGGGGACCGTCAAGATCTACAACGGCGACCGCTGGATCGACACCAAGCCCGGCGACTGGGTGCACGTGCCCGCGGGCGGCACGCACGGCTTCCGCAACGAGTCGGGCGAGCCCGCCTCCATGCTGCTGCACTTCTCACCCGGCGCGCCGCGCGAGGGCTACTTCGAGGGCCTGCTCGACATCGCCGGCATGAGCGACGAGGAGAAGGCGGAGTTCTACCTGCGCCACGACAACTACTGGCTCTGACCCTCTACGCGTAGGGCGCGGTGATGACCTCCATGTTGTGGCCGTCGGGATCGTCGAAGTAGACGCCGCGCCCGCCGTAGAGGTGGTTGATCTCACCCGCCTCGCGATGTCCTGGATCGGCGTAGTAGGCCAGGCCCCGCTCCCTGATGCGCCCGAAGATCTCGTCGAACTCGGGCTCGCTGACGATGAAGCAGAAGTGCAGGGCGCGGAACTCCTCCGCGTCCATGTAGTCGAGCGTGACGCCGTTGGCGGTCTCGACGGGGACGAACGGCCCCCACTGCGGCCCCGCCTTCAGACCCAGGATCTCGGCGAGGAACTCCGCCGAGGCCCGCTTGTTCCTGCTCGGCACGATGGTGTGGTTCAGGTCGACAGCCATGACTCCAGCGCACCACCGACCAGCCGTCCTGGCAATGGGTCAGGCAGCCAGGCGGGCGAAGCGCCCCGTAGGCAACGTCCGCGACATTAACCACACGATGGTGGCGAAGCTGCCCAAGGCGGTGCTCAAGCATCCCGAGGTGTGGGCTCTGCCCACGCCATGCTGCGTGACCTGGCCGAACGTTACACGGCAAGGAGCATGTGATCCTCTAGGGTTGAATGATCAACTCAAGGGGGATGGGTGCTCAGGCTGGTTCTCGCGGTGTGTCTGCTCCTGCACGGCGGCCCCGCTCCCACACGGGACTCGCGGGACACCGTCGGCTACTGGAGCCGCGAACGGATCGTCAACGCCAGGCCCGCCGATCTGCTCCCCTTCCCCCGCCTCGACGTGGCACCGCCGGATTCCGCGCCTCCGGAGGTGCCGCTCGGTTACGGGGCGCGCCGTACCGTGCCGGGCAGGAAGGTGCTCACGCCGGGCGGCGACCGTCTGGGCTACTCGCTCGTGGCCAGGCCCTACACGGGGGCGCACCGGCTGGCGGGGATCCTGCTGAGCCACGATCCCGTGGCCGGCACGGACATCGCCTGCGGGGCGGCGGTCATCAGGTCGCGCAGCCGCAGCCTGGTGCTGACGGCCGCCCACTGCCTGTACGCCGGTGGCCGCCCCCTTTCCCACGTGGCCTTCCTGCCCGCCTACAACTCCCTGGACGCCGGCAGGTCCTCGCGAGGAGTCTGGCCCGCGGTGCGCGTGTGGGTGCCGAGGCGCTGGAGGGAGCGGCCCTACTCGCCCGAGCAGCTGCCCTACGACTTCGGCGTGGCAGGGGTGATGAGAGGCGACAAGCTTCTGGAGGAGGTCACGGGCCCAGGGCTGCGGCCGCTCCTGACCCCCAGGAGGAGCGCGGTGAGAGGACTCGAGCTGCTCGGTTACCCGGTCGGGCGCTCCTACCCTGGCACCGACATGTACCGGTGCCTGGGCGACGCGGTCGACGGCGGCGCGGCGGGGCCCGGCGTGCTGGTCACGCACAACTGCCAGGCGGCCAACGGGACCAGCGGCGGGCCCGCGGTGCGCGCGGGCGTGGTGGCGGGGGTGGTCTCGTCCTCCAGCCCGCTGCGCGAGCCCGCGGGGTTCACCGTGCTGACGCGGCTGACGCCCAGGCCCTTCGGCCGCCTTCTCGCGCGAGCCGACCACGTGATGCGCCACTGAGGACGCGTCCTTCGCGGCTCGGCGCCCTCAGGGGTTTCGCTGCCTCGGGGGGCAGGCGGCTTTCGCCACCTCCGGGGCGCCTTTCGCCGCCTCCGGGAGCGCAGGCGGCTCTCAGGGGTTGCAGGCGGCGACGATGTCCTCGCAGATCTCGTGGGTGACCAGCGCGTCCTCCGCGCTGATGACCTCTCCCTCGCGCACCGCCGACAGGAACGCCAGGCACACCTGCTCGATCCCTCGTTGGCGCGAGACGGGCACCCAGTCGGGCCGCCGTACGAGCCGCTCCCCCTCGGGGGCGTAGTCGACCACGTCACCGAGGTTGACCACCCGCCGCTTCACCCCGTCGCCCAGCACCTCGACGCTCTCCTCCGAGGCGGCGCCGATCCTGTTCATGACGCCGTGGGCGGTGAACCCCTCGCCCGACAGCTCCAGCACGAGGTGCTCCACCAGCCCCTCGCGCGTCCTGGTCCTGATCCGCCGCTCCGTGACAGGGCCGGGTGCGAGGAAGCGGAGCGTGTCGACCACGTGGATGAAGTCGTCGAAGACGGCTCGCCTGGGCGTGTCGGGCAGGGAGGGACGGTTCTTCTGCATGAGCACCAGGTGCCGGGAGAGCTCCATCAGGGCGGTGTAGCCGGGCGCGTGACGCCTGTTGAAGCCGACCATGAGCGAGACGCCCTCGTCGGCGGCCAGCCGTACGAGGTGGCGGGTCTCCTCCAGGGTGTAGGCGATGGGCTTGTCCACGTAGACCTGCACCCCCGCCATGATCAGCGGCTCCACGATCTCGCTGTGGGCCTCGGTGGCCGCGTGGACGAAGGCCGCGTCGACGCCCGCCTTGATCACCTCCTCGATCGACGTGGACCGCTCGGCGACGCGGTGGGCGTCGCCGAGGCGGCGCAGCGTCCGCTCGTTTCGCGTGCACAGGTGCAGGTCGAGGTCGGGCTGGGTGGACAGCACGGGGAGGTAGGCCTTCTCCGCGATGTCGCCGAGCCCGATCATGGCAATCTTCATGCCCCGAGCGTAGTGCGGAGCGCCTGGTCGAGAGGCGTGGGCTTGACGCCGAAGGTGGCGGTGAAGGCCGAGGAGTCGACCTCGAACGGCGCGACGAACTGGTAGCGGATGTGCCGCAGCTCGCCGATCATCGGATTGAACAGGCCGACCGCGCGCATCAGCGGCCACGGCAGCTGCATCAGCTTCGGCGCGGGCCTGCCGAGGATGGCCGCCATCCGCTCGCCCATCTGCCTGAACGTCTGCGGCTCGGTGGTCGGCACGTGCCACGGCCTGCCCCACGCCCGCTCGTCGCCCGCCGCGACGACCAGCGCCTCGGCCACGTCGGGCAGGTAGGTCCAGCTGTGCGGGATGTCGGCGGGCCAGATGAGCGGCACGGTCTTGCCGGCCTTGAGCGGCACGATGAACCTGTCGCCCAGGTAGGACTGGTCGGTGGTGCCGGGGCCGAAGTAGTCCGCGCCCCTGATCTCGACCGCCCTGATCCTGCCGGCGTCGTGCGCGGCCCGCATGTCGTTCCACATCTTGGCTCTGACCTGCGACTTCGGGTTGGTGGACGCCAGCGGCAGGTCCTCGGTCATCGGACCGCGCACAGGACCGTAGGGGTAGAGGTTGCCCAGCGCCACCAGCACCGCCCCGCTCGCCTCGGCCGCGGCCATGAAGGAGGCGGCCATCGGCGGCCAGTCGGTGAGCCAACGGTGGTACTGCGGGTTGACGCAGTTGTAGATCGCGTCGGCACCCTTGGAGATCTCGATCATCCTGTCGTGGTCGGCGACGTCCGCCGCGATTCTCGTGGCCTCCTCCGGCCCACTGCCCGAACGGGTGACGACGACGACCTCGTGACCCTGCGCGATCAGCCTGCGCGCCACGTGCGGTCCGACCTGCCCTGCTCCGACGACGATGTGCTTACCCATGATCAACTCTCTTTCCGAAGAACTTCAGCTGACGAAAACCACTCGAACGGACAGGCTCAGGACTGCTGCCAGACCAGCCGGAGGACCGCGTTGACGACGAAGGCGGCGGCCAGGACCGCGGCAGGGGCCGCGGCGCCGGCCAGGTGGAGGGCCAGCGCTCCACCGCCGAACCAGGCGATCTCGAACAGTCCTCTCGCGATCCCGGTCAGCGGGTAGGTGGCGTTGGTTCCTCCACCGGCGGCGAACAGCCCCCACAGCACCGCGAACAGCACAGGGGCGCCGATCCCCGCCAGCAGCCTCACCGCCCAGCCTGGGCTGAGCGTGAACCCCCAGTATCCAACGGAGATCAGCACACCGATCTCCAGCAGGAACATCAGGAGCATGTTGGCGCCCTTGGCCATGGCGAGCATGTGCACCCCTTTGTGATTGCCGTTCCCTTGCGAGAGCAATGCTCTCTCATGAGAGCACATGTCGTCAAGAGCAGTGCTCTCGTTTTTTGGCAGCGCTCTGGTAGCGTGAACGCATGACCACCGCTAGCCGTACAGCCAGAGAACGTGTCCGCGCGGAGTTGATCAAGGAGATCACCGACATCGCCAGGCGGCACCTGTCGACCGAGGGCGCCGCGGGCCTGTCGCTGCGGGCCGTGGCGCGGGAGATGGGCATGGTCTCGTCCGCCATCTACCGCTACTTCCCGACCAAGGACGACCTGCTGACGGCGTTGATCATCGACGCCTACAACGCGATCGGCGACGCGGTCGAGCAGGCGGACGCGGGCTGCGCCAGGGACGACTTCACCGGGCGCTGGCTGGCGATGGCCAGGTCGATCAGGCAGTGGGCGCTGGCCCACCCGCACGAGTACGCGCTGATCCACGGCACCCCTGTTCCCGGCTACCAGGCGCCGGCCGACACCGTCGACCCGGCGTCACGTGACGGGGTGATGTTCGGCCGGTTGATCGCGGACGCTCACGCGGCTGGCGCGATCACGCTGCCGCAGGACACGCGGGCGCCGGTGGGCTTCCACGACGACGCCGAGGCCCTGCGCGAGGCGATCTTCGTGGGGGTGCCCGACGAGGTCATCCTGCGCGGGCTGCACGCCTGGACCTGGATGTACGGGGCGGTCAGCTTCGAGCTGTTCGGGATGTACAACAACGTGATCAGCGAGAGGGCGGCCACCTTCGAGCACGGCGCCCTCTCGCTGGCCCACTACATCGGCCTCACCTGACCGAAACACCGCCCTCGCTCAGCGAGGGCGGCACAGGGCCGAAGGCGGACAGGGCCGAAGGCGCGCGGGACGCGCGCCCTCGAAAGAACCGCGGTCAGCGGGTGGCGCGGTTGACCGCCGAGATGATCGCCTTGAGCGAGGCCGTCGTGGTGTTGCCGTCGACGCCGACGCCCCACAGCACCTCGCCGTTGACGTCGCACTCCAGGTAGGAGGCCGCCTTGGCGTCGCTGCCGGCGCTCATCGCGTGCTCCACGTAGTCGAGGACGCGCACCTGGAAGCCGATCGACGAGATCGCGTCGATGAAGGCCGAGATGGGGCCGTTGCCCGTGCCCGCGACCTCGCGGATCTCGCCGTCGATGCGCACGTCGGCGCTGATGCGGTCCTTGTCGTCGACCGTGGACTCGTGCCGGTGTGCCATGAGGCCGAGCCGGCCCCACCTGTTGGCCGGGTTGGGCAGGTACTCGTCGGTGAAGATGTCGTACATCGCCGAAGGGGAGATCTCCCCGCCCTCGGCGTCGGTGCGCGCCTGCACGACCTTGGAGAACTCGATCTGCAGCCTGCGCGGCAGGTCGAGCTGGTGGTCGGCCTTCATGATGTAGGCGACCCCGCCCTTGCCCGACTGGCTGTTGACCCTGATGACCGCCTCGTAGGTGCGGCCGATGTCCTTGGGGTCGATCGGCAGGTACGGCACGGCCCAGGTGAAGGAGTCGACGGGCACGCCCGCGGCGGCCGCGTCGGCCTCCATGTGCTCGAAGCCCTTCTTGATGGCGTCCTGGTGGGAGCCGGAGAAGGCGGTGTAGACCAGCTCGCCGCCCCACGGGTGGCGCGGGTGCACGGGCAGCTGGTTGCAGTACTCGGTGACGCGGCGGATCTCGTCGATGTCACTGAAGTCGATCTCGGGGTCGACGCCCTGCGAGAACAGGTTCATGCCCAGGGTCACCAGGCACACGTTGCCCGTGCGCTCGCCGTTGCCGAACAGGCAGCCCTCGATGCGGTCGGCGCCCGCCATGTAGCCCAGCTCGGCGGCGGCCACGGCGCTGCCGCGGTCGTTGTGCGGGTGCAGCGACAGGATGACGGAGTCGCGGTAGGCCAGGTTCCTGTGCATCCACTCGATCTGGTCGGCGTAGACGTTGGGCGTGGCCATCTCGACGGTCGCGGGCAGGTTGACGATGACCTTGCGGTCGGGGGTGGGCTGCCAGACGTCGTTGACCGCGTTGCACACCTCGACCGCGTACTCGAGCTCGGTGCCGGTGAACGACTCGGGTGAGTACTGGTAGTGGACGTCCACGTCACTGGCCTCGGCCAGCTTGCGCACCAGCTTGGCGCCCTCGACGGCGATCGCGGTGATGCCGTCGCGGTCCTGGCCGAACACCACGCGCCGCTGCAGCGTGGAGGTGGAGTTGTACAGGTGCACGATGGCCTGCTTGGCGCCCTGGATGGACTCGAAGGTCCGCTCGATCAGCTCGGGCCTGGCCTGGGTCAGCACCTGGATGACGACGTCGTCGGGGATACGGCCCTCGTCGATGATCTGCCTGACGAAGTCGAAGTCGGTCTGCGAGGCGGCGGGGAAGCCTACCTCGATCTCCTTGTAGCCCATGGAGACCAGCAGCTCGAACATCTTGAGCTTGCGGTGGGAGTCCATCGGGTCGATCAGCGCCTGGTTGCCGTCACGCAGGTCGACCGCGCACCAGCGCGGGGCCTTGGTGATGACCCGGTCGGGCCAGGTGCGATCGGTCAGCCTGATGGGCTCGAACGGCTGGTAGCGCTGGATGGGCATGGAACTGGGCTGCTGAGCGGTCATCTCGGATATCCCTCGTCGGTCGGATCGAAGCGGCCGACGCGCATGACTCGCTCCGCGACGAGGGAGCCGGCCTTTAGAGGCCCTCGCCGCGGCAGCTAAGAAGCAGTCCATGCAGCATGTCAAGCACGCTACCAGACCGTGCGGAATGCGAGCGTCAAGATCTCACATCGCGAGATCGGACGAGCACGGACAGGCACGTCACGCATCCTTCGAGCTTCTCGAACTCCGAGATGTCCACCCTGACCACCTCCAGGCCCCGCCTCTCCAGCGTGGCCGCGGTCGCCGGCGCCGAGGCGGCCATCAGCACGCGCTCGCCGCCGAGCAGCACCACGTGGGAGCCGGACTCCTCCTCGGGCACGAGCAGGTCCTGCAGGTCCACGCAGGCCGGGTCGCCGATGAGCGTGCCGTCGGGCAGCGCGGTCACCGCCGACTTCAGGTGCAGCACGCCGCGCAGCTCCACGGGGACGATCTCCCGCTCGGGCAGGTGCGCGGCCAGCTGCGCGATGCCCTCGTCGTTGGTCCTGGCCGACCTGCCGACGTAGACGCGCGAGCCGACCTGGAGCACGTCGCCTCCGTCGAGAGTGCCCTCCCCCTCGATGCGCCTGATCTCCAGATCCAGCTTCCTCACGGCCGCCGCCACGCTCTCCACCTCGGGCCGCCGCTCGGGCGCTCCCGGCCTGGTGAGCACGGCCCTGCCCGCGCACACCACGACCGTGTCCTCGACGAAGGGCCCGTCGGGCAGCTCGTCGGCGCGCTCGACGTGCTCGGCGCGCCAGCCGTTCTCCTCCAGCGCGCGCACGTAGGCGGCGTGCTGGCGAGCGGCCAGCTCGGCGTCCACGGGTTCCCGCTCGATGTTGGTGACGATTCCCTCCGCCACCCGGGGTCCTGGCGTTCTGACCAGCGCAATACCAGACATAGGAGGCTTTCTACCACGTGGTGGCTAGAGTCTGATCCATGCGGGACAACGAGATTCTCAGCAGGATCAACGACCTCGTCAGCGAGGAGCACGAGTTGCGCGGCAGGCTGGCGGCGGGCGAGGTCACGACCGACGAGGAGAACGCGAGGGTCAAGGAGCTGGAGGTGGCGCTGGACCAGTGCTGGGACCTGCTCCGCCAGCGCAGAGCCCGCCGCGGCGTCGGCGAGGACCCCGACAACGCCGCGCCCCGTCCGGCCGGCGAGGTGGAGAACTACCAGCAGTAGGACCCCGCGGCCGACCGCGGGTAAACCAGTGGCGGGAGCGGGTGGGCGTGGGGTTGCCTGGGCAGATGGACATCCAGCGCATCGACCTCGACCGTCCCGGTGACCTGCTGGCAGGACTGCACGACGCGCACCTGGCGGCCTTCGCCCATCTCCAGGGCCCCCGGATGTCGCTGCCCGACTTCACCAGGATGGTCTCGCGCGGCCTGCCCGGCGATCTTATGGAGGCGTGGGCGGTCGTCGAGGACGGCGTGGTTGTGGCCGGGTACGGCCTTGAGCTGCCGATGTCCGACAACACCCATCTGGGGAGGCTGCGCCCGCTGCTGGTCAGGCCCGGGCGTCGCCGCAGGGGCCTCGGCACCGCGCTGCTCGCCCACGCCGCCGACAGGCTCCGTACGGCCGGCCGCCGCCTGCTGGTCGCCGAAGGCGAGGCGAAGGACCCCGCCGCCGGTTTCGCCCGCGCGAGAGGTTTCACCGCCTCGCTCGGCGAGGCGCGCAGGATGCTCGACCTTCGCACGGCCGACTGGCACCGGCTCGAGCGCATGCTCGGGGAGGCGGAGGCGCGGGCCGGCGGCTACCGGCTCGAACGCTGGATCGGCGCAGCGCCTCCTGAGCTCCACGACGACCTGGTGCTGATGATGGAGGGCATGAACGACGCGCCCCAGAGCGACGACGTGGACGACATGAAGTGGGACACCTCGCGCATCGCCGCCTCGGAGGCGCTCGACTCCGAGTTCGCGCAGCTCACCTACAGCATGCTCGCCAGACGCGACTCCGACGGAGCGCCCGCCGGCTACACGCGCGTCTACGTCGACCTCGCCCAGCCCGACGGCTGGGGGCGCCAGGCCGACACCGTCGTCCTGCGCGAGCACAGGGGACACAGGCTCGGGATGGTGCTGAAGGTGTCGAACCTGCTGTGGTTCAGGGAGATGGAGCCGGACGTGGAGCGCATCATCACCTGGAACGCCACCTCCAACGCGCACATGCTGGCGATCAACGAGGCGATGGGATTCGAGCTGATCGACGAATGGAACGCGTGGCAGCTGGAGGTCTAATCCAGCCGGATATGTTCTCCTTGACCGGGAGTGAACCGCGCCGCGTGGGCCCTTACGAGGATCCGCCCGGCGGCACGTGGTGGCCCGATCTCGCGCACGGAAGGATCAAAAGGGCGAATCCTTCCCTGCGCTGATTTCCCCTGTGTTAAGCGGACGTTAGATAACCAGCCATCCCCCTGGACGGAACAACCTTCCGCGGAGAGCCTACGACCTGCAACGACTCTCGCTGGAGGTCCCCCTTGACGACTCACGCAGCCGCGCGCACGCCCTGGAAGGCGGTGCTCGGCGGTTCGATCGGCAACCTGGTCGAGTGGTACGACTGGTTCGTCTACAGCAGCTTCGCCGTCTACTTCGCGAGCGCGTTCTTCCCCAAGGGCAACACCACTGCCCAGCTCCTCAACACCCTCGGCATCTTCGCGGTCGGCTTCCTCATGCGACCTGTGGGCGGCTGGCTGCTCGGCCGTTACGCCGACAGGAAGGGCCGCAAGGCGGCGCTCACGATGACCGTGACGCTGATGTCGGCCAGCGCGCTCCTGATCGCCATCGCCCCGACGTACGAGTCGGTCGGCTACTTCGGCGCCGTGGTCCTGCTGGTGGCCCGCCTCCTGCAGGGCGTCTCGGTCGGCGGTGAGTACGCCGCGAGCGCCACCTACCTCACCGAGGCCACTCCCGCGGGCAAGCGCGGCTTCGCCTCCAGCTTCCAGTACGTCTCCATGACCGCCGGTCAGCTGGTCGGTCTCGGCCTGCAGATCATCCTGCAGAACACGATGTCGGAGGAGGCGCTGACCTCATGGGGCTGGCGCATCCCGTTCATCATCGGCGCCCTCGCCGCGGCCGTGGTGTTCTACCTGCGCCGCAGCCTCATGGAGACCGAGGTCTTCGACGAGGACAACAAGGGCGCGCAGCCCGAGCGCGGCACCCTGCGCCAGCTGTTCACGCACAAGCGTGAGTTCTTCCTGGTCATCGCCCTCACCATGGGCGGCACGGTCGCGTACTACACCTACACGACCTATCTCACGACCTACCTGTCGAACACCGCGGGCCTGCCGAAGTCCACGGCGACGCTGGTCAGCTTCTGCGCGCTGTTCATCTTCATGTGCATCCAGCCGCTGGCCGGAGCGCTGTCCGACAGGATCGGCCGCCGTCCACTGCTGATCACCTTCGGCTTCGGCTCCATGCTCGGCACGGTGCCGCTCATGTACGCGCTGTCCGGCGTCAGCGGCTTCGGGGGCGCGCTGGTGCTGTCTCTGGTCGGGTTGATCATCATCACCGGCTACACCTCGATCAACGCGGTGGTGAAGGCCGAGCTGTTCCCGACGAACGTGCGGGCGCTGGGTGTGGCGCTGCCGTATGCGATCGCCAACGCGCTGTTCGGCGGCACGGCCCCCTACGTGGCGCTGTGGTTCAAGGACGCGGGCATCGAGTCCGGCTTCTACTGGTACGTCGCGGGCTGCGCGGCCGTCTCCCTGGTCGTGTACTTCACGATGCGCGAGACCCGCGACGCCGCGCTGTCGTCCAGCGAGCAGACGGGACCGGAGCTCGTTCGCGCCTAATACCCTGAACGACATGCGAGTGCTCCTGGTCGAGGATGACGACCGGCTCGCGGCCGCCCTGACAACAGCCCTGTCGCGGCACGGTCACCAGATCGTGCGCGCGGGGCTGGCCGTCGACGCCCTCCGCCTGGCGGGGGGCGTCGACTTCGTCCTGCTCGACCTCGGTCTGCCCGACATGGACGGGCTCGAGGCGCTGCGCCGCGTCCGGCGGGTCTCCGCGGTGCCGATCATCGTGGTGACCGCGCGCACCGAGGAGCGCGAGGTCCTGCGGGGGCTGCGCTCGGGCGCCGACGACTACCTCGTCAAGCCGTTCCGTACGGCGGAGCTGATGGCTCGCATGGAGGCGGTCGTGCGCAGAGGCACCCGCCCCATGCCGGCCCGCGACCACGTGGTGACCGTCGGCGACGTCCGCATCGACCTCGAGACGCGGCAGGTCAGCGTCGACGGCGAGGCCGTGACGCTGACCAGGCGAGAGTTCGACGTGCTCGCGCTGCTGGCCAGGCAGCCCGGTGTGGTCCGCAGCCGCGAGGAGATCCTCGACGAGGTGTGGGGCGACCCGCTGCTGTCGGCCTCCCGCTCGCTCGACGTGCACGTGGCGGGGCTGCGCGCCAAGACCGGCCGCCCCGGTCTGGTCGAGACGCTGCGCGGCACGGGCTACCGGCTGGGCGGGCAGTGAACGCCAGGCTCGTCGTCACCTTCACCACGCTGATCGTGTTGATGATCGCGGCGCTGGCCGTCCCGCTCGGGCTGGCCTACGCCTCGCACCGCACCAACAGGCTCCTGCTCGACCGGCGCGCCGACGCCACCCGCTTCGCCGAGCTGGCCGACCAGGCCGCCCGCGAGGGCGACCGTACGGCGCTCACGGCGGAGGTCACCCGCTACAGCGACCTGTACGGCGCCGCCGTCGTGGTCAAGAACCGCGAGGGCGAGAACCTCGTCGACGCCGGCGACATGAGCGTGGACACCTCGGCCGCCGTCCGCCTGGCGCTGGGGGGTCAGACCACCGAGGACCTGCCGACGATCAGCCCGTTCGGCCCTTCCCACGTGCTCGTCGCCGAGCCGGCCGGCCGCGACGCGCAGCTGTCGGGCGTGGTGCTGCTGCTGGCCCCCACCACCCAGGCCCGCGCGGACGTGTCCCTGGTCTGGGCGGGCCTGGCGCTCGGGGCGCTGGTGGCGCTCGGCTACTCGGTGCTGGCGGCCAGGGGTCTGGCCAGGTGGATCCTGCGTCCGGTCACCGAGCTCGACCGCACCACGCAGGCCATCGCCGAAGGCCACCTCGACGCCCGCGCCCACCACGGTGTCGGCCCCTCGGAGCTGCGGCGGCTCGAGGAGCGCTTCAACGCGATGGCCGACGCGGTCTCCTCCACGCTCGACAGGCAGCGGGCCTTCGTGGCCGACGCCTCGCACGAGCTGCGCACGCCGCTGACCATGCTGTCGCTGCGGCTGGAGAACCTGGAGCCGCACCTGCGCAGCGAGGGCACGGCCGAGTTCGAGGAGGCGCTGGCCGAGGTCGACCGTCTGGCCGGGCTCGTGGAGGACCTGCTCGCGCTGGCCAGGGTCGAGGCGGGCGCGGTCACGGGCGAGCTCGACAGGGTGGCCGAGCTGGCGCCGCGTCTTGCCGGGTGGCGGGAGGTCTACGCGGCCAAGCAGCTCACGCTGGAGCTGCCCGCGTCGCTGGTCGCGCCCGAGGCGGTGGCCAGGATCGCCGACATCGCGCTCGACAACGCCCAGAAGTTCGTCCCTCCCGGCGGCACGGTCACCGTGACCCTGCGCGAGGGCGTGCTGCGCATCGCCGACGACGGCCCCGGGCTGCCCGAGGAGGAGCGCTCCCAGGCGATCGGCAGGTTCTGGCGGGCGGGCGCGCACGCGAACGTGCCTGGCAGCGGGCTCGGCCTGGCGATCGCCGCCGAGCTGGCCAAGGCGTGCGGGGCGACGCTCGCGCTCGGGCGGAACGAGCCGCACGGGCTGGTGGTGGAGCTGAGGCCGGCGCAGCCGGACCCGGGGTGGTAGCGCCGGCGCAGCCGGACACCGGTGGTGGTGCCGGCGCAGCCGGACACCGGTGGTGATGCCGGCGCAGCCGGACACCGGTGGTGATGCCGGCGCAGCCGGACACGGGGTGGTGGTGCCGGCTCAGCCGTACACGGGGTGGTGGTGCCGGCTCAGCCGTACACCGAGCGGTAGTAGCGGGCGGCGCCCTCGTGCAGCGGGACGGCTCCCGTGCCGATCGCGTAGCGCCTGTCGAGCCTGCCGCCCGGCGCGTCGGGGGCCTCCAGCCTGTCGCGGCTGGCGAACATGGTCTCGGTGACGGAGAAGGCGACCTCGCCGGGCAGGCTCGTCGCGCACACGAGGTAGCTGGGCGTGCCGATGGTGGGCAAGGGGCCCGGCAGCTCGTACTCCTCGGCGGGCACGATGGCGCTCTCGTACAGCGGGCCGTACGCCCTGCGCAGCTCGGGGACCAGCGTGTCGAGCGGGAGCAGCCTGATGGAGCGCCTGGCCCGCGCCAGCGCGGGCGTGGGCACGCCGCCCGACCAGAAGAAGGCGTCGACGCCGCCTGCCGCCAGCGTGCCGAGCGACTCGTCGAGGCCGAGGCGGAAGGTGCGGGCGGGCTCCTTGAACGGCGCCTTGGCCAGCACCCGTTCGGCGGTGAAGGCGGTGCCCGAGCCCTGCGCGCCGATGGAGACCGCGCGGCCGGCGAGGTCCTCGATCCGCAGGATGCCGGAGTCCTTGCGCACGACGAGGTGGACGTAGTTCATGTACATCCTGGCCAGCGCCGAGACGGGGGCGCGGCGCACCCGCACCGCCTCGTCGGCGCTGTCGGCCAGCGACAGGCCGAGGTCGGCCCTGCCGTCGGCGATCATGGCGAGGTTCTCGATGCTCGCGGCCGTCTTGACCACGCGCACGGTGAGGCCGCGCCGCCTCAGCTCGGTGGCGAGCCTGTCGCCGAGCACCTCGTAGGGACCTCCGGTCGGCCCGGTCGCGAAGCGCAGCGCGGCGGGCTCCACCTCTCCCGCCGAACAGCCGGCGCACCCCGCGACGACGCCCGCGGCCATGGCGAGGAAGGCGCGGCGGGTGGTGGGCATGCCCTCCAAGGTATCCGCTCAGTGCGGAGCCTGGTCACCACAGCCCTGCGCACACTTGTTCAGACAAGCTGAGCACGCTTGTCCAGTTGGAGATCGCAATGGGCTAGCCAGACTGTGTACATCTGGTCTTTACTTGCCCGCGAGACGCTTCTCCCGCTCATCCACGGACAAGGAGCCTCCATGCGCCTCGCCATCGCCGTCCTCGCGGCCCTGGCCCTCACCGCGACGCCCGCAGCGGCGTGGGCCGCCCCCGACGGCACGCTGACCCCCGCCTCCGCCTCCGTGAAGGCAGGCGACGCGATCACGTTCACCTACTCCACCCCCGCGCCTCACCCGAAGAACTGGATCGGCCTCTACACCGACCCCGGCAACGGCCCCGTCGACCAGAAGTACGTCGGCCCCTCGCTGAAGTGGGCCTACATCCCGAGCGGCAGCGGCACGGCCCGGCTCGACACGGACGGCCTCGAGCCCGGTGACTACGTCGCCTACGCCCTGGCCGAGGACGGCTACGCCTGGCTCGCCCAGCCCGCCAAGCTGAGGATCGTGAGCAGCGAGCCCCTCCGCTTCGTGACCTCGTCCATCCCGCTGCGCAACGCCCGCGCAGGGAGCCCCTACGCCGCCACCGTCCGGGGCCTGGTCAGGGGCGAGGTCTCCGGCTTCCGCAAGGTCAGCGGCCCAGGCTGGCTGACCGTCGGCCAGGACGGCACGATCACCGGCACGCCGCCCGCCTCGGCCTCGTCCAAGACGGCCACCGCCACGGTCGAGGCTAGGGGCGCCGCGGGCGAGAGCGCGACCGCGCAGGTCAGCGTCGAGGTCAGGCCTCCGGGAGCGCCGCTGGTGCCCGAGCTGAAGACGCTGAGCTGGAACCTCTGGCACGGCGGCAGCCAGGTGCGCGGCGGCAGGGAGAAGCAGCTGACGTTCCTGCTCGAGCGCGACATCGACGTCGTCGGCCTGCAGGAGAGCAGCGGCACCTCCGCCAAGGAGCTGGGCGAGGCGCTCGGCTGGGACTACTACCAGGCGGGAGCCGACCTCGGCGTCATCAGCCGCTACCCGATCACCTCGCGCGGCCCGCTGCCCTCGGAGTCGGGACTGCCCGCCTCGAACGTGCGGATCAGGATCGACGACCGGCGCGGCAGCGAGGTGGCGCTGTGGAACGTCCACCTTGGCTACACGCCGTACGGCCCCTACGACGCCTGCTTCGGCAGGTACTCCGTCGACAGGCTGATGGCAAGGGAGGCCCAGTCGGGCCGCACCCCGCAGATCCAGGACGTCGTCAGGGCGATGGCCGTCGACCTGGAGTCAGCCGAGCGCACCCCCGTGCTCCTCATGGGCGACTTCAACGCCCCGTCCCACCTCGACTGGACCCCCGCCGCCAGGAGGTGCGGCTACGACTCGGTCGCCTGGCCGACCTCCGTCGTCCCCGAGCAGGCGGGGCTGCGCGACTCCTTCCGCGTCGCCCACCCCGACCCCGTCGCCGAGCCGGGCGTCACCTGGTCGCCGGTCTACCCCACCTTCACGGGGGGCTACGGGCACGACTCCCACAAGGGCGAGCCCGAGCCGCAGGACCGCATCGACTTCATCCACTACAAGGGCGCGCTCGAGGTGGCGAGCTCGGCGGCGGTGGTCGAGGGCGCGCCGACCGCGATCCCGAACCACAAGGACAACGCCTGGACCTCCGACCACGCGGCGGTGCTGACGGTGTTCACCCTCTCCCGCTGAGCGACCGCTGAGCGGGCGCTGAGCGGGCGCTGAGCCCGAAACCTCTCCGACACGGCCGCGCAACGCCCAGGTAACCGCGCATTTCTAATGTCCGGCCATGCGGCTTACCCCACACGAGCAGGAACGCCTGCTCATCCACGTCGCCGCCGGGGTCGCGCGCGACCGCCGGGCCAGAGGCCTGCGGCTCAACCACCCCGAGGCCACCGCGCTCATCGCGTCGTTCCTGATGGAGGGGGCCAGGGACGGACGCACCGTCGCCGACCTGATGCAGGCGGGCCGGCAGGTGCTGGCCCGCGCCGACGTCATGGACGGCGTGCCCGAGATGCTGGAGTCGGTGCAGGTCGAGGCGACCTTCCCCGACGGCACCAAGCTCGTCACCGTGCACAGGCCGATCCCGTGATCCCCGGCGAGTACGAGCACCCCGCGGGCGCCGTCCCGCTGAACCCGGGACGGCCGCGCCTCACGGTGCGCGTGGTCAACACCGCCGACCGGCCGATCCAGGTCGGCTCGCACTACCACTTCTCGGCGGCCAACCCCGGCCTCGACTTCGACAGGAAGGCGGCATGGGGCATGCGGCTCGACGTTCCCGCCGGCACCGCGGTCAGGTTCGAACCGGGGGTCGAGCGGGACGTGACGCTCGTCCCCCTGGCGGGACGGCGGATCGTGCCGGGGCTGCGCCCCGAGTGGGCGGGGCCGCTCGATGTCTGAGATCTCCCGCGCCCGCTACGCCGCCCTCTACGGCCCGACCACGGGCGACCGCATCAGACTCGCCGACACCGACCTGTTCATCGAGGTCACCGAGGACCTGTCCATGGGGCCGTCGGGGGCGGGCGACGAGGCGGTGTTCGGCGGCGGCAAGGTGATCCGCGAGTCCATGGGCCAGGCCCGCACGACCCGCGCCGAGGGCGCGGCCGACCTGGTCATCACCGGCGCCGTCATCCTCGACCACTGGGGGGTGGTCAAGGCCGACGTCGCCGTCAGGGACGGCAGGATCACCGCCGTCGGCAAGGCGGGCAACCCCGACACCATGGACGGCGTCGACATCGTCATCGGCCCCTCCACCGAGATCCTCGCGGGCAACGGCAAGATCCTCACGGCGGGGGCCGTCGACTCCCACGTCCACCTGATCTGCCCGCAGGTCCTCACCGAGGCCATCGGCTCGGGCGTCACCACGATCGTCGGCGGCGGCACCGGGCCCGTCGAGGGCACCAAGGCGACCACGGTCACCGGCGCCTGGTACCTGCGCCACATGCTGGAGTCGCTCGACTCCTTTCCCGTCAACGTCGCGCTGCTCGGCAAGGGCAACACGGTCAGCACCGAGGGCCTGCTCGAACAGCTGCGGGCCGGGGCCTCCGGCTTCAAGCTCCACGAGGACTGGGGCACCACGCCCGCCGCGATCGACGCCTGCCTGACGGTGGCGGACGCGACAGGCGTGCAGGTGACGATCCACACCGACACGCTCAACGAGGCGGGCTTCGTCGAGTCGACGCTCAAGGCGATCGGCGACCGGATGATCCACGCCTACCACACCGAGGGCGCGGGCGGCGGGCACGCGCCCGACATCATCAAGGTGGCCGCCCACCACAACATCCTGCCCTCCTCCACGAACCCGACCAGGCCGCACACGGTCAACACCCTCGACGAGCACCTCGACATGCTCATGGTCTGCCACCACCTGAGCCCGTCGATCCCCGAGGACCTGGCCTTCGCCGAGTCGCGGATCAGGCCGTCCACCATGGCGGCCGAGGACGTCCTGCACGACATGGGCGCGATCTCCATGATCGGCTCGGACTCCCAGGCGATGGGGCGCGTCGGCGAGACGATCATCCGTACGTGGCAGACCGCGCACGTCATGAAGGCGCGCAGAGGCGGCCTCGACGACAACCTGCGCGCCCGCCGCTACATCGCCAAGTACACGATCTGCCCGGCGATCGCGCACGGCCTCGACGCCGAGGTGGGCTCGGTCGAGGTGGGCAAGCTGGCCGACCTCGTGCTGTGGGACCCCGCCTTCTTCGGCGTGAAGCCCACACTGGTGCTGAAGGGCGGCGTCGTCGCCTGGGCGCAGATGGGCGACGCCAACGCCTCCATCCCCACGCCGCAACCGGTCATGCCCAGGCCGATGTTCGGCGCGTCGCCGCTCACCGCCGCCGCCACCTCGCTCCACTTCGTCTCCCCCCTCGCGCTGGAGTCGGGCCTCGCCGACCGGCTCGACGTGCGTCGCCGCCTGGCTCCCGTCGCCGACGTACGGCGGCGCGGCAAGGAGGCCATGCCGCTCAACGACGCGCTGCCCCGGATCGAGATCGCGCCCGACACCTTCGAGGTGCGGGTGGACGGGGAGCTGATCGAGCCCGCGCCGGCCGTGGAACTGCCCATGGCCCAGCGTTACTTCCTGTTCTGATGAGCGCCGCCCTGCTCCTGCTGGCCGACTCGCGCCTGCCCGCCGGTGGCCACGCCCACTCGGGCGGCGCGGAACAGGCCGTCAAGACGGGGGCGGTGCACGACCTCGCCTCCTTGCGCGGCTTCCTCGCGGGGCGCCTGCACACCGCGGGCCTGGTCGCCGCAGGACTGACCGCCGCCGCCTGCCGCAGCGCCGGCCGCTCCCCCACGCCGCCCGCCCCGATGACCTGGGCGGAGCTGGACGCCGAGGCCGACGCGCGCACCGCCTCTCCCGCCCAGCGCGAGGCCAACCGGCAGCAGGGCAGGCTCCTGCTCAGGGTCGCCAGGCGGGTGTGGCCCTCGCCGGTGCTGGAGGAGCTGGCCCTCGCCGTACCGAACCCCCATCACCCCGTCGCGCTCGGCGCGGTGGCGCACGCGGCGGGAGTGCCGCCGGACGAGGCCGCCATGGCGGCCGCCTACCACGCGGTGGCGGGAGCGGCCACGGCCGCGGTGCGCCTGCTCGGCCTGGACCCCGTCGAGGTGCACCGCCTGCTCGCCGGCCTCGCCCCCGACCTCGACGCCGTGGCGGAGCGGGCGGCGGCGGCCGAGGTGCTGCCCGCGACCTCCGCTCCCGCGCTCGACCTGCTGGCCGAACGGCACGCACGGGCCGGCCTCAGACTCTTCGTCTCCTAGGAAAGGACCACCATGGGCGCCAACCACGAGGACCACCACCACGCACCCGACGGTCACGGCCGCGCCCTGCGCCTGGGCATCGGCGGGCCCGTCGGCAGCGGCAAGACGGCCCTGGTGGCGGCGCTGTGCCGCGCGCTCGGCCCCGAGCTGCGCCTCGGCGTGGTGACCAACGACATCTACACCACCGAGGACGCCGACTTCCTGCGCAGGGCCGGCGTGCTCGACCCCGAGCGCATCCTGGCCGTGGAGACCGGCTGCTGCCCGCACACCGCGATCCGCGACGACATCGCCGCCAACCTCGACGCGGTGGAGACGCTGGAGGAGCGGTTCGGCCCGCTCGACCTGGTGATCGTGGAGAGCGGCGGGGACAACCTGACCGCGACGTTCAGCAGGGGGCTGGCCGACGCGCAGATCTTCGTGCTGGACGTCTCGGGCGGCGACAAGGTCCCGCGCAAGGGCGGCCCCGGCGTGACGACCGCGGATCTGCTCGTGGTCAACAAGACCGATCTCGCGCCGCTGGTGGGCGCGGACCTCGGCGTGATGGAGCGCGACGCCGGAGCCGTACGAGAGGGCAGGCCGGTGCTCTTCACCTCGATCAGGCAGGGCGGCGCGGGCGAGGTGGCGGCGTGGGTCGCCGAGCGGGTCCACGGCTGGTCTCACGCGCACGCTCCCGTCGCCTGATGTCCCTCCCCCTACCACCCCGGAGGTATCCAGCGCCGGTCGCCCTGTCCCACCGCACCCCGGGGGCGGGTGAGGTGGCGGGGCGGCGCAGGATGCGGGCGAGCGCGGCCGTGTCCACCGCGTTGTCAGGTGGACGGACCATCCTGCCCCTGCTGCGCTCCGACCCGCCGCTCACGCTGCGCCAGACGGGCCCGCACACCGTCCATCTGGTCTCCACGGCCGCGGGCCCCCTCGGCGGCGACCACCTCTCTCTCGATCTGGACGTCGCGCCGGGAACCCGGCTCGAGATCGGCTCGATCGCGAGCACGCTGGTGCTGCCCGGCGACGGCGAGTCGCTCTCGGTGATCACCGCGAGGGTCGGAGAGGGCGCCGTCCTGTCGTTCGCGCCCGAGCCGACCGTGCTGGCCGCCGGTTGCGCGCACCGCATGGTGGTACGGCTCACCCTGGCCGAGGGCGCGCGGGCGCGCTGGCGTGAGGAGATCATCTTCGGCCGGTACGGCGAGGCGCCCGGCCGCTGCGTCGCGGGGTTCGACGCCATGGTGGAGGGGCGTCCGCTGCTTCGCCAGGAACTCACCGTCGGCGACCCCTCGCTCGACGGCTCGTCCGCGATCTACGGCTCAGCCCGCTGCGTCGGCACCACGCTCCTGGCCGCGCCCCCGCACCCGGCCACCCCGAAGAGCGGTTCCCCTGGGCTCACCGCCGGGCAGGCCGGCGCTTCGGCCGCGGAGGGCCCGATCGGCGCGAACGCGCCAGGCCAGGGCGCGACGGGTGTTCGCGGAGGCGGTGTCGTCGCGGAGGGTGTGGCCGTGTTGCCGCTGGCGGGGCCCGGCGTGCTCGTCTCCGCCCTCGCCGCCGACGCCGTCGAGCTGCGCCGTCGCCTCGGCCTGGGCGAGGCCCAGATCGCCTGGTGACCGGCCCGGACCCCGGCCGACCAGCGAGAGGTTGATGCGGCCTGGCGCGGGCGCGAGAGCTACGCCGGAGTGGGGACCTGGGGCCAGGTGGAGTCGAGGGCACGGACCGCCGCCACCAGCGGGACCAGCTCGGGGTGCTGCTCCGCCTCGTCCAGCGCCTCCTTCAGGGCCGCGTCGTTGGTCGGGCGCGCCTGGTCGAGCAGTTCCCGCCCCGCGGCCGTGACCTCGGTGTAGATGCCCCGCCGGTCGGTGGCGCACAGGTACCTCGACAGCAGTCCTCTGTCCTCCAGCCGCGTCACCAGCCTGGTCGTCGCGCTCTGGCTGAGCCCCAGCGCGTCGGCGAGCTGGTTCATCCTCAGGTGCCCGCCCTCGCCCGAGTGCTGCCCGCTGAGCAGCAGCATCGCCGAGAACTCGCGGACGCTGAGCTCGTGGGCCGCCTGCAGCGCGCGCTCGACGTGGCCGTCGATCCGGTTGTGGAGCGCCGACAGCGTGCACCAGCTCTGGGCGAGAAGGTTCGACATGCCTCCAGGGTACCTCCATCGCGCAAAAACATGCGTTTGCATTTAGCCCGCGCCTGCAATTATTGTGAGCGCGTTCCACTCTTCTACTCGGGGGATCTGACATGCCCATCGCACTTCTGGCCCTGGCCATCGGCGCTTTCGGGATCGGGACGACCGAATTCGTCATCATGGGGCTGCTGCCCCAGGTCGCCGCGGAGTTCGGCGTCTCCATCCCGACGGCCGGGTACCTGGTCACCGGATACGCCGTGGGCGTCCTCGTCGGCGCTCCCTTCATGACCATCCTCGGCACCCGCGTCTCCCGCAAGCACATGCTGATGGCGCTGATGGGCATCTTCGTCGTGGGCAACCTGCTCTCGGCCGTCGCCCCCGCCTTCGGCGTCATGCTCGGCGGCCGCGTCGTGGCCTCACTGGCCCACGGCGCCTTCTTCGGCATCGGCTCGGTCGTGGCGGCCAACCTGGTCGCACCGCACAAGCGGGCCAGCGCGATCGCGCTGATGTTCACCGGGCTCACCGTGGCCAACCTCGTCGGCGTGCCGCTCGGCACCGCGCTCGGCCAGCAGGCCGGATGGCGCCTCACCTTCGCCGTCGTCGCCGCGCTCGGCGTGGTCGCGGTGATCGGCGTCGCGCTGCTCGTCCCCGCCGACCAGGGCTCCCGCGACCTGAACGCGGCGAGGGCAGGACTCGTCCGCCGCGAGGTGGCCGCCCTCGGCAACGTCCAGGTCCTGCTCGCCATGGCCATGACCGTGCTCGGCTTCGGCGGCGTCTTCGCCGCCATCACCTACATCGCGCCGATGATGACCGAGGCCGCGGGGTTCGGGGAGGCCGGCCTCACGTGGATGCTCGTCCTGCTCGGCGTCGGCATGGTGATCGGCAACCTCGTCGGCGGACGGCTCGCGGACCGCGCGCTGATGCCCCTGCTGTACGTCTCGCTGGCGGCGCTGGCCGTGGTGCTCGGCCTGTTCACCTTCGCCGCCTACTCGCAGCTCGCCTCGGCCGTGGCCGTCCTGCTGATCGGCACCCTCGGCTTCGCGACCGTCCCGCCGCTGCAGAAGAGGGTGCTCGACCTGGCCTCGGGCGCGCCGACGCTCGCCTCGGCCGTCAACGTGGGCGCCTTCAACCTCGGCAACGCGCTGGCCGCGTGGCTCGGCGGGGTCGTCATCTCGGCCGGACTCGGCATCACCGCCCCGAACTGGGTGGGCGCGCTGCTGGCGGGCTCCGCGTTCGTGCTGGCCGTGATCTCCGGCCTGCTGGAGCGCAGGCAGGCGCACCGCCCCGTCAGCGCACCGGCCACCGTCCCGGCCGAAGCCGTCTGACCACTCTTCACGACCTCCCGCTCGCACTGACCGATCACCGCGAGCGGGAGGTCTGCTGTGCGGAGACCGCCGCCGCGAGATGGTGATCGGGATCTCGCGAGAGGCGGGCGTATCGTGAGGGCGTGGCCGACACCCATCCTCGCCCCAGCCGGAGGGGCCTCGCCGTCGCCGTCGTCCTCGCGGGACTGCTGCTGTCCTTCACCGCGCTGCTGCCGTGGGCCGGCGTCGACGCCAGGCTCGACCTGCTGGGCGCGGGCCTCAGCCAGGACGTCCGCGGCGTCGACGACCCGTTCGGGGTCTACACGCTCGTCGCGGGGCTGGCCGCCGCCGCGCTCGGCGCGGCAGGAGCGCTGCGCGGCCGCCTGCTGACCGCGCTCGCCGCCCTGCCGGGCGCGGCGGCGTGCGTGCTGCTGGTGGTCTACGTCGCTGACCCTCGCGGCATCGCCGACAGGGTGTCGGTCGATCTCGGCATGCTGTCGATCGAGCCTGGCCTGCGCGCCGGCTGGTTCGCCGCCCTCGCCGCCGCGCTCGCGGTGACCGTGCTCGCCCTCCTGTGCCTCCCCCGCCCTCCTCGCGCCGGCTCGCCCGAGTCCTGAGATCCCGTACGGCAAGCCGGCGAGAGGCCACCGCGGTCACCGCCGACCGCCCGTCCATCACGCCGCTCCAGCACGACTCCGGCGCGCCGCCGTGACACGCGCCGTCAGCGGGGGCAGGAGACGGCCGGAGCCCTACGCCCTGCCGACGTAGGCGCGCAGATGCCTGGCGGTCAGGGAGTCGCCGCTCTCGACGAGCTCCTCGGGCGAGCCCGAGAAGACCACCTGGCCACCGTCGTGTCCCGCTCCCGGCCCGAGGTCGATGATCCAGTCGGCGTGGGCCATCACGGCCTGGTGGTGCTCGATGACGATGACCGTGTTGCCGTCGTCGACCAGGCGGTCGAGCAGGGCCAGCAGCTGGTCGACGTCGGCCAGGTGCAGCCCGGTGGTCGGCTCGTCCAGGACGTAGGTCGTGCCGTTCCTCGCCATGTGGATGGCGAGCTTGAGCCGTTGCCGCTCGCCGCCCGAGAGCGTGGTGAGCGGCTGGCCGAGGGACAGGTAGCCGAGCCCGACCGCCGCGAGCCTGTCGAGGATCGTCCTGGCCTGACCGCTGGGGAAGAACTCGCGCGCCTCGGCCACCGGCATGCCGAGCACCTCGCTGATGTTCTTCCCGCGCAGCAGGTACGTCAGCACCTCGGGCGTGAACCGCTTGCCCTCGCACTTCTCGCACACCGACGCCACCTCGGCCATCATGGCGAGGTCGGTGTAGATAAGGCCGATGCCCTTGCAGGTCGGGCACGCGCCCTCGGAGTTGGCGCTGAACAGGCCCGGCTTCACGCCGTTCGCCTTGGCGAACGCCGCGCGGATCGGGTCGAGCACGCCGGTGTAGGTGGCGGGGTTGCTCCGGCGGGAGCCGCGGATCGCCGACTGGTCGGCGACGACCACGCCTTCCCTGCCCGCGACGTAGCCGTGGATCAGGGAGCTCTTTCCCGAACCCGCCACACCCGTGACGACGGTGAGCACGCCGAGGGGGATGTCGACGCTCACGTTCCGCAGGTTGTGCAGGGTAGCGCCGGTGATCGGCAGGTACCCGCTGGGCTTGCGCACCTTGTCGCGCAGCGTCACGCGGTGGTCGAGGTAGCGGCCCGTCAGCGTGTCCGAGGCGCGCAGGCCGTCGAGGTCGCCGCTGTAGCAGATGCTGCCGCCTGCCGTACCGGCTCCTGGGCCGAGGTCGACCACATGGTCGGCGATCGAGATCGTCTCCGGCTTGTGCTCGACGACGAGCACGGTGTTGCCCTTGTCGCGCAGGCGCAGCAGCAGGTCGTTCATCCGCTGGATGTCGTGCGGGTGCAGCCCCGCGGTGGGCTCGTCGAAGACGTAGGTGACGTCGGTCAGGCTGGAGCCGAGGTGCCTGACCATCCTCACCCGCTGGGCCTCGCCGCCCGACAGCGTGGAGGACTCCCTGTCCAGGCTCAGGTAGCCGAGTCCGATCTCGACAAGGGAGTCGAGGGTGTCGCCCAACGTCTCCAGCATCGGCCCGACGGACGGGTTGTCGATGCCCTTGACGAACGCGGCCAGATCGTTGATCTGCATGGCGGAGCACTGCGTGATGCTGAGGCCGCCGATCAGGCAGGATCTGGCGGCCTCGTTGAGCCTGGAGCCGCCGCAGGAGGGGCAGCCGGTGAGCATGACCGCCCGGTCGGCGAACGCCCGGGCCTGCGCCTGCATCGACTCGCGGTCCTTGGCGAGGTAGAGCCGCCTGACCTTGGTGACGAGCCCCTCGTAGGTGAGGTTGTTCGAACCGACCTTGATCTTGGTGGCGGGCTTGTGGAGGAAGTCCTCCCACTGCTCGGCGGTGTAGTCCTTCAGCTTCACGGCGGGATCGAACAGGCCCGAGTGCGCCATCAGCTGCCAGTACCAGGTGTCGACCGCGAACCCCGGCACCTTGATCGCCCCGTCGTTCAGCGAGAGCTCCCTGTCGACCAGCTGGTCGACGTCGATGTCGGAGACCTTGCCGAGCCCCTCGCACTCGGGGCACATGCCCTCCGCCCTGTTGAAGCTGAAGGCGAAGGGCGGGCCGACGTAGGGGCTGCCGATCCGGCTGAACATGATCCGCAGCATGGTGTGGGCGTCGGTGGCGGTGCCCACGGTGGAGCGCGCGTTGACGCCCATCCGCTCCTGGTCGACGATGATCGCCGCGCTCAGGTTGCGCAGCGCGTCGACGTCGGGACGGCTGAGGCTCGGCATGAAGCCCTGGATGAACGCCGTGTAGGTCTCGTTGATGAGCCGCCGTGACTCGGCGGCGATCGTGTCGAAGACGAGTGAGGACTTGCCCGAACCCGACACCCCCGTGAAGACGGTGAGCCGCCGCTTGGGGATGTCGAGGGAGACCCCTGTCAGATTGTTCTCCCTCGCGCCTCGCACCTCGATCACGTCGTGGCCGTCGGCGGCGCGATGCAGGACTTCGCTGGTCTGGTCGATGGAGACCACGGATCCCTTTCCCTGAGTGTGTTGGGCGGTGACAGGCTCTACCGCCCGATGACTCTCTTCTCCTCGTGACATCTGGCGCACGGATGCGCCAGGTCTGTTGCCGTCATCCACACCTTCAATTTTCTCATTGAAGCGTTCTGTTGAGACTTTGCGCCAAGGACGACGGCAGTCTCCTGCGGAGGAGAGCGCTAACCTTCAACTAGGCCATGAACCCGCCGGAGAAGGGAGCACGTGCGTGGACCGCGCGCTTCGCCCCGTCGACCTGGCCCGTATGGCGGGCATCTCCACCCAGCAGATCCGCAACTACGCCGACTGCGGCATCCTGCCTCCCGCGCCGCGCACACCTGCCGGCTATCGCAGGTTCGACGGCGCGCACCGCCGCGCGCTGTTCACCTACCGCGTCCTCTCGAGGGGATACGGGTGGGAGGCCGCGCGCTCCGTCATGCAGGCCGTCCACGCGGGGGACGTGGGCCTCGCGCTCAGCCTGGTGGATGCCGCTCATGCCGCGCTCCATGACGAACGGCTCTCCCTGCGCGCGGCCGGCGAAGCGCTCGAAGCGGTGGCTCAGCAGGATGTCGACGGCTCCGTGGCGCGGTCGTCAGGCATGCGCATCGGGGAGGTGGCCGCCCACCTCGGGGTGCGCACCTCGGCGTTGAGGGTGTGGGAGTCAGCGGGGCTGCTGACGCCTCGGCGCGCGCCCGGCACCGGATATCGCACCTTCAGCTCGGCCGACGTCCGCGACGCACGAATGATCAACATGCTGCGGCAGGGCCGCTATCCCATGAGCCAGATCCGGCCCATCCTCGACGGCCTGCGCAGGACGGGCAGCAGCGAGGCGCTTCGCGCCGCCATCGCGCGACGGCAGGCGGAGCTGACCTGGCGCTCGACGGCCATGCTGGAGGGGGCCTCCAGCCTGCATCACTACGTCACGGGCAGAGAGCCGGCCGCCTGCCACGAGGACCCGCCGCCAGGATGCGGCGCGTGACATGTGGGTCGCGAGGACACGGCAGCGCCCTCCGGCGGGGGTTCGCCACCCAGGCGGCCGACGACGCGCGGTGGCGACGGCCACCGGAGTCCTGCTGGGGCGGGCACCCGCGACGGACGGCACGCCGCGCCGGGCGGAGGCGCCGGCCGCGCCTGCCGTACGGGCAGGAGAGGGAACTCAGTCGTAGAAGCCCAGCCTGCGCAGCTGCTTCGGGTCGCGCTGCCAGTCCTTGGCCACGCTGATGCGCAGGTCGAGGTAGACGCGGGTGCCGAGCAGCGCCTCGATCTGCTTGCGGGCCCTGGTGCCCACGTCGCGCAGCCGCTCGCCCTTGTGCCCGATGACGATCGCCTTCTGCGAGGGACGCTCGACGAACATGTGCGCGTAGATGTCGAGCAGGTCGTCGCGCCCCTCGCGGGGCAGCATCTCGTCGACCACCACCGCGATCGAGTGGGGCAGCTCGTCGCGCACCCCTTCGAGCGCCGCCTCCCTGATCAGCTCGCCCACCAGCACCTGTTCGGGCTCGTCGGTCAGCTGACCGCCCTCGTAGAGCGGCGGCGACTCGGGCAGCTCCGAGATCAGCACGTCGGCCAGCGGGCCGAGGTTGTCGCCCGACTCGGAGGAGACGGGCACGATGTGGGCGAACTCGGCCAGCTGCGAGAGTGCGAGCAACTGCTCGGCGATCTGCTCCTTGGAGGCCAGGTCGCACTTGGTGACCACCGCCACGACGGGCGTCTTCTTCACCGCGCCGAGCTTGTCGGCGATGAAGCGGTCACCCTTGCCGATCTTCTCGTTGGCGGGGACGCAGAACCCGATGACGTCGACCTCGGTCAGCGTGGACAGCACCAGGCTGTCGAGCCGCTCGCCCAGCAGCGTGCGGGGCCGGTGCAGGCCAGGGGTGTCGACGATGATCAGCTGCGCGTCGGGGCGGTGCACGATGCCCCTGATGACGCGCCTGGTGGTCTGCGGCTTGGAGGAGGTGATCGCCACTTTGGTGCCGACCAGGGCGTTCATCAGCGTGGACTTGCCGACGTTGGGGCGGCCGACGAAGCAGGCGAATCCGGCGCGATGGTTACTGGTCACCTTAGAATTCTCGCCTATGCCGACCAGCGCTCTCGCCACCAGGCGAACGCCTGTGGCAGAACGCGGGGACTCCAGGCCGGCATCGGCAGGCCGGCCAGCTCCTCCTCGGTGGCGAAACGGGCGTCGGTGATCTCCTCGCCGTCGGGGGTGAGCACCCCGCCGGCCAGCGCGCAGCCGTAGACGGCGTTGACGTAGGCGACCTGGTGGCCGTTGGGGTAGGTGGTGCGGAACTCCGGGCCGCCGAAGACCCCGATCAGGCCGCGTACCTCGATGTCGACGCCGAGCTCCTCGTGCAGCTCACGCACCACCGTGTGCTCGGGACGCTCGTCGGGGTCGATGCCGCCGCCTGGCGGCGCCCACAGCCCCTTCTCCCCCGCGTGGCGGGCCACCAGCAGCCTGCCCTCGTCGTCGAAGACGCAGCCGGTGGCCGCCGGGAGCATCAGCAGCGCGTTGCCGACCCGGCTGCGCAGGTCGGCCAGGAACGGCGACATGGGCACGTCAGCCCCTCAGGGTGCCGTCAGGACCCGCCACGAACAGCGCCTTGGCGCCCAGTTCGCGCACCACCGCCTCGTCGGCCTCGCCCGCGTGCTCGCCCTCGGTGACCAGCGCCGCCGCCTCGAGCGACTGCGCGCCGCTGGAGACCGCCATGGCCACCGCCACCTGCACGGCGGACAGGCGCAGCGAGGAGAGCTCGACGCTGGTCGCGGAGTAGGTGCGGCCCGTCTCGTCGCGCACCGCCGCGCCCTCCCGCGCGCCGTTACGGGCCCTGGCCGCGCGTGCCAGCGTAATGATCTTGGAGTCTTCGGGATCGAGAGTCACGACCCAAGGTTAGCGAGCCATGCCGGCGAAGGCCCTGGCGAGCTCCACCGTGCGCCTGACGTCGACCGTGCCGAGACCCGTGTGCACCAGCGAGAGCAGCCTGTCGCCCTGGCGGACCAGCACGAGGTCGAGCGCGTAGGGATAGCCGTGCAGCCGTCCGCGCAGCTGCCTGCTCACCGCCTCGTCCCCCAGCGCGGGCAGCGTGAGCTCGGAGAGCCTGAGCCGCGTTCCCCCCGTGGGATCGGCCCCGCGCAGCACGGGGCAGCCGTCCATGGCCCTGCCCATGTCCTCGAGGTGCTCCTCCGCCTCGCCTCCGGCGTAGACGGCCATGCCCACCGCGGCCAGCTCGCCGAGCACGTCGCCCTGGAAGCTCACCGCCGCGTTGCCCTCCAGCGCCCGCAGAGGCGGATGGCCCGTGGCGGCGTCGAGCACCGCCCTGCAGTCACTGCTCGCCTTCGCCAACGGCGACTGCCACGCCTCGCGGGCGGGCCCCGAGAAGCCGTCGGGCAGGAGGCGCTCCTGGCTCAGGAGCGCCTTCAGCTCGAGACTCTGCCGGCGCGCCTCCGCGTCGGAGACCGCCCCCTGGACACCGCATCCCGTCAGCCCCGCCGCGAGCAGCCCGCAGGCCACGGCCATGCCGATGATCCCCGCTCTACCGGTCAGCGCCATGATCTCCCCCGATGATCGCTCACGCCGACGGCATTCCTGCCCCGTCCACGAAAACGGCAATCCACCGGAGTCACCAAAAAGGTGCTCATCAGGCGGCCCAAGGGGCTTAATGCCCCATTCATCAGTTAAGGGTGCTCTCACCCGGTCGAACCGGGCGAGAGCACCCTTCACGAAATGCAACGCCTGGCCGCGGCTAGCAGGCCGGGCGTCGCGTTCCCCCCGGAGCTCCCTCACGCCGCGAACCCCTTCCGGCGCTACGGTCGCTCCCTCCGACACCCACCGCACAGGGTGTCGAGAAACATGGTGGATCGACGGCCTTGCAAGTCACTTGTAGAACGCTTGCGCCTTTCGCGGAGACTGTCGGCACCTAGGATGACCTGGGATGTTTTGCCGCGAGCGGGTCATTCCTGCTCCGCCGCCGCGGAGACGCTCTCCTCCTCGGGGGGAGCCACCCTGCGCACTACCACCGTGCTGATGCGGTTGCGCCGGCCGGCCAGGCTCTCGGCCGTCAGCCGCAGCCCCGCGACCACCGCCTGCGACCCCGCTATCGGCACCCTGCCCAGCGCGTGGGCCAGCAGGCCGCCCACCGTCTCGACGTCGTCGACCTCGATCTCGGCGTCGAACAGCTCGGCCAGCTCGTCCACCGGCATCCTGGCCGTCACCCGCATCGCCCCGTCGGGCTGGGCCTCGACCCTGGGAGCCTCCTGGTCGTACTCGTCGGTGATCTCGCCGACGATCTCCTCGAGGATGTCCTCGATGGTCACCAGGCCCGCCGTGCCGCCGTACTCGTCGATCACTATCGCCAGGTGGATCTGGCGCGCCTGCATCTCGCGAAGCAGCTGGTCGATCGGCTTGCTCTCCGGCACGTAGGTGGCCGGGCGCATGATCGACTCGATCTTCGCCTCCGCGTCGTCGGACGACTCCTGCACCCTGCGCGCGATGTCCTTGAGATAGGCGATGCCGATGACGTCGTCCTCGTTCTCGCCGACCACGGGCACCCGCGAGAAACCGCTGCGCAGCGCCAGGGACATCGCCTGGTTGAGCGTCTTGCCGCGCTCGATGAAGACCATGTCCGTACGAGGGACCATGACCTCGCGCACCAGCGTGTCGCCCAGCTCGAAGACCGAGTGGATCATCTCGCGCTCGTCAGGCTCGATCACCCTGCGCTCCTCGGCCAGGTCGACCAGGTCACGCAGCTCGGCCTCGGAGGTGAAGGGGCCGTCGCGGAAGCCCTTGCCGGGGGTCAGCGCGTTGCCGAGCAGGATGAGCAGCTTGGGGAGCGGCCCGAAGATCCTGGTCAGGCCGTAGACGATGGGGGCGCTGGCCAGCGCGATGGGCTCGGCGTGCTGGCGGCCGAGGGTGCGTGGAGAGACGCCGACGATCACGTAGCTGACCACGATCATGACGGCCGCCGCCGCGGCGTAGGCCCAGCCCTGGTCGCCGAGCAGGTCGATGAAGAGCAGCGTGGCGATCACTGTGGCGACCAGCTCGCAGCTCAGCCTGAGCAGCAACAGCAGATTGAGGTAGCGGGGCGGGTCGGCCACGATGGCCTGGAGCCGCTCGGCTCCCCTGCGCCCCTCACGGACGAATTCCTCGGCGCGCACCCGGGATATGCGGGACAGGGCCGTCTCCGCACTGGCGATCACTCCACCGATCACCACGAGCACGACGGCCGAAGGCAGCCACGCGTTCACCGCTGGGTGCGCACCTCCTGCCACGACTCCAGGAGCTTGGCCTGCAGGCCGAACATCTCCTTGTGCTCCTCCGGCTCGGCGTGGTCGTAGCCGAGCAGGTGGAGTATGCCGTGGGTGAGAAGCAAGTCGAGCTCGTCCTCGGTGCTGTGACCCGCGGTCTCGGCCTGCTTGGCCGCCACCTGCGGGCACAGCACCACGTCGCCGAGGAGCGCGGGGTCGGTGGCGCCGTCGCCGTCGCCCCGCGCGCCGCCGCCTGGACGCAGCTCGTCCATGGGGAAGGACAGCACGTCGGTCGGCCCTGGCTCGCCCATCCACTTCTCGTGGAGGTCGGCCATGACCGTCTCGTCGACCACGAGGATCGACAGCTCGGCGAGCGGGTTGATGCCCATCTCGCCGAGGACGTGGCCCGCGAGGCCGGCGAACGACCGCTCGTCGACCTCCACCCCTGACTCGTTGTTCACCTCGATGCTCATGCGACCTCCTTCGCCGGCCGCACGAGCATCGGACGGCTGGGTTGCCCGCTCATGGCCGCTTCCCTCGTCGCTGCTGGTGGATCTGCTTCGGCTCCTGGAGGGCGTCGTAGCGCCCGTAGGCGTCGACGATGTCGCTGACCAGCTTGTGGCGCACCACGTCGGCGCTGCTGAGACGCGCGAAATGGATGTCGGAGATGCCTTCGAGGATCTCCTGCACCACCCGCAGGCCGCTGACCGTGCCGCTGGGCAGGTCGACCTGGGTGACGTCGCCGGTCACGACGATCTTGGAGTTGAAGCCCAGGCGCGTGAGGAACATCTTCATCTGCTCGGCCGAGGAGTTCTGCGCCTCGTCGAGGATGATGAACGCGTCGTTGAGCGTGCGTCCGCGCATGTACGCCAGCGGCGCGACCTCGATCGTGCCCGCGGCCATCAGCTTGGGGATGGACTCGGGGTCGATCATGTCGTGCAGCGCGTCGTAGAGCGGGCGCAGGTAGGGGTCGATCTTCTCGTAGAGCGTGCCGGGCAGGAAGCCGAGCCGCTCTCCCGCCTCGACGGCGGGCCTGGTCAGGATGATCCGGTTGACCTTCTTCTCCTGAAGCGCCCGCACGGCCTTGGCCATCGCGAGATAGGTCTTGCCGGTGCCGGCGGGGCCGATGCCGAACACGATCGTGTGCTTGTCGATCGCGTCGACGTAGCGCTTCTGGTTGACGGTCTTGGGCCGGATGGTGCGCCCGCGCGAGGAGAGGATGTCGAGGGACAACACCTCTGCGGGGCGCTCGGAGGTCATCTTCAGCATGGCGATGCTGCGCTCGACGGCGTCGGCGGTCAGCTCGCCGCCGTTGCGCAACACCTCCACCAGCTCCTCGAACAGGCGCACGACGGCGCTGCTCTCGTCTGGGCTGCCGGTGACGGTGATCTCGTTGCCACGGACGTGGATGTCGGCACGGAAGGCACCCTCGATGACGCGCAGAAGCTCGTCGCGAGAGCCCAGGAGGCTGACCATCGGGTATTCGTCCGGAATCAGCACCTTCGCCTGAGTGCGCGTGGGCGGTGCCGTTCTGCGGGATTCGTTTAGCTCGGACATGGGCAGGCCTGACGGCCTGATGCCTCCCGGTCTCGGTCGGGTGTTCTCACTTCATGGTAGCCGGGCACACCCGCCTGACTCGCGTCAATATCAGCCGGGCGGCCAGGTGAGGTTGCGCCCACCGAGAACATGCGCGTGAACATGGAAGACGGTCTGTCCCGCGCCGGGCCCCGTGTTGAAGACCACGCGGTAGCCGGAGTCGGTCACGCCCTCCTGCAGGGCCACCGCGTGGGCGGCCTTGAGCACGTCGTCGGCGAGGCCGTCGTCGGCCTCGGCGAGCGCGGCCGCGTCGGCGTGGTGCTCCTTCGGGATCACCAGCACGTGCGTGGGAGCCTGCGGGTCGATGTCGCGGAAGGCCAGCACCCTGCCGGTCTCGTAGACGACCTCGGCGGGGATCTCCTTGGCGACGATCTTGCAAAAGAGACAGTCGGTCACGTCAGCACCCTACCGGCACCCGTCCTCCGCGCCAGGTCTGCCGCCGACCGCGTCGGGCAGCGCGCCGGCCAGCGCCCTCTCGACCGCGTCCGCGAAGTCGGCCCCGCTGGTGTGGTCGTCGTCCATGACGGCCCGCACGCACTCCCTCAACGTCTCGCTGAACTGCGCGTAGTGGACCAGCGAGGGCCGCTTCGCCGAGCCGAGCGCCAGGTGGACGGCGCCGAGCAGGCGCGCGAGCTGCGTCCGCGTCGCCGACGGGGGCGCGGGGCCGTCCTCGCGCTGCATCTGGCACGGGTCGACGCGCTCGTAGGCGGCCTCGACCACAGGGGCGTAGCCGCCGCAGGAGAACAGCTGCCGCTGGTTGTCGGCGCGCGTGAGGTAGTCGACGAACGCCCTCGACTCGGCGGCCAGCCCCGACCTGGAGGCGATCGCCAGGTTGGAGCCGCCGAGCACGCCCCCGCCTGGCAGCGGTGACACCTCGGCCTTCACCCCCGCCTCGACGAGGCGCAGGTAGGCGTAGGGCCAGTGGCGCAGGTAGCGGGCCCGTCCCGTGACGAACTCGGTCAGGCTCTCGCGCTCCCTGAAAGGGCCCTCGGCGATCTTCTGGGTCTCGCGGGCGTGCCACCAGGCCGCCAGCCCCTCCTTGGCCCGAGCGCCCATGACCACGCGCTCGCCCTCCATCATTCCGCCCGTCACCTCCAGCAGGCTCACCGTGCCGCCCTCGTAGTCGTCGTTCTGGGTGACGAAGCCCTGCAGGCCCGCGCTGTCGTACAGATCGCGCCAGGTGAGGGGCGCGGGCGCGCCCTCGCGCCTGAAGAGCAGGCCGACGTCGGTGGCGAACGGCAGCGCGTACTGCCTGCCCCTCCACTGCCCCGTCGCCAGGGCCGCGGGGACGAACCGGTCGCGCGGCACGTCATCGACGGGTTCCAGCAGCCCCGCGGCGGCGAACTCGGCGGTCCAGGCGGAGTCGAGGATCACCACGTCGTAACGAGGGCAGCCGTCGCCCTGGAGCGCGGCGAGCATCTCGTTGCGCTTGACGTCGGCGACAGGGGACAGCTCGACGACGTCGACGTCCTCGTCGGTGGGCGCGTTGGTGGTGTTCCAGCTGGTGAACAGCCTGCGGCGGTAGCCGTTGACGGAGACGTCGCTACCCGTGGCGACCTGGATCCTGTCCCTTCGCCTGCACTCGGGCGGGGCCTTGCCCTGCTGCGGCAGCGTCGCCAGAGGCGCGGCGAGAACGAGGATCGCCCCCACGCACAACGCCGTCCTGTGCCGCCGCAGCATGCCGCCCAGCCGCCCCGCCACGCTCGCCATGTCACGCCCTCCAGAGTTCGTCGAGGAACCTGTCCGCGGCCATGACCGGGTCCTCGTTCACCCAGACGCAGCCGGTCCGCCCGCCCTCGAGCAGCGGCGCGAGGGCGGGCAGCGCGCAGTCGTCCGCCCCGACCAGGACGATCTCGACCCGCATGTCCGGCAGGTCGATCTTCCCCGCGGGCAGTCTGGTTCCGTCGGTGAGGATCACCACGACCTTGTTGCGCCAGATGCCCGCCGCCTCGGCCGCCTCGCGCGCCACCCGATCGAGCGGCACGTCGCCGCGCGACAGCGGCAGGTTCCGCAGCGACAGCGCCGCCGCCTCGGGGGTGTCGGCCGTCTGCGGCGTCGGGGGCGCCCGCACAGCCCCCTGCGAGAAGAGCCTGAGCCGCACCGCGTCGGTGTCGCCGTGCAGGCGGCCGAGCAGCGCCGTGCCGAACTGCTGGGCCCTGCGCAGTGGGCTGACGCCGTCCAGCAGGGCGTTGTCCATGGTCAGCGAGGTGTCGACGGCCACGACCGCGCCCGTCTGTGGGTGGGCCATGAGCAGCCTGTCGAGCATGGCGGCGTACGTGGCTCGCCCCGCGGGCGCCACGTCGGCGTTGGTGTCGGCCAGCGACAGCCCGGGGAAGGCGCCCTTGCCCTCGGTGTCCCTGAACCCGTTGTCGGGCGCCCACTCCTGTTCCAGCCAGTCCTTGTACCTGGCCACCCAGGCGCTCCGATCGGCGCTGTGGTCGGGCCACTTGACCGAGATCACGCTGTACTCCAGGCGCGGGGCGCCTTCCAGCCCGTACGGCACGGCCGCCTGCCCGCCCGGCTGGCCGGCGCAGCCGCCGAAACGCCCGCCCCTGCTGAAGGCGGCGAAGAGGTACTCGGGGACCAGCACGGGACGCGTCTCGATCTCCAGCCGCGCGCCGAGCCTGCACAGCAGCGACGCCGCGTCGCGCCCCGCGGGCTCGGGCAGCGTGAGCCGCCGCTCGGTGGTCACGTCCGCGGCCGTGGCGTCCTCCTGGTAGAGCGCGAGGCTCCCGGCAAGAGCGCTCTCCGACAGGTCGGCCCTCGGGCGCAGCAGCTGCGCGGCCTTGGCGACCTCCGCCGAGACGCGCGTCTCCCCGTCAGGCAAGGCGGTCATCGCCTGCGGCGGGACGGCGATCACCAGCCCTGAGGTGGCGAAGGCCCCGAGGTCGTCGAGCACCACCTTCGAGGCGACGTTCGCCACCCGCTCCTCGGCCAGCCGCACCGAGGCGGAGGTGGCGGCGATCCAGGCGTCGGGTCGCGGCCCCATCAGCTCCAGGTAGCCGGGGGCGTGGGGCACGGCCCACTCCCTGGCGAACCCCGCGTAGAAGTCCTTCAGCGGCGGCATCGCGTCGGTGCTGATCCTGATGGGCGAGCAGCCCGACTCGTCGGCGACGTCGCGGGCGAACTCCCTGCCCGCCCTGTCGAACAGTTCGACGCCCTCGGGCGCGGTGACGACCCTGATCTGCAGCACGGGCGGGCAGATGCGGCCCGTTCCCCGCAGGGAGCCGTCGGCGACCAGCGGCACGGAGGCGGCCGACAGCACCAGCACACTGGCCAGGAGGCCCGCAAGGCACGCGGCGCCGCTGACGGCCACACCGCCCACCCACGCGAGGAGCTCTCGCGCGGCCTCACGGGGCTTTTTGAGCGCCCGCATCGCCTTTTTCCTGACCATCCATAAAGCCGTCAAGAGAGCGCACGCAAGGAGTGCGGCACCCCAGAGAGGCCGGTCGGCGACAAAGGTGGCCAATGCCACTAGTGCGGTTATAAGGGCGGTTATCTCCGGAATGCGGCCATACGGCTTGTTCGCCTGACCACTACTGGTGCCAGAAGGTGCTCGTGGGTTCTCCTCTGCCATGACCTCGCCCGCAGATCGCCCGTCAGAGTAGTCCGCGCATTCTATGAACCGCGCTCGGCTCTCACCAGCAGAACGAGTGACTGGTGAGAAACGTGCCGGCGGTCCGTTGCCAATCGGTAATCCCTCATACCGTGCGCGCAAAGATCCGCGCGGTTAGGGTGTGTGTGCGACAATCCACCGGAAACTAAGACGATTCAGGGTCGGGCGAGGCCACCTGGCGAGGACACGACTGGGTCATGCCCCCTAAGGAACCGCAAGAGCGTAAACCCTCCGGGAAGGCTGAGCGTCCCACTGATGTGACCACCGAAACCCTTCTGGCCGACAGGTCGTTGGGGGCGGTGCCGGTCGGGTGGGATGCTGACATGGCCGTGACTGCGCTCTACAGCGCGCACTTTCGGTCATTAGTGCGTCTCGCTGTGTTGCTTGTGCGCGACATAGCAACAGCGGAGGAAGTCGTGCAGGATGCGTTCGTCGCCATCCATGGCGCATGGCGCAGACTTCGCGACCCCGACAAAGCACTCGCCTACCTGCGTCAGTCTGTCGTCAACCGGTCCCGTTCCGTGCTGCGTCACCGCGCGGTCGTCGAGAAGTACGCTCCCAAGGGTCTGCCCGACGCTCCGAGCGCCGAGAACGGCGCCATCGGGGAGCTCGAGCGCTCCGCCGTCATCGAGGCGTTGCGGGCCCTGCCAGCCAGGCAGAGAGAGGCGTTGGTTCTTCGCTACTACGGGGACCTGTCCGAGGCCGAGATCGCCCATGCCATGGGCATCAGCAAGGGCGCCGTCAAGAGCCACACGGCACGTGGCATGGCCGCCCTGCGTTCCGTTCTGGAGAAGATGTCATGACCCTGCCCCCGGACGAGCACGGCGACATCCTGCGCCGAGTGCTGCGCGCGGAGGCCGACGCCGTCGTGCCGTCTCCCGAGGGTTTGGAGATCATCCGCGCCCGCATCGAAAGGCGTGGGCTACGAGGACTCTTCTGGCTGCGCGCGGGCGCGGCCGCGGGCGGCGCCATCCTCGTAGCGGGGACGATCGTGATGGTCGTCCCTGAACTTCGCCAGAGGGTGATGGACGTCCAGTTCATCGACCCCGTGGAACACACCACCAAGCTGCCGCCCGACAAGTCCGCCACCTCCAGGCCTCCCACGTCGCCGCCGCCCGCCGAGCGGTCCAGGCCCGCCGTCCCGCCGCCGATCCCGAACATCTCCCCGAGCAAGCAGACCTCACAGACGCACGCGCCGAGCAGGAAGGCGACGCCGACGCCCTCTCCGACGCCGTGCGCGTCGGAGAGCACGCAGCCTCCGGAGGAATGCGCCGACGGCACCGCGACCCCGACCCCCACGCCCTCGGCCGCACCCTCGGAGAGCGCCGACAGTCCAGGCAACCCCGACTGCGTCCCCGATCAGTGCCCGCCGGAGGACCCTGCGCCCTCACCCACCGACGTCGCCAGCCCGCTGTCGAGCCCCTGACGCGCGGTCACCAGCGTCCGGTGCGCGCCTGTACGACGGCGGCCGCCGCCACCCCCGCCGTGGAGGTCCGCAGCACGGTAGGGCCGAGCAGCGCGGGCACCGCCTTCGCCGCGGTGAACCTGTCGAGCTCGTCCGTCGCGATACCGCCCTCAGGCCCCACCACCAGCACGATGTCGCCGCTCACCGGCAGCTCGACCGACGCGAGGCTCGCCTCGGCCTCCTCGTGCAGCACCAGCGCGAGCGCCGCGCCCGACAGCAGCTCGGCGACCTGCGCGGTGGAGTGGAGCTCCGCCACCTCGGCCGCGTGGAACCTGCGGGCCTGCTTGCCCGCCTCACGCGCGGTGGAGCGCCACCTGCCCAGCGCCTTGGCGACCTTGTCGCCCTTCCACTGGGTGATGCTCCGCGAAGCCGACCACGGGACGATGACGTCGACGCCCGCCTCGGTCATCATCTCCACGGCCAGCTCGCCCCTGTCGCCCTTGGGCAGCCCCTGCACGACGACCAGCCGGGGCGCGGGCGCGGGCACCTCGTAGCGGCGCAGTACCTCCACGCGCAAGGAGTCCTTGAACACCTCGCGGGCCACGCACTCGGCGACCAGCCCGGCCCCGTCGGTCAGGTCGAGCCGCTCTCCCTCACGCAGGCGGCGCACCGCCGCCGCGTGCCGTCCCTCGGGGCCGCCGAGCACGAACTGCCCGAGGCCGAGGTCGGCGGCGTCCGCGAGAAACACGGGAACAGTCACACGCATCTCCCCCTGCACGGGCGATGTAACGGCGGCCAGCCGGCTCGCGCTGGAGAAGCGTGATGGAAGGGCGCCAGCCCCGTGACCGCACTGGCGCCAGACCGGCTGGCCGTACAGAAACGACTATCGGTTATCGGCCGTTGAAAGCATCACGGAGCCGAGAGAAAAAACCCTGTTGTCCGGGGGCGAACTTGCCAGGGGGACGCTCTTCCCCGCGAAGCTTGGACAGCTCTCTGAGCAGGTCCTCCTGCGCCTGGTCGAGGCGCATCGGGGTCTCGACGTTGACGTGGATCAGCAGGTCGCCCCTGCCGGTCTCGTTGAGCCGCTGCACGCCGCGGCCGTACATCGTGATGACCTGCCCCGACTGGGTGCCGGGCCGCACGTCGATCTCCTCGGCCCCGTCGAGGGTCTCGACGGTCAGCGACGTGCCGAGCGCGGCCGCCGTCATCGGGATCTGCACCGTGCAGTGCAGGTCGTCTCCTCGCCGTTCGAATATGTCGTGCGGCTTCTCGACGATCTCGAGGAACAGGTCTCCGGGCGGGCCGCCGCCAGGGCCGACCTCGCCCTCGCCGGCCAGCTGGATGTGGGTGCCGTCCTCGACGCCCGCGGGGATGCGGACCTTGATCGTACGGCGGGTGCGGACCCTGCCGTCGCCCGAGCACTCCTGGCAGGGGTGCCTGATGATCGAGCCGAACCCGCCACACTGGGGGCACGGCCTCGAGGTCATGACCTGGCCCAGGAAGGACCTGGTGACCTGGGAGATCTCACCGCGGCCCTGACACATGTCGCAGGTGTCGGGGTGGGTGCCCGGCGCCGCGCCCGAGCCCGCGCAGACCTCGCACAGCACCGCGGTGTCGACGTTCAGCTCACGTGTGGTGCCGAACGCCGACTCGCGCAGGTCGAGCTCGACCCTGATCGTGGCGTTGCGGCCCCGCCTGGCCCTGCTGCGCGGCCCGCGGGCGCCGCCCGCCGAGCCGAAGAAGGCGTCCATGATGTCGCTGAAGGGGAAGCCCGCGCCGAAGCCGCCAGCACCCGCTCCCGCACCGGCGCCGGCGAAGGGGTCGGCTCCGAGGTCGTACATCTGGCGCTTGTTGGGATCGGACAGGACCTCGTAGGCCTGCGTGATCTCCTTGAAGCGCTCCTGGGTCTCAGGATCGGGATTCACGTCGGGGTGCAGCTCGCGGGCCAGCCGACGATAGGCCTTCTTGATCTCGTCCTGACTGGCGTCACGGCGCACCCCGAGGGTGCCGTAGTAGTCGTTTGCCACTTATCGACCTCTTATGAAGCAGCCAGGATCTGGCTGACGTAGCGTGCCACGGCGCGCACAGCGCCCATCGTCACGGGGTAGTCCATCCGGGTGGGGCCGAGCACGCCGAGGCGGGCTCCCGAACCGTAACCGGTCGCGACGAGGGACGTGCCACGCAGTCCTGTGTAGGGGTTTTCCGAGCCGATCCTGACGGTGAGGGTGGTCGGCATGTCGGAGGTCTCGCCGAGCAGGCGCATCAACACCACCTGTTCTTCGAGCGCCTCGAGAACGTCTCGCAGGCCCGTGGTGAAATCGGCGCCCGCCAGGTTGGCGGCCCCCGCGAAGACGATCTTCTCATCATGGCGCTCGACGAGGGTCTCCAGCAGCACCGACAGAATCGTCGCCGCGGCGGGCCGGTCTTCGACGGGCAACCGTTGGGGCAGGTCGGAGACCTGATCGGGGACCTGGCTGAGCCCGCAGCCGTCGAGGCAGGCGTTGAGCATCGCGCGCAGATGCGCGATCCTCGACTCCTCGATGCGCTCGGGCAGCTCGATGACGCGCTGCTCGACCCGGCCGGTGTTCGTGATCAGCACGAACATCACCCGCCTGTCGGTCAGCGGCACGAGCTCGAGATGGCGCACGGTCGACTGCGACAGCGCCGGGTACTGCACCACCGCTACCTGCCTGGTCAGCTGGGCGAGCAGCCTGACCGTGCGGGTGACCACGTCGTCGAGGTCGACCGCGCCTGCGAGGAAGGTCTCGATGGCCCTGCGCTCGGCTCCTGACAGGGGCTTGATCTGTGAGAGCTTGTCGACGAAGAGCCGGTAGCCCTTGTCGGTCGGCACCCTGCCCGCACTCGTGTGAGGCTGGGTGATGTAGCCCTGTTCCTCCAGCGCGGCCATGTCGTTCCTGACCGTGGCCGGGGAGACGTTGAGGTTGTGGCGATCGGCCAGCGCCTTGGAGCCCACCGGTTCGTTGGTGGAGACGTAGTCCTCGACAATGGCGCGGAGCACCGCCAGCTTCCGATCATCGAGCATGTGCTCACCTCCCTGCCTCTTGAGGAAACGACAGGTCTAGCACTCTGTGTTCCCGAGTGCCAAGTGTACGGCCCTCGCCCACAGGGTGCGATAACGCGCGGAATCAAGCCGGTTGCAAGCCGCACGCCGACAATACTGCCCATGACCGACGATCCCTCCCGTGCGCGCGGCACCCGCGAGCGAGGAGTGATTTGCTACGGTCCCCCCATGTACGAGCGTGACGTGCTTGCGGGGAACTGGCGGCGCCCGGGCAAGGGGACGATCCCTTCCGTGCCCGCCGAGCGCGATCTGGTCGTGGAGGACGCCGACAGCGGCTTCTGCGGCGCGGTGGTGGCCTGTGACAAGGAGGCGGTCACCTTGGAGGACCGCTTCGGCAGGCGCAGGCTGTTCCCCCTGGCCCCCGCCGCCTTCCTGCTGGAGGGCAAGCCCGTGACGCTGGTACGGCCGGCCCCCGCCACGGCGAGGGCTCCCCGCCGCAGCGCCTCCGGCTCGGTTGCGGTCGAGGGACTGCGCGCCCGCGTCGCCAGGGAGAGCCGCATCTACGTCGAGGGCGTGCACGACGCCGCCCTGGTGGAGAAGATCTGGGGCCACGACCTTCGCGTGGAAGGCGTCGTCGTGGAGTACCTGGAGGGCGTCGACGACCTGCCCGCGATCGTCGAGGAGTTCGGGCCCGCCCCTGGCCGCAGGCTCGGTGTGCTGGTCGACCACCTCGTGGAGGGCTCCAAGGAGAGCCGCATCGCCGCCAGGGTGACCTCGCCGCACGTGCTGGTGGTCGGGCACCCCTTCATCGACATCTGGCAGGCGGTCAAGCCTTCCGTCCTTCGCATCCCCGCCTGGCCCGACGTGCCTCGCGGGGTGCCGTGGAAGGAGGGGGTGATCGCGGCGCTGGGGTGGCGGCTCGAACCGGCCGAGGCGTGGCGCAGGATCCTCGGCGCGGTGTCCACCTATTCCGACCTCGAACCCTCGCTGCTCGGCAGGGTCGAGGAGCTGATCGACTTCGTGACCAGTCCTGAGGAGGACGGATGACGAACCAACCCCCCGAGGGAACTCCCCCGCCGCCCGGCTACGGCCAGACGCCTCCGTCGGGCCCCGGCTACGGCCAGGCGCCTCCCTCGAACCCGGGCTACGGCCAGGCGCCTCCCTCGAGCCCCGGCTACGGCTCCCAGCCCGGCTACGGCTCCGAGCCGGGATATGGGTCCCAGCCGGGTTACGGGTCCCAGCCGGGTTACGGGCCGCCGCCCGGATACGGGCCGCCGCCCGGATACGGCGCGCAGCCCGGATACGGCGCGCAGCCCGGATACGGCGCGCAGCCCGGATACGGCGCGCAGCCCGGCTACGGGCCGCCCGGCTACCAGCGTCCACCGCACGTGCCCGGCCAGTACGGCCCCAGGCCCGGCAGCGACGACACCAACCTGGCGATGCTCGCCCACCTGCTCGGCATCCTCACCGGTTTCGTCGGCCCGCTCATCCTCTACTTGGTCAAGAAGGACGAGTCCCCCTACGTCCGCGACCAGGCGGCGCAGGCGCTCAACTTCCAGATCACGGTCTTCATCGGCTACATGATCTGCACCGTCCTGGCCTTCGTGCTGATCGGCTTCCTGCTGATCCCCGTGCTGTGGATCGCGGCGCTGATCTTCGAGGTCATCGCCGCGATGGCCGCCAACAGGGGCGAGAACCATCGCTATCCGATCAACATCACGTTCGTGAGCTGACCGTCCTGAAGCCGCAGTTACCGCTGACCGAGTCCGGCGTGTTCGCCGAGCGGGCCGCCACGCGGTAGCGGTGGCAGTAGGAGTCGTGGCACAGGTAGGAGCCGCCCCTGATCACCCTGCGCAGGCCGCGCTCATGTTGGTCAACGGCGCCGCCTGAGCCTGCTGTACCGCACCTGCGCCTCCGACGTGGAGCGCGTGCAGCGCGAACTCGACGCCCGCGGGGCGGCCGCGCTACACGGTCAGGTCGCGGATGAGGGCATCGGCTAGCAGCCGTCCGCGCTGGGTGAGGACCATGCGTCCGGCCTTGAACGGCTCGGTCTGCAGCAGACCGTCGCCCAGCGCCCTGGCGACCGCGGTGCGGGCCTCGCCCTTCACCTCGGCCACCGGATAGCCGGAGACCAGCCGGAGCTCCAGCATGAGCCGCTCCACCTCGCGGTCGTCGTCGGTGAGCACCTCGCGCGCGTGGGCGGGCGAGGTGCCCGCCGCCAGGCGCTGGGCGTAGGCGGCCGGGTGCTTGACGTTCCACCAGCGGGTGCCGCCCACGTGGCTGTGCGCGCCGGGGCCGACGGCCCACCAGTCGCCGCCGGTCCAGTAGAGCAGGTTGTGACGGCAGCGCCCGGACTCGGAGGTGGCCCAGTTCGACACCTCGTACCACTCGAACCCGGCCCCCGAGAGCATCTCGTCGGCGATCAGGTAGCGGTCGGCGGCCACGTCGTCGTCGGGCATCGGCAGCTCGCCGCGCCTGATCCTGGCGGCCAGCCTGGTGCCGTCCTCGACGATCAGAGAGTAGGCCGAGACGTGGTCGGGCTCGGCCTCGATGGCCTTCTCCAGCGACGCCCGCCAGTCGTCGTCGCTCTCTCCGGGGGTGCTGTAGATGAGGTCGAGGTTGACGTGGTCGAAACCGGCCTTCCTGGCCTCCTGTACGGCCTGCCCCGCCCGGCCGGGGGTGTGCTGCCTGTCGAGCACCTTCAGGACGTGCTCGCGCGCGCTCTGCATGCCGAAGCTGACCCGGTTGAACCCGCCTTCGCGCAGCCTCTCCAGGTAGGCGGGGTCGACCGACTCGGGGTTGGCCTCGGTGGTGACCTCGGCGCCTCTCGCCAGGCCGAACTCCTCGTCGATCGCGCGCAGGATCCTGGCCAGGTCGTCGGCGGGCAGCAGCGTGGGGGTGCCTCCACCGAAGAACACCGTCTCGACGGGGAGCTCGGCGTCGCCGAGCACGCGGCGGGCCAGCCGTACCTCGTCGATGGCGGTGTCGGCGTAGTCGCGATGCGACGCCCCTGGGCCCAGCTCGGCGGCGGTGTAGGTGTTGAAGTCGCAGTAGCCGCAGCGGGTCACGCAGAACGGGACGTGGACGTAGAAGCCGAAGGGCCGCTCGCCCAGGCCGCTCAGCGCGCTCGCGGGCAGCTCACCTGAGGCGGGCGCGGGATCGCCGTCGGGAAGGGTGGATGGCACGCTTCCAGTCTGCCCTGTGCCACGGACCACCATTGACGCGCCGATCGACCGGGCCTACGATCCGGTGAACTTACAGGAAAGTTTCCTATAAGTGCGCCTCGGGAGACGCCCGTGAAGAAAGCCCTCATCGCCCTCTCGGTCTTGGTCCTGACACTCACCGCAACCGCCCTGCCCGCCGAGGCCGGCGGCGCTTTCAAGCGGGTCGCCTACTTCATCCAGTGGGGGATCTACGGCAGGAACTTCCATGTCAAGGACATGGACACCAGCGGCGCCGCCGCCAAGCTGACCCACATCAACTACGCCTTCGGCTTCGTCGGCGCCGACGGCACCTGCGTCTCGGCCGACCCGTGGGCCGACTGGCAGCGTCCCGTCCCTGCCGAGCAGAGCGTGGACGGCGTCGCCGACGCGCCGGGCCAGGCGCTCAACGGCAACCTCAACCAGCTCCGCAAGCTCAAGGAGAAGCACCCGGGACTGCGCGTGCTCCTCTCGCTCGGCGGCTGGACGGGCTCCCGCCACTTCTCCGACGCCGTGCTCACCCCCGAGGCGCGCGCCAAGCTGGCCACCTCGTGCGTCGACATGTGGCTGAAGGGCAACCTGCCGGGCCTGGAGGCAGGCGCGGGCGAGGGCGTCTTCGACGGCCTCGACCTCGACTGGGAGTGGCCGGGCTCCGAGGGCGCCCCCGGCAACGTCATCAGGCCCGAGGACAGGCAGAACTTCACCCTTTTCCTGTCGGAGCTGCGCTCCCGGATGAGGGCCCACTCCCGTACGGCCGAGCTGACCGCCTTCCTCCCCGCCGCCGCCGCGAAGATCGACGCGGGCTTCGACGTGCGACAGGTCTTCAGGCAGCTCGACTTCGCCACCGTCCAGGGCTACGACCTGCACGGCTCGTGGGAGCTGCGGACCGGGCACAACGGCAACCTGCTCACCGACAGGCGCGACCCCAACCCGGTGCGCTACAGCGTCGACCAGACCGTGCGCGACTACCTGACCCGCGGCGCCCCCGCCCGCAAGATCGTGGTCGGCGTTCCCGCGTACGGCCAGGGCTGGACCGGCGTGACGGCAGGCGGCGACGGTCTCTACCAACCGGCCACGGGACCGGCGCCGGGCAGGTGGGCGGCGGGCTCGGAGGACTACAAGGCCCTGGTGAACAAGCCGGGCAAGCGTTATCGCGACCTGCGGACCGGGACGATGTGGCTGTATGACGGCAACGAGTTCTGGTCCTACGACGATCCGGCTGTGATGGCGCAGAAGGCGGCCTACATCAGGCTCAAGGGGCTGGGCGGCTCCATGATGTGGTCCATCGACCAGGACGACGCCAAGGCCTCCCTCACCTCCGCCCTGTACCGCATCCTCCGCTGACCTCGGAAGGCCGAGCCGCCCGAGCTCCGTCGGAGAGCCCCTCCGGGACCTCGCGACTCGGCCTCCCTGGAACGCCCCAGCTTCCGTCTCCCCGACGACCCGCAACCACCTTCCCCTCGGCCCCTCCCCGAGGCCGGGACCGGGACCGCGAGCCGGGACCGGGACCGCGAGCCGGAGCCGGGACCGAGGCCGGGACCGCGAGCCGGGACCGGGACCGCGAGCCGGAGCCGGGACCGAGGCCGGGACCGCGAGCCGGAGCCCCCCGTCACTCGAAAGTCATACGCCGAGCCTGCCGGAATCCGACTTCCGTCGCTCGACGGTCGGGCTTCCCGGCTTCGGAGAGGGACCCTCGACTCGCGGGGACGGTGGCAGGGTTCGCCCCGTCCCCGCGACACCACCCGGGCCTGCCCACGCCGAGCGCCGTCTCGACGCCGCCTCGCTGCTCGCCCACCGTCACTGACCCGGTTACTCGTCTAGCGGCGGATCTGGCCGTCTGCGTCCCAGCCATGGAGCGCCAGGCGGTCGGCTTCCCCGGCCCTGCCCGCTTCCCAGAGCACATGGACGGCACGGCTCCGAGCGTCGCTGTAGCCGCTGTTCGCGGACCGCCAGAACCACCTCAGCGCCTCGTCGGTCCGTCCGGCCTTCCCCAGGAGATCCCCTCCATCGATCAGGGCGAAGAACGAACCAGCGTCCGCGGCGCGTTCGTACCAGCCGAGTGCTTCGTCGGTGAGCTCCGCCTGGGCCAGTAGCCGGGCGGTGCGTTCCAGGGCCGCGGCGGTGCCGGTGTCCTCGGCATCCCGGTACCAGGTGAGCGCCTCGCGCGTGCGAGTCTCCGCCTCCGGGAACTTGTCCTTGAGCAGAAGGCCCGCCTGCCCCCAGGCATAGGGAGTGCATGCGCGCCGATACGAGTCCAGCGCCTCGTCCCTCCGTCCCTCAGCGCACAGCAGGTCTCCGCCGTACTGGGAGGCGAGAGCCGTACCGTTCTCGGCAGCGGCTCGATACCAGTCCAGCGCCTCCTGCGTACGTCCCATCTGCTGCAACACCGTTCCTGTCTCCAGGAGGAGACTGTCCGCGTGAGACCGGCACCAGTCCAAGGCCTCTTCCAAGAGGCCCATCTCCCGCAGGAGCTCTCCGACGAGTGCCACGGCGTCGTCGTCGCCGGCCTCGACGGCGGCTCGGTAGCGGTCCAGCGCTTCCTGGCTCCGTCCTATCGACTGCAACACCGTCCCCATGGCAGTCAGAGAGGTTTCGTCGCCTGCCTCCACGGCGCGACGACAGTAGGTGAGCGCCTGCTCGCGGTCTTCGTCGCTCTGCGCGTTGTCGGCGAGCAGCAGGCCGGCGGAGGTCCAGCCGAAGGACTCCCCCGCCTCGGCGGCTCGTACGTAGAAGAGGATCGCCCGCTGCGCCTGACCGGTCTCCTCCAGGAAATACCCTGCCCTCCACAGGGCGTGTGGGTGTCCGGCCTCAGCGGCACGCTCGTAGTAGGAGATCGCCTCTTCCAACCGCTCCGACTCCGCCAGAAGATCCGCCATGCCCACCAGGGACTCCGGATCATCCAGGTCTGCTTCGTACAGGGCCTGCGCATGGCCCAGCACGCCGCGTTCCTGTGCGGCTTTCGCGATCTGCGGCCGGGCCTCCGCAGGCGCTCGGTGGGCCAGCGCCTCCCACAGCGCGCCGGGGATGACCAGACCTCGGCGGCTCTCACGGCCGTGCTGTTCGAGATAGTCGGCCAGCCGATAGCAGGGTGTGGCGGGCGCAGGTCGACCAGGCCGGGGCCGGACCCGTGTGACAGGTCCTCGGACCCCGCGGCACGGAGCGGCGACATAGGCCAGCGCCCGCTCCAACCAGTCGTCACCCGCCTCATCCCACTGCTGGTCGGTGAGGTAGCCCGGGGCCGCGTCATGCAGCAGTTCGTACGGCAGGGCGAAGCTCAGACCCAGCCGCCGGACGTCCATCGCCACATGGATCAGCGCCTTGGCGACGGGCGGCGCGTTGTGGTACCGCTCCAGAAGAGCGGGAACACCGGCCAAGAACTGGGTGATCCGTCCATCGGCGGCCTGCTGCCCGGCCAGCGCCAGACGGGCGTCGCCGCTCGCGGACCTGCGCACCGCGTCGACCTCCCGGTCCGAGAACGACTCCGGTACGTGGATCCCGACGCCGGTCAGCAGCGCCCGGACCTGCGCGTGCGGATCCGGTGACCCCGCAGGGGGTGCGGTGGTGAGCGCGGCCCAGTACTCCGGCCAGAGGGTGCCCAGCACCAGCACCGGGCCCCGGCTCGGGTCGCGCAGCAGCTCACGCAGCCCGGCCGCGACCCGCTCTCCCAGCCCTTCGGGGCTCAGGTAGAACTGGGTCTCGTTCAGCCACACCACGGTGCGCGGCCCGATCTGTGAGAGGGTCTCGGCGGCGGCTTCCGGTCTGCCCGGGTCGATGGGGTGCCACAGTCGCCATCGCTTCCGGCTGTCGCGCAGCTTGTGGAGGGCCTCCCAGCAGGCGCGGGTCTTGCCGGTTGACGACCCGCCGACCAGCACCGCGAGCGTGCTCTGTCCGCCCTCGGCGCGTCGTACCGCCTCGTCCAGCCGGGCGTCGTGGTCGCGCCGGACGTACGCCGGCAGCCCCGTCGCCTGCCCGGCCACCTCGATCGCGGGGTGGACTTCCAGGGCATACGGGTCGGTCAGCGCGCCGATCGGCCAGCCGACCTCGCTGGAAGAGCGAGGGAGGCGCTGAGGCTGGGCGTTCTCGATCAGGTTGTTCCAGTAGCGCGGATTCGGCTCCGGGGCGCCCGCCCAGGCGCTCCACAGCCGCACCAAGGCCAGCACCTTGTCACTGTCGGCGAGCCTCGGCGTCTGGGCCCTCGCCGGGTCCTCCGGGATCCAGCTGCTGATGCGCTGGCCGTCCACATCCACCTCGTACGGAGGAGCGGCGAGGGCTTTGGCCGTCTCGCGCCGGGAGTACACCTGCTTGGCCTGCTTCCTGGCGGCCTTGGCGCAGTGCTCGAGCGCGCGCAACGCCTCGTACAGCTCCCGCGACACTCCTGCCCTCCCAAGTCGCGACGGGCACGGCCATGACCTGCGCCGAGAGGCCGATGTGCCCGCATCGCCCGCGATCGGGGACGGGCACCACGGGCCTGCCGCAGTCTCTTCACCACCCGCCACCGGCGGTTCACTCTACGAAGGGGCGACATGAACGACAACAAGAATCGTACGATCCGCCGCCTGCGCGACGCCGCGCTGTTCAGTGCCGTGCGCGCCATCTCCGCCGCGGCGGGATCCGCGCTGGTGGGAGCGGTCATCTGGTGGCTGCAGAACCGCTGACGCGAGCGCCGGGGACAGGGCAGCGCGGGCAGCCGGCGTGAACTGCTGCCCCTCCGCCCGCGCTGCGCGCCGATCCCGGCTGTGGGATCGGCGCCGGTGGCGCCAGCCACAGCGCCGTGGCACAGAAACCGAGTGCCCTCGCTTTCCTGTTCGAAGGACTGGCTCTCAGCTGACTGTCGCGTGGAGCCGTCCCTCGTCGGCGAAGTCACCACAGCGCGGAGAGCAGCCAGTCGGGAGGGCTACCGTCTGGACCGAGTTCCAGAAGGGCGCCCTGCCCTGCCCCTCCGCTGGCGGAGATCTCCGTTCCGGACCAGACGCTCCGCACAGCCTCCTTTGGTCTCCGGTCAACCGGTGAAGCCGCTCAGCAGACCAGATGCTCCACACCGCCTCGGGCTGCGGTCAACCGGTGAAGCCGCTCAGCACGCCAGATGCTCCACACCGCCTCGGGCTGCGGTCAACCGGTCAAGCCGCTCAGCAGGCTGGGCGGTTCAGGAGGGAGTCGTCGTCGAAACCCGCCAGTTGTAACAAGCTGTCGAGCGCGTCCTGGTGGGTCTGTCCGAAGCATTCGGCCGCCACCTCCAGCACCGTCTCCACCACCGCTGAGTCCGGATACGGCACCTCGACGTGCACCCTGCCGTCGGCCCCCACCTCGGCCGGGGAGAAGTGCAGCCGCAGCAGCCGACGGGTCTCCTCCGCCACCGCCACTCCCAGCAGGGCGGCCTTGACGAACCGCTCGGATTCGGCGCTGTCGCCGTCCATGCCACCTCCACAATCGGACACCTGTTCGATCCGAAAAGCTACGGCACGGCACCGACAAAATCGGGGACCGCCCAGAAGGCCACCCGGACGTCCAGACCGCCGAGGGGAAGGGCCGTGGCGTGGAGGTCCGCGTCGTGGGCGGTGGCGATGGCGGCGACGATGGACAGGCCCAGCCCGAGGCCGCCGTCGTCGCTCGTCCTGGTCGCCTCCATGCGGAGGAACGGCTGGAAGAGGGAGTCCACCCGCGCCGGCGGGACCACGGGGCCCGAGTTGGTCACCCGCACGGTGGGGCGTCCGTCGTGGAGGCCGGTCCAGACACGTATCCAGCCGCCCGGGACGTTGTGCCGTCCGGCGTTGTCCACCAGATTGGCCACCAACCGCTCGACCAGCCGTGGGTCGCCGAACGCGGGAGCACGCCGGAGCTCGGCCTCCACCCGGATCTCGACCGGCTCGTCGGTCCCATAGCCCGGCGCCTCCTCCCCGGGCTCCGGCACGGCCGGCTCCGGGAGCCGCGAACGGGCGAGCGTCGGCCTTGCGCAGGGAGATGAGAGGCCGAACTCCGGCCGCCCGCCGGAAGGCGAAGAGAGGCCGAACAGCGACCGTCTGCCAGGAGACGTGGAGAACCCGCGTGGCGACCCTCCGCCGGGAGATGAGGAGAGGTCGAGCCCCGGCTGCCCGCCCCCGTGTCCCTCCAGGAGGAAGCCTTCGGCGGAGGTGTCCTGTGCGGCCCACTCGGCGGCGTTCAGGATTCCGGCCGTGATCGACGCCAGGTCCAGCGGTTCCCGATGGTCCAGGCCGCGCTGGCTTCTCGCCAGGGTGAGCAGGGCCTCGATCAGCCGCTCCTGCTGCCGGTTGACCTCCAGGGCCCGCCCGCACACCCCCCGCAGCCGCTCAGCATCCGCCCCGCGATCGGCCAGCGCCACCTCCAGCAGCGTCCGCTCGAAGGTCAGCGGCGTCCGCAGCTCGTGTGACGCGTTCGCGACGAAGCGGCGCTGCGCCTCGAACGCGGCCTCCACCCTCTCCAGCAGCGCGTCGAACGTGTCCGCCAGGTCCTTGATCTCGTCCGCGGGGCCCTGCGCCCCGAGCCGCTGGTGCAGGTTGCGGGCGGAGATCTCACGCGCCGCCGCCGTCATCGCCCTGAGCGGCCTCAGCGCCCGCCCCGCCATCACCCATCCCAGCCCGACCGAGGCGACCGTCATCGCCCCGAGCCCCACCGCGGCGGCCGTCACGAACCCCCTCGCCTCGGCCGCGCGCTGCCGTACGGGATCGAGGGGCAGCTGACCGAAGCTGATCTCGGGCAGGACGGGCCAGGTCAGGCGGGTGGCGAGGACGTAGGTGCCGGCCAGCAGCACCGCGCCGGCCGCCAGGAAGAGCGCGCCGTACAGCAGGGCGAGCCTGACCCTGATCGTCATATCCGGTACCCGGCCTGGGGGACGGTCTCCACCAGCGGCGGGTCGCCCAGCTTGCGGCGCAGCCGGCTGATCGTCACCTTCACGGTGTGGGTGAAGGGGTCGGCGGCCTCGTCCCATGCCCGTTCGAGCAGCTCCTCGGCGGGCACCGCCCTGCCCGCGGCGCCCAGCAGGAGCTCGAGCACCGCGAACTCCTTCGGGCTCAGGTCGAGCCTGCGCCCTCCCCTGGTCGCCACCCTGCTGTTCGGGTCGAGGCGCAGGTCACCGTGGACCAGCACAGGCGGTACGGCAGGCTGCGCCCGCCTGCCCAGCGCCCTGATCCTGGCGACGAGTTCGGCGAAGGCGAACGGCTTCGGCAGATAGTCGTCGGCGCCGGTGCTGAGGCCGTCCACCCTGTCTTCGATCGTCGCGGCGGCGGTCAGCATGAGCACCCTGGCCGGGTACCTCTCGGCCACCAGCGCCCTGCACACCTCGTCGCCATGGACCCCCGGCAGGTCGCGGTCGAGGACCACCACCTCGTAGCGGTTGACCGACGTGCGTTCGAGCGCGCCCGCGCCGTCCCACGCCAGATCGACGGCCATGCCCTCGCGGCGCAGTCCCTCGGCCACCGTCGCGGCCAGCTCCCTGTGGTCCTCGACCACCAACACCCGCATCGCCCCAGCGTGGCCGCGCAGGGATTACAGCGGCGTAACGCCGGCCGTTCCCTCGCGGTAACCGGCCCGGCGCTTGAGTGGGCGGCATGAGAAGACGACTGGCGCTCTGCGCCGCCGCCCTCGTGGCGGCCTGCGTTCCCACGGCGGCCCAGGCCTCGACCGGCCACACCGCCGCCTACACCTACGCCGATCCGGCGAAGGACTTCAGCGCCTGCGTGCGCGCGAACGGGGTCCAGGACTTCCCCGACGTCACGATCAACGGCGGGACGCTCCAGCTCGGCCATGGCGTCGACCCGTTCTCCGACAGGCTCAGGACGGCGGTGAAGTCCTGCGAGCACCTCCTGCCGAAGGGGACCGCGCTCCCCACCCGTCCGACGCCACCCGAGCGGCCTTCGACGCCCGAGATGAAGCTCGGCAAGCTGCCCGAGGTCACCTGCTCCTGACACGGAAGGTCCGGCGCTCGACCCGAGCGCCGGACCTTGGGGCGGCCGGTGTTACTTCTTCGGCTTGTCGGTGCCGGACTCGGTCGACAGCGCGGCGACGAAGGCCTCCTGCGGCACCTCCACGCGCCCGACCATCTTCATCCGCTTCTTGCCTTCCTTCTGCTTCTCCAGCAGCTTGCGCTTACGGGAGATGTCACCGCCGTAGCACTTGGCGAGCACGTCCTTGCGGATGGCCCTGATGTTCTCGCGGGCGATCACCCGCGCGCCGATCGCCGCCTGGATCGGCACCTCGAACTGCTGCCTCGGGATCAGCTCGCGCAGCTTCTTGGCCATCTCGACGCCGTAGCCGTAGGCCTTGTCCTTGTGGACGATCGCACTGAAGGCGTCGACGGGCTCGCCCTGCAGCAGGATGTCGACCTTGACCAGGTCGGACTCCAGCTCGCCCGCGGGCTCGTAGTCGAGGGAGGCGTAGCCGCGCGTGCGCGACTTCAGCTGGTCGAAGAAGTCGAAGATGATCTCGCCGAGCGGCAGCGTGTAGCGGATCTCGACGCGGTCCTCCGACAGGTAGTCCATGCCCTGGAGCTGGCCGCGCCTGCCCTGGCAGATCTCCATGATCGCGCCGATGAACTCGGAGGGCGCCAGGATCGTGGACTTGGTGACGGGCTCGAAGACCTGCGCGATCTTGCCGCCGGTCGGGAACTCCGACGGGTTGGTGACGGTCAGCTCCTTGCCGTCCTCCATGACGACCCGGTAGACCACGTTCGGCGCTGTGGAGATCAGCGACAGGCCGAACTCGCGCTCCAGCCGCTCGCGGATGATCTCCATGTGCAGCAGGCCGAGGAAGCCCACGCGGAAGCCGAAGCCGAGCGCGGCGGAGGTCTCGGGCTCGTAGACCAGGGAGGCGTCGTTGAGCTGCAGCTTGTCGAGCGCCTCGCGCAGCTCGGGATACTCGTCGCCGTCGATCGGGTAGAGCCCGGAGAACACCATCGGCCTGGGATGGTCGTAGCCGGCGAGCATCTCGGTGGCGCCGTGCGCGGCCGAGGTGACGGTGTCGCCGACGCGCGACTGGCGCACGTCCTTCACGCCGGTGATGAGGTAGCCGACCTCGCCGACGCCCAGGCCCTTGTCGGCGACCTTCGGCTCGGGCGAGATCACGCCGATCTCGAGCGTCTCGTGGGTGGCCTGCGTGGACATCATGGTGATGCGCTCACGCTTGCCGAGGTGGCCGTCGACGACCCTGACGTAGGTGACGACGCCCCTGTAGGTGTCGTAGACCGAGTCGAAGATCAGCGCGCGGGCCGCCGCGTCGGCGTCGCCCACGGGGGCGGGCACGGTCTGCACGACGTGGTCGAGCAGCTCCTTCACCCCGACGCCCGTCTTGCCCGAGACGCGAAGCACGTCGGAGGGGTCGCAGCCGATGAGCCCTGCGAGCTCTTCGGCGAACTTCTCCGGCTGGGCGGCGGGCAGGTCGATCTTGTTGAGCACCGGGATGATGTGCAGGTCGTTGTTCATGGCCAGATAGAGGTTGGCCAGCGTCTGCGCCTCGATGCCCTGGGCGGCGTCGACCAGCAGGATCGCGCCCTCGCACGCCTGGAGGGAGCGCGAGACCTCGTAGGTGAAGTCGACGTGCCCCGGCGTGTCGATCATGTTGAGGACATGACCGTCCCACGGCAGGCGTACGGCCTGCGACTTGATGGTGATGCCGCGTTCGCGCTCGATGTCCATCCTGTCGAGGTACTGCGCACGCATGGAGCGATCGTCGACCACGCCGGTGATCTGCAGCATCCGGTCGGCAAGCGTGGACTTGCCGTGGTCGATGTGCGCGATGATGCAGAAGTTGCGGATCAACGCGGGGTCGGTCTGGCCAGGCTGAGTGCGCACCGAAGTCCGTTTCGACAGGGTTGAGGTCAAGCGTCTTTCATGGTGACATGCCCGGGTGATTGCCCGAACCGTCATCCGCCGCTGCCTGCGCGTTCTCGCGCTGGCTTTAGCCGTCCTGGTCGCGCTCGCCGTCGTGGTGGCAGTCGCGTTCCGTATCCAGTTTACCGGGGCGCCGGAGGCTTGGGCGAAGAGCACGGGTAACGACGCCCTGTGGCTGGGCCACGCGTGGGTCGACGGCCGCCGCACCGAGCAGGACGTCGAGAAGATGGCCGTACGGCTGCGCGCCACCGGTGTCAAGGACGTCTTCGTCCACGCCGGCCCCTTCGAATGGGACGGCGCTCTCGACCCCGCGAAGCACCCCAACGCCGGAAACTTCCTGAGATGGTGGAGGGAGCACCTTCCAGGGGTCCGCGTCTCCGCCTGGCTCGGGCAGGCCGTCAAGAACGGTCTCGACCTCGACGATCCCGCCGCCCGCGACCGGGTGCTCGCGGGCGCGAAGCACATCATGGCTCTCGGCTTCGACGGCATCCACTACAACTTCGAGCCCATCGGCGACGGCGACGCCGACTTCCTCGAACTGCTCGACCGCACCCGCCCGCTGACCAGGCTGCTGTCGGTGTCGACCCCGCAGATCGAGCCCTACCCGCTCATGCGCCTGGCCGCCCGCGCCACGCTCGGCCACGACAAGTACTGGTCGCACGGCTTCTTCCGGCAGGTCGCGCAGCGTACCGACCAGGTGGCGGTCATGACCTACGACTCCTTCCTGCTGATGGAGTCGCTCTACGGCGGCCATGTCGCGCGGCAGGCGAGCCTCGCCCTCGACCTCGCGCCCGCCAAGACGGCGATCTTCATGGGCGCTCCCGCCTACCACGACCACGCCGTGCCCTTCCTCGACGACTCCGAGAGCGTCGCCAAGGCCGCGGAGGGGGCCAGGCTCGGCCTGTCCTCGCACGGGGCGCGCGACCGCTTCGGCCTGGCGCTCTACGTCGACTTCGCCGCGACGGAGGAGGACTGGAAGGAGTACACCGATCACTGGATGGTGAACTGAACGCGGCGACACGGTCCGATCCGGCGCGACACCCCGTATGCTGGTGCAGCGAGGTCGCCGATTTGAGAGGTGACCTCGATTATTGGTAACCTGTTCAACTGCGTGTGGCGCGCCCTCTCATCGAGCCCGCGCGCCCCATCCGATTTCTGACCTTCACCGAGGCTTCTTCGTGGCGAACATCAAGTCCCAGATCAAGCGCAACAAGCAGAACGAGAAGGCTCGTCTGCGCAACAAGGCTGTCAAGTCTTCCCTGAAGACGGCGATCCGCAAGTTCCGCGAGGCCGCCGACCAGGGCAACGTCGACGAGGCCGTGGCGCTGCAGCGTGTCGCCGCCCGCCAGCTCGACAAGGCCGCGAGCAAGGGCGTCATCCACAAGAACCAGGCCGCCAACCGCAAGTCGGCGATCGCCGCGCGCGCCGCCGCGCTGCAGGTAGCCAAGTAGTACGCAAGAAGCGCCGCACTCCATAACGGAGTGCGGCGTTTTCGTGTGCGCTCAGTCAGATATCCGGATCGCATCGCGAAACTGTCACAGTTTCGACATCACTCCAGCGTATCGGCTGTGTCACTCTTGAGAAGATCGGCTTGCCCGGCGCCCGCTTCATCCCCAAAGGTTCACTTCAATGGGGAGCGCGGAAGGAGCGGGGGCGATATGCGGGGCGCGTTCCGCCGGTCATCGAGCACCCGGCCGCCGAGCGCGCCGCTGACGATCACCGTGTTCGGGCGGACGGGCGCCCTGGCGTTCCCGCGTACGCCCGGCCGTACCGCGGTCCCCCTGCTCGGCGCCTACGCGCACACCGCCATCGGCCGTCGGCGCAGCCTCGGCTCCGTCCTTCGAGTAGGTGACCAGTGACGAACACCCCCACCATGTCCGACCTGGAGGCGCAGGCCACGCGCGAACGGGCCGCCTTCGGCGGTGACGCGCACATCGTCTGCGACAACCTCGTCCGTATCTACAAGACCGAGGGGGTCGAGGTCGTCGCGCTACAGGGACTCGACCTGCTCATCCAGAAGGGCGAGCTGATCGCCGTCGTCGGCGCCTCAGGCTCGGGCAAGTCCACTCTCCTCAACGTGCTGTCCGGCCTCGACGTCCCGACCGCGGGCCTGGCCAGGGTGGCGGGCATGGACCTGCTGTCGATGACGGCCAAGGACCGGCTGCGCTACCGCCGCGAGGTGGTCGGCTTCATCTGGCAGCAGACCGCGCGCAACCTGCTCTCCTACCTGACCGCCAGGGAGAACGTCGAGCTGCCCATGAGGCTGGCGGGCAGGAACCGCAGGAACCGCGCGATGGAGCTGCTGACGCTGCTCGGCGTCGACTACTGCGCGGACAGGAAGCCGTCGGAGATGTCGGGCGGTGAGCAGCAGCGTGTGGCGATCGCCGTGGCGCTGGCCAACTCCCCCCAGCTCATCCTGGCCGACGAGCCGACGGGTGAGCTCGACAGCGACACCTCCGAGGAGGTTTTCGAGGCGCTGCGCAGGGCCAACCGCGAGCTGGGCGTCACCGTGGTCATCGTGACGCACGACGCGCTGGTCTCCGAGCAGGTCGACCGTACCGTCGGCATCCGTGACGGCCGTACCAGCAGCGAGACGCTGCGCAGGGAGGGCGCCGAGGGCGAGATCATCGCCGAGGAGTACGCCGTGCTCGATCGCGTCGGCCGCCTGCAGCTGCCGCGCGACTTCATGAACGCCCTCGACATGGAGCGCAGGGTGCGCCTCGAGCTCGAGTCCGACCACATCGGCGTGTGGCCGTCCCGTGAGGAGTCCCCTGATGAGCAGTGAGCCCCTGGTCGTCGTGGAGGGCCTGCGCAAGGTCTACAGGAGCGGGCCCAAGGAGGTCGTCGCGCTGCGCGAGGTCTCCTTCGAGGCCTACCCGGGCGAGCTGGTCGCGATCCGCGGCCGCTCAGGGTCGGGCAAGACCACGCTGCTCAACCAGATCGGCGGGCTGGACAGGCCGGACGCCGGCCGGGTGGTGGTGGCGGGCCAGGAGGTCACCTCGCTGCCGGAGGAGGCGCTGCTGGCGCTGCGCCGCGACGTGGTGGGCTTCGTCTTCCAGTCCTTCGGCCTGATCCCCGTCCTGTCGGCGGCCGAGAACGTCGGCGTGCCGATGCGCCTGGCCCGCACGCCCGTGGAGGAGCGCGAGAAGCGGGTGCGCATGCTGTTGTCGCTGGTCGGTCTGGAGCAGCACCTCAACCAGCGCCCCTACGAGCTGTCCGGCGGTCAGCGCCAGCGCGTGGCGATCGCCAGGTCGCTGGCCAACAGGCCGCGCCTGCTGGTCGCCGACGAGCCGACGGGCCAGCTCGACTCGCAGACCGGCCGCCAGATCATGCAGCTGATCAGGGCGCTGGTGCGCAGCGAGGGCGTCACCGCGCTGGTGGCCACCCACGACCAGAGCCTGATCTCGCTGGCCGACAGGGTCCTGGAGATCAGCGACGGGGTGCTGCGAGAGGCGGCGCTGCAGGAGTCCTGACCTCCCGCACACCCAGCACGCTGAGACTCGCCGCGGCCACCGCGACCGCGGCGATCCACAGCGGCGGCGCCGTACCCGCCCACCCGGCCAGCGGGGCGGCGACGGCCAGGCCGAGCGGCCTGGTGGCGAAGGAGATCAGCGAGTCGAACGAGCGCACCCTGCCCAGCGCCTCCACGGGGATCCGGTCGGCGACGACGGTCTCCCACAGCGGGACGAGCAGGCCGAGACCGAACATCGCCACGGCGTACGCCACGGCCACCGCCCACCCGTTCAGCGGTACGGCCAGCGCCGCCAGCGGCGCGGCGTAGAGGGAGGCGCCCACCGCGCACCCGGCCAAAGGGCGGCGGATGGGCAGGCGAGGGGCGGCGAAGACTCCGGCGAGCATGCCGACCGTGCCGCACTGCACGATGATCACCCACATCGCCTCCCCGCTCCTGACGGTGAGCAGCGGGCCGAGGGTGAGGAACAGACCGGCGCAGAAGTGCCAGACGCCGTGACCCATGACGCTGACCAGGAACCAGGGGCGCTGCCTGATCTCCCGCCAGCCGCTGAGCAGCGAGTGCGCGCCCGTGGGGGCGGCGGCTCTCGCCGTACGAACACCGCCGAGAGTGAACGCGGAGGCCGCGAAGAGGACCGCGGTGAACAGCGACGCCCAGCCCGGCCCGACCCCGAGGACCAGCGCGCCCGCGATGGCGGGCGCGCCCACGGCGGACAGGCTGGTGGCCAGGCCGATCCGCGCGTTGGCGCGCAGCCTGGCCGCTCCCTCGACGGTCGCGGCCACCAGCCTCGGTACGGCAGGCGTCCCGAACGCGGCCGCCGCGCCCGTGACCGCCGCCAGCACGGCCAGGTCGGCGATCCGCTCCACCCCGAGCAGCAGCTCCACGCCGATCGCCGCCTGTGCCGCACACCTGGTCAGGTCGGCGAACAGCACCACGCGTTCGGGAGGGAAGCGGTCGGCCACCACCCCGCCGAACGGCAGCAGCACCAGCATCGGCACCAGCTCGCAGGCCAGCACGATGCCGAGGTCGGCGGCGTCGCCGCTGCCCATGAGCACGACGAGCGTCAGCGTGGTGGGGATGAGGGCCGTCGCCAGCGCCGACAGAGCGCGGCCGATCACTAGTCTGATCAACATGGCTCCGGACAATAATTCGCCAGCTAATGTTTCGTCAACGTACGATTCCGTCGACACGCACCTGGCGCGCTGGCGCGGCAAGGCGCCCTACGACGAGCGGGTGGAGGCGATCATCACGCGCATGCAGCTGCTGGTGAAGCATGTCCGTCAGGCCAAGGAGGCGGCCCTCGCCGAGGTCGGGATACAGGACTTCGAGTTCGAGACCCTGCACAGGCTCGTCTCGCGATCCTCTCGCCAGGCCACCCCCTCGGAGCTGGCGAGCGAGCTGATGATCTCGCCCGCGGGGATGACGGGCCGCATCGACACCCTGGAGAAGGCAGGGCTGGTGCGCCGCGTCCGCAGCGAGGAGGACAGGCGCAGGGTCGACGTGGAGCTCACGGACAAGGGCCACGAGCTGTGGGCGGCGGCGATGGCAGTCAGGGCCACCGCCGAGGCGGAGATGCTGAGGGCCCTGGCCCCTGAGGAGCGGGAGACGCTCGACGAGCTGCTCAAGCGGATGCTGATCAGCGTCGAGTCCAGAGCCTGACACCCTACCTGCCGTTCCTGCTGGCGACGATCGTCTGGACGGCATGCTCGAGGGCGTAGGCGGGGTCGGCGCCGCCCCCCTTGACCTGCTCGTCGGCGATCGCGACCGCGCGCAGGGCCGCGGACAGGCCCTCAGGCCCCCACCCTCGGAGCTGCCGCTTGGCGTTGTTGATCTGCCAGGGCGCCATGCCGAGCTGTGCGGGCTGGACGTTGCGCCCTGCGCCGCCGACCTTGGCCAGCGACCGCAGCGAACGGGCCAGCGCGCTGACCAGCAGCACCGACGCCACCCCCGTGCTCAGCGCCCAGCGCAGCTGCTCCAGCGCGTCGGCCAGACGCCCCTCGACCGCGGCGTCGGCCACCGTGAACCCGCTGACCTCGGCCCTGCCCTTGTGATAGCGGGAGACGGCGTCGAGGTCGATGCTCTTGCCCTCGGTGTCGAAAGCTAGCTGCCCGCAGGCCGCCGCCAGCTCGCGCAGGTCGTTGCCCACGGCGTCGAGAAGCGCCTGCGCCGCGTCGCCCGTGATGGTGCGGCCCGCCCGCCTGATCTCGCCCCTGATGAACTCGAGGCGCTCGGCGGGCTTGGTGAGCTTGGTGACGGTGACCACGTCGGCCCTGGTCTTCTTGATGCCGTCGACCAGCGCCTTGCCCTTGACGCCGCCCGGATGCACCAGCACGAGCACGGTGTCGTCAGCGGGGTCCTTCGCGTAGCCGACGACCTCGGCGATGACGTCCTTCGACAGGTCCTGCGCGGACCTGATCACCATCACGGACGTGTCGCCGAACAACGAAGGCGAGGTCAGCCTGGTCAGCTCGCCGGTCTCGACCTTGGAACCGACCAGGTCGTGCACCTCCGCCCCGGCGTCGCGCGCCTTCGCGGCGGCCACCACCGCGCCGACCGCGCGCTCGGCGAGCAGCTCTTCGTCCCCGACGACCAACGTCACCATGCTTCACATTCTCCTGGCTCTCTCGTACCGCCGCCGCATCACGCTACTGCGGGTCCGCCCCGCCGCGGACCCAGCCGCCTGTACTCCCCGGGCGTCATCCCGCACCACTGGCGGAAGGCCAGGTGGAATCCCACGCCGGAGCGGTAGCCGACGCGCTCGGCGATGCGCCCGTGCGCCAGCGTCGACTCCTTCAGCAGCCGCGCCGCCTCCTGCATCCTGCGCGCGGTCAGGTGCCGCATCGGCGCCTCCCCGACCAGCTCCCTGAAGCTGGCCGCGAAGGCCGACCGCGACAGCCCCGCCTCCTCCGCCAGCGACTCCAGCGTCCACTGCTCACCGAACCGCGTGTGGACGGCCAGCAGCGCCCTGCTGATGCCGGGATGGCGTAGAGCCTGCAGCACAGGGGTGTCGAGATCGGCGAGCGCCACCCGCAGGGCCAGCACGAAGACCAGCTCGAAAGCCCTCAACGCCACCAGCACCGCGCCGGGCTCACCGCCCGCCCACTCCCCCGCCAGCCTGTCGAGCGTGCCCGACAGCAACGGCTGGCGCTCCAGCATCTCTCTGTCGAACACCAGCACCGGCGGCAGCGCCCTGTAGAGCGGGGCCGCGGCCGAGTCGTCGTAGTGCAGCCCTCCGCAGAGCATCGTCGTGGCGGGGCCTGGGCCGTCGATCTCGACCGTGCGCACCGCCCCCGGGGACCGGTCCGGCAGCAGCGAGGACAGCGGCACGGTGGTCCTGCCCGGGCTGTCGGCCAGGCGGTGCGCGGTGCCATGCGGGAAGACGACCAGGTCGCCCGCGTTCAGCCGTACGGGCTCGGGCAGTTCGGGCAGCTCGACCGTGCACGTGCCTTCCTGCACGTAGTGGATCAGCGCGCAGTGCTCCCGCTCCCCCGCCACCCCCCACGGCGCCCGCGCCGACCATCGGCTGTGAAAGACGCCCTGCAGGCGCAGCGGGGCAAGCAGCTCGCTCAGCAGATCTCCCACGGACGATCCTTAAACTTCAGAAGACTCGGCTTTATGGATCGTAGCCGGTGGGTGGGGCAGGCTCGGTTGCCATGAACATCCTCGTCATCGGCGCCACCGGCGCACAGGGCGGCGCCGTGGCCAGGCGCCTGGTCGATTCGGGACACACGGTGCGCGGCCTCACCCGCTCGGGCGCGGGACTTCCGCCCGGCGTCACCCCGGTCACCGGGGACCTGGCCGACGCCTCCGCGGTGCGGGCCGCCTTCGACGGGGTGACGCACGCGTGCGTCGTGCTGCCCATGGTCTTCGAACCCTCCGTCGTCGAGACCTACATCCGCAACATCGCCGAGGCGGCGGTCGCGGTGGGGGTGCGGCGCCTGGTCTACAACACCGCCAACCGCATGCCGTCGGTCCCGACCTCGGTGGCCGCCTTCGAAACGCGCCGCTTCGCGACGTCGGTCCTGGTGGAGAGCGGGGTGGAGACCGTGGTGGTCAGGCCGCCCGTCTATCTCGACAACCTGTGCGCGCCCTGGGTGGCGGGGCCGCTGGCGCACGAGGGGGTGCTGCGGTATCCGCTGCCTGCCGACCTGCCGGTGTCCTGGCTCAGCCACGCCGATCTCGCCACAGCCACCATCGCCGCCCTCACCAGGTCCACCGCCGACCTCGCCGTGGCCCCTCCCACCACGGCCGCCGTCGCGGCGCCGCTCTCGCCGGACGGCCTCGTCGGCGCGCTCACGCCTGAAGGACTCGCGCTCGATCTGGGCGGGGCCGAGGTGGTGACGGGCTCCGAGCTCGCCGCCGCCTTCTCCGTCACCCTCGGCCGCCCGATCCGGTACGTCGCCCAGGACCTCGACGAGTTCGAGGCAGGCCTGACCCACGCCCTCGGCGCCACCACCGCCGGGGAGGTCGTCTCGACGTACCGCTGGATCGCCGAGCACGGCCACGACCTGTACGACCTCGACCCGGCCGCCCTCGAGAAGGCCCTCGCGATCAGCCTGACCCCCCTCAGCGCATGGATCGCCGCCCAGCCCTGGACGGAGCTCGCCCGATGACCACCCCCACGCCGGACCCCACACCCCGATACACACCCAGCCCCACCCCCGCCTCCACGCCGACCTCCGCCACCACGCCCGACCCCACACCCGGACCCACACCCAATCGCGCCCCCGCCTCCCCACCGACACCCGCCTCCACACCGAACCACGCGCCGACCTCCGCCCCCGCGTCCCACCCCACCCCGGTGTCCACGCCGCCGGAGTCCCCACCCGACCTCGCGCTCGCCGACGATGACGCGGACGCCTGCCGGGCGGAGATCGTCCGGCATCACCGGGTCATCGAAGACTGGCTCACCGGACGCGGCGCCCGCTCCGACCTCCCCACCTTCGCCGACGCGCACACGCCCGCCTTCACCCTCATCACCCCGGACGGCGAAGCGCTGCCGTTGCCGAGCGTGCTGGCCGTGATCGAGACCGCGTACGGCGCCGTCCCCACCCTCGCGATCGCCATCCGCGACGTGAAGGTCGTCGCTTCGGCGGAGTCGTTCGTCGTCGCCACCTACGAGGAACACCACGGAGGCCAGAATCCCAGCGTCCGGCGGGCCACAGTGGTCCTCGTCAGGGACGCCACCGCCCCCCACGGCCTGCGCTGGACCCACCTCCACGAAACCTGGACCAGGTTGTCATCGGAGCAGCCACCCGCCTGAGCCAGTGAGCCGACCTCCGGCTCCTGCACGAAGGCGGCCGCAGCCCACCGCGCGACTGCCCGCCTCTCAAGCGGTCCTCGCCCGTCGCACACTCGCTCAGCCATCCCTCCGCATCCCCCCGCCTCTGCGCAGGCTGGTCTTTCGACGCCCCACCGTCCGGCCGACCTGGTGTCCGAACGCCCGAACCAGGCAGGGAGCGAGGCTCACTCGTCGGACCGTCCCCTCGAGACCACCGCCAGCCGTCCCGACTGGTCGATCACCGCCAGCGCGCCCGACTGGTCCGTGCGGTAGACGCGCATCCCCAGCCGGTGCAGCATCCCCAGCGTCGGCGGCGCGGGATGCCCGTATCCGTTGTCCGCCCCCACGCTGATCAACGCCGCCCTCGCTCCCGTCGCCGCCAGGAAGCGCGCGTCCTGCCGAGCCGAGCCGTGATGGGGAACCTTCAGCAGATCGGCGGGAGGCAGCCCCGCACGGAGGAGCTCGGCCTGCGCCTCCGTCTCGACATCGCCGCTGAGCAGGATCGAGCCCGCCGCCCAGCGCACCAGCATGACCACGCTCTCGTTGTTGATCACGCTTCCCTCCCCTGACCCGCCCGGCACGGCACCGGCCGCGGGCCCCACCACGATCAGTTCGGACGGGCCGAAGCGCCAGCGCGCGCCAGGGGACGCCACCCACTCGGCGATCCCCTTCCGGCCCAGCGCGGCCGAGATGCGGGCGGACTCGTGCGCAGGAGCCCTCCCCGGGCTGACGATCACCGCGCCGACGCGGCGCCCTGATCGGAAGATCCCGTCCAGCCCGCCCACGTGATCGCGGTGCGGGTGGGTGAGGATGACGAGCGGGACCTCGTGGACGCCGAGGTCGCGCAGGCAACGGTCGGCCAGCGTGGGATCGGGCCCGGTGTCCACGACGACCGCCCGCCCAGGGCCCGCCGCGATCGCGAGGGCGTCGCCCTGCCCCACATCGCATGCGACGAGGAGCCAGCGCGCGGGAGGCCAGGGGGCGATCACGGGCCCTGCGACCAGGACGGCCGCGAGGCCTGCCGTACCGACGGTCAGGACGATCATGCGGGCGCCCGCGCGGCGCAGCAGCGGCACCGCCACCGCGACGGCCGCCGCGAGCAGGAGCAGCCCGGTGAGCCCTCCGGGCCAGGGGAGCCCGGCCAGCGGCACGCGGGCGGCGTGCTCGGCCACGGTGATGATCCAGCCGACCGCGTAGCCCGCGGGCAGCACGAGGAGCCTGGCCACCTCCATGGACAACGGCGCCACCAGCGCTGCCGCGCACCCGAGCACCGTGGCCGGAGCGACGGCGGGCCCAGCCAGCAGGTTCGCGGGCACCGCGACCAGTTGCAGCTGTCCCGCCATGAGCACGAGCACAGGCGTCACCGCCGCCTGCGCGGCAGCCGGTACGGCTATCGCCTCCGCGGCCCATCTCGGCATCCTGACCGCCATCCTGTCGCGCCAGCCAGGCGCCAGCAGCAGGATGCCGCCGGTGGCGCAGACCGACAGCGCGAAGCCGTACTCGCGGGCCAGCCCCGGATCGAACAGCATGAGCAGCAGCACCGTCGCCGACAGCGCCGCGACCCCGTCCCTCGGACGCCCCGTGCCCAGCGCGATCGCCCCGACCAGCCCCATGAGAAGGGCCCGCAGCACACTCGGCGACGGCCGCGCCACCACCGCGAAGGCCAGCATGGCGAGCGCCGCCAACCCGGCCCGTACGGCAAGCGGCAGCCCGGCCAATCGCGACAGCGCCACCACCGCCCCGGCCACGATCGCGAGGTTGGCCCCGCTGACGGCCGTCAGGTGGCTGAGTCCCGCCTCCTTGAAGTCGGCGCTGACCTCGGGATCCATGCGGGAGACGTCGCCCACCACGAGCCCCGGCAGCAGCCCACGCTGGTCGGGAGGCAACCCGTCCGTCGCCGCGCGCAGCCCGGCCCGCAGCAGGCCCGCCATGCTCTGCAGCCCTGACGGCTCCGACAGCACCGTCGGCGGGCCGCGCACGAGCAGCACGGCGCCGACCAGCTCGCCGGGCTCCGCGCCGCCCAGCCTCCCCGCCACTCGCAGGCGCTGGCTGGGCAGGAGCGGACGCCACCTGCTGCCCGATCCGAAGACCACGACAGGGGTGTGTACGGCGAGCCGTCCCGTGGGGGTGTCCAGCGACTCCAACGTGGCCTCGACGACCACGCTCTCGCCCCTGAAGGCCGCCTGGGCCTGCCGTACCTTGGGGTCGCCCGTGAGGACGATCTCCGCGTGCACGACCGCCCCTCTGGCGGCCAGCTCGGCGACGGGGCCCGTGGTGACGGCGTGCACGCGGAAGGCGACACCGGCCGAGGTGGCCGCCATGCACCCGAGCACCGCGACGGCGACATTCACCCACACACCGGCTCTCCGGACGGACGAACGCGAGCCAGCCGGCCCGTCCACCTCACCGGCCGCTTCCCCACGCCGGATCGCCCCGCCGGCCAGCCCCCCGCACCGGACCGCCCCGCCGAACAGCGCCCCGCGAGCGATCACCCCACCAGACGACGCCGCACACCCGAACGTCTCGCCGGGCGGTGCCGCACACCCGAACGTCTCGCCGGGCGGTGCCGCACACCACGTCTCGCCGGGCGGTGCCGCACACCCGAACGTCTCGCCGGCCAGCCCCCCGCACCGGACCGCCCCTCCGAACAGCGCCCCGCGCCCGATCGCCCCACCAGACGATGCCGCACACCCCAACGTCTCGCCGGACGGTGCCAAGGGCCGGATCGCCTCGCGCGACGGGCCTGGTGTCTGCTTGCGGAAGACGACGAGTGGGAGCTTCGCTCCCACAGGCACCGATGTCCGTCCGAACCGACCGGCACGACGATGACGCGCCGCGAAAGGAACCCCGGCCGCGCCAAGTGCCGACACCGCCGCGCACGCAGCGCCGATCGGGGCAGAGCAGCCGAGAAGGACGAGCGCTGTGGCCCATGACGCGAGGGCCGGCAGCACCAGGACCAGCGTGTACGCCGACCACCGGTCCTCTGCATCACCCGGCGATGCGGGCGCGCCCGGGCCTCGGCCCGCCTCCTCTCTATGCGCCTTGGTCAACGCGACCCGCCAGTAACGTCTTGCGACCACAAGCCACCCGTCGACCCGGCGAACCCACCCCACCGACCCCCGGCAGAGGACGAAAGGACCCGGTCGGTGAAGCTGCGCGACAACAGACCTCCACCCGGCCCCTCCGGTGCACCCCATCGACCCAGGCCTCCACCCGGCCCCTCCGCCACGCCCACTCGAACCTGGACCACAGACGAGACGACCCGGCCGCAGGCGGTGTCCGGAAACGCGCCACCCGGCGGCCCCTCCGGCGCCCGCAATCGAACCAGACCTCCACCCGGCCCCTCCCCCACGCTCAATCGGACCAGGACCGCAAACGAGACGGCCTGGCCGCGGGCTGCGCAGCCACCTGGTGGCCCCTCCGGCGCCCGCAATTGACCCAGGCTTCCACCCGGCCCCTCTGCCACGCCCAATCCGCCCAGGCCTCCATCCGGGTCCTCCGGCACGCCCAATCCGCCCAGGCCTCCATCCGGGTCCTCCGGCACGCCCAATCGGGCCAGGCCTCCATCCGGGTCCTCCGGCACGCCCAATCCGCCCAGGCCTCCATCCGGGTCCTCCGGCACGCCCAATCCGCCCAGGCCTCCATCCGGGTCCTCCGGCACGCCCAATCGGGCCAGGACCGCAGACGAAACGGCCTGGCCGCGGGCTGCGCAGAGCAACGGGCCTCCTGGCGGACCGGCCATCACACCCGCTCGGACCAGGACGACGGACGGAGGTGTCCCGCTGAGGACGGTTCGCGGATGCGAGCGCCCCAGCGGTCTGGGGGACGCGCCCGGCCGGACTTCGGAGAGGGGCTGGGATGTCGGGTGGGGGGACGGGGTGGCACTTCGTTCGCAGGCAAGCACTTCGCTCCCAAGCAAGCCGGTCAGACTCGGACCTTGTCCTTCAGCTCGGCGTACTTGCGATCACCGATTCCCGAGACCTCGCGCAGCTGCTCGACGCTTCGGAAGCCGCCGTGCGTGGTGCGGAACTCGGCGATGCGGGCCGCCAGCACCTCGCCGACCCCTGGTAATTCCTCCAGCTGCTCAGGCGTGGCGGTGTTGAGGTCGAGGACGGCCGGAGCGGCGGCGACCACACCACCCTCGACGCCACCTGCGGCACCGGGGGCGGCGGGTGTGCCGACGACGATCTGTTCGCCGTCGACCAGGCGTCTGGCGAGGTTGACGGAGCCCATGGGAGCGCCTGATCGCACCCCACCCGCGGCCTTCACCGCGTCGGTGACCCTGGAGCCCCCGGGGAGGGTGTAGACGCCCGGCCTGCGCACCTTGCCCGCCACGTGCACCATCACCTCGGGTGAGGTGGGGGTGGAGACGGACGTGACGGTCGGCGGCGCCGCCGAGCCGCTGATCGGGCGGGGCGCGGCCAGAGGCTCCGGGGTGGGGCTGGAGCGCCAGACGTAGACGCCTCCGACGAGGGCCGCCACCACACCCAGCACCAGCAGCACGCGCAGGCCAGGGCGTCCTGGGTCCAGGTTGGGCGCTTGGGAGGAGACGGCGGCGCGAAAGGCGGCGAAGGATGTGGGGATGGGCGGGGAAAGGCCGGAGGGTCCGTCGTGCGGCACGTCCTCGGCAGGCGATCGGTGGGGCGACGGCTCAAAGCCGAAGTCAGCGCGGCCGGGGAAGCTGTCCGAGGCGGAACCGGCCGCCCGGGAGATCGCCATCGCGCCGAGCTCCGAGCGTCCCGACGGGTGGCCTGAGGAGACGTCCACATGAGGCCGCCTCAGCGCCGATTCTGAGGCGTCCTCCGACCACGACGAGCCGTACGCCGACCTGACCCCGTGCGGAAGAGAGATCGCCTCCGAGTCGAACCTGGAGTAACCCGAGACGTTCTCCGCGACAACCGCAGGACGGCCCGACGACGACAGGTGATCCGAAGCCGTCGCGGGGTCGAAGACCACCCGATCCGAAGATGCCGAGCGCCCGGAAACGGTTTCCGCGCGAATGTCATGTCGACCCGATGACAGCGAGCCATCCGAAGCCGTCCCCGCGCCAAAGCCAGGTCGACCCGATGACCGCGAACCGCCCGAAGCCGCCCCCGCATGGAAGTCAGGTCGACCCGATGACGACGACCGGCCCGAAGCGGGGCGGTTGGACGGTGCGGAGCCCCCAGGCAGGCCTGGGTCCGCTTCCACCCCGGATGGCTCCCCAGGGGACCCCTGCGGGCCCGGACGCCGGAGAGGGGAGCTCACAGCGCGCCACAGCCGTCTCTCCGCCACCGCGCGCTCCACGTTCTCCTCAGCGTTCCGCACAGCCCGAGACCGTAGGCCGCCCCCTCAAGGGGCGCAGCCGCCGAATCGGGTTCTGTGGACAGGCGGAACGCCCTGGGGACAACCGGTGTCAGCCGGTCGGCGACACTGTGATGCCGAGCGCCCCAGGCCCCACGTGCACGCCGATCACCGCCCCCACCTCGACCACGCTCAGCCGTACTAACTCGGGCAGTCTGCGGGTGAGACGTTCGGCCAGCGCCTCCGCCCTGCTCTGCGCCGACAGGTGCTGGACCGCCACCTCCACCGGCGTCGTGCCCGCCGCCGCCACCGCGAGGTCCTCCAGGCGCGACAGGGCGCGCGTGGCCGTCCGCACCTTCTCCAGCGGCACAATGCGCCCGCCCTCGAGGTGGAGCAGCGGCTTGATCAGCAGCGCGGAGCCGACCAGCGACGCCGCGGCTCCGATGCGCCCGCCCTTGCGCAGGTACTCCAGGGTGTCGACGTAGAAGTAGGTCTGCGTGCGAGCCGCGACGGCCCTGGCGATCGAGGCCACCTCGTGCATCGATGACCCCGAGGCGGCGGCCCGTGCCGCCGCCAGGACGGGGAAGCCGAGGCCCATGGCGATCGATCTGCTGTCGACCACCTCGACGGGGACGGAGGCCGTCTCGGCCGCGAGGCGGGCCGCCTCCGCCGTGCCCGACAAATCACCCGAGAGATGAATAGCGACAATTCCTGAAATACCAGACAAGGAATCATAAACGTCAGAAAAGCGGGCGGGAGAGGGGCGGGACGTCGTTACCGGCGTCCATTCTCCGACCGCCGGAGAAACGCCCTCGTCGTACGGCCGGCCACCCACGATCACCTGCAAAGGCACCACGGTCACCCCGGGAGGGACGGAAGGCAGGTAAGCGGTGGAATCGGTGACGATCGCGACCGGAGGTGACATGACCCCGAGAGTAGCTACTGGACGGGGATGCCGCCTCGCCAGACCCTGCGCGGCTTCAGCCCGAAGGACCAGGCGAACGCGCCCTCGTGGTCGGCGTCCCACTGGACGATGTCGGCCAGCCGTCCTGGAGCGAGGACGCCGCGGTCGGGCGCGCCCAGCACGGTCGCGCCGCCGAGCGTGGCGGCCCTCAGGGCGTCGCCCACGCTCATGCCGAACGCCGCCACCGCCAGGCTGATGACCAGCGACATGGAGGTGATGCCGCAGTGGCCGGGGTTGTGGTCGCTGCCGAGGGCGATGGTGACGCCCTGGGAGATCATGCGACGGACGGGAGGAAGGCTGCCGCGCTGCATCGCGGTGGCGGGGCAGAGCACGGCGGGCACGCCGTAGCGGGAAAGGACCGCGATGTCCTCGTCGGAGGTGTGGTGGAGCAGGTCGGCGGAGGCGCAACCGAGCTCGGCCGCCAGCTGGACGGCGCCGCGGCGGCTGAAGGCGCCCGCGTGGACGCGCGGCAGCAGGCCGACGTTGCGCCCAGAGGCCAGCACCCAGCGGGACTCCTCGGTGGTGAAGTGGCCCTCGTCGCAGTAGACGTCGACGCTGTCGGCCCCCGCGGCGGCCGCGTCGGCGCACCAGGCGCCCACGGCCTCGACGTAGTCGCGCTGACGGCCGAAGTACTCGGGAGGCACGACGTGAGCCGCGAGGAACGTGACGTGCACGCGCGGCATCATCGGCTCCTTCTCCAGCTCGCGCAGCAGCCGCACGTCGGCCAGCTCGCCGTCGCGGGTGAGGTGGTAGCCGGTCTTGGCCTCGACCGTGGTGGTGCCGCTGAGCAGCCAGGAGCGCAGCCGCTCGCGCACGCCGTTGCAGAGAGTCCACGGGTCGGTGCCACGGGTCACGGTGACGGTGGAGCCGATGCCGCCGCCCGCCGCGTTGATCGCCGAGGAGGAGGAGCCGCTGGAGCGCATGGCCATCTCGGCGTAGCGGTTGCCCGCGTAGACGGGATGGGTGTGCGCGTCGATCAGGCCGGGGGTGACGAGCGCGCCGCTGAGGTTCTCGACCTGGTCGACGTCGACGATGTCGTCGACGACGCCGGGGACGCTCTGCGGGAGGTCGGCCGCGCGGCCCACCCAGGCGATGCGGTCGTTGTGCACGAGAAGGGCCGCGTTGCTGATGACGTCGTTTCCGGTCCACATGCGGCCGATGTTGGTGAGCAGCCGAACAGTCATCGCACCACCCCGCACGCAGGCAGCGGCAAGCGGGCGGGGGTTACCGCGCCCACTGAGTCCGCTCCGGGTCCGGCCGACATCGGGGGTCTCCTGCTCTCATCCGCAACGATCCTGCGGTGACCGATCGCCGGGCTCATGATCCGGCGATTTCAGTTCAGTTACGTTATTTCACAGGTCGGCTCGCTGTACAGGGTTATTCGGAAGAAAGCCCTCGCATCAGAACGACTCATGCGCCCCTTGAGGCAGGTCGGCCTCGCATTTCCGCTCTGGCCCCCGCATGCGACATCACTCGCAGCAGCCATCTCGATACCCGCGCCATTAGTGTCGTAAGGCTTGCCTTATCGTAGCAATCCCAGCGGAGATCGACCACTGTCGCGTTTATCCCCTAACGCGAAGTACGGCCCGCGCCATGGGCGCGAGCCGTACGTTCACCAGTGTCGTCAGCCGACCCGTTCGACCGGCTTGCCCACCCGCTCCAGCTCGTGGAAGAGGCTGGGAAGCACGCGGGCGTGCAGCACGGTGCCGTCGCCGCCGTGCTCGACCGAGATCACCTCACCCTCCTTGTGGGCGCGGGAGATCAGGTCACCCCTGTCGTACGGCACCAGCATGAGCACCTCGTGGTCGAGCCTGGGCAGTTCCCGCTCGACGAGCTCGAGCAGCTCGTCGATGCCCGCGCCCGTACGGGCGGAGACGACGATGCTGTTGCGCTCTCGCCTGGCGATCCTGTCGAGGACCTCCTGCTCGGCCGCGTCGGCCTTGTTGATCACCACGATCTCGGGCACGTCGAGCGCGCCCTCGATGTCGGCGAACACCTCGCGGACCGCCGCGAGCTGGCCCTCGGGGTCGGGGTGGGAGCCGTCGACCACGTGCAGGATCAGGTCGGCGTCGGCCACCTCCTCCAGCGTGGAGCGGAACGCCTCGACCAGCTGGGTCGGCAGGTGCCTGACGAAGCCGACGGTGTCGGCGATCGTGAAGAGCCTGCCTTCGGGCGTGCGCGCCTTGCGCACAGTCGGGTCGAGGGTGGCGAACAGCGCGTCCTCGACCAGCACGCCCGCACCGGTGATGCGGTTGAGCAGCGAGGACTTGCCCGCGTTGGTGTAGCCGGCGATCGCGACCGCAGGAACCTCACGGCCCTGGCGGTGTGCCCGCATGGTCTCACGCGAGGTCGACATGCCGGAGATCTGACGGCGGAGCTTGGCCATGCGCTCGCGGATGCGGCGCCGGTCCAGCTCGATCTTGGTCTCACCGGGGCCGCGGCCGCCGATGCCCACGCCGCCGGCGGCACGACCACCGACCTGCCTGGACAGGTTGCCACCCCAGCCTCGCAGGCGCGGCAGCAGGTACTGCAGCTGCGCCAGCTCGACCTGGGCCTTGCCTTCGCGGCTCTTGGCGTGCTGGGCGAAGATGTCGAGGATCAGCGCCGTACGGTCAATGACCTTGACCTTGACGATCTCCTCGAGCTGCCGCAGCTGGCCGGGGCTCAGCTCTCCGTCGCAGATCACGGTGTCGGCGCCGGTCGACTCGACCACGTCACGCAGCTCGAGCGCCTTGCCCGAGCCGATGTAGGTGCCGGGGTCGGGCTTCTGCCGCCGCTGGATCAGGCCGTCGAGCACCTGGGAACCGGCCGTTTCGGCCAGCAACTTGAGTTCTAGAAGGGAGTTGTCGGCGTCGTCGGCCGTGCCGGAGGTCCAGACACCGACCAGGACGACCCGCTCCAGCCTCAGCTGGCGGTATTCGACCTCGGTGACATCCTGGAGCTCGGTGGAGAGCCCAGCCACGCGCCGGAGCGCCTGGCGCTCTTCAAGGTCGAACTCGCCTACTTCGAAGTCGTTTTGCATTCGTGTCATCTCTAATGGGCAACGTCTGGACGTACCAGAATCATCCCCGAACTGCGCCCATTCAGTCACCTGGTTAAACAGGCAGTACCTTCACGTCGCCCGCGCCCGAGGAAACCACGACCTTTCGCGGCGAGGCGGCGTCGTCGGTGACCTTCACGTCGGCGCTGCCCGCGCCGGTGTTGGTCGTGACGTCGTAGGTGCCCTGCGGGAGATAGAGGGTCGAGGTGCCCGCGCCGGTCTCGAGCTCGACCTTGTCGGGTGAGCTCGCGTACTTCAGCTTGATGTCGCCCGCGCCGGTCTCGGCGAACAGGCGCTTGCCCGTCAGCCCGTTGGCGTCGATGTCGCCCGCGCCCGTGGTCACCTCGATCTCACCCGACAGCGCGCGCAGCGTGATGTCGCCCGCCCCGTTGTCGGTCTTCACGATCATGCCCTTGGGCACCTCGATCGTGTAGTCGATCCAGCAGGAGTTCCAGCCCTTCTTGCAGTCGTAGGACAGCTCGAGGGCGTCGCCGTTCACCTCGTGGACGGGCTTCGGCTGCTCGTTGCGCCAGTGCATGTTCTCGGTGACCTTGATGCCGGTCCTGTCGGAGCCGTTCACCACGATGGCGCCCGCGTCGCCCTTGACGGTCAGCCTGACGACGTCGTCCTTCACCTCGTAGGAGACCGTCTTCTCCTCCGTGGGCCCGCCGATGCCCGCCAGTCCGCATCCGGTCAGCAACGTCGCGGAGGCCAGGAGTCCCGCTGCGGCGATCACGCCCTTCTTGTTCATGGGGCCAATCCTCCCCTGCGCTGGGCAGGAGGGCATCGGGGATCACCCCTACCTTGTCCCCGACCAACCCTGTGAAGTAGCGTCACTTCCATAATTCAGAAGAAGTTTTCCACTATGCGGAAAGAGGCTCCGATGGAGATCACCGGCCCGATGCTCGAGCGGTTCGAGGAGATCCTCACGCCGGAGGCGCTCGCCTTCGTGGCAGGACTCCACAGGAAGTTCGACGCCCGAAGGCTGGAGCTGCTGGAGGCCAGGCAGGCGAGGCAGGCCGAGCTTTCGGCGGGCGGCACGCTCGACTTCCTGCCCGAGACGAAGGCGGTCCGCGAGGGCGAGTGGCGGGTGGCGCCGCCCGCGCCGGGGCTGGAGGACCGCAGGGTCGAGATCACCGGGCCGGTCGACCGCAAGATGACGATCAACGCGCTCAACTCCGGCGCCAAGGTGTGGCTGGCCGACTTCGAGGACGCCAACTCACCACTCTGGGAGAACTGCGTCAGCGGCCAGCTCAACCTGCGCGAGGCCCTGGACCGCGCGATCGACTTCGAGACCGGTGGCAAGAGCTACACCCTGAAGCCCGACGCCGAACTGGCCACCATCGTGGTCAGGCCGCGTGGCTGGCACCTGAACGAGAAGCACGCGCTGGTCGACGGCCGGCAGGTGTCGGCCTCGCTGTTCGACTTCGGCCTCTACTTCTTCCACTGCGCGGCCAGGCAGATCGCCAAGGGCAAGGGCCCCTACTTCTACCTGCCGAAGATGGAGTCGCACCTGGAGGCCCGCCTCTGGAACGACGTCTTCGTCCACGCCCAGGAGGAGCTCGGCATCGACCACGGCACGATCAGGGCCACCGTCCTGATCGAGACCTACCCCGCGGCCTTCGAGATGGAGGAGATCCTCTACGAGCTGCGCGACCACTCGGCCGGTCTCAACGCGGGACGCTGGGACTACCTCTTCAGCGTCATCAAGAAGTTCCGCACGCGGGGCAGGGAGTTCCTGCTGCCCGAGCGCAACGCGGTGACGATGACCGCTCCCTTCATGCGCGCCTACACCGAACTGCTCGTGCGCAGCTGCCACAAGCGCGGCGCCCACGCGATCGGCGGCATGGCCGCCTTCATCCCCTCGCGCAGGGACCCCGAGGTCAACGCGGTGGCGCTGGAGAAGGTCCGCGCGGACAAGACCCGCGAGTCGGGCGACGGCTTCGACGGCTCCTGGGTCGCCCATCCCGACCTGGTGCCGATCTGCGGCGAGGTCTTCACCTCCGTGCTCGGCCAGCGCCCCAACCAGCTCGACCGCCTGCGCGAGGACGTCGACGTCTCGGCCGCCGACCTGCTCGCCGTCTCCGCCACCCCTGGCGACATCACCGAGAACGGCCTGCGCAACAACGTCGACGTCGCGCTGCGCTACCTCGCCGCCTGGATGGGCGGGCTCGGCGCGGTCGCCATCCACAACCTCATGGAGGACGCGGCCACCGCCGAGATCTCCCGCTCCCAGATCTGGCAGTGGATCCACAACGGCATCGAGCTCGCCGACACCGGCGCGGTGGTGACCAAGGAGCTGGTCGAGCAGATCATCGCGGAGGAGCTGGCCAAGATCGCCGCCGAGCCCGGCTACGACGAGGCCCTGTACGCCCAGGCCGAGGCGCTGTTCAAGGAGGTCGCGCTCGACGACGACTTCGCCGAGTTCCTCACCCTGCCCGCCTACGCCCGTATGCCGTAGTCTGCGAATTTCCGAGGAGGTGGCGCGGTGCTGGCAGAGCTGATCGGCAGGCTCGGCGAGGTGCTGGAGCCGGAGGCGGTCATCACCGATCCCGTACGGCTGCGCACCTACGAGTGCGACGGCCTCACCTACCATCGCGCCACGCCGGGCGTCGCCGTCCTGCCGGAGAACGCCGAGCAGGTCGCGGGCGTGATCAGGCTGTGCAACGAGTACGGCGTGCCGTTCGTGGCCAGGGGCTCGGGCACCGGCCTCTCGGGCGGCGCGCTGCCCCGCACCGACGGCGTGCTGATCGTGACCTCGAAGATGCGCGCGATCGTGGAGATCGACCTGCCCAACCGCAGGGCCGTCGTCGAGCCGGGCGTGACGAACCTGGCGATCACCGAGGCGGTCCGCGACCAGGGCTACTACTATGCGCCCGACCCCTCCAGCCAGCAGGTCTGCTCGATCGGCGGCAACGTGGCGGAGAACTCCGGCGGCGCGCACTGCCTGAAGTACGGCTTCACCGTCAACCACGTCGAGGCGTGCGAGATCGTCACGCCCGACGGCGACATCGTCACCCTCGACCGCGCCGATCCCGGCTACGACCTGCTCGGCGCCTTCATCGGCTCGGAGGGGACACTCGGCGTCACGACCAAGGTCACCGTACGGCTCAGCCGCACTCCCGAGGCCGTGACCACCGTCCTGGCGGCCTTCGAGAACATCGAGCAGGGCGGCGAGGCGGTGTCGGCGATCATCGCGGCCGGCATCCTGCCCGCCGCGATCGAGATGATGGACGCGCTGGCGATCGCGGCCGCCGAGGCGGCCGTGGCCTGCCGCTATCCGGAGAACGCGGGCGCCGTGCTGATCGTCGAGCTCGACGGGCCTTCGGCCGAGGTCGAAAGGCAGTTCGCGCTGCTGAGCCAGATCTGCTCGAAGGCGTTCGAGCTGCGGGTGGCCGAGGATCCCGCCGAGCGGGCGGCGATCTGGAGAGGACGCAAGTCGGCGTTCGCGGCGGTCGGCCGCATCAGCCCCGCCTACATCGTGCAGGACGGCGTGGTGCCGCGCACCTCGCTCCCGGAGGTACTGGCGGGGATCGACAGCCTGTCGCGCGAGCACGGCATCAAGGTCGCCAACGTCTTCCACGCGGGCGACGGGAACCTGCATCCGCTGGTGCTCTTCGACGACACCGAGCCGGGCGCGGGCGAGCGGGCCGAGATCGTCTCGGGCAGGATCCTCGACCTGTGCATCGAGCACGGCGGCTCGATCACCGGCGAGCACGGCGTGGGCGTCGACAAGGCCCGCTACATGCCCAGGATGTTCACCGACGCCGATCTCGACACCATGCAGCTCGTCAGGTGCGCCTTCGACCCTCGCGGGCTGTCCAACCCCGGCAAGATCTTCCCGACGCCGCGGCTGTGCGGGGAGGTGCCGGGCGTGCGCAAGGGCGTTCATCCGCTGGTCGAGTCCGGAAAGGCGGAGCAGTTTTGATGCCTTCCGGGGTCACCGTCAGGCAGGCGGGGCCCGAGGACGAGGTGGCGGGCGTGCGTCCCCGGTGGGTGGCGCTGCCCGAGACCACCGAGGAGGTCGCCGCGATCATGACGGCGGCGGCCGAGCACGACCTCGCCGTCGTCCCGGTCGGCGGGGGCTCCAAGCTGCACTGGGGATCGCCGCCCGAGCGGTGCGACGTGCTGCTCGACACCTGCTGCCTCAACCAGGTCCTCGAGCACGCGGAGGGCGACCTGGTGGTGCGCGCGCAGGCGGGCGTCACCATGGAGGCCCTCGCGCGGACGCTCGCCGCGCGAGGGCAGGAGCTGGCGCTCGACGTCCCGGTGGAGGGCGCGACCGTCGGCGGCACCCTCGCCACCGCGCTCCCCGGCCCGCGCTCGTTCCGCTACGGCGGCGCCCGCGACCTGCTCATCGGCATCACGGTCGTCCTCGCCGACGGCACCGTCGCCCACTCGGGCGGCAAGGTGGTCAAGAACGTGGCGGGCTACGACCTCGGCAAACTCTTCACCGGCTCGTACGGCACGCTCGGCGTGATCGCCGAGGCCACCTTCCGGCTGCACCCGCTCGCCTCCGAGCGCCGCTGGATCCAAGCCCACCTGCCCGTACGGCACGCCGACGAGAGCACCACCCCCGGCACGGGGCCGGGCCCCGTCCAGGGATACGCCTCACCGAGCGCGCGGGGCGGGCCACCCCAACGGAAGGCCACCCTCGCCACCGTCCTGGCCACCTCCCAGGCCGAGCCCACCGCCGTCGAGGTCAACCGCGGGGGCGACGACGCGGCCTGCGAGCTGGCCGTCCTGGTGGAGGGGTCGGCCGCCGAGTCCCGCGCCGAGGCCGTCGCCGCCCTGATGCCGGGCGCGACGGTCGGCGCCGAGCCACCCTCGTGGTGGGGCGCGCTTCCCGACGGCGACGTGCTCATGGAGCTGCGCTTCCCTCCGTCGCGGGGTGAGGTTGTGCTGGAGGCGGTCCACGGGCTGGGCGCGACGGTCAGGGGCTCCCTCGCCTCGGGCGTCCTCTGGCTCGCCCTCTCCCCTTCGGAGAGCTCTCCCGAGAGGTCTTCCGAGTCTTCTGGGAGGTCTTCCGAGTCTTCCGAGAAGCTGGGTTCCGAGAAGCTCGGTTCCGAAGAGCTCGGTCGCGAAGAGCTCGGTCGCGAAGAGCTCGGTTCCGAAGGGCTCGGTTCCCAAGGGCTCGCCGGGCTCGTGGCGGGGCTTCGAGCGCGGTTGGCGGAGGTGGGCGGGCGCGTGAGCGTGCTGGCCTCGCCGTACGCGGAGGGTCTCGACAGGTGGGGCGAGATCAGCGCGCTGCCGCTGATGCGGCGCGTGAAGGAACGCTTCGATCCCGGGCGCAGGATGTCCCCCGGCAGGTATGTGGGAGGGATCTGACGCGATGGACCCCGAGCTGATCAAGGACTGCGTGCACTGCGGGTTCTGCCTGCCCTCGTGCCCGACCTACGTCCTGTGGGGCGAGGAGATGGACTCGCCGCGCGGCCGCATCCACCTGATGAGCCAGCACGTCGAGGGCACCCCGATCACCCCGGAGATGGCCGGCCACTTCGACGCGTGCCTCGGCTGCATGGCGTGCGTGACCGCCTGCCCCTCGGGCGTGCAGTACGACAGGTTGATCGAGCAGACCCGTGCCGAGGTGGAGCGGGAGCACGTCCGCGAGCCGAGGGAGCGGGCGGTGCGCGGGCTGGTGTTCGGGCTCTTCCCCTACCCGCGCAGGCTGCGCGCGCTGCGGCCGACGCTCGGGCTGGCCAGGAGGCTCCAGCCGCTGCTCGAACGGGCGCACCCGAGCCTGGGGGCGATGATCGCGCTCGCCCCTGTCCCGGGCAGGCGGCAGCGGCTGCCGGGCCGGGTCCGGGCGGTCGGTGAGCGCAGAGCGGTGGTCGGGATGCTCACCGGATGCGTGCAGAACGAGTTCTTCCCCCAGGTCAACGCGGCCACGGCGCGGGTGCTGGCGATGGAGGGCTGCGAGGTCGTCATCCCGCCGCACCAGGGGTGCTGCGGGGCGCTGAGCGTGCACTCGGGACGGGACGACCAGGCCAGAAGGTTCGCCAAGCGGACGATCAGGACATTCGAGCGCGCGGGGGTCGACACGGTCGTGGTGAACGCGGCCGGGTGCGGCTCCTCGATGAAGGAGTACGCAGAGCTGCTCGCCGACTCGCCCGAGTGGGCGGGAAGGGCCCGCGCGCTCAGGACCGTGGACCTGGCCGAGTGGCTGGCCGAGCTGGGCCCGGTGGCCGAGCGGCATCCGCTGCCGGTCACGGTCGCCTATCACGACGCCTGCCACCTCGCGCACGCCCAGGGGATCAGGGCACAACCCCGTGAGCTGTTGCGCGGCGTTCCCGGGCTGTCGCTGCGGGACATCCCCGAGTCGGACCTGTGCTGCGGGTCGGCGGGCACCTACAACATCTTCGAGCCTTCGGCCGCCCGCGATCTGGGAGACCGCAAGGCGGAGCGGGTGCGCTCGACGGGCGCGCAGCTGCTGGTGTCGGCCAACCCCGGCTGCACAATGCAGATCGCGGCGGCGATGCGGCGGGCGGGTGGGGAGATCAGGGTGGCGCACACGGCCGAGATCCTGGACGCCTCCCTGCGCGGGGTCAGCCCTTCGTTCCTGGACGCCGCCGGCGGAAAGCCCCGCTCGTGAACCCACAGAAGGGGGACGCCGAGCCCCTGACGAGAGTCGGGGCCGGCGCCGGGTTCGAGGCTGGGGCCTGGCTCGCAGCTGGGACCGGGTTCGCAGCTGGACCGGGTTCGCAGCTGGGACCGAGGCCGAGGCAGAAGCCGGATTCGAGGCAGAGGCCACATCCAAGGCAGAGGCGGGGTTCGTTGTGGGGGCGGGGAGGGTGGCGTGAGCGTGCAGTCGGTCGACAGGGCGCTGGACGTGCTGGAGGCGCTCGCGGCGCACGGCGGCGAGGCCGGCCTGTCGGAGATCGCGGCCCGCACCGGCCTGCCGTACGGGACGATTCACCGCCTGCTCCAGACGCTCCTGTCGCGCGGCTACGTCCGGCAGGAGTCGGACCGCCGCTACGCGCTCGGCGGTGCGCTCGTGAGGCTGGGCGGGGTCGCGGAGCGGATGGTCGGGGTGTGGGCGCGGCCGTACCTCACCAGGATGGTCGAGCTGTCGGGTGAGACGGCCAACCTCGCGGTGCTGGAGGGCGACTTCATCGTCTACGTCGCCCAGGTGCCCTCGCCGCGCAGGTTGCGGATGTTCGCCGAGGTGGGCAGGCGGGTGCTGCCCCACAGCACGGCCGTGGGCAAGGTGCTGCTCGCCGACAGGGCCGACGGCGAGTCGATGGCGCTGTTCGAGCGGACCGGCATGCCCCGCCGTACGGCCAACACGATCACCTCCCACGAGGCCATGCGGCAGGAGCTGGCCACGGTCAGGTCGAGGGGGTACGCCATGGACCTGGGCGAGGAGGAGCTGGGCGTGCACTGCCTCGCCGTGCCCGTGCGCGACGGGGCGAGGGTGGTGGCCGCCATGTCGGTCTCGGGCCCCGCCGAGCGCATCGACGCGCTCGACAGGGACGAGCTGGCGGAGGGGATGCGCAAGATCGCCCTCGACTTCGGCCGCGAACTCGGCTCGGACGAGGCCCTCTGACCCCCGAGGCGGCGGCTCAGCGCCTCGGGGTGATGTTGATGGTGCCGTTCTGGGGGACGGGGACCACGTCGACCTTGCCGTCCTGGATCGCCTTCCAGAGGATCGCGCCGTTCGGGCCGAGCACCCGCACCAGGTCCTGGATGGATTCCAGCTCGGTCTTCACCTTGGCGTTGATCTGCTGCTGGGCCAGGTTCTGCTGCTTGGCGGCCTGCTCGGCGGCCAGCGCGTTGATCAGGCTCTCGGGCGGCTGCGGCTTCTGGATGGTCAGCACCACGTCACCGCAGTCGCCGACCCCCGCGTAGTTGGGCTGGCAGAAGTAGTCCGCGCCCGCCGTCTCCTTGATGAACTGCCTGGCCAGCTGGCCGACCCGCTGCTCCCACTGCTGTTTGACCGTGGGGTCGTTGAACAACTTCTTCCACTCGAACTCCTGGGAGGCGGCGTCCATCGCCCGGTCGAGCGGCTGCTTGAAGTAGAAGTTGAGCATCTTGGTCCAGCCGCGGGAGTCCCCGTCCTCGAAGTAGGCGCCGAACTTGCGCCCGATCTTCTCGTGGAACTGCGTCAGCACCTTGCAGTCGGTGTTGAGCGTGAAGGTCGCCGACCCCGACACCTTCATCTCGACGTTGTCCCTCGAGACGATGCTGATGCCGCCCGACTCCGCGCTGTCACCGCCCGAGAAGTCGAAGGTCCGCTGGCCGAACGGGTAATGGTAGTCGGTGTCGCCCGGCCCGAGCCAGGTGGCGCCGCTGGAGGGGTTGATGCATCGCTCGAACTTGATCGCTTCGAATGTGCCGCCCGCGTAGTGGAGCACCACCTCGTCGGGCTCGGTGCTGACCCGGGAGAAACTGGTCAGCACGGTGATCAGGCCGACGAGGACCGCCACCGCCGCCGCTATTAAGAGTCCTCTTCTCACGCGCCGAGATCATAGTCGCGCCATCGGCGGCGGCTCGGTCCGATCAGGTGATCGGGGCGCTCGGGAGATCTCCCCGCGCACCGGCTTCTACCGCCGGGCCTCGCGCGGGTAGCGTGCCAACCATGTGTAGAAGCATCAAGACGCTGCGCCCGCCGTACACCGAGGACGTCACCGAGGAGGACGTGCGCGCCGCGGCCCTGCAGTACGTCAGGAAGATCTCCGGGTTCCGCGCCCCCGCCGCCCACAACGCGGAGGCGTTCGACAGGGCCGTGGAGGCCATCACCATGGCCTCGGAGGAGCTGCTCGCCTCGCTGCAAGTCCGCGGAGCCCATTGACAGCCCTCAAGAGCGGGGGAATGGTCCTGATATGCCCCCCATCAGCGGCCTGTACCGCGGCCAGGACGGTGAATCCCAGCTCGACCTGAGGGTCGATGTCGACGGAAAGAGGCCCACAGGACGGCTCAGCGGCGACCTGTTCACCACGACGGGCTCGACCACCGCCTACCACGGCTCGTTCGTCGTCCACTCCACCACCAGGCAGGGTGATCGGGTCGAGGGCCAGGGCGCCTTCACCTTCGCCGCGCCCGACCGGCACGTGACCGTCACGATCACCGAGGACAGCGCCACCGCCACGGTCGCGGGACGCACCTACGGGCTGCACCGCGCCTCGCCGTACTTCAGGAGCGTGCTGCTGGAGCAGGACTCGGTGGCGGGCGCGGTGCCCTTCGTCTCCTACGACACGGGAGCGCTCCAGGGCCCGCCGGGACGGCGGACGCTGACGGTGGCCGAGGCGTACGCCGAGGCCGGAGTGGAGCTGCGGATCGCCGAGCCCGGCGTGATCCCGGTGGACGGCGCCGGCCAGGACCTCGCGTGGGACGACTCCGAGCTGCACAACGCGATGACGCAGCAGTTCGCCTCGTTCGGCGACCAGGCGGCCTGGCGGGTGTGGCTGCTGGTGGCCAGCAAGCACGTCGGCGGCTTCAGGGGCATCATGTTCGACTACAACGACGCCTGCCAGCGGCAGGGCGCCGCCGTCTTCCACGACGCGATCAAGGGCGAGTCGCCGCAGGCCCAGCGCGCCCAGCTGCGCACCTACGTGCACGAGCTCGGCCACGCCTTCAACCTGCTGCACTCGTGGCAGAAGAACCTGTCGCGCCCGCCGCAGCCCCTCGGCCCGCACGGCGGCTTCGGCGACCTGTCGTGGATGAACTACGTCCAGAACTACCAGCCGGGCGGGGAGCGCGCCTACTGGCAGGCCTTCCCCTTCCAGTTCACCGACCCCGAGCTGGTCCACCTGCGTCACGGCTTCTTCCGCGACGTCGTCATGGGCGCCAACGCCTTCGGCACGGGGGCGGCCGAGATCGACCCCTTCGAGCAGCCGGTCTCCGACCAGTCGGGTCTGCTGCTCGAGGTGCGGGCCAAGGACTTCTTCGAGTACGGCGAGCCCGTCGTGGTCGAGCTCAAACTGTCGTACGCGGGCGAGCCCAGGACCACCCACGGCCATCTGCACCCCGACACCGAGTTCACGCAGGTCTCCATCACCCAGCCGTCGGGCAGGACCGTCCTGTACCGGCCGATGATGCGGCACTGCGTGGACGACTCCCCCGAGATCAGGCTCGACTCCGGCAACCCCGCGATGTACCGCAGCGCGTACATCGGGCACGGGCGCGACGGGCACTACTTCCAGCAGCCCGGCGACTACCAGGTGCGCGGGCAGTACATCGGCGCCGACGGCTCGCGCATCGTCTCCGCGCCCTGCCTGGTGCGGGTCCGTCACCCGATCACCGCCACCGACGCGCGGGTCGGCGAGCTGATGCTGGGCGAGGAGCAGGGCAAGCTGTTCTCCCTGCTCGGCTCCGACTCTCCCGCGCTGCGCTCGGGCAACGAGGCGCTGGAGGAGGTCATCGAGCGCTACGGCGAGCACCCGCTGGCCGTCTACGCGCGGATGGTGAAGGGGCTGAACGCCGAGCGCGAGTTCAAGGACCTGGGCGCGGACAAGAAGCTGCACGTGCGCCCGCCCGACACCGGCGAGAGCATCGAGCAGCTCGGCGCGGTGGCCAGGCAGGCGACCGTCGACAACATCACGCTGAACATGGTCATGCGCAGGCTGGCCAGGGCCGTGGCGAGGAGGGGCGATCTCGATCTGGCCCACGGGGTGCTGGACGACATGGTGTCGACGTTCGCGGCGAAGGGGATCAACGACATCGTGCTGGGGCGGATCAGGCAGCAGGCGGAGCTGACCAAGAGGGCGCTCAGCGCCGAGACGTCATGAGGGGACGGCCCTCGGCGTCGCAGCGGAGCACGACCTCGACCTCGGAGGTCTCCGACTCGAACTCGACCGTGACGTGGTCGTCGGGCTCGGTGTCCACGTCGTCGGTGGTGTAGCCCTGGGCGGGGCTCCACGACCGCAGCCGCACCAGCCCGCGGTCGCACGCGGCGACCACGGTGCCACCGGAGGTCCTGAACGCCCTGACCTGCCCTGCTCCAGGGCTCTCCTGACCCGGGCCCGCAGGCGAGGGGCCCGGGCTGGCCGGGATCGAGCCGGTAGGCGAACCGGTGGGCGCGGGGCCGGGACTCTCGGGAGCCGGACCGGTGGGCGGGGCGGAGGTGGCGGCGGAGAGGGCGGCGCGGACGTCGGCGTCCGACATCGTACGGCTCTCCGTCCCCGCCAGGGAGCCGCCGAGCAGCCCCAGCACCGCCACCCCCGCCACGGTCGCGGTCAGCGCGGCGGCCGCCCAGGCCAGTACGAGTCGTCTCACCCGCTCACCCTCCCCCATCTCGGGATAAGGCGAGGTTAACGCCGGGATAAGCCTGATGTCGGAGCGGTCGGGCACCGTCTACGGTTGACGGATATGGCCGACATCCTGCTCATCGAGGACGACGTGACCATCCGCACCGCCCTCAGCCGTGGGCTGCGCGAGCTGGGCCACGCCGTCTCCTCCTCCCCCACCGCCCTCGACGGGCTGCGGCTGGCCGTACAGGACCGCCCCGACCTGATCGTGCTGGACCTCGGCCTGCCCGACCTCGACGGCGTCGACCTCCTGCGCATGCTGCGGGCCGTCAGCAAGGTCCCCGTCATCGTGGCCACCGCCCGCGACGGCGACGCCGAGATGGTGCCCGTGCTCGACGCGGGCGCCGACGACTACGTCGTCAAGCCGTACAGCTCCGCCCAGCTCGACGCCCGCATCCGGGCGGTGCTCAGGCGTGGGGGGCAGGTGAGGGAGCGGCAGGAGCTCGCCGTGGGCGCCCTGGTCCTCGACGCCAAGGCCAGGACGGCGGCGCTCGGCGGCGTCACGCTCGACCTCACCCCGCGCGAGTTCGACGTGCTGCACTACCTGGCCGAGCGGCCGGGCGAGGTGGTGACCAAGCGCGAACTGCTGACCGAGGTGTGGCAGGTGCCGTACGGCGGGGCCGACAAGACCGTGGACGTCCACCTGTCGTGGCTGCGGCGCAAGCTCGGAGAGAGCGCCGCGAGCCCGCGCTACCTGCACACGGTGCGCGGCGTCGGCGTCAAGCTCGTGGACCCCTCGTGAGGAGATGGCTGGCGCTGCTCGCCGCCGCGATCACCTCGCTCGTGCTGATCGCGCTGCTGGTCCCGATGGCGCTGCTGATCCGCTCGGTGGCCGAGAACGGCGCCATGTCCCGCGCCACGGCCACCGCCGAGTCCGTCGCGGTCGCCGCGGGCTCGCCCGCGCTGGAGCTGACCGTCGAGCAGGCGCGCGGCGGACCGTTCCCCGTCACCGTCTTCCTGCCGGGCGGCGGCGTGCTGGGCGCCACGGCCGCCCGCGACGACGCCGTACGGCTGGCCGCCACGGGCCGCAGCGTCACCGCCCACGCGCCCGGCGGCAGGACGGTGCTCTCCTCCGCGCTCACCCCCGAGGGCACGGTCGTGGTCAGGGTGTTCGTGAGCGACGCTGAGCTGACCAGGGGTGTGCGCGAGGCCTGGCTGGGCCTGGCCGCGCTCGGCCTGCTGCTGGTCGCGCTCGGCATCGTGCTGGCCGACCGTCTGGCGCTGGCGATCACCCGTCCGATCGGCGCGATGGCGCAGGTCTCGCACCGTCTGGCCGGCGGCGACCTGACGGCGAGGGCCGCGCTGGACGGCCCTCCGGAGGTGCGGTCGGTGGCGCTCGCGCTCAACCACCTGGCCGGACGCATCGACGACCTGCTGGCCGCCGAGCGGGAGTCGGTCGCCGACCTGTCCCACCGCCTGCGCACCCCGCTCACGGGGCTGCGCCTGGACGCGGAGTCGCTCGCCGACCCCGCCGAGGCGGCCAGGATCGCGGCGCGGATCGACGAGTTGCAGCGGGCGGTCACCAGGGTCATCACCGAGGCCAGGCAGCGCTCGAACGAGCAGTCCTGCGACGCGGCGGAGGTGGTGGCCGAGCGGGCCGCGTTCTGGTCGGTGCTGGCCGAGGACCAGGGGCGCGAGATGCGCCTGGACCTGGCGAAGGGCCCGCTGCCCGTGCGGGTGGGCGCGGCCGAGCTGGGCGCGTGCGTGGACGCGCTGCTCGGCAACGTCTTCGCGCACACCCCCGAGGGCGTGGCCCTCGCCGTACGGCTGACGCCAGGGGTGCGGCTCGTCGTCGCCGACGAGGGCCCTGGCTTTCCCCCTCAGGCCCTGGAGCGCGGACGCAGTGGCGCGGGCTCCACCGGGCTCGGGCTCGACATCGCCCGCAGGACGGCCGAGTCGGCGGGCGGCGCCCTCGAGCTCTCGCCCGGCCCCGGCGCGACCGTCACCGTCACCCTTAGCCCGGCCTTAGCGCTCTCCTAGCGCGGCGCTATCTCCGGCGGGGCGAGTCTGTGTCCATGACGACAACACTGATCGCCGCAGCGCTTCTGTTCGCCACTCCCGTCCCCGGCACTCCTGCCCCGACCGTTTCCGTCCCTGCCACCAGCGCGCCCGCCACGGCCGCGCCCGTCACCGAGGCTCAGGCGGTCGAGATCGCCAAGGCCCGTGTGCCCGGCGCGACGGTCGGGGACGTGGAGCGCGACGACGAGCACGGCGAGCGCACCTGGGAGGTCGAGCTGACCAAGGGCGGGCGGGAGCACGAGATCCACGTGTCGGAGCAGACCGGCAAGATCGTCAAGCAGGACACCGACCAGGCCGACGCCGGTGACGAGGCCGACGCCCGTGACGAGGCCGACGCCCGTGACGACGCCCGTGACGAGGCCGACGCCCGTGACGACGCCAGTGACGAGGCCGACGACAGTGACGGGGCCGACGACTGAGTCAGCAGGAGGACAGGATCCCGTCCATCGCCGCCTTCTCCGCGGCGGTGACCCACAGCGCGTACTTCGTCTTCACCTTGACCTGCCTGGCGATGTAGGCGCACCTGTACGCCTTGCGCGGCGGCAGCCATGTCGCCGCGTCGGCGTCGCTCTTCTGGTTGTTGAGCGGGCCGTCCACGGCCAGCAGGTTCAGCGGGTCGTTGGCGAACTCCTTGCGCTTGTCCTTGCTCCACTGCTGGGCGCCCTTCTGCCAGGCGTCCGACAGCGGGATGAGGTGGTCGATCTGCACGGCCATGCTGGTGTCCTGGCCGCGCGTGAACTTGATGGTCTTGCCCGAGTACGGGTCGTCGAGGATCCCGGTCAGCACGATGCAGTCGTGCGTTCCCTTCTTGAACGTCTCCTCGCGCAGGTCCCGCTTGAGTATGTCGTTGCGCGTGTCGCACCCGTTGCGGTCGACGTCGGCCCAGGCGGGGCCGAACTTCTCGCGCTCGAAGCCGGTCTTCGGGGCACGGCCCTTGACGGCCAGCTTCTTCAGGTCGTCGCGCGCCTTGCCGATGTCGGCTGACGGCGGCTTGCCGACGTCGGACTCGTGGTCGGCGGCCTGGGTGGGCCCGCATCCGGTCACCAGCGCCAGAGAGGCCAAACCCACCAAGAGTTTCCTATTCACGGTTAAAGTCTAGGCAATGGCACCAAGCACCCATTCAGCCGAAGACAAAGCGAATCGCGTGCGCACGTAGATCCGGAATGAGTCCTGGCCCGTGGTCGGCCGCCGTCCCCGGTGGTGACCTGCCCTGACAGCGCCTCGACGCCCGCCCTCGTAGCCCGAAGTGGCGGACGGCGGCGGTCAGGTGGTGAGAAGGCCGCCGTCGACGGGGAGGGTGACACCGGTGATGTAGGACGAGGCGTCACTGGCCAGGAAGATCGCGGCGGCCACCAGCTCAGCGGGATCGCCCGCGCGGCGCATCGGCACGCGCGCCTCCAGCGTCGCCTCCAGGTATCCCGGCTGGTAGGTCTCGGTCATCTCCGAGTGGAAGAAGCCGGGCTCCAGGCAGTTGACCCTGATGCCCTTGCGGCCCGTCCACTGCTGCGCCAGGTCTCTGGTCAGCCCGATCACGGCCGCCTTCGAGGCGCTGTAGGCCGCCTGCGGCAGCCCCGCCGTCGTCTCGCCGAGCACGCTGCCCACGTTGATGATCGACGACCCAGGCCGCATGACCCGCCCGCAGGCCTGGGCCATCCAGTAGGTGCCGTGCAGGTTGACGTCGACGACCTGCCTGAACTGCTCGGGCGTCTCCCGCGTGGCGGGCACCGCGGTGCCCACCCCCGCGTTGTTGACCAGCACGTCGACGGCCCCGAAGGCCGACAGCGCGGCCTGGACCAGCGCGTCGCAGTCGGCGACGACGCTCACGTCCGTGGGGACGGCCACGCAGCGCCGTCCCGTCGCCTCCACCAGCTGCCGCGTCGACTCGAGCCGGTCCTTGCGACGGGCGCCGATCACGATGTCGGCGCCCGCCTCGGCCAGCCCTCGCGCGAAGGCCACCCCGAGCCCCGAGGAGGCTCCGGTGACGATGGCGACCTTCCCCTGAAGGCTGAACCGTTCGAGCATCTAGAGACCGTACTCCTTGGTGATCCGCTCGTGCCGCTCGACCTCGACGTCGACCTCTCTTGCCAGGTCGAGCCAGGCCAGCGGGTGCACCCAGCGCTCGGTGGCGTCGTCGAGCAGCGCGTCGACCTCGACCGCCGCCACGTTCGACGGGACCGCGACCCAGCCGAACACGCCGGGCAGCTGCTCGCCGGTGGTCGGGTGGGTGACGCGGTAGTTCTCGTCGCTGTAGACCCACATCGGCCAGCCGCGCTCGGCCATGACCTCGGTGAACTCGGCCCAGTCGGCCTCGCTCGGAGCGGCGCCGTCGAAGAAGTAGCTGGTGTAGCCGCCTGGACGCAGCATGCGCACGGCCGCGAACGGCGGCACGAAGTTCTGCTGCTCCTCGGGGTCGTCGGGGACGGGCTCGAGCAGCTGCGGGTCGAAGACGACGAGGTCGCCCGCGTTGTACTCCATGCCGCGCGGCTGCGGCAGCGCCAGCCTGGCCGTGGCCGGGCCCGTGCGGATGGACAGCACCTGGCGCTGGCCGCCGTCGGGCGCGGGCAGGATGATCCTGACCAGGCCCAGCTCCTCCTCGATCGGCCCCTCGGACGACTTGATCGGCATGCCGACCCGCTTGGCGCCGATACGGACGGTCTCCCAGTCCTCGGCGGAGGTCGCCATGACGATCATGCGCCAGACGTCCTCGTCGGTCATGTCGTCGCTGTCGAGGGCCTCGCGCAGCGCCAGAGCGCCCTTGGCGTCCTGGTCGAGCTGCTGGGAGGCGCTCGCGAACGCGCGCCTGGCCTCGATGCCGGCGCCCGCCTCCATGGCCTGCTCGGCCTCGGAGGCCGCCTGCTCCCACCGCTCGCGGGCGATGTGGAGCCTGGCCAGCGCGAGGTGCTTGCCCGCGGCGGGCAGCAGCTCGGCCATCTGCTCGAGGCGCTCGTCCTGGCGCGCCTCGACGAGCAGGTTGGTCAGGAAGTCGAGGTCCTGGGCGTCGGCGGTGGCGATCTGGCCGGTGTCGACGAGCATCTTCCAGTAGATGTCGGCGCCGGTGACCGGGTAGCCGAGGAAGCCGAGCGTGGTGGTGTGGCGGCGGGTGGCCTCGATGTCCTTGCCCGACAGCGGGGCCAGCCAGCCGACCCACTCCTCGGGGTTGGCGTTGATGCCGTCGGCGGCGTCGAAGTAGGCGACGCGCTCCTCCAGCGGGCTGGTGGCCTCGGGAGCCGTGGTCGACGCGGCGGCCGCGCGCAGGGCCGCGACCCGCTCGGTCACGCCCTCGGCCGAACGCAGCTCGGCGGCGCCCTGCTCGGCCAGGTCGGCGAGGAGCTCGGCCTGCCACACACCCTGGCGCGCGACCGCGAGCTCGCCGGCGATCAGCGCGAGCTCGACACGGGCGCGGTAGCCGCCCATCATGCCGAAGTAGTCGATCCACTGGCGCAGGACCCTGCCCAGTTGCCAGGTGTTGGTGATCTGCGCCGAGCCCGCCAGCTTGTTGACGGCCTGGGCCCACTCCACGAAGTCGCGCGGGTGGTCGCCGACGACGTCGAGGTCGGGCAGCGCGTCGACGGCCTCGGCCGTGCGTCCCAGGGTGGCGAGGATGAGCGAGCGGCGCACGCCCTCGCGGTGGGGCTTGGCGACCGGGTCGTCAGGCTTGAAGTCGGCGGCGGCCTGGATGGCGGCCAGCGCGTCGTCGGCGCGGCCGAGAGCCAGCAGCGCGCGCGAGCTCTCGGCGCCCAGCTCCCAGCTCGCCGCGCGGCCGACCGCGCCCAGGCGCTGGATCGCGGTCTCGGCGTAGGAGACCGCCTCGTCCGCGCGGCCCGCGTCGGTGAGCGCGGAGACGTACTGGGTCACCAGGCCCGCGTAGGCGGCGTCGGTCGGCTCGAGCGCCTCGATGGCGGGGCCGAGCAGAGCCAGGCGGTCGGCGGCGTAGCCGGGACCGTCGGCGTTGGCCTGCGCGATGGCGAGCGCCTCGACGGCCGCGGGGACCGAGGGGCACTCGCGCACGTCTTCGCGCTGGGCGAACGCCACGAGGCTCTCGGCGTCGCCGATGGCGACGGCGCCCTGCGCCCTGTCGCCGACACGGCCGATGAGATGCCAGTAGCGGGCGTAGAACTCCAGCCAGGGCAGGTCGACGCTCTCGGCCTGCTGCGCGATCGCCGGGGCCATCACGTCGAGCTGCGGGTATCGCCCCTCGTAAGCCTGTGCGGGCAGATCACCCAGCGCCATGGCGAACCCGGCGTTACCTGCCTCAGAAAGCTGCTGCTGGGTTTCGCCGACCCAGGCCCAGATGTCCACGTCCATGGGCAGTCAGTCTGCCAGGTCAATGGACATGCCCCAAACGCATCAAGGTGATGACCTCGTCGCGTTCCGCCTCGGTCAGGACGGAGAAGGCGGGCGCCATCAGCTCGTCGGTCAGATCCTCGGCCTCCCGCCTGCGCGCGATCGTCTCCTCGTCGAGCGCGGGGTAGGGCTCGGGCCAGGTGAAGAAGCGCGCCATGCTCTCGCCGGAGGAGATGCCGAGCGGCGTGCCCTCGTGGTCGGCGGCCAGGGTCGCCATCAGAGGGTCGAGCCCCTTGGCGAGGACGGCAACGGCGTGCAGGCCGCCGCGCAACTCCCTCACGACGTGCATGAGCTGGGTGGCCCTGGCGATGGGCTCGTCCGGCAGCGGCACCGCCCTCCAGCCCGCGAACAGCGGCGCTCCCAGCACCGATGCGGCGCCGGCCACCCTCTCCAGCAGCTCGGCCAGGCGTCCGCAGGCCTCGGCGTCGCTCAGCCTGCGCCTGCCCCATGCGTGACACGCCTCGGCGTAGAGCGCGACCGCCTCCTCGACGGGCAGCTTCCTGCCGCCCTCCCAGCTCTCGCGCACGTGGGCGGCGGGGAAGAAGACGGCGACCGAGGTGACGACGTCGGCGTCCACCTCGCCGAGGACGCCGCACCTGCCGCGGAAGTACAGCTCCCGCGGACCGAGCCCGGTTCGCGCGCAGAGCTCCTTGGCCTCCCTGGAGACCATGAAGCCGCCGCCCAGCCTGCCGATCGTGCCCTTGACCGCCGCCGCCGTGTGCTTGGAGTCGACCATGCGGCCAGCATCGCTCAGCAGAACATCATTCTGCAAGAGTCGTCAGAGGCTCAGTTCGCCCGAGGCGATGATCACCGCGGGTCCCGCGAGGTAGCTCGTCTCCTCCTCCAGCGTGACCGTCAGGTGGCCGCCCGGCACGTCGATGTTCCATGTGCCGGTGCTCTCACCCGCCAGGTGCGCGGCGGCCACGGCGGTGGCGACGGCTCCCGTGCCGCACGAGCGGGTCTCGCCCGAGCCGCGCTCGAACACGCGCATCACGGCCCTGCGCTGCCCGACCGGGTTGAACAGCTCGATGTTCACCCCCGTGGGGAAGACGCCCGGATCGAAGCCTGGCTGGTGGCCGAGGTCGAGCTGGACGACCGGCTCGCCGATGGCGCAGGCCAGGTGCGGGTTTCCCATGTCGATATGCAGCCCGGTGAACTCGTGGCCGCTGACGGTGGTGACGCTCTCACCGAGCACGACGGGCTTGCCCATGTCGACGCGCACGTCACCGTCGGCCTCGATGCGGACCAGCTTGAGCCCTCCCCTGGTGGCGACGGCGAACTCGCCCGGCGAGGCCAGGCCGGCGGAGACCAGGTAGCGGGCGAAGACCCGCACGCCGTTGCCGCACATCTCGACGACGCTGCCGTCGGCGTTGCGGTAGTCCATGAACCACTCGGCGCTGTCGGCCTGGTCGGCCACTTCGTCGCTGGCCTTGGTGCGCACCACGTGGAGCACGCCGTCGGCGCCGATGCCGGCCCTGCGGTCGCAGATCGCGGCCACCGTGGCGGGGGGCAGGTCGAGCGCTCCGTCAGGGTCGGGAAGGATGACGAAGTCGTTCTCGGTGCCATGCCCTTTGAGAAATCTCATGCCACAACCCTATCGAGGGCCTGCTGGAGCAGGTCCCCCGCGTCGAAGGGCAGCCAGACCACCCTGGGGTCGCGGCGGAACCACGACTCCTGCCGCCTGGCGAACCTGCGCGTGGCCCTGACGGTCTCCTCGAAGGCCTGTTCCTCGCTCCACTCCCCCTGGAGGAAGCGCAGCACCTGCGCGTAGCCGAGGGCCCTGCCTGCCGTACGGCCGTGCGCCAGGCCGAGCGGGAGCAGGCCGCGCACCTCGTCGACCAGGCCCGCCTCCCACATGCGCCGGACGCGCAGCTCGATGCGCTCGTCGAGGACCGGCCTCGGCACCTCCACGCCGATCTGGACACTGGGATACAGGGCGTCGTAGGAGGGCATGCTCGCCGAGAAGGGCCGCCCCGTCAGCTCGATGACCTCGAGGGCGCGCACGATCCTGCGCCCGTTGCTGGGCAGGATCGCCTCCGCGGCCTTGGGATCGAGCGCTCTCAACCGCTCGTACAGCGCCCCCGAGCCCACCCCGGCCAACTCGTCCTCCAGCCTGGCCCTGATCGAAGGATCGGTGCCGGGAAAGTCGAGGTCGTCGAGCGCCGCGCGGACGTAGAGGCCGGAGCCGCCGACGAGGATCGGCACCTCGATGGCGTCCATGAGCGGCCTGACCAGACGCTGGTACTCCGCCACGCTCGCCGTGACCGTCACGTCCCAGATGTCCAGGAGGTGGTGCGGGACCCCTCTGCGCTCTTCCTGGGAGAGTTTGGCGGTACCGATGTCCATTCCTCGGTAAAGCTGCATGGAGTCGGTATTGATGCATTCCCCACCCAGCCGGAGTGCCAGATCCACGGCGAGATCGGACTTTCCGGCCGCGGTCGGCCCGACGACGGCGATGACTGGCTGCTTGCCCACACGGATAAGTGTGTCAACCCGCGGGGTATGACTCGTCCCAGTGCATCGACACAAATCGGGGGATTGTCATGTCGATCTTTGACAAGGTCAAGGAGATGCTGGGCGGCGAGGAGAAGTCGCGCAACGTTCCTGAGCAGGCGACGAACGCCGAAGGAACACCCGCGCAGGGGAAGGACTCCTCTGGCGACCCGCTCGACGGCCTGAAGAACACGGCCGAGGACGCGGCGAACAGCCACATCGACAAGGCCGCAGGAGCTGCGGACTCGGCCACGGGGGGCAAGTACACCGATCACATCGACACCGGCGCCGACAAGGCGAGGGACGCCGCCGACCGGATCGACGGCCAGCAGGACTGATGACGGGGCCCGGGGCCGCCGCGCCCGGCGGTCCCGGTGACCGTCAGAGGTCGAGCAGCGTCGGCTGCAGGTAGCCCTCGTGGGTGAGCAGCCAGCGCTTGGTCTCCACGCCCTCGCCGCCGCTGAACCCGCCGAGCCCGTTGCCCGCCACCACGCGGTGGCAGGGCACCACGATAGGGATGGGGTTGGCGCCCATGATCGAGCCGATGCCGCGGGCGGGGACGCTCGAATGCGCCCGCCGCGCCAGCTCGCCGTAGGTCACGACCGTGCCGAAGGGCACCCGGTGCAGCGCCTGGAGCACCTGGCGCGGGGTGGGCGAGACGAACCGCCAGTCGATGGGCGTCTCGAAGGCGCGAAGCCGACCGGCGAAGTAGTCGGTCAGCTCCGCCACGGCGCCGGCCGTACGGCTGGGATCATCGACTTCGACCAGGTCCTTCAGCCGCGGTCTGGAACCCCAGCCGGAGGCGACGAGGCCCTCCTCTGTGACGGCCAGCACGAAGCGACCGACCGGCGTCGGCAGCTCGGCGAACGCGACGGTGCCGACAACAGTGCCGCCAACGGTGGTCATCATGTCCTCACCACAACAGGTAGAACTGCCAGGAATCACATCCTACGAGGGTCGTCCAGGAGGTTCTCCCTCATGGCTCCCTACTGGAACCACGGCGCCGGGCGAGCGGCGGATCCGCGGCCAGACGAGATCGTCGAGGCGAGCACAGCGGTGAGCAGCACGGTTCGGCGGCCGATCGGCGCATGGGCGGAGGACTCCGGCTTCTCCGCGCCGCGCGAGGCGATCTAGCATCGTCTGCGTGTCCCTTCGCGAACTCGTCGTCCTCGGCACGTCCAGCGCGGTCCCCACCCGGCACCGCAACCACAACGGGTACTTCCTGCGCTGGGACGGACAGGGCGTGCTGTTCGACCCGGGCGAGGGCACGCAGCGGCAGATGCTGCACGCGGGTCTCAGCGCGCACGACATCCACTGGATCTGCGTCACCCACTTCCACGGCGACCACTGCCTGGGCGTGCCAGGCGTGGTGCAGCGCATCGCCCGCGACCGCGTCACCCATCCCGTGCGCGCGGTCTTCCCCGCCTCAGGCCAGCTCTACTGGCGCAGGCTGAGGCACGCGGCCGTCTTCGCCGACACCGACAAGATCACCGAGCATCCCGTCGCCGGCCCCGTCGCCGAGCTCGCGCCGCTGACCGCCCGCCGCCTGTCACACCCCGTCGAGTCGTACGGCTACCGCCTCCAGGAGCCCGACGGCCGCAGGATGCTGCCCGACAGGCTCAAGGCCCACGGCATCAAGGGCCCCGAGATCACCGAGCTCCAGCGGAAGGGCTCGGTACGCGGCGTCACCCTCGAGCAGTGCAGCGTGCCCCGCCCCGGTCAGTCGGCCGCCTTCGTCATGGACACCAGGCTCTGCGACCCGGTGTTCGAACTGGCCGACGGCGCGGACCTGCTCGTGATCGAGTCGACGTTCCTGTCGTCGGAGGCCGCGCTGGCCAAGGAGTACGGTCACCTGACCGCCTACGACGCGGGGCTGGTCGCCGCCCGCGCGGGAGTGCGCAGGCTGGTGCTGACCCATTTCTCCGAACGGTACGGCCTGGCCGAGGAGCCCGCCTTCCTGGAGGAGGTGCGGCGCAGCTACGAGGGCGAGGTGGTGCTGGCCCGAGACTTCACGACGGTCCCCGTGCCCAGACGGCGCTGAGCGCCCGCCGTCAGGGAGCCCGGCTATCGAGCCAGGTAGCCACGAAGCACCCCACTCCTCGCCCACCGTCAGGGAGCCCGGCCTTCGAGCCAGGTCGCCACGAAGTATCCCACTCCGCGCCCGCCGTCAGGGAGCCCGGCCTTCGAGCCAGGTGGCCACGAAGTATCCCACTCCGTAAGGAGAGGACTCGTCCAGCAGGGCGGGCCGCAGCGCGGCGCCCTCGGCCGCGCCCGCCAGCACCTGCAACGCGGCCCTGCCCGCCACCCAGAGCGCGGCTGCCTCGGCGGGGTCCATCGCGGCCAGCGCCCCCGTGTCGGCCTCGGCCAGCGCCCTCACGATCTCTTCGTTGTACGGGACGGCGGCCGGATGGAGGTAGCCGGGCGACTTCTCGGTGAGGCAGGCCGAGCCGTCACCCATGACCAGCAGCGCGGTCCTTCGCCCCTGGACCAGCTCCGCGCCCAGAGCCAGGCACTCGGCGACGCTCGCGTCCGACGCCACACCCTGGAACATCAGACCCCGCCCGGCCGCTGCTGTACCACCCCTTCCGCCGGCCGTTCCGCCAGTCGGTTCGCTGGTCGGTTCGCTGGTCGGTTCGCCGGGCGCTCCGGTCGTCGGTTGGCTGATCGGTTCGCCCGGCGCTCCGGTCGTCGGTTGGCTGACCGGTTCGCCCGGCGCTCCGGCGTTCGGTTCGCCGGCCGCTTCGCTGGTCGGTTCGCCGGGCGCTCCGGTCATCGGTTGGCTGATCGGGTCGCCAGCCGCTTCCGTGTTCGGTTGCCTGGCCAGGAGCCAGCGGCCGATCGTCAGCGACAGTGGCAGGACGGGCTCGCCCTCGCCCACCCTGACATCGACGCCCCACGGGCCGAGCGTGCCCGCGGCCTGCCCGCCGTACGCCCGGGTCCGCTCGTCGGAGCCGACGACGACGAGCAGGTCGTGATCCACGGCGAGCACCGCCCCGATCGCGGCGGCGCAGGCGGCGCGCAGGCCGTCGAGCTCGGGCGCGGCGGCCCCCGCGAGCTCGGGCACGATCAGCGGGGGATGCGGGCACACGGCCGCGGCGACAAGCATCCGCCCAGGCTAACCGAGCCGCCACCTCCCCCAACCGCGAGCGCCCACACCAGCACGGGCTGAGGCCACCGCTCCCGGCCGCCCCTACCGGCAGGTCTCCCAGCCCCTCGGCGGGCGACCTCCATCACCGGAAGCGGCCACCTACAAGGCGCACGACCTCCCGAGCGAGCGCCCTCCTGCCGCCAAGGCGCACGGCCTCCCGAGCGAGCGCCCTCCTGCCGCCAAGGCGCACGGCCCCACGGCGGGTGGCTTCCTACTGGTAGGGGTTGCGGCCCTCGCGGACCGCGGCGAACAGGCCCTCGGCGTAGGTGTGGGCCGCCTTATGCAGGCCGTGGCCGTAGCTGACCCTGACGACGCCGAGCGCGGCCAGCTCCTCCAGCGAAGGGGCGCCGGGCCGGAACAGCACGTTGATCGGCAGTTGGGCGGCCAGCGCCCCGATCTCCTCGGCGTCGGCCAGGCCGATCGGGTAGACGCAGTCGGCGCCCGCCTCGAGGTAGCGGCGGCCTCTGATCAGCGCGTCCGCGGTGGTGCGGTCTCCGGCGACGTAGGTGTCGACACGGGCGTTGACGACCAGGTCGGCACCTGCCGCCGCCCTGACGGCGGCGAGGAAGTCGGCCTGCTCCTCCCTGTCGATGAGGCCGTCGCGGCCCGAGTCCTCGAGGTTGCAGCCGGAGGCGCCCGCCTCCAGCAGGCGCTCGACCAGCTCGGCGGGCTTGAGACCGTAGCCGCGCTCCATGTCGGCGGTCACGGGGACGCCGACCGCCCGCACGATCCTGGCCACCGCCGCGAGCATCTCTGCCGGCGGGGTGTGCTCGCCGTCCTCGTAGCCGAGCACGGCCGCCATCGCCGAGCTGCCGGTGGCCACGACGGGGAAGCCCGCCGCCTCCACGGCTCTGGCGGAGGCGGCGTCCCAGACGTTGGGCAGGATGAGCGGGCTCGTCCTGGTGTGGAGGTCGCGCAGGCGGGTGGCTGTCTCGGTGGTCATGCGGGGACCCTACGGCGCGACCGCCGGGCGCTGAAGGTCCAATCGGCTCGCATACCCGGGAGCCACCCACCGCTCGGGAGCCGCCCACGGCCCGGGAGTCACCCGATACCCGAGCGCGACCTCCGCGGGGCGAACCTGAGCCGCCGCCCTTACGGCCTCAGCAGCCGTCAGCCGCGCACTGGCCCGCGACCTCGCCCGCGGGACCGTCGGCCGGACCGCCCCCCGCGCTCTGCTGCTCCTTGGAGGTGTCCTTCGATGTGTCCTTGGACGTGTTCTTCGAGGAGGAGCCGTCACTGCCGGTGGCCTGGCCCGCGGCCCCTCTGTCAGAGTCAGAGTCAGGGTCGGAGTCGGCGGGAGGATCGGCTTGGACGGCGTCGCCCTCGGCCGATTCACCGCTCTCGACAGGCAGCGCTTCGCCCTCCGCGGACTCTCCCGAGTCGCCGAGGTCCTCGCCGGGGCCCGAGTCGTCCTCGTTCTCGGATCCGGACTCCGATCCGGACCCTGGCTGCTGGGCCTGCTCACTGGTCCGGGAGGCAGGGCCGCCCTGAGCCCTGTCGTCGCCCAGGAGCGTGAAGCCGACGCCGCCTGCCACCAGCAGGGCGACGAGCGCCGAGGCGGCGATGACGAGGGGCTTGCTGTTCCTTCGCGGTCGGCGATCCTGACCAGGCCCGGAAAGGATCTCCAGGCGATCCTGATCAGGCTGGCCCGTCGGTGAGGGGACGTGCCCGTGCATGAGAGAACTCCCTGCGGTCGTATCGGGGGGAAACGCGATGGCTTCCGCGGGCGATGGACCACACTAACCGCAGGAGTGGAATGCCCGCACACCAATCACGAAGGAATCACGACTTGTCTACTCTTGGACCCATACGCCCAGGTTGGCGGACCAGGGCGGTTCCTGTGGCGGGCGTGGCCGGGGTTCTGGGCACCGCCGGACTAGGCGTTTTCCTGGCGTTTTCCGGGATTTTCGATGATCGTCCGAGGATTTCGGAGACTGCGCAGATAAGGGCGCTTACCCCTGGTCCGGAAATATCAACTTCCGTGGAGGCGGCGAGGCTCGTGCCGCCTCAGGCCCGGGGCAGCGGGTGGGTCAGACCGGTGCCCGCTCCGCCGTACCGGACGGCGCCCTCGCCGCGCAGGACGGCGGGCGACCACGGGCAGGCCACGGCTCCGACGGCGCGCAGACCCTCGACGGCGCGCACTCCGGGCAGCACGAGCGCGCGTCCGGTCGAGCCACGGGCGCAGCGCCCGCTGCCCGACCCGTGCGCGACCTTCAAGGACCTACGGCGCGACTACTGCTACGAGGTCCTCGACGACCTCACGAGATGACGGCGCAGCCTCCCGGGAAACCCGCGGCAGCCTTCACGAGACACCAGGACACCCTCGCGAGACGACGGGGACATCCTCGCAAGCCCACGACGCGTCCTCACGAAGTGACCCGCATCTCCTCGCGGAGATGACGCGCGCCCCTCACCAAGCGGCCGCGCGTCCACGCGAGGGTGACGGGCGTCCACGCGAAGGTGATGGGCGTCCCCTACGAGGTGACGGCGCAGCCGGAGGGCTCGACGGGCAGGGGCGCGGGGCGGCCGATGGAGGGCATGCCGAGCGAGACGCCCTTGGCCTGGGCGGGAGCGCCCTGGCGGGCCTGCCACGCGTCGCCCGCGCGGGTGCGGCGCAGGCCGAGGGCGCGGTCGGCGACCAGGTGGTGCGGGGCCGCGTAGGTGACCTCGACGGTCACCATGTCGCCCGGCCTGGGCGTCTCGTCGCCCACCGCGAAGTGCACGAGCCTGTTGTCGGCGGCCCGTCCGGACAGGCGTCGCGTGGCCTCGTCCTTGCGGCCCTCACCCTCGGCGACCAGCACCTCGAGAGTGCGGCCCACCTGCTTCTTGTTCTCCTCCCACGAGATCTCCTCCTGGAGCGCGACCAGCCGCTCGTAGCGCTCCTGGACGACCCCCTTCGGCACCTGGTCGGCCATGGTGGCGGCGGGGGTGCCTGGGCGGATGGAGTACTGGAAGGTGAAGGCGTTGGCGAAGCGGCTCTGGCGCACCACGTCGAGGGTGGCCTGGAAGTCCTCCTCGGTCTCGCCGGGGAAGCCGACGATGATGTCGGTGGAGATGGCCGCGTCGGGCATGGCCGCGCGGACCCGCTCGATGATGCCGAGGTAGCGCTCTGCCCTGTACGAGCGGCGCATGGCCTTCAGCACCCGGTCGGAGCCCGACTGGAGCGGCATGTGGAGCTGGTGCATCACGTTGGGCGTCTCGGCCATGGCGGCGATGACGTCGTCGGTGAAGGCCGCGGGGTGCGGCGAGGTGAAGCGGACGCGCTCGAGGCCCTCGATGTCGCCGCACGCGCGCAGCAGCTTGCCGAAGGCCAGCCGGTCGCCGAACTCGACGCCGTAGGTGTTGACGTTCTGCCCGAGGAGGGTGACCTCGAGGACGCCCTGCTGGACCAGCGCCTGGACCTCGGCCAGCACGTCGCCTGGGCGCCTGTCCTTCTCCTTGCCGCGCAGCGCGGGCACGATGCAGAAGGTGCAGGTGTTGTTGCAGCCGACCGAGACCGACACCCACGCCGCGTACGGCGACTCGCGCTTGGTGGGCAGCGTCGAGGGGAAGACCTCGAGCGACTCCTTGAGCTCGACCTGCGCCTCGCCGGCGATGCGGGCCCGCTCCAGGAGCACCGGCAGCGAGCCGATGTTGTGGGTGCCGAAGACCACGTCGACCCACGGCGCCTTGCGGACGATCTCGCCCTGGTCCTTCTGGGCGAGGCAGCCGCCGACGGCGATCTGCATGTCGGGGTTCTTCACCTTGGCGGGCCGCAGATGGCCGAGGTTGCCGTAGAGGCGGTTGTCGGCGTTCTCGCGGACGGCGCACGTGTTGAACACGACCACGTCAGCGGTCTCGCCGTCGGGAGCGGGCACGTAGCCGGCGTCCTCCAGCAGGCCCGAGAGGCGCTCGGAGTCGTGCACGTTCATCTGGCACCCGTAGGTGCGCACCTGATAGGTCCTCATGGCACTCTCAAGGGTAGGCGTTCCCGTGCAACACTTGCGCCCGAGGGTAAAATGAGGCTGCCGTGATCGGATCGGTACCGCCCGGTTAGTGACCGGTGCATCTCACCCCTCTACGTTGTCATCCATGACGGACCACTCGACTCCGCTGGTCAAGCTGGAGAACGTCAATAAGCACTTCGGGGCGTTGCACGTTCTGAAGGACATCAACCTGACCGTCTCCCGCGGCGAGGTCCTGGTCGTGATCGGTCCTTCAGGCGGTGGCAAGTCCACGCTGTGCAGGGCGATCAACAGACTGGAGACCATCGACGGCGGCCAGATCGTCTTCGACGGCAGACCCCTGCCCGCCGAGGGCAAGGCGCTGGCCGCGCTGCGCTCCGAGGTCGGCATGGTCTTCCAGTCCTTCAACCTCTTCGCGCACAAGACCATCCGCGAGAACGTGACGCTGGGCCCGGTCAAGGTGCGAGGCATCGCCAGGGACAAGGCCAACGCGCGGGCCATGGAGCTGCTCGAACGCGTGGGCATCGCCGCGCAGGCGGACAAGTACCCCGCCCAGCTGTCCGGCGGACAGCAGCAGCGCGTCGCGATCGCCAGGGCGCTCGCGATGGACCCCAAGATGATCCTTTTTGACGAGCCCACCTCCGCGCTCGACCCTGAGATGGTTCAGGAGGTGCTCGACGTCATGGTGGCCCTCGCTCGTGACGGGATGACCATGGTGGTCGTCACGCACGAGATGGGCTTCGCCCGGAAGGCGGCCAACCGGGTGGTGTTCATGGCCGAGGGCCAGATCGTCGAGGAGAGCACCCCTGACGAGTTCTTCACCAACGCCCGCACCGAACGGGCCAAGGATTTCCTCTCCAAGATTCTTACGCATTAGAAGAGGTGTCACACATGCGAATCCAACGTGCGGGAGCCGCTCTCGCGGCCGCTGGCGTCCTGGTAGGCAGCCTGGCGGCCTGCGGCGGCGGCGGCAGTGAGCAGACCTACGGCAGCGTGGTCGAGAAGGCGCAGGGTGGCGGCACCGTCGTGGTCGGCACCAAGTGGGACCAGCCCAGTCTGGGTCTGAAGAAGGGCGCGGAGCCCGAGGGCTTCGATGTTGACGTCGCCAAGGCCGTGCTCAAGGAGATGGCCGGCGGCAAGGATGTCAAGATCGAATGGAAGGAGTCCGCCTCTTCCAACCGTGAGCCCTTCCTGGCCAACGGCACGGTCGACATCATCTTCGCCACCTACTCCATCACTGACGAGCGCAAGCAGAAGGTGACCTTCGGCGGGCCCTACGTCGTCGCCCACCAGGACGTGATGACGCGCGGTGACGACACCTCGATCAACGCCCCGACGGATCTGAAGGGCAAGAAGATCTGCAAGGCGTCCGGCTCCAACTCCTACAAGCGGATCACCGACCCGCCGCCGGACGGCAAGCTCGACATCGACGCCACGCCCGTCGACGCGGCCAACTACTCCGAGTGCATCCAGAAGCTGCAGGGCAGCAACCTTGACGCGGTGACCACCGACGACCTGATCCTGGCGGGCTTCGCCAAGCAGGCGGCGGCCTCCGGCGGCAAGTTCAAGGTCCTGGGCCAGGGCTTCACCGACGAGAAGTACGGCATCGGCCTGAAGAAGGGCGACACCAAGACCTGCGAGGCGGCCAACGCGGCCGTGGCGAAGCTGTGGCAGAACGGCACCATGAAGCAGCTGTTCGAGAAGTGGTTCGGCGGCATTCAGGGGCTCAAGCTGGCCGACAGCGCGCCGCCTGCCGAGGGTTGCGCCTAGGAAGACACGACGCGGCGGCCGGTGACCCGGCCGCCGCTGTCATATCGACGGTGGAGCACGATGGACGAACTAATTACATATGGCCCTCAGCTGCTCGAGGGTTTCCTGGAGAACATCAAGCTCTCCCTCGTGGCCGGGGTGTTCGCACTCATCGTCGGCACGCTGCTGGTGGCGATGCGCGTCTCGCCGACCCCCGTGCTGCGCGCGGCGGGCACGGTCTACGTCAACGTCGTACGGAACACGCCGCTGACGCTGGTGCTGGCCTTTTCCGCGCTGGGCCTGAGCGACACGCTCGGACTGGTCTTCTCGGGTGTGCCGCGCACCAACTCGTTCTGGATCGTGTCGCTGGGCCTGGGGGCCTACACCGCGGCCTTCGTCTGCGAGGCGCTGCGGTCCGGTATCAACACCGTCCCCACCGGGCAGGCCGAGGCGGCCAGGGCGATCGGCCTGACGTTCTTCCAGACGCTCACGCTGATCATCCTGCCGCAGGCCTTCCGCGCGGTGGTGGCCCCGCTGGGCAGCGTGTTCATCGCGATGATCAAGAACACGACGGTCGCCACGGCGGGCGGGCTCCTCACCGAGTCCGCGGCGAACATGAAGGAGATCTTTGACACCACCGGTGCCTCGATCCCGATCTTCCTGGGCATCGTGGCGGGCTTCATGATCCTGACCATGCCCATCGGCTTCTTCACCGGCTGGCTCTCCCAGCGCCTGGCGGTGGTCCGATGAGCACCTCGGTCCTGTACGACACCCCTGGCCCGCGCGCGAAAGTCCGCAACGCCCTGCTGACCGTCCTCGGCGTCGTGCTGGTCGGGACCGTCCTGTATCTCATCTACGCGGGCTTCGACGCCAAGAACCAGTGGGACGGCCGCATCTGGGAGCCCTTCCTCCAGGCCGAGACCTGGGAGTTCTACATCATCCCCGGCCTGATCGGCACGTTGAGGGCCGCGGCGGTCGCGGCCGTCCTCGCGCTGATCTTCGGCGCGGTGTTCGGCCTGGCCAGGCTCTCCGACCACCGGTGGATCAGGATCCCGGCAGGAGCGGTCGTCGAGATCTTCCGCAGCATCCCGCTGCTGCTGCTGATCTTCTTCATCTTCTACCTGGCGCCCTCGCTCTTCGGTGGCGGCGACTACGCCTTCATCGCCCTGGTCACCGCCCTGATGCTCTACAACGGCTCGGTGCTGGCCGAGGTGGTCAGGGCGGGCGTGCGCGCCGTGCCGAAGGGGCAGTCCGAGGCGGCCTACTCCGTCGGCATGCGCAAGAACCAGGTGATGCGCCTGGTTCTGCTCCCGCAGGCGGTGACGGCCATGATGCCGGCGATCGTCAGCCAGCTGGTGGTGCTGCTCAAGGACACCGCGCTCGGCTACATCATCGCCTACGTCGACCTGCTCAACACCGGGTTCAAGATCCTGCCCGCGGCCTTCTTCGGCTCGCTGATCCCGGCCGCGATCGTCATCGGCATCATCTACATCGGTCTCAACATGGCGCTGAGCGCACTGGCCAACTGGCTGGAGAAGCGCAGCAGGCGCAGCCGCAAGACCGCGGCTCCGCCCGTGGCCCCGCCGGGCGCGTCGGTTCTCGGCGTCGGCCCGGGCGCGGGCAGCGGCGCGGGGGCCGAAGCCGTGGCGACGATGGAGTAAGGGCCACGGGAGGCATGGTTTTCGGGCAGGATGCCGCTATGCCTCTCTGGCCTTCTCCCATCTCCACCACCGATGTCGCGAGCTCGGGCCTGCGTCTGGCCTGGCCGTCCGTCGTGGGTGACGAGGTCTGGTGGACCGAGGACCGGCCCGACGAGGGCGGCCGCACCACCATCGTGCACAGGGCCGCCGACGGCACCCGCACCTCGCTGCTGCCCGCCCCGTGGAACGCCCGCTCCAGGGTCCACGAGTACGGCGGGCAGCCCTACCTCGTCACTCCGCGTGGCGTGGTCTTCGTCAACTTCGACGACCAGCGCCTCTATCTCGCCACCTCGGGTGAGCCCACACCGCTCACCCCCGACGACGGCTCCCGCTACGCCGACCTGCACCTGGGTGAAGGCCACCTGTGGTGCGTGCGCGAACGGCACGACGGCAAGGTCACCCGCTCCATCGTCTCGGTCCCCCTCGAAGGGGGCGAACCACGCGAATTGGTGACCGGCAGCGACTTCTACGCCTTCCCCACCCTCTCCCCCGACGGCCTGCACCTGGCCTACATCTGCTGGAACCACCCACGCATGCCGTGGAACGGCACCGAGCTGCGCGTCACCCGCCTGGCCGACGGCAACTCCTGGACCGTCAAGGGAGGCTCCACCGAGTCGGTCCTCGCGCCGCAGTGGAAGGACGACAGCCACCTCTACGTGGTCTCCGACTGGTCGGGCTGGTGGAACCTCTACCAGATCGGCCTCTACGGCACCTCCTCCCAGGCGCTGCACCCCGCCGAGGAGGAGTTCGCCTGGCCGCTGTGGCAGCTGGGCGGCAGGCCGTACCTCGTGCTGGCCGACGGGCGGCTCGCGGTCCTGCACGGCCAGGGCGACCTGCGGCTGGGCATCCTCGACCCCGAGACGGGCGAGCTGCGCGACCTCGACGTGCCGTACTCAGGGTGGGACCCGGCCCTGTCCGCCGACGGCGCCACCCTGGTCGGAGTGGCGTACGGCGCGGCGATCCCCCGCTCGATCGCCAGGCTCGACACGGTGACCGGCAGGGTGGAGGGGCTGCGGCGCGACATCGGTGAACTGCCCGACGTGGCCTACCTGCCCTCCGCCGAGCCCGTGGAGTTCCTCAGCGAGTTCGGACGGCACGTCCACGCGTTCCTCTACCGGCCCGCCAACCCCGAGGCCACGGCAGAGGGGCCCGCCCCCTACGTGGTGTTCGTGCACGGCGGGCCCACCGGGCACAGCAACTCCGCGCTCGACCTGGAGAAGGCGTTCTTCACCTCGCGCGGCATCGGGGTGATCGACGTCAACTACGGAGGCTCCACCGGCTACGGCAGGGCCTACCGCGACAGGCTGCGCGGCCAGTGGGGCGTCGTCGACGTCGAGGACACTGTCGCCGCCGCCGAATGGCTGGCCGCCGAAGGCCTGGCCGACCCGGCGCGCATCGCGGTCAGGGGCGGCAGCGCGGGCGGCTGGACGGTGATGGCCGCCTGCTGCAGGTCCTCCGTGTTCGCCGGAGGGGTGTCCTACTACGGGGTCAGCGCGCTCGCCGCGCTCAACGCCGCCACCCACGACTTCGAGTCGCGCTACACCGAGTGGCTGGTCGGCCCCGAGGATCCCGCCCTGTACGCCAGCCGCGAGCCCCTCGCGCTGGCCGACGGCGTGACCTGCCCGATGCTGCTGCTCCAGGGGCTGGACGACCCCGTGGTGCCGCCCTCGCAGTCGTCGGCGTTCGCCGACGCGCTGTCGGAGCGCGGGGTGGCGTGCACGTACCTGTCGTTCGAGGGCGAGTCGCACGGCTTTCGCCGCATGGAGACGCGCACCGCCGCCCTCGCCGCCGAGCTGGCCTTCTACCAGCAGGTCTTCGGCATGTACTGAGCCGCTGCCCTCCCTGAGGGTTGCGACGTAGCGGCGGGAAGCGGAGTCCCGCTGGAGGACGCGTGGCGCGACGGGCGGTCACCGGTGACCCCGGTGGCCTCTTCTGGGCTGTGCCGTACAGGATGAGAAGGGGATCTAGCGGGCGAACTCTGTCGCGCGCGACTCGCGGACGACGGTGATGCGGATCTGGCCGGGGTAGGTGAGCTCCTCCTCCACCTGCTTGGCCACGTCGCGGGCGATCACCTGCGCCTGGATGTCGTCGATGGCGTCAGGCTTCACCATGACGCGGATCTCGCGCCCCGCCTGCATGGCGAACACCTTCTCCACGCCCTCGTAGGAGGTGGCGATCTCCTCCAGCCGCTCCAGCCTCTTCACGTACGCCTCGAGTGACTCGCGGCGGGCGCCCGGTCTGGAGCCGCTGATCGCATCGGCGGCCTGGGTGAGCACGGCCTCCACCGTGCGCACCTCGACCTCGTTGTGGTGCGCCTCGATCGCGTGCACGACGTCCTCGTGCTCGCCGTACCGCCTGGCGATCTCCGCGCCGATCAGCGCGTGGCTGCCCTCGACCTCGTGCGTCAGCGCCTTGCCGATGTCGTGCAGCAGCGCGCATCGCTTCATCAGCGACTGGCTCATGCGCAGCTCCGCCGCCATGATCCCGGCGATGTGCGCGGACTCGATGAGGTGCTTCAGCACGTTCTGCCCGTAGGAGGTGCGATACCTCAACTGTCCGAGCAGCAGCGTCAGCTCCGGGTGCATGTCCGTGATGCCGAGTTCCACCAGCGCGTCCTCGCCCGCCCTCGCGCACAGGTCCTGCACCTCGGCGCGGCTGCGGTCGTAGGCCTCCTCGATGCGCTGCGGGTGGATGCGTCCGTCCAGCACGAGCTTCTCCAGCGTGAGCCGCGCCGTCTCCCTCCGCACCGGATCGAAACACGACAGCAGCACCGCCTCGGGCGTGTCATCGATGATCAGGTTGACCCCGGTCGTCGACTCGAACGCCCTGATGTTGCGCCCCTCACGGCCGATGATCCGGCCCTTCATCTCGTCACCCGGCAGGTGCAGGACGCTCACCACGGACTCGGCCGTCTGCTCCGCCGCGATGCGCTGCACGGCCAGCGTCACGATCTTGGTGGCCCGCTTCTCGCCCTCCTTGCGGGCCTCGCCCTCGATCTCCCTGACGATCAGCGCCGCCTCACGCTTGGCCTGGTTCTCGATCTCCCTGACCAGCTCGCTCTTGGCCTGCTCGGAGGTCAGCCCTGCCACCCTTTCGAGGATCGCCCTGCGCTCACCCTCGACCTGCAGCAACTCCTCGCGCCTGTCTGCCAGCTCCGTCTCGGTCTCGGCCAGCTTCCTGGCGCGTTCGACCTGCCTGCGCGCCTCCTCGTCGAGGCGCTGCTCCCGCTCGGCCAGACGGCTCTCCCTGCGTTCGAGGTCGGAGCGCAACTCCTTGAGCTCGTTCTTGAGGATGCGGCTCTCCTCTTCGACCTCCTTACGCATCTGCGCGGCACTCTCAGCGGCCATCTCCGACCTGCGCACGATCTCACCGGCGTCGGACTGCGCCTTGTCCCTGATCAGTACGGCTTCGCGCCGCGCCTCCTCCAGCTCGCTGTGCACCTCGGCCAACTGATCGGGCGACGGTTGGGAGACGGGTGGCGGAGCCAGCGCGGCGGTTCGGCGCAGGAGTATGACAAACGCGACGATCATCACGCATGCCAGCAGGAGCACTGCCACCGCCAGCACCACGACAGGCGTCTCCATGTGCGCCCCGCCCTCCTCGCGTCATAGATGTGCCCAAACGCTCCAGGAGGGGTCACGCGCGCAGCACAGATCGCCCCAACGGTGTCGCCACCAGGACAAATATCAAGCCAAGGCAGACGCGGCACCGACTGAACAGCCGACGCCTTGCCTTCCCTGGGTCAATCGAGCTCGCTCGTCCGTAGTTCACCGGTATGGCAATCCGCACTGCGCGGAGTAACTCCTCACTGCCGTCGAGGTTATGCGTCGAAGAGGTAACGGGCAAGCAAAGACGTGCTGTCAAGCGCGCCCTACCGTCGAATCGAACACAAACCGTACGATCTTGCCGGATATAGCCGACACGCCCTCATTTACCCAGCTAACTCGATCCTGACGCCCCATTCCCGCGACCGCCCGAAGAGTTCTCGAGGCCCCACGCGCGCCCCGCTTCGGCGGGCAGCGGCTTCCGGCTACCGGAGGCACAGCCGGTCCCCGCCCGGCAGCCCAGCCCCGCCGACCGCAATGCAGCCATGCCGACCCTTCCGGGCGAGAGGCTTCACCATCTCCAACGCGTCCGCCGCAACGCAGGCATCCCCACCGCAACGCAGACGCCCCACCGCAGAGCACGCATGCCAACCGCAGCACACACGGAACAACCGGCAAGGCAGGCGCACCACCACAGAGCGCGCATGCCCACCCGCAACGCAGGCATCCCCACCGCAAGGCAGACGCTCCACCGTGGAACACGCATGCCAACCGCAGCACACACGGGACAACCGGCAAGCCAAAGCGCACCACCACAGAGCAGACATGCCGACCGCAACGCAGGCATCCCAACCACAGCACACAGAGGCGACCGGCAGGGCAGGCGCGCCAACCGCAGCGCAGATGGGACCACCTGGCAGGCGCACCAACCGCAGCACGGAGGTAGCGACCGCAGAGACATGCCAACCGCACCACAGTCGGGACCACCGGGAAGCAGGCGCACCAACCGCAGAGCAGGCCTGCCTACCCGCAACGCAGACGAGACGACCCGCACGGCAGGCCTGCCGACCGCACGGCAGGCATGGAGAGATCCTAAGAGACGCCGCTCGGACACGTGCAGGGAGAGGAGCCCGACAAGGTCATCCCGTCTTTACGGGAAGTCGTCCTCGATTTCGACGCCTTCGTTCTCCAGCGCCTCGCGAACCACCCGATAGGCCAGCCCCGCGCCATACCCCTTGCGCGCCAGCATCCCCGCCAGCCGTCGGGTGCGGACCTGCGCGTCGAGCCCACGCGTCGAGGCCAGCTTGCGTTCCACCAGCCTGCGGGCGGTGTCCGCCTCCTGGTCGGAGTCGACCCGCTCCACGGCCTCGTTGACCGTGTCGCTGTCGACCCCCCTGTGCCGCAGCTCGGCCGCCAGCGCTCGCCGGGCCAGCCCTCGCCCGTGGTGCCGTGAGTCCACCCACGCCTCGGCGAACGCCTCGTCGTTGATCAGACCCAACTCCGTGAACCGATCGAGTACGGCGTCGGCGGCCTCGTCGGGCACCTCGCGCTTCCGCAACGCCTCGGCGAGCTGCGCCCTGGTCTTGGGCCCCATGGTGAGCAGCCTCAGACAGATCGCCCTCGCAACCGATTCGGGATTCGCCGGAGGACCCGAGGCACCCCCTGAACCCTCGTCGGGCCCATCCGGCCCTCCGGAACGCCTCCTCGACGAGCCCCGGCGCGCGCCACCGCCACCGCGCCGCCCACCCGAGCGTCGCCGTTCACGAGACCCCTCACCCTCCGAACCCTCATCGCCCTCCCGACTCCCGTAGCCTCCCGAGCCGTCACTGAACAGCCCCGTGGTGGGAGCGGAGTCCTCATAGCGCCGTGAGTCGTCCTCGGGCTGACGCTTCGAGGCCGCCGAATAGCCCTGGAACCGATCACCCTGCGGACCGTCCGCAGCACCCGGATGACCCTCGAAGCCGTCACCCGGCGGATCGGTCGAAGCGGCCCGATCGTCCTGAGAGTGATCGAACGGCTGACCGGTCGAAGCGCCCACATAACCCTGGGCCCGATCAGCCCACTGACCGCTCGGAGCCGCCGAATAGCCCTGGGAGTGATCGGACAGCTGGCCGGTCGGAGCGCCCGCGTAGCCCTGGGCTTGGTCCGCTGGCTGACCACTCGGATCCGCCAAGTAGCCCTGGGAATGATCGGACAGCTGGCCGGTGGGAGCGCCCGCGTAGCCCTGGGCTTGGTCAGCTGGCTGACCGCTCGGAGCAGCCCACGAGCTCCCCAGGTGATCGGCTGGCCGGCTGGTCGGGGCAGCCTGATCACGCGCCCATTCGGGGGGCTCTCCAGTCGAGTCGAAGGGGTCGCCGACGTCCCGAGGGGAGGTGTTGGCGCGGCGAGTGGCTCTGCGCGGGCGACGGCGGGTGGTCGACCCGTCGTCACCGGAGGCCAGGCCGCGCTGCGGGCGGTCGCCGTCATCGCCGGAAGCGAGCCCCGAGTACGGCCCGCCGCCATCGTCACCGGAGTCCAGCCAGCCGTGTGACCGACCGCCGTCGTCGCCCGAGCCGAGACCTCCCTCAGGGATGGCCCACTCGCCCTCCACCCCCGAAGCGCGCTCACGCACCTTGCGCCTCGGACGGGTCGTGCGCCGGGCGACGTCCGGCCACGCGCCCCAGTCGCGGGACGCCCCAGGATGGTCGGCGTCGCGTCCATGCCCGCCGGCCTCGTTCCCCCGACGGTCGATTCCGCGTCCAGCGCCTTCGGTCTCACGACCCCGAAGCTCGGCATCACGCCCGGGTTCGGCGGCCTGGCTCTCTCGGTGATCGGTTCGAGGCCGGGCGTCATCGGGAAGCCGGCCCTCGGAGGCAGTCGGGAGGGCATCGGGTGTCTGCGGATGACCGCTGTCTGCCTGCGGTCTGTCGTCGCCCTCGTCGGATGTGTTGGGGGACGACGAATGCTCAGAGGATCCCGCGAAGACGCCCTCCGAAGTCGGCCGCCCTCCCGCAGAGACGCCCTCCGAAGTCGGCCATCCTCCCGCAGAGACGCCTCCCGGAGCCAGCCGCCCTCCCTGAGAGACACCTTCCGAAGTCGGCGAATCACCCCCGGAGACACGTTCCGGCGTCGGCCGCTCTCCCGTAGCAGGCGACTGTCCCAACGCGGACTGCTCTCTCGGCGACGGGTCCGCCTCACGGGGCTGCGTCTTCGACGAGGTACCTGTGCCAGCAGCGTGTCCTACGGATGAGGCGCTCGGCCGAGAGGTTGCTGCGGCGGCAGGCTCGATGCTGTCCGTCCGAGACTCGGAGGCGTCCTCCGAGGGAGGGATGGCTGCCCGAGGTTCGGCGACTGCGGCCCGAGGGTCGGAGGTGTCCCCCCACGGCTGGGCGGCTGCCCGAGGCTCGGTGACCTGCCGAGGCTCGGTGGCTTCCCGAGGCTCGGTTACCTGCCGAGGTCCAGTGGTTGCCCGAGGTTCAGGGGCGTGGTCGCTTGTCGTGGCCGTTGACGACCATGGGGAACGGCTGGTCGGTTCGAAGCGCCAGATCGGGCCGTCGTCCTCCGTGTCCCGTGACGCCCTGCGGCTCTTGCGGGCACGGGTTGGGCGGGCGAGGTCGGCGACGCCGTCGGGGACGCGGGACCAAGCGCCCTGGCCCGCCTCGTCGCCAGGGCCCCATCCACCCGAGCTCCACACGCCAGCAGCCGAGCGCTCCCCGCCCCAGGTGCTGTCTGCCGAGCCGCCGCCGTCATCGGCCGGCCCGCCGCCCAGGCCCCAGCTCTCCCGGGCCGACGCGTCCTGCGAACCCCAACCGTTCTGAGGCGTCGCGTCGTGCGACCCCCAGCCACCGGGGGGCGCGTTCGAGCCCCAGCCGCTCTGGGGCGCCGAGTCGTTGGTGGTCCAACCGTCCCGAGTCACCGGGTTGTCGGTGGTCCAGCCCTCTGCGGTCGACGGGGCGTTGGCGGACCAGCCGGCGTCGGCCTCTGTGACGTCCTGTCCCCAGCTTCGGGTGGCCGCTGCGCCTTCTTCACCCCATACGGGGGCCGCACCCTCGCCCAGACCGGTGTGAGCCGACGGGCCGTCCGCTCCGCCACCGGGCCGACCCGATGTGCCGTCCGAGCTCTCGGCCCTACCACTGGCCGCACCGGCCGCCTCCGCACGGGCCGCTTCCGCACGGCCGCCCGGCGCCGGGCGGCCAGCAGCCTGGCCATCGCTCGTCGTGCCGGTCGATGCCCCGCTGACGTCGGGCCCGGGCGTCATGTCGGCCGTGCCCCTGCCCTCGTCGTTCGCTTCCGCTCTCACGTCAGACACCGTGCCGTTCCGAGGTCGGGTGCTCGGCCTGCTCGTGGTCGTTGGCGGTGGGCCCGCCCTCCCTCTGGGGGGCGACGGGGTTCGGGCGTGGGACGGGGGCCGGCGACATGCTCATGCCTCAGACCGGATCAGACGTCACCGGGCTTGGGCGTGGCGGCGGCCTTGGAACCACGGCCGGAGGGCGCGGCGGCGACCGGAGGAGCAGCCGGGGCCGCGGGTGCCTCGGCGGGGGCGTCGACGCGCGGCCCCACACCCAGCTTCTCCTTGATCTTCTTCTCGATCTCGTTGGCCACGTCGGGGTGGTTGCGCAGGAAGTTGCGCGCGTTCTCCTTGCCCTGGCCGAGCTGGTCGCCCTCGTAGGTGTACCAGGCGCCGGACTTGCGGACGAAGCCGTGCTCCACACCCATGTCGATGAGGCCGCCCTCGCGGGAGATGCCCACGCCGTAGAGGATGTCGAAGTCGGCGACGCGGAAGGGCGGCGCCATCTTGTTCTTGACGACCTTGACGCGGGTGCGGTTGCCGACCGCCTCCGTGCCGTCCTTCAGCGTCTCGATGCGGCGGATGTCGAGGCGGACCGAGGCGTAGAACTTCAGCGCCTTGCCACCGGTCGTGGTCTCGGGCGAGCCGAACATGACGCCGATCTTCTCGCGCAGCTGGTTGATGAAGATGGCCGTGGTGCCGGTGTTGTTGAGCGCACCGGCGACCTTGCGCAGCGCCTGGGACATCAGACGGGCCTGGAGACCGACGTGGCTGTCGCCCATCTCGCCCTCGATCTCGGCCTTGGGCACCAGGGCCGCGACCGAGTCGATGACGATGATGTCGACGGCGCCCGAGCGGATCAGCATGTCGGCGATCTCGAGCGCCTGCTCACCGGTGTCGGGCTGGGAGACGAGCAGGGCGTCGGTGTCGACGCCGAGCTTCTTGGCGTATTCGGGGTCGAGGGCGTGCTCGGCGTCGATGAACGCCGCGATGCCGCCCGCCCGCTGCGCGTTGGCCACCGCGTGCAGCGCGACCGTGGTCTTACCACTGGACTCGGGACCGTAGACCTCGATGATGCGGCCCCTGGGGAAGCCGCCGATGCCGAGCGCGACATCGAGTGCGATCGAACCGGTCGGCGTCACCTCGATGGGAGCCCTGACGTCATCGCCGAGGCGCATGACGGAGCCCTTGCCGAACTGCCGCTCGATCTGTGCGAGGGCAGTCTCAAGGGCCTTCTCGCGGTCGTTGATAGCCATGGGAACTCCCCTGGAGGGTCGTGTCTGGTCGGTCGAGTGAAAGCTACGCGGTGGGACCGACAATTTTCCGCCGAGCCTGCAGGAAGCGGTTCGGCGAGTTTCATAGTAGCCGAACGGCTGTTCGATGGCGCCCCGAACACGCCGAGTCGCCAGACATTCCCTGACATTACGCCGGGCGTGTTGCCATGGCCGCTGAGCTGGGGAGATCCTTGGGAAAAGGGTCGAGAGGCGGCGACGTGACGAGCACCTACACCGGGCAGCGGCGTACCCAACTGGAGGCGCTCGCCGAGCTGCTCCCCGCCCACGCGCTCGTCGGGCGCATGGTCGGTGGAGACGATCCCGTGCTGTGGGTCTGGCATCCGCGCACGGGCCGGCAGACGATCATTTTCGCGACGCCGTCGACGTCGGCGTGGGTCTTCCTGTGGTCGCCCGGCGGCCACGGCACGTCCGACGACCTCGAAGGGACGGTACGCGCGGTCGCGGCGGTCCTAGCCGACGGCGAATGACTCCCGCAGCGCGGACACCGTGGCCGTGAGGCCGTCGGAGGCGGCGCGGTCGAGGGCCGCGGTGAGCGTCTGCTCGTAGAGGTCGCTCGCCCCGTCCTTCCGCTCCCTCCCCGCTTCGGTGATGACGGTGTAGACGCCCCGGCGGTCGTTGGCGCACAGGTCACGGCGGGTGAGCCCGGCGGCCTCCAGCCGTCCGACCAGGCGGGTGACGGAGCTCTGATTGAGCCCGAGCAGGTCGGCCAGCTCCTGCATGCGCAGCTCGCCGCTCCTGGCCGTCGACAGGTGGCACAGCGCGCGATACTCCGACAGGCCGAGGCCGTGCCGCTGCAGGGCTGCGGCCAGTTCGTGCTCCACTCTGGCGTGCAGCCGTACCACTCCGACCCACATGTCGTCGTCGAGCGTCGCCATCTGTCTCTCCTCCCGTGTTGACATCCATTCTATGTGTATGCACAGAATATGTATGTGCATACAAGAACTCAAGCATGGGCCTACCTTCTCATCGCCGCCGTCTTCGAGGTGGTCTTCGCCCTGGGCACCAACGCCACCGAGGGCTTCACCCGGCTCGGCCCCTCCCTGCTCACCGTGGCCGCCGCGGCGGGCGGCATCTTCTTCCTCAGCCTGGCGCTCAGGACACTCGACGTGGGTGTCGGCTACACCGTCTGGACGGGCATCGGCTCGGTCGGCACCGTCGTGTTCGGCACGGTGATCTTCGGTGAGTCGCTGAGCGCGTGGAAGGTGCTGGCCTTCCTTCTGATCATCGGCGGGGTCCTCGGCCTCAAGCTGGCCGACCGCCTCTCCCCCTCCACCACAGTCTGAGGAGTGACCGTCATGGCCTGGATCTATCTCTCCATCGCGATCGTCTTCGAGATCGCCTTCGCGCTCGGCACCAACGCCACGCAGGGCTTCACCCGGCTGTGGCCGTCCGTCTTCACACTGATGGCGGCGGCCGGCGGGATCTTCACCCTCAGCCTGGCGCTCAGGACACTCGACGTGGGTGTCGGCTACACCATCTGGACCGGCGTCGGCTCCATCGGCACCGTGCTCCTCGGCGCGCTGATCTACAAGGAGCGGATCACCGCCGCCAAGCTGGTGTCCTTCGCCGCGATCATCGGCGGGATCGTGCTGCTCAAGCTCTCCGCAGGTGTCTGAGCACGAATCCGACCCGCTCCCGTACGGTGAGGCGGGGCAGCTCGACCAGCGAGTAGCCGTAGTCGAGGTACGCCTCCGTGACCCGGTCGTAGGTCAGGGAGGCCTCCTCGAGCGTCTGCCTGCGCTCGGCGTCGTTCTCGAAGATCTCCGGCCACGGGGGCGCGACGAAGACCTCGTGGTGGTAGCGGAAGCTCTTCGCGGCGGCGTCGACGTGCGCGGGGACCGGCCGCCCCTCCAGACGCAGGTAGCCCACGACGTCGGGCACTCCCCTGTCGAAGAAGACGGGCCCCTCCTCGTCCTGTGCGGCGCGGTGCGAGCGCAGCTCCCACTGGAGCATCATCTCGGCGAACAGGACGGGGTCGAGCCAGGGCAGGGCGGGGCCGCCGATCGCGACCTGGTCCTGGATGATCGCGCGGCCGGCCTCCTCCGTACGGCGGAAGCCCGCCGCCTCCAGCCCGTAGATGAATGTGCTCTTGCCCGCTCCCGGCCCGCCCGTGACCACGACGAACGTCATCGGCCGTGCTCCCTCCCCTTGCACGGCCGGCTCAGCGCAGGCGGCTCGACACGTCCTCCACCTGGCACACCGCCCGCCAGACCTCCTTCGCGCTCACGCCCTGCGCGAGCGCCTGCTCGACCGTTCGTCCCCCCAGGGGCGCGATCACGTAGTCGCGGGCCCACGACTCAGCGTAGGGATCGCCGAAGTGGGCGCGCATCCGTCTCCAGAACTCGGTCAGGCGCATGCCACCAAGTATGGAACCCGCCGCCGAATGGGTAGGACAAGCCTCATGGCGAAAACCCCCAAATCGGCTCCCAAGCCGTCAGCCACCGCCAGGACACATCGGGAGCGTCGCCGCAGCCTGCTCCTCCAGCTGCGCCTCGCCGTACAGAAGGACAAGGCCGACCGCGCCGAACGGCACGCGGGCCTGAAGCGGCAACCACGGCAGGGCAGGCCGCGCGATCGCAGGGCGTCGAGGAGATAGACGTCTACAGCACGCGCGAGCCGTACATCTCTCCAAGATGGTCGGCGAGCAACTCCAGTCTGGCGCCGTCGGGGTCCCTGAAATAGATGGAGGCGCCGCTCTCGATCTGGTGCGGCACGCCGGCCATCTCCAGCTTGCCCTTCAGCCGTTCCCACGTGGCGGGGTCCACGGAGATCGCGATGTGGTGCAGCCCGCCGAGGACCTCCTGGTAGGGCGCGAGATCGAGGCCGGGGAAGTCGAAGAAGGCCAGCAGGTTGCCGTTGCCGATGTCGAAGAAGAAGTGGTTGGACCCCTTGTAGTCGCGGTTCTCGAAGATCTCCGTGAGCGGGAACTCCAGGAGGTCCTGGTAGAAGCGGATGGTCTGTTCCACGTCGGAGGAGAGCAGCGCGAAGTGGTGCAGGCCGCGCGCACTGCTCGAGGGACGGTGCGGGAGGAGGTACTGCCGCCTGATGCGCTCGCGATCAGCCTCGATGGCCGAATGGTCGATGGTCACGTCGCTCACCTCTCCCGCTCTATGTCCCCGCAATTCCCGCCTCAATCGCGCATGGTGGCGACAATCTCCTCGACGATCTCGATCGTGGTGCCCGGGTGCAGGAAGGCGAACCTGGCGACGGTCTCACCCTCCCAGCCGGTCGGGGTGACGAATCCGACCTGTCCCGCGAGCAGCCGTTCCGACCAGGCGTAGTAGTCGTGAGAGGTCCATCCGCGGCGGCGGAAGAGCACGGCGGACAGCTCGGGATCGCGGATGAGCTCCAGGTGGTCGCTCTGCCTGATCAGCTCGGCGCTCTCCCTCGCCAGCGTGAGCCCTCGCTCGACGGCCTCGGTGTAGGCGTCGGTGCCGTTGACCGCCAGGGAGAACCACAGCGGCAGGCCGCGTGCTCGCCTGGTCAGGTGGTAGGCGTAGTCGGTGGGGTTCCACTCGCCGCCGTCGGTGTGCAGGACGTCCAGATACGAGGCGTCCTGCGTGTGCACGGCACGCGCCAGGCGCGGGTCGCGATAGATCAGCGCGGCGCAGTCGAACGGGGCGAACAGCCACTTGTGCGGGTCCACGACGAAGGAGTCGGCGTGCTCGATGCCCTCGTAGCGGTGGCGCACGGAGGGGGCGAACAGGCCCGCGCCGCCGTACGCGCCGTCGACGTGGAACCACAGGTCGCGCTCGCGGGCGACCTCCGCGACGCCCTTGAGGTCGTCGATGATGCCCGCGTTGGTGGTGCCCGAGGTGGCGACGACGCCGATGACGTTCTCCTGGCCTTCGAGCGCGCATCGGAGGGCCTCACCCGTGAGGCGGTGGTCCTCCGACGGCACGACCAGCGCCTCGACGCCGATGATGCGCAGGGTGTTGGAGATCGACGAGTGCGCCTGGTCGCTGACGGCGATCTTGGCGTTCGGCAGGCCGGCCGTGTCGCGGGCGACGACCAGGGCGGACAGGTTGGCCGCGCTGCCGCCCGAGACGAAGCAGCCGCCTGCGGTGCCCGGCATGCCCGCGCGGTCGGCGATGAGCCTCAGGACCTGGTTCTCCGCCGCGATGGCGCCCGAGGCCTCCAGCCAGCTGATGCCCTGCAGGGATGCGCACGAGACGACCATGTCGAACAGCAGCGCGGCCTTGGTGGGGGCGGCGGGGATGAAGGACAGGAAGCGGTTGCTGTCGGCGGAGATGACCGCGCGCGAGAGCTGCTGGTCGTAGATGTCCAGGACCCTGGCGGGGTCGTTGCCCTTGGCCGTCATGAGCCCGGCGAGCGCCGCGTCCAGCTTGTCCTTCTCGCCCGGGTGGTCGAGGGGAACGGGATCGAGGGCGAGGCGCTGCCTCATGTAGTCGAAGACCAGGTTGGTGAGGCGCTCGTCATAGCTATGCACGCGTGCATTATGCGGATAAAACCGAAAAAGGGGTAAATAACGGGCAGCGATCTTCCTAACTGCCCGTCCGGGACGGCCCGTCGAGGTTTTGTCGGTACGGCGAGGCACCATGGTGGGATGAGCGCGCTCGACCACTTCAGCAGGATGACCCGTGACTGGTTCGCCGGGGCCTTCCTGGCTCCCACGCAGGCCCAGGAGGGCGCGTGGGAGTCGATCGCGCGCGGCGACAACACGCTGGTCGTCGCGCCCACCGGGTCGGGCAAGACGCTGGCCGCCTTCCTGTGGTCGCTCGACCGGCTGGCGGCCGAACGAGCCGGTGAGGCCGACCCCGCAGGCGCTCGCAGGTGCAGGGTGCTCTACGTCTCGCCGCTCAAGGCGCTGGCCGTCGACGTGGAGCGCAACCTGCGAGCTCCGCTGGCAGGGCTCAAGCAGACGGCGCGCAGGCTCGGCCTCGCCGTCCCCGAGATCTCGGTGGCGATCCGCTCGGGCGACACCCCTGCCGAGGATCGCAGGCGGTTCGCCACCAAGCCGTCCGACATCCTCATCACCACGCCCGAGTCGCTGTTCCTGCTGCTCACCAGCCAGGCGCGAGAGGCGCTGCGCGGCGTCGAGACGGTGATCGTCGACGAGGTGCACGCGGTGGCCGCCACCAAGCGGGGCGCGCACCTCGCGCTCAGCCTGGAGCGGCTCGACGCCCTCCTCGAACGGCCCGCCCAGCGCATCGGGCTGTCGGCGACCGTGCGCCCCGTGAGCGAGGTGGCCGCCTTCCTGGGCGGAGCCAGGCCCGCCGCCGTGGTGCAGCCGCCTTCCGACAAGCGCATCGAGGTGCAGGTCGTCGTCCCGATCGAGGACATGACCGAGCTGGAGGCTCCGGCCGTCCCCGATCCCGAGGCGTTCGCGCCCGAACCCGCGCGCCGCTCGATCTGGCCGCACGTGGAGGAGCGGCTCTTCGACCTGATCGAGGCGCACAGCTCGACGATCGTGTTCGCCAACTCGCGACGGCTGGCCGAACGGCTGTGCACGCGGCTGAACGAGCTCGCCTACGAGCGGCAGCAGGGCGTGGAGGCGATCGACCTGTCGATCTGGGAGACCGTTCCCGAAGACCACGAGGACCTGGGGCCCGACGATCCCCGCCTGACGACAGATCCCGAGACTCCTCGGCCCGGTTCGGAGGCGCGCCGCCCGTCCGGTTCGTGGGCTGACGGTTCAACCGGTTCGACGGCGGGCGGTCAGGACGGTTCGGAGGCGGGTGGTTCGGAGGCGGGTGGTTCGGAGGCGGGTGGTTCGGAGGCGGCGGAGGGACCGGCGGCTCGGCGCCCTGGTGGGGAGGCGACCGCGGCGGCGGGGGCGCGACGGGCGCCTGCGGAGATGATGGCGCAGGCCGGGGCGAGCAAGGGCACGGTCCCCGAGATCGTGCGCGCCCACCACGGGTCGGTCTCCAAGGAGGAGCGGGCGCAGATCGAGGAGGCGCTGAAGTCGGGACGGCTGCCCGCCGTGGTGGCCACCTCCAGCCTCGAGCTGGGCATCGACATGGGCGCCGTCGACCTGGTCGCCTGTGTGGAGGCGCCACCCAGCGTGGCCAGCGGCCTGCAGCGCATCGGCAGGGCAGGCCACCAGGTGGGCGCGGTCTCCAAGGGCGTGATCTTCCCCAAGTACCGCGGCGACCTGATCCAGACCGCCGTCGTCGCCGAGCGCATGCAGAGCGGAGAGATCGAGGAGATGCGCTACCCGCGCAACCCGCTCGACGTGCTCGCTCAGCAGATCGTCGCCATGACCGCGCTCGAGGACTGGACGGTCGACGAGCTCGAGGAGGTCGTGAAGCGGGCCGCGCCGTACGCCACGCTGCCGAGGAGCGCCCTGGAGGCCACGCTCGACATGCTGGCGGGGCGCTATCCGAGTGAGGAGTTCGCCGAGCTGCGTCCGCGCCTGGTCTGGGACAGGGTGACGGGCGTGCTGCAGGGCCGTCCAGGAGCGCAACGGCTGGCGGTGACCAACGGCGGCACGATCCCCGACCGCGGGCTGTTCGGGGTGTTCCTGGTCGGCGAGAAGGGGTCGAGGGTCGGAGAGCTCGACGAGGAGATGGTCTACGAGTCGAGGGCGGGCGACGTGTTCGTCCTCGGCGCCACGTCCTGGCGGATCGAGGACATCACCTCCGACAGGGTGCTGGTCTCCCCCGCTCCCGGTCAGCCGGGCAAGCTGCCGTTCTGGCACGGCGACGCGCCAGGACGCCCCGCCGAGCTGGGCAGGGCGATCGGCGCGTTCCTGAGGGAGCTGTCAGCCGAGGCGGCTCCTGTCGGCGCGAAGGGCGCCGAACCCTCCAGCAAGAGCTCTCCGGGGTCCGGGTCCTCCGGCAAGGCGGGAGCCGGGTCCTCCGGCAAGGCGGGAGCCGGGTCCTCGGGCACGTCGACCAGGTCGCGTGCCAAGGCGGCGGAGTCTTCGAGCAGGGTCGATGCCCATGCGTCGGAGGCCGTCTCCGTCGAGCGGACGGCGGAGGCCCGCTCGACGGAGACGGTGGAGGCCGAACGGCAGGCGGGGACCGGCTCGGCGGGGGCCGCGCAGGTCGCGAAGGACGAGGCCGTCTCCGGGCGAAGGGGTGGGGCTGCCCCGCCGGCGACCGCTGGAGGAGAGGCCGGGAACGGTTCGTCGGAGACCGCGGGGCGAAAGGCCGGTGGGGCGATCGAGCGGATGCGGGCGGCGGGGCTCGACGAGTGGGCGGCCGGCAACCTGCTGTCCTACCTGCACGAGCAGCGCGAGGCGACCGGTTACGTGCCCGACGACCGAACGCTGCTCGTCGAGCGTTTCCACGACGAGCTGGGCGACTGGCGGGTGGTGATCCACTCCCCCTACGGCGCGCGTGTGCACGCCCCCTGGGCGCTGGCCATCAACCGGCGGCTGCGTGAGCGCTACGGCGTCGACGTGCAGGCCGTGCACTCCGACGACGGCATCGTGCTGCGCATCCCCGACACGCTGGCCGAGCCCCCCAGCGACGTGGCCGCCTTCGACGCCGACGAGATCGAGCAGATCGTCACCGAGGAGCTGGGCGGCTCGGCGCTGTTCGCCTCGCGCTTCAGGGAGTGCGCGGGGCGGTCGCTGCTGCTGCCCCGTCGTACGCCGGGCAAGCGGACCCCGCTGTGGCAGCAGCGCCAGCGGGCCGCGCACCTGTTGGGGGTGGCCTCGAAGTACGCGAGCTTCCCCGTGGTGCTGGAGACGATGCGCGAGTGCCTTCAGGACGTCTTCGACGTGCCCGGCCTGGTGCGCCTCATGCGCGACATCGCGGCGCGGCGCGTGCGGGTGGTGGAGGTGGAGACCTCGCAGGCCTCGCCGTTCGCGGCGTCTCTGCTGTTCCACTACATCGGCGCGTTCATGTACGAGGGCGACGCGCCGCTGGCCGAGCGGCGGGCGCAGGCGCTCGCGCTCGACACGACGCTGCTGGCCGAGCTGCTCGGCCAGGCGGACCTGCGCGAGCTGCTCGACCCCGACGTGATCGCCGACGCCGAGCGCGAGCTGGCCAGGCTCGACAGGCCGCTGCGTGACGCCGAGGACCTCGCCGACCTGCTGCGCTCGCACGGCCCCCTGCTGGCGGCCGACGTGAGCGTGCGAGGCGGCGACCCAGGCTGGCTGTCCGGCCTCGAGCGGGCGCGCAGGGCGATCAGCGTGCGCGTCGCCGGCGAGGAGCAGTGGGCCGCGATCGAGGACTCCGCCAGACTGCGCGACGCCCTCGGCGCGCCGCTGCCTGTCGGCATCCCGCACGCCTTCCTCGAGCCGGTGGCCGACCCGCTCGGCGACCTCGTCGCCAGGCACGCCCGTACGCGTGGCCCCTTCCACGCGAGCACGGCCGCCGCCAGGTTCGGGCTCGGCGTCGCCGTGATCACCGACGCGCTGCGCAGGCTCGCCGCCTCGGGCCGGGTGGTGAACGGCGAGTTCAGGCCGGGAGGGCGCGGCGAGGAGTGGTGCGACGCCGGGGTTCTCAGGCTGCTGCGGCGCAGGTCACTGGCCCGGCTGCGCAAGGAGGTCGAGCCGGTCCCGCACGAGACGCTCGCCCTGTTCGCGCCGACGTGGCACGGCATCACAGGCCGCGGCGGTCAGGCGCCGAGGTCCATGCCAGGCGGGGCGATCAGCTCGGCCAGGTCGATGGACGCGCTGGTCAACGCCATCGAGCAGATGCAGGGCGCCGCGGTGCCCGCCTCCTCGCTCGAGACGCTGGTGCTGCCCTCCAGGGTGCCCGGCTACCATCCCGCGCTGCTCGACGAACTGACCTCCTCCGGCGAGGTGATCTGGGCGGGTCAGGGATCGCTGCCAGGCGGCGACGGCTGGGTCTCGCTCTTCTTCGCCGACACCGCCCCTCTCCTGCTTCCCACCCCTGCCGAGATCACGATGACGCCGCTGCACGAGCAGGTGCTCGACGCGCTCGGCGGCGGTGGCGCGCTGTTCTTCCGCGGCCTGTCCGACCGGGTCGGCTCGATGGACGACCTGACGCTGACCACCGCCCTCTGGGACCTCGTGTGGTCCGGCAGGGTCTCGGGTGACACGCTCGCGCCGCTCAGGGCGACGCTCGGCTCGGGCCGTCCCGCCCACCGGCCCGCCACCACCAGGCGGCGGCGGGCGGTGCTGCCGAGCAGGAGCGGCTCTCCGCTGGTAGGCGGCCGGTGGTGGCTGCTGCCCTCCCCCTCGCCCGACACCACCCAGCGCGCGCACGCCCAGGCCGAGGTCCTGCTCGAACGGCACGGCGTGGTGACCAGGGGCGCGGTGATGGCCGAGCGGCTGCCGGGCGGGTTCGCCGCGGTGTACCAGGTGCTCAGGGCCTTCGAGGAGAGCGGACGCTGCCGTCGCGGCTACTTCGTCGAAGGGCTCGGCGGTGCCCAGTTCGCCCTGCCCGGCGCCGTCGACCGCATGCGGGCGCTCTCCCCCAACGCCTCGGGCTCCTTCGCCGACACGGCGTCGGGGCAGAGCGCGGTGGTGCTGGCCTCAGCCGACCCCGCCAACCCGTACGGCGCGGCGCTCCCCTGGCCCACTCGCCCAGGCGAGGTGGGGCACAAGCCGGGCCGCAAGGCGGGAGCGCTCGTCGTGCTGGTGGACGGGCACCTCGTGCTGTACGTCGAGCGGGGCGGCAAGACGTTGCTGTCGTTCGCCGACGACGGACGGCTGCGGCCGGCGGTGGACGCGCTGGCCCTGGCCGTACGCGACGGGGCGCTCGGAAAGCTGACGGTCGAGCGGGCCGACGGCGGCTCGATCACCGACTCACCGCTGGCGGCGGCGCTGGAGGAGGCGGGCTTCCACCCCACCCCCCGAGGCCTGCGCCTACGCGCCTGACCCCTTCGACGACCTTCCACCCCTCACGCGAACAGCCCGAAGCCTCGCCGCACCCGCTCTCTCGGGCTCCGAGCCCCGCGCGGAGCCCCGATCTTCGCCTTGTTAGCGTGGGGTTCATGGTGTGGACTGCGGCGGAGATTCCCGACCTGTCGGGGAAGACGGCGATCGTGACGGGCGCCAACAGCGGCATCGGCATGATCGCGGCGGGCGAGCTGGCCAGGCGGGGCGCCACCACGGTGCTGGCCTGCAGGGACACGGCCAAGGGAGAGGCGGCCAGGTCCCGCATGCTCGCGGCGGGGCCCAAGGGCTCGATCGAGGTCAGACGGCTGGACCTCGCCGACCTGTCCTCGGTGCGGGAGTTCGCCGCGACCGTGGAGAGCGACGTCGACATCCTGCTCAACAACGCCGGGGTGATGGCGCTGCCGTACAGGAAGACGGTCGACGGGTTCGAGATGCAGTTCGGCACCAACCACCTCGGGCACTTCGCGCTGACCGGGCTGCTGCTGCCGCGGCTGCGCGGCAGGGTCGTGACGGTGAGCAGCCTCATGCACGTCGGCGGCAGGATGCGGTTCGACGATCTGAACGCCGAGCGCGGCTACCAGAGGTGGTCGGCCTACTCGCAGTCGAAGCTGGCCAACCTGCTGTTCGCCTACGAGCTGGAGCACCGGGCGGGCGGGCGGCTGACCAGCGTGGCGGCCCACCCCGGCTACTCCTCGACCAACCTGCAGAAGGCAGGCCCGCGCATGGCCGGCAACAAGCTCGCGGAGCTGGGACAGACGGCGTTCAACGCGCTCTTCGCGCAGAGCGCCGAGCGAGGGGCGCTGCCGCTGCTGTTCGCGGCGACCGTGCCCGGCCTGCCCGGCGGGAGCTACGTGGGTCCGGACGGGCCCTTCGAGGTGTGGGGCTATCCCACGATCGTCAACTCCTCGCCCGCGTCGAAGGACGAGGCGGCCGCAGCCCGATTGTGGGAAATTTCGGAACAGCTGACGAATGTCAGCTATTCGTTCGCGGACTAAGGCAGACTTCCCATGTGAGCGATCTTGACGTTGCGTCGGTCTGCGACAGGTTCGGGCTCGGGCTGGCGGTGACGCCGGGGTTGCGGGTCGCCGGCTACTACCACAACCAGGTCTGGCGGCTCGACACGATCACCGGCGCCTACGCGGTGAAGCGGCTGACCTGGGCGCCCTCCGCCGAGGCGATCGAGATCGAGCGCAGGGCGCTGGCCGCGGGGGTACCGCTCCCCCCGCCCGTGCCCGAGACGGCCACCGGCCGCCACACGGTCGAGCTGGGCGGGGCGGTGGTGCGCGTGCACCGCTGGCTGGACGGCCGCGCGCCCGGCATCGACGACCTCACCCCCGCACTGTGCCGCCGCATGGGCGCCCTGCTGGCCACCGTCCACCGCACAGGCTCCAGCGGCCCGCTTGGCCCCGGTGCAGGCTCGCACGGCCCACCCGCCCCAGGCGCAGGCTCCGGCGCCCTGGTCGACCCAGATGCAGGCGCAGGTGGCGCGCTCGACCCCGGCGCAGGCGCAGGCGACGCGCCCGACACCGGCGCAGGCGCAGACGGTCTGCTCGACGGCGGTTCCGGGGAGGGTGAGGATTTCGCGCGGCTGCGGGCCGACACCGAGCGCCCCGAGGGTCTGGGCACCATGGTCGGCTCCCACGGCGACCTGCACCCGAAGAACGCCCTCCTGCGCGCCGACGGCAGCCTGGCGCTCATCGACTGGGACACCGCCGGCGCGTACGTCGCCGAGCAGGAGGCCGCGGGGGTCGCCCTCGACTGGTCGGCGCGGCTGGGCGGCGACGTCGACCTCGACCGCTTCGACGCCGTCGTCGAGGGCTACCGGTCGGGCGGCGGGGTGATCCCCTCCGAGCCGTGGGTGTTCGGCGGCTGGGTCCGCGGCTACCTGGACTTCATGCGGCGCGCCGGCACCGACGAGCGCGAGCAGACCCACGCACGGCTGAGCCTGCTCGCCGCGATCCTTCCCGACCTGGTCAAACGCCTGACGTAGCGGCTCGCTCCGCCGTTCTCGCCGTGATCGTCTCCACGCCCACCTGGTCGTCCGGCAGCGCGTCGGGCACGTCGGTGTCGAAGCGGGCCAGCCGCCCCACCCGCAGCGCCCCCGCGACCACCGCCAGCATGCCGACCGCGCAGACCAGGTACAGCAGGGCGATCCCCCGCCCGGGTCCGACGCCGATCACCGCGCCCACCGTGGAGGCGAGCGCGCCGCCCTCGGCCATCAGCGGGTCGAACAGCGCGGCGCCGAGCGGCGCGACCAGTCCCATCCCGATCGGCAGCGTCGACCACGCGACGAGGGTGTTCAGCGCGAAGACCCTGCCGTGGTAGCGGTAGGGCACCTTGATCTGCACGATCAGCGAGTAGATGCCGTTCATGAGGGTCAGGAAGTACGTGATCGCGAACGCCCCCGCGCCGATCAACACCAGCGAGGGCGCGAGCCCGGTGAGCACGCTGCCCGCCGCGATCGCCACGGTGGCCAGCAGCACCCCTCTGAACCTGCGCCTGGCGGGGCCGCCCCACAGCGCCATGGTCAGCCCGCCGAGCAGCGCCCCGAGCCCTGTCACCACCGAGACCACGCTGACGTCACGCAGGGTGGCGAAGGACAGCACCAGCGGCGAGACCAGCAGCAGGAGTGGCGACAGGAAGATGTTGAGCACGGCGAACCAGCCGAGCATCGCCCGCAGGCCGCCCGAGTGCCAGGTGTAGGCGAAGCCCTGGCGGATCTCGGTGGCCAGCGGCTCGCGCGGCCGCCACGGCAGTGTGTCGGGGAAGCGGACGAGCAGGACCACGGCGAGGGCGAAGGCGTAGCTGATCACGTCGATGACCACGATGCCGCCGAGCCCGATCCAGGCCAGCAGCCCCGCCGCGATGAGCGGCACGATCAGCTGGGCGACGCCGTTGGTCATCTGGGTGACGCCGACGGCGTGTCCGAGGTAGCGCTTGGGCACCAGCTGCGGCACGGCCGAGGTGTAGGCCAGGCGCTGGAAGCTGGTGGCGACGGAGAGGGCGACGATCAGGGTGTAGATCTGCCAGAGCTGGAGGTCGCCGAAGAAGATCAGCCCTGCGAGCACCGCCTGGATGCCCGCCGCGCAGAGGTCGGCGACGACCAGCACCCTGCGTCTGTCACCCCTGTCGACGATCGCGCCCGCCAGCGGTGAGATGAGCAGCCCTGCCAGGTTGAGCACGGCCAGGATGGAGAACTGCGTGACCGAGCCCGAGTCGACCAGGATCGTGATCGGCAGCGCCCATCCGGTGAGCGCCGACCCGATCATCGACAGCTGCTGGCCCGAGGCGATGGTGAGGAAGCGCCGCATGCTGGGCGCGACCTCGTCGCGCGAGGGCGCCGCGGCCGCGTCCGCCGCGGTGGAGACGGCGTGCACCCACCAGCTCCCCGTACGGTCACCCGCCTCGAGGCGCCGGTGGGTGCGCAGCACAGCGGCCAGCTCGTCGGCCCTGTAGCGCAGGAAGTAGTGGCCGCCCTCGTCCAGGACGACCAGCGCGGTGGTGTCGCTGAGGAAGCCCCACTCGGTGTAGCGCTCCTCGTAGTAGTCGGTGGCGGGGTCGCGCTCGCCGATCACCGAGATGATCGGGGCGCGCAGCCTGGGCCTGTCGTCGGCGTGGAAGAGCGAGGTGAAGTACTTCTCCGCGGCCTTGGAGTCGTGCCGCATGGTCGCGATGATGCGGTCGGCGACGCCGGGTTCGAGCTCCTCCAGGTCGACGCCGCGGGCCTTCAGCCTGTTGATGTCGGTCTGGCTGGAGCGCAGCCGGTCCATCAGTCCGAACCGCAGCCAGCCCCGCGGCCTGGCGAAGGGGAAGATCGCCCCGATGTAGAGCGCCTCGACCTCACGCCCCGCCTCCTCGACCCTTCTGGCCAGCTCGACGGCGAGCGCCGCGCCGACCCCGCAGTGCCCGTAGATCACCAGGGGGCCCTCGATGCGCAGGATCTCCTCGGTCGTCCTGGCCGCCAGCTCGTCGAAGTCCATCGGCTCCTCGTCCAGGCCGATGTCGTGGCCGGGGATGGCCAGCGCGTAGAGCGCCTGGTCGGCGGGGAGGGCGTCGGCCAGCGGCTGGTAGACGATGGCGCTGCCCGACCCGTACGGCACGCAGACGTAGCTGACCGTCGCGCTTCTCGGCGGGGTCAGCCGCTGGAGCAACGGCCTCGCGCCCTGCTCGGCGGAGGCGGCGAAGGCGGCCAGCTCCCGCACCGTCCTGTAGGTGAACACGTCGACCAGGCCGACGGGGCCGATCCCCGCCTTGCGCAGCTTCGCCACGACCTGGATGGCCAGCAGCGAGTGGCCTCCGAGGTCGAAGAAGTCGTCGTCGATGCCCACTCGTGGAGCGCCGAGCACCTCGGCCCAGACCTCGGCGACGGCCCTCTCGGCCTCCGTCGAGGGAGGGGCGTAGACCGCGTCGGCCGACAGGACGGGCTCGGGCAGCGCCTTGCGGTCGAGCTTGCCGTTCGGGGTGAGGGGCAGCGCCTCCATCCGGACGAACAGCGAGGGCAGCATGTACTCCGGCAGGAATCCCCTGATCGCGGCCCTGACCTGGGCGGGTTCGGACGGCCCTCCCACCAGGTAGGCGACCAGCTGGTCGGCGCGCACGACGACGACGGCCTCGGTGGCCCCCGCCTTCTCGCGCAGCGCCGTCTCGATCTCGCCGAGCTCGATTCGCAGGCCGCGCAGCTTGACCTGGTCGTCGAGGCGGCCGAGGAACTCGATGGTGCCGTCGGGCAGCCAGCGGGCGGCGTCGCCGGTGCGGTAGCGCCCGCCGGAGAACCTCTCGGCGGTCAGCGCGGGGCGGTCGTGGTAGCCGAGCGCGACGCCGACGCCGCCGATGTGCAGCTCGCCCGGCACGCCGACGGGGACCTGCGCGCCGTGCCTGTCCAGGACGTGCAGGGTGATGTTCTGGATGGGCGAGCCGATGGGCACGGTGGCCCGCCCCTCGAGCCGTTCGAGGGTGCACTGCCATGACGAGACGTCGATGGCCGCCTCTGTCGGGCCGTACAGGTTGTGCAGCTCGGCCGGCAGCGTCCGCAGGCAGCGGACGGCCAGGTCGACGGGCAGCTCCTCGCCGCTGCAGATGATCGTGCGCAGCGAGGCGCAGGTGTCCACGTCCTCCTCGGCCAGGAACATCGCCAGCATGGACGGCACGAAGTGCAGCGTGGTGACGCGCTCGGCGTTGATCAGGTCACGCAGGTAGGCGGGGTCGCGGTGGCCGTCGGGCGCGGCCAGGACCAGACGGGCGCCGGAGATCAGCGGCCAGAAGAACTCCCACACCGAGACGTCGAAGCCCGCGGGGGTCTTCTGCAGCACCACGTCGTCGGCGGTGAGCCGGTAGCGCTTCTGCATCCAGTCGAGACGGTTGACGATGCCGCGGTGGCCGTTGGGCACGCCCTTCGGCTTGCCCGTCGAGCCCGAGGTGTAGATCATGTACGCCGCCTCGCCCTGGGCGACGTCGGGTGGCGCGGTGGGCAGGCCGTCCCAGACCTGGGGGTTGTCGAGCGGCAGGATGGTCGCGCCGCCCGAGGCCAGCAGCGGGATCAGCGCGCTCTGGGTGAGCACGACGGGCGCGGCGGCGTCGGCCAGCATGAACGTCAGCCTGTCCTGCGGGTACGACGGGTCGAGCGGCACGTAGGCGGCGCCCGCCTTGAGGATGCCGAGCAGGCCCGCGACGAGTTCGAGCGAGCGCTCGGCGCAGATGGCGACCAGCCCGCCCGCGCCGAGCCCCGCGAGCCTGTGCGCGATCTGGTTGGCGCGCTCGTCGAGCTGCCTGTAGGTCAGCGACTGGCCCTCGAAGGTGACGGCCACCGCGTCGGGGGTCCGCGCCACCTGCTCCTCGACCAGGGCGTGCAGGGTCAGGCCTGGGAAGTCGGCCGCCGTCGCGTTCCACGCCTCGATCTCGGAGACGTCGCCGAGGGAGAGGCGGCTCACCGGCGTGGAGGGGTCGGTGACGGCCGCCCTGAGCAGCGCCTCGAAGTGGCGTGCCGTCCTGGCGATCGTGGGGGCGGAGAACAGCGTGGTCTTGTAGGTGAACGCGCAGGCCAGCCCCTCGCCGCTGGGGACGACGTAGAGCTCGAGGTCGTGGCGGGCCGAGCCGGGGCGCAGCGGGAAGTCGTCCTCGCCCGCCGCCAGGTCGTGCAGCGAGAACAGCGCGTCGACCAGCGGCTGCCTGCTCGGGTCGCGCGGCACGCCGAGCGCCTCGACCAGCTTGGCGAAGGGCAGCTCCTGGTGGTCGAGGGCGTCGACGACCAGCTCTCTCGTCCTGCCGAGCAGGTCGGCGAAGCTCGGGTCGTCCTCCAGGTCGGCGCGCAGCACGAGCGTGTTGACGAACATGCCGACCACGTCGTCCAGCTCGGGGCGGGTCCTGCCTGCCACGGGGGTGCCCACGGCCACGTCGTCCTGGGCCGAGAGCCTGGCCAGCAGCACGTGGAAGGCGGCCAGCAGGGTCATGAACGGCGTCGCGCCGTGACTCCTGCCGAGAACGGTCACGCGCTCGACCAGCTCGGGGTCGAGCTCGTGCACGTGGGTGGCCCCTTCGAGGCACTGCGCGGCGGGCCTCGGCCTGTCGAGGGGCAGCTCGACGCGCGGCAGCCCGTCGAGCCGTCCGCGCCAGTAGGCCAGCTCGCGCTCGAAGGAGCGCTCGCTCTGCCACAGCGCGACGTCGCCGTACCTGACGGTCGGCGCCTCCCGGCTCTCGCCCCTGTAGAGCGCCAGGAGGTCCCGCATGAGCAGCTGCGCCGACTGCCCGTCGGCCACGATGTGGTGCACCAGCAGCGCGAGCACGTGCTCGGCGCCCCCGATGGACACCGCGAGCGCCCTGAGCAGCGGTCCCTCCGCCAGGTCGAGCGGCACCGCGGCGGCCGCGTCGATCAGGGCCAGCGCCTCCTCGTCGTCGGCCGCCGTGGCGAGCGCGAGCGGCGCCTCGCTCTCCTCGGCCACGTGGACGGCGGGCAGGCCGTCCTCGCTGGTGGGAAAGCGGTGCCGCAGGCTCTCGTGCCTTCTCGGCAGCTCGTCGAGCGCTGCGCGCAGGCGCTCCTCGTCGAGCGGGCCGCGCAGCCGTACCGCGGTGGTGAGGGTGTAGGTGGCGGTGCCTGGCGTGAGGTGCTCCATGAACCACAGCGGCTCCTGGGCGGGGGCCAGGGGAGGCTGACTGCCCTCGGGGCGGCGGGGGATGCTCTCGGCCGCCTTCGCGCCTTGCAGCCTGCGTCGCAGCAGCTCCCTCTTGGCTCCGGACAGATCCACGGCGGACATCAGCTCAGCCCTTCGACGGCGGCCTTGAGTGCGTGCATGAAGAGTGCGGCCTCCCGGCCGTTGATCAGCCGGTGGTCGTAGGCCAGGCCGATGTCGGCGCCGCCGTCCTGCCCCGGGGCGGTGACGGCCAGCGCGCAGGCGGTGCCGGGGAAGACGAACGGGATCGCCATGACCACGCCCCCCTCGGTGTGCAGGGTGACGACGAAGTTGGCGCCGCTGAGGTCGGAGGGCCTGAAGTCGCCGGTGGTGGCGGCCAGGCGGTGACGCATCAGTGCGCTGGCCAGCTCCTTGGTGGTACGGCCGCCCGCGTCGTGCAGCACGGGCACGTAGAGGCCCTCGCCGAGGTCGAGCGTGACGCCGATGTCGGCGGTCCTGGACAGGCGGATCCGGTCGCCCTCGAGGGTGGCGAAGAAGAGCGGGAAGCGCTCGTGCAGCCCCGCCACGGCCTGGACGAAGATCTCCGCCAGCCCGATAGGGCGTCTGACGGTCCTGGTCTCGGCCTTGGCGTGCTCGATCGCCCCCGCCAGGTCCATGCGGACGGCCAGGTAGGCGGCGGGGATGGTGCTGTGGGACAGCTCCACGGCCCTGGCGACGGCCCGCTGCGCCTTCGGCAGGTCGCGCACGTGGCCGAGGAGCCGTTCGAGGTCGGCCTTCCTGACGACCTTGAGCCCGAGCTCCCTGAGCTGCTCGCCGGTGACGCCGTGCTCGTCGGCGAACGCCTGGGCGGGGGCGGTGACCAGAGGCAGGCCGTCCCGCGCGGCCGAGGGCTCGGGCCGCCCGGCTGCGGCGGGCGGCGAGGCAGGCTCGGGGCGCGCGACCGCCGCATCTCCGCCGATCGTGGCGATCACCTGGTCGGGACGGCACCAGGCGCCCGCGGCCACCCGGTGGCGCAGCACGCCCGTGGCGTCGGCGGGCAGCTCCTCCGCCGCCTTGGAGGTCTCGACCAGGGCGACCAGGTCGTCCTCGTGGACCGAGTCCCCGTCCTGGACCAGCCACTCCACCAGCAGGTACTCGCTGTCGTTGGTGTTCAGCTTCGGCACGCGCAGCTCAGCCACGGAGCGTCTCCATGATCACGCGATGGACCGTCCGCTCCGAGACCAGCACCGACTCCTCCAGGTGGGCGGCGGTGGGGATGACGGAGTCGGCGGAGTGGACGAGGGTGACGGGGCCTGCCAGCCGTCCCCAGTGCCGCTGGTGGATCTGGTGGGCGACCTCGGCGCCCCAGGTCCCGCCCGCGGTGCTCTCCTCCACGACGAAGACGCGCCGCGCGTCGGGGAGCTCCACGTCGAACGGGTACAGGCGGGAGGGCACCACCAGCGTGCAGACGATCTCCTCCTCGAGCAGCAGCGAGCGCATCGCCGCCAGCACCATGGGAGCGCTGCCCCCTGGCGCGACGACCACGCAGTCGGGACGCTCGTCGAGGAAGGCCCTCGCCACGCCGTTCTCGACCGCGAGGGAGAACGGCTCGGGCACGGCGTGCATGGGCCTGGTGTAGAGGACCTTGTCCTCGAACAGGACGCAGGGCTCCTCGCGCGCCAGCATCTCGGTGAGGACCGCGAGGTTGTCGTGGAAGGGCGACATCTCGTACAGCGCCAGGCCGGGGATGCCGACGAAGTGCTTCTGCAGGCTCTGGCTGTGCGTAGGGCCGTAGCCCCTGCCGCCGCCGACGGGGCAGCGCACGACCATGCGCATGGGGACGCGGGAGCCGTACATGGAGACGGACTTGGCGGCGAAGTTCAGGAGCTGGTCGAAGGCGAGCGTGGCGAAGTCGCCGAACATGATCTCGACGATCGCCGCGTCGCCCGACAGCGCCAGGCCCGCGGCGACGCCGGTGATGGCGCTCTCGCTGATCGGCGTGGACATCACTCTGCCGGGGAAGCGGGTGGACAGCCCTCGGGTGATCTTGAAGGCGCCGCCGTAGGGGTCGGCCACGTCCTCGCCGAGCAGGTAGAGGTTCCGCTCGGCCGCCATCAGCTCGTGGAGCGCCGCGTTGAGGTTCTCCGCGACCCTCATCGCGCCTCCCACCGTGACAGCGGACGGGCGATCACGTCGGCGGCGACCGCCTCGATCCTCGACACGGCGGCCGCTTCGAGCCGGTCGAGCCGCGGGGAGGCGTACTTGTCCCGCCAGTCGACGCCGACGGCGTGCGCGGGCCTGGTGTCGTCGCCCTTGCTGTGCGGACCGAGCCTGTGGGTGACGAACTCCACCACGGCGGGCCTGCCCGCCCGCACACCGGAGACGAGCGGCGCGAGCCTGGCCCTGATGTCGTCCACGTCGGCGCCCTCGACCAGCTCGTGCGGGAGGCCGAAGGCCGCGGCGCGCCCCGCGATCGTGCCCGCCAGGTGCTTGTCGGTGGGCGTGGACTGGGCGATGCCGTTGTTCTCGACCACCACCAGCAGGGGCAGCGCCCAGAGCGCGGCCAGGTTCAGCGCCTCGTACACCGCGCCCTCGCCGAACGTGCCGTCACCGATGTAGGCGCAGGCCAGGCGGCCGGGCTCGGCGCGCTTGAGATGGAGCGCGACGCCCGCCGCCACCGGCAGACTCTCCCCCTGGACGCCGGTGGACAGGTAGCGGTCGCGGCGGATGTGCTGGCTGCCGCCCACCCCTGCGCACACCGCGCCCTCGCGGCCCATGATCTCGGCCAGCAGGCCCTCGGGGTCGTCGAAGCGGGCCAGGTAGTGGCCGTGTCCCCGGTGGTTGCTGAAGACGTGGTCGGCCGGGTCGAGCAGCCCCTCCATGGCGACGGGGACGTACTCCTGCCCGAGGCAGGTGTGGGTGGTGCCGTTGACCAGGCCCCTGCCGTACAGGTCGAGGAGGGTGCGCTCGAAGGCGCGGATCACGAGCATGCGGGAGAGGTCGGCGTCGATCACTGCCTGATCACTCCGATGACGCCCGCGATGGTCGGGTTGTCGAAGAAGTCGTCCAGCTCGACCTCGACGTCCAGGCGCTTGCGCATGCGGGCGATGATCTGCGTGATCGTGAGGGAGTGCCCGCCCAGGTCGAAGATGTCGTCGTACGGCTCGATCGGCGACATCTGGAGCACCTCCTCCCAGATCGCGGTGATGCCGGCGAGGAGCGGATCGCCCTCGACCCGCCGTTCCTGCCCCGAGTCGGCGGCCACGGGCGCGGGGGCGGGCTGAGGGGCCTGCGTCGTGCTCAGCGGGCGGGAGAGGTCTCCTGACAGCCAGGAGCGCAGGTCGGCCACGACCCGCTCGGGATCGGGCAGCTCGTCGGGGTCGTGGCGCAGGCTGGCGACGAGCCCGGAGGGCCTGTCGAGGAGCTGGAGCTGCAGGGCGCCCCGCACGGCCTGGTTGAAGGCCAGCCACTCCACGCGATCGTCGTACCCTCCGCGCCGGTAGCTGACCGACACGGGTGCGAGCGCGGCGTGCGGCCTCAGCCCGGGGATCGCTCTGGCGAGGGGGACCTGCCGGTGCCGGTAGACCTCGCGCAGTTCGGCCCGCAGCGCCAGGGCGAACCGCCCGAAGGGGGTCCCGTGCTCGGGGGCGGAGAAGACGGGCAGCTCGGTGACGAAGGGCCCGATGTGGCCCTCCTGGCCGGGGGCGCGGGTGGACAGGTCGATCGCCGTGACGGGGGCGGCGTTGCCGTACGAGGCGAGGACGGCGTGCACCGCGGCGAGCACCACCTCGAACCTGGTCAGCCCCTCGGCCTCCGGCACGTCGAGCGAGAACTCCAGCACGCGCCCCGGGCTCGCGCGCCGCGAGCGCAGCACTCCCCCTGGCACCACCACCTCCTCGGGCGCGCGCCATCTGGAGGCCCAGGAGGCGCGAGCCTCCTCAGCGGGCGCTTCGCTCGGCGCGAGAGGGGGTAGCGGGGGCAGGACCTCGCCCCTGTAGAGCGCCAGCAGGTCGGCGACGAGCACCTCCTTGGACTGACCGTCGAAGACCGCGTGGTGCGCCTCGACTCTCAGCTCGTCGCCCTGCAGCGCGAACCTGACGAGCGGTCCCTTGGCCAGGTCGAAGGGGCCCTTCACCTCCTCACGCGCGAGGTAGGGCGGTTCGGCGGCGGGCACCAGCGACGGCAGGCCGTCGCGCTCCTCGAAGGCCGCGCCCAGCAGCGCATGCCGTTCGACCAGTGCGGCGACCGCCTTGGCCAGCGCCCCCTCGTCGACGGGCGCCCCGAACCTGATCACCAGCGGCATGTGGTACGCCGACCAGGCGCCCGCCCGCTCGTTGATCCAGATCCCGTGCTGGGCGGGTGACACCTCAGTCATGCCTCAACCTCCGCTTGTCGACCTTGCCGCCTTGGTTGCGCGGCAGGGCGTCGAGGGTGACGAGCCTGGCGGGCAGCTCGTGCGGGGCCAGCCGCCCCTTCAGGAAGATCCGCAGCTCCTCGTGGGCCACGGGGCCGACCACCGCCACCTCGACGGCCTTGCCGAGCGTGGGGTGCGGCACGCCGTACGCGGCCGCCTCGACCACGTCCGGATGCTGGTGGACGACGTCCTCCACGTGGATCGTCGACACCTTGTAGGCGCCCGACTTGATCACGTCGCTCTCCCTGTCGACCAGGTAGAGGTAGCCGTCGTCGTCGAGGTAGCCGAGGTCGCCCATCCGGACCCAGCCGCCTCTGAACACCTCGCCGCTGGCCTGCGCGTCGCCGTAGTAGGTGCGGGTGACGGCAGGCGAGCGCATCCACACCTCGCCGGTCACGCGGGGCGGCAGCGGGTCGCCCTTGGCCGTCGCGATCTTGACGGCGCCGCCCGAGGCGGGCCGCCCGACGCTCGCGGGCCTGTCGGGGTCGAAGAGCATCACGGTCTGGGCGGGCGCGGCCTCTGTCGAGGTGTAGTAGTTGGCGATCGTGGCGTTGCCGAAGGCGGTGCCGAGGTCGACGGCGACCTGCGAGGGCAGCGGCGCGGCGGCCGAGCCGAGCAGCAGCACGCTCGACAGGTCGTGCTTGTGGTGGACGCGGGCGGAGAGCATCTCGATGGCCATGGCCGGCACGAGGAAGACCGTGCCCGCCCTGTAGTGCTCGATCAGCCCGGCGAACCTGCCGGGGGTGAATCTGGGTAACGTCACGACCTGCGGATGGGCGTCCAGAGCGTTGACGAGCATCCACTGGCCCGCGTTCGTGCCGATCGGGAAGGCGTGCGCCAGGTGCGCGCTGTGCGTGAAGGGCCTGCGCCTGCCGCCGCAGCCGTAGCCCAGGTTGGCATGGCTGGCCGCGACGCCCTTGGGCCTGCCCGTGGTGCCGGAGGTGTAGAGGATCTGGGCGAGGTCGCGCGGGCGCGGAGGGTCGGGTGCCGAGCCCTCCGCGAAGGGTAACGCCCCTGGGCGAAGCGTCCTGGACGCGCCGCAGTGCGCCAGCATCGCCTCCACGTCGGCGCCGGCCAGCAGGTCCGACAGAGGGACGGCCACGGCCCCCGCCCTGACGACGCCGAGGAAGGCGACCGCGTACTCCAGCCAGTCGCCGTTGCCGAACACCAGGCCCACCCGGTCGCCGGGCTCGACGCCGAGCCCCGCCGCGACGCCTGCGGAGCGGCGTTCCCACTCGCCGAAGGTCAGCGACCCGGCACCGTGGACGGTCATCGCCACCCGCTCGGGGTCGGCCTTGGCCCGCTCCCGCAGCAGATCAGGAAGGGTCACGCTCACGACAGACCCCCGAAAATACTGATAAGAAACTTTCCTTACCCACCGGACGGCCGACAGTCTTACACGGTCACGGAGAGGTGACAAGAGCGCAAACCCCGTGTTTATCGGGCCTTGCGGGCAGGTCAAGATCCGTGGTTGACTCCCGAACAGTTAAGAACCTTTCCAGATTCGGGGGAAGGGCTAGTGACGCTTTCGTCCGCCCAGGAGCGCCTGTGGTTCCTCCATCGACTCGATCCTGACGACCCCTCGTACAACACCGCCTACGCCTACAGGCTGCGCGGAGAGCTCGACCTCACCAGGCTGGAGGCGGCCTTCACCGCCGTCGCCGCCAGGCACGACGCGCTGCGCACCCGCTTTCCCGAAGTGGACGGGCGCCCCGTGGCGGTCGTCGAGCCTCCAGGCCGCATCGCCTTCGAGGTGGTCGAGGGCGATCCGGACAAGCTGGTGTCCGAGCGCACCAACGCCCCCTTCGACCTGGCAGGGCGACCTCCCTTCAGGGTGAGCGTCATCCCGCTCGGGCCGCGCGAGCACGTCCTGTGCGTGGTGCTGCACCACATCAACGGCGACGGCTGGTCGTTCAACGTGCTGCGCGAGGAGGTCGCCGCCTGCTACGCGGGCAGGCCGCTGCCCGCCGCCCCTCCCCCGTTCAACCCCGCCCCTCGTGACTTCGCGGCCGAGGAGGAGTGGTGGGCCGAGCGGCTGGCGGGGGCGCCGGTGCTGGAGCTGGCAACCGACAGGCCGCGCCCTCCGCAGCGCGGCACGGCGGGCGGCGAGGTGCTGTTCAGGCTGGCTCCCGAGCTTGTCGCCGGGGTGGCCGAGCTGGCCAGGAGCGCGCGGTGCACGCCGTACATGGTGCTGCTGGCCGCCTACCAGGTGCTGCTGGCGCGGCACAGCGGACAGGACGACTTCTGCGTGGGCACGCCCTCGGCGGGGCGGACGAGCACCGAGCTGGAGCGGGTGGTCGGCTACCTGTCGACGATGCTGGTGCTGAGGTGCGACCTGTCGGGCGAGCCGAGCTTCGCCGAGCTGCTCCGCCGGACGAGGAAGACCGTGCTGCAGGCGCTGGCGCACCAGGAGGTGCCGTTCGAGCGGCTGGTCAGCGCGCTCGGCCTCCAGCGCGACCTCAGCAGGACCCCGCTGTTCCAGACCATGTTCGCGCTCCACACGCACGGCGAGATCGCCGATCCGCTGCCGGGTCTGGAGGCCGAGCCGTTCCCGCTGGGCTGGCATCCCGCGCGCTTCGACCTGTCGCTCGACCTGTACGCCGAGGACGACGGCGGCCTGCTCGGAGTGGCCATCTACAGCGAGGAGCTGTTCGAGCGCGCGACCGCCGAGCGCATGATGGAGCGCTTCGCCGTCCTGGTCTCGTCGATCGTCGCCGATCCGTCGTCGCCGGTCGCCGAGCTGGAGCTGACCCCTGCCTCCGAGCGCGCCCTGCTGGCCTCGTGGAACGACACAGCCGCGGAGCTGCCGCCCCTCACCCTCGTCGACATGGTGCTGGAGCGCGCTGACGCCCGTCCTGACGCGGTCGCGGTGGTCTGCGGCGACACCACGCTGACCTACCGCGAGCTGACAGAGAGGGCGGCGGTCCTGGCGGGCGCGCTCGCCGAGCGGGGCGTCGGCACGGGCTCCCTGGTGGCGGTACGGCTCTCGCGCGGTCCTGACATGCTGGTCGCGCTGCTCGGCGTGGCCATGGCGGGCGCCGCCTACCTGCCGGTGGACCCCGACTACCCGCAGGCCCGCGTCTCCTACGTGCTGGAGGACTCGGGTGCGGCGCTCGTCCTCACCGACGAGCTCCCCTCGGGAGCGCCGCACGTCGTCAGGCCGCTCCCCGGCGACACCGCCTACGTGCTCTACACCTCGGGCTCCACGGGCCGCCCCAAGGGCGTGGTCGTCCCGCACAGGGCGCTGACGAACTTCCTGCTCGCGATGCGTTCGCTCGTGGGGTCCGCGCCCTCCGACGTCTGGCTGGCGCTCACCTCGCTCTCCTTCGACATCTCCGCGCTGGAGCTGTACCTGCCGCTCGTCACGGGGGGCACGGTGGTCATCGCCGACGCCGACACCGCCCGCGACGGCGCCGCGCTGTCGCGGCTGATCACGACGACGGGCGTCACGCACGTCCAGGCCACGCCCTCGGGCTGGCGGGTGCTGCTCACAGGGGAGCTGCCCCCGGTGACCGCGCTGGCGGGCGGCGAGCCGCTGCCGCCGAAGCTGGCCGCCGAGCTGCGCTCGCGCGTCGGCAGGCTCGTCAACATGTACGGCCCGACCGAGACGACCATCTGGTCCACCGCGTGGGAGGTGCCCTCCGATCCCGCCAGGGTGACGATCGGCCGCCCGATCGCCAACACGACCGTCCACGTCGACGCGCCCCTCGGCGTCCCAGGCGAGCTGCTGATCGGCGGCGCGGGCCTGGCCACCGGCTACCTGGGCAGGCCCGACCTGACCGCCGAGCGGTTCACCGAGCACGCGGGCGAGCGCGTCTACCGCACGGGTGACCTGGTCCGCTGGCTGCCCGACGGCACGCTGGAGTTCCTCGGCAGGACCGACAACCAGGTGAAGCTGCGCGGCCACCGGGTCGAGCTGGGCGAGATCGAGACGGTACTGGAGTCGCGGCCCGGCGTGCGGCAGGCCGTCACCGCCGTCCGCGACGACCTGCTCGTGGCCTACGTCGTCGGCGAGGCGGAGGGGCTTCGGGAGCACGCCGCCGCCCAGCTGCCCGGCTACATGGTGCCCTCGGTGGTGGTGGAGCTCGACGCCCTGCCCCTCACGCCCAACGGCAAGGTGGACCGCAAGGCCCTCCCCTCGCCCGAGGCGTCGGCGGTCCCGGCCTCCACTCCGCCGAGGACGCCGCACGAACTCCTGGTCGCGCGGGTCTTCGCCGACGTGCTCGGCGTCGCGGACGTCGGCGCGGAGGACGACTTCTTCGCGCTCGGCGGGCACTCCCTGCTGGCCACCGTCGTCACCTCCCGCCTGCCAGGACGGGTGCCTGTCCGCGAGCTGTTCCTGCGCCCGACCGTCGAGGCGATGGCCGCCCTTCTCGACGCCGCGCAGGACTCCCCCGGCCCCGCCGATGACCGGCCTCGCCGGCGTCCCCAGGGCGCGGCCGTCCCGCTCTCCCGCTCCCAGGAGCGGCTGTGGTTCCTGCACCGGCTCGACCCCGGCGACGCCGCCTACAACATGTGGATCGTGCGCCGCCTGCGCGGCCCGCTCGACGTGGCGGCGCTGCGCCTGGCCGTGGACGCGCTGGCCGCCAGGCACGAGAGCCTGCGCACGCGCTTCCCCGAGGTGGACGGCGTGCCCGTGATCGTCGTCGAGCCCCCTGGCCCGGTGCCCTTCGAGATCGTCGCGGGCGAGCCCGAGCGGCTGGTGGCCGAGCGCGTCAACGCCCCCTTCGACCTGGCCTGCGCCCCGCCGTTCAGGGTGACGCTCGTCCCCGTCGGTCCCGAGGACCACGTGCTGTGCGTCGTGCTGCACCACATCCTCGGCGACGGCTGGTCGCTCAACATCCTGATCGACGAGCTGGCCCTCCTCTACTCCGGCGAGCGGCCGCCCGAGCCGCCCCTGCAGTTCGGCGACGTCGCCCGCTGGCAGCTCGGCCAGGACTCCATGGACGACTACTGGAGGGAGCGGCTCGCGGGTCAGCCGCCGCTGAACCTGCCCACCGACAGGCCGCGCACCGGCGCGCCGCGCCAGGCCGCCTTCCACACGTTCACGCTGCCGGTCGAAGCGGTCAGCAGGACGCCGGGCGTGACGATGTTCATGACGCTGATGGCCGCCTACCAGGCCGTGCTCGCCGCGCAGAGCGGCCTGACGGACGTCTGCGTGGCCACCGTCACCTCGGGCCGCGACGACGCCCTCCTGGAGGGCGTGGTCGGCTACTTCGCCGACACGCTCGTGATCCGCGGCGACCTGACAGGCTCGCCCACCTTCGGCGAGCTCGTGGAGCGGACCCGCGCCACGGTCGTGGACGCCTTCGCCCACCAGGGAGCGCCGCTGGAGCGCGCGCCCTCGTTCGAGACGATGGCCATCCTGCACACCCAGGACGCGGGCCGCACGCCCGCCGCCTTCGCCGGGCTGGAGGCCGCGCCGTTCCCCCACGGGTTCGCGCAGGTCAAGTTCGACCTCATGCTGGAGGCCTGGCAGGACCCCGACGAGCTGCTGCTCGTCCTGTCCTACGACGCCGCCCTGTTCGACGCGGACACGGTGCAGGCGCTGGCCCGCAGGCTGGAACGCCTCCTGTGCCAGGACCCAGGTCTGCCGCCCCAGCTGCTGTCCCCCGACGACCTCGCCCTGCTGCGCGCGTGGGGGCGGGGTCCCGCACCGAGCCGGCCGGTTCCTCCCGCTTCCCTCTCCGACCGGCCCTCACCGGTCACGCGGGAGGAACCGGTCCCACCCCCGGGATCCTTCGACGCGCCGACCGTGCCCGACAGGGTGGCGCGGGCCGTCCTCGGGCACGCGGGGCTGCCCGCGGTGGGCGATCTCGACTACGCCTCGTTCGACCTGCGGGTCACCGAGCTGGCCGGGCTCCTCCAGAGCAAGGGGGTACGGCGGGGCGACCTGGTGGGCGTCTGCCTCGGCCGGGGCGTCGACGCCGTCGCCGCGCTGCTCGCGGTGTGGCGAGCGGGCGGCGCCTACCTGCCGCTCGACCCCGCCCACCCGACCGCCCGCCTGGCGCACCTGCTGACCGACAGCGGCGCGACGCTCGTGCTCACCTCGCCCGACCTGGCCGACCGGCTGCCGCAGGGCACCCCGCTGGCCCACACCTGCGAGCCCACCGCGCCCCTCACCCCCGTGCCGCCCGCCGAGATCGCCTACGTGCTGTACACCTCTGGCTCGACGGGCGAGCCCAAGGGCGTCGTCGTCGACCACCGCAACCTGGCCGCCCGCGTCGACTGGATGGCGGAGGAGTACGGCCTGCGTCCGGGCGACAGGGTGGTGCAGTTCGCCTCGCTCGGCTTCGACACCCACGCCGAGGAGATCTATCCCGCGCTGTCCAGCGGCGCCCACGTCGTCGTCCTGCCCGACGGCGGGCTCAGCCTGCCCGACCACCTCGAGGGCGTGACGGTCCTCGACCTGCCCACGGCCTACTGGCACCACCTCGTCGACCAGATCGACGCGGTCGCCTGGCCCTCGACGCTGCGCCTGGTGATCCTCGGCGGCGAGCAGGCGCACGCCTCCGCGGTGGCCCGCTGGCACGAGCGCTTCGGCCTGAGCGTCAGGCTGGTCAACACCTACGGCCCGACGGAGACCACCGTCATCGCCACGGCCACCACGCTCGACGCCTCGAGGGGCGTGCCGCCCATCGGCCGCCCGATCGCCGCCACCACCGCCTACGTGGTCGACGCCGTAGGGCGCCTGGTCCCGTCCGGCGCTCCTGGCGAGCTGTGCGTCGGAGGGCAGGGCGTGGCCCGCGGCTATCTCGGCCGCCCCGACCTCACCGCGGACCGCTTCGTGCCCTTCACCGGCGACAGGATCCTCCTTACCGAGACCGACGCCCCACAGGACAGCGCCCACGAGCGGGTCTACCGGACGGGCGACAGGGTCAGATGGCGGCCCGACGGGCAGCTGGAGTTCCTCGGCCGCCTCGACGACCAGCTGAAGATCAGGGGTCAGCGGGTCGAGCCCGGCGAGGTCGAGGCCACGCTCATGACCCACCCCGACGTCGGCGCCGCCGCGGTGACGGCGAAGGGCGAGACGCTGGTCGGCTACGTCGTGGGCGAGGCCGACCTCGGCGAGTTGCGCGACCACGCGGCCGCGACGCTGCCGCCGTACCTGGTGCCCACGCGGTGGGTGCGCCTCGACGCGCTTCCGCTGACCCCCAACGGCAAGGTGGACAGGGCCGCGCTGCCCGAGCCCGAGGCGGCGAGGGCGGAGTACAGGGCGCCGGACGGCGACGCCGAGCACCTGGTGGCGGCCGTCTTCGCCGAGGTCCTCGACCTGGAGAAGGTGGGGGCGCACGACGACTTCTTCGCGCTCGGCGGGCACAGCCTGCTGGCCGTCCGCGTGGTGGCCAGGATCAGGGCCGCGATCGACCTGGACGTCCCGATCAGAGCGCTGTTCGCGAGCCCGACGGTCGAGGGCCTGGCCGGGACGGTCGAGGACCTGCTGGTGGCGGAGCTGGACCAGATGTCCGACGAGGAGGCCGAACGCCTCGCCAGGGAGCTGACATGATCAAGGAAAGACTCGCCGAGCTGGTCGAAGAGTCCTCCGACGGCGCGCTGACCGCGCAGGAGGCCCTGCGGGCGACCGTGCCGCTGACGGCGCTCGGTCTGACCTCCGTGGGGCAGATGCGCCTCATCGACGCGATCGAGAGCGAGTTCGGCGTCGAGGTCGATCTCACGGAGGACGGGCTGGAGTTACTCGACGACCTGGACCTCCTGGCCGGACGCCTGTCCAGCCGATGATCGTCGAGTTCGCCGGTCCCGACGAGGGAACCGCGCCGCTGACGTGGGGCCAGCGGGCGATCTGGGAGGCGATCCTGCACACCGAGCCCGACGATCACTACTTCAACTTCGACAGGGTGGTGAAGGTCCCAGGCGACAGGAGCGTGCCCGAGGTGCTCGCCGCCGTGAGGGCGCTGGTCGAGCGGCACGGCTCGCTGAGGACCAGACTGGGGGCGCGGCGGGAGCCGTACCAGAGGCTGGAGAGGACGGGGCGGCTGCCCGTCACGTTCGGCGCGCCGGCGGCCACCAGGTTCGACTACGAGCGCGAGTGGCCGCTGCGGGTGGGCCTGACGACCGACGGCGACAGGGTCACCCACGTCACGCTGCTGTTCTGCCACCTGGCCGCCGACGGGGCAGGAGCCGAGGTCGCGGTGCGCGACCTGCGCATGCTGCTGCTGGGCAGGCCGCCGTCCGCGCCCGCGCCGCGAGCGCTCGACCTGGCCCTCTGGCAGCAGGGCGAGCAGGGACGGCGGGTCGCCACGGCCGCCGCCGCGCACTGGGAGCGCGAGCACCGGCGGATCGCGGCCACCATGTTCCCCACGCCCGCGAAGGGCTCCGACCCGCCGATCTGGCGCGCCCTGCTCCACTCGCCCGCGCTCGACCTGGCCGTACGCTCGATCGCCGCCGCCCACGGCGCCTCCACCTCGACGGTCCTGCTCGCGGCGGTGGCCGAGCTGGCGGGGCGCCACACGGGCCAGGAGATCAGCGCGGTGCTGCCGATCGTGAGCAACAGGTTCAGGCGCGACACCATGGCCGTCGTCAGCACGCTGGCCATGGAGGGCCTGTTCACGCTGGAGGTGGGCCTGCCCTTCGCCGAGGCGCTGAGGGCTGCGGGTCCGGCCGCTCTGCGCGCCTACCGCAGCGCCTATCACGATCCCGCCGACCGGGCCATGATCGTCCGGGCGGAGAGCGCGCGGCGCGGCGAGCGGGTGCACCCGCACTGCTGCTTCAACGACCTGCGCTTCGCCGATCCCGGGCCCGCCGCGTGCGAGCCCGACGAGATCGAGAAGGCGCGGGCGCAGACCACGCTGACCTGGCCGCTGAGCCAGGACAACCTCGACTGCCGCTTCTGCGTGCACGTCACGACGGAGGGCGTCTCCCTGACCGCCGACACCCGCTACCTGTCCAGGCCGGACATCGAGCGCTACCTGCTCGACCTGGAGTCCCTGCTGGTGGAGACGGCTACCGCATGACCGTGCGCGCCTACGCTCTCGCGACCTCCCTCGCCCAGGGCGAGACGCTGGAGTTCGTGCTCGACCGTCCCTCGCCCGTGGTCGTGAGCGACGCCACCGACGACCGCGTCGTCCACACGGGGCCGGCCGGCGCCCGCTGGTCGCTGGAGATCCCCCGCGAGTGGCCGAGCTCGCTCTACGTGGCCCGCTTCGGCCCCGCCGAGCCGTGGCCCCGCTCGCTGCCGGGCGGGGCGCCCTGTCCCGACAACGAGGTCCACTTCGTCGTACGGGAGGCGGAGCCGACCGCGCCGATCCTGGTCAGCGTGCCTTTCACCACCTGGCAGGCCTACAACAGGGCGGGCGAGCCCGACCAGAGCGTCTACTGGACCGAGTCGCCCACCCGCGCCTCCACGGTCAGCTTCGACCGGCCGGGCGGCGGCCCGCCGCCCGAACGCTGGGAGGAGGGCCTGACGCGCTGGCTGCGTCCTGCGGGCTACGAGGTGGCCTACTGCTCCAACCTCGACCTGCACGACGGCCTCGGCCTGCTGTCCCGCCACCGGCTGCTGGTGGTCAACGGGCACGACGAGTACTGGTCGGCGGGCATGCGCGACGCCGTCGAGGAGTTCGTGCGGCGAGGCGGCAACGTGGCCTTCTTCTCCGGCAACACCGCCTGGTGGCAGATCCGGCTGGAGGACGGCGGCCGCACCATGGTCTGCCACCGCGACCCGCTGTCCGACCCCGTCGCCGACCCGCGCCTGGCCACGGTCGAGTGGTCGGCGGCCGGCCGCCCCGAGAACACGCTGACCGGCGTCAGCTTCAGGGCGGGCGCGGGGGCGTGGGGCGAGCACATGCCGCGCATGCTCGAGGAGTCCTACACCGCCCGCTTCGCGGGCCACTGGGCCTTCGAGGGCACGGGGCTGACCGACGGCGACAAGTTCGGCCAGGGCTGCCTGGGCTACGAGACCGACGCCGCCGAGTACGAGGAGGTGCGCGGCGTGCCCAGGGCGACCTCCCTGGACGGCACGCCGTCCAGCTTCGTCGTGCTCGCCACCGCCGACCTGCGGCACTGGAGCGCCTACGGCCAGGGCGGCGCGGCCACCATGGGCGTGTTCACCAGCGGCCTCGGCACCGTCTTCACCTCGGCCACCGTCAACTGGGGCAACACCCTGCACGACCCCGTCGTGGAGCGTGTCACCCGCAACGTCCTCGACCGGCTGTCGGGCGAGCGCCGACCTTCGTGGGAGGTGATCGGCCCCGTCGCGGACGTGCGGGGTCTCGCGGTGCTCGGACGCGTCCTCCACGCCGTGGACGGCTCGGGTGCGCTGCTGTGCCGTGAGCTGTGCGGGCAGAACCTGTCCTGGCAGCCGCTGTCGGGCCCCTCGGAGGTCAGGGCCCTGGCCGTGCCCCGGGAGGCGGCCGGCGGGATGGGCGTCGGCCTGTACGGCGTGACGTCCTCAGGCGCCCTGGTCGCCAGGGAGGACGACTGCTGGCGCCGCGTCGGCCCCGCTCCCGCGCACGCGGTCGGCCTCGCGGTCGCGGACTGCGCGTTCTACGTCGCGACAGGGGACGGCGCGCTGTGGCGGCTGCCCTTCGGGGCGGCGGAATGGGAGCCCGACGGCCTCTCGGCGGGCGCGGTGTCACTGGCCGGCATGAACGGCAGGCTCTTCTCCCTCGACGACGCGGGCGCGCTCCACACCCGTGTCCCGGGAAGAGCGTGGGAGGCGTACGGCACGGCGCCCGGCCGCGCGCTCACCGCCCACGCGGGGCTCCTCGTCACGGCGGGACCCGGTGACCCGCTGCGCCTGCACCGGATCGGCCCCGCGCACCCGCCCGAGGCTCAGGAGGCGGGAGGAAAGCTCGTCGGCCCGTAGAGGGCGTGCGGGGCTCCCGTGGACATCGCCCAGTAACGGTCGCCGTAGGACCAGTGCCACCACTCGGTCGGGTAGTTGACCAGCCCCACCGACTCCAGCGCCGCCACGAGGATCTCGCGGTTCGCCCTGGCCTGCGCGGAGATGGTGGCCGCGGCCGTGTAGCACGCGCCCTCGCTCTCCTCGGGGTTGTCGTTGACCGCCGTGCCCATGTCGTGCTCCACCCCGTCGGGCGAGCACAGCGTCAGGTCGACGGCGGCCCCCGCCGTGTGCGGGGCGACCTCGACGGGCGAGACGTACCTGCTGGCCGCCGCGTGCGCCTCGTCGGCCGACAGGTCGGGGAAGTCGATGAGCAGCCGCGTCTTGTACTCCTCGAAGTACGTGCGCTGCGTCGTGATCGGCCGGTAGCCCTCGACGATCAGCAGTTCGTAGCCCTCGGGCAGCGCCACCTTCTCCAGACGCTCCAGCAGCCCCGAGCGCAGGTGCGCGTAGGCGCCGTCCACGTCGGCCAGCCGCGAGTCGACCCGCAGCCTGCCCCGGACGTCCACGAGCGGCTCCCCGCACTCGCGCACGGGGATGGCAGCCACCCTGGGATCAGAGATCAACACGATGTCGCGCATAGTCGAAAATTCTCACACAGTGTCAGAGAAAACCTGTTCACGGGCCTGCTCCAGCGCGGCGACCAGCGCGCCTCTCAGCACCGGGTTGCCCGCCACCGCCGTGGCGGCCACGCGCGGCTGGCTCGGGCACACCTTGGCGACGGCCTGCTCCACCCGCTCGGCCAGGGCGGGGCCTCCCGCGCGGCCGAGGTCGCCGCTGAGCACGATCAGCCCGGGGTCGAGCACCACGGCGATGGCGGCCACCCCGACGGCCAGCCGTCCCGCCACCTCCTTCAGGTAGGCGTCGTTGCCGGTGGCGGTGGCCGTACGGACCTGGTCGGCGGCGGTGGCGCCCGCGACGCCGTAGAGGTCGGCCAGGCCGGCCAGCGCCTCCTGGCCGACCAGGCGCTGGAAGGAGCCCGACTGCGGGTGGGAGACGTCGACGGGCAGCGGCTCGCCCGGCACGGGCAGCCAGCCGATCTCGCCCGCGCCGCCGGTGATGCCCCTGTGCAGGCGTCCGCCGAGCATGACGCCCAGGCCCTGCCCGACACCCGCCCAGACGACGGCGAAGTCGTCGTGGCCCACGGCGGCGCCGTGGCGGTACTCGGCCAGCGCGACGAGGTTGACGTCGTTCTCGATCGTGACCGAGGCGCCGAGCCGCTCGCGAAGGCTGGCCAGCACGCCGACGTGCCAGGAGGGCAGGTCATAGGAGAAACGCACGTCGCCGGTGCGCGGATCGACCACGCCCCTGGTCCCGATGACGAAGGCGCGCAGCTGGGACATGCCGATATGGGCGGTGTCGCAGGCCCTCTGGACGGCGTTGCGCACCGTCCTGACCGGGTCGCGCCCGTCGGAGGGATCGACAGTGACCTCGACCACGATTCTTCCTGTGATGTCGGCCACACCCACGGTGATGCTCTCGGGCAGCACCTCCAGGCCCGCGACGTACGCGCTGGAGGGAACGACGCCGTAGAGCGCGGCGTGAGGACCCCTGCCTCCCGCGCGCTGCCCCGCCACCTCGACCAGGCCCCTGTCCTCCAGTCGGGACAACAGCTGGCCTGCGGTTACCTTGGAGAGCCCTGTGCGTTCCCCCAGCTCAGCACGGGTGAGTGGCCCCTCGGAAAGAAGGAGTTCCAGCGCCGTGCGGTCGTTCAGTCTGCGCAACAACTGCGGGGTTCCCGGGTTCCGCGCCATGGACGCCCCTCCTCTCGTCACGATCCGCTAACGCCCGTTTCTTTTAAGAAAGTTTCTTGTTAGTTTAGCAGCAGTCAACCGAGGCCGGCGATCAAGGCTTCGGTGGTCTCTACGGCATCGAATGAGCGCAACCCCCGACGCGTTAGCCGGGAAGGGAGAACCCTAGTGAAGATCGCGAAGATCACGGCCGCCACGGCGACCACCGCCGCTCTGGCCCTGGGTCTGGCCGCCTGTGGCTCGAGTGAGCCCACGAAGACCGCCGAGCCTGCCGCCTCCGGCTCGGCCGCCGCTTCCGAGGCAGGCCCCAAGTACGCCGGCAAGACCCTCACCGTGTGGCGCCTCGGCGACAGCAACCCCGCCGCCGCCAAGTACATGGAAGAGCTGAACGCCGAGTTCAAGAAGCAGACCGGCGCTGACGTCAAGCTGGAGTGGATCCCCTGGCCGCAGGTGAACGACAAGTTCGCCGCCGCCGCGACCGGCACGGGCCCCGACGTCACCGAGATCGGCAACGACCAGGTGCCGCTGTGGCAGAGCCAGGACGCGCTCGCGCCGATCACCGACATCGCGCACGCGGGCGACCAGGCCGCGATCCCGAAGAACCTGTTCGGCCTCGAGACCATTGACAACGAGGTGTACGGCCTGCCCTGGGGCGCCGGTGCGCGCGCGGTCCTCTACCGCGCCGACTGGTTCAAGGAGCTCAAGATCGAGGTCCCGAAGACCTGGGACGAGCTCGTCGCCGCGGCCAAGAAGATCCAGGCCAAGAAGGGCGCCGACGTCGACGGCTTCGCCTTCAACGGCGGTTCCGACGCCAACCACCTGCTCGGCGCCTTCGCATGGGCCGAGGGCGGCGAGTACGCCGTCAAGGAGGGCGACAAGTGGGTCGGCAAGGTGAGCGACCCCACCTTCGCCAAGGGCTTCGAGACCTACACCAGCCTGGTCACCGAAGGCCTGTCAGGCAAGTCGCGCCTGACGCAGAACACGGTCGACATCCGCAAGCGCTTCGCCAACAACAAGGTCGGCATGTACCTCACCGCCGGCTGGGACCTGCCCGGCATCGAGGTCGACTCCAAGGGCAAGCTGAAGGGCGACAAGCTCGCCTTCTTCCCGCTTCCCGCCAAGGCCGGCGGCGAGGCCCCGTCCTTCTTCGGCGGCAATGACATCGCGCTCTGGGGCAGCACCCAGCAGGCCGACCTGGGCAAGGAGTACCTGAAGCTGGCCACCAGCAAGACCTGGGCCGACAGGTACGCCAAGGAAGGCGGCCTGCTGCCCATCTACCCCGACACGCTGGCCGCGCTCGCCGAGGACCCGGTGCAGGGCCCCTTCGCCCGCGCCTTCGCCAAGGCCAAGGCGTTCCCCGCCGACCCGAACTGGACCGAGGCCAACGAGACCAAGGCCGTGCTCCAGAACGCGGCAAGGGCGGTCATCGAGGGCAAGAAGGACACAGCCACGGCTCTCGCTGACGCCAACAAGGAAATCGAAGAGATCCTGAACCAGTAGTCATGGCGAACACGACCACGGTCGCACGGGGCGGAGGCTCCTCCGCCCCGGGGCGCCGCCGAAAGCGGCCGGGCGGGCCCCCGAGGGCCAGCGGGCTTCCCAACTGGGCCATCCCGTACGTCCTGCTCGTGCCCGGCCTGCTGGTGATCGCCGGGCTCCTGCTGTACCCGATGGTGCAGCTGGTCATCATCTCCTTCCAGAAGTTCGGCATCGCCCAGATCCGCGGCAAGGCCGCCGAGTGGGTCGGATGGGCCAACTTCGAGAAGGTCCTCGCCACCGAGATCTTCTGGACCTCGCTGCGCAACACCGTGGTGTTCGCCTCGATCGCCGTCACCCTCACCCTGGTGGTCGGCACCGCGGTCGGCGTCCTGCTGCACAAGCTGGGCAAGAAGATGTCGCTGTTCGTGGTCATCGGCTGCATGTTCGCCTGGGCCATCCCGCCGGTCGCCCAGGCCGCCATCTGGCGGTCGTTGTTCGACGCCGACTCCGGCATCATCAACTGGGCGCTGAACCTGCTGCCCGACTGGCTGTCGCAGGCGGTCTTCGGGCGCGCCGACTGGACCGGCGAGCCGTGGCTGAACGACGCGTTCACCGTCTACGTCGTCCTGGTCTTCTGCGTGGTGTGGGCGGGCTTCCCGTTCATCGCGGTGTCCGTGCTCGCCGGGCTCAAGGGCATTCCCAACGAGCTCTACGAGGCCGCCAGGGTCGACGGGTCGGGCGCCTGGCGCACTTTCAGGAAGATCACGCTGCCGCTGCTGAAGCCCGTCTTCGCCGTGCTGACCGTCCTGTCCATCATCTGGGACTTCAAGGTCTACACGCAGCTGCACATCCTCCTGAACGGCCCGACCAACCGCGAGGCGTTCAACCTGTCGATGTACGCCGTGGCCGAGGCCTTCAAGCCGCCGCCCAAGATGGGCACGGGCGCGGCCATCTCCATCGTGCTGACGATCATCCTGCTGATCATCACGGTGTTCTACGTCAGGCAGATCGTGAAGCAGGAGGAGATGTGAGTCCGGCACAGCGCAAGAGGCTCGGCAGGATCCTGCTGAACACCGCCGGAGTCCTCGTCTTCCTCTACGCGATCTTCCCGGTGTACTGGATGGTCTCGACCGGGTTCAAGACCAACGACCAGATCTTCACCACCGAGTTCATCCCGTTCCCGACCAGCTTCACCCTCGAGCACTTCTCGCGGGTGCTGACCGAGGGCGTGGCCAACAACTCGATCTGGCTCTACCTGCGCAACAGCGCGATCGTGGCGCTCGGCACGGTGCTGATCGGCTCGCTGTTCGCGCTGCTGTCGGCGACGGCCATCGCCAGGTTCAGGTTCAGGGGCCGTGGGAGCTTCCTCATCACCCTGCTGGTGGTGCAGATGCTGCCCGCCGAGGCCATGCTCATCCCGCTCTCGGTGATGATCAGGCGCGTCGGCCTCGGCGACCAGCTGCTCGGCATCATCGTCGCCCAGGTGGCGGTGACCCTCCCCTTCGGGATCTGGATGCTGAGGACCTTCGTGGCCGCGGTGCCCAAGACGCTGGAGGAGGCGGCCTGGATCGACGGCGCCAGCCGGATGACCACCTTCTGGAAGGTGCTCTTCCCGCTCGTCGCCCCCGGTCTGGTGGCCACCAGCATCTTCTCCTTCATCACCGCATGGAACGACCTGGTCTTCGCGCTCTACCTGATGTCCAGCTCAGAGGGCTACACGATGCCGGTCGCGCTCCAGTACTTCTTCGGGCAGAAGGGCGTCGACTGGGGTGCCATCATGGCCGGCTCGACGCTGATGACCATCCCGGTCGTCATCTTCTTCCTTCTGGTCCAGCGCCGCATGGTCTCCGGCCTGGTGGCCGGCGCCGTGAAGGGCTGACCGACCCACAGGTGCTCGTACGGCCGCCGCACCACCCGCGCGGCGGCCGTACCCGGCCCTGCCCACCTGCAGGGAGGTACGGCCCGCGTCCCGGACCGCGGGCTCGCGGGCCGTACCGGCTCCCTGCCACAGACCATCGTCCATTCGCACCCACTCCCCGCAAGAGCCCCATCAAGGGAGACGGGAGGGGTTGACCGCCAAAAGGGGAGTTCCAAGATGAGCCAGAGTGATCGGGGGCTGCGCCGTCTCGCGGCCGGCACGCTGCTCGTCGCCTTCCAGGGCACCACGGCCCCGGACTGGGTCCTGCGCGAGCTGGAGGCCGGCCTCGGCGGCGTCACGCTCTTCGGGTTCAACGTCGCCGACCCCGCCCAGCTGAGCGCTCTCACCACCGCGCTGAAGGCCGCGGGAGAGCCCGTCATCTCGCTGGACGAGGAGGGCGGCGACGTCACCCGCCTCGCCTACCACATCGGCAGCCCCTACCCGGGCAACGCCGCCCTCGGCGCCGTGGACGACGTCGAGCTGACTTACCGCGTCTACCGGGCGATCGGCTCCGAGCTGGCCGCCTGCGGCGTGAACCTCGACATGGCGCCCGACGCCGACGTCAACACCGCCGACGACAACCCGGTGATCGGCACCCGTTCGTTCGGCAACGACGCCGCCCTCGTCGCCAGGCACACCGTCGCCGCCCTCCAGGGCCTGCAGTCGGTGAACGTCGCCGCCTGTGTCAAGCACTTCCCCGGCCACGGCGCCACCCGCGTGGACTCCCACCTGGCGGTGCCGGTGGTCGACGTGCCGCTCGACGTGCTGCGCGAGCGCGAGCTGGTGCCGTTCCATGCCGCGATCAAGGCGGGCGCCAAGTCCGTCATGACCGCGCACGTCGCGGTTCCCGTGATCACCGGCGACCAGCCCGCCACCCTCTCGGCCGCCGCGCTGACCGAGCTCCTCAGAGGTGAGCTCGGATACGACGGCGTGGTCGTCACCGACGCGCTCGACATGCACGCGATCACCAAGAGCGTCGGTCTCGCCGGCGGCGCCGTGCGCACGCTGGCCGCGGGCTCCGACCTGCTGTGCCTGGGCCCGCTGCCGACCTACGACGACGTCAGGCAGATCATCGCGGAGATCGTCGCCGCCGTGGGCGAAGGACGGCTGCCGCTGTCCCGGCTGGAGGAGGCCGCCGCCAGGGTCGCCGACCTGCGCGCCTGGTTCGGCTCCGGCACGGCGGGCGCCGCCGAGGCGAGCGTCGTCGGCCTGGACGCGGCCCGCAGGGCGGTCACCGTCACGGGCGCCACCGCCACCCTGCTGAACCCGCTGGTGATCGAGATCGACACCCCGCCCACGATCGCCGTCGGCGACGTCCCTTGGGGGCTGGCCCTGCCCTCGGCCGAGACCGTGCGCGTCAAGCCGTCCGACGCCGACGCCGAGGAGCTGCTCGAGCGCGCCGCCGGACGGTCGCTGGTGGTGGTCGTCAAGGACGCCCACCGCTACGAGGAGAGCAGGACGCTGGTCTCTCGCCTGGTCGCGGCGAGAGCCGACACCACGGTGATCGAGATGGGGCTGCCGATCTGGCGTCCCGAGAGCGCCGCCTACATCGCGACGTACGGCGCCGCCCGCGCCAACGCCCAGGCCGCCGTCGAACTCCTGACCGCCTGACCTGGGATTCTCCGCATTCTCGGGGGCCGGACGCTCGGGGCCCGCATCTGGGGGGGCCGGATTCCAGGCTTCTCGGAGGCCGGGCTCCCGGGCTCTCGGAGATCGGGCTCTCGGGGACCGGTTCTCGCGGTTCGGTCTCCGGGGTCAGGAGGCGAAGATCTCCTCGCGGGCCTGGTCGAGGGCGGCGAGGACCGCGCCGCGCAGCACCGGGTTGTCCTCCACCGCGGTGGTGACCACCTCGGGCCTGATCGGGCAGATCCTGACCACGGCCTCCTCCACGCGGGACGTGAGCGCCGCTCCCCCGGCCTTCCCCACGTCACCGGCCAGGACGACGAGCCCGGGGTCGAGCACCACGCACACCGACGCCACCCCCAGCGCGAGCCGGTGCGCGATCTCGTCGAGCAGCGGCTCGCCCCTCGCACCGTCGGCGACGGCCTGGGCGACGCCGTCGTAGCCGTACCCCCTGGCGAGCTCGGCCACCGCCTCGGCGCTGACCAGCGACTGCAGACCGCCCGCCAGCGACGGCAGCCGCCCTGGCACCGCCCTGATGTCCTCGGCCAGCGGCACCCCAGGAACCGGCAGGTAGCCGATCTCACCCGCGCTGCCCGACCGCCCCCTGTGCAGCTTGCCGCCGAGCATCACCGCGAGACCGAGCCCTCGCCCCGCCCAGAGCAGCACGAAGTCGTCGACGCCCTTGGCGGCGCCCGCGGCGCGCTCGGCCAGGGCGGCCAGGTTGACGTCGTTCTCGATCGTGACCTCGCGCTTGAGGTCTCCCGCCAGCGCCTCGTGGATGCCTTCGTGCCAGCCCGGCAGGTCGAAGGAGAAGCGCACGTCGCCGCTGCGGGGGTCGACCACGCCAGGCGTGCCGATCACCACGCCGCGCAGCTTGGCCAGGCTCACCTTGCCGCTGCGGCAGGCCTTGACGACCGCGCTGTGCACCACGGAGACGGGGTCGTCGTGACCGTTGGGCGCGACGGTCACCTCGGCGATCGTGCGGCCATGGATGTCGGCGATCGCGGTCGAGACCAGCTCGGGACCGACGTCGAGCCCCGCGACGTAGGCGCTGGAGGGCACCACCGAGTAGAGAGCGGCGTTGGGGCCCCTTCCACCGGCCTGCTCGCCGACCACCTCGACCAGCCCGCGCTCCTCCAGCCTGGCGAGCGTCTGGGAGGCGGTCACCTTGGACAGGCCCGTCAGATCACCGATCTGCCCGCGCGTCATCGGCCCGGTGTCGAGCAGCAGCTCCAGCGCGGCCCGGTCGTTGATCTCCCTCAGCAACCTGGGCACACCAGGACGTCGCTCCACGGGCAAAGCTTAGCCCTCTTGCCTGATGACCCGCAGGACGTGAGGATGGCTCATGCTCCTGCTCGCCTTAGGCCTGGCGCTGCTGATCGACGTGCTGCGCGTCTTCCTTCCCTCCCTGATCACGCTCTTCGGCCGCGCGGGCGAGACCCCCGCCGAACTCATGGGCCTCTACGCCGCCCTGTGGTTCGTGCTGCCCTGCCTCGCGCCCCTGCTGCGCCCCCGCTGGTCGCTGATGGGCGGCGCGGCCGTCCTCGTCGCCGCCCGACTCGGCCTGCAGGCCTTCGACGGCGGCACACCCCAGCTCGCGCTCGCCTCGGCGGGTGTCAGCGCCGCTCTCTTCTTCCTGTACGGCTGCAGCCGTACCCTTCCCCGCGCGGCCGTCCCGACGGGCATCGCGGCAGGGCTGGCGTTCGCCGTTACGGTCCACCTGCTGCTTGACGGCGTGGACCTCGTCTGGCGCGACGGCCCCCTCCCCTGGCTCGCCACCTTGACCCTGAGCGCCGCCTTCGCGGCCCTTCTCCACCCTCCCGCCTTCGCGGCGCTCTTCCGCTCTCCGGCCTTCGCCGCCCTCCTCCGCTCTCCGGCCTTCGCCGCCCTCCTCCGCTCTCCGGCCTTCGCCGCCCTCCTCCGCTCTCCGGCCTTCGCCGCCCTCCTCCGCCCTCCCGCCTTCCCCGGCCCGCTGGCTCCTTCAACCGGCGCTCGGGCGCAGAGCCCGTCTGGCGCGGGCGGACAAGCGGCGCCCGGCGGTCACGCCCCCGGTCGGGAGCCTTCATCGTTCTCGCAGGTCGCCCCAGGGTCAGGGGAGCTCGCCCCAGGGGCCGCGTGGTTCCTGCTCGGCCCCTCGCTGCTGCTCGTCGGCATGAGCGCGGGCCTGTCGACAGCCGCATGGCACGGCCTGCCCCTGGGCGAGGCTGCGCTGGGGCTCGGGTCGTTCGGGCTGAGCGTGGCGCTCATGGTGTGGCTCGCGGCCCGTCCCGTGTCCTCGAAGCGAGCCGCCCTGCTCCTGGCCGCCCTCCTCGTCGCGGGCACGGTCCTCATGCTCGCCACCGGACACGGCCAGCTCGTCCCCCTGAGCGTCGGCGGCCTGCTGGCCGTGGCCGCCCGGCCAGGCCCGCCCGCCGTACGGCCGGGGGCGGGGGTGCTGGGCGGCGGGCTGGTGTTCCTGGTCGGTGTGTTCGGCTACTACGCGGCCTACGACCTGGACCTCGGCTTCCCCAACGGCCTCGTCGCCACCGCCGTGGCCGTCGCCGCGGCCCTCGTAGGCGTCACCTCCGCCCTGCGCACCCCGAAGACCCTCGACACCACCGACGCCACCCGCGCCCCTGAGGTCGCCGAAGTGACCGCCCCCACCGCCACCGCGACCGCCGCGGACACCAACACCTCCGCCGACACCGACACCGACGCCTCCACCGCGGACGCCGCCGCCGGCACCGGCACCGGCGAGACCCTCCGCGGCGGCGCCGAGGGCGTGGGCGGCGCAGGCGGAGTGCGGCCCGGCGTTCCAGCCCGCAGGGCGGCCGCACAGTTCTCCGGTCTGCGGCGGATCGCCGGTCTGTGGCGGCTCGCCGGTCTGTGGCGGCTCGCCGGTCTGTGGCGGCCGGTGGTCGCGGCCGTGGTGCTCACCGGGCTCTCGTTGGCGGCCGGATGGCGGAGCGCACCCGCCGTCCAGCCCAAGGAGGGTTCGTCGTTCACGCTCCTCGCCTACAACATCAGGATGGGCTTCGGCCTTGACGGCAGGCTCTCGCTGGACGACATCACCGCGTGGGCCGCGGCCAAGCGCCCCGACGTGGTGCTGCTCAGCGAGGTCGACAGGGGCTGGCTGCTCAACGGCGGCCACGACGACCTTGACAGGATCGCGCGCGGCCTGGGCCTGCGGGCCTACTTCGCCCCGGCCGCCGACCAGGTGTGGGGCGACGCGCTGCTGACGAACCTGCCGGTCAGGCAGGTCGTCTCGCACCCGCTGGGCAAGCACGGCTACCCGACGGGCGCCCAGGCCCAGACGGCGGTGATCGAGGTCGGCGGAAACGAGGTGGGCATCGTCAACACCCACCTGCAGTCTCCTCCGGGGCAGGCTCCCGAGGTGGCCGCGCTCGTGCGCGACCTGTCCGCGGGCGGACGGCGTCCCGTGGTGCTGGCGGGCGATCTCAACACCCGTCCGGGGGATCCGGAGATGCGGGTGCTGGAGTCGGCAGGGCTGTCGGACCCACTGATCGCGCTCGGAAATCCCGCCACCTCGCCCGCCGACGCTCCGGTGGAGCGCATCGATCATGTGCTGGTCACCGGCGGGGTGCGGGTGGAATCGGCGGACGTGCCGCGCCTGCCGTGCTCGGATCATCTGCCCGTGATGGCCGCCCTGCGCATAACCAGTGTTGACCAGGAGGGATAATCGACAACATGCGCCTTTCCGCTCGTGTCGACTACGCCCTCCGTGCCGCCGCTGAACTCGCCGCAGCAGGCGCCGGCCCGACCACCGTGGGCGAGCTGGCGAAAGAGCAGGACATGCCGCCCAAGTACCTGGAGAACATCCTGCTCCAGATGCGCCGCGCGGGGCTCGTGCGCGGGCAGCGAGGGCCTGAGGGCGGCTACGTGCTCGCGCGTCCCGCCGCGGAGATCTCGCTGGCCGACGTGATCCGCGCGGTCGACGGCCCGCTGGCCAACGTCAGGGGCGAGCGTCCCGAGCACGTGGGCTACCGGGGGCCCGCCGAGTCGCTGCAGCAGGTATGGATCGCCCTGCGCGCCACCGAGCGGGCCATCCTGGAGGAGGTCACGCTCGATCAGGTCGCCACCGGCGCGCTGCCCGAGCGGGTCCGCTCGCTCGCCGCCGACCCCGCCGCCTGGGACTGACGGCTCGCCCACCAGAACGACAGCAACGCCACGAGCTCCGCGGCGGCGGCGCCGACCGGCAGCGCGCCGGGGCCGTACCCCTCGATCAGCAGGCCGCCCAGGGCGCCGCCCGCCGACACCCCCACGTACACGGCGCTGCTGTTGAGCGCGAGCGCCTGCGGTCCCGCCTCTCCCGCCAGCGCCAGCAGGCGCGCCTGCGCGGGCGGCGGGATCCACCACGAGGCGACGGCCCACACCAGCAGCAGCGGCAGCAGCCCGAGCAGCGGCAGCGGGCGCAGCAGCCAGCAGGCGACGAACGCGGCCATCACGACGGTGAACGCCGTGACCCCGACAAGGAGCGCCCTGTCGGCGCCCCACCTGTCGGCGGCCCTGCCGCCGAGCTGCCCACCGGCGAGTCCCGCCACGCCCGCGACCGCGAACACCACGCCGAGCTCGGCGGGGCCGGTGCCCGCCAGGTCGCGGAGGAAGGGCGCGAGGTAGGTCATGACCATCATGCTGCCGAGGACGATGGCCGTCACGCCGAACAGCCCCGCGAGCACGGGCGCCCTGCCGAGCGGCGCGAGGCGGGCCCTGATCGGCATGGCGGGCTGAGCGGGCGCGTCGGGCAGCGTCGCCATCACCGCCACCAGCGAGATCAGACCCATCAGCGCGCCGAGTGCGAAGGTGGCCTGCCAGCCGTACGCGCCGCCGACCCAGGTCCCGATCGGCACGCCGAGCACGAGTGAACCGGTGAGCCCGCCCATCACCAGCGCCAGATAGCGGCCCTGCCTGCCCTCAGGAGCCAGGGAGGTGGCGATCGCGTACGCCGCGGGCACGACGGCGGCCGCCGCCAGCGCCGCCAGGACCCTGAGCCCCATCAGGGCGGCGTACGACGTCGCCAGGGCGGCCGCGCCGTTGGCCCCCGTGAACACCAGCAGCGCCCAGAACATCAGCCTCCTGCGCGGCCAGGTGGCGGTCACGACCGAGGCGACGGGCGCGGCCAGCGCGAAGGCCAGGGAGAAGGCGGTGACCAGCTGACCGGCCGCCGCCTCGCTCACCCTGAGGGCGGCGGCGATCTCAGGCAGCACCCCGGCCACCACGTAGTCGTCGGTGGCGAAGGTGAACGTGGTGAAAACCAGCGCCGCCGGCCAGGCGCGGCTCATGATGCCTCCATAAGGGTAACGAGCGTTTCCCTATAAGGTAACACTCGTCACCCTCATACTGCTCCGCGAACGAGAGGCCCTGCCGAGGCCCCCCACTCCCGCGGGGGCTCGCTTCCCGGGGCCCGGACTTCCTAGGGGAGCGGGCTTACTGGAGGGGCGGGCTTACCGGAGAAGCGGCCTTCCTGAAGGAGCGGATTTCCTGAAGGAGCGGATTTCACAAGCGCATTCCTGGAGGCGCGGCTGTCTCGGGTGCGCACTTCCCAGGGGCGCGCGTTTCCCAGGGGCGCGAGAGACTGGAAGCTCACAAGGCCCGAGGAGGCGTGCGGTGAAGGGGGAGGGTGTGGCGAGGACGGCGGATCCACGGCGGCGGGCCGAGTTGCTCGACTCCATCGTCGACTACCTGGCCGATCATGGCCTGTCGACGCTGTCCATGCGTCCGCTGGCCGAGCACCTGGGCAAGAGCACCAGGGTTCTCACCCACCACTTCGCCGACAAGGAGGAGCTCCTGTCGGCGACCATGGAGCGCCTCGACGCCCGCCACCGCGCCTGGCTGCGCGAGCTCCCAGGATGGCAGGGCGACGACAGCGTCGGCACGATCGTCAGGCGCACATGGGACTGGCAGCTCCAGGAGGACAACCTCCCCGTCGCCAGGCTCATCCGCGAGATCGAGGGACTGGCTGCGGGGGGCCGTCTCGCGGGACACGTGCCAGGACTGCTGGCCGACCGGTCGGCGTTCGTGGCAGAGCTGCTGTGTGAGCGCGGTGTCCCCTCGGCCGACGCGCTGCGCATCTCCACGCTGGTCAACGCCGCCTACGCGGGGCTGATGAACGACTTCCTCACGACCGGGGACCGTCCGAGGGTGGAGGCAGCCCTCGACGAACTCACCGCGCTCGTGGACACGTGGGTGAGCGCGCATGCCCGAGGGTGACGCCGTCTACAGGACCGCGCGACGGCTGCGGGAGGCGCTCGACGGCCGCGCGCTGACCAGGTCCGATTTCCGGGTGCCGCGCCACGCCACCGCCGATCTGACCGGCCGTACGGTCCTGGAGACCACCTCGTACGGCAAGCACCTGCTCACCAGGGTCGAGGGCGGCCTGACGATCCACACGCACCTGCGCATGGACGGCCGCTGGGTGGTCATGCCGGAGGGCCGCCGCATGCCGGGCGGTGACCTGGTCAGGCTCGTGCTCGCCAACGCCGAGTGGCAGGCCGTGGGTGTCAGGCTGGGCATGGTGGATCTGCTCAGGACCGAGAGGGAGGACACGGTGATCGGCCACCTCGGCCCCGATCTGCTCGGCCCTGGCTGGGATCAGGCGGAGGCGGTGCGGCGGCTGCGGGAGCATCAGGACACGACGATCGGGGAGGCGCTGCTCGACCAGCGCAATCTCGCAGGGATAGGCACGATCTACCGCGCCGAGACACTGTTTCTTAGGGGGGTGTCGCCCTGGCGTCCCGTCGGGGGCATCGATGACCTCGACGGCCTGGTCTCGCTGGCGCGGCGGCTGCTGGAGGCCAACAAGCACCACGCGAGCACGGTCACCACGGGTGATCGCCGCCGTGGCTACGAGACGTGGGTTTATGGCAGGGCAGGCAGACCCTGCCGCCGATGCGGATCTCGCATCAGGCGAGGAGAAATGGGATCACGACCGCAGGAACGCCTCATCCTGTGGTGTGACCACTGCCAGCGGGACTGAGCCCCACCGGCGCTCAGGCCGCGACCATGTCCTTGACTTCGGGGAAGACCGAGTCGGAGATCGACCCTGGCACTGTCTCCGACAGCGGCAGGCGCTCGCGCTCGGGAACGTCCGCGAGCACAGGAGCGGCCTGGAGCTCCGCCAGCGCGAACTGGTCGGAAACCTCACGCAACACCTGCGACAGGGGGACACCCAAAGCACCACAGATCGAGGCAAGCAGCTCGGAGGATGCCTCCTTCTGACCACGCTCCACCTCGGACAGGTAGCCCAAAGACACGCGCGCCAGCGTCGACACCTCGCGAAGGGTGCGTCCCTGCCGCACCCGCAGCCGCCTCAGAACGTCTCCAAGAAGCTGACGCAGCAGAATCATCTGTCGCTCCCTCCCCGGCGCGGTGGTCTTCACCGTGCCATGCGCGATCGGATCGTGCCGCCCGTTTTTCTTCTTCGCTTCGTACATACTCCTCGCCGTCATCATCGGGCGCCTGCGCGGATCGTTGGGCCCGCCAGCCTGGCTCGCGGGGCTTGCAGATGGCTCACGGACCTCACTCACAGCTCCACCGTACCTGTATCCACCGACACCGCGTCAGACCGTGGTTCGCATGTTCGCTCGGGACGTAACACGGTAATCACCCGGAATGTTCCCCCATGTTCGCCTTCAGCACACCTGCGAGGAGATCTACAGCCTCGTCCACGGTCCTCTCCCTGATGCGTCCTCGCGACCCTCCGCGAGCCAGTTCGCGGTGCCAGATCTGGCCCTCAGGGCCGCTCAGCGCCACGTGAACGGTGCCGACCGGCTTCCCGTCCTGCGGGTCGGGTCCTGCCACCCCGGTGACCGCCAGGCCGTACGTGGCGCCGCAGAGCCTGGCCACCCCCCGCGCCATCGCCGCGGCCACCTCGGGGTGCACCGCCCCCTCCCTCTCGAGCAGCTCTCCCGGTACGGCCAGCAGCTCGCGCTTCAGATCGGTGGCGTAGGAGATGACGCCGCCCCTGAAGGCCGCGGAGGCGCCGCCCATCGCGGTGAAGGTCGCCCCGAGCAGACCGCCGGTGAGCGACTCGGCCACCGCGAGCGTCGCGCCCTGGCCGATCAGGAGGCGGATGACGCCTTCGGCGCCGAGCACGTCGGTTCTCATCGGCTCACTCCGCTCTGGCCCGCTTGGCCACCTGCCTCAGCCTGATCGCGCGGACGACGTAGTCGGCTCCCGTGACGACCGTCACGACCAGCGCGGCCCCCATGACCACCCAGCGCAGCACGTCCGGCACCCCGGGCAGGAGGTAGAGCACGATCGCGGCGATCTGCAGGGCGGTCTTGACCTTGCCGCCGTAGCTGGCCGGTATGACCCCGTGCCTGATCACCACGAACCGCAGCGCCGTGATGCCGAGCTCGCGGGCGAGGATCACGAGCGTGACCCACCAGGGCAGCTCCTGGAGTACCGACAGGCTCACCAGCGCCGCGCCGGTGAGCGCCTTGTCGGCGATCGGGTCGGCGATCTTCCCGAAGTCGGTGATCAGGTGGTAACGCCTGGCCAGCTCGCCGTCCAGATGGTCGGTGAGCGAGGCCACGCCGAACACGACAAGGGCGGCCACCCGCCACCCGTCGCCCGGCAGGAACAGGCAGATCACGAAGAAGGGGACGAGCGCCAACCGTAGGACCGTGAGGACGTTGGCGATGTTCCACGGACTTACCACGCGGCGCTCGTCAGGGGTCATGGACCGGCCTTGATCCGGGCGATCAGATCGACCCCCTCGGCGTCCATCACGACCGCCCTGACGATCTGGCCGGGAACCAGACCGATGCCCTGCACGGTGACGGAGCCGTCGACCTCGGGGCCCTGGTGGGCGGCCCTGCCCTCGTAGCCGCCGTCGCCGAGGTCCTCGTCGATCAGCACGTCGACCTCGGTGCCGATGCGCTCCTCCGCGCGCTGGGAGGTCAGCTCCTCGGCCAGCTCGGTCAGGATGCGCACCCGCTCGTCGACGACCTCCTGCGCCACCTTCGACTCGAACGTCGCCGCCTCGGTGCCGTCCTCGTCGGAGTAGCCGAAGACGCCGATGACGTCGAGCCTGGCCTCCTCGAGGAAGCCGACCAGCTCGCCGAACTCCTCGTCGGTCTCGCCGGGGAAGCCCACGATGAAGTTGGAGCGCACGCCCGCCTCTGGAGCCTTGGCCCTGATCTGCTCCAGCAGGCCGAGGAAGCGCTCGGGGTCGCCGAAGCGCCGCATCCTGCGCAGCACGGTGCCGCTGGCGTGCTGGAAGGACAGGTCGAAGTAGGGCGCGATGCCCTCACTGGCGGCGATGACGTCGAGCAGCCCAGGGCGCAGCTCGGCGGGCTGCAGGTAGCTGGCGCGCACCCGTTCGATGCCCTCGACGGCGGCCAGCTGCGGCAGCAGCTTCTCCAGGGCGCGCAGGTCGCCCAGGTCCTTGCCGTAGGAGGTGGAGTTCTCGCTCACGAGGACCAGCTCCCTGACCCCGCGGTGGGCCAGCCAGTCGGCCTCGGCGAGCAGTTCCTCGGGCGCACGCGAGACGTAGGCGCCGCGGAAGGCGGGGATGGCGCAGAACGAGCAGCGGCGGTCGCAGCCCGAGGCCAGCTTCAGCGAGGCCACAGGGCTCTCGTCGAGCCGCTTGCGCAGCACGCGAGGACCGCTGGCCGGCGCCAGGCCCGCCGGCAGGTCGCCATGGCCCGGGATGTTGGTCTTGGCGGCTGAGGCGCGCTCGACGGGCGAGATGGGCAGCAGCGTGCGGCGGTCGCGCGGCGTGTGCGGCTTGAGCGCCTTGCCGGCGAGCACGTCGTCGAGGCGCTCGCCGATCTCGGTGTAGTCGTCGAAGGAGATGACCGCGCTGGCCTCGGGCAACGCCTCGGCCAGCTCGTTGCCATAGCGCTCGGCCATGCAGCCCGCGGCGACCACCTTGGCGCCCGAGTCCGCCGCGGCCAGCAGCGTGTCGATGGAGTCCTTCTTCGCCGAGTCGATGAAGCCGCAGGTGTTGACGACGACGACGTCTGGGTCGTCGTCACCCAGCTGCCAACCGGCAGCGTCGAGTCGCGCGGCGAGCTCCTCGGAGTCGACCTCGTTGCGCGCGCAGCCCAGAGTGATCAGCGATACGGTTCGGCGGGATGACATGGTGGACACTACGGTATCGGCACTTGGCCACTACCGTCGCACCTCCCCCGCACTAGTCACCTCGGACGAGGCGTCGCCGGACCGTAGGAGCGCCTGACCAACTCGCCGCTGGCTCCCGGTGTGCCCAGGTTCCTTCCGTTGACCTGCAGCGAGACCGCCCCCGCGTCACGCAGCACCAGATTGAGCCCCGTCTTGGCCGTCCAGGTGTCGCTGCTGCCCGCCCTCAGCGTGCCGGCGAAGAGGCGCTTGCCCTCCGAGTCGCGCACGTTGATGTAGGACGAGCGGTTCGCCTTCACCTTCACCACGACGAGGTCGCTGTCGTTCTGCGTCGACTGCGCCGCCGTACGGCGCGCCGGAGCAGGCCGGATGGGCGCGTTCGGCGGCACGGTCGGCCCCGAGGAGGACACGGGTGTGATCTCGGCCGTGGGGATCTGCCCCGTGCCGCCCATGACCTTGACGACCCCGAAGACGACCACGATGGCCAGCGCGACGCCCAGCGCCATGGTCCAGTTGGGTGAGCCGCGCTCGCGCAGCTTGACGCCCTTGCTGCTCTGGAAGACGGTCGCGGCCTTCACCGGCCTCGGCAGCCCGCCGTGCTGTTCGTTGTAGAGATGGACCATGGCCTCGGGGTCGAGCCCGACCGCCTTGGAGATGGCCTTGATGTGGCCCCTGATGTAGAAATCGCCCCCGCACAGTGAGAAGTCGTCCCGCTCGATGGCGTACAGCAGCGCCTCTCGAATCTTCGTGACGCCGCTCAGCTGCGCGACAGTCAGCCCTGCCGTGTGCCTGGCCTCGGCCAGCACCGTTCCGATGGTCTGTTCGTTCACGACGAACGCCTCCCCGCCCCCGACGTTGCGTAGTTACCCATATTCAATCAGTAACCGGGGGCAAGGGTGCGCAGGGGTCACTCCCCGCGCAAGTCGGCCAGCAGTCCGGGCAGATCGTCGGGCTTCAGCAGCACCTCGCGAGCCTTGGATCCCTCGCTCGGCCCGACCACGCCACGCGACTCCAGCAGGTCCATCAGCCTGCCCGCCTTGGCGAAGCCGACCCTGAGCTTGCGCTGCAGCATCGAGGTGGAGCCGAACTGGGTGGTGACGATCAGCTCGGCGGCCTGGATGAGCACGTCGAGGTCGTCGCCGATCTCCTCGTCGATCTCCTTCTTGACCGCGACCGCCGCCACGTCGTCGCGGTACTCGGCCTGCATCTGCTGCTTGCAGTGCGCGACGATCCCGGCGATCTCCTTCTCGGAGACGAAGGCGTTCTGCAGGCGGATCGGCTTGCTGGCGCCCATCGGCAGGAACAGCGCGTCGCCCTGGCCGATCAGCTTGTCGGCGCCGGGCTGGTCGAGGATGACCCGCGAGTCGGTGAGGCTGGAGACGGCGAAGGCCAGGCGGGAGGGGACGTTGGCCTTGATCAGACCGGTGACCACGTCCACCGAGGGCCGCTGGGTGGCGATCACCAGGTGGATGCCGGCCGCGCGGGCCAGCTGGGTGATGCGGACGATGGAGTCCTCCACGTCGCGGGGGGCGACCATCATGAGGTCGGACAGCTCGTCGACGATCACCAGCAGGTAGGGGTAGGGCTGGTAGACCCGCTCGCTGCCGGGCGGCGGCACCAGCTTGCCCGCGCGCACCGCCTTGTTGAACTCGTCCACGTGCCTGAAGCCGCTGGCGGCCAGGTCGTCGTAGCGGCGGTCCATCTCCCCCACCACCCACTCGAGGGCCTCGGCGGCCTTCTTCGGGTTGGTGATGATCGGGGTGATCAGGTGGGGGATGCCCTCGTAGACCGACAGCTCCACGCGCTTGGGGTCGACCAGCACCATGCGCACCTCGTCGGGCGTGGCGCGCAGCAGGATCGAGGTGATCAGGCCGTTGACGCAGACGGACTTGCCCGCGCCCGTCGCGCCCGCGATGAGCAGGTGCGGCATCTTGGCCAGGTTCGCCACGATGGTGCGGCCCTCGACGTCCTTGCCGAGCCCGACGATCATCGGGTGGTGGTCGGCCTGCGCGACCTGCGAGCGCAGCACGTCGCCGAGCGCCACCAGGTCCTTGTCCGCGTTCGGGATCTCGACCCCGATCGCCGACTTGCCGGGGATCGGGGAGAGGATGCGCACGTCGGCCGACTTGACCGCGTAGGCGATGTTCTTGGTGAGCGCGGTGACCTTCTCCACCTTCACGGCGGGGCCGAGCTCGATCTCGTAGCGCGTGACGGTCGGCCCTCTGGTGAAGCCGATCACCTGCGCGTCGATGGTGAACTGCTCCAGCACGCTGGTCAGCGCGTTGACCACCGTCTTGTTCGCCTTGGTCTCCTGCTTGGGCGCGCTGCCGGCGCTCAGCGACTGCAGGTCGGGCAGGATGTACGGCCCCGCCTGCGGCGACAGCACCAGCTGCTCGACCTTGCGCGGCGCGGGAGTCGGCTCGGGCGCCGCGGCCACGACCGGCTTCGGCGGCTCGGGGGCCTCCTGCGGCTCGTCGTCCACCAGGCCGGGCACGATCTCGGGAGAGTGCTTGTCCTTCTCGGCGATCACCGGTGTGTCGTACGGCTTCACGCCGTCGGGCAGGTCGGGCTTCTTGCTCCTGACCCGCTTCCTGACCTGCTCGCCCTGCTTGGGCGTGCCGCTCTTCTCGAACAGCATGTGCCGCAGCTCGCCCAGCCGCTCGGGAATCCTGTGCACGGGCGTCGCGGTGATCACGAGCACGCCGAATCCCGACAGGAGCAGCAGCAGCGGGATCGTCACCCACGCGGGCAGGATGCTGGCGGGCGGGGCCGAGACGATGAAGCCGACCATGCCACCGGCGGCCGACACCTTGTCCATGCCGTCAGTGGAGTCACCCGCCGGGTACGGCACGTCGTTGACCACGTGGATGACCCCGAGCACGCCGGTCAGCAGCGCGCCCCAGCCGATCACCATGCGGCCGGTGTCGGCGTTCTGGTCGGGATGGCGCAGGAAGCGCCAGGCCAGCAGGCCGAGCAGCAGCGGGATCGCCCACGCCAGCGAGCCGAACACGCCGTGCGCGACGGCGTTGACGACTTCGGAGACCGCGCCCCTGGACTGTCGCCAGGTCATGGCGGCCAGCACGATGGCGCCGGCCAGCACCGCCAGCCCCACGCCGTCGCGTCTGTGCACGGGGTCGAGTTCGCGCGCCTGGTTGCCCAGGGCTCTGGCGGCTCCTCCTATGCCGTTGGCCACCAGCATCCACAGCCCCACGATCAGCTTGCCGATCATGGTGAAGACCCAGCTGATCGGGTCCTGGTGGGTGGCGGGGGGTCTGCGGGCCGACGCCGTCGTCTTCGCCTTGGGTCTCGCGGAGGACTGGGCGGTCGTCCGCTTGGCCGGAGTCGAGCGTGACGAGGTCGACCGCTTCGCCGGCCCCTTCGATGCGCTTTTCGGCGTACGGGTGGCCATGATGCCAAAGGTACGTCGGAGACGGGGGCGATGGCGTGGAGGCTCGCCGATATCCCTTATGTCGGGGTCAGGATGGAGCGTCCTCCGTCACGGGCGGGCGCTGCGGTCGACTCGCGTACGACCAGGTGGGTCTCCAGCCTGGCGAGCGTGGGCGTGCCCGCGTCACCCGCGTTGACAGCGGCCAGGAGCAGATCGACGGCCATGCGGCCCGCGGCGGCGGTGGGCATCGTGATCGTCGTGAGCTTCGGCCTGTTGAGCCTGCCGGGCAGGCTGTCGTCCACGCCGATGACGCTCACGTCACCGGGGACGTCCACCCCGCGCTCCCTCAACCCCTCGATCAGGCCCAGCGCGACCAGGTCGTTGTAGCACAGCACCGCCGTCACACCCGAGGCCGCCACCGCCCGCGCGGCGGCCAGGCCGCCCTGCTCGGTCGGCTCGTTCGGCCCCATCACCACCAGCTCGATGTCGCGCTCGCGGGCGGCGAGCGTGGCGGCGGCCAGCATCTCCTCGCTGGTCCAGGAGGACTGCGGGCCTGTCAGCAGCGCCATCCTGCGATGACCCAACCCCGCCACATGCTCCACCGCCACCCCAGCACCCTGCCCCACATCCATCAACACCGTCGTCAAACCCTTCAACCGACGATTCACCACCACAAAAGGCACCTGCGCCCGCAACCGCTCGATCACCCGATTCGACAACCGCGGACTACACAACAACACCCCATCCACCTGCTTGCACAACGTCTCGATCAACTCCTGCTCCAACAACGGATCCTCATCGGTGTCCGCCACGAACACGTGATAATCCCGCTCCCGCGCCTGAGCCTGAGCAGCCTTGATCAACGGCGGAAAAAACGGATTCGCGATATCCGCCACAATCAACCCCAAATTATGCGTCCGCCCCGTCGTCAACGCCCGCGCCGCACGATTAGGCCGATACCCCAACCCCTCAGCCACCGCCAACACCCGCGTACGCGTCTCCGCGTTCACCAGATGCGGAGCCGAGAACGTCCGCGACACCGTCGAGACATGCACCCCCGACGCCCGCGCCACATCCCTGATCGTCACCGCCACGCCGTACCTCCGTCTGCTTTCAAATGGCGGGCGAGCCAGCCGAAGACCCGCTCCTGCGCGACGAGGCCGAAGCTGTGCCCCGCGTCGGCGAAGACCCCTGTGTAGCCGGCCGGAGCCCGCCGATAGTGTGCCGCGATCATCGCATGTGCCCGCCGCATCCCGCTCAGCGGCAGGATCTCGTCGCGCTCGCCGTACCAGACGAGCAACGGCCTCGGAGCGCCGCTCGCGACCAGGTCAGGAAGATCGCACAGCCGGGACAGCCCCGGCGGGTACAACATCCAGGTGTGGCGGGCCACGAAGCCGTCGAGCAGGTCGCGGTAGGAGGAGATCATGGCCACCACCGCCACCGCCTCGACGTCGGGGTCGAAGGCTCCGAGCAGCGCGGCCCGCAGCCCGCCGCCCGACAGGCCCGCGCAGCCGACGGCACCGACGTCGGGACGCGAGCGCAGGTAGGCCGCCGCGGCGAGGTCCTCCCCCGCGACGACGCCCGCGTACGAGGTGCCCAGCACGGTGCAGTACTTGGCCAGCACGTGCTCGTGGCGGGCGGCCGCCACGTCGTAACGGTCGGCCTCGCTGAGCGGCGCGTCCAGGTCGTCCGGCACGCCGTCCGGCATGTCGGCGGCGGGGAACCTGCGGCTGCCCCAGCCGAGCACGTCGGGCACCAGCACCGTGAACCCGCGCAGGGCCAGCTCCGCCGCCCATGCCCTGCCGTCGTAGAGCGTGGCTCTCAGCCTGGCGACCTCGGGTGAGGGACCCTCGGGGCCGTCGGCGATCTTCTCCTTGCCCGCCCACTTCATCCCCGCGTGGCAGTGCAGCGCGACGACGCCGGGCAGCACGCCGTCCGCGGCGCGCCTCGGGCGCAGCACGTAGGCGTGTGTCCTCGGACCGAATCCGACCTCCCACGAGACCTCCTCCCCCGACAGCTCGCCCGCCGTCCAGGTTCGCTCGGTGCGCACGTGCGCGGCGGTCAGAGCGAGCACGCCCAGCGCGTCGCGCGCCCTGTCGCGCAGGTCAGGGGCCGGTGGGGGGAACAGCTGCCGTTGCGTCATGGCGATCTCGGCGAGCCCGGAGAAGTCGCCGAGGTGTCGCAGGCGACTCGAGTCGAGAGGGCCGGGCACGGCTCAGCTGTCAGCCATGCGCGTGCCGCCCTCGGCCAGCAGGACCGCCCTGCCCGAGCGGATCGACTCGTTGGCCGCCGCGCCCACCAGGACGCTGCGGATCCCGTCGACGTAGCCGGCCTGCCGGGCGAGGGGGTCGTCGCCCGCCCCTCGGAAGAGGTCGTTCAGCAGGAGCCTGTCGCCGCCGCCGTGCCCGCCCTCGCCCTGCTCGATCGGGATCTCGCCGGGCTGCTGCCAGTGCCGGTGCAGCGTGAGCCGCTCCCACGAGTCCGCCGCGTGCTCCTTCGACGAGGCGCTCGGGTCGATCGCGGCGTGCGGGGAGGTCCACGACCGCTCGCACACCTCCAGCTCGATCCTGCCTCCTGTGCCGTTGAACACGACGCGGTAGCCCTCGTGCGGCGCGTGGGCGTTCAGCGAGTAGGTGAGCATCGCGCCGCTGTCGTAGCGCACCAGGACCGCCATGTTGTCCTCGATCGTGATGCCCTCGCTGAAGACGTCCCTGTCGCGCAGGTAGCCGTCCTCGTGCTCGGCGTCCAGGTAGAGCCGCTTGAGCCTCGGGTCGGCGGACAGGTCGAGCAGGAAGGGGTCGCTGCCGAGCTCGGGCGCGCCATGAGCGCGCTCGGGCCTGGCCGTCATGCCTCTGGCCTTGGCGTTCTGCGCCCCGTAGAAGCGCAGCTCGCCCTGGGCGTACACGCTGCGCGCGGCGGCGGCCAGCCACCAGTTCACCAGGTCGAAGTGGTGGGTGGACTTGTGCACCAGCAGGCCGCCCGAGATGGCCTTGTCGCGGTGCCAGCGGCGGAAGTAGTCGGCGCCGTGGATGGTGTCCAGCGCCCACTCGAAGTGGACGGAGGTGACCTCGCCGATCGCGCCGTCCATGAGCAGGCGCCGCACCGCGGAGTTGCGCGGCGAGTAGCGGTAGTTGAAGGTGACGATCAGGGAGGCCGTGCTCCGCTCGGCGGCGGCGGCGATCGCCGCGCAGCCTGCGGCGTCGGTGGTGAGCGGCTTCTCCACGATCACGTGCTTGCCGGCGTCCAGCGCCGCGCAGACGTAGGCGGCGTGCGTGGCGTCCACGGTGGTGATGATCACCGCGTCGCACAGCTCCAGCATCGCGGCGAAGTCATCGGGCCCGAAGCACGGCACCGGCCGTCCCACGAGCTCGTTGTAGTAGTCCATCCTGGTCTGGTTGGTGTCGCAGAAGGCGACGATCTCGCCGGTGTCGCTCCAGTCTCCCGTCAGCGCGCCGACGTACATCTGGGCGCGGTGCCCGAGTCCTGCGATGCCGTATCTCATCTGTCTCCCCGATGGGTGTGCCGTACGGCTCGAGCGAGCCGTACGGCGGTGAAGGTGATCGTCAGCCCGCCAGGGCCGCGTTGGCCTCTTCGAGCAGCTTGGTGGCGGCCTCGTCGGGGCTCTGCTGGCCCGACGTCACGGCCTCGGAGTAGCGCTTCAGGATGTCCTCCATCTTCGAGCCGCCCTTGGGCGGCACGACCACAGGGGACAGCTCGCTCTTGACCGAGTCGAGGAAGGTCAGCGTCTGCTGGTCGGCGGGGGGCAGCTTGCTCTTGATCGCCTCGAGGACCTTCGAGTTGATCGGCAGTCCGCGGTCGCTCAGCAGCAGGCCGCCCGCCTCGGGGTCGTTGATCAGGAAGTCGATGAACTTGTGCGCCTCGGCCGCGTGCTCGCTCTTGCTGGAGGCGGTCCAGTGCATGGCGGGCTGCAGGAACATGCCGGCGTTCGTCGCGTCGGGCAGCTTCGGCAGGCGCAGCAGGGTCAGCTCCTGCCCCGACGACTTGGCCATCGCGCCGAGCTGGTTGCTCCACCACATGCCGAAGGCGCCCTTGTTGGTGGCGATCAGCGACTGCTCCTGGCCCGCCGCGGCGATCTCACCCATCTTCGCCGCGTCGGGCGACCCCTTGGTCTCGATGAGCTTGGTGAAGGTCGCCCACCACGCCTTGAGCGTGTCGGGCGTGATGCCGATCTTGCCGTTGTCGTAGAACTTCTCGCCGCGCTGCGCGGCGAAGATGGTCAGGTAGGCGGGGTTGAAGTTGTACTCGGCGCCGTAGACCGAGCCGTCTCCCCCCGCGGTGATCTTCTGGGAGAGGCTGACGAACTCGTCCCACGTCCAGGTCTTGTCGTCGGGGAGCTTCTGGCCCGCCTTCTCGATGGTCGCCTTGTTGGCCAGCATCGAGAAGACGTTGACGCCGGTGGGGATGGCGTACTGCTTGCCGTCGACGCTGCCCGAGGCCAGCACCTGAGGGTCGAGGTCGGCGGTGTTGACCTTGCCGGTGAGATCGGAGAGCGCGCCGCGGCCCGCGTACTCGGCCAGGCCGCGGATCTCGATGGTCATCACGTCGGGGGCGTCGTTGGCGGCCACCTTGGTGGCCAGCGACTCGTAGTAGCTGGGCCAGTCCGAGAACTCCCCGACCACGTCGATGGTCGGGTTCTTCTTCTCGAACGCGGCGATGACCTGCTCGGTGAGCTTCTGCCTGGAGTCGCTGCCCCAGTAGGAGAAGCGCAGCTTGACCTTGTCGCCGGAGGCGTCGCCGCCGCTGCCGCCTCCGCCGCAGGCCGCCAGTGCCATCGCGGCCGCCGCGAGCAGAGCCGTGGTCTTGAGAGAGCGCATCTCTCCGTCCTTCCTCTTGATCGTTCGCAGGGGGTGAAGAGGACTACTTGAGACCCGTGGTGGCCACACCACGGATCAGGTACTTCTGGCCGGCCAGGAAGAAGCCGAAGATCGGGCCGAGCGCGATGATCGACATGGCGAACATCGGCCCCCATGACGACTCACCGCTGGAGTCCAGGAAGGTGCGCAGCGCCACGGGAACGGTGAAGTTGTCGGGGTTGTTGAGATAGAGCAGCTGGCTCAGGAAGTCGTTCCACGTCCAGATGAAGGTGAAGATCGCCGTGGTGGCGAGCGCGGGGGTGCAGAGCGGCAGGATGACGCGGAAGAACGTGCGCCAGTATCCGGCTCCGTCGATCGAGGCCGCCTCGTCGAGCTCGCGCGGCAGCGTCCTGATGAACTGGACCATCAGGAAGATGAAAAAGGAGTCGTGGGCCAGGAACTTCGGCAGGATCAGCGGCCACACCGTGTTGATCATGTCGAGCTTGGAGAACATGATGTACTGCGGGACGATCACCACGTGCAGGGGCAGCATGATCGAGCCCAGCATGATCGCGAACCAGAACTTCTTCATCGGGAAGTTCAGCCTGGCGAAGGCGTAGGCGGCCATCGAGCAGGCGGCCAGGTTGCCGACGATCGACAGCCCTGTGACGATGGCCGAGTTCCACATGTAGTAGCCGAACGGGTGGGCCAGCGCCGTCCAGCCCTCGATGAAGTTCTCGAGGGTGATCTCGCTCGGGATCAGTCCGGGCTCCCTGAAGATCAGCTCCTCCGGCTTGAGCGCGCTGGAGATCATCCACAGCAGCGGGTAGAGCATGATCAGGCCGAAGCCGATGAGCAGCAGGTGCTTGGCACCCCTGGTGACGCGGCGCCGGTAGAGGACCGGCAGCCGCCTACTTGCTGTCGCCATAGAAGACCCAATACTTGGACGCGAGGAAGTTGACCCCGGTCAGACCGGCGATGATGAGGACGAGCACCCAGGCCAGCGCCGAGGCGTAGCCCATCTCGTACTCCTTGAACCCGTTGACGTAGAGGTAGAGCGTGTAGAAGAGCGTCGAGTCGTTGGGACCACCCGAGCCGTTGCTCACGATGAACGACTGCGTGAACGACTGGAACGACTTGATCACCTCGAGCACGAGGTTGAAGAAGATGATCGGCGTCAGCAACGGCAGGGTGATCGTCTTGAACTGCCTGAGCGTGGTCGCGCCGTCCACGGCCGCGGCCTCGTAGTAGCTGCGCGGGATCTGCCGCAGACCGGCCAGGAAGATGACCATCGGGGCGCCGAACGTCCAGACGTGCAGGAGGATCAGCGTGCCCAGTGCGGTGTCGGGGTTGTTGACGTAGCTGGTGCCCTGGATGCCGAAGAGGCCGAGCACCGAGTTCACCAGGCCGTCGGCGCCGAAGATCTTCCGCCACAGGATCGCGATCGCGACGCTGCCGCCCAGCAGCGAGGGCAGGTAGTAGATCGAGCGGTAGAACGACAGGCCCCGCAGTCCGCGGTCCAGCAGCAGCGCCAGCCCGAGGGCGAAGCCCAGCTGGAGGGGCACCGAGACGACCACGTAGATCGTGGTCACCTTCAGCGACGTCCAGAACCTGGGGTCCTGCTCGAACATCGTCGTGTAGTTGTCCAGCCCGACCCATTTCGCCTCGTCGAGGAGGCTGTAGTCGGTGAAGGACAGGTAGAGCGACGCGGCGATGGGACCGATGGTGATCAGGAACAGGCCCACGAACCACGGCGCCAGGAAGACGTAGGCCGTCAGCGCCTCGCGACGGGAGCGGTTGACGCCGGTACGCCTGCGCCTGCCCTTGGGAGCGTGGGGCTCGGTCGCGACCGCGGACTTCAACGACAGCGAATCAACCACGGCGGGGCCCCTGCATGGATCGAGCCCGGACATTTTTTGACTCAGTCGTCATCACGGGACCTCCCGATGTGACGTGAATGGATGGCGCTTTCCTATAGCGCCGAGGAAAGTTACGTCAACCCTTTGCAGGCGTTACCCCACTGTTACCGATATATCGCTACGACGATCGAGGCAGGTCAGCGCGTTTCCGTCAGATGTCGGCGGTCCAACAATCTTGAAAATATGACCCGGTTGCTACAAGCGGTTGCAGTGGAAGCAGCACGGAGGGAACCGTGACGCGAGAGTCGGGCGCGTCACGGTTCCCGAGGTCGAGCGGGGCTAGCTCACCAGGTGAAGCGGTAGGCCGTGGTCGAGCGGTGCTCCTCGCCCGGCCTCAGCACCGCGGAGGGGAAGTCGGGACGGTTGGGCGCGTCGGGGAAGCGCTGCGTCTCCAGGCAGAGACCCGCGAACCTGTCGTACGGCGTCGCGACGCCGTCCAGCATGTGGCCGGTGTAGAACTGCACGCCAGGTTCGGTGGTCGTCACCTCCATCGCCCTGCCGCTGACCGGCTCCTCCACGCGCACCACGCCTCCCGGCCGCAGGACGTAGCAGTGGTCGTAGCAGCCGTCCAGCCTGTCGCCCACGCGCGTCGGGACGGTGAAGTCGTACGGCGTGCCCTGCACGGGCGCGGGAGGGCCGGGGAGGGGGATCTTGCCCTCGTCGACGTCGAGGTAGTGGTCGGCCTCGATCGTGACGATGTGCCCGCGCACGTCGGCGGGGCGGCCGAGGGTGAAGTAGGAGTGGTTGGTCAGGTTGAGCACCGTGGGCGCGTCCGTGGTCGCGTGGTAGTCGATGCGCAGTTCGTCCTCGTCGGTGAGCGTGTAGGTGACCGAGGTGGTGAGCGTGCCCGGGTAGCCCTCCTCGCCGTCCTTGCTGACGTAGGTCAGCCTGACGGCCCGCTCGCCGTCAGGGTCGGCGTGCCAGAGGCGCTTGTCGAAGCCGCGCTCCCCGCCGTGGAGGCTGTGGCCGTTGTTGTTGAGCGGCAGCTGGTACGTGACACCGTCGAGGGTGAAGCGGCCGTTGGCGATGCGGTTGCCGTACCTGCCGACCACGGCGCCGAAGTAACGGCTGCGCTCGAGGTAGTCGGCCACGGTGGGCAGGCCGAGGACGACGTCGCCGCCGTCGGGCAGCTCGATCGACTGGACGATCGCGCCGAGGGTCAGGACCGCCGCGCGCATCCTGCCGTTCGACAGGACGTGCCGGTCCACGGTGTCGCCCGCGGGCGTGGTCCCAAATATCACGATGAACTCACTCTCTGAGTCGATTCTCTGATCAGCAGGCCGGTCTCCAGCCTGACGGTGGTGCGCGGAGGCGCGCCGGCGGCGGGGCCCGCGATGGTGGCGAGCAGCAGGTCGACGGCCATGCGGCCCGCGGCGGCGGTGGGCATCGTGATCGTGGTCAGCTTCGGCCTGCTCAGCCTGCCTGGCAGGCTGTCGTCCACGCCGATGACGCTCACGTCACCGGGGACGTCCACCCCGCGCTCCCTCAACCCCTCGATCAGGCCCAGCGCGACCAGGTCGTTGTAGCACAGCACCGCCGTCACACCCGAGGCCGCCACCGCCTGGGCGGCGGCCAGTCCGCCGTGCTCGGTCGGCTCGTTCGGCCCGATCACCGTCAGTTCCACGCCCAGCTCGGCGGTCCTGTCGGTGGCCGCCTGGCGTATCTCTCCGCTGGTCCACGACCCCGCCGGCCCCGTCAGCAGCGCCATCCTGCGATGACCCAACCCCGCCACATGCTCCACCGCCACCCCCGCACCCTGCCCCACATCCATCAACACCGTCGTCAAACCCTTCAACCGACGATTCACCACCACAAAAGGCACCTGCGCCCGCAACCGCTCGATCACCCGATTCGACAACCGCGGACTACACAACAACACCCCATCCACCTGCTTGCACAACGTCTCGATCAACTCCTGCTCCAACAACGGATCCTCATCGGTGTCCGCCACGAACACGTGATAATCCCGCTCCCGCGCCTGAGCCTGAGCAGCCTTGATCAACGGCGGAAAAAACGGATTCGCGATATCCGCCACAATCAACCCCAAATTATGCGTCCGCCCCGTCGTCAACGCCCGCGCCGCACGATTAGGCCGATACCCCAACCCCTCAGCCACCGCCAACACCCGCGTACGCGTCTCCGCGTTCACCAGATGCGGAGCCGAGAACGTCCGCGACACCGTCGAGACATGCACCCCCGACGCCCGCGCCACATCCCTGATCGTCACCGCCATGACGCCTCCAGCCCTCGGCCGCACCCTAACGCAAGCGGTTGCACCCTCACCAGGCCAGATACCTCCGATCCTGCGACCGGTTGCGGCCGGGCGGGGACCCGAATGGCATCGAAGAACCCAGGTCAACGGGCTGCATCAAATTGCGCTCTTGACGTTTCCGGCTGGCACCGACAGTGTTTCATGCAACTGGTTGCAGTCCTGAGCGCGCTCGGGGCTGCCAGAAGGGAAAGACAACCCGTGAGCAGAACTCTTGTCACCGGGAGCGCGGGGCGCCTCGGGCGCAGCGTCGTGTCCGCGTTGGCCGCCGCAGGCCACGAGGTGATCGGCGTGGACAGGGCGCAGGGCACCCCCGCCGACGCCGCCGCCGAGCTACCCGCCGACCTGACGGATCTGGGCGAGGCGTACGAGGTGATCGCGCGCTTCCGCCCGGACGCCGTCGTCCACCTGGCCGCGATCGCCACCCCGTTCAGCCGGAGCGACGTGGTGACCTTCCGCACCAACACGCAGCTGGCCTTCAACGTGTGCGACGCCGCGGTGGCCCTCGGCGTGGGCAAGGTGATCGTGGCCAGCAGCCCGACCGTCATCGGGTACGGTTCGCCGAACGGCTGGGCGCCCGACTACCTGCCCATCGACGAGGCCCATCCGGCCAGGCCGTGGAACGCCTACAGCCTCTCCAAACTGGTGGCCGAGGAGACCATGCGCTCCTTCGCCCGCACGGCCGCCACGCGCCTGGCCGCCGTCAGGCCCTGTTTCGTGATCGCCCCCGAGGAGTGGGAAGGCGCACCCACCCAGTCGGGCCACACCGTGGCCGAGCGGCTGGACAGGCCCGACATCGCCGGCGTCTCGCTGTTCAACTACATCGACGCGCGGGACGCGGCCGACCTGGTGATCACCCTCCTCGACCGGCTGCCCGACCTGCCCAACGGCGAGGTGTTCTTCGCCGGCGCAGCGGACGCCCTCGCCCGCGAGCCGCTGGCCGAGCTGCTGCCGAAGGTCATCCCCTCCACTGCGGAGTTCGCCTCCGCTCTCACCGGCTGCGCCCCCGCCTTCTCCTCCGCCAAGGCCGAACGACTCCTCGGCTGGCAGGCCAAGCGCAGCTGGCGCACCGAACTCTCTCAAGGGAGCATCTGACATGGATCTCAGCGGCGTCCTGTTCTTCCCCGTGACGCCTTTCGACGCCGAAGGCGCGCTGGCGGAGGACGTGCTCGCCGAGCACATCGGCAAGGGCCTGGCCAACGACCCCGGCGCTGTCTTCGTGGCCTGCGGCACGGGAGAGTTCTCCGCCCTGTCGCAGGACGAGCACGCCCGTGCCGTAGCGGTGGCGACCGACACCGTCCAGGGCAGGGTGCCGGTGCTGGCAGGGGCGGGCGGGCCGCTCGGCGCGGCGCTGGAGCAGGCGCGCGCCGCGCGCGCGGCCGGCGCGGACGGACTGCTCCTCATGCCGCCCTACCTGGCTCAGGGCACCGGAGCGGGGTTCACCGCCTACGTGCGCGCGGTGGCCGCCGAGCTGCCGGTGATCATCTACCAGCGCGGCTCGGTGGTGCTCGACCCCGAGACGGTGGTGGAGCTGGCCCGCGTCCCCGGCGTGATCGGGCTCAAGGACGGCCTGGGCGACGTCGACAGGCTGCAGCGCACCGTGCTGGCGGTGCGCAGGGAGATCGGCCCCGGCTTCACCTTCTTCAACGGCCTGCCGACCGCCGAGCTGACCATGCCCGCCTACCGCGCTCTCGGCATCGAGCTCTACTCCTCGGCGGTGTTCGCCTTCGCCCCCGAGATCGCCGTCGCCTACTTCAACGGCCACGACCGGCTGCTGGAGGAGTTCTACGCGCCGCTGGTCGAGCTGCGCAGCAGGGTTCCCGGCTACGCGGTCTCCCTGGTCAAGGCGGGGCTTCGGCTGCGGGGCCTGGACGTCGGCCCGGTCAGGGCGCCGCTGACCGACCTCACCCCCCAGCACGTGCGCGAGCTCGACGAGCTGATCGGCACCGGCCTCAGGCTGGTATCGGCATGATCACCGACCTGAGGACCACGCTCAGGTCGGTGCCGCTGCGCCGTCCGTGGGGCGAGGACGTGCGGCACAACCATGTGATCGTCTGCAAGATCACGCTGGCCGACGGGCGCAAGGGCACCGGGTTCTCCTGGACGCCGCAGATCGGCGCGCACGCCGTGCGGGCCCTGCTCGACCATGACGTCCGCGAGGCGCTGATCGGACTGCCCGCCCACCCCGAGTTGGTCTGGGACCGGCTGTGGCGGCACCTGAGAGAGGCGGGGGCAGGAGGGATCACCACGATCGCTCTGGCGGGGATCGACCTGGCGCTCTGGGACCTGCGCTGCGGGCAGGACTCTCTCGTGAACGTGCTCGGACCGCGCCGCGAGAGCGTTCCCGTCTACGGCAGCGGCGTCAACCTGCACTACTCGCTCGACGAGCTGGCCGGGCAGGCCAAGCGCTGGGCGGCGGCGGGCCTGCCCGCCGTCAAGGTCAAGGTGGGCAGGCCCGACCTGGCGGAGGACGTCGAGCGGGTCGCGACGGTGCGCGAGATCGTCGGTCCTGGCACGCTCCTGATGATCGACGCCAACCAGCGCTGGGACCTGCACAGGGCCAGGCGCGCGATCGCCGCGCTCGAGCCGTACGACCTGCACTGGATCGAGGAGCCGCTGCAGGCCGACGACCTCGCCGCCCACGTGGAGCTGCGCCGCCGCATCGATGTCCCCGTGGCGGTGGGCGAGAACGTCTACACCACCTACGGCTTCCGCGACCTGCTGACCGCGGGCGCGTGCGACGTGGTCCAGCCCAACGTGGTCAGGGTCGGCGGAATCACCCCGTTCCTGCGGATCGCGGAGCTGGCCCGCACCTTCGGCGTCCCCGTCCATCCGCACCTGCTCACGGAGCTGTCGGGGCAGCTGGCCCTCACGTTGCACCATCCCGCGATGGTGGAGCTGGTCGAGGACGCGTCGCTGGCCGACCTCGGCCTGCTCGCCGAGCCGTACCCCGTGGTGATCGAGGGCGCCGCGCTGCGGTCGGCAGGGCGCCCCGGGCTGGGGCTGACATGGGCGGCGTGACGAGGGTGGTGCTCGCGGGCGCGTACGGCCACGGCCGCTCGCACCTGGACAACCTGCGCAGGCTCACGGCGCGCGGCCTGGTCGAGCTGGCGGGGATCTGCGACGTGCGTCCCGTGGAGGCCGCCACGCTGCACGGTCTGGGCGCTCCGGAGCAGGCGGGCCCCGGCGACCTCGCCGCGCTGGTCAAGGGCACGGGCGCCGAGATCACGATCCTGTGCACGCCCATCAACACCCACGCGGACCTCGCCGTCACCGCCCTGCGGGCCGGCTCGCACGTCCTGCTGGAGAAGCCTCCCGCCGCCTCGCTCGCCGATTTCGAACGGATCGTCTCGGCCCAGCGGGAGAGCGGGCTCGGCTGCCAGGTCGGCTTCCAGAGCCTCGGCTCCTCGGCCGTGCCCGCGCTGCGCGAGCTCATCGCCTCCGGCGAGCTCGGCGACATCCACGGCATCGGGGTGGCGGGGGCGTGGGAGCGCCCCTCCGACTACTTCACCCGCTCGCCGTGGTCCGGCCGTCGCCGCCTGAACGGCCAGGACGTGGTGGACGGCGCGCTCACCAACCCCTTCGCCCATGCGACCGCCACCGCGCTGGCGGCCGCGGGGGCCGAGGAGCTCGGCTCCGTCGCCTCGGTGGAGCTCGAGCTCTTCCACGCCAACCCGATCGAGGCGGACGACACCTCAGCCGCCAGGATCAGGCTCGCCGACGGCCGGGTGATCACGGTGGCGGTGACGCTGTGCGCCACCGGGCGCACCGAGCCCTACCTGGTCGTGCACGGCACCGGCGGCACGGCCCGGCTCGTCTACACCACCGACGAGCTCGACGGCGCCGTCCACCCGCGCGCGGACCTGCTGGAGAACCTGGTCGAGCACGTCACGACCGGCGCCGAGCTCCTGGCTCCGCTGGCCAGGACGGGGGCGTTCATGGAGTTCCTCGAGGCGGTGCGGCTCGCGCCCGACCCGCTGCCGATCGCGGAGGAGCACCAGAGGATCCACCCAGGCCGCCGCGAGGTCGAAGGCGTCAGGGAGCTGACCGACCTGAGCGCCGAGCGGCTGGCCCTGTTCTCCGAGCTGGGCGCGCCGTGGGCGGGCAGGCGGGAGCTGCGGGCCGGCACGACCCCCGTGGCCTCGTACGTCTGGAGGCCCGCGCTGCCCGTCACCGACTCCCCCCGGCCCTACCTGCATCCGGTGCGGACGCTCGGGGGCGTGGAGGTGAGCGAGTTCCGCCCCGCCGACCACGTCCACCACCTCGGTGTCAGCCTGGCCGTCGCGGACGTCGGCGGCGTGAACTTCTGGGGCGGAAGGACCTTCGTCGAGGGCAGCGGGCCCACCTGGCTCGACGACCACGGCCACCAGCGGCACGACGTCTTCGAGGAGCTCGAGCAGGGGTTCAGGGAGGCGCTGACCTGGCTCGGGCCCGACGGCGCGGCCGTCGCGCGCGAGCAGAGAACCGTGCTGGCGCGCCCCCATGGGCAGGCGTGGGCGCTGGACTTCTCCTTCACGCTCACGGTGGCCGAGCCGTTGGAGATCAGGAGCTCGGCGTGCAAGGGAAGGCCGGGCGCGGGATACGGCGGGTTCTTCTGGCGGGCGCCTGCGGCCTCCACGCGCCTGGAGGTGTTCACCGCCGAGGGCGAGGGCGAGAGCGACGTCCACGGAAGCGTGACGCGGTGGCTGGCCATGGCGTCCGACGCGTGGAGCCTGGTCTTCGTTCAGTGCGGCCCTCCCGACCCGTGGTTCGTCAGGGTGTCGGAGTATCCCGGCGTGGGCCCCGCGCTGGCATGGGAGCGACCTCTTGAGGTCGCGCACACGCTGAGCAGGCGCGTGGTCACCGTCGTGGCGGACGGTCGGCTCGACAGGGCGGCCGCCGCAGAGCTGGCGGGCGGGGTCGCGTGAGCGGCTGACCCTCCTCCTTCCCCCGTACGGCACCGCGACGCCAGAGCCGTACGGGCTCACCGACCTCTCAAGGAGTACCGTGCGCCGCACCCTCACTCTGATCACCGCACTCGCCTGCGCGCTGGCCGTGGCGCCACCCGCGCACGCCGTCCCGCCGCTGCCCGATCCGGACCGCCCCATCGGGTGGGGCGAGCACGCCACCGGCGGCGCGGGCGGCCCTGTCCACGTCGTCACCACCCGCAAGGAGCTCAAGGACGCCCTGGCCACCGGCGGGCCCAAGACGATCCACGTACGCGGGACGATCTACGGCAACCAGACCGACGACGGCGTCCTGCTCGGCGAGCAGGACTACGCGCCGGGCTACGACCTCGGCAAGTACCTGGCATGCTTCGTCGGCGGCAAGGTGTGGAGCGACCAGGCCCACGCGTGGTGCGGCCAGATGCGCAGGCTCAGGCAGACCGGCTCGAACAACCAGAAGCGGCAGATCCAGCTCACCGTGCCGAGCGACACCACGCTGCTCGGCATCGGCGCCGACGCCCGCCTCGAGGGCGTCTTCCTCTCGGTCAACACCGGCTCGAACATCATCGTGCGCGGCCTCGAGCTGGAGTCGCCCATCGATCACTTCACCAGCTGGGACCCCGGTGACGGGGAGAGCGGCTCGTGGAACGCCCGCTTCAAGGCGTTCGGGATCGTCACGGGCTCCAGGATCTGGATCGACCACTGCGCCTTCACCGATGGGCAGCGCCTCGACAGGGACGCTCCTACCGGCCCCAACGGCAAGCCGGTCAACCGCCACGACGGCCTGCTCGACATCGAGGACGGCTCCGACCTCATCACCGTCTCCTACAACCGCTTCGTCAACCACGACAAGAACATGCTGGTCGGCTCCGGCGACGGCAGAGGCGACAGGGATCGCGGCAAGCTGCGCGTCACCTACTACGGCAACCTCTTCGACGGCGTCTCGCAGCGCTCGCCACGCGTCCGCTACGGCGCCGTGCACGTCTTCAACAACTACTACAGGGGCTCGATGACCGGAGAGCAGCCCCTGGTCAGCAACGACCTCGGCGGTCCGAGCCACTACCTCGGCCTGGGCATCGAGTCCAGGGTCTACTCCGAGCACAACGCCTTCGAGTACGACGGGCCGCAGGACATCGTGGTCCAGAACTGGAACGCGCACCGGTTCTTCGACAGGCGTTCCTGGTTCAACGGCCGCCCCGTCGACGTGGTCGCCGTGGCCAGGCGCAAGTTCGAGGCGGCCAAGGCGGCCGAGCTGGCCAAGGCCGCCGCGGCGGGGAGCGCCCCGCCCGCGTGGACCGCGCTGGAGTTCACCACTGACGTGGGCTGGGCCCCCGCCGAGGTCTACGCCTACCGCCCGCTGGTCAACGCCAACCTGGTCAAGCGCACGGTGCTGGAGCACGCCGGCCCCGCCGCGCTGGATCTGCCCGCGCCGGGCTGACGGCGGCTGAAGCCGAAGGGCCGGTGATCGTCGCGATCACCGGCCCCTCGCCGTCACCACCGGCCGCCGAGCTCGTTCAGGGTGAACACCCCGCCGGCCCGATGGTGCAGCGGCTCGGTCAGATCGGGCTCGCCCTGCTCGGCGAGGATCGGCCCCGCGTGCGCCTCCGAGTCGTCCAGCGACTCGTAGCCGATCGCCTTGGCCTCCTCCAGCGACCACCAGCGCCGGGTGTTGTCCGACACCCCCCACACCACGTGGTAGCCGGTCGCCGTCAGCGCCGCCTCCATCAGGCGGGCGCAGTCGTCGGGTGAGATCCAGGTGGACAGGCCCCTGGTGTCGGCCGAGCCCTCGTTGCAGGTGCCGAGCCTGACCACCGTCACGTTCATGCCGAACCTGTCGTGGTACAGGCTGCCCAGCGCCTCCATCACGACCTTGCTCACGCCGTACAGGGTGTCGGGCCTGGGGAAGGCGTAGTCGGGCAGCTCCGAGCCGTCGGCGGGGCGGGTGTGGAAGCCCGCCGCGTGATGGCTGCCCATGAGGACGACGTGGCCGACACCCTCCTGGCGGGCGGCCTCCATGAGCACGTACGTGCCGTCCATGTTGGCCCGCACGATGTCGGCCCAGGGGTGCTCCCGGCTCTGCCCGCCCAGGTGGATCACGGCGTCGACGCCCTTCATGGCGGCGGCCACGGCGTCGGCGTCGGCGAGGTCGGCGACCACGACCTCCTCGCCGGGGCCCGCCTCCAGCGGGACCACGTCGGACAGGCGGACGATCCGTCCCTCCCTGGCGAGCCGCGGGCGGAGCAGGGTGCCGACTTTGCCGGCGGCGCCGGTGACAAGGATTCGCATGGGGACTGTTGTACACGCATATGACGTGAATTCACATCCATGGAATATTGACGTGATCCAGGCCACTCGTTACGTTCACATGAACGCGAAACACATCCGCGAAACATGTCCACATATGTGAACAGGAGGCGGTCTGATGCCACGTCATCTGCTCGGGGCCGCGATTGTCACGGCGCTCGCCGTCACCCTGGCCGGCTGCGGCTCCGGTGGGGGTTCGGGCGACGACGCCCTGGAGATCTGGATCCGGCAGGCTCCCGACTCCGACTCGGCCAAGACCGCCGTGAAGCTGGCCGACGCCTTCACCAAGGCCAGCGGAGTGAAGACCAAGGTCGTCGCGCTCTTCGACGACTTCGAGACCAAACTGCAGCAGCAGGCGGCGCAGAAGAACCTGCCTGACATCGTCATCAACGACACCGCGCAGCTGGGCAACATGCAGTCGCAGGGCTGGCTGCGCCCGGTCGACAAGGCCAAGCTCAAGGGCGGCGACCAGCTGGCCGACCGCGCATGGCAGGCAGCGGCGGCCGGCGACGGCAAGCACTACGCGGCGCCGTTCTCCGCCCAGGCCTTCGCCCTGATCATCAGGAAGGACTGGAGGGAGAAGGTCGGCCTGGAGCCCCCGCAGACCTGGGACGATCTCGGCAAGCTGGCCAAGGCCTTCACCGAGGACGACCCCGACGGCAACGGGCAGAAGGACACCTTCGGCTTCGTCGCCCCTGCGGGCACCAAGCGCGGCTACGCGTCCTGGTACGCCTCCTCGCTGATCTACGCCAACGGCGGCAACTTCCTCACCGACGCGGGCGGCGGCAAGTTCACCCCCGCGGTCTCCGACCCCAAGACCGTCGAGGCGGTCAAGTGGCTGCAGGACCAGTTCTGCGTCGCCAAGACCGTCAACCCCGGCGCGGTCAGCAACGACACGACCGTCACCCACGAGGTCTTCGAGAAGGGCCAGGGCGGCATCTACCTGGTCGGGCCCTACGTGCTGGCCAGGTTCGTCAAGAGCATCGGCACCGACAAGATCGAGGTCGTCAAGGTGCCCAAGGGCCCCTCCGGCGGTCCGGGCACCCTCGGCGAGGGCGAGAACGTCTACCTCATGGCCGGATCGGCCAACGAGGAGGGTCAGCAGAAGTTCGCCGAGTTCGCCGTCTCCCCCGAGGGCCAGCGGATCGGTATGAACAAGGACGCGCCGGGCGCGATCGTGCGCCTGCCCGTCCACAAGGGCGTGGACATGGCGGCCGAGCGGTCGGACGCGCGGTGGAAGGTCTTCCAGGAGGCCTACGCCGACGCCGTCTACAGCTCGCCCGTGCCGAACTGGGCGCCCATCAGGCAGACCACGGCCGACGCCATCAACGCCGTGTGGGCCGACTGCGGCGCCGACGTCAAGGCGGGCATGGACGGCCTGGCCACCAAGCTGACCGCGGAACTGCAGGCGCAGAAGGCATCGTGACCACCACCCTCGAGCGGCCGTCTCAGCGGACGGAACCGCGTCGCCGCCCCGGCAGGGGGCGGTGGCGCGGCACCGCCGTCGCGTGGCTCTTCCTGGCCCCCGCGCTGATCCTCTTCCTGTACTTCAAGTTCATCCCCATGTTCGAGGGCCTGAGGATGAGCTTCTTCAAGGTCCAGCCGTTCCTCGGCGACGAGTGGGTGGGGCTGGACAACTACGCCACGATCATGTCGGACGACGCGTTCGTCAGCGCCGTCTGGCACAGCGTGCTGCTGGCGGTGGGCACGACGGTCGGCTCGCTCGTTCTCGGCCTCGCGCTCGCCCTGCTGATCGAGGGCCCCGCCCGCTACCTGTGGTTCGTCAGGACGGCCGCCTTCCTGCCCGTGGTCACGACCATGGCGGCGGTGGCCGAGGTGTGGCGGATCATGTACCACCCCGGCGACACCGGCCTGCTCAACTCCATCCTCGGCTGGGTGGCGATCGAGCCCCAGCCCTTCCTGGCCAGCGAGGACACCTCGCTCTGGTCGATCATGGGGATGAGCATCTGGCGCGGCACGCCGTACGACATGATGATCTTCCTGGCGGGGCTGGTCGGGATCGACAGGACCCTGTACGAGGCGGCGGCGGTGGACGGGGCGAGCACCTGGTCCAGGCTGCGGCACATCACGCTGCCCGCGCTGCGGCCGGTCTTCTGGATCCTGTTCACGCTGGCGGCCATCAGGGGCCTTCGGGTGTTCGTCGAGGTCTACGTGCTCACCAACGGAGGGCCCAACGGCTCGTCCGAGGTGCTCATGACCCTCATCTACAAGCTCGGCTTCCAGCGGAGCGAGCTGGGCATCGCGGCGGCGGGCGGCATCGTGCTGTTCGTCGCCACGCTCGTGCTCACGGTCTCGGTCCAGCTGATGCGCAGAAGGCAGGCGTCATGAGATTCGACAGCGCGCTCGGCCTGGAGGCGAAGAAGGGTCCGCTGGCGACGACGGGGAAGGTTCTCGTCTATTCGGTGATGGTGCTGGTCTTCACGGGACCGCTGGTCGGGCTGCTGGTCAGCGCGTTCAGCAAGACGCTCGACCCGACCAGCTTCTCGCTGTGGCCCGACGAGTTCACCCTGGAGAACTTCACCCAGGCCGCCGACAAGAACGTCTACCTCTACCTGTTCAACTCCTTCGTGGTCGTCGGGTTCGGTCTGGCGCTGCAGATGATCGTGAGCGTCTTCGCCGCCTACTCGCTGGCCCGCAAGAAGTTCAGGGGCATGACGTTCGTCATGCTGATCATGCTGGCCACGATGATGCTGCCCGAGGAGATCATCGCGATCCCGCTCTCCCTGGTGCTCGCCGACATGCCGCTCATCCACGCCAATCTGATCAACAGCTACGCGGGCATGATCCTGCCGGTCGGCGCGTGGGGCTTCTCCATCCTCGTCATGACCGAGTTCATGAAGGAGGTGCCGGTCGAGCTGGAGGAGGCGGCGCGCATCGACGGCGCGGGCGAGCTGCGCACCTTCTTCACGATCATCCTGCCGCTGTGCAAGCCCGCGCTCGGCGTGATCGGTGTCTTCGGATTCACCATGATCTGGGACCAGTACCTTCTGCCGTTGATCGTGGCCAACGAGTCGAGCCACTGGACACTTCCCATCGCGCTGCGCTCGCTGCGTTCGGACGAGGAGGTGGGCATCGGCATCCTGCTGGCCGCCTCGCTCCTGGCGCTGCTGCCGTCGGTGATCGCCTTCCTGGCCTTCCAGCGGCAGTTCATGCGGGGTCTCACCAGCGGCGCTATCAAGGGTTAGATGTCCATGTATATGGATGGCATCCATTATTCTGGCACCCATGGAGCCCTCGATGGTCAAGTCAGCGGAGCGGACGGTCCGGATCCTCGAGGCGTTGGCCGCCTCACCGGAACGCCTGACGCTGTCGGAGCTTCAGAAGCGCACCGGCTTCCCCCGCAGCAGCCTGCACGCGCTGATGCGCACGCTGGTCGAGCTGAAGTGGATCGAGGCCGACACGGGCAGTTCGGCCTACGGGATCGGGCCGCACGCGCTGCTGACGGGCACCGCCTACCTCGACAAGGACCCGGCGCTGCCGCTGGCGCACGACGCGCTGGAGGACCTGCGCGAGGAGATCGGGCACACGGTGCACTTCGCCCGCCGCGACGACGGGCACGTGCTCTACCTGGCGACGAGGGAGTCCCGCGACAGGCACGCGATCTCCAGGGTGGGCCGCAGACTTCCTGCCAGTGTCACGGCGCTCGGCCAGGCGCTGCTGGCGCAGCTGACCGACGACGAGGTGGCGGCGCTGCTGCCGGATCCGCTGCCCGCGCTCACCGAGCAGTCGATCACCGACCTGACCAAGTTCACCGACGAGCTGGACCAGGTGCGCGCCCGAGGCTACGCGCTCGAGCGCGAGCAGGGCACCCCCGGCGTCGCCTGCGTGGCCGTGGCCGTGGACTACCGCATCCCCGCCACCGACGCCATCAGCTGCTCGATGCCCGCGGGGCTGCCTCAGGAAGAGATCGAGCGGATCGCCGAGGCCGTCATCAGGCATACCCGCAAGTTCGCTGCCACTCTGCGCCGGGAGGGCATCCGATAAATCATCATCCGGCGCATTTCTGGAGGAAAAATGCGTCTTGATGGTGTTCTCTTCTTCCCGGTGACCCCCTTCGATACTGACGGGTCCGTGAACGGCCAGGCGTTGGCCGCGCATGTCGCCAAGGGGGTCGCCGCGGGGGCCGGAGGGGTGTTCGCCGCCTGCGGCACCGGTGAGTTCAACGCTCTGAGCCTGGACGAGTACGCCACCGTGGTCTCCACCTCGGTCGCAGCCGCCTCCGGTCATGCGCCAGTCCTGTCGGGCGCGGGCGGGTCGCTCCCGTTCGCGCAGTCGTGCGCGAGGGCCGCCGCCGAGGCCGGCGCCGACGGCCTGCTGCTGATGCCGCCCTACCTGGTGACAGCCCCCGCGACGGGCCTGGTCGACTACGTACGGCAGGTCGCCGCCGTCACCGACCTGCCGATCATCGTCTACCAGCGGGGCACGGCCAGGTTCACCCCGACGGCCGCCGTCGCGCTGACCGAACTGCCCAGCGTCATCGGCTTCAAGGACGGCCTCGGCGACTTCGACCTGCTCCAGCGGATCATCCTGCGCGTACGGGAGGCGACCGATCGCGACTTCACCTTCTTCAACGGCCTGCCCACGGCCGAGCTGACGGTCCCCGCCTACAGGGGACTCGGCGTGCCCCTGTACTCCAGCGCGGTGTTCGCCTTCGCCCCCGAGATCGCGCTCGCCTTCTACAAGGCGGTGACGGGCGGGGACGAGGTGCTGGTCCAGCGGCTGCTGACCTCGTTCTACCTGCCGCTGGTCGAGCTGCGCGACCTCGTGCCGGGTTACGCGGTGTCGCTGGTGAAGGCGGGCGTACGGCTGCGCGGGCTCGACGCGGGCAGCGTGCGCGCCCCGCTGGTGGACGCGACGCCCGAGCACGTGGCCGCGTTGGAACGCATCATCGCCACAGGCCTGGAGCTGGCCGGGTAGCCGGCGATCCGGCCCACCGGACCAGCGGGGCCCGCGCGGGAGGGCCTGGTGGCTCTCCCGCGCGGGCCCCTTCGTCCGTGTCGCCGGTTCTGCCGGCCGGCTCTGTCGGCCGGCTCTGTCGGCCGGTTCAGCCGTCGACGCGCTGCGGCACGCCCAGGGGGTTGTCGTCGCGCAGTTCCGGCGGCAGCAGCTCCGACGGCCAGCCCTGGTAGGCCGTCGGCCGCACCCAGCGCCTGATCGCCATCGCGCCCACCGAGGTGTGCGCGGGGGCCGTGCTGGCCGGCCACGGTCCGCCGTGGTGCATCGCCCAGCACACCGCGACCCCCGTCGGCCAGCCGTTCCAGATCAGCCGGCCCGCCCTGCGCGCCAGCGCCTCGGCGACGGGACGCGCCTCGTCGACGTCGGTGGCGTGGACGGTGGCCGTGAGCGAGCCCTCCAGGCGCTCCAGCACCGAGGGGAGCTCTGCGGCGTCCCCGTAGGTCACCACGATCGACGAGGGCCCGAAGCACTCCTCGGCGATCGCGGGCAGCCCCTCGGCGAAGGCCGCGAGGTCGATCGTGAAGACGCGCGGCGCGACGGCCCACGCCGCCTCGCCCTGCGCGCCCTCGGCCAGCAGGGTGAGCTTGGCCAGGCGCTCGACGCCGTCGAGGTAGCCCTGCCTGATCCGCTCGCTGAGCATGGCCGAACCGCTGCTGCCGGCCACCGCCGTACCCAGTGAGGCCACCAGGTCGGCGTCGTCCGGCACGAACACCAGCCCGGGGTTGGTGCAGAACTGGCCCGTGCCGAGCGTGAGCGAGGCGGCGAAGCCGGAGGCGAGCCCTTCGCGCGCCGCCGAGGGCAGCACGACGACCGGGTTCACGCTGCCCAGCTCACCGAAGAACGGGATCGGCTCAGGACGCTCGTCGATGAGCGCCTGGATCGCCTTGCCACCGGGGATCGACCCGGTGAAACCCACCGCGACCACGTCGGGATGCTGCACCAGGCGCTTGCCTGCGGCGAGCCCGTGGACCAGGCCGAGCAGCGCGGGGTCGGGCAGCGCGGACCTGATCACGCCGGCCGACAGCTCGGAGGTCAGCGGGTGGGCCGGGTGCGCCTTGACGACGACAGGACAGCCGGCCGCCAGCGCCGACGCGGTGTCGCCGCCCGCGACGGAGAAGGCGAAGGGGAAGTTCGAGGCCGAGAAGACGCCTACGACGCCGGGCAGCGGATGGTTCATGCGGCGCACGTCCGCCTGGCGGGAGATGACCGCCTCCAGGTGGCCGCCGTCCCTGAGGACCTCGGCGAACAGCCTGAACTGGCTGGCCGCGCGGGCCACCTCGCCGCGCAGCCTGGTCTCGCCGAGCGCGGTCTCCCTGTCGGCGACCGTCCAGAGCTCCTCGACGTTGGCCTCCAGCGCGGAGGCGATCGCCTCCAGCACCTCGGGCCTGGCTGCCGCACGCCAGGCGGGAGCCGCCGCGTGGGCCGCCTCGACGGCCGCGTCGACCTCCGCGTCGGTGCTCTCGGCGATCGGCTCGCCGAAGCTCTCGCCGGTGCGCGGGTCGTATGCGTGGATCATCGCTTCACCCCTGTGCAATATCACACTTCACTTTAGCCTGCTATTGACACTCACTGCGCCCGATTCTTACAGTTACCGACAGTCGTCCACAATTCTGGCGGTCGTTCACATATATGAACATTAGAGAGATCACTGTCACCCCCGTCGCGTTCCGCGACCCTCCCCTGCTCAATGCCGCCGGAGTCCACGAACCGTGGGCGCTGCGCACCATCGTCGAGGTCGTCACCGACGAGGGCCTGTCCGGGCTCGGCGAGACCTACGGCGACCTGGCCCACCTGGAGAAGGTGCGCACGGCGGCGAAGGCGCTGATCGGGCTCGACGTCCACGCGCAGAACGAGATCTACTCCCGCGTCGCGGCCCTGGTCGGCGACGTGGTGTCCGACCTGCACGGCCTGACGGGCGCGGCCACCAAGGAGAAGAGCGTCGACCGGGTCTACTCCCCGTTCGAGGTGGCCTGCCTGGACATCCGCGGCAAGGCGCTCGGCCGTCCCGTCAGCGACCTGCTCGGCGGCGCGGTGCGCGAGGCCGTGCCGTACAGCGCCTATCTGTTCTACAAGTGGGCGGGGCACCCGGGCGAGGCCGACGACAGGTTCGGCGCGGCGCTCGATCCCGAAGGGATCGTGGCGCAGGCCCGCCTGCTCATCGAGGAGTACGGCTTCCGCTCCATCAAGCTCAAGGGCGGTGTCTTCGAACCCTCGCAGGAGGTCGACGCCATCCTGGCGCTGCGCGAGGCCTTCCCCTCGCACCCGCTGCGCCTGGACCCCAACGCCGTCTGGTCGGTCGAGACCTCGCTCGAGGTGGCGCGGGCGCTGGAGGGAACGCTGGAGTACCTCGAGGACCCCACGGCGGGCATCGAGGACATGGCGGCGGTCGCGGCTCGGGCGCCGATGCCGCTGGCCACAAACATGTGCGTGGTGACCTTCGAGCACCTGCCGCCCGCCATCAGGCAGGGGGCGATCGGGGTGCTGCTGTCCGACCACCACTACTGGGGCGGGCTGGAGCGCTCGGTGCAGCTGGCGCGGTTGTGCGAGACGTTCGGGATCTCGCTGTCGATGCACTCCAACTCCCACCTCGGCATCAGCCTGGCCGCCATGACCCACCTGGCCGCCGCCGTGCCGAACGTCGCCACCGCCTGCGACACCCACACCCCCTGGCAGGACGGTCAGGACGTGGTCGCGCCCGGCGCGCTGCGCTTCGTGGACGGCGCGGTGCCGGTGCCGAAGGGACCGGGGCTCGGCGTCGAACTGGACCGCGACGCGCTGGCGGTGATGCACGAGCAGTACCTCACGTGCGGGTTCACGGCGCGTGACGACACCTCGTACATGCGCAGGTTCAACCCCTCCTTCACCAACACCCGGCCACGCTGGTGACTCCAGGGGGTGCCGTCCCGCCGTGGCACCCCCGGAGTCGCCTCCGCCCCGCTCCGGAACCGGCTCCACGGAGATCGGCCTTCCCCCACCGGAGGCGCCCACCGTCCGCCGCGGGTCGCTCGTCGAGAGCGCGCCCCACGATCCCTGGAGAATCGGCCTCCATGAACATCGCTTACGTCTACCCCTGGGACGTCGTCGGCGACCCGGCCGCGCCCGGCAGGATCGCCGCGCTCGGGGTGGACGCGGTCGCGCTGGCCGCCTCCTACCACTCCACCCGCGCCGCCACCCCCCTCCACCCCGCGCACCGCGTGCTCGACGTGCCCTACTCCGCCTTCTACCTGCCCGTACGGCCGTCGGCATGGGGCAGGCTCGTCCCCCCGAACCCCACCTGGACCTCCCCCGACGCGTTCCTGCAGGCGCGCGACGCCCTGCGCGCCGTCGGCCTGCCCGTCCACGCCTGGACGATCCTCACCCACAGCAGCCACCTCGGCGCCGCCCACCCCGACGTGGTGGTCCGCAACGCCTTCGGCGACGCCTACCCGTACGCTCTGTGCCCCTCCCACGAGGACGTCGCCGAGTACTGCGAGCGGCTGGTCAGGGAGATCGTCTCGGTGGGCGCGCCCGACGGGCTGATCCTGGAGGCGTGCGGGCCGATGGGGTTCGCTCACCAGAGCGTCCACGAGAAGACGGGCGGCGCCGACTGGACCTCCGTCCACTCGGCCCTGCTCTCTCTCTGCTTCTGTACGGCCTGCCTGCCCGGCTACCCCGACGCCGACGAGCTGCGCGCGAGAGTCCGCACCGCCGTCGACGGCCCCGCCGACACCATCGGGGCCCCGGGCCCGGGAGCGGGGCGGGGGCCTGTGGAGGCCGGCTCGGTGGAGGAGGCGCTCGGGGAGCCTGCAGGGGCCGTGCGGGAGCATCGGGGCAGGCTGGCGAGCTCGCTGCGCGCGAGGCTGGTCGCGGCCGCCAGGGCGCTGTCCCCCGGCCTGCCGATCAGGACGCACGCCAGCCCCGACCCGTGGGCGGCCGGCCCCTTCGCCACCCTGCCCGACGCCGACCCCTCGCTCGACGGGCTGGTGGGCATGTGCTGGGGCACCCAGGAGGAGGCCGCCTCGAACCTCACGAGGCTGTCCGCGCTCTCCTCCCCAGGCGGGCGCCTGGGGGCCTACGTGCTGTTCCTGCCGCCCAAGCCCGCCGACGAGGCCCAGCTCGCCGAGTCGTTCACCGCCTACGCGAAGGCGGGAGCCGACGAGCTGCACCTCTACCACGTCGGCCTCGCCTCACCGGCCCGCCTGGACACGCTGGCCAGGGCGTTGCGCGCCGTCCGGTCCTGAGATCCCGACGACTTCCCCGAAGGCCGCGCCCTTGAGAGCCCTTCGGGGCGAGGTCACGGCGGCGTGTCAGCGGACCTGGGAGAGATACGGCAGATGGGTGCCGTCGAAGGGCGGCACGCGGTCGGTCACCGCTTTGACCAGCCCGCGCGTCGCCGCCTCGGCCTGGGCGATCACCTCGGGCGGATAGCCCAGCAGCACCTGGTGCTCGGCGAACTCGTCCTCGTCGTCGACGAAGACCCGCCCCTCCTTCGTGCGCACCACGTCGAGGTCGAGGTCGACCATCGTGACCTCCCCGTCCCGCCACTCGGGCACGGTGGTGACGTCGACGTAGACGTCGATCTTGTGGCCCTCGTCGTTGAACAGCGCCACCCACCACTCGTCGCGCGGGAAGAGCATCACGAACGCGCGCTCCCACACCACCGGCGGCCCGTCGCCCTTGGCGCCCGTCGTGCCCGCCTCGCAACCCACCCACACGCCGTGCGCGTCCTCGCCCAGCAGTCTGGCGGGGTGGTGCCAGTGGAGGGAACCGCCATATTTCCGGAAAATGACCTTCATGCCCCCGACCGTACAACGAGCCCGCTCTCGTACGCCGCGATCACCAGCTGGGCCCTGTCGCGGGCGTCGAGCTTGGTCAGCAGGCGGCCGATGTGCGTCTTGACCGTCGCCATGCTGAGGTGCAGGCGCTCGGTGATCTCGGTGTTCGACAGGCCGCGCGCGATCAACGTGAGGACCTCGCGCTCCCTGTCGGTGATGCCCTCCAACCCCCGTACGGCAGGCCGCGCGAACTCCTCGATCAGCCTGCGCGTGACCGTGGGCGCGAGCAGCGCCTCCCCTCTGGCCACGAGCCTGATCGCCGCCAGCAGGTCGGCGGGAGGGGTGTCCTTGAGCAGGAACCCCGACGCGCCCGCCCGCAGCGCCGAGTAGACGTAGGCGTCGAGGTCGAACATGGTCACGATCAGGACCCTGGCCACGTCGCCGATCCTGCGCGTGGCCTCGATGCCGTCCATCTCCGGCATCCTGACGTCCATCAGCACCACGTCGGGGCGCGTGGCGAGCGCGAGCTCCACCGCCCGCGCGCCGGTGCCCGCCTCGCCGACCACGCTCAGATCGGGCTCGCTGTCGACCAGCACCCTGAAGCTGCCGCGCAGTAGCACCTGGTCGTCGGCGATGAGGACGCGGATCATGGATAGGGCAGGGTCGCCGCCACCCTGAAGCCCCCCGACGGGCCCGGCCCCGCCGAGAACGTGCCGCCGTACATCATGACCCTCTCCCTCATCCCGATCACCCCGTGACCTTCCACCATGGCGGGCAGCGTGCGCCGCCCAGGCCCTTCGTCGACCACCTCGACGAACGCCTGCCCGCCGTCGGCCTTCACCGTCACCCTGCAGGGGGCGGGGGCGGCGTGCTTGACGACGTTCGTGAGCGCCTCCTGCACGATCCTGTGCACCGCCAGCCGTACGCCCTCGGGCAGGTCGTCCACCCCGGTGGCCCTCAGCTCGACCGCCACCCCCGCCAGCCTGGTCCGCTCGGCCAGCTCCGCCAGCTCGGGCACGGGACGCAGGTCGGGCGGCTCGGTGCGCAGCACGCCGAGCAGGTGGCGCATCTCGGTCAGCGCGTCGCGGCTGGCGCTCTCGATCACCTTCAGCGCGTCGTGCGCCTCCTCCGGCCTGCTGCGCATCACGTGGTTGGCCACGCCCGCCTTGACCGCGATGAGCCCCATGCTGTGCGCGACGACGTCGTGCAGCTCGCGGGCGATGCGCAGCCGCTCCTCGGTGACCAGCCGCTCGACGGCGCGCGCCGCGTAGAGCCTTCTCTCGCGGACGGCCCGCCCGACCGTCCACGCCCCGCCCATGGCGGCCAGCCCGAGCAGGACGTCGCCGACGCCGCGCGCCCAGCCGGCCGGCGCTCCCGCCACGGCCAGCGACACCGCCATGACCACGGTCGCGATCGCGACCATGTTGGTGGGCACCCTGCCGGGCCGCTCCAGCGCCACGACGTAGAGCGCGTAGGTGGGCGACAGGTAGGCCATGCTCACCACGCCGGAGACGCTCGCGACCATCGACACCGCCAGGACGAGGCCGAAGACGCTCACCGGCCACAGCCTGCGCACCGCCAGCGGGGGGCCCAGGCCGAAGGCGAGGGCGAGCTTGGCCCAGACCGGCGCCTGCGCGGTGGCCGCGGAGGTCAGGCCGACCATGGCGATGGCCCATCCGGCCAGGCAGTCGAGGCCGATGAGCTGGCCGCGGGTGAGCCGCCTGGTGAAGTCCACGACCCGAACGCTATCCGGCGGCGCCGACAGTCCACGTCATACCGGGGTCCGATGTGCGGGGCGCCCGCCTTCCCCGACCGTGAAGGGGTGATCGAAGTGAAACAGCTGACCAAACGCTACGGGAGGGCCCGCGCCGTGGACGACCTGTCGTTCACCGTGCAGCCGGGTCACGTCACCGGCTTCCTCGGCCCGAACGGCGCGGGCAAGTCCACCACGATGCGGCTGATCCTCGGCCTCGACACCCCGACCTCGGGCGAGGCGCTGGTGAACGGCCGCCGCTACGCGACGCTCGGCAGGCCCCTGCACGAGGTGGGCGCGCTCCTCGACGCCAACGCCCTTCATCCCACCCGCTCGGCCTACAACCACCTGCTCTGGATGGCTCGCAGCAACGGCATCGACCCCGTGCGCGTCGCCGAGGTGCTCGAGCAGGTCGGGCTGGCCGGGGTGGCGCGCAAGAAGGCGGGCGGCTTCTCCCTCGGCATGAAGCAGCGTCTCGGCATCGCCGCCGCGCTGCTGGGCGACCCCGGCGTGCTGCTGTTCGACGAGCCCGTCAACGGGCTCGACCCCGACGGCGTGCGGTGGATCCGCGACCTGATGCGGTCGCTGGCCGCCGAGGGCAGGACCGTCCTGCTGTCCAGCCACCTGATGAGCGAGATGGCGCTGACCGCCGACAGGATCGTCATCGTCGGCAGAGGCCGGCTGATCGTCGAGACCTCGGTGAAGGACCTCACCGAGCGCTACGACTCCCTGGAGTCGGCCTACCTCGCCCTGACCGCGGGCAGCGTCGAGTACGGAGCGGCCCGGTGATCGCCTCGGAGTGGCTGAAGCTGCGCTCGGTCTCCTCCACCCGCTACGCGATCGGTGCCGCCGCGCTCGTGATCGTCCTGGGCGCGGTCTGGAGCTTCTACGTCGGCACGCTGGCCGACGCGCGCGGCTCCATCAGGGCCGCCGCGCCCGAGGAGGGGTTTCTGCCGCTCGTCCAGATCAGCCTGGCCCTGGTCGGCGTGCTGGCCGTCACCGCGGAGTACGGCACGGGCACCATCCGCCCGAGCCTCACCGCCGTGCCGCGCCGCAGGGCGCTGCTGGCGGCGAAGGCGACGGTCGTGGCGGCCGCCACGACGTTGCCCGCGCTCGCCGTGATCTTCATCACCCACGCCGTCAGCCACCTCATCGCCGGTGACCGCGCGGTCGGCTACAACGCGGGCTCCTTCGGCGACGACCTGCCGCTGCTGCTCGGCTCGGTGCTGTCTGTGACCGTCCTCGCGCTGGTCGGACTGGGCCTCGGCGTGGTCACCCGCTCGACCGCCGCGGCCGTCGGCTCGGTCGTGGGACTGCTGTTCGTCCTGCCGGGCATCGCTCCCTACCTGCCGCAGCCGTGGAACGTGAGGGTGGGCGCCTGGATGCTGCCGAACCTGGTGCCGCAGATCGCGGGCGAGCGGATCTCCACCCGGCTGGACGGCCTGCTGCCCCCTGCCGCCGCGGTCGCCGTCCTGGCCGGGTACGCGCTCGTGGCGCTGGTCGCGGCCTTCCTGGTCTTCGAGAGGAGGGACGCGTGAACGTGCTGGCCGCCGAATGGCTGAAGATCCGCTCGATCCGCTCCAACCATCTCATCCTGGCGATCTCCCTCGGCGCGATCCTGCTCGCGGTGGCGGTGGCCATGTCGGCGATCGCCATGTACGACAGCGCCCCCGCCTCGATGCGCGCCGGCGCCAGGATCGCCGAACTGGAGGAGGTGGTGCTGATCGTGCCCCAGCTGGCCATGGGGATCATGGGCGTGCTGGCGATCACCTCCGAGTACGCCACCGGCCTCATCAGGACGAGCTTCGCCCTGGTGCCAGGGCGCCGGCCGGTGCTGGCGGCCAAGTCCGTGGTCGTGGGCGGCCTGGGCCTGGTCGTCGGACCCGTCGTGGTGTTCGCCACGTACGCCGTCTCCTGGTGGATGCTGGAGAGCCGCTATCCCGTGGCCGGCTTCGCCGACAGGCTGCCGACACTCGTCACCTCCAGCCTCACCGTCGCGGTGTACGCGCTGCTCGGCCTGGGCCTCGGCGCGGTGCTGCGCTCGGCGGCGGGGGCCATCGCGATCCTGGTCGGGCTGGTCTACGTCATCCCGATGATCGTCGGGAACCTGCCGGAGCCGTGGAGCGAGCGGCTCGGCTCGGTGATGCTCGGCGCGCTGCCCCGCGAGATCACCGGCGAGGACCTCACGTCCTCGGTCTACGGCGCCCTGCTGTCCCCGTTCGCGGCGGCGGTGGCGCTGGTGCTGTACGCGGCGGTGCCGCTGGGCTCCGGCCTCCTCCTCATCCGCGGACGAGACGTCTGACCACGCACGCGGGGCACGCCGTCCCGACGGGAAAGACCCCAGCCCCGGACTGCGGGCTGGGGTCTACGCAAGGCCTGGGTCAGACCTCCACGATCACCGGGATGATCATCGGACGGCGGCGGTAGGTGTCGCTCACCCAGCGCCCCACCGTCCTGCGGACCACGCGGCGGATCTGCTGCATGTCCACCACGCCGTCGGCGGCGTTCTGCTCGATCGCCTTCTCGATCACCGGGATGATCTCGTCGAAGCGCTCGGGGTCTATTCCCGACCCGCGCGCGTGGATCTCGGGCCCCGCGGTGAGCTTGCCGGTGTTGGAGTCGACCACCACGACGACCGAGACGAACCCCTCGTCACCGAGTATGCGCCGGTCCTTCAGCGAGGTGTCGGTGATCTCGCCGACCGAGATGCCGTCGACGTAGACGTACCCGGCCTGCACCGCACCGGTGATCTTCGCGACGCCGTCGACCAGGTCCACCACGACGCCGTCCTCGGCGATCACGATGTGGTCGTCGGGCACGCCGGTCATAGAGGCCAGCTTGGCGTGCGCCCGCAGGTGGCGCCACTCGCCGTGCACCGGCATGAAGTTCGACGGCCTGGTGAGGTTCAGGACGTACAGCAGCTCGCCGGCCGCCGCGTGCCCCGACACGTGCACCTTCGCGTTGCCCTTGTGGATGACGCGCGCGCCCCACCTGGTCAGCCCGTTGATGACCTTGTTGACCGCGGTCTCGTTGCCGGGCACCAGCGAGGAGGCCAGCAGCACCGTGTCGCCCGGCGCGATGCGGATCGCGTGGTCGCGGTTGGCCATGCGCGACAGCGCGGCCATCGGCTCGCCCTGCGAACCGGTGCAGATCAGCACCACGTCCTCCGGCGGCCACTCCTCGATGTCACGCGAGTCGACGACCAGGCCGTTCGGGATGCGCAGGTAGCCGAGGTCGCGAGCGACCCCCATGTTGCGCACCATCGACCTGCCGACCAGCGCGACCTTGCGGCCGTGCTTCTCCGCGGCGTCGATCACCTGCTGCACGCGGTGCACGTGGGAGGCGAAGCTCGCCACGATCACGCGCTTGGACGAGGTGCGGATCACCTCGTCGACGACGGGACCGATCTCCCGCTCGGAGGTGACGAACCCCGCCACCTCGGCGTTGGTCGAGTCGGACATCAGCAGGTCGACGCCCTCGGAGCCGAGCCTGGCGAACCCGCCGAGGTCGGTCAGCCGGCCGTCGCTGGGCAGCTGGTCCATCTTGAAGTCGCCGGTGTGCAGGACGATGCCCGCAGGGGTCCTGATCGCGACCGCGAGCGCGTCGGGGATCGAGTGGTTGACCGCGAAGAACTCGCACTCGAACGGCCCGAAGTGGTGCCGCTCCCCCTCGACGACGTGCCGCTTCTCCGGCTGGATGCGGTGCTCGGTGAGCTTGGCCTCGATGAAGGCCAGCGTCAGTCTCGACCCGACGAGCGGGATGTCGCGCCGCTCACGCAGGAGGTACGGCACGGCGCCGATGTGGTCCTCGTGGCCGTGCGTCAGGATCAGCGCCTCGACGTCGTCGAGCCTGCCCCTGATGTACTCGAAGTCGGGCAGGATCAGGTCGACACCGGGCTGCTCGGGGTCGGGGAACAGCACCCCGCAGTCGACGATCAGCAGCCGGCCTTCGTACTCGAAGACCGCCATGTTCCTGCCGATCTCGCCCAGGCCGCCGAGCGCCACGATGCGCAGCCCGCCGTCGGGCAGGCGCGGCGGGGGGCCGAGTTCCGGATGCGGATGGCTCATGCGGCGCCCCCATGCCGGTCAGATCGTGTTCTCAATATCTCCGTTCCTCCCCGTTGTCATTCAGTCAGCCAACTTCACTCCACCGGCCACGAGGCACGCCCGCAGCTCGGCGATCTGTCCTTCGGTGGCCTCCACCAGCGGAGGGCCGCATCGGGCCGACCGACCGGCCCATCAGCTTCAGCGCCGCCTTCGTCATGATCGCGCCACCCGCGCGGTTCATGACCCCGTCGACCACGGGCAGCAGCTGCCGGTGCAGGGCGGTCGCCTGCGCGACGTCGCCCGCCCTGTGCAGCTCGATCATTCTGGCAAGCTCGGCGCCGACCACGTGCCCGACCACGCTGACGAACCCCGCCGCGCCCACCGAAAGCCACGGCAGGTTGAGCACGTCGTCACCCGAGTAGAAGACCAGGTCGGTCGCCGTCATCACCAGGGAGGCGGCGAACAGGTCGCCCTTGGCGTCCTTCACCGCCACGATCGTGTCGTGCTGGGCAAGCCTGAGCAGCGTCTCGGTCTGGATCGGCACGCCGCTCCTGCCGGGAATGTCATAGAGCATGACGGGCAGCCCCGTCACGCCGGCCACAGCCGCGAAGTGCCGGTAGAGGCCCTCCTGCGGGGGCTTGTTGTAGTACGGCGTCACCACGAGCAGCCCGTGCGCGCCCGCGCGCGCGGCCTGCCTGGCCAGTTCGATGCTGTGATGGGTGTCGTTCGTCCCCACACCCGCGACGACGGTGGCCCTGTCGCCGACCGCCTCCACCACGACCCGCAGCAGACGCTCTTTCTCCGCGTCACTGGTGGTCGGGGACTCCCCCGTCGTGCCGCTCACGATCAGACCGTCATTGCGCTGCTCGTCCACCAGGTAGGCGGCGAGCCTGCGCGCGTTGTCGTAATCGACGGCGCCGTCGTCGGTGAACGGCGTGACCATGGCGGTCAGCATGCGCCCGAAGGGGGCTTCGGAGGTTCGAGTGGGCGATCCCATAGTGCGAACGCTACCCGGATTCCCTCACCTCCCGAACCCCGCCACCCCCATAACGCCATTTCCAGGCCCTTATCACGCCGCTTTCGCGGCTATGTGCGCCTGCCGTACGGCGGGCACGCGCGCCGCTCACCTGGAGCGCGCCTTCGGTCGCAGAGCGTCACGACTGACGCGAGACATGGAAGAGGCCGCCGATATGTGCTCGGGGGTACACACATCGACGACCTCTACCGGAGAATCGCAGCCCCTTACGCTCGCGTTACAGAGTTCTCGGAATATTTTTACGGCCATCCAAAGTTGGAACTCCATCTCCCGTCGATGACGGTGGGTTACCTGCCGAATACGGCAACATGGGGCAACGCCTCACAGCAACCCCAGGGATGGACTAGTGGCAAGTTCCGATCCGGTCTACCTGCGCGTCGTCGAAGACATTCGGCGGCAGATCAACGACGGCACCCTTCCCCCCGGCGCGCCCATCCCCTCACGGGCGCAGCTGACCCGCAAGTACCAGGTCGGCGAGACCGCCGCCCGCCACGCGCTGCGCGTACTGGCAGGCGAAGGGCTCATCTTCGGCCGGGTGGGGTCGGGACACTACGTCAGGGAGCGCCCCGACCTCGCTCCTTTGCACAGATGGCGCTTCCACGACCACCAGGCCCCCTTCGCCGCCGACCTGCAGAGCCAGGGCCGGCGCGTGACCTGGGACTGGCACAGCGAACCCGTGGAGGCCACGGCCGACATCGCCCAGCGCCTGCGCGTGGAGGAGTCGACCACCCTCACCAGGACCCACTACGTCTTCCGCGCCGACGGCAAGCCCCTCCAGCTCGCCACCTCCTACGAGCCGCTGGAGTTCGCTCCGCACTCCGACGAGGAGCGCCGCAGCCTCATCGGGCGCCTGGCCTCCTACGGGATCAAGGTGACCGAGATCGTGGAGAGCGTGCACACCCGCGTGCCCCGCCCCTCCGAGATCGACGCGCTCGATCTGCCGGCGGGGGTGCACGTGCTGCACCTCAAACGAACCCACTGGGCAGGCGAACGTCCTGTGGAGACGAGCGACATCGTGGTTCCAGGCGACCGCTTCGAAATCGTCTACAGCATGGCCGTCCATCTCTGACCGGCCCGCCTGCTCGTCTGGAACCTCGTCCCCGAACTCCGCCCGGGCGGCGCCCCACCCCCGCGCCGCCCGGCCGCACCACCCACTCCACCCTCGCGCCGCCCGGCCGCACCACCCACTCTCCACTCCAGCGGCTCCAGCCCCTTCCAGGGCTCCGGCGCGACTCGTCGCCCCTTGCCTCACGCCTGGCCATGGACCGGCCCTCGCCGTCCCGGCGGATGGGCTCCTCGCCATCTCGCGCGGGCTCCCCGTCCGCCCCGGATTTGTCGGTGCCCGTTGATACAACCGGCAAGGTGCCGATCCGGAGGTGTCGATTGCGAGTCAAGGACCTGCCCACCGCCGACCGCCCACGCGAGCGCCTGCTCACCAGCGGTGCGGGAGCGCTGGCCGACAGGGAGCTCCTCGCCCTCCTCCTGGGCCAGGGCACCAGGGGGAGCGACGCCGTCGACCTGGCCGCCCAGCTCATCGAGCACTGCGGCGACCTGGGCGAGCTGGCCCGCTCCGACGCTCACCGCCTGCTCGCCGTCCGCGGCGTCGGTCCCGCGAAGGCCGCCCGCGTCGCCGCCGCCTTCCACCTCGTACGGCGGGCGCAGGAGGGCCCCGCCCGCGCGCGGATCACCTCATCGAGCGAGCTGGCCGCCCAGGCCGCCCCGTTCCTGCGCGGACACCCCCGCGAACGCCTCGTCGTCATCGTCTGCGACCCTCGCGGCGCCGTTCTGCGCCGGGCCCTGATGACGGAGGGCGGCGCCGACCACACCCCGGCCCCGATCCGCGAGATCATCACCACGGTGCTCACCTCGGGCGGCGCGGCGTTCGGCGTCGCGCACAACCACCCCAGCGGCTCCCTCGACCCGAGCGAAGCCGACCTCGCCACCACCCACCGCCTGTCCGAGGCCGCCGAAACGGTCGGCCTGCGCTTCCTCGACCACGTGATCGTCACCGACACCGCCTGGCGCCGCATCCCGCACCCCTCAGCCGATCCGTCACATCCGGCAGGCCCCTGACGCCGAGAAGCCACTCGGTGCACAGCAGACGACCCCGCTCCGCGTTGGAAGAGCGGGGCCGCCACTCCAGCCCAGGGGAAAGGGGATCCCCCCGCTGGAGGCCGCGGGGGCCTTCAAAAGCCCAGAGACGACCGGCACCACGTGCACAGAGAGGACGCCCGGCGAACCTCCGACTCCCTTCCCCAGTCACTCGGAGGCCCGCCAGGCGCCCATTTTCTAGACGGGTCTCAGCTCCACCCGGAGGAGTGACCCCGTCTATCCAGCGAAGCCTTCCGCGCTGCGCAGAGCGGAGTCTCCACATCTCCCCGTTCCTCCGGCGGACCGGGCCCTGCCCGCCGGAGGAACGGCTCCGCGGGCAGGCCGGGATGGAGCATGCCTGCGGAGGTCGAAGCGCCCTGAGCCGAGCGGCCGCCAAGCGCCCGCCCGAAAGGCCACTGGGCCCAGGGCACGTATCAGGGTTCGCGGTGGGCGCCGCGTTCGTGAAACTGCCCGACCAACGGCACCCACCACCCCCACGTCTGCGCCCCCGACCGGTGCCGCGCCACGCGTGCGGCGGTGGACGCCTTCCAGCGCGTCTGCCCCCACCGAAGGAGGGCGCGCCAGCCCGCGAGTCTTCGTATCGCGATCACCGCGCCATCCCTTCCAGGAGGCGCCGCCACAGCTCCTCCACCTCGCACACCCGCTGCCACGGGGACTCGTGCACCACCGTCGCCCCTTCCCCTCGACTCGTGCGCCGGATGAACATGAGCCCGGCCGCCTGGCACAACTCGTACGCCACCGGCAGGCGCTCGCACGTATGCGCCCGCACTCGCACTCGATCCGCCCTGGGGGTCGCGATCGCCCAGTCGATCGGCACATACGTGTCGAGCAATGGGGAGACGTGCTGGCTGATGCACGTGTCCTGCGTCAGCTCGCGATCGCTGCGATTCACACTCGGACAATACGTCTGGTCGTATCTCCACGTCTAGTGAGACGCAAAGATCTGCCTTTATAGACGAAGCGTTATGCGGTACCTAGTATCCGTTCGCCTAGCTTTCGTATGTGCTCGACTACCACGGAGACACCCACCTCTACCTACAGATCGCCGAGATCATGAGGCAGCGGATCGACGGCCTCACGGCCGGCCATCCCGTGCCGAGCGAGGCCGACATCCAGAAGGAGTTCGGCGTCGCGAGGACTACGGCCCGTCGGGCCATCCACGTCCTTCGCGAGGAGGGGCTGATCTACACGGTCCAGGGCGAGGGCACCTTCGTCGGCAATCCCGGAGAAGCGCCGCGCAGCCCGCGCAAGACCCCGCTGTTCCGGCAGATCGCGGGCGACATCGAGCAACGGATCAGGACGGGACAGCTTCAGCCGCGCCGCCCGATTCCGGGTGAGTCCACCCTTGTCCAGGAGTATGAGGTGGCCAGGGAGACCGTACGGCGGGCCATGGCGCTGTTGCGGGAGCAAGGCTGGATCTACACCGTGCCGGCTCGCGGCAGCTTCGTCTCGCCCAAGGAGTCGTGGCCCCAGGCCTGAAGCCACTCGACTGCTTGTATCGCGACGCCTAGGCTACGTCCATGCTCGACCGAGACGGCCCTATACCGCTCTACCGGCAGATCACGGAACGCCTTCGCGAGCGCATCCTCAGCGGCGCGCTCAAGCCTGGCGAGCCCGTGCCCAGTGAGGCAGAACTCCAGGCCGAATACCAGATCGCCCGCACCACCGCACGGCGGGTCGCCAGGGAGCTGCGGGAGCAGGGTGTGGCCTACACGATCCAGGGCGAGGGCACCTTCGTCGGCGAGCCTGGAATTCCCCGCGCACCGCGTAAGACCCCGCTCTACCAGAAGATCGCCGAGGAGATCGCCGCCAGGATCCGCCGAGGCGAGATCGCCCCGAACCGGCCCATCCCGAGCGAGAAGGCGCTGATGAAGGAGTACGGCGTCGCCAAGGTCACAGCCCGCCAGGCGGTGGCGCACCTCAGGGAACAGGGATGGGCGTTCACCGTTCCCTACCGCGGCACCTACGTCTCCGCCAAGGACAGGTGGCCCCCTTCTCCTCCCCGCTAGTCTCATCGCCCGCACATGCGTAGACCACGCTCGGCCTTGATGGTGGCACCCATCTACCTGCAGATCAATGATGATCATCCGGTCCGCGCGGCACCTGGCCGGGCTCGCCGACAAAGGCGCCGATCCGGGGAGCGGTGGAGATCAGGCCCTCCTCGCGAAGCACGCGCAGGGCGCGCCGGGTCGTCGTCCGGGCGCTCCCCGGGCCGCCATGTGCCTGGCGGTCAGATCTGACCTGCCGGTGTTGACTCGTCGAGAGTGCCGCGGTCGGCCCCTTGACCGACCGTCGATGGTGCGGCGGCCCCGTGAGCGCGGCGGCCGGTCCAGATCCGGACGAGTTGGGAAACGCTCAGGCCGAACATCAGGACGCCCACGGGGACGTGCAGGGCCGTCATGTGCGCGAGGCCCAGCGCCACCTGTGCCGAGGTGAGCGCGAAGAAGCCGGCGGCGTACCGGATGGGCCTGGGTGAGCCGCCGCCCGGCCGCCACACCAGGATCGCGACGATCAGGTGTAGCAGGGTCACGATGAACACGGTGTACGATCCGGCACTGTGCAGCGCCCCACCGCCGGGGGTGGACAACAGCAGCCCAGCGGTGATCGCTTGGACGAAGACGGCCACGGTTTGTAGGGTGATGGCGACCTGCAAGACCATGAGGAGGCCTCGCTTCGTCGTCGTGTGCGTGGGCATGGCGGGTTTTCCTTCTCCCTGTCAGCGGTGTCTGAGGCCTGGTGATCCGGGTGTCTCAGTAGTCCGACGAAACAGGTGCCGGAAATGTTAGGCGACGCGCCGACCTCACCTTTCGTCGATCTGGTGAGGACCCGATGCGACCTAGGGAATCGGCGAAACGATGACCACCCCATCCGAACCGGGAGACGGTCGGCTCGATCCGGGCCTGAGCGTGATCATGAGCGAGCGGCGTCAGCTGATCAATGTCGCCTACCGGCTCCTCGGCTCCCTGGCCGAGGCTGAGGATGTCGTCCAGGAGACCTACGCCCGCTGGTACGCCATGTCCCGCCGGCAGCAGGAGGCCATCGAATCCCCCGGCGCCTGGCTGACGAGGGTCGCCGGCCGCATCTGCCTTGACCTGCTCGGCTCGGCACGGGCCCGGCGCGAGAGCTACGTGGGCGAATGGGTCCCGGAGCCGCTGCCCGATCACACGGAGTGGGTCAACGGGCAGGGCGCAGGCACGGTCGACCCGGCCGACCGGGTCACGCTCGACGAGTCGATCAACATGGCGTTCCTGGTCGTGCTCGAGTCGATGACCCCGGCCGAGCGTGTGGCGTTCATCCTGCACGACGTCTTCCGGTACTCCTTCGCCGAAGTGGCCGAGATCGTCGGACGTACCCCGGTGGCATGTCGCCAGCTGGCCTTCACGGCCCGCCGCCGCGTTCGCGCGTCGCAGACTCCGTCGGCTCCCGCAGCCCGGCACGCCGGCCTCGTCAGGGACTTCAAGCAGGCGTGGGAGGCCAAGGACATCGCCGCCCTCGTCGGCCTCCTCGACCCCGACGCCACGATGATCGCCGATGGCGGCGGTCTGGTCAGCGCCGCGCTCCACCCCGTCGAAGGCGGCGAGCAGGTGGCCCGCTACATCCTCGCCCTTGCCGAGCGAGCACCCGGCCTGACGCTCCTGGAGCGTACGGTCAACGGCCGGCCCGGTCTGGTGGCCCAGCACAACGGCGTCACCATGACGGTGGCGGCGATCGACGTCGCAGGCGACCGGATCATGCGCATCTGGGCGGTACGCAACCCCGACAAGCTTGGGTCCTGGCCGGTGGCGGAGTCAGGGCACTGATCCGAGGGCCACGCCTTACAGGCTGCTGTGACCCGCATGGGGCTTCGGCACACGCGGCCGTGCCAGCGCCAGCAATCCGATCAGCGTCGTCACGCAGAGGGGCATCCAGGCGAACCGCAGCGTCAGCCAGGTCGTGCTGGTCGGCGGGCTGGTGAGCCCTGCGACCGGACCGAACTGGACCGTGGCCAGCGAGATGATAGCAAGCGCCGTTGGATGCCAGAGGTAGAGCGGGAAGGCCGCGTCGCTGATCAGGACCGCGATCCGGCGGTCTTCGGCCCAGCGGCCGAGCCGATCGCCCGCCAGTGCCGCGAGCCCGCACTGCGCGCATCCGAAAGCGAGGAGAGCCGCGGTCGGTGGCGCGATGTTCGACACCGGCGCGCCAGGCACATCCACCATGTCGACGGGGTAGTGGCCGAGGGCGATCAGCATCGCCGCGAGCATCCCGCCTCCGCTGAGCAACCACGCTCCGCTGATGCTGCCCTGCCTCCATGCCAGGCCAAGCAGGAACGGCACCGCCCAGGCCGAGATCGCGTTGACGGAGCCCAACCACCCCAGCTCGGGCCAGGCGAAACGGGCAAGGTCGACAAGAGCCACAGAGATTCCGGGGACGAGGGCCGTCCCCCAGCCGTATCGAAGCACCGCCCGACGTAGCCATGGAGCGACCGCGGTGAGCAGCAGGTAGGGCACCAGGAACCACAGCGGCTGGAGCACGGGGCCGAGGATCTCGCGGATGGCGGCGAGGGAGAATCCGTTGACCGACAGGACCGCCAGGCCCGCTCCCCAGGCGAGCAGGAAGGTCAGCATCGGGCGCAGCCGCAGCGCTGCCGAGGACCCCTCTCCACCATGGGCATATCCGCTCGTGAAGAAGAACACGGGCAGGGTCTGCAGCAGCCAGGTGGCGGGCGCCAACTCCGGCACGGCCGTGAGCAGGCTCGCCACGTGGAGATCGTCCGTGACGACGTACGAGGTGGCTAGCCATTGTCCGAGGATGCCGACCGTGACGGACGTGGCGAGCAGCACGTCGATTCGCCGCTCACGCCGCACGCTCCCGCCCCCTCACCGCGATGTGAGTGATCTCCGTCAGGGTCCGGGTGCCGGGCCTGAGGTAGGTGTGATGCCGGGCATCGCCGCCATCGAGGACTCGCGCGCCGAACTCGGCGCTCACGGGATCGGTGCCGAACCCGAACGGCCCGATCAGCAGGCCGGAGCGGAACACGTCGTCGCCGCCGCCGAGCGCCGCCCAGATCCGCGCCGAGGTGTGCAGGTCCGATACCCTTCGGACACCCAGGCCTGGGCTGCCGGTGACGATGAGATCGTGGACCGGCGATCCCGCGACGGCACGAGCGCAGACCACCGAGCCATAGCTGTGGCAGACCAGACTGATCCGCACGTGTCGCGGCAGCATGGAGAGGAAGGACCTCAGCCTCCGGGCGCCTCTGTCGGCCGGCCAGATGGTGGCGATCTCAAGGTTGACGAGGTCCGGCGGGTCGTAGCCCAGCCAGCCGATCACCGCCGTCCCCGGCCCCAGCCCGGCGGCCTCGTCATAGAGCGCGCGGGCCGCTCGCCCGGGGCTTTCCGCGGAGTCGTCGAAGGAGGCCAGGCTCTGCCCCGAGCCCGGCACATAGACGATGACTGTCCGCGCGTTGGCGAGATCCCCTACGACCTCGATCGCCTGGCCGTCGCCCCTGCGGCTCCATGCCAGGAACTGTCGCCCCGACCACGCGTGGAGTTCGTAGCGGTCCTGGAGTGCGTCGGCATCGAAGGCAGAGGGAAGGGGCAGCTCATCCACCACTGGCCGGCCGGCGGCGGCCGTTCCCGTGGCGAGCACGGCGGCCAGCAGCAGCGTCCGAAAGGGCCGCATACGTGAGCGAGAGTGATCCCGTCTCCTGCCCTGCGTCATCGCCGGGAAGGCGGGGCCATGCCGTCCTTCGAGCCCAGGGGCCGGAGCCCCCGTGTCGAGGCGGGTCATGGGATCGGTGCGCGCCCGCAGAAGCGCGGCACGATCACGCGAGGCGGGTTCCACGCGTTCGTACACCGTGACGGCGTACGAGCGCACCGGGTGCTCGTACGGGTGCTCGCTTACTCGGCGGAAGAACGGTGTGTCGTCGAGGTGCCGGTAGAGGCGGCGCGCCTCGGGCCATTCGTGCACGAGAACCAGGACCGCGCCCGGCACCATGAACGAGCGAAGTCGCCCGTAAGCCAGGCGCAGCCGTTCGTCGCGGCCCACGTAATACAGCGTCTCGGCACAGATGACCAGATCAAAGGTGCCGTCGGGGTCCTCGTTGAGGAAGTCGAGCGCCATGAATCTCGCCGCCCCAGCCGCCTTCGCCGCCGCCCTGGTGACCGCCCGATCCGAGACGTCCACGCCCCAGCACTCCGCGCTCGGGTATGCACGGGCCAGCCGGCGAGTGAATGCCCCTTCGCTGCATCCCACGTCCAGGACTCTGCGGTAGGCACGGTGGGGCACGTGCCGCAACGTCATCTCGTACTTGTCGATCTCATATGGCTCGGTGTCATACCGCCACGGGTCAGGTAAGTGATGAACCCACTCGAAGTAGTGGCGGAGGAAGCGACCCTGAACGGAGGTGGGAAGCAGCGACACGACTCGGAAGAACATCCGGTGCAGGCGATCGAGGATGTCGGACATGTATCTCAGCCTGCTGACACCCACGCTTCGGTTCATCGACGGCAGGAACGATCTCTCGCTGGTACCGGACTCCTGCAGCGCGGCGTCTTCGGTACTCCAGACCCGGGACAGGAGTACATCTGGCCCAGGACCTGGAGACGGCGCTTGCCCCTCTGGTCACAACCAGACGTGATCAGCCGGTATCGGTGTTCGTCGCCGAACGCCCCCATGTGAGCCGAACGCCCCCATGTGAAGGGTCGAAAGGGGTGGATGGAACGTTCCTGAGGTGAGACCATCCGGGGGCCCGACACGAGGAGACATGGATGTCCAAGCTCACCGCGATGACCGCCATCAACCAGTCGTTACAGAGCACCTCTCTGAGAAGTGCCAGAGTCTGGAACCCGTTCCACTCGCTCGCGGAGGGACCGACAGCCGCCTTCAGCGCCCGGCCGGATCTGGATCCGAAGGTGCCGCAGGTCATCGCGGACGCCAAGACGTTCGCGAATGCCGGCCGCAACGAGAAGATCGCTTTCGCCGCCGCGGCCAAACACAGCGGTCTGCTCGACAAAGAGCAGGAGTGGAGCGCTCTGACCGCCCAGGTGTTCGAGCAACTCCGCACTCAGCTGAAGATCGACTATCTCAAGCGCGGCGACGAGTCGATCAAGAATTTCTCCAGTGGCGTCTGCACGATGTTCGCCTGTGCGGCCCTCGGCCACCTCGCTCGCAACCACAACCTTCTTGATCCGGGCTCGGTCGTCGAGCTGTTCAAGTACGAGGGCGATCAGGGCGGCCACGCCTTCATCGTGGTCAACCGCGCGGGAACGCCCGATGACGTCGATTCATGGGGTCCCCAGTGCTACGTCATCGACCCCTGGTATGCCCGGCACCGGATCACCGCTCCCGGCACGAACGCGGTCAAGGACATGACCGCAGGCACGGCCTTCCACGACCCTGCGTTCGTCGCGTTCCTGAAGGACGCCAACTCCCGCGCCGTCCAGGTCACCTTCCCCCACATGCAGCTGATCCAGGCGTTCAGCTGACCGTCTCCGCCGGCTCGGGACGCCCCGGCGCCAGGGCGGCGCGCGAGCTCGGCGGCGGTCGGCTTCGGTGGGCGTTCGATGCGGGGTGATGTGCCGAGCGGCCCAACCGGCTCAGGACCTGCTCACCTGGGCCGCGTCCGAGAGGACCTCAGGTTCGACCAGGCGGAAGGACACGCAGACGATCTCTGTGGCGGGGTCGACGGTGTGTCCCAGGCTGTTCCAGAAGCGGCGGTGGGAGTCCGCCCAGTGTTCCACCGAGCGGTACCCCTCCCCCTCCGAGTCCGCGAACTCCCACGTCACCTCGCCGAACGGCACCACCTCGACCGCCGTCACCTCGATCACCGCGATCGGCTGGTCGTCGTCTACCAGGGCGAGCCGTTCGCCGGCTCGCTCCAGTTCCTCGTCCTCCGCCCGGTAGTCGTGCTCGAGCAGCCCCGCCGTGCCGGTCTTGGCGCCGGACAGCACGAGGTCGTTCAACTCGGCGCGCAGCCCGCCAGGCGTGCCGAGCCCCAGGACCCTGAGTCCGTCGATCCTTCCCCACATGACCAGCAGGCTACGGCCAGGCGCCGCCGCCCTCACAAGCCGGGGCCTGCTGGAGGCGGCGGCCCGCGGACCTCCGCAAGGGTCAGAAGACCGGGATGATCTCCTCGGGGTCGAGGAAGTCGACGTGGACGCCCTCGATGTCGAGTTCGGGAATGGCGGGGAACTCGATCCCCCACCGCTCGACGATCGCGCGGATCCTCGCCATCGCCACCCGCCAGTTCTCCGCCTGCTCCTCGTACGACAGCACCCCGAGCCCGGCCTCCCTGGCGTGGTCCATGAGGACCCGGTGGTTGTCCAGGAAGTACGGCGGAAGCTCCCAGAAGCCCTCGGGCGGCTCCCAGAGGATCATCGACAGGAACACGAACCCTGCCCGCAGCTGCCGGGTGATGAGCGAGCGGACGTCGTCGGTGAGCCCGGGCCACTCGTTCTCCAGGATCGTCATGCAGATCTGGAGATGCCGGGACTCGTCGCGGCCGATGCGCTGGAACATCTCGCTGAACACCGGGTGCCTGGTGCCCGACGACATGCCCCTGAACAGGGTGGACGCCGCCATCTCACCCATCATGAACGAGGTGAAGAGCACGGGCAGCGAGTACTTCCCGACCGCCGAGCTGTAGCCCGTCCAGTAGCGCCCGCCGTTGTGGTAGAGCCACCCGATGTTGTTGTGCGCCGCCTTCTCCAGGTCGGTGACGGGAGTCCAGTCGAGAGGACCGCCGGGCCACAGCTTGGCGATCGTCCGCTGGCAGCACTCCTCGTGGTTCATCTCGTCCCTGGTGATCGAGAAGAAGCACTTGCGGACGGGATCCTCCTCGTGCTTCTCGAAGGCCTGGATGGTCGCCCGAGCGAACACCGCGGGCCCTGAGGCGTCGAAGTTGGCCAGGACGGCGAACCAGTACATGATCCCCAGACGCTGCTCGACCGTGAAGTCGTCGGGGGAGAGCCCGTCCCACGGCAGGTCGGCCGGGTTCCAGACCATGCGCTTGGACTTTTCGTAGATCGCCGCCAGCTTCTCGGTCTCGACCCGCCATTCCATCGGATAGATGTTCGGCTGGGGGATCTCGGGCGCTGGCCAGAATCCGCCTTCGGGGATCGTGAGGTCGGCCATGGTTGTGACACCTCCTGCCCCTATCCTGCGCTGAGGTGTCACGTCTTTCAAGGACTACGAACGGCTCCGCTGCGTCACGGCCACACAGACCAGGACGGCGAGCGCGCCGAGCACGGTGGCCAGGCCGTACCTCTCGCCGAGCAACAGCCACGCCCAGACCAGCGTGAGCAGCGGCTGGACGAGCTGGGTCTGTCCGGCGCGGGCGATGCCGCCCCGCGCGAGGCCCGCGTACCAGGGGATGAATCCGAGGAACATCGACACGAGGCCGACGTAGAGGAAACCGCCGACCGAGGCCGCGGTGAGCGTGATGGGGGTGACGGCGGCCAGCGCCACCGAGACGGGAAGCGTCACGGGAAGCGACAGCACCAGGGCGTAGGAGATGACGTGCCAGCCCGGCGTCGAACGCGCCAGCCGGCCGCCCTCGGTGTAGCCGAGCGCCGCCGACAGCAGGGCGGCCACCAGCAGCATGTCGGCCAGGGAGAGGCCGCCGCCGCCCTGCGAGACGGTGAAGACGGTGATCGCGACGGCTCCCGCCGTACAGGCGACCCAGAACAGCGGCCGCGGACGCTCGCCCGCCCGCAGGACGGCGAAGGCCGCCGTGGCGGCGGGCAGCAGGCCGATCACGACCGCCGAATGGGCCGTGCTCGCCCCCAGGTGCAGGGCCAGGCCGCTGAAGACGGGGAAGCCGAAGACCACGCCGAGAGAGATGAGCGCGTAGGAGCCCCACTGCGACCGCGGCGGCAGGAGCGGCACCCTCGCCGCACGGAGGCAGACCAGCGCCACGATCCCGGCCAGCAGGGCGCGGCCGATGGCCACCAGCCATGGGTCGAACCCGCGCATCGCGAAGACGGTGGCGGGAAAGGAGCCGGAGAAGGCCAGCACGCCGGCGAAGGCGAGGGCGGTGCCCTTCAGCTCGTCGCTCCTGGCCATAAGGGGAACCGCTACTCCACCGTTTGCGATAGCGCTATTCTTGTCTCTCATGAAAGACGATAGCAGTATCGTCCAGCTTGCCGCGACGCTGCGTCAGGAGATAGCGGCGAAGCGACCGGGCGACCGGTTGCCCTCCAGCAGGGAGCTCATGCGCCGCCACGGGGTCAGCCCCGTCACGGTGTCGAGGGCGATCGGGCAGCTCGCCGCCGAGGGCAGGGTGGTCACCAGGCCGGGCAGCGGCGCCTTCGTCGCCCCTGCGGCGCCCTCGGTAGGCGAGATGAGCGACCTCTCGTGGCAGACCGTCGCGCTGGGCGACCGCGTGGTCGACGACTCGGGCGTGACCGCGCTGCTCACCGCGCCGCCCGACGACGTCGTCCCGTTGACCGGCGGCTACCTCAACCCGGCCATGCGTCCCGACAGGCAGCTGTCCGCGGCGGCCTCGCGGGCCGTCAAGCGGGCGGACGCGTGGGCGCTGCCGCCGCTGACCGGCCTCAAGGAGCTTCGGGGATGGTTCGCCAGGCAGGCGGGAGGCGACGTGACGGCGGCCGACGCGCTGATCGTCAGCGGTGGCCAGGCCGCGCTCAGTCACGCCTTCCGCGCGCTGGCCGCGCCGGGCACACATGTGCTGGTCGAGACGCCGACCTATCCGGGGGCGCTGGCGGCGGCCAAGGCGGCCGGCCTGCGCGCGACAGCCGTGCCGATGGACCGCGACGGCGTGCTGCCCGACCTGCTGGCCGAGGCCTTCGCCGTGACGGGCGCGCGGGTCTTCTACTGCCAGCCCACGCTGCACAACCCCACGGGCGCCACCCTGTCCACCGAGCGCAGGCGGCAGGTGCTCCAGGTCGCCAGGGCCAACAACGCGTTCGTGGTCGAGGACGACTACGCCCGCTTCCTCACCGCCCACGCGCCCGTGTCGATGGTGGCGCTCGACCGGTACGGCACGGTCGTCCACATCAGCTCCCTCACCAAGATCCTCGCCCCCAGCCTGCGCCTGGCCGCCGTGATCGCCCGCGGCCCCGCCGCGCACCGGCTGAGGGCCAGCCAGCTGGTGGAGTCGTTCTTCGTGGCCAGGCCTCTGCAGGAGACCGCACTGGAGTTCGTCGGCTCGCCGTCGTGGCCGCGCCACCTGTCCTCCGTCCACGCCGAGCTGACCACGCGGCGCGACGCGCTGGCCGCCGCGATGCTCTCCCTGCTGCCGGAGGCCGAGCCGCACCTGGTCCCGCGCGGCGGCCTGCACCTGTGGGTACGGCTGCCGCCGCACGTCGACGAGGCCGCGCTGGTCGAAGGGGCGCGCAGGAACGGCGTCCAGGTGAGCCCCGGACGGATCTACTACCCCGCGGAGCCGCCGGGGCCGCGCGTCCGCGTCACGCACAGCGCCGCCACGCATCTGGCCGAACTGACCGAGGGCGTACGGCGGCTGGCCGAGGCGTACGCTGGTCTCAGCGAAGCGCCCGCCACCTGAGCAGGCCCACGTCCCGCGCGGGAAACCGGGACGAAGACCCTTCGTTATCGAGCCAGGCGTCATCGCGAGCCCCGAATCACCGATACGGTGTAACACGTGCCCCCGAGATCCTCCGGTCGCGGGCACAACGGCAGGCGAAGGAGCGGGCCGAGATGGCAGACGTAGGCGTCCGGGCGGCCCGGCGCGAGGATGTGCTCCAGGTTGCGAACACTCAGGTCCGCGCCTGGCGCTACGGCTACAGGGAGTTCCTCCCCGAGGGGCCCCTTGAGCAGATGACCGGCCCCGCGGCCGAGAAGATGTGGCTGCGCCAGTGGGACGAGGCGATCGTCGCGCCTCCCACGCGCATGCACCGGGTGCTGGTGGCGGTGGAGACCATCCTCGACACCGAGGGCTTCCCCGCGCTCGGTCAGGGCGGCGTCAACGTCACGGCGACGCCGCGCGGCGGTGAGCGCGTGGTCGGGCTGGCCTCGCACGCCCCCGCCGAGGATCCCGACCTCGACCCCACGGTGACGGCCGAGATGCTGACGCTGCTGGTCGACCCCGACTTCGTCCGGCGCGGGCACGGCAGCCGCCTGCTCAACGCCACCGTCGACTACCTGCGCGAAGACGGCTTCCGCCAGATCGTGACCTGGGTGTTCGCCGAGAACTACGCCGTGCTCGGCTTCCTCGAGTCAGCCGGATGGGGCGAGGACATGGCCGAACGCGTGCTCGACATGGGCCGTCCGATCCGGATGGTCAGGCTGACGACGGACATCAGCTGATGGCTTCACTGAACCAGTGGGTGGCAGGCGCGCGCCCGCGCACGCTGCCCAACGCGATCGTGCCCGTCATGGTCGGCACAGGGCTGGCCATCGGCGAGGGCTCCCCGATCTGGTGGCGGGCCGTGGTGGCGCTGCTCGTGGCGCTGCTGCTGCAGATCGGCGTCAACTACGCCAACGACTACAGCGACGGCATCCGCGGCACCGACGACCAGCGCGTCGGCCCGATGCGCCTGGTCGGCTCGGGGGCGGCCGCGCCGCGCGAGGTGCTCGCCGCCGCGCTCGGCAGCTTCGCCGCCGCCGCGATCCTCGGCCTGACCCTGGTGATCGCCACCAGGGCCTGGTGGATCCTGCTGGTCGGCGCGGCGGCCATCGCCGCCGCCTGGTTCTACACCGGCGGCAAGAGCCCGTACGGCTACCGCGCGCTCGGCGAGCTGGCGGTCTTCGTCTTCTTCGGCGTCGTCCCCGTGGTCGGCACCGCCTACGTGCAGACCGAGCAGCTGTCCTGGACGGCGCTGGCCGCCTCGGTGCCGATCGGCCTGCTGTCGTGCTCCATGCTGGTCGTCAACAACCTGCGCGACGTCGTCACCGACGGCCCCGCGGGCAAGCGCACGCTGGCCGTGGTGCTCGGCGCGACGCGCACCCGCACGCTCTACACCGCCTGCCTCACCCTGCCCTTCCTGATCGCGCTGCTGCTGATCCCTCTCACGCCGTTCACCGCGCTGACCGTGCTCGCCGCCCCGCTGGCGATCGGCCCGATCAGGACCGTGCTGGCGGGCGCCACGGGCCCCGCGCTGATCGGCGTGCTCCAGGCGACGGGAAAGCTGCAGATGGCCTACGGCCTGCTGTTCGCCGTCGGCTTGGCGATCACCTTGTAGGCGGATACAAACCGGCGTCGCGCTCTCGTATGCGCGAATAAACGTCCTGGTCAGCCCCCTCTGGTTCACTGAACCCGGATATTCCGTGACAGTGAGGGGACCCCATGGAGCAACGCGGGATCGAGCTGGTTCCTGCGAGCGAGCGGTACGGCCGCCCGCGCGACCTGCTCTTCCTCTGGGCCGGAACGACCACCACGGTCTTCACGGTGGTCTACGGCACGATCGTGGTCGCCATGGGGCTGAGCTTCTGGCAGGGCCGTGGCCGCCATCGTGATCGGCAACCTGCTGGCCTTCCCCCTGGTCGGGTTCAGCAGCATCCAGGGCATGCAGCACGGCACCTCGACCATGGCGATCTCCCGCGCCGCCTACGGCAACAAGGGCGCCCGCGTGCTCGGCTTCTTCGGCTGGCTGAACATGGTCGGCTTCGAGGCCGGCGGCATGGTGATGATCACCCTGGCCGGGCTCACGCTGCTGAAGCAGGCGGGCGTGGAGGGCGAGGGACTCGGGCTGAAGGTGGCGATCGTGCTGATCGCCGCGGTCATCCAGCTCATTCTGCCGCTGATCGGCCACGCCGCGGTGATGAAGGCGCAGAAGTACCTCACCTGGGTGTTCGTGGCGATGTTCGTCGTCATGGCGATCCTGGTCGCGCCCAAGGCGAACCTCACGGCGGGCGGCTCGGCGGACTTCTCGACGTTCACTCTGGCGGTCATGCTGGTGATGTCGGGCGGCGGCCTGTCGTGGGCGCCCCTCGGCGGCGACTACTCGCGCTACCTGCCCGTCGACTCCTCCAGGAAGGCCGTGTTCGGCTACGCGTTCCTGGGCGGCTTCGTGCCGTACCTGCTGCTGATGATCCTCGGCGCGGCGGTCGCCACCGTCGTGACCAACGCCAGCGACCCGATCTCCGGCCTGCCGGGGGCGCTGCCGTCGTGGTTCGTCGTGCCGTACCTGCTGCTGACGGTGGTCACGCTCTTCGCCGCCAACACCACCGACCTGTACTCCTCGGGGCTGAACCTGCAGGCCGCGGGCATCAGGATCAAGCGGTGGGCCGCGGTCGTCCTCGACCTGATCTTCTGCGTGATCATCACGTTCGTCGCCATCACCTCCGACTCGTTCAACACGATGCTCAACGCCTTCCTCGGGCTGGTCGTCGTCTGGCTGGCCCCCTGGGCGGGCATCTACGTCACCGACTGGCTGCGCCGCAAGGGCGTCTACGACGCCGCCTCGCTGTTCGACGAGAGCGGGCCTGGCCAGATCCGCTGGGCGGGCCTGATCGCCCAGGCGGTCGGCATGCTCGCCGCGGGGCTCTGGCTCAACTCCAGCGTCTACGTCGGCTGGCTGTCCAGCGCCACCGGAGGCTCGGACTTCAGCATCTTCGCCGGCTTCGTCGTCGCCGGTGTCGTCTACGCCGCCCTGGACCGCCGCGCGGTCCCCGTCAAGGAGCTCGCCCATGCATGACCTGCTCGATGTGGCCTACGGCCGCAGGCCCGCCGACACGATCATCGCGAACGGGGTAATGGTCAACGTCCTGACCGGCGAGACCTACCCGGCCGAGATCGGCATCAGCGGCGACAGGATCGCGGCGGTGGGCCCCTCCCTGGAGCGTGGCCCCTCCACGCGGATCATCGACGCGCGCGGCGGCTACCTCGTGCCCGGCCTCATCGACGGCCACCTGCACATCGAGTGCAGCAAGCTGTCCGTCACCAGCTTCGCCAACCTGGCCGTCCCCTTCGGCACCACCAGCGTGGTCTCCGGCCTGGACCAGATCCTCGTGGCCGAGGGCCTTCCCGGCGTACGTCAGGCGCTGGACGAGGCGGCGGCGACCAGCATGCGCATCTGGTGGGGCGCCCCCGCGAAGGCCCCCTACACCGTGCCGCAGTCGACCGTCGGCCACACCTTCGGCCCCGACGAGCACCGCGTCGCCCACGAGTGGCCCGAGTGCGTGGGCATCTGGGAGACCGTCCAGGAGATGGTCGAGCACGGCGATCCCGCCGTGATGGAGGCGCTGGAGCTGGCCCACCGCAGGCGGCTGCCGATCTTCGGCTGCGCTCCCCTGTCGGACGCCCGCCGCATCGCCGGCCTGGCCGCCGCCGGCATCAGGCTCGACCACGAGTCCTACTCCCACGAGGAGATGCTCGAGAAGCTGCGCCAGGGCATCTACGCGATCATCCGCGAGTCGTCCGTCGCGCACTTCCTGCAGGAGAACATCCAGGTCGTGGCCAAGGTCGGCGCCCGCAGGGTGGCCTTCTGCACCGACGACGTCCACGCCGCCGACGTGCTGGCGGGCGGGCACATGGACAAGCTGGTGCGGATGGCGATCAAGGCGGGCGTCGACCCCGTCACCGCCATCCAGATGGCCACCGTCAACTGCGCCGAGATGTACCGCATCGACGACCTGGTCGGCAGCATCGCGCCCGGCCGATTCGCCGACGTCCTGATCGTTGACTCGTTGAACGATTTCATCGTTCGCGAGGTCGTCGCGGGAGGGCGTCTGGTGGCGCGCGACGGCGCCATGGTCACGCCGGCCGTACCGCCCGCCAGGGGTGAGGTGCGCCCCTTCCCCGTCCGGGAGATCACCGCCGACGACCTCGCGCTCCGCTCGGACGCCGACGAGGTCACCGTCCTCACCCTGAACTTCACCGAGCAGGTCTTCGTCCGCAAGAGGCGCGACGTGCGCCTTCCCGTCGTCGACGGGATCGTCGAACCGTCCGTCACCGACGACGCGCTCCTGGTCACCGTGGTCGAGAGGTACGGCAAGACGGGCAACATGCCGGTCGCCATGGTCAGCGGGATGGGGCTGAGGAAGGGCGCCATCGCCACCAGCGCCGCGCCCGACGACAACAACATCATCTGCGTGGGCGCCTCCCGCTCCGACATGGCGCTGGCGGTCAACGCCGTCTCGGCCATGGGCGGCGGCCAGGTCATCGTGGTGGACGGCGCCGTCGTCGAGTCGCTGCCGCTGCCCGTCGCCGGCATCGTCTCCGACCTGCCCGCCGCAGAGATGGCCGTTCTGGAGGAGCGGCTCGACGAGGTGGCCCGCTCGCTCGGCTGCACGCTGCCCGCGCCGCTGATGTACCTGTTCTTCCTGTCCATCACCGCGATCCCCGACTACGCCGTCACCGACCTCGGTCTGGTCGACTGCGTGCGGTTGGAGGTCATCGACCCGATCCTCACGGAGGCCTGATCATGAAGGACTTCATCGCAGGGCTGCCCAAGTGCGAGCTCCACCTGCACATCGAGGGGACCCTCGAGCCTGAGCTCAAGTTCGAGCTGGCCCAGCGCAACGGCATCGCGCTGCCGTACGCGACAGTCGAGGAGATGCGCGCCGCCTACGCCTTCGACGACCTGCCGTCCTTCCTCGGCGTCTACTACGAGGGCATGCGGGTGCTGCGCACCGAGCCCGACTTCTACGACCTGGCCATGGCCTACCTGCGCAAGGCCGCCTCGCAGAACGTCCGCTACGCCGAGATCTTCTTCGACCCGCAGGCGCACACCTCCCGCGGCGTGCCGTTCGACGTGGTGATCCGCGGCCTGCGCAGGGCGCTCATGGACGCCCACGCGCAGCTCGGCGTGCGCGCGCAGCTCATCATGTGCTTCCTGCGAGACTTCCAGGCCGAGTACGCGATGGCGACGCTGCTGGAGTCGCTGCCGTACAAGGAGTGGATCGTCGGCGTCGGCCTCGACTCCGACGAGAAGGGCAACCCTCCCGCGAAGTTCGCCGCCGTCTACGAGCGGGCCAGGCAGGAGGGCTACCTGCTGACCATGCACTGCGACGTCGACCAGGAGAACTCCGTCGAGCACATCCGCCAGTGCGTCGAGGACATCCAGGTCAACAGGATCGACCACGGGGTGAACATCCTGGAGGACCCTTCGCTGGTGCAGCAGATCCTCGACAAGGGCATCGGGCTGACCTGCTGCCCGATCTCCAACTCCTACGTCACGGACTCGATGAAGGCCGAGGGCATCCGCAAGCTGCTCGATCTGGGGGTGCGGGTGACGATCAACTCCGACGACCCCGCGTACTTCCCGGGGTACGTGCAGGAGAACCTGGAGGCTCTGGAGCTCTCCAGGGAGGAGCTGCTGCAGGTGCAGCGCAACGCCTTCGAGATCACCTGGCTGCCGCGCCACCTCAAGGACGCCTACCTGGCCGAACTCGAGACCTACGCCAAGCAGTAATCAGCTGAGAGCCGCGCCTCCGGTACCGCGGCTCCGCTCGCTGCGCTCCCCTGCGGCCTCACCCCGAGCGTCTCCCGGTGAGGCCGCCCAGCGCCCACCTTCATGTGGATGGCATCTTCGTAGACGCCAGCTACATCAGCGGCTCTGAGCCGTCCGCTCCTCAGAGATGCGGGTCAGCGCATGCGGAGCGCCAGCAGGAAGTCCACTCGCTCGTCCCACGAGTTCAGGGACCGTCCCGTCAGTTCCTCGATTCGCTTCAGCCGGTACCGCAGGGTGTTCACGTGCACGTGCAGCCGGTCGGCCGTCGCGGCCCACGACCCCGACTCCTCCAGGAACGTCTCCAGCGTCTCCAGCAGCTCGGTCTGGTTCGTCGCGTCGTACGCCTCCAGCCGTCCCAGCAGCCTCGATCTGAACGAGCGGCGCAGGGGGTCGGGGATGGCCGCCAGCAGCGTGCGGTGGGAGCTGACGTCGTCGCCGGTCACGACGCTGACCTTGCCGGTGCCGAGCGAGGCGAGGGAGCGGGCGTGCCTGGCCTCCTCGATCAGGCCGTTCAGCCCTGCGGGACCGGTCGTCACGCTGCTGACGCCGAGCGAGATACGTTCCTCGCCGAGCCCCGCCTCCAGGATGCGGGCGCCCCTCACGAGGTGCTCGGCCAGTTCGGCCGCGCTGTTTCCTGCCAGCGGAACCAGCGCCACCGCTTCCCCCGCCGAACCCGCGTAACCGGAAGCCGCGACACCCGAGCCCGCCGCACCCGAGCCGGTCACGCCGGAGCCGGACGTACCCGGACCGCGCGTGCCCGGCGAGCCCGGGCCCGAAGCGCCCGTGCCCGCAGAGCCCCAGGAGCCCGGTGCGTGCGAGGCCGTCACGATGCCCGGCGCCAGGGGGCGCAGAAGTTCGTCCAGGACCGCGACGCTCACCTCGGAGCCGCCCGCCGTCAGCGCCACCACGAGGAGTCCGTGCTCGGTCTCGACGTGCAGCGTGTGCAGGCGCGAGACCAGCCCGGGCAGATCCGCGTCGCCCGACTCCAGCAGCTGCAACAGCTGGTCCAGGACGCGGCGCTCGATCCGATGGGCCGCCTCCATGCGCGAGCGCTCCAGCGCCACGAGGGCGGCCAGCTCGACGATGACGTCCTCGCTGTCGCCCTGCACGTCCTCGCCCCTGTAGGCGAGGAACCAGTTGGCGATCCTGTGCGGCACCCCCTTGCTGATCGGGAAGACCGACAGGCCGTCGACCATGCCGGGCAGGAAGCGGGCGGTGAGGAAGGTGTGGGCCAGCCGCGCCCTGGAGTCCTCGTTGAGCGGCTGCGAGCCGACGATCACCCTGCCCGTCGCCGACATCACCCAGCAGGGCACGTCGAGCTCGCCCGCGACCGTGTCCACGAGCTTGGTGAGGCTGCCGCCGTCCACGAGGGTGCTGGCCAGGCGCCTGCGCCCGCCGTACGGCCTGCGGGGGTTGGAGCCCAGCTCGGCGATGAGCGCGCGCAGCACGTGCTCGGTCAGCCGGCTGAACGGCACGTCCACCGGCAGTGTCAGCAGCGGCAGCCCCGCGTGGGCGCACACGTCGATGAGGTCGGTCGGGGGCACCTTCAGCGCGGTGCCGCAGACGAGCGCGGCCACGTCGCCGAGACGGTCCACGAACTCCTTGGCGGAGTCGGCGCCGGTGTGCCAGGTCAGCTCGGTGAGCACCAGCTCCCCCGGCTTGACGAAGCGGGAGGGGTCGGGCAGGTCGGTGGTGGCGACCCCCCGCACCCTGCGGTCGAGCAGGTCGTGCCCGGTGAGGACCTTCAGCGCCAGGTGATCGTCCTGGACCAGGTCCTTCAGCCGCATGGCCAGCTCTCCTGGCGCCAGGCCGCGTCCCAGAACATCCACTCGAACCTGGCGGTCGTGACCGCGCGCTCCAGCAGCCGCTCGCGCTCCTCGGCGCTCAACGAGAGGTCGTCGAGCAGGTCGAGCACGCCGGCGACGGTGTCCTGGTAGTCCTCGCCGCCGTAGGTCTCGATCCACCAGGCGTACAGCGGGTCGGGCGACGACTCGGCCAGCAGCTTCTCGCCGACGCGGGCGTAGATCCAGTAGCACGGCACGATCGCGCCGAGCGCCTCCGCAAAGGTGCCCAGCGAGCAGGTACGCACCAGGTAGGAGGCGTAGCCCACGGTGGTGGGGGCGGCGGGCGACTTCAGCGCCTCGACCTCGTCGAGGCCGAAGGCGGCCAGCAGCTCCACCACCAGGCTGTGCTCGACCTCCACGGTCCTGGCCGAGTCGGCGGCGAACCTGTGCACCGCCTGCGGATGCGGCGCCCTCGCGGCGCAGGCGGCCAGCGCGCGGGCGTAGTCGGGCAGGAAGTGCGCCTCCTGCATGACGTAGTGGCGGAAGGCCTCGCGCGGCAGCGAGCCGTCGGTCAGGCCCTCCAGGAAGGGATGGCGCAGGATCTGGCGATAGATGCCGTCCATCGCCCGCCACAGCTCGTCGCGAAACCTCACACTACGGGACGGTACATCACGATCCGTGGTGCTATTTCGAGGCCCAGCTCGCGTTCGTGCTGGACGATGGCGCGCAGCTCGGGGCCGGGATCGTCCATGGGCGCGAATCCGTGCCTGGTGTACCAGGGCGCGTTCCACGGAACGTCGCGGAAGGTCGTCAGCGTCACACCCGGGGCGCCCACGGCCAGGGCGTGGTCGTGGACGGCGGCCATCAGCCTGCCGCCGATGCCCTGCCGCATGCTGTCGGGGTGGACGGCCAGCTGGTCGAGGTGCACGTTGCCGTCGACCATGCTGATCACGGCGAAGCCCCGCCCCTCGACGAGCACCCTGCCGGGATCGTCGCACTCCTCGATCATCGTGGTGCCCGGTGGGAACACGATGCCGACCTGCTCGAACAGCCCATCGGCGGCTCGCTCCACCTCGGCCAGCGCGGGAAGCTCCTCTTCGCGGGCCCAACGGACTACCGACACGCACTCGCCTTTCCGCCGCTGATCCGGTGTGGTACTAGTGTGATGATCGTGCGCCCGGCTGTGCGGAGCCGGAACCCTCTCCACAGAATGTGCCCATGCTCCGGCATGGGCACATTTCTTTCACAGGTCGAGCAGGCGCTCCAGGCCGACGGTGAGCCCGGGCAGCTCGCCCACCCTGCGTACGCCGAGCAGCACGCCAGGGGTGAACGACGACCTGTTCATCGTGTCGTGCCTGATCGTGAGGGTCTCGCCGTCGCCGCCGAGCAGCACCTCCTGGTGCGCGATCAGCCCCGCCAGCCGTACGGCGTGCACGTGCACCCCGTTGACGTCGGCGCCGCGCGCCCCTTCGAGCTCGGAGCTGGTGGCGTCGGGCATCGCCGCCATGCCGGCCTTCGCGCGCGCCTCGGCCACCAGCTCCGCCGTACGGCGGGCGGTGCCCGAAGGGGCGTCGGCCTTGTTCGGGTGGTGCAGCTCGACGATCTCGACAGAGTCGAAGTACTTGGCGGCCTGCTGGGCGAAGTGCATCATCAGCACGGCCGCGATGCCGAAGTTGGGCGCGATCAGGCAGTTCGTGCCGGGGGAACGCTCCAGCCAGCCGCGGACGGTGGCCAGGCGCGCCTCGTCGAAGCCGGTCGTGCCGACCACCGGGTGGATGCCGTGCGCGATGGCCCACTCGAGGTTGCCCATGACGACGTCGGGATGGGTGAAGTCGACGACCACCTGCGCGCCGTCGAGGGAATCGATCGGCTCGTCCTTGTCGACCGCCGCCACGAGCTCGAGGTCGGAGGCCGCCTCGACGGCCTTGCACACCTCGACGCCGACCCGTCCCCGTGCTCCGAGCACGCCCACTCTAATCACAGCTCTCACCTTAGCGGTGCATCCTGTCCCTTCACGCGGCATGGCAGGCCGGAAAGCGCCTGAGCGGGTGGCGAAGCCGCCACGCCGACTGGCCCGACGTGACGGCGGGAACCGGAGTCCCGCTGGAGTGGCGTGAAAGACGGACGGCCACCGAGTGACCCCGGTGGCCGTGACGCCGCTGTGCCGTACAGGCTGAAAAAGGAGTGCCGTACAGGATGGTCAGCTGATGGCGTGGGAGAAGTCCTTGTCGGCGTAGGGGCCGATGACGGCCAGCGTCATCGGCCTGTTCAGGATGTCGCCCGCCACCGACGCGATCTCCTCGGGGGTGACCGTCTCGATGCGGGACAGCACCTCGTCCACCGACATCAGCTCGTCGTAGACCAGCTCGTTCTTGCCGATCCGCGACATGCGCGAGCCGGTGTCCTCGAGCCCGAGCACGAGACCGCCGCGCATCTGACCCTTGCCGCGGACGATCTCCTCCTCGGTGATGCCCTCGGAGACGACCCTGGCCACCTCGTCCCTGCAGATCTTCAGCACGTCGTCGATCTTCGACGGCATGCAGCCGACGTAGATGCCGAACTGGCCGGTGTCGGCGTAGGCGGAGGTGTAGCTGTAGGCGGAGTAGGCCAGCCCGCGCTTCTCCCTGATCTCCTGGAAAAGCCGGGAGGACATCCCGCCGCCCAGCGCCGCGTTCAGCACGCCGAGCGCGAACCTGCGGTCGTCCGTGCGCGCCATGCCGGTGGTGCCGAGCACCAGGTTGGCCTGCTCGGTGGGCCTGTCGACGACCCGCACGCCCGACTGCGTCGGCGCGCCGGGGCCGCTGGTGCGCGGAGGGGCACTCTCTCTCGGCCCTGTGAGCGAGCCCGACCGCTCGTACGCCCGCGCCACCAGCTCCACCACGTGCTCGTGGCGGACGTTGCCCGCGACGGAGACGACCGTGCGCGGCGGCTGGTAGTAGGTGCGGTAGTACTCGACGATCCGGTCACGCTGCAGGGCGTTGATCGACTCGACGGAGCCCAGGATCGGCCTGCCGATCGGCGAGTCGCCGTACAGCGCCGCCGAGAACTGCTCGTGCACCACGTCGGACGGGTCGTCGTCGTGCATGGCGATCTCTTCGAGGATCACCCCGCGCTCCGACTCGACGTCCTCCTCGGTGATGAGCGACGAGGTGACCACATCGGCCAGCACGTCGACGGCCAGCGGCAGATCCTCATCGAGCACCCGCGCGTAGTAGCAGGTGTACTCCTTGGCGGTGAAGGCGTTGATCTCGCCGCCGATGCCCTCGATCGACGCCGAGATCTCCATGGCGTCACGCGTGGGCGTGCCCTTGAACAGCAGGTGCTCGAGGAAGTGGGTGGCCCCGGTGTGCTCGGGGGCCTCATCACGCGAGCCGATGCCGACCCACATGCCGACCGCGACGGAACGCACGGTCGGCATGGTCTCGGTCACCACGCGCAGCCCACCGGGGAGGACGGTGCGCCTGACGACCCCGGCACCGTCCTTGCCGGGGTGCAGCGTGGTAGTCGTCACGAGTTGCGGTCTTCTCCGTCACCGGCGGGCTTGCGAACCCTGGTGCGAGTACGGCGAGGCCGGTCGTCGCGCGCCTTGTCCTCGTCGGCCGCCGCCGCCGGAGCCTCGGCCACGGGGGCGTCGCCGGAACCGGCAGGCTCCTCCGTGCCCTTGGCGGCCTTGTCGGCGGCCTCCTTCTCGATGACCTCGACGGGCACGAGCGAGAGCTTGCCGCGCGAGTCGATCTCGGCGATCTCCACCTGGATCTTCTCGCCGACGCCCATGACGTCCTCGACGTTCTCGATGCGCTTGCCGCCGTGCAGCTTGCGGATCTGGGAGACGTGCAGCAGGCCGTCCTTGCCCGGCATGAGCGAGATGAACGCGCCGAAGGCGGCGATCTTCACGACCGTGCCCAGGTAACGCTCGCCCACCTCGGGCATGTGCGGGTTGGCGATGGCGTTGATGGCGCTGCGCGCCGCCTCGGCCGAGGGGCCGTCGGTGGCACCGATGTAGATGGTGCCGTCGTCCTCGATGGTGATCTCCGCACCCGAGTCGTCCTGGATCTGGTTGATCATCTTGCCCTTCGGGCCGATGACCTCGCCGATCTTGTCGACAGGGACCTTGATCGTGATGATGCGAGGCGCGGTCGCGTTCATCTCCGCGGGAGAGTCGATCGCCTCCTCCATCACGTCGAGGATCGCCAGGCGGGCGCCCTTGGCCTGCTTCAGCGCGGCGGCCAGCACCGAGGCGGGGATGCCGTCGAGCTTGGTGTCGAGCTGGAGGGCGGTGATGACGTCCTTGGTGCCGGCGACCTTGAAGTCCATGTCGCCCATGGCGTCCTCGGCGCCGAGGATGTCGGTCAGCGTGACGTAGGTGTCACCCTCACCGATCAGGCCCATCGCGATGCCCGCGACCATCTCCTTGAGCGGCACACCGGCGTCGAGGAGGGCCATGGTGCTGGCGCAGACCGAGCCCATGGAGGTCGAGCCGTTGGAGCCGAGCGCCTCGGAGACCTGGCGGATCGCGTAGGGGAACTCCTCGCGCGTCGGCAGGACCGGGATCAGCGCCCGCTCGGCCAGCGCGCCGTGACCGATCTCGCGGCGCTTGGGCGAGCCCACGCGGCCGGTCTCGCCGGTGCTGTAGGGCGGGAAGTTGTAGTTGTGCATGTAGCGCTTGGTCCGCTCGGGGTTGAGCGTGTCGACGACCTGCTCCATGCGCAGCATGTTCAGCGTGGTGATGCCCATGATCTGGGTCTCGCCGCGCTCGAACAGCGCCGAGCCGTGCACCCGCGGGACCACGTGGACCTCGGCGTTGAGCGCGCGGATGTCCTTGGGTCCGCGGCCGTCGATGCGGACGCCGTCCTTGATGACCCGCTCGCGCATGAGCTTCTTGGTCAGCGACCTGAACGCGGCGCTGACCTCCTTCTCACGACCCTCGAAGTCGGCCAGGAGCTTCTCGCCCGCCATGGCCTTGATCCTGTCGAGCTCGCTCTCGCGCTCCTGCTTGCCGGCGATCGTCAGGGCGGCGGCCAGCTCGGTCTTGACCGCGCTCTCGACGGCGGCCAGGACGTCGTCCTGGTAGTCGAGGAAGACGGGGAACTCGGCGGTCTCCTTGGCTGCGACCTTGGCCACCTTGGACTGCGCCTCGCACAGCACCTTGATGAACGGCTTGGCCGCCTCGAGGCCCTGCGCGACGGTCTCCTCGGTCGGGGCGACGGCGCCGCCCGCGACGAGCTTGAGCGTCTCCCTGGTGGACTCGGCCTCGACCATCATGATCGCGACGTCGCCGTCCTCGAGGACGCGGCCCGCCACGACCATGTCGAAGGTGGCGCGCTCGAGCTCGGGGTGGGTCGGGAAGGCGACCCACTGGCCGTCGATCAGCGCGACGCGGACGCCGCCGATCGGGCCGGAGAAGGGCAGCCCGGCCAGCTGGGTGGACAGCGACGCGGCGTTGATCGCGACGACGTCGTAGAGGTGGTCGGGGTTGAGCGCCATGATGGTCGCCACGACCTGGACCTCGTTGCGCAGGCCCTTGACGAACGACGGGCGCAGCGGCCTGTCGATCAGGCGGCAGGTGAGGATGGCGTCCTCGGAGGGACGGCCCTCACGCCGGAAGAACGAGCCGGGGATGCGGCCCGCGGCGTACATGCGCTCCTCGACGTCCACCGTGAGGGGGAAGAAGTCGAGGTTCTCCTTGGGGTTCTTGGAAGCGGTGGTCGCGGACAGGACCATCGTCTCGCCGTCGAGGTAGGCGACGGCCGAGCCTGCGGCCTGCCGGGCGAGCCTGCCGGTCTCGAACCGGATCGTGCGCGTGCCGAAAGTGCCGTTGTCTATGACGGCTTCAGCGGTGTGGACACCCTCCACGGGGGACCTCCTAGGTTGGTCGGTCTCCCGCGCCCTCTTTTCTCACCGGCACCCTCGTTAGGTGCAGCGCCGGTCTTCGATCGAAGCGCCCGGTCATCCCGACCGGAAGCCACTACCGAGGACCGGCCCGCAGGCGTCGCGGGTCGCATGGTGCTGTAGCGGACGCGGGGGCTATCAGTGTGTCTCGGTTATTCAGTTGTCCGACGCTAGGCGCGCCGGGACCCATATGAGAAGGGAGCGGCGCGCAGCGCCGCTCCCTCACCACTCTATCGGCGCAGGCCGAGGCGCTCGATGAGCGCACGGTAACGCGCGATGTCGTTGTTCTGCAGGTACTTCAGCAGGCGACGCCGGCGACCGACGAGCAGCAGCAGGCCACGACGGCTGTGGTGGTCGTGCTTGTGCGTCTTCAGGTGCTCGGTGAGCTCGCTGATGCGCTTGCTGAGCAGCGCGATCTGCACCTCGGGCGACCCGGTGTCGCCCTCGGCCGTCGCGTACTCGCTGATGATTGCCTTCTTGGCAGCGGTGTCGAGGGACACGGCTCTCCTTCAATCTACGGACACGCGTGAATGAGATGAGAGTGCGAACGACCATGCGTGCCTACAGTCGCCGCGAGAAGGCCTTCAGGGCAGCGCACAGCGCCACCGTTACAGAGCCGACATGCAAGGTTACCATCGCGGTCCGTGCCTTGACACATCGTTCATCGTCGGCTCTGCGCGGCGCCCGCTCACTGCTCCCCCCTCACCGCCGGACGGGCCGCTCGGCTCGCGCCCAGTGCGCGGGACGGCCGAGCGCCTTGGGGACGCGCGTGGAGGCGTCTCCCCTGGCCGCGTCGAGCTGCGACTGGGTCAGGAACAGCGCGCCGGTCAGGTTCGCGCCACTCAGGTCGGCGTTCCTGAGGTCGGCGCCGATGACGTCGGCCTCGCGCAGGTCCGCCCCCCTGAGGTCGGCGCCGATCAGCAGGACGCCGCGCAGGTTGGCCCTGCGCAGGTCGGAGCCCCTGAGCCTGGCCCCGATGAGGTCCATCTTCATCGTGCGCCCTCCGCGTCCGCGCACCAGCTCGCTGGCGCGCAGCAGGAGCGGGCTGATCCTGCCGCGCAGCGCCCCGGTGTCGACGACGGTGAGCGCGGCGATGAGCTCCTCGAGCTCGCCCGCCGTACGGCCCAGCTCGTCGTGCACGGGCGCGGCGGCCTGCCAGCCCAGCGCCTCGGTGACGTAGTAGAGCAGCTCGTGCAGGTCGCGCATGGCGGGGAAGACCTCGGCGGCCCTTCCCGCGGCCCCCGCCTCGGTGACGTGCTGGCCCGCGCCGAAGCAGTCGTAGACCGTGCAGCCGGGAAAGCCCTTGTCCCTGAGCTGGGTGTGGATCCCGCAGCGGAAGTCCGCGCCCAGGTTGGGGCAGGCCTTGCCCGCCGGTTTGTCGATCGCGAAGTCCGCCGAGGCGGCGAAGGCGGGAACGACGCAGCACAGCCCCTGGCACCGCCCGCAATCGGCGCGCAGGCTCGTCAGGACTCGACGGCCGCCGGGTCCATTCACGCAACCTCCCACACGTGCCCGTCAGGGGCCCTGGAAACTCCTGCCGTACATGGACTCTTCGCCCATCGGATCGTGGGCGGGAGAGCCACCGGGGACGAGGGCCTTGTCGGCCGGCTCGTCGACCCGCTCTCCGCTCTCGACGCCCAGTGCAACGATAGCCTCAGTCGTCGTATGCGTCCGCGACGTCCTTGCGGGCGAAGCTCTGCTCGACGAGCGTCGTCTCGGGCTCGTCGAGCGACGGCTCCAGCGGGCGGACGCCCAGCACCCACGGGGCCGCCAGGCGCGGAAGGCACGCCTGGACGCGACCGGCGTCGTCGAACTCGCTCCGCTCGATCGTCCAGTCCATGCGCGGTGAGCTCGGGCCGAAGAGGGTCGCCTCCATGAAGTCGTTCCAGCGCCCGTACGAGCTGAGCACCACGAACTCGTCGGGGACCTCCAGGTCCAGGACGACGTAGCGGGCGTACTCCTCGGGACCCTCGGGGCAGAGGAGCAGCTCCGCCGTCACGGCCACCCTCTCGTCGCGGGTGTCCGGCCCCAGCCAGGCCCACAGCGGCGGCCGGCCCGCGCAGTCGATGCCGCGCCGCGCCATCTCCGCCACCATCTCCCTGTAGGCGGGCACGTAGGAGGGGCTCATCACCGTGGTCCAGTCCCCGACCACCTCACCGGCCTGCTCCAGCTTCTCGACAACCACTCGGTGCTGGACCGTCCACAATCGCACCGGGCGATTATGGCAACGGAGCAACTGCCGATCTACTGGTTATCGTGACCGGAGGTGAGCTCCCTGACCCTGTCGACGTCCGCGTGGATCTGGGCGATGAGCGCCTCGATCGAGTCGAACTTCGTGTTCCCCCGCAGCCGCGCCCCGAAGTCCACCGCCACGTGCATGCCGTACAGGTCGAGGTCGTCCCTGTCCAGCGCGTACGCCTCCACGGTGCGCGGCACGCCCTCGAAGGTCGGGTTGGTGCCGACCGAGATGGCGGCGGGCCAGACGCAGCCGTCGTAACCGGCGGGCAGGTTGCCCACGGCGACGCAGCGCAGCCAGCCCGCGTAGACGCCGTCGGCGGGGATGGCGGTGTTCGGCGGGGTCTCCACGTTGGCGGTGGGGAAGCCGAGCTGCCTGCCGCGCTGGTAGCCGCGGACGACGACGCCCTCGACGCGGTGCGGACGGCCGAGCAGGGTGGCCGCGGCCGAGACGTCACCGGCGGCGACGAGCTCACGGACGAGAGTGGATGAAACGCCGGACACCAGGGGGATCTCCTCCACCGTGAAGTCGTACTTGTCGCCCAGCACGCGCAGGGCCGACGGGTCGCCCGCGGCCTGGTGGCCGAAGGTGAAGTTCGCGCCCACCACGACGGCGGCGGCGCGCAGCCGCTCGGCCAGCACGCTCTGGGCGAAGTCGGCGGGGCTCAGACGCGCCACCTCCATCGTGAACGGCAGCACCACGACCTCGTCCACGCCCAGCCCGGTCAGCAGGGCGGTGCGCTCGCGCAGGGTGGTCAGCCGCGGCGGCTGGGTGCCTGGCCGTACGACCTCGGCGGGGTGCGGCTCGAACGTCACCGCGACGCATCGCAGCTCCAGCGAGCGGGCGACGGCGACGGCGCGCTCGACCACCTGACGGTGGCCCCGATGCACGCCGTCGAACACGCCGACCGTGACGACGGATCTTTCCGACTCCTGCACGCCCGGTCCCCATTCGTCTCTTGGCGGATCAACCATCCTCAAGCGTGCCATGCCCGGCGGCCTTCCTCGCAACCGAGGGTGGCGGCAGCCGCCCGTCCGCCCTCCGACCTCCGTCAAGGCGCCGTGGAGGGCCCGACCGCGCGGGCGGTACCATCCGCTGCATGTCTCGTTACGCGCTGCTGATCCTGCCCGCCTTCAACCGGGTCTACGGCGAGAGCTCCATCCGCCTGACCAGGAGCGAGCTGGCGGTCTTCGCCGACGTCTCCGAGGTGGAGGAGACGCGCATCGGCGGCGTGCCGTACGTGACGTTCGAGGCGGACTCGCCCGACCTCGCGCTGCTGTCGAACCTGTCGTCCGTCTACGCGATCTTCGGCATCGAGGGCGACCTGCTGCGCCCCCTGGAGATGACACCGCTCGACCGGCTGTCCAGCGACCTCCTCACGATCCAGAAGTACGCGGGCAAGACCAACGAGCACTTCACCAAGCTGCTGCTGAACGTCACCGTGCTCGCCTCCGACTTCCCGCTGGACGCGCGCCTGTCCGTCCTCGACCCGATGTGCGGGCGCGGCACCACGCTCAACCAGGCCCTCATGTACGGCCACGACGCCTACGGCGTCGACATCGACGGCAAGGACTTCGAGGCCTACACCGGCTTCCTCAGGACCTGGCTGAAGAACAAGCGCCTCAAGCACACCGCGGAGACCGTGCCCGTCAGGAGGGAGCGGGCGCTGGTCGGACGGCGGTTCAACGCGAGCTTCGGGCTCTCGAAGGAGGCCTACAAGGCGGGCGAGGCGCAGCAGGTGACCGTGGTCAACGCCGACACCCTGCGCAGCCGCGAGTTCTTCAAGCCGCGCTCCTTCGACGTCATCGTGACCGACGCGCCGTACGGCGTGCAGCACGGCAGCAAGGCGGGGGGCGGCCTGTCGCGCAGCCCCCTCGACCTGATCGGCAGGGCGGTGCCCGTCTGGCAGGAGCTGCTGCGCCCCGGCGGCGCGATCGGCATCTCGTGGAACACCTACGGCGGCTCGCGCGACGACCTGGCGCGGATCCTCACCGCGCACGGCCTCGAGGTCGTGGCCCTTCCCGACTTCGAGCACTGGGTGGACCAGGCGATCGTCCGCGACATCATGGTCGCCCGCAAGCGGTAGGACCTAACCGACGAAGACCGCCAGCGGCCTGGCCGACCTGCCCTGCTCCTCCACCAGCGCCAGCAGCTCGCCGTCCGGCCCGAACACCCCGATCGGGCCCTCGCCGAGACCGGCCGCGGACAGGCGGCCGCCGTGCGAGATGACGCGCGCCTCGTCGGCGTCCACGTCGCGCCGGGGGAAGGCCGCGCTGACGGCCTCGCCGATCGGCAGCACCACGCAGTCGGCGGCCAGCTCCTCGATCGTCCTGGCCAGCGACAGGTCGTAGGGGCCGACCCTGGTGCGGCGCAGCGCGGTGAGGTGACCGCCCACGCCGAGGGAGGCGCCGAGGTCGCGGGCGAGCGCCCTGATGTAGGTGCCGCTGGAGCAGCGGATGGTGGCCTTGATCTCGGGCCCCTCGATGGAGGCGACGTCGAAGTCGTGGACGGTCACGGGCCTGGCGGCCAGCTCGACCTCCTCGCCCGCGCGCGCCCGCTTGTAGGCCCGCTCGCCGTTCACCTTGATCGCCGACACCTGCGGCGGCACCTGCATGATGCGCCCCGTCAGCGCCTCGATCCCCTTGCGCACCGCCTCGGGCGTCACCGAGCCGGTGTCGAAGGTGGCGGTGACCTCGCCCTCGGCGTCGTCGGTGTTGGTGGTGACGCCCAGCCTGATCGTCGCCTCGTACACCTTCTCGGTCAGCGCCAGATGGCCCAACAGCCTGGTGGCCTTCTCCACGCCGATCACCAGCACGCCCGTGGCCATCGGGTCGAGCGTGCCCGCGTGGCCCACTCGCCTGGTGCCCGCGATGCGCCGCATCTTGCCGACGACGTCGTGGGAGGTCCACTCGGCGGGCTTGTCCACGATGATCAAGCCGCTCTCAGTCACAGCATCTCCTTGAAGCGCGCCATGGTCTCCTCGACACTGTCGTGCGAGGTGAACCCGGCAGCGTAGCAGTGACCTCCGCCGCCCAGCGCCGTGCTGATCGCCCCGACGTCCGCGCCGCCCTTCGAGCGCGCCGACACCTGCCAGGCGCCGTCGTCGTCCTGCTTCAGCACCACGGCCACGTCGGCCTCGTCGGTGCGGCGGATCACGTCGATCACGCCCTCGATCTCGTCGTACGGCAGGCCGTACGCCGCCCTGTCGGCGTGGGAGATGTACGTCCAGACCAGGCCGTCCTCGAGCACCACGCGCTCCAGCGCCGCCGCGAGCACCTTGAGGTAGGCGAACGGGGAACGGTCCCACAGCTCGCGCGCGATCTCATCGGTGCGCAGCCCCGCGGCGACCAGCCTGGCCGCCATCTGGTGCGCGGCCGGCGTGGTCGAGGAGTGCCTGAACTGGCCCGTGTCGGTCGAGAGGCCCACGTACAGGAGTGTGGCCATGTCGCGGTCGAGCGGCTGTCCGAGGCGGCGGATGAGCTCCTCGGCCAGGACGGCCGTCGCCGCCACTCCTGGATCGATGAGGCTCACCGTGCCGAAGCCCTGGTTGGAGGCGTGGTGGTCGACCACGATCACCTCGCGCGCCTTGCCCGCGGTGGCGGCGAGCACGCCGAGGCGTTCGAGCGTGGAGGCGTCGAAGGTGATCATCAGGTCGGGTTCGGTGGGAAAGGCCGAGGGGACCGTCAGCAGGTCGAGGGCGGGCAGGAAGCGCAGCAGCCTCGGCACCACGAACCTGCGGTCGCCGAAGGAGGCAACCACGCGTTTGCCCATCGCCGTGAGAGCCTTGGCGGCGGCGAGCATGGAGCCGAGGGCGTCACCGTCGGGCGAGATGTGGCAGGCCAGCGCCACCTCGTCGGCCTCGTGGATCAGCCGCAGCGCCCTGTCCCATTCGCCCTCGCCGATCGCCGTACGCGAAATACCACCGTCCGCCGGACCCTGAACGGGCCCGGCGGCCGGACGGCGGATCTCGTCACGCACGTCGGGCGTCACGTTGCGGAGTATCCCGCGCGGTCGGAGGGTGCGTCCTCGTCTTCGTCAAGTTCGGGCTTCTTGTACGGGTCCGCCTCGCCCGCGTAGGAGGCTCCCTCCGCCCGCTTGGCGACCTCGGCGTCGCGCTCCTTGGCGGCGGCCAGCAGCTCGTCGAGCTGGCGGGCGCTGTCAGGCAGCGGGTCGTGCTTGAAGGTCAGCGTGGGTGTGTGGCGCACACCGGTCTGCTTGCCCACTTCGGAGCGGATGACCCCCTTCGCGCTCTCCAACGCGGCCGCGCTGTCCGCGCGCTCGGCGTCGGAGCCGAACACCGTGTAGAAGACCGTCGCCTCCCGCAGGTCAGCGGTGATGCGCGTGTCGGTCACGGTCACGAAGCCCAGCCGTGGGTCCTTGATCCGCCGCTCCAGCATCTCGGCGACGATCTGCTGGATGCGGTCGGCGAGCTTGCGCGCTCGTGCGGCGTCCACCATCTTCGATCCCCCTAGTGTTCGGTCAGTCTTCGTCGTTGTAGAGCCGCTGCCTGGCAGACAGCAGTTCGATATCAGGGCGGTAGGCCACCAGCCGCTCACAGGCGTCCATCACCTCGCCGCAGTTGCCCGCGGAGGCCGAGACGACGGCGATGCCGATCTCCGCCCTGCGGTGCAGGTCGAGATGGCCGGTCTCGGCGACGGCGACGCTGGGGAAGCGTCGCTGCACCTCCGCGACGAGGGGACGCACCACGCCGCGCTTCTGCTTCAGCGAGTGCACGTCGCCGAGCAGGATGTCCAGGGTCAAGGCACCGACATACATCGTTGGCATCCACCGCTCGGTTCGTGGCCGGAAGCGTGCGAGGCAGTCCTGAAGGGCCGCGGTGGGAGCCCTACCCGGTTCCTCGTACGCCCCGCACGCGCGGGGCCATCCCCCGGCGTACGGCGCGGCGCCACCCATGACCTCATGGGCAACGCCCTTCTTCGTCAACGCCCGCGCGCGGCGACTTAGTCCTCGCCGCGCAGGTGACGCCAGTGATGCGTACGACACCCTGGCGTGCGAGGGGCGCCCGGCGGAGACTCCACCGGGCGCCCGACCGCGCTTTAGCCGCGCGGCTTCTCCCGCATCTCGAACGTCTCGATGACGTCGTCGATCCTGATGTCGCTGTATCCGACACCGATACCGCACTCGAAGCCCTCGCGGACCTCGGTCGCGTCGTCCTTGAAGCGACGCAGCGACGAAACGGTGAGGTTGTCGGCGATGACGACACCGTCGCGGATGATCCGCGCCTTGCTGTTGCGCACGATCGTGCCCGAACGGACCAGCGAACCGGCGACGTTGCCGATCTTCGGCACCTTGAAGACCTCGCGGACTTCGGCGGTGCCCATCTGGACCTCTTCGAACTCGGGCTTGAGCATGCCCTTGAGCGCCGCTTCGATTTCCTCGATCGCCTGGTAGATGACCGAGTAGTAGCGGATGTCGACGCCCTCGCGCTCGGCCAGGTCGCGCGCCCGAGGCTCGGGGCGGACGTTGAAGCCGATGATGACCGCGTTGTCGTCGGCGACGGCCAGGTTGACGTCGTACTCGGTGATCGCACCGACGGCGCGGTGCAGGACACGGAGCCTGACCTCGTCGCCGACGTCGATCTTGAGCAGCGCGTCCTCCAGCGCCTCGACCGAACCGGACACGTCACCCTTGATGATGAGCTTGAGCTCGTCGACGCGACCCTTCTCGAGGTTGCTGAACAGCTCCTCGAGGGTCAGGCGACGGCTCGACTTCGCCATGTCGGCGCTGCGCTTGCGCGCGGCGCGCTGCTGGGCGATCTGCCTGGCCATCCGGTCGTCGGTGACGACGATGAAGTTGTCACCGGCGCTCGGCACGGCCGTCAGACCCATCACCAGGACGGGACGCGAAGGCGTGGCCTCCTCCACCGGGTCGCCGTTGTCGTCGAGCATCGCCCTGACGCGGCCGAAGGCCTCGCCACAGACGATGGAGTCGCCGACGCGCAGCGTGCCGCGCTGGACCAGGACGGTCGCGACGGGGCCGCGACCCTTGTCGAGGCGAGCCTCGATCGTGAGGCCCTGAGCGTCCATCGTCGGGTTGGCCCGCAGGTCGAGCTCGGCGTCGGCGGTCAGGACGATCGCCTCGAGAAGGTCCTCGATGCCGGTGCCGTTCTTGGCGGAGATGTCGACGAACAGCGTCGAACCACCGAACTCCTCGGCCACCAGACCGTACTCGGTGAGCTGGGCCCGCACCTTGTTCGGGTCCGCGCCCTCCTTGTCGACCTTGTTGACCGCGACCACGACGGGCACGTCGGCCGCCTGGGCGTGGTTGAGCGCCTCGATCGTCTGCGGCTTCACACCGTCGTCGGCCGCGACCACCAGGACGGCGATGTCGGTGGCCTTGGCACCACGGGCACGCATGGCGGTGAACGCCTCGTGACCGGGGGTGTCGATGAAGGTGATCTTGCGCTCTTCACCCTCGTGCTCGGTCGCGACCTGGTAGGCACCGATGTGCTGGGTGATGCCACCGGCCTCGCGCGCCGCCACGTTGGTGTTGCGGATGGCGTCGAGCAGCTTGGTCTTACCGTGGTCGACGTGACCCATGACGGTCACGACGGGCGGACGCGCGGCCAGGTCGGCCTCGTCGCCCTCGTCCTCGCCGAACTCGATGTCGAAGGCCTCGAGAAGCTCGCGGTCCTCCTCCTCCGGGCTGACGACCTGGATGTTGTAGTCGAGCTCGGCGCCCAGCAGCTGCAGGGTCTCCTCGTTGACCGACTGCGTGGCCGTCACCATCTCGCCGAGGTGCAGCATGATCTGCACCAGCGAGGCGGGGTTGGCGCCGATGCGGTCGGCGAAGTCGGACAGCGAAGCGCCGCGCGGGAGCCTGATCGTCGCGCCGTTGCCGCGAGGAACCTGCACACCGCCGATCGCCGGCGCCGACATGTTGTCGAACTCCTGGCGCCTCTGACGCTTGGACTTGCGGCCACGCGCGGGACGACCACCTGGGCGGCCGAACGCGCCTGCCGTACCGCCGCCGCGGCCACGGCCGCCGCCACCGGGACGACCGGCGAAGCCGCCGCCGCCACCGGGACCGCCGGTGCCGGTGCGCGGACCCGCGCCACCGCCACCACCGGGACGACCGGCGAAGCCGCCTCCACCGCCACCGGGACGACCGGCGAAACCGCCGCCGCCACCGGGACGGCCACCGCCGCCACCGCCGCCGGGACGACCGCCACCGCCACCGCCGCCGGGACGGCCAGCGCCGCCACCGCCACCGGGGCCGGCAGGGCGACCCTGCGGCATCATCATCGGGTTGGGACGCGGACCACCGGGACGGGGACCGCCCGCACCTGGGCCGCCACCGGGACGCGGACCGCCGGCACCGGGGCCGGGACGGGGGCCACCGGCGCCGGGAGCGCCCTGACCACCACGGCTCGCGGGCGGACGCGGCATCGCGCCGTCGCGCGGAGCGCCGTCACGGGGACCGCCGGGACGCGGACCACCCTCGCGGGGACCGCCCTCACGCGGGCCGCCGGGACGCGGCGGACGCTGACCCATGCCGGTCGCGTTGGACGAGAACGGGTTGTTCCCGGGACGAGGCCCGGGACGCGGACCAGGCTTGGGGCCTGGACGCGCGCCACCCTCGCGCTGACCACCGGGACCACCGGCGGGACGCGGGGCGCCACCGTCACGGGGACCACCGGGACCCGCGGGACGACCACCCTGCTGGGCGGGGCCAGGACGAGGGCCGGGGGCCGCGGGGCGGGAAGCCGGCCCAGGACGCGGAGCCGCGGAGGGCTTGGGGCTCTCGAAACGCGGAGCCTGAGGGGCCTGCGGAGCCTCGCGAGGAGCCTCGGCCTTGGCGGCCTCGGGCTGAGGCTGCTGGTGGGGCATCGGAACCGGCGGGCGCGGAGTGCCACCGGCTGCGGGACCGGGGCGGGGCCCCGGCTTCGGAACAGGACCCGGACGCGGGCCTGAGGAAACGGGCGCCTCCGCGACGCCATTGCCGGCCTGGCTGCTGTCAGCCGGCCGGGGCGCAGCCCTCGGCGGCTGCGGCTTGGACGACGAACCGCCGCCCTTCGTGGGCTTGGATACGCCCAAAGCTTCGGTGAGCCTGCGGACCACCGGCGCTTCGATGGTGGAGGACGCCGAACGGACGAACTCTCCCATCTCCTGGAGCTTGGCCATGACGACCTTGCTCTCGACGCCGAACTCCTTAGCGAGCTCGTATACCCGGACCTTCGCCACTGCACTCCCTTACTTGGCCCGGGAGGCTGGCAGTGCCGTCCGGACCGTCGTTAACTTGACGTCTTCATCGCCGCGTGCTCATCAGGCGCTCATAGCAATCTGACTCCGCCCATCAACTCGGCGTCCTACATGACATTTCGTGGTTCTCCTTCTCCAGGTGCGCTCGCACTCGCGAGATGTCAAGCGGCCCCGGCACGCGAAACGCGCGCGGAAACGCTCGGCGACGCTCGGCAAGCTCCAGGCAGCTCAGGTCGGGATGCAGCGAAGCACCCCGGCCAGGGAGCTGTCCTCGCAGGTCAGGGATCACGAGATCCCCGACGAGCACCAGATGGAGCAGCTCGGACTTAGCCGTGCGAACCCTGCAGCCCACGCATGTTCTCAGCGGGGCCGCCTGGCCACCATATTCCAGCTTACCGCTTGGACGCATCTACGGAACCGGCGGGATCGTCGGCCTGGGTGTCCGGACGGATGTCGATCCGCCATCCGGTGAGCCTGGCCGCGAGCCTCGCGTTCTGCCCCTCCTTGCCGATGGCGAGGGAGAGCTGGTAGTCGGGCACGGTGACGCGCGCCACCCTGCCGGCGAGGTCGAGGACCTCCACATGCGAAACGCGTGCGGGCGACAGCGCATTCCCCACGAACTCGGCGGGGTCCTCGGACCAGTCGATGATGTCGATCTTCTCGCCGTGCAGCTCGGTCATGACGCTGCGCACGCGTGCGCCCATCGGGCCGATGCACGCGCCCTTGGCGTTGACGCCCGCCTTGCGGGAGGCGACCGCGATCTTGGTGCGGTGACCCGCCTCGCGCGCGACCGCCGCGATCTCGACGGTGCCGTCGGCGATCTCGGGCACCTCGAGCGCGAAGAGCTTCTTCACCAGGCCGGGGTGGGTGCGCGACAGCGTGACGGAAGGACCCTTGTGGCCCTTCTTCACCTGGACGACGTAGGCGCGGATGCGCTCGCCGTGGACGTAGTCCTCGCCGGGCACCTGCTCGTTGTGGGGCAACACGGCCTCGATCTTGCCGAGGTCGACGAGCACCACGCGGGGGTCCTGGCCCTGCTGGATGACGCCGGAGACCAGCTCGCCCTCGCGGCTGGCGAACTCGCCGAAGTTGATCTCGTCCTCGGCGTCGCGCAGCTGCTGCAGGATGACCTGCTTGGCGGTGGTGGCCGCGATGCGGCTGAAGTTGCCAGGGGTGTCGTCGAACTCCCTGACGATCTCACCCTCGTCGTCGAGCTCCGCCGCGTAGATCGTGACGTGCCCTGTGGCGCGGTCGAGCTCCGCCCTGGCCTTGGCCGCGGCGCCCTCCGTACGGAAGTAGGCGATCAGCAGCGCATCCTCGATCGCTTTCACGACCAGGTCGAAGGAGATGTCCTTCTCCCGCTCAAGGCTGCGCAGGACGCTCATGTCGATGTCCACGAGGCTTCCCCCTTAGCCCTCGTCGCCGGTGTCGTCGAGGTCGTCTTCCTCGTCCTCGAACCGGCGGAATTCCACCTGTACCCGTCCTCGGGTCAGGTCCTGATAGTCGATCCTGCGCGAGGCGCCGTCGACGTCGATCTCCACGCCGCTCTCGTCGGCGGCCCGGATGCGGCCCTCCACCATGCCGCCGTCGCGCAGCTCGGCCTTGACCAGGCGTTTGGCTGCGCGGCGCCAGTGGCGCGGCTCGGTCAGCGGGCGGTCGACTCCGGGAGAGGAGACCTCCAGCGTGTAGGGCGACTGCCCCATCGAGTCGTCGCCGTCGAGCGCGTCGGAGACGCCCTGGCTGACCTCGGCGATGTCGTCGAGCGTGACCCCGCCGTCCTTGTCGACGACCACGCGCAGCAGGCTTCGCTTGCCCGCGCGCGTGACGGTGACGTCTTCCAGGTCGAGACCTGCTGTGGCGACGACGGGCTCCAGGAGCTTCATCAGGTGGTCGCGGGATGATGCGCTGCCCATATCGACCTCCCTATTGTGTTGCGATCCATGGCCGCCGAACATGGCGGCCGCTCAGTCGACGACTGCTCTTACCCTATCCGTACCAGGGCACGGAAGAGCGCCACTCGACAGGGTCGGGCGGCTGAGTCTCAAGAGAGCGAGACCATATCGTACCTGGGCACGGTCAGGCGGAACGCGCCAACGGCGTGCGCCAGCCCTTACGATGCTATGTGCCTTCCCGACGTGACCGGAGGTTGTCCTTGCGTCCCCTGTCCAGGCGTGCCGTGCTCGCGGGCGGCGCGGCGATGGCGGCGCTGTCCGGCTGTACGGCGGGCGAACCCGGCCCCGTCGTCTCGAAGGCCCCCGACCCCGAGCACCTGCTGCTGCGCGAGCTGATCGCCGACAAGGAGCGCACGATCGGCCTCTACTCCGCGCTGGTGGCGGGGGGCGGCGAGAAGCTCGCGCCGTTCCTGGCCCGTCACGAGGAGCACCTGGCCGCGCTGCGCGAACGGCTGCCGCGCGAGAGCGCCCCCTCCCCCTCCTCCCCCGCGCCGTCGGCCGCGCCCTCCCCGACGCCCTCGCCGCCCAAGGTGACCCTGAACAGGCTGCGCGACCTGGAGCGCAAGGCCGCCGCGCTGCGCCCTCGCCAGCTCGGCAAGGCCTCTCCCCCGCTGTCGCAGCTGATCGCCAGCATCGGGGCCTGCGAGGCCCTCCACGCCCTCGCCCTGCCGAGGTCGCTGTGAGAGGCCCGCACGCCCGCGAGGCCGCGGAGAGACGAGACCAGAGCGCCTGCGGGGGCGCGGCTGTGGGGGCTGCCCGGGCTTCGAGGGAAGGACTGTCATGAGCGACGTCGAGGCGCTGGGCAAGGCGCTGGCCGCCGAGCACGCCGCCGTCTACGCCTACGGCCTGATGGGCGCCCGCACGAGGGGGTCGCTGCGCTCGAAGGTGGCGGCGGCCTTCGACGCCCACAGGGCCAGGCGCGACCAGCTGCGCGCGCTCATCTCCTCGGGCGGCGGCAGGCCCGTCGAACCCGAGGCCGCCTACGCGCTGCCCGTGGTGCCCGGCAACGCAAGGGAGGCCGTCCGTCTGGCCGTCCATGTGGAGGAGGGCGTCACGGCCGCCTACCTCGAGCTCAGCGCGGCGCAGGGGGCCGCCACACGCAAGTTGGCGGCGCTCGCCATGCAGGAGTCGGTGATCAGGTCGTACGGCTTCCGTCCGTCGGTCACGGCCTTCCCCGGCATGCCCGCCAAGACCGTGCCCGCCAAGACCACGGCCCCGCCGTCGGCCACCCCCGGCGGCTGACGGCGCACGCGGCCTCAGCGGGATTCACGCCTTCTCGGATGGGTAGCGGGGACGCGTCGCCAATCCCCCAATGGAGGCATCAATGGGCTGGGGTTATCGCAAGTCCATCAAGATAGGGCCGTTCCGGCTGAACCTGTCCCGCGGTGGTGTCGGGCACAGCTGGGGCAACAGGGCCTTCCGCGTCACCAGGACCGCCGACGGACGGCGCACGCTGTCGGTCAATCTCCCTGGCGGTTTCCACTGGCGCAAGACGCTGGGCGGCAGCGCACGCCGCTGATCAGGGAACTCCTCCGTAGTGCCCTTCGTTTTCAGGGCACCACGGACTTTTCCCGAGGAGGCTCGATGGGCTGGCACTACCGTAAGTCGATCAAGGTGGGCCCGTTCAGGATCAACCTGTCCCGCCACGGAGTCGGCCACAGCTTCGGCGGTCGCCGCTTCCACGTCAGCACCACCCCCGACGGCCGCCGCCACGTCACGGTGAGACTCCCCGGCGGCTTCCATCTCAGCAAGTCTCTCGGCGGTCGCCGCCACCGCTACTACCGCTGAAGCGGGGTACCGGGCGCGAGGCGGCCGAGGAAGTCGCGGGTGAGTGCGACGATCTCGTCCAGGTTCGTCTCCAGCGCCCAGTGCCCGCCCTCCAGCAGGTGGAGCTCGGCGTCGGGCAGGTCGCGCAGATAGGCGCGGGCGGCGCCCTCGGGCATGTACCCGTCCTGGGGGCCCCAGACGATCAGCGTCGGCGGCCTGTGCTCCCTGAGATAGCGCTGGTAGCGAGGGAACCAGCCGAGGTTCTCCCTCAGCCCCTCCATCAGGCCCACGGCGATCTCGCGGCGCGCGGGGGTGTCCATCAGCGGCCACGACAGCTCCCACAGGTCGGGGCTGATCCGCTCGGCGAGATGCTCGGCCACCTCGCCGACGAACTCGTCCCTGAACCCCTCCTCCGACACCGCCTGGCTGAGCCGGTCGCGGCCCGAGGGGGTGGGGTCGGCCCAGTAGTCCTTGAGCGGCTTGTACTTGGGGCCGAGCTCGTCCTCGTAGATGTCGCCGTTCTGGATGATCAGGGCGGTGACGCGCTCCGGCGCCTTCATCGCCAGCCGCAGGCCGATCTGCGAGCCGTAGTCGTGCAGGTACAGGGCGTAGTGCCGCAGGCCCATCACCGACGCGAACCTGTCGAGGAAGGCGGCGTAGCCGTCGAAGGTGTAGGGGAAGTCCTCGGGGGTCGCGCTGTAGCCGAAACCCGGGTAGTCGGGCGCGACCAGTCGCCAGCGATCGGCCATGGCGGGCATGAAGTGGCGGAACTGGAACGAGGACGACGGGTAGCCGTGCGGCAGGAGCACGACGGGCGCCCCCTCGGGGCCCGCCTCCCTGTAGAAGGTCCGCACTCCGTCTACGTCGATGTGTCGATGCTTCACAGCGACACTGCTTCCCGCGAGCGGGCGATGTAACGGCGCTCGGCCGTACGGCCAGGGGGCGGAGGCCGACCCGCCGCCCCCGGACGCAGGGTCAGTCGCGGCAGGCGGCGAGCACGCGCTCGGCGGCCTCGGCGAGCGGGATCTCCTCCTTGACGCCCGTCGCGCGGTCGCGCAGCTCGATGACGCCCTGGCCGAGGCCGCGGCCGATCACCACGATGGTGGGCATGCCCAGCAGCTCGGCGTCCTTGAACTTCACGCCGGGCGAGACCGAGGGGCGGTCGTCGACCAGGACGCGAAGCCCCCGCGACTCGAGCTCCTCGGCGAGCTGGACGGCCACCTCGACCTGGTTCTCCTTGCCGGTGCCGACGATGTGCACGTCGGCGGGGGCCACCTCGCGCGGCCACACGAGCCCGAGCGCGTCGTGCTTCTGCTCGGCGATCACCGCGAGAGCCCTGGAGACGCCGATGCCGTAGGAGCCCATCGTGATCCTGATCGGCTTGCCGTCGGGGCCGAGGGCGTCGAGCCCGGCGGCGTCGGCGTACTTGCGGCCGAGCTGGAAGATGTGGCCGATCTCGATGCCCCTGTCGATGGACAGCTCGTTGCCGCAGCGGGGGCAGGCGTCGCCCGCGCGCACCTCGGCGGCCTCGATCGTGCCGTCGGGCACGAAGTCGCGGCCGGCGACGACGTCGACGGCGTGCTTGCCCTTCTCGTTGGCGCCGGTCACCCATGAGGTGCCGGTGGAGACGCGGGGGTCGACGAGGTAGCGGATGCCGAGGTCCTTCAGCACCTGCGGGCCGATGTAGCCGCGCACCAGGCCGGGGTGCTTGTGGAAGTCCTCGAAGATGGCGGGCTCGCCGGGCGCCAGAGCGGCCTCGAGTCGCTTGAAGTCGACCTCGCGGTCGCCGGGGACGCCGATGACCAGCGTCTCCTCCTTGTCGGAGCCAGGGGTGGTGACCTTGACCACGACGTTCTTGAGGGTGTCGGCGGCGGTGATGTTCAGGCCGTACCGGGCGTTGACCAGCGACACCAGCGACTCGATGGTCGGGGTGTCGGGGGTGTCGAGCACCCGCTGGGCCGCGAGCCCCTCCAGCGGGCGGGCGGCGGGCGCCGGGGTGACGACGGCCTCGGCGTTGGCCGCGTAGCCGCAGTGGTGGCAGTTGACGAAGGCGTCCTCGCCGGTGGGCGTGGGGGCGAGGAACTCCTCCGAGGCCGAGCCGCCCATGGCGCCCGAGGTGGCGAAGCAGATCTTGTAGTTGAGGCCGAGCCTGTCGAAGGTCCTGATGTAGGCCTCGCGGTGCTGCTCGTAGGAGCGCTTGAGACCGTCGTCGTCGAGGTCGAAGGAGTAGGAGTCCTTCATCAGGAACTCGCGGCCGCGCAGGATGCCCGCCCTGGGCCGCGCCTCGTCACGGTACTTGTTCTGGATCTGGTAGAGCGTGACGGGGTAGTCCTTGTAGGAGGAGTACTCGCCCTTCACCATGTCGGCGAACAGCTCCTCGTGGGTGGGGCCGAGCAGGTAGTCGCCGCCCTTGCGGTCCTTGAGGCGGAAGATGTTGTCGCCGTACTCGGTCCAGCGGCCCGTGGTCTCGTAGTACTCGCGGGGCAGCAGGGCGGGGAAGAGCACCTCCTGTCCGCCCATCCTGTTCATCTCCTCGCGCACGACGCGGGTGACGTTCTCGAGGGCGATCTTGCCCAGCGGCAGCCATGAGTAGATACCGGGCGCGACGCGGCGGACGTAGCCGGCGCGGACCAGGAGCTTGTGGCTCGGGACTTCCGCGTCTGCCGGGTCGTCCCGCAGGGTGCGAAGCAACAACGACGACATGCGCAGCAACACGGCTACTCCTAGTTAGGGCCCGGATGTGAGGACATACAGGCTACCGACTTTCCCCGGTCACAGGGCGTGGAGCGCGAGCGTGAGCAGCCCCGCGACCACGGCCGCGACGGCGGCGGCCCTGACCCTGCCCGCCGTGGTCCGCCTGAGGAGAAAGATCACGAAGACGGAGAGGAGGGTGACGGCGACGGCGGCGACCGGCCAGAAGGCGGGTTCCCAGTCGATGCCGCCGGGGGTGGCCCTGTCGATGACGTCGGCGAGCAGCAGGCCCGAGACGACGCCCGCGCCCAGATCGCCCCAGCCGTCGAGCCTCCTGCTGACGTAGGCCAGCAGTCCGAGGGCGACGAGCTGGCCGACGACCAGGTTCAACCCCGAGCTGGTGCCGCCGATGGCCTCGAAGTTCAGGTCGCCGCGCAGCGCGCTGCCGCCCATGGCGGCCACCACGGTGGAGGCGGAGGCGAGGAAGGTGGTCAGCAGCGCCCAGCCGATGCCCGACGCCGTCGCGCCGACGGCCACGGCCAGCGCGAGGTAGATGTAGGGGTCGTAGTGGACGTCCGTGGGGAGTTCGGACGCGGCCACACCGACGAGGCCGACGACCAGTCCCCCGAGGAAGGCGGCCAGCACGTGACGTTGGATGCCGCGCTGTCGCCGATCATATTCGGCGAAATCGGCATACTCGATAGCAATCTTCTCCATATTCGCTAATCAGACTATGTGCACATACAGGAAAAGTAAATTTCGGTCAACCCCCAGTCAGGCTGGCTACTTGAGCAATCGCTTGGTTAGCATCGTCGGTCGTGAGCCTCTCCGAGCTGCGGACCGTCGTGAGGTCCTTTCTCGCCGCCCATCCGGCCGCGTCGTGGGCGCGTTTCTCGGGAGAACTCGGAGTCGCGGGCCTGGCGGTCGACGAGAGGTACGGCGGAGCCGGCTGCGGCCTTTCCGAACTGGCCGTCGTGGCCGAGGAGATCGGCAGGGCGCTGTCGCCTCACCCCTTTCTCCAGACCGCCGTCATGGCGACGGCCGCGACCGACGACCCCGAACTGCTCGGGGCCATCGCCGAGGGCGCGCTCACCGCGACCGTCGTCCTGCCGGGCGAGCACTCCTGCGTCCTGGACGGCGACCGCCTGACCGGCTCGGCCCCCTACGTGCTGGACGCCGAGGCGGTCCTCCTCTACGTCGGCGGGTCGCTGGTGGCGGCCGAGCCTTCGGCGCGCGTGCCGTACGAGACGATGGACGCCAGCCGTCCGCTCACCGCGCTGAGTTTCGACGGGGCCGTGGCGCGGCACGCGGGAGACGGCGCCGCCTGGGAGCGGGTCCGCGACCTGGCGGTGATCGCACTGGCCGCCGAGCAGGTGGGCGGCGCGGCCAGGTGCCTGGAGGCGGCCACCGCCCACGCCAGGCTGCGCCACCAGTTCGGCAGGCCGATCGGCTCCTTCCAGGCGATCAAGCACAGGCTGGCCGAGCTGCTGGTGGTGGTGGAGTCGGCCAGGTCGGCGGTGTGGGGAGCGGTCGGCGACCCCTCGGCGCAGGCCGCGGCGATCGCCGGCTCCTACTGCGGCGAGGCCTATCTGAAGGCGGCGGGCGACAGCATCCAGATCCACGGCGGCATCGGCATCACCTGGGAGCACGAGGCGCACCGCTACTTCAAGCGGGCCACCTCGGACGCGCGGCTGTTCGGCCCGCCCCGCTCGCACAGGGCGCGCCTGGAGATCGGCTAACCGCCGAGCAGTTCCTCCCACGGCTGCCTGGCGTTGGTGCGGCGCGTGGTGTCGAGCGCCTCGGCCAGGCGCCAGAAGCCGGGCCTCGTGCCGACCCTGGCCCTTCCCATCGGGTCGATGGCCAGCAGCTCGAAGCGCACCCCCATCACGTCGAGCACCGCGGAGGAGGGGCTGCACGACCCTGCGACGGTGACCAGGCCCGCGTCGAGACCCGGCTCGCGCACCTGCCTGGCCAGCAGCGTGACCACCTCGGAGGCGTAGGGCCCGTCGCGCCACGAGATGTGCCAGCTGTGGTCGGCCCCTCGCCACCAGGTGAGGTCGCGGCAGGACTCGATGAACTCCGCCTCGCTCGCCAGCGCGGCCATCACCCTGCCGAACGCCTCGAACCTGCGGGCGCTGGCCGGCACCGGCTCGTCCTGAGCCTCCCTGGCGCGACGCAATCTCATGTCTGCGAGCGTGCCATCTTTCGGCCGCCTCAGCCCCTGCTTTCGCCGCTTCTCCGCGCTCACGGACACTCACTCTGATCTCCCCGCGCCCTTCCCGCAAGTCGGTATGGCCTGATACGCTCAACCAAGCGAGCGCTTGGTTTATCAACGGGAGGCGTGGATGCGGATCAGCCTGGGATACGAGCTGGAGGTCCGCGGCAGGACCCGCGAGGTCGAACGGCAGGCGTTCCAGAACGTGATCGACCAGGTCGTCCTCGGCGACCGGCTGGGCTTCGACACCGCGTGGTTCGTCGAGCACCACTTCACCCGCGGCTTCTCCCACTCCTCGGCGCCCGACCTCGTCCTGGCCGCGATCTCCCAGCGCACCAGCCGCATTCACCTGGGTCTTGGCGTGGTGCTGCTGCCCTTCCAGTCCCCGATCCGGACGGCCGAGCGGGTGGCCACCCTCGACGTGCTGAGCGGCGGCAGGGTGGAGTTCGGCACCGGCCGCGGCGCCTCCCCCCTGGAGTACCAGGCCTTCCAGCGCCCGTTCGAGAAGTCCCGCCAGATCTGGGAGGACAGCCTGGAGGCGACGCTGGAGATCTGGCGCGCCGACGGCGAGCCGGTCAGCAGGTCGAACGAGTTCTTCGAGATCCCCGACGTGGCCGTCTACCCGCGTCCCACGCAGGTGCCGCACCCACCCGTCTGGGTCGCCTCGACCTCTCTCGAGGGCTACCTGGCCGCCGCCAGGCACGGCTACAACCTGCTCGGCATGACCATGCTCAAGGGCATCGACGACGTGGCCGAGGACATCGCCGGCTACAAGCAGTGCCTGGCCGACAACGGCTTCGACCCCGCCACCCGCCGCGTCGCGCTGATGATCCCCTGGTACGTCGGGCAGGCCAGGGACGAGGCCGCCGACGCGGTCCTCTGGTACATCCGCCGCCAGGTCAACCTGGTCACCCCGCCCGACTACTACGACGCCCGCCACGCCACCCACCGCGTGCTCGGCCAGCTCGCCGCGGGGATGCCGCCGGAGGAGGCCATGGCCACGCTGCGCGAGCACCTGATGGTCGTCGTGGACGACGTGGAGGGCTCGCGCAAGGCGGTGGCCCGTATCACCGAGGCGGGCGCGACGGACCTGATCCTGCAGTGCCAGGTGGGCGGGCTCGCCCACGACCTGGTCTGCGACTCCATGAACCTCTTCATGACCGAGGTGATGCAGTGACCCGATGGCTGACCCGCGACGATCTGACGACCAGGAGCGCCACCGGGCTGCTCAACCTCACGGGCGGCCTGCCCCTGCGTCCCGAGCTGACGGCCGAGGCGCTGCGGCAGGCGGGCGTCGGCGAGGGCGACAGGGTGGTGGTGGCGCTGGCCGAGCCGGTCGGCGGGCTGTGGGCGTCGGCGGCCGCGTCCGTGGCCGAGGCCGCCGCCTCGGTCGGGCCGCGCGGCAGGATGCGCCTGCACCACGCGCTCCAGGAGATGGGCGCCACGACGCTGGTCGCCACCCCCACGGGCGCCATGGACTTCCTGGCGAGGCTGCACCTGGAGTTCCTGCTGGACCCTCTCGACCTCGGCCTGCGGCACATCGTGTTGACCGGCGAGATCGCCTCGAGGAGAACCCTCGGCCACCTGGCCTCGGAGTTCGAGGCGCGGGTCAGCGAGGTCTACTCCAGCCCGTTCTCCGGCGGCGCGCTGGCGTGGAGGCCGGCCGAGAGCGAGCCGCTGACGCCGCTGGCCGAGGGCGTGCTCGGGCTGGCCTCCATCGGCAAGGACACCATGATCGACGAGGGGCGCGGCGAGCTGGTCATCCCGTACGGCGACGCCGTCCTGCGCACGGGGCAGGTCACGGTCGAAGGACGGCTCGCGCACACCGTCGGTGAGCACGTGCTGGTGCGCGGGGTGTGGCTGTCGCTGCCCAGGATGGAGAAGGCGCTGTCGAAGATCGACGGCGTGTCGGGATGGGAGCTGGCGATCAGCAGGCAGGGCACGCTCGACGCCGCCGCGCTCACCGTGACCTTCGCCAGGCAGAGCCTGGTCAAGAACCCTATGTGGAGATCGCGCATCCAGCAGGCGCTCGCCGCGCTCACGCCGATCTCGATCGCCGTGGAGATCTCCCCCGACGCCGCGGAGAGCTCCACCCCAGGCGTCGTCACCGACCATCGCGGCCACCACCTCGGCAGGGACCGCGCTCTCGTCTAGGAGCCCGTCATGCAGTGGGAAACGATCCCCCGGATGCTGCGGGAGCAGGCCGAGCGCCTTCCGCGCGCCGCCGTCACGCTCGACTTCGACCTGGCCTCCCTGCGGGAGCGGGCCCAGACGGTGGCGCGGGCGCTCATCGCGCAGGGCGTCCGTCCGGGCGACAGGGTCGCGATCTGGGGCCCCAACGACCTGTCCTGGGTGGTCAACGCCTTCGGGGTCTGGGACGCGGGCGCGGTGCTCGTGCCGATCTCCGCCCGCGCCAAGGAGCTCGAGGCCGCCGACCTGGCCGGCAGGACGGGCGCCCGCCTGCTGGTCAGCGAGCGGCGTCTGCCCTCCGTCCGGCCCTTCGAGGGCGTACGGCACGCGCTGGCGAGTGTCGAGGAGGCCGAGGAGAGGGCGCTGGCCGTACGGGGCGAGGACCTGTGCGAGATCATGTCGACCTCCGGCACGACGGGCACCCCCAAGGGCGTCATGCTGGACCATGCCCAGATCCTGCGGGGCTACGGGGACTGGGCGGAGATCGTCACCCTGCGCGAAGGCGACAGGTACCCGGTGATCGCGCCCTTCGCCCACGGCTTCGGGCTGAACGCGGGGCTGCTGGCCTGTGTGTTACGCGGCGCGACGATGATGCCCGTCGCCTCCTTCTCCCCCGACGGCCTCATTGACCTCATCGAGAACGGCAGGATCACCATCCTGGCGGGGGCCGCCCACCCTCTTCGTCCGCCTCCTCGACGAGCTCGACAGGCGTCCGCGCGACGTCTCCTCGCTCAGGGTGGCCATCTGCGGGGCGGCGGCGGTGCCCGCCTCTCTCGTCACCCGGCTGGTCGAACGGGTGGGGCTGGAGCGCATGGTCAACGCCTACGGCCTCATGGAGGGCACGGTCGTCTCGATGACCAGGGCGGAGGATCCGGTCGAGGTGATCGCGAGCTCGGCGGGACGTCCCGTCCCCGGCATCGAGGTCAAGATCGTCGACGCGGCGGGCAAGGAGGTGCCGAGGGGCGAGCGGGGCGAGATCCTCCAGCGCGGCTACGGCGTCATGCGCGGCTACTGGGGCGAACCCGCCATGACCGCCGAGGTGATCGACGGCGACGGCTGGCTGCACACCGGCGACATCGGCCTGCTCGACCTGGCCGGCAACCTGTCCGTCGTCGACAGGAAGAAGGAGCTGTTCATCGTCAACGGCTTCAACGTCTCGCCCGCGGAGGTCGAGTCGCTGCTGCTCAGGGAGGGGTCGCTGGCGCAGGCGGCGGTGATAGGGATGCCCGACGCGCGCTCGGGCGAGGCGGGCTGGGCCTTCGTGGTGCCGAGAGCGGGCGCCGAGGTCACCGAGGAGGGCCTGCGCGCGTGGGCGAAGGCGAACATGTCCGACTACAAGGTGCCGCTGCGCGTGCGCGTGGTCGAGGAGCTCCCCCTGAACGCCAACGGCAAGCTCGACAAGAACGCCCTGCGTGAGGCCGCGCGGGGCGGGTAGACAGACAGTGCGCCTTTCGTCAGGAGCCAGCCATGTTGCGCCTGCTGGCCGGAGAGGCCGCACGCAGGTTCGGGGCGCGCGCTGCGGTCGAGTCCGGCACCTCCCGCCTGTCGTTCACCGATCTCGACCACCTGTCCGATCGGGTGGCCGCGGGACTGGCCCATCGCGGCGTGCGCGTCGGCGACGTGGTCGCCCTCGTCCTGCCCGGCGGGCCCGAGTTCGTCGTCTGCTACCTCGCCGCGGCCAAGATCGGCGCCGTGACGGCGGGGATCGACGCGCGACACCAGGCCAGGCTCAGCCTGCTGACCAGGCTCGATCCCGCTCTCGTCGTCACCGCCCCTCGTCTGCTCCCCTCGCTGCCCGGCCGCGAGGTCGTTGCCCTGCCGGCGTCGCCGCGGATGACCACGGACGCGCCCGGCGTGCCCCCACCCGCCTCCTGGCTGGGCTCCCTCGCCAGGAACGAGCCCCCTCCTCCTCCGCTGCCTCCCGATCCCGGGCGGCCCGTCGTGATCACCCACACCTCCGGCAGGACGGGCCCGCCCAAGGCGGTGCTCTTCGGCGAAAGGCAGCTGGAGGCCATCAGGGCGCACGGGGCCGGCGTCAGGTGGGGCAGGGGCGACGCGCGGCTGCTGTCGCACCCGATGAGCCACATGGCCTTCGCCACGAGACTGCCGGTGATCCTGCAGACCGGCAGGACCACCTACCTGCTGCCGCGCTGGGACCCCGAGTCGGCGCTGCGGCTGGTGTGCGACAAGCGGCTGCGCGTCCTGCAGGGCACGCCCGAGCAGTTGGCCGCCCTGCTGGAGCCGCGAGCCGAGTGGCCCTCGGTCGAGCTGGTGCTCTCCAGCGGAGGGCCCGCCGCCCCCGGCCTGATCAGACGGCTCAGGGAGCGCTTCGGCGCGCCCGTCTGCAACCGCTACCTGTGCACGGAGGCGGGTCTCGGCCTCGGCACCCGTCCCGACGATCCGCCGGAGGCCGCCGAGCTCACCGTCGGCAGGCCGCGCGCGGGCGTGGACCTGTCCGTCCGCGACGAGGCCGGGCGCCCGCTGCTGGCGGGCCGGGAAGGGGAGGTGCTGCTCAGGTCTCACGCGGTCATGAGCGGGTACGTCGGAGACGGCGACGCACGAGTGTTCGCGAGAGACGGTTTCGTCAGGACGGGCGACACGGGTTTCCTCGACGACCTTGGCCGCCTGCACCTAGTGGGTACACAATCACGGACATAGCGTCGCCCCCGAGGAGGCAGCGTGTCATTGCGCGTGGCAGTCGTCGGATCGGGTCCCGCCGGTATCTACACGGCCGAGGCACTGGTGAAGCAGTCGGCAGGGCCCGTCGAGGTGGACGTGCTCGAACGGCTGCCCACACCGTACGGGCTGGTGCGATACGGGGTGGCGCCCGACCACACCTCGATCAAGTCGATCGCCAACTACCTCCAGCGGGTGCTGGAGCTGCCGCAGGTGCGCTTTCTCGGCGGCGTGACGCTCGGCTCGGAGGTGTCGGTCGACGACCTGCTGGCCTGTTACGACGCCGTCGTCTACTGCACGGGCGCGATGGTCGACAGGAGGATGGGCATCCCAGGCGAGGACCTGGTGGGCAGCGTCGCCGCGACGGACTTCGTGAACTGGTACTGCGGCCACCCCGACGTCTCGCCCGACAGGTTCACCCTCGACAGCCCCGAGGTCGCGGTGATCGGCGTCGGCAACGTGGCGGTCGACGTGGTGCGGGTGCTCGCCAAGACCGCCGAGGAGCTGAGCTCCACGGACGTGCCCGACAACGTGCTGGCCAGGCTGGCCGACAGCCAGGTCAAGGCGATCCACATGATCGGCAGGCGCGGTCCCGAGCACGCCAAGTTCACGCTGAAGGAGCTGCGCGAGCTCGGCGAGCTGGTCAACGCCGACGTGTGCGTGCGGCCCGACGAGGCGGTGGTGCTGGGCGGCGACTTCCCCCGGCAGGTCAAGGGCAACATCGAGGTGCTGAGGTCGTGGTCGGAGCGTGCGCCGGTCGGCCGTCCGCGCCGGCTGGACGTGCGGTTCTGGCTGCGCCCCGTGGAGATCCTCGGCACCACCCGCGTGGAGGGGCTGCGGCTGGAGCGCACCAGGCTGTCGCAGGACGGCAGGGTCGTGGGCACAGGTGAGTTCGAGACGCTGCCCGTGGGGATGGTGCTGCGCTCGGTCGGCTACCAGAGCGTGGCGCTGCCCGGCGTGCCGTTCTCCAGCGAGACGATGACCGTGCCGAACGTCGAGGGGAGGGTCCGCGACCGCGAGTACGTGGCGGGCTGGCTCAAGCGCGGGCCGACAGGCGTGATCGGCACCAACAAGTCCGACGCCGCCGAGACGGTCCGCACGCTGCTCGCCGACGACCCGCACGGCCGCGTGGCCTCGATCGACGAGCTGCTGTCCGCGCGCGGCGTCAGGCCCGTCACCTACGAGGACTGGAGGGCGATCGAGCAGGCGGAGGCCTCGCTCGCGCGCACGCTCGGCAGGGGCGAGAGGGTCAAGCTGGTCGGGCTCGAGGCGATGCTGGCCGCCTGCGGCCGCGTCACCCCGGCGCCGCCGTGACCGTGACCCGCACCCCTCGATAGCGTGTGACGATGCGCATCACCGTCGGTGGTTTTGAGGACGTCCACAGGATCCAGCAGGCCCGCTACCCCGTGCGGGAGCCGGGCTGGCAGCCCGTCCACACGGTCTACGTGCCGGCCGACAGGTTCTCCTCCTCGACGCCTTCGACGTGGGGCGGTCAGGCCCTCGACCTGATGAAGACGCACCTGCCCGACGCCGAGGCCCTGGCGGAGGTGTTCGGCGTCCCTTCCGGCCTGGCGGCCGGCGTGCACACGCGGGTCGCCGCGAAGCTGGCCGCCGAGCCCGTCGAGGACCTGAGGGTCGACTTCGAGGACGGGTACGGCGTGCGGCCCGGCGCAGAGGACGGCGACGCGGTGGCGGCGGCCTCAGCGCTCGCCGACCTGCACGCCGAGGGGAGGCTGCCCCGCCGGTGGGGGCTGCGGGTCAAGTCTTTCGCCGACGGCGACCCCGCCCGTTCGGTCCGCACGCTCGAGCTCTTCCTCGCCGAGCTCGTCGCCAGGGCGGGCTCGCTGCCGCCCGGTTTCACGGTCACCTTCCCCAAGGTGCTCATGGAGGAGTATCTGGGGCAGTTCGCGCAGGTCCTGGCCGAGCTCGACAGCGCGCTCGGCCTGCCGGCCCCGCTGCGGTTCGAGATCCAGGTCGAGGCGCCGCAGACCGTGCTGTTCCTGCGCTCCGACCTGGCCGAGTCGCTGGGCGGACGGCTCGCCGCCGCCCACTTCGGCGTCTTCGACTACACCGCCGCGATCGGCCTGCCCCCGCACGAGCAGCGGCTCGACCACCCGGCCTGCGACCACGCCCGCCATGTCATGCAGACCGCCTTCGCGGGAACGGGAGTGGAGCTGTCCGACGGCTCGCTGGCCGCCTCACCCGCCTCGCCGTCCACGCAGGACGTCCACGCGCTGTGGCGCAGGCACGCGGAGCTGGTGAGGCACTCGCTCTCGCACGGCTTCTACCAGGGATGGGACATGCACCCCTCGCACCTGGTCTCCCGCTTCGCCACCGTCTACGCCTTCCACCTGGAGCGCTACGACTCCTATGCGGCCAGGGTGCGGGCGTGGGAGGACAGCCGCGAGGCCGGCGGCGGCGTGATGGACGAGCCCGCGACGATCAGGACCCTCGTCGCCGCGCTCCGCCGCGCCGACTCCGCGCTCGGCTGACCCGCGTCAGAGGTCGCGGTCGATCAGGGCGCGCCACTGCGAGACCAGGCGGGCCTCGATGGGAGAGGTCCACGAGTCGCGCACCGCGCTGCCGACGTGGAAGGCGCGCACGCCGTAGTCGAGCAGGGTCGGGATGTGGCGCAGCTGCAGGCCGCCGCCGGCGAGGATCAGCCCCGCGTCGCCGGCCTCGGCGCGGGCCTTGAGCACGGGCAGGCCGTCGGTGACGCCGTTGGGCGAGCCCGAGGTCAGGACGGTGGCCAGGTTGGGCAGCAGCCGCACCGCCCGCCAGGAGGCCTGGGTGTCGGCGGCGTGGTCGACGGCCCTGTGGAAGGTCCACGGCAGCGGCGAGACCGCGTGGATGAGCGCCTCGGTGGCGGCCAGGTCCACGGCCCCCTTGGCGTCGAGGAAGCCGAACACGAACCCTGCCGCCCCCGCGTCGGCCAGCTCCTTCACCAGCGAGCTCAGCTTGTCCAGTGAGCCGGCGCTGAAGTTCGCCTCCGTGCGCAGCATCACCATCTGAGGAAGCGGGCACTCCCTGGCGATCGCGGCGACCGTCTCCGTGGCGGGGCTGAGTCCGTCGGCCGCCATGTCGGCGACGACCTCCAGGCGGTCGGCGCCGCCCTGTTCTGCGGCCACGGCGTCGCGCAGGTCGAGCGCGATCACCTCGAGCAAGGATCCGGTCATGAACCAGAGGTTATCGCCTATTTCACCCTCCTCCCGGCAGAGAGGAGGGTAGGGGTTATTTCTGACAAACCCTGTCAGGCATTGACAAGATCCATTGTTCGGAAGAGTCCGTCCGCCGTGCTGGTGCGCACCATCGCCGGACGCTGGAACAGCGCGCCCGACGCACGGTGCGGCAGGTCGACGGTGCGGAGGTGACGGAATCCGCGGCGCCGGTAGTAGTGCTGCAGGCGCGCGTTGTCCTTGGAGCAGTCGAGCCTGAGCCAGTCGAGCCCGCAGGCCGCGACGCTCGCGCCGGCCCAGTCCAGCAGCGCGTCACCGAGCCCCGCGCCCGAGGCGGCACGGGAGACGGCGAGCTTGTGGACGTACAGGGCCGAGCCCGGCTCGTCGGCGGGGGTCCAGAACTCCGCGTCGGCGTGGCCGTCGAGCGCGATGGTCGCGACGGTCGCGCCGAAGTCACCTTCCAGCACGTAGAGGACCTGCTCCTCGATCAGCGGCTCGATGCGCTCGGGGCCGAAGCCGCCGCGCGGCCACTGCCGCACGCCCTGCCGGTGCAGCCACTCGGAGGTGTCGGCGAGGAGGGAGAGGACCCCTGAGAGGTCGGCGGGTACGGCACGCCGGAGGGTCAGCGGGTGAAGCAGGGTGTTGGAGTGCATGGTTCTACCCTTCGTTCCGATGGGTGACGGAGTGAACACGGAGCGTGTCCATTCGGTGGCGCACGGCTTTCGTGGCGATATTTCGGGGAAGAATGCAATTTGGGGGAGTATGCACGAGTCCCTAGTGCCCAGCGCGGCAGAACGATCCGCGCCCCATGGCAGGGATCACCCCCAAGCGAGCCGCTCCTAGCGGAGAGCGAGCTCGTAACGGATCAAGTGCTTGTCGGCGGGAAGCACCGACACCGCCACGCGCACGGGCGTGTCGCCGCTGTCGTAGCCGACCCTGATGTACACCACGACCGGTGTCCCGAGCTCCAGCTGGAGGCGCTCGGCCTCGGACTGGTTCGGCATCCGCGCCATGATGTCGTCGACCACGCGCACCTGCCCGTGGCCGAGCTCTTCGAGCACCCTGTTCGCCCCTCGGGCGATGTCCCCCGGCCGTTCGATCTCCGAGCCGCGGACGAGGTCTCTCGGGAAGTAGGAGTCGTTGGTGTTGTAGGGCTGTCCGTCGACGAATCTCAGCCGCCGCCTCACGACGGCCAGGTCGGCGTCGCCGAGCTCCAGCCGGCTGGCGATCTCCTCGACCGGGCTGACGATCTGCACCTCGATCAGCTGGCTGGGCTCGCGCCCCTCCTGGGAGACGGCGTAGGCGAAGGCCTCGCGCACTTCACCTGTCGGCTGCGGGGCCAGTTCCCGCTGGGGGTACATCAGCAGGGGCCTGCGGTCGCGCACGATCGTGCCGCGCCGGGGAGCACGGGTGACGAGGCCCTCGTTCACCAGCTCACCCAGGGCAAGTCTGACGGTATTGCGACTTACGCCGTACTTGTCCTGCAAAGTGGCTTCTGTGGGCAATTGCGCCCCTGGGCCGAGGTCGCCGGAGTAGATGGCCCTTCGCAGATCCGAAGCCACCTGCTGATACAGCGACGACCGTGCCACTTTCACCCCTTTTGTTCCAACAATTTAGACGATCTGGTTCTGGCTAGCTACAACCCCTTGACCGCACGGCCTTGACAGCCCCATCATCCATTCGTTGGTACAAATCCATCGAAAGGTCGGGCGAGGGGGTGACTGCCGGTGTCGCCGGTCCGCGCGGGCACGCCGTATGCGACGCAAGCGAGCTTGCGAAGCTACCTGCCCTGGCACGATCCCCGCGAGGCAACACGTTTACTGCGTTACGCGTTGCACCGCCAGGGGTTCACCCACACCTACCAGAGCAATGGGAATGGCATGTCCGTGCTTTCCGTACTGACCGAGGTGACCGTGTGGTGCAAAGACGGATCATTCATCTGGAATGAGGATGGATCTCCCGTCACCCACCCGATCGACGATCCGGTAGGCGCGGCGCACCGCATCGCCGAGCGTTATCGGCATCCAACTGCAGACGGTCACACCCTCACCGACTCCGTGCGCGAGCACTCGGCTTAGGACCCCATCCCTCGCCGGGGTCCTGGGGCGACGCGCACGGTACGGAGGCGCGTCCTGGCGGGTCCCCCACGCCCGCCAGGGCGCGCTCTCCCCTTCGAGTCAGGTGGCGTGGCCGCCGGCGTCCTCGGGGCGCCACTCGATCGACGGCCGCTCGGTGAAGACGGCGACCACCCGCTCCCCCTGGCGGGGCTCCCGCTCCCCTCGCCAGGTCCCGTACATCACGCACCCCCGCGCCTCCGCGGGCCGCACCCTCACCACGGTGAACGGCTCGGGCGCGCGCCAGCGGCTGACGATCCAGCTCTCCACCACTCCCATCGGCGCCAGCGGCGCCCATGACCAGCCCTCGGTACGGCAGGCGGCGCAGAACGCCCGCGCGGGGAAGCGCGTCAGCCCGCACGCGTCGCACCGCTGCACGGCGAGCACCCCCGTGGCCGCCAGTTCCCACCACTCGGCCGAGTCCCTGTCCACGGCTCACCCCCTCCGCAGGATCAGCGCCGACGTGGCGGGCAGGATGTGACCGGGCTGGGCGGTGGACAGCGCCACCTCCGCCCCGGCGACCTGCCGCTCGCCCGCGTCGCCGCGCAGCTGTGAGACCGCCTCCGCGACGTGGTTGAGCCCGTGGACGTATCCCTCCGACAGGAACCCCCCGTGCGTGTTGACCGGCGGGCCCTCCCCCGAGGCCGCGAAGGGGCCACCCTCCCCCTTGGCGCAGAAGCCGTAGTCCTCCAGCTGAACGATCACCGAGTAGGTGAAGCAGTCGTACAGCTCGGCGACGTCGATGTCCGTGGGGCCCACGCCCGCCATGCCGTACAGGCGCGGGGCGAGCGCGGCGGCCGCGGTGACGGTGGGCTCGCCCGGTGCCAGGAAGGAGTCGCCGCCGCCCCATGCCGCTCCCGAGACGAGGACGGGAGGGCGGCGCAGGTCTCGCGCGCGCTCGGCGGTGGTCACCACGACCGCGCACGCGCCGTCGGTCTCGAGACAGCAGTCGAGCAGGCGCAGCGGCTCGGCGATCGGACGGCTGGCGAGGTAGTCGTCCATGGTGATCGGCTCGCGCATCAGCGCGCGGGGATTGCTCGCCGCGTAGGCGCGCTGCCTGATCGCCACCCGCCCGAAGTCCTCCGCCTTCGTGCCATATTTCAGCATGTGTGTGCGGGCGTACATCGCGAACTGCTGCACCGGCGCGCCGTAGCCGTACGGGGCGAGGTACTGCGTCTCCGGGCTCGGGTTCGGCGCGGTGCCCATGCGGAACTCCGAGCGCGCGTTGATCGCCCGGTAGCACACGACCACGTCCGCGATCCCCGCCGCCACCGCCAGCGCCGCCTGCCCGACGATCGCGTGCGAGACGCTGCCTCCGCCGAACTGGTCCAGGTGCCAGGTGGGCGCGTCGATCCCGAGCGCGGGGCCGACCAGCGAGGGCGCCGCCGAGTCGCCGACCCTGTGGGTGGCGATGCCGTCCACGTCGTCGGGGGTGAGGCCGGCGTCGTCGAGAGCGCTCATGACCGCCCTGCAGGCGAGGGTGAGCGTGCTGACGCCCGAGTCCTTGGAGAAGGGTGTGTAGCCGATGCCCACGAGGGCGGTGGCGTCCCGGAATTCAAGCAAGCGCTTGGCCACAATTCCGACGCTATGCGGGCCGCCGCACGACTGTCAACGCGCCTTCTCGAGAAGACACCTACCGTGCCAAGCAAGCGCTTGGTAATCTACAGTGGTGGACAGGAGGCGCCCATGAGCACACACGCTGCCCGGCTGATCGCGGTGGACAGCTGTGACGGCAGGCTGCCTGTCATGCCGCACCACACCGTCAACGGAGCCGCGATGCAGGGGAACGGCCATCTGGACGGGCGGCGTTTCAGGTCGGTGCTGAGCAGGTTCGCCACCGGCGTGGTGGCCATCACGGCTCTCGACCCCGACACGGGCGAGCCCGCGGGCCTCGCCGCCAACTCCTTCACCTCGGTCTCCCTCGACCCGCCACTGGTCGCCTTCTGCGTGGCCCACACCAGCACCAGCTGGCCGAGGCTTCGAGCGGCCAAGACGGTGACGGTCAACGTGCTGGCCGAGCACCAGCAGCCGGTGTGCGCGCAGTTGGCGGCCAAGGGCGGCGACAAGTTCGCGGGGCTGTCGTGGTCCCGCTCCCCCGGCGGCAACCCGCTGCTGGAGGGCGCGCTGGCCTGGCTCGAGTGCTCGATCGAGGCCGAGCACCCGGCCGGCGACCACGTGATCGTCGTCGCCAGGGTCCACCAGCTCGACGCGAACGCCGACGGCAGCCCGCTGGTGTTCTACCGCGGCGGTTACGGGCGCTTCATCCCATGACGCTCAGGCAGGAGGCGAGGGCCTGGCTGGAGTCGGCGCTGGCCGGTGAGTTCGCGCACGCCAGGGGGCTCGGCGGCCCCGGCCGCGAGCACGAGGGGCACGCCGTACGGCACGCGTGGGAGCGCCATCTCGGCAGGGCGGGCTGGACCTGCCTCGGCTGGCCCGAGGAGTACGGCGGTCGCGCCGCCTCCCTTGAGGAGCAGATCGCCTTCCACGAGGAGTACGCCAGGGCCGACGCCCCTGCTCGCGTCGGCCACATCGGCGAGGGGCTGATCGGTCCGACCATCCTGGAATTCGGCACCCGGGCGCAGAAGGACCGCTTCCTTCCGCCGATCCAGCGCGGCGACGAGCTGTGGTGCCAGGGCTACTCCGAGCCGGAGGCCGGCTCGGACCTGGCAGGCGTCCAGACCAGGGCGGTGCTCGAAGAAGGCGAGTGGGTGGTCACGGGACAGAAGGTGTGGACGTCGCTGGCCCATGTGGCCGACTGGTGCTTCGTGCTGTGCCGTACCGAGCCGGGCTCGAGGCGTCACCAGGGCCTGTCGTACCTGCTGGTCCCGATGCGCCAGGCGGGCGTCGAGGTGCGTCCGATCAGGCAGCTCACCGGCACCTCTGAGTTCAACGAGGTCTTCTTCGACGGCGCGAGGACCGCCGCGGGTAACGTCCTCGGCGCGCCGGGCGAGGGCTGGCGGGTGGCGATGGCCACGCTCGGCTACGAGCGGGGCGCCTCCACCCTCGGCCAGCAGCTCGGCTTCCAGCGCGAGCTCACGAAGGTGATCGAGACCGCGAGAAGGACCGGCGCCCTCGACGACCCGCTGGTCAGGGACGGCCTGGCCCGCTCCTGGCTGGAGCTGCGGATCATGCGGCTCAACGCGCTGCGGCCCGACACCGAGCCGACGATCGCCAAGCTCTACTGGTCGCGATGGCACCAGCGCCTCGGCGAGCTGGCCCAGGAGGTGCTCGGCAAGGAGGGCCTGGTCGGCGAGCTCAACGACCTGCAACGGCTCTACCTGTTCAGCCGCGCCGACACCATCTACGCGGGCTCGAGCGAGATCCAGCTCAACATCATCGCCGAGCGCGCTCTCGGACTGCCGAAAGAGCCGAGGACGGAGCCCCGATGACCCCGCAGCCCCCCTACCCTCGCTCGCACGGCCTGCTCGACGGCCGCGTCACGCTCGTGACGGCCGCGGCGGGCACCGGCATCGGCTACGCGACCGCCAGACGCTGCGCGGAGGAGGGCGCGACGATCGTCGTCTCCGACCGGCACGAACGCCGTCTGGCGCAGGCGGCGGAGGCGCTGGCCGAGCTGACGGGGGTCAAGCCGCTGGCCGTACCGTGCGACGTCACCTCCGAGGCGCAGGTGCGTGCGCTGTTCGACGCGGTGCTCGAAACCCACGGACGCCTCGACGTGCTGGTCAACAACGCGGGCCTCGGCGGCACCGCCGAGCTGAGCGAGATGACCGACGAGCAGTGGCACGCCGTGCTCGACGTGACGCTGACGGGCACGATGCGCTGCACCCGTGCGGCGCTTCGGCACATGGCGCCGCAGCGCTCCGGCGTGATCGTCAACAACGCCTCGGTGGCCGGCTGGCGGGCCCAGCGCGGCCAGTCGCACTACGCGGCGGCCAAGGCAGGGGTCATGGCGCTGACGAGGTGCGCCGCGCTGGAGGCGGCCGAGCACGGGATCAGGATCAACGCGGTCGCGCCCTCGCTGGCCACGCACCCGTTCCTCACCAAGGTCACCACCGAGGAGGTGCTGGACGACCTGACGGCCAGGGAGGCGTTCGGCAGGGCGGCGGAGCCGTGGGAGGTGGCCAACGTGATCGTCTTCCTGGCCTGCGACTACTCGGGCTACATGACGGGAGAGGTCGTCTCCGTTTCGAGCCAGCGCGCCTGATATCTTGCTTAACAGGGTATAGTGGAGTCATGAATATGACGGAGCCCATGTTCTTGGCTCTGACCGCCCTGGTGGACGAGCCACGCCACGGCTACGGCATCGTCCAGGAGGTCGAACGGCTGTCGGAGGGCAAGGTGCAGCTCAAGATCGGCACTCTCTACGGCGTCCTCGACCGCCTGGCCGCCGAAGGCCTCGTCGAACTCGACCGCGAGGAGGTGCAGTCGGGCCGGCTGCGCCGCTACTACCGCCTCACCGACTCGGGCGAACACGCCCTGCAGTCGGAGGTGTCCAGGCTGGCGGGAACCCTGCAGACCGCCACCGAACGACTGAGCGCCCGCAGGGGCGCCGTCGCCGTCCGCCCCTCGATCGCCGGAGGCGCCGCATGAGCCTGCTCGAACAGCGCTACCGCTTCGTCCTGCGCATGCTGCCCGCCTCCTACAGGGCAGAGCGCGAGGAGGAGATGGTCGACGCCTTCCTCGACGCCGCCGGAGACGTCCGCGACGAGGACAACCTCAGGCCCGGTCTGCCGGAGGTCGCCTCCGTCGCCGGGCTGGCGGTCAGGACCAGGATCGGCGGCCTCGGCGCCCCGCCCCGCGCCAGGGCGACGGGCGACGCCGTCAGACTGTTCGCGCTGCTAGGGCTCGGTTACCTCGCCGCGCTGGCGTGGGACAATGTGGCCGCGGAGCTCGTCCTCTTCGGCCTGGTCCGCGCAGCGCCCGACGAGTACCTCGTCACCGGCGAGCAGTGGGCATGGGCTCTCCTGTGGATCGCGCAGGGCCTGGTGTGGGCGGCGGCGTTCGCCATGCTCGCGCTCGCCAGGGTGCGGCCCGCCAAGGTGCTCGCGGTGACGGGCCTTGCCGCCTCGGTGCTCATGTACGCCGTCCTCGGCGTGATGACGCCCGAGATCCTCGGCTGGGGCCTCCTCGGGTTCCTGTTCGCCACCGCCCTGCCCGTCGTGGCCCTGCTGTCCGCCTACCACGCGGACGCGCCGCCGGTGCGACCCTCCGCCCCGCTGACCGCGGCTCCCCTGGGGGTGGCCGCGCTCTACCAGGCGCTCGCCCTGACCGTCGGGCCGCGCGTCGCGGGCTCACCCGTCGAGAGTGTGGGATGGCTGGCCCCGTGGCTGGACCCGCAGGGCGTGACCATCGCCGCGCTCCTGGTGGCGGGGACGGTGTGCCTGACCAGGCACGCCAACCCCTCCCTCCTGTTGGCCCTGGCCATCGCCGCGGTGCCGATGATCGTGCTGAGGGCTCCCTTCGACTACCTCGGCGCCCAAGGAGACGGAGTCCAGGCGATGGCCCTCACCATGCTCGCCCAGGCCGCCGTGCTCGCCGTCCTGGCCGTGGCGCTCACCGTCGCGGCCATGCGCGCCCTCCCGCGCGTCGAGGGCGTCCCCGGGGTCGGTCAGGGACGTTCCGCCTAGTCAGAGCGGGGACGCGCGGCCTACTGTGCGAGGTATGGCGTCACAGAGCCGCGCGTCCCACCTGCTCGATGTCCTGTTGACCGAGTTCGGCCCCTCGATCGAGCGCGACCCGCTCTCCTTCCAGCGCAAGTTCAGGAAGATGGCGGGCTCGGCCTTCGCCTTCTACCGGGGCAGCGCCGCCGTCTTCTACGCCGACCTGACCGGCGACCACGCCGACGACTCCTTCCTCGACGGGCCGACCAGCAGGGTGTGGATCCACGGCGACCTGCACGCGGAGAACTTCGGCACCTACATGAACGCCTCGGGCGTCCTGGTCTTCAACGTCAACGACTTCGACGAGGCCTACGTCGGCCCCTACACCTGGGACCTCAAGCGCTTCGCCGCCAGCGTGGCGCTGATCGGCTACGGCAAGGCGCTCTCGGACGAGGCGATCACCCGCCTCGTGACCGACTTCGGCGACGCCTACCTGACCGAGCTGACGGGCATCGCGAAGGGCGGCGACGACGCGATCGGCTCGCTGACGCTGGCCACCACCTCGGGCGTGCTGCACAGGGTGCTGCAGACGGCCAGGCTCAACACCCGCGTGGCCATGCTCGACGTCGAGACCGTGATCGACGACTACGACCGGCGGTTCGCGTTCATGGACGGACGCGAACCGGTCTCGGCCCGGACGCGCGCCGCGGTGCTCGACGCCTTCGAGGACTACCTCGGCACGCTGCCGGGGCAGGCCGATCCCATGAGGCACCTCATCAAGGACGTGGCGCTGCGCAAGGGCGTGGGCATCGGCTCGGCGGGGCTGCCCTCCTACAACCTGCTCCTGGAGGGACGCTCGCAGGCGCTGGAGAACGACGTCATCCTCTACATGAAGCAGGCCCAGGTGCCCGCCGTGGCCAGGCACATCGACGACGCCAGGGTGGCGGCCTACTTCAGGCACCAGGGCCACAGGACGGCCGAGTCGCAGCGGGCCCTGCAGGCCTACGCCGATCCGTGGCTCGGCTACACGGCCCTCGAAGGGGTGGGGCAGTTGGTGGCGGAGGTCTCGCCGTACTCCGCCGACCTGGACTGGGAGGACGTCAAGGAGCCAGGCGAGCTGCGCTCGATCATGCTGGACCTCGGAAGGGCGGTGGCCCGCATGCACTCGGTCGCCGACGACGAGTCCAGCCACGACCTGGTCGACTTCTCGACCGAGGAGGCGATCGTGGCGGTCGTCGACGGTGACAGGCGGGGCTTCGTCGGGATGCTGGTGGACTTCGCCCACCGGTACGGCGCGCAGGCCCGCCAGGATCACCAGACCTTCGTCGACCTGTTCAGGAACGGCCGCATCCCCGGGCTCTGACAGACGCCCGACTCTGGCGACCGACCGGTCGGTATGGCATGCTCCCAGAGCATGACTCTGTTCTCCGTGGAAGGCAAGACGGTCGTCGTCACCGGCGGCTCCAGGGGCATCGGGCGAATGATCGCGGCCGGGTTCGTCGCCGCGGGCGCCACGGTCTACATCTCCGCCCGCAAGACGGCCGAGGTCGACAAGGCCGCCGCCGAACTCGGCTGCACCGCCGTGCCCGCCGACCTGTCGACGCCCGAGGGCGTCGGCGCGCTGGCCGAGGCGGTCGAGGGGCCCGTGCACGTGCTGGTCAACAACGCGGGCGCGACCTGGGGCGCGCCGCTGGAGGAGTACCCAGGGCACGCCTTCGACAAGCTGTGGGGCATCAACGTGAAGGGCGTGTTCCACCTGACGCAGCGCCTGCTCCCCCGCCTGCGCGCCGCGGCCACCCCTGACGATCCCGCCAGAGTGATCAACATCGGCTCCGTGGACGGCATCAGGGTGCCCGCGCTGGAGAGCTACGCCTACTCGGCGACCAAAGCCGGGGTGCACATGCTGACGAGGCACCTGGCCAGGCAGCTCGCGCCCGAGCACATCACGGTCAACGCGATCGCGCCAGGGCCGTTCGAGTCGAAGATGATGGCCTTCGCGCTGGACGACCCCGCCACCCGCGAGCTGGTCGCGGGTGGCGTGCCGCTCGGCAGGATCGGCCGCCCCGATGACATGGCCGGGGCGGCGATCTTCCTGTCCTCGCGGGCGGGCGCCTACCTGACGGGCACGGTGATCCCGGTCGACGGCGGGATCACCGCCTGAACGGCTCTCACAGGCTGGCGAACCAGTCGAGGGGGAAGGGCGGCTGGGCGAGCGGGGCGACCGCCAGGCGCATCAGGGTGAGCGGGTTGTCGTCACCGGCGATGCGGTTGGCGTCCAGCTCGCCGCAGAAGGTGCAGCGATGGATGAGCTGCCATTCGCCGCCCTGCCGTACGTGGATGGCGATGGGGGCCATCCCCGCGGAGCAGTCGGCGGCGCGGTCACCCGGCGTGCGGTCGACATGGCGCGACCACAGGCAGGTCGGGCAGTGGTTGCGGTGGCGGGTGCCTGGAGCGTCCATGGAGACGTCGAGGCGGCAGTTGACACAGCGAAACGAGCTCTGACGAGGCAACGGAGTAACACCTTCGGGCGATGACGGACGGGACGACGCGTGCCGTCACCACGCCAGGCGGACTCAGCCCCGCCGGATGCTCCGGCGGGGGTGCGGCTCCGCTCGAGGGCGCGTGACGGCGACCTCGTGGCGCGCGTTCATCAACATTCCCCCTTCGAAGGCTCGCCCGCAGTCAACCAACCGGAGCCCGCCCGTCGCAACGGGTTTTCTCAGAGGAGCTCGCCCAGTGCCCTGGTCAGGTTGCCCACCGCGGCTTCGCTGTGGCTCAGGAACAGGTAGGGCTCGGTCAGCTCCAGCTCGATCAGCACGGGCCTGCCGTCGGGGAGCCTGACCAGGTCCACCCTGGCGTAGAGCAGGTCGCCCGACACCTCGGCGAGCACCTTCTCGGCCAGTTCGAGCTGGTCGGGAGCGGGCGTGCGCAGTTCGGCGCGGGCCAGGTCGGCCTGCGTCTGCCCGGGAGCGAGCATGGGATTGCGCCGTACGGCGTGGCTGAGGACGCGGTTGAAGTAGAGCAGCGAGGTCTCGCCCTCGGCCTCCACCATGTCGAGGTACGGCTGGATCATCGGCGTGCGACCCTCGGCCTCGAGCTTGGCGGCATGCGCCTTCGCGGCGGCCCTGTCGCTCGTCCTGATCGTCGCCTTGGCGCCGGCGGAGATCGCGGGCTTGACGACGTACTCGTCCCACTGCGGAAAGTCGCCCGAGGACCAGTGGGTCGGCACGATCGGCACGCCCATGTCACGCAGGTAGGTCTTGTCGGTGTTGGCCTCGATCACCGCCGCCGGGTTGAGCAGCTTCGTCACACTGCCGGCCCGGTGGGCCCAGGCGACGAACTCCGCCCGCCTCTCGACGTAGTCCCACACCGAGCGGACCACGGCGGCGTCGAACGCGCTCCAGTCGGCCTCGGGGTCGTCCCACCTGACCGCCCTGCCCTCGATGCCCGCCTCCCGCCAGGAGGCGAGGACGAGCTCCCGCTCGTCGTCGTTGCCATCAGGGTCATCAAAGGTTACATATGCACAGATAGTCACTCAACGGATGGTACGGGGCCGGACAAACGGCGCGAGCCGGGCCTGGGACGACCCGGCTCGCACGCTCATCGGGATCGGTCAGTCGTCGATCGCGACCCTGACACCGACCCAGCTCCGGTTGGTGCCGGTGACGGCGTTGCCGTTGATGTTGTTGACGTTGGTCGAACGGCTCGTGCCCACGTTGCCGGCGAACACGTTGCCGAAGTTGTTGCCGGACTGCGACGCCTCGCTGTTGCGGCTCGCGTTGCGCGTGTCGGTGTCGGCACTCGCGGGAGCGCTCATGAGGGTGGCGCCGGCGGCGGCGACGATGATTCCGGTGACGCAGAGCTTCTTGAGCATCTCGACTTCCTTCCAGATCACGGGTTGTGGAACGTTCCCGCACGGTGGAGCCGGCGGGCGGGGAAGGTATGGGGAAGGCGTGGCGGCTTAGTAGAAGATGTAGGTCACCGAGATGCTGCTGTCGGAAGCAGTCGTCGCGATGCCGTTGATGTTGTTGACGTTGGTGGAACCGCTGGCGCCGCGGTTGACGGCGGCCACGTTCCCGAAGTTGTTGCCGGACTGCGAGGAGCCGATGTTGCGGCTCCAGTTGCTGGTCCAGTCGTCGGCGTGTGCCGGGGTCGCCACCAGGGTGAGGCCCGTGGCCGCTGCCAGTACGGCACCGGTCGCGCACAGCTTCTTGATCACTTCAGCTCCTTCGCCAGTGTGGCGTCGCGGGCAGAGGCGCGCGTGGGGCCCCTGGCGCGCGACTGCCCTTTTGACTCCGCTTGACCCGGTGGGGTCAAAGCCAAAGCGAGCTTATAACCGAGGGTAGAGAAAGGGTAGCACTGAGTAATCAGAAGATTATTCTGCGCCTGACCCTCCTGACGCTCCGTACACAGGCTCGGGGGCCGGAGCCTCGGCCACGAGTCTTGACACCGCTTCTCCCACCTCGGCGGCGTCCCAGCGGGCGCCGCGGTCGACGCCGGGACCGTGGGCCCAGCCCGTGGCGAGGGAGATCCTGCCGCCCTCCACCTCGAAGACCCTTCCCGTCACGTGCCCGGACTCCGTCGAGCCGAGCCAGGCGACCAGCGGGGCCACGTTGGCGGGGTCCATGGGGTCGAAGCCGGTATCAGGTCTGGCCATCTCGCCTGCGAACACCTCCTCGGTCATCCGGGTCCTGGCGGCGGGGGCGATCGCGTTGACCGTCACGCCGTAGCGCGCCAGCTCCGCGGCGGCGACCTGGGTGAGCGTGGCGATGCCGCCCTTGGCCGCCGAGTAGTTGCCCTGGCCCACGCTGCCGAGCAGGCCCGCGCCCGAGGAGGTGTTGACCACTCTCGCCTCGACCCGCTCCCCCGCCTTCGAGCGCTCGCGCCAGTGGGCGGCGGCGTGGCGTAACGGCAGGAAGTGGCCCTTCAGGTGGACCCTGATGACCTCGTCCCACTCGTGCTCGGTCATCGAGACGAGCATCCTGTCGCGCAGGAAGCCGGCGTTGTTGACCAGGACGTCGAGCCTGCCGTAGGCGCTGACGGCCATCTTCACCAGCCTCGCGGCGCCGTCCCAGTCGGCCACGTCGTCACAGTTGGCCACCGCGTACCCGCCGAGCGCCTGGATCTCCTCGACCACGGCGAGCGCGGGCGCGCCCGAGCGCCCTCCGCCGTCGCGGCCCGTGCCGAGGTCGTTGACGACCACCTTGGCGCCCTGCCTGGCGAACTCCAGCGCGTGCTCTCTTCCGATGCCGCGGCCCGCGCCCGTCACGATCACGACCCGGCCTTCGCAGATCCTTGTCACACGGCCTCCTGCGCCTTGGTTATCGGGAGATTCCATCAGATGCGACCCACTTCCAGGCAGGGGTCTCGCCGCCTCCGTGCACGAGGATCTGCGCGCCCGTCACGTAACCGGAGCCCGCCAGCCACAGGCAGACCTCACCCACGTCGGACGGCCCGGCCATCCGCCCTGCGGGAATGGTCGCGCTCATCAGCTCCGACCTGCCCCCGTAGTGCTCGGCCGCGTTCTCCGTCTCGGCCAGGCCGACGACGACCGTGTTCACCCTGACGTCGGGGGCCCACTCGGCGGCCAGGCAGGCGGCCAGGTGGTGCAGGCCCGCCTTGGCCGCGCCGTACGCGGAGGTGCCGGGAGAGGGGCGGGTGCCGCTGGTGCTGCCGATCATGATCACCGTGCCCTGGGTGGCGGCCAGGAGCGGGTGGGCGCGCTGGGCGACCAGCAGGGGGGCGATGAGGTTGAGCTCGATGACGCGGGCGTGCAGGCGGGGCGAGGTCCCCGCGACCATCGCGTACGGCGCGCCGCCCGCGTTGTTGACCACCACGTCGAGGCGGTCCAGGCCCGCGAAGAGCCGTTCGAGGTCCTCGGGATCGCGTACGTCCGCCCGCACGAACCGGGCCACGCCGGTGCGGCCGTCCGACGCGGGAGCCGGGGCCCGCGGATACGGTGGGGCGGTGACGGGCGCGTCGGGCGGGGTACGGGCGCAGACGATCACGGTGGCCCCCGCGGACAGGAAGGCGCGGGCGATCCCCCTGCCGAGCCCCTTGGTCCCACCCGTCACCAGGACGACCTTGCCGGTGTAGTCGAAGGCGATCACGGATGCTACGGTACCAAGCAAGCGTTAGGTATCGACAGGAGCGCCATGGCCATCACGACGCACTCCGGGCCGATCGCCGAGGTGGTCGTCGACGTCCCCCCGGTCAACGCCCTGCGCGTGCGCGACTGGAACGACCTGGCCCGTGCCGTACAGACGGCGGGGCAGGACCCCGCGACCAGAGTCGTGGTGCTGCGGGCGGAGGGGCGCGGGTTCAACGCGGGCGTCGACATCAAGGAGATGCAGGCGACGCGGGGCCACACCGCGCTGGTCGAGGCGAACAGGGGCTGCTACAGGGCCTTCGCCGCCGTCTACGACTGCGAGGTGCCGGTGGTGGCCGCGGTGCACGGCTTCTGCCTGGGCGGCGGGGTCGGCCTGGCGGGCAACGCCGACATCGTGCTGGCCAGCGAGGACGCCTACTTCGGGCTGCCCGAGGTGGACAGGGGCGCGCTGGGCGCGGCGACGCATCTTTCCAGGCTGGTGCCGCAGCACCTCATGCGCGCCATGGTCTACACGTGCAGGAACGTCACCGCCCATGAACTGCACGCCTTCGGCTCGGTGCTCGAGGTGACGCCGCGCGACAGACTTCGCGAGGCGGCTCTGGCCGTCGCGCGGGTCATCGCCGAGAAGGACCCCTACGTGATCCGCCGGGCCAAGGAGTCGCTCAACGGCATCGACCCCGTGGACGTCAAGCGCAGCTACCGATTCGAGCAGGGCCTCACCTTCGAGCTCAACCTCGTGGGCGCGGGCGACGAGCACAGGGAGAGGTTCCTGGGGTGAGCAAGGTCATGACGGCCGCCGAGGTGGCGGCGCGGATCGAGAGCGGGATGACCGTCGGCGTCGGCGGCTGGGGCTCGCGCCGCAAGCCGATGGCCCTGGTCAGAGCGCTGCTCGACACCCCCGTGACCGACCTGACGATCATCTCGTACGGCGGCGCCGACGTCGGCATGCTGTGCGCGGCGGGCAGGGTCCGCAGGGTCGTCGCCCCCTTCGTCACCCTCGACACCATCCCGCTGGAGCCCCACTTCAGAGCCGCACGGCAGCAGGGCTCGATCGAGTTCGTGGAGTACGACGAGGGCATGTTCATGTTCGGCCTGCTCGCCGCGGCGCACCGGCTGCCGTTCCTGCCGACGAGGGCAGGGCTCGGCTCCGACGTCATGCGGGTCAACCGGGGGCTGAGAACGGTGCGCTCGCCATACACGGAGGAGGACCTGGTGGCGGTGCCCGCGCTGACCATGGACGTGGCGCTGGTGCACCTCAACAGGGCGGACCGGCGGGGCAACGCGCAGTACCTCGGCCCCGACCCCTACTTCGACGATCTGTACGCCAAGGCCGCCACGAGCTGTTACGTCTCCTGCGAGCGGGTCGTGGACAGCGCGGACCTGCTGAAGGAGGGGCCCGTCCAGTCGCTGCTCATCAGCAGGGCGTTCGTCACGGGGGTGGTCGAGGCGCCAGGAGGGGCCGGGTTCACCTCGTGCGAGCCCGACTACGGCAGGGACGAGGCCGAGCAGCGGCGCTACGCGACGACCCCATGGCTGGAGTACCACGATGAGCAGGGCTGATGTGTGCGTCGTCGCCTGCGCGGAGGCGTTCAGGGGCGACGGGGAGATCCTCGCGGCGGGGATCGGCGGGCCGATCACGACGCTGGGGGCGCGGCTGGCCAGGATGACGTTCGAGCCCGACCTGCTGACCACCGACGGGGTCTGCCACCTGACGGGCGACGATCCCCAGGTGACGGAGGGCTGGCTGCCCTTCCGCGACCATCTGTGGCTGGTGCTGACCGGCAGGCGGCACGTGTTCATGGGCGCCTCGCAGATCGACAGGTCCGGCAACACCAACATCTCCTGCATCGGCGCGTGGGAGCGCCCGAAGGCGCAGCTCCTCGGCGTGCGGGGGGCGCCGGGCAACACGGTGTGCTGTCCCACGAGCTACTGGATCCCCCGCCACTCCCCCCGCGTCTTCGTCGAGAGGGTGGACATGGTCTCGGGCGTGGGAGGGCCGCTGCTGCGCAGGGTGGTGACGAACCTGGCGGTACTCGACCTGCGCACGCCCGACGGCTCGATGCGGCTGGTCTCGGTCCATCCGGGGGTGAGCGTCGAGGAGGTGGTCGACGCGACGGGCTTCGAGCTGGTGATCCCGCCCGACGTGCCCACCAGCCGCGGCCCCACCGAGGAGGAGCTGCGCGTCCTGGAGGCGCTCGACCCGGGCAACCTGCGCGAGGCGATGTGAGGACCGCGCTCACCGACCTCGTCGGCTGCCGCCATCCGATCGTCCAGACCGGCATGGGCTACGTCGCGGGCGCCCGCCTGGCCGCGGCCACCTCCCGCGCGGGAGGGCTCGGCGTCATCGCCGCCGCGACCATGTCGCTCGAGCAGATGACGACGGCGATCCGCGAGGTGAAGCACCGCACCGACCAGCCCTTCGGCGTCAACCTGCGCTCCGACGCCGCCGACGCGGCCGACCGGGTCGAGGTGCTGATCCGCGAGGGCGTCCGCGTGGCCTCCTTCGCCCTGGCCCCGCGAAGGGAGCTCATCGCGCGGCTGAAGGAGGCGGGCGTGGTCACCATCCCGTCCGTCGGCGCGCGCCGCCACGCGGAGAAGGTCGCCGCGTGGGGCGTGGACGCGGTGATCGTGCAGGGCGGCGAGGGCGGCGGGCACACCGGGCCGATCCCCACCACGCTGCTGCTGCCCCAGGTCGTCGACTCCGTCGACATCCCCGTCATCGCGGCGGGCGGCTTCTTCGACGGCCGCGGCCTGGTGGCGGCCATGGCGTACGGCGCGGCGGGCATCGCCATGGGCACCCGCTTCCTGCTCACCCAGGACTCCCCCGTCCCCGACGCGGTCAAGCGGCTCTACCTCGACTCCACCGAAACCCTCGTGACCCGCAAGGTGGACGGCGTGCCGCACCGGGTGCTCGCCACGCCGTTCGTCGCCTCGCTCGAACGCACCAGGCTGCTGCGCGCAGTGGTCAACGGAGCCCGCTTCAAACGGCTGTCCGGGCTGACCTGGGCGCAGCTGATCGGTGAGGGCCGCAGGATGCGGCGGGGCAGGGAGCTGACCTGGGCCCAGGTGCTGCAGGCCGCCAACACCCCCGTGCTGCTCAGGGCCGCCATGGTCGAGGGCCGCACCGATCTCGGCGTCATGGCCTCGGGTCAGGTGGTCGGCGTGCTCGACGACCTGCCCTCGTGCGAGGAGCTGATCACCAGGATCATGGCCGAGGCGGAGGCGACGCTGGGGCGCATCACACGACCGTGAGGCCGCGCGCCCCGAGGATGGCGTTGGCCTGCGCCTGGTTGATGACCGCGCCTGCCAGGGCGCGCACCTTGGCGTCGTCGGGCTCGCCGAGGTCGGCGCCGCGCAGGTCGGCCTTGGCGAACACCGCCCTCAGTACCTTGGTGCCGGTCAGGCGGCAGTCGCTGAAGACCGCCTCGGTGAAGTCGCAGCCCGACAGGTCGGCGTCGTCGAACCTGATGCCTTCGAGCAGCTGACCGCGCAGCGTGCAGCCGCCGAGGTTGGCCATGATCAGGTTGGAACGGGAGAGGCGGAAGCCCGTGCCCCTCGATCCGGTGAGCGAGGCGCCGATCATCCGGCAGCCGGTGAACGAGGCGTCGGTCATCAGCGCGCCGCCGAAGTGCGCCGAGGACAGGTCGACGTCGGTGAAGGCGGCGTCGAGCAGGTCGGCGTCGGTGAACCTGGTGCGCAGCCCGCCGCCGCCCGTGAACACCGCGCCGTCGAGGTCGGCCTTACGGAAGTCGGTCTGCTCCAGCACGCACGACTCGAACCTGGCCCCCGCGAGCGACGCTCCCCACAGGTCGGTCTCGGTGAGGTCGCACTCGCGGAAGACGTGTGGCTCGTCGCCCTTCAGCCGCTCGGTCAGTGATGTGCCGGAGAGGTCCTCGCCGTCGAAGTTCACGACGTCAGAGCGTACCCGTGATCACCTCGGCGGCGGCCTGCCCGCAGACGCGGGCCGAGCCGTACGTGGCGATGTGCACCGCCCCGAGGTCGGAGCGCTCGGGCAGGCCCATCTCCACCACCACGGCGTCGCCGCGGGCGCTGAGCAGGTGGCCGATCGCCTCGGCCTGCCACGGGTAGCGGTGCGCGTCGCGCGCGACGATCACCAGCGGGCGGTCGGCAGAGGACCGCAGCAGATCCTCCAGTACGGCGGCGCGTGACTCCTCGGCGGTGAGGCGGGCGACGGTCGTGCCCGGCAGCAGCTTGCCCAGCGGCTCGCCGACGCCCCACGGGGTGCCCTTGTCGATGGCCAGGTTCATCTCGGGGGCGAACTCCACGACCTGGGCGGCGACGGTGATCGGCAGGACTGGCGCGGAGGACCTGCGGGTGACCTTGACCGCCCGTCTGGCGGCGATGAGCCCGATCTCGCCCTCGACGCGTCCGTCGCCTTCGCGGGCGGCCTGGGCGTGGGCGGCGCGGGCCGCCGCCGACCACGCGCCGAGCCCTGTCACCCGGCCGGCGGCCTCGGCCAGGCGCTCCTCGGGCAGTCTGCCCTCCATCACCGCCAGCGCGATCGCGTCGCGCACCGCGGCGGCCGTCGCCTCGTCCGACCGCTCACCGCCCACGCAGATCGCGTCCGCCCCTGCTGTGACGGCCATCGCCGAGGCGCCGCCGACGCCGTACGCGCCGGAGACGGCGGCCATCTCGATCCCGTCGGTGATGACCACACCCTCGAAGCCCAGCTCGTCACGGAGCAGCGCGGTCAGCACGTGCGGGCTGAGCGTGGCGGGGGTCGAGGGGTCGTAGCGGGGCACGAGAAGGTGTCCCGTCATGATCGATCTGACACCCTCCTCGATGGCCGCGCGGAAAGGGCGCAGATGCTCCTCGATCTCGCCCGCCACCACCGGCACCCCGTGGTGGGAGTCGACGGAGGTGTCGCCATGGCCGGGGAAGTGCTTGGCGCACGCCGCCACGCCCGTCGCCTGCATGCCTCTGATGAAGGCCCTGGTGTGCCTGGCCACCAGCTCGGGGTCGGCGCCGAACGCGCGCAGCCCGATGACGGGGTTTCCCGGATTGGAGTTCACGTCGGCCGAGGGGGCGAAGTCGATGCTGATCCCCGCAGCCGCGAGGTCCCTGCCGAGGTCGCGGGCGAGCTCCTCGGTGAGCGCGACGTCGTCCACCACGCCCAGCGCGTAGTTGCCAGGGCGGCTGCTGCCCTTGGCGACCTCCAGCCTGGTCACCTCGCCCGACTCCTCGTCCACGCCCACCAGCGCCGAGGGGTTCTCCGCGCGCAGCGCCGCCGTCAACTCGGCCACCTGGGCGGGCCCTGTGATGTTGCGGGAGAAGAGCACCACCCCCGCCAGGCCTTCTGACAGTCGGCGGCGGAGCCAGTCGGGGGGCGCCGTCCCGACGAAACCCGGAAGGATGACGGAGTCGGCAAGGCGAAGCAAGTCGCGGCCAGGCTTGGGCATGACCGAAATCTAATAGGAAAGTTTCCTATTTTCTAGAGGCATTTTCAGACGTCAACGCGTCTGATTCCACCTCCCTCCGTGACGAACTCGGCGAGCGTGCGGACGGGGGCGCCCCTCCTGTCGACGTGGTCCACCCCTCGGAAGGCGACCCGGAAGTCGGTGGCGCTCGCCGTGCCCGACAGGTAGCCGCGGTGGGCGTCGAAGTAGCGTAGGTGCGGGTTGGCCGCCAGGACGCCCGGGCCGTCGGTGACCGGCGGGTTGCTGCTGATCGCCGAGCCGACGAACTCCGCGCCGACCGTCGCGCCCGCGCTGGTCACGATGTCACCCGCCCACGCGTTGTGCACGTCGCCGCTGAGCACCACCAGGTTCTGCGAGACGGCGGCGAGCAGGCGGGCGCGCTGCTCGGGCTGGCCGTCCCACGACTCCTTGCGCAGGTTGGGCGCGGGGCCTGGCACGAACCTCCTGGTGAAGAAGAGCGGCTGGACCAGGACCCGCCACCTGACGGGCGTGGCGGCCAGCCTGGCCACCAGCCACGCCTCCTGCTCGGCGCCGAGCATGGTGGCAGGGCCGCGGAACTGCCGCACGTCCAGGGCCATGAAGTCGGCGATCACGCCGTAGGTGCGCCTGCGGTACATCTGCAGGCCGCCGTCGCGTGGGCGCACCCGCAGCGGCATGTGCTCGTAATAGGCCTGGTAGGCCGCGGCCCTGCGCCTGAGGAAGCGGTCGGAGCCGTCGCCCCTGCCGTGGTAGTTGTCCATGACCTCGTGGTCGTCCCAGACCGGCACCCAGGGGGCGGCGGCGTGGGCGGCCCGCAGGTCGGGGTCGCTCCTGTAGCTGGCGTAGCGGGCGCGGTAGCCCGCCAGCGTGGTGGTCTCGTCGGCGGGGTCGACGCGGCGCACGCCGTGGGCGGGCCTGGCGTACTCGTAGATGTAGTCGCCGAGATGGAAGACCACGTCGGGACGCTCGTCGGCCAGGTGCCTGTAGGCGGTGTACCAGCCGTGCTCGAAGCGCTGGCAGTTCGCGGCGGCGAACCTGACCGGCTGCGTGGATGTCGGGCCGGGGGCCGTTCTGGTACGGCCGGCGGGGCTGAGCTCGCCGCCGGACCTGAACCTGTAGAAGTAGTCGGTCGCGGCCCGCAGCCCCTCGACCTTCACGTGGACGCTGTGCGCCCATGCGGGCTGCGCCCTCGCGACACCCTGCCTGATGACTTTGGCGAAGCGGTCGTCCTCTGCCACCTGCCACCGCACGTCGGCGGGGCGGGACAGACCGGTCAGCCTGGTCCAGAGGATCACGCCATCCGGTAGGGGCTCGCCCGACGCGACCCCCAGAGTGAACGGATTCGGCATCCTCCGATGCTAGTCAGGCGGCGACGTCGGCCCTGCTCTTCTGCCAGAGACGGTCGACGGCGAGCGCGCCGCCGCCCGTGAACGCCAGCGCGAGGCAGGCCGCCGCGAGGGCCATCGGGAACTCGATGCCGCCCTTGTCGGCCAGGAAACCGTTGCCGAGGTGGACGAAGACGATGGCGCCGACCATGTTCAGGGCGAGCAGGACACCGAAGACGGGCAGCGCCGCGCCGACGATGAGCGCGATGCCGCCGACCACCTCCAGCACGGCGACGGCGGGCGCGGCCAGACCCGGCAGCGGGATGCCGACCTGCTCGAAGAAGGCCGTCGTCCCCGAGATCCCCATGGACGTGAACTTCATCCAGCCGTGAACGAGGAAGGTCACTCCCACAGCCACTCTGGCGAGCAGCAGCGTGATGGATCGAGCCATTGGTTCCTCACAGTTTCGTTCGAGTTTGAACAACAACCATAAGCGGTCGTTCAACTTCGAACAAGTCATACACTGACAAGGTGAGCGAGTCGCGATGGCTGGACGCCGAGGAGATGTCGGCGTGGCAGGCGTTCCTCACCGCCTCCCACCTGCTGGACAGACGCATCGAGGAGCAGCTGAAGAGCGCGGCGGGGCTGACGCACCCGCAGTTCGAGATCCTGGCCATCCTGTCGGCCTCCCCCGAGCGCCGGCTGCGGATGACCGAGCTGGCGCGCAGGGTGGTGGTCTCCAAGAGCGGGCTCACCTACCAGGTCACCCAGCTGGCGAAGCGGGGCCTGGTCGAGCGCACCACCTGCCCCGGCGACGACAGGGGCGTGCTCGCGGTGCTCACCGACGAGGGCATGCGCCACCTTGAGAAGACGGCCCCCGGGCACGTCGAGGTGGTGCGCAGGTTCCTGATCGACCTCCTCTCCAGGCAGGAGCTGACGACCATGGCCTCGGCCATGCGCAAGGCCCAGGAGGCCATGCGCCCGTCCTCCTAGCCCTCTCCGCCGACGGACGGCAGAGGTCGCCGAGTGGAGGCCTGAACGCTTCTTTCGGATCTCGTTGGGGGCGTGGGATGCTCGCCGCCATGGTGGAGCACGACAGCCAGCCCCGGCCTTCGACCGCGAAGCGGGAGCTGATCGACCGCCCACCGGGATGGATGTTCCTCACGCTGGTTACCGCCGCGGGAGTGTTCACGTTCTGGTGGGCCAGTGCGCCGTTCTTGCCTCTCGAGACTGTCCTCTTCATAGGCCTCGTCTGGACGGCGCTCATGACGATCTGGTGGATCTGGTGGATCGCGGCGATGGCGATGGCGAGTACCACGTTCAGCCGCGCGCGGGCGCGGGGGCGCTGGCTGGCGCCCCCGCTCATCCTGGCGGCCGCACTCGGCGTGCTCGCGACGGACGCACCCTTCCACGTGCGGTTCGCGTTGTCGGAGGCGAGCCTGGAGGCCTACGCGCAGAAGCTCGCGCACGGCGCGGAACCGGATCCCGGCTGCGAACGCGTGGGCCTGTACCGGGCGTGCAAGGACTGGCTGGGAGATCCCGCGCCCGGTGGAGCCATGTTCCTTGTCACCGACTTCGGGGTGGAGACCGCCGTCGGCTTCGCGTGGTCGCCCACCGGCCAGGAGCCTGCTCTAGCGGTGGACTTCGAGCACCTCGGAGGGCGCTGGTGGGCCACCAGGCAGTGGGACAAGTGGTGACAGGCGCTCCGCAGGGGTCAGGTGCGGATCACCGTCACCGCTCCTGCGGGTACCACCGCCTTCTCTACTACGGCGTCCTCGTCGGTGTGGTTGATGGCGAACAGGTAGGAGCGGCCGTCGGGGTGGGTGCGGCGGACGACCTCGACCCCCGGAGGGGCCTGCGCCGCAGGGGTGACGCCCGCCTCCTCGCAGACCCTGGCCATGATCGGGGACAGGTCGGCGGGCAGGGTGGTGAGGTAGTGGGCGGTGCCGCCGCCCCACTCGTTGCGGGTCCAGGCGGGCCGGCCGTCGCGGTAGGTGTCCAGGGCCTTGGCGGTGGTCAGGCGGGCCTGCTCGCTCCAGATCCTGCCCACGCCTCCCCCGGCCAGCGCGATCGGCTCGGCCAGGGGGAAGAACTCCTCGACGCTCACCCCGAGCAGGTCGCGGAAGGCACCGGGATAGCCGCCGAGCCTGACGCGGTCATGGGGGTCGACGATCCCCGAGTACGGCCCGACCAGCGCCACGCCGCCCGCCGCGACGAAGCTCTCCAGGTTGGCCGCGCCCTCGTCGGAGACCAGGTAGAGCGAGGGCGCCACGACCAGCCGGTAGCCGGACAGGTCGTGCTCGGGCCTGGCGATGTCGCAGGTGATCCCCGCACGCCAGAGCGCGGCGTGCCACTCCTTGATCACCTCGACGGGCTTCAGGCGGTCCGTCGGCTGGGCGGGGTGGTCCTGGGCCCAGACGCTGTCGTGGTCGAGCAGGATGGCGACGTCGGCGGCGACCGTACTGCCCGAGACGTCGCGCAGCGACTTGAGCTCCGCGCCGAGGGCGACGGTCTCGCGCCAGATCTTGGTGTCGGTGCCCGCGTGGGGCAGCATCGCCGAGTGCCACTTCTCCGCGCCTGCCCTCGACTGCCGCCACTGGAAGAACATGATCGCGTCGGCGCCCCTCGCCAGGTGCGCGAGGGAGTTGCGGCGCAGCTCGCCAGGGTCCTTGGCCAGGTTGAGGCCCTGCCAGTTGACCGCGCTCGTCGAGTGCTCCATCAGCAGCCACGGCCTGCCGCCGTTGAGCGAGCGGGCGTAGTCGGCGGCGAAGGCGAGGTCCTCGTGGGGGTGCTCGCCGATGAGGTAGTGGTCGGTGGCGACGACGTCCACGGCCTCGGCGAAGCTCCAGCAGTCCATGTCCCAGTGCGCGCCCGCCATCAGGTTCGTGGTGGCCGGCTTGGGGCCGAGCAGGGCGCGCTCGGCCCGGTAGAGGCTGACGAGGGCGTCGGAGGAGAAACGCTTGAAGTCGAGCTCGTGCGCCGGGTTGGTGAGGAAGGACGTGATCCTCGGCGGCAGGATCTGCGCCCAGTCGGAGTAGCGCTGCGACCAGAACGCGGTGCCCCACGCGTCGTTGAGCGTGTCCAGCGATTGATAGCGTTCACACAGCCAGGCGCGGAAGGCCTCCGCCGAGGCGTCGCAGTAGCAGCGCGCGTTGTGGCAGCCGTACTCGTTGTGCACGTGCCACATGACCACGGCCTGGTGGTCGCGGTAGCGGTCGGCGACCTTCTCCGCGATGCGCAGCGCCCTGTCCCTGTAGATCGGCGAGCTCGGGCAGAAGCCCTGCCTGCTGCCGTGGTGAAGCCTTCGCCCGTCCCTGTCCACGGGCAGCGCCTCGGGATAGGTGTGGCCGAACCACGGAGGAGGGGCGGCGGTGGGGGTGGCGAGGCAGGCCTCGATGCCGTGCTCGCCCAGCAGATCGAGGATCCTGTCGAACCAGGCGAAGTCATACCTGCCCTCCTCGGGCTCCAGGTGCGACCAGGCGAAGATGCCGACGCTCACGCGGGTGACCCCCGCCTCGCGCATGAGGACGACATCCTCGGACCAGGTCTCCTCCGGCCACTGCTCGGGGTTCCAGTCGCCGCCGTAGACGATCACGTGAGCTCCTCTGCGTCGAAGTGTGACGTCAGCGGATTAAAACGTTCTTCTCGGCCCGGCACAAGTCAGAGGCGCTCGATGATGGTCACGTTGGCCTGGCCGCCGCCCTCGCACATGGTCTGCAGCCCGTAGCGCCCGCCCACGCGCTCCAGCTCGTGGATCAGCTTCACCGCCAGCACCGCGCCCGTCGCGCCGAGAGGGTGCCCGAGGGCGATGGCGCCCCCGTTGGGGTTGACCACCGCGGGGTCGGCGCCCGTCGCCTTGAGCCAGGCCAGCACGACCGAGGCGAACGCCTCGTTGATCTCGACGGCGTCGAGGTCGGAGATGGACATGCCGGCCCTGGCCAGGGCGTGCGCGGTGGCGGGGATGGGGGCGTCGAGCATCACGACGGGGCTGGCCCCCCTCACCGACAGGTGGTGGACGCGGGCGCGGGGCGTCAGGCCGTGCTCGCGTACGGCCCGCTCCGACGCGACGAGCAACGCCGCGGCCCCGTCGGAGATCTGCGACGACAGCGCGGCGGTCAGCGAGCCGCCGGGCAGGAGGGTGCGCAGCGAGGCCATCTTCTCCTTCGAGGTGTCCCTGCGCGGCCCCTCGTCGACGGCGACGCCCTCGTAGGGCGCGATCTCCCGCTCGAAGCGCCCGGTGTCGATGGCGCGCAGCGCCCGCTCGTGCGAGGACAGGGCGAACGCCTCCATCTCCTCGCGGGACAGCGCCCAGTCGGCGGCGATCCGCTCGGCGCCGGCGAACTGGGAGATCTCCTGCGTGCCGTACCGCGCGGCCCAGCCCTTGGAGCCCGAGAAGGGCGTGTCGAACCCGGGGAAGACCATGGCGGAGGACATCGGCACCATGCTCATGTTCTGCACCCCGCCGGCCACGACCAGGTCGGCCGTGCCGGACAGCACCGCCTGGGCGGCGAAGTTCAGCGCCTGCTGGGAGGAGCCGCACTGCCTGTCGACGGTCACGCCTGGCACCTCCTCCGGCAGGCCCGCGGCCAGCCAGCAGGTGCGGGCGACGTCTCCCGCCTGCGGTCCCACCGTGTCGACGCAGCCGAAGATCACGTCGTCGACGGCGGCGGGGTCGACGCCCGAGACGACCTGGTTGATGACGTGGGCGCCCAGGTCGGCGGGGTGCGCCCCCGCCAGCCCGCCGTTCCTGCGCCCCACGGGGGTCCTGACGGCGGCGACGATGTAGGCCTCGCTCATGACACCTACACTAGCAAGCGCTTGGTTTAGATAGGAACCGCGTGTGAGCTGCGGGTGTTGCGTGAACAAGCGATTGCGCAAGGGCTCATAATGGAGAGGTGACCACGCGAAAGAACGCCACCGCCGCACCCCCGAAGACCAAGCGCGCCACCGCGTCGGGATCGGCCTCCGAGCGCCGTGACCACCTCGTGAAGCTCGCCGCGGAGATCTTCGCGCGCAAGGGCTTCCAGGCGACGACCGTTCGCGAGATCGCCAACGAGGCGGGCATCCTCTCCGGAAGTCTCTATCACCATTTCGACTCAAAAGAGACAATTGTCGACGAGGTGCTCTCCACCTTCCTCGACGACCTCATCGCCCGCTACCGCGCGGCGCTCGAGAGCGGCGGCGAACCACGCGCGGTGCTGTCGGAGATGGTGCGCATCGGGTTCGGCACGCTGGAGCCCCACCGCGCCGCGATCACGGTCATGCAGAACGACTGGAACTACCTGCGCCAGTTCCCCCGCTTCAACTACCTCGTCAAGGCCGAGGACGACGTGGAGCAGATGTGGGTGCGGCAGATCAAGGCGGGCCAGGCGGCGGGGCAGTTCCGCGCCGACGTCGACCCGAAGCTCACCTACCGCATGATCCGCGACACCATCTGGGTCGCCGTGCGCTGGTTCCGCCCCGGCGGCAGGCTCAACACCACCGGCCTGGCCGAGCACTACATCACGGTGCTCTTCGACGGCCTGGCCACCGGCGAGCGGTCCACGCAGCCGCAGGCATGAGCCTCCGCAAGGCGGTGCGGCTCGCGCTGCAGGAGGTCGCCGAGCCCGACAAGGCCGCGGCCATGCAGGCGTACATGAAGTCGGATCTGCCCTTCCTCGGCGTGCAGGCGGGGCCGCGGCGGACGGCCCTGAAGAGGGTCTTCGCCGGGCAGCGCCTCGAGGCGGCTCCCGAGTGGCGGCGCGCGGTGCTGGAGCTGTGGCGCGAGGCCGAATACCGCGAGGAGCGCTACGCCGCGATCGAGCTGTCGGGCTTTCGCTACTACCGTCCGTGGCAGTCCCTCTACACGGTCCCGATGTACGAGGAGATGATCGTCACAGGCGCCTGGTGGGACCTGGTCGACGAACTGGCCACGCACAGGATCGGCGGGCTGCTCGCCGCCTATCCCGACGCGATGCGCCCGCTGCTGCTGGAGTGGGCCCACTGCGACGACCTGTGGAAGCGCCGCACCGCGATCCTGAGCCAGAACAGGTTCAAGGCGCGCACCGACACCGCGCTGCTCTACGCCTGCATCGAGCCGAGCCTGTCCGACATCGACTTCTTCGCCCGCAAGGCGATCGGGTGGGCGCTGCGCGAGTACGCCAAGACCAATCCCCGCGAGGTCGTCCGCTACGTCGACGCGAAGGGCATCACCGGCCTGAGCCGCCGCGAGGCGCTGAAGAACATCACCGGGTCCATAGCGCCTGCTGCACCGCCTGCACCAGCGCCATCAGCTCAGGCCTGACGCTCTCGCCCGCCCACGCCAGCGTGTAGGTGAGGCGCAGGCCGGCCCCTTCCAGCGGCACGAACCTGACGTCGTCGCGGCGCACGGTCCTGGCCACCAGCTGCGGGATCGGCAGCAGCCCCGCGCCGGCGGCGACCAGGTCGAGCGCGGCGGCGAAGTCGTCCTCGGCCACCTGCCGGTGCCTGCCCGGCAGTCCGGCCCACCGTCCGCCGGGAATCAGCAGGTCACGGTCGCCGAGGTCGGCGGCGGTGACCTCTGAGCGCCACGGATGGTCCACGGGTACGGCCAGCCGGTCCACCGTGACATGGAACCTCGCCCCCGTGCCGAACCTGGGCGGCGCGGGGACGGCCACGATCGCGGCCGACACCTCACCCGCGTCGAGCGCCCGCGCCGCCGCGCCCCGCCCCGCCGTCGTGAGCTCGACGGCGATGCCCCTCGCCGCGAGCCGTCTCGCCACCCTGGCGACGAGCGGTCCCGCCAGAGGTGGATAAGCCAGATGAATGACAGGCTGGGCCAGTCGCGCCGCCTCACGGCTGAAGGCGGTCATGCCGTCGAGCACCTGGTGGGCGTGGGCGAGCAGCGCCTTGCCCTCGGGCGTCAGCCGTACCTGCCGGGCCGTCCTGTCGAACAGGCGCAGACCCACGGCGTTCTCCAGCCGGGTGACCGCCTGGCTCACGGCGGGCTGCGACAGGCCCAGGTCCGCGGCCGCCCGCGAGAAGCTGAGCAGCGCGGCGACCTTCGCGAAGCACTGGATCTCCCGAAGCATAAGCAGCATGAATAGATGATGCATCCGGACGGAGATCGCGTGTTGGGTGGGCGGCATGAGAACGACCGTGCTGGGCTATCCGAGGATCGGCCCGAACCGTGAACTGAAGCGGGCCCTCGAGTCCTACTGGGACGGGCGGATCACCCGTGACGAGCTCGACCAGGTCGGAGCCGGCCTGCGCGAGGAGACCTGGCGGCGGCTGGCCGAGCTGGGGCTCGACGCGCTGCCCTCCAACACCTTCTCCCTCTACGACCAGGTGCTCGACACGGCGGTGATGCTGGGAGCGGTGCCCGAGCGCTACCGCGAGGCCGAGGATCCGTACTTCGCGATGGCGCGCGGCACCCAGGGCCTGGCGCCGCTGCGGATGACCAAGTGGTTCGACACCAACTACCACTACCTCGTGCCGGAGATCTCCCCTTCGACGGTGTTCCGGCTGGACGCGTCCAAGCCCGTCGGCGAGGTACGCCAGGCCAGGGCGCTGGGGTTCGACACCAGGCCCGTGGTGCTCGGGCCTGTGACGTTCGTGCTGCTGGCGGGGGCGCTGGAGCGGCTCGACGAGGTGCTCGGGTGCTACGAGGAGCTGCTGTCGGCGCTGGCCGCCGAGGGCGTGTCATGGGTGCAGCTCGACGAGCCCGCGCTGGTCTGCGACAGGACGAAGGAGGAGCTGGAGGCGGTGCGGACGGCCTACGAGCGGCTGTGCGCGTGGCCGTCCAGGCCCTCGCTGCTGGTGGCGGCCTACTTCGGCGACCTGGGCGAGGCGCTGCCCGTGCTGGCGGGCACGCCGGTCGAGGGGATCGGCGTCGACCTCGTGCGCGGGAGCCTGCCGATCGAGCTCCCCGGCAGGACGGTGTTCGCGGGGGTGGTGTCGGGGCGTGACGTCTGGCGCACCCGCGAGGCGGAGGCGCTGGCGGCGCTGCGTGCCGTACGGGCCGGCGAGGTCGTGGTGAGCACCTCGTGCTCGCTGCAGCACGTGCCCTACAGCCTCGCGGTGGAGGAGCGGCTGGAGCCGGCCCTTCGCGAGCGCCTGGCCTTCGCCGAGGAGAAGGTGGCCGAGGTGGTCGCCCTGGCGCGGCTGTTCGCCGAGGGAGCGACGCCCGCTCCCACGAGTGCGGCGGCTCCTGCGGGCGCCGAGCGGGCCGAGCCGAGGGCGCGCAGCCCCTACGAGGTCAGGGCGAAAGCGCAGGCCGAGCATCTCGGGCTGCCGAAGCTGCCGATCACCACGATCGGCTCCTTCCCCCAGACCGCGCGGCTGAGGGCGGCCCGCGCCGACCGCTCGCTGCCTCGGGCGAGCTACGAGGCGCTGGTCGAGGGGGAGATCGAGCGCGCGATCAGGCTCCAGGAGCGGCTCGGCCTCGACGTCCTGGTGCACGGCGAGCCCGAGCGCAACGACATGGTGCAGTACTTCGCCGAGCACCTCGACGGCTTCGCGGTGACCGAGCACGGCTGGGTCCAGTCGTACGGCTCGCGCTGCACCCGCCCTCCCCTGCTGCACGGCGACGTCGGCAGGCCCTCGCCGATCACGGTGAGATGGGCGCGGTACGCGCAGTCGCTGACCGCGAAGCCCGTGAAGGGCATGCTGACAGGCCCCGTCACGATCGTCGCGTGGTCGTTCGTCCGCGACGACCTCCCGCTGCGCGAGGTGACCTTCCAGGTCGCCGACGCCATCGCGCGGGAGGTGCGCGACCTGGAGGCGGAGGGCATCTCCGTCATCCAGGTGGACGAGCCCGCGCTGCGCGAGCTGCTGCCGCTGCGCGCCGCCGCCCAGCCGTCCTACCTGCAGTGGGCGGTCGCCGCCTACCGCAGGGCCACCTCGGTGGCCGCCGACCGCACCCAGATCCACACCCACCTGTGCTACTCCGACGCCGAGCAGATCATCTCCGCGATCGACGCGCTCGACGCCGACGTGACCACGATCGAGTCGGCCAGGTCGGGCGCGCTCGCGCCGGAGGGCTTCCCTCGCGGGCTCGGCCCGGGGGTCTACGACATCCACTCCCCTCGGGTGCCCTCGGCGGAGGAGGTGGAGGCGCTGCTGAAGGCCGCGCTCGACGTGCTGCCCGCCGAGCGGCTGTGGGTCAACCCCGACTGCGGCCTGAAGACGCGCACCTACGAGCAGGTGGAGGCGTCGCTCGCCAACGTCGTCAGGGCGACCCTGCGGGTACGGGAAGCGCTCCGATGACGTCGAGCCTGGAGACGGCCCTGGTGAGCGCCACGTAGAGCCGGTTGAGCCCGCGCGGCTCGGCGGCGACGACCGCCGCGGGCTCGACCACCACCACGTGGTCGTACTCCAGGCCTTTGACCAGGCTGGCCGGCATCACGCTCACCCGCTCGTCGTCGATGCCGTGCGCGGCCAGCCTGGCCGCCAACGCGGGCAGCGCGGCGTCGGCGGCGATCACGCCGATCGAGCCCTCGTGCTCGAGCGCCTCCCTGACGGCGAGCTCCACCTCGTCGCTCCCGCGCAGCTTCAGCCGTCCGTCGGACCTGAACGAGCGGGTGGGCGGCACGTTCACGCCGAGCTGGTCCAGCAGCCTGTTGGCCAGCTCGACCACCACGGCGGGCACCCTGAAGCCGGTGGTCAGCGCGATCACTCTGGCGTCCGGCTTGCCCAGGTTCTTCATCTGCTCGGCCCAGTCGCGGGCCGCCCACGGAGTGGTGCCCTGGGCGAGGTCGCCGAGGACGGTCAGCGAGCCGTACTCACTCCTGCGGGCGATGGCGCGGCACTGCATCGGTGACAGGTCCTGCGCCTCGTCGACGATCACGTGACCGTAGCCCTTGGGATGGTCGAGCAGCCCGGCCAGCTCGTCGAGCAGTACCGCGTCGGCCGCCGTCCAGGCGTGCCGGCGGCGGGTGATCGCCGCCTGCTCCCGCGCGCTGAGGAGGCCCTCGGCGTGCGGCGCCGGATCGGACAGCAGCCCTGCCAGCACCTCCTCCGGCTTCACGTTCGGCCACGCCGCCTCGACCGCGGGGGTCACCGCCCTGGTCATCCTGCGCAGCCAGGGCGCGTCGGCGGCGCGCCCCCGCAGCTCGGCCTGCCGCCGCACCAGCGCGACCGTCTGCGAGAGCACCCTCTCCCTGCCGATCCTGTACGGCAGCGCCGCCCGCCGCGCCTGGTCCACGATGCGCCTGAGCTCGTCCTCGGCCACGCGCCACACGAACGCGCCGTCGCGCACCGCCACCGGCTCGACCGGCTTGGTGATGCGCCCGTACAGCGCCCGCCTGAGCACCGCGGCCATCCTCTCGTCATGCTTGACGGCCGCGGCCTCGACGCTGTCCTCGCCCTTCACAGAGGTACGCAGGAGCAGCTCGTCGACGGTCGTCTGCTCGACGTCGACCTCGCCGAGCGCGGGCAGCACCGCGCCGATGTAGCCGAGGAAGGCGCGGTTGGGCCCGAGGATCAGCACGCCGTGCCGTTCGAGCCGTTGCCTGTGGGCGTAGAGCAGGTAGGCCGCCCTGTGCAGCCCGACGGCCGTCTTCCCCGTGCCGGGCGCGCCCTGCACGCAGATCGACTCCTCCAGCTCGGCGCGGACCAGCTCGTCCTGCTCGGGCTGGATGGTGGCGACGATGTCGCGCATCGGGCCGACCCTGGGCCGCTCGAGCTCGGCGGCCAGGATCCGGCTGGCGACCCGCTCGCCGTCGTCGAGGCGTTCGTCCTCGAAGCCGGTGAGGGTCAGGCCCGACCAGCCGTACCTGCGGCGCATGGCCACTCCTCGCCGCTCTCCCGCGTGGGCGCGGTAGAACGCCGTGGAGACGGGAGCCCGCCAGTCGATCACGACGGGCGGCTGTCCCGTCTCTCCTGAGATGTGGCGGCGGCCGAGGTAGTGGCGGTGGCCGTCCTCCAGGTCGAGGCGGCCGAAGAACGGCGGCCCTTCGGGGGCCTCGCCGAGCTCCTTCGCCAGGCTCTTGAGGTGGCGGCCCAGCCGCTCGGCGCTGTAGCGGTCGCCCGCGACGCTCTCGCCGACGATGACGTTGTGGCGGGCTCCGTCGAGCATGCGCTGGAGCCCTTTCCTGCACTCGTCGACGTAGGCGCGCTCTGTCTCGAGTTCGGTCATGCAGATAGTGTAACCGAGTCATCTTTTTAACTGAGTCACATCATGAAGCCTCCCCTGTGAAGGGAGAGGAGGAGGAAGACCTGGGCGTGGGTGAGCCGGAAGAACATGCCTTCAGGCTCCCGCCGATCCGGACATCGCGTCCAACACCGGAAATATGAGGATTAACGCGTATCTGTTGTTAATGTGTGCGCGTGGACATCAACCCCCGGCTCCTACGGGTGTTCGTGGCGGTCGCCGAGGAGCTTCACTTCGGGCGCGCCGCCGCTCGGCTCTACGTGGCCCAGCAGGCGCTCAGCCGAGACATCCGCAGGCTGGAGGAGCAGCTCGGCGCGACGCTCTTCGCGCGCTCCACCAGGCAGGTGCAGCTGACCCCCGCGGGGGCGAACCTCCTGCCGTCGGCGCGGCGGCTGCTCGCCGTCCACGACGAGCTGGTCGCGCAGATCCGCGGCGCGGCGGGACCGCTCCTCGTCGACTTCAACAGCGCGGGCTCCGCGCTGCCCCGGCACCTGATCAGGGCCAGAGAGCTGGCGCCCGACGCGGAGATCGTCGCTCGCTACCACGGCGGGCTGGCCGCGGGAGCGGCGGCGATCCTGGCGGGCGCGGCCGACGTGTCGTTCGGCCGCTTCGCGGGCCTGGACCCCGACGTGCGGACCCGGCTGGCGCAGACGCCGGTGCGGCTCCAGCCGCTGACCGTGATCCTGCCGCCCGAGCACCCGCTGGCCGGGCTGCCCGAGGTTCCGCTCAGCGTGATGGCCGGCTTCCCCCTCGACATCATGGCAGGCAACCCGGCCACCACCGAGTGGACGGACCTGGGCAGGCGGCTGGCGGAGGAGTTCGGGCTCACGCTGGCCGCCCCGCACGCCTGCCCGGTCGGGCTCGACGAACTGCTCGTCTACCTGCGGCGGCACGGTGAGCCTGTGCTGTCGAGCGTCGGCTGGGCCGATCTCCAGGGCGCGGCGGTCCGCCCGCTGGTCGATCCCGTGCCGCTGTCACTGGTCAGCCTGGTCCACCGTCAGGGGCTGCGCCACCCTGGCCTGACCGCGCTGTTCCAGGCGATCGCCGAGGAGGACGGCTGGATGGACCGGCCGCCGGGCTCCTGGCTGCCCCCGCTGGACGAGTCGCTGCTCAGCTGAGACCTATTTGGCTTCCGTCCTGAAACATCTCGCTTGAGCCGCACATCTCCCAGGTGACGCACCCCAGGAAAGGAAGTCACCGCGTGGGACCACCTGAACCGCGGCAGCTCTTCGAGGAGATCTACCTGGCTCACTATCCGGCCGTGTCCGGATACATCGCCCGCCGTACCGACTCTCCCGACGACACCGCCGACGTCATCTCCGAGACGTTCACGACCGCATGGCGACGGCTCGCCGACATCCCGTCGGGAGAGGAGGCCAAGCTGTGGCTGTACGGCGTGGCCAGACGCATCCTCGCCAACCACTACCGCGCCGAGTCACGAAGGAGCGCGCTGGCCGTGCGGCTGCGGGCGGACCTCACCCGCTGGGCGCATTCCGTGGTCGAGCGCGAGACGGACGCGGCGCGTGAAGCCTTCGCCCGGCTGTCGGACGACGACAGGGAGCTGCTGTCGCTGGTCGGCTGGGAGGGACTCAACACCGCCGAGATCGCCAAGGTCCTCGGCTGCTCGGGCGGCGCCGCGCGCCTCCGCCTGCACAGGGCCCGCAAGCGACTGGCCGCCGAGCTGGCGGCCGCCGACCTCGACCTCAACCGGTACGGCTCGCGTGCCGTGGCGCTCGCCAAGGAGAGCTCATGACCCACGACCTCGACCGCGTCGTCGCCGCCATCGCCCCCGACCCCGGCCCCGGACTGGTTCCCGGCGCCCACGACCTGATGAGAGAGATCATGGACTCCTCCCCCGCGCCGGCCCTCCAGCCCACCGTCGAGTCGGCCAGGCGACGCAGGCGGATGGGCTGGCGGATCGCCGTGCCGGCCGTGGCTGTCCTCGCCGCCTCGGTGACCGTGCTCGGCTGGACCTCCGCCCTGCCGGTCTTCGGCCCCGAGCCGGTGGCCGCCGCCCTGGAGATCACGCAGAAGGACGGCTACTACGTCATCCAGGTGAACGACCTGCGCGCCGACCCTGCCAAGTACCAGGCTCAGCTCAAGGCGCTCGGGCTGGACGTCTCGCTCAGGCTGGTCCCCGCCTCCCCCGGCCTGGTCGGCAACCTCTTCGCCACCACGCCCACGAACGAGGTGGTCGAGGAGTTCAAGACGATCGACCGGCCAGGACCCTGCGACAAGGTGGGAAACTGCCCGATCGGACTGAAGATCCCCGTCGGCTACAAGGGCACGGCGCTGGTGGACCTGAACCGCGATGCCGAGCAGGGCGAGAAGTACGACGCCTTCACCGGGTTCGACGCCAAGGGTGAGCCCATGCACTGCGTGCCCTACGTCAATAAGAAGGTGGGCGAGGTGCGCACGATCCTGGCCGAGCGCGGGCTCTCCATCGAGGGGTTCGCGACGGGGAAGGGCCCCGACGACGTCAAGGAGGTCGCCACGGTGCCCGACTCGTGGTACGTCACCAGCGGCTTCTTGGTCATGCCCGGCAAGGCCAAGCTGGTCGCGGGGTCCGAGCCGAAGGCTGACCACCTCGTGAAGATGGAATGGAGGAAGCGGGGCTGCTCCTGACCCGGCCCCCCGGGTGAAGCCGGAGGAGAGGGGCCCATGGGGGCGGGCCCCTCTCCTCCAGGTGGAGAAGTTCGTCCTCCGACGGTGACCGGGCGTGCTGCCGGGGTAGCTGCTCGGACATGAGCGAGACACCTGATGACAGGTACACGGGGGAAGAGGCGGCCGAGCGCGTCGACAAGGCCCTGAACGACGACGCGGCGCCCGACGAGATGGACCAGCGCGACGCGCAGGTCGTGGCGGACGCCGAGGCGGCGCCGGTGCACCCTGATCGCGGCCGCTACTCAGACGAGGGCGGCGCCGAGGACGGGGATCCCGAGCAGGCCGAGCACCGGCAGACGCTGTGGGACGAGTCCACCGCGCAGTCCGGCGTGGACGAGGGGATCGAACCGCCGGACTGAGTCATGCCGCCCCGCACCCGCCGCCCGCCGCCTCGGCGGACGGCGGGTGCCGCTATTTGAGCGCGCCCGCCGTCAGCCCGCTCTGGATCTGACGTTGGAAGACCGTGTAGACGACGAGCATGGGCAGGATCGCGAGGGTCAGCGCGGCGAACAGCGCCGACCAGTCCTGGTCGTAGCCCGCCGCGGTGGAGATGTCGGCGATGCCCTGGGTCAGCACCCACTTGTCCCGCTCCTGCAACAGCACCAGCGGGAGCTGGTACTGGTTCCACTGCCCCAGCACGTTGAAGATCGTGATGCTGACGAGGCCGGGACGGGCCATCGGCAGCATGATCTGGAAGAAGATCCGGGTGTGCGAGGCGCCGTCCACCAGGGCCGCCTCGGCGACCGCGGTGGGCAGGGTGCGGAAGAAGGCGGCGAGGAAGAAGATGGTGAAGGGCATCGAGTAGGCGATGTAGACCAGCACCACCCCCGCGTGGGTGTTCAGCCCGATGAAGGGGATGACCCGCCCCATGTTCTGCACGACGAAGAAGAGCGGGGTCAGGGCGAGGTAGACGGGGAAGGCCAGCCCCGACACGAACAGCAGGTAGAAGCCGCGGTTGCCGCGGAAGGGATAGCGCGCGAGCACGTACGCGGCCATCGAGCCGAGCAGCATGGTGCCGAGCGTGCTGAAGGACACCACGATGACGCTGTTGAGCATGTACTGGCCGATGTGGGCCTGCTCCCACGCCCTGGCGAAGTTGTCCCACCGCAGCGAGGCGGGCAGCGACCAGGCGTCACCGAAGATCTCCTCCTCGCTCTTGACCGACGCCAGGAAGGTCCAGAGGATCGGCACGATCATGAGGACGGTCCAGACCACCAGCGCCACGTGACTCAGCGCCGACAGCGGCCCCAGCCGAGTACGCCGGTCCTTTCTGACCGACTTCCGGGAAAGGTACATCAGTACTCGATTCGTTCCCGACGCGAGAGGCGCAGGGCCAGGATCGCGAAGCCGATGGTGAAGAAGAACATGATCACGCCGAGCGCCGACGCGTAGCCGAACCTGAAGTACTGGAAGGCGTTGCGGTAGATCTCGGCGGCCATGACCGTGGTGGAGAAGTCGGGGCCACCGTGCTGGTCGGTCATCACCCACACGATGGCGAAGACGTCGAGGGCGAGGATGCCCAGGTAGACCCATGCCACCTGCACGGTGTCCCACAGCAACGGCAGCGTGATGCGGAAGAACAGCGAGAAGCGGCCCGCGCCGTCGATCTGGGCGGCCTCGAACATGTCGCCGGGGATCGAGGCGAGCCCGGCGGAGAACAGCACGACGTAGAAGCCGACCGCCTGCCAGACCATGACGCCGAGGACCGACCAGAAGGCGACGGAGGGGTCGGACAGGAACCCGACGGGCGACAGCCCGAGCGCCATGAGCGGGCCGTTGAGCATGCCGCTGTCGTCGGGCCTGAAGACCTGCTGGAACAGCACCGCGACCACGGCCACGGCCAGCACCTGGGGAAAGAAGAACACCACCCGGTAGAACTTCGATCCCCGCACCCCCGTGACGCCCTTGCCTCCCACGTTGAGCAGGAAGGCGAAGAACAGCGCCAGGACGATGGTGATCAGCGGCAGCAGCACGAGCAGCAGCGCGTTGTGCGACACCGCCTTCCAGAAGATCCCGTCGCTGAAGAGCCGCTGGAAGTTCTCCAGGCCGGTGAACCGCGGCGCGGCGGACACGCCGCGCCAGTCGGTCATCGCGATGTAGAACGCCTGCACGTACGGCGCGATCACGTAGACCAGGTAGAGCGTGACCGGCGCCGCGAGGAACGAGGTGATGAAGAGGCGACGACGCAGCATGTCAGCGCTTGTACTTCTTGATCGCCGAGTCGTTCTTGATCTCGTCGGCCTTCTTCTGGATGCGCTCGAGGTACTTGTCGGGGGTCAGGCCGCCGCTCATCAGCTGGCCCGTGGCGGCGACTGCCTCGTCCTTGAGCTGGGCGTACCAGGTCTGCCAGCGGTAGTAGACGGTGTTGGCGCCCGCCGCGCTCACCGCGTCGGAGGCGCTCTTGGCGCCGGGCGACAGCTGCCTGCCCTCGCCGGCCCCCCTTGACCACGGTGACGGTGCGGACGAGCTCGCTGAAGTCGCCGGCCGCCTTCTTCGACAGCATGGCGCGCAGGTACTCCATGCCGGCCTGCGGGTTGGCGCCCTTGGACGGCACGATGAAGTTCTCGCCCGGCTGGGTGTGCAGCGTGCCGTACGGCATCTTGTCGGAGCCGGTGACGTCGGGGACGACGAACATCTGGTAGGCGAAGTCGGCGGGGGTGGTGTCCTTCTGCTCGTTCTCCAGCCAGGAGCCGGAGGGCAGCATGGCGACCTCGTACTTGTTGTGCGAGGTCTGCGTCTGCACGTGGTCGAGCCCGGCGGTGCCCTGCATCAGGTACTTGGCGCCGACCTCGGCCCAGCGGGTGGCCGACTCCTTCATCGCCTCGGTGGTCCAGGCGCCGTCCTCGAGGTTGTCGATGTTGACGAGCACCTCGTTCCCGCCGATCTTGGCCGCCATGGTCAGCAGGACCTCGTAGAGGTACTGGGGGAACTTGCCCGCGTAGGTGAAGGGGGCCATCTTGCCGGACTTCTTGATGGTCTCGCAGAGCGCGGTGAACTCGTCCCACGTCTTCGGCGCCGCCCAGCCGTTCTCGTCGAAGGCCTTCTTGGAGTACCAGATGCCGAAGATGTAGTTCACATAGCCGAGCACGCTGAACTTGCCGTCATAGGTGCCGATCTCGATCACGGCGGGGTCGATGGAGTCGCGCACCTTCATCGACGGGTCGTCCCAGGTGGGCGCGTCGAGCAGCGGGGTGAGGTCCTGCAGCTGGCCGTCCTGTGCGAGGGCGCCGAAGTCCATGGCGTTGGCGCCGGAGTTGTCGATGACGTCGGGCGGGTTGCCGCCGGCGAAGCGCGGCTGCAGGACCTTGGTGATCTCCTTGGTGGCGTTGTGCTTGATCTGCGCCTTGGGGTACTTCGTGGCGAACAGCGGCTGGTGGATGTCCTTGGCGTACGCCTGGCCGAATCCGCCGTCGAAGATCCAGATCTCCAGCGGTTTGTCCGCCGCGACCCCGAAGGGGTTGGCGGCGCTGGTCGGGGCCGCGGCGGGCGCGGAGGAGGCCGGCGCCTGCGCGGGCGTGGCGCAGGCGGCGAGCGCACCCGCCGCCGGAATGAGGACGGCGCTGCGAAGAAGTTCGCGTCGCGTGATGTGAGGAGTGTGGGGGGTGTTCGGCATGGCTACTCCAGTCGATGACTCTCCACGGCCTTGATGGTCAGTTCGAAGGCCTGATTGGTCCGTTCGTAGGTTTGCTGGGCGATCGCCACGTAGACGGCGTCCAGCACGAACAGCTGCGAGTGGACGGCGGCGAGCCCGCCGAGCCTGAACGTGGTCTCCCTGCTGGCCGTGGTGAGCACCAGGTCGGCCAGCTCGGCCAGCGGCGAGCGGGCGAAGGAGGTGACGGCGACGCAGACCGCGCCGTGGGTGCGGGCCTCGGTCAGCGCCTCCATCACCTCGCGGGTGCGTCCGCGGTGGGAGATGCCGATCGCGACGTCGCCCCTGCCGAGCAGCGCCGCGTCGGCCAGGGAGACGTGCGCGTCGCCCGAGCTCCAGCAGGGCACGCCGATGCGGCGCAGCCGTCCCTCGAACATCGTGGCCACGGCGCCGCTGGTGGAGACGCCGACGAGCAGCACCCTGCTGGCGGCCACGATCGCGTCGGCGACCTGGCCGACGACGACCAGGTCGAGCTGGGCTGCGGTGTCCTGGATCAGGCGGCTGTCGGCGGCGGCCATGACCTCGATCGCGGCGTCCAGCGGGTCGTCGGGGCCGATGTCCTGGCCGACTCCCGCGCCCCATCCGGCCTGCGCCGCCCTGCCGGTCTCGGTGGCCAGCGCGACGCGCAGCTCGGCGTAGCCGGAGAAGCCGAACGCCCTGCAGAACCTCGTCACGGTGGCGGGCGAGCTGCCGGCCCGCTCGGCCAGCGCGATGATGGTGGAGCGCGCGGCCTCGGCGGGATCGCCGAGAATCACCTCACCGACCCTGCGCAGGGCCTCGGGAAGTCCGGGCAGCTCTGTCTCGACGCGGCCGAGGGCACCAGATGTCACGAATATTCCTTCCGAATATCGGACCTTGCGGCGAAAATTATTCTTGCAATCGGGTCACGTCAAGACCCACGATGTGACACGTGCATAACGGCGATCAGACCAGGCGGGGTTTTGGGCCTCTCTCTGCGCACCACGTCGTTCCCGCCCCTTTCCGCGCCCGCGAGCTGGGCTCTCCTTGGCGTACGGCCGAGCGGTACGGTGGCCTCCAGCACGGTCGGCGCGAACGAAGTGGATGGGTGAGCCGTGGAACGCGGTGACATGGTGGTCGGCGTCGACGCGGGCGCGACGTCCACGCGGGTGGCCGTGCACGCCCTCGACGGCGGCAGGCTGGGCTACGGCACGGCGGGCGGCGGCAACCCCAGCGCCCACGGGGCCCAGGCGGCGTCCGCGGCGATCGGGGCGGCGCTGACCCGGGCCCTCGAAGGGCTCGACCCCTCGCGCGTGTCCCGCTCGGTCGCGGGCGTGGCGGGCAACAGCCTCACCTTCGGCGCCGTCCTCGACAAGCTGTGGGCCGATCACGGCCTGCCCCTCGGCCCCCTGCTGATGAACGACGTGCCGATCGCCTACGCGGCGGGCTCGGCCGAGCCCTCCGGCACGCTGCTGCTGTCGGGCACGGGAGCGGTCGCCGCCCGTTTCACCGCCCGCGCCCTCGACGAGATGTCCGACGGGCTGGGCTGGCTGCTGGGCGACGCGGGCTCCGGCTTCTGGATCGGCAGGGCGGCCGCCAAGGCCGTCGTCCACGCACTCGACCGCGGCGAGCCGGGCGGGCTGCTGTCCGACCTGGTCGTCGCCCACTTCCTCGGCGACGACCGAGGTCCCACCCCGCGCCGGGAGGCCGAGCGCATCGTCAGGCTCGCCATGGCCGACAGGACCACCCTCGGCCCGCTGGCCGGCATGGTCAGCAGGGCCGCCGCCGAGGGCGACCCGATGGCCTCGGAGATCGCCGAGCGGGCCGCGGCCCACCTGGCCGCCACGGTGGCCAGGGTCTACGACGGCGGCCCGATCGTGCTGGCGGGCTCGGTCCTGACCAACGAGGGGCCGGTACGGCAGGCCGTACAGAGGCTGCTGGAGCAGCGGTGGGAGGCGAAGGTCGCCGTCGCGCGCGACGGCGCGGGAGCGGCCGCCTGGCTGGCGGCGCTCGACCTGCTGCCCGAGGCGGCGGCGGCGCGGCTGCATCCCGCCTTCACCGGCTGATCAGCCCTTGACCGCGCCCGCGGCCATGCCCGCGCCCACCCTGCGTTGCAGGAACAGGAAGACGACCAGCACCGGCAGCGCGAACAGCGTGGCGGCGGCCATCGTGGCGCCCCAGTCGGTGCCGTAGACGTCGCGGAAGGTCGACAGCCAGACCGGCAGCGTCCGCTTGTCCTGGTCCTTGATGATGAGCACGTTGACGAAGGAGAACTCGTTCCACGCGGTGATGAAGCCGAACAGCGAGGTGGCCATGAGCCCTGGGGCGAGCAGCGGGAAGATGACCCGGCGGAACGCGGTGAACCTCGTCGCCCCGTCCACCAGCGCCGCCTCCTCCACCTCGATCGGCACCGCGTCGAGGAAGCCGCGCAACGTCACGATCGTGAACGGCAGCGTGACCATGAAGTAGACGCCCGACAGCATGGCCAGCGAGTCCAGCAGGTCGCTGTCGCGCGCGATGATGAACATCGGCACCAGCAGCGCCTCCCACGGCGCCATCTGCGCGGCGAAGACCGCCACGACGAACACGCCCCTCCCCCTCCAGCGCAGCCGCGCGACCGCGAAGGCGGCCAGCAGCGACACCACCAAGGCCAGCAGGACGGCGGCGCCCGTCACCATCAGGCTGTTGCGCCAGTAGGACCAGAAGCCCTCGGCGCTCATCGCGGTGGCGAAGTGGTCGAGCGTCGGGTTCACGGGCAGCAGCGACGGCGTGTCGGACTGGATGTCCCTGGTCGGCTTGAACGCGGTGACGACCATCCAGTAGACGGGGAAGATCGTCAGCGCGAGCGTGACGAGCGCCGCGCCGTTGAGCAGTGCCTTGCGCATCACGACTCCTGCCTGAGCATCCGCCGCAGGTTGGCGACCAGCGCGACGGCGAGGATGACGACGGTGACGACGGCCACGGCCGAGCCCAGGTCGTACCTGTGCAGGACCCGGGCGATCTTGAAGGCGTAGACGGGCAGCGTGGTGGTCGCGCCGTCGGGGCCGCCCTGGCTGAGGACCCAGATCTGCGGGAAGCACTTGAAGACCCAGATCACCTCCAGCGAGGTGATCAGCGCGAACATCGGGCGCAGGATCGGGAAGACGACCTTGGTGAAGATCTGCCTGCTGGTGCCGCCGTCGATCCTGGCCGACTCGAACAGCTCGACAGGGATCGTCGTCAGGCCCGCGTACAGGGTGAGGGCGGCGAACGGCACCGACTGCCAGACGACCAGGATCACCAGGACGGCGAACATGGCGCCGCCGTCGGCGAACCAGGAGTAACCGCGGATGTCCAGCAGCCAGTTGACGATGCCGAGCTCCGACTGGAACAGCCACTGGAAGATGGTGGTGGCCGCGATGATCGGCGTCGCCCACGCCAGGGCCAGGGCGCTCATCAGCGCCACCCTCATGCGGCGGCCCAGCCGCAGCAGCATGAGCGCGACGCCGGTCGACAGGCCGACGATGAGCACCACGTTGACGGCCGTCCAGACGGCGGTCCTGAGCAGGACGCTCCAGAACTCCTCGCCCGTGAGCAGTTCCCGGTAGTTGTCGAGGCCGACGAAGGTGGCGCCGCCCCTGATGAGCTCGCCCATCCTGAAGTGCTGGACGGAGATCACGCCCGCTCTGATCAGCGGGTAGAGCAGGAGCAGCACGCCTGCCACGACCGCGGGGGCGATGAGCAGGTAGGGCCACGGGCTGGTGCGGCGGCGGGCCCGCCTGCGCGCCTGCTGGGGCGTTCGGGCGAGCGGCGGCGCGGGCGCTCGGGTGGCGGCGGGCATGCGCTCCCTCCTGGGATCGTCTCTGGGTGTACGGCGGGGACCGTCACCCCCGCGGGCGGTTCAGGGGGTGACGGTCCTGGGCTCGCAGGTCAGGAACCGCTGTTGAGGGTCGTGGTGATGGACTCCGACACCTTGCGGGCCTCGGCCGCCGCGTCGTTGCCGGTCAGCACCGCCGTCATGTACTGCTTGATGATCGACGTCGCCTCCACCGCCGCCCAGTTGGGCGTGTTGGGCGTGGCCTTGCCGTTGGCCGCTCCCGCCGCCATCGCGGCCGTGCCCTCGTCACCGCTCAGCACGCCGGCCAGCGACGCCCTGTTCGGTACGAAGCTCATCGCCTTGGCCAGCTCGGTCTGGAACTTCTCCCCCGCCAGCGCCTTGACCACCTCGTAGGCGGCGTCGTGGTTCTTCGACGCCTCCGGGATGATCAGGTCGGAGCCGCCGGTGAACACCGCGCCAGGCTTGTCAGCGCTCTTGCCGGGGATGGGGAAGAAGCCCATCTTGCCCTTCATGCCGGGCTCGACCTCGAGCACGCGGGCGGCGATGCCGGGCACGGCGATGATCTGCCCGACCCTGCCCTGCGCGAACACCTCGTGCTGCGGCGGGTTGGCCTCGTCGGCGTCCTTCGGCCCCTTGCCGAGCGCCTGGAGCCGTCGGTAGAACTCCATGCCCGCCAGCGCCTGCGGGGTGTCGAGGGCGCCCTTCCACCGGTCGCCCTCCTTGACCGCCAGGTCGCCGCCCTCGTCCCAGATGAAGCCCGCCAGGGCGTACCACGTCTGGCCCGTGAGGTAGATGCCCTGGTCTCCCCCCTTGTTGAGCGAGGCGGTGACCTCCAGCCACTCGTCCCTGGTCTTCGGCGGGGCCTCGATGCCCGCCTTCGCCCACAGGTCCTTGTTGTAGACGACGACGCGGTTGGCGGCGTACCAGGGCACGCCGTACTGCTTGCCGTCGATCTTGCCGGGCTCGGCGAGGCCGGGGATCCAGTCCTCGCCCCGCAGATCGGCGATCTTGCCTGTGAGATCTCTCACGCCGCCGCTGGCGGAGTACTGCGCGACCTGGGTGTTGCCCACCTCGATCACGTCGGGGGCGTCGGTGCTGGCCAGCGCAGCGGTGACGCGCTCGCCGATGCCGTCCCACGCCTGGATCTGGATGTCGAGGTCGACGCCCTTGTGCGCGGCCTCGTAGTCGGTCTCGAACTGCTTGAGCAGCTCCTGCGTGACGCTGCCGTCCATGATCCAGACGGTCAGCTTGGCGGGGGCCGCGCTCGCGGCGGGCCCTGGGTCCGTGGAACCGCACGCGGTCACCGCGAACAGGGCCGCGAGGGCCAGAAGGCGGTACTTCATGGGGGGTCACCTTCGAATGGAGGGTGGGTACGGCGGGGCCGTACGAGTGTCAGGAGACGGTGTCCTGGAAGGCCGTCCCCGCGGTGCGGAGGGCGTTGACCCTGCTCAGCACGCCGGCGGGCGAGACGACCTCGTTCTTGGTGTGGTAGACCCAGTCGACCTGCTGCTGGTAGGCGCGCCTGGTGGATCCGCCCTGCAGGTCGATGAACCACTGGTTGAACATGATCCACATCGGGGTCTCGGGGTAGTAGACGCCGCCATGGTCGGCGAACAGGCGCCCGTCGACGTAGTACCTGACGCGCCCTCCCGACACCTGGACGACCAGGTCGTGCCAGCCGGAGAAGCTGGTCCTCTCCTCGGTGTGGGTGTTGACCGCCTGCCACGGGTCGGCCTGGTAGGTCTCCCAGCTGGTGGCGTAGAGGATGTTGGCGGGCTCGCCCCATCCGCCGTTCGGCAGGTACTCGAAGTCGAGCTCGCCGTAGTCGGGGTCCATGTTCTGGCGCAGCGGCGTGATGGTGAAGAAGGTCTGCACGACGTGCTCGCCGTCGGGCCCCGTCACGGGGGCGTCGCTGAAGCGCACGCGGGCGGCGTAGGTGCCCTCGAAGAACTTGCGGTTGGCGGTCGAGAGCTCGGTCTGGACGGTGCCCGCGCCGGTGCCGTCGGTGGACGACTCCAGCTGCAGCACGCCGCCGGGGAAGGTGACGGCCGCGGGCGACCAGGTGGCCCCCGGCACGCCCGGGCCTCCTGAGCTGGACCTCACGGTCCATCCGCGCTGTGCGAGCCGCGGGTCGCCCGAGCCGGTGTAGGAGAAGTCGTCGAACAGGACCCCCGCCGAGCCCGTGGGCGGGTCGGTCGGGGTTGGAGTGGGTGTCGGCTCGCCGCCGCCGGGCGGCCTGCCCCAGGCCAACTGCCCGTTGACGTAGACGGCCGCCTTCTCCCAGTCGGCGTAGCCGGTCTGGACGCCGAAGGAGTAGTCGTCCGACTGGTCGAAGCTCTGCCAGTCGGCGCGGTGGAAGCGCAGTTGCAGGTCGCGCGTGTTGCCGCCGGGCGCCAGCGTCCCCGAGGTGAAGCCCACCTCCAGGTAGCCGTTGCCGAACGTGCCCGTCACGGTCGAGCAGCCCACCACCGCCCACGAGCAGGCGAACCTGTAGGTCTCCGTGCCGGTCAGGTAGTAGCGGATCTTCACCTGGGCGAGCGGCACGGCCGACGCCCCGTCGTTCAGCAGCTGGAACCAGGGCTCGGCCTGGGCGGTGGTGGGGGTGGTCGAGGAGTTCTTGTACTGCAGGCGCAGCCCCTGCGCGGCGTTGGCGGGGGCGGCCAGCAGGGCGGCGACGACGGCGAAGGGAAGGGCTAAGGCGAGGAGGATCTTCACGGCTTGATCTCCTTGGGGTCAGCCGCCTCTTCTGATGCGGCCTTCGTAGCGGGCCTCGAGTGCGAGGTTGTGCTCGTCGCCCTCGGGGACGTTCGCCGACAGGTACACCGGCGGCGTCTGTCCTGCCTTCACCAGGTCGCGCACCGCTTCGGCGACGACGAGCTGGACCAGCAGGGCCGAGGTGATCGTGGAGACGGCGCCGACGGCGCCGCCCTCGGGCAGCGGCAGGACGGCGTCGCCGCGTGGAGCCCTGTTGTCGAGGACCACGTCGGCGAGTTCGAACAGCTTGCGCCCCGACGGGTGCCTGGACGGCACGCCGGAGCTGTGCGTGAGCGAGGTGATGGCGATCAGGTCGTGGCCGCGCTCCTTGACCAGGGCGGCCAGCTCGACGACGACGCCGTTGACGCCGGAGTTGGAGATGATCACGAACAGGTCCTCGTCCCTGACGGGTGCGAGGTCGAGGATGCGCGCGGCGAGGCCGGGGTCGCGTTCGAGGTCGTAGCGTTCGAGCTCGGCGGGGTCGGCTCCGCCGTACAGGACGATGTCCCTGAGCGCGAGCTTGTTGGTGGGGACGAGACCTCCCGCGCGGCCCGCGATCTCCATCGCGGTGGCCTCGGAGTGCCCCGAGCCGAACGCCTGGATCACGCCTCCCCTGTCGAGCGCCTTGGTGAAGAGGGCGGCGGCCCTGGGGATCTGGGGGTCGTCGGGGATGGCGGCGACGAGGTCGGCGATGTGCCTGGCGTAGTCGGCCGGGTTCACGATTCTCCTTCTGAGAGGCGGTGGCCTTCGACGGCCCTGACGGTCAGGTCGAACGCCTCGCGGGTGCGTTCGTAGGTGCGCTGGGCGACCGAGACGTAGACCACGTCGAGGACGAGCAGCTGGGAGTGGATGGCGGCGAAGCCGTGGGCGCGGAAGGTGGTCTCGCGGCTGGCCGTGGCGAGCACCAGCTCCGACACCTCGGCCAGCGGCGAGCTGGGGTGCGAGGTGACCGCGACGGTGATCGCGCCGTGGCTGCCCGCCTCGGCGAGCACCTCGATGACCTCGCGGGTCCTGCCGCTGTGCGAGATGCCGATGGCCACGTCGCCGTGGCCGAGCAGCGCGGCGTCGCTGAGCGCTGAGTGCGCGTCGGACCTGCTCCACGTGGGGATGCGGATGCGCTGCAGGCGATGCTCCATCTCGCTGGAGACCGCCGCGCTGCTCGACACACCGAACAGCAGCACCCTGCCCGCGTGGGCGATCGCCTCGGCCACCTTCTCGACCATGGCGAGGTCGAGCTGGGCGGCGGTCTGCTGGATGAGCCTGATGTCGTTGCCCGAGACCACGCCGAGCACCCTGTCCAGGCCGTCATCGGGGAGGATCTCCTGGCCGATGTCGGTCTCCCAGCGCTGCCGCGCCGTCCTGCCCGTCTCGGTGGCGATGGCCACGCGCAGCTCGGCGTAGCCGCCGAAGCCGAGCGCGCGGCAGAACCTGGTGATCGTCGCGGTCGAGGTGCCGCTGCGCTCGGCCAGGTCGACGATCGTCGACCGCGCGGCCTCGGCGGGGTTGGCGAGGATCACCTCGGCCACCTTGCGCAGCGCCTCCGGCTGGTCGGCCTGTTCCGCTCTGATACGGCTCAGCAGTTCCACGCGATGAAAATTATGCTCAGCATCTCGACGGGTCAAGGGTTCTGGAGAATAATTTTTGACATGGCGATGGTGTTAGGAGTGGACGCGGGCGGGACGTCGACCCGCGCGGCGGTGCTGTCACTCGAAGGCGAGGTGATGGGCAGGGGGCTCGCCGGGTGCGGGAACCCGATGGCGGCGGGTGCCCGGGTGGCCTTCGGCAACCTCCGAACCGCCGTTGAACAGGCTCTCTGCGTGGTGGACCGCTCTTCGATCAAGGGGGGCGTCGTGGGCCTCGCCGGCTCGGGGCTGCTGCGCGAGCCGTCGGCGATGGCCGCGTTCGCGGCGGTGTTCTCCGACCTTCCGGTGGTGCCCAGGGCGGCGGGGGACGTCGTGGTGACGTTCGCCGCGGGTACCTCTGCGGCCGACGGCACCGTCCTGGTGTCGGGGACGGGCGCGATCGCGGCAAGAATTATTGACCGCGCTCAGGGGCGGCTCGCCGACGGGTACGGCTGGCTGCTGGGTGATGAGGGGTCGGGGTTCTGGCTCGGGAGGGCCGCGGCGAGGGTGGCGGTGCGGGAGCTCAACGCGGGTACGCCAGGCCTGCTCACCCGCCTGGTCACCGGCCACCTCCTCCCCTCCTCGCCCCCTGTCATGCCCCGCCCGCCCGGCGACTCCGCTACGCCTGCCTTGTCGCACCTCCCGCCCGGTGACTCCGCTACGCCTGCCTTGTCGGACCTCCCGCCCGGTGACTCCGCTACGCCTGCCTTGTCGGACCTCCTGCCAGGTGACTCCGCCGGTGCTGCTCACCGGGACGCCACGGGGCCGGGCAGGGTCGATCAGGTCGGCGAGCTGGTGGACAGGATCGCGGCCACCGTCCAGTCCAGGCCGCCGCTCGCGCTGGCCGAGCTGGCGCCCCTCGTGAGCAGGGCCGCCGCCGACGGCGACCCCGCCGCGCTGTCGATCGTCGAGGCCGCCGCCGTCAGGCTGGCCCGTACCGCCTCCGAGGTGCGCGAGCCCCTCGACCGCTCCCCCATCGTGCTGGCAGGAAGCGTGCTGACCAGCGGAGGCCCCGTCCAGCAGGCGGTAAGGGAGTTGCTCGGACGGCGGTGGGCGGCGGCCCCGATCACGGTGGCGAAGGACGGAGCGGGAGCGGCGGCGTGGCTGGCCGCGCTGGACCTGCTCGGCCCCGCGCGCGCGGCGGCGCTGCACTCCCGCTTCGTCGGCTAACCCAAGTCGGCCGGCTTGGGGCCGTCGTAGACCGGGTTCTTGTCCAGCCGCTCCTTCGTCACCAGCAGCCTGACCTCGTCGGCCGACAGCGCCTGGGCCTCCCACACGATCCAGTCGTCCCCGACGGAGTCCGGCTGCTTGTCAGGGTGGTACCCGTAGCCGCCGCCCTCGTTCGGGTCGATCACCGTGACCACCGACCTGATCCCGCGCTCGGCGGCCTCCTTGCGCACTTCGCCCACCGTGCGCTCGTCCACCTTGAGCCCGTGCAGCGCCTCACCCTCGCGGGTGGCCGGCGCCCAGTTGTCGTACCGCTCCCCCGGCTGCGCCGTGCGGCCGAGGTAGACCACGCCCTTGCCGGTGTAGCCCACGTCCACCGTGACCGCCAGCGCGCAGCCGGTGGTGCCCATCTGGCACCCCTCCGGCTCTAGGCCGCCGCCGAGGCCCTTGCCCGGGGTGGTGGCTCCGGAGCCGCCGATGCGCACGACCTTCCCCACCCCGGTCGGGGACGACGGCAGCAGCGTGAGCCCGACGTCCAGACCCACCGCCTTGAACGCCTCCGCGTACCTGGCGTGATCGGCGTAGGGGTCCTTGACCTTGGCCACCCACTGGTCGCCCCGCCGCTCGATCTCCATGGCCGCGTTCGCGTAGGACGTGGCCAGCCCTGGCCCGTCCGTCAGCAGCCCCGGACCGATCACCGCCGCGGCCGCCAGCGTCGACACCGCCACCCCCGCCATCACGAACCTGCGCACGCGGCGCGGCCGTACGGCGGGCTCGTGGACGTGCTCGGCCTCCACGATCGACTCCAGCAGCGTCCGCGCCCCCGCGCCGGACGCCCGTCCCCTCAGGTCCTCGTCACGCACCCTGGCCAGAGCGCCGACCTGGTCATTCATGTTCGTCATCGTTGCCTCCCCGCAAGAGCTACCCGGTCGACCTGGACGCCCGCCGCCTCCAGCGCGCGGGCGAAGCGCTTACGCGCTCGGTGCAGCCTGATCCGTACGGCGTTGCGCGAGCAGCCGAGCACGGCGGCTATCTCGCCGCGCTCCAGCCCCTCCCAGCCGACGAGCGCGAGCAGTTCGCGGTCGTCGGCAGGGAGGTCTCTGAAGGCCGTGGCGATGACTCCGCGCTCCACCGAGGCGTCCGGCGTGGTGGCGTAGAGGTCGGCCAGGTCGAGATCGAGCTCCACGGTGCGCGCCTGGTGCCTGGCCGTACCTCTGCGGTGGTTGGCCAGCACGTTGCGGGCCACGCCGTACAGCCACAGGCGGGCCTCGTCCCCGCCCGGCAGCCGGTCGATCCGCCGCCAGGCGATGGCGAAGGTCTCCGCCACCACGTCGGCCGCGTCGTCGGGTGAGGCACAGCGTCGTACGGCGTAGCCCAGGATCTGCTCGTAGGTGTCGGCGTAGACGGCCTCGAACCTGGACCTGCGACGTTCATCCACGGGCGATTCCCACGATCAGCCTCCTGGGTTACGAAATGTCGGACACCTCTCCATGTCGAAACCCCGGCCACCATTTCACCGGCCATCCGAACCGGACCCGGGACCCCGGCCACGCGCCCCCACGGTCCACCGTGACGCCGGCCGCCTTCACTCGAGACGATCACGACCGGCGCTCCGGGCCCTTCGACCTGTCGGCCGGCATGCGAGGACGGGCCGAGCTGCGAAACCAAGGATTCCGAGGCTCCCGACGGAACCGGAGGGCCGCATCGAGGTGTCCCCGGCCCACGACCTCAAGCGAGGAGGTCACCGTCTACCCCGCCACGGGCGCAGAGCTCCTCAAGGGACGGCGGGTCCTCGGGCCTGTCCGTCGCCCTCGACCAGCTGGGACCGTAGCTCGACGGCCACGTTGAGGTTGTGCTGGAGCCCCTCCCCGTAGGGGTGGTCATCGGGTATGACCCGCAGCGCCTCCCGCGTGAACGCGATGGACCTGTCGAGATCTTCGAGCGCGCCGGTCCTCGCGTGCCGGATCAGCAGGTCGGCCCCGAGGCTCGACAACTTCGCCACCCGCCCGGGGTCGTCCTCGGGCAGATCGTTCAACGCCTGCTCCCAGCCTGAGACCAGCTCGTCGACGTCCGAGTGATCCAGCGTGACGTCGAGCCGCATCATCATCATGTGCCCGAGCTCCTCCATGGCCTCGTCCTGGCCGGGATGGTCGTCGGGGATCGCCCGGACCCTCTCCGCCCCCGCGGCGAGCGCCTCCTCCAGATCCGCCGGCCTGCCCGTGTCCGCGTGGCGCATCAGCAGCGCCTTGCTGAACAAGGAGAGATGGCCGGGCCGATCGGGGTGGTCGGCGGGAGTGGCGTCCTTGATCCGCCGCCATGCGTCCACGGCCCTGTCGGCCAGCGCCGGGTCGTCGGCCGGATCGGTGTCCCTCATCCTCAGCAGTTCGGTGGCCAGCTCGACGGCCTCGGCCAGCACGTCCTCCCGCAGCTTGGGCGCGAGCGAGGACGGCAGCTCACCGCCGTAGATCAGGCAGCGAGCCAGCAACGCGACCGCGGCCCACCGGTCCGCGGAGCTCTCCTGGCCGAGTGCGACGTGCCGGCTCAGGTGGAAAGCGGCCAGGACGGCGAGCACCTCGACGCGGGGATCTTCCTCCCGATAGGCGTCGACGAGCCGCCGCGCGTGTTCGAGTAACTGTGTATCAAGGCTGCTCGCGTGCTCTTCGGTGCTGCCGACGTCGTGCTGCCATCGCACGAGCGCCTCGAATGACTCCTCAACCGACATGTCCGTCATCAGCCCCTCCCGAACGGCCCCCTGACCATGCTGCCCCGCGAGCTACCTCCACGCGCACCTCGCGCCGACGGCCCGGTGGCTGACATGGGGGATCCGGGCTGAGGCGGCGGGGTCGGGGTCAGGGGGTGAGGAGGGCGGCGCTGCCGTATGAGCCGCCGAAGCCGGTTATCAGGGCGACGCCCGCGCCACCCCTCACCTCGCGTACGGCCTGTGCCACATTGTTGAGTCCGTGAACGTATCCCTCGGAGAGCAGTCCCCCGTGTGGATTGACCCCGGCGTGTCCCCGGGCCAGCACGTAGGCCCCGAGGTCCGGTCGGGGCACGAGGCCGAAGTCCTCCAGCTGGCGGGGGACGAGCCACGAGTACGCGTCGTAGAGCAGGGCCACGTCCACGTCGGTGGGACGCATGCCGGATGCTGTCCACAGCATGGGGGCCACGTACGTCGAGAAGACGGCGGTGACGTCGGGTGAGCGGTCCATCGTCGAACAGCCGGGTCCGCCGCCTCGGACCACCGCCCTGATCCGTGGGCCTGGCAGTACTCCGCTGACCACCAGGGCGCAGGCGCCGTCCGTTTCCTGGCAGCAGTCGACCGTACGCAGGGGACTGCAGACGAAGGGCCTGGCGAGATAGTCCTCCAGTGACAGGGGGCCGCGGCGGAGGGCTCTGTCGTTGGAGGCGGCGTTCTCGCGGGACTGCGCGACGACGGCGTGCAGGTGCTCCTCGGTGAGTCCGGTGTCGTGGAGGTAGCGGGTGGCGGCCATCGCGAACATCGGGATGGGGCCCGCCATGCCGTACGGGATCGTGAAGCGCTCCTGCGGGCCCGTCGAGACGGTGTTCATGCGCCTGCCCGAGCGGCCGTTGAGGGCTCGATAGATCAGCACGTGACGTGCCAGGCCCGCCCCGATGAGCATCGCCGCGTCGCCGAGGATGGACGCGGCCTGGGTGCCGCCGCCGGAGATGTCGTTGTGCCAGCCGAGTCTGTCGATCCGGAGCGCTCGGGCCACCTGGACGACCGGCGCGGAGTCGTTGAGGTGGTAACTCAGGACGGCGTCGATCTCGCGCGGGTCCAGGCCGGCGTCGGCGCAGGCGAGCCGGGACGCCTCGACCGCCAGTTCCAGCTCCGTCTTGCCGGAGGCCCGCGTGAGCGGTGTCATCCCGATCCCTGCGATGGTGCCGCGCATGCTCCTCCCGATCCCTGAGTCGAGTGGCGTCGTCACCCTCGGACCTCTGACTGCCGGATGTCGGTGGACGGCGGTGCGGGCGAGCCGATCGGTCCGCCCGTCACGGTAGTGCGGCGCACCACGTCTAGGCAAGCGCTTGCTAGGTTAGCTCTCGCGGAGAAGCTTGCGCTCGTCTCCCATGCGGGCATGACCGAGTAGGTGCCGTCCGGAGCGGCGCACGGGTGTGTCGGCCCACGACGATGTGGAGGCGGCCTTGGCGAGAACCCCCCGCGCTCCCACGATCGAGGTCAGATCATCGAGACGAGAATCCTCCGACTCCCGGTGTAAGCGTGCCTCCCGTGCATCACCAGGAGGTTGTCGATCATCATGACGTCCCCCCGCTCCCACGGGAACGAGCACTCGTTCCGCTTGGCGACCTCCCGCACCATACGAAGGTCATCCACGCCCAACGCACTCCCGTCCCCGAACGTCGCCTGAAGAGGAAGCTCCTCATCGGAAGAGGCCATCTCCAGCAACGCCTCAGCCTCGTCGGCAGGCAGGCTGGACACGTGCCACTGCTCAGCCTGGTTGAACCACACCTCCTCCCCCGTCACCGGGTGCTGACGAACAGCCGGCCGAACCTGCCGCACGCGCAGGTCATCGTCGTCCGTCCAGCGGAACTCGGCGCCGGTCTCGGCGAGGGCGCGCTCGACCTCACCCCGATCGTCGGTCTCGTAGGTGTCCTGCCAGGACTTGCCGAGCCCGAACCCGCCATGCAGGTTCTGCAGGTAGGCCACCCCACGAGAGGTGAACCGCGAACGCACCTCGGGCGAGAGCCCGTCCAGCACGGCACGCGAGTCGGACACAGGAGTGGCGCCACCGGTGGCAGGGGCCTGATCACAGTAGAAGAACAGCCGCGAAGGCCACCGGTGAGAGTAGGACAGCTCATTGTGCAGGGAGATCTCGTACTCCGCCGGATACTCGGTGGAGGTCCAGACACCGGCCTGTACGGCGACGCGAGGCGAGTTGCCGTGGCGGTAGTTGGTGAACGGCTCCCCGAAGGTCCTGACGAACTCGTGGAACGCGGCAGGCGAGTCGACGCCGAGCCCTCGGAAGAGGACAGCGCCGTGCTGAAGCAGCAGGGAATCAGCGGAGTCGCGGTCAGGAGTGCCCAGAACAGCGATGGTCGTCGCGCCAGAAGTGATCTTGTCCATGTCAGTGCTCCTGCGGGTCCGGCATGCCCTTGGTGCGAGGGATCGGGGAGAGCGCCAGCACGATGATCGGGATCACCGCGCCTGCGGCGCAGATGAGCAGGGTGGTGCGAAGGCCGATGCCTTCGGCGAGCAGGCCCATGAGCAGGGCGCCCACCGGTGCCAAGCTGAGAGCGACGGCCCGCTGCGAGGCCATGACGCGGCCCTGGAGGCGCTCCGGGGTGGCGCCCATGCGGAGGGTGCCGCTGGCCACCATGGCGATGGGGCCGGTGATGCCGAGCAGGAACTGCGCGAGGCCGATCATGGTGACGATCTGCCAGGTGGGTCCGGTGGCCAGGCCGATGAGGAAGAGCGAGAGGTTGCCGATGACGGTCATCCAGAAGAAGGAGGGCCCGATGCCGATCTTCTTCATCGACCTGACGGCCAGCAGCGAGCCCAGGATGGCGCCGGGCCCGCCGATGGCCAGCAGGATGCCGACCCAGTACACCGGCAGGCCCAGGCCCTTGATGATCCAGATGGGCAGCAGCACCTCGATGCCGGTGAAGAAGAACATGTAGAAGCCTGCGGCGATCATGCTGGGGCGGATCAGCGGGTCGCGCAGCACCCAGCGCAGGCCCTCGGCGATGGAGGAGAAGACGCCGGGCCGGTCCTCGCTGCGCTCCGGCACGGGCTCGGGCTTGCGGATGAGCGCGCAGCTGATCGCGGAGACGACCAGCGTCACCACGTTGATGATCAGAACCTGAACAGCGATGAAGGCGCTGACCAGCACGGAGCCGACGCTGTTGCCCGCGACCCTGGCGACGGAGTTGCTCAGCTGGAGCTTGGCGTTGCCGTCGCCGATGAACTCGCGTCCCACCAGGAACGGCAGGTGCGACATGTTCGCGACCTCGAAGAACACGAACAGCACGACGGACAGGAAGGAGATCGCGCCGAGCCAGAAGAGCGTCAGCATGTCGGCGGCGTAGAGGCCGATGACCGCCAGGAGGAGGAGGGCGCGGCCGATGTCAGCGGCGATCATGGTGGGCCGCTTGCGGAACCTGTCGGCCCAGAAACCGGCGAACAGGAACAGCAGGAACGGCAGCCGCCCGACCGCGCCCAGCGTGCCGACCTCGGCCTCGCTTGCGCCCAGCACGACGATGGCGACCAGCGGCATGGCCACGACGGTGATCTGGCCGCCGAACTGGGAGGTGCTGTAACCGACCCAGAGTTTGAGGAAGTCGCGATGCTTCCAGAGGCTTGTGGGTGCTGCCTCAGTGGCGGGCGCGGTGTTCGAGACCACGGTCCATCCACCTCCTCCATGCGTTGGCGGTCCGGGTGACGTAGGGGTTGTAGAGCGCGCTGAAGCGCGCGCCGGGAATGAGCCCGGTCTCCAGGTTCGGGACGAACGCCCGCCACCCGTAGTCCTCGTCGGGCGGGGCGTTGTCCTCCTCGGGGATCAGCAGGATCGCCGGCCCGTCGAAGGTGTCGTGCTTGTAGCGCCCCACCGCGTGCGCGTTGGCGCGGAAGACCTCGACGTAGCGCTGGATCTGGTCGAGGTCGGTGCTCTCGGTGCGGAGCTGGCCTTCCTTGGTGGCGGCGTTGACGATGGCCAGCAGCCGTTCGGCCGGCTCCATCAGGCTCAGTTCGCGGGGGTCGAGCGAGGTGGCTCCGCCGGCCAACGCGTGCACCATGAGCGCGGTGTCGTCCTCCAGCGTCGAGCCGACGACCGGCTCCTGCGCCGAGGACCAGGCCAGGAAGACGTACGGCACGTCGTGGCCGTCCTTGCGCAGCCTGCGGGCCACTTCGAGGGCGATGTTGCCGCCGATGCAGAAGCCTCCGACGAAGTACGGCCCGTCGGGGAAGAGCTCGCGGATGTAGCCGGCGTAGGTCTCGGCCATCTCGTCGATGGTGGTCTGGACGGCGTCGCCCTCGGTCAGCCCGTGCGCGGGGATGGCGTAGACCGGCTGGTCGTCACCCAGGTGCTGGGCCAGCGGCCGGTACCGGAAGACCTGCCCGCCCAGGGCGTGGATGAGGAAGAGGGGCGGACGGTTGCCCGCGGTGCGCAGCGGCACGACCCGGCCACGGGAGACGGGGTTGTCGCCCTCGTCCGCCAGGGCTTCGGTGAGCTGGGCGATCGTCGGCGCGGCGAGGACTGTGGCGACCGGGATCTCCCTGCCCAGCGCCTGCCGCATCCGCAGGGCCAGACGGAGCGCCAGCAGTGAGTGTCCGCCCAGGTCGAAGAAGTCGTCACGGATGCCGGGACGCTCCACGCCGAGGATCTCCGCCCAGATCCCTGCGAGGGTCTCTTCCAGCTCGTCCCTGGGCGCCTCGTAGGGAGCCCGGGCCACCGGCGCCGGGTCGGGGAGCGCCTTGCGGTCGAGCTTGCCGTTGGCGGTGACGGGCAGCCGGTCCAGCTCGGTGAAGGACGAGGGCACCATGTGGTCGGGCAGCCGCTGGCGAAGGAATCCCGCCAGCTCCTCCGGCTCCGCCGTGCCGACGACGTAGGCCGCCAGCACGCCGCCGACGGGCCGTACTGCCGCAGCCTGCACGCCAGGGGCCTGAGCCAGGACGGCCTCGACCTCGCCGAGCTCCACCCGCATGCCGCGGACCTTCACCTGGTCGTCGATGCGGCCCAGGTAGTCGACCTCGCCATCGGGCAGCCAGCGTGCCAGGTCGCCGGTGCGGTACAACCGCGCCCCTGGCCCGCCGTAGGGGTCCGGCACGAAACGCTCCGCGGTCAGACCTGGCCGCGCGGCATACCCCTGCGCGACCTGCACCCCGCCGATGCACAACTCGCCTGCGGTCCCGACCGGAACCCGGCGCAGATCGGCATCGAGGATCTCGATCCGCGTGGCTCTGATCGGCGCCCCGATCGGCGTCCGCTCCTCGCCCACCTGACAGGCGTGCCAGGTGACATCGACGGCGGCCTCGGTCGGGCCGTAGAGGTTGTGCACCTCGACGCCGGGCCACGCCGAGTGCACCCGAGCCACCAGAGAGGCAGGCAGCGCCTCACCCGAGCAGACGACCCGCCGCAACGACGGCACGTCCAGATCCGGGACCTCCATGACCGCGTCCAGCATCGACGGCACGAAATGCGCCATCGACACGCTGTGGGCGCGCATCAACTCGACCAGCGCGGCCGCGTCCAGGTGGACACCTGGTGGCGCCACCACCAGCCCCGCCCCCTCCATCAGGGGCCAGAACAGCTCCCACACCGACACGTCGAAGGTGAACGGCGTCTTCTGCACCACCCGGTCGCCAGCCCCGAGAGGGAACGCCTCCCCCATCCAGACCAGCCGGTTGGCGATGGCCGCGTGGGAAACGAGCACCCCCTTCGGGCGTCCTGTCGACCCGGAGGTGTAGATCAGATAGGCGGGGGCGCTCGGCGGGATCTCCAGGCCGAGAACCGGCCCGTCCGCCGACTCGGAAGGAGCCACCACCACCGAACCCGGGAAACGGCCAGGCTCCCCCGTGATCACGACACGAGCCCCGGCGTCACTCACCATGAAGGACAGGCGCTCGTCGGGGTAATCCGGCTCCAGCGGCAGGTAGGCCCCACCAGCGGCCATCACCGCATGCACGGCCACGATCAGATCGGCGCCACGCGGCAGGCACACGCCCACCACATCGCCCAGCCGTACACCCTGCTCGCGAAGCACCGCGGCCAACCCGCGAACCCGGGCCCCGAACTCGGCATACGTCAACCAGGAGCCGTCCCAGACGGCAGGAGCATCCGGCGACGCAGCCACCCGCCGAGCCACCACATCCGGCAACGCCACGAACTCCCGGGCCGCACCCGTCGCGTTCCACCCCTCCACCGACGCCACATCGGCGGCCAGGAGCTCCTCGGACTCGCGCGGGTCAGCGGCCGGATCCTCGGCGATCTTCGCGAAGACCCGGCGGTAGTGCTCACCTGCCCGCACGACCTGATCGGCGGAGAACTGCGTGATGTCGTACTTGAGCTTCAACTCCAGCCCGCCGGCCTGCGGCGACCAGGTGAAGTTCGCGGACAGTGGCAGGTTGGTCTGCTCGAAGAACTCGCTCTCCACCACCTGGATGACCCCGCCGGGACCGAGGTCCTGGTAGACGTGGAAGTCGCGATAGTCGAAGAGCACGTCGATCAGGGGAGAGCGCTGGCTGAGACGCTGCATCTCGAACAGCGGATACAGCCGGTGCGGCAGGAACGCCACCTCCGCGGCGAAGACCCGCTTGATCAGCTCTTCCCAGCTCGGCACGTCGGTGCGCACCCGCACCGGCACGCTGTTGAGGAACAGCCCGAGGACCTGCTCGGCCGCCTCGTGCTCGGGCCTGCCGTGCGTCACGATGCCGGTGACCACGTCGCTGTCGCCCGTCAGGAGCGCCAGCACGCGCAGATGCCCGGCGAGCAGCACGGTGCGCAGCGGCACCCTGGCCTGCCGCGCCGCCCGCTCCAGCCCTTGGACGAGCTGATCATCAAGGGGTACGGCATGCGAAACGGTGTCCTCGGCGTCTCCCGTGCGGTAGCCGGGAAGCCTGGGCAGTGCGGTCACCGGCGCGTCGGCCAGCGCATCCCGCCAGAACTGCTCGGTCTGCGGCGAGGCCACCGCCTCCTTCTCCCTGGCGACGAAGTCGCGGAAGGTGGAGGGCGGCGGTACGGCCGGCGCCTGCGGTACCCCTTGCAGTCCCGCGGCGTAGCGGTCCAGCAGCTCGGTCACCATGGTGGCGACGCTCCAGCCGTCGAGGATCGCGTGGTGGAAGCTCAGCGTGAGCGCGAACTCGTCGGTGTCGAGGTGGTGGATGACGGCGCGGAAGAGCGGCGGCGCCTCCCAGTCGAAGGGCCGGTGCTTCTCCTGCTCGCGCCAGATGCTCAGGCGCTGCCCCGGGTGCTCGAACCCGGACAGGTCGAGCTCCTGGACGGGTGGCTCGACGTCCTGCCAGACCAGCTGGATGGGCTCGTCGAAGCCGGTCAGGTCGAACGAGGTGCGCAGGACCGCGTGCCGGGCCATGACCTCGCGAAGGGCGGCACGGAAGGTGTCGCTCTGGTACGGCCCGCGCAGGATCAGCGTGAAGACGTCATGGTAGGTCGCCGAGTCTTCCTGGTAGGCGCTGTGGAAGAGCATCCCGGACTGCAACGCGGTCAGCGGGTAGGCGTCCTCGAGTTCGGGAGCGGTCAACGCTTGCCTCCTTGGAAACGCTGCTTCAGCCGGTCCAGGTCCGCGGCGCCGAGCATGCTGAACGCCTCGCTGCCACGGCTCTCGTTCACCGTCCCGGTGGTGACCACCTGGGCGAGCTCGCGCACCGTCTGGTGGACGAAGATGTCTTCGAGCGCGAGGGTGTATCCGCGGGCCCGGAGGCGCGCGACGATCTTGAGCGATCTGATGGAGTCCCCGCCCAGCGCGAAGTAGCTGTCGTGGGCGCCGGGCGTGGGGACGCCCAGCACCTCCGCCCAGACCTCGGCCAGGGCCCGCTCGACCTCACCGCTCGGTTCCTCGTACGGCACGCCGACGGGGGCCTGCGGTTCGGGGAGCGCCTTGCGGTCGAGCTTGCCGTTGGCGGTCACCGGCAGGCGGTCCAGCACCGTGAAGGAGGCGGGCACCATGTGCTCGGGCACCCTCCGGCGCAGGAAGCCGGCCAGGTCCTCCGGATCCGCCGTGCCGACGACGTAGGCCGCCAGCAGGCCACCGACCGGACGGACCGCGGCCGCCTGGACGCCGGGGTGCTGAGCAAGGACGGCCTCGATCTCGCCGAGCTCCACCCGTATGCCGCGGATCTTCACCTGGTCGTCGATGCGGCCCAGGTAGTCGACCTCGCCATCGGGCAGCCAGCGTGCCAGGTCGCCGGTGCGGTACAACCGCGACCCTGGCGGTCCGAACGGATCGGGGACGAACCGATCGGCCGTCAGGCCAGGCCGCGCGGCATACCCCTGCGCCACCTGCACTCCGCCGATGCACAGCTCGCCTGCGGCGCCCACGGGCACCCGGCGCAGATCGGCGTCGAGGATCTCGATGCGCGTCGCCCTGATCGGCGCCCCGATCGGCGTGCGCTCCTCGCCCACCTGACAGGCGTGCCAGGTGACGTCCACCGCCGCTTCGGTCGGGCCGTAGAGGTTGTGCACCTCCACACCGGGCCACGCCGAGTGCACCCGAGCCACCAGAGAGGAAGGCAGCGCCTCCCCCGAGCACACGATCCGCCGCAACGACGGCACCGCCGCGTCCGGCTCCTCCAGGAGCGCGTCCAGCATCGACGGCACGAAGTGCACCATCGACACGTTCTCCCGTCGCATCAGCTCGACCAGCGCGTCCGCGTCGCGATGAGCCCCAGGAGGCGCCACCACCAGGCCGGCTCCCTCCATGAGGGGCCAGAACAGCTCCCACACCGACACGTCGAAGGTGAACGGCGTCTTGTGCATGACCCGATCACCGGAGGCCAGGGGGAAGGCCTCCCCCATCCACACCAGCCGGTTGGCGATCGCCTCATGGGAGACGAGCACCCCCTTCGGACGGCCGGTGGAGCCGGAGGTGTAGATCAGATAGGCGGGGGCGCCGGGCGGGATCCGGACACCCGGCGGAGCCGGGTCCCCTGACGCGGCCGGACTCACCGTCACCCCGGGGAAGCGCCCGTGCTCCTCGGTGATCACGACGTGGGCGCCGGCATCGGCCACCATGAAGGACAGGCGCTCATCGGGGTAGCCGGGCTCCAGCGGGAGGTAGGCACCTCCGGCCGCCATCACGGCGTGCACGGCCACGATCAGGTCGGCACCGCGGGGCAGGCACACACCCACCACATCGCCCAGCCGTACACCCTTCTCGCGCAACACCGAGGCCAGCGCGTTCACACGGGACCCGAACTCGGCATACGTCAACCAGGAGCCGTCCCAGACAGCAGGAGCATCCGGCGACGCAGCCACCCGCCGAGCCACCACATCCGGCAACGCCACGAACTCCCGGGCCGCACCCGTCGCGTTCCACGCCTCCACCGACGCCACATCGGCGGCCAGGAGGGGCAGCTCGGAGACGGGCTGGTCAGGATCGGCGACGGCGGCGGACAGCAGAGCGACGAAGTGCTCGGCCAGCCGCGAAACCGTGTCGGCGTCGAAGAGGTCGGTGCGATATTCGAAGATCCCACCGAGCTGGCCGGGGAAGCGCTGGACGTACAGCGACAGGTCGAACTTGGCGGTGGTCGTGCCCGAGCTCACCCACTCGGCCTCCAGCTCGCCGACGCGCAGCGCGGACCGCTCCGCGTCCTCCACGCTGAACAGCGCCTGGACCAGCGGCGTGCTGCCGAGATCACGACGCGGCTGCAGGTCCTCGACGAGCGCCTCGAAGGGCACCTCCGAGTTGGCGAAGGCCTCGAGCGCGGTGTTCCTGGCCCGGCCGATCAGCTCTCGGAAGGTGGGGTCGCCGGAGCAGTCGGTGCGCAGCACGAGGGTGTTGAGGAAGAAGCCGATCAGCGGCTCCAGCTCCGGCCGGGGCCGCTCGGCAGCCGGGGTGCCGACCACGATGTCCCGCTGTCCGGTGTGGCGGGCGAGCAGCACGGTGAAGGCGGCCAGGAGCGTCATGAAGAGCGATGCGTTCTCGTCCGCGCCGAGCAGCCTGAGGCGTTCGGAGACCTCCGGAGAGATCATGAACGGGATGTTGCCTCCGTCGTGCCCTCTGCGAGCGGGACGCGGCCTGCTCGTCGGGAGCTCCAGGCGTTCCGGCATGCCCGCCAGTCGCTCGCGCCAGTAGGCCAGCTGGGTGTCACGCAGCTCGCCCTCGACCCGGTCGCGCTGCCAGGCCGCGTAATCGGCGTACTGCACGGCCAGGTCAGGCAGCTCGCGACCCGCATAGAGCTCACCCAGCTCCTGGGCGAACAGTCCGGACGACCACGCGTCGTTGGCCACGTGGTGGATCGTCACCAGCAGTTCGTGATCATCCGACGCGTGCCGTACGAGAGCAGCCCTGATCGGCGGCTCCACCGTCAGGTCGAACCGGCGAGCGCCGAAGGCCCGCAGCTGCTCCGACCGCACCACCTCGAACGGCACAGCGGCCTCTCCCGCCACCGACACGAACACATCGTCGTCCCGCTGCACGAACCGCGATCGCAACACCTCGTGCCGGACGGCCATCGCGACCAGCGCACGCTCCAGGGCCGCCACATCCAGCGGGCCTCTCAGCCGCAACCACACCTGCGTGTTGTACACGGCCAGCTCCGGCTCCAGCTGGTCCAGGAACCACAGCCGCCGCTGGCCGTACGACACGGGCAGCAACCCGTCACGCGGGATGGGCACGACCTCGACCGAGGTGGCGGTGCGGGCGGCGGCGATGCGCTCCGCCAGGCCGGCCACGGTCGGCGCCTCGAACAGGGCTCGGACCGGCAGCTCGATGCCGAAGGCGGCGCGCAGGCGGGTGACGACCTTGATGGCCAGCAGCGAGTGGCCGCCGAGGGCGAAGAAGCCGTCCTCCCTGCCGACCGGACCGGTTCCCAGCACCGACTCGAACAGCGTCGCGACCAGCTCCTCCACCGGACCCTGCGGCGGGGTGCCCGCGGAGTCCTGCCGCTCCTGACCGGGTTCGGGCAGGGCGGCGCGGTCGAGCTTGCCGTTGGCGTTGGTCGGGAGCTCGTCGAGGAAGGTGAACGAGGCCGGGATCATGTGCTCGGGCAGCCGCTCGCGCAGGAGGCCGGTGAGCGCCGCCGGGTCGGCCGTGCCGACCACGTAGGCGGCGAGCACGCCCCGCACGGGCTGCACCACCGCGCTCCTGACCGAGGGGTGCGCGGCCAGGAGCGACTCGATCTCCCCTGGCTCGACGCGCATGCCACGGATCTTGACCTGGCCGTCCATCCGGCCCAGGTAGTCGACCTCGCCGTTCGGCAACCAGCGGGCCAGGTCGCCGGTGCGGTACATGCGCGCGCCGGCCGGGCCGTACGGGTCGGGTACGAACTGCCGGGCGGTCAGCCCTGGACGCCGCGCGTAGCCGTGGGCCACGCCGATGCCGGCGATGCACAGCTCGCCGGGGGTGCCGACGGGAACGCGGCGCAGGTCGGAGTCGAGGATCTCGATCCTGATGCCCCTGATGGGCGCGCCGATCGGCGTGCGGGACTCGTCCGGCTCGGACTTGTGCCAGGTCACCTCGATGGCGGCCTCGGTGGGACCGTAGAGGTTGTGCACCTCGATGCCGGGGAACCGCTCGTGCGCGCGGGCGACCAGGGAGGACGGCAGCGCCTCGCCCGAGCAGTAGACCCGGCGCAGCGAGGGCAGGTCGAGGACCGGTTCGTCCAGGAGCGCGTCCAGCATCGACGGCACGAAATGCACGGTGGTCACGCCGTGATCGGCGAGGAGGCGGACCAGCGCGGCCGGGTCGCGGTGCGCGTCAGGGGCGGCGACCACGAGCCCGGCTCCGGCGATGAGCGGCCAGAACAGCTCCCAGACCGACACGTCGAAGGTGAAGGTCGTCTTCAGCAGGACCCGATCCTCTGCGGTGAGAGGGAAGGCGTGATCGGTCCAGGTCAGCCGGTTGACGATGGCCTCGTGGGAGTTGAGCACGCCCTTCGGCACGCCCGTCGACCCGGAGGTGTAGATCAGGTAGGCAGGGGCGGTCGGCGGGATCGCGAGGTCGAGCGGCCCGTCCGCGGACGCGGTCGGGGCCACCGTGACGAGCCCGGGGAAGCGCTCAGGCTCCTCGGTGATCACCACGCCGGCGTGGGCGTCCTCGACCATGAAGTCCAGCCGCTGGTCGGGGTAGCCGGGATCGAGTGGCAGGTAGGCGGCCCCGGCGGCCACGACCGCGTGGACGGCCACGACCAGGTCGGCGCTGCGCGGGAGGCAGACGCCGACCACATCGCCCAGCCGTACGCCCCGCTCGCGGAGGACCGAAGCAAGCCCACGGACCCGCGCGCCGAACTCGGCATACGTCAACCAGGAGCCGTCCCAGACAGCCGGCGCGTCCGGCGACGAAGCCACCCGCCGGGCCAGCAGTTCGGCCAGGGAGGCGTACTCCTCCAGCGCGCCCGTGTCGTTCCACTGTTCCACCAGCGCCTCGTCGGCGGCGGTCAGCGCGGGCAGGGCCGACATCGGCTGCTCGGGCCCGGCCGCGACGGCGGCCAGCACCTCGGTGTAGAGCGCGGCGATGCGCTGGGCGGTGGCCTCGTCGAACAGGTCGGTGCGGTATTCGAGGATGCCGCCGACCCCGCCGGGTTCCCTGCGCAGGTACATGGTGAGGTCGAACTTGGCCGTCGAGGTGCCGGTTCCCCGCCACTCCATGGTCAGCCCGCCCGAGCTCACCGAAGGGCGGTCTGCGTCCTCCAGGCTGAAGAGCACCTGGACCAGTGGCGTCGCGCCCAGGTCGCGCTCGGGCTGCAGCTCCTCGATGAGCGCCTCGAAGGGCACCTCGGAGTTGGCGAAGGCCTCGAGCGTGGTAGTCCTGACCTGCTTGAGCAGATCGTGGAAGGTGGGGTCGCCCGAGGTGTCGGCACGCAGCACCAGCGTGTTGAGGAAGCAGCCGATCAGCGACTCCAGCTCGGGCCGGGGCCGCTCGGCCGCCGGCGTGCCGATCACGATGTCCCGCTGCCCGGTCGCGCGGGAGAGCGCGATCGAGAGCGCGGCGACCATGGTCATGAAGAGGGAGGCGTTCTCCTGCGCGCCCATGGCGCGCAGCCGCTCCACGACATGGCCTGGGATGGTGATCGGGACGTTCGCGCCCACGTAGTCCCGGCGAGCGGGGCGCGGGCGGTCTGCCGGGAGTTCCAGGCGTTCCGGCATGCCGGCGAGCCGCTTGCGCCAGTAGGCCAGCTGCGTGTCGCGCAGCTCGCCCTCGACCCGCTCCCGCTGCCAGGCCGCGAAGTCGGCGTACTGCACGGTCAGCTCCGGCAACGCCCTGCCCGCGTAGCACTCGCCCAGCTCGCGGGCGAACAGCACCGCCGACCACGCATCGGTGACGACGTGGTGCAGCGTCACCAGCAACTCGTGATCATTTACGGCATGAGGTGCCAGAGCAGCCCGGATCGGCGGTTCGGCGGTCAGATCGAACCGGCGGGCACCGCAGGCTTCCAGCGCGGAAGGCTCTACCACCTCGAAGGGCACGACGGCCTCGGCCGCCACCGACACGAACAGGTCGTCGTCGCGCTGCACGAACCGCGACCGCAACGTCTCATGCCGGGCGGCCACCGTCACCAGGGCACGTTCCAGCGCGGCCACGTCCAGGGCACCGCGCAGTCGTAGCCGCAGATGCGTGTTGTAAACGGCCAGTTCCGGCTCGAGCTGGTCCAGGAACCACAGCCGGCGCTGCGAGTAGGAGGCGGGAAGCAGGCCGTCTCGGGGCACGGGGACGACCGGCGGAACCTGCTCGGCGCCGCGGCCCTGCGCCGCGGCCACCAGGGCGGCGACCCCGGCGACCGTGGGCGACTCGAACAGCGCCCTGGGCGAGAGCCCGACGCCGAACGCCTTGCGCAGGCGGCCCATCAGCTTGATGGCCAGCAGGGAGTGGCCGCCCAGCGCGAAGAAGCCGTCGTCCCTGCCGACGGGACCGGTCTCCAGCAGCGTCTCGAACAGGCCGGCCACCAGCTCCTCCACCGGGCCGCGCGGAGGCACCCGCTCGGCCTCCACGGCGTCGGGCGGGTCGGGCAGCCTGGACCGGTCGACCTTGCCGTGCGCGGCCAGAGGCAGCGCGGGCAGCTCGACAAGGTGCGCGGGGATCAGGTAGGCGGGCAGGCGCTCGGCCAGGTAGCCGGGCAGCTGCCGGGTGTCGCCGACGACGTAGGCGACCAGCTCGGGCTCGTCCTGCCCGCGCACGACCACCACGCAGTCGGTGACGGCGGGATGGGCGGCCAGGACGGCCTGCACCTCTCCGGGTTCGACCCGGTGCCCGCGGATCTTGACCTGGCCGTCCGCCCGGCCGAGGAACTCGATGGCGCCGCCAGGCAGCCGCCGTCCCAGGTCGCCGGTGCGATAGATGCGCGCACCCGGCCGGCCGAAGGGATGGGGGACGAAGGCGGCCGCGGTCTGTCCTGGCCGGCCCAGGTAACCGCGGGCGACGGTGACGCCGCCGATGCACAGCTCGCCGACGACCCCGTCGGGCACCGGGCGCAGGTCCTCATCGAGGATGTAGGCCTCGGCGTGGGGCAGCGGGAAGCCGATGGGCGTGACCGCGCCCGCTCCGGCCGGCTCCTGATCGTGTGCGAGGCCGAGCACGCCGACGGTGGTCTCGGTGGGGCCGTAGTGGTTGACGACAGCGGGACCGTCCGGACGCGCGCGCAGCTGCCGTACCCAATCCCAGCGAGACGCCTCGCCGCCGAGCACCAGCGTGCGCGCGGGCAACTGGTCGAGCTGGAGGGCGGCCAGATGCGAGGGCGTGATCTTCATCAGGTCGATGCGGTCGCGCCGGAGGTGCTCGGCGATCCACGCGGTGTCGGTCGCGCGCTCCCGCGGAGCCAGGTGGAGCGTGCCGCCGGTGAGGAGCGAACCGTGGAAGACGGTGACGCTGAAGTCGAAGGTCAGCGGCTGCACCATCGAGTGGCGCAGCCCAGGGGCCAGGCCGAGCAGCCCGCTGACCCCGGCCACGTAGGCCGTGAGGTGCCGGTCGGCGATGCCCACCCCCTTGGGCAGGCCGGTCGAGCCGGAGGTGTAGATCACGTAGGCGAGCATGTCCGGGTGACGGGTGATCTCGGGGGCCGTCTCCGGCAGTTCGTCCGTCTCGCGCACGTCGATGACCGGAAGGTCGGTCTCGAATTCCGCGCTGGTGAGCACGGCTGTCGCACCGGAGTCGGCCAGCAGCTGGCGCAGCCGCTCCACGGGGTGCTCCAGATCCAGCGCCAGGTAGGCGGCGCCCGCCTTGAGCACGGCGAGCACGGCCACGGCGAGCTCGACGTCGGTGTCCAGGAAGATCGCCACCGGGGTGTCCGGGCGAGCCACCCCGGCCAGGCGGTGGGCCAGCCGGTTGGACCTGCGGTCCAGCTCGGCGTAGGTGAGGCTGCGGCCCTCGGCGTCGGCCACCGCCACCTGGTCGGGGCGGTCGGCCACCTGGGCCGCGAAGGCCTCCGTCACGGTGTCGAACGCGGCGCCGAACGGTGGTGGCGCCGTGGTGAGGCGCTCCTCCTCGCCGGGCAGCAGGAGCGGCAGGCCGGCCAGGGAGGTCTGCGGCGCGGCCAGGGCGGCGTCGAGCAGGTTGCGGTAGCGGGCGGTGAAATCCCTCGCCCAGGCCTCGTCGAACAGCGCGGCCGCGTACTCGATGCGCCCGTCGATGCGCCCGTCGACCTCGGCGAGGTCGATCAGCAGGTCCACCTTGGCGGTGCCGTTGCGCACCTGCCCATTGGTCACCAGAGAGGGCAGCAGGTTGAACACGACCTGGTGCAGCGGCGCGCCCACGCCGTCAGAACGGTCCGGCCGGAGCTCCTCGACGAGCCTCTCGTAGGGCACCTCGGCGTGATCGAGTGCGTCGAAGACCGAGGTCCGCACCCTGTCGACCAGCTCGTCGAAACTGGCCTCCCGCGCGCACTCGGTGCGCAGCAGCAGGGTGTTGACGAAGTTGCCGATCATGGGCTCCAGCTCGGGCAGCGGCCGCCCACCCACCGGGGAGCCCACCACCACATCGGCCCGCCCTGCCAGGCGAGACAGCAGCGCCTTGAGCCCGGCGAGCAACACCACGAAGGGCGTGGTCCGCCGCTCCCGCGCCATCCGGTGCACACCCTGCACGGTGGCGGCGGGCAGCTGGAAGGCGATGTCTCCGCCTGCGTGCCGCGGGAGGCCGGGGTCGGGCGCCCTGGGCGACAGACGCAGCGGCTCGGGCAGATCGGCGAGCTGCTTGCGCCAGTAGCCGAGCTGGTCGGTCAGCTCGCCGCCCTCCCACCGGCCGCGCTGCCAGGCGGCGAAGTCGCCGTACTGGATGGGCAGCTCGGGAAGGTCGGCCTCGCCGAAACAGGCCAGGAAGTCCCGCTGGAAGATCGCCACGGAGGCGGCGTCGAAGGCGACGTGATGCACGGTGAAGAAGAGGTGGTCGTGCTCGCCCCCGGTGTGGATCAGGCGCGCCCGCCACAGCGGGGCCTGGTCGAGCGGGATGGAGCGGGCAGCGTCGGCCTCACGCACCTGGGCGAGCCGTGCCTGCTGCTCATCGGCGCGGAGTCCTCGCAGGTCGGTGACCGCGACCTCGATCGGGACCTCGGGCAACACGATCTGGGTCGGCACGCCGTCGCGGTTGTCCAGCGCGGTTCGCAGCACCTCGTGGCGGGCGACGACCCTGGCCAGGGCGGCGGTCACGGCGTCAGGTTCGGCGCCGGCCGGCAGGCTGGTGCCGAACGGGATGTTGTAGACGGCGAGCCCAGGTTCCAGCTGGTCCACAAACCAGAGTCGCTCCTGCGCGAAAGAGGCAGGAAGCGCGAAACCCGACGCCTGATCGGTAGGCGCGCTCACGCCCGCTCGGACTCCTGCATGGCCTCACGCAGGCTGCGGGGCCTCATGTCCGTCCATACCGTGTCGATGTGCGCAAGGCAGCTATTACGGTCGCCCGAAAACCCTTCATCCCGCCAGCCTGCCGGCGTGGGGCGATCCAATGCCCAGATCGAGTACTGCTCCTCGTGGTTGATCACTACCTTGTAGTCGCCACTGGGCATGGGTACGCCTATCTCCCTTTCGCCGCGCCAGGGGTTGCCGGACACGCCAAAGAACAATGTGGGACTTGAGACCGCATAACGCGACACGTTACGGCCAATAATGGAGCATCAGAGCACCTTGTCGGCCCTGACAGCCCCAGTAGTCGTCCTCGACGAAGTGCCGCCGATTGAAGTCCACAGGAACCCGGCAAGTCAACACATGTCGGGAGAACCGCATCCAACGATCACTGACAGTACTCATGACCCAAACGAGATTGACAGCACCTCGATGCCCTGTGGAATATAAGCCGGGCCCAAACACACCACCACGGTTTGGGGTCATAACGGGCAATCCGTCCGTTTTGGGGAGTAATCCTTAAATCCCGTGCTTACCAGCATGTAGAGAGGCTCAGTCCAGCATGGCGGTGCAGAGTTATCTCCCGATGCCGGCCAGAGCAGCATGACCGAGCTTGTCGAGGTCATCGATAGGCGCAGTGACCTGGTCATGGGGCCGACAGAGGAGGGTCCATGACCGAGCTGGCAGTCATCGGCACCGGTGGCCTGGCCAGAGCCGTTTGTTATGCCCTGGCCGTGACAGGGCCGTCGGCTCGCATCACCGTGATCGGGCGCGATCCGGCTCGGACCGCCGAGTTATGCCATGTCGGTATGGCCAGAGCCGCACTCGCCGGCTCCAACGTGACCTTCCGCCCCGTGACGGGCTCCCTGCCTGAGGCCTTGGCGAGCGCCGCTCCGGCAGGCGTGCTGCTGGCCGCCTCCAGCCAGTCCCCCTGGGAGTCGCTCAGCTCCCCCTCGGCCTGGACCTCCCTGCTCCGGCGCGGCGGCTTCGGACTCACCCTGCCGTTCCAGGCCGAGTCCGCCGTCCGCGCGGGCACGGCACTCGCCTCGGCCAGCCCTGGGTCCTGGTTCGTCAACGCCTGCTTCCCCGACGCGGTCAACCCCGTGCTGGCCGCGCGCGGCGTCCCGGTGCTGTGCGGGATCGGCAACGCCGGCCTGCTGGCCGCCAGCATCCAGACCGCCCTCGGCCTGGCCGACCAGCGGGAGCTGCAGGTGCTCGCCCACCACGTCCACCTGTACACGCCCTCCTCCCCCGAGGACGAGGCGCAGGTCTGGCACCAGGGCCGCGCGCTCTCCGACGTCGGCGCACTCCTTGCCTCCCAGCGGGCCACCCCGCGCACCGAGCTCAACCACGTCACCGGCCTGACCGCCGCCAGGGTGCTGGGATGCCTGCTCACCGGCGGCGACCTGGACACCTCCCTGCCCGGCCCGCTCGGGCTGCCCGGCGGCTATCCGGTACGGCTCGCGGCCGGCCGGCTGAGCCTGCGCCTGCCGCCGGGCCTGGACCGTGCCGAAGCCATCGCCTTCAACCAGCGCTCTGCCGTACAGGACGGGGTGGTCGTGGAGGGCACGCGCGTCACCTTCGGCCCCGCCGCCCGGGAGGAGCTCGCCCGAGTCGCCCCCGACCTCGCCGACGGCTTCCACACCGCGGACCTGGACTCTGCCACCCAAGCCTTCACCCAGCTCAGAGACCGGCTCCGAGACCTCCCCTCCTACCCCTAACGAGGTGCGCCCGACGATGCACGCAGCGAACCTGCTAATCGACTACTACGACCGCCTCCCCGCCTCGATCGCGGCCTGCGTCGACGACCTCGAACCGGTCAGATCGGACATCGGCTTCTCCCCTGGCTACCACCTGCCCGCCCTCGACGCGGACGTGGAACGTTTCCTGTCGGTGGCCACCGCCCGCTGGGAACCGCTCGGCGAGTACGGCGAGCACCGGCTGACCCTGCTCGACCTCACGGGCAACCCGGCCACGGGCACCACCAAGACCTTCGCCTCGCTGATGATCGTCGCCCGCGCGGTGGAGTACATCAGGCGGTACGGCGAAGCGGTCACGATCTTCTCGCCCACGTCGGCCAACAAGGGCGTCGCGCTGCGCGACGCGGTGCTGCGCGCGATCGAGGCCGGACTGGTCCGCCCCGACCAGCTGCGCACGGTGATCCTCGCGCCCGGCTCGTGCCTGGCCAAGCTCCGCTCCAGCCGGCTGTCCACCGACCCCGAGCTGCGCGAGCTGAACCCGATGCTCGTCTACAACGGCCCCGAGCCGGAGCAGGTCAAGGCGCTCGGCCGGGCCTTCGCCGACAAGTACGCCGGCGACCTGCGGGCCAACGGCGAGAACCTGTGGTACTCGCTGGACCTGGCCAACTACCTCGTAGCCGACACCGCCAGGGCGTACTTCGAGCACGCGGCCTCCCCCGTCGCCGGGCCCCGGCTGCACGCGCACGCGGTCTCCAGCGCCTTCGGGCTGCTCGGCTACCACCGCGGCCGGGATGTGCTGGAGAGCTCCGGCGCGTCGAGCCAGGAGCACCGGCCCGCCAGCCTGCTCGTGCAGCACCTCGGCACCCCCGACATGGTGCTCAACCTCCGCAACGGCTCCTTCGACCGGGCCGGCCTGCCCCAGTACGCCCTGACGGACGGCCTCTACCGCCAGTCGGCCGACCCGCGCTTCCCCGCGGTGACCTACGACCCGGACGAGGTGCTCGACCCGACCTTCTACACCCACCGGCCCGCCACCTCTCCCTCGATGAACGCGATCATCGAGCGGTCCGGCGGCGACGGCATCGTGGTCTCACTGGCCGAATGCGTGGCCCGCTACCCGCAGGTGCGCGAGCTGCTGGCCGGGACCGGCTGCGAGCTGCCCGCCGACTTCCGCACGCTCCGGGAGTGGTCCCTGGTCATGGCCATGACGGGCGTGCTCAACGCCGTGGACCGCGGTCTGGCCGACGACTGGCGCGACGTGGTGGTGCACGGGTCGGGCCGCTACACCTCGGCGGACTACAGGCCGCTGGAGCCGGAGGCGATGACCGAGGTCGCGACCGTCGAGGACGTCGCCGCGGTGGTCTGCCGCTGATGTCTCTCCCGGAGGACGCGATCGCCGTCGTCGGCATGGCCGGGCGCTTTCCCGGCGCTCCCGACGTGCCCTCGCTCTGGCGCAACCTGCTCGACGGCGTGGACCTCGTGCACGACTACACCGAGGCCGAGCTGCGCGCGCTCGGGGTGGGTGAGCGGCTGCTGGCCGATCCGGCGCACGTGCGGGCGGGCGGCCGCCTGCCCGACGTGGCCGCGTTCGACGCCGACTTCTTCGGCGTGACAGCGGACGAGGCCGCCGCCATGGATCCCCAGCAACGGCTCTTCCTCGAGCAGTCCTGGACCGCGCTGGAGGACGCGGGCTGCGACCCCGCGGCCTTCGACGGGCTGATCGGCGTCTTCTCCGGTGCCTCGGTCAACAGGCACTTCCTGTACCGGCAGTTCACCGGAGATCCGGACGAGCCGCTGGTTCCGGGCTTCGCGCCCGACTACGTGGCCGCCCAGGTGGCCTACCGGCTGGGCCTGACCGGCCCCGCCATGGCCGTGCAGACCGCCTGCTCGAGCTCGCTCACCGCGGTCTGCGTGGCCGCCCAGCACCTGCTCGACTACCGCTGCGACCTGGCGCTCGCGGGCGGGGTGAGCGTCACGGAACCCCGCTTCCTGCACACGCCCGGCGGCCTGGTCTCGCCCGACGGCCGCTGCCGCGCCTTCGACGCCACCGGTCAGGGCGGCGCCTACAGCAGCGGCGTGGCGGTCCTGGCGCTCAAGCGCCTGCAGGACGCGGTCGAGAGTCGGGACCAGGTTCTCGCCGTGCTCCGGGGCTGGGCGGTGGGCAACGACGGCGCGCGCCGGGCCGGGTTCGCCGCCCCGGGGCTCGATGGGCAGGCGAGCGTGGTGGCCGAGGCGCTGGCGGACGCCGGGGTGGCACCCGGCGCGATCGGTTTCGTCGAGGCGCACGGCAGCGGCACCGCGGTCGGGGACGCGATCGAGGTCGCCGCCCTGGCCCAGGCCTTCTCCGGCGACCCGCTGCCACCGAGCGCCGTCGCGTTGGGCTCCATCAAGACCAACCTCGGCAACCTCGACGCGGCGGCGGGCGCGGCGGCGCTGATCAAGGCCGTCCTGGCGGTACGGCACGGCGTCATCCCTGCCAACCTCCACTTCGAGCGCGCCGATCCGGACGTCGAGTTCGGCCCTTTCTACGTGCCGGTCAAGAACGTGGCATGGGAGGCGGAGACCCGGCGGGCCGGGGTGAGCTCCTTCGGCCTGGGCGGGACCAACGCCCACGTGATCGTCGAGCAGGTCGCGGACGAACCGCCGCGCCCGGCCGCCACCGGCTGGCGCGTCCTGCCTGTCTCGGCCCGGACGCCCGAGGCGTTGCGCCAGGCCCGCATGCGGTTGGCCGACCACCTGGAGGCGGCTCCCCGGATCGACCTGGACGACGTCGCGCACACGCTGACCGCGGGACGCCGAGCTTTCGCCTACAGGGCGGCGATCGTCTGCCAGGACCTGTCCCAGGCCGTCGCCCGGCTGCGCGGCCTGCCGTACGACGCGCCTGAGGATCTGATGCGGGCGGCCGAGGCCTGGGTGGCGGGCGACGAGCCCGCCTGGCCGCCGGCCGACGGCCGCATCATCTCCCTGCCCGCCTACCCGTTCCAACGGCAGGAGGTCTGACCATGAGACCCGACACCAGCTCGCTCGACCGCTGGTTCTCCGTTCCGCAGCCCCGCCCCGCGGCGCCCATGCAGCTGTTCTGCCTGCCGTGGGCGGGCGCAGGGGCCGGAGCCTTCCAGGGCTGGGCCGCCGCGGCGGGGCCCGGGCTCGAGGTGCTGCCCATGGTCCTGCCGGGCCGGGAGGGCCGCTTCTCCGAACCCTTCGGCATCGACATCGGGGAACTCACCGACGCCGTCTCGGCCAGGGCCGACCGGCCGTACGCGATCTACGGACACTCCATGGGCGGCAGGCTGGGCTTCGAGGTGACCCGCGAGCTGACCAGGCGGGGCCAACCGCTGCCGCGGCGGCTGTACCTGGGCGGATGCCGGCCGCCTGACCACGTCGAACCGCTCGCCGAGCTGTCGGAGGTGTCGGACGAGGAGCTGCTCGGCAGGCTCATCGAGCTCGGCGGCTTGCCGGAGGAGCTGCTGGCCGAGCCTGAGCTGTGCGAGCTCCTCCTGCCGGTCCTGCGCGCGGACTTCACCTGGTTGCACGAGTACGTCTACCAGCCGGGGCCGCCGATCGAGGTGCCGATCGAGGCCTTCGCGGGAGCCGACGACAAGTCGATCTCCGTCGAGGCCATGCGGGGCTGGGCCAGGCACACCAGCGCCGGCTTCACTCTCAGCGTCGAGCCGGGCGGCCACTTCTTCCTGCGCGAGCGGCGGGACCACATCCTGGACCGGGTGCGCGCATGAGCGACCACCGCATGCCGCTCGGCGACACCGGCTGGTGGGTGTGGAGCGAGGCGCTGCTGCGCAGCACCGGCTTCCCCGCCGACGGCCTGGCGCGCCTGTCCGCCCCCGACTGCGCGCAGGCAGCGGACGCGTTGCTCTCGGGCGAGCTCGCGGCGGAAGACTTCGACAAGATCCTCGAGGAGGCCGGCCACGAGCTGGGCGACGAGCTGACCGAGATCGCCGCCGACCCGCTCTTCCGCGAGGCGATCACCTGGCAGAACCGGGGCGCCCTGGTCTCGCTGGACGCCCTGACCCCCGGCGGCCGCCGCCACAGCAGGCGGCGCGAACGGGAGCGCATCGTCGTCAAGTACTGGCAGCGCTACAGCGCCAAGAACGAGACGGTGGGCTTCTTCGGGCCGGTGACCTGGGTTCGGTGCTCGGAGGACGGCCCGGCTCTGGAGGTACGGCCTGGCGAACGGCTGCTGTCGGACCGGCGCGTGTTCTTCGAGGACTGGGCGCTGCGCGCGTACGCGGCGAAGCTGGCCGAGGACCCCGCGGTGCGCCGCTGGTTGCCACCCGCCCTGCAGCCTCAGCTGACCCTGGACGGCCGCCAGGTGCGGCGGCCGGCGCAGCCGCCCGTCCCGGTGTCGGCCGCCGAGGCACTGCTGCTGTCGCGCTGCGACGGCAGGCGCCGTGCCGTCGACGTGGCCGCCGAGGTGGCCGGGCAGGCGGGCATCCGCACCGAAGCCGACGCCTACCTGCAGCTCGACCTCCTGACCGGGCGCGGCCTGCTGACCTGGCAGGGTGACGTGCCGCAGAGCCCGCACGCCGAGGAGCACCTCCGGCGGCTGCTGGCCGGCATCGAGGACCCGGCCGTGCGCGAGCGGGCCCATGCCGGGTTGGAGCGGCTGGCATCCGCCAAGCGGGAGGTGGCGCGCGCCGCGGGCGACCCGGATGCCCTGCGCGCCGCGATGGAGGCGCTCAGCACGGTGTTCAGCGAGGTCACCGGCGCCGACTCGGTCCGCAGGACCGGCCGGACCTACGCCGGCCGCGGCCTGGTCTACGAGGACACCACGCGCGACGTGCGAGTGACCGTGGGCAAGCCGCTGATCGACGGCGTCGCCGAGCCGCTGGCGCTCATGCTCCAGGCCGCCCGCTGGCTGACGGCCGAGCTGGCGACGACCTACGGCCAGGCGCTGCGCGAGCTGTACGAGGAGCTGCGCGCGGACGGCCCGGTGCTGCTGTCCGACCTGTGGTACCTCGCCCAGGGCATGCTGTTCGGCACCGGTCCCAGACCCGTGGACGCCATCGCCGAGGAGTTCGCCCGCCGCTGGTCGGAGCTGTTCGGCCTGGACCAGGTCGACCCGGACACCGCCGAGCTGACCTTCACCGCCCGCGAGCTGGCCGCCTCCGACGCGTTCGCCACCGCAGGACCCGGCTGGTCGGACGGCCGGTTGCACAGCCCCGACCTGCAGATCTGCGCCGACAGCGTCGAGGCGGTCAACCGCGGCGACTACGTGGTGGTCATGGGCGAGATGCACGCGGCCTGGGCGACCTTCGACTGCGCCGTCTTCAGCCTCGCCCACCCCGATCCCGGCGCGCTGCGCGACGCGCTGGCCGAGGACCTGGGAACCGACCGGGTCAGGCCGCTCTACCCGGTGGAGTGGCCCCGCTACACCGGCCGGGTGACGCACGGGCTGGACCACCCGACCGACATTCAGCTGGGCTGGACGGCCGCCCCGGGCGCCGACCCCGACCGGCTGGTGCCCGCCACGGGCGTGCTGGTCGACGAGGTGGGCGGGGAGCTGGTGGCCACCATGCCGGACGGGAGGAGCCGGCCACTGCTGGAGGTCTTCTCGCAGCTGGTGTCGATCCACGCCGTGGACGGCTTCAAGCTCGTCGGAGGCGATCGGCACACCCCGAGGATCACCATCGACCGGCTGGTCGTCGCCCGCCGTACCTGGCGGACCACCGTGGACGCGACGGGACTGACCGACGTCGGCGGTGAGCGCGCACGGTACCTGGCCGTGCGCCGCTGGCGGCGTGAGCTCGGCCTGCCCGAGCGGGTCTTCGTCAAGCTGTCCACGGAGATCAAACCGCTCTACGTCGACCTCACCAGCCCGGTCTTCGCCGACCTGCTCTGCTCGATGGTCCGCTCGGCCAGCCTCACCGCCGGGCAGGACGTGCGGTTGGTGATCTCCGAGATGCTCCCCGGCCCGGACCAGACCTGGCTGTCCGACGCCGAGGGCCGCCGCTACTTCACGGAGCTGCGCATGCACATGGTCGATCCACTTCCTGGAGGCGCGGGATGACGACACTGCCCGATCTGGTCCTGGCCCAGGCCGAGCGCCGCCCGTGGGCACCTGCCGTGCGGCAGTGGCAGGAGGTGCTCACGTACGGCGAACTGGCCGAGCAGGCGGGCGGCCTGGCCGCGCGGCTGCCGGACGTGGGGCCGGAGCGTCTGGTGGGAGTCTGCCTGCGACGCCGGCCGAGCATGGTCACCGGAGTGCTCGGCGTGCTTCTGGCCGGAGGCGCGTACGTGCCGCTCGACCCCGACGGCCCCGCCGCGCGCAGGGAGCAGATCATCAGGAACGCGGGGCTCCAGCTGATCGTGGTGGACGAGTCCACCACGGAGCTGTTCGACGGGGTGCGGACCGTCCCGGTGGAAGGCCCGCCCGCCGCGCCCGGACAGTGTCCTGCGCTACCCGGCAACGCGGCCTATGTGCTGCACACCTCGGGATCCACCGGCACACCCAAGGGCGTGGTGGTCACCCATCGCAGCGCCTGCGCCTACACGCTCACCAATCTCGAGCTGCTGGGCGTCGATGAGGACACGCGCGGCCTCGCCTTCGCCTCGCTCAGCTTCGACGTGTCGGTGCACGACCTGTTCGTGCACCTGGCTGCCGGGGCCACGGTGATGCTGGCAGGCGACGACGACCGTCGTGACCCCGTACGGCTTCAGCGTTTCTGCGTGGAGCACGGCATCACCTCCGGTGTCGTGCCGCCCTCCCTGCTGCCGGTGCTGGATCCGGCGCGCCTGCCCGAGTGGCGGGTGCTGGTCACCGGCTCCGAGGCCCCCGGCCCTGAGCAGGTGGAGCGCTGGGCGAGCAGGCGGTTTCTCAACTACTACGGTCCGACCGAGGCAACGGTGGCGGTCACCGTCTTCGAGGCCGAGGGAAGCTGGGACAGGCCGCTGCCGATCGGCGCCGTTCAGCACGGGAACCGCGTCCATGTCGTGGACGAGGAGCTGCGCGAGGTTCCGGTGGGCGTGCCCGGCGAGCTGCTGATCGGCGGGGTCGGGCTGGCCCGCGGATACCTGGGGCGACCCGATCTGACAGCCGAACGCTTCGTGCCCGACCCGTTCGGCGGCGACGGCGAGCGGCTCTACCGGACCGGCGACCTCGTGGTGCTGCAGCCGGACGGGAACCTGATGTTCCTGGGCAGGACCGACCGGCAGGTCAAGATCCGCGGGCAGCGGGTGGAGATCGGCGAGGTGGAGACCGTGCTGCGCGGGCACCCGCAGGTCGGGCACGCCGTGGTGGAGGCGGTCGAGGGTCCGGCGGGTGTCCGGCTCGTGGCCTTCTGCACTGCGGACGGCGTGCGCCCGGACCTGCTGCGAGAGCACTGCGCGGAGCGGCTGCCCGAGGCGATGGTCCCCGCCGACATACTGATCCTGCCCAGCCTGCCGATGTCCTCGTCGGGCAAGGTCGACCTCCAGGCGCTGCATGAGCTGGTGACTGACGCACCGGCCCTGGGCTCGCCGCCGGAATCGTCGACCGAGCGCGCCGTGGCCGAGGTCTGGGCTCGGGTGCTCGACCGCGTCCCGGGGCTGGAGGACGACTTCTTCGCCTCCGGTGGGCATTCCATCAGCGCCATGCGCCTGGTCAGCGGCCTTCGCGAGGCACTGGGGCGTGAGGTGGCGGTGGAGGACGTCTACGCCGCGCGCACCCTCGGCGCGCTGGCGGCGCTGGTGGAAGCCGCGCCTCCCGTGGCCGAGGAACTGCCCTCCGGCAGCCCGCCCGCGCTGACCGCGGCGCAGCGTCGGTTGTGGTTCCTGGAGCGGCTCTTCCCCGGCAACGTCGCCTACAACATCGCGCTCGCCGAGCGCCTGCGCGGTCCACTCGACGTGGTGGCGCTGGAGCGGGCGCTGACCGCGGTGGCCGAGCGGCACGAGGTGCTCCGCTGGCGGGTGCCCGACGACGGTGGCGTGCCCCGCGTGGAGGTGTCCGCGCCCGAACCCGCGCGGATAGCGGTCGAGATCCTGGACGGCGCGCCGGGCAGCCGGCCGGACGGGCCCGGCAGTGGCTCGGACGGCCTGCCCGATGAGGTCCGCGCCTGGCTGGACCGGGCCGGCGCCCAGCACTTCGACCTGGCCCGCGGCCCGCTCTGGCAGGCCAGGCTGCTCCGGCTGGGCCCGGACGACCACGTGCTGGTGGTGACCTTCCACCACGCCGTCTTCGACGGCTGGTCGCAGGGCCCGTTCTTCGACGACCTGGCCCGCGCCTACGCCGGCGAGGTCCTGGACGAGCCGGAGGCGACCTTCGCCGACTACGCCGCCTGGCGAGCGGCGCGGGACGGCAGGCGCTCCGGGGAGGACCTGGCCTGGTGGGCCCGCTCGCTGGCCGACGCCCCCACGACGCTCGACCTGCCCAGGGACCGCCCGCGGCCGGCCGTGCAGAGCCATGCCGGCGCCCTGGCCACCGCCGCGCTGACGGCGGAGACCACAGCGGGCGTCCGCGAGCTGGCCGCACGGCTGGGCACCACCGCGCCGAGCGTGTGGCTGGCCGCCTTCGCCGAGCTGGTCCGGCGCGTCACCGGCCGTGACGACATCGTGGTCGGCACCCCCGTGGCGGACCGCAGGCACGAGGCCTTCCAGGACCTGATCGGCTTCTTCGTCGACATCGTGCCGATCCGCCTGCGCTCGGCAGGGGAAGCCTCCTTCGCGGAGCGGGTGCGTGGCTGCGCCGATGCGATGATCGACGCGATGGCCAGGCCCGGCGCCGCCATCGAGGACATCGTCGGAGCACTGGCGATACGCCGTGAGCCCAGCCGTGCGCCGCTGGTGCAGGTGCTCTTCAACGTCTTCAACTTCCCCGAGCCGCGGCTGGAGCTGAAGGGGCTGAGCTCCACCGGCATCGTGCCCGCGCCTGCGGGTTCCCCGTTCGATCTGACGGTCTACGTCGTCGAGCGGGACGGGAGGTACGCGGTCGATGTCGTCTACAACACCGACCTCTACACCGCCGAGCGCATCGAGCTGCTGCTCCGGTCCTTCACCGACCTGCTCGACCAGGCCGTGGCCGCCCCCGGCGCCCCCGCGGCCGGCTTCGAGCTGAGGCAGGTCACCACGCTCGCGCACGGCGTGACGGACGAGCCTGCGCAAGCCGTACGACCGGAATCCGGGCTCCGCGCGGATCTCGCCACCGACACCGAGCGGCTGCTCGCCGGGATCTGGCGAGACGTGCTCGGCCGAGCCGAGGTGCTCGCGACCGACAATTTCTTCGACGTCGGCGGCACCTCCATGGCCGTCGTCGTGGTCCGCGACCGGCTGGCCGCCCTGACCGGGCGCCAGGTGACGGTTGTGGACATGTTCCGCTACCCGACCGTACGCGCGCTGGCCGCCCACCTCGACGGTGATGCCGCGAATCCGGAACTGAGCCGCGCCGACCGGCGTGCCGACACACGCCGCCAGCTGCGGGACAAGCGCAGGAGGAGACAGTGACAGAGTTGTCCAACCACTCGGGCGCCGAGCCCATCGCCATCATCGGCATGAGCGCCCGTGTACCGGGTGCGAACGATCTCGGCCAGTTCTGGCGCAACCTGGTCGACGGAGTGGAGTCGGTGACCTTCTTCACCGACGAGGAGCAGCTCGCCCGGGGTGTGACCCCGGAGACCCTGGCCAGCTCCTCCTTCATCAAGGCCGCGCCGGTCATGATCGATATGGAGGGCTTCGACAACCGTCTGTTCGGCATGAGCGCGCGCGAGGCGGAGCTCGCCGACCCGCAGCAGCGGGTCTTCCTGGAGCAGTCGCACGCCGCGCTGCAGGACGCCGGCTACGACCCGGCCACCTACGAGGGCGCCATCGGCGTCTACGGCGGATCCGGGCCCAACCAGTACCAGTGGCTCAACCTCCAGACCAACCCCGATCTCGACAGCAACGCGGTCAAGCTCGGCATGTCGATCGGCAACAACATCGACTACGTCGCCACCACGGTCTCCTACCGGCTGAACCTGCGCGGGCCGGCCATGACCGTCACCACCGCCTGCTCCTCCTCCCTGGTCGCCCTGCACCTGGCCTGCGAGTCGCTGCGCAACGGGGAGTGCGACATGGCGCTGGCCGGCGGGGTCTGCGTGGAGCTGCCGCACGGCGCCGGCTACCCGGCCATGGACGGCTTCACCACCTCCGACGGGCACGTCAAGCCGTTCGACTCCCGCGCGGACGGCACCATCTGGGGCAGCGGCGTAGGCGTGCTCGTGGTCAAGCGCCTGGAGGACGCGCTGGCCGACGGCGACCACATCCGGGCCGTGGTGCTGGGGAACGCGATCAACAACGACGGCAGCAACAAGATCGGCTTCTCCGCGCCGAGCCACGCGGGCCAGACCGAGGTGATCGCCGAGGCGCTCGGCGTGGCCGGGGTGGACCCGCGCACCATCGGCTACATCGAGGCGCACGGCACCGGCACCGCCCTCGGCGACCCCATCGAGGTGGCCGCCCTGAGCGAGGTCTACCGGCGCAGCACCGACGATCGCGGCTGGTGCGGCATCGGCTCGGTGAAGTCCAACATCGGCCACCTCAGCCAGGCCTCCGGCGTCGTCGGCGTGATCAAGACGGTGCTCGCCATGGAGCACGGCCTGATCCCGCCCAGCATCAACTTCGAGCGGCCCAACCCCGCCATCGACTTCGACTCCAGCCCCTTCTACGTGGTCTCCACCCCCACCAAGTGGGAGGACGGCCCGCGCCGGGCGGCGGTGAGCTCCTTCGGCATCGGCGGCACCAACGCCCACGTGATCCTCCAGGAGGCGCCGCCCCCCGCCGCCGCCGCGAGCGTGCGGGGGCCGCAGCTGCTGCGGCTCTCGGCCCGCACCGAGAGCGCGCTCGACACCATGCGCACCCAGCTCGCCGAGCACCTCACCGAGCACCCCGAGCTCTCCGTCGCCGACGTGGCCCACACGCTGCGGGTGGGCCGGCCGGAGCTTCGGCACCGCGTCGCCGTCGTGGCCGACGACCTGGCCGGCGCGGTGAGCGCGCTGACCGACCGCAAGCGGCACCCGGCAGGGGACGCGGGCGGAACACTGCCCAAGGTGGCCTTCCTCTTCTCCGGGCAGGGCGCGCAGTACGCGGGCATGGGCGCCGCGCTCTACGCGGCCCAGCCGGCCTTCGCCGCCGCCGTCGACGAGTGCGCGGAGCTCCTGCGTGCCGAGCTGGGCGAGGACATCAGGCAGCTGATGTTCGCCGAGGACGGCGACGACAGGCTGCGTGAGACCCGCTTCACCCAGCCCGCGCTGTTCACCGTGGAGTACGCGTTGGCCAGGCTCTGGCAGGAGCTCGGCGCGCAGCCCACAGGAATGATCGGTCACTCCATCGGGGAGTACGTCGCCGCCACGCTCGCCGGGGTGTTCACCCTGCCCGACGCGCTGCGGCTGGTGGCGGCGCGCGGGCGGCTGATGCAGTCGATGCCCGCCGGTTCGATGCTCGCGGTGATGAAGGACGAGCAGGAGGCCGCCGAGCTGCTCATCGACGGGGTGAGCGTGGCCACGGTGAACGGCCCTGGCACCTGCGTGGTGGCCGGGACGGATGAGGCGATCACGGCCTTCGCCGAGCTGCTCGACGGCAAGGGCGTCAAGGCCACCAGGCTGCGCACCTCGCACGCCTTCCACTCGCCGATGATGGAGCCCATCCTGGCGGAGTTCGAGTCACTCGTGGCCGCCGTGCCGCGGCAGACGCCCGCCCTGCCGTTCCTGTCCAACGTGACCGGCGACTGGATCACCCCCGAGCAGGCCGTCGACCCGGCCTACTGGGCCGGACACATCCGCCGTCCGGTGCGCTTCGGCGACTGCGTGGCCCGGCTGCTGGCCGAGAAGGACTGGGTGATGCTGGAGTGCGGGCCCGGCAAGCAGCTGGCCCAGCTCGCCCGCATGCAGCTGCGCGGCGCCAAGGACGTGCTGCCGCCGCTCGCCAGCCTGCCCGGCCCCGGCGAGAGCGCCGGCGATCTGGACGTGCTGTACGGCTCCGCCGCCCGGCTGTGGTCCGCCGGAGTGCCGATCACCGTGGACGGCGACCAGGGCCACCGGGTGCCGTTGCCTGGCTACCCCTACGAGCGGGAGTACCGCTTCATCTCGCCGGGTGAGGCCGGGGCGAAGCCGAAGGCGCCGCAGCCCTCCGGCCCCCGCGCGCTGGAGGACTGGTTCGAGATCCCCGCGTGGCGGCAGCTCACTCCCTCCCCGCTCGGCGAGCCGGTCACCCGCTGCCTCGCCTTCGTCAGCGGGGAGCGCGGCGAGGAACTGGTGACGGCGCTCCGGGCACAGGGTGCCGAGGTGACCGTGGTCCGCCCCGGCGCGGGCTACTCTGGCGAGTTCACCGTACGGCCCGGCGAGCGCGCCGACTACGACGCCCTGATCAGCGCGCTCGGCGACTCCCTGCCCTCGCGCATCGTGCACGCCTGGGCGCTGGACAGCGACCCGGCCCAGGCGCAGGAGCACGGCTTCTTCAGCCTGCTCTTCCTGGTCCAGGCCCTGGCCGCCGAGCAGCGAGCCGACGGGGTCCGCCTCGACGTGCTCACTTCCGGCACCGAGGACCCCCTGGGCGGCGCCGACCTGACTCGGCCGGAGTACGCGCTCATGGCGGGCATCGCCCGGGTCGTCCCGCTGGAGGTCGACGGCCTCCAGGTGCGCCACCTCGACCTCGAGTCCGGTGGCACCCCCGCCGCGAGCGTCCTGGCCGAGCTGCGCAGGGAGCCTGCGGGCGACGTGCTGGCTCTGCGGGGCGGGCGCCGGTGGGTCCGCGAGTTCCAGCCGGTACGGCTGAGCGAGGGCGACTCCGGGCTGCGCGAGGAGGGCGTCTACCTGATCACCGGAGGCCTGGGCGGTATCGGCCTCACCCTCGCCGAGCACCTCGGCACCCGGCTGCGGGCCCGCGTGGCGCTGCTCGGCCGCGGCGGCACGGTGACGCCGAGGGCCGCGCGCGCGATCGCCAGGATCGAGCAGGCGGGCGGCAAGGTGACGGTCATGGCCGCCGACGTCACCGATCCTGCCCGGTTGCGCGAGGTCAGGGAGGAGGTCCTGGCCGCCCATGGCGGACTGCACGGCATCGTGCACGCCGCCGGCCTGCCAGGCGGCGGCATGGCCGAGATCAAGGAACGAGCCGTCGCGCAGGCCGTGCTCGACCCCAAGGTCGCAGGAACCGCCGCGCTGTTCGACGTCTTCGGCGACCTCGAGCTGGACTTCGTCGCCCTGTGCTCGTCGGTCACCGCGGTCAGCGGCGGGTTCGGCCAGGTCGACTACTGCGCGGCGAACGCCTTCCAGGACGCCTTCGCCCGCGCCCGGCACGGCACGCGCGTCCTGAGCATCAACTGGGGCGCGTGGCTGGAGGTGGGCATGGCCGCCAACGCCGACGCCGCCGGCCTGGCCGCCGCCGCCGGCTCCACCGCCGTCGCCGAGGGAACGCCGGTCGACCACCCGGTCGTGCGCAGCCGTACCCACGACAGGGCGTCGGGGCCGCTGGCGGCGGACACCCACTGGGTGCTGGACGAGCACCGCATCGGCGGGGTGCCGGTCCTGCCCGCGACCGGGCAGCTGGAATGCGCCAGGGCGGCCTTCGCGGCCGTCGTCCCTGCGCCGGGCGAGGGCCACGCGGTGGAGCTGCGCGACGTGGTCTTCCTGGAGCCGCTGGCCGTGCCGGACGACACCACGACCGAGCTCGTGGTCTCCTTCGCCGACGGTTCGGCCTTCGAGGTGCGCGCCGGGGAGCGGCTGCACACCCAGGGCGCGGCGGCATGGGTACGGCCCGCGCCGGTCGCGGCCGTGGACGTGGCGGCGCTGAAGGCCGGAATGACGCCGGAGGCCGAGCAGGACGGCGAGTACGCCGGAGTGCTGACGTTCGGTCCGCGGTGGCGCTCGCCGGAGCTGATCTGGCGGGCCGAGGGCGAGGAGCTCGCCTTCGTCGAGGGGACCGAGCAGGTGGCGGCGGAGGTCGGCGACTGGGGCCTGCACCCCGCGCTGCTCGACGTGGCCACCTCCTTCGGCCGGGGCAACGGCGGCGGCGCCTACCTGCCGCTGAGCTACGGCCGGCTGCTGGTCAGGTCGGCGCTGCCGGACCGCTTCTACAGCCACCTGCGGCGCAGGGGCGACGGCGGCGCCGAGGTCGTCACGGCCGACCTGACGCTGATGGACGAGGCCGGCACGGTGCTCGTGGAGATCGAGGAGTTCGTGCTGCGGCGCATCGACGCCTCGGCGGTGACCGGGTCGCTGGGCGCCGGCGACCAGCAGTCCGGCACCGGCATCCGCCCTGCGGACGGCGCCGAGGCGTTCTTCCGCGTGCTGGCCGCCGCCGACCTCGGCCCGCAGGTCGTCGTCAGCGCGACCGCGCTCGCCGAGATCACCCGGCGGGAGCGGCTGACCCGCCAGAGCCTCGAGACCCAGGCCACGGTGGCGGCCAGGTCCGAGGACTTCGTCGCGCCGGAAGGCGAGGTGGAGGCGGCGCTGGCCCGGGTGTGGAGCGAGATCCTGGGCGTGCCCGACGTGGGTGCCGACGACGACTTCTTCGAGCTCGGAGGCAACTCGCTCATCGCGGTCCAGCTGATCGCGCAGGCTCGGGCCGCGGTCGGCGTCAAGCTGCCGATGCGCACCCTCTTCGAGGCCCCGTCCGTGCGGCAGATGGCCGCCAGGGTCGAGCAGATCCGCGCCGAGCAGCCGGCGACCCCGGCATCCACGCCGGCATCCACCCCGGCATCCACCCCGGCGGCCACCCCGGCGGCCCCTGCCACCACGATCCCGCGCGTAGCGCGAGGAAGGTAGCCCGATGCACGCCGAGCATCGCGAGTTCCGGGCGGAGTGGATGGAGGAGTCCATCGCCGCCCGGTTCTGGACCGTCGTCGCCGAGCATCCCGACCGGGTCGCGGTGCTCGGCGAGGAGGGCCCGCTCACCTACGCCGAGCTCGCACGGGAGGTCCAGGCCGTGGCGGCGGCGGTGCACGGCGCCTCACGGGTCGGGCTCCTGGTCGGGCACGGCCCCAGGATGGTCGCCGCCATCCTGGGCGTGCTCACGGCCGGGGCCACCTACGTACCGCTCGATCCGGCCTATCCGCCGGCCCGCCTGGCGAGCATGTCCGAGCTGGCCCGGCCGGAGCTGGTCGTGACCGTGCCCGAGCACAAGGACCTGCTCACCGGCGACCTCGTCGACCTCACCTCGATGCCGCCGGCGCCGGATTTCCGTCCCGTCGCCGTGGCTCCGAGCTCCCCTGCGTACATCCTGTTCACCTCAGGCTCCACGGGGCGGCCCAAGGGGGTCGTGCAGACCCATCGGGGGGCGTTGTTCCAGATCCGGGCGCATACCAACAACCTGCGGATCCGTCCTGCTGATCGGATCAGCGTCGTATCCTCCTTCAGCTACGACATGGCGGTGACAGACGGCTTCTCCGCGCTGCTCAACGGGGCCGCCGTGGTGCCCGTCGACCTCCGGCTGCATGGCTTGGGTCAGCTGAGGGAGTCGCTCGTCGGCGGACAAGTCACGATTTATCACTCGACGCCGACTGTCTACCGCTATCTGCTGGACTCCCTCTCCGAGGGAGAGGTGCTGTCGCATGTCCGGGCCGTCATCCTCGGCGGCGAGGAGGTCGTCCGCCACGACCTCGTCCGCTTCCAGCGGCATTTCCCCGCCTCCAGCGTCTTCGTCAACGGCTACGGGGCCACCGAGATCTCCTTCGTCGCCCAGAACCACCTGACCGCAGCCGAGATGGGCGACGACCCGGTCGTGCCCATCGGGCGGCCCCTGGACGGCGTGGAGATCGAGCTCAGGCCGCACCCGGCGGAGGGCGAGATCGTCATCCGCAGCCCGTACCTGGCCGGCTATCTGGGCGCCGCCGAGCGCGACCAGGCCAGGTTCGGCGTCGATCCTGACGGCATGCGCTTCTACCGAACCGGCGACCTGGGGCGATGGTTTCCCGATGGCCGGCTGGCCTACCTGGGTCGCCTCGACCGGCAGGTGAAGATCCGCGGCCACCGCGTCGAGCTCGGCGAGATCGAGGCCGTGCTGGCCACGCTGGTGCCCAGGGCCGCCGTCGTCACCCGCGAGGTCCGCGGCGAGCCGCACATCGTGGCCTACGTCCTGGGAGACGACACCTCAGGACTGCGCGAGCGGCTGGCCGAGGTGCTGCCCGACTTCATGGTTCCGGCTGAGATCGTCGGAGTCGACACGCTGCCCCTGACCCCCACAGGGAAGATCGACACGGCCGCCCTGCCAGACCCGCACCCTGGACCCGCTCCCGCACGGGCGGTGACCCTGCCGGCGCCGGAGGCCGCGCTCGCCACCGAGATCGCGGCCGTCTGGGGCGCCGTGTTCGAGGTGCGGGAGGTGGACTGGGAGCGATCCTTCTTCGACCAGGGCGGGCACTCGTTGCTCATGGCGAAGGTCCAGCAGCGGCTCGAAGCCGTCCTGAGCCGGCGTATCCCGCTGACCACCCTCTACGCCCATCCCACCGTCGTCTCCCTCGCGCGCCACCTCACGGCGGGAGAGGCGGGGACGCCGAGCGACGCCCCCGCGACCCGTGCGGCGCTACGACGGCGGCGCCGGCGATCCTGACGCCACTCGGTCCAGATCGCGGCGCCCGTGCCGTCCTCCGAGTTCGCCCGCTGCTTCAAGGGTGTGGAGCCGCTGGATCTGGGCAGCGTTCCCGTGCAAGCGTGGCGTCCGGCCGTGCCCGTCGACGTGGACCTCGTCAAGCCGGGCATCCTCGGAGCGGTGCGCATAGTTGGGTAGTAGTACTATCCAACTATGCGCATGTCCCAGCTGAGCGCCGAGTCCGGCGTCGCCATCGCCACCATCAAGTACTACCTGCGCGAGGGGCTCCTCCACCAGGGTGAGCAGGTGGCGGCCACCAGGGCCGAATACGACGAGTCGCATCTGCGCAGGCTGCGGCTGATCAGGGCGCTGCTGGAGGTGGGCCGCCTGCCGATCACCTCCATCAAGAAGGTGATCGAGGCGGTCGACGACGAGAGCATGTCCGTCCACGACATGCTCGGCACCGCCCACTACGCGCTCAGCCCCGCCGTCGAGACAGGAGAGGGCGAGGAGTGGGTGGCCGCCCGCGAGCAGGTCGACCACCTGCTCACCGAGCTCGGCTGGCAGGTCTACAGCACCGCCCCCGCCCGCGACGAGCTCGCCCAGACCCTGGTCAAGATCCGGCAGCTCGGGCTGAACACCGACCTGACCGCCTACGCCGAGGCCGCCTACCGGCTCGTCACCGACGTCGAGCTGGACACGTTCCCGCTGGAGGGCCCGCGCGACACGGCCGTGGAGGCGCTGGTCCTCGGCACCGTGCTGTACGGCAGAGCCTTCGACGCCCTACGCCGGCTGGCTCAGGAGTCGGAGTCGGCCCGCAGGCTGAACGTCAGTCCCCGAGGACGAGAGGGCGCTTGAGCAGCCAGAGCGCCGCCCTCTTGAGCAGCGCGCGGTGCACCTCGTTGTCGTAGGAGCGGACGTCGTGCCCGAGGGCGTCGTAGACGAGGCGGCCTCGCCGTACCGGACGGGCCCACACCAGCGGCTGTCCCATCGACGAGGCCAGCGGCTGGACATCGGGCAGCACCTCGAGGTCGCTGTAGACCTCGTCCACGACGTCGAAGTCGCGCAGCCCCTCGACGATCGGGTGGCCGCCGAGGACGCGGACGCTCGTCCAGCCCAGCGGAGGGTGGTGCGACTTGCCCCAGCGCCAGCAGGCGCCCAGCACGCGCGGCCAGCCCTGCCAGTCGTCGAAGCAGATGGAGGCGGCGTGCATGCACAGCAGGCCGCCGCCTCGCTCGAGGTGGTCGAGCAGGGTGGTGCGGGCCTGGGCCGGCAGGGTGAAGCCCTTCTCCTGCCAGCGCAGCGTGTTGACGGTGATGAGCTGGTACTCCGACGGTTCGCTGAGCGCCCCCGCGATGTCCTCGGTGATCTCGGACTCCACCCCGACGTCGGCGAGCACCTGCGCGAGGGCCGCGGACGTGGCATCGAAGTCGTGGTACAGGCCGCCTGAGAGGATCAGATTTCTCGCCACGTCACAACCTCATCACGGATGACCCTGGGAAATCCATGGGCGTCCGTTGACGTGATCGCGGGAAGCACTCCGCGCATGACGTCGATCAAGATCGTGGGCCTGGTGGCCGCCGCCGTTCTCTGCTCGTCCGCCGCCTCGTGCCCGACCACTACCGCCAACCTGCGGGTCTCGGTCACGGCTGGAGAGGGGGCTCCCGCCACGGCGCGGCTGACCTGCGGGTGGGACGGCGGCACGCATCCGAAGGCGGCGGCCGCCTGCGCGCTGCTGACCACCGTGGAGGGCGACCTGGCGCGCCATCCGGGCGAGCGCGGCGCGTGCACCAAGGAGCACCACCCGCACACCGTCTCCCTGAGCGGGACGTGGAACGGCAGGAACGTCTCCTACCTGCGGACCTTCGGCAACCGCTGCGTGATGCTCCTCGCCACGGGCGCCGTCTTCGATCTGTGAGCCGGATCACTGTCACACGCGTAGGAGCTGTCTCGTCCAGTCACCATGAGAGTGCTGGTAGCAGGAGCTTCAGGGGTCATCGGGCGCCGGCTGGTGCCGCTGCTCACCGCCGTCGGCCACGACGTGATCACGCTGTCGAGGTCGACGGGCGGCCCCGACATGCTCGACCGCGACGCCGCGGTCAGGGCCGTCAGGCGGATCGCGCCCGACGTGGTCGTCAACATGCTGACCGCCATTCCGGCGGCCCTCAACCCGCGCACCCTGGCCAGGGATTTCGAGCTGACGAACAGGCTGCGCACCGAGGGGACGCGCCACCTCCTCGAGGCCGCCCCTGACGCCAGGCACATCGCGCAGGGACTGGCCTTCGCCTACCGTCCCGCCGAAGGGCTGGCAGGCGAGGACGCGCCGCTCTGGAGCGACGCGCCCGCGCAGTTCGCGCCGAACGTGCGGGCGATGGTGGAGCTGGAGCGGCTGACCGTGGGGGCGGGGGGCCTGGTGCTGCGCTACGGCCACCTGACGGGGCCTGGCTCGATCTACGACAAGGACGGCTCGACCACGGCCGCAGTGCTGGCCGGAAGGATGCCGATCGTCGGCGACGGCGGCTCGGTGTTCTCCTTCACCCACGCTCACGACGCGGCCACCGCCGTGGTCGCCGCGCTCGACAGGAACGCCTCCGGCGTGCTCAACGTGGTCGACGACACGCCGATGGCGGTCAGGGACTGGCTGCCCGCCTTCGCCAGGAAGCTGGGCGCGCCCGCTCCCAGACGTGTGCCCGCCTTCGTGGCGAAGCTCGCGGTCGGCGGGTTCGGCGTGGCGTTCATGACCAGGCTGCGGGGGGCCGACAACAGCAGGGCGAGGCTCGTGCTGAACTGGCGCCCCCGGCATGCCTCCTTCCTCGATGACCAGGAATGATGCCACCGTGGACTTCGAGACCTATCGCCCCATGCTGCTCGGCCTGGCCTACCGGCTGCTCGGCAGCATGTGGGACGCCGAGGACGTGGTGCAGGAGGCCTGGCTGCGCTGGAGCGACACCGACCAGGCGGCGGTGAAGGAGCCCAGAGCCTTCCTGGTCACCATCGTGTCGCGGCTGGCGCTCGACCAGCTCAGGTCCGCGCGGGTCAAGCGTGAGGCGTACACGGGGCCGTGGCTGCCGGAACCGGTCTCCGCCTCCGAGGTCGGACCGCTCGACACGGCCGAACTGCGCGACACCCTCTCCTACGCCACCCTCCATCTGATGGAACGGCTCTCCCCGCCCGAGCGGGCGGTGTTCGTCCTGCGCGAGGCGTTCGACCTGCCGTACGACGAGATCGCCTCCATCGTGGACGCGAGCGTCGCCAACTGCCGGCAGATGCACCACAGGGCGTCGGTACGGCTGGCCCAGGGCAGGGACCGCTTCCAGCCGAGCCCCGAGGACCACGCCAGGCTGCTGCTGCGCTTCCTCGACGCCGCACAGGGCGGCGACCTGGCCGCGCTCACCTCGATGCTCAGCGACGACGTGGCGGCGTGGACCGACGGCGGCGGCAAGGTCAGGGCGGCGCTCCATCCGATCGAGGGCCGCGAGAAGGTGGCCGCCTTCATCGCCGGGCTCATCAGGCGTTACGGCGTCGAGGAGACGAGGATCGTCGATGTCAACGGCGCGCCAGGGCTGTGGATCATGGCAGGCGGCCAGCCCCAGGTCGCCACGGTCGCCATCAGGAACGGCCTGATCCGGGGCATCTACGCCATGCGCAATCCCGACAAGCTGGGGCGTGGTTTTCCACAGGAGGGATAGGAGGCGCACCTCATTACCTCGCCACCCCTCCGCTCCGTAGCGTCTTCGGCATGATCTCTTTTCTGAACGTGCTGGTGGCCGCCGCTGTGACGCTCCCGGGAGCGCAGGTGCAGGAGCAGCTGGAGGCGCTGCCCAAGACCGCCGCGATCGCCAGGCTGAGCGACGCCGACTCCTCGTGGCAGGGGGCGGCAGGCGTGCGCGACCTCAAGTCGGGACGGCCCGCCGTACCGGAGGGGCACTTCCGGATCGGCAGTGTCACCAAGACCTTCGTGGCGACGGTCGTGCTGCAGCTGGTCGACGAGGGAAAGGTGAAGCTGGACGAGCCCGTCGACAGCTACCTGCCCGGCGTCGTCCCCGACGGCGAGAAGATCACCGTGCGGCAGATCCTCGACCACACCAGCCACCTCTACGACTACATGAGCGAGCCCGGCTACTCCACCAACCGGTGGAGGGGCAAGGACCGCTTCCGCCACTACTCCCCCGCGGCGCTGCTGAAGGTGGCCTTCGCCAAGAAGCTGCCCGCCGACGGCCGCTGGCACTACTCCAACACCAACTACGTGGTGGCGGGGATGCTGGTGGAGAAGGTGACGGGCAGGCCGTACGGCCAGGAGGTCGCGCGCAGGATCCTGCGGCCCCTCGGCATGCGGCACACCAGCGTGCCGGGCGACAGGCCTGGCCTGCCCGCGCCGCATGCCCGCGGCTACGAGCCCGTGCCCGGCGGCGAGCTGGTCGACGCCACGCTGATGAACCCCTCGCTCGACTGGGCGGCGGGCGAGATGATCTCCACCGCGCGCGACCTGGACGTCTTCTTCGACTCCCTCCTCACCGGCAAGCTGACCAGCGCCGCCTCGCTCAAGGCGATGCGGACCACCGTCAAGACCGGCGCGGGCTTCGAGTACGGCCTGGGCCTGCAGGCCTACCCCACGCCGTGCGGGACGAAGGTCTGGGGGCACAGCGGTGAGCTGATCGGCTATCTCACCTTCGCCTTCCGCTCCGACGACGGCCGCTCGCTCACCCTGTCGATCAACCCCGCGGCCACCAACCCGTCCACCGAACAGGTCATGGGCATCGCGGCGGCGCAGTTCTGCGATCGGTAGTCTCGCTCCTATGGATCTCGGCATCTCGGGCAAGGTCGCACTCGTCACAGGGGGCAGCGCCGGCATCGGCCTGGCCGCCGCGAAGGCTCTGGCACAGGAGGGGTGCCACGTGTGCGTCAGCGCGCGCAGCCCCGAACGTCTGGCGGACGCCGTGGTGCAGCTGCAGGAGTACGGCGGCGTCGTGCACGCCGTACTCGCCGACGTGGAGGACCCCGCGGCCGCCGAGCGGGTGGTCGCGGAGACGCGCGAGGTGCTCGGACCGATCGACATCCTGGTCGCCAACGCGGGCGGCCCGCCAGCGGGCACGTTCGTCGAGGTGAGCCTGGCCGACTGGGAGGTGGCCGTCCAGCGCAACCTGCTCGGCATGGTGCGGCTGATGCGGGCCGTGCTGCCCGACATGCGCTCGCGGGGCTGGGGCCGCATCGTCACCGTGACCAGCAGGTCGGTGCGGGAGGTGCTCGACGGGCTCGCGCTGTCCAACGCCACCCGTACGGCCGTCGCCGGCGTCGTCCGCACCCTGGCCAGGGAGGTGGGCGGCGACGGCATCCTGGTGAACAACGTGCTGCCGGGACCGATCGACACCGAGCGGCTTCGGTCGCTCGGCCACACGGGCACGACGCCGATCGGGCGAATCGGCCGTCCCGAGGAGGTCGGCGACGTGGTGGCGTTCCTGGCCAGCGAGCGCGCCTCGTTCGTCAACGGGGTCTCGCTGTTGGTCGACGGCGGCGAGAGCAGGATCGTGGCCTGAGCGTCCGCGCTTTCCGCTGAGGCCGCAAGCCATGACATCCTTCCTGTAGAAGCCAAAAGGGAAGGACGGGGGCATGGACAAGCCGGTCATCGTGACGGTTGACGACGACCCGGGCGTGTCGAGGGCGGTCGCTCGCGACCTTCGGAAGAAGTACGGCCAGCAGTACCGCATCGTCCGCGCCGAGACCGCCGAGCAGGGGATCGAGGCGGTCCGCGAGATGCGCCTGCGCGGCGACGAGGTGGCGGCGATCCTGGCCGACTACCGGATGCCGCAGATGAACGGCGTGCAGTTCCTCGAAGCGGCGATGGACATGTACCCGTTCGCCCGCAGGGTGCTGCTCACCGCGTACGCCGACACCGACGCCGCCATCCAGGCGATCAACGTCGTGGATCTCGACCACTACCTGCTCAAGCCGTGGGACCCGCCGGAGGAGAAGTTCTATCCGGTGATCGACGGCCAGCTCGACGCGTGGCAGCGCTCCGACAGGCAGATCAGGCCCGAGCTGCAGGTGGTCGGCGACCGCTGGTCGGCGCAGTCGTACGAGATTCGTGACTTCCTGGCCCGCAACCACGTCCCCTACCAGTGGATGCTGTCCGAGGACCCCGAGGGCAAGCAGCTCGTCGCGGCCGTGGGCTCGGAGTGCCACCTCCCTCTCGTGATCACCTCGGAGGGCGAGCAGCTCCAGGCGCCCGACCAGTCCACGCTCGCCTCGGCCGTGGGCCTGTCCACCACGCCCTCGACCGACTTCTACGACCTCATCGTGGTCGGCGGCGGACCCGCGGGGCTCGGCGCGGCGGTCTACGGCGCCTCCGAGGGGCTGCGCACGGTTCTGGTCGAGGCGCACGCCTCGGGCGGCCAGGCAGGGCAGAGCTCCCGCATCGAGAACTACCTCGGCTTCCCCGACGGCGTCTCCGGCGCGCAGCTGGCCGACAGGGCGCGCAGGCAGGCGCTGAAGTTCGGCGCCGAGCTGCTCAGCGCGCGCAAGGTGATGAGCCTGGAGGCCAAGGGCCAGGCCAGGGTCGTCGGCTTCAGGGACGGAGGGGAGATCGCCGCGCACGCGGTCATCCTCGCCACCGGCGTCACCTACCGCAGGCTCGAGGCGCCGGGGCTCGACGACTTCGTCGGCAGGGGCGTCTACTACGGCGCCGCGCTGACCGAGGCCTCCTCCTGCCAGGACCGCGAGGTCTTCATCGTCGGCGCGGCCAACTCGGCCGGCCAGGCGGCCGTCTACCTGGCGGGATTCGCCAGCAAGGTCCACTTGTTGGTGAGGGGTGAGGGTTTGGAGAAGTCCATGTCCCACTACCTCATCGAGCAGATCGCGGCGATCCCCGCCATCGAGGTCCACTACGAGACCGAGGTGACGGGCGGCGCGGGAGACGGCCATCTCGAGCAGCTGTCCCTGAACACCAGGGGCACCTCCTGGACGGCCGACGCGTCGTGGCTGTTCGTCTTCATCGGCGCCGAGCCCTACACCTCCTGGCTGGGCGACGACCTGGAGCGCGACGCCAAGGGCTTCGTCCTCACGGGGCCCGACCTGGTGGCGTACGGCGAGCGGCCGCGCAACTGGCCGCTGCGGCGGCAGCCGTACTTCCTGGAGACGAACATCCCCGGCGTGTTCGCCGCCGGCGACGTGCGCGCCGACTCGATCAAGAGGGTCGCCTCCGCCGTCGGCGAGGGCGCCATGGCCGTGGCTCTGGTGCACCGCTACATGGAGAAACAATGATCGACATAGACGAACTGCGCAAGCTCTTCCTCTTCGAGCGGCTGACCGACGAGCAGCTGACGCTGCTTGCCACCAAGGGCGAGGTCCGCGGCTACGAGCGCGACGAGTACGTCCTGCGCCAGGGCGAGCCGTCCGAGCACTTCTTCGTCCTCATCGAGGGCGAGGTCCAGATGCTGACCGACACCAGCGCGGGGCCCGTCTCCCAGCCGCGCACCTCGCAGCCGGGCGTCTACGCGGGCGCCGTCCAGGCCTACCTGGGCAACCGCGCGCCCGACGTCTACCAGCACTCGCTGCGCGCCACCGCGCCCAGCAGGATGTTCGTGCTTCCCGCCAAGAAGTTCGGCTACATCGTCACCGAGTGGTTCCCGATGGCCTTCCACCTGCTGGAGGGCATGACGTACGGCGGGCGCGCGGCGCGCGAGATCATCGACAGGCGACAGCGGCTGACGGCGCTCGGCACGATCACCGCGGGGCTCACGCACGAGCTGAACAACCCCGCGGCGGCGGCCGTACGGGCGGTGAGCGAGCTGCGCACCCTCATCAGGGCCTCGCGCATCCAGCTGGCCGGGCTGGCCGAGGACGGCATAGCGCCACAGAAGCTGCTGCACCTCGTCGAGATGGCCGACTCCTGTGCCCAGGCCGTCGGCACGCTCCCCCCTCGCAGCCCGATGGAGATCTCCGACGCCGAGGACACCATCGGCGACGCGCTGGAGGAGCTCGGCGTCGAGGACGCGTGGGAGCTGGCGCCGTCGCTGGTGAACGCGGGATTCACCCTCGAGACGCTCGCCAAGATCCGTACCAAGGTGGGCGACGAGCACGCAGGGGCCGCGCTGCGCTGGCTGTCGGAGGCCACCGAGATCTCGCAGATGCTCGGCGAGGTCACCGAGGCCACCGAGCGGATCACCTCGCTGCTCGCCTCGGCCAAGCAGTACTCCCAGATGGACCGCGCGCCCTTCAGCGTCGTCGACGTGCACGAACTGCTGGACAGCACGCTGGCCATCTTCAGGGGCAAGATCCCTCCGGGGATCTCGGTGGTGACCGACTACGACAGGTCGCTGCCCCCGATCCCGGCGTACGGCGGCGAGCTCAACCAGGTGTGGACGAACCTGATCCACAACGCGCTCGACGCGATGGGCGAGGAGGGAACGCTCACCGTCAGGACGGCCCATGACGAGGACGAGGCGATCATCGAGATCGGCGACACGGGGCCAGGGGTCGCCGACGAGATCAAGGAGCGCATCTTCGAGCCGTTCTTCACGACGAAGACCGTGGGGAAGGGCACCGGGCTGGGGCTGGACATCTCCTACCGGATCGTGGCGGGACGACACAGCGGTGAGCTGAAGGTACGCTCCGTGCCGGGTGACACGTGGTTCGAGGTCCGCCTCCCCCTCCGCGAGACCCCCGGCCCCACCTGAGGATCTGCGCGCTCTTCCGGCGGAATGGTCGTGGCAGGCGGGGAGGCTCATCGGGCTCCCCGCCTGAACCCACGCCACTCTCCATCACTTGACCATGACCTGAAGGCCAGCGGTGGCCTGACTCGCTACCGCATTCAGAGCAGCAGTTCCCCCACGGTCTCCCCGAAGAGCACCTCGCCGGTGGGCCTGAAGCCGAGCCGCAGATAGAACGCCTCGGGTCCACCTTCGCCCTGTTCCCACAGGACCGTCACGCGCCGGTGACCTCGTCTCCTGGCCTCCTCGCAGAAGGCGAGGACGGCGAAGCGGCCGTAGCCCTTGCCCTGCTCGGCGCGGTCGACGTTGAGTCGCCAGATGCCGCAGCGGAAGGCCTCTGTCTCGTTGTCAGGGTCGAAATTCCCCATGACGAAGGCGACGGCGCGGTCGTCGTCGTAGACCAGGCGTGGCCAGGCAGTACGGCGGGAGGCGTAGGCCTCGGCGAGTGAGGTCACCACGGGGGCGACGAAGGCCTCCTGCTCAGGACCCACCTTGATGTCGACCGCAGCGGAGACGTTGTCGGGGGTGATCTCTTCAAGTCTGGGCACGGGACAGACTAGATCACGGCCGACCGACAAAAATCCCCGAACCCTGCGGCACGACGTCGCTGATCCCGTCACCCAACCGGGTCGTGTGCACACCGGGCACCGAAGCCACCGCCCGGCCGAAGCCCCCTCAGACCACGAGCACACCCGCCCACCCGAAGCCCCACCCAGACGATGAGCGCAGGCGCCCACCCGAAGCTCCGATCAGGCGATGAGCACAGGCGGCCACCCGAAACCCCACCCAGACGAAGAGCACACCCGCCCACCCGAAACCCCACCCAGACGAAGAGCACACCCGCCCACCCGAAACCCCACCCAGACGAAGAGCACACCCGCCCACCCGAAACCCCACCCAGACGAAGAGCACACCCGCCCACCCGAAACCCCGATCAGGCGATGAGCGCAGGCGCCAACATGCTCACGAGGTCAGCGGCGAACCGGTCGGCGTCGTCGGGCAACTCCACCAGATGCTCGAAGAACGCCCGCTGGAAGCACGCCCCCAGCAGCAGCGCCGCCGCCGCGTCAGGATCGGCCCGCGCCAGGACCCGCCCGCGCCGCTGCTCGGCCCGCAGGAACCTGGCCAGCGCCAGCACCGCCTGGTGCGGCCCGGACCCGGTGCTCGCAAACGATGCCCGCATCACGTCGAGCAGCATCGGATCCGCGAACATCCCTCCGGCAAGCGGCAGCACGTCCTTGTACAGCCGGACGGCCGCGAGCGCGTACGCGGTCAGGTTCTCCTCGAGCGAGCCCTTACCCACGTTGGCGTGCAGGCGCGCCGACGCCTCCTTCAACACCGGGATCCGCTCCCTGAACACGGCGTTGTACAGCATCTCCTTGCTGGAGAAGTGCTTGTAGAGCAGCGCCTCGGAGCAGTCGGCGGCCTTCGCGATCTCCTTGGTCGTCGCCCTGGCCACCCCCAGGTCGCGCATCGCACGGGTGGCCGCGTCGAGAATCCGTTCCCGCGTGTCCATGAGAGGGCCCCCTTGACGGGTGAGTGAGTGCTTACCCATCATAGGGTGAGTAAGCACTCACCCACCCCGGTCTGACTCACCAGGCCCACACCCCCTTGATCAACCCCGCTCGGTCGAAACGGCGATCCGGACGCGTCGGAGCCTTGAGCATCGGACCCCACCCGACCCCCATCCCTTCAAGCTGAGCATCTGGCCTTACCCGAGCCCCATCCCTTCGAGCTGCACCAGCGAAAGGAGCCCTCATGCGCTTCACCGTCCTCGGTGCCACCGGTGGAACCGGTGTGCACTTCGTCCGGCAGGCGCTGGATGCCGACCACGACGTGGACGCCGTCGTCAGAAGACCCGAGGCTGTAACCGATCGCCGCCATCCCGGGCTGGTCGTCTACCAGGGCGACGTCATGCGCGCCGACACCCTCAAGGAGCCGATCAACGGCACCGACGCCGTCGTCTTCCTGGTCGGGCCGCACTCCACGGGCCCCTGCACGGTCTACTCCTCCGGCGGCCACAATGTCATCGAGGCCATGCGGGCCACCGGCGCCCGCCGCATCCTCGCCGTCACAGCGGCCCTCGTCGACCAGCCGAACGACACGCTGATCCAGCGGGCCACCCGTCGCATCGTGCGCCGCGTCTTCCGCGAGGCCCAGGCCGACCGGCTCGTGTTCGAGCGGGAGCTCAGGGAGTCGGGCCTGGACTGGACGATCGTCCGTCCGCCTCGCCTGGTGGAGGGGAGGGGCAAGGGGGCATACCGCATGGCGTTCGACACGGGGGTCAGAGGTGGGCTGACGCTCTCCAAATCGGATCTTGCCACGGCGCTGCTCTCCATGGCCGCCGACCCCGCCACCCACGGCCACACCGTCGACATCGCCTACTGACCAACGTCAGAGCCACCCTCCACGACGTCGTCACCGGTCAGCGCGGGCGCCGTGCACGTACGTTCGACCGCGATCCTGTCGTAGTGGGCACCGGGACACCTCCTTGGCGTGGCCTCGGCGCCCGACGCCCGGCAGATCGTGCCCCACTCGTTCGGGCGCTCTCCCCGCCGCCTTCCACCCCACCGCCCCGCATCCCTGCCGCCGTCCAAGCCGCCACACCAACCTCTCTCCGAGGCGCGGGAGGGCATCGTCGCTCCAGGGGCAAAAGCCTCAAATCTGGACGAAGACCGTCTATGATCATGATCTATGGATGACGCTCTCCCCGGCATCAACCCGCACATCCCCAGCGTGGCCCGGATGTACGACTACTACTTGGGCGGAAAAGACAACTTCCCCTCAGACCGGGAGGCCGCCGAGAAGGTGCTGGCCGTCGTCCCCGAGACGCGGCAGGCGGCGCGGGAGAACCGGGCGTTCATGCAGCGGGCCGTACGGTACCTGGCCGACCAGGGCATCAGGCAGTTCCTCGACATCGGAACCGGGCTGCCGACCCAGGGCAACGTCCACGAGGTGGCGGGTCCCGACGCTCACGTGCTCTACGTCGACAACGATCCGATCGTGCTGGCACATGGCAGGGCGATCCTGTCGGGGTCCGAGGGTGTCGACGTGGCGCAGGGCGATCTGAGGTTGCCCGAGGCGATCCTCGACTGCGACGAGGCGCGCAGGCTGCTCGACTTCGACCAGCCGATCGCGATCCTGGTGGTGGCGGTGCTGCACTTCGTCCAGGACGGCGACGACCCTGCCCGCATCCTGGGCAGGCTGAAGGAGCGCATGGCGCCAGGAAGTCATCTCGTGCTGTCGCACGCCTGCCCGAACCGGCCCCACCGAGTCGGAGGACATCGCCTCGGTCTACGACCTGGCCACCGCGCACATCAGGCTGCGCACCAGGCAGGAGATCCTGCCGCTGTTCGACGGGCTGGAGTTCGTGGAGCCCGGGCTGGTGAACGTGGCCGAGTGGCGGCCTGAGGTGGCCGAGCTGGCCCCGCTGCAGGGCGTCGGCGACTACCTCCTGGGTGGCGTGGCCAAGAAGCTCTGAGGCGCCGATTTGTCAGTCATCTGACTCACTATGGACACGAAGGCTCCAGGCCCACTAAGGTCACTTCTTAGTCAGCCAACTAACTCAGTTAAAGGAGCATGAGATGTTCGTAGTGACAGGGGCCACGGGGAATGTCGGACGCGAGCTGGTGCAGGTGCTCGCCGACGCCGGTGAGCGCGTGACCGCCGTCTCCAGGCAGCCCGCCCCGGTCTCGCCCGGCGTACGGCACAGCCAGGCCGACCTGGCCGACCCCGCCGGCCTGCGGACCGCGCTGCAAGGCGCCGACGCCCTGTTCCTGCTGGTCGCGGGCGAGGACCCGCAGGCCATCCTCGACCAGGCCAAGAACGCCGGTGTGCGGCGCGTCGTCCTGCTGTCCTCCCAGGGCGCGGGCACCAGGCCGCACATCTACCGCCACCCCGTCGCCTTCGAGGAGGCGGTGCGCGAGTCGGGTCTGGAATGGACGATCCTGCGGCCCTGCGGCTTCGACTCCAACGCCTACGCCTGGGCCGAGAGCATCAGGACGCACCGCACGGCTGCCGCGCCGTTCGCCGAGGTCGGGCTGCCGACCATCGACCCTGCCGACATCGCCGAGGTCGCGGCGGTGGTCCTGCGCCAGGCGGGCCACGCGGGCCGTACCTATGAACTGACCGGACCCGCACCGATCACCCCGCGTGAGCGGGCCGAGGCGATCGGGGCCGCGCTGGGCGCGCCGGTGCGGTTCGACGAGCAGACCCGCCAGGAGGCGCGGGCGCAGATGCTGGCGTTCATGCCCGAACCGGTCGTGGACGGCACGCTGGCCATCCTGGGCGAGCCGACCCCCGAGGAGCAGAAGGTGAGCCCCGATGTGGAGCTGCTTCTCGGCCGGGCGCCCCGCGCCTTCGCCGACTGGGCCGCGCGCAACGTCGCGGCCTTCAGGTGAGCGCACCGCCGAGCCGGGTCGAGGCCTTTCTGTCCGGGCCGCAGCCGGCCACCCTGACCACCCTCAGACCCGACGGCTCGCCGCACGTGGTGCCCGTGCGCTTCACCTGGGACGGCCCCGCCGGCCGGGCGCGCGTCCTGACCAGGGCACCCTCGCGCAAGGCCAGGAACCTGACCTTCCGCCAGGGCGGCCGCGCCGCGCTCTGCCAGGCGGAGGGGTTCCGCTGGGTCACCCTCGAAGGCGTCGCCACCGTCAGCGCCGACCCTGAACGGGTGGCCGAGGCGGCGCGACGCTACACCGAACGCTACGGCTCCCCGCCGCCGGACCCGCTCGACCGGGTCGTGATCGAGATCGCGGTGGACCGTGTGATGAACCTCAATCTCTGACAAGGACCTGCCATGCCCGTTCAGCCCGTACTCGACTCCACGATCTCCTACAAGGAGCTCGGCGCGGGAGCGCCGATGGTCTTCCTGCACGGCAATCCGACCTCCTCCCACCTGTGGCGGCACGTCCTGCCCGCCGTCGGCGAGCCCTGGCGCCGTCTGGCCCCCGACCTGATCGGCATGGGCGAGTCGGGCAAGCCTCCGATCGACTACACCTTCGCCGACCACGCGCGCTACCTGGACGCCTGGTTCGACGCGCTCGAACTCGACCAGGTGGTGCTGGTCGGGCACGACTGGGGCGGCGCCCTGGCCTTCGACTGGGCCGCCCGCCACCCCGGAAGGGTGCGCGGCGTCGCGTTCACCGAGACCATCGTCAAGGCGATGTCATGGGAGGAGTTCCCCGAGGGGGGCCGTCCGCTGTTCCAGGCGATCAGGACGAAGGGCGTCGGCGAGGCCATGATCCTCGACGACAACGCCTTCCTCGAACAGGGCCTGCCCGCCACCGTCGCCACCCCTCTCAGCCAGGACGACCTCGACGTCTACCGCCGGCCGTACCCCACCAGGGAGAGTCGCCTGCCGCTGCTGCGGTGGCCGCGGTCGATGCCGCTGGGAGGGGAGCCCGCCGAGGTGGTGGCCAGGGTCGAGGCGTACGGCGCCTGGCTGGCGAGCAGCGGGGAGGTGCCCAAACTCCTGCTGACGTTCGAGCCGGGGCCGGGGAGCATGATGGGCGGGGAGCTCGTCGACTGGTGCGCGGCCAACATGGCCGCTCTGGAGATCAGGCACCACGACGCGATCGCCGGGCACCACACCCCGGAGGATCACCCTCTGGCGATCGCGGCGGCCATCGCGCAGTGGGCCGACGACCATCGCCTCCGTTGAATTTGAGACCGCCGGGTCACCTCTCCGCAGGCGCGAAGGCCTGGGCGACGGCGAGGCTGTCCTCGTAGACGTGGTGGCGGGTGACCAGGCCGTCCTCGATGGTGAGGTGCAGGGCGAACCGCGCGTGATAGGCGCGTCCGGTGGAGCGGGCGGTCTGGCGGATCTCGCCGAGCACCACCGCGTCGGCGCCGTCCACGAGGATGCGCTCGATCCGGGTGTCGGCGCTGCCGGGCACGTGATGCTCGCCGATCTGGCGATAGTGGGCGGCGGCGTCGGCGCGGGTGGACCGGTGACGGATCCACGGGGTGGCGGCGCGGCCGTGCTCAGCCTCGGCCCAGGTAGCCTGCCGCGCCCCCGGCTGATACGCTCCCAAGCGAGCGCTTGGTTCAGAGGCGAAGGGCTGACGCATGAGGTTCTCCACGTTCCACCTCTTCCACCGGTTCGAAGGGCAGAGCTTCAAGGACGTCTACGACTACCACCTTGAGCTCATCGAGCTGGCCGAGGAGCTGGGGTTCGACGGGGTACGGCTGGCCGAGCACCACTTCCGCGACTACGGCGTGGTCCCCAACCTGTTCACCCTGCTCGCCCACGCCGCCGCCCGCACCGAGCGGATCCGCCTGGGCACCGGCATCGTGGTGCTCCCCCTGCACAACCCCGTGCACGTGGCCGAGGAGGCGGCGCTGGTCGACGTGCTCTCGGGCGGACGGCTCGACCTGGGCATCGGGCGCGGCTACCAGAGCTTCGAGTTCGAGGGCTTCGGGATCGACCTGGCCGAGGCGCGCGACCGCTTCAACGAGGCGCTTGAGGTGATCCTCGGGCTCTGGACCCAGGACTCCTTCCAGCACGAGGGCAAGTTCTACCGGACGGGCGAGGTGTCGCTGACGCCCAGGCCGCTGCAGGCGCCGCACCCGCCCATCCACGTGGCCGCCGTCTCCCCCGAGACCGTCACCATGTACGGCGAGCGCGGCCTGCCCATCCTCGCCGACCCCGCTGCCCCGTTCCGCAAGGTCGTGAAGGCCGCGGAGACCTGGCGCTCGGTCTCCGGCCTGGCGCAGGCCGATCTCGTTGTCGCGCGAAGCGTCTACGTCGCGCCCACCGTCGAGCGGGCGCGCGAGGACCAGGCGAGGTTCGAGGCCTCCTTCGACAGGTCCCGCATCTTCAACGAGCGCAGCGCGCCCATCGACCACAGGACGGGCAAGGCCGCGCAGGGCTTCGAGTACTACCAGGACCGCTATCTCAAGGGCGGGACGGTCTCCAACGACTTCCGCTGGGAGCAGCTCGAGGTCATCGGCGACCCCGCCCGCGTGATCGAACAGATCGGCGTGCTGAAGGAGGCGGGCTTCTCCACGCTGCTGTGCGACTTCGGCAGCACCAGGCCGATGCCGCTGGAGGAGATGAAGAAGGTCATGCGGTTCTTCGCGACCGAGGTGATACCCGCGTTCCAGGAGGCGTGATGATCCACTCGCTGACACTCTCCGACGTCCTGTCCGAGCACGCGCGCAGCCGCCCGAAGGTGACGGCGGTGGTCGACGGCTCGTTGCGGCTCACCTACTCCGAGCTCGACGCCAGGGTCTCACGGCTGGCAGGCGCGCTGGCGGCGCGCGGGGTGGGCGAGGGCGAACGGGTCCTGTGGCTGGGCCAGAACTCGCATGCCGTCCTGGAGCTGCTGCTGGCCTGCTCGCGCCTCGGCGCGCTCTTCTGCCCCGCCAACTGGCGGCAGTCCACCGACGAGCTGCGCTTCGTGGTCGAGGACCTGTCGCCGAGGGTGGTGGTGTGGGAGCGGTTCGAGGCTGCGGCTCCCCTGGCCACCGACGCCTGGGTGGACGACCACGCGGCGCTCGTCGAGGAGGGCCGCCCCTCCGACCTGCCGCCCGTCGACGACGGCGCGCCCGTGCTCGCCCTCTACACCGCCGCCTTCGAGGGACGGCCGAACGCCGCCATGCTCAGCAGCGCGGCGCTGCTGGCGCACAGCATGTCGCTGCTGGTGGTCAGGCAGATGGAGCCAGATTTCACCTTCCTCAACAACGGGCCGCTCTTCCACGTGGGCACGATGATGTTCTGCCTGGCCACGCTGCAGATCGGCGGCACGAACGTCTTCACGCCCTCCTTCGACGCCGAGGAGGTCTGCCGGCTCGTCGACGCCGAGAAGGTGACGCAGGCGTTCCTGTTCGGGCAGATGATCGACGCGGTCGCGGCGGCGAACGCGGAGCGCAAGTACGACCTGTCGTCGCTGCGGTTCGTCTCGCACTCGGCGGAGTGGGACGAGATGACCACGCCCGACGACTCGCCATGGTGCAGGTCGAAGATGGGCGGATACGGCCAGACCGAGGTGGGCGGCATGCTCACCTTCCTCGGCCTCGCGCCTGGCGCCGCAGGGTTCGCCGGACGCCCCTCCCCGCTGGTCCAGGTGCGCATCCTGGCGCCCGACGGCTCGGAGGTCGCCCAAGGAGAGGTCGGCGAGATCTGCGCCAGGGGCAAGACGCTCTTCTCCGGCTACTTCGCCAGACCTGAGCTGAACGCGCTGAAGTCCCGGTACGGCTGGCACCACACCGGCGACCTCGGCAGGCGCGAGCAGGACGGCACCATCACCTTCATCGGCCCGAAGCTGCGGATGATCAAGTCAGGCAACGAGAACGTCTACCCCGCCGAGGTGGAGCGCGCGCTCAGGTCGCACCCCGCCGTGGCGGACGCCGCCGTGATCGGCGTGCCCGACGAGCGGTGGCACCAGGCGGTCAAGGCCGTGGTGGCGCTCAAGGGAGAGGCCTCGGTGGAGGAGCTCGTCGAGCACGTCAGAGGTCAGCTGGCCGCCTACAAGAGGCCCAGGCACGTGGACTTCGTCGAGTCGATCCCGAAGAAGGGCTTCGCCCCCGACTACGACGCCCTGGACCTGGCGCACGGCGGCGGCAACTACCCGGGCGCCTGAGCAGGGAATCGCCGACGCCGCACGAAGGCGGCTCGCGCACTCCTTGGCGAACGCGGCGAAGGAGCGTGCGGGCCGTCCGACGACCTCGGCGACGTCACCCCGTGATGTAGTCGCCCCACGCTTCCGAGCAGGCCCTGCCGCGCTTTAGGCGGGCCGCGGAGTCCCGCCTGCCGGGAGGTCGCCGACAACTCCGCCGCCGCCTGGTGTATGGAGATGCTCTCAGGACCCCGTGATGGCGGGCGTCCTGCCCGCGTGCGCCTGCGGCCCCCTCGCGGTCAGCGGCCACAGCGTGTCGGCACCGGCGAACGCGCCTGGCAGGCTCGCGGGCCCGGCGAGGTCACCCACCCTCGAAGGCTCCCTCGAAGGGGCGCGCCCCTGGACCCGCACGCCGTCCGTGGTAGGCAGGGACCTCGGCAGAGCGATGGAAACGGTACCCGTCGCACCCGTGATGTGGATCATCCTTGCGGAGACGCTACAATCACTATCACTGATAGTCAATATTGGTGACCGAAGAGGAGGGGCTCGTGAACCGGGCCGAACGCAAGAAGGCCGACCCCGACCTCGGCGTCATGGCGGGCCAGGTGCTGTTCTCGCTGCAGAAGGAGCTCTTCTCCGCGCTCGCCGAGCAGGGCCACCCACGACTGCGCCCCCGCCATGGCGCCGTCCTGGCCTACCTGGACGAGGAGGGCAGCAGGGCCACGGACCTGGCCCAGCAGTCCGGGCAGCACAAACAGGTCATCGGCACGCTGGTCGACGAGCTGGTCGAGCTCGGCTACGTGCGCAGGGAGCCCGACCCCCGAGACCGCAGGGCCAAGCTGGTCATGCCCACCGAGCTGGGGCTCGACCAGATGGTGAAGTCCGACGCGATCATCGCGGCCATCGAACGGCGGCACGCCGAGGCCGTGGGCGAGCAGGCCTATGCCGCTTTCCGGCAGGTTTTCAAGCAGGTGGCCGAAGGGCAGCGTGGGCGGCTACGTTGATCCGATGTGCCCCCCGTAGCCTGGCGTCCCCTCGCCCTCATCGCGGCCCTGCTGTCGGCGCTGCTCCTCGCGCTCACCCCGCTGTACGGCTACCACCGCGACGAGCTGTACTTCCGGTTGCTGTCCGAGCACCCCGCATGGGGCTACGTCGACCAGCCTCCGCTCACCCCGATGCTGGCCAGGCTGTCGATCTCGCTGTTCGGCGACACGCTGACCGGGCTGAGGATCCCCGCACTGGTGTGCACGGCGATCCTCGTCTTCCTGGTCGGCCTGATCAGCCGCGAGCTGGGCGGCGACCGCAGGGCGCAGATCCTGGCCGCGGCGGGCATCGGCACCGGCGCGTTCACTTTGATCGCGGGCCACTCGCTGCTGACGCTCAGCGCCGACCTGCCGCTCTGGTCGGCGGCGATCCTTTTCGTCCTGCGAGTCCTGCTCAGAGGCGAGGGACGCTGGTGGCTGGCCGCGGGCGCGGTCATCGGCGCGGCCACCTACAACAAGCACCTGATCGCGCTGCTGGTCATCGGACTGGCCGCGGGTGTGCTCGCGGTGGGCCCGCGCAGGATCCTGCGCGATCCGTGGCTGTGGGCGGGCGCGGGGCTGGCGGTGCTGATCGCCTCTCCCAACCTGATCTTCCAGGCGGTCAACGGCTGGCCGCAGCTGGAGATGGCGGCCGCGCTGAGCGAGGACAAGGGCGCGGAGATGCGCGTGCTGTTCGTCCCGATGCAGATCGTGCTGTTCGGGCCCGTGGTGGCCTTCGTCGCCGCGCGTGGCTGGCTGCGGCTGTGGCGTGACGAGCGGCTGCGCTGCCTCGCGTTCGCCTACCCGGTCGCCGCGGCGCTGACGCTGATCAGCGGCGGCCGGTTCGACTACACCGCCGGGCTGATCATCCTGCTGTTCTGCGCGGGCGTGACGAACGGGCTCGGCCCCTCGCTGGCGGTCAACGGCACGTTCTGCGCGATCTTCGCACTGCCGGTGATCCCGGTGTCGGTGGTGAGCATGACCCCGATTCCGCAGGTCAACGAGGTCGTCAGAGAGTCGATCGGCTGGCCGGAGTTCACCGGAGCGGTCCGCGCCGCCGTGGGCACGCTGACCCCCGAGGAGCGCGCCCGCGCGATGCTGCTTGCAGGCAGCTACGGCGAGGCGGGCGCCCTCCACCTGGCAGGCGACCTGCCGCCGGTCTACAGCGGACACAACCAGCTCCACCTGTACGGCCCGCCGCCCGAGAGCGCCGACGTGGCCGTGGTGGTGAAGTATCCACGCAGGCGCATGGAAAGGCTCTTCCAGAGCTGCGTGGAGCACGGCAGGGTGAGCAACGAGGCGGGCGTGGACAACGAGTTCCTCGGCCTGCCCGTGCTGGTGTGCAAGGGCCTCAGGACGCCATGGCGCACGGCCTGGCCCCGCTTCCAGGAGTACAGCTGATATTTGACAGAGCGTTCCAATAAAGCCTAGGTTCTGGCCATGGCCAGGACCAAGGAGTTCGATCCCGACCAGGCGCTGCAGGCCGCTATGGAGCTGTTCTGGCAGCGGGGGTACGAGGCCACCTCCATGTCCGACCTCGTCCAGCACCTCGGCATCGGCAGGGCGAGCATCTACGCCACCTTCGGCGGCAAGCGCGAGCTCTACCTGAAGGCCTACGAGCGCTACCTGGAGCAGGGCATCGACTTCGAGGGCCTCCTGTCCGGCCAGGGGCCGGTGCTGCCCGCCGTACGGGAGCTGGTGAGAAGGTTCGCCGACGAGGCCGCGCACGACAGCGCCCACCGCGGCTGCCTGGTGGTCAACACCGCGGTCGAGCTGGCCCCTCACGACGAGGAGCTGGCCAGGCGGGTGGGGTCCAACTGGGACTTCATCGAGAACACGCTCGCGGCGGCGCTGACCAGGGCGCGGGAACAGGGCGAGCTGGACGGCGCCCAGGACCCCCGCTCCCTGGCCAGGTTCCTGCTCACGGTGCTGCAGGGGCTGCGCCTGATGGGCAAGGGGTCGAACGACGCCGCCAGGCTGCGCGACACCGCCGCGCAGGCCCTTCGCGTGCTCGACCTCACAGGATCGCCAGCGGGCTGACCGGGCTGCCGGTGCCTCCTTCGATCTTCAGCGGCGCCACGACCAGCACGAAGTCGGCGGGGCCCGCCTGAGCCAGCTCCTCCAGCCACAGCATCTCGATCAGGTGCACGCCGTGGCGGTGGAGCAGGATGAGGTGCAGGTCGTCCTCCAGGCTCTCGTCGGCGAGCTGGTCGGCGTTCAGCCCGCCGATGGCGGCGTTGTCGCAGGCCACCGCGGCCACGTCGCGCCCCGCCAGCCAGCGGCCCGCGTCGGGCGCGAGGCCCGGCTGGCCGCTCCAGTAGGTGTCGGGCCAGGTCAGCGGCCAGCCGGTGCGGATCACCGCCACGTCGCCCTGCCGCAGCCCAGGACCGATCTCCTCCAGCAGCGCCGCCCCGATCCTGAAGTCCACCGGCAGATGCGCCATGCCCAGGTGGCGCGGCACGTCGAAGAACACCCCTCGCGCCACGATCCCGCCGACCTGCTCGATGCCGCAGCGGGCGGCGCCGTACGAGCGGACCCTGGCGGCGGGGTGGCCGTTGTAGAGCTGGTCGCCCTCCCACATGTGGCACAGCGCGTCCATGTGGGTCGTGGTGCCGTGGTGGGTGACGATCAGCGCGTCGTCGGCCATCCGCAGGCCCGCCCCGATCGCCCTGGCCCCGGCCGCGTAGTCGCCGCCGTCCACGGACATGAAGTGCTGCGGCAGCGGACGGCCGCGCAGGTGCGGGACGGTCGTGGGGGCGGCCGAGGAGGTGGCGCCCCTGATCGGCATCGCCAGGTTGAGCACCTGGCCGGTCCTCGCGCCGGCGAGGGCGTCGAGCACCGTGGCCGGGGTGAGCAGGTTCAGCGTGCCGCGCTGGTCGTCTGTGCCGAAGCGGCCCCAGTTGTTAGGCTCGGTTACCAAGCAAGCGCTTCCTTTCATCAGAGAGGTGTCCATGCGACTGGACGACGTGTTCGCGCGGCAGATGGGGCTGGGTGCGGCCTTCGCCGTCCATGTCGACGGCGAGCTGGTGGTGGACCTGTGGGGCGGCGTCGCCGACCGGCGCACCGGCAGGCCGTGGGAGGCGGACACGCCCGTCCTTTCCTACTCCTGCACCAAGGCGGTGACCGCGACCGTCGCCCTGCTGCTGGTCGAGCGCGGGCTGTTCGAGCTGTCGACGCCGGTGGCCGCACTGTGGCCGGAGTTCTCCTCTCCCGAGGTCACGGTGGAGCACCTGCTCACCCACCAGGCGGGGCTGCCGGCGATCGAGGAGCGGGTGCCTGTCGAGGAGTACGGCGACCAGGCCGCCATCGCCGCCAGGCTGGCGCGCCAGTCGCCGCTGTGGGAGCCGGGTAGCGCCCACGGCTACCACGCGCTGACCTACGGGTTCCTGGTCGGCGAGGTGGTGCGCAGGGTGACGGGCAAGTCGGTCGGCGAGCTGGTGGCCGCGGAGATCGCGGGGCCGCTGCGCCTCGACCTGTGGCTCGGCGCGCCCGACGACGTGATCGCCAGAGCCGCCCGCCTGTCCGCCGGCCCTCGCTCCGGCCCGTCCCAGCAGGGCCTCACCGAGGCCGCGCCCCTCGCGGAGAGCGAGCCGCCCAGCGAGGCCGAGCAGGCGGCGCGCGATCCGAACAGCCTGATGAACAGGGCGCTCGGCAATCCCGGCGTGCACAGGCTGAAGGGCGGCGCCAACCACCCCGACCTCCTGCGCGCGGGCTGGCCCGCCATGGGCCTGGTCACCACGGCGAGGGCGCTGTCCGGCTTCTACCGGGCGCTCATCGCCGGCGAGATCCTCCAGCCGGGCACCCTTCGCGACGCCCTGCGCCCCAGGGTCTCCGGTCGCGACAGGGTCCTTCTGGTCGACACCTCGTTCGGGCTCGGGTTCATGCTGCCCTCCGAGGGGTTCGCGCCCTTCGCGCCCACCGCCTTCGGCCATGCCGGCATGGGGGGCTTCCTCGGCCTGGCCGACCCAGCGCGCGGCCTGGCCATCGCCTACACCATGAACGAGATGTCGGCGGCCTTCGCGGGCGGCACGGCGGCGTGGGAGCTGACGAAGGCGGTCTACGACGCGCTCTGAGCTCACTGCATCGTCACCCCGCCGCTGACCGACAGCGTCTGCCCCGTGATGTAGGCGGCGCGTTCGGTGCACAGGTAGGCCACCAGTCCCGCGACGTCCTCGGGCTCGCCGAGCCTGCGCAGCGGGATGCCCCTGGCGATCTTCTCCACGAGTCCCGGCTCCTGCTCGGCGACCCTCCTCAGCATCGGGGTGTCCGTCGGGCCCGGGCAGACGACGTTGGAGGTGACCTCGCCCTTCGCGGCCTCCCTCGCCAGCGTCTTGGCCAGCCCGAACAGCCCCGCCTTCGTCGCGGCGTAGGCGCCCTCCCCGCCCGAGCCCGCCCTCGCGCCGTCGGAGGAGACGAACACCAGCCGCCCCCACCCGCGCTCGACCATCCCCGGCAGGAGCAGCTTCGTCATGAGCATGGGGGCGCGCAGGTTGACCCGCCACATGAGGTCCCAGTGCGCGGGGTCGCTGCCGGTGAACGGCTCGACGATCGAGAGGCCCGCGTTGTTGACGAGGATGTCCACGGCGCCCGCCGCTGCGCAGAACTCCTCGATCGACGCGGGGTCGGCCAGGTCGACGCGGCGCGCCGTGCCCAGGCCCGCGGGCAGCGCCTGCGCGACCTTCGCCGCGCCCTCCCTCTCGACGTCCGCGACCACCACGCGGGCGCCGAGCGCGGCCAGGTCGGCGCAGATGGCCGCCCCGATCGCACCCGCTCCCCCGGTGACCACCGCGCTCCTGCCGTCCAGCCGCATACCGTCCATCACCGGCCCGCCTCCCAGACCCGAGCGGCCGTCACCCTGGTCGCCAGCAGGCCGATCGTGTGGTCGAGGACGGCCTGCGCGTAGTCGTCGGGGATGCCCGCCACGGCGTCGGTGACGACGGTGACCCGGTAGCCGAGATTGACCGCCTCGATCGCCAGGCCCTGGATGCCGAGGTTCAGCGACACCCCGACGGCCACCACCCGCGTCACGTCCAGCGACCTCAGCGTCATGTCCAGGCTGGTGCCGGTGAACGGCGAGAACCCGTGATGGCGGCGGCTCTCCAGATCGCCCGGCTCCCACAGCTCGGGCAGCACCTCGACGGCCGCTGTGCCCTCCAGCATGTGGGCGGGGTCCTTGAGCAGGTGGGCGAGGAAGGGGCTGTTGCGGGTGTGCGAGCCCGCCCTGTCGGCGCGGAAGGCCGCCGTGCAGTGGATCACCGGCACGCCCGCGCTTCTCGCCCCGCGCAGCACCTCGGCGGCGTTGGCGACCACTCTCCGCTTGTCGCACACCGCCACCAGCTCGGGAAATCTCGTGACATCGCCGACGACGCCGCGCTGCATCTCCATCACCAGGACGGCCGTGCGTTCCATCGACGCCTCCGCGCGTGCTCGAGCGCTTGCTTGGTGCGCCAAGAGTAACATCTCTCCTACCTTGTGGAAGAAGAGGTGACGTGCGGTGATTTCACGATGACAGACCGCGTCATTTCTCGGTCGAGCCGCGCGGTCATCCGCTAGCGTTAGAACACACGAACGGGGACCTGAACGCCGTTACCGTCCAGGTCCCTCCCCCACCGTAGAGGGAGAGCATGATGGGCATCAAGGAATCCGGCCTCCAGTTCGTCACGGACATCGAGAACGCCGTGATCGCGTCGAGGGCCGACATGATGCAGGGGCTGGAGGACGTCACCCACCGGATCAACGGGGTGGCGAACAACCTCAAGGAGTTCAAGGCCGAGGTCAAGGCCGAACTGGCCCAGTTCAAGGACGACCTGGCCGAGGTCAGGACCGAAGTGGCGGAGGTCAGGACCGAAGTGGCCGAGGTCAGGACCGAAGTGGCCGAGGTCAGGACCGAAGTGGCCGAGGTCAAGACGGAAGTGACCGAGGTCAAGACGGAAGTGACCGAGGTCAGGACCGAACTCACGGAGTTCAAGGCCAGCCAGACCGAGTTCAACACCACCGCGATGGAGATCCTCATCGACCTGCAGCGGAGGATTCCCGCCTGATCGCGACATGACGGAGCCCCCGGCCGCGCGTCCGGCCGGGGGCTCCGTCACGCTGTCACTTGAGGGTGGAGATGACCGGGTCGGCGTCGCCGCTGTTCCAGCCCGCGGAGTTGGGCGGGGCGAAGGCGGTGGTCGTCACCGGGGAGGAACGGCAGGATGAGGGCAGCACGAACACGACGCATGGCGGGTCTCCGTTAGAGGGTGCGGAGGAAGGCCAGCCCATCGACGGCGAGAGCGTCCTGGCTGGGCGCCAGCGGCCTCCAGATGGAGGCGGCGGTGGCGATCGTCTGGTTGTGGGCGGTGAACGACTCGATGACCAGCGGCCCCCCGTAGGAGACCTCGCGCAGCGCCCCCACGAAGGCGGGCCAGTCGAAGCGGTCCTGACCGGGGGTTCCCCTGTCGGTGCCGCAGACCTGGACGTGCGCGATCCTGCCCGCGGCCAGCCGTACGGCCGCCGCGGGGTCCTTCTCCTCGATGTTCAGGTGATAGATGTCGAGGGTCAGTCCGGCGCGCTCGGGCAGCGCCTCCAGCGCCTGCTCGACGGTGTTGAGCAGGCTCGTCTCGTAGCGGTTGAGCGGCTCGACCGCCAGCCGTACCTCGCTGTGGTCGATGACGGATTTGAGGTTCTGGCGCAGCTCGGCGTAGGCGGCCGCGCGCTCGCTCGCGGACATCCTCCACGTACGGCCGACCGCGCTGTAGGCGGGCCCCGCGATGACGGGTGAGCCGACGATCTCGGCCACGTCCATGCAGTGCCTGAGGTAGTCCTGGGTCTCCCTGACCGTGTCGGAGGCGACCAGGTCGCGTCCCGGCGGCATAACCAGCACCACGGAGGCGCGCAGGCCGAGCGAGGCGAGCAGGTCGGCCGCCCTGGCCGGGTCCCAGTCGCCCGGCTGCTCGACGGGCAGTTCGATGACGTCGAACCCCCACCCGGCGACCCGGGGCGCGAGCGCCTCCAGGTCGCCGTCGGTCAGCGGCGAGGTCCACACCCAGGTGTTGACACCCAGGTTCACTTCTTGCCGCCCCAGGTCTCGGGGAAGCCGGGCAGGCTCTCGCATCCGCACAGCGCGTAGTGCAGCGGCGGCATGTTGGGCTGCAGGTAGGTGTCGAGGTTCTCCGCGGTGATCTTCGGCTGGGGCAGCTTCCAGGTCTTCGGCACCTCCTCGCCCTTGAGGATCTTGAGCGCCGCGATGACCGGGGTGCGCCACTGGTAGGTCGGGTAGGTGGGGGCGATGGCGGTCAGGTTGTTCTGCTTCCACTTCTGCAGGAAGTCCTGCTGGTCCTCGCCGACCATGGCGGGGACGGGCACGCCCGCGTCCTCGAACGCCTCGACCGCGGCGACGGCGGTGGCTCCCGCGTCCATCCACACACCGTCCAGCTTGCCATGACGGGCGATGTAGTCGCTGACGATGCTCTTGGTCTTGGCCGCGTCGCCGTCGGTGAACTCCACGCCGACGACCTGCAGCCGGCTCTTGTCGAAGGTGGCCTTGGCCGCCGACCAGCGGGTCTCCAGGACGTCCACGCCCGGCAGGATGCGCAGGGCGAGCACCTTGCCGCCCGCGGGCACCTTCTCCACCAAGAACTCCGCGCCGTCGGCGCCGAAGGCGTAGCCGCCGATGGGGTTGATGAAGGTGACGGGGCAGTCGGTCTCCACTCCGCGGTCGAAGACGATCACCGGCAGCTTGCCGCAGGCGGCCTTCACCGCGGGGGTGAGGGTGGCGGTGGTGTTGGGCGAGACGATCAGCGCGTCACAGCCCTTGCCGGTCAGCTCGGCGATGTCGGAGATCTGCTTGTCGTCCTTGCCCTCGGCGTCCAGGGCGGTGAACGTGGTGAACTCCTTGTGCAGGGCCACCTCGGCCTGCATGCTCTTCCAGCCGACCTGCCGCCACGGGTTGTTGACGGCCGCGTTGGAGAAGCACAGGTGATAGCCGCCGCTCTTCTTGTACTGGGAGGTGCTGACCATCTGGGGGTCGATGGCCTGCTCCCACGGCTTGTCGGCGGGTCCCTGCGCGGTCTTGGTGCGCATCGCGAGCTGGGCGTCGTAGTCGGCCTGCACGAAGAACTTCGACTGCTCGCCCGTCCCCGCCGCGGACGCCGCCGAGGACGGCGCGGCGGAGGCGCCGGCCGAGGTCGCGGCCTGGGTGGCGGTGGTGGCCGGTTTGTCGCTGGTACAGGCGGCCGCGAGTAATGCGAGCCCTGCCAGGGCGACGAGGAAGGGCTTAGGACGCGACATGTGCGTCTCCTTTTCGGGGGGTGAGGGGGAAGGGAAGCCGTACGGCTCCCGCCGCCACGGCGGCGATGATGATGACGCCCTGCACGGTGAACTCCAGCGCGCCCGAGATGCCGTACAGGTTGAGCAGGGTGAACAGCGCCTCCAGCGTGAGGGCGCCGGCCATGGCCGCCACGACCGAGCCGCGGCCGCCGCCGAGCGCCACGCCGCCGAGCACGACCGCGGTGATGGCCGAGAACTCCAACCCCTGGCCGACCTGGGCGGAGACCCCCGCGAAGCCGCCGAGCAGGATGCCCGCGACCGCCGCGGCCAGCCCGGAGAGCACGAAGGCGAGGATCCGTGCCCTGGTGACCCTGACCCCCGACAGGGCCGCCGCGCGCTCGTTGTCGCCCGTGGCGATGAGCGTGCGGCCGAAGTCAGCCCGCATGATCAGCGCCGCGGCGACGCCCACGGCCAGCAGGATGAGCGTGGACCACAGCGTGTCGCGCCCGAAGACCCTGAAGGCCTGCGAGAGCGCCCCGCGCGGCGCGCCACCCGTCCAGAGGAAGACCGCGCCGGACAGCACGAGCATCATGCCCAGCGTGGTGATGAACGACGGCACCCGCAGCAGCGTCGTCACGGCCCCGTTGACCAGCCCGACCAGCAGGCCGATGACGATCACCAGCGCCAGGACGGGCCAGGTGGCCGCCTCGTCGCCGTCGATCAGACGGGCGGCGACTACCACCTCGACCGTCACCAGCGACCCGACCGACAGGTCGAACTCCCCGGAGACGATCACGAAGTACTGGCCCGCCGCTAGGATCACCAGCGGCGCGGCCCTCTTGACGAAGGCGAAGAACCCGGCGGGCTCCAGGAAGAACGGGTTGGCCACCGCGATGGCGACCAGCAGCGCGGCCAGGACCGCGAAGATCGGCAGAGCGCGCCTCACAGCCGCTTCCTTCCCGCACGACGGGCGTAGACGGCCACCGCCGCCACGATCACCACGCCGCGCACCACGTCCTTGAAGAAGGAGTTGACTTCGAGCTGGTTGAAGACGCTGTCGAGGACGGCCAGCAGCAGGACGCCGCCGACGGTTCCCGCCACCCCTCCCCTGCCGCCCGCCAGCGCCGTGCCGCCGAGGACGACGGCGGCGATCGACTCCAGGTCGTAGCCGCCGTCGGTGCCCACGGTGGGGGCTCCCGCGCCGAGCCTGCTGGCGAGCAGCAGCCCCGCGATGCCCGCGCACAGCGAGCACAGGATGTGGGTGACGATGACGACCCTGTCGGTGCGCACGCCCGAGAGCCTGGCCACGTCGGGGTCGCCGCCGACGGCGTAGACGCGGTAGCCGTACCTGGTCCTGCTGAGCAGGAACCACGCGGCGACGGCCACGGCCGCCCACAGCAGCGCCGAGACGGGCACGGGTCCGACCCTGTCGTAGCCGAGGTGCTGGAAGGACTCGGGAACGCGTCCCGCGGGGCCGTCGTAGAGGTGGTCGACGACGCCCTTGATGATGAGGGCGACGCCCAGCGTGGCGATGAAGGCGTGGACCTTCAGCTTGGTGATGACCACGCCGTTGACCAGGCCGACCAGGGCGCTGACCGCGATGACGGCGGTGATGGCCCCCGGCACGCTGCCCGCCTCCATGATCTCGGCGGCGACCAGGGACGAGAGGCTGATCAGGTAGGCGACCGACAGGTCGAGGGAGCCAGCGAGGATGGCGAGCGTCTGTCCCACGGCCACGATGCCGAGGGCGGCGCTGCGCTGCTGGACACCGACGACGGTCTCGAGTGTGAGCAGGTTGCCGCCGTCGATCGCGACCAGGATCCAGCCGACCACGATCGTGGCCAGCAGGGCGAGGTAGACGACCTGGGTGGAGCCGAGGCCGGACCACGGGCCGGGTCTCGCGCGCCCCACCTTCCGGTCGCCGGGGGAGCCGGGTAAGGCCACGCCTTCGGGCGCGGGCGTGGTGTGCAGGTTGTCGCTCATGTCGCCTCCTCGCTCGCGGCCAGGCGGATGATGTCCTCTTCCGACGAGCCGGCGGGGAGGGTCCCGGCGACGCGGCCGTCGCGCAGGACCACGACGCGGTCGCTCATCCCGATGAGCTCGGGCAGCTCCGAGGAGATCATCATGATCGCCATGCCGTCGGCCGCCAGCTCGCGCATGAGGTCGTGGATGGCCGCCTTGGCCCCGACGTCCACCCCTCTGGTCGGCTCGTCGAACAGCAGCACGTCGGGGGCGAGCGTCATCCACTTGGCGAGGACGACCTTCTGCTGGTTGCCGCCCGACAGGTAGAGGACCTCCTGTGAGGGGCGGGCGGGTGAGAGGCGCACCCGCTCCAGCAGGTCGCGGACGGAGGAGCCCTTCCGCCCGATGGCCCGCGTCACCAGCAGCGCGTTGTCGCGCACCGACTGCCGAAGGGCGAGCCCCTCGGCCTTGCGGTCCTCGGTGACCAGGCCGATCCCCGCGGCCACCGCCTCGCGCACCGAGCGGGGCCGCAGCGGCGTCATCGTCCCCCTGGTGAAGGGCGCGGCGCCGAACATCGCCTTGGCCAGCGACGAGCGGCCCGAGCCCTGCAGGCCCGCGACGCCGACGATCTCGCCCGCTCTGAGCTCGAGCGTGATGTCGTCCAGGCGCTCGTTGCCGCCGCCCGTGACGCTCAGCCGCACCTCACCCACGGAGGAGGCGCGAGGGGGGAAGTAGGTGCCGAGATCACGGCCGACCATCAGGCGGACCAGGTCGTCGGAGGTGACCTCGGAGGTGGACACGGTGGAGACGAGACGGCCGTCCTTCAACACGGTGACCTCGGAGGCGAGGTCGAAGACCTCGCGCAGGCGGTGGGAGATGTAGAGCACCGCGATCCCGCGTTCCTGTAATCGGCGCACCAGCCGGTAGAGCAGTTCGACCTCGTGCTCGGCGAGGGCGGCCGTGGGCTCGTCCATCACCACGATGCGCGCGTCGAGCGACAGCGCCTTGACGATCTCGACGACCTGCTGCTGGGCCACCGACAGCCGTTTGACGGGATCGCGGGGGCCGAAGGAGTCCTCGCCGAGGCCCGCGAGGAGCGAGGCGGTCGCCGTGTCCATCGCCGCGCGGTCGACGAGCCCGCGCCGCAGCGGCTCCCTGCCGAGGAAGACGTTCTCCGCGACGCTGCGCTCGGGCAGCAGGGTGAACTCCTGGTAGATGATGGCCACCCCGGCACGCTGGGCGTCGAGCGGGTGCCCGAAGGAGACCTGCCTGCCGTCGATCGTGATCGTCCCGGTGTCGGGGGCGTGCACGCCTGCGAGGATCTTCATCAGCGTGGACTTGCCCGCGCCGTTCTCGCCGACCACCGCGTGGACCTGCCCCGCCGCGACGGCCAGGTCCACCTCCGCGAGCACCCGGACGCCGAGGAAGCTCTTGCCGATGCCGGTCATGCTCAGCACTCGGCCCACCGCCCCGACGCCGCGGAGGCGAGGACCGCGTCGCAGACGCGGGCGGCGCGGGCGCCGTCCTCGAAGGTGGGCAGGCCGTCGCGGTGCTCGCCGCGCAGGGCGGCATAGCTGTCGGCGACGAAGGCGTCGAAGCACTCGTGGTAGCCCTGCGCGTGTCCCGAGGGCAACGGTGAGTACGGCAGCGCCTGCGGTGACAGTGTCGCGGGGTCACGTACGAGCGCCATGGAGCCGCTCCGCTGCCCGACCCACAGCTTCTCCGGCTCCTCCTGGTCGAAGGCGAGGCTCTGCTCGGTCCCCGACACCTCGAGGAACAGCCGGTTCTTGCGCCCTGGCGAGACCTGGCTGGTGGTGACGGAGCCGAGCGCGCCGCCCGTCGTACGGAACTGGACCGTGACGACGTCCTCGGTCAGCACGGGGGCGTGGCCTGCCCGCTCGCGCTGGACCACGCCGGTCTGGGCCGACACCGCGGCGATGCGCTCGCCGGTGACGAACTCGGCCAGGTCGCACCAGTGCGAGCCGATGTCGGCGAAGGTGCGGCTCGGCCCGCCGAGCTCGGGGTCGACCCGCCAGTTGTCGTCCTCGGGACGCAGCAGCCAGTCCTGCAGGTAGCTGCCGTGGACCAGGCTGACCCTGCCGACGTCGCCGCGCGCCACCCTGTGCCTGGCCTCGCGGACCATCGCGTGGAAGCGGTAGACGAACGGGACGGTGGCCACCAGGCCCGCCTCGGCGGCGCGGGCCGCCATCAGCGCGGCCGTCTCGGCGTCGGTGGCCAGGGGCTTCTCGCAGATCACCGCCACGCCCGCGGCCAGTGCCTTGAGCGTGAGCGGGGCGTGCAGGTGGTTGGGCGTGCAGATGTGAACCAGGTCGATCTCACCCGACTCGATGAGCTCGTCCGCCGAGGAGTGGGGACCCTGTGACTTGCCGGGGCGCGAACCCGCGACGCCGACGATCGTGGCCCCGGCCAGGCGAGCGGACCTGGCGTGCACGCCGCCCATGAAGCCGGTCCCGATGATGCCTACCCTGGGGTTATCAGCCGATAACCGGCTTATGTCCCTCATGTTTCGGGATCGTAGATCGTGATTATGACGACGGTCAAGCAAAAGTCCGCTCTTTACGGCAGAAGAGTAGGGCGCTATGCACCGATGAGCCGCACATGGAGGAGGTAGCCGTGTCCGGCTCCTGCGCTAGAGCCCTCTGCCCACGTCCACGATGAACCTGGCCAGGCCCGCTCTCCTGCGGAACAGCTCGTGCAGCTCGGGCGTGGGCTCCTCGCCGAGCCGTTCGAACGGCAGGGCCGTCCACGCGCTGCACAGCACCAGCGTGGCCGCGTAGCCGTAGGCGACCTCGGTGGGGTCGAAGCCCGAACCCTCCACGTACGCCGCCTCGATCGCCTCGTGGACGGCCGGCAGCTCGGCGGCCGTGAGCTCGCCCGCGTGCGCCCCGCCGACCAGCAGCTGGTTCAGGTCGAAGCCCACGCACGTCGGGTACGGCCAGCTCCAGTCGATCGCCACGAACTCCGCCGAGCCGTCGGCGGGGACCAGCAGGTTGGCGGGGCAGGCGTCGCCGTGCGAGAGCGTGTGCGGCAGCTCGCCGACGGCTTCGACGAGCGGCTCGATCCGCCCCGTCAACGCCATCAGGTCCGAGCGCAGCAGCGGATCGGCGTGGGAGGCCACCAGCGGATGACGCCAGAAGCCAGGGTCGCGCAGGGCGGGCAGGAACACGTTCGCGACGGGCCCGTCGACGTAGTACCGCAGCCCCGGGCAGGGGCCCGCGGCGGGGTGCATGGCGGCCAGCTCCCCCAGCAGCCTGGCGGCGGCCCTGTAGCGGTCGAGGTCCCACGGCGCGCGGTCGACGGGGACGTCCTCCAGCCACATCACATACCGCTCGTCGCCCAGGTCCTCCAGGTGGTGCAGGCGCGGCAGGCGCAGGCCCTTGGGCAGCTCCATGCCCGACAGGTAGACGTCGAGGTCGGCGCGCCACGGGAAGTTGGCGATCGCCGCCTCCCTGGCTTCCTCCGGCACCTCCTCGATCCCCGGCAGGTGGCGCACCGACCTGATCGACTTCACGATGAACGACCAGGCGGCGCCGCCCGTGGTGGTGCCGCTGACGCGGCGCAGCGAGGCGGTGGACAGCGCGCCGGACGGATGGGCGAGGGCCTCGGAGCGATGCGAGGCGATCCTCGCCTCCGGATCACCCAGGCTCCGTCTCACCAACTCCGTGACGTCCATGGTCCGACCCTGCTCTCCTCGCGATCGCCTCGCATGAGTAAGGCCTACTCAAATACCCTTCCAGAGTGGCACGGTCGTGGCCCTTCGCAGGCCGCGCGGCGCAGCTGAGCGAGATCAGGTCGGCCGCCCGCGGCCTGGTCGTCGTGGGGCCGCCGGGGGTCGGCAAGAGCAGGCTGGTGGCGCAGGCCGTCCGCGAGGCGGAGGGGGTGGCCTGGGTGCGGGCCACCGCGGCGGCGGCCGAGCTGCCGCTCGGGGCCTTCGCGGCGCTGCTGCCCTCCACGCCTCCCTCCGGCAACCCCCTCGGCTGGGCCGCCGACGCGGTGCGCGCGCCCGTGCTCGTGGTGGACGACGCCCATCTGCTCGACGGCGCCTCAGCCGCGCTCGTCCACCATCTGGTGACGCGGGGCCGTACCAGGGTGATCGCCACGCTGCGCACGGAGACGCCCGTGCCCGACGCGGTGCGGGCGCTGTGGAAGGAGGACCTGCTGCCGCGCATGGAGCTGGCCCCGCTGACCGCGCAGGAGAGCGCCGCGATCCTGGAGCGGGCGCTCGGCGGCACCGTGGAACAGAGCGCGGTGACCAGGCTGTGGCAGGCCAGCAGGGGCAACGTCCTCTACCTGCGCGAGCTGGTGCTGTCAGGGGTGCTGACCGAGAGCGGAGGGGTGTGGCGGTGGCGCGGGCCGCTGGCGATCACGCCTTCGCTGCGCGACACGATCGCGGGCCGCATCGGCGGCCTGACTCCGGACGAAAGGGAGGTGCTGGAGTACCTCGCCTACGGCGAGCCGCTCGGCGCCGACCTGCTGTCCGAGCTGGCCGCCTCGGCCGCGGTCGAGCGGCTGGAGGAGCGCCAGCTGGTGACCGTCGACTTCGAAGGCCGCCGCCTGCAGGTGCGCCTGGCCCATCCGCTGTACGGCGAGGTCATCAGGCACGGCTGCGGCACCCTTCGTGCCCGCAAGCTGCTGCGCAGGCTGGCCGACACCGTCACGGCCACGGGGTTACGCCGTCGCGAGGACGTGGTGAGAGTGGCCGTCTGGCGCCTCGACAGCGGGCCCGTCGCCGAGCCTGGCCTGCTGCTGGCCGCGTGCGACAGGGCCAGGATGGTCCGCGACCTGGAGCTGGCCGAGCGGCTGGCCCGCGCGGCGGCCGACGCGGGCGGTGGCCTGCCCGCCGCCATGGCCCTGGGCACCGTCCTGTTCTACGCCGACCGCTACCGCGAGTCGGAGGAGGTGTTCGCCGCGGCGTGGGGCCTCGAGATGGACGACTACTCGCGCACCACCTGCGGGGTCTACAGGGCGTTCAACCTCTGCTGGGGGCTCGGCGAGGTCGGGCGGGCGCTGGAGCTGCTGGAGGAGACCGAGCACTCGGTCTCCGCGCTCGACGCGCGGCAGGGGGCGCGGGGCACCAGGGCCTCGATCGAGGCGTTCGTCGGGGATCTGGACAAGGCCGCGGCCACGCTCCGCTCGACGATGACGATGGGACCCTGCGTCGAGCCCCGCAACGTCAGGGCGTTCGGCACCACGGAGGCCACCATCCTGGCCGCGAAGGGGCGCGCCACGGAGAGTCTGGAGGTGGTCGCCCGCACCGGGGCCGCGCTCGACAGTGCGGCCCACGCGCTGCCGAGCCTGCGGGCCGCGCTGCTCGACGCCGCCACCCAGGCCGCGCTGTACCTGGGCGATCTCGACACCGCCGAGCACCACGCCGACCAGGGGCGCAGGCTCGACGGCGAGTTCGGCGCGTGGGCACGGGCGGTCGTCGAGTTCGGCACCTACCGGGCGAGGGCGCTCAGGCTGAGGGGACGCGTCGCCGACGCCCTGTCCGCCGGCCGCGAGGCGGCCGCCCGGCTGCCCTCGCGAGGCGTGTGGGCGGGGTTCTGCCTGGGCGAGCTCGCCCAGGCGCACGCCCTGCTCGGTCAGCTCGACGCGGCAGAGGAGGCGCTGGCCAGAGCCGAGGCCACCGGGCTGCCGCTCGGGCCTCCCGTGGTCGTCCCCCTGCGTCAGGCCATGGCCTGGACGCTGGCCGCCAGGGGCGACGTCGCGGGGGCCATCGCGGCCCTGCTCGCGCTGGCCGACCAGGCGCTACCCGTCCAGACGCCCTTCCTCCTCCACGACGTCGTACGGCTGGGCCGCCCTTCGCTGGTCGCCTCCCGCATCATCGGTGAGGGCCCGCTGGTCGCGCTGTTCGCCAGGCACGCCGGCGCGGGCACCGGCGCCGAGCTCGACGCGGTGTCCCTGGAGTTCGAGCGCCTCGGCCTGATCCTGCACGCCGCCGAGGCCGCCGCCCAGGCCGCCCGCCGGTACCGCGACAGGGGGATGACCCGCGCCGCCCAGGCCGCGCGGACCAGGGCGTGGGCGCTGTCGCGCCGCTGCCAGGGCGCCCGCACCCCCGCCCTGCTCGATCTCGACGTACCCGAGCTGACCCCGCGCCAGCGCGAGATCGCCCTTCTCGCCGCGCAGGGCCTGACCAACAGGGAGATCGCCGAGCGCCTGGTCGTGTCGATCAGGACCGTCGCCAACACTCTCTACGCCGTCTACGAGAAGACCGGCGTCAGCGACCGCACCGCCCTGGCCGACCTGCTTCTCGGCTGAGCCCCCGCTCCCTCGGTTGACGCGCTCTCCCATGCCTTCTATGGTTCATTACAGGAGTAATGAACCATAGAAGCGAGTAACCATGTTCGACGACCGGAGCCCCATCTACCGGCAGATCGCGGACCGCATCAAGGCCGAGGTCCTGAGCGGGGCGCTGAAGGGAGACGAGCAAGTGATGTCCACCAACCAGTACGCCGCGTTCTTCCGCATCAACCCCGCCACCGCGCAGAAGGCGTTCCAGCAGCTGGTCGACGAGGGCGTTCTCTACAAGAAACGAGGTATCGGCATGTTCGTCAGTCCGGCCGCCCGTGACACGCTCAGGGCCGAGCGCCGGGAGGGCTTCTTCACCGACGTGGTCGATCCGATGGTGGCCGAGGCCAAGGCCATCGGAATCCCGCTGGACGACGTGATCAAGAGGATCAGGGACAGCCGATGAGGATCGACATCGACAACCTCAAGGTCGCCTACGGCGAGACCGTCGCCATCGACTCGCTGTCGCTGCGGCTCGACACAGGGAAGATCTACGGCCTGCTCGGACGCAACGGCGCCGGCAAGACGAGCCTGCTGTCCGTGCTGGCAGGCTTTCGCAGGCACAGCGGCGGAACGGTGCTCGCCGACGACAGCCCGATCTTCGAGAACTGGCTCACGACCAGGGAGATCTCCCTCATCCGCGACGCGGGAGAGACGGTCAACCTCGGCACGGTGGAGGACGCGCTCTACTTCGCCGAGGACGTGCGCCCCCGATGGGACGCCGCCTACGCGCAGGAGCTCATCGACCTGTTCAAGCTCGACCGCAAGAAGAACGTCAAGTCGATGTCCAAGGGCCAGCGCTCGGCCGTGGGCGTGGTGGTGGGGCTGGCGTCGAGGGCGCCGCTGACCATGTTCGACGAGTCGTACCTCGGCATGGACGCCCCCTCCAGGCAGGCCTTCTACGACGCCCTGCTCGCCGACTTCATGGCACATCCGCGCACGATCATCCTCTCGACCCACCTCATCGAGGAGGTCAGCTCCCTGTTCGAGGAGGTCGTCATCATCGACAAGGGCCGCCTCGTCGTGCACTCCCCCGCCGACGAACTGCTGGCCATGGGAAGCGCCGTCACAGGACCCGCCGAGCAGGTCGAGGAGTTCACCCGCGACCTGACCGTCCTCGGCTCCAAGCAGCTCGGCCCGACCAGGTCCGTCATGGTCTACGGCCCGCTCGACCACGCGGAGGCCCGCAAGGCGGGTCTGGAGACCGGCCCCATCGCCATGCAGGAACTGTTCATCCACCTGACGGGAGGCCCCGCCTCATGAGATTCCCCAGCCGCCTCCTCGCCGCCAACATATGGTTCGCGCTCTTCGCGTGGCTGGCCTACCTCGTGGTCATCACGCTGGTCACCGTCGGCATCGGCGTCTGGGGCGAGCTCAACGAGAGCGTGTGGGAGAAGGCCGTCCAGCTGACCAGGTGGTACGCGCTGTTCGTCGGCGTCGCCCTGGTCACCGAGTTCCTGCCGCTCTTCATCGCCCACGGGCAGAGCCGCCGCCAGTTCGGATTCCAGGCCGCCGTCACCATCGCGATCTTCGCGCCGTTCCTCTCGGCCCTGCTGGTGATCAGCTTCCTGCTGGAGTCGCTGCTGTACGGGCTGACCGGCTGGACCTGGGCCCTCGGCCAGGCCCACCTGTTCAGCGCGCCCACCCAGGTTCCGATGATCTTCCTCGAGTACACCGTGATGTTCGTGGGATGGCTCGTGGCCGGTGTCTTCGTCTCCTCCGCCTTCTACCGGTGGCAGGGCGGAGGGCTGCTGGCCATCGTCCCCGCCGTCGCCATTGTCCTGTTCGTCCAGGCCACGATCGGCGACAAGACGCCGCTGCCGTTCATCAGCCTCAGGATCGGCTTCGACGTGGCCGACTCGGCGCTCAGCGCGGTCCTCGCCGCCGTGGGCGCGTTCGTGGTCGGTCTCGGCCTCACCTGGCTGATCATCCGTGACGTCCCGTTGAGGAACAAGGTGTCATGAGCGCGTTACTCGAGGTCGTGGGGTTGCGCAAGCGCTACAAGGACATCGTGGCCGTCGACGGGCTCGGCTTCGCCGTCCACGAGGGCGAGACCTACGGCCTGCTCGGGCCGAACGGAGCCGGCAAGACCACGGCCATCTCGATGATCGTCGGCGTTCTCGACGCCGACGCGGGAGAGATCCGCGTCGCCGGCAGGGCCCCCGACCTCGCGACCCGCGCCATGGTCGGTTACGTGCCGCAGCAACTGGCCCTCTACCCCGACCTGACCGCCCGCCAGAACCTCAGGTTCTTCTCCGGCATGTACGGCATGCGGCGGGCGCAGGCGCGGACCAGGATCGCCGAGGTCCTCGAGCTCATCGGCCTGTCCGACCGCGCCGACCACGCCGTGGCCACCTACTCGGGCGGCATGTCGCGCAGGCTCAACATCGGCGTCGGCCTGCTGCACCGCCCGCGCCTGCTGGTCATGGACGAGCCCACCGCGGGCGTCGACCCGCAGAGCCGCACCTCCATCCTCGACAGCGTCCAGCGGCTCACCGGCGAAGGTCTCGCGGTCCTCTACACCACCCACTACATGGAGGAGGCCGAGCGGCTCTGCGACAGGGTCGGCATCGTCGACCACGGCCGCATGCTGACCGAGGGCACGCCGTCCGAGCTGGGCGACCCCGACCTCGAAAGCACCTTCCTGCGCCTCACAGGCCGAGCGCTGAGGGACTGACCATGCGCGCGATGCTGCTCATCCTCGCCCAGGACCTGCGCCGCCGCTCGAAGGACAGCACGCTGCTGGTCTTCGCGATCGTGCTGCCGCTCGGGATGGCGTTCATGTTCGACCTCGTCATCGGGGGCTCCGAGGGGCCGGTCGCCGCCCGCTACGGCGCCGTCGGCGCCTCCCCCTTCCCCTCGTCGCCCGCGCTCCCGCCCGTCGTCCCCGTCGCCTCCGAGCAGGAGGCGCGCGAGCTGGTCGAACGCGGCCGCCTGGACGCGGTGTTCGTGACGGGCCCTGGTTCCATCCACGTGATCGGCAGCGTCGACGCGCCGATCGCCGTCCAGGTGGCCCGCGAGATCGCCGAGTCCGCCGCGCTGCCGCTGCCGGGCCCGCCGCCGATCGAGATCGTCGAGGACGCCACCGCCGCCACCCGCGAGCTCGACCCCGCGACCCACTACGCGGCCGGCTCGGCGGTGTTCTTCATGTTCTTCGCCGTGCTGTTCGGCTTCACGGGGCTGTACGCCGAGCGGAGCTCCGGCACGCTGGCCCGCCTGCTGGCCGCCCCGGTGCCGAGGGCGAGCGTGGCGGCGGGCAAGCTGCTCAGCGGCCTGCTGGCCGCTCTGGCGGGAATGGCGGTGCTGGTCGGCGCCACCAGCCTGCTCATGGGCGCCCGCTGGGGTCACCCTGCAGGCGTGGCCGCGCTGTGCGTGGCCTGCGTGCTGGCCGCCATGGGGCTCAGCGCGTTCGTGGCCTCCTTCGCCAGGACAGCCGAGCAGGCCGCCACCTGGCAGTCGGTCATGGCCACGGCCTTCGGCCTGCTCGGCGGCTCGTTCTTCCCCGTGGGCTCGTGGTTCGTCCAGCTCACCCCGCACCACTGGTTCCTGCGCGGCCTCGCCGACCTGCACGGCGGCGCGTCCCCCCTGCCCTCCCTCGCGGTGCTGCTCGGGGTCGCCGCGCTCACCCTCCCCTTCGCGGCAAGGCTGGTGAGAGCATGAAGGTGCTGCTGATCGCCCAGGTCGGCCTGCTCAGGCTCGCCAGGGACAGGACCAACGTGTTCTTCGTGCTCCTCGCCCCCTTCCTGCTGATCCTGGTGCTCGGTCAGCTCTTCGGCGGTCAGGACGGTCTCAGGCTCGGCGTGGTCGCCGCCCAGGGGCAGCTGGCCGACCGCCTGGTCACCGCGCTCGGCTCGGGAACCCGCGTGACGGTCACCCGCGCGGCCGACGAGGCGGCGCTCAGGACGGCGGTGGAGCGCGGCGAGGTACACGCGGGACTGGTGCTTCCCGCCTCCTACGACGCGTCGCTCGCGGCCGGCCGCACGGCCGCGGTCCGTTACCTGATCAGGCGGACCGACCTGAGGAGCCACGACGTCGGCACATGGGTGCGCTCGGTGGTCAGGCAGGAGTCGGCCCGCGTCCTCGGCGTGTCGCCCACGGCGACGGTCACGGTGAGCACCGCGGGCAGGGCCGTCTTCCCCGAGGGTCTCAGCGCCTTCGCCATCTCAGCGCCTCCGCTGCTGCTCCTGTTCACCTTCCTCACCTCGCTCACCGCCGCGCTCGGCCTGGTGGAGACGCGCGCGCTGGGCGTCTCCAGGCGCGTGCACGCCTCGCCCACCAGGGTCGGCACCGTGATCGCCGGGGAGGCGCTCGGCCGCGTCGCGATCGCGCTGGCGCAGGGGGCGCTCATCATGGCCGGCTCGGCCCTGCTGTTCGGCGTCGACTGGGGCGACCCCTTCGGCGCGGTCGCGACCCTGCTGGCCTTCTCCCTGGTGGGCGCGGGCGCCGCCATGCTGCTCGGCGCCTCGTTCAAGACGCCTGGACCGCCGATCTCCCTCGCCATGATCCTGGGCCTCGGGCTGTCGGCGCTGGGCGGAGGGACGGTCCCGCTGGAGTCGTTCGACCCGACGCTGAGGACCATCGCGCACCTGACCCCGCACGCCTGGGGATACGACGCCTTCGCCCAGCTGGTGCGGCACGACGCCGGTTTCGTCGACGTGCTGCCCCAGCTGGGCGTGCTGACGGGGCTGGCGCTGGTCCTGTTCGCCCTGGGCACCTGGCGCCTTCGCCGCGCCCTCACCTAGAGCAGGGCGCGCCCCTGGGCCTCGATCGCGGCGGTGACCACGTCCGAGAAGGCGCGCATGCCCGCGGCGTTCGGGTGGAAGGGCATGGCGCGCGAGGTGGGAACGTACCCCTCGATCCAGCGGACGCCTCTGGCCGCGCACGCGTCGTGACCGGCGCTCGGCGTCTCCAGGTCGACATAGGTGGCGCCGCTCGCGACCGCCTGCTCGGCGAGCACGCGGTTGACGCGGGTGATGAGACCCTGGACCCACGTGGCGTCCTCGCCGAGCACGGGCACGCGCGGGTAGCAGCCGCCCCTGGGCAGGTAGGTCGCGTATCCGACGACGAAGATCCTGGCCATGGGCGCCCGTTCGGCGACGCGGCCGATGAGCCTTTCCAGTCTGGGCGCGAGGGCCTGGATCCTGGCCTGCCAGCCGTTCTCGCCGTCCTCGGGCTCGTCGTCGGCGCAGGGGTCGGCGACGAGCGGCAGCAGGTTGAAGCACTGCACGACGAGCTCGGTGAGCCTGAGGTCGTTGCCCCCGATCTGCAGGGTGACCAGGGTGGTGTCCTCGGTCACCGCCTCCAGCTGCGGGGGCACCTTGCCCGCGGGCGTGACCTGCCCCTCGTACATGTCCTCGGTGGTCGCGCCCGAGCACGAGGCGTCCCTGAAGACGGTGACGCCCAGGGACGCGGCGGTGAGCGAGGGATAGTTGCGGTTCGAGCGCAGGCAGCCAGGCTGGGCGAGCGACTGGTTCGGGATGAGCGGCCCGGCGGCGGCCGAGTCGCCGAGCGCCACGTAGACATCGCCGGGCGCCGCGGCGGGCCGCGCGGAAGAGGGCGTGGTCCCCACGAGCGCCATGAGCACGGCGGAGGAGAGCACGACGGTGGAACGGAGCATCGAGTCCCTTTCGGCCAGGACCGCCATGCGCGGCGCGTCCAGGGACGCACTGTGGCGCGGGCGCGGGCCTCGGATCCAGGCGACCGCGCGCTCCTTGCGCGCTCATGGCGGAGTCCTGGCCGAGCGCTGCCTCGCCGATCACCTCTCCGTGCGGGCCGCCGTTCGCGTCGCCGCCGCCTCGGCTCAGCAGACCGCCGGACGACGCCGCCTCGGCTCAGCCCGGACGTCGGTCACCGCCGCCTCGGCTCAGCCCGGACGTCGGTCACCGCCGCCTCCGCTCAGCCCGGACGTCGGTCACCGCCGCGTCGGGTCAACCCCGACGTCAGTCGGCGCCCCTTCGGCTCAGCTCGCCGTCAGCGGGACGGCCACGGTGATCTCGCCGCCCAGCCGGTAGCCCTCCGGCAGGTCGAGGTCGTCGCCGCTCCAGAACTTGCCGGGGTCGTACCAGTTGGGCCTGCGTCCCGCCTGCAGCAGGCCCATCTCCTCGTAGGTCACCGCGACGACCTCGGCGCAGTAGGCCCGCTCCAGCGTCGCCTCGCCCTCCTTCGCCGCCGCCTTCCTGCGCAGCCTCGGCACCCTGCCGCGCAGCCAGCGCCCCGCCAGCCGCGCCGTCGAGGGGAACGGCGTGCCGTCGAGCCTGGCGACCGTGCGCAGCGCGGCGTCCTCCATCTCCTGCGTCGCCTGCGGCTCGAGCTGACGCAGCCAGCCGCGCTGGCCGTACCTCTGGCCCCACACGGTGACCGCCTCGCGCAGGTCGTGCAGCTGCACCCCGCGCTGGTGGGTGCCCGACCACAGATCGAGCAGCGACTTGCCGAGTTCGGCGTGCCACATCATCGGCGGCAGGTCGTCGATCACGATCGACATGCCCACGTGGTTGACCGGACTGTTGGTCACGGTCTGGATGGCCCTGTCGGGTACCGAACGCCCCCTGAACACCCACAGATCGCCTGTCCGAGTGAGGTTCACGGCCTCGTCAAGAGTCAGCACAGCACTACCCTAGGCACATGCGCACGAAGTGGTGGAAGATTCTGGGCCTCGCGGGCATGGCGGGCGTGGCCGCGACCGGCGTCGTCATGGCCCGCGCCGAACGCCGCCGCCGTGCCTACACGCCGGAGGAGATCCGTAGCCGCCTGCGCGAACGCGTCGAGAACCCGCCACAGCAGACCTGAAGGGTGAGGGAGCGCCTCCTCTGCGACACCCTTCAGGCGCGCCCGCCTGCTCCGGCGAAGACGAGCCCGAACTCGTGGGCGAGAACGGCCGCCCGGGTGCGGTCGCGGGCGCCGGGCTTGTCCAGGATGTTCCTGAGGTGCGTCCCTCGCTGATCCTCCTCTGCGGACGAAGGGTCAGCCCGCGGGGCGGAGGTCGTAGGCGAAGACGACGTCGGGGTAGGCCGGGTTGTCGTTGTAGCCCTGGATGCCGCCCAGGTAGGCGCGCTGGTAGTTGACCACCCACGGCACCGCGGCCGCCGCCTGCACCTCAAGCAGCCGGCGGTCCAGCCGCGCGTACGCCCGCTGCGCCGCCGCCCTGTCGGTGACAGTCAGCTCGGGCAGGGTGTCGATCAGCCCGTCCGCGACCCGGTCCTTCAGGTACGTCAGGTTGAACTCGACCTTCTCCGCGCTCCTGAACACGTTCGTGAACCACGAGTAGGCGTCGGCGTAGTCGGGCCACCAGTACATCAGGAAGATGTCCTGCCCCCGCGTCTTGCCGCGCGCCCACTGCGCCTCCCACGGCATCGCCCTGGCCACGAGCGTGACGTTGAGCGGTTCTAGCGTGGCCGCCAGGCGCTGGACGAAGACGCGCTGGTCCTCGTCGCCCTGGGCGTAGGTGAGGGTGAGGCGCAGGTTGCGCCCACCGGGGCCGTATCCCGCGGCTGTCAGCAGCCGCGTGGCGCCCTGGAGGTCCTGCTTGGGCCTGCGGTCGGGCAGATGGCCGAGCAGTCCCTCGGGGATCACCCCCGTAGCGGGCGAGGCGGCTCCGCGCAGGGCCCTCAGCGTGCCGTCGTAGTCGATGGTCTTGCGCAGCGCCCTGCGGATCCGCACGTCGGTCAGCGGTCCCGAGGCGGTGTTGAAGAGCAGCATCGCGGTCTGGAACGACGGTATCTCGGCCGTGCGCACCCCTGCGGTCCTGGCCGCCCTGCGGTAGAGGGCGGGGTTCAGCCGGTGCACGAAGCTGGCCTCGCCGCGCAGCAGCCGCTGCCACGCCTCGTCGAGGTCGGGGATGACGATGTACTTCACCCTGGTGTAGTGGGGCCTGTCCCATCCGCCCCAGTAGGGCCGGTACGCCTTGAGCGTGAGCTCGTCGCGCTTGCCCTTCTGCCAGCTGGCCACCGTGTAGGGGCCGGTGCCCGCGTCGCGTCCCGCGGCGAACCAGGCCTTGAGGTCGGTGGAGGCGGCGGTGTCGTAGATGTAGGCGGCGTAGCCGGAGGAGGCGACGAGATCGAGCGGCACGGCGTACCTCAGCGTGAAGGTGACCGTGAGCGGGTCGACGGCCCTGATGCTCTCGACCGCGTTCCAGATGTAGGACGGCCCGCTCTTGGAGCGCATGGTGCGCTCGATCGAGGCCTTGACCGCGGCGGAGTCGAGCGGCCTTCCCGTGTGGAAGGTGACGCCGGAGCGCAGGGTGAACGTCCAGGTCCTGCCGTCGGAGCTGGCGCGCCACGAGGTGGCCAGGCGAGGACCCGCCTTCTTGGTGACCGGGTTGTAGACCGTCAGCGACTCGTAGACGTTCTGCATCGCGATGATCTCGTTGGAGTACGAGCTGGCGGGGTCCCAGTCGGTGACCACGCCGAGGTTCTCCACGTAGACGAACGTGGACTCCTTGGCGGGCGGCGGCTCCTGCCGCGCCTGTTGCGCCTGCTGGCCCGAGCAGCCGGCCAGGAGGAGCGCGAGCGCGGCCGCGATCAGCCGACGGCGCATCTGTCTCCCCCACTCCCCGATCTTGTGGTGAACTTACTGCAAGATCACGAAACAGCGCCGAAAATCCCGAAAAATCGGGAAATTGTGTGGGCCTATTGCTAGGCTCTCCTGTGTCCCAATCCGGGGTTCCGATGCCAGGGACCGACCGGAGTGAGGTGCCATGGCCCGAAGCCGCACGATCAGGGTGAAGATCGTCGGCCTACTGTTGGTCCCGCTTGTCTCGATGGTCACCCTATGGGTCATCATCGTCGCGGTGACAGCAGGGGAGAGCCTCGAACTTCGCTCGTACAAGGAGCGCTGGACCAACCTGCGCCAGCCGGCGAGCAAGCTGATCAGTGAGCTCCAGCGCGAACGCCTGTCCTCGGCGTCGCTGGTCGTCGACCGCGCGACCGCCGACGAGCAGGCCGAGGCCTACACCCAGCGAGCCAGGACCGACACCGCGAGGGAGCGCTTCCGTCAGCTGTCGGAGCTCTCGCGCGGCTCGTCCACGCCCGCCGTCCGTACGGAGATCGACACGGTGCTCACGCAGCTGGCGCACCTCGAGGGGATCAGAGGTGAGATCGACGCGGGCCTGTCGCCGATCCTGCCCACGATCGAGGCCTACAACGCGATCTCCGACGCGCTCTTCGGCCTGCAACGCAGCGTGGCGCTGATCGACGACATCCCGATCTACGAGCAGTCGCGCCTGGTCATCAACCTCGGGTACGCCAAGGAGCTGCTGACCAGGGAGCAGGCGATCGCGGTCGGCGATCCTGGCGAGGAGGAGCGCAAGCTCTTCACCCAGCTCGTCGGCAACCGCCGCTTCCTCATCGACCAGGCCCTCGCCGAGCTGGACGCGCCGCTGCGCGAGATCCAGGTGGGCATCATCACCTCGCCCGCCTATCAGCGGCTGAGGATCATGGAGGAGCAGATCATCGCGGGCCACGCGCCCGCCGACTGGCCCACCGCCTCCGACGCGCTGGCCACCACCATCCAGGAGGCGCAGAACAGCGCCAGCGTCCTGCTGTCCGAGCGCGCCGAGCCGGTCGCCGACGCGGTGCTCGTGCGGGCGCTGGTGCTGGCGGGCACCGGGCTGGTCGTGGTGGTGGTCTCGATCGTGATCTCGCTGCGGATGGGCAACAGGCTGTCCAGGGAGCTGGGCACGCTGCGCCAGGCCGCCCTTGAGGTGGCCGAGTCCAGGCTGCCGCAGGTGGTGCGCAAGCTGCGTCAGGGCGAGGAGGTCGAGGTGCCCGCGCTGACCGTGCCGGGCAGGACGGCCGAGATCCAGGACGTCGGCAAGGCCTTCGCCACCGTCCAGCAGACCGCCGTCGAGGCGGCCGTGGGCGAGGCGAAGCTGAGGGCGGGCGTCGGCCAGGTCTTCCGCAACCTGGCCAGGCGCAGCCAGACACTGCTGCACCGCCAGCGCATCCAGCTGGACGGCATGCAGCGCACCGCCACCGACCCGCAGGCGCTGGACGACCTGTTCCGCCTCGACCACCTCACCACCAGGATGCGCCGTCACGCCGAGGGCCTGATCATCCTGTCGGGCGCCGTCCCAGGGCGTGGCTGGCGCAAGCCCGTCCCGCTGCACGACGTCGTCCGCGGCGCGTCCGCCGAGGTGGAGGACTACACCAGGGTGAGCGTCTCCCCCATGCCCGACCACTCGCTGGCGGGGCCCGTGGTGGGGGACGTCATCCACCTGATCGCCGAACTCATCGAGAACGCCACCGTCTTCTCCCCTCCGCACACCGCGGTCACCGTCCGCGGCGAGCTCGCCGCCCACGGGTTCGCGATCGAGGTGGAGGACAGGGGCCTCGGGCTGAGCGAGGAGGAGCTGACCGATCTCAACGAGCGGCTGGCCAACCCGCCGGAGTTCGATCTCGCCGACAGTGACAGGCTCGGCCTGTTCGTCGTCGCCCGCCTGGCCGCCAGGCATGACATCCGCGTGACGTTGCGCGGTTCGCCATATGGAGGGACCACCGCCATCGTGCTGATCCCAGGAGAGCTTGTCTCCGAGCGAACAAGCTCGGAGGAGGAGAGCGATGCCCCGCAGGAGCACGACCCCGAGCCTGCCCGGCGGATGCGGGTGGTGACCAGTGACTGAGGAGCGCTGGCTGGACGAGGACGCAGGTCCTATCGTCCCCGCCTACCTGCTGACGCGTGGTCGCACCGTGCCCGCGAGCGAGGCCATCGCCCTCATCGCCGTGATCATCACGGCGGGCGGTCTCGCGATGCCCGTGGGGCTGAACCCCGAACACCTGATCATCCTGCAGCAGTGCACCAAGCCCACCCGTCTGGTGGACGTGGCCGCCGAGCTGAACCTGCCCATCGGCGTGGTGCGCGTGCTGGTCGGCGACCTGCACGCGCAGAAACTGGTCGAGGTCGAGAAGCCGCCTCCCGCGCCCGACGCGAAGGTGATGCTGGAGGTGATCAACGGGCTGCGAGCCCTCTGAGCGCAGGAGCTCGGGCCCGAGAGAGCGAGGCACGAGCCAACGAGGACCGAGGCGGGCGCGACCATCAGGCGCTGAGGACGAGCTCGGCCCGGTGGCAGGCGACCTTCCTGCCGGCCACCTCGCGCGGCTCGGGGGCGCTCTCGCACTCCGGTACGGCCAGCGGGCAGCGCAGCCTGAACGGGCACCCCTCGCTCGCGGGGGCCGCCTCCGTCCTCCCCCTCGCCACCGGCGGCTGCCCTCCGAGCCTCGGCACGGCGTCGCGCAGCGCCAGCGTGTAGGGGTGCGCGGGCCGCCTCAGCAGTTCGCCCGTCGGCCCCGACTCGACGACCCTGCCGGCGAACAGCACATGAGAGGTACGGCACAGCCGCTCCACCACCGCCAGGTTGTGGGTGATGAGCAGCCGCTCGGCATCGAGCCCTTCGAGCAGTTCGAGGATCCTCGCCTGGACGGTGACGTCGAGCGCGCTGGTCGGCTCGTCGAGGATGAGCAGCTCCGGCCGGACGGCCAGGGCCCTGGCGATGACCACGCGCTGACGCTGGCCGCCGGAGAGCTGGTGGGGCCTGCGCGCGGCGAGGGCAGGGTCGAGCCCGACCTGCTCCATCAGCGCGGGCACCGCGGCTCTGTCGCGGCTTCCCTCGGCGATGGAGCGGGCCACCGACATCCTCGGGTCGAGCGACTCGGCCTGGAAGACCGGCTGCACGGCCTTCCTGAACGCCTTCATGCCCGCCGTGCGCAGGTCCTTGCCGTTGAAGGTGATCGTGCCGCTCATGGGCCTGAGCAGTCCGAGGAAGGCGCGGGCCAGCGTGGTCTTGCCCGAGCCGGACTCGCCGATGAGGCCGACGCCCCCCTCGGTGATGTCGAGTGTGACGTCGTGGACGACGGGGCGGCCGCCGTACCCGAGGGTGACGCCGTCGGCGCGCAGGATCATGGGAGCGCCTCCAGCAGCTCGCGGGTGTAGGGATGGTCGGGGTCGCGCAGCACGTGGCGGGCGGGGCCCGACTCCACGACCACGCCGTCCTTCATGACGAGCACGCGGTCGGCGATCGTGGAGACCAGGGCGAGGTCGTGGGAGACGAGCAGGACGGCCAGGCCCCGCTCCTCGCGCAGCCCGCGCAGCACGCCGACGACCTCGGCCTGGACGGTGACGTCGAGCGCGCTGGTGGGCTCGTCGGCCAGGATCACCTCGGCGCCCAGCGCGATGGCCATGGCGATGGCGAACCGCTGGGCCTGCCCGCCGGAGATCTCGTGCGGGTAGCGGCGCAGGATCGCCGGGTCGAGCAGCACCGCCTCGCACGCCTGGGCCATCACCGCGTCGATCCCGCGCGCCCCCTTGCCCATGGTGCCGGGACCGCCCGTGGAGCCGGCGCCGCCCGTCAGGCTGGGGCCACCCGTGACGCCGTGGAGTCGCAGCGCCCTGCGCATCAGGACGCCGAGCCTGGTCGTCGGGGAGAGCGCCGCCTGCGGGGACTGGATGACCAGCGCCGCCTTGGCGCCGCGTACGGCACGCAGCGCGCGGGGCCGCGCCTTCATGACGTCCACCCCGCACACCGACACCTCGCCCGACACGCGGGCGCCCTCGGTGAGGCCGAGCAGCGCGAGCAGGGTGGTGGACTTGCCCGAACCGCTCTCCCCCACGATCGCCACGCACTCGCCGCGCCCCACGTCCAGCTCGGGGACCTCGGCCACGACCCTGTCGCCGTAGGCGACGCGCAGATCCCGCACCCTGATCACCTGATCACCGTCCTTCGCGGGTCGAGCGCGCTCCGCAGTCCCTCGCCGAGCACGTTGAAGGCGAACGCGGTCACCAGGATGGCCAGGCCGGGAAAGGTGACCACCCACCAGTTCGTGGTGAAGAGGGCCTGGCCCTGCTGCACCATCAGCCCCCACTCGGCGGTCGGCTCGTGAGCGCCCAGCCCCAGGTAGGACAAGGCTGCCGCGGTCAGGATCACCCCTCCGGCGTCGAGCGAGAGCTGCACGAGGACGGGCGTGATCGAGTTCGGCAGCACGTGCCGCCACACGATCACCGGCGCGGGCACGCCCAGGCAGCGGGCCGCGTCGACGTAGCTCCTGGTGGACACCGAGGCGGCCACCGAGGCCGACAGGCGGGCGTACCACGGCCACCAGGTCACCGCGATCGCCAGGATCACCGTGGTCACGCTGGGCTGCAGCACGACGGCGAGCGCGAGCGAGAGCAGCAGCGCGGGGAAGGCCAGGAAGATGTCGGTGATCCGCATGATCACGTCGCGGATCCAGCCGCCCGCGTATCCGGCCACGACGCCGAGCGTGACGCCCACCAGCGCCGAGACGGCCAGCACGGCAGCGGCGATCGCCAGCGAGGTGCGCCCGCCGTACAGGATCTGGGTGAGGATGTCGCGCCCCACGTGGTCGGTGCCGAACCAGTGCGAGGAGCTGGGCTCGAGCAGCTTGTCGAGCGGCCTCGGGTCGTTCTCCTCGTACGGCGCCAGCCACGGCGCGAAGAGCGCCGACGCCACGATGAGCACGAGCAGCACGGCCCCGAAGGCGGCCAGGCGGTCGGGCATCCTGGGCAGCCGCCTGCGCGGCTCGACGACGGTCATCGCGTCCTCACCCTGGGGTCGATGACGCCCTGCAGCAGGTCCACGACCAGGTTGACCAGCACGTAGACCACGGCGACCAGCAGGGTGACGCCCGCGATGCCCGGCGTGTCGGCCGAGGTGATCGCGTTGAAGGCGTAGCGGCCGAGACCCGGCCAGTTGAAGACCGCCTCGACGAGGAAGCCGTTGACCAGGGAGTAGGCGAAGACGAGCGCGATCAGCGACAGGACGGGGTTGAGCGCGGGGCGCAGCGCGAACCTGGTCAGGATGGTCGTCTCGCCGAAGCCCAGGGCGCGCTCCAGCCGTACGTGCTCCTGGCCTGACTCCTCGATGAGCGCGGCGCGGGTCATCTGGGCGATCACGCCCGCCGGGTAGGCGGCCACGACCAGCGCGGGCAGCACGAGGTGGTCGAGCGTGCTGGTGAAGATGGGCCAGTTGCCGGTGATGAGAGCGTCCACGATCGTGATGTTGGTCCAGAGCGTGAGCGGGCTGGTGGTGTCGAGCGAGGCGTCGTACTCGCCGGCGACCGGGAACCAGCCGAGGTGGCTGGCGAAGACGGTCTGCAGGGTGAGCGCGAGCCAGAACACCGGCACGGAGACGGCCAGCATCGAGCCGAGCCGTACGCCGAGGTCGGGCAGCCTCGCCTTGTGACGGGCGGCGAGGACGCCCACAGGGATCCCCACCACGATCGCGAGGATCAGGGCCGCTCCCACGAGCTCCAGCGAGGCGGGGAAGGCGGTGAACAGGTCCTCGCGGACCGGCTGCCTGGTGCGCAGGCTGGTGCCCCAGTCGCCGGTGACCAGGTCCCTGACGTAGTTCCAGAGCTGGACGTGGAGCGGCTGGTCCAGCCCGAACTGCCGGCTCGCGGCCGCGAGCTGCTCGGGCGTCGCCTTGGGCCCGGCGTAGGCGACGGCGGGATCGCCGGGGACCAGCCGCATGATGACGAACGTGAGCGTGACGACGCCGGCCACGACCAGGAGGGCCTGGCCGAGCCGGCGCGTCAGATACCCGATCACCCGGCGAGCGTCAGATCGTAGAAGGAGACGACGTTCGGGTAGGCGGGGTTGTCGACGTACCCCTGCACGCCCGCCGTCAGCGCGCGCTGGTAGGTCTGCACGTACGGCACCGCCACGGCGGCCTTCTCCTCGATGATCTTCTTCTGCAGGTCGGCGTAGGACTGCTCGGCCGCGGCCCTGTCGGTGGCCGTCAGCTGGGGCAGCGCGTCGATCGCCTTGTCGATCGCCTCGTCCTTCAGGTAGGAGAGGTTGAAGGAGACGGGGTCGGCGCTGCGGAAGACGTTGACGAACCACGAGTAGGGGTCGGCGTAGTCGGGGAACCAGTACATGACGAAGATGTCCTGGCCCTTCTTCTTGCCGAGGTCCCACTGCGCGTTCCACTGCATCGGCTTGGCCTGCAGGGTGACGTTCAGCTTCTTCAGCTGCGAGCTCAGCAGCGTGACCATGAGCTGCTGGTCGGCGTCGCCCTGGGCGTAGGTGAGGCTGAGCTTCAGCTCGTTGAGGTCGGGCCCGTAGTCCGCGGCGGCCAGCAGCTCCGCCGCCTCCTTCAGGTCCTGCTTCGGCTCCAGGCCGGGAGTGAAGCCGAGCAGGCCCTGCGGCACCAGGCCCGAGCCCTTCACGCCCGCGCCCTCCAGAGCGGCGGCCAGGCCGTCGTAGTCGAGGACCTTCTGCAGCGCCTGCCGGACCTTCACGTCCTTGAGCGGGCCGCTCTCGGTGTTGAACAGCAGCATCAGGTTCTGGAAGGAGGGCGTCCGCGTCGCCTGGACCCCCGGGGTGGAGCCCGCCTGCGCGAACAGCTGCGGGTTGAGCCGCTGGACGAAGTTGACCTCGCCGTTCTTCAGCAGCTGCCACGCCGTGGTCAGCTCGGGCGTCACACGGAAGGCCACCTTCTTGTACTGCCCCGGCTTCCAGCCGCCCCAGTAGTCGTCGAACGCCTTGAGCGTGAGCTCGGTCTCCTTGCCCTTGGCCCAGGTGTCGATCGTGTAGGGGCCGGAGCCCGCGTCGGTCGTGCCGTCCTTCACCTTCTCGACCACGCTGGTGTCGTAGATGTAGGAGGCGTAGCCGGAGGAGGCCACCAGGTCGAGCGGGGTGGCGTACTTCAGCGTGAACTTCAGCGTGCCGCCGTCGGGCGCCTCGATCTTCTTGACCGCGTCCCAGATGTAGGCGGCGCCGCTCTTCAGCTTCATGGTCCGCTCGATGGCCTTCTTGGCGGCCTCGGCGGTGACCGGGTTGCCCGAGTGGAACTTCACGCCCTCGCGCAGCTTGAACGTCCACTCCTTGCCGCCGTCGGCCGAGCTCCACTCGGTGGCCAGGCGCGGCTCGGGCTTCTGGCTCGCGGCGTTGTAGCGGGTCAGCGACTCGTAGATGTTCTGCATCGCGATGTTCTCGTTGGAGTACGAGGTCGCGGGGTCCCAGTCGGTGACCACGTCGAGGTTGGGCGCGTAGACGAAGGCCTTGTCGTTGACGGCGGCGGGGGCCGCGCTCGTGCTCGCGCTCGCGCCAGGCTGGGTGGCGGGGGCCGAAGGGGGCTGGCTGGCGCCACGGACCTGGCCGCCCGCGCACGCGGAAGCGGTCATGGCCACGGCGCCGACGACCCCTGCGGTGAGCAGACGCTTGTGCCAGCGCATGGGGGGAGTTCCTTTCGTAGGCGGTGATCCGGGCCTTTCGCCCGGTTTCACCCGACGCGCAAGATCGTATCTACTTACGCCTCCCCCTTCGCGAGTATCACCACAACAGCAGGCCCGCCGCCGCGACGCCCAGCGCGAGAAGGCTCGCCAGCCCTCTGATCACGTTCCACCGCTGCCAGCCGGGCGAGTAGTCCGCCCACAGCCGCTCGGCCGGGCCCGTCCCCGCCTCGAGCGCGTTGTTCATCGGCACGTTGATCGCCATGGTGACCACGAAGGCGCCCACGACGTAGACGCCTCCGGCGGCCAGGAACGCGATGCCCGCCGACGGGCGGCCCTGCGTCAGGAGCAGGACGCCCGTCACGAGCGGCGCGACGTTGGCCGCGAGGAACACCGGCAGGAACAGCGGGTTGAGGATCTTCCTGTTGGCGCTCCTCATCGCCGCGACGGCCCGCTCGGGCTCGATCGCGTCGAGCCCGGGGATCACCGAGGTCGAGAACGCGAAGAACAGTCCGGCCATCGCGCCCAGCAGCAGCACACTGAGCACGGCCGAGGCCATCGTCATCATGATCTACTCCACATTCCACTCGCCGCCGCACGCGCGGCGCACTCGTCGCTCCGGTCGAAGGGGGGCGTGCCGTTCCGCGAGCCGGCACCGACCGGCAGTCGCCCGGTCGTGCGGGCACCGCCCAGGACCAGATCTGTCATGTCCTCAGCTTGGCGGCGGCGACCGAGACGGGCCATGGCTCACACGCTCAGCCCCATCATCGAGCGTCTAGGCTTCGGCTCATGGACGCTCTCGCCGGACTTCTCGACGGCCCGCGCGCCCGCGGCGCCTTCCTGCTCCGCTCGATCATGACACCGCCGTGGTCGGTCCGCATCCTCGACCGCGCGCCGCTCACGCTGGTCTCGATGCTGCGCGGCGAGGCGTGGGTCCTGCCCGACCGCGGCGACCCCCTGCGCCTGCGTCCGGGCGACGTCGCGATCATGCGGGGGCCCGAGGCGTACAACGTGGCCGACGCCCCGGGCACCGAGCCCACCATCCTCATCCACCCAGGAGAGCGCAGCACCACGGTCGACGGGGTGGAGCTGTGCGCCTCCATGGACCTGGGCGTCCGCACCTGGGGCGAGAGCCTGGACGGCCCCACCGCCATGCTCAGCGGCACCTACCAGATGCGCGGCGAGATCAGTCAGCGTCTGCTGCTCGCTCTGCCCGCCTCCCTCGTCGTGCCCTCGCTCGACTCCCCCCTGCTCACGCTGCTCGGCGACGAGATCGCCAAGGATCAGCCGGGACAGGAGGTCTTCCTCGACCGGCTGCTCGACCTGTTGCTGATCGCCACGCTGCGGGCCTGGTTCTCCCGTCCCGAGGCGGGCGCGCCCGCCTGGTACCAGGCGCACAGCGACCCGGTCGTGGGCCGCGCCCTGCGGGTGCTGCACAACGAGCCGGCCAGCCCGTGGACCGTGGCGACGCTGGCCGAGCGCGTCGGGGTGTCCCGCGCCGCGCTGGCGCGGCGCTTCACCGAGCTGGTGGGCGAGCCGCCGATGACGTACCTCACGGGGTGGCGGCTGGCCATGGCCGCCGACCTCCTGCGCGAGCCCGACGCGACCGTGGGGTCGGTGGCCAGGAGAGTGGGGTACGGCAGCGCGTTCGCGCTGAGCACGGCGTTCAAACGGGAGCGGGGAGTGAGCCCCCAGGAGTATCGCCTGACCTCCGTGTAGCGCCCCTGACGTCGAACGAATATTACACTGTGTGACGATTCTCCGCGCTTTGGCGCGGACATGTTACACAGCGTGAGTATCGCGATGCCCCGACTGTCCCCCGGCGGTCGGGCATGGCTGTGGGTGGTGGTGGCAGCCCTCGCTTGGACCGTTCAGGTCGGAGGGCTCGGCCCCGCGTACGCCGAGGCGTTCGCCGCCGAGGGCGAGAACGTCGCCGTCGAACGGCTCCCCGTCTCCGACGACACCTCACGGAGAACCGCGCTTCCCGTCCGGCGTCCTTCTCCGCCTTCCCTCCTCGGACGGCACGATCCCGTGGTGGCCACGCCTGCCGCGCCCGCGTGCGTGCGGAAGACGGCGCTCAGGACGCTGCTGTGCGTGTGGCGTACGTGACAGGGCCCGTGCCCGCCGTACCACCACATGATCGGAGCAAGACCATGAAGGATTCCTGCGTCGTCCTGGAGACGTGGACGCACCGCTGCGCCCTGTGCCATGCGGAGTGGAAGCACACCTATGAGGCATGGCACGTCGACAACGGGTGCGGCCGGAGCGCGGTGACCTGGCGCGACCGCGGCCACCTGGTGCCGGCGCCCTGGTCGGACCCCGCCTGCCCGGCCTGCTCGGGCCCCGCCTGTCCGGGCCCTGAGTGTCAGGCGCCGGCCGGGGCCGCCGTCGCCCGCTGACCCGTGCCGCCGCCGCGCACCCCGGCGGCGGCACGCCCCCACGCCCGACCCCGCCCGACCGCTCCCCCCAGCCGACCTTGTCCCGGCCCTCACCTCCAGCCGGCCCCGCGAGGCTCCCCCCGGCCGACCTCGGCCTGGCCTTTCCTCGGCCGCCCCGTGGGGCCGGGGCGAAAACGTCGGTGCCTGGGTTTAGGGTTTCGGGTTCAGGCTCGCCGTGACGGCGGGAACCGAAGTTCTGCTGGGCGCGCGCCCTCGGCGGACGGCACCACGCGGCCGGCGGAGGCGCCGGACGGGCTTGCCGTACAGGAGGAGACACAGCGACCACCCGGCAGACAGGAAGAACATCATCCCCCGGTCCGGCAGAATTGAGCGGCGGACCATCGAAAGGCGAATCAGTGCTCTCTATTCACCAGCGGATCGCGGAAGAGCTGGGCGTACGCGACGGGCAGGTGCAGGCGGCGGTCGACCTGCTCGACGGCGGCGCGACCGTGCCCTTCATCGCGCGCTACCGCAAGGAGGTCACCGGCGCGCTCGACGACGCGCAGTTGCGCACGCTGGAGGAACGGCTGCGCTACCTGCGTGAGCTCGAGGAGCGGCGCACGGCGATCCTCGAGTCCATCGCGTCGCAGGGCAAGCTGACCGACGAGCTCAGGGAGCAGATCGTCGCGGCCGACACCAAGGCCCGCCTGGAGGACATCTACCTCCCCTACAAGCCGAAGCGCCGCACCAAGGCCATGATCGCGCGCGAGCTCGGTCTCGAGCCGCTGGCCGACGCGCTGCTCGCCGACCCGACGCTCGACCCGATCGCCACCGCGGGCCCCTACGTCGTCGAGGGGCTGGCCGACGCGGCCGCCGCCCTCGAGGGCGCGCGCGCCATCCTGATCGAGCGCTTCGCCGAGGACGCCGACCTGATCGGCACGCTGCGCGAGCGCATGTGGTCGAACGGCAGGGCGGTCTCGTCCGTGCGCGAGGGCAAGGAGGAGGCGGGCGCCAAGTTCTCCGACTACTTCGACTTCAGCGAGCCGTTCACCAAGCTGCCCTCGCACCGGATCCTGGCGATGTTCCGCGGCGAGAAGGAGGAGATCCTCTCGGTCGCGCTCGAGCCCGAGGAGGGTCCCGAGTACGAGCTGCGCATCGCCTCCCGCTTCGGCATCTCCGACCAGGGCAGGCCCGCCGACAAGTGGCTGAACGACACCGTCCGCTGGGCCTGGCGCACGCGCATCCTCGTCCACCTGGGCCTCGACCTGCGCATGCGGCTGTGGCAGGCGGCCGAGGACGAGGCGGTGCGGGTCTTCGCCGCCAACCTGCGCGACCTCCTGCTCGCCGCCCCCGCGGGCACCCGCACCACGATGGGCCTCGACCCCGGCCTGCGCACCGGCGTCAAGGTGGCCGTCGTCGACGCCACCGGCAAGGTCGTCGACACCGCGACCATCTACCCGCACGAGCCCAAGCGGCAGTGGGACCAGTCGCTGGCCGTCCTCGGAGCGCTGGTCCAGAAGCACGGCGTCGAGCTGATCGCCATCGGCAACGGCACCGCCTCCCGCGAGACCGACAAGCTCGCAGGCGAGCTTGTCAAGCACATGCCGGGGGTGACCAAGATCGTGGTGTCCGAGGCGGGCGCGTCGGTCTACTCGGCCTCCGCCTACGCCTCGCAGGAGCTGCCCGAGCTCGACGTCTCGCTGCGCGGCGCGGTCTCGATCGCCCGCCGCCTGCAGGACCCGCTGGCCGAGCTCGTCAAGATCGACCCCAAGTCCATCGGCGTCGGGCAGTACCAGCACGACCTGGCCGAGACCAAGCTGTCGCGCTCGCTCGACGCGGTGGTCGAAGACTGCGTAAACGCGGTCGGCGTCGACGTCAACACCGCCTCGGCGCCGCTGCTGACCCGCGTGTCGGGCATCGGGGCGACGCTGGCCGACAACATCGTCCAGCATCGCGACGCCAACGGCCCCTTCAGGTCGCGCACGGCGCTGAAGGAGGTGCCGAGGCTCGGGCCCAAGGCCTTCGAGCAGTGCGCGGGCTTCCTGCGCATTCCAGGCGGCGCCGACCCGCTCGACGCCTCCAGCGTGCACCCCGAGGCCTACCCGGTGGTGCGGCGCATCCTGAGCTCGGTGGGCGCCGATCTCAAGTCGCTCATCGGCAACACCGCGACGCTGCGCTCGCTCAGGCCCGCCGACTTCGTCGACGACACCTTCGGCCTGCCGACGGTGACCGACATCCTGGGCGAGCTGGAGAAGCCCGGACGCGACCCGCGTCCCGCCTTCAAGACGGCGACGTTCAAGGAGGGCGTGGAGAAGCTCTCCGACCTGGCCTCGGGCATGATCCTCGAGGGCGTGGTGACGAACGTCGCGGCCTTCGGGGCGTTCGTGGACGTCGGCGTCCACCAGGACGGGCTGGTGCACGTGTCGGCCATGTCGCGCACGTTCGTCAAGGACCCGCGCGACGTGGTGAAGCCAGGCGACATCGTCAAGGTGAAGGTCCTCGAGGTCGACATCCCCCGCAAGCGCATCTCGCTGACGCTGCGGCTTGAGGATGAGGCCACGCAGGGCGGCGACGGCCGTCCCCGCCAGGGCAGAGGCGCCGGCGGTGCCACCGGCTCAGGCGCCGGTGGCGGTGAGCGCGGGGCTCGAGGTCCCGGCGAGAGCCGTGCGGACGGCGGGCGCTCCGGCGGCGGCCGTCCCGGCGACGGACGTTCGGGCGGTGGCCGCTCCGGGGATGGACGGACCGGCGGCCGTTCGGGCGACGGGCGTACGGGCGGCGGGCGCTCCGGCGACGGCCGTCAGGCAGACACCCGCTCCGGCGGCGGACGCGGTGAGGGCGGCCGCTCTGACGGTGGTCGCTCTGACGGCGGCAGGTCCGACGGCGGCCGTGGGAACGGTGGCGGCAGGGGTGACGGCGGCCGCCAGGGCGGCGGACAGCGCCGCCAGGGCCGCCCCGCCCCGACGGGCGCGCTGGCGGAGGCTCTGCGCAAGGCCGGCCTGGCGGGCGACGACCACTGACGACCGATGGGCGCCGCCGATCCTGTCAGGCGGCGCCCACCTTCCAGGGCCCCTGCTCGCCGCAGCCCTGACCGGACCTTCACCAGCCCGCTGAGGGGTGGGCCTGGCCGAGGGTGTGTTCAGCGGCGAGCGGACGGGGGCCGCTGACGGCCCGTCTACTGGGTACGGTCATGGGGTGGGTGCCAAGGACAACACCAGCGACCTCTACCGCGAAGCCGTACGCCAGGCACGTGACCTGCTCAGGTGGCGATCACCGTTGCGGGCCGAGCTCTGGGCGAGCAGGCTGGCCGCCGCCTCAGGACCAGAGGGGACGGCCGAGCCGCTCGTTATCCGCGCGACCAAGGACCGCACCCGCGAGGCGCGCCTCCTGCTGACCGCACTCGCCGCCCTGTCCCCCTCGGCCCCCGAACCCCAGGACGAGGCCGACACCACCGAACATCCTGCGGAGAAGCCCGAGGGCCGTCCCGAGACCGGGGAAACGACGGGAGCCGGAACTCCCACGAAAGCCGAGGGTTCCGTAGGAGCCGAGCAGCCCACAGGAGCCGAGGATCACGCGGCAACCGGAGGTTCTACGCGAGCCGGGGGCACCGCAGGAACCGAAGGTCCCATCGGACCCGAAGATTCCACAGGAACCGGAGGTCGTGTCGACGCCCAGGGTGCAGGCGGGGAGGCGTGGATGGGGTTGATGGGGCGGGCTCGGGTGGAGGGGGCCTGGTACGGCATGGCCGACCTCCATGGCGAGCAGGCCCTGGCGATCCTCTCCTTCGTCTACCCCAACGGCAAGGAGCCCCACCTGGCCGTCGTGGCCATCGACCAGGCCCACGGCGGCTTCACGGTCGACGCCGTGATCGAGGAGCCCAAGTTCCTCGACGACCTCGACGTCCGTCCCGCCGACCCCGCACTGGTGGCCGGGCGCATCCTCGACGCCTTCGACCTCACCGACGCCGTCATGGGCGCCCCCGTCGCCGACACGCTGCCGGCGGCCCGCGCGATCGTGCTTGCCAGAGCCAGGGCCGTCGAGCACCCTCTCCGGCACGCCCCCGACGACACCGTGACGAGCTTCGCCGGTCTGCCCGACCTGCCCGGCGCGAATGAGGCGTTCGCCACACTTGTGGAGTTCGTCGGCGATCGTCCTTCGTGGTGGAGTCCGGCCAGAGTCACGCAGTTCCTCACCTCGTGGCTGCCGAGGGAGGCCATACTCAGCGACGCGGCCGTCAGCGCGATGCCGCAGGTCCTGCGGGCATGGACACGCCATCTGGGTGATCGTCCCGAGGTGCTCCAGCGCGTCGAGGCCGACTCCCGCGACCTGCCGCAGGCGATGGCCGACGAGTTGCGCTTCAGCCTCGCCAAGCGGCTCAGGCTGGCCGAGCTGCGCCACCAGGGGCCGCAGGACTGACCGCGGCCGCTATGCTGCGCAATGACCTTATCTGCGGCCCATTGAGGGAGAGCACACCATGTACAAGGAGTTCGCGGCCGAGGCTGTCGTGTGGGTGGTCCCGATCGTGGTCCTCATCGGCCTCGCCCTCATGATCACTGCCTGATCGAAGGCTCGTGGTACCAGCCCGCGTGACGGCTCCCGCAGGAGCCGTCCGTGGGCTTTCGGCGTTTCCCGCCCGGTGGGGTCAGCGGTAGTAGAGGTAGCGCACGGAGGTGTGCGCCCTGACGTACCAGCGTCCGTAGTCATAGCGGTCGCGCCACATTCCCGCGAGCTTGCCCGTCCTGACGGTGCACGAGGCGACCCGCACCTTGCCGGCCCGCATCGTGCCGACCCAGTCGCTGCAGCTGCCGACGCTCCTGCCGTTGACCTTCAGCTTGGCGGTGAGCCTGACGCTGTAGACAGTCTGCCGGGAGACGTTCTTGATGCGCACGTTGACCCTGCACGTGCTCCTGCAACGCCCGAAGTACGGCTTACCGCGCAGCAGCTTCGGGCGAGCCGACGACGCCGAAGAACCTGACGAAGCCGAAGCGGCCGACGACGCCGATCCGGCCAGTGCCGCCGACGACGACACCGGCGCAGCGGACACCGGAACCCGCGCCGCAGCCGGAGCGGTGACCGTCCTGGTCACCGCCCCCGAAGACGCAGAGGCCACGCCGGGTGCGACGAACACCACCGACGCGGCCGCGGTCAGGACAGCGATACTTCTTAACATCAAACCCCCAGATTCCCGGACGAACAGACGCGACGATTAACCGCTATACCGGCCCGCCTGTCAAACGTGGCTAGGACGCCCAGGCCAGGAGCGGCCCGCCCTCTCTGAGCCGTCGCAGCGCCTGCTTCTCCAGCTGCCTGATGCGCTCCCTGGTCAGTCCCAGAATGTCGGCGATTTCCTGATAAGTCATGACCTTGCCGTCGACCAGGCCGTACCTGCATCTGATGATGAACGCCTCGCGCTGCGGCAGCGACCGCACCAGCTCGCGCAGCTCCGCCGACAGCGCCCGCAGCTCCATCAGCTCCTGCACCTGCAGCAGGTCCTCGTCGGCGATCAGGTCACCGACGCTCGCCTCGCCGTTCTCCCCGACGGGGGTGTCGAGGCTGATCGTCTCCCTCGCCAGCCTGCGCAACCCGGCGACCTGCTCCACCGTACGGCCGGCCGATCCGGCCAGCTCCTCCTCCGACGGCTCCCTGCCCAGGTCCGACGCGAGCCTCCTGGCGATCCTGGACAGCCTCGAGACCTCCTCCGCCACGTGCACGGGCAGCCTGACGGTCCTGCTCTTGTCGTTGATGCCGCGCTCGATCGCCTGCCTGATCCACCACATGCCGTAGGTGGAGAACTTGTACCCGCGCCGGTAGTCGAACTTCTCCACCGCTCGGATCAGCCCGAGGTTGCCCTCCTGGATCACGTCGAGCAGGGGAAGCCCCCTGTGCGCGTAGCGCTTGGCCGCGGCGACGACCAGGCGCAGGTTGGCGCGGATCAGCCGGTCCTTGGCCTGCTCACCCTCCATGGCGACGACGCGCAGCACGTGCCGGTCGTCGCCATGGGCGAGCAGATGCCGCGCGTACAGGCCCGCTTCGACCCGCCTGGAGAGCTCGACCTCCTCCTCAGCGGTGAGCAGCGGGACCCTGCCGATCTCCTTGAGGTAGTCACCCAACAGGTCCGCCATGCCGCCCGACTACCCCACAAACGGCGGAGAATGCCCCGATTCACTCAGTTCGGCGATGGCCAGTTCGGCAGTGGGCCTGATCTCGAAGAACCTGTCGAGTGCGGTGATGGCGAACAGGTGCTTGCACCGCCCGTTCAGACCGGACACCAGCAGCCGTCCGCCCGAGGCGGTCACCGCCTTGTGCAGGTAGACCAGCACGGACAGGCCCGAGGAGTCGCAGACGCTCACCGCCTGCATGTCGATAATGATCATCGGGGGCAGACTGAGGTCGAGCGCCTTGGTGACCCGATCACGCACCTCGGCAGCCGATCCGAAGTCGAACTCTCCCGTGAGCCTCGCGATGACGCAGGGACCTTGCAGTCCGAGGCTGATCGACAAGGCCTGCTCCGCAGTCACCCAGCTCCACCTACCCGTGTAGCACTGTCAGATCCCGCTACTTTACGAGAAGTAGCGGGCGGGGTTGGTAACCAGGAGCTGTTCCAGATGCGCATCTGTTACACCGGAAGCGCGCAGCGCAGGCAGAACGTCATCGTGGATGTGGTCATAACGCCAGTTCGGAGCCACCAGAGGAACACCTTCGTCCCACTGTCCGCCGAAATAGTCCATGAAGCAGGCGGTGTCGTGGCTCAGCACCATCCTGTCGGCGTAGCCCAGCTCGCACAGCGCGGCGATCGTGGCGACGCGTTGCTCGGTCGGGTTGTACATGTCGAGCCCGAACCTGTCCATCCCGAGGATCGCGCCGGTGTCGGCGAGCCTGCGGAGGTAGTCGAGGTCGTTGCTGTCGCCGGCGTGACCGACGACGACCTTGCGCAGGTCGACGCCCTCCTTGGCGAACAGGTCGAGCGCCGGCAGTCCCGACTGCGACGGGGCGTCGGTGTGGACGGTGATCGGCGCGCCGGTCCGCACGTGGGCCTGGGCGGCGGCTCTGCACATCCGCTCGACGCCCTCGGTCAGCCCCCGCTCGTCCACCACGCACTTGATGAAGGCGGCCTTGACTCCCGTGTCGGAGATGCCCCGAGTGAGGTCGCGGACCATGTCGTCGATCATGGGGTCGGGCATGTCCATGAGCAGCCCTGGCCCGCGGTGCTTGTAGGGGTGGGGCGGCAGGTCGTAGAAGTACAGGCCGGTCGCGACGATGATGTTGAGCTCGGGCACCTCGTCGGCGATGCGCTGGATGCGCGGGATGTATCGCCCGAGCCCCCAGACGGTCGGGTCGACGATCGTCCGCACACCCTTCGCGGCCACCGCCTTGAGCTTGCCGATGGCGTCGGCGACCCTGAACTCCTCGTCCCACCAGTCCCCGTCGCCGTAGTTGTCCCTGTGCTCGGTCGACAGCGCGAAGATGTGCTCGTGCATCAGGGTCTGGCCGAGGTCGCCGACGTCGACCTGCCCGCGGACGGTGGGAACGGTGGGCATGCGCAACCTCCCATACCGGCTGGTCTGTTCGCGCCAACCTACGTCAAACGATCCTCGGGAACAATGGCGAGGGCTCGGGCAGGCGCGCCCCCTCCACCTGCGCCGCCACCCTCGCCGCCGCCTCGGGCAGGAAGACCTCCAGCTGTACGGCGAGCGTCCTGCACGCCTGCACCAGTGTCGCCAGCGCCACGTCAGGATCGGCCTGCCGCCACGGCCGCTCCCTCTCGATGTACCTGTTGGCCTCCTCCACGATCGACCACACCGCCGACGCGGCCGCGCGGAAGTCGAAGGCCTCCAGCGCCGCGTGGACCCGCTCCTCGACGTCGGGCACGAGCGGTTCGGCGGGCACGTCGGGCACGTGGCCCCCACGGAACCTGTGGACCATGGTGACGACCCGCTTGACCAGGTTGCCGAGGCCGTTGGCCAGGTCCTCGTCGTGCCTGGCCGCCAGCCGTCCCTCGGTGAAGTCGGCGTCGCCGACGCGCGGCACCTCGCGCAGCAGCCACCACCGCACGGCGTCGCTCCCGTAGCGGGCGGCCAGTTCGACGGGGTCGACCGCGGAGCCCGAGGACTTGGAGATCTTGCGGCCCTCGACGGTCAGGTAGTCGTGGACGTAGATCTCCGTGGGCAGCGGCTCACCGGCCGACAGCAGCATCGCCGGCCAGTAGACGGCGTGGAAGCGGATGACGCCCTTGCCGACCAGGTGGATCTTCCGTCCTCGCGCCCACCAGCGCTCGTAGTCGTCCAGGGCGGTGACGTAGTTGGCCAGGGCGTCCCACCAGACGTAGACGACCTGCGAGGGGTCGCCGGGCACGGGGATGCCCCAGCCCCTCGCCCGCTCCTGCGAGCGGGAGATGCTGATGTCCTCGAGCCCCGCCTCGATGAAGGCCAGGATCTCGTTCCTCCTGGCGGCGGGCTCCACGCGCAGGCGGCCGTCCGCGATGAGCTCTCTGAGCCGGTCCTGGTAGCGGGACAGGCGGAAGAACCAGTTCTTCTCCTCGACCACCTGCAGCGGGCCGCCGTGTTCAGGACAGCTGTCCTCGGTGGAGAACTGCTCGCAGCCGACGCAGTACAGGCCGGAGTAGTGGCGCTGGTAGACGTCGTGCGCGGTGGCCCGCCACAGCCGCTCGACGCCCTGCCGGTGCGCGGGGTCGCGGCTGGTGCGGACGAAGGAGTCGAAGGAGAGCGCCAGGGGTTCGCGCAGCTCCTCGAAGGCTCTGGCGTTGCGGTCGACGAACTCCTGCACCGGCACGCCCGCCGCCTGCGCGGCCAGCACGTTCTTCAGCGAGTTGTCGTCGGTGCCGGTCTGGAAGCGCACGGGCTCGCGCCTGCGGTAGTGCCTGGCCAGCACGTCGGCCTGGACGATCTCCAGCGCGAACCCGAGATGGGGACGAGCGTTGACGTAGGGGATGGTGGTCGTGATGTACATCGGAACCTCCACAGGGGCCCCGGACATGCGAAGAGGCCCCGGATGAGCAGGGCCTCGGAAGAAGACGTCGGCGAGCCCCTAGGGGGCCGTCATTCGCCGCGTCGTCATGTCGCTCAGCATAGCCGCGATCTGAAACTTTCACCGCCGTGCTGCACCGGAGTGAGCCCGTGTTGACAGGCGCTCGGCTCGTTCCGGAGTCTTTTGGGAGCGCTCCCACTCCCTTGGAGACCCCATGAAACGCATCGCTCTGGCGGCCGCGGTCGGGTTGGCGGCCTTCCTGCCCGCCCTGCCGTCCCACGCGGCCGTGTCCTGCGCGGTCGAGTACTCGACCACCGACTGGTCCACAGGCTTCACCGCCAGCGTCAAGATCACCAACCTGGGCGACCCCGTGAACGGATGGCAGCTCGGCTTCGCCTTCCCGGGCAACCAGAAGATCACCAACGGCTGGAGCGCCACCTGGCAGCAGTCGGGCGCGAACGTCACCGCCGCCGCCCTCGACTGGAACAAGGCGCTGGCGTCGGGGCAGTCGGTCAGCATCGGGTTCAACGCCGACCACACCGGCGCCAACGCCAAGCCCACCGTCTTCACCCTGAACGGCACGGCCTGCACGGGCGGTGTCTCCCAGCCGCTGGCCGTGAGCCTGACCAAGCCGGCGGCCGGCGCCACGTTCACCGCGCCGGCCACCGTCGCGCTGGAGGCCGAGGCCACAGGGGCGGTCGCCAAGGTCGAGTTCTTCAACGGCACGACCAAGCTCGGCGAGGACACCACCGCGCCCTACACCGCCACCTGGTCGAACGTCGCCGCCGGCGCCTACCAGCTGACCGCCAGGGCCACGGACACCGCGGGGGCCACCAAAACCTCGGCCGCCACGGCGATCTCGGTCACCGCCTCCGGTACCCCCGCCATCTCCGTCAGCCCCGGCACGGTCAGCGTCCAGGAGGGCGGCCAGAGCCCCGTCAGCGTCAAGCTCACCAGCGCACCCTCGGCCGACGTCACCGTCACCGCGGCCCGCACGGGCGACGCCGACCTGAGCGCCACCCCCGCCACACTGACCTTCACCCCCTCTACCTGGGACACCGCCCAGCCGCTCACCATCAGGGCGGCCGAGGACGCCGACCAGACCGACGGCAGCGCCGAGTTCGGCCTGACAGCTCCCGGTCACACCGCGGCCAAGGTGAGCGCGACCGAGGTGGACAACGACGGCGCCCCGCCGACGGGCGAGCACGTCGCCAACCCCTACGACGGCGCGAAGGGCTACATCAACCCCGACTACGCCGAGCAGGTCACCGACCTGGCCGACGCCACGGGCGGCGCGCTCGGCACCGCGATGCGCAAGGTCGCCGGCTACTCCACCGCCGTGTGGATGGACCGCATCGGCGCCATCACCGCGGGCCGCGGCCTGCGCGGCCACCTCGACGCCGCCCTGGCCCAGCAGAGCGGCAGCACGCCCGTCGCCATCCAGATCGTGATCTACGACCTGCCCAACCGCGACTGCTCGGCGCTGGCCTCCAACGGTGAGCTGTCGATCGCCAATGACGGTCTGAACAAGTACAAGACGCTCTACATCGATCCCATCGCGGCCATTCTCAGGGACCCGAAGTACGCCTCGCTGCGCATCGTCACGATCATCGAGCCCGACTCCCTGCCGAACCTGATCACCAACCTCAGCTACCCCAAGTGCGCCGAGGCCAAGAGCACCGGCGCCTACGAGCAGGGCGTGATCTACGCCCTCGACCGGCTCCACGCGATCAGGAACGTCTACACCTACGTCGACATCGCGCACTCGGGCTGGCTCGGCTGGAGCAGCAACTTCGGCCCGACCGTCGACCTGATGACGAGCGTCGCCAACCGCACCACCGCCAAGTTCGACAGCGTCGACGGCTTCATCACCAACACCGCCAACTACACCCCGACCGAGGAGCCCTACCTGCCCAACCCCGACCTCAACGTCGGCGGCCAGCCGATCAAGTCGGCCAAGTACTACGAGTGGAACCCCTACTTCGACGAGGTCGACTACGCCACCGCCCTGCGCTCCGCGTTCGTCGCCAAGGGCTTCTCCACGGACCTGGGCATGCTCGTCGACACCTCGCGCAACGGCTGGGGCGGCGCGGGCCGTCCCACGGCGGCCAGCACCTCCACCGATCTGAACACCTACGTCAACGGCTCGCGCGTCGACCGCCGCCTGCACCGCGGCAACTGGTGCAACCAGTCCGGAGCCGGCATCGGCGCCCGTCCGACCGCCGCTCCCGCCGCGGGCATCGACGCCTACGTCTGGGTCAAGCCGCCCGGTGAGTCCGACGGCATCAGCGAACCCACCCCCGGCGGGCCGAACGAGGAGGGCAAGCAGCACGACCCCATGTGCGACCCGGAGTTCACCGGCTCCCGGAACAACGCCCCGACCGGCGCGCTCGACAACGCCCCCCACGCGGGCGGCTGGTTCCCTGCGCAGTTCCGCATGCTGGTCGAGAACGCCTACCCCGCCCTGTGACCATCTCCACCTCACCCGCTGCGCCCCGGAGCCCCCACCTCCGGGGCGCGGCCCGTCGTCAGGCCGCCGGAGATCCCCTGCGGCGCCTTCTCAACGCCCACACGCCCGCCCCGAGCGCGAACACGGCCATCCCCGCGACCACCGACTCCATGGGCAGCGTGAAGGCCAGCACGGCGCAGAGGAGCAGCCCCACCACGGGGACGGCCCTCGGCGGCGCGCCCTCCTGCGAGGTCAACGTGAAGGCGCAGGCGTTGGCGACCGCGTAGTAGACCAGCACGCCGAACGACGAGAACCCGATGGCTCCCCTGAGGTCGGCCACCAGCACCAGCGCGACGACGGCCACCCCCACCGCCAGCTCCGCCCTGTGCGGCACCTTCCGGACCGGATGCACCGCGTCGAGGAGGCTCGGCAGGTCGCGCTCCCTGGCCATCGCGAACGTCGTCCTCGACACCCCGAGGATCAGCGCGAGCAGCGCGCCGAGCGCAGCCACCGCCGCTCCCGCCTTCACGACAGGAGCCAGCCATGCCGCTCCCGCCCAGGTCACGGTGTCCACCAGCGGCGCCTGCGACAGGCCGAGCCGCGCGGGGCCGAGCACCCGCAGCGCGGCCAGCGCGACCAGGACGTAGACGACGAACGTGACGCCGAGCGCGAGGAGGATCGCCAGCGGAATCGTGCGACGCGGGTCGCGCACCTCCTCGCCGAGCGTGGCGATGCGGGCGTAGCCGGCGAAGGCGAAGAACAGCAGGCCCGCCCCCTGCAGCACGTCCCATGGGGTGTCGGCCTGCGCGAGAAGGGGTGCGGAGGGCGCCGAAAGCGCCGGGCCGCCGAGCAGCCCCGCGGCCACCACCGCCGCCAGCACCGCGAGAACGAACGCCACGATCAGCCTGGCCGCCAGCGCCGACCGCTGCACGCCGAAGAGGTTGAGCACGGTCAGCGCCACCACCGCGCCCACCGCGAGCGGCCTGGCCAGATCGGGCGCGACGTAGGCGCCGAAGGTGAGGGCCATCGCCGCGCAGGAGGCCGTCTTGCCGACCACGAAGCCCCAGCCCGCCAGGTAGCCCCAGAACGGGCCGAGCCGCCGCCTGCCGTACACGTAGGTGCCGCCGGAGTCGGGGTAGAGAGCGGCCAGCCTGGCGGAGGAGGTCGCGTTGCAGAAGGCGACGACCGCGGCCAGGGCGAGCGCGGCGGGCAGCCATCGCCCCGCCGCGGAGGCGGCGGGCGCGAAGGCGGCGAACACGCCCGCGCCGATCATCGCGCTCAGCCCCACGACGACGGCGTCGGCCGTGCCCAGCCGCCGCGCCAGCTTCGGCACCATCGCACCCCCTCCCGTACGCGGGCGCCACACCCGCAGGTGTCACTGTGCCCTACAGGGACGGGGGGAACTCAGGCCGGGTACGCGGGGTGCACGCTCACGCTGTCGCCGTGCCGTCCCCCGCTTGCGCGTCCTCCTTGGACGGCACGATCAGAACCGGGCGTCCGGCGTGGTGCAGCACCCTGTCGGAGGTGCTCCCCAGCAGCAGCGACCGCACCCCGCCCAGCCCTCGGGTGCCGGTCACGATCAGGGAGGCGTCGATCTCCCCCGCGACGTCCACGATCGTCGACCAGACGGCCATGGAGTCGGGCTCCCAGCGCGCCGTGGCCTCGAGCCCCGCCTCCCGTGCCAGGCGCGCCCCCTGCTCGGCCAGCTCCTTCGTCGCCGCCTCTATCGCCTCGTCCTCCGCGGTGGTGTCGACGGGCGCGATCAACCCCGCCGAGCCCCTGATCGAGGCCAGCGCCAGCCGCTCCCACACGCTCAGCACCACCGCCTGCTGTCCCCTGAGCAGGTGACCGGCGTAGGTGATCGCCGCCTTGGAGTCGTCAGAACCGTCGTACGCCACCAAAATCGTCATTTCGGTCTCCCTTAAGTCGGCCTCGCCTTCACCTCTATCCCGCCCCGGGCGTTTCACGCCCTTGGTCGTTTCGGGATCGGCCGACGGGTAGGGCAAGGAGCATGACCGTGACACAGTTCCAGGACCTGCCTCTCGCCGACCGCGACAGGGAGTGGGACGCGGCCGAGGCCGACAAACGCGTCCGCGCGTGGGCGAAGGCCGAAGACAGTCCCAACGCCGACTACCGCAGGGCGCACCTCTGGTACGACGGTGACGAGGCCGACGAGTTCGGCGCCTACAAGCTGCCGATCGCCGACGTGATCGGCGGCACGCTCAAGGCCGTCCCCCGGGCGATCATGGCCGCGGGCGGGGTGCTGCAGGGCGCCAGAGGAGGGGTGAAGATCCCGAAAGGCGAGGTGGACCGGGTCAAGGCCCACCTCGCCAAGTACTACGCGAAGCTGGATGAGACACCGCCCTGGGAGCGATGAGCCCGCCTAGACGAATGAGTCCAAGGCGTATGGTCACGTTCAGTGGTCGTAGGCGATCAGGGATCGTTTGATCGGCTGGCTGGTCTTGTCGTTGTGCCAGATCACGGTGGTCAGCGCGAGGATCCTGGACAGCACGCGGATGAGGACGCCGGCTGGGGTCCGGCCCCCGTGGCGTTCCAGGTCGAGCTGGCCCTTGAAGGTTTGGTTGATCGATTCGATGGTCTGGCGTAGCGGTTTGAACAGCCGCGCTCCGGCCCGCTCGCTTTCGCCCTGGCGGGCCGGTCGCAGCAGGCGCAGATCACGCTCGGTCAGCGCGTGCTCGAAGTCCCGCCCGTAGTACTGCCGGTCGGCGATGATCGACTGGCCCGGATGGCCGGCCACCACCTCGGGAGCGGCATCGAGCATCCCGAGCAGGGTGTGGCGCTCATCGGCCTTGGCGCCGGTGAGGGCGAACATCACCGGCAGCCCGCCCAGGGTGCACAGCAGATGTAACCGCAGCCCCCAGAAATAGCGGGAGTGACTGGCGCAGTAGCCGTACTCGGCCCACCCGGCCAGGTCACTGCGCCGAGCGGTATCGCGGGAGCGGCCGCACTCCACCGGGGTGGAGTCGACGACCCACACATCGTCGCTCCACAGCGTGGTGTCGGCGGCCAACATCCTGATGATGTGCAGGACCAGCCCCGATGCCTTCCGTAGCCGTTTGCCGTACCCCGACTGTCCGGGCAGGTAAGGGAACATCCCGCCCAGTTCGGCGTGGGCATAGCGCAGCCAGCGTCGTTCGGAGACGAAGCCCAGCAACGCTGACATGACCGCCAAGGTCACCAGTTCGGCGTCGCTGAGCGTGGGCCCGATACCTGTCTTCGGCCGCCACGGGGCCAGGCCTGGCGAGGCCTTCAGTAGATCATCGACCTTCACATACAGTGCGGTTGCGAGGGTGTCCAACTTGGTCGTCACAAACTGAGGGTGGGCGCCCTCGCCCTATCTCCGCAGCTACGCCTTGGACTCATTCATCTAGGCGGCCAGCGACCGTGACGTCCTCGCGGGGACGGGCGCCACGGCGGCGGCGTGCTGGACGGAGACCACCCTGGGCGTACGTTGGCCCGCGGCGTGCGGGAGCCGTACGAGGTGGAGGGCGAGCAGCAGGAGCAGGCCGACCTCGGAGACCACCACCAGCCGCTGGGTGAGACCGGCGGGGATGTCGGCGTTGTCGAGCGGGACTCCGGCCATCCGCACCACGTAGGGGATCACGACCAGGACCAGCGCTCCAAGCGCGATGCCGCTGAGCGCCTTCATGGCCCGCGCGTAGTTCGCCTTCGCCCTGACCAGCAGCAGCCCTGCGACGGGCATCACGAGGAAGGCGACGAATCCGGCGTAGCGGTGGATCGCGCCCGACATCGACAGGTCGAGACCTGGCCTGTCGGTCGGGAAGAGGCCGAGCAGCAGCATGCACACCCCCCAGACCGCCACCAGCGACACCGCCATCCGCCCCGCGCCCGACCTGCGCAGCCCTTCGGCGATGAATACCGCGCCCACCGCGAAGAGGGTGAGCGAGGCGGGAAGCAGCCACCCGATCGGATGGAAGGCGTACTCACTGATCAAGGTGTGCAGCGGGTCGAGCCCCGCCTGCGTCTGTAGCGTGAGCATGGCGCCCGTGCCGGTGCCGAGCGTCGTGAATCCTCCGATGAGCAAACCCTTCATGGTTCCAAGCTCGCGTGATACGGCGTTTCGCAGTATCGGAGATCGGCCCCACGCGGCCCCTGAACCTACCCCTACGACCTTGGTAGGAAGATCCCCGGCCTCACCCTGATGACCTGCGCGAAGAACGACCCTGGTAGGGCAGGCCCCCTCAGGGTTCCTCCAGTCAGCGGTCATGATTTGACTTCGAGCGCGCTCTAAGGGCGAGGCTGTGGGCATGACGATCCAGGAGGCCGCGCGCAGGTCGGGACCGGCATGCCGATCGCGGACAGGTGCCGCTACGCCGGCCTGCTCAGGCAGGGGCCCGCACACCGGAGAGCGCCGGCGGATGCTCGAGGCCCACCGCGTGCGCGTGACCGCCAGGATCGCCGAGCTCTCCCAGGACCTCGGGGTCCTGGACTACAGGATCAACCTTCGCAAGGAGACGTCATGACCTCCAGGATCGGGCTCGGCTGCATGGGCATGTCCGAGTTCTACGGCGCGGCCGACGAGAACGAGTCGATCGCCGTCATCCACCGCGCACTTGACCTTGACGTGACTTTTCTCGACACGGCCGACATGTACGGCAAGGGGCACAACGAACAGCTGGTCGGCCGCGCCATCAAGGGCCGCCGCGACGAGGTGTTCCTCGGCACCAAGTTCGGCATCAGGCGGGACGGCGGCGCCCGCAGCATCGACAACAGCCCCGCCTACATCCGCCAGGCCTGCGACGCCTCGCTCCAGCGCCTCGGCGTCGACCACATCGATCTCTACTACATGCACCGCCGCAACCCCGACGTGCCGATCGAGGAGTCGGTCGGCGCCATGGCCGAGCTGGTCGAGCAGGGCAAGGTCCGTCACCTCGGCCTGTCGGAGGTGACCGCCGACACCCTGCGCAGGGCGCACGCCACGCACCCGATCCACGCCCTGCAGAGCGAGTACTCCCTGTTCACCAGGGGCATCGAGCAGGAGATCCTGCCCGCCGCCCGCGAGCTCGGCGTGAAGCTGGTCGCCTACTCCCCTATCAGCCGCGGCCTGCTCAGCGGCGCGCTGCCGCCGGCCGACCAGCTGCCCGACGACGACTTCCGCAAGCACCTGCCGAGGACCTCGGGCGAGGCGGGCGAGCACAACGCGAAGCTGGTCGAGCAGGTCAAGGCCATCGCCACCGAGGTCGGCTGCACCCCCGCCCAGCTCTCGCTGGCCTGGCTCCTGGCGCAGGGCGAGGACATCATCCCGATTCCCGGCACCAAGCGGCTGAAGTACCTGGAGGAGAACGCCGCCGCCGCCTCCATCACGCTCACCGCCGACCAGCTCGCCGCGCTCTCGACGGTGGCCGACTCGGTGCAGGGCGCCCGCTATCCCGACATGTCGTCGGTGGAGAAGTGATGTCCATCTAGCGGGTGATTCTTCGCCGGGCGACGACGCTCTACAGTCGAAAACCATGAGGCTCGACTGGGCGATCGCCGCGATCGTGGCCCTGTTCTCGCTGGCAGAGGAGATCGGCGGACGCACCGGCGAGCCCGAGCGCGCCGACCCCTGGCTGTGGGCCGGGCTCGCGCTGGCCAGCGCGGTCCTGGTCGCGTTCAGGCGGCGCGCACCGTTCACCACGCTGGCCGTCTACACCCTGGTCGGCGGCCCGGCGATCCCGCTGTCGAAGGAGACACTCGGCGCCTGGCAGCTCTACGTGGAGCTGCTGCTGCTGTTCACGCTGATGGCCGAGGTGCCGCTGCGCGACCGCCGTACCCCCGCGGGTCTGGCGCTCGCGCTCGGCTTCATCGGCCTAATCGTCTTCACCGACACCGGCCCCGTGGGTCCTGGCGACATCGCGATCGCCCTGGTGATGGCCACCGTCGCGGGCGGGGCGGGCCTCGCCGTCCAGCGCTACAGGGTGGTGGCCGCCCAGGCGCAGGAGCGCGGGGCCCTGCTGGCCAGGGAGGCGGTCAACGAGGAGCGCAACAGGATCGCCCGCGAACTGCACGACATCGTCGCCCACAGCGTCAGTGTGATGGTCATGCAGTCGGGAGCGGTCCGCCGCCGCCTGGAGGAGGAGCAGGCGCGCGAGCGCGAGGCGCTCACGGTCGTCGAGGAGTCGGGCCGCGCGGCCGTCCACGAGCTGCGCAGGATGCTCGGCGTGCTGAGGTCGGGCCCCGAGGCGGCGGCCAAGGCGCCGCAGCCCGGCCTGGCCCGGCTGGAGGAGCTGGTCGAGCAGGTGCGCGTGGCCGGCCTCGACGTGAAGCTCGACGTGCGGGGCGAGCCCGCGCCGCTGTCGGCTGGCCTGGAGCTGTCGGCCTACCGGATCATCCAGGAGGCGCTGACCAACGCGCTCAAGCACGCGGGCCCGACCAGGGTGACGGTCACGGTCACGCACCGGCACAGGGAGCTGTCCCTGGAGATCGCCGACGAGGGCCCCGCTCCTGGCCACGCCACACCCGAGCGCCACGGCCTCGGCCACGGGCTGATCGGCATGCGCGAGCGGGTGGCGCTGTTCGACGGCCGGCTCGACGCCCATCCCCGTCCGGGCGGCGGCTTCATCGTGCGGGCGACACTTCCCGCCTGATCAGCATCGAGGCCGCCACCAGGCCGGCCACCACCACCGCGCGCCCAGCGGGATCGCCCCCGAAGGGCCGGCGCGCTCAGCAGCACCGCGCCTCGTCCGTCGCCCGTGCCCGCATCGCGACCGCCTCACGCGCGGGTGTGACCGGCTCAGCCCGGCGTGTCGAAGTAGGCGCGCACCACGGTCGAGCCCTCGCCGGTGTGGATGCGCACCAGGTCGCTGAGCAGGTTGACGATCAGCAGGCCGCGCGAGCCCGCCGTACGGGGGTCGACGGGTGAGCGGCCCACGAGCGGGTCGGTGATGTGCCCCGCGTCGCTGACCTCGCAGACCAGGCGCCCCTCCTCGCGCCAGAGCCGCAGCGTGCCCGAGCCCCCGCCGTGGTCGAGGCTGTTGGCGCCGAGTTCGGAGACGGCCAGCTGGACGTCGTCGAGGCGGGTGCCGCTGAGACCCGCGGCCATCGCCCACTCGTTGGCCAGATGGCGCACCTGGGCCAGGTTGCGGTGGTCGAAGCGGAGCACGGCCGCGTCCTTCGGCTCAGGAAGCGGCCGGTTGTAGCCGTCGATGACCCGCGAGGGGGAGTAGACAGGGCTGCGACGCTCCCCCGTGGCGTCCTGGATGACCGGGTGGGTGAGCGCCGCGTCGTCGAGCACGAGGGGCTCGAGGCGTTTGGTGTCGTAGGGACACAGGATCGTGACCCTGCGCCCGGCGAAGGCCAGGTTGATCAGCGCCTCGTGCTGGGCGCAGGCCGGGTACTCCGTCTCGCTGCGCCCGGCCCAGATCGGCTCGCCGATGATGCGCACGTGCCGGTCGGGGAAGCGGTCGGCGAAGTCGCGCAGCACGCCGGGGATGATCCTGCCGGGATTGCGGCCGACGACGGTCATGTCCAGCATCTTCACGAGCTCGGCGGCCTCGCCCAGCTCGTGCTTGATCAATTCGAGATTGGGCGCAGGAACCGACACGGCCACCGGCTCCCCAGCCTCGAGTCCGTCGCGGATGAAGGGCACGGTGCCCGACAGATACTCCGCCTCGTTCTCGTAGAAGAGCGCCGGATGCACGAACGCCATAAAAGTCAGGTTACCTCCACCGGGTGAGTTACGCCTGATCATCGGGTATTACATAGGTACGTCCCACTGGAAGGATTCCACTAGGTGAAGAAGCTCCAGCTGGTCCCCCGTCCGCGGCTGCCCCGCCGTCCCCTCCCCCTCGACCTGCGCACTCCCTCCGGCAGGCCCCTCCCTTTCTGAGTCCCCATGACCTTTGAGCCCCCCATGACCGATCACCGCATGCGCGTGTCCGACGCCGACCGCGAACGGGCCGCGCAACAGCTCCAGAAGGCCTTCGCCGAAGGCCGTATCACCCCGGTGGAACTGGACGAACGCCTTGAGCTCGTCTTCGGGTCCAAGACCTACGGCGACCTCACCGAGCTGCTGTCCGACCTGCCCGGCGCCGGCGCCATCGTCCCCGTCGTCGTGCCCGCTCACCCGGCCGAGGAGGTGGTGCTGGAGTCGAAGACGGGTGACGTGAGCCGCTCGGGCGACTGGCTGGTGCCCCAACGGCTCAGAATCGTCTCCAAGTACGGCAACGCCGCCCTCGACCTCTCGCAGGCGAGCGTCGCCCATCCCGTCGTGGACCTCGACTTCGACCTGAAGTACGGCTCCGCGAAGGTCGTCCTGCCGGAGGGCGCGACCGCCAACGTGGACGGCTACCAGGCGGGATGGGGCGGCGAGGTCAAGGTGTCCGTCCCCGCCCGCCCTCGGCCTGGTCTGCTGCACGTGCGCGTCACCGGACACATCAAGTACGGCGAGCTGAGGATCCGCTACCCGAGGCGCTCGGTGGCCCAGTGGTGGAGCAGCGAGACGTGATGCCCGCTCGGCACCGGCTCAGCCGGGCGGGTTGATCTTGGTGACGTCGATCTCGTCGATCCTGCCCACGAAGAACCTGTTGACGAACCAGAGCACGACGCCGATGCCGACCAGGACCGCCGCCCGCAGGTAGACGTCGCCCGACCTGCCCGTGACGGGCAGCGCCAAGAACAGGCAGACCACCGCGCCCAGCGCGGGCATCCAGGTCGGCGCGACGAAGTGCGCGTGCTCGACGCGGTCCTTGCGCAGCAGCAGCACGCAGACGTTGACCAGCGCGAACACCAGCAGCAGCAGGAGCACGGTCGTGTCGGCCAGCGGCCCGACGTCGCCGGTGGCGACCAGCACCGCGGCGATGCCCACCGTGAAGACGATCGCCACCCAGGGCGTGGCCCTGGTGGGATGGACCGCGCCGAAGAAGGACGGGATGATGCGCTGGCGCGCCATGCCGTAGACCAGCCTTGAGGCCATCAGCATGTTGATCAGCGCCGTGTTGCCGACGGCGAGCAAGGCGATCAGGGCGAACAGCTTGGGAGGGAAGGCGAACCCCGCCACCTTGACCACCTCGAGCAGCGGTCCCGTCGAGGCGACGAGGGTCCTGGTGTCGACCAGCATGGTGGCGGTGAAGGCGACCGCCATGTAGATCAGCGCCGCCGCCACGAGACCGCCGAACAGCGCGCGGGGGTAGTCCTTCTGCGGATCTCTCGCCTCCTCGGCGAGGTTGACCGAGTCCTCGAAGCCGAGCAGCGCGTAGAAGGCGAGCGCGGTGCCGCCCAGCACGCCGAGGAACGCCCCGTGGGCCGGATGGAACTCCAGCGCCCTCCCGGGATCGCCGTCACCGGCGAGCAGCGCGTAGACCCCGATCGCGATGATCACCAGCAGGCCGAACGCCTCGATGATCGTCAGGACGACGTTGACCTTCACCGACTCGGAGATGCCGGCGAAGTTCACCAGCGTGACCAGGCCGAGGAAGAGGAACGCGCCCACGATCACCGGCAGCGTGACGAACTCGGCCAGGTACCTGCCGCCGAACGCCCTCGCGGCGGCGCTGGCTGACGTGATGCCGCTCATCATGACCGAGAAGGCCACGATGAAGGTCACGAACGGGATGCGGAAGGCCTTGTTGGCGTAGAGGGCGGCGCCCGCCGCCTGGGGATACTTGCCGACCAGCTCCGCGTAGGCGGTGGCGGTGAGGGCGGCCAGCACGAACGCGACGAGGAACGGCAGCCACAGGGCCCCGCCGACGTGGCCCGCCACCTTGCCGACCAGCGCGTAGATCCCCGCGCCGAGGATGTCCCCCACCACGAAGAGCAGCAGCACCTTGCGGCCGATGACCCGCTTCAAGCCGGGCTGATGTCCCTGACCCACAGTCATACCCGGCCCCTACCCGACGTGGGGGCGATGATGTAAGCGGGATGTAAGTGAACATCAAGTAGGGCTCCATAATGTCCCTTCTGCTAGACATCCAACGAAGGGCACCAGAATGCGTTTCCTCAAGCGGGCCATCACGATCTCCGCGGCCACGCTGACCCTCACCGGCCTCACCGCCTGCGGCGCGGTCGGCAACGCCGCCAACTGCGTCGAGGCCAACAACGAGGCCACCAAGATCATGACCGAGTACTCCAAGGGCATGACCAACATCGGCACCAACCCCGATGAGATGCAGAAGGCCATGGCGAAGTCCGCCCAGGAGGCCTCCGACAAGCTCAAGACGCTCGCCGGCAAGTACGACGGCGAGCTCGCCGAGGCCCTCAACGAGGCGGCGGGTCTGTTCGAGTCGCTCAAGAGCGACGCCACGAGCGCGGACGCCATGACGAAGGTGCAGAGCTTCTCGACCAAGATCCAGAGCGCCTGCTCCTGATTGACTTCCCGGTCGCCGCACCGCCTGCGGGGGGCAGCGCGGCGCGGCGACCGTGGGCAGGATGTCCTGCCGATGTCTACTCTTGTCGCCCGTGCGCCCGATGACCCGTCTCTGGATCTACCTGCTCTCCCTGGCCGCCGCGTTCGCCTACGCCCTGCTCGGCCTGGTCAAGCTGGTCACCTTCCGCGCCACCACGTTCGACCTGGTCATCGTGGATCAGGCGGTTCGGGGTTATGCCCGCTTCGGCCCGCCGTACATTCCCTCCGTCGGCGTCTTCCACGGCCGCGGCATGGACTACCCGCAGCTGGCCGACCACTTCTCGCCGATCTACGCGCTGCTCGCGCCGCTCTACTGGATCCATGACGGCCCCGCGACGCTGATCGTCGCCCAGGCCGTCCTGTTCGCGGCCGCCATCCCCTTCCTGTGGAAGTTCACCCACCGCGTCCTCGGTACGGCCCCCGCCTACCTCGTGGCCGTCGCCTACGCGCTGTCGTGGCCGATCGCCCAGGCGGCCGCGTTCGACGTGCACGAGGTGATGTTCGTCCCGCTGCTCACCGCCGTCATGATCGAGCGGTATCACGCGGGCCGTCCCCTGCCCGCGCTCTTCGCCCTGCTCGCTCTCCTGCTCGTCAAGGAGGACATGGGCCTGATGGCGATCGGGGCGGGACTGTGCGTGGCGTTGCTCGGCGACAGGCTGCAGGGCCTGCTGTGCGTCGCCCTCGGCCTGGCCTGGACGGTCCTGACCCGCGGCTTCCTCATCCCGATGGCGGGCGGCGACGCGGGGGACTTCTGGGCCTACGGGCACCTCGGTCCCGACGCGACGAGCGCCCTGCTCCACATGCTCGGCGACCCGCTCGGCACGCTGTTCCTGCCGTTCAGCGAGGAGGCCAAGGTGGACACGCTCTTCCTGCTGGTCTGGCCCACGCTGCTGCTGTGCCTGCTCTCCCCCGTCTCGCTCATCGCGCTGCCGCACGTGCTGGAGCGCATGCTGTCCGACCGCTCGTCGTGGTGGCAGTCCGACTTCCAGTACAGCGCCTTCACCGTCGTCATCCTCTTCTGCGCGGGCGTGGACGGCCTGGCCCGCCTCCTGCGCTGGGCCAAACGGCCCGACTCCCCCTCGGTGAAGACGGCGTGGGCGGTCGCCGTGTGCGCCGTCGCCCTCACCCTGCTCCCCCGCTTCGCCCTGGACCAGCTCACCCATCCGGGCTTCTACCGCGCCGACCCCGAACGCACGAGGGCGGCCGCCGCGGCCGTCTCGAAGATCCCCTCGGGAGCGGTCGTGGAGGTCACCAACTCCCTGGGCCCCGCGCTCACCTCCCGCGCCACCGTCCTGTTGCTGGACGGCACGCCGCGCCAGGCGCCATGGGTCGTGGCCGACGTGGCCAGGTGGGAGTATCCCTTCGGCTCGCCGGCCGCCCAGGCCGAGCGTGTCGCGCTGCTGCTGGGCTCCGGCTACGTCCGGGTCTTCGAGCGCAACGGCTACGTCGTCCTGCGCCGCACGGACCCGGCCTCGCCCGACCCCCTGTGATGGATCCCTCGCCTCAGCGCGCGGCCGTCCACCGGCGTGCGGCCAGGTCACGCGCCTCGGCGTAACAGCGGTCGAAGCCTTCGAGCACCAGCGGCCACGATCCCGCGGCCGGCGGGGTGGCGCGGTTGTGCGCGGTGACGGCCCCGCGCAGCGACGCGTCGGTCGCCAGGCGGACGACCGCCGCGACCAGGTCGTCGAAGGAGCGGCCGAGCAGGCCCTCCTCGCCGTGCTTGACGAAGTCGGCGACGCCGCTCTGGCTGCGGGCGACGACGGGCAGGCCCGCGGCCCTGGCCTCGAGGGCGGCGATGCCGAAGGACTCGCGGGGCGCGGGGGCGATGAAGACGTCACCCGAGGAGAGGACCTTCGCGATCTCCTCGCGGGTGCGGCGGCCGGGAAGCGAGACCCACGAGGTCATGCCGTTGGCGGTGAGGAAGCGCTCCATCGAGCCGCGCGCCGGGCCGTCCCCGATGATCGTGGCGCGCAGCGGCACGGAGGAGGGGACGCGCGAGCGCACCGCGTGGAGCAGGCGCAGCAGCCTGACGGGCTGCTTGCGCGGGGCCAGCCGGCCGACGGCGACGAGGTGCACCTCGTCACCCGGTGACGAGGCCGACATGGCGGGCGGCTCGTTAGGAGAGGGGCACCAGCCCGAGATGTCGAGCCCGTTGGAGACGACGTGCACAGGGGTGCCCCGCCCCGCGACGGCGCGGATGGGGACGGCGGCCGCGGTGCTGACGGCCGTGGCGACCAGGCCCCACCTGTGCCACTCGAAGCCCAGGCGCAGAGCGGTGTAGAGCGCCCTGGTGACCGGATCCCACATGCTGTGCACGGTCACCACCACGGGCAGCCCGGCCCGTACGGCCGCGCGCACCCCCATCCACGCGAACGGCGAGACCGCTCCCGCGTGGACGTGCACGACGTCGGGCCTGCTCGAGGTCATGAGCCTGGTGAGTTTTCCCACACCCCGGGGGTGGACGGGCAGGTCGAAAGGCATCCTGGCGACCATCCTGTGGACCTGGGGCAACTCCTCGCCCCCTGTCGCCGTGGCCACCTCGACGGTGTGGCCGGCCTCCCGCTGCATCCTGACGAGGTCGGCGACCTGCACCTCGATGCCCCCGAGCCGCGGAAGGTAACAGTCGCTGACGTGAAGGATCCGCACCCGTCCCAGACTACTCACGGCCCGCCTGCGTGATCTGCGGTCCGAGTCCCGTGCTCGCCGTTAGTAATCTGACCCTGTGCCACGTACCGCTGTGTTCTTCCACGCCCACCCAGACGACGAGGCCCTGCTGACGGCGGGCACGATGGCGATGCTCGCGGCCGAGGGCCACAGGGTGGTGCTGGTCGTGGCCACCGCGGGCGAGCGCGGCCTGGCCGAGATGGAGAAGGGCGAGGCGCTCGGCGAAGCCAGGATGAGAGAGCTGTACAAGTCGGCGGCGGCGCTCGGCTGCGCGCGCGTGGTGTGCCTCGACTACGGCGACTCCGGGCTGAGCCCTTCGGGAGGGGTGGCCGAGGAGCGGCCCGACAACGCCTTCATCGACGCCGACTCGGAGGAGGCGGCCAAGGCGCTGGCCGCCGTGCTCGACGAGGAGCGGGCCGACCTGCTGACGATCTACGACCCCGCGGGCGGCTACGGCCACCCCGACCACGTGCAGGTGCACAGGGTGGGCAGGCGGGCCGCGCAGATCGCGGGCACCCCGATCGTGCTGGAGGCGACGGTCAACAGGGACCCGCTGATCAGGGCGTTGCGGATCGCGGGCAGGTTCTACAGGTTCCCGCCCGAGTTCGACCTCAGGACGTTCGAGAGCGCCTACACCGCGGGCGACCAGATCACCCACAGGGTGAACGTCAGGAAGTACGCATGGCAGAAGCGCGCCAGCATGTCCGCCCATGTCTCCCAGGCCAGCGGCGGCGAGGGCGACAGGACGCTGGCCGTCCTGCTGAAGATCCCCGGCCCGCTCTACCGCCTGGTCTTCGGCACCGAGTGGTACGTCCGGCGCGACCTGCCGCCGGGCACCCGCCTGCGACATCCCTTCGACGAGGCGCCGTGATGACGAACGCTTTCCTCCCTCAGAACGAGGCGCCACACGCTCCGGCCGGGGCAGGCTGGTGGCGATGAAGAACAAATGGCTCCAGATCACCCTGTCGGTCCTCTCGCTCGCGCTGGCGGTGACGCTGGTCGTCTACCTGCCGCAGATCGTCCAGGCCCTCACCGGCAAGAAGGTCTCGTGGGCGGAGATCGGCGCGGAGTTCTCGGCCATGAGCCCGGGGATGATCGCGCTGATGACCGCGGTGTGGCTGGCCAGCCTGCTCGCCTACACCTTCGTGCTGACCAACTCGCTGCCTGGCCTGAACAACCTGCAGGGACTCACGCTCAACGCGGCGGGCAGCGCGGTCAGCAACCTGCTGCCCTTCGGCGGCGCTGCGGGGGTGGCGCTGACGTTCGCGATGGCCAGGAGCTGGGGCTTCGCCAACCGTCCCATCGTGGTGATGACGCTGGTCAGCGGTGTGTGGAACACGCTGTTCAGGTTCGTCCTGCCCGCCGTGGGCATCATCGCGCTGCTGATGGCGGGCCAGGTGCCCAACCGCACCGTGGCGAGCGCGGGCTGGGCGGGCGCGCTGTCGATCCTGGCGCTGGTCGCCGTCGTCGCGGCCGCCCTCTACTGGGACCGCGCCGCCGCGCTGCTCGGCCGCGGCCTCGACGCGCTGGCCAGGCTGGTCCGGCTGAAGTTCTCCGTCTCGGAGGCGCTGGACAGGCTCCGCAAGGACACCGCCGAGATCGTCAGAGCCAGGTGGGCGGGGCTGTCGGCGGGGATGATCGGCTTCCTCGGACTGCAGTGGCTGATCATGTACTGCTGCATGCAGGCCACCGGCGCCTATCCGGGCCTGGCGCAGTCGATCGCCGTCTTCGCCCTGTCGAGGGTGCTCACCGCGGTCGTGGTCACGCCGAGCGGGGCAGGGCTGATGGAGGGCGGCGTGGTGCTGCTGCTGACGAGCGCGTTCGGCGTCGACACCGCCGCCGCCACGGCCACGGCCCTGCTGTTCGGCTTCTGGACCTACACTGTGGAGATCCCTTTCGGGGGCCTGGCTCTCGGCGGGTGGGCGCTGCTGAGCAAGAACCGTAGGACCCGACGTAAGAGCTTGGAAACCCAGCCGTGACCATCGCGAACCCAACAAAGACCTTGTGCGTGATTCGGAAGCACGCATAGCGTGGCGGCTGACATGGTGGCGTTCCGGGTTCTGGGGCCAGTCGAGGCGTACGAAAGCGACAGCGACGACGAACTCGACCTCGGCGGGTTGCGGCAGCGGGCCGTCCTCGCCCGGCTTCTCGTTGCCCGAGGGCAGGTCGTTCCCGTCGACACCCTGCTCTACGACCTGTGGGACGACGACGCGGCCAAGGGCGCGCAGTCGGGTCTGCAGGTCTACATCTCCCGTCTGCGCAGGGTCCTCGAGCCCGGCAGGCCCCGCGGCGGCCCCAACAGACTGCTGGTGACCGTCGCCTCCGGCTACGCGCTGCGCGTGGCGCCCGACCAGGTCGACGCGCTCCGCTTCGAGCAGTTGGTGCGGGCGGCAGGCGAACATCTCGAAGGCGACGACCCGCAGTCGGCGCGCGCCAGGCTGGGCAAGGCGCTCGGTCTGTGGCGCGGCACGCCGTACTCCGACTTCGCCGACCAGCCGTGGGCCGAGGCGGAGGTCAACAGGCTCACCGAGCTGCGGCTGGTGGCGCGCGAGCGCCACGCCGACACCGGCCTGCGCCTGGGGATGCCCGCCGAGACCGTCCCCGACCTCGAGGCGCTGACCACCGAGCACCCGCTGCGCGAGGAGGGCTGGCGGCTGCTCGCCCTCGGCCTCTACCGGTGCGGACGGCAGGGCGACGCGCTCGCCGCACTGCGCAGGGCCAGAGGCATCCTGGCCGACGAGCTCGGCATCGACCCCGGCCCCGCGCTGCGCAAGCTGGAGTCCGACATCCTGGCCCAGTCGCCTGAACTCGAACTGGCCGCCGCGCCGCGCCAGTCCAGGCCGCAGCAGACCGTCGCCGACACCTGGCCGCCGAGGGCGACCACCCCGGTCGAGCCTCCGCCACTCGAGCCCGAGCCCTTCGTCGGCCGCGACGCCGAGCTGGCCAGGCTCACCACGGCCGCCGCCAGGACCGCACGGTTCGAGGTGGCGATCGTCACCGGCGACGCCGGCGCCGGCAAGACCACGCTGCTTCGCCAGCTGGAGAGCAGGCTGACAGGCGACGGCTGGATCGCCTCCTCGGGCGCCTGTCCCGACTCCAGCGCCACCCCGCCGGGCTGGGCGTGGGTGGAGATCCTGCGCACGCTGGTGGGCGTCACAGGAGCGGGTGAGTACGGCCAGCTGCTCGCCCCGCTGCTCGACGACGCCGATCCCGACCCCGACGACGACGAGGTCTCCGGCGGCTTCCGCCTGCACAGGGCGGTCGGCGGCTACATCGCGGGGGTGGCACGCAGGTCCCCCGTGCTCCTCACGCTCGAAGACCTCCACTGGGCCGACGACCAGACCCTCGCCCTGCTGAGGGCGCTGCCGAGCCTGCTGGCCACCAGCAGGGTGCTGCTGGTGGTGACCTGCCGCGACAGCGAGCTCGACGACAAGCAGTCCGACGTGCTCGCCGCGCTGGCCAGGCTCGGCCCCGTGCGGGTGGGCCTGTCGGGCCTCGACCCGAAGGCGGTCGCCGAGCTGGTGCGGGCCACCTGCATGCGCGAGGTGGACGAGGACGCGGTCGAGTCGATCGTGGAGCGCACCAGGGGCAACCCGTTCTTCGTCCGCGAGACCGTGCGGCTGCTCGACGCCGAGGCGGTCGGCGGCGACCGCGCCACCGCGGCCGAGGTGGCCTCGCAGGTGCCGTCGGGGGTGCGCGACGTGCTGCGCAGGCGCATCTCCCGCCTGCCCGAGCGGGCCCAGCAGATCCTCCTGCAGGCCGCCGTGATCGGCCGTGACGTCGACGTCGACGTGCTGGTCGAGGTGGCGGGCAGCATCGAGCGCAGGAGCTCGAGGTGGGAGGGCGAGGCGGGCGACCCGCGTCACGGACGCGTCGACAGCACCGACGAGGTGGTCGACGCCGTCGAGGCGGCGCTGCTGGCGGGGCTGGTGACCGAGCCGGGGCCCGGCATGCTCCGCTTCGACCACGACCTCGTGCGCGACACGATCTACTCCGACGCCTCCAGGCTGCGCCGTACGAGGCTGCACGCGGCGGTGGCGGCGGTCATCGAGCAGCGGCGGCCCGCCGAGGTGGCCGCGCTCGCGCACCACTTCTTCGCCGCCGACGCCGCGGAGAAGGCCGTCCACTACGCGGGGCTCGCCGCCGAGCAGGCCGAGCGCAGGTTCGCCCACCGCGAGGCGGCGGCGCTGTGGGCGCAGGCCCTGGCCGCCTTCGACCGCACGGGCGGCGACAGCGCCGAGCGGCTCAAGCTGATGCTGGCCCAGATCAAGGCGCTGGCGCTGTGCGGCGACATGACGGCGGCCAGGTTGAAGCGGCGCGAGGCGATGGATTTGGCGCTCCCGCTGAACAACCCGGTGCTGACCGCGAGGGTGGCGGCGGCGCTGGCCGTACCGCACAAGGGCATCGCCCGTGACTTCACCCACACCGCGTGGGAGATCGTCGACGTGGCCGAGCGGGCGCTGATCGAGCTGCCCGAGGGCGAGCAGACGCTGCGCGCGAGCCTGCTCACCACACTGGCGCTCGAGCTCGAGGGCTCCTCCTCGCCCGAGCGCGGACGGCAGGCCTCGCTGGAGGCGCTGGAGCTGGCCAGGCAGAGCGGCGACCCCACGCTGCTGGCGGTGGCGCTGAGCGGCAGGCTGCGCCAGTCCTACGACATCCCCGCCGTCGACACCCGCGAGAGCATCGGACGCGAGCTGCTGGAGGTGGCCCAGCGCTCGGGGCAGATGGCGGTGCAGGCGCTGGCCCACCTGGTGCTGCTGGAGTGCGCGGCGGCGCGCGGCGAGTTCGCCGTCTCCGACGAGCACGCGAGGGCGGCCGAACGGCTGGCCAAGCAGTACGACCTGTCGGCCCCCGCCGCGGTCTGCGCCTGGTACGACGGGCAGCGGCTGATGATCGCCGGCGACTACGCGGGAGCCGAGCGCACCTACCGCGACGCGGCCAGGATGACCGCGAGGGCCGGCATGCTGGAGGGCCGCCAGGACCTGCCGCTCATCACGACGTTCTGCCTGCACCTGGTCGACGGCAGGGCGGCGCAGATGGTCGACGTGCTGGCCGAGGCGCACCAGCGCGGCGCGAAGTGGACCCTCGACGCCTACGCCCTGGCGCTGGCCTCCGCGGGGCATCTCAAGGACGCCAAGGCGGTGGCCGCCACCAGGCCGCCGGTGCGGCCCGACTTCCTCTACGAGCTGGCGATGACGTGGCGGGCGCTGGCGGGCATGCTGCTCGACGACCGCGAGCGGATGGTCGACTGCTACGACAAGCTCAAGCCCTTCACCGACCGCATCGCGGGCGCGGGCACCGGCGTGGTCGCGCTGTGGCCGGTGGCGCTGACCCTCGGCGACCTGGCGATCAGGCTCGACCAGCCCGCGGCCGCCCGCGACCACTACCACAAGGCGCTCGAAGTGGCGCGGCGGGTGGGGGTGCAGCGCTGGGTCGAGGCGGCGCAGCGGGCGGTCAGCAACTCACCAGGAGTCGATCAGACTTGATCGGCTTCTTGGCGCCGCCGACGGTCAGCTCGATGCGGTACCACCCGGGGTTGTCGCGCACGCTCAGCTCCCACTTGACGTTCCTGCGCGCTCCCATGAAGCCGGCGTACTCGGTCTGGTAGGTCTTCCACGACCTGCTGACCGAGCTCCACCTGACCAGGCGCCAGCTGTAGAGCAGGGTGCTGCTCGCCTCCGGGTTGAGCACGACGGTACGGGCCATGAACGTCTGCTCGCAGGTGCCCCTGCCCGGCAGCGCGCTCACGGCGATCGCGCCGGCCTCGGGCTCGGTCTGCTCGGTGAGCGGGACGGCGGCCGCCGACAGGGCGACGGTCTGCGTGGCAGCCTGCTCCTCGGCCGCCTGCTCCTCAGCCGCGGCCGAGGGGGCGGAGTTGGCGGTGCTGTAAGCCGAGACGCCCACATAGGCGGTGGTGAAGGCGAGGGCCCCCACCAGCAGCTTGGCGGCCGTGGCCGAACCGGTTCCGATGACCGCTGCGCTTCTCGTCATGATCTGTACCCCTCTTCGTTCACCCCATTTGTAGAAGGAAGGGGTTGAGGTCCACTTGATGCCTACTTGCAGTTCAGGGCGATATCGCCGAGATGTCCGCCCCACTACCCGGATCGCCCTCCCGCACACACCACCTGCCGAGCTCGGCGGTAGCGTGGGGCACGGTGGCGCGACAGAGGCCCATCAAATAAGGTAAGGCTGGCCTAATGTTTTGGTTGGGGGGTGATGTCCGTTATGCGGCATCTTGCGATCGTCATCCCCGACCCGACGCGCGCCTCTCTGTTCGGCCTGCCGTACTGGCTGATCGTGGCGGTCGGAGCGGTCGCCCTCTTCGGCGCCTTCCAGGCCTACTACTGGATCGGCCACAAGCTCGGCGACACCCTCTACGAGTCGAGGTTCGGCAGGAAGCTCCCGCGCGAGCGCATCCGCTCCGTCGAACGGGTCGTGGAGAAGTGGGGCGCGCTGGCCGTCTACGCCTGCTTCTGGGTGCCCGTCCTGCGGCACACGCTGCCGTGGGTGGCGGGGGCGCTGCGCATCTCCTACCCCTGGTACGTCGTGGCCAGCGCGCTCGGCTGCCTGACCTGGGTGCCGGTGACCTCGTTCGCGCTCTACTCGGTGCTCTGGGGCTGGCTCCAGCTGGCCGCGCACTCGCCGCTCGCCGCCGCCGTCGCCGCGGTGATCCTGATCAGCGGCGTCGCCGCCTTCGTGGTGTGGCGCAGGCGCAGGAAGAGCGAGAAGGCCCTCGTCACCTGACGAGGGCCCGGCCGATCGGCTTCCCGGCTCAGACGGCCGCGAGCGTGTCGTCCTCCACCGCCGCCCCCGGCGCGTTCTTGCGCACCGAGTCGATCCCGTTCACACACGCCGCCTTGGTGGTGTAACCCTCGCTGATCGCGATGGTCTGACCGTTGCTCGCGACCAGCTTGAAGCGGAACTCTCCGCGCCTGTCCTTGGTGATGACGAACTTGCCTGCCATGGCGATCTCCCCCGATATGACGGTCGTAGTGATCATTTACCCGGCCCAAGAGGACGTTTTCCCCGCCATAGGGTCAAGTTCCGCATATCAACGGTTGATCACCTGTCACGATGTCTGGCATGCGTATAGGGGGTATTCGGCTACTTACCGGCATCGCGGCGTTCGCCCTCGTCGTGGGGTTCTCGCCGTCGGTCCAGGCCGAAAGGGATACGACACCGGACGTCGGCGCGCGCTCGGCGTACGTCGTCGACTCGAAGGGAACGGTCCACTTCGGCAAGAGGGAGACCCGCAGGGTCCCGGTGGCCAGCCTGGTCAAGGTCATGACCGCCTACGTGGTCCTGCGCGACGGCGACCTCGGCGACGTCGTCACCGTCACCAAGGCCGATGTGCGGCACGCCGCCGACAACGGCGCCACCAGCGCGGCGCTGCGCGCGGGCGAGCAGGTCACCACCCGTGACCTGCTCTACGGGCTGATGCTTCCCTCGGGCGCCGACGCGGCCAACGCGCTGGCCCGCACGTACGGCCCCGGCAAGAGCGCCTTCGTCGCCAAGATGAACGCCGCCGCGCGCTCGCTCGGCCTGCGCGACACCCTCTACACCAACGCCGACGGCCTGCCCTCGCCCCGCAACGGCGGCTACTCGACCGCCGCCGACCAGGCCAGGCTCGTGGGGATCGCCCTCAAGGACGAGACGTTCGGCACCGTGGTCTCCAAGCGGACGTACCGGGTGGCCAAGAGCGCGGTCCACCGAGCCCACACCTGGACCAACACCAACAAGCTGCTCGGCAAGGCGGACGGCGTGCTCGGGGTGAAGACCGGGTTCACCACCAAGGCGGGCTTCTGCCTGGCGTTCGCGGCGGAGAGGAACGGACGTCGGGTCGTCGGCGTCCTGCTCGGCGACCAGGACGCCCGCCGCTTCACCACCGCGACCCGACTGCTCGACTTCGCCGAGGAGCAGATCGCCACGACCACACCGTGAGACCTACGACCCGACGTCGATTCACTTCGCCTCTCCGTTGCCCCATGAATATGTTTCACGCTTGACCGTTTTTCGATATACCGACATTCCGAATGGCGCAGCCACCCCAAATGTCCCTGCCCGCACACGCGCTTGAGGCAATACTCTGGAAATGGCTCACGTGCGTGACACCGGAGCCCTGGAGACCCGGCCGGAGGGAGTGGTCAAGTCGGCTCTGGGTAAGCGGTCGCCCTCATGGCAGGGAAGCAAGGGCTGGGGCGGCAGGAGCAGTTCGTCCCGCGCCAGGGGGCGGGGACGGCTGCGATCAGCGTTCATTGTCGATTTCGCGGCATGGCCCTTCAGATTCTTGTGGATTCCACGAGGACGGTCTTCACGGCGTGCGCGACTCGCCCGGGGCATCGTCTTTCTCTACGTCACCAATGTGGTGTGGAAGATGTGGGAGATCTACCAGAGCAACCCACAGGGATTCATACCGTACTTTCGCGGCGAGAAAGACCTCCTGCCACTTCTTTATCTTCCGCCGCCTCTGGTCATGAAGACGAACCTGGCTCCGTGGATTGACCAGTCGCTTCTGGCCTTCATGCTCCTGATCCTGTTCTGGGCGCTCGGTCCGCACGGCCCCCTCAAGGTGATCGTCTATCTTCTGGTCGTCTTCGGCATCGCGGTGGCGGCGCCCGTCAGTCGCGTGTTCGTCTTCGCCGCCATGGATTCGACCGCGGCCTGGTGGGTTCGGACAGCGTGGCCGTGGCTCGCCGACGCGGCCGTGAGTCCCTGGACCACAGCCGTTCTCGGACTCCTCCTGGCAGCCGGCTGCCTCATGGCCTTTCTCTTCACCTGTTACGCGTGCGCCCGCGTCGCCGGCGAACTGGTCTCGGGCGAGATGGGCCTGCCGGACGTGGCGCGATGCTTCGCTCTCGCCCTGACGGGGGCCTGCGCTCTCGGCATCATCGTCGAGCTGGCAGCGTGGTCCGTTCACCTCATGGGGAACACCTACGCCTTCCCCGGGTGGCAGCCCTTCCTCTGGGCCGTCTTCGTGGCCGGGTTGGCCGCCACCACCGCGGTCGCTGCGGACGTGACGTCGGGAAGCGCATCCGAAGAGCCCGAGCCCCCACAGGCATGACGAACGAGCCCGGCCCTCAAGCCAGGGGCGGTGAGCCGATCAGGCAGGCGGGAGGTGGCGGCGGAAGAAGGCGATCTGGTCGTCGAGCACGCGCTCGCGCAGCTCAGGATCGTTGTAGAAGGTGAAGTGGGTGCCCGGATAGACCTTCAGCTCGCCGCGTGGCGCCCGCTCGGCCAGGCTGGTGGTCGTCTCCGCCGGCGTCTCCGTGTCGTCGGCGGCGATGCAGACGAGCAGCGGCATGCGGAGCCTGGCGGCGGCGTCGCCGGGCCGGTAGCGCGCCATGGTCAGGAGGGAGCGGGGCGCGACGCTGTTGCGCCAGAGCCCTCCGGCGCCGCTGAGCGTCTTGATGTGCTGCTCCGCCTCGGCAGTGGCGGTGACGGCGAGCTGACCCGGTGCGCCGACCATGGGGATGTAGTGGGGTGGCAGGCCGAGCCTGCCGAGGAGGGCGTCCCAGAGGATCACGGCCTGCAGCTTGCGCGTCGAGGAGGCGGACCGCTCGCGCACCTTCGCGAATCCGTTGAAGGGAATCTGCGCCACCACGGCGGTGACGCCCGGATCGTCGGCCGCCACGGAGATGACGTGTCCTCCGCCGAGCGAGTTGCCCCACAGCATGATGCGGTCCGCGTCGATCTCCTGGGCGGAGCGGGCGAAGCCGATGGCGCCGCGCAGGTCGTCCTGCTGGCCGCCGACGTCGACGAACTGGCGCGGCTGCCCACCGCTCTCGCCGAAGTTGCGGTAGTCGAACACCAGCGCCGCCAGACCCGCGGCGGCGAAGCGCTCGGCATGGGGGTACAGCCGGTCCATGGTGCCGCTGAACCCGTGGCACAGCACCACACAGGGGACCTTCTCCACGAGGTTCTCCGGCAGATGGAGGTAGCCCACGCACCGGGTGCCGCCGGACTCGAACGAGATCTTGCGCCGCTCCGTCATGGTCGCCACTCCTTCGAACGAATACTGACCGTCGGTCAGTAACCTAGCATTGGAGCTGACTCACGGTAAAACCCTCAGGAGTGTCATGCGCGACGAGGAAGCGACTCCTCAGCGGATATTGGCGGCGGCGGGAGCGCTGTTCGCCACCCGCGGCTACCGGGCCACGTCGATGAACGCCATCGCCGAGCAGGTGGGCATCACGAAGGCGGCGCTCTACTACCACTTCTCCGCCAAGGACGACCTCCTGCACAGGCTCACCGAGCCGCTGCTCGAGGAGTTGGAGGGCGCGCTGGAGCAGGCGGAGGCGCACGACGACCCCGAGCGGGTGCGCTGGTCGGCGATCGAGGGGTACGTGGACGTCTGCCTGCGCCACAGGGAGGCGCTCCTCCTGCTGGTGCGCGACATGACGCTGCTGGTGCAGGCGCCGGTGGGCGAACGGTTCAAGGCCGTCATCGCCTTGGCCAACGACCTGGTCTGCGGCCCTGACCGGCGGCTCGAGCAGCGGGTCCGCGCGGCCCAGACCGTCGCCTCGCTGGGCGATCCCGTCGTCCTCTTCCCCGACGCGCCGGTGGCCGTGCTCCGCGAGCTCATCCTCGGCGGCGCCCACGCCCTGCTCGACGACCGCGGCGGGGGCTGGCCGAGCGGCGGCGGCGGCCTCGAGGAGGCCGCCGGCCGTACGGGATCGCCGGCAGGGGGGAGGCGGGGCAGGAGCCGGGGCAGGGAGGGCGGGCGACCGCCCGCGCTGAGCGACGAGCAGTCGGTCACGGTCAGGCGGCTGTACGGCGAGGGCCACGCGGTCGACGAGATCGCGGAGCGGTTCGGCGTCTCCAGGGCCACCGTCTATCGCGTTCTCAAAAACTAGTTTTGAGATATAGGTTTCGAAACAGGATCCGCAGCGCCGCGCATGAGCCCGTGGCAGGCGATCGCGGCGGCGGCCACCACGTTGAGGGAGTCCACGCCCGCCTCCATCGCGGTGGGGCTCATTTGGATGCACACCTGCTCGTCGGCCTCCCGCAGCCAGCGCGAGGACAGGCCGTCCCCTTCGGACCCGAGCAGCAGCGCCACCCGGTCACTCATCTCGACGGTGTCCAGCGGGATGACGCTCTGATCGGGAGTCAGCGCCAGCGTCTGGAAGCCCGCCGCCCTGATCTCCTCCAGCCCGTCGTACCAGTTGTCCATGCGGGCATAGGGGATCGCGAAGATCGCACCCATCGACACCTTGACCGACCGCCTGTAGAGAGGGTCGGCGCAACGCGGCGACAGGATGATCCCGTCGACTCCGAGAGCGGCGGCGCACCGGAAGATCGCGCCGACGTTTCCGTGGTCGACCAGATCTTCCAGGACCACGATGCGAGAACCGCCCTCCAGGACCTTCGCCACCGGGGGCACCGGCAGGCGTTCCATCGAGGCCAGCGCTCCCCTGTGCACCTGGAAGCCCGCGACGCCCTGCATGACCTCCTCCGAGACCACGTACACGGGCGCGTCGCCCAGCACGTCGGCCAGCGAGGCCAGCCAGCGCTCGGTCGTGAGCACCGCGCGCACCGGATACCCGGCGCCGACGGCCCTTCTGATCACCTTCTCGCCCTCGGCGACGAACAGGCCCCGCTCGCTCTCCAGGCTCTTGCGCAGTTCCACGTCGCGCAGCCCGGTGAAGTCGGCGAGGCGGGGGTCATCGGCGTCGGTCACGTACTCAGGCACGCTCGAATCCTGCCACGAGCCGCCTGAACTGCCAGATCCCGGCGTAGACCACCAGCACCGCGACCAGCCCGACGACGGTGCCCGCCCCGACCCTGGTGATCATCCCGGCGGCGCCCGGCACCGGCGGGTCGAGCACCGGCCAGAGCGCCGCGCCCACCACCGCGCCGACGGCCGCCGTCCACAGCACCGCCCGCCGTACGCCGTCGGCGAGCGGCAGGCCCTCGGGCGCCGGCGCGTCCGCCATCCTCCTCAGCCCGCGCCATGCCCACCAGGCCACGAACGCCAGCCCGAGCACCGACGAGGTGTACTGCAGGACCCTGAAGACCGGGATCACGCCGAGCACCTCGTGATCCAGCCAGCTCCAGCCCCACACGCCGCTGGCGTAGGAGTGGGTGAAGGAGTCCCAGAGCACATGGGTGGCCGCGCCCACGGCCGCGCCCGCCACCACGGGCAGGATCCTGGGGGAAGGGGTCAGCGTGGCGGCCCTTCCCGCCAGGTGCTCGGGGAGCAGCGCGACGAGCGGCAGCCTGAAGACCAGGTGGAAGGCGGCCAGCAGGACGAGCGCCGAGAAGAGATCAATGGTGACCACCCCGATCGGCGAGTGCCAGTGCGCGTAGTCCGGCAGGAACGGCAGGAAGATCGGCAGGTCGGGCACCATCGCCCCGACCGCGAGCGCCCACGGGTCCAGCCAGGTGAGCCTGCGCAGCGGCACGACTGCGGCGACATGGCTGAGCGTGAACGGCATGGACCCTCCCCTTGGTCTTGTTTGGCTGAGCTTTGCACAGAAACAGCCAGATAACTCTCTGTGACTACTAAGATACGGATCGCTGTCGTCAGCCGGGAGGTGTGGTTCGGGTCATGGTGTCTGACCAGCAGGTTCACGCACATCCGGCCGCGTCGGCCACCTGGCTCAAGGACGCCGCCACAGCTCGCGCGCTGTCCCTGATCACCCTGGTATGGCTCGGGCTGGAGAGCACGCTCGGCCTGGCGGCGGGGTTCTCCGCGCACTCGGTCGCGCTGATCGGCTGGGGCCTGTCCGCCCTCGTCGAGGCGCTGGCCAGCCTGATCGTGGTCTGGCGCTTCACCGGCGCGCGCACGCTGTCCTCCCACGCGGAGGAGAAGGCCCAGCGGGCCGTGGCGGTGAGCTTCTGGCTGCTGGCCCCCTATCTGGTCGTGCACGTGCTGCACGACCTCGACGCGGGGCACCGCGCGGCGCCGACCGCGCTCGGCATCGCGGTCACCGCCATCAGTCTGGCGAGCATGCCGCTGCTGGGCATGGCCAAGCGGCGCATCGGCGCGCGGCTCGGCTCGGCTGCCACCCGGGGCGAAGGGGCGCAGAACCTCATCTGCGCGGCGATGGCGGGCGGCGTGCTGGCCGGACTGTGGCTCAACACCCTCGGATGGTGGTGGGTCGATCCGGCCGTGGCGCTGGCGCTCGCGGGGGTCGCCGTGCGTGAGGGCGCCCGGGCGTGGCGCGGTCACGGCTGCTGCCATTGACAGCCACTCTGGGTAATCACTGCACCAAATCAATGGTTTTGCCACACCAAGCGCACCCAGTATCGTTCCTGAGCACCGCGGAGTATCTCCCCGGTATGGTGACCCGAACGTATCGACACCAAAGAGGGCAACGTGGGGCGACACCGTACAGACGAGCTCGATGACGGCTATCACGCCCCCCGCCGACGCAGCAGCAGCGGCCGCGGCAGGGTGCTGGTCCCGTTGGCCGGCGCGCTCGCCCTTGCCATCCTGCTGGGTGTCGCCGCCTTCGTCATCTTCAACAGGGAACGCGGCTGCACGGGCGATCCGCTCGCGCTGCGCGTGGTCGCCACCCCCGACCTGTCGCCCGCGCTGAACAAGGTCGCGGGCTCGTTCAACAAGACGGGCAAGGCCGTGGACGGCCACTGCCTCGCGGTGACGATCGTCAGGGAGTCGGCCGCCAAATCGGCCAACAGCCTGGTGAACGGCAAGCTCGACGCCGACATGTGGATCGCCGACTCCAGCCTCATGGTCGGCAGGCTGCGCGCGGGCGAGGCGGGAGCGGGGCTGCCCGCGCCGTCGGGCTCGATCGCCACCTCCCCCATCGTCCTGGTCGCCGCCAAGAGCGCGGCGGCCAACCTCGCCAAGAGCCTGCAGCCCAGCTGGCAGGGCCTGATCAGCGTGGCCAACGTGGCCAACGCCGACGGCCCGGGCAAGAAGGTCCGCGTGCTGGCGCTCGACCCCGCCAAGAACTCCGCGGGCCTGGGCGCGCTGGTGGCCGCCGCCGGCGCCGCCAAGGAGGCGGGCCTCGGTGACGAGCAGCTGGTCGGCGCGTTGAAGAAGCTCTCCGAGCAGATCGCCGCCGACCCCGCCGCCCTGCTGGCCAGCCTGACCGTCAAGTCGGGTAGCAAGGTGCCCGTCGGCGTCTCCTCCGAGCAGAGCGTCTGGGCGCACAACGCCAAGAAGTCCGCCTCGCCCGTCGTGCCCCTCTATCCGGAGGACGGCACGCTGAGCCTGGACTACCCCGTCGTGATCACCTCGAAGGACCCTGTCAAGCAGAGGGCGGCCGCCGCCTTCCAGCAGGAGCTCGGAACCGAGGCCGCCCAGAAGACGCTGCGCGAACACGGTTTCCGCACGCCCGACGGCAAGGGCGGCAGCGCCCTGGCCGAGGACAAGGGCTTCGCGGCGGCGGCGCCCCAGGCGCTGCCCTCGCCCGACGTCAAGAACGTCGCGAGCATGGCCCAGATGTGGTCGAGGCTGAACCTCGGCACCAGGATGCTCGCGCTGCTCGACGTCTCCGGCACGATGGCCTATCCCGTGCCCGGCACCGGCATGACCCGCATGCAGGCCATCACCAAGATCGCGGGCGAGGGGCTCGCCCTGTTCGAGGCCGACAGCGAGATCGGCGTCTGGAGCTTCTCCACGCTGCTCGACGGCCAGAAGGACTACAAGGAGCTGATCTCGGTCGGCCCGCTGAGCGAGATGGTCGACGGCGTCCCGCGCAAGCAGATCCTCGGCCAGGAGCTGGCCACCGTCCAGCCCAAGGCCACCGGCGACACCGGGCTCAACGACACGTTGATGGCCGCCTACGCGGAGATGAAGTCCACCTACGAGCGCGACAAGATCAACACGATCCTGATCCTCACCGACGGCGCGGGCAACGACGACCCGACGGGCAAGGTCACCAATGCGCAGATGGTGGAGTTCCTGAAGAAGGAGTACGACCCCAAGCGGCCGGTCAACCTCCTGATCATCGCGTTCGGACCCGACGCGCCCAAGGGCAAGAAGCAGATGGACGCGATGGCCGAGGCCAGCGGCGGTGAGGCTTACATCGCGGCGAACATCCTCGACGTGCGCAAGTTCTTCGTCCAGGGCATGAAGCGGCGCCTGTGCGCGCCCAACTGCTGACCTGAGGCGCTGAGCGATACCCGGTCGTTATGCCGGGACAACCCCTTTTCGTAAGGGGGCGTCCTACCCGCGTGGGGCTGTGACAACACGAGCTCGCTGCGGGGAGGAAGATCCGTGCCCGGATGGCCTACTGTCGACCGCGCCGACGATCATCAACTGGTGGAGGCGCTGCGCCATGCCGACACCGACGCCCCCGCCAGGCTCTACGACGCCTACGCCGAACGGCTGCACGACTACGCCTGTTCGCTGACCGGCGACCGCGACGCCGCGGCCGACGCCGTGCACGACGCGCTGGTGACCGCGCAGGGCCGTACCGACCAGCTCAAGGAGAGCTCCAGGCTGCGCGCGTGGCTGTACGCGCTGACCAGGTTCCAGAGCATCGCCAAGACGCCCAAGACGCCGGGTGTCCCGCCTCCCGTCCTCGATGATCCGGAGGACCCCGAGCTGGCCGAGCTGGTGCACGAGGCGCTCGGCGAGCTGAGCAAGGGCGAGCGGGAGGTGCTCGAACTGTCGCTGCGACACGGGCTTACCCCCTCCGAGGTCGGCGCGGTGCTCGGGCTCACCTCACGCCAGGCGACCACCAGGCTCGGCAGGGCGCGCGACCACGTGGAGAACGCCGCCGCCGCGGTGATCCTGGCCAGAACGGGCCGGGCGCACTGCCCCGACCTGTCGGCGATGGTCGACTCGTGGGAGGGCCCCCTCACCCCGATCCTGCGCAGGCGCCTTTCCGGACACATCGGCGGGTGCGAGGTCTGCACCGAGGGCCGTCACCGCCACGTCTCCGCGAGCAGGCTGCTCGACATGGTGCCCGTCGCCTTCCCGCCGATCTCGCTGCGCCGTCGCGTCGTCGAGACCTGCACCAGCCCCGAGCGCGACCAGACCCGCACGCTGATCACCGAACGGGGCGACAGTTTCGACAGGACCGGCTTCCCCGTGATGGTCGAGCGCCGCTCGCGCAGGCGCCCGCGACGCCTCGCGCCGGTCTTCACCATCGGCGCCTGCGTGCTCGCCGCCACCGGCGCGATGATCGTGATGAACGGAGAGTCCGAGCCCGCCGCGCTGCGGATGGCCCCCTCCGCCTCGCCCAGCGTCTCCGAGCCCGCTCTGGCTCAGCCCGACCCCTCGACCGATTCCCTGACCGACCCCTCTACCGAGCCCGAGCTGCAGAACGACATCGAGGAGAGCGCCGAGCCGACGGGCGCGCCGAGCCGTACGGGGCAGGCGCCGCAGACGCGGCCCGCGGCCAGGCCCGTGCAGAGCCCCGCCTCGCAGCCCTCGACCACCAGGCCCACGCCCACCGCCAGCCGCACGCGGCCCGCCGCGCCCGCGGCGCGGCTCTCGGTCACCTGCCCCGGTGGCGTCGCCGGCGCGGGCACCGTACGGCTGGCCGCCCGCAACGCCGCGATCTCCTGGAGCGCGGGGGGCCTCCGACGGCCTCGACGTCTTCCCCTCCGCCGGTTCGATCAAGGCCGGCCAGTCCGCGTCGGTCTGGGTGACGGTCAACGACCCCGGCTCCTCGGGCGCGGGAACGGTGACGATCAGCTCCAACGCCGGCGGCGGTTCGTGCGCCCTGTCCTGGGACGGCCAGGGCGGTCACGAGCCCGAGCCCACCGACGACCCGCCTTCCTCGCAGGACCCGTCCGAGACGCCGGTGCCAGGTGTGGCGAGCAGCACAACCTCGCACGAGACGCAAGATGATTAAGAACTCATTTTGGTGACAAGATCGGACAAACCGGACTTTAGGCCTCGCTGACCCTCCGCCATAGGGCAAGCTAGATGGCTTGGGGACGCTCCCCGTGGCATGCTCTTGACTATGTGTTGAATAACACATGGGAATCTCGTCATGCCCGGTAAACCTGGAGTGGTCGCCAGACGTCGGCATTGACGGGCCCATGGCGGGGTTGATCCCATGAATACGGCGATCAACCGGCCTTTGCCAGCGAGTAGCCAGGAGTCAGGGAGATGGGCAGCAAGTGGAGGGCGCTCACGTGGGCGCTCGCGGCAGCGTGCATCGCGGGGGCGGTGATCGCGCTCGCCGACATCCAGACGCCGTTGCGCCCGCTTCTGATCTCTCTGTTCCTTCTGGTCGTTCCTGGGGCAGCGGTAGTCGGACTGTTGCGGGATCGTGATCCTCTTGCCGCACTATCAGTAGGTGCCGCGGCAAGTCTCGTTCTTAACGTTCTCCTTGCCCAAGCCATGCTTCTGTTCGACGCATGGTCCCCCAGGGCCGGCGTTGCGACAGTCGCCGTGCTCGCTGGGTTCATGTACGTACTGCGCGTGTTGTATCGGGGGAAGAGCATGCAGAGCGAACAGGGGGCGGGGCCACGGTGAACATCTCGATTGTTCGCCCAGGCGAGCTGGGAGACTCCGAGCGGTCTCGATGGCGGGCGTTGCAGAAGGCGGATCCCTCGCTGGACAACCCCTTTCTCTCTGTCGAGTTCGCGGTGGCCATGGACCGCTTGCGCGACTACGTGCGGGTGGCCGTCGTCCACGACGGCGACTCGATCGCGGGCTTCTTCCCCTACGAGCGCCACAGCTTCGGCATCGGCAAGCCGCTGGGCGGCTTTCTCACCACGTGTCATGGCCTGATCTCGGCTCCCGAGCTGAAGATCGACACGAAGGCCCTGCTCAGGGCCGCGAAGCTCAGCGTCTTCGACTTCGATCACATGGTCGCGGGTCAGCCGACGTTCGCGGCGTTCGAGACCGATGTCAGGCCCGCTCCGATCATGGACCTGACCGCGGGGTTCGACTCCTGGCTCGAGCAGGTGAAGGCGAACTCTCCCAAGAACCTGAAGACCGTGCGCTACAAGGAGCGCAAGCTCGGCAGGGAACAGGGCCAGCTGCGCTTCGAGTACGCCTCGCCCGACCCCGCCGTGCTGCGCACCCTGCTGAACTGGAAGTCCGACCAGTACCGCAGGACCGGCAGGGTCGACAGGTTCGCCCAGCCGTGGATCGTCGAGCTCATCGACCTCATGCATGCCGAGCGCTCTGACGACTTCGCGGGTGTCCTCACCATGCTCTACGCCGGTGACGTTCCGGTAGCGGGCCACTTCGGTCTGCGCACGGCCACGACGCTGGTCGGCTGGTTCCCGGCCTACGACACCGAGTTCGCGCGGTACTCGCCCGGCATCGTGCACCACCTGCAGATGGCCGAGCACGCGGCGAAGGCCGGGCTGCACGCCGTCGACATGGGCAAGGGCGGCAAGGAGTACAAGGACTGGCTGAAGAGCGGCGTCCTCTACGTCGCCGAAGGACGTGTCTCCCGACCGTCCGCGACGGCCGCCGTCCACTGGATCGGCAGGACTCCTGTCAACAAGGCGCGAACAATCGTCCTGGCTCGACCGTCTCTCTATAAGGTGGCCGATCGCGTGCTGAAGGGCTTCGGGCGAGTGCGCACGACTCTGCAGTCCGATTCGCCGCCCGACACCGTCGTCAAGGAACCCTCAGGAGCGCGGTAACGCGCTCCACCCCTCGCACCAGCAGCATCACCCGGCACCAAGGCAGCACAGCACCATCCATTGGCACCCTCACCCCACTGGACCCTTCATGCACCGTTCGTCACTTCTGCCATCCCTGATGATCCATAGGATCGCGGATGGTCCCGGGTCCGTTCGGCAGCACCAGGTCCCGGAAGGATTTGTCACACCATGAGTCCCGAGATCACCAAGACCAACGGTCACAAGATCAATGGCTCCGGCCTGCGATCTATGCCGCCGATCGAGCGGTTCACCCCCCTCACACCTCATCTGGCCATTTCGCCGACGGTCAGCGTGGTGGTCCCGGCCATGAACGAGGCGGAGAACCTGCCGCACGTGTTCGCCACCATCCCCCAGTGGATCGACGAGATCATCCTCGTCGACGGAAACTCCGTCGACGACACCGTCGCCGTGGCGCGCAAGCTCAGGCCCAACGTCAAGATCGTAACGCAGACCGGCAAGGGCAAGGGCGACGCGCTGGCCGCCGGCTTCGCCGCCTGCACGGGCGACATCATCGTCATGATCGACGCTGACGGCTCCACCGACGGCCACGAGATCATCTCCTTCGTGGGCGCGCTGGTCACCGGCGCCGACTTCGTCAAGGGCTCGCGCTACATCTCCGGTGGCGGCAGCGACGACCTGACCTTCAGCCGCTACTTCGGCAACAAGGTCCTCACGACGCTGGTGAACGTCTTCTACCGGACGAAGTACACCGACCTCTGCTACGGCTACAACGCCTTCTGGGCCCGCCACCTGCCCGTGCTCGACCTCGACTGCGACGGTTTCGAGGTGGAGACGCTGATGAACGTGCGCGCCGCCAAGGCAGGGCCTGCGCGTGCACGAGGTGCCGAGCCACGAGCGCTGCCGCATCCACGGTGAGAGCAACCTGCACGCCGTCCGCGACGGCATCCGCGTGCTCAAGACAATCCTGCGCGAGCGGCGCCGCCGTCCCACGCAGCCCGTTCCCGAGCTGGCCAGCCGCCCCGCGGCCGACCGGGGTGTGGCGTAAAAAGGTCGGTCATGAAGAGTTCGGTCGTCATCTGCGTCTACACCGAGGACCGCTGGGAGGACATCAGGCAGGCCGTCGAGTCCGTCGAGCTCCAGCGGCGCCCCGCGCACGAGATCATCCTGGTCGTCGACTACAACCAGGACCTGATGCTCAGGCTCAAGCAGGCCTACCCGCGGGTCGTCGTGGTCGAGAACACCCATGACAAGGGGCTGTCGGGGGGCAAGAACACCGGTGCCGACGTGGCGACGGGCGACATCGTCGCCTACCTCGACGACGACGCCGTGGCCGACCCCGGATGGCTGGAGGCTTTGGAGGAGGGCTTCCAGGATCCCGCCGTGGTCGGCGTCGGAGGCAGGACCGAGCCGCTGTGGCAGACGGGGCGACGGCCCCGGTGGTTCCCCTACGAGTTCGACTGGACCGTGGGGTGCAGCTACCGCGGCATGCCCGCCGTACGCTCGCCGATCCGCAACGTCATGGGCGGCAACGCCGCCTTCAGGCGTACGGCGGTGGGCGAGGTCGGCGGTTTCCACAGCGGCATCGGCCGTAGCGTCCAGGGGCGCAAGAGCCGTCCGCTGGGCTGCGAGGAGACCGAGTTCTGCATCAGGCTCTCCCAGCGCAAGCCGGGCGCGGTCATGCTGTTCGAGCCGGCCGCGCTCATCGGGCACAAGGTGCCCGCCCAGCGCGCCACCTTCGGCTACTTCCGCTCCCGCTGCTACGCCGAGGGTCTGTCCAAGGCCCTGGTCACGCAGAGCGTGGGTACCCAGGACGGGCTGAAGAGCGAGCGGGCCCACGCGCTGAAGGCGCTGCCGCTCGGCGCGCTGCGCGGGCTCGGCGAGGCGGTGCGCGGCGACGTCTCGGGGCTCGGCAGAGCCTTCGCGATCGTCGTCGGGCTCGCCTGGACGACCTGGGGTTACGTGGTGGGTTCCGTACGGCTGAAGCTGGTGCGTTCATGATCCGTGTGCCGATTCTCATGTACCACTCGATCACCGACAGGCCCAACCAGGACACCAGGCCGCACGCGGTGCGCACGAGCGACTTCGCCGAGCAGATCGACTACCTGTCCACCAACGGTTTCACCCCCCTGACGGTCGCCGACCTGGTCGCCTCCGTGCACAAGAACAACGGCAGGTCACTGCCCGACAAGCCCGTCGTGGTGACCTTCGACGACGGCTACGCCGACTTCCACACCCACGCGCTGCCCCTGCTCGAGCAGTACACCTTCCCCGCCACGGTCTTCCTGACCAGCGGATGGGTCTCCGACGCGGGCAGGGACGCCGCGGGCAAGCCGCTGGACGACATGCTCAGCTGGGGCCAGGCCCGCGAGATCGCGCAGACCGGCATCGAGATCGGCGGCCACAGTCACAGCCACCCCCAGCTCGACCAGCTGCCCGACGCCGAGCTCCGCCAGGAGCTGCGCAAGAACAAGGGCCTGCTGGAGGAGCGGATCGGCGCACCTGTCGCCACGATGGCCTACCCCTACGGCTACTCCAGCGCGCGGGTGCGCCGCGAGGTGCGCAAGGCCGGCTACTGGGCGGCGTGCGCGGTGAACAACACCCTCGCGGCCGACCGCCACGACCTGCTGGCCATCCCCCGCCTCACCATCGGCCGCCACACCACCATGAGCATGTTCAGACGCGCGGTCGAGGGCAGCGCGATCCCGCTGATCTACCTGCGGGAACGCGCGCTCACCAAGGGCTACGCGGTCGTCAGAAGGACGAGGTACGGATTGCGGCGGGTACGAGGGAATGTCTGACCGATCGGTCCTGCAGAAGATCCTGCGAGACCTGCGCAACCCCCTCTTCCGCAACGGCTACGCGCTCATGGCGAACACGGGGATCACCGCCGTCCTCGGCATGGGCTACTGGCTGCTTGCCACCCGCTTCTACACCCCCGAGGAGTTCGGCAGCGGTCAGGCGCTCATCACCGCGATGCGCCTGTTCGCCTCCCTGACCGCGCTGGGCTTCGTGGGGGCGCTGGCCAGGTACATCCCGATCGCCGGGCGCCGCACCGCCGACGTCATCCTGCGCGGGTACGGCATGGCCGCCGCGACCGGCGGCGTCGCCGCGATCGGCTTCCTGCTGACGCTGCCCATGTGGGGCGAGATCTACTCCGTGCTCGGCGGGCTCGGCCACGGCCTGTTCTTCCTGGGCGCGGTGCTGGTCTGGTCGGTGTTCACGCTGCAGGACGTCGCGCTCACCGGCCTGCGCCAGGCCGTCTGGGTTCCGGTGAACAACCTGGTGTTCGGCCTGGTCAAGATGGGCCTACTGGTGGCGCTGGCGGGCTCGCTCCCCGAGGGCGGCATCTTCGTCTCCTGGGTGATCCCGACGGCGATCGCGCTCATCCCCGTCAACTTCCTGATCTTCGGCCTCCAGGTGCCCAAACACGTCCGCGAGACCGCGGGCGAGGCGAGGCCGCCAGGGCTGCGCGAGATGGGCAGGTTCCTGGCCGGCGACTTCCCCGGCACGCTGTCGATGCTGGCGATCGTCTACCTGGTGCCCGTGCTGATCGCCGCCAGGGTGGGCGAGGCCACCTTCGGACGCTTCTCCATGGCCCACACGCTGGGCTGCATGATCGAGCTGCTGGCCATGAACATGGCGATCTCGCTCACCGTCGAGGGCTCCTTCGACCGCTCGCGGCTGGCCGCCAACGCCAGGCAGGCGCTGAAACGGGCCCTGCTGATCATCACGCCGATCATCGGCGTGGCCTGCCTCGCCGCCCCCCTCATCCTGGCCGTCTTCGGCTCCGAATTCGCCACCGAGGGCACGACGCTGCTGCGGCTGATGGCGCTGGCCGTCCTGCCGAGGGTGCTGATCGAGGTCTACCTCAGCTCGCTGCGTGCGCTGGGCGAGGCGAGGAAGCTGGCCGTGGTGCAGATCGGACTGGCCGCGCTGGTGCTGGCGTCGATCATGGCCCTCTTCCCCTTCGTGGGCGTGAATGCAGTGGGGTACGGCCTGCTCTTCAGCGAACTTTTGGTCGCACTTTTGATCTTCAGAAGTCTCCGTAAAGTTCTCAAAGGTGGCGAAACCGGGCGGCATCGTGTCACCCAGCGGTCGTCTGAGGCCGCATGATGGTCAACGTGAGGCAACCGGCGGGCGATGAGATGACAACGGAGACGACGGGCACGTCCGAGGCTTCCAGTGCTTCGGATGTGGAGGAGGTCGAGGAGCCTGTGGACCCCGACTTCGACCCCGAAGCCACCGGTGTGATCCCGAAGATCACACTGCCCGTGGGCACCGGGGCCGACCCCAGCACCAGCGCCGACGAGGAAGAGTCCGGCTCCGCCGCGACCGACCAGGACGCACCCGGTTCCGAGCGGCCGGACTCCGACGCGACGGACTCCGAGGAGACCGGCACCACGGAGACCGGCACTACGGAGACCGGCACCGCGGAGACCGAATCCGCGGAGACCGAATCCGCGGAGACCGAAGCCTCGGAGACCGGCTCTGACGAGACAGGTCCTGAGGCGACGGGCTCTGAGCCGGTGGCCTCCGACGAGGCCCGCCCCGGCGCCTCCGAGAGCTCCGGCCCGGAAGCGCCGCCCGAGGATTCAGCCGACCCGACCGAGGACCCTGCCGAGCAGGGCGAGGATTCGGTCGGCTCGGACGAGGGTCTGGCCGAGAGTCCGGCCGGGTCCGAGGCGACGGCGGAGACCTCAGCTGCGAACGAGCCCGAGACGGCCGCCGAAGCGGCCCCCGACCCGGCCGAAGCGTCCTCCTCACCGGATGAGCCCGAAGCGACCTCCTCCACACGTGAGCCAGAGGCGGCTTCCACCTCGGAGGAGGCAGCCTTCTCACTGGAGGAGCCCGAGGCTGACTCCTCACCGGACCACCCCGAGGCGGACTCCACGACGGATGAGCCGCAGGCTGCCGGGACGACCTATGCCGAGGCCGAGACGACCGAGCTGGCCTTCCCTCCGAGCCGGCCCCTGACCGCTGAGCCGGCCTCCGACTCGGCCGCACGGGAGCACACCGAGCCCGCCGAGAAAGAGTCCGAGCCCGCCGAGCCCGCCGAGCCCGCCGAGCCCGCCGAGCCCGCCGAGGAAGCGTCCGAGAGCGGGGAGAAGCCCGCAGTCGGCGCGTCGTACGAGGTGGACGACGAGGACACCAACCCCGCGCTGCGTCTGCCCGACTTCTCGGCCGCGGGTGAGGACGTCACGGAGATCACCACGGCCGTACGCCTTCCCACGCCGCCGAAGGCCGGCAGCACCACAGGCGACGAGGACAAGGCCGAGGAGGCGCCGGGAGTCGCTGACACCACTGTCGCGCTCCGGCTGCCCTCCGCCTCCGTGAAGGTCGGTCACGCCCCCGAGGCGCCCGCCGTACCCGCCAGGGGGCCGCAGCAGGCCGCGCCCCAGGGGAAGCAGACGCGCCTGGCGTCGCTGGTGCGAGGGGCGCCGCGCTGGCTACCTGTCGTGCTGGTCCTCGAGGGCCTGCTCATGTACGTCCTGGCGCTGCGAGTCTCCCCCGGCCCGCTGCGCGGGGTGGACCCCGCCGACATCGGCGGCCTCGGGCTGATCTCCGCGATGCCGCTGAGCGCGTTCTTCGCGATCGTCATCATGATCGTCTCGTTCTTCGTCACGGTCACCCAGAGCACCGACCGCAAGTTCCTGCTGCTGTTCCAGATCGCCGCGATCACCTTCGCCCTTCATGGAGCGGGGGCGATCGTGGCCGACGTGCCGCGCTTCCCCACCGCCTACGTGCACGCGGGCTTCGTCGACTTCATCTCGAGAACCGGCGAGACCGCGCCGATGCTCGACGCCCGCATGGCGTGGCCCGGCTTCTTCGCGCTGTTCGCCTTCGTGGGCAAGGCCGCGGGCATCACCGACTTCACGACGATCCTCAACTGGACGCCGCTGCTGTCGAACCTGCTCTACCTGCTGCCGTTCGTGCTCATCCTGCGCCAGGTGGTGGCGACCACGCGGGCCAGGTGGTTCGCCGCGCTGCTGTTCATCCTCGTGCAGTGGATCGGCCAGGACTACTTCTCCCCTCAGGGCTTCACCTTCGCCCTCTACCTGGCGTTCGTGGCGATCCTGCTGCGCTGGTTCGGCAAGGTCGATCCGCGCACGAAGCCGATGCCCGACAAGGGCCGCGTCCGCAAACTGCTGGCCAGGCTCGACTCGATGCTGCCGGGCGAGCTGGCCATCACCGGCACCTTCAGGGCCGACAAGCTGCTGATGCTGCTGATGCTGATCGCGCTGCTGTTCGCCGCGACGGCCTCGCACCAGATCACGCCCTTCATGATGCTGGGCGTCCTGACCGCCTTCCTGCTGGTCAAGCGGACCTCCCTGACGTGGGCGCTGCCGTTCTTCTTCGGGCTGGTGGTGCTGGCGTGGATCAGCTACCAGACCGTGGGGTTCTGGCAGGGCAACATGGAGTCCATCTTCGGCGGCATCGGCAGGCTGCTGGAGAACCTCCAGCGCGGCACCGGCGACCGTATCCAGGGCAGCGACCCGATCCACGCCCTGGTGCTGCAGACGCGTCTCGGCATCTGCGCCACGGTCCTGCTGCTGGCCGCCGTGGGACTGCTCAGGCGGCTGCGGCGCGGCGTCTTCGACAGGGCCGCGCTGGTGCTGCTGTGCGTCCCCGTGCTGGCCATGGGCCTGCAGAGCTACGGCGGCGAGATGGGCCTGCGGGTCTACATGTTCATGCTGCCCGGCGCCTGCCTGCTGGCCGCCTACGCCTTCTTCCCCAACCTGCCGGCCGACAGCGAGGACGCCAGCGAGGAGACGGTCCCCTTCCGCCAGCGCAACGTCAGGTTCAACCCGCGGGTCACCAAGATCGTCTCGATCGTCCTGGCCGCGTGTGTCGCGCTCGCGCTGTCGATGGCCTTCCTCGTCGCCCGCTACGGCAACGAGAAGTTCGAGCGGGTGACCACGGGCGAGGTCGCCGCGATGCGCTACGTCTACGCGCACGACAAGCCGAGCGCGAGAGTGCTCTACCTGGTGCCCAAGGTGGGCCCGGAAACGACGCCGATCCTGCCGTGGGGCGAGAAGGACTTCGAGAAGGTCGACTTCACGCAGCAGGCGCTGGTCCACAAGGACCCCGCCAACATCACCCACGCGGTCGCGACGCTCAAGGCCGGCGAGCGCAACACCTTCCTCGCCGTCACGCGGGGTCAGGCCGCCTATCTCCAGCTGAACGAGGGCTTCCCCGCCGACTGGTACGACAGGTTCGTCGCCGCCCTCGACAGGTCCAAGGAGATCAAGAAGGTTTACTCCAACGACGACGCGGCGCTCTACACGTGGAAGAAGTTCGTCAAGGGCTCCGAGATCCCCGACCCTCGCTACGTCAGCGGCGGTCCGGGTGATCCTGGCTCACCGTGGGACCTGGTCGGCGTCCTCGCGCTCGGCGTCACCTGGCTGACGCTCTTCGCCTACGAGGTGATCCGCCTGCACGGCAGGAACAAGGCGCCGAGGGCCCGCAGGCGCTTGCTGATGGTGGCGGTGCCCGCCTTCCTGCTCGCGGTCGGTGTGATCGTGGAGCGCTTCCTCTACATCGGTCTGAACATGTTCCAGTAGGTCGCGAAAGTCACAGGAAACACTCAGGGTGCGGGATGATGTCCTCTTGATGTGGTCACCATCCCGCGCCCCCGAGGACAGGATCGCCGCAGTGGACGCGCTGCGGGGCTTCGCCCTCCTCGGCATCCTGATGGTCAACATCGCCTTCCTCGCCTCGGGCTACCGCATGAGCGGGCTGCCCGAGCCCGGGTTCGACAGCGGGCTCGACTGGGGCGTGCGCTGGTTCGTGACCATGTTCATGGAGAACAAGTTCTACCTGCTGTTCTCCTTCCTGTTCGGCTACAGCTTCACCCTCCAGCTCGACTCGGCCGCCAGACGCGGCGCGGCGTTCGTGCCGATGTTCCTGCGGCGGCTGGCGGGGCTGTTCCTGCTCGGGCTCGCGCACGCGGTGTTCCTCTTCCCCGGCGACATCCTCACCACCTACGCGGTGGTCGGGCTCGCGCTGCTGGTGCTGCGCGGAATCACCCCGAAGGCGGCCCTGATGCTGGCCGTCGCGCTGACCGCGGTGCTCGCTCTGGCCTTCGTCGCCGCCGCGGGGGCCGCCGTGCTGGGTCTGCGGGTGCCCGGCGCCACGTCGGGCGGCCTGGCACAGGCTCTCGGCGCGGACATCCTGCTGCGCGGCGGGCCCGCCACGATCGTCAGTGAGCACCTGCACGAGCTGTCGGTCATCGTCGTGCTGCGGGTGCTGTTCCAGGTGCCCGCCGTCCTGGCGGCGTGTCTGGTGGGGCTGGCCCTCGGCAAGCGGGCGACGCTGAAGCGACCCGACCCGCGGATGCTGCGCACGCTGCAGTGGGCGGGCTTCACGGTGGGCATCGCGGGACAGGCGCTCCACTCCTACTCGGCGTGGAGCGGCTCGGGCGTCGTGCTGCGCCTGCTGGGCCAGGCGGTCGACCTGGTCACGGCGCCGCTGCTGGCCGCCGCCTACGCCGCCACCCTCCTGCGCCTGCTGCCCAGGATCACGCCGCTCGGCCGGATGCTCGCGCCCCCTGGGCGCATGGCGCTGACCAACTACCTCGGCCAGTCGCTGATCTGCTCGCTGATCTTCACGGGGTACGGCCTGGCGCTCGTGGACAAGGTGAGCCCGCCGCTCGAGCTGCTCGTCGCGCTCGCCGTCTTCGCCGCGCAGGCCGCCTTCAGCCACTGGTGGCTGCGCCGCCATCGCTACGGCCCCGTCGAGTGGTTCCTCAGGGCGCTCACCCATGGGCGGCTTCCGGCGAAACAGGTGCAACCGACCTGAGGCGAGCGGTGTTTCAGAGGTGCACACAGCACACACTGAAAGGCTCTCCCATGGACCTGCAGCTTTCCGGCCGCGTCGCGGTCGTCACCGGCGCCTCGAAGGGGATCGGTCTCGCCACCGTCGCCACCCTGCTGGAGGAGGGCGCCGCCGTCGTGGCCGTCTCGCGCAAGAGCAGCCCTGAGCTCGACGCGCTGGCGGGGCCGAGGCTCACGCACGCCGCCGTGGACCTGATGGACCCCGAGGGCCCGGCGGCGGCGGTGGAGCGCGCCGTGGAGGTCTACGGCGGGCTCGACATCCTCGTGAACAACGCCGGTGGCCCTCCGCCCGGCGTGAAGCTGCCCCGCTTCGCCTTCCTCACCCCGACGGACGCCGACTGGCTGACGATGTTCGAGTTCAACCTGTTCGCGGTCGTGCGGGCCGTACGGGCGGCCATCCCGCACCTGCTGGCGCGCGGCGGCGGGTCGATCGTCAACGTCACCACCGGCATGGTCCGCCAGCCCGGCCCGATGAACGTGGACTACCAGGCGGCGAAGGCGGCCCTGCTGAACGTCTCCAAGGCGCTGTCGGAGGAGTACGCGCCGCAGGGCATCAGGGTCAACACCGTCAGCCCCGGCCCCGTCAGGACGGCCTGGTGGACCGAGGAGGGCGGCGCGGCCGACATCCTCGCGGGGGCCACGGGCTCCGACAGGGACAGCGTGATGGACACGGTGGCACCGCAGATGATGAACCTGTCCACCGGACGGCTGGTCGAGCCGCAGGAGGTCGCCGACGTGATCGCCCTGCTGGCCTCGCCGCGCTCGGCGAGCACGACGGGCTCGGAGTTCGCGGTCGACGGCGGGTTCCTCAAGGGCATCTGAGCGTCGGAGGCCGTCAGGCGGGGGTGAGCTCCTTCAGGACCGGCAGCGCCCTGTGGGCGTAGACCGGATCGACGGGCAGCACGTGCCCCGCCCACCACCTGGCCGCGGAGGGCGAGGGTGAGGGCTGGGTGAAGGAGGGCGCGTAGTCGTCGTAGGGCGGGTCGTACAGATAGCCGGTGGCCACGCCACGCCTTTCGAGGGCGGCGATGGCCCGGTCGCGCTCCTTCACCAGCAGCGGCACCCTGAACAGCGGCTGGTCCAGCTGGTCGAGCACGCCCTCCGCCACGCTGGGCAGCGCGGCGAGGCTTCGCACGCCCTGCAGCCGCCTGGGCCTCTCGCCCTCGACCTTGGCCACCCTGCGTGACTGGTACCAGCGGGCGAGGGGGCCCTTGGCGGTCCTGTAGGAGTGCAGGTCGGCGCGGACCCATGGGTCGAAGGGCGGCAGCGAGGGCGCCTGGGCCGTGGCGGCGGCCAGCTCGGCGGCGCGGAGCTTGATGCGGTAGCCCTCGCGTTCCTCCTCCATGCCGAGCAGGCGCGCGAGCGCGAGCGCGGGACGGACCAGGTCGAGGCGCAGCGCCACCTGACGCGCCATCGAGGTGGCCACGCTCAGCAGCTCGGCGCGCAGCGCGCCGGGCCGCAGCAGCCGCTCGAGGTCCTGCTTCACCGCCTTGGCGGCGGCGGCGTCCTGGAGGGCGAGCACGCCGCCCGAGCCCGCGCCTGGGTGCTTGGACAGGCTGAAGACCGCCGCCTGGCCGAACGTGCCGAGCGGGCGGCCCGCCACCGTGGTCTCCATCGCGTGGGCGACGTCCTCGATGAGGACCTTGCCGGCGAACGCCTCGACGTCGTCGGGCAGGCCGTACAGGTTGGTGGTCAGGACGGCGTCGACGGTGGAGAGATCGACCAGTGAGGGGTCGATGTTGCCGGTACGGCGCGACACCGGCGCGATGACCGGGCGCAGGCCCGCCGCGAGCACCAGGAAGAGGATCTCGTCTGCCGAGATCGGCGACATGAGCAGCCGCTGCCCAGGCGAACAGAAATGGCGTAGCGCGAGGTAGAGCCCGAGCCTGTTGGAGGGAAGCAGCAGGCAGTGACAGCCGGTGCGTGCCGCGAACGCCCGTTCTGGGCTCACGCCGACAACGCCGTGCGGAGCCGGCCGTAGGTCTTCAGCGCCCTGTCGGCCGTCTTGAGCAGCAACGGGTTGGCCATGACCGCGCCACGCGCCTTGCGCACGGGGACCCTGAGCATCCAGTGGACGCCCGCGCCCGCGCTGGCCCTGGCCACCCGTCCCTCGGCGACCTGGAGCTCGCCCGTCTTGAGCTTCTCCTTGTACTCCTTGTCTCCCCTGCCCATGTCGATCATCTGGATGCCGGCGGCCGAGGCGGCCTCGGCCATCGCTAGGTGGTGGATCAGCCCTGGGGAGAACTTCGCGTAGGCGGTGTCGTAGGCGGGGAACCAGCCGACCAGCGTGGTGCGGGTGCGCAGGCCGAAGTGGCCCGCCACCGGGGCGCCGTCGACGTGGACCATGTCGAGCACGCCGGCGAAGCTTTCGGTCTGGGTGGCCAGCAGGCGCTCGACCAGCTCGACGATCCACCTGATGGCGAACCTGTCGGTGCGGCCGGTGCGGCGGTACTGGTCGGTCTTCCACCCCAGCAGCGCGCGCAGCGGCTCGGGGTCGGTGGTGGCGTAGTCGTGGCGCAGCGGGCCCACGTCGCGCTGCAGCTTGCGCGACTTGGCCAGCGTGCTCTTGTACGTCTTGCCGGAGTTGGCCTTGAGGAACTCGGTGTAGGCGGCCCAGCCGTCGCTCAGGTCGATGATCGGCGAGGGGTAGAGGGTGTGCCGCTCGGCCAGCAGGGGCTGCCCCGCCACCAGGTGGTCGAACTCGAAGACGCTGAGGCCGCAGGCCCTGATCAGGGCCTGCGGGTCGATCTCCGCGTCCTTGGCGTGGACCAGACCCTGGGCGTCGGTCAGCCCCGCGGCCACCGGCTTGCCGATGCCGAGGGGATGGCGCTCGAAGGGGAAGAAGCCCACCAGCTCGCCGCCGTCCTCGACGACGGCCACGCGGGTCTGCTCGCGCAACTCGCCTACCGTGATCGTGAACTCGGGCGAGAGGAAGGGATTGTCGAACGCGGCGTCCGCCTCCTGCAACGCCCGCCACCGGGTCACTTCCGGCTGCCCCAGGTCACGGGGTTGTACAAGTGTGATGCGCATGAGCTCCTACTGGGGTGTGCGGTTCCCCGATCGCCGGTCAGCATGGAAACGGCGATGTACAGCAACGTTAAAGGATGGATGGAGGTGGGGGATCACGATGCGGTGCAAATTTAGGGAACTCTAATTTTTGGCAGCGAGAACCGAATCGAGTTCTAATGGGGTCCCATGACGGTACCTGGCATTGACTGGCCGCGGCTGGTCGCGTGGATGGGCGAGCATGTCCCCTCGGCGGGCGAGCCGGTCTCGGTGTCGCTGATCTCCGGTGGCAGATCGAACCTCACGTATCTGGTGGAGACGGCGCGGCGGAGCGTGGTCCTTCGCCGCCCTCCGCTCGGCCACGTGCTGCCCACCGCGCACGACATGCGCCGCGAGTGGCGCGTGATCTCCGCCCTGCACGGCACCCCCGTGCCGGTCCCCGAGCCGGTGGCCTTCTGTGCCGAGGAGGAGGTGATCGGCGCCCCGTTCTACCTCATGGGGTACGTCGAGGGCGCCGCCGTCCGCAACAGGCAGGAACTGTCCACCCCGGGGCCCGAGGAGACGCGGCGGCTGTCGCAGCGCCTGGCCGAGGTGCTGGCCGAGATCCACGCCGTGGACTACCGCGCGGCCGGGCTGGGCGACTTCGGCCGCCCGGACGGGTACATGACGCGCCAGCTGGAGCGCTGGTGCCAGCAGTGGGAACGGTCGGCCGACCGTCATGAGCCCGCCTACGACGCGCTGGTCGCCAGGTTGCGCGCCCGCCTGCCCTCCGCCTCCGCCGCCGCGCTGGTGCACGGTGACTACCGGCTCGACAACACGCTCGTCAGGCCCGATCCTCCCGAGATCCTCGCGGTCGTCGACTGGGAGATGTCCACGCTGGGCGACCCCCTGGCCGATCTCGGCCTCACGCTGACCTACTGGCACGACCCAGGAGACGAGGAGCGCGCGTCGATCCCCGTGGCAGGCGACGTCACGCTCGCCCCCGGTTTCCTGAACGCCGCCGAGTTCGCCGCCCACTACGCCAAGGTCTCCGGCAGGGACCTCGGCGACCTCGACTTCTACGTGGCCTTCGGCAACTTCAAGCTCGCCGTCATCGTGGAGGGCATCCACGCCAGGTTCAGGCAGGGTAAGACCGTGGGTGACGGGTTCGAGCGCATCGGAGCCGCCGTGCCCACCCTGCTCGCCCGCGCGCACCGCACGCTCGACGACGGCCCCGCCTGACCCTCCTCCGCGGCAGCGGACGACCCACAAGGAGTGACCCGATGAGCAGTGTGGTTCTCATCACCGGAGCGGCCAGCGGCATCGGCGCCGCCGTCGCTCGCAGGATGGCGGCGGGCGGGGCGCGCTGCGTGCTCCTCGACCGCGACGAAGCGGGCGTCGAGCGCATGGCCAAGGAGGTCGGCGGCGTCTGGCTGGCCGGTGACGTCACCGAGCGCGACACCTCGCTGCGCGCGGCCGAGCTGGCCGAGGAGAGGTACGGCAGGCTCGACCTGGTCCACCTCAACGCGGGCATCTCCAGCGGCGTGGACCTGGCCGACTTCGACCTCGAGCAGTACCGCATCGCCATGGGCGTCAACGTCGACGGCGTCGTCTTCGGCGTCGCCGCCACCTTGCCGCTGCTCAGGAGGGCGGGCGGTGGCGCGATCGTCGTCACGGCCTCCCTCGCGGGCCTGGTCGGCTTCGACGGCGATCCGATCTACACGATGAGCAAGCACGCCGTCGTCGGTCTGGTCAGGGCGCTGGCGGCTCCGCTGGCCCGCGACGGCATCAGGATCGGCGCCGTCTGCCCCGGTTTCACCGACACCCCTCTGGTCGCCTCGCAGCGCGAGATGTTCGTCGGCGCGGGCTTCCCTCTGCTGACCGCCGAGGACGTCGCGGGCGCCGTGGAGTCCGCCTTCTACACCGAGGAGCCGGGCACGCTGCTGGTCGTTCAGCCTGGTCGGGCACCTGTCCCCTACCGTTATGCTGGCGTGCCCGGGCCGGCAGGAGGACAGCGGCCGCCGAATCCCAGCTAATCCTTAGTGGAAGATTCAAGCGTCCTGCAACCCCGGCGGTTACCTTGGAGTGACGCCGGGCTCTATGACCCGGCTTCGTCATGTGGAACGGTGCAGGAGGATCCCGGTGATACCGACGAACGGCCGACACGCGCACAGGCGTTCCCCCTGGCCGATCGCTCTGGCAGCCGGGATCGTCGCGGTGGCTCTCGTCGCCGGCATCATGATCTACGCGGGCACCAGGAACAGCTCCGCGGGCGAGCAGGCCACGATCCCGCCCACGCAGGCCGCGCCCAGCCTGAGCGCCCCGCCCGCGACCGAGGACTGGCCGCGCTGGGGGGTCACCCACACGCAGTACAGCGCCGACCAGGACACCCCGGAGGTCAGGGAGGCCGCCGTCGGCATCCTGGCCCGTGAGCCGATGCTGCAGAACCAGCACATCATGGGCTGGGGCGCGGGCAACCCCGAGCCGAGCCCCGGCAGGTACGACTTCCGCGATCTCGACCGCCGCATGAAGATGATGTCGGACTCGCGCTCGATCCCCGTCATCACACTGTGCTGCGCGCCCGACTGGATGAAGGGCGGCACCGCGGGCCGTACCGACTGGTCCAAGAACCACACCACCGCGCCCAGGCGCGAGCACTTCGACGACTACGCCAAGCTGGCCGCGACCGTCGCCAAGCGCTATCCGACCGTGAAGCACTTCATGGTGTGGAACGAGTTCAAGGGCTTCTGGAACCAGGCCGCCAACAGGTGGGACGCCGAGGCCTACACCGAGCTCTACAACAAGGTCTACGACGCGCTCAAGAAGGTGAACCCCGAGATCAAGGTGGGCGGCCCCTACGTGCCGATCGACCACCACGATCCCAGGATCGGCACCTCGGAGGTCAGCGGGCCGTGGGGCGTGGTCGACCAGCGGGTGCTCGACGCGATCGAGTACTGGATCAAGCACAAGAAGGGCGCCGAGTTCGTCGTCGTCGACGGCGCCACGATGACCAAGGAGCAGGAGCAGCCGCTGCCCGACGAGTTCGGCGCGACGGCGAAGTTCTCCGCGATCACGACGTGGCTGCGCCAGAAGAGCGGCGACCTGCCCGTGTGGTGGGCCGAGTACTACGTCGAGCCCGAGAACACCGGGTGGAGCGAGGAGAAGGTCGCCGCGGTGCAGGCCACTGCGATGATGGAGTTCGCCAGGAGCGGCGTCACCACCGCCCTGTACTGGAACCCCCAGAAGAAGCCCGCCGGCGAGTGCCACGGCTGCGTGTGGGTGCCGGGGCGCGGCGACGAGATGCCGATGGCGGGGCTGCTCAGCGGGTTCGTCAAGTGGTTCCCCACCAACGCGAAGCTGGAGCAGGTGACCACCAGCGACCCGAAGGTGCGGGTGCTGGCCCAGCCGAACCAGATGGTGATGGTCAACACCACCGACGCCGAGCTGACGGCGACGGTCGACGGCAAGCCCTTCACGTTCAAGGCGTACGAGATCAAGTGGAGCCAGCGGGGCCCCGCCTAGCGGGCGCGGGCGACGAGCTCGGCGAGGATCCGGCAGCCGCGCCGCACCTCGGGCAGCGAGGCCGAGCCGTACCCGATGACCAGGCCGTGGACGTGGGATTCGGCGTGGTGGTGACGGACGGTGGTGTCCAGCAGGACACCACGGGAGGCGGCGGCGGCGACGATCTCCTCCACCACGGACGGCGGCAGCTCGGCCAGGACGTGCAGCCCTGCGGTGTCGCCGCGCAGGCGGCAGACAGGGCCGAGGATCTCGACCACGGCCGCGCGGCGGCGGGCGTACTCCAGCCGCATCCTGCGCAGGTGCCTGTCGAGGTCACCGCGCTCCAGCAGGGTCGCGACCGCCTGCTGGACAGGGCCGCTGGTGCGGTCGGACAGGTTCTGACGGATCTCGGCGATCCTGCCCAGCAGCGCGGGCTCGCCCACCAGCCAGCCGACGCCGACGTCGGGGGCCAGCGCCTTCGACAGCGTGCCGAGGAGCACGACGCGCGTAGGGTCGAGGCCGTAGAGGGCGGGCAGCGGAGCCACGTCGTAGCGGAACTCGGCGTCGTAGTCGTCCTCGACCACCATGGCCCCCGTGCGCCGCGCCCATGCCAGCAGCCGCTCCCTGCGCGGGATGGGCAGGCGGCCGCCCATCGGGTACTGGTGGGCGGGGGTGGTGTAGAGGACGCGCAGGTCGGAGGGGAGCCCCGACACGATGACGCCGTCCTCGTCCACGGGGCACGGCACGATCGTGGCGCCCCTGGCCGCGAAGGCGTTGCGGGCGACGCGGTAGCCGGGGTCCTCGACCCCGGCCCTCGCGCCGGGGCCGAGCAGGGCCAGGGCGACCAGGTCGAGGCCGTTGCCCGTGCCCCTGGTGACCAGGATGTTCTCCGGGCCCACCGCGATCGCCCTGGACCTGCGCAGGTGCTCGGCGAGCAGCTCGCGCAGGGACGGCAGGCCGTACGGGTCGGGATCGCCGCCGGGCAGCAGGTCGGCGGCCTTCCGCCAGGCCCGCTTCCATGCCGCCACGTCGTAGTCCCGCACCCACGGCTTCCCTGGGGTGAGGTCGATCAGCGGCGCCTGCCGTACCTGCCTGGTCTCGGGCGGGGGGAGCTCCTGCGGGGCGCGCGGCGCGGCGTCGGCCGACAGGTCGGCCACGAAGGTGCCCGAGCCGTGCCTGCCCTCCAGCCATCCCTCGGCGTAGAGCTGCTGGTAGGCCTCCGTGACCACCGTCCGGCTGACGCCGAGCTGCGCGGCGAGCCCGCGCGAGGACGGCAGGCGGGTCCCCGCGGTGAGCGCGCCCGCCCGCATGGCCCCCCGCAGCCAGTCGCCCAACTGGACCGAGAGCGGCAGCGCCGCGTCTCTCGACAGGGAGATGGGCAGGTCGATGAGCGTGCGCAAGGAAGTGGTCCCCAAGAAGCGGTTATTAGTGGACATTAACGACAGGTCCACTATCTCAATACCGTGACAGCATGCTCTCCACCACACCCCGCACGACGCTCGGCCGTGAGAAGCACCGCGGCAGCACCGACAGGAACGACCTCTACGAGGTGCTCGACAGCGGGCTCATCTGCCATCTGGGCGTGGTGGTCGACGGTCACCCCATGGTGGTGCCGACAGGTTACGGCCGCATCGGCGACACGCTCTACCTCCACGGCTCCACCGGCGCCCGGTCGCTGCGCGCGGGGCAGGGTCAGCAGGTCTGCGTGACGGTCACCCATCTCGACGGCATCGTGCTGGCGCGCTCGGTCTTCAACCACTCCGTCAACTACCGCTCGGCCGTCGTCTACGGCGAGGCCAGGCTGGTCACCGACGAGCAGGAGCGCATGGACGGGCTGCGCGCGCTGACCGAGCAGCTGGCGCCGGGACAGTGGGACTACGCCAGGCGGCCCACCCGCAAGGAGCTGGCGGCCACGGCGGTGCTGGCCCTGTCGCTGGAGGAGGCGTCGGTGAAGGTGCGCTCGGGTGCGCCGGAGGACGAGGAGGAGGACTACGCGCTTCCTGTCTGGGCGGGGGTCCTGCCGGTGGTCTCGTCGTGGGGCGCGCCGGTGCCCGATCCCGTGCTCGCAGGAGACACAGCGACACCCGCTCACATTAGGGACCGTTGACAGCAAACCAGGACGCCAGTTCAGTCGTCTCATCAGGTGGGCCACACTCCTGATGGGAGAGCGCCATGGAATGGAGCGTCCCCGGCTACACCGAGGTGCGTCAGCTCGGCTCGGGCGGCAGCGGCAGGGTCGTCCTCGCCGTGCACGACGACACGGGCGCCGACGTCGCGATCAAGTACCTGTCCGAGCGCGTACGGCGGGAGCCAGGGGCGCTGGCCGCCTTCAGGGCCGAGGCGGAGCTCCTGACCACCCTGGTGGACCCGCACATCGCCAGGATGTGGGAGTACGTCCAGGAGCCAGAGGGCGCCGCGATCGTCATGGAGCTCGTCAACGGCGTCTCCCTGCGCGCGCTGCTGCGCGAGAACGGCACGACGGGCCCCGAGGCGGCGCTCGTCGTGCTCAAGGGCTCGCTGCTGGGCCTGGAGCGGGCGCACGCCGCGCAGCTGGTCCACAGGGACTACAAGCCCGAGAACGTGATCGTCAGGGACGACGGGGTCAGCAAGCTCGTCGACTTCGGCATCGCCGTACGGCAGGGCACGGCGACCAGGGCCACGGGCACCCCTCCGTACATGGCGCCCGAGCTGTGGTCAGGCGAGCCCGCCTCCCCCGCGACCGACGTCTACGCGGCCACGGTCGTCTTCTTCGAGTGCCTGACAGGACACAGGCCCTACCGCTCGACGGAGTCGCACGTGCTGGGCTACCAGCACCTGCACGCGCCTGTCCCCGTCCATGACGCGCCGGAGGAGATGCGGGAGCTGATCGGGCGCGGCCTAGCCAAGGATCCTGCCGAGCGCCCTACGAGCGCGGCGGCGTTCGTGACCGAGGTGGAGGAGGCCGCGGTGGCGGCCTACGGCGAGGAGTGGGAGGAGCGGGGCAGGCGGCGGCTGGCCGCGCTCGTGGCCATGCTGGCCTTCCTGCTGCCGCTGCCGCAAGCGCCTCCTCCCGCCGCGGGCTCGACGTTCTTCCGCACGGTCTTCGACGCCGCGCGGCGCAACAGCAGGCGGCTGCTGGTGGGCGGCGCGGCGGCGGTGGTCGCCGCAGGGGCCACGCTGTACGTGCTGGCCGGCGCGCAGCAGCCGCCCGCCACGACGGTCGACACGGTGGCGGCCGCGCCGTCCCTCTCCCCCGAGCTTCCCAGCCCCGCCTCGCTGCCCTCCGAGATCTCCGAGACGGGTGGTGGCGCCGGGGAGCAGGGCGGGGCGCCCACGGACGAGCCCACAGGCGAGCCCACGGGCGAGGCGGGCGGTGAGGCGAGCGGCTCCCCCGACCCGGACCCCGCGACGAGCGAGGCTCCGAACCCGGACCCCGAGACCACCCCGACGGCCAAGCCCCCGACGCCGAAGCCCACCCCGACCCCCACCCCGACTCCCACACGCACGCCCACGCCCACACCGACCCCCACACCCACGCCCAAGCCGCCGACCGCGGTGTCGGCGCTGAACGTCGGAAAGCTGACGGTCGACGCCGGCTTCCTCTCCTCGGCCACCGTCTCCCTCCGCACCAGCGGCGCGGGAGCCGTCACGATCATCGCGCGCTTCTCGGTGGACGGCCAGGTCGTGCGCACCGCGACCAGCCAGGTGCGCGGCGCCCTGTCCTACACCCGCACCTTCAGCCACAACCTCGGCGAGGGCGCGTGCGGCAAGACCGTCAGGCTCACGGTGTCCACCTCGCCCGCCGCTCCCGGCGGCCGGACGAGGGTCAGCGCGGCCGTCCCCGCCTGCCCCACGGACGTCACGGGGCTGCGTGTCTCGCTCGACATGGCCGAGGCGCCGGGCAGGGCCGTGACCGCGCGGGTCTCCGTGGCGACGAACGGCACCGGCGCGGTCGGCTTGCGGGCCGCCTTCGCGCTCAACGGCGAGCGGGTGTCCACCACCTCCGCCTCGCTGTCCGGCCGCGACGCCTACGCCAAGGACGTCACCCACACCTTCGCCCGGCGCCCGTGCGGCGGCACGGTGACGGTCACCGTGAGGGCGGGCGGCAGGCAGGCCACCGCCAGTGCCGCGGTGCCGTGCGAGGCCGCGGTGCGGCAGGTCTCCGTCGCCCGCGCCTCGCTCAACGCCAGGGGCCGCGCCACGGCCGTGGTGAGCGTCACCGCCACCGGCACCCAGCCGGTACGGCTCAGCGTGACCTTCACCCTCGCGGGAGGTGCCCAGCACACCGAGTCGCTCGACCTGTCGGGACAGACCGCCTACACCAGGACCGTCAGCTTCACCTTCGCGGGGACGCCGTGCGGATCGGCGTGGGGCGTGACGGCCTCCACCAGCCCCGCGGCGGCCAACGGGAGCGACTCGGCAGGCGGGAAGACCCCGGCGTGCCGCCCGCAGACCGAGACCGAGAGTCCAAAACCGGACGATCAGCGGCCAGATACCGACAATTCCACCCCTGATCTTGGTCTGGGCCGTTAAGCTACGCTCCGTCTGATACGGGTGGGGGCCCAGATAGATCCGAGGTGGTCTGATGGACCGGTGGGGGGTCCCCGGTTATACCGAGGTGCGTGAGCTTGGCACCGGCGCGTCAGGACGGGTGGTCCTGGCTCGGCGCGAGCACGACGGCGTCGAGGTCGCGATCAAGTACCTGTCCGACAGCCTGCGCGACGACGTCGGCTTCGTGGCCAGGTTCAGGCACGAGGCGCGGCTGCTCGGCAGCATGCGCAGTCCGCACAACGTCCGCCTGATCGGGTACGTCGAGGACGGCCAGGGCGCGGCGATCATCATGGAGCTGATCGACGGCGTCTCCCTGCGCGCCCTGCTCGACTCCGAGGGGCCGACGGGTCCCGAGGCCGCTCTGGTCGTGCTCAAGGGCGCGCTGCAGGGCCTGGCGGCGGCGCACGCGATCGGCGTGGTCCACCGCGACTTCAAGCCCGAGAACGTGATGGTCCAGGGCGACGGCAGCAGCAAGCTCGTCGACTTCGGCATCGCCGTCCGGCAGGGCGAGGGTGTCAACGCCGCGGGCACGCCCGCCTACATGGCACCTGAGCAGTGGTCGGGCGGCCCCGCCACTGCGGCTGGCGACGTCTACTCCGCGACGATCGTCTTCTTCGAGTGCCTCACCGGCATGCGGCCCTTCCGCGCCGCGACGGTTCCCGCGCTGGCCAGGCAGCACCACGCCACGCCGCCGCCGATCGAAGAGGTTCCGGAGGCGCTGCAGCCCCTCGTCGAGAGGGGCCTGTCCAAGCATCCGATGGAGCGGCCGCCCTCGGCCGAGGCCTTCCTCGCCGAGCTGGAGAGCGTGGCGGCGCGAGCCTTCGGTCCCGACTGGGAGGAGCGGGGCAGGCGGCGGCTGGCCCGCCTGGCCGGGCTGCTGCTCGTGCTCTTCCCCGAGGCGCCGGACGCGCCTGCCGACACCGGCACGTCGCTGGCGGAGACGACGTTCGCCGAGCCTCAGCGCCTGCTGGCCAAGCTGGGCGTGAAGGTGATGGTCGGCATCGGGCTGGTCGCGGTGATCGGCACGGTCACCACGGTGCTGCTCACCTCGGGCGAGGACGACCCCGCGCTGCGGGCACAGACCTCGCCCGCGACACCGAGCGCCCCGACCTCGCTGATCGAGGCGCCCTCGCCGTCGGAGTCGGCTTCGGAGTCGGCTTCGGAGGAACCCACGGAGGACGAGCCGACCGCCGAGGCGGCACCCACCACCACGACCACGCCTACACCGACGGTGGCCGCGGTCGCGCCGACCGCCACGCCCACGCCCACGCCGTCGAAGCGGCCGATCAGGGCCTCTCCCGCGCCGCCGCGGCCGAAGGCGACCAGGACACCGTCTCCCACGCCTACGCCCGACGCCTCGTTGCGCGGCAAGGCGGACAACGACGCGCCGCCGCCGTCCAGCAGGCCCTCGCAGTCCGCGACGACCGCGGCGCCTCCGCCTCCCCCTCCGCCCCCGCCGAGCCCCTCGGAGACGCGCTCCTCCGAGACGCCGCGGGAGACCCCTGACCCGGAGTCGCCGGGCGAGCCGACCTCGACGGACACCGACGGGCCGAGGGTCACCGAGAGCCCCGCGGAGGTGATCGCGAAGGCGCCCGCCGCTCTGCTCGCGCTCGGACTGGTGACGTCTGGCGCGGTACCGGTCACACTGGCGGTGAAACGCCGCGTCGCGGGGCGGCACAGGAGAAAGAGCTAGCGGGGGCGAGCGACCGGGGGATTCATGAGCATGATCGCCGGATTCCTGCTCTCCGACAGGATCAGGGCGACGGAGCTGGGCACGTGGGTCGAGGCGACGGGGCCAGACGGGCGCAGGGCGGGCGCCCTGCGCTTCGATCCCGGGCTTCTGCTCACGCCGGGCGCGCGTGAGCGCCTCGTCCAGGCCGTGATCGTCGACCGCAGGCTGGCGGAGAGCGGCATGTCAGGGCTGGTGCCGATCGCCGACCTGGTGACGGCGGGGGAAGAGGTGTGGCTGCTTGCCGCCCACGCGGTCTCCCCCACGCTGTCGGAGCTGCTGAGCGCGCCCGCCATGGACCCCGCCAGCGCCGCGGCGGTGCTGGTGGAGAGCGCGCAGACGCTCGCCGCCCTGCACGCGGCGGGGCTGGCCCACGGCTCCTTCCACCCGGGCACAGTGCTGGTCGCCGAGGACGGGGCCACCCTGCTGAGCGAGCGCGGCCTAGCCGACGCGGTCAGAGGGTTACCGCCCGCTCCCGAACGGGACGTCACGGCCTGGGCGGCGCTGGCCAGAGGGCTCGCCGCCACCTGGGCCTCGGGCGCGCGGGGCGCGGCGGAGCTGTTCGAGCGGGCGGCGGTCACCGCCACCACCCGCGGTCTGCCCGCGGCCAGGGACGGCCTGCTGGCCGGACGCGAGGCGCTGCCCGGCGGCCTCATCAGCCGCGACCTGCTCGCCGAGACCGCCCGCCGCTGGTCGCCGCCCGCCTCGCCTGGCGGCGCGGGCCCTCAGGTCAGGGACGAGGGCGAGATCGCCACGATGCTGAGGGTCCCTGGCCCCACGCAGGAGCCCGTGCACTTCGGCCCTGGCGTCACTCCCGCCGCCCACGGCGAGACCACGGCGGAGAAGATCTGGAGGGACGGCTCGAGACCCGGAGGTCCCGCCCGCTACGGCATGCGCGCGAAGAAGGCCGGCAGAGCCAGGCGCCGCAGGGCGGTCGTCTCCGCCGCGGTGTTCGCGCTGGTCATCGCAGGCGCGGTGCTGGCGTGGCTCTCGGTGCGCTCCTCACCCGATCTGGTCGTGCGGGCGGCGACGGTGAGCGCGCCCAAGACGCTGGGCTGCCGCAAAACCGCCACGATCACGGGGAGCCTGGTCACGAACGGCGAGGCGGGCAGGGTCACCTTCCAGTGGCTGCGCAGCGACAGGAAGGAGCCCATCGAGCAGACCGAGACCGTGCCCTCGGGCAAGACCACCCACACGGTGCAGCTGAGGTGGACGGTGAAGGGCGAGGCCACCGCCAAGCTCACGGCGCGCCTACGCGTCCTGTCACCCATCCCCCAGGGACAGAAGATCGAGGACAAAGCGACATTCACCTATAAGTGCTGATCTACCCACGACAAAGCGGTTGTTATTAGTCTGGCGGCCATGACCACGCAGACCCCCGCAGGCTGGTACCCCGACCCCTACGGCTCGCCGCAGCTTCGGTGGTGGGACGGGGCCCAGTGGACCGACGCCACGCACCCGATGGAGCAGCGGCCGTCAGGCGCCCAGCAGTCCACGCCTCCGCAGGCAGGACCGCCCCCGGGGTCTCCTCAGGCAGGCTTTCCTCAGGGAGGGTCGCCTCAGGGAGGGGCGCCTCAGGCGGGGCCTCCGCAGGCGGGCTCCCCGCACCAGCCGCACGCACCCGTGGTGGGGAGCACGCCGTACCACGGGGGCAACGCCGCCCCCTCGCAGCCGTACCCGGCGCAGGGGCAGCACCCCGCGCCCGGCGGAGGCTGGGCGCAGGGGCCGGAGCCGCAGGGCGGCGGCTGGCCTGCCGCCCCCACCCAGCAGTACGGCCGGCAGCCGTGGGGCGGCGGAACCGCGCAGATGCCCAGGCCCGACTTCGGCCAGCCGCCCAAGTCGGGCGGCGGCGCGCTGCCGTGGGTACTCGGCGGGATCGGCGTGGTCCTGGTGCTCGCGCTGATCGCCGGAGCGGCGATCTTCCTCGTCAACAGGAGCAGCGGGACGACGGCCCAGCCGACCCCCGAGCCGGTCCCGAGCGCCAGCCAGAGCGAGCCGGCCCCCTCGCCGAGCCCGACGACGCCCAGCGAGTCGCCCACGCAGACGCCGCAGAGCCCCGGCGCCGAGCTGCCCCCCGCCTCGGGCGGCCGCATCACCGATCCCAGGACCGGCCTGTCCTTCGCCGCTCCAGGCGACCCGTGGGAGGTCCCCAAGTCCGCCGAGATCAACGCGCCCGACCCCAACATGCAGCAGTGGTCGGCAGGGACGTCGGCCGTCTCGCACGAGAAGTACGACGGCGAGAGCACCTGGACCGGCAGCATCTACACGGGCGAGCTCAACCCGATCTACCCCTACGAAGGCGTGCAGGGCCTGCGTGGCACCGTCGCCACCGTCTTCATCGACTTCGCCCGCTTCTACCCCATCAAGCACGAGCGCAAGATCCTCCAGGACAAGGCCATCACGGTCGACGGCCACAAGGGCTGGGTGCTGGAGTACGAGCTGGACTTCACCGCCGAGTCGGAGAAGAACGGCTACCAGTGGAAGAAGGAGCGGGGCGCGGTCGTGGTCGTCGACAGAGGCGAGGGCAAGCGCCCCGCGCTGCTGTACGCTTCGGTTCCCGACAACCTGGACACTGGTCTCGTCACTCAGGTGCTGAACTCTCTCAAGCTGTCCTGACCAGGGCACTAGGCTGGGGTTAATGAGCGAGCGGCGGATAGCTCCGAGCCGCTGGGCGAGGAGATTGATCGTATGAGTGACTTGCTGGTCTGGATCGACTGCGAGATGACCGGGCTCGACCTGGGGCGCGACGCGCTCATCGAGGTCGCCTGCGTCGTCACCGACAGCGAGCTGCGGCAGCTGGACGAAGGCGTCGACGTGGTCATCAAGCCACCGTCCGAGGCGCTCGAGCAGATGTCGGAGGTGGTGCGCGAGATGCACACCGCCTCAGGGCTGCTGCCCGAGCTCGGCGAGGGCGTGACGCTCGCCGAGGCCGAGTCGCTGGTGCTCGACTACATCCGCGGTCACATCCCTGAGCCGAAGAAGGCGCCGCTGTGCGGCAACTCGATCGGCACCGACCGCACGTTCCTCTCCCGCGACATGCCTGCCGTCGACGCCTACCTGCACTACCGGATGATCGACGTCTCCTCCATCAAGGAGCTCGTGCGCCGCTGGTTCCCCCGCGTCTACTTCGCCGCGCCCGAGAAGCAGGGCGGGCACAGGGCTCTTGCCGACATCACCGAGAGCGTCCGCGAGCTGCGCTACTACCGCGCCACGGTGTTCGTGCCGCAGCCGGGGCCCGACTCGGCCACCGCCCGAACCCTCGCTGACGGTGTGTCGCGTAACTGAGTGGCGCAAAGGGTCGCGAAGACCGCTACACTTTTCCATGTGCTGCTGCGGCGGCGCGAGCTTGGTGGGTGTAGCTCAGTTGGCAGAGCGCCAGGTTGTGGTCCTGGATGTCGGGGGTTCAAGTCCCCTCACTCACCCCAGGTGAAATGCCAGAAGGCCCGATCACTCCGGTGATCGGGCCTTCTGCGTGACCGGGTGTCCCAGAGGCGGGAGCGGACCGGCCTCCACATCGTCGTCGGGCGGCCCTCGCGGTCGCCTCCACTCGTCGAGCGGACGCTCCCGTTGTTCTTCGCCACGCACAACTCGAAGGGGTCCCCGTGCCGGCCGTACTGCGGACCGGCCGTACTGCGGACCGGCCGTACTGCGGACCGGCCGTACTGCGGACCGGCCGTACTGCGGACCGGCCGTACTGCGGACCGGCCGTACTGCGGACCGGCCGTACTGCGAGCCGGCCGTACTGCGAGCCGGCCGTACTGCGAGCCGGCCGTACTGCGAGCCGGCCCTACTGCGAGCCGGCCGTACCAGCTGAAAGCGGGAGCCTCGCCGAGGACTGCGTCGGGTGCCGTGTCGCTCCGGGGAGGAGCAAGGGACAGGAGCCTTGCCCGTTGAAATCAAACGGGCAAGGCTGCCGTCCCTTCGGTGGACAGGAAAAAAATAACGTATCCGCCTGCTCGATTGCATGGTCATTCGTCGCGAGCCTCGAGTGTCTCTGAAAAAGTCAACCAGTTGCTTCCCGGCGGCCAGGAACGCGCCGCGACGACCCCCCGCGCACGCCAAGCCGCCACTGAAACGCGCATTCTCTCGTCAATTATCCGACTGCTGGCGACAAACGCCCCGCGTGTCGCATGTGAGGGTTACGCAGTAGGGCTTTCACGGGAGAAGGATCGCGTGGTGAACAGATGACCAGGAAAAGACCAGCGCTGGCCGCCGTCTTGCTTTTCTGCTGCATGGGAAGCGGGTACGAGAGCGTGAATGCCGGGGAGCGGGCGCTGAACGCCGCACTGGAAATGCGCGGAGTCCCATATTCGTGGGGCGGCGGCGGGGCGAACGGCCCGAGTTTCGGAATCGGGCGCGGCGCCACAACGGTCGGTTTCGACTGCTCGGGGCTCACACAATACGCGTGGGCGCGGGCCGGGGTGCGCATCAAGCGCACGGCGCGCGGTCAGTGGCGAAACGGATGGCCGGTCCCCGAGGGGCAGGTGCGACCGGGAGATCTCGTCTTTTATGACAGCAATCCGGTGTCACCGGGCCCCGAGCACGTGGGCATCGCCGTCGACGGGGAGCGGATCGTTCACGCGTCGTCCACGGGCGGGTTCGTGACCTTCGCGCCGCTGGTCAGGCGCGGATACATGGGGGCGGTCCGCCCCGCTGAGACGGCTCCGACGACCTCTGAGGCCGCTACCGGATGACCGGGGTTCCCGAGCGGGACGGACACGCTGACCTACCGGTTCAGGTGACGACGAATCGCTCCAGAGCGTTGGTCGTCGTCACCTGAACTGCCTGGGTGCCCAGGCGTGTGCCGTTCTGAACGGCGGGTCCAGCCTCGTGCCATGCTGAGCCGCGATGCACGGCCCGCTCTGGAGAAGCGGGCCGCCTAACTGACACCCGAAAGAACTGCGCCAGGAGGGGGATTGCAATTCGTTTCAATGGGACGGATAAGTGTCAGAACATTCTCGCGTTCAACGAGCGTCAGACTAGTCCTGGTCCTCGCACCACTCGAACTGCTGGTTCTGGATCCCCAGGACGTTGACGTTGACCGGGCTGTTGTTCAGGTTGAGCAGCTGGTTGAGGATGGGAACGAGGCCGCCGTTCGAGTTGGTCTGGTTGCACTCAACCTCCTTGTCCTTCTCCGGCTTGTTGTAGTCCGCGTAAGCGGCGCTCGTGCCGGCGAAGATGGTGCTGGCGATCGCTGCACCGACGAAAATGCGACGAAGCATGATTGTGTCCTCCGTTGAGATGGCCTGCGGATTACCGCTGCCGTCAGTTGTTTCTGGCAGAGCACCAAAGCGCTCGGCAATCATAATGTGCCATTCGTCGCCAGCTTTCAAGCAGAGTCCCGCCCTCCCCGAACCAAAGGTCAGTATTCTTTCGGTAGTCCCACGGGCTCTTCCTCCGAACCGCGAGCCGAAAAATTTGTGTATGAAGGACATTCCTTACTCGCATTCGAGAAAGGGTCGTTGTTCGTTTTGCCTCCCTTGGGCCCCAGAAAACTCCACCTTAGGTAGAGGTCGCCGGAATGCTGGCTCCCCGCTGGCAGAGAGTTGACTACTTGGGGCATCCCTGGCCTCGCACGGAAGCCTTACAAGACAGAAATCATCGGAATTGCCGGGAAGAACCGGCAGATAATGTCACGGCGGACGGGCGAGATTGGCCGTGCAGCCGGGCATGACGAGCCCGGCATGACGACCGGTGACGATCTGCCGCCGCGCCAGGCGCCGCCGGACCTACTCGCCATTGCCTGCCGGATCGGGAGCCGCTGGAGGCGGCCGCCGGGTCTGCTCGCCGAGGCCTGGTCCCCGAGTGACACTCCGTGACGTCGCGGACCTTCTGTGTGGATATGCCGAACTGGCCCGATCAGGGGCTGTCCACAGTGTCCGGCTCCAGTTTCAAGACGTTCGAGTATGCTCTCGCCGGGGCACCGGCAGGCCGAGGGATCCATGTCGCCAGTGATTGCTGAGCTGGTGAAGGGGAGCCAGTACTCCAGCGACATTTCGCGATCATGGTTCGGATCTGCGCCGGTAGTGGCTGTGGCCTGGCGACGACGGCGCCAATCTGGCCGCGGGTCACGCCGGTCGCGCCGGCCGGCGTCGATGCAGGCCCAGGCCCATGGGGAGAAGCGTGGACCCTTGGCGCCCGCGTCGCCGCTGTAGCGGTGCCAGTACCGATCGGCGACCCGTTCTGCGACCTTGGCCGCGCTCCCGTGGAACAGCTCCACACGCCGGTTGCCGGCGATGGCCCGTGCAGAGCCCATCCGGCGTTGTTCCAGGGCGGCGCGCAGGCGAACGCCGCGAGCCGCAGCGCCGTGGCAGGGTGAGCTGATCGTCCTTGTTCATCCCATAGCGACAGGCGGGCCACAGGACCGGTCTTTCGCTTTTCTCTGGTGACTTTGGCCCCAAATCCGGACAATGCGAGTTATGCTCGCTGTCAACCGCTTACGCCGGAAGCACGGGGGCCAATCGGCGATCTGACCGACTTCGCTGTTCCGGAGGCCGGATTGAGAGTCGAAGACGCAGCACGCCTGAGCAAGCGTGAGGCCGAGGTGATGGATCTGATCGCGACGGGTCAGTCCAACGGCGAGATAGCACAACGGCTGTTTCTCAGCGAGAAGACAGTCAAGAACCACGTCAATCGCATCTACGCCAAGCTGGGTGCCGACTGCCGCATGACCGCGATCGGCCTCTGGCTCAACCGCGACACCTGACCGTCGCGCCCCGCCGTCCTACGCGCGCCCGCCCGCCGTACGGACGAAGATCCACCGTCCTACGCGCCCGCCGTACGGACGAAGATCGCCCGTCCTACGCGCGCCCGCCCGCCGTACGGACGAACGTACGGCGGGCGGGCGCGAGCTTCACAGCGGGCGGGACAGTGCGCGTGACAGCGCCGCCACACCATGCTCGAGGTCGGCGTCCTCGATGTTGAGCGCGGGCCTCAGGCGCACCGAGCGCTCCCCGCAGGGCAGCACCAGCACGCCCTCCTCCTCGCGCAGCCGGGTGATCAGCGCCCCCCTCCGGCCGGTGTCCGGCAGGTCGAAGGCGCACATGAAGCCCCTGCCCCGCACGTTGGAGACCAGCTCGGGCCGTTCGGCCTGGAGCTTGGCCAGCCCTTCGAGCAGTTGGACGCCCGCCTGGGCGACGCGCGGGATGAGCGCGTCGCGCTCGATGATCTCCAGCAGGCCGCGGGAGCGGACCATGTCGACCAGCCCGCCGCCCCACGTGGAGTTGATGCGCCCGCTGACCTCGAAGACGTTGTCGGGGACGAGGTCCACGCGGCGTCCCGCCATGACGCCGCCGACCTGTACCTTCTTGGCGAAGGCCACGATGTCCGGCTCGAGGCCGAGCTGCTGGTAGGCCCATGGCGTCCCGGTGGTGCCCGCACCGGTCTGCACCTCGTCGAGGACGAACAGAGCGTCGTGCTCGTGGCACAGGTCCTGCATGGCGCGCAGGAACTCGGGGCGCATGTGGTTGTCGCCGCCCTCGCCCTGGATCGGCTCGGCGATGAAGCAGGCGATGTCGTGCGGATGGCGGTCGAAGGCCGCCCTGGCCTGGGCGAGCGCCCGCTCCTCCGCCGCCTCCACGTCGCCGTGGTGGATCGCGGGCACCTCGATGCGCGGCCAGTCGAAGGCGGGGAAGCGCTCGGTCTTGAGCGGCTCGGTGTTGGTCAGCGAGAGGGTGTAGCCGGAGCGGCCGTGGAAGGCCCTGGTGAGGTGCATGACCCGGGTGCCGAGCTCAGGCGAGCGGCCAGCGGCCTCGTTGCGGCGGCTCTTCCAGTCGAAGGCGGTCTTGAGCGCGTTCTCCACCGCGAGCGCGCCACCCTCCACGAAGAACAGGTGGGGAAGGGCGGGATCACCGAGCACGCGGCTGAAGGTCTCGACGAAACCGGCCAGCTCCTCGGTGTACATGTCGGGGTTGGCGGGCTTGTTCAGCGCGACCCTGCCGAGCAGCGCGGGGTCGAGCGGCGGGTTCACGCCCAGGGGGGCGGAGGCGAAGAAGGTGTAGAAGTCCAGGTAGCGGCGGCCGGTGCGGGCGTCGACGAGCCAGGAGCCCTGGCTGCGGTCGAGATCGAGCACCAGCCGGTAACCATCGACGAGCAGGTGGCGGGCGAGCCTTTCGAGTACGTCCATGTCCTCTCCCCCTCGAGCCGGATCACGACATACGTTCCCCCGCACCCCGCTCGCATGTAAAGACTTTTCGTCGAAAATGCCGATTTACGCGAGGTTCTTCACCTTGCCCGACAGAACGATGATGGCGATGCCGTAGATGACGGCGAAGACGCCGATCAGCCAGGTGAGGGCGAGGGCGCCGGAGGCCGGCCAGGTGAGCAGCAGGATGCCGAAGACCACGGAGAGGAGCCCACCGATGATCAGCATCCACTCGTTGTCGATGGTCTTGCGCAGCCGGATTCCCGCGAAGATCTCGGCGACCCCCGTGAAGATCGCCCAGAAGGCTATGACGTAGAGCAGGGCCAGGGTCGTGATGCCGGGCCAGACGAAGGCCACGATTCCGGCCAGGATGCCGAGCACGCCCGAGATGATGAGCCACGCCTTCGAGCCGGAGTCGTGGCGAAAGGCGGCGCCCAGCGAGAAGATGCCGCTGACGATGGCGTAGGCACCGAAGAAGATGACCAGGACCCACAGGGTGATGCCGGGCCAGACGATCGCCAGGATGCCGAAGATGACCGCGCAGATGCCTCGGATGAGGATGAGCCACCAGGTGCTCGCCAATTGCTCCATACCGCTCTGCTATCCACAATCGCGGCGCGAGCAGCCCCCTGCCTGGTCAAATGTCGGTGATCAGGGCGTTTTCACCCATGGGAGTAGACCACGATCGAGACCGCGATGTACTGCACCAGGTAGGCGGCCACGGTGAGGGCGTGGAAGACCTCGTGGAAGCCGAACCAGCGGGGCGAGGGGTCGGGCCTGCGCAGGCCGTAGACGATCGCGCCCGCGCTGTAGAGCACCCCTCCGACGGCCACCAGTGTCACCGCGGCGATCCCCGCCCCCTGCAGCAGCTGCGGCATCACGAAGATCGCGGTCCAGCCGAGCGCCAGGTAGAGGACGGTGTACAGCCAGCGGGGCGCCGACATCCAGAACATCCGGAACAGCACGCCCGCCAGCGCTCCGCCCCAGGTCACGCCGAGCACGGCGATCCTGGGCAGCCCGTCGAGGGCGAGCAGCGCGAAGGGCGTGTAGGTGCCCGCGATGATCAGGTAGATGTTGGCGTGGTCGAACCTGCGCAGCACCTCGGCCAGGCGGGGGCCCAGCGTGCTGCGGTGATAGGTGGCCGAGATGCCGAAGAGCAGGGCGGAGGTGATCGCGTAGATGGCGGAGGCGAGCCTGGCCTGCGTGGTCGGCCCCAGGGCGACCAGGACGAATCCGGCGACCAGAGCGACGGGCAGGGCTCCGGTGTGCAGCCAGCCGCGGAGCCGCGGCTTGGTGAAGGTGGCGACACTCGTCATGAAACCTACGGTAGCGTAGGTTACAGCGCTCCGAGGAAGCTGGCGGCTATGGGAAGCGCCACTTTCGCGCCGGATCCCCCATGCTTGACGAAGACGCAGAAGGCCAGGTCGCCCCGGTAGCCGACGAACCAGGCATGTGGCGGGCCGTCGCCGACCTCGGCCGTTCCCGTCTTGCCCGCCACGTCGGCGCCGAGCCCCGCGCCCTTGGCGGTGCCGTCGGCGACGACCTGCCGCATCATCGTCCGCAGCTCGCCCGCCACCCGCTGGTCGAGCGCGATCTCGGCGGGCGGAGCGCCGTCGAGCTTCCTCGCCGCCTTGGCGGTGACGAGCCTGGGCGCGCGCCAGGTGCCGCTGCCGACGGCGGCGGCCAGCGTGGCCATGCACAGCGGCGAGGCCCTGACCGAGCCCTGGCCGATCGCGTTCTCTCCCACCCTGTCGGGGTTGGTGGTCGGATCGATGGCCCCGCACAGCCCGCCCACCCCCGTGGGCAGCACCCGCCTGCCGAAGCCCCACTCCTTGGCCACCTCGTCCAGGCGCGTCGCGCCGAGTCTGGTGACCGCCTGCTCGACGAAGGTGGTGTTGCAGGACACCGCGAAGGCGCCCGCCAGCGACGAGGCCGTCACGCTCTCACTGGCGTTCTTGAAGGTCCTGCCGTTCGGGATCGTGAAGGAGGACGGGCAGGCCACCCCGCTGGAAGCCGAAAGACCCGCCTTCAGCAGGCCCGCCGACGTGACCACCTTGAACGTCGAGCCCGGAGGGAAGAACCGCTGGAAGGCCGCCCTCTCTCCCAGCCTGTCGGCCACGGCCAGGATCTCGCCGGTGCTCGCCTTGATCGCGACGATCGCCGCCTCTCTCGCCACCCCGTCCAGCGCCCTGGCCGCGGCCGCCTGCACCGGCCGCGACAGCGTCACGCGCACCTGCCTGGCGGGCGGCGGCTGGAAGACCACCAGCGTCCTGGGCTTCGCTCCCCGAGCGGCCGCCCTGATCGCCCAGCCGGTGTTCGTCTCGCCGAGCCGCTCCTTGAGCTCGTCGAGGTACCGCTCGGCGGCGCTGTCGTGTGGGAACGCCGCCCCCGACCTGGTGACCAGCTCGACCCCGGAGACCTCGATCTCCTCCAGAGCGAGGGCGCCACCGTCCTTCAGGGCGGGGTGCAGCGTCTCGGGCCCCCAGAGCACCTTCCACGCCCCCTCGCGGACGGCCAGCCGCAACGTCCCCGCGAACCCCCACGGCCCCATGCCCGTCAGCTGCCGCGTCCCGGTGAACGGCAGCTCCGCCGTCTCCTTCCCCGTCGCCTTGAGCGCGCCCGCCCTGAGGGTGAGGGCGTTCACCCTGAACTGCTCGGCGAAGGCCAGATGCCTGTCGGTGAAGTCCTTGGGCGGGTCGGCCACCATGCGTTCCATCGAGGTGATGTCGCTGCGCTGCCACGCGGCCAGATAGGCATCGGCCGTCGCCATGGCGCTTCCGCTCACCCCCGAGGCCGCCACGAAGGCGAACGCTCCCGCCCCCACGACCACTGCCAGGGCGACCAGGAGCCCGACCAGCCTTCGCCTACGCATACGGTTCTCCCAGGAACAAGTTCCACCTCGTCTTACCAGAAAGGGAGCCGGAAGTGACACGTGGAGCGCGGGAGCCGATGCCCGGCCGCTATCCGGTGACCTTCGGCGAAGTCGAGCTGCTGAGGGATCTTGATCGGCAGCACGGATGGATGCTGTCCAAGGATGGTGTACCGCAGTCGTACGTGGATCTGGAAGATCCGACATATCTGGATTTCGAATATGTGCGGCTGATGGCCGACGTCATCGACGTCCTGCCCGACGGCCCGCTCACCTGTGTGCACGTCGGCGGCGGAGCCTGCACGATCCCCCGCTACGTCGCCGCCACGAGGCCTGGCTCCAGGCACATCGTCGTCGAGCCCGACGCGGCGCTGGTCGAGCTCGTCCGCTCCCAGCTCGACCTGCGCTCCGTGCCCAAGCTCAAGGTGCGCCTGCAGGGGGGCCTCGAGGCCATCGCCGGCATCTGGGACGACTCCACCGACCTGCTCGTGCTCGACGCCTTCACCGGGGCCACGATGCCCGTCGAGCTGGCCACCGCCGAGTACATGGCCGACCTCGCCCGTGTCCTGCGCCCCACCGGCACACTGCTGATCAACCTGGCCGACGGCAAGGGCCTGACCTTCGCCAGACGGCTGGTGGCCACCGTCCGTGGCACGTTCAGACACGTCGCGCTGCTGGCCGACCCCGGCGTCATGCGCGGCAGGAGGTTCGGCAACCTGATCGTCGCCGCCTCCCCCGCCGAACTGCCCGTCGACCTGCTCACCCGCCGCGCCGCCGGAGGCCTCACCCAGGCCCGCTGCGTGTACGGCGAGGCGCTGACGAACTTCGTGGCGGGCGCCCCTCCCATCCGCCAGGGCGACGCCGTTCTCGCTCCCGTCCCTCCCCCTGCGGTCTTCGGCCTGGAATAGTTGAAAACTAAACTGGGTTGGAGGGGGCGAGTACTCCAGGGAAGGAGCCCGAGATGCCCGCCGTAACCGTAGAGAACCCGCTGACCCTGCCCCGCCTGCCCAGGCCCGACGTCACCGTGCCCGAGCGCAGGGTGCTGACGGTCGCCAGCGCGCCCAGCGGATTCGAGGGTGAGGGCTTCCCCGTGCGCAAGGCCCTGGCCACCATCAAGCCCTCCTACCTCGACCCGTTCGTGATGATGGACCAGATGGGCGAGGTCGACTACGCGCCTGGCGAGCCCAAAGGCACCCCCTGGCACCCCCACCGCGGCTTCGAGACCGTCACCTACGTGATCGACGGCGTCATGGACCACACCGACTCCCACGGCGGCGGCGGCACGATCACCGACGGCGACACCCAGTGGATGACGGCGGGCAGCGGCATCCTGCACAAGGAGGCGCCGCCCGAGTGGCTGGTCCAGAAGGGCGGCCTGTTCCACGGCATCCAGCTGTGGGTCAACCTGCCGGGCAAGGACAAGATGATGGCTCCGAAGTACCAGGACATCGGGCGCATCAACGTCGTCCTGCTCAGCAGCGACGACGGCGGCGCGCTGGTGCGCGTCATCGCCGGTGACGTCGCGGGTCACGTCGGCCCCGGCAGCACGCACACCCCGATCACGCTCCTGCACGCCACGGTCAGCCCGGGCGCGCAGCTCGCCCTGCCGTGGCGCAAGGACTTCAACGCGCTGGCGTACGTCCTGTCAGGGCGCGGCACGGTCGGCGCCGACCGGCAGCCGGTCGAGAGCGGGCAGCTGGCGGTCTACGACGGCTTCGGCAACAGGCCGGGGCTGACGACGGACGGCGAGTGGCTGCGGATCTCGGCCCGCCCGCGGGAGACCCTCGAGGTGATCATCCTGGGCGGCCGGCCGATCGGCGAGCCGGTGGCGCACTACGGGCCCTTCGTGATGAACACCAAGGCCGAGCTGGTCCAGGCCTTCGAGGACTACCAGTCGGGGCGCTTCGGCAGTGTCCCCGCCGGCCACTGACCCACACCGGCAGGCCACACCGGCGTGCCACACCGCGGAAGGTCCCGTCGCGAGCGCGGCGGGACCTTCCGCGTCGTCAGGGCCTACTGCAGGGTGAGGCAGGCGACGCGCGAGCCCGCCGTGCCGTCGGGAGCGGTGGGCTCGGCGTGGATGACCAGCGAGCGGGGCAGGCGGTCGCGGTTGAGTGTCCAGCCGTGGCGGGCCGAGGAGGTGCCCGCGCCCACCGTGTCGGTCTTCAGGTCGAGCCAGACCTCGTTGCTGGCGTCGGCGTGGGAGTGGGCGTGCTGGTAGTGGGGGCCGGCGTCGTCCGGCTTGGCTCCGCAGGGGTTGACGTGCAGGTGCACGCCGTACGCCCTGTTGGGCAGCAGCCCCTCGGCGACCAGGGACGAGCGGGTCTGGCCCGCGACCGACTCGACCGTGGCGCTGGCCTGCGCGCCGTCGGGCGCCAGCGCACGGTCGTAGACGATGACGGCGCCCGTGGTGGCGAACTGGCCGCCTCCCGAGATCCGCACGCCGTTCGGCGTGGGGCTGACGGCGACGCTCGAAGCGCAGGCCGCGGCTGCCGGCGCGGCGACCAGGAGGGCGAACAGCATGGCAGGCAGGCGCATCAGGGAACTCCCCAGAGGTGGCGACAGGCCGTCCACTCTAGTGAGTAATCAGATGTTCACGCGCCGTGTTTACGGGCGATGTCATCGATGATGGCAGCCAGTTGGTGGTCGAGGTCGGTGAGGCCGCCCGCGTCGTGGGTGGTCAGGGTGAGGTGCAGGGTGCGCCATCGGATGTCGATGTCCGGATGGTGGTTGAGCTCCTCCGCCTTGACCGCGATCTCGTCGACGATGCGGATGGCCGTGGGGAAGTCCGGCGCGGTGACGGTGCGCCGGATCTCCTCGCCTTCCTGCTTCCATTCGCTCATGAGGCCCACGTTACTTCAGGGCGCCGGCTCCGAGCCCCGACTGGATCTGGCGCTGGAAGATGATGTAGATGACCAGCACCGGGATGATCGCCAGGTTGAGCGCGGCGAAGAGGGCGGGCCAGTCGGCCTCGTAGCCGGCGATCGTGGAGATGTCGGCGATGCCCTGCGTGATGACCCACTTCTCCTTGTCGCCCGGCACCAGCGCCAGCGGCAGCAGGTACTGGTTCCACTGCCCCAGCACGTTGAAGATCGTGATGCTGATGATGCCCGGCTTGGCCATCGGCAGCATGACCTGGAAGAACGTCCGGGTGTGGGAGGCGCCGTCGATCTTCGCCGCCTCGGCGACCGCCTCGGGCAGCGTACGGAAGAACGCCGCGAGGAAGAAGACGGTGAACGGCAGCGAGTAGGCGATGTAGACGATGACCAGGCCGACGTGCGAGTCGAGCAGCCCGAACTGCTTGACGATGAAGAACAGCGGGCCGATGGCCAGGAAGACGGGGAAGGCCATCCCCGCCACGAACAGCAGGTAGATCAGGCGCTGGCCGGGGAAGGTGTAGCGGGCCAGGACGTAGGCGGCCATGGAGCCGAACAGCATGGTGCCCGCCGTCCCGAAGAGGACGACGACCACCGTGTTGATCATGTAGGTGCCGACGTTCGCCTTGTCCCACGCGCGCGCCCAGTTGTCCCAGCGCAGCTCGGCCGGCAGCTGGAGCGCGTCGCCGAAGATCTCGGTGTTGTTCTTGAAGGCGGCCAGGAACGTCCAGACCAGCGGCAGGATGATCAGCAGGGCCCAGATGACGAGCGCGAGGTGCGAAAGGCCGCTGAAGACGTTGGGCTTGGGCTTGTTCCGCATGTCAGAGCTCGATCTTCTCGCGCCTGGAGACGCGCAGGGTCAGCACCGCGAAGGTGATGGTCAGGAAGAACAGGGCGACGCCCATCGCCGAGGCGTAACCGACCTTGTTGTAGGAGAACGCGGTCTTGTAGATCTCGACGGGCAGCACGGTGGTGGCGCCGTCGGGGCCGCCCGCGGTCACCGACAGGACCTGGACCAGCGCGAAGCAGTCGAAGGCCGCGATGCCGAGGTAGACCCAGCCCACCTGGATCGTGTCGCGCAGCAGCGGCAGCGTGATGGAGAAGAACAGCCTGAAGCGCCCCGCGCCGTCGAGCGCGGCGGCCTCGAAGTAGTCCTTGGGGATGGCGGCCATGCCCGCGGAGAACAGCACCACGTAGAAGCCGACCGCCTGCCAGATCATCACGGCCAGCAGCGACCACAGCGCGAGGCTGGGCTCGGTGAGCCAGCCGACGGGGTCGAAACCCATCTTGATCAGCGCGCCGTTGATGACACCGCTCTCGTCCGGCCGGTAGATGGCCTTCCACAGCACGCTGACGACGGCGACGGCGAGCACCTGGGGGGCGAAGAAGACCACCTTGTAGAAGGTGGACCCCCAGACGCCCCTCATGCCCGAGCCGCGCGACCCGCCGCCCAGGTTGAGCAGGAAGGCGAAGAACAGCGCCAGCGCGATGGTCAGGAGCGGCAGCACGAGCAGGATCACCGCGTGGTTGCGTATCGCCTGCCAGAAGACCTCGTCACCGAAGAGCTTGCCGAAGTTGGCCAGGCCGACATAGGTCGGCTTCCTCTGGTATCCGTTCCAGCTCGTCAGCGCCAGTTGGAACGCCTGGATGTAGGGGCTGATGACGAAGACCAGATAGAGGGTCAGCGGGACGACGAGAAACCCGGCGACGAACCCGTACTTGCGCAACCGCTCCATTTGGTTTAGGCGTTCCTCGTCTGCTTCGCGATCGAGGAGTCGGCCTTGATGTCGTCGGCCTTCTTCTGGACCTTGTCCAGGTACTCCTCGACGGTCAGGCGGCCGGCCATCAGCGTGTTCTGCTGCTGCCAGGCGTAGTCGAACAGCTCCTTGTACCAGCCCTCGAAGCGCGCGTCGGTGATGATGTTCTGACCGGCGGCGTCCTGCGCCTTGGCGGCGCTGACCAGTCCGGGGGTCAGGTCGAGGCCCTCGGCGGCGCCGTTGACGACGGTGAGGTTCTTGGTCTTCTCCGTGAAGCCCTTCGCGCCCTCCTTGGAGAGCATGAGGCGCATGTACTCCAGGCCGCCCTCGGGGTTCTTGCCCTTGGCGGCGACGACGAAGTTCTCGCCGACGCCGACCTGGATGGCTCCGTAGGGCATCTTGTCGGCGGCGGTGATGCTGGGGATGGGCGCGATGGCGTACTCGAAGTCCTTGGGCTTGTCCTTGACCATCTCGTTCTCGAGCCAGGAACCGCAGGGGTAGAACAGCACCTTGTGCTGCAGGTGCTTGATCTGGGTCTGGGTGTGGTCGAGGCCGAGGTAGGACTTGTCGCCGAAGGCGGTCTGGACGTCGAGCCACGCGGTCACGGAGGCCTTGACCGCCTCGGACTTCCAGGCGTTGTCGACGAGGTTGTCGATGTCGATGATGACCTGGTTGCCGCCGATCTTCGCGGCGGAGTAGAGCATGTTCCAGAGCTGGTAGTACGGGCCCTTCTGACCGGGGAAGGCGAACAGGACGATGCCCTCCTTCTTCGCGGTCTCGCCGAGGGCCTTGAACTCCTCCCAGGTGGTCGGGAGGGTCCAGCCCTTGTCGGCGAAGAACTTCGAGTCGTACCAGAGGGCGCGGTGCGACACGATGTAGTTGAGGACCAGGTCCTTGCCGTTGAGCTTGGCGTTCTCGAGGGCGGCGGGGGTGACGGTGTCGCGGACCTTCTTGCCGGGGTCGTCGACGGAAGGGGCGTCCCACAGCGGGGTGAGGTCGGCGAGGTGGCCCTCGGCGGCCAGGGCGGCCAGGTCGAGCGCCTCGGGGCCGGAGTTGTTGACGACGTCGGGCACGTCGCCGCTGAGGAAGCGAGGGCGGAGCTGGGTGCCGATGTTCTGGGTGCCGACGTGCTTGATCTGCACGCCCGCGTGGGCCTTGGTGTAAAGCGGCTGGTGGACGCCTGTGGCGTAGGCGTCGCCGAGGCCGCCGCTGAAGATGACCACCTCGAGCGGCTTCTTGGCGTCGACGCCGAGCGGGTTGGTGGCCGAGACGAGGCCGGAGGCCGACGCGCCGGCGCTGGCCGAGGCCACGGGCTCAGGACCGCCGCCGGTGGCGCAGGCGCTGAGGAGGCCCGCGCCGGGGCCGACGACGAGAGCGGTCATGCCGATCCGGCGCAGCAGCTGACGCCTGGTGATCTCTCCCGGGTGGGTCATGGGGGGCTCTCCTCATGAAAGGACCAATTAGGAAAGTTTCCTAAACGTTTGCCTGAAGGTACGGAGGGCTCCCGACCTGGGTCAAGACCTCGAGACGCAGCTGTGACCTTGAGATGTCACACCGTGACCCTTGCCCAGAACCTTCTTCTGCTGTGAGGCTGATTCCATGATTGAGGAGTACGCGGACCGCGTCTGGCGTGGCGAAGAGGCTGACAGCATCGTCGACAACGGCATGGACGGCAAGGGCGTCCAGCAGATCGCCGACGGTCTCGGCTGGTGGCCTGGGTTCGGCAACGTGATCGCCTTCGAGACCGAGGGCGAGTTGGTGCTCTTCGACACCAGCAGCGGATTCTCCGCCGCCCGGATGCACCAGGACGTGCGCGCGTGGAGCGGCGCGCCGCTGACGACGGCCTTCTTCTCCCACGGCCACTTCGACCACGTGTACGGCCTCGGCCCCTTCGAGCAGGAGGGCCGCAGGGCCACGGTCTACGCCCACGAGGCGGTGGGCGCCCGCTTCGACCGCTACATCCTCACCAACGGATACAACGCGGTCATCAACCAGCGCCAGTTCCAGGCACCGAACCTGCGCTGGCCGAGCGACTACCGCTACCCCGACGTGACCTACCGCGACTCCCTCACCGTGCACAGGGGCGACCTGACCTTCGAGCTGTTCCACGCCAAGGGCGAGACCGACGACGCGACGGTGGGCCACGTCCCCGAGCACCGGCTGCTGCTTCCCGGAGACCTGTTCATCTGGGTGACCCCCAACTGCGGCAACCCGCAGAAGGTGCAGCGCTACCCCCGCGAGTGGGTGCACGCGCTGCGCAGGATGGCCTCGCTGGACGCCGAGATCATGCTGCCCAGCCACGGGGCGCCCGTCTTCGGCGCCGACCGCGTCAGGCAGGCGCTGCTGGAGACCGCCGAGTGGCTGGAGCATCTGGTCACCCAGACGCTGGACCTGCTCAACGCGGGCGCCCGCCTGGACGAGATCGTGCACACCGTCAGGCCGCTCGACCGCTACGCCGACCGGCCCTACCTGCGGGCCCGCTACGACGAGCCCGAGTTCGTCGTGCGCAACATCTGGCGGCTGTACGGCGGCTGGTACGACGGCAACCCCGCTCACCTCAAGCCGGCGCCCGACGCCGTGCTCGCCAGCGCGGTGGCCGAGCTGGCCGGAGGCCCCGCCGTGCTGGCCGACGCGGCGCTGAAGGCGCTGGGCGAGGGCGACGAGCGCCTGGCGGGCCACCTGGCCGAGATGGCCGCGCTGGCCGCGCCCGGCGACGCCGGGGTGCACCGCGTGCGGGCCGAGGTCTTCGGCACGCGCGCGGCCGGCGAGATGTCGCTGATGTCCAAGGGCATCTTCACCTGGGCGGCGTCGGAGTCGTCGAAGATCGCCGGCGCCTAGGAACCCAGGTGCGCCCGCGTCTCGGCGAAGGCCCTGTCGGTGCCTTCGAGGGCGCGAGCGACGTCGTCCTCGGTGTGGGCGGCCGACAGGAACCAGTTGTGCCAGGGGTGGATGTAGACGCCGTTCCTCAGGCAGGCGTCGCTCCAGTACATCGCGGTCGACAGGTCGGCGTCGCCGTCGAAGCTCAGCCAGGGGATGGTCACGGGGCCCGTCTGGTTGACCGTGAAACCGTGCGCCTTGGCCTGGGCGTACAGGCCCTCGCGCAGCCTGGTCCCCGAGCGGAACATCGTCGCGATGCCGTCGGTGTCGCGCAGCGTCTCGATGGTCGCCTTCGCGGCGGCCATCGCGACCGCGCTGAACCAGAACGATCCGGTGGAGTAGAGCGTCTGGGCGGGGCCGCGAAGCGCGTCGACGCCGGTGACCGCGGCGATGGGGTAGCCGTTGGCCATGGCCTTCGACCACGCCGTCAGGTCGGGGCGCACGCCGTACTGCTCCCATGAGCCGCGCAGGTCGATGCGGAAGCCGGCGCGCACGTCGTCGATGACGAGCGCGGCGCCGAGGCGGTCGGCGAGGGCGCGGGCGCCGCGCGCGAAGGCGGGCTCGACGAGCTCCTGGTCCTCGAAGGAGTCGTGCTTGAAGGGGGTGACGATGATCGCGGCCACGTCGCCCTCGACGGTGGCGGCGGCGGCCTCCAGCGACTCCAGGGAGTTGTAGGCGAACTCGACGAGGTCGGCGCGCTCGTTGGGGGTGGTGCCCGCGGTCGAGGGCGTGCACCAGGGATCGGCGCCGTGGTAGGCGCCGTGGGCCATGAGCACCTTCGTACGGCCGGTCGCGGCGCGCGCCACCATGAGCGCCTGGGTGGTGGCGTCGGTGCCGTTCTTGGAGAACATCGCCCAGTCGGCGCTCGGGATCGTGTCCACGAGCAGCTCGGCCAGCTCCACCATGACCGGGCCAGGACCGTTGAGGCAGTCGCCCTCGGCGAGCTGGCGGGCGGCGGCCTCCTCGACCACGGGGTGGCGGTGGCCGAGCACGACGGGGCCCCAGGAGCACATGAAGTCGATGTACTCGCGGCCGTCCACGTCCCACTGCCTGCAGCCCTCGCCCCTGGCGAAGAACTGGGGGTAACCGGGGGCGAAGATGGCGGCGTTGAGGTGACCGTACATGCCGCCGGGGATGACCTGCCGCGCGCGCTCGCGCAGCTCAGCGTCCTTCATCGAAGATCCCTTCCAGATCGCCTGCGTCCGAGCCGAGCCCGGTGGCCACGCGGGCCGCGGCCGCGGTGCCCCACCGGGCGGCGGTGACGACGTCGTGTCCGCGCAGCAGCCCGGTGAGGAAGCCCGCGCAGTAGGCGTCGCCGCAGCCGGTGGTGTCGTTGACCTCCACCTCCAGTGCGGGGACGCGGGTCGAGCCCTCGGCGGTGACCACGAGGCTGCCCTCCTCGCCGAGCGTGACCAGCACCCCCGAGACGCCGTCGGCCAGGAGCGCGGCCGCGGCCTCCTCCACGGTGTCCGCGCCCGTCATGGCCAGCGCCTGCGCGGCGTTGGGCAGCACGTGATCCACGTGCGGCAGGAACGACCTCGCCATGGCCAGCAGGTCCGGCATCTCGGACAGCAGGTCCATGGTGACGATCGTGCCGCGCTCCCTGAGGGAGTCGAGGACGTCGAAGAAGGCGGGCTCGCCCAGGCCGAAGGTGACGTCCATGCCGCCCAGGTGGACGGCCCTCGCGCCGCGCAGCACCTCGACGTCGAGGTCGGCCAGGCTCACGCTCAGGTTCGCGCCCGGCACGTGGAAGCTGGGCCTGCCGCCGTCCGGCCTGATCGGCAGGATGGAGGCGGCGGTCTGCTCGCCCGTGCGGCGGGCCAGCAGCGACACGTCCACGCCGTGCCTGGACATGATCATCAGCAGGAAGTCGCCGAGCTCGTCGTCGCCGATCGCGCCCATGGACGTCACCTTGTTGCCCAGCTTCACCAGGTCGACGGCGGTCCCCGCGGCCGCTCCCGCCGCCGTGAGACGGATCTGGTCGACCAGGACCGTGTCCTGCCCCGCCGGGATCGTCTCGACGGGCCGGGTGAGGATGTCCACGATGTGCACGCCTACGGTCACCACGCTCATGGCCGGTAGTAGACAGACGTCCGAATAAAAAGTCAATATGCTGGAACCATGCCGAAGATCGTTGACCACGACGAGCGCCGCCGCGAGGTGCTGTCCGCCGCGACCGCCGTCATCGTGCGCGACGGCATCGACGCCGCCACCTCCCGCGCGATCGCCAAGGAGGCGGGCTACTCCAACGGAGTGCTGGCCCACTACTTCGCCGACAAGGACGAGATCCTTCTGTCCGCGCTGCGCGACTCCCATCGCCGCATCCGCGCGCGCATCACCGAGCGGGTGGGCGACGCGCGGGGGCTGGCGGCGCTGCGCGAGGTGCTGATGGACAACCTGCCGCTCGACGAGGATCGCGCGCAGGAGACCCGGCTGGAGATCAGCTTCTGGAGCAGGAGTCTCGCCGTGGAGCGCCTGGCCGAGGTGCAGAGGGCGGAGGCGGCCGAGCTGCGCGCCGCCGTACGGCGCCTGCTGGAGGAGGCGCGCGCGGCCGGAGAGATCCGCGCGGACGAGGGCCTCGACGACCTGACCGAACGGCTGCTGGCCCTGGTGGACGGCCTGAGCCTGCGCGCGCTGCTCTACCCTGGCCGGCTGGGCAGGGCAGAGCTGGAGCGCATCATGACCACGACCCTGGAGGCACTGTGACCGCCATCGACCAGCTCAGGCAGCAGCTCTGCGAGTACGGCGGGCGCGCCGTCGAGCTCGGGCTGGTGCTCGGCTCCTCGGGGAACCTGAGCGCGCGCCACGGCGACCTGGTGGCCGTCACGCCCTCGGGCGTCGCGCTCGACCGGCTGACCCCCGAGATGTGTCCGGTCGTGGACGTCGAGGGCTACCTGGTCGAGGGTGAGCTGCAGCCCTCCTCGGAGACCCCGATGCACCTGGCGATCTACGGGAGCACCACCGCGCAGGCCGTCGTGCACACGCACGCCGTCTTCGGCACGGTGGTGGCGACCACCATGACCGAGCTGCCACCCGTCCACTACAACGCCCTGCTGCTCGGCGGCGTGGTGAAGGTCGCCGAGTACGCCACCTACGGCACGCCCGAGCTGGCCGCCAACATCAGGACGGCGATGGAGGGCAAGCAGGCGGCGCTGATGGCCAACCACGGAGGGGTGACCATCGGCGCCACGCTGGAGCAGGCCTTCGAGGCCACCCGGCTGCTCGAGTGGCTGTGCGAGGTCTACGTGCGGGGGCTGTCCGTCGGCAAGCCGGTCGTGCTCACCGACGAACAGCTGGCCGCCGTCGTCGAGCGGGCGGCGAACCCGCCCGTCTTTCCCAGGCGCTGAGCGCGGCCTTCTCCAGGCGCTGATCGCGGGCTTCTCGCGCTAGGCGCTGAGCGCGGCCTTCTCGGCCAGGCCGAGCGGCAGGCTGCCCGAGCCCGCGATCCTGTCGTGGAACTCCTTGAGCGACCCGCTGAACGCCTTGCCGATCCGCTCGATCTCGATCGCGCCGGTCAGGTAGGAGGGAGCCTGGGTGGGCCACGCGCAGTAGCGGTTGACCTCGCCCTTGGCGGTCTCGGGCGACAGCGAGGAGTTGGCCAGCATGTACGCCTCGGCGTCCTCGATGGACATCTCCTCGCAGTGCAGCGCGGTGTCGACCACCATGCGGGCGGCGCGGAAGATGCGCGCGTCCAGGTAGCCCAGCTCGGTGGCCGGGGTGTCGAAGTAGCCCTGCTCGTTGATCATCTTCTCGACGTAGAGGCCCCAGCCCTCGTTGAAGTACGGCGTGCTGAACACCTTGCGGATCGTCCTGGGGTTGCCCGCCTTGTGCGCCAGGTGCCAGTGGTGGCCGGGGTAGGCCTCGTGGACGGAGATCGCCGGCATCTGGAAGCGGCTGTTGGTGCGCAGGCGCTGCCGTACCTGCTCGTCGGTGAAGCCGTCGGGGGTGTAGGGCACGAAGAAGTAGCCGCGCCGCGAGCTGGTCAGCGGCGGCGGCGAGATGTAGTGCGCGACGGACAGGATCGGCCTGTTGTAGGCGGCCGAGGGCAGCACCAGGCACTCCTCGCCCTCGGGGAAGGTGACCAGGTCGCGCTCGCGGACGAACTCGCGGGCGCGCTGCGTCTCCGCCTCGTACTCGGCGCGCATCGCCTCCAGGGTCGGCGGGTGGTTGTCGGCGAGGACGGCCACCGCCGCGCGCCAGTCGTCAGAGCCGTCGAGCCTGCGGGCCGCCTCGCGCATCTCGGCGTCGAGCAGCGCCACCTGCTGCCTGCCTCGCTCGTGCAGGCCCGCCGCGCCGTACCCGAGCAGCTCCCGCTCGGTCAGCAGCGTGGTGTAGAGCTTCTCCCCCATCCGCCAGCTGCCGCGGGCCTCGAAGCCCTCGAGGAAGGTCACGAAGCCGTCGAAGGCGCGGGCGGCGGGCTCGGCCGCCACGGCGAACCTGGAGCTCAGGACGGCGTCGTCGATCATCGAAGGGATGGTCTGCGTCAGCAGCCCCCTCGCGGTGCGGGCCTGGCCGAGGGCGCGCTGCACCTGCAGGTCGGCCGCCAGCTCGGGCTCGAGGTTGACGCGGCAGGCCGCGAGCACGTCCGGCACCTCGCCGAGCTGCGCGATCGCCGCCTCGACCAGCTCGGACTCCGGCTTGAGCGCCCGCTGGAACGGCACGAACAGGGAGGCGAAGACGCCGCCCAGGTAGGCGCTGGGATCCCTGCGCCACCACGGCCACGCGGCCAGCGCCAGGTCGCCGCGCAGCTGGGAGACGGCCAGGTCACGGTCGATCTCGTCGTCGACGGTGGGGGTCTCCCACGTCGCGAGCCTTTCCAGCCACCCCGCCTGCTCGCGCTCGTAGTTCAGCAGGCCGTCCTCGGTGAAGTCGCCGAGCGTGCGGTCGTAGCCTTCGGCGCCCAGCAGTGTCGCGGAGATGGGGTTACGGGTGAAGTACCAGGTCAGAAACTCGTCCACCTTCCGCACCATATCCTGATGAAATGCCGCTTCAGATCACCGGTGCGCTCGGCGACCCCGACCTCATCCGCCTCCCCTGGGAGCTCCCTCTGGAAGAGTGGCCCGCCCGCCACCTTGTGGACCTGCCACGCGGTATCTCCCGCCACGTGGTGCGCTTCGCCAGGCTCGGCGGGAAGGTCTACGCGATCAAGGAGATCAGCGAGCGGTACGCCAAGAGGGAGTACCGGCTGTTGTGGGACCTGGCCAGGCTGGACGCGCCCGCGGTCGAGCCCGTGGCGTACGTGACGGGCAGGGACGAGGGGCTCGACTCCGCGCTCATCACCAGGCACCTGCAGTTCTCGCTCCCCTACAGGGCCGTCATGTCGGGCACCCTGCGCCCCGACACCCTCACCCGCCTGCTCGACGCGCTTGCCGTGCTGCTGGTCCGGCTGCACCTCAACGGCTTCTTCTGGGGCGACTGCTCGCTGTCCAACACGCTGTTCCGCAGGGACGCGGGGGCCTTCGCCGCCTACCTCGTCGACGCCGAGACCGGCGACATGCACCCGATGATCAGCGAGGGCCAGCGCCTGCACGACATCGAGATCGCCTACATGAACCTGTTCGGCGAGATGCTCGACCTCGAGGCGGGCGGGCTGCTGCACCCCTCGATCGACCCGCTCGACACCGCCGAGCAGATCACCTCCCGCTACCACCGGCTGTGGGAGGAGATCACGCAGGACGAGATCATCGAGGAGGTCGACTGGCACAAGGTGGAGAACCGCATCCGCCGCCTCAACCTTCTCGGCTTCGACGTGGCCGAGATGATGGTGCGGCGCAAGGTCGGCACGGGACGGCTCATCGTGCGCCCCAAGGTCGTCGACGCCGGCCACCACCAGCGCCGCCTGCTGCGCCTGACCGGTCTCGACACCGAGGAGAACCAGGCGCGGCGGCTGCTGAACGACCTCGACGGCTTCCGCGTGGCCAGGGGCCTGCGGCACGAGGACGAGGCGATCGTGGCGCACAGGTGGCTGGCCGAGGTCTTCCAGCCGACGATAGAGGCCATCCCGGAGGAGCTGCGCCGCAAGCTGGAGCCGGCGCAGCTCTTCCACGAGGTGCTCGACCACCGCTGGTACCTCTCGGAGACGGCGGGCGGCGACGTGGGCCTGCCCGCCGCGGTGAAGTCGTACGTGGACACCGTGCTGGTCCACAAGCCCGACGAGAAGGCGCTCCTTCCCGAAGAGGATCAGTAGGCGACGGTGATCCTGCGCCGCGGGTGCTCGCCGCTCTCCACCTCGTCGGCGACGGCCACCGCGAAGTCCTCGGCGGTGATGAAGCTCCTGCCGTCCGCGTCGGTGAGCAGCTGGTCGCCGCCCAGGCGGAAGACGCCCGTCCGGTCGCCGGGGGCGATCTCCGCGGCGGGGGCGACGTAGGTCCAGTCGAGGTCGTCGACCTTCCGGTAGAGCTGCTCGTAGACGGCCCGCGCCGCGAGGGACTCCTTTTTGTAGATCTCGGGGAAGCCGGGCGTGTCGACGAGGCTGACGCCCGGCGCGACCTCGAGGCCGCCCGCGCCGCCCACCGTGAGCAGGCGCCTCACGCCCGCCGCGCGGACGCCGTCGATGAGGGCCCTGTTCGCGGCCAGGAAGGGCGCCTCGGGCTCGGAGCCGTCGCGCGGCGGGGCGATGGCGGAGACCACCACGTCGTAGCCCCTGGCGAGCTCGCCCGCCTGCGCCACGTCGCCCTTGACCGGGCCCGACCTGCTCATTCCTGTGACCTCGTGACCGCGATTGCCCAGCTCCGCCGCGATGCGCTGACCGATCATGCCGGTGGCGCCGAAAAGTAGGATCTTCATAACTCAATGGTATCCGTTTGATACTGATTACTTCATCGTGCTATAGGTACCTTATGGATACTGGCGATGCTTTCGACCCGAACTGCCCGACCAGGTTGGTTCTCGACCGCATCGGCGACAAATGGTCGGTGCTGGTGCTGCTGAGCCTGGCCGACGGCCCGATGCGCTTCACCGAGCTGCGCAGGCGCGTCGGCGGCGTCACCCCGAAGGTGTTGACCCAGACGCTGCGCGCCATGGAGTACGACGGACTGCTGACCAGGAAGATCTTCGCCGAGGTGCCCCCCAGGGTGGAGTACACCCTCAGCGAGCTCGGACGCTCGCTGCACGAGCCTGTCGCCGCCGTCACGCGCTGGGCCGAGCAGAACGTCGGGCGCATCATGGGGAGCCGCGAGGCCATCGATCACGCACAGTGATCTTTTCTATACGGTGAGCCTTTTCCCCTCCCAAGAGGAACATATCCTCTACCCCCCTCTTCCGGCGCGGCCGAAGCCTTCATAGCCTGGCTCGGTGCGTCCGCTGGAGAGCCTCCTCACCGGGCTGGCGGGGGTCTGCTCGTCGGGTGCCCTGCGCGTGGGCAGATCCGGGGTGGTCTACCTGCTCGAAGGCAAGGTGACCTACATGGAGAGCGCCGAGACGCCGGGCGTCGAGGAGCTCCTGACCAGTGGCGGCAGGGTGAGCACCGCCGACATGGAGCGCGCCGTGACCAGGCGCGAGGGCGGCGAGCCGCTGTTCAGCGAGGGCCTGCTGACCCGCGAGGAGCTGGCCGAAGCTCTGCGCAGGACCGTGCTCGACTCGGCCCTGCTGCTGTTCGGGCTCGACCACGCGCGGCCGAAGTTCCGCCCGAGCGAGCGCCACTGGCTGGGCCCCCACTGGCACTTCGAGGTCGGCGAACTGATCGAGGAGTGCGGGCGCAGGACCGCGGAGCTCGACCAGGTCTGGCCTTCGGACGAGCTCGACGCCGCACCCGTGGTCCCCGTCCCCCGGCTGCCGGGCGAGCGGGTCTCGCTGACCGACCGCCAGTGGGAGGTGCTCGTGCACGCCGACGGCGCCGCCACCCCGCTCGAACTGGCCAGAAGGCTCGACAGGACGGCCTTCACCGTCCTGCTGGCCGTGAGGGAGCTGGCGGCGGCCGACCTTCTGGTCAAGCCGAGGCGCGCGCCCGCCCTGCCGAGGCGCTCGGCCAAGCCGCCCGGCACCGACGTGCGCCACGAGCCCGCCGAGCTCAGCCTGCTGCTGCGGCTGAAGGCCGGCCTTGAACAGCTGTGACCGCGTCCATGATCTCCTCCCACAGCGGGCGGGGCAGGTCGTGCCCCATGCCGGGGTAGGTGAGCAGCGTGGCGCCGGGGATGGCGGCCGCGGTGGCCCTGCCGCCCGCGATCTGCACCAGCGGGTCGGCCTCGCCGTGGATCACCAGCGCGGGCATCGTGAGCCCGCCCAGCCCCTCGGTACGGTCACCGGAGGCGAGGATCGCGGCGAGCTGGCGGGTGGTCCCGGCGGGGTCGTAGGCGCGGTCGTAGGCCAGGCCCGCGACCTTCGCGATGCGCTCGCGGTCCATCTCGTAGCCGGGTGAGCCGATCACCGCCCAGACCTCGAGCGCCCGCTCGACGGCGGTCTGCCTGTCGGGAGCGGGCGGTGAGAACAGCGCGGCCATCGCCTCGGGGGTGGGCGGTCCCACGTCGGGGCCGGGCGTGGACATGATCGAGGTGAGCGAGAGCACCCGGTCGGGATGGCCGATGGCGAGCGCCTGGGCGATCATGCCGCCCATGGAGACGCCCAGCACGTGGGCGGCAGGCCAGCCGAGCGCGTCCATGAGACCGGCCGCGTCGTCTGCCATGTCACTCAGCAGGTAGGGCGCGGCCGCACCGGGGACGAGCTCGGGCACTCCCGCCTCGGTGAGATGGGTGGAGAGCCCCACGTCGCGGTTGTCGTAGCGGACGACGTGGTGGCCCCTCGCGGCGAGGAGCTCGCAGAACTCCTCGTCCCAGTGAACGAGCTGCGAGCCCAGCCCCATGATCAGCAGGAGCGGTCGGTCACCGGGGGCGCCGAAGCTGTCGTAGGCGATCTCGATGCCGTTGCTCTTCGCCATGAGCGTCATGCGGAACAGAATGACATTCTGTTCCGCATGACGGCAAGACCGTCCTAGCGGCGGACGGCCCTGCGGATCCGGCCGCGGCCCAGGTAGCCGACTCCGCCCACGACCGCGAGGCCGCCGACGAGGGCGAGCGCGGTGCCGGTGCGGGAGGTGTCGGACGTGGTCTCGGCGGCGGTGGTCGCAGCGGTGGCGTCGGTGTCCAGCGAGGCGGGCGCGATGGCCGCGGCCTTGCCGACCTCCTGGGCCTCCTTGGCCTGCTCGGCCTTATCCTTCAGCGCGGCCACCTTCGCGGCCTCGGCCTTCTTCTCCTCGGCGGCCTTCTTCTTGGCCGCGACGGCGAGGACGTCCACCGGGGGCTTGGCCGGGTTGGTGTCCTTGCGGCCCCACGCGCCGGTGGAGAAGGCGACGGGGTGGTTCTTCTTGCCCACGCCGTTGCCCCACTTGGTGATGACGTACTGGACCTTGATGTGGCCCTGGCCGCCGTTGCCGTCCACGCCCAGCGTGCTGGAGTTGAAGGTGCCGCCGGTCAGGTCGGCGAAGGTCTTGGCGTCGAGGTCGAGCATGATGCCGTTGTTCGAGGGGGCGCCGGGACCGCGGTCACCGACGAAGAAGGGGGCCTTCTTGCCCTTGTAGACGACGTAGCCCTCGGTCATGAGGGGCCAGCTCGGGCTGGCGGCCAGGCCCTTGCGCATCGGGATGCCACTGGCGGGCAGACCGGTGTCACCGGCGCGGCCGGAGGCGTCGTCCCAGTAGTAGGAGGCGGTGGTGGATCCCTTGAGGAGAGTCCGCTGCTCGGTGGCCTGGCTGATGTCGGGGGCGGTGGGCTCGGCGAAAGCGGCGGTGGCGCCGGCGCCGACGGTGAAGGCGGTGGTGACGAGCAGAGCGGAAACGCGCATGCCGAAGCGGGCGGTCATGAAAGTCCTTTGTTTGAGGCAATGGGAATGCCGCGCTCAAAGTGAGATCAGCGAAAGGCGTAGCCGGGCACAGGCCGAACGGACGCTACGCGGAGCGCGGAGGAAGGAAGGGGGAAGTAAAGGGGCCGCTCAGCAGGCGGCGGGTATCATCGCTACAGGGGCGTGGCGGTAGTGCATGGGGGTTCGGTCCTCTCCATCTCGCCTACCGGGTTAGCTGACGGGTTCGGGCGTGGAGATGCCCTACCGGCCCGTGGGCCGGATTCACCCCAATGAGATGGGTCCCCGGTTCCCGCACTGCGGGATTCGGCGCCAGCCGGCCTGCCTTCCTGATGAAGGGCAAGGTCACCAGCTGGTAACGCAATGGACTCTAGGGGCAAAACACCCCAAAGGCAAAAGCAAACCCATGAATCGGGCAGAAGATCTACCCTTTATCGTCACGATTCAACCGGGTTGGCGGCACCCGAAACCCCTGAAAAACAGCGGAATACGCGCGCTCTGATCATTAATGCGATCTAGCCAAGAAAATCATGAAATTCCCTGACGAATCAGGGCATGTAGGCCCTCCCCGTGCCCGCCGCAGGGCGGGCACGGGGAGGCGCGGGTCACACCTCGAGCTTCTCCTCGATGGCGCGCATCTGGTGACGGGCCATCGCCAGGTTGGCCCTCCCGCGGTCCAGCGCGAGGTAAAGGAACAGTCCCTTCCCGCCCCTGCCGGTCATCGGCCTGATGATGTGGTACTGCCCGGTCAGGGAGATCAGGATGTCCTCGATGGTGTCCTTGAGGCCAAGCGACTCCATGGTGCGCAGCTTGGCCTTGACCACCTCGGTGTTGCCCGCGGCCGCCACCTGCAGGTCCAGGTCCTTGGAGCCACCCAGCGCGCCCAGCGCCATGCCGCTGCCGTAGTCGACCACCACGGCGCCGAGGGCGCCGTCGATCGCCATCATCTCCTTGAGGGAGACGTCCATGCTCGCCATGCTTTCCTCCGTCGGGGTGTGAGTCACCGCTTGCGTGATGCGATGGCGGCCACGCTCGCCGCCGTCTTGCGGCCCTCCAGCCGCAGCAGCCCCAGGTTGGTTCCGGGCTCGGCCAGGACTGTGAGGACGATCGTGGGGCCCGCCGCGTAGAAGGCGGCGAAGCCGGCCGTACCGGAGATGAGCGTCTCCTCCAGCGCGCCCTTGCCCGCCATGGCGGCCATGCGCGCGCTCAGCGCGAGCAGGGCGGCGGAGAGCGCCGCGGTCTGCTCGGCGTTGTCCGCGTTCAGATCGCAGGCGACGGTCAGCCCGTCGACCGTGCAGGCGACGCTCCCGCTGATGTCGGGGGTGCGCTCCCTGAGGAGGACCATCTCTCTCAGCACCTCTTCTCGCAGCTCCACTGGTGGTCTCCTTCTGAGTGAGGGGAACCTCACGACAGCTCCTCCAGCGCCTTCTTCAGCCGGATCAGCAGGTTCAGGTCGGTCGGGTCGCCGTTCACCGCCGGCCCGAGAGGCAGCGCGGGAGCGTCGGGGTCGTGCGGAGGCCTGGGCTCGCGGTCCCGGCGGCCGCCGCGCAGGGGCAGCGCCGTGGCCGCGGGACGGTGCAGCAGTCCCGCGGCCGCCAGCCTGCGCACCGCGAGCAGCGTCGAGTAGCCCGGTCTGCCCAGCCGTCTGGCCAGTTCGAGGGGGGTCGCCTCCCTGTCGGCGTGGATGAGGATCTCCCACTGCAGGTCGCTGAGCACCACCCGGTGCCCGGGCAGCCGCCTGACCGGCGAGACCGGGGCGGTGTCCAGCTCGGCCGAGGGCCAGATCGCCGTCAGCTGCGCGGCCCTGCGGGCGCACTCGCGGACGATCGCCTCGACCTCGAAGAACCACTGGCCGCCCAGCCAGTGCCGCTCGCCCGGCCTGAACTTCGGCCTGGAGCCGGTGACCTGGAGCAGGAAGAAGGCGGCGTCCAGCACCGCCCCGAGCACGCAGTGCTGCAGCTCGCCCCTGGTGAGCGCGCCCTCCTCGACCAGCCTGCTCCCCGCGCCCTCCCGCCTGGCCGCCCCGAGCGTCTGCTCGGAGACCCTGCCGCTGGCGGCGAGGACGTCCTCGGCGCCAGGCGTGTCGGCGCACTCCATGTAGGCGACCCTGCCGGCGTCGAGGAAGATCGTGCCGGAGCGCCCGACGCGCAGGGCGCCCGTCGACCGCTCTCTGGCCAGTCCCGCGAGCAGCATGTCCAGCGCAGGCATGTCACATCGTCAACTGACGGGAGATGGCCTGCAGGCGGAAGCGGGCCAGGGCGAGGTTGGCCCTGTCCCTGTCGAGCCGCACGTAGATGACCAGCGGGCTCTCGAACGGCGTCTCCAGGGGACGCAGCAGGTGGTGGCCCTTGTCCGTGGTGACGAGCATGTCGTCGACCCGGACCGTTCCACCCGGCGCCGACTGTGCCAGGCCGTCCATCGTGACGCGCAGGGTCTCGCTGATGGCCGCCGCCGAACGCGCGGCGTCGACGTCGACGTCGCCGCCTGTCGCGGCCACCGCCATGCCGCTGGCGTGGTCGACCACCATCGCGTCGAGCGCGCCTGGAATGGCCATGACCTCGGCCAGGCAGTCGTCGAGTCCGAGCACGGGACCTCCCTCGCCGTCGTGCTGATCGGGACAGCGTAGGAGGGGGCCGGAGGGGCCGACGTTCCAGCGTTGGTCGGGAATGTCGCCGGTTATGGATATCTATAACTGGAGGGGCGGAAAACTACGCCAGAGTGGCAAGCCTGCCCGCGAGGCCGGCGATCGGCCCTCGCGGCTCCAGACAAGATCCGAGGAGGGTACGGCAGGCCGTACCCTCCTCTGGAGACCAGGCGTCAGCCGCCGCTCTTACGACGGAAGGTCCGCTTGTTGGAAGCGGGACCGTGCGCGCCATGGATCTTCGACGGATCCTTCCCCCTGCCGCCTTCGACCGAGTCGGCGTGCTGGTTGTTCTTGCGCTCCAGCGCCTCGCGGAACTTCCGCTTCAGCTCCTCCTCGGGGGCCTCGGTGGGCTCGGGTTCCGCTGGTGTTTCAGCCATCAGGACCTCCTGGTCTTGGGGACAAAGACAGCTTCGCACGATCGCGCGTACGCCGCGAAACCGGCCGCCCTTTGAGACCCCGCCCGAGGTCGTCAGCGGGCGACCACCGCGACGGGGCAGTGGGCGCGGCGCAGCAGCGTGTGTGAGGCGGGCGTGCTCAGCCCGACGGGCCAGCCGTGCGCCCCGACCACCACCATGGCGGCCCGCTCGGACGCCTCGACGAGCAGCCTCTCGCGATGGCGGTCGTGTGGGAGGTCCTGGACCACCGCCACGTCGGGGAAGGCGCCCCGCCACCCCGCGAGGACGTCGGTCAGCAGGCGGCGCTCCTCGGGCAGGTCGTCGTCGTGCCCGCGCCGCTTCGGGTGGGACCAGGGATGCACGGCCCTCAGGGGAGCCTCGCGAAGGGCGGCCTCCTCGAAGGCGAAGGCCAGGACCGGGTCCTGCCCGTGCGCGCCGGTGATCTCGACCACGACCTCGCCGTGGGCCGAGCTCTCGCGGACCACGACGGTCGGGCACGGCGGCCGGGCCGTCAGCGCGCGGCTCGTGGAGCCCATGAGCAGGGAGGCGAGCTCACCGCCGCCCCTGCTGCCCACCACGAGGAGCTGGGCGTCGGCCGCGCGTTCGGCGAGCGCCTCCTCCGGCCTGCCGTCCAGGATCTCGGTGGTCACCTCCAGGCCGTCGCGTCGCGCCCACGACATGGAGACCGCCTCCGCCAGCATGATCCGCGCGCGCTCGTCGTCCTCGGGCGACTGGTTGACCGGGATGTCGACGGCCCAGCGTGGGATGGCGTGCGCGATGACCAGTGGCGCCCGCCGGAAGACCGCCTCCTCCGCAGCCCACTCGACCGCTCGCAGGGCGGCCGGCGACCCGTCGGTTCCCGCTATGACAGGGCCTCGCATGTTCGCTCACCTGCCTCAGGGCACTCCTCTGGAGACATCTGCCCTCGGCGTGAACCGGAAAACGACCCTAACCTGCCGTACCCGGACCTTCCGCACTGTGATGAGCGCCACATCGAGGGTAAGGGATGCCCCTCAGGAGAAGGAGGCGCACCCATGAACGACAAACGCTGGGTCGTGCAGATCGACATCACCGAAGAGGGCGATCTCACCAAGGCCCACGCCACTCTGTCCGGCGGACGGCTGGCCGGCTACGGCGAGGCCCACCGCAATCCCAACGACCCGCCCGCCCCCGACATCGGGGACGAGCTGGCCGCCGGCCGGGCCCTGCAGGACCTGACCTATCAGCTGCTCGGAACGGCCAACATGGACGTCGCCCAGAACGCGGCCACCACGCCCAGCTGAACCGACCGCATCACGCCCGGACGCGGGCGCGAGACGGGGAGGCATCCCATGATGCAGAAGGTACGCGAGATCATGACACCGGCGCCGGTGTCTCTGCCGTCGGGGGCGACGCTGGCGGAGGCGGCGAAGCAGATGCGTGATCACCACATCGGGGACGTGCTCGTCGTGGACGACGACCGGCTTCTCGGCATCGTCACCGACAGGGACATCGTCATCCGCGCGATCGCGGAGGGCAGCGACCCTGGGCGGACCTCGCTCGGCGAGGTGTGCAGCAGGGAGGGGCTGACCTGCGTCACACCGCAGGACGACGCCGAGCAGGCCGTGGAGCTCATGCGCAGCAAGGCGATCCGGCGCATCCCCGTACTGGAGGACGGCAGGCCCGTGGGCGTGGTGTCGCTGGGCGACCTGGCCCTCGAGCGGGACTCTCGCTCCGTCCTCGCCGACATCAGCGCCGCTCCCGCGAACAACTAGCACGCCGATGTTCGCCGATCGCAGCGAAGCGGGACGGCGTCTCGCTGAGAAACTGCGCCCGCTGGCCGGTGAGGACGTCGTCGTCCTCGGTCTTCCCCGCGGCGGCGTCCCTGTCGCCTTCGAGGTGGCCGACGCCATCGGGGCGCCGCTCGACGTCATCCTGGTGCGCAAGCTCGGCGTGCCCATCAGGCCTGAGCTGGCGTTCGGCGCGATCGGCGAGGACGGCGTGCGCGTTCTGAACCACGACATCATCAAGGGCGCCGCCCTCCGGCCGGAGGACATGGCGACCGTGGAGAGCAGGGAGCGGGCCGAGCTCGAGCGACGCTCCGCGCACATCCGCAGGGGGCGGCCCAAGGTCGACCTGACCGGCAGGACCGCCATCGTGGTCGACGACGGCATCGCCACGGGCGCGACGATCCGGGCCGCCTGCCAGGTGGCCAGGGCGCAGGGCGCCGCTCGCGTCGTCGTGGCCACGCCCGTCTGCCCTCCCGACACCGCCGTACGGCTGCGCCAGGAGGCCGACGACGTCGTGTGCGTGCTCACCCCTCGCTCACTCACCTCCATCGGCCAGTGGTACGCCGACTTCACGCAGATCGGCGAGGAGCAGGTGAGCGAGCTGCTCTCGTGCGTCACGGGGATGTCGGAGGAGGTGTGGATCGAGGCGGGCGACACGGCGCTGCCGGGTGAGCTGGTCGTTCCGCGCGGCGCCCGCACGGTCGTCGTGTTCGTCCACGGCAGCGGCAGCAGCCGTTCCAGTCCGCGCAATCGCTACGTCGCCAGCGCCATGCACAAGGCGGGGCTCGGCACGCTGCTGTTCGACCTGCTCACCTCGGCGGAGGAGACCCACAGGGCCAACGTCTTCGACATCTCGCTGCTGGCCGGCAGGCTGGGTCAGGCCACCGAATGGCTGCGCGCGTACCTGCCGCACGTCGCCGTCTGCTACTTCGGGGCCAGTACGGGAGCGGCGGCGGCGCTGTGGGCCGCGGCCGTCCCGCACGCCGATGTCGCGGCCGTGGTCTCCCGAGGGGGCAGGCCCGATCTGGCCGAGGCGCGTCTCGCCGAGGTGGAGGCGCCCACGCTGCTGATCGTGGGCGGCGACGACCGGCAGGTGCTCGAGCTGAACCGAGCCGCCCAGGCACTGCTGCGCTGTGAGAACCGGCTCGCCGTCGTGCCGGGCGCGGGGCACCTGTTCGAGGAGCCTGGAGCGCTCGAAGCCGTCTCCGCGCTGGCCCGCGAGTGGTTCACCCGGCACCTGCCGCAGGGGGCCTCGCGCCACGGGGCGGAGGCGTAGGAGCGCTCCCTACACGTAGCGGGGGCGGCCGGCCAGGGCGCCGACCCCGATCTGGACCACGAGCACGCCGATCAGCATGAGGAAGGGGACCGTCCAACCACCGGTGACATCGTGCAGCAGGCCGAACAGGAACGGGCCCGCGGCGGCCAGCAGGTATCCGAACCCCTGCGCCATGCCGGAGAGCTTCGCGGTCTCCTGACCGGTGCGCGCCCGCAGCGCGATGGTGGTCAGGGCCAGCGAGAAGACGCTCATCCCGAGACCGAGCAGCACCGTCCACAGCAGGGGCGAGAAGGAGGGCGCGAGCAGCAGGCCGAGCAGACCGGCCAGCCCGCACCCGCCGAGGCCCACGATCCATCCGCTCTGGCTGCCGCTCCTGGCCGCGAGCGCGGGCACCACCAGGCTGATCGGCAGCGCGAGGAGCGCCAGCAGGCCGAGCAGCAACCCCGCCTCACCGCGGCTGACCCCTCCGACGTCCATGAGGACCCTGGGCAGCCAGCCGATCACCACGAAGGCGAGCAGCGCCTGCAGTCCGAAGAACACGGTGATGATCCAGGCCAGCCGGTTGCGCAGGAGCGAGCGCCCCCGCCGGTCGGCCTGCGCGGCGGCCCCGAACCCGCCCCCTCGCGCGGCGACCGTCCACACCACCAGCGCCAGTACGGCCGGCGCGGCCCACGTGGCCAGCGCGGGCCGCCATCCCCCGAGCGCGGTGTCGAGCGGCGGGGTCAGCGCCGACCCGAGCGTGGCGCCGAGTTGCAGGGCGGCGGTGTAGACGCCGGTCATCAAGCCGATGCGGGCAGGGAAGGACTCCTTCACCACCACGGGGATCAGCACGCCCGCGAAGGCGATGCCGGCGGCGGCGACCAGCGTCCCCCCGATCATGAGGAGTGAGCCGTCCAGCACACGGATCACGAGCCCGCCCGCCAGCAGGGCCAGCGCGATGGAGACTGCCGCGCCCACCCCGGCCCGGCGCGCCAGCAGCGGCGCGATCAGGCCCGCGACCGCGAAGCACAGGACGGGGACGGTGGTGAGCAGCCCCGCCCACGTCTCGCTCGCGCCGAGAGAGGCGCGCGTCTCGTCGAGCAGCGGGCCGACGCTGGTCACCGCCGGTCGCAGGTTCAACGCGGTGAGCGCCACCGCGACGGAGAACAGCGCTCCGCCTGCCGCCACCCGGCCGCCGGTCCCCTGGGCACCGTCCTGGCGGCATTCCACAGACATCTCGCTCCTTCGCGGCCCCTAGGCGGCCATCCAAGCACAGCGCCGTGAGCGCGCCCGCGCCGGGTCTTCCGCGCTCACGGCCGGGGGCGAAGCCGCCGCATCGTCCGCGACGTGCCGGTCACCCGGCCTGGCCGCGAGGCAGCGTCATGCGACGGCCTGGGAAGGGCCGTGCGGGAGCGTGTCGTCCTCGTCGAGTTCCACGTCGTCGTCCGGCAGGTCGTACCAGTGGACATCGCCGGGGAACCGCTCCTCCTGGGTCGCCTCGATCGGGGTCTTGGGCCGCACGGTGTTGATCACGGGATGGTCCTCCTGAGGAAGGGCGTGCCGCCGCGAGGGACACGCGGGCCGGAAGTCGAAGACATCGATCCGCGATCAACGACACCGCGCGCCGGCGACGTGGCCGAAGTCCACGTGCGGGCGCCTGGTCAGCAGGAGGCGCTGTCTCATGGCGCCAACCTATGGGCCTCTTTCCCTGAAGTCAATATTCCCTACTTGTTATGCATGGATTGCAAAGGACAGGGAGTAGGAAGGACGAGGACGATGCCTTTGCCGCACTTCCTGGCGATCGGCGCCCCGAAGGCCGGCACCACTGCCCTGCACGCCGCGCTCCGCGAGCATCCCGCACTTCACCTGTCGCGGGTCAAGGAGCCCAAGTTCTTCCTCACCGACGGGCCGCCTCCCTCCCACGGCGGCCCCGGAGACGCCCAGACCTACCGCGAGCACGTCTGGCGCAGAGCCGACTACGAGGCGCTGTTCGACGACGCGCCCGAAGGCGCGCTTCTCGGCGAGGCCACCCCCTTCTACCTCTACGACCTGGACGCCCAGCGCCGCATGCGCGAGACCGTTCCAGGGGCGCGGCTCATCGCGATCCTCCGCGACCCGGTCGAGCGGGCGCACTCCAACTGGACCCACCTGTGGTCGGCGGGGCTGGAGCCGATCGGCGACGTGGTGCGGGCGTGCGCCGCGGAGGAGCACAGGATCTCGGCGGGATGGGCGCACTTCTGGCACTACATCGGGCTCGGCCGGTACGGCGAGCAGCTCGCCCACCTGTTCACGCTGTTCCCGCGCGAGCAGGTCCTGGTCTTCAGGTACCGGGACCTGGTGGACAGGCCCGTGGAGACCCTCGACAGGATCTGCGCCTTCCTCGGCGTCGAGCAGGGCCTGCTCACGCACGCTCCTCGGGAGAACGTGACCGCCCACCCCGACCCGGGCGGGCGGCACAGCCTGCTGTCCGCCGCGCTCAGGGCGTGCGCGCAGGTCCTGCCCCACGGCGTGGGCCGGGCGCTGGCCGAACCGATCGAGCACCTGCTGCAGCGCAGGGGCGTCTCACGGCGGCCCCTCACCTGGGACCAGCGGCGGCGGCTGATCCCCTACTTCGCCGCCGACATCGAGCTTCTCCAGCAGGTGACAGGGGAGGACTTCAGCGACTGGCTGCGGCCGAGGGACCGCTCGGGCGGGCTGGTCGGGGCCCGCCCTCCCGGCCAGCGGCAGTCGCGCAACGGCCGCCCCCTGCCGGGATGATCAGTCCGCGAGGCGCGGTGCGGCTCGCAGCTCGGTGCGCAGTTCATGGGCGCCGTCGGCCCGCGTGTACTCGTAGTAGAGCCGCGCCCCTCCCCCCGGCAGGTCGACGAGGTCGAGGTAGCGAAGCCCGCCACCGTGGTGGGGCGAGAAGGCGACAGGCCCGGCGCCCAGGGGGGTCAGCGCCGCCGGGTCCTGTCCCGCGGCGACCCCGGTGCACTCCTCGTAGTTCTCCGCCGCGCTCGCCCTGCCGTCGTAGAAGGCCAGGACGCCGTCGCTGGTGAAGCGGACAGCGCTCACCCGGGTGCCGCGCGCGTCCCAGGCCCCTGGACGGCCGCTCAGTGCGGTGCCGTGCCAGGTCCAGGAGAGCCCGTCGGCGCTGGTGGCGTAGGCGCTCACCATCTGGTCGGCCTCGGCGGGGTCGGCCAGGGGGTGGCAGGAGGCCCACAGGTGCCAGGTGCCGCCCCTGCGCACGATCACCGGGTCCTTGACCCCGGTCTTCGGATCGCCCGGCAGCACCGTCGTGCGCAGCCTGGGGTCGAAGGCGGACGGGTCGTCGGCTTCGAGCGCCTCCACCCGCCAGTGCTTGGTGCCGTGGGTGGCGCAGCTGAGGTAGAGCCGCCAGCGACCCTCGGCGGTGCGCATCAGCCACGGACGCTCCAGGGACTCGGCGTCCGCCTCCTCCTTCGTGATCGTCAGCAGGGTCTCGAAGCGCTCGCCGTCGGCCGAGCGCGCCACCACGACGGCATGGCCCCTGCCCTCCCCCACCGGCCTGCGCAGGCGGTAGGCCAGGTAGATCCACCCGTCATGGGCCACCGCGCTGGGCGCTCCCGCCCAGTGCCCCTCGCCGGGTACGGCCGGCACCACCGCCGCCACCGAACGGTCCGGCGTGGGAAGAAACGTCCTATCGATCGACATGGGCACGACAGTAGGACCCTGGCCGGCAACGCTCATGGACCTTCGCCCTTCCTTGACTCTTCCATGCATTTCCTATTGATTTTATAGGAATGAGCGCCCGCCCTGACAGCGCTGCTGATCAGCGACTTCCCGGCGCCCCTGACCTCGCGTTTCCAGCCGACGGAGGCGCCCTGAAATGGCGAAAACAAAAGAAGGCTCAGGCCATTTACATGACCTGAGCCTTCTGTTTGTGCGCCGCCAGGGACTCGAACCCCGGACCCGCTGATTAAGAGTCAGCTGCTCTAACCAACTGAGCTAGCGGCGCCCGCGGGAAGAAATATACCTGGCTTCGCCACGCAGGTCGAATCAGCAGCAATCAGGACCTCTAGCCCCTGCCGACCAACGTCGCGTAGACGACCGTGTTGTCGACGTAGTGCCTGGTACTGGTGTCGAACGCCCCGCTACAGGTGATCAGCCGCAGCTCCGGCCGGCCGGGGTCGGCGTACACCTCCATGCCGGGAAAGTCGTCCTTCGGGTAGGTGGCCTTCCTGGTGACGCGGAAGCGCAGCCGCCGGCCGTCCTTCCTGGTCACGTAGATCAGCCGGCCTGGACGCAGCTCGCTCAGCCGGTAGAAGACCGCGGGGCCCGTGGTGCTGTCGTAATGGCCGACCAGGATGGCCGCGCCGGTCGCGCCGGGTTTGGGGCCCATGGAGAACCAGCCCACCCGCTGCGACGCGCTGAGCGGCGGGGAGGCGATCCTGCCCTCCTCGAAACCGACCGGCATGATCCGGGCGCCCAGGGCCAGGCTCGGGATCTGGATGGCCTTGGGAGGCGAGTCCGACGACTTCGTGTCCGACGGCCTCATGTCCGCCTGCGCAGGCGGCAGCGGCCTGACGTCCGTCCGCACAGGCCGCACCGGCTTCGCGCCCACCTGCACGGACTTCAGCGGCCTGGCATCCGTCCCCACAGGCCGCGACAGCTCCGTGTCCACCCGCACAGACTGTGCCGGCTTCGTGCCCACCTGCACGGACTTCGGCGGCCTGGCATCCGTCCCCACAGGCCGCGACAGCTCCGTGTCCACCCGCACAGGCTGTGCCGGCTTCACCTCCGCCCGCACGGACTTCAGCGGCTTGACGTCCGTCCGCACAGGCCGCACCGGCTTCGCGCCCACCTGCGCGGGCTTCAGCGGCCTGGCATCCGTCCCCACAGGCCGCGACAGCTCCGTGTCCACCCGCACAGACTGTGCCGGCTTCACCTCCGCCCGCACGGACTTCAGCGGCCTGACGTCCGTCCGCACAGGCCGCACCGGCTTCGCGCCCACCTGCACGGACTTCGGCGGCCTGGCATCCGTCCCCACAGGCCGCGACAGCTCCGTGTCCACCCGCACAGGCTGTGCCGGCTTCACCTCCGCCCGCACGGACTTCAGCGGCTTGACGTCCGTCCGCACGGGCTTCGGCCGTAGCTTGGTGTCCGCCTGCGCGGGCTTCCGCTGCTTGGCGTCGACCCATGTGGGTTGGGGCGGCCTCCTGTCCACCGGCGCGAGCTTCGGCGGCTTCCTGTCCACCGGTACGAATGTCGGCGGCTTGCTGTCCGCCTGTCCAGGCTTCGGCTTGGGGTCCGCCGGTGCGGGCGTCGGCGGCTTGGTGTCGGCCTGTGCGGGCGCCGACGCCATGGCGAGAGCGGTGAGGAAGGCCGCCACGCGCAGAGCGTGGCGGCCAATGAAGCGTCCCGTCATGGCTAGCGGGCGAACACCGTCGCCATTCCGCCGCCGCCCGTGTGCGGGCCGCGGCCGCAGCCGCCGCCCCCGCCCCAGCCCCAGCCACCGCAGCCGGGGCCCTCGCCGGGGGCCCAGCCCACGCCGTGGCCCCCGCCGCAGTGGTGGCCGCCCCAGTGGGGGACCCTGCCACCGCACCCGTGGTGGCCTCCGCCACCGCACCCATGGCCCCCGCCACGGCACCCGTGGCGGCCGAAGCCCTTGTGATGGCCGAAGCCCTTGAAGCCCTTGTGGTGGCCGAAGCCCTTGCGGTCGTGGTCGAAGCCCTTGCGGTCGTGGTCGAAGCCTCGGTGCTGGCCCCAGCCGCGGTCTGCGCCGCGACCGCCCCAGTCGCCGTCGTCGTCTCCCGTGAAGACGACAGCCGCGGTCTGGGCCTGTGCCGAAGCGGCGGTCGCCGTTGCGGTGACGCCGAAGCCGGAGGCCAGGATGAGGCCGGCGGCGAGAACTGCGATACGCATCGCGTTTCCTCCTTCAATGACTGAGAAGTCATGCGATGAAATCCCCCTATGTCTCATCCGCCGAACCGGGCAAATCAGCTTCTTGCCCCGCCCATTACCGCAATAAGGCAGAGCACTCCTTATTGCGGTTTTCATCGCCATCCACGAATCCCCCTAATTCTGGATTTATTGCCACTAGTGCTAGAATAAAGTTCGGTCCCCGCAGACAGGAGCATCGATGTTCAACTCGCCCGCCGACGTGAGCGAGCGCCTCGCCGCCGTTGACTACCTCTCCGACGCCTCCATCGCCACCTCGGTGTTCCTGGCCGCCGCGCTGGGCAAGCCGCTGCTCGCCGAGGGCCCCGCGGGGGTGGGCAAGACCCAGCTTGCCAAGGCGGTCGCGCTGGCGACGGGCGCGAACCTCATCAGGCTCCAGTGCTACGAGGGCCTCGACGAGGCCAGGGCGCTGTACGAGTGGAACTACAAGAAGCAGCTCCTGCGCATCCAGGCGACCAGCTCGGACGACGACATCTTCTCCGAGGAGTTCCTGCTGGAACGCCCGCTCCTGAAGGCGATCAGGAGCGCGGAGCCGACCGTGCTGCTGATCGACGAGACCGACAAGGCCGACGTCGAGGTCGAGGGGCTGCTGCTCGAGCTGCTGTCCGACTTCCAGATCACGATCCCTGAGCTCGGCACGATCGAGGCGACGCTCAGGCCGTTCGTCGTGCTGACCTCCAACGCCACGCGCGAGCTGTCGGAGGCTCTGAAGAGACGCTGCCTCTATCTGCACATCGAGTACCCGACGCAGGAGCGCGAGCGCGACATCGTGCTGGCCCAGGTGCCGACCCTGACGAGCGACCTGGCCGAGCAGCTGGCCAGGACGGTGGCCACGCTCCGGGCCCTCGAGCTGAAGAAGGCGCCCTCCGTCGCCGAGACCATCGACTGGGCACGCACGCTGCTGGCCCTGGGCCGGGAGGAGCTCGACGAGAGCACGGTCGCGGGCACGCTCGGCGTGGTGCTCAAGCACGCCTCCGACCAGGCCAGGGCGCGCAAGGAGCTGGGCCTGTGAGCCTGGTCGACAGGCACGTCGGTTTCGTGCACGCCCTGCGCGAGGCGGGGCTGCCCGTCTCGCTGGCCGAGGGGCTCGACGCGGCCAGAGCGCTGCGGGTGATCGACCTGACCGAGCGTGAGTCGCTGCGCGCCGCCTACGCGGCGACGCTGGTCAAGAAGCCCGCCTACCGCCCTGGCTTCGACATGCTGTTCGACCTGTGGTTCCCCTCCTCGACCACGGGCCTGTACAGCAGGCCGGACGACGACGCGCCCCTGCCCGACCTGCGCGAGCATCTGGCCAGGCTCCTGACCGGCTCGACCGACCCTGAGATGAGGGAGTTCGCCAGAGCGATGGTCGAGCGCTTCGGCAGGCAGCCGGCCGCCGAGGGCCGCCAGAACTGGTTCTCCTACAGCGTCATGCGCGCGCTGTCACCCGAGACGCTCATGGCTCGCATCCTGCGGGGCGTGCCGCGAGGCGGACTGGAGGAGAAGACCACCCGCCAGCGCGTCAACGCCAACATCAAGCGCTTCGAGGAGGCGGTCGCCACTGACGTGCGCCGCAGGATCGCCGAGGACTCCGGCATCGAGCGCATCGCGCGCTCCGCCGTACGGCCGCCGCTGGACCAGCTGGACTTCCTGCGGATCACCAGGGCGGACCTCGCGAGGCTGCGCAGGGAGGTCCACCCGCTCGCGCGCAGGCTGGCGGCGCGGCTGGCCATCAGGCAGCGGCACGGCAGGCGGGGAAGGCTCGACTTCCGCAGGACCGTGCGGGCGTCGCTGTCGACCGGCGGGGTGCCGATGGACCCGAGGTTCAGGCCGCCCCGCCCGCACAAGCCCGAGTTGGTCATCCTCTGCGACACCAGCGACTCGGTCTCCTCCTTCGCCCACTTCACGCTGCTGCTGACCTACGCGCTCAGGGAGCAGTTCACGAAAGTCAGGGCATTCGGATTCGTGGACACCGTGGATGAGATCACCCGATTCTTCACGCCGGGCGGTGACGTCAGCGAGGCGCTAGCCAAACTCGCTACAGAAGCCAATATGTCCCGCTTTGGGAGGACAAATTATGGGCGGGCATTCGAGGAGTTCGCCGAGAAAGACGTCATCGGCCCGAAAACGAGCCTGCTGATCCTGGGCGACGCCCGCTCCAACTACCAGCCGCCCGCGCTCGACACGCTCAAGCGGCTGGTCAAGGACGCCAGGCACGCCTACTGGCTCAACCCAGAGCCGAGGCAGCAGTGGGACAGCGGCGACTCGCTCGCCACGTCCTACGGCTCGATCGTGCCGATGCGGGAGTGCCGCAACATCGCCCAGCTGGCGGAGTTCATCGAGCGGCTCGCCTAGCCAGCTCCCGCGCCGCGGTGCGGGCGAGCAGCTCGATCTGCTCCTCGGTCAGCACCACCCGGTCCGACCGCCTGATCAGCTTGGCGGCCAGCGACGGCTTGAGCAGCGTGATGCCCTCGCCGTTCACCACGCCGCCGCGCGGCAGCCTCCCGCAGTGGACGGCAAGCAGCGGATGGATGGTCAGCGGGATGCCGGTCTCCTTGCCGAGCAGTTCGGCGAAGGCGCCCGCGGCGGCGACCAGCGGCTTGGCCACGTGCGAGCCGAACTTCTCGCCGAAGAACAGCCGCCCGCCGTAGGCGGCGATGTCGGTGTCCGGCGCCCACGACTCGTTGTCGACGATCCAGACCCCGCCGGGACCGATGACCAGATGGTCGATCGAGGCCTGGCCTCGGATGGCCCTGCCCTGCAGGATGTGGTAGCCGTGCCTGCTGAGCCCGCGCCTGAGCTTGCGCTGGGTGATCACCTCGCCGTGGCGGCGGCCCCCGCCAGACGGAGGTGGCGTTGAAGTTGTGCCAGACGATCGCCCAGTCGAGGGCGGCCACGAGAGCGGCGAACAGCAGGCCGAAGGCGGGAGGCCACGGCAGCTCGAAGCGGATGGCCAGCGCCACGCCCGCCACGAACCCGAAGCCTGCCTTGACGGCCCTGGAGCGCTGCCGGTTCTTCGCGTCCTCGCGCCAGAACTTCTCGTACCACCACTGCGGGGACGAGCCTGTGAACTTCTCGTCCTGCTGCACGTAGATTGAACCACCGGGCACGGCAAACTCCCCGAGTTCAGTAGGTTAAACATGGATCTGCCACGCCGAAGATCCCTCGCCGGTCAAAAGATACCCAAGGCAAGCCTAACTTAGGCGTGATGAGCCCCTACCGGACGCTCAACCGACCAGTCGGTATGCTGTTGACCATGGCACAGGATGAACCGGTCAGACAGCGGCTGCTCGCCGAGGCGACGCGACTGTTCGCCGAGCGCGGCTTCGAGAGCACATCGGTGCAGGAGATCGTGGTCTCGGCCGGGGTCACCAAGGGGGCGATGTACCACTACTTCGACTCCAAGGACGACCTGCTGCACGAGATCTACGCCCGCGTTCTCAGGATGCAGATGGACCGGCTGACGCGGATCGCCGACGGGCCCGGCACCGTGTCCGAGCGGCTCTACGCGGCGGCGGCCGACGTCGTCGAGACGACGGCGGACAACCTCGACGACTCCAAGATCTTCTTCAGGTCCATGCACCTGCTCGCCCCCGAGACGCAGAAGACCGTGCGGGCCGAGCGCCGCCGCTACCACGAGCGCTTCCGCGACCTGGTGGCCGAGGGGCAGCGCGAAGGCGTCTTCCGCGCCGACGTGCCCGCCGACATCGTGGTCGACTACTTCTTCGGCTCGGTCCACCATCTGGGCTCCTGGTATCGCGTCGAGGGGCCACTGACCGGCGGCCAGGTGGGCGCGCAGTTCGCCGACCTGCTGCTCACGTCGTTGCGGCCGCAGGCGTCCTGACCACTCCCCTGGTCGCCATCCTGCCGACCAGCGCGAGGAGCCTGCGCGGCCTGCGCGGCATCAGATGGGCCATCGCGAAGTTGCCCAGGCCGGGCACCACGTAGCCGCGGTCGCGTTCGAGCCCGCGTAGCGCCGCCGCGACCACCTGCTCGGGGGTGGCCATCCTGGCCCCGATGGCCGCTTCACGCGTGCCGATCACCTCGAAGAACGAGGTCTCGACGGGGCCGGGGGTCACGGCGAGCACCTTCACGCCCGTGCCGCGCAGTTCGCTCCACAGGGCCAGGCTGAAGTTGAGAACGAAGCTCTTGGACGCCGCGTAGGTGGCGAAGTAGGGCGCGATGTTGAAGCCCGCCGTCGAACCCACGTTGACGACCGCGCCCTGGCCTCTGGCCAGCATCCCCGGCAGCAGCGCGTGGGTGAGGCCGACCAGCGAGACCACGTTGACCATCAGCTCGTCGTGCTCACGGCCGGGGTCGATGTCCTGGAAGCGGCCCGCCGTGCCGAATCCGGCGTTGTTGACCAGCAGGTCGATCGGACGGCCCGCCAGCCGCTCGGCGATCCGGCCGACGGCGTCAGGGGCCGACAGGTCCTGGCCGATCACGTCGACCTCCACGCTGTGGGCCGCGCGCAACCGCTCGGCCAGTTCGTCCATCTTGCCCACGGAACGGGCGACCAGCACGAGGTCATAGCCCTGGGCGGCCAGCTGCGTGGCGAACTCGGCGCCGATCCCCGACGAGGCGCCGGTCACCAGTGAAGTCTTGTTCATGAGATGGAATGTAGCACTTATTTCCCTAACTGCAACACTCTGTCTCAGATATGTGCGGTAACGTTCGCCGCATGACAGACAGGCGGTTGCGGGCGGACGCGGAGCGCAGCATCCGCTCGATCATGGAGGCCGCCGAGCGGCTGCTCGGAGCCAATCCGGCGGCGACGATGGAGCAGATCGCCGAGGCGGCGGGCGTCGCGCGGGCCACCGTCCACCGCCGGTTCGCCAGCAGGGAGGCGCTGATCGAGTCGATGGAGCTGGCGGCATGGCGCGAGCTCGACGCGGTCGTCGAGGCCGCCCGTCCGAGAACCGCTCCCCCACTGGTCGCCCTGCACCAGGCCACGGCCGCGATCCTGCGGATCAAGCCGGGCTGGCGCTTCACGCTGGCAGGCCCCGTCCCGCTGGGCGCCGAGGCGCGCGCGGTGCAGGAGGGCGTGATGGCCAAGTGCGACGAGGTCTTCACCAGGGCGCGCGAGGCGGGGCTGATCAGGCCCGACGCCGACGTGGCCTGGGTACGGCAGGCCTACCTCGCGCTCCTGGCCGAGTCGGCGCACTCCGCCCGCGAGGGCGCCGACCCCGACGCGCTGGCGGCGCGGCTGCTCGACACCCTCATGCACGGTGTCGCCCCCAGGTGAGGGAGTGGGGTCAGGCGAACAGCGCCCTGCCCCAGTAGTCGCCCCCGTCGCGCACCCCCGGCGGAATCGCGAACAGGCCGCTCGAGATGTGCTTGATGTACTCGTTGAGCACGTCGTTCTTCGCCAGCGCCCGCTGCACGGGGACGAACTGGCGGTGCGGGTCACGCTGGTAGGACATGAAGAACAGCCCCGCGTCCAGGCGGCCGAGCCCGTCGGAGCCGTCGACGTAGTTGTAGCCGCGACGCAGCAGCCTGGCGCCGCCGTTGCTGGAGGGGTGGGCCAGCCTCACGTGGGCGACCTCGCCGATCAGCGGCGCGCCGTCGGGGCCCTTCTTCGCGAAGTCGGGCTCGTCGAACTCCTTGGCCAGCCCGAGCGGCGCCCCCTCGCCCTTGTCGCGGCCGAAGATGGCCTCCTGCTCGGCCAGCGACGTGCGGTCCCAGGTCTCGATGTGCATGCGGATCTTCCTGGTGACCAGATAGGTGCCGCCCCTCATCCACGCGGGGCCGTCCTTCTCCGCCACCCACAGGTGGTCGCGGAGCATCGCGGTGTCCTCCAGCTTCAGGTTGGCGGTGCCGTCCTTGAAGCCCATGAGGTTGCGGGGCGTGGCCTGCGTCCTCGACGTCGAGGACGTACGGCCGAAGCCGAGCTGGGAGTAGCGCGCCGACACCCTGCCGAAGCCGATGCGCGCCAGATTGCGGATCGCGTGCACAGCCACCTGCGGGTCGTTCGCGCACGCCTGTACGCACAGGTCGCCGCCCGACAGCTCGGGCAGCAGCGCGTCGCCGGGGAAGCGGGGCAGCTCGCGCAGCGCCGCCGGCTTCCGCCCCGCCAGCCCGAACCTCCCGTCGAACAGGGAGGCGCCGAACCCGATCGTCAGCGTGAGTCCCGAGGCGGGCAGGCCGAGCGCCTCGCCCGTGTCGTCGGGCGGCGCCTCAGGCACGCCGCCGACCGCGCCGAACGTCCCCGCCTCCTGGCCCTGCGTCATCCGGGCGGCGGCGGCCGTCCACTCCTGGAGCAGCGCGTCGAGCTCGGACCGCTTGGTGGTGATCACGTCGAACGCGGCGAAGTGCAGGCGGTCCTGCGCGGGGGTGGCGATGCCCGCCTGGTGCTCGCCGTAGAAGGCGACCGAGTCCAGGGCCGAGACCGCGCTGACGGGCATCGGCGCGGGCTCGTCGAGCAGCATCCTGGCGCCCGCGACGGACGCCCCGGCCGCGGCGACGCCCGCCGCGCCCAATCCGAGCAGCTTCCTGCGGCTGACCCCGCTCATCACGACCTCATTTCGCCACGACGGCAGCGATCTTGCTGACCGGTTCGGCCAGCGCGTTGATCGCGTCCGACAGCTTCTTCAGTTCGGCCTTCGACAGCTCGTTGTGCAGCTTCCACCCGTCACCCTTGCGATGCTCCTCCAGCGCGGCCTCCGCGGCGGCGAACTGCGTGTCGAGCGTCTTCACCAGGTCGGGGGCGCGCTCCTCCAGCACGGGGCGCAGCGCCTGCACGGACGCCTTCGAGCCGGCCAGGTTGGCGGCGAAGTCCCACAGGTCGGTGTGCGAGTAGCGGTCCTCCTCGCCGGTGATCTTCCCGGTGGCGACCTCGTCGAGCAGCTCCTTGGCGCCGTTGCCGAGCTGCAGCGGCGAGAGCTTCTCGCTGTTGGCCTTCTCGACGATCAGCTTCACGTCGGCCATCAGCCTGTCGGCGATCGGGCCCGACTTGCTGACGTCCTTGTCCACCCAGAGGTCGCGCTCGAGGCGGTGGAAGCCGGTGAACTCCATGCCCTCCTCGATGACCTCCTCACGGCCGTCGATCTTGGGGTCGAGGTCGCCGAAGATCTCCGCGACAGGCTCGATCCGCTCCCAGTAGGTGCGCGCGACGGGGAAGAGCGCCTTGGCCTTCTCCTGCTCGCCGGCCTTCACCGCGTCGACGAACTCCTGCGTCTTGATCAGCAGGGCGTCGGTCTGGCTCTTGACGTAGCGCTGGTAGCTGGCGGTGGCGGCGGCCAGCTTGGCGTCGGCGCTGAGCGGCGTGGCCTCGCCCGTGACCTTCAGCGGCCCTCTGATGCCCTTGCCCACCATCCCCGGCTTGCAGGCCGTCTCGTACACGCCCGCGGGCAGCTCGACGATCAGCTCGCGGGTCAGGCCGGGAACGATGTTCTCCACCTCGGCCATGACCCTGTCGCCGGGGGCGTAGACGTAGAACTCGGTGACCTTGGTGCCGCCGTTGGTGACGGCGAACGTGGAGGTCCCCGCCGCGACCTCCGACGTGGCGACGGTGCAGGCGGTGTCGCTGGCCGCCACCTTGATGGGGCCGCCCGCCTGGGCGCTCCCCGCGGCGCCCGGCTGGGCGGAGGGAGCATCCTGGGAGCAGCCCGCGAGAGCGCCGAGGGCGAGCAGGCCCGTGACGACGACAGATGGAGTGCGCATGTCGGGTGTCTCCTGTTACGAAACGGGTTCGGCGGCCTTGGGCGCGGCGGCCGGGCGGAGGAAGAGGAACAGCACCGGGATCACGTAGAGCGCCCAGGCCGCCATCTCGAGGACGCTGGGCGCGGGGGTGATGTTGAACATCCCGGCCAGCAGCGCGGAGTACCACGCGCCAGGGTCGAGCACGGCGGAGATGTCGAAGGCCAGCGTGTTCAGTCCCGGCAGGATTCCGGCCTCCTGCAGGTCGTGCACGCCGTACTTGAGGATGCCCCCGGCCACCAGGATCAGCAGCAGGCCCGTCCAGGTGAAGAACGTGGTGAGGTTGATCCTGATCGCGCTGGCGTAGATCCCCCAGCCGATCACGATCGAGGTGAGCACGCCGAGGCTGATGCCGATCAACGGCAGCGCCGTGGCGGCGGCGCCCTGCGCGGAGGCGTAGAAGAGCAGCGAGGTCTCCAGGCCCTCTCTGACCACCGCCAGGAAGGCCATCACGGCGACGGCGACCCCGCCCACGTTGAGCGCCCGGCCGAGCTTGGCCCGGAGGTCGCCGGCGATGGTGCGGGCCGCCCCCCGCATCCAGAAGATCATCCAGGTGACGAACACCGTGGCGGCGATGGACGTCAGCGCCTCGAACAGCTCCTGCTGCTCGAAGGTGAGGTTGGCGGCCGTGAACGACAGCAGGGCGCCGAACCCGACCGACAGCGCGACGGCGAGGCCGGCGCCTGCCCATACGAGGGGGAGCTTGTCCCTGCGATCGCTCTTGACCAGGAACGCCACCAGGATGGAGACGACGAGGGTCGCCTCCAGGCCTTCCCGCAGTCCGATGAGAAAGCTGGCGAACACGTCAAATCCCCTAAGTGAGGCAAACCTAAATTAGGCCAGGTTTACCTTACCCAGGTCGGCGCTCTGTCACTCACCTCAGGGGGTCATATGTCGGACTTGCCTGGGCAACTCTCCGCCCAGGCAGGTCAGGTCCCGGTCAGGCGGGGCCAGGGAGGTCGGCCAGCGCGGCGAGGGCCTCCCTGTGCTCTCCGGGGGTTCCGAGAGCGATCTCGGCCGACTTGGCGCGCTTGAGGAACAGGTGGAGCGGGTGCTCCCAGGTCATCCCGATCCCTCCGTGGAGCTGCACGGCCTCCTCGGCCACGTGGACCGCCACGCCCGCGTTCCACGCCTGCGCCACCGCCGCCGACATCGCCGCGCCGTCCGTCGCGCCGCGCGCCGCGGCGCGGGCGCGCACGACGTCGAGCCACAGGTCGGCGAGCCTGTGCTTGATCGCCTGGAAGGAGCCGACAGGCCTGGCGAACTGGTAGCGCTCCTTCACGTAGGCGAGCGTCGTCTCCAGGCACCACTCGGCCACGCCGAGCTGCTCGGAGGCCAGCAGCCCTGCCCCGAACCGCAGGGTCTCGGCCACGTCGACCGCGCCCAGCGGCTCGGCGACGGAGCCGGCGAAGGTGACCGTGGCGATCGGCCTGGTGAGGTCGAGCGAGGGCGCGACCTCGACGGTGGCCTCCGCGGCGGGGACCGCGTGCAGCGTCCCCTTCACGGGGACGAGCAGCACGTCGGCCACGTCCGCCCCCGCCACCGCGCCCACGACGCCGGTCAGCCGGCCGTCCGTGGCGCTGACCTGCCCGCCGGCCTCTCTGTACGGTGAGGCGGAGAAGGGCACGACGAGGGCGACGGTGAGATCGCCCTCCGCCACGCCGCGCAGCAGCTCGCCCGCCCCCACCTGGAGCAGCGCGTGGGTGGCCAGAACCGAGCTGGTGAAGAACGGGACGGGCGTCACGGCCCTGCCCAGCTCCTCCAGCACGACCGCGGCCTCGCGCGCGGAGGCGCCCGCCCCGCCGTACTCCTCGGGGACCAGCAGCCCCGCCACCCCGATGTCGCGCGCCAGCGTCTTCCACAGGCCCAGGTCGTACGGCGCGCCCTCGACCCTGGCCAGCACGGCGGCAGGAGGGCAGCGGTCGGCGAGCAGGTCGCGCACGGCGGCCCGCAGCTCGTCCTCGACGTCGGTGTAGAGCAGCGTCATCGCGGCAGGTCCTTCCAGGGCACGTCCTTGTCGACGCGGGGTTCGGAGGGCAGGCCGAGCACGCGCTCGGCGATGATGTTCCGCAGGATCTCCGAGGTGCCGCCCTCGATGGAGTTGCCCTTGGCGCGCAGGTAGCGGTAGCCGGGGTCGCGGCCGAGGAAGTCGACCGACTCCGAACGGCGGAAGGCCCAGTCGTCGTAGCCCAGGTCGCGGTTGAACTCGACCTCGAACCCTGTGAGCTCCTGGTTGAGCTTGGCGAACGACAGCTTCATGCCCGAGCCCTCGGGTCCGGGCTGTCCGGCGGCGAGCTGCTCGCGCAGCCGTACCCCTGAAAGGCGGGTGACCTCGGCCTCCACCCACAGCGAGAGCAGGCGCTGGTGAAGGTCGTGGGTGCGCAGCTCGGGGTGCTCGCGCCAGGCGTCGGCGACCAGGCCGATCATGCCGCCGCCCCTGCGGACGGGCGCGCCGCCGATGGCCACGCGCTCGTTCATGAGCGTGGTCTGGGCGACCCGCCAGCCGTCGCCGACCTCGCCGAGCCGCAGGTCGTCCGACAGGCGCACTCCGGTGAGGAAGACCTCGTTGAACTCGGCCTCGCCGGTGATCTGGCGAAGCGGCCGCACGTCCACGCCGGGGGCGTGCATGTCGCAGATGAAGTACGTCATGCCGCGGTGCTTGGGCACGTCGGGGTCGGTCCTGGCGACGAGGATCGCCCAGCGCGCGTGGTGGGCGCCCGACGTCCAGACCTTCTGCCCGTCGACGACCCACTCGTCACCGTCCCTGACGGCGCGCGTGGCGAGCGTGGCGAGGTCGGATCCGGCGCCGGGCTCGCTGAAGAGCTGGCACCAGATCTCCTCGCCCGTCCACAGCGGGCGCAGGAAGCGCTTCTTCTGCTCCTCTGTGCCGAAGGCCAGGATCGTGGGCGCCGCCATGCCCAGGCCGATCGCCTGCACGCCGGTGTCGAGCTGCGGGGTGTGCGCGAGCGCGCGCTCCACCTCCTGCTGCATCTCGCGCGGCGCGCCGAGGCCGCCGAGGCCCACGGGGAAGTGCACCCACGCCAGGCCCGCGTCGAACCTGGCGCGCAGGAACTCCAGCCGGTCGCCGGGCGCGTTCTCGAGGAATCTGTCGACTACATCCACTTCTTGAGCTCCCTGTGCGCGAGCGACCTCTTGTGCACCTCGTCGGGGCCGTCGGCGAAGCGCAGCGAGCGCACTCCCGCCCAGAGCCCTGCCAGCGGGAAGTCCTGGCTGACGCCGCCCGCGCCATGGACCTGGATGGCCTTGTCGAGGATCCATTCGACGGTCTTGGGGGTGGCGATCTTGATGGCCTGGATCTCGGTGTGGGCGCCCTTGTTGCCGACGGTGTCCATCAGCCAGGCGGTCTTGAGCACCAGCAACCTGAGCTGCTCGACGCGCACCCTCGACTCGGCGATCCAGTCCTGGACGACGCCCTGCTCGGCGATCGTCTTGCCGAACGCCGTGCGCGCGATGGCGCGCCTGCACATCAGCTCGATGGCGCGCTCCGCCATGCCGATCATGCGCATGCAGTGGTGGATGCGGCCAGGCCCGAGCCTGGCCTGGGCGATCGCGAAGCCGCCGCCCTCCTCGCCGATCAGGTTGTCGGCAGGCACCCGCACGTCCTCGAAGACCACCTCGGCGTGACCGCCGTGGTCGGCGTCGCTGTAGCCGAAGACGTGCATGCCTCGCTTGATGTGCAGACCGGGGGTGTCGCGCGGGACGAGCACCATGCTCTGCTGCCGGTGCTTGGGCGCGTCGGGGTTGGACTTGCCCATGACGATGAGGATCTTGCAGTTCGGGTTCATCGCTCCGGAGATGAACCACTTGCGCCCGTTGATGACGTACTCGGCGCCGTCCTTGATGATCTGGGTGGAGATGTTGGTGGCGTCCGAGGAGGCGACGTCGGGCTCGGTCATCGCGAACGCGGAACGGATCTCGCCGTCGAGCAGCGGGCGCAGCCACTCCTTGCGCTGCCACTCGCTGCCGAACCCGGCCAGCACCTCCATGTTGCCGGTGTCGGGCGCGGCGCAGTTCGTCGCCGTCGGAGCGATGCTCGGACTCCGCCCCATGATCTCGGCGAGCGGCGCGTACTGGAGGTTCGTCAGGCCCGCTCCGTGGTCACCGGGCAGGAAGAGATTCCACAGACCCCGCTTGCGGGCCTCCTCCTTGAGATCGGCCATCAGCGGGGGACTCCCCCAGCCGCTGGTCGCCGCCTGCTCCTCGAAGGCTTCCTCGGCCGGGTAGACGCATTCGTCCATGAAGCGCAGCAGTCGCTCGCGCAGGTCCTCGGTGACGCTGTCGAAGGCGAAGTCCATGAGCCGACCCTACCGACCGGCCGGTATGGCTGTCGACAAGTGGTCCCGCGAAATTTCGCACCGGTGGCCATAAGAGCAGGTGGGAGCGGTCGATACGGTGTCCGGCATGACCGCGAAGCTGCCCTCTCCCGTCGTGCTCGAGAACGCCGTCGTACGGCTGGAGCCGCTCACCTATGACCACGTCACCGACCTCTTCCTCGCGGGAGGAGGAGACGACGAGGTCTGGCGCTGGCTGTCCGTCGCCACACCGCGCACCGCCGAGCAGCTCGCGTCGGTGGCCGCCGAGGTGATCGAGAGCCCCAAGTACGCGGCGCACGCGGTCGTCCTGAAGGAGAGCGGCAGGGCGGTCGGCTGGACGACCTACCTCGACGTGCCCGGCTTCGACCAGAGCGTGGAGATCGGCTGGACGTGGTACGGCAGGGCGGTGTGGCGCACGGCGGTCAACACCTCGTGCAAGGTGCTGCTCATCGACCACGCCTTCGACGTGATCGGCTACAACCGCGTGCAGCTGAAGACGGACCACCTGAACACGAGGTCGCAGGCGGCGATCAGGCGCATCGGCGGGGTGCACGAGGGCACGCTGCGCAGGCACAGGCCGCGCCCCGACGGCACGTGGCGCGACACGGTCGTCTTCGGCATCCTCGACGACGAGTGGCCCGCCCACCGCGCCAGGCTCACCCGGGCCGCCTCCGCCTGAGCACGGCCCGTCACCTGAGCATGCCGGAAAGGAACTCCGTCAAACCCGCGGTGAGGTCCTCGATCGAGGGGGTCACTCCGGCGCCCGCGATCGCGTCGAACATGATGCCCTCGCCGTAGGCCACCAGCTGCCGGCCGTGCCGTACGGGGTCCTGCGAGCCCGCCGCGGCCAGCAGCGCGACCGCGGGCTCGCGGAACCTGGCGCCCACCCTGTCGTAGATCTCACGCAGCTCGGGACGGCGCGTCGCCTCCAGCGCCAGCTCGTAGCGGGCCAACGTGCGCCGCCTGTCACTCAACTGGACGACCAGCACCTCGGCCATCAGCCCCACGAGCTCGCCGAGCCCCATCGCCCTCACTCCATCGACCCCCTGAGCGGCCCCGGCGGGAGAGAACCCGCCGCCCCCCTCAGCGGCCCCGGCGGACGGAAACCCGCCGGCTCCCTCAGCGGCCCCGGCGGGAGGGAGACCGCCGGACCTCTCCGCGGCCTTCGCAGGCGGGGAGGCGTCGGCTGCCGGGGTGGCCCCTGCGCGCCGAGGCCCATCGGTCTCCGCGGTGGCGCCGGGAGTGGGGAAGCCGCCCGCCTCGATGGCCGGGGCGAAGGCGTACTCCTCCAGCTCCGTCAGCCGCAGCAACGTCAATTCCAGAAGGGCCGCACGCGTCCGGGCGAGGTTGGAGGTGGAGCCCGGCGGCAGCCCCGCCAGCTCGTCCACCGCCCTGTGGGTCAGGCCGCGCATGCCGCGCTCGGCGAGCAGGGTGATGGCCGCCTCCGCGACGGTCTCCGAACGTTTCACGAAGCAAAGACTACACTTGTAGTCCAACTACGCCTGTAGTAGCGTCGCGAACTACAGACGTAGTAAGGAAGTGGGGCGGCATGTCCAGAGCTGTGGTGATCGGGGCGGGCATCGGCGGGCTGACAGCAGCCGTCGCGCTGGAGCGGCGCGGGTGGCAGGTGACCGTCCTGGAGCGCGCGGCAGGGCTCGAACCTGTGGGTTCGGGCCTGGCGATCGCCTCCAACGCACTGAAGGCGCTCGACACGATCGAGCTGGGCGACGAGGTCCGCCGGCTCTCCAGGCTCCAGGGCAGGGGCGGCGTCCGCACGTGGCGCGGCAGGTGGCTGATCCACACCACCGAGGAGAAGGCGGCGGCCCGCTACGGCGACTCCGGCGCCATCATGCTGCGCGCCACCCTCATGGACCTGCTGGCCGACCGGGTCGGAGACCTGCGTCTCGGCACCGCGGTCACCGGCGTCGACGCCGAGAAGGGCGTGGTCAGCACGGTCACCGGCCAGGGCGGGGCCGGTGGCGAGTTCGAGGCCGAGCTGGTGATCGCGGGCGACGGCATCAACTCCGCCACGCGCAGGACACTCTTCCCCGGCCACCCCGACCCGGTCTACTCGGGCGTGACCGCGTGGCGGGTGCTGGTCCCCAACCCGGGCGGCCTCGTCGTCGAGAGCACCGAGTCGTGGGGCAGGGGCCTGGTCGTCGGCGTCCACGCGCTGGCCGGCGACCTCGTCTACCTCTACGCCACCGACCTGGCGCCCGCCGGAGAGCCCCACGGAGACGAGCGGGCGGGGCTGCTGCGCAGGTTCGGCGACTGGCACCGGCCCATCCCCGCGCTCCTGGAGTCGGCCAGGCCGGAGAACATCATCCGCAACGACGTCTACTACCTCGGCACGCCACTGCCGGCCATGCACAGGGGAAGGGTGGCGCTGCTCGGCGACGCCGCGCACCCCATGACGCCGAACCTGGGTCAGGGCGCGTGCCAGGCCATCGAGGACGCGATCGTCCTGGCCGCCAACGCGCGGAACCTGCCCGCCTACACCGAGGCGAGGCTGGCGCGTACCTCGAAGGTGGTGGCGCAGTCGACGAAGATCTGCAGGGCCACCACGATACGCAACCCGCTGGCCGTACGGCTGCGCGACATGGGCATGTCGCTGGCCGGCAGGCTCAGCTCCGATCTGATGCTGCGCTCGATGGATGAGGTACTGGGATGGACACCTCCGGAGTCGGCCTGGACTGGTCAGGGGCGAGACGCCCGAGTGTGATCGTGCCGCCGACCGTGAGCGCCGCCGCGAGCAGCGCGGGCACGGCCGTGGAGGGAGAGGTGGGCAGCGGCTCGCCCAGCAGGATCGCGCCGGCGAGCACCGAGGTGATCGGGTCGATGACCTGCACTCCCGCGTAGGCGATGCCGAAGTAGCCGACCGCGTAGGAGCGCTGCAGCAGCACCACCGCGCAGACCAGCAGGAGGGGGATGGCCAGCGTGAACCAGTGGACGAGCCTGGAGAGGTCCCCCTCCATGCCGCCGCCCACCACGCGGACGAACGTGGACACGCTCGCAGTCACCACCCCCGCGCCCACCGACAGCAGCAGCGCCTTGGCAGGCCCTCGCGACCTGCGCGCCGCCGCGTTCGCGACCAGCACGATCGCCCCGATGACCGCGAGGAATCCCAGGGCGGCGGCCGAGGACAGCTCCGGCCTCACGTTCGTGTGCGGCACCAGCAGCGTCAGCCAGAGCAGGCCGACCGCGACGGCGATGGATCCGAAGATCTCCGCCTTGTACGGCTTGCGGCCGTACAGGTAGGCGGCCAGCGGCACCGCGAACACCAGCGTGGCCACCGACACCGGCTGCACCACCACGAGAGGCGCGAAGCTGAGCGCCACCGCGTGGAGGCTGGCGCCGGTGAAGCCGATGACGCCGCCGATCCACCACCGGGGGCGCTTGACCAGCTTGAACGAGGCGCCCTCGGCGACCGCCTCGAACTGCTGCAGCGCGGCGCCGACCGCGTATCCCAGTGCCCCGGCGAGGGCGATGATCAGGCCTACCCATGTCATGGGCGCCCGCGCAGGGGCGTGGAACCTCTCAGGAGCATTGGTCCAGCTTAGAGTCCCTGCGCCATCGCTTGAATCAGACTTTAGGTGGACCTCTCAGGACATACGCAGAACACATGGCCCTCAGGGTCCTGCATGATGACCCACCCTTCGCCCGGCTGGAACTCGGGCCTGGTGGCGCCGATCGCCTCGTACTCCTCGACCGCCTTGGCCACGTCCGGCACGCGGAAGTCGAGGTGGAACTGCTTGTCGTCGCTCGGCCACGCGGGAGCCTTGTAGCCGGGCAGACGGCCGAAGTAGATGCTCGTGGTGCCGTCGCCGACCGCGGAGTACTCGGTCTCGGCGACCTGGATGTCGAAGCCGGTCACCTTGGACCAGAACTCCGCCATCCTGACCGGGTCCTCGCAGTCGATGGTGACGGCGATCAGGCTTGCCTTCGTTGTCATGGGCCCACCTTGGCAGGCATACCTGTCAGCTGCTGTCAGGTACAGCAGACGATAAGGTGAAGACGTGCCGTACTTCGTGATCTCTCCGCCCCCCGCGCACTAGCGGGCGGCACTCCCCTGTAGTTCTTCTCCGGATCCTGGGCGATCCGGGGGTGGTTGCCGCCCGCCTACGGGCCGAACGTCGACAACCACTCCTTCCGGAGAGATCAATGACGCAAGTTTCCGTACGGCGCGGCGTGCTGTACGTCTCGGTGGCCGCGGCCGCCTGGGGCACCGGTGGCGCGGCCGGGTCCCTGCTCTTCCAGTCCACCAGCCTCGGCCCTTTCGGGGTCTCGCTCTGGCGCTATCTGCTCGGCGCGCTCTTCCTGATCACCATCGTGCGCCGCAGGCCCGGCACCCACCGCAGGCTGCTGCTGGTGGGGGTGGGCATGGCGATCTACCAGACCGCCTATTTCGGCGCGATCGCCACCTCGGGGGTGGCCATCGCGACGGTGGTCACGATGGGCGCCACGCCTCTGTTCACGGCGGTGGGCGGCAGGCTCTTCCTCGGCGAGCGGCTCGACAGGGTCGGCACGGCCTGCGTCGGCGCCGCGCTGCTGGGGCTGGTCGTGCTCACGGCGGGCTCGAGCGGCGCCGGGCCCGAGGCCACCGCCACACTCGCCGGGGTGGGCCTCGCGCTGCTGTCCGCGGCAGGGTACGCCGCCGTCACCCTGCACTCCAGGCGGCACCACGACGACCCCTACGGCACCGCCGTCGGCGGGTTCGCGATCGGCGCGCTGTGCCTGGCGCCCTTCGCCATGACCGAGGGCATCGTTCCGCAGGTGACGCTGCCGACCGTGGCCCTGCTGCTCTACCTGGGCGCGGTGCCTACCGCCCTGGCGTACGGGCTCTACTTCAGGAGCCTGTCCGCGCTCAAGGCGACCACCGTCTCGGTGATCTCCCTGGGTGAGGCGGTCGGCGCGGCGGCCCTGGGAGTGCTGCTGTTCGGTGAGCGTCTGACGGCTCTCACCGCGGCGGGCTGCCTCGTTCTGCTCGGCGCTGTTGTCGTGCTCACCGTGCACGAGCGCGGATGAGCTAGTGTCCGGTACGGCGGGCGCCGCCGTACCGGACACGTACGGGAACCGGTGCCGACAGAGCGCTCGTTGGAGGAGTCGTGGCGTCGTTTTCCGGGTTTTTCAGGAATCTTCTGGACCGGCCAGGAGGCCTGAACCTGACCCCTTACAAGAAGATCGTCGAGGCGGCCGGCAAGCTGTCCTTCCCCGACGAGCTGCCCGAGCCGAAGATGGACGACCTGGCGCACTTCTGCGCCGTCGTGCGCGAGGCCGCCGACAGGACACTGGGGCTCAGGCCGTACGACGTGCAGTTGCTCGGCACGCTGGCGCTCCTGCACGGACACGTGGCCGAGATGGCCACCGGTGAGGGCAAGACGCTGTCGGGCGCGATGGCCGCGGCCGGCTACGCGCTGCAGGGCAAGCGCGTGCACGTGATCTCCGTCAACGACTACCTGGCGCAGCGCGACGCGGAGTGGATGGCGCCCTTCTACGAGGCGCTCGACGTCAGCGTCGGCTGGATCGGCCAGAACTCCACGCACGAGGAGCGTCGCGAGGCCTACGGCAAGGACATCTGCTACGGGCCCGTCAGCGAGATCGGCTTCGACGTGCTGCGCGACAGGATGCGCACCGACGCGGGCGAGATCATCATGCCCCCACCCGAGGTGGCGCTGGTCGACGAGGCCGACTCGGTGCTCGTGGACGAGGCGCGCGTGCCGCTGGTGCTGGCGGGCGCGGCCGACCCCGGCGACGCCGTGCCCGAGATGGCGGCGCTGGTGCGCACCCTCGTCAGGGGCTATCACTACGAGATCGACGAGCAGTCGCGCAACGTCTTCCTGACGCCGAAGGGCGCCGACAGCGTGGAGTCCATCCTCGGCGTCGACCTCTACGACGAGAACGAGCCGGGCACGCTGATCGAGCTCAACCTGGCGCTGCACGCGCACGCGCTGCTCACGCGCGACGTCGACTACATCGTGCGCGACGGCAAGGTGCAGCTCATCAACCCCTCGCGCGGGCGGGTCGCGCTGCTGCAGCGCTGGCCCGACGGGCTGCAGGCGGCGGTGGAGGCCAAGGAGACGCTCTCCCCCACGGAGAAGGGCGAGATCCTCGACCAGATCACCGTGCAGGGGCTGATCAAGCGCTACCCGCAGGTGTGCGGCATGACGGGCACCGCCGTCGCGGTCAGCGAGCAGCTCGGCGAGTTCTACGGGCTCAAGGTGGCGGTCATCCCGCCGAACAAGCCGTGTGTGCGGCTGGACGAGCCCGACCGTCTCTACCCGTCCGGGCCCGACAGGGACGCGGCGCTGGTCGAGGAGATCCAGGAGATGCACGCCACGGGGCGGCCGATCCTCATCGGCACCCTCGACGTGGCCGAGTCGGAGAACCTGGCCAAGCTGCTGCAGCGCCGCGGCATGGAGCCGGTCGTGCTCAACGCCAAGAACGACGCGGAGGAGGCCTCGATCATCGCCAGGGCGGGCTCGCTCGGCGCGATCACCGTCTCCACCCAGATGGCGGGCAGGGGCACCGACATCCGCCTCGGCGAGGGCGTGGCCGAACTCGGCGGCCTCTACGTGATCGGCTCCGGCCGGCACGTCAGCAGCCGCCTGGACGACCAGCTGCGCGGGCGCGCGGGCCGCCAGGGCGACCCGGGAGGCTCGGTCTTCTTCGCGAGCATGCGCGACGACCTGATCACCCAGTACGTGCCCGACGAGCGCCCGCCCGCCGCCGACCCCGACGGCGTCGTACGGCACCGCCGCGGCGCCTACCTCATCGCCCACGCGCAGCGCGTCGCCGAGGGCGTCAACCTGGAGATCCACCGCAACACCTGGCGCTACACCCGCCTGCTCGAGCACCAGCGCGAGCTCATCCTGGAGTGGCGTGACAAGGTCCTGCACGGCGACTCGGCCGCGCAGGCGCTGGCCAAGGCCGACCCCGAGCGCTGGGAGTCCCTCGACGAGGACACCCGCGACGATCGCGCAAGGCAGATCGTCCTGCACGCCATCGACACCTGCTGGACCGAGCACCTGGCCTTCCTGAGCGACCTGCGCGAGGGCATCCACCTGCGCGCTCTCGGGCGCATGAGCCCGGTGGACGAGTTCCAGCGCGAGGCGGTGGCGGAGTACAAGACGCTGCTGGCCGAGGTGGAGCGGCGCTCGCTCGAGTCGTTCGAGGACCCCGCCCGTGACCTGAAGCGCCCCTCGGCGACATGGACGTACATGGTGCAGGAAAACCCGTTCGGCACCGAATGGGACCGCATCCTCAAGAGAGTTACCTCGGCGGTCCGGCACGGTTAAATACCCTTTTACCTGGCCATTTCCCGAAACCGATTGGACGGCGGCGCTGTTTCCCGCGCGCGGATTGATTGATGGGGAATTGCCGGGGTAGTGGGGGCGGGCCCGAACAAGACGAAAGAAGAGAGGGAGAGAGCACCTATGGAGCTCTGGAACTATCGTCCTGACGTCTACGACCGCAACCAGAGTCTGGACCTCGTGGGATACCACGTCCAGGCGACGGACGGCAAGATCGGGTCAATCGACGAGGCGACCTACGAGGTCGGCGAGAGCTACGTCATCATCGACACCGGACCGTGGATCTTCGGTAAGAAGGTCATGCTGCCCGGCTCGGTGATTACCCGCATCGACCCGCAGGAGCGCAACGTCTACGTCTCCAGGACGAAGGAAGAGATCAAGAACGCCCCCGAGTTCGACGAGGGCTCGTTCAAGGAGCCGGACTACCGGCAGCGGCTGGGCGACTACTACGGCCGCTTCCCCCAGACCTTCTGACACAGGAGGCAGAAGGGCCGCGCCCCGCAGGGGGCGCGGCCCCTTTCTCATTGCCGGCTTCTCACGACTGGTTTCTCACGGCCAGGTGTCTCATCCCTGGTGTCACATGGCCGGGGCCGTCACGGCCACCTGTCGTCCATCACCGCCTCGACCGGCTTGTCGATGACCTCCAGGCGTTCCAGCAGCGTCAGGAAGGTGAAGGCATAGGGAGAGTGCTCGGTGACCGCCGCCACCCTGTTCCAGTCGACCTGCTCACGCAGCGCGCGCACCTGCGGAAGCAGAGATCCGTAGTCGCAGGCGTGCTCCGACATCGGCAGCAGCCAGGAGATCACCAGGTCGGTGGCCTCCAGTACCGGCACGATCACCGCCGAGGCCTTCAGCGGCTCGGCCCTGGCCAGCAACTCTTCGGTGACCGGCCGGTCGGAGACCCTGAAGATGAGGTCCACCAGACGGCCCTCGTCGTACGCCTTCACCAGCCAGTCCTCGGGCGGTTTCGCGGTGGTGAAACCGACCCTGATCAGCGCCTCCAGCGCGGCGGGCACGTCCTTCTCCATGATCACGAAATCCACGTCGTGCAGGGAAGGGGCGGCTCCTCTCGCATAGGCGGCGCAACCTCCCGCGAGCGCGAACCGCACGCCCGCGTCCTTGAGCCCGGAGCTGGCTCGCTTCAACGTCTCCAAGATCGAATCGGTGACCTCGTGGCTGTGGCTGCCCATGTGGCGACAGCTACCCGCACGATCGGCGACTAGACCTGCCCGGTGGGGGTAGCGAGCCCTCCATGACAGAGATCACCGAGGAGTACGGCCGCCCTGTCGGCGGCTACCTGCGGATCATGGCGGCGTACGGCGGAGCCGTCACGGCCGCGGTCGCGCTGGCCGCCTTCCTGGGCAAGAAGCCGCCCGAGCGGGTGGGCGTTCTCGATCTCTTCCTCATGGGCGTGAGCACCCATCGGCTGTCGCGCACGCTGGCCAAGGACAGCGTGACGAGCCCGCTGCGCGCCCCGTTCACCAGGTTCAAAGGGGTGAGCGGCCCCGCCGAGCTGAAGGAGGAGCCGCGCAGCGCGATGGGCGAGCTGCTCGCCTGCCCCTTCTGCCTGGCCCAGTGGATCGCCACCGCCTACGCCGCGGGCCTGGTCTTCGCCCCCCGGATGACCCGCCTGGCGGGCTCGACGATGACGGCCGTGGCCGTCTCCGACTGGTTGCAGTTCGGCTATGCCAAGCTCATGAAGGAGGCCGAGTGAGGGAGTCTCACGGTGAACCCGGCGAGAGCCACAAGGAGCGGGTGGACCGCGAGCTGGCCGAGTTGCTGCAGGGGCTGCGGGTGGCGGTCACCGGGGTGCAGGTGCTGTTCGCCTTCCTGCTCACGCTCCCCTTCCAGGCAGGCTTCCCCAGGGTCGACACGCTGGGCCGCTGGCTGTTCTTCGTCTCGCTGATGGCCGCGGCGTTCGCCTCGGTCTGCTTCATCACCCCCGCCGCCCAGCATCGGCTCTTCTTCCGCACGGGGCTGAAGGAGAAGATGCTGCACAGGGCCAACGAGCTGGGCGTGGCGGGCGCGGTGTTCCTCCTGATCGCGATGACCAGCGCGGTCGCGCTGGTCACCGAGACCGTGATCAACAACTGGCCCGCCGCGCTGTTCGCCGGCGCCGTGGCGGTGAGCGGCGCGTGGTTCTGGATCCTCCAGCCGCTCGTGGACCTCTACCGCAACCGCGGCAGAACCTCCTCGGAGTAGAACGAGAAGAACGCGTCCTGGTCGGGTCCGATCTGGCTGATGTACACCTCGTCGAACCCGGCCTCGACGTACTTCCTGATGGCCTCGACGTGGACCTCGGGGTCGGGCCCGCAGGGGCTCGACCCCGCCGCCTCCTCCTCGGTGACCATCTCTGCCAGCTGCTCGAAGTGCCTGGGCAGCGGCAGGAGCTGAGCGGCCTCGCCCTTGATGCCCTGCGTGGGCCACAGCCGGTGGATCGTCGCCCTGGCCTGCGCCTCGTCAGGGGCGTAGCAGACCTTGAGACCGCCCGCCGCCGGCTTGCCCTCGCCGCCCGACTTGTGGAACAGCTCCACCATCTCGGCGGCGGGGCCGGTGGAGATGTAGCCGTCGGCGATGCGGCCTGCCAGCTCGACGGACTTGGCGCCGAACCCTGACATGTAGATCGGCGGCGGCTGGTCGGGCAGGGTGTAGAGCCTGGCCGTGTCGACGCGGTAGTGGGCGCCCCTGTGCGTGACGAGGTCTCCCTGCCACAGCTTGCGCATGACCTCGACGGCCTCTTCGAGCATCTCCAGGCGCTCCTCGGCCGGCGGCCACGCCGAACCGGTGATGTGTTCGTTGAGCGCCTCCCCCGTGCCGACGCCCAGGCGGAAGCGGCCCTCGGTCATCGCGGCGCTGGTGGCGGCGGCCTGGGCGATGACGGCCGGGTGGATGCGGACCAGCGGGCACGTGACGGCGGTGGTGACGGGCAGCCGGGTGGTGGCCGCGACGCCGCCGATGACCGACCACACGAACGGGCTGTGGCCCTGCTCGTCGAGCCACGGGTGATAGTGGTCGGAGATCCACAGCGCCTCGAAGCCCGAGCGCTCGGCCAGCTGGGCCTGCCGTACGAGCTCGTTGGGGCCGTGTTCCTCCGATGCCAGGAAATAGCCGAATGTTGTCATGAATCGGCCCATTCCCGCCGGGTTGAATGTTAGACGGCTTTCCTCTGGGGCAGCTCAGTTCCCATGGCTACTTTGCTCTGGATCATCGCAGTAATCCTCGTCATCGCTGGGATCTACGTGATCCTGGCCCGTCGCGACATTCTCTGGGGAATCGTCCTCATCGTACTCGGATTCCTCGTCGGCCCCGGAGGCGTCAGTATTTTCAACGTATGACCACCTCGGGTGGGCAGGGACGAGCGCCCTGTCTGCCTGAGGCTTTGCCCAAAATAAGATATGGCCCTGCCTTTCTGCCCTCCAGCGGGGCACAAGGCACACGTGAGCCAGGACAGCACGGCCACCAAGGCCATGATCAGGGACCAGCTCGCCGTCCTCCGCAGGCGGATGCGGCGTGAGGCCGCCATCGACGAGGCGGTCTGCAGGCTCGCGGCGCGGATGAACCTCCGCCCCGACGAGGCGGCCGACCACCTCAGGCGGCTCTCGCGCGACAGCGGAATCGACCTGCTGGAGGTCGCCAGGGACGTCACCCCGCCGCCCCTGGCGCAGGCGGAGACGCGCGAGCTCGTCGTCCCCGCGTGGATGACGGGGGTGCTGGAGGCGTTGCACGCCTCCGCCGCCTACCTGGTGCCCGTCAAGGACGCGGGAGGGCGGGTGGTGGACTTCCTGATCGCCGCCACCAACCGGCACACAAAAGACGTCACAGGCCGCGGAGCAGACCAGCTCCGCGGCCGTCGTCTCGTCGAGACCAGTCCTGGCGTGGTGAAGTCGGGCGTCCTCGACGACTACCTGTCCGTCTACGAGAGCGGCGCCCCGCTCACGCGCGGTCCGCTGGAGTTCGTGGAGGCCCGCGACGGGCTGCTCTGGCCCGCCTCCATCATGGTGCGGGCGGTCAGGGCGGGCGGCGGGGTGCTGGCCAGCTGGCGCACCCTCGACGACGAGGAGCGGCTGGTCGCCGGGTGGGAGAGGGCGCAGCGGATCGCCGAACTCGGCTGGGGCGAGTGGAACCTGGCCACGGGCACGGCGGTGTGGACCCAGCAGATGTACGAGATGTTCGGCAGGCGCCCCGCGGAGGGCCCGATCAGGCTCGAGGACCTGCCGGCCGCGGTCGTGGCCGAGGACGTCCCGCTCGTGGACGAGCAGATGCGCACGCTGCTGAGGTACCGCGAGGCCACCGAGAACGAGTACCGGGTCCAGAACAGGTACGGCCTGCGCCACCTGCGCACCGTGAGCGAGCCGATCCTCGACGAGGACGGCCTGCCGGTGAAGATCCGGATGCTGGTCCAGGACACCACCGCCGGCCGCCGCAGGGAGAGAGCGCTGGCTGTCGCCCATGAGCAGGTCGTCACGCAGCGGCAGCGGGCCGAGGAGGAGCACCAGGTCGCCGTCCGGCTCCAGGACTCCATCCTTCCCAGGCGCACGGGCGTGCTCGACCTGCCCGGACTGCGGATGGGCCTGCGCTACCGGCCCGCCGAGGACGTGCTGAGGCTGGGCGGCGACTGGTTCAAGGCCAGGCCGCTGCCCGACGGCAGGGTCCTGCTGGCCATCGGCGACGCCATGGGGCACGGCCTGACCGCCGTCGGCCTGATGGCCCAGATGAGGTACGGCCTGGCCGGCCTGGCCTACACCAAGGCGGACGCCGCCCAGCTGGCCACCTGGCTCAACGACCTGATGTACCACAACAACGAGGGCGTCACCGCGACGGGCACCGCGATCATCGGGCACTTCGACCCCGCCGACAGGACCCTGACGTGGACCAGTGCGGGTCATCCCTCCCCCGTGCTCGTGCGCCAGGGCAAGGCGGCGCTGCTCGACCACTCGCCCGGCGTGATGCTGGGCGCCTTCGAGTCCATGAGTTACGAGCTGACGACCACCGTCCTCGAGTCCGGCGACGTGCTGGTGCTCTACACCGACGGCATCGTCGAGCGGCGCGGCCTCGACGTCCAGGCGGGGCTCGACGCCCTGGTCGGCGCGGCGGCCGACTGCCACACCGACGACCCTGAGGAGAGCATCGCGTGCGTGCTCGCCCGCCTGGACGGCGACATCTCCGACGACGTGTGCGTCATCGCGCTGCGGGTGCTGTAGCCCCCTCCCAGGTCCTGAGGTAGGCCTCCGCGCCCGAGGCGAGGTCGTCCACGATCGGCTGGCCCGCCAGCTGTCTCAGATCCTCGATCCAGTCGGGCACCAGGCCGTAGTGCGCCACCCCGTCGACGTTGTAGTCCCAGACCCGCTCGCCCGTGCGTGGTCTGTCCAGCGAGACGGCGCCGTCGAAGGAGAGGAAGGGGTAGGTCACGGCGCTTCCCGCCCGTGGCGCGGGCAGTGGGCCGAGCCCGTTGGCGTCCAGGCCGTAGCCGTAGCCGGGACGTCCGCTCTCCTGTCGCAGCGGCTGGGTGCGCCGCCACTCCTCGGCGAACTCCTCGGCCGCGTGGCCGTACTGGGTGACCATGCCGCCCAGGCGGTAGATGCGCGGCAGGAAGGCGGGGTCGGCCCAGCTGTGGGAGGAGATGACGCCCGGGTAGCCGGCGGCCTCGAGCAGGTCGAGAGTCTGGTCGGCGGCCTTGACGCTCATGTGGTCGATCTCGATCATCATGCCGCGCCGCATCATGCCCTCGACCATGTGGCGGCCGAGCGAGGTCAGCCCCTTGGGGTTGCAGTGCGGGGCGGGTGGGTAGACCGGCAGGCCGACGCCAGGCGGCAGCCATCGGGCCAGCTCGGGCGGGAGAACCGCGGGGGAGATCGGGTTGTCGTGCTCGGGCCCCCTGCACCTCTCGACCCGCCAGAAGCCACCCGAGGACAGCAGGTTGCCCAGGTTGACGATCGCGCCCTGGGTGCCCGAGTCGAAGCGCACGCCGCACAGCGCGTTGTCGTACTTGTGGCAGACGAACATGCTGCGCACGCCGAGCGCGTGCATCTCGTCGAGCCCTCGGTCGATCTGCGCCCTGGTGCAGTGCGGGACGCCCAGCGTGGTGCGGCAGCCGAACGGCTCGGAGGTCTCGACGCCGAGCACGACGGCGAGCTTGCCCGCCGCGATGACCTCGCGCGCCTCCTGCGGGCTCTTCACCACCCGGAACCAGCCGAGCCCAGGACCGCCTGACAGCGTGTCGATGTGGTTCTGGAGCTCGACCGTGCGCTGGGCCTCGCGCCTGATCGCCCACATCTCGTCGCAGGGGTTGCTCTTCAGCGGGTAGATCTCGCACAGCTGCCTGTTGGCCACCAGGTCGTTGACCATGACGCGCAGGCCGCCACGCCACGCGCGCTCGATCCACTCGTAGTAGGCCTGCTGGTGGGTGAGGGAGTCGTGGGCCGGCCAGTCCTTGAAGGTCGGCCAGCCGACGGGGTCGTGGGTGCCGACCGGCGAGCCCGTCCTGGTGAAGTTCTCGAACCAGGCGGCCTCGCCGTTCGGGTGGTGGTCGAGGCAGTCGAGCAGCGCGCGGGCGGCGCCTGCCGGGTCGAACGGCTTGCCGCACAGCAGCTTGCCGCCGAACGCCTCATACGACATCAGATGGCTGTGAGCGTCCACGAACCCGCGCACGGGTGCGGACGGTGCGGGCGTGGGCGCGGCCATCGCGACCGCGCCCAGCAGGGCGATGAGAGCCAGGACACGGCGGAGGACCATGCACTGACATCAACACCGCGCCACCACCCGGTCAAGACCTAACATGAGTCGGACTCACTCAGGCAGTAGATGCCGTAGGCCCTGCCCAGCACCGGCAGCGCCACGTTGCGCACCCTGATGCCGCCCGGTGTCATGCCCTTCTCCGCGCCCTTGTGCGCGTGGCCGTGGAGGATGAGATCGGCCCCGACCGTGTCGACGGCCTCGGCCAGCAGGTAGCTGCCGAGGAAGGGGTAGATCTCCAGCGGCTCGCCCTCCAGGGTCTCCTTGACCGGCGAGTAGTGCGAGAGCACGACCTTGTAGTCGGTGTCGAGCTCCTTCAGCGCGCGCTGCCAGCTGTCGGCGATGCCCCTGGTGTGGTGGACGAAGTTCTTGATCTCGCGCTCGCCGAACTCGCTGGCGCACTTGCCTGCGAAACCGCCGCCGAAGCCCTTGCCGCCCACCACGCCCAGCCGCGCGCCGCGGCAGGTGATGACGGCCGACTCGTCGTCGAGCACGATGATGCCGTTGTCGCGCAGCTCGCTCATGATCTCGTACTGCAGGTCGGAGTGGTAGTCGTGGTTGCCGAGCACGGCCACGACGGGAACCGGCAGGTCGCGGAACTCCTGACCGACCAGCCTGCCCTCCGCTATCGTCCCGTGCCTGGTGAGGTCGCCCGCCAGCAGCAGTACGTCGGCCCTGTCCTCGATTCCGGTCAACCGGGCACGATACTTGCCCTGCACGTCGTCGCCCAGGTGCACGTCACCCACGGCCGCGATACGGAGCTCAGTCAAGATGCTCATCCTCTCCGGGCTCTCGGACCTGCACGACCTGGAGCTCGTTGTGGACGTGCAGCTCGGGCGCGGCCTCCTGAGCGACCCTCTCCATCTGCCGCCTGTGTTCCTCGCCGGTGACCTGGCCGCGCAGGAACAGCTGATCCCCACGCACGTCGACGCGGATGCCCAGCTCATGGGTCCTGTCGTCCTCGGCGAGCGCCCGCTGGACGCGCGCCGCGACGTACTGCGGAGCCTCCATCGCTTCCTCCTTCGTCAAATCGCTCGCATGCCCGCTGCCGAACCGGTCAAACGGCTCTGATCAGCTCGATGACCGCCTTCTCCGGGTCTCCCTGCCCGATCGTCCTGCCCTGCTCGAAGGCCTCGATCACCCGCGGATCCACGTAGGAGGCGCGGGCGACTGCGGGGGTGTTTCCCAGGTACTCGGCCACCTCCCGCATCACCTCGCTCACGTTCGGCGTGCGGGCCAGGCCGACGGCGGCGAGCACGGTGCCGTGCCAGGTGCGGAAGTCCTTGGCCGTCGCCTCGCAGCCGAGCGTCTCGCGCACGTAGTCGTTGATGTCGGCGCTGCGGACGTCCACCCACCCGTTCTCGTCGCGGTAGCGCAGCAGCTCTCCGTCGTGCCTCAGCGCCTTCAGCGACCTGATCACCTTGCAGGCCGAGGCGTCGGTGACGCGCACCTCGCGGGGGATGTCGCCCTTGGCGGGATAGCAGAAGACGACACTGCCGTTCGCGCAGCTGACGTGGTCCATCCTGAGCGTGGCCAGGCCGTACGACTCGTACTCCTCGCCGCCCACCCTGAAGAAGCCGACGTCCAGCAGGCGCGCGGCCGCCGCGAGCACCCGCTCCCTGGTCAGCCCCTTGCTCTCCAGCTGCTCCTGGACGACCTTCCTGAAGGCCGGCAGCCGCTCGGCCATCTCCAGCACCCTGTCGAACTTGATCCGGTCCTGCTGGGCGCGCCACTCGTCGTGATAGCGGTACTGCCGCCGCCCCGCGGAGTCGGTGCCCGCGGCCTGCAGGTGCCCGTCGGGCGAGCGGCAGATCCATACGTCCTTCCAGGCCGGAGGGATCACCAGCTCCCTGATCCTGCGCAGCGTGGCCTGATCGCGCACGGGGCGCCCGTCGGGATAGGAGTAGCTGAACCCCCGCCCCCTGCGCCTGCGTCTGATTCCAGGCTCGTTCTGGTCACTGGGGTGCACGTGGCCCGGCTACCCGGCACGTTATGCGGCAAACAGCACGGGCAGGGGACGCACATGCATGACGATGACTACCGTCCCGAAGAGCACTCCTCTTCCGGCAAGCCCATGGTTCCTTCGACTCCCCGTGATGTCGTCCACATCAGGGCGGGCTCCTTCATTCTGGTCTTCCTCTTCGCGATCGGCGCGATCAGCATCATCGCGGGGATCGGCTGGCTGGCCATCGTGGCGGGCGTGCTGGTCGTGGCCACCATCGTGGACATCGTGCTGGCCGTCCGGCGGCAGAAAGAGCGTGGCGCGGGAGAGGCGGGTTGATGCGCTCGTCTCGCGTGGTGGTGGTCACGGGGGCGAGCGGTGGTGTGGGCAGAGCGGTGGCGCGTGAGCTCGGCGCGCGCGGCGACTCCGTCGCGCTGATCGCCAGGGGCACGACCGGACTGGCCGCCGCCGCGGTCGACGTGGGCGCCGCGGGCGGCGCGGGGGTGGTCTATCCCGCCGACGTCTCCTCCTACGAGGAGGTACGGCAGGCCGCCGAGGGCGTCGAGCGCGACCTCGGGCCGATCGACGTGTGGATGAACGTCGCCTTTTCCTCGGTGTTCGCGCCCTTCTCCGAGGTGACCCCCGAGGAGTTCGAGCGGACCACGGCGGTGACCTACCTCGGTTACGTGTGGGGCACCAAGGTGGCGCTCGACCTGATGCGCCCGCGCGGCAAGGGCGTCGTGATCCAGGCCGGGTCCGCCCTGGCCTACAGGGGGATCCCGCTGCAGTCGGCCTACTGCGGCGCCAAGCACGCGATCAAGGGGTTCACCGAGTCGGTGCGCACCGAGCTGATGGCCGAGGACAGCGGGGTGCGGGTCTGCATGGTCCAGCTGCCTGCGCTGAACACGCCGCAGTTCGACTGGGTGCTGTCGCGGCTGCGGCGGCATCCGCAGCCGGTGGCGCCGATCTTCCAGCCGGAGGTCGCGGCGCGGGCCCTGGTCCACGCCGCCGACCATCCCGAGCGCAGGGAGTACTGGGTCGGCTCCTCCACGGCGCTCACCCTGCTCGGTCAGCGCTTCGCGCCGGGTCTCGTCGACCGCTACCTGGCGAGAACGGGCAAGTCCTCGCAGGTCGCGACCGACAAGCCGCCGACGGGCGTGGCCAACCTCTGGGAGCCGGCCGACGAGGAGCACGACTACGGGGCGCACGGGAGCTTCGACGACAGGTCGCACGCTCACAGCGCGCAGCTCTGGCTGTCCCAGCACCGCAGGCCCGTCCTCGTCACACTGGGCGCCGCGGCGGCGGGCGCCCTGGCCGCTCGCGCGCTGCGCAGGTGACACTGGCGCGCCGCTGACATAGCGAGAGCCGGGCGGGGTAGGCGGCGGGAAACCTTAGGAGGACCGATGCCCGAGCGGGATGTTCAGTACTTGTGTGAGTTGGCCATGCAACTACGGGTGGACTCGGTGCGGAGCTCCGACGCCGCAGGCTCAGGCCATCCGACCTCGTCGATGTCGGCGGCCGACCTCATGGCCGTCCTGTTCGCCCACCACCTCAGATACGACTTCGACCACCCCGACAATCCCGCCAACGACCATCTGATCTTCTCCAAGGGGCACGCCTCTCCCCTGCTCTACGCGCTCTACAAGGCGGCCGGCGCCATCACCGACGAGGAGATGCTGACCTTCAGGAAGAGGGGCAGCCGGCTGGAGGGGCACCCGACGCCGCGCCTTCCCTGGGTGGACGTGGCCACGGGCTCCCTTGGCCAGGGGCTGCCCGTGGGCGTGGGCGTGGCCCTGGCGGGCCGGCGCCTCGACCGCCTGCCGTACCACGTGTGGGTGCTGTGCGGGGACAGCGAGCTGGCGGAGGGCTCGATCTGGGAGGCCGCCGAGCACGCGGGTCACGAGGGGCTCTCCAACATCACCGCGATCGTGGACGTCAACCGCCTCGGTCAGCGGGGACCCACCCGGCACGGGTGGGACACCGGCGCGTACGCGCGCAGGTTCGGCGCCTTCGGCTGGCACACGATCGAGGTGGACGGGCACGATCCCGGCCAGATCGACTTCGCTCTCGGCGACGCCAGGAACACCCGCAGGCGGCCGACCGTCATCCTGGCCCGCACCCGCAAGGGCGAGGGCGTCAACGACGTGGACAACCGCGAGGGCGCGCACGGCAAGCCGCTGAAGGACGCCGAGCACGCGATCGTGGAGCTGGGCGGTGAGAGAGGCGTCACCGTCAAGGTCAGCCCGCCCGAGGTCTCCCGCCCTCCGCACACCTTCACCGGCGGGCCACTGGCGCTGCCCTCCTATCCCCTCGGGGAGAAGGCGGCCACCCGCAGCGCGTACGGCGCGGCGCTGAAGGCGCTCGGCGCGGCCCGTGGCGACGTGGTGGCGCTCGACGGCGAGGTGGCCGACTCCACCAAGACGGAGGAGTTCGCCCACGCCTTCCCCGAGCGCTTCTTCGAGTGCTACATCGCCGAGCAGGAGATGATCGCCACGGCCGTCGGCCTGCAGGTGCGCGGCTGGGTGCCGTACGCGGCGACGTTCGCCGCCTTCCTCACCAGGGCCTACGACTTCATCAGGATGGCCGCGATCAGCGGCGCCGACCTGCGGCTGATCGGCTCGCACGCGGGGGTGTCGATCGGCGAGGACGGCCCCTCCCAGATGGGGCTCGAGGACATGGCGATGCTGCGCGCGCTCCACGGCACCACCGTGCTGTACCCGTGCGACGCCAACCAGACCGCCGCGCTGGTCGCCGAGATGGCCGACGTCTCAGGCATCTCCTACCTGCGGACCACGCGAGGCGAGACCCCTGTCATCTACGAGCCGGGCGAGAGGTTCCCCGTCGGCGGGTCGAGGGTGTTGCGGCACGCCTCCGACGACAGGGCCACCATCGTCGCGGCGGGGATCACCGTGCACGAGGCGCTGGCCGCGGCCGACCTGCTGAAGCAGGAGGGCATCTCCGTCGGGGTGGTGGACATGTACTCCGTCAAGCCCGTCGACAGGGCGGTGCTGAACGAGGCGGCCACCACGACGGGCAACCTCATCACGGTCGAGGATCACCGGCCCGAGGGCGGGCTGGGGGACGCCGTGCTGGAGGCGGTTTCGGAGCTGGGCCCCCGCGTGGTCAAGCTCGCGGTGCGCGGGATGCCCGGCTCAGCCGCCCCTGGAGAGCAGCTGGCCGACGCGGGGATCGGAAGGGACGCGATCGTGGCCGCGGTCAGGCGGCTGCTCTGAAAGCCAGGGGGATCCCGGTGAGTGTCGGGATCCCCCTGGCTTTCAGCGCGACTTGGCGCTCTCGCGCCTGTTGGCCTTCTTGATGGCTTCGACCAGCTCGGACTTGGTCATCCTGGAGCGCCCTCTGACGCCGAGCCTGGCGGCCACGCCGTACAGGTGTTCCTTGCTGGCGTTGGCGTCCACGCCCTCGTCGGTCCGTCCTGAGCGGTCGGTCGCGCCCTTGTCGGAGGGACCCTTACGCGCCTTCGGCTCCCAGTGGTCGCCGACCTTCTCGAAGGAGTGCTTCAAGGCCGAGAAGGCGGTCCGGTGGGCCCGCTCGCCTTCGCCGTAGGTCTCGACGGCCGAGTCGTGGGCCTTGATCCACGTCTCCTGCGCCTTCTTGGGGGACCTGGCGATGGTCGACGGCATCTCCTGGCGTGCTGGCATGACAGCCCCCTTTCCCGCTGTTCTAGATCGTCGGAGGATCGGTGTAGCGTCGCTCCTCGTAGACCGTTGTCCTGTCCCTCTCCGTCTCCACCGGAGCCACGATCTCCCGCGTCACCCTGACCCTGTAGAGACCGAACAGCATCAGAGCGATGCCGCCCAGCATGAGGATGACGCCCACGACGTTGATGTCCAGGCCGGCGACGTCCCAGTCGACAGCCCACGTGAGCACGGCGCCGAGCATGATGAGGAAAATGCTTCCGGCGATGGTCATGGAATACCTCCCTAAAGCCAAGGAAACTTCTATCCCCATGTCGAGAAACAAACCCGTCGTCGTCGTCGGGCTGATGGGCTCGGGCAAGACCACCGTGGCGCTGCTGCTCGCGCAGGCCCTCGGCGTGCCGATGAGCGACAGCGACCCCTATCTCAGGGAGCGGTACGGCAGGAGCGCCGCCGAGATCGCGAAGGAGGAGGGCGCCGGCGTCCTGCACGAGCGGGAGGCCGAGCACGTCCTGAGCGCCCTGGGCGAGAACCAGGTGATCACCGCGGCCGCCAGCACCGTCGAACGCCCGGAGGTGCGCGAGGCGCTCAAGCGGGCGTTCGTGATCTGGCTGGACGCGACGCCCGAGGTGCTGGCCCAGCGGATGAAGTCGAGCGACCACCGCCCCGACTTCGACCCCGCCCTGATGAAGGCCCGCCGCGACCCCTACTTCAGGCAGATCGCCGATCTGCGCGTGGACGTGACCTCGACGCTTCCCCAGGAAGCGGCCGACAAAGCGCTTGACGCCATGTGATACCCAAGACGCATGTTCGCCACCAAACCCACCCTCGTCGGGGAGCTGGTCACGCTCCGCCCCGTCGGCCCCGAGCACGTCGCAGGTCTGCTCGAGGGCGTGCGTGACCCCGAGCTCCAGCGACTGACCGGCTCGCACGCCGGCGCGGACGAGCCGGCTGCCCTGGCCCAGTGGTACGCCACCCGCAAGGACCACGCCGACCGTCTCGATTTGGCCGTCTGCCACGACGAGGAGTACGTGGGCGAGATCGTGCTGAACGAGCTCGACGCCGACAACCTCTCCTGCAACCTGCGGATCATGCTGACCAGGCCCGGCAGCGGCTTCGGCACCGAGGCGATCAGGCTGGTGCTCGACCACGCCTTCGCCACCACCCCGCTGCACCGCGTCAGCCTGGGTGTCTACGCCTTCAACGAGCGAGCTCTCCACGTGTACAAGAAGGTGGGTTTCGTCCAGGAAGGCGTCCTGCGCGACGCCCTGCTGTGGGAGGGCCGGTGGCACGACGAGATCGTGATGTCGGTGCTGCGCGAGGAATGGGTCACAACCAAACCTGGGATTGGCGCATCTAAGCTGCCGTGACGACGCGTTTGCTCCCGGGGGATCCGGACCGGCTGGGTGGCTACTGGCTGGCCGGGCGGCTCGGCTCGTGCTTCGACGCCTACGACAGTGGCGGCAGACGTTTTGTGATCAAGAGGGCGCGCGGCAGGGCGCCGTCGGTCGCACCGCACTGCGTGGCCAGGGTGGTGGAGTCGGGGCCCGGCTACGTGGTCAGCGAGTTCGTGCAGGGCCCGAGCCTGCGTGAGGCCGTGGCGCACGCCGGTCCCTACGCCGGCGACCGGCTGCACCGGCTGGCCGTGGCGCTGGCCACGGCGCTGGTCGCCATCCACGACGCGGGGGCGGCCCATCGCCACCTGGGGCCCGACTCCCTGCTGCTCGGCCCTGAGGGCCCCAAGGTCACAGGGGTGGGCACGGCGCGGACGCAGGGCCCCGCTCCCGAGGTCTTCACCGACAGCGAGGCCGGCGCGCCGGCCGACGTCTTCTCCTGGGGCGCGACCGTCCTGTTCGCGGCGACGGGCCGTGACCCCTTCGCCGCGGAGAGCCTGGGCGAGCTCATGCACGCGGTGCTGACCGTCGACCCCGACGTCGGCGACCTGCCTGAACCGCTCAGGTCGATGGCCGCCAGGGCGCTGGCCAAGCGGCCCGAGGACCGCCCCACGGCGCGCGAGCTGCTGATCGGGCTGACCGGCAGCGCCGAGCCCGCGGTGGGCGCGCACCTGGCCGCCGAGATCAGGCCGCCCGAGGACCTGCCGGGCCCCCGCCCGCTCGGCGAGGTGGCCGAGCAGGTCTACCAGGAGCTGCCGCCCGAGCAGCAGAGCGCGCTGCCCGAGCTGCTGCTGCGCATGCGCGAGCCGGGCAGGCTCCCTCTGGCCGAGGTCGAGGACGAGCCCGTGGTCGCCGCGCTGACCGAGGCGGGCCTGCTCGTACGGCGGAGCATCGCCGTCCCTCCCTCCGACCGTCCTGAGGGCCGCCTGGTGGCGGTCGCCGACGACTCGATAGGCCCGGTCAGCCCCGCGCTGTTCCACGCATGGCCGAGGCTGCGCTCATGGTCGGAGGATGTCACTCCGTTCAGGAGGCGGAAACTGGTACGCAGGGCCATGGTCGCGGGCCTGGCCGCCTGCGTGGCCATGGTGCTGGCGGTCACGGCCGTGACCGTACGGCAGGGCGCGGAGCGCCGGCACGAGACGGCGGAGACGGTCGCGCGGACGGTGGCGGCGCGGGCCGAGAGCCTGCGCAGCGCCGACCCCAGGACCGCGATGAAGCTCAGCGTGGCGGCGTGGAGGCTCGCGCCCGTGCCCGAGGCGCGCAACGCCCTGCAGCGCTCACTCGGCCAGACCGACCTGGGCGCCTTCACCGACCCCGGGCAGAGCGGCGGAGCCGCCTACCGGCTGGCCGACGACGGGAAGAGCCTGCTCAAGCAGCGCTCCGACCAGGTGGAGGTATGGGACCTGTCCACGGAGCGGCGGACGGCCGAGCACCGGCTTCCCGTGCCCGCCGACGCCTGGACCTCCCTCACCGGCGACGGCAGGGTCTACGCCGCGGGCGACGAGGCCGCGGTGCGGGTGTGGAACCTCGAGTCGGGCGCCGAGATCGAGGGCGAGTGGCCTGGTGGCAAGCCCGCGCTCCACGGGAGGGGCGAGCTTGTGTCGGTCTCGAACGGCTTCCGCACCAGGCTCTACCGAGCGGGCGGTGACGCCGGCGGTGGCGGCGGACCCTTGCTCGACGTGACGGACAGGGCGATCACCACCTCCCCCGACGGCCGCTGGGCGGCGGTGTCCTCGGTGACGGGCGAGGTCGTGGTGTGGGATCTCGACCGGCGCAGGCGCCTCTACGCCCGTACGACGCGGCCGTCCGTCAGCACGATGCGGATCGAGTACCCGCCCACCACGGCGTTCAGCCCCGACGGCAGGCTGCTGGTGATCGGTGGCGGCGAGGGAGGGCTGGTCCTCCACACCGTCACAGGCGAGCCAGCGGCCACCCTCAGCCTGGCCGAACGCAGGACCGGCGTCTGGGGCCCGCTGGTCTTCTCACCTGACGGCCGCTACCTGCTCGAGCCGCTCGAACCCGAGGAGGTCGACCCCGTGACGCGCGCACGGAGCGGCCCTGTGACGGACGCGCCCTCCCTGCGGCCGCCCGAACAGCCGCAGCCGGACGAGCCCGAGATCGGCCAGGAGGTCCGCCTGTGGGAGGTCCGTGAGGGCCGGCTGCTCGGCACCTTCCCCGCCAGGAAGGCGACGGGCGACTTCGCCTTCTCCGCCGACGGAAGGGCCCTCCGCTACACCGCCGAGGGCGGCAGGGTGCTGTCGCTCGACGTCTCCGACGTGCTCACCGAGTCTCCCCGGCAGGAGACCGTGGCGCTGAGCGCCACCACGCAGTCCGCCTACGCCCCCGCCCAGCGCCTGCTCTCGCCCGACGGCAGGATCGCCGCGATCGGGGCGGAGTCCTCGACCAGGCTCTACGACGTCGAGGCGCGCAGACCTCTCGGCGACCTGCCCGTCGCGGGCGAGCTGTCCTTCGACGCGCGCGGCAGACTGCTGGCCGTGGCGGGAGAGCCGGCCACCACCGTCTGGGACGTCGACACGCGCGAGAGGGTCGCCGAGGTGCCGACAGGCCAGGTCTTCGCCGTGGCGCTGTCGCCCGACGGCGAGCTGCTCGCCACCTCCGGCGACGGTGGGCTGAGGCTGTGGAGTGTCCCCGAGGGCAGGCAGGTCAAGGGCCCCCTCGACACGACCAGAACGCCGCTGGCCTTCACACCCGACGGCAGGCGGCTGTTCGCCGGTGATGACGTGGTCGAGCTGGCGACCGGAACCGTCAAGGAGACGGGAGGCGGCAGCACCATCGCCACCGCCTTCAGCCCCGACAGCCGATGGGGCGCCTTCATCACCGACGCCGACTTCTTCTTCGTGTGGGAGCTGTCCACCTGGCCGAAGCGGCCGGTCATGAAGGCGTCCGGGTACGGCACCGGCATCAGGTTCTCCCCCGACGGCAAGCTGATCGCGATGACGGGTGAGTACACCTCGCTGTGGGACGCGGCCACGCTGCACGAGATCAGCAGGGTGCCGCTGGGGCAGGACGTCGCCGACGTCGCCTTCAGCGCCGACGGGACCCGCCTGATCGGGCTGCTGAAGGACGGCACCGTGCGCGAGAGCCCCGTCGACCCCTCCATGGCCGCGAAGGCGGTGTGCGCCAAGGCGGGAGGCGCGCTGGACGAAGAGGGCTGGAAGCGGCTTTTCCCTGAAACGCCCTATCCCGGCGGGATGTGTTCCTAAGCGGCTCTAGGGTTGCGCTCATGGATCCCGTCCTCAGCCGCCGCGCTCTCAACAGGGCCACCCTCGACAGGCAGCTCCTGATCACCAGAACCACCAGGCCGGTCATCGAGGTCATCGAGCACGTGGTGGGGCTGCAGGCGCAGACCCCGCACTCCTGGTACACGGGCCTGTGGAACCGCATCGAGGACTTCCGCCCCGAGGACGCCGCCGAACTGCTCGAGAGCAGGCAGATCGTCCGCATCGCGCTCCAGCGTTCGACCATCCACCTGGTGAGCGCCCGCGACTGCCTGGCCATACGGCCGCTGGTGCAGGTCGTGACCGAGCGCATGACGCGCTCCACCTTCGGCAGGAAGCTGGAGGGCGTCGACCTCGACGAGCTGGCCGGGCTCGGGCGCTCGCTGCTGGAGCGGGGGCCGATGACGTTCGCCGCGCTGGGCAGGGCGCTGGGCGAGCGCTGGCCCGGCCACGACCAGCACGCGCTCGGGCAGGGCGTGCGCTGGCTGGTGCCGCTGGTGCAGGTGCCGCCGCGAGGGGTGTGGGGCAGGAGCGGGCCGATCGCCCACACCAGCGCCGCGTCGTGGCTGGGATTCGAGGCGCCCCCGATGACGCCCGGCGAGCTGGTGCTGCGCTACCTGAGGGCCTTCGGCCCTGCCGGGGTGAAGGACGTGCAGACGTGGTCGGGGCTGACGCGCCTGTCGGAGGTGGTCTCGTCGCTCGACCTGGTGACCTACCGCGACCCCTCGGGGCGGGTGCTGTACGACCTTCCCGACGCCGAGCTGCCGCCGGAGGATCTGCCGGTGCCCGTCCGGTTCATGTACGACTTCGACAACCTCTTCCTCTCCCACGAGGACCGCTCCAGGGTGGTCGAGCACGTGGACCTGCTCAGGCGGTTCGCCCCCTACAACGTGCAGCCGAGGACCATCCTGGTGGACGGGTTCCCCGCGGGCGACTGGACGACGGCTCGGGCGAAGGGGACGACGACGCTGACCATCCACCGGTGGGAGCCGTTCGACCCTGCCGAGGCGGTCGAGGAGGGCCGGCAGGCTGCTGGCCTTCCTGGCACCGGAGGACCGGCACGACGTCGTGATCTCGGAGGGCCCCTCCAGGACGTAGGCCCGGTCACCGGCCGAGGCTCCCCAGGAAAGGGTCACTACCCTGGGGGCGTGCTGAGTAGTAATCGCCTGCGGGTGCTCCTTGAAGTGTTCAGGACGGGGAGCATCGCGGGCGCGGCCAGGGTGCTGAGGCTCTCTCCTTCGGCGGTCTCCCACCAGCTGTCCCGTCTGGAACAGGAGGCGGGCGTCGGGCTGGTGGAGCGCAACGCCCAGAGCCTGCGCCTGACCGAGGCGGGCCGTCGCCTGGCGCTCAGGGCGCAGGAGGTCGTGGACATCATCGAGGCGGCGGAGAAGGATCTGCTCGCCCAGGCCAGGGTGGACGCGGGCGAGCTGCGCATCGGCTTCTTCGCCTCCGCGGGCTACCGGCTGCTGCCCCTCGCGTTGTCGCGCTTCGCCTCCAGGTATCCACAGGTGGCGCTCGACCTGGTGGAGGGCCAGCCGTACGAGCTGCTGCCCGATCTGGAGCGCGGCGCGCTCGACGTGCTGGTGGTCTTCGAGCACGCCCTCGACCCGTGGAAGTGCCCCGAGGGGGTGGAGGTGGTGCACCTGTTCGACGAGCCGCAGCTGCTCGTCGTGCCCGCAGGCCACCCCGCGGGCCTGCGACCCAAGGTACGGCTGGCGGAGCTGGCCGACGAGCCGTGGATCACGACGTTCGGCGCCGACCACCCCGTGTCGATCCTGGAGCGGGCCGGCACGCTGGAGGGCTTCTCCCCGCAGATCCGCTGCCGCAGCGACCACTACGAGGTGACCATCGGGCTCGTGCGGGCCGGGCTCGGCGTGGCGCTGGTGCCGAGCCTCGGCCTGCACGGCGCCTCGGGGCTGCAGATCTGCCGCCTGGCGACGCCGAACCTGTTCCGCAGGATCGGCGTCGCGCGAAGGCCGACCAACCCCAACCCCGCCGCGATCTCGTTCCTGGCCTATCTGCGCACGGCCTCGGCCCAGCTCAGGAACTCACTGGAGCCCGCGCTCAGGTGAGGCGAGGGCCAGCCCCGCCTGCCGTACGGCGGTGGCCAGCTCGTGGTCGCTGCCGGGCGGCCCGCAGGCGAGCACCGCGTAGGCCACCCGTCCTGACATGATCCCGACGTCGGTCCTGACGCCGTCGTCCGTGCCGGTCTTGTTGGCCAGCCAGCCGCCCTCCGGGTCGTGCCTGACCAGAGCGGGCACGAGGCTGTGGTCGGTGTTCTGCCGCATCCAGCCGCGCATGAGCACCTGCCAGCCCTCCTCGCCGCTGACCAGGACGGCCAGCGAGACCAGCTCGGCCGCGGTGCCGATGGCGAAGGTCGGCGGGTGCTCGGGGCCCCTGGGCTCCCTGACACGGTCGAGCAGCCTGGTCCTCGACAGGCCGAGCGCGGCGGCCGCGGCGTTGACGCGCTCCACGCCGACCCTGCGCAGCAGCGCGTTGGTCGCGGTGTTGTCGCTGATCGCGGCGGTGAGCAGGGCGAGGTCGCCGACGGTCCACGCCCTGTTCGCGAGCGAGGTCAGCAGCCCGGACCCTGCGCAGTAGTCGTCGTCGAGCAGCTCGACGGGCTCGTCCGCGCCCAGGATGCCGCCCTCGATGCTCATCGCCACCTCTGCCAGCAGCAGCAGCTTGCCGACGCTGGCCAGAGGGAGCTCGACGTCCTCGTTGACGCCGTGGGCCTCCCCCGTGAGCAGGTCGCGTGTCGCCATGGCGAGCGTGATGGCGTTCACAGGGCGAGGATCCTTCCTGGCCGCCTGGCGGTGAGCGTGCCGTCCTCGACGGCCACCTCGCCCGCGACGACGACCGCGGTCAGGCCGGTGGGCGGCAGCAGCGGGTCGGTGTAGGTGGCGCCGTCGGCCACGGTGCTGGGGTCGAGGAGCACCAGGTCGGCGTGGGCGCCGTCGCGCACCACTCCCCTGCCGTCGAGGCCGAAGCGCTCGGCCGCCATGCCGGTCATCTTGTGCACGGCCGTCTCCAGGGGGAACAGGGCCTGGTCGCGGGAGTAGCGGCCGAGAACCCTCGGGAAGGCGCCGGCCAGACGAGGGTGAGGACGGCCGGGCTTGGGCACGCCGTCCGAGCCGATCATGGCGAACTCGCTGGCGAGGACGCGCACGACGTCGTCCTCGCGCATCGAGTGACTGATGATCGTCACCTCGCCCTGCTCGGCGAGCAGCAGCTCGGCGGCGGCGTCGAAGGGGTCGCCGCCTAGCTCGGCGATCGTGCGGCCCTCCACCTCGGGGTGGCCGGTGGCGCCCGCCACCGAGATGCGGTCCCATCCGCCGTTGCCGACGGTGTTCTCCCAGCCGGGCACGCCCTCGGCGATGGCCCTGCGCATCCGCTCCCGCTCGGCTCTGTCGCGCAGCCTCTCGAGCAGCGCCTCGGTGCCGCCGTCGTTGGCCCACGGGGGGAACATCGCCGACAGGGAGGTGCTGCCCTCGGTGTAGGGGTAGACGTCGCAGGTGATGTCGAGGCCCTGCTCGCGCAGCGCCGCGATGCGCGGCAGGGTCCGCTCTGTCCTGCCCCAGCCGTGCCTGCCGGCGGTCTTGTGGTGGCTGACGTGGAGCGCGGCGCCGCTCGCCCTGGCGATCTCGACCGCCTCCTCCAGCGCCTCCTCGACGCGCGACATCTCGTCCCGCAGGTGCGTGACGTACGGCCTGCCGTACCGTGCGGCCACCCTGGCCAGCGCGACGACCTCGGCGGTGTCGCCGTAGGTGCCGGGGGTGTAGATGAGGCCGGTGGACAGGCCCGCCGCGCCCGCCGCCAGCGCCTCGTCGAGCAGGGCGCACATGGTCTCGAGCTCGCGGGCGGTGGCGGGGCGGTCCTCGTAGCCCATCACGCCCGCTCTGAGGGTGCCGTGCCCGACGAGCGAGGTGAGATGGTTCGATCGCGGGGCCTGCCGGTGCGCCTCCACGAACGCCCCGTACTCCTGGAAGATCGGGATGTCGCCGCCGAAGCCTGCCCTGCTGGACCTGCGCAGGGCGGGAACGCGCCCGGGCAGGGCGGGAAAGAGGCTGGACCCGCAGTTGCCGCAGATCTCTGTGGTGACGCCCATCCGCACGGGGGCGGCGGCCAGCTGCCTGCCCCGCTCGCCGAGCAGGGTCACGGCGTCGGAGTGGGTGTGCACGTCGATGAAGCCGGGGGTCACCACGAGCCCTTCGGCCTCGATCACCCTGGCCGCGCCCCGCTCCTGGGCGACCGCGGGGTCGCGGGGGAACAGGACGACGCGACCGGCCGCGACGCCGACGTCGGCGGGGCACAGGGGGGCGCCGGTCCCGTCGGCGACGAGCGCCCCGCGGATCAGCAACTCGAGGTTCACAGGACCTGCCCGAGGAAGGCACGGGTGCGGTCGTGCCGAGGGTTGGACAGGACCTCGCGCGGCGGCCCCTCCTCCACGATCACGCCGTCGTCGATGAACACCAGATGGTCACCCGCCTCCCTCGCGAAGCCCATCTCGTGGGTCACCACGATCATCGTCATCCCGCTGGCCGCCAGGTCGCGCATGACCTGCAGCACCTCCTGCACGAGTTCGGGGTCGAGCGCGCTGGTCGGCTCGTCGAAGAGCATCACCTTGGGGTTCATGGCCAGGCTGCGCGCGATCGCCACGCGCTGCTGCTGCCCGCCCGACAGCTGGCTGGGATAGTGCCCTGCCCTGTCGGCGAGCCCCACCCTGTCGAGCAGCGCGAGCGCCTGCCGTCTCGACTCCTGCCGGGCGACGCCCTTCACCGTGCGCGGGCCCTCCATGACGTTCTCCAGCGCGGTCATGTGCGGGAACAGGTGGAAGCGCTGGAAGACCATCCCGATCTCCTGGCGCTGCCCGCACAGCTCCTCGGGGCGCAGGTGGTGCAGCTTTCCCGCCTTCTCGCTGAAGCCGATGAGCTCACCGTCCACCCAGACGCGTCCCGAGTCGATCGTCTCCAGGCGGTTCACGCAGCGCAGCAGCGTGGACTTGCCCGAACCCGAAGGGCCGACCACGCAGACGACGCCGCCCGGCGCCACGTCGAGGCTGACGCCCCTCAGCACCTCGAGACGACCGAAGCGCTTACGCACCGATTCGATCTTCACCATGCTAGTGGCCACGGCTGAACCGCCTCTCCAGGAAGCGCTGGCCGACCGTGGCCACGCTGGTGAGCAGCAGGTACCAGGTGGAGGCGACCACCAGCAGCGCGATGACCTCGAAGTTGTCCAGGTAGATGCGTTGCGAGACGGTCAGCAGCTCGGCGCCCGAGATGACCGAGACCATCGAGGTGGTCTTCAGCATCGAGATGAACTGGTTGCCGGTGGGTGGGATGATCACGCGCATCGCCTGCGGCAGCACGATCCTGCGCAGGATCTGCCGGTGCCTCATGCCCAGCGACTCGGCCGCCTCCCGCTGTCCCGGATCGACGGACCTGATGCCCGCCCGCACGATCTCGGCCATGTAGGCGCCCTCGTTGATGGTCAGCCCGAGCAGCGCCGCGGTGAACGGCGTGATCAGCTCGTTGGCGGGCCACTGCAGGAACATCGGGCCGCCGAACGGGATGCCGATCCCGATCTCGGGGAAGACCAGGCCGATGTTGAACCAGAAGATGAGCTGGACCAGCAGCGGCGTGCCGCGGAAGAACCAGGTGTAGAGCCCTGCGGCGCCGCGCAGCACCGGGCTGTCCGACAGCTGCATGACCGCGGCCGTCACGCCGAGCGCGACCCCGATCACCATGGACAGCGCGGTGAGCGCGATCGTGATCCACAGGCCGCCGAGGATGCGGCCGTCGAGCAGGAAGCCGACGATCACATCCCAGTGCAGGTTGGGGTTGACGATGATCGTGTAGGCCAGCCAGACCATGACGAGCGCCGCCACCGCCGCCGCGACCACCCGCCCAGGCCCTGGACGGTTTCACCGCCTCGATCGGGAGCTCCATCATGCGCCGGTGTTGATCGTGACCTTGGCGACGGCGTTCGGCGTCGTGCCGTACTTCGCCAGGATCTTCCCGTACTCACCGTTGTCGATGAGCTCCTGCAGCGCCATGGCGATGGCGTCGCGCAGGCCCGTCTGCCTCTTGTCCACGGCGATGCCCCAGGGGCCCGCGTCGTACTGCTCGGGCAGGACCTCGTACTTGCCGGTCTCCTTGGCGTACATGTGGGCCACGGGCGAGTCGACGATCGTGGCCACCGTGCGTCCCGAGTCGATGCTGAGCAGGCCCGTCGGGGCGTCCTCGCTCTGCATGATCTCCATCTTCTGGGCGCACTTGTCGTTCTGCCGCTTGCCGATCTCGAGGTTGGAGCTGCCCTTGGCCAGCACGACCTTCTTGCCGCACAGGTCTGCGAGGGTCCTGATCCCTTCGGGGTTGCCCTTGGCGACCATGATCGCGCCGCCCGCGTTGAAGTAGTCGACGAAGTCGACGGCCTTGCGCCGCTGCTCCAGGTCGCTCAGCGCGGCCATGGCGATGTCCCACCTGCCGCCCTGCAGCCCCGGGATCAGGCCGTCGAAGGAGGCGTTGACGATGCGCGTCCTCAGCCCGAGCTTCGCGCCGATCGCGACAGCCAGGTCGGCGTCGACACCGGTCATCTCCTGGGTGCCCGGCTTGTACATCTCCATCGGCGGATAGCCCTCCGAGGTGGCCATCCGCAGTTCGCCCGACTTCCTGACCGCCTCGGGTACGAGCTCCTTGGCGCTCTTGCCGGTTGAGGAGGAGGGTGTGGGCGCAGCCGTACCCGAGGTTGATCTCCCGCATCCCACGCTCAGTGCGCAGACCGCCGCCAGGGCGATGACCAGGTGTTTCCGCATGGGCCCATGGTGGTGAGCGGGCCGCGCGCCACCAAGGCCCGTGAAGGCATGCGGCCCTCAGCCACGAAATCTTCGAGGCTCGACCCTCATAGGCATCGCCTCTGCCTACGCTCGCACGTCATGAGCTTGGACATATGGCCCCAGACCACCGCGTGGACCGGCGGGCAACTCCACCTCGGCGGCGTCGGCGCGGTCGAGCTGGCCGAGGTGTACGGCACGCCCGCCTACCTGCTCGACGAGGCCGACTTCAGGGCCCGGGCCCAGGCGTGGCTCGACGCGCTGCCCGACGGTGACGTCCACTACGGAGGCAAGGCCTTCCTCTGCCCCGAGGTGGTGCGCTGGCTGGACGAGCTCGGCCTGTCGCTCGACGTGTGCACGGGCGGCGAGATGACCGTGGCGAGGGCGGGCGGCATGCCGCCCGAACGGGTGGTCTTCCACGGCAACAACAAGTCGCCCGCCGAGCTGCGCCGCGCCGTGGAGTGGGGCATCGGCTGCGTCGTCGTCGACTCCTTCACCGAGATCGACAGGCTCGCGGCCGTCGCCGCCGAGCTGGGCGTCAGGCAGCGGGTGATGATCAGGGTCACGCCCGGCGTCGATCCCCGCACCCACGCCGCGATCGCCACCGGCGGCGAGGACTCCAAGTTCGGATTCTCGCTGGCCGCGGGGCTGGCCGACCGCGCGGTGGCGAGGGTCGCCGCCGAGCCCTCGCTCGAGCTGTACGGCCTGCACTCCCACATCGGCTCGCAGATCGTCGAGCTGGAGGCCTTCGGCCTGGCCGCGGCCAGGATGGCGGAGTTCGCCGCCTCGACCGGGGTCACCAGGCTCGACCTGGGCGGCGGCCTCGGCGTCGCCTACACCCCCGGCGAGCCTGCCCCGCCCACGCCCGCCGAGCTGCTGGCCGTCCTCAGGAAGGAGACCGAGGGGCTGCGCCTGGCGGTCGAGCCCGGCAGGTCCATCGCGGGGCCCTCCACGGTCGCGCTCTACGAGGTCGGCACCGTCAAGGGGCGCTACGTCAGCGTCGACGGCGGCATGAGCGACAACCCGCGACCCGGCATGTACGGCGCCGCCTACACCGCCGCCCTGGCCAACCGCCGCTCCGACGCGCCGCTCAGCGAGGTGACCGTCGTGGGCAAGCACTGCGAGAGCGGCGACGTGCTGGTCAGGGACCTCCCGCTCCCCTCCGACCTGCGCCCTGGCGATCTGCTGGCCGTACCGGTGTCCGGCGCCTACCAGCGGTCGATGGCAGGCAACTACAACCACGTGCCACGGCCCCCCGTCGTGGCGGTCGCCGACGGCTCGGCCAGGGTGATCGTCCGCCGCGAGAGCGAGGAGGACCTGCTCAGGCTCTATCCGTAGGTTCCGAGCCTGGAGAGGAAGTGCAGGGTCATCCTTTGCGGCGTCCGGTGCGTTACGGACCGGCTCCTGGGCATATGCGGGCCATGGCTGAGTTCCTGACCGATATCAAGACCATCCGCGAGCGCGCCAGGGCCGAGATCGGCAAGGGCCCGATCACCGACGCGTACGGCGCCGACCTGGAGCGCGTGATCCAGGTCTGCAACGAGGCGCTGGCGACGGAGATCGTCTGCGTGCTGCGATACAAGCGCCATTACTACACCGCCAGCGGCATCAATGCCGAGTCGGTGGCGTCGGAGTTCCTGGAGCATTCGGCGGAGGAGCAGGAGCACGCCGACAAGCTCGCCGCCAGGATCGTCCAACTGGGCGGAGACCCCGACTTCAACCCCGACACGCTGACCTCGCGCTCGCACTCGCAGTACGACGCCAGTCTCGGACTCTCCGAAATGATCAAGGAAGACCTGGTCGCCGAGCGCATCGCGGTCGCCGCCTACACCGAGATCATCCAGTGGCTCGGCGACAAGGACGTGACGACGCGAAGGATCTTCGAGGAGCTGCTGGCGAAGGAGGAGGAGCACGCGGACGACATGAAGAGCCTGCTGGAGCGCGTCCCCGGCTGACGACGCGACCAGGGGCGGGGGCACACGATCCGCCGCCCCTGGCTCTGGTGGCTCAGGCCTTGAGGGCTCGGGAGGCGGCCGACCACATGCTCAGGCCGAGGGCCACCGAGTGCTCGGGCCTTTCCACCCGTGACACGGGGATGCCGAGCTCGGCGCCGAGCCGCGCGGGCAGGCCGCTCAGCAGCGCTCCCCCTCCCGCGAGGAACAGCCCCCGGCGCGCCACATCGGTGGCGATCTCGGGCGAGCACGACTCGAGCACCCTGCGCACCGCGTCGATGATCGTCCTGACCGTCGGGTCGATCGCCTCGTGGACGTGCACGGCCGAGATCGTGGCATATCCCGTCCTGCCGGTGTCGGGATCGATCCCGCTCACCCGCAGGCCGCGGTGCTTCGGCGGCGCCCCCGCCCCGCCGATCTCCTTCTTCAGCGTCTCGGCGGTCCTGTCGTCGATCTCGAGGTCGTAGAGGCGGCGGACCGCGGCCTTGATCGCCTGGTCCATCTCCTCGCCACCGGCCCGCCTGGAGACGCCCGCCACGACGGCGCCCAGCGAGACGGCCGCGACGTCCGTGGTGCCTCCGCCGATGTCCACGACCATGGCGGCGATGGGGTCGCCGGTGCCCAGTCCAGCGCCGAAGGCGGCGGCCAGGGTGTTCTCCATGAAGGTGATCCTGCGGGCCTCTGCCTCGTAGGCCGCCTCCCACGCGACCTTCCGCTCGATGGAGGTGATCCCTCCGGGGACCGCGATGGTCATCCGTGGCCTGGCGAACGGATGTCCGTGCACCTTTCTCACGAAATATCGAAGCATGCGGCGCGCGATGTCGGGCTCGACGATCACCCCGTTCCTGACCGGCCGTACGGTCACCGACCCCGCGGGCGGCCGCCTCGCCTCCGACCCGTAGGCGACGATCCGTCCCGTCCTGGTGTCGAGCGCGACCACGGAGGGCTCGTTGACCATGATGCCGCGTCCTCTGACGTGGATCAGCGTGGTCGCGGTGCCGAGATCGATGGCCAGATCCCGGCCGAGGAAGGTGAGCATGGATCCGGTCCGTCGGACATTCCCCCTCTTCTCGCTCCCCATGCTGTAGTGCCTTGCCAGCAGGGCCTCGGCGCAACACCAACCGACCGCCCCAAGTCGGCAAACCACCCCGCATCCACCCGAAACCCTCGGGCTTCCTTCGCATGCGCCGGCCCCCTCCCGGACGACTGCCCCAGGCCATACCGGCCAGGGACGAACCGTCGCGGAGGGGGGTCGACGCAGGTCCTGACGCTCATCGATCAGGCGGCCCTGTGGACCTCCACCTCCCACAGCGAGTACCCGTAACGGGTGGCCCGCCGTACGCCCTGCATGCGGACGAACCTGGTGCTGTTGGGCGAGTCGATCCACACCTCGTCGACGCCGCCGTTACCCGCGCCCACCTCGGCGGCGGGCGTCCAGGTGGCGCCGTCGGCCGACACCTCGATCCGGTAGGCCGAGCCGTAGGCGGCCTCCCAGCGCAGCACGACCTTGCCCACGTCCACGGACTGGGCGAGCTCCACCTGGATCCACTCGCCGTCGGCCGCCCTGGACGACCATCTGGTGGCGGGGTCGCCGTCCACGGCCTTGGCCGCCTCGAAGACGGTGCCGCCCTCCACGCTGGAGGCGGTGGCGGGCCTGCCCTTGGCGAGGTTGTCCGCCGCCACCGGCCGGTGGACCTCCACCTGGAGTTCCTGCGTGACCGAGCCGAAGGCGAACGACAGCCTCTCGGTACGGCCCGCCGCGCCCGCCGGTGGGGTGATCTCGAAGGGGACGGCCACCTGGCCGCCCCGCGGCGCGGTGACCTCCTTCTGGGCGGGCGACACGGTCCAGCCCTCGGGCGCGGCCACCTTGAGCGTCTCGGTGACCGGCCTGGCCAGCTGAGAGCTCACCACGACCGTGGCGGTGGCCTGCTGACCCGCCGTGACCACCAGCGTGCCGGGGGTGATCCTGAGCTCGGCGGCGGGCACGTCGGCGTAGCGCGGCACGATCTCGGCGATCTGCGGCTTGGCGCCGCCTGCCGTCCACGCCAGCCGTACGGCGTCGCCTGTCGTGTCGGTGACGTCCAGCTCGGTGTAGGGCCCCGTGAGAGAGCCCACCCCCTGCCACTGTCCGCCGGTCCTGACCTGCACCTCGGCGGCTCCCGTGCCGATGACGACGACCTTGTCGATCAGGCGCGGCCGTGACAGCGCGACCTGGAGCGCGTCGCCCTCGGCCGGAACGGCGGAGGCCGTGTAGACGCTGTCCAGGTTGCCGTCGACCGTGGCCTGAAGGGCGCCCGCGGGGGTGCCGCTCGCCGTCAACCTGGTCTCCGAGTCGTCCATCGTGGCGACGGTGAACTCGCGCACGACGAGCCAGTTGTCCTGCGCGCCCGCCGAGCGGTAGCGGACGTGGCGGGCGAGCGTGCCCGTAGGGGCCTTGAACCGGACCTCGGCGGTGGTGCCGCTGGTCAGCCTCGTCCAGGACTGCCCGTCGAGGGAGTGCTCCAGCACACCGGAGCGGATGTAGTCGTTGGGGCTCGAGGACTTGCCCATCAGCACCGCGATGTCGCCGATGGACTTCACCGCGCCCAGGTCGAGCGTGACCGCGTCACCCGTGCGCGGAGAGGAGGGGCTCCAGTAGAAGGTGCCGAGATCGCCGTCGGTCATCAGCTCGGGCCCGTGACCGGAGTACACGCCGAGCGTGCTGGAGGCGGTGGCGCGACCCGAGCCGGCCCCGATCCACGCGTCGTACGTCTTGAGCGCGTCGGTGACGAACCTGTCGAGGACACCGTCGCCGATCTTGGGGGAGGTGGTGGAGTGGGGTTGCCGCACGTCCCTGATGGCCTTGGCCTCGGCGACCAGCCGGGTGATCTCGCCGCGGATCGCCAGCGCGCCCGCCCCGTCGTCCGCGCGGACCTTCTCGAGCAGGTCCAGCGACCTGACCAGCGCCTTCGTCCACAACCTGGTCGCGTCGAGCCACGACTTGGCCTCCTCGACGAAGGCCCTGTCACGCACGCCGCTCTCGATCAGGTCCGGCGCCTTGGCGTACCTCTCGGCGAGCTCGCGCAGCCCCTCGCCCTTCGCGATCGCCTCGGCCAGGACCGGTGACTGCCGGCGGTGCAGCGTGCCGTCCAGGGTGTTGAGATCGGCGAAGTCGCGCAGCGCCCGCACGGTCGCCTCGTCGCCGCCCGCCCGCTCCGACAGCGCTCTCAACCACGACTGCTCGGCGTCGTAGGCGTGGTCGTTCCAGCCGAACTCGCCGAAGGAGTAGAGCGAGATCTTGCTGACGGCCGCCTGGTTCATCGGGTTGGAGATGATGCCGACGAGGCTCTCGGACAGGCCGTTCTCCCGCCCGGTGTAGGGGGCGATCAGGAGCCTGCCCGGGGCGTAGTCGTTGACCGGGTAGTTGTCCCAGACCAGGATCTTGTGGCCGAAGACCGCCTTGGCCTCGGCGGCGTCCCTCTTGAGGATCGCCGTCGGCACCACGCCCCTTCCGGTCCAGTGGACGATCACCTCGGGGCCGAGGTTGTCCCTGAACGCCTTCTTGTACGGCGTCTCCGTGGCGTTGTAGTACTCGGTCGGCACGGTCTGCAGCGGCGAGACGTCACCCTTGCCGCGCACCCAGTCCTGCACGGTGTTGAGCAGGTCGGTCTGCGCCCACCCTGGGCCCTTCGCCGCGTACTTCGCCCTGTCGCCCTCGCAGTTCCACCGGTCGGGGTCGATGTCGTCGAGCGCGACGTTGAACGACCTGCCGCCGAGGGCGTAGATCGCCTCGAACTTGGCCAGCAGCTTGTTCACGTCGTCGGCCGAGGTGTAGCAGATCGACAGGCCTGGCGAGATCGCGAACGTGAAGTCCACCCTGTTGGCCCTGGCGCGCCCGATCAGCTCACCGAGCTGCGCCAGCTTGTCCTGCGGGTACGGATCCCGCCACCTGTCCCTGTGGAAGGGGTCGTCCTTGGGCGCGTACTGGTAGGTGTTCATCCGGTGCGCGCCGAGGTAGTCCAGGTGGTCGAGCCTGTCCTGATGCGACCACGGCGTGCCGTAGAAGCCCTCGATCGAGCCTCTGTAGGCCATGGAGGGCCAGTCGCGCACGACCACGCCGGGGATCCTGTCGTTGCCCTGGCGCTGCCGGATCAGCTGGGCGAAGGTGAGCGCGGCGTAGTACGTGCCGTCGGCGTCGACGCCGTCGAGGGCGACGTGCTTGCCGCCCACACCCTCGCCCGCGGCCAGCACGTAGCCCTCGGCGGGCAGGCCCTGCGACCCCTCCACGCCCAGCTTGTCGGCGCCGCCGCCCAGCCAGAGGGTGACGGGGGTCCTGGGGTCCTCGCCGTCGGTCGTCTTGACGCGCTTCACCCCTGCGGCTCGGAGCGCCTGCCGTACGACGGCCTCGGCCTGAGGGTCGCTACGGGTGGTACGGACCAGTCCGACGACCGGGCTGAGGGGGAAACCGTCGTCGCGGGTGGTGACCTGCTGAGGAGTCGGATAGATCTCCACGGCGTCGGCGTGCGCCGAGACCGGGGCGAACAGCGATGAGGCCATGAGAGCAGTCGCAAGGATGATCAAACCGGGACGTTTGGGGGGCACTCGTCCTCCTATGCGCAATCCACCCTTAAAGGGTGCAGGATTGCTCATATGAGATCACCCGGGTGCCGCCCGGTCAATACTGGTATGGACCGGTTGACGAGCCCCTCCCGACGGACGCTCCCCGACCGGGCCGAGGGCGCGACCGCCCCCACAGGATCGAGGCGGCGACGCCTACCGTGACGCCACCCGCGACTCCCAGCTGGGTCGCCGCCGAGAAGGTCGGCGGCTCGTCCAGCCTCGGGCGCAGCCAGCCCAGCGGGTCCTCCACCACCCGGACGTGCCGGCCGCGCGCCAGCTCCTCGCCGCACCCCGTCGCCTCGGTCAGCGTGTACGGCAGTGCCGTGCCGTCGAGCCGCGCCACCTGGCACTCCCAGTCGGCACCCCCGTCGTTCTCCCTGTGCTCCACCGCCACCACCACGACGTCGGCGCGCACGCCGTACGCCCGCATCGCTGCCTCGTACGCCGCGGACCCGGCGAACAGCAGGAGGGCGAAGGCGCCGAACATCGCCAGCACGCCGGGCCCATGCCGGTCGTGCGGCATCGAGGTCACGATCCACGCCATGAAGCAGAGCAGCGTTCCCACGACGATCCCCGGCCAGAACAGCCACGGGTTCAACGCCACCCAGGCGCACGCGATGACCGACAGCGGGATGCCGAGGGCCCACGCCCAGTCTCTCCTCACCTGCGCCTCCCGGCCTCGACTGCGATGCGCAGACCCTACAGGCGGCTCTCTCAGCGCGACGCGCGCAGGGGTCGTCGGAGAAGCGGGCCAGGACGAGGGACTCGATGACGCCCACCACCGCGTACGCCAGGAACGACACCCCCGTGACGACCACGATGTCCGTCCACACCTCGTCGTAGCGGAACCCGCCGATCGCCCGGAGGATCTCCGCGCCGATCCCCTCGCCCGTCGTCAGCCATTCGGCGATGAGGGCGCCGATGATCGAGGCCGGCACGGAGATCCGCGCCGAGGCGAAGACGGCCGGCATGGCCGTGGGGACGGCGACCTTGCGCAGGACCGTCATGCACGCGCGAGCAGGTCGGCCACTCTCATGGCTGTTTCCCCAGGTCGTATGGCGAGAGTTGGGAGGTTTGCACGATACCCGCCCCGCCGTCCCTCGGGTTTACTCGATCCCATGCGGCCGAAAGCTGAACTCCACCTGCACATCGAAGGCACCCTCGAGCCCGAGCTCGTCGTCGAGCTCGCCAGGCGCAACAGGGTCGAGCTGCCCACCTTCGACGTGGAGGCCATCAGGGCCCGCTACCACTTCGTGAACCTGCAGTCCTTTCTCGACATCTACTACGAGAACATGGCCGTCCTGCGGACCGAGCAGGACTTCTACGACCTGGCCACCGCCTATCTCAAGCGCTCGGGCGTGCAGCACGCGGAGATCTTCTTCGACCCGCAGGCGCACCTGATCAGGGGCGTGCCGCTCGAGGTGGTCTTCGGCGGGCTGCACGCGGCGCTAAAGGACAGCGACATCCCGGCCGCGCTGATCATGTGCTTCCTGCGCGACAGGGGGCCGGAGGAGGCCGAGGAGGTGCTCAGGGCGGCGCTGCCGTACAGGGAGCAGTTCATCGGGGTCGGGCTCGACTCGGCGGAGGTGGGCCACCCGCCCTCGCTGTACCGCAGGGTCTTCGACATCGCCGCGGGCGAGGGGCTGCACAGGGTGGCGCACGCGGGCGAGGAGGGCGGGCCCGACTACGTGTGGGAGGCGCTCGACGTCCTGCGCGTGGAGCGGGTCGACCACGGGATCAGGGCGATGGAGGACCCGTCGCTGGTGGCGAGGTTGCGCGAGGAGCGGATCCCGCTCACCGTCTGCCCCCTGTCGAACGTCCGGCTGCGCGCGGTGCCCTCGCTGCGCGACCACAACCTGCCGGCCATGCTGGACGAGGGCCTGCTCGTCACCGTGAACTCCGACGACCCCGCCTACTTCGGCGGGTACGTCGAGGACAACTACCGGGCGCTGCGGGAGCAGCTGGGGATGAGCGAGGCCCAGCTCGACCAGCTGGCCCGCAACTCCTTCGAGGCGGCCTTCGCCTTCTAGCCCTTGCGCATGCGGTAGGCGCGCTGCTGGCAGGCGCGGGAGCAGTAGTCTCGCGGCCTGCCCTTACTTATCTCGTCGAGGGCCTTCCCGCATACCGCACACCGATTTTCGTCACGTGTTTCATCACGGATGAGCGCCTCGATGCCATCGAGCACCCGCTGCAGGCCGAACTCGAACGGGTCGAGAGGGGCGTCGTAGCCACCCTCCTCGTAGATGCGGCTCAGCGTCGGATACCTGTCCATGTGCTGGAAGAGCGAGTCGCGCGCACCCCACCACTCCTCCTCGCTCACGCCCGTGCGCCGCTCGGTGCGCATCCGCTGAGCCATCTGCCTGGCGGCGCTCTCGACGAAGCCGCCGACGAGGGTCACCACGGCCACCACCTGCGCGTGCGGCAGCCCTGTCCTCGACACCACCTCCAGCGCCCACTCGAAGCCCGCCAGCGCGTTCGGCCCCGGCACCCGCCTGGAGTGCGCGGCCTCGACCAGCCACGGATGGCGCCGGTGGAGCGCCAGGTCGGCGCGCGCCCACCCATCCAGCTCCGCCCGCCAGCCGTCGCGCGGCCGCGTGTCCTCGCCGGCCGTCTCGCCCATCACCTCGTCGCACATGAGGTCGACCAGCTCGGCCTTGCCCGGCACGTGACGATACAGCGACATGGTGGTGAAGCCGAGCCGCTCGGCGACCCTCCGCATGGAGACGGCGGCCAGGCCCTCGGCGTCGGCCAGCTCGATCGCGGCGCGCACGATCCGCTCCAGACTGAGGCCGCTCCTGGACCTCTCGCCCCACAGCAGCTCTGTACTGCGCTCAGGATCACTCAACTTGACCTCCCTCCCTGTCTATGCTGTATACCAGATGTGTACACCATACACGCGAGAGGACTCCCCCATGCTTTTCGTTGATCCGGCAGGCGACGACTCAGGTCCCGGCACGCAGGAGCGGCCGTTCGCGACGCTGGAGCGGGCCCGCGCGGCGGCCGAGCCCGGCACCGTGGTGAGCCTCAGGGCCGGCGTCCACCGGCTCACCCAGCCGCTCAGGCTCTCGGCCGCCGACTCCGGCGTGGTCTACCAGGCCCACGGCTACGGCACCGCCGAGCAGGAGAGCGTCGTCATCAGCGGAGGACGGCCGGTCACCGGCTGGCGCAGGGACGACGACGGCGTCCACAGGGCCGAGGTCCCCGGCCTCGCCACCCGCCAGCTCTACGTCTCGGGGCGGCGCGCCGCCCGCGCGGCCATCACCCTCGATCACCGCCTGACCAGGACCGAGACCGGCTACGTCACCGACGACCCCGCTCCAGCCTCGTGGCAGGGCGAGGTGGAGTTCGTCTACAGGGGCGCCTATCCGTGGTCCGAGGCGCGCTGCCCGGTGGCGCGGATCTCGGGCGACGACCGCTCGGCCACCGTCACCATGGCGCAGCCGGCCTTCGGCTGGGCGGCGCGGCTCTACCACTCGATCATCTCCTGGGACGGCCCCGGCGCCGGGGAGTCGAACGGCGCCGACGCCCCGACCTCCGCGGAGAACAGCCCCGCCTTCCTGACGGAGGGCTCCTTCGCCCTGGCCGGCGGGGTCCTGCACTACCTGCCGCTGCCGGGCGAGGACCTCGGCGAGGTGGTGGCGCCGGTGCTGGAGACGCTGCTGCACGCCGTGGACGTGCACGACGTCTCCTTCCTCGGCATCACCTTCGCCGACGCGACCTGGCTGCGGCCCAGCGCCCCCGAGGGTTTCCTGCACTACCACGGCAACGGCTACTACGACGGCGGCCTGCTCCAGACGGTCACCTTCGCCGAAGGGCAGGGACAGGTCACCGTCCCAGGCGACCCCGCGGCCATGCCCGGGAACGTGATCTTCGAGAGCGCCTCCAGGGTCACGCTGGAGGGCTGCAGGTTCACCCGCATGGGCGGGGTGGCGCTGGAGTTCCGCGGCGAAGGCGCGGACAACGTGGTGCGCGACAGCGTGGTCGACGACGTGTCGGGCGGCGGCGTGGTCATCGGCTCGGGCGCGCTGCGCCATCGGATCGAGAACACCCACGTCCACCACATCGGGCGCGACTACCACGGCTCACCGGCCATCCTGCTGTCCGGCACCCGCGACACCGTCCTGTCGCACAACGAGGTCAACGACGTGCCGCACGCGGGCATCGTGGTCTACGAGGGGCGCGGCGCCCAGGTGCTCGACAACCTGGTGCACGACACGATGCAGGTGCTGGCCGACGGCGGCGGCATCTACGTCTCGGGCAGCCAGGGCCTCTCGCGGGACACCGGTGCGCTGATCCGCGGCAACGTCGTCCGCGACACGATCACTCCCTACAACTTCGGCCTCTACACCGACTACGGAGCCGCGTGGGTCACCGTGCAGGGCAACGTCGTCCATCGGGCCGACGCTCCCGTGGTGCTGAACGTGTCGCCGCCGCTGGAGCACGTCACCTTCACGGGCAACTTCTGGGACGCCGACCCCGGCCAGGCCCCTGAGGGCGTGACGCTCTCCGGCAACACGACCCTCGCCCAGCAGGCGTTCGACGACGACCCGGGCGTGGCCGCCATCGTGGCGGGCGCGGGCATCCGCCCTACGCCCTCGACAGCACGCGGTCGCTGACGAAGCAGAGCATGCCGTACTCCGCCGCCCTGCGGTGGGCGAAGTCGGCCAGCTCGGCGGTGTCGGCGTAGTCGAGCGCGTAGAGGTCCAGGTCGTACTCCAGGAGGTGCTCGGCCACCGTGGCGTGCACCTCCAGCACGTCGTCGGGCCACGGCGCGTAGGTCTCGGTGTCGACCCAGCGGGCCGAGAACGACTCGAACAGCACGCCGTCCACCAGCTCGGCCATCCTGGGCAGCAGCGCGAAGCCCCTGTTGGCCAGCAGGTAGTCGGGCCCCGCCTCCTCCCTGATCGCGGCGATGAGGGCGAGCAGGTGGGGCAGGTCCTCCGGGAAGGTCTGCTCGAGGTTGAGCGTGTCGAGGAAGAGCCCGGTGAAGCCGGTGGCGATCGCCGCCTTGGCCTGCTCCACCACGTGGGTGACCCAGCCGGGGTCGCCCACGTGCACGAACGCGCCGCCCCAGTCGGGGTTGCGCTCGGCCCGCTGCCATGGCGCGGGCGGGCCGACGTCCTCCGACAGCGACAGGTAGCCGAGCGTGTGCACGTCCTGACCCTTGAGGACGGCCAGCTGCTCGGGGGTGTAGAAGTCGGCCTGCAGGACGACCTTCTCGTAGGCGGCGAGGCGGTCGAGCCGTCCGTCGCCGTAGTAGAAACAGATCGGGGATCTCACGCGCGCTCCTTCAGCGGTAGTGCCACACGTCCTTGAGGCTGCCGGACATCAGGGCCAGCAGCAGCGACAGCAACAGCAGGCAGGCGGCGAGGAACAGCAGCACGTCGGCCAGCGGGCCCTCCGGCAGCAGCGGCCCCGCGCCCTGGTGCACCAGCAGCGCCGCGCCCTGCGCCAGGCAGAGCTCGACCAGCCTGCCCTGGTTGGCCAGCAGGAAGGCCACGAAGTAGGCGCCGCCGAGCACCACGTGCGCGGCGGCCATCACCACGCCCTGCAGGCTCACCTCGGTCATCGCCAGCACGGCGACGGTGAGGCAGGTCAGCGCGGCGAGGCAGCAGAGCAGGCCGCGCAGCAGCAGCCTGTGCCCCTGGGCGGTGAACTCCACCGGGTAGCACACCTGCCTGACCACGCCCCGCACCGCCGACTCGAAGCGGTGCGCCCGCCATTCGAGCACACCCATCCCGAGCACCAGGCCCGCGCCCGCGACCGCCAGGTCGGGCCTGGAGACGACGTAGGCTCCCTCAGCCAGCAGCAGGAAGCCGGCTGTCAGCGCGCTGTAGACCAGCGCGAGCGCCAGGTCCGCGGTGAACTGCCCCCTGACCGGCCGCTCCGGCCTGCCGTGCCTGGTCAGCAGGACGGCCGCGCACGCCACCGCGCCGATGGACAGCACGCCCAGCGCCACGGCGACGAGCGCGACGACCGGCTCGCCCACGACCACGTAGCCGGCTCCCGCCACGGTGGCGGGCAGCATCAGCAGCGCGAGCAGCCCCTCGCGCCGGTGGAACAGCAGGATCCCCGAGCACACCTGGAAGGTCAGCTGCGCGACGGCCAGCACGACCATCGACACCGGCCCCCACAGCAGCGCCGTGCCGCCCGCCACGATCACCCCGAGGACCAGCCCCCTGCGCAGCGTCATGGCCGCGGAGGCCGGCGCGCCGAGCCCGGTCAGGCCGTAGGCCAGCCGCGACAGCACCGAGCCGAGCACCCACCCGATCCCCGTCGTCACGACGAGACCGGGCATCAGCGACTCGACTCCGACCAGCGCCGTCACGGCGGGCAGCAGCGCGGCGGGCATGGCGTAGAGCGGCCCGTGGACGAGCGAGCGCCAGGTGGTGTCGCGGCCGGCCTCGGCGGGCGGCGCGGGCTCGGCTCTGACGAGCCGCGCGTAGACGCTCTCGGCGAGGGAGAAGACGTCGGCATGGCCGTAGCGCTCGCGCGCCAGCTTGTCGTTGAGCCCCTCCGACTCCAGCGCCGCGGCCACCTGCAGCGGCTCGACCGCCCTGGCCAGCCTGGGCCGCAGCTGCTCGACCAGCTCGTCGATCGGCTCGACGATGATCTTCACGGCACGACCTCCCTGTAGACGTGGCGGTAGTCGGCGAGCGACTGCCGGAGCGTGAACCTCTCCATGACGCGCGACCTGGCCAGCGTGCCGAGCCTGCGCCTGAGCGGAGGGTCGGTCAGCAGCCGCAGCGCGGCCTCGGCGACGGCCCGGTGATCGCGCGGCGCGACGACGTAGCCCGCTCCCGCCACCGCCTCGGAGACGCCGCCGACATTCGTGCACACCACCGGCCTGCCGCAGGCCATCGCCTCGACCACGGTGTAGGGAAAGCCCTCCGAGATGCTGGTCAGCGCCACGACGTGCCCGGCGTGGTAGGCCTCGAGCGGTGAGGCGACCCTGCCCTCGAAGATCGCCGCACCCTCCAGACCCAGCTCGCCGACCAGCGCCTCGCAGCTCGCCTGGTACGACTCGTTGCCGTCGGGCACCCCTCCGAAGATCCGTAATCTCGCGTCGGGGAGCTTGTCCCTGACGACCGCGAAGGCGCGGATCAGCGTGTGGATGTCCTTGAGCGGGTCGATCCTGCCCATGAACACCAGCGTCGGCGCCTCGGGCTCCCCCTTCGCCACGGGGAAGTCGTCGGGGTCCACGCCGTTGTACATCACCCTGATCCGCTCGTCGTCGGCGCCGCCCCTCAGCTGCCAGCGCTTGTTGTAGGAGGAGTGCGGGGCGATCCTGTCGGCGATGGCGTACGACGCGCCCGCCAGCCGCCTGAAGAAGCTCAGCAGCAGCACGCGTACGGCGTGCGAGGCCGGCTCCGTGAGGTACTGCAGGTAGCGCTCGCGCAGGTAGACGCCGTGCTCGGACAGGACGATCGGCGTGCCGTACCGCCATTTGGCCGCCATGGCGACCAGCATGCTCAGCCCGTTCATCGCCACGTGCGTCAGGTCGGAGCGGACGGGCGGCTCGGTGAGCGGGCGCAGCATGTGGCCGAGCAGATGGGCCGCGGTGATGGCGTCGGCCAGGTTGATGCCGTCCATGCGATGGCCGTACCAGCTGTCCATGAGCAGCGTGAGCCCCCGCGCGCCGGTCAGCGCGCCGAGCAGGTCCTCGCACCGCGACAGGTCTTCGAGCGCGGCCAGGAAGGCGGCGCTGCCCTGCCCCATCACCGCGGGCGTGAGGATGAGTCGCAGGAACTCCGCGTAGGACGGCGGGACGGGAGCGCTCCTCCTGGCCTGCTGCCCCCACAGCGGGAGCGCGGTCACGGTCGCGAGGTTGCCGGGCCGCTCCCACAGCGAGCGCTCGGTCCCGTCGACGGTCAGCGTGACGACGTCCCAGCTGTAGTCGGACATGCCGCGGATGAGCTGGTCCATCCACACGCTCACGCCGCCCATGGCGAAGGGGTAGGTCCCCTCCGAGACGAGCGTCACCCTCACGGACGCACGCTCGCGGGGAGCGTCACCGGCGTGCCGGCGCCGAGCGTGACCCTGGCGATCCTGTCGGTGCCGTACGGTGTGCCGCCCGTGCCCGCGTGCGTGACGAACACGCTTCCCGCCGTCGGGGAGGTGAGGGTGACCGTGCCCGCCTCCCGGTCGAGGACGGCGTCGACGTTCGGCAGCGCCGCGAAGTGGGCGCCGCGGGCCTCGACGTAGGCGGCCAGCTCGGTCCAGGTCGGCGTGAGCACCGGCACCTTGTACAGGCCCTTGTACTTGTTCATCACGGCGTTGACCCAGTCGAAGACGAGGTTCGGCGTGCCGCGCAGGTTGCCCTGGTGGAAGGTGTGCGCGTAGACCGAGCCCGACATGACATGCTGCAGGCCGACCTCGCTCTCGTGGTGGAGGATCTGCGCGTAGGTCTGGTCGGCAGGCCAGTGGGGGAACCTGCCGCGCGGCCCGTAGTAGGAGTTGTAGAACAGCGTCTGCTCGGCCCTGGTCGTCACGTGGTAGGCGACGTTGGTGGGCCAGTCGGGCACCACGAGCAGCTCGGGCTGGAGCGGGTGGCGGGTGCCGCAGTTGAAGCAGGAGGGCCGGTGGCTGGCGAAGGACATGTTGCCGTGCAGGTACTTCACCCCCGCCGCCTTCGCCGCCTGGAGCAGGCCGGGGTTGGAGGCGGCCAGGCCGTGGTCGGTGGGCGGGTCGATGTCGTTGGCGGGGTCGGGGTGATAGACGCCGAGCCCTGAGTACTCACCTGTCTTCAGCACGGTCCTGTCGACGCTCAGCCCGAGCTGCTGCGCCCTGGTGAGGTTGTCGGCGATCTCGTTGTAGCTGGTCTGGTAGTCGGTGAAGTTCATCTTCGGGTGGGTGAAGGTGTGGTTGATCCAGGTGAACGCGCCGGCTCTGCAGCGGGAGTAGCTGGTCAGCGGGTCGGGGCTGAGCAGCGTGAGCACGCAGGTCTTGGGCGCGCCCGGGTTGGCCCCTTCGCCGTTGTAGGCCAGCGCCAGCCTGAAGTTCGCGGCGAGCGGGTTGTTCGCCCTGAAGCTCTGCTGCTGGTTGTAGGTCGCCTCGGCGTCGTTCCTGCTGATCCTGAAACCCGGCGTGCTGTCGATCGTGCCGTCGGTCCTGAGATGGTCGGTGTGGGAGAACCAGTCGTCGACGTCCACGTTGAGGTAGTGACGCCGCTCTCCCAGCATCACGCCCCTGGTCGCCCAGCGCAGCAGGCCGGGGGTGAGCAGGTCGGCCTGAGGCAGGTACTGGTTGGAGGTGAAGGTCAGCGCCATCCGCTCGCGCCCGTCTGGCGAGGTGCTCCTGACGCCGAGCACGTCGCTGCCCGAGGTGAGGATCGGCTCCGCCTGACAACCCTGCTGCACGACGCTGCGGTAGAGGTAGGACTGGCTGATCGGGACGGTCCCCTTCAGCTGGTCGAAGACGGCAGCGCCCGCAGGAGTGAGGGTGGCGTTGACCGGCGTGGCGCCGATGCCGCCCTCACTGCCGGGACGCAGGCAGTAGTCCTCGGGGAAGGCGCCGTAGGCGGTGTAGAGCGACACCTGCCGCACGCCGTGGTCGCGCTCGTAGGCCCACAGCGTGTTCCACTCCTCGGGGTCGAGCCCGCTGACGTAGCCGTCGCCGCCCTGGTGGAGCAGCGAGCCGTTGGTGAGCAGGATCGCGTTGTACGCGCCCGTGCCGTCCTGCCTGACCAGCGGGGGCAGGCTCTGCGACCTGCTCTCCACCACGTCGTACGGCATGCCGGCCCGATCGAGCGCCGCCTTCCAGGTGGCCAGGCCGAAGTCGGCGCCGTCCACCGCGATCACCAGCGCCCTGAGCGCGACCCTGCCAGAGGCGGTCACGCGGGCGCTCGGCTCCTGCTCGACCTCGATCGCTCGCAGGTTCGCCTTGGGGAGCGGCCTGGCCTTCTCCGGCCTGGGCCGCGTCACGTCCGACCGTTCGGGACCCGCGTGGGCGTGGGTCTCCTCGCGGATCTCTCCCTGCGGTGGCTTCTGCGCGGCGATCGAAGGGGCGGGCAGCGCGGCGACGACGCCGATCGCGACCGGCACAAACCAGGCTTTTTTCACGACATTCCCCCTCTTGGTGGGTTTAAAGCCCGCGAGGCCGATGACTTCTCGCTTGAGTGTGGGTTCAGAGGATTTCTCTTGGGTTTCTCCTCCATTTCTCGATCCGCGCTTCTATCCTCCGTTCGTGGAAAAGCTCTTGAGTGCCATGGAATTCAGAATTCTGGGCGCGCTCGACGTGATAAAGGATGATCGCCCTCTAACGGTCAGATCCGGCAAACAGCAGGCGCTGCTGGCCCTCCTGCTGTGCCAGGCGGGCAAGGTCGTCCGCAGCGACGCGCTGGTCGACGCGCTGTGGGGCGACGAGGCGGGCGAGCAGGGCGTCAAACGCCTGCGCCTGCACCTTCACCGGCTTCGACGCACGCTCGGCTCCCCGGAGGCCATCGTCCACCGCGCCCAGGGTTACGCCCTCGACATCCCCACCGGCTCGCTCGACGCCCATCGCTTCGAGAACCTCGCCCACCAGGGCAGACAGGCCCTGGCCTCGGGCCTGGTCGAAAGGGCGAGCGACCTGCTCCACACCGCTCTGGCCCTGTGGCGCGGACCCGCGCTCTCCGGCCTGGAAGGGGCCCCGCTGCTGAACCAGGAAGCCACCAGGCTGAACGAGGAGCGGCTGTCGGCGCTGGGCGACTGCATGGACGCCGACCTGCGCCTACGCCGCCACACCGACCTCATCGGACGGCTGTCGGTCCTCGTGGAGGAGCATCCGTTCCAGGAGCGCTTCCGCGGCCAGCTCATGCTCGCCCTCTACCGCGCCGGCCGCCAGGCCGAGGCCCTGGAGGTCTACCGCGCGGGCAGGCACATCCTCAGCACGGACCTCGGCCTCGAACCCGGCGCCGAACTACGCCGGCTGGAGCTTGCCATTCTCACCAGCGACGCCTCACTGACGGCCTGCACGCCCACCATGAGAACGGTCCACACGAGGCGGCGGCGCACCCGCTGCCCCCGTTGCTGACTTTCGCCGCGTCGTAGCGGGTGCGGGAATCGAACCCGCCTTGTGCGGCTTATGAAACCGCCGAGCACACCAGCACCCTCACCCGCCATGACGGCTCGCACGCGACGTCCTAACGTCGCGTGCGAGCCCTGTGGCACATTCGGCTGCGGTACATGAGGAAAGCATCCCGAATCACCCCATTAACCCGCAACTGCATTTCCGCGCGCCTGGCGCGCCGTGCCGGGGGGTCGGGGGCTGCGGAAGACGAGCCCGAGGCCTGGAAGAGGTCAGCACGTGGCCTCCCTCACTCGACAGGCCCTCGACGGTGTAGCCGCCGCGTCGCGGACGGCCAGGGCGCCCACCGGCTGGCCGTCGGAGGTCTTCGCGCCCTGGCGGACGATGTCAGGGCGCCTGGCCCGCGGTCCTGGCCTCGAGCGCGTGGAGGACGGCCACCATGTCGGCCTGGCCGTGCCCCAGCGCGACGGCCTCGCCGAACAGGGCGTGGCAGACGTCCAGCAGGGGCGAGGCGATGCCCGACGCCCTGGCCGCGTCGGCGATCAGCTGGTTGTTCATCAGGACGTCCCTGGCCGCGGCCTGAACGGCGAAGTCACGCGCCAGCAGCTTGGGCGCCTTCATCCTGGAGACGCCGCTGGCCATCGGGCCGGCGTCGAGGACCTCCAGGAACTGCGCCCTGTCCAGCCCGTGTCGATCGGCGAAGTGGAAGGCCTCGGTGAGGCCGGTGACCATGGTGATCAGGAACAGGTTGACCGAGAGCTTCATCAGCAGCGCGCTCGGCACCGGCCCGCAGGTGAACGCCTCGTGGCACATCGGCCGCAGCAGGGGGCGCACCGCCTCCACGGCCGCCCGCTCTCCGGCCAGCATCGCCACGAGCCGCCCGGCCTCCGCGGGCTTGCGCGATCCCGAGACGGGGGCCTCGACGTAGCCGCCGCCTGCCGTACGGACGTCGGCTTCGAGCCCGCGTGAGTAGCCCGGCGACGTCGTCCCCATGTGGACGATCGTGCGCCCTGCGACGTTCGCCCCGAAGTCGGGAGTGCCGCGGCCCAGGGCGGAGTCGATCGCGGCGCCGTCGGCCAGCATGAGGATGACGGTCCTGGCGCGTTTGAAGACCTCGGCGGGACTGCCCGCCACCTCTGCTCCGGCCTCCCGCAGCGGCTCGCACCTGGCGGGGGTGCGGTTCCACACGACGAGGTGCGTGCCCGCCCTGGCCAGGTTGAGCGCCATGGGCTGCCCCATGACGCCGAGTCCGATGAAACCCACGTCCACGACGCACCGCCGTCTCCGCGTCCGCTATGACACCTGTCATAGTAGTAGCCTTATGACACTCGTCATAGAGGAGGAGGCTCATCGTGGCGGTTTCCGGACGGGGGCCGCGCGAGCGGATGGTGTTCGGCGCGGCTCAGCTCATCCGGCGTGACGGGGTCACAGCCACCGGCATGCGCGACGTGGCCGCCCACGCACGGGCGCCGAGGGGATCGCTCCAGCACTACTTCCCCGGAGGCAAGGAGCAGCTCGTCAACGAGGCCGTGGCATGGGCGGGCGCCTACGCGGGCAAGCGGGTCGCCCGCTTTGTCGGCGAGCTGTCCGAGCCCTCGCCCAGCGGGCTGTTCGCCGCGATGGTGCGCCAGTGGACCGACGAGTTCGAGACGGCCGGGTTCGTCGCGGGCTGCCCCGTCGCCGCGGCGACGGTGGACTGCGCCGACTCCAGCGACTCCGTCAGAGCCGCTGCCGCCGCCGCCTTCGCCCACTGGAGCAGCGCGGTGGCCCAGGCGCTGGAGGGGATGGGCGTGCCGGGCCCCAGGGCCAGGGCCCTCGCGACACTCATGATCAGCTCGCTGGAGGGCGCGATCCTGATGGCCAGGACCGAGCGGGACGTGCGCGCCCTGACCACCGTGGCGCGCGAGCTGGGGCCCCTCCTGGACGCCTGGGTCATCCCCTCCTCAGAATGAGCCGCTGGTGGCGAACCGCTCACACCCGCACGCGTCAGGCTGACACTCGGGACGGCGGCGCGCCCTCCCCTCGAACGGTCTGGATGCGCGCGGTCGCGGTGGCGACGGCCACGGGACGGCCATCGGGCCCGAGCAGCTCTCCGGCGAGAAAGCACACCTCCCTGCCGCGTTGCACGATGCGCCCGCGGCCGAGCAGCCGTCCTGGACGGGCCGGACGAAGAAACTGGACGTGCAGGTCGAGGGTGGGCGCGAACTGGCCCTCCGGCAGGGTGGCGACCAGGGCGGGCCCCAGGGTGTCGTCGAGCATCGCGGCCAGGAACCCGCCCTGGATCACCCCGACGGGGTTCGCGAACTGCTCGCTCGCCACGAAGGCCACCTCGATGGTCCCCTGCTCGAGATCCACCCCGACCAGCTCCCAGCCGAGAAGGACCGCCGCGGCGGCGGCGCGACCCGCCCCTCCTGCACATCCCAGAACAGTCCGCGCCGCCGCGTCTCCTTGTGCATGCGCTCCATTGAACAGAGCGCCACCGACACTTCTCGGGGCGTCGCCCTAGCGGGTCAGCAGTTCGTGCAGGCGGCGTGCCGTCCGTACGAAGCCGCTCGACCCCGTGCGCGCGGCCACCTCGGCGACGGCCGGGATCGGGCCGCTCGCCTTCGCCCAACCGGCGGCCCTTACGGCGAAGCCGAGGACCTGGGTGTGCCCGGCGTGCGCCCTTTCGTCCGTGCCGGGCAGAAGGACCGGCAGCATCCCCGCGACGAGCTGCCAGATCTCGCGGTGGGCGCCCTGCCTGGCGCAGTCCTCCAGGGACTCCAGGACGCGTCCGAGCTTGACCTCGGTCCTGCGCAGCACCAGCCCCAGCTGGCGGCCGCACTCGACGGCGGGCAGGCTGCCGCGTGCCACGGCTCTGAGCAGCAGCGTGGTCCCGGCGTCGCGCGCGTGCCAGGGCCCTCTCTCTGCCAGGAGCCGGGCGAGCAGCAGGGCCAGCCCTTCTCCGGCGGGACCGTCTCCGTCGACGAGCGCGGCGACGGACCGGTGGAAGTAGCCGGGCCTGTCCCACTCGTTGAGCAGATGCGGCAGCAGGTGCATCGCCACGACCTCCCGATCCGCGGGCAGCAGCATCGGCCAGGACTCCATGTAGCGCCCGTGCTCCTCCCAGCGGTAGGGCTGAGGATCGGACAGCAGCGCGTCGACGATCTCAAGACCGGTGGGCTCGATCACGATGCGGGGCTTGAGGCGGAGCGAGTGGCGCTCGCCTGGCTGCTGGTCGTGGGTGTAGTCGCCGTCGCCGTGTGTCCAGTCGACGCGGGTCACCGGCTCCGGCCTGTTCGTCAGCCAGCCGACCAGGGTGGCGCCCGCCCGGGTGCCCAGGGCCCGCGCCCGGCCTGCCACCTCGGGCGCGACCTCGCGGGGCACCCGGAGCAGCGCCTGCTGCAGGTCGAGGGGGAGCGCCTCGACACCCGCCCGCGCGTAACCCTCGAGCCTGGCCACGAGCACCGCCGGGTCCAGGTGACCGTCCGTGCGGGTCGGCGTGGCCAGCAGGTACGGCGGAAGCGTCCCGGCCTTGAGCGCGGCGTGCACCTCCGCGCACCGGCGGAGCATGACCAGATGCGGCATGGAGACGTTCTTGGGCAGTCTGTCGCGTGGCGGCTCCTGCTTCCTGTCGCGCGTGGGCCAGTTGCCCGTCGTCCCCATCGAGATCGCGAGGATCTCGCCGCCGACCGGCTCGGCCTCCCCGACGTGCTCCAGATTGCCCAGCGGCACCCCGCGCGCGTTCAGATCGGCTGTGATGCTCTCTCGCACGGCGGCGGGCAGCTGCCCGAACTCCACCTCGAAGTGGCCTTCGGAGGTGCTGACGCCGATGGTGTGGTGAGCGTACGCGGGCGGCTCCTCAGGTTCGGGAATGGGCGGCTCCTGGCCGGGCGCGGCGGCTTCGCGCAGCATCGCCTCCGCCCACTCCTCGAGGTGGTGCCACTCACGCCGGTCGTAGAGGGAGGTCTCCCCCTCCACGGGCCTTCGCCAGGCCGCCCCCTCACCGACGAACCACGCCAACCAGCTCTCGAAGGCGACCCCGCCCTGCGAGGGCACCCGCTCGGCCGGAGGCGGGAAGGCTTCTGGCCGCTCGTCGACGACAGGGAGCTCTCCCGGCTGGAAGTCGTCGGCCTCCGCCTCGGGGACGACCTCACCGCCGAACGCCTCGGCCAGCCGTACGGCCAGGTCGGCGGGGAGGACCGCGCCGGCCTCGCGGACGGCGTCGGCACCGAGGGGAGTGAAGCGGCGAGCGTGCTTGACCCCCAGCCGTACGGCCCGCTCCCGCACGTCGTAGGAGTCGCACAGGAACGCCGAGCCCAGCGCGGGAGCCAGATGGTCGAGGTCGCCCGCCGCCGCACGGGCGGCCTGGTCGAGCCAGGTCAGCCCGGCGCGTACGAGCTTGCTCTCGGCGCGGAACAGCAGCGCCTCGATCGCCTCGTTGAGGTCGTCGGCGCCGAGACCGACCCCGCGCAACTGCCGCACGGCCAGCTCGGCCACCGGCCCTGGGGCGGCCGGCAACAGCCGCAGATAGTCGCGCGTGTACGGGGCCGTCTCGTCCGGGGCGGGCAGCAGCAGCTCGTGCAGGCGGGCGAAGAAGCGGAGGTCCGTGGCGCCGCCACCGCGCAGGAAGCGACTGACGCAGCCGTCGAGCAGCAGCGTGCGGTCGATCCTGCCCTCCTGCTCGAGCCGCCGTAAGGCACCCAGCCAGGAGCCTGAGGCACCGGGGTCGGCGGGGTCGTCGCGCAGCGTGTTCCCCGCGCCCTCGGCCTCGAAGAGCCGCGGCAGGAGGTGGACGAGGAGAGGATCGTCACGAAGGGTGGGCACCGCTCCCCTGCCCTGGTCGTCCCAGGTGAGCGCGTCCGTCCATCGATCGCTCCGGGGGTCGGGACGTGATCTGCGGGCGGCGGCGACCCACGCGACGACGAGCGGGTCGTGCTCGGGAGGTTCGGCTCCGCTCCTGCGCAGCAGCTCCAGCGCGAGCTCGGCCGCGTTGCCCGTGTCGCGCCGCCGCGTCGCCCGGATCCGCGTGGCCAGCCTGACCGCCAGGTCGGCCTGCCACTCGGCCGGACGCTCGCCGATGACGCGCAGGATCGGGCCGAGGTCGTCCGCCGCCTCCGCCAGGTCTCGGCGGTGCAGCCAGGCGGCGACCGCCGCGGCTCCGCCGATCGTGCCCGCGCCGGCGACCCGCATGGGCTCGATCCACCGGTCGCGCTCACGCCAGTCGACCCACTGCTCATACCGGTAGTGATGGCCCGACCACCACTGCGCGTGGGCCTGCTCCTCCGACAGGCCGCCCTCCGTCGCCTCGCGCAGGAAATCCTGTTGGGCGCGCTCGTAGCGCCGGTGCGCCTCGCCCTGCCGCGTCTCGTACCGCTCGTGCGCCCTGCGCCTGGCCGTGGGAAGGTGACCGGGCAACTCGGCCGCGACCCGCCTGCGCTCGGCCTCGTCCAGCCGGACCACGACCTCCGCCACCCGGTCGGCCTGACCGCTGTCGATCGCCTCGGCCACCGCCTCCCACGCGTCCGCGCGCTCGGCCTGCACCACTTGCGTCGGCTGCTCTGCGCTCATGCGGTCACCTCGGCCTCGACCGCGACCCTGGCGGCGATCCTGGCCGCGAGGACGTGCTTGCACGGTCCGCGCGAGCCGCGGTGGTCGAACCACCACTCACAGGTGCAGCTCCCCTCGGCGAGGCTCACCCGACGGACGCCGCCGGGGGTGGTCACCTCGGCGGTCGAGCCGTCGAGCCGCACGCCGCCGGAGTCGACGAGCGCCCTGGCCGCGGTGAGCCTGGGGTTGAGCTCGGCGACCTGGTCTCTGTCGTAGGGCAGCTCCCTGTGGAAGTGCGAGGCCTCGTGCAGGTCGTAGCCGACGCGCCCTGCCGTACCGAGCTGGGTGAGGGCGGCCCGCACGCGCGAGGGGGAGAGCCCTGAGCGGTCGGCCAGCAGGCCGATCTCCACCGAGGGCTCGAAGTTGAGCAGCATGCCGATCACGTCGGCGTCGCCGGCCGCCTCGTCGGTGGACAGGTCGTCGAGGACGGCGCCCTCGCCGGAGAAGCCGCGCCAGGGCTGGGGTGAGATCGCCAGGGTGTAGCGCATGCCGGGCAGCTCGAGCTCCCACGCGCTCGCCTCGAACTCGCTCCCGGCCGCCGGGCCGTACACCCTGAGGGCCTTGGCGAACCTGAGCAGCGGCATCAGCGTGGTGATCCGCCCTGCCCCCGACAGGCAGACCGCGCCTGACGTGGGGCCCGAGACCATCCGCAGGTCGCGCCCCGCGGGCGCGACCCAGACGGTGGTCTTGGACGCGCGCGGCAGGCCGCGCAGGAAGCGCACCGCCTGCGGCCCTCGAAGCTCCGCGCGCAGGTCGAAGCCCGCGGCGATGACCTGGACCTCGGCGAAACCACGCAGCCAGCGCGTGGGCAGCGGCACCTTCTTCTCCACCACCGCCCCTTCGAGCGTGGTGACGGTCAGCTCGTCGGGGCCCACGCCCAGGTGCAGCGGATCCTTCCCGCCGACCCTGACCAGCGCCTCGCGCAGCGGACCGTTGACGTCGACGTTGGTGGTGCCCCTGTCGAGCACCTCGCCGTCGAGCGCGTCGAGGTCGAGCCTGGCGTAGACGCCGCCGCACGCGGAGAAGGACTCCAGGCGCAGCCGCTGCCCGTCGCAGGTCACCACGGGGTCGCGGGTCCAGCCGGGCCGCGGCTGGTGATAGCGGGTCATCGCCACGTCGGCCAGCGCCAGCAGGCCGGCGGCGGCGGGCGCGGCCTCGGTGATCAGCCCGCTGAAGAAGCGAGGATGGGCCTGAGGTCCGGACAGCGCCCGGCCACCGGAGGTCGACAGGTCTAGCCTGGAGCCGTCGAGGGTCGAGGGCCCCGCGTAGGAGTACGCCTGCACCGCGTTCGTCATGCCGGGGACACTAGAGATCGTCACCGACAGTTCTACTTCCAGAAAACCGCCACCGCCGCGGTCAGCACGGCGAGCGCGCCGACGCCGTAGAAGACGGCGGGCCGCTTGACCCGCTGCCGCACCCCCACGACGGCGAGCACCAGCAGGACGAGGTCGAGCCCCAGCTTGAGGCCCATCTTGGGGTTGTTGACGGGCAGGTCGAGCGCGTACCTGACCCCGATCAGCGCGGCGCCGGTGACCGCCTGGCCGATCGCGCCGCCGATCATGTAGCCGCCGATCTCGGGCTGCTTGACGCGCATCTGGTAGAAGAACCCGCCGACCATCGCGGCGAACCCGGCCAGGTGGAAGAAGAGGAGGAGCAGGCGCAAGAGTTCCATGCCCCCACGGTCGGACACGGCTGCCTCGCACGCATCCGACAGCGGGCGACGATGGGGATACTTCCCACAGAGTACGTATGCCCGTGACCATGCGTCACGCACTCCTGGACGCCGTCGTGGGGCTGCGTACCATTCCCTCATGTTCGAGATGGCGATCACGTTATCCCTCGTGATGTTGTTAGCCTCCCCCCTGGCGCTCGTCTGCGGCGTTGTGGTGCTCGCGACACGAGCGGCCCGAGCCCGCGGCCGTCAACTGCACTGGGGGGCGATCCTTGCTGTGGTCGGCCTCGCGGTTCTGGCCCTCACCGCGTGGTCCACGCACGAAGACGTTCACTACGACGACTTCGGATCGGCCATGATCGTCTTGGCGAGCATCATGGGCGGTGGGATGCTGCTCTGCGGGCTGAGCCCCTTCGTACCGTGGCTGCTGAGAACTCTTGGGCGCCACGCGGCAAGAGGGCCGCTGCTGTTCAGGATGGCCACCCATGACGTGGCCGATGGCCGTACGGTCGGCGCGGTCGCGACGACGATGAACGCGACCGCCCTCGCGGTGACCGTGATGATCGTCGCTACCGCCGTGACGGCGCAGAACAGGGCAGAGTACTATCCCGAAGCCCTGCCAGGCGCCCTCGTCGTGGCGTTGTACTCAGCCGACGAGGTGGCCGCGCGGGCGGCCATCCAGCACGCGTTACCCGGAAAACCGATCACGAGGATCGACGCCACCGTCGAAACACTCACCGCAGACGTGCCGTCGGCCGATCTTGGCTTCGCGTGGCCCGTCCTCATCGGTGAGCAGGCGCTGCTGCGCTATCTGACGGGAGACTCTTCCACGCCCTACGACGAGGGCACCGCCGTGGCCGTCACAGCGGAGAACATCACGGCTGACTCCGTGGAGATCCGATACAACCGCTCAGGTGACCCGTACCACCTTGAATCGACGAAGGTCCTCCCTGGGGGCGTCGCCCGCCCCGCCGGCCCCGGCGTCGAGGGAATCTTCATCCCTTCGGAGATGATGCGCGATCTCGGCCTGCGTCTGAAACCGACGACGCTGATCATCGACCCCACTGTCCACCGGACCTCGGCGATCGAGCAGGAGCGGATCGAGCGGCGGCTGGGCGACACCGCGGGCGTCTACGTCGAGCGGGGATACCAGGCATCCACCGGTTGGTGGTACTTCGTCGTGGCCATGGCCTTCGTCGCCCTCGCCGGCGCGTGGGCCGCGACCGGGTCGGCGGCCACCCGTTCGCGATCAAGGCGCGTGCTCATGCGGGTCAGCGGGGGCTCCACGGCGACCGTGCGGTTGTTCGTCGCGTGCCGTACGGGCTTCGGCGCTGCCTGCGGAGCGCTGATGGGCGCGGCCGCCGGGTACGTCATCGGCCGGTCACTGGCGTGGCCCATGACCGCCTCGGCCGCCTGGGAGCCGATCGCGCGGGTGCCCTTCGAGACCCCGTGGGCGGCGATAACCATTCTGGTCGCCGGGATACCTGTTCTGGCGGCGGCGATCGCGGCGGCCCTTCCGCCCGGACGGACCACGCGGCCGGGTCCCGCTCACCCTTTGGTGGGACCACAAACAAAGAAGCCCCAGCTCTCATAAGTGAGAGCCAGGGCTTCGGTCGGTGCGCCGCCAGGGACTCGAACCCCGGACCCGCTGATTAAGAGTCAGCTGCTCTAACCAACTGAGCTAGCGGCGCTTGCGACGTCGATAACTCTAGCAGCAGCAGAGCACCACTCGCACATCACCCGATCCGCTCACCCACTCGCTCGAAAGCCTCCAGCGTCAGCTTCCAGAACCGGTCCACGTCCAGGCCCGTCGCCACGGAGGCGTTGGCCGTCCGCTCGTCGATCCTGAAGTCCGTCACGGTCATGCCGGCCGTGTACGTCCCCATCGTCTCGACGTCGACCACCGCGGGCACACACGTCAGCAGCGTCGGGTCGATCACGTGCGCGACGGCGACCGCGTCGTGGATGGCGGGGCCTCCCTCCGCCGTCACAATCCCGTAGAACTGGGAGATCGGCACCACCAGGTCGGCCAGGCGGCCGAGTGTGCGCATCCGGTCCAGGATCGCCTCGGTGACGACCGCGGTGAGGGTCACGTCGAGGCCGACCATGGTGACCGTCCATCCGGCCCTGAACACGATCGAGGCCGCCTCGGGGTCGGCCCTGATGTTGAACTCGGCCGCGGGGGTGTGGTTGCCGCGGGTGTACGAGCCGCCCATGATCACGAAGTCGCGTACCCACTCCACGATGCGCGGCTCCCGCCGTACGGCCATGGCGATGTTGGTCAGCGGGCCGACGGCGGCGAGGGTGATCTCCCCGGGATTCGCGCGGAGGGTCTCGATGATGAAGTCGACGGCGTGGCCGTCGGACACCCCCTTGACCGGCGCGGGAAGTTCGACGCCGCCCAGGCCGGTGGCGCCGTGGACGGATTCGGCGCGCACACGCTCCCCCATCAGGGCCCCTGCGCAGCCGGGCGTCACGGGGACGTCGCCCAGTCGGTAGAACTCGCGCAGCGCGAGGGCGTTGGCGGTGGTCAGCTCGAGGCTGACGTTGCCGCCCACGGTGGTGATGCCGACCAGGTCGATCTCGGGAGAGCCTCCGGCGAGCGCGAGGGCCAGGGCATCGTCGATACCGGGATCACAGTCGATAAGGAGCTTTTTCACCCTAAGACAGTACATATGAATCGGGGCCGGGCAGTTTCCCCCAAAACTGCCCGACCCCGATCTATCGCGGTCCAGGCCGGGCACCTTCCCCCGAAGCGCCCGGCGGTCCCGCACAGCAGACGACGGTCCCCCTCCGCGTCCGCATCGGCAAAAGCTCTGCAAGTCAGTCGCAGCACCCTTGACCTGCTTCAACGTTACAGAGCCGAATGCAACGGACGCGTCATACCAGGGTCGATAATCGCCCTAATCAGCCTAGGGGAGCTCCAAGCGGACCTCCGTGCCCTCCCGTAGGGAGCGGCTGACCGTGCAGTGCTTGGCCTCCACGCGCTCCGCCACCGCCCTGAACACCTCGTCGGCCTGCTCCGAGGGGAGCTCCACGTCGTAGGTGATGGTGACGGGGCCCAGCTTGTTCGGCTCGACCTTCTCCGCGTCGACGGTCATCGCCAGCTTCAGCAGCCGGTGCCCGCGCTTGGCCGTGAGCGGCTCCACGGTCACGATGCTGCAGCCGCCGACCGCGGCGAGCAGCAGCTCGACCGGGGTGAACACGCCGTCCTGGTCCCCGCCGCCGATCTCCACGCGCGCGCCCCGCGCGTTGGTCGCCACGAAACCGTCATCTGTCCGCTCAACACGTACGTTCGCCATGCTCGCAAACCTACCGGGAGTATCAGGGCGCCGCGCGGGGCAGTGGGGGCCTCTCCGCGGGTCAGGCCGGGGTGGGGAGAACGAGGCGGACCAGGGTGCCGCCGTCCGGGGCGGGGACCGCCGCCACCGTTCCTCCGTGACTGTCCACCACCTGTCGTACGATCGCCAGCCCCAGCCCCGAGCCAGGCTTCGCCCGCGCCTGCGCCGACCGGTAGAACCGGTCGAAGACGAACGGCAGGTCGGACACCGGAATCCCCGGCCCGTGGTCGCGCACCTCGAGCACGCCGTCGTGCAGCGTCACCTCGACCGCGTCGGTGGGCGCGCCGTACTTGGCGGCGTTGTCCAGCAGGTTGCCCACCGCCCGCGCCAGCCGGTCGGGCACGCCCCGTACCAGGGTCGGCGAGACCGACACCGTGAAGCGGGTCTCTGGCCAGTGCGACGCCGCCCTCGTCACCTGATGGGAGACGATCTCGTCGAGGCGCACGACCTCCACCAGGGCCGCGGGCTCCTCGTCTCTCGCCAGCTCGACCAGGTCGGACACCAGCCCCGTCAGCTCCTCGAGACCGAGGACCACCGCCTGTCCGACCTCGGCCCGCTCGGACTCCGGCACGTCGCCCCTGACCAGTAGCTCGGCGTTGGTGCGCACCGCCGTCAGCGGCGAGCGCAGCTCGTGCGAGGCGTCGGCGACCAGCTGCTTCTGCGCCTTGGCCGAGCGCTCCAGGGCGTCCAGCATCGTGTTGAAGCTGGCCGCCAGCTTGCCGATCTCGTCGTCGCGCGTGACGGCGATGCGCAGGCCGAGGTCTCGGGTCACCGCGATCCTGGAGGTCGTGGCGGTGAGGGTCGACAGCGGACGCAGCGAGGTGCCCGCCGCCAGCCAGCCGAAGAACGCCGCGATGACCAGCCCGCCGGCCGCCACGGCCAGGAAGGGCCAGCCGAACTCCGCCTGCCACCGCCCGATCTGCCCCATGACGCTCTCGGCCCTGCGGCAGGTCACGTAGTAGGCGGCGCCCAGCACCAGCAGGACCGACAGCGCCGCCGCGAGGCCCGCCGCCATCGCGAGCCGGAGATGCAGCTTCATAGCTCCCTCAACACGTATCCGAGGCCGTGCACGGTCTGGATGAGCCGCGGCTCCCCGTCGTGCTCGGTCTTGCGCCGCAGGTATCGGATGTAGACCTCCAGCGAGTTGGAGCCGGGGGTGAAGTCGTAACCCCAGATCCGCTCCAAGATGACCTCGCGGGTGAGCACCTGTCCAGCGTTGCGCATGAGCAGTTCGAGCAGCGCCGCCTCCGTGCCCGTGAGGTCGAAGACCCTGCCGCCGCGCCTGGCCTGGCGGCTGGCGGGGTTCAGCGCGAGCCCCGCGAACTCCAGCGCTCCGCCCGACGAGGAGGTACGGCGCAGCAGCGCCCTCACCCTGGCGAACAGCTCCTCCAGGGCGAACGGCTTGACCACGTAGTCGTCGGCCCCCGCGTCCAGCCCCTCGACCCTGTCCCCCACGCCGGACAGCGCGGTGAGCATGAGGACGGGAGTCCTGTCCCCTTCGGCGCGCAGGCGGCGGCAGACCTCGAGACCGTCCATGCCGGGCATCATGACGTCGAGGACGATGAGGTCGGGCCTGTCCACGGCGACCACCGCCAGCGCGGTCGGCCCGTCGGCGGCGCCTCTGACCCGGTACCCCTGGACGCGCAGCGCCCTGGTGACCGCCTCCCGCACCTGCGGCTCGTCGTCCACCACCAAAACTTCGGGCTTACCCATCTTTTGTTCAGGCAACTCTCATGTACGTCGCACACCGTCGGTTCTATGACTACCAGCACCCAGTCTCTCTCGCCTCTGCTCTTCTGGGCGGGCGCGGCAGTGGGGCATTTCGGAGCGATCCACCCCGGCTGGAGCTATCCGTGGCTGCCCACCGCGTATGTCGGCGCCGCGCTGCTCGTCGTCCTCGGGTTGGTGTCGGTCCGCTGGCGGCGCACCGCGCCGCTGCCTCCGAGCGTCCGCGTGGTGGCCGCCCTCGCCGGCGCGCTGCTGGTCGCGCACCAGCTCGCCACCCCCGCCGACGTGACGGGGCTGAGCCGCACCGGCTCCTTCCTGCTGTACGGCGCCGCGCTGGCGGTGGCGCTCTGGCGGCGCCGTCCCGAGCAGAGAGCGGGGACGCTGCTGATCGCCGAGGGCGTCGGCGCCGACAGGATCGCCTCCAGGGTGAAGGATCCTGAGCGCACGCTGGTGCTCTACAGGGCGCGCGACCCGCGTGAGGCCGCGGCCGCCCGCGAGCTGCGCGCCCGCGGCGTGCCCGTGATGATCGTCGAGGGCGCCGAGCACGATCCGAGGGCCAAGGAGGCGGTCAGCGCCTCGGGCCTGAGCCGTCTCGTCCCCGACATCTCCGAGCGCAGGGTCGTGGTCTACGGTCCTCGCGGCTTCGTGAGGTACGTCAGGGGTGCGCTGTCCAAGCTCCGGCAAAGGGCTTAGCCGTGCGTTATCCCGCTCGTGCCACGGTGACTCCTATGACCTTTCCCGGTGTCGCTGGTGTGCAGATGGTGATGGACCTTCCCGTGTGCGTGGACATTCGCACCGCGCTGCCGGAGCGGGAGCTGACGCCCCTGCTCGACGACGCTTTCTCCTGGCTGCGGTGGGTGGAGGACACCTTCAGCCCCGACCGCGAGGACAGTCAGGTCGCCAGGCTGAACAGGGGCCAGACGATCGACCAGGTCCCCGAGGTGGTGGAGATCCTGCACAGGTGTGACACGTTGCACGAGGCGACGGGCGGCTGGTTCGACGGACGCGCGGGCGGCAGGCTCGACCCGATGCCCTACGTCAGGGGGTGGGCGGTGGAACGCCTGTCACGGGCGTTGACCATCGCGGGCGCCGTCGACCACAGGGTGAGCGCGGGTCACGACCTGCGGGTGCGCGGCTCCTCCTCGCCGGGCCGCCGGTGGCGGCTCGGCGTCCGCGACCCCTACGACGGTGTCACCACGCGGGTGCTCTTCCCTCACGACGCCGCTGTGGCCACGGCGGGCGGCTCGGAGTTCAGCGGCGAGGGCAGGGCGTGGGTGTGCGTGATCGGACCCGACCTGGGCGTGGCGGGCGCGTACGCCTCGGCGATGCACGCCATGGGTACCGCCAGGGCCAGGCGTTTCGCCATGCGCCTCGCCGCCGACCCGGGTACGGGCGCGGCTCCGCACCCCGGCGCCGGGTGGAACGGGGGCGCCCAGCCGTACCAGAGCATGGTCGTGGGCCCCGACGGGCGCGCGACGCTCACGCCGGGGTTCGCGACCTATGACGCTGAGACCAGGCTCGCGGGCTAGGCCTCGGGATGTTTGGCCAGGTACTCGACGTAGAGAGGTCGTAGCGCCTCGCCCAGCTCTCCCTGGCCCGAGCTCATGGCGTCGCTGAGCAGCGCGGACAGGTGGCTGAGGTCGTTGACGACCTCGCCGCCGTGACCGCTGGCCGCCTCCGCCGCGGGGATGGCCCTCAACAGCTCCCAGAGGAACCCGAAGTCCCCGTGGCGTACGGCATAGCGCACGGCCCGCTCGTGAAGTTCGCTGGCCGGCATCGACTCGAGTTCCTCAGTGTCCATGTCACTTCCTCCCCAGAATCGGCTCTTTCCCCATAACCCCTCTCGGTAACGCCCTCACGTGACTACGTGGAGTCATCTCTGGGCACATAGCGTGCATGCCTGATCGTCAGCTGACGACCTCTCCGGTCGTCACGCTCGCCACGATTGTGGCGCCGATCATCGCTGACCGGCTGAAACCGTGGATCAGAGTCACGCCCGCCACGGCCGCCGCGATGGTGGCCGCGGGTGTGTCCAGCGTGATGATCTATCCCTTGGCCGCACCGCGGCTCTATCGAATCGCCGATCAGAAATGCGAGGATCCTGTGGCGTGAAGTTCATCATCAAAATTCTCGTCGTGGCGGCTTCCCTCTGGGTCGCCATCCAGTTCGTGGACGGAGTCGAGATCACGACTCCCACGGGCACGGCCAACTACTGGGGCACGCTGCTCGTGGTGGCGCTGATCTTCGGTGTCATCAACGCCGTGATCAAGCCGATCATCGAGACCATCGGCTGCGCCTTCTATGTGCTGACCCTGGGGCTGTTCGCCCTGGTCGTCAACGCGGGGCTGATGCTGCTCACAAGCTGGATCTCCTCCCAGATCGACGTCCCCTTCCATGTCTCCGGCTTCTGGGCCGCCTTCTGGGGGGCGCTCGTCGTCTCCATCGTCAGCTGGGTGCTCAGCCTGGTCCTGCCCGACTGATGCTGCTCGACGGCGCCACCCTCACCTGCGCGCAGGTGGCCTCAGGAGTCCCCGTCTCGATCGGCTCCCTCGATCGGGCCGGGGCCGCCTGGCGGACCGCCCGGACACTGACAGCTCCCGTGTACGGGCAGAGCACGGGCGTCGGCGCGAACAAGGACACCACCGTCGAGGAGGGCGGACTCGACCTGCTGCGCAGTCACGCGGGAGGCGCGGGACCGCTGGTCGGCGAGGAGCGCGCCCGCGCGATGCTCGTCGTCAGGCTCAACCAGCTCCTCGCGGGTGGCTCGGGGGTCGACCCCGCCCTCCTCCCCGTGCTCGCCGAGGCGATCAACGATGGTTTCACACCTCCTGTCCGCACCTACGGCGCGATCGGCACCGGCGACCTGACAGCTCTGGCCACCACCGCGCTGTGCCTGCTGGGCGAGCGCGAATGGCGGGGGGCCCGAAGGGCGGCCAGGGCCTGGGCCCAGGTTCGCGCTGTCGTCGGGCGACGCGCTGCCGTTCATCAGCTCGGGCGCGGCCACGCTGGCCGACGCGGCGCTGGCCGTCCACAGGCTGCGGACGCTCATGGAGTCCGCCGTCACCGTGGCGGCGCGCTCGTTCAGCGCGGTCAACGCCTCCGCCGAGCCGCTGGCGCCGGCCGTGCACGAGGCCAGACCGCAGCCGGGTCAGGCCGACGTGGCGGCCCGCCTGCGCGGGATGCTCGCCGCCGAGGAGGCGGTCAGGGTCCAGGACCCCTACGGCTACCGCGCCTTCGCGCAGGTGCACGGCGCCGCCATGGACGCGCTGACCAGGGCCGGGCGCGTCGTCGAGGTCGATCTCAACGCCGCCACGGAGAACCCGCTGTTCAGCGGCGAGCTGGCCTGGCACAACGGCAACTTCCACGCCGCCCCCGTCGCCCTCGCGCTAGACGCGATGCGGGCGGCGCTGGTGCCCGCGGCGCAGCTGTCGGCCGCCAGGCTGGCCACGCTCATGGAGCCCGCCTACACGGGGCTCCTGCCCTTCCTCGGTGGGGCTCAGGGCCGGTCGGGCGCGATGATCCTCGAGTACGTGGCGCAGGACGCGCTCGCCGAGCTACGCCTGCTGTCCGCGCCCGTCGCGAGCGGCACGGCGGTGATCTCCCGCGGCACCGAGGACCACGCCAGCTTCGCCACCCAGGCGGCGAGGGCGGCGCTGCGCTGTGTGGAGCCCCTGGAGATCGTGCTGGCCTGCGAGCTGGTCGCCGCCCGCAGGGCGCTGGCCCAGCCGGGCTCCCCCAGCGAGCCCGACCGCCCTCTCGACACCGATCTGGACGAGGCGCGCAGGGAGCTCAGCGGCTGATCCGCAGCACCGAGCCGCGCTCGCACAGCGTGGGCTGCTGCACCACCCTGCGCCGCCGCGCGGGGCCGTCCGCGGCGGCGGCGACCAGCCGTACGGCGGCGCGCACGATGCCGTCGATGTTCCAGTCGACCGTGGTCAGGCCGGGGCTGAGCAGGCCCGACATGGGATGGTCGTCGTAGCCCATCACCGACACGTCGCCTGGAATGGACAGCCCTCGCTCGGCCGCCGCGGCGTAGACGCCGTAGGCGATGGAGTCGGAGAAGCAGAACACCGCGGTGTGGCGCCCGCTGTCGAGGATGCCGCGGGCGACCTCGGTGGCCGCCGTCAGCCCGTAGGAGGCGGTGGCCACCTCGATGTCGAGGCCGAGCCTGTCGGCCTCGGCGCTGGCGTGGACGTCGGCGGGCCTGTCGGGGGTGCGCGCGCCTGTGGGGGTGAGCACGGCGATGCGCTCGTGGCCGAGCTCCTTGAGGTGCTCGAGCGCGAGGGTGACGCCCCGCCTGTTGTCGAAGATCACTTCACCGGCCGTGCCGGGCAGCCCGTCGCCGATCGCGACCACGGGCACCGACTCGCACAGGTCGGCCCAGAAGGCCGCGGCGGGATCGACCGGCTGCACGATCAGGCCGTCGACGCGCTGGTCACGTAGTTGCTGGGCCAGGGCCCGCTCGCGGGCGGGGTCGCCGACGGCGTCGAGGATCAGCGCGTAGCGATCCTTCTCCCTCAGCCCTCTGCTGATGCCGACCGCCAGCGACTGCTGCCACAGGTCCTCGAGGGAGCCGCAGAGCACGCCGATCATGCCGGTGCGCCCGCTGGCCAGCGCACGGGCGATGGGGTCGGCCTCGTAGCCGAGCTCGGCCGCCGCGGCCCGCACGCGCTCCATGGTCTCCTCAGAGACCTGGAGCCCGCGTAGCGCGTAGGAGACGGCTGCAGGCGAAAGGCCGGTCGCCTGCGCGACCTCTTTGATGGTCGCTCGCTTTCTGGCCATCGGACCAGCGTAGCCAGCATTGACAAAACCGGGGGTGAAGCGTTTCACTGAAACGCATCACTGAATCGCTTCACATGGCAGTCCCAGGGTTTACATGTATTCTCGGTAGGAAATAGAGGGAGGTGTGGCCGTGAGCATCGATGTCCATCAGCACCTGTGGACGCCTTCGTTCGTCGAGGCGCTGCGCGCCAGGTCGCGCCCTCCCTACCTCGACGGCTGGACCCTGATCCTGGACGGCGAGCCGCCGTACGAGGTCGACCCCGCCGACCACGACGCTCGCGACACCACGGACCTGGAGCTCGCGCTGGTCTCCCTCTCCAGCCCGCTGGGCATCGAGTTCCTGCCGCCCGAGGAGGCCTGGCCGCTCATCGACGCCTACCACGAGGGCGCGCTGAAGCTGCCCGAGCCGTTCGGCGCGTGGGCGGCGACCTGCCACAGCGACGTCGACCCGGCCAGGCTGGCCGCCGACCTCGACCGCGGCTTCGCAGGGCTGCAGATCCCCGCGACCGCAGAGCCCGACGACCGGCTGCTCGACGTGCTGACCGAGCGTGACCTGCCGCTGTTCGTCCATCCGGGCCCCCGCGGCCGCCACGCCTGGCGTGCCGGGCTGGTGGCCGGCGCTGGTGCCGTACGTCCAGCAGATGCACGCTGCCTGGCATCACTTCCACGCCGTCGTGCGCCCGCGCCACCCCAGGCTGCGGGTCTGCTTCGCGCTGCTGGCGGGGCTCGCGCCGCTGCACACCGAGCGCCTGATCGCCAGGGGCGGCGGCAGGGGCCAGGTGGACCCCCTCTGTTATGTGGAGACCTCCTCCTACGGCCCGCGCGCGATCGACGCGATCGTCCGCGAGCTCGGCATCGACGTGGTGGTGAACGGCTCGGACGCGCCGTACGCCACCGCCCCCGACCCGGGGATGGGCGCCGCCGCGGCGCACGCCATCAGGGTCGCCAACCCTCGACGTCTACTCGGACGAAAGGAGTAAACGCACGTGAGCACCAACCTTCCCGCCAGGACGCTCGACCGGCGGGAGCTACGCGAGCTGGTCGACGACCTGGCCGCGGACCCCGCCCAGTGGCAGGACCAGGTGGACTTCCCCGCCGACGGCGGCCGGCACTACGCCTCGCTCTACCGTGACGCCTATGTGGACGTGTGGCTGCTCTGCTGGCGTCCCGAGGACGACACGGGCTGGCACGACCACGACATCTCCTCCGGCGCCGTCCACGTGGTGCAGGGCGCGCTGCTGGAGTGCAACCCGCGCATCGGCGGCGAGCACCTGGAGACCGTGGTGGCCGAAGGGCAGTCCTTCCACTTCGGCCCCGACCACATCCACCGGCTGACAGGGGCGGTGGACAGAAGCGTGTCGATCCACGCCTACTCCCCTCCGCTGTGGCGCCTGGGGCAGTACTCCATCGACGACACCGGGCTCATGCGCAGGGTCTCGGTGAGCTACGCCGACGAGCTGCGCCCGATCGACGACGACTTCATGGGCGAGGTGCCCGCAGCCGAGGTCGCCTGAGCTCAGGCCGCGCACGACTCCCGCAGCACGCAGCAGGTCGAGCAGGGCTCGGCCTCGGGCAGCGTGACCCACAGACAGCAGGTCCTGCGCCGGTAGCCGTCGGCGGTCTGCTCGAGCAGACCGTCGACCGGCCGGCCGACCGCGCGCAGCAGGCCCATGTAGTCGCCCTGGAGCACCGCGGTCATCGGATGGGCGAACGCCTCCGCGGTGGAGCCCCACAGCGTGCGCGCGCCGACCCTCGCCTGGCCGCTGATCGCCTTGACCAGTGGTTCCTGCGACTGGCGCAGGGCCTCGGCGATGGCCTGCGGGCTGTCGACGACCGTCACCTCCGTGGCCGCGACCGTCACCCCCGCCTCCGACTGCTTGAAGTAGGTGTCCTCGTACCGCATGACGGGCGCCCGCCCGTCGAGCGCCCAGCCGACGGCCATCGGGAAGGTGAGCCAGTAGCCGAGCGTCTTCCACAGCAGCGCGGCCCCCACGTGCCTCGGCGCGTCGTAGCGGCCCGCGGTCTGCTCGATCAGGGCGCTGAGCAGGGTGTACGGCTCGCGCGTCAGCTCCTGGAGCGGTGTCCACGAGTCGTCGGGTTCGACGAGCAGGCCGGGCAGGACGCCGAGCACGCCCCCTCGCGCGGCGGCGACGCGCTCCAGCACTCCGGTCAACTCGGCGAGCGGCACGGCAGGCCCTTCAGTCGAATAGGTAAGCCTTGCCTAAGATATCAGAGGACGTCCCGCCAGTACCCCTACCACCAGTTGCACCGCGCACGCGGCGAGCCCTGCCAGCAGCGGAACCGTCCAGCCGCCCGTCGCCTGCCTGAGCAGACCGATCACCAGCGGGCCGAGCGCGGCCAGCACGTACCCCACCGACTGGGCCACCGCCGACAGCGCGGTCACCGAGGAGGGGTCGGGGGCGCGCAGCGTGATGATGAGCAGGGCCAGCGCGAGTGACGCGCCCTGCCCGAGGCCCAGCACGATCATCCACAGCCACGGCACGGTGGTCGGCGCGAGCAGCACGCCGAGATAGCCCGCCACGGTCAGCAGCGCGGCGCCTGCCACGTGCGGGACCTGCGTCCTGCTCCGCTCGGCGTGCACGGGCACCGCCAGCGTCGCGGCGACCTGGGCCAGGTTGGAGATGGCGAGCAGGAACCCCGCGTGGTCGGCGGGCAGGCCGGCCTCCTGGAAGATCGTGGGCAGCCAGGCGAGCATCACGTAGAACGTGAGCGACTGGATGCCCATGAACGCGGTCAGCTTCCAGGTGACGGGGCTGCGCATCAGCGCCCTGAACGGCCTCGGCCCGTTGGCGGGGGCCGACTGCCTGCCGAAGGCCTGAGGCAGCCAGAGCACGGCCGCGGCCACGGCGGGTACGGCGACCAGCGCGGAGACGCCGCGCCAGCCGTAGCCCGTGAGGTGCTCCATGGGGATCGCCAGCGCGGAGGCCGCGGCGGCGCCGCCCACGAGAGCCGAGACGTAGATGGCCGTGAGCAGGCCCGCCTTCTCGGGGAAGTGCTGCTTCACCACGCCCGGCATGATCACGTTCATGATCGCGATGGCGGTGCCCGCGATGGCCGCGCCCGTGTAGAGGGCGGGGGCGCCGTCGAGACTGCGGATCACCACGCCCGCCGCGAGGATCAGCAGGGCCACCAGGAGGGTGCGGTCCAGGCCGATCCTGCGGGCCAGCAGCGGCGCCACGGGACCGAACAGGCCCAGGCAGACGACCATGACCGTGGTGATCGCACCGCCGCCCGCGGGCGTGAGGCCCACGTCGGTCATGATCTCGTCGAGGAGGGGGGAGATTCCGGCCAGGGCGGGTCGCATGTTGAGCGCGGCGAGGACCAGCCCGGCGACCACGAAAGTTGATCTCAAGGACATAGCCAGGCCCACTCTGCCATGCGGCCTCCGGCTCGGAACGGGTAGGTGGCGGCATCTGCCCGCATCGTCGCCCACTGCGTCATCGTCGAGAAGGTGATCACGACGGCCACGGGTTTGAGGGCCCTTCTGCCTGCTGACAACGTTGTCAGAGGGTCCGGCATGGGAAATGATCGGGGTGTGAGACCGACGATGAAGGATGTCGCCGCCGAGGCGGGCGTCGCGCTCAAGACCGTGTCCAGGGTCGTGAACAACGAGCCCGGCGTCAACGCCGCCACCGCTGACCGCGTCAGGGCCGCGATCGAACGGCTGGGCTACAGCCGCAACGAGAGCGCCAGGGTGCTGCGGCAGGGCAGGACGTCGAGCATCGGCCTGGTCATCGAGGACGTCGGCGACCCGTTCTACTCGGGGGTGAGCAGGGCGGTCGAGGACGTCGCGATCAGGCACGGCTCCCTGGTGCTGAGCGGCTCCTCGGCCGAGGAGCCCGCGAGGGAGCGGGAGCTGGTGCTCACCTTCTGCGCGCGAAGGGTCGACGGGCTCATCGTGGTGCCGGCCGGCGCCGACCACTCGTACCTGCGGTCGGAGCTGGCGGCGGGCACGCCGGCCGTCTTCGTGGACCGTCCGGCAGGGCCTGGCCTGGACGTCGACACGGTGCTCTGCGACAACAGGGGCGGGGCGCGCATGGCCACGGCCCACCTGCTCGCCCACGGGCACCGCAGGATCGCCTTCCTCGGGGACAGCCCCACCATCTACACGGCTGGCGAGCGCGAGCACGGCTACCGCGAGGCGCTCGGCGACCTCGTGGACGAGCGCCTGATCTCGATGGCCCACCCCGAGCTCGACAGGGTGCGCGCCGACCTCGACAGGATGCTCGGGATGGACGACCCTCCGACCGCGCTGTTCACCGGCAACGGGCGGCTGACGATGACGGTCCTGCGCGCGCTGGCCGGACGGCGGATGGCGCTGATCGGGTTCGACGACTTCGAGCTGGCGGACCTGCTGAGCCCGGGGGTGAGCGTCGTGTCACAGGATTCGGCGGGCCTGGGCAGGGTGAGCGCGGAGCTGCTGTTCCGCAGGATCGCGGGCGGCGGCGGCCCCGCGGAGCGCGTCCAGCTGCCGGTGAGGCTGATCCCCCGCGGCTCGGGAGAGCTCCCGCCCGAGGCCCCGCGGAGTTCGTGAGCACAGAGCACGCGCGGCTCTCCCGGGGCGCCACCTCGCCGCCCGCGCGGACGCCGGCCCGGTCACCGGCGCCCGCGCGGGACGCGGCGTGGTCTGCTCCCGCAACCTCCCGGCTCACCCCTTGAGCGCGCCCGCCATCAGCCCTCGCATGAAGAAGCGCCCGAGCAGCAGGTAGATCAGCATCGTCGGGATCGAGGCGAGCAGCGCCGCCGCCATCTGCTGGCTGTACGGCGTGGCCTGCGCCCCCGCGATGTTGTTCAGCATGACCGTGGTGGGCCAGCTCGTCGGGCCGGTGAGGAAGACCGCGAACAGGAAGTCGTTCCACAGCGAGGTGAACTGCCAGATGATCACTACGGCGAACGCGGGCGCCGACACCGGCAGCACGACCGACCAGTAGGTGCGCAGCATGCCCGCGCCGTCGACCCTCGACGCCTCGATCAGCTCGTCGGGGATCGTCACGTAGTAGTTGCGGAAGATGAGCGTGCAGATCGGGATGCCGTAGACGACGTGCGCGAGCACCAGCCCCGAGATTTCGCCGTACAACCCGATGTTCACCATGAGCTGGACCAGCGGGATCATCACCCCCTGATAGGGGATGAACATGCCGAACAGGAAGAGCGTGAACAGCACGTCCGCGCCGGGGAAGCGCCATTTCGACAGCACGTAGCCGTTCATGGAGCCGAGCACGCACGACAGCAGCGACCCCGGCACGGCGAGCAGCACGCTGTTCCAGATGCCGGGCGCCAGCTTCTCCCACGCCACCCGCCATGCCTCGAGGGTCCATACCTGCGGCAGGTTCCAGGCCTGCGACGGGTTTGCCTCGGTGAGCGGCTTGAAGCTGGTGACCAGCAGCACGTAGACCGGGATCAGGAAGACGACCGCGAAGACGATCAGCAACCCACGGCGGAGGATCACGAGCGCCTCTCCTTGCGGACCGACCAGATCAGGTAGGGGATGACGAAGACCGCCACGCTCAGCACGATGTAGGCGGCGATGGTCGCGCCCTTGGCAGGGTCGTGGAAGTCGAAGACGGCCACCCACATGAACACCGCGGGCACGTCGGTGATGATCTGCTTGCCCGACACGGCCATGACCAGGTCGAAGGTCTTCAGCGAGATGTGCCCGAGGATGATCAGCGCGGAGAGCGTGACAGGCCGCAGCAGTGGGAGCACGACGTGCCGGTAGACGCCCCACTCGGTGCAGCCGTCGACTCGGGCGGCCTCGCGCAGCTCCTCAGGGATGCCTCTGAACCCTGCGAGGAAGAGTGCCATGACATATCCGGACATCTGCCAGATGGCGGGGATCGCCATGGCGGCCATGCCCCAGTCCTGGTCCCTGAACCAGGCCCACTGAGGCAGGCCGACCACGTCGAACAGCCGGTTCAGGCCGACGGCCCTCTCGTCCTGGCCGGAGTTCATCAGCCAGCGCCACACGATGCCCGTCGCCACGAACGAGATCGCCATCGGGAAGAGGTAGATCGCCCTGAAGGTGCCCTCCCCCCTGATGCCCTTCTCCATCAGGAAGGCGAGGAACCAGCCGAGCACCAGCGCGCCGAGGACGAACACGACGGTGAACAGGATCGCGTGGTTGACCGACAGGTGCCATCGGGGCTCGTCCCAGATGTCGACGAAGTTCTGCAGGCCGACGAAGTTCCCCTCGGAGACCTCGTCGTGCTTGTCGGTCATCGCCAGGCTGAAGTTCCAGCCGAGCATGCCGTAGACGAACACGCCGATCGCGATGATCGAGGGCGTCACCAGCAGCAGCCCCGGCAACCAGGCGCGGGCCCGCCGCAGGGCGGACCCGCCTTTTCTCGCCATCACCGTGCCTGCCTCACTGGGCGTTGGCCGCCGCCGCGTCGACGAGGCCCTTCTGCAGCGCGGCCACGTCCTTGGTGCCGATGAACAGACCGACCGACTCGTTGATCGAGGCGAGCCAGGGCTGGCTGACGGCCACGCCGTGCTGGACGGATCCGGCCAGCTTGTTGGATGACCAGTCCTTCAGCGCGTCGCCCAGGTAGTCGGTGTAGAGGGCGGCGTCGGCGTCCTTGCGGGCGGGGATGGAGCCCTTCTTCGGGTTGAAGGCGTCCTGCCCCTCCTTGCTGGCCGCGACCTTGAGCCACGCGACGGCGCCGTCCCTGTTCTTGGCGCCCTTGGGCAGGGTGAAGCTGTCGGACAGCCACATGTAGGTGCCCTCGGTGCCGGGCGAGGGGGCCCAGTCGAAGTCGGTCTTCGACTTCTTGCCGAGGCCGCCCTCCGGCGGGTTGTGGAAGTAGCCGTAGGCCCAGTCGCCCATGATGTTGAAGGCGGCCTGTCCCTCGGCCACCTGGGCGGCCGCCGGCTGCCAGTCGTCCTGCGGGTCGCCCGCGTAGGACATGATCTTGGCGAAGTCGTTCAGCGCCTTGGTGACCGCGGCCGAGCCCCAGTCGGCTCCGGGCTTGAACAACGCGTTGTAGGCGTCGGTGCCCAGCGAGCCGAGCAGGACGCTCTCCATCAGGTGGGTGACGGTCCACTCCGAGCCGATGGACAGCGGGATCTTGCCCTTGGCCTTGACCTTCTCCAACGCCGCGATGAACTCCTCGATCGTCTTGGGCGCGGCCGCGACGCCCGCCTCCTTCAGGACGCTCGGGTTGAACCACAGGATGTTCGACCTGTGGATGTTGACCGGCACCGAGTAGATCTTGCCCTCGTGGCTGATCTGCTCGACGAGCTGGGCGGGGAAGGCGTCCTTGAGTTTGAGCTCGTCATAGAGGAAGGTGAGGTCCTCGAGGTCGCCCGCCTTGATGTAGCCCAGCAGCTCGGCGCCCGCGTGACCCTGGAAGGTGTCGGGCGGGGTGTCGGCCTGGAGCTTGGACTGCAGCAGCGCCTTGGCCTTGTCGCCCGACCCTCCTGCCACCGCCGCGTCGAAGAACGTGAGGTTGGGGTTCTCCTTCTCGAAGATCTCCTTCATGGCCTTCAGACCGTCGGCCTCGCCGGGGCCCGTCCACCAGGAGAAGACCTCCACCTGCTGTTTGCCGCCGCCACCCGTGCCCGACGCCTGGCCGGAGGGAGCCGGAGTGCCTCCCCCTCCGCCGCAGGCCGCCAGACCGAGCAGGGCCGCCATGGTGATGCCTGCCAGCCACCGTCGTCTCATCGCACACCGCTCCTTCACCACGGTCGGTGACAACGTTGTCAGTAGGGCCATCAACCCACTTCGCACTTGGCGACGTCAAGGCATGTGCGGATAACAGCTCGGCATATTCGGGGAGCGCTCTCTTTGCAGAGGCCCGATCGCCGGTCGGGCGCGCAGGCCACGCCACGCGTCGGCAGGAAGGCCGGCCGCCAGGCGCCGGCGACCCAGGGCCACGCCACGGCGAGCCCCCCGGCTTCAGAGCGCCTCACATATGTATGGCCATGTGTACTCGACCGGCGCCGCAGAAGGCTGGGCGGGCTCGAGCCCTGCGCGGCTCGAGCCCGCTGTCGCGCCCGCAGGACCACGACCTCCACCCCTCCGAGGAGGCCAGGCCCATCAGCGAACGCGACGTCTCGGGTGGATCGACAGGCCGTGCTCGCCCTGCGTGCGGGCGCCCCCGCACCTGGGTTCGCGATGCGCGCCGCCGGTCGATCACAGAGGCAACGCTAGGCCGAGCCCGCTCCTGGCACATGCTCCGAGATGGCCATTCGGGCATGTATCCGCGGGGGGTCAAGGGTGTGTAGAGAGGCGGTCGCCGTGTGGCCGCGTCACCTGAGCGGAGCGGGCACCTGTGTACGTGAGAGCCGGCCTCACGGCCGCCTGCTCGCGCTCGCCCTGGCCGCGATCGGCGCGCCCCGGCGGTGCGTCCACGTCTGACTCGCGGCCGACGAAGTCGTTCGGTTCGGTGGGCGGCCTCAGGCGCACAGCGGCTTCTCCAGGGGGAAGTGGCGTTACCGACAGTGTTACACCGATTACCCGCCCCGAGGCGATCTTATGCATGCGGGGGCACGGCCGGCGACGGGTGGCGGCGCGGCCCTTCCTCGCCGACCCTCTCGCAGCGCGCCAACCGGCCCCTGGCGGAAAGGCTGTGGAGAATTGTCAGTGGCGCCGGTCACACTCCTTGTATGGCGGACGAGCCCCTCGAACTAGGCGAGATCTCCTTCTCCGACTGGCACGCCCACACCGACAAGATGACCGAGGTCGGCTTCCTGACCATCGCCAGGCGCCTGCCCGCCCTCGTGGGGCAGGCGATGCGCATGGCCTGGCGGGCCAGCCCCCGCGACACTGCGGCCACCATCGGCTTCAACCTGGCCGGCGGCATCTTCACCGCCTTCGGCCTGCTGGCCACGACAGGCGTGCTCGACGCGCTGTTCCGCGAGGGCCCCACGCCCGACAGGGTGCGCGCCGCGCTGCCCAGCCTGGCCCTGGTGGCGGTCGCCGCCGCGCTGCGCACGGTGACGCAGGCCGCGGCCGGCTGGGCGCAGTCGCGCCTCGACCCCCAGGTCTCCAGGCTCACCGAGGAGCGTCTGTACGGCCTGACCAGCAGGGTTCCCCTGGCCGCCTACGACGATCCCGACTTCCACGACGCGCTCCAGCGGGCAAGGATGCGGGGCGTGTCGATGGCCGACGTGGTGGTGATGACCGCCATCGACGTGATGACGGCGCTGGTCGGCATCGCCGCCGTGGCGGGCGTGCTCGGCGTGCTGCATCCCGTCCTGCTGCCGCTGCTGCTGCTCGCGGTGCTGCCCGACGCGTGGGCGGCGGTGCGCTCGGCCAGGATGCGCTACACGACCATGTACTCCCTGATCCCCGCCAGCAGGCGCAAGTGGATCATCGCCGAGCTGCTGGCCGACCGCTCCCCCGCCGCCGAGGTGCGCTCGTTCACGATGCGCGGCTTCCTGCTGCGGATGTACGACGCGGTGGCGCGGGCCGAGCAGGAGGTCATGCTCCGCCTGGCCAGGCGGCAGACCGTGGCCAGGCTGGTCGGCGAGGCGCTGGGCGGCCTCGGCAGCGGCCTGGTCTACCTCGCGCTCGGCCTGCTGCTGGCCTTCGGCGCGCTGCCGCTGGCCGTGGCGCGCACCGCCGTCCTGGCGATCAGGCAGGGCCAGATGTCGCTGAGCAACCTGATGTACGCCACCAACAGGCTCTACGAGGAGGGCCTCTACTTCACCGACTTCCTCGACTTCTGCGCCGACGCCGAGCGGCGGATCTCCGAGTCGAGGCCCACCGCCGCGCCCACCGCCTTCGAGGAGATCAGGGCCGACGACGTCACCTTCACCTACCCGGGCGCCGAGAGCCCCGCGCTGCGCGGCGTCACGGTGACGATCAACAAGGGCGAGGTGGTCGCGTTCGTCGGCGAGAACGGCTCGGGCAAGTCGACGCTCGCCAAGATCCTTTCAGGCCTCTACGAGCCCGAGGGCGGCACCGTCACGTGGGACGGCCTCGACGTGAGCCAGGTTCCTCCCGATGAGCTGCGCCTGGCCACCGCCGTCATCGCCCAGGACCACACCAGGTGGCCGCTGACGGCCCGCTACAACATCACGATGGGCACCGACAAGGGCGAGCCCGCGCTGGTCTCGGCCGCCGAGGTCGCGGGCGCCGACGAGGTGATCGCCGAGCTCCCCCACGGCTACCGCACGCTCCTCGACCGCCGCTTCAAGGACGGCCACGAGCTGTCCGGCGGCCAGTGGCAGCGCATCGCGGTGGCGCGCGGCTTCCACAGGGACGCGCCGCTGCTGATCTGCGACGAGCCCACCGCCGCGCTCGACGCCAGGGCCGAGCACGCGCTTTTCGAGCGCATCCGCCACCACTCCGAGGGCAGGACGGTGCTGTTGATCACTCACCGGCTGGCCAGCGTCCGCTACGCCGACCGCATCTACGTGCTCGACCACGGCAAGGTGGTGGAGGAGGGCACGCACCAGCAGCTGATGGCCGTCGAGGGGCTCTACGCCGACCTCTACACCCTGCAGGCGCAGGCCTACCGCTAGTCCAGCACCGCCTGCATGATCTGCCTGGCGACGGGGGCGGCCACGTCGCCGCCGAATCCGGCCCGCTCGACCACCACGCCGACCGCGACCCGCGGCTCGCCGGCGGGGGCGAAGGCGGTGAACAGCGCGTGGTCCTGGGCGCCCGGCAGGTTCTCCGCCGTGCCGGTCTTGGCCGCCACCTCCACCCCTGGGATGGCGGCGGCCGCCCCTGTGCCTCCAGGCTGGGTGACGCTGACCATCATGGCCGTGAGGGCGCCGGCGTCCTGGGCGCTCATGGCGGAGCGCCACCGCGAGGGCTCGGCCCGCTCGACCACCGAGCCGTCCGGCAGGCGCACCTCTTCCACCAGGTACGGCCGCATCAGCGAGCCGTCGTTCGCCACGGCCGCCGCCATCATCGCGATCTGGAGCGGCGTCGCCCTGTCATCGAACTGCCCGATCGCCGACATGGCCGTCTGCGCCTGGTCCATGCCTGCCGGGTAGACGCTCCGCGCGACCGGCATCGGCACGGTCAGGCTGTCGTCGTCGAACCCGAACGCCTCCGCCTGCCGGCGCAGCACGTCCTGTCCGAGGTCGATGCCCATCCTGGCGAAGGCGGTGTTGCAGGACATCTGGAAGGCGTAGGCCACCGGCGGGTGCCCGTCGCCGCACGCCTCGCCTCCTGCGTTGCCCAGGTCGATGGAGGTGCCGGGCAGCGGCATGCGGGCGGGCGCCTCGACCTGCGAGTCCGGCGTGTACCTGCCCGAGGTCAGCCCCGCGGCGGTGGTGACGATCTTGAACGTGGAGCCTGGCGGGTAGTTCTGGTTGATCGCCCTGTTGAGCAGCGGCTGACCGGGATCCTTGCGCAACTGCTCGTCGGCCCTGGCCAGCTTCTCGCTGTCGAAGGTGGTGTAGAGGGTGGGGTCGTAGGACGGGTAGGAGACCATGGCCAGGATGGCGCCCGTGGCCGGATCCATCGCGACGGCGGCTCCGCGCCTGCCTGTCGCGGCCAGCCCCGCGTAGGCGGCCCGCTGGGCCCGCGTGTCGATCGTGGTCCGCACGTCGGCGCCCTCGATCGTGCCGTCCCTCACCAGCGCGCGCACCCGCACCCTGGCATCGCTGCCCGACAGCCTGGCGTCCTCCGCCCGCTCCAGTCCCGTGGTGGTGTAGAGGGAGGCGTACCCCGTGACGGCGGCGTAGAGGTTGCCCTCGGGGTAGGTGCGGCGGTACCTGTAGCCGGCGTCGCTCGCCCTGCGGCTGCCCGCGATGACCGTGCCGTCGGCGGTGAGGATCCTGCCGCGCGGATGGTCGAACTTGGCGATCAGCGTGCGCTGGTTGCGCGGGTCGGCGTTCAGCGTCTGCGCCCTGAAAGCCTGGATGACCGTGACGTTGCCGAGAAGGGCGAACATCATCACCGCGCACACCAGCGCCACACGACGCAGCGGGATGTTCATTCGTCTCGCCCGGGGTCCGGCCATACCTTCCGGTCTAACAACCGCAACCCCAAGCGCGTGCTACAGCACGCTGCGGTAGTAGGAAATCTTGTTGTGGATGTAGCGCTGGCGCTCGGCCAGGTTGTCGATCTGGTCCCTGACGCGCCGGTCGTGCTCCTCCAGCAGCGCGATCCTGTCGGCGATGGTGTGGTCGCCCGCGCGCACCAGCTCGGCGAAGCGCAGCATCTCGGCGATCGGCATGCCGGTGTCGCGCAGGCATCTGATCGTGCCGAGCCATCCGAGGTCGTCCTCGGAGAACCTGCGCTGGCCCGCGGAGTTGCGGTCTACGGGGGCCAGGAGGCCGATCTTCTCGTAGTAGCGAAGGGTGTCGATGCTGAAGCCGGTCTCCTCGACCACTTCGGCAGGGGTGTAGACGCTCACGGGCCCGATCCTCCCACCTGGAGTGGACTCCAGGTCAACCGCTTGACATGGAGTGCGCTCCAGGTCGCACAGTCTCGGCCATGAACATCGCACTCGGCACCATCGACTTCGGCACCAGGGTCGGTCTGAAGGACACCTTCGCGCTCCTCGACCGCTTCACCGAGGCGGGCGGCACGATGATCGACACGGCGAACAACTATCCGTTCTGGAACGAGGGATGCACCGGCGACGAGAGCGAGGCGGCCATCGGGGCCTGGCTGGCCGCGCGCGGCAACCGTGACAGCGTCGTGCTCAGCACCAAGGTCGGCGGACGCCCGACGATCGCGGGAGACAGGACGCTCGGCTCGGCGGAGGGACTGTCGGCCAAGGCCGTACGCGCCGGAGTGGAGGGGAGCCTGCGGCGGCTGGGGACCGACTACGTCGACGTGTACTGGTCGCACATCGACGACAGGTCCGTCCCGCTGGAGGAGTCTCTCGGGGCCTTCGACGAGCTCGCGCGGGCCGGCGCCATCCGCAGGCTCGGCGCGAGCAACATGGTGACGTGGCGGCTCGAACGGGCGAGGAACCTCGCCGCGGCCCACGGCTGGATGCCCTACACCGCGCTGCAGCTGCGCCACACCTACCTGCGTCCGAGGCCCCTGACCAGGCTTCCCGAGAGCGGGCACGTCCTGGCCACCGACGAGAGCCTGGCCTACGCGCGAGAGGAGAGGGACCTCACGCTGTGGGTGTACAACACGCTGATGTCAGGCGCCTACACCAGGGCAGACCGGCCCGTTCCCGAGTTCTACGACCACAGCGGGACCACGGGACGGCTGCGGGCGCTGCGCGAGGTCGCGGACGAGCTGGGCGCCACGCCCAACCAGGTGGTGCTGGCGTGGCTGCTGGCCCAGGGTCTGGTGCCGATCGTGGGAGCGACGACGACGGCCCAGCTGGACGAGGCCATCGGCGCCGCAGGGATCACGCTCGACGAGGCGCTCATGGCGCGTCTGGACGAGCCGCGCTGAGGTGCTCGGCGAGGTAGCGGCGCACCAGCTGCTTGCACTCGGCGATCAGCGTGGCGTCGCCCTGGGGGTGGGTGCGGAAGGCCAGCTTCAGCACCGCGTCTGCGGCCTCGACCGCCACGCGCAGGGCCAGGTCGAGGCCCTCCCCCGCCGGCTTGTCGTGCAACCCCGCGACCAGGGCGCGCAGCCGCTGGGCGACCACGGCGCTGTTCTCCAGGACGCTGTCGAGCATGTGGTTGGTGCCCTGCAGCGCCGGGCCCCCCGGGGAGGGCAGCACCTCGCCGAAGTCGACCACCGCGAAGCCCGGCGTGGTGCGTTTCATCGCCACGAACTCGTCGATCGCCAGGTCGGACAGCTGCGACCAGTGCGCGGGCTCGGCCGCGGCGATCCTGTCGGTGACCCTGACGAGAAACCTGTCGAGGTTGCGCATCGCGAGCGCCCTGACCAGGCCCTGCTTGTCGGGGAAGAACTGGTAGAAGGTGCCGATGGGCACCTCGGCCCTGCGGGCGACCTCCTTGGTGGTCAGCCCGTCGTAGCCCACCTCCTCCAGCAGCGTGGCGCACTCGTCGAGCATGCGCTCGACCCGCTCGGCGCTGCGGCGCTGGGAGGGACGGCGGCGCAGAGTACTCGTCATACCCCTCATCCTGGCCCATGTTTAGGATGACCAACTATGTTCCTGTGGGGTACGGCCACCGCCGCTTACCAGATCGAGGGCGCCGCAGACGAGGACAGCCGCGGCGCCTCCATCTGGGACACCTTCGCCCGCCAGCCCGGCAGAACCCGTGACGGGCACACCGGAGACGTGGCATGCGACCACTACCATCGCTGGCCTGAGGACCTGGCGCTCATGTCGGACCTCGGCGTCAACGCCTACAGGTTCTCCCTGTCGTGGCCGAGGATCCAGCCCGAGGGCTCGGGGCCGGTCAACCCGAAGGGCCTCGACTTCTACGACCGGCTCGTGGACGGGCTGTGCGAGCGCGGGATCACCCCGCTACCCACGCTCTTCCACTGGGACCTGCCCCAAGCCCTGGAGGACGGGGGCGGCTGGCTGAACCGCGACACCTCTCACCGTTTCGCCGACTACGCCGCGACCGTGGCCGAACGCCTCGGCGACCGGGTAAGCGGCTGGATCACGCTCAACGAGCCGTTCGTGCACATGGTGTTCGGCTACGCCATGGGCGTGCACGCTCCCGGCCACGCCCTCATGCTCGACGCCCTCCCCGTCGCCCACCACCAGCTGCTCGGGCACGGGCTGGCCGTGGGGGCGCTGCGGGCGGCCGGGGCCGAGCGGGTGCTGATCACCAACAACTGCACGCCTGTCTGGGCGGAGGACGCCGCCGCGGGCGACGCCTACGACATCCTGCACAACCGCCTGTTCAACGATCCGGTGCTGCTGGGCTCCTACCCCGACCTGTCGGCGTACGGTGTGACGCTCGACTGCGTCCGCGAAGGAGACCTGGAGATCATCTCCGCTCCGCTCGACGGGCTCGGCGTCAACTACTACAACCCGACGCGGATCGGCACCCCGACCGACGACTCGCTGCCGTGGACCGACCTCGGCATCACCGGCTACCCCACCACGGCTTTCGGCTGGCCCGTCGTCCCCGACGGCCTGCGCGAGCTGCTCGTCGGCCTGCGGGCGCGCTACGGCGACGCGCTGCCTCCCGTGTACGTCACGGAGAACGGCTGCTCCTACCCCGAACTCGACGACCAGGCCCGCGTCGACTTCCTCGACGGCCACCTCACCGCCCTCCGCGCCGCCCAGGACGAGGGCGTCGACGTGCGCGGCTACTTCGTCTGGTCGCTGCTGGACAACTTCGAGTGGGCCGAGGGCTACCACCAGCGCTTCGGACTGGTCCACGTCGACTTCCCCACCGGCCGCCGCACGCCCCGCGCCTCCTACCACTGGTACAAGGACTTCCTCGCCCGCCAGTAGCCCGCCGCCCCCCGCCGGGCCTACGCCCGCTCCACCCGCCCTCGACCGTGGCCGGCATCCCCGACGACGGGGAGGGCCTGTGCGACGGCGGGCGGCAAACCTGTGCCGCCAGACGGCCGAAGGAGTGGCCCACGCCCTGGAGACCTGCGCCGCTCCAGGGCCCGCGTCACCGGGCGGGCGCGGAAGGCCGGCTCAGAACACCGACACGTGGACGTGGTCCCAGTGGTTGGCGGTGACGCCACCGCGGTTGGACATCATGTCCCAGCCGCCGCCGGTGCGGATGTCGTAGTAGCGCTGCTTCCAGATGATGTACATCACCCCGTAGCGCGAGCCGTTGGCGATCAGCCACTGCGCCAGCTCGTCGCCCCTGGCCAGGTTGGCGCCCGTGGCCATGCTGCCGCCCGGGCTCATCATGAAGTCGCACGCGCGGCCCTTGCCGTGCTCGCCCGGGTCGCCGACGCGCAGGCAGCCGACGCCGTAGAACATCGGGAAGTTGCGCATGACCTCGTCGCGCAGCGTGATCATGCGCTGGGTGAGACCCGAGGCGCTTCCTGGCTGCTGGATGCCGTACTTGGCCAGGAGCTTCTCGATGTCGCGCCGCTTGGACTGCATCTTCTTGATGTCGCGCTCGAGGTCGTCGATCTTCTCGTCGGCGTCCTTCTTCGCCTTCTGCGCGTCGGCGACCATCGCCTCGACGCGGTTGAGCGTGGAGGTGCGCTCCGCGGCCAGGTAGGCCATGTTCGCCGCCTGCCCGAGCACCTGGTACGGCTCGCCGCCCGTGGTGAAGAGGCTGGTGCCGTCGAGCGGCCCCTGGATGTAGGTGGTCTGCGCGATCTGGGTCACCTCGACCCTGGCGGCGGCCAGCGACGCCTTGAGGTTGGCCGCCCTCTCGGTGGCCCGCTTGGCCGACAGCCTGGTGTCCTCGAGGCTCTCGATCGTGCCCCGGTAGACGGTGTTGAGCGCCGTGGCCTGCTTGGTGAGTTTGCGCAGCTTGGACTGGCTGTCGGGGTCAGCGGCCGCCACGTGCGGGAGCGGGGTGGCGAGCAGCGCGACGAGAGTGGCGGCGAGCACGGCACGACGCCCTGATCTCACGCTCGTCCTCCCCTCATAGACGGAGCGACTATAGAAGATGATCTTGATGCTTGCCACCCGAACCGTGGAACTCGTGCGCCTTTGGCGAAGTATCTACCACTTTGTCGGGTCGCAGGCCAACAGTTGGGTCTTGCCGAGACCATCGCCGAGGGCGACATTGCGAGCATCCCGTCTTCTGCAAAGGGGCAGAACTTGGCTCGAACATTCACCCTCATCGCGGCCGTGACCGCCTGCCTCGCCACCTCCCTCGTGGCGGGCCAGGCCGTCGCCTCCGAAGACCCTCCGTTACCCCCGTCGGACAGGATCGAGCTCTACCAGCTCGACGCCACCCCCGGCACGGGACAGGCGCTCGCGGAGAGCGGCATCGACGTCGTGCGGAAGGAAGCCGCCGCGGGCAAGGAGCACATCGAGTTCACCGCGGACCAGGGCGACCTGGCCAAGGTCGGCAAGCTCGGCCACAAGCCGGAGCCCGTGCGCAACCCGCAGGGGCAGACCCAGCTGGAGGCCGCCAAGGCGCAGGCCTCGGGCGGCTACACGGTCTTCCGCAGCTACTCCGAGCAGGGCGGCATCGCCGACCAGCTCCGGGCCATCGCCGACGCCAACAAGGACGTCGTCAAGCTGCAGTCGATCGGCAAGACGATCAAGGGCCAGGACATCCTCGCGGTCAAGGTGACCAGGCACGCGAGGACGCTGCCCGACGGGGCCAAGCCCGCGGCGCTCTACTCGGCCACCCAGCACGCCCGCGAGTGGATCGCCACCGAGGTCGACATGCGGCTGCTGAAGCACGTGGTCGCCAACAAGAAGGCGCTGGCCGACCTGCTCAGGACGACCGAGCTGTGGTTCGTCCCCGTGGCCAACCCCGACGGCTACGACTTCACCTTCACCGAGGGCAACCGCCTGTGGCGCAAGAACCTGCGCGACAACAACGGCGACGGGCAGATCGCCAGCGGCGACGGCGTGGACCCCAACCGCAACTTCCCGACCAACTTCCACTACGACGAGGAGGGCGCCTCCAGCATCCCCAGCAGCGAGACCTACAGGGGCACGGGCCCGGCCAGCGAGCCCGAGACCAAGGCCATGGACGGGCTGATGCGGCGCATCAGGTTCGCCCTCCAGCTGAACTACCACTCCTTCGGCCCGCTGCTGCTCTATCCCGCGGGCTGGCAGATGTACACCGAGACCGCGGACAACCCGGTCTACGAGGCGCTCACCGGCACCGACGCCAAGCCCGCCGTACCGGGGTACAACCCCGGCCTCGCCGCCGGAGAGCTGTACATCACCAACGGCGACACCAACGACCGCGCCCACGGCGAGTACGGCACGCTGTCGTGGACGCCCGAGCTGAACGAGGGCTGCGAGGGCTGCGGCTTCGTCTTCCCCGACGACGAGGCGCTCGTGCAGGCGGAGTTCGAGAGGAACCTCCCCTTCGCCCTCGACATCGCCAGGTCGGCCGCCAACCCGGTGGAACCCGTCACCCACCTCGGCAACAAGACGCCCGACTTCGTCGTCGACCCCTTCGAGGTCAGCCACGGCAGGGACCAGGTGGTGGAGGTCAACGCCAAGCGCAAGCTGGGGCCCGTCGTCGTGCAGTACCAGGTCAACGGCGGACGCACCAAAACCGCCCTGACCACCGAGTGGAAGGGCGGCGAGCGCTACGGCAAGGGCTACGACGTCTACTACCACCGGCTGCGCGGCAAGATCAGCGGCACCAAGCCGGGTGACAGCGTCAAGGTCTGGTTCAGGTCGCTGACCAAGCAGAGCGCGAACTTCACCTACAAGGTGGCCGACGACATCGGCGGCAAGGTGCTCATCCTGGCGGCCGAGGACGTCACGGGCATCAGCCCCGCCCAGGGCGTGACGGAGTCGAAGTACGTCGACGACTACGCCAAGGCCGTCTCCGAGGCCGGATACAGCTCCGACGTCTACGACATCGACAGGAACGGCCGCAAGGCCCCGCACCCGCTGGGCGTGCTCAGCCACTACAAGGCCGTGATCTGGGAGACCGGCGACGACATCAACCCGCGTAACCCCGAGCAGGTGCCCGGCACCATCGCCAGGCACAGCGTCGAGACCGAGCTCGCGGTCCGCGACTACCTCAACGAGGGCGGCAAGCTGCTGTCGGCGGGCAAGTACGCCCATTACGCGCGCCACGCCAACCAGGGCTTCTTCTTCCAGCCCGACGCGGCGCTCGGCGAGTGCGTGACAGCCACCACCCCGCCGTGCTTCGAGCTCAACAACGACTTCCAGCAGTACTGGCTGGGGGCCTACATCTGGTTCGACAACGGCGGCACGAGCCCGCAGACCCACGAGCCGTTCGGACTCAAGGGCGCCGAGGGCCCGTTCGCCGGTTTCACCGCCACGCTCAACGGCGGCGACTCGGCGGACAACCAGGACCACAACAACTCGTGGGTGGCCACCTCGGCGATCCTGCCGGTGGCGACCTTCCCGCAGTTCGAGAGCAGGGCGGGCATCACGTGGGACAGGCCGGGCGGCCCGTTCGACCCGCACACGGGCGCGTGGGACGTGCAGAGCGGCATCGCCGACGCCTCGTGGAAACGCCTGACCAAGACCATCGACCTGACCGGGAAGACCAGCGGTGACCTGACGTTCTGGGCCTCGCTGGACACCGAGGCCGACTGGGACTTCTTCACCGTCGAGGCGCACACCGTCGGCCAGGACGACTGGACGACGCTGCCCGACGTGAACGGGCACACCAGCCAGTCCACGGGTTCGAGCTGCGCCACGCCCAACGGCCAGCACTGGCGGACGATCCATCCGTTCACCACTCGCTACCAGGGGCCGAACTGCGAGCCGACAGGCAGCAGCGGCGCCTGGCACGCCGCTTCGGGCAACTCGGCGGGCTGGCAGCAGTGGAAGATCGACCTGACTCCCTACGCGGGCAAGAAGGTCGAGATCTCGCTGTCCTCCATCACCGACTGGAGCACCCACCAGGCCGGCGTCTTCCTCGACGACGCGAAGGTCACGCTCGACGGCGCGGTGGCCGAGGAGACCTCCTTCGAGTCCGACTTCGGCGGCTGGAGCGCGAGCGGCCCGCCGCCCGGCTCGGGTCCCCTGTTCAACAACTGGATCCGCACCGACAAGGTCTTCGACGAGGGCGGCGGCATCCTCACCAAGGACACCGTGCTGCTCGGGTACGGCGTCGAGGGCGTCACCACGCAGGCCCAGCGCACCGACCTGGTGAAGCGGTCGCTGGCCTACCTGATCGGCGACCCCAGGTAACCCGCCGGGGGGTACGGCTCGCCGGAGCCGTACCCCTCTTGCGTGCCCGCACAGAACATGATTCGGTCTCCCTGGGAACCAAGCACTCGGTCAAGCGGGAAGGTCACGACATGCGCCAGCACGACACGCTGTTCATCGGGGGCGAATGGGTGGCCCCCGCGGGATCAGGGACGATCGAGGTCGTCAACCCGCACACCGAGCAGGTCATCGGCCGCGTGCCCGACGGCACGCCCGCCGACATGGACCGCGCCGTGGCCGCCGCCCGCGAGGCCTTCGACCACGGCCCGTGGCCGCGCCTCAGCTTCGCCGAGCGGGCCGAGGCGATCGGCAGGCTCGCCGAGATCTACGCCGCCAAGCAGGGCGAGATGGCCGCGCTCATCACCGAGGAGATGGGCTCGCCCATCACCTTCTCGCAGCTGGCCCAGGCCCCCCAGCCGCTGGGCATGCTGCAGTACTACGCCGAGTACGGCAGGACCTTCCAGCAGGAGGAGCAGCGTCCTGGCCTGTTCGGCCCCTCCACCGTGCGCAGGGAGCCCGTGGGCGTCGTCGCGGCCGTGGTGCCGTGGAACGTCCCGCAGTTCGTCTCCATGACCAAGATCGCACCCGCCCTGCTGGCCGGGTGCACGATCGTGCTCAAGCCCGCCCCCGAGACCCCGCTCGACGCCTACCTGCTGGCCGAGATGGTGCAGGAGGCCGGCATCCCCGGCGGCGTGCTCAACATCGTCCCCGCGGGACGCGAGAGCGGCGAGCACCTGATCTCCCACCCCGACGTGGACAAGGTCGCCTTCACCGGATCCACGGCGGCGGGCCGTCGCATCGCCGCGATCTGCGGCGAGCAGCTCAAGCGCTGCAGCCTCGAGCTGGGCGGCAAGTCGGCGGCGATCGTGCTCGACGACGCCGACCTCGCCGCCAGCATGGGCATGCTCGCCATCGCCTCGCTCATGAACAACGGCCAGGCGTGCGTGGCGCAGACCCGCATCCTCGCCTCGCACCGCCGCTACGACGAGGTCGTCGAGGCCGTGGCGGGCATGGTCACCTCGCAGGCCGTCGGCGACCCCTCCGACCCCGCCACCGGCATCGGCCCGCTGGTCGCCAAGCGCCAGCAGGAGCGCGTCGAGGGTTACATCAAGATCGGCATGGACGAAGGCGCGAAGGTCGTCGTCGGCGGCCTCGACCGCCCCCAGGACCGGGGCTGGTACGTCGCGCCCACCGTCTTCTCCGGCGTCACCAACGACATGCGCATCGCCCGCGAGGAGATCTTCGGCCCGGTGCTCGCGGTCATCCCCTACGAGGACGAGGCCGACGCCATCCGCATCGCCAACGACAGCGACTACGGCCTGGCCGGCACGGTCTGGACGGCCGACGCCGACCATGGCATGGACGTGGCCCGCCAGGTCCGCACCGGAACCTACGGCGTCAACTGCTTCATGCTGGAGGCCAACGTGCCCTTCGGCGGCTACAAGGCCAGCGGCGTGGGCCGCGAGCTCGGCCCCGAGGGCCTGTCGAGCTACCTGGAGTACAAGACGATCTCCAGGCTCGGCTGACCGTTCCAGGCTCCGGTACGGCGTGCCGTACCGGAGCCCGCTGGCCGAGTTGCACCCAGCGCGCCCCCGCGACGCTGGGCGTTCACCCGCGGCAGCGTGATGCCCCGCGTCCGCCGTGGGCGGTCCCCTCGCGAGTTGCTGCCGTACGTCCTAGGTAGACGCGATTCATGCGGGAAAGGTTCGATCTTTTGTCGCATTAGTTGAAATCCATGCGCCGACGCGGCGGATGAGCGCCGGAGTGGCCGCCGATTCGGCATGGCCGTAACCGGGCTCGATCCACAGCTCCTTGGGCTCACGGGCCGCGTCGAACACCTGGTGGGCGTGGTCGACGGGGAAGAAGGTGTCGGCGTCGCCGTGCACCACGAGCAGCGGGGTCGGCGAGATCAGCCCCGCCGCCTCGTGGGGCGCCATCGGGACAGGGTCCCACCGGCCCCTGGCGATCCTGGTGCGCTTGACCATCCGCGCCGCCCACCTGCCCACAGGCCGCTCGATCGCCCAGTGCACCTGCCGCATGGGCTTGGTGCCCCTGTAGTACCACCGGGCGGGGCCGCTGACCGCCGCCACCGCGTCCACGCCGCGGTAGAGGGCCGCGTGCCGTACGGCGACCGCCGCGCCCATCGAGAAGCCCACCACGGCGACGCAGGAGTAGCCGATGATCCTCGCGTGCCGTACGGCCGCGTCGAGGTCGAGCACCTCCAGGTCGCCCACCGTCGTCTCGCCGCCCGAGTGGCCGTGACCGCGGAAGTCGAAGGCCACCACCCCTCCGAAGCCGCTGAGCACGTGGACGATGCGGCGCGCGGTGCGGTCACGCCACGAGCCGGTGAAGCCGTGTGCCACCACGATGCCCAGATCGCCTCTGCCTCGCGAAGGGGTGTGCGCGGCGTCGATCCGCACGCCGTCGTCGGTCCTCAGCATGACGGGGAAGTTGGCGGCGAAAGACATAGGACGAGCTTATGATCCCTTGAGTTCCCGGCTGCCGATGACCTGCCTGATGCGTGAGTCCTCCGCCGCCTTGATGGCGTCGTCGGAGTCGGAGATCATGATGCGTGCGGCGCTGGCCCTGATGTGCTCGTCCACCTCGAAGCCGGCGGGCAGCACCGTGACGATGGCCCCCACGGCGATCGCGCCGTCCACCGCCGCGCTGAGGTGCTCTCCCCGGGGCAGGCAGACGACCACCCGATCACCGGGGCGCAGCCCTCGGCTTCGGAGCAGGTCTTCTGTGCTCATGCGATCAGGCTAGGGAGCGCGCTTCGCCCGCACATGGGGCGTAATATGCAGACCGTTATGCAGAACCCAGGTTGTGCTCGACCGCCCAGAGCGCGATCTGCGAACGCGAGGTGAAGCCCAGCTTCTCCATGATGTTGGCGATGTGCCTGGCGACCGTGGCGGGGCTGATGACCAGCTCGTCGGCGATGGCCCTGTTCGACAGGCCGCGGGTGAGCAGCCCTGCGATCTCCTGCTCCCTGGCGGTGAGCACGGGGTGCGGCACCTCCGCCACGGCGGGAACGGGAAGCGGGCCCTGCTCGCGCCTGCCGTCCAGAATGAGGCGGGCGATCTCGACCGGGTCGAGCTCCCTTCCGCGCGACCACTGCAGCGCCGTACGGCCCTCCCCCAGCCTGTCGCGGGCGCGCGCGAGCACCTGCTCGATCCTGCCCGACGCCACGGGCTCGCCCATCTCCTCGGCGAGGGCGACCGCGGCGGCCGAGGCGAGCACCGAGCCCTGGATGTCGTCCTCGACGTCGGCCAGGCGCGAGAGCACCCGCAGGACCCTGGCCATGCCCAGCCGCTGGCCGGTGCTCTGCGCCAGCGCGAGGCACTCGGCCAGCAGGCACCGCGCCGTGACGTGGTCGCCGCGCGCGATCGCGACCTTGGCCACCATGACCAGGCAGCGCTCCATCTCGACCCTGTTGTCCAGCTCGTCGAAGATGGCCGCGGCCGCCCTGTAGTGGGTCACGGCCGCCTCGGTGTCGCCGCGCCACTCGGCCACCGCGGCCAGCTGGCTGGTGGCCATCGCGACGTGCCAGGGGTGCCCGTTCTCCTTGGCGACGGCCAGCGCCTCGCCCGCGTGCCGCTGCGCGAGCCTCAGCTGCCCCTTGACGCCGGCCAACACGGCCAGGCACGAGTGCGCGATGACGCGGTTGAAGGTGTCGTCGTGCTGCCTGGTGGTCGCCACGACCTCGTCGAAGTGCCGCTCGGCCCTGTCGAACTGGCCGGTGCGCAGCAGCAGGACCCCCGCGACGTTCAGGGTGACGCCCTTGCCCAGGCTGTGCGGGACCTTCTCCTGCTCCTTGAGCGCCTCGGCGACCACCCGCTCGCAGCCCGCCAGGTCGTCCCTCGCCTCCATGCCGTAGGCCAGAGCGCCCTTGCAGAGCGCGACCACCTCGGGAGGCACGCCGGTGAGGTCGAGCAGCAGGAGCCTCTCGAACCAGTCGACGCCTTCGGCGATCTCCCCGTGAACGGCCAGCATGGCCGAGGCCACGTAGGCCAGGCGCAGCCCGAGCAGGGCGTTGCCGGACTCCACCGCCCAGTCGACCGCCACCCTGCAGTCGTCGACCAGGTTCCTCGAGCGCACGAAGTACCGCCTGCGCTCCTGCCACGAGGCGCGCGGCGCGGCCAGGCCCGCCTCGAAGCAGCGCTCCTCCATCTCGCAGACCACCTGCAGGTGGCGGTCGCGGAACCAGACGTGCTCGTCCTCCTTGCGCAGCAACCGGCCGGCGAACTCCTTGATCGTCTCCAGCAGCCGGTAGCGGCCGCCGTCGGCCAGCAGCAGCGACTTGTCCACCAGGCCGCCGAGCAGGTCGAGCACCTCCTCGCGGGGAAGCAGCCGCTCGTCGGCGCACACCTGCTCGACCAGGTCGAGGTCGAAGTGCCCGGCGAAGACCGACAGCCGCCGCAGCAGCACCCGCTCCTTGGCCGTGAGCAGGTCGTGGCTCCACTCCACAGTGGCGAGCAGCGTGCGCTGGCGGGCGGGCGCCGTACGGTCGCCGGTGGTCAGCAGCCTGAACCTGTCGCCGATCCGGTCGGCGATCTGCGCGGGGCTCAGCATCCTCGTGCGGGCCGCGGCCAGTTCGAGCGCGAGCGGGAGCCCGTCGAGCGCCACGCAGAGCCTGGCGACGTCGTCGAAGTCGCCGGCGGCCAGGCGGGTGCCCGCGGCCATGGCCCTGTCGGTGAACAGCAGCACGGCCTCGGCGTCGGGGTGGCGCGCGTCGGGCAGGTCGAGCGGTGGGACCCGCCAGACCAGCTCACCGGGGATGCGCAGCGCCTCCCTGGTCGTGAGCAGGATGCGCAGGTCGGGACAGCCGGCGAGCAGTTCGGCCACCAGTTCGGCGCAGCGCTCGACGACCTGCTCGCAGTTGTCGAGCAGCAGCAGGGCCCGCGCGCCGCGCAGCCGTACGCGCAGGCCGTCGAGAGCGGGGCGCGAGCGCTCCTCCCTGACCCCGAGCACGGTCGCGATCTCGTGCGCGACCAGGTCGGGGCTGGTGATCCTGCCCAGCTCGACCAGCCACACGCCGTCGGGGAACTCGCCGACGAGGCTGCCCGCCACGCGCAGCGCGAGGCGCGTCTTGCCGATGCCGCCCACACCGCAGAGCGTGACCAGGCGCTGGTCACGCAGCAGCCCGCGCAGTTCGTCGACGTCGCGGGCGCGGCCGACGAAACGGTTGGGTTCAGCCGGGAGGTTATGCGATGTCATGCCTTCGACCGGGTATATGGGGCAGGCGTCACCGCGAGTGTGCATGCGATCACTCGGTCGCACAAGCGGTTCCGGGTCCAGCAGCGGCGCGCTCTCATCTTCGCGCACATCGAGCGGCATCTCCGGGCTTTCGATCTCTTCCCGGACCCTCGCCCACCGCCGGCGGGGACATGGTGCTACAAAACTCCTATTGTTGTCTCATGACGCTGCTCGACCTGCTCCACGCCGACGACGGCACCGACGCGGCGAGCGAGCGGATCCTCGACGCGGCCTACGCGCGGTTCCTGGCGTACGGGGTGCGGGGCACGACCATGGACGACGTCGCCAGGCAGGCGGGGCTGTCGCGCATCACCGTCTACCGGCGCTTCTCGCGCAAGAACGACCTCATCCAGGGCGTCATCCTGAGAGAGTTGCGCCGCTTCCTGCGCGACTTCGAACAGGCGGTCGCGGGGCTGCCCACGCCTGCCGAGCAGGTCGTGGAGGGCTTCGCGGTGACGCTGCGCCTGGTGCGCGGCCACTCCCTGCTCGGCCGCCTGCTCGCGGGCGAGCCCGAGACGATCCTGCCGCACCTGACCACGGGCGCCGAGCCGTACATGGCGGTGGCCAGGCAGTTCGTGGCCTCGCACCTCGACTCGCCGGACGCCGAGGCGATCGCGGAGATGTTCATCAGGATCTCCCTGTCGTTCCTCCTGACGCCGTCGTCGGCGATTCCGCTGGAGAACGACGAGCAGGCCAGGGCCTTCGCCCGCCGCCACCTGGTGCCCTTCCTCAGCGCGGGCGGCGCTGAAGCGCGCCCTCCCGCCTGAGCCTGACACCCAGCGCGATCACCCACGGCAGAGTCGGCAGCCAGCCGCCGAGCGCCCACACCGGTACGGCCAGCAGCGCCCCCGCCAGCACCACGTTAACCCGCACGACCCCGCTCACCCGCAACGCCCTGAGGAGGGCGTCCCCCATGAAGAGCCAGGCGAGCGCCGCGCCTGCCACGCAGAGCATCGCGGTCCAGACGATCCTGGACACGGCGGGCGCGACGAACGGGATCATCTCGGACCCCAGGCTCGACATGACAGGCACGACGAACAGGGCCAGAGAGGCAAGGCCCGCGCGAAAGCGCAGGTTCCGGTCGTCCAGGCCTGCGTAGAAGGCCCTGACCGCGGCGATCCGCCCCCGGGCCACCTCGGCGGGCGGCTGTCCCCTCAGCCTGACCACGGCGGCCCAGCCCGCCACGCACGCGGCGACCGCGAGGAGCACGCCGGGCGCGCCTCCCCCCGGCAGGTGGTCGAGGCCGGTGACCCGCTCTCCGGCGACCTCGAACACGCTCGTCAGGAGAAGGAAGCAGAAGACCCACACCCCGAGGGCGTCGCGCCGAGGCGGGGCGGGAGCCGGCCGTTCGAGCAGCGGGGTGTAGCGGCCGCCCAGCGCCTCCGCCCGTCGCGCCTGCTCCTCGAAGGAACGGCCCTCGTGATCCAGGATCAGCGCCTTGAGCAACAGCGGCTCCGGATCGCCGGGCGCCTCGGATATCAGCCGATCCACGTACGAATGCGCCCAGGGGAAACGACCCTTGTCGAGCAGGTGACGGACATGCCGCAGATGGGGGGACACAGGGTGAAGTGTGCCTCGTTCTGCCCACCGCACCAAGGGTGGTAACGGGATCAACTAAACTGGGTGTGTCGCGACGTCCCGCGGCCAGCTTCCACGAACCCAGAGTGAGACCTCATCATGCCTTTGAACAGCCGCGACGACCTGCGGAACATCGCGATCATCGCGCACGTCGACCACGGCAAGACCACTCTCGTGGATGCCATGCTCTGGCAGTCAGGCGCCTTCCGCGCCAACCAGGACGTCGACGATCGCGTCATGGACTCCAACGACCTCGAGCGCGAGAAGGGCATCACCATTCTCGCGAAGAACACCGCCGTCAAGCACGGCGACATGACGCTCAACATCATCGACACCCCTGGGCACGCCGACTTCGGCGGCGAGGTCGAGCGCGGCCTTTCGATGGTCGACGGCGTGGTCCTGCTCGTCGACGCCTCCGAGGGCCCGCTGCCGCAGACGCGGTTCGTGCTGCGCAAGGCGTTCGCCGCGAAGATGCCTGTCATCCTCTGCATCAACAAGGTCGACCGCCCCGACGCCCGCATCAAGGAGGTCGTCGACGAGGTCTACGAGCTCTTCATGGACCTCGACGCCACCGAGGAGCAGATCGACTTCCCGATCGTCTACGCCTCGGCCAAGGCGGGTCGCGCCTCGCTGAACCGTCCCGACGACGGCGGGCTGCCCGACTCCGAGGACCTCGAGCCGCTCTTCGACGTCATCAAGTCGACGATCCCCGCGCCGACCTACGACCCGAGCGCGCCGCTGCAGGCCCACGTCACCAACCTCGACGCCTCCTCCTACCTGGGCAGGATCGCGCTGTGCCGCATCCACCAGGGCACGATCAAGAAGGGCCAGCAGGTCGCCTGGTGCCGCACCGACGGCACGATCCAGCGGGTCAAGATCACCGAGCTGCTCATGACCGACGCGCTCGAGCGCAAGCCGGCCGAGGAGGCCGGCCCCGGCGACATCATCGCCATCGCCGGCATCCCCGAGATCATGATCGGCGAGACCCTCGCCGACCCCGAGGACCCGCGCCCGCTGCCGCTGATCACGGTCGACGAGCCCGCGATCTCGATGACCATCGGCACCAACACCAGCCCGCTGGTCGGCAGGGTCAAGGGCTCCAAGGTCACCGCCCGCATGGTCAAGGACCGCCTCGAGAAGGAGCTCGTCGGCAACGTGTCGCTGCGCGTGCTCCCCACCGACAGGCCCGACGCGTGGGAGGTCCAGGGCCGTGGCGAGCTGGCGCTGGCCATCCTGGTCGAGCAGATGCGCCGTGAGGGCTACGAGCTGACCGTGGGCAAGCCGCAGGTGGTCACCAAGACCATCGACGGCAAGATCCACGAGCCCGTCGAGCGCCTGACCGTCGACTGCCCCGAGGAGTACCTCGGCGCGGTCACGCAGCTGCTGGCCGTCCGCAAGGGCCGCATGGAGCACATGACCAACCACGGCACCGGCTGGATCCGCATGGAGTTCGTGGTCCCCGCCCGCGGCCTGATCGGCTTCCGCACCGAGTTCCTCACCGAGACGCGCGGCACCGGCCTGGTGCACCACGTCTTCGAGGCCTACGAGCCGTGGTTCGGCGAGCTGCGCACCCGCAACAACGGCTCGCTGGTCGCCGACCGCTCGGGGCCCGTGACCGCCTTCGCGATGACGAACCTGCAGGAGCGCGGCATCCTGTTCGTCTCCCCCGGCACCGAGGTGTACGAGGGCATGATCGTCGGCGAGAACTCCCGCTCCGACGACATGGACGTCAACATCACCAAGGAGAAGAAGCTCACCAACATGCGCTCCTCCACGGCCGACGTCACCGAGACGCTGATCCCGCCGAGGGTGCTCTCGCTCGAGCAGGCGCTGGAGTTCATCCGCGAGGACGAGTGCGTGGAGATCACGCCGGAGAACGTCCGCATCCGCAAGGTGGTGCTCGACGCGTCCACCCGCGGCAGGTCCGCCGCCCGCGCCAAGCGCACCAACTGACGCCCTCGCCTCGGCCGCCGTCCTGTCCACAGGGCGGCGGCCATCGTGCTCCTGCTGGTGCTCCCCGGTAACCACTCCGTTACCGTATGCCGTGGATCATGCTGGGTGTGGGCTGGCTGCGGAAGATCGTCGGGTACGCGCTCGCCGCGCTCTCCATAGGGGCGATCGTCTGGTGCGTGGTCGAGGCCAGGCCGGTCACCACGGCGGTCCCGCGCCCCGCCCCCCACTCACCCTCCCTGCTGGAGACCTACGGGCTGCAGGAGCACACCCCGCGCACCCCTCCCGAGCTGGTCACCGAGATCAGGGTCACCGACGCGACGGACGCCGACCTGTCCGCGGTCCCGCAGGGCAAGATCGACGAGCGCCTCCGACAGCTGAAGATCGTCGTCGAGCATCGTCTCGTGCTCGACAGCACCGACCCGCAGGCCGCGATCCTCCGCTCGGAGGGCGCCTTCCCCGACGACATCCAGGGCTTCACCGACCGGCAGCTCGGCGCGGTGAAGGCCGAGGGCGGCGCCGTCCTGGCCCCCACCACCAGGCTCGCGCCCGTGCTGTCGACCTCGGGCGAGCGCACCACCATCCGCTTCACCCTCACGCTGCTGCGCCAGATCGGGCAGGACGAGTTGCCCACGCTCGACCTCCTTCCGCCCACCGCGCCCGGGGCGGTGTCCGAGCGGGAGATCGCGGTGATCTCTCCCCAGTGGGTCGTGTTCAGGGCCGACAGGGTGACTCCCGAGCGCGAGGAGGCGGGGCGGCTCGACTTCACCGCCCACGCGAGCCCCGTGCGCCTCCAACTGGCCCACAAGACGTACGGCAGGCCTGACGCCGTGCCGCAGGACCTGTTCTCGTGGACCCCCGTGCTCAGCGTCTTCACCGCGATCGCGTTGACGGTCTACATGGTCAGGGCGCTCGGGCCGATCTGGTGGCGGCGCCGGTCCAACCGCGAGCTGGTCGCGGGCGTCGGCCTGTGCGCGGTGGCGCTCGCGGCGGCGATGTTCATGGCGGACATGCCGTACCTCGGGCCGGTGATCCTCTTCGGCGCGCTGCCGGTGCTGGCGCTGCGGCACGCGCGCCGCGTCGTGCCGGGGCCGCCCCCATGGAGCTCCATGGACGCGCTGCTCGTGACCCTCATCGGCGTGCTCGTCGCCAGCGGCATGCTGACCTGGTCGTTCATCCACGGGCAGGTGCCGCCGCAGACCCTGGTCGTGGGCACCGTGACGGCGGCGCTGGCGGCTGCGGGCTCGGCGGTCGCCTTCGGCGGCGATCTCGGCATCCCCGTCCTGATCGCGAGGATGGCGGGGGTGACGGCGGGCGTCGCCGTCGGCGCGCTGGCGCTGGCGCTGTGGGTGCGCGCGCTGATGAGCGGCGGCTACTACCCGCCCGACAGCGTACGGCTGGTCCTCGCGCTGTGCTGGTCGCTGATCGCCATCTCGGGGGCGGCGGTCGCCACGCGGTCGTGGTCGCGCACGGCGATCGTGGTGGCGGTGCTCGGCAGCCTCTTACTGCTCGGCTGGCCCACCGAGTGGCTCGACACCGGCTCGTGGAGTGTGCAGCCCGACCAGCAGCCGCCCAAGAGCCCGCTGCCTCCCGTGCTCGGTCAGCCGCTCAACGAGGTCACCCGCGGCGTGCTCGGACTGCTGCTGCTGACCTTCGTGCTGTTCGTGCTCAGGCTGCGCCGCCTCGGCTCCGAGCTGTCCGCCATGGCGGACCCGGCGGTCCAGGCGACGGTGCTCGTCTGCCTGATGGTGCTCTATCTCACCCCGCGCGCCGAGGCGGGATCCAGCGTGATCGACCTGCCGCTGCCGTCGCTGGCCATCACCTCGCTGGTGGCGTGGGCCGCTGCGGGCTGGCTGCTGAGCGGGCCCAGGCCCGAGATCCCCGAGCCCGCCTCCCGCCTCGAACACCGCGAGCTGATCAGGCAGGCGCTGCACCGGCGGCTGCTGCACGTGTCGGAGCAGGAGCTCTATCGGCTCGGCAGGTCCAGGCTGGGCACGGGCGAGATCACGATGGAGGACTTCGAGCAGCAGCGTCTCGTCCTCGACGAGGCCCTCACCAGGGACCCTCCGCACACCGAGACCGCCTTCGCCTCCTCCGCGGGCTGTTCGCCGTGGCACAACGGCCTGGCGGCCTTCGTCGTCAGCGTGCTGCTGTCAATGCCCTTCGCGCTCATCTACGGCTGGCCCTCGGGGGTCGAGCTGACGAGCTGGGTGTTCGACTCGCGCTTCCTGGTCGCGCTGTCGGCTTTCGGGTTCGTCTACGGCTACTTCTATCCCCGCATCAGGGGCACCCAGCCGGTCACCAAGGCGCTCTACCTGATGAGCGCGGCGCTGGTCACCGAGCTGTCGGCCTACATCCCCGCGCTCGTCGACCCCGACATCGGCGGCTGGGACAAGCTGCAGGTGCTGGCGATCGTGGTCGGACAGGTGGCGCTGGTCAGCATCGGCCTCGGCCTCTACTGGGAGTGGCGGATCATGTACGTCGCGGGCGAGCCGTGGGCCAGGGTGCGCAACATCAGGAGCGTGCGCAGCCTGGCCACCCCGGTGGTCGCGGTCGTGATCGCGGCTGGCACGGCGGCCGCCACCTCGGCCGCGGGCAACACCGTCGACCGCATCCTCAAGGGCGGCTCCTCCACGAGTCAGAGCCCGCCCTGAGCCGCGAACAGGTAGTTGCGCCGCGCGGTCGTCACCGAGTTCACCCTGGCCCAGCGGCCGCGGTGCCAGGCGTACATGAGGTAGCCGCGCTCGCGCAGCGGGTCGGCCAGGTCGGCCGAGGTCATGCCGTACTTGTCGAGGTGACGGTCCTCGATCTCGAGCAGGAGCGAAGGGCGGTGGCTGTCGATGGTCCGCGCCGCGCCCTCCAGCACCCTGGCCTCGAACCCCTCCACGTCGACCTTCATGAAGGCGACCCTGTCGATGCCGTGGTCCTCGCAGTACTCGTCGACGCCCCGCACCTCCACCTTCAGCGTCCTGGTGGAGGAGAAGGAGATCGGCCGGCCCGGACGGCGCTGGCCGGTCCGCAGATGGGCCCAGCCGTGGATGGGCAGGCCGAACCGGTAGGGCAGGGTCATGAGCTCGCGGCCGGGCGCGGGGCCGAGCGCCGCGTTGTTGACGCGGATGCGCTCCGCCCCCGAGGCGCGGCGCCCCGCCGCCAGGAGCCGGAAGGGATTGGGCAGCGGCTCGAAGCTGTGCACCTGACCGCCGGGCCCGACGAGCGCGGCCAGCGGATAGGTGTACATGCCGTAGGCCGCCCCGATGTCGAAGCAGACGTCGCCCTGCCGGACGAGCCGGCCCAGCCCGCGGATCTCCGGCTCACTCAGCGCCAGCGCGGCGCCCGCGCGGAAGGCGCCTGCCATGAGGTCCAGTCTCGTCAACATGATCTCCCCGTCCGTGTGGTGACAGGGAGACGGTAGGAAGGCGAAGGGTGCGTGGGGATCCCTCCGTGGAGCGCACCGCTCGGTCTCGGGCTCCCCCTACGGAGGCACTCACCCGCCGGGGACGACCAGCCCGCTCTCGTAGGCGAACACCACGGCCTGGGCCCTGTCGCGCAGGCCGAGCTTGCCGAACAGGCGGCCGACGTGCGACTTCACCGTCTCCTCGGCGACCGTCAGCTCCGCGGCGATCTCCGCGTTGGCGAGCCCACCCGCGATCAGCCTGAGCACGTCGGTCTCGCGGGCGGTCAGCGCGTTGAGCCTCAGCGCCTCGCGGGTGTCAGCCGGCCGCCGCGCGGCGAACTCCTCGATCAGCCTGCGGGTGACCGAGGGCGCGAGCAGCCCGTCGCCGGCGGCGACCACCCTGACCCCGTTGATCAGGTCGTACGGCGGCGCGTCCTTGAGCAGGAACCCGCTCGCGCCGCTCCGCAGGGCCGCGTAGACGTAGTCGTCGACGTCGAAGGTGGTGAGGATGAGCACCTTCGTCGCCTGCCCGGCCGCCATGATCCGCCTGGTGGCCTCGAGGCCGTCCATGCGCGGCATCCTGATGTCCATGAGCACGACGTCGGGTCGCAGCTCGCGCGCCGCCTCGACCGCCGCCATCCCGTCGGCGGCCTCCCCCGCGACCCGCATGTCGGGCTGAGCGGCCAACAGCGCCGCGAACCCCGCGCGGACCATGCCCTGGTCCTCCGCGACCAGAACCGAGATCATCGTCACCACCTCACCGTGCCGGCTCGCCATCGAACTCCAGGGGCAGGATCGCCCGCACCGCGAAGCCGCCCTCGCCGTCCGGGCCGGCCGTGAACGAACCGGCGAGGGCGGCGACCCGTTCGCGCATGCCCGCCAAGCCGCTACCCGACCGCAGCGGCGGCAGCGACGCGGCCGGCCGCCCGTTGACCACCTCGACCACCAGACCGCCGCCCTTCTCGTCGAGGTGGGCGCGGACCACGGTGGAAGCCCCTGCCGCGTGCCTGACCACGTTGCTCACGGACTCCTGCACGATCCGGTAGGCCGCCTGGGACACCTCCTCCGGCAGGTCGGGCAGCGGATCGGGCAGCTCCAGCCGTACGGGGAGCCCGGCGCTCCGCGTGGCGGCGACCAGCCCCGGCAGCTCGGCCAGCCCCGGCTGCGGCGCCGACGGATCGCGCAGCACGCCCAGCAGCTGCCGCAGCTCGCCGAGCGACGAGCGGGCGGCCGCGTTGATGGTCTCGAACTCCTCCGCCACCCGCTCGGACATCCCCTCACCGATCCGATAGGGCGCGGTCGCCGCCTGGACCGCGATCACCGACATGTGGTGGGCCACGACGTCGTGCAGGTCGCGCGCGATCCGCGCGCGATCCTCCAGCACCCTCCGCAGGCCGCGCTCGTCGGCGATCCGCAGCGTGCTCTCCCTCCGCGCCCTGCTGGCGTGTCCGAGGAGCAGCGCCACGACCAGCGCAAGCGCCCAGGTCAGCGCGCCCATCGGGGTGTTCGGCCCACCGGCCACGACCAGTACCGCGATGGCGCACCCGACGCCGAGCGTGATCGTCAGCGCGGGCAGCGCCACCCTCAGCGGGACCGACAGGGCGAGCACGTAGAGCACGATCAGCGGAACGGGCAGCTGGTTGAGGTACCAGGGCGGCACGACGAGCCCGCCCGCGAGCATCGTGAAGGGCGTGGCGACGGCGAGCCCCGCCACCATCACCCACCACGCCGCCATCGGTCGGTACCAGCACAGCGCGACGGGCAGCGCCAGCAGCAGCGCGACCAGCACGCCCGCGGGGTCGCGCAGGATCAGCGCGTTGCCGGCGAACAGCAGGCCCGCCGCGACCAGGAACGGCCACCGCCACAGCATGGGACGCGGCTCGAAGCGCACAGAGGCGGGGATCCGGGCGCGGTGGGCCGCACTCAGCACCATGGGTCAGCGGGCAGGCAGCTCGCTGCCCCTGACATGGGTGCAGACCCACTCGACCAGCGCGCTGTAGTCGCGCCACGTGACCCGGACCCTGTCGGCGGCCTGCTCGGTGTGCACCCACGGCTCGGGCTCGAAACGGCGGCCGAAGTAGAGCGAACGGTGCCGCAGCAGCTCGATGCGGGGATGGTCGTCGGGCACCCCGCGCGGCCTGGTCTTCAGCCTGTCGCCCTCGGCGGCGTAGCCCTTCGCGGTGAGCTCGTCGGCGATGCGCTGCAGGCGCTTGCCCGACAGGTCCTCGTCGACCGCCGCGCGGTAGCGGGCCACCTGGTCGGTGGCGGTGGAGTAGAAGCCGCCCGCGGTGTAGAGGCCGGAGGCGTCGAGCTGCACGTAGAGGCCGATGCCGGGCATGAAGTCGACGAAGGCGCCCTGATGGGTCTTGTAGGGCGACTTGTCCTTGGCGAAGCGCACGTCGCGATGCGGCCTGAACAGCTGGGCGGCCCCGAACTCCGTCGCGAGCTCCTCGGTCAGCGCCAGCATGGGAGCCCTGACCGCCTCCTCGTAGAGCTGCCGGTGGCGGGTCCAGTAGGTCTTGCTGTTGTCCGCCTCGAGGCCCTCGTAGAAGACGAAGGCCTCGTCGGGGAAGCCGGTGAATCCCATGTTCACAGCGTGCCATGCGGCACCGACACCTAGCGCCGCCGCTTGGCGGTACCGAAGATGGAGCGGCTGATCTCGCGTCCGAGGGAGCTGGCCGCCGACCTGGCGAACGACTTGAAGATCGACGAGCCGAGCACCGACTCCAGCACCGACGGCTGCTCGGGAGCGGGTTCGGGCGCGGGCGAGGACGGCACGGGCTCGGGCGCCGCGGGCGGCGGCGCGACCCTCGCCGCCAGCAGCTCGTAGGCCGACTGCCTGTCGATCTCCTGGCCGTATCTGGGCCGCAGCGGCGAGGCCGCGACGATCCCGCCGACGACCAAGGGATCCGAGGGCGCCATGAGCGAGCGAGGCGCCAGCAGCCGGGTCCACGCCACCGGGGTCGGCACGCCCTTGTCCGACAGCACCGTCACGACCGCCTCGCCGATGCCGAGCCGGGTCAGCAGCTCCTCGAGGTCGTAGGAGGAGTGCGGGAAGGTGGAGACCGTCGCCTTCAGCGCCTTGGCGTCCTGCGGGGTGAAGGCCCGCAGCGCGTGCTGGACCCTCGCTCCGAGCTGCGCCAGCACGTCGGCGGGCACGTCCTTGGGCGTCTGGGTGACGAAGAAGACGCCGATCCCCTTCGACCTGATCAGGCGCACGGTCTGGGTGATCGAGCGCAGGAACGGCTTGGAGGCGTCGGTGAAGAGCAGGTGCGCCTCGTCGAAGAAGAACACCAGCTTGGGCTTGTCGGGGTCGCCCACCTCCGGCAGGTCGCTGAACAGGTCGGCCAGCAGCCACATCAGGAAGGTGGAGAAGAGCAGGGGCCTGTCCTGGACCGAGGGCAGCTCCAGGATCGAGACCACTCCCCTGCCGTCGGGCGTGACCCGCAGCAGGTCGTGGGTGTCGAACTCGGGCTCTCCGAAGAACCGGTCGGCGCCCTCCGCCGACAGGTTGGTCAGCGCGCGCAGGATCACCCCCGCCGTCTGCTTCGACAGCCCGCCGACGCCCTTCAGCACGTCAGGGTTGTCGATCAGGTACTGGATGACCGCCCTCAGGTCCTTCATGTCCAGCAGCGGCAGGCCGTTGGTGTCGGCGAAGTGGAAGATGAGGCCGAGCGAGGACTCCTGGGTCTCGTTCAGCTCGAGCACCTTGGACAGCAGGGTCGGCCCGAAGGCGGTCATCGTGGCGCGCAGCGGCACGCCCTCGCCCAGCCCGCCCAGCGCGTAGAACTCCACGGGGCAGGCGACGCCCGACCAGTCCTGGCCGATGCCCGCCGTCCGCTCGAGCAGTCCCTCGGAGGGCTCGCCTGGCGAGGCCATGCCCGACAGGTCGCCCTTGATGTCGGCGAGGAAGACCGGTACTCCCTGCTCCGACAGCTGCTCGGCCATCAGCTGGAGGGTCTTGGTCTTGCCCGTGCCCGTGGCTCCGGCCACCAGCCCGTGCCTGTTGAACATCCGCAGCGGCACCCTGACGGGCGCGCCGGGACGCGGCTCGCCGTTCTCCATGAGGACGCCCAGCTGCAGCGCGGGCCCCTCGAAGTCATAGCCTTGCGTCATCGTTCGGTGTACTTCCTGCCTGGATCGGGCGTCCCGCCGTACAGCTCGGAGACGGTGACGAACCTGTAGTCACGCTTGGCCAGGGTGTCGATCAGGTGGGGCACGGCCTGCACCGTCGTGCGATGGATGTCGTGCAGCAGCACGATGGAGCCCTTCGTCGCCCTGGCCGCGCGCCGGGCGATCATGGAGGGCACGCGGTCGCGCCAGTCGAAGGTGTCGACGTTCCACAGGATCTGCGCGAGCCGCTCCCTGCGGGTCTCCGCCGCCACCCTGCCGTCGGTCGCCCCGTACGGCGGGCGCATCACCCTCATCCGGACCCCGGTGATCTTCTCCACCAGGTTCTGGGTGCGCAGGAGCTCGTGTCTGATGCCGTCCAGCGGCAGCGCGGTGAGCTGGGCGTGGCTCCACGAGTGGTTGCCGAGCTCGTGCCCGTCTTCGACCATGCGCTGCAGATTGTGGTGCCTGTCGGCGGCCACCATCCGCCCGACCACGAAGAAGGTCGCCTTCGCCTCCCGCTCGTCGAGCAGGTCGAGCAGCCGCCTCGTGTGGTCACCGGGGCCGTCGTCGAAGGTCAGCGCCACGCACTTGGACCTGGTGCAGTCGACAGGCTCGGTAGGCCGCGGCCAGTCCGGCTGGACGGCGGCCAGCAGCTTGGCCAGAATCTCGGGCTCGAGCTGGGCGGGAATCCTGGCGTTGAGGGGGACGGCCGAGGGTTCCTTGACCGTCTCGTGGGCGGTGCACCCGGCAACCAGCGCCAAGGCGAGCAGCGCCGACCACACCCGCATGCTTCCCCCCGAAAGCGACACGGGGGGTCACATCACGGATAGTCCTGAACAGAGCCCCCCCGAAGCTCTTTGGCCAGGTCCTCCCACCAGACTGGGACATCAGCCTGCAATTCCGTGTAACGACGCGCCACGCGTATGGCACATCCAACCGGATCCGTACCCAGATGCCGACGTTTCACCGGGCCCTCCTGCCAACGGTAGAACCCCTCACGGAACCGCACGACAAGCCCGATCCAGACCGAAAGAGTGGCGTCGTCGCCCACCTCGTAGGCGCTGGTCACCCCCAGGCCGGTCAACTCCGCGTGAAGCTTCTCGATCGCCGCACGGGACTCAGTCAACGCACAACCCCCTGTCGAGGACGTGTCCCAGCAACTAGGGATGTACCCAGCTTGGACACGATCGAGTCCGCGAACGCCGGGGTTTCGGGGCCTAGTGATCAGGGGTCTCCCTTGGCTCGCTCACGACCATCACCATCCGGAGCTCATCTTCTCCTTGGTTGGCGTAGCGGTGTGGGCGATCGGCGGAGAAGACGACGGCGTCGCCTGTCGCGACGGCGTGGCTCTGGCCGTACACGCTCAGCGTCAGCTCGCCCGACAGCACCCAGAGCATCTCGCGCGCGCCCGGCAGGTGCGCGTCTCCGTCGTGGTGCTCGCCCGGCGCGAGACGCCATTCCCAGAGCTCGAGGATGGCCGGGGCGTCGGTGCCGACCAGCAGCCTGGCCGAGCCCTCCCCCTGCTTGAAGGTGACGATCTCGGCGGCGGGCACCACCCGCACCAGCGGGGTGTCGGAGACCTCCAGCAGGCGGGCGACGCTGACGCTGAGCGCGTCGGCGATCCTGACCAGGGTGGTGATGCTCGGGTTGGTACGGCCCTGCTCGACCTGCACGAGCATGCCGCGGCTCACTCCCGACCTGGCGGCGAGGGCGTCGAGTGTCAGCCCTCGGTGGGCGCGCTGGGCGCGCACGTTGGTGGCGATCGCCGCAGTGATCGTCTCGGGGTCCATGTAGTCCAGTGTAGTGAACACTCTTATCAATGTGGTGTACTGAGCCCATGACGGCGGTGATCCTGGCGACAGCCTGCGCGATCGTGTACGGCACAGCGGACTTCTGCGGCGGACTGGCCACCAGACGCTCCCGCGTGCTCTCAGTCGTGGCGCTGTCGCAGATAGCCGGATTCGCCCTGGTCCTGGCGATGATGCCGGTCCTGCCGGGGGCGGCCTCCGAGGCCGCGCTTGGCTGGGGCCTCGGCGCGGGCGCGGCCGGAGCGGCAGGCCTGGTGCTGTTCTACCGGGCGCTGGCCGCCGGCGTGATGTCGGTGGTGGCGCCCACGACAGCGGTCACCTCGGCGGCGCTGCCCGTGCTGTTCGGGCTGGTCAGCGGGGAGCGTCCGGCCGTCGTGCAGGTGGTGGGCGTCGTGCTCGCCCTGCTGTCGGTGCTGCTGGTCAGCAGGAGCCCTTCGGCCGAGCAGCCCTCCTCGCCCGCCTCGATCGCCATGGCGCTGGCGGCCGGCGCGGGCTTCGGCGGCTTCTTCATCCTGCTCGCCCAGGCGCCCGACGGCAGCGGTCTGTGGCCCCTCGTCGGCGCCAGGCTCGCCTCGATCAGCCTGGTGGTCCTGCTGGCCGTCGTCACCCGCAGGACGCTGAAGCCTGGCGGGGGCGCCCTCGGCATCATCGCGCTGGCCGGGGTGCTCGACATGGCGGCCAACGTCCTGTACCTGCTGGCCGAGCAGCAGGGCCTGCTCAGCCTGGTCGCCGTGCTGGTCTCGCTCTACCCGGCCAGCACGCTGGTGCTCGCGCGATACGTGCTCGGCGAGCGGCTGCAGGCGATCCAGATGGCGGGCGTCGCCTTCGCGCTCGGCGCGGTCGCACTGATAGCCGTTGCCAGTTAGTCAAGCGCTTGTTACGGTCTGGCCGTGCGCGCCCATCGGACGTTCAGGCATGTCGCCGTGCCGTACGACTCCGATGAGGGTTTCCTCCGGATGGTCCTGCCCAGGGTGCGGCACGCGCTGGCCGAGGGCAGGCAGGTGCTGGTGGTCACCGACGAGGCCAAGCTCGCGCTGCTGGGCCTCGACGTCGACACCAGGCTCGCCAGCCGTTGGTACGGTCACCCGCACCGCACGCTGGCCGCCTATCTCGACTACATGCGCGGCAGGCGCACGCTGGTCGTCGGCGAGCCGCCGTGGGAGGGCTGGGACGAACGCGAGTCCAGGGAGTGGATCCGCTACGAGTCGATCACCAACGCGGCGCTGGGCGGGGTCGACGCCACGCTGCTGTGCCTCTATCGCACGGAGTTCGCCTCGCGGGCCTACCTGACCCACCCCGAGGTGCTCAGCACCCGTTACGTGGAGCCGTGGTCGCTGGTGCTCGACGGCGACCTCGCCCCGCTCCCCGAGCCGAACGGCACCACGGTGATCACGCCGTTCGCCGCCCGGACGCTCAACCGGTTGCGCAGGAGCGTCTCCGACTTCGCCAGGCAGGCGGGCATGGACCGCAACCTCGTCGCCTCCCTCGTGCTGAGCGTCTCGGAGATCGCCGCCAACAGCGTCGAGCACGGCGCAGGCCACGGCACGGTCGCCATGTGGACGGAGGGCGACGAGGTGGTGTGCGAGATCCTCGATCCGGGCGGCGGCGAACTGGACGATCCCTTACCCGGCTACATACCGCCAGAGCCCGAATCCCCTCGGGGATACGGGCTCTGGATAAGTCGTCAGTTGTGCGATCAGGTGCTGGTACGGGCCGACAGCGACGGCCTGCGCGTGCGCCTGCACATGAGAATCTAGGCGGCGGCACGCTGGGCGGGAAGGCGCAAGGCGCCCTCCTCGAGGGCGTACCCCTCCAACATGGAGCGCAGCTGGCGCCGGCCGCGGTGCAGACGCGACATCACGGTGCCAATGGGGGTGCCCATGCGCTCGGCGATCTCCTTGTAGGGAAAGCCCTCCACGTCGGCCAGGTAGACAGCGACTCTGAAGTCCTCGGGAAGGGCGCGCAGCGCGTTCATCACCGCGCTGTCGGGCAGCCGCTCAAGCGCCTCGGTCTCGGCCGACTTCAACCCGCTGGACATGTGCGACTCAGCCGCGTGCAGCTGCCAGTCCTCGACCTCCTCGGCGGCGGCGAGCTTCGGCGAGCGCTGCTTCTTGCGGTAGTCGTTGATGAAGTTGTTGGTCAGGATGCGGTGCAGCCATGCCTTGAGGTTGGTGCCCTCACGGAACTGGTGATAGGACGTGTACGCCTTCGCCACCGTCTCCTGGACGAGGTCCTCGGCGTCGGCCGTGTTGCGGGTAAGGCGCATCGCGGAGGCGAACAGCTGTGAGGTCACCGGAACGACGTCGCGTTCGAACCAGTCCTGGCGCTGCTCATCGGTCATAGTGATCATGGAATCCCCCTCCGTGCTCTCCCCCCGGATGCCTGTCAATCGCCCAGGCGTAACCATCCTCGCAAGCCCGGCGTAAGGGCGGCGTTAGGGGTTCTACCTGGTCAGGGGGCCATTTGGTCCGTATGCTCGCGGCGTGCACCATCACGTCCACGGCCGGACAAGTCTCATTATCGTAACACTCTCTACTCAATTTTGCCTGAATAGTGGTCAGAGTCACATGAGATAGCGTATTGACCATGGAATACGTGGACCGACACGACAGTCGAGCCCGGCGCTGGGTGGCTGAGGCCATTCGTAGGGTCGAGGCCGACACCAACCGCAGCTCTGACACTCACCTCCATGTGTTTCCGCTGCCCCCGCACTGGGGGGTAAACCTCTATCTGAAAGACGAGTCGGTCCACCCCACCGGTTCACTCAAACACCGCCTCGCCCGCTCCCTTTTCCTCTACGGGCTCGCGAACGGGTGGATCGGCCCCACCACCACGATCGTCGAGGCCTCCAGCGGTTCCACCGCGGTCAGCGAGGCCTACTTCGCCAGGCTCGTCGGCCTGCCCTTCGTCGCGGTGATGCCGGCGACCACCTCTCCCGAGAAGATCTCGCTCATCGAGTTCTACGGCGGCAAGTGCCACCTCGTGGAGGATCCGTCCTCGATCTACGACGAGTCGCACAGGATCGCCGCGGAGACCGGCGGCCACTTCATGGACCAGTTCAACAACGCCGAGCGCGCCACCGACTGGCGCGGCAACAACAACATCGCCGAGTCGATCTACGCGCAGATGGCCATGGAGCCCTTCCCGGAGCCCGAGTGGATCGTGGTCGGGGCGGGCACCGGCGGCACCTCGGCCACGATCGGCCGCTACATCCGCTACCGGCGCTACGACACGCGCCTGGCCGTCGTGGACCCCGCCGGCTCGGCGTTCTACCCGTCGTGGACCACGGGCGAGGAGGTCGGCGCGCCGGGCTCGCGCATCGAGGGCATCGGCAGGCCCAGGGTGGAGCCCTCGTTCCTGCCCGGTGTGATCGACAGGATGATCCAGGTGCCCGACGCGGCCTCGATCGCCGCGATGCGCTGGGTGCGCGAGGTCACGGGCCGCGACGTGGGCGGCTCCACCGGCACCAACGTGGCCGCGGCCGTGCAGCTCATCACCGAGATGCGGGCGGCGGGTGACCAGGGCAGCGTCGTCACGCTGATCTGCGACAGCGGCGACCGCTACCGAGGCACCTACGGCGACGACGCGTGGCTGGCAGCCAAGGGCATCGACATCTCCGCCGATCTCGCGGCCTTCCGCTCCTTCCTGACCAGCTAGGACGGCAGGCACGCCGGCCTCGCCGCGGTTCCGCCGAAGACACCCGCCCAGCGGGACTCCGGTGGCCTCCTTCACGACGAGCGGCCCGCGTGAAGGCGCAGGCCCCGGCAGGGGCCAGGACGGACGCGAGCCCCGCGCCTTGTACGGCGCGGGGCTCGCGTGCTTCGGGAGAGGAAGAGGTCAGGCGCCGCGCGCCGGGTCGACCTCGAAGATCTTGGCGAGGTCGTCCAGGATGGAGTGGGCGCCCTGGATGCCCACCGCGCTCATCCACGTGGTGTCGGTCACGTCGTGCTTCTCGCCCTTGAGCTTGCCCCACAGCGGGTTGTTCACGAACTGCTTCTTCGGCCCCTCGGCCGACGGGTCGGCGTAGGTCGAGACGAAGATGTGGTCGGCGTCGAAGTCGGCGATGCGCTCCTGGCTGATGTCCACGGCGATCGCGTTCGGGTCCTTCGGCTGGTTGTCGGGGCGGGGGAAGCCGACGTCCTTCAGCACGATGCCCGAGTAGGAGTTCTCGACGTAGAGCCTGGTCGTCGGCTCACCGGCGAAACGGACCACCGAGACGGTCGGCAGCTTGCCCTCCTTCGCCTTGATCGCCTCGCCGACCTTCGCCGCGCGGGCCTCGAACTCCTTGAGCTTGGTGTCGGCCAGCTCCTCCTTGCCGAGCGCCTGCCCCATCAGGCGGACGTTCTCCTTCCAGATGGCGCCGGTGGTCTCGCTGAACACCGTGGGCGCGATCTGCGACAGCTTGGCGTAGAGGGCCTCGTGCCTGACCTTCGCCGAGACGATCAGGTCGGGCTTGAGCGCCATGATCTTCTCAAGGCTCGGCTGCTCGAGGGTGCCGACAGGGGTGGCCTCCTTGCCGTACTCGGCGGCGACGGAGCCGAGGTAGTCAGGCAGCTTGTCCTCGATCGAGCGGTAGGTCGAGTAGCCGACCACCGGGGTCTCCAGGGTGAGGACCGCGTCCACGAAGCTCTGGTCGAGCGCGACGACGCGCTTCGGCTGAGCGGGGATCTTCGTCTCGCCCATCGCGTGCTTGATCACGCGGAACGGCTGACCCTCAGCCGGCTGCGTCCCGGCGGGCTGGCTTCCGGCGGTGGTACTGGTCGAGCCACAGGCGGCCAGGCCCAGGCTCAGTACGGCCCCCGCCACGCCCATGGCCACGGCGCGAAACGCTCTCATCAGGATCCCTCTCGCATTAGGTAAGGCAAACCTCATTTAGATTAGCTATGCCTAAGCTGGCATACTTCACCCGGGTCAGCAACAGCGAGGAGGAGCAGGTGAGGAGACGCACCGCCGTGTTCGGCGCGCTTCTCGTCATCGTCCTGATCACCGTTGTGATGAGCATCACGATCGGCTCGAAGTCCGTCCCGCTGACCGACGCCTGGCACGCGCTGACCTCACCGACCGGCACGGAGAACGACATCGTCATCCGCTCGCTGCGCGTGCCGCGCACCGTGCTGGGCGTCCTGGCGGGCATCGCCCTGGGCGTCGCGGGCGCGCTGATGCAGGGCCACACCCGCAACCCGCTGGCCGACCCAGGGCTGCTCGGAGTCACCCAGGGCGCGGCGTTCGCCATGGTGGCAGGCATCATCTTTCTCGGCATGACCAGCCTCTACGCCTACATCTGGTTCGGCATGGCAGGCGCGTTGATCGCCAGCGTCGGAGTCTTCGCGCTGGGCATGGTCGGCGGCAGAGGCGGCCCCACTCCCGTCACACTGGCCCTCGCGGGCACCGCCGTCAGCGCCTTCCTCTACGCGCTCACCTCGGCGCTGGTGCTGATCGACGAGCAGGCCATGGACGTCTTCAGGTTCTGGCAGTCCGGCTCCATCGCCGCGAGAGGCGAGGAGGTGGTGTGGCAAGTGCTGCCCTTCATCGTGGCGGGGCTGCTGCTCGCGCTGATCAACGCTCCAGGACTGAACGCCCTCTCCCTCGGTGAGGACGTCGCCCGCAGCCTCGGCCAGAACATCGCGCTCACCAGGGGCATCGGCATCGCCGCGGTCACCCTGCTGTCGGGGGCGAGCGTCGCGGCGTGCGGCTCGCTGTCCTTCATCGGGCTCATCGTCCCGCACCTGGTCCGCCCGCTGTCCGGCACCGACCACCGGTGGCTGCTGCCGTACTCGGGGCTGGTGGGAGCGGCGCTGCTGCTGTTCGCCGACGTCATCGGCCGCGTGGTCGCGCCGCCCGGCGAGCTGGAGGTCGGCATCGTGCTCGCCCTGATGGGCGCGCCGTTCTTCGTCGCGCTGGTCAGGCGCAGGAAGCCGGTGCGGCTGTGAGCGCCCTCGCCCTGCGGGTGGCGGGGCTGTCCTGGCGCGTGCGGCCGCGCGGCGTCGCGGTCACCGTCGGCGCTCTCGCCGCCGTGGTACTGCTCATGGCGCTCAACATGCGACTCGGCGACATCCCGATGAGCGTGGCCGAGGTGCTGCGCGCGGTCGTCGACGCCGGCAGCGACAACCACTTCGTCGTCATGGAACTGCGCCTGCCCCGCGCGCTGACCGGCGCGCTGGTCGGCGCGGCGCTCGCGCTGGCGGGCGCGATCACCCAGTCGATCGCCCGTAACCCGCTGGCCAGCCCCGAGATCCTCGGCGTCACCACGGGGGCCTCGGTCACCGTGGTCGCGGGCGTGGTGCTGAGCGGCAGCGCGGCCGGAGGGGTGAGCGGCGCGCTGGCCAGCTTCGGCATCCCCGCCCTGGCCCTGCTCGGCGGCCTGACCGGCGCGGTGATCGTCTACTCGCTCGCGTGGCGGCGCGGCCTCGACGGCTACCGGCTGGTCCTCGTCGGCATCGGCGTGGCGGCGGTGTTCACCAACGTGAAGTTCTGGCTGCTGACCGTCGGCGACGTCAACGACACCGGCAGAGCCATGGTCTGGATCAGCGGCTCGCTCAACGGGCGCGGATGGGAGCACGTCGGACCCGTCGCCCTGGCGCTGGTCCTGCTGATCCCCGCCACGCTGCTCGGCGCCCGCTCGCTCGACGCGCTTCGCTTCGGCGACGACACCGTGACCTCGCTCGGCGTGCGGATGAACCTCGCACGCGGGCTCATGATCTTCGCCGCCGTCCTGCTCGCCGCGGTCGCCACCGCCTCGGCGGGGCCCATCGCCTTCGTCGCTCTGGCCTCGCCGCAGATCGCGCTGCGCCTGACCAGGTCGGCGCAGCCGCCGCTGCTGGCCTCCGCGGTCGTCGGCGCGTTGCTCACCACCGCCGCCGACCTCATCGCCCGCACCGCCTTCTCCCCCATCGAGCTGCCCGTCGGCGTCGTCACAGCGGTACTGGGCGCGCCGTACCTGATCCACCTCATCTGGAGGGCCCGCAAATGAGACTTCAGGCACGCGACGTCAGGCTCGCCTACGGCGAGCGCGTCATCGTGGACGGTCTCGACCTCGGCATCGAGGCGGGCACCGTCACCACGATCATCGGGCCGAACGGCTGCGGCAAGTCCACACTGCTGCGCGCCCTCGGCAGGCTGATGAAGCCCACGGGCGGAGAGGTGCTGCTCGACGGCAAGCGCATCGACAAGATCCCCACCCGCGAGGTGGCCAAGGTCCTCGGCATGCTGCCCCAGTCGCCCACGGCGCCCGAGGGGCTGACCGTGGCCGACCTGGTGGCGAGGGGCCGGCATCCGCACCAGACCTGGTACCGCCAGTGGTCCTCCGACGACGAGTCGTCGGTCACCGAGGCGCTGGCCATGACCGGCCTGGCCGACCTGGCCGAGCGCCCGCTCGACGAGCTGTCGGGCGGGCAGCGTCAGCGCGCGTGGATCTCCATGGCGCTGGCGCAGGGCACCGACCTGCTCCTGCTGGACGAGCCGACCACCTTCCTCGACCTGTCACACCAGGTGGAGGTGCTGGAGCTGGTACGCCACCTGCACCAGGAGGCGGGCAGGACCATCGTCATGGTGCTGCACGACCTCAACCTGGCCGCCCGCTACACCGACAGGCTGGTCGCCATGCGCGAGGGCAGGGTGGTCGCGGCGGGCACCCCGCACGAGGTGCTGACCGAGGACCTGCTGCGCGGGGTGTTCGACCTGGACGCCAAGGTCATCGCCGACCCGGTCGCGGGCACCCCGCTGGTGGTGCCCATCGGCCGCAGGTCCTAGCCCGCGCCCGGCCCCGCGCGTCACTGCTCGGCCAGCGCCCGCCGTACGTCCTCGTCGGCGGGGGCCAGCTCCCTCGCCCTGACCAGATCGGCGCGCGCCTCCTCCAGCCTGCCCAGCGCCCGTAGCGCCACCGACCGGTTGAAACGCAGCTCGGCGCTCTCCTTCAGCTCGATCGCCCTGGTCAGGTCGGCGACCGACGAGGCCAGGTCGCCGTTCTCGTAGGAGAGCACGCCCCTGGCCGCCAGCGCGGTCACCATGGAGGGGTCGCGTTCGAGCGCGGAGCCGAACGCCTTGTAGGCCTCCTCCGGGTTCCCCTCGGCCGCCTCCACCTGCCCGAGCGCGCACAGGAGGTAGGGGTTGGCGGCGTCGCGCTCGGCGTCGGCCCTCGCCCTGCCGTACTCGCCCATGGCCACCAGCAGGCCGGCCCTGTTGACGTAGGCGTCGGTGAAATCGGGGTCCAGCTCGATCGCGTAGTCGAGGTCGGCCAGCGCCCCTTCCAGGTCGTCCTCGGCGAACCGCAGCTCGGCCCTGTTGTAGTAGGGCTCGGGGAAAGGGGGGCCGACCCGCATCGCCCGCTCGTAGTCGGCCAGCGCCTCCTGCGACCTGCCCAGCTTGACCAGCAGGTTTCCCCTGTCGAGGTAGTAGTCGGGGTAGCCGGGGTCGGCGGCGATCGTGTGGTCGAGGTCGGCCAGCGCCGCCGTGCTCGTGCCCCGAAGCAACGCCCTGTTGGCGCGCAGGACCAGCTTGTGGATCGGCTGCTCGCCGGGGCCGAGATCACGCTCGGCCAGCTCGATGGCGCGTTCCACCAGCTCCGTGGCCTCCTCGAAGCGGCCCCTCCGCACCTGCACCAGCGCCTTGCCGTTGAGGTCGAAGCTCAGGTGGAAGGCGCGCAGCCGAGTGTCGGGCAGCAGGTCGGTGATCGTGATGGCCTCGTTGATCCAGGCCAGCGCCTCCTCAGGGTCGCGCATGGCCGGGTCGTGGTGCCTGACCAGCAGCATCGCGGTCGCGTACGCGCACGTCGCCCGGTGCTTGGCGGTGACGCTCACCCGCCTCGCGTGGTCGAGCAGCGCCCGCGCCTCCTCCTCCCGCTCCAGCGCGGCCAGGGCCGTGGTGGTCCTGTGCAGGATCGTCCACCACTCCTCCGAGTCCTCGGCGAGCTCGGGCAGCAGCAGGCCGCCCGCCTCGGCCATCGCGTGGTGGAAGCCCTCGTTGCGGTAGCGGTCGGTGTCGAGCGGCAGCGTGCCGTCCCTGGGCGTGCTCGGCCCCTCGACGACCACCAGCAGCTCGGCGGGCACCCTGCGCCGAAGCACCTCGAGGAACTCGATGTCGGTCGCGTCGGCCTCGCCCGCGTTGGCGACCGTGACCGTCAAGGGGCCACCCCGGGCCAGGTGGTCACGGACGAACTCGGCCAGCCCGTTGGCCAGCCGCAGCGTACGGCGGGGCGCCGGCACCAGGATGCGCTCCTCCTGCGCCACCCTGTCGGCCAGCGACGTGCGGCTGGCCGGAACGAGCTCCCTCAGCCCCGGCGCGGCCGCCCTGATCTCGATGTCGTGCGAGTGGACCAGCTCGGGCCACCGGGCCAGCGCCTCGGGCACGAGCACGTGCAGCAGCCCGCCGGCCAGCGTGTACGGCCCGCGCAGCCGCCTGTCTGCGTCAAGAACGATCTGGTTCATAAGATGCGGAAGGGAGCCGATGCCCTCACCGTAGGCACCGACTCCCTCAGCCTTGGTCAGGCCGCGTGCTTCGGAGTCGCGGCACCGGTCAACCTGACCGTGCCGGGCTTGTGAACAACGACCTTCTTCATACGGCCTTCTTTCGGATCAATGACAGACGATCGCCCAATATCAACACGGGAACGGTGTACCCACAAGCCCCTGACCGGTAAGGGACATTTCCCTACTGGTTTCCCTACTGTCGCTTAAAGAGCGAGCTATTCGCCTGGTCAGTCACCCAGGATGGCGTCGACGAACACCTCGGGGTCGAAGGGCGCCAGATCGTCAGGGCCCTCTCCGAGCCCCGCCAGCTTGACGGGCACGCCGAGCTCCCGCTGCACCGAGATGACGATGCCGCCCTTGGCCGTGCCGTCGAGCTTGGTCAGCGCGATGCCCGTGATGTTCACCACTTCGGCGAAGACCTGCGCCTGGCGCATGCCGTTCTGGCCCGTCGTGGCGTCAAGGACCAGCAGGACCTCGTCGACCGTCGCCTTCTTCTCGATGACGCGCTTGACCTTGCCGAGCTCGTCCATCAGGCCCGTCTTGGTGTGAAGCCTGCCCGCGGTGTCGACGATGACCACGTCGACCTTGTCCTCGATGCCCTTGGCCGTCGCGTCGAAGGCCACGGAGGCGGGATCGCCGCCCTCGGGGCCGCGCACCACCTCGGCGCCGACCCTGTCGCCCCAGGTCTGCAGCTGGTCGGCCGCGGCGGCGCGGAAGGTGTCGGCCGCGCCGAGCACGACCTTCTTCCCGTCGCCGACCAGCGAGCGAGCCAGCTTGCCCGTGGTCGTGGTCTTGCCCGTGCCGTTGACACCCACGACGAGCACGACCGCGGGACGCTCGCCGTGCTTGGCGACGTGAAGGGTGCGGTCGAGGTTGGGGTCGATCTGCTTGAGCAGCTCCTCGCGCAGCAGGCCGCGCACCTCCTCGGGGGTGCGGGTGCCGAGGACCTTGACCTTGGTGCGCAGCTCCTCGACCATGGCCTGGGTCGGCGCGACGCCGACGTCGGCGGTGATGAGGCTCTCCTCGATCTCGTCCCAGACCTCATCGTCGAGCCGGTCTCTGGACAGCAGCTCCAGCAGGCCCTTGCCGAGGGCGCTCTGCGAGCGTGCCAGGCGCGAGCGCAGCCGCACCATCCGGCCCGCGGACGGCGGAGGAACCTCGAGCTCGGGCGCCTTGATGACGGTCTCGGCCGGCTTGACCGGTGGCGGCACCGTGGTGGTGCTGCCCTCCTCCTCCGGCGCGGGCGGCTTGACCTGCGGTTCGGGCGCAGGCTTCACCTCGGGCGGCTCGGCCGGCGGGGGCACGGCCTTTCCGCCCGGCCTGAACAGGAAGAACATGCCGCCGGCCGCCAAGAGGGCGACGACGACCACGATCACGATGATGCCGAGGTAGTCGTTCACAAGCACTCAGTTTTCCAGATCGTCCGGGATGGTCACGCCTTACGACCCACCCTGGCGAGTCAGACCTTTTCCCTGAGCCGCTGGGAGACCACCTGGGTGACACCGTCGCCGCGCATCGAGACGCCGTAGAGGGCGTCGGCGATCTCCATCGTCCGCTTGTTGTGCGTGATGACGATCAGCTGGGAGCTCTGCCGCAGCTCCTCGAAGAGGGTCAGCAGCCGCTGGGTGTTGGTGTCGTCGAGGGCGGCCTCGACCTCGTCCATCACGTAGAACGGCGAGGGCCTGGCCTTGAAGATCGAGATCAGGAACGCCACGGCCGTCAGCGACCGCTCGCCGCCCGACAGCAGCGACAGCCGCTTGACCTTCTTGCCTGGCGGTCTGGCCTCCACCTCGATGCCGGTGGTCAGCATGTTGTCGGGATCGGTCAGCACGAGCCTGCCGTCGCCGCCGGGGAAGACCCTGGAGAAGATCTGCTCGAACTCGCGGGCGACATCCGCGTAGGCGGAGGAGAACATCTGCTCGACCCTGTTGTCGACCTCCTGCACGACGGTCATGAGCTCGCGCCTGGTCTTCTTGAGGTCCTCCAGCTGGGAGGTCAGGAACGCGTGGCGCTCCTCCAGCGCGGCGAACTCCTCCAGCGCCAGCGGGTTGACCTTGCCGAGCTGGTTCATCTGCCGCTCGGCGGCGCGCATCCGCTTCTCCTGCTCCGCCCTGACGTAGGGCACGGGAGGATCGCCTGGCACGGGCGCCGCGGGGCCGTACTCGCCGACCAGGGCCTCGGCCTCGACGCCGAACTCCTCCAGCGCCCGCTGCTCGAGCTGTTCGAGCCGGAGCCGCTGCTCGGTCCTGGCCACCTCGCTGCCGTGGACCCTGTTGACCAGTTTGTCGAGCTCCTGGCTCAGCTCGCGGACCCTGACCCTGACCTGCTTCAGCTCGGCGTCGATCGCCACCCTGGCCAGGTCGGCCTCGTCGCGCTCGCGCGCCGCCCGCTCGACCGAGGCGCCCAGCGCCTTCAGCACCTGCCTGGCCCCGAGCGCCACGGCTTCGGCGACCACCGCCTGCCTCCTGCGCCGCTCACGCTGCGCGGCGGCCGTCAGCCGCTCCTGGCGCTCGCGCTGGGCGGCCCTCACCAGGCCCTCCGCTCTGCCCGCGATGCCCTTGACCCGCTCCTCGGCCGTGCGGACCTGCAGCCTGGTCTCCATCTCGCCCTGCCTGGCCACCTGGCAGGTCGCGGCCAGATCGTCGCGGAGCTCGGTGGTCGGCTCGGTCTCGAGCTCCTGGGAGTACTCGGCCTCGGCCAGCTCGATCTCCAGCTCCGAGAGCTCGGCCAGCCCCTCCTCGCGCGCCTCCTGCGCCGCTCGCACGCCGCCCGCGAGACGCTCGGCCTCATCGGCCGCCGCCTTGGCCGCGGCGCCGAGCTGGGCCAGCCGCCGCGCGGCCGCCGCGTTCGCCTGGTCGGCCTCGCGCTGGCGCGCCCTGACCTGGTCGAGCGTGCCCTGGGCGGCGTTGACCCCCGCCTGCGCGCCACCTGCAGCGGTCTGCGCCTCGTTGACATGCGCCTGTGCGGCCTCCAGCGCCGCCTGGGCGGCCTGCTCGGCCTGGACCGACTCCTCCAGCGCGGTCGCGGTGTGCTCGGCCCGCTCCCTGGCCTCCTCCAGGTCGGCGACGGCGTCGTCGAGGGCGGCCCTGACCTGCAGCACCGAGGTGCCGCCCGCGGAGCCGCCGACCGCCAGACGCGAGCCGACCAGGTCGCCGCCGCGGGTGACGGCCCTCAACTCGGGATGCCGCCCGACCAGCGCGCGGGCGTCGTCGAGGTCCTGGACCACGACCACGTCGGCGAGCAGGTGGTCGACCGCCGCTCTGAGGTGGTCGGGCACGCCGACCAGCTCGGCGGCCCACCGCGCCTCTCCTGTCAGCTCGGCCCGCGCCCCGGACGAGCCCGCGGGCGAGGGAGAGCCTCCTGAAGCGCCTGCCACCAGGAGCGTCGCCTGGCCCGCCTCCTTGGCTCTGAGATGGTCGAGCGCCTCCACGGCCGCGCCCACCGACTCGACCGCCACCGACTCGGCGACCGAGCCCAGCACGGCCGCGATGGCCACCTCGAAGCCCTGCGTCACCGTCATCGACGCGGCCAGCGGCCCGAGCACCCCTGGCAGCCCCGCCGCCAGCAGCGCGGCGCCGCCGTCGGCCCCCTTGGCCAGGCCGAGCTCCAGGGCCTCACGCCGGGCGTCGAGCGCCGCGACCGCGCGCTGGGCCTGCTGGTCGGCGGCGCGGGCCGTACCGACCGCCGACTTGGCGGCCTGCAGGGCCGCGCGCGGGCCCGCCAGCGCCTCCTTGGCCTGCTCCACCATCTCGCGGGCCGCCTCGGCCAGCGCCCTGGCCTCCTCGACGGCGCCCTGCGCGGCCGCCAGCTCCTCGGCGAGCGCGGGATCGGCGGCGGGCTCCTCGCTCTCGTGCTCCTCGAGATCTTCGCGCGCGCGCTGGGCCCGCTGCTCGGCCTCGGAGAAGGACCTGCTCAGCCTGCCGATCTCGTCCTCGGCGGCGCGCGCCCTGCTGCGGGCCGACTCGACCCGCCCGCGCAGCCTGGCCAGCGCTTCGCGCCGATCGGCCGCCGCCCTCGAGGCCATGGCCAGCCGCCGCTCCTCGGCGTCGAGCGCGGCCTCGGCCTCCTCGCGCCTGGCGACGGCCGCCTCGAGCAGCTCCTGGGCCTGCTCCAGCGCGGCCGCCAGCTCCAGCTCCTGCTCGCGGACCTCGGCCGCCTCGCGCTCCAGCTCCTCGGGGTCGCGCCCGCGCCGCTCGATGGAGGCAGCGTCGAGCGCGTGCCTGTGCCGCTCGGCCGCCAGGTGCTCCAGCCCGGTGAAACGCTCCCGCAGAGAGGCCAGCCTGAAGTAGGTCTCCTGGGCGGCGCTCAGCCTCGGCTGCGCCTCGGCCTCGGCCGTCTCCAGCGCCTGCTCGCGCTGCTGGCCCTCGGCCAGCTCTCCCTCGACCTGGGTCCTGCGCGTCAGGATCGCCGCCTCGTCGGCGGCCTCCTTCGCGAGGTTCTCCCTCAGGATGCAGACGTCGTCGGCCAGCAGCCGCAGCCGCGCGTCGCGCAGGTCGGCCTGGATGACCGCGGCCTTGCGGGCGATCTCCGCCTGCTTGCCCAGCGGCTTGAGCTGGCGGCGCAGCTCGGTGGCGAGGTCCTGGACGCGGGTGAGGTTGGCCTGCATCGCGTCGAGCTTGCGGAGCGCCTTTTCCTTGCGCTTGCGGTGCTTGAGGACGCCCGCGGCCTCCTCGATGAAGGCCCTGCGGTCTTCGGGACCGGCGTGCAGCACCGCGTCGAGCTGACCCTGACCGACGATGACGTGCATCTCGCGCCCGATGCCCGAGTCGGACAGCAGCTCCTGGATGTCGAGCAGCCGGCAGGTGTCGCCGTTGATCGCGTACTCGCTCTGCCCCGACCTGAACATCAGGCGGCTGATCGTGACCTCGGTGTAGTCGATGGGCAGCGCGCCGTCGGAGTTGTCGATCGTCAGCGTCACCTCGGCCCTGCCCAGGGGCGGCCTGCTGGAGGTGCCGGCGAAGATGACGTCCTCCATCTTGCCGCCGCGCAGCGACTTGGCGCTGTGCTCGCCCATGACCCACGCCAGGGCGTCGACCACGTTGGACTTGCCTGACCCGTTGGGCCCCACCACGCAGGTGATGCCGGGCTCCAGGCGCAGGGCGGTGGCGGAGGCGAAGGACTTGAATCCGCGCAGCGTGAGCGTCTTCAGGTACACCGAACGCTGCCCTCCCCTGAACCGACTGCGGGAAAGCCTACTGGCACGCGCCGCCCGCCGCTGGTCACAGCGATCCAGCGGTCAGGTGGGCAGTAAAAAGACCCCCGCGGACGGGGGTCGAAAAATTACGAGGGACGCCTCTCCGAGACGTCCCTGATTCGCGCTCCGACCTCTCAGGTGAGAGCCGGCTCGCGCTCCTGCAGGCGGCTGAACGCCTCATCGCGGGTCTGCGCTGCAAGAGCGTCGTTCTGTGCCTGGAGCCGGGTGAGTTCTGCCTCCAGGTCGCGGATTCGCTGCTGCAAGCGGCGCATCTCCGAGACCATCCGAGGGTCAGGACCGCCGACGTGGCCGAGTAGAGCCTTCGCCATAGTAAAGGGTCCTCCACGCTGAGTGACCAGACTGGTTCGCGCACTTCGTGTTCCGCGGGAGGGGTGCGCGTGGTACCTAACAAGAGTCGCACCGGCAGTGTGGGTGGTCAAGTCGAACGCACCGCACAGGGCTACCGTCGGGCACTCCCGACATATAAATATACCCTATTTGGCTGGTTTGGCGGAAGGGCTACCGCTCCACAAAGCCTCGCAAACTACCTCGGGCTTCACTCCAGCGTTCTACAACTCCATCGACTCGGCCGGGTGTGTCGCAACCCTTGATCAGCTCCAGGAGCTTGACTCCCGCCTCGCGAGGGCCCTCGACCACCACCTCCACCCGGCCGTCGTCGGTGTTGCGCGCCCAGCCCACCAGCCCGAGCTCCAGCGCCCTCGCCCTGGTCCACCATCGGAACCCGACGCCCTGGACGCGTCCGCGCACCCAGGCGGTCAGCCTCACCACGTCACTCATGATCCACTCCTGCCTGCTGGAACGCGCGCACCGCGGCCGTCTCCCCCTCCTTGCGCCAGACCAGGCCGAGCACCGAGTCGGGCAGGCCGGCGACCGGCACGAATGTGACGTCGTCGCGCCCGTGGTAGGCGGCCGTGGGGGTGCAGAAGAGCATGGCGCCCCTGTTCAGCGCGACCTGAGTCAGGCCTTCCTGGCTGGTGGAGACAGTACCCGCCGAAGGGATGGGCCGGCCCATCGGCGTGCTCGTGGGAGCGACGAGCTCACGCCACCTGCGGGGCGCGGGATCGTCGAGCCCGACCAGCGGCAGCTGCGCGAGCTCCTCGGCCTCGATGCGCGCCCTGTCCGCCAGTGGGTGCCGCGGGGAGAGGGCCACCTGCATCTGGACCTTGTTCAGGCCCGCTCCCGTCTCGAGGTCGGGCTCGTCCACGGGCAGCAGGGTGAAGCTCACGTCCACCCTGCCGACGCGCAGCTTGCCGAAGGGATCGGCCATCGGGACCTCGACCAGCTCCACCTCACAGGCCGGGTTGCGCCGCTCGAACTCCCTGACCGTGCTGGTGACGACCTCCGTCGGCGTGCCGAGGAAGCCGACCCGCAACACGCCCTCGACCAGCCGGGCGGCCGACCTCGCCCTGGTGAGCGCGGCCCCCAGCCCTTCGTAGGCGGGGCGCAGGTCGGCGAGGAAGCGCTCGCCCAGCGGCGTCAGCCGTACGCGTCTGCTGGTCCTGTCGAACAGCCTGGCGCCGACGCGGGTCTCCAGCGCCCGCACCAGCTGGCTGACCCTGCCAGGTGACAGGTAGAGCCGCTCGGCGGCCCTGGCGAAGTGCAACTCCTCGCTGAGCACGACGAAGCACTCCAGCTCCCTGAACTCCATCTACGACTCCTTAGCCTGACTAAACCAAGGCTTCGATCTTCGCCATTGTTCCCGCACGTCAGGCCCAGAACGCTGGGGGTCATGACGACAATCGAAACCGCCCGCGCGCCATGGCCTGCCGTGTCGTCCGTCGCGGTCGGCACCTTCACGATCGTGACCAGCGAGATGCTGCCCGTCGGCCTGCTGACGCCCATCGGCTCCACGCTGGGCGTCTCCGACGGCGTGGCCGGGCTGACCATGTCGGCGCCGGGAGTCGTCGCCGCCCTCTCCGCGCCCCTGCTGACCGTCGTGGCAGGACGGCTCGACCGGCGGATCGTGCTGATCGCGTTGATGGCCCTGCTGGCCGGCGCCAACCTCCTGGCCGCCTACTCTCCCACCTACGCGGTGATGCTGGTCGCCAGGGTGCTGGTCGGTGTCAGCATCGGGGGCTTCTGGGCGTTCGCCGCCACCCTCCCCACTCGGCTGGTGCCCGAGCAGCACGTCGGCAGGGCCGCCGCGATGATCGCGGGCGGTGTCTCCGTGGCGTCGGTGCTCGGCGTGCCGGCAGGCACCCTGATCCTGTCACTGGCCGGGTGGCGCACGGCGTTCGTGGCGGTGGCCGTGCTCGCCGTCGTGGTCCTGGTCGCGCTGGTCCTGGTGCTGCCGCCGCTGCCCGCCACCCAGGCGGTACGGCCCGCCCAGCTGCTCGCCGTCTGGCGCGACAGCGCGCTCAGGACCGCCCTGGTCGCCACCGCGCTCGTCGTGACGGGCCACTTCGCCGCCTACACCTACATCCGCCCGTTCCTCGAGCAGGTCTCCGGCGCGGGGCCCGCGCTGATCAGCGGCCTCCTCCTCGCGTACGGCGTGGCGGGCGTGGTCGGCAACTTCGGCTCGGGAGCCCAGGCCGCACGCGGGCCCAGGCAGATCATGGTGGTGCTCGCCGTGCTGATCGCCGTCTCCACCATGGGGATGCCGCTGGCGGGCGCCGCGATGCTGCTGCTGTGGGGCCTCTCCTACGGCGGCGTCTCGGTGACCGGACAGCTCTGGGTCGCCAGGTCGGGCGGCGGCGAGGCGGGCATGGCCATGCTGTCGTCGGTCTTCAACGCGGCCATCGCGCTGGGCGCGCTGCTCGGCGGGGTGATCGTGGACGCCGCCTCCCCCAGCGCGGTGATGTGGTTCGGGGCCGTGCTCGCCCTGCTCACCGCGGCTTACGCTGGCACCTGGGGCAGGAGAAGGACGATCGGTTCATGAACGCCTCACGCCTGATCGGCGTGCCGCACCTCGAGCACGGCTGGTCGCGCCTGCCGTACGCCTCGAGGGAGCGGTCGAAGTAGCCGCTCTCGCCGTTGACGTTGACGTAGAGGCTGTCGAAGGAGGTGCCGCCCTGCAGGAGGGCGGCGCCCATGACCTGGCGGACCGCGGCGAGCAGTTCGGCGATCTTCGGCTTGGTGAGGGTCTCGGTGGAGCGCGACCAGTGGAGCCTGGCGAGCCAGAGCGCCTCGTCGGCGTAGATGTTGCCGACACCGCTGATCAGCGACTGGTCGAGCAGGGCCCGCTTGATCTCCGTGCGCCTGGCCCTGAGCCTGCGGGCGAAGACGTCGTCGTCGAAGGCCGCCTCGAACGGGTCGGGGGCGATGTGCGCGATGGGCTCGGGCACGCCGTTCACCAGCGAGGTGAGCATGACGTGGCCGAAGGTGCGCTGGTCGACGAAGCGCAGGTCGTTGCCGCCGTCGGCGAAGGCCAGCCGTACCCTCAGATGCTTCTCGAGCACGGAGTCGGGCGAGACCACGAGCAACTGGCCGCTCATGCCGAGATGGGCGAGGATCGCCTCCTCGCCGTCGAGCGGCAACCACAGGTACTTGCCGCGCCGCTCGGCGGAGGTGATCGTGCGCCCCGCGACCAGGAACGGCCCGATCTGGCGTCGCACGGCCCTCGGGTGCAGGACCTCGGCGGCGCCGATCGTACGCCCTGTCACCCAGTCGGCCAGACCCCTGCGGACGACCTCTACCTCGGGAAGCTCAGGCATGCTAGCCCGCCGGCTGGCTCTCGCGCTGCTCTCTGCGGGCCCTGATGCGGGTCCAGGCCGCCTCGGCCGCCTGCTGCTCGGCCTCCTTCTTGCTGCGGCCCTTGCCCGATCCGTAGGACTCGCCGCCGACCCGCACCTCGGCGGTGAAGGACTTGGCGTGGTCGGGACCGCTCTCCTCGACGTGGTACTCGGGCACGCCCAACGCCTCCGAGGCGGTGAGCTCCTGCAGCGAGGTCTTCCAGTCGAGCCCCGCGCCCAGCGAGGCCGAGCGCGTGATCAGCGGGTCGAACAGCAGGTGCACGACCCTGAAGGCCTCGTCGAGCCCGAGGTCGACGTAGACGGCGCCGATCAGCGCCTCGAGGGTGTCGGCGAGGATCGAGGACTTGTCGCGCCCTCCGGTGCCCTCCTCGCCCCTGCCGAGCCGCATGAAGCGGCCCAGGCCGAGGTGGCGGGCCACGTCGGCCAGCGCGCGCATGTTGACCACGGCCGCCCGCAACTTGGCCAGCTGGCCCTCGGGCAGGTCGGGGTGGTTGCGGTAGAGCGTGTCGGTGACCACCAGGCCCAGCACCGAGTCGCCGAGGAACTCCAGGCGCTCGTTGGTGGGCAGGCCGCCGTTCTCGTACGCATAGGAGCGGTGCGTCAGCGCCCGCTCGAGAATGTCCGCGTCGAGCCTGACGGAAAGGACCCGCTCCAGCTCGTCTCTGGCGACCTCGACGGCCACCGGCTTGGGACCTGCGCCCACGTGTTACCTCCTCAGAGCATCTCTCCGAAGCGCGTGGGCGAGGGAACTGAGAGATGCCCGAAAACGTGGTGGGCGTCGGGGACCAGCCCCGGCGTCCACCACGGCCGCGGGCGAACCGCCGCCGCACGCACCTGAGACGGTGACGCCGACCGGAGCAGCATGGGCACCGGCCGGCATTCCGTCATTGTGCGATCAGGCAGACGGCTCGATGACCTGACGGCGGTTGTAGGTGCCGCAGGTCGGGCACGCGATGTGCGGCTGCTTGGGCGAACGGCACTGCGGGCAGCTCACCAGCGCGACAGCAGACGTCTTCCACTGGGCGCGGCGGGAGCGGGTGTTGCTCCGCGACATCTTCCGCTTCGGGACGGCCACGTCACTTCTCCTGATCGTTATCGTTCTCGGAAATCAGACCTTGCAACGACGCCCAGCGAGCGTCGATCTTCTCGTGCCCGTGGTCAGGGCCGGCCTCGGCCAGCTTGACCCCGCAGTCCACGCACAGCCCCTGGCAGTCTTCCCTGCACACGGGGCTGAGCGGCAGTGCGAGCACCACCGCGTCGCGGAACGTCGGCTCGAGGTCGAGAAGTTCACCGTCGAGCAGTGAGTCCTCCTCCGAGGCGTCCTCGTCGGAGTAGAAGAACAGCTCCTGCAGGTTGACCTCGATCTCCGAGGACAACGGGTCGAGACACCGCGAGCACTCCCCCGCGAGGGGAGCGTGTGCGGTGCCCGAGACGAGCACGCCTTCCATCACTGCTTCGAGCCTGATGTTCAGCTCGACTTCGGTGTCCTTGGGGACACCGATCATGTCGACGCCGAGATTTGCCGGTGCCGGGAGGGACAGAGTCATCTGCCGCATCGAGCCCGGCCGCCTGCCCAGGTCATGAGTGGAGATCACCCAAGGGGCGCGGGGGTCGAGGTGCTGAGTCATCCTGCTCTCGCTAGGCATGGCGAAATATCGCCGTCGTACAAGGCCAGATAGCAACGATACCAGGCGCGGGTCAGCCCCTGAGCCGTTCGATCAAGAGCTTGTGCACCAGATCAGGGACGAGCCCGGAGACATCGCCACCGTACCGGGCGATCTCCTTCACCCTGGACGACGACAGGAACGAATATTCCGGATTCGTCGGCATGAAAAGCGTCTCCACGCCCGACAGGCGGTAGTTGAGCTGCGCCATCTGCAGTTCGTAGTCGAAGTCGCTGACCACGCGGATGCCCTTGACGATCGCCGGGATGTCGTTCTGGCGGCAGAAGTCGACGAGCAGGCCGTGGAACTTCTCGACCCTGACGTTGGGGTAGTCCTTGGTGACCGTGGTGAGGATGTCGATGCGTTCCTCGACCGTGAACAGGCTCTTCTTCTCGACATTGATCAGTACGGCGACTGTCACCTCGTCATACAGCCGGGCGGCCCGGCCGATGATGTCGAGGTGTCCGTTGGTGATGGGGTCGAACGACCCTGGGCACACTACGCGGCGCACATCGCCTCCCACGTTTACGGGTTCCCGGCGGCGCGACCGTACCAAACGGACGCTTCGCCGTAACGACGGACCCTCTCCTCCTCGTAGCCAGGGGGCCACACCAGGTCCTTCCCCCTGCTCTCGCGTTCCACCGCGACGAGCGCGTCCTGCGTGAGCCAGCCGTTGTCGCGCAGCAGTTCGAGCATCCTCGTGACGTCCTCGTCGGTGACCGCGTAGGGCGGGTCGGCGAAGACGATGTCGTACGGCTCGCCCTGCCTGGCCAGCAGCCGCTCCACCCTGTCGGCCACCACCGTCGCCTCGCCGAAGCCGAGCTCCCTGATGTTGGCCTTGATGGTCTTCACCGCCCTGGGGTCGGACTCCACCAGCAGCGCGTGGGCCGCTCCCCTGGACACCGCCTCCAGCCCGACCGCCCCCGAACCGGCGTAGAGATCGATCACCCTGGCGCCGCCGAGCCCGTGCAGCGAGTCGAGCGTCAAGAAGATCCCTTCTCTTGCCCTGTCACTCGTCGGCCTCGTCGTACGGCCCTGCGGCACCGCCAGCCGTCTGCCACCCGCGCTCCCCGCGATGATCCGCGTCATGCCACCCATTGTTCCGCATGTCAGCGCAGGTCAAGAGTGGACAAGTGTCTGCCTCGACTGCGCAAGGGTCGTAGCTATCGCTCCGATCGGCCCGCATGATGAGTTCTGCGACCTTCGAGGTGACCCAAATGAAGGTCGACCGGCGTGATCGTGAGCCCTTCCGCACGCCGGTTCCCTCGGCACCTGACCCGAGGGTGGGCCCAGCCGGGGACGGCATTCGGGGGGAGGCCGTCCCCGGCGCTGGGCCCGTCACCACCGCATCGGCGGTGGTGACGGGCGGCGCAGGACGAACTTCCCCGCAGGACGAAGCTTCCCGCAGGACGAGCTTTCCGCAGGACACGGCCTCCCCGCAGGACGTGCTTCCCGCAGGGCCGGGGGCTCCGGCCCGAACCTGCGTGGACCGGAGCTCAGGTCTTCTCCAGGTATCCCGCCCGCTCGTCGGCCAGCAGCCTGTCGATCTCGGCGCGCAGGCCGGGCAGGGACGACAGCTCGGGGTCGGCCGTCAGCAGCGCCGCCGCCTCCTCGCGGGCGGCCACGATCACGTCCTCGTCCCTGAGCAGCTGCAGCATCTTGAGCGAGGAGCGCTTGCCCGACTGGGCCGCTCCGAGCACGTCGCCCTCACGCCGCTGCTCCAGGTCGACCCTCGACAGCTCGAACCCGTCGAGCGTGGAGGCGACCGCCTCGAGGCGCTCCCTCGCGGGGGTGCCCGCGGGGAACTCGGTGACGAGCAGGCACAGCCCGGGCAGCCCGCCTCGGCCCACGCGCCCCCTGAGCTGGTGCAGCTGCGAGACCCCGAACCTGTCGGCGTCCATGATGATCATGACGGAGGAGTTGGGCACGTCGACGCCCACCTCGATCACGGTCGTGGCCACCAGCACGTCGACGGCGCCCTGCGAGAAGGCGCGCATGATCGCGTCCTTCTCCTCGGGAGGGAGCTTGCCGTGCAGCACCTCGACGCGCAGCCCGTGCAGCGGCCCTGAGGCGAGCATCTCGGCCACCTCGAGCACCGCCAGCGGCGGCCGCTTGTCGTCGTCGCCCGCCGCGAGGTCTCCCTCGTCGCCCTCCAGGTCGCCGATGCGGGGGCAGACGATGTAGGCCTGGCGGCCGAGGCCGACCTCCTCGCGCACGCGCTCCCACGTGCGTTCGAGATAGTGGGGCTTCTCCGCGGCGGGAACGACGTGGGTGGTGATCGGCGCGCGGCCCGAGGGCAGCTGCGACAGCGTCGAGACCTCGAGATCGCCGAAGACGGTCATGGCGACCGTGCGCGGAATGGGCGTGGCGGTCATGACCAGCACGTGTGGACGCCCGCCCGACACCTTCTCGCGCAGCGCGTCGCGCTGTTCGACGCCGAACCTGTGCTGCTCGTCGACGACGACGAGGCCCAGGTCGGCGAACTGGACGTGCTCCTGCAGCAGCGCGTGGGTGCCGACGACGATGCCCGCGGTGCCCGAGGCGGCGTCGAGCAGGGCCGAGCGGCGCGCGGCCGTGCCCATGGAGCCGGTGAGCAGACCCACCGCGGTGCCGCCGAACATGCCGCCGGCCGCCAGGTCGCCCAGCATCGAGGTGATCGAGCGGTGGTGCTGCTGGGCCAGCACCTCGGTGGGCGCCAGCAGGACGGCCTGGCCCCCCGCGTCGACGACCTGCAGCATGGCGCGCAGCGCCACCACCGTCTTGCCCGCGCCGACCTCGCCCTGGAGCAGCCGGTGCATCGGGTGCTCCATGGCGAGGTCGGCCGCGATCTCCTCACCGACGGCCGCCTGCCCCTCGGTGAGCGAGAACGGCAGCCGCTCGTCGAAGGCGGCCAGCATGCCGCCCGCCACGCGTGGGCGGGCCTTGGCGGGCCAGGCCACCGCCGCGGCCCTGCGCTGCAACAGGACGGCCTGCAGCACGAACGCCTCGTCGAACTTCAGCCTCTTGCGCGCCCTCGTCACGTCGCCGAAGTCGCGCGGCCTGTGGACGGCCACCAGCGCGTCGGCCAGGTCGGGCAGCTCGTGCCTGCGGCGCAGCTCGGCGGGGAGCGGATCCTCCAGCGGGCCGAGCGTGTCGAGGACCACCCCGACGGCCCTGCGGATGGCCCAGGGGGTGAGGTCCTTGCCCGCGGGATAGATCGGCACGGGCGCGGCGGCGAACTCGGCCGCGTTCGCCTCGGCCTCCTCCTCGAACAGCTCGAACTCCGGATGGGTCAGCTGCCAGCGCGGCGTCGCCCTGGCGCCGAACAGCCCCACCTTGCCCGCGAACATGCCGCGCCGCCCGGTCTTCAGGCGCGACTCGGCCACGTGGGAGCCCTTGCCGAAGAACGACAGGTAGATCTTCTTGCCGGTGCCGTCGACGACCTCGACCTCGAGCCAGGTGCCGCCCCTGTTGCGCATGGGTTTGCGCATGAGCCTGGTGACCTCGCCGACGACCGTGACGTGCTCGTCGACCTCGAGCGCGTCGAGCGAGGTCAGCTCGCCGCGCTCGGCGTAGCGGCGCGGGTAGTGGCGCAGCAGGTCGCCGACCGTCTCCAGGTCGAGCACGCTGTGCAGCAGCTTGGCGGTCTTGGGATCGAGCGCCTTGCTCAGGGGCTCGTCGAATCGACTCACGTCAACCAGTTGTACCGCCTGCGACCGACAGGATTCACTCGACACCGATGAGCAACGGGTAACCGCCCTGCTCTCCGTCGTAGACGACGACCTCCACGTCGGGCCTGGTGGCCGCCAGACGCTCCTCCACCGACGCGGCGAGCCGTACCGGCGCGCCCGCCCCTGTGACCAGGGTGACCAGCTCGCCGCCGCCCGCCACCATCCTGTCCACGATCAGCGCCGCGACCTCGGTCAGCGAGCCGCCGATGACCGCGACGTCGCCGTCGATCATGCCGAGCACGTCGCCCGGCGTGCACATACCCGCGCTGGTGAAAGCCTGCCTGTCGGCGACCGTCAGATGCCCGTAGCGGGTGTGGCCCGCGGCGTCGGTCATGGCCACCACGTCGTCGTCGAAGCGGCGCAGCGGGTCGTGGACGGCCAGCGCGGCCAGCCCCTGCACGGTCGCCTTGGTGGGCAGCACGCTCACCACCACGCCGTCCTCGCGCGCGATCTCCGACGCCGCGACCGCGACCGCCCTCACGCCCTCGTCGTTGGGCAGCACCGCCACCTCGCTGCCCGCCTCGCGGATGGCCGCCAGCATCGCCGGCAGCGGAGGGCTCGAACCTGGCTCCCGCCGTACGACGACGGCCCCGCACTCCTCGAACAGGGCGGCGATGCCGTCGCCCGCGGCCACCGCGACCACTCCCCTGCCGCCGCCGGCCCTGTGCGTGCGGCCGGGCGCGGCCAGGTAGGTCACCTTGATCCGGTGCGGCCTGCCCGCCCTCATGCCCGCCTCGATCGCCTGGCCCGCCTCGTCGACGTGCACATGGACGTTCCACAGCCCGTCGCCGCCGACCACCACCAGCGAGTCGCCGAGCGAGTCGAGCTCGGCGCGCAGCTTGCCCACCGCCTCCTCGTCGGCGTCGAGCAGGTACATCACCTCGTAACCTGCGCCCGACTCGGTCATCGGCGTCACCCTGCCCGTCGGCGCGGGCACGTCGTACCGCTCGGCGTAGGAGTCGGTGATCACCGCGGCGAGCGCCTCCAGGATGATCGCCATCCCCGCACCTCCGGCGTCCACCACGCCGCTGCGGGCCAGCACGTCCAGCTGGCCGGGGGTGCGGCGCAGCGCCGCCCTCGCCTCCGCCGCCGCTCCTCGCGCGGTCGCGGCGAGATCACCCGCGGGTACGGCCGCCGCCACCGCCTCGAGCACGGTCAGCACCGTGCCCTCGACCGGCCTGGCCACCGCCGACCTGGCCAGCTCCGCCGCCCGCGCCAGTCCCTCGCACAGGTCGGCGCCGGTGCCCTCGCGATCCTTGAGCACCTCGGCCAGCCCCCTGAGCGCCTGGCTGACGATGACGCCCGAGTTGCCCCTGGCCCCGACCAGCGCGCCGTACGCCATGGTCTGCCACACCACGGCGGCGCCCATGTCGTCGGGCAGAGCCTCCACGGCCTCGGCCGCGGAGAGCATCGTGAGGTGCAGGTTGGTGCCCGTGTCGCCGTCGGCCACGGGGAAGACGTTCAGCGCGTCGATCTCCGCCCTCGCCCTTCCCAGGGTGTCGGCGGCCAGCCGCGCCCAGCGGCGCACCGCGGGCGGATCGAGAACCTCCATGTGTGCTCCCTCGCGGCCCCGATGCGCTAGCGTTATTGCGGAGAATATCCCCAACACCCACCCGCTGCCGCTCGAGTTCGCGGTCAGGGGTGCGGATCGGATATCCTCGTCTGGCTGGCCGGTTGTCCCCGGCATGCCCTCCGCCCGCAACATCCAAGCGGACTGGGCTTATCGACTGAAAAGGAGCGATACCGTGGCTTCCGTCTGCGATGTCTGCCGCAAGGGCCCGACGTTCGGTAACAACGTGTCCCACTCCCACCGTCGCACCCGTCGTCGTTGGAACCCCAACATCCAGACGGTGCGCGCGGTCGTTGGTGGCACGCCCAAGAAGATGAACGTCTGCACCTCGTGCATCAAGGCTGGCAAGGTCACCCGCTAGTCTTCACAACTTCCGAAAGCCCGTCGCTCATCCGAGCGACGGGCTTTCGGCTTTCCGTGACGGCCCTGAACGGCTACGAGCGCCACATCCAGGCGTGGTCCACGGGGCCGATGCCGTCGCCCAGGGGGAAGCCGCGGCCGATCGCGCCGGTGACGTAGTCCTTCGCCTTGCCCGCCGCCGTCGGCACGTCGTCGCCCATCGCCAGGTACGACGCGATCGCCGAGGCGAGCGTGCAGCCCGTGCCGTGGGTGTGGCGGTTGTCCAGACGCGGCGCCCTGAAGCGGAACTCCGCAGCTCCGTCCGTCAGCAGGTCGACGGGCTCGCCCGGCAGGTGCCCGCCCTTGACGAGGACCCAGGTGGGGCCGAGCGCCAGGACGGCGTCGGCGGCTCGGCGCAGGTCGCGCTCGTCCTCGACCTTGACGGAGGTGAGCTGCTCGACCTCCCACAGGTTCGGCGTGACGACCGTGGCGACGGGCAGCAGCAGCGTCCTGAGGGTGTCGACGGCCTCGGGGGCGAGCAGCGAGTCGCCGTGCTTGGAGACGCCGACGGGGTCCACCACGACGGGCGCGCCCGCGGCGGCCAGCGCCTCGGCGACCGTCTCCACCAGGACGGGCGAGGCCAGCATGCCCGTCTTGACGGCCTGCGCGCCGATGTCGCTCAGCACCGAGTCGAGCTGGGCGCGCACCGCTTCGGGCGGCAGCTCCCAGTACCCCTGGACGCCCAGGGAGTTCTGGGCGGTCACGGCGGCGATCACGCTCATGCCGTGGACGCCGAGCGCCAGCATCGTCTTCAGATCGGCCTGAATGCCCGCGCCGCCGCCGGAGTCGGAGCCGGCGACGGTGAGGACGCGAGGAGGGGACGAAACGGTCATGGCCTCCATCCAACCATCAGGCGACCGTGCACTCCCCGCCCACCATGCCGCAGGTCTGGGGCTCGGTGGCGGTGCCGTCCGCGGTGAAGGTGATCTGGACGGCCTCCCCCGCCTCCAGATCCGCGTCGGGCTGGATGACCAGCAGCTGGCCGTCCTGGCTCCACTGCGCGCCTCTCACGGCGGACACGGTGCCGTCCACGGGGACGCTGACGGTCAGGTCGGCCAGCGCCTTGCCCGACTCGTTGACGACCCGCAGCTCGGCGGTGTAGCCGGCCAGGCGCTGCCTGACCACGTCGAACGTGACGTTGACCGCGGCGCCGCCCCTGGCGGTGCTCCTGGTGCTGTTGGTGCTGCTGGTGGTGCCGCTGCCCACCTGCGAGGTGGCGGTCGGTCCCGGCTCCACGTCGCTGACGGGGGGCGGAGCGGTGTTGTCGGCCTCCCTCATCCCCGAGGGCTCGGCCGAGGCCGTGGGCTCCTCACTGGGCGCGAAGTCGTCCTCAGGCGTCGACCGAGGGGTGTTCTTGACGGTCGGCCTGGGCGTGCTGGTACGTCGGGGTGCCCGCGCGGAGGCCGTGGCCGTGGGGCGGGGCCTCACGTTCCTGGTCTCCGAGGGCTCCTCGCTCGGCTCCTCCGTGCCGCCTGCCACGGGAGCCTCCTCGGTGCCTTCGGCGGCGTCGGGCTCAGGCTCCGGCTCGGGCTCATCCGAGATCGAGGGGGGCGCCTGGGTGACCGACACCTTGCCCGCCGTCGGCGTCTTCTCCGACGAGCCGACCATCCGCACGCCGACGACGGTGCCGCCGAGCACGATCGCGACGGCCGCCACCGACAGGATGGCGACCTTGCCCCTGCCGCCGGACGCCGCTTCACGCGGAGGGGCCGAGGGGCGTCGCCTCCCGCGCCTGCGGGAGCCCTTGTCGCCCGGCTCCTCGTCCCAGCCCGCGGGCCCCTCGTCCCAACCGCCCGCGCCGAGGAAGCCGGTCTCCTGAACGTCGGAGGGCTCCTCCCAGGCGGCCACCGGCTGCCTGGGAGGCCCTGTGGCCACCAGCCGGTCCGTCGGCGGGTTGTAGGCGGCCGTGGGCTCGCTCTCCGGTCCCACGCCCTCACCGCCGGGGGTCGCGTGCTGGCCGGCAGGGCCCGCGGGCTCACCGTAGGGCGTGGGTCCCCCCTGAGACCCTGGGACGGCCTGTGGAGCGCCGCCGAAGGCGGACACAGGCCCGCCGAAGGCGTCGTTCGCCGACATCGGCCCCGTCGCGGGGCCGCCGAAGACGTCAGGGTGGTGCGGCGGCACGGCCCACTCTCCCGTGGAGGGCCCTGCCTGGACCTGCTGGTCGAGCTGGTCGGGCGGCGCGGGCCAGCCCGACTGCTCCGCCACGGGGGCCATGAAGGCTCCCGTGGTTATGGGGTCGTCGAAGGAGCGAAAGTCCGCCTCCTGCGGGTCTTCCGAGTCGCGTCCCCCCTGAGACCACGCGTGCTCTGGTTCGCCGGTGCCGTGGCGGGCCATGGGCGCCCTTCCTGCCGGATACATGGGCCGCCCATCTTAATAACATCTTTAATACGCGTTTGTCTCAACTTTCACGGGGGTATCTTCTCGAAACCGACATTTCACTCTCTGAAGTGGTCCCACCCGCCGAGCCCTGTCGTACGGCCCGCGACCTGGACCTTCGCGCCTTCCACGGCGTGTCCGACGACCGTCCAGTGGGGCGGCAGCCGTACCTCCGGAGGGAAGACTGCGGCCAGAGCGTGATCTTCACCACCCGTGAGCACCCACTCGACCGGGTCGGCGCCGAGCTCCTTGGCGGCGGCGGCCACCGGTTCGCCGATCGGGAAGGCGGTGGGGTCGAGCGTGATGCCCACGCCGCTCGCGGCGGCCACGTGCCCGAGGTCCTGCAGGAGACCGTCGCTCACGTCGAGCATCGCGGCCGCGCCCATGCGCGCTGCCTCGGGCCCGCACGCGTACGGCGGACGCGGCCTCCTGTGCCCCTCGACCGCCTCGAGAAGCGGCCCGCCCTCCGGCTCCAGCCCCGCCTCCAGCAGGGCGAGCCCTGCGGCCGCGTATCCCAGCCGCCCGGCGAAGGCCACGACCTGTCCAGGCCGCGCGCCCGAGCGGGTGACGGGCGCGTGCCCGCCGAGATCACCGAGCGCCGTCACGCCGATGACCACGAGTTCGGAGCGGGTAATGTCGCCGCCCGCCACGCTGGCTCCCACCAGCGCGCACTCCTCGCGGAACCCGTCGGCGAGGCCGTCGACCCAGGCCACGGGAACGTCTGCGGGCATCCCGAGGCCCACCACGAGGGTTGTCGGAATCGCCCCCATCGCGGCGACATCGGAAAGATTCTGTGCTGCGGCCTTCCTGCCTATGTCATACGCGCTGGACCAATCGCGGCGAAAGTGCCTACCCTCGATCAACAAGTCCGTTGACACTACGACCCGCCCATCGGGCGCTCTCACCACCGCAGCGTCGTCACCGGGGCCGAGCAGCACGCTCTCGCCCTGTGGCAATCGTCCGGTGATACGTGCTACAACTCCGAATTCGCCGAGATCTCCGACTGTGATGGCGCACCTCCTGTCGGCACACAGGGTACGGTGGCCCTTCGGCGCTGATCCAATCGCCCGGGAGGACGTAATGGTGCAGGCGTACATCCTTATCCAGACCGAGGTGGGCAAGGCCGCGGCCGTGGCACGTGAGATCGCCGGCATCACCGGGGTCACCCAGGCCGAGGACGTGACGGGCCCCTATGACGTCATCGTGCGCGCCGAGGCTCGCAACGTCGACGAGCTCGGCAAGCTCGTCGTCGCGCAGATCCAGGCCGTCGATGGCATCACCCGTACTCTGACGTGCCCTATTGTCCACATATGAAGCAAGGTGTTGCCGTCCTGGCGCTGCTCCTCCTCGCCGGATGCGGCAGCGCCGTCCAGGTGGAGCCGCCCGTCCCCGAGGGTGACGCGGTGGCCGCCTGCACCAGACTCAGCCCCCTGCTGCCCGCCACGCTCGACGGCGCGGAGCGCACGACCTCCACACCCGAGTCTCCCTATGTCGCCGTGTGGGGGTCGGCTGAGATCGCGCTGCGCTGCGGGGTGCCCCGCCCTGCGCGGATGGCGGCCACCGACCAGCTGGCCGAGCTCGACGGGGTCGGGTGGTTCGCCGACCCCACCGTGCCCACCCTGTTCACCGCCGTGACGAGCACCGCCTACGTGGAGGTGACGATCGCCAGGACGCACGAGGCCACCGGTGTCCTGATGGAGCTCTCAGGGCCGGTGAAGAAGGCCACCGGCTAGCGCAGACCCGCCTTGCGACCCAGCGCCAGCTGGATGAGGCGCTCGACCAGCTGGGCGTAGGTCAGGCCGCTGGCCGCCCACAGCTGGGGAGCCACCGACAGCGACGTGAAGCCGGGCATGGTGTTGATCTCGTTGAGGATCAGCCTGCCGTCGGGGGTGTAGAAGAAGTCCACCCGCGACAGCCCCTCGCAGCCCAGCGCCTCGAAGGCGCGTACGGCCATCGCCCGCAGCTCCTCGGCCGTCTCGGCGGGGATGTCGGCGGGCACGGTCAGCGACATCTGGTCGGGGTAGTACTTGGCCTCGAAGTCGAAGAACTCCTGCCCGCCCTCGACCAGCACCTCACCGGGCGTCGAGGCGGCGGGGGGCTCGTCGCCGAGCGACTCCAGCACCGCGCACTCGATCTCGCGTCCGACGATGGCCGCCTCGACCAGCACCTTGGGGTCGTGGGCCTGGGCGAACTCGACGGCGGTCTCGAGCGAGGCCAGGTCGTGCGCCTTGGAGATGCCCTGGCTGGAGCCCGCGCGGGCCGGCTTGACGAAGACCGGCCAGCCCAGCTGCTCGACCTCCTTGACCACGCGGTCCTTGTCGAGGCGCCAGTCGCGCTCGCGCACCACCACGTACGGCCCGACGGGCAGCCCCGCGGCGGCCAGGATCGCCTTCATGTAGGCCTTGTCCATGCCGACCGCGCTGGCCAGCACGCCCGAGCCGACGTAGCGCACCCCAGCCATCTCCAGCAGGCCCTGGATCGTGCCGTCCTCGGCGAAGGGACCGTGCATGACGGGGAAGACCACGTCCACCGTGCCCAGCTCGACCGGGATGCTGCCCGGCTCGTAGGCCACCAGCGCCGCCTCCCCCGAGGGCAGCGCCAGCTCCGCGCCCGAGGTGTCGACGACGGGCAGCTTGCCGTCCTCGATCGCGTATCGCTGGTCGCCGGCGGCCAGCACCCAGCGGCCGTCCTGGGCGATCCCGATGGGGACCACCTCGTACTTCGACCTGTCGATCGCCTCGAGAACGCTGCCCGCCCCCATGAGGGAGACGGCATGCTCCGAGTTGCGACCCCCGAAAACGACCGCGACGCGTGGCTTGCTCATGACGCCCGAATCTACCCTGCTTGTGAGTCAAGGGCTCGTGTCACGTCCGCGACGAGATCTTCGACGTCTTCGAATCCGATCGTGAAGCTGACCGCCTTGCCCTGTCTCACGGCCCATGTGCTGTCGCCGATCAGCCTCAGCGACTTGACCAGCTCGTCCGCGTCACCGCGTGGCGTGACGATCACGCGGGTGCCGAACCTGGTGCCCTCAGGCCCTGAGTCGAACAGCTGGCGCGCCAGGTGGTGGCCCGGGTCCTGCGGCAGGCCCGGATAGCCGACGGCGACGACCGACGGATGCTTGGCCACGGCGGCGGCGAACTCCATGGCGGTCGCGCACCTGCGCCTGACCCGCAGCGTCAGTGTCCCCATGGCGCTGAGCAGGGCGGGCTCGTCGGCAGGCGACAGCGGGGCGCCGAGGTCCTTGGTGAGCCTGTGCATGAGGTCGTGCCTGCCGACCACGACGCCGCCCTCGCGGTCGCCGAGCAGGAGGCCGGTCGAGTGGAGCACCAGGTCGGCGCCGTGCTCCAGCGGCCGGCAGACGATCGGCGTGGCGAGGGTGGAGTCGACCACGAGCATCGCGCCGACCTCGCGGGCCAGGCGGTACAGGCCGCGCAGATCGGCCACGCCGGTGTCCGAGAGCGTCTCGGCGTAGATCAGCTTCGTGTGGCCGCGGACGGCCTGCCGTACCGCGGGCAGGTCGGCCGTGTCGACGAAGTCGGCGCTCACGCCGAACCTGCCGAGCACGTTGGCGACGAGGCCCGCCCTCGAGGGGGCGACCACGTGCGTGCCGCCGCGCAGGAACGACAGCAGGACGGCGGCGAGCGCCGCCTCACCCGTGGCGTAGGACTGGCCCGCCACGTTCTCCGGCGCCGCCGCCCCTTCGAGGGCCGCCACGGCGGCGGCGAACCGGCCCTCGGCCGGCGCGCGCACGCACCTGGTGTTCTCTCTCACACGCCGTATCTCTCCGGTTTGGGGGTGCGTGACATCAGCAGCACCCCTGCCTCGTCCGGGGTCATCCCGTCGTGGACCACGCCCACCACCACCTCGGTGATCGGCATCTCCACGTCGTGCTTCCTGGCCAGTTCGAGCACCGACTCGCAGGACTTGACGCCCTCGGCGGTCTGCTTGGTGGCCGCGACGACCTCGGCCAGCGTCATGCCCTTGCCGAGGTTCTCGCCGAAGGTGCGGTTGCGCGACAGCGGCGAGGTGCAGGTGGCGACCAGGTCGCCCATGCCCGCCAGGCCGGCGAACGTGTGCGGGTCGGCGCCGAGCGCCGCCCCCAGGCGTGAGATCTCGGCCAGGCCGCGGGTCATGAGCATCGCGCCGACGTTGTCGCCCATGCCCATGCCCGAGGCGACGCCGACCGCCAGCGCGATCACGTTCTTGACCGCCCCGCCCAGCTCCACGCCCACCACGTCGGGGTTGGTGTAGGGGCGGAACCACGGCGGCACGTGACAGGCCTCCTGCAGGTGCTCCATGGTCCGCTCGTCGGGGCAGGACACCACGGTCGCCGCGGGCTGGCCCTGGGCGATCTCAGGCACCAGGTTGGGCCCCGAGACGACGGCCACCCGCTCCTGCGGCACCTCGGCGACCTCCATGATGACCTCGCTCATGCGCTTGGTCGTGCCGAGCTCGATGCCCTTCATCAGGCTGACGAGCACCGCGCCCTTCGGCAGGTGGGGCTTCCACGCGGTGAGGTTGGACCGCAACGTCTGCGAGGGGACGGCCAGCACGACGAAGTCGGCGCCCTCCAGCGCGCGGGCGGGATCACCCGTGGCGCGCATCGTGGGGGGCAGTGTGACGCCCGGCAGGTAGTCGGGGTTCTCGTGGCGGCGGTCGATCGCCTCGACGATCTCGGCGCGGCGGCCCCACAGCGTGGTCTCCACGCCCGCCCTCGCCATGATCATGCCGAACGTCGTGCCCCATGATCCGGTCCCGAACACGGCGGCCTTGGTCATCCGCTTCACCGTCCAGCCGGATCGTAGGGGGTCTCCGGAGCTTTCTCTCCCCTGATTTCGGCAAGCTGAACGGTGATGGCGGCCATGATGTCGGCGGTCGCCTCACGCAACACGGACCCTCGCAACGGCTGCCCTTCGTATTTCGACAGGTCGACTGGTGGCCCGACCCGCACGGAGAACGTCTTGCGCGGGAGGAGCCTTGGTTTCTTCTGGCCGTAGGGCAGCAGCTCGTGCGCGCCCCAGTGCGCGACGGGGATCACCGGGGTGCCGGTCTCCAGGGCCAGGCGGGCCGCGCCCGTCTTGCCCACCATCGGCCACAGGGCGGGGTCACGGGTGACCGTGCCCTCCGGGTAGAACAGGATCGCGCCACCCGCGCGCAGCCGCTGCTCGGAGATCTCCAGCGACCTGGCGGCCTCGCTGGTGCCCCTCGAGACGGGGATCGCCTGCAGCGCGCGGACCGCGACCTTGAGCAGCGGCACCCTGAACAGCGCGGCCTTGGCGAGAATGGTCGGCCAGCGCCCGTTGTTGTAGAGGAAGTGCGACAGCAGGACCGGATCGGCCCACGAGAGGTGATTGGTCGCGATGATGATGCCGCCGGTCCTCGGGAGGAGCTCGCCCCTGCGCCAGTCCTTCTTGACCAGCAGCCACGAGAGCGGTTTGACGATCACGACGGCGAAGGTCTCCCAGGGACGCGATGGTCTGCCGGGGCGGCGGCTCATGAACTCCTCCAAGAGAGACGGCTTGCGCCCCAAGTCTCCCGGTTGGCCGCGCAGGATGTCGAGACGAGATGCTTAAGCCTATGAGCTTCCGCTGGTCACTCGTCATCCCGGTGAAGACCCTGGTAGCGGCCAAGACCCGGCTGGCGGCCGCGACGGGCCCGCACCGCACCGCGCTGGCGGTCGCGGTGGCCAGCGACACGCTCTCCGCCGCGCTGGCCTGCCCCGCCGTGGCGCGCGTCATCGTGGTGACCGCCGACCCCGCCGCCGCGGGCCCGCTGGCGGCCCTGGGGGCCGTGGTCGTCCCCGACCCTGACCGCGGTCTCAACACCGCGCTGCGCGCGGGCGCCGCGCATGCCGTACGGCTGGCGCCACACGACGGGATCGGCGCGCTCCAGGCCGACCTGCCCGCGTTGCGCGCCGCCGAGCTCGGCAGGGTGCTGGAGGCGGCGGCCGACTTCGACCAGTCGTTCGTGCCCGACGCCCTGGAGGTCGGCACCACCTTCTACGGCGTGCGGCCGGGGGTGCCCTTCGAGCCTCGCTTCGGCGGCGAGTCGAGGGCCAAGCACCTCGGAGGGGGCGCCAAGGAGCTCACGCCCGACGGGATCGACTCGGTCAGGCGCGACGTCGACACCCCCGACGACCTGCGCGCGGCCATCAGACTCGGCCTCGGCCCGCACACCGCCGCGGTGGCGGAGCTGCTCGGGCTCGCCGCTCCCTAGGTCGGGAGGGCCGTCAGGCCGCCTCGACGCGAAGCCTGCGGATCCACGGCGACACGATGAACGGCAGATGCCCCACGACGGTGGCCAGGCAGCTCACCCAGAGCAGCTGCCAGACGCTCAGCTGCTCGGCCAGCAGCCCGCCGAGGATGCCGCCGACCGGCATCGCGCTCCACATGAGGAAGCGCATGCTGGCGTTCATCCTGCCGCGCAGGTGGTCGGGGGTGACGGCCTGGCGGTAGCTGCCCTGGCCGACGTTGAGCACGACCGAGGAGGCGACCGTCAGGGCCATGCCCACCGGGTAGAAGATCACCTGCCAGCCCTCGCCGGTGAAGCCGACGACCAGCATGAAGAGCCCGGCGAGGACCGCTCCGCCGTACATGGCGCCGCCGTTGCCGTACCGGTCGACGATCTTCGGCGCCAGCACGCCGCCGACCACGCCGCCCAGACCCGTGGCCGAGACGATCAGACCGTAGGCGCCGGCGCCGAGGTCGAGCTCGCGCACGAGCAGCAGCGGCTGCACCACCGCCCACAGGCCGTTGGCCAGCATGTTCAACGAGCCGACCATGGCGATGCGGCGCAGCACGCGGTGCCCGAGCACGTACCTCAGCCCCTCGGCGACCTCGGCCTTGAGGCTCCTGCGCTCCTGCGGGACCGGGCGCTCTTCGGTCCTGATCGTGGCCAGGACGGTCGCGGAGCAGGCGTAGGTGATCGCGTCGGCCAGCAGCGCGAAGGGGGCGGTGAGTACCTGCACCAGCCAGCCGCCGAGCCCGGGGCCCACCAGCGACGCCCCGCTGCGCAGCGTCTCCATGGTGCCGATGCCCCTCGGCAGGTCGTCCCTGTCCACGATGGACGGCACGAAGCTCATGTGCGCGACGTCGAAGAAGACCGTGCCCACGCCGACGATCAGCGCCACGACGTAGAGCTGCGCCAGCGACAGGACCCCCGCGAAGGCGGCCAGCGGGATGCTGAGCAGCGCCACGGCGCGCATGGCGTCGGCGGCGACCAGGATCGGACGGCGGCGCAGCCGGTCGGCCCACACCCCCGCGGGCAGGCCGATGAGCAGGAAGGCGGCCATCTCGGCGGCGGTGAGCAGACCCAGCTGGAACGGGCTGGCCTCCAGTGTCAGCAGCGCGGTCAGCGGCAGCGCCACCAGCGTCACCTGGGTGCCGAACTGACTGAGTGCGTCGGCGCCCACCATCCGCTGGAAGGCGGTGTTCCGCCAGATGCTCTGTTTCGTCGGCACGACCCGTGATCCTCACCCGCCTCCTTCTCGGCGGTCAAACCATTTACGCTGGGTTCGTGCAGGCGACAGTGCGGAGTTTCGATCCGGTGACCCGATCGGGGTCGGTGTTCCTCGACGACGGAAGCGTGCTGGAATTCGGCACGCGCGCGTTCGACGCCGGCCCGCTGCGGCTGCTGCGGACGGGCCAGCGGGTCAACCTCGTCCTTGCGGGGGACGACATCACCTTCGTCACGCTGTCGACGTTTCCGCTGCCCTGATCACGTCAGGAAAACGACAAGCGCCCGGACCCATGAAAGGTGTCCGGGCGCGGTCGCGCTGCGGCTACTTCTTCTTCGCGGACTTCTTGCCGCTGACGTTCACCAGCTCCTTGAAGTCGGAGCCCGGACGGAACTTGGGCCCCCAGCTCTCGGCGACCTTGATCTCCGCGCCGGTTGACGGGTTCCTTGCGGTGCGCGCCGGCTTGTGAACCATCTCGAACGCGCCGAAGCCCGTGATCGAGACCTTGTCACCGGCCGCCACGGCCTTCTGGATGGCCTCGAGAATGGCGTTCACGGCCTCGGTGGCCGTCTTCTTGTCGCCCACCCGGTCCGCGATGGCGTCGACGAGTTCCCGCTTGTTCATTAGGTTTCGCTCCCCCTGTTACGGCTCGGGGTTCCAGCAGACGAGTCCAACGGTCGAGAAACCCCTTACGGGTTGAATCTAAAGCGGGACCGCCTGTGAACTCAATCACCCTGGCGGTTTTATTGGGCGTCCGGCGTGTCGAAATCGCTGGTCAGATCGGTAAGGAAGGTCTCCAGCCGGGTCGCCGCCCGGTCCGGATCACGCTTGGCGAGATCACAGATCGCCAGATATCTGCGGGAAAAGCGTTCTCGGTCGGCGGCGGGGAGCATGCGGACGCGGCGGTGCGCTTCGCGCAACCGCCGCGCCAGTTCGTCGTCTTCTAGACGGTCGTCGGCAGCCATGGCTGCCGACCATTCTCGTACGTGGTGATGTCGTCGGCGTGACGCAGGGTCAGGCCGATGTCGTCGAGGCCCTCCATCAGGCGCCAGCGGGTGTAGTCGTCGATCTCGAAGCCGACGCTCTCGCCCGCCCAGCGCACCTGGCGTTCGCCCAGGTCGACGGTGACGGCCAGCTTCGGATCCGCCTCGACGGCGGCCTGCAGCGCCTCGACCTTCTCGGCGGGCAGGATGACGGGCAGCAGGCCCATCTTGGTGGAGTTGTTGCGGAAGATGTCGCCGAACCTGGCGGCGATCACGACGCGGAAGCCGTACTGCTGGAGGGCCCACACGGCGTGCTCGCGCGAGGAGCCGGTGCCGAAGTCGGGGCCGGAGACCAGGATGCTGGCGCCCTCGTAGGACGGGTCGTTCAGGACGAAGGCCGGGTCCTCGCGCCAGGCGGAGAACAGGCCCTTCTCGAACCCGGTGCGGCTGACCTGCTTGAGCCAGACGGCGGGGATGATCTGGTCGGTGTCGACGTTGCTGCGGCGCAGCGGCACCGCCGTACCGGTGTGGGTGGTGAAAGCGTCCATGATCAGCGGTCCTTACAGGTCGGCGGGGGCGGTCAGCTTGCCGGTGACGGCGGTGGCGGCGGCGACGGCGGGAGAGACCAGGTGGGTGCGCCCGCCCTTGCCCTGACGGCCCTCGAAGTTGCGGTTGGAGGTCGAGGCGCTGCGCTCGCCCGGCGCGAGGGTGTCGGGGTTCATGCCCAGGCACATCGAGCAGCCCGCCTGCCTCCACTCCGCGCCCGCGGCAGTGAAGACCTCGTCGAGGCCCTCCTTCTCGGCCTGCAGCTTGACCAGCATCGAGCCGGGGACGATGAGCGTCCTGGTCCTGACCTGCCGTCCGCGCAGGATGTCGGCGGCGGCCCTCAGGTCCTCGAGGCGGCCGTTGGTGCAGGAGCCGACGAAGACGGTGTCGACCTCGATCTCGCGCAGCGGCGTGCCCGCGGTCAGCCCCATGTACTCCAGCGCCCGCTCGGCCGCGGCCCGCTCGGTGGGGTCGTCGAACGAGGAGGGCTCGGGCACGGCGGCGTCCAGCGGCAGGCCCTGCCCCGGGTTGGTGCCCCACGTGACGAACGGGGTCAGCGTCGAGGCGTCGATCTCGACGACCTTGTCGAAGACGGCGTCGTCGTCGGTCCTGAGCGAGCGCCAGTACTCCACCGCCTGGTCCCACGCCTCGCCCTCGGGCGCGTGCGGACGGCCTTTCAGGTACTCGAACGTCGTCTCGTCCGGCGCGATCATGCCTGCCCTCGCGCCCGCCTCGATCGACATGTTGCAGACCGTCATCCTGCCCTCCATGGAGAGCTTGCGGACGGCCTCGCCGCGGTACTCGACGATGTAGCCCTGGCCGCCGCCGGTGCCGATCTTCGCGATGATCGCCAGGATCAGGTCCTTGGCGGTGACGCCCAGGGGCAGCTCGCCCGAGACCTCGATCGCCATCGTCTTCGGCCGGTAGGCGGGCAGCGTCTGGGTGGCCAGCACGTGCTCCACCTCGGAGGTGCCGATGCCGAACGCGATGCCGCCGAAGGCGCCGTGCGTGGAGGTGTGAGAATCGCCACAGACGATGGTCATGCCCGGCTGGGTCAGGCCGAACTGCGGGCCGATGATGTGCACCACGCCCTGACCGGCGTCGCCCATCGGATGCAGCCTGACGCCGAACTCGGCCGCGTTCTTGCGCAGCGTCTCGACCTGCGTCTTGGAGACGGGGTCGGAGATTGGGCCGAGCACCGTCGGGACGTTGTGGTCCTCGGTGGCGATGGTGAGATCGGGCCGCCGCACCTTGCGCCCTGCCATGCGCAGGCCGTCGAAGGCCTGCGGGCTGGTCACCTCGTGAATGAGGTGCAGGTCGATGAAGAGCAGGTCGGGTTCGCCCTCGGCGCGGCGCACGACGTGCTGCTCCCAGACCTTCTCCGCGAGTGTGCGGCCCATGATCTCCTCCTTGAGACTTTGCCCCGACTTGCCTTCTCATATGTCGAGACGGCAGTATCGGTGTATGGACAACTCTAGCGGAGTCGGCGTACTGGACAAGGCCGTTCTCGTGCTCAATGCCCTCGAAGCAGGTCCGGCCTCCCTCGCCCAGTTGGTTCAGGCCACAGGACTGGCCCGCCCGACCGCCCACCGGCTCGCGGTCGCGCTGGAGCACCACAGGATCGTCTCGCGTGACACGCAGGGGCGATTCGTCCTCGGCCCGAGGCTTTCGGAGTTGTCCACGGCGGCGGGCGAGGACCGGCTGCTCGCCGTCGCCGCTCCTGTGTTGACCCAGCTCAGGGATCTGACGGGAGAAAGCGCGCAGCTGTACCGCCGCCAGGGTGACGAACGGGTCTGTGTCGCCGCCGCCGAGCGCTCCAGCGGCCTGCGCGACACCGTCCCCGTTGGTTCGGCGCTGCCCATGACGGCAGGTTCGGCGGCGCAGATCCTGCTGGCATGGGAGGAGCCCGACCGCCTGCACAGGGGGTTGCGCGGGGCCAAGTTCACCGCCGCCACGCTCGCCTCGGTACGGCGGCGCGGATGGGCCCACAGCGTGGGAGAGCGCGAGCAGGGGGTGGCCAGCGTCTCCGCCGCCATAAGGGGTACGGGCGGCAAGGTGATCGCGGCCGTCTCGGTCTCCGGACCGATCGAGCGCCTGACGCGCACGCCCGGACGGCTGCACGCCGTTCCCGTGATGGCCGCGGCCGAGCGCATCACCGAGGCCATGCGCCGCGCCAACTGAACCTTCCTCTTCCGTGATCCCCCAGGCCCGCCTTCGCCCCCGGCTCCGAAGACACGCCGGGCGAGCAGCGAGGGCGGGCGTCGGACTCCGGCCGTTCCTCACCCGCCTTCCTCCCCCTCCCCCTCGCCCTCGCCTGCGTCACAGCCCCGCCTCCTTCGGGCGCGTCGGCAGGGAGACGCGGGACGCCCGCGGCAGGGGTTCGGTCGGCTTTGAACGCGCTCCCACACGCACCATCCCCCCATGTCACGACTTTTCGTGATCGGCGCTAGGGGCATTTCGGGGGCCGACCGCAGCCAGGGCGCACTAGCCTGAGTGCGTGACAGATCGCATCGAGGTAGCCGCCGCTGAGCTGCGTCCCCTGCTCGAAGAGTTCATCGTGTGGGCCCGGGAACACGCCCCAGGCAGCGACCCCGACCTGGTCGGCCCGGCGGCGCTGTGGCACAGGCTCGCCGCCTCCGACGACGTCCGCCGCTGGCGGCGCGCCGACCTGCGGCCCGTGCTGCTCGAGCGCATGCCCAAGGTCGTGGAGGATCCCGACGAAGCGGCCGATGGAACCATCGGCGCCGTCCGCGCCTACCTGACCTTCCTGTCGGACACCGGCAAGCTGGTCGAACCGTCCGACTCCCTCGACGATCTGCTCGACGAACTCGACGAACTCGAGGACGACTTCGTCGAGGCCATGGAGGATCTCATCGACGACGTGGGCGACGACGACGTGCGTGAAGAGGGCGGCGACCTCGGCGACTTCGAGGCTCTCGCCGACGAGCTGGCCGATCTGCCCACGATCAGGCTGCGTCCCGACGCGGAGCTGGCCGCGGCCGCGCGTGCGGTGCCGCTGATCGCCAAGGCTCGTGACCTGGCCGTATGGGTCGGCGACGCGCGCGAGGTCGGCGAGGACAGCCTGCTGTCCGACGCCGAGGTCGAGGAGGCGCTCGGCGTCATCGGCCTGCCCAAGCCGCAGACCGACGGCCCGCTGTCCGCCGCCGTCCCGCAGCTGTGGAACATCTGGAACCTCGCCGTCGACCTTGAGTTCCTCGAACCCGAGGGCGCCGGCACCGTCGGCGTCGACGACGACACCTCCGAGTGGCCCTTCGACGACGACGAGGACGTGCTCGACGCCTGGATGCTCGGCCTCAACTCGATCGACTACGGCGACCCCGAGCTCGAGGACGACGACCTCACGATGACGCTCGTCGGTCTCACCCGCGCGCTGCTGGTCCGCCTGCTGATCGGCGGCGGCTCGCGCAACCTGGGCGAGCTGCGCGAGGAGCTGGCCGAGGCCGCCGCCGACCTCGACGAGCTCGGCGCCGACGCGTGGAACGAGGCCCGCGACCACTACGGCGACCCGCTGGCGCCGGTGCTCGACTGGCTGGTCGGCTACGGCATGGTGACCGTCAACGGCGACGAGGTCGCGCTGACGGCCCTCGGTACCGAGGGCGTGGTGCACCTGGTCGACGACTCCGACATCGAGCTCGACGCCCGTCCTGCGATCGACGCGATGACCGCCCTCGAGCTGCTGGCCTTCAGCGCCGAGCTGCCCGAGGACGAGGCGGACGCCGAGTTCGCCGCCTGGATGGAGCTGCGTGAGCCCGCCGAGGCGGCCCGTGAGCTGCTCGAGGCTGCGGCGGAGGACGACACCGACGCGCTGATCAGGGTGCAGGCCGCGAGCGTGGTCGGCACGCTGGGCGAGGCCGCCGTCCCCGCCTGGCAGTCCGCGCTGAAGGAGCCGTCGCTGCGGCCGTACGCCGCCACGCACCTCACGCAGCTGGAGGTGGAGGACGCGCCCGAGCCCACCCAGGACGACACCCACTGGCTCATTCTCGACATGTGGACGATCTCCGCGGGCCTGGGGCGTTCGGAGTTCGTCAGTAGCCTGCGCGACATAGGGCCTGACCTGCTCAACAACCTGCTCGAGGTGATCTGGAAGATCCCGCACGCGCACGTGGAGGAGCTGCTGGAGCTGATCTCGCAGGTCCACCCCGACAAGAACGTGGCGAAGGCGGCCAAGCGCGCCCTGTTCAAGGCCCGCTCGACCGCCTGATCCCGACGGCCACCCGAAGGACCCCCACCCCGAGAGCCGCGGGGAGCGGCTCATGGCCGGCTGTGGGGTCCTTCACGGCTCGGGATTCGCCCGAAGCCCTGGAGGGCTACGGCCTGCCTGCGGTGAGGACACCGGCGGAGACCGCGCGGGCGAAGGCGGCGATGATCGGGTGCGGCCTGGTGCCGTCTCCCGACAGCTCCGGCTGGAAGAGCGTGGCCAGGAAGAACGGGTGTCCGGGCAGCTCGGCGGCGCGTACTTCCCCGTCCTCGTCGTGCGCGGTGAAGCGCAGCCCGCCCTCCTCCAGCGTGGGCAGATAGGCCGCGTTGAGGCCGAACGAGCAGTGGTAGCGCTCGATCGCGCGCTCGGCGCCGAGGGCCTGGCCGACCAGCGAGCCAGGCGCGAGCCGTACCTCGCCCTCGTGACCCACCAGCGAGCAGGTCAGCGGCGCGAGCAGAAGGTCGCGCTCGGCGTCGGGCTCGTTCTCCGCGTGGGCGACGTCCAGATCGCAGACGTGGCGGGCGTACTCCAGCATCGCGTGCTGGAAGCCGCCGCAGGTGCCCAGGAACGGGATGGCGTGCTCGCGGGCGGTCCTGACCGCCCGCAACGCGCCGTCCTCGCTGCGATAGGGGCTGCCGGGCAGCAGCCAGATGCCGTCGAAGCCCCGCAGATCGTCCACCTGCTCGGTGGGGATCCAGTAGGCGTCAAGAGTGAGTCCTTCACGTTCGCGCAGCGCCTCCAGCAGTAGCGGCACGCGGACATGGGAGCGGACGGTGGCGGAACGGTCCCCGACCAGGGCGAGTCTCATGCCAGCCATCCTGCGGGTCCGCCGAGTTAAGCGCCAACGATAATCGCTGCTGCTCTGATAAGCATTGCTGATGGACCCCCATCTGCTCAGGACCTTCGTGACGGTCGCCCACCGCGGATCGTTCTCGGCCGCCGCCGAGGAACTCGGGTACACCCAGTCGGCCGTCTCCCAGCAGATCGCCGCGCTGGAGGCCGATCTCGGGCTGGCGCTGCTGCGCCGCCGCCCGGTGGAGCCCACACCGGCGGGCGCCAGGCTGCTGGAGCACGCCGAGCCGCTGCTGCTGCGCCTGGGGGCGGCGCGCGCCGACGTCCTGCGCGCGGCGGCCGCCCCCTCCCCCAGGCTCACCCTCGCCGCCTCCCCGCTCGCCCTCACCGAGAACCTGGCCGTACGGCTGGCGAGACCACCCCGCGGGGAGCTCACGATCAGGGCCACCAGTCGCGACGACGTGGCCGCCGTGGTCGCCTCGGGCGAGGCGGACCTGGGCCTGGTCGACGGCATCGCCGCCCCGAGCGACCCGTTGCGGCTGCCCGACGTGGGCCCGTTGTCCACGATCGGCGTCGGCGAGCAGGACCTCGTCGTCGCCCTGCAGGAAGGTCATCCTCTGGCGGGTCGCGCAGGGCTGCGGCTGGCCGATCTCGTGGACGCGCTCTGGCTGCAGACCCCGCTGTGTCCCGTGGAACGGCTGCGCGACATCGCGGGAGACGGCTTCAGGATCGGCATGACCTACACGGGCGACGACCTCCACACCGTGCTGCGCCTGGTGGCGGCCGGGCACGGCCTGACCCTGCTGCCCGCGGGCGCCGCCTCGCCTGCGGCGGTGCCGCTGGTCGCGCCTCGGGTCGTGCACAGGATCGAACTGCTGCACGGCACGCTGGCCGGCCACGCCGAGCGGGTGGCCGAGAACCTGCGGCGCTGAAAGGAAAAAGCCCGGCCGCGTGAGCGGCCGGGCTTTTTTCTTCGGTGTAGTCCCGACCGGATTCGAACCGGCGCTACCGCCTTGAGAGGGCGGCGTCCTGGGCCACTAGACGACGGGACCGAAGCAGCTTGTGACAGTGGTAGTCCCGACCGGATTCGAACCGGCGCTACCGCCTTGAGAGGGCGGCGTCCTGGGCCACTAGACGACGGGACCCTGTCCACAAGCGATGTGCCGGGGGCCTCCCCGGCAACGGATGTAACTCTACCGCACCTCGAGGAGCACAACCAAACTCACGGAACCAGCCCGGAAAAGCAAAAACGGATGCCCGATGATCGGACATCCGTTGCAGAGCTGGGGTACCAGGACTCGAACCTAGAATAACTGAACCAGAATCAGTCGTGTTGCCAATTACACCATACCCCACCGGCCACGACCCTCTTGCGAGGCCCGTTCGCTGGCGACTCCGAAAGAATAGCCCAGGTAGGGGGACAAGACCAAAACGATTGCTCAACAAGCGCGCCGACGCCCCGCACATGCCAAGCTGAAGGGGACAAAACACCACGTGGAGGAGCCAAGCGTTGGCTGAGAATCCGTTCTTCGCACCGAGCAGCCTGCCCTACCAGCTGCCGCCGTTCGAGGAGATCCGCGAGGAGCACTACCTGCCCGCGTTCGAGCGTGGCATGGCCGAGCACCTCGCCGAGGTCGACGCGATCGCGAACAGCACCGAGCCGCCCACCTTCGACAACACCCTCGCCGCCCTCGAGCGCGCGGGCCAGGTCCTGAAGCGTGCCGCGATGGCCTTCTTCAGCGTCGCCGCCTCCGACTCCACCGACGGCATGATGGCGATCGAGACCGAGATCTCCCCCAAGCTGACCAAGCACACCGACGAGGTCAAGCTCAACCGGGCGCTGTGGGCCCGCATCAAGCAGGTCTCCACGGACGTGGCCGAGGAGTCGTGGCTGCTGGAGAAGTACCGCGAGGACTTCATCGGCGCGGGCGCCGACCTCGGAGAGGCCGAGCAGGCCAGGCTCAAGGAGCTCAACGAGGAGGTGTCGAAGCTCTCCACCGAGTTCTCACAGAACCTGCTGAAGGCCTCCACGGAGGAGGCGCTGGTCGTCCACGACGCCAAGGAGCTCGACGGCTTCGACGAGGCCAGGATCGAGTCGATCAGGAAGGACGACGCGTACGTCCTTCCTCTGCTCAACTACACCAACCAGCCGGGGCTGGCCCAGCTGACGAACAGGGAGACCAGGCGCAGGCTCTACCAGCTGAGCGTCGAGCGGGCCCGGCCCAACTTCGAGCTGGCCATCAGGATCGCCACGCTGCGCGCCGAGCGGGCCGCTCTTCTGGGCTTCCCCAACCACGCCGCCTACACCGTCACCGACCAGACGGCCAAGACCGTCGAGGCGGTCGAGGCGATGCTCGGCCAGCTGGTGGAGCCCGCCGTACGCAATGCCAAGAAGGAGGCGCAGGCGCTCGCCGAGATGGCGGGCTTCGACATCGAGCCGTGGGACTGGTCGTTCTACGCCGAGAAGGTGCGCCAGGCCCGCTACGACTTCGACGCCGACGCGATGCGGCCCTACTTCGAGCTGAACAGGGTCGTCGAGGACGGCATCTTCTACGCGGCAGGCAAGCTCTACGGCCTGACCTTCACCGAGCGCCCCGACCTCAAGGGCTACCACCCCGACGTGACGGTCTTCGAGGTGTTCAACGAGGACGGCTCGGCGCTCGGGCTGTTCCTGCTCGACCCGTACGCCAGGCCGACCAAGCGCGGCGGGGCGTGGATGAACAACCTGGTCGACCAGTCGTACCTGTTCGGCGAGAAGCCCGTGGTGATGAACAACCTCAACATCACCAAGCCGGCCTCCGGCCCGACGCTGCTGACCTACGACGAGGTCAACACCGCCTTCCACGAGTTCGGCCACGCGCTGCACGGCCTGTTCTCGGAGGTGCGCTACCCCAGGGTGTCGGGGACCAACGTGCCGCGCGACTTCGTGGAGTACCCCTCGCAGGTCAACGAGATGTGGACGACCTGGCCCGAGATCCTGGCCAACTACGCCAGGCACCACGAGAGCGGCGAGCCCATGCCCGCCGAGCTGGTGGAGAAGATGAAGGCGGCGGAGAAGTTCAACCAGGGCTTCGCCACGGTGGAGTACCTCGCCGCGACGCTGCTCGACTGGGCCTGGCACAAGCTGGAGCACGGACAGACGGTCGAGGACGCCGAGGCGTTCGAGGCCGAGGCACTGGAGGCCGCGCAGATCGCCTTCCCTCTGGTCCGGCCGAGGTACAGGACCAACTACTTCCAGCACATCTTCGCCAGCGGCTACAGCGCCGGCTACTACTCCTACATCTGGAGCGAGGTGCTCGACGCCGAGAGCGTGGAGTGGTTCAAGGAGAACGGCGGGCTCACGCGCGCGAACGGCGACCACTTCCGTAAGGAGCTGCTCTCGCGGGGCGGCGGCATGGACCCGCTGACCGCCTTCCGCAACTTCCGCGGCCGCGACCCGCGCATCGAGCCGCTGCTCAAGCGCCGCGGCCTCGACTGAGCTCGGCGAGTGTCTCCTTGAGCCACTGACGCTCCGCCGTACCTGTGGCTCTGGCGACCAGCAGCATGCCGCGATGGAAAGGGTCGGAGACCTCCTCGGCCCGCAGCGGCCTGTCCCCTTCGTAGAAGAAGCTCGCGGGCGCCTCGAGGAAGTCGAGGCGCCTGCGCAGCACCCCGGCCTGGAGTGAGGGATCCTCCAGCGCCGACAGGAACGTCAGCAGCGCGAAGAACCGCGTCTGGTCGCTGATGTCCAGCTCGGACGGCTCCCGCAGCCGTCTGAGCAGCTCCTCCCGCCCTTCGGCGGTGATGGTGAGCACCTGCCTGCGCGCCGCGGCCGCGCCCTCCTCCTCGTGCCGTTCGAGCAGGCCCCTGGCCTCCAGCCTGGCGATGGCCGGATAGAGCGCGCCGTCGCTGACGGGCCTCAGATGCCCGCTCAGCGCGGTGAGGCGCGATTTGAGCTCGTAGCCGTGCATCGGCCGCCGGTTGAGGAACCCCAGGATCATCAGCGTCAGATCACCGCCACTTGCCATGGAAGCATCGTATCGCTATACCTCTATTCGATGTATAACGAAAAGATGCTCAAGCTGGCCGTCCCGATCTACGTGGAGCTGCTCACCGCCGTCGTCGCCGTGAGCGTGATCGACCTGCTCTGGGTCTCCGGGCTCGGCGAGGCCGCGATCGCCGCCGTGACCATGGCCACCACCGTCGAGTACTTCGCCTACGGGCTGATCCTGGCGCTGCCGACGGGCCTCACGGTCCTGGTCGGCAGGCGAGACGGCGTGGCCCCCGTCGCCCCACTGATCAGGTCGGGCTGGCTGCTGTGGCTGGCCGGCTCGACCGCGATCGCGCTCCCCTGCGTGCTGCTGAGGGAGCCGCTGGCCAGGCTCCTCACCGCCGACGCCGCCACGGCCGCGCTGGCCGCGGACTTCCTGCTCGTCGCGATGGCGGGGCTGCCGATCTACTTCGCCCAGACGGTGGCCGACGGCGTGCTCAAGGGGCTCGGCAACGCCAGGATCCCGATGCGCAACGCGCTGATCTGCAACGCCCTGGTGATCGCGCTCGACCCCCTGTTCATCTACGGCCTGGGCCTCGGCGTCCAGGGCGCGGCGCTGGCCACCGTGCTAGCCCGCGCCCTCACCCTGGCCGTCTCCCTGAAGACGCTGGCCCGGCTGGCTCCCCGCGACGCCGAGGGCCGGGCAGGCGCCTGGCAGATCATCGGCACCGGCCTGCCCATGTCGGGCGACTTCCTGGCCCGTGCCGTGGTCGGCCTGCTCCTGATGGAGATCGTCGCCAGGTTCGGCCTCGCGGCCCAGGCCGGCTACGGCATCGGTCTGAAGATCATGCTGGTGGGGGTGATGGCGTTCTACGCCCTCAGGCAGGCCGCGATGATCCGTACGGCCCGATCAGAGGAGACGGGCTCGCCGCTGAGGACGGGGCTGCTGGCAGGGGTGGCGGTCGCGGCGGCGCTCAACCTCGTCGCCGCGCCCGCCGCCGGCCTGTTCACCGACGACCCCGAGGCGGCGGTGAGCTTCCTGCGCTGGATGACGCTCTACCTGATCCCCTTCGGCGGCCTGATCGCGGCGGGCGGGGTGGCCCAGGCGAGCGGAAGGGGCAGCCGCCTGCTGGCCGCCACGCTGGCGGGCTTCGCGGTGCAGCTGCCCCTCGCCTATCTGCTGAGCTCCTGGCTCGGTCTCCCGGGTGTGTGGCTGGCCATGGCGGCCGGGACCACGGTCAGCCTCGCAGCCGCTCCAGTGCGGCGCGCAGGCGCTCCTGGGCGCGCTCCCGGCCCAGCACCTCGATCGACTCGAACAGCGGCAGACCCACGGTGCGACCCGTGACGGCGACCCTGATGGGCGCCTGGGTCTTGCTGAGCTTGAGCCCTCCGAGGGCGGCGCCGACCTCTTCGAGCGCCTCCTTCAGCGACTCGGGGTCCCAGTTGACCGTGTCGAGCCTGGCCAGGTAGCCCTCGATGACCTCGGGGGCGTTCGCCTTCATCGCCTTGTCCCACGAGGCCTGGTCGAAGACCGGCTGCTCGAGGAAGAGGAAGTCGACGTTCTGCCTGATCTCCGACAGCACGGCGACACGGGTCTGGGCGAGCGAGGCGACCTTGCTAAACAGCTCGGCGTCCCAGGAGGGATCGAGGTAGGGCAGGCAGCGCTCCTCGAACGTCTCCAGCGGCAGCGCGCGGATGTACTCGCCGTTGAAGGCGCGCAGCTTCTTCTCGTCGAAGAAGGCGCTGGCGGAGTTGACGTCCTCGAGGCGGAACCTCGGGACCATCTCCGCCCACGGCATGATCTCGCGGTCCTCGCCGGTGCCCCAGCCGAGCAGCATGAGGTAGTTGACCATCGCCTCCGCGAGGTAGCCCTCGTCGCGGTAGGACTCGAGGGCCACCTTGTCGCGGCGCTTGGACAGCTTCTTGCGCTGCTCGTTGACGATCACCGGCAGGTGCGCCCACACCGGCGGCTGGGCGCCGAGGGCCGGCCACAGCAGCATCTGCTTGGCCGCGTTGCCGAGGTGCTCCTCACCGCGCACGACGTGGGTGATGTTCTGGGTGATGTCGTCGACGGCGTTGGCGACCACGTAGAGCGGCGAGCCGTCGGTGCGCGCGACGACGAAGTCCTCCTGGGCGTTGTTGGGGAACTCCACCCGGCCGCGGATGACGTCCTCGACCACGGTGACGCCCTCGTCCGGCGTGCGGAAGCGCACCGCACCCGAGGTCAGCCCCCGATCACGGCAGTGGCCGTCGTAGCCCTTGTGCTCCGAGCCCGTGCGCGCGACCAGGTCGTCGCGGGTGCAGTCGCAGTAGTAGGCCATGCCCTTGGCCAGCAGGAGCTCGACCGCCTCGCGGTGCTGGGGCTCGAAGGCCGACTGGAAGTAGGGCCCCTCGAAGACCGGGTTGGTGCCGTTGATGCCGATCCAGTCGAGCGCCGAGATGATGCCCTCGGTCCACTCGGGCCTGTTACGCGTGGCATCGGTGTCCTCGATGCGCAGCACGAACCTGCCGCCGGACTGCTCGGCCAGCGCCCAGTTGAACAGCGCCGTGCGGGCGCCGCCCACGTGGAACATGCCAGTGGGGGACGGGGCGAAGCGCACCCGTATGTCAGTAGCGCGGCCGGCCCGCGTCGCGGCGCCGCCCACTCCGCTCACTGCGTCGGGTTCAGTCACGGGAGACCACCTTGTTCGTCAGAGTGCCGATGCCCTCGATGCCGACGCTGACCTCGTCACCGATCTCCATCGGGCCCACGCCCGCCGGGGTGCCGGTCAGGATGACATCGCCGGGAATCAGCGTCATGACCGCGCTGACGTAGGCCACCAGCGCGGGGATGTCGTTGATGAGCTGGGAGGTGCGTCCGCTCTGCCTGATCTCACCGTTGACCGTGGTGGTCAGCGCCAGGTCGGAGGCGTCGAGGTCGGTCTCGATCCACGGGCCGATCGGGCAGAAGGTGTCGAACCCCTTGGCCCTGGTGAACTGGACGTCCTTCTTCTGCAGGTCGCGAGCGGTGACGTCGTTGGCGCAGGTGTAGCCGAAGATGACGTCCTTGGCCCGCTCGGCGGGCACCTCACGGCAGAGCCTGCCGATCACCACGGCCAGCTCGCCCTCGAAGTCGACGCGCTCCGACTGCGAGGTGGGATAGGCGATGGCGTCGCCGTGGCCGACCACCGAGGTGGACGGCTTCATGAAGATGAGCGGCTCTTCGGGGACCTCGTTGCCGAGCTCCTTGGCGTGCTCGGCGTAGTTCCTGCCGATGGCGATGACCTTGCTGGGCAGCATCGGCGCCAGCAGCCGCACCTCGGCCAGCGGGTAGCGCTCACCGGTGAACTGGATCTGGTTGAACGGATGACCGGCGATCGTCGAGATGACGTCGCCCTCGACCACGCCGAAGACAACCTCGTCGCCTGTGGAGAACCTCGCTATACGCACATGACAAGGCTAGTGCCGTCCACCTGGTGCCTCGTCGGGTCTATTAATCCCCAAAACCCGCTTTAAACCCTGAATGGCAGTGAACCGCCTGGTAACAGGTCGAAGTGAGTCGATATCGACACCGGGGGTGACTGATCGTGGCTGACACGATGGCCAGAGACAGCGGCACGGCGACGCCGGCCGTACCGAGAGCACGGACGCAGGGCGGCAGCTCGCTCGTCACCGAGCAGGGCAGGACGACCATCGCCGACGGCGTCGTGGCGAAGATCGCAGGACTGGCCGCGCGGGAGGTCTCCGGCGTGTACAGCATGGGCGGTGGCACCGCGCGGGCCCTGGGCGCCATGCGTGGCATGGTCGGCGGCGAGAAGAGCGTGAGCCAGGGTGTGTCGGTGGAGGTGGGCGAGCGGCAGACAGCCGTCGACCTCGACCTCACAGTGGAGTACGGCGCGGCGATCCCCGACCTGGCCGGCGCGGTCCGCAGGAACGTGATCTCGGCGATCGAGCGGATGACCGGCCTGGAGGTGACCGAGGTGAACGTCAGCGTCAACGACGTGCACCTGCCCGAGTCGCCCAAGAACGAGGAGGAGTCCACCGAAAGGGAGAGGGGGCCACGAGTCCAATGACAGATGACGGGCTGGCCCATGCCATAGCGGAACGGGTACGGAGCTGCCCGGGTGTGGCGGATCTCTCGGGCGGCCCGTTCGGGACCGTGGCGACGTACCTGCCGGGCAGGCGGCTGAAGGGGGTGGCCGTTCGCGACGACGAGGTGGAGATCGCCATCGTCGCCCGGGCCGGCCGCTCCCTCCTCGAAACCGCCGACCAGGTGCGCAGCGTCGTCGTCCCGCTGACGGAAGGCCGCCGCGTGAACGTGGCGATCCAAGATCTGGAGGACTCATGAACACCATCCCCGTGCTGCCGATCATCGGCATGGCGGTCGGCATCATCCTGGGCCTGGCCGGCGCCTTCGGCGGGCTGGGGGCGTTCCTGCTGGTCCTCGTGCTCGGCGCGCTGGGCCTGCTGGTCGGGCGCATCGCGGAGGGCGGCGAGATCGACCTGTCGCACCTCACAGCGAGGCGACGATGACACTCCCCGCCCACGGCGTGCTCATCCCCGCCCAGCGGATCCCCGCCGAGCAGCGGGGACGCACGCGTATCGAGGACAGGGTCGTCTCCAGCATCGCGCTGCAGGCGGCCAACGAGGTGGAGCAGGTGCGCGAGGTGCTGCACCGCCGCTCACCCGCCGCCAGGGTGGACGGCGACCTGACGACGATCCGCGTGGACGTGGCGCTGGACTATCCGGCGCCGGTCCGCACGATCGCCTCCGAGATCAGAAACCACGTGGCGCGCAGGGTGCTGGAGTTGACCGGCCTCGAGGTCGCCCAGGTCGACGTGCGCGTGACGAGCCTGGAGGTGAGGTCATGACGCTGGAGGCCAAGCCGGAGCCGCAGACGACGCCGCAGCAGCAGACCGCGCCGGAGACCGCTCCCGTCGCGCCGGTCGATCCTGCGGCCGACAAGGCCGCGCTCCGTGCCTTCAAACCGCGCAGGATGGTCGCCGCCTCCGTGGCGGCTCTGGTGCTGATCGGGATCGGCTTCGTGGCCGCCGTCGAGATCATCTCGACGCTCGTCAACAGGCCGGTCGGCTGGCTGCCCAAGGCTCCTGCGCTGTCGTGGGCCTCGGCGACCCCGTGGAGCAGCCCGCGGGTCCTGGCTGCGGCGAGCGTCCTCGTCCTGGTGGGGCTCGGGCTGCTGGCGCTGGCGATGAAGGCGGGCCGTCCTCATCTGGTGCCGGTGCGCACGGGCGATCCCGACCTGATCATCGGGCTGCAGCCGAAGGGCTTCGCCGCGGCGCTGGCCCGCGCGGCCGAGGACGTGCCGGGGGTCCACTCGGCCAAGGCCAGCGTGGGCGGCGGCAGGGTCGCCGTGACCGCCTACGCGTCAGGGTGGAACGACGCCAGGCTGACGGAGGCCGTCCGGCACGCCGTCCTCGCACGGCTCGGCACGATCGGCCCCATCAACCCCTACAGGGTGTCCGTCACGATGAAGGAGCGGCGATGAGCACCGGCCGCGCCAACCGCATCGGGCTGGCCGTCCTCGGCCTGATCTGTCTCGTGTGCGGCGGGTTGGCGCTGGCCAGGGGGCTGCGCGCCTTCCCGCAGAACTGGGCGCCCGCCGACGAACCGCTGGTCAACGGGCCCGTCCGGGAGTTCTTCACCCGATTCTCCCCATGGCTCTGGTGGGCGCTGGCCGTGCTGGCGGTGGTCCTCGCGCTGGCCGGCCTGCGGTGGTTGGTCGCGCAGAGCCGTCACGAGACCATGGGCGAGGTCAGGGTGGAAGACGGAGCCGAGGGCCAGACGACCGTCACCTCGGCGGCCGTGGCGAAGGCGGCCGCGGCCGAGCTGACCGCCGTGCCGTCGGTGACGTCGGCGACCGCGGCGCTGGCGGGCGACCACGACCACCCCAAGGTACGGCTGCGCCTGGCGGCCGACGAGCGGATGCCGATGAGCGCGCTGCGCGAGGAGCTGAGCACGGTGACCGTGCCACACATGAGGCTGGCGCTCGGGGCCGACCGGCTGCCCACGATCGTCAGGGTCAGCCTGGAATCGGCGGCTCCGCCCAAACGAGTGGTGAGATGAAGAAGCGGGGCCCCGGCGAAGGGGCCCCGCTTCATCGTTGGTTACAGCGGAACAACCTGCTCAGCCTGCAGACCCTTCGGCCCACGGGTGGTCTCGAACGAGACCCGCTGGTTCTCCTCGAGCGAGCGGTAGCCGTTGGTGGTGATGGCCGAGTAGTGCACGAACACGTCCGCGCTGCCGTCGTCGGGCGCGATGAACCCGAAGCCCTTCTCGGCGTTGAACCACTTCACGGTGCCTTCAGACAACTGCTTCTCCTTCTGATGAGCCCCGCTACTTCAGCAGGGCTGCGTTGCGGACCCTACCCCGCAATCGGCTCCGCAGACGAGCGAAGTACCAAGCCGGGTGCCAACAGTGGGCAAAAAGATTGGCATCATCAGCCGCATGGGGCTCATCACGGCCGATCTACTCATTCCGGGCGACGGCCAGCCCGTACGGCAGGCGGCCGTCGTCATCGAGAACGGCCTCGTTCGCTACGCGGGCTCCGCCCGGAACGCCCCCGACACGAGGGGCGCGACGCACACCTCCGCGCCCGTCGTCATGCCTGGTCTGTGGGACTGTCACATCCACCTGTTCGGCGCCCCCGACCTCGACCCCGCGCGCGTCCTCACCGTCTCCCCCGGCCTGCGCGCCGCCCGCTGCCTCCCCTGAAGGCGATCAGGGCGGCCACCACGCACGGCCCTCTCGCGCTCGGCGCCCAGGCGCCGCGCAGCGGGGTGCTGGCCGAGGGGTACGACGCCGAGGTGATCACGCTCGACGCCGACCCGCTCGACGACATCACGGCCATGTCCGATCCCGATCACGTGACGGGTGTGTGGAAGGCTGGCAGGAGGGTGAAGGGAGCCTGACATGTCCGTGGTGAAGATCAACGCGTTGACCGTGCCCGCCGAGATGCGCGAGGAGCTGGAGCGGCGTTTCTCCGGCAGGGCGGGGATGGTGGAGTCGTCCGACGGCTTCGAGTGGTTCGAGTTGCTGCGCCCCGTCGAGGGCACTGACACCTACCTCGTCTACACCCGCTGGCGCAGCGAGGAGGACTTCCAGGCCTGGCAGTCCAGCAGGGCCTTCCAGGCCGGCCACGCCCAGGCCGCAGGAGAGCGGCCCGGGCACGGCCACGGTCAGGGAGAGGGCCACGGGCAGGGACACGGTCACGGCCAGGGCCCCGCCGCCTCGGGGGCGGAGCTGTGGTCCTTCGAGGTCGTCCAGAGCACGGGGCCCAAGGGCTAGTGGTCGAGCGGGTTCGCCGCCACTCTCGCGGCGAACCCGCTCCGCACGAAGCTGGCCGCCAGGCTGTCCGGCTTGCGCGCGGCCTGGCTCTCGAAGCAGGCCACGAACTCCTCGGCGAGGCCGAGGCGCGGGTAGCGGCCCAGCACCTCCTCGCGCACGTCGCCGGGGATCGCGTCGGTGCCGCGTCCCGAGACGTCCATGCCCGTCGACAGCTCCAGCAGGTGGCCCTCGGGGTCGTCGCGCACGTCGACCTCGTCCCACATGTGGCGGACGATCACCTCGGCCGCGCGCCGCCTGCGCTCCACCGGCCAGCCCGCGCCCGCGCCGAACACCCACGCCACGTGCCCGCCCGCCTCCTCGAACGGCAGGCTGTGGTTGTCGAAGGCCTCGGCCAGGCCGAGATCGTGCAGCATCGCCGCCACGTAGAGCAGCTCGGCGTCGAAGTGGATGCCCCTTCTGCGCGCGTAGTAGGCGGCCCACAGATAAGAGCGCACGGAGTGGTTGAGCAGCGCGGGCGAGTGGTAGGCGGTCGCCACTTCGAGCGACGCTCGGCACGCCGATGTGTCCGGGATCACGAGGTTCATGCCGTCACGATAACGATGTCTCATACCAGCTTGACCAGGTGATCTTATTCCGGACAGCATGTTCCGCCCCCTCGGTTCGGCCCGGAAGGATCTGGCGTGCGTCGCCTCGCTCTCCCCCTCGCTCTCCTGCTCGCCCTCGGCGGGCCGGCCGACACCGCGGGCGCCACGGTGAAACGCACCGCGGAGTGCCAGGGCGACTGGCTGCCCGCCACGCCGACGGCGGCCGAGGTGATGAAGGGCGAGGTCGCCTTCCTCGACCTGCCGCCCGTCAAGGTCGGCCAGGACGTCGACTGGCGCACCAACCCGTACAAGAACCGCTCGTGGGGCATGGTGTTCCACTCGCTGCGGTGGATGGGCCGCCTGGTGGCCGAGTACGAGAACAACGGCGAGGAGCGCTACCTCGCCAGGGCCACGGAGATCGCCCAGGACTGGGTGAAGGACAACCCGCGCGGCCGGCCCGCCAGCCCGTACGCCTGGGCCGAGCACCCCATCGCGCTGCGCGCTCCCGCGCTGGTCTGCCTGAGCAGGCACGTCGACGCCAAGTGGCTCAAGGACAGCCTGTCCGAGCACGCCAGGGTCCTCGGCGACGACCGCCTCTACGAGTGGGGCCACAACCACGGCATCGACCAGGACATCGCGCTGCTCGGCATCGGCTGCCGCCTGAACGACAGGCGCTGGCAGGACCACGCGATCAGGCGCCTCACCAAGACCGTGAAGCTCGACATCGACTCGCAGGGCGCGCTGATGGAGCAGGCCCCCCGCTACGCGATCTACGTCCACGACCGGCTGAAGGTCGCCATGACCAACCTCAAGGACTGCGGCCGCAAGGTGCCAGGCGACATCTCCGCGCGCTGGTCGAAGCTGGGCGGCTTCATCATGCACTCCACCAACCCCGCCGGGTTCATGGTGCCGATCGGCGACGGCGGCGCCGACCACGAGCCCTCGGGCTTCCAGAACCCCTCGGAGAGGGTGAAGGTCTTCAAGGCCGGCTACGTGTACGGCAGGACCGACTGGGCCAAGCCCGAGTCGGCCTTCTACTCCATCAGGTTCGGCCCCGGCACGAAGTACCACGGCCACGAGGACCACCTCGGCCTCACCTACTACGCCCAGGGCAGGGACGTCCTGGTCGACGCCGGTTTCCACTCCTACGAGCCCACGCGCTACCGGTACTGGACCATGTCACCCGAGGCGCACAACGTGCCGACCGTCGTGGGCGCCCGCTTCAGGCCGAGGACCGCGACCACGTTGTCCAGGACCGCCTACGACTCGGGCCGCCAGCGCTACCGGCTCACCGACAAGGCGTACGGCGTGAGCCGTACCAGGTCGGTGCTGGTCAACCACGACGAGGACGTGATGGCCGTCCTGGACGGCGCGGGCGGCGGCAGGAAGGTCAGGAACATCTGGCGCTTCGACCCCTCGCTCAAGCTCGTCTCCAACTCCGGCGGCAAGGTCGTGCTGGCCGACGGGAAGTTCAAGGTCAGCCTGGTGCAGCTGTCCGGCTGCAAGCCGGTGGGCGGCCAGAAGGTGGAGCGCGGCGGCAGGCTCGGATGGGTGTCGCCCTCGTACATGGCCAAGAACCCGGCGACGACGGTCGTGTCTCCGGCTTCCACGTCGCTGCTGACGGTGATCGTGCCCGGCACCGACCAGCCGAAGGTGTCGTGCGCGGGGGGCAAGGTCACCGTGCAGACCGCCGACGGCGCCGTCGGCTTCAAGGCGTCGATCTTCTAGGCCGGCTCGTACCTGACGGGGCGGCCGGGTGGGCCGCCCCGCCGCGGCCTCAGACCTCTCTGCCCGAGCGCAGCAGGCCGTAGGTGACGGCCTGCTCAAGGGCCTGCCAGCTGGCCTCGATGATGTTCTCGTCGACGCCCACGGTGGCCCACTCGCCGCTCTCGTCGCTCGAGGTGATCAGCACGCGGGTGATGGCGCCCGTGCCGTGCGAGCCCTCCAGGATGCGCACCTTGTAGTCGACGAGCTCGAGCTTGGCCAGCTCGGGATAGAGCTTCTCCAGCGCCAGCCTGACCGCCCTGTCGAGCGCGTTGACGGGGCCGTTGCCCTCGCCCGTGGCGACGATGCGCTCGTCCTTGGCGTGGACCTTGACCGTGGCCTCGCTGACCACCTCGCCACCCTTGGTGCGCTCCACGATCACCCGCCACGACTCCACCTCGAAGTGGCGCTTGCGCTCCCCGTGGACGGTGTCGCGCAGCAGCAGCTCGAAGGAGGCGTCGGCGGCCTCGAAGGTGTAGCCCTTGGACTCCAGGTCCTTCACCCTGCCGACCAGGGTCTTGGTGGACTCGGGGGTCAGCTCGTAGCCGAGCTCGCGGCCCTTGAGCTCGACCGACGCGCGACCTGCCATGTCCGAGACCAGCATGCGCATGTCGTTGCCGACCATGGCGGGGTCGATGTGCTGGTAGAGGTTCGGGTCCACCTTGATGGCGCTGGCGTGCAGGCCCGCCTTGTGGGCGAAGGCGGAGGTGCCCACGTAGGGGGCGTGGGAGTTGGGGGTGACGTTGGTGACCTCGGTGATCGCGTGCGCGATGCGGGTCATGTCGGCCAGCGCCTGCGGAGGCACCAGGTCGAAGCCGCGCTTCAGCTGGAGGTTGGCCACCACCGTGAAGAGGTTGGCGTTGCCCGAGCGCTCGCCGTAACCGTTGGCGCAGCCCTGGACGTGCGTGGCGCCCGCCTTGACCGCGGCGAGCGTGTTGGCGACGGCGCAGCCGGTGTCGTCGTGGCAGTGGATGCCGACGCGCGCGCTGGTCTGCACGGCCGCGTGGACGACCTCGGCCAGCTCGTCGGGGAGCATGCCGCCGTTGGTGTCGCACAGGGCGATGACGTCCGCGCCCGCTTCGGCCGCGGTCAGCAGCACCTCCAGCGCGTAGGCTGGGTTGGACTTGTAACCGTCGAAGAAGTGCTCGGCGTCGAGGAAGACTCGCTGTCCCCCCGCACGAAGGTGAGAGACCGTATCGCGGATCATCGCGAGGTTCTCCTGGAGAGTCGTGCGGAGGGCCAGCTCCACGTGCCGGTCGTGGCTCTTGGCGACAAGGGTCACGACCGGCGCGCCGGATTCGCGCAGAGCGGCCACCAACGGGTCGTCGGCTGCCTTCACACCGGCTCGGCGGGTCGCGCCGAACGCGGCGAGCTGCGCGTGCTTCAGGTCGAGCTCTGTTTGAGCGCGCCTGAAGAACTCTGTGTCCTTGGGGTTGGCGCCCGGCCAGCCCCCCTCGATGAATCCGACGCCCAGCCCGTCCAGGTGCCGCGCGACAGCGAGCTTGTCGGCGACGCTGAGGTTCAGGCCCTCCTGCTGTGCGCCGTCTCGCAGCGTGGTGTCGTAGACGTGGAACCGATCGTCGGCCATCGAGATCTCCTGAGGAAAAGTCTGTGCAGAAAAGCAAAAGACCCCTCACGGACGTGAGAGGTCTGCGCGCTGGCTATGTCCCTTGTCAGCCAGCGCGCCTGCCGATAATGAGCAGAGCAGAACACATGATGCCTGCGAGTCTGCCACACGCATTCACCATCTGGCACATCGATCTCATATTTCGGGACGTCACACCGAGGTGCCCTGCTGTTCGATCGCCGACAGGTCCCTGATCGGCCGGCCGTCGAGGAGGAGCGTGGGGGTGCCGTCGATCCGGATCTTCGCGTTGTCCTCGAGGTGCTCGCCCGCGTGGCGCTGCGAGGTCACGCACTGCTCGAAGCCCGCCTCGGTGACGCCCGCGCTCCTGCCCGCGGCCACCAGCTCCTCGACCGTGTAGCCGGTGGCCTGGCCGTGCGGGGCGGGCTGCATGCCGTACAGCTTGTCGCGGAAGGCGAGCCAGTTGGCCGAGGGCACGCAGCGCGCGGCCGCGGCGGCCCTGATGGAGTTGGAACGGCTGGGCTCGTCGGTGAAGATCGTCACGGTGTGGAAGACGACGGTGAGCTTGCCCTCACCGACCATCTGCTCCAGACGCCGGCCCGAGGTCTCGTGCAGCTCCTTGCAGAAGGGGCAGTCGAAGTCCTCGAACAGGTCGAGCACGGGCGCGTCGGCACCGGGCTTGCCCAGCAGCATCGAGCCGTCGGCCCGCCGGACGAGCTTGACGTCCTGCGCCGCGCTCCCCTTCGGGAGCCCCGCGATGATCAGCAAGCCGGCGAGTACGGCAAGCGCCACGAAGGCGCCGACCATCTTGGACCGTCCACGCCTCTCTACCGTCAACTCCACGTATGGCTCCGCCCATAAGATCCGCTTTCAACCGCGTGTCACCTTATCGGGTGGGGAGAATGTGCCCCATGAAGGCCTCTTACCTCTCGCCCGCCGTCGGGCAGTACATCCTGGCCCACTCGACCCGCCCCGATGAGCTGCTCGACGAGCTCGCCGCCGAGACGCGCGCGGCCACAGGGCCTGACGCGGGGATGCAGATCTCCCCCGACCAGGGCCGCTTCCTCACCATGATCACACAGCTCGTCAAGCCCACGCTGGCCGTCGAGGTCGGGACGTTCACCGGATACTCCTCGCTGTGCATCGCCAGAGGACTCGCCGGGGGACGGCTGCGCTGCTTCGACGTGAGCGAGGAGTGGACCTCGATCGCCCAGCGGTACTGGGAGAAGGCGGGGGTCGCCTCGAGGATCACGCTCACGCTCGGCCCCGCCACGGAGTCGCTGCGGGCCCTGGAGGAGCAGATCGACCTCGCCTTCATCGACGCCGACAAGATCAACTACCCGGCCTACTACGAGCTGGTGATGGAGCGGCTGCGCCCCGGCGGGCTGGTGCTGGTGGACAACACGCTGTGGGACGGCTACGTCGCCGACCCCTCGTACGAGGACGAGATGACCAGGAGGATGAGGGAGTTCAACGACCTGGTGATGAACGACCCGAGGGTCACCTCGGTGATGCTGCCGATCGCGGATGGCCTGACCATGATTCGAAAGAAGTAGCGAAATCGTTCCCACGAATTGGTTACGATGTGTCGCGTGCTGAACACGTTGCGCTCGACCATCCGGAGGGGATGATAGTGACATGGCCAAGGTTCTGGAGCGACCGATCACAGAGAAGCCGACGATGCAGGAAAGCTACAAACGCGCCTGTGAGCTCTTTCCCGCTTACCGCGTTGAGCTCGTCCACGGCCGGATCGTGGTGAACGACGTGCCCACCGGAGATCACAACGACATCGTCTCGAACCTACTGATGCAGATCGTCAGTGTGGTCGCGGCCAATGGCTGGAAGCTTTGGACCAACATCAAGGTCTTCCTCGGCCCTCAAGCTGACCGCTACATTCCCGACCTGACCATCGTTCCGCGTGATCCGCACATGTGGGGCGACGACGAGGTCTACGGCGACGATACCCGGCTCGTCGTCGAGGTCGTTTCGCCCTCCAGCGTCCACGACGACCACGCCGTCAAGCCCCGCGAGTACGCCAGGGCGGGTGTCCCGCTGTACCTGCTGATCGACCCCGCGCAGAGCGTCGCGATCCTCTTCAGCCTGCCCGCCGAGAAGGGCTACCAGCACAGGACCCAGGTCGAGCTCGGCACCGCGCTCGACCTGCCTGAGCCGTGGAAGCTCTCCATCGACACGGGCAAGCTCGTCGAGGCCTGATCCCCCCTTCCGGCGGCGCGACCGTGGCCGGGAGAATGGGGCGTGCACATCATTCTGGAGACCGAGCGGCTGGTGTTGCGCCGCTTCACCGAGGACGACCTCGACCATCTGGTCGAGCTGGACAACGACCCCGAGGTCATGCGCCATCTCAACGGCGGCAGGCCCGTCGCCCGCGAGCTGATCAGGGACGTCATGCTGCCCAGGTTGCTGTCCTACTACGAGCGTCCAGACGGGTTCGGGTTCTGGGCGGCCGAGGAGAAGTCCACGGGTGAGTTCATCGGCTGGTTCCACTTCAGGCCGGGCAAGGACGCCCCTCCCGGTGAGCTCGAGCTGGGCTACCGGCTGCGGAAGGCGGCGTGGGGCAAGGGCTACGGCACCGAGGGCTCCCGCGCCCTGATCGACAGAGGCTTCACCGAGCAGGGCGTGGAGCGGGTGACGGCCGGCACCCTGGCCGTCAACACGGGCTCGCGACGGGTGATGGAGAAGGCCGGGCTGACGCACGTGCGCACGTACTTCGACGACTGGCCCGAGGGCATCGTGCGGTCCGAGGAGGGCCTGGTCGAGTACGCGCTGACCAGGGCCGAGTGGGAGGCGAACAGGTCCGGCTTGTAGAAATGAGGCCATGTCCGTCTCGCAGACCGAGTGGGAGCAGCATCGGCCGGCGGTCTTCGGCGCGGCCTACCGGCTGCTCGGGAGCGTGGCCGACGCGGAGGACGTCGTCCAGGACGTGTGGCTGCGCGCCGCGCAGGCCGATCTGGACGACGTGGTCGACCTGCGGGCCTGGCTCGTGACGGTCTCCGCGCGCACCTCCTACAACCTGCTCAACTCGGCGAGGGCCCGAAGGGAGCTACGTCGGGCCATGGCTGCCGGAGCCGCTGCTGACCGGGCCGGACGCGGCCGCCCCCGTGCTAGTGGACGAGTCGGTGAGCTTCGCGATGCTCCTGGTCATGGAGGAGCTCTCCCCGCCCGAGCGCGTGGCGCTGGTGTTGCACGACGTGTTCGCGCTGCCGTTCGACGAGATCGCCGAGGTGCTGGGCACCACCTCGGCCGCCAGCAGGAAGCTGGCCTCCAGGGCCAGGGGCCGCATCGCCAAGGCCAGGCGGCGGCAGCCGCCGTCCAAGGCTGAGACGGCCGAGGCGCTCCAGGCGTTCAAGGCGGCGGCGCAGGCCGGCGACCTGGCCAGGCTGGTCGAGCTGCTCCACCCCGAGGCCGTCTACGTCGTCGACGGCGGCGGCAGGGTGACCGCGGCCCGCATGCCCGTCCACGGTGGCGAGCGCGTCGCGACGCTGGCCATCCGGGTGGTGCTGCAGGCGCGGCCCGACAGCATCGAGCTGATCGAGCTGAACGGAGAGCCCGCGCTCGCCGCCCACCGCGACGGCGCGCTGCTGTGGGTCGACACGGTCGAACTCGTGGACGGCAGGATCGTCGCGATCAGGCGCGTGGCCAATCCCGAGAAGATCGGTCACATCTGAGCGAGCTGTCTTGTCTCCCTGCCGGAGCACACTGCAGAGGAGACCAAGATGGCTCACATCGTGATCGTAGGCGGCGGTTTCGCGGGCGTGTGGAGCGCCGCGGGCGCCGCACGGGTGCGCGGCGAGGCCGCCGACGTCCGCATCACCCTCATCTCGCCGAGCGACCAGCTGGTGCTGCGACCCCGGATGTACGAGGCGGAGCCCGACCTGGCCACGGTGGAGCTCAGCCGGGTACTCGAACCCATCGGCGTCGGGCACCTGCGGGCGACGGTGACCGCCATCGACACCGGACGCGGCACCGTGACGGCCGGCGGCGAGGTGATCGCCTACGACCGGCTGGTGCTGGCGGCGGGCAGCGCCCTCGTGCGCCCCGACCTTCCTGGCGCGCAGCACCTGTTCGACGTCGACACTCTCCAGGGCGCGCGCAGGCTCGCCGGCCACCTCCGCGGACGGGACGGCTTCACCGCGGTGGTGGTCGGCGCGGGCTTCACCGGACTGGAGGTCGCCACCGAGCTGGCGGGACGCGGCCGGGTCGTGCTGGTGGACAGAAGTGACGTGGTCGGCGTCGAGCTGGGCCCCGGACCGCGCCCCGCGATCGAGGCGGCGCTCGACAAGCTGGCCGTCGAGCGCCGGCTGGGGACCAGCGTGACCTCCGTGGGCCCCGACCACGCCATCCTGTCGGACGGCTCGCGGGTGGAGGCCGACGCCGTCGTCTGGACGGCGGGCATCCAGGCCAGCCCGCTGGCCGCGCACCTCCCCTCCGAGCGCGACCGGCTCGGCAGGCTGCTGGTGGACCGGCATCTGCGCGCCGGCCGCGCCGAGTTCGCCGCGGGCGACACCGCGGCCGCCCGCTACGACGACGGCCACTTCGTGATGCCGAGCTGCCAGCACGCGATCCCGCTCGGCATGGTCGCGGGCCACAACGCGGCGGCCGACGTGCTCGGCCTCGAGCTCAGGGAGTTCGAGGCAGGCCCCTACGTGACCTGCCTCGACCTGGGCGAGGCAGGCGCGGTCTTCACCAGGGGCTGGGAGCGCGCGGTGATGGCCTCAGGCGTGGACGGCAAGGAGGTCAAGCGGTGGATCATGGAGGTGATCCACCCGCCCGTCGACGACGCCGCGACCATCCTGGCGGCCTCCGACCATCCCTCCTTCGAGATCCCGTTCTACGAGAGCCGCTGACCGGCGCGGCGGGTCCAGGCAGAACCCCGGCGGCTTGGATCTGTCGCCGTGGGAAGCGCGCCCTCATCGCCGAGGCGCCGCCGACCAGGGGGTCGGCGGCGTGGTGGGGAAGGCGAGTCAGCGGAGGCGGATCAGGAGATCTTGTGGATCCAGTGGTGGGTGTCGGGGCGGGTGCCGTACTGGATGCCGAGCAGCTCCTCGCGGATCTTGAGGGTCACCGGGCCCGGGGTGCCGTCGCCGATGGTCCAGGCGCGGTCGGCGCCCTTCACCGACCCCACGGGCGTCACCACCGCGGCCGTGCCGCAGGCGAAGACCTCGGTGAGCGTGCCCGACTCGCACCCCGCCTGCCACTCCTCGATCGAGATGCGCCCCTCCTCGGCCTCCAGCCCCAGGTCGGCGGCCATGGAGAGGATGGAGTCGCGGGTGATGCCCGGCAGCAGGGTGCCGGTCAGGGCGGGGGTGACCAGCTTGTTGCCGAAGACGAAGAACAGGTTCATCCCGCCCATCTCCTCGACGTAGCGGTGCTCGTGGGAGTCGAGCCACACCACCTGGTCACAGCCCTGGGCGACGGCCTCGCGCTGGGCGACGAAGGCCGCGGCGTAGTTGCCTCCGCACTTGGCGGCGCCGGTGCCGCCGGGTGCCGCACGGGTGTAGTCGGTGGACAGCCACACCGACACCGGCTTGACGCCTCCGGCGAAGTAGGAGGCGGCGGGCGAGGCGATGACCATGTACTTGTAGGTCTTGGACGGGTAGTTGACACCCAGCCCGACCTGCGTCGCGATGATGAAGGGCCGCAGGTAGAGGCTGTGTCCCTCGCTCGTGGGCACCCAGTCGCGGTCGGTCTGGGTGAGCAGCTCGAGGGACTCGACGAAGGTGTCCTCGGGCAGTTCGGGCATGGCCATGCGCAGGCAGGAGGCGTTGAAGCGGGCCGCGTTCGCGTACGGCCTGAAGGTCACGATCGAACCGTTGGCCTGGCGGTACGCCTTCAGGCCCTCGAACAGCTCCTGGGCGTAGTGGAAGACGGAGGTCGCGGGGTCGAGGACCAACGGCCCGTACGGCTGGAGCCGCGCGTCGTGCCAGCCCTCGCCCTCGGTGTAGTCGATCGAGATCATGTGGTCGGTGAAGACCTGCCCGAACCCCGGACTCGCCAGTACCTGCTCACGCTCTGCCGCAGTGCGAGCGTGGTCGGAGAGCTGCACATCGAAGCTGAGCTTCTGAGCGGTGGTCATGACGGAAATCCTTCTCTTTTCGCGAGATTTGCCCTGAGTCCATTTTGCGCTGGACCGGGTAACGGGAACCTACAGCAAACGCCTGGCGGTTCTCGCTGGCCGCCAGGCGTCAATGAAGCACCGGCGGCTGCGAGGCCGCCGGGCTGGGGGTGCACACGGCGGTCAGGCGCCGCCGGATACTCGTGCGGTGATGTCGTCACCGATCTCGTGCGTGGTGCGGCCGGCCCATCCGGCCAGGCGCTCCACGATGTCGTCGGCGACGGCCTGCTCGACGCGGGCCGCCTGCTCGGTCAGGCCGAGGTGGTCGAGCATCATGGCGACCGACAGGATGGTGGCCGTCGGGTCGGCCTTGCCCTGGCCCGCGATGTCGGGGGCGCTGCCGTGGACCGGCTCGAACATGCTGGGCGCGGTGCGGTCGGGGTTGATGTTGCCGCTGGCGGCCAGGCCGATGCCACCGGCGATGGCGGCGCCGATGTCGGTGATGATGTCGCCGAAGAGGTTGTCGGTGACGATCACGTCGAAGCGCTCGGGCTGGTTGACGAAGAACATCGAGGCCGCGTCGATGTGCTGGTAGTCGGTGGTGACCTCGGGGAACTCGGGCGCGATCCTGTTGACCGTGCGCTGCCACAGGTCGCCCGCGTAGGTGAGCACGTTGGTCTTGTGGACCAGCGTGAGCTTCTTGCGCGGCCGCTCGGCGGCCCTGGCGAAGGCGTAGCGGACCACGCGCTCGACGCCGAAGGCGGTGTTGAGCGACTCCTGGGTGGCGATCTCGTGGGGAGTGCCGCGGCGCAGGACGCCACCGGCTCCCGCGTAGAGGCTCTCGGTGCCCTCGCGGACGACGACCATGTCGATGTCGCCAGGGAGGGTGTCGGCCAGCGGGGTCTCCACGCCGGGGAAGAGCTTGACCGGGCGCAGGTTGACGTAGTGGTCGAGCTCGAAACGCAGGCGGAGCAGGAGTTCGCGCTCGAGGATGCCCGGCGGCACGCTGGGGTCGCCGATGGCGCCGAGCAGGATGGCGTCGTAGCCGCGCAGCTCCTGCAGGACCTCGTCGCTCAGGGTCTCCCCGGTGGCGTGGTAGCGGGTGGCACCCAGATCGTAGTGCGTCGACTCGATCTTGACGCCGACCGCCTCGAGGACCTTGAGCCCTTCGGTGACGACCTCGGTGCCGATCCCGTCGCCGGGGATGACGGCCAGACGAATGTTGCGCGACTCCATGGGCGGTACCTTACCGGCTCGTCTCGATGGACGAACACTCATCTCACTTGTCGGACGTCCAGTTTTGTCCTGTTTGCGGTGCTTTGACCCTTTCGTTAGAGTCCGTGCTGCCTAATCCGTTGCGGAGTGCACGGAGCCGGGGACCCATTTCCCCCTGGGGCGAATCGGTGTCCCCACACCGTAGGGCGGCTTCCACGCCCGAGCCCGTCAGCTAACCCGGTCGGCCACGTGGAAGGACAGTCCCCTGTCTCGCATCACCACGACCGCGGTCCTCTGCGGTCTTCTCGCCGCAGGAGCCCTCGTGACGGCATCCCCCGCCGTCGCGGACACCACCGGCTCCGACACCCCCTCGAGCTCCGCCACCGGCAAGGGCTCGGCGAGCAGCATCACCGGCGCCGACGTCAAGAAGGCGCGACTCAGCGAACAATCCACCCCCGCCTGGCGGGTCGCCCTCAAGTTCGCGCTGGCCAAGCGCGGCACGCCGTACGTCTGGGGCGGCACGGGCTCCGGCGGCTACGACTGCTCGGGCCTGATGCTCAAGGCCTACGAGAAGGCGGGCATCGAACTGCCCAGGGTGGCCGCCGACCAGTACCGGGCCTTCTCGAGAAAGATCTCGTGGGACAACCTCAAGCCCGGCGACCTGGTCTTCTTCAGCGGCCTCGGCCATGTGGGCATGATCTCCAGGCCGGGACACATGGTGCACGCACCCCGCTCGGGTGACGTGGTGAAGGAGGAGAAGCTCAGCGCCTGGCGACGGCAGGCGTTCGTCGGCGCGGTGCGTCCAGACCCCAAGGGTGTGGCGCTCGCGATGAAGCAGGCCAAGGCCAAGCAGGAACCCGCCCCCGCGATGCTGACCGCCACCCTGTAGGCGGCGGCACGCCCGTACGAGGCCGTCCCCTCGCGCTCTCGCCACCACGGCAGGCGCCGGGGGGACGACTGCGCTTTCGCGGAGAGTGTCAGCGGTGGGGTCGCCCCGGTGGAGCAGGGGGACCTCCACCGGAACGGCCCGGCTCAGCGAGGGGAGGGGGAACCGCCGTTGTCTCTGCGGTCCAGCGCGGTCTGGACGGCCTCCGCCGCCTCTTCCTCATGCTCTTCCGCACGGTTCCATGGGTGCATGTCGTACACGTGACTCATCTCATTTCGCGGACGCGTAAGAATCGGACGTCGGACTCCGGTCGCGAATCCGACCGGGCCTGAACTCGTGCGGTCCGGGTCACGGACCGGACGAAGGGGACTTAAGGCCGACACAACGCCGCTCACCGCGACGGGTCGTCGACCTGCCCTAACAGGCCCCGTCGCGGCAGGTAATAAGTACGAGTACCCAGCGCATTACTTCAAAAGTACCTGGCACGGTCCAGGCTGTCTCGTAGGACGTCCGAATATCTCACGATATGAGACATCGGTGCCAGCCGCCCCGGAACGCGCGAACGCCCTCCCGCGGTGCGCGGGAGGGCGTTCCATGCGAGACGGGGTCAGTCGGTCAGGTCGACCGAGCGGCCGCTGTCCGCGCCGATCTCGGCCACGATCTGGTCGACCACGTCGGCGGGGATCGCCGAGTCGACGGTCAGGGCGATGAGCGCCTTGCCGCCCTTGACGTCGCGCGCCACCTGCATCGAGGCGATGTTGATGCCGTGCTCGCCCAGCAGCCTGCCGACGACGCCGACGATGCCGGGACGGTCGGTGTAGGTGAGGAAGGCCAGGTGGTCGGTCGGCTCGATCTCCATCTCGTAGCCGTTGACCTCGACGATCTTGGTGACCTGGCGCGGGCCCGAGAGCGTTCCCGACACCGAGACGGTACGGCCGTCGGCCAGCACGCCGCGGACGCTGACGACGTTCCTCCAGTCGGGGCTCTCCGAGCTGGTGATCAGCTCGACCGTGAGGCCGCGCTCCTTGGCCAGGAGGGGGGCGTTGACATAGGTGACCGCGTCCTCGATGACGTCGGTGAAGACGCCCTTGAGCGCGGCCAGCTCCAGCACCCGCACGTCCTGGCTGGCGATCTCGCCGCGGACCTCGACGTCGAGCTTGGTGGCGGTCTCACCGGCCAGCGCGGTGAAGACGCGGCCCAGCTTCTCGGCGAGCGGCAGGCCGGGCTTGACCTCCTCGGCCACGGCGCCGCCCTGGACGTTCACCGCGTCGGGCACGAACTCACCGGCGAGCGCGAGCTTGACGCTGCGCGCGACCTGGGTGCCGGCCTTCTCCTGCGCCTCGTGGGTGGAGGCGCCGAGGTGCGGGGTGACGACGACCTGGTCCAGCTCGAACAGCGGGCTGTCGGTGCAGGGCTCCTTGGCGAAGACGTCGAGACCCGCGCCCGCGACACGACCCTCCTTGATCGCGGAGTAGAGGGCGCCCTCGTCCACGATGCCGCCGCGCGCCACGTTGACGATCCGCACCGACGGCTTGACCTCGTGCAGCTCCTTGTCGCCGATGAGACCGAGGGTCTCCTTCGACTTGGGCAGGTGCACGGTGATGAAGTCGGCGGTCTTGAGGGCCTCCTCGAGGCTGACCAACCTGACGCCCATGGCCGCGGCGCGAGCCGGCGGCAGGTAGGGGTCGTAGGCGATCAGCTCGACGCCGAACGGCTGCAGGCGCTGCGCGACCAGCTGGCCGATCTTGCCGAGGCCGAGGATGGCCACGATCTTCTCGTCCAGCTCGACGCCGGTGTACTTGGAGCGCTTCCACTCACCGTTCTTGAGCGCGGCGTGCGCCTGGGCGGTGTTGCGGGCGCTGGCCAGGATGAGCGCGACGGTCTGCTCGGCGGCGCTGGTGATGTTGGAGGTCGGCGCGTTGACGACCATGACACCGGCCTTGGTGGCCGCCTCGACGTCGACGTTGTCCAGGCCGACGCCCGCGCGCGCGACGACGCGCAGCTTCGGGGCGGCGGCGATGGCCTCGGCGTCCACCTGGGTGGCCGAGCGGACGATGAGCGCGTCCACGTCGGCGAGCGCGGGCAGGAGCTGGGAGCGGTCGGCACCGTCGGTGTGGCGGACCTCGAAGTCCGCACCAAGCACGGCGAGACCTGCTTCCGACAGCTCCTCTGCGACCAGAACGACGGGCTTGTTCACAGGTGGATCCTTAAGGGGTCATGCGACGGGCTGAGGGACACGGCAGCGGGCCCCTCGGATCCCTCAGAGTCTATCCGGCCTTGTGAACGCATTCACGAGGGTCTCAGGATCTGGGCGCGTTACCCAGCAGTCGAGCGAGTCATCCCAACCCGAGCCAACTTTGTCTTGATCGGGAGATTTATTCGCTATTAGCCTGATAAGCCGTGGGCTACTACCTATCGTTCACCCTATGAGCATCGGGAACCCCGCTCTCGCCGACGTGCTCGCCCAGCATGGCAGTCCGCACCTGCTGCTGGCCGCACTCGCCGATGGGGGAATCCTGGTGGCCGTGCGCTCTGACCGCTCGGTCGTCCTGGGCACCACCCAGGTCGGCGACCGCGTGCTGCTCGGTTACACAGGCCCCCAGACCTACGCGCGCCACCGGGGTGGCCACTCGCTGTCGGCCTGCGACGCCGACACCATCCTCGACATCCAGCGCGTCACGGGCGTGCGGGAGATCGTGATCGACGCCGCAGGACCTGCCGCGGCAGCCGTTCCGATCGAGGATCTCCAGCGCTTCCTGGCATCCACACGGACTGGACCCCAGCCCGTGCTGTCAGGGGCGATGCCCACGGCGTACGCGACGGGCGCCATGGCCGCGGTCTCGCAGGGAGCGGCGGTGATGCACGGCGCGCCGCCGGCGCCGCCACCCGTGCGCTCCGTGCCGGCCGCGCCGCAGTCGTGGATCCCCGCGCCCCGTCCCCATCTGTCGGGCCCCATGCAGCAGGTGGATCCCGGCTACCGCCGCTGCACCCATCCGATCCTGCCCGCGCTGCGCGGGGCGATCGCGCTCCTGCTCGTCGACTATCCGCTGGTCCATCACGTGTGGATTTCCGAGGCGCGCACGGCCTCGGGGGCTCCAGGGATCATGCTGCACGTCAAGGTGCACATGTCGGCGGCCGAGGACGTGGTCCGCGACCTGCACCGAGGGGTCAGGGCCAGGCTGCCGCAGCTGGCGGCCAGCGAGGCGCCGATCCTCATGGCGAGGGTGGCCGACGCGCGCAGCGAGCGCAGGATGGTGGAGCTCGGCGCGCACGTGGTGTGCGCCGACGTCACCGACTGAGATCTGGGCCTGTCCGGACGGAGCACGCTCCGATTCAATGGGCCCATGATCGTCCCCAGGGGCGTGCGCCTCGGTTACGGTGTCGGCTCGTTCTGCACGGCGACGTTCGGCGCCGTGCCAGGACTGCTGCTGCTGTACTACATGACCAACTTCCTGGCCGTGCCCGCGTGGTTGGCAGGGGTCGTGGTGGCCGCGCCCAAGATCTGGGACCTGGTCGTGAACCCGCTGGTGGGCCGGTGGTCGGACCGTACGGTCTCCCGCATGGGCCCGCGCAGGCCGTGGATGCTGGCCGGGGCCTGCACGCTGCCGCTCGCCTTCGCCGCCCTGTTCGCGGGCCCACCCCTCACAGGGACACCCGCCGCGATCTACGTCGGCGTCGTCTTCCTGCTCGCCGCCACCGCCTACGCGCTGTTCGAGGTGCCCTACAAGGCGATGCCCGCCGAGATGACCGGCGACTACCACGAGCGGACCGCGCTGCTGCAGTGGCGCATGGTCTTCATCGGCGCCGCGACCGTGATCAGCGGCGTCGTCGCCCCCGCGATCGTCAACAGCCAGGGCGAGGGCGGCACACTGTCCAGCTACCGGCTGATGGGCGTGACGATCGCGGTCGTGATGCTGGCCTCCATGCTGGGAGCCTTCTTCGGTACGGCACGCGCTCCCATGACCGGCGCCCCCGAGCCGGACGGCGGCACGCTGTGGTCGCAGTTCGCCGTGGTGCGCGCGAACCCGCCGTACATGTGGCTGCTGGCGCTGGGCTGCACCCAGTTCCTCGCGGTCGGCGTCATGCTGGCGGCGGCGCCGTACTTCGCCTCCTACGTCCTGGGTGACCCCAAGGCCACGAGCACGCTCTTCGCCGCGCTGATCGGCCCGATCCTGCTGACGATGCCGCTGTGGGTGAGGCTGTCCAAGCGCTACGAGAAGCGCGGCGCGATGCTCCTCGCAGGGCTGCTGTTCGGCGGCGGCACGGCCGCGGCGACGGCGACACCTCTCCTCGGTGCCCTCTACGCGCACCTCATGCTGTTCGTGGTGGGAGTCGGCTTCGCCGGCGTGCAACTCCTGCAGTTCTCGATGCTCGCCGACGTAGTCGCCCTCGACGCGGCCCTCGACGGGCAAGCGGCGCGCCGGAGTGTTCACGGGGTTGTGGACCGCCATCGAGAGTGCGGTCAGCTCGTTCGGCGCGCTGATCTTCGGCGCCGTGCTCTCCATGGGCGGGTTCGTGTCGTCTGATCCGGGAAGGCCGGTGGTGCAGCCCGACTCGGCGATCACCGCCGTGCTGCTCGGTCAAACCGCCGTGCCCGCATTCATTATTTTTCTTGCCGTGCTCATGACGTTCCGTTACCGATTGACGGCGGAACATGTTCTGCATGACCCGCAACAGCCTTCTGCATCAGGCGAGATACGCCCTGCGGCACCCTGACAGAGTCATCCCCCACGCCAGGCGGCTCACCAGAGACCTGTGGTTCAGGCTCCAGACCCGCGACCACGTGGACTACTACCGGGCGGTGATGCGCTCCGACACCGAGCGCAACCCCGACCGTGCGGTCGGCTCCAAGAGCAGGGAGCGGTGGCTCAAGCTCGGCAAGACCCAGTTCGACTACCTCGTGAATCACGGCCTGCTCCCCGAGCACCGGATGCTCGAGATCGGCTGCGGCAACCTGCGGGCGGGGCGGCTGTTCATCGACTACCTCCACAGCGGCCACTACTACGGGATCGACATCTCCCCCGACATCCTCTTCGCCGCCCAGCAGACGCTGGCCGACTTCGACCTGCGCGACAAGCTCCCGCACCTGACCCCCGTCCACGACCTGCGCTTCGACTTCCTGCCCGACGAGTACTTCGACGTCGTGCACGCACACAGCGTCTTCTCCCACTCGCCCCCACGAGTGATCGAGGAGTGCTTCGCGCACGTGGGCCGCGTCATGAAGCCCGGAGGCTGGTTCGACTTCACCTTCGACAGGACCCAGGGCAGGGAGCACCAGGTCCTGCGCGAAGACTTCTACTACCGCACCGAGACGCTCGCCGAGATGGCCGAGCGGCATGGGTTCAAGGCGATGTTCATGGACGACTGGGAGCGGCTGCCGCACAAGCAGTCCAAGATGCGCCTGGTCAAGTAAGGCGACGGGTGAGAGGGAGCGCTCGCGTCCGCGCGAACGCTCCCGCCACCAGGGCGGCCAGCAGCGGCAGGCCGACCACGATCGCGCTCACCAGCTCCCACGGCACCGCCACGGTCGTCGCCTGGGTCCGGGCGATCAGGGCCTGCGAGCCGATCACGACGTAGTCTGCTGTCCTCAACGTCATGACCCAGGCGAGGGCGACACCGGGGACCGCGCCGGCGATCGCGCCGACCAGCGCCGAGCCCCGCGAGGTAGCCGGCCTGCCCTGCGAGGATCAGCCGCCCCGTCCTGGACGGCGCGCCCACCGCCGCGATCGTCGCCAGGTCGGGCCGCAGGTCGGCGGCGGCCAGCGCGGTGGCCACGAACGTGCCACCGAGCACCAGGACCAGCGCGCCACCCATCAGAACGATCATGACGATCGAGATGTCTCTCTCGTAGCCTCCCTCCAGGCGGACGCTGACCTTGGAGCTGGCCACCGTGAGGTGCTCCCGCAACAGCTTCACGTCCTGCGGCTGGTGCCGCGCGAAGACCGTGCGCTCCTTCAGCCCGAAGCCCTTGGCCTTCAGCGTGGCGGGCGGGACCAGGACACTGGTCACTCCGCGGCTCGCCGCCTCCGCCACGACAGCCTGCGTCTCGAAACGCGTGAGCTTGGCGGTGGATCCGTCGACGTCGATTCTGAGGGAGAGCCGGCCGTCCCGCAGCCTCGAAGGGCCGAATACCACGGCCTTGCCCTCGGCCAGCGCGGCGGCGGCCGTGGGATCGTGCCTGCCCTGCATCACCTCAAGCAGCCGCTGATCACCGACGAGCACCCCGGGGGGTAGGTGGGTGCACGAAGCGCATTCGCGCAGGCGCTCGGCGTACAAGCCGGCCGATCGGCCATCGGAGTCGACCGGCTCGAACGCCTCCGCCAGGGCGATGCCGGGCAAGCGCTCCTGCACGGCCTGGCGCGTACGTGCCCATTCCTCATCGTCCGCCCCATACGCGCTGATCATCAGCGTGCCGACCGGCGTCGAGGAGCTGTAGGACGCGCGGGCTGCGGCGTCCTGGCTGGTGACCCCGATACCCGCCGTGACCGCTCCGGCCGTCGCCGCCATGACGGCCGCGACGGCCGAGGCCGTACGCATCCGGTGGCGGACCGCGTCGCGGACGCCCAGCCGCGGTGCCAGCGGCAGCCGTACGGCGAGCCGCCCCGTGAGCGCGACCAGCGAGGGCACCAGGGCCACCAGCCCCAGCAACCCGAGCACCGAGGCGGCGAAGATCCACACCTCATCGGTGAGGGGGGTGAGCACCGTCGCGGCCACGCCCGCCAGCACCAGCACCAGTCCGAGCAGGGGCCGCCCCGCCCTGTCACGCGCCGCGTCGGAACGTCCGGCCAGGACGGCAGCGGGGTTCTGCCGCCCGGCCAGCACGGCGGGCACCATGGCCGCCGCCACCCCGCTGCCCACGCCGAGCGCCATCACGCCGGCCACGGACCACCACGGCACCTCGAGCGGCCCCATCGACTCCGACAGCAACGGGACCAGCGCCAGCCCGCCAGCCACTCCGGTGACGCCGGCCACCAACGCCGCGGCCCCGCCCAGCACGAGCCCGTCGGTCAGCACGATCACCCGCAGGTGAGCCTTGGACCCGCCCTGCGCGGCGATCATCGCCAGCGCGGTGGCGCGCCGGCGCAGCCCGATCGCGAAGGCGGGCCCCGCCAGCAGGACCGTCTCCATCCCCACCATGAACACCGCGACGGCGATGCCCACCACCACCCTGGTCGACATGGTCCCCTCGGCCGAGAGATCGGACTCTGCGGTGACCCGGGACAGGCCTACCAGCCCGACGTCGTTGAGCCGCCGGGTGTCGGCCCACGTCGCGGGGGAGGGGGTGTCGGCGAGCCAGCCGATGCCCCTGCCGTCGCCTTCGTCGAGCAGCACCCCTCTGAAGCCGACGACCTCGACGACCCCCGTGTCGAACGGGTCCTGCACCACGCCGACCACCTTCACCCTGCGGCCCTCGCGGGTGACCTCGATCGTGTCGCCGATCCGCCGTTTCATCGCCGGGGTCACCGCGACCTCGTCGGGAGCGGCGGGATGGCGGCCCTCGACCAGGGGCCGCATCCCTCTGGTCATGGGGTCTCGCAGGTCGACCTCGAGGGCGGTGATGTGGTCGTAGCCGCGCTCGGTCCTGACTTCCACGCTGCCCTCGTCGAAGCCGATCAGCCTGGAGCCCGGCTGGAGCCGCGCAGCCACCTGGGCGGCGGTGGTGGCGGCAGCCTTCTCAGGCGGCTCGGCTCCCTCGCCGTAGGGGGGGATGCCGTCGTCGCCGTACTGCGCTCTCACCTTGGCGTACCCGCTCGTCTTGACTCGCAGGTCGGCCGCGCCCAGCTTCCTGACGATTCCCTCGCTGAGCGTCACGTCGGCCGTCTCCCAGAAGGTGAGCACGCCCGTGATCACCAGCACCGGCAGGCCGATCATCACCATGATCAGCGCGGTGCGCCCCTTAGCCCTCAGGGCGTCGCGGCGGGAGATCCGCAGCAGCGCTCTCATCGGGCGCTCACCACCGGCGCGGTCGAGTCGACGATCTGCCCGTCGCGCAGGAACACCACCCTGTCCGCCCATCCCGCGTAGCGCGACTCGTGGGTGACGAGCAGCACCGCGGCGCCCGCCTCGCAGCGGCTTCTGAGCAGCTCGAGGATCTCGTCGCCCGTCGGGGTGTCCAGCGCGCCCGTCGGCTCGTCGGCCAGGATCAGCCTCCGCTCGCCCACCAGCGACCTGGCGATCGCCACCCGCTGGCGCTGCCCTCCCGAGAGCTCGTCGGGGAACCTGTCGGCGACCGCCGCGAGCCCCATCTCCTCCAGGACGGCCAGCGCCTCGGCCCTGGCCTCGCGCGTCCGCACGCCGTCCAGCTCGCGGGGCAACATGACGTTCTCCGCCCCGGTCAGCGAGGGGATCAGGTTGAGGTCCTGGAAGACGTAGCCGATACTCCTACGCCGCAGCGCGGCCAGGTCCTTGACCGTCGAGAGGGGCACGCCCTCCACGGTGACCTCGCCGCTCGTGGGCCTGTCGAGGCCGCCCGCGAGGTTGAGCAGCGTGGACTTGCCCGAGCCCGAAGGACCCATCACGGCCACGAGCTCACCCGCCTGCACGTCGAGGCTGATCCCCCGCAGAGCGTGGACCGCCGCCTCACCCTCGCCGTGGACCCGCGCCACGTCCGTGAGTGTCACCACACTCGTCATTCCCCTGCCTCCTTGAGCACTGCCTCGCAGTGGTCGAGCCATCGCTGCTCGGCCTCCGCCTGAAAGATCATGGAATCCAGCACGAGGCGCTGCGCGGCGCCGTCGGTGCCGGTGCGCTTGGCCCTGGTCAGCTCCTGCAGGGCGCGCATCGTCGCGGTCCTCTGCCGCTGGATGACCGCGCCGACGTCGACGTCCTTCGCCGCGACGGCCATCGCCAGCTTGATGACCAGCTCGTCCCTCGGCCGGTCGGACTGGGCGACGGGGGTGCTGAACCATCGCTCCACCTCCGCCCGACCGGCCTCGGTGATCGTGTAGCCGACCCTGCCCTGCTCGTCCTGCTCTCCGGAGGAGACCAGGCCGTCGCGCTCCATGCGGGAGAGCGTCGTGTAGACCTGGCCGATGTTCAGCGGCCAGGTCGCCCCTGTGGACGACTCGAACTCCGCGCGCAGCTGGTAGCCGTACCTGGTCCCCTTGCTGAGCAAGGTCAGCAGGCTCTGTCTGATCGACATGAATACTCAGTATGCATACTCAGTATGGTCGACTCAAGGGATTCGCGAATTCTGGACAGGAAACGCCGTTCGGGCCGATACTCAGGGGCATGAGCTCGACGCAACCCCCATTTCGTGCCTCCGATGGGGAACGTGATCGCGCCATCGACGAGCTCCGCGACCGCGCCGTCGAGGGGCGCCTGTCCCATGACACCTTCGTGGGCCGGGTCGACCAGGCACTACGCGCGCGCAGCCGCTACGAGCTCGACGATCTGGTCGCCGACCTGCCGCCGCGCAACACGGTCCGCCAGAGGTTGACCGACATGGTCGCCTCCGTCTCGGAGTTCACCACCCGCGTGCAGTCGGCATGGCGCAAGCCCCGGCTGCCCAGGCTGGCGCTGCCCAACGACAGCAGGCTCAGGTACGTCGTGGGCCGCGGCTCGGCCTGCGACCTGGTCCTGGCCGACCTCACCGTCTCGCGGGTCCACGCCGAGCTGCGCAAGGAGGACGACGGCTCCTGGCTGCTGGTCGACCTCGGCTCGCTGAACGGCACCAGGCTGAACGGCTGGCGCCTGGTCGGTCCCGCACGGGTCCGCTCAGGTGACGAGATCTCCTTCGGCGACGTGGGCTTCCTGGTCTCCGCCGGCGCGGCGCCTGCCTCCTGATCCGCCCTGCCCTCCCCTTTGCCGGGCGGTTGTGGAACGCTCCCGAGCAGGGGCTAGCGAAAGATACGGATATTTGCGGATTGCGGCGAGGAGTGGGCGCTCCCATGATCCCTCCGAGACCTCGTACGCACCCTGGAGACCTCCATGCGTCGCACACCAGCTTCACTCGTCGCGGGCGCGCTCGTCGTCGCCCTCGCGTGGGCGTCAAGTCCTGTCTCTCCCGCCACCGCCGCCGACCCCTCCCCCGGCATCGCCGACCTGACCCAGGATCTCAACCAGATCCTCAGCGACTCCCGCCTGACCATCGCCCGAGCGGGCGTCGTGGTGAAGAGCGCGGCCACCGGCGAGGAGCTCTACTCCATCGACTCGGGCAAGCTCATGACCCCCGCGTCCAACACCAAGCTGTTCACCTCCGCCGCCGCGGCCGAGGTGCTCGGGCTCGACTACCGCTTCACCACCAGCGCGCTGGCCGCCGGCCGTACGGTGGGGTCGATTCTGAAGGGTGACCTGGTGCTGCGCGGCACCGGCGACCCGACCATGCTCGCCGCCGACTACGACGCGCTGGCGGCGGCCGTCGCCGCCAAGGGCGTCAAGGTCGTCACAGGAAGGCTGGTCACCGACGACAGCTGGTTCGACACCGTACGGCTCGGCCAGGACTGGGCCTGGGACGACGAGACCGCCTACTACGCCGCGCAGATCTCCGCACTGACCGCCTCGCCCGACAGGGACTACGACGCGGGCTCGGTGATCGTCTCGGTGGCCGCCGACGGGGACAAGGTCAAGGTCACGACCACCCCCGAGACCGACTACCTGAAGATCGTCAACAACGCGACGGTCGGCGCGTCGACGGACGTGCTCATCGAACGCCGCCACGGCACCAACACCGTGGTCATCACCGGCACCGTCGCGGGCCCCTACGACGAGTGGGTGGCCGTCGACGACCCCACCCGCTACGCCGCCTCGCTGTTCCGCAAGGCGCTGAACGCCCACGGCGTCAGGGTCCTCGGCTCCACCGTCTCGGGCGCTCCCGAGGGCGCGAGCGAGCTGGCCAAGCACGAGTCGATGCCGCTGAGCGAGCTGCTGGTGCCGTTCATGAAGCTCAGTAACAACATGCACGCCGAGATCCTCACCAAGGCCATGGGCCGCAAGGTGGCGGGCCAGGGCACCTGGGCCGCCGGGCTCAAGGCCACCTCCGACTTCGCCAAGGCCAACGGTGTCCAGATCCTGAACCTTCGCGACGGCTCGGGCCTGTCCCGCCGCGACGGCGTCACCGCGGGCTCCATCGCCCAGCTGCTGCTGTCGGTGCGGAGCAAGCCGTGGTTCACGACCTGGTACAACGCCCTGCCCATCGCCGGCAACGCCGACCGCTTCACCGGCGGCACGCTGCGCAGCCGCATGCGCGGCACCCCCGCCGCCAACAACGTCCACGCCAAGACCGGCTCGCTGACCAGCGTCACGTCCCTGTCGGGCTACGTCACCAGCGCCGAAGGGGAGCCGCTGGTCTTCTCCATCATGCTCAACCAGTACCTGTCAGGCTCCCCCAAGGACATCGAGGACAAGATCGCCGTACGGCTGGCGAAGTTCAGCCGCACCACGCCCGACGCCGCCGCCCAGCTCAGGAGCGACGCCCCCGCCTCCCAGGAGGCCGGCGACCTGGAGTGCTCGTGGCTCAAGCCCGTCCAGTGCTAGCGCTCTGACCTGCGCGTACTCACGGCCCGCCCCGTCCAGGGGCGGGCCGTCCGCGTTCGCGGGACGCATGTCTCGTATGGTGAATTTTCAGTCGTAGTGACGGCGTGCCGCGCAGTCACGGATCACCCTGGTCCACTCGGCCAGCGCGGGGTCCGACGCCGTCGCCTCGTGCAGGTTCCGCCACAGCTCCGCCCTGCTCCAGCGGGCGAACCAGCGGTGAGCCGTGGGCACCGTGACGCCGAAGGAGTGCGGCAGGTGCTGCCAGGCGCAGCCGCTCGTGACCACGTAGACGACCGCCACCATGACCTGGCGCGCGTCGGCCGCGGCCCTGCCGCCGCCCTGGGGCCGCGGACGCGGCTCGGGCACGAGCGTGCTGGCCACCGCCCACAAGTCGTCGGGTACCAGTCGTCGCGCGAGCGCCTCCACGTCTGTGATCCTCTCGCATGGCCTCTGACCTGCCAAATGAGACATCGGCCCATGTGCGGCGAGGGTCCCTGCGGGGTTAGCGTCGGCCCCTCACCGACGAAGGGAGAAGATCCATGAGGATCCTCGTAACCGGCGCGACAGGCGTGGTCGGCCGCATCGTGGTCGACCGCCTGCTCGAGGCGGGACAGCAGGTGCGCGCGCTGACCAGGAACCCGGCCGCCGCGGGCCTGCCGGACGCCGCCGAGGTCGTGGCGGGCGACCTCACCGTTCCCTCCACACTCGCCGGCCTGCTCGACGGCGTGGAGCGGGCCTACCTCCTGCCCGGCGTCCTCGACCCGGACCGCGCCGCCGAGCAGGCCCAGTCCTTCGTGAAGCCGGCCGCCGAGGCAGGCGTCGACCGGGTCGTCGACATGTCGACCTCGGCAGTCACCGAGCGCCGGCCCGGCAGCTACGAGATGTTCCTCGAGGTCGAGCAGGTCATCGAGGCGTCGGGGCTGGGGTGGACCCACGTGCGGCCAGGCGAGTTCGCCGTCAACAAGCTCGACATGTGGGGCGAGTCGATCCGGGCTGAGGGCGTGGTGCGCAGCGCCTTCCCCGACGCGCTGGGGGTACCCATCCACGAGGCCGACATCGCCGAGGTGATCGTGGCCGCCCTCCTTGAGGACGGCCACCAGGGGCGCGCCTACTCGCTGACCGGGCCGCAGGCCCTCAGCCACCGCCGGCAGGCCGAGGCCATCGGTGAGGGGCTGGGCAGGCGGCTGCGCTTCGAGGCGCTGACGTACGGGCAGGCGCGGGCGGCCTACATCAGGGCCGGGTTTCCTGGAGGCAGCGCGGAGTACATCCTCGGGTACCAGGCCGAGTACGCGGAGGAGCCGCCGCAGGTCTCGCCCGACGTGGAGAAGGTTCTCGGCAGACCGGGCCGCACCCTGTCCCGCTGGGCCGCCGACCACGCCGCGGACCTGACCTGACCAGGGGCGCCTCCACACCGGAGGCGCCCCTCTCTCGCGCCGAAGCTGACGGGTGAGCGGGCCGCCGGGAACGTTCCGCTCGCCGGCTGTCCGCCTGGACGGCTCGTCCGACCTGCAACTCGACGCCCGCCACCACCCTCACCCCGACAGCCCGACCGACCTACAACCCGACGCCGCCACCACCCTCACCCCGATGGTTCATTCGGCCTACAACCCGACGCCCGCCACCACCCTCACCCCGATGGTTCATTCGGCCTACAACCCGACGCCCGCCACCACCCTCACCCCGATGGATCATTCGGCCTACAGCTCGACGCCTGCTTCAGCCTTCGCCTCGATGGTTCGTTTCGCCTTCAGTTCGAAGCCCCGCCGCGACCGTTCCGGGCCTACAGCTTGTCGCCTGCCTCGGCCTGCCTCGACGGCTCGCTTCCCTACAACTCGACGCTTCCCTGGCCTTCAGGAGGCGGCGGGGCGCCGTGCCGTCGCCCGGGATCGTCAGGCGGCCGTCGGCGACGGTCGCCTCCATTTCCTGCTCCCTGCCAGCACCGCCCGCAGCGTCGCAGGGTCGGTCCCGATCGTGTCAGCCCCGTCGTACGGCTGTCCGCGGCGCGTCTCCACCATCCTCCCCTCCTCCATCTGGACGGTGAACCGATCGCGCCCAGCCCGCCCTCGTAGACGGGTCCTGCCGTACCGCGCCGGGTTCTCAGGAGGCCGGGAGGTAGCGATGTTGGTGGGGCGCAGACGCGCAGGTGGGGATGGGGGTTTACATGGGGTCGAAGCGACCTATATTACGAATGGGACACATGGAGCCCCAGATTTCGCTGGTTTTTGCGTGACATGACCGTTGTGTGCAGACCAGAATGCGTGCTCGAACCAGCGTCTAAACCCCATCGGAGGACATCGTGCGCAGACAGCTCCAGGCACTCGCCTGCCTCGGAAGTCTGGCGGCATTGAGCACTCCGCTCGCCGCCGCGCATGCGGAGACCAAGCAGGACTCCTGTCGCGTGGTCGCGGCCAAGCCCTACCTCGACGCCAACGGCACGGTCAGGGGTGGCGCCACGCGGGCGGGCTGTGATGACCAGGCGCGGCTGCGCGTCCGCATTGTCCAGCTGCGTCCTGGTCCCGACCGCACCCTCAAGAGCGGGTCGAAGCTGATCGGCAACGGCAGCGTCGTCGCCGGGGTCCGGTGCACCGACGTGCCGAGGCGTCTCTACGTCACGGCGACGGACTACCGGGGCAACCAGCACCGCTCAGGTGTGGTCGCCCTGTCCTGCGACACCGCTCCGATCCCCGCCCCCACCCCCACGGCCACGCCCACCGCGACTCCTACGACGTCCGCGACCCCCACGCCGTCTCCTTCGGGTTCGCCCTCAGGTGGCTCGGCCGTGGAGGAGGAGGTCGTCAAGCTGACGAACGAGGCACGGGCCACGTCGGGGTGCAAGCCGCTCACCCACGACCCGAAGCTGCACGCCGCCGCCGAGGGCCACTCGGCCGACATGGCCGCCAAGGGCTACTTCGACCACACCTCCCCCGACGGCCGTAACCCGGGCGACCGCATCAAGGCCTCGGGCTTCTCGCCCATCAGCGCGTGGGGCGAGAACATCGCCAAGGGCCAGCGCACCGCGGCAGACGTGGTGCGCGGCTGGCTGAACAGCCCCGGGCACAAGGCCAACATCATGAACTGCAACTACACCCACATCGGGGTCGGCCACGACGCCAGGGGCCCGCTCTGGACCCAGGTCTTCGCCCGCCACTGATACCAACCGGCTGAAGCCAACCCGCCGAAGCCGACCCACCGAAACCAACCTGCCGAAGCCGACCCGCTGAAGCCGACCTGCCGAAGCCGACCCGCTGAAGCCGACCTGCCGAAGCCAGCCCGCCCCAGCGGGCCTACCGAAGCCGACCTGCCCAAGCGGACCTGCCGAAGCCAGCCCGCCCCAGCGGACCTGCCGAAGCCGACCTGCCAGAGCCAACCGCCGAAGCAGCCTCGCCGAAGCCAGCCCGCCCAAGCCGAACCCGCTGAAGCCAACTCGCGTCGGGTACCCCCAACCGCCCCCACCCGGCGCTCCCCCGCGGGCCCGTCCGCGCCTCCTCCTCCGCACGGAGAGCCGCAGGACGGGCCCGCCCCTCAGCTCCACCCGATTCACCAACCCACACATACGGCTCCACGAGTCAGCGCTCCGCCGAGGTAGTCTCCTGAGTCAGCGCCCCATCGGAGCCGTCTCCTGAGTCAGCGCCCCACCGGAGCCGTCTCGTGAGTTCCGGGAAGCCCGCGCCGCTCATACCGCCACCGGCTGGGCGTTGCCCTGTGCGAACTCCTCGAGGAAGGCCGCCTCGTCGAGGGTCTGCCTGCACCGCGCGATGACGCGGTCGACATCGCCCCGCTCGGCCGCCGGGAGCGGCCTGCCCACCGACTCGCGGGCCGCCGAGGCCGCCCCCAGCAGTCGCGCCGCACCCCGGTGGTCGCCCGCCAGCGACACCGCCCCCGCCATCCCCTCGAGGGCGAGCGCCAGTGCCCGGGGGTCGGAGGTCGCCGCCGCATGGGCGTGCCCCTCCCTGTGCAGCGCCAGCGCCTGCTCGGCGTCGCCACGCAGCTCGGCGATGAACCCCAGCTCGGCAAGCAGCAGCGCGGCCCCCGCCTCGCCCTCCATCTTCATGATCCAGTCGAGCCAGGTGCGCAGGTGCTTCTCCGCCGCCTCGAACCTGCCCTGCCGCCGCGCGCTGAGCGCCAGCCCGATCTCGGCGTACTGCTCGGCGTAGGGGTGCGCCTGCTCGGCCGCCAGCCGCCTGGCCCGTTCGTGCAGCTCGTCGGCCCTGGCGTAGTCGCCGGCCAGCAGCGCGATCCTGCCCAACCCCGACAGGCTGCGGGAGACCTCGAACCACAGCTCGAGCTCCTCGGCCATGGCCAGCGCCCGCCGGTGGAAGCCCTCGGCCCTTTCGTAGTCGCCGTCGATCTCGGCCAGCATGGCCAGCGGCTCGACCGCCTGGAGCACGCCCCAGTGGTCGCCCAGCTCCTCGAAGAGCCTGAGGCTGCGCCCGCCCTCGCGTTCGACGGCGGCGAAGTCGCCTCTGATGGTGGCCTGGAAGGCCCTGCCGGTGAGGGCCGCCGCGGTGCCCCAGCGGTCGCCGAGCTCCTCGAAGGTGGCGAGCGACCGGCTGAGCAACTCGGCGCTGGCCGACAGCTCGCCCTGGCCCCACTGGACGAAGCCGAGCAGCCACTGCGCCGTGGCCAGCTGCACGGCGTCGCCCTCCGCCTCGAGCACCGCGAGCGCGTTCCTGGCCTGGCCCACGACGTCGTCGCAGCCGCCCAGGCGGAGCGTGAGCCCCGCGTGCCAGATCTCGGCGACCGCCCTGAGGCTCCGCTTCGCCTCGCCTGGCACTGACAGCGCCGTGACCAGCGCTCTGCGGCCCTCGTCGAACCGGCATCGCAGCATGAGGTGCCAGGCCATCGCGCTGGCCAGGCGCAGCGCCGTGTCGGCCGCGCCCTGGTGGGCGGCGGTGTCGAGGGCGGTGCGGATGTTGGCGCTCTCGGCGTCGAGCATGGCCAGCCATCGCGACTGGCCCGCGACCCGCAGGTCGGCCCGCTCGGCCAGAGCCAGGTAGTGGTGGGCGTGGCGCAGCTTCACGCAGTGGAGCTCGCCCGCCTCGGCGAGACGTTCGACGCAGTAGGCGGCCACCGACTCGAGCAGGCGGTAGCGGATGCCGCTCGCCCCCGCGACGGTGACCACCAGCGAGCGGTCGACCAGCCTGGCCAGCAGGTCGAGCACGTCGGCGGGGCGCACACCCTCTCCTGAACAGACCGCCTCTGCCGCCTCCAGCGTGCAGCCGTCAGCATGGACGGCCAGGCGGCGCAGCACGACGCGCTCGGCCTCGGTCAGCAGCTCCCAGCTCCAGTCGATCATCGCGCGCAGCGTCTGCTGCCTGGCCGGAGCGTCGCGTCTGCCGCCGGCCAGCAGGCGGAACCTGTCGTCGAGGCGCTCGGCGAGCTGGGCGGGGCTGAGCACCCGCATGCGGGAGGCCGCCAGCTCCAGCGCCAGCGGGATGCCGTCGAGCCGCCTGCAGATCGCGGCGACGGCCTCGGCGTTGCCGTCGTCGAGGGTGAAGCCGGGCGCGGCGGCCGTCGCCCTCGCGGCGAAGAGCTGGACCGCGCTGGAGGCGGTCGGCTCTCCCGCGCCGTCGGGCAGGTCGAGTGGCTGGACGGCGAACAGCATCTCGCCCTCGATGGCCAGCGCCTCCTGGCTGGTGGCCAGGACGCGCAGCGAAGGGGCGGCGCGCAGCAGGAGCTCGGCGACGGCCGCCACCTGCTCGACCACGTGCTCGCAGTTGTCGAGCACCAGCAGCATCCGCTTGCCGCGCAGCACCTCGACCAGCCGCTCGTCCGCGCCCGCGCCCCGCCGTCCCGCCGCCCTGTCGTCGCGGACGCCCACGACGGCGGCGATGGCGTCGACCACGCAGCCTGCCGAGGGATGGGCGGCCAGCTCCACCAGATAGACCCCGTCGGGGCCCACCCCCTCGAGGCCGGCCGCCGCCTCGAGCGCCAGCCTGGTCTTGCCGACCCCGCCAGGCCCTGTCAGCGTGACCAGGCGGTGGGCGGCGACGAGCGAGCGCACCTCGGCCGCCGCCGCCTCCCTGCCGATCAGGCCGGTCATCGGCACGGGCAGGTTGGTGCGCGCCCTGGCGGGCGCGGGCGCGAGGGCGGGGTCCTGCTCCAGGATCGCCCTGTGCAGCGCGACCAGGTCGGGGCCCGGATCGACGCCGAGCTCCTCGCGCAGCCGGTCGCGCAGGTCGGCGTAGCTGTCGAGCGCCTCGCTCTGCCGCCCTGCCCCGTAGAGGGCGCGCAGGTGCGCCGCGCGCAGCCGCTCGCGCAGCGGATGGGCGGCCACCAGGTCGGCGAGCTCGGCCGCCAGCTGCCCGTGCTGGCCGAGCTCCAGCCTGGCCTCGGCGTGCTCCTCCAGCGCCACGAGCCGCTGTTCGGCCAGCCTGGCGATCACCGGCCTGACGAACTCCTCGTCGGCGACGTCGGCGTAGGGCGCGCCTCTCCACAGCTCGAGCGCCTCGGCCAGCAGCGCGCACCTCGCCGAGGGGTCGTCGCTCTCGCTCGCCCGCGCGACGAGCTCCTCGAACCTGTGGGTGTCGAGCGCGCCTGGATCCACCCGCAGCACGTAGCCCGAGGGGGCGAAGGCGAGCCGCTGCCTGCCGCCCGGCTCGGCCTCCTCCAGCACTCTGCGCAGCTGCGACACCTTGACCCGCAACGCGGCGGCCGGCTTGCCCGGCGGCGCGTCACCCCAGAGGTCGTCGATGAGGCGGTCGGCGGAGACCGGCCGCCCCGCGTGGGCGAGCAGGTCGGCCAGCAGGGCGCGCACCTTCGCCTCGGGTATGCGCAGCGACCTACCCTCCACCGACCAGACCGCCAGCGGGCCGAGCACCCCGAATCGCATGTCGCTCAAGCTAACAAAGGCCTCCGACAATTTCGCTGCCACCGTAAGCGCTCCCAAATCCATCCATAACCACCCGCCAGCAGAGTGCTGCCCATGAGTAAGAACACCGGCGGGTCATGGTCGGGGGCGCGGTCATGACCACTGCCTCCACAAGCCGCTGGGCGCTGCCCGTCCTGCTCGTCGCCGCGTTCGTCACCACGCTCGACTTCTTCGTCGCCAACGTCGCCCTGCCCGCCATCAGGGCCGACCTGGGCGCGGGAGAGTCGGCGACCCAGCTGGTGATCGCGGGCTACGGCCTGGCCTACGCGGCGGGCGTCATCGTCGCGGGAAGGCTCGGCGACATCCACGGTCCTCGCAGGATCTTCGTCATCGGCCTCACCCTGTTCACGCTGGCGTCCGCGGCCTGCGGCCTGGCGCCGGACCCCGTGTTCCTGGTCTCGGCGCGCGTGCTGCAGGGCTGCGCGGCGGCGCTCATGGCGCCGCAGGTGCTGACGCTGCTCACGGCTATCTACTCAGGCCCCGAGCGGGCCAGGGCCTTCGGCTGGTACGGCACGGCGGTCGGCCTCGCGGGCGTCGGCGGCCAGGCGATCGGCGGCGCCGTGGTCGCGCTCGATCTCGCGGGCCTCGGATGGCGCGCCTGCTTCCTCATCAACGTCCCGGTCGGCCTGCTCGCCCTGGCCTTCGTCCACCGCCTCGTCCCCGACGCGGGAAGGACCGCCGGCCCCGGCGGGCGTTCCGCGGGCAGGCTCGACGTCCTGAGCGCCGCCCTTCTCGCCGCCGCCCTCGTGGCGGTCGTCTTCCCTCTCGCCCACGGCAGGCAGGCGGGCTGGCCCGCATGGGCGTGGGCGTCGCTGGCGGCCTCGGTCCCGCTCGTGACCGCCTTCGTCGCCAGGCAGCGGCGGCTGGAGGAGCCCCTTCTCGACCTGGGCGTCTTCCGCCAGCGCAGGTTCGTGACCGGCCTCGCCGCCGTGGCGCTGCTGTTCGGCGGCTCGTCGGGGCTGTCGTTCGTGCTGGCCCTCTACCTCCAGGACGGGCGCGGGCTCGGCCCGCTCGCCTCGGGCGCGGTGTTCACGGCCGTCAACGCCGGCTTCCTGGCCGCCTCTTTCGGCGCTCGGCGCGCCGCCGGCGAACGCCTGGGCGGGCGGCTCCCCTTCGCGGGCTCGCTGGCGCTGGCCGCCGGGCTGCTGTGGACCTTCATGGCGGTGGGCGGCGCGCCGGGCGCCCTGGTTCCCGGGCTGCTCCTGGCGGGGGCCGGGATGGGGCTGGTGATGTCGCCGCTGCTGTCCATGGTCCTCGCCTCCGTACGGCAGGCGCACGCGGGCGCGGCGGCGGGCGTGCTCGGCACGGTGCAGGAGGTCGGCGGCGTGCTGGGCGTCACGGTCGTCGGGCCCGTCGTCTTCGGCGTGCTCGACGCCGCCGACTGGACGGGCGCGGCGCGGGCCGGGCTCGCGGTGCTGGTGATCGCGGCGCTGGCGGCCTCGGTGCTGGTCTGGCGGCTGGCGCGGACGGGGGACGCCGTCCGTGACGGCGAGCGGCCACGCGCCCCCGAGGAGCGTCCCCTGGACGGGGGCGCGCCGGTGGCCGCGCAGGCGGGCGGGGCGGCGTGCCGTACGGGCGGGAGGACGGAGAGCGGCGCGCAGCTGGTGGACGCGGCCCGGTGACCACGCGGGCCGGAGGAACAAGGCGGGGCGCCCCGGACCGCGGGGCGCCCCTGAGGGATCAGCCCTCGGCCTTGAGCCAGCTCATCATCGGGCGCAGCTTGGCGCCGGTCTTCTCGATCGGGTGCTCGGCCAGCTCCTCGCGGTAGCGGGTGAACTCCTTCTGCCCGCCCTCGAACTCCTCGACCAGCTGGCGAGCGAAGGTGCCGTCCTGGATCTCGGCCAGGATGCGCTTCATCTCCTTCTTCGTCTCCTCGGTGACGACGCGCGGGCCGCGGGTGTAGCCGCCGTACTCGGCGGTGTCGGACACCGACCAGTACATCTTGGAGACGCCGCCCTCGTACATGAGGTCGACGATCAGCTTCATCTCGTGCAGGCACTCGAAGTAGGCGACCTCGGGCTGGTAACCGGCCTCGATCAGCGTCTCGAAACCGGCCTTGATCAGCTCGGACACGCCACCGCAGAGGACCGCCTGCTCACCGAACAGGTCGGTCTCGGTCTCCTCGGTGAAGGTGGTCTTCAGCGCGCCCGCGCGGGTGCCGCCGATGCCCTTGGCGTAGGACAGGGCCAGGTCCTGGGCCGTGCCCGAGGCGTCCTTCTCGACCGCGATGAGGCACGGCACGCCGCGACCCGCCTGGTACTGGCGGCGGACCAGGTGGCCGGGGCCCTTGGGGGCGACCATGGCGACGTCGACGCCCTCGGGCGCCTCGATGAGGCCGTAGCGGATGTTGAGGCCGTGGCCGAAGAAGAGCGCGTCGCCCTCCTGCAGGTTCGGCTGGATGTCCTTCTCGTAGATGCCGCGCTGGAGGTGGTCGGGCGCGAGGATCATGATCAGGTCGGCCTCGGCGGCGGCCTCGGCGGGGGTGACGACACGCAGGCCCTCGGCCTCGGCCAGCTCACGGCTCTTGGAGGTCTCGGGCAGGCCCACGCGGACGTCCACACCGGAGTCGCGCAGGGACAGAGCGTGGGCGTGGCCCTGGCTGCCGTACCCGATGACGGCCACGACCCGCCCCTGGATGATCGACAGGTCGGCGTGGTCGTCGTAGAAGATCTCGGTCACTTACATAAACCTTTCAGGCGGTACGGTCCAGTGCCCTGAGGGACCGGTCGGTAATGGAACGGGCTCCGCGGCCGATGGCCACCATGCCCGACTGGACGAGCTCCTTGATGCCGAAAGGCTCCAGCACCTTGATGAAGGCCTCGAGCTTGTCCGGCGTGCCGGTGACCTCGATGGTCACCGCGTCGGACGCCACGTCCACGCAGCGGGCCCTGAAGAGCTGGACCAGTTCGAGGACGTGCGAGCGGCTGTCGGCGTCGGCCTTCACCTTGATCAGCATCAGCTCGCGCTGCACCGACTGCGAGGTGTCGAGCTCGACGATCTTCAGGACGTTCACCAGCTTGTTGAGCTGCTTGGTGACCTGCTCGAGCGGGAGCTCCTCGACGCTGACGACGATGGTCATGCGGGAGATGTCGGCGTGCTCGGTCGGCCCGACCGCCAGCGAGTCGATGTTGAACCCGCGCCGGCTGAACAGCGAGGAGACCCGGGCGAGGACACCCGGCTTGTTCTCCACGAGCACCGACAGAGTGTGCTTGCTCATTCTTCGCTCTCCCACTTCGGCGCCATGTCCCGGGCGATCTTGATGTCGTCGTTGCTGGTCCCCGCGGCGACCATCGGCCACACCATGGCGTCCTGGTGGACCACGAAGTCGACGACCACGGGACGGTCGTTGATCTCCATGGCCTCCTTGATGACCGCGTCGACGTCCTCGGGCCGCTCGCAGCGCAGGCCCGCACAACCATAGGCCTCGGCCAGCTTGACGAAGTCGGGGATCCTGAGTTTCGCCTGCAGGTTGGTGTTGGAGTAGCGCTGGTCGTAGAAGAGCGTCTGCCACTGCCTGACCATGCCGAGGTTGCCGTTGTTGATGATCGCGATCTTGACGGGCACGCCCTCGATCGCGCAGGTGGCCAGCTCCTGGTTGGTCATCTGGAAGCAGCCGTCGCCGTCGATCGCCCACACCGTGGCGTCGGGGCGGCCCATCTTGGCGCCCATCGCGGCGGGGACGGCGAAGCCCATCGTGCCGAGACCGCCCGAGTTGATGAACGTGCCGGGGTTCTCGTAGTCGATGAACTGCGCGGCCCACATCTGGTGCTGGCCGACGCCCGCGACGAAGTAGGTGTCGGGTCCCGCGATGGCGCTCAGCCGCTCCATGACGTACTGCGGGGCCAGCGAGCCGTCGGAGAACTCCTCGTAGCCGAGCGGGTAGGTCTCCTTGTAGCCGTTGAGCGTCTTCCACCAGTCGGTGTACTCGCCCTTGCGGGGCTCGGCCTCGACCGCGTTGATCATCTCGGCGATGACCTCGCGGCAGTCGCCGACGATCGGCACGTCCGCGTGGCGGTTCTTGGAGATCTCGGCGGGGTCGATGTCCGCGTGGACGATCTTGGCGTAGGGGGCGAAGCTGGCCAGCTGGCCGGTGACCCTGTCGTCGAACCGCACGCCCAGCCCGATGATCAGGTCGGCCTGCTGGAGCGCGCCGACCGCCGAGACGCTGCCGTGCATGCCGGGCATGCCCATGTGCTGGGGGTGGCTGTCGGGGAAGGTGCCGCGGGCCATCAGCGTGGTGACGACGGGGATGCCGGTCAGCTCGGCCAGCCTCATCAGCTCACCCGACGCGCCCGACTTGTGGACACCGCCGCCGACGTAGAGGACGGGCCGCTTCGACTCGACGATGAGCTTGGCCGCCTCGCGGATCTGCTTGGAGTGCGGCCTGGTGACGGGGCGGTAGCCGGGCAGCTGCATGACAGGCGGCCAGACAAAGGTGGTGTCGGCCTGCAGCGCGTCCTTGGAGATGTCGACCAGAACGGGGCCTGGACGGCCGGTGGAGGCGATGTGGAAGGCCTCGGCGATCGTGCGGGGGATCTCGGCGGCGTCGGTGACCAGGAAGCTGTGCTTGGTGATCGGCATGGTGATGCCGGAGATGTCGGCCTCCTGGAAGGCGTCCGTGCCGATCAGGCTGCTCGTCACCTGCCCGGTGATCGCCACGATCGGCACAGAGTCCATGTAGGCGTCGGCGATGGGGGTCACCAGGTTCGTCGCGCCAGGGCCGCTGGTCGCCATGCACACCCCGACCTTGCCCGTCGCCTGGGCGTATCCCTCAGCGGCGTGACCGGCACCCTGCTCGTGCCGTACAAGCACGTGACGAACCTTGGTCGAGTCGTAGAGGGGATCGTAGGCGGGAAGGATGGCGCCGCCAGGGATCCCGAACACGGTGTCGACTCCGACGTGCTCCAGTGCCCTCACGAGGGCCTGTGCACCTGTCATCCGTTCGGTCATCGCTCGTTCCTTGCGTGGCTTTGAGCACTGAGGACATAAAAAATGCCCCTCTCCCACGGATCTGTGGGACTCGGGGCGGCGCGCAGGTCGAAGTGCTTCGCTTAACGGCCTGCGCGCCGGCGAAGTACTACGAGAATCTCACTGCGAAGCATGGGGTCCACCATAGCCGCTCCCGGGCAGTGCATGTCAACCTGGTGAAACGCGAGTCTCACGATCCGAGACTGGTCAGGTTGGTCCGCATGAGGGAGTCGACCCCGCGCGCCGCCATCGGCCTGGCCACCAGGTAGCCCTGACCTCGGGTGCAGCCCATCTCTCTCAGCAGCTCGAGCTGCTCGGGCCGCTCGATGCCCTCGGCCACCACGATCAGCCCGAGATCGCCGCCGAGCCGCACGATGGTGCGGGTGAGCAGCGTGAGCGTCTCGTCGCGTCCGAGCCCTGAGACGAACGACGGATCTATCTTGATCATGTCCACGGGGAGCTGCCGGAGGAACGCCAGCGAGGCGTAGCCGGTGCCGAAGTCGTCGATGGCCAGCCGTACGCCGAGGGAGCGCAGCTCCGACAGCCTGCTGATCGTCTCCTCGGCGTCCTCGACCAGCATCTCCTCGATCACCTCGAGGGTGAGCGCCGAGGCGGGAAGGCCGCTCTCCTCCAGCGCCTCGGCGACCGTCTCGACGAACCTGGGCGCGGTGATCTGCCTGGCCGACAGGTTGAGCGAGAGCCCGATGTCCCAGGAGGAGGCGCGCCATGCGGCCACCTCGCGGCAGGCCTCGCGCAGGATCCACTCGCTCAGCGGCACGATCAGCCCGGTGTCCTCGGCGGGGCCGAGGAACTGCTCAGGCGGCACGAACACCGAGCCGCGCCACCACCGCACCAGCGCCTCGACCGCGGTCACCCGCGAGGTGGCCAGGTCGACGACGGGCTGGTACTCGATGGCAAACTGGTTCTCCATGAGCGCCCGCTGCAGGTCGGCGGCCAGCTCCAGCCTGCGCACCACGTCGGCGTGCATGTGCGCGGCGAACACCTCGACCCTGCGGCCGCCGAGCTCCTTGGCCCTGGCCATCGCCACGTCGGCGTTGCGGATCAGGTCGCCGGCGGGGACGCCGTCCTCGGCGAAGGCCACGCCCACGCTGGCCGTCAGCGCCACGTCGCGGTCGGCCACCCTGAACGGCTCCTGCGAGACCGCCCGCACCAGCCGCTCGGCGACGTCGACCGCCACCTGGGCGGCCTCCGGCCCTGTCTCCACCAGCACGGCGAACTCGTCGCCGCCCCAGCGCGCCAGCGTGTCGTCGGGCCGTACGGCCCCGCGAAGCCGCCTGGCGGCCTGCCCGAGGAGGTAGTCGCCGCTGGCGTGGCCCACCGAGTCGTTGACCGAGGTGAAACCGTCGAGGTCCAGGAAGATGACCGCGGTGCGCCCGGACAGCCTGCCCTCGAGCACCTCGCGGGTGCGCTCCTCGAAGTAGGAGCGGTTGGGCAGCCCGGTGACGCCGTCGTGGAAGGTCAGGTGCGCGACCTGGTTGCGCAGCGCCTCCTGGTCGCTGATGTCGCGCGTGGTGACGAGCAGCAGTTCCTCGCCGCGGACGTGGCGGGTGGCCACCGACTCGGTCGGCCGCCAGGTGCCGTCGGCGGCCCTGACCCTGCAGGCGATCAGGCAGGCGCCGGGCGCGACGGGGTCCTCGTCGAGGCCCATCTGGCGCAGCGCGAGCTGGATGCCCGGCACGTCCTCGGGGTGGATGTAGTCGAAGATCGAGCCGCCGACCAGCTCGTCGGGGTGGTAGCCGTAGGTCACCTCCACCCCGCTGCCGATCTCGTGGACCACGCCCTCGTAGTCGCACAGCAGGACCACGTCGCCCGTGCTCTCGGCCAGCTCTCTCAGCTGGCGGTCGCCCAGTGACACCAGGTGGCGCATGCGGGCGTTGGCGGTGATCAGCACGAACACGCGGATGACCAGGATGACCACCACGGAGGCGGCGACCAGCGCGACGCCCGTCACCGGCCTGCCGTGCAGGTTGACGACCAGCGCGCCGGCGGCGATCACCACCAGGACGAGCGGCACCGCGGAGATCAGGGTGGCGGTCACGTGGCCCGCGCGCGGCCTGGACTCCTCGGGGCTCGCGTGGACGACCCTGCTCGTCCTGCCGCTCCAGGGCAGGGCGGCGAGCAGGAGGAAGGCGACGGGCGCCAGCAGCAGGCTCCACCTCGGCGGATCGACGCCGCCGAGCCTCGCCACCGCCGCGGCCAGCTCGCCCGTCGAGGCGGCGGCCAGGACGGCGAAGCCGGCCAGGCCAAGCGGCCGGATCGGCGATCTGGCCGTGATGACCACGGGGCCGACCGCGCAGGTCACCATGAGGCTGACCAGCGCGGGCAACAGCACGATCATGAAGGTCGACGAGTCGCCGACGTCGGCGTAGAGCGGTCTGAGCGCGACCACCCAGCTGATCAGGAACAGGGCGGCGGCGCACAGGTAGGCGTCGGTGAGATGGCGCAGCACGGCGCGGGCGTGCAGGGGCCTGCCCGCCGCCAGCACGCATCCGCCGGCCAGCAGCACGATCGACACGAGCACGAGCAGGTCGGCGAAGTTGACCACCAGGCTGGAGCCCTCGGCGACGGGACGCAGCACCACGCCGAGGAGCCAGACGACCGCGCCCGAGCCGAGCCAGCGCGCGGCCGGCCGGTGCGCGGGCGCCGTCCTGACCGAGGCGAGCAGGAGCGAGAGCGCGGCAAGCAGCGCGGCGATCCCGCCCGCGACCGCTCCGGTCGCCAGGGCCGGCGCGCCCGCGAGGAGCGCAGCGGCGAGCCCCGCCACGCCTGTCGCGGCTGCGACGGCGAGCGGCGCCCGTGGATCACGCCAGCGGATCAATGTCGTTGCCCATCCCGTGTCGAGTCAGCTCACGTGACTGCCGGAGGTCGGCAGTCGCACATCGCCAGTGTGTGCGCTCCGGGGTACGCGGGTGGTGACAACCCGGGAGTCGTCACCGATCTGATAACCATGAGGACCACTTCACTCGAAGATCTCCTTGACAACGGGTCAGCGATTGCTGTCGTGGTTTCCTCGATGACGCCCACCGTACGCACCGAAGGTCACGGGGCAGACACGTTCCGGATTCCCTTTGTCCGTACTGACGGGAAACGCGCGGCGCTCCCACCTGCGCGTTTCCCGTCAGTACGACTCGGTGATCACGTTGTTCAGCGGCTCGCCGGCCAGATAGCGCAGCAGCTGGGAGCGGATCAGCCGCAGTGACCTGCGGGTGGAGGCCGGCGTGCTGCCTGCCACGTGCGGGGTGATGAGCACTCCTGGCGCGTTCCACAACGGGTGTCCCTCGGGCAGCGGCTCGGGGTCACTCACGTCGAGGGCGGCGCGCAGCCGTCCCGAGTCGAGCTCGGCCACCAGCGCGTCGGTGACGACCACCGCGCCCCTGGCGGCGTTGACCAGCAGCGCGCCGTCCTTCATCCTCGCCAGGAAGGCCGCGTCGACCATGCCCGTCGTCTCGGAGGTGGCGGGCACGAGCAGCACCACGACGTCGGCCTCGGGCAGCAGTCCTTCGAGCTCCTCCATCGGGTGGACGCCCTCGCGAGCCGTCCTGGCCACCCTTACCACCTCGACCTCGAACCCCTCGAGCCTGCGTTCGAGGGCGGCGCCGATGGAGCCGTACCCGACGATCAGCACCTTCGCGTCGGCCAGCACACCGGTGTGGTGGTAGGTCCACTCCCCCCTGCGCTGGGCGTCGACGAAGCCGGGGAACTCCCTCAGCACCGCGATCATCGCGCCGACCGCCCACTCGGCGGTTCCCGCGTCGTGCACGCCGCGGGCGTTGCACAGTGTCACTCCGTGCGGCAGGTGCGGCCGGTACGGCTCCACGCCCGCGGTCACGGTCTGCACCAGCTTCAGCCGCTTCATCGCCGCCATCAACCCGGGGATGTCGGGAACGGGGATCAGCGGCGGGATCCACACCTCGACCTCGTCGGCTCCGTCGGGGGCAGGACCCCTGCCGTCGTAGACGACGCACTCGACGTCGGGCAGGTCGGTCAGCACGTCGGCAGCCGCCTCGGAGGGCACCCAGATCTTCATACGCCGAACTTTATGGGCAGAGGGTCAGTATGGGACACATGAGGGTCTGGCTTGTGATCATGATGATGGTGGTCGCGACCGTGGGGTGCGCGGCGGCGCCCGCGGAGGTCGGTGGTGGCGCGAACCCCGCGGGCACGGCTCGGCCCGCGACCACGCCGGGTGGTCCCCGCACCGTCGCCGAGGGGTTGTCGGTGCCGTGGGCGATCGCCTTCACCGAGGGCGGCGACGCGCTGGTGACCGAGCGCGACAGCGCGAGGCTGCTGAGGGTGACGGCCGCGGGGCGGGTCACCTCGCTGGGGGAGGTCGAAGGCGTCGAGCCCGACGGCGAGGGCGGCCTGATGGGCGTGGCCGTGCGGGGTGAGCAGGTCTTCCTCTACTACACCGCCGCCTCGGACAACAGGATCGTCCGTTACCGCCTGTCCGGTGACAAGCTCTCGGACAGGAAGGTGATCGTCGAGGGCATCCCGAAGGGCGGCATCCACAACGGCGGCAGGCTCGCCTTCGGCCCCGACGGCTTCCTCTACGCCACGACGGGCGAGACCGGCGAGAGTCGGCTGGCCCAGGACCGCGACTCGCTGGCGGGCAAGATCCTGAGGATGACCACCGACGGCGCGCCCGCGCCTGGCAACCCTTTCGGCTCCCTCGTCCACAGCTACGGTCACCGCAACGTGCAGGGCCTGGCGTGGGACGCCTCCGGGCGGCTGTACGCCTCGGAGTTCGGCGCCAACTCCTTCGACGAGGTCAACCTCATCAAGCCCGGAGGCAACTACGGCTGGCCCGAGGTGGAGGGCGTCGGCGACGACTCCCGCTACGTCGACCCGATCGTCACGTGGAGCACCTCGGAGGCCTCCCCCTCGGGCATGGCGTACGCGGAGGGCTCGCTGTGGGTGGGCGCGCTGCGGGGCGAGCGGCTGTGGCAGGTGCCGCTCGACGCCGACGGCTCGGCGGGCCGTCCCGCCGACCGTCTCCAGGGGGAGCACGGCAGGCTGCGCGCGGTCACCCTCGCCCCCGACGGGTCGCTCTGGGTCGGCACGAGCAACAAGGACGGCAGGGGCGACGCCCGTCAGGGCGACGACCGGATCATGTCGGTGCCCGTCGGCTGACTACTCGAGGTCGTCGGAGGGCGGCTTCACGCAGGTGATGAGCTTCTCCATGCGGTAGGTCGTGGTCTTCCTCTCCCGCCTGACCTCCGCGCCCTCGTCGGTGATCACGCGGGTCACGTCGATCGTGAACCCCTCGTGTCCCTCGGTCGGCTTGCAGTCGGGGCTGTCGTCCTGCTCACGGACCACCGGCACGACGTTCCTCTTCGGCCCCGTGATCGACTCGACCTTGTCGTAGCGCTTGGTGCTCCACAGCGTCACGGTGATCGACGAGCCCGTGTAGGAGGTCTTGACCAGCACGCCGTACTCGGAGTCGTTCTTCCACTTCAGGTCCACCGTGGGCCAGAAGACCGTGGCCTCGCGTCCCGGGGGGTAGCGGGAGATCCAGAACATGTGCGCCAGGTGCTCGACGTCCTGGAATCCGCCGAAGTAGGCCGCGTTGTACATCGTGGTCGCGAACTGTGAGACGCCGCCGCCGACGCCGTCCTCCATCTTGCCCGCGACGATCTGCCCGGCGGGCAGGTAGCCCTTGGCGGCGGTGCGCTCGCCCACGAGGCCGTTGATGGAGAAGGTCTCTCCTGGCTTGACGATGTGGCCGTCGACCGCGTCGGCCATCAGGTGGATGTTGGTCACCCTGTTCTGGCAGCAGGGGTGCTGGGTGGTGAAGGAGGCGACCTTCTCCTTGATGCCCATCTGGCGCAGCTCGCTGTCCGTCAGCCGCGGCGCGACGACCGCCAGCTCCACGGGGATCGTACGGCTGCCGCCCGACTGCAGCGCCTTGGCCACGTCCGTGGCGAGCCTCTTGTCGTCCACGCCCTTGCCCTTGCGCGCGGAGATGAGCTTGAGCTTGTCGCCGACCACGTCGTAGGTGGCGTCGCGCGGCGCCTGGGCGGCGTCGATCAGCTGGCTCTCGATGCCGCTCAGCGCCTTCCTGGCGTCGAAGCGGGGCTCGAGCCCGCCCTCTCCGTCGGAGACGAAGGTGAGGTTGGCGGCGATGACGGCGACGGGGATCTGCGCCTGCTTGCCGTCCCTGGTCAGGGTGATCGGCGCGGACACCGCCTCGGCGGCGGTGGCGGCGGCCGCCTTGACCGCGGCGGGCGTGGTCTTGGGCTGGTCGACCTTGACGGGGAGGGACACGGTCTCACGCGACTTGAGGAAGCCCTCGCTGATCAGCTTGACCGCGGCCTCCTGGTCGAGGACGACGCCGTCGCGCGGGGTCACCGAGACGGGCTGGGTCCCCTTGAAGGCGACGCGTCCCTCTCTGGCCTTCTGGTCGACCTTGGCGGCCAGCGTCTCGACGGTCCTGGCGAGCTGGGCGGACTCCACGGAGACCTTCGGGTCGATCTCGGTCGTGCCCGTCAGCGCCCGCCACACCTCGACGGGGTTGGGGAAGCCGCTGGGCGCCTGCTCGATCGTGCCGACGACGTCGAGCTCGACGCCCGCCTCGTCGGACTCGATGGTCTCCTTGCGGCCGTTCACCTCGACGGCGAGCGGCAGCTCGACCTTGGGAGCCAGTTCGTCCCTGAGCCTGTCGGCCGCCTCGGTCACGGTGAGGCCGCCGATGTCGACGCCGCCGACCTTGGTGCCGCGCAGCACGGAGCCCGACATGACCACCGCGGGGACGACGTAGGCCAGCACCACCAGCACGCCCAGCACGACGGCGATCGTGGGAAGCAGGCGGCGTCCCTGCCGCTGCCGCGGGGGCGGCGGCTCCGAAGGCCCGTCCTGGTGGCCGAAGGCGGGAGGGGGAGGCGGCGGCGCGTCGTGGCGCTGCGTCTCGTTCATGGGCCACGGCTGGGGCGTGTGCGCCACGGGCGGCAGTGCGCCGGGCCCGACAGGGGCCGGCCCACGCTGGGCTCCCGGGCCGTAGATGTCGGGTGAGACGCCAGGCGGCAGCCCGCCCATTCTGGGCTTCCTGCCGTTACCCGGAGGTGGCGTGGGCACCGAGGCGAACGGGTCGGTCGGTGGATCGATCGGTCGGGCGTTCGCCACGCCTCAAACTCCTCCCCATCGCTGCTCTCCCACAGGAAACAGTAAGGCACTCCTGGTGCGATATGTACCTTGAATCAGGACATCCAGCGGTAACGGTGTTCGGGGCGGCCCGTCGTGCCGTACCTGGGCCTGAGCTCGGCCCGGCCGGCCGCGCACAGGTATTCGAGGTAGCGGCGGGCGCTGACCCGCGACAGCCCGGTCAGCGTGGCGGCCTCGGTGGCCGAGAGATCGCCGGCCGCCTGGCGCAGCGCGTCGGCGACGAGGGCGCACGTGGCCGAGGACAGGCCCTTGGGCAGGGGCGCCCTGACCACGCCGAAGAGGCGGTCGATGTCGTCCTGCCGTACCTCGGGACCGATGGTGGTGAGCTGCCTGCGGGTGTCGGCGTACTGCGTGAGCCGCTCGGCCAGCGCGGCGGCGGTGAAGGGCTTGATCAGGTAGCTGATCGCGCCGCCGCGCATGGCCTCCCTGACCGTGGGCAGGTCGCGGGCCGCGCTGATCATGAGGACGTCCACGCCGCGCAGCCTGTTCAGCACCTCGAGCCCCGACATGTCAGGCAGGTAGATGTCGAGCAGCACCAGATCGGGGCGCTGCTCGGCCACCGCCTCCAGGGCGGCGGCGCCGGTGTGGGCGGTGCCGACGACCTCGAAGCCCGGCACCTTGGCCACGTAGCCGCTGTGGATGCGGGCCACCATGAAGTCGTCGTCGACGACGAGCACGCGGAAGGTCATGGCAGCAACGCCGTGAACACGGCGCCCCCCGCGTTGTGGACGCGCACCCAGCCGCCCCTGCGCATGCACGCCTGCCTGGTGAGCGCCAGCCCGAGCCCGCGCGGCCCCGAGTGCGCCGCCTTGGTGGTGAACCCCTCCCTGAACACCTCTTCGACCAGGTCGGGGGTGATGCCGGGGCCGGAGTCGCCGACCCGCACGCTCAGCCCCTCCTCCGTCGCGCGTACCGAGACCTCGATCGTGCCCTGCGCGCCGTCGAGCGCGTCGAGGGCGTTGGCGACCAGGTTGCCGACCACGAGCACGGCGTCCTGCGGGTCGTCGATCACGCCCTCGGGAACACACGTGTCGTCGGACAGCACCAGGGTCGCCCCGCGCTCGGCGGCCTCCGCCGACTTGGCCAGCAGCAGCGCGGCCAGCGTGGGGTCGGCGACCCGGTCGCGGATGCCTGTCGCGTAGGTGTTGCGGGTGGTCCTGGTGATGAAGCTGACCGCGGCGTCGTGCTCGCCCAGCTCCAGCAGGCCGACCACGGTGTGCATGCGGTTGGCGAACTCGTGGGCCTGGGCGCGCAGCGCCTCGGTGGTGGAGCTGGCCGAGTCGAGCTCGCGGGCCAGCCGTACCAGCTCGGTGCGGTCGCGCAGGGTGATCACCCAGCCGCGCTGCTTCCCGCGCACGGACACGGGGGTGCGGTTGAGCACCAGCACCCGCTCGCCCTGCAGAACGATCCTGTCCTCGCCGGGGTCGGCCCCGCTCAGCACGTCGCGCATGCGCTCGGAGACCGGCATCGCGGTCAGGTCGGCGCCGACCCCGCCGAGCAGCTCGCGGGCGGCGTCGTTGACCAGCGTCACCCTGCCCTCCATGTCGAGGGCGAGCAGGCCCTCCTTGACCCCGTGCAGCACGCCCTCGCGCTGCTCCAGCAGTTTGGCGATCTCTCCCGGCTCGAGGCCGAAGGTCTGCCTGCGCACCCTGCGCACGATGAGCGCGGCCGCCGCCGAGCCCGCCACCAGGACGGCGAGCGCCGTGTAGAGCAGGGGTGCCAGCACCGCCCCCACCTGGGCGTCGACCTTCTCCACGAGCACGCCGACCGAGGTGAGGCCGATGACGGTGCCGTACTCGTCGTAGATCGGCGCCTTGCCCCTGACGGTGGTGCCGATCGTCCCCGTCTGCACGCCGACCCACTTCTGCCCCGTCAGCAACACCTTCGAGCCGTCGGTGGACAGCCGCTTGCCGATGAGCGAGGGATTGGGGTGGGCGTAGCGCTTCTGCTCCCTGTTGGCGATCACCACGTAGTCGGCGCCGGTCTCCAGCTGCACGCCCGCCGCGATGGGCTGCAGGAGAGCGGCCGGATCCTGGACGGCGAAGGCGGCGCGCACCTGAGGCATCCCCGCCACCGCCTCGGCGATCGCCAGCGCCCGCTGCTGGTACTGCGAATCGAGCTGGGTGCGGGTGTGCTGGGCCCACACGACAGCGGTGCCGCTGACGGCGAGGACGACGATCACCATCTGCAGCACGAAGAGTTGCGTGCCGAGTCTCACACGGCCCATGGAAGCATCAGGAGGTCACGCGGGGGTCGCGACCAATATGACCTTTACGACGGCAAACGCGTAAACACTCGACGTGGGGGGATGTCCGTTTCACCATCCAGTATTCGAGATTGTGACCCCCCGCTTTGGAGTGATCATGCAACTCCGCATACTTGCCACAATTGCCGCCCTCTCCATCGCGGCCCTGACCGGCTGCGGCGACCAGGGCACGGGCGGCAGTGGCGGAACAAGCGCGCTGCGCATCATGGCGCCCGCGGCGGTCGGCGGCGGCTGGGACCAGACCTCCCGTACGGCCGAGCAGGCGCTCAAGTCCGTCGACCCACAGCGCAAGGTCGAGGTCTTCAACGTGCCCGGCGCCGGCGGCACGATCGGCCTGGCCCAGCTCGCGGGTGAGAAGGGCAACGGCAACATGCTCATGACCATGGGCCTGGTCATGGTCGGCGCGATCGAGCAGAACAAGTCCAAGGTCACGCTGGCGGACACCACGCCCATCGCCAAGCTGACCGAGGAGTACGAGATCGTCGTCGTGCCCGCCGACTCGCCGCTGAAGACGCTGGCCGACCTGGTCGCGGCGTGGAAGGCCGACCCCGCCAAGGTGTCGGTCGCGGGCGGCTCTGCCGGAGGCACCGACCACATCCTGGCCGGGCTGATGGCCAAGGCAGGCGGCGTCGACCCCAAGCAGGTCAACTACATCGCCCACTCGGGTGGCGGAGAGGCGCTCAACGCGCTGCTCGGCAACAAGGTCACCATCGGCGTCTCGGGCGTCGGCGAGTTCGCCGAGCACGTGAAGTCCGGCAAGCTGCGGGCGCTGGGCGTCTCCTCGCCCTCCCGCATCGACTCGGTGGACGCGCCCACGCTGAAGGAGGGCGGCCTCAACGTCGAGCTGGCCAACTGGCGCGGGTTCGTCGCGCCCGGCGGGCTGAGCGACGCCGACAAGAAGTCGCTGACCGACCTGGTGACCAAGATGCACGACTCGCAGGCGTGGAAGGACGCGGTGGCCAAGAACGGCTGGATCGACGCCTTCCAGACCGGCCAGCAGTTCACCGACTACCTGAACGCCGAGCAGGCGCGCGTCAAGGCGGTCATCGCCGAGATGGGGCTCGTTTCCTGATGTCCTCGCCGTACGATGACGGCGCCGCTCCCGGCGGCGCCGTCCCTCCACCCGCAGGCGGCCCGTCCGCGGGCAGCCCAGGAGAGGCGAAGCGGCACGCCTGGTGGCGGCCCGAGCTCGGCCTCTCCCTGGTCGTCTTCGTCCTGGGCGTGCTCGTCATCGTCGGCACTCTCGACGTCAGCGCCGCCAGCTCGGCGCTCGGCCTCGGCCCGAGGTTCTTCCCGATCCTGGTCGGGAGCGCCCTCATCGTCATCGGCGCCTTCTACACCCTCGACGTCCTGCGCGGCGGCAGGGGCGACCCCGAGGAGAGCGAGGACATCGACGCCGACGCCCCCGCGGACTGGAGGAGTGTCGGCCTGGTCAGCGGCGTCTTCCTGGCCTTCACCGCGCTGCTCACCACCCTCGGCTGGATCGTCGCCTCCTCGCTGCTCTTCTTCGGCCTGTCCGTCACCCTGGGCGCCGACAACAAGGTCAAGGCCGCGATCGTGGCCGTGGTCCTCGGCGTGGTCACCTACGTGGCCTTCGTCAGGGGCCTCGGCGTCACCCTGCCGGGCGGCCTCCTGCAGGGGGTGATCTGAGTGGAGTCGTTCCAGCTGCTCCTCGAGGGCTTCAGCACCGCGCTGACCCCCGTCAACCTGCTGTACGCGCTCGTCGGCGTCACGCTCGGCACGCTGGTCGGCGTCCTGCCAGGCATCGGCCCCGCCATGACCGTCGCCCTGCTGCTGCCGATCACCTTCACCGTGCCTCCCGCCAGCGCGTTCATCATGTTCGCCGGCATCTACTACGGCGGCATGTACGGCGGGTCCACCACCTCCATCCTGCTCAACACGCCCGGCGAGTCGTCCTCGATGATCACGGCGCTCGAGGGCAACAAGATGGCCAGGAGGGGCAGGGCGGCCCAGGCTCTCGCGACGGCCGCCATCGGCTCGTTCGTGGCGGGCACGATCGCCACGGCGCTGCTGGTCGTCGCCGCTCCGCTGGTGGTCGACTTCGCGATCTCCTTCGGCCCCGAAGACTATTTCGCGCTGGCGATCCTGGCCTTCACCGCGATCTCCTCCGTGCTGTCGCGCTCGATGGTCCGCGGCCTGGCCTCCCTCGGCCTCGGCCTGGTCATCGGCCTGGTCGGCATCGACGAGCAGACCGGGCAGGCCCGCCTCACCCTCGGCATCGATCAGCTGCTCGACGGCATCGACGTGGTGGTCGTCGCGGTCGGCCTGTTCGCGCTGGGCGAGGCGCTCTACGTCGCCTCCAGGCTGCGTCACGCCACCCCCGAGGTGGTCCCCGTGGGCGCGGCGTGGATGGGCCGCTCGGACTGGGGCCGCTCGTGGAAGCCGTGGCTGCGCGGCACCGCGTTCGGCTTCCCCTTCGGCGCGCTGCCAGGCGGAGGCGCCGAGATCCCCACCTTCCTGTCCTACGCCACGGAGAAGAAGCTCGCCAAGGGCGTGGCCAAGGAGGAGTACGGCAAAGGCGCCATCGAGGGGGTGGCGGGCCCCGAGGCCGCCAACAACGCCTCGGCGGCCGGCACGCTGGTGCCGCTGCTCACGCTCGGCCTGCCCACCTCCGCCACCGCCGCGATCATGCTGGCCGCCTTCCAGCAGTACGGCCTGCAGCCGGGTCCCCAGCTGTTCGACCACAACCCCGCCCTGGTGTGGGGCATGATCGCCTCTCTGTTCATCGGCAACGCGATGCTGCTGGTGCTGAACCTGCCGCTGGCCCCGCTATGGGCGAGGGTCCTGCGCATCCCGAGGCCCTACCTCTACGCGGGCATCGTCATGTTCGCCGCGCTGGGCGTCTACGCGCTGAAGAGCTCGATCGTGGACCTCGTGGTGCTGTTCGTGCTGGGCCTGCTCGGTTACGCCATGCGCCGCTTCGGCCTGCCGATCGCCCCCGCGGTGATCGGCATGATCCTCGGCCCGATGGCCGAGATCCAGCTGCGCCGCGCGCTGGCGATCGGCGCGGGTGACGTGACGGTCCTGGTGAAGAGCCCGATCGCGGCCACCCTGCTCGCCCTGGCGGCTCTCGCCCTGCTGACGCCGCTGTTCAGGCGGCTGTGGGCACGGCGTCACGTCGAAGCGGTCACACCTGGGTCACGGGTGGAGTAAAGGGAGGTCCGCCAGGGCATCTCCCCTGTGGTTCTTGGGACAAGACGTCGAGGCCCCGCCGGCCCGTCCAGCCGGCGGGGCCCCGTGGCGTCCGGACCGCTTCGTCAGCGGATCCCCGAGGGGAAGGCCACCGAGCCGTCACGACTCCGGACGGTCACCGTCCCGCCGTCGCAGCTCACCCGCGCCCTTCCCGGCACGATCACCGTCAGCAGCGACCTGGCGGCGGGCGAGGTGATCGTGACGGTCTTGACCCGCTTGAGGTAGCCGGGCGAGATCTCCCCCACGCCCTCCCGCTGACCGCCGATCCGGCGGCACGTGGGCATCTCGAACTGGACCAGCGTGGGCCGCTGCCCTGGAGCCAGGTGCCACAGGTTGCGCAGCCGGTGGCCTTCGGGCACCTCGTCCAGGACGGCGAGCACGTCCGTGCCGTGGTTGACCAGCACCTTCCTGGTACGGCTCACGCCGTACGCGTCGTCGGTGAGCTCGTAGGTCTGCCTCGTAGGGGTGATGGAGGAGCCGGTGAGGCGCGTCGCCGTACCCGGGCGGAAGGCGGCGCCCTCGACCACGGGCACGTTGTGCGCCTCGGGCGTGACGGTCCAGCGGGGGTAGGCCGCCCTCTCGTAGGAGTGGAAGCCTGCCTCCACCAGCACGTCGCGCCCCTTGGCCTGGTAGGTGACGCTCAGGTGGTCCTCGTGGCCGTGGTAGCGGCGCGGCGGGCCGAACCTGATCGAGTAGAAGGCGGCCTCGCGCGACCAGTCGCTCCTGCCGAAGACGTAGCCGCCGTCGAACACCCCGACCGTGGAGTCAGGACGGCGGAAGCCGCTGGGACGCATGTCGGCGGGGCCGTCCCCGATGGCGGTGAGGCGGCCGTCGGGCTGGATGGCGTGCCCCACGTACGACTCGAGCGCCCTCCGCCTGGTGGACAGCTCCTTCGGGATGCGCAGACCGCACTCCTTCATGGCGGCGAAGGCGACGCCCAGCCGCTGGTGGACGTAGACGCCGTAGCGCGGGGCCTGCTCCTGCAGGGTGCCCTGCCCGTCGATGGCGCGCCTGGCCGACTCCGTCATCCTGCGCAGCGCGAGGTCGCGCCACTTCGCCACGTCGAGCCTGCAGCCGATGCCCAGCAGCGCGATGTCCTGGTCGAGGCCGTGGTTGTGGCCGCCCTCGTAGAGCGAGGCGTCGGCCAGGACCTCGGCGTGCTCGACCAGCGTGTCCGACAGCCATTCGGCCTTCACATGGGTGCTGAGGCAGACCAGCGCGGGGGCGCGCAGGGCGATGGGATGCTCGGCCCACGCCCACTCGCTGATCCCCGCCCCGCCGCGGGGGTTGTCGCGCACCCAGTCATGGGCGGTCCCCTCCGCGCGTCTGAGCGCGTCAGCGGCGCCCGTGGTCTCGTAGGCGACGACGAGGCGGCCGACCCAGCGCAACGCGTGCAGGTTCAGCGCCCAGGAGCGGTTGCGGTAGGGGTCCATCCGCCAGTCGACGTCCACGCCGAGTTCCACGGGCGGCAGGCCGACGAAGGAGATGGGCCCTCGCATCACGTCGGCGGCGGCGAACTGGGTCCTGTCGCACATCGGCCGTCCTCTCGCCGCCGCCAGGCTGGGTTCGTCCGGCCTGACCAGGCAGCCGACCGCGAGCACGCAAAGAATGATCAACACGAGCGCGCGCTTCACGGCTTGACGTCCGTCCATCCCGCTTCGAGCACGGCCTCGGTGGCCTGGCCCGTGGTCGCGCGCAGGACCTGGCCGCTGCGCCGGTCGATGACCAGCTCGCGGCGCACCCCTCGTACGTCGTAGCTGAAGGTCCCCTTGCCCAGGTACCGCACGTTGGACAGGCCCGCCAGGGCCCGGTAGGCGGCGGCGCGGACGTCGGGAGGGGCCGGCTTGCTCCACAGCAGGCCGGTGATCGCGTCGGCGACCACCCCTTCGCGCTCGTCCTCGGAGACGTCCCCGAGGATGGCGTGCACCTTCGCCAGCAGCGGCCCAACCTCGTCGGGCAGCGCCTCGATCTGGGCGATCGTCAGCTCGTGGCCGTCCATCGTGAAGGGGCCCTTGCCGGTGAAGGGGACGGGCCTGCCCGCACCCTGGCTGGTCCAGGCACGGCCGTCCCTCGCCACCCACAGGTGCCTGACGTCCGACCCGTTGAGCACCCGCTTGACGTGCCAGTAGGCGCCCTTCGTCGCGGGCCTGGTCTCCACCACGCCGGCGGCGGCCAGCAGGACGCCCTCTCCCTCGTCTGTCACGAGCCTGGGCCCGACGAAGGCCACCGCGGCCATGACGACGATCGCGGCCCCCGCCGTGATCGGCGCCCACCAGGACCTCGCCGCCCTGACCGCCCGCCCGGTCCTGGCCGTCCCCGCCCTGCCGGGCGCGCGGTCGTCCCGTGGGCGGCCGGCGGGCGGCGCGGACCTGCGCCACCCTCTCCTCCTGGCGGGCGCGGCGCGCTCGGCGTCGAGCCTGGCGGCCACCCGCGCCCTGACCTCGGGATCCAGGGACGGCTCCCCGTACAGCTCGCGCACCTTCTTCAGCTCATCCATGCTCGCCCTCCATCGGGTTGGTGCCGCCAAGGGCCTTGCGGAGCTTCTTCCTCGCGCGGTTCAGCCGGGAGCCGACCGTGCCGTAGGGAATGCCGAGCGCTGAGGCGATCTCCTCGTGGGAGAGCCCGGCGAGCGCGACGAGCAGCAGCACGTCCCGGTCGCCCTTGCTCAGCCTGGAGATCGCGCCTGCCAGGCTCGGCCCGAGGCTCTGCGCGCTCACCCGCACGGCCACGCCCTCCGCGAGCCCCTGCACGTCGCGGTCGCGGGGCAGGCGGTCGAGGGCTCTGAGCGCGCGTGTCTCCGAGCGCCTGTGCTTGCCGACGAGATTGGTGGCGATGCCGTACAGCCAGGTCCTCGCGCTGGCGCGGGAGGGGTCGTACTGGCCGCGTTTGCGGAAGGCGGTGAGAAAGGTCTCGGCGACCACGTCCTCGGCGTCATCGGGGCCGAGTCGCTGGGCGACGTACCGGTGGATCTCCCCGAAGTGGGCGTCGAAGATCTCGCCGAAGCCCTCGGGGTCGGCGAGATCCGGTTGATGCACCGCGGCTGCGGTCATGGGTGGCCTTCCGTGTGCGAAGCGGTCGATAGGTATCACCCGATCAACCGGTTCACTTTCACGGTCTTTTCAGCGCGGATCGCGGGCCGGCCGCCTGCCCGCGTACCGCTGGGCGACGGCGGCGATCGTCCCCCTCATCGCCCAGCGCATGGCGGAAATCATGACATATGAGCAACTGCCGGAGCGGCGACTCGTGCGGTCTGGAAGCGGGGCGCGACCCAGAGCCCGACCAGCGCCATGAGCAGCGTGGCCGCGTAGACCGCCCAGTAGCCCGAGTCCGCCGCGACGAACAGCGCACTGGTGATCGCGACCGCCACCACCGAGAAGACCGACTCGCCGACCTGCAGAGCGGAGCTGTTCACGCCCTCCTCACCGGGGCTCGACAGTTCGAGTGTCAGCACCGACAGCGTCGGATAGACCAGTCCCATGCCGAATCCCGTGACGACCCACGCCGGGTAGGCGAGGGCGACGGGCACGCCGTCGAAGGTGACCGCGCCCATGAACAGGATGCCGAGGGCGATGGCCACCGAGCCGCCGAACAGGTTCGTCCTCCTGCTGAACACCTCGCGACCCTGCAGCCATGAGGCGAACGACCAGGTGAGCGCGCCGCCGGTCAGCGCGAACCCGGCCAGCAGAGGAGACAGGCCGCGCTCGTTGATCAGCATCAGCGGGATGATCACCTCGGCGGCGAAGAACGCGCCGGTGGCCAGGCCGCGCAGGGCCACGACCGAGGGCAGCCCCCTGGCGGCGCGCAGCGTTCCCGCGGGCAGCAGCCTCGGAAGCGCCACCAGCAGCACGACGAGCCCCACGACCAGGAGGAGGAACCGGCCGTCGCTGCCGTACTGCATGAGGCCCGCGCCCACGGCCGTCAGGACCGCCCAGCCGACCTTCCTCGCCAGCCCCGGCGCGGGCTCGGCCTGCCCGCCGGTGACCGGCTGCCCCGCCAGCCCGCGCAGCAGCATCAGCCCCGCGATCACGGTGAGCACCGGCACCGAGAGGAAGACCCACCGCCAGCCCAGCGTGTCGACCACGAGGCCGACGATCGCGGGGCCGACCATGGAGGGCACCACCCACGCCGTGGCGAACAGGGAGAAGATCTTCGGATGTGACTCCTCGGGATAGACCCTGGCCACCACCACGTAGAGCGCCACGCTGACCAGCGCTCCGCCGAAGCCCTGGACGAGCCGGCCGGCGATCAACATCTCCATGGACTGAGCCGCCCCCGCCAGCACGAGACCGGCGATGAAGGCGGCCGCTCCGGACCACAAAGGGGCGCTCGGCCCTCTCAGGTCGGCCCATCGGCCGCCGAGGACCGTGCCGACGACGGCGGCGGCCATCGCGCCGCTGAAGGCCAGGCCGTACAGGTGCAATCCGCCCAGCTCACGTGCCACGACCGGCATGGCGATGGCCACGGCGATGTACTCGAAGGCCACCAGCGACACCAGTGCCACCAGGCCTGCGGTCAAAGATGTACGCGTCATGCGTGCGACGCTACGGCGGGGCGCCGCGAAGCACATCGGGCCGAAGTCCTAGGCACCGGCCTAGGACTTCGGCCCCCGCTTCGCGACGGCGCCTACTCGCTGACGCCGAGCTTCTCCAGGATCAGCTCGCGGGCCCGCGCGGCGTCGGCCTTGCCTCGGCTGGCCTTCATGACGCCGCCGACCAGCGCGCCCACCGCGGCGATCTTGCCGGAGCGGACCTTCTCCACGGCGTCGGCGTTGCCGGCGAGCACCTGCTCGACGATCGTCGCCAGCTCGCCCTCGTCGGCGATCTGCAGCCCCCTGGAGGCGACGACCTCGTCGGGGCTGCCCTCGCCCGCCAGCACGCCGTCGAGCGCCTCACGGGCCAGCTTGTCGTTGAGCGTGCCAGAGGCCACCAGCTCGGTCACCCTGGCGACCTGCGCGGGGGTGATGGGCAGGTCGGCCAGGGCCTTGCCCGACTCGTTGGCCCTGCGGGCCAGCTCGCCCATCCACCACTTGCGGGCGTCGGCGGCGGGCGCGCCCGCCGCGATCGTGGCCTCCACGATCTCGATGGCGTCGGCGTTGTGCATCGACTCCATGTCGTGGTCGCTCACGCCCCACTCGGCCTGCAGCCGCTTACGCCGTACGGCGGGCAGCTCGGGCAGCGCGGACTTGAGCCTGGCCACCCACACGGGGTCGGGCGCGATCGGCACCAGGTCGGGCTCGGGGAAGTAGCGGTAGTCCTGCGCCTCCTCCTTGGACCTGCCCGACGTGGTCATGCCGGTGTCCTCGTGGAAGTGGCGCGTCTCCTGGATGATCCTGCCGCCCTCGGCGAGGATCGCCGCCTGCCGCTGGATCTCGCTGCGCACCGAGCGCTCGACGCTGCGCAGCGAGTTGACGTTCTTGGTCTCGGTGCGGGTGCCCCACTCCGAGGAGCCGCGCGGCATGAGCGAGACGTTGACGTCGCAGCGCATGGAGCCCTCCTCCATACGCACGTCGGAGACGCCGAGCGAGCGCATGAGCTCACGCAGCTCGGTGGCGTAGGCGCGGGCGACCTCGGGGGCGAGCCTGTCGGTGCCGGGGATCGGCTTGGTGACGATCTCGACCAGCGGGATGCCCGCGCGGTTGTAGTCGACGATGGAGTAGTCGGCGCCCTGGATGCGGCCCGTCGCGCCACCCACGTGGGTGGACTTGCCGGTGTCCTCCTCGAGGTGGACGCGCTCGATCTCGATGCGCACGGTCCTGCCGTCGACCTCGACGTCGAGGTAGCCGTCGAAGCAGAGCGGCTCGTCGTACTGCGAGATCTGGTAGTTCTTCGGCATGTCCGGATAGAAGTAGTTCTTCCGGGCGAAGCGGCACCACTCGGCGATCGAGCAGTTCAGCGCCAGGCCGATGCGGATCGTCGACTCGATCGCCATCTCGTTGGCCACCGGCAGGGAGCCGGGCAGCGCGAGGCAGGTCGGGCAGACATGGGTGTTGGGCGGCGCGCCGAAGGTGGTCGAGCAGCCGCAGAACATCTTCGAGTGGGTGCCCAACTCGACGTGGGTCTCCAGGCCGAGGACCGGCTCGTACCGCTCCAGGGCCTCGTCGTACGCCATGACGCTCACAGTGCGGGAGCCTCCTTCAGCAACGGGCCGCCCCAGCGGCTCTCCAGGGCCTTCTCAACAGCGGCGCCGACCCTGTAGCAGCGGTCGTCGCCGAGGACCGGGGCCATGATCTGCAGGCCGACCGGCAGGTTGTCCTCGTCGGCCAGGCCGATCGGGACCGACATGGCCGCGTTGCCCGACAGGTTGGACGGGATCGTGCACAGGTCGGCGAGGTACATCGCCATCGGGTCGTCGGCGCGCTCGCCGATCGGGAAGGCCGTGGTCGGCGTGGTCGGCGAGATCAGCACGTCGACCTGGTGGAAGGCGGCCTCGAAGTCGCGCGAGATGAGCGTGCGAACCTTCTGCGCCTGGCCGTAGTAGGCGTCGTAGTAGCCGCTCGACAGCGCGTAGGTGCCGAGCATGATGCGCCGCTTGACCTCGGGGCCGAAGCCCGCGGCCCTGGTGAGCGCCATGACCTCCTCGGCGCTCCTGGTGCCGTCGTCGCCCACGCGCAGGCCGTAGCGCATGGCGTCGAAGCGGGCCAGGTTCGAGGAGCACTCCGACGGCGCGATCAGGTAGTAGGCGGGCAGCGCCGTGGTGAAGGACGGGCAGGAGAGCTCGACGACCTTCGCGCCCAGCGACTCGAGCAGCTCGACGGCGTCGTGGAAGCGGTTGAGCACACCCTGCTGGTAGCCCTCGCCGCCGAACTCCTTGACGACGCCGATGCGCATGCCCGCGATGTCGGCGTTGCTCGCCGCCTCGACGACGTCGGGCACGGCCGCGTCGATGGAGGTGGAGTCCATCGGGTCGTGTCCTGAGAAGGCCGCGTGGAGCAGCGCCGCGTCCATGACGTTGCGGGCGAAGGGCCCGGGGGTGTCGAGGGAGCTGGCGAAGGCGATCAGTCCGTAGCGGGAGGAACCGCCGTAGGTCGGCTTCATGCCCACGATGCCGGTGACGGCGGCCGGCTGCCTGATGGAGCCGCCGGTGTCGGTGCCCGTCGACAGCGGCGCCTGGTAGGCGGCGACCGCCGCGCTGGAGCCGCCGGAGGAGCCGCCGGGAACCCTGGTGAGGTCCCACGGGTTGTGCGTGGCGTGGTAGGCGGAGTTCTCCGTGGAGGAGCCCATCGCGAACTCGTCGAGGTTGGTCTTGCCGAGGATGACCAGCCCGGCCTTGCGCAGCCGCGCGGTGACGGTCGCGTCGTACGGCGGGCGCCACCCCTCGAGGATCTTCGAGGCGGCGGTGGTGGGCATGTCGCGCGTGGCGAAGATGTCCTTGTGCGCGATCGGCACCCCGGCCAGGGGGCCGAGCTTCTCACCCTGCCTGATGCGCTCGTCGACGGCGCGGGCCTGCTCCAGCGTGACCTCGCGGTCCACGTGGAGGAACGCGCGCACCTTGGGCTCGACCTGCTCGATGCGGTCGAGGTGGGCCTCGGCGACCTCGGCGGCGCTCGCCTGGCCCGAGGCGATCAGCGCGCCCAGCTCGGCGGCGGTCTTGTGGATCAGACTCATGCTTCCTCCCCGAGAATGCGCGGAACCCGGAAGCGGTCGTCCTCGACGGCCGGGGCGCCCGAGAGCGCCAGCTCGGGCGTGAGGGACTGTCGCACCTCGTCGGCACGGAAGACATTGGTCAGCGGGAGCGCGTGCGACGAAGGCGGAACGTCCTCGGCGGCGACCTCTGCCACCTTCGCGACCGCGGCGATGATGTCATCGAGCTGGGTCGCGTAGTGGTCGAGTTCGTCGTCGGAGATCGCCAGCCGGGACAACCGGGCCAGGTGCGCGACCTCGTCGCGGGTTATGGCGGACATGAGTCGTTGAACCCGTTTCGTGGATGGAGTTTGGACACTGTCATCCTAGGGCTCTTGACGGAGGGTGGCCGAACCATTAGCGCCGCCTCCAGGCATCGCTCTCAGATCTCGACGTACTCGGCTTCCTGCACGCCGACGCGCTCCCTCAGCCAGACGGTCGCGTCGGCGGGCGCCATCGGCCTGCCGAACAGCCAGCCCTGGCCCATGTCGCAGCCCATGCCGGTGAGCTTGAGCGCCACCTCCTCGGTCTCGACCCCCTCGGCCACCGACCGCAGGCCGAGAGAGCGGACCAGGTCGACGATCGAGCGGACGATGCGCTCGTCGTCCTCCGACGACGACAGCCGCTGCACGAACGAGGCGTCGATCTTCACCTCGGAGGCGGCCAGCCGCTGCAGGCGGATGAAGGAGGAGTAGCCGGTCCCGAAGTCGTCGAGCGCCAGCGGCACGCCGAGCGCGGCCAGCGCCTTGATGGTCTCGTGGGTGTAGGCCTGGTCGCCCATCAGGATCCGCTCGGTGACCTCCAGCTGGATCGCCTCGGGCGGCAGTCTGAAGCGGGAGAGCCCGGCCTCCAGCTGGTCGGGGAGGGCGGAGTCGAGCAGGTCGCGGGCCGAGACGTTGACCGAGATCTGCACCTGCAGCCCGGTGTGCCACCAGCGGGCCGCCTGCTCCATCACCGCGTCGATGACGTACTCGGTCAGCTGCCGCATCAGGTAGGACTGCTCGGCCAGCGGGATGAAGTCGTCAGGGGGGATCGGCCCGCGCACCGGATGGCGCCAGCGCAGCAGCGCCTCCATCCCCCGCACCTCGCCGGTGGCGAGATCGACCTTGGGCTGGTAGTGCAGCCGCAGCTCGCGGTTGTCGACCGCGCGCCGCAGGTCGCCCAGCAGGCCGAGGCGCTCGGGCGAGTTGCGGTCCTTGTCCTGCTGGTAGAGCTCGACCCCCGTACGGCCCTCCTTGGCCAGGTACATCGCCACGTCCGCGCGCTGCAGCAGCAGCTCGAAGTCGGGGGCGTGGTCAGGGAAGAGCGCGATGCCGACCGAGCCGTCCATGTCGAACGTCATGCCCTCGAGGCGGACGGGCTCGGTCAGCGCGGCCCTGAGCCTGGCCGCGACCTCCCTCGCCGCGTGCGAGTCTCTGATGGACGGCAGCAGCACCGCGAACTCGTCGCCGCCGAGGCGTGCGACGACGTCGCCGGGCCGCACGGAGTGGGTGAGCCTGTGGGCGACCATCTGCAGCAACCGGTCGCCGACCGGGTGCCCCATGGTGTCGTTGACCTCTTTGAACCTGTCGAGGTCGATGAGGAACAGCCCCACCCGCTCGTCGTGGCGCGCCTCGGCCAGCGCCTCCTCGGTGGAGACGATGAGCATCTTGCGGTTGGGCAGCCCCGTGAGCTCGTCGTGCATCGCCTGGTGGTCGCGGCGCATGGACAGCGTGGCGGTGAAGTAGACCGCGGCCAGCGGCGCCACGAACAGCGGCACCAGCCCCGGTGAGTCCTCCATGACCACGACGACCAGCGGCGCGAGGCCGAGCAGCGCCGTGTAGACCAGCGCCTGCGGGCCCACGGTCGCCCGCAGCACCCTGCTCAGCGAGCGCCGCTCGTGCAGCGCCACGGCGCCGCAGACCAGCATCGCCCGCGCGGCGAAGTAGGCCAGGCCCGACAGCGCGACGGCCGTCAGGGTGGGCCCTGAGGGCACCCACGGCGACGACGGGCTCGGCACGATGCCGAACAGGCCGAGCACGACCGCCGCCGCGGTGAACGCCAGAGTGGCCTGGGCGACGTTGAAGCTCACCCTGTGCCAGGCCTTGCGGGTGACGACGCCGTTGACCACGATGCCGACGACCTGCATGAGCACCGCCACCGCGAGCCCGTAGTGCAGGAGCACGGCGAAGGTGAACATGGTCGCCGGATAGGTGCCGCCCACCGCGGTGGCCGACGACACCATCACGGGACGCAGCTCGCCGAGCACCACCAGGACGGCCAGCACCCAGAAGAGCGGCGCCCTGGCCAGCTCGGCCAGTTCGAACACGTCGAGGCGCAGCTCGGCCACGATCAGCGCGGTGCAGCCGATCACGGAGACGCCTGCGAGGAAGGCCCACAACGGGGTGCCTACGCGTGGTCCCGTGTCGCGCGTGTCATTCGGGTCGGTCATCGGTAACAGAACCCCCATGAGGTCACTATGGGAGGGTACGACCTTTACCCCACTTCCCGAAACCACCCGCCTACGTTCCGTCACCCCACTTGCCCACATTTCCCGGCAAAACGCGGCATTTATCCGTTTTGCGGGAAAACTGATCTCAGCCCAGGAGACGGACGAACTCCTCGAAGGAGATCCGGCCGTCCCCGTCGGCGTCGGCGGTCTGCTCCAGCGACCCGAGCGCTTCGGCGGGCAGGCCGGGGAAGTGCTTCAGGAACTCCTCCTGGCTGATGAACCCGTCGCCGCTGACGTCGATCGAGGCGAAGGCCTGACGGAGCTCCGCCAACCGCTCACCGCTGAGCTCGGACATATGACCACCTTTCCGTAGGGAAGGCCTATTCTTCCGGCTTGACGGCGACCTCCGCAGCGGCTTCGGGGCCCTGATCCAGCAGCACCCCGAACCCGGCCTCGTTGAGGATGGGCACTCCCAGGCTGACCGCCTTGTCGTACTTGGAACCCGCGTTCTCGCCCACCACCACGAAGGCGGTCTTCTTCGAGACCGACCCCGCGACCTTGCCGCCGCGCGAGGTGATGGCCTCGGCGGCCGAATCGCGGGTGAAGCCCTCCAGGGTGCCGGTGACGACGAACGTGAGGCCCTCGAGGGTCTGCGGGCCCTTCTCCGGGGCGGGCTCGTCCTCCATGCGGACGCCCGCCGCCTTCCAGCGCTCGACGATCTCGCGGTGCCAGTCGACGGCGAACCACTCGCGGATCGTCGCGGCGACGCGAGGACCGATGCCCTCGACCGCGGCCAGCTCCTCCTCGGAGGCGTTCATGACCGCGTCGATCGAGCGCAGGGCGCCGGCCAGCTCCTGGGCGGTGGGCGGCCCCACGTGGCGGATGGAGAGCGCGACCAGCACCCGCCAGAGCGGCACCTTCTTGGCCTCCTCGAGCTCCGCCAGGAGCTTCAGCGCGTTCTGGCTCGGCGCGCCGCTGACGTTGGAGAAGAACGAGACCACCTTCGGCTCGCCGGTCTTCGGGTCGATCTTGGGCAGACCCGTCTCCTGGTCGCGCACCACCGACCTGATCGGGATGAGCTGCTCCAGCGTGAGGTCGAACAGGTCGGCTTCGGTGCGCAGCACCGGCTCCTGGCCCTCGACCGGCTGGGTCAGCGCCGTGGCGGCGACGTAGCCGAGGCCTTCGATGTCGAGGGCGCGCCGCCCCGCCGCGAAGTAGAGGCGCTCACGGATCTGCGCGGGACACGAGCGGGCGTTGGGGCAGCGCAGGTCGGCGTCGCCCTCCTTCTCGTAGGCCAGCTCGGTGCCGCACTCGGGGCAGTGGGTCGGCATGACGAACTCGCGCTCGGAGCCGTCGCGCAGCGCCGTGACGGGGGCGACGATCTCGGGGATGACGTCGCCCGCCTTGCGCAGCACGACGGTGTCGCCGATGAGCACGCCCTTCTTGACGACGATCGCCGCGTTGTGGAGCGTGGCCCTCTCGACCGTGGACCCCGCCACGAGCACGGGCTCCATCACCGCGTAGGGGGTGACCCTGCCGGTACGGCCGACGCCCACCTCGATGTCGAGCAGCTTGGTGTTGACCTCCTCGGGCGGGTACTTGAAGGCGATCGCCCAGCGTGGCGCCCTCGAGGTGGAGCCGAGCTCGCGCTGGGTCCTGATCTTGTCGACCTTGACGACCACGCCGTCGATCTCGTAGGCGGGGTCGTGGCGGTGGACCCTGTAGTGCTCGATGAAGTCGTTGATGCCGGTGAGGTCGGGCACGACCTGGTAGAGGTCGCTCACGGGCAGCCCGAACTCGCGCAGCCTGTCGTAGACCTGCGACTGGGTCCGCGGCTCGGCCGCGCCCTCCCAGACGCCGACCCCGTGGACCAGCATCCGCAGCGGCCGCTGCGCGGTGATGCGGGAGTCCTTCTGCCGCAGCGTGCCCGCCGCGGCGTTGCGCGGGTTGGCGAAGGGCGCCTTGCCCTGCTCGACCAGCTGCTCGTTGAGCTTCCCGAACTCCGCGACGGGGATGTAGACCTCGCCGCGCACCTCGACGAGCGAGGGCACGTCGTCGCCCTCGAGCTTGTGCGGGATGCCCTTGATGGTGCGGACGTTGGGCGTCACGTCGTCGCCGGTGCGCCCGTCGCCCCTGGTGGCGCCGCGTTCCAGCCTGCCGTTGCGGTAGACCAGCGCGATGGCGAGGCCGTCGATCTTCAGCTCGCACAGGTAGGGCCCCGGGTCGTGCTCGGCCAGGCGCTCGGCCCTGACCTGCCAGGCGGCCATGTCGGCGTCGTTGAAGGCGTTGTCGAGGCTCTCCATCTTCTGCAGGTGCTGCACCTTGGCGAAGTCGCCCCTGACGGGCGCGCCCACCTTCTGCGTCGGCGAGTCGGGCGTCTGCAGCGTGGGATGGGCCTGCTCGAGCTGGAGAAGCTCGTTGAACCACGCGTCGAACTGCGCGTCGCTCACGGTGGGCTCGTCGAGGACGTAGTAGCGCTCACGCGCCTCCTCGACCAGCTCGCTCAGCTCGGCGTGCCGCTTCAGCGCGTCCACCGGCACACCCTCGACCTCGGCGCTCATCAGGAAACTCCCTCCGTCAACCCTGGGAGAACGCTATCTCGCGACACCGACAACCCGGTCCTCCCGGGGACGCCGTTCACCTGTTCAGACCAGCCTCGTCCACGACCTGGAGCACGGCCTCGTGGGCGCGGACCGTGAGACGCACAGCTGCGCCCATGCCCGCTTGACGTCGCCTCTGGTGAAGGTGGGCAGGGCGACCGTCCTGTTGGTGCAGTTGCGGTTGGTGGCCGATCTCCACTCGGGCACCGTCCTCCTGTGCCCGTCCGTACGGCGCACGAGCAGGACCACCCAGGTGCACCTGCTCCTGTGCCTGTCCGTGACCGAGGGAAGCAGGACCGTCAGCTTGTGGTGTCCGTCGATCGAGGCGCGGATCGTGGCCCTGTTGCCGTCCGGTCCTGTGACGAGCGTGGCCGCGTGCGCGGAAGCGGGCAGTAAGGCGGTGACGAGCAGGGCTGTGGCGGCGATTCTCATGATCATGACTGTCTCCTCAAGGACACGAACGTCGGTAGGCGAGCCCCTCGGTCAGTCGCATCCACTCCTTCTCCTCGAGCCCTCCATGGGCGATCTCGCAGGCCGCCGCGACCGGGTCGCGCAGCACCCGTGCCAGCCGCGACAGGTCCCACACCACGGCCCCCGCCGGGTGGCCGTTGGCGAACATGCGTGTCCCGTCCGCGCTGAGCGTCACCTCGTCGGCTGAGGGGAGCGTCGCGTACCTGCGCGTCTCCCCCTCCCCCGTCACGTGCCACAGGCTCACCGGCCCTCCGCCCGCCCCCGTGTACGCCAGGGACGACCCCAGCGCGAACCCGACCGAGGCCACCACCCTGAAGTCGTTGTCCAGGTCAGCCAGGCGAACGGGTTTGGCGGGATCGCCGACGTCCCAGAGCCTGGCGAGCTTGTCGCTCCCGCCGACGAGCAGCCTGCGACCGTCGGCGGACAGCGCGGCCGAGACGATCCCATCAAGATCGGCGGGGAAGTCCGCCACCACCGCAGGGCGCCCGGGGTCGGCCAGGCTCCACAGCCGGACCCTGCCCGACGCGTCACCCGTCGCCGCGAGCCTGCCGTTCGCGCTGACGGCGACCGCGTCCACCGACCCGCGCGCGGGCGGCAGCCGTACCGGGTCCCGGGAGGAGAGCGGCCACAGCGCCGCGCTGCCGTCGGCGGCGCCGGCGAGCGCCCAGCCACCCGCCGAGGCGACCGCGGTGATCCGCGAGGACAGCCGCGCGGCCACCGAGGTGTCGTGCCGCGAGGGCCGCCACAGCGCGGCCGTGCCGTCCTCGCCGCCCGTGACGGCCACGCCGTCGCCGGCGGCGAGCGCGGAGACCTGGCCCGCGTCCTCGGCGAGGAGCGCGCGCCGCGGCAGGTCGCCGCCCAGCTCCCAGAGGGTGAGGGCGTGCTCGGCCGTCACCGTGACCAGCCGCCTGCCGTCCGCGGCCAGCGCGCCCCTCCCCACCGCCTCCTGCGGCACCTTCGCCAGTACGGCGGGCGGCCCCAGTCTGGAGGTCTCCCACAGCACCGTCCGGCCCTCGGCGTCAGCGGTCATGAGGTCTCCGGTGACGGGGTCGAACGAGACGGAGCGCATCTCCGCCGCCCGGCCGCCGACGACGGCGCGCTGGACGGCGGCGCCCTGCGACACCTCCCACACGATCGCCCGCCCGTCGGCCCCCGCCGTGGCCAGCAGCCGTCCGTCGCCGCTGAAGGCCACCGCCCTGATCGCCGAGGCGTGGCCCGCGAGGTCGGCCAGCAGCCTCGGCCTGGTCCCCTCGATGTTCCAGAGGTAGGCGCGTGACCTGTTCCCGCTGGTGGCGATCGTCCTGCCGTCGGGGCTGAGCGCGAGCGCCCAGGTGACGTGCGCCTGCTCGCCCTCCACGGTCGACGGCGTGGAGAAGCGCACGGCGGCCCCGCCTGACGGGCTCCACAGCGCGCAGTCGGCGAACCTGCCGCACGTGACCACCCGCCGCCCGTCCACCGTGAAGGCCACGGACCGGACGGGGTCGTCCCGCCCCGTCCCGCGCACCGCCTCCGCCCGGTCGCCGCCCAGGGGCCACACCAGCGCGGCCGCGTCGGCGCCCACCGCGAGCCGCCTGCCGTCGGGGCTGAAGTCCAGCGCGTGGATCCCGCCGCGGCCCGGTTCGACGGTGGCGGTCCTGGCCCAGTCGGAGCTCCGCCAGACGATCACGCTGCCGTCCTCGCCGCCGGTGGCGAGGGTCGCGCCGTCCGGCGTGAACGCCGCGGCCCGCACGGCTCCTCCGTGGCCGTCGAGCACGGCGACCCGGGCGAGCGCGTGCCGGTCGGTGGTGTCCCAGACCTCGGCCGAGCCGTCGAGGCCGACGGCCGCCACCAGCCCGCCCCGAGGGCTGTGGGCCAGGGTCAGCGTCGCCTCGCCCACCCCCGCGGCGGCGGCGTACAGGGAGCTCGCCAGCAGCCCGACCAGGGCGCCCCTGTGCCGCTCTCCCGGCTCGACGGCCAGGGCGGCCAGCGCCAGGCGGAGGGCGTGCGCGGGGTCGGCCTGGCTCTGGGCGCCGGCCTGCTGGACGAGGGCGCGGGCGGTGGCGCTCCTGCGGGCGGACTCGGCGCTGCCGTACAGGGTGAAGGCGACGCCGCCCGCGGCCAAGGACAGCAGCAGCAGCACGCCCAGCACGCCGGACAGCAGCACCCTGCGCCTGGCGCGGCGGCGCGCGGCCCTCGCCCTCCCCTCCTCGTGCGCGATGGAGGCGGCGAGGAAGCGCTCGGCCGCCTGCGGCAACGGCCTGCCGAGCGCCCACTCGCGCGCGAGCGCCAGCCTGTGGCCCCGGTAGAGCCCTTCGGTCTCGCCCTCCCATGCCGCGGCGGCCTCCAGCAGGTGCTGCTCGACGAGCAGGCCCGCGCGATCGGAGCCGAGCCAGCCGCGCAGGACGGGCCAGGCCGTCAGCAGCGCCTCGTGGGTGATCGCGACCGCCTGCCCTTCGAGGGTGATCAGCCTGGCGGTGTCGGAGGCGAAGGCGTCGACCACCTCGCAGGCGGCCAGCGGGTCGGGGACCTCGGCCAGCAGCCGGTCCAGCTGCACCCTCCGCCTGGTGTCGTCGCTGCCCTCCCCCACGTGGACCAGCCGCCTGAAGACCGCCCTCGCCGCCTCGTGCGAGGGCAGCGAGGCCAGCACGCCGTCGGCGGTGGCGGCCAGAGCGCCGTGGATGCCGCCTGTGGCCCGGTAGCCCGCCACGGTGAGCGTGGCGCCGCCGCGCCGCCGCCAGGTGACCAGCAGGGCGTGGGAGAGCAGGGGGAGCCGTCCCGGCTCGCTGCCCAGCTCGCTGAGCAGCAGCTCGACCAGGCCGGGTTCGAGGGTGAGCCCGGCCGCGAGCGCGGGCCGCTCGACGGCGGAGCGCAGTTCCGCGTGGCTCATCGGGCCGACGACGACGGGCCCGCGTTCGAGACCCGCCCGCAACGCGGGTACGGCGGCGCACCTGCCGAGGAAGTCGGCCCGCACGCCGATCACGACCTGGCAGGGAAGGTCAGGGACGGCGCCGCCGGTGAACGCCTCCTCGAACTGGTCGAGCACCAGCACGTCCACGCCCGGGGGGATAGGCTCGCCCGGCGTGGTCACCGCGACGGTGAGGCCCGCCGACCGCTGCCGCAGCGCGGGAACGAGCCCGGCGCGTAACAGCGAGGACTTCCCCGAGCCGGAGACCCCTGTGACGATCAGCGGCGCGGGGTCGTCCAGGCGCCGCACGAGGGTCTCCACCAGGCGCTCCCTGCCGAAGAACAGCGCCGCGTCCGCCGTGCCGAACGCCTCGAGCCCCTTGTAGGGCGGCCCTTCGAAGGCGGGAGCGGGCGGCGGCCGCACCTCGCCGTGGCCCCTGGAGGGGGCGCGGAGCAGCGCGAGCTCGCCCACCCTGCCCGTGGAGCGGACGCGGGGCCTCGGGAAGCCCGCGGCCGGCAGCGTCCTGCTCAGGTGGCGGTGCACGTCGGACAGCGTCAGCTCGGGCGGCCCCTCGGTCAGCAGCCGCAGCAGCGCCCCGCTGAAGGCGGTGTGCGCCATGCCGTCGGGCGCGAAGGAGGGCTCGCTACGCCCGGCCGAGGTGAGCACGTACGCCCCCGAGATCTCCGCCACGTCCCACGGGTCGGACATGCCCTCGATGGCCCTGCCGGAGAAGCAGCAGTCGAGGACCACGACGAGCGGCCCGCCGGCGTTGTCGAGCAGGTAGCGGCGCATCAGGTCGTACGGCAGCGCCGTGTGCTCCAGCGCCAGCGGCCCCGAGACCGTCTCAGCCGCCGCCAGATGGAGCGCTCCACGCCTGCTGACCAGGCCGTGCCCGACGTAGTAGACGATCAGCGGCCCCTCCGTGGAGGCCGCGGAGGCGATCGCGTCACCCAGCTCGCGCGGCGAGGGAGGGTCGAGGACCGTCCGCACCCACGCGAGGCCGCACCTGCCGAGCAGCACGGATCGCAGGTCGTCGAGCGTGCGCGCGACGGACGGCAGGTCGGGCAGGTCGGAGCCCTGCGCGTGCGAGCCGGTGCCCAGCAGCAGCGCGCCGGCCCCCGCGAAGTCGCCCGCCGTCACGCGTCGAGTCCATCACTCCTGTCGCGGCCGTCAAGACCCGCGCGGGGAATCAGTCTCCGCGAAGCGCCTTCGCCGTCTCCCTGAGCCTGCCGAGCGCCGCCTTGGCGTAGGCGGGCGAGGCGCCGGCCAGCCCGCACGTGGGCGTGAGCACCACCCTGTTCTGGAGCTCCTCGGCGGCGAAGCCGAGCCGCTGCCACAGGTCGGTGGCCGTCTTGGCGATCACCTTCACGTCGGGCAGGCTGCTGTCGAGGCCGGGCAGCACGCCGAGGAAGAAGTTCACGCCCGCCTCGATCGCCTCGCCGATCGGCTCCTCGTCGCGCCTGGACAGCATCGAGGCGTCCAGCGAGACCGCCCGCACCCCCGCCCTGCGCAGCATGGCGATCGGCACCCTGGGGGCGCAGCAGTGGACGACGGGGTCGGGGAAGAGCCGCAGCGCCTCCTCGGCCCGCCACTCCTCCACAGGGGCGAGCCTGCCGAAGCCCGAGGCCGTCGGCACGGTGCCCGCCAGCACCCCCGGCAGCCCCGGCTCGTCGAGCTGGAGGACGATCTCGGTGACGCCGGGCACCCGCCTGCGCACCGACTCCACGTGGTCGGTCACCCCCTGCACGAGCGAGGCGGTCAGATCGCGCACGGCCCCCTGGTCAGAGAGCATCTTGTCGCCGTGGCGCAGCTCGATCGCGGCCGCCAGGGTCCACGGCCCGCACACCTGCAGCTTGAGCGGCCCCTCGTAGCCGTCGGCGACCTCCTCGAGCCCGTCGAGGTCGCGGGCGAGGTGGTCGACCGCCCTGCGGTGGTCGCGGCCCGGCCGCGAGGCCAGGCGCCAGCCTGAGGGCTGCACCTCCACAGGCAGCTCGACCAGCAGCGCCGCCGTCCTGCCGACCAGGTCGGCGCCGACGCCCCTCGCCGGCAGCTCCGGCAGGTACGGCAGGTCGGGCAGCTCACCGAACACCACCCTGAGGGCCTCGAAGTGATCCTCGCCTGGATGTGATCCGACACCGCTCGCGCCAAAGGACATGAGCCTTAGCTTACTGATGAGAGACGTCCGCGAAGGATCGCGTCCATATGCCGTCTGACCTGGTCCGACAGCGTTTGTCATCAGTGGAGGGGCAGGCGGGCCACTATCTCCGTGCCGCCGCCCTCGCGCCGCCCGGCCGTGCAGGTGCCGCCCGTCTCGGCCGCGCGCTCCCTCATGGAGGTCAGCCCCACGCCCGCGGGAGGGCGGGGCGGCAGGCCCACGCCGTCGTCGCAGACCGCCACGCGCAGTTCCTCGTCCGTGCGTGCCAGGCTCACCAGGCAGGCGGTGGCGCCCGCGTGCCTGCGGACGTTCGTCAGCGCCTCCTGGACGATCCGGTAGACCGCCACCTCCACCGCCGCGGGCAGCCCGTCGAGCGAGCCCTCGGCCACGACGTCCACGCGCGGCCCAGGGGCCTGGCCGAACAGGCGCAGCGCCCCTTCGAGTCCGAGGTCGTCGAGGGCGGGCGGGCGCAGGCCGTAGACCAGCTCGCGCACCGACACGATCGTCGAGGTCATCTCCTCGCGCACGCGCGCCAGCAGCGGAGCCACCGACTCGGGGTCGCGCGCGAGCCGCCTGCGAGCCTCGTCGATCGTCATCGTGACGCTGGTCAGCGCGGGGCCGAGCCCGTCGTGCAGCTCCCTGCCGAGCCGCCGCCGTTCCTCGTCGCGGGTGGTCCTGATGCTCTCGCGTGAGCGCCGCAGATCGGTGGTCAGGCGTACGGCGTGCGCCAGCTCGGCCAGGTGCTTGGCCAGCACGGCCAGCGGCTCCCTGCCCTGCCTGACGCCGTTGAGCAGCAGCCGTCCCACGGGCTCGCCGTGCCAGTCGAGCGGCACCGCCTTCGGCTCCTCGCCCAGCTCGCCGTCCACGATCGTGACCGTCCCCTCGATCTCGACGGCGGCTCCCCTCGCGCCGAGCGCCCACCTGACCACCGAGGTCGCGGTGGCCAGCGCCTCGGCGGGGTCGCCCGCCTCCTGCACGGTACGGCTGAGCCTGTCGGCCGCCCTGTAGGGGTCGCGCTCGACGTCGAACAGGCGGTCGGCGGCCTGCTGGAGGCGCAGCCTCACCGGATGGAAGAGCGCGCCCGCCAGCATCGCCGCCACCAGGCCCGCGACAGGGCCGTAGGAGCCCACCAGGTGGTCGCCCAGCCAGATCAGCGCGGCGTAGATGACCCCGACGACGACCGCGAGCCCGCCGTACACCAGAGTCCTGTTGAGGATGATCTGGATGCCGTAGAGCCGGTGGCGCAGCACGGCGGCGATGATCGAGATCGGGATGCCGCCGGCCAGGACCAGCTGCACGGCCCCCAGCACCGGGTCGTCGCCGCGCACCAGCCAGAAGCCGACGAACACGCCCATGGTGGCGGCGTACCAGGCGATCTGCCTGCACAGCTCAGGACCGGCCGCCAGATAGCGGGAGACCAGCGAGAGCAGGCCGAGCACCGACAGGCCCATCATCGGCGGGGTGATCCACCTCTCGACGGTCTCGGGGACCGTGCCCAGCGCCTCGACGCCGAAGGGGTTGTCGAAGCCCTCCATCTCCAGCTCGAAGCCGGCGTCGGGGCTCAGCCCGAGCAGGAGCGAGTGGCCGACCATCAGGAACAGGTTGCCGTAGAGCACCCACCGCCACCGCCTGGACGGCAGGCGCCCGTCGGGGAAGAGCAGCGGCATGATCCCGATGAACGTGGGCACCGCCCACAGCCACAGCCACAGCGCCAGCCAGCCCAGATAGGGGACGTACGGTCCCGGCGCGTAGGCGGTCAGCCAGTGCGTGCCGGAGAAGGCGAGGCTGTAGACCGCCCACACGACGCCGGTGCCCCACATGATCCACAGGAACGGCAGCCTGGGCCTGCGGTCGATCAGGAAGGCCGCGGCGACGGGGAAGAGCAGCGCGATGGGGTCGATGCCCTCCATCGAGGTGGGCCACGGCACCTGCTCGGCCATCCACCACGACAGCAACGCCGCCGCGGGCGAGAACACCGCGCCCGCCCACGCGATCCCGCGCATCACCGCGCCCCCTCCTCCGCCTTGAGCGGCAGCCGCACGACCACCTCGGTGCCGCCGCCGGGTCTGCCGGTGACCACGCAGTCGCCGCCCGCCTCCGCCGCGCGCTCACGCATCGAGGCCAGCCCCACGCCGTTGCGCCGCTCCTCCTGCAGCCCGATCCCGTCGTCCGAGACGGTCAGCCACAGCTCCTCCTGGCGTTCGAGCCTGATCAGGGCCGTGGTGGCGTGGGCGTGCCTGCGCACGTTCGTCACCGCCTCCTGCGCGATCCTGTACGCGGCCACGCCCACCTCAGGGGGAAGGTCCTTCAGCCGGCCTGTCACCACCACGACCACCCTCGGCCCAGGCCCTTCGGCCAGTGATCTCAGCGCGCCCTCCAGTCCCAGCTCGTCGAGCGCGGGCGGGCGCAGGCCGTAGACCAGGTCGCGCACGTCCCCTATCGCCGTGGCCATCTGGCTGCGCACCCTGTGCAGCAGCGGGTCGACCGCCGCCGGATCCTTCGAAAGGCGCAGCCGCGCCTCGTCGACGGTCATCGCCAGGCTGGCCAGCGTGGGCCCGAGCCCGTCGTGCAGGTCCCTGCGCAGCCTGCGGCGCTCCTCCTCTCGGGTGGCCAGGATGCGCTCCCTGGAACGCTGCAGATCGGCGGTCAGCCGTACGGCGTGGGCCACCTCGGCCAGATGCCTGACCAGCATGTCGAGCAGACCAGGATCAGGCGGCTCGCCCGCCAGCAGCAGCCGGCCCACCGGACGGCCGTGCCAGATCAGCGGCGTGGCCTGCTCGCTAGGCTCGCCGTCGCACACCCTGCGCAGGCTGCCGTCGGACAGCAGCACCTCGACCGCCACCCCGTCGGCCTGGAGCGCCTGCCTGATCGCGGTCGCCGCCGACTCCAGCGCCTCGACCGGGCCGCTGGCCCGCTGGACGCTCTGGTTGAGCCGGTCGGCCACCCTGTAGGGGTCGCGCTCGACCTTGAACAGGCGGTCCGCGACCTCCTGGAGGCGTTGCCTCACGGGGTGGAACAGGGCCCCCGCCGCCAGCGCGGCGACCAGGCCGGCCCACGAGCCGAGGCCCGCCGCCACGGCGATGATCCCGAAGTAGACGGCTCCGACGACCACGGTGAGGACGGCGTAGACGAGCGCGCGGTTGACGACCAGGGCGAGATGCCGGCGACGGTCGCGCGGGAACGCTCCAACGGAGAGGACGCCGGACCGGCCCGCCGCGCACCCCTGCGGCAGGCCCGGCGCCCCCAGTAATTTTCTCCCCATATGTCGCGGATCCTAGGGGCGAGATGTCCCGTCGTCACGGGACTCAGGCCCTGTCCTATCGTGGGACAGGTGAAGCTCACCAAATTCGGCCACGCCTGCGTCCGGCTCGAGAAGGACGGCAAGGTCCTGGTCATCGATCCTGGAACACTCACCGACGCGGCCGCCCTCGACGGCGCCGACGCCGTGCTGATCACGCACAACCACTTCGACCACGCCGACCGCGACAAGCTGCTGACCCTGTCCGCCGAGGTCGAGGTGTGGACCTGCGAGGGTGTCGCCTCTGGCGCCGCCGAGGGACTGCCCGCGAAGGTCCAGACCGTACGGCACGGCGACGCCTTCGACACGGCCGGCTTCGGCGTGAGGGTGTTCGGCGAATGGCACGCCGCCAACCACCCCGACATGCCGATCGTCGACAACGTCGGCTTCCTGCTGGACGAGGAGGTGTTCTACCCGGGCGACGCCTTCACGGTGCCCGACGCCTCCGTCGGGACGCTCATGGTGCCCACGGGCGCGCCCTGGCTGAAGATGTCGGAGGTCATCGGGTACCTGCGCACGGTGAAGCCCGCTCGCGCCTACTCCACCCACGACGCGCTCTACAGCGAGGCCGGCCTCGGCCTGGTGGACGGCTGGCTGCAGATGGAGTCGGAGAAGCAGGGCGCCGACATTCGCCGCATCGCCGTCGGCGACTCGGTCACGCTCGCCTGATCCCGCCCCCGGCCGACCCTGGTGGAGAGGGTCAGGCGGCGGTGGCGATGGTGGCCGAGCCGATCACGGTGTCACCGGAGTAGAGCACGGCCGCCTGACCCGCCGCCACGCCCGTGGCGGGCTGGTCGAGCGTGATGACGACCTCGCCGTCGCGCGTCTCGAAGCGGCAGCCGTAGACCTCGCCGTGGGCGCGCAGCTGCACCGACAGCTCCCCCGTGGCCTCGGGGCCGTTCCAGACGGGCCGCACGCAGGTGATCTCGGTGACCTGGAGCGCCTCGCGAGGGCCCACGGTCACCGTGTTGGAGACCGGCTCGATCGACAGCACGTAGCGCGGCCTGCCGTCGGCGGTCGGGCGGTCGATGTGCAGGCCCTTGCGCTGGCCGATGGTGAAGGCGTAGGCCCCGTGGTGGGAGCCGACGACCTCGCCCTCCTGGTCGACGATGCTGCCGGGCTCCTGGCCCAGGCGCTTGGCCAGGAAGCCCCTGGTGTCGCCGTCGGCGATGAAGCAGATGTCGTGGCTGTCGGGCTTGTCGGCGACGGTCAGGCCGCGCCTGGCCGCCTCCTCGCGCACCTCGGCCTTGGTGGAGTCGCCGAGCGGGAAGATCGCGTGGCTGAGCTGCTGCCTGGTGAGCACGCCCAGCACGTACGACTGGTCCTTGCCCTGGTCGACGCTCCTGGACAGCACGCCGTCGGTGAGCCTGGCGTGGTGACCCGTGGCCACCGCGTCGAAGCCCAGCGCCAGCGCCCTGTCGAGCACCGCTTCGAACTTGATCTTCTCGTTGCAGCGCAGGCAGGGGTTGGGCGTGCGGCCGGCGGCGTACTCGGCGACGAAGTCCTCCACCACGTCGCGCTGGAAGCGCTCGGCCATGTCCCAGATGTAGAACGGGATGCCGATGACGTCGGCGGCGCGGCGGGCGTCGCGGGAGTCCTCGATCGTGCAGCAGCCCCTGGCCCCCGTACGGTGGGATTGGGGATTGGCCGAGAGCGCCAGATGCACACCGGTGACATCGTGGCCCGCCTCGGCGATCCGAGCAGCGGCCACGGCGGAATCGACGCCGCCCGACATGGCGGCAAGCACACGCAGTCCCATGACGTTTCGAGACTACCGTCTCGCCGGTGCCCGCTCGGCCCTCAGGGCCGCCGGCGTGGGTCCCCTCACCACGCCGCCGCGCCCATGGACGCGGAGCGGCTCGCCGTACAGGGCGAGAACGGGGAGCCTCGCGCCCGCGCGATGCGAGAATGCTGGGTTATGCGACTGTTCGGGCGCAAGGACGAAGAAGAAGAGGTCGCCGAGGACACCGGCGACGGGCTGGCCGAGTTCTGGGAGTGGTGGCAGCAGGCCAGACCGGGGATCGACGCGATGGTCGAGGCGGGCGAGGCCGAGCGGCTCTCGGAGCTGATCGCGCCTGCCGTCAGCGCGGTCCATCCCGGCCTGGTCTGGGAGGTCGCGCCCGGGGGGAAGGCACAGCAGGCGCTGGTGGTGACCGCGGCGGGCGACCCCGAACTGCGGTCGCTGGCGCACCGGTGGGCCAAGGCGGCGCCCGAGAGCGACGCGCTGTGGGAGTACCACCCCTCGCGCCAGGCCAACCCCGAGGCGATGGAGCTCACGCTGGACGTGGGCGGCTACGAGTTCGCCCTCGACAAGCTGTTGCTCGGCCTGCGCGTGCCCAGGGGCGTTCCGCGCATGGACATCGCCGCCTTCCACCCCGTCTTCGTCATGCTCGACGAGGAGACGAGGATGGAGGCGACGCTGCTCTCCCTCGACTGGCTGCTCGGCGAGGACGACGTGGCCAGATGGGTCGGCGAGATCACGCCTGCCACGTTCCAGCCGATCGACTCCGTCGAGGCCGTGCACCTGCCCTCGGTGATCGCCGACCTGGCCTCCGAGTACGCCGAGGAGCAGTGGGCGCTGCTGGAGGGCCAGACCGCGGGCGGCGCGCCGCTCATCGCCACGGCCCGCTATCCGCTGAGGCCCGTCGACTACCCGCTCTACGACCAGCACATCCAGATCACGCTGCCCTACGCCCACGCCGACGAGAACGGCCTGCCCGTGGACGGGTCACTGGCCTCGCTCAGGGAGTTCGAGGAACGGCTGGCGGCCCGTCTGGGCAGGCTGCACGCCGACGGGGTGCTGGCCGCGCACCTCAGCGCCGAGGGTACGAGGGTCATCCATGTCTACGCCGACCCCACAGGCGAGGCGGCCATCCACGCCAAGGAGCTGATCGTGAGCTGGGAGGAGGGCCAGCCGCTCGTCGACGTGGTCAGCGATCCCGGCTGGACCTCGGTCGCGCCGTTCCTGTCCTAGCCCGGCTGGTCAGGCCCGCCGTGCGCTCAGCTGAGGCCCGCGCGGCGGGCTCGCTCGACGGCGGCGGGCAGGACCTCGATCAGGCGGTCGACGTCGTCCTGCGTGGAGGTGTGGCCCAGGGTGAAGCGGAGCGAGCCGCGGGCGGCCGCGGCGGGCGCGCCCATCGCCAGCAGCACGTGGGACGGCTGAGCCACCCCGGCCGAGCAGGCCGAGCCCGTCGAGCACTCCACACCCTTGGCGTCGAGAAGCATCAGCAGCGCGTCGCCCTCACAGCCGGGGAAGGAGAAGTGGGCGTTGCCCGGCAGCCGGTCGACGGGGTCGCCGTTGAGTATCACGTCGGGCACGGCCTGCCGTACGCGGCGGATGAGGTCGTCGCGCAGCGCGCTGAGGCGGATCGCCTGCGCCTGCTGCCCCTTCGCCGCCGCCTCGACGGCCGCGGCGAGACCGGCGATGGCGGGAGCGTCGAGGGTGCCCGAGCGCACGTCGCGCTCCTGGCCTCCGCCGTGCAGGACGGAGACGGGCGTGACACCCCGCTCCAGCAGCAGCGCGCCCACCCCCATGGGCCCGCCGACCTTGTGGCCGCTCAGCGTGAGCGCCTGCGCGCCCGAGTCGGCGAAGGAGACCGGCAGCACGCCGACCGCCTGCACGGCGTCGGTGTGGAAAGGGATGCCGTGGTCGCGCGCGATCGACGCCAGGACGCGGATCGGCTGGACCGTGCCGACCTCGTTGTTCGCCCACATGACGCTGACCAGGGCCACGCTCTCGGGATCGCGCTCGATGGCGGCGCGCAGCGTGTCGGGGTGGACCCTGCCGTGGGAGTCGACCTCGAGCAGCTCGACCTCGGCGCCCTGCCGGTCGGCCAGCCACCTGGCGGGGTCGAGCGCGCCGTGGTGCTCGATCGCGCTGATCAGGATGCGCCTGCGCGGCTCGCGGGCCCAGTAGAGGCCCTTGATCGCGAGGTTGTCGGCCTCGGTGCCGCCCGCGGTGAAGACCACCTCGCTGGGCCGGGCGCCCAGGGCGTCGGCGATCGCCTCACGCGACTCCTCGACCACCCGGCGGGCCTGTCGTCCGGCGGCGTGGAGCGACGATGCGTTTCCGACGCGGCCGAGCTGTTGGGTCATCGCCTCGATGGCCTCAGGAAGCATCGGAGTGGTCGCCGCGTGATCTAGGTAGGCCGGGCTCACCCGATCAGCGTATCTCGTTTGCCACTGTACCGTCCGGACGGTACAGTAGACCCTATGAGGCGAGACGAGTTGCTTGACGCCGCAGAGGAGCTCCTCTGCGACCAGGGCTCGGCCGCGCTCACCCTCGCCGCCGTCGCCGACAGGGCCGGCGTGAGCAAGGGCGGGCTCCTCTACCACTTCAGCAGCAAGGAAGCTCTGATCAAGGGCATGGTCGAGCGGCTCATCGGGGACTTCGACGACCTGATGGCGGCCCAGCCGCACGACACCTACACCAAACGCTACCTGGGCGCCACGCTCGCCGCCGTCCGCTCGGGCCGGCTGCGACGATGGGCCGTCGTGACGGGGGCCTCGGGCAACCTGTTCCTCCTCGCGCCGCTCCGCGACGCGATGACCAGGTGGCACCGTGAGGCCCTGGCCGAGGAGGCCGACCCCGTCGCCTCCCAGATCGTCCGGCTGGCGTGCGAAGGGCTGTGGGACGTGGCCAGCCACGACCCCGGGCTCCACTCGGAGAGCGACCTCGTCGCGCTCGAGGCCAGGCTCCTGGCTCTGCTCTAGCGCCCGCGGCACGCCTCCTTCCAGAAGAGCCGCACGCCGCGCGTGGTCGCCACGTTCCCCGTTTCCCCCGTTCCCCGCTCCCCGGACGAACGGCGCCCGACCAGGCGCCGCCGCTCCTGGCTGCCATTTCCCTGACAAGCGGCGCCCCCCGTGGGGCGCCGTTCACTGACTGAGCGGCGCCCCACGAGGGCGCCCACCTGACGATCCGAGAGGTGTTGACGATGACCCGCGACCTGAGGACTGCCCGTTATGGGTCGATCCTCACTTTTGTCCTGGCTGGCTTGATGGTGGGCACGATGACCGTGCGCATCCCGGCACTGACCGACAAACTCGGCCTGTCCGAAGCGACGGTCGGCGTGATCCTGCTCGTGTGGGGTCTGGGCGCGCTCGTGACCATGCAGTCCATGCGCGGGATCATGCAGCGCGCGGGCAGCCGGACGGTCCTGCGGGTCGGTGGCCCTGCCACCGCGCTGTCGCTGCTCGGCATCGGCTGCGCGCCGAACCTGCCGTCGCTCCTGGTGGCGGTGGCCGTCTTCGGCATGGCCTTCGGCACCGTCGACATCGCCATGAACGCCCAGGGCTCGACGGTCGAGCAGGCCTACGGCAGGCCGCTGATGAACGGCATGCACGCGGGCTGGTGCGTCGGCGCCATCGCGGCAGGCGGCATCGGCAGCCTCGCGATCGCCCTCGGCCTGTCCTACACCGCCAACCTCTCGCTGGTCGCGCTGATCTCGCTCCCCCTCGTCATGATCATCGGTCGTACCTACCTGCCCGAACCCCCCGTCGTACGGACCACGGCCAAGGCGCGCAAGAGGCTGCCCGCGGTCGTCTACCTGCTGGGCGCGATCATGTTCTTCGCGTTCATGGTGGAGGGCACCGTCGCCGACTGGAACGGCCTGTTCATGCGCGACGAGCTCGGCGCGCCCGAGGCGATCGCCGCGCTCGGCTACCCGGTATTCGAGGTCGGCATGCTGCTGGCCAGGCTGGGCGGTGACCGGCTGCGCGGGCGGTTCGGCGTGCGAGGCATCATGACCGTCTCCGGCGTGGCCACGGCCGCGACGTTCGCGATCGTGCTGACCGCCGCCACTCCGCTGATCGCGGTCTTCGCGATGTTCTTCGTCGGGCTCGGCGTCGCCACCATCTCGCCGATGACGCTGTCGCTGGCGGGCACCGCCACCGACAACCCCGGCCCCGCGATCGCCCAGGCGGGCGCGATGGGCTACGCGGGTCTGCTGCTCGGCCCCGTGGCGATCGGCCTGATCAGCGACTTCACCTCACTGCGCATGGCCCTCGGCATCGCGGTCGTGCTCGGCGTGCTCATCGCCGTCGCGGCACGGTTCCTGCCCCGCCACGAGACGACCACGACCACCCCCGCCCACGTCGAGGAGCGCACCCCCGCAGGAGTCGCCGCCTGACCCGGCGGCCCCTTGGGAGCCGCCCACACGCGTGAGAGGCTCGGTCGATGACCGCCCGCTCCGAACGGATGGACCTGGACGCCTACGTCGAACGCGTCAGGAACGGCCCCTGCTTCGTCTGCGCCATCGTGTCAGGCGACCCCGCCCACGACCTCGAGGAGATCCTCTACGAGGACGACAGGCACCTGGCCTTCCTCGCCCGCTATCCCACCGTCCCCGGTTACGCGCTCGTCTGCCCGAAGGCGCACGTCGAGCACGCGGTCAGGGACCTGGACGAGGACGACTACCTCGCGCTGATGGCCGTGGTGCGCAGGGTCGCGCTGGCCGTGGAGGCGGCGGTGCCCTCCGAGCGGACCTACCTGCTCACGCTGGGCAGTCAGCAGGGCAACTCGCACCTGCACTGGCACATCGCGCCGCTGCCGCCGGGCACGCCGTACCACGAGCAGCAGTTCTACGCGCTGATGAGCGAGAACGGCCTCATCCCGTGGGACACCGGGCGGGCGGCCGCCCTGGCCGCCCGCATCCGCGCCGCGCTCGCCGGCTGACCGTCCGCCACGACACGAGAACGGCGGCCCCCCCCTGAGGCAGGGGGCCGCCGTTCTCGTGCTGTGCTACTTGCGCTTGCTGACCTCGTCCGCGAGCTGCGGGACGATCTGGTGCAGGTCGCCGACGACACCGAAGTCGGCGAGCTCGAAGATCGGCGCCTCCGGGTCCTTGTTGATCGCGACGATGGTCTTCGCCGTCTGCATGCCCGCCCGGTGCTGGATCGCACCCGAGATGCCCGCGGCGATGTAGAGCTGCGGCGAGACCGTCTTGCCCGTCTGGCCGACCTGGAACTGGTGCGGGTACCAGCCCGCGTCGGTGGCCGCGCGGGAGGCGCCGACAGCGGCGCCCAGGACGTCGGCCAGCCCTTCGATGATCGAGAAGTTCTCCGCCGAGCCCACGCCACGGCCGCCGGAGACGACGATCGCCGCCTCGGTGAGCTCGGGGCGAGCGCCCTTCTCCTGCTTGACGCGCTCGACGATCTTCGAGGCCTTCGCGGCGTCCGACAGCGCGACCGACACCTCCTCCTCGGCGCCCGCGGCGGGCGCGGGAGCGGGGGCGGTGGAGTTCGGGCGGACCGCGATGATCGGGGTGCCCTTGGTCACGCGCGAGTGGACGTTGACGCCGCCACCGAAGATGGACTGGTCGGCGACGAAGCCCTCGCCCACGCCGACCGCGTCGGTGATGACGCCCGAGTCGGTCTTGACGGCCAGCCGACCGGCGACCTCCTTGCCCTCCGCCGTGGCGGCGACGAGGACGGCCGCAGGCGCGGCGGAGCCGACCAGCTGCGCCAGCAGCTCGGCCTTGGGGGCGACGACGTGGTCGACCACGTCGGCGGAGCCCGCGACGTAGATCTTCTCCGCGCCGTACTCGGCCAGCTTGGCCTTGGCGTCGGCGCCGAAGCCAGGGCCCGCCCATACGGCCGACGGGGTGCCGAGCGAACGGGCCAGGGTCAGCAGTTCGAGCGTGACCTTCTTGACCTCGCCGTCGACCTGCTCAACGAGAACGAGAATCTCCGACATATCTGCTGTTCTCTCCCGTGCTCAGATGAACTTCTTGGACGCGAGGAACTCGGCGGCCTTGACGCCACCGTCGCCCTCGTCCTTGACGATCGTGCCCGCCGCGCGCGGAGGGGCGGCGGCGAAGTCGACGACCTCGGACCAGGCGGCGCCGAGGCCGACCTGCGCGGCGTCGATGGAGGCGTCGCCCACGGAGAGGGTCTCGACCGGCTTCTTCTTGGCCGCCATGATGCCCTTGAAGGACGGGTAGCGAGGCTCGTTGATCTTCTCGACCACGGAGACGACGGCCGGCAGCGTGGCCTCGACCTTGTCGTAGCCGTAGTCGGTCAGACGCTGGATGGAGATCGAGGAGCCCTCGACGTCCACCTTGTTGGCCAGCGTCAGCTGGGCGGCGCCGAGGCGCTCGGCCAGCATGGCGGCCAGCACGCCGGTGCGCGCGTCGGTCGACTCCGAGCCGAGGATGACCAGGTCGAACCCGATCTTCTTCAGCGTCTGGGCCATCGCGTAGGAGGTCGAGAGGGCGTCCGAGCCGTGCAGGGCGTCGTCGCTCAGGTGGACCGCCTTGTCCGCGCCCATCGCCAGGGCCTTGCGGATGGTCTCGGTGGCCTTGCCGGGGCCCATGGTGAGGACGGTCACTTCACCGCCGTGGGCCTCCTTGAGCTTCAGGGCCTCCTCGACCGCGTACTCGTCAAGCTCGTTGACGACGCCGTCGGCGGCGTCGCGGTCGAGCGTCTTGTCATCGGACCGGAGCTTGCGCTCGGTCGCCGTGTCGGGGACCTGCTTCACGCAGACGACGATGTTCATGGCCGGTGGCCGACCTCCCGTAATCGCATGCTCGGATGAGTGCTGTCCAGACTGCCAGACTGCCCAGGGCCCCTACTCCACGGCCCTCGGGTCGCCATGTTACCCATGAGTAGCTTTGACGCAAACCCGCAGGTAGCCTCACCTTACCGAACTTTGTTCCGGAATCCTGCTGTCACCCCCCTCGCACATCGCGATCAGGCGTTGAGCAGGAAGACCACTCCGACGACCAGCGCCGTGCCCGCGAAGAGCGCCAGCGTGAACGGGCTGAACAGCGTGCTGAGCACCAGCCACAGCGCCACGACCCCCGCCACGGACGACAGGTCGGTCACCATGCGGCGGCTCCTGAACAGGCCACGCGAGAGCAGCGCGATGCCCGCGTCGACGACCACGATGAGCGAGTAGGAGGCCAGCAGGAGCAGCGACGCCTCGGGCAACGGGGTCCTGGCCGCGGCCGCCAGCAGGGCGACGAAGATGCCCGAGCCGACCACCCACCGCCTGCGGATCTTCTCCCTGTGGCGGGCTCGCGCCTCGTCCACCGCCGCCACGCCTGGACGCCACTCGCGGGTGGACAGGTCGTGCAGGTCGGGCGGCTCCAGGCCGGCCCTCCTGCCCGTCGAGAAGACGGCGCCAGGCCCTGCCTCCGTGGAGAGGTAGCCGCCCTGCTCGTGGCCGGCCGAGCCCGGCACCCCCATCGCGCTCGGCGCGGGGCGGCGGGCCGTACCGCTGAGGCCTCGCACGCCGTGGCGTCCGCGAGCGGGCGCGTCGACACCCAGCCTGGCGCAGACCTGCGCGGCCGTCGGCCGCGCGGCGGGGTCGCGCACCAGGCAGTCGCGCAGCAGGGGCTCCAGCCAGGCGGGCGCGCCCTCCAGGTCGGGCTCGTGATGGACGACCCGGTAGGCGACCGCCGACAGCGGGCCCGTGCCGTACGGCTGGCGCCCCGTGGCCGCGTAGGCCAGCGTGGCGGCGAAGGAGAACACGTCGGCGGGAGCGCCGGCCTCCTGCCCCTCCAGCACCTCGGGCGCCAGATAGCCCGGCGTGCCGACCACCGCTCCTGAAGCGGTGACCGACAGCGAGTCGAGCGCCGAGGCGATGCCGAAGTCGATCACGACGGGCTCGCCGTCGGCCATCATGACGTTGGCGGGCTTGAGGTCCCTGTGCACCACGCCCGCCTCGTGAATGGACATCAGCGCCTGGGCCAGCCCCCTGGCCAGGCGGCGCAGATCGTCGACGGGCACCGGCACCACGCTGAGCGCCCGCCCTTGGACGTAACGGGTCACGAGGTAGGGGCTGTCGCCCGACATCGAGGCGTCCAGCACCTCGGCCACGTGCGGCCCCTCGACCAGGCGCATCGTCTCGACCTCGCGTTCGAGCCTGGTCAGGGCGGAGGCCTCGGCGGCGACGTGCGGGTGCAGCACCTTGACCGCCACCGTGCGGCCCTCGGGGTCGAGCGCGAGGTGGACCTCGCCGAACCCGCCGGACCCCAGAGGAGAGAGAAGGCGGTAGGGGCCCAGGTGCTCACCGTCAGGCTCGCTCATGTCTCCATAGTGCCCCGCGGAGGGGCGCCGGAGAACACGTCATGACCAGGGTGTGAGGAAGCCGAGACCGAGGCTCGTCATGAGGGAGTCGATGAGCCCTCCGATGAGCCCCGTCACGCTCTCCCTGGCGCTGCGGGTCAGCTCCCTCACCACGTCGGAGGGCTGCTCCCACGGGTGCCACGTGGGCGTCTGGCCCATCGCGAACAGCACCGCGAGCAGCGCCGCCGTGCCGACGACCAGCGCGACCACCAGCCCGGCTCCAGGGCTGCGGATGACGCCGGTCAGCGTGCGGGTGACGGCCTTGCGCGGCGCGCCCCCTCCCGGCAGCAGGAACAGCCCGGCCGCGAAGGCGCCTGCCGCGTAGGCCACCGCCTGGTCGCTCTCGATCTTCAACCCGTAGTGCAGCACGCCCCAGACGCACACGCCCCACAGGATCGACAGCGGCACCTGCACCAGCGACACCAGCGCCGCCTTGATCAGCGCCCATGGCGTGCCGAGCAGGATCAACGCGGGATCGGCCGCGCTGCTGCCGCGCAGCTGGCGGCGCGCGACCAGGTCACCGAAGAGGTACTCGCCCACGCGCAGCACCAGCGCGATCACCACGGCGGCCGCGCCGACCATCACCGGCATCATGACCGCCAGTGCGACCAGCAGCGTCAGCAGCAGCGCCGCGATGAGCGGATGCCCCACGCGGTACTTCGGCCGGTCGGCCCGCGGCGGCGTGTAGGGCCTCGGCTGAGTGGCGGGCTGCGGCGGCCGCACGGCCGCCGCCTGCTGTGGCGCGGGGTAGCCCGCGACCCGCTGGTCGGGGTACGGCGCGGGCGGCCGGTAGGGCGGCACGTTCGCCGGCACGTACGGCGGCGGCTTCGGCTCCTTGCGGGGCTTGGCCTCCTTGCGCGGCTGCGGCGCGGGCCTCGGCGGCTTGGCGTACTCGACCGGCGGCAGCAGGTCGGAGTAGCTGTCGTCGCGCGCGAGCGTCTTGGTCCTGTTGACCGGCGGTGGTGGCGACGACTCCAGGACCCGCGTGCCGCTCGGCGGGGTCTCGTTGAAGGCCGTCACCGAGGGGTCGAGCCTGCGCGCCATACGCAGCAGCTCCTGCGCCGCGGGCCTTGCGCGGGGGTCGACCGCCAGCGCCTTGCCGAGCCAGCCGCGCAGCCACGCGGGCGCCTTGTCGAGCTGCGCCCGGCCTTCCATGATGTTGAAGCAGATGACCTCGAACGTCCCCGTGCCGAACGGCGGCGCGCCCACGGCGGCGAAGAACACCGTGGAGGCCAGCGCGTGCACGTCGGCCGCCTGGGTGATCTCCGTGTCGCGGATGATCTCGGGCGCGAGGTAGCCGGGCGTGCCGACGAACATGCCCGTCTGGGTCAGCCTGGTGGCGTTGACCAGGTGCGCGATGCCGAAGTCGATGACCAGCGGCTCGCCGTCGACCAGCATGACGTTGGACGGCTTGAAGTCGCGGTGGATGACGTCGGCGGCGTGGATGGAGACGAGCGCCGAACACAGCCCCTGCGCCAGCCTGATCAGCTGCGCCGCCGGCAGCGGGCCCTCGGCGAGGACGGTCTCCTCGAGCGTGCGTCCCGGAGCGAACCTCGTCACGACGTACGGCTGCCCGCCGACGAGCTCGGCGTCGAGCACCTCGGCGACGTGCCGGCTGCGCACCCTGCGCATGGTCTCGACCTCGCGGGTCAGCCGGTCTCGCGCCTTGAGGTCGGCGGCGACGTGGGGGTGCAGCACCTTGATGGCGACCTCGCGCCCCTCTTCGTCGATCCCGAGGTGGACAACCCCCATGCCACCCTCGCCGATCTTCCTGACCAGTCTGTAGGGACCGAGACGCTCGGGCGCCTGGGTGTTGCCGGTGCTCATCTACTCATCCCCCTCCTTGGCCCGCCTTCCCCCGCAGGTCCATCAGCCTGTCCGTGAGCGGACTCACGTCGACGGGCACCCATACCGACTTTCTACCCATTTCGGGCACTGTGCCGAGCGCCAGGACCAGCGAGAGCGCGGCTCCGACGGCGAGCACGCCGGCGGTCACCATGGCCACCGTACGCGACGGAACCAAGGAGGCGAGCGTCCTGCGCATCTGCCGTCCCGGAGCCTCGACGCCGGGACCCGCGCAGACGGTCCACAGGGCGATCGCTCCACCCCAGGCCAGCGCGTTGGCCAGCGGCATCGAGTGCACGAGCACGGTGAGCAGCAGGGTGACGGGCAGGCCCAGGATCAGCGCGTACGGCACCAGCGCGACCGTGATGCCGATCGACTTCAGCAGCGCGGCGGGCTGGGCGAACACGCGCAGCACGTCGGCAGCGGCCGAACCCGTCGAACGCCTGACGTTGAGCTGCGGCTGGGCCAGGTCGGCCGCGCGCAGCAGCACGGCGAACGGGATCGCCACCGCGCTGACGATCAGCGGCGCCAGCACGGCGAGCACGATCATGACGACGAGCAGCATGGCGCCCGCGACGCCGTACGCCTTGGAACGCTGCAGCGCCAGGCCGGGGCGCGCCCCAGGGATGCGCGGCTCGCGCCAGGTCTCGGGGTCGGGCGCGGGATGACCGGCCTGCGGGTACTGGTGGCCGTAGGGCTGCGGGGCACCGCGAGGGTAGTCGGGCGCGTCGGGGCGCACCCTGCGCGTGGGGATGTCACCGTCGCGCGGGTACGGTGGCGCGCCAGGATAGCCGCCTGCCTGCCCGCCCTGCGCGGGGAAGCCCGACGAAGGACCGCCCTGCGCGGGGAAGCCCGACGAAGGACCGCCCTGCGCGGGGAAGCCCGACGAAGGACCGCCCTGCGCGGGGAAGCCCGACGAAGGGCCGCTCTGTGCGGGGAAGCCCGGCGACTGGCCGCCGGGCGCGGGGAAGCCCGGCGACTGGCCGCCGGGCGCGGGGAAGCCGCCTGCGTGGCCCGCTGAAGGGAACCCGCCGGGCGGGTTCGGCGCGCCAGGAGGGGTGTGCGGGGCGCTGTGGTCGGCCTGGTTGCCCGGCCATGGGCGGCTTGTGGGCGGCTCGGTGGAGGCCCTGGTCGGCACGTCCCACGGGTGGGCGGGCACGCCGCCCTCCTCACGCATCTGCCGCAGCTCCTCGGGCGTCACGCGTCTGGTCGGCCACGGGTCGCCGCCGGTCGTGGCGTGCTCGCCCGCCTGCCCGGGACCCGAGGGCCCATGACCGCCCGAACCCGGGCCCGTCGCCCCGTGCCCGCCGGTGCCGGGACCCGTGGGGCCGCCGGCGGGGCCCGCCTGGCCGTGACCGCCCGTTGAGGGACCCACGTGGCCGCCCGTCGAGGGACCCGAGGGGGCCTGGTTGCCGAGGAGGGAGACGAACTCCTGGCTGCCGGGGGCGCCGGCGCCGGACATGGGCGCGGCGCCGCCGTACGGGCCTGACAGGGACGGCTGACCGAGCGGAGGCCTGGCGGGCGGGATCGCCGGCGTGGGCACGTCGGCGGGGTCGGTCACAGGGCGCGAGCCCGGACGGTCGGGCCTGGGCACGGTGGAGATCTCGTCGGGCACCCTGGCGGACTTGGGCAGCAGCCTGGCGGTCTGCTCGGCCAGGTCGGCCGCCTTGGGCCGCTTGGAGGGGTTGCGCTGGAAGGCTGCCTTGAGCAGCGGCTGCAGCTCGCGCGGCGCCGCCGACACCTCGGCCTTGCCCGCCGTGATGTTGTAGAAGATCATCTCCAGCGTGCCCTTGCCGAAGGGCGGCTGGCCGGTCGCGCCGAACAGCAGCGTGCCCGCCCACGCGTGGATGTCGACCTCGGGGCCCGCCTCATGACCCTCGATGATCTCGGGCGCGAGGTAGCCGGGCGTGCCGATGAACATGCCGGTCTGGGTCAGCCTGGTCGCGTCGACCGCCTGGGCGATGCCGAAGTCGATCAGGACGGGGTCGCCGTCGAGGATCAGCACGTTGCCCGGCTTGAGGTCGCGATGGATCACTCCGACGGAGTGGACGGCGGCCAGCGCCGAGGCCACCCCGTGCGCGACCCTGACCAGCGCGGGCAGCTCGAGCGGACCGTCCTGCTTGACGACCTCGTCGAGCGGACGGCCTGCGACGTAGCGGGTGACGATGTACGGGCGGTGTCCCGTGACGTCGGCGTCGAGCACCTCGGCGATGTACTTGCTGCGCACCCGCCGCATCGTGTCGACCTCACGCGAGAGCCGCCGCCTGGCGACGTCGTCGCCGGCGACCTCGGCCCTGAGGACCTTGACCGCCACCTGCCGTCCCTGCGGGTCGACAGCGAGGTGGACAACGCCCATGCCCCCTTCACCGAGCCGCCTGAGCAGCCGGTAAGGGCCTAGTCGGTCATCGTTCATGGCATGAAGCACCATACCGGCTCAAACCCCGCCCACGAGATGAACCACAAGGTCACATTCCCACTCGTGTAACGTCTGAAGTGACCCCATAGGTTTCCCAATCATCGGTCTCGCATTGGTCTCAATTCGCCAGATCGAGGACCTCCGCGGTCTTCAATCCGGCCAGAGCGGCCCCCGGCAGGGCGAGCTTCGAACGCCGCACACCACTGCCGATGACCACCTCGGGATGGGCCGCCACCCTGCTGTCGACCAGGATCGGCCAGCCCTCGGGCAGGCCCAGCGGGGTGATGCCGCCGTACTCCATGCCGGTCAGCGAGACCGCGTCGTCCATGGAGGCGAAGCTGATCTTGCGTGCGTCGAGATGTCTCCTGATCACGCCGTTGACGTCGGCCCTCGTCGTGGCCAGCACCATGCAGGCGGCGTAGCGCACCTCGCCGCCCCGCCTGCCCGCCACCACCACGCAGTTGGCGGAGGCGTCCATCGCCACGCCGTACCGGTCGCAGAAGGCGGCGGTGTCGGCCAGCTCGGCGTCGATCTCGGCCACGCGCACCTCCTCCTTCAGCTCACGTACGGCTCTCGCCACCGGTTCGGCGAGCAGGTCCATCCGGTCGAGGGCGGGCACCCATCTGAGATCCATGCGCAGGACCCTACGCCGACGCTGTGACACGCCGGTGCAGCTGGGTGACCGTACTCCTCGCCGACTCCATGGCACCCGCCTGCCATGCGACCAGGTGGGTGAGCCAGTCGCCCGCGAAGTACACCCTCCCCGACGGACGTTGCAGGAGAGTGAAGGACGAATCAAAGGCCGGCCAGCGCACCCATCCGCCCTGGAGATGAGGCTGGCGCTCCCACGCGATCGAGACGCTCGACAGCAGCTCGGCGCGGTACTTCTCGCCGTGGATCTTCTTGCCCTGGGTGAGCGCGCGGCGCCTGCGGTCCTCGGGAGTGAGCGCCCCGTACAGCTCGGCGGGCTCGCCCGAGTTGTAGTAGCCGACGAGCAGGCCGCGCTCGGAGTGGTAGCCGTAGGAGGGATACCAGATGTGTGTGATGTCGAGATCGGTCTCGGTGACGCCGCCGTAGATGCGGTCCTCGAGCTCCCACCAGCGCCTGCCGTACTCCAGGCCGATCTTGCCTGCCGCCACGGGGACGGGCGTGCGGAGCGCGGCGGTGACGAGGGCGCCCAGGTTGTGCGGAATCTTCGCCAGGATGTGCGGGGGCAGCGTGGTGACGCAGTAGTCGGCGGTGAGCTCGCCGCCTTCCCAGGTGACGGTGACGGACCCGGCCTGGTCGGTGATCTTCGTGACCCTGGCTCCGGTCCTGACGCGGTCGCGGCCGACCGCCTCGACCAGCCTGGTGACGATCGCGTCCATGCCGCCGACCGGCTGGAACATCGGGGTCGCCTGGTCGTAGCCGAAGTCGTTGGTGATCGCGCGGCCGACTCCCGCGGCGAGCACCTCGTGCAGGCCGGCGGGTGAGGTCAGCGCCGTTCCGCCGTCCATGCCCGGATATCTCGTGAAACCGCGGCGCTCGGAGCCTTCGTAGGTGAGCTTGGGCCCCAGGTCTCCGAACCTGCGCAGGAACTCCAGGAGGCGCTCGCGGTCCTCGCCCGTGAGCCTGCGGTCGAGCGCGCGGTGGTGGGTGGCCTTGGCCAGCAGCTCCGCGACATAGCCGTACATGTCGGCGCGAGCGGTCTTGTTGCGGACCGTCCTTCCCTCGGTGTGCACGTACGCCGAGGCGTTGGAGTTGACGAAGGTCTCGATGGGGACGCCGAGCTCGCGGCAGTAGTCCATCGTCACCATCCACGGCGCGATCCTGCCGGGGCCCGCGTTGAAGTAGACGCCCTCGCCGAAACGGGCGTCCTGGGCGGCCCCGTTGAGCTCGGTGAGCCTGTCGCCGCCGCGCAGGGTGAGGTTGCGCCCGCCGATCCTGTCGCTCGCCTCGAGCAGCGTGCAGTCGTAGCCCGCCTTGCCCAGCTCGTAGGCGACCGTCAGCCCCGCGACGCCCGCGCCGAGGATGACGACCTTGGCGGCGCCCCTGCCCTTGAGCGTGAAATCACCCTGCCTGGGCGGGGTGAACGTCTTGTCCTGCTCGGAGGGGGCCAGCCCCAGCGCGCCCATCGCCGCGTACATCGCGCCGGCGCCGCCGGCCGCTCCGATGCCGACCAGCAGTCCGCGCCTGGTCAGCGTGCCCCTGTCAGCCATAGGGCCCGCTGCCGCAGGCCACCTGCCCACCGATGGTCGCGAACAGCCCCATCAACGCCATGATCTGGGTGAAGTCGTCGGTGGCGAACTCGATCTCCCGCGCGCCCGTCTGCTTCACGCCCGGCACCAGCCCGCAGGCCGCCGCGATGGCCGTGGAGTTCCACTCCACGCCCAGCGTGTACGGCCGGTCCGTCTCGTAAGGTGTGAACCCGCTCAACCTGCCGAGCGCTCGCGCAGCCCCCTCACGGATTCGCGCCTGAGCCACGCTCGGTGGCAGCAGTTCGGCCGAGAACTTGTCGATGCCCTTCTTGACCGCGACCGTCTCGACCTCGCCCAGCAGCTCCGCCGCCTCCTGGCCGACCGCCTCGTCGCCGGTGACCAGCGCGACGGGCACGCCGTGGAAGCCCGCGCACGCCGCGACCAGCCGCGTCTCGCCGCAGGGCGCGCCGTTCAGGAAGACGTTCTGGATCTCCTTGCCCATCCACGTGTGGTTGAGCACGCCGTGCTGCACGCCGGCCCTCGCGTGGTAGCCGACGAACATCGCGGCGTCGAAGGAGGCGTCGAGCCCCTGCGCCATGCGCTGCGACTTGCCGGGGCCGCGGATCAGCGTCGCGCGGGGGTCGAGCAGGTCGATCCTGAGGTTCTTGGTGGAGCCGTGCGCGTCGTTGACCAGCACGCTGGTGGCGCCCGCGTCGAAGGCGCCCTCGATGGCGGCGTTGGCGTCGGCGGTCATGAGCTCGCAGCCGCGCTCGTAGCCGCGCTTGCCCGCGTGCATCTCCTCCGGGTCGGTCAACCCGGTCACGCCCTCCATGTCCACCGACAGGTAGACCTTCATGCCGCGCCACCCCATGTCTCGACTCGCCGCGCCTGGGCCTCGTCCATGAACCCGACGTTCTCCGCCATGAACCGCTCCGCCCGCTCCCGCCACGGCTCGGGGATCTCCTCGATCGCCGGCCTGTAGCAGTGGTCGAGCCAGCCGGTGGACTCCTCGGTGGCCCCGAGGTACCCGGCCGCCCTGGCGAAGGGCGTCTTCTCGATGCCGGGAACCCTCGCGCAGCCGTACTCGATCATCTCCTGCCCGCCGTACGGCGGGGGCTCCTGCCACTTGCGCGCCACGGGACGGTCCGCGGTGATCGGCGTGTCCATCGGACGGCGCTCCACCGCGGCCTGGATGAGCTCCTTGTACAGGCACTTGCCGCACGTACGGCAGGGCCCCGAGGTGCCGCGCAGGCACCAGCGCACCTGTGCCTTGAGCGGGGAGTCGAGCGCGATCCTCATCGTGATCGCCTCGCTCACGCCGCCCACGGGCAGCACGATCCGCAGCCCCGCTGCGGCGAACAGCCGCCCCCACATGCCGTGGGGCGCCCACATCGGGTTGTCGGGGGTGAAGCGGTGCACGTACCGCCCTCCGCCCAGCCAGCGGGAGCCGATCTCGTACCCGAGGCCGACGCCGCCCAGCCCCAGCCTGTCGGCGTTCAGCAGGGCCCCCACCATGACGGCGTGGTGCTCGGGATAGCCGGGACGCGGCTCGGCCAGCGTGAACTCCAGGTCCGACTCGACCGTGGTCACCTCGCGGCCGGTCTGCGCGGCCAACTTGGCCAGCACGTCGGAGCGGTAGTGCGGCCAGCGGTTCGGCACCCTGCTGTGCGATACCCGCCTGAAGTGCACGAACGGCGCGTCGGGGAAGACCGCCGCGGCGGCCACCGAGTCGGCGCCGCCGCTGTAGGAGATCGCCAGCGTGGGGCCGGGGTCGCGCGGCGGGCCTCCCACGGGGCCCGCCTCGATCCCCCAGCCGTCGTGGAGCGCGGCGGCCAGCGCGCTCGACACGGGACGGTCGAAGGTGATGCGCCTTCTGGTCCAGGGCGCGACGACCGTCCAGGCGGCGACGGCCCAGAGGTCGTTGTGCGCGTCGGAGGGGACGCCCTTGACCTCGCAGGAGTTGACCGCCAGCTTCACGGGGTAACCGTCGGACACGGTGCCGGTGATCTCGTCCTCGGGGTCGAGCCTGAAGGTGAGCTCGCCGCCCTTCCAGCTCACGCGCACGACTGCCCCCCGCCCACGGCGCCCTCGTTCGCGGCCCTGAGTTCGTCGACCGCCTGCCAGAGCAGGACCTCGTTCTGCAGGATCCTGTCGAGCGCCTGGGCCGTCTCGTGGGCCAGCCTGTGCGCCTCGGCCGCCTTCTCCGCGACCGCCGTGGCGGCCGCCGCCTGCGCCGCGGGCTGCGGGCCCTGCTGCCTGGCCGCCCTGAGCCGCCTGACCTCCTCCTGCAGAGTGGTCACCTCACGGCGCAGCGTCTGAACCTCCCACAGCGCGTCCTTGATGTCCTGCCGATGGTCGGCGACCGAGATGTAACGGGAGTCGAACCACGAACGGACGGCCTTCTTCAGCCGCGCGGGGACGGGGACGCGCATCATGAAACGCCACGATAGCGGCAAACCACCTGCCTCCTGAGCCGCTCTCCCAACCCCGTCCCGGTCATCCCCTGATCCGCGAAAAGCGTGCGGCGCCGCTCCGGATAGGGTCCAGGACATGGTCGACTGGGTACGCCTCGAACTGCACGTGGACACCTTCGACGACGCGGCCTTCGAGCCCCGCCTCGGTCGGGCCCGCGAGTCGGGCATCGCGTTCACGACCATGGCCGAACTCGGCGACACCCCCGCCCACCGGCGCGCCCTCTACGACCTCAACAGGACCTGCTCAGCAGACATCCCGGACAGGGGCGCGTTCTACACCTACGACGAGTACCTCGCCCAGCGCATCGAGGTGCCCACCTTCTCCGCCGAGGGCGTCGTGCTGGCGACCCTCGAAGGAGAGTGGATCGGCATGTCCACGACCTCCCTGCACCCGGACGAGGGGTACGCCTTCAGCGAGATGACCGGCGTCCTCGCGCCCCATCGTGGGCGGGGGCTGTCGCTGGCACTGAAACTGCTGGCGATCCGGTTCGTGCGATCGGCCGGGTACGAGCGCCTGATCACCTTCCACCACCCCCGCAACACCTCCGCGATCGCCATGAACCGCCGCCTCGGCTTCGTCGACCCATCCGCCGAGCGGCAGCCCGGCTGACCGATCGCCCGGTGCCGAGGCACAACGTCCGCCGGCGCGTCCGGGGTCAGCGGCCGGTGAACTTGGGCTTGCTCTTCTCCGTGAAGGCGCGCATGCCGATCTTGGCGTCGTCCGTGGCGAACAGCCCGGAGAACTGCAGGCGCTCGATCTCGAGCCCTGTGTCCAGGTCCACCTCGAGCCCCTGGTCGATCGCCTGCTTGGCGGCGCGCAGCGCGACCGTGGGGCCGCCGACGAAGGTGGCCGCCCATTCCAGGGCCGCCGTGTAGACGTCGACGTCGGGCACGACCCTGTCGACCAGGCCGATCTCCAGCGCCTCGGCCGCGCTCACGTGCCGTCCGCTGAAGATGAGGTCCTTGGCCCTGGCGGGGCCGACCAGGCGGGACAGCCGCTGGGTGCCGCCGGCTCCTGGGATGATGCCGAGCTGGATCTCCGGCTGGCCGAGCTTGGCGCTCTCGCCCGCCACCCTGAAGTCCGCGCAGAGGGCCAGCTCGCAGCCGCCGCCCAGCGCGTAACCGGTGATCGCGGCGATGACCGGCTTGCCGACCCGGGCCAGCGCGGTGAAGCAGTCCTGCAGGGTCCTCGAGTGGGCGGCCATGTCCGCGTAGGACATGTCGGCCATCTCCTTGATGTCGGCGCCAGCCGCGAAGACGCGCTCCCCTCCGTAGACGACGACCGCGTGGACGTCCTGGTCGGCGTCCACGGCTCGCGCGCACTCGGCGATCTCGCGCTGGACCTGCCCGTTGAGGGCGTTCATCTTCGGACGATCGAGCCTGATCGTGGCGATCTGGTCGGAAACCTCGACGCGTGCAAACTCACCCATGGGGCGACCCTATCCGCGAACAGGGCGAGAGCCGCTGTCCGAAACGGCGAGAATGTGGGCACACGGAAGGCGGACACGATGGACGCTCAAGCGTTAAGGCTCGCCCAACTGGTCGCCGTGGTGGCCAGCGCGGGCTTCTCCTTCGGCGGCTTCATCGGCATCCTCTACTCCGACGATCCTCCTGCCGCCAAGGCGGTGGCCTTCGCTCCGCTGGCCGTCCTGCTGGGGCTGCACCTGCGCAACTGCGTACGGCGGGCCGACGGGCGCAGGCCGCGAGGCTGGCGGTGGACGCTCGCCGTCCAGGCGGTCCTGACAGGGGCGGGCCTGGTGTGGTTCGCGAGCACCTGGTACGGCAACACCGGTTTCCTGGCCGCCGCCGTCCTGCTGCTGATCAGGAGGCCGGGGCCGAGGTGGGGCGCGTTCTCGCTGGTGCTGCTCGCCCAGTTCCTGTCAGGGCTCACCGTGCGGCCCACGGTGAGCGAGGCGCTCTACCTCATGGTGGGACAGGCCGCCTTCGTCGGGATCGCGCTGTACGGCGTGGTGCGGCTGGCCGACCTCATCGCCGACCTGCGCAGTACCCAGGCGAGCCTGGCGGCGGCCGAGGTGGCCCGTGAGCGGCTGGCCTTCGCCGAGCAGCTCAACGAGCGGGTGGGTTCGAGCCTGAAGCAGGTGGCCCTGGTGCTCCAGCGTCCTGGCCTGTCGCGGGAGGAGCTCGAGGCGAGCCTCGCGACGGCGCGCACGGCCCTCACCGAGGTGCGGTCGGTCTCGCACGCCCACCGCGACGGGGTCACCGCCAGGCCGGTGGTGGCCGGAGACCTGACCACGAGGGTCGTGAACGTCCTCGTCGTCACGACGCTGCTGCTGATGATCGTGCCGCACGAGGTCCGTCACCTGTTCCAGATCGGCCTGTCCGGCCTCCCCCTGCTGGTCTTCGTCGTGGCGCTGCTCGGCTTCGTCGCGCTCTACCTGCGAGCGTGCCTGCCGGGCGGACGGCACGAGGGCTGGACGCTCGCGGGGCTGGTGCTGCTCACCTACGCGCCGACGGCGCTGCTCGGCGCGAAGCTCTGGTACGTCGCCACGCTGCTGCCAGGCGCCGTCGTCGTGCTGCTGCGCGGGCCGGTCCGGTGGGCCGCCGCGGGCGCGGTGCTGACGGTCGACGTCGTCTTCCACCTGACCCAGACCGGCCTGGCGGGCAACGTCCTGGACGCGGTCTACGGGGTGGTGTACGTGATCGAGCGGGCGATCATCGTCTACGCCCTGTGGCGCATGGCCAGGCTGACGGTCGAGCTGCGGGAGGCGCGGGCGGAGCTGGCCAGGGTCCAGGTGGCGCGCGAGCGGCTGCGCTTCGCCCGCGACCTGCACGACCTGCTGGGCTACGGCCTGTCTGTGGTGGTGCTCAAGGCCGAGCTGGCCTTCCGGCTGCTCGAGCGCGATCCCGACGCTGCCGCGCGGCAGCTCGGCGACGGCCTGGAGGCGGCCCGCCAGGTGCTCGCCGACATCGACTCGGTGGCCTCGGGCCGCACGGAGATCTCGCTGGCCGCCGAGGTCGAGTCGGCCCGCGCGGTTCTGGAGGCGATGGGCGTCGAGGTGAGCTGGTCCCACACGGCGGCGGCGCTGCCCGCCGGCGTGGACGAGGCGCTGGCGGCGGTGCTGCGCGAGGGCGTGACCAACGTGCTCAGGCACAGCGCGGCCCGCCACTGCTCGCTGGAGATCGTGGCCGACGACAGGCAGGTACGGCTCAGCCTGACCAACGACGGCGTGACCGCCGCCTCACCCGATCACCGGCCGGGCGCGGGCGTCGGCAACCTCACCCACCGTCTGGACGCCCTGGGCGGGCGGCTGAGCTCCGAGCGCACGGGCGAGACCCACACGCTCACCGCGACGGCTCCGCTAGAGCCAGCCCTCGTCGGCGGCGATGCGGATCGCGTCGACCCTGTTCCTCGCGTTGAGCTTCATGACCGCTGACGACAGGTAGTTGCGGACGGTGCCCCTGCTGAGCGAGAGCCGTACCGCGATCTCGTCGGCCTCGGCGCCCGTGGCGGCCATCCTGAGCACGTCGACCTCGCGGGCGGCCAGCGGGTTGTCGGCCTTGCGGAGGGCGGCCATGGCCAGTTGCGGATCGACGACCTGCTCTCCCGCGACCACCTTCCTGATGGCCTCGACGAGATCGCCGGGCGGTGAGTGCTTGAGCAGGAAGCCGCTCACCCCCGAGGCCATGGCGCGCCGCAGGTAGCCGGGCCTGGCGAAGCCGGTGAGCACCACGACGCGGCACTCGGGCAGGCGCTCGGTCAGGAGCGCGGCGGCGCTGAGGCCGTCCAGCCCCGGCAGCTCGATGTCCAGGACCGCCGCGTCGGGACGCGACTCCAGCGCGGCGGGCACGATCTGGTCGCCGCGCTCCACGGCGGCCACGACCTCGAGATCGTCCTCCAGCTCGAGCACGGCGGCCAGCGTCTCGCGCAGGATGCGCACATCCTCCGCGATCAGAACTCGGATCACTGTGAATCCTTCACACGGTGTTGGTGAACGAGGCACTACTCGGCGGTCCAGCCGGATTGCGACTATAGCGAGCAGAGAGAGGAGCACATCATGCAGAAGATCACCACGTACCTCTGGTTCGACAACCAGGCGGAGGAGGCGGCCAACCACTACGTCTCCATCTTCCCGAACTCGCGCGTCGTCGAGGTCACTCCCATGATCGTGACGTTCGAGATCGAGGGGCAGCGCTTCATCGCGCTCAACGGCGGGCCGCAGTTCACCTTCACCGAGGCGATCTCGCTCTACGTCGACTGCGACACCCAGGAGGAGGTCGACGAGCTGTGGGCCAAGCTCGTCGAGGGCGGCCAGGAGAGCCAGTGCGGCTGGCTCAAGGACAAGTACGGACTGTCCTGGCAGATCATCCCCAAGGCGCTGCCGAAGCTGCTCAGCGACCCCGACCCGGCCAGGGCCGAGCGCGCCATGCAGGCGATGCTCAAGATGTCGAAGATCAACGTCAAGGAGCTCGAAGAGGCCGCCAACGGCTGACCGGGCATCGGGGAGGCGGGGGCCTCCCCGATGAAGTCCTGAAAAAATCCTTCTCAATCCTCTTCTAGAGGAAGGAAAATGTTGAGACGCTGACTCCTGAACGACCCCCCAGTCAAGGAGTCACCCATGCGCAGAGCGTTGGCGGTCGCCTGCTTCTTACCGCTGCTGATACCCACCGCGATCGCGCACGCCGAGGCCGCGCCCGATGACAGGCAGCAGGCGTTCGCGAAGGCTGCCGAGACCTACCAGGTGCCGGAGAGCGTCCTGCTGGGCGTCTCCTACCTGGGGTCGAGGTGGGACTCCCACGCGGGCCAGCCCAGCAACGACGCGGGGTTCGGGCCGATGCACCTGACCGACGCGGCCGCCTTCACCGGCTCCAACCACCACGCCGAGGGCGAGGAGGACCCGCGGGGCGACGAGACGCGCCCGCTGGCCCTGCCGTCCGAGGCGCCGGAGACGCCGGAGGAGATCCCCGCCTCGCTCAGGACGATGGAGAAGGCCGCGGCGCTGACGGGCGAGTCGCACGAGACACTGAAGACCGACCCCGCGGCCAACATCCGCGGCGGCGCCGCGCTGCTGGCCGACTACCAGAAGCAGCTCGGCGCGCCGCTCAGCGACGATCCCGGCCAGTGGTACGGCGCGGTCGCGCGCTACTCCGGAGCCACCGAGTACGAGGCGGCCAAGTTCTTCGCCGACGAGGTCTTCTCGGTGATCGCCTCGGGCATGACGCGCACCACCGACGACGGGCAGCGGGTCACCCTGAAGCCGGTGCCCGACCTCGGCAAGATCGAGTCGTGGCTGGAGAAGCTCGGGCTCTCGTTGCCGCGCCGCGACGGCGTGGAGTGCCCGCGCTCGATCTCCTGCGAGTGGATCCCCGCAGGATACGCGCAGCTGCCGAACAACAACTACGGCCACTACGACCTGTCCGACAGGCCGAACAACCAGAAGATCGACTACATCGTCATCCACGACATGGAGGGCTACTGGGCGCCCTCCGTGCGGCTCAACCAGGACCCGAGGTGGCCCGGTAGCTGGCACTACTCGGTCAGGTCCAGCGACGGGCACATCGCCCAGCAGATCAAGACCAAGGACGTCGGCTGGCAGGCCGGCAACTGGTACATCAACGCCAAGTCCATCGGCATCGAGCACGAGGGCTTCCTGGCCGAGGGCAGCACCTGGTACACCGAGGCGATGTACCGCACGTCGGCCAAGCTCGTGCGCTACCTGGCCATGCGCCACGGCGTGCCGCTCGACCGCGCCCACATCATCGGCCACGACAACGTGCCAGGCACGCTGCCGACCACGGTCAGGGGCATGCACGAGGACCCCGGCCCCTTCTGGGACTGGGCGCACTACTTCGAGCTCATGGGCGCTCCGCTGCACCAGTTCGGCGGCCCGAGGTCCGGCTCCATCATGATCAAGCCGGACTTCGAGACGAACAAGCCGTACTTCTACGGCTGTGACCGCAAGAACCCCTCGGCCGCGTGTCCGCCACTGCCCGCCTCCACGGTGTGGCTGCGCACCGAGCCGCGCCCCGACGCTCCGCTGGTCAAGGACATCGGCAAGCACCCCACGGGCGACTCGCTCTACAGCGTCTACGACCACAGCGCCCGCGCCACCACCGGGCAGCGCTACGCCGTGGCCGACCGCGACGGCGACTGGACCGCGATCTGGTACCTCGGTCAGAAGGCGTGGTTCCACAACCCCGCCGCCAACCCGACCGCGGTGCCGTCCATGGGGCTCGTCGTGACCCCCCGTCCAGGGCTCAAGACCGTCCCCGTGTACGGCAGGGCCTACCCGGAGCAGGAGGCCTACCCCGCGGGCATCCCGTACCAGGCTGTGACGCCGCTGCAGTACACCTTCTCCGAAGGGGAGAAGTACACGCTGGCAGGGCCCGCGGCGGCCGAGTACTACAGGGCGGTGACCTTCGACCCCGCCCCGCACACCGTCGTGCGCGGCAAGACGAAGTACTGGCAGATCCAGTTCGGTCACCGGGTGATGTTCGTCAAGGCCGACGACGTGCGGGTGACGTTCCAGTAGGCGCTGTTCGACGGGACCTCGCCCTCACCGGGCGGGGTCCCTCAGCGTTTGCGGGTGAACTCGGCGACGGCGCGTCTGGTGCTCTGCAGCGCCTCCTGCGAGGAGTCGAAGGTGCGCTGGGCCACGCCCACGAAGACGCAGTCGACGACGAGCAGCTGGCTGATGCGGCTGGCCAGCGCGCCGGGGCGGAACTCGGTCTCCCTGCCGGCGGAGATCAGCACGTGCTCGGCCATCGCGGCGAGGGAGGAGCGCGGGTTGTTGGTGATGGCGACCGTGGTGGCCCCCGCCTCCCCCGCCAGGCGCAGCGGCTCGAGGACGTCGGGCGTCTCGCCCGAGGTGCTGATGCCGATCGCCACGTCGCCCGCCTTGAGCAGCACCGCGCTGGTGAGCGCCAGGTGCGCGTCCTGGAAGGCGTGGCTCGACAGGCCGATGCGCATGAGCTTCTGCGCCACGTCCTCGGCCACCAGCCCCGAGGCGCCCACGCCGTAGGAGTCGATCCTGCGGGCGCCCACGATGGCGTCCACGACCAGGCCGAGCCGCTCGGAGGTGAGCTGGGCGACGGTGTCGTTGATCGCCTCGGACTCGGCTCGCGAGACCTTGAGGATGACCTCCGACAGCGGGTCGTCGGGGGCCAGGTCGCCGGGCACCAGCCGGTCGGGCTGCGCGGCCGCAGCCGCGAGAGCCAGCCTGAGCTGCGGGTATCCGGCGAAGCCGAGCAGGCGGGCGGTGCGGACGATCGTCGCCTCGCTGGTGCCGGAGGCGGCCGAGAGCTCGGTGATGGTGCTGCGGGCGACGGTCGCGGGGTCCTCGAGTATCAGACGGGCGACGGTCTGCGCGGCGGGGGTGAGTGAAGGAAGGACACCGCGGACGGTGGCCACGAGTGTGTCTGCCCTCAGACCGTTCATGGTGTCTTCCACATACCGATTATGGGGCCTGGACGGGAGGAAGGACTGCTCCAGGGCGTCATGACCGCAAACCGGCATCTCTTCGGCGTCCCGAGGTCAACCACGGGTCGCGCGGCTGGAGGCCTCGGGCCGGGCCCCGGAGACGGCGCTCCGGGGCCCGCGTGGTCAGCGGAGGGTGCCGTTGGTCATTCCCACGGGCTCCTCCGGGAGGGCGAGCAGGCCGAGCTCGGCGGGAGCGGCCATGAGCGGGTGGTTGGGCACCACCCGCACCGTGTAGCCGAACGCCCCCGTACTGTCGAGCGGCACCTTGCCCACGTAGTGGGCCTTGCCGTCGTCGGTCGTCCCTTCGAGCGTCATGGCCAGGTAGCGGGGGCTCAGCAGCTCGTCGTGCGGGCCGACCTTGCCGTAGGCGGCCTGGACCAGCAGGTCGTGGGGCTCCAGCTCGCCCAGGGCGATCGTCGCGCGCAGGTCGAGCGCCGCGCCCACCTCCGGCGTGTCGCCGACGCCCGACGCCTCCACGTGCTCCACGCGCACGCCCGGCCACGCCTTGGTGACGCGCACCCGCCAGGCGGCGAACGCCTTGGCCGGGGCGTAGGAGTCGGTCGACAGGGCCCTCGCCGAGGCCGCGGCGGGCAGGTAGAGACCCACGACGTAGTCGCGCAGCATCCGGCCGGCCAGCACCTTGGGCCCGAGCGAGGTCAGCGTGTGGCGCACCATCTCCAGCCACCGCCTGGGCAGCCCGTCGGGCGCCCTGTCGTAGAAGCGGTCGGAGACCTCGTGCTCGATGAGGTCGTAGAGCGCGGCCGCCTCGAGCTCGTCGCGCCTGTCGGCGTCGGCGACACCGTCGGCGGTGGGGATGGCCCAGCCGTTGGTGCCGTCGTACCACTCGTCCCACCAGCCGTCGCGGATCGACAGGTTGAGCCCGCCGTTCAGCGCCGACTTCATGCCCGAGGTCCCCGACGCCTCGAGGGGACGCAGCGGGTTGTTCAGCCAGACGTCGCAGCCCTGGACGAGCAGCTGGCCGAGGGCCATGTCGTAGTCGGGCAGGAAGACGATGCGGTGCCGCACGTCCTCGGAGTCGGCGAACCTGACGATCTGCTGGATGAGCTTCTTGCCGCCCTCGTCGGCCGGGTGGGCCTTGCCCGCGATGAGGATCTGCACCGGCTTGTCGGGAGACAGCAGCAGCTCGCGCAGCCGCACGGGGTCGCGCAGCATCAGGGTGAGCCGCTTATAGGACGGCACCCTGCGGGCGAATCCGATCGTCAGCACGTCGGGGTCGAGGGCGTCGTCGACCCAGGTGAGCTCGGCGTCGGAGGCGCCGCGGTCGCGCCACGAGCGGCGCAGCCGTACTCTCGCCGCCTCGACCAGGCGCTCGCGCAGCCTGCCGCGGATGCCCCAGATCTCGGGGTCGGAGATCTTCTGGACGCCCTCCCAGCCCTGCCCCTTCTCGATGAGCTCGGGCAGCTCGCGACCGGCCAGCTCCATGATCTCGCGGCCTACCCAGGTGGGCGCGTGGACGCCGTTGGTGATCGAGCCGATCGGCACCTCGTGCAGGTCGAAGCCGGGCCACAGCTCCTGGAACATCCCCCTGCTGACCTCGCCGTGCAGCTCGGATACGCCGTTGACGCGCTGGGCCAGGCGCATGCCCATGATGGCCATGTTGAAGCGCCCGGGCTCCTGCTCGGCGCCCAGCGCGAGGACGCGCTCGACAGGGACGGTCGGCCACGCGTTGTCGCCGCCGAACTGACGCTCGATCATGTCCGAGGGGAAACGGTCGATGCCCGCGGGGACCGGCGTGTGGGTGGTGAAGACGGTGCCGGCGCGAACCGCCTCGATCGCCTCGTCGAAGGAGAGCCGCGCCTCGGTGAGCTCGCGGATGCGCTCCAGGCCGAGGAAGCCCGCGTGGCCCTCGTTGGTGTGGAAGACCTCAGGCTCGGCGTGTCCCGTGATCCGGCAGTAGGCGCGGATGGCCCGCACGCCGCCGACGCCGAGCAGCAGCTCCTGCATGAGCCTGTGGTCGGTGCCCCCGCCGTACAGGCGGTCGGTGACGTCGCGGGCGGCGTTGTCGTTGTCGGCCACGTCGGAGTCGAGCAGTAGCAGCGGCACCCTGCCGACCTGCGCCACCCACACCTGCGCGTGCAGGGCGCGCTGGTTCGGCAGGCCGATCCTGATGTGTACGGGCGTGCCCCCCTCGTCCTTCAGCAGGCTCAGCGGAAGGCCGCCGGGGTCGAGACTGGGGTAGTGCTCCAGCTGCCAGCCCTCTGGCGACAGCGACTGAGTGAAGTAGCCGTGGCGATAGAGCAGTCCGACCGCCAGGATCGGCACGCCGAGATCGCTGGCCGCCTTGAGGTGGTCACCTGCCAGGATGCCGAGGCCTCCGGAGTACTGCGGCAGCGCCGCGGCGATGCCGTACTCGGGCGAGAAGTAGGCGATCGCGCCCGCGGCCTCGGGCAACGTCTGATACCAGCGGGGCGCGGTCATGTACTCGCGCAGATCGTCGGCGGCGTCGGCGAGACGGCGCAGGAAGCGGCGGTCGGTGGCCAGCTCGCGCAACCTGGCGGGGTCGACGGCGCCCAGCAGCGCGACGGGATCGTGCCCGACTCGCTCCCAGACGGCCGGATCGACCTCGGCGAACAGGTCCGTGGTCTCTGGATGCCAGGACCATCGGAGGTTGTGCACAAGCTCGCCGAGGGCGGCCAGCTCCGTGGGCAGGACGGTGCGGACGGTAAACCTGCGGATAGCTCTCACGAATTCGACCCTAGGGGCTGAGGAGCGGTGTTCAGGCGGGAGTGGATCACTTCCGTTTCACAACCCTTCCATGTAGAGGCATCAAGAGGGACTATTAGGGCACTCCCCACATTGAGCTTTGACGCACCGTCGCGGGACGGTGCCAGCTGCTGCACGCGTGAAGGTGCGAGGATCGTCATTGCCACAGACGCCCGCTCGACACATGAGAACAGGACGCGATGATCGGTCGAATTCCCATCACGGACATCTACCCCGTCGTTGACTGCGGGCAGTGGCCCGCCAAGGCGGTCGCCGGAGAGAGCTTCGAGATCGCGGCGACCGTGTTCAGAGAAGGGCACGACGCGGTCGCCGCCGGTGTCGTGCTCACCGCCCCCGACGGGCGGCGCGGCCACCTGAAACACATGCGAGAACAGGGCAAGGGCACCGACCGCTGGGCGGTGTCCGTGTGCCTGCCCGACGAGGGCGACTGGCAGTTCAGGATCGAGGCGTGGGGCGACCCGATCGGGACGTGGCTGCACGACGCGGAGATCAAGATCCCGCGCGGCATGGACGTGGAACTGATGTGCGAGGAGGGCGCCAGGCTCTTCGAGCGGGCCGCCCGCGCCGTCAGGGCCACCGACTGCCCCGCCCCCCACGCGGGTAACGGCACGACGCGCAACGGCAACGGCACACTCAAGACAGGTCAGCAGAAGAACGGCCAGCTCATGACCGACACGGTCAAACCGGGCGCACTCAAGGCCGGCACCGAGCTCAAGCCGTCGGAGACGTGCGGGCACAGGGCGGCGCTGCTGGCAGTGGCCTCCACGCTGCGCGACGACGCCCTCGACCCCCGTGCCAGGCTGTCGATCGCCCAGCTGCCCGAGACCACGGCGCTGCTGGAGGCGCATCCGCTGCGTGACCTGCTGACCAGGAGCAAGCAGCAGAAGGTCAGGGTGGAACGCCGCAGAGCCCTGTTCGGCTCGTGGTACGAGTTCTTCCCCAGGTCCGAGGGCGCGATCGTCGACGGCGAGGGCGTGTCGAAGTCGGGCAACTTCCAGACCGCCGCCAAGCGGCTGCCCGCCATCGCCCGCATGGGCTTCGACGTGGTCTACCTGCCGCCGATCCACCCGATCGGCACGACCTTCCGCAAGGGCCGTAACAACACGCTCACACCCGGCCCCGACGACCCGGGCTCGCCCTGGGCGATCGGCTCCGAGGACGGCGGGCACGACGCCGTCCACCCCTACCTCGGCACGATCGACGACTTCGACGACTTCGTGGGCAGGACCAGGGAGCTGGGCATGGAGGTGGCGCTCGACTTCGCGCTGCAGTGCTCTCCCGACCACCCGTGGGTCACGGAGCACCCCGAGTGGTTCACGATCCGCGCCGACGGGAGCATCGCCTACGCGGAGAACCCGCCGAAGAAGTACCAGGACATCTACCCGCTCAACTTCGACAAGGATCCCGAGGGCATCTACGCCGAGGTCAAGCGGGTCGTCAGGCACTGGATGGACCACGGTGTGCGGATTTTCAGGGTGGACAACCCGCACACCAAGCCGGTCGGCTTCTGGGAGCGCCTGCTGGCCGACATCCGCGCCACCGACCCGGATGTGATCTTCCTGGCCGAGGCGTTCACCAGGCCTCCGATGCTGCAGACCCTGGCGAAGATCGGATATCACCAGTCGTATACGTACTTCACATGGAAGAACTCCAAATATGACGTTGAAACGTACTTTTCGGAGCTATCTCATGAGACGTCGCACTTTCTGAGGCCGAACCTCTTCGTCAACACGCCCGACATCCTGCACGAATATCTTCAGCACGGCGGGGTCCCCGCCTTCAAGATCCGCGCGGTCCTGGCCGCCCTCACCTCCCCCACCTGGGGCGTCTACTCGGGCTACGAACTCGCCGAGCACGTCGCGGTACGCCCTGGCAGCGAGGAGTACCTCGACAGCGAGAAGTACCAGTACCGGCCGAGGGACTGGGTGGCCGCCGAGAGGGAAGGGCGGACTCTCGCGCCCTTCATCACCCACCTCAATTTGTTCCGAAGAGCTCACCCGGCCCTCCAGGAATTGCGTAACCTGAAGTTCCACAGGGTCGACCACCCGGACCTGGTCTGCTTCTCCAAGCGGCTCCCTGGCGCCTACGACACGGCCACACGACGGCACGGCCTCGGCGACGTGGTCCTGGCGGTCGTCAACCTGGACCCGCACAATACTCATGAGGCGACAGTCGATCTCGACCTGCCGGCCCTCGGTCTCGACTGGAATGCCGAGTTCGTCGTCGACGACGAGGTGTCGGGCGAGTCGTACCGCTGGCGGCAGAGCAACTACGTGCGCCTCGACCCACACATTCACCCGGCGCACGTCTTCACCGTGCGAGCGGCTCATCGGTAACACAGCGATCGGGGAGTCCAACTTTGTCCGACATCGTGAACTCCGCTGCCATCCCGAACACCTTTGACGAGGACAAACCCCGCGATCCCTACTGGTACAAGCGGGCGGTCTTCTACGAGGTGCTCATCAGGGGCTTCGCCGACTCAAACGGCGACGGCACCGGCGACATCAAGGGGCTCATCAGCAGGCTCGACTACCTGCAATGGCTCGGCGTCGACTGCCTGTGGCTGTTGCCGCTCTATGAGTCGCCGCTGCGTGACGGCGGCTACGACATCGCCGACTTCATGAAGATCCTTCCGGACTTCGGCGACCTCGGTGACTTCGTCAAGCTCGTCGACGAGGCGCACAAGCGCGGCATGCGGGTGATCGCCGACCTGGTGATGAACCACACCAGCGACGCCCACCCGTGGTTCCAGGCCTCGCGCCACGATCCCGAGGGACCCTTCGGCGACTTCTACGTCTGGTCGGACACCGACGAGAAGTACAAGGACGCCAGGATCATCTTCATCGACACCGAGACCTCCAACTGGACCTACGACCCGGTCAGGGGCCAGTACTACTGGCACCGCTTCTTCCACCACCAGCCCGATCTCAACTACGAGAACCCGGCGGTGCAGGAGGCCATGCTCGAGGTGCTGAGGTTCTGGCTCGACCTGGGCATCGACGGGTTCCGCATGGACGCCATCCCCTACCTGTTCGAGGAGGACGGCACCAACTGCGAGAACCTCCCCAGGACCCACGCCTACCTCAAGCGGGTCAGGGCCGAGGTCGACCGCCTCTTCCCCGACAGGGTGCTGCTGGCCGAGGCCAACCAGTGGCCGAGCGACGTGGTCGAGTACTTCGGCGACAGCGTGGGCGGCGGCGACGAGTGCCACATGGCCTTCCACTTCCCGCTCATGCCGCGCATCTTCATGGCCGTGCGCAGGGAGTCGCGCTACCCGATCTCCGAGATCCTGGCCCAGACGCCCAAGATCCCCGAGAACTGCCAGTGGGGCATCTTCCTGAGGAACCACGACGAGCTGACGCTCGAGATGGTCACCGACGAAGAGCGCGACTACATGTACTCCGAGTACGCCAAGGACCCGCGCATGCGCGCCAACGTCGGCATCCGCCGCCGCCTGGCGCCCCTGCTGGAGAACGACCGCAACCAGATCGAGCTGTTCACCGCTCTGCTGCTGTCGCTGCCAGGATCGCCGGTGCTCTACTACGGCGACGAGATCGGCATGGGCGACAACATCTGGCTGGGCGACCGCGACGGCGTCCGCACGCCCATGCAGTGGACCCCCGACCGCAACGCCGGGTTCTCCGACTGCGACCCCGGTCGCCTCTACCTGCCGATCATCATGGATCCGATTTACGGATATCAGGCGATCAACGTCGAGGCGCAGCAGAAAAACGCCGGATCTCTGCTTCACTGGACCAAGCGGATGATCGAGATTCGTAAGCGTCACCCGGTCTTCGGGCTGGGCGACTTCATCGAGCTCAACTCGTCCAACCCCAGCGTGCTGGCATTCGTCCGCGAGCTGGGCGATGATCGCATGCTATGCGTCAACAATCTCTCGCGGTTCCCGCAGCCCGTGGAGCTGGACCTGAGGCGGTTCGTCGGCGTATCGCCCGTGGAGACGATGGGTGGAGTTCCATTTCCACCGATTGGCGAACTTCCGTATCTTTTGACGCTCCCGGGGCATGGGTTCTACTGGTTCACCCTTCCACCCGCCGCGCCACAGGAGGAGTAGGCCGTGCTTGAGGACCTCCTTGCCCGCTGGATCACCCACCAACGCTGGTTCGCGGGCAAGGGGCGTCCTCTCGACGGCCTTTCCATCGACTCCGACACCCCTCTCGGCGACGGACTGCGCCACCTGATCCTGTCGGTACGGCAGGCGGGCGCCCGCGACCGCTACCAGCTCCTGCTCGGCGTCAGCCCCGAGCTGCCCGACAGGCTCAAACACGCTCTCATCGGCGTGTCGGACGAAGGCCACCTCTTCGACGCCGCCCACGACTCCTCGCTCACCAGCCTCCTGCTGGAGGGCATGGCCACCGGCCGCGACCACGGGCCGATCAGGTTCCGCACCGCGCCAGGGGTGGAGATCGACACCTCGCAGCGCAGCCTGGTGCTCGGGGCCGAGCAGTCCAACACCTCCCTGGTGTTCGGCGACGCGTACATCTGCAAGCTGTTCCGCAGGCTCATCCCGGGGGTGAACCCCGAGCTCGAGGTGGTCACCGCGCTGGCCGCCCGCGGGGCCGCGCACATCGCCCAGCCGTACGGGTGGATCGAGACCGACGTCGACGGCATTTCGACGACGCTGGCCTTCACGCAGGAGTATCTGACCACCTCCAACGACGGGTGGGACCTCGCCCTCGCCAGCGTCCGCGACCTCTACGGCTCGCTGCCCGAGGTCAGCGCGGCCGAGGCGGGCGGCGACTTCGCCGCCGAGGCCCACCGCCTCGGCATCGCCACCGCCGAGATCCACAGGGAGCTGGCCGCCGCCTTCCCGACGGACGTCGTGAGCCCGTCGGAGGTCAAGCGCATGGTGGAGGGCTTCCGCCGCCGCCTCGCCAGGGCCCTGGAGGAGGTGCCCGCGCTCGCCGAGCACGCCGAGCTGGTCGAGCGAGCCTTCCACCAGGTGGAGGAGCTGACCGGCAAGGTGCGCGTGCAGCGCGTGCACGGCGACTATCACCTCGGCCAGGTCATGCGCACGCCCGTCGACTGGATCGTCCTCGACTTCGAGGGCGAGCCAGGACAGCCGATCGAGGAGCGCAGGGCGCTCGCCTCGCCCCTGAGGGACGTGGCGGGGATGCTGCGCTCCTTCGACTACGCGGCCGGTCACCTGCTGGCCGACCACCCCGACGGCGCCGCCCTGCGCCCCAGGGCGGCCGAGTGGGCCATCCGCAACCGCGCGGCGTTCCTGGACGGCTACGCCGACGTGTGCGGCGACGACGCGGCGCTGCTGAGGGCGCTGGAGTACGACAAAGCGGTCTACGAGGTGGTCTACGAGGCCCGCAACAGGCCGACCTGGCTGCCCATCCCGCTGGCGGCCTTCCGCTGACCCTCCGCGCAGGTGCACCCGAGCCGCCCTGAGTCTGCCGTTTCTCCACGAGCAGCGTAGCAAACGCATTACTCTTCGCATGCAAACATGAGCGAAGAGTAAAGGGGGCGGCATGCGGCGACGTCTTGTGATCGCGGCCGCGGGGTTGGGCGCCGTGCTCGTCTGCGGCACTCTCCTGCTGGTGACCAGTGGAGAGGCGCCCCAGGCCGCGCAGGGCGTGCGGGAGACTCCCTCTCAGGGAGACCCGCTGACGCCCGAGGAGATCGCCCGCGCGGGTGAGATCGCCACCGCCAAGAACCATCTCAAGTCGGGGCAGACCGAGCTCCTGTACGTCGAGCGCGACGACGACAAGGACGCCGAGCAGGCACGCAGGGCCGAGGCCTACATCTACGACTACTCGACCGACACGCTGATCGTCAGGACGGTCGACCTCGGCAGCAGCAAGGTGATCGAGGAGACCAAGGGCAGAGGGGTCCAGCCGCCGCCGTCCAAGCGGGAGGAGCTGCGCGCCGCCGAGCTGCTGCTGGCCGATCCGAAGCTGGGCGCAGGCGTGCGCCAGTCGTTCAGGAAGGCGGCGGGGCGCGAGCTGGCCTCCCCCTCCGACCTGGCGTTGCGCGGGCTGATCTTCTCCCCCGAGCGGGGCAGGTGCGCCCAGCACCGCTGCCTGCGGCTGTTCGTGCGGCTGCCCGACGGCACCTTCCTCGACACGAGCCGCATCGTCATCGACCTGTCCGCCAAGAGGGTTCACACGCTGGAGTGGTGAGTTTGTTCCTCCGTCTGATGCTCGCGGGGCTGCTCATCGCGCCCGCCGCTCCCCCCGCGCCGGCGCGGGCCGCCCAGGCGTGCAGCTCGCCCTACCTCATCGACAAGACGCTCCCCAACGGCGCGCGCTGGCGGCTGTGCTGGGAGATGCGCACGATCGAGGGCCTGACCGTCACCAAGGTCGTCTACACGCCGAAGGGCAACAGGCCGATCAGCGTGCTGCGCAGCGCCGCGCTGGCGCAGATCCACGTGCCCTACGACAGCGGCGAGCCGCGCTACCACGACATCGGCTCACTGGGCTCGGCCGTCGTGGCGCTGACGGAGGCCGACTGTCCCGGCGGTGAGCGCGCCAAGGGCAAGGTGTGCTTGACGACGCGCCCGCGGGGCCACGCCTACCTCAAGGACGGCTGGGGCGACCCCGACGCCCGCGAGTCCGCCCAGGGGCAGGAGCTCGTCGTGCTGGCCGCCTATCAGGTCGGCTGGTACACCTACATCTCCGAATGGGTCTTCGGCGACGACGGCTCGATCACCCCGAGGGTCGGGGCGACCGGCTCGCTGGCGGGCACCACGACGGCGCCGAAGCACGGCTGGCCGATCGGGGTGGGCCGCAAGCACTTCGAGGAGTCGCACAGCCACAACGTCTTCTGGCGGATGGACTTCGACATCCAGGGCAAGACGCACGACGTGGTCGAGCAGTACGACTTCTCGGGCAGCGGCACCAAGAAGCGGTCGATGACCAAGCGCACGCTGAAGCGGGAGACGAAGGCGGTCAACGGGCGGATGCGCTGGTGGCGGGTGGTGGACCCGCGCGTGAGGAACGGCGACAGGCACCCGGTCTCCTGGGAGATCAACAACTCCGACAGCGCGGAGTACCGGGGCCCCTCCGACGAGGCGTTCACGCACGCCGACGTCTACGTGACGCAGTACCGCGCCTGCGAGCGGCTGGCCAGCGAGAACGTCTCCCCCAGGTGCAGGAGGTCCGTCGACCGCTACGCGAACGGCGAGCGGGTGACCGACCCCGTGCTGTGGGTCAACGTCGGCTTCCACCACGTCGCCAGGGACGAGGACGCCGACCCGATGCCGATCCACTGGCAGGGCTTCCGCATCACCCCCCGCGACGTCACCGCCACCAACCCGCACTGACCCCTCGAAACGGCCCGCCGCACCCGCGGCCCGGTCCCGGCCCCCCTGGCACGCGTCAGGGGGGCCGATTCACGCGGTGTGGGCGTGATGTAAAGCGATCGTGATAGTTAAGCCCGTATTTCCACATACCGCTCGTGTGAATTCGCATGGCGACAGCGGGCAAGGGCATGGGTTGGAAGGTCGCTATAGGGCAGGGTTAGGGGCATGCCGATGAGGACAGAGCTCGACCGACTCGCGGGTGGCGCACACCACGACCCGCACTCGATTCTCGGAGCGCACCTGGAGCCGCGCGGAGTCACGTTCAGGGCGTTGCGTCCACTGGCCGAACAGGTCGAGGTGGTCTTCGACGACGAGGCCCCGCCCGTTGAAACACGTCGCGCACGGGGTGTTCGAGACGACGGTCGCGGGTCTGGACAAGGTGCCCGACTACCGGCTGCGCGTGCGCTACGCGGGCGGCGAGCCGTACGAGATGCAGGATCCCTACCGGCACTGGCCCACGCTCGGGGAGGTGGACCTGCACCTGATCGGCGAGGGCAGGCACGAGCGGCTGTGGGAGGCGCTGGGCGCCAGGGTGATGCGCCACGAGGACGTCGACGGCACGGCGTTCGCGGTGTGGGCGCCGAACGCGCGGGGCGTCAGGGTCGTCGGCGACTTCAACCACTGGGACGGCGTGGCCCACCCCATGCGCTCGCTCGGCAGGTCGGGGGTCTGGGAGCTGTTCGTGCCCGGCATGGGAGAGGGCGAGCGCTACAAGTACCAGGTCCTCGGCGCCGACGGGATGTGGCGCGACAAGGCCGACCCGATGGCCAGGCGCACCGAGGTGCCGCCGCAGACCGCCTCGGTGGTCGAGCGCTCCGACTACGCGTGGAACGACGCCGACTGGATGGACTCCCGCCACGCGACCGTGCCGCAGCAGGCGCCGATGAGCACCTACGAGGTGCACCTCGGGTCGTGGCGGCCGGGGCTCGGCTATCTGGAGCTGGCCGAGCAGCTGACCGACTACGTCAGCGAGATGGGCTTCACCCACGTGGAGCTGCTGCCCGTGGCCGAGCACCCCTTCGGCGGCTCGTGGGGTTACCAGGTGACCTCCTACTACGCGCCGACCTCGCGTTTCGGCAAGCCCGACGAGTTCCGCCACCTCGTCGACGCCCTCCACCAGCGGGGCATCGGGGTGATCCTCGACTGGGTGCCTGCGCACTTCCCGATGGACGACTGGGCGCTTGCCCGCTTCGACGGCACCCCGCTCTACGAGCACGCCGACCCCGCGCGGGGCGAGCACCCCGACTGGGGCACCTACGTCTTCGACTTCGGCCGCAACGAGGTGCGCAACTTCCTGGTCGCCAACGCCCTCTACTGGATGAAGGAGTTCCACATCGACGGGCTGCGGGTCGACGCGGTCGCCTCGATGCTCTACCTCGACTACTCCAGGCGAGAGGGCGAGTGGACGCCCAACGTCTACGGCGGGCGCGAGAACCTCGACGCGGTGGAGTTCCTGAAGGAGATGAACTCCGTCTGCTACAGGGAGGAGCCGGGCATCATCACGATCGCCGAGGAGTCCACCGCGTGGCCGGGCGTCTCGCGCCCCGTGCACCTGGGCGGGCTGGGGTTCGGTTTCAAGTGGAACATGGGCTGGATGCACGACACCCTGGCCTACCTGCGCCACGAGCCGATCTTCCGGCAGTACCACCACCACCAGATGACCTTCTCGCTGATGTACGCCTACAGCGAGAACTTCGTGCTGCCGCTCTCCCACGACGAGGTCGTCCACGGCAAGGGCTCGCTGCTGGGCAAGATGCCGGGCGACGAGTGGCAGCGCTTCGCGCAGCTCAGGGCGCTGTTCGCGTTCATGTGGGCGCATCCGGGCAAGCAGCTGCTGTTCATGGGAGGGGAGTTCGGCCAGGGCTCGGAGTGGTCGGAGGAGCGCGGGCTCGACTGGTGGGTGCTCGACTTCGACGGGCACCGCGGCGTGCAGAAGCTGGTGCGCGACCTCAACAGGATGTACCGCGAGACACCGGCCCTGTGGGAGCTCGACAGCACGCCCGACGGCTTCAGGTGGATCGACGCCGACGACGCCCAGGGCAACGTCTTCTCCTTCCTCCGGGTGAGCGAGGACGGGTCCGCGGTGGCGTGCGTGGTCAACTTCAGCGGCGGTCCGCACGAGAACTTCAGGCTGGGCCTGCCGTACGGCGGGCGGTGGGAGGAGATGCTCAACACCGACGCCTACGACTACTGGGGCAGCGGGGTCGGCAACCTCGGAGCGGTGGAGGCGGTGGAGGAGTCGTGGCACGGCCTGCCGTACTCGACCACCCTGGTGGTGCCGCCGCTGGGCGCGGTCTGGCTCAAGGGGACGCCGCCCACGACAACGTGAGCGTTTACTGAGAAACCCCGACAGCCCCTGTGCTGTCGGGACAAATCTCTCTACACTCCGAGATCATCACCCCTCGGAGGACGTGTGCGATTTCGACGCCTGATCGTGTGCTCGATCCTGCTGGCCTTATTGCCCGCCGCTCCGGCCCTCGCCGGAGAGCCTCCGTCGACACCGGCCCCCACCGCCTCCGCACCCCCCGAGAGCACACCTCCGGCAGAACAGCCCTCCCCCGAGCAGCCGCCATCAGAACAGCCCTCCTCAGAGCAGCCCCCTCCAGCGCAGCCTTCCCAAGGCCGGCCTGAGGAGAAGCTCGAGGAGGGGCTGGCGGTCGCCGAGGGGACCAGCCGCGTCATCGTCGAGCTCACCGACGCCGCGCAGACCGCGCCCGTCGCCGCCCAGGCCGCCGCCCAGGACGCGCAGGTCGTGCTCCAGCCCGAGACACAGCCGGCCGCGCAGCCCTTCATCGTCGTCGAGGGCACCGCGGAGGAGCTGGCCAAGCTGGCCGAGGACCCGAGGGTGGCCTCCATCCACCGCGACCGCGCCTACCCGCCGACCGCGATCTCCAGCCTCCCCGTGATCGGCGCCGACAAGGTGCACGCCGAGGGCAGGACGGGCGCGGGACAGGCCGTCGCCATCCTTGACACCGGCATCGACCGCGACCACCCCTTCTTCGGCGGCAGGATCGTCGCCGAGGCGTGCTTCTCCTCCACCGAGTACGACGGCGTCGAGTCCCTGTGCCCCAACGGCCAAAGCCAGATGACGGGCACGGGCGCGGCCGACTCCGAGTACGCCAAGTGCCTGGTCGGCGGCGAGAACCTCTGCGAGCACGGCACCCACGTGGCCGGCATCGCGGCGGGCCAGGGCGGCGTCGCGCCGGGCGCGAGCATCGTGGCCGTGCAGGTGTTCAGCAGGGTCAACGACGAGGACACCTGCGGCGCCGCCGCCTGCCTGATGGCCTTCGAGTCGTCGCTGCGCCTGGCCGTCGACCACGTCGCCTCGCTGGCGCCCGCCACGCCCATCGCGGCCATGAACCTCAGCCTCGGCGGGCAGCTGTCCGACACCTCCTGCGACACCTCGGAGGAGGGGCAGGTCTTCAAGCCGAAGATCGACGACCTGCTGGCCAAGGGCGTGGCGACCGTGGTCGCCGCGGGCAACGAGTATTTCGAGGGCACCACGTTCCCCGCCTGCGTCTCCTCGGCCGTCGCGGTGGGCGCGAGTGACAACGGCGACCACATCGCCGACTTCTCCAACTCGGGCCCGCTGCTGGACCTGTTCGCGCCGGGGGTGGACATCGAGTCCTCTGTGCCCGACGACGCCATGGCCACCCACAGCGGCACCTCGATGGCGGCCCCGCACGTCGCGGGGGCGCTGGCCGTGCTCAAGGCGGCCTTCCCCGACCAGGCGATCGGCGCGCTGGTCGAGAAGCTGAAGACCTCGGGCAGGCCGTTCTCCTACCAGGCGGGAGGCGTCCAGGTGACCACGCCGCGCCTCGACCTGGCGGCCGCCGCGAGCGGCGCCGCGCCGCAGCCGACGGTCAGCCAGAGCGGGCCCGCGCCCGCGCCCTCGGAGAGCGGCCCCTCCCCCGAGCCCACGGACGAGGACCCCCGGTCCGAGGACCCCCGCTCCGACGATCCAGGCGAGAGCGACGAGCCCGATCCGACCCCCATCCCCCTGCCGACCGTGACGGTGACGGTGACCGTCACCGCGACACCTCCCGCCGCTCCCTCGTCCGTGTGCACCCGCGGTACGGCCGGCACCCGCATGACGGCCAAGGAGTGGGCAGTGGAGGTCTACCGCGGCACGGGGCAGCTGTCGGACGAGACGCTCACCTGCTACCTGAAGCTCGCCCACAAGACGAGCAAGGTCTTCCCCGAGCTGACCAAGGCCTCCTCTCTCGGCAAGGCCTACAGGGTGCTGAAGGCCCCCAAGGGCGCGCGGGCGAAGCTGGACCGCGCCCTGCTGGCCGCGTGGCTCAACTGGGCGCACGGGGCCACCTCCACACTGGCGCCGGTCCAGGCCGCGGAGAAGGTCCGGCTGACCGCCAAGGCGAGCAGCGCGAGCCTGAAGAAGGCCACCGCCGCACTCGGCAAGTAGCGCGCGGCACGCAGCCGAGAGGCCGGTCCCTCCACGGGACCGGCCTCCTTCGCGTTACCCAAAAGACACTTTGCTTCGCTTCTGACATCAAATTTCACATCTGTACACTCAGCCTCACAAATTGGATCACCCCCCTCGGAGGCACAGTGAGACTGCGGTCTCTCCTGGCCGGTGCGGCCACCCTCGCCGCCCTCTCGGCCGGGCTCGTCACAGCCCCCGCGCAAGCCGCCGCGGACGACCCGCTCAAGAAACTCGACCCCGCCGTGCGGATCAGCGGCACGCACAGGGCCATCGTCCAGGTGCAGAGCCCCGCGCAGGCCAAGTCCCTCGCCGCCACCGCCGAGGCGGTCACCCCCAGCGTCGAGAACGTCGCGCCCACCCCCGAAGCGCTCGCGGGCAAGCTCGACTTCTTCGTCTACGAGGGCACCGTCGAGGAGTTCAAGAAGATCGCGGGCCAGGCGAACGTCGTCTCCATCCGCGAGGACCGCCTCAACTCCCCCAACCTGGTCAGGAGCCTGCCGATCATCGGCGCCGACAAGGCGCAGGCCGCGGGCGTCACCGGGGCGGGCAAGGCCGTGGCCGTCCTCGACACGGGCATCGACGGCGACCACCCGTTCTTCGGCGGCCGCATCGCCGCCGAAGCGTGCTTCTCCGCCGAGAACGCCGCCGACACCGCCACCTCCCTGTGCCCGAGCGGCGCGCCGTTCCAGATCGGCGCGGGCGCGGCCAGCGCCACCACCGACGCCTGCATGAAGAACGTCGCGCCCGGCGACGCCACCTTCGGGATCTGCGCGCACGGCTCCCACGTCGCCGGCATCGTCGCGGGCAAGGCGCACTCCTCGCAGCGCGAGCCCTCCAACGGCGTCGCCCCCGGCGCGACCATCGTGCCGGTGCAGGTGTTCAGCAGGTTCACCAACCCCGAGTACTGCGGCGGGCCCGCCAACACCCCCTGCGCCCTGGCCTACGACTCCTCCATCCTCACCGGGATGTCGTACGTCAACCTGATCGCCAAGCAGTTCGGCATCGTCTCGGTCAACCTCAGCCTCGGCGGCGGCAAGTACGACACCGCCTGCGACACCGGCGACGGCGCCGACTTCAAGGCCCAGGTCGACCAGCTGATCGCGCAGAACGTCGCCACCGTCGTCGCGGCGGGCAACGAGGCCTTCGACGCCTCGGTCTCCTGGCCTGCCTGCGTCTCCAACGTGGTGACCGTCGGCTCGACCGACGTGGAGTACCCGCAGGTCGGCACCCGTACCGACGACGTGTCGTCCTTCAGCAACCGCGGCGAGATGCTCGACCTGTTCGCCCCCGGCTGGCCGATCTTCTCCTCCGTGCCCGACGACAGGTACGCGGGCTTCGGCGGCACCTCGATGGCCGCCCCGCACGTCGCGGGCGCCTTCGCGCTGATGAGGGAGAAGCTGCCCGACGCCTCGGTTGAGGAGATCCTCGCCAGGTTCAAGGCCGCGGGCAAGCCGATCACCTACACCAGCGCGGGCAAGCAGCTGACCACGCCGCGCCTGGACGTCTGGAAGGCGCTGCCGCGCATCGAGTGCGCCGCCACCTACGCCACCAAGGCGTCGTGGCCCGGCGGGTTCCAGGCCTCGGTCACGGTGAAGAACACCGGCACGCTGCCGATCAAGAGCTGGAAGGTGACCTGGACCTTCCCCGACCGCCAGAGGGTGCAGACCCTCTGGAACGGCAAGGTCTCCCAGAGCGGCGCGGACGTCACGGTGACGAACGCCCGCTGGAACGGCTCCCTGGCTCCCGAGGCCTCGGCGCAGTTCGGGTTCAACGGGCAGCTGCGCGGCGGGGCGAACAACCCGCCTGCGACGCTGACCTGCACGGCCGCCTGACCTGTCAGTGCGCATCACGGCCACGCCCTCCTTCGGGCGTGGCCGTTTCGCTTGCGGGCGCCGTTGCGGCGCCCGGCCGGAGTCCCGCTGGGCGGCGCGCCTTCGGCGGAGGGGACCACGCGCCTGCGGAGGAGCATGGCGGGCTTGCCGTACGAGATGGTTGGGTTGGGGGCGCTCGCGGGCGCGGGGGCGTCGCTTAAGGTGACATTTATGGACGCGACCAAGGCGATCGTTGACACCGTTGACCGATTCCGCCAGCGGCGTACCGCCCCGCTGGTGCTGGAGCTTGACCTCACCGAGGGGCTGACCGCGGGTCCTCCCGCCGATCCGCTCAACGCGATTCTCACCATGCGCAAGCCGCGCCTGGCCGACGTCCTGTCGGGCCTCAAGCGCGCCAGGCACGACTCCCGCGTCAAGGCTCTCATCGTCAAGATCGGCGGGAACCCGCTCGGCCTGGCGATGGTGCAGGAGCTGCGCCAGGCCGTCACCCACTTCCGCGCCTCGGGCAGGCTGACGGTCGCCTACGGTGAGACGTTCGGCGAGTTCGGCCAGGGCACGATCCCCTACTACCTGGCCAGCGCCTTCGAACGCGTCTACCTCCAGCCCAGCGGCGACGTCGGCCTCACCGGCATCGCCCTCGAGCAGCGCTTCCTCAAGGGCGCGCTCGAGAAGCTCGACATCGCCTACGAGGTGGGGCAGCGGCACGAGTACAAGACCGCCGCCAACACCTTCACCCAGGATCACATGACCGACGCGCACAGGGAGTCGTACGGCAGGCTCGCCGAGTCGATCCTCGAGCACGTGGTCGCGGGCATCGCCGAAGGCAGGCGGCTCGACCCCGGCAAGGTTCGCGAGCTGGTCGACAGGGGTCCCTTCATCGGCGCCGAGGCCGTCGACGCGGGTCTCGTGGACAGGCTCGCCTACAGGGACGAGGTGTACGACGAGGTCAAGAAGGCCGCGGGCGACCAGGCGCACCTGCAGTTCGTCTCCCGCTACGCGCGCGGCGCGGCCGTGAGGAAGCTGCCGAACCCGACGGCGGACAGCGTCGCCCTCATCCACGGCCACGGAATGATCAAGCTGGGCCGCAGCGGGCGCAGCCCGCTGGGCGGCGGCGGTTCGATGGGCTCCGACACGATCAGCGCCGCCATCCGCGCGGCCAGGCGCGACCCGCACGTCAAGGCCGTGGTGTTCAGAGTGGACAGCCCCGGAGGCTCCTATGTCGCCTCCGACACGGTGTGGCGCGAGGTCGTGCTCACCCGCAAGGTCAAGCCGGTCATCGTCTCCATGGGCGACGTCGCGGCCTCCGGCGGCTACTTCGTCGCCATGGCGGCCGACGTCATCATCGCCCAGCCCGGCACCCTGACCGGCTCCATCGGCGTGCTCGGCGGCAAGGCCGTGCTCGGCGGGCTGATGCAGAGGGCGGGCGTCACCACCGACATGATCACCGAGGGGGCCAACGCGGCGATGTTCTCCTCGGCCCGGTCCTTCTCCACGGAGGAGTGGGACAGGGTCAACGCCTGGCTCGACCGCATCTACGACGACTTCGTGGGCAAGGTCGCCGAGGGACGCCACCTGACCAGGGAGCGCGCGCACGAGCTGGCTCGCGGCCGCGTCTGGACCGGCGCCGACGCGCGCGAGCGCGGGCTCGTCGACGAGCTCGGCGGGCTGGAGGACGCCCTCGGCCTGGCCCGCAAGCGGGCAGGGCCTCGCCGACGACGCTCCCGTGCGCACCTATCCGCGGCTCAACCCGCTGGAGCGGTTGAAGGGGCCCGAGTCGAGCGAGGACAAGGCGGCGGCGCTGGCCAGGGTGCGGCTGGAGGCCTGGGGTCCGTTCGCGAGGATCGCGGGCGAGCTCGGCCTTCCCTCCTACGGCCCGCTCCTGCTGCCGGGCGAGATCGTCATCCGCTAGGCGTCCTACTCGCCGGTGACCCCGTCGATGCGCTCGCGCATCAGGTCGGCGTGGCCGTTGTGCCGGGCGTACTCCTCAATCATGTGGATGAGGATGTAGCGGTGCGAGTAGTGGGCTCCACGCCTGGCGACCTTGGCGAGAGCGTCGATGGGCGTGTTCGCCGAGACCTTGCGGCACTCGTCCACCTCGGCGCGCCACACGGCCAGCGCCTCGTCGGCCGGGACGTCCGCGACGTCGAACTCGACGTCGTCGACGTCATTCCAGTACAGGGCGGGCAGGTCGGCGCCTTCGAGGACGCGGCGGAACCAGTAGCGCTCGACGTCGGTGAGATGGCGGACCAGGCCGAGCAGCGACATGGCGGAGGGCGGGACCGCCCGCTCGCGCAACTGCTCGTCGGTCAGCGCCGCGCACTTGACGGCCAAGGTCTCGCGATGCCAGTCGAGGAAGGCGGTGAGGAGCTCACGCTCGTCACCGGCGGCCGGGGGATCGATTCTCGGGTCAGTCACCCGGCCTATTCTCCTGGGTGATCCTTGTTCATGGTGAAATATGCCAGATGTGGCCCCAGCAGAGGCTGGTGGGCGAGATGCTCGTCTACTGCTTCGTCGTCGTCCTGCTCACCGGCGCCTTCCTCACCTTCTTCTACACGCCGAGCGCCGAGGAGGTGGTCTACGACGGCTCCTACGACCTGCTCAAGGGCATCGCCATGAGCACGGCCTACGCCTCGGTGCTGGACCTCAGCTTCGACGTGCGCGGCGGCCTGTTCATCCGGCACCTCCACCAGTGGTCGTCGGTGATCTTCCTGGTGGGCGTCGCCCTGCGCCTGACGGCCTGCCGCGCGTTCCTCCAGGCGGTGCCGGTGATCGCACTCCTCGTGCTGGGCGCGCTCAACGCGGTCGCCGGCTACGCGCTGACCGACGACCTGTTCGCGGGGAGGATCCGGGGCGAGGCGCCGATCGCCTGGTGGTACGGCGCGCACCTGCTGCTCGCCTTCGTCGTCGCGGCCGCCCTGGTGGTCGCGTGGCGGCGGGCGGGGGCCCAGCGGCCCAGAGCGCTCTACTTCGTGGTGATCTGCCTCAGTCTGACGCTGCTGGCGGTCCTCTTCCCCCTCAACCAGATCTGGCTGCACGGCCCCTCGATGTGACCGGCCCTGATGATCCTCACACGACCGGCCAGTCAACGTGGCCGTCGGTCACAGGGTGGTCGACGGCCTCGCGTGGAGCGGCGGGGAGGGTCTGCCGTGGCAGCACGGCGCGCACCTGCTGCTGGCGTCCGGCACAGCGGTCGTGGTGGTGGCCGCCTGGCGACGGGCGGGCATCCAGCGGCCAGGACCGCGCTCCTTCGCGGTGGTCTGCCTCGGCGTCACGCTGCTGGCGGCTCTCCACACCCTCAGCCAGGTGGGACCGCACGGCCGCTGGATGTGAAGGTGACGGCGGTCAGCCCGTCGCTCGCGCGGTGAAGAAGGTCTTGGCCCTCGTCAGCGCGTCGTGGTCGGTCGCCATCTCGCCCGGACGGTTGGCGAAGCCGAGCAGCGCGCCGCCCCACCGTCCGCCGAAGTACTGCGCGCACAGCCGCAAGGTGCCCACCAGCGGGTCGGCCACCGCCATGTCGTCGTCACTCACGGCGCTGATCGCCCAGGTCGTCTTGCCGGCCATGCGCCTGCGGAAGTCGACGCCGGGCACGCGCATCCAGGCCGACCAGTAGTCGAGGTAGAGCTTGGTGGAGGCCGACACGCTGTACCAGTAGAGCGGCGAGGCGATCACCAGGTCGGTCGCGTCGAGCGTGGCCTCCAGAAGCACCCGCTCGTTCCCCACGGGCGCCCGGTAGACGCCGTCGTCGACGTGCCGTACATCCCTGAACGGCGGGAGCGGCAGGTCGTCGAGGTGCAGCCAGCGCTGCTCCGCCCCCTCGGGCAGGTGCTCGGCGGCCGTCCTCGCCAGGGCTTCGGTGTTGCCACCCGGCCGCGCACTGCCCATCAGGAAGAGGAACCTACGCTCGGCCATTCGCTGTCTCCGATCGAGATGTATGCACGTGCATATTACACGTCATTTCTTGTCCGGATGCGCCGTCTTCCTCCCGGCCGTCACTCGGAGAGCAGATCGTCCGGAGTCGAGCGGGCGAGGCCGGCGAGCGTGGCCAGGGCGCGGGCGAGGATGTCGGCGGGCGGGGAGGCCAGGCCCAGCCGGATGGCGTTCGGGGCGCGGTAGTGGCCCACGGCGAAGGCCGCCGCGGGGGTGACCGCGATGCCCTGGCGCGCGGCGGCGGCGACGAAGGTGTCGGCCCGCCACAGCGGCGGGAGCTCCCACCAGCAGTAGAAGGAATGCGGATCGCTGTGCACCGCGAACTCCCCCAGGTGCCGGGCGGCGAGCTCCTGCCGGGCGGCGGCCTCCGCCTGCTTGGCGCGGGTCACCTTGCCGACCACGCCGTCGCTCAGCCATCGGGTGGCGGCGTCCAGCGCGAAACGCATCGGCGTCCAACCACCGGAGCGCAGGGCGGTCGAGACGTTCGCCCCGAGGGCCTCGGGCACGACGGCGAACCCGAGCGTCAGGCCGGGAGCCAGCCGCTTGGACAGGCTGTCGACGAGGATGGTGCGTTCGGGGGCGAGCGCGGCGAGAGGCGGCAGGTCGTGGCGCAGGAAGGACCAGATCGCGTCCTCGATCGCGTGCAGGCCCAGCCGCCTCAGCAGGCCTGCCAGCTCGATCCTGCGCTCCACCGGCATGGTCAGCGACAGCGGGTTGTGCAGCGTCGGCTGAAGGTAGACGGCGTCGAGCGGGGTCTTGCGCATGGCGGCCTCGACGGCCTCGGGAACCAGTCCTGCCGCGTCGACGGCCAGCGGCACGAGAGTGACCCCAAGGCGGCTCGCGATCGCCTTGACGACGGGATAGGTGAGCTCCTCCACGCCGATCCTGGCGCCGGGGGAGGCCAGCGCGGTCATGGCCGCGGCGATCGCCTGACGACCGTTGCCAGCGAACAGCACCCGCTCCTGGTCCGGCCGCCAGTCCTCGCGGGCGAGCAGATCGGCGACGCCGCTGCGCGCAGGGAGCGTCCCCGCCGCGCCCACCGGGCGCATGGACGCCTCCAGCACGTCGGGACGCAGCAGAGCGCCCATGCTCTCGGCCAGAAGGCTCGCCTGCTCGGGCACGAAGGCGTAGGTGAGCTCCAGATCGACCCTGCTGTCGGCCGGCTCGGCGAGAGCGGGCTGCGGGCGTGGAGCAGCGGCCCTGACGAAGGTGCCGCGTCCGACCTCGCCGACCGTCAGGCCACGCAGCACCAGTTCCTTGTAGACGCGGGCGGCGGTGGAGGTGGCGATGGCGCGCTGCCGCGCGAACTCCCGCTGCGGCGGCAGGCGATCGCCGGGCCGTAGCCGCCCAGCCGCGATGTCCGCCGCCACCTCGTCAGCCACCCGCCGGAAGTCGTCCATGGCCGTCTCCTCTCCGAGGGGAGTCAAGCACAGAATTGCTCCGAGTTCAATTTCTTATATTGCACTGAGAATGGACTGAGGGATAGCTTCGCCATATCGGCGCAATCAGTGGCCTGCGGCGATCCCATGGCTCGAACGCAGAAGGTGGACGGTGGCGATGATCGAACAGAGCGCACTGCTCGGCGTGGTGTCGATTGCGCTGGGCATGGTGCTGTCGCCGGGCCCGAACATGATGTACCTGGTGTCGAGAAGCATCAGCCAGGGACGCCGGGCCGGAATCATCTCCCTGGGCGGGGTCGCGGCCGGCTTCCTGGTCTACCTCGTGGGCGCGAACCTGGGGCTGGCGGTGCTGTTCGCCGCCGTGCCCGAACTGCTCACCGTCATCAGGATCGCCGGGGCGTGCTATCTGCTGTGGCTCGCCTGGAAGACCATCAAACCCGGCGGCGTATCGGTCTTCACCGTTCAGGACGTGCCCGCCGACTCCCCGCGCAGGCTCTTCACCATGGGGCTGCTGACGAACCTGCTCAACCCGAAGATCGCCATCCTGTACGTCGCGATCATTCCGCAGTTCGTCGACCTCACCAAGGGTGATGTGCTGCTCCAAGGCATCATCCTCGGCGGCTTCCAGATCATGGTGGCCGTCTCGGTGAACCTGTCGATCGTGCTGGCCGCCGGAGCCCTCGCGGGGTTTCTCGCCCGCCGTCCCTCCTGGCTGCGGACCCAGCGGATCACCATGGGAAGCCTGCTCGGAGTCCTGGCCGTCATGCTCGCCCTCGGCACCTCGGGGAACGTGACCACACCTCTGACGTAGCGCACGTCCACGCACCTCTGACGGCGCCGCCCTACACCGGCCGGTAGCGTCCGCGCAGCCGTACCAGGGGGAGGGGCGCGGAGTCCACGTAGTCGACGGCGAGCACCCCCGCCACGAACAGAGCATGGTCTCCCGCGGGCACGACCTGCGTCGTCTCCACCTCCAGCGCCGCCACCCCACCCTCGATGATCAGCGCGTCGGTGTGCGGGCCCCGGTGGTGCGGCGCGCCGGAGACCAGGTGACGGGCGCTCGGACGGCCGGCGACCGCGAACCTGCTGGCGATCGCCGCCTGCCCCGAGGAGAGCAGCGAGGCGGCCCAGCGGTCCTGCCTGAGCAACACCTCGGCGAGATAGCCGCGGCTGGACAGACTGGCCAGGATGAGCGGCGGATCGACGGAGACGGACATCAGCGCGGACACCGTCACGCCCACGTCGTCACGGCCGTCCTTCACCGTGATCACGGCCACGCCCGCCGCCAGCTGTGCCATCGCCTCGGTGAACTCACTCACTCGATCACTCTGGCACATGACGGGACGTACACCCCACCCCGCCGAAACGACAGGACGACCTTCGCACCCGACCCGCCCGGGGTGTCGTCCCCCTCGCTTCAGACCGTTTGCGTGATCGAGAAGACGCTCGTGGTGCGACTCCCCTTACCGCCGCTACACGCCGAGATCGCGCGCGCACCAGGACTTCAGAGCCTGGGAGTGCGCCGGCGCTGGAACGCGTCGAAGGGCGCGCGTGACGACCGGGGAGTGTGAGGGGCCGGAAGGCCCCTCACCGGGGTTTCAGGGGCATGGCCCCTGAAAAGAGCGCTGCCCGAGCCGCGGGCGAGGACCTTGCCTTTGGCTCGGACATCGCGTGTTTCCGTTACAGCAGGCCGTTGGTGGTCAGCCAGTCCTTGGCGACCGTGGCGGGGTCGTCCTTGTCGACGGAGATCTTCTGCATCATCTGCGTGAGGTTCTCGGTCGTCAGCTTGGCCGACACGGCGTTCAGAGTGGTCTTGATCGTCTCCGTCGTGGCCGCCTTGTTCACCAGCGGCGTGACGTTCTGGGCGCTGAAGACGTTCTTGGGGTCCTGCAGCGAGACCATGTTGTTGATGATGATCTTCGGGTCGGTCGTGAAGACGTTGCCCGCCTGGACCGTGCCGTCCTTGATCGCGTCCGCGGTGGTGTCGCCCGTCGGCTTCCACTCCTTGAACTCAAGGCCGTAGACGTCCTTGAACTGCTGCTCACGGCGCTTCTTGAACTCGGGAGGACCGCCGACCGCCATCTGCTTCGAGACCTTGGCCAGGTCCTCGATGGTCGTCAGCTTGTACTTCTCAGCGGTCTCCTTGGTGACCGTCAGAGAGTCGTTGTCCTGCGCGGGAGAGGACTCGAGGATCTCGAGCTCGGCCGGCAGCTTGCTGGCAAGCTCGCTGTTGACCTCCTCCTTCGAGGCGGCGGTCGACTTGGGGTCGACGAAGAACAGCAGCGCGCCGTTGTACTCGGGCAGGATGGTCAGCCCGCCGCTCTTGACCTGGTTGTAGATGACCTCGCGGCTGCCGATGTTCGGCTTCTCCTCGACCGTCACGCCCTTGGCCTTGAGCGCCTGGGCGTAGATGGAGCCCAGCAGCACGCTCTCGGGGAAGTTGAACGAACCGACGACGGCCGTGCCCCCGCCCGGCGCCGACGCGGACCCCGTGGGAGCCGCGCTCGCGGAGGTGGTGTCCAGCGGGTTGCTGCCGCTGCCGCCGCCACCACAGGCCGACAGGGTGAGCATCGCCGAGAACAGGACCGCCGCGGTGCCGAATATGCGTCTCATGCTTATTTCCCTTCTAAACGGGGGGTAATGGAGAGATTAGCGGACCCTCAGTCGCTGGCTCACCCCCGGGGAGACCATCACCTTCTGCGCGAGGGTGAACAGACCCTGTACGGCGAGCGCGAAGCCCACGATCAGCACCGAGCCGCCGACCACGCTCTCGTAGTCCTGTGTCGCCAAACCGTCGATGATGTAACGTCCGAGCCCGCCGAGCCCGACGTAGGCGGCCACCGCCGCGGTCGCCACGACCTGCACCGCCGCCAGCCTGAGGCCGAGCATGACGAGGGGCAGCGCGACCGGCACGAGCACCTTGAACAGCACCTGCGGGCCGCGCAGTCCCATGCCATAGGCCGCGTCGCGCAGCTCGGGATCGACCCCTCTGATGCCCTCGAAGGTGTTGACCAGGATCGGCGGCACGGCCAGCGCCACCAGGGGGATCAGTACGGGCCAGATCGAGGCGGTGCCGAGCAGCAGCACGATGAGCACCAGCAGGCCGAGTGTCGGCAGCGCCCTGGCCAGGTTGGCGCTGACCACCACGATCACCGAGCCCTTGCCGGTGTGCCCGATGAGCAGGCCGAGCGGGATCCCGATGAGCGCGGCCAGCACCAGCGCGGCGGCCGAGAAGCCGAGGTGTTCGAGGAGCCTGACGGGGATGGCGCCGGGGCCCGACCAGTTGTCCGGGTTCCCGAAGAAGTCGATCAACCAGTTCACGACGCCCTCCTCGCTCGCATCCAGGGCGTGAGCAGGCGCTGGGCGGCCAGCACGATCCCGTCGCCGACCAGCGCCAGCAGCACGATGAGCACGATGCCCGCGATGGCGGGGGTGTAGAAGTCGCGTTGGAAGGCGTCGGTGAACAGGTTGCCGAGGCCGCCCTGCCCGATGAGCGCGCCGACGCTGACCAGGCTGATGCTGGAGACGGTGACGACGCGCAGCCCTGCCAGCACGACGGGCACCGCGATCGGCAGCTCCACCTGGACCAGGCGGCGCAGCGGCGTGAAGCCCATGGCCACCGCCGACTGCCTCACGTGGTCGGGCACCGAGCCCATGCCGTCGACGACGGCGGGCACCAGCACCGCGAGGGCGTAGAAGGTCAGCGGGATGATCACGGTCATCCTGGTGAGGCCGGTCTGGGGGATCAGCAGCATGAACAGCGGCAGCGACGGCAGCGCGTAGATCACGTTCATGACCGCGGAGGTCGGCTGGTAGAGGAAGCGCCACCGCACGCAGGCCAGCCCCAGCGGCAGCGAGACGAGCAGCCCGAGCACGACCGGGACGAGCGACATCACGACGTGCGCCTCGAGCAGGTTGACGATGCTGTTGGGCGAGTCGGAGTTCCAGTTGCTCTCGACCCAGCTCCATCTGAACAGCGGCTGCTCGTCATCCATCGGCGGCCTCCGAGAGAGCCTCGTCGAGGGCCTTCCTGGTGGCGACGCCGACGACCCTGCCCGACTCGTCGAGCGCCACGGCCTGCCCCGAGGAGGACAACAGGGCCGCGTCGAGCGCCGCGCGCAGGGAGTCCTTGCCGTGGACGTAGGTGCCGAAGGGCTCGTCGCGATCGAGCCACCCGACCGGCTTGCCGTCCTCGGACACGACCATCAGCCACGCGTCGTCCGAGGGGCCGGCGGCGGAGGACGAGGTGACGGTCAGGTCCGTGCGGAGCTTCAGGTACGAACTGGAGACGAACGACAGCCGCCTGATGCCGCGGTCCCTGCCGAGGAACTCCCGCACGAAGTCGTCGGCCGGCTCCGACAGCAGCGTCTTGGGGGCGGCGAACTGGGCCAGCTTGCCCCCGACCCGCAGCACCGCGACCTTGTCGCCGAGCTTGATCGCCTCGTCGATGTCGTGGGTGACGAAGACGATCGTCTTGTTCAGCTCGGCCTGCAGCCTGAGCAGCTCCTCCTGCAGCGAGGTGCGCACGATCGGGTCGACGGCGCTGAACGGCTCGTCCATCAGCAGGACGGGCGGGTCGGCGGCCAGCGCGCGGGCCACGCCGACGCGCTGCTGCTGCCCGCCCGAAAGCTGGAAGGGGTAGCGCTGGGCCATCTTGGGGTCGAGCCCGACCCGCTCCAGCAGCTCCATGGCGCGGTCGCGGGCCTTCTTCTTCTCCCAGCCCAGCAGGTACGGCACGGTCGCCACGTTGTCGACGATCTTGCGATGGGGGAAGAGACCCGCCTGCTGGATGACGTACCCGATGCCCCTGCGCAGAGTCGGCGGGTCGATCTGCCTGACGTCGGAGCCGTCCAGCAGGATCTGGCCCTCCGTGGCGTCGATCATCCTGTTGATCATCCTGAGCGTGGTGGTCTTGCCGCATCCCGACGGCCCCACCAGCACGGTGATCTGTCCCGTCTCCGCCTCGAGAGACAGGTCGTCCACGGCCACGAAGCCATCCGGATAGCGCTTCGTGACGGAGTCGAATGTGATCATGCGCGACCTCTCGCTCGAGCGGCGGGGCCGCGGCCCGCCCCATGATCTCTGCGAGACAGACTACGGCGACCGATCCCCGTCTGTCCCGTTGGCCCCCAGGTGAAACGGTTCACGGGGCTACCAAATGAGCATCCAGTGGTGCATTCCAAGACCACAACCGGCATGATTGCCTGCAACACTCCGACGCCGCCCCCTCATCCCCCGCGTCCGATCTTTCTGACAGAGGAATCCGGCCCCGTGACCCTTCCGCTCACCGATCAGCGCTCTCGCGAGGATCTGATCGCCGAGCTCTACGACCGTCACGCCGCCGGGCTGTTCGCCTACTGCGCGGACCAGCTCGGCGACACGGGCTCCGCCTCCGACGCGCTGGACGCCGTGCTGTCCAGCGCGCTCTCCGTGGAGCCGCCGCGTGCCGCGCTGTACGCGCTCGCGCGGCGGGAGATCTTCCGCCGCGACATCGTCTACGCGCCTCCCGTCATCGACCCTCTGGTCGACCCCGCCACCGCCCTGGTCGAGCGCGTCCTGCGCGAGCTGCGCCCGCACCAGCGCGAGGTGCTCGTGCTGTCCGTCGTCATCGGGCTCACCGACGCCGAGCTGGCCTGGGTGCTCGACGTGGCCAACGACACCGCCGTCGAGCTGATCCAGAACGCCGCGCTCCGTTTCCGCCAGTCGCTGCTGTCGGCGCTGGGCACCGCGGGGCCGCGGCTGTCCCAGCCGGTGGCCGAGGTGTACGGCGCGCTGGGCGTCGCGCCCCTGCGCGATGTGCTCGGCCGCCTGCCGTGGCGCCCTCCGCCGGCCGCGATCAGGATCCGCCTGCTCGGCCCGCGTCCCGCCGCCCCCGCTCCGGCCGCGCGCACGACCTCGCTGTTCGTGAGGCCGCTGTGGCCGACCGCGCCGTCCTGGCCGCAACCGCTGGGCGTCAGCGACCCCGCGACCAGCACGGGCATCTTCCCGACCGAGCTGCTGACCCCTCCCGACCCTTCGCGCGTCTCACCGCACGAGGCGGCGACCGCGCCGATGCCGAAGCTGCGCGAGGGCCGCTCCCCCCGCCATCCCCTCATGCGCGACAGACCCCTGCCGCGCTCGTCGGCCGCGCGCGGGCCCGTGCTCTCGGCTCCGACGCCCGGCGACGTGCTCGACGCTCCCTCGGCGTGGGACGCCTTCAGCAAGCCCGCCGTCCAGGAGCGGCCCGCCGATCCGCCCGCCGGTGACATCCTCGACGACCACTGGACCGCGGCGCCCCCTGACCACACCCCCGACACGGCCGCCGACTCCACGGACGTGCCGATGCGGGCACGGGACCGGAGGGCGCTGGCCGACCTGCTCGTGCACAAGGGCGAGCCCCGCCCCGAGCCCTCCCTGTTCGCGCCGCGCCGTCCCCCCAGGGAGCCGGTCTACGTGCTGCCTCCCGAGCCTGCCGGAACGCCGGTGCGGGAGGAGCCGAAGGCCGAGGCGCAGGTGCGGGAGGCCGGGGCGTCCACGGAGGCGGCGTCGGCGCCGCTCGCCCCTGAGCCGGTGCGGCCCGCCCCGCCCGAGCAGCCGAAGAGACCCGCCCCGCAGAAGAGCGCGTCTCCGAAGAGCACGTCTCCGAAGAGCGCGCCACAGAAGAGCCCTGCTCAGAAGCGCCCGGCCAAGAAGGCGGCCACGGGCAAGGCCGCCAAGGGCAAGGCCGCGGCGAAGAGGAAGGGCAAGCGGCGCAACCGTCACCACGACTGGGCGTGGGAGGTGGCAGGCTTCCTCATCTGCGTGGCGATCGCGATGCTGGTCTTCTTCTGGGTCCCGAGGTAGGCGAAGGCATCCGGGTGCCGGGGTAGGGAGAAGGAGGCAGGCCTGCGGCCCGCGAGCCGCAGGGCCTCCTCAGCCCCGCGTCAGGACCAGGCCGCTGGTCGGCACCCCTGTCCCCGCGGTGACCAGTACGTTCTCGACACCGCCCACCTGGTTGACCGAGGTGCCCCTGATCTGCCGGACGGCCTCGGCGATGCCGTTCATCCCGTGGATGTAGGCCTCGCCGAGCTGGCCGCCGTGCGGGTTGACCGGCAGCCTGCCGCCGAGCTCGATGCCGCCGTCCTTGACGTAGTCCTTCGCCTCTCCCCTGCCGCAGAAGCCGAGCTCCTCCAGCTGGTTGAGGACGAAGGGCGTGAAGTGGTCGTACAGGATGGCGGTCTGGATGTCGGCGGGCGACAGTCCCGACATCTCCCACAGCCTCGTCCCGACCACTGACATCTCGGGCAGGCCCGCCATGTCGTCGCGGTAGTAGCTGGTCATCATCATCTGTCCCGTGCCCGAGCCCTGGGCCGCCGCGGCGATCACCGCGGGGGATCTGCGCAGGTCACGCGCGCGCTCGGCCGTGGTGACCACCAGCGCCACCCCGCCGTCGCTCTCCTGGCAGCAGTCGAGCAGGTGCAGCGGCTCCGCGATCCAGCGTGACGCCTGGTGCTCCTCCAGCGTGATCGGCCTGCCGTGGAACCACGCGGCGGGGTTGGTGGCGGCGTGCCTGCGCATCGCCACCGCGACCCTGCCGAAGTCCTCGGAGGTGGCCCCCGAGACGTGCATGTACCTGCGGGCGAACATCGCCACCCAGGCCGCGGGGGTCATCAGCCCGTACGGCACGTGCCAGCTCATCTCGAGCCCCTGGGAGGAAGGCTCGCCGCCCACCCTCGCGTCGGGCTGGCCGAACCTGCGTCCCGAGCGCTCGTTGAAGGCCCGGTAGCAGACCACGGTCCGCGCGGCCCCTGTGGCGACCGCCATGGCCGCGTGCATCACCGTGCCGCAGGCGGCGCCCCCGCCGTAGTGGACGCGGGAGAAGAAGGTGAGGTCGCCGATGCCCACCTCGCGGGCGACGGCGATCTCCTGGTTGGTGTCCTGGGTGTAGGTGACCATGCCGTCCACGTCGGAGGGGGTCAGGCCCGCGTCGTCGAGGGCGGCGAGCACCGCCTCCGCGGCCAGCCGCAGCTCAGAGCGTCCCGACTCCTTGCTGAACTCCGTGGCGCCGATCCCGGCGATCGCGGCCTCGGACCTCATGGCGCCGCCGTGCCGTCGCCGGGGGCGGGCAGGCGGAAGGCCACGGTGGCGGTGGCGTGGTCGCCGAGGCTGACCTTGCCGCGCACCTCCACGGTGTACTCCCCCTCCTCGCAGTCCACGACCGCGCCGGTGAAGGTCAGCCGGTCGCCCGCGTAGGCGGGGACCCCGAGCTTGACGTTGATCCGCTTGATCACGGCCTCGGGCCCGATCCAGTCGGTGACGTACCGCTCGACCAGCCCCATCGTGGTGAGGATGTTGAGGAAGATGTCCTTGGAGCCCTGGGCTCTGGCGCCCTCGACGTCGTGGTGGACAGGGGTGAAGTCCATGGTCGCCAGCGCCGTGGAGACGATCAGCGTAGGAGTGAGATCAATCGAGAGCTCGGGGAGAACCGAACCGATCTCGACCTGTCCTTCGGTCAGCGTACGCATCACGGCTCCCGCGGTGCCCACAGGGGAAGGGTCAGTTCGTCGTCCATCGAGCTGTACGTCACGCGCAACTCCATACCGATACCCACGTCCTCGACGGGACAGTCCACGATGTTGCCCACAATCCGCACCCCTTCCGGCAGTTCCACCACAGCCACCACAAAAGGCGTCTCTCTCCCCGGAACGGGCGGGTGATGGTGCACCACGAAGCTGTAGAGCGTGCCGAGTCCGCTGGCGACCACGTGGTCGCGGTTGGCCGATCGGCAGGTAGGGCAGAGCGGGCCCGGCGGGTGCCGTAGCTCGCCGCAGTCGCCACAGCGCTGGATACGCAGCTCGCCCTGTTTCACACCCTCCCAGAAGAAGGCGGTGTCCTGATTTATCGCCGGTTTCAGCGGATACGGCTTCTTCCGCTCCTTGGGCCGGAATTTCAGGACTCTGAAGAGCATCTCGGCGACCGGGTCGTCCTCCGAGTACCAGGTGACGGTCCAGGTGGCGAAGTAGCCCTCACCGAGGGCCGTGCTCTTCGGGCCCTTCAGGTCGGAGAAGCGGGTGGCGGCGGTGACCCGCTCCCCCACGCGCAGCGGCCGATGGTAGGTGTGGTCGCAGTTGGTGGCGACGACGCCGGTGAAGCCCGCCTCGTTGAGCGCGGTCATGACCTCGTCCACGGGGGACGGCTGGCGGGGCCCGAGCCCCTGCATCGTCCACACCTGCGCCATCGCGGGCGGCGCGACGCCGTTGGCCAGGTAGGCGGGGTTGGCGTCGCCCATGGCGGCGAGCCAGTGCCTGATCATGGGCTCGTTCACGGGGTCGGCGGCGGGAGCCCCCCGCACCTCGCCGAGGGCGGCCTGCTTGGCGGCGAGCTCCATGAGCTCCTCGTGCGCGCCCGTCTCTTCGCGATCGTGGGCGCTCATCGCGGCGGCCTCGGCAGCGACAGGCCCAGCATGGCGATGAGCTCGCGCTGCACCTCGTTGACCCCACCGCCGAAGGTGAGCACGACCGCGCCCTTGACGCCGTGGTCCACGCGCTCCATCAGCTCGGCCGTCTCTGGATCGGCGGGGTCGCCGTACCTGGCCAGGACGTCGCAGACGAGCCTGCCGATCTCCTGCATCCGCTCGGAGCCGTAGACCTTGGTGGCGGAGGCGTCGGGCGCGCCCAGCCAGCCGAGGTCCATGCTGGCCGCGACCTGCCAGTTCAGCAGCTCGTTCGTGCGGTAGTAGGTGTAGACCCTGGCCAGCGCTCTGCGCACGTCGGGCTCGGCGAGCAGCCCCTTGCCGCGCGCCCACGACAGGAACCGGTCGTAGGTCTGGGCGAGGTTGCCCGCGGGGCCGAGCGTGACGCGTTCGTGGTTGAGCTGGTTGACGATGAGGTCCCAGCCCTTGTCCACCTCGCCGACCACCATGTCCTCGGGGACCCTGACGTCCTGGTAGTAGGTGGCGTTGGTGTGGTGGCGGCCGTCCATGGTGACGATCGGCGTCCACGAGAAGCCGGGGTCGGCGCAGTCCACGATCATCATCGTGATGCCCTTGTGCTTCTTGGCCTCGGGGTTGGTGCGGGCGGCCAGCCAGATGTACTGGGAGTAGTGCGCGCCGCTGGTGAAGATCTTCTGGCCGTTGACGATGTAGTGGTCGCCGTCCTTGACCGCCGTCGTGCGCAGCGAGGCCAGGTCGGTGCCGGCCTCGGGCTCGCTGTAGCCGATGGCGAAGTGGCACTCGCCCGCCAGGATGCGGGGCAGGAAGAAGTCCTTCTGCTTGCGCGTGCCGTACTGCATCAGTGTGGGGCCGACGGTCTGCAGCGTGATGATCGGGTACGGCACGCCCGCGCGCGCGATCTCGTTGGCGAAGATCTGCTGCTCCAGCGGGCCGTAGCCGCCTCCGCCGTACTCCTTGGGCCAGCCGAGCCCCAGCTTGCCGTCACGGCCGAGCCTGCGGCAGTGCTCCATGTAGGCGTCGCCGAAGGGATCCTCGGCGATCTTCCTGCGGTCCTCGGGGGTGAGGCAGGCGCGGAAGTACTCGCGCAGCTCGTCGCGGAGCGCGCGCTGTTCGGGGGTCAGGTCGATCAGCATCAGAGGTGCGCTCCGATCAGGTCGAGCTGGGCGTCGGCGCCGCCGAGGAGATGGGTCAGGTGCTTGGCCTGGGCGAAGTAGCGGTGCAGGGGATAGGTCACGTCGAGGCCGAGCCCGCCGTGCAGGTGCTGGCAGGTGAACAGCGCCTTGAACGCCTCGCACACGTGGAACCCTGCGATGGCCACGTCGTCGCGGTCCATGCCCCACGCGGCCGACCACATCGCGACGTCGAGGGCGCGCGAGGCGATGTAGACGTCGGCGATCTGCATGGTGACGGCCTGGAACTCGGCCAGAGGGCGGCCGAACTGCCTGCGGGTCCTGATGTAGTCGGTGGTCAGCCTGAGCGCTCCGGCCAGGACACCGCTGGCCTGGGCGGCGATGGCGACGGTGACGATCAGCCGTGGGTCGTCGCCGGGCCCCGCGAGGCGCTCGCCACCCCTGTCGCGGATCGTCCCCGAGGGCTCGCCCGTGGAGGTGAACTCGGGGGTCACCTCGAAGTCGTCGGTCAGGAACACGCCCTCGTCCGTGGCGTAGAGGACGTGCGTGGCCTGTTGCGCGTAGGGGGCGCTCATGCCCTTGACCGCGACGGTGGGCAGGCCGTCGACCTGCCTGCCGTACCGGGCGAGGGCGAGGGAGGCGGCGAGGACCGGCAGCGCGGGCACGGCGGCGGCGACGGCGCCCACCTCGCGCAGCACCACGGCCATCTCCACCGCGCCGAGCCCCTCCTCCGGCGTGCAGATGCCCGCCAGACCCGCCTGCTCCATGGCCGGCCACTCGGGGTTCTTCGCCAGCAGGTCGGCGGTGAGGGTACGCAGGTCCTGTTGGGTCTCGTCCAGGGTGAAATCCACTCAGCTCTCCAGTAGGTGCGTGCGGCCGTGCCGGGCGAACTCTTCCTCGATCACGTCGATGTCCTCGCCTGTCAGCCTGGTGAACGCCGAGCCGGGGCGGAACCAGACGGGGTCGGAGGTGCGCCAGGCCTGTCCGGCCAGGACGCGTTTGACTACCTTGTGGGAGGCGGTCTGCGGCAGCTCCCCGCAGATCCGGATGTATCGGGGTACGGCCTTGGCGCCGAGCGACTCGGTGAACGCGGCGAAGGCCCCGGGGTCGAACGGGCGGTCCATGACGAGCGCCGCCATCACCTGGTCGCCCGCCGCCGCGTCGGGCACCGGGTAGACCGCCGCCTCGACCACCCCGGGGAACTCCCTCAACGCCGACTCGATCGGTGCGACCGCCAGGTTCTCGCCGTCCACGCGCAGGCGCTCGGTGCCCCTGCCCGCGAAGAACACGAACCCCTGCGGGTCGGCGTAGGCCAGGTCGCCCGACCAGTAGGCGCCCTGCCTGACCCGCTCGGCATCGGCCGCGGGGTCGTTGTAGTAGCCCTCGAACAGGCCGACGCCCCTGACGTTCACCAGCTCGCCGATCGCCTCGTCGGAGTTGGACGGCCTGCCGTCGACGATGATCGCGGGCGCGCAGCGCTCGCCCGTCGCCGGGTTCCTGATCTCGATCCCCTCGGGGAGCCTGCCGAGGGCGCCGCTGGGCCCGGACGGGTCCGGCGTGACCGACAGGGCCGTCTCCGTGGAGCCGAACGCGTCGATCACGTGGCAGCCGAACCGCTCACCGAAGCGTCTGATGGCGGTCGCGCTGCCCTCGTTCCCGAAAGCGATCCTCAGCGGGTTGTCGGCGTCGTCGGGGCGCGGGGGCGTGGCCAGCACGTAGGACAGCGCCTTTCCGACGTAGTGCAGGTAGGTGCAGCCGTGGCGGCGCACGTCCCGCAGCAGGCCGGAGGCCGAGAAGCGTCTGCGCAGCGCCAGCGTCGCGCCCGAGGCCACGGCGGGGGCGAGGGCGGCCATGACGGCGCCGGAGTGGAAGAGCGGCATCGAGCAGTAGACGACGTCGGCGGGCGTCAGCATCGCGGCGAGGTTGGCGCCGGGAACGGCGATCTTCCGCTGGGTGATCCGCACGGCCCTCGGCGCTCCCGAGGTGCCCGAGGTGAAGATCAGCATCACCAGCTCCTCGGCCGCGGCCGCCCGAGCGCCGCCGCCGTCACCCCCGGCCGTCTGGGGGAACCCGGCCGTCTCCGCGAACCCGGCCTTTCCGGCGAACCCGGCCTGCTCGGGGAGCCCAGCTGTCTCGGGGAGCCCGGCTGTCTCGGTGAGCTCGGTCAGGCGGAGGGAGGGAAGGGGCAGGGCCCGTGCGAGGTGCTCGTAGGGGGCCTCCCACAGCAGCAGGTCCACGTCGGTGGCGGCGGCGTCCCTCCGCAGTTCGGCCGCCGATCTGGTCGGGTTGAGCGCGACCACCACAGGACCGCCGAGCGCCGCCGCGCCGATGAGGAAGACCAGGTCAGGGAGGTTGTCGCACAGGACGCCCACATGCCGGGCCCCTGCCAGGCGCCTGGCATGGGAACGGCAGCGGCCGACGACCTCGCGCCACGTCCAGGAGAGGTCCTCGAACAGCAGCCCTGGACGGTCGTCGTCGGCTCGTCGTTCGAGCAGGGCGGCAAGCGTGTCCTCGGTCATCCGGCCTCCCAGCAAGCGCTCGGTCAACCGTTCCGCAAACTAGAACAGATTCTAGTATCTGTCCAGTGCCTGGCTGCGTCATGACTCCGTGAACGCTGGGCCCATCAGGCCCGGTCCGTGACCGGTAAGTAACAAGCGGGGCCGACGGGACATCGGATAACGTGTTCTCATGCGCCCTCCGCATGCGACGATTCCCGCGCATGACCCCCAGCCCGACACCGGCGCGCGCACCAGGAGCCAGCGCCAGCGCCGCAAGCGCATCGTCCAGGCCGCCGCCGCGCTCGCCTCGCGAGGCGGTGTCGAGGCGATGCAGATGCGCACGGTCGCCGAGCGGGCGGGCGTCGCCCTCGGCACGCTCTACCGCTACTTCCCCTCCAAGATGGACCTGGTCGTCGCGGTGGTCGGCGAGGAGATCGACCTGCTGGAGAGCAGCATCGAGCGGCGCCCCCCGAGCGCCACGACGGCGTCGGGGCGCGCGGTCGACGTCCTCATGCGTGCCACCCGCGGCCTCATGCGCGAGCCCGAACTGGCCGACGCGCTGATCAGGTCGTTGATCCTGGCCGAGGTCGAGACGCCGTTCGGCGACCGGATGGCGGGGCTGCTGCTGCGGGTGGCGGGCGGACCCGACGCCGCCGAGGACGACCTGGTGCTCACCGGACTGCTGTCCAGCGTGTGGGTGCAGGAGCTGCTGGAGATGCTGCGCGGGCGGCGCACCCATGAGCAGATCCAGCGGCGCATCGAGATCGCCGCGACGCGGCTGCTGTCCGACCTCTGACTCAGCGTCGAGGCGTCTGTGAGCGGAAGCTGTGGCCGAGCTCCGCGCCGAGGCCGAAGTAGTGGCGGAAGTTGTAGATCAGCGGGCTCCACAGGGCCGGGTCGATGTGCTGGGTGCCAGGCACGACGAGGCGCGGATCGGCGTGGACCCTGAGCACCCTGGCCTCCACGATGAGGAAGTCGCCCGACACGTTGGGCCGCACCCGCACGGCGCGGCTCTCCAGCTGGATCGGACATCCGGCCACCCTGGGCGGCCTCACCAGATCGGAGGGTTCGGCCCGCAGGCCCGCCGCCGCGAACTTGCCCGGCTCGAAGCGGAAGGCGCCCTGCTTGTGCTCTGGAACGGGGTTGCGTCCCGTCAGCGGGGCGAGCCGCTCCACCGCCGCCCACTGCCCCGGCTCCGGCAGGTTGATCACCAGGTCGGGCCTGACCGCCAGGTTGTGTCCCGTCTGGCCCTCGGCGCCCAGGCCCAGGACGACCACCTGCCCGAGCGCCCACGCGGAGGACATCGGAGCGAGGTTGGCCGAGCCGTCCTCGTTCTCGGTGGAGAGCAACACGACCGGTGTCCCGAAGTAGAGGATGCTCGGCGTGATCGTCACGTGGTCCGTCGCCACGTCGGTGATGTTCATGGGCTCGACCGTATGAGCGGATCACTTCGGCGGGCGCCGAAGAATCACGAACGGCCCGCGAAGGTGCGGCGGTAGGCGTGCGGCGAGACGCCCACCACGGCGTGCAGGTGCTGACGCAGGGAGGCTGCGGTGCCGAAGCCCACGCGTTCGGCGACCTGGTCCACCGGCAGGTCGCTCGACTCCAGCAACCGCCTGGCCAGCTCGACGCGCTGGCCGATGAGCCACTGGCCGGGGCTCATGCCGACCTCCTCCCTGAAGCGCCTGGTGAAGGTGCGCCTGCTCATCCGCGCGTGGTCGGCCAGGTCGTCCAGCAGGAGCGGCTCGTGCAGCCGGGTCAGCGCCCACGTCCTGGTCGCGGCGGTGCCCGTCGAGGAGGGCTCGGGCATCGGGCGCTCGATGTACTGGGCCTGACCGCCGTCGCGCCACGGCGGCACGACGCACCGCCTGGCGACCTGGTTGGCGACCTCGCTGCCGTGGTCGCGCCTGATGAGGTGCAGGATCAGGTCGACGCCCGCCGCGGCGCCCGCCGAGGTGAGCACGTCGCCGTCGTCGACGAACAGCACCTCGGGAGCGACCCTGACCGCGGGGAAGTGCCGCTCGAAGTGCTCGGCGTGCGCCCAGTGCGTGGTCGCGGGACGGCCGTCGAGCAACCCCACAGCCGCCAGCACGGAGGCGGCCAGGCAGATGGAGACCATCCGGGTGCCCCGCCGTACCGTCGAGAGCGCCTCGATCAACGCGGGCGGCAGGTCGGCGGGCCCCCTGACCTCGCCGAACCACTCGGCGGCGGGCAGGATCACGGTGTCGGCCGTGGCCAGGACGCCCGCGTCGTGCTCGACCGCGATCGAGAAGTCGGCGTCCGTCCGCACGGGCCCGCCGTCGAGCGAGCAGGTGATCACCTCGTAGCGCCCTCTCGCCGTGCCGAAGATGCGCGAGGCGAGGCTGAGTTCGAACGGGATGACGCCGTCGAGCGCCAGGACGACCACACGATGCATGGCCCAATCCTTACACATTGTGGCCAATGGGCCACTTGGCCTCGCCCCCTGGCAGGCGACAGGGTGGAAGGCATGAGAGCAATCAGTCAAGACGTTCTGGGCGGACCCGAGGTCCTCAAGGAGATCGAGCTGCCGCGCCCCGAGCCGGGGCCGACCGAGGTGCTGGTGCGCGTGCACGCGGCGGGGCTCAATCCGACCGACTGGAAGCACCGCGCCCACGGCGGCCTGCTCGGCAAGCCTCCGTTCGTGCTGGGCTGGGACGTCTCCGGCGTCGTCGAGGAGGTCGGCTCAGGCGTCAGCCTCTACGACCCGGGCGACGAGGTCTTCGGGATGCTGCGCTATCCGTTCGGGCACGGCGCCTTCGCCGAGTACGTCACCGCGCCGTCCAGGACCTTCGTCCCCAAGCCCGCCGGCGTCGACCACGTCCAGGCGGGCGCGCTGCCGCTGGCCGCGCTGACGGCGTGGCAGGCGCTGGTCGACACCGCGGGCGTGCGGTCGGGCCAGCGGGTGCTCGTGCACGCCGCCGCGGGCGGCGTCGGCCACCTCGCCGTCCAGATCGCCAAGGCGCGCGGCGCCCATGTCATCGGTACGGCCAGCGCCGCCAAGCACGACTTCCTGCGCTCGCTGGGCGCCGACGAGCTGATCGACTACCGGACCGAGGACTTCGCCGCGCTGAGAGACGTCGACGTGGTGCTCGACACGATCGGCGGCGACTACGGCCCCCGCTCGCTGGAGACGCTGCGGCCGGGCGGCTCTCTCGTCTCGATCGTCCTGTCGCGCGTGGACGAGGAGCTCGCCGCCAAGGCGCTCGGCCTGCGGGTGCGGGCGCGCAGCATGCTGGTCGAGCCCGACCACGCCGCCATGAAGGCCATCGCCGCGCTGGTCACGGCGGACAGGTTGAGAGCGGAGATCGCGGCGGTGCTGCCCCTGGAGGAGGCGGCCAAGGCGCATGAGCTCGGCGAGACGAACAGGACGACCGGCAAGATCGTCCTGGAAGTCGGGCCTTCCACGGCAAAGTAGAACGCGTTACTGTTTGCCTCCAGAGCATCATTCTGGAGGCTGCTGTGACCACACCGGTGATCGTCGAGGCCGTCAGGACCCCGATCGGCAAGCGTGGCGGCTGGCTGTCGGGGCTGAAGCCGCAGCAGGTGCTCGCCGCAGCGCTGAACGGGCTGATCTCCCGGTCGGGGATCGACCCCCACCTGGTGGAGCAGGTGTTCGCCGGATGCGTGACACAGGCGGGCGAGCAGGGCGGCCACGTCGGACGGCACGCGTGGCTGTACGCGGGCCTGCCGTACCGGGCGGGGGTCACCACGATCGACGCGCAGTGCGGGTCGTCGCAGCAGGCCGTGCACCTGGTGGCGGCGATGATCCAGGCGGGGGTGATCGAGGTGGGCGTCGCCTGCGGGGTCGAGGTGATGAGCAGGGCGCCCCTCGGCAGCAACGTGTTACCGGCCAAGCCCCGGCCCGACGACTGGTCGATCGACCTGCCCGACCAGTTCACCGCCGCGGAGCGGATCGCCGGGCGGCGCGGGCTGACCAGGCAGCGGCTCGACTGGTTCGGCGCCAGGTCGCAGCGGCTGGCCGCCAAGGCGTGGGCCGACGGCAGGTTCGCCAGGGAGATCGTGCCCGTAGGCGAGGTCTCCAGGGACCAGGGCCTGCGCGAGACCACGGAGGAGAGCCTGTCGGCGCTCAGGCCGGTGCTCGGCGAGAACGGGTTGCACACCGCGGGAACCTCGTCGCAGATCTCCGACGGCGCGGCCGCGGTGCTGCTGATGAGCGAGTCGGCGGCCAGGCGGCACGGCCTGCGGCCGAGGGCCCGCATCCTCGCGCAGACGCTGGTGGGCTCGGAGCCCTACTACCACCTGGACGGCCCCGTGGACGCCACGGCCGCGGTCCTGCGGCGGGCGGGCATGACGATGAGCGATCTCGACAGGTTCGAGGTGAACGAGGCCTTCGCCGCGGTCGTGCTGTCGTGGGCCTCGGCGCACGAGCCCGACATGGACAGGGTGAACGTCAACGGGGGCGCGATCGCGCTCGGGCACCCCGTCGGGGCCACGGGAGCCCGCCTCGTCACGACGGCGCTGCACGAACTGGAGCGGGCGGACCTGTCGACCGCGCTGGTGACGATGTGCGCGGGCGGCGCCCTGGCCACCGCCACCATCCTGGAGCGCACGCTGTGACCTCGCGCGTGCCGTACGCCGGTCAGCGCCCGCGCGATCTGGGCGGCGGGGTGCGCAGCGTACCCGTCCCGATCCCCGGCAGTCCGCTCGGCTACACGCTGGTCTACGCCATCGACTCGCCAGGGGGGCCGCTGCTCGTCGACGCCGGGTGGAACCACCCCGACGCCTGGCAGGCGCTGAGCGCTGGCCTGTCCGAGCTGGGCATGGACGTCTCCGCCGTCAGAGGCGTGGTCGTCACCCACTTCCACCCCGACCACGCGGGCCCTGGCGGGGCGGGTGCGCGAGGAGTCCGGCGCGTGGATCGCGATGCACGAGGAGGACGCGCGGCTGGTCAAGCTCATGCGCGGCTTCGGCGAGCGGGCGCACCGCGACTTCCAGTCCGAGATGCTGCGCCGCGCGGGCGCCCCCGCCCTGACCCTGGAGGACGGCGCGCGGCCTGAGCCGCCCGCCCAGCCCGACCTGGAGCTGCGCGACGGCGATCTGATCGACCTTCCGGGGCGCACGCTGCGCGCGATCCACACACCCGGCCACACCCCTGGCCACGTGTGCCTGTTCCTCGAGGACGCCGCCCGACTGTTCACCGGCGACCACGTGCTCCCTGACATCACACCCCATATCGGGATTTATCCGTATGACAGGGATGACATCGACCCGCTCGACGACTTCCTCACCTCCCTGGACAAGGTCGCCGCCCTGGGCCGCACCGAGGCGCTGCCCGCCCACGAACGGGTCTTCGACGACACCGCCGCCCGCGCCGCCGAGATCCGCGCCCACCACGAGGACAAGCTCATACGGCTGGCCGCCGTGCTCGCCGAGCCCCTCACCATCTGGGAGGCCGCGGCCCTGATGAGGTGGAACCGGTCGTGGGAGGACCTCTCCCCCATGCTCAGGGGCATGGCGGCGGGCGAGGCCGCGGCCCATCTGCGCGCCCTGGAGACTCGTGGCCTGATCCGGCGGCTTCCTGAGGTCGATCCCGTGCGCTTCGTGGCCGTAGACTCCTAGACATCCGATGTCTAGGGGGATTACGTGGCGGTCACGGACGCGGCCATCGACAAGATCAAGCAGATGATCCTCTCGGGCGAGCTCTCCCCGGGCGACAGGCTGCCCAAGGAGGCCGACCTGGCCGAACGCCTCGGCCTTTCGCGCAACTCGCTGCGCGAGGCCGTGCGGGCGCTGGCCCTCATCAACGTCCTCGACGTACGGCAGGGCGACGGCACCTACGTCACCAGCCTCGAGCCCAGGCTCCTGCTCGACACGATGTCCTTCGTGCTCGACCTGCACCGCGACGACACCGTGATCCAGTTCTTCGAGGTGCGCCGCATACTCGAACCCGCCGCCACGGCGATGGCCGCGACCGCGATGAGCGACGACGACGTCGCCGAGCTGAAGGCGGTCCTCGACTCCCTGCCCTCCGAGCCGACGATCGAGGAGCTGGTGGCCAACGACCTCACCTTCCACCAGCGCATCGCCCAGGGAGCGGGCAACGCCGTCCTGTGCTCGTTCATCGAGAGCCTGTCGGGCCCGACGACCCGTGCGCGCATCTGGCGCGGGCTGACCCAGGAGGGCGCGATGGAGAAGACCCAGGAGCAGCACACGGCGATCTACGAGGCGATCGCCTCGCGGCAGCCCGAGGTGGCCCGCTCGTGGGCCATCGTCCATGTGGCGGGCGTCGAGGCCTGGCTGAGGAAGGCTCTCTGAGCGCTCGTCGGGCGAGAACCAGCGGACCGGCAGATATCGGACTGCGCGTCTGTCCCCGTTGTGGCAGGTTGATGTCGTGCTGATCCGTGACCTCGACCCCGACCAGGCGCTGCTTGACCTGCAGCGCGCCGCCTACGCCGTGGAGGCGGAGCTCATCGGCGACGACCGCATCCCGCCCCTGCACGAGTCGCTCGACGAGTTGCTCGCCGAACCCCTGCGCTGGAGGGGCGTCTTCGACGACGACGGCACGTGCGTGGGCGCCGTGGCCTGGGCGGAGACGCCGGAGGAGATCGACATCGACCGCCTGGTCGTGCACCCCCGAGCCCATCGCAGGGGAATCGGCAGGGCGCTGGTGGCCGAGCTGCTCGGCAGGGCGGCTGGCAGGCATGTGATCGTCTCCACCGGCCGCGACAACGGCCCCGCGAGGACGCTCTACGAGAAGCTGGGCTTCACCAAGGTCGAGGACGTCGAGGTGATCCCAGGACTGTGGACAACAAGGTACGAGATTAACGGGTAGGACCCCGGGTGTGGCCGACAAGCTGGAGAGCTACCGAGGCAAGAGAGACCCTTCCAGGACCCCTGAGCCGGTCCCCGACCAGCCGCCCGAGCCCAGGGGCGACGACACGTTCGTGATCCAGGAGCACCACGCCAGGTCGCTGCACTGGGACCTGCGCCTCGAGCGCGACGGCGTGCTCGCCTCGTGGGCCATCCCCAAGGGGCTGCCCGAGGATCCCGCGATCAACCACCTGGCGGTGCACACCGAGGACCACCCGATGGAGTACGCGACGTTCGAGGGCGAGATCCCGCGCGGCGAGTACGGCGGCGGCGCGATGACGATCTGGGACCGCGGCACCTACGAGACGGAGAAGTGGTCGGACCGCGAGGTGAAGGTGGTCCTGCACGGCGAGCGGGCGCAGGGCAGGTTCGTGCTCTTCCAGACGCGCGGCAAGAACTGGATGATCCATCGCATGGATCCCCGCCTCAGGGACCCGCTGCCCGAGCTCGCCCCGATGACGCCCGTCACCAGGACCAGGCTCCCCAAGAACGCCGACGGCTACTCCTTCGAGTTCGCGTGGGGCGGGCGCAGGACGCTGGTCCCGATCGAGGGAGGCCGCACCACCCTGCCGCTGCTCAGACCGCTGGCCGAGCGGTTCGGCAGCAGGACCGCGGTGCTCGACGGCGAGATCGTCACCATGGCGGGCGCCGAGATCTTCATCGCCTACGACCTGCTCTACGACGAGGGCAGGTCGCTGGTCGCCGAGCCGTACCTGCGCAGGAGGGCGGCGCTGGAGGCGCTGGAGATCGCCGGCCCCCGCTGGCAGACCGCGCCCGCGTGGCGGGGTCAGCCCCAGCCGGTACGGCAGGCCGCCCGCGACCAGGGCCTGCCAGGAGTGGTGGGCAAGCTGATCGACTCCCCCTACGAGGAGGGCGAGTCGAGATCCTGGGTCTTCGTGCCCTCCTCCTGACCTGCGCCCGGCAGCGCGGCGCGAGGCCGGAGGGGTCGCCCCTCCTCCCGAGCCGCGTGCCCGTTCACCCTGGAGGCCGGACCAGGCCCTCCGACGTCAGCTCCGTCCACACCTCCTCGGGCACCGGCCGCGCCGCGAGGTCGGCGTTGCGCCTCACCTCGCCGGCGTTGCGGGACCCCAGCACGATCGACGACACGGCGGGGTGCCGAAGGGGGAACGCGATCGCCGCCTGGGGCAGGCTCACGCCGTACCGCGCGCACACCGCGGCGATCTTCCTCGCCCGGTCCACCAGGCTCGCGGAGGCGGGGGCGTAGTCGAAGGTGCCGCCTGGCTCGTCGGTCGCCAGCATGCCGCTGTTGAAGACCCCGGCCGCGATCACCCGCACCCCTCGGGCGGCGCACTCCTCCAGCAGGGGCAGGCCCGACTGGTCGAGCAGCGTGTAGCGTCCCGCCAGCATGACGACGTCGATGTCGGTCTCCCTGACGAACCTCAGCGGCAGCTGCCACTGGTTCATCCCGAGCCCGATCGCCCGCACCACTCCCTCCTCGCGCAGGGCGGCCAGCGCCGGATAGGCCTCGGCGAGGGCCTGCTCGGCGTGGTCGTCGGGGTCGTGGACGAGGGCGAGGTCGACCGAGGGCAGGCCGAGCCGTACGAGCGAGTCGTCGAGGGAGCGGCGCACTCCCGAGGCGGAGAAGTCCCACTTCCTGTGCAGGTCGGTGGTGACGGCGAACCCCTCGGTGTCGGGCGCGGGCTCACCCCGCTCCAGCACCCTGCCGACCTTGGTCGACAACACGTAACCCGACCGTCCGGCCAGGGCCGAGCCGAGGCGGCGCTCGGACAGGCCCAGGCCATAGTGGGGAGCGGTGTCGAACAGGCGCACCCCGGCCTGCCACGCGGCCTCGACGGCGTCGAAAGCCTCCTGATCGCTCACGGGGCTGAACAGGTTGCCGATGGGCGCGCCGCCGAAGCCGAAGGCGGGCAGTGCGAGGCTCATGCCATCTCCCAGACCAGCGCGAGCCCGCCGGAGTCCTTGTCGAAGTCGCCGTCGAGCAGGCGGTTCATCCGGGCCTGCCACGCCTTGTCGGCGGGGTGGTCCTTCATCGCCGCCTGCAGGGCCGCGTAGTCGTCGACCTCCACGAAGTGGAACAGGTCGAGACCGTCCCTCCAGATCCGCCAGGAGTGGACGCCGTTCTCGCGCATGGCCCGCTCGAGCTCGGCGGGAACGGTGGCGTGCTCCCTGTCGTAGATCTCCTCGCAGCCCGCCTTAAGCCTGGTGCGGAGCGCCAGCCGCTGCATCTCAGTCCTGCGCCTTCCCGCCGGCCACCCGGCTGATCATGAGAGCCACCAGGATGATCACGCCGTAGACGAGCTGCTTCCACTCGCCCGGCACACCCTTCAGCGTGAGGATGTTCTCCACCAGGCCGATCACCAGCACGCCGGTGAGGGCGCCGAAGATCGTGCCCTTGCCGCCGTCCATGCTGACGCCGCCGATGACCGCCGCGGCGAACACCATGAAGATCCAGCCCACGCCCTGGTTGGCGCTGATGCCGCCCAGGCGTCCGGTCTCCAGGATGCCCGCGAGCGCGGCGAGGGCGCCGCCGATGATGAACACCGTCCACACCACGCGCTCGACGCGGATGCCCGCCGCCCGGGCGGCGTCGGCGTTGCCGCCGATGGCGTACAGCGAGCGCCCCACGCGGAAGTAGCCGAGCGTCACGATGCCGACCGCGAACAGCACGCCCGCGATCCAGATCGCGGCCGGCAGGCCGAGCCAGGTGGCGCTGCCCAGGTAGAGCAGGGACTCGGGCAGCTCGAACAGGCTCTTGCCGCCGGTCAGGCCCAGGTGCAGGCCGTGCACGACGATCAGCATGGCCAGCGTCACGACGAACGCCGACAGCTGGAACTTCAGGATCAGGAAGCCGTTGAACGCCCCGATCGCCGCGCCGATGAGCAGGCAGATCGGGATCGCCAGCAGGCCCATGCCGCCCGAGGCGGCGGGGATCAGCAGCACCGTGATCGCCGGCGCCATGCCGACCGTCGACTCCAGCGACAGGTCGAACTTGCCGGCGATCAGGATCAGCGCCTCGGCCAGCACGACCAGCGCGAGCGCCGACTGCTGCTGCAGCACGTTGGTCAGGTTGCCGGGGGTGAGGAACACCGGATCGACGAAGGCGCCCACGACCAGCAGCAGGACGATCACCGGCACCAGCGTCAGGTCCCTGAACCTGGTCAGCCTCAGCCTGGGCCCCGCCGCGCTCACCGCGGTGGGCGCGGACGGGGTGGTCGATGTGGTCACTGTTCGATACCTTCCATCACGGCCACGAGCTCGTGGTCACTCCAGCCACGCGGCACGTCCTTCACGACCCTGCCGTGGAACATCACCAGCACCCTGTCGCAGACGCGCAGGTCGTCCAGTTCGTCGGAGACCAGGACGGCTCCCGCTCCCCTCTCGACGGCGTCCTCGACGGCGCCGAGCAGCGACTGCTTGGCCTTGACGTCCACTCCGGCGGTCGGGTTGATCACCACCAGCGCCTTGGGGTCGTCGGCCAGCGCTCTGGCCAGCACGACCTTCTGCGCGTTGCCTCCCGACAGGTCGCCGACGGGCTGGTCAGGCCCCTCGGTCTTGATGTCGAGATCCTTGATCATCTCTACGGCCCGCGCGCGCCTGCTCGCGGGGGACACGAAGCCGAACCTGCCGAGCTTGTGCGCGATCGGGATCGTGGCGTTCTCCGCGATCGACAGCAGAGGGACGAAGCCCTCGTGGTGACGGTCCTGCGGCACGAAGCCGAGCCCCGCCTTCAGCGCGGACGGCACGTCCTTGATCGGGGTGCCGTTCACGCTCACCACCCCCTTGTCGGGCCTGCGCAGGCCCACCAGCGTCTCGGCCAGCCCGACCTTGCCGCTGCTGCCCGAGCCCGCCAGGCCGACGATCTCGCCGGAGCGCACGGTGAGGTCGACCGCCTCGTAGCGGCCGGTCAACGACAGGCCCTTCGCGGCGAGCACGACGCCGGTGCCTGCCGTACGCGATCGGTAGGTGTAGGTGGCGGTGGCCTCGCCTGTCATGGCGGAGACCAGCTCGTCGTGCGGCAGGTCGTCGACCTCGGCGGTCCTGATGTGCCTGGCGTCGCGGAAGACCGACACGCTCTGGCAGATCTCGTAGACCTCGTCGAGGTGGTGCGAGATGAACATCATCGTGACGCCCTGCTCGCGCAGCGCGCGCATCCGCTCGAAGAGCCGCTCGATGGCGGGGCCGTCGAGCTGGGCGGTGGGCTCGTCGAGGATGATGAACGTCGCGCCGAAGGAGAGGGCGCGGGCGATCTCGACGAGCTGGCGCTGCTCGACGCCGAGGTCGCCGGCGAGCACGTCGGCGTCGATGTCGACCTGGTAGGTCTCCAGCACCTCGCGGGCGCGGGCGCGCAGCGCCTTCCACTTGATCGGGCCGCCGGCGGTCTGCCTGTTGAGGAAGAGGTTCTCCGCGACGGACAGCTCGGGGATGATCGTCGACTTCTGGTAGACGCAGGCGACCCGCCGGCGCCAGGCGTCCCTGTCGGCGAGAGGGGGCGCCGCCTCTCCCGAGAACAGCACCTCGCCCTCGTCGGGACGCTGGAGCCCGGTCAGGATCGACACGAGCGTGGACTTGCCCGCGCCGTTCCTGCCGACGAGGGCGTGGGTGTCGCCCTCTTTGATGGAGATGCCGGCTCCGTTGAGCGCCACGGTTGGGCCGAAGCGCTTCACGATGTTCCGGGCTTCAACGTGATTTTTCATTACTTGACCTGGTTACCCCAGAGATTCGGGTCGTCCACGTTCTCCTTGGTCACCAGCGGGGCGGGAAGCTGGTCCTCGAGACCGTTCGGCAGCTGGATGATCGTGGAGTCGTGGTCGGTCGGGCCCGGCTTGAAGGTCTTGCCCTCCGCGGCGGCCTTGGCGTAGTAGAGCGCGTACTTGGCGTACAGGTCGGCCGGCTGGGAGACCGTGGCGTCGATCTCGCCCTTGCGGATCGCCTCGAACTCCTGCGGGATGCCGTCGTTGGACACCACGAAGACATGCTTGGCGTCCTCGGGGGCGACGAGCATGTTCTTGGCCTTCAGCACCTGCAGCGTCGGGGCCAGGTGGACCCCGCCCGCGTGCATGTAGATGCCCTTGACGTCGGGGTTCTGCTCCAGACGGGTCTGCAGCATCGAGGCGGCCTTGCCGCCGTCCCACTCGGTCGGCTCCTCGAAGACGGTGATCCCGGGGAACTTGGTCTTCATGCACTCGCGGAAGGCCTCGGCCCTGTCACGGCCGTTGACCGACGACAGCGCGCCCATCAGCTCGACGACCTTGCCCTTGCCGCCCAGCTTCTCGCCGAGGAACTCGCAGGCCTTGGTGCCGTAGGCGCGGTTGTCGGCGCGCACGACCATGTAGACCTTGCCCTTGTCGGGCCTGGTGTCCACGGTCACGACCGGGATCTTCTTGTTCTCCAGCTGCTGGAGCGTGGAGGCGATCGCGCCGGTGTCCTGCGGGGCCATGACCATGACCTTGGCGCCCTGGCTGACCAGCGCCTGCGTGTTGGCCACCAGCTTGGCGACGTCGTTCTGTGAGTTGGTCGAGTTCATCAGGTCGACCTTGAGCTCGGTCGCCATCTGCGGGATGTACTTGATGTAGGAGTTCCAGAAGTCGGAGTCGGCCCGCGGGTGGTCGATACCGATCTTTCCGCCGGTCGCGCCGCTCGCGGCGGCGCTCGGGCTGCTGCCGCTCTCTGTGGAGCCGCACGCGGTGATGAGAGCCAGAAGGGCCGCGCTCGCGACCACGGGGCCGAACTTCATGATTTCGCCTCTTTATGGGGGGTGGATTCCTAGTTGCTCGGACGCAGGCGCAGACCCTGCATGCCGCCGTCGACGGCGAGTGACGTGCCGGTGGTGGCGCTGGCCTCGGGCCCCGCCAGATAGCTGATGGCCGCTGCCACCTCCTGCGCCGAGACCAGGCGGCCCATCGGCTGGCGGGCGTTGAGCGCCGCCCGCTCGGCCTCGGGGTCGTCGGCCGCGTCGAGGAGCCTGCCGACCCATGGGGTGTCGGCGGTACCGGGGTTGACGCAGTTGACCCTGATGCCCTCGCGGACGTGGTCGGCCGCCATCGCCAGCGTCAGCGACAGGACCGCGCCCTTGGTGGCGCTGTACAGGGCCCTGTTGGGCAGTCCCGCGGTGGCCGCGATGGAGCAGGTGTTCACGATCGAGGCGTGCTCCGACTGCCTGAGGTACGGCAGCGCCGCCCTCGACACCCTCACCAGGCCGAGGACGTTGACGTCGTAGACCCGGCGCCACTCCTCGTCGGGGTTGGCCTCGATCGTGCCCTGGGCGCCGATGCCGGCGTTGTTCACCAGGACGTCGAGCCCGCCGATGCGGTCGACGGCCTCGGCGACGGCCGCACGGACCTGGTCGTCGTCCGTGACGTCGGCCTTGACGCCGACGAACGGCTCGCCGGGCGGGTTGACGTCCAGGCAGGCGACCTTCCAGCCGCGCGCGGCGAACGCCTCCGCGGTGGCCAGCCCGATGCCGGACCCGCCGCCGGTGACCAGAGCTCTGATGACGGTCATGAGTTCCTCCAGACCTCTCCGTCGGGGAAGGAATGGGCGGCGATCGACTCGGGACGCATCTCCGCGCTGAAGCCCGGCCTGCTCGGGGCGGCGTAGCGGCCCTGCTCGATCACCACGGGGTCGACGAAGTGCTCGTGGAGATGGTCCACGTACTCGATGACCCTGCCCTCCATCGTTCCCGCGACCGCGACGAAGTCGAACATGGACAGGTGCTGGACCAGCTCGCAGAGGCCGACGCCGCCCGCGTGCGGGCAGACGGGCACGCCGAACCTGGCGGCCAGCAGCAGGATCGCGATGTTCTCGTTGACGCCGCCGACCCTGGCGGAGTCGAGCTGCAGGTACGACAGCGAGCCCGCCTGGAGCATCTGCTTGAAGATCATGCGGTTCTGCACGTGCTCGCCGGTGGCCACCTTGATCGGGGCGATGGCCCTGGCGATCGTGGCGTGCCCGAGCACGTCGTCGGGGCTGGTCGGCTCCTCCACCCAGTGGGGGCCGAACTCCGACAGCGCGTGGATCCAGCGGATGGCGGCGCCGACGTCCCAGCGCTGGTTGGCGTCGATCGCGATGGGGAAGTCGGGGCCGCAGACCTCTCGGGCGACCTTGAAGCGACGGACGTCGTCCTCGAGGTCGGCGCCGACCTTCAGCTTGATCTGGGTGAAGCCGTCGTCGAGCGCCTCCTTGCACAGGCGGCGCAGCTTGTCGTCGTCGTAGCCGAGCCAGCCGGGCGAGGTGGTGTAGGCGGGGTAGCCGCTCTCCTTCAGCCTGGCGATGCGCTCGGCCTTGCCGACGGCGCCCTTGCGCAGGATGGCCAGCGCCTCGTCACGGGTCAGCGCGTCGCTCAGGTAGCTGAAGTCGACCAGCTCGACGATCTCCTCGGGGGACATCTCGCCCAGCAGCAGCCACAGCGGCTTGCCTTCGCGCTTGGCCTTGAGGTCCCAGAGGGCGTTGACCACGGCGGAGACCGCCATGTGCATGACGCCCTTCTCGGGGCCGAGCCAGCGCAGCTGGGAGTCCCAGACCATCTCCTTGTACAGCGCGCCGAGGTCCTCGGCGTCCCTGCCGATCACGTACGGCTCCAGCGCCTTGATCGCGGCGGTCTGCACGTCGTTGCCGCGCCCGATCGTGAAGGCGAAGCCGTGCCCCTCGAAGCCGTCGTCGGTCCTGAGCACGACGTAGGCGGCGGAGTAGTCGGGGTCCGGGTTCATCGCGTCGGAGCCGTCGAGCTCCAGCGAGGTGGGGAAGCGGATGTCGTGGGTCTCCACCGCCACGATGCGGTAGTCGCTCATGCCTGACCCACCGTCTGGCGCTGGCGCCCGAGGCCGTCGATCTCCAGCTCGATCACGTCGCCGCTCTTCAGGTACGGCTGTCCCGGCAGGCCCAGCGCCACGCCCGCGGGCGTGCCCGTGTTGATGACGTCACCGGGCTCCAGGACCATGAACCTGCTGAGGTAGCGGACGACCTCGGCCACGTCGAAGATCATGTTCTTGCTGTTGCCGTCCTGGCGGAGCTCCCCGTTGACCCACAGCCGCATGCCGAGGTCCTGCGGATCGCCGACCTCGTCGGCGGTGACCAGCCAGGGGCCCAGCGGGTTGAAGGTCTCGCACGACTTGCCCTTGTCCCACTGGCCGCCGCGCTCGAGCTGGAACTCCCGCTCCGAGACGTCGTTGGAGATCGCGTAACCGGCGATCTTCGTCAGCGCCTCCTCCCTCGACTCCAGGTAGCGGCAGGTCTCGCCGATGACCACGGCGAGCTCGACCTCCCAGTCGGTCTTCACGCTGTCACGCGGGATCAGGACCTCGTCGTCGGGCCCGATCACCGTGTTGGGCGCCTTCATGAAGACGACGGGCTCGGTGGGCGGGGTCGCACCCGTCTCCGCCGCGTGGTCGCTGTAGTTGAGGCCAATGCACACGATCTTGCCGGGCCTGGCGATCGGCGGGCCGACCCGCAGGCCCTCGGCGTCGATCGCGGGCAGGTCGCCGCGCTCCAGCGCGTCGCGGACGCGCGCCACTCCCCCTGAAGCGAGGAAAGCCCCGTCGATCTCGGGCTCTCCGATGTCGTACAGGTTTCCTGCGGCGTCCATCACCGCCGGGCGTTCCTGACCGACATGTCCTACTCGCAGCAGCTTCACACCGCATCCCTCGGCTATACATCGGATGTCTTGCTTCCTGATGCTCGTGCGCCGTCGAGTCGCTGTCAAGTAGTCCTCTGCAGATACATCCGATCCGTGACCTGGCCAGATGGTGTTCTTTGTCGTATGTGAACGATCACCCACGCCAAACATCGGAGCTGAACCCTTGTTACCACCGCGTTTCAGGTGCTACCTAGTTGGCGGACACCCCCGATTCACCGGAGGATTCGTTGGCCGTACCCCGCGCCTTAGTTCTGCTCTCCGCCCTCCTGATCGGAGCCTTCCCCGTGCCAGCCGCCCAGGCCGCCGCCGCCGGCCCACCCGACGACCTGACCCTCTGGTACGACCAACCGGCCACCAACTGGGAGAGGCAGTCGCTGCCCATCGGCAACGGCGCGCTCGGCGCGACGGTGTTCGGCGGCGTGGCAGGCGAGCAGCTGCAGTTCAACGAGAAGACCCTGTGGACCGGCGGCCCCGGCTCCAAGGGCGGCTACGACTTCGGCAACTGGACCAGCCCGAGGCCGGGCGCGATCGCCGAGGTCCAGGCGCAGATCGACCGCGACGGCAGGATGTCGCCCGACGCGGTGGCCAGGAAGCTCGGCCAGCCCAAGAGCGGTTTCGGCGCCTACCAGACCTTCGGCGACCTCTGGCTGGACACCGGCCACACGGCCGCCACCGGCTATCGGAGGGAGCTGAGCCTGCGCGAGGCCGTCGCCAGGGTCGGTTACACCTCGGGCGGCGTCACCTACGCCCGCGAGTACTTCGCCAGCCATCCCGGCAACGTGATCGTCGGCAGGCTCAGCGCGTCGGAGGCTGGCAAGGTCTCCTTCACGCTGCGGACCTCGTCGCCTCGCGACGACAAGACGGTCTCCGTCAAGGACGGCAGGCTGACCGTTCGCGGCGCGCTGGCCGACAACGGCATGGTGTTCGAGTCGCAGGTCCAGGTCATCACGACCGGCGGCAGCCGTACCGACGGAGCCGACCGGATCACCGTCACGGGCGCCGACAGCGCCGTGTTCGTGCTGTCGGCGGGCACGGACTACGCCGGCTCCTACCCCACCTACCGGGGCGAGGACCCGCACGCGAAGGTCACCGCCACGGTCGACGCCGCCGTCGCGAAGGGCTACGACGGGCTCAGGCGGGCGCACCTCGAGGACTACACCGATCTCTTCGACCGCGTGAAGCTCGACATCGGGCAGAAGGCGCCCTCCGTACCGACCGACAGGCTGCGCGCCGGCTACACGGGCGGCTCCTCCGCCGACGACAGGGCGCTGGAGGCGATGTTCTTCGCCTACGGCCGCTACCTGCTCATCGCCTCCTCGCGTGACGGCTCGCTGCCCGCCAACCTGCAGGGCGTGTGGAACAACTCCACCAATCCGCCGTGGTCGGCCGACTACCACGTCAACATCAACCTGCAGATGAACTACTGGCTGGCCGAGCAGACCAACCTGGCGGAGACCACCACGTCCTACGACGACTACATCAAGGCGCTGGTCGCCCCGGGGCAGCGGACCGCCAAGGAGATGTTCGGCTCACGCGGCTGGGTGGTCCACAACGAGACCAACCCGTTCGGCTTCACCGGCGTGCACGACTGGTCGACCGCCTTCTGGTTCCCCGAGGCCGCGGCCTGGACCACCCAGCAGATGTACGACCACTACCTGTTCGGCAAGGACCTCGACTACCTGCGCTCGGTCTACCCGGTCATGCGCGAGGCCGCGCTGTTCTGGGTGGACAACCTGCACACCGACCCAAGGGACGGCAAGCTCGTCGTCTCCCCCAGCTACTCCCCCGAGCACGGCGACTTCTCGGCCGGCGCGTCCATGTCGCAGCAGATCGTCCGCGACCTGTTCGGCAACGTGCTGGAGGCCGCCGCCGCCCTCGGCACCGACGAGCCCGAGGTACGGCAGGCGATGGAGCGGCTCGACCCCGGCCTGCGCATCGGCCGCTGGGGCCAGCTCCAGGAGTGGAAGTCCGACTGGGACGACCCGACCAACACCCACAGGCACGTCTCCCACCTGTTCGCCCTGCACCCCGGCCGCCAGATCGCCCCTGGATCCAAGGAGGCGAAGGCGGCCGAGGTCTCGCTGACCGCGCGCGGCGACGGCGGCACCGGCTGGTCCAAGGCCTGGAAGATCAACTTCTGGGCGCGACTGCTCGACGGCGACCACGCGCACAAGATGCTGGGCGAGCAGCTCAAGGGCAGCACCCTGGACAACCTCTGGGACACCCACCCGCCCTTCCAGATCGACGGCAACTTCGGCGCCACCTCCGGCATGTCCGAGATGCTGCTGCAGTCGCAGTCGGGCGTGGTCGACGTGCTGCCCGCGCTGCCGTCGGCATGGGCCACGGGCTCCGTCCAGGGACTGCGCGCTCGTGGTGACGTGACCGTGGACGCCACCTGGAAGAACGGTGCGACCAGCGAGATCGCGCTGCACGCGGGGTCGGCGGGGCCGCTGACCGTGCGCAACCAGATCTTCGCCGGACGGTTCAGGCTTCTCGACCCTGCCGGCCGGGCCGTCCCTCTGACCAGAAACGGCGACACGGTCACCTTCACCGCCGAGGCGGGGAAGACCTACCGCGCCAAGGGAGAGGTCCGCGTCGCCCTGGAGGCGCCCGCCGAGACGGGCGCGGGACAGTCGTTCCCCGTCAAGGTCACCGTCACCGCCACGGGCGGCCGCGCGGTCCCCGCGGGCGACGTGACGCTTCAGCTGCCCCAGGGCTGGACGGCCACGCCGGGCTCGGTCCACCTGCCCGCCACGACGCAGGGCAGGACGAGCAGCGCGGCCTTCACCGTCACCTCGGGTCCCGCCGACGGCTCGCGCAGCGCCCGGATCACCGCGACCGTGAAGGGCGACGCATGGTCGGGCCGCGCCTCCGCCTCGCTCGCCGTCGCCCCCTGCGCGGTCCCGTCGGCCGGCAAACCGCTGGTCGCATGGGACCCCTCCGCCGGCACGACCGTCGCCGACGGCTCGGGCAACGGCAGGGACGCGACCGTCACGGGCACGGCGGCCTACGACGGCGACGGCGGTCTGGTGCTCGACGGCGCCACCTACCTGACCACCGCGCCCACCACCCTCGGCTTTCTGAAGGAGGCCTCCTTCGCGGCCGAGGTCAAGGTCGCGGGCAGCGGCTACCGCCGCCTGTTCGACTCCCAGCCCTCGGGCGACCCCGGCAACGACGGGGTGCTGATCGACCTGACACCCGACAACAGGGTCCGCTTCATCGGCGCGGGCCTCAACGTCACCACCGACGCCAGGGTGCCCACCGGCCGCTACGTCGACCTGGTCGTCACCATGGACCGCGACGGCACGGTCACCGTCTACGCCGACGGGGCGCGCATCGGCGGCGCGAAGGTTCCTGCCGACGGGATCACCGGCTGCGCCACCAGGCCGCTGCGCTTCGCGGCCGACCAGGGCGGCGGCCAGCGTCTCAGCGGCGCCGTGGACCGCGTCGCGATCTTCGCCCGTGCGCTGACCCCAGCCGAAGTCCCCACCTGGCAGCGGCTCGCCTTCTGAAAAGACCCCGTGGACGACTCGTTCCACCCGTCCCGCCGGGCCGTGCTCGGCGGGACGGCGGGCGCCTCGCGCTCGCCATGATGGGCGCGCTGCCCGCACACGCTCAGGCGCCGCGCCGCGCGCATCGGGACGCGACGCGTTCGTCCGGGACCCGTACGCGCATCCGGATCTGTCACCTTCATCCGGGCCCGTCACGCGAATCGGGACCCGTCGCCCTCATCCGGACCTGTCGCGCCTTCGGGCCTGGAACCAGAGCGATCCGAGAGCGACCAGCGCGCCGCCGGCCGCCCCCGCGAGCAGACCGACCACGAACCCGGCGCCTCCGCCGGACACATTGATCATCAGCATCAGCGAGGCCACCAGGCACACCGCCGCGAACCCGACCAGCAGGAAGAACCGCCTGCTGAGGAAGACGCCCTTCCCCGGCGCGCGGGGAGGGGCTCCCAGCTGCGCCTCCGGCCCGAGGCTCGCCGCCTTCGGCCGCTTGAAGTACTCGTAGAAGAACCAGGTGCCGCACGGCTCCCAGCCGTCGGGGGCGAGCTCCTCGACGAGGGCCTTCCTGCCCTTCCTGGCGATTACCTCGCGACGGTACTCCCAGCGCTGGGGGTTGTCCTCGTCGCGGTGGCTGACGAACCTGCCTGTCGCGTCGACCCTGTCGACCTCCCAGCCCTGGTCGCCGAACTCGTTCAGGTGGCGCTCGTCCACGAAGATGTCGGCCGTCCAGCGCCAGGTGCTCGACTCGGCGGCACTCTCACTCGCAGGCGCGGCACCGAGCTGCTGCGCGAAGTCGGCGGCGGGGCCGAACTCCTCCTCGGGGTCGCCCCCGCTCTCCGCCAGGTACGCGGTGAGGTCGGCGACGGTGGCCGTCACCGTCTCCTCAGGCACGCCGCGCTCGCGCAGCCGTACGGCCAGCTCGTCGAAGTAGGTGCTCACTGGATGCCTCCCTTGGCCAGCACCGACCGCACCGACCTGTCGAAGGCGACCCACAGGTCGCCCTGTTCGGCCAGGGTGCTTCTGCCCTGCTCGGTCAGCCGGTAGTAGCGCCTGCCCGGCCCCCGCTCGGTGACCCTGAACTCGGCCGCGACCAGCCCCGCCTCTTCCAGGCGGTTGAGCACCGGGTAGAGCGTGCCGCCCTTGATCTGGCCGAGGCCTGACTCGGCCAGGCTCTTGGCGATCTCGTAGCCGTAGTTCTCACCCTCGGTGAGGCTGGCCAGGACGAGCAGGTCGAGCACGCCCTTGAGCCAGCTCGCCCGGCGGTCGGCGCTCATGCCGTACCTCTTTCCATAGTAGCGATGCTACCTACGCCGCTCCCCCACCTACGACCTCGCGCACCGGAGGCTGCGGGCGCCCGGCGGGCCTGGCCATCAGCAGGGAGCGGATGTCGACCAGGACGTGGATCACGATGGGCAGCACCAGCGAGCCGCTGGAGAAGTAGACCATGGTGAGCGAGAAGCCGGCGAGCGTGACCATGATCATGCCCCTCCACCCCTGGTAGAGGTGGCCCGCCACGAACAGCGCCAGCGCGAGGCCGGCGGCCACGGGCCTGGGGGCGCCCATCGAGGTGAACATCGCGATCAGCAGCCCCCTGAAGACGATCTCCTCGCAGACGCCCGCGCTGACGGACATGGCGACCGCCATCCACCTCTCGCCGCCGGTCCTGGGGACGAGCGCCTCGAACGCCGCCTGACCCGGCATCGCCGCGCCCGACTTCCGCATGACGAGGGCGACCACCACGGAGGCGATGACCAGGCCGGTGATCATGCCGAGGAACGTGGACAGGTCGGTGGGTACCGTCAGGCCCAGGTCGACGAGGTCGAGGTCGGGTGACAGGCCGACGATCAGCAGCGCGACCGCGGCCATGCCCCACAGCTCGGCGATCCAGGCGAGGAAGGTCCGCGTGTAGCGGCTCCGGTCGGCCTGGAGAGCGGCATAGGTCCGGCGGCCGAGCAGCGGGCTCACCACCGCGAGGTGGACCACAAGGACGACGAACAGGACGAGCGACATGGGGAGAACCTCCTGAGTTCCGGTACGAGCTAGACGGTAGAACAAGCTAGTTAGGAATGCAACCTAGCTAGAAGCGCCGCGCTACTTGACGGTCGTACAGGACTCGCATACAAAGGCAGGGACCGCCAGCGCTTGAGCGAGTCAGGAGTCGCGCATGATCGAGGTTTTCGACCCGGCCGCCCACGAGCGCGGCGTGCCGTACGAGGGTCGGGGTAGGCCCCGCGAGAGCCGACGCCGGAACCGGTCGCCACGCCGGGCCACCCAGGAGAACCCGTCCCCACGAGGAGCACGCTTGCCGCGGATCATCACCACCAGCGAGGGCGCCCCCCACCACGGCGCAGGGCTTGCCCTCCTCGCGCTGGTTTCATACCCTGGCACCTACCAAGCGCTTGACCAAGCCCGAGGTGACGGCTCGTGAACATCGACCTCGTCGATCAGGACCACTACGCGACCTTCGGCCCCCCGCACGAGCAGATGCGCTGGCTGAGAGAGCACGCTCCCGTCTACTGGCACGAGGGCGAGCCGGGATTCTGGGCCGTCACCCGCCACGAGGACGTCGTCCACGTCTCCCGCCACTCCGACCTGTTCTCCTCCGCGCGCAGGCTCGCCCTGTTCAACGAGATGCCGGAGGAGCAGCGGGAGCTGCAGCGGATGATGATGCTCAACCAGGACCCGCCCGAGCACACCAGAAGGCGCTCCCTGGTCAACCGCGGTTTCACCCCGCGCACCATCCGCGCGCTGGAGCAGCACATCCGCGACATCTGCGACGACCTGCTCGACCAGTGCTCAGGCGAAGGAGACTTCGTCACCGACCTCGCCGCGCCCCTCCCGCTCTACGTGATCTGTGAGCTGCTCGGCGCGCCCGTCGCCGACCGCGACAAGATCTTCGCCTGGTCCAACCGCATGATCGGCGCCCAGGACCCCGACTACGCCGCCTCACCGGAGGAGGGCGGCGCCGCGGCCATGGAGGTCTACGCCTACGCCTCCGAACTGGCCGCCCAGCGTCGCGCCGCCCCGCGCGACGACATCGTCACCAAGCTCCTCCAGTCCGACGAGAACGGCGAGAGCCTGACGGAGAACGAGTTCGAGCTCTTCGTGCTGCTCCTCGTGGTCGCGGGCAACGAGACCACCCGTAACGCCGCCTCCGGCGGCATGCTCACCCTCTTCGAGCATCCGGACCAGTGGGACAGGCTGGTCGCCGACCCCTCCCTCGCCGCCACGGCCGCCGACGAGATCGTCCGCTGGGTCTCGCCGGTGAACCTCTTCCGCCGTACGGCGACAGCCGACCTCACCCTGGGCGGACAGCAGGTCAAGGCCGACGACAAGGTCGTGGTCTTCTACTCCTCTGCCAACAGGGACGCGTCGGTCTTCTCCGATCCGGAGGTCTTCGACATCGGACGGTCTCCCAACCCGCACATCGGGTTCGGAGGCGGAGGCGCGCACTTCTGCCTGGGCAACCATCTGGCCAAGCTCGAGCTGCGCGTACTCTTCGAGCAGCTGGCCAGGAGGTTCCCGCGGATGCGGCAGACCGGCGAGGCCCCGCCGGTTGCGCTCGAACTTCATCAACGGCATCAAGACCCTCCCCGTCACCCTCGGCTGAACCCTCCCTCCGGCCGACCCCTCCCTCGGGTTCGGCCGGGGCCCAGCTCCAGGCAGCATCCCCCGTCCTCGCAACGCGAACGCCGCCTACGACCAGCGTTCGAGGGGCCGCCCGCGAGACCAGAACCGATACACCCGCCCGAGAGATCAGAGCCAGACGCACCACCCAAGGGAGCGGAGACAGAGGCGCCACCCGCACCACCCCAGGGAGCACCAATCGAAGGCTTCCGATGGTCCAGCAACCGATGGACCGCTCAGGGGACCAAGCGAGGGGGCACCCCGGGCGGGCTGACTGATCGTTTCTTGATGAAATCGGTGTCGGCTGGTGGTCGGTGACCTTCGTCGGCGGCCTCTGCCGAGGTGTCCGCTGGTCCTGTTCCCGACGACCTGGGGGAGCAAATAGCGCCGCCGCTTCCGCCGCACCCCCAAATGAAGTGTTTACCGTCGCGGCCGGCTTCGCGTGCCCGATCGGGCCGCCCTGGCCGGCATCGTCTCCGAACGGGCCTGCTGGAGACGGACGGCCGGCCCGATCGTGACTCCGCCTGCGGCCGATGAGATCCGACAGCCGCCCGCCCAGGAGGAGGAGGAGGAGGCAGCCCGCGCACAGATCGTGATCACCCACTCGCGGCTCGGATCCGACCGGGCATTCGTCGTCGGGTCACGGGAGGATCTGGCCGAACGCGCCGAACGAAGGCCGGCGCGGAAACCGATGTGGACCTCGTCGCCGCCCATGAGGCTCGCCGGCTCGTAGCGGCCGGTGGTAGGGCCCGCCCTACCGTGACGCACCGGCGCACCTCACCCCAAAGATGCTGGTCAGTGCCATGGGAGGCGCGGTCGCGTCGCCGTACTGTCGTCGATGCATGGAGCTGACCGCGAGGTCTGAGTCCTTCCCGAATGGCAATAGGCAAAGTGAAGAGGTAATCAGCATGGCTAGGGACCGGAAGCACATCAGCCGTCGGGGACTGGTGGCGACGGCTGTGATCGCGATGGGAGCGGTCCTCGCCCCCGTGGCGGCTCAGGCGGCCCTGTCCGACACGGTCGGCGGGAGGCAGAACCCGGTCCGCGCACTGGAGCAGGCGGCGCACCAGCTGCGCTCGACCGAGCCCGGGAGGAACACGGCCGACCTGCGAGCTCTGGGCGCGATGATCGGCGACGCCAAGGTGGTCGGCCTTGGTGAGGCCACCCACGGCTCGCACGAGTTCTTCACCATGAAGGAGCGGGTCTTCCGCTACCTCGTCGAGGAGAAGGGCTTCACCACCTTCGCCCTGGAGCTGAGCTGGTCTGCGGGGCTCGAGATCGACGAGTACCTCCAGACCGGCAAGGGCGACGCACGCAAGATCGCGAAAGCGGCGCTGGCCGGATCGCCGTGGGACCGGGAGGAGTTCGTGAGCCTCATCGAGTGGATGCGGGAGCACAACCGCCGCCACCCTGGCCGCACGGTCCATTTCATGGGCGACGACATCGGCGCCCCCAAGCTGAGCGACGACTTCTTCAACCGGGTGACCAGCTACGTGCAGCGGACCCACCCGGAGTCGCTGCCGCACCTCACGCGGCTCTACGCGGGTCTGCGCCCGATCGACGACGTGTTCGCCTACCTGGGCAAGCCCCTCGCGGAACGGCAGCGGCTCGCCGCCAAGGCACGGCAGGCCCTGGATCTGGTCAGCAGCCGGAAGGGCCCGGACGAAAGCGAGTTCGAGCTCGCGGTCCAGAACGCCCGATCCATCGCCCAGACGGCCACGTTCCTCGCCTTCGACCTCACCGACAAGGCCGCGCTGCCCGTCGCGCAGCGCTACCGCGACCAGGTGATGGCCGAGAACACCGCCTGGTGGCAGCGGCGCACCGGCGACAAGATGCTGCTGTCGGCGCAGAACGACCACGTCGGGTACGCCGCCGGTGAGCCCACGCTGTACCCCAAGACGCAAGGGGCGTACCTGCGCGACACACTGGGCAGGAAGTACCTCCCCATCGGCTTCACCTTCAACCAGGGCTCCTTCCTGTCGAAGGACGCCGCTCTCAGCGGCGACTGGAAGAAGTTCACCGTGGGCGCGGCCGAGCCCGGCATGAACGAGCACACCCTCGACAAGGTCCGTTACCGGGACTACTACCTCGACATCCGCGACGCTCCGGCCGCGGCGCGCACCTGGCTGGACGTCACCCGCCCCACGCGCAATATCGGCACGCAGTACCCCTTCCCGCCCGCCAACCTCGCGATCGCCCGCTCCTTCGACGTCCTCATCCACCTCCACGACGTCCGGGAGGCCGACCAGCCGAAGCCGTGACGGCTGGCTCCAGCGTGAGCCGCCCTGGTGCCCACCCGGCCCTCGGCGTCGCGGGGCGCCATCGACCTCCCCTGCCCTGGTGGAGGACGGCCACGAAGCCGGCCTCCACCAGGGTCGGCTGGGGCTCGCCTGCGGCATCATCCGCCTCCGGTGACCTCGCGAAAGGGTTCCGGATGGGCGGCTTCTCGGTAGGCGCCGGGAGTGACGCCGTACGTTCGCGTGAACCAGCGGGTCAGGTGGCTCTGGTCGGCGAAACCCGCCTGCGCCGCGACCTCCCCCAACGGGAGGCCCTCGGCGATCAGGCGGCGGGCCGTACGGAGTCTGAGCTGGCGTTGGTAGTCGCTCGGGGCCATCCCGTACACCGCGTGGAAGGCCCTGTAGACGGTGAAACGGCTGCATCCCGCCGACTCCGCCAGGTCGGTGGCGGTGAGGTCGTCGAGGTGGGAGTCGTTCAGGCGGCTCCTTACCCGTTCGGCGATCAGCGCGGTGCCGCCGGCAGCCGGACGGCGGGCGTCCACGGTGCCGAAAGACCTGCTGCCCCTGCGTGCCATCGCCGCGAGCGTCGCCCTGAGCAGCTCGTCGCGGCGCAGGGCCGAGGCGCCGCCGAGCAGGGCGAGATGGAGGGCGTGCAGTGACCGGGCGAGCAGCGGATCGTCCAGGACGGGCTCGGCGAAGAGGGGAAGCCCGGTACGGCGGCCCGTGGTGTCCTCCAACGCGTCGGCCACCAGCTCCGTGCCGATGTGGAGGATCCGGTAGGTGAACCCGAGCTGGTCGGCGGCGTGTCCGTCGTGCGGGTCGTCGGGGTTGAACGCCATGACCATGCCCGCGGCGCTGGTGTGTGCCGAGCCCCTGCACTTGAAGGCCTGGGCGCCGTCCTCGGTGACGCCGAAGCTGTAGGTGTCGTGGCTGTGGCGGTGGTAGACGTGGCGCACGAAGTGGGCGTGCATGGCTTCCAACGGCCTGTCGGGAGAGCGCCAGTAGCGGGACCAGTCATGCGTCACCCTCCCATTCTCACCATCCCAGCAACCCACCAGCGCTTCGCGCGGGCAGTGCAGCCACCGAGGCGTCCTCGGGAAGCGGCCCAGCCGCAGTGTGTAGTGACAGCCGACCTCGGACACGGATAACGGCCGACACTCCGACGCCAAGGCGAGCGCGGGAACCACCCGGGAGCACGCCAAAGGCAGGGGAACCGCCCGAGAGGACGGCGGAGGCAGAGAACTACCCGGGATGACGCCGGGGGCGGGAGCGAGGGGTGGCAGAGTCAGGACGCCCGCGAACCCCCGAGGCCTCCTACGCGACGCGGACGTGCCGGGCGGGAAGTCAGGCGGGGCACGCCGGACGAAGGCGCCCGGAAGCGGCCAGGCGGGGTGCGAAGGAGACGTTGAAGGAGCTGACGTCTCGGTGGATCAGGGGCCGCGCTGGAGGGGCGTGGAGGACGGGCGGTCCCCGGTGACCGGGGTGGCCTGTCGGGTGCTTGCCGTAGCGAGGGGGCGCCTGGAGCGCGCGCCAGGCCGGGCGATCGACCGGCGCGCTGAAAGAGAGCCGAGCCAGGCAGCCGAACGCGCACGCCGGAAGAGAACCAGACCAGGTGGTCGAACCGGCGGGCCGGAAGGAGGCCGAGCAAGGACGCAAACGCCGAAAGAGAGCCAGGCCAGGCAGCCGAACCCGCACGCCGGGAGAGGTGTCAGCGGAGCGGGAGGAGTTGGTCGAGGGCGGATTTGACGCGGTCGACGGTCACCCCGCAGGTGCGCAGGCGGTGTGCCAGAAGGGAAGCCGCCAACGGCGCCAGCAGCTGATCGGCCAGGACATAGGCGTCGGCCGTCGGATCCGCCTGGCCGATGAGCATCGACAGGTGCGCGTGGTAGCCGTCGTACGCGCCGCCGAACCGGGCGAAAGGGCTCGCCGTCTCAGCCATCAGCAGCAGGTCGAGCTGCTCGACCGTGCGGTCCGTCAGCGCGTGCAGGAAGGCGCGGATCCTGCTCGCCGGGTCGGCTCCCGGGCCGAGCGGTGGCGGGCCCTGGATGAAAGCCGACTGGAACTCGCGCTCCCTCTCGTCGATCAGCGCGTACGCCAGCCCCGAGCGGTCGCCGAACCTGCGGTACAGCGTGCCGACGCCCACCCCCGCAGCGGCGGCGACCTCGGCCATCGCCAGTCCCTCCACGCCGTGGACGGAGACGATCTCGGCCGCTGCGGCCAGGATCTTCGCCCGGTTGCGCGCGGCGTCGACGCGTTCGCGTCGCGGGTTGGTCACGGCCTCCACGGAGACAGCCTACTGAAAGCCTTGCAAGCGGAACACGTTCCGGTTTATCGTGCAAGCGGAACCTATTCCGTATACGGAGGACGTCATGACACGCAGAGTCGCGCTGGTCACCGGAGGAAGCCGCGGCATCGGGGCCGCCATCGCCCTCAGGCTGGCCGCCGAGGGCGCCGATGTGGTGATCACCTATGCGCGTGCGGCCGACCGTGCCGCGACGGTCGTCAAGGAGATCGAGGCCGCGGGTGTTCGCGGGCTGGCCGTGGCGGCGGAGGCGTCCGACGCGAGCCAGGTCGTCGCGGCGGTCGAAAGGACGGTCGCCGAGTTCGGCCGGATCGACGTGGTGGTCAGCAACGCGGGCGTCGCGCCGTACGGGCCGCTCGAGGACGTGACGCTCGAGGAGGTCGACAGCACGCTGGCGATCCACGCGCGCGCCTCGTTCGTGCTGGCCCAGGCGGCCGCCGCGCACATGGGCAGGGGCGGCAGGATCATCTGCATCGGCAGCAGCCTCGCCGAGCGGGTGCCGTATCCCGGCTGGACCCTCTACTCGATGAGCAAGTCCGCGCTGATCGGGCTGACCAAGGGGCTGGCCAGGGATCTCGGCCCGAGGGGCATCACCGCCAACCTGGTGCATCCCGGCTCGACCGACACCGAGATGAACCCTGCCGACAGCCAGGACGCGGAGGAGGAGCGGCGCTACACCGCCCTCGACACCTACTGCAGCCCCGAGGACATCGCGGCCACCGTCGCCCATCTGGCCGGTGAGGGCGGCAGGCACATCACCGGCGCCGCCGTCACCGTCGACGCGGGCACCACGGCCTGACGTCATGGCATGGCTGCTGCTCGTCGTCGCCGCAGGACTGGAACTCGTCTGGGCCACCGCGCTCGAGCGTTCGGACGGATTCACCAGGCCATGGCCCGCCCTCCTCGGGGTGTCGGCGGCGGCGCTGAGCCTCGTGCTGCTCACCTTCGCGCTCAGATCGCTGCCGATGGGCACGGCGTACGCCGTCTGGGTGGGCCTCGGCGCCGTCGGGGTCGCCGTGGCGGGCATCGTCGCCCTCGGGGAGAGCGCGGCCCCGGCCAGGCTGGCCTGCCTGGCCCTCATCGTGCTCGGGGTCGTCGGGCTGAGGCTGCTCGACGGCTGAACCCCGCACCAGCGTTCAAGACGGAGAGCGGAGGGGCGGGCAGGGTGGACGGCATGCGGTTCGATACGAAGATAGGCATCGTGGTCCGTGAGGACCTCGCCACCTGGCAGAAGCTGAACGTCACCGCCTTCCTGGCCTCCGCCGTCGCGGGCGGGGAGCCCGAGACGGTCGGCCGGCCGTACGAGGACGGCTCGGGGAACGAGTACCTGCCGATGTTCAGGCAGCCGGTGCTCGTCTACGCCACCGACGGCGAAGGGCTGGCCGGAGTGAGGGAGCGGGCCGTGGCCCGCGGGCTGCGGGTGGCCGTCTACACCGAGGAGCTGTTCAAGACGGGCAACGACGACGACAACAGGGCCGCGGTGCGGGCCGTGGCGGAGGAGGACCTGCGACTGGTCGGGCTGGCCCTCTACGGCCCGCGCAACGCGGTCGACAGGACGACGAAGGGGTTGCCGCTCCATCCGTGATCACCACCTGCGGCGGCGGGCGGCGCGCAGCCTGCCGAGGATGCGGGTGACCTGGCCCGACGTGGGCTGCCATCCGCACTCGATCAGGGCGTTGGCCACCTGCTCGACGACGTCGGCGCCGCGCCCCGGGATCACGTCGCGGCGCACGGGGATGACGCGCCATCCCGCGGCGCGCAGGGCGGCGCGGCGGCCGAGATCGCGGCGGCGGTCGGCGGCCGAGGTGTGGTGCTCGTGGCCGTCGTACTCGACGGCGAGCAGGAACGCGGGCCAGCCGAGATCGAGGTAGGCGAGCCTGCCGCCGGGCAGGTCGACGCGGATCTGGGTGGCGGGGCGCGGCAGCCCGCCCTCGACGAGGATGACCCTGAGCCAGCTCTCCCGAGGGGAGGCGGCGCCCCTGTCGGCCATCGCGAGCGTCTCCCGGAGTCCGCGCGAGCCCGTGGCCCTGCGCAGGAGGCGATCGTGGTCGACGCCGCGGCGCAGGAACTGGTCGACGATGGCGACACCCTCGGGACGGGGCAGCCGCCGCGCGCAGTCGAAGGCGGTGCGTTCGGGCGTGGTCACGCGGACGGACCTGTGGCGGGTCACGTCGGCCGACGGCAGCGCGGTGACGTGGACGGCGCAGCCGGGAACCTCCACAGGATGCGGGACGGCGAGCTCGACGGGCCACCCGTCCTCGCTCTCGCTCAGGGCGTTGAGGCCCCAGACATGAGCGGCCGTGCGCAGACAGGCGATGGCGCCGGGGACCGCGGCGGTGAACAGGCGGGCCCTGTCGAGGAGGGAGGCGTGCACCAGGCCAGCCTGGCCAGGAGGCGCGCGGCCGCGGCCGTCCGAACGGGGTTCTGTGGACGCGCGAGCGCTGTCCACAGAACGGCTGGACCTCAGGGCCAGGAGGAGTCCTGGTCGGGGTCTCCACCGTCGGTGAGCAGCCGCAGGTCCGACTCCACCATCATCGCCACGAGCTCCTCGAAGGCCACCGTGGGCTCCCAACCGAGCTGGGTACGCGCCTTCTTGGGGTCGGCGCACAGCAGGTCCACCTCGGCGGGCCTGTGCAGGCTCTGGTCGCCGACGACGTACTGCTCCCAGTCGAGCCCCGCCGCCACGAAGGCCGCCTCGACCAGCTCCCTGACCGAGTGCGTGCGTCCCGTGCCGATCACGTAGTCCTCGGGCGTGTCGGCCTGGAGCATGAGGTGCATGGCCCGCACGTAGTCACCGGCGAAGCCCCAGTCGCGGCGCGCCTCCAGGTTGCCCAGCTTCAGCTCCGAGGCGAGCCCGAGCTTGATCCTCGCCACGCCGAGCGACACCTTGCGCGTCACGAACTCGGCTCCGCGCCTGGGCGACTCGTGGTTGAACAGGATCCCCGACACCGCGAACATCCCGTAGGACTCGCGGTAGTTCTGGGTGAGGAAGTGACCGTAGGCCTTGGCCACGCCGTAGGGCGAGCGGGGGTGGAAGGACGTGCGCTCGTTCTGCGGCGTCTCGCTGACCTGACCGAACATCTCCGAGGAGGAGGCCTGGTAGAAGCGGATGGAGGCGCCGCGCGAGGAGCACACCCTGATCGCCTCGAGCATGCGCAGCACGCCCATGCCCGTGACCTCGGCCGTCAGCTCGGCCTGCTCCCACGACATCGGAACGAAGGAGATCGCCCCCAGGTTGTAGACCTCGTCGGGCTGGACCTTCTCCACGGCGGAGATCAGCGACCCCTGGTCGAGCAGATCACCTCTGACGACCTGGACGTCAGCCAGCAGCTTGCGCATCCTCGACACCCGCGGGTTGGCCTGCCCCCTTGCCAGCCCCCACACCTCGTACCCCGAAGCGAGCAGGTGCTCGGCCAGATAGGAACCGTCCTGCCCGGTGATGCCGGTGATCAGTGCGCGCCTGGCCAACGAGGCCCTCCATCAATAGTCCTTGGGACGGGAATGTACAGCTACGCCCGTCAATGAAGCATCAGCCCCCATAGAACGCGTTCCACCGAATGACGTTCGGTACGGCTAACTTCCCAGTTCGCGCCCTGTGAAAGCCATACGAGGAACAATTCCACAAGAGGATCCCCATACCTACCCAATGGTAAGGTGCGCAGACTAAGGTCATCTTTCACGGTACCGGGCGGAGAAAGGGGTGCCAGTGGGCGACTCTCTGCGGATCGCACTGCTGTCCTACCGGAGTAAGCCCACCTGCGGAGGTCAAGGCGTCTACCTCCGCCACCTGAGCAGGGAACTGGTCGCCCTCGGCCACCACGTCGAGGTCTTCTCCGGCCAGCCGTACCCCGAGCTCGACGAGGGCGTGATCCTCAACAAGGTCCCGAGCCTCGATCTCTACCGCGACGAGGACCCCTTCCGCACGCCGAAGCTCCACGAGTACCGCGACTGGATCGACCTGCTCGAGGTCGGCACGATGTGGACGGCGGGCTTCCCCGAGCCGCTGACCTTCACGCTGCGCGCCTACCGTGAGATGAAGAGGCGCCGCAAGGACTTCGACGTCGTCCAGGACAACCAGACCCTCGGCTACGGACTGCTCGGCATCCAGAAGCTGCTGCCCGTGGTCGGCACGATCCACCACCCGATCAGCGTCGACAGGCGCATCGAGCTGGAGGCGGCCAAGGGCGTCAAGAAGCTCACCATGCGCAGGTGGTACGGCTTCGTGAAGATGCAGGCCAAGGTCGCCCCGAGGCTGAGCCCGATCCTCACGGTGAGCGAGTCGAGCCTGGCCGACATCCACCGCGACTTCAACGTGCCCCAGGCCAACATGCGCCTGATCCCGCTGGGCGTGGACACCCGCTACTTCCACCCGCGTCCCGACAAGCCCCGCAGGAAGGGCTCGATCGTCGCGGTGGCGAGCGCGGACTCCCCCATGAAGGGCGTCTCCACGCTGCTGAGGGCGGTCGCCAAGCTGGCCACCGAGCGCGACGTGAACCTCACCGTCGTCAGCAAGCCCACCCCCGGCGGCCCGACCGAGCAGCTGGTCCAGGAGCTCTCCCTGCACGACAGGGTCAGGTTCGTGCACGGCATCTCCGACGACGAGCTCGGCGAGTTGATCGCCACGTCGGAGATCTCCGTGGTCCCGAGCCTCTACGAGGGCTTCTCGCTGCCCGCCGTCGAGCACATGGCCTGCGCCACCCCGCTGGTCGCCAGCCGTACGGGCGCGCTGCCCGAGGTGGTCGGGGACGCCGCGGTGCAGGTGACCCCGGGCGACGCCGAGGAACTGGCCGCGGTGCTGCGCCGCCTGCACGACGACCCCGAGGAGCGCGAGCGGGTCGGCAGGGCGGGCTACGACCGCGTGATGGAGCGCTACACCTGGAACGTCGTCGCCAAGAAGACCGTTGAGGCCTACCGAGAGGCCATTGAGGAGTTCGGCACGTGCTGACCGTCGACTTCGCCCGGCTGCCTGTCGGGCCGGGCATTCGTGTGCTCGACCTCGGGTGCGGCGGAGGCCGCCACGCCTTCGAGGCGCTGCGCAGGGGCGCGGACGTGGTCGCCTTCGACATGGACCAGTCCGAGCTCGACGGCGTCAAGTCGATGTTCGCGGCGATGGAGGAGACCGGCGAGGCCGCGGGCACCGGCGAGACGGTGCAGGGCACCGCGCTGGACATGCCGTTCGAGGACAACAGCTTCGACCGGGTCATCGCCGCCGAGGTGCTGGAGCACATCCACGAGGACACCACCGCCATGCGGGAGATCCTGCGGGTGCTCAAGCCCGGTGGGCTGGCCGCGGTCACCGTGCCCGCCTTCCTGCCCGAGCGCATCTCGTGGGCGCTGAGCGAGGACTACCACACCGCTCCCGGCGGGCACATCCGCATCTACACGCTGGCCGAGCTCAAGGCCAAGCTGAAGGCCACCGGCTTCAAGGTCGGGCCGCACCACTTCGCGCACGGCCTGCACGCCCCGTACTGGTGGATCAAGTGCGCCGTGGGTGTCGACAACGACGAGCACCCGCTGGTCAAGGCCTACCACCAGCTCCTTGTCTGGGACATCATGAAGCGCCCCAGGACGACCAGGGTCGCCGAGGCGGTGCTGAACCAGCTCATCGGCAAGAGCGTGGTGGTCTACCTCAGGAAACCCGCGTGATCTCCAGCGGCCAGGTCCTCCAGACGGCGCAGAGCATCGCCGACATCCAGGAGGACGACGGCGGCGTGCCGTGGCCCGAAGGTCACGTCGACGCGTGGAACCACGTCGAGTGCCTGATGGCCATGTCGGTGGCGGGCCTCACCGGCAACGTCGAGCGCGGCTACGCCTGGCTGGAGCGCCACCAGCGCGAGGACGGCTCCTGGCCGATGAAGCTGGTCAGAGGCGAGCCCACCGAGCTGGGCGGCGAGTCCAACCACGCCGCGTACGTCGCCGTCGGCGTGTGGCACGACCTCCTGATCACCGGTGAGCTCGACACGGCGCGCGAGCGCTGGCCCATGGTCAAGAGGGCCCTCGACTACGTCGTCGACCTCCAGACCCCGCGCGGCGAGATCGTCTGGGAGCGCGACGCCCACGGCCGCGCCGCGGGATACGCCCTGCTGACCGGCTGCTCCTCCATCCACCATGCGCTGCGCAGCGGCGTCCTGCTCGCCGACCGCCTCGACGACCCGCAGCCGCACTGGGAACTGGCCGCCGACCGCCTGGCCAACGCGCTGCAGAACCTCCCCGACGCGTTCGCCGACAAGAGCCGCTTCTCGATGGACTGGTACTACCCGGTCCTCGGCGGCGCCGTCCGCGGCGACCAGGGGCTCGAACTGCTGGACAAGGAGTGGGACACCTTCGTGGTGGAGGGCCTCGGCATCCGCTGCGTCTCCGACCAGCCGTGGGTGACGGGCGCGGAGACCTGCGAGCTGGTCCTGGCCCTCGACGCCCTGGGCGACCGCAGGCGCGCCGAGCGGCTGTTCGCCGACATGCAGCACCTGCGCCACGAGGACGGCTCGTACTGGACGGGCTGGCAGTTCGCCAACCGCAAGCACTTCCCGCACGAGCGGTCGGGCTACACGGCCGCCGCCGTGGTGCTCGCCGCCGACGCCCTGCTGGGGCTCACCCCTGGCGCGGCCCTCTTCCGTGACATCCCCTCCCCCGTACGGCAGGCGGGCCTGACGCCACCGCGCCCGCGTGGCTGAGGTCCGTCCAAGCACGCCACTCCCGCGCGACTCCGGCTGATCGCGTCACATCACCCTCGAAGCAAGTCGTTTTGCCGGTTCTTTGCCACGAAAAGCGGAGCGCCGTCGAGGAGCGCCGCAAGGCCGTCACTAGGTTCGTGGCTGGCCGTACGATGCGTCTTCGGGGGAAGAGTGGGCGACACGGGCACATTGCCGTTCTTGAACCAGCTCAGGATCGAGCCGATCAATCCCCCCGCGCAGGGTCTGCGCCGCCTCCTGAGCAAGGATCCGGCCGAGGCCGACCTGGGCAGGCGGCGCTTCAGGCTCAGAGCAGGACAGGCCCGCGCCACGCTGGAGCGCGCCGAGCGCTCCCACATCTTCGGCTACAACGCCGTCCTGTCCCACGAGACGGGCAAGATCGACGATCTGCCCGCCGAGCAGCGCGGGTTCGCCTACGAGGGCGCGGCCACGGCGTGCGCCACGCTCGACCTGCTGACCATGAGCAGGGGCAGACGGACGCACGAGCTGCTGGCCGGCCTCGCCGTACGCCATCAGCACGCCGCGCACCTCGGCATCGGCCGCGCCTACGCCAGGCTGCGCCTGCGACCGCTCTGGGGGTTCGGCGCCTGCCATCCGCTGCTGCGGTGGCTGGCGGTCGACGGGTTCGGCTTCCAGCGCTCGCTCACCCACGCCGACCGCATGGTGGGCGAGCGGTCCATGCCCGACCTGCTGACCAGGGCGCATCGGGCCATCTTCGACCAGGGGCTGGGCCGCCTGCTGTGGTTCCACGACTGCGCCTGCCCCGAGGACGTCGCGGCCCGCGTCGCGGAGTTCCCCGCGGGGCGCAGAGCCGACCTGTGGAGCGGGGTGGCGTTCGCGGCCACCTACGTGGGCGGCGCGGACCCTGACGAGCTGTGCGGGCTGGCGGCGCACGCCTCGGCCGACGGCTTCCGGGCCCATGTGTCGCAGGGCGCGGCCTTCGCGATCGCCACGCGGCTGCAGGAGGGACACGTGCCCGAGCAGGCGGCGCACGCCGTCCAGCTGCTGACGGGGGCCGAGCCCGAGCAGGCGGCGTCGTGGACGGACACGGCGCTGATCGCGCTCGGCCACGATCCCCACACCCATGAGGACTTCCAGGCCTGGCACGCCCACACTCGCCGCGCGCTGACCCGCCGCCGCTAGAGGCGCGTCAGGACCCTGAGGGAGCCCGTCACCGAGACCTCCTTGAAGGCCCCAGACTCCAGCGCGCGCAGATAGACGCGGTAGGGCGCCTGGCCGCCGTCGGCGGGGTCGGGATAGATGTCGTGGAAGACCAGCGCGCCGCCGGGGGCGACGTGCGGGGCCCAGCCCTCGTAGTCGCGGGTCACCGGCTCCTCGGAGTGGCCGCCGTCGATGAACAGCATGCCGAGCGGCGTGTTCCACAGCCGCGCCACCTGCTCGGACCTGCCGACGATCGCGACGACCTCGTCCTCGAGCCCCGCGGCGGCGATCGTCTCGCGGAAGGCGGGAAGGGAGTCCATCTTGCCGAAGCGCGGGTCGACCAGCGTCGGGTCGTGGTGCTCCCAGCCCGGCTGGATCTCCTCCGAGCCCCTGTGGTGGTCGACCGTCACCACGACCGAGCCGATCTGCCTGGCGGCGGCGCCGAGGTAGATGGCCGACTTGCCGCAGTAGGTGCCGATCTCGCAGATGGGGCCCTGCCTGCCGTACTGGAGGGCCGCCTCGTAGAGCGCCCGCCCCTCGTCCCGGGGCATGAAGCCCTTGGCCCGCTCGGCGGCCTGCAGCAGTTCGGGCGGCATCTCCATGAGGAGCACCCTACTGGAGGGCGTTCAAACCGAACATTCCTCTTGAACCGTATTCTGGAACCTGTTCTACTTGGCACGTGAATCAGCGCGCCAGCATCACGATGTCCGACGACGACGTCAGCGCCCTCCTCAGGGAGTCGCGCAAGCTGCAGCTCGCGACCATCAACCCGGACGGCACGCCGCACCTGGTCACCATGTTCTACGCGCTCGACAGCGAGGGCAGAGTCGCCTTCTGGACCTACGGCAAGGCCCAGAAGACACGCAACCTCGAGCGCGACCCCCGCGTCAGCTGCCTGATCGAGACCGGCGACGACTACGCCGAACTGCGCGGCATCCTGCTGTACGGCGTGGCCGAGCAGGTCGAGAGGACGCTCGACATCGGCATGGAGATCGCCAGGAGGATGACCCCCGGAGTGCCCGACGAGCTGCTTCGCGAGTACGTGGAGCACACGGGGAGAAAGCGAGTCGCCTTCGTCGTGGAGCCCACCAAAGTGGTGTCATGGGACCACAGGAGGCTGTCATGAAGATCAAGGTTGACTATCTGGTGTGCGAGGCCAACGCGGTGTGCATGGGACTCGCCCCCGAGGTGTTCGAAGTGGACGACGAGGACCAGCTGCACGTCCTGCTGCCCGAGCCGCCGCCCGAGATGGTGGACCGCGTCCGCCACGCGGTGCGGTCATGTCCGAAAGCCGCCCTCTCTCTCGAGGAGTAACCCCCATGCGCGCTGCGCTGCTCCACACCGTAGGAGACGACAAGCTCGACATCCGCGACGACGTCACGCTGGCTCCGGTCGGCCCGACGCAGGTGCGCGTGAAGATCAGGGCGACCGGCGTCTGCCACTCCGACCTGTCGGCGATGAGCGGCGTGGTGCCCCAGCCGGTGCCGCTGGTCCTGGGTCACGAGGGAGCGGGCGAGGTCGTCGAGGTGGGCGACCACGTCACCTCGGTCCAGCCCGGCGACCACGTCATCATCAACTGGCGGCCCTCCTGCCAGGAGTGCGCGCTGTGCGTGGGCGGCCAGCCGTACCTGTGCATGAAGTACATCGTCGAGTCCTTCACGACCGGCAACTTCAGGATCGGCGACACCATGGCGTACGGCATGGCCGGGTGCGGCACCTGGGCCGAGGAGATCGTCGTGCCGTGGCAGGGCGCCATCAAGGTCGACCCCTCCCTCCCGTGGGAGGCGGCCGCCCTGATCGGCTGCGGCATCACCACCGGCGTCGGCGCGGCCATCAACACCGCCCGCGTCAGGCCCGGCAGCACCGTCGCCGTCATCGGCTGCGGCGGCGTCGGTCTGTCGGTCATCCAGGGCGCGCGCATCTCAGGCGCCCGCACCATCCTCGCCGTCGACCCGCTCGCCGCCAAGCACGAGCTCGCGCTCAAGGTCGGCGCCACCCACGCCGTCACCCCCGACGACCTGCCGGGAGCCCTGCAGGAACTCACCGGCGGCGCGGGCTTCGACTACGGCTTCGAGGTGGTCGGCAAGTCCGCCACCATCCAGTCCGCCTGGCAGCTCACCCGCCAGGGCGGCGACGTGATCGTGGTCGGCGCGGGCGCCATGGACGACATGGTGCAGATCTCCGCGTTCAGCCTGCTGTTCGAGGGCAAGAACCTGCTCTCCTCGCTGTACGGCGAGGCGGACGTGCGGCACGACTTCCCGTACTTCGCCGAGCTGTACAAGGCGGGGCAGCTCGACCTCGACTCCATGATCAGCGCCCGCATCAAGCTGACCGACCTGAACGAGGCGGTCGCCGCCCTGCGCAGCGGCGAGGCCCTCCGCCAGATCGTCCTCATCGACTGACGGCGTCGTCCCCCGTCGGGGGCGCTACGCGCGGGAAGACGGCAGGCCGCCGGTGGCCCGTTCCGTCGTCAGGCCGTCCGGGTCTGGCGGCGGTAGCCGCCGGGGGCCATGCTGTACTCGCGCTTGAAGGCCTTCGCGAAGGCGAACTCCGAGCCGTATCCCGCCTGCGCGGCGACCGCGGCCAGCGGGGTGTCGGACTCACGCAGCAGCCGGGCCGCGGTCGTCATGCGCCAGCGGGTCAGATAGGCCATGGGCGGCTCCCCGACCAGCGCCGTGAACCGCCGGGCGAAGGCCGCGCGTGAGAGCCCTGCCCGCTCGGCCAGCGACTCGACGGTCCACGGGGCCGACGGGTTGTCATGGATGGCCGCCAGCGCCGGTGCGACAGCAGAGTCACCGAGCGCGGCGGCCCAGCCCTTCGCCGCCGCCGGGGGCTGGACCTCCAGCCAGGCCCGCAGGACGTAGAGCAGCAGCGAGTCGATCAGCGTGGGGACGATGCCGTCCGACCCGATCCGTGGGTTCTCCAGCTCCGCGCCGAGCAGTTGGACGGCGGCGCTCAACTCGGGGTGGTGACCGTGCCGCGTCCGCAGATGGATCACCTCGGGCAGCTGCCTTACCAGCGGATGCGGCCGCCCCTGGTCCAGGTGGTAGTTGCCGCACAACAGGCTGGTCAGCGCGCCGTCGCCACCCACCCTCACCGTGCCGATCGGCGAGCCTGGCTGGAACTGCTCGGGTCTTTCCACCTCGGCCGGTGTGGACGGATGGTCGGCGAGGATGTGGCCACGACCGTCGCGCAGGAAGACCACGTCCCCCGGGCTCAGCGCGATCGGCTCCACCTGGTCACCGGCGTCCTCCAGGGGCACCAGCCAGCACGTGCCGTACAGCACCACGTGGAAGCCGGCCCCGGCGACGGGCGGAAGCCGGAGGCCCCAGGGGGCGCGGCCGTCGGTGCGGACGGACGTCGGCCGCCCGGTCCGCATCGAGCTCAGAGCCTCGGTCAGGATGTCCACGCACTCACCCTACGATCAGGACGACCTTGCCCTGAACCTGCCCGGAACCGACCAGTTCGTGAGCCTTGCCCGCCTCTTCGAGCGGGAACGTCTCCTGGACGTGAGGCCGGATCCGTCCGGCGTCGATCAGCTCGGCGATCGCCTCCAGCGACGCGTAGTCAGGCTCGACCGACACCCCCGCGAAGTGCCGGCCCGCCGCCTCGGCCTCGGCCTCCAGCTCCCGGTTCCAGTGCTCCATGATGGTCACGAGCGTGCCGCCCCTTCGCAGCACGCTCAGCGAACGTGAGCCATGGGCGTTCGAGTCGAGGACGACGTCCAGATCACGCACCACGTCCGCGTAGTCGGTGACCCGGTAGTCGATCACCTCGTCCGCCCCGAGGCTCCGCACGAACTCATGCCGCGCCTCGCTCGCCAACGCGATCACGTGCGCCCCGCGTGCCTTGGCGATCTGCACCGCGAAGTGCCCGACGCCACCGGCGGCGCGGTGGATCAGCACCCGGTCGCCGGCCTTCACCCGAGCCGCGTCCACCAGCCCCTGCCAGGCCGTCAGCGCGGCCAGCGGCACAGCGGCGGCCTCCACGTGGCCGATCGAGGCGGGCTTACGAGCGACCTGCCTCGAGGGTGCGGCGACGTACTCGGCGTACCCTGTCGCGGCACGGGGGAAGAACGGCATGCCGAAGACCTCGTCGCCCACCTTGAACCGGGCGCCTGGACCGGCCTCCTCCACGACGCCGGAGATGTCCCACCCCACCCCGAAAGGGGGCTCGCCCAGCAGCGGATAGGCCCCCGACCTGACGGCGACGTCCACGGGGTTCACACCACTCGCCATGACTCTGATGAGCACCTCACCGCCGAGGGGCTCAGGCGGGGCGATGTCGACGGTCTCCAGGACCTCGGGGCCGCCAAAGGACTTCTGGACTACAGCACGCATGAGAGCTCTCCTTGTCGTTCAGGTTGACGCCCCCAACGTTAGGGAGGTCCGATGAGCGGCGTAATGGCCTGCAGTCTTGGAAACATGTCCGATCGTCTTCCAACCGGACGCTCTCAGCCGCGACCGTTCGTACGTCCCCGCCGCCCTTCCCGCCCGCCCGTCCGGCCTGCCGCCGTCTCCTCGCGGCCCGGCAACCGGTCGCCGAGCCGGCACCCCTAGCCTGAGACCGCGGCGTCCACGGTCTCCGGTCATCCAGGCGAAGCCCGGCGGACGAGTTCGGACCGGCGCCGCACCCCTGAACACAGCACCCGCATCAGGGCGCGCGACCGACCTCGCGGCCGCCCCGGACCGAGAGGCGCGCCACGTGCACCCACCGACCGACGACCCGGCGCTCCCCCAGATGGTCCACGTCCCCGGTGGAGCCGTGGACCTTCGGGACGACCGACGCGGCACCCGCTGGCGGGTCGAGATCGCGCCCTTCCTGCTCGGCAGATATCCCGTGACGGCGAGCCTCCACCGCGCCGTGACAGGGGCGGACCCCACCCCCTCCACGAGCGCCGGCTCCCCCGTGACGAACGTCAGCTGGCTCGACGCGATCGACGCGTGCAACCGGCTCTCGGTGCTGTCCGGGCTGGACGAGGTCTACGCCGTCGACGCGCGCAGCGGGGAGGTGACCTGCGACTGGTCCTCCAACGGCTACCGCCTGCCGACCGAGGCGGAGTGGCAGTACGCCTGCAAGGCGGACACCACCGGCTACCGGTACGGGGAGATCGACGACATCGCCTGGTTCGCCGACAACTCGGATGGCCGCGTCCACGACGTCGGCGGCAAGGCGCCCAACCCGTGGGGGCTGTTCGACATGCTGGGCAACGTCTGGGAGTGGTGCTGGGACCTCTACGACGAGGAGGTCTACGGCTCCTACCGCATCTTCAGGGGTGGGAGCTGGGCCGAGCCCGCGCGGGGCTGCGGAGCCTCCGTACGCCGCCGCAGTCACCCCACGTTCGCCATCGACGACCTCGGCTTCCGGCTCGCTCGAACCATGTGACACGCAGCATGTGACACGGAGCATGTGACTCGAAGCATCGATGAGCCCCTGCGCCTCCCGCCACGCCGGGTGGAGGGCGTCCGACGGCCACGTGGCGGCTTAGGCTCAGATCCAGCGGCGCGCTCACGCGAGGTCTGCTCCATACGCCGCCGTGCAGCTTCATGCACGATCGCTGCATGTTGTTCGCTTCATTACGGTCTGCCCCTCCGACATCCTTCAGTTCCGAAGGCACGATCGAAGGAGTTGTCCGTGGGGACCCTTGACGACCGGTTTGAGATCATCGACACGTGCACGCGGATGGCATGGCACGCCGACCAGCGTGAGTGGCAGAGCCTGGCCTCGGTCTTCGCCGAGAAGGTGACGCTCGACTACACCAGCCTCAACGGCGGCGAAGCCGTGACGCTCACTCCTGACCAGATCGTGGGCGCCTGGTCGCAGCTGCTCGGGGCCTTCGACGCCACGCAGCACCTGCTCGGCAACCACCTGGTCTCCTTCGGCGAGGGCACCGCGGTGTGCACCGCCTCCTTCCAGGCCACGCACCGGCTGGCCAACCCGTTCGGCTCGCCGCTGTGGACACTGGGCGGCACCTACCGCTTCGACCTCGTCCGCACCCAGGACGGCTGGCGGATCTCCGGAGTGGTGATGACCGCGACCTGGGCCGAAGGAAACAGGGACCTCATGAACCTGGCCGGTTCGCAATGAGACGCCGAACGGCCCTTCTCCTGGGCGGCGCCGCCGTCCTGGTGATCGCGGGTGGCGTGTCCATGGCGGCCGTCGACCGGCAGGGACCCGCCGCGCAGACCCTGGTCACCACCACCGCGCAGGCCCAGGCCGCGACCACCGCCCAACCCCAGGCCGCCACGACCGCGCAGGCGCCGGCCGACCTGGATCCCGCCGCCCGGCGCTACGTCGACGCGGTCGCCGCGGAGGACCTCGACGCCCTCGTCGCCTCCTTCACGCCGGACGCCGTCATCGTCGACGTCGGCCGGGAGATCCGCGGTCACGACGCCATCCGCCACTGGGCCGACACCGAGGTCATCGGCGGCCGCCTCACCGTGCTCGGCAACACGCCGAGACGGGGCGGCACCACCATGCTGGTCACCTTCGCCCCCGGCGGCACGGGCGGCTTCCGCGCCTCCTACAGCTTCGACATCTCCGGTGGCCTGATCACCAGGGCCACCCTCCAGTACGCCTGAATCGGCCAGTCATCGAAGGACTGCAATGACACATCGTGAAAAGGTCACCTTCTCCGGCCAGGAAGGGACGCTGACCGGCAACCTGTTCCTTCCCGGCGGTGCCGCTCCCGCGCCCGGCGTCGTCGTGGCAGGCACCTGGACCAGCGTCAAGGAGCTCATGGCCGACCGCTACGCCGAAAGGCTCGCCGAGCGTGGCTACGCGACGCTCTCGTTCGACTTCACCGGCTTCGGCGAGTCCGAGGGGCAGCCGCGCGACGTCGAGTCGCCCGCCAGGAAAGTGCGCGACATCCACGACGCCCTGACCTTCCTCGAGGGCCATCCGGCCGTCGACGGCGGCCGTCTCGGCGCGCTCGGGATCTGCGCGGCGGCGATGTACATGTCGGCCAACGCCGCCGACGACCCCCGGGTGAAGTCGCTCGCGCTGGTGGCCCCGTGGCTGCACGACGCCGCCATCTGCGAGAGCGCGTACGGCGGCGCCGAGGCCGTCGCCCAGAAGATCAAGGCGGGAGAGGAGGCGCGCGCGGCGTTCGAGGCGACGGGCGAGGTCGACTACGTCCCCGTGGTCAGCACGACCGACCCTCGGGCGGCGATGCCGTACGACATCGACTTCTATCTCAACCCCGAGCGCGGCGGGATCCCGGCCTGGCCCAACAGGTTCGCGGTCATGGCCTGGCGGGACTGGCTGACCTACGACTCCATCGTCCTCGCCCCGCGCATCACCCAGCCCACGCTGATCGTCCACAGCGAGGACGCGGCCATCCCTGAGGGGGCGCGCCGCTTCCACGGGGGTCTGGCGGGCGCCAAGAGCATCCTCTGGACACAGGGCACGCAGTTCGACTTCTACGACCAGGAACCCCAGGTGACGCTGGCGGCCGACACGACGGCCTCCCACTTCGCCGCCACTCTGCGCTGAGCTGCGGCACCCGCACGGCGCCGAGCCATCCGGCGGCTCGGGGTCAGCTCCGGCGCCGCGCCCGAATCTCGCGGAAAAGGGCGATCTCCGCGCCATGGTGGAGCGCCTCGCGGGTGATGTGCAGGACGAGCCCGGCCGCCTCTCCCGTTCAGGACGAGGCGGCCGTGACCGCTCCGGCTACTCCGAGGAGAAGGCGGCGTCGAAGGCGGCGGTGGGCGGCGTGATGGCGTTCATCCTCCGGATGTAGTCGAGCGCCTCGGGAGCGCCGTCGAGCCTGTCCATGCCCGCGTCCTCCCACTCGATCGAGATGGGGCCCGTGTAGCCGATCGAGTTGAGCGCCCTGAAGCACTCCTCCCACGGCACGTCGCCGCGCCCCGTCGAGACGAAGTCCCAGCCGCGTCGCATGTCGGCCCACGCCAGGTGGGACGACAGGCGGCCGCGGCGGCCGTCGCCGACGCGCACGCGGGTGTCCTTGCAGTCGACGTGGTAGATCCGGTCGGCGAAGTCGAGGATGAACCCGACGGGGTCGAGGTCCTGCCACACCATGTGCGAGGGGTCCCAGTTGAGACCGAAGGCCGGACGGTGCCCGATCGCCTCCAGCGTCTTCTGGGTGGTCACGTAGTCGTAGGCGATCTCCGAGGGGTGGACCTCGTGCGCGAAGCGGACCCCCACCTCGTCGAAGACGTCGAGGATGGGGTTCCAGCGGTCGGCGAAGTCCTGGTAACCGGCCTCGATCATCGACGCGGGCACCGGCGGGAACATCGCCACCGTGTGCCAGATGGACGATCCCGTGAACCCGACGACGGTGTCGACGCCCAGCAGGGCAGCGGCGCGGGCGGTGTTCTTCAGCTCCTCGGCCGCCGCCTGCCGTACCGACTCGGGGTCGCCCGAGCCCCAGACGCGCGCGGGCAGGATCGCCTGGTGCCTGGCGTCGATGGGGTGGTCGCAGACGGCCTGCCCGACGAGGTGGTTGGAGATGGCCCACACCTTGAGACCGTGCTTGTCCAGCTGCGCCCTCTTGCCCTGGACGTAGGAGGGGTCGGAGACCGCCTGCTCGACGTCGAAGTGGTCGCCCCAGCAGGCGATCTCGAGGCCGTCGTAGCCCCATTCGGCCGCCAGCCTGCACACCTCGTCGAAGGGCAGGTCGGCCCACTGCCCGGTGAACAGCGTGATGGGTCTCATGCGATCTCCTTGTAACTGCCGGAGGCGGCGCTCTCCTCGACGGCCGCCAGCACCCGCTGCACCCTGAGGCCGTCGGCGAACGAGGGCGAAGGGTCGCTCCCCGTTCCGACGGCCTCCAGGAAGTCCTTGATCTCGTGCGTGAAGGTGTGCTCGTACCCGAGGCCGTGCCCCGGCGGCCACCACGCACCCACGTAGGGATGGTCGGGCTCGGTGACGAGCACCCGCCGAAAGCCCGAGTCGCCCGACGACACCCACAGCTCGTTCATGGCCTCGAAGTCGAAGGCCAGGCTGCCGAGCGAGCCGTTGATCTCCAGGCGCAGCGCGTTCTTGCGCCCGGTGGCGAACCTGGTGGCCTCGAAGGAGGCCAGCGCCCCCGCCGACATCCGCCCGATGAACAGCGCCGCGTCGTCGACGGTGACCGCCCCCTTCTCCGAGGTACGGCTGCCGCCGAGCCCCGAGGAGGCCGACGCCAGCGGCCGTTCCTTGACGAAGGTCTCGGTCAGCGCCGAGACGCCCACGATCGTCTGCCCCGTGACGAACTGGGCGGTGTCGATGATGTGCGCCCCGATGTCGCCGAGCGCCCCCGAGCCCGCCTTGTCCTTCTGCAGCCGCCACACCAGGGGGAAGTCGGGATCGACGATCCAGTCCTGCAGGTACTGCGCCCTGACGTGCCTGATCTGCCCGAGCTCGCCTGCCGCCACCATGCGCTGCGCCAGCGCGACGGCGGGCACGCGCCGGTAGTTGAAGGCGACCATCGACCTGCCCTGCGAGGCGGCTGCCGCCGCGACCATCGCCTCGGCCTCGGCCACGGTGTTGGCCAGCGGCTTCTCGCAGATGACGTGCTTGCCCGCCTGGAGCGCCGCGATCGCGATCTCGGCGTGGGAGTCGCCCGGCGTGCAGATGTCCACGATCTGCACGTCGTCGCGGTTGACCAGCTCCTTCCAGTCGGTCTCGACCGCGGCCCACCCCATCCTGGCCGCCGCGTCGGTGGCGGCCGAGAGCGACCTGCCGGACAGCGCCGCCATCACCGGCGTCACCGGAAGGTCGAAGAAGGCCGCCACGTTGCGCCAGGCCTGAGAGTGGACGCGTCCCATGAACGCGTAGCCCACCAGGCCGACGCCGATGGTCGTCTGTGTCATCAGGATTCGAACCCCAGAGGTAGATAGGTCTGCACGTTCTCCTTCGTGATGGTCTCCGAAGCGAGCGTGATCGACTGCGGAACCTGGTTCTCCACGAGGTCGCTCATGCCCTTTCCCTGGGCGATCAACCGTGCCAGCTTGATGGCCGAGGAGGCCATCGTCGGGCTGTAGGTGACGGTCGCCTCCAGCACCGAGCCGCCCGACTGGATCTCACGCATGGCGTTGGCCGAGCCGGCGCCGCCGACCATGAAGAACTCCTTGCGGCCCGCCTCGTTGATCGCGGCGAGCACGCCCACGCCCTGGTCGTCGTCGTGGTTCCACATGGCGTCGATCTTCTTGTGCGCCTGCAGCAGGTTGGCCGCGACCTTGTTGCCCGTCTCGACGGTGAACTGCGCGTCCTGCTTGGCCGTGACGCTGAAGCCGTAGGTCTTGAGCGCGTCGGCGAAGCCCTTGCTGCGGTCCTGGGTCAGCGGCAGCGTCGCGATGCCCTGGATCTCGACGATCACCGGGTTGGCCACGCCCTTGTCCTTGAGCTTCTTGCCGACGTAGTGGCCCGCGGCCACGCCCATGCCGTAGTTGTCGCCGCCGATCCAGGTCCTGTAGGCGAGCTTGTCGGGGAAGACCCTGTCGAGGTTGACCACGGGGATGCCCGCGGCGGTGGCCTGCAGCGCGATCTGGTTCAGCTGCTGGCCGTCGTTGGGCAGGATGACCAGCGCGTTCACCTTCGCCGCGATCAGCGACTCGACGGCCGAGATCTGCGCGTTGATGTCGTTGGTCGGCTCGACGGGCTTGAACTCCACGTCGGAGTACTGCTTCGCGGCGGCCTCGGCGTTCTTGGCGATGGCCGCGATCCAGCCGTGGTCGGCGGCGGGCGCGGAGAAGCCGATGACGACCTTCTCGCCCGGCTGGTCGTTGCCGCTGGCGGCAGGGGCGGGCGCGGGGGCCGAACCCTGCGCTGAAGGCTCGGCTGCGGGCTGGTTGCTGGTGCAGGCGGCGGTGGCCAGCAGGACGGCTCCGCCCACTCCGCCGGCAAGGAACCCTCTGCGCGCGACGTTCTCGCTCATGTTGCTCTCTCCTTGAGATTCCGCCGCTGGAGAAGGACGGCGACGACGATGATCAGGCCCTTGGCGACCAGCTGGTCGCTGGTGTTGAGCCCGTTGAGAATGAACAGGTTGGTGATCAGCGTGAAGATGAGCAGGCCGAGGATGGAGCCGATGATCGTGCCCCTTCCCCCTGTGAGCAGGGTGCCGCCGATGATGACCGCGGCGATCGCGTCCAGCTCGTAGAGGTCTCCATGGGTGGAGGAGCCCGTGGTGGTCCTCGCCATGATCAGGATGGCGGCGACCCCGCAGCAGAAGCCGGACAGGGCGTACAGCAGCATCGTGTGCCTGCGCACGTCGATCCCGGCGAGCCTCGCCGCCTCAGGGTTGCCGCCGACCGCGTAGGTGCGGCGGCCGAAGGTCGTGCGGTTGAGCACGATCCAGCCGACCGCGACCACCAGCGCGAAGATGTAGACCAGCAGCGGTATGCCGAGCACCCTGGTGGTCGACAGGGCGACGATCGCCTCGTTGCCCTGCTGGATGAGCTGGGTCTTGCGGTCCGACATCCGTTGCGCGAGGCCGCGCGCGGCGACCAGCATGGCGAGCGTGGCGATGAACGGCACCATCCGCCCGTAGGCGATCAGCAGGCCGTTGACCAGGCCCGCGCCGGTGCCGACGAGGATCGCGCAGACCGCCATGATGAAGGGGCCGAACGCCTGGGTGGCGAGCGTGGTCGCCCACACCGAGGCCAGCGCCATGATCGCGCCGACGGACAGGTCGATGCCACCACCGATGATCACGAAGGTCATGCCGACCGTGATCACGCCGATGGTGGCGGCCAGCGACAGGATGCTGACCAGGTTCGAGGCGGTGGCGAAGTTCTCAGGTACGGTCACCAGCCCGACGACGGCCAGCAGCACCAGAGCGATCACCAGCCCGAGATGCCTGGCCTCGCCGAAGCGCCGCCCTGTCAGCGAAAGGACCCCGTTCATCAGGCCGCACTACCTTCCATGATCATGTCCAGGACGGCGTGCTCGTCCAGGTCTGTGGCGGCGCCCTCGTGGATGACGCGGCCCTCGCGGATCACCAGCACCCTGTCGGCCAGGCCGAGCACCTCGGGCACCTCGCTGGAGACCAGCAGCACCCCGATCCCGTCGTCGGCCAGCTTCCTGATGACCGCGTAGAGCTCGGCCCTCGCGCCGACGTCCACCCCTCGGGTGGGTTCGTCGAGCAGGAGCAGCTTGCGCCCGTTCAGCAGCCATCTGGCCAGCACCGCCTTCTGCTGATTGCCGCCAGAGAGGGTCTTGATCGGCCGCTGCGGGTCGGGCGGCCTGATGTCGAGGGTCTCGACGAGCTGCCTGGCCTCGACGTCCTCGCGGGCCCTGTCGAGCCAGCCGAACCTGGCGTAGCGGCTGAGGCTGCCCAGCGTGATGTTGGCCGTCACGCTCTGGTCCAGCAGCAGCGCCTGGGCCTTGCGCTCCTCGGGAGCCAGGCCCATGCCGTGCCGTACCGCCTTGGTGGTGGACCTCGACACGGACGCGCCTTCCAGCAGGACCCGGCCTGAGGCGCGGCGCGCGCCGTACACCGCTTCGAGGATCTCGGACCTGCCCGAGCCGACCAGACCGGCCAGCCCGACGATCTCCCCCGCCCGCACCGCGAAGGAGATGTCGGTGAAGACGCCGGGGGCGGTGAGGTTCTCCACGCGCAGGACCTCCGCCCCCGGCGCGACGCCCGAGCGGGGAGGGAAGACGTACTCCACGTTGCGGCCGGTCATGAGCGAGACGACCTGCGAGGTGGGGGTGTCGCGGGCGGGCAGGCCGACCGCGACCGTCCTGCCGTCCTTGAGGACGGTGACCCTGTCGCCGATCTCCCTGATCTCCTCGAGGCGGTGGGAGATGTAGACGACGGCCACGTCCTGGGAGGTGAGCTCCCTGATGATGCGGAACAGGTTGGCCACCTCGTCGTGGGCCAGCGCCGCGGACGGCTCGTCCATAACGATCACGCGGGCCTCGTGGGAGAGGGCCCTGGCCATCGAGACCACCTGCTTGGCGGCCGGTGAGAGCCTGCCGACCTCGGTGGACGGCTTGATCTCCCCGTGCCCGAGCCTGGTGAGGATCTCGGTGGCGGTGCTCCTCAGCGCCCTGCGGCGGGTGAAGCCGAGGCGGGTCGGCTCGTGCCCGAGCAGGATGTTCTCGGCCACGCTGAGCCCGTCGACGAGGTCGAGCTCCTGGTACATGGTGGCCACGCCGAGCCTGATGGCGTCGACGGGACTGCTCGGCCTGATGGCCTCGCCGTTGAGTTCGATGGTCCCCTCGTCGGGCTGGTGGACGCCGGCGAGCACCTTGATGAGCGTGGACTTGCCCGCGCCGTTCTGGCCGAGCAGGCAGTGCACCTCGCCCGCGCGCACGTCGAGGTCCACCCCGTCCAACGCCCGTACGCCGGGGAACTGCTTGACGATGCCACTCATGATCAGCATGTGACGATCCGATTGATGTTGTCGGGAGCGAGGTAGTGCTCGATGGCCAGCGTCCCCGCGCCCAGCGCGGCGGCGTTGACCCCTGTACGGCTGGGCACGATGACCAGGTCGTGGGTGGCCAGCGGGAGCGAGCGCCGGTAGACGGTCTCGCGGACGCCCGCCAGGAGATGCTCGTGCACCCTGGCCAGCACCCCGCCGATCACGATGACCTCGGGGTTGAAGAAGTTGACCAGCCCTGCGAGCACCTCGCCGATGAGCCGGCCCGCCTCCCTGACCAGGCGGAGCGCCTGGGTGTTGCCGTTCTGGACGAGGGTGACCACGTCGGAGCCGGTCTCGGCGGAGAAGCCCAGGTCGGTGAGCCTGCGCGCGAGGGCCTCTCCTCCGGCCACCGCCTCCAGGCACGCGGTGTTGCCGCAGTGGCAGAAGGCCTGGTCGTGGCCGCTCACCCTGATGTGCCCGATGTCGCCCGCCGAGCCCTGCGCACCCCTGTGCAGCGCGCCGCCGGCGACGATCCCGCAGCCGATGCCGGTGCCCACCTTGACGAACAGCAGGTGCGCCACCTCGGGGAAGGCGTTCCTGTGCTCCCCCAGCGCCATCACGTTGACGTCGTTGTCGACCAGGATCATGGTGGTGAAGCGGTCGGGGATGGGGTAGCCGTTCCAGCCCGGCATGATCGGCGGATTGTTCGGCCTGCCGGTGGCGAACTCCACGGGCCCCGGCACGCCGAGCCCCATCGCCCTCAGCGCGGTCGGCGGACGGCCCGCGTCTTCGAGCAGCGCGTGGATGCGCCGCTCCACGTGGTCGAGGACGGTTTCGGGCCCCTCGGAGATGCGCATCGGGTCCTCGGCCGCTGCCAGGAGGCGCCCCGTGAGGTCCATGAGCGCGATCCTGCAGTGGGTCGCGCCCAGGTCGACGCCCGCCACCGCGTGGTCCTCGGCGTGCAGGCGCAGCTGCCGCGCCGGTCGGCCGCCCGTGGAGTCGCCGCCCTGGGTCTCCTCGACGAGCCCGCGCTCGATGAGCGCGTCGACCCGCTGGGAGATCGTGGACCTGGCCAGGCCAGTGATCCTCGCGAGGTCGGACCGTGTGGTGGCCGACCCGCTGCCGATCAGCGTCAGAACATCGCCCGGCGAGCCGGGGACGTCACCCGTCATGCCGCGACCATAAGAGCGTACTTATGCCGAAATCAAGAGATCATCGTTACGTAATTGGACTGATACGTGAGCCCCTTCGGACGATCATCGAACAAAGTGCGGTCCTGACCGGCACAACGAGCACGCCGGAGGCCGCCCACGCGGAGGCGGCCTCGCGGGGCTCCGTCAGAGCATGGCCTTCATCGAGTCGGCGGCCGACAGCACGTAGGGCTGCTCGGCCATGATCGAGTCCCAGTTGGCGGCGATCGTCTCGGGTGACAGGTCGTCGGTCTTCCAGCCGGGGCCCTCTGCCACGAACACCCTCGCCACCTTCCCGCCGCCGACGCTGAACACCTCGCCCGTGACCTCGCACGACTCGTGCGTCAGGAAGGCCACCAGCGCGCTGACGCGCTCGGCGGTGAACTTCGCCTCGAACTCGGCGGGAAGCAGCGCCTCGGTCATGCGAGTCCAGGCGATGGGCGCGATGGCGTTGGCCTTGATCCCGCTGCGCGCGCCCTCGATGGCCAGGGTCTTGGTCAGCCCGACCAGGCCCATCTTGGCCGTGGAGTAGTTCGCCTGGCCGAAGTTGCCGAACAGGCCGGCGGGCGAGGAGGTGTTGACGATCCTGCCGTAGCCCTGCTCCTTGAGATAGGGGTAGGCGGCCTGGCTGACCAGGTAGGACCCGCGTACGTGCACCGCGAGCACCGTGTCGAACTCCTCGACCGTCATCTTCCCGAACGACTTGTCGCGCAGGATGCCCGCGTTGTTGACGACGATGTCGACCTTGCCGAACGTGTCGACGGCGGAGCGCACGATGGCCTTGGCGCCCTCGGGGGTGGCGACGTTGTCGGTGTTCGCGACCGCCTGGCCGCCGTTCTTGGTGATCAGCTCGACGACCTCGGCCGCGGGGCCCGTCGACGCGCCCGTGCCGTCCAGCGCCCCGCCGAGGTCGTTGACCACGACCTGGGCGCCGCGCTCGGCCAGGAGATGCGCGTGCGAGCGACCGAGACCGTGCCCGGCGCCCGTGATGATGGCGACCTTTCCGTCGAACCGGAGCATGCGAACCCTCCACGCTAGGAGAACAACATTCTAGTAAGGGCACAATATCCCGATGATGCTGTTGCGGACAGTGATCAGTCGGACGGATTTCTGCTAGAGTTCTTGACCCCGCTAGGGCGGCGGTCAACGACGACACCCCTCCCTGTAACGGCCCCGCCCACCATCCGGGCTGGAGGCTCTGCATGCCCACACAGCCGCCCCTCCGCGTGGTCCAGTGGGCCACTGGCGCCGTCGGCCGCTACGCGTTGCGCAGCGTGCTCAGTAGAGCGGAGTTCGAGCTCGCGGGCGTCCTGGTCTACGACCCCGACAAGGTGGGCATGGACGCGGGCGAGCTGGTCGGCATGCCGCCCGCGGGCGTCTGCTGCACCGACGACGTCGAGCGGATCATGGCGCTCGACGCCGATTGCGTGCTGCACATGCCGCTGCCCGCCTCCTACTTCGGGCGCGACCAGACCTCCGACGTCGAGACGATCTGCGCGCTGCTCGCCTCGGGCAAGAACGTGATCACCACGACGGGCTTCGTCTACCCGCGCTCCTACGGCCCCGGCGTCGTCGAGCGGCTCGAACAGGCCTGCAAGAAGGGTGGCAGCTCCCTCCACGGCACCGGCATCAACCCCGGCTTCATGAGCGACTTCCTGCCCCTGGCGCTGACCGGGCTGTCGAGCAGGGTCGACCACATCTACGTGCGCGAGTCGTCCGACTTCCGCGGTCATCCCTCCAGGCAGATCGTGGTCGACCTGGTCGGCTTCACGCGCTCGGCCAAGGACTACACCGCGGCGATCAGGCCGTACAGGGCCTTCCAGCGTTCGCTCTTCGCCGAGAGCGTGCAGCTGGTGGCCGACGCCCTCGACGTGCGTCTCGACGAGGTGGAGGAGAGCGACGAGTTCGAACTGGCGACGGAGGAGTTCGAGATCTCGGCCGGGCTGGTGCGCGAGGGCACGGTCTGCGCCTCGCGCTGGGTCTTCTCAGGACTGGTGCGCGGACGCCCCTTCATGACCGTCGAGTGCGTCTACAAGGCCGACTCCACCAGGGTGCGACGCTGGCCCGATCCCGGCTTCGCCATCCACATCGAGGGCGTGCCGCAGATGACCGTGACCGTGGACGAGGTCTCGCACGGGCTGGCCGCGGCGGCCGCCCGCGCGGTCAACAACGTCCCGGCCCTGTGCGCGGCCCCTCCCGGCATCCGCACCATGCTCGACCTGCCCGTCGCCACCGGCCGTCACACCGTCACCCGCCACTGACCCCGGCGCCGAGCCCTCACGGATGGGGCTGGAAACGGCCGTAGCGGCCGTGATGGTAGAGCAGAGGGGCCGCGCGGGTGGTGGAGGCGGAGGTCACCAGGCCGACCACGAGGATGTGGTCGCCGATCGCCATCGTGGAGTGCGGCGCGCAGATCAGGTGGGCGGCGACGTCCTCCAGCAGCGGCGTCCCCGCGGGCCCCGGACGCCAGCGGGTGGGCTCGGCGAAGCGGTCGACGTCCTTGCGGGCGAAGCGCCCCGCCACGTCGTGCTGGTCGCCTGCCAGCACGTTGACGGCGAACGTGCCGGCCAGCCGCAGCCACGGCCAGGTGGCCGACGACTGGGCGACGTAGAAGGACACCAGCGGAGGGGCGAGGCTGACCGAGGAGAACGAGGTCGCGGTGAGCCCCACGGGGACGCCCCGCGAGTTGGCGGTGACGACCACGACGCCCGCCGCGTGTCTGGCCAGCGCGCTGCGGAAGCGCTCGCCGTCCACTCCTGTCTCGTCCGTGATCGTCATCGCAGGGCCTCCTCGCCCAGAGGGATCTGCGGGACGACGAGGTCAGCCCACGCCGCCAGGGCCGGCCCACCAGGAAGGTCGGACTCCAGCAGCGCGAGCCCCGGGGTCGGCACGGACGCGCCGAGTTCCAGCAGAAGCGGCCTGAAGTGGACCTCCACGGCGAGGGCGTGCCTGGGGTCGCCCATGACCAGCACGGGCAGCGCCGTCCTGCCCGCGAGCGCCCCGGGCGGGAGCCTGTCGAGGAAGGCCTTGAGCAGGCCGGTGTAGGTGGCCTTGTAGGTGGGGCTGGCGATGACCGCCAGGTGGGCCCCCCGCACCAGCTCCAGCGCCACTTCCAGGCCCGCGTGGGCTCTCGTGTCGAGGAGGACGGGCCCGAGGGCGGATAGGTCGACGACGTCTCTCTGACAGTCTTGGCCGAGTCTCGCGGCGACGGCCTCGGTGGCCGCGACCGCCGCTGCGAGAGTTCTGGATCCGGTTCTCGGGTTTCCGACGACGGTGACGATGTTCATCGCTCTCCTCTCGTCACCGACGCTACGCAGCCCCCCACTTAAAGTCAATTTTTCCTACTAGCTTTACATGGAATACCAAAGATCCGCCTCTCCAGGGGTCCTGCGCACCCGCCCCTTGGCCTCCAGCCAGGCCAGGTGGGCGAGGGTCTCGTTGTTTGCCGCGCGCCGCATGAACGGCTGGATCGACTCCCACGGCCGCGACCAGGTGAGCCTGGTGGCGATGTCCCAGCAGGTGATGCCGTCGTCCGCGCCGATCACTTCGGCGATCTCCTCGAGCCTGTCCTCGTGGTGGCCGATCACGTAGTCGACGCGCTCGGCCAGCTCCTTGAAGCGGTACTCGTGCGCGGGCAGCACCTCGTCCACCTCGAACTTGCGCACCGCGACCAGCGCCTCGAGATAGTCGGCCAGCGGGTTGGGCGTGGACTGCGGGTGCACGGCCACCATCGGAGTGATCTTGGCGAGCACGTGGTCGCCCGAGAACAGCACCCTGCGCGACTCCGAGAGGAAGCACAGGTGCCCTGGCGAGTGCCCCGGCGTCCACACCGCGCGCAGGTCCCAGCCCCGCAGGTCCAGGCGGTCGCCGTCCTCGACCAGGCGGTCGGGCCTGGCCATGGTCACCATGTGCCTGATCATCATCGACGCGCCCGCCAGGGTGTCGAGCACGGTCTGCGGCACGCCCGACCTGACAAGGAGCGCCTTCTCCTGCTCCACCAGCGTCTCGACGTAGTCGTCGTCGTACCGGTCGCGCAGCAGGCGGGCGTCGGCGGGATGGAGGGCGATCCACGCGCCCGAGACCTCCCTGACCCGCCCCGCGAGGCCGTAGTGGTCGGGGTGGATGTGGGTGACCAGCACGGCCCTGACGTCGGTGATCGAGTAACCCGCGACGGCCAGGCCCGTCACGAGCGCGTCGTAGGCCTCGTCGGTGTTCCACCCCGCGTCGACGATCGCCACCCCGTCAGGCAGTTCGAGGGCGTAGACGAGGACGTAACGCAGGGGGTTGATCGGAATGGGCACCGGGATGGACCACAGGCCCGGCCTGACCTTCTCGACCTCGGGGAGCGTTCCACCGAGCCAGGCGGCCCGCTGGGCCTCGTTCGCCGCCGTCACCACAAACTTCGACATTTCGCCATTGTTCCAGAACGATATTCTGTCGGCCTCACCGGCCGGAGCGCGCCCGCCTAGAATTGCGCGCGTGCTGCGCTGGGCCAGGCTCGCGACCCTGGCGACCTTGGGCATGACCGTGCTGACGAGCCTCGTCATGCCCGGCGTCGGCCTGCTGCGCGAGCCCGATCCCCTGCCGGTCGTCCTGGGCGCGCTCGGCATCGTCCTGTTCGCCGCCGCCCTGGCGGGCGTGCTGTACGCGGCGGTCACCCCTTCGGTGGACCCCGGTGTCCGGCGCCGCGTCTTCGCGGCCGCGACCATGGCCTCGATCCCGCTGGCGGGGCCGCTGGCCGTACCCGACTGGCAGACCTGGGCGTGGATCGGCGGCTCGGTCTTCGCGACCGCGCCGATGCTGACCACACGGCGGTGGCCCGCGCTCGCCGTCATGGCGGCGGCCACCGCCGCCTCGGCGGGCGTCGCGCTGTGGGCGGGCGACCAGGTCCGCCCGTATGTCGCGATCACGGTGATCCTCGGGCTGTCCACGCTCACGATCAGCGGCCTGCAGGTCTGGCTGTGGAACCTGCTGATCGAGGCGCAGGAGGGCCGCGCCGCCCAGGCCAGGCTGGCGGCTGTGGAGGAGCGGCTGCGCTTCGCGCGTGACGTGCACGACGTCCTGGGCCACGATCTCTCGGTGATCGCGCTCAAGGCCGAGCTGGCCGAACGGCTGGTCTCCCTCGCGCCGGACAAGGCCGCACAGGAGGCCGCCGACCTGCGCCGCGTGGCCGCCGACGCGCTCACGAACCTGCGCGCGGCCGTCCACGGCTATCGCGAGGTCGACCTGGCCGCCCAGCTCACCGCCGTCGCGCAGGTGCTGCGCTCCTCGGGCGTGCGCTGCACGGTCACGGGCCCCGACCGCGAGCTGCCGCGCGAGGTCGCCGTCCAGCTCGCCACGGTGCTGCGGGAGGCCACCACCAACATCCTCAGGCACAGTACGGCCGGCTGGTGCGAGATCGCGATCAGCGGCACCAGGATGACCGTGACCAACGACGGCGCAGGGCAGGCCGCCCCCGACCGCCACAGCTCGGGCCTGCACGGCCTGCGTGAACGCCTGGCCGAGGTCGGCGGCGCGCTGCGCACCTCGGTCGAGGGCGACGTGTTCCACCTGGAGGTGACGCTGTGATCAAGGTGCTGCTCGCCGACGACGAGGAGCTCATCAGGACGGCGCTGGCCGCGCTGCTCGGCCTGGAGCCCGACCTCGAGGTCGTCGCCCAGGCCGCCGACGGCAGAGCGGCCGTCGACGCCGCGCTGGCCCACAGGCCGGACGTGGCCGTGGTCGACCTGGAGATGCCCGCCCTCGACGGGCTGGAGGTCAGCGCCGCGCTGGCCGCCACGCTCCCTTCGTGCAAGGTGGTCATCCTCACCGGGTACGGCAAGCCGCCGCTGCTCAAGCGGGCCCTCGACGCGGGGGCGAAGGGCTTCCTGCCCAAGGGCTCCCCCGGCGGCGCGCTGGCCGAGGTGATCAGGCGCGTCCACGCGGGTGGGCGCTACGTCGATCCCGCGCTGGCCGCCGACGCGCTGACCGCGCCCGAGTGCCCGCTGACGCCGCGCGAGCTCGAGGTGCTGCGGCTGGCCGAGTCCGACACGCCGGTGGCGGTGATCGCCCGCCGTACCCACCTGTCGGGCGGGACCGTCCGCAACTACCTTGCGGCAGCGGTCGCCAAGCTCGGCGTCTCGAGCAGGGGCGAGGCGTTCAGGCTGGCCCGCGAGCACGGCTGGCTGTAGGAAAGACCTCCAGGCGAAGGCGCGTGAAAGTTTCATGGCCCGTTGACGGCCCGGCGGGCTGGCGACAGGCTGGGAGCGCTCCCACCCGTCCCTCCCGAGGAATGCGATGATGCGACATTGGGCTGCGGCCTTATCCCTGCTCACCGCGGTCGCGCTCGCCCCCGCCACGGCGCACGCCGACGAGGGCCCCGAGCAGATCGTCAACGGCACCTTCGAGACCGGGACCACCCCGTGGTGGAGCACGGCCAACACCAGCATCGCGGTGTCCGAAGGGCGGCTGTGCGCCGACATCCCCGGCGGTACCGCCAACCCCTGGGATGTGATCATCGGCCTCGACGGCGTGCCGCTCGTCGCGGGCGAGACCTACGCCTACAGGTACTCCGCCTCAGCCGGACCCGCCAGGGTCGCGAGGGCGTTGATCCAGCTCCCCGTCGACCCCTGGACGCAGTACCTGTCGGCCTCCCCCGCGCTCGGACCCGAGCCAGGGGCCCACCACCACGTCTTCACCGCGCCCGTGAGCCTGCCGAACGCCCAGGTGGCCTTCCAGCTCGGGGGCAGCGCCGACCCATGGAGGTTCTGCATGGACGACGTGTCACTCAAGGGCGGCGCCGACCCCGACGTCCACCAGCCCGACACAGGGCCCAGGGTTCGCGTCAACATGGTCGGATACCTCACCAAGGGCCCGAAGAACGCCACCGTGGTCACCGACCTGACCACGCCCTTCGCCTGGCAGCTCAGGAACGCAGGGGGCGACACGGTGGCCGAGGGCTCCAGCAGGCCGCGCGGCCTCGACGCCAGCTCGGCCCAGAACGTCCACTCCATCGACTTCGGCTCCTACGCCAGGCCCGGCCAGGGCTACACCCTGACCGCCGACGGCGAGACCAGCCGCCCCTTCGACATCGGCGACGACCTCTACGACGAGCTCCGCGTGGACGCGCTGAAGTTCTACTACACCCAGCGCAGCGGCATCGAGATCCGCGACGACCTGCGGCCCGGCTACGGCAGACCGGCGGGCCACCTGGACGTCGCGCCCAACAAGGGCGACACCGAGGTCCCCTACGGCGACGCCTACACCCTCGACGTGCGCGGCGGCTGGTACGACGCCGGCGACCACGGCAAGTACGTCGTCAACGGCGGCATCTCGGTCCACCAGCTCATGTCGGCCTACGAAAGGGACAAGACCGCCTTCGCCGACGGCCAGCTCACCATCCCGGAGAGCGGGAACGGGGTGCCCGACATCCTCGACGAGGCCAGGTGGGAGCTGGAGTTCCTGCTGTCCATGCAGGTGCCCGACGGCAGGCAGCAGGCGGGGATGGCGCATCACAAGATCCACGACGTCGCCTGGACCGGCCTGCCCCTGCTGCCCCATCTCGACCCGCAGCAGCGCACCCTGCACCCGCCGTCCACGGCCGCCACGCTCAACCTGGCCGCCACCGCCGCGCAGGCCGCACGGATCTTCGCCCCCTACGACGCGGCCTTCGCCGCCCGCGCCATGACCGCCGCGCGCAAGGCGTGGGCGGCGGCCGTGGCCAACCCCTCCGTCCTTGCCGATCCCGCCGACAACGTCGGCGGCGGACCGTACGACGACAAGGACGTCTCGGACGAGTTCTACTGGGCCGCCGCCGAGCTGTTCATCACGACGGGAGACAAGCCGTTCGCCGACTTCGTCATGGCCTCGCCGCATCACAGGGGCGATGTCTGGCTCGAGCGCGGCTTCGACTGGGGCCACACCGCCCAGCTCGGCCGCCTGCAGCTGGCGGCGGTGCCGAACGCGCTGCCCGACCGCGCCAGGGTGCGCGCGTCGGTGCTCAAGGGGGCCGACACCTACCTCGCCACGCTCAGGTCGCACCCGTACGGCGTGCCGTACGGGCCGCCCGACTACGACTGGGGCTCCAACAATCTGATCCTCAACAACATGGTCGTCATGGCCGTCGCCCACGACCTCAGCGGAAAGGAGAAGTACAGAGCGGGTGTGCGCGAGGGCATGGACTACGTCCTCGGCCGCAACGCGCTCAACCAGTCGTACGTCACCGGCTACGGCGAGGTCGCCGCCAAGAACCAGCACAGCCGCTGGTACGCCCGCCAGCTCGACGCCTCGCTGCCGAACCCGCCCCGGGGGACGCTGGCCGGGGGCCCCAACTCCGCCATCCAGGACCCCGTCGCCCAGCGGCTGCTGAAGGGGTGCGCGCCGCAGTTCTGCTACATCGACGACATCGAGTCGTGGTCGACCAACGAGCTGACCATCAACTGGAACTCCCCGCTGGCCTGGATCGCCTCGTTCCTCGCCGACAGAGGGAAGCGGGCCTCGTGCACGGTGTCGTACGCCGCGCACGGGCCCGCAGGGCAGATCAGGCTGACCAACACGGGAAAGAAGACCATCGAGGGCTGGAGCCTGCGCTGGTGGTTCCCCGACGGCCGGCGCGTGGCACGTGACTGGGGAGCGGAGTTCTCGCAGTCAGGTCCCGTGGTGACGGCCCGCGGCCCGGCCGTCAGACCGGGCAGGTCGGTGGTCTTCGGGTTCCTGAGCGACAGGGCGAAGGGCGCCTCCCCCGAGGTGTTCCTGCTCGACGGCGCCCGTTGCGCCTGAGGCCACGAAGCGGCGCGGGCCCTGCCTCCTCCAGGGCCCGCGCGTTGGTCCTACGCTGGTCACATGCTCGACGACATCACCGTTGACCCTGCGGTCATCGCGCTGCGGCCCGACTTCGCCGTCCTCGCCATCACCGCGCACGGGCTGCGCAACGGCCCCACCGACGACAGGTCACGCGGCTGGCTGGCCGAGGCGAGGCCGGTGCCGAACGACCACGAGAAGCTCGAGTCGTGGAGGGAGGCCTACCGGGCGTTCGGCGCGAAGCCGTCGCGCACCAGGCCCTCGGTGGACGCGCTCTCGCGCAGGCTGCCGCTTCCCGAGATCAACCAGGTCGTCGACGGCTACAACGCCATCAGCGTGAAGCACGTGCTGCCCATCGGCGGCGAGGACCTCACCCGCTACCAGGGCCCCGCGCGCCTGGTGCGGACCGTGGGCGACGAGCCGTCGGAGGAGGCGCTCGGCGTGCCCGAGCCCGGCGAGGTCGTCTGGCGCGACGACCTCGGCGTCACCTGCCGCAGGTGGAACTGGCGTCAGGTGGCGCGCACCAGGATCACGGAGGAGACCACGGACGCGCTGTTCCTCCTGGAGCGCCTCGAGCCGTTCTCGCTCGACGAGCTCAAGGTGGCCGGTGAGGAGCTGGCCGAACTGCTGTCGGAGATCACTCCTGGAGTGCGCATCGCGACGAGACTCATTGTTAGCGGGACGTAAAACCCCCGCCGAAGTGTTGATACCGAATGGTAACAATGACTGCACCCCCAGGATTGACTAGGGAGGCGTGACCACTTTGGACAGTCCTGAGAGGATCAGACGGAGTGGCCTCGCCTCGGAGGCGCACGTTGCCGGTCTGGGCGAGTAGCCTTGGACAGGTTCTCTATCATCAACGCCGATCTGCGGAAGAGGGCGATTTCCGCCGTGTCGTCTGAGTCGTCGCGGACAAACCCGCTGGCAAGCTTCGGTCAGAACGAATGGCTTGTCGACGAGCTGTACCAGAAATACCTCCAGGATCCCGAGTCTGTGGACAAGGCCTGGTGGAACTTCTTCGCTGACTACAACCCTGACTATGGACCGGGCCGAACCCCGGCCAGGGAGGCGGCGAACGGCACAGCGACCGCGCCCGCCCCCACCGCTCCGAAGGCCGCCGTGACTACCACCGCAACCGAGAAGCCCAAGGTCTCCACCCCCGTGCCCGCAGGCGCCGAAGAGGTCAAGCTGCGCGGCGCCGCAGCGCGCACGGCGGCCAACATGGATTCCTCGCTCACCGTGCCCACCGCCACCAGCGTCAGGGCCATCCCCGCCAAGCTGCTCATCGACAACCGCATCGTGATCAACAATCACCTCGCGCGCGGTCGTGGCGGCAAGGTCTCCTTCACGCACCTGATCGGCTACGCGATCGTCAAGGCGCTGAAGGCCATGCCGGAGATGAACTACTCCTACACCGAGGTCGAGGGCAAGCCGACGCTGGTCAAGCCCGAGCACATCGGCTTCGGCCTGGCGATCGACGTGCAGAAGAGCAGCGGCGAGCGCCAGCTGCTCGTGCCCTCCATCAAGGCCGCCGAAGGCATGGACTTCCGGCAGTTCTGGATGGCCTACGAGGACATCGTCCGCAAGGCCCGCTCCGGCAAGCTCGGCGTCGACGACTTCTCCGGCACCACGATCTCGCTGACCAACCCGGGCACGATCGGCACGGTCCACTCCGTGCCGCGTCTCATGCCCGGACAGGGCACGATCATCGGCGTCGGCGCGATGGAGTACCCGGCCGAGTACCAGGGCGCCTCGCCCGACACGCTCTCGCGCCTGGCCGTCTCCAAGGTCATGACGCTCACCAGCACCTATGACCACCGGATCATCCAGGGCGCCCAGTCGGGCGACTTCCTGCGCACGATCCACCGGCTGCTGCTGGGCGAGGACGGCTTCTACGACGAGATCTTCGAGGCGCTGAGGATCCCCTACGAGCCGGTTCGCTGGACGCAGGACGTCTCGGCCTCCCACGACGACGACGTGGCCAAGTCCGCTCGCGTGATCGAGCTGATCCACGCCTACCGCGTCCGCGGCCACCTCATGGCCGAGACCGACCCGCTGGAGTACAAGCAGCGCAAGCACCCCGACCTCGACATCCAGTCGCACGGCCTCACACTGTGGGACCTGGAGCGCGAGTTCGCCACCGGCGGTTTCGGCGGCCGCCCCCTGATGAAGCTGCGCGAGATCCTGGGCGTGCTGCGCGACTCCTACTGCCGCACGGTCGGCATCGAGTACATGCACATCCAGAACCCCGAGGAGCGGGCCTGGATCCAGGAGCGGGTGGAGAAGGCGCACGCCAAGCCCGACCGCGAGGAGCAGCTGCACGTCCTCGCGCGCCTCAACACGGCGGAGGCGTTCGAGACCTTCCTGCAGACGAAGTTCGTCGGCCAGAAGAGGTTCTCCCTGGAGGGCGGCGAGTCCCTCATCCCGCTGCTCGACTCGGTCATCAGCGAGGCAGCCGGCGAGGGCCTCGACGAGGTCGTCATCGGCATGGCCCACCGCGGCAGGCTCAACGTGCTGGCCAACATCGTGGGCAAGTCCTACGGCCAGATCTTCGGCGAGTTCGAGGGCAACATCGACCCGCGCACGGCGCACGGCTCCGGTGACGTGAAGTACCACCTGGGCGCCACCGGCACCTTCACCGCGCCGACGGGCAAGACCATCGTCTCCTCCGTGGTCGCCAACCCCTCGCACCTCGAGGCGGTCGACCCGGTCCTCGAAGGCGTCGTGCGCGCCAAGCAGGACCTACTGGAGCGCGGCGAGGAGGGCTTCTCGGTCCTGCCCGTGCTCGTCCACGGCGACGCGGCCTTCGCGGGCCAGGGCGTGGTGGCCGAAACGCTCAACCTGTCGCAGCTGCGCGGCTACCGCACCGGCGGAACCGTGCACATCGTGGTCAACAACCAGGTCGGCTTCACCACCTCGCCCGCCTCCTCCAGGAGCTCGGTCTACGCGACCGACGTGGCGCGGATGATCCAGGCGCCGATCTTCCACGTCAACGGCGACGACCCCGAGGCCGTCGTCCGCGTCGGCAGGCTGGCCTACGAGTACCGCCAGACCTTCCGCAAGGACGTCGTCATCGACATGGTCTGCTACCGCCGTCGCGGCCACAACGAGGGCGACAACCCGGCCTACACGCAGCCGCTGATGTACGACATCATCGACGCCAAGCGTTCGACCAGGAAGCTCTACACCGAGGCCCTGATCGGCCGCGGCGACATCACGGTCGAGGAGGCCGAGTCGGCGCTGCGCGACTACCAGGCCAAGCTGGAGCAGGCCTTCACCGAGGTCCGCGAGGCGGCCAAGCGCCCCGCCGACTCCGGCGAGCTGCAGGTGCCCGCCACCGAGGTGGTCAAGTGGTCGCACGCCGACACGCCGACGGCGATCACCGACGAGACGCTCAAGCGCGTCGTCGACACCCAGCTCAACCTGCCCGACGGCTTCACCGCCCACCCGCGGCTGGCGCCGATCATCCAGCGCCGCGGCCAGATGGTCGAGCAGGACGCCATCGACTGGGGCATGGGCGAGACCATCGCCTTCGGCTCGCTGCTGATCGACGGTCACCCTGTCCGCCTCGTCGGTCAGGACTCCCGCCGAGGCACCTTCGTCCAGCGCCACGCGGTGCTGGTCGACAGGCTCACCGGTGAGGACCACACCCCGCTCAAGGCCTTCAACCAGGGCACCACGAAGTTCTACGTCTACGACTCGCTGCTGAGCGAGTACGCGGCGCTGGGCTTCGAGTACGGCTACAGCGTGGTCAGGCCCGACGCGCTGGTGGCGTGGGAGGCCCAGTTCGGCGACTTCGTCAACGGCGCACAGACGATCATCGACGAGTTCATCTCGTCCGGTGAGCAGAAGTGGGGCCAGAAGTCCGGCGTCGTGCTGCTGCTGCCGCACGGCTACGAGGGTCAGGGCCCCGACCACTCCTCGGCCCGTATCGAGCGCTTCCTGCAGGTCTGCGCGCTCGACAACATGACCGTCGTCCAGCCGACGACCCCTGCCAACTACTTCCACCTGCTGCGCTGGCAGGTTCAGTCGGGCAGGCACAAGCCGCTGGTGGTCTTCACGCCGAAGTCGCTGCTTCGGCACAAGAAGGCCACGTCGAAGGCGGCCGAGTTCACCTCGGGCACCTTCCAGCCGGTCATCGGCGACACCACGGTCGACCCCGGCAAGGTCACCAAGGTCGTGCTGTGCTCGGGCAAGGTCTACTACGACCTGGTCGCGGCCCGCGAGAAGTCTCCGGCGGCGGAGAACACCGCGGTCATCCGTCTCGAGCGGCTCTACCCGTTCCCCGAGGACGAGCTCAACGCCGAGCTCGCCCGCTACGGCTCCACGGCGGAGCTGGTCTGGGCGCAGGACGAGCCGGTCAACATGGGCCCGTGGCCGTACCTCACGCTGAAGCTGGCGGAGAACCCCGACATGTTCGGCGGCCGCCGCCTGCGCAGGGTCTCCCGCACACCCAACAGCTCTCCCGCGACCGGCTCGCACGCCGCTCACGACAGGGAGCTGGAGGAGATCCAGCACGCGCTGTTCGGCTGACACAGCCACGAACGCCCCGGTCCTCTGCGGGCCGGGGCGTTCGGCGTTCCCTGCCCTCATCGGGCTTGACCGGCCGTCCGGTGATCTCCACCGGAGGGGGCGGGCGTAGGCTCGACAGCGGACGCCTGACACGAGCGCCGGTCGGCTCGGCGGCGCTCTCAGGGGCCGCGGAACGAAGAATCTTCCGCTGCGGACATCCCGCACGCCTGTACCCGCCGGCTCGCCCGCCCGAGGTTCACGACGTGCGGCGCACTAGAGTGACGCAGCGGCATCGGCGCGAGGAACAGGAGAGAGATGTACTTCACCGACAGGGGGATCGAGGAGCTCGTCGAGCGGCGCGGGGAGGAGGAGGTCAGCCTCCTGTGGCTCGGTGAGCGGCTGCGCGAGTTCGTGGACCTCAACCCCGAGTTCGAGATCCCGATCGAGCGGCTGGCGACCTGGCTGGCCCGTCACGACTCCGACGACGAGGAGTGAGACACGATACATCTTGAGATTTCAGACAACGCGACATATCGTGTCTTGTGTCGGACGCGTCGGGAACGAAGGACGGAACCATGTCGCAGTGGACGATCGAGCGGCCCCAGCAGCTCACGTTCGACGCCGTGAGCGCGCTCAACGTGCGCATCGTCGCGGGCAGGCTGGCCGTCCTGGCCAGCGAGGGGCCTCCGACTCTTGAGGTCACCGAGATCGACTCCACCCCGCTCATCGTCACCCATGACGACGACGGCACGCTCACGATCGCCTACAAGGACCTCACCTGGGACGGCCTGCTCGGCTGGCTCAAGCGGTCGGGCAAGCGCTCCAGCACCCTGACGATCACCGTCCCCAAGGACTGCCGCCTCAGCGTCGGCGTCGTCTCCGCCTCGGCCGTGGTCGCGGGCTTCGAGCGGCGCACCAACGTCCGCAGCGTCTCCGGCGAGATCGTCCTGGACGGCGTGAGCGGCGACGTCAACGCCGAGACCGTCTCCGGCGACGTCGAGAGCCGCGCGATGGAGGGCGACCTGGCGTTCAAGAGCGTGTCGGGCGACCTGGCCGTCGCCGGAGGCGTCCCGAGGCGGCTGAGAGCCGGCACGATCTCCGGCAGGATCACCGCCGACCTGGCACTGCGCCCCACCGGGCACGTCACGCTGTCCAGCGTCTCCGGCGACATCCTGGTCCGCCTGCCGCACGACGCGGAGAGCGACGTCACGATCCGCTCGACCTCGGGCCGCCTCGACTCGGCCTTCGACGAGCTGCGCCCACGCGACCGTCCAGCGGTCAAGTCGCTGTCGGGGCGGCTGGGTGGTGGAATGGCCTCTCTCACGGCCAACACCGTCTCGGCCGACGTCACGCTGCTCAAGGGGGAGAAGGAATGAGCCCGGTCTTCGGCCACGGCAGGCTCCGGCTGTATCTGCTCAAGCTCCTGGAGGAGAGCCCGCGCCACGGCTACGAGGTGATCAGGCTGCTCCAGGACCGCTTCCTGGGCGTCTACTCCCCCTCGCCCGGCACGATCTACCCGCGACTGGCCCGCCTGGAGGAGGAGGGCCTGGTCACGCATGAGGTCGTCGACGGCAAGAAGGTCTTCTCGATCACCGACAAGGGCCGCGACGAGCTCAACTCCCGCCTCGACGAGCTGGCCGACCTGGAGCAGGAGATCACCGACTCCGTCCGCGACATCGCCCGCGAGGTCAAGGAGGACGTCCGCGAGACGGTCAAGTCGCTGCGCGAGGAGCTGACGGCGATGGCCAGGGACGTCAAGCGCAACAGCCGCGAGCAGCAGGCCGCCGATCTCAGGCGGCTGAAGGACCAGCAGAAGCGGCAGTGGATGGACCACGCCGCGCACTGGCAGGACGAGGGCGAGCGCCTGAGCAGGCAGTGGCGCAGCGTCTGGAGCGAGGTCTGGAGCGATCTGGGCGGGGCCACCGACAACCGCGCCGAGCTCGACGCCGAGCTGGGGGAGCTGCTGGCCGACTTCGTCGCCACGGTCCGCGAGCAGGCCTCCGACAGCCGCCTCACCCGCGAGACGCTCGAGCAGTGCCGCGCCGCGCTCGACGAGGCGACCGCCAGGATCCGCGACTCACTACGCGGGTGACAGCTCCCGCCGCCGGCGCGCCGCCCGCCTGGCCCGGTAGGCGACCGGCAGGTAGCGCGCCCGCTCGGGCAGGTGCGGGGTGAGCGCGGCCACCGCCCGCCCGAGCCTGCGCAGCCGCCGCTCGTCCCGCGCCGACCACGACAGACCCAGCACCTCCCGCACGGCCGGCGGCAGCGTTCCGACGGTGACGAAGTGGTTGAACTCCCCCGACCCCATCCCCACAGGGGCCCACAGCCTGCGCAGCACCCTGGGCACCATGGGAGGAGCGGGGGTGCCGCGCATGGTGGCCAGCACCTCGAGCGCGGTCGGATGGGGCTCGAGCCGCTCGGTGATCATCTCGTCGAAGTAGGGCCAGAACTGCTCGATCGTGGGCGGCACCTCCCGCTCGGGCACCCGCAGGATCCGCCCCAGCTGCTGCGACTCGGCGTAGAGCGCGCGCTCCTGCTCGGCGGAGTAGGGCGTGCCGAAGTAGCGGTGCAGGGTGATGTAGCGCTCGAACAGGGTCAGGTGCACCCACGCGTAGGCCTCGCCGTTCAGCGCGTGGTACGAGCGGCCCTGTTCGTCGGTGCCGCTGATCGGGGCGTGGATCTCGCGCAGGCGGCGCCCCTCCTCGATGCCCTCGGCCCCGCCGTACACCCACTTCTGGACGGAGGTGAGCGTGCGGTTGAGCCGCCCCCACGGGTCCTGCTTGTAGGTGGAGTGCTCGGCGACGGCCGCGCCGACGGCGGGATGCATCGTCTGCAGGACCAGCGCGCTGCCGGCCACGAGCAGGTTGCGGTACTCGCCTGCGGTGTCCCAGTGAATCGTGCCCGGATGGAACGCTTCCATGGGTCATGACCTCCCGAGTGATACATCTTCCTTCTCTTTGTATCACCCGGGGAGGCGGGAAGTAACCTAACACTTATTCAGCGGGTGAAGACCACCTTGCCGAACAGCTCGCCCTCGTGCATGGCGGCGAACCCGTCTCGCGCCTGCGTCATGGGCATCGTCCTGTCGATGAGCGGCCTGACCCCGGTCTGCTCGAGGAAGACCGCCAGGCGCCCGAGCTGGTCGCGGGTGCCCATCGTCGAGCCGACGATCGAGAGTTGCAGGAAGAAGACCCTGTTCAGGTCGGCGGGGGGCACCGCGCCGCTGGTCGCGCCCGACACGACGATCCGCCCTCCGGGGCGCAGCGACTTCAGCGAGTGGTCCCACGTGGCCTGACCGACCGTCTCCATCACCGCGTCGACCCGCTCCGGCAGCCTGGCCCCCGGCTCGAAGACCTGGTCGGCGCCGAGTTCGAGCGCCCTGTCGCGCTTGTCCTGCGACCTCGAGGTGGCCCACACCCTGAACCCCGCCGCCCTGCCGAGCGCTATCACCGCCGTCGCGACGCCGCCGCCCGCCCCCTGCACCAGGACGGTCGAGCCGGGCTCGAGACCCGCCTTGTCGAACAGCATCCGGTAGGCGGTCAGCCACGCCGTGGGCAGGCACGCCGCCTCCTCGAACGTCAGCGCGGCGGGCTTGGGCACCAGGTTGCGGCGCGGCACCGCGACCCGCTCGGCGAAGGTGCCGTCGTGCACCTCCGACAACAGCGACCGCTTCGGGTCGAGCGTCTCGTCGGCGCCGGCGCCGATCACGGAGTGGACGATGACCTCGTTGCCCTCCTCGTCGACGCCTGCCGCGTCGCAGCCGAGCACGATGGGCAGCCGGTCCGGGCGGATGCCGACGCCCTTGAGCGTCCAGAGGTCGTGGTGGTTGAGCGCGGCCGCCTTCACGGACACCGTGGTCCAGCCGTCGGGCGCCTCGGGCTCCGGGTGCTCACCCAGCGTCAGCCCTGCGAGCGGGTTGTCGGGATCGGTCTGTGTAGCGGTTACGGCGAACATGGCCGCACCTTACTGCCTGAGCTTGACCTTGATCCCCTTCAGCGCCGACTTCACGAAGGGCGCCTCTCCTGCGGCGGAGACGAAGACGTCGCCCTTGCACGTGCCGTCGGCCCCTCTCCCGTTCTGCCGGACCTCGGGGGGAATGCCGCCGTTGCGTGGGCAGTTCTTCGTCAGCACCAGCGAGACCATCTGACTGAGCCCGCCGCCGAACAGCAGGCCAGGCCCCGCCGGTTCGCCGCCCAGCCGGTCGCCGGGCCCGGACAGGTGCACGGGCTTGCTCGCCGACAGCACCAGGTAGCCGCCGGGCGTCACCCTGCCCCTGAGCGCACGCGCCCACTCCATGCGCTGCTCGAAGGTGAGCGGGTCGGGCCTGTCGAGCAGCGCGATGCGCCAGTCGCCGAACTCGTAGATCAGCGACTGCCCGCTCGGGAAGGTCCACAGCGACACGTTGGAGGTCAGGCCCCTGATCCGCCTGCCGTTCGGCGGCCGGCCGCCCAGCGGCGCGTAGAGCTTGCGGAACCTCAGAGCCGGGGCCTCGCTCCAGGCTCCCTGCGTGGGCCTGGAGCCCTTCCTGCCCAGTTGCAGCCGCGCGGGATAGCGCACCTCGGCCTCCGTGCCGTCGGGGAAGACCACGTCGATGGCCTCCTCCTCGCCCTCCCTCCTGGGCTCGGCGCGCAGCAGGTTGGGCGTGTTCTCGTACTGGTAGGTCGAGGGGCGCGGGGTGCCGGACAACGCCATGTCCGGCCGCGCGGGCCCCGGCGGTTCGTCGGGGTTCCTGCTGATCAGCAGGCCCGCGGCGGGGACGGCGAGCACGCCGACGAGGACCGCGATGCCGATCCAGCGCCTGCGGTGGGGGGTGCCTGCCTCTATGACGTCGTGCACACCTCAATTCAGTTGCCGGGCCCTTCCCCATGCAAGACCCGCGCGGCTCTCGCAGGTCACAAGTTCACAACCGTGCGTCACCAGACCGCGACGTTGACCTTGCCGTCGGTGGTGAGCGTCACCCGCTCCCCGACCAGCTGCCTCTCCATCGCGTCGGCCATCAGCTCCGGCCTCAGCACCCACGCGTGGGTGCGCCCGCCTTCGGGCAGGTCCAGCACGAGCAGGCCCTTGGAGGGCGAGCCGTCACGCTCGTGCGCGACGGTGTAGCCGGCCACCGTGGCCCGCCCCGCGCAGGAGGAGACGATCGGCACGGGCTCGGCGGTGTGGACGGACCGGCCGTCGCCGAGCGTGCCGCCTGGCTCGCTCGACCACACCGCGCAGGTGTGCTTGGTCAGGTGCATGCCCACCCCGCTGACCAGCCCGTGCCCGCCGTCCCTCAGCAGCCCCGCCATCGTCGCCGTCGAGTGCAGCACGTACCCGCTGGCCGGCCCGCCCGCGTACGGCAGGCCGCCCGTGACGGTGAGCCCGCGCCGGTCCAGCGGGTCCAGCCCCAGCGCGTCGCAGGCCATCCTGACGGCGACGGCGAAACAGCTGTAGATGTCCATGGCCGCCATGTCGTCGAGACCGAGGCCCGCCCGCTCGAACGCGGTGGAGGCCGCCACGTCGAGGGCCGCGGAGGAGCCGAGCGAGGGCCTGGCCGCCACCTCCCACGTGTCCTCGGCGTAGGCCCAGCCGCGCAGGTAGATCCGCCGGTCGAGGGGGATGCCGAGCCGGTCGGCGAGCCCGCTGGAGACCAGCGCCAGCGCCGCCGCCTGGTCCACCTCCATGACCGCCACCGTCTTCTTGGTGTACGGCCAGCCGACGAAGCGGTTGCCCGGCCCCGGCGTCACCAGCTCCGACGGGGTGTGCGCCGTCCGGTGCCAGGCGTGGGGGTTGACCGCCGCGACCTCGGTGAAGGGGGCGAACAGCTCCCCCCTGGAGGCCCGCTCCTCGGCGATCCCGAGCCGCAGGGCGGTCTCCATGATCGCGTAGGTGTGCACGGGCAGGAAGAGTTCGTGCGCCAGCGCGGCGGGGTCGGGCTCCCGCTCCCAGCCGTAGGGCGGCTTGGGGTCGGCGGGATGGCTCCACGCGACGCGCTCGCCCGCCCTCCGCAAGGCCCGCCTGGTCGCCAGCGCCTCGGCACCCACGACCAGCGCCGACTCCATCTGCCCCGCCGCGATCCTGCCCGCCGCCGCCCCGATGAGCTGCTGCGGGGCTGTGCCCCCGACTCTGGAGTAGGTCCGGTGGCGAGGGGCGGCGCCCAGTCTCTCCGCCAGCCGTCCGATCGGGTCGTCGTACTGCCAGGAGTCGGTGTAGACGATCTGGACGGAGTCGAGCCGCGCGGCGGACAGCCGCGCCTCTGCCAGCGCCTGCCTCGCCACCGTCTCCCAGAGGGACAGCGGCTCGGGGCCCGGCTGGTCGCGGACGGTGAGCTGAGCGGCTCCGACGAGGCAGGGGGTGCGTGGATCCATGACGCGATATAACCAGAGCAATGTTCGGTATGTAAAGGGAGAGACCGCTGTTAATGGTGTTGCGGTGGTTATTTGATTCCCGCCCCGACCTGCGCGAATACCTTTCTTGAATACATGCGCAATGGTTATTTCAATAACGGAATGGAACCGGGCCAGACTTTTTCGCGTCGTTTCCTGGTTTCCGACTCGGGCTATTCAGTAGCGTCCTCAACGTTTTCCTGGCCCACCGGGGCACAGTTCCCCGCTCTGGGCCGCCGAGAACCGGAAGGAGCACTATGTTTTCCCGAGCAAGGCGCCTCACGGTCGGCGTCGCGGCCTTCGGAATGGCCGCGGGTCTGATCAGCGCCACCGCGGCCCAGGCCGCGGCCCCTGGCGATGTCGTCTCGAAGAACGCGCGGACCTCAGCAGCCAACGCCATCGCGTTCTGGACGCCGGACAAGATCCGCGCGGCCACCGACATCAACGACGACCTGGCCATGGACGTCAAGGGAGCCAAGGGCAGCGCCTCGGCCCCCGACGGCCCGCCCGGATCGGTCCCGCCGATCGGCGCGGAGAAGGCCAAGGCCATCAAGACCAAGCAGGTCAACCTGCCCAACACGGTCGGCCGCATCTTCTTCACGCTGCCCGGCGCCAACCAGAACGACAAGAAGAGCTGGAAGTACTGCTCAGGCACCTCGGTCCAGGGCAAGTACCGCAACGTGGTCGCCACGTCCGCCCACTGCGTCTACGACGTCAAGCACAACGTCTTCTACGACAACTGGGTCTTCATCCCGTCGTACTGGGACGGCAACAACAAGTGGGACGGCAAGGCCCCCTACGGCATGTACGCCGCCAAGACCTTCAACGCCCACGACGACTTCGTGGTCAAGGAGGACTACGACTACGACTACGCCTTCGTCAACGTCTACAACGGCACCAAGCCGGTGTGGGAGAAGGACGACAAGGGCAACTGGCACGCCAAGAAGAAGAACGTCGGCAGACTCGGCGACAACGTCGGCGGCCAGGGCTTCACCTGGAACCGCAGCACCAAGGCCACCGTCTTCTCCTTCGGCTACCCGGCCGGCGATCACCCTGACGGCGACAAGCCGTACACCGGCAAGACCATGAAGTGGTGCTACGGCACGACGGCCGCCATGCCGCCCGCGCCGAAGTTCCGCATCGAGGAGCACATCGGATTCAGGTGCGCCTTCACCGCGGGCGCCAGCGGTGGACCGTTCCTCTACAACTACAAGAACTCCAGCCGCACCGGCTACCTGATCGGCGTCAACAGCGTCGCCTGGGACACCGACGGCAACGACCGCTACGACCGCATCTCCTCGCCGTACTTCAACGGCGACACCTACAAGGTCTACAAGGTGGCCGCCAACCGCTGGAGCGGCAACCAGCCCTCCTGATCCGACGGCCCGACCCGAGACCCCGGTCCACTAGGACCGGGGTCTTCCCCTTTCCTCCAGGTAGCGCCGCTCGGGCAGGCTGCTGGTCAGCTCGGCCGCCCTGAGGTAGGCCGCGCCGGCCTCCTCGTGCCTGCCCGCCATCTCCAGCAGATGAGCCCGTACGGCATGCAGCCGATGGTGGTCGGCCAGCTCGGCCTCGAGCGTGCCGAGCAGCGCCAGGCCCTCCAGCGGCCCGCGCACCATCGCCACGGCCACCGCCTGGTTCAGCGTCACCATGGGTCCTGGCGCGATGCGCGCCAGCAGCTCGTAGAGGGCCAGGATCTGCGGCCAGTCGGTCTCGCCCTCCTCCGAGTGCACCGCCGCGATCGCCGCCTGGAGCTGGTAGGCCCCCAGCGGCCCCGCCGACAGCGCCCCCGTCACCAGCTCCACGCCTTCGGCGATGAGGTCCTTGTCCCACAGGCTCCTGTCCTGCTCGGCCAGCGGGACCAGCGAGCCGCCCGGCCCCGTGCGCGCCGTACGGCGGGCGTCGGTCAGCAGCATGAGCGCCAGCAGCCCCGCGACCTCCCCGTCGTCGGGCAGCAGCCTGCGCACCGTCCTGGTCAGCCTGATCGCCTCGCTGGTCAGATCGGCGCGCTGCAGGTCGGGGCCCGAGGTGGCGGTGTAGCCCTCGTTGAACATCAGGTAGAGCACGTGCAGGACCACGTCGAGCCTGTTGGGCGTCAGCTCGAAGGTGGCGCCCGCCTTCTTGATCGTCGCCTTGGCCCTGCTGATGCGCTGCGCCATCGTCGGCTCGGGCACCAGGAACGCTCCCGCGATCTCCGCGGTGGTCAGTCCGCCGACCGCGCGCAGCGTCAGCGCGATCTGGGAGGCGGGCGTCAGCGAGGGGTGGCAGCACAGGAACAGCAGCGTCAGCGTGTCGTCCTGGTCGGGGACGGCGGGCGGATCCTCCAGCGCCTGCTCCGCCTCCCTGCGGCGCCGCGCCTCCTCGCTGCGGATCTCGTCGATCATCCGGCGCGAGGCGACCGTGACCAGCCAGCCCTTCGGGTTGTCCGGCACCCCCTCCTTCGGCCACTGCGTCGCGGCGGCGAGCAGCGCCTCCTGCACCGCGTCCTCGCAAGCGTCGAAGTGCCCGTAGCGCCTGACGAGCACACCGAGCACCCGGGGAGCGAGCTCCCTCAGCAGCTCCTCGCTCATTCCCCGACGACCGGGCGCAGTTCGAGCGCGCCGCCGTAACAGGCGTCAGGCCAGCGCTCGGCGATCTCGGCCGCCCGCTCCGGCGTCGCGCAGTCGATGATGCAGTAGCCCGCCAGGTACTCCTTCGACTCCAGGAAGGGGCCGTCCGTCACCGCGGGGACGCCGTTGATCACCCTGATCGTCCGCGACGCCGAGGGGTCGGCCAGAGCCTCGCCGCCGACCCACTCACCGTTCGCGGTGAGCTCGGCGATGAGCTCGTCCACCTGCGCGACGACCCGGTCGAAGTCCTTGGAGATGGCCTGCGACGCGGCGGCGTTCGTGTAGATCATCAACATGTATTTCACGGATTCGACGCTACATGTCGAGGCGTGTCAGCCGGCTCCGACCCAGGAGCGTGAACACGAAATGGATCGGCCTCGCCGTACTGGCCCTGCCCACCCTTCTCATCTCGATCGACGTCTTCGTCCTGCTGCTGGCGCTGCCCCATCTGAGCGCGGAGCTCGGCGCCGGCAGCACCGAGCAGCTGTGGATCATGGACATCTACGGGTTCATGCTCGCGGGCTTCCTCATCACGATGGGCACGCTCGGCGACAGGATCGGCCGCAGGCGCCTGCTGCTCATCGGCGCCACGGCCTTCGGCCTCGCCTCCGTCCTGGCCGCCTTCTCCACCAGCCCCGCGATGCTCATCGCGGCCCGCGCCCTGCTGGGCGTGGCAGGGGCGACGATCGCGCCCTCCACGCTGGCGCTGATCAGTAACATGTTCACCGATCCCAGGCAGCGCGCGACGGCGATCAGCGTCTGGCTGGTCTGCTTCATGTCGGGCGCGGTGGTCGGCCCGCTGGTCGGCGGCCTGCTGCTGGAGCACTTCTGGTGGGGAGCGGTCTTCCTGCTCGGCGTGCCCGTCATGGCGCTGCTGCTCGCGCTCGGCCCCGCCCTGCTGCCCGAATACCGCGACACCGCCGCGGGACGGCTCGACCTGGCCAGCGTCGCGCTCTCGCTCGCCGCGATCCTGCCGGTCATCTACGGGCTCAAGGAGCTGGCCAAGGACGGACTGCGCGCGGCGCCCCTCCTCGCGATCGGCATGGGGCTGGCCTTCGGTTCCGCCTTCGTCCGCCGTCAGCGCCTGCTGCCCGACCCGCTGCTCGACCTGCGCCTGTTCGCCAGCCGCGCCTTCACCGCCTCGCTCGGCGCGATGATGTCGGGCACGCTGCTCATGGGCGCTCTCATGATGTTCATCACGCAGTACTTCCAGCTCGTCGGCGGGCTGTCGCCGTTCGTCGCGGGGCTGTGGATGCTGCCCGCCGTGGCCGCCTCGGGCGTGGCCTTCCTCCTCTCACCGTTCGTGGCGCGCAGGGTCCGCCCCGCCTATGCCATCGCCGGCGGCATGATGGTCTCGATCGCGGGCCTGCTGCTCATCTCGCAGGCCGAGGGACTGGTGGCGGTGGCGGCCGGCTTCGCCCTCATCAACCTGGGCGCGGGGCCGATGGTCGTGCTCGGCACCGACCTGGTCGTCGGCTCGGCCCCGCCGAGCAGGGCGGGCTCGGCCGCCGCGCTGAACGAGACCAGCGGTGAGTTCGGCTTCGCGCTCGGCATCGCCGTCCTGGGCAGCATCGGCACGGCTGTCTACCGCGCGGCGCTGCCGGCCGACGCGGGCGAGGCCGTCCGGGAGAGCCTGGCCGTGGCTGTCGCGACCGGGCTCGATCCCGTACGGCTCGAGCCCGCCCGCGCGGCGTTCACCACCGGGATGCACACGGTGGCGGGGATCAGCGCCGTCCTGCTGCTCGGCGTCGCCGTCCTGACCGCGGTCCTGCTCAGGCAAATCGATCCCCTGCGGGAGAAGACCCCCGAGCAGGTGGCCTGAGCGCGGTCCTTCCCGCTCAGAAGTCGAAGACAGGGCCGGTCGAGACGCCCAGCTCGCAGCGGTTGCCGTAGGTGCGCATGTGCATGGACAGCCTTCCGTCCCACATGCCGATCGCGGAGACGGGCACGGGGTCGCTCTCCATGGTGCACATGATCGTGCCGGCCTGCTTGAGCCTGCTGGGCACGCCGTCGACCGCTGCGAGGGCGTCGCAGGCCTGCCTCGCCTTCGGGTGCGTGGAGCGGTGGACCTGGCCGGGGTCGCAGATGAGGACCGTGAAACGCTTGTCGGCGACGAGGAGCAGCATCCGCCGCAGTCTGGGGTCATTCGGCGGTGCGGCCTCGGCCCCGGAGGCGGACACGGACTCGGGCGAAGAAGCGGTGGCCGCAAGGGCCGGAGTGGCAGCGAAAGCCGTACCGCACAGCACGGCTAGACATGCGAGTCTCTTCATGATCAAAAGACTCTCTTGGCGTTCTGAGCTGCGACAACGATCGACACGCTGGATATACAGTACCTATTGGGTTTCTTGATCAGATAACGATCCCCTATCCAGGCTGCAATTACGCCGACGATCTGGAAAAATCACCCGTTACGGCGCAAGGAAGGCAATTCATGATCCCCCGCATGAGGCAACTCGCGATCGCCGCCAGCAGCGGCGTTCTGCTGATGCTGCCCATGTTCACCGGGACCTCCCACGCCGTCGCCGCCCCTCCCGACTACGTCTACGCCGAGCCGCTGGCCAAGTCCGACGCCGAGATGCGCAAGGTCGCGGAGTACTGGAAGCCCGAACGGCTGAAGGACGCCGACAGCTACTCCCCCGCCACCCCCGGCACCAAGTCCTCGACCCCGTCCTCCTCGCCCTCCTCCTCCGCCGGCTCGGTGCTGACCAACGGCGTGTCCAGGCGGGCGACCGCGCGTGACATCCAGCCGACCGCCCCGGCCAAGGGCGGCGCCGCCAAGACCATCGGCAAGGTCTTCTTCCAACTCGGCGGCAAGGAGTACTGGTGCTCGGCCAGCGCCGTGGCCGCCAAGAACCGCAGCCTGGTCGCCACCGCCGGCCACTGCGCGTGGGACCCCCGTCTCGGCAAGAGCGCCAACTGGATCTTCGTCCCCAGCCCCGGCAAGGACGGCGACGCGCCGCACGGCATCTACGTCGGCTCCACCCTGCACATGCACGAGGACTGGGCGGCCATCGGCGACTACGACTACGACTACGCCTTCGTCTCGGTCCACCACGGCTTCCGCTGGGTGACCGAGGACGGTAAGGCGGTCATGAAGGACGTCGGCCGCCTGGAGGACAACGTCGGCGGCCAGGGCCTCACCGTAGGCAAGAAGACGGGCAACCAGGTCGCCGCCTTCGGCTACCCGGCCGGCGTCCAGCCCGACGGGTCGCAGCCCTTCAACGGCCGCACGCTCAAGTCGTGCGAGGGCAAGACCAAGCGGACCGTCAACCCCACCCGCAACCTGCAGTACGGCGTGCTGCTGTCGGGATGCGACTTCAGCGCCGGCGCGAGCGGCGGCCCGTGGATGCTCGGCTACCGGGCCTCGACGGGGCTGGGCTTCCTCAACGGGATCAACAGCCTCACGTGGAACCTCGACGCGGCGGCGAAGTACGATGCGGTGTCCTCGCCGTACTTCACGCCGACGACGTTCGAGGTCTACGATCAGGCCGCCAACGACGCCACCACCTGACTCCCCGCGCCCTCCCGGCCACGGTGCGATCATGGAATCAGCGAAATGTGACTCAAGTCACATGAAACACTGGCAACCATTTGATCACTCCCGCGTCATAGGCATGCTGATCAGCACAGACCATCCGCCGTCCGCTGATCTCGGACAGGTCACAGTGCGAGCGCTACGCCCGACTTGTCCCTTGACCTGATCGTCGGGAAATTCACAGGACCAAACCCCTGCCTGTAGGTTCCTGCCTGTCCGTTTGCTGACTCTTGGGGCGCAAGAGGCGTCACGGTCAGCGCAAAGGAATCCAGGAGTTATACCTTGAAGCGCATCTTCCTCCCGGCTGGTGGCGCGATCCTGGCCACCGGTCTCCTGGCCGCTGGCCTCTCCGCCGGCTCCGCCCAGGCCGCCAGCGACATCGCCTCCGACCCCATGGCCAGGAACTCCGGCGAGGCCGCCTCCATCGCGACCTTCTGGTGGAAGTCGAACGGCGCCGCCCTTCGCCAGGCCAGCGCCTACCACTGGGACTCGAGCGAGGTCAAGAAGCTCGTCAGCAAGGGTGGTTACACCCCCGACGGCAGCCCCGGCATGGTCGCTCCCACCGGCAACGCCGTGAGCTCCGGCACCGGCCAGAACATCAACATCCCCAGGACCGTCGGCAAGGTCTTCTTCCTCGACGCCAGCGGCCAGCCCCGCTGGTGCACGGCCACCTCGATCCAGGCCAACTACAAGAACCTGGTCGCCACCGCGGGCCACTGCGTGTACGACACCGACGGCAACGCCGACACCATGTCCAAGTGGGTCTTCGTCCCCGGCTACTACCAGGGCAAGGCGCCGTTCGGCATCTACGTCGGCAAGCAGGCCTTCACGCACTACGACTTCGACGTCTACGAGGACTACGACCGCGACTACGCGTTCGTCACCGTCTACAACGGCATCCGCTTCACCGGCGTGAAGCAGGTCGACAGCCGCGACTACAACCGCTTCGTCGGCCCGAAGTGGGGCGGCAAGTACATCCTGCTGTCCGAGGACGCGGGCCGCCTGGGCGACAACGTCGGCGGTCAGGGCTTCGCCTACAACCAGCCCACCGGCAAGTACGTGCGCACCTTCGGCTACCCGTACGCGCCGCACCCGGACGGCAGCAAGCCGTACACCGGCGTCACCCCGAAGAACTGCTACGGCAGGACCTCGGCCAAGACGGTCGGCTCGGCCGCGAAGAAGATCGAGGAGCACGTGGCGCTGAAGTGCCCGGTGACCCCCGGTTACGACGGCGGCCCCTGGCTGCTGCAGTACAGCAACGCCAAGCGTCTCGGCTACGTGAACGGTGTCACCAGCACCTTCAACGACCAGGACGGCAACGACCGCGTCGACTACATCTCCAGCCCGTACTTCGACAGCGAGACGGCCGCCGTGTACAACGCCGCCAAGAACCGCTGGTCGGGCAAGATCGTCGGCAAGGACGGCGAGCTCTACAAGTAGGCCCTTCGCCCGATAGGCGCTCACGCGCTTCGGGGCTCGGCCAAGGCCACAGTGGGGTCCACCCCCGCTGTGGCCTCTTCGTTTTCGGGCTCGGGGCGCTTGACGAATCGCCCATGCGGGCTCGGGGCGCTTGACGTATCGCCCGGATGGTGATGAGATCCCGCGTCAGCGTCGCAGTGCACCCGGCAAAGAGACCGTCGTGGGCGCGGAGGCGTCGAAAACACGGGAAACCTGTGCAACCACGCATCGAACCGACCGGACGCCTCGCCGCGTTCGGCACCCAGCTCATCGAAGTACACCACTGGCTCCGCGAGGAGCTGTCCCGGCTTCGCGACAACGTCGACGCCTTCCTCGACGGGGAGGGCCGGCGCCCACGCGAACTGCGGGCCCACTGCCTGACCTTCTGCTCGGCGCTCGAACGGCACCACACGGGCGAGGACCAGAACGCCTTCCCCACGCTGGCCGAGGAGTTCCCCGCCCTGCGGCCCACGCTGGAGAAGCTGCAGGAGGATCACCACCTGGTGGCGGGCATCCTGCGCAGGATCGAGGCCCTGGTCGGCGACCTCGACGCCGACCTCGACGAGAACGAGGCGGAGCGAGTGCGCCGGGAGCTCGACGGCCTGTCCGCCATCGTGGAGTCGCACTTCTCCTTTGAGGAGAGACAGATCGTCGAGGCGCTCAACTCACTGAACGATCCGGAGTGGGAGCGGTCGAAACCGGACTTCCTGAAGATGTCCGGCCAGCGCCCTGCCTGAATGACTGTGGGCCGTCCTCAGGGGCGGCCCACAGTCATGTCCACCCAGATCACCAACCGACCGTCATCAAACGACAACTGTCGGTAAGGTCGTCGCGTGCCGTCAATAGTTCACGGGACCGTCATCGATCTCTTCCGAAAGCGGCCCACGCTCGCGGCGACCCTGATCCGCGAGCGGGGCGTGGTTCTGGCCACCCACGACGAGGTGCGCCTGGAGTCGGAGAGCCTCGCCGACTGCAAGCCCGCCGAGTATCGAGCCGACGCGGTGATCGTGCACAGGGCCGAGAGCAAACCGGTCCTCGGCGTGATCGTGGAGGTGCAGCTGCGGCCCGACGAGGACAAGCGATGGAGCTGGCCGGTCTACCTGGCCACCCTTCGCGCCCGCCTGCAGTGCGACACCGCGCTGCTGGTGATGTGCCTGAGCAGCAAGACGGCCAGCGAATGCGCCACCCCCATCGACATGGGGCACCCAGGATGGAGACTCGCCCCTCTGGTCATGGGCCCTGACCATCTGCCGCGAATCACGGACGTCGCGCAGGCCATCGCCGAGCCTGAGCTCGCCGCGCTGTCCGTCGTCGCGCATGGGCGCGACCCAGGACCTGCGGGGCAGGAGGCCATGGACGTCTTCTACAAGGCGGCGCCGCTCATGGCCGACGGTCTGGGCAAGACATATGCTGATGTCGTACTGGCACTGCTACCCAAGGTAGCCGCGCGGAAGTTCGTGGAGGGACTCATGGCACTCGGCACCGACGAGTACAAGAGCGACTACGTCCGCCAATGGGTCGCCCAAGGCGAGGCCCAAGGTGTCGCCCGGGGTGTCGCCACAACCAGGGCCGAGGACATCATCCTCGCCTTCCGCACCCGAGGCATCGACGTCTCACCCGAGGCGGAGAGGCGCATCCTCGACTGCTCCGACGCCGACCAGCTGAGTGCGTGGTTCCCGAAGTCGATCACAGCTGACAGCGTTGAAGAGCTGTTCGACAGCGAGTGATGTCGTTCCGCACCCTCGGCTACTCGAGGCTGGTTCGTCCTCACGGCATCAGGTCGGAGACGAGCGGCAGGTGATGGCGCGCACCGCGGGGGCCGAGACGATCTGGGTGTGGTCGACGCCCGGCACCCTGATGTTCACGAAGCCGCCCTCGATCGCGAACAGCACGTCGCTGAGATCGCCCTCGAGGCCGTAGCCGTCCATCAGCTCGACGGAGCCTGTCCTCCACTCGCGGTTCACGCGCTCACCTCCGGGAAGTCGAGCTCGGGCTCGGCCACGTGGTTGAAGTAGTTGGACAGCGTGTTGAGCCCGATGTGCGCGACGATCTCGGCGAGCTCCGCGTCCGTCACCCCTGCCGCCCTGGCGGCGGTCAGGTCCGCGGAGTCGATGCGGCCCGCCGTACGGACGATGGCCCGAGTGAGCGCCAGGACGGCGCCGGCGTGAGGGTCGGCGTCATGGGCGGCGCGGGTGCCGAGAAGTTCCTCGTCCGTCAGCCCCATGCGGCTGCCGCGCAGGGTGTGGGCGCTTACGCAGTACGTGCAGCCGTTCTCCTGCGCCACCAGCAGCGCGATTTGCTCCCTGAGCCTGGCGCTCAACACCCCCTTGGACAGCCGGTCGCGCATGGCCAGGTAGCCCGACAGGGCGGCGGAGCTGTTGGCGAGGGTGGCATACAGGTTCGGCACCCGTCCGAGCTGGCGGCGGGTCTCCTCCAGCAGGCCGTCAGGATCCTCGGTGAGTTGCGGCAGGCGTGGCATGTCATCTCCAAACGGTACTGATCGGTTCCGTTAGGACGGTACCGATCGGTTCCATTCCTGGCAAGACCCGCATAACCTGACGCCATGCCCACGAACGCCCGCGAGCGCCTGCTGACCACCGCCGACGACCTCTTCTACGCCGAAGGCATCCGCGCCGTCGGCGTCGAACGCATCCTGAGCGTCTCCGGCGTCGGCCGCGCCTCCTTCTACCGCCACTTCCCCAGCAAGGACGACCTGGTCGTCGCGGTACTGCGGCGACGCGACGAGGCGTGGCGCGCATGGCTGACCGAGAGGGTGGACGCGCTCGGCGGGCAGCCCCTCAACGTCTTCGACGCCCTGGCCGAGCGCTTCGCCCGCGCCGACTTCCGCGGCTGTGCCTTCATCAACACCATGGTCGAGACCGCCGACCCGGCCAGCGCCGCCCACCGAGCCGCCGCCGAGCACAAGGAACGCGTCACGGACTATGTCGCCGACCTGCTGGACGACCGCGCCGAACTGGCCGGCTCCTTCGTGCTGTTGATGGACGGGGCCATCGTCACCGCCGTACGGGAGCGCTCGACGGCGCCCGCGCACCACGCCCGAGCCGTCGCCGAAGCTCTCCTGAGCACCTTCCAGGACGCGAAATCAGGGCTTTCCTGAACGTTTCCTGGCAAGATCGAGAGATATTAGACGGGGCGAGACCGATTTCGGTGCCACCAAGTTCCTGTGATCTGCGTCACATACAACACATCACAGAGAGTGCTGCCTCACTCACAGCACTTTTGTCCCATTCGCCACAACCCCTTGGGGCCCTGCGGGAACGTGGCTTACCGGATACCGGGCGCGATCATGTCTGACAGATAACGGAAAGGTCACGCAGGTTGGGGCTCCCGACGAAGGGCCCACAACGGCTTTCACCTGCGAAGATCACCGGGTTATGGTCCTTGCTATCCCTTTACTGACGCATGGGACGCATGTTGCGTCTCACGACAGAGCAAGGAGCAGTTCCCTTGAAGCGCATCCTCATTCCCGCCAGCGGCGCCGTCCTGGCCACCGGTCTGCTGGCTGCCGGTCTCGCTGGTACCGCCCAGGCGACCAGTGACGTCGCGAGCGACCCGATGGCGAAGAACGCCGCGGTCGCCCAGTCCATCGCCCAGTACTGGGCCGAGTCGAACGGTGCCGCTCTCAGGGCCGCCACCGAGTCGAACATCTGGGACAGCAAGGACGTCGCCAAGCTCAAGAGCACGGGCGGCTACAGCGCCGACACCAAGCCGGGCGTCGTCGCCCCGATCGGCGAAGAGAAGAAGACCGCGACCAAGTCGCAGAACGTCAACATGCCGAAGACCATCGGCAAGGTCTTCTTCGTCAACTCCAAGGGCGAGCGCAAGTGGTGCTCGGCCACCTCGATCCAGTCGCGCTACCGCAACCTGGTCTCGACGGCCGGTCACTGCGTGTACGACACGGCCGGCAACGCTGACACGATGTCGAAGTGGGTCTTCGTCCCGGGTTACTACCAGGGCAAGGCGCCGTTCGGCATCTACGTCGGCAAGCAGGCCTTCACGCACTACGACTTCGACGTCTACGAGGACTTCGACCGCGACTACGCGTTCGTCACGGTCTACAACGGCATCAAGATCGACGCCTCGAAGGCCAGCCAGGTCACCAAGAGCGAGTTCGAGAAGCACGCCGGCCCCAAGTGGGTCGACGAGAAGACCATCACCAGGGACGAGTACGTCGCGGGTGTCGAGAAGTACGGCATCAACGGCCCGTTCCAGTCGAAGGCCGTCGACCCCAAGGTCGAGACCGTCGCCAAGCCCGCAGACGTGTCCAGCAAGAACATCGAGGACTACGTCCTGGGCAAGGGCCCGACCGCGGGCGTCCAACTCACCGGTGTCGAGGTCCTCAAGTCGGTCTACACGGCGGCTGGCGACGGCTGGGACAACAACGACAAGTTCACCCGCCTCAGCGAGAAGAAGCCGATCAGCGCCGAAGAGTACGCGGAGCTGAACAAGGCCAAGGCCGACGGCAAGTTCCTGGGCGAGCTGACCGTCGACCTCGACAAGAACAAGCAGCCTACTGCTTGGTACAAGCAGCAGTTCTTCATCAAGAAGTGGATCAAGACCAGCGAGCAGTTCCGCTACTGGGTCGAGACCTACTACGTGCAGGACGTGAAGGCGGCTGACGCCGGTCGTCTCGGCGACGCCGTCGGCGGTCAGGGCTTCGCCTACAACCAGCCCACCGGCAAGTACGTCCGCGTGTTCGGTTACCCGGCCGCGGCGCACCCCGACGGTCACAAGAACTTCACCGGCATCACCCCCAAGTGGTGCTACGGCAAGACCACGGCCAAGACCGTCGGTTCTGCCGCCAAGAAGATCGAGGAGCACATCGCGCTGAAGTGCTCCATGACCGAGGGCGCCGACGGTGGCCCCTGGCTGCTCAAGTACAGCAACGCCAAGCGTCTCGGCTACGTGAACGGTGTCACCAGCACCTTCAACGACCAGGACGGCAACGACCGCGTCGACTACATCTCCAGCCCGTACTTCGACGGTGAGACCAACACCGTCTACAAGGCCGCTGCGAACGTGTGGTCCGGCAAGATCGTCGGCTAAGGCCGAGCTGCACGACCCGTGCTGAGAGGTGACTCTCCGCTCGGTTGCAACACCAGAAGGGGCCCGACATCGTCGGGCCCCTTCTGCGTTTCGAGCGGTCTGATCGAAATTTGCTGGCCCCTTCGACGCACCGGAGCCCGAAACGGTGCCATCTGGGCAATGTGATCTGTGTCACATCAGCAACTCACGCCGCGTGACGCCAGCACTCCAACCTCATTCGCCACACTAACAACATCTTTATGGTGATCTGCGGAAACATCACCAAGGCACCCACCCGCACCGTACCTGCGCTTCAGCCACTCAAACATCACAGAACGATCACGCCCGACTTGTGCGGCCTTTTCCCGCCAAAGCGGCTTCCTGTTTCCAAGATCGGCACTGTATGTTCCTGGCTATCCCTTTACTGACGACTGGGGCGCAAGAGGCGCCCCACGACAGCGCAAGGAGTTACCTTGAAGCGCATCCTCCTCCCCGCTGGTGGTGCCGTTCTGGCCACCGGTCTGCTGGCTGCCGGCCTCGCTGGCACCGCCTCGGCCACCCCGGCTCCGACTGACGAGTACCTCGCCAAGAGCGCTCAGCAGGTCGCGGACATCATCGACTTCTGGACGAAGTCCGACAACGCCGCCCTGAAGTCGGCCACGGCCTACCACTGGGACTACAAGGAAGTTAAGAAGCTCGTCCAGAAGGGCGGGTACGTCGCCGACACCAAGCCGGGCGTCGTCGCCCCGATTGGCGAGGAGAAGAAGGTCGCGGCCAAGGTTCACAACGTGAACGTGCCGAAGACCATCGGCAAGGTCTTCTTCGAGACCCGCGACGGCAAGCTGCAGTGGTGCACCGGTTCGTCGATCCAGAGCAACTACAAGAACCTGGTCGCCACCGCCGGTCACTGCGTGTACGACCTGGCTGCCAACAACGAGGTTGTTTCTCGTTGGGTCTTCGTCCCGGCTTACTACCAGGGCAAGGCTCCTTACGGCATCTACGTCGGCAAGCAGGCCTTCACGCACTACGACTTCTCGATCTACGAGGACTTCGACCGCGACTACGCGTTCGTGACCGTCTACAACGGCATTGGCGGCGGCGCCGGCAAGGCTGCTCAGGTCACCAAGGGCGAGTTCGACAAGCACGTCGGCCCGAAGTGGGTGGACGAGAAGGACATCACGGCTGCGGAGTACACCGCGGGCGTTGACAAGTACGGCGAGAACGGCCCGTTCAAGTCGAAGGCTGTCGACCCCAAGGTCGAGACCGTCGCCAAGCCAGCCGACGTCAACTCCGGTGCCGACGCCGCGAAGTACATGGACGCGGACGGCCACAACGGCGTCAAGCTGGTCGGCGTCGAGGTCACCAAGGGTCAGTACACCGCTGCCCCCGACGGCCTGGACAACAACGCCAAGTTCCTTGGCATGACTGGCCAGCCGCTGTCGATCAGCAAGGAAGAGTACGACCAGCTGTCCGCCGCCAAGGCTGACGGCAAGTTCCTGGGTGAGCTGACCGTCACCAAGGACAAGAACGGCAACGCCACGGCTTGGTTCAAGCAGCAGTTCTACATCAAGAAGTGGGTCAAGGCGACCGCCCAGACCCGCTACTGGGTGGAGACCTACTACGTCGTGGACGTCAAGTTCGTCGACAACGGCCGCCTCGGCGACGTCGTCGGTGGCCAGGGCTTCGCGTACAACCAGCCCACCGGCAAGTACGTCCGTACCTTCGGCTACCCCTACGCCGAGCACCCCGACGGCTCCAAGCCGTACACCGGTGTCACGGTGAAGAACTGCTACGGCAAGACCAGCGCCAAGCTGGTCGGCTCGGCCGCCAAGAAGATCGAGGAGCACGTGGCGCTGAAGTGCGCCATGACCCCCGGTGCTGACGGTGGCCCGTGGCTGCTGAAGTACAGCAACGCCAAGCGTCTCGGCTACGTGAACGGTGTCACCAGCACCTTCAACGACCAGGACAGCAACGACCGCGTTGACTACATCTCCAGCCCGTACTTCGACGGTGAGACCAACACCGTTTACAAGGCGGCTGCGAACACGGCTTCGGGCCCGATGTTCCCGTTCCCCAAGCCGTAACACGTCAACGTTGAGCTGGGGGTCCAAACCCCAACTCATCTGCTTCATCCGAAGGGCTCGGCATCTGCCGGGCCCTTCGGCCTTTTCCGGGGACACAGCGCGATGCCTGGAGCAAACCCTCAGGAAAGATCCCTTACGGGAGAGACACGAGGGTCGGTAGGGTCTTAACACCCCTTTTGCTGATTTGTGGAGCCCCCCGTTGAAGCGCCTGCTCATCCCCCTTGCCGCTGCCGGTCTGACCGCCGCCGCGCTGGCCGCACCCGCCGCCGCCGCTCCCAGTTGGGTCACCGACCCGCTGGCCCCCAAGCCCGCTGACGCCTACAGCACCGCCAAGTTCTGGCTGAACGCCAACGGCGCCGCGCTCAGGAAGGCCACGCAGTACCACTGGGACTCCAAGGACGTCACCAAGCTGGTCAAGGTCAGCGCCGACCAGCCCGATGACGGCAAGCCCGGCATCGTCGCCCCCACCGGGGCCGCCAAGACCGGCGGCAAGGTGAAGAACGTCAACCTGCCCAGGACCCTCGGCAAGGTCTTCTTCGTCGACCGCAAGGGCGAGTACCGCTGGTGCTCGGCCACCTCGATCCAGTCGAGGCACCGCAACCTCGTGGCCACCGCCGGACACTGCGTCTACGAGCACGGGCGTGACGTCTTCGCCAAGTGGGTCTTCGTCCCCGGCTACTACCAGGGCAAGGCGCCCTTCGGCGTCTTCTCCGGCGCGTACGCCTTCACCGCCTACGATCTCGACACCTACGACGACTACGACGGGGACTTCGCCTTCGTCGCGGTCCACAACGGGTTCTCCCTCACCGGCAGTCGCGAGGTCCCCAAGGGGGAGTTCACCGACTGGGCCGGCGACAAGTGGGTCGAGCACGAGGAGATCAAGGAAGACGAGTACAAGACCGGCTTCGAGAAGTACGGCGCCGCGGGGCCGTACTGGTCGAAGGACTTCGACGTCACCCCCGAGAAGGTCGGCCACGACTACAAGGGCGAGAAGACCCTCACCAAGGTCGAGGTGACCGAGAAGGAGTACGGCGACGCCGCCCCCAGCACCACGGCCAACGTCAACGGCGAGCAGTACGAGAAGGTCGGCCCGACGCCCATCAGCAAGGAGAAGTACCAGGAGCTGACCAAGCTCAAGGCCGACGGCAAGTTCCCCGGCAAGCTCCACGCCGAGGTCAGCAACGGCGCCGAGATCGCCTGGTACGAGAGCCACTACTACATCAAGCAGTGGGTGAAGTCGGGCAAGACCGTCCGGTACTTCCGCGACCACTACATCATCGGCATGGCCAAGGACGCGGGGAAGCTCGGGGACGCCGTGGGCGGGCAGGGCATCGCGTGGAACCAGCCGACCGGGCAGCCCGTCTTCGTCTTCGGCTACCCCGCCGACCCGCACCCCGACGGCGACAAGCCGTACACCGGGGTCACCCCCAAGTACTGCTACGGCAAGACGGGCACGAAGACCTACCAGGTCAACTCGTTCAGGGTGGAGACCCACCAGGCCCTGAAGTGCTCGCTGACCGGCGGCTCGGACGGCGGCCCCTGGCTGCTGAAGTACAACAACAGCAAGCGCCTCGGCTACGTCAACGGCGTGACCAGCCTCTTCCACGACCAGGACGGCAACGACCGCGTGGACATGATCAGCTCGGCGTACTTCGACGGTGAGACCGCCGACGTCTACAACAAGGCGCAGTACGCGGAGACCAAGGCCGTCGTCGGCCCCAAGGGCGAGATTCTGCAGTAGAAACGCGCGACAGCGGCCCGGCTCTTCACGAGCCGGGCCGCTGTCATCTCGATCCGGGTGCGGCCTCGGGGAGAAGCTCATCGACGGAGTCGGCCGCAATCGCCCGGATCAACCAATCCCGCAGCTGCTCGGTGTCCATGCAGGCTCGCACGCGGGCAGCCACGTCGTCGGGAACCGTCATTCCCCGGATCTCCAGCACGCGCAGAACCGATTCCGCTCGTCCCTCGTTGAAGCCCCGGACCCAGTCCCGGAGGTACGTCAAGAGATCGGCGTATTCGGCTCCGACAGCGGCGTCGAGCGCTTCCACCAACGTCCGTTGCGCCTCGCCCGAGGCTGCCTGGTAGAAGTCGGTGAAGCTGTCGGCCATACGCCTCGGTGGCATCCACCAGGATTCTGCGGCCTGGCCGCCCAAGCCGGGCAGCATGGCAAGGACGATGGCCAACTCGGGATACTCGGAAGCCGACAAGGACGAGAGACCGCCTGGGGCGAACACCCGAGGTCGCAGCTCATAGCCGTGGAATCCGGTGATGATGCGTTCCGCCGCCCATGCCGCGACCCGATCATCCGGGCAGAGCACCACGAGGTTCACCGCGCACCGGTAGTCCAACCAGAGCTCGGCGACCTGTCGAGCCCACGACTCGCGTCGAGAAGGTGCCTCGCTCATCTGCAGCGCGAGAAGAACGACCTGCGACCCCACGGAGATCACCGCGCCCTCGGGTCGCCTCAGGATGACTTCCGCTGAGCCAGCCGCCTGCGCATCGTCCACGCAAGCTTTCACGACCGCCACCGGACGAGCCAGCATCAGATCGAGCACGATCGACATGTCACGCTACGTTACGTCGAACATCCAGCGAGTGCTGGCCGTACGTACGAATTGCCGCTGATGACAACTCGCGCCGACAGCCGGTGACCGGTGACCGGAAGGCGGGCCGAGCTGGACGCCAGCCCACCGCCAGAGGACCCGAATGCGCTCTGGGACCAGCAGGCATCACAGGCCCGTCTCGGGCGTGCGTTCGATCAGACCGGCAGTAGGTCCTTGGCGCGTTCGTTCAGCTCCATCACCGAGGGCTCCGAGCGGTAGGGCTCCAGTCTGCGGCGTAGGTCCGAGGCGTACGAGCGGGTGCGGACCGACTGCAGCTCGCCCGCCAACGCCAGCGCCTCCGTGGCCGTGCTGCAGGCCTCCTCCAGCTCCCCGCACTGCAGCAGCCCGGCCGCCAGCAGCGAGAGGTTGAACATCCGCCCGCGCACGTAGCGTCCGTCCATCTCCAGCGATCTGCGGGCCTGCCGGACGGTCCGCTCGCCCTCGCCCAGGTCTCTGAAGCAGTGGGCGAACTTCGCCGACAGGTACGCCTCGTCGAAGTAGGACAACCAGCTCGGCTCGTTGCCCTCGCTCCTGCGCTCGAAGGCGCGTTCGGCGGCGTTGAGCGAGCTCGCGCAGGAGGTCGTGTCGCCGAGACCCGCGTGGGCGTGGGCCTCCAGGACGTGGCAGGAGGCCATGAGGGTGTCGATGCCCGACCTGCGGGCCGACTGCTGGGCCGCGCGCGCCAGGTCGAGGGCGTGGGCCGGCTGGCCCATGTAGAGGGCCTGGTGGCTCATCCCTGCCAGGATCTCGCCGCCCAGGCCGTCGTCGCCGCCGCCGCGGGCCAGGCGCAGGGCCTGGATGAGGTAGCGCTGGGCCAGACCGTGCTGCTCGAGGTCGTAGGCCATCCAGCCGGCCAGCCTGGTGAGCTCGGCGGCGGCTGAGGCCAGGCGCCTGCCGGTGGCATCGCCGTACGAGCCGTCTCTGAGCAGCGGTGTGACCGCGGTGTCGAGGTACTTGACGACGGCGGAGCGCACGCGGCCGCCGCCGAACCTGTTGTCGAGCTCCCCGAAGGAGCGGGTGACCTCGTGGATGGCGGCGATGTCGGCCAAGCCGACCCTGCGCCCGCCCTTCCCGGTCGGCTCACTCTCCTCGGGGAACGTCAGCCAGCGGATGGCCCCTACCGACCCTGCCCCTATCGCGAAGGTGGAGTCGAGCAGAAACCTGCGTCGCTCCACGTCCGCCCGCCACAGTGCAGTCACTGTCGCGACTCCCTCCCGCCACGTGTGAGTGAACTCCTGCCCGAGGTGGAGGGGAGTAGTGATGGCCGGCATGCCGAGATCCTCCGGCGAAACCCTGCGGCCGAGACGGAGCGCGAAGATCTCCGTGAGTAGGCAGGGAACCGGGTCCCTGGGCCGCTGACCACCGATCCAGCGCAGCACGGAACTGTGGTCGTACTTCAGGCCCGGAGTGCCGCGAGCGGCACCCAGATCATTCAGCCTGCGGGCCAGCCCCTTGTGGGAGAAGCCCGCCTCGGCGATGAGGGCCTGAAGCGGCCGGTTGACCTCACGTTCCATGGGCTCCCCCTCAGCGGAGAGTCGCACGTCATTACAGAGCGTCCCAGTTGTAGCACGCAAGGTAACCCGCGCGGTGCCGTTCCACAAAGGAAGGACAAACTTCGCCGCTGAGAGAGCGCCACAACGGTGGTGGCTAGAGCCTGGCGACGCCGTCCATCCGCGCCTGCTCCGACACCGCGGCGATGACGGCGGGAGCGACACGGGGATCGAACGGGCTGGGGATGACGTAGTCCTCGCTCAGCGCCTCACCGACCACGTCGGCCAGCGCCGAGGCCGCGGCCACCTTCATGTTCTCGGTGATGGTCGTGGCGCGGACGTCGAGCGCCCCTCTGAAGACGCCGGGGAAGGCGAGCACGTTGTTGATCTGGTTGGGGAAGTCGGAGCGTCCCGTGGCCACGACCCGCGCGTAACGGGCGGCCACGGCCGGGTGCACCTCGGGGTCGGGGTTGGACAGCGCGAACACGATCGAGTCGGGCGCCATCGAGGCGATCGCCTCCTCGGGCACCGTCGAGCCCGACAGCCCGACGAACACGTCGGCGCCCTCGAGCGCGGCGGCGGTCGAGCCGGTGAAGCCCGCCCTGTTGGTGTCGGCCGCCAGGGCCTCCTTGTAGGGGTTGAGCCCTGAGCGCCCCGAATAGATCATGCCCTTGGAGTCGGACACCGCGATGTCGCCGATGCCCGCGTTCAGCAGCATGCGGGTGACGGCGACGCCTGAGGCGCCCGCCCCCGCGACGACCGCCCGAAGCGCGGACAGCGGCCGTCCCGTGAGCCTCGCGGCGTTCTTGAGCGCGGCGAGGACGACGATCGCCGTGCCGTGCTGGTCGTCGTGGAAGACGGGGATGTCGAGGAGGGCGCGCAGCCTGTCCTCGACCTCGAAGCAGCGCGGCGCGCTGATGTCCTCGAGGTTGATGCCGCCGAAGGACGGCGCGAGCCTGGCGACCGTCTCGACGATCGCGTCGACGTCGGTGCAGTCGATGCAGAGGGGCACCGCGTCGACGCCGGCGAACTCCTTGAACAGCAGCGCCTTGCCCTCCATCACGGGCATGGCCGCCGCGGGGCCGATGTCGCCGAGGCCGAGGACGGCGGTGCCGTCGGAGACGACGGCCACCACGTTGGAGACCCAGGTGTAGTCCCTGGCCAGCTCGGGGGATTCGGCGATGGCCGAGCAGACCTTGGCGACCCCCGGCGTGTAGGCGAGGGAGAGGTCGTCGGCGTTGCGGACGGGGATGGTGGAGCGGACTTCGAGCTTGCCACCGCGGTGGAGGGCGAAGGCCGGATCCAGGTCGAGGGATTCGAGAGATGCAGAAGCGGGCGTGACAGCCACAGCGACCCCAGTAGTTCATCGGAAACGGACACGAACCAGACGCGGCACGAGAGGTGTCGTACGCAGGGCGTCTTCGTGAGGGGGTACGGGGGTCACCCGTTTTTTGATTCTGCCACATACTGAGACGCGGCCATGTGTAAGGAGTGTTAACAGGTTGGATCTGACCTCATACGCGGAGTTGGCCGTCCTGCTGGTCAACGGCGAGCTGCCGGACGAGGGCGACCTGCGCGCCGAGCTGACGACCGTCTTCGCGCACGCCGCGGCCGGCAGGGAGCGGGAGGCCGTCGAACTGCTCAACGACCTGCTCGCGCGCCATCCGGTCAGTCCGCAGATCTCGGGGCACGACGGGCAGCGCTGGCACCTGCACCTGGCGGAGGGCGGCGTGGTGATGGGCCTGGCCGCGGTGGTGACCGAGCTCGGCGTGGACAGGCTGGGCGTCTGCCAGGCTGCGCGATGCTCGCGGGTGTTCGTCGACACCTCGTCCAACCGCTCGCGCCGCTACTGCTCCGAGCGCTGCGCCAGCAGGGCGAACGTGGCCGCCTACCGGGCCCGGCGCAGGAGCGGCCAGTAGCGCAGCACGACCGTGCCGACGATGTCGGCGACGGGCCCGAAGTCCCAGCTGTCCCTGCGTCCTGCGGCGCGCTGGTTGTCGCTCTCCAGCCACCAGCCCTCGGCGCCGTGCCACCGGGCCCTCTTGACGATCAGCTGGGCCGGGTCGCCGGGCAGCCTGGCCACGACGAGGTCGCCCGGCTGAACCCTTGCGCCACGCCGTACCAGGAGCCAGTCCCCCGGCAGGAGTGCGGGACGCATGGAGTCACCTTCGACACGGACCCTCATGGGCTCATGATCTCCCTACGCGAGTAAGGTCGGTAACCGGACCAAGCTGATACAGCATCAAGGAAGGACTTTCTGATGCTCGCACGACTGCTACGACCCAAGCACGTCGCTTCCGCGCACTGCGACCTGCCCTGCGGTGTCTACGACCCCGCCCAGGCGCGGATCGAGGCCGAGTCGGTCAAGGCGATCATGGAGAAGTACGCAGGCAACGAGGACCCGGTCTTCCGCTCCCGCGCCCTCACCATCAAGGAGGAGCGCGCCGAGCTGGTCAAGCACCACCTGTGGGTGCTCTGGACCGACTACTTCAAGCCCCCGCACCTGGAGACCTACCCGCAGCTGCACCAGCTGTTCTGGGAGGCCACCAAGCTCGCGGGCGCGGCCGGCGGCAAGGGCACGGTCGACGTGAATAAGGCCGACGAGCTGCTCGGTAAGATCGACGAGATCTCCAAGATCTTCTGGGAGACGAAGGCGGCCTGAACCGTCAAGGAAGGGCCCCGCGGTCGCGGGGCCTTTTTCGTTGGTTGGCGCGTCTGAATCCGCCAATCGGGTCCCGGTGGCGGTAAGTTGCAGAGAGCGTCCTATACGCGAGGAGGAACGTGACCGAGGACACCGAGGCGCGCGTGATTCGTGATGTGGTGAGCGTCCGACTGCCCGCCGCGAGCGCGTATCTGTCCGTGCTCCGTACGGCTACTGCCGGCCTGGCCGCACGGCTTGACTTCACGCTCGACGAGATCGAGGACCTGCGCATCGCCGTCGACGAGGCCTGCGCCATGCTGCTCAACGAAGCCGTGCCCGGCACCGACCTGACGGCCGAGTTCGAGCTGACAGGGCAGGAGATGCAGGTCAGGGTGGAGGTCGCGACCGTGGGCAGCTCCGCGCCCAAACGCGATGACTTCGCGTGGATGGTGCTGACGGCCTTGGCCGACGACGTGGACGCGGTGACCGACTCCCCCGACCGCATGGCGATCGTCCTGCGTAAGCGCCGAGGCGCGGCGAGGCCGGCGTGACGGAAAGGACTGGAGCCATGGCCGCCAGCGACCACGCCGTGCCCGACAGGGTGCGCGCCCGCATGCTCTTCGCCGAGCTGGCCGAGCTGGGCCCGGAAGAGCCGCGCAGGCAGCGCATCAGGGACGAACTGGTCGAGCTTCATCTTCCCCTGGTGGAATACCTGGCCCGGCGCTTCCGCAACAGGGGCGAATGGCTCGACGACCTGACCCAGGTCGCCACCATCGGCCTGATCAAGTCGATCGACAGGTTCGACCTGGCGCGCGGGGTGGAGTTCTCCACCTACGCGACGCCGACCATCGTCGGCGAGATCAAGCGGCACTTCCGTGACAAGGGCTGGGCCGTGCGCGTGCCGCGCAGGCTGCAGGAGCTCAAGCTGTCGCTGACCAAGGCGATCAGCGAGCTGTCGCAGCGTGAGGGGCGCGCGCCGACCGTGGCCGAGCTGGCTGCGTTCCTGAAGATGACCGAGGAAGAGGTGCTCGAGGGTCTGGAGTCGGCCAACGCCTACTCCACGGTCTCCCTCGACGCCCCCGACTCGGGCGACGACGACGCGCCCGCCGTGTCCGACTCGCTGGGCATCGTCGACGAGTCGCTCGAGGGGGTGGAGTACCGCGAGTCGCTCAAGCCGCTGCTCGAACGGCTGCCTCCGCGCGAGAAGCGCATCCTGCTGCTGCGCTTCTTCGGCAACATGACGCAGTCGCAGATCGCCACCGAGCTCGGCATCTCGCAGATGCACGTCTCGCGCCTGCTGGCCCGTACGCTCGCGCAGCTGCGCGAGGGGCTGACGGCCGAGGACTAGTCGCCGTACAACGCCTTGGTGGTCGGCGGCGCCAGCAGCGTGCCGAGGCCCGCGATCGCGGCCGCCAGCAGTGGCACGCCGATCGCGGGCCAGCCCGACTGCATCACCGTGATCGACACGGGGATCAGGAAGATCTGGGTCAGCACGCCGGGCGCCCTGCCCCACCGTTCGGCCCTGAGCAGGCCGCCCACGGCGACCCAGATCAACCCCGCCCCGACGAGCAGCCCGAACGCGGCCTCGGCGAGCGCGGCGGTGGTCTCCGTGGCCTCACCGGCCAGCGTGCCGACCAGGGCGTAGACCCCGAGCCCGAGCGCCACCAGTCCCTCTGCCGCCACGATCGCAGCGGCGGCCACCAAGCTCCAAGGGCGCATGCTTCTTCATTCCTCTTGTACGGCATAAGCGGGCTCAAGGCCACCGTCGCTCACCGGTGACCGACCGTCCTCCACGCTACTCCAGCAGGACTCCGGCCGGTCGCCGTCACGTCAGGGCGCCCCCATCATCCCGGCCCCTGCCCTCGCCCTCTCCACCGGGCGGCCAAGACGGACCAAGACCCGAAAATGCGACACGCGCCTCTCTAGGCCGCTATACGGACAAGCCGGACATGGATCATTGGCTACGCTGGCCGTATGCGCGCGATGCTCCTGGTCAACCCCAAGGCGACGACGACGAATCGCCGCACGCGTGACGTGCTCATCCGCGCGCTGGGTGCCGCCGTCGACCTGACCGTCGAGGAGACGCGCTACAGGGGGCACGCTGCGGCGCTGGCCCGCACCGCCCATGCCAAGGGCTACGACACCGTCGCGGTTCTCGGCGGCGACGGCACCGTGAACGAGACCGTCAACGGCCTGCTCAACGCCGGCGGCAGGGCCGAACGCCCCGCGCTCATCGTGATCCCCGGCGGCAGCGCGAACGTCTTCGCCCGCGCCCTGGGTCTGCCCAACGACCCCATCGAGGCCACGGGCGCGACCCTGGAGGCCCTGCGCGAGGATCGCCGCAGGTCCGTCGGCCTGGGCCAGGCCCTCTGGGAGGGTGAGAGCCGCTACTTCACCTTCTGCGCGGGCATGGGCTACGACGCCGAGGTCATCCGCGCGGTGGAGGGCCTGCGCGGCGCGGGCCGCAAGGCGACCCCCGCACGCTACGTGAACACCGCTGTGCGCCACTATCTGGCCACCGACAAACGCCACGCCGCGATGACCGTGAAGGGTCCAGGCATCCCCGCGGCGGAGGGCGTCTTCATGGCGATCATCTCCAACACCTCGCCGTGGACCTACGTGGGCTCGCGCCCGGTCGAGCCGACCCCGTGGGCGAGCTTCGAGACCGGGCTCGACCTGCTCGGGCTCCAGCGCATGGGGCTGCCCTCGATGACCTCGATCATCCGGCAGATCCTCACGGAGCGTGACACCCTTCCACGGGGCAGGCACCTCGTGCAGCTCCACGACGAGGCCGAGTTCACCCTCTCGGCAGAGCGTCCCGTCGCCTTTCAGCTCGACGGTGACTACCTGGGCGAACGCGAGTCCGTAACGTTCCGATCTGTCCCGGACGCGTTACAAGTTCTGGTCTAGACGGTTACATTCGGTCATTGTGTGATGCATCCGACATCCATATCCGCCAAAACTTAGCGCCAAACCTCTTGCGTGTACTCAGCGTGGCTGGAAGTCTCATCACTGACGTCGGAACGTAGGACCTTTAACTACCCCGAGGCCCTACGGACGGGCGCGGGCACTCCCCCCGGATCCAAACAGGATCACGGGTACCTGCTCGCGCTAGTTAGTGAAACTCTTCACAAAGTAGACCCGCACGGAGCCGGGCACAGCGGCTCCATCTACGAAGGAGTGGACGCATGGACTGGCGCCACCGAGCTGCCTGCCGTGACGTGGACCCTGAGCTGTTCTTCCCGATCGGCAACACGGGCCCCGCGCTCATGCAGATCGAAGAGGCCAAGCAGGTCTGCCGTTCCTGTTCGGCCGTCGACTCGTGCCTGAAGTGGGCCCTGGAGTCCGGCCAGGACGCCGGCGTCTGGGGCGGTCTCAGCGAGGACGAGCGCCGCGCCCTCAAGCGCCGCAACGCTCGTGCCCGCGCCCGCGCCACCGCCTGACCGCACCACCTGACGACGCCTGGCGAGGGAGCCGTTCCCGCCAGGCGGGTGACCCCGCGGGGTCACCGCACCGCCGCGGTCACGAGGTGGGCAGCGGGATCGACAGCGTGACCTCGGTCCCGCCCCCGTGACGCGGCTCGATGGCCAGCTTGCCCGACAGCTCTCCCTCCACGAGTGTGCGCACGATCTGCAGGCCGAGACTGGTGGTGCTGTCGAGATCGAAGTCGGCGGGCAGTCCGCGCCCGTCGTCCCACACCACGACGTTCAGCCTGTCGCCTCTGGCCTCGACGACGACCTGCAGCCGCCGGGGCCTGCCGTGTTGCAGGGCGTTCTGCAGCAGCTCGGTCAGCGCCATCGCCAGCGGGGTCGCGACGATCGAGGGAAGCACCCCGAACGTGCCGACCCTTCGCGGCGTCACCGCCGCCTCGGGGGCCGACACCTCCCCCGCCATCGCGATGACCCTGTCGGCGATCTCGTCGAAGTCGGCGAACTCCTCCGGCGCCATCGACAGCGTCTCGTGCACGATGGCGATCGAGCCGACCCGCCGTACGGCCTCTTCGAGCGCCTCGCGTCCCTCGGGGACCTGAAGGCGGCGCGCCTGCAGGCGCAGCAGGGCCGCGACGGTCTGCAGGTTGTTCTTGACGCGGTGGTGGATCTCGCGGATCGTGGCGTCCTTGGTCATCAGCTCGCGCTCGCGCCTGCGCAGCTCGGTGACGTCGCGGATGAGCACCAGCGCGCCGATGCGCCCGCCGCCGACGATCAGCGGGATCGCCCTGAGCTGCACGATCGTGCCGCCCGACTCGACCTCGGTCTCCTTGGCCGCCCGCCCGCTCGCCACGATCATGAGGTCTTCGTTGATCGGTTCGTCCGAGTAGCAGAGAGCGGCGGTCAGCCTGCCGAGCTCGGCGCCCACCAGGTCGGCGTGCAGGCCGAGTCGCCGGTAGGCCGACAGCGCGTTCGGCGAGGCGTAGGTCACCCTGCCGGCGCGGTCGAGTCTGAGCAGGCCGTCGCCGACCCGGGGCGAGCGGACCAGGATCGGCTCCTCGCCCGAGAAGGGGAAGCGCCCCTCCGCCACCATCTGGGCCAGGTCGGAGGCGCTCTGCAGGTAGGTGAGCTCCAGGCGGGAGGGTGTGCGGGCCGACGACAGGTTGGTCGAACGCTGGATGACGCCCAGGAAGCGGCCTTCGCCGTTGGGCAGCGCCCGCCGTACCGGGATGGTCTCCTCGCGGACCGGCACCCCTGTCGACCAGTCGGGGTCGCCCTCGCGGCAGATGCGCCGCTCGTGCCACGCGGTGTCGATGAGGTGCCGCTCCCCCTTGGCCGCGACGGTGCCGACGATGTCGTCGTGATAGACGGTCGGGCCGGTGGTGGGACGCATCTGCGCGATCGCGATCCAGCCCTGGTCCCCGCCCGCGCCCGGTTCGTCGAGAACCTTCGGGCCCCTGCGCTCCAGCAGCGGCGCCCAGAGGATGAGGTCGGCGAACGACAGGTCGGCCAGCAGCTGCCAGTCGGAGACGAGCGAGTGCAGCCAGTCGAGGTCCGCCGCGTCGAGCGCGGTGTGGCGGACGACCAGGTCGCTGAGAGTCGGCACGAGTGCATCATGCGTGCTTTCCGCCCTAACAACCAACTCGCAGCACGCGCGAAGGTACGACAGGGCGGGTTTTGGGGCATCTCACATTGTGAGAACCGTCACACCGCACGGCGGTCCCCGCGCCCAGGAGGTGGTCGCCACGGCCCTCACAGCGGCCTCGGTTGCCGTCGCACGTGCGGCGATGGATATCCTTCACAATCAGCCCGAGCTGCCCGGATACGCGCGCGATGGGACGAGCACGCCCTGCGGGCTCGACCGGCACGCCCGCATACCCGCGCACCGCACTTGCCTGCGGTTGACCGCTCGGGCCAATCTGAGTTCCGATGATCTCGCGGTGATCAGACACGCCCTCACCGCCGTGGCTGGAGTGAAGGTGAGAGCGTGACAGAAGAACCCCCTCGCGTACCCAAGTACTACGACGTCAAACGGAGCCTGCTGGAGCTCACCAAGAGCCTGACGCCCGGCAGTTCGCTGCCGCCCGAGCGCGCGCTGGCCGTGCGCTTCGAGACGTCGCGTACCACCGTCCGCCAGGCGCTGACGGAGCTGGTGGTCGAGGGCAGGCTGGTACGCATCCAGGGGAAGGGCACCTTCGTCGCCCAGCCGAAGGTCGCCCAGGTGCTGCAGCTCACCTCCTACATCGGCGACCTGCGCACCGCGGGCCTGGAGCCGGACACCAAGATCCTCGACATCAGCTACATCACGGCCGACGAGGCGCTGGCGCGACGGCTGGCGATCAACCCGGGCGGCAGGGTGCTGCGCATCCACCGGCTCAGGCTGGCCAACGGCGAGCCCGTCTCGATCGACACCACGCATCTGTCGGCCAGGCGCTTCCCCAGGCTGCGGCGCGAGCTCGAGGTGCACTCCTCCCTCTACGAGACGCTGCACAACGCCTACAGCGTGCGGCTGACGGACGCCGAGGAGGTCATCGAGACCGTGCTGGCGACGCCGTACGACGCCCAGATGCTCGGCGTCGACGTCGGCCTGCCGATGCTCCTGCTCACCCGGCACGCCTTCGACGCCGACGGCAACCCGGTCGAGTGGGCGCAGTCCCTCTACAGGGGCGACAGGTACAAGTTCGTCACCAGGCTGCGCCGCCCCTAGCGGATCAGGTGTTCTGGCACTGGGCCTCGGGCAGCCAGCACACCTTCCTGGACATCTCCCTGGCGTCCTTGAGCAGTGTCTTGAACTCGCCCATCGGCAGCGAAGGGGTCGGCCACGCGGTCTCGGTGTAGACCATGATCGCCGCACCCCTGCGCACCGCCACCTGCCGCAGGCCGCCCTCCCAGTAGCGGGCCCCCGCCCGCACGGCCTCGTCGCCCAGGGCGAGCGGCTTGCTGTAGTAGCTGATGCGCTCGATGCCGTCGCCGCGCGAGGCGCAGCGCTTCAGCTCGGCCCGCATGGCGTCCATCGCCGCGCGAGCGCCCGACTCGTCCTGGTAGATGGCGACCTGCTCGCCGCCGATCTCGATCTCCTGCTGCCGGTAGACGGTCCTGGCCGCCACGCGGCCCTTCTCGACGCCCCCGCGCTTGGACCAGTAGCTGTCGTGGCAGGCGTCGAGCATGAGCGGAGTCGAGGCCCTGTCCGACACCTCCCAGATGTCCCAGCCGCTCGATCGGCCCTCCCACAGCAGGAAGCCCTTCGGCAGGCTGGTCGTGGCGCCGCCGAGCAGCGTGGCCGCGGCGGTCATCAGCGCCGCCCCCGTTGTCATCATCCCCATGCCTAGTAGACGCGACGATCCTTCAGGAAGTTGGCGGCGTACCGTCACCGTCACTAGATCGCTAGGTTGTCCGCATGAGCGACATCGACACCAGCGTGCCGCATTCCGCCAGGATCTGGAACTACTGGCTCGGCGGCAAGGACAACTACGAGGTCGACAGGATCGCGGGCGAGGAGTTCCTGAAGATCTTCCCAGGGATGGCCATGGGCGCGCGCGCCTCCAGGGCCTTCCTGCGCAGGACGATCGCCTGGCTGGCCGCCGAGGCCGGCGTGAGGCAGTTCCTCGACATCGGCACCGGGCTGCCCACCGCCGACAACACCCACGAGATCGCCCAGCGGATCGCGCCGGAGTCACGCGTCGTCTACGTCGACAACGACCCTCTCGTGCTGACCCACGCCCGCGCGCTGCTGGTGGGCGCGCCCGAGGGCGCCACCGACTACATCGACGCCGACGTCCGCGAGCCGGAGGTGATCCTCACCGCGGCCGCCAAGACGCTCGACTTCTCGCGGCCTGTCGCGCTCAACCTGAGCGGCATCATGGGCCACGTGGCCGACGACGAGAGCGCGCTGTCGATCGTCCGCAGGCTGCTCGACGCGCTGCCCTCGGGCAGCTACCTGGCGCTCAACGACGGCACGAACGTGCACAGCGAGGCCAACAGGCAGGCGCACCGGCAGTACAACGAGAGCGGTGCGCTGCCCTACATCCAGCGCAGCCCCGAGCAGATCGCCCGCTTCTTCGAGGGCCTGGAACTCGTCGAGCCCGGGCTGGTCTCGGTGACGCGGTGGCGGCCCGAGGGCATCACCCCTCCGGAGGTGGACGGCTACGGAGCGGTCGGACGCAAGCCGTGACGCCTCCCTGTTTGGAACGCTGAGCGGCTGGTAGGTTCCGGGCCATGGACTCCGCGAAGCACGCCGGTGACGCCGCTGTCGCCGTCGCCAAGGCCTATGGCATCGAGACCATGTTCACCCTCTCGGGCGGGCACGTCTTCCCCCTCTACGACGGCGCGGTCCACGAGGGCATGCGCATCCTCGATGTCAGGCACGAGCAGAGCGCCGTCTTCGCCGCCGAGGCGACGGCCAGGCTGACCAGGAAGCCCGGCCTGGCCGTGCTCACCGCGGGCCCCGGCATCACCAACGGCGTCAGCGGCGTCGCCACGGCGCACTTCAACGGCTCGCCCGTCGTCGTCATGGGCGGCCGTGCGCCGCAGTCGCGCTGGGGCAGCGGCGCGCTGCAGGAGATGGACCATCCGCCCCTGCTCGAGCCGATCACCAAGCTCGCCTTCACCTCCTCGGGCGCCGACTCGATCGGCCAGGACGTCGAGATGGCCTTCCGCACGGCCGTCGCGCCGCACAGGGGCCCGGTCTTCGTGGACTTCTTCATGGACCACCTCTTCGCGCCCGCGCAGATGCACCAGGCCGAGACGCAGACGCCCTCGCCGTACGAGCCCGACCCCGACTCCCTGGCCCGCGTCGCCGGGCTGCTGGCCGAGGCCGAGCGACCCGTGGTCGTTCTCGGCTCCGACGTCTGGATGGACCGCGCGGAGGAGGCCGCCCGCGACTTCGTCGAGGCGTGGCGCCTGCCGGTCATCCCCAACGGCCAGGGCCGCGGCATCCTGCCCGCCGGCCACGAACTGCTCGTCACCCGCGCCCGCGGCCTCGCCTTCGGCCAGGCCGACCTGGTGATCGTCGTCGGCACCCCGCTCGACTTCCGCCTCGGCTACGGCTGGTTCGGCGGCAAGGAGGGCGCACCGCTGGCGCGCGTCGTCCATCTCGCCGACGCGCCGTCCCAGCTGGCCACCCACATGCAGCCGGCCGCCTCCGCCGCGGGCGACCTGTCACTGGTCTTCTGGAGCCTCGCCACCGCCTGCGGCGACGCGGGCGTGAAGCCGTCGCGCTACGCCTCGTGGCTCTCCACGCTCTCTGAGGCGGCCGCTGCGGCCGTTTCAGGCGACGCCGACCTGTTGAGTGCCGACAGCGATCCCATCCACCCCATGCGCGTCTACGGCGAGCTGGGCAAGGTGCTCGCCGACGACGCGGTCGTGATCGGCGACGGCGGCGACTTCGTCTCCTACGCGGGCAAGTACGTCGAGCCGCGCCAGCCGGGCAACTGGCTCGACCCCGGGCCCTACGGCTGCCTCGGCACCGGCCTCGGCTACTCCATCGCCGCCCGGCTGGCCAGGCCGTCCTCACAGGTGGTGCTGCTGCTGGGCGACGGGGCCGCGGGCTTCTCGCTGATGGACGTCGACACGCTCGTACGCCACAACCTGCCGGTGGTCATGGTGTGCGGCAACAACGGCATGTGGGGGCTGGAGAAGCACCCCATGCAGATGCTGTACGGCTACGACGTGGCCGCGGAGCTGCGGCCAGGAACGCGCTACGACCAGGTCGTGACCGCGCTCGGCGGCGGCGGTGAGCTGGTCACCAAGCCGTCGGAGATCGGCCCCGCGCTGAAGAGGGCGTTCGACTCGGGCGTGCCGTACATGGTGAACATCGCGACGGACCCGCAGGTCGCCTACCCCCGCAACACCACAGGGGTGTAGCAGGGGAAGGCTGTCCCTACGGCTTGGCGGTGATCGTCGGCGAGGGCGAGGTGCTCGGCGTCGGGCTGGTCGAGGGCGACGGGCTCGGCGACTTGCCCGGCGGGCAGATGTCGCTCACCACCGCGACGGTCACCGTCTTGCCCTTCGCCAGCGGCTTGCCAGGGGCGGGCACCTGACCCGACACCTTCTTGCAGCTGTCAGGCTCCATCACCATCTCGGACTTGACCCTGATCTGGTAGCCGGACGCCTGGACCTTCTTGGTCGCTTCCTCGATGAACATGTCCATCACGTTGGGCACGAGCGGCTGCTTCACGTGCGTCGGCGTGGGCGAGGTCGACGGAGTGATCGAGGGCTTCGCCGTCGTCGGCCTGGTGGTCGGCTCGACGGTCTCCTTCTCGGTGGGAGAAGGGTCCTCTGTGGGCTCGGGGGGCCTCTGCTTCCGCGTCGTCCTGGTGGAGGAGGGCTTCGTGCTGACATCGCCGCCCACCGGTGCCGCCGTCGCCGTCTCCATCGGACCGGACGGGGCGTTCATGCCGGTCAGCGCCACCGCGCCGGCGCCCACGCCGAGCACGGCCACCGCCGCGATGCCCGCCACCAGCACGCCCCTGCCGCCGGTCGTCTTGGCCGCCCTGCGCGTGCCACGGCGCGACCCCGGCGTGGTGACCGTGGTGTTCTCGGGCGGCTGCACGACCCCTGTCGAAGGTGAGGGCGCCATCGTGGCCCCCGTGACGGGCGCCAGGTCGGTGAGCGAGGGAGGCGAGCCCGCCTGCGCGGACTGCACGGCCTGCCTGGCCGCGGCCGCCATCGCCGAGGCGCTCGGGAAGCGGCGCAGGGGGTCCTTGGACAGCGCCCGCTCGACGACCGCCCTGACCGAGGGCGGGATCTCGGCGGGCAGCGGCGGCGGAGCCTCGCGGATGTGCTTGAGCGCGATGGTGACAGGGCTGTCGCCGTCGAAGGGGCGCACGCCCACCAGGCACTCGTAGGCCACCACGCCGAGGGCGTAGATGTCGACGGCGGGCGTCACGGGGGCGCCCTCCGCCTGCTCGGGCGCGCAGTAGGCCGCGGTGCCGAGCACCATGCCCGCGTCGGTGAGCCTGTTGGCCACGTCCTGGCGGGCGATGCCGAAGTCGGTGATGACCAGCGTGCCGTCGCGCTGCACGAGCAGGTTGCCCGGCTTCACGTCGCGATGCACGATCCCCTGGTCGTGGACGGCCTGCAACGCGGCGGCCGCCTGGGCGATCAGCTCCATGGCCGGTTCGGGCGCGATGCGCCCGAGGCGTTGCAGCAGCCTGTCGAGCGCCTCGCCGTCGACGAACTTCATCACCAGGTAGACGGTTGCCCCCGCGCCCGCCACCTGATGCACACCGTAGTCGTAGACGTCGACGACGCCCGGATGGTTGACCGTCGCCATCGCTCGGGCCTCGCCCTGGAAGCGGGCGACGAATCCGGGGTCGTCCGTGCGGCCCGGAAGCAGCACCTTGACGGCGACGGTGCGGGCAAGGACGATGTCCTCGCCACGCCACACCTCGCCCATGCCGCCGGCGCCGATGCGGGTATCCAGGCGATATCGCCCCGCCAGCGTCGTCCCTTGGGCCACCATGTCTCCCCCGTTACCCCCTGTCGTCTGGAACCTCTCCCACCCCAGGGTTCTCCAACAAAGCGGATTTGTATCGCGGCGAGGTAACGCAGAGGTCACGGAATTCTGGAAGTGTAAGGCTTGTCCCAGTTTTCTCACCACAAAATTGGCGCAAGCCGTACAAACCTATCCTGGTGCCTGGCGGCCTTTCCTGTCCGTCCGATGGGCGAGATCCGATCAAGTAGCCTGGCGTCATGACGCTCGAGCCCGGACTCCGATCCTCGATGCTCATCATGGTCGAGCGGTCGGACACCGCCGCCAAGGTGGGCAGCGGCGACGTGCCCGTGCTGGCGACGCCCAGGCTGCTGGCGCTGGCGGAGATGGTGACCACGCAGGCCGTCAGGAAGCACCTGGCGCCCGGCGAGACCTCTGTCGGCACCCGCGTCGAACTCGACCACCTGGCCGCCAGCCCGGTCGGCACGCACGTCGAGATCAGCGCCGAGCTGACCGCGGTGGACGGCAGGCGCCTGTTCTTCAGCTTCACCGCCCGCGATCGTGCCAAGCTCGTGGGCAAGGGCACGATCGAGCGGGTGGTCGTCGATCGGGAGAAGTTCCTCGGCCGGCTCTCCTGAGGCGAACGCTCAGGAGATGACGGCGATCAGGTCGCCTTCCTGCACGACGTCGCCTTCGGCCACCTTCAGCTGCGACACCACACCGTCGTCCTCGGCCAGGACGGGGATCTCCATCTTCATGGACTCCAGGATGACGAGCGTGTCGCCCTCCTCGACCGTGTCGCCCTCGGCGACGACGACCTTCCACACGTTCGCCACCATCTCGGCGTGCACCTCAGCCACGGGAACTCCCCTCTTTCAATGCCTCAACTGTGTCACGGTCACGTGGCGCGCATGCGGCCGACCAGGCCCGTGTCGTACTCGCCGCTGACGAACTCGGCGTTGCCGAGCAGCTCGGCGCAGAACGGCAGGTTGTTCTTCGGCCCTTCGACCTTGAACGCGTCCACCGCCTTCCTGCCCAGCTCGAGCGCTTCGGCGCGGCTCTGGCCGTACACGCAGAGCTTGGCCATCAGCGGGTCGTAGAACGGCGTGACCGTGGTGCCCGCAGCGTAGCCGGAATCGACGCGGACGCCGTCACCGGAGGGCTCCTCCCACACCGTGATCGCTCCGGGCCCTGGGAAGAAGCGCTTGGGGTCCTCCGCGTAGACGCGGAACTCGATCGCGTGGCCCTCCACCTCGGGCCGCACCTCGGGGTTCTCCCCCGCGGCGACCCTGAGCTGCAGCTCGACCAGGTCGAGCCCGGTGACCAGCTCGGTGACGGGGTGCTCGACCTGCAGGCGGGTGTTCATCTCCAGGAAGACGAAGTCCTGCTTGTCGGCGTCGACGAGGCACTCGACCGTGCCCGCGCCGAGATAGCCGACCGCCTCGCCCGCCTTGACGGCGGCGGCGAGCATGCGCTCGCGCAGCTCCGGCGTGACGCCGGGCGACGGCGACTCCTCCACGACCTTCTGGTGGCGGCGCTGCACCGAGCAGTCGCGCTCGCCCAGCGCCAGGACGGTGCCGTCGGGCAGGCCGAGGATCTGCACCTCGACGTGGCGGGCGCGCTCGATGTAGCGCTCGAGAAGGACGGCGGGCCCGTCGAGCACGTCGCCGCTGGCGAAGCGCGCGGCGGCCCTCGCGGCCTGCTCGAACGCCTTGGTCAGCCCTTCGGCGTCGTGGGCGACGCTCATGCCGATGCCACCGCCGCCGCCCGCGGTCTTGACCATGACGGGGTAGCCGATCTCCTCGGCCCGCGCCCGCGCCTGCTCCAGGTCGGTGACGGGCTCGCGGGTGCCCGCGGCGACGGGCACGCCCGCCCGCTCCATCAGGTTGCGGGCGTTGATCTTGTCGCCCATCCGCTCGATCGCCTCGGGGGCGGGACCGATCCAGATCAGACCGGCCTTCACGACGGCCCTGGCGAAGGCGGCGTTCTCCGCGAGGAAGCCGTAGCCGGGGTGGATGGCCTTCGCTCCGGTCGCGCGCGCCGCCTCGAGCACCTTGTCGACGTCGAGGTAGCTCTGCGCGGGGTTGGCGGGGCCGAGCAGTACGGCCTCGTCGGCCTCGGTGACGAAGGGCAGATCGGCGTCGGCCTCGGAGTGGACCGCGACGGCTCGCAGCCCCAGCCGCTGGACCGTGCGGATGATCCGCCTGGCGATCTCGCCTCGGTTGGCGATCAGGACGGTTCCGAGCGTCTCATTAAGCACGACGCCCACCCTATGATCGCCGGCTGTCCGACCCTTTCCCTCGAAACCACCGATCCGGACAGTTCGTCTTGTAGGAAGTCCACAAAAGCGAGCGAGGAAACGCCGTGCGGAGCGTCCCCCGCCTAGAGCCGATGCACTGGGGCGAGCCTGTCGACGACGCGGGCCATCGCCTCGATCACCGCCGGGTCGTACTCGCCGCCGATGCCGAGCCTCAGCCGCTCCAGAGCCGCCCCCGCCCTGTCGCGGTCGGTGGACCCGCCGACGAGGTCGTCGTAGGCGTTGGCGGCCTTGATGATCCTGCTCGACATCGGCGGGTCCTCGGCGATGGAGTCGCACTGCCTCCTGACCAGCTCGGCGACCCTGTCGAGCACGCCCGTCTGCCTGATCACGGCCGCGCCCAGCTCGGCGATGCGCCGCGCCTGCTCGGGATCGGTGAGGACGGTCGCCCCTCCGGGGATGGGATCGCGCAGCGACAGCTGGCCGATGTCGTGCATCAGCGCCGCGTACTCGAGCTCCAGCAGCTCGGGCTCGGCCATGCCGAGCTCCCTGCCGATCGCGACGGCCAGCCTGCTCACCCTGCGCGAGTGGCCAGGCTCGACGTATCCCCCGACCTCGGTCACCCTCGACAGGGCGCGCACAGTCTGCAGGTAGGTCGCGCGGATGCCCGCGTACTTGCGGAAGGCGACCTGGGTGACCAGCAGCGGCGCGGCGAACACCAGCAGCGCCATCAGGTCCATGCTGTGGCAGGCGAGCGCGAGCAGCACCCCGGAGGCGGCCACGGCCGCGCCCAGCGGGAACGCCATCCTGATCTCGTCCCTCACCGCGACCTTGAACGCGGTGCGCACCTGCTCGGCTCGCAGCATCGCCGCGATGAGCACGTCGGCCAGCAGGGCGATCGCGATCAGCGCCACCATGACGACCAGCGCGGGCCACCAGGTCTTCGTCGGCTCCTGGGTCAGGGTGTAGAGAGTGCCGGCCAGCGGCCTGAAGGCGAAGGCCAGCAGCGCGCCGGTGAGCAGCCTCCTGGCCATCGCGTCGAGCCTGGGCGGGCGGCCCACGGCCAGATGCGGCAGCGCCCCCGCGATCATCCCGACCGCGATCACGGCGACCACCTGCAGCGCGGTGTGCTCAAGCTGGACGTCGCTGAGGTCGAGCAGCAGCGTGTAGCCGAGCGCGGCGGCCGCGCCGATGGGCGCGACCTCCCTGTTGCCCGGCATCGTGAGCCGCGCGAGCTCCCCGATCGCGATGAGCGCGCCGAAGCCCACCGCGATGTCGGGCCTGACCAGGCCGACGGCGGCGGTGTGGGCCACGCCGGCGACGGCCACCAGCCCCGCCGCGGCGATCAGCAGCAGCTGCCCCGAGTCGAGCCCCTGGAAGACCCGGTTCACCGCCGCACGCCCTCGGCGCGGGGGGTGCTCGGCGCCACCTCGGGCACCGGCCTGCCGATCGGGGTCGTCATGAGCCGCCCACCACTTCGATCGGCATCGTCGGGTCGTCGTGGTCCTTGGTCGTGGTCTCGGTCTCGTCGCAAGGCGGCGGCGAGGCCTTGCGCGGCGGCTGCCACGGCTCGCGCTCCAGCGCGCGCACGAAGGCCGCCACCATCTCGGGGTCGAACTGGGAGCCGGCCCCCTTGTGCAGCTCGGCCACCGCCACCTCGACGGGGCGCGCCCCCCTGTAGGAGCGGTCGGAGGTCATCGAGTCGAAGGCGTCGGCGACCGCGATGACCCGCGCGAACTCGGGGATCTCGTCGCCCGCCAGCCCCATCGGATAGCCCCTGCCGTCGTGGCGCTCGTGGTGGTGCATGATGCCCGCGAAGGCCTCGTCGAGGAAGTCGATGCCGCGCACGATCTCCAGCCCCCGCATCGGGTGCAGCTGGATCGCCGCGAACTCCTCCTCGGTGAGCGGCCCGTCCTTCTGCAGCACCTTCGTGGGCACGCCGAGCTTGCCCACGTCGTGCAGCATGCCCGCGTAGCGGATGGCCCTCAGCCGCTCCGCGCCCATGCCGATCTCCTGGGCGATCATCGTGGAGGCCAGCGACACCCTCGTGCAGTGGCCTCGGGTGTAGTAGTCCTTGGTCTCGACCGCCTGGCAGAGCGCGGCGATGGTGGCGTCGTAGGAGCGCTGCTGCGCGTGGTACTGCCCGAAGGCCCAGCGGGCGATGAAGAGCGGCAGCAGCACCAGCACGGCCGAGATCGAGGCCACGGTCGCCCACAGCCCCGCCACCAGCAGCCCGAAGGTGGCGTAGCCGAAGTAGGACAGCAGGAACTGCGCCATGCCCCTGGCGGGCATCCGCTCGGCGCGCTCGGTGCTCGCCAGGCGCACCATGGTCAGCGTCAGGACGATGTTGAGCGGGACGAACAGCGCGGCCGCCACCGCGTAGGGGCCGACGAGCGCCTCGAAGTCGTTGACCTCCGGCACGCCCGTGACGCCGCCGAAGAACTCGTAGACCTTGCCCGAGGCGTAACCGCAGATCGCGAACTGGGCCCCGTTGAAGAGCCTTTTCACCAGCGGCAGGCCTGGCCGTACGCTCACGACGGCGGTCAGGCCGACGATCGCGGCGCCCTCGGGCCCCACCAGCACCACGGCGGCGAGCGCGGCCGAGAAGCTGACGGAGACGGCGAACTGCTCCACGTTGAGCAGCGTCGGCATCGACTCGCAGACCAGGAACAGCAGTGCGAGAACGAGCAGGGTGCCGTACTCGCCGACGCCGGCGAGCTGTCCTGGCACGACGACGATGTTGCCGACCAGAGCGGCCGCCGCGCCGATGACGACGACCAGGTAGGCCTTCGCAGGCCACGGCAGTCCACGCATGGCGCCCTCGCGACCCTCAGGTCCAGGAGACGCCTGGAGGGGCGGCGTCAACGCCCTCGACCAGGGGAATCACCGGAACGGCCAGTGCTTTCAACGTGCGCATGGGGCTCACGCTACAGAAGACGTCCGGGAACAGGGGGCCGACGCGGGAATCGCAAGCAAAGCGTAATCAAGCAACTACCTGCGGCGACTCCGGACCCACTCCACTGTCGCCTTCAGGCCAGTTGACAGCTCGGTCTGCGGCCGCCAGCCGAGACCCTCCCTCGCGGGAGCCGGATCGACGGCCATCGCCGGCAGGTCGCCGAGCCGCGCGGGCGCGAATCCGGGGTCGTCGGGCACCCCCGCCGCCTCGGCGACGAGCGTGTGCAGCTCGCGGTCGGTGGTCTGGAGGCCGGTGCCGAGGTTGAACCGCCGCCCGCCGCCCGCCTCGCCGCACGCCCTGACGAAGCCGTCCACGACGTCGGCGACGTAGACGTAGTCGCGGGTCTGGTCGCCCTCGCCGTACAGCACGGTCGGCGCGCCCGACAGCAGCGCGTCGGTGAAGACGGCCACCGCGCCCGCCTCGCCGGCCGGCGACTGGCGCGGGCCGTAGACGTTGGAGAGCACCAGCGTGGTGTAGTCGATGCCGTGCAGCGCCCTGAAGGCGGCCAGGTAGGTCTCGCCGCTGAGTTTGGAGGCCGCGTACGGCGAGCGGGGGTCGGTGGCCGCGTCGCCCGGCACGGGGATGACGCCAGGCCTGCCGTACACCGCGACGGAGGAGGCGAAGACCACCTTGCGCGCGCCGGCGCTGTGGGCGGCCGTCAGCACCGAGGCGGTGCCCTCGACGTTGACCCGGGCGTCGCGCACGGGGTCGGCCACGCTGGCTCCCCCGGTCACCAGCACGCGCATGGGCGCCATGCTAGCCGTGCGGGCCGGCAGGGCGGGCTAGTCGGACAGGTCGGCCCGTACGCGGGCGATGCGGTCGAGGACCTTCGCGCGCAGGTCGTCGGGTACGGGGTCGCATCCGCAGTGCTTGGCGACCAGCGCCTTCACCGCCTTGTCGAGGTCGTACTCCTGCAGGCAGGGGCCGCACTCGTCAAGGTGCACCCGGATGTCGACGCACTCACCCTCGCCGAGCTCCCCGTCGAGGTAGGCGTAGACCTTGTCGAGCACCTCGCGACAGTCCGTGTCGTGCGGCTCACCACAGCTCATTTGGATCCCTCCGCCGGGACCAGGCCACGCTCGCGGGCGTAGTCCTCGAGGTGCGTCCGCAACTGCCTGCGGCCGCGGTGGAGTCTCGACATCACCGTGCCGATCGGGGTGCCCATGATGTCGGCGATTTCCTTGTAGGGAAAGCCTTCGACGTCAGCCAGGTAGACGGCGATCCTGAACTCCTCGGGCAGCGCCGCGAGAGCTTCCTTGATGTCGCCGTCGGGCAGGTGCTCGAGCGCCTCGATCTCGGCGGACTTCAGCCCGCTCGAGGTGTGCGACCCGGCGCGCGCCAGCTGCCAGTCCTCGATCTCCTCGGTGCCTGACTGCTTCGGCTCCCGCTGCTTCTTGCGGTAGCTGTTGATGAAGGTGTTCGTCAGGATCCGGTAGAGCCAGGCCTTGAGGTTCGTGCCCTCCTGGAACTGGTGGAAGGAGGCGAACGCCTTGGCGAAGGTCTCCTGGAGGAGGTCCTCGGCATCGGCCGGGTTCCGGGTCATCCGGAGCGCGGCGGAGTAGAGCTGCTCGAGGTACGGCATGACGTCACGCTCGAACCGCTCGCTGCGCTGCTCCAGAGTCTCCGTGCCTGTCGCGGGCACCGGACCCACCCCCCTAAGATCGCCGGTGGCCTGCTGTGGCGGAACACCGTACTCAGGGGAGGATACCCGCTCGTCAGTGACCGTCAGGCCACCGGGGAGGGGTTCGGGAAGGGCGAGGCTGCGACCGGCGATGCGGTCGCGGCCCTCGGCGACTGCGAGCATGCTTGTCTGCAACACACCCGCGCGCGCGTCTGTTCCCGCAAGATAGAAGGTGACGAACGACCTGGTACGGGGAAAAACCAACGTACCTTTTCCGGAACACAGGAGTCGCGTGTGCTGCCCATTCCGGCCGAGGAACTGAACGGCTCAGGGACGCTCGGACCGTACTGGACCTTTTATCGTGCGGTCGTCGCCGAGCAGTTGAGCCGCTGGCTTCCCGGCCGTCCCTCCGTGGTCCTCGATCTTTCCGGCGGCAGGGGCCGCTGGTCCTCCCAGGCCGCCAAGGCCGGGCACAAGGTGATCGAGGTGGTCGACTTCCGCCGCGCCGTCGAGGGGCAGCCGCAGCTGCGCGATGCCGACCGGGTGCGCCAGGTTCGCGCCGACGATCTGGCGTTCCTGCCCGACGGGTGCGTGGACGCGGTGGTGGCCGAGGAGCGCGCGCTGTCGATCGAGCTGATGGCCGAGTCGGCGATGGAGGACGTGGTCCGCGTGCTGCGTCCGGGCGGGCGCGCCCTGGTCTGCGTCGACTCCCTGGTCCTCGGCATGGCGATACTGGCCGAGCAGAACTACTGGGCGCACCTGCGCCAGACCGGCGAGGTCATGCTCGTGCCGTGGCCCGATGGCAGCATCACCCGCTGCTTCAGCAGCGGCCAGCTGCGCGAGCTGCTGACCGGCGCGGGCCTGGAGGTCGAGTGGGTACGGCCGCGCACCGTGCTGTCGCCCTCCACCGTCGACCATGTGCTCGCCACCGACACCAGGGCGCTGACCTGGCTGGTGCGCACCGAGCTCGACGCCCATCCCAACGACGACGACACCGTCGGCATCCATCTCGTGGCGAGCGCGGTCAAGAAGGAGACGCGCTAACGCCTTCTCTCCTGCCTCGACTGGCACTGCACACATCTGGCGGCCTCGGGACGCGCTTCCAGCCTGCCCTCGGGCACCTGCTTGCCACAGTCGACGCACTCGCCGTAGGAGCCCTCGTCGAGGCGCCTGAGCGCGGCCACCACCGCGCCGCGCTGCGCGGTGGCCACGGTCAGCATGGCCTGCGCGCGGTCGGTGTCGGTCAGGTCGGATCCGGCGTCGGCCGCTGAGCGGTCCCTGACGGCCACCGGATCCCCGCGCAGCACGCCGATGGACCTGTCGAGCTCGGCGAGCATGCTCTCCAGTCGCTCACGAGCGGTCGTGTCGTCCACGGTCCGCACCTCCGGGTAGGCGGGAGCGGCCGGCCGCGGGACTCCCCGGAGGTCCCGCCCGGCGCAGTGGGGGGTAAACAACGCGGTGACTCCGAGTAAACGGATGGCATCGCTTTCCTCACCGGATGCCCACTACGAACGCTTCTTACACTTTTAGAAAAGCGCGCCCTCTTCCTCCGGTTCCTGCGGCTCGATCAGGTGAGGGCCGTTGTTGCGCACGCTGTTGACGTCGGTGGAGACGGGGTAGGCGACCAGCCGTCCCGCGTCGGCGGGCACCAGCAGCCGCGACGCCTGCCCGGTGTCGGTCAGCGTGGGGTCGAGCCACTCCGCCCAGCGCTCACGCTCGATCATCATGGGCATCCTGTCGTGGATGTGCCCGAGGTCGTCCTCCGCCTGCGTGGTGATGACCGTGCAGGTCACGAGCCATTTGAGCGGGTCGTCTTCGGCCCTGGTCGGGTCCTTCCAGAACTCGTAGAGCCCGGCCATGGCCAGCACGCCGTCGTCCTCGGGATGGATGTAGAAGGGCTGCTTCTTCTTCTTCTCGCCCTCGACCGGCATCCACTCGAAGTAGCCGTCAGCGGGCAGCAGACACCTGCGCGAGGCGAAGGCCCTCTTGAAGGCGGGCTTCTCCGCGACCGTCTCCAGCCTGGCGTTGATCATGCGGGAGCCGATGGAGGGGTCCTTCGCCCAGACGGGCACCAGCCCCCATCGCATGACCCTCAGCTGCCTCACCGCTCGCTCGGCCTCCTTCGGCACCCTGCTGAGCACCGCGTAGACCTGCTTGGTGGGGGCGACGTTGTAGTCGGGCTGCAGTTCCTCATCGGGAGAGGCGTCCTGCTCGACCTCGAACTCCTCCAGGAGCTCGTGCTTCTTGCGCGCCGAGGCGTATCTGCCGCACATGCGTCCAGCCTGCCACGGGTTCGGCTCCCCCGCCCAGTAGGTTGACTGGACATGAAGGCATTTCAGCTGGTCAGCCCAGGCAAGACCGAACTTCGCGACGTCGACGTGCCCGAGCCGGGTCCCGGTCAGGTTCTGCTGAAAGTGACCGGATCGGGCGTGTGCCACTCCGATCTGCACCTGCTTCACGCCCAGCAGCTGCCCTTCCCCATGACGCTCGGCCACGAGCCCGCGGGTCAGATCGTCGCGCTCGGCCCCCAGGTGAACGGATGGGCGACGGGACAGCACGCCATCTGCTACATCGTGTGGGGCTGCGGCGTGTGCCGCCGGTGCGCCACAGGGGCGGAGAACGCCTGCGAGCGCTTCCCCCGCGGCCTGGTGCCGGGGCCCGGCCTCGGCTATCCGGGCGCGATGGCGGAGTACATGCTGGCCCCCGCCAGGTCGCTGGTGCCGCTCGGCGATCTCGACCCCGTCGACTCGGCGCCGCTGGCGGACGCGGGGCTCACGCCGTACCACGCCATCGACCGCTCGCGCGAGCTGCTCACCCCGACCTCCACGGCCGTGGTGATCGGCGTCGGCGGGCTCGGCCATCTGGCGGTGCAGATCCTGCGCGCGATCACGGAGAGCACGGTCATCGCCGTCGACCTCGACCAGGAGAAGCTCACGGCGGCGCGCGGCCACGGCGCCGACCACGCCGTGCTGTCGGGGCCCGAGGCGGTTCCCGAGATCCTGGAGCTCACGCACGGCAGGGGCGCGGACGTGGTGCTCGACTTCGTCGGCGTGACGCCCACGCTGTCCGTCGGCGCGGGGGTCGTCTCCTCCTACGGGCACCTGACGGTGCTCGGGCTCGGCGGCGGGTCCGTCGACTTCTCGGCCTCCGGTCCGCCGCAGGGGCTGCCGTGGGGCGCCACGGTCAGCAGGCCGTACGGCGGGACGCGCAGAGACCTGCACGAGGTGCTCTCGCTGGCCCAGCGCGGGCTCATCAAGGTGCAGGTGGAGCGGCACCCGCTGGCCGCCGCCGACGACGTCCTGGCCAGGCTGGAGCGCGGTGAGGTCAGGGGCCGCGCCGTCCTGGTCCCCTGACCGTGTCCTGTTCTCCCCCCAGGCTCCCCCCTCCTCGCAGCCAGGCGGCCGTTGCGCCCGCTCCCGATAGGCTGAGCACATGTCCGCTCCGCTCTGGCCGGCCCCGACGGCCTCCGCCCCGGTCACCGCGACCGTCCGCCTGCCCGGCTCCAAGTCGGTCACCAACAGGGCGCTGCTGCTGGCCGCGCTGGCCGACGGCCCAGGCACCGTACGGCAGGCCCTGCGCAGCCGCGACGCCGACCTCATGGCGGCGGCCATGCGAGCGCTCGGCACCGAGCTGACCCCCTCGAACGAGAGCGCCTCGGGCGTCGACTGGCAGGTCACCCCTGGCCCCGTCCGCGGCGGCGCCCGCATCGACGTCGGCCTCGCGGGCACGGTGATGCGCTTCGTGCCCCCCATGGCGGCGCTGGCCGAAGGGGAGGTGCACTTCGACGGCGACGCCCACGCCCGCAAGCGCCCCATGGGCCCGATCCTGTCCGCCCTGCGCGCGCTCGGCGCCGAGGTCGACAACGACTCGCTGCCCTTCACCGTCCGCGGCAGGGCCGTCGGCGGCGAGGTCACCATCGACGCCTCCGCCTCCTCCCAGCTCATCTCGGGGCTGCTGCTCACCGCCGCGCGGTTCGAGAAGGGCGTGACGATCCGCCACGAGGGCCCGCCCGTGCCCTCGATGCCGCACATCGAGATGACCGTCCAGATGCTGCGCGCGGCGGGCGTCACCGTCGACGACGACACGCGCGACGTGTGGCGGGTCGAGCCAGGACCGATCAGCGCGCGCGACCTGGTCGTCGAGCCCGATCTGTCCAACGCCGCGCCCTTCCTGTCGGCCGCGCTCATCACCGGCGGCACGGTCACCGTCCCGGGCTGGCCCGCCCTGACCACGCAGCCGGGCGACGAGCTGCGCGGCCTGCTCGGCGCCATGGGCGCCACCGTCGACCTCGGCCCCCACGGGCTCACCGTCACGGGAACCGGCCAGATCGCCGGCATCGACGCCGACCTCCACGAGGTGGGCGAGCTCACCCCGACCATCGCCGCGCTGGCCGCCCTGGCCTCCTCGCCGAGCACGCTGCGCGGCATCGCCCACCTGCGCGGCCACGAGACCGACAGGCTGGCGGCGCTCGTCACCGAGATCAACGGCCTGGGCGGCAACGCCGAGGAGACCGCCGACGGCCTCATCGTCAGGCCCGTCCCGCTGCACGGCGGCACCTTCCACAGCTACGCCGACCACCGCATGGCCACGGCGGGAGCCGTCATCGGGCTCGCCGTGCCCGGCGTCGAGGTGGAAGACATCGCGACGACGGGTAAGACACTTCCGGAGTTCGCCCACATGTGGGCGGAAATGCTGGGGCAGTCATGACCCGCGGGCCGGTCGGCAGCCGGGCCGCGCGCCGAGAGCAGGGAGCGGACCGCTGAGAAAGCGGGAATACGACGAGGACGACGTCAGGATCAGGCCGAGCAAGGGCTCACGGCCTCGGACCAGGATCCGTCCTGCGCACGAGGACGCCGTCGAGGGCTTCGTGGTCGCCGTCGACAGGGGCCGCTACACCTGCCTCGTCGAGACGGGAGGCCGCAAGAAGAAGCGCGAGCGCCAGCTGGTCACCGCCATGAAGGCGCGCGAGCTCGGCCGCAAGGGCATCGTGGTCGGCGACAGGGTGGCCATCGTCGGCGACGTGACAGGCCAGGCCGACACGCTGGCCAGAGTCGTCAGGGTCGAGCCCCGCACCTCGATGCTGCGCCGCAGCGCGGACGACACCGAGGACACCGACGGCATCGAGCGTCCCATCGTGGCCAACGCCGACCAGCTCGTCATCGTCACCGCCCTGGCCGACCCTCCGCCGCGGCCCCGCATGATCGACCGCATCCTGGTGGCCGCCTTCGACGCCGAGATCGACTCGCTGCTCTGCCTCACCAAGTCCGACCTGGCCCCGCCCGCGGAGCTGGTGGCGCTGTACGAGCCGCTCGGCGTGCCGTTCGTGGTGGTGCAGAAGGGCGGCGAGCTGGAGGAGCTCCGCGAGCATCTCGCGGGACGCATCAGCGTGCTGGTCGGGCACTCGGGTGTCGGCAAGTCCACCCTGGTCAACGCGCTGGTGCCCGACGCCAACAGGGCGGTCTCGCACGTCAACGCGGTCACCGGCAGGGGGCGCCACACCTCGAGCTCGGCGGTCGCGCTCGAGCTGCCCGAGGGCGGCTGGATCATCGACACGCCCGGCGTGCGCAGCTTCGGCCTGGCCCACGTCTCCGTCGAGACCGTCCTGGCGAGCTTCCCCGACCTGGTCGAGGGCACGGTCGACTGCCCCAAGGGCTGCAGTCACCTCGACGAGGACTGCGCGCTCGACGCGTGGGTCGCCGCTGGCCACGCCGACCCCGCCCGCCTCGCCTCGCTGCGCCGTCTGTTGTCCATCCGCGAAGGCAGCCCCGAGCCCGAGTGAGTCAGCGGTTGGGGCGCAGGGTCCACGAGACCGTCATCTCCGAAACGGTCGTCCCCTCCGCGTTGCGGATCTCGACGACCACGTCGAACTCCGGCCGCTCGCCCGCGTCCAGCTTGGCCACGACCTCGTCGCGCGAGGCGAGCAGGCGCGCCTCGGCCACGACCTCGCCCATGGCCACCTTGCGGTAGCGGATGGTGGCGGTCGTGGGCAGCGGGACGGCGCGCGACAGCTGGTCGCCGAAGGTCGCCAGCGTCGCCGCGCCCGAGGCCGACTCCGCGAGCGCGAACAGCGCCCCCGCGTGCGGGCCCCCGACGTGGTTGTGCAGGTCCTGGCGGTCGGGCAGGCGGCAGATGGCCACACCGTCCTCGACCTTGTCGTAGGTGATGTCGAGAGTGCGCGCGAAGGGCACCGTCTGCAGCAGGAGTTCGCCGACGTCGTATGACATATCGCCATGCTACTGGCGAGTAACCCGAACGGGGATGAAGCCACTCTGATGGAAGTGGCGTCCGACGCGATAGCGTGGCTCCTCGTGACGGGTTACAGCGACGATCTGCGTCTCGCGCATGTCATGGCCGACGCCGCCGACGACCTCACCCTGCGCCGGTTCAAGGCGGTCGACCTCAAGGTCGAGACCAAGCCCGACCTCACCCCGGTCAGCGACGCCGACCGGGCGGTGGAGGAGGCCATCAGGGGCACGCTGCGCAGGGCCAGGCCCCGCGACGCGGTCGTGGGCGAGGAGTTCGGCACGAGCGGCCACGGCGCCAGGTCGTGGATCATCGACCCGATCGACGGCACCAAGAACTACGTGCGCGGCGTGCCCGTGTGGGCGACGCTGATCGCGCTCATGGACCACGCCGAGGTCGTGGTCGGGCTGGTGTCGGCGCCCGCGCTCGGCCGCCGCTGGTGGGCGGCGCGCGAAGGCGGCGCGTGGACGGGCAAGAGCCTGACCAAGGCCACCCGCATGCGGGTCTCCTCGGTGAGCAGGCTCGAGGACGCCTCGTTCTCCTACTCCGACATCGAGGAGTGGGAGAAGGCCAGGCGGCTGGAGCCGTTCCTCAACCTGGGGCGCGCCTGCTGGCGCACCAGGGCCTACGGCGACTTCTGGTCGCACATGATGGTCGCCGAGGGCTCGGTCGACCTGTCGGCGGAGCCCGACCTGTCCCCGTGGGACATCGCCGCGCTGACGGTGATCGTCGAAGAGGCCGGCGGCACCTGGACGGGCCTCGACGGCGCCAAGGGGCTGGAGTCGGGCGGGCTGGTGTGCACCAACGGCACGCTCCACGACGAGGTGCTCAAGCGCCTCAACGCGTGAGCGTCACCGGTGCCGCTCAGAGCGCCAGAACCCGGGAGACCGCGCCCATGAGCGCGTCCCTGTAGGCCTCGCCGTACAGGCAGACGTGCACCAGCAGCGGATGCAACTGGTGCAGCGGCACCCGCTCCCTCCAGCCGTCTGCCAGCGGCGCCTCCTCCTCGTACGCCCCGAGGACGACGTCCAGGTACGGCGCGCCGAACAGCGCGAGCATCGCCAGGTCGGTCTCCCTGTGACCGCCGTGCGCGGCGGGGTCGACGAGCACCGCCCTGCCGCCCGACCAGAGCACGTTGCCGCCCCACAGGTCGCCGTGGATGCGCGAGGGCGTCTCCTGCGGCCCTGAGACGTCAGGGAAGCGGTCGACGGCCCGCTCGATCAGTCGGACGTCCGCGGCGGCCAGCCGCGCCTGCCGTACGAAAGGCAGGACGCGGCGGGCGGCGTAGAACGAGGGCCAGTCGGCGGCGGGCTCGTTGGACATGGGCAGATCGGCGATGAAGCCAGGCCACGGAGCGCCGAAGGCGTCGGCGCCCAGCAGGTGCGTCCTGGCGAGCTCGCGCCCGAAGCGCTCGGCGGCGGCGCGGGTGGGCCGCTCGGTGTCGATCCACTCCAGGACCAGACCGTCCTCATGGGAGGACACCACGGTGGCCGCGATGGGGCCGAGCCAGCGCAGCCCCTCGGCCTCGGAGGTGAACAACGGGGAAACGGCGCCGTGCTTGCCGAACACGGGCCGCCCGTCGAGCATCCCCCTGCGCAGCCGCCATCCGTGCGAGGCGCCGAGGTCCTCAGTCCAGTCGATCGGCAAGGTACTTCGCCAGCCCCTCCGAGGCGGCCTTCACCTGGGAGAGCACGATCTCGAAGCCGTCGCGGCCGCCGTAGTAGGGGTCGGGCACCTCCGCGCCCTCCGGCGCCTCTGGGTCGAACGAGCGGAACAGCCGGACGTCGGTTCCTGCGGGCACGGCCCGCCGCAGGGCGCCGAGATTCTCCGTGTCCATGGCGACGACCAGGTCGTACTTGTCGAAACCGAACTGGCGAGCCCGGTGAAGCGAACCGTCGTAGCCGTGCGCGGCCAGCACCGCGGCGGCACGCTCGTCCATCGGGTCACCCACGTGCCAGCCGCCGGTGCCCGCGCTGTCGAGCGCCACCTTCTCCGACAGGCCGTGCTCGTCCAGAGTCCGCCTCAGCACCACCTCCGCCATGGGGGAGCGGCAGATGTTTCCCATGCAAACCAGCGATACGCGAAAGGTCATGCATCCCATCATGATGCTGACCTGGCCCGTTCACCGAACGTTCACCCCGATTCGGGGGTTGAGTCACCTTCGCTGCTTAACGTCGGTCTCGACTAAGGACCAAGTGGGAGGAAACCCAACCGTGAAGTATGCAGGCCGGCTCGCCGCCGTCGCCGTAGTCGGCGCGCTCTCGCTCGCTGCGTGCGGCACCGACAACAACACCGGTGCCCCTGCCGGCACCACGTCCGCGACCGCCGCCGCGTCCTCGGGCAATGACAACGCCCTCAGCGGCACGATCAACGCGGCTGGGTCCTCGGCTCAGGCCAACGCGATCGACCAGTGGAAGAAGGACTTCCAGGCGAAGAACCCGAACGTCAACCTGAACTACCAGCCGAGCGGTTCCGGCGCTGGTGTCCAGGCGTTCATCCAGGGCACCGTCTCCTTTGCCGGCTCCGACTCGGCGCTGAAGGACGACAAGGGCGAGCCCGCCCAGGCCGACGCGCGTTGCAAGACCGGCAAGGCCATCAACCTGCCGATGGTCACCGGCCCTGTCGCCGTTGTCTACAACCTCCCCGGTGTCGACGGCCTGCAGCTTTCGCCCAAGACGATCGCCGGCATCTTCAACAGCACGATCACCAAGTGGGACGACGCCGCCATCAAGGCCGACAACCCCAGCGCGAAGCTGCCGTCGACGCCGATCCAGGCCTTCCACCGCTCGGACGAGTCCGGCACCAGCGACAACTTCACCAAGTTCCTCAAGGCCACGGCCGAGTGGCCGTACGAGCCCGCCAAGGCGTGGCCCGCCGAGGCCAAGGGTCAGGGCGCCAAGGGCTCCGACCAGGTCGCCGCCTCGGTGAAGGGCGCCGAGGGCGCCATCGGCTACGTGGAGCTCTCCTACGCCGAGAACTCCCAGCTGCAGAAGGCCAAGGTCGCCAACGGTTCGGGCGAGTTCGTCGAGCTCACCTCCGACAGCGCCGCCAAGACCGTCGAGGCCGCCGAGATCAAGGGCACCGGCAACGACCTCAAGCTGAGCATCGACTACGCCACCAAGGCCGCGGGCGCCTACCCGATCGTCCTGGTGACCTACGAGATCACCTGCGAGAAGGGCCTGCCGGCCGACCAGGTCCCGCTGGTGAAGTCCTTCCTGGGCTACACCGCCAGCGACGAGGGCCAGGCTTCGCTGAAGGACCTCGGCTACGCCCCGCTCCCCGCGGCGCTGCTCACCAAGGTCCGCTCGGCCGTCGAGGCGATCTCCTAACTCATGACAACCCCCGTTCGCACCCGAGGAGGCGGGCCGGCCACGCGCCGGGCCGCCTCCCGGCGCAGCTCAGGTGAGGGTCCCTTCCGCTTCGCCTCCACCGGTGCCGGCGTCGTCCTGCTGGGAGTCATGGCGGCCATCGCCGTCTTCCTGATCAGCGAGGCGATCCCGGCGTTGCAGGCGAACAAGGGCAACTTCTTCACCGAACTCATCTGGGAGCCCAACGGCAGCCAGGTCTTCGGCATCGCCGCCCTGGCCTTCGGGACCGTGCTCAGCTCGGCCCTCGCCCTCGTCATCGCGACCCCGATCGCGGTGGGCGTGGCGCTGTTCATCTCCCACTACGCGCCCCGCCGCCTGGCGGGGCCCCTCGGGTACCTGGTCGACCTGCTCGCCGCCGTGCCCAGCGTCATCTACGGCCTGTGGGGCCTGGTCTTCCTGGTCCCCTTCCTGAAGACGCCCTCGGTATGGCTCAACGAGCACCTCGGCTGGTTCCCGCTGTTCGGCGGTGAAGGCGTCATCGGCGGCAAGACCATGCTCGCCGGCGCCATCGTGCTCGCGATCATGATCCTGCCGATCATCGCGGCGATCTCACGAGAGGTCTTCCTGCAGGCGCCGAAGATCAACGAGGAGGCGGCTCTCGCGCTCGGCGCGACCCGCTGGGAGATGATCAGGATGGCGGTGCTGCCGTTCGGCCGCCCCGGCGTCATCAGCGCGGCGATGCTCGGCCTCGGCCGGGCGATGGGCGAGACCATCGCGGTCGCGCTCATCTTCCCCGCGACCTTCGACCTCAGCTTCCAGATCCTCACCCCGCACGCCAACAGCATCGCGGCCAACATCGCCAACGGCTTCGGCGAGGCGACCCCCATCGGGCGCGGGGCGCTGATCGCCTCAGGTCTGGTGCTGTTCGTCATCACCCTGCTCGTCAACATGGGCGCCCGCATGGTGATCGCCCGCCGCAAGGAGTACGCGAGGGCCGCCGCATGAGCGCGATTCAGCGCATCTCGACCGGGCGACGGATCAAGGACAGGGTCGTCCAGGGCCTGGTCTACCTGGCCTTCGCGCTGGCCGTGGTCCCGCTCATCTCCGTCCTGTGGCTGGTCATCCAGAACGGCCTGGCCCGCTTCGACCTGGAGTTCCTGACCCACTCGATGCGCGGCATCGGGGCCAGGGACGCGGGCGGCGGCGCCTACCACGCCATCATCGGCACCCTTGAGCAGGTCCTGCTGGCCTCGGTCATCGCGGTGCCCATCGGCGTGCTCACCGCCATCTACCTGGTGGAGTACGGCACCGGCGGGCGGCTCAGCCGTACGATCAGCTTCTTCGTGGACGTCATGACCGGCGTCCCTTCGATCGTGGCGGGCCTGTTCATCTTCGCCTTCTGGATCCTCTTCCTCGGCATCCCGTTCTCCGGGTTCGCGGGCGCACTGGCGCTGTCGATCCTGATGATGCCGACGGTGGTGCGCTCGGCCGAGGAGATGCTCAGGCTGGTCCCCAACGACCTGCGTGAGGCCTCCTACGCCCTGGGCGTGCCCAAGTGGCGCACGATCCTCAAGGTCGTGCTGCCGACCGCGCTCACCGGCATCATCACCGGCGTCATGCTGGCCATCGCCCGCGTCGCCGGTGAGACCGCGCCACTGCTGCTGACCGTCTTCTTCACCGACTCCATCAACAACGATCCGTTCAACGGGCCGCAGATGGGACTCCCCCTCTACGTGTTCGACCAGGCGGCCCGTCCCAACGACACCGCCATCGACCGCGCGTGGGCGGGAGCTCTCACGCTCATCCTGATCGTCATGCTGCTGAACCTGGTCGCGCGCCTCATCGCCTGGTGGCGCTCGCCTTCCAGGGCCCGATAGGAGGTATCCGCCACCATGTCCAAGCAGATCCAGGTCTCGGGCCTCGACGCTTACTACGGATCGCACAAGGCCATCGAGGACGTCTCGATGACCATCGAACCCCGCTCGGTCACCGCGTTCATCGGCCCTTCCGGCTGCGGCAAGTCCACCTTCCTCCGCACGCTCAACCGCATGCACGAGGTCATCCCCGGCGCGCGGGTCGAGGGCAAGGTGCTCCTCGACGGCGAGGACCTCTACAGCTCCGACATCGAGCCCGTCTCGGTGCGCCGCGCGATCGGCATGGTCTTCCAGCGACCCAACCCGTTCCCCACCATGTCCATCTACGAGAACGTGGCCGCGGGGCTCAAGCTCAACGGCCGCGTCTCCAAGTCGGAGACCGACGGCATCGTCGAGGAGTCGCTGAAGGGCGCCAACCTCTGGAACGAGATCAAGGACCGCCTCAACAAGCCGGGCGCGGGCCTGTCCGGCGGTCAGCAGCAGCGTCTGTGCATCGCCCGCGCGATCGCGGTCAAGCCACAGGTGCTGCTCATGGACGAGCCCTGCTCGGCGCTCGACCCGATCTCCACGCTGGCCATCGAGGACCTGATGACCAAGCTCAAGGACGAGTACACGATCGTCATCGTCACCCACAACATGCAGCAGGCCGCCCGGGTGAGCGACCGCACCGCCTTCTTCAACCTCGCGGCCCAGGGTCAGCCCGGCAAGGTGGTCGAGATGGACGACACCTCACGAATGTTCACCAACCCCTCGCAGAAGGCCACCGAGGACTACATCACGGGGCGTTTCGGCTGATGGTCGTCGCGGCGAACGGGGACGCCCCGACAGCCCCCACGCTGCTGGTGGCCGACCCGGACGAGGACGTCATCCAGGAGCTGGCGGCGGCGCTCGAACGAGAGGGCGTCGAGGTCACCGGGGTGACCGACGGCGCCCAGGCGCTCCTGCAGGCCGGCGCCCTGCACCCTGACGTGGTGCTCGTGGGCGCCACACTGCCGACCATCGGCGCGGTCGAGTTCGTCCGCGCCGTACGGCTCGCACGCTCGGTACCCGTCCTTCTCGGCGTCGGTGAGGGGCACGCCGAGCAGGCCGTCCAGGCGCTGGCCGCGGGCGCTTCGGCGTGCGTGGCCAGGCCGTACCGGGTGCTGGAGCTGCTGCCCTTCATCCAGGCGGCCTCCCACGGCGGCGAGACGCGCAAGGTGCTGAGCGTGGGAGGCGTGGAGCTCGACGTCCACGCCTACCAGGTGCGCGTCGCGGGCCATGCCGTCCACCTGCCGCTGCGCGAGTTCGAGCTGCTGCACTACCTGATGCGCAACGCCGACCGTACGGTGACCCGCGAGCAGATCATGCGGAACGTCTGGCACTCCGCCGACGGCACCTCGACCAACACGATCGCGGTGCACGTCAAACGGCTCAGGGCGCGCCTGGGCGACGAGGACGACCAGCTGATCCAGACCGTGCGCGGTGTCGGCTACCGGCTGATCACGCCTGCCTGAAGCTCGGCGATGCTCTCGTCGTCGCAGGTCTCCCAGAAGGCGCCCACGACGTCCTCCAGGTGCCGCATCGACTCGGCACGGAACAGCACGTCCTGGTATTTCGTGATGTCGTACTGCGTGGCGCCCATGACCCGCAGGTCGAGGGGCCTGATGTCCATGCCCCTGAACTCCTCGATCTCGCCGTAGGACGACAGGATGCCCGCCCCGTACGCGCGCAGCTCACCGCTCTCGGCCATCACGCCGAACTCCAGCGTGAACCAGAAGACCTTCGAGACGAACTCCAGCGCCTCGTCGCTCTCCACCCGCCGCGCCGCCGCTCCCGCCAGCCGGTACAGCGCCGCGAAACGGTCGTTGGCCAGCGCGTTGGCGTGCCCGATCACCTCGTGGACGACGTCGGGCTCGGGCGTGTAGAAGGGCACCGAGTGGTGGCGGATGTACTGGGTGGAGTGGAAGTAGCCGTCGGCCAGCACGCCGTAGAAGTCACGCAGCGGGACGAGCCCGGCCGCGGGAAGGTACCTGAACCCGGTGAGCGGTTCCAGCAGCTCGCTCACCTCCTGCAGCTGCGGGATCCTGTCCGTGGGCAGGCCCAGCCTGGACGCGCCCTCCAGGTACTCCGCCGTGGCGTACTTCCTGTGCTTGATGGCCAGCTCGTGCGAGATCAGCGACCAGATGCGGTGCTCCTGATCGGTGTACTCGGCCGCCGGGATCGGCTCACCCTGCCGGTGGTTGACGGCCAGAGCCGCGATCGCGTTTCGCCTGGCCCGGTAGACCTGGTCGGCGAAGCCGGGATGTGACGTCGCCAGCTCAACCACCACGGACCCGTCGTCCTGGGCGGAGACCGGCGCGAAGTACTGCGCTTCCTCGAACATGCAAGAATGACAGCAATTACAGCTTTCGTTGGCAAGAGTGACCAGTTTCACTGGTCGATTCGCGCAATACCGCCTGATCGAATCGGGCTTCGACTGCTCGAATCGCCCATACCTTGTGGAGGCGGCCATGGACGAGCTCGACGCCAGGCTCCTGGTGACCATGCGCGCCCACCCTCGCATCGGGCTGACCGAGCTGGCCAGACTGCTGGGCGTGGCCAGGGGCACCGTCCAGGCCAGGGTGGAGAAGCTGACGGCTCGCGGAGTCATCGTCGACTTCGGCCCGACGGTCTCAGCCGCGGGTACCGGCCATCCCATCCTGGCCTTCGTCTGGCTCCAGATCGCCCAGGGACGGCTGGCCGAGGCGGTCCAGGCGCTGCACGACGTGCCGCAGATCCTCGAGGTGCACGGCACGAGCGGACAGCACGACCTGCTGTGCAGGGTGGTGGCCAGGAGCACCGACCACCTCCAGGAGGTCATCGCGCGCATTCTCGCCTCTCCCGCGGTCCAGCGCACCGACACCACGATCGCGCTGTCGACGCAGATCCCCTATCGGATCGAGCCCCTGATCGCCTCCTCCCACGAGGACAGGTAGGCCTGGTACCCGCCCGCGAAGCGGCGCACCTCGCGCTCGCCCTCGTCGCTGAGCGCGGTCAGCTCGTAGGTCACCCGTACGAGACTCGCCCCTCTCGCCTCTGATGCCGCCACGCTCGTCTCCACCGGCTCGAGGGTGACGGTGACGGTGCCGGCCCTGCTGCCGGGGGTGATGCGCGCGTAGGAGATGAGGCGGCCCGGCCGGCGGTCGACCACCACCCAGATAGTGGACTCCCCGTGGGCGGCGGTCTCGAACACCGTGCCCGGCGCTGAGTCGTCGTCCACCGGACACCGGAAGACCGGCTCCCACCCTTCCACCCATCGCTCCTCCCCCCGCGGGGTGAACAGCACGAACGCCTCCTCGGGCGGAAGCGGCACCACGAGGGACCCCGTCAACCGATACCGCCCACCCGACTCCGGACAAGGTCCGTACTCACCCGAAACCGCGTGACCGTCCGGCGCATCCGACCCTGGACGGCGTTCGTGCTCGCCCGCAACCGAGTGCAGGCTCAACTCATCCGACGCTGGAGGAGACCCGTGCGCACTCGATACCGGATGACGGCCCGGCCCACTCGACTCTGGATGCGGTTCGGGCTCGCCCGCCACCGTATGGAGGCTCAGCCCATCCGGCCCCGGAGGCCCGTGCTCGCCTGATGCCGGGTGGAGGTTCGGCCCATCCGAGTGAAGTCGCTCCTCGCCTGAGTTCGCGTGGAGACTCAGGCCAGCCGTCTCCGCAGGAGGGCGCCGGTCACCCGCCTGTTCGCCGAGCGCGTGGGGCAGGTGTTGTCCACCCGCCCTCAGGTGGAGATCCTGACCGCCAGGGTGTTTCTCGGGGCCGTTCATCGCTCTACCAGCCGGTGGGCGTCGGCGGCGGTGAGGGTCAGGCCGTAGACCGCCTTGAGCTGCTCGATCTTCACGAGCGTCTCCGGCGAGAAGGGGACCTTGCCCTCGAAGGCGTGCAGCGCGATGCCCTCGACGAGGTCACCGAGCGAGATGTCCAGGTACTCGGCCAGCCCCTTGAGAACCTTGAGCACATTGCGCTCCACACGAAGCCCGGTCTGCGTACGGTCGACTGCTACCATGGTACCAATGTACCACCCTGATAAAAGGAATGCCCCCGAAATGCAGAAAGGGCCCCGCCATAAGGCGGGACCCTTTCATACAAAGATTGCGCGGCGGCGACCTACTCTCCCACACCCTCCCGAGTGCAGTACCATCGGCGCTGCAGAGCTTAACTTCCGGGTTCGGAATGTAACCGGGTGTTTCCTCTGCGCTATAACCGCCGCAACCCTATGAAACTGTCAAACACAGACGTGCTTGTTGTTTCAGAATTGCCTAGTGGACGCGAGCAAGATGCTTTGTGGTCAAGTCCTCGGCCTATTAGTACCGGTCAGCTCCACACGTTACCGTGCTTCCACCTCCGGCCTATCAACCCGGTCGTCTACCGGGAGCCTTACCCACTCTCGTGGTGGGAGACCTCATCTCAAGGCGAGCTTCCCGCTTAGATGCTTTCAGCGGTTATCCCTTCCGAACGTAGCCAACCAGCCGTGCACCTGGCGGTACAACTGGCACACCAGAGGTTCGTCCGTCCCGGTCCTCTCGTACTAGGGACAGCCCCTTTCAAGTCTCCTGCGCGCGCAGCGGATAGGGACCGAACTGTCTCGCGACGTTCTAAACCCAGCTCGCGTACCGCTTTAATGGGCGAACAGCCCAACCCTTGGGACCTACTCCAGCCCCAGGATGCGACGAGCCGACATCGAGGTGCCAAACCATCCCGTCGATATGGACTCTTGGGGAAGATCAGCCTGTTATCCCCGGGGTACCTTTTAGCCGTTGAGCGACGGCGCTTCCACATGCCACCGCCGGATCACTAGTCCCAGCTTTCGCTCCTGCTCGACCCGTCAGTCTCACAGTCAAGCTCCCTTGTGCACTTACACTCAACACCTGATTGCCAACCAGGCTGAGGGAACCTTTGGGCGCCTCCGTTACTCTTTAGGAGGCAACCGCCCCAGTTAAACTACCCACCAGACACTGTCCCCGATCCGGATCACGGACCAGAGTTAGACGTTCAAAACGACCAGAGTGGTATTTCACCAATGACTCCACCCGAACTAGCGTCCGAGCTTCACAGTCTCCCACCTATCCTACACAAGACGTTCCAAACGCCAATGTCAAGCTGTAGTGAAGGTCCCGGGGTCTTTCCGTCCTGCTGCGCGTAACGAGCATCTTTACTCGTAGTGCAATTTCGCCGGGTCTGCGGTTGAGACAGCGGGGAAGTCGTTACGCCATTCGTGCAGGTCGGAACTTACCCGACAAGGAATTTCGCTACCTTAGGATGGTTATAGTTACCACCGCCGTTTACCGGCGCTTAAGTTCTCACCTTCGCGCATTGCTGCGCTAAGCGGTCCCCTTAACGTTCCGGCACCGGGCAGGCGTCAGTCCGTATACATCGTCTTACGACTTCGCACGGACCTGTGTTTTTAGTAAACAGTCGCTTCCCCCTGGCCACTGCGACCCCCACCAGCTCAGAAAGCTAGTTTCGTCACCAGCAGAGGTCCCCCTTCTCCCGAAGTTACGGGGGCAATTTGCCGAGTTCCTTAACCACAGTTCACCCGATCGCCTCGGTATTCTCTACCTGACCACCTGAGTCGGTTTAGGGTACGGGCCGCCACAACACTCGCTAGAGGCTTTTCTCGGCAGCATAGGATCATCCACTTCGCCACAATCGGCTCGGCATCACATCTCAGGATACATGCGTCGCGGATTTGCCTACGACACTCCCTACATGCTTACCCCAGGAACAACCATCGCCTGGGTTGGACTACCTTCCTGCGTCACCCCATCGCTTACCTACTACCCGATCGGATCGAGCGTTCAGCCTCACCACTTGTCCCGAAGGACGCTGCGGGGCTTAAGGACTCTTAGCATCACGAGGTTCGATATGGGCGTGTTAAAGCGGGTACGGGAATATCAACCCGTTGTCCATCGACTACGCCTGTCGGCCTCGCCTTAGGTCCCGACTTACCCTGGGCGGATTAGCCTGGCCCAGGAACCCTTGGTCATTCGGCGGCAGGGTTTCTCACCCTGCATTCGCTACTCATGCCTGCATTCTCACTCGCACAGCCTCCACAACTAGATCACTCTGCTGCTTCGCCGGCTGCACGACGCTCCCCTACCCATCAACAAGAACACGTTCTCATCAATGCCACGACTTCGGCGGTGTACTTGAGCCCCGCTACATTGTCGGCGCGGAATCACTTGACCAGTGAGCTATTACGCACTCTTTCAAGGGTGGCTGCTTCTAAGCCAACCTCCTGGTTGTCTCTGCGACTCCACATCCTTTCCCACTTAGCACACGCTTAGGGGCCTTAGTCGGTGATCTGGGCTGTTTCCCTCTCGACTACGGAGCTTATCCCCCGCAGTCTCACTGCCACGCTCTCACTTACCGGCATTCGGAGTTTGGCTGACGTCAGTAACCTTGTCGGGCCCATCGGCCATCCAGTGCTCTACCTCCGGCAAGAAACACGTGACGCTGCACCTAAATGCATTTCGGGGAGAACCAGCTATCACGGAGTTTGATTGGCCTTTCACCCCTACACACAGGTCATCCCCCAGGTTTTCAACCCTGGTGGGTTCGGTCCTCCACGAGGTCTTACCCTCGCTTCAACCTGCCCATGCGTAGATCACTCCGCTTCGGGTCTACAGCATGCGACTCAAACGCCCTATTCAGACTCGCTTTCGCTACGGCTCCCCCACACGGGTTAACCTCGCCACACACCATAACTCGCAGGCTCATTCTTCAAAAGGCACGCAGTCACATCACAGCTGAGCAAGCCCAGCTAAGCTCCTACGGCTTGTAGGCACACGGTTTCAGGTACTATTTCACGACCCCTCACCGGGGCACTTTTCACCTTTCCCTCACGGTACTAGTGCACTATCGGTCATCAGGGAGTATTTAGGCTTACCAGGTGGTCCTGGCAGATTCACACAGGATTTCTCGGGCCCCGTGCTACTTGGGATCCCCTCAAACAGCCCATCCGATTTCGCCTACCCGGCTCTCACGGTCTACGGCGCCCCTTCCCAGAGGCTTCAACTATCAGACAGGTTTCTCACTGTTTGTGGTCTCGGCAGAAACCACCAGAGGGTCCCACGACCCCGCTTGCGCAACGCCTGCCGGCTATCACACGCAAACGGTTTAGCCTCATCCGCTTTCGCTCACCACTACTCACGGAATCACTGTTGTTTTCTCTTCCTACGGGTACTGAGATGTTTCACTTCCCCGCGTTACCACCAACCGCCCTATACATTCAGGCGGAGGCAACACCACATGACTGGTGCTAGGTTTCCCCATTCGGACATCCCCGGATCAACGTCTGGTTGGCGACTCCCCGAGGCTTAACGCAGCCTCCCACGTCCTTCATCGGCTCCTGATGCCAAGGCATCCACCGTGTGCCCTAAAAAACTTGGCCACAAAGATGCTCGCGTCCACTATGCAAATCTCAAACAACAAACAGCAACCAGCTCCAAACCACACCAAGACGGTTCTTCGCTAGCCCTGTATGAGGCGGAACAGAAGGATCAGGCCACCATGCGAAACCCGCAGCGGGTGGCCCCATGATCCGGTCCGTTTCCTCAGGACCCAACAGTGTGTCCGGCACCTCGTAACCCCTGTCACCCTCGTTCCCACTCCCGGCAAGCCGGGCGGTACCAGACGGGCAGCGATCACGCTGAACCGAGTAGCCAGTGCTCCACTAATGAGCTGCCGAGCATCAGACGTTCGCTGATGACCTCGACGTAGACCGATCAAGACCGGTCGCTGCTCCTTAGAAAGGAGGTGATCCAGCCGCACCTTCCGGTACGGCTACCTTGTTACGACTTCGTCCCAATCGCCAGCCCCACCTTCGACCGCTCCCCCCAGCAAGCTGGTTGGGCCACGGGCTTCGGGTGTTGCCGACTTTCGTGACGTGACGGGCGGTGTGTACAAGGCCCGGGAACGTATTCACCGCAGCGTTGCTGATCTGCGATTACTAGCGACTCCGACTTCATGGGGTCGAGTTGCAGACCCCAATCCGAACTGAGACCGGCTTTTAGGGATTCGCTCCACCTCACGGTATCGCAACCCTCTGTACCGGCCATTGTAGCATGTTTGCAGCCCAAGACATAAGGGGCATGATGACTTGACGTCATCCCCACCTTCCTCCGAGTTGACCCCGGCAGTCCCCCATGAGTCCCCAGCACGCCGAAGCGCCTGCTGGCAACATGGAGCAAGGGTTGCGCTCGTTGCGGGACTTAACCCAACATCTCACGACACGAGCTGACGACAGCCATGCACCACCTGTCACCCAGTCCGAAGAGGGCCACATCTCTGCAGCTTTCCGGGCGATGTCAAGCCTTGGTAAGGTTCTTCGCGTTGCGTCGAATTAAGCAACATGCTCCGCCGCTTGTGCGGGCCCCCGTCAATTCCTTTGAGTTTTAGCCTTGCGGCCGTACTCCCCAGGCGGGGCGCTTAATGCGTTAGCTCCGGCACGGAGATCGTGGAAGATCCCCACACCTAGCGCCCAACGTTTACAGCGTGGACTACCAGGGTATCTAATCCTGTTCGCTCCCCACGCTTTCGCTCCTCAGCGTCAGGTAAGGCCCAGAGAACCGCCTTCGCCACCGGTGTTCCTCCTGATATCTGCGCATTTCACCGCTACACCAGGAATTCCGTTCTCCCCTACCTACCTCTAGCCAGCCCGTATCCACCGCAGACCCGCAGTTAAGCTGCGAGCTTTCACGGCAGACGCGACAAGCCACCTACGAGCTCTTTACGCCCAATAATTCCGGACAACGCTTGCGCCCTACGTATTACCGCGGCTGCTGGCACGTAGTTAGCCGGCGCTTCTTCTGCAGGTACACGTCAACTTCGTCCCTGCTGAAAGAGGTTTACAACCCGAAGGCCGTCATCCCCCACGCGGCGTCGCTGCGTCAGGCTTTCGCCCATTGCGCAATATTCCCCACTGCTGCCTCCCGTAGGAGTCTGGGCCGTGTCTCAGTCCCAGTGTGGCCGGTCGCCCTCTCAGGGCCGGCTACCCGTCGTCGCCTTGGTAGGCCACTACCCCACCAACAAGCTGATAGGCCGCGAGCCCATCCCCAACCGAAAAAACTTTCCACCACCACCCGATGCCGGGGGCGGTCGTATCCGGTATTAGACCCAGTTTCCCGGGCTTATCCCAGAGTCAGGGGCAGGTTGCTCACGTGTTACTCACCCGTTCGCCGCTCGAGTACCCCGAAGGGCCTTTCCGCTCGACTTGCATGTGTTAAGCACGCCGCCAGCGTTCGTCCTGAGCCAGGATCAAACTCTCCAAACAATGTTTGAGAATTTCTCCCGGCTGAAACATGAATGTTCCAACCAAAGGAATCCGTCCAATGGACGGGGTTGTGCATCATGCACTGGCTTTTAACACACTGTTGAGTTCTCAAGAAACGGACGCATTCACCGTCACCTGCCCGGTGGCACTCGCTTCGTTATGTCTTTATTCTTTCAGCTCCCCCGGTCGGAGTCAAATTGACTCTTTCCGAGAAATCATCAGGAATTCCGACGCCCCGCTTCCGGGACAACCCCTCAAACTTACCAGCGATCCGGACAGGTGCGAACCAACCGGACAGTGGATCGGGAAGTGGGGTTCGCCGGACCCATGCCCCTGCGGGCGGGCCAGCGACAGAAACTCTAGCAGGACTCCTGGACCACATGGGGCCACTCAGGCGATCAGTTGGTCATTCCCTCCCCTCCGATGCTTCAAACCTTCCCCTCTCGCAACCAGTTGGCAAGTCATCCGCAATCGCCGGCCTGTACGAAGTAGGCACGAGCTCACTGCGCCCGTGGAGGTGCCTGTCATGCCCCGCTCGGAGTTCGACGACATCCGCGCCGCCATCGCCGACGAGACCAACCACGCCGGCGAGCTGCTGCGGATCGCCAGCGACCTGCTCGACGACCTGGAGCAGGTCCGCATGCGCGAGGCCGCGTTGCGCACCTACTACCTTCGCCTGCTCACCGCGGCCCGCGCGACGGCCGCGGCCGTGGCCGCGGGGGTGCCGGAGCCTCTGGTCTTCCTGCGGCACGAGCTGGCCGAGCACGGTCAGCTGCCCGCAGACGACGAGAGCGTCCAGCGCATCCTGTCCGACGCGCGCGCCGCCGCCGCGTTGCTCGCGGCGCTCGACCAGCCGACGGCTCCCAAGCGGACGGGTCTGCGCCTGCGCAGGTGCGTCGGGAGCAGCCGCACGCTGCCGAGATGACGACCGAGCGCATACCCGTCCTTGGATCGACGCCTGCGACACTGCTCAGATGTGGCAGAAGGTAGGAAACTGGGCGGCAGTCGCCCTCGTTGGAGGATTCAGCCTGCTCTGGACGGGCGTGGTGCTCTTCGCCGTCGAGCCCACCCCCGACTGGGTGCGCGCGGCGCAGGTGGCCTTCGGTGTCCTGCTCGCCGGGTGGGCCGCCCACAAGACCTCCTCGATGCTCCGCCGTACCGCGTGATGCCGAAAATCGGTCACTGAGCCCAGAAACGCCCATGCGGGTATTGTGGGTCCCATGAGTGATCAACCGTACGAAGTTTCCCTGGATATGGGCGATGACGTGCAGGAATCCTGGATCGCCATGTACAGGGACAGATATCCCGAGCGGCACCACATCGACGAGATCGATGACGAGGCCACCCGGGGGATCTTTCACTGGATGAACGAAGAGGACAAGCGGGAGACCGACGCCCACCCCGATCCTCTGGCGGAACCGACGTCCTGCACCGAGGAGCCCTAGGGCTGGAACCTGTAGCCCATGCCTGGCTCGGTGAGCAGGTGATCCGGGCGCGCGGGGTCGCGCTCGAGCTTGCGCCTGAGCTGGGCCATGTACTGCCGCAGGTAGTTCGTCTCCTTCAGGTACGCGCTGCCCCACACCTCGGTCAGCACCTGCCGCTGGCTGATGAGCTTGCCGGGGTTGCGTAGCAGGAGCTCCAGGAAGTGCCACTCGGTGGGCGTCAGCCGTACCCCGCCGGAGATCGTCTTGGTCGCCAGGTCCACCACGTGGTCGCCAATGCGTACGGTGGCCGGTTCGGTCTCGTGCTGGTTGGTCCTGCGGGTGACCGCGCGGATGCGCGCCAGGAGTTCGTCGATGCCGAAGGGCTTGGTGACGTAGTCGTCGGCGCCGGCGTCCAGGGCGTCCACCTTGTCCGCGCTGCCCGCCCTGCCCGACAGGACGATGATGGGCACGCTGGTCCAGCCGCGCAGGCCGTGGATGACCTCGACACCGTCGAGGTCGGGCAGGCCGAGATCGAGGATGACCAGGTCGGGGTGCCAGCCGGCGGCCTGGCGCAGGGCCGCGTTGCCGTCCTCGGCCACCGCGACCTCGTACTCCCTGGCGGCCAGGTTGATCCGCAGCGCGCGCAGGATCTGCGGCTCGTCGTCGACCACCAGCACGCGGGTCATGCGGCGGTCCTCAGGGACACGATCATGGTGAGCCCTCCTCCTGGCGTCTCCTCCGGCACCAGGGTGCCGCCCATCGCCTCGGTCAGCCCGCGCGACAGCGCCAGCCCCAGACCGACGCCCGCGTGGTTGTCGCGGTCGCCCAGCCGCTGGAACGGCTGGAAGACCCGCTGATGGTCCTCGGGCGGGATCCCCGGCCCCCTGTCGATGACGCGGATCTCGACGCGGTCGGCGTGCTCGCTGGCCGTGACCAGCACGGGGCTGTACCTGACGCCGTTGCCCACCAGGTTGGCCAGCACCCTTTCGAGCAGGACGGGATCGGCCATCACCTCGGGCAGTTCGACGGAGAAGTCCGCCCTCGCGTGGGATCCCGCGTCGTCGAGCACCCGGGGAATGATCTCCTCCAGTGCCACGGGCTGCAGCGCGAGCCCGAGGACGCCCGCCTGCAGTCTGCTCATGTCGAGCAGGTTCTCCACCAGCCTGTGCAGCTTGACCAGGGACTCTCCCGCCGTGGCGAGCAGCTCCTCCCTGTCGGAGGGGCTCCAGTCGATCTCGCTGCTGCGCAGGCTCTCGACCGCCGCCATCGCCGAGGCCAGCGGCGTGCGCAGGTCATGGCTGACCGCCGCGAGCAGCGCCGTACGCATCCTGTCCGCCTCCGCCAGGGGCCGCGCCAGCGCGGCCTCCTCGCGCAACCGCTGCTGGCGCAGCGCCACCGCGGCCTCGGCGGCGAACGCCTCGAGCACCCGCCGGTCGGCGGCGTCCAGCAGCCTTCCCCGTACGGCCAGCACCAGGTCCTCGTCGATCGTCACGTCGGTGTCGCCGGCGCCTGGCTCGGTGCACGGCGGCCCGCCCGCCATCGCGACGATCCGCCACTCCTCCCCCGCGCGCTCCAGCAGCGTGACCGAGGTCAGGCCGTAGATCTCGCGCAACCTTTCGAGCAGCGGCTCGCCTCTCAGCACCTGGCCCGCCAGTGTGGAGAGCACCTCCGCGTCGGCGCTCGACCTGGACGCCTCCCTCGTACGGCGCGCCGCCAGGTCGACGACGGTGCTCACCATGGCCGCGACCAGCACGAAGATGACCAGGGCGAGCAGGTTCTCCGGCGCGGAGATCGTCAGCGTGTGCACGGGCGCGGTGAAGAACCAGTTGAGCAGCGCGAACCCGAAGACGGCCGCGGTGAGCGCCGGCCACATCCCGCCGACCAGCGCCACCGCGACGACCAGCAGGAGGAACAGCAGGATCTCGCTGGGCAGCGTCAGGTCTCGTCTGAACGGCAGCAGCGCCACGGTCAGCAGGGGCATCGCCAGCAGCGCCATCGCCCAGCCCGCGATCCTGCGCCCTCGCGTGAGGGCGGCCCTGGGGGACGCGGGCCTGGTGAGGCCCTTGCGGATCGCCTCGTGGGTGACCATGTGCACGTCGATCGAGTCGGACTGCGCCATGGTGGTGACCCCCACGCCGCGGGCGAAGATCTGCGCGAGCCTGCCCCTGCGTGAGGCGCCGATGACGAGCTGGGTAGCGTTGACGCCGCGGGCGAAGTCGAGCAGGGCGCGCGGGATGTCCTCGCCGACGACCTGGTGGTAGGTGCCGCCGAGGCTCTCCACGAGCGTGCGCTGCCTGGCGAGGCTGGCTGGATCTGCGCTGCTCGCCAGGCCGTCCGCCCTGGTCACGTGGACGGCCAGCAGGTCGGCGCCCTTGGTCCTGCCGGCGATGCGGGCGGCTCGCCGTACGAGCGTGTCGCCCTCGGGGCCGCCGGTCAGCGCCACGACCACCCGCTCGCGCGCCTCCCAGGTGCCGGCGATGCCGTGGTCGGAGCGGTAGCGGTCGAGCTGCTCGTCGACCTTGCCCGCCAGCCACAGCAGGGCCAGCTCGCGCAGGGCGGTCAGGTTGCCGACGCGGAAGTAGTTGGACAGCGCGGCGTCGACGCTCTCGGGGGCGTAGACGTTGCCGTGGGCCAGGCGGCGGCGCAGCGCCTCTGGCGACATGTCGACCAGCTCGATCTGGTCGGCCCGCCGTACGACGTCGTCGGGGACGGTCTCGCGCTGGGGCAGGCCCGTGATCCGTTCGACGACGTCGTTGAGCGACTCGAGGTGCTGGACGTTCACGGTGGAGATCACGTCGATGCCCGCGTCGAGGATCTCCTCGACGTCCTGCCAGCGCTTGTCGTTAGCCGAGCCGGGGACGTTGGTGTGGGCCAGCTCGTCGATCAGCGCGATCTTGGGCTTCCTCGCGACGACCGCCTCGACGTCCAGCTCGGTGAAGGCGACGCCCCTGTGGAGCAGCGTGCGACGGGGGAGGACTTCCAGCCCTTCGAGCTGCTCGGCGGTGCGCGGACGGCCGTGGGTCTCCACGAACCCCACCACGACGTCTCTGCCCCGCTGCAGTGCCCTGCGACCTTCGCCCAGCATGGCGTAGGTCTTTCCTACTCCGGGGGCCGCGCCCAGATAGACCCGCAACCTCCCCCTGCCCATGCCACCAAGACTATGGCTTGTACGGCGGCGCCACCCCCCAGCCCCACCTGGGCACGGGCTCCTCCTTCGGCGCCCTGGCGTTCGGGCCTGAGAAGTAGAGGGCCAGCCTGGTGCCCCACTCGACGTAGCCGGCGAACGCCGCTCTGAACTCCGCGTCGGAGGGCAGGCCGACCTCGTCGGCGGCGTCCATGAGCAGGCTCACCCATCGGCGGCGCTGCTGCTCGGTGATGCCCTTGCCGAGGTGCTTGGAGACCATGTGCGTGTGGCCGCCGCGCTCGCGGGTGTAGGCGGCGGGGCCGCCGAAGACCTCGCCGAGCCACATCGCCACATAGCGGGGATGGCCCGGGTCCATGCCCGCGAACAGCGGCCCGACGAGGTCGTCCTTCTTCACCAGGTCGTAGAAGGTCGCGGTCAGCCGCTCGAGCGCCTCGGCGCCGCCCGCCCACTCGAACAGCGTCGGCTCGGTCTTGGTGATGACCTGCTCGTAGTGGCGCATCTCCTCGATGTGGGAGACGAAGGGCTTGATCTCGGCGAAGAACTCCTGGAAGTGTGCGCTCTTCCTGAAACCCTCCAGATGACCCTCTGCCGAGGTCCATTCGATGCGCAGGACGTAGCACTCGGGCTCGTCCACGCAGCGGGACAGCTCGTAGGTCAGGCACTCGGGCGAGTTGCCCAGGGGCACCACCGCCCGCCTGTAGGCGTCCTCGAAGCCGTCCGCGTCGGGGACGCGGTAGCGGATGTACTCCACGATCATGTAATGATGTAATCATCAGACCGGCTTTTCGGCAACCATGGAATAACGGCACATAACCCGTCACACTCGGGCTGTGGATCCACTTCTTTCGTGGCTCATCAGCGCCCTGCTCCAGTTCCTGATCGTCTATTTCGCGGTACGGCTGGCACTGAAGCACGACAGGGACGGCCGCGCCTGATCCATGGGCCGCCGCCGAGAGGCCCGCCCCCTGACGCGCATCTGCAGCTCGACGAGGGGACGACGACTATCCGTCGGCGCGGGCGACCTACGAGTCGATCGGGTTCAGGCGCTACGCGCGCAACGTGACGTTCGCTCCCCAGGATCGCCCGTAGCGGATGCCGCGCGAGCGGTCGAGGCGCTCGCATAGCTGGTCGGTGCTGATGCGTCCCCCGACCGCGTTCCGCGGAATCCGCGCCGCGGGGGCCTGGTCACCGTCGCCGAACCTGAGCTGTGCCCACCCGGTCATAGAGGCCCTACGATGTCCAGCCATGACAGAGCCGGACTTCCTCGTCGCCACGCGCGCCGCCTACGACGCCTCCGCCGCCCTCTACGTCGAGCTCGTCAGCCAGACCTTCCTCTCCAACCCGCTCGACCACGCGATGATCTCCGTCTTCGCCGAGCTCGTCAGGGGCGCGGGTGACGGGCTGGTGGCGGACGTAGGATGCGGCCCTGGCCACGTCACCGCGCACCTGGGCTCGCTCGGCGTCACGGCCTTCGGCGTCGATCTGTCACCCGAGATGATCGCGATCGCCCGCGACGCCCATCCCGGCCTCCGCTTCGAGGTGGGACGGATGGAGGCCCTGGACGTGGAGGACGCCTCCCTGGCGGGGGTTCTGGCCAACTACTCCATCATCCACACCCCGCCGGAGCGCCTCCCCCTCACGCTCGCCGAGTTCCACCGTGTGCTGGCGCCCGGTGGCCTCCTCCTGGTCGCTTTCCAGGGCTACGACCATCCCTCCGAACTGGCGGAGGCGTTCGACCACAAGGTCTCCCTCGCCTACCGGTACTCGCCCGATCGCGTGGCCGAGCTGCTGCTCAAGGCCGGGCTCACCGAGGTGGCCAGGCTGATCTGCGCTCCGGGCGAGGACCGCCTGCGGGGCTTCCCCCATGCCCACCTCCTGGCGCGCCGTACGGCCTAACCCGACGGGCCGCCCGGTGGCCCCTGGTCCACGGCCCGCCCTTCGGACCAGGGGCGACAGGCCCAGGGCACAAGAAAAAGACCCTCAGGGATAATCCCTGAGGGTCTTTTCATTGGTAGCGGGGGCAGGATTTGAACCTGCGACCTCTGGGTTATGAGCCCAGCGAGCTACCGAACTGCTCCACCCCGCGTCGGTGTGTGTCTAAAGACTATAGGTGACGCGGGAGTCGTGCAAATCAAGAAGACGGCGTAGCGGATGGCGTGGGTGAAACGGTGCCCGAAGGCGTCGGTGACGGGGTGGCGGGCGGCGTGGTGGCCGGAGCCGTCGGGGTCGCCGAGGGCTGGACGGCAGAGGTGCGGCCCAGGGCGTTGAGCGCGTCCTGCAGGCGCTTCTGCGCCTCGCCGTACTTCACCCAGTCGGGCGGCGAGGTCGACAGCGCCTTGTTGGCGTCGTCGTAGGCCTTCTGGGCGTCGCTGATCAGCTTGGCCGTGGCGCCGGTGGCGGCGGGCTGTTCGCCCGTCTGCGGCTGGCCTGTCGTCGGCTGCTCGGCGGCCTTGCCGCTGAACACCTTGGACAGCGCGTCCTTCAGCGTGTCGCCCGAGCCGACCGTGCTGCCGTAGGCGACCAGGACCCTCCTCAGGATCGGGAAGGGCTCCTGACCCGCGGCCGCGGCGGTCTGGACGTAGACGGGCTCGATGTAGACCAGGCCGTCGGCGAAGGGCAACGTCAGCAGGTTGCCGTAGCGGACCGTGGCGTTGCCCAGGCCGAGCAGGTTGAGCTCGCCCGAGAACTTGTTCTGGAAGTTGTTCTGCGCCTGTCCGGGACCGGGGATCGAGGTGTTGGACGGCATGCGCAGGATGCGCAGCTTGCCGTACCCCGGGCCGTCGGTCGCGTCGACCGCCATGAACGCCGCCAGGTTGGGGCCCTGGCGCGGCACGAACGTCGTCGTCAGCGAGAACGACGGCTGCTGCTTCGGCATCGTGGTGGTCAGGTAGTACGGCGGCTGCTTGACGTCCTTGTCGCCCTGGGAGGGGTCGAAGGGGACGTTCCAGAAGTCCTGGCCGCTGTAGAAGGCGTTGGGGTTCTCGATGTGGTACTGCGACAGGATGTCGCGCTGCACCTTGAACAGGTCCTCGGGGTAGCGGATGTGGTCCTTGAGGTCCTGGCTCATCTTGGACTTCGGCTGGATGACGCCGGGGAAGGCCTTCTGCCAGGTCTGCAGCAGCGGGTCGCTGGGGTCCCAGGCGTAGAGCGTGACCGTGCCGTCGTAGGCGTCGACCGTGGCCTTGACCGCGTTGCGGATGTAGTTGATCTGGTCGCGCGGCTGCTGCGGGGCGACGCCGCGGACGGTAGCGGTGTCCTCGGTCATCGACAGCAGCGACTTGCTCTGTGAGTACGGGTAGTCGTTGGACATCGTGTAGCCGTCGACGATCCAGGTGATGCGCCCGTCGACGATCGCCGGGTACGGGTTGGCGTCGAGCTGCAGGAACGGCGCCACCTTGGCGACGCGGTCACGCGGGTCGCGCTCGTAGAGGATCTTCGAGCTGTCGTTGATGTCGCCCGACAGCAGCATGTTGATCTCGCCGTACTTGGCCGCGTACACCAGCCTGTTGAAGAACGAGCCGACGCGCACGCCGCCCTGTCCCGCGTAGGTGGTGTTGGCCTGGCCGGTGCCGCCGCTCTCGGGGAAGTCGAGCTCCTGGCCCTGGCCGGGCTTGGCGTTCGGCGCTCCCGCGATGACGTACTCGGTGGCCATCTGCTCGCCGAAGTAGACGCGCGGCTCCTTGATCTTCTGGCCCAGGGCGCCGGTGACCGGCATGTCCTTGGCGTCGAAGTTGGGCAGGCCCTCGGAGTCGACCTCGTTGCCCGGCGCCGCCACGAAGCCGTAGCCGTGCGTGTAGACGAGGTGCTTGTTGATCCAGTTGTTCTGCTGCGAGGGCGGGCCCGTCAGCTCGCGGACGGCCACGACGTGGTCGCGAGGCAGCGGGGCCCCGTTGTCCTTGTAGCGGTCGACGTCGAGCTGGGTGGGGAAGTCGTAGAAGCCTCGGATGCGCTGCTTCTGCTGGTAGGTCTTGGCGACCAGGTTGGGGTCGAGCAGCCGCACGCCCGAGACCGAGACGTCGCCGTCTGCGGTGACCTTGCTGGGGTCGGACTGCGCGGTGTAGTCGATGACCTCGCTGTCGGCCACGCCGTACGCGTCTCTGGTCGCGGCGATGTTGCGCCCGATGTAGGCGGCCTCACGCTGCTGCTGGTTCGGCTTGACCTGGAACTGCTCGACCAGGGCGGGGTAGACGCCGCCGATCAGGATCGCCGACAGGACCAGCAGGCCGAACGAGACGCCCGGGAGCATGCCGCCCGGACGGATGACGCCGGCGAAGAAGAGCGCGGCGCAGATCAGCGCGATGATCGCGAGGATGGTCTTGGCCGGCAGGACGGCGCTGACGTCGGTGTAGGAGGCGCCGTGGACGAAGCCGCGGTCGGAGAAGACCAGGCCGTAGCGGTCGATCCAGTAGGCGACGGCCTTCAGCAGGACGAAGACGCCCAGCAGGAGCGACAGGTGCACGCGCGCCGCGCGCGAGGCGTGGACGCCGGGCGACTGCAGCCTGAACCCGCCGTACAGGTAGTGCGTGATCGCCGCCATGATGATCGCGAGGATCACCGCGGTGAACAGGAAGTTCAGCACCATCCTGATGAACGGGTAGTCGAACATGAAGAATGAGATGTCCCACTTGAACAGCTCGTCCGTCTTGTTGAACGGCGTGCCGTTGATGAACGCCAGCCAGGTCTTCCACTGCCCGGCGAACGACGAGCCCGCGAACAGCGCGAGCACGGCCATGCCGATGATGAAGATCAGCTTGCGGTGGGGATCGAGCGCCAGCCTGTAGCGGTCGGCGCCACTGCCGCCGCCGAACATCGCGGGCCCGAACATCGGCCGCATCCTGAAGGCCAGCAGCATGTTGCCGCCGACGATGCCGGCCATGAGCAGCGCGCCGACCACGAACAGCCCGATCTCAGTGAGCAGCACCCCGGAGAAGACGGAGGTGGCCCTGACGGAGTCGAACCAGAGGTAGTCGGTGTAGATGCCCGAGAACAAGAAGAAGAATGCGACGATCGCCACCAGGGCGATCGCGACAGGAAGAAGCAGTCGCGGTCGGCGGGGCAGGCGCATCCCCCGACCGGGTCCTGGGGTCCGGAATGCCAAGGCCAACCCCTCGTCGTGATGTGCAAACGGTCCGTGGTTGGCAACCTACACCGGCCCGGCTCGGCTGACGAAGGATGCCGGTACGGCTAACGAATGGGGAGCGGGGAAAGTTCACCCGGCCGTGCAGGCAGGCACCTCTCCCTTGCCCGTCCTGATCGCGTCGAGCGCCTGGACCGCTCCGTGGAGCGTGTCGGCCTTCACCAGGCGGAGACCGTCGGGGGCCGCCTTCATCGCCTCGGCGCAGTTGTCGGCGGGGGTGAGGAAGACGGTGGCGCCGGCGTCCCTGGCCCCGACCATCTTCTGCGCGATGCCGCCGATCGCCCCGACCTTGCCCTCGGGGGTGATGGTGCCGGTGCCCGCGATCGCCTTGCCGCCGGTGATCTGGCCGGGCGTGAGCTTGTCGATGATGCCGAGGGCGAACATCATGCCCGCGCTCGGGCCGCCGACGTCGCCGACGTTGATGGTGACCTTGAAGGGGAACTTGTACTTGGCCTGCATGACGATGCCGACCATCGCGGTGCCCTGCTTGGAGGCGGCCGCCTTGACGGTGACCGACTCCTCCTGGCCGTTCCTCGAGACGGAGAAGGCGATCTCGTCGCCCGGCTTGCGCGCCTTGACGGCGGCCGAGACCTCCTCGACGGTGCTGACGGCGCTGCCGTCGACGGCGCGGATCTCGTCAGCGGGCTTGAGCTTGCCCGACGCGGGGGCGGACTTCTCCACCGACAGGACCGTGGGCACCATCGTGTAGTGGATCTTCATCTCGGTCAGGGCCGCGGCCGTCGCGTTGTCCTGGGAGTTGGTCATCTCCGCGGTGTTCTCCTGCTCGACCTCTTCGGCGGTCTGGGTGCGAGGGAAGATCGAGTCTTCGGGCACGACCGCCGAGGTCGGGTCGACCCAGCCGCGCAGGGCGGTCAGCAGGTCGGGCCTGGCGGCGGGGCCGCCCTGGTAGGAGACGGTGACCAGGCTGAGCATGCCACTCGTGGGGTAGGTCTTCCGCCCGTCGATCGAGATGACCGGCTTCTTGTCGACCTCGCCGATCGTGTTCTCGGTGGGACCGGGCCGCAGCACGACGTACGGCACGTTGATCACCGCTCCTGTGATGCCCAGCGCGAGCACCAGGAAGCCCGCGACCAACAGGGTGAGTGCACGTCGTGACATGTGCTGAGCTTATTCGCAGGCGCCGACCCACTCGGTCGACCCGTCGGCGAACACCTGGTGTTTCCAGATCGGAACCTGGGACTTGAGATCGTCGATCAGCCTGCGGGAGGCCTCGAAGGCCTCTCCCCTGTGCGGGCAGGCGACCGCGACGATCACCGCGATGTCGCCGAGCTCCAGGTCACCGACCCTGTGAACGGCGGCGAGCGCCGTCACGGGGAAGTCGGCCGCGACCTTCTCCGCCACGCGCCGCAGCTCGTCGATCGCGCTCGGGTGGGCGGAGTAGGACAGCTTCGTCACGGCCTTGCCGTGATCCTGCTCGCGGACGGTGCCGACGAACAGGGTGGTGCCGCCCGCCGCGTGGGAGCCCACCGCGGCGAGCACCTCCTCGACGGAGAGCGGCGTGTCGCGAATGTCCAGCAACCGAATCACGGTCAAAGCCTACGCTTCTTGCGTACCTGCCTGACGATCGCGGCGGTGCCGATGACGGCGACCGTCGCGCCGGCCGCGGTGAGCGTGGCCTCCTTGACCGGCAGCCGCCTGCCGACCACGGTCGTCCTGTTCTCGCGCAGCTCGAGCAGCTGCTCGAGGGCCGCCTCGTTGCTCCACGCGGGCTTCCATCCCGCCTCGCGCAGGTTCGCGCAGTCGACCACCCACGGGTAGACGACGTAGTGGAGGTCCGTCGCGGGGGCGGGGGTGATGCCGAGCCTGTGGAGTCGCTGCGCCGTACCGAACGTGAGACCGGCGGGCAGCTCGAAACCGCGTATCCCGGACAGCTCCTCCACCTGCTCCTGCTCGAGCCAGCCCTCGGAGCCGACCGCCACCACGCCGGTGACCACTCCCCTGGCCGCCAGCTCCAGCGCCGAGAGCAGGTCGTCGACATGGCAGAACTGCCAGCGCGGCGTGCAGCCCTTCACCGTCAGCAGCCGCGGCGACTCGAAGTGCCTGGTGATGACCGTGTCGATGCCGGGGCCGACGATCGCGGCGGGCCGTACGACGGTGACCTCGAGCCCCGGGTGGCTGCGGGCAGCCCTGCGGACCAGCGCCTCGATCTCCAGGTAGTCGCCCACCACGCCGGTGTCGGGCTCGGCGGCGACCGCGGAGTCCTCCGGGAGCGGGACGTCGTTCTCGGGCGCGGCGCCGTACACCATGGCGCTGGTGACCAGCACGACACGCCGCACGCGCGCGGCGGCGCTGGCGGTCAGGACCGTCTGCGCGGCGCGCAGGTTGTAGGCGCGCCGCTCGCCGGGGTCGGAGTCGAGCGCGTAGTCACCGGCGAGATGGACCAGGACGTCGATGTCGGAGATGCGGTTCGCCAAGAGCGGATCCCGTACGTCGATCACTCTCCAGGTGACGTCCTGGACGTCGCCGCGCTGCTCGTCGATGGCCACCACCCTGCGGAAATCCGCGTTGGTGGCGAGCTTCGCGACGAGCTCGCGGCCGATGCCTGAGGACGCGCCGGTGACGGCGACGACTGGTTGGCGCGGGCGTTTCGAGGTAGGCACCAGGTCCTCACTTTGCACTGATCCGCCGTAGGACGACTAACGTGGCGGATGTGGACTCCTCCATCCTGCACGAGGTAGAGCGGTGACTGACCTGCCAGGTCGCGAAAACGACCCCAACGACAACCCGTTCGCCATGTTCGGCAATCCTGAGCAGATGGCTCAGGCGATGCGGCAGTTCGCCGACATGCTGTCGGCGCCGCAGGGCTCAGGCCCTGTCAACTGGGACATGGCCAAGAACATCGCCCGCCACGCGGTGGTCGCCGAGGGCGATCCCAGCGTGATGGAGGGCGAACGCCGCCAGATCGTCGACGCGCTCCAGCTCGCCGACCTCTGGCTCAACGAGGCGACCGCGCTGCCCAGTGGGGTGTCGAACCCGCGGGCGTGGAGCCGTTCCGAGTGGATCGAGAACACGGTCCCCGTCTGGCGCAAGCTGTGCGAGCCGATCGCCGAGCGCATGGTCGAGACCATGGGCGGCGCTCTCGGCGGCGGCAGCCTGCCGCCCGAGGCGCAGCAGATGGCCGCCCAGCTCGGCCCGCTCATGGGCATGATGAAGCAGATGGGCGGGATGATGGTCGGCCAGCAGATCGGCCAGGCCCTCGGCTCGCTCGCCCGCGAGGTGGTCGGCACCACCGACATCGGCCTGCCGCTGTCCGACACCGCGGCGCTCCTGCCCGGCGGCGTGGCCTCCTTCAGCGAGGGCCTCGAGCTGCCCGCCGACGAGATCAGGCTCTACCTGGCGCTGCGCGAGGCGGCCCACCACCGGCTGTTCCAGCACGTCCCATGGCTGCGCGGGCACCTGCTCGGCGCGGTCGAGGAGTACGCCAAGGGCATCACGGTCGACACCTCCGCCCTGGAGGAGCAGATCCGTGGCCTCGACATCAGCAATCCCGAGGCGCTCCAGGAGGCGCTGAGCGGCGGCGGCCTGCTCAAGCCCGAGGAGACCGAGCGGCAGAAGTCCGCCCTGGCTCGCCTCGAGACCATGCTCGCGCTGGTCGAGGGCTGGGTCGGCACCGTGGTCGACGCCGCCGCCGAGGGCAAGCTGCCGTCGGCGGGCGCTCTGGCCGAGACCGTACGGCGCCGCCGGGCGACCGGCGGTCCCGCGGAGACGACCTTCGGCACGCTGGTCGGCCTGGAGCTGAGGCCCAGGCGGCTGCGTGAGGCCGCCGTGCTGTGGCAGGCGCTCGTGGCCGATCGCGGCATCGACGGGCGCGACGCGGTCTGGGGTCACCCCGACCTCATGCCGACGGCCGACGACCTCGACGCCCCCGACACCTTCGTCAAGGGCGACACGGCGTGGGACATCTCCAAGCTCGAGGACGGCGAGGATTGACCCTTCACCGCGACGCGGTCGCCGTCCTGGCCGGATGGACGGCGCCAACCGCGGAGGAGGAGGCGCTGCGTGAAGAGTTCCTTCAGCACCTGCGCACCCATCCCGACGCCATGCTGCGCTCGTGCGCGCCCGGTCACCTCACGGCCACCACCGCCGTGCTCTCGCACGACGGCGCCCAGGTGCTGCTGACGCTGCACCCGAAGGCGGGCATGTGGCTGCCGATGGGCGGCCACTGCGAGCGGTCCGACGGCTCGCTGGCCGACGTCGCCCTGCGCGAGGCCACCGAGGAGTCGGGGATCTCCGGCCTCAGGCTGCTGCCAGGGCCGCTCGCGCTCGACAGGCACAAGGTCTGGTGCCATCCCCCGCACAGCTGGCATCTCGACGTGGAGTACGCGGCCGTCGCGCCCGCCGGCGCGGAGGCCGTCATGAGCGACGAGTCGCTCGACCTGCGCTGGTTCCCCGTCGAGGAGATCCCTGAGCTGTCGGACGAGGCCACCAGGCTGCTGGCCCGCAGGGGCCGCGAGGTTCTCACCTCGGGCTCACGCTCGCTTGGCTAGAGTCCCTTCGCAGGAGGGATATGTGGAGACTGTCGGTGGCACCATCGTGACGCCCGCTCGCCGCAGGTTCCCTGTGAAGGCGCTCGCCTGGATGGCGGTCTCCCCGTTCGCCGTGTGGGCGGCGGCCAGGATCGGCGGGCTCGAGCGCGGGTCGCTCACCACGCAGCTCATGACGGCCACGCCGTACGCCGCCGCCGGCTCCCTGGTCTCGCTCGTGGTCGCCATGGCGGCGCGCAACCGCCCTGCCGCCGCGGTGGCCCTGGTCACGAGCGCCGCCCTGGGGTTCAGCGTGCTCCCCCGAGCCTTCGGTACGGCGGACACCGCCACGGGCAGGCCGCTCAAGGTGCTCACCATCAACCTGCTGTTCGGCAGGGCGGACACCGGCGCGATCATGGAGCTGGTCAGGCGGTTCGACCCTGACGTGCTGTCGACGCAGGAGCTCACCCCCGACGCCGTCGGGCGCCTCGACGCGGCGGGGCTGAAGGACCTAATGCCCCACAGGGTGCTGGAGGACGAGTACAGCGCGGGCGGCAGCGGCCTGTACGCCAGGTATCCGCTGACCCGGCTGGACAACGTGGTGCCGCAGCGCGGCCATCACATGCCGGTGGGGCTCCTCGCGCTGCCGGGCGGCAGACCCGTGCAGATCGTGAACGTGCATCCCTATCCGCCGCTCGGCCCCCTTGTCCACGACTGGAACGCCGCGCTGCGCGCGCTGCCCTCGGCCTCGGCCGATCCCGTGCGTGTGCTGGCGGGCGACTTCAACGCCAGCCTCGACCACGCGGCGATGCGCGAGTTGCTCGGGCGCGGCTACAAGGACGCGGCGGACGAGGTCGGCCAGGGGCTGGTCCCGACGTGGCCGGCCAACAAGAGGATTCCGCCGATCATCACGATCGACCACGTGCTGGTCGACTCGCGGGTGGGGGTGCGCGAGGTCAGCGTGCACACCGTGCCGGGCACCGATCACCGCGCGGTCTTCGCCAGCCTCACCGTGCCGTAGCGCCCAGCACGGCCCTGGTGTTCTCCCAGCCCTCCAGGCCGGGGTCGAGGCGGTCGAGGTCGGCGGAGGTGCGCACCCTGTGCCAGCCCGGCGTGGTGGCCACCATGCGGCGGCCAGGGGCCTGCGCCCGCAGCTCCTTCACCGGGTCCTGGGCGTCGAGATCGGGGTCGGCCCAGCCGGGGAAGGGCAGCTTCGCCGCCATGGCGACGGCGCCGCCGTCCTCCGAGGGACAGACCGTCAGCTCGGCCCTGCCGAGTTCGCGGAAGAGCTTTCCGATCAGCAGGGGCGGCAGGTCGGGCGCGTCGCCGCTCACTATCGCGGCCTGGTCGGCATTAATGGCGGCAAAGATGTCCTTCAGCGGCGTGTGCTCTTTAATCGCGATAATGTCCGTGCCCGGCCACAAGAGATGATCCAAATCGGGAACGCTGGTGGCGAGGACGGGCGTGACGAGTTCGAGGCCCGCGACCATCTCATAGGTGTCCTCGACTATGGCTTCGAGGAACTCGCGTGGATCTCCTGGCGCGGCATTCGCCATGCTTTGCCGTACCAGAACCGCGACAACCCGGGTCAACACTCCTCCGGAGGGTTGCTGGCCGCGGCAGAGAATCCTTCAAGGTAGCCGCGCGCCCGCTCCGCCTTGGGATACTGTTCGACCAGAGCCCAGAAATCAGGGCCGTGACTGGGCACCAGCAGGTGCACGAGCTCGTGAATGATGACGTAGTTGATGACCCACTCGGGGAGCCCCTTGAGGCGGGTCGAGATTCTGATCGTGCCGCTGTCGGGGGTGCATGACCCCCATCTGTGCTGCTGGTTGTCGACCCAGCGGACACTGATCGGCTGAGCCTTGCCGTACAGGTATTTCGCCGACAGTTCGTTGGCCCGTTCCAGCAGGCCTTCGTCGGTGGGGCGCCGGCGTTGTTCCTTGGCGGCCAGCCGGTCGAGCATCCGGCTCACCCATTCATCCGCGTCCTCGCCGCTCAGCCAGGCGGGCAGGAGCACGATCGTCTTGTCGCCGTCGCGGTACGCGGAGACCGTACGCCGGCGACGAGAACTTCGACGAACCTCGACTCTCTCGGGGGGCACATATGCACGTTAGCCGACACTGACGGAATTCCACAGGGGGTGAGCCCCTGTTTTCGCTGGTCAGCATGATTAAGAGCCGGTGAATTTGGGCACTCGCCTTTCCCGATGCGCGGTGAGGCCCTCAAGCATGTCCTTCGAGGTCATCGTCACCGGCTGGGCCAGCGACTCCCATTTGAGCGCTTCTTCAAGGTCATTGTGTGCACTCTTGAGCGCGATTTTGGTCAGCCGCGTCGCGATGGGCGCGTTCGCCGCGACGCTTCCGGCGATCTCCAGAGTTTTCTCCAGGAGCTCCTCTCGCGCGTACGAGCGGTTGATGAGCCCTTCTCTCGCGGCTTCCTCTCCCCTGATCGTTCTGCCGGTGAGGAGCAACTCCCTGGCGAGGTTGATCCCGCCTCTGCTCGGCAGCAGATAGGTGGCGGCCATCCCTGGGTGCAGTCCGAGCGAGGTGAAGGGCGCCAGGAGTTTCGCGTCGTCGGCGGCGTAGACGAGGTCGCAGGCGAGCGCCACGCACAGGGCCCGCGCCGACGGCGGGGCCGTTGACGGCGGCGATGGTGGGGATCTCCAGCTCGGTGATCGACAGCCAGGTGCGGTAGAAGGCGAGCATGCGGTCGCGCAGGGCGGGGACCTCCTCCTCTCCCCTGTCGGCCAGCCAGGACAGGTCGCCGCCCGAGGAGAAGGCCGTGCCCGCGCCGGTGACGACCAGGCAGCGCGCCTGCCGGTCCGACGCCAGCTCCCTGATCGTTTCTGCCCACTGGGCGGTCATGCCGTCGGTCATGGAGTTGCGGCGGTCGGGGCGGTTGAGGGTGAGCAGGACGACGCCGTCGTCCTGCCTGTCGACCATGAGCTCGTTCATGGTCGAGAGAGTATCCACAGCCGCCCCCGCCGCCGCGTCCGAGTTATCCACAGCCCCGAGCGAAAGCCCTCCCGATCGCCGCGCGCGTGGAAACCTGGCGCGCCATGAGGCCACGTGTGAAACCCGCGCTGCGCAGGATCCTCCGTGACGAGCGCACGCTCCAGTTCGGCGTCCACCCTCGCAGGGCGGTCCTGGTGAGCGAGCTCGCGCCGTCCGTGCGGCAGTGGATCGACCGCCTCGACGGCACCAGGGAGATCGCCCAGGTCATGAGGGAGGCGTCGGGGGCGGGGCTGTCCGAGGAGGGCGCCAGGTCGTTGCTCGACACGCTCACGGCCCGGGGCGTGCTCGACGACGCGGCGGTTCGTCCCGCGACGCTGGCCAGGCTGTCGCTCGCCGAACGCGACCGGCTGCGGCCGGAACTCGACGCGCTCGACCTGGCGTCGACCATTCCTGGGGGCGGCCTCGAGACGATGCGCCGCAGGCGGGAGGCTCGGGTGCGCGTCTACGGGGCCGGGCGGGTGGGCGCCCAGGTGGTGGCGCTGCTGGCGGCGTCCGGGGTGGGCCAGGTGCGGGTGGTCGATCCGGCTCCGGCGAGGGCGGAGGATCTGGTTCCCGGAGGGCTGGGGTGGGCGGAGCTGGGGGCGCCTCGGGAGGAGGGCGCGGTCGCGGTGGCCCGCAGGATCACGGCGGGCGGCTCCGGGCTCTCCGCTTCCGGCGACCGTTCCGGCGGTTGCTCCGAGGTCTCCGGCGACCCGGCCCCACGCCCGTCCGGCCGAGCGTCCGGCCGTGGCGCGGGCGCGGCCTCCGACCGTGCTTCCGGGCGTGCCTCCGAACGTGCCTCCGACCGCGCTTCCGAACGTGCCTCCGACCGCGCTTCCGAACGTGCCTCCGGGCGTGCCTCCGGGCGTGCCTCCGGGCGTGCCTCCGGTGCGGCTTCCGCCAGGCGGCGGGAGGCGTGGCCGGCCGTCGACGGCGGCCCTTCGGTCGAGGCGGTGGCCGGCGCGCCCCACCTGTGTGACGGCTCCCAGCGGCCCGACCTCGTCATCCTCGCCCCCGTCGGCCCGCTCGACGCGATCCTGGTCTCCGAGCTGGTCACCATGCGGATTCCGCACCTCCTGGTCACCGCCTTCGAGGGGCACGGCTCCGTCGGCCCCCTGGTGCGTCCCGGCGAGACCGCCTGCCTGCACTGCCTCGACCTGGCCAGGCGAGATCGCGACCCCGCCTGGCCGATCGTCACCGCCCACCTCGGCGGATTTCCCGTGGGTGAGATCGCCTGCGGCTCGGCGCTGGCGACGCTCGTCGCCGCCGCAGCGACCGGCCATGCGCTTGCTCACATCGACGGCCAGGAGAGCGCTGTGACCAACGACACAATGGACGTTATGCCTGATTGGCACTGGAAACGTCGATCCTGGACCATGCATCCGCAATGTCGTTGCTGGCGCAAAGAGTTCAGTGCGCTAACAATGGTCAGGCCGGGTTCTTGCAGTTGACGGGCCAACGCAAAGCCCGTAGGGCCCCGTAAGGTCCGGACCACGAAGGGGGGAAGCGGCGTCTCAGCAGAGACGCCGCGCGTCATGGTGAGTGATCTTCCGCGCCGCGCCGTCACGCGCTCCGCCAAGCTGGCGACCCTTCCACTCGGGTTCGCCGGCCGCACTGTCATGGGCATCGGCAAGCGCATCGGCGGCAAGTCGGCCGAGCTGGTCGCCCAGGAGGTCCAGCAGCGCACCGCCGAGCAGATCTTCAAGGTGCTCGGTGAGCTCAAGGGCGGGGCGATGAAGCTCGGCCAGGCGCTGTCCATCTTCGAGGCGGCGCTGCCTCCCGAGATCGTGGGCCCCTACCGGGCGACGCTCACCAAACTGCAGGACTCCGCTCCCCCGCTGCCCGCCGCCACGGTCCATCGGGTGCTGGCCGAGCAGCTGGGCGACGACTGGCGCGACCACTTCGACTCCTTCGACGACCAGCCGACCGCCGCCGCCTCCATCGGACAGGTCCACAAGGCTGTCTGGCACGACGGCAGGGCCGTCGCCGTCAAGATCCAGTACCCGGGCGCGGGCAAGGCGCTGCTCGGCGACTTCGCCCAGCTGGCCCGCCTCGGCAAGCTCTTCGGCGCGCTGCTGCCAGGGCTCGACATCAAGGCCGTCCTGGCCGAGCTGCGCGAGCGCATCGCCGAGGAGCTCGACTACCTGCGCGAGGCCGAGGCGCAGCACGCCTTCGCCATGGAGTTCAAGGACGACCCCGACTTCTTCGTCCCCGACGTCATCGCCGCCAACGAGCAGGTGCTGGTCACCGAGTGGATGGACGGCACGCCCCTCTCCCGCATCATCACCGACGGCACCAAGGAGGAGCGCGACAGCGCGGGGCTGCTGTTCGTGCGCTTCCTGTTCTGCTCGCCCGCCCGCGTGGCCATGCTCCACGCCGACCCCCACCCGGGCAACTTCCGCATGCTGCCCGACGGACGGCTCGGCGTGCTCGACTTCGGCGCGGTCAACCGGATGCCCGAGGGCTACCCGAAGGTGTTCGGGCAGCTCACTCGCATCTTCAACCAGGGCGACATGGACGCCGTGGTGGACGGCCTGCGCGACGAGGGCTTCATCCAGGAGCACATCGAGATCGACGGCGAGGCGCTGCGGGGCTTCCTGGCACCGTATGTGGAGCCGACGGCGGTCGAGGAGTTCACCTTCAGCCGCGAGTGGCTGCAGGCGCAGGCGGCGAGCGCCACCGACCTGCGCCCGACGAACGTGGTGCGGCAGCTCAACCTGCCGGTGTCCTACGTGCTGATCCACCGGGTGCATGCGGCGGGGGTGGGGGTGCTGTGCCAGCTCGGCACGACGGCCCGCTTTCGCGACGAGGTGATCCGCTGGGTCCCCGGCTTCTCCGACGACGAGCCTGCCCCCGTCGGCTGATCGCCTCTCCCCTCGCCTTCGTGCCGTTTCGTTCAGCGCCTGGCCCGCTGCTCGCTCTGGGGCTCGCACCTCGATCGTCTGACACCGCGCACCGGCTGTGGAAGTGAACCAGTCTCCGCCACGCCGTGGTGATCAGGGCACCAGGGGGGTCCGGTCGATCTCGGGCACCCATACCGCAGGATCGGACCGGTCAGGAAGCGCGCGTGACCGCAGGTGCCGCAGCAGCACCCGCAGCAGTGGCCGGGGATTGCGCCGGTGCCAGACGAGCGACCACGGCAGCAGCGGCGTCGGCTCGACGATCGGGATGCGGACAAGGCCGCTCCCGGTCGCGTCGATGCTCATCTCGCCCAGCCCCACCGCTGCCTTCTCCGCCAGGAACTGCTCCACGAGATGCCGCTGGCCGATGGCCGGAGCGTTGAATCGCAACGGCACGCCGAACCGCTCGGCCAGCCGCATCAGGTAGCCTCGCCATTCCGTCGCGCCCGCCGGGTCGGGCATCGCGATGCCTGCCTCGCGCAGGTCGGACGGCCGCAGCACGCTTCTGTCCGCCAGGTGATGATCTTCGGGTACGAACGCGTGCAGCTGCTCCAGATGCACGAGTCTGTGCACCAGCTCGGTGGGCCATGGGGCCGGCGTGTCGTGTACCCGTCCGAACGCGGCGTCGATCTCCTGCCGTCGCAGGGCCGGCAGCGCCACGGACAGCCCCTGTCGCATGCTCAGCTCGATCTGTACGCGAGAGTCGCGCTCGCTCACCTGGCGCACCATCCGCAGCGGTGTGAACCGCTCGTCGTAGACGTCCACCCGCAACGGCTCGTCCGCGGAGCGCACCGCCTGCACCGCCCGGTCGAACGCGGACACCGCCTCATGTGCGTGAGGCAGCAACCGCCGTCCCGCCTCCGTCAGCTCCACGGCGCGGGTGGTCCGCTCGAACAGCGGCACCCCCAACGCCTCCTCCAGCCGGCGGATCCGCTTCGACAGCGCCTGCTGGCTGATGAACAGCCTCGCGCCGGCCCGCCCGAAGTGCAGCTCCTCCGCGGTGACGAAGAAGGCGCGCAGGCCCTCGATGTCCGCCTCCACGCTCCGAGCCTCGATTGGAAACCGCTGGTTGTCAATCTGACGTGGATCGTTGTTGGACGCCACCGGCCGACTGCGGGTTTGCTGGTCTCTCACCGAAGGGGAACCGAATGAAGATCGTGGCAATTCGTCCGGAGCTGCACCTGCTACTGCTGGAGTTCGGCCAGGCGTACCTCTGGAACGACGCAGGCAAGCTCACCCTCGTCGACACCGGCATCGCCACCTCCGGCAAGGACATCGCGGCTGCGATCGAGGAGCTGGGCTTCAGCAAGAGCGACGTCGGGCACGTCGTGCTCACGCACTTCCATGAGGACCACAGTGGCGGGGCCGCCGAGATCAGCCGGTGGGGAGACGTCACCGTGCTGGCCCACCGGCTGGAGACACCGGTGATCCGCGGCGACACGCCCGCTCCTCCACCGAACTTCACCGACGAGGAGCGGGCTCTGCACCGTGACCTCGGCGCCCACCTCCTGCCCGCCGCGCCCCCCTGCCGGGTGGACCGGGAGTTGGAGGACGGAGATGTGATCGACTTCGGCGGCGGCGCGCGGGTGATCCACACGCCCGGCCACACCGACGGCAGCATCGCGCTTCACCTGCCGCGACCCGGCGTGCTGTTCACCGGGGACACGGTCGCGCACATCGACGGACAGGTCATGCCCGGGGTCTTCAACCTCGACCGCGCGCAGATGCTCCGCTCCTTCCGCCGACTCGCCGAGGTGGACGCGCGGCTCGCCTGCGTCGGCCACGGCGAACCCATCGTCGACGCCCACGCCGCTCTGACGGCGGTCGCGGCGACCCTGCCGGCCTGAACACCGGCTCTCCCCCGTAGCCGTGCGAGCCCTCGGTGAGCGCGTCGTGGCCGGGACCACCGGTCAGCGCGACAGGCGTGCGAGCCCCCTCAGTCAGCACGCCGCAACCGGGCCCCACAGCCAACGCGACAGGCGTGCGAGCCCCGTCGATGAGCACGTCGCAGCGGGCCACACGGTCAGCGCAGCAGGCGTGCGAGCCCCGTCGATGAGCACGTCGCAGCGGGCCACACGGTCAGCGCAGCAGGCTTCGGGCCTCTGCCAGCAGGTCGACCTGGGACCGCCAGTCGCCGCCCGAGATGCCGATGATCGCGTGTTCGGCTCCGGCCTCGCGATAGACGGCCAGCCTCTCGGCGACCTGCTTCGGCTGGCCGGTGAGGGGGATCTCGATGACGTCCTCCAGCGGGCGACCGTACGAGCCGCTGATCCCTTCCGCGATCTGCGCCCTCGACGGCACCCCATGCCCGTTCCCCAGAGCGGCGGCGCCGCCGATCGCGATGACCGGAGCGGGCCGTCCGTGGTGGGCGGCCAGGTCGGCGAGATGCTTTCCGCCCTCGGCGACCTCACTGGGCGAGATCAGGGAGGGGAACCAGCCGTCGCCCAGCCGCGCCGCCCGCCGGATCGCCGCGCCGGAGGCGTTGCCGACCCACACCGGCGGCACCGCCACGGCAGGCGCCAGTTCGACAGCCGGCTCCCCCTCTTCGTCTCGCAGCCGCGTCGCCTCGCCCACGAGCAGGTGGGGAAGCAACTCCAGGGCCGTGTCGGTGCGGCGGCCCCGCTCGCCGTAGGGCACCCCCGCTGCGGCCCACTGCGCGGGCCCGCCGCCCGAGCCCACGCCGAGCACGAGGCGGCCGCCGGATACGTACTGCAGGGTCGCGATCTGCTTGGCCGCCCAGACGACGGGACGGATCGCGGGGACGAACACACTGGTGCCGATCCTGATGCGGGTGGTGGCCGCGGCGGCGATGGCCAGCGCGATCGGCGCGTCCAGCGTCGGCCCGCCGACGGCCAGGTGGTCGCCGTGCCAGACGCCGTCCAGCCCGGCGTTCTCCGCGTGCAGGGCCGCGGCTCGCAGGTCGATGCCGTCCCTGCGCTGGACGGCGATCCCGGGCAGGACCACGCCGATCTCGAAACTCTTCATGGCCGTACTGTGCAACCTCAAGTCAGCTTGATGTCAACGAAAGCCCTTGACGGTCCGGCCGCCTGGAGCCAACGAGTGTTCTTGCGTCACGCCCCCTCCACCCTCACGCCCGTTCCGACGCCTCCGCGCCTGAAGAGCCTCCTCCAGGCCGGTTCGGATCGTGCGAGGTCTGCTCGACGCGACAGGGAAGTCACCACTTGCCTCTTGATAGGCAAGTCACCACTTGCCTATAGTGAGAGCCATGGCGGAGGACGTCTTCAAGGCCCTGGCCGACCCCACCCGTCGGCGCATCCTCGATGAGCTGGTGGAACGGGACGGCCAGACCCTGTTCGAGATTTGCGCGCGGCTGGTGACCAAGCACGGTCTTGGACTGTCCCGCCAGGCGATCAGTCAGCATCTGGCTGTGCTGGAATCCGCGGACCTGGTCCGTTCGCGGCGCCAGGGCCGCTACAAGTTCCACGATCTGAACACCGAACCCCTTGAGCGCATCATCACCCGATGGCTCAAGCGCGACACACAGGAGGCACCATGAAGATCCACCTGTCGAGCGTCTTCGTCGATGACCAGGACAAGGCCCTGCGCTTCTACACCGAGGTGCTCGGCTTCGTGAAGAAGAACGATGTCCCGCTGGGCGAGGACCGTTGGGTCACCGTGGTCTCACCGGAAGACCCCGACGGGACCGAACTGCTGCTGGAGCCCTCCGGCCATCCCGCGGTCAAGCCGTACAAGGAGGCGCTGGTCGAGGACGGCATCCCGGCCACCTCCTTCGCCGTGGAGGACGTGGTCGCGGAGTTCGACCGGCTGCGCGGGCTCGGGGTCCGCTTCACCCAGGAGCCGCTGGAGATGGGCCCGGTCACCACCGCGGTCCTGGACGACACCTGCGGAAACCTGATCCAGATCGTGCACCACAAGTAGGGGGTGCCGTTCAGGCACGTGTCACCACCCGCAACCGAACGCGTCCGGGCAGGTCAGCGGCAGAGCGCATGCGTGATCACGGCGACGCCGACACCGACTTCCGGCGGGAAAACCGGGTGCGGAGGGTCGGTGGGGTGGTGTGTGATCAGGGGGTGGCGATCAAGATGGGCAGGCCGGAGGCCGACGGGCTCGGCGACGTCGTGCGGGCGTTGAGCGAGTGGCAGTACGACGGAGCGCCCGTGCAGTTGCATCCGGGGGACGTGGGGTGGTTCTGGCAGTTCGGCGCGGAGCGGACGGCGCAGGCCACGCGGACCTGGAGTCGGGCCGGCGAGGTTCTGGCGGTCGGGCTCCTGGATGGCGCGGAGTTGCTGCGGTTGGCGTTCGCGCCGGAGGCGTTCCGGGACGAGGAGGTGGCGCAGCAGGTGGCCGAGGACGTGTCGGCGCCTGAGCGTGGTGTGTTCCTCGAGGGCAAGGTGTCCGTCGAGGCGCCGATGGGTGCGCTGGTCCAGGACCTGTTGTTCAAGGACGGCTGGGAGAGTGGCGAGCCGTGGACACTGCTTCGCCGTGACCTCGGCGCGCCTGTGCCGGATCCCGGCGTTCACGTCGAGGTGATCGGGCCGGAACAGGCGCACGAGTGGGCCGCGGCCCTGCGGGCGTCGTTCGACGGCTCGACGTTCAGCGAGGAGCGCTGGCACGCGATGGCGGCAGGTGCGCCGTACGTCAACGCGCGGTGCCTGCTCGCCCGCGACGAGCAGGGCGAGGCCGTGGCGGCGGTGACGGTGTGGTCGGCGGGTGAAGGCAAGCCCGGGCTGATCGAGCCGATGGGGGTGCACCGGGCACACCGCCGTCACGGTTACGGCAAAGCGATCACGATCGCCGCGGCGCGCGCACTCCAGGAGCTGGGTTCGTCCAGCGTGGACGTGGGCACGCCGAGCTCCAACGTCGGCGCCGTCGCCACCTACCTGTCGGCCGGCCTCGAGCGGTTGCCCGAAAGGCGGGACCTGTACCGCGACGCTTCCTGAGGCTCGCGGTGTGGGGTCGGGGTGTGGCGAGTGATCGCGAGGCCGGTCTCGGCGAGGCAGCCGTCGATCAACGGCCAGTACCTCCAGGTCGATCCTCTCCTCGCGCGGGTGCCTGAGCAGCTCCTCCCGGACCCGCTCAGGCCCGCCGTTCAGCGTGCGCGACGTTCTCGGCCTGCCACCCGCCGCCGCTTCGTCGCGTCCGCGGTCGTGCGGGTGCGAAGGCCCAGGTGCGTGTGGATCTGGCGGTCAGGCGCCACTGCCCGTCCTCCTTGGCGATGACGAACAGTGAGGTGCTCACCTCTTCCGTCCCGTCGAGGTTCCGACAGGCCTGGCGCGCCTTCACGGCGGCGACGTCGGACGGATGAACAGCACGTGTTCCACCTCTGCATCCAGCCGGGAAGCGCCCGGTGAGTGAACGTCGAGATCGCATCACGGCCCGGAGAGACGCTTGCCGTGCCGGAGCCCACTGCTTGCCTCCGGTTTCTCGGCTGTCGTGGCGGGCGGGGCATGTGCTATTCAAGATCCGTCATCGTGGTGCTCAGGTGGATGTGAGGCGGGGATGGAAGTCGGGTTCGACGAGTTGTACGCGGCCTGCAAGCCGATCGTCTACGGGGACATGGCGCGGGGGCGGCAGGCGTTGACGGCGCTGCTGCCGGAGGCGTGGCGGCGGGGGCCGCGCTGGGGGCTCGCGATGATCCACGCGATGCTCGCCGACCTCCACGGCAGGCTCGGGGACGTGCCGGGCGGGATCGAGCACTTCCGAGCCGCGGTCGACCTGGGCTGGAACGACTGCCTGTCCATCTGGTCCGATCCCGGCTTCGCCGGCCTGGCCCGCAGCCCGCACTTCGCCGATATCTACGGTCGCGTGTGGATCTCGCCCGCCGATCTGGAGGAACTGGGGTGGCTGCGCGCCGAGGCCACCGCGATCTCCCAGGAGCTCAGCTGGATCGCCGCCGAGAGCATCGGCCGCCCGGACCACGGCACCACCGAGGTCTTCCACTGCCCCCTGCCCACCCGCGCCCCCGACGGCGCGGGCGTGCTCGGCGCCCGCATGTCCGTGGCCATCCTCCAGCGCGTCGGCCTCGACCTCGTCGCCTCCTCCGACATCAGCCGCATCAGCGGCCTGATAGCCTCCGACGCCATCGGCGGGCCCTCCCACAGCCAATGGGAGGTCTGGCGCTCCGCGGGCCTGGCCGATTCCCGCGCCGCCGCCCGCCGCGCCGCCGCCCAGGCCCGCGCCTTCCGGCCCACCCCTGGCCTGTCCACCGTGCCGGTCCCCGCCACCACCCTCCCCCGCAACAGCAGGTGAACCACGGCCGGCGATCATCTCCACATCGTGGCCACGCCGGTGCGCCAGGATGGCGGGCAACCCGATCTGCGCGGCGACCTCCACCGGTTGCGGGACAAGCGCCGCGTCCGCGGGGGGATCTTGGGTTGCTGACCTCCTCTCCCAGGTCAAAGGGAAATGATCTCGAGCGCGCATCCAGGACATGAGAAACGGCCGGGTGCGTGGTGCACCCGGCCGTTCTATCGAAGGTCAGACCGTGAGATCCTCCGCCGGCGGCAGGATCTCAGGACCTATCCCTGGGAGAGGAGCGCCCGGCGGAGCCGGTCGTTGGCGCGCTGGACGTCGCGCCGGGCGCGCTGTACGCGCCTCAGACGGGACACCAGGCGGTACTCCTCCGCCTCCCGATGGAAGGTTTGTATTCGGTCGTTAACCAGTTCTTGGTGCATAAACGGCATTTCGAAGCTCCTACCAGTGCTGAAGTTCATGTGCTTACTCGTCTTTCTGTCCGTGCGGTGGGTGTGAGGGTCAGGCAGCGACCGGGTGCTTGCGGGGACGCCCGCGAGGCCTCTTACGGGGAACGACGGTCCCCCTGAGGATCAGTTCGCCACCCCAGACGCCCCACGGCTCCTCGCGCTCGAGCGCGCGGGCCAGGCAGGCCTTCTGGATCGGGCAGCCACCACAGAGCGTCTTGGCGAACTCGACGTCCTCGGGCGACTCGGCGAACCACAGGTCGGGATCGGTACGACAGGGGATTTCGGCTTCGTCGATCAGGTCCATGATCGTCTTGGCCCCCATCTGCTTCTCCTTCTGGTTGATCTTGTTCTTGATACCTCGTGGGTGTCTGGGGGATCACGGACAAACAAGAAGGCCGCGGATCCTGTCTGCGGATCCGCGGCCTGGAGGCTGATTGTGCCGGTCAGGTTATGACCGGTTCATCCCTCCAGGGTTGCGGACCGCGCAGTCCACCCTTGGTGATCTGCTGGGTCGGCACGTCGACGCCCGCGACATAGACGGGGGCGCCCTGGGCAGCGGCTGCTCCGAAGCCTGCGTGCAAGCCGACGCGAGTACGCGCGGCGAGCAGGCTGCGGGCAGACTTCTCCTGCCGAACCTTGGCCGGCCCATCGACGAGCCTGACCGAGTTACGGCATGCGGAAGCGAGCCACTGCGTGGCCGACATTTCCATCAGGTTCCTCACTGGGCTCACCTCCATCCTGAGATCGTCGGACAGGACCGTCCGACTTGCTTGACCATGACCCTAAACCGGGAAGCCGGGAAGGGGCAACATATTTTCTACCTGCAGTTTTATGACTTCGCCACGCGGATCATGCACTCCTGAACCACGGACACCGCCAGCTCACCCGACGGGGTGAACATCTGCCCGCGGGCCAGACCGCGCGCGCCCCCCGACCAGGGCGACTCCTGAGCATAGAGCAACCAGTCGTCGGCCCTGAAGGGGCGGTGGAACCACATGGCATGGTCGAGCGAGGCACCGGTGACGTTCGAGGCGCCCCACGCGAGTCCGTGGGCGAGGAGCACGGTGTCCACGAGGGTGTAGTCGGAGGCGTAGGCGGCCAGCACGACGTGGAGGAGACGGTCGTCGGGCAGCTCGGCGTCGTAGCGGAACCAGACGTTGTTCTCGGCCGTGCGCAGCGACGGGTCCTTGTAGGCCTCCCACGTCAGAGGGGAGACGTAACGGGCGTCGACCGGGCGGGGGCGCGAGAGCCAGTCCTTCCAGTCGGAGTCGTCGCCCACCAGCTCGAGCATCCGCGACTGGAAGGTCGGCAGCGTCTCGGGGGCCGCCACCTGCGGCATGACCGCGGCCCTGGTGGTGGACGCCCTCCTCGAAGATGTGGAAGGAGGCCGACATCGTGAATATCGCCTTGCCGTGCTGCACGGCGACCACCCTGCGGGTGGTGAAGGAGCGTCCGTCCCTGACCCGCTCGACGTTGTAGACGATCGGGATGGTCGGGTCTCCTGGGCGGATGAAGTAGGCGTGCAGGGAGTGCACGTCACGTCCCTCTGGCACGGTACGGCCCGCGGCGACGAGCGCCTGGGCGGCGACCTGACCGCCGAACACCCGTTGGATGCGCTCTTCGGGGCTGCGCCCGCGGAAGATGTCGAGCTCGATCTGCTCCAGGTCGAGCAGGTCGAGCAGCTCCTTGAGCGCTTCGTTCACGGTGGGGTCTCCTTCTACGGCGAAAGCCATCCAAACCTAGTGTGACGGGCCCCGTGCCCGAACCAGCACCGGGGCGGCGCTTCCGCTTCGGGGCGTGCGGATGGTGGTGACGGGGGTTGCCGGCACAGCCGAGAACGCGGGTTACCGAGGGCGAGTGGATGCAGGGTCGGGTTGGCCCGGGTGGTGGGTCCTTGGCCCGGTGGCGGGCGCTGGAGTGGGGTGGCGAGCCGCTGGGTGGGGTGGTGGGGGCGGTGGATGGGGGTGATGGGGAGAGGTGAAGGGTGCTCGGGGCCGCGGGAGTGGGCTGTCGGTGGTGCGGGGGGCGTGACGCCGGGGACCGGAGTCCTGCTGGGCGGGCGCCTTCGGTGGGCGGAACCCGGTGACTGCGGAGGCGCCAGACCGGCTTGCCGTACAGGAGAGGAGGTACGCCCGACGGGAACGAGGAGGCTCGCCGGAAGGGAAAGAGGCCCGCCGGACGAGAAGCGGAGGTTTGCCGGAAGGGAGGAGGCTCGCCCGACAAAGCCCGACAAAGGAGGAGACAACCTGCCAGCGAGGAGACCGGAGAAGGGCGTCAGGTGGCGCGGCAGAGGGCGAGGACGGCGGAGCCGTAGCGGTCGAGTTTGACCTTGCCGATGCCCGCGATCGACAGCAGCTCCTGCTCGCTCTGCGGCGCGCGCTCGGCGATCGCCTGCAGCGTGACGTCCGTGAACACCACGTAAGGCGGCACCTTCGCCTCCTTCGCCGTGGCGGTCCTCCAGACCTTCAGCGCCTCCAGCAGCGCCTCGTCGTAGTCGGCGGGGCAGGTGGAGCAGCGGCCCAGCTTCTGCTCCGCCGCCGCGGCCAGCGTCTTGCCGCACACCCTGCAGTGGACGGGGGTGGCGACCGGCCTGCGCGAGGACGCGCTCTGTGCCGAGGGTGAGGAGATCGACCTGGCCGGGCGGCCCGTGAGTCCGTCGAGGAAGCGGGAAGGGCGGCGGCCCTTGCGTCCGCCGGCCGCGCGCGCCAGCGCCCACGAGAGGCCCAGGTGCTCCCTCGCGCGGGTGACGCCGACGTAGAGCAGGCGGCGCTCCTCCTCGATCTGCTCGGGCGTCTCGGCGTAGATGATCGGCATCATGCCGTCGGTGAGTCCGACGAGGAAGACGGCGTCCCACTCCAGGCCCTTGGCGGCGTGGAGCGAGGCGAGCGTGACGCCCTCGACAGGAGGGGCGTGCTGCTCGCTGGCGCGGCGCTCCAGCTCCGCCACGAACGCGGGCAGGTCGGCTCCCTCGATCGCCATGTCCTCGGCGAGGTCACCCAGCGCCTTGAGCGACTCCCACGTCTCGCGGGCCTTGCCGCCGCCCGGAGGGACGGGGGTGAGGCCGATGCCGCCGAGGACGTTGTGCACCTCCTGCGCCAGCGGTTCGCCCGAGGCGGAGCGGGCCGCGCCGCGCAGCAGGACGACCGCGCGCCGTACCTCCGGACGCTCGAAGAAGCGGTCGGCGCCGCGCACCAGGTAGGGGATCTCGGCCTTGGCGAGGGCCTCCTCGTAGGCCTCGGACTGGGCGTTGACCCTGAACAGGACGGCGATCTCACGAGGGGCGACGCCCTTGTCCATCAACTTCCTGATCGCACGGGCGACCCCCGTGGCCTCGGCGGGCTCGTCGTCGTACTCGGCGAAGACGGGCGCGGGGCCCTCGGGGCGCTGGGCGAGGAGTTCGAGGCGGTGTGGGCTCCTGCCCTTGGCGATCACGAGGTTGGCCAGGCTGACGACCTGAGGGGTGGAGCGGTAGTCGCGGACCAGCTTGATCACCGAGGCGTTCGGGTACTCGACGGAGAAGCCGGTGAGATAGCGGGGCGTGGCGCCGGTGAAGGAGTAGATCGTCTGGTTGGGGTCGCCGACCACGCACAGGTCGTCGCGCCCGCCGAGCCAGGTGTCGAGCAGCAGCTTCTGCAGCGGGTTGACGTCCTGGTACTCGTCCACGACGAAGTAGCGGTACTGCTGGCGGATCTGCGTGGCCACGTCGGGATGCTCGGTCATCACGGCGGCGGTCAGCTCGAGGATCGTCTCGAAGTCGACCAGGTGACGCTCGCGGCGCAGCTGCTCGTAGGCCTCGTAGAGGCGGGCGACCTCCTCGGCGGGCACGGGCGGCGCGCGGTGGGCCTTGGCGGCGGCGGCGATGTAGTCCTCGTGACCGATCTGGGTGACCTTGGCCCACTCGATCTCGGCGGCGATGTCGCGCAGCTCGGACCTGTCAGGGTTCTTCCTGATCAGCCGGCACGCCTCGATCAGCAGCGGCAGCTTCGACTCGATCACCGAGGGCGCCGACCCGCCGATCACCTTGGGCCAGAAGTAGGTCAGCTGGCGCAGGGCGGCGGCGTGGAAGGTGCGCGCCTGCACGCCGGGCGTGCCGAGAGCGCGCAGCCGCTGCCGCAGCTCTCCCGCCGCGCGTGTGGTGAAGGTCACGGCGAGCACGCCCTGGGCGTCGACCACGCCCGTGCGGACGGCGTGGGCGATGCGATGGGTGATCGCTCTGGTCTTGCCCGTGCCCGCGCCCGCCAGCACGCAGACCGGGCCGCGCACGGCCTCGGCCACCGCGCGCTGCTCCGGGTCGAGCCCGTCCAGAACGTCATCGCCAGTCATCACATCAACATCCTCGCAGCAGGTGGCGGGGGGCAGGTCCATTCTGGCAACATGCCGCCGACACCTGTTTCATCATCGCCGAGATGCGAAAAGTAGGTCATTCCCCCACAATGGGGCCCGACCGAAACATGGGGGGAAAGGAAGGCCCGTGCGAGCTGCGGTAATTGCGGGTGTTCTCGCTGCCGTCTCGTTAGTTCCGGGTACGGCGCTCGCGTCCAAGGACCCGGCACCCTCCTACGGCGACGCGCTGGGCAACACCGCGATGGAGACCATCTCCTACGGCCCCAGTCGCAGCCAGGCCATGGACGTCTGGTGGACGCCCGACTACAGCAAGCACCCCGCCGTCTTCCTCATCCACGGCGGCTGGTGGTCCAGCGGCGACAAGAAGTACATGACCGAGGTCACCCGCAGCTATGTCGAGCTCGGCTACACGGTCTTCAACCTCAACTACCGCCTGTCAGGCGAGGCGGCCTGGCCCGCGCAGCGCACCGACGCCTTCGACGCCATCGCCACCGCCCGCAGGCACGCCGACCGCTGGAACTTCGACCCCACCAACTACGTCGTCGTCGGCTTCTCGGCGGGCGGCCACATCGCCGCCGCCGTCGGCACGTACGGCGACGGCACGCTGCCGGGGCTCAAGGGCGTCGTGGGCGTCTCGCCCGTGATCTCGCCGCTTCGCGCCTACACCGACGGGGCGGCCTCCACCGACCCCAACCGCGTCAAGCTGCGCGACGCCGCGATCAAGCTGGCCGGCGGGTGCGAGCCCAAGGGCAAGTGCTCGCGCGTGTGGGCGAGCATGGAAGTGCCGTGGCACGCCAGCAAGAGGGACGCGCCGATGCTGACGGTGCACTCCGACGACGAGTTCGTGCCCGTCACGCAGAGCCTGCTGCTGAAGGACATGCTGGGCCAGGTCGGGGTGAAGATGACGGTCTTCACCGAACCCGGCATCTCGCACAGCGCGCCGCTGTATCGCCAGCTCGGGGTGGCCGATCGGGTGCAGAGCTGGATCCAGGAGCAGCTCTCCTGACGGCGGGATTACCGGAGCGGGGCCGGTTGTTGCACCAACCGGCCCTCCTCTGAACCCGGAAGGATTCCCCTATGGCGCTCACTGTCTACTCCACCACCTGGTGCGGCCCCTGCAAGCGGCTCAAGAGCCAGCTCACTCGCGAGGGCATCTCCTACGACGAGGTCGACATCGAGCGGAACCCCGCGGCCGCGGAGTTCGTGATGAGCGTCAACAACGGCAACCAGACCGTGCCCACGGTGCTCTTCCCCGACGGCACCGCGGTGACCAACCCTTCCGTGCGTGAGGTCAAGGCCCGCCTCGCCGCCGGCGTCTGAGCCGACGGGCGTGTGAGCCGACGGCTTCGGGACCCCTTCCTCCGGAGGGGTCCTTCTCACTGCCTGGTAAGCGGCGTGGGATAGCCCCGTACCGGTGTGGGCAGCCGCCAGGGCTCGTGCACGAGCCCGCCGGGTAGCCCCGCCAGCTCGGGAACGTACCGGCGGACGTACTCGCCGTCCGGGTCGAAGCGTCTCGCCTGCCGCAGCGGGTTGAACGACCTGTAGGGCTTGGTGTCGTTGCCCGTGCCGGCGATCCACTGCCAGTTGCCGCTGTTGTTGGCCACGTCGCCGTCGAGCAGCCGCTCGAAGAAGTGGGCGGCGCCCACGCGCCAGTCCACGCGCAACTGCTTGACCAGGTAGGACGCCGTGATCATCCGGGCCCTGTTGTGCATCCAGCCCTCGGCCATGAGCTGGCGCATGCCCGCGTCGACGATCGGCAGCCCCGTCATGCCCTCGCGCCAGGCCTGCGCGGCATCCTCGTCCTCGCGCCAGGCGATCTCCCTCGGCCGGTAGTCGCGCCGGTTGAGTTCGGGGAAGGCGAAGGCGACCTGGTAGTAGAAGTCGCGCCAGCACAGCTGCCTGACGTAGTCGTCGTTGCCGCAGCCCGCCAGCTCCAGCGGCGACAGGCAGCCGAACCGCAGGTAGGGGCTGAGCCTGGAGGTACGGTCGCCCGCCAGGTCGTCGTGGCCTTCGGCGTAGCCGTCCAGGCAGAGCCGCATCCAGGCGCTCATCCGCTCCCTGGCCGCGCTCTCTCCACCCCGCGTGCCGTACGGCTCGTGCGGCGGGATGACGCCCGGCTCCAGGCCGCGCGGGGTGGCGACGACGGGTGGAGGCTCCTCCATCCGACGGCGGGGCGTGAAGGACCACGCTCGCCAGTAGGGCGTGAACACGCGGTAGTGGTCGCCGCCTCCGGCGGGACGCAGCAGGTCGGGCGGGATGACCGTCAGGCCGGGGAAGCGGCGGAACTCGATCCGCTCGGCCCCGAGGCGCTCCTGGCGTCTCCTGGCCAGTGAGCTGACGTCGGCGCTGGCGTAGACGGCCGTCGCGGAGGTCTCGGAGGCCAGGCGCATGGTCTCCTCGACCACGTCGCCCCGCCGTACCAGCAGGTCGCCGCCGCGGGCCCGGAGAGAGGCGCGCAGGTCCTCCAGGCAGTCGAGCAGGAAGGGCCCGCGCCGCCCCGCGGGCACCGCGGGGTCGAGCACGAACAGCGGCAGCACCTGGCGGGCCCGCGCGCAGGCGGCCGCGAGGGCCGGGTGGTCGTGGACGCGCAGGTCCCTGGTGAAGAGCACGATGACGGTGTCCATCACCTGCATATTCGCGAGTCGGGCCGCCTGCGTTTGCGGCGACGCGCGGTCGATGGGGAAACCGTTCGGCGGGTCTACCAGTCGCCGGTGAGGTGGTCGCCGTACCAGGTCTCGATCAGGCGGCGGGCGATGGAGACGGGCGGCGGCAGCCTTACCTCACCGCTGCGGAGGGCGGCCAGCAGCTCGGCGCGGGTGAACCAGCGGGCCTCGGCGATCTCCGCGAGATCGCAGGTGATCTCGGTCGAGGTGGCCTCGGCGAAGAAGCCGAGCATGAGGCTGCGCGGAAAGGGCCACGGCTGGCTGCCGAGGTAGCGGGGGTTGATGACGTTCACGCCCACCTCCTCGGCCACCTCGCGGATCACGGCGTGCTCCAGCGACTCCCCCGGCTCCACGAACCCGGCCAGGATCGACAGCCGCCCCTCGGGCCACTGAGGGCCTCTGGCGAGCAGGCAGCGGTCGCGCTCGTCGCGCACCAGCATGATCACCGCGGGGTCCACCCTCGGGAAGTGCTGGCTGTTGTCCTCGGGGCAGACGCGGATGTGTCCACCGGCTTCGACCCTCGTACGGCTGCCGCAGCGAGGGCAGTACTCGTGCGTGGTGTGCCAGGCCTCCAGCGCGACGGCGTAGACGAGCAGGCCCGCGTCGCGGTCTCCCAGGAGCGCTCCAACTTCGCGCAGTCCTGCGGGGAACGGCTCGCCCTCGGGGGTGTCGCGCAGGCCGAGCGGCGCGACGACCCTGCCGTTGACGTCGGCGTCGGCGAAGCCGGGCAGGGGCGCGGTGACCGCGAAGTAGGCGACGTCGTCCTCGACGCCGAGCAGGAAGCGCTCGCCCTCGGGGGCGTCGGCCGTGGTGGAGAGGACCGCGTCGACCTGTTCGCCTGTGCGCCTGACCAGCGTGCGTCCCTGGTGGACGAGCAGGACCCTGCTGGAGGGGTTCGCCCATGCGCGGGCGAGCCATCCGGAGTCGCCGCGCAGCAGGGCCGATCTGTCGATCGTTCCTCGCGCGAGGAGCAGGGGCCCCAGGAGTTGCTCTTCCGCCGTCGTCTCCACGCGCACTTTCCTCCCCGAAACAGGATGTCATCCTATGACGCTCCCTTACCCCTAACGAGACACAGGGCCCCCTGGTGAGTGATCACCAGGGGGCCCTGTGGTCAGGAGGCGAAGATCACGAGGTTGTCGCGATAGCTTCGCCGCTTCTGGTCGAAGGTGCCCGCGCAGGTGATGAGCCGGAGCTCGGGGCGGCCGGTCGAGCCGTACACCTGCGTGTCGGGGATGCGGGACTTGGGGTAGCCGGCGAGCCTGCGCACCTGGAAGGTGACCGTGCTGCCGTCCTTCCTGTCGACGTGAATCCTCGCGCCGGGCTTCAGGTCGCGCAGGCCGTGGAAGACGGCGGGTCCGGTGCGGGAGTCGACGTGACCGGCGATCACGGCCGCGCCGCGCTCGCCGGGCTCGGGTCCCGCGACGTTCCATCCGGTGAGGTCGTAGCGCTTGGGGGCGATGAGCTTGCCCGAGCGGTCCAGCCTGAGACCGATGATCTTGGTGGTCAGTCCGATGGAGGGGATGCGCAGCCTGACAGGGTCGGCGGCCTGCGTCGTGCTCCGCTGCGCCGACGTGCCCCCGGCCCCGGTCTCGACCCCGCCACGCGGGGTGTCGTCATCGTCGTCCCGGGCGGTGCCGCCCTGGCCCGTGCTCACCCCGCCGCTCGGAGTGTCATCGTCGTCGTCGCGCGTGAGGCCGCCCGCTCCGGTGTCGACCCCGCCGCTGGGGTGGTCGTCATCGTCGTCGTCCTGAAGGGCGCCCCCGCCGGTCTCGACGCCGCCCCGAGGGACGCGGTCGTCGTCCCCGCGAGAGCCGCTTTCACCCCTGTCGTCCCTGTCGCCGTCGCCGTCATCGTCACCGTCGCCGTCACTGTCGTCGTCGGCGGCCGTGACGGTGGTGGGAGCGGCGCCGGGAGCGGCGTGGGCGGGAGCGGCGTTCAGTGCCGCTCCCCCGGCGCCGAGCCCGCACGTCACAGCGATGGCGAGGAGGATCCGCCTGAGGTCCATGTCCAACTCCTGGTGTCCTGTTCCGCGTCTCGTGCGCGGCTGACTCCAGCCTCCGAACCCCCGGTGGCCCCTCCATGAGCCGGCCGTTAGAGCGCTCTCATCCCGCCCGCAGGCGGTACCCCGCGCCGCGCAGCGTCTCGATGTGCTCGGCGCCGATCTTGCGACGGAGGTAGCGGACGTAGACGTCGACGACGTTGGAACCGGGGTCGAAGTCGAACCCCCACACGTGGCTGAGCAGCTGCTGCCGGGTCAGCACCTGGTCGGGGTGGCGGAAGAAGACCTCCGCGAGGGCGAACTCCTTGGCCGACAGCTCCACGGGCTCCCCCGCGACGTAGGCTCTGCGGCTGCGCAGGTCGAGGGAGAGCTGTCCCGCCCTCAGCACGGTCACCTCGGGCACCCTGTCGGCGCGCAGCCGCAGCCGCACCCTGGCCAGCAGCTCCTCGAAGGCGAAGGGCTTGCGGATGTAGTCGTCGGCGCCGCCCTCCAGCCCTGCCACGGTGTCGGCGACGCTGTCGCGGGCGGTCAGGATGATGACGGGCAGCGAGACCCTGGCCTCGCGGAGGCGTCGCAGCACGGTGAACCCGTCGCTGAGCGGCAGCCCGATGTCGAGCACCATCAGGTCGAAGGAGCCGCTGCGGGCGTGATCGTAGGCGCTCTCGCCGTCGGCCACCACCGTCGTGACGAACCCGTTGACCCGCAGGCCCTTCTCCAGGAACGCGGCGATGCGGCGCTCGTCCTCGGCGATCAGGATGCGGTTCATGCGGGCGCCTCTCGGAAGGGGAGTTCGATCACGAAACGGGAGCCGTCCTCGGCCCATGCGCGGCCGCCGTGCGCCTCGGCGATGGAGCGGACGATCGCGAGGCCGAGCCCGGCCCCCTCGTGGGAGCGGCTGCCGGCGCGGACGAACCGCTGGAAGATCCGCTCCCTGTCCTCAGACCGCACGCCCTGGCCTCCGTCGCGCACCCAGAGCCGGATCGCGCCGTCCACGACCGCCGAGCCCGAGGCGACCAGGTCGCCTTCCCCCGTGTGCCGTACGGCGTTGGCGGCCAGCTGCATGAGCGCCTGCGTCAGCCGCTGCCGATCGGCGACGACGCGCGCGTCGGCGACCTCCTCCACCCGCCACGCGCGCTCGCCGAGCGCCCTGGCCTTGGCGATCACGCTGACGGTCAGGTCGGCGATCTCGACCTCCCCGAGGGCGAGGAATCCGGGCTGCTCCGCCTTGGCCAGGGTGAGCAGGTCGTCGACGATCCTGTTCATGCGGGCCAGCTCGTCGGTGACCAGGGCGAGGGTCTCCGCCCTGTCGTCGGGGTCGTCGCCCATGAGGTCGAGGTGGCCGCGGATGACGGTGATCGGGGTGCGCAGCTCGTGCCCCGCGTCGTCGACGAACTCCCGCTGGACGGCGAAGGCCCGTTCGAGGCGGTCGAGCATGTGGTTGAAGGTGCGGGCGAGGGCGGCCACGTCGTCGTTGCCCGTCACGTCGAGCCGCCTGGTGAGGTCGGAGGAGTCGCCGATGCGCTCGGCGGCCTGCCGTACCAGCCTGACGGGGGCGAGCACCCGGCCGGCGACCACCCAGCCGGCGGCGCCCGCGATCGCGAGGGCGGCCAGCGAGGCCGCGCCGAGCACGCCGACGGCGTCGGCCACCTCCTCACGGTGGCGGTCGTAGAAGATGGCGGCGACGAAGTGGCCGCGCGAACGGTCGCCCTCGACGCGGACGGGGATGACGGCGTAGCGGACGGTGCCCGCCGAGGTCTCCGCCCAGTCGACGGTCGGCTCGGTGGCCGCGGCGAGCCGTCCGACCAGCTTGTCGTCGGTGTCGATGATCGGGCGGACCAGGCCGGTGCGCAGGTCGGCGCGGCCGTCGACGATGGTGAAGAACGTCTCCCACCTGTCGGGGACGCTGACCTCCAGGTATCTGGTGAGCAGGGCGGCGACGTCGCGCTCGGGGCGGCCCTTGACGTACTGGCGCAGCTTGTCGGCCTCGTTGTCGAGCTCGGCGTGGACCCTGTCGTCCACCCTGGCCTGGAGCACCGTCCAGACCGAGAAGAGGGAGACCCCGAGGGCCAGGCCGACCACCACCAGCATCCAGCCCACGATGCGGGCTCGTGCGCTCATCCCACCTGCTCAGTCGTCGTCATCGTCTTCATTGTCGTCGTCCCCGCCTCTACTCGGAGGAGGCGGTTTGACGGGTTCCGCGCGCTCTGTCCGCGTCATCACCGGCGACGAGGCGGGCGAGGGAGTGCGGCCGGCCGAGGGTGTCGGTGTGGAGCGCGGGGTGACCACGATCGCGTCGCCCAGGTCGGGCTCGGCGTTGCTGACGGCGCCGACCACGAGGGCGGCCAGCCCGGCGAGGGCGAGCGCGACGAGGGCCAGGGCGAGCGAGGTCTTACGGCTCATGGCCGCCAGCCTGACGGTCGGCGGGGAGCCCACGATGAGGGGAAGATGAGAAGACTCTCATACAGGGTCATTACGCTGTCCGTGCCGCATGATGATCTCTACCACGCTAGGATCTGCCGAGTTAGGTTAGCCTTACCTGATCCGGGGGTGTCACGCGTTGCGGCTCTACCTGACCGCTGCCAAGCCGACCGACTCGGTGACCGACGGTTTCCTGCCCGCCGCCCGGGCGCTGGGCTGTGAGGTCACCATCCTGAGCGACCGGCCCGAGCAGCACCCCGACGCCATCGGGTGCGACGTGTGGGATCCGCGCGCGGTCATCGACACGATCGCCCACCACCACAGGCCCGACGCCGTCTTCTCCAACTCCGACCACCTGCAGGTCGAGACCGCGCTGGCGGCGGAGTACTTCGGGCTGCCCGGCAAGGACTGGCGGGCCTGCCTCGCGGCCAAGAACAAGTCCCTGACCCGCAGGAGACTGGCGGAGGCGGGCGTCGAGCGCGTCTGGTCGGTACGGCTGGCCCCCGGCGACCCCGTGCCCGCCGACGTGCCGTACCCGGTGGTGGTCAAGCCGCGCGAAGGGGTGGCCAGCGAGAACGTGACGCTGGTCGAACGCGACCTGGAGCGGGCGGTCGCGCGGATGCGCGACCTGCCGCTGGTCGTGGAGGAGTATCTGGAGGGCCCGCTGCGCACCATGGAGACCCTGGGCGACGGCGAGACGACACGCGTGCTCGGCGGCTTCGCGACCACGCTCGGGCCGCTGCCGCACTTCGTGGAGGAGCGCCTCGACTGGGCGCCGAGCGCGGACGAGCACGTCCTGCGCGCGCTGCAGGCACTGGGCGTGGGGTTCGGCGCCTGCCACACCGAGTACGTGGTCACGGACAAGGGGCCGAGGATCATCGAGGTGAACTACCGGGCGATCGGCGATCACTGCGACTTCCTGCTCGCCGACATCCTGGGAGTGCCGCTGTTCGAGTGGATCCTCAGGGTCCATATGGGCGAGCCCGTGCCCGAGCCGCCCGCCACGTCGGGGCACGGGTGCGCGGTGAGCGTCGTCGCCGACCGCTCGGGCGTGATCACCGAGGCGCCGCCCCAGGTCGAGGGCGACGGGTTGTGGCACAGGCCGCTCAGGAAGGTGGGTGACAGGGTGGAGCTGACGCACACCAACCGCGACTATCTCGGCGTGATCAGAGCCGTCGGGCCCTCAGCCGAGGGCGTCCGGCGGGCCGTCACCGCCTTCCAGGAGCGGCATCCGTGGGTGATCGCATGAGGCCGCGCGAGCCGTACCTCGCCAAGAGGGTCCTCGACGCGCTGCTGAGGGAGGACTACGGAGACCTGTCCAAGCGGGTGACCAGGAGCAAGGAGGGTGTGGCCCTGCTGCTGGCCGACGGCAGGCGGGTACGGCTGGCGCCCGGCCAGCTCTTCCAGGACTTCGTGGTGGCCGAGGGCGAGCTGCTCGGCCTGGAGCAGGTGCTCAACACCCTGCAGGAGATCGCCGACCCCGAGGACTCCGACGGCGTGGCCGCCTTCTTCGACGAGTGCGTCGAGGCGCTGCACGCCCTCGAACTGCTCGACGAGCACAGGCCGCTGATCAGGGGCCGCGAGCTGGCCGACTACGAGTCGCTGGCCGCCCTCGTCGACCATCCGATCTATCCGACGGCCAGGGCCCGCGCCGGACTGTCCGACGAGGAGCTGCTCGCCTACGCGCCCGAGTTCGCGCCCTCCTTCGACCTGCGGTGGGTCCGTGTCCCCGCCGAGCGGGTCCAGGGGGCGGCCGCGCACTGGGGTCCCGAGGGGCTCTTCCCCGTGCATCCGCTGACGCTGCCCAAGCTCGAAGGGGTCCAGGTCGCGCAGGGGCCGCGGCTGACGGTCAGGCCGACGCTCTCGATGCGGACGGTGCAGCTCGACGCGCGCACCCAGCTGAAGCTGCCGCTGCCCACCACCACCCTCGGGCGCCGCAACCGCCGCTCGATCAAACCCGCGACGCTCGCCGACGGCGCCGCCGCCGAGCTGCTGCTGCGCAGGCTGGCCGACCCCGACATCCTGCTCGCCGACGAGCAGACCTACGCGCACGCCGGGGACGAGTACCTCGGCTGGATGCTGCGCCGCCTGCCCGAGGGGCGGATCATCCCCGTCGCGGCGCTGAGCGTCCCCGAGGTGCGGGCCGAGCTGGGCGACGTGGAGGGCCTGGTCACCCGCTACCTGCGGACGCTGCTGCGCTGGAACGTGCGGCTGTTCGTCAGGTACGGCGTGGCGCTGGAGGCCCACCAGCAGAACCTCGCGCTCGTCCTGACCGGACGCGACCGGCTGAAGCTCCTGGTCAAGGACAACGACGGCCTGCTGGCCTCGCCCGCCAGGCTGGCCGCGGCGGGCATCGAGCCGCCCGCCTTCGCCGACGAGCGGATGCTGACCGACGACCCGCACGCCCTGGCCGACGTGTTCGTCACGATCACCCTCCACCTGGCCGCCGCCTCGATCGCCTTCGGCGCGCTGCCCGCCGAGCGCGCCGCCGCGCTGGTGCGCTCCTGCCTGGAGGCGGCGCTGGACGAGCACGGCGACGACCCGATGGCCAGACTGCTGCGCGCCCGCACGCTGGAGGCCGCCAGGCTGACCGGCAAGTCGATGATCACCGCGGGGACGCTCGTGGCCAAGGAGCGGTCGGGCGCGCGTGACATCAACAAGTTCTACGGCACCAGCGGCCCCAACTACCTGAGGGTCCCTTACCTAACGGGAAACCTGCTCGTTGGCCTGCCACCCCAATGTCGTGCCGGGTCAGGACCGTAGTGGCAGTCCACTTGGCACCTTTCCCATTAGTCCCTCCTGAGGAGCGCTTGATGCGAAGCCTTGTCCTCGATCCGCCCGCCGCGATCGCCGAGGAGGCCACCCTTTCCGCCCTGCTGCGCTGCTGTGTGCGGGAGGTTGCGGGGCCTCGCGGGCACGTGTGGCCCGCCTCGCCGTACCTGCTGCTGACGGTGGCGGACACGCTCATCAGGGCGCGCACGGGCGGCGGCGCGGCGCTGAGGTTCGAGGGGCAGGTCGAGCGCCTGGAGTTCGGCGCGTGGGTGCCGCTGACCGCCGACGAGCTGGTACGACTGGCAGAGTCCGAGCTCGACGGGCACAACCCGGAGTTCGCCGGCCAGGTGGCGGCCAGCAGGCAGGCGCTGGCGGCCATCCTGCGGGCGCGGGCCTCGGCCACGCCGCCCAACGACCCGTGGCTGGCCTCGGAGCAGGCGCTCGTCCTCGGCCACCCCTTCCACCCCTCGCCCAAGGCGCGCGACGGCGAGCAGTGGCTGCGTTACGCGCCCGAGGCGCACGCCTCCTTCCCGCTGCGGCTGCTCGGCGTGCGGCAGGACGTGCTGGCACAGGAGGGGGACGCCTCGGCGCTCGACCTGGCGGGCGTCGCGCCGCAGGGGTACGCGCTGCTGCCCGCCCACCCGTGGCAGCTCGACCTGCTGCGCCCCCACCTCGACGACCGGCTGATCGACCTGGGCGAGGGGCCCGTCGTCTGGCCGACCTCGTCGGTCAGGACGGTCTACGACCCCTCGAGCGGCAGCTGCCTGAAGTTCAGCCTGGACGTGCGCATCACCAACTGCGTCCGCAAGAACGCGTGGTACGAGCTGGCCGGGGCGGTCGCGCTGACCGAACGGCTGGCGCCGGTCTTCGAGGCGGTCTCCGCGAGCTTCCCCGGCACCCGCTGGCTGCCCGAGCCCGGCTACCGCTCGGCGGCGCTCGACACCAGGCTCCTCGAGGGGCTGGGCGTGATCGTGCGGGCCAGCCCGTGGTCGGTGTGCTCGCCGGGTCTCACGCCCGTGCTGGCGGGGGCGCTGGCCTGCGCGGCCACCCCCGCCGACCCCGTCTCCTGGTGGGCCGCGTACGTGCGGGCCGTCGCGCTGCCGGTGCTCGACGCCTACCTCACCCACGGCGTCGTCCTCGAACCCCACCTGCAGAACGTGCTCATCTGCCTCGACTCGGCCGGGCGGCCCGTCGAGGCGATCTTCCGCGACCTCGAGGGCACCAAGCTGGTCGGCCACGACCTGTCGGAGCTGCACCCCAGGGTCGCAGAGGCGCTCACCTACGACGCCTCCCGCGGCTGGGCCAGGGTGGTCTACTGCCTGATGGTCAACCACCTCACCGAGATCGCCGCCACGCTCGCGCTGTCGGACGCCGCGCTGCGCGAGCTCTGGACGGTGGCCAGGGAGATCCTCGAGGAGTACGGCGCGGCGACCGGCTGGCCGCTGCCGCTGTCGGACCTGCTGGCGGGCGCTCCGCTGCCGGCCAAGGCCAATCTGAGCGTCCGATGGGCCCGCGGCGCCGACAGGAGCGCGGGCTACGTGCCGATCGCCAACCCGTTCGCATGATCGCCGAGATCGCCTCCCGTCTGGAGGCTCCCGCCTTCGTCTACGACCTGGCGGCGCTGGACGCGCACGCCGCCGCCGTACGCGCGGCGCTGCCTGGCGTCGAGCTCTACTACGCGGTGAAGGCCAACCCCGACCCCGAGCTCCTGCGGGTGCTCGCGGCCCATGTGGACGGCTTCGAGGTGTCGTCGGCGGGCGAGCACGCGCACGTCGGCGCGGTCCTGCCGGGGGCGCGGCTGGCCGTTGGAGGGCCGGGCAAGACGGACGCCGAGCTGTGCCTGCCCGCCCACCGTCTGCACGTCGAGTCCCCCTACGAACTGCGGCGCCTGCTCGCTCTGCGGTCGCGGGCCGACGTGCTCCTGCGGCTGAACCTCCCGCTGGAGACCGCGGGCGCCGCCCTGACCATGAGCGGCCCCTTCGGCATGGACGCCCACGGCCTGGCCGAGTGCCTGCCGCTGTTCACCGAGCGGGTACGGCTGCGCGGCGTGCACGCCCACCTGGCCAGCGGCCTGGAGGCGCCCGCGCTGCTCGACCTCGCCTCCGTGCTGCTCGCCCAGCACGACGAGGAGGTCAACGTCGGCGGCGGCATGGCCGTCTCCTACACCGCTCCTGAGCGCCGCTTCGACTGGAGTGCCTACGGCAGGGGGCTGAACGCGCTACGCCGTCCTGGCCAGGTGGTCCGCATCGAGCCTGGCCGCGCGCTGACCGTCTACTGCGGCTTCTACGTGACCAGGGTGATCGACGTACGGCGGGTGCACGGCGCGGCCTTCGCGATCGTCCACGGCGGCACCCACCACCTGCGCACGCCCGCCACCAAGGGCCACTCGCAACCGTTCACCGTGCTGCCGACGGGGTCGGGCCCCGGCGTCGAGGACACCCCCGTGACGATCGTGGGCCAGCTCTGCACGCCCAAGGACGTGCTGGCCGGCGAGGTCAGGACCTCGATCAGGGTGGGCGACACCGTCGTGTTCGCCATGGCGGGCGCCTACGCGTGGAACATCTCCCACCACGACTTCCTCATGCACCCGAAGCCCGCTTTCCACTACCTGACCTAGGGATCGACTCGATCAACGCGACCAGCCCCTCCTCGTCGAGCAGGTCGACGGGTCTGACGGTCTGGTTGAACCGCACGTAGTGGAAGGCCGCGCCGACCCGCTCCAGCGGCACCCCCGCCAGGTGCGACCAGGCCAGCCGGTAGGCGGCCAGCTGGACGGCCGCGCCCCTGGCCGCCTTGCCGGTGGGCGGGCGCCCCGTCTTCCAGTCGACCACCTCGTAGGAGCCGTCCTCGCGCTCGAAGACGGCGTCCATCCTGCCCCGCACGAGCCGGTCGGCGATCATCGTCTCGAACGGGACCTCGAGGTCGAGCGGCTCGCGCCCCGACCACTCGCTCTCGTCGAAGCGCTCCTGGAGCTCGGCGAGGCGGGCGTCGATCTCCTCGGGCTCGTCGAAGGCGCCGGGCAGCTCGAAGTCGTCGATGAGCCGCTGCTGACCCCACCGCGACTCCAGCCACTTGTGGAAGGAGGTGCCGCGTCTGGCGAGCGGCGCGGGCTGGGTGGGGACGGGCCTGCGGATCCTGCGGGCCAGCGCGCCCGGGTCGGTCGCCAGCGTGACCAGGGATGAGACGGTCAGCTTGGTGGGCAGCTCGACCGTGGTCCTCGACCTGCCGCGGCCGGTGGCGCGCTCGCGCAGCAGCAGATCCGTGTCGCGCTCCCATGCGCGCAGCCGCTCCTCGTCGCTCTCGCTGAGCGGCTCGTCCTCTCCCGCGCTCTCCGCCCCCGTCAGGGCCGCCTCCACCAGGCGGGCGCCGTCCTCGATTCCCTGCTGGCGGACGCCTCCGGGGGTGAGGGGCCACCGCGCCTCGGCCGGCTCGGCGAGCAGCGGGTTGGTGGCGCCCTCGTCAGGCTCGGCGGCCCACACCACGGCCGTGCCGCACGTGTCGCGGATCTCCAGCAGGAAGTCCGAGGGGTCGAGCGGCTTGGAGGCGGTGCCCCAGCGGTAGCCGGAGGCGATGAGGTGGTAGTGGGCGCGGGTCACGGCGACGTAGGCCAGGCGGCGCTCCTCCGTCAGGTCGCGCTCGCGGCAGCGCTCGTCGAAGTCAGCCAGCTCGTCCTTGGTCAGCCCGGTCAGGCGGGGCAGGTCGGCGGCGTCGCCGCGCAGCGCGTAGGGCAGCTTGCGCGGGTTGTCGGTCCATCGGCTGTTGGTGACGGGCGTGGCGGGGAAGATGCTGCCCTTGGTGATGCCGTTCCTGCTCAGCAGCTGCGACAGCCCAGGCACGACGACGATCGGCCACTCCAGCCCCTTGGAGGCGTGCACGGTCATCAGTTTCACGCTGTTGCTCTCGCCGACCCTGCCCGCCTCGAGGCCGAACTCCTCGCTCTCGGCCGCCTCCAGGTAGGCCAGGAAGGCGCCGAGCGTCGGGTCCTCCGAGTCGCCGGCGAAGCGGGAGGCAGCGTCGAGGAAGGCGTCGAGGTCGGCGCGGGCGGCCACCGCGCCCGCCGTGCCCGATCTGGCCGCCACCTCGATGTCGAGGCCCATGCGGCGCTCGGCCTCGCTGATCAGGTCGGGCAGCGGCTGGTGCGTGTGGGCGCGCAGGTGGCGCAGCTCCTGGGCGAGCGCGACCATCCTGGTCCTGGCCAGCGGGGAGAAGGCGTCGAGCCACTCCTCCCTGTCCGGCAGCTCGTCCAGGGCGTCCACGAGGCTGCCACGCTCCTCCGCCAGGTCGGAGACGGCCTGGTCCAGCGGGTCGGAGGAACGCTCCGCGCCCTCGCGCAGCTCGCGGTTGAGCTCCCTGGCGAACTCCCCCAGCTGCCGCAGGTCGGCGGGGCCGATCCGCCAGCGCGGCCCAGCCAGCAGCCTGGCGAGGGCGTCGCCCGCGCCGGCGTCGTAGAGCACCCTGAGCGTGGCCACGAGGTCGCTGACCTCCGGCACGGTCAGCAGGCCGCCCAGACCCACCACCTCGACCGGGATGTCGCGCTCTTCGAGCGCTCTGCGCAGCGCGGGGAACTGCGACCGCTTGCGCGCGAGCACCGCGACGTCCTGCGGCTGGACGGCGAGCGTCTTCTTGCGCTCGCCGTCGCCCCACGGCATGCCGTCAGGAGCAAGCTCCTGGCCGAGGGCCCGCTTGACCTGGTCGGCGACCCACCTGGCCTCGTCCTCGGCGGTCTCGTGGAAGGCGCAGGTGATGCGGCCCCTGTCGACGCGGTTGGGCCCAGGCACGAGGACGGGCACCTCGCGGGCCTCCATGCGCAGTGGGAGCTGGATGCGCGCGGCCACGTCGAGGACGCGGTCGCCGTTGCGGAAGCTGACGCTGAGCTGCCTGACGGGGGCCCGGTCGCCCTTCGCGGTGCGGAAGTCGGTGACGAAGCGCCGCAGGTTGCCCGACGAGGCGCCGCGCCAGCCGTAGATCGACTGGCAGGGGTCGCCCACGGCGGTGACGGGGTGGCCGTTGCCGTACAGGCTGCGCAGCAGCACCAGCTGGGCGTGGCTGGTGTCCTGGTACTCGTCGAGCAGCACCACCGAGAAACGGGAGCGCTCGATGCGGCCCACGTCAGGGTGGTTGGCCGCGATGCGGGCGGCCAGCGACATCTGGTCGCCGTAGTCGATGACCTCGCGGGCGCGCTTGAGCCGCTCGTAGGCCTCCACCAGCGGGAGCAGCTGCTCGCGGGCGTCCTGGACGGCCAGCGGCTTGCGCTGGCGCACCGTGGCCGCCTCGGCCGCCTTGCCGCGCAGCCACTCGCCCAGCCTCCTGACGTCCTGCGCCGAGCGCAGGTGCTCCGACAGCTCGCCCGCCAGCTCGAGGACGGCGGCGGTGACCGAGGGAGGGCCCAGCTCGATCCTGTCCATCGGCCCGTCGTACATCGCCACCACCCTGCTCGCCAGCTGCCAGGCCACGGCAGGGGTGACCAGGCGCATGGTCGGCTCGAGCGCCTCGCGGACGGCGTGGTCGGTGACCAGGCGGGCGGCGTAGGCGTGGTAGGTGGAGACCGTCGGCTCGTTGTCGAGGAGCTGCGAGGGGACCAGCCCCGCCTCGGCCAGGCCGTTCAGCCGCTCTCTCACCCGGTGGGACAGCTCGGCTGCGGCCTTGCGGGTGAAGGTGAGGCCGAGGATGCGTTCGGGCTTGGCCAGGCCGTTGGCCACCAGCCACACGACCCTGCCCGCCATCGTCTCGCTCTTGCCCGAGCCCGCGCCGGCCATGACGACCATGGGCTCCAGCGGGGCCTCGATGACCACGGCCTGCTCGGGGGTGGGCGGCCTGATGCCGAGCTTGCCGGCCAGCTCGACGGGGGTCAGCACACCTGACCCCCGTTGTCGTTGACAGGGCAGCTCGCCCTGGCCGCGCAGGTGCGGCAGCCGTCGTTGACCTTCGCCTGGAAGAACGGCCCGGACATGCCGACGGCGACGGTGTCGACCATGTCCCTGGCCCAGTTGTCGGCCTGGTCGAGCGGCGGCTGGGCCTGCTCCTTGGCGTCCTTGCCCGCCGCCTTGCCGACCTGGACCAGCGCGGCGCCTCCCGGCTCGCTGAGGCCGTGCCGCTTGAAGGCGTCGAGCAGCACCGCGAGCTGGTAGACGCCCAGCTGCGGATGGCGGTCGAGCTCGTCGGGCCTGGGCTTGGAGGTGCCGGTCTTGAGGTCGATGATGAACGCCCTGCCGTCCTCGTCGCGTTCCACCCTGTCGACGCGGCCCTTGATCTGCACCCCCTCCGAGACGGTCGCGACGAACGACTCCTCGGTGGCGACCAGGGTGCGGCCGTTGTCCTCCTGCCACCTCATGAACCTGGCGATCATCTGCTCGGCGACTTTGCGCTGCTTGCGGTTGAACCACACGCCGCCGAAGTCGAGCTCGGTCCAGATGTCGTCGAGGCGCTTGCCGAGCAGCTCCTCGCTGGCCAGGTCCTCGGTGGCCAGGACGGCCAACGCGTGGACGACCGTGCCGAGCCCCTGCGCCGAGCTCGTGCCCGCCGCGCCGACCGCGGTCTCCAGCAGCCAGCGCAGGCCGCACTTGGTGAAGCTCTCCACCGACGAGGGCGAGATGCGGACGATGCCGTCGGGCCAGCTCAGCGGACGGTCGTCGGAGAGCTCCGTGAGGGCGTACCACTCGCTCGGGTGCGCGCCCCTCACGCCCTGCCGGGCCAGGCGGGCCAGGTGCTCGGCCGCCTTCTTCCGCATGGTCTCGGGCTGCGAGGCGTCGGTGACCACGCTGCGCAGATCGGCGACCAGCGCCGACAGGTTCAGCCACCTGGCGTGGTCGTCGACCGTCGCCTCCTCCACCGCGCCCGGCATCAGCTCCGAGAGGAACCGCGAAGGACGCTCGTCGGCGTCCTCCCCTCCCACGGCGGTGACGACGAGCCGCTTCCTGGCCCTGGTGGCGGCCACGTAGAACAGGCGGCGCTCCTCGGCCAGCTGCTTGGCGGCCAGTGCGGCGGCGGTCGCGTCGGTGAAGTCGAGCGGCGCGCCCTCGGCCAGCTCGACCAGCTCGTCGATGCCCAGCAGGGAGCCCTTCAGCCTGATGTCAGGCCACACGCCTTCCTGCACCCCTGCGACGATCACCAGATCCCACTCCAGGCCCTTGGCGCGGTGGGCGGTGAGCACCCGCACGGCGTCGCCGTCGGGGGCCCGCTCGGCCAGCGTGTCGCCGGGGATCTCCTGCGAGGACAGATCCTCCAGGAACACCTCGGGACCCGCCTTCGGCATCCTGTCCACGAACCTGGCCGCGTAGTCGAACAGCGCCACGACCGCGTCGAGATCCCTGTCGGCCTGCGCCCCCCTGGCGCCGCCCGCGAGGCTGAGGTCGGTCCAGCGCTCGGCCAGGCCGCTGGCCTGCCACACCGCCCAGATGACGTCCTCGGCGGTGCCACCGGCCTGGACGGCTTCGCGGGCGGTGGCGATGAGCTTGGCCACGCGTTCGGCCGGGACGGCGATGTGCGGCTCGATCCTGACCAGTTCCCTGGCGTCCCTGAGCGCGGCGATCAGCAACTCTCCCGAGGAACGCGGCAACTCCGCCCGATATCCGCGACCGCCCTCCTCCTCGTGCCGGACCGCCTCACGGTTCGTCTCGCCGCCTGGAGAGATCGCCTCACCCGCGGAGGCCGTCGCCACGCCGCCCGCGGAGGGTGTCGTCTCGTCCGGTGCATTGGCGAAGGCCGACGCCTCGGTCCTGGAAGCCCCGCCGGTCCTGGAAGTCTCCTCGCCCGCGAGATCCGAAAGAGCGTTGGCGCCCTCAGGGCCCGAGGGAGCCTCCTCGTCCTCGACTTCCGAGGGACTCTCCGCGCCCCCAGGACCCGAGGATGTCTCCTCGTCCTCGACTTCCGAAGGCCTCCCCTCGCCCTCAGGACCCGAGGATGTCTCCTCGTCCTCGACTTCCGAAGGCTTCTCGCCCTCAGGGCCCGAGAGTGTCTCCTGGCCCTCGACTCCCGACGGACCCCCCTCTCCCTCGACTGCCGAGGGACTCCCCTCGTCCTCGACATCCGCGGGGCGGGGGCCGGGGTTCTGGGTGGCCTCGTTTTCCGCGATCTTGAGGGCGCGCCTGAGACGGCGGACCCCGAGCATGTCGGTGCCGCCGAACGGGCCGGTCAGCAGCTCCTCCGCCACCGCCTCGTCGAGCGCCGCCGGGGTCAGGGCGACGCGCAGAGTGGTGAGCAGAGGACGGACGCCGGGCTCCTGCGCCAGCGGCACCTCGTCACCGGCCACCATCGTCGGGACGCCCGCGCTCACCAGAGCCCGCCGCAGCAACGGCACCTGCCGCTCGGCCGACCGCACCAGGACCGCCATCCGGTGCCATGGCAGGCCCTCGATGAGGTGCGCCCTGCGCAGGGTGTCGGCCACCACGGCCGCCTCCTGGCTGACGCTGTCGGCCAGCAGGACCCGCACCTCTCCCTGGTCGGTGCCGGGAGCGGGAACGAGGTCCCTGTGCCCGCGCGCCTTCAACCTGTCGGGACGCTCCCAGGTCCGCTGCGCGGGCCGTTCCCCCTGTCCCTCGGAGCCGTCGACGGTGGAGGCCGCGGAGGCGCCCCGCGCGTCGGTGAGGACGCCCGTGGACTCGGAGGACCTCCGAGAGGCGCCGACGGAGGGCGCGGCACCTCGGTCGACGTCGGAAACCCCGTACCCGTGAGGGACCCCAGACGCCTCCGAAGCCGAGAACCCGAGGGGGGCCGCCGGAGCCCCTGAAGCCGAGGATCTGAGGGGGGCCGCCGGAGCCCCCGAAGCGGAAGACCCGAGGGAGGCGGCCGGAGCCTCCGAAGCGGAGGGTCCGGGGGAGGCGGTCGGGGTGTTCGGGGGTGGGGTGGGGCCGGTGGGGATGGTCCAGGGGTCTGGAGGGGCCGTGGGCGGCTGGGGGGCGGGCGCGGCGGGCAGGCGGGCGGCCACGCGGCGGGAGGCCGCGAGGAGGTCCTCGCCGCTGCGGCGGGAGACGCGCAGCGCCACGACGGGCGCGGGACGGCCCGCGCGGTCGCGGAAGCGCTCGGGGAAGCGGAGGATGCCGTGGACGTCGGCCCCGCGGAAGCCGTAGATCGACTGGTCGGGGTCGCCGACCGCGATGAGGTCGCGGCCGTCGCCGGCCAGGTGCCTGAGCAGGTGCTCCTGGGCCGGGTCGGTGTCCTGGTACTCGTCGACGAAGACCACGTCGTACGCCGAGCGTTCGCGGTGCCGTACCGAGGGGTCGGCCAGCAGCGCGGCGGCCGCCCTGATCAGCTCGGCGTAGTCGAGCGACAGCTCGGGGTCGAGGTCGAAGCGTTCCTGGTAGCGCTGGGAGAAGCGTCCGGCGGCGACCCAGTCGGCCCTGCCGTACTGCCTGCCGAGCTCGACCAGCCGCTCGGCCTCCAGCCCTCGCTCGCCCGCGCGGGCCAGGAAGTCGCGCAGTTCCTCGGCGAAGCCGCGCGTCTTGAGCGCCTCGCGCAGCGACTCGGGCCAGAACGGGGCGCCCTCCTCCAGCTCGCCGTGCAGGAGGCGGCGGATCTCGAGGAGCTGCTCGGGTCCGGTGAGCAGGCGCGGCGGCTGCCTGCCCTCCATGACGGCCTCGCGGCGCAGCAGCGCGTAGGCGTAGCTGTGGAAGGTGAGCGCGAGCGGCGTGCGGGTGGTGCGGCGCATCCTGGCCGTCACCCGCTGGCGGAGGTCTTCGGCGGCCTTGCGGCTGAAGGTGAGGATGAGGACCCGCTCGGGGTCGACGCCGCGCCGCTCGATGCGATCGACCACGGCCTCGACGATCGTGGTGGTCTTGCCGGTGCCGGGGCCGGCGAGGACGAGGAGCGGACCGCCCTGGTGTTCGAGCACGGCACGCTGGTCACGGTCGAGCACAGGGGCCGCAGCGGCTCCCCCGCCCCCACGTCGCACCAACCGCCAGGTCTGACCACTCACAGCTCTAGATTCCACCAGACCACAGGGGTAGATCGTGCCGAGTTGACCGGTCTCCTCACGCGATCCGCCCACGGTACCGGCGGAAATCTCCCGATCCGTCCCGCGACACGCGGGACAATTCATGCACATCCGTTACGGCAAGCGCTGGTCACGGCCACCGTGGTCACCGGTGGCCGTCCGTCCATCACGCGAGCTCCAGCAGGACTTCGGCCGCCGCCGTCACGTCGCCCGCTTCACGTGAAGGCGTGACGGCGTGGCGGCGGGAACCGGAGTCCTGCTGGAGTGGCGTGCTCGGACGGGGCTCAGCCGGTGCCCACGGTGGGGCCGAGTCCGCCTTGCCGGAGCGGATCTAGAGGGAGGAGAGCGCCGAGCGGAGGCCGGACAGTCCGATCGGGCCGAGGTCGAGCGCGGCGGTGTGCCACTGCTTGAGGTCGAAGCCCGGCTTGCTCGCGGCCTCGGCGCGGGCCTCCAGCCAGGCGCGCTCGCCGAGCTTGTAGGAGATCGCCTGTGCCGGCCAGCCGAAGTACCTGACGATCTCGGGGTGCACGGTGTGCTCCACCGCGCGCCCGCGCTCCCTCAGCACCTCGCACGCCTTCTCGAAGCTCCAGCGGGAGCCGTCGGGCAGCGGCAGGTCCAGGTGGACACCGATGTCGATCACCACGCGGGCGGCGCGCAGCGCGGAGTCGGTCAGCATGCCGAGACGGGTGCCAGGCTCGGTGTGCCAGCCCAGCTCGTCGGCCAGCCGCTCGGCGTACAGCGCCCAGCCCTCGCCGTGCCCGCTCACCCAGGAGAACTTCGCATACCTCGACAGGCTGTCGCCCGCGACGGTGACCGCGCCGAGCTGCAGGTGGTGGCCGGGCACGCCCTCGTGGAAGACGGTGGACAGCTCGCTCCACGTGGCGAACTTCTCCCTGCCGCCGACGGGCCACCAGGTGCGCCCAGGACGCGACAGGTCCTCGCTCGGCGCGGTGTAGTAGGCCGAGCCGGACGTCGAGCCCGGCGCCAGCGTCACGTCGATCGTGCGCAGCGGCTCGGCGATGTCGAAGTGGGTGCCGTGCAACGCGGCGATGGCCCCGTCGTGCTTGTCCTTGAGCCAGGCGAGGAAGGCGTCGGCGCCGACCACGTACTGGGTCGCGTTGAGGTGGGCGATCACCTCGTCGACGCTCGCGCCGGGCAGGATCGCGTGAGCCTCCTGCCGCATCTCCTCCTCGATCCGCGCCAGCTCGGCCCAGCCCCACTCATAGGCGTCGACCAGGTCGAGGTCCGCGCCGAGGTTCCGCCTGGCGGCCACCGCGTAGCGCTCGGCGCCCACGCCGTCGCGCTCGGCGGCCCTGGGCGCGTACTCCTCACGCAGGTAGCGAGCCGCGTCCGCGTAGCCCTGGTGGGCGAGGGCGGCGGCCTTGGCGAGCTCGCCTGCGAGGGGCCCGTCACCGTAGGAGGCGACGAGGGCGTCGTGGGTGCCGGCGTACTTGTCGGCCGCGCCCGCGCCCTCCACCGCCTGCCGCCGGGCGGCCAGAACGCCGCGCCTGACGCCCTCCTCCAGCGAGCTCCGCCAGCTCGCCAGCATCCCGGGCACCGCGGCGAGGTGCGCGGCCACCTTGCGCCAGTGCTCCTCTCCGCCGGTGGGCAGCAGGTCGATGCTGTCCCTGACGGTGGACAGCAGTCCGAACGGGCTGCTCAGGTCGGCGTACTGCTCGCCCGTCTCGTACCAGGCGGCGTCGGCCTCGAGGCGCTCGCGCAGGTGGCTCGCGGCCCTGCGGTCGGCGTCGTTCTTGGGCTCAAGGGTGTCGAGTGCGGCGAGCGTGGACTTCAGCAGCTCGTGCCTGGCGGCGTGGCCGTCGGGGCTGTAGTCGGTGGAAACGCCGAAGTCTCCCGAGATGCCCATGTAGACGGCGTCCACGGGGTCGAGCTCGGCGGACCTGGTGATGTGCTCATCGCACAGCCGGAAAATCGGTGTCATTCCGGCAAAGGTACAGAGCGACCTCTTCCAGGTCATTTCCATTACGACGTCGCGGGACTCAAGGCTTACCTGACCACGAACCCCCGCCAGACGACGCGCCGCCTGTTCTGCACGGGCCACTCACCGGTCCTGACGCCTGAGTGCACCAGCGCCACCAGCGCGACCCCCATCCCACCGACGACCAGCACGCCCATGACCAGCATGAGGATGTGTCCCAGATCCATGACGAGTCCTTTAGTTGAATATTTAACTAGATGCCACAACCATCCCGTTCCGCCCGGCATTCCCTGGGGGCGTCCCTTGCCCCGCCTCGCACCGCCCGATACCGTACGTCCGTTGATCACGCACGAAGGAGGTGAGGAGCCGCATGTTCCCCGTTACGCTTTCGCGCTCCCACACAACCCAGGTGTCCGCCTGACGGGAGCGCTCCTTCCACAGGAGAATCCCTTGACCGAGCTGGTCATCCGCGCCCTCGCCGACGAGAGCGAGTTCGCCCTTTTCGACAGCATCACCACCCTGCCGACGTCCGGTGTCGGACAGCGTCCGCGGGCCTTCATGGAACTGGCCGCCGACGGCGAGTACCGTCCCGCCTGGGTCTGGATCGCCCAGCAGGGCGAGAAGGTCGTCGCCAGGGCCGCCTTCCGCGCCCCGCAGAGAGAGCAGCACCCCTGGAGCCTCGACTACCTCGACTTCGACACCGTCGAGAACGGCACCGCCGTGCTCGAAGCCGCCTACTCCGCGCTCGTCACCGCGGACTACCACTCGCCGATGGGCCCTCGGCCCCAGTACCACCTCCTGGTGCCCGCCGACTGGCGTACCCGTCCCGACGCCCGCGCCGAGGCCGACGCCCGCATCCAGGCCGCGGAGCGGGCGGGGCTCACCTTTCACGTCGAGCGGCTCAACCTGCAGTGGATCCCCGAGTACGGCCTGCCGCCCCGCTCGACGAGGCTCACCTTCACCCCTGTCACGGACGAACAGGTCCTGGTGGACCTGGTCGCCCAGGTCGTCACCGGCAGCCTGGACGCGGAGGACCAGGCCGAGCTCCGCCGCAAGCCGGCCGAGGCGGTGGCGGCCGACCTCGTGGCCATGATCGGCGACATGCCCGGCGGGCGCGCCAGATGGCGGCTGGCCCACGACGCTGCCGGCGAGCTGGTCGGCCTGGTGATGCCCACACGCGCCGACCGCTTCGCGACGATCGGCTACATCGGCGTCGACCACCGGCACAGGGGCCACGGGTACGCGTACGACCTGCTGGCGGAGGCGGTGCACATCTTCGCGGCGGAGGGCGAGCCGCTGATTTTCGACAACACCGACGTCGGCAACCATCCGATGGCGGCGACGTTCGAACGGATCGGCTACCGGGTCACGGGCCGGCGCATTCTGATGGTGTGAGGCTGATCAGGACCGCGTGATCGCACCTTCGGGTGTGCTTGCGTGGATGGCGCCTCCCCATGCCCGCTTGATCGGTGCGACGGCCTGTCGAGGCGGCCGGGCTTCGGCCGCCTCGACAGGGACGCCATGCTTCGGCGATCGCCGACACGTCCCGCGTCTAGGTTGAGCCGCGGGTCGGCCAGATGGGCCGTGAGGCCCGGACGCGACCTTCCCGCAGAGCGCACCGAGATGGAGACGGACAATGACGAATGAAATTCCGATCACCGACGACCGCTCCCCCGCGCTGGTCGTGACGGCGATGGTCGACCACGTCCTGGGCCTGGCTGCCACATGGACGGCGTGGGACGGCCGGCCGTTCCAGACCGATCAGCGGATCTACACCCCGCACAAGGCGATCCGCAGGGTGGCCGACCACCTCGTCGACCACCTCGCCGAGCTGGAGGCACGGCTGGCGGGACACGAGACCGTCCCTGATCGCTGGCACGCGTCGGCGATCACCACCCCCGCGGATCTGGCGCCCTTCACCGAGCAGGACCTGGAGGAGGCTTCGAGCCGGCTCCTCCGTCTCGCCCGGATCTGGTCCGCCCGGCTGAACGCGCTCACCTCCGACGAACTGGACCGCTCCCCCGGCGAGGGCTGGACCTTCCGGCAGATCGCGTTCCACCTGGGCGGATCGGTCTACTACGCCGATGCCGTCGGAGACCTGTCGACGGGTCACTGACCCACGACCTGCCATGCCCTGGGTGGCGCGGCTGGATGAGCAGTCGGATTGGCGAAGGCGGTGGGGGCAGGCCAGGTGGATCACGATCGGTGAGCCGGGCGCGTGATCGCGCGGCGGGCGGTTGAGCCCGCTCGTCGACGGGGAGACCGCCTCCCACCCCGAGTCCTCCATGCGACAGCGGGGTGGGGTTGCGCGGTCAGGCCCTTGAGCCCCTCGGGCGAGCCCTACGAGAAGACGTGGTCGACGACCCTGGCCGTCGCCTTGCCGTCGTCGCGAGGCGCGTACGTGGCTTTGAACGCCTCGTAGCGGTCGGCGTGCGCGGCCGCCACCGTGTCGATCGACCGCAGGGCCTCCACGACCTCGCCCGACTTCGACAGCAGCGGCCCGGGAGCCTGCGAGGCCAGGTCCAGGTACAGCCCCCGCCTCGACGAGTACTTCTCCAGGTCGTAGGTGAAGAAGACGATCGGCCTTCCCGTCGCCACGAAGTCGAACATCGACGACGAGTAGTCCGTGACCAGCACGTCCGCCACCAGCAGGAGGTCGGACATGTCGGGGTAGGTGGTGACGTCGTGCGCCACCTCCCCCGGCACGAGCGGCATCGCCTGCATCGGGTGCGCCCGTACCAGCAGTTCGTGATCGGCGCCGAGCTCGGCCCTGGCCAGCGACAGGTCCAGCTTGATGGTGCTGTTCTTCCTGTCGTAGTCGCGCCATGTCGGCGCGTAGAGCACGACCTTCTTGCCCTCGATCAGCCCCAGCCGCCGCCGTACCGCAGCCGCCAGCTCCTCCCTGTCGGGTGAGCTGAGCACGTCGTTGCGCGGCAGCCCGCTCTCCAGCACCTCGCCCTTGTACCCGAACGCCTCGCGCAGCACGGGGGTCGCCCACGGGGACTGGGACAGCAGCACGTCCCAGCCCCGCACCTCCGCCGCCTGGCGGTACCAGACAGGCGGGCGGGGGTCGCGGGACATGTGCGGCAGGTCGTTGCCGATGCGCTTGGCGGGCGTGCCGTGCCAGGCCTGGACGACGACCTGGTCCTCGCGCGCCCTGAACCAGGCGGGCAGGAAGGAGTTGGTCACGATGTGCCGGGAACGTGCCAGTGCCGCGTGGTGCTCGCGGCTGCCCGCGCGGACCACGGTGGCGGGTCCCGGCGGCACGAACGCGCCGTCCTTGACGATCCAGATGTGCTCGCGGTCGTCTCCGCGCCGCAGCCGCTCCTCGTAGATCGCGCGGACGCTGTCGGCGTAGTGGCGGCCGTCGTTGACCACGTAGACGGTCGCGTCGTTCAGCGGCTCGCCGCGCTGGGCCGGGTAGAAGACGCGACGCAGCACGTGGGTGCCCGCGACGCCCTTCTCGTCGGCGGGACGCGACTCCTCCGCCATGAGCACGGGCACGTCGAAGCGGGTGGACACGAACCGGTAGCCACGTCCCGCGAAGGAGTGGCGGCTCTCGTCGAGCGAGGGCAGCGCCGCGTGCGAGACCCGCACGGGCACGATCTCGCCCGTGGGGTGACGCACCGACAGGTTCCAGGTGCCCGACGGCATGGGGACGAGCTCCCCGAACCGCTCCATCTCGGACGGCTTCAGCCGTACGGTGAAGGCGTCGCCGGAGCGTGCCATGTCCGCGTGGTACATCAGCCCCGAGCGGTGCCTGAGCGACATCCGCCGCGCGCCTTCGGCGTCGGGGTACTCGCCGCGCAGTTCGAGCACGGGTCCGTCCCACGAGACGGAGGTGATCACCGGCCTGATCCTGTGCGCGGAGACGACGACGCGGTCACGCCTGTCGCCGAGCACCGTGATCTCGCGGTCGCCGACCTGCGCCCTGGTCTCCTCCAGCGCGTCGCCGAGCATGACGGAGGCCGCGGGGTCGCCCTTGGGCTCGACCCACAGCCGCCGCCCGTCCTTCTCCTGAAGCAGGGCGGGCACGGCCAGCGTCACCAGCACGTTGGTGCCGCCCTCGACGGGCTGGAAGTCGGCGTGCATGCGGTGGCCGCCGAGCCTGGCATGGCCCTTGGTGCAGGTGCGGCCGGCCAGGAAGACGGTCAGCTCGAGCCGCTCGCCGTCGAGCTTCACCCCTGTCAGCTCGGCCCTGTTCGGCTGGAGCACGACCTGGAGCGCCCGGTCGGAGGTCCAGACGGGACGCACCCACCAGCGCGGCTTGACCCGCAGACCCGCGGGCCGCTCGGTCCTGCCGAGGGAGGCCCCGCGCAGCAGTCCGGTGGCCCTGGCGCCGCGGGACCAGAAGACGATCTCCGCGCGCCAGGTGGTGGTGTCCTGGACGGCGGGCCTGTGGCGCATCTTGCGCCGCACCGCCGAGACCGCGGCGCGCAGCGAGGAGCGCCAGCGCAGCGGCCACGGGCTCAGGGTGGCGGTGAAGCCCGACCAGTCGTAGTTGCAGCCCGGCTCACGCGCGGCGTGAGTGGCCTCGGGCGCGAGCGTGCGGCGGGTGCGCATCCGCACCGGCGGCAGCCAGCGGGGGCCGCGCAGCACGACGGTCGCCCTGTTGAAGCGTCGGCTGCGCACCGACAGGCCCGCCAGGTAGGCGTAGCCGTCGACACGGAGCCTGCCGTTCTCCCAGACGATGTCGTCGATCTGCGTGACGGGCACCAGGTCGGAGCGGCGCAGCCGGTAGAGGTCGTGCGGGAGTTCGTCGGCGAAGGGCAGGTCGGCATACCAGCGCAGGCCCTTGCGGATGCGCTTGGACGGCTCGGCCGCGGCCGCGATGACCTTGGTGAGCGCGTCACCGTCGATCAGCTCGTCGTCGGAGCGGTGCTCGACCAGGTGGTAGGCGAGCCTGCGCGCGACGGGCAGGTCGCGCTTGACGCCCTGGTCGACCTCTGCCAGGTAGGGCCTGAACAGGGTGACCAGTTCGCGCCTGCGGGCGGCGCCGCGCTTGGCGGCCTGGTCGAAACGCTGGCCGAGCGAGCCGCTCAGCACGTCGGCGTCGAACGCGCGCCGCTCGTCGGGGGGCAGCCCCGCTGACCGGACGGTCCGCATGATCACATCCAGCGGCTCCCCCCGGTCACAGAGGTCCTGGACAACCCTCAGGCGCTCGGCGACGACGTCGCCGGTCGGGGTGGCCATGAAGGGGCACCGCCTTTCGGACCCGGGAACAGGTGGGCACGGTCCTTCGCTATGGTAATGCGCGTCACATGCCACAAATCCGCAAAAAGCGTGTCATGCCAGGTCAGTTGGTTCCTGAAAGTCCCCTGAAGGCAACCATCGGGCCCGTCGCATGTCGACTTTCTCGCCACGCAGCGGTGTGTCCTCCTCGCGCCAGTGCGCCAGCGCCCTGTCGAGCAGCCCCGCCGCCGCCGTTCCGTCGGCGTGCACGACGCGCCACCACGGCACGCCTCCGCCCCAGGTGGACATGACCGTGCCCACCTGCCGGGGCCCGCCCTCCCCGAGGTACTCGGCGATGTCTCCGTAGGCCATGACCTGGCCGGGCGGGATCCGCTCGACGACGTCGAGCACCCGCTCACCGTAGGGGCTCACCATGCGGCGGGGCCCTCCACGAGAATCTGGTCGATCTTGCCGATCGGGTCCCCGTCGACCTCGATGACGCCGTCGCGCAGGTAGTAGTGCTCGCCGTCCTCGCCGAGCAGACGGCCGCCGAGCACCGCGGCGAGCCGGACGAGCTGGGCCACGTCCCAGTCGGACGAAGGGCGGCCGACCACGCGCTCGCGCCAGTGCGCGACGGGACGGGGCTCGTCGCCGACGAGGATCTCTCCCTGGTCGCGCAGCGAGAACCCGGCGGGCGCCATCGCTTTCGCGAGCTCGGCGAAGGCGAGCGGAGACTCACGCTCCACGTGCAGCTCGTAACTCATGAGGCGGGACCATAGCCGACAAAAGCCACGATCGTGATCAGTTTCGGCGGGTTCGCTGGCTCAGCAGCGTGACGGCGCCGCCGAACGCCACCAACCCCAGCAGCACGCCACCGCCGAACAGCCACATCCGCCACGGGCTCGGCCCAGGGGGCGAGGGCAGCGGCGCCTTCTCCCCCGCGCCGAAGTGCTGGCCGTCGGGGACGGCGACGCCGCGCTGCTGACCAACCAGCTCGCCCGCCCTGGCGAGAGCGGCGGCCGCGTCCACCACGCCGAACCCGACCTTCTCGTCGTAGCCGGTGGAGGGACGCGCGCGGGCGCTGCCCGCGATCGCCTGGGCCACCTGCTCGGGAGGCAGGTTCGGATAGCGCGACTTGATCAGGGCGGCGACCCCTGAGACCAGCGCGGCCGCGGCGCTGGTGCCCTTGCTGGTGCCGAGCTCGCCGTCCGCGTTCACGACGGGCACGTCGACGCCGGGCGCGGCGATCATGACAGAGAGGTTGTCGCTGCTGAAGGCGGCCCGCTTGCCCTGCCTGTCGATCGCCGACACCCCGATCACGCCCGGGTAGCCGGCGGGGAAGCTCCAGTAGGAGGTGCCGTTGGAGGTGGCGTAGCGCCCCTGGCCGTCGTTGCCGACGGCGGCGACGAGCACCACACCCCTGCCGAGGGCGTAGGTGACGGCCTCGCGTTCGGATTTGCGCACGCCGTACGTGCCGATCGACATGCTGACGACCTTGGCGCCGCGGTCGGTGGCGTAGCGGATCGCCCTGGCCAGCGGACTGTCCCTCATCGACTCCGCGTCCTGCTCAGGCGGGACGGCGCCGCCGCCCAGCGGCTCGTCCACGGTGATCGGCACCGACAGGATGCGGGAGCGCGGGGCGACGCCGACGAAGCCGCCCTTCTCCCCCGAGGCGGCGATGAGCCCGGCCATCGCGGTGCCGTGGTCGCCGGGGGCGACGCTCTCCCTGTCGATGTTCGAGGTGGTCATGTCAGGAGCGACCGTCACCCTGCCCTTGAGCCCAGGGGCCTGCTGCGCCACGGCGCTGTCGACCACCGCGACCGTGACGCCCTCGCCCTTGCTGACCGTCCAGGCCTGCTCGGCGTTTATCGCGGTCAGCACCCACTGCTGCTGCTCGCGATCGGGCGGCGCGGCTGTGCCGTACAGCAGCACGGCGGCCGCCAGCAGCGACCGGACGGCGGTCAGCACGCGTTCCCCTGGGTGCAACGCGGCACCTTGGGCGGCTCCGCGAGGAAGAAGGCGATCTGGCCGCCGACGGACCTGGCGGCCGGCCACAGCTCGCTGTGCAGGATCTCCTCGGCCGGCACGGCGGCGCGGGTGCGGCCGTCGGTGTAGCCCGCGGCGGAGAAGACGATGTAGGGCCCCGCGCCCACCCAGCCGTTGCGCTGACGCTGGTCGAGGCCGAAGCGCTCGGTCACGGTGCCGGGGAAGGCGACGGGCAGCACCCCCACCCTGTCGTCGACCGACAGGGCCTCGGTGGCCGCCACCCTGGACTCCTCGTCCTTGAGCACCGCCACACCCACGGTGAACATGAACATCGCGCTCTGGTCGATGTAGGTGGCGCGCAGCATCGTCAGGCAGCCGTGCTCCTCGAGGACCTGCCCCACCGCGTTGTCGGCCGCCGCCGCGCACGTGCTCTCAGGGGCGATGCCGACCCTCCTGGCGTACTGCTGGGCCTCGTCGAGCCCCTGGTAGGCGACCTCCTCGGGGAAGACTCCCGTGGTCGGCCACGCCTGCCACCGCCTGGCGATCTCCTCCTGCTTGTAGCGGGTCTGCTCGGCGACCGTGAGGGGCCTGGACCTGGTCTCGGCGATGAGACCGACCGTGCCGAGGAGCACCACGACCGCGGACAGCGTCACGATCGCGCCGAGAATGGTGAGGAAGACGGTGCGAAACCGGACGCCCCGCTCAAGTGCCGCCCGCTCGGCGCGCTCCCTGGCCGCCTGGAGATTGGTTCGGCCCGAGGCCGCCGGCCAGGAGCGCACGCGAGAGCGCCGGGTCACCGGGGCGCCGAGCGGGGATCCGCCCTTCGCCACCTGCCCGGTTCGGGGCAGCCCGGACACCGGCCGCCTGCGAGCCCGCCCTGACGTGTCCCCCACCGCTCCTCACTCACTCGGTCGGCGACGCGTTCCGGGACACTGATGTCCCGTTTCGCGCGTTTCTCCTACGTAATTCGTCCCCCTAAGGGCGCGGATCATGCGTCCTGGGGATTGTCCGCCCTGCGTGCCCGCCTGACCAGGGCGGTGAGAACCAGCACGGCGGTGAGCGCGGCGACGGCCGCGGCGGCGGCGATGGAGCCGTAGACCGCCACGCGCCGGTGGTCACGGTGGATGACCTGCACGGGTCCCGCCGCCACGCCGAGCGAACGGGCGGGGTCGTGGCTGTCATCCCCCTTGGCGGTGAGCGTGTGCCTGGACAGTTTCGCCGCCTCGGCGAGCGCTCCCTCCGCGTTGACGACGCCGAACCCGGTGCCCGTGTCGTACCCGCCCGAGGGCCGTTGGGAGGCGCCCCTGGTGAGGGCCTGGGACACCATCGCGGGCGACATGCGGGGGTACTTGGCCTTGATGAGTGCGGCGACCCCCGACACCAGCGCGCTGGCCTGCGAGGTGCCCCTGCCGACCCAGTACTCGTCGCCGGGGCCCGCTCCCAGGATGTCGACGCCCGGCGCGGCCAGCAGCACCGACGGATTCCAGTTGGAGAAGGAGGCGCGGCGCAGCCCGCCGTCGGTGGCGGCCACCGAGACCACCCCGGGGAAGGCGGCGGGATAGGAGTAGGGCGCGAAGCCGCTGGCCGCGGGTTTGCGGGCGCCGTCGTTTCCCGCGGCGGCCACCAGCACGACCCCCTTGGAGATCGCGTAGCGGACGGCCTCACGCTCCTCCTGGGTGGCCAGCTCCTTGGAGATCGACATGTTGACCACCTGGGCGCCCTGGTCGACGGCGTACCTGAGGCCCTTGGCCACCACGTCCTCGTAGCGCTTGGCGGTGTTGAACTGGCCGAACCCGGGCTCCTCCTCCTCGAGGATCACCCTGACGGACAGGATCCTGGCACGGGGCGCGACCCCGATGACGCCGTCGTTGTTCCCCGGTCCGTGGCCGTGGCCGGCGATGAGGGAGGCCATGTAGGTGCCGTGCAGCCGCAACGGCGCCACGCCCGCGGGGTTGGCGCCCTGGGTGTAGTCGGTGCCGACGCTCACCGAGCCCACCAGGTCACGGTGGCCTGGGTCGACCCCCGAGTCGAGGACGGCGACCGTCACGCCCTCGCCCATGGTCGTCTTCCACGCCTGCGGAAGCCGGAGGGTCTTGATCACCTGCTGTTGGCTGGCACGCACCTCGTCGGCGTGCGCGGGCGGCGTCACCAGCAGCACCACCGCCGTCGCGAGAGCCGCCCGCCTCAGCACTGCCACCCCTTGGCGCCGCATTCGGGCATGCGCGGGGTGCTCAGCTCGGTCAGAACGTGCTCGCCGAGGTCGGCGGCGAAGGAGAACACCGCGGGCCGCTGCTCGCCGACCGCTCGCGCGGGGCGTCCGTCCACCTGTCCGGCGGTCGTCAGCACGAGGTAGGGCCCCGCCTGCCGTACCGACCCCGCCTGGCGGCCCGCCGCGGTGAACCGGTCGGCGACCGTGCCGGCGAAGGCCATCGGGCGGATGCCGGGCACGGGCTTGCCCGAGGCGGAGAAGACCTTCTTGGCCCGTACGGCCCGCAACTCGTCAGGCAGCGCGACCACGCCCACGGTCACGACCACGCCCTGCAGCGCGTCGAGGTAGGTGGCCCTGAGCACGGCCCTGCACCCCGCCCTGCGCAGTGCGGTCTCGGCCTTCCTGTCCACCGCGCCCGCACAGTCGGTCGTCGTGGAGATGCCCACCCGGCGCGCCCGCTCCTCGCCACCCTGCTCCGCGTAGTAGGCCAGGGTGGCGGGGAAGATCCGTCCGGCGGGCCAGCTGCGCCAGCGGTCGGCGACCTCCCGCTTCGCCGCCCGCTCCAGCTCCGCCTGCGTCGGGCCCCGAGTGAGCTCTGCGCCCGCCGCACTGGCCGCGATGCCCGCGGTGATCGCGCAGATCAGCGCCAACGCGGACGTCACGACCACGGCGGGCCATGCGCGTCTTTTGCTCACCACTCGACCCTAATGCGGGAGGCCGAGTGACAGCCCCCCATCCGACAGGAGTGGGGCGTGAAGCTTTGCCTGGTGAGGTCGCGCTTCCTGAAGTGCGCACTGGTCGCCCGGTGGCCACGGCCCCTGCCGAGAAAGGGTTTCCGGCCGTCGACGGGCAGCATGTCGAGGCCACACCGAACAGGGGCACCGCGCCGCGGTGCCCCTGTCGGGTGTGGCCTCGGACGTCGTCAGTAGCTGGGCAGGCTGGGGTCGACGGTCTTGACCCAGCTGAGCACGCCTCCGCCCACGTGGACGGCGTCGGAGAAGCCGGCGTTCTTCACGATCGCCAGCGCCTCGGCGGAGCGGGCGCCCGACTTGCAGTGCAGCACGATGCGCTTGTCCTGGGGCAGCTTCTCCAGGGCCGAGCCGTTCAGGAACTCGCCCTTGGGGATCAGCGTCGCGCCCGGGATCGAGACGATCTCGTACTCGTTCTGCTCGCGGACGTCGATGAGGAAGATGTCCTCGCCGCCGTCCTGCATCGCCTTGAGCTCCTGGGCCGTGATCGTCGAGCCGGAGGCTGCCTCGGCGGCCTCGTCGGAGATCGTGCCGCAGAACGCCTCGTAGTCCTCGAGCAACTCGGTGACCGTCGGGTTCTTGCCGCACAGCACGCACTCGGGGTCCTTGCGGACCTTGACGTCGCGGTACTTCATCTCGAGGGCGTCGTAGATCATCAGACGGCCGACGAGCGGGTCACCGATGCCGGTGAGCAGCTTGATGGCCTCGTTGACCTGGATGGAGCCGATCGAGGCGCACAGGACGCCCAGGACGCCGCCCTCGGCGCACGAAGGCACCATGCCGGGAGGCGGGGGCTCGGGGTAGAGGCAGCGGTAGCAGGGGCCGTGCTCGGCCCAGAAGACGCTCGCCTGGCCGTCGAAGCGGTAGATGGAGCCCCAGACGTACGGCTTGCCGAGCAGCACGGCCGCGTCGTTGACCATGTACCGCGTGGCGAAGTTGTCGGTGCCGTCGACGATGAGGTCGTAGCCGGAGAAGATCTCCATCACGTTCTCTGTCGTCAGCGCCGTGTTGTGGATGACGACGTCGACCAGCGGGTTGATCTCCCTGACGGTCGCCGCGGCGCTCTCGGCCTTGGGCCTGCCCACGTCCGACTGGCCGTGGATGATCTGGCGCTGGAGGTTGGACTCGTCGACGACGTCGAAGTCGATGATGCCCAGCGTGCCCACGCCCGCCGCCGCGAGGTACATCAGCGCGGGCGAACCCAGGCCGCCCGCGCCCACGCACAGCACCTTGGCGTTCTTCAGCCGCTTCTGCCCGGCCATGCCCACGTCGGGAATGATCAGGTGACGCGAGTAGCGGCGCACTTCATCGACGGTCAGCTCGGCGGCCGGCTCGACCAGAGGTGGCAACGACACAGTTCTACGCTCCCGATTAGGGGTCCTATCTCACTTGAAACCTAGCCGGGCAGTGGGGCATTCCCCAATCGCGTCTCAAGGATCAGACGGCGGGCCTCGGCGGCCACGGCGGCCGGCACCTCCATCTGGGCGACGTGTCCGGCATTTCGCAGCAGAACCAGCCTGACCTGCGGGAAGGTCCGCAGGGCGCGGCGCGCGGTGGCGGGCCTGACGAGGCGGTCCCTGCGGCCGTGGATGACCAGCGTGGGCACGGTGACCCTGGCCGCCTGGCGCCACAGGTTCTGCTCGCCCAGCCTGAGGTACTCCGCCACGATCCCCCGTGCCGAGCCGATCAGCGCCCTCCCCGCGTACGGCAGGCCGTCCCGCCTGCGCAGCTCCTCGACCGCTTCGCGGAGCCTGGAGGGGTGGACGAGGGAGGCGTCGGCGTAGCACATGGCGAACGAGGCGTTGATGCGCTGTTCGGGAGGCAGGAAGCGCAGCCGGTCGGCCACCCACTCCCCCAGCCTGGGCGTGGCGGCGGCGGCGACGCGGGCGGGGCCGTACCTGGGGAGGAGGTCGGGCAGTGCGGGCGAGATGAGCGTGAGCGAGCGCACCAGGTCGGGCCGGGTGGCCGCGACGGAGACGGCGACGGCGCCGCCCAGCGAGTTACCGAACAGGTGGGCGGGGCCCGTGTGCTCCATCAGCGCGATGACCGCGCGGGCGTGCGCGGACAGGGAGTAGTCGCCGTCCTCCGGGGCCGGGGAGTAGCCCGCGCCAGGCAGGTCGATGGCATGGCCCGTGACCAGGTCGCGCAGCTCGCCCATGAGGTCGGTCCAGTTGGTCGCCGACCCTGCCAGCCCGTGCACGAAGACCGCCTGCTCGGCCGCCGTTCCTTCAGGTGTCGAGCGCACGTGCACGTCGCCGATCATGCGTCCTGGCCAGTGCTCGATGGGTTCGGTCACCGTTCGTCCCCCTTCCGTTTCCTTGACGATAACGCGCTGCTCGGCATGGATCCGCCCTCTAACCCCTCCTTCTCTTATTTCGGACATATGCCGCTAACTACTACATACTTCGCGGATAACTATTGAATCAAAGTAATGAAGGTATAGGCATCCGGTAAAACCGGGCATTCGTCGTTTGTGTCACCAATGGCCAGGAAATCATCACAACCAGGATGGCTTTGCGGCCAACCGAGATATTTCGTCCGAAACGGCGAGTATCGAAGAAGGCACACCAAATGCCTCAGGGGGAAAAGACAATGCCTAACATCAAGAAGCTCGCGGCTGCGATGGCACTCAGCACCGCACTCACCGGTGGCGTCGTCGGCGTCGGCGCCATGACCTCGGCCGCCGCCGCCGGCACCACCGTCGCCGCCGGCACCAGCACCTTCGCGAACGGCGGGGGGCACTGGGGGTGGGGCCACCACCGCTGCGCGCCGTGGGAGCACCGCCTGAACCGCACCAAGATTCGGATCAACCACCACACCGGGCACGTGAGGTTCCGCAGGGTGAACGGCTGCGCCAAGATCCGCCACGCTGACAGCTTCCTGCACGGCAGGCACCACGGCCACCACGGCTGGTGAGCCGCCCACAGTGAGCGATCGACCGGGTGATTGACGGGCGAGGAGAAATACCCGCGATTACCCGAGGGCGGGGGCCGGACCGGCGAAGAAGCCGAGCCGGCCCCCGCTTTTCCCTGTCTCCGGCTTTTCCTCAGGCCGTTTTGCGCGCCTTCTTCTTCGGCTCCTTCTTGGCCGAGGTGCCGCGCTCCTTCTTGGCGGCTTCGACGCTCGCCCGGAGGGCGGCCATGAGATCGACGGCGGGACCCGCCTCCTCCTCACCGGCGGGGGCCGCGATGACCTCCTTGCCGGCCACCTTCGCCTCGATCACCTGCTGCAGGGCCTCGCGGTAGGCGTCGTGGTACTCGGTGGGATCGAAGTCGGCGACCATCGTGGTGATCAGCGACTCGGCCATCTTCAGCTCCTGCGTCCTCACCTCGATGTCCTCTTCGAGGAAGTCGAACTCGGGGGCGCGGATCTCGTCGGGCCAGAGCATCGTCTCCAGGACGAAGATCCCGTCACGGACGCGCAGCGTGGCCAGCGACTCTCGCTGCCGCAGCGCCACCTTGACCACCGCGACCTGACCCGAGCTCTCCAGCGCGTCGCGCAGCAGCACGTACGGCTTGGCGCCCTGCGCGTCGGGCTCCAGGTAGTAGGTCTTGTTGAAGTAGATGGGGTCGATCTGGTCGGCCGGCGTGAACTGCAGCACGTCGATCCTGCGCGAGGTGGTCAGCGGCAGGTCCTCGAAGTCCTCGTCGGTGAGCACCACGATCTCGCCCGTGGCCAGTTCGTATCCCTTGGCGATGTCGGAGTACGGCACTTCCTCGCCGTCGATGGTGCACACCCGCTTGTAGCGGATCCGCCCGCCGTCCTCGCGGTGCACCTGGTGGAAAGTGACGTCCTTCTGCTCGGTGGCCGAATAGAGCTTCACCGGGATCGTTACCAGCCCGAAGGAGATCGCACCCTTCCAGATGCTGCGCATGGGCACTCCAAAGAGAAATAGCGGCTCACCTCATGGGCACATACCCGGCATGGGCGATCCGATGCCATATCCGGTCGAACCGATGCTGGCCGTACCTGGGGAGTTACCGGCAGATCGCGAGGAGTACGGGCTGGAGGTGAAGTGGGACGGCATCAGAGCGCTCGTCCACCTCGAAGGCGGCGCCTGCAGGGTCAACGGCAGGCACGGCGCCGACTACACCAGGCGCTATCCCGAGGTCTGCGAGAGCGCTGCGGGCTTCGGCCTCGACCGCGCGATCGTCGACGGCGAGCTCGTGGTGCTCGGGCCCGGCGGACGGCCCAGCTTCCAGGGGCTGCAGCGGCGGATGCACCTGCCCGACCCCTCCCCCGCCATGATGCGCCGCTTCCCGATCACCTTCTTACCCTTCGACCTGCTGCACCTCGGCGGGATCTCCCTGTTCGACCTGCCGTACAGGGACAGGAGGGCGCTGCTGGACGACCTCGACATCGGCGCGCCCCCGGTCTTCCCCTGCGACACCGACCTGCTGGCCGCCACGCTCGACCAGGGGCTGGAGGGGGTGATCGCCAAGCGGCTCGACTCGCCGTACCGGCCGGGGGTGCGCACGCCCTGGTGGATCAAGGTGAAGCACCACGACACCCGCGAGGTGGTGATCGGCGGGTGGAAGCCTGGCAAGGGACGCCGCGCGGGAGGGATCGGCTCCCTGCTGGCGGGGGTGTTCACCGAGGAGGGGTTCGTCTACGTCGGGCACATCGGCACCGGGTTCACCGACGCGGCGCTCACCCACCTGCTCGGCGTGCTCGAGCCGCTCACGATCCCGCGCAGCCCCTTCACCAACGAGGTGGGGGGCCGCAACAGGTGGGTTAGACCCGAGCTGGTCGGGGAGGTGGCCTACACCATGTGGACACACGACCGCAGGCTGCGGCACCCGGTATGGCGCGGCCTCAGGGCGGACAAGGTACCGGCAGAGGTGACGCTGTGAAGGTTCCCGTCAAGGTGGACGGACGCGAGCTGACGCTCAGCAACCTGGACAAGGTTCTCTACCCGGAGTACGGGTTCACCAAGGCGGAGGTCATCGACTACTACAGCCGCGTCGCCCCCGTGCTGCTCCCCCACCTCCAGGGCAGGCCGCTGACCGTCAAGCGCTACCCCAACGGCGTCGACGGCGCGTTCTTCTTCGAGAAGAACGCCCCTCAGCACACGCCCTCGTGGGTGCGCCGCGTGACGCTTCCCGTGCCGGGCAGCACCAAGAACCGCGAGACCATCGAGTTCGCGATCGTCGAGGACCTGGCCACCCTGGCCTACTACGCCAACCTCGCCGCGCTGGAGCTCCACGTGCCGCAGTGGCGGGTCTCCAAGGACGGCGAGGCGTTGCCGCCCGATCTGCTCGTGCTCGACCTCGACCCGGGCGCGCCCGCCACGATCGTCGACTGCTGCAGGGTGGCCGTGCACATCCGCGAGGTGCTGGCCGAGGACGGCCTGACCGCCACGCCGAAGACCAGCGGCAACAAGGGCATGCAGCTCTACGCGCCGTGGGACGACAGGGTCGAGCCCTCCAACTACGCCCGCTCGCTCGCGCAGCGGCTGGAGAAGGAGCATCCGCGCCAGATCGTCAGCGTGATGACCAAGAAGCTCAGACCCGGCAAGGTGTTCATCGACTGGAGCCAGAACAACCCGGCCAAGACCACCGTCGCCCCCTACTCCCTGCGCGCCAGGCCCCGCCCCACGGTGTCGACGCCGCTGCTCTGGGAGGAGGTCGAGGCGTGCGAGAGCCCCGACGAGCTGGTCTTCACCGCGGCCGACGTGCTGGCCAGGGTGGATGACCATGGAGACCTGTTCGCTCAGGCGTAAGGTGGAACACGTTCGACCAAGGGAGGGGGACAGGAATGTCGGAGATGGAGGACATCGTGTTCGAGCCAGAGGAGCTCTCGATCGAGGCGCCCGAGGCCGACGCGGCCGAGCAGCAGCGCCTGCTGCGTGAGGAGGGCGGCGTGCGGCGCGAGCTCCCTATCGATGTTGATCCGGCCGACGCTTTCGAGCAGGACCGCACCGTGGGCGACGATGATGACGATGACTACCGCTGACCTGGTTACCCACGCGTAGGATGAGCCCGCAAGAGCTGCTGTTGACCAGGCAGCGTGACCTGTCTTCGGCGCTGTGAAGGAGCGATCATGACCGCGACCCCGGACGCCAAGCCCCGGGGCACCCGGCTGCCCAGGCTCGCCCGCAGGCGTCAGCTCCTCAGCGCCGCGCAGGAAGTGTTCGTCGAGAACGGCTACCACGCCGCAGCCATGGACGAGATCGCCGACCGTGCGGGCGTCAGCAAGCCGGTGCTCTACCAGCACTTCCCCGGCAAGCTCGAGCTCTACCTGGCCCTGCTCGACCTGCACGTCGACGACATGGTCAGCAGGGTGCGCGACGCGCTGGCCTCCACCCACGAGAACAAGCTCAGGGTGCAGGCCACCTTCCGCGCCTTCTTCGACTTCGTCTCCAGCCAGGGCGAGGCGTTCAGGCTCGTCTTCGAATCCGACCTGCGCAACGTCGCCCCTGTGCGGCAGCGCGTCGAGCGGTCGCTGCGCGAGTGCGCCGAGATGGTCAGCCAGGTCATCCAGGAGGACACCGGCTGCTCCAGCGAGGAGGCGCACCTGCTGGGCGTCGGGCTGGTCGGCATGGCCGAGGTCAGCGCCCGCTACTGGATCACCCAGCACGGCTCCATCCCGAAGGACGCCGCCGAGCAGCTCATGGCCAGGCTGGCCTGGCGCGGCATCAGCGGTTTTCCGCGTACGGCATAACCGCGTTCGCTGGGCGCGATCAATGTCCTCCTTTTGCCCATGAGCGGCGACGATGGGAAGAGCTGGCCCGTCGAAAGGGAGCACGATGGAAATCAAGATCGGTGTGCGCTCCGTGCACCGCGAGCTCGTTGTGGAGACCGACCTCTCGGCCGATCAGGTCGAGGAGGAGATCAGAAACGCGCTGGCCGCCGACCGGGGTGTCTTCGCCATCACCGACGTCAAGGGCAGGCGCGTCATCGTGCCGGTCGCCTCGCTGGGCTTCATCGAGATGGGTGAGGACGAGTCGAGGCCCGTCGGTTTCGGCGGCACCATGTAGCTCTCGCTCGCCGGGGGTGCGGCCGCCTGCCGTACCCCCTGGAGCGCGGGTCAGCCGCAGGCCCGCCGCCGGCCGAGCGAGCAGCCGAGAGGGCGGCGCTCGCCGGGGCTCTCGGCTCTGCTCGCTTCGATGGTCGGACAACCCGTGCTGCCCCTTCGCAGCGCGGCACGCGGTGTCCAGCGGTTCGGCCCACATCTGCTCAAGGAACTGCCGTTGCGGCGCGAGGCCCTCATGTCTGGCACGCTACAACCGATTCGCCTCCCGCGCCGTCAGATGCCCAAGGCGGCCATGCGTTTGCCGTGCTCCTCCGTCAGTCTCGCGAACAGGCGGGAGATCTCGGCCTGGTCGTCATGCACCGCCTCCACGAGCAACTGGGCCAGCTCGGGGCGGACGGCGGCCACCCGCTGCCCCTGGCTGAGCGCCTCACCCACCAGCCGCCTGGCCCACAGCGCCAACCGGCCCGTGAGCGTGGGGTCGGCCTCGACGGCCGCGCGCACCCGCTCCACCGCGAAGGCGGAGCGCCCCTCGTCCATCAGCACCTCGTCGACCAGGTCGGCGATGGCGGGGTCGAGGCGCCTGGCGGCCTCCCTGTAGAAGTCGAGCGCGATCCCCGTGCCGACGTACGCCTTGACCAGAGCCTCCAGCCAGTCGCCTGGCGTAGTCTTCAGATGCCACTCGTCGAGCGCCTCGACGAACGGCGACATCGCCTTGTCGGGGTCGGCGCCGAGCGAGAGCAGCCTGTCGCGCAGGAGTTCGAAGTGCGCGTACTCCGCCACCGCCAGCTCGCCGAGCACGGCTCTGTCGGTCAGCGTGGGGGCCAGGTGCGCGGCGTCCTCCGCCAGCCTGAGGAACGCGCTGAGCTCGGCATAGGCCAGAACGCCGAGCAGGTCGACGACGCCAGGGGATTCTGTCATGGTGGCAGCGTACTTCGGGAACATAATGAAACTCGGTCCGCGTTGTGGTATCGAGTACACTGCTCTGTGAAAGTGCGACCGCACAGTGTTAATCCGGGAGATTCGCTCCCGCTAACCCCCACTCCGGGCCTGCGGTCGCTGATGACGCGCGAGGGCTGGCTCTACCGCGAGGACCCAGGCACGGGATGATTCCGCCCGATGGTCCCGGCAGGCCCGCCTTCATTTGAGACTGAGGCAGGCCACGCTGACGACTTTCCGAGACCTCGGAGTCACACCAGAGATCGCCGATGCCCTCGAGACCGAGGGCATCACCACGCCGTTCCCGATTCAGGAGATGGCGCTCCCGCTCGCCCTCTCGGGCCAGGACCTCATCGGTCAGGCCCGCACGGGAACGGGCAAGACCTACGCGTTCGGCATCGCGATGCTGCAGAGCATCGGCAAGCCGCGCAAGAACCGCAAGAAGCCACGCGGCCTCGTCGTCGTGCCCACCCGCGAGCTGGCAGTGCAGGTCTCCGAGGACCTCGTCACCGCCGCGGGCAAGCTCGGCTCGAGGGTCCTGACCGTCTACGGCGGTCGCGCCTACGAGCCGCAGGTCCAGGCTCTCAAGGCGGGCGTCGACGTCATCGTCGGCACGCCAGGGCGCCTGCTCGACCTGGTCAAGCAGAAGCACCTCGACCTCTCGCAGGTCACCATGCTCGTCCTCGACGAGGCCGACCGCATGATGGACCTCGGCTTCCTGCCCGACATCGAGCGCATCTTCAAGCTCATCCCCGATGAGCGGCAGACGATGCTGTTCTCCGCGACCATGCCAGGCGAGATCGTCTCGCTGTCGCGCAAGTACCTCAACCGCCCCACCCACGTGCGCGCCGAGATGGACAACGGCGAGGGCGAGACCACCCCGCAGGTGCGTCAGCTCGTCTGGCGCGTGCACAGGATGGACAAGATCGAGATCCTCGGTCGCCTGCTGCAGGCCGACGGCCGCGGGCTCACGATGGTCTTCTGCGAGACCAAGCGGGCCTGCGACATGGTCGCCGAGCAGCTCGACACCCGCGGCTTCGCGGTCGCGGCCGTCCACGGCGACCTGGGCCAGGGCCAGCGCGAGCAGGCGCTGCGCGCCTTCCGCAACGGCAAGATCGACGTGCTCGTCGCCACCGACGTCGCGGCTCGCGGCATCGACATCGACGACGTCACCCACGTGGTCAACTACGACGCTCCCACCGACGACAAGACCTATGTCCACCGCGTCGGCCGTACGGGCCGGGCCGGCAAGACGGGCATCTCGGTCACCTTCGTCGAGTGGGAGGAGCTGACCCGCTGGAAGATGATCAACAACATGCTCGGGCTCGACTTCGCGGAGCCGGAGGAGACCTACTCCACCTCCCCGCACGTCTACGCCGAGCTGAGCATCCCCGCGGGCACCAAGGGCGTGCTGCCGCGCGCGGCCCGTTCCAGGGCGGGCCTGGACGCCGAGGAGATCGAGGACCTCGGAGAGACCGGCAGGTCGCGTTCGCGTGGCCGCAAGGACAAGGAGGAGCGCGAGCGCGAGCCGCGTCCCGCCCGCGCCCCGCGCCAGCGCCGTCGCACCCGCGGCGGCCGCGCCGAGGACGAGCTCGTGGCGGAGCCCGTCGCGAACGACCCGGTCGCGGCCGAGCCGGCTGCGGTGGAGTCGGTTTCGGTGGAGCCGGTTTCGGACGCTCCCCTCGCGGTAGAGGCTGTGACGACGGGGCCCGTCTCGACGGAGCCCATCTCGTCCGAGCCCCTTGTGACGGAGCTCGCCTCCACGCCGCCGGTTTCGGACGAGGCCACCTCGCGGAAGCCCGCCTCCGACCGCTCCACCTCGCGCAGGACCACCACGCGCCGGGTGGTCGCGAGGCAGGACGTGGCGACCGAGCCCGCAGAGGACACCACATCGACCATCGCGCCGGAGGAGGAGCCCATGCGCAGGCGCTCCCGCAGGACCGACGACACACCCGCCATGATCTCCCCCGAGGAGATCGAGGCGGCCGCCGAGCAGCCGTCCAGGCGGACCCGCACCCGTAGGGGCGCGTCCTCCGAGGCACTGGAAGGGGCGCTCTCCTCCGTGAGCGACGAGCAGACCATCACCAGGAACAACCACCGCGCCGAGGCGCCCGCCGAGGAGCCTGGCTTCCTGTCCAGCCCTCCGCCGCCCCCTGTCCGCAGGGAGCCTGAGCGGATCGTCCCGCCGAACGCGTTCACGGTGATCTTCCAGTCACCCGACCTCGCGACCGACGACGACGAGATCGCCCCTTCGGCGGCGACCGAGCGGCAGCAGCAGCGCCGCCGTCCGCGCACCGGCGGCGGCAGCGGCGGCCACGGCGGTGGCCAGAGCAACGGCTACGGCGGCAACGGCGGCGGCAACCGCCGCCGCTGAGTCCGCAGGTGAGGCGCGGGTCCCGTTCTCGGGGCCCGCGCCTTGCTCGTTCCGCGTGCGGGTGTTCCCACCCTGACCTCTGGGTATTGTTGCCTTACGTGAGTACGCCGCGATTCCTGTCCCTGCCACCTGGCGTCGTCGAGGTTCAGATCGAGACGCCCCAGGGCTCTTTCGCGGCCCTCGAGGCCAGTCCGCTCAGCGGCGTCATCGAGCGACTGCCCGCCCTGCTGGTCCCGGGCCTCACCGGCAGCAAGGAAGACTTCCTCGCCATCATGCAGACCCTGGCCGCGGCCAACCGCAGGGTCACCGCCATCGACATGCGCGGCCAGTACGAGACGCAGGGACCTGACGACCCGACCGCCTACACCTGCCCCGCGCTGGGCAACGACGTCGACGTGATCGCGATGGCCATCGGCGAGGGTGGCCCCGTCCACCTGGTCGGGCACTCCTTCGGCGGGCTCGTCGCGCGCGAGGCGGTCATCGACGGCCGCACCAAGTTCGCCTCCTTCACGCTGATGAGCTCGGGCCCCTCGGGCATCGTGGGCCGTCGCGAGCAGGCGGGCAGGGCCATCATGCTCGAGCTGCCCGAGTTCGGCCTCGAACACGTGTGGATCACCCGCTACGAGCCCGAGGCGCTGTCGGGCGGCGTGCCCGACGAGATCGTGTCCTTCCTGCGCAAGCGGCTGTTCGCCAACAACCCCACGGGCCTGGCGACGATGGCCGAGCAGGTGCTCGACCAGCCCGACCGCACCGACGAGCTCAGGCAGATCGAGGTGCCCACCCTGGTGCTGTACGGCGAGCACGACGACGGCTGGCCCCCCGAGGTGCAGGCGGAGATGGCCGAGCGCCTGGGCGCCGAGGCCGTGGTGGTCCCCGGCGCGGTCCACTCGCCGGCCGTCGAGGCGCCCGAGACGACGGCCGCCGCGCTGACCAGGTTCTGGAACGCGGCGGAGACCAGGAAGCCCACCTTTTAGACAATCGGTCCAATGCCATGTAATGATTCACTTACTGTCGGCCTCCGGCCCCCCAGACCGGAGTAGCTCGAGCGGCTCGAGTGGGAGATCATCATGGCGAGCGTCGAAGAGATCGTCGTCCAGCCGCCCCAGACCGTCACCTGGCTGGTCCACCTCGACCGCGCCATGTGGGTGGGCGGCGTGCGGGGTCTCATGCTGCAGGCGCTGCACCCGTTGGCGATGCTGGGCGTCTGGCAGAACTCCACCTTCCAGGACGACCCGTTCGGGCGGCTGCGCCGTACCGCGGACTTCGTGGGCAGGGTCACGTTCGGCAGCCCGCAGGAGGCCGACGAGATCGGACGCAGGGTCCGCGGCATCCACCGCGGCCTGCGCGTCACCGACGGCGGCAGGACGCACCGCGTGGACGATCCCGAACTGCTGCTCTGGGTGCACTGCGCCGAGGTGTCGTCCTACCTGGAGGTGGCCAGGCGCGGCGGGCTCGGCCTGAGCGACAGGCAGGCCGACCGGTACCTGCGCGAGCAGCGCAGGAGCGCGACCTACGTCGGCCTGCACCTCGACGACGTGCCAGGCTCGCGGGCCGAGATGGACGCCTACTTCGCGCACATGCGGCCCAGGCTCAGGGTCATCGACGAGTCGGCGGCCACCGTGCGCTTCCTGCTGTGGCCGAGGCTCCCACCCGAGCTGCGCAGGCTCTCCCCCGGCAAACCGGCCTACTTCCCCTTCGGCGCGCTGTGCTACTACTCGCTGCCCGACTGGGCCAGAGACCTGTACGGCACGCTGCCCGACGTGCCGCGCTCGACGGTCACCGCGGCCCTGAGAGCCTTCAGGCTGGGCTGCAACGCGCTGCCCGAGCCCGTGCACGACCTGGCCTTCGCCCAGCCCACCAGGGACATGCTGGCCGCTTCCAGGAGGCGCCTGGCTGCGGCGGGCTACGACCTGAGCAAGGGGCTCAAGGGGCTGACCGACCCGAGGCGGTGGCCGTCGGCCGTCGAGGGGCGCCGCGCCGCCTGACGCGTGGAGCGTACGGCCCGTCCCCGAGCCGCACACGGGTCAGCTCGGGTCGGAGAGAGCGTCCCAAGGGAGCTTGTCGGGCGCGGCCGTACGGCCCTCGGGGCAGTGCCGCCTGAAGTCGCACCACGAGCAGAGCGGGCCGGGGCTCGGCGGGAAGGGCGCCTCGGTGTCGCCCGCCCGGTAACGCTCGTCGGCCTCGCCCGCCTCGAGCGCGACCTCCTCGGCCCTGCTCAGATGGCGGGCGAGCGACTCGTCGGTGTGCTCCCACTCGACGACCTCGCCGGTCGGCAGGTGGTGCAGCTCGACGGTGTGGCAGGGCGTGCGCAGCACCCGTGAGGCGGCGATCGCGTAGATGGCCAGCGCCAGGGAGCCGCGGGCGTCGTCCTGGGTCAGCGGGCGGCGGCCTGTCTTGTAGTCGACCACGACCAGCTCGTCCCCACGCCGGTCGAGACGGTCGATGCGCCCCGACACCGCGATGGTCTTGGTGCGCGTGGCCACCGTGCGCTCGACGCCGACGGGCTCGTCGGCGGGGTCGAGGGTCTCGACGTAGCCGGACACCAGGCCGCGGGCGTGGTCACGCCAGCGCGTGGACTGCTCGGCGTCCCTGAACCCCTCGGAGATCCACCCGTTGGTGAGCAGGATGCTCGCCATCGCGGGGGTCCTGCGGTTGTACGGCTCGCGCCACCAGGCCGCCAGCGCGTTGTGCACGCTCGCGCCCATGCTGTTGTGGGCCCAGGCGGGCCCCTTCTGCGGCTGCGGCCTGTCGAGGTAGGAGAAGCGGTAGCGCCTTCGGCAGTCGAGCCATGAGTTGAGCCGCGACGGCGTGCACGAATAGAGCCGTCGCGGCATGCCCTCGAGCGGGAACTGCTCCAGCACCTACTGGTCGCCCAGGTTGAGCCGGATGCCGGCGGCGCCCGTGCCGTCGGTCAGCGGCGACTCGGGGGGCGCCTCGCGGGTCAGCGAGCCCGACACCCAGTCGTCGAAGTGCGGCTCGAGGTCGCCGACCGTGGTCTCCTCGCCCTGGTTGGGCAGCACCCTCGTGGCGCCTGGCAGCGTGAACAGCCTGCCGCCGATGGAGGTCAGCTGGTCGGCGAGGGCGGGGTACTCACCGCCGAGCTTGCCGGGACCGTCGGCCTGCAGCGACTTGCCGGTGAAGACCGCCTCCAGCTCCTCGGAGTAGAGGCTGACGCCGCCCATCGTGATGCCGGGGGTCTCGAGGACCTCGAGGCGGACGTCGGCGACGCCGAAGACGCCCTCGTCCTCCATCTCGATGTCGGGCCAGGTCTCCGACCACGTCTCGCGCCAGATCGGCTTGTCCTTGGGGTGCAGGGCGACCACCGACTCGTCCCTGCTGGCCACCTCGATGGCCGCGCCGACGTGGTCGGGCAGGCCGTGCGTGCAGATGACGGCGAGCACCTCCCGCTCGCCGACCTGCTCAAGGATCTTCTCGGCGTCACGCGCCGGGTCGATGACGATGACCTCGTCGTCGTCTCCCACGATCCAGGTGTTGTTCTCGACCTTGTGCTCGGTGCCGTCGATGTCGACGGTGCCCTCGGTCACGACTCGCTCGATACGCGCTACCACGCCGCCACCCTATCGCCAACAGGGGGGCGTATTCCCTCTGCTTCCACGCCTCTTTCTCCAGAACGTCACCGGCGCCCCTCCCGTCCACCGGCGGCCGGCCTCTTCCGGGGGGATCCGCGGACGCGCGGCGGGGCCCGTCCGACGGCAGCCGAGGCCGCACGGGCGGGCCGGCACGTCCGTCTGACGGGGCCGAGGTTTCTGGGGCGCGGGGTGATCGGTTGCGTCCGTCTGACAGGGCCGAGGTTTCTGGGGCGCGGCGCGGTCGGTTGCGTCCGTCTGACGGAGGCCGAGGTTTCTGGGGCGCGGCGCGGTCGGTTGCGTCCGTCTGACGGAGGCCGAGGTTTCTGGGGTGCGGCGCGGTCGGGTGCGTCCGTCTGACGGGGCCGAGGTCTTCTGGGTGGGTCAGGCTTCGGCGACCAGGGCGCGGATGGCGGTGATGATGAGCTGGACGGCGAGAGCCGCCAGCAGGAGGCCCGCGATGCGGGTGACGAGCTCGACGCCATTCTCCTTGATGACCCTGATGATGCTCACCGAGAAGCGCATGAACAGCCACAGCACCACGTGCACCGAGGCGATGGCCAGGCCCAGCGCGAGGATGCCGCCGTTCACCGTCTCGGCCTGCTGGGCGAAGACGATGGTGGCGACGATGGCGCCCGGTCCTGCCAGCAGCGGGGTGCCGAGGGGCACCAGCGCCACGTTCACGTTCGACTTGACGCTGCCCGCCTGGGGCTCGGTGGTGCCGCGCAGGAGTTCGAGCGCGACGAGGAGCAGCAGGAGGCCGCCGGCGATCTGCATGGCGGCCACCTCGACGTGCAGGTAGCGCAGGATCGCCTGGCCGAAGACGGCGAAGACCACGATCAGGCAGAACGCCGTGACCGCCGCCTGCCAGGCGATGCGCCTGCGTTCGGCCGGGGTGCGTCCGCCGGTGTAGGCCAGGAACAGCGGGATGACGCCAGGCGGGTCCATGATGACGAACATCGTGACGAAAGCCTCGACGAAGAACCTGACGTCGAACACCTGTCCCCCCAGCTTCGGGTGGGGGGACCGACCACGATGTTAACCCGTGAGTCTGGGAGAGAACGCGCCGTAGGGCAGGTCGAGGTCCTGGTCGTTGTCGCGCAGGTCGCGCAGGCTGAGTTCGGTCAGGGCGATCAGGCAGCCCGCCTCCGCGGGCCAGCAGATCGCCCAGATCCAGTTGCCCAGCGCCTCGCCCGCGTAGATCGCGCGATCGGCGGGACCTGCGACGCACCACAGGGCGGTCGGGTGGCCGAGGACGTCGATCTTGGCGTTCGGGGGACCCTCGTCGAAGCCGCCGCCGGGGTCGGGACCGTCGAGGCCCGCGAAGGACGCGCCCAGGCCGACGCCTGGTTCCTCTGCGATGATCACCAGATCGGTGGGTCCGAGCGTGACCGAAGGGCCGGCCAGCGCGACCAGGCTCGCTCGTGCGCCGGTGCGATCGTCTCCCGCCTCGCCGAAGCCCGTCACGAGCCAGCCTGATGGCAACGGCCACGGCAGCCAGACGGGGACGACCGTGCTCTGCCGTACCGAGGTGTAACCCGCGGAGGACGGCGGCAGCGGCTGGAAGGGCAGGACATCGCCATGCGCGTCACAGCGCCACGCGCTGGACCACGCACTCGGTGCATGAAGCGGGCCGAAACACCGTGGACAGGTTGGAGCCGCTCTCACAGCTACTCACGGTGCGTCGCGAGGGCCCCATCCGTCAAGGGCACTGGCCGTTATCCGGCCGTAATCTTGGCCATGTGCACGTAAATTGTGTGGGCGCGATCATCCTGGACGGCGCGGGGCGGCTGTTGCTCATCAGGCGGGGGCATCCGCCCGGCGAGGGGCTCTGGTCGATTCCGGGCGGCAGGGTGGAGGCGGGTGAGAGCGACGCCGTTGCCCTGAGGCGGGAGGTGATGGAGGAGACGGGTCTGGTGGTGACCGTCGGCCCGCTGGTGGGCGCGGTCGAGCGGCCGGGGCCGGCAGGAGCCGTCTACGTCATCCGCGACTACCTGGCCACCGTGGACGCGGGAACGCTCACGCCCGGCGACGACGCCGCCGCCGCGCGCTGGTGCGCCCCCGCGGAGCTGGCCCTCCTCCGGCTGACCGACGGCCTGCTCGACGCGCTCACCTCGTGGGACGTCCTGTGAACCGCCGCGTCAACGGTCGGACGACAGCGTGGAGGTCCACAGGATGAGGTGGTCGGAGTTGTAGGTCGTGGAGCGCCCCAGCGCCACCACGTCGGCTCCCGTCACGGTCACCGCCCCCAGCCATTGCAGGCCCTCTCCCCCGAGCCTGTCCTTGGTCAGGTCCTGGCGGTTCCAGCTCAGGCCGTCCTCGGAGGTCCATGCGGCGCTGTCGCCGGTTCCTGGGCTCCCGTGCCAGCCCACCGCCACAAGTCCCTGCGCGGCCGAGGCCAGGTCGTGCACCGCCGCGGCCTGCTCGGCCGGCAGCCACGAGTACTGCCAGGAGGCCCCGTCGTCGTCGGACACCGCGGCGAAGGCCCGCCGCGCCCCCGGCACCTGGGCGGTGCCGATCGCGACGATGCGCTCGCCGTACCAGGCGACCTGGCGCAGGCCCGCCGAGGTGGCGGAGGGCGGCATGAGGCGCTCTCCCGCCTTCCAGGTGAGGCCGTCGGCGGAGGTCCAGACGACGCCGCTCTCCCGCTCGGCGTTGCCCGAGCCGCCGACCGCGACGTAGGCGCGCCCGCCCGCGGCCACATCGTGGATGCGCACGCCCGCGCCGCCGCGCGGCAGCTTCTCCACGCGGGTGAATTTGCGCAGGTCGGTGGTGTACCAGAGCGCGGCGGTGACCGTACCGGAGGCGGCTCTGTCCTCGCCTGCGATCAGGTACCCCTTCTCGCCCGCGGCCACCGCCTGCATGGCGAGGTACGGCTGGCTCTCGGCCCGCGCGGGCCCCTCGATCCTCTTCCAGTCGCGGCCGTCGGAGGAGCCGACGAGCAGCGGCTCGGTGGAGGAGGCGTCGGGCATGGTGGTGCCCACGGCCAGCCACCCCTTGCGCCCGTGGGCGAGGTCGGCGAGCTCCTGCTGGCGGGGCGCGGCCAGGGTGATCGACTTCCAGGTGACGGCGTCCGTGCTGGTCCAGAGGCCCGCGTCGCCCGAGGCCGAGCCCGCGGCGACGAAGCGGCCTTCGGCGGCGGCGACCCTGGCCGTCTCGCGGGCGACCCTGGTCAGCCCCTTGATGTCGGCGAGGCGGACCTGGGCGGGCGGCTGGCCGTCCTTCGCCGTCATCAGGACGAGCTGGTTGTCGACGTCGGCCGCCGCCTGGTCGCCGCCGGCGACCAGGGTGCCGGAGTCGGACATGGTCAGCCCTCGGACGGTCGCGCCAGGCATGCTGCCGAGGTCGGCGCGCTTGCTCCAGGTGCGGGCGTCCGTGCTGGTGTAGACGGTGTAGCGGTCGAGGCCCGACTGGCTGACCGCGGCGAGACCCGCGGTGTGGGTGACGACCGCGTTGACGCCGGTGCTCTGCGCGCCGAGGCCGCCGATGGTGCCGCACTTGGCCCATTCGGCGCCGGTGGGCGAGCAGTAGACGTGCACGTCGCCGGCGGGGTCGCGCTGCTTGGTGGGGATGAGGACGAACCTCGTCGGCAGGACGGCCAGCGTGCCCTGCCTGGGAGCGATGTCAGGAAGCTGGGTGGCGGTGCGGACCCAGGTGCGTCCGCCGTCGGTCGAGCGCATGACGACGGAGCCGCCGCCCTGGGCGGGCTGGGCGAGGACCACGACCTGGTCCTCCCTCGCCACCACGGTCCTGAACTCGCGCACCTTGTCGGGGGTGCCGATGTCCTTGCTGTCGACCCTGGTCCACGCGCGGCCGTCGGGCGAGTGCCAGGCGACGGGGCCAGGCGTGCCGTCCTGCAGGACGGTGCGGCCGACCGCGACGAAGCCCGAGGTGGTCCTGGCGATGTCGTGGATCAGGTCGCCCTTCCTGAACACCTGGAGCCCGCTCGGCTCGACCGCGGCCCAGGTGAAACCGTCCGTGCTGGTCCACAGGCCGCGCTCGTCGCCCACGCCGTCCTGGCCGAAGGCGAGCCACCTGCCGTTGGCCCCGACGACCCGCTGGACGGTGGTGGTCGTGGAGCCCGTGACGTTGGCCAGCTGCCAGGTCGCGCCGCTGTCGGGCGAGAAGAGGAACAGCGGGCGCGGCAGCGGGCTGGTGGTGTCGCTGCCGACCGCCACGACGCTCGCGCCGACGGCGGCCAGGTCGTTGAGCTTCTGGTTGGAGCCGTCGCCCGCGGCGGGCACGACGAACAGTTCGTCGCCCGAGCGCCCGTCGCCGGCGGCCAGGCGCAGGCCCGTGCTGGCGGAGTTCCACCACTGGTAGGCGACCACGCCCGCCGTGACGGTGAGCGCCAGGGTGAGGACGATGACCACGGGGCCGAGGCGGCTGCGCCGCCTGACCGGGCTGGACCTGCGGATAGCCGAGGGAGCGGGGCCGCGGTGGTGCCTGCCGGCCGAGCCGGCTGGACCTGGCGGGCCCGAGGCCACGAGCAGGTCGGGTCGCGTGGGACGGCCACCGGGCGGCCTGCCCACCCTGCGGACGGGCTCCTCCCCCTCCTGCTCGTGGGGGTCGTGCCGCTCGTCGGGAATCCGCTCGGGCTCGGCCTCGATCTCGGGACGCACGGGGATCGGCGGACCCCCCACCCGCTCTCGCACCTCTCCCTCCGGCACGTCGCCGACCGACTCCGGCCGTTCCACCGGCGGCTCGGGGGCCGGCTCGGGCCTGCGGTACGGCTGGGCGCGGCTCTGCGGCACACCGGTCCTGATGCCGGGCGGACGCGGGTGCGGCGCGGTCGGCCTGTCCCGCTCGGCGACCGGCTCCTGGCCCTCGGCCACCGGCTCGCCGCTCCTGGGCGCGCCCTCGACGTCGGCGCCGCGCTCACCCACGGGTTCGACCCGAGGCGGCGGTAACCGGTCGCCCACGGGCTCGGCGCCAGGCGACGGTGACCGCTCTCCCACGGGCTCGGCGCCGGGCGGGTGAGGCCCTTCTCCCACGGGTTCGGCGCGGGGTGGTGGGGATCGGTCGACGGCGGGTTCGGCGCGGGGCGGCTGGGGTCGGGGCGGGCCGGTCGCGACCAGCTTGTCGGGCCTGTCGACGGTCCTGCGCGGCCGCCGTCGCTGCTCGGGCTCCTGCCCCGCCTCCCGCGCCGCCTCGGGTGACGCGGTCGGCGAGCTGTACGGCCTGCGCCCCTTGGGCCAGGCCGCCGCCTCGCCTTCGCCCGGCTCGTCCTCCGGCGTGGGCGAGGCGAACGGCGGCATCCCCCACGGGGAGGCCACGGGCAGCCCGCGCGCGTGGTCGTCCCTCGGGCCTGGAGGGGCGTGCCGGATCCTGGGCTCCTCAGGCGCGCCCGATCCTCCGGAGGGCCTCGCCTCACCCGCAGAGTGTCCCTCCCGCCTGCCCGGCTCGCCGGGCGTGCCGGCATCGGGAGTGCGCGGATCGTCGTCCGGCGGTCGCCGTGGTGAGCGCGGTTCGCTGGGGCCCGAGGCCACGCGTCGCACCTCCTAGTCGGAAATGTCCGGACCGTTCCAGTTTTGTACGGCTATTTCAGGAAACGCACGCGGGTACTCCTACCCCGTCCCACTGAAATGATCACCTGCCCACACCTCCACAGAATCCAGCCCAGCACGCTCCAGCCGCGATGGCGAGACCTCTCTAGCGAGATTCACGGAACCGCTATGTGGTTTATCCGGAAACGGTGGCGATCGCCCGCTTTCTCGCCAGCCACAGCACTCCGAGGGCGAACACCGACAGCTGCACCACGGTCCCCGCCAGCGACTGCCACGGCACCGCGCCCTGCCGCAACGCGTCGTCCAGGTCGCCCGCGGCCGCGCTGATGGCGAAGGCCAGCGTGTTGTTCACCACGTGCATGGCGATCGGCGCCTCCAGTCCGCCCGTGCGCACCGCGAGCCACCCCATCAGCACCCCGAAGCTGAAGACGTCGAGGATGCCCCAGTCGGTGTAGGCGTGCAGCGCGGCGAAGCCGGCCGAACCCAGCACGATGCCCGGCCACGGCGAGCGGATGTAGGCGCCGAAGGCCTGCAGGAGCCAGCCGCGGAAGATGTACTCCTCGGCCGCCGCCTGGAAGGGCACCAGCAGCACGATCACCACCAGCGCGGGCAGGAAACCGCTCCACCCCTTCCAGCCGAGCAGTTCGGAGGTGTTCTCGCCGGTCGCCACATAGGCCGCCCACAGCGCCGCCTGGCCGAGCACCAGCGCCACGACGCCGATGCCGACGCACTCCATCAGCCACCGCCACCGCAGCCTGCCCATGACCGAGGAGAGCGTGCCCGGCCTCCTGCGCTGGATCACCGCGACCGTGCCGTAGACCAGCGGGAGCACGGCCGCGATCGACAGCAGCGTCACCGTCAGGCTGAACACCGGATCGCCGAACAGCTGCTCCTGCGTCATCGGCGCGGGAATGTCCGCGATCGCCGCGACGATCGCGCCCGCCACCACGACGAACACCGCCATGCCGAAGAAGGCCAGCGCCACGAGCAGCGTGCCGACGACCTGCCGCCACCAGGCGTTCAGCGGGTTCCTCGCCAGGTGGTCGTAGCGGGCGCCGGGCGGGGCCTGCACGAACCACGAGGGACGGGGAGCCGGCGCGCCGTACGGGCCCTGCGCGTAGGGACCCGGCTGGTACGGCGGCTGCTGACCCGGCGACGGCGCGCCGTACGGTGGTGCGGCCTGAGGCGGCGGGCCGTACGCCGGTTGCCGGCCCAGGGGCGGCGGGCCGTTCGGGGTGGGCGGCTGGTTGTCGTGCATCCCCTCATTCTGGCCGCCCGGATGCGCATTAGTTCACAGACAGCCGCCCGGAAAGAGCGGATGCTCGGGCTGAGACCATCCGAACTCCGGGAGCAGTCATGTCAAGGCTCGGGCCGTTCTTCACCCTTGCGGCGGGCGCCGCGCTGGCCGCGGGACTGGGCGTGGCCAGCGTCACGTCGGCGCCCCAGGCCGTCACCGCCACCTCCTCCGCCGACGCGGCCACCGCGTCCACCGACGCCACCTCACCGCCGGTCGCCGAGGCCACCACCTCCGTGACGCCCGCCCCCGCCAAGACCGCGAAAGCGGCCGCGAAGGCCGACTACGCGGGCAGGGTGCGCGGCAACGGCGGCCTCGTCGCCGTCTCCATAAGGGACGGCAAGGCCGTCGGGTACTTCTGCGACGGAAAGACCGAGGCCTGGTTCGCCGGCAAGGCGGGCGACGGCGAGGTGACGCTGAAGGGCTTCGGCGGCGCCACGCTCTCGGCCACTCTCGGCGGCGGCAAGGCCACCGGCGAGCTGGCGCTCGGCGGGAAGCGCTGGGACTTCACCGCGCCCACCGTCAAGAAGCCCTCAGGCCTCTACCGCGCCACCGCGCTCGTGCGCGGCGCCCGCTACCGGGCCGGCTGGATCGTCCTGCCCCGCCCGGACGGCAACGGCTTCATCCAGGTCGGCGCCATGGTGAAGGACGGCGAGCCGGTACCGGTTCCGACGATCACCCCTGGCTCGCCGGTCACCATCGACGGCGACACCGTCGCGCCCAAGGACGTCGACGCATTCATCGAGGAGATGTCATGACCATCGCCACCGACAGGCGCTCCGCCACCGGCCTGCTGACGCCGCTGCTGGCAGGCGCCCTCGTCATGGTCGCGCTCGGCGTGTACGGCAGGGTCCACACACCCACCGGGTTCGCGGTGGGCCCAGGAGGGTTCAGCGGGGCGTTGCCGATGAAGTCCTGGCTGACGACCGGCGCCTTCGTGCTGGCCTTCGTCCAGGTCGTCTCGGCGCTGTCGATGTGGGGCAAGATCGGCGTCAGCATCCCCGCGTGGGTGCACAGGTGGTCGGGCAGGGTGGCGTTCGTGCTCACCATCCCTGTCGCCTTCCACTGCCTCTACGCGCTGGGACTGCAGTACGACGTGCCACGAGTGCTGGTGCACTCGCTGCTCGGCTGCTTCTTCTACGGTGTGTTCACGGCGAAGATGCTCGCGCTGCCCCGCAAGGGACTGCCGGGCTGGACGCTTCCCCTCCTGGGCGGCGGCCTCTTCGCCGCGCTGGTCGGGCTCTGGCTGACCTCGTCGCTGTGGTTCTTCACCACGATAGGCGTGCGGTTGTGAGCCGGCTCCGGACCGCCGTCCCCGGCGGACTCAGGCGCCGGGGGTGAAGGTCGTCGTGCGCGTCATCCCGGCGGCGCGCCCCTTGGCCGACACCACCAGCGCCATCTTCCGCGACGCCTCGTCGATCATCTCGTCGCCCAGCATCACCGCGCCCCGCCGTTCGACGGTCGTGTAGTACTCGTACGCCTCGAGGATCAGCTCGGCGTGGTCGAAGTCGTCCTGGGACGGCGAGAACACCTCGTTGGCCGCCTCGACCTGGGAGGGATGCAGCACCCACTTCCCGTCGAAACCCAGCGCCGCCGCCCTGCGGGCCACCCTCCTGTACCCCTCGACGTCCTTGATCTGCAGGTACGGCCCGTCGATCACCTGAAGGTCGTGGGTGCGCGCCGCCATGAGCAGCCGCATGAGGATGTAGTGGTAGGCGTCGCCCTCGGTGTAGCCGGGCGGCTGCTCCCCCACCACGAGAGTGCGCATGTTGATCGAGGCCATGAAGTCGGCGGGGCCGAACACCAGCGTCTCGAGGCGCGGCGACGATCCCGCGATGGCGTCGGCGTTCACCAGCCCCCGCGCGTTCTCGATCTGCGCCTCGATGCCGATGCGCCCCGCCTCGAAGCCCATGGTCCGCTCGATCTGGGTGAGCAGCGTGTCGAGCCAGATCACCTGGGTGGGATCCTGCACCTTCGGCAGCATCACGCAGTCGAGGAACTCGCCCGCGCCCTCGACCACCTCGATCACGTCGCGGTAGGTCCACTGCGTGGTCAGGTCGTTGACCCTGACGACGCGCACCTTGCCGCTCCAGTCGCCCTCGCGCAGGGCGGAGACGATGTTCTTGCGCGCCTCCTCCTTGGCCAGCGGCGCGACGGAGTCCTCGAGGTCGAGGAAGACCTCGTCGGCGGGCAGCGTCTGGGCCTTCTCCAGGAAGCGCGGGTTGGATCCGGGGACCGCGAGGCACGAACGGCGTGAGCGCATGCCCAAAAGCTAGCGCGCGGGCCCCGCGCCGCGACAGCGCGCTCTCTTCTGTCGCCGCCATTCCCCCCTCAGGGGCGCCCCCGTCGGCGCCGGACGGCGCCTGTTGCCGTCCTTCACCAGCGCGACGTGGCGAGGAAGCGGTCCCCTGCGCAGAAGGGGGCGCAGATGCCTGGTGTACAGGGCGTAGAGCACACCCGCACGATAGTCGGGACCCGGCGCCGCGGTGCGGCATGCTGGAGGCCGGCGGCGCGAGCAGGGAGGAGACGAGGGTGAGCGTGATCGAGGAGGGCGCGAAGAAGTCGGGCATCCTGTGGCTGCATCTGGACCGCCCCAGGCTCGCGTGGCACGTCTGGCACGAAGGGGCGATCTACCTCGTGACCGGCGGCGAGGAGCAGGACCTTCCTGGTCTGGTCGGGCGCGACAGCGTGCGGGTGACGCTGAGGAGCAAGGACAACGGGGCCGAGCTGGTGGCCTTCGACGCGCGGGTGGAGGTCGTCGACCAGGCCGCCGCCGCCGACGCGGTGGCCGCGCTGGCGAAGGAGCGGCTGAACGCCAGGGACGCCGCGCGCCTGACCGACCGTTGGTCCGTTTCGTCCGCTGTGGTGCGCCTTACCCCGTAGGGTGCATCGGGTGCAGAATGTTCAGCCGCTCCTTGCTCACGAGGCCGCCCGCATGGGCGACTACGAGCTGCTCGGCCGCCTGGGAGAAGGTGGTCAAGGGGTCGTCTACCTCGGCAGGTCCGCCTCGGGCGAGCTCGTGGCGGTCAAGATGCTGCATGCCAGGTTCTCCGGCGACCCCGCCGCGCGCGACCGTTTCCTGAAGGAGGTCGCGGCGGCCAGGAGGGTGGCCGAGTTCTCGACCGCGCGCGTGCTGGACGCCTCGACCGACGGGGACAGGCCGTACATCGTCAGTGAGTACGTCGAAGGCGTCTCCCTCGACCAGCTCGTCAGGGAGAGCGGCCCGCGCCTCTCGGGGGCGCTGGAGCGGCTGGGAGTGGGCACCATGGCGGCGCTGGCCGCCATCCACCGCGCGGGGGTCGTGCACCGCGACTTCAAGCCGAGCAACGTGCTGCTGGGCCTCGACGGGGCGAGGGTCATCGACTTCGGCATCGCCAAGGCGCTCGACGCCACGACGGCCAGCGCGAGCGGGCTGATCGGCACGCCCGCCTACATGTCGCCCGAGCAGATCTCGGGTGAGACGGTGGGGCCGCCGTCCGACCTGTTCGCCTGGGCGGTGACCATGGTGTTCGCGGCCACGGGCCGTCCCGCGTTCGGCGGCGACAGCGTTCCCGCGATCTTCCACAGGATCCTGACCAAGGAGCCCGACCTGCCCGAGCTCAGCGAGCCGCTCGGCTCGCTGGTGGCGGCCTGCCTGGCCAAGGACCCCTCCGCCCGCCCGACCGCCGCCGAGGCCCTGCTGCGCCTCGTGGGGCACGCCCCCGTGGCGCACGCGCCCGGAACGTCGCCTGAGCCGCAGGCCTTCCCCGCCGATCACGTCGATGACCTCGAACGGCCTGACAGCGACACCGCCGAGCAGGACGTCGCGCCCACCGATCCGGCCATCCCGCCTGCGGCTCCCATGAGGCCCACCAGCATCATGCCCGCAGACCCGATCCTGCCCGAGGACCCGGTCCCGCCCGCGGACACGATCCTGCCCGAACAGTGGCCGGCCAAGCCGGCGAGGCGCGGGCGGTTGCGCCCCGCTGTGGCGGCCAAGCCGCCGAGGCGCGGACGGCTGCGCCCCGCCCTGCTGCTCGTGGCCGCGATGGCGCTAGCCGCCTCGGTGACGGCCGCCGTCATGCTCCCGCAGCTCGCAGGGGCCCCCTACGACCAGGGGCAGAACGTCGGGAACATCCCCGCCTATATGGGAGAGTCCGATCCGCCCGTCACCGGTGAGTCCGTCAGGGCCAGGCCGAAGACGGGCGTGAGCCTGCCCGTGCTGGAGGGTCAGCACGTCGACGAGGCGATCGCCCAGCTGAAGAGCCTCGGGCTGCAGGCCAAGGTGAAGCACCGCGCCGACGAGTCGTTCGAGGCCGACTACGTGATCTCCACCTCCCCAGGCCCGGGCAGGCTCGCCAAGGGAAGTGTGGTGACGCTCTACGTCTCCTCAGGCCCGCAGGAGGAGGAGCCCACCCCCACACCCTCCGAAGAGCCCACCCCCGGCCCTGGCGACCCGAGCGCCGAGCCCACCGAGGAGCCGATGCCCACGGCCACGCCGACGGACACGGCCACCGAGGAAACCGTCTCGCCCGAGCCCGACCCCGAGCCGACGGAGCTCAAGGGCGGCTGAGCCGCTCAGATCCTGCTGAGCTCACGCTCGGGCTCGGCCACGGGTTTGGCGGTCGCGGTCTGCGCGAGCAGCGCCCCGCTGATCACGATCAGCCCGCCGATGATCTGGAAGAGGCCGAGCGCCTCACCGAGCAGGGCCCATGCCACCACGGCGCCGCCGATGACCTCCAGCGAGGCCACCGTGGCGCCCACCGCGGCCGACAGCCTGCGCACCGCGTTGACGCCCAGGATGTAGGCGACGACGGTCGCCACGACGACCATCCACAGGTACGCGCCGAGCACCGGCAGCGTGTGCCCGCCCAGCGTGGCCTCTGTCGTGAACGCCTCCCACGGGATGTTCCACGGCTGCGAGAACGGCAGGAGCACGACGGCCGCGCCGATCATGCCCCACGCGATCAGGCCGAGCGGGTCGACGTCGTCGCCGAAGCTGTCGCTCATCAGGAAGTATCCCGCGCAGCAGGCGCCCGCCGCCAGGCCGAGGAGCAGGCCGAGCAGGTCGATCCGCAGGCCCTGCCAGGCCTCCACGACGATGGCGAGCCCCGCGACGGCGACCACAGCCCCGACGAACGCGGCCCGCGGCAGCCGTACCTTGCGGACGAAACGGACCCACAGGACCACCATCACCGGCGCCATGAACTCGAGCAGCAGGGCGATGCCCACCGGCAGCCTGGTGATGGCCACGAAGTAGAGCGCCTGCACGCCCGCCACCGCCATCACCGCGTAGGCCCCGAAGAACGGCAGACGCGAGCGCGGGATGCGCAACGCGCGCGGCTTCACCACCACCAGTACGGCCAGCAGCAGCAACCCCGCGCCCGCCATCCGGGCCCACACCGACTCCAGCGGGGCCAGTCCGGCCTCGCCGAGAAACTTCGCCATCGGCCCCGAGAACGCGAAACACCACGCGGAGACGAAGGCGATCGCCAATCCTGTGTACCTCATATGTCACCACCATTATAGGGGTTTGATACTTACATGCCAGTCGCAGCGGAGGCAACGCCCGATGCCCGGTTACGCTGCCAATGTGAGGATCTTCGTTGCCCGTCTGGCGGGGACCGCGGTCTTCGATCCCGCGGGCGACCAGATCGGCCGCATCAGGGACATCGTGGCGGGGGTGCGCCCGGGCCAGCCGCCGCGCGTCCACGGCATGGTCGTGGAGATCCAGCCCCGTCGCAGGGTCTTCCTGCCCATCACCCGGGTGCGGGGCATCGAGGCGGGCGCGGTCGTCTTCACCGGGCGGCTGAACATGCGCAGGTTCGAGCAGCGCGCCACGGAGACCCTCGTCCTCGGCCAGATGCTCGACCTGACCGTCGAGGTCGACGGCGAACCCATGATCGTCTACGACCTGGCCATCGAGGAGGTGCGGCCCGCCATCTGGCAGATCACCAAGGTGGCCGTCGTCAAGAAGAGGCGGCGGGACCCGAGGATCGTCGACTGGCGAGAGGTGTCGGGCCTCGACACCCTCCAGCAGGACCAGGGGGCGGCCGGCCTCATCGCCGCCTTCGAGTCGATGCGGGCGGCCGACCTGGCCAGCGCCCTGCACGCGCTGCCCGACAAGCGCAAGATCGAAGTCGCCGCGGCCCTCGACGACGTCCGCCTCGCCGACGTGCTCGAGGAGCTGCCGCTGAGCGACCAGATGGGCATCCTGGGCACGCTCGCCCCTGAGAGAGCCGCCGACGTGCTGGAGGAGATGGGCCCCGACGACGCCGCCGACCTGCTCCAGGACCTTCCCGACGAGCAGTCGGCGCGGCTGCTGGCGCTGATGGAGCCGAGAGAGGCCGCGCCCGTCAAGCGCCTGCTGACCTACGACGAGAAGACCGCGGGCGGCATGATGACCACCGAGCCCGTGATCCTGCCGCCCAGCGCCACGATCGCCGAGGCGCTCGCGCAGATCAGGCAGAAGGACCTGCCGCCCGCCGTGGCCGCCCAGGTCTACGTCACCCGCGCGCCCAACGAGACGCCCACCGGCACCTACCTCGGCGTGACCCACTTCCAGCGGCTGCTGCGCGATCCGCCCTCCACGCTGCTGGGAGCGGTGATCGACGCCTCGCTCGACCCGATCAGGCCCGACCTGCCGCTGCCCGAGGTCACCGCCTACCTGGCGACCTACAACCTCGTGGCGGCGCCCGTGGTCGACGAGCTCGGCCAGCTGGTCGGGGCGGTCACCGTCGACGACGTCCTGGACCACCTGCTCCCCGAGGGGTGGCGCGATGGCGGCTGACCGGCTCGACCAGCCGCGCGAGCTGAGGCGCAGCTTCCGTCCCCACTACGACCCCGAGGCGTTCGGGCGGCTGTCGGAGGAGATCGCCCGCTTCCTCGGCACCGCGCGGTTCCTGGTCTACATGACGTGCTTCGTGGCGATCTGGATCAGCTGGAACGTGCTCTCGCCCGCCCACCTGCGCTTCGACCCCTATCCGTTCATCTTCCTCACGCTCATGCTCTCGCTGCAGGCCTCCTATGCCGCACCGCTGATCCTGCTGGCGCAGAACCGCCAGGACGACCGCGACCGCGTGACGTACGAGCAGGACAGGCTGACCAGCGAGCGCAACCAGGCCGACATCGAGTACCTCACCCGCGAGATCGCGGGCCTGCGCCTGTCCATGGGCGAGCTGGCCACCCGCGACTTCCTGCGCTCGGAGCTGCAGCGGTTCAACGAGGAGCGACCAGAAGCTTCGTGAGCATCGCCGTGCACTGCTCGAGCTCCTCGGGCTCCAGCACGTCGAGGAACTGCGCGCGGATGCCGCGCAGATAGGTGGGGGTGGCCTCGACCAGCCTGGCCTCACCGGCGCCGGTCAGCACCGCGTACAGGCCGCGTGCGTCGTCGGCGCAGGCCTCGCGCTGCACCAGGCCGTCGCGCTGCAGGCGGTCGACGAGCCTGGTCAGGCCGCTGCGCGAGAGCAGCACCCGGTCGGCGAGGTCGTTCATCCGCAACCGCCCGTGCGCCTCGCTCAGCTGCTGCAGGACGTCGTACGAGGCCAGCGCGAGGTCGTGGGCGGCCAGCAGTTCGGCCTCCAGACGGCGGGTGATGCGCACCTGAGCCCGCTGCATCATCCGCCAGACCGCCGACTCCTCAGGCGAGATCCCCACCATGCGAAGAATCCTAGAGGCCCCGGCGTTCGGCATAGGCGGTCTGGGTTCATACCATGGACCCATGGCACCTTCCCCGGAACAGGTGACAGCCGCACTCGCAACGGTCAACGACCCCGAGATCCGCCGGCCGATCACCGACCTTGACATGGTCAAGAGCATCGACATCTCTCCCTCGGGCGAGATCGTCGTCGGCATCTACCTGACGGTGGCGGGGTGTCCGTTGAAAGACACGATCACCCGTGACGTCACCGCCGCCGTCTCCGCGCTCGACGGCGTCACTGGTGTGCGCGTCGACCTCGACGTGATGAGCCAGGAGCAGCGCAAGAACCTGCAGACGAAGCTGCGCGGCAACCGCGCCCCAGAGAAGGAGATCCCCTTCAACCTGCCGGGGTCGCTGACCCGCGTCTTCGCGGTGGCCAGCGGCAAGGGCGGCGTCGGCAAGTCGTCGGTCACCGTCAACCTGGCCGCCTCCATGGCCTCGCAGGGCCTGAAGGTCGGCATCGTCGACGCCGACATCTACGGGCACAGCATCCCGCGCATGCTGGGCGCCGCCGAGCGTCCCACCAAGGTCGAGGACATGATCATGCCGCCGGTGGCGCATGACATCAAGGTCATCTCGGTCGGCATGTTCAAGCCCGAGGGTAACTCGGCCGTGGTGTGGCGGGGGCCGATGCTCGACCGCGCCCTGCACCAGTTCCTCGCCGACGTCTACTGGGGCGACCTCGACGTCCTCCTGCTCGACCTGCCGCCGGGCACCGGCGACATCGCCATCTCGGTGGCGCAGCGCCTGCCCTCCGCCGAGCTGCTGGTCGTCACCACCCCGCAGATGGCCGCGGCCGAGGTGGCCGAGCGCGCGGGCTCCATCGCCGCGCAGACCCACCAGCAGATCGCCGGCGTCATCGAGAACATGGCGTGGCTGCCCTGCCCCCACTGCGACGAGAAGATCAACGTTTTCGGCGAGGGCGGCGGTCAGACGGTCGCCGACGCGCTGACCCGCACCCTCGGTACGAGGGTTCCGCTGCTGGGCCAGGTGCCGCTCGACACGCGCCTGCGCGAGGGCGGCGACGAGGGCAAGCCCCTCGTGCTCACCGACCCCGACGCTCCCGCCGCCGCCGAGCTGCGCCGCATCGCCGGGTCGCTGTCCAAGCGCTCGTCGAGCCTGAAGGGCCGTTCACTCGGACTGTCGCCCACTCCCAAGTGACGGGCTGAGCCACCGTGGTCACCGTTCGCCGCTCGGCGGCGACGGTGGCCACCGTCATGTCGGGGTCAGGTCGCTTCGGGGTCGTACGGAGGGATCTCGCCGAAACCCAGCTCGGAGACCGGCTCGGGCACCGAGGCGACCGGCTCCAGGGTGGCCGACGTGGGCGTGGCGTTCCAGGAGTCCTCGACGTCGTCGAGCAGGTGCTTGCGGACGAAGTTCTTCGGGTTGAGGTCCGCGGGGTCGAAGTCCGAGAACTCGGGGCCGAGCCCCGAGCGCAGATCGTCCCTGGCGTTGGTGGCCATGCGACGGAGGTTGCGCAGCGTCCTACCCGCCTGGGCGGCCGCCTGCGGCAGCCTGTCCGGCCCGAAGACCAGCAGCGCGATGACGACGAGCGCCCCGACCTCCATCCAACCGAGTCCGAACACCGCAAGCTCCTACCACTGTGCAACCGGTTCCGGGGACAACCCCGGCCAGTTCCAGACTAAGGGCTCGCCCGGGCGATGAGACACCCAGCCCGGACGAGCCCGTCGGATCACGAAGGCCTGGGAGTGGGCTCCGCCTCGGCGGTGACCGTCAGCGAGGCCATCCGCTCCTCGGTCCCCCGCTTGTACTTGATCGCTATCTTCGTGCCCGGCGACTTGCTCCGGATGAGCGAGATGAGCTCGGTGCTGTCCTGGATGCGCAGGCCGTTGAGCTCCAGGATGATGTCGCCCGGCTTGAGGCCCGCCTTGCCCGCGGGACCGTCGGAGTCGACGGGCTGGCGGCCCTGCGTGGGCTCCGTGGCGATGCGCACGCCCTCGCCTCGGTAGCGCGAGTCGAGGACGATGCCGATCTTGACCCGCTTGGCCGCGCCGGTGGTGATGATCTCCTCGGCGACCCGCCTGGCCTGGTTGATCGGGATGGCGAAGCCGAGGCCGATGCTTCCGCTCTGGCTGGAGATCGCCCTGCTGAGCGTGGCGATCGCGGAGTTGACGCCGACGACCTCACCCTTGGCGTTGACCAGCGGGCCACCCGAGTTGCCAGGGTTGATGGCCGCGTCGGTCTGGATCGCGCTGATGTAGGCGGGGTCGGGATCGTTGTCCTCGCCCGCGACGACCGGCCTGTTGAGCGAGCTCACGATGCCGGTCGTGACGGTGCCCGTCAGGCCGAGCGGCGAGCCGATCGCGATCACCGGGTCGCCGACCACGACCTGGTCGGAGTTGCCGAGCGTGATCTCCGGCGTGCCGAAGGTCTCCTCGGGCTTGACCACGGCCAGGTCGGAGCCGGGATCGCGGCCGACGATGCGGGCGGTGGTGGACTTGCGGTTGTTGAACACGATCTTGATGTCGCCACCCTGGGCGGCCAGCGCGACCACGTGGTTGTTGGTGACCACGTAGCCGCCCTTGATCAGGAAGCCCGAGCCCGTGCCCGCGTCGCTCGCGCCCTCGACCTCGAGGGAGACCACGCCGGGCAGCACCCGTGAGGCCACTCCCGCGACCGACTCCGGCGGCCTGCTGGTGTCGCCCGTGGGGGCGGGACCGAGGGAGTAGGAGGGGTCGGTGGACGAGGCGCTCGGCCTGGTGAGCAGATAGGTGCCCACGCTGCCCATCACGGAGGCCAGCAGCGCGATCACCACGCCCAGCGCGACGAGCACGCCCGTGTTCGGCCCCCTGCGACCGTGGCTCGGCGACCCCTCGGCGGGCGGAGGGGGAGGCCCCCAGCCCGGTCCCATGCCGACCGCCGCGCCGGGAGGCGGAGGCGGCGGCGCGGAGGGAGGCCCGTAGTCGGGCCCGCTGTGGATCGCGGTGTCACCGGTGGGCCGTCCCGAGGGGTCGCCCCAGCCCGAGCCGTACGGCTGGGGCCGCTGCTCGGAGGCGTTCCATCCGAGCTGCTCGGTCCGAGCGCTCTCCCACCCGTCGTTGGCAGGCAGGAATTCCGGCCTCCCCTGGGGCTCGGAGAGGTCCGACGGCGTGCGTCCGTCCGTCGGGCGCGTCTCGTCGGTCATCTACTCTCACCACTCCTAGATCGGACACCGCAATCTTCACCCGCGCGATGTACGAGAGACGTAAAGCGAGCGTCAAGCGAACGGGTTGACCCAGGAAAGCACACGGTCGGCGCCCCGGGCGAACCGATCCCAGAAGCCCGGATCCGCCTCGTGCGGCAGCCCGAGGACCGCGGCCGCTGCCACGTCCGCGGGCGCGTCGGCGAAGACGGTGTAGACATGACCCCCACTAGCCCAGATCATTTCCAGCCCGGCAGAATCCCGGATCCAGATCGTATGCCCGTCGCGACGCTGGCTACGCCAGCCCGCCAGTCGCTCCTCGTCCAGGTTGCCGCGCTGGACGAACACCGACACAACGGACACACCATCCGAGTATCCCAGCTTCAGGTAGCCGCCGCTCTCGGCGGCGTTGGCCAACTCGAGGCCGCCCGGCAGGATGGCGGGGAACGTCCACCCGCGTGATCTGAGCGCGGCGACGGCCTCGGAGCTGAGCCTGCCGCCGGAGGAGACGTGCGCGAGCGGGCGGGAGGTGGCGATCGTCACCTCGACGAAGGCCTCGCCCCTGACGATCCTGCCCTGGCCGTCGAGGACCTCTCTGCGCAACGGGATCCCGCTCGCGGAGTCGATCCAGTAGCGGGCGGCCACCTTCCCGTCGTGCCGCAGCGCCTCGACCAGGCGTGCCGCCCTGCCGCAGACGCTGCCGCCGCCCGACTCGACCACCCGGTAGTTGGCGCCGAGGGCGCGCAGCATGCCGTCAGAGGGGGCGAGCATGCCCCCTGCGGGAGCGCCGGGGTCGGCCGCACGGGAGTCGATGGTCATGCCCGTGCCGGGCGCGTTGCGCACGGCCAGCACCGCGCCCGAGGTGGTGAACATCGTGCCTGAGTACGGCTGGGCCCTCGCCGCCGTCGCCGACTGCCTCAACAGCGGCAGGCCTGTGTCCTCGTTCTCCGAGTCGTCGGGCACGGCGACCGCCGTGCCCTGCAGGCCCAGCGCCATCACCAGCGCCAGCGCGAGGACGGCCAGCAGCCGGCTCACGGAGTGGCGGAGGGCGGGTTGCTGTAGGGCACCGTGGTCTTGTGGACCTGCTTGAACACCTCGACGGGAGGCGCGACCGACGGACCCGGGTCCTGGCCCGCGACGACGAACAGCGAGCCGAGCGCGACCGCGGCCGACACGACGCCTACGGCCACATAGGCCGGACGCCTGCGGGACCGTCCGGGCCCCGCCGAGCCGCCCAGGAAACCCCGAGGCCGGTTGTCCGGCGGGGCGATGCTGCGCGGACCTGGAAGCGGGACGCCGCCGAAGGTCGGAAAGGGCCGCTCCCGAGGCGGCACTGGGTCACCTGGCTCACCCATCCGCAGCAGCGACATGGTGAGGTCGGCGGGCATCGAGGGCCCGTCGAGCGAGCGCAGGCGCGACTTCAGCGCCCGCGTCGCCTCCACCTCCCGCCTGCACTCGGCGCAGAAGGCCAGATGGGCAAGGGCGCGCTCACGCTCGGCGTGGCGCAGCTCACCGTCGACCAGCGCCGAAAGGCGCTCTCCAAGATGGGACATATCAGACTTCCTCCCCACGGGACACGGTCGGGGGGAGTTCAGGGCTGCGCGGCGCGCGATGGTCGAGCGCCTCTCGCAACTGTGCCCGGCCACGATGAATCCGGCTGCGGACTGTGCCCAGCTTCACGCCGAGTGTGGCCGCGATCTCCTCATACGACAGGCCCTCGATGTCACACAGCACCACCGCGGCCCTGAACTCGGGCGCGAGCGCGTCGAGCGCGGCCTGGATGTCAGGCTCGAGGTGCGCGTCGTCCCACGCCTGGGCCGGAGAGGGCTCCCTGCCGCTCAGCCGCTCGGCGGCGTCGTCGGCCAGACCCTCGAAGCGGATGCGCTGCTTCCTGCGCGCCGTGTCGAGGAACAGGTTCGTCGTGATCCTGTGCAGCCAGCCCTCGAAGGTGCCGGGTGTGTAGCTCGACAGGGACCGGAAGACCCGGACGAAGACCTCCTGAGTGAGGTCCTCCGCGTCGTGAACGTTGCCGGTCAGCCTGTAGGCCAGCCGATACACGCGTGCGGAGTGTGTCCGCACCACTTCCTCCCAGGTGGGAGGGGTCCATTCAGACACATCTGACACGCGAGGATCAGCCTGGTGGTCGCTACCTTCCACCAGCACTCCTCTCCTTGGGACCACCGTCGCTACCGCCATAGTGCCTGGTTTCGTCCCTTCGTGCGCACTGCCTGCCTTCAGGACCGGCAAAGCCCGTTTAAACCTGCAACGCGTTGGGCGCGACCAGAGTTCCCGTCCCGGCGTGTCTCCCCTAGGCTGCGATCGGTGACCAATTGCACGGAAGTGGGGAGGAGAGGCCGATGACCAGCCCGGTAGAGGCCACTCTGGCCTATGCGGAGCAGTTCCATCACGAGGATGAGATTCTGCACGCGGCGCGGCAGCGCGGCCAGGAGATGGGCGCGCCGCCCATCCTTCCCGGAGGCGGTGCCGCATTGTGCTTCCTCGCCACGGCGCTCAACGCGCGCGCCGTCGTGGAGATCGGCACGGGGTGCGGCGTGTCGGGGCTGTGGCTGCTGCGCGGCATGCGCGCCGACGGCACGCTGACCAGCGTCGACGTCGAGCCCGAGCACCAGCGCCTGGCGCGACAGACGTTCGCCGACGCCGGTTTCTCCGGCGGGCGGATCCGCCTGATCACCGGGCGCGCGCTCGACGTGCTCCCCAGGCTGTCCGACGGCGGCTACGACCTGGTCTTCGCCGACGCGGCCAAGCAGGAGTACGCCGACTACCTGGCCGAGTCGGTGCGGCTGCTGCGGGTGGGCGGGATCGTGGCCTTCGACAACGCGCTGTGGCACAACAGGGTGGCCGACCCCTCCCAGCGCGACCCCGACACGGTCGCGGTGCGGGAACTGGGCAAGCTCGTGCAGGCCGACGACCGCCTGAGGCCGCTCATGATGCCGCTGGGCGACGGACTGCTGGCCGCCGTCAAGATCTCCGCCTGAGGCCCCGCAGGGCCCCAGGCGGCCGGCTCAGCGGCGGGTGAGCCAGTCGAGCAGCACGCGGACGCCGAAGCCCGTGGCGCCCTTGGACAGGGTGCCCTCGTCCACGGTGCTCCTGCCGACCCCCGCGATGTCGAGGTGGGCCCAGGGCCGCTTGCCGGTGAACTCCCGCAGGAACAGCGCCGCCGTGATCGACCCCGCTCCGAAGCGCCCGCCGAGATCGGCGTTCTGCATGTCGGCGATCGGCGAGTCGAGCGCGGGACGGTAGTCGTCGATCAGCGGCATCCGCCACAGTCTGTCGTCGGTGGCCTCCCCCGACGAGACCAGCGCCCGCGCCAGCTCGTCGTCGGTGGCGTAGACGGCGCCGATGTTGCGGCCCAGCGCGACGCTGATCGCCCCGGTGAGGGTGGCGATGTCGATCATCGTGTCGGGCTCGAGCACGGCGTCGGCGTAGGCCAGGGCGTCGGCGAGGACCAGCCGCCCCTCGGCGTCGGTGTTGGTCACCTCGACCGTGGTGCCGCTGTAGTGGGTGATGACGTCACCGGGCCGCTGGGCCGTGCCCGAGGGCATGTTCTCGGCCGCGGCCACCAGCCCCGTCACGCGCACGGGAGAGCCGAGCGCGGCCAGCGCGCCCATGACCGCGATCACGACGGCGCCGCCCGCCATGTCGGTCTTCTGGGTCTTCATGTTGTCGGTCGGCTTGAGCGACAGGCCGCCGGAGTCGAACGTGATGCCCTTGCCGACCAGCACCACGTGCTCGTCGTAGGAGTCGGGGATGTAGGAGAGCTGGATGAGGCGGGGCGGGTGGACCGAGCCCTGGCCGACGGCGAGGATGCCGCCGAACCCTTCGGCCCTGAGCGCCTCCTCGTCCCACACCTTCACCTCGAGCCCGTCGGCCGCGGCCTGGTCGGCCAGCCATGAGGGGGTCTTGGTCGAGGCCGGGGTGTTGGCCAGGTCGCGGGCCACGGCGACGGCCTGCGCGACGCTCTCGCCGCGCCGTACGGCCGACTCGTCGGCGCCGACGAAGGTGAGGGCGGCGACGGGCGGCTTGCCCTGAGGTGCGCCGATCTTGAAGGTGTAGGCCGCGAGGAGCGCGGCCTCGGCGAAGACGGCGATGTCGCCGTCGGGGACCACGACCGTCAGCTCGGGCCTGCCCTTGGCCCTACGGGTGAGCGCGGAGGCCGCCTTGCGCAGGGCGCGGGGGGAGCCGTCGCCCACGCCGTAGAGCAGCAGCCCGCCCACCGAGTCGCCGCGAGAGACGGGCACCTCGACGATCTCGCCTGCCTCCCCCTTGGCCGCGTGGTGCGCCATCAGGGCCGCCGCCGGTACCGGCAGCTCGACCCGCGGGTTCAGACCCGAGTCGTACGGCACCGCGAGCAGTGCGGAGTCCGAGGGTGCCTCGGGGAGCACAGACGCTGTCGTCTGGATGGGCACGGGAGAATCTCCAAACGTGATCGGCCCCGGCGGGGAGGACGCCAGGGCCGTTCGATCAGGTAGTTGAGCCGGCGTCAGCCGACAACGTTCTTCAGCGCTTCGCCGAGCGCCTTCGCCTCGTCGGCCGAAATCTCCACGACGAGCCGGCCGCCACCCTCGAGCGGGACCCGCATGACAATGCCGCGCCCTTCCTTGGTGACCTCCAGCGGACCATCACCGGTCCGCGGCTTCATCGCCGCCATGCGTGTATCCCTTCCTGCCATGGACTCCGCGGTTGCGATCAACGACCGCCCCGGTGGGTGGCCGACGCATTCACGTCTTCTGTGATGTCCTATTCTCCCGCATCGGAGTGCCAAATGGGTAACGATCTCCTCCCAGCATCCGTTGTCCAGGGTCGCGAAGACGGCCAAACTGGTGCTCGTGAACGCACGCGCGGCGCTGTTCGACCTCTACGGGGACCATCTGCGCTCCCGCGGGGGAAAGGCCTCTGTCGCCGCCCTGGTGAGACTGCTCGCGCCCCTGGAAATCGCGGCTCCGGCCGTGCGCACAGCGGTTTCGCGGATGGTCAGGCAAGGCTGGCTGGACCGGGCCAGACTGCCCCAGGGGCCCGGCTATGTCGTCACGCCCAAGTGCGTCAGACGCTTGGACGAGGCCGCGCTGAGAATTTACCGAGCTGGAACGATCAAGTGGCACGGGCGCTGGCATCTGATCGTTCTCGAGCCGGTCAGGGAGCGGGCCAGGAGGGAGCGGCTACGCGCCGATCTGGCCTTCCTCGGCTACGCGCAGCTGTCAGAGACCACCTGGGTGGGCCCGCGCCCCTCCCCCGAACTCGATCCACTGCTGGCCCACGAGGGCATCCGCGCCGACAGGTTCGAAGCCGTCCTCGACGGCGACCCACGCGAGCTGGTGGCGCGGGCATGGGACCTCGAGGCGATAGGCCGGGCCTACGAGCAGTGGCTGACCGACGCGCAGGAGCTGGTCGGCGGGCTGCCGGACGGCGCGCCTGACGCCCAGGTCTTCGCCATCAGGAGCAGACTGCTGCACGGCTGGCGCAACTTCCTGTTCCGCGACCCGGGGCTGCCCCCCGAGCTGCTGCCTCCGGGGTGGCCTGGAGAGAAGGCACGGGCCTTCTTCGAGCAGGAGGCCGCCCGCCTGATGCCGTCCGCCGCCGCCTTCGTCGACAAGGAGCTGTTGTGATCCGTTACGACGTCACCGAGGCCGTCGCCACCGTCACGCTGGACCGGCCTGAGGCGATGAACTCCCTGACCGTGGAGCTGAAGAGCGCCCTGATCGGCGCCCTGCGCGAGGCGGCCGACTCCGACACCGTCAGGGCCGTGCTGATCACCGGCTCGGGCCGCGCCTTCTGCGCGGGCCAGGACCTGCGCGAGCACGCGGACAACCTGGAGCAGGGCCGGGGCCTGGCGGGAACGGTGCGCGAGCACTACAACCCGCTGATCGCGCTGATCACCGGCATGGAGAAGCCGGTCGTGGCGGCGGTGAACGGCGTGGCCGCCGGCGCGGGCGCCTCCCTCGCCTACGCCTGCGACCTGCGTATCGCCTCCGAGCGGGCCAAGTTCGCGATGGCCTTCTCCGCCCTCGGGCTTGCGCCGGACTCCGGCGCCTCCTGGACCCTGCAGCGCCTGGTCGGCCAGGGCCGCGCGGCCGAGCTCCTCCTGCTGGGCGAGCCGCTGGACGCGGCCCGCGCGCTGGAGCTCGGCGTGGTCTCCAGGGTGGTGCCCGAGGACGAGCTGCTGAAGTCCGCCCACGAGCTGGCCGTACGGCTCGCGGCAGGCCCCACGAAGGCCTACGCGGCCACCAGGAGGGCGCTGCACCACGCCGCCTCCCACTCCCTGGAGGAGTCGCTGGAGCTGGAGGCCGACCTTCAGGACGCGCTGGCCGCCACGGACGACCACCTGGGCGCCACCCGGGCCTTCCTGGCCAAGCAGCGCCCCACCTTCACCGGCCGCTAGAGGAACAGCTCGACCACGGGGACCGCGACGTCGGGCCTGGTCACGGGCAGCTGCAGGATGAGCGTGTCCTCGGGCACGCCCCTGAGGTAGGCGTGACCGGGCTCGTGCGGGTCGACCTCGAGGAAGCGCACCTCCGAGGCGTCGTGCAGGAACTGGGCGTACTTCACCCTGCCCGCCAGCCCCGCCAGGTGGACGTGCTTCATCGGCCAGTTCAGCAGGTGCAGGTAGAGCCGGTCGCCGCGCTGGGTGTAGCGGCAGTCCTGGGGAGGGGTGAACCCCGACGCGCCCGCGCCGTAGATCGCCCTGCCGTGCAGCCTGGTCCACCTGCCGATCTCGCGCAGCCGCTCGACCGCGCGCGGCTCGAACTCGCCGCGCGCGTTGGGCCCGACGTTCAGCAGCATGTTGCCGCCCTTGGAGACGGTGTCGACCAGCATGCTCAGCAGCAGTTGCGGCGACTTCCAGTCGAGGTTGTCGCGGTCGTAGCCCCAGCTGCCGTTGAGCGTCTGGCACGCCTCCCACGGCACGTGGCCGGGCACCCCGCCCGGCGGCATGACCTGCTCGGGCGTCATGAAGTCGCCGCTGCCCAGATCGAGCCGGTTGTTGATCATTATGCCGGGCTGGAGCTCGCGGACCATCGCCTCCAGCTGCTCCGAGCGCCACTCGTCGCGGCCCTTCGCCCCCATGCCGCGGCCGGGGTAGGAGAAGTCGAACCACATCATGTCGACGGGCCCGTAGCCGGTCAGCAGCTCACGGACCTGCCCGTGCAGGTAGTCGGCGTACTTCCCGACGTCTCGGGCGCCGTCCTCCCCGAGGTCTCTCTGCGGGTGGTAGAGGTCGATCGGGAAGTCGGGGTGGTGCCAGTCGATGAGCGAGTGATACAGCCCGATGCGCATGCCCCTGGCCCTGAAGGCGTCGAGCATCGGCCGCAACAGGTCCTTGCCGTACGGCGTCGCGGTGGCCTTGTAGCCGGTGAGCGCGGAGTCCCACAGGCAGAACCCGTCATGGTGCTTGGTCGTGACGACCAGGTAGCGCATGCCCGCGTTCCACGCATCGTCCGCCCAGACCTCCGGGTCGTACAGGTCGGGGTCGAAGTGGTCGAAGTAACGCTGGTAGTGCTCGTCGTCCATCCTCTCGTAGGACTTCACCCACTCGTGGCGGGCGGCGGCGGCATAGATGCCCCAGTGGACGAAGAGGCCGAACCGCGCGTCGGTGAACCAGCTCATCTGCTCTCCAAGCGGGAGGGGGCACGGCCTGGCCGTGCCCCCTCGAGGTGCGTTCCTAAGGGTGGACCGAGACTCCGGCGAGCCCGATCCTGCCAGTGCCCGTGCGCTGGACGCGCACGTACCTGGCGTCTGCGGCGATCTCCACCAGGGTGGGACGAAGCACCCTGCCCGTGAGGGGCACGCGCTTCGCGTCGGACAGGTCGGCCCTGGTGGCGACGATCACCTCGACGTCCGCGGTGGTCATCGAGGCGTCGTTCCAGATCTCGACCGAGCCGATCCGCCTGACCTCGCCGAGATCGACCTGCCACCAGGAGCCCGGCTGGCTGAGGGTCCTGGTGTCGGTCGAGGTGGAGCCGTCGACCGCGTTGGCGGCGCCGGCCGTACCGTCGGTGGAGGACTGGGTGGCGGCCCTACCCCTGGCCAGGTCGGGCAGGAGCTGCTCGACCGTGCCGCCGGGGGCCGCGCCCGCGGCGGCCGCCACCTGGAGCGCGGCCTCGGGCAGCACTTCCAGAGCGGTGAAGTTGCCCGTCATCTGCGAGCCGCGCCCCGACAGGGCGGGGGCGGTGGTGTCCGTCCAGTTGCCCGTGGCGAGGTTCTCGATGCCGTATCCGGCCCAGTTGGAGACCCACTTGTAGCCCATGCGGGTCAGGACGTTGCCCTCGACGCGGATGTGGCTGCTCTGCTCGTCGAGGTAGACGCCGTTGCCGTCGCGCTCGGTGTTGCCGTAGGCGGAGCGGTTGACGTAGTTGCCCGAGATCACCGTGCCCGGCTGCGGCCCCTGGGTGTAGATGGCGCCGCCGTCGTGCATGTCGAAGGCGACCATCATCGCGTCGACGATCCGGTTGCCGGTGATCCTGTTGTCGCGCATCGCGGGCCGCTGCGCCTCCGGCTGGTTCCATCCCCAGCCGACCGAGATGCCGGAGTAGGGCAGCTTCTCGAGGGTGTTGTGGTCGATGGACAGCTCGCTCTCGTAGCCCGCCCACACGCCCACCGCGTCGGTGTACTCCACGCCGATGTGAGTGATGGTGTTGCGCGCCACCGTGTTGCGCTCGCCCTGCAGCTCGGCGGGCGGGTTGGGCTCGGTGTCGCCCACGTAGACCGCGCCGGAGGACAGGTCGGTGAAGGTGGAGCCGCTGACCGCGGAGTCCTTGGTGCCCTTCTCCATGATGATCCCCGCGCCGCCGAGGCGGGCGAAGGAGCTGTTGTCCACCGTGACCCGCCGCCCGCCCCGCACCACGACCGCGGCGGCGGGCTTGGTGTAGTAGCGGCCGGCGTGGTCCACGGGCCCTGTGGCGCCGGTCAGCGTGAGGCCCGCCTGCATGCCCGCGTAGCCCTCGGCGGTGTTCGGCTGCAGGTAGGCCGCGTGCTCGAAGCGCAGACCCGAGATCTTCACGCCGCTCGCGCCCTCGATCCGCAGCAGCGTCTCGTGGGCGGGGGTGATCACGTCGCTGAGATCCTCGCCCTGCCTGGGCAGGTAGGTGACCGTACGGCTGCCGCGGTCGTAGACGAACTCGCCCGGCTGGTCGAGCAGCTCCCTGGCGTTCTCGAAGTAGGAGACCTTGGTGTAGCGGCCGGAGTCGACGGTCGTGGTGTCCCACGCGGGGCCTGTGCGGTTGGTGCCGCTGGCGGAGTTGGCCCAGCACGGCTGGGCGAAGGTGATCAGGTCGCCCTCGACCCTGTCGATGGCGCAGTGGTAGTTGCGCCAGCGGATCCTGATCACCGCCTCGGCGTCGGAGGGCGCCTTCCACGCGGCGATCCCGCTCTTCACGGCGCCCGTCATGCCGGTCCTGGTCGCGTCGCAGACGCTGGAGGGGCAGGCCTCGCCGCGAGCGCGGACCGCCCGCACCCCGCCGACGAACAGTTGCCTGGGGACGACGCCCTCAGGGGCCGGGGCCACCCAGAGGCCGCCCTCCTGCCGCCATCCGGTGATCGGCACGCCGCCCGACAGCACGGGTGCGGCGCCGGGGGCGGCGGTCCAGGTGACGGTGTGCCCGCCAGGCCCCGAGTCGCGCCCGTCGAGGACGAGCGGCTCAGCCATCCGGTAGACGCCCCCTGCCAGGCGGACCTCGATGTCGCGGTTCATGCCGCCCGCGACGGCCTCGCGTACCTTGTCCCTGGCCGTCTCGAGGGAGCAGGGGTTGTTCTCGTTGCAGGCGTGGCCCGTGGCGCCGGGGGCCGCGTGGTAGATCTTCGTGGCGGGAGCGGCCGCCTGAGCGGTGCCGGTTAAGGGCAGCGAGAGCAGGGCGGTCAGGACGAGCAGGCGCTTCATGAGATCTCCAGTGGGGGGTTCGTCTCGCCGTAGAGCCAGCCGCGAAGGAACGCGTCCAGGCCAGGACGGTGGGTGGTCTTCACCGCGTGGGCGATGAAGTCCTCGGTGGAGGCGTTGCCGTCCTTGTTGCGCTGGACCCAGCGGCGCATGACGCGGTCGAAGTCGCGCTCGCCGATCTCCTTCTGGAGGGCGTAGAGGACGAGGGCGCCGCCGTCGTAGATGTTGTAGCCGCCGAGGCCCTTGGGCCTGCCGGGCGGGCCGTCCTTCGCGCGGACGGCGTCGAGCTTGCCGTAGACCGTCCGCATCTTGTCGGCGAGCTTCTCCCCGCCCTTCTCCTCGGCCCACACGGCCGCGTAGTAGACCGCGGGGCCCTCGTTCAGCCAGGCGTCCTGCCAGGTGGCGGGGGTGACCGAGTCGCCGAACCACTGGTGGATCAGCTCGTGGATCATCGTGTTGGAGTAGGTGGGCCTGGTGAACCAGCCGGTGCCGAACAGGGAGAGGGTCTGGTTCTCCAGCGCGTCGGTGTATCCGGGGTAGATGTGCACGCCGTAGGTGGAGAAGGGGAAGCGGCCGAACCTGGCCTCCGCCCACTCGATCTGGCCGGCGGTCTCGGCGGCGATCGGGCCGTACTTCTCCTCCTGACCCTGAGGGACGACGTGGCGAAGGGGCAGGGCATGGGGGCCTGTGCCGTACAGGTAGGTGCCCTTGACCACGGCCAGGCCGAGCAGCTCCGACGCCATGGGCTCGCGCTCCTCGAAGCGCCACACGTCGCCGTCCTTGGCGGTCAGCTCGCCGTTGGCGGTGGCGACGTAGCCCTCGGGGACCTTCATGTGGAAGGTCCAGGTGGCCTTGTCGGAGGGATGGTCGTTGACGGGGAAGAAGGTGTCGGCCCTGCTGGCCTGGACGGCGGCGGCGAACCCGCCGTCGGGGCCGAACCGCCAGCCGGTGAGGCCGCCGCGCGGAGCCTTGCCGTTGCCGTGCAGCCTCACCTCGGCGGTGAAGGGCCGGTGGTTCCTCAACGGCTCGGCGGGGGTGACGGTCAGCTCCTGTCCCGTGCGCCCGGGGCTGAGCGCCCAGGCGGCGGGGCGGCCGTCGACGGTGACCTCGTCGATGAGGTGACCGTCGGTGTCGAGATTGAAGGACGACAGGTCCTGGACGGCCGTGGCCTTGATCGTCACCGTGGCGGCGAAGTCGTAGGTGACGGGGGTGAAGTCGAAGGAGACGTCGTAGTGGCGGACGTCGTATCCGCCGTTGCCGAGGTCGGGGAAGAGCGGGTCGTTCAGGCCTGGAGCGCCGGGGGCGGGTTCGAAGCGGTCGGCGTGCGCGGGGAGGGTGAGGGCTCCGGCCGCCAGCGTGGCGGCGGCCAGTGTCGCGATGGTTCGCTTCATGGGGGGTCTCCGTGGTAGCGCTGAGGGGGGAAGGGACAGCCGGCTCAGCCGACGCCGCCGTTCTTCTGGATCACGCTCTCGAACTCGGCGCGGATCTTGTCTCCGCCCTGTGCCCTCCAGTCCTTGACGAGCTGGTCGAGGTCGGACACCGGCGCGCGTCCCGCGATGATCGAGGTGACCCTGTCGGTGCGCATCGTGTAGAGCGACTCGTACTTGTTCTCGTCGGTCGGCGAGAACAGTCCGGTGGTGGGGTCCTGGACGCCGACGGCGATCAGCTTGGTGAACGCGTCGTGGACGAGCTTGACCGCTTCGCTCGAGGTGGCGTCGAAGACCGGCTGGGTGGGCGCCCCGACGTACTTCCACGGGACGGAGGTGTCCTTGGCGCCCTGCTCGGTGAGGATGGGGTTGCCCTTGTCGTCGCGCGTGTAGTCGGTGTCGGCGACGCCGTACTGGATGAGGGTGTACTCCTCGCTGCCGAAGGGCGCGGCGAAGAAGTCGACGACCCTCAGCACCTCCTTGACCTTCGCCTCGTCGGCCTTCTTCACGAAGTTGGTGGCGAAGGCGATGTTGTTGAGGTAGGCCGCCGTCCTGTCGCCGACGGGCAGCATCGGACGGGGGTCGGCCTTCGGGTCGATCTTCTTCTGGGTCTGCAGGTAGCCTGCCGCGCCGAGGAAGGCCGGCATGCCGTCGTAGGTCATCGCGGCGCGTCCTGCGTTGAACTCGTTCTTGCGCTTGAGCGAGTCGAAGCCCTCCGAGCCCGGGTAGATGACGCCCGCCTCGCGCAGCTTGCGGGTGTACTCGACCGCGGCCCTGTACTCCTCGGTCTCGATGGCGGCCACCAGCTTGCCTCCCGGCTCCAGCCGCCATTCCAGGGGCACGCCGAACAGCTGCGCGAAGATCGACATGCCGAACAGGCCGCCGCTCGCGGTGACCAGGCCCCAGCGCTTCTCCTTGGGGTTGGTGACCGCCTTGAGCGCCTCGGCGAGCCTGTCGGTGTCGCCGATCTCGGCCAGGTCGCTGACGCCCGCTGCGGCGAACAGGTCGGCCCGGTAGAAGCCGAGCCCTCCGGCCATGTTGCGCGGGATCGGGATGCCGTAGAGCTTGCCCGCGACGATGCCCTGTTTCCAGAAGACCTCAGGAACGGCCGCCAGGTTCGGGTACTCCTTGACCGCGTCACCGCTCAGGAACGGCGTGAGGTCGGCGCACTGGCTGGCCACGAAGGCGGGCAGGTTGTTGACGCCCTGCGTCTGCACGTAGGGGAACACGTCGGGCAGGTTGCCGCCGGCGACCATGGTGTTGAACTTGGTCGGCCAGTCGGCCTCGGGCACGATCAGCAGGTCCGCCGTGCCGCCGAGCCGCTTCTCGATCTCCTGCCACGCTGCGTTCTGCTCGCGCGGCGGGGGCGGCGGCAGGAAGGTCTTGGACGCCATGGTCACCTTGCCGCCCGACATCGGCGGCTTGGCCACCGACCTGAACAGCTCCTTCGGATAGGTGAAGTAGCCCTCGGGCACGCCCGCCGCCGTGCCGGGCAGGTCGGGCTTGGCCGCTGCCGCCAGCGGCACGTAGGTCGGCAGCTTGACGGTCAGCCCCTGCGCCTTGGTGGCCGGGGCGCCGCCCGAACCGCCGCCGCAGGCGGCCAGCAGCGGGGAGAGCGCCGCGCCCGCCGTGGCGGTCGCGCCGAGGCGGAGGAGTCCGCGCCTGGACAGGTTCATGGTCTTCCTTCGGGGAGTCGTGGGGCGGGCGGGCCCGGCTAGCCCTTGATGGCGCCGGTGAGCACGCCCTTGGTGAAGTAGCGCTGCAGGAAGGGATAGACGAGAAGGATCGGGACGATCGCGACGACGAGCACGGCCATCTGGATCGCCTGCACGGGCGCGGGGGCCTCGGTGCCCACGGCGCTCTCCAGCGTCCGGCCCTGCAGGATGAAGGTGCGCAGGATGTTGGGCAGCGGGTGCCGGTCCGAGTCGTCGATGTAGAGCAGGGCGTTGAAGAAGTTGTTCCAGTACGCGACCGCGTAGAACAGCGACACCACCGCGATCACCGCCTTGGACAGCGGGAGCACGATGCGCGCCAGGATGCGCAGGTCGCCCGCGCCGTCCATGCGGGCGCTCTCCAGCAGCTCACCAGGCAGGTTCATGAAGAACGAGCGCAGCACGACCAGATTGAACGCGCTGACCAGGCTCGGCAGGACGAGCGCGCCGAAGCTGTTGAGCAGGCCCAGCTGGTTGACCAGCAGGAAGTTGGCGATGATGCCGGGGTTGAAGAGCATGGTGAACAGCGCGATCATCAGGATCCACTTCGAGCCCGTGACCTCGCGGCGGCTCAGGCCGTACGCCATGCAGATCGTGACGGTGACGCTCGCCAGCGTGCCGACGCCGGTGACCAGCACGCTGATGAGCAGGGCGCGGGTGACCGTGCCGCCGTCGAAGACGGCCCGGTAGGCGTCGAGCTGGGGCGCGGTGGGCAGCAGGACGAACCCGCCGCTCCTGGCGATCTCGGACTCCGAGGAGAAGCTGGTGCCGATGACGCCCACGAACGGATAGATCACCAGCAGCGTGATCGCGGTGATGATCACCGCCTTGAGGCCGACCCCTAGCTTGGAGGGTCGTTCCATCCAGGCGGGACGCTCACTTGCTCGCATTGCGGTACACCCCCTCGTGGCCCAGCAGGTGCGCCACCTTGTTCGCGCCCAGCACCAGGACGGCGCCGACGACCGCCTTCACCAGGCCCACCGCCGCCGCGGGGCCCCACTGGCCGTCCTGGACGCCGTTGAAGTAGACGAAGGTGTCGAGCACCTCGCCCGACTCGGGCCCCACCGCGTCGCGCTGGAGCAGGATCTGCTCGAACCCGACCGACAGGATGCTGCCGAGGTTGAGGATGAGCAGCAGGATGATGATCGGTGTGATGCCGGGCAGCGTGACGTGCCAGAGCCTGCGCCAGCGGCCGGCGCCGTCCATCGCCGCGGCCTCGTAGAGCTCGGGGTTGATCGACAGCAGCGCGGCGAGGAAGATGATCGTTCCCCAGCCGCAGTCCTTCCAGATGACCTGCAGGGTGACCAGCAGGGGGAAGGCGTCGGGATCGGTCATCATGTCGTAGCGCGGCAGCCCGATGCTCTCCAGGAAGCCGGGCAGCACGCCCGCACCCCCGATGACCTGCTGGAAGACCGAGACGATGATCACCCAGCCGATGAAGTGCGGCAGGTAGACCACGCTCTGCACGAACCTGCGGACCTTCTCGCTGATCACGCTGTTGAGCAGCAGGGCCAGCGCGATCGGGGCGGGGAAGAAGAGCACCAGCTGGGTGAGCGTGATGCGCAGCGTGTTGCCCACCGCATCCCAGAACCGGGGGTCGCCCAGCATGGTCGCGAAGTTCTGCAGACCGACCCACTGGCTGTCCAGGAAGCCGATGTAGGGCTGGTAGTCCTGGAAGGCGGCTACGTAGCCGAAGAGCGGGACGTAGTGGAAGACCAGGAAGTACACCAGGCCGGGCAGGGTGAGCATGAGCATCACCCGGTCCCGCCAGAGCCGTTTCCACAGCGGGAGCCGCCTGGGCGCGGCCAAGGGGGTTTCGGGCTTGGCACGGCTGGCCGTACCCGTCCCGACGGCTTGTAGGGGTGTCGTCATGCTTGGTCCTTCCAGTTGGCGTGACCGTAGTAAGCGCTTTCTCATCTCGTCAAGGGGTTGGGTGGGGTGGGTTTTCGGAGCTTGACGTTTGTTCAGGTGAGGGCCTAGCGTGCGGCGCACGATCTCTGTAGAACGCGCTTACTATCTAGGTGGTCGGGTTGCCTGCGAAGTTCGTGGCTCATGGGTCTCGGATCCTCGAGATCTCCGAGCTGCGAATCCCGGGGCTGCGGGTGTCAGGGCTACGGACCTCGGAGCCACGGACCTCGGAGCCACGGACCTCGAGGCTTGGGGCTGCGGATTCGCAGGCTGCGGGTCGCGGGCCTGGAGTGTGTGGGTTTGCGGATGTCGAGGCGCCTCGCGGCTGCGGGTGCTCGGGATCTCGGACCTGCTGGGCTCGAGTCTCTTGGGTTCCGGGTGCTCCCCGAGATCCTCGGCCTTCTCGGGTGCTCAGGCGTCCGGGTCTCCGGGGTTCTTCGGGTTCTCGGACCGGCGGGTTCTCGGACCTGGGCTCTTCGGACCTGCGGGCCTCGCGGGCTGTCGGTCCGGAAGAGTCTCTGAGTCTCGTGGGTCCTCGGGTCCGGCGAGCTCGGGTCTTGCGGATCTCAGGTCCGCGGGTTCTTGGCCTCCAGGGTCTCGGGCCTCGCAGGTCCTCGGGACCGACGAACTCGGACCCTGCGGATTCCGGATCCGCGAGTCTCGGACCCCAGGGGCCTGGGTCTCGCGGGTCCTGGAGTCTGCGAGGCCCGGCCCTCAGAGGTCGCGGGATTCGTGGGTCCTCGGGTTCGGCGAACTCGAACCCTGCGGCTCTCCGGTCCGCAGGACTCGGGCTCTGCGGGTCTCGGGTTTGCGGGTCTCGGGTTTGCGGGTCTCGGGTTTGCGGGTCTCGGGTTTGCGGGTCTCGGGCTTGCGGGTCTGCGGAGTTCGGGGTTTCGGCTCGCGAGTGGTCGTGGGAGCTCGGGGCCTGAGGGGTCTCGGGTTTCCGGGGTCCTCGGGTTCGCCGGGGTCCGACGGGGTCTCGGGTTCACCGGCATCCGGCGGGTTTCGGGTCGCCGGGACGGGTTCGGGTTCATCGGCATCCGGCGGGTTTCGGGTCGCCGGGGTTCGGGGTGTGGTGAGGGCTCGATCCTCAGGGTCGGGCGGTTGGGGGGTGGTCCGGTTGGTTCGGTTAGGACTCGGGGAGAGTGATGTGACGGTCATGGAGGCGCGGCTCAGACCGCGCACCGTCCTGGCGATGGCGCCGGGCGTGCGTGAGGAGGTCTTCGCCAAGGGCGCCCTCGACCGGCTCGCCGAGCTGGCCGACCTTCACGGCGACGTCCTGCACGACCTGTCGTCCGGCTCGGCCCTTCCGGTGCTCGCCGAGGCGGAGGTGCTGGTCACGGGGTGGGGATGTCCGCCGCTCGGCGCCGAGCTGCTGGAACGGGCGCCCAAGCTGCGCTTCATCGCCCACGCGGCCGGCACCGTCAAGACCTTCCTCGACCCCGTGGTGTTGGAAGGCGGGGTCCGTGTCTCGAGCGCGGCCGACGCCAACGCCGTACCGGTGGCCGAGTTCACCTACGCGGCGATCGTCTTCGGCGCCAAGCGCGCCTTCACGATGGCGCACAGGTACAGGGAGCACGGCACCAAGCGCGACTTCAGCGGCATCTCGTGGCTGGGAGCGCGCCGCATCACGGTCGGCGTGGTCGGATTCTCGCGGATCGGCCGCAGGGTGGTCGAGCTGCTGCGCGGGCTCGAGGCCGAGGTCCTGGTCTACGACCCCTATGCCGATCCGGCGCTGGTCGCCAGGCTCGGCGGGGTGCTGGTGGACCTCGACACGCTGGTGCGCCGCTCGCACGTGGTGAGCCTCCACGCGCCCAGCACGCCGGAGACCTACCGGCTGCTGGACCGCTCCCGGCTGGCCAAGCTCATGGACGGCGCGGTGGTGATCAACACCGCCAGGGGCACGCTCATCGACACCGAGGCGCTGCTGGAAGAGGTCACGAGCGGGCGGCTGGACGCGATACTTGATGTCAGCGACCCCGAGCCGCTGCCGTCGGGGCATCCGCTGTTCGGGCTGCCCAACGTCTTCCTCACCCCGCACCTGGCGGGGGCGCAGGGCAACGAGCTGGGCAGGCTGGCCGACTCGACGGTCGAGGAGGTGGCCAGGTACTGCGCGGGGCTGCCGCTGCTGCACGAGATCCAGCTCGACGCGCTCGATCGGATGGCATGATCTTCACACGGGTAAGGAGGAGCCGGTGACCGAGATGAGCTCGGCGACCATCGCCGACGTCGCCAAGCGGGCCGGCGTCTCCAGCGCCACAGTCTCGAGGGTGATCAACCGCAACTACCCTGTCGCGACGTCCACGAGAGAGCGCGTCGAGGCGGCCATCGCCGAGCTGGGCTACGTCGCCAACGCCCACGCCAGGGCGCTGGCGGGCTCCACCAACAGGACCGTCGGCATCATCATCAACGACGTGGTCGACCCGTTCTACGCCTACATCGCGAGGGGTGTGGAGCGCGAGGCGACCGTGCACGGCAGGCTGTGCATGGTGTGCTGCACGCAGGGCAGCCACGAGAAGGAGCTCGCTCTCATCGACCTGCTGCACGAGCAGCGCGCCGACGCCGTGATCCTGGTCGGCGGGGCGCACGAGGACCGCGCCTACGCCGCCGAGGTGGGACGCAGGGCCCGCGCGCTGCACACGGCCGGGTCCACGCTGGTGCTGTGCGGGCGTCCCTCGCTGGGCGACGACGTGCCGACCAAGGTCGTCGAGTACGACAACGAGGGCGGCGCCTTCGCGATCACCGACTACCTGATCACGCAGGGGCATCGCAGGATCCTGTTCCTCGGCGGTCCTCCCTCGCTGTCCACGACCATCGCCCGCCTGGCGGGGCACCGGCGGGCGCTGGAGATGCGAGGGCTCGCGCAGGCGAAGGAGCTGGTGCACACCGGCTCGTTCAACCGCAGGTTCGGCTACGACAAGGTCAGGGCGCTGCTGGCCGAAGGGCTCGACTTCACCGCGATCTTCGCGGCCAACGACACCGTCGCCGCCGGTGTCATGCAGGCGCTGGAGCTGGCGGGCGTCTCCGTGCCCGAGGAGATCTCCGTCGTCGGCTACGACGACGTGCCGGTGGCGCAGGAGCTGCGTCCCCAGCTGACCACCGTGCGCATCCCGCTGGAGGAGATGGGACGGCAGGCCGTACGGCTGGCGCTGGGTGTGGCGGGCGAGAGCGACTACCTCGCCCCCGTGCAGACCACCACGCGGGTCGGCACGAGCATCGTCGTGCGCGGGTCTGTCGCGCCTCCACGATAGCAAGCGCTTACTGAAGCACCAGCGCTGAGCAGCATAGAAAGACATAGAAAGATTCCCAGACCCTTGACGCGCGATAGAAAGCGCTTTCATGCTGCCGTCATGACTCACACCCCCCTTTCCCGCCGTGGCTTCCTGGGCGCGGCCACCGCCGGTGCCGTCCTCCTCGGGGCGGGCCCCCGCCCTCGCGGGCGCCTCCGTCCCCAGCGCCAGGCGGACCTTTGTCCTCAGGGCCAGGCCGAGCGCCGAGAGCGAGCGGCTGCGGCTCCAGCAGGCGCTCGGCACCACCAACTTCCACCCCACGGGGCTCCACCTGCCCGCCGCGACCTCGCTGACCGTCCAGGTCGACGCGCAGGACGGCCTGCTGCCCACCCTTCACGTCGGCGCCCCCGACACCCACGCCGACGTCATCTACAAGAACCCGCGCGCCTACCCCCTGACCTCAGGCGTCAACACCGTCACCGACCCCGGCGGCGGCATGGTCTATCTGTCGCTCATCGGCGAGGGCCAGAAGGCCAAGGTCAAGTTCCTCGGCGGCGCCGTGCCCGTGCCGACCTTCGTGATGGGCGAGACCACCGAGTCCGACTTCCAGTCCCAGCTCGACACCCTGACCGCCGCGCCGCAGGTCGAGCTGCTGTCGCCGTACGGGATCGTCACAGTGACCAGGGACGGCATGCTCGCCTGGCGCGAGCAGGACCACGGCGGGCTGCTCACCGTGCTCGAGACGATCATCTCCTCGCACGCGGCGATCTCGGGGCTCACCGAGAGCGAGCGGAGCCCGCTGCCGTTCCACCTGGTGGAGGCTCCGCGCATGCCCACGGGCGCGGGCGCGTACGCCACGCACGGCTGGACCGCCTACCCGCGCACCTACCTCGACAGGCTCATCACCGTGGAGGGGCTGCGGACCAGGGGCTGGGGCGTCTACCACGAGCTCGGACACCAGCACCAGCAGATGGCCTACAAGCCCACCGACCTCACGGAGGTCACGGTCAACATCTACTCGCTGGCGGCACAGCGGACCCTCGGTCAGCCCTCGAACCTGACCAAGCCCGACGCCAAGACGGGGCTGACGCCGTACCAGAGCGCGCTGCCGAAGCTGCCCAGCGCGGGGTACGTGAAGGGGTTCGGCGCCTTCGAGAAGCTGGTGCCGTTCAGGCAGCTGGAGCTGGCGTTCGGGGATGACTTCTGGCCCCGGCTGCACCGGCTGGTCCGCGCGGAACGGCCCGCCTCCGACTGGACGGAGACGGACAAGAGGTGGGGGTACCTGGCCCTCTACACCTCACGGACGGCTGGACGGGATCTGAGCGGGTTCTGGACGCGATGGGGCGCGCCGGTGACGGCGGAGTACCTGGCCAAGGTGGCCGCCCTCGGCCTCCCCACGCCCGGCGTCGACCCGAGCACGCTGGCCGAGTAGGAGCCGTCCCCATGACCACACCGACTCCGCGCCCCCCTGCGCGCCTGCCGCGAACGCCAGGGATCACCTCCCCGCCCTTCTCCCAGGCTGCCGAGCCTCGCGTCCTCGCCTCCGCCACCAGCCGGCGGGGGTTCCTCGGGCTCGCGGGTGGTCTGGCTGCGTTCTTTCTCCCCCAGGAGGCGGCCGCGTCATCCACAGGCTCCGCGACCGGTGCCGGCTTTTCCACAGGCGCGACCGGCCCGTCACCCGCCCTCGCCCCGATCGGCCAGACTGCGGGCGTGACCGAGTTCGCCACCCTCCGAGCCAAGGCCACCGCTCTCCTCTCCGGCGGCTCCTTCGACCCCGCCGACCCCACGTTCGCCGCTCCCCTCGCCAAGCTCGACGCCGCCGCGTCAACCCTGCGCGGGGCCCTCGACCTGGCGTCCAACCGCACCTTCCTCTGGCCGGACCTCCCTCTCAAGGGCGTCTCGGGCGACATCGCGAGCAGCCACCAGCGGCTGCGCACGCTCGCCACCGCCTGGGCCACCCCGGGCTCGGCCCTCCACGGCGACGACGGCCTCGCGGGCGAGATCCTCGCCGCCCTCGACTTCCTCTACGCCCGCGCCTACAACGAGACCAAACGCGAGGTGGGCAACTGGTGGCACTGGGAGATCGGCGCTCCGAGGGCCCTCATGGACACCTGCCTGCTGATGTACGACCTCATCAGCACCGAGCAGCGCACAGCGTGGATCAGAGCGGTCGACAGGTTCTGCCCCAACCCCGACCGCAGGACCAACCTCACGAACTTCGCCGAGACCGGAGCCAACAGGGCCGACAAGGCGCTGATCGTCGCCCTGCGCGGCATCGTCGGCGACGACGCGGCCAAGGTGGCGCTGGCCCGCGACGGCCTGTCCGACCTGCGCGACGGCGGTCGCAACACCCTCTTCGGCTACGTCACCTCCCGCGACGGCTTCTACGCCGACGGCTCCTTCATCCAGCACGACACCGTCGCCTACACCGGCTCCTACGGCGTCGTCCTGCTCCAGTCGGTCAGCGCCATGCTGGGCCTGCTCGGCGGGTCGAGCTGGGAGGTCACCGACCCCAAGAGGTCGGTGATCCTCGACGCGGTGGAGCGCACGTTCGCGCCGTGGATCCACGACGGCCTCATGATGGACAGCGTCAGAGGCAGGGCGGTGTCGCGCGGCGGCTCCCGCGACCACGACGCGGGGCGTGAGACGGTCGATGCGGTGCTCCAACTCGCCACCGGCGCGCCCGAGCCCTACGCGACCCGCTTCAAGGAGCTGGCCAAGGGCTGGGTGAGCAGGGGCAGGTTCTTCGAAGGGGCGGGCATCGCGGCGACCGCCAGGGCGAGGGCCGTGCTCGACGACCCCCGCCTCGCAGCCGCGGCGAGGCCGGTGGGCCATCACGTGTTCGCCGACATGGACCGCGTCGTGCACCGCCGTACGCACTGGTCCTTCGCCCTGAGCCTCGACTCCAAGCGCATCGCGGGATACGAGTGCGGCAACGGGGAGAACTACCGCGCCTGGTACCAGGGCGACGGTGTCACCTACCTCTACACCGACCTCGACCACTACAGCGCCGACTACTGGCCGACCGTCAACTCCTACCGGCTGCCTGGCACCACGGTCGACACGCGGCACCGCGATCCCGCGGTCTCCGTGAGCGGCACCGGCACCTTCCGCCCGAAGAACGCGTGGGCGGGCGGGGCCGTTCTCGGCGGGTACGGCGTGGCGTCGCTCGAGCTCATGGCCATGGGCAGCACGCTCACGGCCAGGAAGAGCTGGATCTGCCTCGACGACGCCGTCGTCTGCCTGGGCGCGGGCATCACCAGCACCGACGCCCGCACGATCGAGACCGTCGTCGAGAATCGCGGCACCACCGGCGCGTTGACCGTCGACGGCGTCCTCCAGCAGAGCGCCGAGAGCTCGTCCACCTCCTCGTGGGCTCACCTCGAAGGCGTCGGCGGCTACATCTTCCCCGGTGGCGCGCCCCTGCGCACGCTGCGTGAGGTGCGCACCGACAGCTGGAAGGCGATCAACGACGGCGCCAGCACCAGCGGCTCGGGCGAGCCGGTTTCGCGGGAGTACGTCACGCTCTGGTTCGACCATGGCGCCAACCCCTCAGGCGCCACCTACGCCTACCTGCTGCTCCCCAACGCCACCGCCGAGCAGACCGCGGCCTACTCGGGTGTCGAGGTGCTCGCCAACACCGCCGAGGTCCAGGCCGTCCACGCGGGGCTGGGCGGCCAGGGACACCGGCTGTTCGCCGCCACCTTCTGGGCGGCGGGCAGCGTCGGCGGGGTCAGCGCGAGCGCTCCCTGCGCCGTGCTCGTACGGCGGGCGGGCGACCGCGTCTCCGTGGCCGTCTCCGACCCGAGCCGCACGGTCGACAGCGTCGTCCTCACCCTCGACCATCCCGCTCACGGCGTGGTGAGCACCGACGACACCGTCACCGTGCGACCTGGCAAGAACCCCACGATCACCGTCAAACTGGCCGGATCGCGCGGCCACACCCACACGGCCGAGCTCACCGTCGGCCGCCACCGAGAAGGCTAGGCATGCCCCCTCCATACCTGTCCCTGCCGCCCACCGATCGGCTGCTCTCGCCGCGCACCGGCTGGACGCGCGCCCACTGGGAGACGCTGACCGACCATCTGCTCGACTCCGTCGTGCCGTACGCGTCGCTCGGGTTCGCCCAGTACCGGCTACCGGGGCGAGCGAGCTGGTCAGGGGTGGCACTCGACGGTCTGGAGGGGTTCGCCCGCACGTTCCTCGCCGCCGCGTTCCGCATCGCGGGCGCGCGCGGCCAGGTCCGCCCCGAGCTGATCGAGCGTTACGCCACCGGCCTGGCCAACGGCACCGATCCGTCCAGCGGCGAGGCCTGGCCCCAGCTGACCGACTGCTCACAGCAGATGGTCGAGGCGGCCTCGATCGCGGTCGGCCTGCACGAGTCGAGGCCGTGGCTGTGGGATCAGCTTCCCTCCGAGGTGCGGGAGCGGGTGGTCACCTGGCTGAGCGGCTTCATCGGCAAGCGCACGTGGGACAACAACTGGATGCTGTTCCAGACCGTGAGCGAGGAGTTCGTGAAGTCGGTCGGCGGGCCGTACGCACAGCACGAGATCGACAGGGGTCTGGAGCGGATCGAGCAGTGGTACGTCGGCGACGGCTGGTACACCGACGGCGGCACCCGCAACTTCGACTACTACGGCGGCTGGGCCCTCCACCTGTATCCCCTGCTGTGGACCCGCATGTCGGGCGATGAGGAGCGCGCCACGCTCTACCGCGGCCGCCTGAGCGAGTTCCTCACGACCTACCAGCACTTCTTCGGCTCCGACGGCGCTCCCATCCATCAGGGCCGCTCGCTCTGCTACCGCTTCGCCTCGCTCGCTCCCGTCTGGATGGGCGCGCTCGCCGACGCCACCCCGCTCACCCCCGGGCAGACCAGGAAGCTCGCCTCGTCCGTCGCCCGCCACTTCGCCGAGCGCGGCGTCCCCAACCGGCGGGGGCTGCTCTCCCTCGGCTGGTACGACACCTTCCTGCCGACCACGCAGGCGTATTCGGGGCCCGCCTCGCCGTACTGGGCGTCGAAGGGCCTGCTCGGCCTGTTGCTCCCACCCGAGCACCCGGTGTGGACGGCCGGCGAGCAGATGCTCCCCATCGACGAGAACGATCTCACCGTCGCCCTCCCCACCACAGGGCTGCTCCTCCACGGCACTCGCCACGACGGCATCGTCCGGCTGGTCAACCACGGCAGCGACCACGGCGCTCCGCCCGACGACCCGCACTACGCCAAGCTCGCCTACTCCACCCGTACGGCCCCCGAGTCCGCCGAACACGCCTGGATCAGGAACGTCGACAACCACCTGGCCCTCGTCTCCCCCGAAGGCGTCCCTTCCTCCCGAGGCACGATCCACCCGCTGGAGTGCGCGGGCAGAACCGCCGCCTCATACACGGAGACTCCCGAAGGCACCCGCATCACGACGATCTCACTCGTCCGCGGCCCCTGGGAGCTCCGCATCCACCAGATCACCCCCGCCCCCGCCCCCGCACCACACTCGGCCCCCCACCCCCTCACGACCACGCAACCACCGGACGCCGAGCCCCCCGCCGTGCCCCAGCCATCCGCCACTGGGCTCCACGTCTTGTCGCAGCCAACGGACGCCGAACCACACGCCTCCCCGCAACCGTCGGACGCCGAACCACATGCCGCGCAGCCGTCGGACGCCGCGTCCCACCCCTGGCAGCCGTCGGACGCCGAACCGCGTGCTTCCTCGCCATCGCCGGAGTTCCGCGGCTCCTCATCGTCGACCCGAACGAGCCCGCCCTCTGACGAAGCTGCCATCTCCTCCCCTTCGGCGGGCCCCCACTCACCGAACGCGCCTGGCTTCCACGGCACCCCCTCCTCCGCCCTCCCCCTGACGACGCCGCCATCAGGCGAGACGGTCAACGAGGTGCTCGGGGTGACGGTGCGAGAGGGCGGCTACGCCGTCTCCGACGTCACCCCGCCCTCCGCGGTCACCGGACCCGGCTGGGCGCTGGCCCGCCGCACGGACGGCCTGACCTCAGCCCTCATCGGCCTGTACGGCTGGCAACGCGCGAGCGTCTCCCAAGACGTGGAGTCGAACGCCTTCGGACCCCACTCGGCGGTGCCCTGCCTCCACGCCGACACCCCCGGTGTCCACGTCACGCTCGTCGTCCTGTCGGGCGACGCCGTCCACCCGTCAGCCCTTCGCGACGCCATCACCGTCGAGGTCTCCAGGGAGTCCGTCACGATCGCCTTCCCCGACGGCGACCACCACACCCAACCACTCCCCACGTAGCCCGCGATCGGCCGGCCCCGCTGGAATGGGCCGGAGGCAGAGGCAGCCGGGCTCCGTACGCCCGATGACAGCCCAAACGTGCCTGCGACTCAGGGCACGTTGACGGGCGAGTCCGGCGTTCTGTGGTGCGTCGGCTCAAAACTCCGCCCCGAAGAGAGGCCGGTCGGACCTCTCGTCGCCGACCCGTACAGCCGGAAAACGGCACCATGCAGCAGACGGCACCCATCCAGGAGCGTCCGTCAACAGCCGCCGACCAACGCGAACGGCCACAAATCAAGGCGGACAGCTCGCGAACCAAGCCAAGGACAAACAGCCACAGATCAAGGCAAACGGCCCACGAGTGCGGCGGGACAAATGGCCACAGGCCGAGATGTAGGGCGCACGAGCCCAAGGCGGTGACAACGGCCATAGGCGAAGACAGAGGGCCCACAAGCCCAAGGCGGAGACAACAGCCACAGGGCTGATGCAGGGCCCACGAACCAAGGCGGAGACAACAGCCACAGGGCTGATGCAGGACCCACAAACTCAAGGCGGAGACAACGACCACAGGCGAAGACAGAGGGCCCACAAGCCCAAGGCGGAGACAACAGCCACAGGGCTGATGCACGACCCACAAACTCAAGGCGGAGACAACGACCACAGGCGAAGACAGAGGGCCCACAAGCCCAAGGCGGAGACAACAGCCACAGGGCTGATGCACGACCCACAAACTCAAGGCGGAGACAAAGGGCTAAAGATCAAGGCAGACGGCCCACGAACCCGGTGCAGGGACAAACGGCTACAGGCTCAAGGAAGACGGCCACGAACCAAGACAGGAGCAAACGCCCACGGGCCAGGAGGGACGGTCTGCGGGCGAAAGGAGGGGCGGAGGCCGCACGCCAGGGCAGGTAAGCAGAGCCCGGAGGAACGTGGCTGTAGCCGAGGGCGTGTGGTCAGTGGACGGTGAGGTTGCGAGTGACGCAGTCCGCGATGTGGTCGTTCACCAGGCCGATGGCCTGCATGAGCGCATAGGCCGTCGTCGGCCCGACGAAGCGGAAGCCGTACCCCTTCAGCTCCTTGGCGAGCGCCTTGGAACCAGGTGTGATCGCCGGAACGTCCGCCATCGACTTCGGTACGGGAGAGTCGGGATCCGCATGCCGCCAGACCAGCTCGGAGAGCCCGCCTGGCACCTCCAGGGCGGCGCGGGCGTTGGCGATCGTAGCGTCGATCTTGGCTCGGTTACGGACAATGCCCTGGTCAGCGAGGAGTCTGTCGACGTCCTGCTCGGTGTAGGCCGCGACCTTCGCGATGGAGAAGCCATCGAACGCCTTGCGGAAGTTCTCGCGCTTGCGCAGGATCGTCAGCCAGGACAGCCCCGACTGGAACGCCTCCAGGCTCACGCGCTCGAACACCTTGTCATCCCCGTGAACAGGACGGCCCCACTCCTCATCGTGGTAGGCGATGTAGAGCGGAGCACTCATACCCGTCCACTCGCAACGGATCACCTCGTTCACGCGCGGCCGTCCCTGCTGTGGCCGATGGAGGCCGGCAGCTCACCCGCACCGTTGGAACCCTCAGCACCGACCTCACGCACCCTGGCCACGCCGCCCTCGCCACCAACGTCGTGAACCCGATCCTCACCCTCGACACCCATATCGTGGGCCCGATCCTCACCCTCGACACCCATATCGTGGGCCCGGTCCTCACCCTCGACACCCGCACCGTGGGCACGAGCCGCGTCGCCAACCCGAGCCCCGCCGCCCTCATCCCCAGCGTCGTAGGCCCGATCCTCACCCTCGACACCCGCACCGTGGGCACGAGCCGCGTCGCCAACCCGAGCCCCGCCGCCCTCATCACCGGCGTCGTGGGGCCGGCTCTCTCCCACCGCGCGCACGCTGCGATCCTCGCCTTCGACGCCAACGTGATCGGTCCGAAGCTCACCGTCGACAACCGTGTCGTGGGCACGAGCCGCGTCGCGGGCCCGAGCCTCGTCACTGCCGTCACCAGCGTCGTGGGCGGGAGCCCAACCGTCAGGGTGGGCCTCGCTGTCCACGTCCGGGTCGTGGGCATGCGCTCCGGCACCGTGGGCATGAGCCTCCGGGTGCTCGGCTGCGACATGCGAATTGACGACGCCGTAGGAGTCGGTGTGGCTGTCCTCCTCAGAAGGAGCGGTTCTCCCCCAAGTCGGAGCAACCGTCCCGTTGTCAGTCGTTCCCTCTCGCCATCGGACGGCCTCGGCCTCGGCTGAAGCCGCACGATCAGCGTCCATCGACGACTCGAAAGACGCCGAGGACTCGTCGGATGTCAGGGCAGAGGAGGTGTCGGTTCGAGATTGACCGTTCTGGCCGGGATCGCGGGTCTCGTCGGCGGAGCCGTCGAAATCCTCGGGGGCGTTCTGCTGCTGGCCGGCCTCGGTGTCGTCTCCTGTGGGCTGGTGACCCACGCGCGCATACGGTTGCGAGCCGCCCGCAGGCGAGCCGTCCTCGGGAAGAGCCAGGGACGGCGCGTCGGGATGGTGCTCGGTGCGGGGAGTGACGCTCGAACCCGCGTACGCCTCCTGCCGCGCCTGCAACCTGCTGGCCAGCAGCTCCGACACCCGCTGTTCCAGCACCGCGATGCGGGTGTCGCGGGCGCTGATCGCGTTGGCGGCACGACGCAACGTCTCGTCGACGCTCTGCGTGTGGTAGCCCACGAGGTTCACCGGCAGCTGCAGCGCCATGAAGTCAACCGCCGTCAGCTGCCCGGCCTCGGGCAGGTCGAGGGGTGGAACGTCAGGCGGGAACTCGGTCAGCTCACCGCCCCTGCCAAGGGAGACCACGACCACGCAGGCGAGTATCGCCAGCGCGGCGATGGCGAGTACGACCAGCACACTGGAATCGTACTCGTACGATCGAGACATGAGGCCTGTAGTGCTCACGCCAGGCGAGCGTGAACAACCCGCGTGGATCCCCGCCGACACCCTCCGCGAGGTGCGGGAGCGAGCCGCGGACGGGGCCACGGTGCTGGTCAGGCTGCCCGCGCCGCTCGACGCCGCCCTCGCCGCAGCCGCCGTGTACCGGCGTGCGGGGGCGGGCGTGTTCGTGACGGAACATACCGATCAGGTCAGACTCGCCCTGGAGATGACAGATTGCCTGTCTGGTACCCGTCCCCCAGCCCTCACCCGCCGCGGCCTGGCCTGACTCCTAACGCCCGGCCGCCGGCGAGGCTCTCCCCCTGACGCCCGTTCGAACTCAGCCGCCGACTCCGCACCCTCCCCTGCCCCTCTACACCCTGGCTGCGCATCCTCGTTGTGACCACTAGGACTCCAGCCGCGCACACCCTCATCCCCACCCCAGGACTCCAGCCGCGCACCCTCTCCTCCCGACCCCAATACCCCGACCGCGCACCCTGCTGACCCCAGGACTTCAGGCGCGCCCGCCCTCCTCCTGACCCCAGGACCCCCGACCGCGCACGCCGTACCCCAGACTCCAGGATTCCGACTGCGCACACTCCTGAGCCCAGGACCCCAAGCCCGCACCCTCTCCTCCTGGCCCAAGAACCCGGCCCCGCACGCCGTACCCCAGACTCCAGGATTCCGACTGCGCACACTCCTGAGCCCAGGAGTCCAGGCGGGCACCCCTGACCCCTGAACCCCGGCCGCGCACGCGCTCCTTCTGACCCCGTAGCGCGGGTTGCCGTCACCCAGGTGAGGTCTGTCTCCGTGCGCGGCTTCACCGGCACAGGTCCCCGCCGCGGCGGACGGCGCTCGCGGAGCGGCTCAGGGGGTCGACTCGCCCAGTTCCTCCACACTCGGCTCCATGGGCTGTGCCGGGGACTCCAGCACCTCGAGCGCCTCCTCCACCGAACTGGTCCAGGTGATGGCGTCGAAGACGTTCGCCCGCGTGAACCCCTCCTCGTACATGTGCTCGACGAGCGACCGCAGCGGCGCGTACAGACCCCAAGGGTCGAGGATCACCAGCGGCTTGGTGTGGATGGCGAGGACTCTGGCGGTCCAGATCTCGAAGAGCTCCTCGAGCGTCCCGATGCCCCCGGGGAGCACCAGGAACGCGTCGGAGCGGGCGTCCATGACGCCCTTGCGTTCGCGCATGTCGGCGGTGACGACCAGCTCGTCCGACTCGGTGTCGGCGACCTCGATGTCGACGAGCACCTGGGGGATGACGCCGACGGTGCGGCCGCCGGCGGCTCTGGCCGCCCTGGTCACCGCGCCCATGCAGGAGACCGTCGCCCCTCCGCTCACCAGGGTGTGACCCCTGCGCGCGATCTCGGTACCGACCTCGGTGGCGAGGTGCACGTACTTGGGGTCGATCTTCTGACTGGATGCACAGAAAACGCAGATGTTCACGAAGCAGGAGTCTATTGAGGCTCTACCCGGTGGCTCTCCACCACCTCCTTCTCCTCCTTGCTGATGCCGGAGCGCAGCCGCTCGGACTCGATGATGATGTTGACCGCCTCCTCGACGTCGTCGGTGAGGTGGATCAGATCCAGGTCCTGCGCCGAGATCTTCCCCGAGGCCAGCAGCGTGTTCTTGATCCAGTCGATGAGGCCGCCCCAGTACTCCGTGCCCATCAGGACCACGGGGAAGGAGGTGACCTTCTGCGTCTGGACCAGGGTCAGCGCCTCGAACAGCTCGTCCAGCGTGCCGAAACCGCCGGGCAGGGTGATGAACCCGCAGGAGTACTTCACGAACATCGTCTTGCGGACGAAGAAGTAGCGGAACTCGATGCCGAGATCCACGTAGTCGTTCATGCGCTGCTCGAAGGGCAGCTCGATGCCGAGTCCGACGGAGATGCCGCCTGCCTCGGCCGCGCCCTTGTTGCCTGCTTCCATCGCGCCGGGCCCGCCGCCGGTGATCACGGCGTATCCGGCCTCGGCCAGGCGGCGTCCCAACGCGACGCCCATCTGGTAGTCCGGTGAGTCGTCGGTGGTACGGGCGGAGCCGAACACGGTGACTGCCGGAGGCAGCTCGGCCAGCTGGCCGAATCCCTCGACGAACTCGGCCTGGATGCGCAACACCCGCCACGGGTCCATGTGGACCCAGTCGGCGGGGCCCTGCCGGTCGAGAAGGCGCTGGTCGTGGGTGGATTCAGGAACCAGGCGGCCGCGGACGACCGCTTGGCCCTGACGACGTTCGGGACGTGTCCGTTTCATACGGAGCACGCTAGCGCGCATCGCTAAAAAATCTTGAAAAAAGGAGGGAACCAGATTTCGAAGGTCCTGCGTCTAACTGCCGAGGGTGCTGCTCGGGACTGAAAGTGGCTTTCCCCGCCAAATGGCCGGCGAGGAAAGCCACTTTCGTGTTGGAGGCCCTTCGTGCGCGGTCGCCAGACGCCCGGCGAGCTCACTTCGCCGATGAGCGCGGGGCCTCGCGACCACCCCACCAGAGAACCACAGACTCGACGTTGAGCCGAGCCCTCTTCTGACGCGCCGAGAGGCGAAGCACGCCGATTCCCTGGTGGTGAAGACAGCTCGGCAATCCATGCCTCCGGTTGCCCTGGTCGGATCATGCGACTGGAGGCCGGGGCGGGGGACGGAGAGTGGGACAAGGCGGGGCCTGCCGGTCGGTTGGCCTGGTCAGATCGTGGGTGTGGTGAGCCAGTTCAGCATGCCGAGCTCGCTCTCCGCGATCTTCGTCAGTGACGCGTACTCGCCCTGCTGGTGCGCCAGGTTCGGGTCGCCTGGGCCGTAGTTCACCGCGGGAATATCCAACGCCGAGAAGCGGGCCACGTCGGTCCAGCCGAGCTTGGCACGGGGGATGCCGCCCACCGCGGCGACGAAGGCCGCGGCCACCGGATGCGTCAGGCCCGGACGCGCGGCGGGCGCGCCGTCGGTGATGACGACCTCGAACCCGTCGAACACCTCTCGGACGTGCTGCTCGGCCTGTTCGAGCGACAGGTCAGGAGCGAAGCGGTAGTTGACCATGACCCCGGCCTCGTCCGGGATCACGTTTCCCGCGACCCCGCCGCGCACCGCCACCGCGTTGAGCCCCTCGTGATACTCCAGGCCGTCGACCACGGGCCGCCTGGCCTCGTAGGCGTTGAGCCTGGCCAGCACCTCCCCGACGGCGTGGATGGCGTTGACGCCGAGCCATGACCTGGCGCTGTGGGCGCGCTTGCCCCTGGTGATGATGTCCGCGCGCAGCGTGCCCTGGCAGCCGCCCTCGATCACGCCGTCCGTGGGCTCCATGAGTACGGCGAAGTCGGCGGCCAGCCAGTCCGGATGGTCACGGCTCACCCTGGTCAGGCCGTTGCGCTCGGCCTCGATCTCCTCGCAGTCGTAGAAGACGTAGGTGACGTCGCGGTTGGGTTCGGGGACGAGCGCCGCCAGCTTGAGCGCGACGGCGACGCCGGCCTTCATGTCGGACGTGCCGCAGCCGTAGAGGAGGTCGCCCTCGATCCTGCTGGGCAGGTTGCCCGCCACGGGGACGGTGTCGAGGTGACCGGCGATCACCACCCGCTCGGGCCGGCCGAGGAAGGTCCGCGCGACGACGGTCTCACCCGAACGGTCGACGGTGAGGTGCGGAAGCGCCCTGAGCGCCTGCTCCACCGTGTCGGCCAGGAACTTCTCGTCACCGCTGACCGATTCGATGTCCACGATGGCGGCGGTCAGCGCGCCCACGTCCTGCGTCAAGTCCAGCATGAGAGAACCCTAACCGGCCGGTACGGCCGGCCTTCAGGGCGGGAGTCGAAGACATCCGTGACGAGCCGTGGCCTGGGACGGAGGTGGTCAGGCGATGCCGGGTCCCCGGCTCCACCGGAAGAGGACGAGCGAAACAACCGTGGCCACGGCGTTCGAGGGTCAGGCGTGGAGGACGAGCGGAACAATCGTGACCGCGGCGCTCAACGCCCCCGGCGGACGGTCAGGCGTGGAGGCCGTGTTCGCGCAGGACCTCGTTCAGTGCCGCCTTGTCATGCCGTTGGCCGGGTTCCAGTCGCTTCAGCACCAGCACGCACGGCAGCCCGAACGTCCCGCCGGGGAACTCCTTGGGGCGGGTGCCGCCGACCGCGACGCACCAGTCGGGGATGCGGCCGCGGCCGAGTTCCTCCCCCGTCTGCACGTCGATCACCGGCATGGAAGCCGACAGGATCGTCCCCGCGCCCACCACCGCGCCGCGTCCGACCCTCGCTCCCTCGACCAGCATCGCCCTGCTGCCGATCAGCGCGTCGTCCTCCACCACGACGGGCACCGCGTTGGGTGGCTCGAGGACGCCGCCGATGCCCACCCCGCCCGACAGGTGGACGTTCCTGCCGATCTGCGCGCACGAGCCGACGGTCGCCCAGGTGTCCACCATCGTCCCGCCGTCGACGAAGGCGCCGATGTTGGTGAAGGACGGCATGAGCACCACCCCCGGCGCCAGGTAGGAACCCCACCTGGCGATGGCGCCCGGCACGACCCTGACCCCGTCGAACGTCGTCTTCAGCGGCAGCCTGTCGTGGTGCTGGAAGTCGCCCACCTGCGACCTGGCCATGCCGAGCACTTTGAAGCTGAGCAGGATGGCCCGTTTGGCCCGCTCGTCGACCACGACCTCGCCGCTCTCCGCGACGGCGGCCACCCGCGCCTTGCCGGTGTCGAGCTGGTCGATCGCCGCCACCACGATTCCCCTGGCCTCCGAGTCGGAGGGGGACAATTGCGCACGGTTGGACCACAACTCGTCGACCGCCGCAGGCAGCGGGCTCAAATAGCTCTGGCTCATGGCCACGGAGCCTATCTGTCCGGGTAGGTTTTTCAGGGTGCGGCGAAGCTTCTCCCGAGCGGTCCTGACTATCGGGATCATCGTTCTCACGCTCGCGGTCGCCATCGCCGTGGGCGTCTATGTGTTGCTCAGCAAAGCCGACCCACTCGTGGACGCCGAGGGCTGCGTGGTGAAGACCCCGAAGGGCGAGCTCGATCTCGACATCGAGCAGGCGAGGATCGCCGCCACGATCGCCGCGGTGGGAGAGCGCAGGAGGCTGCCCGAACAGGCCATCGTGATCGCCTACGCCACCGCCATCCAGGAGTCGAAGATGTACAACGTCTCCTACGGCGACCGCGACTCGCTCGGGGTGTTCCAGCAGCGGCCTTCGCAGGGCTGGGGCAAGAAGAAGCAGATCATGGATCCGGTCTACTCGGCCAACCGGTTCTTCGCCGCGCTGGTGAAGGTGAAGAACTACCAGAAGCTGCCGGTCGCCGAGGCGGCGCAGGCCGTCCAGCGGTCGGCCGCCGGATACGCGTACGGCCCGCACGAGAACAACGCGCGCATCCTCTCGGCGGCGTTCACGGGCAGGGTGCCGCGCGCCGTCCACTGCACCTTTCCGCTGAAGGAGACGCCCGCCGCGGCGCGCGCGGAGGAGGCGCAGCGCGACCTGACGCGCGCGCTCGGCGCCGTCAGCGTGCCGAGCATCAGGCGGGGGTGGCTGATCGCGACGTGGTCGGTCGCGCACGCCCAGCAGTACGGCCTGCGCCGCGTGGCGTTCGACGGCATCACCTGGTCGGCGGAGGGCTGGAAGAACGGCGGCAAGGCCGGCTCCACCCGCGTCGAGCTGTCATAGCGAGACGCCCCGCGGCGAGTTGTCACAGGGCGACGGAGAGGGCCAGGCGCGCGTCGAGCTACCACAGGGCGACGGCGCGGGCGGGGTCAGGCGGCGCGGCTGACGATCGTGATCGAGCCCGGCGGCAGCGGCTGGGCGTAGCTGGCCGTCCAGCGCTCGCCCTGCACCCGCTCGAAGGAGAGCAGCCTGCCGTCGGCGGCCCGGTAGTCGGCGAAGTCGAGCAGCCCGCGTTCGGGTCGTCCCGTCTCGCCCTCCGATCTGAACGCGGCCGTGCCGCGCTCGATCGGGAAGAACTCCACGCCCTCCATGATCAGCATGCTCTTGGCCGGGATCATGCCCTGCGTCGGCACGATGGTCCAGAGCAGGACCTCGAGGTGCGGAGGGTCGGTGGAGACCAGGCCCTGCCGTACCTCCACAGAGAGCCACACGGGACGGCGCGAGCCGTCGTCGAGCATGTACTCGATCCACTGGCGCCCCTGCCACGACATGTGCAGCGCGCCGGTGACACCGGCGCGCCTGCCGTGGGTCTCGATGTTGTCCCCCACCTGGATGGTGCGGGGGTCGTCGTAGTCGGAGCCGATCGCGCCGCCGTGCGAGGGAAGCGTGGAGACCGAGGCCGTGGGCGGACGGCCCTTGCGCATGGTCGCGTAGATGCCGCCCAGCAGGAGCACGACCGTGGCGATGCTGAGTCCGATGACGACCATGGAGGTCATGCCGCGGGATCCTACTGGAGGCGGCGCACCGCCGCACCGATGCGTTCGTCGGTGGCCGTCACAGCGATCCGAATATGGCTACGACCTGCGGATCCGTAGAACTCGCCGGGTGCGACCAAAATCCCGATTTCGGAAAGGCGTCGTACCTGATCCCAGCAGTCGCCGCCGTCGGAGGCCCACAGGTACAGGCCCGCCGTCGAGTGGTCGATGCGCCAGCCCGCCTTCTCCAGCGCGGGACGCAGCACCTCGCGCCGCGCCGCGTAGAGCTCGCGCTGCGCGTCGGCGTGGGCGTCGTCGCCGAGGGCGACGGTCATCGCCGTCTGCACCGGCTGAGGCATGATCATTCCGGCGTGCTTGCGGATCTCGAGCAGCCTCGCGACCAGCGCGGGGTCACCCGCGACGAACCCCGCCCTGTATCCGGCCAGGTTCGAGCGCTTGGACAGCGAGTGCACCGCGAGCAGCCCCTCGTGGGAGCCGCCGCAGACGTCGGGGTGCAGGATCGAGATCGGCTCTTCCTCCCAGCCGAGCTCGATGTAGCACTCGTCGGAGGCCACGATCGCGCCGCGCTCGCGCGCCCAGGAGACGACCTTGCGCAGGTGCTCGGCGGGGAGCACCTTGCCCGTGGGGTTGGAGGGCGAGTTGACCCAGACGAGGTCGACCCGCGCGGGGCCGAGCGTGAGCAGCCCGTCAGCGGCCACCGTCTCGGCTCCGGCCATGCGCGCGCCGACGTCGTAGGTGGGATAGGCCAGCTCGGGGAAGACCACCTGCTTGGCGCCGAGCAGCGTCGGCAGCCAGGCCACGAACTCCTTCGACCCGATCAGCGGCAGCACCGCCCGCTCGTCGACGGTGACGCCGTGCCTGCGGCGCAGCCAGCCAGCCGCCGAGGCGCGCAGTTCGGCGGTGCCGTACGTCAGCGGATAGCCGGGGCTGTCGGCAGCCCCGGCCAGCGCCTCCTGCACGATCCGCGGCACGGGATCGACGGGGGTGCCGACCGACAGGTCGACGATGCCGTCAGGATGCGCCTGGGCGCGCTCCTTGTACGGCACCAGCCGGTCCCATGGAAAGTCCGGCAGATTGTGCACCTGTCAGTGCTCCTCGGCCTGCGGCGGCAGAGCGGCGACGACCGGGTGGTCCTTCTCGATCTTGCCGACCTTCGAGGCGCCACCGGGCGAGCCCAGGTCCTCGAAGAAGTCCACGTTGGCCTTGTAGAAGTCCTTCCACTGCTCGGGAAGGTCGTCCTCGTAGAAGATCGCCTCTACAGGGCATACGGGCTCGCACGCACCGCAGTCCACGCACTCGTCGGGGTGGATGTAAAGCATGCGCTCGCCCTCGTAGATGCAATCGACGGGGCACTCCTCGATGCACGCCTTGTCAAGGACGTCCACGCAAGGCTGCGCGATGACGTACGTCACGTCGAGCTCCTTCATAGACCGCGGTTTTCTACGCCCTAGTATTGCCGGGTCAGCCAAGTGTCGGAAACGGAGGGTGGCAAACTCGTGGCCGCTCGCCTTGAGATCGCCATCACAACCTCGGACATAGGGGCACGCGTCACCACTCGTAGAAGAGTGCCAGGCGGCTTCAGCGACGCGGTAGGCGTGCTCGAATCGTGGGACGGCGGCACCCTCACGGTGCGCAAACGCGACGGCAGCCTCGTGGAGATCTCCGAGGAGCATTTGGTGGCCGCGAAAGTCGTGCCTCCTCGACCTGGGCGAACGTAACCGCGAGTATCTGTAGCGTGACCGTACGCACCTGTGCCGCCATCGCCGCCGTTCTCGTCAGCGCGGGATGCGCCGCTTCGACCACGGAGGAAAAGCCGCTCGCTCCCGTCAACGCGAAGGCCGCCTCCATGCAAGCCGGTTTCACGAGCATGGACAGGCTCGCGGAGGCCGCGAAGAAGGAGGGCGAGCTCAACGTCATCGCCCTGCCCCGCGACTGGGTCAACTACGGCGAGATCATCGACACCTTCGCCGACAAGTACGACATCAAGGTCAACCAGCTCGAACCCGGTGCCAGCAGCCGGCGTCAGATGGAGGCCGCCGCCCAGCTCAAGCCTGACGTCTTCGACCTCAGCCTCGAGGTGGCCGTGGCCAACGCGCCGCGCTTCGCCCCCTACAAGGTCCAGGGCTGGCACGACCTGCCCGACCACGTGAAGGACAGGAACGGCGCCTGGTACGCGGGCTACGGCGGCTACATGTCGCTCGGCTACGACTCGGCCAAGGTCAAGGCCCCGGCCTCCTTCGCCGACCTGCTGAAGCCCGGCTACACCGTGGCCCTGCCAGGAGACCCGCGCCAGACCGCCGCCGCGTTCAGCGGCATCATGGCCGCCTCCCTGCAGAACGGCGTGCCCCAGGTGCAGCGCGGCGTCGAGCTGTTCACCAAGCTCAAGAAGGAGGGCAAGCTCGCCGAGCCCCCCGCGGCCAACGTCGTCGTCGACTGGGACCACCTCAACGCCGAGCGCGCCGCCGAGCCCGGCACGTCGTGGAAGGTGACGATCCCCAAGGACTCGCCGCTGGGCGCGTACTACGTGCAGGCGATCAACAAGGACGCCCCGCACCCGGCGGCGGCCAGGCTGTGGCAGGAGTTCGTCTTCTCCGACGAGGGCCAGAACCTCTACCTCAAGGGTTACGCCAGGCCCGCGCGCGGCGAGGCGATGCTCATGAAGGGCACGCTCGACACCGAGACCGCGGCTCGCCTGCCTGCGCCTCCCGGGCCTCCGGTGCTGCTCACGATCCCGCAGACCGACACCGCGAAGACGTACGTCAACAAGCATTGGGCCGGGTGAGACAAGTGTGCCCGGTGTGACTGATATGTCGTAGAGACATTCAGCCCCTAGAGTTGTTGTCCCACTACGGGGGGAGCTGATCGGTCTTGCGATACGACACACCGAGCATGACGCGGTGGAACGCTCGCGCCTATGACAGCAGCTTCGGCTATGTCTCGCCGCAGGGCGCTCCCCTTGTCGACCTGCTGGATCCGCAGCCGGGCGAGCACGTGCTCGACCTCGGCTGCGGCACCGGCGTGCTGACCGCCGAGATCGCCGCCAGGGGGGCGCGCGTCCTCGGCATCGACGGCTCGACCGCGATGATCGAGAAGGCGCTCGCCCAGTACCCCGGCATCGACTTCATCATCGGCGACGGCCACGACTTCAGCGTCGTCCAGGCCTATGACGCCGTCTTCTCCAACGCCGCGCTCCACTGGATGAGCCGCGACCCCCGCACCGTGATCGCCAACGTCCGCGAGGCCCTGCGGCCCGGCGGCCGCTTCGTGGCCGAGATGGGCGGGGCGGGCAACTGCGCGGAGCTGACCGCCGCGCTCTCCACCGCATGGCGCGAGTACGGCCTGCGCGAGCCCGAACTGCCCTGGTACTTCCCGACTCCCGCCGAGCACTCCAGGCTCCTGGAGGAGGAGGGCTTCGTCGTCAGGCTGCTGGAGAACTTCGACAGGCCCACGCCTCTCGACGAGTGCCCAGGAGGGGCGGCCGACTGGGTGCGCATGTACGCGGGATCCCTGCTCGAAGGGCTGCCCGCCGACCTGGCGGACGCCCTTCTGCGACGGGTCAACGAGCTCGCCGCCCCCGCGCTCCGCAGGGAGACCGGGTGGATGGCTGACTACGTGCGGCTACGCTTCGCCGCCGTCCGGCGCTGATGCGTACTCCATGATGCACAGGGCTGTTTTGCGCGGCTATGGTCTGTTCCGTGGCGGCAAGAGTATGGCTGCGCCGCGACCGCGGCGTGAGGGGCTGGTGAACGGAACAGGATGAACTTCTGCCTGAGCGACCTCGTACCACCCTTGAGGTGGAGCGACGCGGCCGCGATCACACTGCTCCACGGTCAGCCGCATTTGCCGGAGGCCTGGTGGCGGAGCCTGCCCGTGCCACGGGTGCTGGCCGCCATCGGGCCTGAGTCCCTGGGCGAGCTGCTGACGGAGATCGCGCTGGAGCACTGGCCGGCGGCTGCCGTGGGCGACGTGCTGCCCGCGTTGCACGTGCTGGACCCCGACGAGGCGGACGAGCCGCACGTCGCGATCGCCCTCGACAGGGCGGGGTCGTGGCCAGGGCTGCTGGCGCTGAGCAGCCGCGAGCTGATGGACCAGCCGTTCGTGCGGGCCCGTCCGGTGCTCAACACCCTCTTCGCGGCCGTTTTCGTACGGCTGACGCCCGGCGCTCCCGTCGAGGAGCGTCGCGCCGAGACGCCGCCCACGGCCGACGCGGTGGCCGAGCAGGCGGACGTCCTCGTGGCGGAGCCCGTCGTCGAGCCGCACGCGGCCGACGCCCCTGAGCCCGCACCGATCGCGGATCCGGAGCCTGTCGCGGATCCCGAGCCTGTCGCGGATCCCGAACCGGTGGCGGAGCCCGAGCCTGTGGCGGAGCCCGCACCGATCGCGGTACCGGGACCCGCCGCGGAGCCCGAGCCGATCGAGGAGCCGGAACCGGTCGCCGAGCCCGAGCCGTTGGGAGAGCCCGAGCCGGTCGCGACGCCCGAGCCGGTCGCAGGCCACGAGTCGGTGGCGGCGGCACACCCCGTCGAGCACGAGGCCCCCTATCGCGGCCTGTTCGAGACGCCCGCCGAGAGCGCGCCCGTCGAGTACGGACCCGTTGTCGAGCGGGAGCCGGTCGACGAGTACGAGCCCGTTGTCGAGCGGGAGCCGGTCGACGAGGAGCGGGCCCCGGTGTCGCAGGGGTGGGACGCCTTCCAGTCCCTCCCGCCCGCGCACAGGGAGGCCGAGGAGCGCGAGGAGCCCGGCATCTTCGAACAGCGGGGCGACCTCCACACAGAACCCGACGCGGAGGAGCGCGAGGAAGCGGCAGCGCACGCGGCCGAACCCACGCCCACGGCCGAGCCCGAGCCCGAGGCCGAACCCGCGCAGGCGGACGAGCACCGCCACGAGCACGGGGCCGAGCCCGAGCGGGCGGACGAACACCGCCACGAGCCGGTGGACGAGCACCAGCACGCGGACGAGCACCACCAGGAGCAGTACGCGGTGGCGGCAGGCCACGCGGCGGAGGCGGCAGCCTACGAGGACGAGCGCGAGAGCGAACTCGAGGCCCCCGCGCCGTCCTTCGCGGCGGACGTCGCCCAGGAGCCGGTGGCGGCGCAGGCCGCGTCGGACGAGCCTGACCTGCACGCGCTCATCGAGGCCTCCTTCGCCGGGCTCGACGACAAGACCTGGGCCGTGGCGCAGAACCGTGTCTTCACCGACACCCCCTCGGCCGTCGAGCAGCTGGCCAAGCTGTTCGCCGTGTCCAAGGAGGAGATCGTCTCCGTCGAGGCCGCGCTGCGCCAGCGGTTGCAGCGCTGGCTGGCGGCGGAGGAGACGGCGCCCTACCGGGCCCACCTGGAGGAGCTGCGCGCGCGGCTGGGCGGGGACCCGCCGAAGGAGCTGCTGATCGGCGCCGCCGCCTGGCACGGCAAGGAGATCCGCGCCCTCGACGTGCCCGCCTGGCAGTTCGTGCACGCCACGATGGCGGCGCTGGTCCGCGTCCCCGACCTCGCGCCACCGCCGTCAGCGCCGACCCCGCCGGGACCACCCCCTTCGGCTCCACCGCCCCCGCCGCAGCCGCTCTTCCAGGCACCCCCTCCGGGCCACGAGCCGCCCTTCCAGGCGCCCCCTCTGAGCCACGAGCCGCCCTTCGCGGCGCCCCCTGCGGGCCACGAGCCGCCCTTCGCGGCGCCTCCTCTTGGCCACGAGCCGCTTTTCCAGGCGCCCCCTCCTGGTCAGGAGCCGCCCTTCCAGGCGCCCGCGAACCAGCCGTCCTTCCACGCTCCGCTGCAGCCGCCCGCGCCGGAGCCCGGCGACGCCAACGGCAACGGCAAGCCGTACCAGGGCTTCAAGGACGTCTCGCTCACCAAGCGCTGCTTCCGCCAGCCCGACGGCCGCTGGTGGCTGCGGATCGACATGACCGCCGAGCAGCTGGCCACCGGGGAGTGCGCGCTGCCCAGCGGGTTCGCCGCCTACCTCGGCCTGACCCCCGGCTCGAGCTGGACGGTCAGGAGCGCGGCAGGAGAGCTGATGATGAGCTGGCACGGCAGGCCCTCCATCAGCCAGATGGGCAGGCTGCTCGCCGACGTCGGCGCGAGGGAGGGCGGCCACCTGTTCATCACGCTGTCCAAGGAAGGCGTGCTGCGGGCCAAACACCTGCCGGTCGCCACGCCCGGCGCCAGTAAGATCTCCAAGGCGCTGCGCCTGGCCGACTACACCGGCCTGAGCAGCGCCATCGAACACGCCGCCAGAATCATCGCCATAAGGATTGGCATGTCGGGCAACGTCAGTCTCGAGGACTTGAAGACCAGGCTCCGTGAACGCGGAGACCGCGACCTGTTCGAACTGTTGGACTGAGCCCGTGCCGCGGCTCGCGATCGCCCCTGACTTCCCCAGGGAACTCAGCGCTCTGGCCCCGCCTGCGCGCGGGGAGGTCATGGCCGCGCTGCCCGCCCTTCTGTCGCACGTCCCCGCCCCGGAGGGGGTGGGGACACTGCGGATGGCCGAGGGCCACCTGGCCGTCGTCGTACGGCAGGGCGAGGTCTCGTGGCTGCTCACCCTGTTGCCCGACGCCGAGGCCGAGGCCTACGCCAGGCGGCACGCCTTCAGTGTCAACCCGGTCATCGGGGTGGTCGAGCAGTGGGACGCCGAGGCGCTGGGCAGGGTCGAGCACGCCCTGCGCCGTTCGGCGGGCCAGGCGAGGCTGTTCGAGCCGGTCAGCGACACCGACCTGCTGAGCCTCGGCATCGACCTCGCGCTGCTGCCACTGATCAGGCTGATCGGCAACGAGGCCGACGTCGAGGCGCTCGAGGCGCTGCTGCCGCCCACGCAGTACCTCCCGCTCTCGGTGATGGCCAGGGGCGGCTCGCTGCCCGAGGCGTGGAAGGAGCTCGACTCCCGCCGCACCTCGTGGGACCCTCCCGAGCCGATCGACACCTCCGACCTGTACGCGGCGCTGCTCCGAAGCCCCGACAGGGCGGTGTTCGCCACCACGGACGACGAGCTGGACCGCATCGTCACCGCGCCGGACTGGTGCGTCTTCCTGCACCCTCCGCAGCACCGGCTGGCGCGCGCCGACCACTACGAGCACCCGGTGCTCGTCACGGGCGGCGCCGGCACCGGCAAGACCCTCATCGCCCTGCACAGGGCCGCCCACCTGGCCGGGCACGGCAACGGGCCCGTCCTGCTGGTGACCTTCTCGCAGAGCCTGGCCACCGAGCTGTCGGCGAAGCTCGACCTCCTCATCGAGGACCAGGCCGTCCGCAAGCGCATCGACGTCTGCAACGTCGACAGGCTGGCGATCAGGATCGTGGCCGACGTGGAGGGGCGGCAGCCCACTCTCGTCGGCGCGGGTGCCCGCTCGCTGACCGAGCTGACCGACGAGGCGCTGCGGCTGCTCACCAGGGCCACGGGTGACCTGCTCGACGACGTGCTGAGCTTCGGTGAGCCCGGGCGCAAGCCGTACAGGCACATCGTGGTGGACGAGGCGCAGGACGTCAGCCCCGCGCAGTGGCGGCTGCTGCGCGCGGCGGTGCCGCGCGCGCCCGACGACCTGTTCGTGGTCGGTGACCCGCACCAGCGCATCACCGACCACCGCATCGCCCTGGGCGCGGTCGGCATCCATGCCGTCCAGCACGGCCTGAGCATCTCCTACAGGCTGCCGCACGAGCTGCTCTCCTTCGGAGTGCGGCTGCGCGGCGGCGGCCCGACGCTCGGCCTGGTCAAGGGGGTGCAGGAGCTGCGCGGCTTCCGCAGCACGCGCCACGGCGAGCGGCCGACGGTCAGGGCCTACGACACGCCCGAGGCCGAGCTGGCCGGACTGGTGAACACCATCGAGTCGTGGCGGGAGGAGGGCGTGCCCACCACGGAGATCGCCGTGGCCGCGCGTACGACCCGCCTGGTCAAGGCGGCCAAGGAGGCGTTGCGCCGCGCCAGGCAGGAGGTGCGGGTGACCACCCTGCACGGGCTGAAGGGCCTGGAGTTCGAGAACGTCGCACTCGTCGGGATAGCCGAGGGTGTGGTGCCCGAGCCGCTACCCTCTGACCCCGGTGACAGGGCGCGGGTGCTACAACGTGAGCGCGGGCTGCTCTACGTTGCCTGTACGCGGGCCAGGTCCGTGCTCTACGTTTCCCATTCCGGAAGAGGTAGCCCTTTTCTGTCGTCCTAATCACATAGTCTCTGAACTGCGGATATCTTTCCCTTTGCCGGTTGGACCCCAATGAATCTCAGCCTGAGCGACCTCGCGCCACCCCTGCGCTGGACGTCTCCCGTCCAGATCGCACCGCTCGCGGACGATCCTCAGCTGCCCGAAGCCTGGTGGCAGTCGATCCCGCTGGACCGCGCGTGCGCCGTCATCGGTGCCCAGGCCGTCGCAGGACGCCTCGCCGACCTCGCCGTCGCCTTCTGGGGACATCTGCAGCTCGGCGACATCCTGCCCTTGCTGAGGTTCTCCGACCCCGCGGAGAGCGAGCGGACGCCCGAGGGGCTCGGCCGCGACGTGGTCCACAAGCTGTTCAGCGGCGTCTTCGAGCGGCTGCTCGAGCCTGTCGCCGAGGTCAGGGCCGTCCCGCTGCCCCAGCTGGTCGACGAGGTGTTCGTCGCGCTCGACGAGCGCCAGCGGACGATCGCGCGTGATCGCGTCTACGCCGAACAGCGGGCCACGCTCGACGAGCTGGCGCAGCGCTTCTCCGTGACGAGGGAGCGGATCAGGCAGATCGAGCGCGACCTGCGCGACCACGTGGAGGCCTGGCTCGCCTCGGTGTCCGCGGGGCCGCTGCTGGCGCACGTGACGTGGCTGCGCGGGCGGCTCGGCTCCGCCGTACCCGCCGAGGAGTTGGCGGAGGCGGTGCCGTGGCACCGTACGGAGCTGGTGTCGCTCGGCATCCCCGTGTGGCGGTTCGTGCGGTCCCTGCTGACCGGCTACGAACAGGCGGACGGGTGGCTGATCGCCGGCGGCGCCGACGAGCTGAGGGAGAAGACCAGGCAGCTGTTCACCGAGGGGCCGAGGCCCGTCGCCGAGGCCGTCGCCATGACCGCGCAGCTCGGCGTCCGCGAGGACGTGGCCGAGCGGTGGCTGACCGCGGTGCCGCAGCTGCGGGTCTTCGACGGGCATGTCATGCTCTGGCCGCGAAGCGTCAACGAGAAGGCCGAGGCGGTGCTGTCCGTCGCGGGAGCGCCGCTCACCCCCGAGGAGATCCAGGAGCGGATCGGCGAGGACTACAGCCTGGTCGGCATCCGCAACCAGCTCACGGCCGACGCGCGCTTCCGCAGGGTCGACAGGAACAAGTACGGCCTGGCGCGCTGGGGCGGCGAGGAGTACCTGGGCATCAGGGAGATGATCGCCAGGGAGATCGAGCGAGCCGGCGGCGAGGCCTCGGTCAACACCATCGTCACCAACCTGACCTCCCGCTACGACGTGAGCGAGAGCTCGGTGCGGGCCTACTCGGGCGGCCCTGGCTTCGAGCGGTCGCAGCGTGGCTGGATCAGGGTGGCGGCCCCCGACCAGCCCGGCTACCAGCCGCGCAAGGACGTCTCGGAGACGCGGCGCTCCTTCAAGTCACGTGACGGGCGCTGGTGGCACAGGGTGGACGTCAACGCCGAGCACCTGCGTGGCTCGGGCTCCCCACTCCCGACGGGCTTCGCCGCGCATCTCGGGATGGCGCCCGGCGGCTCGCTGACCGCCTCCGCACCTTCGGGCGACGTGGTGATCTCCTGGCACAACCAGCCGACCATGGGCTCGATCAGGAACGTGCTGGCGGAGTTCAACGCCTCCGAGGGCGACCACGTGTTCCTCACGGTGTCCGACGGGGGCGAGCTGCTGACGCGCTTCCTGCCCGCGGCCCAGCCCGCGCTGCGGCCCCTCAACAGGGCGCTGCACCTGATCGGGTACACGGCTCCCGTCGACTCCGAGGCCGAGGGCCTGCGCCTGATCGGGGCCAGGGTGGGGCTGCCCGAGACCGCCACGCGCGAGGAGGTGCTGACCCGCCTGCGGGAGCGCGGTGACCGCGACATCCTGGCCTTCCTGGGCGAGTAGTCGCTTTCCGGCGGCAGGGCGCCGGATTAGGCTCGGTTCATGTTGAGGATCTACGACACGCGCACCAGGCAGGTCGAGGACATCCCCCAGGCGCGAGCCCTGCGGATGTACACCTGCGGTCCGACCGTCTACCGGTACGCGCACGTCGGGAACCTGCGCTCGTACCTGTTGTCCGACCTCATCAGGAGGATCCTCGAACGTCAGCGCGTCCGCATGGTCGTCTGCCAGAACATCACCGACGTCGGCCACCTGGTCGACGACGCCGAGATCGGCGAGGACAAGATCGTCGTTCAGGCGCGCGAGGAGGGCAGGTCCACCCTCGACATCGCCAGGTTCTACGAGGACGCCTTCCGCCGCGACACCGCCGCGCTGAACCTGCGCCCGCCCGAGCACACCCCTCGCGCCACCGAGGCGATCGACCTCATGATCGAGCTGATCGCCAAGCTGATCGAGAAGGGCCACGCCTACACCGTCCCCGACGGCTCGGTCTTCTTCGCCGCCGAGTCCTTCCCCTCCTACGGGGAGATCTCAGGCAACAGGCTCGACGCGCTCAAGCCCGGGCACCGGGTGGAGGGCGTCGACCCGCGCAAGCGCTTCCACGCCGACTGGGCGCTGTGGAAGCATTCGCACCGCGAGCTGGCATGGGACACCCCGTGGGGAGGGCGCGGCTTCCCCGGCTGGCACGTCGAGTGCTCGGCCATGTCGCTGCGCTACCTCGGCGAGCACATCGACATCCACACCGGCGGCATCGACCTGCGCTTCCCCCACCACGAGGACGAGCGCGCCCAGTCCGACAGCGCCGCGGGACACGAGGTCGTGCGGCGCTGGGTGCACGGGGAGCACCTGCTGTTCGACGGGCGCAAGATGGCCAAGTCGACGGGCAACGTCGTGCTCCTCGCCGACGTGGCCGACGAGGGGCTCGATCCGCTGGCCGTACGGCTGGCCTTCATGGAGCACCGCTACCGCCATCAGATGAACCTGACCTGGGACACCCTGCGGGCGGCCGACCGCACGCTGCGCCGGTGGCGGGCCAGGGTCGCCGAGTGGGCGGAGTCGCCGTCCGCGCCTCTCGACCAGACGGCCGTACGGCAGGCCGAGGCCGCCTTCGACGACGACATCGACACCCCGGCGGCCCTCAGGGTGCTGAGGGAGCTCGAACGCGACGAGTCGGTGGCGCCGGGGTCGAAGTTCGAGTCCTTCCTCCACCTCGACCACGTGCTGGGTCTCGACCTCTCCTCGGAGATCGGCAGGGTGCGCGTCCTGCCGGCGGGCGCCGCCGAGCTCCTGGAGCAGCGCGCCCGCGCCAGGCAGGAATGCGACTGGGCAGCGGCCGACCGGCTTCGCGACGACCTGGCCGCGCTCGGCGTGAAGGTCGCCGACACCCCCGACGGCCAGACCTGGACCTGACGCGCGACATCCCTCCGCCTTCCATGATCGTGTTCTGACGGTTACCGCGAGTAATGGCTGTCCAGACAGCGATGCAGGGCTGCGACACTTGGTGCGAAGCAGGTCAGAGGGAGGTTTTCGTGAGGATCAGGCCCTATGCGTGGTTGCCGTGGCCGCTGCGTTGGCTGGCACGGGTCGTGACCGTGCTCCTGGCCCTGGCACTGGTCCTCGCGGCCGTCGGCGTGTGGATCGCGCGGCAGTCCTTCCCCCAGCTGGACGGAGTGATCAAGCTCGCGGGGCTGTCCTCGAAGGTGGAGGTCCACCGCGACAGGTGGGGCATTCCGCAGATCTACGCCGACACCTCCGAAGACCTGTTCATGGCGCAGGGTTACGTCCACGCCCAGGACCGCTTCTGGGAGATGGACTTCCGCCGGCACGTCACCTCGGGCCGTCTGTCGGAGCTGTTCGGCAAGGCGACGCTGACCGAGGACAAGGTCATCCGCACGATGGGCTGGCGCGAGGTGGCCCAGCAGGAGCTGGCGACGCTCACCGACCGCACCAGGCGCTATCTCGACGCCTACGCCAAGGGCGTCAACGCCTGGCTCGCCGAGCACCCGAACGCCTCGGCCAGGAGCCTGGAGTACTCGGTGCTCAAGCTGCAGAACTCCGGCTACGTGCCCGAGCCGTGGACCCCGCTCGACTCGGTGACCTGGCTCAAGGCCATGGCGTGGGACCTGCGCTCCAACCTCTCCGACGAGATCTCCAGGGCGCTGGCGGCCACCAGGCTGCCGAGGGAGCGCGTGGACCAGCTCTATCCCGGCTACCCGTTCGACAGGAACCCCTCGATCGTGACCGAGGGGACCGTCAGCGACCAGCGCTTCGACCAGAAGGCGCAGCCGAGGCTGGGCGAGGACGCCGCCGCCACCCTCACCAAGGCGGCCGAGGCGCTGAGCAGGGTCCCCGATCTCATGGGCACCGAGGAGCACGACGGCATCGGGTCGAACTCGTGGGTGGTCTCGGGAGAGCACACCACGACGGGCAAACCCCTGCTCGCCAACGACCCGCACCTGTCGGCGCAGATGCCGTCGGTGTGGTACCAGGCGGGACTGCACTGCCGCACCAAGTCCGACAAGTGCGGCTATGACGTGACAGGGTTCACCTTCTCCGGCGTCCCCGGCGTGATCATCGGACACAACGACAAGATCGCGTGGGGATTCACCAACCTCGGCCCCGACGTCGCGGACCTCTTCCTCGAGCAGGTCAAGGGCGACACCTACCTCTACAGGGGGCAGTGGGCCAGGCTGGAGACCAGGAACGTCCAGATCAAGGTCGCCGGCGGCGCGCCGGTCACCCTCACGGTGCGCAAGACCCGGCACGGACCGCTGATCAACGAGGTGATGGGGAGCGTCAAGCCCTCGGGAGGGGCGAACGCCGTCGCCCTGCAGTGGACCGCGCTCTCCCCCGGCACCGCGGCCGAGGCCATCTTCGAGCTCAACGCGGCGGGCGACTGGCACGAGTTCCGCGCCGCCGCCTCGCTGTTCGACGTGCCCGCCCAGAACCTGGTGTTCGCCGACACCCAGGGCCACATCGGCTACCAGGCCCCGGGGCGCATCCCGGTGCGCGCCAAGGGCGACGGCACCTGGCCGGTGCCCGGCTGGACGGGCGAGTACGAGTGGAAGACCGCGCCCATCCCCTACGACCAGCTGCCCAGCGTCGCCGACCCCGCCGACGGCTTCGTGGTGACGGCCAACAACGCGGTCATCGACCCGGGCCGCTACCGGCCCCTGCTCACCAAGGACTGGTCGTACGGCTACCGCGCCAAGCGCATTGTCGAACGCGTCCAGCAGGCCATCAAGTCCGGCAAGATCGACGCCGAGACCATGAGCCGCATCCAGCAGGACTCCCACAACGGCCTGGCCGAGTTCCTGGTCCCCGCCCTGCTCGAGGTCGAGCTCGCCGGGCCCAGCGCCCAGGCGCAGGGGCTGCTGCGCGGCTGGGACGGCTCCCAGGGCCTCGACTCGGCCCCCGCCGCCTACTTCAACGCGGTCTGGCGGCACCTGCTCATCGCCGCCTTCAACGACGACCTGCCCGAGGGCGCCAGGCCCACGGGCGGCGACCGCTGGTACGAGGTCGTGCGAAGCCTGCTCGCGGCCCCCGTCGACCCCTTCTGGGACGACGTCACCACCAAGGGCTTCACCGAGACCCGCGACGACATCCTGCGCACCGCCATGGCCGACGCCCACCACGAGCTGGCGGGGCTGCTGGGCGAGGACGTCAAGGCCTGGCGATGGGGCGACCTGCACCAGCTCACGCTGACCAACCAGACGTTCGGCACCTCGGGCATCGGCCCGATCGAGGCGCTGTTCAACCGCGGGCCCTTCGGCTCGCCGGGCAACAAGGACGCCGTCAACGCCACGGGCTGGAACATCCAGGACGACTACGCCATCACCGCCGTCCCCTCCATGCGCATGGTCATCGACCTCGCCGACCTCGACAGGTCCCGCTGGATCAACCTCACCGGCGCCTCGGGCCACGCCTTCCACGACAACTACTGGGACCAGGCGCCCCTCTGGGCGAACGGGGAGACGACACCGATGAACTCCAAGCCCGACTCCATCAGAAAGGCGGCGGTGAACACCCTGACGCTCACCCCGTGACCTCCATGCTGCGGCTCTCACGCTGCTGCCTCGCCACTGCCCCTGTCCCTGCGGCCGTGAGCAGGCGTGACTCGCCCACCGCGAGGTCCCACAGGTCGGCGCGCGGCAGGCCGCGCGCCTCCCACTCCGCGCGCGCCAGCAGCACCGGCTCGAGCAGCGGCTCGCCCGACAGCACGAACGTGCCCCAGTGCATGGTCGCCATCCGCCGCGCGCCCACGTCCAGGCACGCCTGTACGGCTTCCGCGGGGTTGACGTGGTTGCCCTTGGTGAACCAGCGGGGCTCGTAGGCGCCGACCGGCATCAGGGCCAGGTCGAGGCCGGGGAAGCGATCGCCGATCTCGGCCAGGCGCGGCCCGTAGGCGGTGTCACCGGCGAAGTAGATCGACTTGTTGATCACCCACCCGCCCCACAGGGACCTGCACGTGTCCCAGATCGTGCGGCGGCTCCAGTGGTGCGCCGGCACGAAGTCGAAACTCACCCCGCCCAGCGTCGCGCCCTCCCACCAGTCCAGCTCGGTGACATGGCGAAAGCCCCGCCTGGTGAACCAGCGGCCGAGGTTGGCCGGCGCGAAGATGGGCGTGGTCCTGGGCAGCCGCCTGATCGTGGGGGCGTCGAGGTGGTCGTAGTGGTTGTGGCTGATCACCACCGCGTCGATCCTCGGCAGGTCGCTCCAGGCCACGCCTGGCGGGGTGAGGCGCTGCCGTACACCGGGGATCTTGCGGGACCACACGGGGTCGGTGAGGATGGTCAGCCCCTCGACCTGCAGCACGTAGGTGGCGTGGCCCACCCAGGTGACCACAGTGCCCGTGAGCTGGGGCAGGCCGCCCCTGAGCACCGGAATCTGGTCGATGTCGCCGATGTTGGTGCGCAGCCCGCCATGCCAGGCGACGCTCACCAGCTCACGGAAGGCGGGAAGCGGCGCGGTCAGCCGGTCCCTGAAGGACGCCGGCCTGGCGGGGGCGCTCCGCTGGATGGTCTGAGACATAGGCACGCTCCCCTACGTAACGGATCACTCACCCTTGATGATCCCCTCAGGGAGCGTTCTATTCCTCCGCCACCATGGCGATTTGCGTGGATACCCGCCGTCTTCGAGCCCGGCGAGCCGTTCGAAGGGGTTGTAGGCCGCCTGGTTGCCGCAGATGAGCATCGACAGGGCGAGCGAGACCAGGTACAGCGGCAGCATCGGCAGGCCGACGCACCAGGCCCACTGAGTCGCGTGGCGGCTCTCGTGGTCGAGGAGCCTGCCGGTGAGGTAGCCGTCGGGATGCTTGGTCACGACGACGTTCCCGACGGTGAAGGCGCCCGCCACGGGGAAGGCGTAGCGGTAACCGTAGGCCAGAATGAGGCCGTCAGGGCCGTTCGTTCTGCGCGCCCCGCCCACGACGGAGATCAGCAGGCCGAGCGGAGTGGACAGGTTGACGAAGTTCGCGATCCTACGGATCCGATGGCGCCTCTCCATGCGTCTCACCCTTGACCGAACTTGACAAATCGGAATAATGATCCCCGTCCTGAAATCTCCCACAAGAGCAGGATCATGAGATTCATCATTCTGGCCGCGCTCCTCTGCACCATGGCGCTCGCCACCGTAGGCGGCTTCGCCGTCACGCAGACCTCGTCCGCGACCGACACCCCCACGGCCGACAGGCTCGAGTTACCCGTCTCCACCAGCCCCTCCCCCACGCCCACACCCACCTCGAGCACCGCCAAGTACAAGGCGACGGCCAAGGTGGTGAAGAAGAAGGGCGTCTCGTACCTGGACGTCGCAGTCACGTACGGCGGGGCGGCTCGCTTCACTGTGAAGCAGAAGGTGTGCAAGGGCAAGTCCTGCAGGACGGCCTCCGCCTCGCTGCCTGTCACGACGGGAGCGGGCAAGACGTCGACGAAGCTCGGCAAGGGGTCGTACAGGACGAGCGGCAAGCCGAGCGTCTCGCTGAAGGTCCTCCCCTGGCCCACCCGCACGATCACCGCCACGGCCACCCCCTCGGCCACCACGACGGTCACGGCGTCGGCCGCTCCCTCGGCGACGGTCACGGTCGCGACCACCACCACGGTCAACGCGACGGTCACGATCACCCAGACCCCCGCGCCTTCGGTGTCGGTCTCGACGATCACGGCCCCCGCGCCGCCTCCCGTCACGGTCACGGTCACGTGCACGCCGGCCCCTGCCGGCACCCCCTCACCGCCGGCCGACCTCGCACCGAGCGGCCCCGGCACTCCCACACCGCCCGCGGCCACACCGACGTCTCCGACGCCGTCGGGGACCACCCCCGCCGCCGTCTCGACGACGCCCGGCACGACCGCCCCGGTCACCACCCCGCCCGCCGAGCTGGCTCCCACCTCCCTGCCGTGCACGACGGCGCCCGACCCCGACCCCGACCCCGACCCGGATCCCGATCAGGATCCGAACGGCCTGGACGCCGGCCAGGTGCCCAGCCCCACCTCACCGCCCCCGCCGACCCCGTGAACAGGGGATGACGTGAACGACGACGGCGCCGCCCTCGGGCGGCGCCGTCAGGCGTCGGGGGCGGACTCTACGAGCCGTCAGGCGTCGGGGGCGGCGGGCCGTACGAGCCCCTCATCAGCCACGAGCCGCCCGAGGAGGGCGACAGCAGGACGGCGACCACCACCGCCACCAGCCCGCCGTACAGGTAGACGAATCCGGCGATGTCGCCGGCGATCACCAGATCGCCCGCCGCCCGCTTCAGCGAGAACACCATCGAGACCAGCAGCCAGCCGATCGCCACCGCCGAGGCGCCGAGCTTGGAGCGCATCATCCTGCCCGCGAGGAAGCAGAGGCCGAACAGCACCGGGACCCAGCCGATGGCCGCCGCGGGGAAGGAGGCGCCGATGTACCAGGCGTGGGTGAACCCGCCCACCACGCCGAGGACGACCCCCAGCACGACCAGCATGCCGTACGCGGCCCCGGCCAGAGCGGACTCGGCGTGGCTCCTTTGCTCCATAACGGAGGAGGTTAGTGGATGCCCGCGAACAGGTCCTTCTCAAGGGTGTAAGGCTCGCCGAGACCCCCGGCCTCACGCGGGACGCTCGGCCCTGTCTCGCCGCGCGACCCGCTGCGCAGAATGAAGTGCTCCACCCCGAACGCCTCCTGCCCGATGTTGTTGGACAGCGCGAACCACGGCGCGTCGACCATGATCTGCGTGGCGTGCGCGCGCATCGCGTCGAGCTTGTTGCCCAGGTACGGCCTGGCGTCCACCTCGGTCGTGATCTCGTCGTCCACGGCGCCGAACGGCACGTCCTCGACGTTCTCGGGGACGAAGGCGACCTCCGCCTCGGCGAGCTCCTCCGCCGTCCTGCGCATGACGGACCTGGGGACGGCGGTGTAGTAGAACTTGGCCACCCGCCACGGCTCGCCCTCGCCGTGCTCGGGATCAGCGGCCAGCTCGAAGGCCCTCAACGCCACCCTGTGCGCCTGGATGTGGTCGGGATGGCCGTAGAAGCCGTTGTCGTCGTAGGTGACCATGACCTGGGGGCGCACCTCCCTGACGACCTTCACCAGGAGGGCGGCGGCCTCGTCCACGTCGGCCTGCCAGAAGGCGTTCGGCCGGTGGTTGGAGGCGACGCCCATCATCCCGCTGTCGCGCCACCTGCCCGGGCCGCCGAGGAAGCGGTGGTCCTCGACCCCCATCGCCTTGCAGGCCGCGTCCAGCTCCCCGACGCGGTGCTCGCCGAGGCTGTCGTCCCTGTCGGCGGCCAGGTGCGCCAGCTCGGGCGGGATGACCTCGCCCTCCTCGCCGAGCGTGCAGGTCACGAGCGTGACGTGGGCCCCTTCCGCGGCGTACTTGGCCATCGTCGCGCCGGTCCCGATCGTCTCGTCGTCGGGGTGGGCGTGCACGAGCAGAAGGCGTCGATCACTCATGCCCCCGAGCGTATGCCACACCCCGTCACGACCCCCACCCTGCCGTCCTCCGAGGAGTTTCGGGGCGCACGACGGAGGTGTCTCACCTGGCAAGATGGGGGGTTATGAGTGAGAGCTTCCCGCGCCTGCACGCAAGGACCCGCCGGTTCACCCTGGGTGTGCCCAGGGGCTTCACGATCTCCCCCGACGGAGCCCGCGTCCTGTTCCTGCGCACCAGGTCAGGCACCGACCCGGTCACCTGCCTGTGGGAGCTCGACACCGCCACCCATGTCGAACGCCTGGTCGTCGACCCCCGCGCCCTCGACGCCGACGAGGAGAACCTGCCGCCGGAGGAGCGCGCCCGCCGTGAGCGCAGCCGCGAGCAGGCGGGCGGCGTCGTCGCCTACACCACCGACTCCGCGGCCACCCTGGCGGCCTTCGCCCTGTCCGGCGGCCTCTACGTCACCGAGGTGGCCAAGGGCGCGACCCGCAGGCTGGAGACGCCGGGCGCGGTCATCGACCCGCGCCTGTCGCCTGACGGGCGGCATGTCGCCTATGTCACGAGCGGCTCGCTCCGGGTCCAGGACCTCGCCACGGGCGACGACCGGGCCCTGGCCACCCCCGAGAGCGACACCGTCACCTACGGCCTGGCCGAGTTCATCGCCGCCGAGGAGATGGACCGCCACCGCGGCTACTGGTGGTCGCCCGCCGGCGACGCCCTCCTGGTCGAGCGGGCCGACGAGGCGCCCGTCCAGACCTGGTACATCGCCGACCCCGCCAACCCCGACCGCCCTGCCGCCCCTCAGAGGTATCCGGCCGCGGGCACGCCCAACGCCGGCACCGAGCTGTTCGTCCTGGGGCTGGACGGCTCGCGCGTCGCGGTGCCGTTCGAGCACGAGTACCTCACCACCGCCTCGTGGGACTCCCACGCGCTGTCGATCGTGACCATGTCGCGCGACCAGCGGACGCGCCGCCTGTTCACCGTCGACCCCGCGACCGGCCGCTCCACGCTCGTCCGCGAGGACACCGACGAGGCCTGGGTCGAGATCGTGACCGGCGTGCCCGGCCACCTCGACGACGGCTCACTGGTCTGGGTCGCCGACGACGAGGGCGGACGCCGCCTGTTCGTCGGCGACCGCGTCGTCACCCCGCCCACCCTCCAGGTGCGCGACGTGCTCGACATCGACCGCGACACCGTGCTGTTCAGGGCCAGCGGCGACCCCACCGAGATCCAGCTCTGGACGTGGGACGGCCACTCCCTCATGCCCGTCTCCACCGCGTCGGGCGTCTATTCGGGGCGCCTGGCAGGGGGCGTCGGGGTGCTGACCGAGCAGTCGCTCGAGCGCGAAGGCGTCTCCGCCACCGTGGTCCTGCCCAGCGGCATGACGATCCCGATCCCCTCACTGGCCGAGCGGCCGGGCCTCGACCTGCGCGTCCACCTCGGCCGCTCGGGCACCCGCGACCTGTCGACCGCCGTCGTCTTCCCCTCGTGGCACGAGCCCGGCTCGCGCAGGCTGCCCGTCCTTCTCGACCCGTACGGCGGGCCGCACGCCCAGCGCGTCCTGGCCAGCCAGGGCATGTACCTCACCAGCCAGTGGTTCGCCGAGCAGGGCTTCGCCGTCGTCGTCGCCGACGGCCGCGGCACCCCTGGACGCGGTCCCGCCTTCGAGCGGGCGGTGCTGAACGACCTGGCCACCCCTGTGCTCGACGACCAGGTGGACGCCCTGCAGGGGGTCGCCCAGCAGTACCCCGACGACCTCGACCTGTCCAAGGTCGCCATCCGCGGCTGGTCGTTCGGCGGCTACCTGGCCGCGCTCGCCGTCCTGCGCAGGCCCGACGTCTTTCACGCGGCGATCGCGGGCGCGCCGGTGACCGACTGGCGCCTGTACGACACGTGCTACACCGAGCGCTACCTCGGCGACCCGCACGCCCAGCCAGAGGTCTACGACCAGTCCTCGCTGTTCGCCGACGCGGCCAAGCTGGAGCGCCCGCTCCTGCTGATCCACGGTCTCGCCGACGACAACGTGGTCGCCGCGCACACGCTCCGCCTGTCGTCGGCCCTGCTGTCGGCCGGGCGCCCGCACACCGTCCTGCCGCTGTCGGGGGTGACCCACATGACGCCGCAGGAGGTCGTCGCCGAGAACCTGCTGCTCCTCCAGGTCGACTTCCTCAAGAAGTCCCTCGGCCTGTAGGTCGCGCGGAAGCGAGGGCCTCACCATGGCGCGCTCCGCGCGTGGGGTTCGGGCGTGCTCCCACTCCGACCCCTTGAGGCCCTCGCTTCGCCCGGACGCCCTTCTCGGACCCACCCGGGCAGCGAGACACCCGGACCCCACCCAGCTTCGCTCCGCTCGGGCGCTCCGCGCGTCCGACCGTCATACCCAGGCGAATCGCTCTGACGATCGCCTCTCACCCTTCAGGCGACACCGAAGGAAGACCTTCCTACCACCACTCCACACCGGTGGTAGCAACGTGGGTACCCTCAAAAGTATGAAGTTGAGTGTGAGCCTCCCCGAAGAGGACGTTGCGTTTCTCGACGAATATGCCGAAGAGACTGGCGAGAAGTCCCGCTCGGCAGCGCTTCACGCGGCGATCGCCCTCCTGAGAGCCGCCAAGCTCGAAGAGTCCTACGCCATCGCGTTCAGCGAGTGGGACCAGAGCGAGGACTCAGAACTTTGGGACTCCACCGTTGGAGATGGAGTCGGCAGTGCGTCGCGGTGACATCTACTGGGTCGATCTCGAACCGATCAAGGGATCCGAAGCCGACAAGACCAGACCAGCCGTCATCGTCAGCAACAACGCCGCCAACAGGGCTGCTGAGCAGAGCGCGAGAGGCGTGATCACGGTGGTGCCCGTCACCACGAACATCCAGCGAGTCCTCCCCTTCCAGGTCCTTCTTCCCGCCGCGGAGTGCGGGCTCGACGCCGACTCGAAGGCCCAGGCCGAGCAGGTGAGATCAGTCGCCCTCGAGCGCGTCCAAGGACGGGCAGGCCGGGTATCGCCCAAGGCCCTGCACCGCCTGGACCAGGCTCTGCGCATGCACCTCGCCCTGTGACTGGATGCTTCGGGCGCCAAGCCTTCAGGACCCGCCGTAGAGGCGCTCCAGGTCCACCAACTGGACGTCTTCGCGCGCTCGCGCCATCTCTTCCAGGTGTGGCATGAACCCCGCCACGCTGAACAGCAACAGCCGCGTCTCAGGCGTGGCACGCTCGTCTCTGGCCATGAGCAACGCGCGAGTCCGCTCCAACCGATCCAGGTGCGCGCGCCCGATCACGTCCCCGCTCTCCGCCTCGCCAATGGCGAGGATCTTCTCCCTGCCGTCGTCCATGCGGGAGAAGGCCACAACGTCGATCTCGTGACTGGTCCTGTTGGCAGGGTCGGGCAGCACGCCGGAGACTACTCTGGTCCGTCGGCCTCCGAGGGTCGAGACGTCGGCGTGCCACCGGGTCCATAGCCGAGCCAGGTGCTCGAAGTGCGGGCCGAGCACCTGGCTGCAGAAGGTCGCCTGAGATCGCTTCCAAACCTGCGCTGCCGATCCGGGCCGTTCCAGGTCGGTCCACTCAGGCCTCATGATCGCATGGCAGAAGCTGACGATCGGCTCGGTGATGCGATAGGCGGACCGCTTACCGTGGAAGGCATCGGCTTCCCTGCAGATCAAGCCCACGTCCTCGAGCATGGTCAGGGCATGGCCCAGATCCGCTCGAATCAGTGGAGATCGGCGTCGTGGACCACGATGGCGGCCTGCACCCTGTTGGTCAGGCCGAGTTTGGCCAGCACCCGGCTGACGTGCGCCTTCACCGTCGCCTCCGTCAGACGGAGCTCCCTGCCGACCTCCGCGTTCGACAGTCCCCTGGCCAGCGCCCTGATCACCTCCTCTTCCCGGCCCGTGAGCGAGGCCAACTGCCTGCGGGCCGCCTCCGCCCGCGAAGGCGCCCTGTCCACGAAGGCCGAGATCAGCCGCTTGGTGACCGTGGGCGACAGCATGGCCTGCCCGCCCGCGACCGTCCTGACGGCCGCGGCCAGCTCGCGCGGCGGCGTGTCCTTCAGCAGGAACCCGACGGCCCCGAGGCGCAGCGCCTCGTGCACGTACTCGTCCAGGTCGAAGGTGGTCAGCATGATCAGCTTCGGTGCGTCGGGGGCGCTGAGGATCCGGGCGGCCGCGGCCAGCCCGTCGACGCCCGGCATCCGGACGTCCATGAGCACCACCTGGGGGCGGAGCCTGCCTGCCGCCGAGATCGCCTCGGCGCCGTCGCGGGCCTCGCCGACGACCACGATGTCCCCCGCCGCCTCGAGGATCAGCCGCAGGCCGGAACGGACGAGCGCCTCGTCGTCGACGATCAGTACGCGGATCACGCGGGAATCCTGGCACGCAGTTCGAAGCCGCCGTCCTCACGGTGGCCGGTGTGGAGGGTGCCTCCTACCAGTTCGACGCGTTCGCGCAGACCCACGAGTCCCCAGCCCGACTCGGGCAGGGGGGCGGCCTGCCGTACGGGAGGGTGGTTGGCGACCACCACCTCCAGCGAGGAGGGCAGGAAGCGGATGGAGACGTCGGCGCTGGTCTCGCCCGCGTGCTTGTGGACGTTGGTGAGCGCCTCCTGCACCACCCGGTAGGCGGTGCGCTCGACGGTCGGGCCAAGGGAGCGGGCCTCGCCCTCGTCATGCCGGGTGAGCGCGATGCCCAGGGCGCGTGACTGGTCCAGGAGCCCGTCAAGGTCGGCCAGCGTGGGCTGAGGAGCGCGGGGGGCGGGCAGCGAGGGCGAGCGCAGGACGCCCAGCACGTCGCGCAGGTTGGTGAGGGCCTCCCTGCCGATGTCGCCGATCAGCGCCGCGGCCTGCGCCGTACGGGAGTCGGAGGTGCCGACCTCCAGCGCGCCCGCGTGCATGACCATGAGCGACACCCGGTGGGCCACGACGTCGTGCATCTCGCGGGCGATGCGGGCGCGCTCCTGGGCGCGTGCCTGGTCGGCGCGCATGACCTGCTCGCGTTCGAGGCGCTCGGCGCGCTCCTGCGCGGCGGCCAGCACGTCGCGTCTGGCCCGCACCCACAGCCCGAACACCAGCGGCAGCCCGATCCCCGCCGCCCCTATGAGCGTGGCGTTGCCGAGCGTGCCGGTCAGATGCTCTCTCTGACCGCCGATCAGCGCGCCGACCCCGGCCGAGAGGGCGACGGTCACCGCGCCCATGCCCGCGTACGCCGCGATGTCGCGCCGCTCGCGCAGCGTGGTGCCCGCGTAGTAGGAGGCGACGAGCAGCGGCGGCCACATCGCGAATCCGACGTGGGCGAGCGCGCCCACGGCGGCCAGCGGCCACCAGGCGCGCGGCGCGAACCACGCGGCCACCCCCGCCACCGCCGCGATCAGCACGAGCAGCGGGAACGGCAGGTCCGTCGCCACCCCCATCTGGCCGCTGAGCGTGGCCAGGGAGAGCCCGAACACCAGGACACCAAGCACCATGCCCCCGAGCGTAGGGCCCGGCGAACCGGGCGAATTACGACGAAAGTCGTAATTTCCGACCGACGTTCGGCGCTGGGCCGACCTGCCTCGGCCGGCCCAGAGTGATCCGCATGAAGACCCCCTATGTCGTCGCGGCGGCCCTGTCGCTCAGCCTGCTCGCCTCCCCCGCCCACGCCGAGAGCGCCAAGCCCTCTCTTCCCGAACCGACGGGGACGAAGAAGGTCGGCACGACCTCCCTCCACCTGGTCGACACCGAGCGGCGCGACCCCTGGAACCAGGAGGCGGCCGCCAGGGAGCTCATGGTCTCCCTCTGGTACCCGGCCGCCAGATCAGGAGCAAAGCGCGTGACCTACCTGACGAAGGAGGAGTCGGCCGCCGTCCTCAAGGACTTCGACGTGCCGCCCGAGTCGCTCACCGCGACCCGGGTGCACGCCAGGGTGACCGCCCCGCCCTCGCGGGCACGGCTGCCCCTGGTGCTGATGTCGCCGGGGTTCAGCTTCCCCAGGGCCACGCTGACCTCGCTGGCCGAGGACCTGGCCAGCAGGGGCTACCTCGTGGCGGCGGTGGAGCACACCTACGAGTCGGTCGCCACCACCTTCCCCGACGGCAGGACCACCACCTGTCTGGCCTGCGTCCGAGGCCAGGACGGCGAGAAGGTCGCCCAGGGAAGGGTCGCCGACCTGCGGTTCGTCCTCGACCAGCTGCTGAGGCGGGAGCTGGTCGACCGCTCCAGGATCGCGGTGGTCGGCCACTCGATGGGCGGCAACAGCGCCGCGCACGCCATGCTGGCCGACCCGCGCGTCAAGGCGGCCGCGAACCTGGACGGCACGTTCCAGCCCGTCGTGCCGAAGCTGGACAAGCCGTTCCTCATGGTCGGCAGCCCCAAGCACGTCCCCGACGGGGGCGACACCACGTGGCCGAAGTCGTGGGCGAACATGACGGGGTGGAAGCGCTGGATCACCGTGGCCGGCGCCGACCACTCCTCGTTCGTCGACTACGCCGTGCTGAGGCCGCAGCTGGGCCTGCCCGCGCCCGAACTCGACGGAGCGCGGGCGCTGCGGATCACCCGCGCTTACCTGGCCGCCTTCCTCGACACGCACCTGCGGGGCAGGGACGAGCCGCTGCTGGACGGCCCGTCCAAGGCCTACCCCGAGGTGCGGTTCTGGAAGTGATCAGCGGGCGGTCGGCGCGGGGCTGCCGTGCCAGCTGGCCCACAGGGCGGCGTAGGAGCCGCCCTCGGCCACCAGCTCGTCGTGCGAGCCCAGCTCGCTGATCCGCCCGTCCTCCACGACCGCCACCCTGTCGGCGTCGTGCGCCGTGTAGAGGCGGTGCGCGATCGCGATCACCGTGCGCCCGTCGAGGACGGCCGCGAGCGACCGTTCGAGGTTGCGCGCGGCCCTGGGGTCGATCAGCGAGGTGGCCTCGTCGAGCACCAGCGTGTGCGGGTCGGCCAGGACGAGCCTGGCCAGCGCGACCTGCTGGGCGTGCGCCGGCGAGATCGCCGTGCCGCCCGAACCGACCGTGGTGTCGAGCCCGTCGGGCAGCGACTCCACCCAGTCCAGCGCGTCCACCGCCCTGAGCGCGTCGAGGACCTGCTCGGAGGTGGCGGAGGGCCTCGCGATCAGCAGGTTGTCGCGCAGCGTGCCGCGGAAGACGTGGTGCTCCTGGGTGACCAGCGCGACGTGGCCGCGCAGGTCGTCCAGGGGCAGATCGACCAGCGACACCCCGCCGACCGTGACGGCGCCGGTGCGTGGCCCGTGGATGCCCGCCAGCAGCCTGCCGAGCGTCGACTTGCCCGCGCCCGACGGCCCGACCATCGCCAGCCGCTCGCCGGGGCGCAGCGACAGCGAGACTCCGTGCAGGACGTCGTGGCCCTCGCGGTAGGCGTAGCGCACGTCGGAGGCGGCCAGGTTCTCGCCCGCCGGCACCGACGTGCCCGCCGTACGGTCGTCGGGGACGTTGGCCACGCCCAGCAGGCGCGCCATCGCCGCCCCGCCGACCTGCAGCTCGTCGATCCACATGAGGAACCTGTCGAGCGGGTCGATGAGCTGCTGGGCGTAGATCAAGGCGGCGGTGACCTGCCAGATCGACACCCAGCCGTTGGCGTAGAACAGCCCGCCGACCAGCAGCGCGGAGACCACGGGGATCACGTAGCCGAGCTCGACCATGGGGAACCACACCGTGCGCAGGCCGAGGGTGTACCGCTCGGCCGCCCACGACCTGGAGATGTCGCCGTCGGTGCGGGCGTGCCTGCGCTCCTGCAGGCCGAGCGCCTCGATCGTGCGGGCGCCCTCGACCGTCTCGGCCAGCCCCTCGGTCATGTCCGCGTAGGCGGCGTTCTCCCGCAGGTAGCCGTCGCGCGCCCGGGCGAGGTACCACCGGGTGGAGAACCAGATGATCGGGACGGCCAGCAGCATGGGCAGCATCAGCAGCGGGCTGACCAGCAGCAGCGCGCCCACGGTGATCACCCCTGTGACCAGCGCGATCAGCGTCTCCGGCACCGCGTGCCGCACGGTCCTCGACAGCGAGTCGACGTCGCGCGAGGTCCGCGTGATCAGGTCGCCCGAGCCCGCCCGCTCCACCGTGGACAGCGGCAGCGCGAGCACCCTGTCGACGAACTCCTCGCGCAGCTCGGCGAGGACCTTCTCACCCAGCCTGGAGGAGGCCAGCACCGCGAAGCGGATGAGCACCGACTGCAGCACCAGGAACGTTCCGATGCCGACGGCCACCAGCGTGACGTTGATGTCGGTGCCGTCCTGCACGCGCTGGACCAGGCCGCCGAGCTGCCACGGCACCGCGAGCCCCGCCACGGCGGCGAGGCCGTGCAGAGCGAGGGCGACGGTCAGCTCACGCGGGTACTTCAACGTCAGCCGCCTGGCGTAGGCGCGAACCTGCGTCTGGTCGGCGACGGGGAGAATCTCCCGAGCCATCTCAGTCCTCCCCTCTCGTCACGGTCGCCGCGTAGGCGGGTTCGGTGGCCAGCAGGTCGCGGTGGGCGCCTTCGGCGCGCACCCTGCCGTCCTCCACGTAGATCACATGGTCGGTGCGGTCGAGCACCAGCGGGCTGGTCGTGCAGACCAGCGTCGTCCTGCCCGCGCGCGCCTTGGCGAGCCGCTCGGCGATGCGCGCCTCGCTGTGCGCGTCGACCGCGCTGGTCGGCTCGACCAGGATGAGCACCTCGGGGTCGGCGACCAGCGCCCTGGCCAGGCGCAGCCGCTGCTGCTGACCGCCGGAGAACTCCCTGCCCGCCTCGGCCACGTGGGCGTCGAGGCCGTCGGGCAGCGCCTCGACGATGTCCTCGGCGCAGGCGGCGTGCAGCGCCTGCCGTACGGCCTCGGCCGAGGCCTCGCCCCTGACGTCGAGCTCGTCGCGCAGCCTTCCCGCGAACAGCCTGGCGTTGTTGTCGGCGACCAGGACCCTGGAGCGGACCTCGGCCAGCGGCAGCGTGGCCAGGTCGGTGCCGCCGAAGGAGACCTCGCCCTCGCTGTAGCGCCCCAGGCGGTCGGCGATCGCGATCGCGTCCTCTGGGGTGCCGCCCGCGAGCGCGGTCAGCGTGCCGGGCCTGACCGTCACCCCGCTCGCGGCGTCGTGCAGGAGGCCGCCGTGCGAGCTCTCCTCGCCGCCCGAGACCTCGGGCTCGATCGAGAGGATCCTGACCACGCGCCTGGCGGCGACGTGGCCCTTGGTCAGCTTGTCGGCGGCCTCGGTGAGCGTGCGCATCGGGCCGATCAGGAAGACGGCGTAGCCGTAGAAGGCGACGAGCTGACCTGTGGTGATCTGGCCGCCGACGGCGAAGGAGGCGCCGATGCCCGTGACGATCGCGATGAGCACCCCGGGCAACAGGATCTGCGCGCCCTCCAGCATCGACTCGACGCCCGCGACACGCACGCCCGCGTGCCGTACCCGCTGGGACTCCTCGCGGTAGCGGTCGGCGAAGACCTCCTCGCCGCCGATGCCGCGCAGCACCCGCAGTCCCGCGACGATGTCGGCCGCCCTGGTGGACAGCTCGCCCTGCAGCTCGCGGTGGGCCTGCTGACGCTTGTGCAGCGGCCTGAGCAGCGGGCCGACGGCGATCGCCATCAGCGGCACGCCGACCAGCACCATCAGCCCCAGCTCCAGCGAGGTGGAGATCAGGATCACGGTCACCGTGACGATCGCCACGACGGAGCCGACGCCGCGCAGCAGGATGTCCATCGAGTTGCCGATGTGGGCGATGTCGGAGTTGCCGACGCTCACCACCTCACCGGTGGACAGCCGCTTCGGCAGCGTCGCGCCCAGCCTGGTGGCCTGCCTGGTGGTCACCTGGACCGTCCTGTAGGCGGCGGCCAGCCAGTTGTAGACCGCCATCCTGTGCCGCATGATGCCGGCGTAGGCCTGCACGAGGCCCAGCCCGAACAGCACCGCCGACCAGGTCATCAGATCGTCGGTGTGCTTGCCGGTGACCGCGTCGATGCCCTTGCCCAGCACGAACGGCATGAGCGCCTGCGCGAACCACCACAGGATGGCGAAGCTGATGCCCACCGCAAGGGCGCCCGCCTGGCGGCGCGCGGTCCAGAGGAGGTAGCGCGTGGGCGTGCGGATGTCAGGGGTGCCAGGGTCGGCCTGGGGTAGGGAGCGCATAGCTCGTCAAGATTGACAAAGTCCGTGCTGACCAGGCAAACCATTTTCCCCGCCCGGAGCCGCCGCCGGCACGGGTCATCCCGTGGGACGATCCCGATCTATGACCACAAAACTCATCGGAGTCGCGGCCGCCGGCGTCCTGGCGACCGCCGCCTTCGCCCCCGCCGCCCACTCCGACACCGGCCTCAGGACCGTGTACGGCTGGGCCAAGAAGTCGGGCGACTCCGCCATGATCCTCACCCCCTCCAAGGCGACGCTGGGCGAGATCGGCGAGAGCGGTCTGCCCGGCTGGCACCTGGGCAAGCGGACCGGCAAGCCTGTCAGGATCGACTACACCGAGGGCCTCGACTTCCGCCAGATCAACAAGAAGTGCGGCAGGCGGGCGGCCGGCTACCCGCACGACAAGTACACCAAGAAGGGGTTCGGCGCGGTCAGGTGCACCCCCGGCGACCTGTGGTCGCTGCTGGGCAAGGGCCGCCTGGCCGTCAGGGTCGTCTACGACCCCGCGGGCCCGATGGCCGTCAAGGTCTACGAGCTGAACCTCCCGTAGCACCCGGCCTCTGGGCGCTGATATACCCCAGAGGCCCCGCGCGGGCCTGCCCCCGAAGGGAAGGCGCGGCAGATTGATCAGCGACCGGCGGAACGAGGTGTTCGCGGAGCTCCTGACCCGCGCCCTTGACGATCCCGAGATCACCACCGCTCTGGCGGCGAACGGCGCCCCCGCGGCCAAGGAGCTGCGCGAAGCCGCGGCCGAGCAGCGCGACCGGATCCTGGGCCAGGCCAGGGCCGCCGAGGAGGAGTACGTCAGGGCCGTGGCCAGGCAGCGCGAGGACGATCGCGGACGGCGCCTGGTCGGGCGGCTGACGGCGATCGGTACCGCCTCCTCGATCGTGGTCACGCTGGCCTCGGCCGCGATAACGGGCTGGTCCACCGAGCTCGAGGCGGCCTTCGCCGAGCGCAGGCCAGTCTCCCCTGTCACGGTCGCGGGCACCGCTCTCGGCATGTTGGTGGGCATTGCCGCCATCGCCGCCATCGCCGCCTTCGTCACCTGGTGGGCCTCTGCTCTCCTGTCGGAGGGCGTGCGCGCCGGAGATCCTGCGGCCGAGGACCGCCGGCTCACGAGGACACTGCTCGTCCCGGCCGGGGTCGCGGCGGTGCTCACGGCAGCGATGCTCGGCGTCTCCGCCGAGCACGTGGTCTGGCAGTTCACGCACGGCAGACCTCCGGGCGCCGACGAGGCCACCACCTGGGGCGTCTGGGTGACACTGGGCGCTCTCGCGATCTTCGGGGGGACGTTCCTCGGCTGGTCGAGCGAGATGCTTCCCGGCATGCGCGAGGGCGAAGGAGAGCGCCTCGACGGATTGCTGACCGCCTGGCACGAGGCGCTCTACGAGAGCACGCTCGGCTTCGTCCGCGGCGAGATCAGCATCAGGACGGCCCGCCGCTACGCCACGACGCTCACCATCGGCAGGGACACGGGGCTGAGAAAGTCGCGAGGGCTGGACTTCCACGTGGACACCGAAGCCGACGTCCGGCTGCTCGTGACCAGCCAGGCGATGGACGGTGGAAGCATCGCGCTGGCAGGCCCCCGTGGCGCGGGCAAGAGCGAGGTGCTGGCCAGGTTCTGCAGACCCGACGATCCCGCCACCGTGCTGAGCGTCGAGGTGACGGCGCCCGTCGCCTACGATCGCAGGGAGTTCATGCTCCTGCTGCTCGAGACGCTGTGCGAGCGTGTGATTGAGGCCGGTCTCACCTCGGCGGAGGAGGCGAGGAGGCTGCTGGGGCGGATTCGCTACCAGCACACCCGCGCCCGTGAGGCCAACGTCGGCGTGGGGTGGGGAGGATGGGGGCTGTCGGCCAAACACGGCACCAGCCTCGCCCGCCAGCCGATGACCTACCCGGAGATCGTGCGCAGGCTCAAGGACTTTCTCACCACGGTGGCGAACGAGGTCAACCGGGCCGACCAGGGCCGTCGCCTGGTGATCGGCGTCGACGAGCTCGACAGGATCGCCCCCTCCACCGCGGCGCGCGACTTCCTCAACGAGCTCAAGGTCGTCTTCGACGTGCCGCACTGCCTGTTCGTGCTGTCGGTGTCCGACGAGGCGCTCAGGGATGCCGAACTCACGCCGCTGGACCGCCGCGACGCCTTCGACAGCGCCATCGACGAGGTCGTCCGCGTCAGCCCGCTCGACTACCGCACCGCCCTGCGACTGCTCGACAACAGGGCGGTGGGCATGCCCGCGCCCTTCGCGGCCCTGTTCTACTGCCTGTCGGGCGCGATCCCTCGCGACCTGCTCCGTACGGCGAGGGCCGCCACCGCGCTCGTCACGCCCGAGCGGCCCCGCTCCCTGACGGAGGTCACCGCCGCCCTCGTCAGGCGCGAACTGGCCCGAACCGCCGGCAGCGCACCCGCCACGGGCGACGCGCCGCAGGAGCTTCTGCAGTTCTTCCACGCCGACCTGGTGGCCGCCCACGGCGGGCTGAGCCGGCTCGCCGGGCACCTCGCCACGCAGTCCGCCGCCACTCCCGGCGCCGGTCGGCTCGGTGCGACCCTCGTCAACAGGGCCTGCTTCCTCGACACCGTGGAGCAGATCTTCGTGGACGGCCTCGACCAGGAGTCGATCACCAGGGCCGCCGAGCCGGGCTTCCCCGGCTCCTTCGCCGCCCTGGCCCGCGCGCAGCGCGAGACCGGCGTCGCGGACGTGCTGGCCAGGTCGAGCCTGGAGCAGATCAGGCGGGCGTGGGGGCTGCCCGCCGTGCCGTCCCTCGCCTGAAGGCCGATCAGATCCTGTAGACCCCGGCTCTGGCCGCCGTCGCGGCGGCCGTGGCGGCGAGGTCGGCCACGCTCTCGTCGAGAGGGTCGCCGCTGGCCAGCAGGCGGTAGTACAGCGGGGCCGAGACCGCGCGGATGACCTCATGAGGGTCGGTGCCCTCAGGCACCTCACCCCGCTCCACGGCGGCCTCCACGCATCCAGCCCACTCCTCGATCCTGGTCGCGTAGAAGCGGTGCAGGGCGGCGGCGGTGCGCTCGTCACAGGTCGCGGCGGCGATCATCGCCTTGAACAGCGCGCCCTGCCGGGGATCGGTCAGGGTCTTGACCACGAGCCTGGCGTTCGCCCTGAGGTCCTCGTCCAGGGAGCCCGAGTCCGTGCGGGGCGTGGACTGCTCGGCCATGTCGACGAGGAGGTCGGCGATCAATCCTGTGGTCGTGGACCAGCGCCGGTAGACGGTCGTCTTGCCGACCTCCGCCCTGCGGGCGACGTCGGCGAGGTCGAGGCCGTCGAGGCCGTGCTCGACCAGCGCGTCGCCGGCCGCCTGGAGGACGGCGGCGCGCACGCGGGCGGTGCGTCCACCCGGCCTGACAGTGCCATAACGGGACTCCAGTTCCATTACCGATCCTCTCGTGCTAAGTTGCTCTCAGCTTAACGGTACTAGAGACCCGTTAGAAGAAGGGCTCCCCATGTCCACGCTCACCCACGCCGAGCCGCAGATCGCCATGACCGGGCGGCAGAAGCTCGTGCTCACCCTCCTCCTCGGCGCCCAGTTCATGATCGCCGTTGACTTCTCGATCCTGAACGTCGCGCTGCCCGTCGTCGGGGAGGGGCTCGGTTTCTCCCTCACGCACCTGCAGTGGATCGCCACCTCCTTCGCGCTGGCGGCCGCCGGGTTCACCCTGCTGTTCGGCCGCGTCGCCGACCTGGTCGGACGCAAGCGGCTCTTCCTCGGCGGCATGGCCGTACTCGGACTCTCCTCCCTCATGGGCGGCCTCGCCACCTCGCCCGAGATCCTGCTGATCGCCAGGGTGCTGCAGGGGCTGGCGACCGCCGCCGTCACCCCTGCGGGCCTGGCGTTGCTCACCACCGCCTTCAAGGAGGGGCCGCTCAGGGAGCGGGCGCTCGGCCTCAACGGCGCGCTGATGTCGGCCGGATTCACCGCGGGCGCCATCCTCGGCGGGCTGCTCACCGACCTGCTCTCCTGGCGCTGGGCCTTCTTCGTCAACGTGCCCGTCGCCGCGCTCGTCCTGGCGCTGGCCCCCTCGGCGATCACCGACTCGCGGCCTGCCGTACGGCCGAAGCTGGACGTCCCCGGCGCGATCACCGTCACCGGCGGGCTCCTCGCGCTCGTCTACGGCCTCACCCAGGCCGGCGAGACGGGCTGGACCACGCCCACCACGCTCGCGGCCCTCATCGCCGGCCTGGTGCTCCTCGTCGGCTTCTGGTTCGTCGAGCAGCGGGCCGACGCTCCCCTCGTCCCTGTGCGCATCATGAAGCGGCGCAGCGTCATCTGGGGCAACACGGCAGGGCTCATCGCCTTCGTGACCGAGACCTCGCTGGTCTTCCTGCTCACCCTCTACCTGCAGGAGGTCCTCGGCTACTCGCCGCTGGCCACCGGGCTCGCCTTCGGGGTCCTGGGCCTCGGCACCGTCCTCGGCGGCACCCTCGGCGGACGCGCGGTCGGCCGCCTCGGCACCAGGGCCACCATCATCGCCGGCGGCCTCGTCCAGGCGGTCGCCACCCTCGCCCTGATCGGCCTCGGGACCTCGGGCTCCTCGATCTGGCTGCTGCTGGCCGCGACCTTCGTCGGCGGCGTCGGCAACATGCTGGTGATCGTCGGCTTCATGGTCACCGCCACCTCGGGGCTGCCCGACGAGGAGCAGGGCCTGGCCACCGGCCTGGCGACCATGACCCAGCAGGTCGGCATCACGATGGGCATCCCGATCATGAGCGCCGTCGCCACCGCCAGGATGACCGCGCTCGGCGACACCGGCGCCGAGGGAGTGCTCTCGGGGGTCTCGGTCGCGATCCTCGTCAACTCCGCCCTCGTGCTGGTGGGCGCCGTCCTGGCCGCCGCCTTCCTGAAGCGCAGGTGACGACAGCGAAGCGGGCCGTGCCTCCGGAAGGGAGGTACGGCCCGCAGTCGCGCGAGGACCTACTTGGCGTTGGCCTTGAGGTAGTCGCTGTTCATCCTGGCGATCGTGTCCAGCGGGATGCCCTTCGGGCAGACGGCCGTGCACTCGCCGGTGTTGGTGCATCCGCCGAAGCCCTCGGCGTCCATCTGGTCCACCATCGACTTGGCCCTGGCGATCCGCTCGGGCTGGCCCTGCGGCAGCAGGGAGAGGTGGGTGATCTTCGCCGCGGTGAACAGCGAGGCCGAGCCGTTCGGGCAGGCCGCGACGCAGGCGCCGCAGCCGATGCAGGTGGCCGCGTCAAAGGCGTCGTCGGCGTCCTCCTTGCGCACGGGCAGGCTGTGGGCGTCGGGCGCCGAACCGGCGGGGACAGAGACGAACCCGCCCGCCTGGATGATGCGGTCGAAGGCCGACCTGTCCACGACCAGGTCCTTCACCACCGGGAAGGGCGCGGCCCTCCACGGCTCGATGGTGACGGTGGCGCCGTCCTCGAAGTGACGCATGTGCAGCTGGCACGTCGTGGTGGCGCGCTGCTCGCCGTGCGCGACACCGTTGATGACCATGCCGCACATGCCGCAGATGCCCTCGCGGCAGTCGTGGTCGAAGGCGATCGGGTCGTCGCCCGCCAGGATCAGCTGCTCGTTGACGACGTCGAGCATCTCCAGGAAGGACATGTCGGGCGAGACGTCCTTGGCCTGGTAGGTCACCATCCTGCCGGAGTCCTTGGGACCGCTCTGACGCCAGGCCTTAAGGGTGAGGTTCACTTGTAGCTCCGCTGGCTCATCTTGACGTACTCGTACTCGAGCGGTTCCTTGTGCAGCACGGGCCCCTCGGGGGTGTGCTCCCACGCCGACACGTGGGCGAAGTGCTCGTCGTCGCGCAGCGCCTCGCCGTCGGCGTCCTGCGACTCGGCGCGGAAGTGGCCGCCGCACGACTCGGTGCGCACCAGCGCGTCCAGGCACATGAGCTCGGCCAGGTCGAAGAAGTCGGCGACGCGTCCCGCCTTCTCCAGCACCTGGTTCAGCTCCTCCGCGGTGCCGGAGACCTTGACGTCGCGCCAGAACTCCTCGCGCAGCGAGGGGATCAGCTCCAGGGCCTTGCGCAGCGACTCCTCGGTGCGCTCCATGCCGCAGTACTCCCACATGATCCTGCCGAGCTCCCTGTGGAAGGAGTCGGGGGTGCGGGTGCCGTTGACCGACAGGAGCTTGTCGATCTTCGTGCGGACCTTGATCTCGGCCTCGGCGACGACCTCCTCGTCGACCTCGCCGTACGGGCCGTTGGCCAGGTAGTCGCCGATGGTGGTCGGCAGGACGAAGTAGCCGTCGGCCAGGCCCTGCATCAGCGCGGAGGCGCCCAGGCGGTTGGCGCCGTGGTCGGAGAAGTTGGCCTCGCCGATCACGAACAGCCCCGGGATCGTGGACTGCAGGTCGTAGTCCACCCACAGGCCGCCCATCGTGTAGTGCACGGCGGGGTAGATGCGCATCGGCTGGGTGTAGGGGTCCTCGCCGGTGATGCGCTCGTACATCTCGAAGAGGTTGCCGTACTTCTTCTCCACCGCGTCGCGGCCGAGCCGGTTGATCGCGTCGCGGAAGTCGAGGTAGACGCCCAGCCCGCCGGGGCCGACGCCGCGTCCCTCGTCGCAGACGTTCTTGGCGGCGCGGGAGGCGATGTCACGAGGGACCAGGTTGCCGAAGGCGGGGTAGATCCGCTCCAGGTAGTAGTCGCGCTCGGCCTCGGGGATGTCGCCGGGGGCGCGCGTGTCGCCCGCCGCCACCGGGACCCAGACCCTGCCGTCGTTGCGCAGCGACTCCGACATCAGCGTCAGCTTCGACTGGTACTCGCCGGACACCGGGATGCAGGTCGGGTGGATCTGCGTGTAGCAGGGGTTGGCGAAGTAGGCGCCCTGCTCGTGCGCCCGCCAGATCGCCGTGGTGTTGCAGCCCTTGGCGTTCGTGGACAGGTAGAAGACGTTGCCGTAGCCGCCGGTGGCCAGCACGACCGCGTCGGCCATGTGCCGCTCGATCTCGCCGGTGACCATGTCGCGCACGATGATGCCGCGTGCCCTGCCGTCGGAGACGATCAGCTCGAGCATCTCGTGCCTGGTGAACATCTCCACGGTGCCCGCCGCGACCTGCCGCTCCAGCGCCTGGTAGGCGCCCAGCAGTAGCTGCTGGCCCGTCTGACCCCTGGCGTAGAAGGTGCGGGAGACCTGCGCGCCGCCGAAGGAGCGGGTGTCGAGCAGCCCGCCGTACTCACGGGCGAACGGGACGCCCTGCGCGACGGCCTGGTCGATGATGTTCACCGACACCTGGGCCAGGCGGTAGACGTTCGACTCGCGGGCGCGGAAGTCGCCGCCCTTCACCGTGTCGTAGAACAGCCGGTAGATCGAGTCGCCGTCGCCCCTGTAGTTCTTCGCGGCGTTGATCCCGCCCTGCGCGGCGATGGAGTGCGCGCGGCGCGGGGAGTCCTGGTAACAGAAGGACTTCACGTTGTAGCCCAGCTCGCCCAGGGTCGCGGCGGCCGAGCCGCCCGCCAGACCGGTGCCCACCACGATCACCTGGAGCTTGCGCTTGTTGGCCGGGTTGACCAGCTTGGCGCTGAACTTCCGCTTCTCCCAGCGCTCCTCGATGGGACCGTCGGGAGCCTTCGTATCGCGGATCTCCGCGCCCTCTGTGTACTTCACTTGCCGAATCCGATCATGATGGCGATGGGCGGGGCCAGGAAGCCCAGGACGATCACGGCGGAGACGGCGCCGGCGGCGAGCTTGAGCGTGCGCCGGCGGTCCTTGGCCCAGCCGAGGGTCTGGAAGCCGCTCCACAGACCGTGACGCAGGTGCAGGCCGACCATGACCAGCGCGATGACGTAGATGAGGGTGACCCACCAGCGCTCAGGCTGGAACCCGGCGATCATCCGGTCGGCCGGCGAGGAGTCGAAGCCCTTGGGGTTGACCACACCGAAGGTCAGGTCGAGCAGGTGCCAGACGAGGTAGAGCGCGATCGTCACGCCGCCCCAGCGCATGATGTGCGTGGTGTAGCCCTGCGCCTGCGACTTCTTGGCGACGTACTTCACCGGCCGCGCCCTGCCCGCGCGACGGGCCAGGGAGATCGCGGCCCACATGTGCAGCACGACGCTGATCAGCAGGATCGCCTCAAGGACGGTCAGCACCGTCCGGTACGGCACCAGCGGCTCGCCCAGCGTGCGGAGCGCGTGCGCGTACTCGTTGAAGGAGTCGTTGCCGAGGAAGATCTTGAGGTTGCCCAGCATGTGCAACGCGAGGAAGCCGACCATGATGGCGCCCGTGACGGCCATCACGACCTTCTTGCCGTTGGAGGAGCCCAGGAACCCGCCGGTCTTCTTGGGCGTTGAAGGCGGGGAAGCCTTCGCGGGAGAGGTAACCGGCGCGGTGGCGGACCCGCGCTCAATCGTGGCTGTCACGTCTTCCGACGCTAATTACGCTGCAGTTATCCGTCCAAGTCATCATGGTTCTGGTTTCGATAGCCAACGGCTATTTGTCCGGCAGGACACGGCCTGGCCCCGCGTCGGTGCGATCAATCTCACACCCCGTACGCTGTGGAAAGTGCAGCTCCAGCAGCTCGCCTACTTCGTCGCGGTGGCGGAGACGAGGCACTTCACCCAGGCCGCCGAGCGGATGCGTGTCGCGCAGCCGTCGCTGAGCAAGCAGATCAAGGCGCTGGAGACGGAGCTGGGCGCGCCGCTGTTCTCCCGCGCGAGGGGGAACGTCACGCTGACGCCCGCCGGCGAGTCCCTGCTGCCGCTGGCGCGCAGGATGCTGGCCGACGCCGACACCGCCCGCCAGGAGGTCGCCGAGCTGGCGGGGCTCCGGAGAGGCAGGGTACGGCTCGGCGCCACCCCCTCGCTCTGCGCGGGCCTGCTGGCCGACGCGCTGGCCCGCTTTCATCGTGAGTACCCCGGTATCGAGCTGCTCGTCGAGGAGGGCGGCTCCCGTGATCTGGTCAGGGCGCTCGCCAGGGGGCAGCTCGACCTCTCGGTCATCATCATGCCGCTGCAGAGCGACGACCCCGCGCTTGTGACCGAGGAGATCCTGCGGGAGAACCTCGTGGTCGCCTCGCCTTCGCACGCGCGGGTCCGCAGGCAGTACCTTCGGATCGAAGACCTGCGCGGGCGGCCGATGGTGATGTTCAGGCGGGGCTACGACCTGCGGGAGGCCACGCTGGCCGCCTGCAGGCAGGCGGGGTTCGAGCCCAGGTTCGCGGTCGAGGGCGGCGAGATGGACGCCGTGCTTCGCTTCGTCGAGGCCGGCCTCGGCGTGGCGGTGGTGCCCTCGATGGTGCTGGACGGGCGTCCAGGGCTGACCGGCATCCCGCTGGCGCCGCCCGGGCTGCGCCGGACGATCGCCCTCGCCCACAGGAAGGACGTCGAACCGACCAGGGCCGCGCAGGCCTTTCGCGCTACCTTGCTCTTCTTCCTCGCGGAAGCGGAACATGGGGGCGAACTACCCCAAGGTGTCGAGCTCATCAGAGGTGTACGTGACAGCACACGGCCTGCCAGAGATGCCGCCCCTGCTGCTGATCGAGGATGACGCGGGCGACGCCTTCCTGGTCGAGGAGCTGCTCCAGGAGGTGGAGAAGCCACCCACGATCACCTGGGCGCGCAGCATCGCCGAGGCCAGACAGCGCTTCAACCGCGACATCCAGTGCGTGCTCGTCGACCTGTCGCTGCCCGACGCCGACGGCATGGAGGCGCTGCGCGAGGTACTGGCCATGGCGCCCGACGTCGCCGTGCTCGTGCTGACCGGGCTCAACGACGCGCACGTGGGCATCGCGGCGGTGGCCGAGGGCGCCGAGGACTTCCTCGTCAAGCAGGACGTCGACGCCCGCCTGCTGGCCAGGGCCATCCGCTACGCCATCGAGCGCAAGCGCGCCGACCTCGCCCACCAGCGGCTCATCCAGTCGGAGCTGACCAGCAGGGAGAACACCCGCCTGGAGTACGGCCTGCTGCCCGTGCCGCTGCTGCCGCAGGGCCCCGTCGCCCATCAGTGCCGCTACCTCCCAGGACGGCAGCGCTCCCTGCTGGCAGGCGACTTCTACGACACCGTGCAGGGCTCCGACGGCGCGATCCACACCGTCATCGGCGACGTGTGCGGGCACGGCCCCGACGAGGCGGCACTCGGCGTGGCGCTGCGCATCGCCTGGCGGACGCTGACGCTGGCGGGCATCCACGGCGACGAGGCGCTCCAGACGCTCGACACTGTGCTCAAGCACGAGCGCAGGTCACCGGAGATCTTCACCACGCTCTGCACCGCCACCATCGACCCCTCGCTGCGGCACGCGACCATGCACCTGGTCGGCCACCCGCCACCCGTCCTGATCAGAGAGGGCCGGCTCGACGTGGTGCGAGGCGGGCCTTCGGGTCCGCCTCTCGGCATCTTCCCCGACGTCGCCTGGCGCGCCATCGACGTGCCGCTCGGCGAGGAGTGGTCGATGCTCCTCTACACCGACGGGCTGACCGAGGCGACCGTCGGCGGCGGGCCCGACCTCCTGGGCACCGACGGGCTGCTGCGGATCATCGACGAACACGGCGGCATCGACCTCGACCGGATCATCGACAGGGTGACCGAGATCAACAGGGAGGCCCTCTCCGACGACCTCGCCGCCGTGCTGATCTCCAGGAAGGGGTGAGCGATGGCCCGCCCTCGACCGCTGCCTCCGCCCAACCCGCCCACCGGGTACGGCAGGCTGCCCATCGGCCGCTGGTTCATGTTCGCCGGGATCGTCGGCCTGCTCGTCCTGGTGGCGGGGGCGACGCTCACCACCGGCACGCTCGCGCGACTCTCCGAGGCGCGGCACGAGGTGATCGACGTCGTGGACCCCGCCGCGCTGGCCACGCTCGACCTGTCGGTGGCCCTGGCGGCGCAGGAGGGCGCGGTCAGGAGTTTCGGCCTGACCTCGGACCGCCAGTACCTCTCCGCCTACCGGCAGGCGCGGGCCGACGAGGACCGCGCCGTCGACCGCGTCGCCGGGCTCGTGCCCGGCCACAGGCTCGAGGCCATCAGGCGGGCGAGCGCCGCGTGGCGCGCGCAGTACGCCGAGCCCGTCCTCGAGGGCGCGGCCCTGACGAGGGAGAACGCGAAGGTCAACAGCGTCAGGTTCGGCGAGGTCAGGGCGGCGCTCAACATCCAGCGCACCCATCTCGAGTCGCTGCACGCCTCCAGATCCCAGCAGCTGGAGCAGCGGGCCGGCAGCTTCACCTTCGCGCTCGGCCTGCTGGCGGCCGTCCTGGTGGGGGTGCTCATCCTGCTCGGCGTGATCGTCAGGCACGTGGTGCTGCGCCCCGTGGCCGAGCTGACCTCGCAGGTCCGCGCGGTCGCCCAGGGCGACTTCGACCGCTCGCTCAAGGTCGACCGTCCCGCTGAGCTGTCGGAGCTGTCGGGCCACATCGACGCGATGCGCCGCAGGATCCTGGCCCAGTGGCGCGCCTCGGAAGAGCAGGCGCAGGAGCTCCGGCGCTCGAACGGCGAGCTGGAGCAGTTCGCCTACGTGGCCAGCCACGACCTGCAGGAGCCGCTGCGCAAGGTCGCCAGCTTCACCCAGATGCTGGAGCAGCGCTACGGCGACCAGCTCGACGACAAGGCCAAGCAGTACATCACCTTCGCGGTCGACGGCGCCAAGCGGATGCAGCTGCTCATCAACGACCTGCTCGACTTCTCCAGGGTCGGCAGGGTCGGCGCGGAGAAGGTGCCGCTCGACAGCGCGCTCCCGCTGGCCGACGCGCTGCACAACCTCGCCGTGCGGGTGGAGGAGTCGGGCGCGGACGTCTCCCACGGCCCGCTGCCCGAGGTCGTCGGCAACAGGACCCAGCTCACCCAGCTCTTCCAGAACCTCATCAGCAACGCGATCAAGTTCAGGGCCGACGAGCCGCCGACCGTCCGCATCGAGGCGCGCGAGACGGGGGACGACATGTGGGAGTTCTCCTGCCTGGACAACGGCATCGGCATCGAGGAGAAGTACGCTGACAAGGTCTTCCTCATCTTCCAGCGGCTGCACACCCGCGACCGCTATCCCGGCACGGGCATCGGGTTGGCCCTGTGCAGGAAGATCGTGGAGTATCACGGGGGCAGGATCTGGTTGGACAGTCAGGAGCGGGAGGGCCACGGCACCACCGTGCGGTGGACTCTGCCAGGCAGGAGCCATGGATGAACCACGCGAGCCCCCTCGACGTGCTGCTCGTGGAGGACGACCCGGGCGACGTGCTCCTGACCCGAGAGGCCTTCGAGCTCAACCACGTCCGCACCCGCCTGCACGTGGTCAACGACGGCGAGGAGGCCATGGCCTTCCTGCGCAGGCAGGGCGGCTACGCCTCGGCTCCCAGGCCGGACATGATGCTGCTCGATCTCAACCTGCCGCGCAAGGACGGCAGGGAGGTGCTGGCCGATGTCAAGGGTGACCCCGATCTGCGCAGCATCCCGATCGTGGTGCTGACCACCTCGGAGGCCGAGGAGGACATCGTCCGCAGCTACAGCCTGCACGCCAATGCATATGTGGCGAAACCGGTGGATTTTCATCAGTTCATCCGAGTTGTCCGCCAAATCGATGATTTCTTTGTCGGCGTGGTTAAGCTCCCGTCCTTGGGGCAGCGCTTCTGACAGTGGGGTGACAGGAATCACATGCGGCCATCGAAAAAGTGAGTGACCCTTCTCACAAAACCCGATGCCGCCGTCGTAACGTATCCCCCACCAATGCGCGAGAGGCGAGTGATTCCACCACCCTCGCAGCAGCCATTCCGCGGGAGGTGGAGAGATCCGCGATGACCCAGACGACCCCTGAACCCCAGGTCAGAAGACAACGCGCACAGGTGAAGGTGCGCACGTTCCGCACGGACCGATGGTGGCTCGCCCCGCTGCTGACCTTTTTGGGGCTGGCCTCGTTCCTCGTCTACGGCGTGTGGGCCGTATTCGACCCGAGCATCTACATCGAGCCTTACATCGCTCCGTTCTCCTCGCCGTGCCTGGCCGAGGCGACGTGTCCCGAAGGTGCGCGCCTGTTCGGGTGGGCCCCGATCGGGGACTGGTACACCTTGCCCGCCGGCCTGCTGATCCTCGGCCTGCCCGGTGGCTTCCGGTTGACGTGCTACTACTACCGCAAGTCCTACTACCGCTCGTTCTGGCTGTCCCCGCCCGCCTGCGCCGTCCAGGAACCGCACGGCAAGTACACGGGCGAGACCCGCTTCCCGCTGATCATCCAGAACATCCACCGGTACTTCTTCTACGGCGCGATCGTCATCGGCGCCGTCCTCACCTACGACGCGATCCTCGCGCTGATCCACAAGCCACTCGGAGTCGGCACCTGGATCCTGCTGATCAACGCGGCCCTGATCGTGGCCTACACGCTCTCGTGCCACTCCTGCAGGCACATCACCGCCGGGCGGCTCAACCACTTCTCCCGGCATCCGGTGCGCTACAGGGCCTGGACGTTCATCTCCAAGCTCAACGCCAAGCACCAGCCGCTCGCCTGGGCGTCGATGTTCTCGGTGATGGGCGCGGACTTCTACGTCCGTCTCGTGGCCAAGGGCATCATCAACTTCCCGTACGCGTAAGGATCCCAACAAGTGGAAATCGAGCGTCACGAATACGACGTCGTCGTCATCGGCGCAGGCGGCGCGGGTCTTCGGGCCGCCATCGAGGCTCGTCAGCAAGGCAAGCGCACCGCCATCGTGTGCAAGTCGCTGTTCGGCAAGGCCCACACGGTCATGGCCGAAGGCGGCGCGGCCGCGGCCATGGGCAACGTCAACTCCGACGACAACTGGATGGTGCACTTCCGCGACACCATGCGCGGCGGCAAGTTCCTCAACAACTGGCGCATGGCCGAGCTGCACGCCAAGGAGGCTCCCGACCGGGTGTGGGAGCTTGAGGCGTGGGGCGCGTTGTTCGACCGCACCAAGGACGGCAAGATCAGTCAGCGCAACTTCGGCGGGCACGAGTACCCCCGCCTGGCGCACGTCGGCGACCGGACGGGACTGGAGCTGATCCGCACCCTCCAGCAGCGGGTGGTCGCCCTCCAGCAGGAGGACTACGAGACCCACGGCGACTACGAGGCCTACATCAAGGTCTTCGCCGAGTGCACGGTCACCCGCCTGCTCAAGGACGGCGACGCCATCTCCGGTGCCTTCGGGTACTGGCGCGAGACCGGCAACCTCGTGCTCTTCGACGCGCCCGCGGTCGTGCTGGCCACCGGCGGCATCGGCAAGTCGTACGTGGTGACCTCCAACTCCTGGGAGTACACGGGAGACGGGCACGCCCTGGCCCTGCTGGCGGGGGCGAAGCTCATCAACATGGAGTTCATCCAGTTCCACCCGACCGGCATGGTGTGGCCGCCGTCCGTGCGCGGCATCCTGGTCACCGAGTCGGTCCGCGGCGACGGCGGCGTGCTGCGCAACTCGCTCGGCGAGCGCTTCATGTTCAACTACATCCCCGAGGTGTTCAAGGACAAGTACGCCACCACCGAGGAGGAGGGCGACCGCTGGTACACCGACCAGGCCAACAACCGCCGCCCTCCGGAGCTGCTGCCGCGTGACGAGGTCGCCAGAGCGATCAACTCCGAGGTGAAGGCGGGACGCGGCTCGCCCCAGGGCGGCGTCTTCCTCGACGTGTCCACCAGGCTCCCCGCCGCCGAGATCATCAAGCGGCTGCCGTCGATGCACCACCAGTTCAAGGAGCTGGCCGACGTCGACATCACCACCGAGCCCATGCAGGTGGGCCCGACCTGCCATTACATCATGGGCGGCGTCGAGGTCGACGCCGACACCGGCGCGGCGGCCGTCCCCGGCCTGTTCGCGGCGGGCGAGGTCTCGGGCGGCATGCACGGCTCCAACAGGCTGGGCGGCAACTCGCTCTCCGACCTGCTGGTGTTCGGACGGCGAGCGGGCGCGGGCGCCTCCGCCTACGTCGACTCCCTGCCCTCGAGGCCCGCCGTCTCCCAGGAGAGCGTCGACAGCGCGAGGGCCGAGGCGCTCGCCCCGCTCGAGCGCTCCGGCGAGAACCCCTACGAGGTCCACGCCGAGCTCCAGCGGACCATGAACGACCTGGTCGGCATCATCCGCAAGGCCTCGGAGATCTCCGAGGCGCTCGAGGTCGTGGAGAAGCTGAAGGAGCGCGTGCACCTCGTCGGCGCGGCCGGAGGACGCATCTACAACCCCGGCTGGCACCTGGCGCTCGACCTGCGCAACATGCTGCTCGTCTCCGAGTGCGTGGCCAAGGCCGCGCTGCTGCGCGAGGAGAGCCGAGGCGGGCACACCCGCGACGACTTCCCCGGCATGAACCCCGAGTGGCGCCGCAAGCTGCTCGTCTGCTCCGCGACCGAGGACGGCTCCGCCGTCACGGTCGAGGAGAAGATCCAGCCGGGGATGCGCGAAGACCTGCTCGCCCTGTTCGAGGTGAGCGAGCTGAAGAAGTACCTCACCGACGAGGAGCTCTCATGAGTTACAAGGCGAAGTTCAAGGTCTGGCGCGGTGAGGGCGGCGAGGGCAAGCTCGAGGACTTCACCGTCGAGGTCAACGAGGGCGAGGTCGTCCTCGACATCATCCACCGCCTCCAGGCCACCCAGGCGCCCGACCTGGCCGTACGGTGGAACTGCAAGGCGGGCAAGTGCGGCTCGTGCTCCATGGAGATCAACGGCAAGCCGCGCCTGGGCTGCATGACCCGGATGTCCACCTTCACCGAGGACGAGACCATCACGGTCACCCCGATGCGCACCTTCCCCGTCATCAAGGACCTGGTGTGCGACGTGTCCTTCAACTACCAGAAGGCCCGTGAGGTCCCCTCCTTCACGCCACCCGCGGACGTCAGGCCGGGCGAGTACCGGATGAAGCAGATCGACGTGGAGCGCTCGCAGGAGTTCCGCAAGTGCATCGAGTGCTTCATGTGCAACAACGTCTGCCACGTCATCCGCGACCACGAGGAGAACAAGCCGGCCTTCTCCGGGCCCAGGTTCCTCATGCGGATCGCGGAGCTGGACATGCACCCGTACGACGTGGCCGACCGCAAGGAGTCGGCACAGAAGGACCACGGGCTCGGGTACTGCAACATCACCAAGTGCTGCACCGAGGTCTGCCCTGAGCACATCAAGATCACCGACAACGCGCTGATCCCGATGAAGGAGCGCGTGGTGGACCGCAAGTACGACCCGCTGGTCTGGCTCGGCAGCAAGATCTTCCGCCGCCCGAGCAGCTGACGCCCTTCCCGGGGCCGTGCCCCCACGGCCCCGGGGAAGCTCGTCCAGCCGCCGCGCACCTGCACTCAGATCCGAACCCTCGCCACCGCACCGCACCTGCACCCCGATCTGAACCGCCGCCTCCACGCCGCACCTGCACTCAGGTCCGAACCGCCGCCTCCACGCCGCTGCCCGTGTCTGAGCCCCGGTTCGTACGGCTGTCGCATCCCTGGCGCCGCCCACCGTCGCCGGCTCGCGCCCCTCTCCGTGCGCTTCCCCAGCAGGACTTCGCTGCCCGCCGCAACGGCGAGCCGTCAGACCGCCACCGCGACGAGCCGTCACACGCTCACCGCGATCAGAACTCGCGGTGGTCGCGATCCTCCCTCATCGGCACGATCGACGTCCGGTCATCCTGCGAGACCTCGTCGTCCCTCCGCGCATCGCCGTAGCGCGAGGGATCACTGGATGCCGTGGCGTCGCCGTATGGCGTGGCGTCGCCGTGCGGGGACGCCTGGCCGGATGTGGGGACGTCGTCGTGCTGGTGCGCATCGCCGTAGTGCCGGGCGTCGCTGTGCTGGGAGGCCTCGCCGTAGCGCGAAGCGTCACCGTGCTGGGAGGTTTCGCCGTAGCGCGGGGCGTCGCCGTACTGGGAGGCGTCGCCGTAGCGCGGGGCTTCACCGTACGTAGGGGCGTCGCCGTACTGGGAGGCCTCGCCGTACTGGGGGGCGCCGTACTGCCATGGCTCGGCGTCGCTCGGCTCCACGCCCAACGGGGCGGATGCCACCGGATGCCCCGGGTGCGGCTCGTCGAAAGGAGCGTCGCCTCCGGGCGGGATGTCGCCCAGCGGCGGCTGGTCCGGGGCCACCAGCGGCTCGAACAGGTCCCGGTACTCCCGGCCCTCCGCCAGATGCCCCGAAGAACCCGCGCCGCTGTCAGCCACTTCGTCGCGGTAGCCCGGCGCGCCGCCGACCAGTCCGTCCTGGTCATCCGCAGCGCCGCCGTCAACCGGCCCGGCCAGGAAGCCCGCCGCGCCGCCCTCCGCCAGCCCGCCGCGGTAGCCCGCCGTGTCGGCCTCCGCCGACCCGTCACGGTAGGCCTGAACGTCGTCTTCGCGTCCCACGTGCCCCGTCATCAGGTCCGAGGGAAGAGGGTCGTCGCCCGCCACATGGAACTCCCGCGGCTGGAAGGCGTCGAACCGCTCGGCCCGGGGCTCCTCGTGCTGGAGGTGCTCCCGCTGCGCGTAGTCGTCCTGCGGGCCCGCCTGCTGGTGTCCCGCGTGCGTGTAGTCGGGCTGCTCGTATCCCGGCTGCGGGTAGTCAGGCTGCGTGTAGGCGGGTTCGGTGAATGCGGGCTGCGTGTAGGCGGTCTGCGGCTGTCCGGGGTGCTGCGGGTAGCCGGGGTACTCGGCCGTCTGGCCCTGCTGGCCGTACATCGCCGGGTCCTGCGGGAAGGGCTGCTGGTAGACCGGCGCGTACTGCGCGGGCCCTCCGGGGTAGGTCTGCACAGGCACGAAGCTGATGATCGGCGCGTAGGCCGGAACCGCGCCCGCGAAGCCCGGACCCGCCGGGTAACCGTACGGCTCGGGGGCGCCGTCGCCACGGTGCCTGCCGGGCGCCTGGGGCCCCGCCCTGCGGACGGCGGCGGCGTGGGCCAGCCTGCGTAGCCTGCCCTCGAAGATGAGCACCGCGAACAGCGCCAGCAGCACCAGCACCAGCGCCGGGATGCCGAGCTTGCGGCTGAGGTCGACCTGGTTGTACTCGGGCGCCGCGTTGCGCACCACCAGTTGCTCGGAGTCGGTGGGCTCCGTGCTGGGCGTGCCCGTTCCCGTGTCCTGCGCGGTGCTGGGATCCTGCGCCGCGGGGAAGGAGAACGTCGGCTCGAGCTCGGCGGTGGTGGGCGGCGGGACAGAGGAGGCGGTCGGAGCCACGGGCGGCGGCTGCACCGGCTGTTCCTGCGTCACCGGCGGGGTCGTCGGCGCCGGAGTGGTCTTCTCCGGCTCGGGCGCCTTGCTCGTCTTCTTCGCCTGCGTCGGGGTCACCGTGGTCGTCACGGTGGTCACCGGGTCGGTCGGGGTCGGCGTCGGGGTGGGGAGCGTGGTGGTGATCGTGACCGTGGTGACGACCTCGGTGGGTTCGCAGGTCTCGCCCGCGTCACACGGAGGGACCACGTCGCCGGGGTCCGGATCCCTGGCCACCACCGACGCGCTGGCGACCTGACCGATGAGCGGAACTGCCGCGAGAACCACGCCGCCGCTGATGCCCAAGGAGAGCAGAAGGGCGGACACGGCTGTCAGTCGCCTCGGTGCCACCGCTGCCCTCCGCGCATTCCCGAACCTTGGTCAATGAGAATACTAGGGCGGTAAATGTAACAGCAAAGTCCGATTTACAACATCGGCTGAGTTTTCCGCCCGCTACGGGTTCTCTCCGCTTTCGCCACCACCCACAGTCCGCCGAGCAGCAGCACGAGGCCGCCTCCCACGACGGGAAGCCCATTGGCGCCGGACGTGAGGTCCCACCGGTCTTCGGCTTGGGCTTTCACCGGGGGGCTCGAGATCACACGAGGCAATGGTACGGCGATGGCAGACGAACTGGGGCTGGGCTGCTGAGGCGGCGCCACCTGCGGCAATCGCAATTGAGGATCGTTCCACAATCCTCCGTTCGCACCAGAATCAGCGGTGGTGCTCTTGGGTGCGGCCGACGCGGCGCCGAGCTGGGGCGCACCGGAATCAGCGAGCTGCGACGAGGCACTGGCCTGACTGGCTCCCACCTCCCCCAACCGCGCCTTCGCCTCATCACCAGACAAGCCCTGGCCTGTGGTCTTGGACCCGGTCGCGGTGCTCTTGGGCCCTGTCGCGGATCCGGTCGCGGCGGCCTGGGACCCCGTCGCGGCGGCCTTGGACCCTGTGGTGCCTTTGGACCCGGTGGCGGCCTTGGATCCGGTCGCGGTTTTGGGTCCGGTGGTGGCTTTGGATCCAGTCGCGGTTTTGGATCTGGTCGCGGCTTTGGGTCCGGTCGCGGTCGCCTTGGGTCCGATGGAGGTGGCCTTGGACCCGGTGGCGGCGGCTTTGGAGCCGGTTGCGGTGGCACGGGGTCCGGTGGCGGCGCTCTCCAGGCCCGTGACGGTGCCCCTGGGGCCGGTGGCAGTGGTCTGGGGGCCGGTGGTGGTCGCCGCGGGTCCCGTGGCGGTGGTGGCGCCTTCCAGGCCCGTGGCGGCGGCTTCGGGCCCGGCGGCAGTGGATCGTGGTTCGGTGGCAGTGGCCGCAGGTCCAGCGGCGGCGCCCTGAAGGCCCGTGGCGACGGTCCCCGGTCGGGTGGCCGTGCCGTCATGCCTTGTGGTGACGGCCCCAGGTCCAGGGGCGGCGGCGGAACGTGGCCCGCCCTCGGCGTCCCGCACGCTCGCGCCCTGGGTGACCAAGCCATGGACGACGTTCGGGGCCACGCCGGGGATGAGGGAGTGCAGAAGCGAATTCCCGCCTCCCGTCAGCACACCCGGACGCGGGTTCCCGCCCTGGACGAGCGTGTGCGACTGCGCATGCGCGCCGGTGGCGAGCAGATCCGGACGAGGGTCCCCGCCGGTTGCGGGCGCACCTGGACCCACATGCCCGCTCGTGACAGGCCCACCCGGCACCACATGCCCGCTCGCGGCAGGTGAACCTGGACCCACTTGCCCGGTCGCAGCGGGCGAACCCGGGCCGTGCCCGGTCGTGGCGGGCGCACCCGGCGCCACAAGCCCGGTCGTCACAGGCGAACCAGGCCCCGTATGCCCGGTCGTGGCGGGCGAACCCGGACCCACAAGCCCGCTCGTGGTGGGCGAACCAGGACCGTGCCCGGTCGTGGCGGGCGCGCCCGGAAGTGGGTTGTGGCCAGTGGCGAGCGAGTCGGCGACGGTGATGGGTGAGCCGGGATGAGTCACGTGCGAGTCGCTGCCCACAGTGCTCCAAGCCCCGTCCACGGCTGGCGGTCCCTCTCCGGGCGCGCTTGGCAGCAGTCCAGGAGGCGAGCCCAGCAGCGAGCCAGCGACCGAACCGCCCTGCGGCGTCAGCATCGAGAACACGTGCATCTCGAAGTAGGAGACGGGCGACCCGGCAGGCGGCTCATCCACGCGAACGCCCTCGGTCGAGGGGCCGCCGGCAACGGGGGCCTCGACCGTCTCGAGCCAGGCCTCGCCCACCTCGCCGTCCGAAGGCTGGAAGTCCTGCGCCGCGCCGACCACCTTCGCGCTCGGCGCGGCCACCGCGAGCTCCCCGTCAGGGCCCTTCGTCATGATCTCTTCGTCCGTGGCCGTGTCGTCGGCCGCCGTGAGGTCGTCGAGCGAGCTCGCCATACGGGCGCCGGTCGGGGCCGGTGGGACGGGCGGGGCGATGCCCGCTCCGCCGTACCCTCCGATGTCTGTCATCGGGTCGGACGTCCGTGGGCGCGCCTGAATGGCGACCCGCGCCCTGGTGGTCTTGCTGAGCGTCTCGGTGCCCGCGCCCGCCTCCTCGCGTACCTGGGCGACGGCGGCCAGCACGACCTCCTGCGCCCCGCTCGGCACGACGAGCCTGACGTCGACCGTGCGCTCCCCCGCGACGTCCCCGAGGGCACAGACCGCCGCCCCCCTGCCCTGCGGAGCCTGCACGAGTTGGGGGGCTTGCGAAGCGTGCAGAGCCTGCGGAGCGCCCGGACTTTGCGGAACATCCGGGCGCTGCGGACCCTGAAGACCCTGCGGAACCTGCGGGACATGCGAAGCCTGCGGGACGTGCGAAGCCTGCGGAACGCCCGGACCCTGCGGAACATCCGGGCGCTGCGGAACATCCGGGCGCTGCGGACCCTCAAGACCCTGCGGAACATGCGAAGCCTGCGGAGCGCCCGGAGCCTGCGGGCCCTGGGAAGTAGGCGGAGCCTGCGGAGGTGGGGAGACGGACGAGCCCTGCGGAGCGTGCGAAGGCTGCGGGGACGGCGCGGCGGCGGGCTGGGGGGCGCACTCGACCGTGGCCAGCGCCTTGGACGGCTTGGCCGCCACCGCGAGCAAGGCGTCGCGGGCCTGCCCCTCGACAGCGATCCTGAAGCGCAGCACGTCGCCCGTGCGCAGCCAGTGGCCCAGGTCAGGGTCGCCGAGGCGCTCCACGCGGAGCCCCACCTTCGGCGCCTTCCTCGGACCCTCAGGCGGCGAGAACCCGCTCGCCCCTCCGACGATGTCCCCGACATTCCCGGCGATGTCCCCGAGACGCCCGGCGGAAGGGGCGTCGAAACCCGCGGCCGCCGAGGTCGACGCGGTCGCCAGGATCAGCGCCCCCGACCCCACTGCCGACATGATTCGGGCGCGATGCCACCAACTCACTGCGCTTCCCCGATTCCCCTATACAGGCGCGAACCTACAACACGCCCAGTAAGGGTTATGTCACTCTCCGCAACGACTTAACCCTCGCGAAGCATAAACTCCACGGCGCGCACCACCGGCAGGTCCGCCGCCAGCCAGGGCACGTCGTAGAGCTCGTCGAGCGCGAGCCAGCGCAGCTCCAGGTGCTCCTTGGCCTCAGGTACGCCCGACACCAGCGAGGCGAGCCACACCCGCATGACGTAGTCGTCGCCGAGCGGCCACTCCCCGCCCACCCGCTCGCCGATCTCGACGAGCACGCCGAGCTCCTCCTGGCACTCCCTGACCAGCGCCGCCTCGTCGCTCTCGCCCTCGTCGACCTTGCCGCCGGGGAACTCCCACCCGCCCGCCAGCTCCGGCGGCTCCGCCCGCTGGGCGGCCAGCAGCCTTCCGTCGGCGACGATCGCCGCCCCCACCACCACAATCGCCATCGCGTCTCCTCGCCCCTCGAAGCCCTCAACCTTAGAGTGCGGAGTCGAGTTTCTTGAGCTGCTCCATGACGTCGGCATTCTGCAGCGGCCTGGTGAACCCCACGATGGCGTCACGCCCTCGGTAGCTGGTCACCTTGATCGGCCCGCACAGCCGGCACCTGGCCTCGATCATCTTGCCCTTGGAGACGACCATCCCGACATGTCCGGGGCTGTCGGGCCTCGTGCCGGGCCCGGCGTTGAAGAACACCAGGTCGCCCGGCTGCTCCTCGCCGTCGGGGACCTTCACCCCGAACGGCCACTGCCCGAACGTGGTGCGCGGGATCGACAGCCCCACGCTCCGGTAGGCCATGTAGATGATCCCGGAGCAGTCGAAGGCGTCGGGTCCCGTGCCGCCCCACAGGTACGGCTTGCCGCGCTGGTCCAGGGCGTAGGCGAGGATCCTCGCCACCACGTCGCTGGGCGCCGCCTCCACGAGCGGTTCGTCACAGGTGGCGTCGGCCTGGGGCGGCACCTTGACGGTCCCGTCCTTGGCGTACTTGCGGGCGATCTCCTCGACCTGGTCGACGTACCACCAGGCCCGGTTGTACACGAACAGCGACCGCCTGACGTTCTCGGGCGCGCCGTTGCGCTTGAGCATGCGGGCCGCGCCGAGGATGGCGTCGGCGGGGTTGTAGATGTCGCCCCATCCGTCGCCGTCACCGTCGGAGGCGTACCCGTTGAACTCCGACGGGATCTTGATCCGCTTGGCCCCGCCCCAGGTGCTGACCAGGAACTGCATGGGTCCTGCGGCACCCGCGTAGTTGGTGCCGCTCTGGACGCCGGGCAGCGTGGAGCGTCCGTGGTCGGTCTCGCGCTTGCCCACGGCGGCCAGGACGGTCCACTGGACACCGATCTGCTTGCCGAACTTCCGGTAGAGCTCCAGGTAGTCGGGAGGGATGTCGGAGGTCGCGCCGTCGGAGGCGGCCTCGTTCTCCTGCGTGACCTCCTCGCAGTCGGGCAAACCGCCGCCGCTGATGAAGGAGGGGAAGGAGGTCATCAACATCGGGGACATGATCAGCGTCACCAGCACCAGCCCTGCGAGGCCGATCACCCCGACGATCTTCGTGCGGGGGGAGAGGTTCACCCGGAGCTGTCTCCATCCTGGCCCTCGTCGGCGGGCTGCAGGTCGAAGACCCGCCAGTCGGAACCCATCTGCTGCATCGTGACCGCGTACTCCTCGTCCCGCCTGGTCGGCCCGCTCTTGGCGGAGACCTCCCTGGTGCCGATGACGACGAAGACGATCGAGGTCTTGTCGACCTGCCTGATCTCCTTGACCTTCGCGGTCGCCTGCGAGACCACCTCGTCGGCCCTGTTCGCCTCGACGGTGACGGGCGAGCTGATCGTGCGGGTCAGCACGGTGGCCAGGCCGGCCGTGGTGAACACCTTCAATCTGTCGGCGTAGGCGGCGGGGTCCTCGTCGTAGCGGAAGGTGCCGTAGGCGGCGGTGAAGCGCACGGCCAGGTCGGCCGCCGCCGCCAGCTCCTGCTTGGTCATCGGCAGGAAGGAGTAGATGTCGAAGGGCGCGTTGCTGGCGGTGGCCAGCGGCGTGGCCACCGCCGGCGCCGCGGAGGACCCCGATCCCGTACGGCCCGCCGACGTCTCCTGCTCGACGGCGGGCGGGGAGGTCTCCGCGTCGGGCCACATCGTCACGAAGATGCCCACCGCCGCCAGCACCAGGACGAGCGCGGCGAAGGCGAGACCTCTCTTGTCAGCGGGCTGTGCCATCGTCAGTCCTTGTCAGGGCCGTTGGGCCTGAGCCAGAACGGCACGGGAGGCTCCTCACTCCTGCCCTCGCTCTTGCGGCTGGGCAGCCACAGCGGCGGCGGCTCCGAGGAGCGAGCCTGGGGCACGTCGGCAGGGCGTCCGCCGCCGGAGGATCCGCCCGAGGAACCACGTGAGGGGGACGAGCCGCGAGAGGACGAGCCTGAAGAGGAGCCCGACCCGCCGCCGAACAGCCCGCCCGACGACCGGGACCCGCGACCCGAGCGCGTCGATCCGCCGGACGAGCCGCCCGAGCGGGTGGATCCGCCGGAGGAGCCGCCCGAGCCGCTTCTCGAGGCCCAGCCGCCACCGGACCTGCCGCCGAACCAGCCGGAGCCGCGTGAGCCGCCGGAGACGGCGCCGCCCGCCCCGCCGGAGCCTCCGGAACCGCCGGGCACCGCCGAGCCTCCCGAGCCGCCGGAGCGGACGGGACCGCCCCCTGCCGACCCGCCCGCGCCCGCACCGGCACGCGGCGGCCTCGCCGTACGGCCGGTGCTGAGGTTGAGCGGCGGGGCCGCGCCCGCGCGTTGGGCGGGCGCCGGCCTGGCGCCGCCCTTGCCGTCGGGGTCGGTGGCCAGTGGCGCGGGCACACGGGTGCCTGCGGCGCCACCGGCGGCGGCCCCCTCCTCGCCCCTCACTCTGCCCTGAGCGACCGCGGCGCCCACGGCGGCGGAGGCGCCCGCGGTGCTGCCCGCGGCGGCCGCCTGCAGAACCGGCTCGGCCTTGCGCAGGCCCCAGCGGCCCGCCTTGGTCACGGCGACGGGCGGCAGCGTGTTGGCCGCCCGCTCCAGGATCGGCGAGGACGCCGCCTCGCCGAGCATCCTGGTGGTGAGCGTGTGGCCGCTCATCGAGGCGAACAGGTGCTGGAACGGTCGCCGGTAGAAGAAGACCGCGATCGTCAGCAGCGCCATGAACAGGATCTGCATGCCCCATGGCAGCGCGGTGGAGATGATCAGGGCGTAGCCGTACACGAGCACGCCCAGCACCAGCGCCAGGACGGCCTGCCTGAGCAGGGTGCCCACCAGCATCTCCACCCAGCGCATCGCGATGATCCGCCCGCTGCCCGGATGGACGCCGATGAGCAGGAACACCGGCCCCATGATGAGCAACAGCAGGAAACCCACCTTCAGCACCAGCAGCGAGACCGCCACCAGGAAGATGAGCAGCCCCGCGATGAGCGCGGCCAGCAGCGCGCCGATGGCGATGCCGAGCCTGCCGCTCCAGTCCTTGCCCTGGAACAGGAAGTAGATGGAGGTGGTGCGCAGCGGGGTCGCGATCTCCTCGTAGGCGGCCTGGTGCGCGTTGCTGTTGGGTGTCTGGCCCGTCTGTTCCTGTTTGTCGATCGCCTGGATGTCGAGCAGCTTGGCGCCGAAGTCGCGGATCACCGGCGCGTTGGGGTCGGAGGTGCCGAACTGCCCGACCAGCCACGGCTTGCAGACCAGAGTGGACCACAGCGCGTCGGCGTTCTGGTCGACGCCAGGGGTGCCCGTCCTGCCGTAACCGCCCTCCATGACCTTCTCGTCCGCCGAGCCCTTGGTGGGCAGGCAGGAGGTGCCGCCCGCGCCGGGCAGACCGGAGAAGGCCTGGTTGACGACCTCGGTGGTCTTGTCCGTGACGATCTTGCCGAGCCCGGTGAAGTCCCCGGGACGGCTGAAGAACCAGACCGCGACGGTGACCGCGAGGACCATCCACACGACGGCCTCGGTGGTGACCGACGCCCTGCGCCTGAACAGGCCGTACCAGGCCAGCCAGATGGCGGCCAGGATGATGATCGGCTGCAGGAACGGCCAGTACATGGCGTCGGCGAGGTTCTCGACGATGTCGTCGACGACGTCCTTGATGGACTGCAGCGGCCCCTCTGTCGCCGCCGCCTGGTACGTCGTGATCGTCAACCGGTCGACGGCCTTCGCCCAGTCGAAGATCATGTTGGCCCAGGAGTTGCCGAGCACGGCGGCCACGTCGCTGCACCCGAGCCCGTCGGTGTGCCAGAACTGGCCGCTCATGCCGTACCTGGCGTAGTTGGTGGTCGCCTGCGGTGCCGCCGCCCCTTCGGGGGGCGGCGGTTGCAGCAGGCCGTCGACACCGCTGCCGACGAGCTGCGGGGCGAGGTCAGGTGAAAGGTCACAGAACGGAGCGGCGGCGGCCGCCGTGCCCGAGGGCAGGGCGAGCGGGAGCGCCAGTGCGCCGATGAGCAGCACCAGCGCCAGCGTCAGCCGCCGGCGTAGTCGGCCCTTCATGAACGTACCTCCTGCGCTCCTGTCACTCCCCCGCGAATATGATCATGCACGTTCTCCCCGGGTTTGTCGTGCGTCGGGTTCGTGTCGAGCCACCGCAGCAGCTCGTCGGAGATCAGGTCTACGCCTATGCGGCCCGCTCTGCCATCGAGATCGCGGAAAATGCATTCGCCGTTGCCCAGAGATCGCAGAACCGCCTTGTGCTCCTCCGAGGCCTCCACGCCGAGCAAAGCCATGACGTGGTCGACCTCCACCCGTTCGGTGGAGCGGAAGGCGAAGACCGAGGAGAGACAGTTGGTCACCTGCTCGTTGAGGAGGTCTCCTGCGTTCTGCGAGACCAGGACGAGCGCGGTGTTGCGCGAGCGGCCCATGCGGCTGACCTCGGGCACCAGCTTGGCGCCCTCGGGCGTGGAGGTGATCGCCCACGCCTCGTCGAGGAAGATCGCCTTGGGCGCCCGCCGGTCGAGGCCGTTCATCAGCCTGCGGGCGAACTGTGAGACGAGGTAGAGCAGCGCCACCGACAGCCGCTGCTCGTAGGAGTAGTCGTCGCGGCCCGTCGCCGCGTCGGGCAGGGTGAGGCCGCCGAGGGTGAAGACGGTCGTCCATCCCTCGGAGTCGATCTGCTCGCCGCCGGACGGGTCGAAGCAGAGCCTGGCCAGATGCATCTCCGACATCGAGCGCAGCACGGCCCCGAGGTTCTTCGAGGCCGCGTCGTCGGCGTGCTCGAGGAAGTCGACGACCTTGCCGAGAGAGGGATCGGGCGCGTTGGAGACCGCGGCGACCGCCTGGATCATCGCCGACTCGCGCTCCTCCGACATGCGCGGCAGCAGCAGCCGCAGCGTCTCGGTCGCCATCGTCTTCTTGGCCGCGATGTCGTCTCCGAAGGAGAACGGGTCGAGCAGCCCCGGCGAGGCCGAGCCCAGCGGGATGATCCTGGCCTTGCGCTCACGCTTCTGCAGCAACTGCACCAGCGACTCGGCGTCGCCCTTGGGGTCGATCACCGCGACCGTCACCCCCCGCAGAGCCATCTGGTAGATCATCAGCAGCGCCAGCGTGGTCTTGCCGCCGCCGGGCTCCCCTGTGATCGCGATGGCCGTCGGCCTGTTGCGCGAGGCGGCCACCAGCGGGTCGAAGTGCACGATGCTGCGGGCGCGGCCGACGGTCTCTCCGATGTACGGCCCGTGCCAGCCCGCCTCCGTCTCGATCCTGTCGCCGAGGTCGACGGTCGCGGTCGCCATGCCACCCGCGATCGTGCGCAGCGGCTGGCGCTGAGCGTAGGCGTTGACGGTCACCTTCTCACCCGGCAGCGCCTCGCAGAACAGCGAGAACTGGTCGCCCGTGGAGTTGACGATGTCGATGCCCATGTCGCGGTAGTGCTCGACGACCGCCTCGACGCGCTGGAGGCAGATCTCCTCGGTCGGGGCGCTGACGATGAGGCGGTGCCAGCCGTACACGAAGGGAAGCCGCTCCTTCGTGATGCCGTGCTCCAGCATGCGGGCCGCATCGATCTGCTCGGCCAGCGCGATCGGCGCCTCGGCGCCCGCCTCGCGGATGTGGATGTCCATGTCGCGGGCGTGCGCGAGCTTGCGCGCGACGTCCTTCGACGCCTTCACCGGCGGGATCAGCCGCATCCTGCTCGAGACCTCCACGGGGAAGGGGAGCTGGTCGGCGAAGTGCATCCACGGCTCACCGTCGGGGAAGGGCATCAGGTCGGGGAAGCGGGCGAAGGACAGGTGCGCCACGTACGAGTCACCCTGCGGCTGCACGATGCGCAGGAACGACCTGCCGTTGTGGATCTGTCCCTCGACCAGCGACTCGATCTCGCCCTGTCCCCAGCGGCGCTTCGGGCTCGCGCTGGCGGGCGGATCGCCGAGCGAGGCCGTCGCCGCGTGCCTGAACAGCCAGGCGACCTCACCCGACGTGGCGTGGCGGGCGTAGAGGGCGCTGGAGGCCAGCGCCCTGCCCAGACGTTCGGCCTGATCGGTCCACTTGGAGATCTCGCTGTCGGGCACGTGGTCGTCGTCGAGGCCGAGCGCCTTCTCGCTGCGCTGGTAGAACCCGAACAGCTGCGACAGCACGCCCGCGCCGAGCTGCCTGCCGCGGGGGCCCAGCCGTACGCCGAGGTAGACCTCCTTCGACCAGAAGTCCTTGGCCCAGACGTGCCGGTACATCTCCTCCAGGTAGTCGCGCCAGCCGGGGCCCTCGTCCGAGGTCGAGTTGAGCGCCATCGCCCATTCGGCCGCGGGATAGGTGCGGTGCGCGACCCGCAGGTGCACCTCGGCGTCCGGCATGCGGATCGCCGCCAGCGCGATCGTGATGTTGGTGGCGAGCGCCTCGCGCTCCTCAGGAGTGACGAACTCGTAGCTGACCGTCGGCAGCCTGAAGTACGCCCACGCGGAGCTCTCGGTCAGCAGGATGCGATCGTCGAAATAGCGGACCGCCAGGCGCTGGTGCGCCCGAGTCGACCTGCTCATGCCGCCCCCTCTGCGCATGAGCTTCGCCGGCCGGCGAGAAGCGTGCTCATCAGACCGCCATACCTCCGTCATGCCCGTTGCCCGCTGCGATGGCGGTCCGCTTTGCGCGCTTCTCACTGGGTGCCCGGGGGGTCACTGGGCCACTTCCTCCTCGCTGGGACGGGTGCTCTGTGCTGATGCGAATCCCGCGACCACGACTCCGGCCATGGCGAGGTAGGCCCGCCGTCCCGCCGGTCGCAGCCGTCCTGGCTCCACGGGCTCGGTGCCGCCCTGCGCCAGGTCGTCCTCCCACGGCACCCTGACGATGGCCCTGCACCTGCCCCTGGCCACCGCCTCGGCCTGCTCGACGTCGTTCATGCTGCGCCTGCTCACCCCGTTGACCACCATGACCGCCCGCCTGCGCAGGTCCGCGCAGCCGTGCCCGTCGAGCCACTCGTACGTCATCGCCACCGCCTCTGCCGCGTCCTCACTCGCCGGCACCACCAGCACCAACTGGTCGGCGTACGGCAGGACCCGCGCGGCCAGAGCAGGGGCGGGATCGATGACGGCCAGCTTGTAGTGATGGTCGAGCAGCCGCATCGCCTGCCCGAGCCGGTGGTCGGAGTAGAGCGTGCGGTCGGCCAGACGCTGCTCGGCGCCGATGTCGGTGTCGGCCGCGACGACCTCGAGCCCGCTGCCCGTGCGGGTGGTGAAGGCCCGCATGCTCAGGTAGCCGCTGATCTGGTCGAGCCCCGACAGCAGGCTCGTCAGCGTCTCGGGCGAGTCGACCTTGATGCGGCTGGTCAGTGTGGTGCCGCCGGTGCTCGCGTCGACCGCGAGCACCCGGTCGTCACGGTAGTGGGCGAAGGTGTGGCCGAGCATCAGCGCGGTGGTGCTCTGTCCCGCGCCGCCCGTGCACCCGAGCACCACGACCCGTCTGCTGCCGCCGAAGACCGCGCGCGTGCGCGCCTCGTCGATCTCAGACCCGTCCGTACGGCTGCCGCCACCGCCGACGACCACCTGGGCGAGCCTGCGCCAGCCGCCTGAGGAGTCGCGTCCGACCACGGACTCGACCCTGCGCACCCTGGCCTCGTTGCGGGGTCCGGGGACGGCCGCGCCGGGGTTGGCAGGAGTGGTCGGGGCGCCCGCGGTGGGGACGGCCCTGATGGAGAGCGGAGGCGGCTGCCCCTTGGGCAGCTCCGCCGCGGTCCTGGATGGCGTGCCGGCGGGCGGCGCGCTCGCGGGCGGGGTGGCCTTGGACGGCGCGCTCGCGGGCGGGGTGGCCTTGGACGGCGTGCTCGTGGGCGGCGTGGGCCTGGACGGGATGGCCCTGGACGGGGTGGCCCTGGGGGGCGTGTCCGTCGGCGGCGCGCTCCTGAGCGGGGCGCCCCGAGGGGGTGTCATGGGGGGCGGCTTGGGCGTCGAGGCGATGGGCCTCGGCGTGGCCGGGGACGCCGGTTGGGCGGGGCCGTCCTGACTCTCGGCGGGCGTCGGCAGGCCCTGGGCGATCGAGGGCAGGACGCGCGGCTTCGAGACGGGCGTGACGGGCTTGGAGACGGGCGTGACGGGCTTGGAGACGGGCGTGACGGGCTTGGAGGACGAGGCCGGCTTGGCGGAAGGCGTGGGCGGCTTGGCGGAAGGCGTGGGCGGCCACACCCGCGGCGAGGCGGGCAGGACGACGGCGCCGGTCCTCGGCGGCTGTCCCTTGCGGTGCTGATCGCGCGCCTGGTCCTCGGCCTGGGCGACGTCCACGATGTCCCCTGCCTTGCCCGCCACCGGCTCGACCGCCTTGGACGCCCCGACCTCGAACCCGGCCGCCCGAGAACGCGCGCCCTCAGAACTCGCCGCCTCGAGACCGGCCGCCCCGGAACGGGCGTCCCCGGAACGAACCGCCTCGGGAGCGGACGCCTCCGAACGGACGTCCCCGGAACCCGCCGCCTCGAGACCGGCAGCCTCCGAACGGGCATCCCCGGAACGAACCGCCTCCGGAGCGGACGCCTCCGAACGGGCATCCCCGGAACCCGCCGCCTCGAGACCGGCCGCCCCGGAACGGGCATCCCCGGAACGAGCGTCTTCGGGCGCGGCGATCTCCCCGTCAACGGGCTGAGGTCCTGCGGCCTCGGCGCGCACGAGGTCGGGGTCGACAGCCTCGGCGCGCACGGGCCGCGAGCCGCCGGGTTCGGCGGGTACCGCCTCGGGGCCGAGGGCGCTCGGGGTGGCGAGCTCAGGCCCGACGAGCTCAGGGCCGACCGGGTCGGGGGTGACTGTGCCGGGGGTGACAGAACCGGGAGTGACGGAGCCCGGGGTGATCTCGGGGGTGTGTCTTGGCGTGACAGGTCTGCGGTCGGCGGGGAGGGCGGGGGTGGGGTCGGAGGGGGTGGGGGCGTCCGCGGTCGCGGCCAGCCTGCGCAGCCGCCGGAGCGCCTCCGTGCCGATGGGCTTGGCGGGCGAAGGGGTGGGAGCCTCTGAAGGCTCGGATCGCGACCCCCACCGGGAGGCGGTCGCGGGACGGGGCCCGTCGGCCTCGCGAGGAGCCCCTTCGGCCCTGGAAACGGCTCCGGGAAGAGCGACCTCCGAGGCGGACCCGAGACGAGCCTCGGCCACGCGGGAGGATTCACGGGCCTCCTCACGCGCCTCGACATCCTGCTCCACCCACCGGGCGGCGGTCCCTGAGCGCGCGCCCTGCCGTACCACGGGCTCGGAGACCGTGTCCTGCCGTGCCACCGGCGTGCCGCGCTGCGCCGCGGCCTCGGAGGGCGTGTCCTGTCGCGTCAGGGGCTCGGAGGCGGCGGTCTGCGGCAGCGCGGCCCCTTGAGCCGTCTCGGGGGTCAGAGCGGGCGCGAGGGCGCGGCGACGGCGGCCCGTCGCGCCACCGAGGCCCTTGCGCAGGGTGGCGGGCTCGGCGACCGGAGCGCGCCCCGCGGCGGCGGCAGCGGCGGCGACGGCGGGCCGTACCTCACGGGCCTTGTCGGCGACGGGGACGGCCTGGCGCCTGCGGGCCCCCGCGCGCGCCTTGACGCGGACGGGAGCGGGCGCGGCGCGCCACACCCTGCCGGAGAAGACGACGGTCTCGGGCTCGCCCGAGGGCGTGAGGCGACACCAGGAGCGCGGCTCGCCCATGTAGCGCAGCTGCGACTGCAGGAGTTCGGTGAGCCGCTTGCTCTCGATGACGGGGCGGGTCGACAGCCACGTCACGATGCCGGGCGGGACCAGGTAGAGCACGTGCCACGGCGCCTCGAAGGAGATGCCCACCAGCCAGAGCAACAGCGACCAAGGAGCGAGCACGCCGACGAAGACGCCGATCCAGACGATCGGGAGCGGCATGGGCAGCCGCAGGTCGTACAGCTTGTACAGCCGCTTCTCGATGCGCCAGATGTTCGTATAGGTAGGCAGGTCCACGCGGTCCTCCTCTCCGCCCTCGCTCGCAGCCGCCGCTGCCTCTCGTTCAATGACCGCCCCAGAGCGGTCTCAACCCTCCCGTTACCGACAGGGAGAGGTGCTCATTTGATGCCGAGCGCCCCCGCGATCGCCTTGGCCGTCACCTCGATGATGTTGGGAACGTAGAAGATCACGCCGATCGCCACGGCCAGAATCAGGAACTGTACGAATCTCGTGATCTCACGCGTGAAGAGGAAGAACAGCGCGACCACGGAGACGACGACGAGGAAGAGAGGGGCGAAGAAGGCGCGCAGGAAGTCGGCGAGCCCCTCGGTGTTGACGCCGGTCGGGGCGGGCGACGGCGTCGCAAGTTCGATCATGTTCAGGATGATTGTTTTCACTCTGGTCCTCCCGGGGGGTACCGATCAGCAGCGCGGTCGTGCGTCTATCCAACGGCCCGACCGGCGCCGCGGATGTCTTCGACGTACCATTTGTCGCCCTGCTTCTCGACAGTGAGGCGGTAGGCCTGCTCGAGGCGGCCGCCGACCGCGCTCGGGTCGGTGGCGCCGGGCGTGGCCGAGGGGGTCGCGCCGGTCGGCACGCCCCACACCACGACTGCCTGGATCTCTCTGGTGGCACCCCCCACAGGCACCACGACGCTCTTGAGTTCGACGAAGGTGAAGGCTCCGCCGAAGCTGGGCAGGCTCTTGCCCGCCACGAGGTAGCGCGACAGGTCGGAGCTGCCGTCGGCGTAGGCCTTGAAGAAACCCTGTAGCTGCGGGCGGAGCTCGGCCTCGGCGGCCTCGTCGCCCTCGGGCTGGGCCACCTGCGGCAGGTCGGCGGGGGCGGGCGCGGGCAGGAGCGCAGGACGCCCCGAGACCACGAACCTGCCGCCCGAGTAGTAGACCGGCACCGACAGCAGGAACCTGCGGGCGCCCGACTGGAAGGCCAGCGTGACGACCCCGTTGTTGGAGTCGACGACCTCCACGCCGAACGGCTGGAGATTGGCGGCGAACATGCGCCCGTAGCCGTCCCAGCCGAACTGCGGGTCCTCGTCCGACTGCAGGTACGGTGCCAGCTGCCTGCTGCGCGTGTCGAGCTCCTCGGACTTCATGTTGAGGTAGATGCTGGCGAACTGGGTCGCGAACGCGGAGGCGCGCTCGGAGGGAAATGCCTGCCCTGTCGCCGTGGGCACATTCGCCGCGGGTGCGCCCGACTCGGTAAATCGCTCAAATGGTGCACGAACCCCATTGACCACGATAACTACGATAAGCGCCCAGAGAATGGCGCGGCCGGTCCAGACGAGCCAGCGTCCGCCGCCGCCCGACCACCCGCCGCGCTTGGCGCCGCGTCTGGCGCCGGGGGGCGCCTGGTCGAACTCTGGGTATGCCGAAAGCTCGGGGTCGCCAGCGATCCGAGGATCGTGCTGGACGGTTGACCTACGAGCCATCACGCCTCCGCTCGCGCCGATCCCCCCGGCTGGCGCGGTGTCGCATCATCCGTGGTGAAGCAGTCACCCTATCGAGTCCCGCCAATTGTTCCAGGAAAGCCACGCCCATGCTGCAGGCATCGCCGCGCAGGGGCAAACCGAGTGTGCATGACAGGGCGAAGTGCTGACTCCTGCCCCATTCCTGTGGAATTGGCATTTGACCAGGCCAGACGGCATGGCCGCATTACCCGACGGCCAGAGATTGCTGTCCAAAGAGCATAGGCACTGTCGCGACCGGCGCATTTGGTATAAGCCGCGCCTCCCGGAGACAGCTGGCCTGGTCAGCGGGGGTGTTCAGGCCGGGCCAGGCCCGTCGACCGAGCGCAGGTGCCGCCGAGTTCGCAGATCGATCACCCTCGGCGCGTCGCCCTGGGGCTTCACCTTGTCGAGCCGGCGGCGCAGGTCGGCGAGCATGGCCTGGGCGTCGCGGTGGTGCATCCTACGCACCACCTCCTCGCGCTCCTCCATCTTCCTGCGGAGATAGGCCTCCCTGCTGACGCGGAGGCCGTACATCAGCTCCACCCTGAGCAGGGTCAGCTCCTCTTCCAGACTGATGCTCGCCAGCGAGGGCGTGGTGGGACGCCGATTCCTGAGCATGCGACGGATCATGACCTGTCCTCCCGAGTCAGCGCAATCGCCGTGACGATTCGACGCGCCAGAACCGGAAGGGGTTGACGCCCCATACTGTCCCGGTTGTACCGGACCCGTTCCGGTCATGCCGGGCTGGGGTTTTCAGCGGGGCCCACCCGGTCACACGTTGAAGCGGAACTCCACGACGTCGCCGTCGCGCATGACGTAGTCCTTGCCCTCGATGCGGGCCTTGCCCGCCGAGCGGGCGCCGGCGATGGAGCCCACCTCCACCAGGTCGTCAAAGGAGACGACCTCCGCCTTGATGAAGCCGCGCTGGAAGTCGGTGTGGATGACGCCCGCCGCCTCGGGGGCCGTCGCGCCCTTGCTGATCGTCCAGGCGCGCGTCTCCTTGGGACCCGCCGTCAGGTAGGTCTGCAGTCCGAGCGTCTCGAACCCGACCCGCGCCAGCTGCGAGAGACCCGACTCCTCCTGCCCGACGGACTGCAGCAGCTCCAGCGCCTCCTCGTCGGACAGCTCCACCAGCTCGGACTCGATCTTGGCGTCGAGGAAGACCGCCTCGGCTGGCGCCACCAGCTCCGACAGCTGCTGCCTGAGCGCGGTGTCGACGAGCTCGTCCGCGTCGAGGTTGAAGACGTAGAGGAACGGCTTGGCCGTCAGCAGGTGCAGCTCGCGCAGCTCGCCCCGGTCGAGGCCGCTCTCGAAGATGGTCTTGCCGGTCTCCAGCACCCTCAGTGCCGCCTCGGCGGCGTCGAGCGCGGCCTTCTTGTCCTTGTTGGTCCGCGCCTCCTTCTGCAGGCGAGGGATGGCCTTCTCGACCGTCTGCAGGTCGGCCATGATCAACTCGGTGTTGATCGTCTCGATGTCGCGCCTGGGCGAGATCTCACCGTCGACGTGCGTGACGTCGGGGTCGCTGAAGACCCTGATCACCTGGCAGATCGCGTCGGTGTCGCGGATGTTGGCCAGGAACTGGTTGCCCCTGCCCTGACCTTCCGAGGCGCCCTTCACCAAGCCCGCGATGTCGACGAACTCGACCTTCGCGGGCAGGATCTTGGCCGAGCCGAAGATCTTGGCCAGCACCGCCAGACGGTCGTCGGGCACGCCCACGATGCCCACGTTCGGCTCGATCGTGGCGAACGGGTAGTTGGCCGCGAGAGCGTTGGCACTCTTGGTAAGCGCGTTGAAGAGGGTGGACTTGCCGACGTTGGGCAGGCCGACGATGCCGATACTGAGGCTCACGTGGCCCGAGTTTACTTGCTCAGAAGGTGCAGGCAGGTCACGGGCCGATATGCGCCTCGTGCCGTGACGTAACGGTCGGAGCCCTCAGGGCAGTCGGCGCCCGACTTCCCGAAGGCCGTCACCCTCGCCCAGGCCAGCCTGGAGTCGCACGACACCCGCGCCACCTTCGCGCTCACGCACGCGCCCTCGACCGGCACCTGGCCCTCCGATCCCAGGCAGGCGACGCTGTCGTCCATCGCCAGCGCGTCGAGCGTTCCCGAGGGGCAGGCGTCCATGCGGGAGACGATCGCCACCGCTCTGCCGTACCAGCCCTTGGTGGAGCAGGGCACCTCGCGGCCGTCGCGGCCGAGACAGTCGCCCGCGCGCGGGACGCCGCCGCCACCGCCGGGGCGGCCCGGGTGCGGGTCGAGGAAGTACTGCAGGCAGGCGGTCCTGCCCTTGCCCACGCGGACGATCTCGTCGGTGTCGGCGGGGCAGCCGTCGAGGCCTGGCGGGTCGGCGGCCAGGGCCAGCACCTCGGCGTGGCCGCCGTTGCACGCGGTCAGGTCGAACCTCGACCCGTTCCTGCTCACGCACGCGCCCGGCGCCCAGACCAGCGTGCGCTGCGTGGGCGAGCCGGCGGTGGCGCTCTGTCCCGTGTCGCGCCCGCGGGCGGCGATGACCGCTCCCGCGGCGGCGACGACGAGCGCCGCGACGACGACCGTGGCGGCTAGCGCGACCATCATCTTCCGACCGGTGACCATACGGGTACTCTGAGTGACGTGGACGTCGCGCACAAGCGGAATGCGGCAGGCGTGTCGGGACGACCTTGACCACGACCCCCTGGAATGATGCGGACAATGGATGTCGTCTCGCTCCTCATCGGCCTCGCACTCGGAATCGCGGTCGGCTTCCTCCTGGCCAGGACCCGCGCCGCCGTACGCGTGGCCGAGGCCGACGCCCGCGCCAAGGCCGCCGCCGACAAGCTCGTCTACGTCGAGGAGCAGCTGGCCGAGCGCTTCCAGTCGCTGTCGACGCGCGCCCTCGACGTCAACAACATCCGCTTCCTCGAGCTGGCTGAGACCCGCATGTCCGCCAGCAGGGCGGAGGCGACCGGCGACCTCGACCAGCGCAGGCAGGCCGTCGAGCACCTGGTCGAACCGTTGAAGGACCTGCTGGCACGGGTCGAGAGCCAGCTGCGCGACACCGAGTCGGGGCACAGGGCCGCGCGCGCCGAGCTGACGCAGCAGATGGAGTACGTCAGGCAGAGCAACGACCAGCTGCGCTCCCAGACCACGGCGCTGGTGCGGGCGCTGCAGCGGCCGGAGGCCAGAGGCCGGTGGGGCGAGCTCCAGCTGCGCAGGGTCGCCGAGATCGCCGGGATGCAGCGCTTCTGCGACTTCGACGAGCAGGTCGTCGAGGGCCCCCACCGTCCCGACATGGTCGTACGGCTGACCGGCGGGAAGAACATCGTCGTCGACTCCAAGGTCTCCCTCGCCGCCTACCTGGAGGCCGCGGAGACCGGCGACGAGTCGCTGGCCTCGGTGAGGCTCGACGCCCACGCCAGGCACGTCCGCGAGCACGTCGACCGCCTGGCCGCGAAGGCCTACTGGCAGTCCTTCAACCCCTCGCCCGAGTTCGTGGTGCTGTTCATCCCCGGCGAGGCCTTCCTCGCACCGGCGCTGGAGCGCGACCCCTCGCTCCTCGAGTACGCGCTGCACAAGCGCGTGCACATCGCCACCCCCACCACGCTGATCACCATGCTGCGCACCGCGCACTACGCCTGGCAGCAGGCGGCGCTCAGCGAGAACGCCCGCGCCGTCTTCGAGCTGGGCAAGGAGCTCTACGAGCGGCTGTCGTCGCTCGGGCGCAACGTCGAGTCGCTCGGCAAGGCGCTCACCAGGGCCGTGGAGTCCTACAACAAGACGGTCGGCTCCCTGGAGAGCAGGGTGCTGGTCACGGCGCGCAAACTGCACGATCTGGGCGTCGTGGACGGTGAGCTCGACCCCCCCGACATGCTCGAGCACCTGCCGCGGCCCCTCGCCTCCCCCGAACTGCTGGAAACCTCGTCTCTGATATCTCACGCGAACGGTAAGTTGGCTGGCGACCTGTCCTGACGCACGATGGCGGCAGGTCGCTGGTAAGGGGGCGGGCTCATGAGTGACAAAGGCAGGCGTTCGGCCGTCAGGCTGACAGCCCGCGGAGCCATCGCGCTCGTCCTCATCGGCACCTTGGCCGGCTACGTGCTGGCCGCGCTGCTCGACATGCCGATCCTCGTGGGGCTCGCCTTCATCGGCTCGTGCCTGGTCGGCGTCACGCTGGTCAACCCGCGCGAACTGCTGTCGCTGGTGGTCACGCCACCGATGATCTTCTTCGTGGCCACGCTGATCGTCGAGCTGGGCCGCGCGCTCGGCAACGCCTCGCTCGCGCAGGCGCTCGCGCTCGGCCTGTTCACCTCGCTGTCGGCCGGTGCGCCCTGGCTGTTCGCCGGCTCGGCGCTGGTGCTGGCCGTCGCGTGGAAGCGCGGGCTGCCCGCCAACGTCCGCGAGCTGCGCGAGGAGCTGCGGGCAGGAGCGGACGTGCCGCGCCCCCGCGCCAGCAAGGAGAAGGCCTTCGCCCCCGAGCCCGAGGGCTACTTCGAGCCCAAGGTGTACGGCACGCCCCGCGTCACGGACGAATAGCCGCTCCTCCGACCGCCCTAAGGAGCGGGAAAGCCCTCGGCCGGTTAGGGCACGAGGGCTTTCGAGGTGATGGAGGCTAGTTCGCGCGAAGGTCCTTGCGCAGCTCGTGCGGCAGGGCGAAGCGCATGCTCTCCTTGACCGACTCGACCTCCTCGACGTCGGCGAAGCCGTGGCCGGCCAGGTAGGCCAGCACGCCGTCGACCAGCTCCTCGGGCACCGAGGCGCCGCTGGTGACGCCGACCGTGGTGACGCCTTCGAGCCACTCGTCCTTGACGAAGGAGGCGTTGTCGACGAGGTAGGAGGCGGCGCCGAAGCCCTTGGCGACCTCGACCAGACGCTTGGAGTTGGAGGAGTTCTCCGAGCCGACCACGATGACCAGCTGCGCCTGCGCCGCGATCTCCTTCACCGCGACCTGGCGGTTCTGGGTGGCGTAGCAGATGTCGTCGCTCGGCGGGTCGAGCAGCGTGGGGAAGCGTTCCTTGAGCTTGGTGACGGTCTCGATGGTCTCGTCGACCGAGAGCGTCGTCTGGGAGAGCCACACCAGCTTGCTCGGGTCCTTCACCTGGATCCTGTCGACCGAGTCGAGGCCGTCGACGAGCTGGATGTGGTCGGGAGCCTCACCCGCGGTGCCCTCGACCTCCTCGTGCCCTTCGTGACCGATGAGCAGGATGTCGTAGTCCTGATTGGCGAAGCGCTTGGCCTCGTTGTGCACCTTGGTGACGAGCGGGCAGGTGGCGTCGATCGTGCGCAGCTGCCGCTGACCGGCCTCCGCGTGGACCATCGGGGAGACGCCGTGAGCGGAGAACACCACGATCTCGCCCTCGGGAACCTCGGCGGTCTCCTCGACGAAGATGGCGCCACGCTCCTCCAGCGTCCTGACGACGTGGGTGTTGTGCACGATCTGCTTGCGCACGTAGATCGGCGCGCCGTACTGCTCGAGGGCCTTCTCGACCGCCTCGACTGCACGATCCACTCCAGCACAGTAGCCTCGCGGTTTGGCTACGAGTACACGTCGGGCGGGGGTCTTTGGCTCCATGTTCCTATGCTACGTGGAGAGGCCACCCGGCCCGCCCGTGCCCGCCGATACGGGCGTTTGCCAGACTGGCCGTCCAATACTGACCTCCCAGGGAGCCCGGCATGTCTCTCAGTGACGTTGTCCGCAACATCGCTAAAACCGTCACCAATCGTGAAGAGCTCAAGGAGAAGGCGAAGGAGGTGCCGCTCTTCGTCATCCAGACGACACTCAGCGCCGCAGGTCAGGCCCTTCTGTTCGCCGACCGGGTGAAGAACGCCGTCAAGGGGCTGGCGGGCAGGAACGAGGAGGAAGAGGAGAGCGAGCGTTCCTCCGCCACCGAGAAGACGGCGGCCACGGCCGAGGTGGAGGAGGAGAAGAAGCCGGCTCGCAGGGAGCCTGTCATCTTCGCGCCCCGCCAGGACAAGCCGGCCGCCGAGCAGCCCGCGAAGCCCGAGCCTGTCATCTTCACGCCCTCCAGGGACGGCAGCGCGAACGGCTCGGCCGCCAAGCCCGAGCCCGTCACCCCGGCTGACAGCACCACCACGCCCGAAACGTCCGCGCCCGCCCCCGCGGCCCCCGCCTCGCCCTCGTCGTCGGCCACCACCTCGGCCTCGGCCGAGACGGAGCCCTCGCCCGTCGTTCAGACCGAGAGCAAGGCCAAGCCCGCGGCTTCAGCCTCGACTTCGGCTTCGGCTACTTCGGCGGAGTCCACGACCAACCCCGCGCCCGCGGCTCCGGCCGAGCCCAAGGCCAAGACCTCCGCCGCTCCGGCCGAGCCCAAGACGAAGCCGGCCACTGCCGCTTCCACCGACTCCAAGGCCAAGCTCGCGTCCGCCGTCACGGCCGAGCCCGCGTACGCCCCCGTCGAGAGCGAGGTCAAGCCCGCCGTCGCCGTGGAGACCGTGGCCGCGCCGCCCGCCGAGGCCGTGGCCGACGCGGTGGCCGAAGCCGTCGCCGAGGCGCCTGCCAAGGCCGCCAAGCCCGCCAAGGCCACCGCGACCACCAAGGCCGCCAAGCCCGCGAAGAGCGCGAAGGCCGCCAAGCAGGCTCCCGCGACCGCCCAGCCCGAGGCCACGACCGAGCCCAAGGCCGAGGTCGAGTCCGAGGCCGCGCCGGCGGCCAAGGCCGCCAAGCCCGCGAAGGCCGCCAAGCAGACCTCCACCACCGCCGAGCCCGAGTCCAAGGCCGGTTCCAGGGCGAAGCTCGAGGCCGAGCCCGCGACCGAGCCCAAGGTCGAGGCCGAGGCGGGGTTGGCCAAGGCGGCCAAGGCCACTGCGGCGGTCGCCGAGGAGGCCGAGTCCGCCGCGGCGGCCAAGGAGCGCGAGCTGATCGAGCCGCTGCCCGGATACGCCGACCTCACCGTGGCCTCGCTGCGGGCCAGGATGCGCGGCAAGTCCGCGGCGCAGATCCAGGACATGCTCGCCTTCGAGAGGGCCACCAGCGCCCGCGCGGAGGTCGTGCGGATGTACGAGAACCGCCTCACCAAGCTCGACGCCGCCGAATAGTCGGTCGCGCCCTCTAGCCTTCCTTCCATGAGCGCGAAGACCACACCGGAACAGCCCCTACCGGTCCGCACCGTCCTGCAGATGGTCGCGGGCTGGATCGGCAAGCTCGGCACGGTGTGGGTGGAAGGCCAGATCACCGAGCTGACGGCGCGTGGCGGCACGGTCTTCATGACCCTGCGCGACCCTGTCGCCAACGTCTCGGCCAGAGTCACCTGCCCGCGCGGGGTCTACGAGGCCGCCGTGCCCCGTCCCGCCGACGGGGCGCGTGTCGTGGTCAACGTCAAGCCCGACTTTTGGGTCAACAGGGGCTCGTTCGCCTTCACCGCGTTGGAGATCCGCCCCGTCGGGGTGGGCGAGCTGCTGGCCCGTCTCGAACGGCTGCGGCAGGTGCTCGCGGCGGAGGGCGTGTTCAGCGCCGACCGCAAGCGCCGCCTGCCCTTCCTGCCCGGCACGATCGGCCTGATCTGCGGGCGCGACTCCGCCGCCGAGCGCGACGTCCTGGAGAACTCCCGTCGCCGGTGGCCGGCCGTCCGGTTCAAGGTGGAACAGGTGGCCGTCCAGGGCCCCTACGCGGTCGGCGAGGTCACCGAGTCGCTGCGCAAGCTCGACGCCGACACCGAGGTCGACGTCATCGTCATCGCGCGCGGCGGCGGCTCGCTCGAGGACCTGCTGCCCTTCTCCGACGAGTCGCTGGTCCGCGCGGTCTCGGCCTGCCGCACCCCGGTCGTCAGCGCCATCGGGCACGAGCAGGACAGCCCGCTGCTCGACCTGGTGGCCGACGTCCGCGCCTCCACACCGACCGACGCGGCCAAGAAGGTCGTCCCCGACGTCGGCGAGCAGCTCACGCTCGTCAAGCAGCTGCGCGACAGGGGGCGGCGGGTGATGGGCGGGTGGCTCGACAGGGAGCTGGCCTGGCTCACCTCGGTCCGCTCCCGTCCATCGCTGGCCGATCCCGTCAGGGAGCTCGAACGGCGGGCCGAGCAGGTCGACGCCTTGAGGGAGCGCACCAGGAGGGTCATGGGCGGCTCCCTCGACCGCGCGGAGGACGATCTCGTCCACCTGCGGGCCCGGCTGGTCGCCCTGTCTCCCGCGGCGACGCTGGAGCGCGGCTACGCGATCGTGCAGCATCCGTCGGGCGAGGTCGTACGGCTGGCGCGGGACGTCTCGCCAGGCGACCAGCTCACGATCAGGCTCCCCGACGGCAGACTCCCCGTGACGGTCGACCCGGACCAACCTGCCGAGCCCTGACCCACCCATCCTCGGCCGTCGACACCCATATCGAGCCTGCGAACCCGAGCCGTCGAAGGCTGACGCGCCGATCCGGGGTACCCGCCTCCGAGGTTCCAGAGCGCGGGGGTGCCGAGGTCGCCGGGGTGCGCGCGGCCGGAGCCCGAGGTGGTCAGGGGTCCAAGACGCCGGAGCCCGAGGTGGCCAGAGTCCATGAGGGCCGAGGTCCGAGGAAGCCAGCGTCCGAAGCGGCCAGGGGCCCGAAGCGGCCAGGGGTCCGAAGCGGCCAGGGGTCCGAAGCGGCCAGGGGTCCGAAAAGCCGGAGTCCGATGTGGCCGGGGTCCGAGGTTCGAGGAAGCCCGGGTCCGAGGTTCGAGGAAGCCCGGGTCCGAGGTTCGAGGGAGCCGGGGTCCGAGTGGCCAGGGTTCAGGGGAGCCAGGGTTCATCGGAGCCGGGGTCCGAAGGGGACGAGGTCCTGGCAGGCGGCTGAAGCCCGTCGAGAGCCCGTCGAGGTGTTCGAGGGGTGGTGGGCGCCGTGACGGCGGGCCACCGGAGTCCTGCTGGGCGGCGCGCCTTCGGCGGACGGCACCCCGTGATCGGGAGGCGCGTGAGCGGCTTGCCGTACGAGATGGTGGGCGTCGCCGCACGAGACGGGGACGGCACGAGATGGCGGGCGCGGTGGGCACACAACGAGGTGGAGCCCACCAGACGGTGAACCGTCCGAGATGGCGGGGTGGGCGCACAACCAGCGGGAGCCCACCAGACGGTGGAGCGCACGAGGGGGAGCCAGACGGTGGGCGGTACGAGATGGCGGGTGGAGCGCTCGGGACGGTCAGCGGCGGTGTGCGGACGAATCTGTCGGGTGCGCGCCCTAGGGTGGTGCGGTGGCTAAGAATGAGACGCCGTCGTACGAGCAGGCCCGCGAGGAGCTGACCGAGGTGGTGCGCAGGCTGGAGACCGGCGGGCTCACCCTGGAGCAGTCCATCGAGCTGTGGGAGCGGGGCGAGAAGCTCGCGGCGATCTGCGAGGAGTGGTTGCAGGGCGCCAGGGTGAAGCTGGCCGCCGCCATGGCCCGCAGGGCCGAGCCCGGCCAGCAGGACGACGACGCGCCCTTCTAGGCCACCCTGGTGAGCGCCACCACGGGGATGCGACGGCTGGTCTTGGCCTCGTACTCGGCGAAGCCGGGGGCGACGGCGACCATGGCCGCGTAGAGGCGGTCGCGCTCCTCGCCCTCGATGTGCTCGGGCTTGGCCTCGAAGGACTCGGTGCCGACCTCCACCGTCACGTCGGGGTTGGCCAGCAGGTTGTGATACCAGGCGGGGTGGCTGTCCGCGCCCGCGTTCGACGCGATGATCACCAGGCGGTCGCCGTCGGGCAGGTACATCACCGGCGTCGTGACGCGGTTGCCGCTCTTGGCGCCGGTCGTCGTCAGCAGGAGCAGCTTGGAGCCCTCGAAGTATCCGCCCACCTTGCCGCCGTTGGCGCGGAACTCCTCGATGACCTTCTCGTTGAACTCGGACGGCATGGCCAGCCTCTCCTCTAAGTGGAAATGTCTCCGGATCGGAGGATAACCGGAGATGTCTCCGCTTACAAGCACTATGATGCAGCGATGACGCGTGAACTGCCGATCGCGGGCCAGCCTCCTGCCGAGCGGGCGGACGCCGCGCGCAACCGCCAGAGGATCATCGAGGTCGCGACCAGGATGGTCGAGGCCAACGGCGCCGCGAACCTCTCCCTCGACGAGGTGGCCCGCGAGGCGAACGTCGGCGTCGGCACCGTCTACCGGCGCTTCGGCGACAGATCGGGGCTGATCTACGCGCTCATCGACGCGGGCGAGCGGGCGCTGCAGGAGGCGTTCATGACGGGGCCGCCGCCGATCGGCCCCGGCGCTCCGCCCGCCGAGCGGATCCGCGCCTTCCTCCACGCGCTGGTCGACAGGAAGGTGGCCCAGCAGGAACTGTTCGTGCTGCTGGAGATGGGCTCGTCCAAGGCGAGGTTCAGCGGCCCCTACATGGTCCACCACACGCACCTGGCCACGCTGCTGGCCGAGGCCAGGCCGGGGGCCGACGCCCGCTTCCTCGCCGACGCCCTGCTCGCGCCGCTGAGCGCCTGCCTGATCGGGTACCAGCAGGCCGAGCGCGGCATGAGCGCCGAGCAGATCAAGTCGGGCCTGGACGACCTGCTGCGCCTGCTGTGATCCTCACGTGGCCGGCCGCGCGCGGCTTCGAGCCCAAGAACGACGCTCGGCGGGGGCGCACGACGGAGCCGCCGAGCCGGTCATGGCGGGCGACCACGAGGGCCCGTCCGGCCGACGGCGATGAGGCGCGAATCGGGCGTTCAGCGCGGCGGGCGCAAGAGGTGCTCTCCGGCGAGGTGGACGGCTTCGCGCCTGGTGTACCCGGGGTGGTCCACGACGATGAAGTGGCGGCCGATCGCGAGCGCGAACGCCAGGGTGCTACGTGCCTCGATCTCGTCGGCGTCGGTGATGAAGGTGCCGAACATCGCGCGCAGGAACTCCATGCGCTCGTTGTCGATACGCCGCAGGCGCTCCGCGACGGACTGGTCGTGGCGGGCCCAGGCCCGTACCGCGAGATCGATCCGGTGGAAGCCTTCTGAGAAGCTCAGCTGGCCGGCGCGCCTGATCCTCTCGACGGCGTCGCCGCCCTCAGCGTCGACCTGGGCGATGATCTCCCTGGTGCAGCGGCGTTCCCACTCGTCGAGCATCTCGGCGAGCAACGCGGGACGGCCGTTGAAGTATCCGTAGAACCCGCCCTTCGTCACGCCGAGTCTGGCGGCGAGCGTCTCGACACGGACGGCGTCGGGTCCTCCCTGGGCGAGGGCTTCGAGGCCCGCCTCTACCCAGCGAGCTCGTGTCGTGCGGGCCACAGCGGGAATCGGGCCACCTCCATTGCTGGGCGATTCATTTGTACGTTACCGTACACATGAAATGTACGACACCGTATAGATCGGAGGGGCCACGGTGCCACGACTCACGCCGAGCAGCCGTGGCGCGTCCAGGAACTCACCGGTGACTTCGCTGGGAGCCGGGCCCGCGACTTCCCGACGACGCCCCCGACGACGCCGATCGTCGGTGGACCCGCGAAGCGGCCTTTCCGATAGCTCATCTCGTCCACCCAGCCCTGACCCGGCGCTGGGAACGAGCTTGGCGCCCCGCAATCATGCGGAGGCGGCGTACGAAGAAGGGAAGTCACGATGAAGTCCAGAAAGCGGCTGCTCCGCTGGGCGAGCGGGATCATGCTCGTGCTGGGAGCGGGGCACCTGTCCTTGCTGGCGCTCACCGCCTGGGAGAGCATCACCGGCTGGGTGGATCGGGGGGTGTGGGCAGCCGTCCCGCTCATGCTCGCGGACGGGGCCGAGACGGTGGAGTCCTTCCGGAACAGCGTCACCTTCTGGGCCGGTCCCGGGAGCTTCGCCGTACCCCTGATTCTCCTGGGGTGCCTGACGTGGCACCTCGCCGGACGCGGGGTGGCCGTGCCCGCCGGAATCGGCTGGGGCCTCGCGGCGTGGTGCGCGCTGGGCGGCGTCCTTCTGGTGCCGAGTCCGTACTTCGCCGGGGTCATCGCCGGGGCGCTCGTCATCGTGGCGGCGCGAAAGGACGATCGGTCAGGAGCAGCTCGCGAGCGGGAGATGGACCTGGCGTGACGCGCGCCGCCGACCTCCTCGATCAGCTCGTGGGCTTGGGCTGCGGCTTCAGGGTGGTGGCCAGCGCGGTCAGCTCGGGCCAGTCGGCCGTGCCCGTGACCATCAGCGTGGCGTCGGGAAGGAAGCGGACCAGCGTGCGCTGGTTCTTGTCCTCGCGGAAGCGCTTCTCCCAGCTCTCTCCCGCGATCTGCACGGTCCCGATGGCCTTGTCGGTGTTGGCGATGCGGCTGGCGAAGGCGGGGGCGGGCTTCTCCGACCCCTGGACGATCATCGCGTGGTGGCGCTCGCCCTCGGCGTCGGGAGCCGTGGCGTAGCCGACCGACAGGACCGACGAGCCGTCGGCGCCCTTGGCGATCCTGTTGCTGTTGGGGATCCAGTCGGCCGGATCCTTGGCGGGCGCCCGCACCTCGTGCGGCACCGACCTGTTGTAGTTGGCCACGGTGATCGTGTAGTCGAGGCGCGGGACGTGTTGCCCCTCCCTGCCCGTGGGCGCGGACACCACAATGATCACGGCGAGGCCCATGCAGACCAGCAGGGCGAACGCGTAGCCGTAGAAACCTTGAGTGAACCGTCGCACGAACGCCGAGGTTACCCGGTGGAGGCGCCGCCCGCCGAAGTGACCGGCTGAATCCGGCTGATGATGGCCAGCACGTCGTCGGCGAGACGGCGCGCGGCGCTGCCGTCCTCCGACAGCACGACCTGGGAGACGGCGGCGGCCAGCGCGCCCGTGATGACCACGACCAGTGCCTCGTCGCCCTCGAACAGGGTCGCGTTGAGCTTGGCCCAGGTGCGCAGCCTGTCGCGCATGATGACCTCGAATCCGGGAGGGCCGTCGCCGCGCAGGAACAGCGCGGCCAGTTCGCGCTCCTCCAGCGACCCCTCGAGGTAGGCGCGGGCCGCGGCGACGAACACGCGCATCGGGTCGTTCTCGCCCGAGGCGCGCAGCTCGCGCGCCGCCTGCTTGGTTCGCTGCGACTGCCGGGCCTGGAACTCCTCGAACAGCGCCAGGTAGAGGTCGGCCTTGCCGGAGAAGTGGTGGTAGAGGCTGCCGACGCTGGCCCTCGCCTTCGCGACGACGTCGGTGACGCCCGACTCGGCGAAGCCCTTCTCCACGAACACCTCGCGAGCCGCGTCGAGCAGGGCCGCGCGGGTGGCGGCGCCCCGCCCTGTCGCCAGGCGTTCCACATCGCTGCTCATGGCAGGCACATTATCCTCCGCTGACCGGGCATGGAGGGGCAACTACGATCGAGTCAGTTGTCCCACGAGGAGGCCCATCACCATGTCCGAGACGTCCGTCCCTCCTGCCCTCGCCACCGGCGAGCACGCACCCGATCGTAACTTGGCGTTGGAGCTGGTCAGGGTCACAGAGGCGGCCGCGATGGCGGCGGCCCGCTGGGTCGGCCGTGGCGACAAGAACGGCGCAGACGGAGCCGCCGTCAACGCGATGCGCCAGCTCATCAGCACGGTGTCGATGAACGGCGTGGTGGTGATCGGCGAGGGCGAGAAGGACCACGCGCCGATGCTCTTCAACGGCGAGCGCGTCGGCGACGGCAGCGGCGCCGACTGCGACGTGGCCGTCGACCCGATCGACGGCACCAGGCTGACCGCGCTCGGCATGCCCGACGCCATCTCGGTGATCGCGGTGAGCTCCAGGGGGTCGATGTACGACCCCTCGGCGGTCTTCTACATGGAGAAGCTGGTCACGGGGCCCGAGGCCGCGGGCGTCGTGGACATCAACGCGCCCGTCGCCACGAACATCCAGGCGGTGGCGCGGGCGAAGGGCGCCTCTCCCTCCGACGTCACCGTGGTCATCCTCGACAGGCCCAGGCACGACCAGATCGTCAAGGAGGTCAGGGAGACCGGGGCGCGGATCAAGTTCATCCCCGACGGCGACGTGGCCGGAGCGATCATGGCCGCCCGCGCGGGCACCGGCGTCGACCTCATGCTCGGCATCGGCGGCACCCCCGAGGGCGTCATCGCGGCCTGCGCGATCAAGTGCCTCGGCGGCATCATCCAGGGCAAGCTCTGGCCGCAGGACGACGCCGAGCGGCGCAGGGCGCTCGACGCCGGCCACGACCTCGACAGGGTGCTGACCACCAACGACCTGGTGACCTCCGACGACGTGTTCTTCGCCGCGACGGGCATCACGCAGGGTGAGCTGATGAGCGGCGTGCGCTTCCGCGGCGGGGTGGCGGTGACGCACTCGCTGGTGATGCGCGGCCGCTCGGGAACGATCCGCAAGGTGGAGAGCGAGCACCAGCTGGGCAAGCTGCGCGCGTACAGCGCGATCAACTTCGACACCGCGGGCTGAGCCGCCCCCACCGCCTGGCTGGGGTCTCCCGAACCCCAGCCACCCGCCCCTCGCGGGGCGCCGGGGTTCAGCGGCGGCGCTTGCGCTTCGGGGGCTCCTTGACCTTGACCTCGCCAAGGAAGTTGGAGGTCCGCACCTCGATCACCGGGCAGTCGGGATCGTCCTGAGGCCTGGTCAGCCGCACGGTCTTGTCCTTCGACACCCGGATGACCTCCACCCCCTCGGGGACATGAATCTCCAGCCCACCGAACATGAGCGTCGCGTTGATCACCACGCGCCGGTTCTGCATGATCGCGTCACGCAGGTCGAGCTTGGTCGTGCCGAACATCGCCGTCACGGGCAGCTCGGCGGGCACCACCCAGCGCCCCTCGCGCTGCTCCTTCCTGAAGATCGCCGACACGGGCCTGCCGTCCAGCCTGAAGGGCTGCTCGTCGGCGGGCAGCAGGTCGGCGGTCAGCCGGGCCAGCTCCCCCAGCGTGCGGGCGCTGTAGAGCGCCGTGAGCCGCTCCTCGAACTCGTCCATGGCCAGCCGCCCGTCGGCGGCCGCCTCGTTGAGCACCTCGGCCACCCGATCCCTGTCGGCATCGGAGGCGCGCAGTTCGTGTGGCTGGGGACCGTCGGTCGCAGGCCGCCGCGCCAAGGCGAACTCCTCGGCCAGCCGCTCACCGACCTCCTGGATGCGGGGAAGCCAACGCTCGTTCACACCTTGACGATAACCGCTTGAGATTCTGTCGGTGGCGATGCCTATCGTGGCCTCTATGGACGCGATCGTGTTGCACGGCGTGACCAAGCGTTATCCCGACGTCACAGCGGTCGACGGGCTCGACCTCGAGGTGCCCGAGGGCATCTGCCTCGGCCTGCTCGGTCCCAACGGAGCCGGCAAGTCCACGACGATGCGCCTGCTCACCGCCCAGTCGCTGGCCGACGAGGGCGAGATCAGGGTCATGGGGCTGCGCCTGCCCCAGCAGTCCAAGCAGGCGAGGGCGCTGATGGGGGTGGTCCCCCAGCTCGACAACCTCGACGAGGAACTCACCGCCAGGGAGAACCTCGAGGTGTTCGCCCACCTCTACCGCGTCCCCCGTCAGGAGCGCAGGGCCGCCGTCGACAGGGCGCTGGCGCTGGCGCAGCTCACCGACAGGGCCGCCACCCGCACGGTCAACCTGTCGGGCGGCATGCGCAGGCGGCTGCTCATCGCCAGGGGCCTGGTCCACCAGCCCCGCCTGGTGCTGCTCGACGAGCCGACCGTGGGTCTCGATCCGCAGGTGCGCCAGGAGCTGTGGTCGCTGATCGTACGGCTGCGCGAAGAGGGCGTCACGACGCTGATGTCCACCCACTACATCGAGGAGGCCGAGCGGCTGGCCGACGACTGCGCGCTGATGTCCCACGGCCGCATCGTGGCGAGGGGTTCGCCCGAAGAGCTGGTCAAGGAGCACGCGGGCGCCGAGGTCGCCGAGCACTACGCCTCGCAGGAGCGTCAGGCCGAGATCGCCGCGCTGGCGGCCGAGGCGGGGGTGCCCACCCGCAGGACCGGCCCGTCGATCTCGCTGCTGAAGTCCGAGCAGCTGCCCAGGTCGCTGGAGGAGGCGCTGGGCCCACCCAACGTACGGCGTCCCGCCACTCTCGAGGACGTCTTCGTCGTGCTCACCGGAGAGGCGGTCGAATGATGGAGTTCGCCCCCGTGCGGGCCGTCTGGCGGCGCGAGCTGGCCCTCTACCGCCGCTACTGGGCCTCCACCTCCTTCGCCGCCATGACCGAGCCGACCATCTACCTGCTGGCCTTCGGCTACGGGTTCGGCTCCGTGGTCGGCGCGCTCTACGGCTACGACTACAAGGACTTCGTCGCCACCGGTGTCGTCGCCACGGCGGTGCTGTTCATCGGGGCGTTCGGCGGCATGTTCAACACCTTCATCCGCCGCACCTTCCAGCACACCTACGACGCGATGCTGGCCGCGCCCGTCGACGTCCGCGAGCTGGTGACCGCGGAGGCCTCCTGGCTGGCGGTCAAGGCCGGGGTCTACGGCTGCGCGCCGATGCTGGTCGGCGTCGCCTTCGGGCTGGAGCCGAGCTGGGGCATGCTGCTCGTGCCGTTCATCGGCTTCCTGACCGGGCTGGTGTTCGCGCTGTTCGGGGTGTGGGTGTCGGCGATCGTGCCGTCCATCAACACCTTCGACTACGTCATCACAGGGGCGCTGACCCCGATGTTCATGGTGGCGGGAACGTTCTTCCCCGTGACGCAGCTGCCCGCATGGGTGGCGGCCGCCGCTCAGGTCAACCCGCTCTACCACTGCGTCGAGCTGGTGCGAGGGGCGGTGTTCGGCCGGTTGGGCCTCGACGACCTGGGGCATCTGGGCGTGCTGTCCGCCTGTGCGGTGCTCATGTGGGCGCTGGCGGTGTGGAAGATGCGCGCCAGGCTGATCGACTGACACCCCGGGTCGGAGGACGAGGGAGCCGGCGACCGGGAACCGAACACCGACGACCCAGGGACGCGAACCCGGCAGCCCACGCGACCGGAAACCCGAACGCCGAAGACCTCGGAGACACGAACCGGCGGGCTCCGAACACCGACGACCCCAAGACACGAACCGGCTGGCTCCGGTCACCGACGGTCTCGGGGATACGGAGCGGAGATCGGCGGCCCCGGCGGCAGCCGAAGGCCGACGCCTTGGAGAGGCGGCGGTGGGGGCCCCGAGAGGGCGCGGGGATCGGGAAGCTCACGAGATCCCCGCGCCCTCGGAACGGGTCGGGGTGCCGGTCAGGTGAGGGTGGACAGGCGGTCGTACTGGGCGTCGGTCAACGTGACCGCCAGTGCGCCGACGTTCTCCTCCAGGTGCGCCACCGAGGTCGTCCCAGGAATCGGCACCATGGTCGGCGACCTGCGCAACAGCCACGCCAACGCCACCTGCGCGGGCGTGGCGCCCACCTCCGAGGCCACCTCGGCCAGCGGCCCCTCGGCCCTCGCGTGGTCGCCCGTGGCGATCGGGAAGAACGGCACGAAGGCGATGCCCTCCTTCTCCGCGCGGTCCACGACGGCCTCGTGCTCGCGAGTGGCCAGGTTGTACAGGTTCTGCACCGCGGCGACGGGGGCGAGGCGGGAGGCCTCCTCCAGCTGGCCGACGGTCACCTCCGACAGTCCGATGTGCCGGATCTTGCCCTCCTTCCGCAGCTCCTCGAGCGCCCCGATCTGGTCGGCGAGGGGCACCTGGGGGTCCACCCTGTGCAGGAAGAACAGGTCGATCCGGTCCAGCCGCAACCGGCGCAGGCTCAGCTCGGCCTGCTGCTTGAGGTACTCGGGACGGCCGAGGGGCACCCACTCCGCAGGGCTCGGCCTGGCCACGCCCGCCTTGGTGGCGATCACCAGATCGTCGGCATAGGGGTGCAACGCCTCGGCGATCAGCTCCTCGTTGGCGCCAAGGGAGTAGGCGTCGGAGGTGTCCACGAAGTTCACGCCCAGTTCGACGGCGCGGCGAAGCACCGCGAGGGCGCCCTCGCGGTCGGCAGGGCCGTGCCAGATGTCGGAGTCGGCCAGTCGCATGGCTCCGAAGCCGATGCGCCGTACGGGAAGGTCGCCGCCGATGTTCATGCTGTCTCCTCAGAAGTCCTTGAACTCTCATGGAAACTAGCAGAGATTCATGAGAGTTCAAGGACAAGGAATCCCGGGCGTTGATCGGCCGTTGAACCGGCAGACGGAAGGGAGCCCCGATGCACGGACCCGCGCGAGCAGGACTGGCCGCCGTGGCGGTGGGCGCAGGCGTCATCGCCGCGCTGGACCTCGCCTACCTGGGCGAGATCAACCCGCTGCGCCGTACGATCAGCGAGCACGGGCTCGGCGACCAGGGCTGGATCTTCGCGCTGGGCGTCGCGCTCCTCGCGGTGGGATCACTGTCGATCGGGGTGTCGCTGCTGCGCAGGCGGCTGGCCGGGATCGTGGGCGCGATCGCGCTGGCGGGCTGGAGCCTCGGTCTGCTGGTGGTGGCGTGGTTCCCCAAGCACGACTGGTCGGTGGGACCCAGCCTGAGCGGCAGCATCCACAGGGTCGGCAGCTTCGTCGCGTTCCTGTCCCTGCCGCTGGCCGCGCTGCTGATCGCCAGGACGTGGCGGCGGCATCCGCGCTCGGCGCTGGCCGCGTTCCTCCTGGGGGTGGCCTCGCTGCTGTGGGTGGCGGGCATCGCCACGATGGTGTGGATCGGCGAGAGCTCGGGGCTGGCGTGGTGGCAGGTCATGCCGCTCGGGCTCGTCGAGCGGGGACTGGCGATCACCGAGGTGGGCGCGCTGGTGGCGCTCGGCCTCTGGGGAGCCTCCCGGATCACCGCCGACGCCCCCGAGCCGCTGACCGCCGGCCGTCCGACCACGCTGAAGGCCTCCGCCGAGCGCTGAGCAGCAACAGCAGCGAGCCGGGCACCGAGCGGCCACGAGCGAAGAGCGCGAACGGTGAGGGGCTACGGGCGGAGGGAAGCGATCAGGTCCTCGACGTAGGCCCTGAAGACGGCGGCCATGTCGACCTGGTCCTGGTCGATCAGCCACTGCGTCTGCAGGCCGTCCATCATCGCGATCAGGCGGTCGGCGTGCGCCTCGGCGTCGAGGTCGGCGCGCAACTCCCCCGCGTCGGCGCCGCGCCGCAACGCCCCCGCCACCGCGTGCCGTAGCCGCCGGTAGCGGGCGCGCGCCCACGCGTGACCCGGATGATCGGCGGTGACCGCCTCGCCGCTGATCACCGAGAACAGCTGCACCAGGCCGGGCACGCGCGCGTTGTAGTCGACCACGTCGGCCAGCGTGCGCAGCGCGGTCACGCCGGTCATCGACTCGAAGTCGAACCTGCGCGCGTCGACCTCGTCGCGATACTCGAGGACGGCGACGAGCAGGCGCTCCTTGCTGGTGAAGTGGTGGAGCAGCCCGGGCTGGGTCAGCTCGGCCCGCTCGGCGATCCTGGCGAGGGAGGCGCCCCTGTAGCCGTTCTCGGCGAACTCCTGAAGGGCGATGGCGAGGATCCGCTCGCGTCTCGCTTCTCCCGACGCATATCCCCTTCGTCGCACCTGGACACCCTAACAACCGCCTCTAGCGGAGAACGACGACCTGGTACTAACCTGACGCAGCCTCATGTTTCCCCCCGAGCAGGGAGGTCGACGTGCGTAACCGTCAGGCCAGAACGGCCACCTTCGCGGTCTTCGCCGTGCAGGGCCTGAGTTTCGCGACTCTCCTCACGCAGGTCGCAGCCCTGCAGAACAAGCACGGCCTCACCGAAGGCGACCTCACCCTCCTGCTGCTCGTGGTGCCGGTGCTGGCCGGAGTCGGCAGCGTGGGCGCGGGAGCGCTCGCCGCGCGCAGGGGCAGCAGGTGGCTGCTGCGCATCGCCCAGCCCGCCGTCGCCGTCGCGGTGGTGGCCGCGGGTCTCGCCGCCGACGTGCCGCAGCTGGTGGCCGCGCTGGTCGTCTTCGGGCTGGCGGTGGGCGCCGTCGACGCGGGCATGAACATGCAGGGCGTCGCCGTCGAGCGCAGGTACGGCAGGGCCGTGCTCAACGGCTTCCACGCGGCGTGGAGCGCGACGAGCCTGGCAGGGGCGCTGTGGGTGTCGCTGGCCTACGGGCTCGGCCTCCCCCTGCCGGTCATGATGGCGATCCCGATGGCGCTCGCGGTCGCCGGTTCGCTGGCGGCCCGCGCCGTACCTCTGCACGGTCGAGGAGGAGAAGGCCGAGACCACGGTCGCGGCGGCCTCCGGGCACCTCCCGTGGGGGCCGATCATCCCGCTCTGCCTGGCGATGGGCTTCCTGTACGTCGGCGACGCGGCGGTGTCCAACTTCCACGGCGTCTTCATGGAGAACATCCTCCTGGCGGGCGGGAGCGTGGCGCCGCTGGCCTACGGCGCCTACCAGGCGGCCACCCTCGTCGTACGGCTCGGCGGCGACCTCGCGGTCAGGCGCTACGGCGCCGCCTCGATCGTGCGCGCGGGAGGGGCGATCGCGACGCTCGGATTCGCGGGCGTCGTGCTGGCTCCTTCGCAGCCGCTGGCGATCGTGGCGTTCGGGCTGACCGGGATGGGGCTCGCGGTGGTCGCTCCGCAGTCGTTCTCGGCGGCGGGGCGGCTGGACCCCGCGGGGACGGGGGTGGCCATCGCGCGGGTCAACCTGTTCAACTACGTCGGCTTCATCGTGGGGGCGGCGCTGGTGGGCGGGCTGGCCGAGGCGACCGACATGCGGGTGGCGTTCGCGGCGCCGCTGGTGCTCTCGGCGGCGATCGTCGTGCTCGCCCGGGGCTTCGAACCGCGGAGCGCACCCCAGCCCAAGGTCTGAGCCCGCCGGTCAGTCGCTGCCGCTGCTGCCGCCACCACCGCTGTCGGAGAAGCCACTGTCGGAGGAGTCCCTGTCGTGGCTGTCGCCCGAGGACGACGCCTCGCCGGAGAACAGGGAGCCCCGGCGACGTGTTCCGCTCCCCGAGGACGAGGCTCCGCCGATCAGCGCCAGGACGGCCCCGATGACGAAGATCATGAAAACGGCAGCGAACCCCACTGCCACCATCGTGTCGAACGTCATCGCACCCTCTTCTCGCCAGCCGCGTGGATCTTCAGCCTAGCCAGCGCCTCGCCGCGGGCCCATGGCCGTACGGCAGGACGCGGGCGAGGAGGTCACAGGTAGGGGCGCTGGTCGCGTTTGGCCTCCTGGTAGCGGTCGTGGATCTCGCCGGGTTCCTGGGCGACGGGCACGTCCCACCAGGCTCCCGACGAGGGCGCCGAACCGCCGGGCACCGTCTCCACGTAGACCACCGTCGTCCTGACCGCCTCGCGCGCCTTCGCCAGCGCCGCGCGAAGCGACTCCCTGTCGTCGGCGGTCAGCACGTCGGCCCCCAGCGACGCCGCGTTCGCCGCCAGGTCGACGGGCACGTAGACCCCGTCCAGCTCTCCTGAGGCCCCTCTCAGCCGGTAGGCGGTGCCGAGGCGCTGGGCGCCCACCGACTCCGACAGGTTTCCGATGGAGGCGAAGCCGTGGTTGTCCACCAGGACGATCACCAGCTTCACCCCCTCCTGGACGGAGGTGGCGATCTCCTGGGCCAGCATCAGGTACGAGCCGTCGCCGACCAGGACGAAGACCTCGCGCGCCGGGGCCGCCAGCTTGACGCCGAGACCACCGGCGATCTCGTAGCCCATGCAGGAGTAGCCGTACTCGACGTGGTAGCCCTTCGCGTCGGTGACTCTCCACAACCTGTGGAGATCTCCCGGCATGGAGCCCGCCGCGTTCACCACCACGTCGGCCGGGTGCATGACCTCCCGCAGGTCCTCCAGCACCGCCTCCTGGGTGAGCGAGGGCCCCGCGCGGAACGACCACCACGACCGCGCCAGCGAGGCGGCACGGGAGGTCCACGAGGCCGGCGCCCGCCAGCCCCCGGGGCGCAGCGCCTCCAGCGCGGCGCGGGCGTCGGCGACGAGCATGACGGCGCCGTTCTTGGCCGCGTCGAAGGCGGTCACGTTGATGTTCAGGAAGCGCGCCTGGCCGAACAGCGTCCTTGAGGCCGTGGTGAAGTCGCTGTACCTGGTGCCGATGCCGATCACCAGGTCGGCCGAGCGGGCGAGCTCGTTGGCGGCCGCCGTGCCGGTGTGGCCGACGGCGCCCACGGACAGCGGGGAGTCCCACGGCAGCGCGCCCTTGCCCGCCTGGGTCTCGGCCACGGGGACGCCGTACTCGGTGGCGAAGGCGCGCAGCGCCTCCCACGCCTCGCTGTAGATCACGCCGCCGCCCGCCACGATGAGCGGACGCTCCGAGCCGCGGATCAGGTCGAGCGCGCGTCGGAGCGCGGCGGGCTCGGGGACGGGCCTGGCGACGTGCCACACCCTGCGGTCGAAGAGCTCGGAGGGCCAGTCGAAGGACTCCGCCTGCACGTCCTGGGGCAGGGCCAGCGTCACCGCGCCGGTCTCGGCCGGGTCGGTGAGCACCCGCATCGCCTGCATGAGCGCCGACGGCAGCTGCTCGGGCCTGTTGATCCTGTCGAAGTAGCGCGAGACGGGCCTGAAGGCGTCGTTCACGCTGACGTCGAGCGAGCGGGGATCCTCCAGCTCCTGCAGCACGGGGTTGGCCACGCGCGTGGCGAAGATGTCTCCGGGCAGCAGCAGCACCGGGATGCGGTTGATCGTGGCGAGGGCGGCGCCGGTGACCATGTTCGTCGCCCCCGGCCCGATCGAGCTCGTGCACGCGAAGGTCGACAGACGGTTGCGCATCTTGGCGAAACCCACCGCCGTGTGCACCATGGCCTGCTCGTTGCGGGCCAGATAGTACGGCAGCGCCGACGAGGTGCCCGCGCCCTGCGCGGCCAGCGCCTGCCCGATCCCCGCGACGTTCCCGTGCCCGAAGATCCCGAAGCAGCCCTCGACGAGCCGGTGTTCGGCACCGTCGCGCGAGGAGTACTGCTGGGACAGGAAGCGCACCAGCGCCTGGGCGACCGTGAGCCTCATCAGACCCTCCCGAAGGGCAGCCTGTCGTCGACCTGTTGCTGCTCCCAGGTCCCGCGGATCCACGCGTGCCTCGGATCGTCGCAGAAGGCCATCGACCGCTCCTGCGCGGGGCCCGCCAGCACGTTCAGGTAGTAGAGGTCGTAGCCGGGGGGCGCCATGGAGGGTCCGTGGTAGCCGCGCGGCACCAGCACCACGTCACCTGACGACACCTCGGCCATCACCTCGTGCCCTCCGTAGACCCGCTGGTAGCCGGGGCCGCCCTCGAAGTAGTAGATCTCCTCGAGCACCGCCTCGTGGGCGGAGGCGGTGTCGTGCTTGTGCGGAGGGTAGGAGGACCAGTTCCCTCCGGGGGTGAGCACCTCGACCGAGACGAGCTTGTCGCAGTCGAAGGCGTCGGGCGCGCAGAAGTTGTTGACCTGCCTGGAGGCCTGGCCCGCCCCGCGGATCTCGACGGGGACCTTCTCCGCGGGGCCGTACCTGACCGGGAAGCGGCGGGTGGCCAGCGCGGACGGCAGGGCGAAACGGCCTTCACCCGTCACGGTCACCTCGGTGTCGATCGGCAGGTAGCAGAAGTCGGTGACGTCCGCGAAGACCGACGAACGGCCGCGCAGCGACAGCCGTTCACCGCCGGCCTCGACGAGGCACGAGCCGGACAGCGGGAGCACCAGCATCTCCGACGAGCCGGTGTGGAAGGTGACGGTCTCCCCCGAGAGGTTCAGGGTCCGCAGCCCGCAGTAGGTCCACCCCGCGCTCTCCGGGGTGATCTCCAGTGCCCACGGCGAACGGGCGGTGGTGCCTGCCGGGACGAGCGTCATGAGACCTCCAGCATCGCTACTGCGGTGTCGACGGCCGCGGCCACGTCGTCGTCGGGCGGGTAGAGCAGCGCGCGGCCGACCACGAGCCCGCGCACCCCCGGCAGCCTGAGCGCCTTGCGCCACGCGGCGTAGGCCAGGTCGGGGGCGTCGCCCGGGTCTCCGCCGAGCAGCAGCGCGGGCAGCGTGGTCGCCCGCATGACGCGCTCCATGTCCTCGACCACGGGGATCTTCAGCCAGGTATGGGCCGAGGTGGTGCCGAGCCCCTGACCGACGCTGATCGCCCTGATCACGCCGTCGGGCGTCAGGTCGTGGCCGGAGCGCCGCGACCAGAACGGCTCGACCATGGCGACCAGTCCCTCCCCTGCCAGCTCGCTGACCGCCCGAGCGCAGGCGGACAGCGTGGCCGCGGTGCCCGGCTCGTCCAGGGCGATCCTGCACAGCATCTTGCCCCCGTCGAGCCGCATCCGCACGATGGAGGCCGTGTCGTAGGCGGTGAATCTGTCGTCGAACTCGAAGACCGCACCCTGGATGCCGCCGCGGTTCATCGAGCCGATGACCACCTTGTCGTCGAGGGCGCCGAGAAGCAGCAGGTCCTCGACGACGTCGGGGGTGGCGAGCAGGCCGTCCACGCCTGGTCGGGCGAGCGCGGTCGTCAGCCGGTCGAGCAGCTCGATCCTGCTGCCCATCGCCAGCGGGCGCCCGCCGACGCCGAGCGCGCCGCGCGCCGGGTGGTCGGCCGCGATGATCATGAGCTGGTCGCGCTCGGCCAGCAGCGGCCTGCGCCTGCGCGCGGCCGCCGCCTCGGCGATCCGCTCGGGGTGCCTGGCTCTGATCTCCTGGACCTGCCGGTAGTCACCCACGAGCGAGCACCTCCTCGACTGTGGGCATCGCGGGCGCGCAGGCCAGCCGCCCCGCCACGATCGCGCCCGCCGTGTTGGCGAAGCGCAGCGTCCGCTCCAGCGGCCATCCGGCCAGCAGCCCGTGACAGAGCGCGCCGCCGAAGGCGTCGCCCGCTCCGAGCCCGTTGACCACCTCGACCTCGACGGGCGGCACCGCGATCGTCTCCTTTGCGGTCATGCCCAGCACCCCCTCGCCGCCCTGCTTCACCACCGCCAGCTCGACCCCCGCCTCCAGCAGCGCCTTCCCCGCCTCGTACGGCTCGCGGGTGCCGGTGGCCACCTCGACCTCGTCGAGGTTGCCCACGGCGACGGTGACGTGCCCGAGCGCCTTGCGGACCTGGTGCGTGGCGTCCTGCGCCGAGCCCCAGAACATCGGCCGGTAGTCGAGGTCGAGAACCGTGTGCGGCCTTCGCTCCCTGGCCCGCCACGCGGCGAAGTGGGCGGTGCGCGACGGCTCCTCCGACAGCCCCGTGACGGTCGCCCAGAACAGCCTGGCCCGCCTGATCTCGGAGACCGGCAGCTCGTCGGGACGGATCACCAGGTCGGGCGCCTTGGGGAAGCGGTAGAAGTACAGCGGGAAGTCGTCAGGCGGCCTGATCTCGCAGAACGTCACAGGGGTCGGCAGCCCCTCGACAGAGGTGACGAAGGAGTCGTCCACCCCGTAGGAGCGCAGCGCGTCGTGGACGAACGCCCCGAACGGGTCGGCCCCCGTCCTGGTGATCACCGCCGAGCGCTCGCCGAGCCTCGCCGCCGCCACGGCGACGTTGGTCGGGCTGCCGCCCAGGTACTTGCCGAACGTCTCGACCTCGCGCAGCGACACCCCGACCTGGAGGGGATAGACGTCCACCCCGACCCGCCCCATCGTCAGGACGTCGATCATGCGAGTCCTTCCAGGAAGGCGACGCTCTGCCTGACATCGTCCACGGCGTCGTCCTCGGCGGAGGTGAGCACCGTGTCCTGCTCCATGACGTACCAGCCGGAGTAGCCGCTCTGGCCGAGAGTCGTCACGATCCCCGCCACGTCCACGTCTCCCTGGCCCAGCGGGCGGTAGATGCCCTGGCGGACCGCCTCGGTGTAGGTGAGGCCGCCGTCCCTGACCTTCGCCGCCAGTCCTTGGTCGACGTCCTTCAGGTGCACGTGCGCGACCCTGCCGGGATCCCTGCGCACCAGTTCGAGCGGGTCGGTGCCGCCGATCAGCAGGTGCCCCGTGTCCAGGCAGAGAGGGACGGCCGAGCCGTCCAGCACGCGCTCGACCTCCTCCCGCGTCTCGACCATGGTCCCGACGTGCGGGTGCAGGGTGATCGCCGGGCCGCGGCCCTTGGCGGCGGCGAGGATCCTCCTCAGGTTGTCCAGCAGCGTCTTCCAGCCTGTTGCGTCGAGCTGCGGCCTCCTGTCGTAGCCGTCGGCGCCGCTGTCGGCGGCCAGCACCAGCACGTCGACGTCGCCCTCAGCGAAGTCGCGCATGCGGGCCCGTACCCCGGGCAGCGGGTCGTGCCGGGGTTCGTGCAGCACGACCGGGACGAAGCCGCCGACGGCCCGCAGGCCGTACTCCTCGAGCAGGGCCTTCCTGCGCGTCGGCGAGTGCGGCAGGAAGCCGTCGGGGCCGAGCTCGGTGGCGGTCAGGCCCACCGAGCGCATCTCCGACAGCACCCGCTCGCGATCCAGCTGGTGGCCCCAGCCGGGCACCTCGCACACCCCCCAGGAGATCGGCGCGCCCGCGATCCTCATCGGCTGACCTCCTCGACGGCGACGGGCCTGCCCTCGCGGCGCGACCGCTCGGCGGCCTCGGCGACGTAGAGGGCGGCGAGCGCGTCCTCGATCGTGCACGGGCTGGTGTCGCTGCGCAGGAAGCCGTCGATCTCGGCCACGTAGGCGGCCCTGAATCTGGCGACGAAGTCCGGCCACGGTTCTCCTGGCGGCTGCAGGCCCTCCGTGCTGGTCACCGGGGTGCGCGGGTCGAGGCCCACGACCTGGGTGCGGAGGGTGCCTGCCAGCTCCATCCTGACGTCGTAGCCCGCGCCGTTGTACCTGGAGCCCTGGAGGGTCACGAGCGTGCCGTCGTCGAGGGTCAGAAGTGCCGCGCTGGTGTCCACGTCGCCCGCCTCCCTGAAGAAGTCGGCGCCCCTGTTGGCGCCCGTGGCGTAGACGGTCGCCACCTCTCGTCCGGTTACCCAGCGCAGAATGTCGAAATCATGGATGTGGCAGTCGCGGTAGATGCCGCCCGACAGGGGGATGTACCCGGCGGGCGGCGGCGCCGGATCGGCGCTGAGCAGGTGCACGCGGTGCAGCTCGCCGAGCTCGCCGGCGCGCAGGGCCTTCGCGGCGGCCCCGTAGCCGGGGTCGAAGCGGCGCTGGAAGCCGATCTGGACGCGGTTGCCCTCGCTCGCCTTCAGCACCTTGATCGTCTCTTCGACCGTCGGCGCGACCGGCTTCTCGCAGAAGACCGGGATCCCGAGGCGGCAGGCCTTCATCAACAGGTCGGCGTGCGTGCTGGTGGGGGTGGCGATGACCAGGGCGTCGGCCTCGAAGGGATCGCCCTGCCTGCCATGCGGTGAGCTGCGCACGGGGTCCCACACGATCAGATCGTCCACCAGCGGGTGCGCGGCCAGGGTTTCGGCGTGAAACGCTCCGATCCTTCCCAGACCGAGCAGACCGACACGCATGACGCCTCCAAGGGGGTCGGGGATCCCTTTCTAACCTTCTATCCCTTTCTTTGTCCAGACATACTGACCTTCATGCGTGCGATCACGTCATCGGCGTGATGGGCGGGCACCCGGGCGAATCCCATGACGATCGCGGGCGGTCCCTCGGTGAAGCGCATCTGGCCCACTTCCTCGGCCGACAGCCCCGCCGCCCGAGCGGCGGCGGCCACCTCGTTCTCGTCCCAGTCCTGCGGCAGGTCGAGGTAGATGTGCAGGCCCGCCTCGATCCCGCGCACGACCAGCTCGGGCAGGTGCTCGGCCAGCGCCCTCACCAGGGCGTCGCGGCGCTTCTTGTACTCCCTGCGCATCCTGCGCAGGTTGCGGTCGTACCCGCCGGTGCGCAGGAGGTGGGCCAGGGCGTACTGCTCGATGACGGGCGAGCCGAGGTCGAGCTCGCCGCGCGCCCGCCGTACGGCCTCGGCCAGGTCGGGAGGGGCGGCGATCCAGCCGAGCCTGAGGCCGGGGGCCAGCGACTTGCTGACGCTGCCGGACAGGATCACCCTGTCGGGCGCGAGGCCCTGCAGGCAGCCGACGGGGTCGCGGTCGAACCTGAACTCGGCGTCGTAGTCGTCCTCCAGCACCACGCCGCCCCACTCCATCAGCGCGGCCCTGCGCGCCGGCGACAGCACGACGCCCGTCGGGTACTGGTGGGCGGGGGTGAGGAGCACCGCGCCGACCCCGCGCAGGCGCTCGACCCTCAGCCCCTCCTCGTCCACCGGGATCGGCACCAGCTCGGCGCCCGTGCGCCTGAGCAGCGGGACCTGGCGGTGACTGGTGGGGTCCTCGACCGCGAGCTTCGGGCTCCTCAGGACGTGCAGGATCAGGCTGAGCCCCTGGGCCACGCCGCCGACGATCACCAGGTTGTCGGCGCTGACGTCGGCGGCGCGGACCCGCTTGAGATAGCTCGCCAGCTCCTCGCGCAGCTCGGGCACGCCCCCGGGGTCGCCGTAGTCGAAGGCGTCGCTCGGCACCGTGGTCAGCACGTGCCTGACCGCGGCCATCCAGCGCTCGCGGGGGAAGCCGCCGAGGTCGGGCGAGGTGGGACGGTGACCGTAGTAGGGCGCCCGCTCCCGCACCCGCGCGGGCTCCCTGCGGGCGGTCGCGGCGACCACGGTGCCCGCCCCGACCCTGGCCAGGAGGAAGCCCTCGGCGACCAGCTGCTCGTAGGCTTCGACGACCACGCCCCTGGACACGCTGAGATCCCTGGCCAGCTCGCGGCTGGCCGGCAGGCGCGTCCCCGCCTCCAGCCTGCCCTGCCTGATGGCCTCCCTGAGCTCGGTCGCCACCTGCCCCGCGATCGCCCCCTTGCCCCTGTCGATGGGGATATGGAGATCGGCCAATTGGTCCTCACTTTTGCCGCGTCATTGGACTGTATGGGCGAACCATTCCATTCCTAGCATGCCGTACATGAGAAACGGTGTCATCGGAGCTGCCTCCGCCATGTTCCTCGTCGGCACCCTCGCGGGGGTCTCGGGAGTGATCCAGAACTATCCGGTGTACGGCGGGCAGGCCGTCCGCTACCTCGCGGCGGCGGCCATCCTGCTGGCCGCCACGCGCGTGATGGGCCTGCGCTTCGTCAGGTTGACGGCCCGCGAGACGCTCCTGCTTCTCGCGCTCGCGCTCCTGGGCCTGGTCATCTTCAACGTGTGCGTGATCGAGGCGACCCGCGAGTCGGGGCCCGCGCTGCCCGGCACCATCCTCGGGACGGTCCCCCTCGTGCTGGCCATGGTCAGCGGACGGCCCGCGCCCCGGCTGGTGATCAGCGCCGGCATCGTGGTCGCGGGCGCGGTGCTGGCCACGGGGCTCGGCAGCGGCAACCTGCCAGGGCTGCTGTGGTCGCTGGGCGGGCTGGTCGGGGAGGTCAGCTTCTCCCTGCTGGCGATCCCGTTGCTGCCCAAGCTGGGCGCGCTGCGCGTGTCGGCCTACTCCACGGCGCTGGCCGTGCCCGTGCTGGCCGTCGTCGGATTCTTCATGGAGGGCACGGCCATGCTGCGCGTGCCCACCGTCGCCGAGGGCCTCGGCTTCGTCTACCTGACCGTGGTCGTGACGGTCATCGCCTTCTTCCTCTGGTACTCCTCGCTGCCCAAGCTCGGCCCCGGCACGGCGGGCCTGTTCGCGGGGCTGATCCCGGTCGGCGCCATCGTCACGGGGCTGGCGCTGGGCATCGCGGTGCCGTCCGCGCCCGACCTGCTCGGAGCAGGACTGGTCATCCTCGGCATCGTCGTCGGCCTCACCGCCGACCGCGGCGCCGCGATCGCCGTTCCCCAACCAGCCGCCGGCCGCTCCTGACGGCGCGGTCCTGCGGAGGCACGGCACGTCGTACCCTCTAGGGGACCGAAAGGATCGAGGGACATGCCCGAGTTCGACTACACCGACCTGCTTCCGCTTGGCGCCGACGACACCGAGTATCGGCTGATCACCAGCGAGGGGGTGCGGAGGGTCGAAGCTGCGGGACGCAGCTTCCTGGAGGTCGACCCGGAGGCGTTGCGGCTGCTCACCGAGACCGCCGTCCACGACATCTCGCACTTCCTTCGCGCCTCCCACCTGGTGCAGCTCAGGAAGATCGTCGACGACCCCGAGTCGAGCGGCAACGACAGGTTCGTGGCGCTCGACCTGCTCAAGAACGCCTCGATCTCGGCGGGCGGCGTGCTGCCCATGTGCCAGGACACCGGCACGGCCATCGTCATGGGCAAGCGCGGACGCCACGTGCTGACCGACGGCGCCGACGCCGAGCACATCTCGCGCGGCGTCTACGACGCCTACACCAGGCTCAACCTGCGCTACTCGCAGATGGCTCCGCTCACCATGTGGGAGGAGAAGAACACCGGCAACAACCTGCCCGCCCAGATCGAGCTGTACGCCGAGGACCCCCACGGCCACCCCGACGAGTACAAGCTGCTGTTCATGGCCAAGGGCGGAGGGTCGGCCAACAAGTCGTTCCTCTACCAGGAGACCAAGGCGGTGCTCAACGAGAAGCGCATGCTGGCCTTCCTCGAGGAGAAGATCCGCTCGCTGGGCACCGCGGCGTGCCCGCCGTACCACCTGGCGGTGGTGATCGGCGGCACCAGCGCCGAGTACGCGCTGAAGACCGCCAAGTACGCCTCGGCCCGCTACCTCGACTCGATCCCGACCGAGGGCTCGCCGTCCGGGCACGGCTTCCGCGACCTGGAGCTTGAGCAGAAGGTCTTCGAGCTGACCCAGAAGCTCGGCATCGGGGCGCAGTTCGGCGGCAAGTACTTCTGCCACGACGTGCGCGTCATCCGCCTGCCCAGGCACGGCGCCTCCTGCCCCGTGGCCATCGCGGTCTCCTGCTCGGCCGACAGGCAGGCGCTGGCCAAGATCACGCCTGAGGGCGTGTTCCTGGAGAAGCTGGAGACCGACCCCGCGCGCTTCCTGCCGGAGACCACGGACGAGCACCTGTCCGACGACGTGGTGCAGATCGACCTCAACCGCCCGATGGCCGACATCCTCGCCGAGTTGACGAAGTACCCGGTCAAGACGCGCCTCTCGCTCACCGGCCCGCTCGTCGTCGCCCGCGACATCGCCCACGCGAAGATCGCCGAGCTGCTCGACAACGGCGGCGAGATGCCCGCCTACCTGAAGGACCACGCGGTCTACTACGCCGGACCGGCGAAGACGCCGACGGGGTACGCCTCTGGCTCGTTCGGGCCGACGACGGCGGGGCGCATGGACTCCTATGTCGAGCGCTTCCAGGCCGAGGGCGGGTCCATGGTGATGCTCGCCAAGGGCAACAGGTCCAAGCAGGTCACGGAGGCCTGCCGGCAGTACGGCGGGTTCTACCTCGGCTCGATCGGCGGGCCCGCGGCGCGCCTCGCCCAGGACTGCATCAAGAAGGTGGAGGTCCTGGAGTATCCCGAGCTGGGGATGGAGGCGGTGTGGAAGATCGAGGTGGAGGACTTCCCCGCGTTCATCGTGGTCGACGACAAGGGCGAAGACTTCTTCGCCGACACCACGGGCCCCGTCCTGTCCATCGGCCGCCGCTGACGTGCTCGCCGTCTCGCCCGGCCGTGCGAACGGCCGGGAGGGCGAACGCACCCAGAGGGGCGACTGTCTCCACCCGTGGGGAGCGGCGTGGAACAGGGGCTCCCGCGCCCTGAAGGGCGCTCTGAGCCGCGATCTCCGCGTGGCAGCCGCATGGACCGCCCGGCCGCACAGAGGGAGCCGAGGGTCAGGCTCGCCGGGCTGGGGACGGCAGCTGGCCGCGTGAAGGCAGCCGTCTACGCGGGTGGATGGTGTCCAAGGGGTGTCGGGAGGGCCGATCACCGAGGTGTGGTCGGTCTCGGGCGACCGCACCTTCTACGGTGACTCTGGGCCTTGCCGGTCTGCTGACGACCCGGGCCCTGCCTCTGGCCTTCGAGGGGGGTGGGACCCTGCCGGTCTGTCGGCGACTCCTGCGTCAGGCGCCCGTACGTGGGGGTGGATCGGACTCTCCGCCGTGGTCCTGCGGGACTGCCGGCGACGCGGGTCGCGTCGGTGCGTGGGGTCTGTGCTGCGCTGGGGCCTCGCCGCTCCGGTGGCGAGCCGGAGAGTGTGGATCCAGCGGCGGCTCGGGGTTCGCGGGCGCCTCAGGCCGCGACCAGACCTCTGTGCGGGGCCACGACGGAACCGTCGGGCAGCAGCAGGCCGGTGTCCTCGAACAGGACCACGCCGTTGCACAGCAGGCTCCAGCCCTGGTCGGGGTGGGACGCGATCACGTGCGAGGCCTCACGGTCCGCGGCGTTCGCGGTGGGACAAGCGGGTCGATGACTGCACATCTTGCACCTCTCAGATGCTGCTCCTGGTTTGTTCTGTTGATAGGGCTACGTTCGCCCTGACGGTGTCCGGAGGTCCGGCTCGCGGTCTGCGCCGGCCTGCTGGGCCCCGCCTGATCGTGCCGGCGGATCTCTTTCCCATCCCAACGAGACTGGCGACGCTCTTGGTTCCTGTGAACCTTCTACCTTCATCATGACGACCGGCGCCGACAGTTTCGATGCATTTTGTGGCACTGGGGTTCACGTTTTCAGCATGCCTTGAGGTCCTGACGAACGGCTTGCAAACGGCTGACGCGGCGCGTAGCGGAGATCAGCCGTAGTCGTGCCGGGGCATGCGAGAAGGACAGGAGCTCAGCGGTGAGCGCGGCGGCCTCGCCCCTGCTTGCCCTACACCAGGTGGACGGAGCCGGCGGGGCGAACGGACACAGCCGCGCGGGCGCATGCACGGGAGTGGCGGGCGGAGATGGCCCTCCGCCCGCCGCGGACCGTACTGGCCTCGCCATCATGATGCAGATGCGAAGGCTTTGCAATAACAAGGGGTCCTAGGACCAAGGTCTGATGCACATGCGAATCACTTGCAATAGTGTCGAAGCGCTGTTGATCAACAGGAGGTGGACCATGGGTGCGTACACCCTTCCCGACATGCCCTATGACTACGCGGCGCTCGAGCCCGCGATCACGGGGGAGATCCTCGAACTGCATCACGCCAAGCACCACGCCGCCTACGTCAAGGGCGCGAACGACACCCTCGAGCAGCTGGCTGAGGCGCGCGACAAGGGCCAGTTCGGCGGCCTGGTCGGGCTCGAGAAGACCTTCGCCTTCCACCTTTCGGGCCACGTGCTCCACTCGATCTTCTGGGAGAACCTCTCCCCTGACGGCGGCGACCGCCCCGACGGCGCGCTGCGCGCCGCGATCGACGAGCACTTCGGCACCTTCGAGGCCTTCCAGAAGCAGCTGACCGCCGCCACCAGCGGTGTGCAGGGCTCCGGCTGGGGCGTGCTGGCCTACGAGCCGCTGGGCGGGCGCCTGGTGGTGGAGCAGGTTTACGATCACCACGGCAACGTCGGCATGAACACCACGCCGCTTCTGGTGTTCGACGCCTGGGAACATGCTTACTACCTGCAGTACCGCAACGTCCGCCCGGACTACGTGGAAAGGCTTTGGACCCTGGTGAACTGGGACGATGTCGCCAAGCGATTTGCTGACGTGACGAGTCAGGCTGGTTGACCGAAGTTCGCAACTTTTTATCGGCCCGGCCTCTACTGGTCGGTTTCAGCAAATAGGTAAGCTGCCTGCCATGCGTGCGCCGTCCGGTTACCTCCTTGCCGCGCGCTATCGGCTCATGGAGCCGGTCGGCCGCGGCGGCATGGGCACGGTTTGGCGAGCGCACGACGAGTTGCTGGACCGTCACGTTGCGGTGAAGGAAGTGCGGCTGCCGACCGTCCTCGACGAGGAGCTCAGGGCCGAGTTGTGCGCCCGCACCGAGCGCGAGGGCAGGGCCACGGCGATGGTCGCCCACCCCTCGGTGATCACCGTCTTCGACGTCGTCACCGAGGACGAGCGGCCCTGGATCGTGATGGAGCTGCTCCAGGCCAGGTCGCTGGAGCAGCTCATCCAGGACGAGGGCCCGCTGCCGCCGCGCAGGGTCGCCGAGATCGGCAGACAGGTGCTGGGCGCGCTGCGCGCCGTCCACGCCAAGGGCATCCTGCATCGCGACGTCAAGCCCAGCAACGTGCTCGTCACCGAGGACCGCGCCGTCCTCACCGACTTCGGCCTGGCCGCCATGGAGGGCGACGCCTCCATCACGCAGGCGGGCATCGTGCTCGGCTCGGCCGGCTACATCGCCCCCGAGCGGGTGCTCGGCTCGAAGGCCAGCCCCGCGGGCGACCTGTGGTCGCTCGGCGCGACCCTCTACACCGCCGTCGAGGGCAGGGGCCTGCACGGCAGGCGCACGGCGGCGGCCGCGCTGGCCGCGCTCACCAGCGGTGAGCCGATCCCCATGGTCAAGGCGGGACCGCTGGCCCCCGTGCTCGACGCGCTGCTGCGGATCGACCCCGCCACCCGCCTCGACTCGGTGCGCGCCTCGCTGATGCTGGCCAGGGTCGCGGCCGGAGGTTCGGCCGAGGAGCCGCTGACGACCAGGGGCAGGATCGCGCGCCCGGGTCCCGCGCGCCGGCCCACGCATCGCGGTCTGCACAGGGCGGAGACCACCGCGCCGACCCCCGTCGTTCCCATGCCGCGCACCCACCGCAAGCCGGGTGAGGGAGTGCATCGGAAGGTCATGGAGCAGCGCCCTGCACCGTCCGGTTACGCCCGGTTTGTAGCCAAAGTGATAAAGTTGTTCCTTCCTAGGCGCTTTTGGCCCCGCGAACTTCGCAAGCGTGGGTAAAGCGTTATCCAAGCGAGAATAGATATCTTCTTCTCATGCCGGAACAGCAGAAGCGCCTGCTCGCGGAGCGCTATGAGCTGATCACACCGATCGGCCGGGGGACCATGGGGACCGTTTGGCGGGCCCACGACCGCGCCCTCGGTCGCGAGGTCGCGATCAAGGAGATCCGTCAGGATCCCGGGCTCACCGAGGAGCAGCGTGCCGAACTGCGCGAGCGCATGGTCCGTGAGGGCCGCACCGCCGCGCGGATCAGCCATCCCTCCGTGGCCTCGATCCACGACGTGCTCATCCAGGACAACAGTCCGTGGATCATCATGGAGCTCGTCGAGGCCCGCTCCATGGAGCAGGTGATCGAGGAGGAGGGCCCGCTGCCGCCCCGTCTCGTGGCCGAGATCGGCGTCGACCTGCTGGGCGCGCTGCGCGCCGCCCACGCGCAGGGCGTCACGCACCGCGACGTCAAGCCGGGCAACGTGCTGATCACCGAGAACGGCAGGGTCGTCCTGACCGACTTCGGCATCGCCAAGGCGGAGGGCGACACCAGGCTCACCAAGACCGGCATGGTGATCGGTTCCCCCGGCTACACCGCGCCCGAGCGGGCCCGCGGCGAGTACACCGGCCCCGAGTCCGACATCTGGTCGCTCGGCGCGACGCTGTACTTCGCGGTGGAGGGCAGGCCCGCCTACGAGCGCGCGACGGTGGCCGAGACACTGGCCGCCCTCATGACCGAGAACGCCGACGCTCCCACGCAGGCCGGGCCGCTCCGTCCGGTGCTGGAGGGCATGCTCCACAAGGACCACCGCCAGCGGCTCACCGCGGCCACGACCGAGACCATGTTGCGGATGGTGGCCGACACGCCCACCAGCGACATCCCCAAGGTCATGGAGGACTTCGACCCCGACAGGACGATGACTGTGCAGCGCCCCAAGCCCTCCGAGCAGGACGATCAGAGCGCCATCGTCACCTCGCGACTGTCGATCCCCTCCACGGGCCTGCCCGGCAAGCCCGTCTACCCGCCGCCCGCCGCCGCGAGCGGCCCCGGTACGACCGGCCCTGGCCGGCCTGACGGTCCTGGAGCGCCTGGCGGGCCGGGGCGCCCCCAGGGGTCAGGCGCCTTCGCAGGCCCCCCTTCGGGCGCCGGAGCCTTCTCAGGCCCTCCCGCCCAGGGCGGCGCGGGCGCGTTCGGAGCGCCCGCGGGCCCCGGCGGGCCAGGCGCCTTCGCGGGGCCCGCCAACGCCGACACCCGCCCGAGCGGCTCCAACCAGCGGCCGGCCGGCCCCGACCAGCGTCCTGGTCCCGGCGGACCTGGCGGCCCCCACGGGCAGGCCGGGCCGCCCACGCCGCCGGGTCCCCAGCCTGGCCCCCAGGCAGGCCATGGCGGGCCCACCGGCCACCCGGGCCCCGGCGGACCGGGGCACGGCGGGCCGGGCGGTCAGCCGGGAGCCGGGCGTTCCGGGTACGCGGGCCCGCAGGGAGCGCCCCCGTACAACGGCGGTCCTGGAGCCCCGGGCGACACCGTGGCGCACCGCGCGCCCGGCGGACCCGGCACCCCCGGGCCCGCCGCTCCGCCGCGCGGCTACGGGAGCGACCACCCCGACAGGCAGCCAGGCCTCGGCACCGAGCTGTTCGCGATCGCGGGACAGTCCGCCCAGGAGAAGGAGGGCAACCGCGCGGGAGTCCTCATCCTCATCGGCGTCGCCATCGTCGCCCTTGCCGTGATCGCGATTCTGGTCATCTCCGCCGTCTCGGGCTGACCCCGACGCCTCGCGCTCGATCCGGATCGCACAGACTTGGGACATGAGTGAGTTTCGGATCGAGCACGACTCCATGGGCGAGGTGCGCGTCCCCGCGGACGCCAGATGGCGCGCGCAGACCCAGCGGGCCGTGGAGAACTTCCCCATCTCGGGACGGCGCCTGGAGCCCGCCCACATCGCCGCGCTCGGCCTGATCAAGGCGGTCGCGGCCGAGGTGAACGCCGAGCTCGGCGTGCTCGACAAGGACGTGGCGGAGGCCATCGCCCAGGCGGCGGCCGACGTGGCGGAGAACGAGTACGACGAGCACTTCCCCATCGACGTGTTCCAGACCGGCTCGGGCACCTCCTCGAACATGAACGTCAACGAGGTCGTCGCCACGCTCGCGCAGGAGCGGCTCGGCCGTCCCGTGCACCCGAACGACCACGTCAACGCCTCGCAGTCGTCCAACGACGTCTTCCCCACCTCCATCCATGTCGCGGCCGCCACCGAGGTCGTCTTCCACCTGGTGCCCTCGCTCCAGCACCTGGCCATCGCGCTGAGGGTCAAGGCGACGGAGTTCGCGCAGACGGTGAAGTCCGGCAGGACCCACCTCATGGACGCCACCCCCGTCACGCTCGGCCAGGAGTTCGGCGGCTACGCCTCGCAGGTCGAGCACGGCGTCAACCGCGTCAACTCGGCCCTTCGCCACGTCGTCGAGCTCCCGCTTGGCGGCACCGCCGTGGGCACCGGCATCAACACCCCTCCCGGCTTCGCCGCGAAGGCCATCGAGAAGCTCAGCGAGGCGACGGGCATCAGGTTCGTCGAGGCCGAGGACCACTTCGAGGCCCAGAGCGCGCAGGACGCGATCGTCGAGCTGTCGGGTCAGCTCAAGGTCGTCGCCGTCTCCCTCAACAAGATCGCCAACGACCTGCGGTGGATGGGCTCGGGCCCCAGGGCCGGGCTCGGCGAGATCAACCTGCCCGACCTGCAGCCGGGCTCGTCCATCATGCCGGGCAAGGTCAACCCGGTGATCCCCGAGGCCACGGCCATGGTCGCGGCCCAGGTCATCGGCAACGACGCCGCGATCACCTTCGCGGGCGCCTCCGGCACCTTCGAGCTGAACGTCATGCTCCCCGTCATCGCCAGGAACATCCTGGAGTCGATCCGCCTGCTGGCCAACGTCTCCCGCCTGCTCGCCGACCGCTGCGTCTCGGGGATCACCGCCAACACCGAGCGGCTGAGGGAGTACGCCGAGTCCTCCCCCTCGATCGTCACGCCGCTCAACCGTCATGTCGGCTACGAGGAGGCCGCCAGGATCGCCAAGCAGGCACTGGCCGAGCGCAAGACCATCCGCCAGGTGGTGATCGAGCGCGGTCACGTCGCCAACGGCACCCTCACCGAGAGCGAGCTGGACGCGGCCCTCGACGTCCTGTCCATGACACGGCCCTCCCAGTAGCCGTTCCCCGGGGTGACCGATCCCCGCCCGCCGTCTCGCCGGGATCGGTTACCCCAAGTTCGATAACGATTCGCCAACGTAGTCATCCGATTGCGCAAAGTGGTCGTCAGAGGAAGGCGTCGGCAACCGCCGATCCCGTCTGACGAAAGGGTGACCGATAGCGTGCGAATGGTTCCCTCGGCCGGCAACAACAGCATTGCGTTCGCGCGGAAGACGTCGGCACCGTCGGCAGGCGGGGTATTCATCGGCCGTGGATCGACCGGCGCGCCGGTGTGGCAGGCCACGCTCAGGCGGGGTCCCGAAGGAGACGGTGTGGACATCCCGGACGGCACAGGACGGCACAGGACGGCGCAGCGCGGCCCGCCTCCGGCTCCATGAGGTTTCGCGAGTCGAAGACATCCCCATGGAGTTTCGAGAGGAGGTGTGACGCCGCCCCGCCACCCCGAGGCGGGCAGGGCGTCACGTACCAGATGAGGATCCTGATGCTTCGCCTGTTCCAGGCCATGCGCAACGCCAGGACCAAGGACCTGACCCGGCACCTGGCAGCCACGCCCCTTGAACACATCTACGCCCGCTTCGGCCGCGACATCCTGGCCCAGGCGGCCCAGGACCGCGCGCTGTCCGACGCGATCGCCAAGGAGGTCGCGGAGATCGACAGGTCGATCGAGGAGGAGGGCGTCGATCCCACCCCCGTCGAGCTGCGCTCCTTCCTCATGGGGTACGGCCAGGGCGTCATCGACTCCGCGGTGATCAGGCCCGATCTGGTCGCCCAGGACACCAGCTGCGGCAGCGTCTATCCGAGCTCGGTGGTCAAGCTGGGCGCGCTGAGCCAGAAGGCCTTCGCGGGCGGCCTCATCAAGATGTCCTGAGACACACATGAGCCCGGAGAGGTATGTGGCCGGGCTCCATGTGCCGTGCGAGGAGAAGCGGCTAGGGTCCGAGACATGACGGAGGAGCTGGCCGGGCGGACCGCCCTGGTGACGGGGGCGGGAAGCGGGATCGGCAGGGCGTGCGCCGTCAGGCTGGCCTCGGCGGGCGCCAGGGTGCTGGTCGTCGACAGGTCGGGCGAGGCCGCCGAGCGCGTGGCGAAGGAGACGGGAGGGGTCGCGGTCACCGCCGACCTCTCGCGTGAAGGCTTCCTCGGCGAGCTGCCCCACGAGCCCGTCGACATCCTGGTGAACAACGCGGGCTTCCAGCACGTGGCGCCGATCGAGGAGTTCCCTCCCGAGGTCTTCGCCACGATGCTCAAGGTCATGCTGGAGGCGCCGTTCCTGCTGGCCAGGCACCTGCTGCCGGGGATGTACGCCAGGGGCTGGGGCCGCGTGGTCAACATCTCCTCCGTCCACGGGCTCAGGGCCTCGCCGTACAAGTCGGCCTACGTCACGGCCAAGCACGGCCTGGAGGGGCTGTCGAAGGTGATCGCGCTCGAAGGCGCCGCCAAGGGCGTGACCTCCACGTGTGTGAACCCCGGCTACGTGCGCACCGAGCTGGTCGAGAGGCAGATCGCCGCTCAGGCCGTCTCGCACGGCATCCCCGAGAGCGAGGTCGTCGAGCAGGTCATGCTCCAACCCGCCGCGCTCAAGCGGCTGATCGAGCCAGAGGAGGTGGCCGAGCTGGTCGCCTACCTGTGCGGCCCCAACGGCTCCTTCATCACCGGCGTCTCCCTTCCCGTGGACGGTGGATGGACGGCTCGCTAGCCTTCCTCGACCTGCTGGCCAGAGAGGCCTCGGCGGTCGAGTTCGAGGGCCCGATACTCAAGGCCAGGGCCGAGGGCGCCAGTCCGCAGGTGCTCGAGGAGCTCGAAGAGGCCAAGCTGAGGGCGCTCAAGGTCCGCGCGCTGCTGCGGCGCAGGGCCAGGCGCGAGGCCGAGCTGAGCGCGCTCTACGACACCGCGGGCGACCTGGCGGGGCTGCGCGACCTCGACGCCGTGCTCGAGGCCATCGTCCACAGGGCGAGGCAGCTGCTGGGCACCGACACGGCCTACATGACGCTGCACGACCCCGACAGGGGCGACACCTACATGCGGGTCACCGACGGCTCGATCTCGGCCGCCTTCCGCGTGCTCAGACTGGCGATGGGCGCGGGCCTCGGCGGCCTGGTGGCGCAGACGGCGACGCCGTACTCCACCGCCGACTACTTCGCCGACGCCCGCTTCAGGCACACCGCCGAGATCGACCACGCGGTCAAGGAGGAGGGCCTGGTCGCCATCCTCGGTGTGCCCCTGCGCCTGGGCCGCAGGGTGATCGGCGTGCTCATGGCCGCCAACCGCAGCGCCAGGCCGTTCGCGCAGGAGGAGGTCTCGCTGCTGGCCAGCCTCGCCGCCCACGCGGCGGTCGCGATCGACAACGCGAGGCTGCTGCAGGAGACGCGCAACGCCCTCGACGAGCTCTCCCACGCGCACAGGATCGCCAGGGAGCACAGCGACGCCGTGGAGCGGGCCGCGCTGGCCCACGACAGGATGACGGGGCTGGTGCTGCGCGGCGGCGGCATCGAGGACGTGGCGGCCGTGGTCACCGAGGTGCTCGGCGGCACGCTCGCCGTCCTCGACGAGACGGGACGGCCGCTGGTCGGCGAGGTGGAGGACGGCGTCCTGGAGCAGGCGGTGCCCGGCCGCACGGTCAGGAGGGGCAACCTCATGATCAGCGCCAGCGCGCCGCTGTGCACGCTGGTCCTGAGGAGCGACGACGCCGACGAGCGCATCCTGGAGCGGGCGGCGCTGGTCTGCGCGCTGTTGCTGCTGTTCCGCAGAAGCGTCGCGGAGGCGGAGGGCAGGGTGCGCGGCGAGCTGCTCGACGACCTCATCTCCCGCGCCGCGGACGACCCGCGCGGTCTCACCGACCGCGCCCGCAGGCTGGGCGTCGACCTGTCGGCGCCGCACGTGCTGGTCGTGGCCAGACACGAGGGCCAGCGCGAGCGGGCCGCGTTCTGGGCCTCCTCCCATGCGGCGATCTCCAGAGGCCTGGCGGCCGCGCGCGGCCAGGAGGTGGTGCTCCTGGTGCCGGGCAGCGACCCCGGCGCCGCCGCCCAGCGGGTCGCGAGCGAGCTGAGCGCCTCCCTGGGCTCGGCCGCGACCGCCGGAGCCTCAGGACCCATCACCGAGCCCACGCACGTCCCGAGAGCCCACAGGGAGGCGCTGCGCTGCGCCGAGTCGCTCATGGCCCTCGGCAGGGCGGGCGACGGCGCCAGCGCGGCCGAGCTGGGCTTCGTCGGCCTGCTGATCGGCGAGGGCCGTGACGTCGGCGCCTTCGTCTCGGCCGCGCTCGGCCCGGTCATCGACTACGACGAGCGCAGGGGCACCGCGCTGCTGAGCACGCTCGCCGCCTACTTCGCCCAGGGTGGCTCGCCCTCGCGCACCGCCGAGGTCATGCACATCCACGTCAACACCGTCACGCAGCGCCTCGACAGGGTCGGCAGGTTGCTCGGCGACGGCTGGCAGGAGCCCGAGCGCGCGCTGGAGATCCAGCTCGCCCTCCGTCTTCGCCACATATCCACGGCAGGGACTGTGGGGCCGACGCCCATATAAGTGACGCCGGTCACTCTTTACCGTGGGCGAAACCCCCCAGAAAAGGCGAAGCTATGAGTATCAAAAAGATCGTGGCCGCGAGCCTGATCGGCACCACCATCGAGTGGTACGACTTCTTCCTGTACGGCTCGGCGGCGGCGCTCGTCTTCAACGTCCTGTTCTTCCCCGACTCCGACCCGCTGACCGGCACGCTCCTCGCGTTCCTCACCTACGCCGTCGGCTTCGTGGCCCGCCCGCTCGGCGGCCTGGTCTTCGGCCACTTCGGCGACCGCCTCGGCCGCAAGACGCTGCTGGTCATCAGCCTGCTCATGATGGGCGTGGCGACCTTCCTCATCGGCTGCCTGCCCACGCACGCGGCCATCGGCGGCGCGGCTCCGCTGCTGCTGACCGCGCTCCGCCTGGTGCAGGGCTTCGCGCTGGGCGGCGAGTGGGGCGGCGCGGTGCTCATCGTCTCCGAGCACGGCGACGCGGGCAGGCGCGGCTTCTGGGCCTCGTGGCCGCAGGCCGGCGCCCCCGGCGGCAACCTGCTGGCCACCGGCGTGCTGGCGCTGCTGGCCGCCTTCCAGTCCGACGAGGCGTTCCTGTCGTGGGGCTGGCGCGTGCCGTTCCTGCTGTCGGGCGTGCTCGTGATGGTCGGCCTGTGGATCAGGCTCTCCATCAGCGAGTCGCCGGTCTTCCAGCAGGCGCCCCCGCTGGAGGACAAGACGCCGATCGCGGGCGTGATCAGGCACCACTGGCGCGACGTGCTGGTCGCGATCGGCGCCCGCATGGCCGAGAACATCTCCTTCTACCTGATCACCGTCTTCGTCATCACCTACGGCACGACCGTCGTGAAGCTGGACAAGGCGACCGTCCTGAACGCCGTCCTCATCGCCTCGGCGATCCACTTCATCACGATCCCGTTGTGGGGCGCGCTGTCCGACCGGGTCGGCCGTCGCCCCGTCTACCTGGCGGGCGCAGCGGGTATCGGGGTGTGGATCTTCGCCTTCTTCCCGCTGATCAACACCGGCGGCTTCCTGGCGATCACCCTGGCCATCACCGTCGGCCTGCTCTTCCACGGCATGATGTACGGCCCGCAGGCCGCCTTCTTCTCCGAGCTGTTCGGCACGCGGATGCGCTACACGGGCGTGTCGATCGGCGCCCAGCTGTCGGCGATCGTGGCCGGAGCGCTCGCGCCTGTCATCGCCGTCAGGCTCCTGCAGCAGTTCGGCAGCTGGGTCCCGATCGCGGTCTACCTGGCCGTCGCCGCCGTGCTGACCCTGGTGGCGGTCTACGCGGCCCGCGAGACCCAGGGCCGCGACCTCGCAGAGAAGATCAAGGTATGAAGGTCGCCACCTCGCGACTGACGCAGAACGTGCTGGAGGGGCCGAGCGCCGAGGGCGAGCCCGTGCTGTTCGTCCACGGCAACGTCTCCTCCGCCGCGTTCTGGCGCGACACGCTCGCCGCCATGCCGGAGGGCTACCGCGCGCTCGCGGCCGACCTGCGCGGCTTCGGCGAGAGCGATCCCGCTCCCGTGGACGCCACCCGTGGCCTTCGCGACTTCTCCGACGACCTGGCCGAGCTCGTCGAGGCCATGGAGCTCGGCCCCGTCCACCTGGTCGGCTGGAGCATGGGCGGCGGCGTCGTGATGCAGCTCCTGCGCGACCGTCCCGCCATGGTCCGCTCGCTCACGCTGGTCAACCCCGTCTCCCCGTACGGCTACAGCGGCACAGAGGGCCCCGACGGCCTGCTCACCCACGCCGACGGCACCGGAGCGGGCGCGGGCGCCGCCAACCCCGACTTCGTGGCCAGGCTGGCGAAGGGTGACATGTCGGACGAGGCGCCCACCTCGCCACGCACCGTCTTCCGCACCTCGTACGTCGCGGGGCCCGTCGCCGACGAGGACTTCTACGTCGCCTCGATGCTGACCACCAGGGTCGGTGAGGACAACTACCCCGGCGACGCCGTGACCTCCGAGGCGTGGCCCGGCGTCAGGCCCGGCGTCAGGGGCGTGCTCAACGCCCTCGCCCCGACCCACTTCCGCCTGGACGACCTGCACAGCGTCGAGCCCCGCCCGCCGATTTTGTGGATCAGGGGCGCCGACGACGTGATCGTCTCCGACGCCTCGCCGTTCGACCTGGCCCAGCTCGGACTGCTCGGCGTCGTGCCCGGCTCGCCCGGCACCCCCGCCCAGCCCATGGTCACCCAGACCAGGGCGGTGCTGGAGCGCTACGGCGACTACCGCGAGGTCGTGCTGGCCGCGTGCGGGCACAGCCCGCATCTCGAGCGCCCCGAGGAGTTCCGCAGGCTGCTGGTCGAGCACCTTCAGTCGCGCAGGTAGCGGTGCGTGCTCGCCCGTACCAGCCGTACGGCGTACCGGGCTCCTGGCACGCGCCGGGCCAGCCTGCGCAGCGCCGTGTCGTGGCCCAGCGGGTTGTACTCGGGGTCGACCGCGGTGGCCGGCCTGACCTCGACCCTGCCTCGGCGCATCTCCAGGGCGAAGCGCAGGCCGGTCTCGCTGTCCTCCGCGCGCAGCGAGGTAAGCCAGGCGCCCGGCCCCACATGCTCCGGGCCCGGCATGAACCGCTTGACGGGCACCTTGGCGACGAGCTGACCTGCCGTCTTGCCCGGCAGTCCCGGCTCGACCAGGGCGGGCACACTGACCTCGCGCGCCCTGCGTGAGGTGTCGCGCAGCACCAGCTCCAGGGCGGGACCTCCGCTCGGCGGCACGTACGGCACCGGCACCACCACGAAGACGTGTCCTTCGCGCTTGGTGACGGTCGCGGCGGCCGAGACGAGGGCGATCGACTCCGAGAAGCTCCTGGGCTCGACGCACAGCCCCAGCTCGCCCGAGTCGCTCCAGCACGGCACGACCAGACGCCTTCTCGGGTGCTCGGCCAGCACGCCCAGACAGGTGAGCGGGCCGTCGGGCCTGCTGATCCTGGAGGAGGCCCGGTGCGCTCCGCCGTACATCCTGACGTGGATCTCCCACTGCCCCGAGGGCAGCGGCTCGCCGACGGCCCCGGTGGCGACGTCGACGCGCGCCCTGCCGTGGACCTGGACGCGCACCCTGCCTCGCTCGTGGATGCGCACGGCCTCGCTGGTCGCGGGGACGAAGTAGACGTCTCCTGTGTCCTGGTGCCTGAGGTAGACGTCGATGCGGGCGCGCGCGACGGCGTCCGTGACGTCGGTGACCTCGTCGGGCAGCAGGGTGTGGTCGACCGAGCCAGGAGGCCGCCAGTGGAGCCTGTCGCCGTCCTCGCGGAAGCGGGCCGGCTCACCCGCGTGCGTGTAGATCTCCACCGCCAGGCCGAGCTCCAGCACACCGCCCACCCAGCTCACCTCGCTCAGGTCGGTCCTGAGGGCGCTGCGGCGCGAGTCGGCGCCGAAGCTGATGAGCTGGTCCAGCCGGCCCGCCCTGAGCAGGACGGCCATCGCACGCAGATGGACGGGCAGGTAGCGGTCGAGCCTCTCGGGGAAGCGCTCCAGCGTCAGCGCCCTGAAGGTGGTGAAGACCAGCCCTCTGTCCACCGAGGACCTGGTGAACCTGGCGCTCCTGAACAGCCGCAGCACGGTCGAGCGGAACCAATGGGCGTACATCTTGTCGCGCTGGCGGCCGGCCTCCGTGCCCGCGTCGATGACGTCGAGCAGCGCGCGCAGTTCGGCGGCCACCACCAAGGGCTCGTCGTCAGGTCTCTCCTCCGGCTCGCCCAGGTGGCAGCAGACCTCGTCGGCCAGCACCGTGACCACCTTGGCGGCCAGGTAGGCGCGTACCGAGAAGGTCTGCTCGGCCACCTTCCCACCGGGGACGGCGAAGCCGATCATGTGCTCCTCGAGGAAGGCCTTCCTGCAGAGCTTGTGCGGGGTGAGCAGCGTGAGCAGCTTGTCGCGCACCACGTCGGCGCGCGCCCTGTTGACCTCGAAGGCCGCGATCGGCCGTCCGCCGTCGCGCACGAGCCTGCCGATCAGCACGTCGGAGTCGCACTCGACGGCCCGCTCGTACATCAGCTTCAGGGCCCCGCGCTCGAGCCTGTCGCGCTGGTCGAGGAGGTAGACGTAGTCGCCCGTGGCGCTGGCGACGCCCACGTTGCGACCGCGCATCACCGAGCCGGTATGAGGCAGGTGCAGGACCCGGACGTTGGGCCTGGCCGAGGCGACCGTGTCGAGCCGTTCAGCGATCCCGTCCGTGGAGCCGTCGTCCACGAAGATCACTTCATAGTCGTCCGGTGGCAGCGTCTGTTCCAGGACGGAACGGATGCAGGCGTCGGCGGTGTTGCCGGGATTGTGAACATTCACGATCACACTGACCTTCACACGGCCAAGCGTGAGCCGCCATTCCCCCGACCGCGAGTGGACTTGCCCATCGCAGAGGGTGTCAGTACCAGCCCCTTGCCATGGAATGGCTCCACGCACCACAGGGCGTGCCATAACGGCCCTTGATGTAACCCAGTCCCCACTTGATCTGGGTGGCCGCGTTGGTCTGCCAGTCGGCGCCGGCGCTGGCCATCTTGCTGCCCGGCAGCGACTGCGGGATGCCGTAGGCGCCTGAGTAGCGGTTCATGGCCCGCTCGTTCCAGCCGCTCTCCTTGTGCCAGAGCTTCTCCAGGCAGCCCCACTGGTCGTCGCCGAAGCCGAACCCGCCGAGCATGCCCTTGGCCAGCGCCTTGTTGCTGCCGGGCGAGGGGGTGCTGCCAGGGGGGAAGTTGGCGGCCGGGATGCCGTCGCCGCCGGGGCCCTGGGCGACGACCTTGATGGGGTTGAGCTTCGGCTTGTTCTTGCGGCTGTCGGCCAGCTGGTCCTTGCGCATGGCGTCGACGGCCGCGGCCTTGATGACGTCGGCACCGGGGTCCTCGGCGAAGGGATCGCCGCCGAACAGGCCGCTCATCTCCTCCATCGTGAGGCCGGGCTTGGGCGGGGCCGTCGCGTTCTGGTAGGCGGTGTAGGCCACGAAGCCGCCGCCGCCGAAGACGACCACGATGGCGAGGCCGGCGATCAGGACGCGCTTCGGGGTCAGCACGGAGGAACGGGCCGACCGGCGCCGACCACGGGGCACCTCGGGCGCGGGGCGCTCACTCAACTGCGGACCTGGGCTCACGACCTATGAGCTTGCCCTGTCCTGGGGGGTGGTTGGCAACCGAAACGTGGCATTAAGTTGGCGTTCCCTTGACCAACCAGGCGTTTTCAAATCTTGTGATTTTCGTCACACGTGATGGGGGTCCGCCCCTCGTGCCCCCGCCCCGAAGGGTGGACCTCCCCCAGGCTGTCTAAGGTTCTTTGTGGTCTTGTGCGCGAGATGTCACAGTTTCATGACACGGAACGGATTTTCCCAGGTTGGAAGAATAATGTGCCCGTGGCAGGAATCCTCCTGGTCGAAGACGACCCCTCCGTGCGGACGGCGCTCGAGCTGGCACTGACCCGCCAGGGGCACTCCGTCACCTCCTACGCGACCGGCGAGGAGGCTCTCGACCACGTGAGGTCGCGCCGGCCCGAGATCGCCATCCTCGACGTCATGCTGCCGGGCATCGACGGGGTCGAGGTGTGCAGGCGCATCCGCAGGCTCGACCAGCTCCCCGTCATCCTGCTCACCGCCAGGGGCGACGACCTCGACGTGGTCGTCGGACTCGAGGCGGGCGCCGACGACTACGTCGTCAAGCCGGTCGAGCCCAGGGTGCTCGACGCGCGCATCAGAGCGATCCTGCGCAGGGCCGAGTCGGCCACCTCCGACCGCATCTCCTTCGGCGACCTGGTCATCGACAGGGGCGCGCTCAAGGTGAGCCTGGCGGGCAAGGAGATCCACCTCACCCCCACCGAGCTGCGGCTGCTGCTGGAGCTGGTCCGCCACCCCGGGCAGGTGCTCAACCGGCGCTATCTGCTGCGCGTGGTCTGGGACCACACCCACGTGGCCGACTCCCGCCTCGTCGACGCCTGCGTGCAGCGGGTGCGGGCCAAGATCGAACCCCGGCCGGCCGAACCGGTGTTCATCCACACCGTGCGCGGCTTCGGCTACCGGTTCAGCCCACCGTGATCGCTTTCCTCACCGGCCTGCGCGGCCGGCTGGTCATCACCTTCACCGTCGTCGCCGTGGCGGCCTCCGCGCTGGTCGCGGGCATCGGCTTCGAGCTGGCCAAGGGCGCGCTGATCGAGAGGACGACGAAGACCGCGGTCGACGACCTCACCAAGGACCTCGAGCGCATCGACTTCGCCGTCGGCGAGCTGCGCCCAGGCGAGGTGCCGCCGAGCAGCGAGGAGCTCACCAACCTCGCCAACGCGCTCGCGGGGCCCGACCGGCACACCCTGCTGGAGTACCAGGACCAGTACTACCGCGACGACGAGGGCCTCTTCGGCGGCGGCGACGTCACGGGTGAGCTGCGGGGACAGGCCCGCAGCAAGCTGGTGAGCCAGCGCAGGATGATCGACGGCGCGCTGTGGCTCGTCCTCGGCACGCAGGTCTACCGCGCGGGCACCGACGACGTCGCCCGCCCGACCGGGCTGCTGGTCTTCGAGTTCGTCTCGCTCAGCGAGGAGGAGCGCACGCTGGCCAACCTCAGGGAGGCCTTCGCCCAGGCGGGCGGCATCACGCTGCTGATCGCCCTGACGGTCGCCCTGGTGTCGGCCAGGCACGTGCTGCTCCCTGTGGGCAGGCTCAGCGCCGCGGCGCAGGCGCTCGGAAGAGGCAGGCTCGACACGCGCCTGCCCGTGCGCGGCAAGGACGAGCTGGCCGAGCTGACCGCCCACTTCAACGACGCCGCGGCCGCCCTGGAGCTCAGCGTGTCGGAGCTGCGCGCGCTGGAGGCGATGTCGCGCAGGTTCGTCGCCGACGTCTCGCACGAGCTGCGCACCCCGCTGACCGCGATGACCGCCGTGGCCGACATGCTGGCCGAGGAGGCCGAGCGGCTGCCCGAGCAGCCCGCCAAGGCCGTACGGCTGGTGCTGTCGGAGGTGGGCAGGCTCAGGGAGCTGGTGGAGCACCTGATCGAGGTGAGCAGGTTCGACGCCGGCACCGCGACGCTGGCGCTGGAGTCCGTCGACGTGGCCGACGCCATCTGCGACAGCCTCGAGGTGCGCGGCTGGAGCGACGACGTCAGGGTCCAGGCGCCCGCGGGCGTGGTCGCCAACCTCGATCCGCGCAGGTTCGACGTCATCGTGGCCAATCTGGTCGGCAACGCGCTCAAGCACGGCGGCCAGCCGGTCCTGATCACCGCCCGGAGCACGCCCAACGGACTGGAGGTGAAGGTGCGAGACCACGGCGAGGGCATCCCGCCCGAGGCGCTGCCGCACGTCTTCGACCGCTTCTTCAAGGTGGGCACGGGGCGGGTCAGGAGCCAGGGCAGCGGGCTCGGGCTCTCGATCGCGCGGGCCAACGCCCAGCTGCACGGCGGCACGATCTCGGTCCGCCCCCAGCAGCCGGGCACCCTGTTCACGGTCTGGCTGCCGCACGCATGAGACGGGCGCTCCCTCTCCTGACCTGCCTGGCGTTGCTCACCGGCTGCGGCATCAGCCCGACAGCCGTCTCCTCGCTCGGCTCGCCGCCCGTGATCAGCACCGAGCCCATCTTCTCCCAGGTCTACCTGATCAAGAAGGGACGGCTGGTGCAGCAGCGCGTCAGGGTCCCCGGCAAGACCGCCGAAGACCTCATGCGCACGCTCATGGACCTGGCCAACCACCCAGTGGAGTCGGGCCAGGACACCGACCTGTACGGCATGCGCTACCAGGACGCCGAGGCCGAGCCCGTCGGCAGGCAGCAGCGACTGGACCCCTCCGAGACCAGGAGCCTCGTCCTCTACGTCACCCTGCAGGGCGAGCGGGAACTGAGCCGCGTGGCGCTGGCCCAGATCGTCTGCACCGCGCGGCTGCGCACCGACATCTCCAAGGTGCAGGTCAACATCGCCAGGACCGTGGCGCCCTCGACGACGAGCGGCAGGCGCACCTGCAAGGAGTTCCACGATCTGGCTCCCGCAGGCGCGCCCTCCTAGCGGCCGCTACATCGTGATGTCCTCCAGCATCTCGGTCACCAGGGCGGCGATCGGCGAGCGCTCGGACCTGGTCAGCGTGACGTGGGCGAACAGCGGGTGCCCCTTGAGCTTCTCCACCACCGCGACCACGCCGTCGTGCCTGCCGACCCTGAGGTTGTCGCGCTGGGCGATGTCGTGGGTGAGCACGACCCTGGAGTTGGCCCCGATGCGGCTCAGCACCGTCAGCAGCACCCCGCGCTCCAGCGACTGCGCCTCGTCCACGATCACGAAGGCGTCGTGCAGCGAGCGGCCGCGGATGTGGGTGAGTGGCAGGACCTCCAGCATGCCCCTGTCGAGGACCTCCTCGATCACCTCGGGCGTGGTGACCGCGCCCAGGGTGTCGTAGACGGCCTGGGCCCACGGGCCCATCTTCTCGCCCTCACTGCCGGGCAGGTAGCCGAGCTCCTGGCCGCCGACCGCGTAGAGCGGGCGGAAGACCACCACCTTGCGGTGCTGGCGGCGCTCCAGGACGGCCTCCAGGCCCGCGCAGAGCGCCAGCGCGGACTTGCCGGTGCCCGCCCTGCCGCCGAGGGAGACGATGCCCACCTCGGGGTCCATGAGGAGGTCGAGGGCGATGCGCTGTTCGGCGGAGCGGCCGTGCAGGCCGAACGCCTCCCTGTCGCCTCTGACCAGCCGTACGGACTTGTCCGGCAGCACCCTGCCGAGCGCCGAGCCCCTGCTCGACAGCAGCCGTAGGCCGGTGTGGGTGGGCAGCTCTCGCGCCTCCTCCAGGTCGGCGGTCCCCTTGTCGAAGAGCGTCTCGACGTCCTCGGTGGTGACCTGGATCTCCGCCATGCCGGTCCAGCCCGACTCCACGACCAGTTCGGCGCGGTACTCCTCCGCCGACAGGCCGATCGAGGCCGCCTTGACCCGCATGGGCAGATCCTTGGATACCAGCACCACGTCCTTGCCCTCGGCGGCGAGTGTGCGCGCCACGGTGAGGATGCGGGTGTCGTTGTCGCCCAGCCTGAACCCGACGGGCAGGATCGAGGGGTCGCTGTGGTTCAGCTCGACCCTGATCGTGCCCTCGCCCGTGGGCATCGGCTCGTCGAGCCTGCCGTACTTGACGCGCAGGTCGTCGAGGTAGCGCAGCGCCTTGCGTGCGAAGTAGCCGAGCTCGGGATGGTGCCGCTTGGCCTCCAACTCCGTGATCACGACGATAGGAAGGACGATCTCATGCTCGGCGAAGCGGGTCATCGCCGCCGGGTCGGCGAGCAGGACCGAGGTGTCCAGCACGTAGGTGCGCTTGGTGTTGGGCTTGTTGCTCGAGGACACTGCCACACGTTCTCCCCCGGGCGCCCGGTGGGGCGGGCGCCCTGCAGACGAGGCGGGAATTCGGACCGGACCCGCACCCGCGAAGGGCGCCGGGGTCCGGCCCCCCTCGGCAGATCTGTGCGCAAAGGCGGGCCCTCTCCGGAGCGGCCGGCCCGTGGCCGGCCACTTCCAACGTTAGGTCCTGAATACCCGCCCCCGAAGAGGCCAAGCGTGTGTTCACGCGCTGTTCGTGAACTCGTCTCAGGAACCGTAACGCCGGTGTCTCGCGGCGTAGTCGCGCAGCGCCCGCAGGAAGTCGACTCTGCGGAAGTCAGGCCAGTAGGCCTCGCAGAAGTAGAACTCGGAGTGGGCGCTCTGCCAGAGCATGAATCCTGACAGCCGTTGCTCACCGGAGGTCCTGATGAGCAGGTCGGGATCGGGCTGGCCGCGAGTGTAGAGATGCTCCGCGATGTGCTCCACATCGAGAACCTCGACCAGGTCCTCGATGCTCGCCCCCTTGCTGGCGTGCTCCTGAAGGAGTGAGCGCACCGCATCGGCAATCTCACGTCTTCCTCCATACCCAACCGCAACGTTCACAATCAGCCCTGGACGGTGTGATGTGACTTCTTTTGCGTTTTTCAGGACATTCGCCGTCCTGTCCGGGAGAAGGTCGAGCGCGCCGACCGGGCTGATGCGCCAGCCCTCGGCCACGAGTTCCTGCGTGACGTCCTCGATGATCTTCAGAAGTTGCTCGAGCTCCTCCTTCGGCCTGTTGAGGTTGTCGCTGGAGAGCATCCAGACGGTGACGACCTCCACGCCCGCCTCGCGGCACCACGTGAGCAGCTCGGAAATCTTGTCGGCGCCTTTGCGGTGCCCCTTGCTGACGTCGCGCATGCCCATCGCGCGCGCCCAACGGCGGTTGCCGTCGATGATGACCCCGACGTGCCGGGGGAAGTTGTCGCTGTCGGCTGACAGCTTGGCCTCCAAGCGGCGCTCGTAGAGCCGGTAGACCAGATCGCGCAGGCCCACGGAGTCCCTCCCCAGCGGTGCTGTGCCTTTGTGGTCGTCTCACGACCTAACAGGCAATTATCACCGCCTTTGGAGGCTGCCCGCCCCCTCAATCGGATTACGGCCGAGCTCCACGGGCTTCAGAGCCCCTTCCGCCTCCTCTACCAGGCACTCCACGAAGGCGGCCAACTCTCCGGAGGTGAGAACCGCGCGCATCCCGATGCCGGAGGGCCCCCATGCCTCCATGTACGCCCGTCTGGTCACCCGCCACTCGCCCCTGCCGTCCTGGCCGGGCACCCAGACAGGGATGGTCCTCAGGTGGCAGCGGAGCTCGCCCCCTCCGACGACATCGGACCTGTTGCGGTAGCGGAAGGCGAACAGCTCGCCGTCGGGCTCGTTCGCGGGGAACCTGTCGTCGGGGTCCGGCCACAGCCGGGCCTGCCCCCGCCCCGACCTGGCCGCCCCGACCCCGCGCGCCAGGCGCGCCAGGAACCACCCGCACCGCTCACCCACGACGCCGTACGGCGTGCCGTCGCGATGGAGCGCCAGGGTGACCTCGTACGGCATGCCGGCACTGTCCGTGCAGGCGATGGGCGTGACAGTCAGATACGAGCCGTCGACGCAACGTAGTCCCCCCATGCACTGAGCGTTTCCGTCCTAAATCTCGCTAAACCCGTAGAAACGGGCAGCATTGCCACCCAGCACCTTGCCGCGATCCGTGGCGCCGAGAAGTGCGCTGTAAACCGTGAAAACGGTCTGGTAGTCGGCCGCCAGCAGCAGCACCGGCCAGTCGCTGCCGAACATCAGCCGGTCGGGGCCGAACACCTCCACCGCGTGCTCGACGTAGGGACGCAGGTCCTCGACCGTCCAGTGCTCATGGTCGGCCTCGGTGACCAGTCCCGACACCTTGGCGTGGACGTTGGGCAGCTCGGCCGCGGCCCGCAGCCCCGCGGCCCACGGCTCCAGCTCGCCCGCGGCGATCCTGGGCTTGGACAGGTGGTCGACGACCACCTGGAGCGAGGGATGGCGCTCGGCGATGGTCACCACGTGCTCCAGATGCCGGGGCAGGAGCGACACCACGTCGAACGGCACGCCCGCCTCCGCGAGCAGTCCCAGCCCTTCCAGCACGGAGTCCCTGACCAGCCAGTCGGGATCAGGCTCGGTGTGGATGAGGTGGCGCACCCCCACAAACTTCGGATGTCTGCGGTAGCGGTCGAGGGCGTGAGCGGCCTCGTCGGGACGGTCGAGCGGCACCCAGCCGACGACACCGGCGATGAAGTCGTGGGCCTCGGCGTGGGCCAGCATCGCGTCGGTCTCCCAGAAGGAGTCGTCCGCCTGGACCACCACGGTCCTGTCGACGCCCGCGGCGGCCAGTTCGGGAGCCAGGTCCTCGGGGCCGAACGTCCTGTAGAGCGCCGGAAGGTCGGGCGTGGGCCAGGAGTAGTCGCCGGTCTCGAGGTTCCAGAAGTGCTGGTGCGCGTCGACAATCACGCCGCAAACCTAGGATCTCTCCCCGGCACGGGGCAAGCCGTCCCGGCGGCCGCCCCCGCGTGACGCACGGCGGAAAGGCATCCCGTTCCTGCGCGAATCCCCCTACAGTGATCGCCTCGGATGTGTGATCACGTGTGGACACCCGCAGCGAGGAGGACGTCATGGGGCTGCAGCCGCCGCCCGAGCTCGCCACGCTGGCCAACATCGTCTTCTCGTGGCCGCTGGTCGACGAGGTCGTGCTGCACCAGGCCGGGTCCCGGTGGATCTCCTTCGCGGTGACGGCGGCGCGCGTCTCCGCGACCGCCGCCACGCACGCCGCCAGGACCGTCACCCGCAACGACGGCGAGGGGGTCAGGGCGTTCGACGGGGACTGGCAGGACACCTCCGACCGCTCCGGCGACGCGATCGCCGCCGCGCTGCTCATCGGGGGCGCGCTGCAGCTCTCGGCCATGATCGTGCTGGCCATGAAGGTGGCGCTGCTCCTCGTCCTCTTGCGGGTCGCCCTGAACCTGGCGCGGCTGGCCGCGGCCTCGGGACCCACGGCGGGCGCCTCGCTCGCCGGCGTCCCCGCGGTCGTGGGCGGCGGCAGGACGGCCTCGCGGGAGATCGTCCGTAAGCAGGTCGACCTGCTGGAACGCAGCGCGCTGCGCCTGTTCGACCGCGCCTCCGCGCTGCTGCGCAAACCGCCCGCCAAGGTGGGGGCCGCTGCGATCCCGCCGGGCAAGCGCCCGCCGACCCCCGTGCGCGGCCCCGACAACTATCTCGAGGCCGCGGCCGACAAGAGCGTGGACGTCAAGAGCATCACGCCGTACCCCATCTGGCGCCGTGATCGCGAGCCTCTCTACCGGGCCTCGGACCGATCTCCTGACACGATCTTCGAGCAGGGCCTCCATCCGCGCGACCCGTCGATGACCAACCTGTCCGACTACGTGCTCAAGTCCAGGCCGTCCGCCTTCGTCGGAACCAGCACGCGCACGGACATCGACGACGCGTTCCCTCGCGGCCACGTCTACGAGGTGGACGCCCCCGGCGGGATCGACGTCCAGGAGACCGTACGGGGCGCCACCCACCTGTCCCACGAGCGCGAGATCGCCTTCCCCGGCGGCGTGCACCGGAGGTACATCTCCGGCGCCTGGCCGCGGGGAGCACCCAGGACGCCTGAGCACTTCATCCCCAACCCGCACTACGACCCCTACCCCGGCCATCCGGGGCTGTCGTCAGGAGGATCGCCGTGAACGCCACCCCGCCGCGCCCGCCACCCCTCACCGACGCTCTGCGGCGGCAGGCGAGGCAGAGCCCTGGCACCTGGCTGTACGCGGTCGACCCGTTCTTCGACCCCGGCGGCGAGGTCCCGCCGTACGGCGTCGTCGGCGCCTGGCAGGTCGACGAGCGCGGCGAGATCACCGGCGAGTTCCGCCACAACCCCGGCTACCGCCCCTCGCCGGTGGCGCTGGGCCACCCCCAGCCGACCGACCCGTTCGACCGCGCCGCGCAACTGGCCTCGACCGGCTACGACGACGGCCGCGACCTCGTCCCGCTGCTGCTGGAGGCGGAGGTGATCGTGGCCGCGGGCCCCGGCGGCGGGGTGCCGGTGTTCGACACGGGCGAGGGCAGGGCGGCGTTCGCCTACACGGCCCAGGCCCACCTGCCGGAGGCCCCGCCGGACGGCGCCACGGGCTGGCAGCGGCTGCGCGGTCGTGATCTCGTGGCGCTCCTGCCGCAGGACACCGGCGTCGCCGTCAACCCCGAGGGGCCTGCGGGCGTGCTCCTGGCTCCCGACGAGCTTCGCCGCTGACCGGCACCAGAGCCGGTTCTCCCTGGCCGACCCGCACCCGCCGGCTTCCCCGGCCGACCGGCTTGACGGGGCTTCCCACCGGGAGCCGGGCGTCACAGCCGCTCGATGGCCCGCCCGAGCCGTACGGCGTCCTCTCCGCTGCGCTGCTCCGCGTGCCGGTAGTTCGCCTCCATGGCACGCACGTCGTCCCCCGAGGTCACCTGCCGCTCCCCCAGCGCCTCGAACACCTCCAGCGCCTTCCTGGTGACCGCGAGGTAGCCCGCCTTGACCATGCTCTCGACATCCTCGCCCCAGGGGTCGCCCTCGCCCTCGAGATGGGCGCGCAACGCCCCCACCGCCTCCAGCCAGGTCGTGCCCGTCTCGCCCAGACCCGCGCCGGTGCCGCGCAGGTCAGCGCGGGAGATGTCCAACCCCTCGCCGGAACTCCCGTTCACCGCTCCTCCAGCCGCCGCACGACCAGCTCGACCCCGTCGGCGAACTCGTCCAGCTGCCGCATCACGTCGGCGTGCACGCCGCCCAGACTCTCGGCGAGCCCGCGCGGATCCGCAGGCCCGGCCGCCTCCAGCCCCGGCATGTCCGCCCGCAGGTCGTCCAGCGCCGCGTTGACCGCCACGAGGATCTCGCGTGCGAGGTCCTCCGACGCCATCCGCATGACGCGGGGGTCGAGGCGCAGCTCACGCAGCCGCCCGTCCTGCCCTGCCACCACTCGCACCTGGCCGTCCGCCGCCTCGCCGTCGCCCCGGAGGGTGGAGTCCTCGCGCGGCTCCGCCGTCCGGCCGAGCGCCTGGACGACCTCTGCCAGCATCTCGCCGATGCGCTGCCCGTTCTCGTGCATGGTCACCTTTATCTCACCTCGCCCCGGCGCACCCCACCTCAGAGCGAGCGCAGCCGGCGAGGGAGCAGCCGCCGCCAGGCGCGGGAGGAGGGCTCGGTGGAGGACCGCGGGGAAGGCTCGGCCAGGCGGCCCCTGGCCCGCAGCCAGGCGGCGAAGTCGTCGGCGTCGGCCCGGTAGCCGGGTGGAGGGGCCGAGCGGGCCGCGGCGTAGGCGGCGAACTCGGTGGCCAGATCCTTACCCGCCGCGGCCGCCGCGTCGGGGCGGAGTCTGGCCACGATCGCGCGCCGCTTGGCGAGCAGGCTGCGGGCCTGGGCGGCCAGCCGTACCGGGTCGAAGCCAGGGGGCGGCTCGGCGCCGTTCACCAGCGCGGCGACGACCCGCGCCTGCGCCTGCTCGAGCCGCTCCCTGATCTGCCCGTCGCCTCCCTGGCCCCCTCCCGCCTGGCCCTCCCCGGCCTGGCTCTCTGGCGCCTGGCTTCCGGGCGTCTGGCTTCCGGGCGTCTGGCTTCCGGGCGTCTGGCTTCCTGGAGGGCTCATGGGCGGCCGGCGGTGGTCATGGCGGCGCGGATCCTGCCGAGCTCTCCCGCCAGGGCCGCGTCGCTCGGGTAGGCGTCGTCCCACTCCAGCAGGACGCCCGGGGGTTCGACGCGGGCGCACAGCTCCGACAGCAGCTCGAGAACCGCCTCAGGCACGCTCTCCTGATGGGTGTCGTGCCAGATGCCGTCATGCAGGTGACCGCCCGCGACGTGCACGTAGGCCAGCGAGGCGAGCGGGAGCGCGTCCAGCGCCCCGACCGCCGACAGGCCGAGGTTCACCTGGTTGGTGTAGAGGTTGGCGACGTCCACGAGCAGCTGGACTCCGGTCCTGTCGACGAGCTCGGCGAGGAACTGGGCCTCGGTCAGCTCGTCCTCGGGCCAGCCGAAGATCGCCGCCACGTTCTCCAGCGCCAGGGGGACGGGAAGGGCGTCCTGGGCGCGCCTGATGTTGTCCGCGACCACCTCGAGCATCTCCCTGGTGCGCGGCACGGGCAGCAGGTGGCCCGCCTCCATCCCGCCCGCCCTGACGAACGCCAGGTGCTCGCTGACCAGCGGCGAGTCCAGCTCCTGCGCGCAGGAGGCCAGGTGCGCCAGGCGTGCGGGGTCGGGAGGGGCCGCGTCGCCGAGACCGAGGCCGACGCCGTGCGGGATCACCGGCACGCCCCTGCCGCGCAGCACCCGCAGCGACTCGGGCAGCCGTCCTGGCCTGATGTTCTCGGCGACGACCTCGACGAAGTCGACGTCGGGAAGGCGTTCGACGGTCAGGTCGATCTCGGGACGCCAGCCGAGGCCCACCCCCAGCTTCCCGCTCTCAGGCGAAGGCCGCCGCACCGGTCACCCGCCGCCGCAGCCGCCGCCGCACCCACCGCCGCCGCAGCCGGAACCGCCTCCTCCGCCGCCCGACGAGCAGGAGGAGGACGAGCCGAAGTCGGCGCCGCCGTAGCTGCTGTCCGACCCCGAGCCGCCGCCGCAGGCACCTCCCGCGCAGCCGCCTGAGGAGGTCGCGTGGGTCTCGTCCTCGTCGCTCTGCAGTTCCTGCTGCATGGTGGGGTCGCCGAGCTCACCCAGGCCGTACAGGGCGACGGGGACGGCCATCGCGAAGGCCATCTGGGGCGCGTACGGCATCGCGGCGCCCCGCACGTGCGCCTGCTGAGCCCTGAGCAGCTCGGCCTGGCCCGCCGTGCTGAGGACGTTGGCGAGGGCGCGGCGGTGCCTGCGGGCCGCCGACAGCCCGCTGATCGAGAGGAGGGTGGAGACGATCACCGTGCCGACTCCCAGCGGCCACGCGGGCATCGCGCCCGTGAGCATCAGGACCGCCGCGACCGGTACGAGGGCGCCCGACAGGTAGGCCAGCGCCGAGAGCCGGTTCAGGCGCGACCTGACCGGCACCAGCGAACCGTCGGGCACGAGCAGGCCGACGCGCGTGAGGTGATGGCGCAGGTCCTCCATCACCGGCCCGTTCCCGACGTCGCGGCGGACCACACCGGCCGAGACTCCGCCCGGCCTGGCCCTGACCACGTCGAGCACGGCCCGCTCGACCGGGTCGGAGGAGGAGGCCGACGCGACGTGGTGGAGCGTGCCGCCGCGCGAGACCCGCAGCGCGCCCGCCTTGGCCATGAGCGCGATGGCGGTGTTCACCACCCGCCTGGGGCCTCCCGCGAGGTAGGCCAGCTCGTAGTGGCCGAGGTCGCCGGGGGACGCGTTGGCCGCGACCGAGCGGACCCTACCGTGCTCACGCTTGAGGGCCGAGGCGGCGCCGCTGACGGCGGCGATCAGGACCAACGAGACGACGAAGAGGAGGAGATCCATGTACTGCCTCCCTGAGGGGAAGGAGGACGATGCCCCGTGTACCAAGTAGACGCTCGGCGCCAGGGTGAAAGTTTCCCCCACAGGGGACCTTCTCAGAAGTCCGCCTTCTCGGAAAGTCCGCCTTCTCAGGAAGACCGGCCATGCCGGAGACGCGCGCCCGGCATGGCCGTCAGGTCACAGCCGGTCGAGCAGCGCGTTGTACTCGCTCCACAGCTCCTTGGGCAGGTGGTCGCCGAACTTCTCGAAGTGGGCGGGGATCAGCGCCGCCTCCTCACGCCAGACCTCGCGGTCGACGGTGAGCAGCGTGCGCAGGTCCTCCTCCGGCAGGTCGAGGCCGTCGGTGTCGAGCGTCTTCGGCAGCAGCCCGATCGGCGTGGACACGGCCTCGGCCTCGCCGTTCAGTCGCTCGACGATCCACTTGAGGACGCGGCTGTTCTCGCCGAAGCCCGGCCAGATGAAGCGGCCCGCGTCGTCCTTGCGGAACCAGTTGACGTAGTAGATGCGCGGCGGCTTGGCGCCTTCGCGCCTGCCCATCGCCAGCCAGTGGCCGAAGTAGTCGCCCATGTTGTAGCCGCAGAAGGGCAGCATCGCGAACGGGTCGTAGCGCAGCTCGCCGACCTTGCCCTCGGCGGCGGCGGTCTTCTCGGAGGCGACGTTGGCTCCGAGGAAGACGCCGTGCTGCCAGCTCAGCGACTCCGTGACCAGCGGAACCGCGGTGGCGCGGCGCCCGCCGAACAGGATGGCCGAGATGGGCACGCCCTTGGGGTCCTGCCATTCCGGCGCGATGGTCGGCGCCTGGGAGGCAGGGGTGGTGAAGCGGGCGTTCGGGTGCGCGGCGGGCTCGTCGGAGCCTGGCGTCCACGAACGGCCCTTCCAGTCGGTGAGGTGCGCGGGCGGCTCGTCGGTGAGGCCCTCCCACCACACGTCGCCGTCGTCGGTGAGGGCGACGTTGGTGAAGATGCTGTTGCCCCAGAGCGTCTTGACCGCGTTGGCGTTGGTGGTCTCGCCGGTGCCCGGCGCGACGCCGAAGAAGCCGGCCTCCGGGTTGATCGCGTAGAGCCTGCCGTCCGCGCCGTAGCGCATCCAGGCGATGTCGTCGCCGATCGTCTCGACCTTCCAGCCGGGAATGGTCGGCTGCAGCATGGCGAGGTTGGTCTTGCCGCAGGCGCTCGGGAAGGCGGCGGCGACGTAGCGCGTCTCGCCCTCGGGCGGCGTCAGCTTGAGGATGAGCATGTGCTCGGCCAGCCAGCCCTCGTCGCGCGCCATCACGCTGGCGATGCGCAGCGCGTAGCACTTCTTGCCCAGCAGCGCGTTGCCGCCGTAGCCCGAGCCGTACGACCAGATCTCACGGGTCTCGGGGAAGTGGCTGATGTACTTGGTGGAGCTGCACGGCCACGGCACGTCCTGCTGGCCCTCGGCCAGCGGCGCGCCGACGGAGTGGACCGCCTTGACGAAGTCACCGCGTCGCTCGATGAGGCGCAGCGCCTCCTCGCCCATGCGCGTCATGATCCGCATGGACACCGCGACGTACGGCGAGTCGGTGATCTCGACGCCGAGCTGGGAGATCTCCCCGCCCAGCGGACCCATGCAGAACGGCACGACGTACATCGTGCGTCCGCGCATGCAGCCCTTGAACAGCTCGCCGAAGGTCTGGCGCATCTCGGCGGGCGCGATCCAGTTGTTCGTCGGGCCCGCGTCCTCCTCGCGCTCGGAGCAGATGAACGTGCGGTCCTCGACCCTCGCGACGTCGCTCGGGTCGGACTTGGCGTAGAAGCTGTTGGGCCGCTTCGCCAGGCGGGTGAAGGTGCCCTGGTCGACGAGCAGGTTCGTCAGGCGCGTCCATTCGGCCTCTGAGCCGTCGCACCACTCGATCCGCGCGGGTTGCGTCAGGGCGGCGATCTCGTTCACCCAGTCGACCAATTTCTGGTTGGTCGTCGGGGTGTGTACTTCCACGGAAAGGGACACGGCGGCGGCTCCTCCACTCTTTTCTGGGCCACGTCATCATTAACGACTAATGCCGACAAAGGCGAATTGGAGTAGACCTTTGCGCAGGCTGTGGCCTTGATGGAGGGGGTCCCTACCCACCGAGAAGCGATTTAAAGAATGCAATTGGTCCAGACCAGAATGAAAGGTCTACACCAATTCGGCGATTGGTTCAGTCCATTCCCCTGGGACCCGCTGCCCGCACCCTGTCGACGTGCTGCAAAGCGTCGCGCAGCTCGGCCAGCCAGGTGTCGGTGTGCTTGCCGACCAGCCGTACGCACCAGGCGAGAGCGTCGCTGCGGCTGCGGGCCACTCCCGCGGCCACCAGAGTGTCGAGGACCTGGCGCTCGGGCTGCCGCAGGCGGGTCATGACGGGCACCGACAGTGTGGTGAACATCACCGTCTCGCCGCCGCACGTGACGCCCCACGAGACCTTCCTGCGGAACTTCCGCTCGGCCTCGGAGGCGATCTCGATGCGCTGCTCCCTGGTCTCCTCACGGAAGCGCCCGATCAGGCCTTCGATCATGGCGGCGCGCTCGACGTCCGACTCGGCGCGTTCATGGTCGCGCTCCTCGCCTTCGCCGGAACTCCTGCGCCCGGCCGGCTCGGGGAGCACCCCGACGACCGCGATCTCCTCGCGGTCGAGGACGACGGTGAGGGGGCCCTCGAACCAGCCCTCGGGCAGGCGCCCCGTGAACCATCCGCGAAGTTGGGTGACTGCTTCGTCAGTATCCATGTAATGAGAATTACACATCAACGAGACAAGAGCCAGCCCCGATCGTCCTGTTGGGAATCCGGCTAGCGGACGCGCGCGGCCACGGCCGGGCTGACCCGCACGATGCCCGCCAGATTGCGCGTGCTGAGCGGGGAGATCTTCACCACGTCACCCGTGCGGGGCGCCTGGAGCACCTTGCCGTTGCCCCAGTAGATCGCCACGTGGGAGATGTAGCCGGGGTTGGTGGGATCGCTCCGCCAGAAGACCAGGTCGCCCGGCTGCACCTGCGACAGCGGCACCTGTGGCCCCGTCACCCACTGCTGGTGGGTGACGCGCGGCATGCGCACCCCCGCCTGCGCGAAGGCCCACTGCACCAGCCCCGAGCAGTCGAAGGTGTCGGGCCCCTCGGCGCCCCACACGTACGGCCTGCCCAGCTTGCCCGCCGCGGCGTGGAGCGCCGTGGTCAGCTGGGGGGCCGTCATGAACGAGCCCGAGCTCCACTGCGTGACCTTCTTCGGCGCGGCCAGCACCGGATTGATCGCCGCGACCTGCGAGCCCTTGGGCAGCACCCGCAGCAGCGCCCTGCGCAGGGCGGCGGTGTCGACCTTGGGGGCGCTCACCACGATCGCGTTGTTCTGCGGGAAGCCGAGCGAGCGGGCCTTGTCCCTGGAGAGCACCGCGTCGACCGCGCCCATCCCCATGGTCGCGTAGGCGCCGATCCTGAGCTGCCCGCCGGGCCCTGGAACGCTACGGCCGAGCGTGAGCCCCCCGTCGTTGCCGAGCACGAACGAGACCGCGACGTCGCCGCCGGCCACGTTGGCCCACAGGCCGTCGGACGAGGCGGTCACCTTGGGGGTGTAGGACCTGAAGCTGGAGGGATCGACGCCGAGCGTCTGCACGCGCTTGCCGTCGATGGTGACCGAGGCGGCGTCGGCGAGCTCGACCGCCCTGATGCCCTTGATCTTGACGACCTTCTCCATCGTGGCGCGCCGCAGCGGCTTGCGCGTCACCACGAACATGCTCGGCTCGTGGAGCTTGTCGAGCGGCCGCACGGGCGGCGCGACCTCGCTCCTGGCCGCGAGGTTCTCCTGCGGCGCGAGCTTCCTGGCCGTCACGGTGCCCGTGTCGGCGCCCGTGTGGGCGCCCGGGTCGTCGGGCGAGGAGGAGAACTCCCCGAGTAACGCCAGGTCCGCGGCGATCACCAGGGCCAGCGTCACGGAGATGTAGGGGACGAGCCTGCTGCGCAGCGCCCTCCTGCGCCCGCGCTTGCGGCCGCCGTTCACGAGGAAGGAGAGGTCCTGCCTGATGCCGCCGGGCGCATGCGGAAAATCCGCCGGGCCAGGGGCCCGGCGGATCATCTCTTCGGGAGTCAGTTGCCGATGTACGGCACGGCCTCGAGGATCTCGACCGTGTTCTGACGGCCGTTGGGCATGGCGTAGGTCGCCTTCTCCCCGATCTTCTTGCCGTTGATGGCGGCGCCGAGAGGGGACTTGGGCGAGTAGACGTCGATCGGCGCGCCGGTCTCCTCACGGGAGGCCAGCAGGAAGGTGACCTCGTCGTCGTCACCCTCGAAGCGGATCGTGACGGTCATGCCGGGGCCGACCACGCCCTCGGTCTTGGGGGCTTCGCCGACCTTGGCGCTGTCAAGGAGCTGACGGAGGTGGAAGATGCGGGCTTCCATCTTGCCCTGCTCATCCTTGGCCGCGTGGTAGCCGCCGTTCTCCTTCAGGTCGCCCTCCTCGCGAGCGGCCTCGATCTTCTTGGCGATGTCAACGCGACCCGGGCCGGAGAGGTAGTCGTACTCCTCCTTGAGGCGGTCATACGCCTCCTGAGTCAGCCAGGTGACGTTCTCATCGCGAGAGTCGGCCACGGGTTCTCCTTGCTTCCTTAGGGGGCCCTGAGTTCACTTGGGTTGGCGAATTGCGAAAGACTAACAACCTTACCGCTTGAGCGCTTCCCCAAATGTCTCACTATACGAGATAGCAGGCCTGGATGTGGACTGACGAGGCCTGGGCACTGGTGTCCAGGCGCTCCTTCAGTCGGATATACCCCTCACCAGCGGGAATCTTTACTTCCTTGCTGCCGACTTCTACATGGTTGGCGTCGGTGGCCCGCAGCCTGCACACCACGCTCTTGCCGGCGGGCCTGGAGATCTCGAAGGTGATCCCCGCGGAGTCGGGTCTGCTCGCGTCGAAGGCGACGACCTGCTGCGGAACCGTGGCCTGCCCTGTGGCGGTCCACATCACGTAGCCCCAGCCGCCCGCCACGATCGCCACCAGGATCGCGATCACGACGTGGACGACGAACCTGCCCTGCCGTTCGGGACGGTCGCTGAAGTCGTCCGGTGTGCCGAGAACGGGCCCGTTCTCGACATCTCTGGTGGCCATGACGGAATCTCCCTGCACTCCCCGGTGTTGTCCGAGACAATTGTCGCCTGTCGGGGGTCCGCCCCCGCGACCGCCCAAGAGAAGTAAACCTCTTGTGGCGAGTGAACCGGTCCGAACTGAGGAGACAGCGAGCCAGTGAGCGCACCGCTGAGGCTGATGGCCGTCCATGCACACCCGGATGACGAGTCGAGCAAGGGCGCCGCGACGATGGCCCGTTATGTCGCGGAGGGCGTCGAGGTCCTGGTCTGCACCCTCACGGGCGGCGAACGGGGCTCCGTGCTCAACCCGAAGATGGACCGGCCCGAGATCGTCGAGAACATCGGCGAGGTGCGGCGCAAGGAGATGGATCGCGCGCGCGAGATCCTGGGTGTCCAGCAGCGCTTCCTCGGCTTCGTCGACTCGGGGCTGCCGGAGAGCGAGGAGGAGGAACTGCCCGAGGGCTGCTTCGCCCTGCAGCCGCTCGAGATCGCCTCGGCGCCGCTCGTGGCGGCCGTGCGCGAGTTCAGGCCGCACGTCATCCTCACCTACGACGACGACGGCGGCTACCCGCACCCCGACCACATCATGACCAACAGGGTCTCGGTCGAGGCCTTCGAGGCCGCGGGCGACCCCGACCGCTACCCGGGCACAGGCGACCCCTGGCAGCCGCTGAAGCTCTACTACCAGATGGGCTTCACCAAGGAGCGGTTCGAGGCGCTGCACGAGGCGATGAACGAGCGCGGCATGGGCTCGCCCTACGCCGACTGGATCGCCAGGTGGGAGGACAGGCCGCAGAAGTGGCCCGTCACCACCAAGGTGCCGTGCGGCGACTACTTCGCCACCCGCGACGAGGCGCTGATGGCGCACGCCACGCAGGTCGACCCCGACGGATTCTGGTTCGTGTGCCCGAGGGATCTGCAGCAGGAGATCTGGCCGACCGAGGACTACCACCTGGCCAGGTCGCTCGTCGACACCGAGCTTCCCGAGGACGACCTGTTCGCGGGCATACACGCCGAGGAGACCGCGGGTGCCTGCAAGTAAGCTGGAGCCGTGACGTACTTCGCCATAGGTGACGTGAGCCCTGGAATCCTGGGCTTCACCGTCGTGGCCCTCATGGGATTCGCGCTGTTCCTTCTCATCAAGTCGATGAACAAGCAGATCTCCAAGATCGAGGTTCCCCACGAGGCTGACCTGGACAAGAAGTGAAAATTCTGGACAACTCGGCGGAGAGCCGGTTCGAGATCCATGTCGATGGACAGCTCGCCGGGTTCGCCGAGTACAAGCTGCTGCCCTCCACGATCGTCTTCACCCACACCGAGGTGAAGCCCGAGTTCGAAGGGCAGGGGCTGGCAGGCCGGCTGGTCGCCCACGCCCTCGACGCCAGCAGGGACACCGGGCTGAAGGTGCGCCCGCTGTGTCCCTACGTGGCCAGGTACATCAGCCGTCACCCCGAGTACAAGGATCTGCTCGAGGAAGAGTGACCGTGAACCTCGCCCCCCTCACCGGGGCGTGAGGGCTCGGTGGCCGGCACGCCCAGGTCGACGGGCCCGTAGAACCCTCAGGGCGAGCGCCGCGGTGGTGGTTCAGTCGTCGGGCGACCAGGCCCGCTCCAGCGCCTGCGGCAGGCCCCACCAGCCCAGCGGCGTCAGCACGTCGTCCTCGTCGACGATGCCGAGGTAGGCCCACAGCGCGGCCACGTGCGTGAAGAGGGTCTCGGTGGTGTCGAGGTCGTCGGGGTCGTCCATGTCGACCGTGATGTCCTCGGACTCGGCGATGAGCCTGGCGATGCGCTCGGGCGAGGCGAGCACGCCGGGGCCGAGCCTGGCCAGCGCCGCCACCGCTGCCAGCCAGTCGGCGTGGTGGATGGCGCACAGGGCGGCGAGGACCGCCTCCTCGTGGCTGAGCTCCTCCTCGAGCTCCTCGTCCTCCTCGCCGCCGTCGTCGTCGAGGTCGGAGATGGGGCCCGCGATGCCCGCGACGACGGCCAGCCACAGCTCACGGTCGTCGTCGGGGATGAGGCCGCCCTCGAACCCCGCGCAGGCCCGCAGCACGTTGCCCGGGTAGCCGGGGAAGGCGAGCATCTCGCGCAGCCTCGCGGCGGCCAGTCGCAGGTCGGCTTCGGGCAGTTCAGGGCGTTGGGGCAGCTCGGACAGGATCCGCCGCAGCTCGGCGAGCGCGTAGGCCTCCTCTTCGTCCCATGCGGCGAACAGCTCCTCGTCCTGCTCGTCGCTCACCACCACGCTCGGCACCCTGCCGTCGGGCAGCGGTGTGTTGAGCCAGCGCTCCTGCAGCTCCTCGTAGGCGGTGCGGGCCGCCGTGTCGCCCCTGGCCAGGAGGTCGGGGTCGATCTCGCCCGCCTCGATGCGCTCCTCCAGGTAGGTGACGAACCTGGCGTGCATCTCCTCGGCGACGGGGCCTCGCTCGTCCTCCTCCGGCCAGACGAAGTAGCTGGGCGTGAGCAGGATCGGCTCGCTGCCCGTCGCCTCCAGCCAGCGCTGGACCTCGCCGACGGTGGCCTTGCCCGACTCGATCGCGCTGAGCGTGCTCCTCGCGCTCTCCCAGAAGGTGACCGACAGCGGGTTGCCCACGGCCAGCATGGCTCTGCGCAGGTCGGGCATGGCCACGAGGGCCACACCCGAGGGTACGGCCAGCAGCGCGCGCGCCACGTCCCTGCGGGTCAGTCCGGTGGCGGGGCGCCCCGCGTGAGCGCTCACGAAGTCAAGGTCCACGTTCGGTAACCTACGCCCCGACGTGCCCATGAGTCGAAGAAGCAGCGCGCCGCGCGGCCTTCGGCCCCCCTCTCGCGCGTGAGAGGCTGGAGACATGAACAGGCTGCAGCACGCCACCAGCCCCTACCTCCAGCAGCACGCCGCCAACCCGGTCGACTGGTTCGAATGGGGCGAGGAGGCGTTCGAGGAGGCCAGGCGGCGCGACGTGCCGCTGCTGATCTCGGTGGGCTACTCGGCCTGCCACTGGTGTCATGTCATGGCGCACGAGAGCTTCGAGGACGACGAGACCGCGCGGCTCATGAACGCGCACTTCGTCAACGTGAAGGTGGACCGCGAGGAGCGGCCCGACGTCGACGCCGTCTACATGAGCGCCACGCAGGCCATGACGCAGCACGGCGGCTGGCCGATGACGGTCTTCGCCACCCCCGAGGGTCACCCCTTCTACTGCGGCACCTACTTCCCGAGGCCGCAGTTCCAGCGGCTGCTCGTCGGTGTGCACAACGCCTGGACGGGCGACAGGGAGCAGGTGCTCGAACAGGGGTCGAAGGTCGTCGAGGCGCTCAACAGCGGCACGGCCCTGCCCGGCGGCGCGCTGCCGACCGAGGAGACGCTCGAACGGGCCGTCGCGAACCTGGAGCGCTCCTTCGACCCGGCGCGCGGCGGCTTCGGCGGCGCGCCGAAGTTCCCCCCGTCGATGGTGCTGGAGTTCCTGCTGAGAAGCGGCGAGCGCGCCATGTCCGACAGGACGCTCGAAGCGATGGCGAGGGGCGGGATCTACGACCAGCTCGGCGGCGGCTTCGCGCGCTACAGCGTCGACGCGGAGTGGGTGGTGCCGCACTTCGAGAAGATGCTCTACGACAACGCGCTGCTGCTCAGGGTCTACACGCACTGGTGGAAGGCCACGGGAGCCCCGCTGGCTCGCCGGGTGGCGCTGGAGACGGCCGACTGGCTGCTGCGCGAGATGCGCACCCCCGAGGGCGGGTTCGCCTCGGCGCTCGACGCCGACAGCGAGGGCGAGGAGGGCAGGTTCTACGTCTGGACCCCCGCGCAACTGCGCGAGGCGCTGGGCGAGGACGCGCAGTGGGCCGTCGAGCTGTTCGAGGTGAAGGGCACCTTCGAACACGGCGCCTCGGTGCTGCAGCTGCTGGAGGACCCCGACGACACCGGCAGGTACGAGCGCGTGCGGGCCAGGCTGATGGCCGCCAGGGACCTACGCGTACGGCCTGGCCGCGACGACAAGGTGGTCGCCTCGTGGAACGGCCTGGTCATCGCCGCCCTCGCCGAGACGGGAACCGTCTTCGAACGTCCCGACCTGGTCGAGGCGGCGAGCGCGGCCGCGGCTCTCCTGGCCGGCACGCACGTCACGGACGGCAGGCTGCTCAGGACCTCCCGTGACGGGCGGCCGGGGCACAACGCAGGGGTGCTCGAGGACTACGCGAACCTGGCGGAGGGCCTGATCACGCTCTACGGCGTCACAGGCGAGACGCGCTGGTTCGAGTTGGCGGGCCGCCTGCTCGACGTGGTGCTCGACCGCTTCGCCGACGGCCGCGGCGGCTTCTTCGACACCGCGGACGACGCCGAGCGGCTCTTCCAGCGTCCGCAGGACCCCGCGGACAACGCCACGCCGTCGGGGCAGTTCGCCGCGGCGGGAGCCCTGCTGTCCTACGCCGCGCTCACCGGCTCCTCGCGGCACAGGCAGGCGGCTGAGGCGGCGCTGGGCACGGTCTCGGTGCTGGCCACAGGGCACGCCAGGTTCGCGGGATGGGGGCTGGCCGTGGCGCGCGCGGCGCTGGCCGGGCCCGTCGAGGTGGCCGTCGTCGGGCCTCCCGACGACCCTCGCACCGCCCAGCTGCACAGGGCGGCGCTTCTGGCGGACGTCCCCGGCCTGGTCGTGGCCCTCGGACCCGAGGACGCGTGGGGAACGGCGGACACGCGGGGAGCCCGGGACGGCGCCGCGGGGACCGTGCCGCTGCTGGAAGGGCGCGGGCTCGTCGACGGCGCTCCCGCCGCCTACGTCTGCAGAGGCTTCACCTGCCGTCTGCCGGTGACCACGCCCGCCGAGCTGCGCGCGGAGCTAGCGGTCGCCGGGCGTTGAGGCGTCTTCCAGCTCGCCCGGCCCCGTCGTGGGGTTCGGATCGGGGCCGTCGGGTCGTGCGGGCCGGTTCGACTGCTGGTCGGACTGCTGTTCGTCGTTGTTGGCGTCGCCCCTGTCGGTCTCCTCGGGAATGACAGGAGTGTCAGGGGTCTCAGGCGTCGAGGAGTCGGGCGGCGAGGCAGGCGGCGAGGTGAACTGCTGGTCGTCGCTGCCGTCGCCGTTCCATCGCTCGTTCCAGTCGCCGTTGTCGCGCTGGTCGTAGCCGTCGCCGACGTCGTCACCCTCGCCGCGGTAGTCCCAGGAGTCCGCGCCGTACTGGGAGGGCTCGGGGAACTGCTCGACCGGCTTGCCCGCCATGGCCTCGGTCATGAACGCCTTCCAGATCCGCGCGGGGAACTGGCCGCCGAACTGCACGCCGTACCCGGGGATCTCGACGGTCTTGTTGTCGTCGCGGAACATGTTGACCGCGGTGGCCAGCTGCGGGGTGAAACCGTTGAACCAGACGGCGCCCGAGCTGTCGGTGGTGCCGGTCTTGCCCGCGACGGGCCTGTCGTAGAGGCGGGCGCCGGTGCCGGTGCCGTACTTGACGACCTGCTCCATGGCGTAGATCGCGTCGGCGGCGGCCTGCTTGCCGACCACGGTCGTCGACTTGGGCTTGACGACGGACCTCTTGCCGTAGGAGTCGGTCACCGACTTGATGACGTGGGTCTCCATGTGGACGCCGCCGTTGGCGAGGCTGGCGAAGCCCGAGGCGTTCTGCACGGCGCTGACCGAGGCCACGCCCAGGGGGAAGGAGGCGGCCGCCTTGTGCGGTTCGAGCTGGCCGGCGGGGATGCCGGCCGCCTCGGCGACCTTGGCCACCTTGTCCAGGCCGACCTTCTGGCCCAGGTCGACGAAGGCGGTGTTGACGGAGTTCTGCGTGGCGCTCACCAGGTTGATGTGACCGTAGGAGCGTCCGCTGTCGTTGGGGATGGGCTGGGAGGCGCCCGGCACGGTGATGGGCGAGTTGCCGTCGACCGTGGTGGACAGGCTGAGGCCGTTCTCGAGCGCGGCGGCCAGCGTGTACGGCTTGAACGTCGAGCCCGCCTGCACCTTGGCGGAGAAGGCGTTGTCCCACGACTGGTCCTTGGGCCCCCCGTAGAAGGCGACGACCTCGCCCGTCGCGGGGTCGACGGCGGCCAGGCCGGTGCGGATCTTCTTGGACGTGCCGGACGGCACGACGGCCTTCACCGCGCGCTCGGCCGCCGCCATGAGGTTCTTGTCGAAGGTCGTGACGATCTTCAGGCCGCCGCCGTTGATGTCCTCGTCGGTGTAGCCGCGGGCGTGGAGCTCCTCACGGACCCTGTCGACCATGACCTGGGCCTGGCCCTTCAGGCTGAAGGCGGCCTTGGGCGCGGCCAGCTTGGGGAAGACCTGGGCCGCCGCCTGCTCGGGGGTGATCGCCTTGGTCTGCGTCATGGCGTCGACGATCGCCTTCCACCTGGTCCTGGCCGCGTCGAGGTCGGCGCCCTGGGGGTCGGCGAACCTGCTGGGCTGCTGGATGACCGCGGCCAGGTAGGCGCCCTCCGACACCGAGAGCTTGGCGACGTCCTTGCCGAAGTAGGCCTGGGCCGCGGCCTGGACGCCGTTGGCGCCCCTGCCGAAGTAGATGGTGTTGAGGTACTGCTCCAGCACCCAGTCCTTCGACTTGGACTGGTCGACCTTGATGGAGATCAGGATCTCCTTGAACTTCCTGGTGATCGAGCGTTCCTGGCTGAGACCGCTGTAGTAGTTGCGGACCATCTGCTGAGTGATGGTGGAGCCGCCCTGCAGCTGCTTGCCCGTGACGGTGGACCAGACGGCGCGGGCCGTTCCCTTGAAGGACACGCCGCTGTCGGTGTAGAAGGACCGGTTCTCGGCGGCGATCACCGCGTCGCGCACGTGCTCGGGGACCTGCTCCAGCTTGACGTTCCTGCGGTTGACGCCCTGCTTGGCCAGCACGCTCTTGCCGTCGCGGTAGTAGATCACCGAGCCCTGGGCGGTGGCCTCCTTCTGCGTGCTGTCGGGGATGGGGGTCATCGCCCAGGCCACCCCGAACAGGCCGATCATCGCGACGAGGCCGACCCCGAACGCGATGCCCACGTAGCGAAGGATCCGTCGCTTCCGCATGCCCTTGTCCCCACCGATCCGCACAAGCGCCCCCGATCGCAAGCTCAGCAAACCCCCGTCAGCTGGGCGGAAGGCCAAGAATAAACGATCGGTAACGATGCTAGGGCTTTCGGGCGCTCCGCCGGGGGACATCGGCGACCAATGGCAGAACTCGGTATGGGACGGGTGTGTCCAGCACGATGACCGACGAGGTTCGCAGAACACCCTGGACGTCAACGATCTGGTCGATGACGCGCTGCAGGTCGGAGTTGCTCCGCGCGACGACCCTGCACAGCAGGTCGCTGCCGCCGGTGATGGTGTGGACCTCCAGCACCTCGGGGATGTGCGCGAGGCGGTCGGCGACCGGATCGTGCCCGCTGACCTGTCTGATCTCCATCGTCACGAACGCGGTCACGTCGTAGCCCAGTGCGGTCGGCGACACGTCGGGCCCGAACCCGGCGATGACCCCTCTGGCGATCATGCGGTCGAGTCTCGCCTGCACCGTGCCGCGGGCGACGCCGAGCCTTCGGGAGTACTCCAGCACGCCCAGGCGCGGCTCGGTGGCGAGCAGACTGAGCAGTTTGGCGTCCAGTTCGTCGATGGTCATGGACAGATTGTCCACTGTTTCAAGTGACAGTTGCGCAGACCGTCCATGCAAATCAACAGTTACCTGTATGAGCGACGTGTTTCCGGTCAAAGGCATGGATGCCGTGGTGTTCGCCGTGGGCAACGCCAAGCAGGCGGCCCACTACTACTCCACCGCTTTCGGGATGAGGCTGGTGGCCTACCGCGGCCCAGAGAACGGCAGCAGGGACGAGGTCGCCTACGTCCTGGCCTCGGGCGGCGCGCGGTTCGAGCTCCGCTCGTCGGTGCGCCCCGGCACGGAGATGGCCCGCCATGTCGCCGAGCACGGCGACGGCGTGATCGACCTGGCCATCGAGGTGCCCGACGTCGAGGCGGCCTACGAGCACGCCGTCGCGCAGGGGGCCCGCGGGCTCGCCGCGCCGTACACGATGGAGGACGAGGACGGCAAGGTGGTGATCGCGGCCATCGCCACCTACGGCGAGACCAGGCACACCCTCGTCGACCGCTCCAACTACTCGGGCGTCTACCTGCCCGGCTACCGCGCGGCCGAGCCGATCACGCAGCCGCCCGCCAAGCGCTTCTTCCAGGCCGTCGACCACTGCGTGGGCAACGTCGAGCTCGGCAAGATGGACGAGTGGGTGGAGTTCTACAAGCGCGTGATGGGCTTCACCAACATGGCGGAGTTCGTCGGCGACGACATCGCCACCGAGTACTCCGCGCTGATGTCGAAGGTCGTGGCGGACGGCACGCGCAAGGTGAAGTTCCCGCTCAACGAGCCGGCCATCAGCCGCAAGAAGTCGCAGATCGACGAGTACCTGGAGTTCTACGGCGGTCCGGGCGTGCAGCACATCGCCCTGGCCACCAACGACATCCTCACCACCGTCGACAACATGAGGGCGGCGGGCGTCGACTTCCTCGACACCCCCGACTCCTACTACGACGACCCCGAGCTGCGCGCCAGGATCGGCAAGGTAAGGGCGCCGATCGAGGAGCTGAAGAAGCGCAAGATCCTCGTCGACCGCGACGAGGACGGCTACCTGCTGCAGATCTTCACCAAGCCGGTGCAGGACCGCCCGACGGTCTTCTTCGAGCTGATCGAGCGGCACGGCTCGCTCGGATTCGGCAAGGGCAACTTCAAGGCGCTGTTCGAGGCGATCGAGCGCGAGCAGGAGCGCCGCGGCAACCTGTAGATCTCTGCCCCCCACCTGCGCGGGGGCAGAGGCCGGGCAGGAAGCTGTTCGGGATGCGGGTGGTCACCGACAGGGGCCGGCCGGCCACGGTCGGGCAGGCGGCGATCAGGCTTCTGGTCGCCGCCGTTCTGACCGCCCTGTGCCGTTTGAGCCTCTTGGCGATGGTTGGGTCCTGTTCGACCGGCGCGAGCAGCCCCTGCGCGACAAGGCGGTCAAGACGCTTGCTGTAGATGCCTGACCAGCGACGATTGCTCGCGTAGGCTTGTTACCCATGCGTTCCGCTCTGCTCGTACTGCTCCTGGGCGCGGTCGCCTGCGCCCCCTCCAACGTGGATGCGCTTCTTTCCGCCAACGCCGACGGAGACGCGACTCCCACTGCCACCGCCCAGACTCCCGCGCCCACGCGGTCGGGCCAGGAGTGGGGCGCGCGGGGCATCGGCGACCCTGACTTCCCTCTCGACGGCAACGGCGGCTACGACGTCTCGCGCTACCGGCTGAAGATGGGCTACGACCCCGCCACCAAGCACCTGACGGGAAACGTCTCGATCGAGGCGAAGGCCACACAGTCCCTGCGGCGCTTCAACCTCGACCTGAAGGGCTTCGACGTGGGGAAGGTGAGCGTCGCGGGCAAGCCGGCGACGTTCACGCGCAGCGGCGACGAGCTGTCGGTGACGCCGGCCGCGCCCCTGGCCAAGGGCGGCCCCTTCACCGTCACGGTCACCTACGAGGGGGTTCCCCAGCCGGTCAAGGACTCCTCCAACCTGGGCACCTACGGGTTCATCCCCACCACCGACGGCGCCTACGTCACCTGTCAGCCCAACGGCGCCAAGACGTGGTTCCCCTCCAACGACCATCCGGCCGACAAGGCCCGCTTCGACTTCGAACTGACCGTGCCCGAGGGCCTGACCGCCCTGGCCAACGGGGAGCTGACAAAGAAGCCGGTCACCAGCGGGGGCAAGACCACCTTCACCTGGTCGGAGCGGCATCCGATGGTGACCTACCTGGCGACGATGACGCTCGGCAAGTTCGAGCTGCGTGAGGGCAGGACGGCGAAGGGCGTTCCCAACCTGGCCGCCGTCGATCCGAAGTACCGCAGCACGCTCGCCAACCTCCACACCGTCACGGGCGAGATCACCGACCACTGGAGCACGGTCTTCGGCCCCTACCCCTTCTCCTCCACCGGCGGCGTGGTCGACGACTTCGCCGCGGGCTACGCGCTGGAGAACCAGACCAAGCCGATGTACGGGGGCTTCAAGCCCGACGAGAGCATCATCGCCCACGAACTGGCCCACCAGTGGTACGGCGACAGCCTGTCCATCAAGCGATGGAAGGACCTGTGGCTCAACGAGGGCTTCGCCACCTACGCCGAGTGGCTGTGGTCGGAGCACAGGGGCAGGGCGAGCGCGCAGAGCCTGTTCGACACCTACTATGCCAAGCCGGCCGGCAACGCGATGTGGGCCTACCCGCCTGGCCAGGCGAAGCCGAACGACCTGTTCAACGAGTCGGTCTACATCCGCGGCGCCATGACGCTGCACGCGCTGCGCACGGCCGTCGGCGACACCGCCTTCTTCACGCTGCTCAAGGAGTGGGCCCAGGACCACAAGTACGGACACGTCACCACCCCCGAGTTCGTCGCGCTGGCGGAGAAGACGTCGGGCAAGCAGCTCGACCAGCTCTTCGACGCCTGGCTCTTCAACAAGGGCAAGCCGGCCCTGTAAGAGCTCCGTTGAACGGAGTCTCTTGTCCAGCATGCCGGCCAGAGTGATGGACGAGTACGGCCCGCTGATCGGCCGGTGAACCGTCCGAGGCCTGGATCGGCCCTTCAGCCGACGAAGACCTTGTAGCCCTCGTTCCCCAGCGCGCCGAGCACCTCGTCGGAGTGGGCCTGGCCGCGAGTCTCGACCTGCAGCTTGACCTCGACCTCGTCGACGTGCAGGCGCGCGTTGACCCGCTCGTGGGCGATGTCGATCACGTTGGCGCGCAGCTCGCCGAGCGTGCCGAGCAGCCGCGCGAGCGCGCCGGGACGGTCGGACATCCTGATCCGCACGGTCAGGTAGCGCCCCGCGGCGGCCAGGCCGTGCCTGAGCACCTTCGACAGCAGCAGCGGGTCGATGTTGCCGCCCGACAGCACGGCCACCACGGGCGGCTCGAAGGCGTGCGGATGGGCCAGCAGGGCCGCCACGCCCACCACGCCCGCGGGCTCGACCACGAGCTTGGCGCGCTCGACGCACAGGACGAGCGCCCTGGAGATCTCCTCCTCCGACACCGTCACCACGCTGTCGACCAGGTAGTGGATCATCTCGAAGGGCAGCTCGCCGGGGCGGCCCACCGCGATGCCGTCGGCCATCGTGCCCGAAGGGTCCACGACGACGGGCTCGCCCATGGCCAGTGAGGCGGGGTAGGCGGCGGCCTGCTCCGCCTGGACCCCCACGATGCGCACGCCCGGGCGCAGCGACTTGACCGCCAGCGCCACCCCTGCGGCCAGCCCTCCCCCTCCGATGCCGAGCACGATCGTGCCCGCTTCGGGGAGCTGCTCGACGATCTCGAGCCCGATCGTGCCCTGACCGGCGATGACGTCGGGGTGGTCGAACGGATGGATGAACACCGCGCCGGTCCGCTCGGCGTGCTCCTTCGCCCTCGCGAGCGCCACGTCGACGCTCTCGCCGCCGAGCACGACCTCGGCCCCGTAGGCCTGCGTCGCCTCGACCTTGGGCAGCGGCGCCGCCTCCGGCATGTAGACCGTCGCCCTCGTGCCGACCAGGCCCGAGGCCAGCGCCACGCCCTGCGCGTGGTTGCCCGCGCTGGCGGCCACCACGCCCCTCCGCCTGTCGTCGTCGGTCAGCTTGGCGATGCGGACGTAGGCGCCGCGGACCTTGAACGAGCCGGCCCGCTGGAGGTTCTCGCACTTGAGATGCACGGGGCCGCCGACGATCTCCGACAGGATCCGCGACCGCAGCACAGGGGTCGGCACGACCACCCCCGCGAGCAGCTCACGTGCGGCCACCACGTCGTCGAGGGTCACCTGCGCGAACACCATGCGGCAAGTCTCCCACCACCGCTCCCCCGCCCGATCCTGGCGAGCTCGAGGGCAGGCGGTCACGGATGTCCCGCTTGACCATACTTCGTCAGCCGAAGTATGGTCCTTTCCGTGCCAAGCGATCAGTCCCGCTTTGCGATCGCTCCGCACACCGTGATCCGGATCGCAGTATGCACCCATGACCGGAAGCGCGCTCGACGACCTCGAGCGTGGTAAGGAGCTCTCCCTCATGTTCATCCCGAAGCGGCCCTCCCTCCTGGCCGTGATCGACACGGAGCCCGGCCAGTGAGGCGCGCGACGGCGCTGCTCGTCCTCGCCCTGGCGGTCGGCTGCGGCGGCACCGCCGCGCAGACCGCGGCGCCCAGCCCCGAGGCTCAGGGAGTCGAGCAGCGCAAGGAGGCCGAGATGGCCACCTGCATGAAGCAGAAGGGCTTCAAGTACGTCGCGTACGTCAGCCCGCCGATCCAGCTCAGCGACCAGCGGAAGAAGGCGTTCTCCGGCGACTACGAGTCCATGAGGGCCGAGCGCGCCAAGTACGGGTTCGGGCACTTCTCGTTCTACGTCTATCCCAAGGAGTACGAGAACAACCCGATGGTCAAGCCCGACAACCCAGACATCAACCCGAACTGGGCGATTCAGAGCTCACTCTCCGCGGAGCAGCGCAAGTCCTACCAGAGCGCCTCGGAAGCCTGCTACGCGACCATCATGAAGAAGATCACAGGGAAGGAGGTGAAGTCGATGATGGACCACTTCGAGCAGGCCGACAAGGCGAAGACCCAGGCGCTGGCGCGCGAGCTCGACAGCGATCCCGCGCTGGCCGAGAAGGCCAAGGCCATGGCCGACTGCCTGACGGGCAAGGGCTACAGGGTGGGCAAGTCCAACCCCACCGCGATCGCCCAGCGGGGCTCGGCCGAGATCCGCGCCCAGGTGGTCCAGCTGGGCAAGACCGACGACGTCGACGACAGCAAGCTCGAACCCGGCACGTACTACGAGCCGACGCTGACGGCCGAGCAGGCCAGGCCGTACCTCACCAAGGAGATCAAGGTCGCGCTCGACGACCTCGAGTGCGGCAGGGACTTCTACGCCGCCTACCTGCCCAAAGAACAGGAGATCCGCAGGAGGATCGACCTGGAGTACGGCATGGAGGGCACACCTTGACGATACTTCGCCGAACGAAGTACGTTTTGCGCTATGTCTAAGGGATCATCCGGTTTGAGTGAGCAGACCTACTTTGTCCTCGCCGCACTCCTGGACGGCCCGCTCCACGGACACGCGATCATCAAGAAGGTCGTGGACCTCTCGCAGGGAAGGATCACCCTGGCCGTAGGCACGCTCTACGGCGCGCTCGACAGGCTGGCCGCCAACGGCGTCATCACCGTCGAGCGCGAGGAGGTCGTCAACGGCCGCAAACGGCGCTACTTCAGGATCACCGACGAGGGCAGCGGCATGGTCGAGGCGGAGGCCAGGCGCATGCAGCAGGCGGCAGCCGTGGTCACGGGCCGCCGCAGCCTGGGGGCGACGTTCGGATGACCTCTCTCGAGCGGCGCTACCGCTGGCTGCTCAGGGCCTATCCCTGCGGCTACCGGGCCGACTACGGGGACGAGCTCCTCGACGTCCTGATGGACAACGCGAAGCCGGGCCAGGCGCTGCCACCTCTCCGCGAGGCCGTCGCGCTGGTCGTCGGCGGGCTGCGCACCCGCATCATCACGGCGGCACAGGGGCCCGCCTGGGTGGACGGGTTGCACCTGGCCGTCGTGGCGCTGACTCTGGTCAACCTCGCGGTGCTCATCCCCTACGCCACGAGCGTGCCGCTGTGGCTGGGGCTGTCGGCCGTCAGCCTCCTGCTGGTCCTGCGCGGCCTGCCGCGCCTGGCCCTGCCCTTCGCCGGGCTGGTCGCCTTCAAGATCACTGGGATCACCATGGGTCAGCCGTGGCTGGACGCGACGCTGCTGCCCGTCTTCCCGGACGGGCTGTGGCAGGGGCCGGCGCTGTACGGCAACGGCGGTCCCGTGGCCCCGCTGACCGCCAACCTCCTGATCGTCCTCGGCCTGGTGATCCTGGCCACCAGGGGTGAGCGGCCGAAGAGCCGTTCGTGGTGGTGGCTGGCCGCCGTACCGCTGGTGGCGGGCGCCGACCCCGCGGGGCTCGACATCGTCGCGGGCTCGCCCATGGCGATGACGAGGGTCTTCCTCGAAGTCGCGCTGCTGAGCGTCGCGGCCTACGCGGGCCACCTCACCGCCGATCCCCGCTGGGCGATCGCGGCGGGGGCCTACCTGCTGCCCGCCAGCGCCGTCCTCGCAGAGAACCACCAGTTCCTCCAGCGGCAGGATCTCGCTCACTGGGGACTCCTGATCGTCCTCACCGCCCTGGCGGCCGCCGTGCCGTTCCGAGCCAGGCGTCGCATCCTTCTCTGATCCTCGTCAGCGCCACGAGCTCTCTTCGCCATGCCCGAAAACAAGGAGTTCTGTCGTGAAGTCCCCCCGCAAGGTGCTGATCGGCACCGTGGCCTGCGTGATCGCGACCGCGGGCGTCGGCTGGGGCGTCAGCACCCGGCTGCGCTCACCCGCCGACGAGGCGGCGCTGCGCACGCCGCCGAAAGCCTCGCTGATCACCGCCCCGGTGGAGCGCACCAAGCTGGTCAGCACGGTCGTGGTCAGCGGCACCCTGGAGTACGGCTCGCCGCTGCCCGTCACGCTGGCGGGCGTGGTCGGCGGCTCCGACACCACCCAGCGCGCCACCCGTGCGCCCCGCCCCGGCAAGGTCGTGGAAGGCGGGGTCCTGATGGAGGTCAACGGCAGGCCGGTCTTCGCCATGTCGGGCAAGGTGCCCATGCACCGCACGATCGGGCCAGGCGCCAAGGGCGCGGACGTCAAGCAGCTGCAGAGGGCGTTGCGCGCTCTCGGCCACGGCGCGAGGGTGACCGGCGTGTTCGACCCGGCGACCGTGGCGGCCGTCACGAAGTTCTACGCCAGGAAGGGTTACGAGGCCCAGCAGCCCACCCTCGAGTCGCGGCAGCAGCTCGACTCGTTGCGCAAGGCCGTACAGACGGCCCAGGAGACGCTGGTCACCGAACAGAAGGCCCTCGACCAGGGCGGCGACGTCCGGCCGCTGAAGCTGAAGCTCGGCAACGCCAGGGCCGACCTGAAGGCCGCCCAGCGCGCCTATGACGAGGCGAAGGAGCGCAGCCACACCACCGAGGACGACGCCAAGATCGAGGCCGCGGACGTCGCGGTGCGCGCGGCGGAGGAGAGGGTCCTGCAGGCCGAGAACGATCTGGCCGCCGCGGTGCAGGAGAACGACACGCCTGACACCGGCTCTCCCACGACCACGACCTCGCCGGCCGCCACGCCCGCGCCCGCGCCCTCACCGAAGGCCTCCGTCGACACGACCCTGCTGGAGCTGCGCGTGTCCAACGCGCGGGCCGACCTGGAGTCCGCGCGCAGGGCCTACGGGCGGATCGAGGAGGAGGCGCGGCTGGCCAGGGGGAAGCGGCTCACGGAGCTCAGCAAGACGGTGCGCGACGCCAAGGAGGCCGTGGCCACCGCCGAGCAGGCGCTGCGGCAGGCCCGCTCGCTGTCACCGGTCAAGCTGAAGGTCGCCAACGCCCGGAAGGATCTCGCCGCCGCCAGGTCGCTGATGGCGGAGTACCAGAGGACGTTCGGCACCACGATCCCGCCTGGCGAGCTGGTCTTCCTGCCCAAGCTGCCCGCCCGCCTGCACAAGGCGGGGGTCAAGGCCGGCGAGAACGTGGACAAGGCGGTCGCCACCGTCACCAGCTCGTCCTTCGTCGTCACGGGCTCGGTGGAGTCCACCGAGATCGACCTGCTGAAGGAGGGGCTCGACGCCGTCATCGAGACCTCCTCGGGCAAGACCTACCCGGCCACCCTGACCGCGTTCGGCGAGAAGGCCGCGCTGTCCACCGACGAGGCCAAGCCCGCGGAGGGCGAGGAGGGGATGAGCTCGGAGCCCGTGCTGATCAGCCCGGTGTCGGAGAAGGGGCTCAAGGGACTGGCGGGCACGGCCGTCACCGCGAAGGTGACGGTCGGCGCGACCGACACCGAGGTGCTGGTGGTGCCCGTGGCCGCCGTCACCACCTCGGCCGACGGCAAGGCCAGGGTGCGCGTCGAGGTCTCGCCCGACAAGACGAAGGACGTGGAGGTGCGCACGGGACTGACCGCCGACGGCAAGGTCGAGGTCACCGGCGACCTCAAGGAGGGCGACAGGGTGGTGGTCAGCGGTGCCTGAGCCCGTCATCGCCCTCGAGGGCCTCACCAGGGAGTTCCCCGCCGACCCTCCGGTGCGCGCGCTGTCCGACGTCTTCCTCGAGGTGCTGCCGAAGGACTACCTCGCGATCGTCGGCCCTTCGGGGTCGGGCAAGTCCACCCTGCTCAACGTGCTCGGCCTGCTCGACACGCCCACCTCGGGCAGCTACCGCATCGACGGCATCGAGACCACGACCCTGCGCGACGGCGAACGCACCAAGCTGCGCGGAAGCAGGATCGGCTTCGTCTTCCAGTCGTTCCACCTGCTCGCACACAGGAGCGTCGCCGAGAACGTGATGCTCGCCGAGGTCTACCGGAGCAGAGGAGCTCGGGAGCGCAGGAACCGCAGGGCCAGGGCGCTGGAGGCGCTGGAGCGCGTCGGGCTGTCCCATCGGGTGGACTTCCTGCCCGACCGGCTGTCGGGCGGCGAGCGGCAGCGCGCGGCGATCGCCAGGGCGCTGATGGGCGGCCCCTCCCTGCTCCTGTGCGACGAGCCCACCGGTAACCTCGACAGCCGCAACACCGGCGCCGTCCTCGACCTGTTCGACGAGCTGAGAGGGCAGGGGCTGACGATCGTGGTCATCACGCACGAGACCGAGGTGAGCGACCGTGCCCAGCGCAGGGTCAGGATCACCGACGGCGTCCTGGTGGAGGAGTAGTGGACCTCCGTGACCTGCTGAACGAGGCCATGGCCGGCATGCTGGCCCGTCCCGTCAGGACCGCTCTCACCACGCTGGGCACCGTGCTCGGCATCACCACGCTCGTCATCACCCTCGGCGTCGCCGCCACCGCGGGCAACCAGATCGTCGGCAGGTTCGACGCGCTGACCGCCACGACGGTGACCGTCGAGGTGGCGGAGAACGCCAAGGCCGCCGTCGAGTGGGACGCCGTCGACCAGGTCACCAGGTTGCGTGGCGTCACCTCGGCCGCCGCCGTCGCGGAGACCAAGAAGAGCGCCAACCTGAGCGTGCGCTCGAACAAGATCATCGATCCCACGCGGGTCACCGACCAGACGCTGACCGTCGTGGCCACCAGCACCGGCCTGCCCGGCGCGGTCAAGGGCAGCATGATCCAGGGCCGCTACTTCGACGCCGGCCATCTCGCCAGGCAGGACAAGGTCGTGGTGGTCGGCGAGCAGGCGGCGAAGATGCTCGGCATCACCCGGCCGGACAGGGCGCCCGCCGTCTTCATCGGCAAGCACGCCTACACCGTGATCGGCGTGCTCGGCGCGATGCAGCGTGAGAAGAACCTCGGCACCGCCGTCATGGTCCCGCCCACGATCGGCAAGCGGTTCGGGATCAAGGACGTCACGAGAGTGCTGATCAACACCAGTCTGGGCGCCGCCGACCTGATCGCCAGGCAGGCGCCGACCGCGCTCAGCCCGGGCAACGAGGCCGAGCTGCAGGTCATCGCGCCTCCCAGCCCGACCAGGGCGCGTGACGCCGTGCAGAACGACGTCAACGCGCTGTTCCTCATCCTGGGGCTGGTGTCGCTCGTCGTGGGCGCCGTGGGCATCGCCAACGTCACCCTCGTCACCGTCATGGAGCGCGTCGCCGAGATCGGCCTGCGCCGCTCCCTCGGAGCGGCGCGCCGGCACATCGCCGCCCAGTTCCTGCTGGAGTCGACGCTCACCGGGCTGACCGGCGGAGTGATCGGCGCCAGCCTCGGCATCCTCGCCATCGTCGCCGTCTCGGCGGCCAAGCAGTGGACACCCGTGCTCGACCTGCGGCTGGCCCTGATCGCGCCCCTCGCCGGGGCCTTGGTCGGCCTGCTGGCCGGGCTCTACCCCGCCCTGCGCGCCGCCAGGATGGAGCCGGTCGACGCACTCCGGTAGCCGCGGCCACACCGAGCCAGGCCGCGTGGGCCGGACTACCCGGCGCTCCAGTAGCGTTCCTCCGCCAGGACGAGAGCCGCCGCTCCGACGAGGCCGGCGTCCTGCCCGAGCTCGGCGGGGCAGACCCTGACCCTGCGCGCGAAGTCGAGGCGCGCGTGCCCGCGCAGCGCCTCCTCCAGCGGGCCGAACAGCAGCTCGCCCGCCTGCGACAGGCCGCCGCCGACGGTGACGAGGTCGAGGTCGCACAGCGCCGTGGCGGAGGCGATCGCCACGCCGAGGGCGGTGCCCGCCCTGCGCATCGCGGCCATCGCCACCTCGTCGCCCGCCGCGGCGTCGCGGGCGAGCTCCCGCGCCGTCACCTCGCGATCCTCCCTGTACGGCCCCGCGTCGTGCGCGTCGCCGTACGTGGCGGGCTTCCAGCCCTGCGCCAGCGCCCAGGCGGTGAGCCCGGGGCCACGGGCGACCGCCTCCAGGCAGCCGCGGCCGCCGCACCCGCACGGCGGGCCCTCGGGGTCGACCACGACGTGCCCGATGTGCCCCGCGTTGCCGGTGCCGCCGTCGATCAGCCGGTCGCCGAGGACGAGCCCGCCGCCCACACCTGTGGACACGACCATCCCCAGCATGTTCGCGCTGCCCCTGCCCGCTCCCCGCCAGTGCTCGGCGACGGCGAGGCAGACGGCGTCATTGTGCAGGCGCACGGGCACCGAGGGGAAGCGCTCGGCGAGCCTGGCGCGCAGCGGGAACCCGCGCCAGCCCGGCATGTTGAGCGGCGACACCTCGCCCGCGGGCCAGGTCATCGGCCCTCCGCAGCCGACGCCGACGCCCTTGACGTCGGCGGAGAAGGGCTCGACGAGGTCGGCGAGCATCTCCCACAGCGTCTCGGCCCCGCCGTCCCTCGGGGTGGCCACCCGCTCGGCCGCCACCACCTCACCGGCGGCGGAGACCAGCCCGGCGGCGAACTTCGTCCCGCCGATGTCGATCGCGAGGATCACGAGGAGAAGACCAGGATCGAGGCGGTGAAGCCGTGCACATGGTTGTGGCCTGCCACGGGGCCCACCTCGCCCGCCGCGAAGAAGCCCGCCATGCCGATCGAGCCGAGCGTGTCGCGCAGCGCGACCGCGTCGTGGTCGGCGCTGCCGAACATCGCCGAGCCCCTGCCGTTGCAGGCGAACAGCAGGGCGCCGTCGATCCTGCCGAGCTCCTCGCGATGCGCGTCGAGCAGGTCGTAGAGGTCCTCGTCGGCGGTCGCCGCGTCGCGCACCTGGAAGCGCACGGTCCTGCCGATGTCGACCACGTCGCCGATGGCCACCGCCTCCCGTTCGGGGTCGATCCCGATGACCCCGCGGATGAGGAAGTCTCCCCGCTCGTGGTGTTCGGCGTACTCGTCCATCGCCACGCCGATCTGCAGCCCCGCCGCGACCAGCTCGCGGTCGTCCTCGTCCAGGTCGCTGACGATGTCCTCCAGCCTGGCCAGGGCGGGCTGACCCGCCAGCTCCAGCAACAGGTTCTCCTCCGCGCTGGTGACCACCATGGTCGGCCCGATCGGCCTGCAGCCCTGGCTGACCACGGTGCTGACCTTGACCCCGCCGCCCAGCAGCACCCCGATGGCGCCCTCGGTGTAGACCTCGCCCCCTGCGAACAGCCGCACCGAACCCCTGCCCTCGAGCCCGTTGGCCAGGCCGCCGATCAGCGGAAGGTCGCCGAGCACCTCGGAGGAGCGCTCGACGAAGGCGTCGGTGGGGAAGGTGTACGGATCGGCCAGCAGGATCGCCACCTGGTCGTCGGCCTGGCGCTCGGGCAGCCCGACGACCACGAACTTGTCCTCGGCGGTCAGCGTCTCCAGCTGGAACGTGGTCAGCCGCCCGCCGTCGAGCGTCGCCGCCCAGGCGCTCACCGAGGGCGTCAGCTCCACGCCCTGGCCGTCGCCGATCACGCCTGTCGCGCTGCAGCCGATCACGTGCGCGGACGAGGCGACCGCCATGGCCCGCTGTCCCGCCCTCGCCACATCGTCGGGGTCCTCACCGCAGATGAAGAAGCAGACCAGGTCGGCGGGTCCGCTCAGTCCTGCGAGCGCCTGCCGCACGGCCGTCTCAGCGGCCGCGCCGAGGTCGGATCCCACGGCGAGGCCGTCAGCGAATCGGCTCGTCAACAGCGCCACGTGTCTCGCCTCCCTTACACGTCGGTGGTGTCCCTCGGGCGGATTCTCCCCACTGCGAGCACAAGCACGCGCCCTTATCGTCACGCATCAGTCAAATCCGAAAGACATTCCCGCACTCCCCCAAGGCGACGTAGTCTCGAACCCGTGCATCAGCCTCGTATTCTCCGTGAACTGCGAGAGAGCGGTCACGCTCATCGCAGCGTCAAGACCGAGGTCCGCGAGAACCTGCTCGCCAGGCTCCGCGCGGGCGAGCCTCGCTTTCCCGGCATCGTGGGCTTCGACGAGACCGTCCTGCCCCACCTCGAGCGCGCCCTGCTGGCCGGCCACGACCTGGTCCTGCTGGGCGAACGCGGCCAGGGCAAGACCAGGCTCATCCGTACGGTCACCGGCCTGCTCGACGAGTGGACCCCCGTGGTCGAGGGATGCGAGATCAACGACCATCCTTACGCTCCGGTCTGCGCCCGTTGCAGGCGCCTGGCCGACGAGCTGGGAGAGTCCCTGCCCGTGGCGTGGAAGCACCGCGACGAGCGCTACGGCGAGAAGCTCGCCACGCCCGACACCTCCGTCGGCGACCTCATCGGCGACGTCGACCCCATCAAGATCGCCGAGGGGCGCACGCTCGGCGACCCCGAGACCGTCCACTACGGCCTCGTCCCGCGCACCAACCGCGGCGTCTTCTCCGTCAACGAGCTGCCCGACCTGGCCGAACGCATCCAGGTCTCGCTGCTCAACGTGCTGGAGGAGCGCGACATCCAGGTACGCGGCTACAACCTGCGCCTGCCGCTCGACATCCTGCTCATCGCCAGCGCGAACCCCGAGGACTACACCAACCGCGGCCGCATCATCACCCCGCTGAAGGACCGCTTCGGCGCCGAGATCCGCACCCACTACCCGCTGACCATCGAGGACGAGCTCACGCTCATCCGCCAGGAGTCGACGCCGGGCATCGGCGCGGACGTGCCCGAGCACCTGGTCGAGGTCATCGCCCGCTTCACCCGCCTGGTGCGCGAGTCGACCGCCGTCGACGCCCGTTCGGGCGTGTCGGCGCGCTTCTCCATCGCCGCCTCCGAGACCGCCGCGGCCTCGGCCGTACGGCGGGCCGCCATCACCGGCGAGGAGCGGGCCGTGACCCGCGTCTGCGACCTGGCCACGGTCGTGCCCAGCCTGCGCGGCAAGGTGGAGTTCGAGGTCAGCGAGGAGGGCAGGGAGACCGAGATCCTGGCCCACCTGCTGCGCCGCGCCACCGCGGAGACCTTCCGCGGCAGGCTCGGCGGCATGGACCTCACGCCGCTGCTCGACAAGTTCGCGGCGGGCACCCAGGTGGAGTCCGGCGAGCTGGTCCCCGCCGGTGAGCTGCTGCGCCGCATCGGCCCCGTCGAGGGGCTGGCGAGGGTGATGTCCAAGCTCGGCATGGGCACCGGCGAGGAGTCACCCGGCCACGCGGCGGCCGCGCTGGAGTTCGCGCTCGAAGGGCTCTATCTCATGCGCCGGCTGTCGAAGGACGACGTCGACGGAGTCGCCACCTATCGGACGTAAACATTCGCGCGATCTCCCGCGTCCTACTCGGTGACACCTAAATCCCGGGGGAGATCATGCGTCTGCTCGCACTGACCGCCAGCGCCTGTCTTTGTGCCGCCCTCAGCGCCACCGGCGCCGCCTCGGCCGCCGCCGTCCCTGCCGGCGCGCCGGGGACCGTCCCTGCCACTGTGCCGGCCACGGCGCCCGCCACTGTGCCTGCCGCCGTGCCTGCCGGCCTGCCCGCCGCAGGCGCGGCCGCCGCCGCCGCCGCCAAGGTGGCGTACGGCTTCGCCTGGTCCGACGGCAAGGGCGTCCTGCGCGTCACGCCCGCCAAGGCGACGCTCGTCAAGGAGCACGGCGTCCTGCGCTACAAGCTCAAGGCCGTCGCCGGCGCCAAGGAAGTCAGGCTCGACTACACCAAGTCCGCCTACAGCCGCGTCACGGTCGCCTGCGACCTGGTGGAGACCGAGGGCCGCGTGGCGCTCGACGCCAAGGGCCTGGGCAGGACGAAGTGCACGCCTGCCGACCTGGCCTTCACGCTGCAGCGCGGGCCCGCGCCCTTCAAGGTCGAGTACTCAGGCGCCAAGGCCGTCAAGGTCAGCGAGTTCCTGACCGACTGGGGCAACCCCAGGAGCGCGTTCGGCACGATCAAGCGGGTCAACGACACCACGGTCTCCTTCAAGGGGATCAAGCTGGGCTACACCCACGCCATCGGCTTCTACAGGGTCACCGCGAAGTGCTCCAGCGGCTGGCTGACCGGCAAGCCGGTCAACGCCTCCCGCGACGGCCTCGGGCAGAAGCCCTGCACGGCCGCCGACTTCACGAAAGTGCTGAAGGCGCAGAAGCACCCTGTGCTGGTCAAGGCCGACTACAACCCGCTCAGCGGCGAGCTGATCGAGGTGTGGGAGGTCTACGGCGACGCATAAGGGGCGATCCCGGGTTAGCGTGGGCGCATGGGCTACCGCTATGGCGAGTACCACGACGGGCCTGACCCGCTTGCTCCGCCGTACGACGTGCGGGCGGCGCTCGACGAGATGGGCGACGCCATCCTGTCGGGGTCGACGCCCGTCCACGCGCTGCGCGACCTGCTGAAGCGCGGTCTGCCCGGCGCCGAGGACCGTCGCGGGCTCGACGACATGCTCAGGGAGGTCAGGAGACGCCGGCGCGAGCTGCGCGAGCGCGGCAGGCTCGACGGCACGCTCGACAGGGCCCGCTCCCTGCTCGACAAGGCGATCGGGCAGGAGCGCGGCGAGCTGTTCCCCGACCCCTCCGACGACGCGCGGCTGCGCGAGGCCACGCTCGACAACCTGCCCGACGACACCGCGAGCGCCATCCAGGAGCTGAGCTCCTACGAGTGGCGCTCGGCGGCGGCCAGGCAGACCTTCGAGGAGCTGCGCGGCCTGCTGCGGCGGGAGGTGCTCGACGCGCAGTTCAAGGGGATGCGCGACGCGCTGGCCAACCCCGACCCCGCCGCGATGGAGCGGGTCAGGCAGATGATGTCGGACCTGAACGACATGCTGGAGCGCGACGCCCAGGGCGCCCACACCCAGAGCGATTTCGACTCCTTCATGTCGAAGTACGAAGACATGTTCCCTGAGCGGCCACGCACGCTCGAGGAACTCGTCGACATCCTCGCCCGCAGGGCCGCCGCCACCCAGCGGATGCTCGCCTCGCTCACGCCGCGCCAGCGCGAGGAGCTCAACAACCTCATCAACCAGACGCTCGACCAGGCGGGGCTGTCGGAGCAGATGCGCCGCCTTGGCGACTCGCTCTACGCCCGCCGTCCCGATCTGGCGTGGGGCACCCCCGAACGGCTGACGGGCGAGGACCCCATGGGCATGGGCGACGCCGTGACGGCCCTGGAGGAGCTGGCCGACCTCACCCAGCTGGAGGCCGCCCTCCGCCAGGACTACCCGGGCGCGCGCCTCGACGACGTCGACGAGGCCGCGGTACGGCGTGCCCTCGGCCGCTCGGCCGTCGACGACCTGGACGCGCTCAAGCGGATCGAGCGGGAGCTGGAGGAGCAGGGCTACCTGCTGAGGCGGCGCGGCAAGCTCGAACTCACGCCCAAGGCGGTGCGCAGGCTCGGAGAGACGGCGCTGCGCCGCGTCTTCGCCTCTCTCGACGCCGGGCGCAGGGGCGACCACGACCAGCGCGACGCGGGCTCGGCGGGTGAGCTCACCGGCTCGTCCAGGCCGTGGCGTTTCGGTGACGAGCAACCGATCGACGTCGTCCGCACCCTCGTCAACGGCATCCGCCGTGGTGACGCCTCCCCCCGCGCGCATGAAGGCAGGAGCGCGCCGTCCTCCCGGGGGACCCTGGCCCGTGGGCGCGACGCGAGGCCGCATTCGAGGGTGCGGCTCTCGGTGGACGACTTCGAGGTCAGCGAGACCGAGCGGCGCAGCGCGGCCGCCGTGTGCCTGCTGGTCGACCTGTCGTACTCGATGGCGCTGCGAGGCACATGGGCCGCCGCCAAGCAGACCGCGCTGGCCCTGCAGGCCCTGGTCGCCTCGAAGTTCCCGCAGGACGCCGTCCAGATCGTCGGCTTCTCCAACTACGCGAGGGTGCTGCAGCCCGACGAGCTCGCCGGCCTCGACTGGGACATGGTGCAGGGCACGAACCTGCACCATGCCCTGCTCATCGCGGGCAGGCACCTCGACAGGCATCCCGACTTCGAGCCTGTCGTGCTGGTCGTCACCGACGGCGAGCCGACCGCGCACCTGATGCGCAACGGCCGCTCCGCCTTCGAGTGGCCGCCCTCGCCCGAGACGCTGGAGCTCACGCTCTCCGAGGTCGACAAGATGACCAGGCGGCGAGCGACGATCAACGTGTTCATGCTCGCCGCCGACGACCGGCTGAAGGAGTTCGTCGACGAGGTCGCCAGGCGCAACGGAGGCAGGGTCTTCTCCCCCAGCGCCGACCGCCTCGGTGAGTACGTCGTCAGCGACTTCCTGCGGCTGCGCAGGGCCCGCTAGACGATCGCCGGGATCGTGTAGGTGGCCAGCCGCTCGTCGAGGCCGTCGCCGTAGTCGCGGAAGGATCGGTAGTGGGGTCGGACGTGACTGCCGCCCATGGCCTGCAGCACGGGCACGTCAGCGGGCTCGGGCAGCACGCCGCCGCCCAGGTAGCGGGGGTCGGCGAGCACCGTGCGCACGCCCTTCTCCCCCGACAGGAACCGGCCGTGGCGCCAGCCGCTCTCCTCGTCCCAGACCAGGGCGGCCCCTGAGACCAGCAGGATGGTGGCGTCGCGGGGATCGAACGGGTCGTCCCACCACTCGACGGCATCGACGGCGAGGGCTACTTCGGCAACGTAGGCGACAGGCATCGAGAGCCATTCGGGCGTGTACGGCCGCATGCTCATCCCTTCGATGGGGGAGGCTTTACCCCACTGTAACCATCTTCCTGTGGAAGAGGGCCGCCGAGGGATACCCGGACAGGCGCGACATGCCCACGAAGTCGAACCCCTGGCGCAGGTAGTACTTGTGCAGCGACTCGTTCGTCTTCCATACGTCGATGCGTAGCAGCCCGGGCCCGCGCGCCTCCGCCCAGTCGATGATCTCGGCGCCCATGCCGTGGCCCGCGTGGTCGCGGTGGACGACGAGCCTGTGCAGGTAGAGGGCGGGGGTGTCGGGCTCGTGCTCGGCCCACAGCTCCCTCTGCACCGCCGTGGTGAGGGTGACGGTGGCCGCGACACGGCCGTCGCGCTCCTCCACCCAGGTCAGGCGCTGCTCGATGCCGCCCATGACCCTGGCGTCCCTGGCCGTCCTGTCGGGCCACGGCCGCTGCCACTGGTCGGTGTCCTTGTCCGCGAGCCAGGCCGCGGCGTTCTCGATCAGGCCGATGATCGCCGGGAAGTCGTCCGGCGTGGCCTGGCGCAGGTGGATCATTCAGCTCCGGTCTCGATACTTCGCCGGGACGGACCCGATGTGGTAGACGAGGCGGTTGCGGTCGGCCGGATAGACGGTCACGGTGAGCCTGATCGGCCGCTCGGCGTCGAAGGCGGTGCGCCACAGCACCTGGACCGACACCCCCGCCCCCGTCACGGCGAAGAAGGCGCTCTCGTCGGGGTAGGACATGCGGGCGGTCAGCTCGTCGGTGTAGCCGACCTGCGGGTGCCCGAGGTCCTCGAGCAGCCTGATCGTGCCCCGCTCGATGTCACCCGGCCTGATGAGGTCGGTGCCGTCGGCGATGTCCATCGGGTAGTAGGAGGTCTGCAGCGACCACGGCGTGCCGTCCACGAAGCGCTGCTGGACCCGGGTGACCACCTTGGCGCCGACCTTGACGTCGAGCCTGAGGGCCACGTCGGCGCGGGCCTCCACGACGTCCACGTGCGGCCTGCCCACCTCGGGACGGCGCCCGCGCAGCAGGACGGAGGAGACGTAGGCGTCGCCCGGCAGGTCGGCGGCGCGCCTGCCCTCCTCGTCCGACAGCAGCACGGGGAAGGTGTCGGGCCTGCGGCGCACGAAGGTGCCCTCGCCCTGGCGCTTCTCCAGCAGCTCCTGGTTCACCAGCTGGCGGATGGCCTCGCGCACGGTGTTGACCGAGAAGCCCGAGGAGTCGCGCAGCTCGATCTCGGTGGGGATCTGGTCGCCCGGGGCCCACCGTCCGTCCTCGATGGCCTTGCGCAGGCGGTCGGCCAGCTGCTGGTACTTCGGAGGCACCGGATCGCTCCTCTTTGAGTTCCGATGGTTTGGATGACACCAATCATTGGTATGACTGGGTTTACCCAACTGAATCCTACACGAAGGATTCCCTGCGAGAACGGACGCGGCAAGGAGGCCGCATCTCGGGACCGCGACCCCCGATATCCACCCCAGACCGAGGGGAGGCCTCCATGTTGGAAGCAGCCATCATCCTGGCGCTGATCATCGCGAGCGGGGCGGCGGGTGTGTTCGTCGTCGTGGTGATAGGGATCCACCACGAGGACGGCAGGAGCTCGGCCACCGGCGCGCCACCAGGCCCGATCCACGCGGGCACCAGACGCATCCTCGGGTTCACCGTCGATCACACGGGATGCAGGTACGCGACCAATGACCAGCACGCACCCTTCGACTGCCCGACCTGCGACACGAAGGAACGAGCGACCTGACGCTCAGGCGTTGAGCACCGCGCAGTAGTAGCTGAGCGCGACGTCGAACCCGTCGCGGCAGTTGCGGTGGGAGCGGTAGCAGGGACGCCATGCCGAGCTGGCGCCGACCCCGGCGCGCGCGTCGGCCAGCGCTCCCGGCACCCGCTCCGGCCTGGGCAGGAGGCCGTGGCCGAGGTAACGCACCCCCGCCAGCTCGGTGTGCAGGCCGTGGCCGCCGGAGACGAAGGCTCCGAGGCGCCAGCCGCTCTCCTCGTCCCAGACCAGGGCACTGCCGTCACGCAGGCGAAGGGTGGCGTCACGAGGGTCGCAAGGACCCTCCCACCAGTCGGCAACCTCGTCGCCGAGCAGGTCGACGACCTGACGGACGTAGGAGAACGGCTGGCGCACCCATTCCTGTGAGTACGGCTCGACGTGCCTCACGGCCACGACGGCACCCCCTTGTGCCTGGAGAACAGAATGCCAACCATACCGGCGCTGAACTTATTCCATTGCCAGAGCGTCTAGTCATTACGGACGATATTCGGGGAAGGAGGAAGCCATGCTCGCCATGATTGTGCTGCTCGTCGTGATGGCCGTCGGCATCGCGGCTTTCGAGCTGTGCATGAGCTGCCCTCACGAGCGCGAGGAGCCCCAGAAGGCGGGTCCTGAGTAATACCGGTGCGATCACCGGGCGACTAATGTCAGCCCCATGAATAGCACGTTGCTCTGGCTGCACATCGCATTCGCGATCTTCGCCATCGGCCCGCTCACCGCGGTGATCATGGCCGCGCCGCGCGCGATCCGCGCCAAGAACGCCGCAGTCCTGCAGACCCTGCAGCGGATGACCAGAATCTACGGGATCGGCTCGCTCGGTGTGCTGATCTTCGGCGTCTGGCTCGGCGCGAGCCTCGGCGTGCTGGGCCGTTGGTACATGTCGGCGTCGATGACCCTGTTCGTCGTCGCGCTCGTCCTGCTCTTCCTCGTCGAACGCGACCTTCGCGCCGCCGTCAGGGTCTTCGCCACCGAGACCCCCGCCGACGACGCGAAGGTCGAGAACGCGCGCATCGCGATGATCAGCGGCGTGATCGGCCTGATCTACCTCGTGATCCTGTTCTTGATGATCTTCCCCGGCGAGGGCTAGGACGCCAGGAGGCCCTGTTTCTCGTCCTTCGGGCCGATCCGGAGGGGCAGGGGCTCTCATACGATGATGGGGTGCTCCCCCTTCTTCGTTCCCTGTGGGACGAGCCCCGCCCTGCCCGTCCGCCGCGGCGAGGCCGGCGCGACTGGGCCCTGGTGGGGCTGCTCGTGGCGCTCACGGTGCTCGAAGGGGTGCTGCGGCCCGACCTCCCGTGGCGGACCGTCTCGGTGACGCTCACCGTGGCGCTGGTGCCCACCCTGTTGTGGCGCCGGAGCAGACCGCTGCCGATGGTCGCGATCGCCTTCGGCTCCCTGAGCCTGGCGCCGCTCCTGACGGGCGGCCACTCCCCCGAGACCTACACCATGGTCTTCCTGCTGCTCCTGCCGTACTCACTGTTTCGCTGGGGGGCGGGGCGGGAGGCCGTGATCGGGTTGGCGATCATCCTCGGCAGGGCCTTCCTCTCGGCGGTCGTCGACCATCCGGGCCTCGGCGATCTGATCGGCGGGCTCGCCATCCTGTTCTCGGCCGTCGCGCTGGGGCTGGCCTTCCGGTACCGGGCCAGGGCGAGGAGACGCGAGCTCGATCACGTCAAACTGCTCGAACGTGAGCAGTTGGCCCGCGACCTGCACGACACCGTCGCTCATCACGTCTCTGCCATGGCGATCCGCGCGCAGGCGGGCATCGCCACCTCGGCGACGCGGCCGAGCGCCGCGACCGAGGCGCTCGTCCTGATCGAGTCGGAGGCGTCGCGCGCCCTCGCCGAGATGCGCGCCCTGGTCCGGGTCCTGCGCCAGGACCAACCGGCGGACCTGGCGCCGGGTCAGCGCATCGCCGACCTCGAGCGACTGGCCGGCCGAGCTCGCTCGGGCCCCTCCGTCGACGTGGAGATCCACGGCGACGTCGACGACCTCCGCCCGTCGGTCGGCACCGCGATCTACCGCCTCGCGCAGGAGTCGGTCACCAACGCCCTGCGACACGCTCGGCACGCCACCCGCATCGAGGTCCGCGTGTCCGCCGACGACACGTCGGTGCGCCTGCGCGTGAGCGACGACGGCGACCCCAGCCCCGTGCCGGCCGCCCCCTCTCAGGGGTACGGGCTGATCGGCATGGCCGAACGCGCCGACCTGCACGGCGGCACCTGCGAAGCGGGCCCGAACCCCGATCGAGGATGGACCGTGACCGCCGTGCTTCCGAGGAAGGGGGCGGCGACATGAGCATCCGGGTGATCGTCGCCGACGATCAGGAGATCGTCCGCACCGGGCTCGCCATGATTCTCAACGCCCAGCCGGACATCGAGGTCATCGGCGAGGCCGCCGACGGGCGGCACGCCGTCGAGCTCGCGCGGCGGCTGCGCCCCGACGTGTGCCTGTTCGACATCCGCATGCCGGGCATCGACGGCATCGAGGCGACCCGCGCCCTCGCGGGGCCGGCCGTCGACGACCCGCTGGCCGTCGTCGTCATCACCACGTTCGACCTCGACGAATACGTCTACGCTGCCCTGAGGGCCGGCGCCAGAGGGTTCCTGCTGAAGGACGCGGGCACCGCCCTGCTCTCCCAGGCCGTCCACGCCGCCGCCGACGGCGACGCCCTCATCGCGCCGAGCGTCACCGCGCGGCTGCTCAGGACCTTCGCCGCCGCCGGATCCTCCGCCTCGCCCGTGCAACCCATCGAGGCGCTCACCGAGCGCGAGGAGCAGATCCTCGCCACCGTGGCGCGCGGGCGGACCAACAGTGAGATCGGCGACGAGCTGTACATCTCTCTCAGCACCGTCAAGTCCCACATCGCCAGCCTCATGGCCAAACTCGGCGCCCGCAACCGCGTCGAGATCGCCATATGGGCCTACGAGACCAACCGCGTCAGGAACTGAAGGCCGCCGGCCGCCTGCGGATGACCCATTCGACCACGACGAGGTTGATCGCCCAGCCCGCTCCCATGAGCAGCGCCCTGCCGAGCTCGTCCGGCAGGCCGAAGAACAACAGCCAGGGCAGGTGGACCAGTACCTGCGTGCCCGCGCCCATGCCGATCGCGTATCCACGGATCATCCAGGCGCGGTGCCTGGCGAAGTCGCGCCGCCGGATCGCGGCCAGACCCAGCGAGATCGCCACGACCATGGCCGTGCCGAACAGGAGCCGGAAGGCGGCCAGGAGATCGCCGTCACCGACAGGGCGGGCGTAGAACAGCGTCATCCACAGGCCCGAGAGCGCGGCGGCAAGTCCGCAGGGGACGAGAATCCGCCCGGCGACGCGGTGCCAGCCCGGCCTCCTGCGGCGGAAGCGGGGGGCGAACTGGAAGGCGCCCAGCACGCTGTACACGGCGGCGCAGAAGATGTGCAGCACCACGGGCAGGGGCGCGGCGAAGAATCGCGCGTTCCCCGGCGTGACGTCGCCGCCCGCGAGCTCGGTCAGACGGACGCCTCCCGCGATCAGGGGAACGACGCTGAGCACGACCAGCACGGTGGGCAGCAGCCAGCCACCCCTGCCGCCTGCGGTGTTTCGGGGACGCGGACGGTGTGCCGTCAGGCTCTTGTCGGTCATGAGGCGATCGTGACCGCTGGGAGGGTGACGGCTCATCGGCAGAACGGCCCGATCCGAACCGGCCGATCATCCATGAATCAGGCGTACTTTCGGCGAGCCGTCGCCGAAGGCCACGTGCGACGGCGCGGCCTGCCCGCTCGTCCGGGCAGGCCCGCCACCATCCGCCTCGCGGGAAAGCCCTAGCCCAGCGCCTGGGTCAGGTCGGCGAGGAGGTCGTCGACGGTCTCGATGCCGACCGACAGCCGCACCAGGTCGGAGGGCACCTCCAGCGGCGAGCCGGCCGCCGAGGCGTGCGTCATCCTGCCGGGGTGCTCGATCAGCGACTCCACGCCGCCGAGCGACTCGCCCAGCGTGAACAGCTTCGTCCTGTCGCAGATGTCGACGGCCTCCTGCTCGCCGCCGTCGACGCGGAAGGAGACCATGCCGCCGAAGCGCTTCATCTGCTTGGCCGCCACCTCGTGCCCCGGGTGCTCGTCGAGGCCCGGGTAGAGGACCTGCGTGACGCGCGGGTGGGCGAGCAGCAGGTCGACCACGCGCTCGGCGTTGTCGCAGTGGCGGTCCATCCGCACGCCGAGCGTCTTCAGCCCGCGCAGCGTCAGCCACGCGTCGAACGGGCCTGCTACGCCTCCCATCGCGTTCTGGTGGTAGGCCAGCTCGTCGCCCAGCCCCTTGTCCGCGGCGATCAGCGCGCCGCCGACCACGTCGGAGTGCCCTCCGACGTACTTCGTGGTCGAGTGCACGACCACGTCGGCGCCCAGCGCCAGCGGCTGCTGCAGGTACGGCGAGGCGAAGGTGTTGTCCACCACGAGCAGCGCGTCGTTCTCGTGCGCCAGCTGGGCAAGCGCGGCGATGTCGGCGATGCCGAGCAGCGGGTTCGTCGGCGTCTCGACCCAGATCAGCCTGGTCTTCTGCGTCATGGCCGCGGCCACCGCGTCGAGGTCGCCCAGCGGCACGGGGTCGTAGTGCAGCCCCCAGCGCTCGTGGACCTTGGAGAACAGCCGGTAGGTGCCCCCGTAGGCGTCGTTCGGGATCACCACGTGGTCGTTGGGCCTGCAGACGGTGCGCAGCAGGGTGTCCTCGGCCGCCAGGCCGGAGGCGAACGCCATGCCCCTCACGCCGCCCTCGACCGCGGCCAGCGCCTCCTCCAGCGCGGTCCGCGTCGGGTTGGCCGACCGGCTGTACTCATATCCGCCCCGGAGACCGCCCACGCCGTCCTGCTTGTAGGTGGACGTGGCGTAGATCGGCGGCACGACCGCGCCGGTCACCGGGTCGGGCTCCTGGCCTGCGTGAATCGCCAGGGTCTCAAAACCATTGCTCATGCCCCCCACGCTAGCCCAGGAAAAACGTGAAGCCCGTGATCCGTCCCCCAACCGATCACGGGCCTCTCGTCGTCACGCGCGGCTTGTCCCCCAACCGCCCACCCGTGACGGGTCTGGTGTCAGGCCGCCCTGCTCTCGCTCAACTCCTCGGCGGCGGGCCGCGGCAGCCGCACGACGTCGGCGTTGATGTGACGGCCGCTCGCGCCCTCGGCCGGCTCCCCGTTGATGCGGGAGAGCAGCACCGGGTCGGCCAGCGCCAGCAGGACGGCGACGACGAGCCCGATGCCCAGGAACACGAATCCGATAACGACCATTTCCTCATCCCCTTCGACGCTTCAAGCATGCCCGCCGCGACGCCGGCCCCGAATCGACTGAAGGACTGGTCCCCGGTTCAGGAGGTCGGCCGAATGGTGGATATGAGGGCTCCGACTTCCGGCCTAGGCTCGGGTGCCGTGGGGGACAACAAACGCTTCGTCTACTGGGTCAGGCGGCTCAGCGAGATCGCCATGATCGGCTGGCTGAGCATGATGCTGCTGGTCGATCTGGCCGTCGCCGTGGGTGCGGGAGGGCTGCAGTTCCTGGTTCCCGTGTGCGGGGCCGTCGGCATCGTGGCGGTGGTGCTGCGCAGGCGCTACAGGATCGAGGGGTTCGCCGTCCTGATGGCCTGCTCCCTCGGCGTCTCCCTCCTCATCGGCGCGATCAACGTCGTAGGGGTCCCAGGGTCGGCGGAGAGCGGCGCGCTGCTCATTCTCACCATCGGCGTCCTGCGGCACGTCGAGCCCGTGCGGAGGGCGGCCACGCTGAGCCTGGTGGCGATGGGCGTGCTGATGGCCGAGGGCGGCATGCGCGACTATCACAACGGCGGCCTGGCCTTCTCCTTCATGCTGTTCATCGGCTGGGCCACCGCGGCGGGCGTCGGCGGCTACCTGCGCTTCCAGCAGGAGCGGCGCGTCGAGGCCATCCACACCGTCCGCCGGTCCGAACGTCTGGAGCTGGCCAGGGAGCTGCACGACCTGGTCGCCCACCACATCACCGGCATCGTGGTTCAGGCCCAGGCCGCCAGGACGGTCGCCGAGATGAAGCCCGAGGCGGTCACCCCCGCCCTCGACGCCATCGCCAACGCGGGGGTCGAGGCGCTCACCTCGATGCGCCGCCTGGTCAGCGTGCTGCGCGCGGAGGACGAGGCCGCCCGCACCCCCGGCACCTCCCTCGCCGACCTGCGCCTGCTCACCGAGCGCTTCAGCGCCGGCGGGCCGGGCGTCTCCTTCGAGGTCGGTCAGGGCATCACCGACGGCGCGCTGCCGCCCGAGGTCATGACCACCCTGCACAGGGTGCTGCAGGAGTCGCTCACCAACGTCCGCCGCCACGCCCCCGGAACCGGATGGGTGGAGGTCGATCTGCGGCTCCACGAGCGCACCGTACGGCTGCGCGTGCGCAACTACGGCTCGGCCACCGACCCGCGCCTCTCACGCCTAGGCGGGGGCTTCGGGCTGGTCGGCATGGCCGAGAGGGTCGAGGCGCTCGGCGGCAGGCTGCTGGCAGGGCCCACCCCTGAAGGCGCGTGGGAGGTGTTCGCCGAGTTCCCCCTCACCTGAGGCGGGGAGCCTGTCGCACTCCCGCTCACCCAGCTCCGGAGCGCCCCGGCCGGCCGGTAGCCGGAGGGGTCGCGCACCACCGCGTCGGCCGGGCCGAGCGCGCGACGCATGACCCTGAGCCGACCATAAGGATTCCCGAAGTACGGTCGCCGAAGCTGGGGGCATGACAACGCATGTGACTGTGATCGGCCTCGGGGCCATGGGCTCGACGATGGCCGAGACGTTCTTGAAGGCGGGCCACCAGGTGACGGTGTGGAACAGGACACCCGGCAAGGCGGGCGCGCTGGTGGCGCTCGGCGCGCACGAGGCGTCCTCGCCCGCCGAGGCCGGAGAGCTCCTGGTGATCAGCCAGCTGGACTACCAGGCGATGTACGACAGCCTCGGCGACGTCGACCTGCGGGGGAAGGTGCTGGTCAACCTCAGCTCCGACGCCCCCTCGGTCCTGCGCGAGGCCTCGGACTGGGTGGCCGCGCGCGGCGGCGTGCTCGTCACCGGAGGCATCATGGTCCCGCCGCCCGGCATCGGCCGGCCCGGCGCCTACACCTTCTACAGCGGGCCTGCCGAGGTCGTCACCCGCCACACCGAGACGTTGAAGGCGATCAGCGACGTCACCTACGTCGGCGCCGACCCGGGACTGGCGATGGTCTTCTACCAGTCGCAGCTGTTCATGTTCTGGTCCGGGCTGACGGCGTACATGTACGCGAGCGCGCTGGCGCAGAGCGCGGGGGTGGCGCCTTCCCAGCTGCTTCCCTTCGCGCAGGAGACGTTCGGCGGGATCGCGGGCGAGGGGCCGATGGGGTTCCTGAAGTACCTCACGGCCGAGTTCGAGGAGCGGTCCTACCCCGGCGAGGCCAACAGCCTGCACATGCAGGCGGTGGGGATGGGCCATGTGGTGCACGCGTTCGAGGAGGCGGGGATCGACGCCACGCTGCCCGTCGCGCTGAAGCGCCTGTTCGAGCGCGCCGACGCGGAGGGGCGCGGAGCCGAGGGCCTGGGCACCGTCATCGAGTCCATCAAGAAGCCCTGACCACCCGTACGGCGCCCGCCCCAGCCGGAGCGGGGCCCGAGGTCCCTCGAAGCTCCCTGGGACGTCGACACAGCCCCCAGGACGCCGGGGAGCAGGCCGAGGTTCGCCGCCTCTCCGTGGAGGCGAGACGCCCGTCCCCAGGACACCCGGCCGTGATCGCCCACACGGTCTGATCGTGTGGGCGGTCACGGGGTCTTCCGGGAGTGGGCCTCCCCCGACGCGTCAGTGGTTGGCAAGGAAGGCGAGGAGGTCCTGGCGGGTGAGGAGGCCGGCGGGCTTGCCGTCCTCCAGCACCACCGCCGCGTCCGCCTTCTCCAGCGCCTCCACCGCCCGCGACACCGACTCGCCCGCGCCGATCATCGGCAGCGGCTGCGACATGTGCTCGGCGATCGGGTCGTCGGAGCTGAGCTTGCCCCGGTACAGCGCCTCCAGCAGGTCGCGCTCCACGATGGACCCGACGACCTCGGCCGCCATCACCGGCGGCTCCTCCTTCATGACAGGCAGCTGCGAGACGGAGTACTCCCGCATGATGGAGATCGCCGTGCCGACCGACTCGTGCGGATGCGCGTGGACGAAGGACGGCATGGTGCCGCCCTTGCGCGACAGCACGTCCCGCACCAGCCCCCGCTCCGAGGGGGTGGTGAGGAAGCCGTAGTCGGCCATCCACTCGTCGTTGAAGATCTTCGACAGGTAGCCGCGCCCGCCGTCGGGCAGCAGCACGACGACCACGTCGTCAGGCCCGGCCTTGGCCGCCACCTGCAGCGCGGCGACCGCGGCCATGCCGCAGGAGCCGCCCACCAGCAGCGCCTCCTCGCGGGCCAGGCGCCTGGTCATGTTGAAGGAGTCCTTGTCGGAGACGGCGATGATCTCGTCGCAGATCGTCGTGTCGTAGGTCGCGGGCCAGATGTCCTCCCCCACGCCCTCGACCAGGTACGGGCGTCCCGTGCCACCGGAGTAGACCGAACCCTCGGGGTCGGCGCCGATGATCTTCACCCGGCCGCCGGAGACCTCCTTGAGGTAGCGGCCCGTGCCGCTGATGGTGCCGCCGGTGCCGACGCCCGCCACGAAGTGCGTGATGCGGCCCTCGGTCTGCTCCCACAGCTCAGGACCCGTCGAGTGGTAGTGCGACTCGGGGTTCTGGACGTTGGAGTACTGGTCCGGCTTCCACGCGTTGGGAATCTCGCGGGCCAGCCTGTCGGACACCGAGTAGTAGGACTCGGGGTGGTCGGGCGAGACCGCGGTGGGGCACACCACGACCTCGGCTCCGTAGGCCCTGAGCACAGAGATCTTGTCCTGGGCGACCTTGTCGGGCACGACGAAGACGCACTTGTAGCCCTTCCTCTGGGCCACGATGGCCAGCCCGACGCCGGTGTTGCCCGAGGTCGGCTCGACGATGGTGCCGCCGGGCCGCAACGCCCCCGACGCCTCCGCCGCCTCGATCATCCGTACCGCGATGCGGTCCTTCACCGAGCCGCCCGGGTTGAAGTACTCGACCTTGGCGAGCACCTGTGCGGGAAGGCCCGCCGAGACCTTGTGCAGCCTGACGAGCGGAGTGTTCCCCATGAGCTCGATCAGGGAATCGTAAACGCGCACTGAGGTGTTCACCTTCTTTGCAGAAGCTTGATCAGCTTGTGGATGGCCAGGGCCCCCAGGGGGTGGTGGGGCCTCAGCTAGGTTTCCTGATAACGCTACCGTCGCGACAGGTCGAGGGGGGCCGCCGAGTGATCTGGACTCCGGGGGTGGCGCGCACGGCGCGCAGGATCGCCGCGGCGGCCGCGGTGGGCGGGGGCGGTCTGACAGCTCTGGGCGCGACGGCGTACGGCCTGCTGATCGCCGAAAGCCTGGTCGCCAGGCGGGTGATCGGCCGTCCTCACGGCATGGAGGGCCCGCCGTCCGACGGCCTGTACGGCGACTTCCCCGGCGAGCCCGTCAGCCTCGTCATGCTCGGCGACTCCCTCTCCGTCGGCCTCGGCATGAGCAACCCCGAGGACACCCCTGGCGTACGGCTGGCGCACGGCCTGGCCTCCGTGGCCGAGCGCCCCGTACGGCTGACCGTCGTGGGCAAGTCGGGGGCCGCCTCGGTCGAGCTGGGCGACCAGGTGGACCGAGCGCTCAAGGCGCGTCCGGACGTGGCCGTCATCTTCGTCGGCGCCAACGACGTGACCACGCAGACGCCGCCCGCGACCGCCGTACGGCATCTGGCCAAGGCGGTGCGGCGCCTGCGCGAGGTGGGCGCGGAGGTCATCGTGGGCACCTGCCCCGATCTCGGCACGGTGCGCCCGATCGGCCAGCCGCTGCGGTGGGTGACCAGGCGATGGAGCCGCCAGCTCGCCGCCGCGCAGACGGTCGCGGTGGTCGAGGCGGGGGGCAGGACGGTCGCCTTCGCCGACCTTCTGGGGCCGGAATTTGCCACAAACCCGGGCGAAATGTTCGGACCGGATCGTTTCCATCCATCTGACCGAGGTTACGCCCAGGCCGCTTACGCGGTGCTACCTTCTGTATGCGCTGCGTTGGGGTTGTGGCCTGAACCACATCCCAGGCGTGGCGAAGGTCTGCAAACGATTTACCTTGCGGCGGCGACGGCTGCGGAGGAGTCAGGCACAGAGGTCACCGCGACCAGGGTCGCAGGGCGGGCGACGGGCCCTCACGGTAGATGGGTCACGCTCTTCCGCCGGCGACCAGAAGACACCCTCCCCGGCTGAGCCGCCACTCCTCGCCCCCATTGGAGTGGAATAACCGTGCTCCGGCCCCTCGCGAAACCGGCCCTCGCCCTGGCCGGAACCCTTTCCCTGGCCGCCTGCTCAGGCAGCGACGCCGCCACGACAGCCTTCCCGACCTGGCACAACACCGACGTCAACGTGGTCAGCCGCATGGTCACCGCCGCAGGCGTGGCCACGACCACCTCCATGAAGCCCGACGGCACACTCGAGACCGTCGCCCTCGACCTGACCACAGGCAAGAAGCTGTGGGCCCAGCCCGCCACGATGGCGGGGCGGCTGCCGGGCATGGGCGTGCCGCCACCCGCGATCGTCGACAACGTCATCGTCTCGCTCGACCCAGGCAAGAAGGGCAGGTGGAACGCCGTCCTCGTCGCCCGCGACGCCCGCACGGGCAGCCAGAAGTGGGCCAGGCCCGTCCACTCGACCTTCGGCCCCCAGCGCTGCGGGCCCTACGTGTGCCTGTCGGAGCACACCGCCCTGTCGGCCGCCAGGGTGGTCGTGCTCGACCCCGCGACAGGCAAGCAGAAGTGGAAGCTCCCAGGCATCGCCGAGGTGGAGTGGTCCGACGCCAACAGGGTGCTGCTGCTGCGCCTGGCGGCCAACCCGATGATCGAGTCCTACGAGCTCAAGTCGGGCAAGCTCCAGTGGCAGCAGCCCATCGAGCAGGCCCTGGGCTCCGGCATCGACATGTCGGGCGGCTGGGCGTTCGGGTCGACGGGCGAGAACCTCGTCGGCTACGTCGCGCCGTACACCAGCCCGCGCACGAAGAAGGTCTCCACGTTCGGGCTGTTCTCGCTCAAGATCTCCGACGGCACCATCAACTGGATGCGCCCGTCCGTGGTCCGCGTCTATCCCAGTGGCAGCCCCGGCTTCGCGCCGGTGGTCCGCCCGGTCGACCAGCAGGGCCAGTACGGCGGCTTCGCCAGGCTCGACTCCGAGACCGGCAGGGTCATGGGCCAGATCACCGCCAGCCAGGTGCCCGGTTCGGGCTGGTGGCTGGCCTTCCCCCAGCGCATGGAGCGGCTGGGCTTCCTCAAGCACAACGGCGCCGGCTCCGCCTTCGACCTGACCACGGGCAACTCAGTGCCGGTGAAGGACCAGCGCGGCTGGTCCTTCTGCGTCACCGACCCCAAGCCCCTGCCGTTGAAGGGGCAGGCTCCCGGCTTCTACTCGGTCGCCGCCATCTGCGAGTTCGACCTGTCGAACGGCAAGCGGATCGCGGGCGAGAGCGCGCCGCCGTCCTGGTTCACCGGCAGCCAGGACGGCTGGCGGCTCTGGCGTGACGAGAAGGGCGCCATCCACGGCATCAGGGACGGCGCCGCCAACTCGCCCGGCATGTACGGATGACCGCGGCCGGGCGACCCGATCGCCCGGCTTTCACCTATCTGAAACAAAGTTCTGTTTTACCGGCCCCCGGGTCGTGGCAACGGCACTACCGAGGGGTAACCTCGCGATGGAGTGCTGACACGAACCCAGGAGAGCCCCATGCCCGAGGCAGTCATCGTCGCCACCGCGCGCTCGCCGATCGGCCGAGCCTTCAAGGGGTCGCTGAAGGACATCCGTCCCGACGACCTGACCGTCCAGATGATCCAGGCGGCGCTGGCCAAGGTGCCCCAGCTCGACCCGAACACCATCGACGACCTCATGCTCGGCTGTGGCCTGCCGGGCGGCGAGCAGGGCTTCAACATGGCCCGCGTGGTATCGGTGATGCTGGGGCTCGACAACGTGCCCGGCACCACGGTCACCCGGTACTGCTCCTCGTCGTTGCAGACCACCCGCATGGCCTTCCACGCCATCAAGGCGGGCGAGGGCGACGTCTTCGTCTCGGCGGGCGTGGAGACGGTCTCCCGCTTCGGCAAGGGCAACTCCGACTCGCTGCCCGACACCCAGAACCCGATCTTCGACGGCGCCCGCGCCCGCACCAACACCTTCGCCGAGGGCGGCCAGACCTGGCGTGACCCGCGTCAGGACGGCGCGGTCCCCGACATCTACATCGCGATGGGACAGACCGCCGAGAACCTCGCCCAGATCAAGGGCGTCTCGCGGCAGGAGCAGGACGAGTTCGGCGTCCGCTCGCAGAACCTCGCGGAGAAGGCGCTCGCCGACGGCTTCTGGCAGAAGGACATCACCCCCGTCACGCTGCCCGACGGCACAGTCGTCAGCAAGGACGACGGGCCGCGCGCCGGCACCTCCTACGAGGCGGTCTCGCAGCTCAAGCCGGTCTTCCGCCCCGACGGCACGGTCACGGCGGGCAACTGCTGCCCGCTGAACGACGGCGCCGCCGCGGTGGTCATCATGAGCGACACCAAGGCCGCCGAGCTCGGCATCACGCCGCTGGCCCGCATCGTCTCCACCGGCGTCACCGGCCTGTCACCCGAGATCATGGGCCTCGGGCCCGTCGAGGCCTCCAAGCAGGCGCTGTCGAGGGCGGGGATGTCGATCTCCGACATCGACCTCGTGGAGATCAACGAGGCGTTCGCCGCCCAGGTCATCCCGTCCTACCAGGACCTCGGTATCGACCTCGACCGCCTGAACGTCAACGGCGGCGCCATCGCCGTCGGCCACCCGTTCGGCATGACCGGCGCCCGCATCACCTCCACGCTGATCAGCAGCCTCCAGCACCACGACAAGACCTTCGGGCTGGAGACCATGTGCGTCGGCGGCGGCCAGGGCATGGCCATGGTCCTGGAGCGCCTCTCCTAACCACGCCCCACGACCGGGGCCTTGTGGCACGTGACCGGGGCCCCGGCTCCACCTGGACGCCCTCACGGGCCCCGCTCCGTTCCGGGCCCTCACGGGGCCCGCTGTGCGGGTTGGCGTGCGCCGTGACGGTGGCCCGCCGAAGTCCCGCCGGCCAGGGCGCCTTCGCAGGTCGGGACCCCGCGCCCACGGAGGCGCGGGGGCGGCTTGCCGTACGGGAGGAAAGACGGCAACTCCCGCACCGAACCTTCGGGTGGCCCGGAGGAACGCGGGTATACGGCATGCCGTGCCGGGAAATTCGCCATAATGCCCGCGATGAAGATCGCACAGCGAGCCGTGGCCCTCGTCCTCTGCGCGAGCCTCGCGACGGCCTGCTCGGGCGAGCGAGACGGAGGAGGCGGGGGCGCCGCAGCGAAAGCGAGCCCGACCCCCGCCCTGGGCACCGGCACGACGCCCGCCGCGCCCGCCCATCAGACGGACACCTCGCCCACGAGCGGCGAGAAGAGCACGCGGGTGGTCCGGTCGCCCCGATGGAAGCAGGTCAGGAGCGTTCCGCTGCGGGATGCCTCATGGCTGGTGGACGTCGTCGCGACAGGGCCTGACGCGGCCTGGGCGGTCGGCTACGAAGACGGCGCGGAGGACAACGAGGGCGCGCCCGTCATGCAGCGCTGGAACGGGCGGACCTGGTCGAGGGTCCCGCTTCCCCCACTGTCCGGCCCAGGGGGATTCGACGCCACCGGCCCCGACGACGTCTGGTTGGCGGGCGCGTCCGAGGTCTCCCACTGGGACGGCAGGCGCTGGGCCGTACGGCGCCCCTTCGGGATCTCCGAGGACGAGCGCTTCTCCGACGTCTCCGTCCACAACGGCCAGGTGTTGCTGATCGGTTCGGACGAGTCGGGCTCGTTCGTCATGTCCGGCGAGGACGGCGAGTTCGAGTTCCAGTTCCCCGGGAGGGCGGGCGCGTTCAACGCGATCGCCTTCCGAGCGGGTCACGCCTGGATCGTGGGCGCCAAGTCGCGGGAGTCGTGCGCGGGCCTGACCCCGATGGTCCTGCACAGCAGGCAGAAGCGCTCCTCCTGGAAGGAGATGCGCCTGCCCGACATCCCCGGTGGCAGCCTGAGGGCGGTCGCGCAGGTCTCCCCCACCGATGTGTGGGCGGTCGGGGAGATCATCAAGGGCGGCGGAAACGCCCACGAGGGTGACCCGTCGTCCTGCCCCGACGCCTACGAGAGCGCCGAGGACCAGCCCACCACGCCACTGGTCCTGCACTGGGACGGCCGCCTCTGGCGGCAGATGACGGTGCCGCTGACGGAGGGCTCGCTCACCGGCGTCACCGCCTTCGGGCCCGACGACGTGTGGGTCGCAGGACACGAATCCGTCCTGCTTCACTTCGATGGGCGGAAGTGGACCGCCGAGAGCGCCTCGGACCGGGGCACCGTCAAGGCGGTCGCCGCCATCCCCGGCACGAAGGACCTGTGGGCCGTCGGCGCGATCGACGAGTGGACCGACCAGGGCCAGGACTTCGTCCTCAGGCGTGACGGTCGGGGCCCGCGCGGTTGAGCGTGATCCTCAGCACCACCCTGCGCTCCCTCTCCATGGCGTCGCGGTACTCCGCCCAGTCGGGGTGCTCGCCCGAGATGCCCCGGTAGTAGGCGACGAGATGGTCCATCGCCTCGGGAAGCGAGACGACCTCGGCCGTACCCTCGACCTGGATCCACTCGCCGAAGAACCCGTCGGTGAACGCGCACACGGCGACCCGCGGGTCTCTCCTGGCGTTCCTGGTCTTGGCCGCGCCCTCGCGCGTGCTGATGATCGCGTGACCCTCGTCGTCGACGCCGACCAGCACCGGCGACATCTGCGGCCGTCCGTCGGCGTGCCTGGTGAGCAGGACGGCGTGGTGGTGGCGGGCCAGATAGCCACGCGCCTTGTCGAGATCCATCACACCATGATGCGCGCCCGAGCCGAATGATCGGCACGGGCGCGTGGGGGGATCTCGGGGGGTTTAGATGAACCCCATTCTGTTACGACGGTGCCGCTCGTGCTCGACGACGATGGCGGCGGCGTAGCCATGGGTCAGCCCGTGCTCCTCGGCTAGCCAGTGCGCTCGTTCATCACATCTGAGGAAGGATGGGCCGTTGTCGATGGCTTGGAACCACTCTGGGAGTTCGCGTCCCGTGATGGCCGGGACTCTGGCGATGAGCTTGATCTGCGTCTCCGGTGAGTGGTTCAAGGACATGGGCACCTCCACGGATGGATTAAGGTCCTTTGCTTGACACTGCAACACCTCACCGCGAATGGCAACCCCCCGGCGGCCAGCCTTTTGTCACGGCGCGTAGATCCCTCGTGGCGCATAGAAAAGACCCCGCCGGTTCACCAGCGGGGTCTTGACCTGGACGATCAGTCGTCGCCCGAGAAATAGCTGATGAATCGCAGCACCTCGAGGTAGATCCAGACCAGGCTCAGCGTGAGCCCGAACGCGCACTGCCACGAGTACTTCTCGGGAGCTCCCGCCTTCACCCCGCGCTCGATGTCGTCGAAGTCGAGGAGCAGGAAGAAGGTGCCGAGCAGGATCATCGCGGCGCTGAAGATCCAGCCGAGCGGGCTGTCGGTCCGCAGGCCGATTCCGCCGTCGACGAAGAACCCGGCCACGAGGTTGACCAGGACCAGCGCCAGCGCGCCGATCGCGGCCGCGATCACGAACTTGGTGAACTTGGGTGTCACCCTGACGATGCGCAGGGAGTAGACGGTCAGCACCGCCGCGAAGGCCAGAGCCGTGCCGATCACCGCCTGGAGCACGATGCCGTTGAAGAACGACTCGTACATCCGGCTCAGCGCGCCCACGAACACGCCGTAGAACAGGGCGTAGCCGAGGATCAGGGCAGGGTTGGTGCTCTGCTTGAACGAGGCGATCAGGCCGAGGACCACGCCGATGAGGGCGGAGATGGCCGCGACGCCCATGCCGACCTCGAAGTACCACGAGGCGGCGCCGGCGACGACAAGCGTGCCGAGCGTCATGAACCCGCGGACCACGACGTCGTCGATGGTCATCGTCTTGGCGGCCGGCGGCGCGGGCGCGTAGGCCGGGTTGTCGTACATCCCCTGCAGATGCTCGGGGCTCGGGGTCCACCCTTGCTGTTGATGGGTGTATGGCGACCGGCTGAATACGGGGTTCTTACTCTCCATCGCTGCCTCCACGCTGCGACCAATGTGATCAGAGTATTGGACCGGCTGTCACACAGGCCAAGTCACGCTGGGATCTATGTACATTCGAGACTTCCGCAGCGATCTCAACGAACGAGATGCCATGCGGGTTCCCGGCTGGTCGCCGAGCTCGCCGGCAGGCACAGTCTGCAGGTCAGGGACCCTGCGGTGCTTCACGATCCCACACTATGCGGTGGCCGGGTCGCCACCGTGATGTCGGTGGGCCGGCCGGTGTGGCGCTCGTGCGGAAGGTCTCCGTCGCCTCCTCTCTCGCCGCCGAGGGCGCGCCCGTGGTGCCGCTCATCGATCTGATGCCCCCTGACAGCGTCTCTCACGCGGGCCTCCACGTCCCTTCCCGGCAGTTCGTAAGGCAGGCGCCCCGACCCCGCCTTCGTCGAGGCCAGGCGCCCCGGGCAATCCTGTGGACACCGGCCATGGCGAAGGTGTTCCCTGTGGTCGCGGGAAGAGCGCGGGCCGTACCGGAGGGGATGGCTGGATGAGCACTCCACGCGACTACGACACCGACCCCGGCAGGTTCAGGGTCGGCGCGGGGCTCACCGCCCGTCATCTGACCGGTGGCACGTCGCTCCACGCCCTCCTGGCCGAGCGGTTGAGGCACGTGCCGCACGTTCTCGACATCGGCTGCGCGGACGGCGCGCTCCGCGCCGAGCTGCCCCAGGTCGTGGGCGTCGACGCCGCCCTCACCCTGCTCCGCGAGCATCCCGCGCCCCGGCTCATGGGCGAGGCCACGGCGCTGCCCTTCGCCGACGGCTCCTTTGGCGCCGCGGTGGCGGTGAACATGCTCTACCACCTGCCCGACCCGCTGGAGGCGCTCCGTGAGGCGAGGCGGGTGCTGGCGCCCGGCGGAATGTTCGTGGCCGCGACGCCCAGCCGAGCCGACTCCCCCGAGCTGGCGGAGGTGTGGTGGCCCTCCCGCACGACGTTCGACGCCGAGGAGGCGCCGGAGCTGGTGGCGGCGGTGTTCGAGAGGGTGGAGGTGGAGCGGTGGGACGCTCCGCTGATCACGCTGCCCGACGCGGCTGCGGTGCGCGACTATCTGGTCACGCGATTCGTTCCGCGCGAGCGCGCGGAGAGCGCTTCCCGACAAGTTTCTACGCCCATCACCTTGACAAAACGTGGCGCAATGGTGTGGGGGTTCAGAGGCCTTTAAGCGGGTCACATAACCCCATTCGGGACAACCCTCATAAACCTCGGTGAATGAGTCCAGTCAAGGGCGTCCACCTGGCCGGACGAGCGTCTTCGGCGCGACCGGCCGCCGCCGGGAGGCCCTTCGGCGCCCCGCCTGCGGCCCCCTGACCGAGCGTCAAGAAGAAACGCCAGGTCAGGGGGGTAAATTGGATATAAATTAGCGGTGCCCCCGGCGGGATTCGAACCCGCACGTCAACCCTTTTAAGGGGTTTGCCTCTGCCATTGGGCCACGGGGGCGCCGCAATCATACGAAACGGACCATGCTCACGAGGAGCACAACTTTGTATCAGGCGTAACAAGAGTGAGATCTGTGGTGAAGTGCCCGCGCTCCGGACACTCTGTCCAGGAAGAGCACACCGTCCAGATGGTCCAGTTGGTGCTGGATGCACCGGGCCTCGAAGGCGTCGGCCTCGATGGTGACGGGTTCGCCGCTGCCGGGCAGCTGGCCGCACACCGTGATCTGGGCGGCTCGCGGCACCTCGGCGAACAGGCCGCGCACCGACAGGCACCCCTCCCTGCCCACGCGCCAGTGAGAGGCCTCAGCCAGGCGGGGGTTGACCAGCGCGAGCGCGCCCGCGCTCGACCGGCTGCGCGGGTGGCGGCCCGCGTCGAAGGCGATCAGCCGCCAGCTCAGCCCGACCTGAGGGGCGGCCAGTCCCGTGAGCATGCCGGCCTCGCGCAGGGTGGCCAGCAGGTCGGCGGCGGCGGAGACGACGAAGGGATCGGTCGGATCCACCGGTTCGGCGGAGGCGGACAGCACGGGGTGCGGCGCGCCGAGCACGTCGCGAGGGACCCCGCTCACAGCAGGTCCGATTCGCAGGGGCGGAAGGTGATCTCCGAGCCGAGCCCTGCTCCGACGACGGCCAGCCGGCGCATGAGGTCGGCCACGTCGACGGAGGCGGGCAGGTCGACGTCGGCGATGAGCACGTAGAGGCGGCCGCTCAGCGTGGTGCTCATCCCGGTGATGTTGCCGCCGACCGAGGCGAGCACGCGGGAGACGGACGAGATGATGCCGGGCCTGTCCGGCCCGTGCAGGGTGAGCACGTAGCCGAGACCGGTGCCCGCCCCACAGGGGTCGCGGCGCCCCTCGACGGCGGCCGCCGTGACGACCAGCTCGCCGACCTGCATCCGCTCACGCAACTGCTCGGCGGACAGATCGCCCGCGACGAGGAGCATCATCGCGACGTGCCCGCCGAGCAGCGTCATGGTCGAGTCCTGGATGTTGACGCCGCAGTCGGCCAGCGAACCGGCCACCTCGGCTATCACGCCTGGCCGGTCGGTGCCGAGCACGGTCACAGCAGAGAGCCCCACCCCTGGATCTCCCCCTTCTCCTCGCGCGCGGAAGGAGGGTCCCGAAGCGTCAGCGGCGGTTGCTCGCGACCGCCGCCCTGAACTCGTCGCGCGGGTGCTCCATCTCGCCGAGAGACACGGTCTCCCGCTTGAAGAACAGCGCCAGCGTCCAGTCCGCGACGACGCGGACCTTCCGGTTCAGCGTCGGCACCCGGGACAGATGGTATGTGCGGTGCATGAACCACGCAGCCAATCCGCGAAGCTTGACCCCGTAGACGTTCGCCACGCCCTGGTGAAGGCCGAGTCCCGCGACCGATCCGACGTACTTGTGCCGGTATTCGACCAGTTGCTGCCCGTGGAGCGTGCGGACGATGTTGTCGCCCAGGACCTTCGCCTGCCGTACGGCGTGCTGGGCGTTGGGCGCGCAGTACTGACCTGGGTTGGTGACGTCGGGGACGCCGGCCAGGTCGCCTGCCGCGAAGGCGTCCTTCGTGCCCGCGACGGTCAGCTGGGTGGTGGTTTTGATCCGGCCGCGCTCGTCGAGCGGGAGGTCGCCTTCGGTCACCACGGGGCTCGGCTTCACGCCCGCCGTCCAGACGAGGGTCTCGGCGTCGAACTCGGTGCCGTCGGACAGCACCACGTGGCCGCCGGTGGCCGACTCGAGACGCGTGTCGAGCTTGACCTCGATGCCGCGCTCGCGCAGCTGCTCCAGCGTCCACTTGCCCATCTCGGGGCCGACCTCGGGCAGCACCCTGTTGGTCGCCTCGACCAGGACCCAGCGCACGTCCGAGGGCTTGATGTTGCGGTAGTAGCGGGTGGAGTCCTTGGCCATGTCCTCCAGCTCGGCCAGAGCCTCGACGCCCGCGAATCCGGCGCCGACCACCACGAAGGTGAGCGCCCGCCTGCGGACCTCGACGTCGTCGGTGGACTCGGCGACGTCGAGCTGGTGCAGCACCCTGTTGCGCAGGGCGATGGCCTCGCCGACGGTCTTGAAGCCGATGCCGATGTCGGTCAGGCCGGGGATGGGCAGGGTGCGCGAGATCGAGCCCGCCGCCATCACGATCAGGTCGTAGGGGATCTCTCGCGGCTCGCCCTCGCCGGGGACGAAGGTGACCTTCTTGTTCGCGTGGTCGACCTTGGTCACCATGCCGTTGAGGATCGTGGCCTTGGGGAGGACCCTGCGCAGCGGCGCCACGACGTGCCGGGGCGACAGGTTGCCGGCCGCTGCCTCGGGGAGGAAGGGCTGGTAGGTCATGTAGGAGTTGGGGTCGATGACGGTGATGCGCACGCTGCGGTTGCGCAGCTCCTTGCCGAGCTTGCGCTGCAGACGCAGGGCGGTGTACATCCCGACGTACCCGCCGCCGACGATCACGATGTGCTTGTTCACCTGAGGTCCCATCCTCGTGGTCACGCTTGTGAAACTATTCACAAGCATATGCCCACGACCTACGGCAAGGCCAATCCCTTCCCAGTGAGTCTGCCCACACTAAAATGCCCCAAAGGGCGCTTTACGGGCTATTTAGCGATATTTGCCGCTCTATGGAATATGTCGTCCAGCATCTGGGCGGTGACCCTCCCGGTGAACGTGTTCTGCTGGCTCGGGTGGTAGCAGCCGATCAGCGTGACCTGGCTCTCGCCGTACGCCACGGGGACCTCCACGCCGTGCCCGAAGGGCGGCCTGCTGCGCGGCAGGCCGTACCCCGCGTCCTTCAGCGCGGGCCACATGGCCTGCCAGGCGTAGCCGCCCAGGGCCACCACCACGCGCACGCTGTCGGCGACCAGTTCGATCTCTCGCTGGAGCCACGGGTAGCAGGCGGCCTTCTCCTCTGGCAGCGGCTTGTTGGCCGGTGGCGCGCAGCGCACAGAGGCCAGCATCCGCGCGCCGACCAGCCGCTGCCCGTCGCCGGCGTGGACGCTGGTCTCCTGGACGGCGAACCCCGTGCGGTACAGCGAGGCGAACAGCCAGTCGCCGCTGCGGTCTCCTGTGAAGATGCGTCCCGTCCTGTTGCCCCCGTGCGCGGCGGGCGCCAGGCCCACGATCAGCAGGCGGGGGCTCTCCTCGCCCCAGCCCGCGACAGGCCTTCCCCAGTAGGTCTCCTCCGCGAAGGCCCGCCGCCTGACCGTCGCGACCTCCTCGCGCCACTCCACCAGGCGTGGGCAGGCCCTGCAGACCGACTCGCGGGCCGTCAGCTCACCGAGCGAGCGGCTGGCGGCCGCGAGCTCCCTCACCCCCTCGGCCGAGTGCGCCACGGGGGTGTCGGGAGCCGCGGGGTCGTCAGGCCAGCCGGTGCCGGGAGGTACGTAGCTCATGGCACCGATAGTGCCCGATCAGGTGCAGGTGATGGAGTACGGAACCTCGGCCGACCTGGCGGTGTTCGGGCTGGAGATCTCCACCCACATCCTCGCGTTCGTCACCGCGCCCGGCGTGGCGGTGACACCGAACCTGTGCGACACCTCCCGCTCCCCGGGGCCGCTGAAGGTCTCGGCCGGCGCGTCGAAGTGGCCAGGGGTGGACCAGTTCCATCGGTAGGCCACGGTCGTGGCAGCGCTCACCTTGATCGTCGCCCTGGCCGTGAGCCAGTAGTAGCCGTTCTCCCCCTGCGGGCACGGCCCGTTGTGGCTGGCCGGTTCGACCCGCACGCTCTCGACCCCCGCCACGGGAGCCGCCGACGCGCACGTCACCCTGTAACGGACCCGGTCGGCGTCGCGGTTGGGCCCCCAGATCTCGAGCGTCATCGTGCCGCTGCCCGACGCCGTCGGCCTGAGGACGTGGCGCAGGCGCTCGCTCCGGCGCACCCGTACCGAGCCGTCGTCCACGGTCCTGCCGTCCAGGCGCCATCGGTAGCGCACGGTCGCGGGACCGTCGGTGACGCGGACGGCCCCGTCGAAGGTCACCCTGTGGTCGGAGCCGTCGCACCTGCCCCGCGAGTCGGCGTCGTCCACCGTGAGGGAGACCGAGGCCTCCGGCTCGGGCTCCTCCTCGGCGCACCCCTCGACGTCGAAGCGCGCCCTCGCCGAGGTGAACCTGCGCGGGCTGAGGATCTGCACCGCCTGCCACCCGCTGGCGTCGTCCTCGAACTCCTGCTCGTCGAAGACCGTCTTCGACTTCGTGCCGTGCCCGCGGAAGGTCAGGGTCCTGGTCTGCCCCCTGTCACCGTCGCCGGTGATCCACCGGTACCTCACCCTCACGGTACGGCCCTGCGGACGCACCACGATCCTGGCGCCGAACCTCACCGCGCACCCGTCGGCGTCGGCCTGGACATTCCTGACCTGCACCGAGGGCGCCGCGCTCGCCGACGCGGCCCCCGTGGGCGCCACCAGGACCGCCGCCCCCAGCGTGAGCGCCCCCACCATCCGTGCCCAGCGCATCGCTGTCCCCTTCCCGTGCCGGGTTCCGAGCCTCCAGAGAACACCGGCGCCGGCCGAGGGGCTTGAGTATCGGATTACTCAGATTCCGGCCTGGAGGTGGCGGTGGGAGCCTCCGTGGGCGCCACTTCCGGGATGGCGCTGGGAGCGGCGGTGGGTGAAGCCGTGGGGCACGCCGCGGGGGCCTGCGTGGACTCGGGCGAGGACGATTCGAGCCGCAGGGGCAGCGGGTACCGGTTGAGCACCGGCTCGCCGCACGAGCGGTCCACGGTGTAGCCGAACATCTCCGGGTTCGTGGTGACGGGTCTGCCGTCCTGGTCGTAGAGGTAGACGTCGCTCAGCGGCGTGCCGTCCTTGGCGTAGGGCCTGATGTTGGAGATCTCGCCGACGGAGGCCATCATGTCGACCGTCACGGGCTCCTGGTAGGCGAGCGGGGACGGGCCCGCGCTCCTGCTCAACGACTGCGCGCCGAGGAAACCGAGCATCAGCGCGAGCACCGCGAAGCCCGAGGCCAGCGCGGAGGTGATCCGCAGCCAGCGACCCCTCGGCATCCTGCCCAGGACCACCGACAGCCAGATCACCCCCGCGACCAGCGCGAACTCACCCAGGGCGTCGGGCACCAGCTGCGCTTCGCCCGCCGCCGAGATCAGCAGCATGGCCAGGGCGTATCCGCGCAGTACCCACCACCCCGGCCTGAGCTCGGGCAGGAAGGCGGCGAGCTGCCCGAAGGCCGGGTGGCCCGCCAGAGAGGCTCGCGCCGCTCCCAGACGGAACCTCGTGCGCCGCTCCTGCGGCTTGTCGCCGTAGGCCGCGCCCAGCTCGGCGGCGTATGCCTCGGGCGGCCCCAGCCGCTCCTCCAGCGGCACCTCGGACTCCGCGGCCACCTCTGCGAGGTGGTCGTCGAGGTCCTCCAACAGCTCGTCCCTGTACGGATGATCGGCCAGAGCCTCTCGTACGGCCTGCGCGTACTGTTCGGCGGTCATGACGGGCGCCTCTCCTTGAGCAGGTCGGCCATGGTGGCGGCGAAGGCGGTCCAGGTCGCGGCCGAGGAGGCCAGTTGGTCGCGGCCGACGTCGTTCAGGCCGTAGTACTTGCGATGCGGCCCCTCGTCCGAGGCCACCACGTAGGAGGTCAGCGCGCCCGCCTTGAACAGGCGGCGCAGCGTGCCGTAGACGGACGCGTCGCCCACGTCCTCGAGACCCGCCTCCCTCAGGCGCCGGACGACGTCGTAGCCGTAGCCGTCGCGCTCGTCGAGGACGGCCAGGACCGCGAGATCGAGCACGCCCTTGAGAAGCTGGGTGCTATCCACGCGATGCACACTACTGCGCAATGCACAGTAGTGGCAACAGAAAACCGGGCGGCACCATGACGGTGCCGCCCGGTCTCAGTTCACCCGATCAGGCGCCCGCAGGGGCTTCCTTCTCGGCCTTGGGAGCCGCGGGGCAGTGGTCACCGTAGGTGGCCAGGCTGCTGTCCGACGCGCCACCCGCGAGGGTCGCCTTGGCGTGGATGCCGTTGGTGCCCGCAGCCGGGAGGCTGTAGGACACGGTCTGGCTGCCCGCCTTGTCGAAGTCGAGGGTGACGTTCTTCGAGAAGCCGCCCACCTCGCTCCACAGCTGGACGACGACGTTCTTCGCCGCGCCGTTGACCGTGATGGTCGCGGTGGCGTTGATCGTCGAGCCCTTGCCGTCCTTGCAGGTGCTCTGGTCGTGCACAGCCGAGACGCTGACCTTCACCGAGGTCGCGCCGGGCTCCGGCTTGTTGCAGGCCGCGTACGACTGCGAGGCCGAGTCACGGTTGTTCGGACCCGAGATCGCGATCGACACGGTGCCGCCCTTGGCGGCGTCACCGCTCAGCGACTGCTCGTTCAGCTCGACCGACTTGCTGCCCGCACCACCGAAGTAGGTGGAGCCGCTGTCGACGACCTTGCCGTTCACCGACCACACGTACTCGACGCGGCCGCGGCCGTTCGAGGAGATGGTGGCGTTGGCGCCGACGGCGCAGGTGTTGTGGTTGGTGCCGGTGGTGGGAGTGGACACCGAGACCTTGGTCTCGTGGTGGCCGCCGTCACCCTTGCACCACACCTTGTAGCCGACGCGGTTGGACTCGGTCGCGCCACGGCCGAGGGTCTCGAGGACCGCCCAGCCACGGTGGCTGGAGCGCGGGGAGAAGCCGAAGCCGACCTTCCGCGAGTTCCAGACCTTGACCTTGCCGCCGTCGACGACGTCACCGTTGAGGATCCAACGGTAGTGAACCCAGCGCGGGCTGTTGACCCTGATCACACCGGTGAAGTCGATCTTGTCACCGGGGGTGCAGGGACCGACGTACTCGTCCGGGTGCGCCCACGCGCGGGCGGACACCTTGTCGTAGTCGGCCTCGCGCAGGCCGCCGTCGTCGTTGCCCTTGTCTTCACACGTGACCGAGAAGTAGCTCTTCTTCGACTTCACGTGCTTCGGGCCGAGGACCTCGAGGGCCTCCCAGCCCTTGACGTTGCCCTTGAAGGTCAGGGACTGACGGACGTTGATCTTCTTCACGCCGTTGCCCGAGACCTTCTTGGTCTGGACCTTGCTCTTGGAACCGTCGCCGTGCAGCCAACGCCACGCGACCGTCGTCTTGCCCTTGAGCTTGACGCCGATCGTCGCGGAGAAGTTGACCGTGGCCGGACACGAACCCTCGTAGTTGCGCACGGACGCCTTGGGCGTCGTGATCGCGATGGAGGGCTTGCCCGTGCTCTTGGCGCCGGCCGTCGAGGCCGTGCCTGCCGTGGCCGTGGTCGCCGCTTGTGCCGGAGCGGCGGCCAACCCCGTGACCATGGCGGCCAGCACCGCGGACGTGGCGCCGAAGGCGGCCACTCTGCGGGCCAGTCCTGAGGACTTCATGTGAGAGTGCTCCATTCCGTGAGGGAAAAGACGCGCTCGGGAACGGTCGCCACGCCGGCACCATCCTGTGCCGGACCATATGGCAAAGCCCCCGTAAAGCCCCTTTACCTAATCACAGAACAGAATGCACTCTCAACACACGCCAAAGGGGCCGAATGTCCCAAATCGCGGAAATTTCAGGAGATGGAGTAGGCGATTCCGTCCAGAATGTCGTGTTCGCTCACGACGACCTGCGCAAACGCGAAACGCCTGACGATGCGGTCGAGAATCAGCGCCCCCGCGCCAATGACGTCGACCCGGCCAGGATGCATCACAGGGACGGCCGCGCGCTCACCATGGGTCATGGCGAGAAGGCGGCGCGTCACATCATGAACCTGTTGCGCGGAAAGAATCGAGTGATGAATCCGCTCCGGATCGTAAGCGGGCAGATCGAGCGCGATGCCCGCGATCGTCGTGACCGATCCCGCGAGACCGACCAGGGTGCGCGCCCGGCGTACGGGAACCTCCGCCTCCACCCTGTCGAGCGCCGCCTCGATGTCGGCCACCACCCGCTCGAGGGCCGCGGCCTCCGGCGGGTCGCCCGCGTCGCGCAGGTGGCGCTCGGTCAGCCTGACGCAGCCGATGTCGACCGACAGCGCGCCCTCGACCGACTCCGAGCCGACCACGAACTCGGTGGAACCGCCGCCGATGTCGACCACCAGGTACGGCGGATACGGCCCCTGGGGCACCCCGGTCTCGGCCGACAGGTGAAGCAGCCCCTTGGTCGCCCCCGTGAAGGAGAGCTCGGCCTCCTCGGCGCCTGAGACGACCTCGGGCTCCACGCCGAAGATCTCGCGCACCCCGTCGACGAACTCCTGCCTGTTGGCGGCGTCGCGGGTGGCGCTCGTGGCCACGACCCTGGTGGCCGTCGCGCCGTGCAGGTCGATCAGCTTGCGGTACTCGCGCATCGCGGCGAACGTGCGCTCCAGCGCCTCGGGCGCCAGCCGTCCCGTCCTGTCGACGTCCTGGCCGAGCCTGACGATCTCCATGCGGCGCTCGACGTCGGCCGGCCTGTCCCGGTCGACGTCGGCGACCAGCAGGCGGACGGAGTTGGTGCCGCAGTCGACGGCCGCCACGCGGGTCATCCGGCCTCCTCCTCCGTACCCGTGGCGGGCGCGCCCTGCTCGTCGGAGACGCGCACGCAGGGCCCGTCGGCCCACCACTTCGGCAGCCGTTCGAGCGCCTCGGCGCCGAACGGGTTGGCGCCCGGCGCCGCCAGCTCGTGCGCCACCAGCGCGTGCAGGCACTTCACCCTGAGCGGCATGCCGCCGGTGCTCTGCATGTCGCGCGGCAGCGGCTCCATGCCCTCCTCCACGGCGGCCTTGTCGCGGTCGGCGACGTAGTCGTCGTGGGCGGCCTGGTAGGCGGCGGCCAGCTCTGGATCGTCGGCGAGCCTGGCCTGCATCTCCTTCATCAGGCCAGAGCCCTCGAGCGTGCCGATCGCGGAGGCGGCCTTGGGACAGGTCAGGTAGTAGAGCGTGGGAAACGGGGTGCCGTCGGGCAGCCTGGGCGCCGTCTCGACCACGTCGGGGTTGCCGCAGGGGCAGCGGTGCGCGACCCCGCGCAGGCCCCGCGGCGGACGGCCGAGCTGCTGCTCGACCGCCGCGATGTCATGGCTTTCCATCGTCCTTCTTCTCTCCTGCGGCAGGCGCGGTGGAGGCCTTGACGCCCTTGCCGGTGTCGGCCGCCTCGACCGACTCCCACAGCGTCTCGTACCAGGGCGGCGTGGTGGTCGGCTGCTGCCGTGCGCTCGTCTGGGCGCGCTTGGCCTCCTTGTCGGCGACCATGTAGCACTTCTCGCCCGCGCCGCAGTAGTGCAGCCTGCGCCTGGCCTCACGCTTCTGGTAGTTGGGGTCATGCAACTGCTTCTGCCGCTCGGTCAGCCTGCGCTGCTCCTCCTGCTCCTTGGCCTTGTCGGCCTCGAGCTGGGAGATCGCCCGCCGCTGGGCGACGTACTCGCGCACAGGGTAGGCGAGGCTCATGGCGATCGCGCACACGACCACCGCGAGGATCGCGGCCCTTCCCGTCAACTGCGGTCGTTTCGCCATGGATGCTCCCTCCGCCTCACTGCGCCCCACCGTGCCGCAGGAGTGCCCGCGTGGCCCGGTGCGGGTTCGCGAACCCGTCCTGGCGGCCCCGTGTCAGGTGTCGGGGAAGGGCCCCCTCGACCTGACGCGGGGCCGTACAAGAAACTAGCGCCGGAAGCGGGGGAAAGCCGCGCGACCCGCGTAACGCGCGGCGTCGTCGAGCATTTCCTCGATGCGGAGCAGCTGGTTGTACTTGGCGACCCGGTCGGACCTCGCGGGCGCGCCGGTCTTGATCTGACCGCAGTTGGTCGCCACGGCCAGGTCGGCGATCGTGGTGTCCTCGGTCTCGCCCGAGCGGTGGCTCATCATGCAGCGGTAGCCGTTGCGGTGAGCCAGGTCGACCGCGTCGAGCGTCTCGGTCAGCGTGCCGATCTGGTTGACCTTGACGAGCAGCGCGTTGGCGGTGCCCTCGTCGATGCCGCGCTGCAGGCGCTCGGGGTTGGTGACGAACAGGTCGTCGCCGACGAGCTGGACCTTGTCGCCCAGCGACTTGGTGATCTTGTTCCAGCCCTCCCAGTCGCTCTCGTCAAGCGGGTCCTCGATGGAGACCAGCGGGTAGGAGGCGACCAGGTCGGCGTAGAAGGCGATCAGCTCGTCGGCCGACAGGCCCTTGCCGTCGATGGTGTAGACGCCGTCGTTGTGGAACTCGGAGGCGGCGACGTCGAGGGCCAGCGCGACGTCCTCGCCCGGCGTGTAGCCCGCCTTCTCGATGGCCACGAGGATCAGGTCGAGCGCGTCGCGGTTGGAGGGCAGGTTGGGCGCGAAGCCGCCCTCGTCGCCCAGGCCCGTCGCGTAGCCCTTCTCCTTCAGCACCGCCTTCAGGGCGTGGTAGACCTCGGTGCCCATGCGCACGGCCTCACGGAACGTGTCGGCCCCGATCGGCGCGATCATGAACTCCTGGATGTCCACGTTCGTGTCGGCGTGGGCGCCGCCGTTGAGGATGTTCATCATCGGCACCGGCAGCACGTGGGCGTTGGGGCCGCCCAGGTAGCGGAAGAGCGGCAGGTCGGCGCTGTCGGCGGCGGCCTTGGCCACGGCCAGCGAGACGCCGAGGATGGCGTTGGCGCCGAGCTTGGCCTTGTTGGGCGTGCCGTCCAGGTCGATCATGATCTGGTCGATGATCCGCTGCTCGTCGGCGTCGATGCCGAGGATCTCGTCGGCGATCTCGTCGGTGACGCCCAGCACGGCCTTCTCGACGCCCTTGCCGCCGTAGCGCTCGTCGCCGTCGCGGAGCTCCACGGCCTCGAACGCGCCGGTGGAGGCGCCGCTGGGGACCGCTGCGCGGCCTGTGCTGTTGTCGTCGAGGAGGACCTCGACCTCGACTGTCGGGTTGCCCCGGGAGTCGAGGATCTCGCGGGCGGAAACGGCCTCGATGGAAGCCACGTCAGGCGCTCCTAGAGTCGAAGGGCGGTTTGCCATACGAGCCTATCGAGCCCTACCAGCCGGTACGCCATCGAGGCTCCCCCGGCGTGCGCCGGCCGCGACGACGGCGATGCCGCCGTCAGCGCGATTCCCAGGCCTCCACGCGCGCCCTGTAGGCCAGCGCGGCGCCCCGCAGCTCGGCCTCCGGGTCGAGCCCCGCCTCCTGCGCCCGCCGTACCAGGTCGAACAGCTCTCTCGCCACGCCCTGGCCGACCGCGTGCGCCAGCCCCTCGGGCGCGCCCGCGGCCTCGGCCCTGCGGATGAGCTGGGCCACCAGCGACAACGCGGGCTGGCCCATCGGCACGCCGTCGAACAGGTCCTTGCCCGCCCGCTCGGTGGCCTTGATGGCCTCCCAGTTGGTGTTGACCTCGTCGGCGCTCTCGACGCTCACGTCGCCGAACACGTGCGGATGCCTGCGTACCAGCTTGCCGACGATCACGTCGGCCACGTCGTCGATGTCGAAGTCGTCGGCGACCCTGGAGTGGAAGGCCACCTGGAGCAGCACGTCGCCGAGCTCCTCACGCAGCCCGGTGCCCTGCTCCACCGCGTGCTGGACCTCGTAGGCCTCCTCGATCAGGTACGGCACCAGCGAGGCGTGGGTCTGCTTGCGATCCCATGGGCACTCGGTCCTGAGCCGGTCCATCACCGCGACCAGGTCGAGCACGCGCGCGCCCGGCAGGTCGTAGGAGCCGGGGACGACCTCGATCACCGGCGGGTCGTCGAGCGCGAGGGCCGCGTGGCCGACCGCCCGCATGAAGCCTTCGTCCTCTGTGGCCAGCCAGACCACGGTGTCGTCGACCGCCTGCCGTACCAGGGCGGCGTGGTCGGTGGCGGTGACCACCTCGACCTCGATGCCCGCCTCGGCCAGGTAGGGCAGCTGCGGGTGGTCGGCCGAGGCGGTCAGCACCCTGCCCGAGGACAGCGTCCGCCAGGCCTGGTGGCTGAGGACGCCTGGCGCGACCCTGGGCGAGGTGGTGACGACGACGAGCGGCATCTCAGCCCTGGGCGGCGGAGGTCGGCTTGCCGAAACGGCCCGCGTCGACGAAGCCCTTCTGGGGGTCGAAGGTGCCGTAGCGAGGGCTGTAGGTCACCTTGATCGCGGCGGCCTGCTCGATCAGCTTCTGCTGACCGCGCTGCCTGGCGGCCTCGTCGGTGCCGCCGCCGTACTGCTGCATCATCTTGTTGATGGCGATCGAGGTGCCGAGCCACTCGCGGGTGTAGGCGGGCGGCACGCCCTGGGCCAGGGTCTGCTTCTCGAGCGCGGCCAGGCCGCCCTGCGAGGCGATGAGCTGGTCGATCTCACCGTCGGTGACCTTGGCGCCCGCCTTGGAGGCGAGCTGCCTGAACTGCACGACGTTGACCATCTGCAGCAGCGCGTACTGCGTGACGGGCAGGCCCAGCTGCGACTGCGGGATCTGCGCCTTGGCCAGAGCGCTCTCGAGCTGCTTGACATTCGTGTTCAGATCGCTGGCCGAGATGCGCTCGTTACCGACGACGGCCGCGGATCCGGCCTGGACGGGCGAGGAACAGGCGCTCACCGCAACTCCGAGCGCGGCGACCGCGACGGCCATTCGAATCGACTTCACCCTTGCATCCCTTCGCGACGAAACGCGGCTTACTTTACCCTCGCCGGTTCCAGGAACATGACCTCGACCAGGTCCGAGCACCATTTCAGCAGTTCGAGGTCGCGCAGTGGCACCCCGCCCAGCGGCTTGGTCTTCGGCACCGGGACCAGCAGCGTCTGCGCCGCCGCCTTGTAGAGGGCCTTCTTGTACAGGCGGTCGAGCCTGACCTGCTGCGACTCCTTCAGCTCGACGGGGCCGAACTTGATGTTCTGTCCCTGGAGCGTCACGTCGGTCAGCCCCGCCTGCCGGGCCCTCAGGCGGAAGCGCGCGACCTCCAGGAGGTTCTCCACCTCGACGGGCGGCTTGCCGTACCTGTCGGTGAGCTCGTCGCGCACCTCGTCGATGTTGACGTCGGCGGTGATGGCCGCGATGCGCTTGTACGCCTCGAGGCGCAGCCGCTCGGAGGTGACGTAGTCGTGCGGGATGTGCGCGTTGATGGGCAGCTCGACCTTGACGTCGTGGTGCTCCTCCTGGACCTCCGCGCCCGACAGCTTGGCCTTCTGCTCCTGCACGGCCTCGGACATGAGCCTGACGTACAGGTCGAAGCCGACGCCCGCGATGAAGCCCGACTGTTCGGCGCCCAGCACGTTGCCCGCGCCGCGGATCTCGAGGTCCTTCATCGCGACGTACATGCCCGCGCCCATCTCGGTGTGCTGCGCGATGGTGGCGAGGCGCTCGTGCGCGGTCTCGGTGAGCGGCTTCTCCGGCGGGTAGAGGAAGTAGGCGTAGCCGCGCTCGCGACCGCGCCCGACCCTGCCGCGCAGCTGGTGGAGCTGGGACAGGCCGTAGTTGTCCGCCCTGTCGACGATCAGCGTGTTGGCGTTGGGCACGTCGAGGCCCGACTCGACGATCGTGGTGCAGACGAGCACGTCGTACTCGCGCTCCCAGAAGCCGACCATGATCTTCTCGAGCTGGTGCTCGTTCATCTGGCCGTGGGCGACCGCGATGCGCGCCTCGGGCACCAGCTCCCTGATCCGCGCGGCGACCCTGTTGATCGAGGCCACCCTGTTGTGGACGAAGAAGATCTGCCCGTCGCGCATCAGCTCGCGCCTGATCGCCGCGGTGAGCTGCTTCTCGTCGTACGGCCCGACGAAGGTCAGGATCGGGTGACGCTCCTCGGGAGGGGTGAGGATCGTCGACATCTCGCGGATGCCGGTCAGACCCATCTCCAGCGTGCGCGGGATCGGCGTGGCCGACATCGCCAGCACGTCGACCTGGGTGCGCAGGTGCTTCATGGCCTCCTTGTGCTCGACACCGAAGCGCTGCTCCTCGTCGATGATGATCAGGCCGAGGTCCTTGAACCTGATCTCGGGGCTGAGCAGCCTGTGCGTGCCGATCACCAGGTCGACCTCGCCCGACCTGAGCCCCTCCAGCGTCGCCTTCACCTCGCCGTCGGTCTGGAAGCGGGAGACGGGGCGCACCTTGACGGGGAAGCTGGAGAAGCGCTCGCTGAAGGTCGACAGGTGCTGCTGCACCAGCAGCGTCGTCGGCACCAGCACCGCGACCTGCTTGCCGTCCTGCACGGCCTTGAACGCCGCGCGCACCGCGATCTCGGTCTTGCCGTAGCCGACGTCGCCGCAGACGAGCCTGTCCATCGGCACGCCGCGCTCCATGTCGCGCTTGACCTCGTCGATGGCCTCGAGCTGGTCGCCCGTCTCGGCGTAGGGGAAGGCGTCCTCCATCTCCCTCTGCCAGGGGGAGTCGGGCGCGAACGCGTGCCCGGGGCTGGCCATCCGCGCGCTGTAGAGGCGGATCAGCTCTCCCGCGATCTCCTTGACCGCCTTCTTCGCCTTCGACTTGGCCTTGGCCCAGTCGGTGCCGCCCATCCTGTTGAGGGTGGGCGCCTCGCCGCCGACGTAGCGGGTGACCTCGTCGAGCTGGTCGGTCGGCACGTAGAGGCGGTCGCCCTTGGCGTACTCGATGACGAGGTACTCGCGGGTGGCGCCCTGCACGGTGCGCTGGACCATCTCGACGTAGCGGCCGACTCCGTGCTGCTCGTGCACGACGTGGTCGCCGACCCTGAGCTGGAGCGGGTCGACCATGTTGCGCCGCCTGCTCGGCAGCCTGCGCATGTCCTTGGTGCTGGCCTTCTGCCCCACCAGGTCGAGATGGGTGAGGACGGCGAGCTCGGGCGTGACGAAGCCGTGCTCGATCAGCCCGGTGCTGACGTGCACGACCTTGGGCTCGGGCGCCGTGTCCAGGTATCTCGACAGGCGGGCGGGCACGTCCACGCCCTTGAGCAGCTCGACCATCCGCTCGGCGGGGCCCATGCCCTCGCTGAGCAGCACCACGGACTTCTCCTCGCCCAGCCAGCCCTTGATGTCGGCCAGGGCCTTCTGCGTGTCGCCCCTGTAGGCCTCGCTGTCGTGCGCGTCGAGCTCGACGCCCTCACCGAAGGGCGCCATCGTCCACCACGGCAGGCCGAGCGAGTCGGCCTGGTCGCGGACCTCCTCAAGCGTGCGGAAGGCGGCCGCGTCGAGGTCGATCGGCGCCTCGCCCCCCGCCGCCGCGTTGATCCACGACGCCTCGAGGAACTCCTGGCTGGTCCTGACCAGCTCCTCCGCCCTGCCCCTGATGCGCTCGGGGTCGCAGACGAACACCGCCGCGTTCCCCGGCAGGTGGTCGATCAGCAGGTCCATCTCGCCCGCCAGCACGGGCGCGAACGCCTCCATGCCCTCGACCGGCATGCCCTCGGCCAGCTGGTCGAGCACCTCGGCCAGCGCGGGGTGCTCGTGCGCCAGCGCGGCCGCCTTCTCCCGCACGTCGGCGGTCAGCAGCAGCTCGCGGCACGGCGGCGCGAACAGGCCGTCGTCGGCCACCTCGAGCGAGCGCTGGTCGGCCACCTTGAACCAGCGGATCTCCTCGACCGTGTCGCCCCAGAACTCCAGGCGCAGCGGGTGCTCCTCCGTCGGGGGGAACACGTCGAGCAGGCCGCCGCGCACGGCGACCTCGCCGCGCTTCTCCACCATGTCGACCCTGGCGTAGCCGTTCTGGACCAGCCGGTCGACCACGTCGTCCAGGTCGGCGTCGTCGCCCGCGCGCAGCCTGATCGGCTCGAGGTCGCCGAGACCCTTGACGATCGGCTGCAGCACCGCGCGAATCGGCGCGACGATCACTGACAGCGGGCCAGCGGTGGGGTCGCCCGACACCGGGTGGGCCAGCCTGCGCAGGACGGCCAGCCGCTGTCCCACGGTGTCGCTGCGCGGCGACAGCCGCTCGTGCGGCAGGGTCTCCCACGCGGGAAAGATCGCCACGGTGGCGGGCTCGATGAGGCTCGTGAGCGCCGAGGCCAGATCCTCGGCCTCACGGCCCGTCGCGGTGACGGCGAGCACGGTGCGCCGCTCGCGCTCGGCCAGCGCCGCGACACCGAAAGGGCGCAACGCGGCCGGCGCGACCAAGGAGACATCGCCGCCCTGCTTCAGGACGGCGGCCAGCTTCGGGTCGGCGGCAACAAGGTCAAGCAGTCCGGAAAGACTCATCAGATACGCCCTCAGCCCCACGGCGGCAACACGACTACCCCCGGCCGGGTGAGGTCGCGGGGGTCTGCCCGTCCAGAGTACTTCCACCGCTGCAGCCGCACGCCCTCCGCCCCGCATCCCCCTGCCCCACCTGGGGAGGGGCCGCTCCGATGGAAATACCTAACGGATCGGGTTGATGTGATTACCCTGGGTGACATGGCTGACGTGCGGTCGGTCGCCCACAGAGGCGACCTTTTCGAGCAGCGAATCCGTGAGCAGGGGAGCGAGGAACTGGGACGCAGGATCGACCTGCTCGTCGCAGGGTGCGCCCACGACCCGCCGCCCTACCTCGAAAGGTTCGGCGCCAAGGTCACCGGTGTCGACGAGGACCTGCCCGCGGTCAGGGCGCTGATGCCCGGCCGCACCGACCTCCACGCGTGGACACTCGGCGACCTGCGCTCGGTACCGATCCCGCCGCGCTCGTTCGACGTGGTCCAGGTGACGTTCGTCATCGAGCGCATCCAGCACGCCGAGCTCGTCCTCGACCGCATGCTCAACGGCCTGCGCCCTGGCGGGCTGCTGCTGCTGCGCATGCGCGACAGGTCGACCGCCTACGGCCTGTGCGACCGCCTCACCCCTTCGTGGCTGCGCCGCCTGCTGTGGCGGCGCCTCGTGCGGGCCGAGGTCAGGGAGCAGATCGCGGGGCCGCTGCCCGCCGTCTACGAGCCGGTGGCCTCCCGCGAGGGCATGCACGCCTTCTGCCTGATGCGCGGGCTGATGATCACCGATGACGTCACGACCGTCAGCGGTCCCGCGCGGGGACGCATCGGCTCGGCGGTCGTGCGGGTGGTCGACAAGCTCTCGCGCGGCAGGTTCACCTCTTCCTACGACGAGGTGACGATGGTCATCAGGAAGCCCCACAATCATTTCGCCCGGTTGATATGACGGGGTAAGGTAATCCGACTAAGTCGATCGGAATTGTGGAGCGATGACGGCGAACCTCCAGTGGACCCCCGACCAGAGCGAGCTCGCCGACTTGGAGCTGCTCCTTTCCGGGGCCTTCCATCCACTGACCGGCTTCCTCGGACACGACGACCTGCACGAGGTCGAGGCGCACGGCGCGCTCGCCGACGGCACCCCGTGGCCTGCGCCCGTCACCCTGCGGGTGCCAGGAGCGCAGGCGGGCGACCGGATCACGCTGCTCGATCCCGAGGGCGCGGCGCTTGCCGTCCTCACGGTCACGGAGAGTGGCCACGACGGGCTGGTCGCCGGGCCGCTCGAGGCGCTCGGCGCCGCCGAGCACGGCCCCTTCGCCAGGCTGCGCCGCTCCCCCGACGCGGTGCGCAAGGAGCTCGCGGGCCGTCCCACGCTCGCCGTCACCATGCGAGGCCCGCTCGACGACCTCAGCACGCAGGAGATCATCGCCGTCGCCGAGGAGCTCGACGCGACCGTCCTGTTGCTTCCCCTGGCGTACGGCGAGGGCGGCCCCGCGCTCGTGCGAGCGGCGCTCAAGGCGCGCGAGAAGCTGCCCGAGGGCACGCTCGTGGTCTCGGTCCCCCTCGCGCCGCGCGAGGACAAGGAGATCGATCTCGAGCTGCGCGAGCACGTCGCGACCGCCTACGGCGCCGCCGAGCACCTGGCCGGTCCCGAACCCGTCACGCTGCCCGGCCCTCCGCACCGGCGCGGCCTCGTGGTCTTCTTCACCGGCCTGTCGGGCTCGGGCAAGTCCACGATCGCCAGGGGCCTGCGCGACGCGCTGCTCGAACTCGGCGGCCGCACGGTCACCTACCTCGACGGCGACGTGGTGCGCCACCTGCTGTCCAAGGGCCTGACCTTCTCCAAGTCCGACCGCGACCTCAACATCCGCCGCATCGGCTTCGTCGCCACCGAGGCCGCCAGGCACGGCGGCCTGGCCATCTGCGCCCCCATCGCGCCCTACGCGGCCACCCGCGCCGAGGTCAGGGAGTCGGTCGAGTCGGTGGGCGCCGACTTCCTGCTGGTGCACGTCTCCACGCCGCTGGAGGAGTGCGAGCGGCGCGACCGCAAGGGCCTGTACGCCAAGGCCCGCGCGGGCGAGATCCCCGAGTTCACCGGCGTGTCGGACCCCTACGAGGAGCCCGACGACGCCGACCTGGCCATCGACACGACGCACATCTCGATCGAGGCCGCGGTCTCCCGCGTCCTCGACACGCTCCGGAGCGGAGGATGGGTACGTTGATCGACTTTCCCCTGGTGGTCGGGTCCTTTCTGGTCGCGATCATCGTCGGACTGACCGGCATGGGCGGCGGCGCCCTCATGACGCCGATGATGATGCTCTTCTTCAACGTCCCCCCTCTGGCCGCCGTCTCGAGCGACCTGGTCGCCTCCGCGATCATGAAGCCGGTCGGCGGGGTCGTCCACCTGCGCAGGGGCACGGTCAACCTGCGCCTGGTCGGCTGGCTGTGCCTGGGCTCGGTGCCGGCCGCCTTCAGCGGGGTCTTCCTGGTGCGCGCCTTCGGTGAAGGCGCCGCCGTCCAGCAGGCGGTGAAGACGGCGCTCGGCATCGCGCTGCTGCTCGCCGTGGCCGGGCTGGTGCTGAAGGCGTGGCTCGGCGACAAGGGAGGCTCGTCGAGCGCCCGCGACATTGTCGTGCGCCCAATTCCGACCGTACTGGTCGGTACAGTTGGCGGGCTGGTCGTCGGCGTCTCCTCCGTGGGGTCGGGCTCCCTCATCATCGTGGCGCTGCTCGCGCTCTACCCCGCGCTCAAGGCCAACCAGCTCGTGGGCACCGACCTGGTGCAGGCGGTGCCCCTGGTCTCAGCCGCGGCGATCGGTCACCTGTTCTTCGGCGACTTCAAGCTCGACCTCACCGTCTCGCTGCTGCTCGGCTCGATCCCCGGCGTCTATCTCGGCGCCAGGGTCTCGGCATGGGCCCCGAACGGCCCGATCAGGGCCCTGCTCGCCGTGGTGCTGCTCGCCTCGGCCCTCAAGCTCCTCGGCGTGGGGAACACCGCCACGCTCTGGATCGTGGGCGGGGCCGTGCTCCTCGGCGGCGCCGGGCTCATGGTCGCGGCACGCTCGTCGCGGAGAAGTGAGGATCGGTTGCGAGTGCCGTGAAGGCCCGCCCGGCGCCCGGGTCGGTGTCGAACCTCGTGTCGCCTCTCGGCGCGCGAGGGGAGTCGAAGTAGACCAGCGCCTTGATCTGCGGATAGCGCTTGACCTGCCGGCGCACCGAATCGTAGAAGGCGGCCTTGCGCTCGTCGCCGAACACCCCCCACTCCGCGACCATGATGGGCTTGCCGGGAAAGCGCCACTGCATCCACCGGTAGAAGCCAGGCCAGCGGGCGTGGTCCTTCCTGGTCTTGTTGACCAGGCCGTCGAAGTCGCGGACCCTGGCGTCGGCGTAGGGGTCCATCGCCACCCAGTCGACCACGTCGTCGCCGGGGTAGAGCTGCTCGAACCACGGCTGCGAGGCCCAGTTGGGCGCGCCCATGTAGGTCATGACCGTGACCGCGTTCTTCACCCCCTTCTCCCGCAGGCGCTGCACCACGTGGCGGAACATCGCGGCGTAGTCGGTGGCCGTCATGCCCGAGCCGGGGTTCGCCCTGACGTCGTCCTCAGGCTCGTGGTGGACGGTGAGGAAGAACTGCTCGGGGAAGGTCTGCCTGATGTGGTCGGCCAGCCTGTCGATGCGCCTGTCGAGCGCCCCCTTGGCGATCTCGGCCCAGGTGACGTCGAACGACGGCTTCCAGTTGATCAGCAGCAGCCGCCGGTGGGACGGGTCGCGGGCCAGCGCGACCTCCCTGTCGTTGGGGAACAGCTCGTTCGACCTGTGGTAGACGTGCAGGATGTCGGCGGCGCGACCCATCCGCTCCTCCGCCCCCGCCAGCGCGCGGTCGGGCGGGAGCCCGGTGAAGATCTCCGGCGCGATGCCCCACCACGCCCCGCAGGACGGGATGAGCTTGGCCGTCACCGCGCACGCCGGTGACTCGGTGATGCCGAGCAGGCCGTTGACCCTCGCTTCGGTGTGCGTGTCGGTCTGTGCCTTTCTCGCCGTGCCCGACGCCTGGGAACAGGCCGGCAACGCGGCGAGCAGAATCAGGGCCGTCGCTTTTCTGAGACGCAAGTCGCCTCCACTCCCCTCCATAAGTCTTTCCCGCCCTCGCCGTGATGCGGAATACCCTGCCATGCCCGCGACCTGCGGTGTCGCGAACTTCTCAGGTCACAACACCGACATTTCTCATTAATTCGCGAAATTTGATCCGGGTGAGCGGCGAAAATCTTCGTTATTCAGCCGGGAAATGTTCGTCGCCCCTATAGTGACCAGACCCCAGTCACTCACAGTCGCGTCGCGACTACAGGGAGAACGCTCTTCATGTCGCCGGACCTTCACCCGCACCGCTCTGGCGTGGACCTGGCCGAGCACGTCTCCCTGCTCCGCAGGCGCAAGGTCGTCTTCCTGCTCTGCCTTGCCACCGGCGTGCTCGGCGGCGCCACGCTGCTGCGCCTCACCCCGCCCTCCTACACCGCCACGACGCAGGTCCTCGTGGCCGCCACCGGCGTGCAGGAGCAGCCCAACCAGGTGACGGGAAGGCAGCGCGAGGCGCTCAACCTCGACACCGAGGCCCAGATCGCCCAGTCCGCGGTGGTCGCGGCCAAGGCCGCCGCACTGCTCAAGGCCACGCCCTCGCCCGCCGAGGTGACGGTCCCCCCGAACTCGGCCGTGCTGTCCATCGCCGTCACGGAGACCACCCCGGCCAGGGCCGCGGCCCAGTCGCGCGCCTACGCCCAGGCCTATCTGGCCCACCGCGCCGAGACCGCGCAGGCCGCGCTCACCACCCAGCTCAAGGCTCTGCTCACCAAGTTGAAGCAGGTCAACAAGAGCATGGCCAAGGCGGTCGAGGAGGTGGCCGAGCTACGCAAGGGCACGGCGGAGCACACCATCGCGGGCCAGCGCCAGAACGTGCTCAGCAGGCAGGTCTACAGCCTGACCATGAAGTACGACGCGCTCAAGACGGTCGCGGTGACGCCCGGCTACGTCATCAGCCAGGCGGCCGAGCCGACCTCGCCCAGCTCGCCCAGCCTGCCGCTCTACCTGGGCAGCGGGCTCATGCTCGGACTGCTCGCCGGCGCGGCGGCCGCCTACGGCCGCGACCGGCTCGATACGAGTCTGCGCGCTCCCTGCGACGTCGAGCGGTTGACGGGGCTGCCGGTGCTCGCGGACCTGTCGGGTCCCGCCGACCCCTCGGTGATGCACGACCTGGCCTCGTCGGTCGTGGCGGCCTGCCCCGGCCCCTCGCTGCTGGTGCGCGCGGTGCCCCCTGCGCTGGGCACCGCGGCGGTCGAGCCGCTGGGTGGCCGCGCGCGGATCGAGCTGCTCTACGGGTCCGACGTGGGGGATCTGGCCAGGGCGGCGGGCGCGTTGCTGGTCGTCGGGCTGGCGGCGGCTCGGGCGGGGGACGTTTCGCTGGCCGCGCGGCGTCTGGAACGGCACGGGGTGCCGATCATCGGCGCGGTGACGGTCGGCGGCGGGGCCACCGCAGGGAGCGCGACCGCCGCTTCCCCGATGACCCCGCGCCCGGCCCGTGGACGGCCCAGGGCAGCCGCTCGCGAGGCGACAGAGACCGCGCGTGCGGCGGTGAACCACACGTCAACGCGCCACACGCCGGTGGAAGACGCGCCGGTGGGGGGCGCTTCCGGCGGGTCCGCGCCTGCGGGTCCCGCGTTCGTGGGGCCGCTTCCCGCCCTTCCCGACGGCGCGGCCGCCGGTCCTCCCCCGCCGCGGCAGGGGGTGACGGGCAGGCCGGTCAACGGGATGAGCCCGGTCACGGGCGACATCCTCTCTTCCGGGAAGTCGTCAGGGATCTCCCAGCAGAAGGCGCCGGGCCGCTCCGCGGGAAAGGAGCCAGGTGTCGCCGTCTCCCGCGGGAACGCGACGGAGCAGGTCAGGAGGGCCGAGGCGGGCGACACCTCGCCGATTCCACAGGTGTCCGACACGTGACGCTGCCCGACGCCCCCACCACACGGAGCCGGGCGGCATGGCCGATCGCGGCCCTGCTGGTCGGCTATCCCGTGTGGTGGGCGCTGGGCTTCGGCGGCCTCGCGGTGATCGTCCTCGCCTTCCCCATGGCGTACGTCCTGTGGCGCAGGCGTCCGATCAGGGTGCCGCGCGGCCTCGGGCTGTGGGCGCTCCTGCTCGCCGGGTACGTGGTCAGCGCGCTGATGCTGACCGAGATGCCGCCCGACACCTACGGCGAGTTCGGCGCGGGCAGGATCATCGGCTACGTCATGCGCCTCGCGCTCTACCTCTCGCTCATGGTCATGGTGCTCTACCTCAGCAACCTCACCGAGCGCGAGCTGCCGCAGCTGCGCCTGGTGCGGATGCTCGGCGTGCTCTTCCTCACCACCGTGGCGGGCGGGCTGCTCGGCGTGCTCTTCCCGAGCTTCGCCTTCACCTCGCCGCTCGAACGCGTCCTGCCTGGCTGGATCGGCGGCAACCCCTTCGTCCAGAACCTCATCCACCCCACCGCCGCCCAGATCCAGAAGGTGCTCGGGCACGCCGCACCCCGCCCCGAGGCGCCCTTCGAGTGGGCCAACGCCTGGGGCAGCAACCTGTCGGTGCTGCTCGTCTGGTTCGTCGTGGGCTGGTGGGTGTACGGCGGGCCGCGCAGGAAGGCCGTGGCGGTGCTGCTCATCGCGGCCGCCGCCGTCCCCGTCGTCTACTCGCTCAACCGCGGCCTGTGGATCGGCCTCGGCCTGGCGGCGCTCTACCTGGTCGTGCGGGTCGGCGGGCGCACCCGCCTGGCCATCTGCGCGGCGGGGCTGGTGGGCGCGGCGGTGTTCGCCGCCAGCCCCCTGGCCGCCCTGGTCACCCAGCGGATCGACAACCCGCACAGCAACGACATCAGAGCCTTCACCGTCTCGGCCACCGTCGAGGCGGCGGGCGGCTCACCGTTCATCGGCTACGGCAACACCCGCAACGCCATGGGCAACCACCGCACGATCACCACCGGCAAGACCGACTGGTGCACCGAGTGCGGACACCCTCCGCTGGGCAGCGACGGCCAGCTGTGGCACCTGGTCATCACGCAGGGATTCGTCGGCGCGGCGCTCTACGTCGCCTTCTTCGTCGGCGCCATCCGCCGTCACTGGCCCGATCGCAGCCCGATCGGCCTGGCGGGGGTGCTCGTGATGCTCCTCGTGCTGCTCTACATGTTCGTCTACGACGGCCTGGTCACGCCGCTCAGCCTCTACCTCATCTCCTTCGCCCTCCTGTGGAGGAACGCTCATGCGTGATGCCCGCATCAGGCTGCGCTATCTCGGCCAGACCGTCCGCCTGCTCTATCCGGGGCCCGGCGCGCCACACCCCTACAGCCTGCTGCCGCATGCCGTACTCCCCCGGCGTCTGACGCCGCGCCGCTGGTGGCACGGTGCGTTCGGGCCGAAGGTCATGCTGCCTGTCGAAGGGTCGATCGAGACCCATCTGGGCGAGGTGTTCGGCACGCCCGTGCGCGCCACCCTCCACGTACGGCCCGCCCGCCGAGCCAACCGTAAGCCGATCCTGGAGCTCCACGCGGACGGCGAGCGTGTCGCCTTCGTGAAGATCGGCGACACGCCCCAGTCCCGCGACCTCATCACCAACGAGGCCGCCACGCTGAAGAGGCTGGCCGACCTGCCGCTGAAGACCGTGGTGCCGCCGATCGTGCTGCACCACGGGATGTGGAACGGCCTGGCCGTCCTGGCGATGTCCGCGCTGCCCGTGCGCAGGGGCAGGGTCGCGCCGTCCCTGCTCATCTCGGCCGTCAAGGAGATCGCCGCGACCGGCGGGCACGCGGGGCCCGCCTGGCACGGCGACCTGTCCCCGTGGAACATCGCTCCGACCGGCGACGGGCGGCTGCACGTGTGGGACTGGGAGCGCTACGAGGTGGGCGTCCCTCCAGGTTTCGACGCCGCCCACCACCTCTTCCAGCGCGCGCTGCGCCGCATGCCGCCCGACCAGGCCGCCAGGGCCTGCCTCGCCCAGTCGGTGCGGGTGCTCGCGCCACTCGGCCTGTCGTCGGCGCAGGCCAGGCTGACCGTGATCCGCTACCTCATCGCGCTCGCCGACCGGCACGCCGCCGACGGTTACGAGCCCCTAGGTCCCCCTGAGAACTGGCTGAACCCGCTTGTCGATCATCAGGAGCTGCTCACGTGAACGCCATGAAGCATTCGGTCCTGTCCGTCTCGCGCACCACGGGACGGCTGACCTCGGGCGGCCGGATGCTGCCGTCCTTCCTGATCATGGGCGCACAGCGCTGCGGCACCACCTCCCTCTACCGCGCACTCGCCCAGCACCCGCTGCTGCTGAAGCCCGTGCTGCACAAGGGCGTGCACTACTTCGACGTCGGCTACGGCAAGGGCATCTCCTGGTACCAGGGGCACTTCCCGCTGAAGGTGGGCGCGGCGCTGCTGAGAAAGAGGTACGGCAGGCAGCCCCTCGCCTTCGAGTCGGCCCCCTACTACCTGTACCACCCCCTGGCCGGCGAAAGGATCGCCAGAGACCTGCCGGGCGTGAAGCTGATCGTCCTGGTGCGCGACCCCGTCGAGCGGGCCTTCTCGGCCCACTCCCACGAGCTGGCCAGGGGCTATGAGACCGAGTCGCACTTCGAGTACGCGGTGGAGCTGGAGGTCAGGCGGCTGGCCGGGGCCGAGGAACGCCTGCGCGCCGAGCCGCACTCCGTCCACCACTCCCACCGCCACCACGCCTACCTGGCCCGCGGACGCTACGCCGAGCAGCTCGACAGGCTCGAGCCGCTGTTCGGGCGCGAGCGCATCCTCGTGATCGACAGCCACCGCTTCTTCGCCGAGCCCGAGCGGACCTACGCGCGCGTGCTGGAGTTCCTGAAGATGCCCCACATGGGCAACCCCGCCTTCGAGCGGCACAACGGGCGTTCCCGTCCCAAGCCGCTTCCGGAGTCGGTGCGCCAGACCCTGATGGAGCACTTCGAGGTGTACGACACGCAACTCGTGCCGTGGCTGGGCGGTGACCCCTCGTGGCGCCGGTGACGCCCGCGCGACGCGCCACGGGGAGCGGCGGCAGGCTCGGGCGGGTGGCCAGGGCGGGTCTGGCGGGGGTCACCGGAGCAGGGGTGAGCGCGCTGGCGCAGTTCCTCCTGGTCGTGATCGTGACCCGCACCTTCAGCGCCGAACAGGCGGGCACGTTCTTCACCGCCGTCGCGCTGGCGCTGATGGTCGCGGGCATCGCCAAGCTCGACGCGGGCAACGGCCTGATCTTCTTCGTCGCCCGCGCCAAGACCTACGACTATCGCGGCATCTCCGGCTATGTCAGGGCGGCGGTGACCCCTGGGGCGCTGCTCTCCACGGCCGCGGGCGTGGTGCTGTATCCCCTGCTCGGTCCGCTGGCGCTGGCGCTGCCGTTGATGGTGGTGGCCGACATCCTGCTCGCGGCGACCAGGGGCTTCGGCTCCATGCGGACGACCGTGCTGCTGGACGGCATGCTGCTGCCCGTGGCCCAGCTCGTCCTGGTCGCCGTCGTGGCCGCCGCGGCGCTGCCGTACCCGCAGGAGGCGCTGGCGGGGGCGTGGGCGGCGCCGTACCTGGTGGTGGCGGCGCTGGCGGCGCTGAGCCTGCGCCGACGGGTGCCGCGCACGCCGTACCTGCCGGGAACGGCGCGCGACCTGTGGCGGCACACCGCGCCGAGGTCGGCGGCGAGCGCGATCCAGGCGCTCTTCCAGCGCCTTGACATCGTGATCGTGGCCCTCCTGGCGGGCCCGGCCCAGGCGGCCATCTACACCGCCGCCACCAGGTTCAAGGTCGTCGGTCAGCTGGCCAGCCAGGGGCTCGCCCAGGCCGCCCAGCCCCGCCTGGTGCGCGCGCTGGCCGAAGGCGATCTGCCGAGGGCCCGTGAGCTCTACCAGGTGACGACCATGTGGCTGGTGCTGCTGACCTGGCCGGTCTGGCTCGGCTACGCCCTGCTCGCGCCGTGGCTGCTGCGGATCTTCGGCACGGGCTATGACGAGGCCCTGCCCGTCGCGCTGGTCCTGGCAGGGACGATGATGGTCGCCACGGCGTGCGGCATGGTCGACGTGGTCCTCATCTCGGCGGGCCACACCTCCGCCAGCCTCGCCAACCTCGTGGCGGCGGTCGCCGTCACCGTGCTGCTCGACCTGGCGCTGATCCCCGCGCACGGCGCGCTCGGTGCGGCCATGGGCTGGTCCGGCGGGGTGCTGGTGAAGAACCTGCTGCCGCTCTGGCAGATCCACCAGCGTTACGGTCTGCGCCCCTTCGGCCGCCACAGCCTGACCGCGCTCCGCTTCAGGTCGTGGGCGACCGCATGACGCCGATCCTGGTGACGGGGCTGCCCCGCAGCGGCACGAGCTGGGCGGGCAAGATGCTGGCCGCCTCGGGCGAGCTGGTCTACGTCAACGAGCCGCTCAACCCCCAGCACCCGCCCGGCCGCTGCCCCGGCGTGCTGCGGGCCTCGGTGACGCACCGCTTCCAGTACATCTGCGACGACAACTCCGCCGGCTGGCTGCCGGCCTTCCGCGACACCACGGCCCTGCGTTACGGCTTCCTCGCCGAGCTGCGCGCCAACCGCGCGCCGTACGACCTGGCCAGGCTGGCCCGCTACGGCTCGGCCTTCACCTGGGGCAGGCTCACCGGACGGCGGGCGCTGCTCGACGACCCCTTCGCCGTGCTCTCCTCCGGCTGGTTCGCCGGGCGGCTCGGCTGCACGGTGATCGCCCTGGTCCGCGACCCCGTCGCCCTTGTCGGCTCGTGGACCCGGCTCGGCTGGACCATCCATCTCGAGGAGCTGCTCGAGCAGCCGCTCCTGGTCCGCGACCATCCGGAGATGGAGGAGCTGCGCGCGCTGGCCGGCTCCCAGGACCGCATCGCCAAGGTGTGCGCGCTGTGGCGGGTCACGCGCTCCCTCCTGGCGCGCACCGAGGGCATCACCGTGGTCTCCTACGAGGAGCTCGCGCGCTCACCCCTCCAGGGCTTCCGCCGCCTGTACGACGTGGCGGGCCTGCGCTGGACGGCGGCGGCCGAGCGCCGCATCACGCGCGCGTGCACGGCCCGCGGCGAGGCTGACCGCGGTTTCGCCTGGTCGGGCCTCTCACGCACGGCCTACCGCCCCATGGACTCCAGCCAGGCGCTGAGCTCCTACCGCGAGCGCCTGACCACCGACGAGATCGACAGGGTGCGGGCGCTCACCGCCTGAGCAGCAGCGATCTGGTCAGCAATCTGGTCGCGAACGGCACGTCGTCGACGAGGTAGCGCCTGGCCAGCCGTCCCGGCTCGCTGGCCAGGCGGAACAGCCACTCGGTGCCGGTGCGCCGCATCCACAGCGGCGCCCTCGCGACCGACCCCGCCGCGAACGCGATCGCCGACCCGCACCCGACGAACCAGGTGCGGGGCAGGTGAGGTCGCAGGCCGGCGATCAGCCTGTCCTGCAGGGGGAAGCCGAGACCCACGAAGACGATCCTGGGCTGCGCCTCCACCAGCTTCTCCCTCACGCGCGCGACGCCCTCCTCGCTCCTGTCGAACCCGTACGGCGGAGCGTCCACCCCGCAGACCCGCAGCCCGCGACAGCCGTCGGCCAGCTCCCACGCCGCTCTCGCGGCCACTCCGGGAGGAGCGCCGAGCAGGTAGACCGGCCAGCCTCCGCGTGCCGCCATCGCGCTGAGCGACCAGATCAGGTCGGCTCCCGTCACCCTCTCGGGCAGCGCCTGGCGCAGCAGCCTGGAGGCCCACACCAGGGGCATGCCGTCGGCCACCACCACGTCGGCGGCGCTGACGAGCTCTCTGAGCGCCGGGTTGCCTGCGACGGCGCGGCAGATGTCGACGTTGGGGGTGACGAGGTGTCCGCCCTCACCCGCCTCCAGAGCGGCGGCCACCCACTCGACCGTCTGCTGTTCGGTGAACGGATCGAGCGGGACCCCCGCGACCGTCACCCTCGCGGGGCGGGAGGGCAGGCCGGCGGTCAAATGCCGTGCCCCCTGTCGTGCAGCAGCGAGAGCACCGCTGGAGCGGAGACGAACCCCGCGGCGACGGCGAGCGCGATCGGGGCGCGGGGCTCGCCCGCCCTGGCGGCGAAGGTGCGCAGCGCCCACCTGCCCGCTTCCCTGCGCCGCCCCATCGCGGCGTGGTGGAAGGCGAGTTGACCGTAGATCCGCGCCGCGCCGCGCGGATCCACGGCCAGTTCTGGGTGCCGGGCGAGCATCCACTCCAGCCCGGCGATGCGGTCGGCCCACTTGGTGACGTACTGTGACGCGCCCCAACGAACCCGGACGAGCGGACTGTCGACGTGCGCGATCGGCTGCCGCTTGGCGGCGCGCAGCGCGAGATCCCAGTCCTCGTTCTGGCCCATGGGCGCGCTCTCGTCGACCCAGTAGGCGCCGCGTCTGAACACGAAAGTCGAGGAGTGCACCATCACCATCCGCGAGCGCACCAGGTCGGCCTTGGTGACCTGGGTGAGGCCCGCGAGCCTCGGCACGCGGCGCGTGCCGTACTCGACCTCGATGGCGCAGCTGGAGAAGTCGGCGCCAGGACCGAGCGCCTCCGACTGCGCGGCGAGCTTGCCTGGCAGCCAGACGTCGTCGTCGTCGCAGAAGGCGACCAGGTCGGTGTCGGAGGCGGCGATGCCGGTGTTGCGGGCGCCTGGCAGGCCGGGGCTGAGCCGGTTGGGCAGCACGCGCACGCAGTGCGGCTCGTCACCCTTCGACCTGGGCGCGACCACGTCGGCGATCTGCTCGGCCACCGCGATCGGATCGCCGCCGTCGACCACGACGACCAGGTCGATCCTGCCCGGATAGTCCTGGGTGAGCACCGCGCGGGTGGCCGCCCTGAGCTGCTCCGGACGCTTGCCCGTCGTGGGGATCACCACGCCGACCGAAGGAGTCATGCCGCCGCTCCGCGATAGCCGTACCTGGTCATGAGAGGGGCCGTGAGGCCCGAGACCACGGCGCGCTGGACGGCGGGCAGGCCGCCGCGCCAGGCGTCGTCGTGGGAGAGCTCGACCTGGCCGACCGCGAACCGCATGGGGTTGCCCGAGACGGTGTGCGCGCGGCCGAGGCTGACGGTGGTGCCGTCGAGGAAGCCGAGGCTCGTGTCGAGGCCGAGGCGCTCGGCGAGGTCGGTCAGCGTGGCGCGGGGGTCGGCGAGCAGGTCCTCGTAGCGGACCCTGGTCACCTCGACCCCCCGCGCGGCGAGCAGGTCGAGAGCGAGGTTCTGCGCGCTCCAGTGCAGGGAGGTGCGCATGGCGCCCCATCGGGTCATGTGGCTGCCGTCCTCGGGCCTCGGGACCGTCCTGCGCCAGGAGTGGGCCACCGCGCGCGGGTCGCGCACGACGTGCACCACGTGCGGCTGCACGCCCCCTGCCGCCAGGCAGAAGGCCAGCGAGGCGTGCTTGCTGGAGTCGACGACGGCCGCGCCGCCCGCGACCTGGAGCGCCGCGTTGTAGACGCTGCGGTAGGCGGCGACGTACTCGGCCAGGTCGGGGTGGCCGACGGCGGGGATGCGCCTGGTGCGATCGACCCTGCGGCGCAGCCGGAGCACCCGCTCGGCCAGCTCGCGCGACCAGCCGCCGAAGGCCCGCTCGCCGACCTCGCGCCAGAACGGGCACCGGGGGAACGCCTCGCCGCACCCGCACAGCTCGCCGGCGACCACGCCGCGGGCCCACAGGTGGACCACCTCGCCGAGCGGCACGACCCCTGGCAGCTCGCCGAGGAGGCGCTCGAGCAGCGTGGTGCCGCTGCGGCCAAGCCCACCCAGAAAGATCACCCGGTCGGTCACAGTATGCCTCCGGCGGTGCGCGGTGAATACGGACCGTGGAGACGTTAGCGCGGAGAGTAATCAAAGTGTCAGTGAACGACAAAGGATCTACCTAAGGAACGCGACAGGGCCGTGGTCACCGACCACGGCCCTGGGGAACGCTCCTGACTACGCTCTGGCGTCGACGATCATGCCGGCGCCGACCGTGGTGTTCGTGGACTCGTCCACGAGGATGAATCCACCGGTCATCCGGTTGCGCGCGTAGTCGTCGACGAACAGCGGCTGGGTGACCCGCAGCGACACCCTGCCGATCTCGTTCAGACCGAGCGAGGTCGCGCCCTCGTCGCGGTGCAGGGTGTTGACGTCGAGCCGGTAGTGCAGCTCACGCACCAGCGCCCTGGCCGTCCTGGTGGTGTGCTTGATGCTCAGCTTGGACCGCGGCGCCAGCTTCACCCCGTCGGCCATCCAGCAGACCATCGCCTCAAGCTCCTGAGCGACCTGCGGCTTGTTGTTCGGCCTGCAGATCATGTCGCCGCGGGAGATGTCGATGTGGTCCTCCAGGCGGAGGGTGACCGACATGGGCGGGAAGGCCTCCTCGACGGGGCCGTCGAAGGTGTCGATCGAGGCGATCCTGGTGGCCAGCCCGGACGGCAGGTGCAGCACCTCGTCACCGGGCTTCAGCACGCCGCCCGCGACCTGGCCCGCGTAGCCACGGTAGTCGTGGAACTCGGTCTTGTGCGGCCTGATGACGTACTGCACGGGGAAGCGCACGTCGACCAGGTTGCGGTCGGAGGCGATGTGCACGTTCTCCAGGTGGTGCAGCAGCGAGGTGCCCTGGTACCAGGGCATGTTCTCCGACCGGGAGACCACGTTGTCGCCGTTGAGCGCGGAGATCGGGATGAAGGTCAGGTCGGCCACGTTGAGCTTGGAGGCGAAGGCGGTGAACTCCTCGCGGATCTCCTCGAACCGCTCCTGGGAGTAGTCGACGAGGTCCATCTTGTTCACCGCGAGCACCAGGTGGGGCACCCGCAGCAGCGAGGTGAGGAAGGCGTGCCTGCGCGACTGCTCCAGCACGCCCTTGCGCGCGTCGATCAGGATGATGGCCAGATCGGCGGTGGAGGCGCCGGTCACCATGTTGCGGGTGTACTGGATGTGCCCGGGGGTGTCGGCGATGATGAACTTGCGCTTGGGCGTGGCGAAGTAGCGGTAGGCCACGTCGATCGTGATGCCCTGCTCCCGCTCGGCCCGCAGGCCGTCGGTCAGCAGCGACAGGTCGGTGTACTCGGTGCCGCGATCGCGCGAGGTGCGCTCGACCGCCTCGAGCTGGTCCTCGAAGATCGCCTTGGAGTCGAACAGCAGGCGGCCGATCAGCGTGGACTTGCCGTCGTCGACGGACCCGGCGGTGGCGAAACGAAGAATGTCCATTTTTTAGAAGTAGCCTTCGCGCTTGCGGTCTTCCATCGCGGCCTCGGAGGCCCGGTCGTCGGCGCGGGTCGCGCCACGCTCGGTGATCCTCGTCGCCGCGATCTCCTCGATGATCTCCTCGACCGTCGCGGCGGCCGACTGCACCGCGCCCGTGCAGGTCATGTCGCCGACCGTGCGGTAGCGGACCACCGCCTCGAACAGCGGCTCGTCGTCGCCCCTGCTCACCACGAGGTCGTCGGGCAGCAGCATGCCGTCGCGCTCGAAGACCTTGCGGGTGTGGGCGAAGTAGATCGAGGGGATCTCGATGCCCTCACGGCGGATGTAGTCCCAGATGTCGAGCTCGGTCCAGTTCGACAGCGGGAAGACCCTGATGTGCTCGCCCTTGCGGATGCGCGCGTTGTAGAGGTTCCACAGTTCGGGACGCTGATTCTTCGGGTCCCACTGGCCGAACTCGTCGCGGAAGGAGAACACCCGCTCCTTGGCGCGGGCCTTCTCCTCGTCGCGCCTGGCACCACCGAAGACCGCGTCGAACTCGTGGTCCTCGATCGCGTCGAGCAGCGTGGTGGTCTGCAGGCGGTTGCGCGAGGCGCGCCGCCCTGTCTCCTCGGTGACGCGGCCGGCGTCGATGGAGTCCTGGACGCTGGCCACCACCAGCCGGGCGCCGAGCTCGGCGGAGCGCCGGTCACGGAACTCGATGACCTCGGGGAAGTTGTGCCCGGTGTCGACGTGCATGAGCGGGAAGGGGATCGGCGCCGGCCAGAAGGCCTTCTCCGCGATGCGCAGCATCACGATGGAGTCCTTGCCACCGGAGAAGAGCAGACACGGGCGCTCGAACTCCGCCGCCACCTCACGCATGATGTGGATGGCCTCGGCCTCGAGAACGTCGAGTTGCGACGTGGTGTAGTCGCGCTGAAGCATGGGGGCTTCCTCCGGCATTAGCGGTGCAGGTCGCGGATCCCGGCGAGCAACGTTGGCGCCAGCTCCGGTAGGGAAACAAGGATATCCGGAAGAGTGGGGTCCTCCTGGTTATAGGCCAGCTCGGAGCCGTCGATTCGGCTCGCGTGGGCCCCTGAGGCGAGCGCGACCGCCACCGGCGCGGCGGAATCCCACTCGTACTGCCCGCCCGCGTGCACGTACGCCTCGACCTCACCCGTCAGGACGGCGGAGATCTTCGCCCCCGCCGAACCGATCGGCACGAGGTCGGCCCCGGCGAGGTAGGCGAGTTTCTGCACGAACTGGGGCGGCCTGGTGCGACTGACCGCGATGCGGAACCTGCCGCCTTCGTAGGGCGCGAGCTTGGGCGGCTCGGCCGTGGACAGCGTGCGGCCCTGAGCGGGCAGCGCCACCGCTCCTGCCACCAGCTCGCCGCGCTCCCACAGCGCGACGTGGACCGCCCAGTCTTCGCGGCCCTCCTCGGCGAACTCTCTTGTGCCGTCGAGCGGATCGACGATCCACACCCGCTCGGCCGTACGTCTGGCCGGATCCTCCCGCTCCTCGCGGGTGGCCTCCTCGGACAGCACGCTGTCGCTGGGCCGCAGCCGCGCCAGCGCCTCCGTCAGGAAGACGTGGGCCTGCCTGTCGCCCTCGGCTCTCAGGGCGGGAGGATGCTCGAAGCCCTCGCGCCCGCGCAGCGAGAGCAGCCGCTCTCCCGCCTCCGTGGCCAGGTCGGAGGCGAGGGCGTGGTCGTCGCGAATCGTCATCAGTAAGCTCCTTGCCCGCGGGCGACGGCCGACCAAGTCTTCCACAGGATCTGCAGATCCAGCATGAGGGACCAGTTCTCGACGTAACGCAGGTCGAGGCGTACGGATTCCTCCCACGACAGATCTGACCTGCCCGAAACCTGCCACAGCCCCGTCAGCCCCGGGCGCACCAGCAGCCGCCTGCGGACGTCGTCGCCGTACTGCGCGACCTCCTCGGGAAGCGGGGGCCTGGGGCCGACCAGAGACATGTGACCGAACAGCACGTTGATCAGCTGGGGCAGCTCGTCGAGGGAGTGGCGTCGCATCAACGCCCCCAGAGCCGTCACCCGCGGATCGTCGCGCACCTTGAACAGCACGCCGTCGGCGTCGCTGACCAGTTCCACCTTCATCCGCTCCGCGTCTTGCCGCATCGTGCGGAACTTCACGATGGTGAAGAGCCTGCCGTCCCTGCCCACCCTGGTCTGCCTGAACAGCGCGGGCCCAGGACTGCTCACGCGGACGGCGAGCGCCAGCCCCAGCAGTAACGGTGCGATCAGCACGAGAAGCACCCCCGCCACCACCCTGTCGAAGACGTTCTTCACCAGTTGCCTGGCCCCTGCCAGCTCAGGGTGCTCCACGTGGAGCAACGGCAGCCCGGCGGCGGGGCGGATGGTCGTGCGCGGCCCCGCCACCTCCATCAGGGCGGGCGCCACGACCAGCTCGGTGTGGGTCTTCTCCAGCCGCCACGCCAGGCGGCGCAGCGCCAGGCCGTCCATCTCCTGGCAGGCGAGGACCGCCACCGTGTCGGCGTCGACCTGGGCCACCACCAGCGGCACGTCGGCGAAGCCGCCCGCCACCGGCACGTCGCCCACCCTGCTTCGAGAGGTGTCGTCAGGAAGGCAGGCGGCCACGATCTCCATGCCGTGGTAGCGCTCCCTGCGGAACCTGCTCACGAGCTCGGCGACGCCCGCCTCGTGGCCCACCGCCACGACCCTGTGCATGCACTGCCCCTCGGCCCTGCGCCGGTGCAGCGCGCGGCGCAGGCCGTACCTGAAGAGCACGGTGAGCAGCGTCGTCAACGGCAGTGCCAGCACGACGTAGCCGCGCGCGACCTCGGTCTTGGTGGCGTAGGCGCAGATCGCCATGGCGGCGGTCAGCGCCATCCCGCACCTGACGACCCTGCGGAACTCCTCCGAGCCGATGCCGATCAGGCGAGGCTCGTAGGCCCTGTTGAGCGCCATGGCGCAGACCCACACGGGCGGCAGCGCGAGGCTGAGCAGGATGTACGGCGTGGCGTAGGGCGTGAGCTCGCCGAACCTGGCGACGAAGGCCAGCATCGCCCCCGCCACCGCGCAGCCGAGATCGGCCCCGAGCGCCTGGAGACGGTAGGACCGCACCCATCCGGGCATGCGGGGGCCGGCTCGCCAGACGAGCGGCGGCTCGACCTTCGCGACCGTCATCAGCCCCTCCACGCGGCCCCCCGTGACCGTTGTTCAACAGACAGTCATGGAATGGTAGCGGTGGGTAGCCGCGCGTGGCGCCGATTCAGCGAGGAGGAGCCGAGATGTTCAGATCGAGGCTGTGGAACGCGTTCTGCGTCGCCTCGAGACCCTTCTCGACGAGCGACTCGACCACATCGGCCGCCCTGTCGACCAGGAACGCCAGATCCTTGCGCTCGGCGGTGCCGAAGTCCTTCAGCACGAAGGCGGCGGCGTCCATGCGGCCGGGGGGACGGCCGATGCCGAACCGCACCCGCAGGTAGTCGCGCGTCGCCAGCGACTTGGTGATGGACTTCAGGCCGTTGTGGCCGTTGTCTCCGCCGCCCAGCTTGGCGCGGAGCGCGCCGTAGGGGATGTCGAGCTCGTCGTGGATCACGATCAGGCGCTCGGGGCCGATCTTGTAGAAGTCGGCGAGCAGCTTCGTCGGGCCGCCCGACAGGTTCATGTACGTCTGCGGCTTGGCCAGCACGGCGCCCCTGGTCTCCAGCACGTGCGCGCGACTCTTGTGCGCCTTGAACCTGCCGCCCGCCCTGGCGGCCAGCTCGTCAAGGACCATGAAACCGGCGTTGTGCCTGTTGCCCTCGTACTCGGCCCCAGGGTTGCCGAGACCGACGATCAGCCAGCGATCCATCGCGCTCCTCCATACGGCAACGGGGCGAGCCGGGCACATGGCCCGGCCGCCCCGTCAGTGGCTCTGCGGCCCGTGTTACTCGGCGGCCTCGGCGCTCTCGCCCGCGCCCACCTCGGCGGCCTCGCCCTCAGCGGCCTCGGCCTCGGCGGTGGGCTCCTCGGTCGGCTTGGCGTTGACCTGGATGATCACGGTCTCGGGGTCCGCGGTCAGGGTCGCGCCCTTCGGCAGCTTGAGGTCGCCGGCGGTGATGACCGAGCCGACCGTCAGACCCTCGACGTCGACCTCGACGCCGGTCGGGATGTGGGTGGCCTCGGCCTCGACGGCGATCGAGACGAGCTGCTGGTCGAGCAGGCCCTCGGAGTTGACGTCACCGGTGGTGGTGACGGGGATCTCGACGGTGACCTTCTCGCCGCGCTTGACCAGGAGCAGGTCGACGTGCTCGACGAAGCCCTTGATCGGGTCGCGCTGGACGCCCTTGGGCAGGGCCAGCTCGTCCACGCCGTCGCCCTGCAGGCGGATCAGGACGTTGGCGGTGCGCAGCGCGAGAAGGACCTCGTGGCCGGGCAGCGTGAGGTGCTTGGGGTCGATGCCGTGCCCGTAGAGAACGGCGGGCACCTTGTCGGCGCGACGGATCTTGCGGGCGGCGCCCTTGCCGAACTCGGTACGGGTTTCGGCGGCGATACGTACTTCGGACACGACATCTCCTAGGGATGCATGAGATCGGATACTGCGTTCCCCCTCACCCGCCCTAGCGGAAGGCGTTACGAACGCAACCTTTGCAGTCTACGGCACTCAGGTGTTGCCCTCGAACAGACTGGTCACCGAGCCGTCGCTGAACACCTCGGTGATCGCCCTGCCGATGAGCGGCGCGATGGACAGCACCGTCAGCTTGTCGAACCTCTTCTCCTCCGACAGCGGCAGCGTGTTGGTCACGATGACCTCGGAGATGCGGGAGTTCTTCAGCCTGTCGACCGCGGGGTCGGAGAAGACCGCGTGGGTGGCCGCCACGATCACGTTCGTGGCCCCCTGCTCGTACAGCGCGTCGGCCGCCTTGCAGATCGTGCCCGCGGTGTCGATCATGTCGTCGATCAGCACGCAGGTGCGGCCCCGCACCTTGCCGACGACCTCGTTGACCTTCACGGAGTTGGCCACGTCGAGGTCGCGTCGCTTGTGGATGAAGGCCATGGGGGTGCCGAGCGTGTCGGCCCACCGCTCCGACAGCCGCACGCGGCCGGTGTCGGGCGAGACGATCGTGGTGTTGGCCAGGTCGAGCTTGTCCTTGAGGTAGCTCTCGAGCACCGGCATCGCGAACAGGTGGTCGACGGGTCCGTCGAAGAAGCCCTGGATCTGCGAGGTGTGCAGGTCGATCGACATCAGCCGGTCGGCGCCCGCGGTCTTGAAGATGTCGGCCATGAGCCTGGCGGTGATGGGCTCGCGTCCGCGGCCCTTCTTGTCCTGGCGGGCGTAGCCGAAGAACGGCATGACCACGGTGATGCGCTTGGCGGAGGCCCGCTTCAGCGCGTCGACCATGATGAGCTGCTCCATGATCCACTTGTTGATCGGGCCGGTGTGGCTCTGGATCACGAAGGCGTCGCACCCGCGTACCGACTCGAGGTAACGGGCGTAGATCTCGCCGTTGGCGAAGTCGATCAGCTTCGTCGGGGTGAGCGAGACACCCACGTGGTTGGCCACCTCTTCGGCCAGTTCAGGATAGGCCCGTCCAGAAAAGAGCATCAGCTCCTTGGATCCCGGCTGTTTGATGCTCGTCACGTGCCACTCTCCTGCTCTTGCTCGGCCAGCGCCCTTTCGGCCGCCGCTGCCGACTTCGTGCCCGCGCGCCTGCGCAAGACCCATTTCTCGATGTTGCGCTGCCGCGCTCTGGCCACGCCCATCGCCCCCGGAGGCACGTCGTCGACGATGACCGATCCGGCCGCCGTGTAGGCGCCGTCGCCGACGGTCACCGGAGCGACCAGCATGGTGTCACACCCCGCGAAGACGCCGTCTCCGATGGTGGTGTGGTGCTTGTTGACCCCGTCGTAGTTGACGAAGACCGTGGAGGCGCCGATGTTGGCGTCCTCGCCGATCGTCGCGTCGCCCACGTAGGACAGGTGCGGCACCTTCGACCGCGCTCCTACCTTGGCGTTCTTCATCTCGACGTAGGTGCCCGCCTTGGCCTTGTGGCCGAGCTCGGTGCCCGGCCGCAGGTAGGCGTAGGGTCCGACCGAGGCCTCCGCCCCGATCACCGCGCTGTCGGCGACCGCGTTGCGCACCACCGCGCCCGCTCCGACGAAGGTGTCGGTCAGCGTGGTCGCGGGGCCGACCTCGGCGCCCGCCTCGATGCGGGTGCGGCCGTGCAGCTGCGTGGCGGGATGGATCACCGCGTCCTGCTCGATCTCCACCGACACGTCGACGAACGTGCTGGAGGGGTCGATGACCGTGACGCCCGCTCGCATGTGCCGCTCGAGGACGCGCCGGTTGAGCACGCCGCGCGCGAACGCCAGCTGCACCCGGTCGTTGACCCCCTCGACCTCCACGTAGTCGTCGGCGACGTGCGCCCCGACCCTGTGGCCCTCCTCGCGCAGGATCGACAGCACGTCGGTGAGGTACTCCTCGCCCTGCGCGTTGTCGGTGGAGACCCGCTTGACCGCGTCGGCGAGCAGGAGCCCGTCGAAGGCGTAGACGCCGGAGTTCATCTCCCTGATCGCCCGCTGCGCGGGCGTGGCGTCCTTCTCCTCGACGATCTCGAGGACGGCTCCCGCCGCGTCGCGCAGGATCCTTCCGTAGCCCGTCGGGTCGGGGACCTCCGCGGTCAGCACGGTGACCGCGTTCCCCTCGCCGGCGTGGGTTTCGAGCAGCCGCCCCAGTGTCTCTGAGGTCAGCAGCGGCGTGTCGCCGTAGGTGACCAGCACCGTGCCGGCGATCGTGCCCGTCTCCTCGAGCACGGTGCGGACGGCGTGGCCGGTGCCGCGCTGCTCGCTCTGGACGATGGCCTTGGCGTCGGGGCTGGTCTGGACCAGGTGGCCGCCGACCCGTTCCTTCGCGTGACCGATGACGACGATGAGCCGCTCGGGATCGAGCTCCCTTGCGGCGGCGAGCATGTGGTCGACCAAGGACAGGCCGCACAGCTCATGGAGGACTTTGGGGGTCTGGCTCTTCATCCGGGTGCCCTCGCCGGCGGCGAGGACGATGACGGCGGCCGGGCGCGGCACACTCACGGACTGAGGCTCCCTGTGACGAGGCGGATCAGGGCTAGGTACGGCTACCGCACCGCTACCCTCCCGACACCGTGAGGATACCTGCCCGCCTTCGTCACCTCTTCACACCCATGGCGACATTCACCACAGCTCCGGCGCCAGGACTCGAACCTGAACAACGGACACCAAAAGACCGCGAGCTGCCAATTACTCAACGCCGGAAGAAGGGAGCCTGACGGCTACCCCGCGTCTAGGGTACCGGCGATTGGGCCCCGCGTGCCGATCGGGATCACAAGTTCGCCGAGGGGCGCGCGTGGTAGCAGATTCCCGGGGCAGGGACAAGCCATGGAATCCACTCAGCACACCCCGAAGACCTTCATCTTCCACACATTCGCATCTTAGGGATTCCTAACTTACGCTGACGTAGGTTACGGTTGCGTAGCCGGACAATCATCCTCATACACGTCGTGAGAGGTAGCCCATGACCGTTCTTGCCGACCGACCGGCGCCCGGTCCCAAGCCAGACGTAGACCCCGAGCCCAAGACCAGGGCCGAGCTGATCATCTTCGGCCTCGTCGTGGGGCTCCCTCTGGCCGCGATCGCAGCCGCCGTGCCGTTGGCATGGGGTTGGGGCATGCTGAGCTGGACCGACATCGCGATCGCCTTCGTCTTCTACATCGTCACGGGGCTGGGCGTCACCGTCGGCCTGCACCGCTACTTCACGCACGGGTCGTTCAAGGCCAAGCGGCCGATGAAGATCGCGCTGGGCATCGCGGGCAGCCTGTCGCTGGAGATGTCGGTGCTCGACTGGGTCGCCACCCACCGCAAGCACCACAAGTTCTCCGACAAGGAGGGCGACCCGCACTCGCCGTGGCGCTTCGGGCCCGGGTTCAGGTCGATGACCAAGGGTCTGCTCTACGCGCACATGGGCTGGCTGTTCGAGAGCGAGCGGACCAACAGGGAGAAGTACGCCCCTGACCTGTGCAAGGACCCCGACATCATCAAGCTGCACAAGTGGTTCCCCGCACTGGCCGTCACCTCCATCTTCCTGCCCGCCGTCCTCGGCGGGGTGCTGACCTGGTCGTGGCAGGGCGCGCTGACCGCCTTCTTCTGGGGCTCGCTGGTGCGCATCGGCCTGCTGCACCACGTGACGTGGTCGATCAACTCGATCTGTCACGTGTTCGGCGAGGAGGCCTTCCAGAGCCGCGACAAGTCGCGCAACGTGTGGTGGCTGGCGATCCCCTCCTTCGGCGAGTCGTGGCACAACCTGCACCACTCCGACCCGACGTGCGCCCGTCACGGGGCGCTGAAGGGGCAGATCGACCTCAGCGCCGGGCTGATCCGCATCTTCGAGCGATTCGGCTGGGTCCACGACGTCAGGTGGCCGACCCCTGAGCGCCTGGCGGCGAAGCGCATTGGCTAGTGCCGCTGCCACGGTGCCCGGTCACGGGCCGGGCACCGCCATGATGGAACCTGTGACCACCGAATCCCGATCTCGCAGGCGTATGACCGGTAGAGAGCGAAGAGAGCAGCTGATCACGATCAGCCGCACGCTGTTCGCCGAGAAGGGGTTCGACGGGACCTCCATCGAGGAGATCGCCGCCACGGCGCAGGTGTCCAAGCCTGTGGTGTACGAACACTTCGGCGGCAAGGAGGGCGTCTACGCGGTGGTGGTCGATCGCGAGATGCAGAAACTGCTCGGCATGATCACGGCGGCGCTGTCGGCGTCGCACTCGCTGATCAAGCTGGAGCGCGCGGCGCTGGCGCTGCTGCAGTACATCGAGGAGAGCAGCGAGGGCTTCCGGATCCTGGTGCGCGACTCGCACGCGGCCTCGGGCACCGGCACGTTCGCCAGCCTGATCAGTGAGATCGCCAGCCAGGTCGAGGACGTCCTGGCCGACGAGTTCAAGAGCAGGGGCTACGACCCCAAGCTGGCGCCGATGTACGCCCAGATGCTGGTGGGCATGGTGGCCCTGACCGGCCAGTGGTGGCTCGACGTGCGCAAGCCCGGGCGCGAGGAGGTCGCCTCGCACCTGGTGAACCTGGCGTGGAACGGCCTGACGGGCCTCAACCCGATGCCCCAGATCACCGCGACGAGCAAGGGCCTGGAGCTGTCGGCCACGGCGCCGCTGCCCCCGAGGCCGACCGAGAAGGAGCTCAAGGAGGCGCAGAAGGCGCGCGCCAAGGAGCTCAAGGAGGCCGAGAAGGCCAGGGAGCGCGAGCTGAAGGAGCGCGAGCGGCTGCTGCGCGAGGCCGAGAGGGCCAGGGAGCGCGAGGAGAAGCTCCGTCAGCGGGAGGCCAGACTGGCCGAGCGGGCGGCGAAGCTCGAACAAGAGTGAGTCGTTGAGCCAGCGTTAACGCTTTGTTCAATCTAATTGGGCATATTACGGGATATGTCCGCCGAGCTCCTGTCCTCTGGAAACGACCTGCCCCTGCCTCAGGAGCGGTTCCTCAACCGCGAGGAGAGCTGGCTCCAGTTCAACGAACGCGTACTCGAGCTGGCCGAGGACCCCTCCCTTCCCCTTCTCGAGCGGGTGCGGTTCCTGGCGATCTTCGCGAGCAACCTCGACGAGTTCTTCAGGGTGAGGGTGGCGGGCCTCAAACGCCGCATGGCGACGGGCCTGCTGCTGCGGACCAAGAGCGGGCTCAAGCCGCGCGAGGAGCTGGCGCGGATCGCGACGATAGCCGACGACCTCGCCAAACGGCACGCGGCCCTCTTCCACGAGCGCATCTGCCCGCAGCTGGCCGCCGAGGGCATCGAGATCGTCCGGTGGGACGACCTCGGCCGCGATGAGCGCACCGAGCTGCGCAAGCTGTTCAGGGAGCGGATCCGTCCCGTCCTGACGCCGCTGGCCGTCGACCCCGCGCACCCCTTCCCCTACATCTCCGGCCTGAGCCTCAACCTGGCCGTCGTCGTGCGCAACCCCTCCACCGACCACACCGTCTTCGCCAGGGTGAAGGTGCCCTCCCAGCTGCCTCGCTTCGTGGCCGCCTCGAAGAACAGGTTCGTCCCGCTGGAGGACGTGATCGCGGCCCATCTCGGCCAGCTGTTCAAGGGCATGGAGATCCTGCAGCACCACGCCTTCAGAGTCACCCGCAACGAGGATCTCGACGTCGACGAGGACGTGACGGAGAACCTCATGAAGGCGCTGGAGAAGGAGCTGCTCAAGCGCCGATTCGGCCCCGCGGTGCGGCTCGAGGTCGAGCAGACGATCACCCCTGAGGTTCTGGAGCTGCTGGTCGACGAGCTCGACGTGGCGCCGCACGAGATCTACAGGGTCGACGGCCCGCTCGACCTGACGGGCCTCGACGCCATCGCCGACCTGGACAGGGGCGAGCTGAGCTTCCGCCCGTTCGTCCCCGCCGAGGCCATCCACGCCGAGGACGACATCTTCACCGTGCTGCGCGAGCGCGACGTGCTGCTGCACCATCCCTACGACTCCTTCGCCACCAGCGTGCAGCGCTTCATCGAGGAGGCGGCCGAGGACCCGCAGGTACTGGCGATCAAGCAGACGCTCTACCGCACCAGCGGCGACTCCCCCATCGTGAACGCGCTGATCGACGCGGCCGAGGCCGGCAAGCAGGTCGTGGTCGTCGTGGAGATCAAGGCCCGCTTCGACGAGCACGCGAACATCTCGTGGGCGCGCAAGCTGGAGAAGGCCGGCTGCCACGTGGTCTACGGCGTGGTCGGGCTGAAGACGCACTGCAAGCTCGCCCTGGTCGTACGGCAGGAGCCCTCGGGCGAGCTGCGCCGCTACTGCCACATCGGGACGGGCAACTACAACCCGAAGACCGCCCGCGTGTACGAGGACTTCGGCCTGCTCACCGCCGACCCGCTGGTCGGCGAGGACGTCACCGACCTGTTCATCCACCTGACCGGCTACTCCAACCACTCGGCCTACCGCAGGCTGCTGGTGGCCCCGCACTCGCTGAGAGGCGGCCTGCTGGCCAGGATCGAGCGGGAGATCGCCCACCAGCAGGCGGGCAGGCCCGCCCGCATCAGGATCAAGACCAACTCCCTGGTGGACGAGCAGATGATCGACGCGCTCTACCGGGCCTCCCGCGCGGGCGTGCGGGTGGACCTGTGGGTGCGGGGCATCTGCGCGCTCCGTCCTGGGATTCCCGGCCTGTCGGAGAACATCAGGGTCCGCTCGGTCCTGGGGCGGTTCCTGGAGCACTCCAGGGTCTACGAGTTCGGGCTCGGCAGGCGCCCCGAGATCTGGATCGGCAGCGCCGACCTGATGCGCCGCAACCTCGACAGGAGGGTGGAGGCACTGGTGAAGGTGACAGGCCAGTCGCACAGGGCCTACCTGATCGAGGTCATGGACCTGGCGATGGCCGACACCACCAACTGCTGGTGGCTGAACTCCGACGGCACATGGAGTCGCCACGACGGCGACGACCTGCAGAGCCACCTGATCGGGACGCGCCGGTGGAGGACCATTGACGACTGAGCTCATCAGGGCCGCGGGCGCGGTCGTCTGGCGGGGCGACGAGGTCGCCCTCGTCCACAGGCCCAAGTACGACGACTGGACCTTCCCCAAGGGCAAGGTGAAGCCGGGCGAGCACGTGATCGCCGCCGCGCTGCGCGAGGTGCGGGAGGAGACTGGGCTCACCGTGCTCCTCGGCAGGGCGCTGCCCGCCGTCCACTACCTGAGGAAGGGCCGCCTGAAGCGGGTCGACTACTGGACGGCCCGCGCCGTCTCGGGCGAGTTCGTCCCTGGTCCCGAGGTGGACGAGCTGGTCTGGCTCACCCGCGACGCGGCGCGCGCCCGCCTCAGCTACGAGTGGGACGCGAGCCTGCTGACCGCCCCTCCGCCGCAGACCACCCCGCTGCTCCTCGTACGGCACGGCAGCGCGGGCTCGCGCGACGCGTGGGAGGGCGACGACGACCTGCGTCCCCTCGACGACGACGGCCTGGCCCAGGCGCGCACCCTTGCCACGGTGCTGCCCGCCTACCGGCCCTCCTCGCTGGTCAGCTCGCCGAGCATGCGGTGCGTGCAGACGCTTCCCGGAGCCGACCTGCGGCTCGACCCGCTGCTCAGCGAGCACGGCTACGACAGGGAGCAGAGCGCCGAGCTCGTCCGCGGACTCGAGGGGCCCTCGGCCGTGTGCAGCCACGGCAAGGTGCTGCCTCCGCTGATCGACGAGCTCAGCGGCCTGCGCGTGCACCTGCGCAAGGGCGCCTTCGCCGTCCTCCACCGCCTGGACGGCCGGGTCGTCCACATCGAGCGCTACGCGGTCTGAACCTTCGCCCACACCTGGGGGAAGTCGGCGTGCGCGCGCTCGGCGGCCGCTCGCTCGATGCCCACCAGCACGCCGTAGGTGAAGGTGTCCTCGCCCGCCTGCCGCGCGCTCTCGGCCTCTCGGGCGAGCGTCTCCTGCGCGACGACCCCGTCCTGGTGGGCCCCGAGCGCTTCCTGGACGGCTTCGGCGCGTTTGGCCAGCTTGTCCACGCCGATCGCCTCAGCGGTGTACCGGGCCCGTTTGGCCGCCTTGCGTACCTCGTGCATGGCCGTCTCGCGCTCGCCGGGATCCGTCACGGTCCGAGCGTGATCGTAGGCCTTCGACACGCGCTGCCAGTTCTTGTCCGCGATCGCGGACAGCGCGGCCCCTGCCGGCTTGCCCGCCGTCTTGCCCAGGGACGGCTCGGCGACCAGGCGGTCGAGGGCGTCGAGCAGCGCGAAGTAACGCGGGCCGCTCAGCGTCTCCCTGATCCTGCCGTGGGCCTCCTGCTCGCGCTTGCCCAGGTCGTCGCCGAGGCGTACCTGGATGGGGCCCGCCACGAGCTCGGGGGCGAGCCTCCTGAGGCGCTCCGCGAACCTGGCTCTGATGACCTCGAGGTCACGGGCCTCGCCGAGCACGGCGGCGAGCCACTTCAGCTCCTCCTGGACAGGTTCGGTGTCCTTGACCACGCTCGTGAACGCCTTCAGGGCGCTGCGCAGCCTGCGCGAGGCGACGCGCATCTGGTGCACGGCGTCGTCCTCCGCCCTGCGGGCGCGGGGGTCCTGCGAGAGGAGGGCGGCGACCTGGTCCGCGAGGTAGTTCACGACGACCTCGCCGGCGCTGCCGTGCTGGACATCCGCGCGGATCGGCGGCGCGGGCTCGAGCAGCCTGGCGAGCTTGCTGGCCGAGCTCGCGGGGACGGCTCCGGCCTTGCGCAGCCGCTTGCCGACCTTCGCCAGCAGGTCCTGGTCGCCGTCGACCAGTTCGGCCTCGACCTCTCGCCATCGCTGGACGCGCGGCTCGTCGCCGAAGACGGTGCCCTTGACGCGGTCGTCGGCCACCTCGACGGCTCCGCCCACCAGGGTCACGGTTCTGCGGGTGTCGAGCTCGGCCACCACGCGCAGCTCGGCTCCCCGCGTGTAGCCCTGGACGAGGTCGGCCAGCTCGGCGGGGACGACCTTGGTGCTGCGGGTGAGCGGCAGCTGGATCTCCTGGCGCGCCCCCTTGGCCTTGGGCAGCTTGAGGTGCCAGCCCGGATCGGACCCCCCGCGCCGCCGCCGCAGCGTGACACCCCTGGCGGCCAGGCGCAGATCGGCGGTGTCGTAGTAGAGCGCCACCAGCTGGTAGCTCTTGGGGCCGGTGATCTGGCCCAGCTTGCTCAGATCGGGCACCTCGTAGTCACCCGGTACGTCGAACTTGTCCTCGATCTCGATGCCCACTGCACCTCGCAACCGTTCGATTGCGGACAATCATGCCACTAGGCGATGAACGGGAGAAGTTTTCTCACTTCTGCCCGACCACGAAGATCCGGCGGAACGGGAACGGCGTGCCGTACGACCGGGTGGGGTAGGCCTCGTCGAGCAGGACGGCCAGCTCGTCGGTGAAGCGGGCGCGCTCGTCGGGTTCGAGCCGATCGAAGATCGGGCGCAGCGCGGTGCCCGAGATCCAGTTGAGCACGGCGTTCTCACCCTGCAGGACGTGGACGTAGGTGGTCTCCCACGCGTCCACCCGCAGGCCGAGGGCGGCGAGCTGGTCCAGGTAGGCCACCGGCTCGGCGACCGGCCACGGGCGCTCGAACTCGCCCAGCTTGTCCCTCCAGTTGTCGCTGGCGCACAGCCTGCGGATCAGCACGTGGCTGGGGGCGTCGAAGTTGCCCGGCACCTGGAAGGCGAGCCAGCCGCCCGAGCTGAGGTCGTCGATCCAGCGCTCGAACAGGTCGCGGTGCTGGGGCACCCACTGCAGCAGCGCGTTGGAGACCATCACGTCGATGGGGCGGTCGGGGTGCCAGAGCGCGACGTCGGCGACGTCGAAGCGGGCCCTGGTCTCGAGGCGGCGCGCCTTGGTGATCATCGCGGGAGAGGAGTCGAAGCCGTAGACGGTGGCGCGCGGCCAGCGCTCGGCGAGTGTCGCGGTGAGTTCACCCGATCCGCAGCCCGCGTCGACGACATAATCGGGTTGATCGGCCCGCACCCGCCCGACCAGCTCGAAGAAGGGCCTGGAGCGCTCGTCGGCGTACGCGGCATAGGTCGCGGGGTCCCAGATATCTCTTGACATAAAGATAATTGATATCGAGATATATATCTCGATGTCAAGACAGTACACTCGTGTCATGACGATGGACGAGGTCGACAGGCTGGTGGCGTCCTGGCAGCAGGAGCGTCCCGATCTCGATGTGACGCCGCTGCAGGTGCTGAGCCGCGTCTCCCGCCTTGCCCGTCATCTCGACAGGGCGCGGCGAGCCTCCTTCGCCGAGCACGACCTCGAGCCGTGGGAGTTCGACGTGCTCACCGCGCTGCGCAGGGCGGGCAAGCCGTACGAGCTGTCGCCTGGGGCGCTGCTGCGCGCCACACTGGTGACCTCGGGAACCATGACCAACCGCATCGACAGGCTGGCCCAGGCCGGGCTGGTGCGGCGGCGGCCCGATCCCGAGGACCGGCGCGGCGTGCTCGTGTCGCTGACCGACGACGGGCGGGCGCGGGTCGACGCGGCCTTCGCCGACCTGCTGCGCCGCGAACGGGAGCTGCTGGCGGGGCTGGGAGCCGAGGAGCAGAGGGCCCTCGCCGACCTCCTGCGCACCCTCCTCACACCCTTCGACGCCTGACCACGCGCCGAGCGCTACTCGCCGAGACGCTCGGCGACCTCCAGCCACTCCGCCTCGACCGCGTCCTTCTCGCTCAGGATGTCGCGCAGCTTCGCGTCGAGCTCGCCCAGCTTGGCGTAGTCGCTGGCCGCGTCGGCCATCGCCGCGTGGAGCTTGTCCTCCTGCCCTGCGAGCTTGTCGAGCTGGCGCTCGAGGCGGCTCAGCTCCTTGCGCAGCTCACGCTCCTCCTTGGCCGACATCCCCGTGGGCTCGGCCTTCACGGGAGCGGCCGCCACGGGCGCGCCACCGGCGACCCTGGCCGTCACCGCCGTGCCCGCCGCCCTGCGCTGCAGGTACTCGTCCACCCCGCCCGGCAGCATCGACAGCCGACCGTCGCCCAGCAGCGCCACGCACCGGTCGGCGACGCGCTCCAGGAAGTAACGGTCGTGGCTGACCAGCACGAGCGTGCCTGGCCAGCCGTCGAGCAGGTCCTCCAGCTCGTTCAGCGTCTCGATGTCGAGGTCGTTGGTCGGCTCGTCGAGCAGCAGGACGTTCGGGTCGTCCATGAGCAGGCGCAGCAGCTGGAGCCGCCGCCGCTCACCGCCCGACAGGTCGCCGACGACCTTCCACTGCGCCTCGCCCTTGAAACCGAGCCGTTCGAGCAGCTGGGAGGCGGTCCACTCCTTCTTGCCCAGCTGGATGTACTTGCGGATCTGCTCCACCGACTCGAGCACGCGCTGCCCCGGATCGACGTCGGTCAGCTCCTGCGACAGGTAGGCCAGGCGCACCGTCCTGCCGCGCACGATGCGTCCGGAGTCGGGCTTGACCTGGTCGGCGAGCAGGCGCAGCACGGTCGACTTGCCCGAGCCGTTGACCCCGATCAGCCCGATCCTGTCGCCGGGACCGAACTGGAAGGTGGAGTGGTCGAGCACCAGCGGACCCGCGTCGGGCCCGCCCGCGTGCAGCGTGACGTCCTCGAGGTCGTAGACGGTCCTGCCGAGCCGCGCCGCCGCGAACTTCATCAGCTCGACGGTCTCCCTCACGGGAGGCTCGTCGGCGATCAGCGCCTGCGCCGCCTCGATCCTGAACTTCGGCTTCGACGTCCGCGCGGGCGGACCCCTGCGCAGCCAGGCGATCTCCTTGCGCATGAGGTTCTGGCGGCGCTCCTCCGCGGCCTGCGCGATGCGCGCCCGCTCGGCCTTGGCCAGCACGTACGCGGCGTAACCGCCCTCGTAGCGCTCGACCCTGCCGTCGACGACCTCCCACGTCCTGGTGGAGACGGCGTCGAGGAACCACCGGTCGTGCGTCACGACCAGCAGCGCGCTCTTGCGCTGCGACAGGTGCCCCGCCAGCCACGCGATCGCCTCGATGTCGAGGTGGTTGGTGGGCTCGTCGAGCATGATCAGCTCATGCTCGTCGATGAGCAGCTTCGCCAGCGCCGTACGCCGCCGCTCCCCACCGGACAGGTCTCCGACCTTGCTCTCCAGGTCGAGGTCGCCGATGAGGTTGGCGAGGATCTCCCTGATCGCCTGGTCGCCCGCCCACTCGTGCTCGGCACGGCCGCCGAGCACGGTCTCGTGGATGGTCCTGCCGGGGTCGAGGTCGTCGCGCTGGGACAGCAGGCCGACCCGCAGACCCCTGTTGTGCGTCACACGGCCGGTGTCGGGCTTCACCGTCCCCGCGACCACCGACAGCAGCGTCGTCTTGCCACCGCCGTTGCGCCCGACCACGCCGATGCGCTCACCGGCCTCGATGCCGAGGGAGACGTCACTCAGCAGTGGCTTGGGCCCGTAGGCATGGGAAACAGACTCAAGATTGACCAGATTCATCGCTCACCAAGGCTATCCCCTCCCCCGTCCACGACGGCCCATCGCCGACCGGCCCTCAAACGATCGACGCCCCCGCCACGGGGCCGTGCGCGGGCACCGCCGTACGGCACACTCCCGCGCCCTTCAGCGCCTCGGCCAGCTCGCGGGCGTGCTCCTCGTCGGCGGCCAGGAACGCGCACGTCGGCCCCGACCCCGACACGATCGCGCCCAGCGCCCCGTGCTCGCGCCCCGCCTCCAGCGTCCTGGCCAGGGATCCGCGCAGCGTCAGCGCGGGCTCCTGGAGGTCGTTGGTCAGCTCGGCGCCCAGCGCCCGCGCGTCGCCGTCCTTCAGCGCCCTCAGCAGCGCCTCGCTCACCTGCGGCCACGCCACCGGCGTGCCCGCCGCCGCCCTCAGCCTGTCGCACTCGGCGTAGACCTTCGCCGTGGACAGCCCGCCGTCCGCGACGGCGAACACCCAGTGGAAGTCGCCCTTGACCGGCAGCGCGGTCAGCTGCTCGCCCCTGCCCGTGCCCACCGCCGTACCGCCGAGCAGGGAGAACGGCACGTCGCTCCCCAGGTCCGCGGCGATCTCCATCAGGTCCTCCAGCGGCAGCCCGAGCCCCCACAGCTCGTTGCAGGCCACCAGGGTGCCCGCCGCGTCGGCGCTGCCTCCGGCCATGCCGCCCGCCACGGGGATCGCCTTGCGGATGACCAGCTCGACGCCGTACGTCCTGCCCGCGTGCTTGGCCAGCGCCCTGGCGGCCTGGATGGCAAGGTTGCCGTCGTCGACGGGCACCTGGTCGGCGGACTCGCCCTCCACCCGCACCGAGACCGTCTCCGACTCCTTGGCCACGACCTCGTCGAAGACCGAGACGGCGTGGAAGACGTTCACCAGGTCGTGGAAGCCGTCATCCCGCAAGGGGCCCACGGACAGCTGGACGTTGACCTTTGCGGGCACCCGGACGGTCACGGAACTCATCTGCTTCTGCCACTCTCATCGGCCTGCGGGGTCAAGGCTCTCGATGCTATCGGGACCCACCTGCGCCCCACGCCCTGCTCTTCCGCCCGCACCCGGCCGTCATATCCTGCGAACACCGGACCGGGGATCTGCGGAAGCCGTCCACAAGCCTCCGCAGAACCGCGATCCGCCGCGCAGAACCTCGGCCACATAAAAGGGCCACCTCGCAGAACCGTCACTCACACAGAACCTCGGCCTCCCAGAAACGTAGACCTCCCGCACACGTCGACCTCACCAAAACCTCGGCCTCGCAGAAAGGTCGACCTCGTAGACAAGGTGAAGTGAACTGATGTCCCAGGTAACGGTCATCGAAGTACCGCAGTGGCAGGGCTCGTCCTCCCCTACCGCCCACCGACTGCGCGACGGCGCCAAGCTGCTCGCCGAGATGGTCCCCAACGCGGTACACCTGCGCGTGGACATCGCCGACGGCGACGCCCCCGCCGCCCTCGCCACCACCGCCGGCCGCACCCGCGCCGCCCTGGCCCAAGCCCCCGACGGGCTCGTGGTGACCGTCGGCGGAGACTGCGGCGTCGACCTCGCTCCCGTCTCCGCCGCCCTCGACCGGTACGGCGACCGCCTCGCCCTCGTCTGGTTCGACGCCCACGGCGACCTCAACACCCCCGGCTCCTCCCCCTCGGGCGCCTTCCACGGGATGGTGCTGCGCACGCTGACCGGCGAAGGACACGACGCCCTGCTGCCCGAGCACCCCATCCACCCTGAGCGGATCGTCCTGGCAGGTGCCCGCGACCTCGACCCCGCCGAGCGCGACTTCGCCACCTCCAGTGGCCTCACCCATCTCGGCGTGACCGACCTGTCCGACCCCGCCACCCTGGTCCAGGCCGTCACCGACACGGGCGCCGACGTGGTCTACATCCACATCGACCTGGACGTCCTGGACCCCGCCACCTTCGCCTCGGTCGGTGTCCCCGCCCCCGGCGGCCTCCTGCCCGACGACCTCCTCAAGCTCGTCAGGACGCTGACGGAGCACTTCGAGCTGGCGGGAATCGGCATCACCGAGTACGAACCGTCCCGCCCCGAGGACCAACTCCTCCTCACTCCCCTGATCGCCAACCTCACCACCCCCTGAGGCCAGGTACGGCAACCACAAGCGGGCCTCGGAGACCAGGTACGGCAACCACAAGCGAACCTCGCAGCCGCCCCTCAACGGCAGCACGACCCCCTTCGCGGCGGCGACCCGACCACCCTCGACCCTGGCACCCCCGAATCGCCACCAAACACCAGGCCCGACTCACCCCCCGAGCACTCAGACAGCCTCCCCCCAAACACCACGCCAACCCACCCCCCAGACACCAACACCAACCCGCAGCTCCGAGCACCGAGCACCGAGCACCGAGCACCGAGCACCGAGCACCGAGCACCGAGCACCGAGCACCGAGACCAGCTCACCCAAACACCAGGCCGACTCACCCCCAGACACCGAGGCCAGCCACGCCCCGGGCATTGAGGCCGGCTTCGCCGCCAAGCGCTCAGACTCGACTCGCATCGAGCAACAGCGCGCCCGGCCCGTATCGGAGCGCCCGAGGAAGCCCCGACGCGTCGCCTCCGGCCGGAGATCCAGCCGACGAACGCGCCGACGGCCTCCACCCCGCGTTCCCGTCATGGCGGCAGTTCTCCTCAAGTCCTCTCTGTTGAGGCGCTCGGCCAGTGGCCAGGCCGACTACCTTCAGCTCTCCGTGCAGCCGGCTGGGTGGAGGACGGCGACATCACGCCGAGAAGGCCGGTACTCCACCGCTGGAGCAGACGCACTCTGCGTGCGGAGCCAACGAACAGGAAGACAGCGGCCAGGCCGGGTGGCTTCAGCTCCCCGTTCGGGCGGCTGGATGGGGGACGACGACATCGCGAGCGGCCATCACGCCGAGAAGGCCGGTACTCCACCGCTGGAGCAGACGCACTCTGCGGGCGGAGCCAACGAACAGGAAGACAGCGGCCAGGCCGGGTGGCTTCAGCTCCCCGTTCGGGCGGCTGGATGGGGGACGACGACATCGCGAGCGGCCATCACGCCGAGAAGGCCGGTACTCCACCGCTGGAGCAGACGCACTCTGCGGGCGGAGCCAACGAACAGGAAGGCAGTGGCCAGGAGGATGACGGACAGGACGGTCACCCACCCCGAACTTCCAGGGACCGCGCCGATAACGCCTGGGAGGAAGGCGGCCACCAGGCCCACCGGAAGGATCTCCACTTGGCCGCCGATCTGATCGCCCGCCTACTGGCCAGATAGACACGATCACGGGCATCGGAGCCCACCGCCGGCATCCACGAGCGCGATCAGCGGTACCTCGACGCAGCCCACCGCAGCCGGAGCCGCGGCGACGGCAACAGCAGCGGCAGCGGCAGCGGCAGCGGCAGCGGCGCCATCGGTGGGCGCCGTTTGGCGGCAGCGGCCCCAGCGGTGGCGGCGGTGGCGGCGCAAACAGCGACACCCTTCCCAAGGGCGAGCTCGTAACGGACTCGGGGCTCCACCTCCCTCGTCATAAAACTCTATACCTGATACACAGTACGGCATACGCTCTATTGAAGCGGTGTCCACGTCAGCGGCCGCCGCACCGATTCGAGGGACTGAGGAGTGTGTCGACGTGATGGAGATTCGGACGTTTACCGAAACCGACCGCGCCGAGCTGCGCAGGCTGTTCCACCGCGCAGGCGAAGGTGCTCCCACCGCTCCGCTGTGGGGACACGAGGAATCCGAAGCCGCCATCTACCTGGACCCTTACATGGACCTGGAACCCGACTCGCTGTTCCTGGCCGTGGTCGATGGAGCCCTGGCCGGCTACCTGGCGGGATGCCTTGACAGCGCGACGTTCCCGAGCGAGAGCGAGCGCTTGGAGAAGGCCATGAGGAAGTACCGGCTGATCTTCCGCCGCAAGCCCGCGGCCTTCTTCGCTCGCAGCATGGCCGACCTGGCCTGGTCCGCCATCCGCCGGGAGCCCACGGCGGGAGACTTCGACGATCACCGGTGGCCATCCCACCTGCACATCAACGTGGCGCCCTCGGCCAGAGGAACGGGCGTCGCCGACGGGTTGATGAAGGGGTGGCTGGATCGGCTCGAAGCAGCCGGATCACCGGGATGCCACCTGCAGACCCTCGTCGAGAACAGCCGCGCCGTACGGTTCTTCGAACGCATGGGCTTCACCAAGCACGGCCCCACTCCGCTGGTCCCCGGCCTCAGACACCACGGCACCCGTCTCCACCAGCAGACGATGGTCCGACCCGGCGCCTGACACGAGACCGGCGCACCGCCACCACAACATGATCCAGAGACCTACCCCTCACCACACGACAAGGGCCCCGCGCTCTCAGTCGACAGCTCAACCGGCCCTTGCCAGAGGTGAGCGCTGGGCACGATCGCCCCAGGACCAACCCCGTGCGCCCCAAGACGCTCAGAGGCCACCCACAAGCCGACCTTTAGGGCGCCCCTCGGAGCCGAACCCGCAAGCCAACCTCGGAGGGCGCCACCGAATGCCAACCTCGAAGGACGCCCCCGGAAGCTGACCTCGGAGGGCGACCCCGAAAGCTGACCTCGCAAGCCGATCCGAAACGAGACCCGCAAGCCAACTCGCAAGGGGTCCGACTCGAAAGCCGATGCGAGAAGCCGACCTCACAGGGCACCGAAGGCAGCCCAGGGAACCGCCCGGAAGCCGACCCCGGAAGTGACCTCGCAAGGCGCCCCCAAGCCGACCTGGGAAGCCGACCCCAGGGAAGCCGACCCCAGGGAAGCCGACCCCAGGGAAGCCGACCCGAGGGAAGGCGACCCGAGGGAAGGCGACCCCGGGAAGGCGACTCGCAAGAAAGCCACCTCGGAAGGCGACCCCCGGTTGTGCCCTCAGAGGGCAACCCCCGAGGGCACTCCCGAAGCCGACCCCGCAAGCCGACACCTCCGGGGTGTGTCATCCCGGCCGGACGGCGCCGCGATAGCGCGGGCGGTAGTACGTGGAGTCGAGGAAGTCGGTCTTCTTGACCACGTCGCCGGTCTTGGGAGCATGGATCATGATGCCGTTGCCCAGGTAGAGGCCGACGTGGGTGGGATCGCCCGTGCCTCCACCGAAGAAGACGAGGTCGCCCCGGCGCAGGTCGGACAGCCTGACGCGCTTACCCTGACGGAACTGGGTGCCGGTGTAGTGGCCGAGCTTTACCCCTGCTCTGGACCACGCGTACAGGGTGAGCCCCGAGCAGTCGAAGCCGACGGTGCCGGCCCCTCGTCCTATGCCCCTGCTGGGTCCTGCGGGGTTGCCTCCACCCCAGGAGAAGGGGGTGCCCAGGCGGGCGATGGCGGCGGTGGCGGCCAGGTCTCCTCTGGTGCGGGTGGTCCGCTTCCTGCCAGGGCTGTGGTCGCTGGATCTCTTCTTCGGCGTCGCCTTGCTGGGCGAGGGAGGTGTCCCCGGCCGTGCGCCGTCCGACGGGGGCGGGCCGGGCCGGGTCCGATCCTTCGAAGGCCTCCCTGAGCCAGGGCCCACTGTCGACGGCTTCCCGGAGTCGGGGCGCACCATCGACGGCCTCACCACGCGGGGCAGTCCCCCCGGCTGCGCCTCCACCAGGCGAGACAGGGTCGGCGCCAGCCACTCCGCCGCATGGGACCGATCCGCGGGAGCCAGCTCACCGCGATGAGACCGATCCGCAAAAGCCAGCTCACCCAAGCGCCACCGATCCGCTGGAGCCCACTCACCCACGCCCGGCCGATCCGCTGGAGCCCATTCACCCAGATGAGACCGATTCGCCGGAGCCGGCTCGCTCGGGTGGGACCACTCCCTTGGAGGCAGCTCGATCAGGCGGGAGAGCTCTGGCGGAGGGATAGGCCGGTGAGAGTGATCCGACGAAAGGTTGCCGGGGTCGGAGTCGGTGGCCGGGTGAGGCAGGGCCATGGGAGGTCTCCCGGTCGGCCAGGGGAATGTGTTCAGCCATGACGGGCGGTGGCGGAAGCGGTCGTGCCAGGTGGTGAGCCAGGTCGAAACGGTGTCGCGGACGGCGGAGCGTGAACCGGGGTCCACGTCGCTCATGCGCATCACCGACCACCGCACGGGCGGGTGGGCCGAAGGCTGGTCGGGGCCCGGTGATGGAGATGTCGTGCCGGGCGTGAGGGGGTGCCAGGGCCGGGATCCGGCTGGTGATTTTCGTCCGGGTGAGCAGGCCGCCGAGGAGAGGGCGACCGTCAGCCGGACGGAAGAACCCGTGCCCTTGACGGCGGGCCGTACGGCGTCGGACGCCGGGGTGTCGTCCTCGTGCTGCCAGGCCTCCAGCAGGGGCGCGTAGGCGGCGGGCAGGGTGATGGTGCGCAGGCATGCCGCCTGGCTGGGGTCGGTCGCCGGGCCGGGAGAGGCGGCGCTCAGCGTTGCCAGAAAACCGATGGTGAGCCACATCTGGGCCTCCTGAGCCGTGGAAGGGAGGCCCAGGATCGTGTGGAGGGGGTGTGGAGGGCGGGACCGAGCGCAGTTCTGTGGACGAAGGGCGAGGGGCGACGGGCCGACTGTGGACGGAGACGCCCAAGGCCCACGCAGCGAGACGCCAACGGCCGGGTCAGCCGCCGGGAGCCGATCTCAGGGTGTGGAAGAAGCGGCGCAGCAGGAGAGCGGCGGTGGCGGTGAGTCCGGCGAACAGGCCCAGCCACGTCCCCACCGTGCTCAGCCCGGCCGGCCCCCGACAGCAGCCACGCCGCGGGCAGGCCCACGATCCAGTAGCCGAACAGGGTCAACCGGAAGCCGCTCCTGGTGTCGTCCAGCCCGCGCAACAGGCCCACCGCGATGTTCTGGGCGCAGTCGACGAACTGCATGACGGCCGCGACCATGACCAGCCCCGTCGCGACGCGCAGGGCCGCGCCGTCGCCGCCGTCCAGGAACGGGCGCAGGATCAGCTCCGGCAACGCGAGATAGACCACCGCCACAGCGGCCATCACGCCCGCGCCGCAGGCCAGCGCGGCGCGGGCGACGCGGCGCGCGGACTCGGGCCTTCCGAGCGCGACCTCCCTGCTCACCCCGATCGAGGCGGCGTGCGACAGGCCGACGGAGACCTGGAAGACGATGTAGACGAGCTGGTTGACCGCGGTGTGCGCGGCCAGGGCCGCGGTGCCGAAGGTGCCGACGAGCAGGGCGACCACGGAGAAGAAGCCCGCCTCCGAGCCGTAGGTGGCGGCGATCGGCACGCCGAGGCCGGCGAGCCTGCGCACGGTGGCGGGACGGGCTCTCCAGGCGCGCAGGTCGAGCATCGGCGCCAGTTCCGGGTCACGTCGCGCGGAGCCGTACAGGGCCAGGAAGGTCAGCAGGTAGACGGTACTGGTGGCGATGCCGATGCCGGCCAGGCCGAGACTGCCCATGAGGGCGAGGTTGAGCGCCAGGTTCACCACCACGGAGGCGATCGTGATGCGCAGCAGCGCCTGCGGACGGCGCATGCCGACCGTGAACTGCCTGATCGACTGGAACCACAGGCACGGGAGGAGGCCGGGTGCGAGAGCCCACAGCATGGGGCGCATCCGCTCGATCACGGCGGGATCCTGGCCCAGCAGGGCGACGCCCTCGCCGATCGCCACCATGAGCACGCCGCCGACGACCCCTGCGACGGTCGCCAGAGCCAGCGAGGCACGGACGAGGCCGCCGAGATCCTCCTCGCGGGCATGCGCCGCCGCCACCTGGTTGCCGACCGCGGTCACCAGCCCGACGCCCATCGTGCGGAGCTGGTTGAAGATGACCATGGCCAGGCCGCCCGCCGCCAGGGCCTCGACGCCGAGCAGCCCGAGCATGACCGTGTCCGTCGTGGTCAGGGCGACCTGCGCGAGCTGGGTGAGGGCCAGGGGCACCGCCAGCGTGGCGAGCTCACGGACGTCGTGGCGGAGGGGGGGCGAGGTCACCGCTGCTTTTTACTTCCCTTTAGGATAGGCAAACCTAAGTAAGATACCAGTACGGATGGGGACAAAGTGGACTGGAGCCGACGTCAGCTTCTCATGACAGCAGGAGGCGTCGGTCTGGCGGCTCTGCTCGCGGCCTGCGGCAGCGGCGACTCCGGCGCCAAGCCGACGGCACAGGCGTCGGCGCGGTCACTGGCCCAGGGCGAGCCCGTCAGCGGCGGCACGCTGCGGATCGGCGCGCTGGGCAGGGCGAGCGCGATCACCCGCGACCCCCACGGCACGCAGGCGAACGAGAGCGACTACCTGATCATCAGCCTGCTCTACGACACGCTGACCGCGCCTGGCGCCACCGTGAACACCGCTCCCCGCCTGGCCGCGAGCTGGAAGGCCGACCAGGACGTCACCACCTGGCGCTTCACGCTGGCGAAGGGCGCCACCTTCCACGACGGCTCGCCGGTCACCGCCGAGGACGTCGTCTGGTCGCTGCGCCGCCTGCGCGAGACCCCCGCGGGCGCCGCCCGGCTGCCCGGGGTCAAGGCGGACAACATCAAGGCCGACGGCGACTCCGTGGTGCTGACCTCTGACTACCCGAACGCCGATCTGCCGCTGATGCTGCGCCTGACCACGTTCGTGATGAAGAAGGGCACCGAGGAGGTGGCGGGCGCGCCGGGCAGCGGCCCCTTCAAGCTCGACTGGTATCGCGACGGCAACGCCCGGCTGGTGCGCAACGACACCTGGCACGGCGGCAAGCCGTACCTCGACGCGATCGAGGTGAAGATCTTCGAAAGCCCGCAGGCCATGGCCAACGCCCTGCTGGGCGGGCAGATCGACGTGGCCTCCAACGTCGGCGCCGTCGCCGCGCGCGTGGCCGCCTCCCGGCAGGACGTCCAGGTGCTGCGCAGACCCGACGACATGGCGATGCCGATCGTCATGCGCACCACCGAGGGCAGCCCGTACGCCGACCCCAGGGTCCGCGAGGCGCTGAGGCTGGCAGTCGACCGCGAGGCCATGGTCAAGCAGGTGCTCAGCGGCTACGGCAAGGTGGCCAACGACGTGCTGGGCACCGGCGACCCCGACTTCGCCAAGGACCTGCCGCAGCGGGCCCGCGACCTGGCCAGGGCCAGGCAGCTGCTGCAGGAGGCCGGCTTCGACCTGTCGAAGACCTACGAGCTGCGCACCACGGAGGACATCTCCGGCCTGGCCGAGTCCGCGGCGCTGTTCGCCACCCAGGTGCGCGAGGTGGGCGTGCAGATCAAGGTCGTCAAGGAGGACTCAGGGGCGTTCTGGGACAAGACCTGGCTCAAGGGCGACCTCTACACCACGTACTGGGGCACCAACGACTCGGTGATCTTCTTCGCCAGCAAGCTCCTGCTGACCGGCGCAGGGCAGAACGAGTCGGCGTGGAGCGACGCCGAGTTCGACCAGGCCTACAAGCAGGCGGTGGGCACCCTGGACCCGGCCGCCAGGGAGCAGGCGCTGCGCAGACTCCAGGAGATCCAGCACCAGCGCTCCGGCTACCTGCTGTGGGGCATGGCCGACGGCATCGACCTGGCAGCACCGACCGTTCGCGATCTGCCCAAGCTGCCCGGATACGGGCGAGTGCAGCTCGAGCGGGTATGGCTGGCGCGCTGACGGCGTTGCGACTCGGCGGGCTGCTCGCCCGCCGGATCGCCCTGCTCGCCGCGCTGCTGGCGTTGGTCTTCGCCGTCGTCGAGGCGCTTCCTGGCGACGCCGCCGACGCCACAGCCGATCGTGGAGAGAGCGCCGCGGACGTCGCCAGACGACGCGTTCTGCTCGGCCTGGACCAGCCGGTGGCCGTCCGGTTCCTCCGCTGGATGGCCGGCCTGCCGACGGGCGACCTCGGCGTGTCCGCGCGCGGCGAGCGGGTCTGGAGCCTGCTGGCAGGACCGCTGCCCAACACGCTGCTCCTGGGCGGGCTGGCACTGGCGATCACCGTCGCCGTCTCGTTGACGCTCGGCAGCTGGGCCGCGCTGCGTCCGGGATCGGTGACCGACCGGGTGATCTCCGCCTCGGCCACCGCCGTGCTGGCCCTGCCCGAGTTCGTCATCGCGGTGGCGCTGGTGCTGGTGTTCGCCCTGTGGGCGGGCCTGCTGCCCGCCGCGACGCTCGCAGGACCCGACGGCACACCGTCCTCATGGACCATGCTGGTCCTGCCGGTGCTGGCGCTGGCGATCCCGCAGATCGGGTGGAACGCCAGGATCGTGCGTGGCGCGCTCGCCGACGAGGCGAGGGCGCCCCACGTGCGCGCGGCCGTGCTCGACGGTCTGCGTCCGAGCCGCGTCCTCACCCACCACCTGCTGCCCGGCGCGCTTCCCGCCATCGTGACGGGCGCGGCCACCTCCACCGGCATGCTGCTCGGCGGCGCCGTCGCGGTGGAGACGATCTTCAGCTACCCGGGCGTCGGCGCGTTGCTCGCGGGCGCCGTGGCCGACAGGGACACCCCGGTCATCGCGGGTGTGGTGGCGCTGACCGGCCTGGTCATCACCTGCGTGCTGCTCGTCGCCGACCTGATCCGCTCCTGGGCCGCGGGAGGCCGCCCGTGAAGCGTCTGCTGCCCGCCCTGTCGATGCTCGTGCTGGCCGTGGCGGGGCCGCTGCTGGCGCCCCTGCCCCTGGACCAGCCCGTCACGATCCCGTACGGCCCCGCAGGGACGGACGGCGCGCTCCTCGGCGGCGACCAGCTCGGCCGCGACGTGCTCAGCAGACTCCTGTACGGCGGGCGTGACCTGGTCATCGCCTCGCTCGTGGTGGCGTCACTCGTCACCATGATCGCGGCCGTCCTCGGCGTGGCCGGAGCGCTGCACCCCGCCTTCGGGCGGTTCGTCGAGCGGGTGGCCGATGTCTTCATGCTGCTGCCCGCCGTGCTGGGCATCCTGCTGATCACCCAGTCGTGGCCGCATGGCGGCCAGCTCGCTCTCGTGGTCGCGGCGGTCGCGCTCGGCATGCCGTACGCGGTGCGGTTCATGACCGCCGCGGCCGCGCCCGTCGTGGCCACCGGCTACGTCGAGGCGGCCGTGGCCGGTGGGGAGCGCACCTGGCATCTGATCGTGCGGGAGGTGCTGCCGAACCTGCGCTCCACCGTGCTCGCGCTGTTCGGCCTGCGCTTCGTCGCCGCGGTCTACGTGGTCTCCACAGCGGCCTTCCTCCAGGTCGGCCCGCAACCACCTGCGGCGGACTGGGCGCTGATGATTCGCGAGAACAGCGCGGGCATCGTCCTCAACCCCTGGGCCGTCCTGGCTCCCGGCATCGCGATCGGCCTGTTGGCGATGAGCGTCAACCTGGCGGCCGGCGCCCTCACCCCCAAGGTCAGGAACACGTGAGCACCCACACCGTCGTCGACGAGCTGACCGTCGCCACGCCGGACGGACGCGAACTGCTGTCCGGCGCCTGCCTCACCGCCCGTGCCGGGCAGGTCCTGGCACTGGTGGGCTCCTCGGGCTCGGGCAAGACCACCCTGCTGCGCGCGATGATCGGCGATCTGCCCCCGGGTACGGCGCGCACCGGCGGAAGCGTGCGGGTGCTCGGCCTGGACGTGCTCGGTTGCACGGCGGCGGACCTGCGTGAGCTGCGCCGTACCCGCGTGGCCTACGTCGGCCAGGATCCCGGCTCGGCGCTCAATCCGAGGATGCGCGTGGGCGCGCTGGTCACCGAGACGGGCTCTCGGGGGGAGGCGGCCCTGCTGCTGGAGGAGGTGCGCCTGCCTGCCGTACCGGGGCTGCTCAGGCGCAGGGCGGGAGAGTTGTCCGGCGGGCAGCAGCGCCGCGTGGCCCTGGCCAGAGCGCTCGCACGCCGGCCGGACCTGCTCCTGCTGGACGAGCCCACGGCCGGCCTCGACCCCGCCCTGCGCGACGAGATCGGTGAGCTCCTCCGTCACCTGGCCGTCGAGCGCGGCGTCGCCGTGGTGCTGTCGTGCCACGACAGGGAGCTGGTCGACCAGCTGGCCGACGAGGTGCTGGAGCTGTCCTGCGCAGGGACCCCGCCGCGCGCCGGCCGCACGCCGGCCGTCCGGCAGGCGGCACAGCAGGGGGCGGGCGGACTGCGGGCGCGCGGACTGGACGCTCACGTGGGCGCCAGGCGGCTGCCCGTCCTGCGCGGCGTCGATCTCGACGCGCCCTCGGGAGCGGCGGTCGGCGTCGTGGGGCCGTCGGGATCGGGCAAGACCACGCTGCTCCGTGCGCTGGTGGGTCTGCACCCGTTCTCGGGCGGCTCGGTCACCCTGGACGGCGTCGCCCTCCACCCGAACGTCCGCAGACGCGGGCGCGAGCAGCGTCGCAGGGTGCAGTTCGTGCCGCAGAACCCGATGGGCGCGCTGAACCCCTCGACCACGGTGTCGGCGGCGCTGGCCCGCCCGCTGCGCCTGCACCGCCGCCGCCCGCGCGCCGCCGTACCGGAGCGGGTCGCCGAGCTGCTGGAACAGGTGGGGCTTGGCGCCGAGCACGCCGCCCGCTATCCGCACGAGTTGTCAGGCGGCCAGCGGCAGCGGGTCTCCATCGCCCGCGCCCTGGCCGCCGAGCCCGACGTGCTGGTCTGCGACGAGATCACCTCGGCCCTGGACGGCGACACCGCCCAGGCGATGATGGAGCTGCTGACCCGGCTGCGCGAGACGCGTGAGATGGCCGTGGTGTTCGCCTCCCACGACCTCCGCCTGGTGGAGAGGTACGCCGACAGCGTGGCGCTGATCGGCGGGCAGGAGGAACGCGCGCCCGCCCCGGGCGAGCGCCCCTAGTCCTCCAGGTGCTCCGCGATCCTGGCGAAGGCGGTGATGTCCAGCTGCTCACCCCGGGTCGACGGATCCACCCCGGCCGCCCTCAGCGCCTCCTCCGCCCGCGCCGGAGATCCGAACAGGACACCCAGCGCCGCCCTCAACGTCTTCCTCCGCTGCGCGAACGCGGCGTCGACCACCGAGAACACCTGCTTCCTCGAAGCGCTGGTCACCGGCGGATCGCGCCGTTCCAGTGACACCAGCCCCGAGTCCACGTTGGGGACGGGCCAGAAGACCGTCCTGCCCACCGGACCCGCCCGCCTGACGTCGGCGTACCAGGCGGCCTTGGCGGACGGCACGCCGTACACCTTGGAGCCTGGAGGGGCGGCGAGCCGGTCGGCGACCTCGGCCTGCACCATGACCAGGCCCTTGCGCAGCGAGGGCAGAACCTCCAGCAGGTGCAGGACGACCGGCACGGAGACGTTGTACGGCAGGTTGGCGACCAGGGCCGTCGGGAGGTATCCGGAGAAGTCGTCGGGGCCCACCTTCATGGCGTCACCGCCCACGACCGTCAGGCTGTCGCCGAGCCCGCGCGACTCGACGGTCAGGGGAAGCTGCCGGGCCAGCACGGGGTCGATCTCGACCGCGACCACGTGGGCGACCTCGGGCAGCAACGCCAGAGTGAGCGAGCCCAGCCCTGGACCCACCTCGATCACCACGTCGTCCGGCGACAGCCCGGCCGTGCGCACGATGCGGCGGACGGTGCCGCCGTCGATCACGAAGTTCTGACCGAACTTCTTTGTCGGGCGAAGATCGAGCTTTTCCGCCAAATTACGTATTTCAATTGGCCCCAACAGGCTCACAATGGCACTCCCCCTATCACCCATTCAGTCTCGCGCATCGGCGAGGCATCGAAGAACCGGGGAGTAGGAGAGAGGATGGGCTGATGAAGCCGATGGGCGCCGCACCCCTGCGTCCGACCGACGCGCGCGAGATCGGGCCCTACCGCCTGCTCGGGCGCATCGGAGAGGGGGGCATGGGCACGGTGTTCCTGGCCATCGCGCCGACGGGACGGCCTGTCGCGGTCAAGGTGGTGAAGGCGGAGTTCGCCAACCAGGAGGGGTTCAGCGCCCGCTTCCACGCGGAGGTGGACAACGCGCGCAGGGTCGCGTCGTTCTGCACCGCGCAGGTGCTCGACAACGGCAACGACAGCGTGGGCAGGCCGTACATGGTCACCGAGTACATCGCGGGCGTCCCCCTGTCGGACCAGATCAGCGAGTACGGCGCGCTGGAGCCCGCCGCGCTGCACGGGGTGGCGCTCGGCGTGGCCGCCGCGCTGGCGGCGATCCACGTGGCGGGGCTGGTGCACCGCGACCTGAAGCCGGCCAACGTCATCCTGTCGATGTCGGGTCCTCGCGTGATCGATTTCGGCATCTCCCGCGCCCTCGACCGCGAGAGCAACTTCACGCTCTCGGGGGAGCTGCTGGGCAGTCCTGGCTGGTGGGCGCCTGAGCAGGTGCGGGGTCAGCAGGTCACGCCCGCGGCGGACGTGTTCGCGTGGGGCTGCCTGGTGGCGTTCGCGGGCAACGGGCGCCACCCGTTCGGGCGCGGCGACGCGATCACCATGGCGACCAGGGTGCTGCACCAGACCCCCGACCTCGGCGCGCTGCCCGCCCCGCTCAACGACCTCGTGCAGCGGGCGACCACGATGGACCCGCTGCTCCGTCCCACCGCCCAGGATCTGCTCCTGGCGCTGGTGGGCGGGCGCCTGCCGACACCCGATCCGCCCACGGTGATCGCCACCGACCTCCTCGACAGGAACTGGGAGCCACCGCCCAACGTCGCCGACACCGCGGTGCTGTCGGCGACGATCCCTCCGCAGGAGGAGGTCCGGCGGGGCGAGGAGCCATCGGTGGCAGGGCGGGGTGAGGCGCCGCAGGAGGAGCCGAGGTCCAAGGGCAGGCGCTGGCTGGTCGCGGCGGCCGCCGTGGCGGGCGCGCTGCTGGTCACGGTCGCCGTCCTGCTCGCGCGCGGCCCCTCGGTCACTCCCCCCGCGCAGCAGGCGGGCGGCGCCGGCGCCCTCACCGCCCCCGACGCGGGCAGGCGCGTCGGCCTCGGTCCCGCGTTCGACGATCCGCAGTTCCTCCTCACGGGACGGCCCCGCTGCGGCCTGACCGACTACAAGGGCGCGAAATCCTCCGACGGCAGGTACTGCGTGCTCGGGTGGGCGCTGCTGAACCCCGGCGGCACGGCGCGCCCGCTCGCCGCCTCGGGCGTCGCGCTCGTGGACGACAGGGGCGGCAGGCACGAGAGCGCGCCCGCCTCCACCAAGCTGCCCGCCACCATCGCCCCCGGCGAGCGCATCGACGGGGTCTTCGTCTTCGACCTTCCTCCCCAGCGGCTGCCCTCGGTTCTGGAGGGCACCCTGATGGAGGGCGGCCAGCGGATCGAGGTACGCCTTTCATGACGCGCACGCTGCTGGTCCTGGCGCTCCTGACGGGTGGCCTCTCCGGGCACGAGGTCACGGGGGCGTGCACGGGCGACGTCGTGGTGGGCGACCCCTTCGACGGGCCTGGCGCGGTCCATCGCCTGTCGGGCGGCGCGCTCGTCCCTGTCGAGGCGCCCGAGCTGGGTGAGGGCGACGCCTTCGGCTGGTCGGTGGCGATGGCCGAGGTCGACGGCGACGGCTGCGGCGACCTGCTCGTCGGCGCGCCGTACGCCGATGTCGAGGGCCGCAAGGACGCGGGGGCCGCCTACCTGCTGACCAGCAAGGGGGCCACGGTGCGGCTCACCGCCCCCGAGCCGCAGCAGGACGCCCACTTCGGCTGGACGGTGGCCGCGAAGGGCGACCTGGTGGCGGTGGCCGCGCCGTACGAGGACCTGGCGGAGGTCAGGGACGCGGGCTCGGTCTACGTCCGGCGGGGCGAGGCGCCGCTGCGCAGGATCGGCCAGGACTCCCCTGACGTGCCGGGCAACCCCGAGGTGGGCGACCAGTACGGCTGGGCGCTGGCCTTCGGCGCCGGCAACAGCCTGGTCGTGGGCGTGCCGTACGAGAACGACGACGGCACGGGCGTCCAGGTCGAGGAGGGCAAGATCGACTCGGGCTCGATGACCGTGCTGGCCGACGTCACCGCGCAGCGGTTGTCGGGCATCAAGTGGGAGCCGCCCGACCGCGCGACGGGCGACAGGTTCGGCTACGCGGTCGCCTACGTCGAGGGCTCCGGCATCGCGGTGGGCGCTCCGCAGGCCGGGTTCGTGCAGCTGTTCGACGAGGCGGTCGCCCCCACGAGGAAGGTGACGGGTGAGGGCGCCTTCGGCTTCTCCCTCGCCGCCGCCAAGGACGGCAGGCTGGCCGTCGGCGCGCCCTACGCGGGGTCCACAGGAGCGGTGCGCGTCCTCTCGATGGCCGACGAGTCGGTCGACAGGCTCCTGGTGCCGGGGCGGGGCGCGAGGTTCGGCTGGTCGGTCGCCTTCGCGGGCAACCAGCTGGTCGCGGGCGCCCCCGACGACCAGCCGTACGGCACGGCCGGCGTCGCAGGACGCAACGCCGACACCATCGAGGCGGTGAAGCCACCGGAGGGCGCCGAGTTCGGCGCCTCGATGGCTAGCTGAACAGCCTGGCGCCGCAGTGCGGCCACTGTCCCTGCCAGCGCCCCGCCACCCGCTGGTAGAGCAGCTGCGCCCGGTAGGTCTGCTCCTCGGCGGGCCAGAGGTTCGGCGTGCTCGTCCCGCCGACGGCCTGCCACATCGGCAGGCTGAACTGGTAGAGCCCGTAGTAGGGCCCCGAAGGGTTGAAGGCGCGCGGGTCGCCTCCCGACTCGCACGCGGCCAGGCCCGCCCAGTTGAGCGCCGCCACCTCGGCCGTGATCGGCACCGTGCGCGGCGGCGCGACGGGTCCTGGAGGTTCGACCTTGATGACGGTGCCGTGGCGCGGGAAGCTGCCCAGCGGCGGCGTGACACGGTAGCCGTCGCCGTGCCGCACCCGCTTCTCCTTGAGCACGCCTCTCACGGTGGCGCTGGTGGTCGTGGTGCTCAGCCGGCGGCCTCCGGCGATCACGTGGACCCTGCGCGGCGTCAGCATCGTCACCGCCATCCCCGACAGCGGCACCGCGCCCTCCCTGGCGACCGACAGCCTGCTGCCCGTGTGCTCGATGTCCAGCTCGTCGAGCGCGCCGCCGACACTCATGGCGGTCACGACGTGCCTGGCGGTGCGGCCGTCGACGGTCAGGGTGATCGGGCGGGCGTGGCGGACCACGATCCGCGCGCCGTCGCTGATCGGGGCGCGGGCGTCCGGATGGAGGTAGTCGTCGGCGCCCACGGCGACCCGCGCCTCCTGGAGCACCTCCGCCACCGTGTCCGCCGAGCTGCGCAGCGCCATGGTCCTGCCGTCCACGTCCAGCGCGACGTCGGCGCCCATGCCGACGACGATCCTGCCGACCAGCGCGAACGCGGCGGCGCCGTAAGCAGCCATCGCCCACCCCGAGCCCCAGAAGGACCTGGGCGCGCGGCGTCGTCCTCTAGCCATCACCCGCGCGAGGCTAGCCCAGGCGGGCGCGGGCTCATCGCGAGATGCCGAAGACAGCCTCTCCGTTGGTGTTGACGGCCTCGCACAGCTCGTCGGCTGGCACGCCCTTGACCTCCGCCAGGCACCGCAGGGTGAGCGGCATGAGGGAGGGCGCGTTGGGCTTGCCCCTGTGCGGGACCGGCGGCAGGTACGGCGCGTCGGTCTCGACCAGGATCAGCTCCTTGGGCGCGACCCTGGCCGCCTCGCGCAGGTATGCGGCGTTCTTGTAGGTCACAGGCCCGGAGAAGGACATGAAGTATCCGGCCTCGACGCACTTCTTCGCCATCTCGGCGTCGCCCGAGTAGCTGTGGAAGACCACGCGGTCGGGCGCTCCTTCGGCGGCCAGCACCCTGAGCACGTCGTCGTGCGCGTCGCGGTCGTGGATGACCAGCGCCTTGCCCGTGCGCTTGGCGATCTCGATGTGCGCGCGGAAGCTGGCGTGCTGGTCGTCCTTCGAGGCCCAGTCGCGGTAGTAGTCGAGCCCCGTCTCGCCGATCGCCCGCACGTCGGGCTCGCAGGCCAGCGCCTCGATCTCGGCCAGCACCTCGGGTGTGGCCGCGTGCGCCTCGTTCGGGTGGATCGCCACGCCCGCGTAGACGTCGCCGTGGTCCGCGGCCACCCGCGCGCCCCACACCGACGACGGCAGGTCGTAGCCGATCGTGACGAGCCTGGTCACCCCTGCCGCGCGTGAGTCGGCCAGGATGCTCTCCACGCTGGCCGAGGCGGCCTGCGCGGCCTGGGCCACGGGGTCGCCCGAGGAGGCCTGCCTGTTGCCCACCATGATGTCGAGGTGGCAGTGGCTGTCGAAGACGGGCGTGCTCAGCGGCTCTGGCGCGACGGGAAGCTTGCTCACGCACCCCAAGGTACCGGGGAGAATCAGCGTCATGCGGTTCGGGATCCTGGGCGCCACCACGGCATGGCGTGCCGACGGCACGCGAGTGCCGCTCGGCGGCCCGACTCCGCGTGCCCTGCTCGCGCTGCTGCTGGCCCGCGCGGGCCAGGTGGTCTCCGCCGACTTCCTGATCGACTCCGTCTACGGCGAGCAGCCTCCCGCCGACGCCACGCACGCCCTCCAGTCGCAGATCTCCCGCCTGCGCCGCTCGTTCACGATCGAGCTGCTGCCCGGCGGCTACCGCCTCGACGTCGACCCCTCGTCGGTCGACGCGCACGTCTTCCTCCGCACGGCCGACGAGGGTCGCGCCGCGCTGGAGGCCGGTGCGCCCGCTCGCGCCGCCGAGCTGCTGCGCGAGGCGCTGGCGCTGTGGCGAGGCCCCGCGGCGGCCGAGGCCGTCAGGCTGGAGGAGCGCAGGCTGTCCGCGCTCGAAGACCTCTTCGAGGCGGAGCTGCGCACGGGCGCCCGCGACCTGGCCGCCGCGCTGCGAGCGGAGATCGAGCGCCACCCGCTGCGCGAACGCCTGCGAGGCCAGCTCATGCGGGCCCTGCACGCCGAGGGCAGGCAGGCCGAGGCCCTGGTCGCCTACGAGGAGACCAGGCGGGTGCTGGCGGAGCAGCTGGGCGCCGACCCCTCGGACGAGCTGACCGCCATCCACCTGAGCCTGCTGCGCGGGGCCAGGCCCTCGGCGCCGCCCGCGCCGCTGACCGGCCTCGTCGGCAGGGAGCCCGACCTCGAGGGTGTGCGCGGCCTGCTGCGCGAGGCGCGCCTGATCACCCTGCTCGGGACCGGAGGGGTGGGCAAGACCCGGCTGGCGATCGAGGTGGCGAGGGGCGACGACGTCACCTTCGCCGACCTCTCGGCCGTCGGTGACGGCGCCGAGCTGCCGCAGGCCCTGCTGGGCGCGCTCGGCCTGAGAGAGAGCGCGCTGCTGGGCCTGCCCGACGCGACGACTCCCGCCTCCAGGCTGCTCGCCGCGCTGGCCGAACGCCCGGCGCTGCTCGTCATGGACAACTGCGAGCACCTCGTCGACGCGGTCGCCTCGCTCGCCGACCTGCTCCTGGCAGGCTGTCCCCACCTGCGGATCCTGGCCACCAGCAGGGAGCCGCTCGGCATCACGGGCGAGCACCTGTGGCCGGTCAGGCCGCTGGCACCCGACGCGGCCGCCAGACTGTTCGCCGCCAGGGCGAGGGCCGTGCGCCCAGGCTTCACCGCCGACCCCGACGACGTACGCCGCCTGTGCGCGGCCCTCGACGGCCTTCCGCTCGCGATCGAACTGGCCGCCGCCAGGATGCGCACGCACGAGGTGTCCGAGCTGGCCGACCACCTCGCGCTGCGCGGCAGCCGTACGGCAGGCCCCCGTCACCGCACGCTGCGCGCGGTGGTCGCCTGGAGCTGGGATCTGCTCGCGGACGACGAGAGGGCGATGGCCGCCAGGCTGACCGTCTTCGCGGGCGGCGCCACCGCCGCCGACGCCGAGGCGGTGTGCGGCCTGCCGCGCGACGTCCTCGACTCCCTGGTCGACAAGTCGCTGGTGGAGGTCTCGCGCGGCCGCTACCGCATGCTGGAGACCGTCCGGGCCTTCTGCGCCGAGCACCTGACCGACCCCGATCCCGTACGGCGGGCGCACGCCGACCGCTTCCTCGCGCTGGCCGAGCAGGCCGATCCCCATCTGCGCGCCGCCGACCAGCTCGGATGGCTCGACCGCCTGGCGGCCGAGCACGACAACCTCATGGCAGCGCTTCGATGGGCCGTCACCACGCGCAGGACCGAGCTGGGCATCAGACTGCTGGCCGCGCTCTCCTCCTACCTGTGGATGCGCGGCGTCCGCTTCTCCGCCATCCCTCACGCCACCGCCCTGCTCGACCAGGCGGGCCCCGAGCCCGATCCCTCGTTCGGCGACGACTACGTGCTGTGCGCGCTCACTGCGGCCGGCGACCAGGACGCATGGGCCCGCCACAGGGCCGCGGCCGAGGCCATCGCCATGGACGTCAGCAGGGCGCGCCGCCACCCGCTCGTCACGTTCCTGTGGCCGATGGTCACCGCCAGCAAGGCCGACGTGACCGTCGTGCTGGCCGTCCTGGAGCACGGCAGGCGCAGCGAGGACCCGTGGGAGCGCGCGATCGTCCACGTCATCTGGGGTTATCCGCATCTGGCCGCCGGCGACCTCGACGCGGCCACGGCGGAGTTCATCGCCGCCGTCACCGAGTTCAGGGCGCTCGGCGACCGGTGGGGCGCCGCGTTCGCGCTCGACTCGCTGTCGTGGCTGGCCGCCGTCCGCGGCGACAGGGCCACCGCCCTGGCGCTGGTCGAGGAGGCGATCGAGCTGACGGGGACGCTCGGCGCGCTGGAGGACCTGGCCGACCTGCTGTGCAGCAGGGGCGACTACCGCTTCGACGACGACCTGGCCGCGGCCACGGCCGACTACGAGCGGGCCGAGGAGACCGCACGCCGTACGGGCTCGGCCACCTGCCTGGCGGCGGCGCTGCGCGGCCGCGCGGACGTCGCGCTCGCCGAGGGCGATCTGCCCACGGCCAGGCGGCTGTACGAGCAGGCGCTCGAACGGTTCGACGAGCGCTGGGTCAGGAGCTCGGGCAACCTCACCCGCACGCTCGTCGGGCTCGGCACGATCGCCGAGGCCGAGGGCGACCTCGAAGCCGCCCACGCCTGGCACCTGCGCGGCGCCGAGACCTCGGTACGGCTCGGCGCGCTCCCCGACGCCGCCATCGCGATCGACGCGCTGGCCCGCCTCGCATCCGACTCGGACAGGGCGGCGCTGCTGAAGGAAGGAGCGAGGGGCCTGCGCGGCATGACAGGCGTCGGACACCCCTCGCCCGAGCAGGTGCTTCGCCTGGCCGGGGTGCGGGAGGAGCTGATCAGCCACGCGCTCGCGCTGGGGGTGAGCTCGTGGTGAGCGTTCGGTGAGCGAGGGCCGCCAGGCTCGGCCGCATGAACATCCTGATCTCGGGGGCAGGCGTCGCAGGACCCGCCCTGGCCTACTGGCTCACCAGGCACGGCTTCACCACCACCGTCGTCGAGAGCGCCCCCGCCCCCCGCGCGGGCGGCTACGCGGTCGACTTCCGCGGCCCCGCGCATCTGTCCGTGCTGCGCAAAATGGGGCTGCTGGAGGAGATCGAGCGGCGCCAGACCCACATGGGCGCGATGTCCTACGTCAGGCAGGACGGCGAGAGGATCGCCTCGATGCCCGCCGACCTGTTCGCGGGCGACGTGGAGATCCTGCGCGGCGACCTGGCCACGATCCTGTACGAGGCCACGCGCGACAGGACCGAGTACGTCTTCGGTGACTCGATCACGGCCGTGTCCGGCTCCCTCGTCACCTTCGACAAGGGCCCGCCCCGCAGCTTCGACCTGGTCGTGGGCGCGGACGGGGTCCACTCGAACGTCAGGCGGCTCGTCTTCGGCCCCGAGGAGGACTTCGTCACGAATCTCGGCCTGCACTTCGCGATCTTCACCGTCGACAACTACCTCGGGCTCAACCGCACCGGCCTGCTCTACAACACCCCCGGCAGGAACGTCGGCATCTACAGCACGGGCGGCAGTGACGCGAAGGCCGTCTTCTACTTCCCCTCGCCCACACGCGACGGCGACCCGATGGACCTGGTCGCCGAGGCCTTCGAGGGCGTCGGATGGGAGGCGCCCGAGCTGCTGAAGCGGATGAGATCGGCCGACGACCTCTACTACGACGCCATCAGCCAGGTCCGCATGGAGCGCTGGTCACGCGGCGACGTGGTGCTGCTCGGCGACGCCGCGTGGTGCCCCTCGCCGCTGTCGGGCATGGGCACGGGCCTGGCCGTGGTCGGCGCGTACGTGCTGGCGGGCGAGCTCGCCCGGGGCACCGAGGGCGCTCTCGACCGGTACGAGCAGGCCATGCGCGACTACGTGCGCGGCTGCCAGAAGTCGGGCGAGAGCGCGGGCAGGTGGATGGTGCCCGAGAGCAGGTTCATGGCGTGGTTCCTCAACCAGAACTACCGGCTGCTCCCCTACCTGCCGTGGAAGGGCTTGATCGCCAAGTCGGTCAGGAAGACGGCGGGAGCCGTCTCCCTGAAGGACTACTAGCTCTCCAGGCGGGGGAAGAGGATCTCGCCCTTGACGACGCGGGCACCCGCGGGCAGCCTGCCCCACTGGCCCGCCTCGGCCACGCGCTGCTCGGCCAGGGCGCCCAGGTGCTCCTCTGCGCCCAGCGAGGCCCACAGCTTCTCGGCCGTGCCCGGCATGACCGGGTTGAGCAGCACCGCGACGGCGCGCAGCGACTCGGCGGCGGTGTAGAGAATGGTCGCCAGCCTGGCGCGGCCCTCCTCGGAGGTGTCCTTGGCCACCTTCCACGGCTCCTGCTCGCTGAGATAGCCGTTGACCAGCTTCACGAAGTCGAAGATCGCGCCGAGGCCGCCGGCGAAGTCGAGCTCGTCGCCGATCGCCCTGTCGGCCTTGGCGACGGTCTCGGCCAGCGCGCCGGCCACCGCCTCCTCCCGCTCGGCGGAGGCGGGCAACTCGCCGTCGAAGTACTTGCCGATCATCGCGGCGACCCTGGAGGCCAGGTTGCCGAAGTCGTTGGCCAGCTCGGAGGTGTAGCGGGCGGAGAAGTCCTCCCACGAGAACGAGCCGTCCTGGCCGAACGGGATCGCCCGCAGGAAGTAGTAGCGGTAGGCGTCGACGCCGAAGTGCTCGGTGAGCTGCCGGGGCGAGATGCCGGTCAGGTTGGACTTGCTCATCTTCTCGCCGCCGACCATCAGCCAGCCGTTGGCGAAGACCTTGCCGGGCAGCGGGAGACCGTTGGCCATCAGCATCGCTGGCCAGATGACCGCGTGGAAGCGCAGGATGTCCTTGCCGACCAGGTGGACGTCGGCGGGCCAGATGCGCTCGAAGCGCTCGGGGTCGGAGCCGTAGCCGACCGCCGTGGCGTAGTTGAGCAGGGCGTCGACCCACACGTAGATGACGTGCTTGTCGTCCCACGGGATCGGGATGCCCCAGTCGAAGGTGGAACGGGAGATCGACAGGTCCTGCAGGCCCGTCCTGACGAACTGCAGGACCTCGTTGCGCGCGGAGGCGGGCTGGATGAAGTCGGGGTTGGCCTCGTAGAACTCCAGCAGACGCTCGCCGTACTCGGAGAGCTTGAAGAAGTAGTTGTCCTCGCGCAGCCACTCGACGGGCCGCTTGTGGATCGGGCAGAGGTCGCCCTCGAGCAGGTCGCCGGGGGTCTTGAACTCCTCGCAGCCCACGCAGTAGGGGCCCTCGTAGCCACCCTTGTAGATCTCGCCCTTGTCGTAGAGGTCCTGGACGAACTCCTGGACCCGCTCGGTGTGACGCTTCTCCGTGGTGCGGATGAAGTCGTCGTTGGCGATCTCGAGGTGCTGCCAGAGCGGCTTCCACGCCTCCTCGACGAGCTTGTCGGACCACTCCTGCGGGGTGACGCCGTTGGCCTCGGCGGTTCGCATGATCTTCTGGCCGTGCTCGTCGGTGCCCGTGAGGTACCACACCTGCTCGCCGCGCTGGCGGTGCCAGCGCGTCAGCACGTCGCCCGCGACGGTCGTGTAGGCGTGGCCCAGGTGCGGAGCGTCGTTGACGTAGTAGATCGGCGTGGAGACGTAGAACATGACATCAAGACTAAGGCTCGCCGAGGGCCGGGAACCCCATTACCCCTAGGCTGTGGAGGACTCTTCTCTGGAGACGGCCTCCGCCGCCTCCTCCGCCGCCTTGGCGGCCACGTCGATGGCCGTCTCCCTGGTGCGCCTGATGCCCAGGATGCTGATGAACAGCGCGGCGAAGATCGTCTGGAAGCTCATGATGAGCGCGGTCGCCGAGGGGACGACGATGCGCAGCGACTCGCGCGGGTCGAGCGCGCCGAAGCTGCGGACCTGCCAGTGCACCAGCGACATCACCAGGCCGACCAGACCGGCCAGGGCCAGCAGGCCGCCGACGACCAGGCCCTTCTCCAGTGTGACGATGCTGATCAGCTTGCGGATGCGTGGCGACTCCGGCAGGAAGCCCTCTTCCGCCGCGTACACCTTGGTGAAGAGCGCGAACAGTGCCGCCTGGAAGCCGATCACCACCGCGGCGGACGCGCCGACCAGGGTGTCGACGTCGAAGGCCAGCTCGCCGATCTTCACCGGCCCGAACGTCAGGGCCGCGCCCGCGACCAGGCCGAGCGCCATGAGCACCAGGCCGGGGATGAAGAACAGCCACTTGGGGCTGTAGAGCAGCAGGAAGCGCAGGTGGCGCCAGCCGTCGCGCCAGGAGCGCAGGTGCGGAGGACGGGAGCGGCCGTCGGGCGAGAGCGTGGTGGGCACCTCGCGCACGTCGAGGCCCTGCAGGGTGGACTTCACCACCATCTCGCTGGCGAACTCCATGCCGCCGGTCTGCAGCCCGAGCCGCAGGATCGACTCGCGGCGGAAGCCACGCAGGCCGCAGTGGAAGTCGCCGATCGCGCTCGGGAAGAAGAGCCTGCCGACGAACGACAGGACCGGGTTGCCGAGGTAGCGGTGCAGCGGGGGCATGGCGCCAGGGGCGATGCCGCCCTTGAAGCGGTTGCCCATCACCAGGTCGGCGCCCTCACGCAGCTGCTCGACGAAGGGCAGCAGCGCGGTGAAGTCGTAGGAGTCGTCGGCGTCGCCCATGATGACGTACTTGCCGCGGGCCGCGCGGATGCCGCCCATCAGGGCGTTGCCGTAGCCCTTCTCCTCGATGTGCACCACGCGGGCGCCCGCGTCGCGCGCCAGCTGCTGCGAGCCGTCCGTGCTGCCGTTGTCGGCGATCAGGACCTCGCCCTCGATGCCGTGCTCTTCCATGCACGCAACAGCTTTGCGCACGCAGACTTCCACGGTCTCCGCCTCGTTGAGGCAGGGCATGACCACCGTCAGTTCCACGTCTCGACCCTTCAGTCACGGCACTTCCCAGCTAACCATCATGCCCTGTGCCCCGACGTGGTCGGGTCAAGTCCTCGAAACGAGTGGCATTCTGGAGGGGAATAGTCGTCCAAAGGCTCGATGATATGATCGAGCTGCTCGGCACTGTCGACGCTGGGCCTACCGCCGGGCTGGCGGGACGTGACGCCTGGGGCGCACAGGAAGATCCGGTCCTCTGCAGCGCGATCGGTGGAGGTCAAAGCATGGTGAGCGTTGCAGAGAGAACGCGTGTCGAGCCTTCCGTCCCCGGGCGAAAGGCTCGTTTGCTGTCCTATGTGAGCAGGCACCGCGTTTTCGTCACCGCCTTCGCGCTGGGCGCGTTGCTGCGGTTGATCGCCATGCTCGGCTACAGCCCCGCCATGTGGTTCAACGACTCCTACGAGTACGTCTCGGTGGCGCTGCATCCCAGGCCGAGCGCTGTCAGACCCGACGGCTACAGCTTCTGGCTGATGCTTCTGCAGCCCTTCCACAGCTTCACCCTGGTCGTCTTCACCCAGCACCTCATGGGCCTGGCCACCGGTGTGCTGATCTACGCGCTGCTGCGCAGGAAGTTCGCGCTGCCCAAGTGGGGCGCGACGCTGGCGGCCGTCCCCGTGCTGTTCGACGCCTACCAGATCCAGCTCGAGCAGCTGGTGATGTCCGACACGATGTTCACGCTGCTGGTGGTGGGCGTCATCACGCTCGTGCTCTGGCACCGGCGCATGTCATGGAAGGTCGGCGCGGTCGTCGGGTTCCTGCTGGCGCTCACCGCGCTGACCCGCTCGATCGGCCTGCCGATCCTCGGGCTCGTGGTCGTCTACATGCTGATCAAGCGCACCGGCTGGAAGCCGATCGTCGCGATGGTCACCGCCTGCGCGCTCCCGGTCGTCGCCTACATGAGCTGGTTCTACGTAACTTTTGGCAAATTCGCCATGACCAACAGCGACGGGCTCATCCTCTACATGCGCGTGTCGATCTTCGCCGACTGCGCCAAGATGGACCTCGACCTGCCCCGCGAGCTGCCGCTGGCGTTCATGTGCATCGAGGAGCCCGTCAACAAGCGGGTCAGCTACGCCCAGTGGTACCTGTGGGGCACCGGCAGCGGCAACGGCAACGCCGGTGGCGAGGTGCTGCACCGCCTGCCCGGCAAGGTGAAGTTCGACGACTTCAAGAACGACGTGGCCGGCCAGTTCGCCAAGCGGGCGATCCTGGCCCAGCCTGGCGACTACCTCCAGGTCGTCGCGCGCGACTTCATGCGCGCCTTCACCTGGGGCAGGCCGCGTTTCCCCGACGAGGCCACCTTCCAGCAGTACCAGTTCAAGCCCTATTACGACCTCGACGCCGAGGGGAAGCCCAAGCGGCTGCCGAAGTGGGCGACCGTGGGCGGCAGGGCCGACACCGACGCGTTCATGTACGAGCAGGGCCCCGCCGAGACCAGGATCGTCCACCCGTGGGCCGACATCATGAGCGCCTACCAGAAGGTGTTCTACCTCCAGGGCGTCATGCTCGGCGGCATCCTGCTCGTCGGCCTGGCCGGGGTGGTCGTCAGGTGGCGCAGGCTGGGCGGCCCCGTGCTGCTGCCGTGGCTGGGGGCGTTCGGGCTGATACTGGCGCCGGCCGCCACGGCCGAGTTCGACTACCGCTATCTGCTGCCCGCCGTACCTCTGGCGTGCATGGCGGCGGCGATCACGCTCAGGCACGGCGTCAGGCTGCGTCGCCGCGCGGCGGTCACACCCACGAGCGCATCAGCATCCGAGCCCACCACTGTGAGTACGTGATCGTCTCGGCGCTCAGCACCGGGTAGAGCCAGCCGAAGTTGATCAGCACGACCAGCGCGGACGCCCCGACCACGGCCGCGCCCGCGGCCCGCCTGACCGGAGGGGCGTCGGCGGGGCCGAGGATGAGCCCGGCCGTGAGCACGATCGCCAGCACCATGAACGGCACGATGGGGGCCATGTAGAACAGGTACATCGTCCTGTTGTCGGCGATCGCGTAGTAGAACCACGGCAGCCAGCCCGCGCCGTAGGCCAGCAGCACCGCCCCCGCGCGCCAGTCGCGGCCGGCGACGTACCACGCGATGATCGCCAGCAGCGCGAGCACCGCCAGGTACCACAGGGCGGGCGTGCCGACCCCGAGCACCGCCGAGGAGCACTTGTCCACCCCGCAGCCCGTCGGCGGCGGGTTCGAGGGGTAGTAGAAGGACACGGGCCGCTGCAGGAGCGGCCACTGCCACGGCTCCGACTGGTAGGGATGTGTCTTCTCCATGCCGGTGTGGAAGCTCAGTACCTGGATCTGGTAGCTCAGCCACGACCGCAGCGAGTCGAAGACGAAGAAGGCGGGCCCCGCGCTCGTGGCCTGCTCCCAGTTGCGCCCCCAGCCCTCCGCCTTCACGAACCAGCCGGTCCAGCTGGCCATGTGGACCACCGCGGGGGCCAGCGCCAGCGCGCCGAGCGCGCCGGTCAGGTCCCGCAGGACCACCCCCCTGTACGGCTCCCGCAGCCCGAGCGCCCTTCGCGCCCCCGCGTCCCACAGCAGCGACATGACGGCGAAGGCGATCAGGAAGAAGACGCCCGACCACTTGACCGCGCACGCCGCCCCCAGGCACGCCCCCGCCGCCAGCCGCCACGGCCTGAGGCCCAGTCCCGGACCCGCCGGCGTGGGCAGGGAGCGCTCGTACCAGTCGGACAGCCGCTGCCTGGCCTGATCCCTGTCGACCACCAGGCAGGCGAAGGCGGCCAGCACCCAGAACATCAGGAAGATGTCGAGCAGCACGTTGCGGGAGAGCACGAAGTGCAGCCCGTCCATCGCGAGCAGCATGCCCGCCAGGCAACCCAGCATCGTGGAGCGGGTCATCCTGCGCGCGACCCTGGCGAGGATCAGGATCGACAGGGCGCCCACCAGCGCGCCGGCGAAGCGCCAGCCGAAGGGGTTCATGCCGAACAGCCACTCGCCCGCCGCGATCATCCACTTGCCCAGCGGCGGGTGCGCGACGTACTCCGCGCAGTCCTCCACCGCCGGGCACTTCTTCCAGAAGTCGAGATCGCCCGCGATGATCATCTTGTCGGCGACGGGATTCTTCTCGTCGCCGAGCGCCACCCGCTCCACGCCGAACGTGAGCAGCGCGTAGGCGTCCTTGATGTAGAACGTCTCGTCGAAGACGACGGCGTGCGGTTCGCCCAGCCGGAAGAAACGAAGGAACGCCCCGAAAGCGGTGACCAGCAAGGGCCCCACCCATCCCCATAACGTGTCAACCGGCATGGGGGGAACTAGTCGCCTATTGAGCACCTTCGGCACTTTATGGCGTTGGCGATCTCCTGTGAACCGCGTCATACAGTTCTCGTTTGGCCATGCCCGACTCCTTGGCGACGTCGACGACGGCCTGCTTGCGCTGCACTCCGCCGGCCACTCTCCTGTCGACCTCGGCGACGAGTTCGTCGATGTCAGGGGGCCCCTCGTCGGGCACGTGACCGGAGACGACCACGGTGATCTCGCCCTTGACGCCGCCTGCCGCCCAGTCGGCCAGCTCGGCGAGCCCGCCGCGCCGCACCTCCTCGTAGGTCTTGGTCAGCTCGCGGCAGACGGCGGCCTGCCGGTCCGGGCCGAAGGCCTCGGCCATCGCGCGCAGCGCCGCCTCCAGGCGGTGCGGGGCCTCGAAGAAGACCATCGTGCGCTCCTCGGCGGCCAGAGCGCCGAGCCTGCGGGAGCGCTCACCCGCCTTGCGCGGGGGGAAACCCTCGAAGCAGAAGCGGTCACTGGCCAGGCCCGAGACGGCCAGCGCGGTGGTGACAGCCGAGGGGCCAGGCAGCGCGGTGACCGTGATGCCCGCCTCGACGGCCAGGCTGGTCAGCCGGTAGCCGGGGTCGGAGACGCCGGGCATGCCCGCGTCGGTGATCACCAGGACCGTCCTGCCGTCCTTGAGCGACTCGAGCAGCTCGACGGCGCGGGCGGCCTCGTTCTGGTCGTAGTAGGAAACGACGCGGCCGCCGATCTCGGCGCCGAGATCGTTGGCCAGCCTCCGCAGCCGCCTGGTGTCCTCGGCCGCCACCACGTCGGCGCTCTCGAGCGCCTCGCGTAGTCTCGGTGACACGTCGCCGACCTGCCCGATCGGCGCGCCCGCCAGCACCAGCCTGCCCTGTTCTCTCACCTGACCATTGTGTCAGGCGGCCCTAAATGGGCGGTGTTTCTTACGTAACTACCGCGTTGGGGCCCCTACGATGTCCGAATGGCCGTGACCGACTTCTCGCACAAGGCCTTCTCCGAGCCGGAGGGCGAGCCCGAGCGTTCCCTACGCGACAGGCTGATCCCCGCCATGCCCGGCAGCGCTTTGTGGGGATGGGTCGGACCGCTGCTCGTGGCCCTTTTCGGGGCGGTGCTGCGCTTCGTCGACCTCGGCAGGCCCAAGGCCGTCGTCTTCGACGAGACCTACTACATGAAGGACGCCTACTCCCTGCTCACCTGGGGGGTCGAGCGCGTCACGGTCAAGGACGCCGACAAGCTCATCCTGGCCGGCGACAGCGGCGCCATCTGGAAGCAGTGCGCGGCCGACAAGATCGGCGAGTGCGCCTCCTACGTCGTCCATCCGCCGCTGGGCAAGTGGATGATCGCGGCGGGCGAGTGGATGTTCGGGCTCAACCCGTTCGGCTGGCGGGCGGCCGCCGCCTTCGTCGGCGCGCTGTCCATCCTGATCATCGCCAGGGTCGCGCGCAGGATGACCCGCTCCACGCTCCTGGGCTGCTTCGCCGGGCTGATGCTCGCGCTCGACGGGCTGGCGTTCGTGCTCTCCCGTACGGCGCTGCTCGACATCTTCCTGATGTTCTGGGTGCTGGCCGGGTTCGCCTGCCTGATCGTCGACAGGGACAGAGCCAGGTCGCGACTGGTCGACTGGTACGAGACCTCGACGCTGTCGGCCAGGGGGCCCTATCTCGGCGCCAGGCCGTGGCGGCTGGCGGCGGGCCTGTGCCTGGGCGCGGCCTGCGCGGTCAAGTGGTCGGGCATCTTCTTCCTCGTCGCCTTCGCGATCATGTCGATGGTCTGGGACATGGGGGCGCGCAAGGCGGTCGGGCTGCGCAAGCCGTACGCGGGGGCCTTCGAGAAGGACGTGCCCACCGGGCTGCTGGCGATGGCGCTGGTGCCCGCGATCACCTACGTGGCCTCGTGGGCGGGCTGGTTCGCCAACGCCACCGGCTACGGCCGCAACTGGAGCGAGGCGACCTCACAGGGGCCCGCCTACTTCGTGGTCAAGTCGATCGGCTCGTGGATCGACTACCACCTCCAGGTGCTGGGCTTCCACAACCAGCTCGACTCCACCCACCCCTACCTGTCCGAGCCCTGGTCCTGGCCGCTGCTGCTGCGGCCCGTCGCCTTCTTCTACGAGGGCAGGCAGAACGTCTGCGGCGTGAAGGACTGCTCGGAGGCGGTGCTCGGGGTCGGCACCCCCGTCATCTGGTACGGCGCGCTGGCCGCCCTGATCGCGATGGTGGCCTGGTACGTCTCGACCCGCGACTGGCGGGCGGGCGCCGTCCTGCTGGCCTACCTGATGGGCTGGCTCCCCTGGTTCTACTGGGCGATCGCCGACAACAGGACGATGTTCCTGTTCTACGCCGCCCCGATGGTGCCGTTCATGGTGCTGGCCCTTACGCTGGCGGCGGGGCTGATCATCGGCCCCTCGACCGCCTCGCCGTCCCGGCGGATGGTCGGGGCGGCCATCACCGGCGCCTTCGCACTGCTCGCACTGATCAACTTCGGCTGGCTGTACCCCGTCCTGGCGGGCGAGGTGATCCCCTATGTCGATTGGAACGCCCGCATGCTGTTCAAGTCACGGTGGATATGAGCCGGGTTACCGGCCGCTTAGCCACGGTTTCGTAGGGTAGGCGCTGTGCAAGACCCAATACGCACCGGTTTCGGTCATCGTCAGGGCTGGGGTCCATACGGCAAACTTCGAGGCATGCCTGCACCGGACGTGGCCGCACTCCTCCTGGAATTGGAGCGCTCCGAGCCCGAGGTGGCCGACGAGGCCAGAACCGCGGTGGAGTGGCTGACCGGCGGCGAGCCGCTGGAGACGGTCACTCAACTCGACGTGTGCGAATTCCTCTGGTACACCCTGCCGATCAAGGTCGACGGTTCGTGGGAACGGATCGCCGACGCGCTCGGGCGGCTGCTTCGCCTTGGGGGCCTCGACCGATATGCCGCTTTGTGCGTCTCCTCGACGACGCACGAGATCCTGCGCACCTACGAGCGCGAGGGCGAGGAGGCGGGCACCGCCGCCTACCAGCGGGCGCTCGAGGCCACGGGCGTACTCCCTCCTGACGTGCCCGAGCTGCAGTGGAGCACGATCATGGGCCCGGAGGAGCTGGGCGCGCACGTGGCCTGCTCCGCGGCGCTGGAGCTGGCCATGCTGACGGGCGCCGAGTTCGACGGCCAGGTCGGCCTGACCAGGCGCTGGCTGACAGAGGCCAGGCCGGAGCTGGGCGGCGACAGCTGGCTGCACAGGGTGCAGGGCGAGCGGCTCAACCGCTGGGTGCTGGGCAGAGGGCCGGCCAGGCGCGAGCTGGCCCAGCCCTTCGAGGTACGGCTGCACGCCCCCGTGCCCGCCGAGCCGCTGCCCGCGTTGCAGGGCCTGCTCGCGCTGGCGGCCTCCGAGGAGGGCGTGCCGCTGCGCCTGCCCCCCTCGCCCGAGGCGGTCGCGCTGCGGGAGCTGGCCGAGCACTCGCTGGGGGCGATCCGCGGGTTCGGCACCCGCCTGGTGATCACCGCGGAGGGCAGGAAGCTGCTCGGCTCGCCCGATCTGCTGTGGGAGACGGCGACAGGGTTGCTGCTGGCGCCGGGAGATCACGAGCTGTCGGTGTCGGCGGGCGAGGCGGCGCTGCTGCTGCTGGCCTCCGGCGACCCGATGCCGTGGCCCACGCTCTGCGCGCGGGTCTCCGAGGTGATCGGCGGCGAAGGATGGCGGCCCGACGACGTCGCGGGCACGCTGGCGACGCTCCTGCGCCAGATCACCGCGTTGGGGCTGGGCGTCGACCTCGAAGGAACCATCCGGCTGACGCCGGTCGGGCAGTCGGCGGCGCTGGCCGCTCTGAGGGCGCACGCGCTGCGCCCACGCAAGTACGTCAGCGTCTAATTGTCCTTTCTGTGGGCAGTGGGGTCCCGTGTCGGATCCCACTCCCCCAGGCGCTGGCGCCGCGTCCCTGCCGGACCCGCCCACCACCGCCGCCCCCCACCCGGCGGACGGCGCGCCCCGTCTTCCCGCTTCGGCGGGTGCTCCGCGACGGGATCCCCGAACCCCATGGCCCAACCCGTTCGTCTTCGGGTTCGTCGGAGCCCTGGGCGTGCTCACCGCGTGGCTGCTGGTCCAGGCGATCGCGACGGCCGGCTCCATGCTGCTGCTGATCGTCGTGTCGCTGTTCCTGGCGATCGGGCTCAACCCTGCGGTGGAGTTCCTGAGGGCGCACAGCTTCTCCAAGCCCCTGGCGATCACCGTCGTGTTCCTGGGCGTGATCCTGGTCTTCATCGGCTCGGGGGTCGCGCTGGTGCCTCCACTGACCGAGCAGAGCGGCGAGTTCGCGCAGCGCATCCCCGGCTACGTCCGCCAGTTACAGTCCAACCCGACCATTCGCGACCTGGACGAACGCTTCCAGCTCCTCCAGCGGGTGGTGGAGTACGTGAGCAGCGGCGCGTTCGGCTCCCAGCTGTTCGGCGGGCTGCTCGGCTTCGGTCAGGTCGTCATCGGGGCGATCTTCAACGCGCTGACCGTCCTGGTCCTGACCCTGTACTTCCTCGGGTCGATGGCGACGATGAAGGAGTCCGGCTACCGGCTGGTCCCCAGGTCACGCAGGGAGCGCACCAGGCTGCTGGGCGACGCGATCATCGAGAAGATCGGCGGCTACGTCGCGGGCAACCTGATCATCTCACTGATCGCGGGGCTCACCACGTTCTTCTTCCTGATGATGCTGCGCGTTCCCTACGCGCTCGCGCTGGCCATGATCGTGGCGGTGACGGACCTGATCCCGCTGGTCGGGGCGTTCATCGGCGCGGTGGTCGCCTCGGCGGTCGGCTTCTTCGTCTCCGTCCCCGTGGGCATCGGGTGTGTGATCTTCTTCATCGTCTACCAGCAGATCGAGAACTACGTGATCGCGCCGCGCATCATGCTGTCGTCGGTGGACGTGCCGCCTGTCGTCACCATCGTCGGCGCGCTCATCGGCGGCGCCCTGCTGGGCGTGATCGGGGCGCTGCTGGCCATCCCGCTCGCCGCGGCGCTGCTGATCATCATCCGCGAGGTGGTGCATCCCCGGCAGGAACTGGCCTGACGAAGCCGGCGAAGGCCACCACGTTGGCGAGGTAGCCGTCCGCGTCGGGGTCGAACTCCCCTCCGCAGGTGATCAGGCGGAGCTCGGGCGCCTCCGTCGGGCCGTACACCCTTCTGGTGGGGAAGGAGCGTTTGGCGAAGACCTCGACGCTGTCGACGGCGAAGACGGCAGCCGAGCCGTCGCTGCGGTGCAACCGGATCTCGTCGCCGGGCTTCAGCTCACCGAGACGGTAGAAGACGGCGGTGCCCTCCTTCGTGTCGACGTGGCCGTAGATCGTCGCAGGGCCGCGCTCGCCGGGGGTGACGCCGCCGGCGTACCAACCGGCCAGCTCGGGGCGGTCGAGTGGCGGGACCTCGACCTTGCCGTCGCTCTGCAGGTCGAGCCTGGTGAGTTCGGCGTCGACGCCGATGGCAGGGATCTGGATGCGCTCGGGGACGCTGCGCCGCATGATGACGTTCGACTGCCTCGACCGCGACCCCACGCCTTCGGCCGCGCTCCCGTCGGGCATGGGCGGAGGCGCGTGGCGCCTGTTGGCGCAGGAGTCGAAGGCCAGCGCCACGGCGACCGCCAGGAACACGTAGGCGACCGGCCTCGCCGGGCTAGTGGCCGGCACGGCGGCGACGAAGGAACAGCGCGCCCCCGCCGATGGCGGCGGCGGCCAGCACGCCCACGCCCGCGCTCACCGCGGGGCTCACCACGCGCATCGCGGTGCCTCCCGCTCCCGTCTCCACCCCGCCGTAGGGGTAGTCGTCCTCGACGACCAGCCAGGTGTCGTTGAGCGGGGGCCCGTCGGGGCCGCACTGCCCGTGGACGGCGTACCTCCCAGGCTCCTCGTCGACCAGCAGGTCGACGCCCTCCTCACCGTCCAGCTCCACCTCGCCGAACGCCTCCGACTCGACGAAGGCGTGCTCGTGGTCGTCGCAGTCGAGGGTGATGCTGACCTCGCCGCCCGGCTCCACCCACTGCGGCGTGACGGTGATGTCGCCGCCGAAGGGCAGGATGGGTGTGGCCGTCGCGGGCGCGGCCAGGAGCAGGGCACCGGCGCACACGGCCGTCGCGAGTACCGAACGCACGTCTTTCCGCCTCCTTGATCAATTACGCCCGGTACGTTCCCCGCGATCTTTCAGCGCAGCGCCAACGTTCGCCCATGCTTGCTTGCCCCGGGGCCGCGCGAGGGAGGCGGATCCCTCTCAAGAGTGAGTCGGAGGATCGCCCGCTCCGGCGATCACACAGGGGCGCCGTTTCGCGAGGATTCTCGGCATGAAGAAGTTCGCGTTCATCGCCGCCCCCCTGTTCGTTCTCGCCTACGGCATCCTCCGCTTCCTCGATGGCCTGGACGGCGAGCGTGGCCCGGGATTCGCCTGGACCGCCGGTCACCTGGCCTTCCTCGCCGCCCTTGCGCTGTTCGTCCCGATCTTCCTGGAGCTGCGCCGCATGGCGGGCAAGGGAGCGCTCGCCACCACCGGCGTCGTGCTCGGCTTCGTCGGCGTCACGGCCGTGGCCATCCAGTTCGTCATCGACATCGTCGTCGGCTTCATCTCCGCCGACCACGCGGCGATGGGCGAGCACTTCGACAGGATCCAGTCGATCCCTGGCATCGAGATCGCGATCTACACCGGCCTGCCGTTCCTGTTCTACCTCGCCCAGGTCTCCCTGATCGTTCAGCTGGCCGCGCAGCGCAAGGTCAGGGCCTGGACTCCCGTGCTCGTCGTGCTCGACTTCGCCCTGCCGACCATCGAGCGTGACTTCATCCCGCTCGGCGCCATCTGCCTGCTGATCTCCTTCTACCCGCTGGCCCGCAAGGCCGGCCGCAGGTCAGCCCACGCTCTGGCCGCTTAGCCGCCTGGGCCTCATCCGTGAGACGCCCACCCCGACCAGGCAGAGCAGGCCGCCCAGCAGGGTCAGCCACCCAGGCACCTCCCCCAGCGCCACCCATGACATCAGCACCACCAGTGCGGGAGTCACGTACGTGGTGGCGCCCATCTTCCCCGACGTCGTCCTGGCCAGGGCATAGGCCCAGGTCGTGAAGGCCAGGGCGGTCGGGAAGACGCCCAGATAGACCACGTTCAGCGTGGCTCCCAGCGAGGCCGTGGAGGCCTCCGCGACCAGCTGGCCGGCGAACGGAAGGCACGCCACCGTGCCGACCACGCAGCCGAACGTCGTCACCTGCAAGGCACTGGCGTGGCGCAGAGCGGGCTTCTGGAAGACGACGCCGACGCCGTACGAGACGGCCGCCAGCAGGCACAGCAGCACCCCCGCCACCGACGAGCCCCCGCCCTCGGACATCGACAGCCCCACGACCGCCGCGCCCGCGAACGACACCGCGAGGCCGGCGAACAGGGCCCGAGGGAAGCCCTCCTTGAGCAGCCAGCCGCCGAGGAGGGCGATGACGATGGGGCCGATGTTGACCACCATGGCCGCGGTGCCCGCGTCGACGAGCTGCTCGCCCCAGTTGAGGGCCACCATGTAGAGCCCGAACCACAGCACGCCGGAGCCGAGGATGCCCGGCCAGGCCGCTCTCGGCGGGAAACCTCCGCCTCGCGCCAGCCAGATGACCACGAGGACGGCCGACCCGGCCAGGAGCCGCCCGAGCGCTAGCGCGCCAGGGCTGTATTCGGCCCCCGCGCTGCGGATCGCCACGAAGGCCGAAGCCCAGAGCACCACCGTGATTCCGGCTGCCGCCAGAGCCTTCGTTTCCATGCCGCCCACCTTAGTGTCCAGCACCGACACACCGCACCACCGTCTCAGACAAATGTATTGCACAACTGTGTGAGACGCGTGTATGGTCATGGAAACCTCACCAAGGAGTGCACATGAACGTCCTGATCTCCGGCGCCGGCATCGCAGGCACCGCCCTGGCCTACTGGCTGCGCCGTCACGGCTGCACCCCGACCGTCGTCGAGCGGGCGCCCGCGATCCGCGAAGGCGGCTACAAGATCGACATTCGAGGAGCGGCGCTGGAGGTGATCACGCGCATGGGCCTCCTCGAGGCGGTCCGCCGCGAGCGCACCGACGTGCGGGGCGGCTCGATCGTCAACGCGGCGGGCAGGCGGGTGGCCAGCATGGACGGCGACACCTTCGGCGGCAGGACGGGCGAGGACGCGGAGATCCTGCGGGGCGACCTCAACCGCCTCATCTACGACCTCACCAGGGACGAGGTCGACTACCTCTTCGACGACGCCATCGCCTCGCTCACCGACGGCCCCGACGGGGTCGACGTCGTCTTCGACAGCGGCAGGAAGGCCCGCTACGACGTGGTGGTCGGCGCGGACGGGCTGCACTCCCACACCCGCGCGCTGGCCTTCGGGCCCGAGGAGCGGTTCGTCCACGACATGGGGTACCACGTCTCGATCTTCAGCGTCCCCAACCACCTCGGCCTCGACCGGTGGGAGCTCACCTACGTCGGCGCCGGCCGTACGGCCCTGACCTACAGCACCGCCAAGGACACGGGGGCGAAGGCGATGTTCCTGTTCGCCGCGGACGGCGACGCCTTCGACCGCCGTGACCGCGCCCAGCAGCAGCGGCGGCTGGCCGAGGCCTACAAGGACGAAGGGTGGGAGGTCCCCGAGCTGCTGCGCGGCATGGCCGACGCCGAGGACTTCTACTTCGACACCCTCAGCCAGGTGCGCATGGACCGCTGGTCCACCGGCAGGGTCACCCTGGTCGGCGACGCCGCCTACTGCGCCTCACCGGCATCGGGTCAGGGCACCAGCCTGGCGCTGGTCGGCGCGTACGTCCTGGCGGGCGAGCTCGCCTCCGCGGACGGCGACCACGCGAAGGGCTTCGACCGATACGAGAGCGAGCTGCGGCACTTCGCCGAGGAGAACCAGAAGCTCGGCCCCAAGAACATCAGGCAGATGGTGATGCGAAGCAGGGCGCAGGTCTGGTTCGCGATGACGATGCTGTCGCTCATGGCGCGCCTGCCCGGCAAGGACCGCTTGGCCGCCAAGGTCGTCGAGCCGATCCACCGAGCCGCTACCGCGATCTCCCTGAAGAGCTACGAGCGATGACGAAGGCGGCCGCCACGGCCCTGCGGGCCGACTCGCGCCCGAAGGTGCGGTGCTCCACCAGCGTCAGGCCGCACGACTCGAGGAAGGCCGCGGCCCTGGTCCGCGCCGGCGGAGTGGTGTCGATCCCGAAGGTGAACGGCTCGCCGACGATCCTGACCGCGGTCCTGGCGTAGCGCATGATGAGCGCGCCGTCCTCCAGCGCCGCCGAGGAGAAGTAGTCGAAGGCGACGGTGCCGCCGAGCCCCGCGATCCCCCGCAACGTCTTCTCGACCGCCTGCCCGTCCAGGTACATCGTCACCGACTCCCACAGGAAGAAGCTCGGCCTGCCCGGATCGAAGCCCGCCTCGACCAGCCGCTCGAGCCAGTCGTCCTTCTCGAAGTCCGCGGGCACGAACACGACGCCCGCGGTGTCGACCCCCGCCCTCCTCAGCGCCTCCCGCTTGAACGACTGGGACCTCGGCGTGTCGATCTCGAAGCACCGCATCGGCCGCAGGTACCCGCGAGTGTCGAGCCCCGCACCGAGAACGACCACCTGATCGCCGAGGCGCGGTTCGAGCGCCTGGTCGAAGAAGGTCGTCCTGGCGGCGGGCTGGTGATGGATCGGCGGCACGCCGGGGTAGGGATAGCGATAGATCCTCGGGACGTACCCCGTCAGCCGGTGCGCGACCAGCGTGGGATTGGTCGCCAGTTTGAGCCCCCACGGAGAGACGTTGGGCAGCACGGCCATCAGCCTGTCGCACGGCTCGTCGCGCCTGGTGCCCAGCCTGTGCTGCATCCACCGGGTGTAGACGGAGGCGAGCACCGTGGCCGACACGCCGGTCCTGCGGGTGTGGTGCAGCAACCTGACCACCCAGAGCAGGTAGCCGAGGACCGCGGGCGGCAGCAGGACCACCTGCACCAGGCGGAAGAGGACGGGTGCGAGCACCCCACGCGTCAGGCCCATGCGCATGACACCTCCCGAGGTGGTGCTCCTGCCAGGCTAACCCCCGCCCCGGCGGGGCCGGCTGGTTGTGGAGCCGGCGGGTTATGGAGGGGTCGGTGACGGCGGTGTCGGCGGCCGGCGGGAACGACTTGGACAGGATGACCGCGAGCTTGCCGCCCCGTCCACATCCAGGATCGCTGAGGGCTCCAGGAGGGGACGGACGGGGCAAGAGGATTTTGGGCCCTCACGAGAGTGGCTCAGGTCTCGACGCGGTATGACCTGGGCATGTGTCCGCGAGGCGGCGGCACGACACCGCCTCGGCCAGGCGGGTCGTGGTGGGCGCGTGGTGGGCGCGACGGCGAAGGCCGGCGGGCGATGACCACTGGCCCGTCCGCGGCCGGGAGCGCGGGCGATGCGGGCAGGGATCAGGGGGAGTTCATGGGGAGGGCCTTGTCAGCGGCCGTCGTGATGCTCACCGCCGGCATGGCGCTGGTGAGTGGGTGCGCAGGCCGTCCGGACCCGTCGCCGGCGTCGCGGCCGTCGGCCAAGCCGGCCATCAAGCCGGAGGGTGAGATCGTGCCGCCGACGGGAGGCGGAGACGTTCCCGACGCGACCCTCGCCGTGTGCAGGGAATGCCAGAAGCTGCTCGCGAGCGGTCAGTACCAGGTGGCGGCGGAAAGGATGGACCAGTTCGCACACCAGCAACCGACCCCTGGGGACGGCGAAGGCGACTCCAGCGCGACGGCCGTCGCACTGGTGTGCGCAGGAGCGGCCAAAGCCAGCCTCGGACAGTACAAGCAAGCGCTCAAAAGCCTCGCCGCGGCCGACCGAATCCGCGAAGACCTGCCCGCGGAGACGCGCCCCCAGCTGCTCGAGCTCATGTACCACGCCAAGTTGATCAGCTATACGGCGACCGGGGAGCACGACAAGGCTCGAGAGACCCTCGCCCTGCTCTCGAAGCTCGGGAAGAACACGGATCGCTATCTCAAGGAGGTATGCGCGACGGCACCGGCGCCCGAATCCATCCCGGAGTGTGTAGGCGCGACGCCCGGCTCGACCGTGTCCCCATCCGACGAGGAGACGCCGACGACTCCTCCGAGCACCAACCTCGAACCCGCCCCGAGCGACACCCCATCCACTGACGACGAGACGGGGCCGGATCCCGGCGATACGGGCGACCCCGAGCCGGAGCCGGAGCCCGAGCCCGAGCCCGAGGAGAACGATACTGACCAGCCCGCGCCGGACGAATCGTAGACGCCGCTCGCCCGGAGCCGCCGATCATGAAGAAGTCTGACCCTCGCGACAACAGTGGCGACGTCGGCCAGGACGTGGCCGGCCTGTGGAGCCTCCTCGCCCATGTCGTCACGCCGACCACGATCATCGCCGGGCTCCTGGTCTATTTCGGATCGGTGCGCACCAACACCACCTTCAGCAGCCTCGGCGTGGATCAGAGCCTGCTCGGCCTGTCCATCCAGGACTACGCGCTGCGCAGCGTGGGATCGACCATCGAGCCGCTGGCCATGGTCCTGCTGGCACTTTTGATCGCACTCCCGGCGCACGCGCTGCTGGTTCGCCATATGGCCGCTCACCAGGCCGTCATGCGGTGGTTCGTGATCGAACTGGGCTTGTTCGGGTTCGCCGCCGTCCTGGTCGGTGTCCTCGGAACGGTGGGCTGGGTGGAGCTGAGGGTGAGAGCCCCCGTCGCTCCGATCTGCGTCGCGCTCGGTGTGCTGGCGCTCGGCTACAGCGCCTCCCTCCACGCGATGATCGATCCCCGGCCGGCGGGACACACCGCTGAGTCCGCCACCGTCCGAGCCGTCCGGCGGGCCGTCTTCGTGGCTCTTCTCGCCCTCCTGCTGCTGTGGTCGGTCGCCGTGTACGCCCAGCTTCGCGGAGCGGCAGCGGCCGAGCAGCTGCGAAGCGATCCGACACGTCTACCGGGCGTGGTCATCTACGCGCCACAACGCCTGTACTTGGAGGGACTCGGCATCACGGAGAGCCCACTCCCCGACACGGCCGCGAAGTTCCACTATCGCTACGCAGGGCTGCGCCTGCTGATCCGTTCCAACCAGCGCTACTTCCTCCTGCCCGCCTGCTGGGCCACGACCCCGCAGGCCAGGGCGATAGCCCTCCCTGACGACCCCTCGATCCGTCTGGAATTCTTCCGGGTCACCACACACCCGGCCTGTCCTCCCGCACAGTGATTCCAGCGCGTGACCACCCGGGGTACCGGCGTCGGACACCGTGGCGGATGGCCGCTCCGCTCGGGCCCTCGCTGCGCGGGCGCCGTCCGCGGGCCGCCGGGACGCCGGAGCGGGTGGGGCTCGGGCGTCGGCTCGGCCACCGTCCGCACGAGAGGTCGGGCGGCAGCGGCAGCGCGTCCCCACCGCCCGCCCCGTCGTCGGCGACCCGCGGCTCCTGCCGGTCGCCTCCCGCGCCGGAGCGGGCGTGGTAGATCTGCCGCGCGCGCTCGCGCAGCAGTGGCGTCGAGCTCGACACCGCAACGCGTGCTCCTACCGGTTACAGCTCCCCGATCTTCGGGATGATCTCGGTGAGGACCCATAGGGCCAGCCCCAGTGCGATCAGGTTGACGCGGCCTCCGCCGACGTTGAGGGCGGCGAGGACGAAGCAGACCAGCGCGAAGATGAGCAGAATGAGGGTGATCACTGAGCTTCCTTTCCATCGGGGGTGTGGGATGGTTGCTCAGCGCTACCCGTGATCATGGGGTGTAGGCGTGGACACGGATCATGTGTCCCTGATTGTGATCTGAGGCCGGGTCGCAGCGGTCTCGGTGCGCTCCTGACGTCGAGGAGCTCAGAGGGCCTTCCAGCGGAGCACGCCGGCGACTGCCTCGGGCTTCCAGTAGCCGATGGTGCCGCCGTCCTCCATGGCGTCGGCGGTGGCCTTCAGCAGGGCGTAGTACGAGCGGATCCGAACCCCTCCGGGCGTGAAGCTCATGACGCCCTCGTGATCGGTGTCGCCGACGTCGCGCTTCACCGAGTCGACCACGAGGTGGTTACCCAGCCCGTCGGAGCCGAAGGGCAGCATGCGCCCGTCCCACCATTCCGTTCGCGGATCGGTGAACCCCTGGGTGCCGTCGTCCTCATCGTCAATCAGGCACAGCTGTCGCCAGGTGTCCCGGATCTCCCGGACACTCGCGTTCGAGTTGCCCAGGAAGCCGAAAGCCCCGACGTCGTCCAGATGGACGACCCCATCGTGGCGCAGCAGCGAGGCCCGCAGGTCATCGGGGAACAGGGAGCCCATCTCCGCCTCCGCCGCCGCGATGACCTCAGGCTCTCCCGGCTTGCCGAGCGTGCGATGGCTCCTCGGAGCGTTGGTCTTCAGCCAGGCCTCGATCCTTCGCCACTGCCGGTCCACCGCCCTGGCCACCTTCGCGTTGAGCTTCCTCACACGCGGGGTGGCGCTCTTGGGCCGGCAGTCCGCGTCGGGACCCGATTGATAGATAGCGCTCTGCCCGTACGCCTCTCCACTGTCGCTGTCCGGACCCTCCAGCGTCTCGATCTCGGCGAACGAGCAAGCGCCACGGATTTCCGGGGGAACCTCGGCGCATGGGGACGCGACGCTGGCCGCTCCGCCCGATTCCTTGGAGAAGACCGCAGACTCCAGGACGTGAGCGCCGCCAGCCAGCAGGAGAAGGGCCAGTCCGGCTATGCCCCACCGGGTCAGGCGGCGTCGGACGGCTTCGTCCAGCGGCTCCCTCGGCTCTCCTTCCTCGAACATCCTCGCGAACACGGGACCGTCAAGGACGGACGGCCTGGCGGTGTAGCGCTGGAGATCGTCCGCGGTGGGGGTCCCAAGAACCGGGACGGGAGGCCATGGCGACGCGGGTTCGCTCTGCGTCCGGGCCGGGAGCGAGGTGCCGGAAACCGCCTCGTCCTGCCGGACCGGACGCGGTCCTGGCGGGCGTCGGCGAGAACGCGCGATCACCACGATCGTCGCTGTCACCATGGCCGCCGACAACGCGAGCCATAACCCGCGGGACATGATCAATCGCCGCACGTCCGGCAGAGTACCCGGAATCGCCCCACCCGGAGATCACATCCGGCCAGGACCCCATCACGCGGGCCGCAGTGCGAAGACTCGCCCAGCCTCTCGCACGGCGGGGGACGCCACCCTCTCGCTGACGGGCCGCGGCCCCGAATCTGTCGGCCTCGACCGCCATGATCGGCATTGACATCTTCCGTACATCCCCTCAAGGAGTGCCATGGCCGTCAACGACGGATCCGGATGGTCCGGCATCGGCTGGGACGACTGGTCGAACCTCAGCCTGATCCGCGCCCGGCTCGACGCGGGCGCCGACCCGAATGCAGGAGCGTTCTTCGACGAACGGCCGCTTCATGCGGCGGCCGGGTACGGTTCGCCCGAGGTGGTCGCTGAACTGGCCCGGCGCGTCGATGACGTCGATGCGGAGCACGAAGGTCGTACCGCCCTCTGGGAGGCCGTCTTCCACAACCGCCCGGACAACGCCCGCGCCCTGGTCACCGCCGGAGCGGACCCGTGGCGGCCGATGATGGACGGCTGGTCCCCCGGACGGCTCAGCCTTGCCACCCCCACCCCAGATCTGTTCGCTCTTCCCGACGGCGAGCCCGGCCTGTCCGCCGCCGAGAGCGCCGCCGTGGCTGAGGCCGGACGCCTGATCGCCACGCTGGAGCGCTTCGACGACGACGGCTTCAGCCTCGCCTGCGTGGCCGACATCACCGCGGCCGAGGCGGCACGGCGGCTGGAGGCCGTACCGGCCGATGAGGTAGAGGTCGAAGAACTCATGGATGACCCCTGGTCAGATGAGGATAACGGCCTGTCCGTCGTCGGTGTCACCGATGTGCCCGGCGGATGCGTCGTCGTCCAACCGTGGGGATACGTCGCGTCCAACCCCGGCGTCATAGAGCGCTTGTCGGCCGGCACTGTCTGCTATGCGCTGTTCGCCAATCCCAAGAGCGGCAACCAGGGAGCCGTCGCCCGCCACGGCGTCATCGAAGAGTGGGACACGCACCCCGGCGGGGGCAGTGTCTCCGCCGGGGATCCCGCCGAGGAGATCCTCACCACCTACCTCTACCACGGTGACGCCGTGGCCTACTGCTACGCCGGAGCGGGCCTGCGGCCGACCGGCACCCGATCGATCGCTGACCAGGCCGACATGTGGCTCAGGCTGCCCGACCACCTGGTCTGAAAAGCACCGATATCCACATGTGGAGGCGGTACGACTCTCCCTCGAGGACGAACCGCCCCCACGGGTCCTGAACCAACGAGAAGGCCCGGCTCCATCGTGTTTTCCCAGGTGAGGGCGCGCAAGGCAACGCGGCCGTCGCCTCGCCAGCGACCTCAGCCGGGACGGCAAGGCGTCGTCGTGTCACCGTGACCGAGTCGAGCTCGCCGACGACGACGCCGTACGCGGCCGACTCATCGAGGAGATTCAGCCCCGGCCAGACTGCTGAGCGAGCACCTGGTCCCAGTCGACCGTCCGCGCCCATCCCAGGTAGGAGTGCCAGCCCACCTCCGGGAACTCCGCGTGCAGCGCGGCGATGTCGGCGTGCACCCGGTTGTCCTCAAAACTCTGGAACATGTCGGCGATCTCATCCCCAGCCCAATGGCGAATCATCGGGAGGGGAATGTTCTCGTACGGCAGGTCCGAGCCGATGGCTTCGGACAGCAACCGCGCCGCCTCCAGGGTGGTCACGCTGTCGGAGACGACGTCGATCGCTCTACCGGACAGCTCGGCGGCGTTCTCGATCGCGTGGACGGCCATGCCGGCGATGTCGAGCACAGTGACCTGGTCGAGCTTGCGCTCCGGAGAGAGCGGGAAGGCATAGACGCCCTGGTTCAGCCGAGTCATGCCCACGTTGAGGGCGTTCTCCATGAAGTAGACCGGCTGAACGGCGGTGAACGTGGTGCCCTGCTCGAGGAGGTAGCGGTGCACGACCTGCTTGGCGGAGGCGTGCTCGACCGTGAAGTCGGCCTCGCTCGCCGCCCCCTTGACCGAGGAGTACACGAGGTGGGCGTCCACCGCGCTCGCCGCGTCGGCGAGGGCGCGGCCCTGGGCGATCTCCTCGGCGGCGCCGTTCTCGCCGAAGGGGATGGTCAGCCCGAAGATCGCATCCAGGCCCTTCGCCGCCTTGGTGAGGGCCTCGCGGTCGGCGAGATCGCCGGTCACGAGGCGGACGCCCTGTGCGGCGAGCGCGTCCGCCGCCGGTGTCGTGGGGTCGCGAACGTAGGCGACTGGCTCATGGCCGTGCTTGAGCAGGCGTGCGACCACGGCTCCACCCTGCCGGCCGGTGGCTCCTGTGACGAGGACGCGGATCATGGGTACTCCCTAATCAATCGATTGAATGATTTCACGCATGAGGACGAGCCTCATGCGTGCCGTACATCAAGAAAGGCGGCAAGGGCCTCGCTCACGCGTTGCCGGTACTCCTCAGACAGCGGATCCACGTCGTAGATCTCCTCGATCACCTGCGGAAGCGCGACCGGAGCGAAGGCGAGCAGGAACGAAAGCAGCGTCACGAACTCGGGCGGGTGATCCTCGCTGATCTCTCCCGCCGCCTGCCGGGCGCGCGTCTGCTCGACGGCGGCGGCGGCCACCGTGCGCCACTCTCGCGCCAGCGCTTCGGTGTCGCCGGGATAGTCACCCAGCGCCTGCCACACCACGAGACGGGCTCGCCGGGGATCACGCAAGGTGGCGTTCAACACCATGCGGAAGCTCTCCAGGAACAGCTCGGCCTTGCTGGCCGGTACCAACTTCGAGCGCCGCTCCTGCCAGCTCGACAGCAGCTCCTCCAGCAGCCCTTCCTTGCCGCCGAAGTAGTACGAGATCAGCTGCACGTTGACGCCGGCGCGCTTGGCGATGGCCGCGGTGCGCGCGCCGCTGTACCCCTTGGCGGAGAACTCGTCGAGGGCCGCATCAAGGATGCGCTCCCTGGTACGCGCCGCTTTGCTCGTCGCCTGGAGCTGATCTTCGGGCATGGACGCATATTATCAATCAATCGCATGATTACAAGCAGGAAAGGGCATAGCGCTCGATACAACTCCGCATACGACGACTGCGGAGCCGCAGCCACGCCATGGGGGCGCAGTCACTCGGCTGGCCGCTCCCGATCTCTCGAAAGCGGCCCGTGACGTCTGGCGGTTCGTTTCCCAGGACCGTCGGGTGGCCCTACACGTCAGGCATTCAGAGATCTTTGCACGGCGGCGTCGACCAGCTCGTGGATCTCCTGCTCGGTGAAGATGTCGGGCAGTGTCAGCCGCTCCACGATCAGCCAGTTCAGGGTGAGATAAAGGAGCACCACCGAGGTCGAGTCGCCGGGCAGGCCCGAAGTGGCGTGGTAGCCGATGTTGGCGTCGATGTCCTCGCGGATGCGCTTGGTCAGCACGGCGCGCAGCTCAGGGCGCCGGGTGGACTCCAGCCGCAGCTCGAGCAGGGCCAGGTATCCGGAGTTGAAGGCCGAGACCCGATCCACCAGTTCGTGCATGAGCTCGGCATAGCGGGTTTCGTCCTGCACGCCCTCCTGACTGCGGGCGATCGTGGCCTCGTCGGGCAGCAACCGCTCATAGATGCGTCCGCCGACCTGGGTGAACAGGTCGTCGCGGTTGGCGAAGTAGTTGGAGGCCGTGCCCGGGGGCACAGCCGCCTCCGTATCGACGGCCCTGAAGGTCAGCCCCCGCGCTCCTTCCCTGGCCAGCACCTCGATGGCCGCGTCGATCAGTGCCTGCCGTCGTTCGGGATTTCTCCGCACTTGACACCACTCCGTCTGTAGTACTACGTTTTGACCACTCCAAACAGAGTACTACATCGGGAGTTGATCGATATGCGAAAGCTTGTCTACTACATCGCCGGCTCGCTCGACGGCTACATCGCGGGCCCCAACGCCGAGTTCGACTTCTACCCCGTGTCGGACCAGATGGCCGCCTGGATCAACGCCCGTTACCCCGAGACGCTCCCCACCCACGTGCGCAAGCTTGTCGGCCTCGAGGGCGTGCCCAACAAGGTCTTCGACACGCTGGTGATGGGCCGCGGCACCTACGAGCCGGCCCTGGACGTCCCCACCACCAGCCCGTACTCCCACCTGCGCCAGTACGTCGTCTCCAGCACGCTGACGATCGACGACCCCACGGTGCAGGTGGAGGCCGGCGACCCGATCGAGCTCGTCCGGCGGCTGAAGGCCGAGGACACCGGCATGGACATCTACCTCTGCGGTGGCGGCAGGCTCGCCGCCTCCCTGCTCCCGGAGATCGACGAGATCATCCTCAAGAGCTACCCCGTGGTGGCGGGCGCGGGCATCCCCATGTTCTCCGGACAGTTCAACCCCACCCAGTTCACCCCCACCCGGCGCGAGTCCTTCGACAACGGCACCCAGGTCACCTGGCTCACCAGGGCTTAGTACCCCAAAGAGGAAGCATGCATATCAAACTCCCCGCCACCATCACCCAGGCCAAGACCGAGCACCAGGCCCGATCGCCGCACCGGCACGACCAGCCGGCGCGCGACCTCAAGCCCACGGGCAGGACCAATCTCTCCCGCCGCCCGACCGCCGCCCCTCGCCGCAGCGGGTACTGAGCTCCACCCACCACCACGACCGAGATCCCGTCCGATCAATCGATCGGACGGGATCCCGTCAACTTCAGTCCAGCCGTCTCAAGAACGGCTCACGAGTAGGTGTGGTCTGCAGTGGAAAAGCGCTTCCTTGATTGCTTCACGCACGAGATGTGATCGTTTCCCGCGGTCCGGACGTCTCGCCGGCACGTCCACGAGCGCCCCGGGCACGAACGAGGTGGACGAAACGAGAGACGACGACGGCGGCAGCGGCGAGTGCGGCGGTGGCAGCCCAGACATACAGCGCGAGCCACACATATGTGATCTGCTCCAGCGTGCCCGCCCTGTTCATCACGAAGCCGATCAGGTCCGCGAGACCGAAGAAGAACACGATCGGCGCCGCGTACGGAATCAGTCTCACGATCACACGCCAGGCGGCCCGGCCCTCGCGGCGGCGGGCCCAACTGCCGGCACGGTAGACCCCCAGGATGCCGAGTCCGAGGTTGAGCACACTCAGGCCGGCCAGCCAGAGGTCCGCGGACATGGTGAAGGGCACCGCTCCGGCGACAGGGCGGCCCTCAACGACGTCGATCAGGCCGTTGGTGATGAGAAGCGCGTCGTCGCCGGAGATCATCCCAGTGTTGGTGACGACCGCGATGCCGTACGTGCTCTCAGGTAGGAGCGTCTGGACGGAGTTGTGGGTGAGCAGCCAGCCGGTGTGCTGAAGCCGGGGCGCTCCGCCATCGGTCTTCCCCTCCGACCAGCCCATCCCGTAGGTACTGCCGGCTACGCCCGACGCGCTCTGAGCGGTCTTCAGGATCTTTTCGGGCAGGACACCGCCGGCGCCGTTCTGCGCGATCAGCCATCTCGCCAGATCGTCGGCGGTGCTGACGACGCCGGCGCCGCCATTGATGAACCACTTCGGCTGCGAGCGCTCGACGACCTGGCCATAGGCTCGGATGTAACCCGCGCCCCGGCCGGGCAGGTCGCTGGTGGTGTTCACGGTCGCGGTCGATGTCATGCCGAGCGGGCCGAACACGTTCGCGGCCATATGGTCGGCGAACGGCACCCCGGCCACCACCTCGACCAGCCGCGCCGCGACGGCGTAGTTGGGGTTGTGATAGGCCATCTTGGTGCCGGGCTCGCTGGCGAGCGGAGCGGTTCGCAGCATCCCGACGGCGTCCTTGAGCGTGTCCGGTGCGGCGAGCGTCAGCTCCGGGAAGCTCTGGTCACTCATCCCCGAGGTCTGCTGAAGCAACTGGCGCACAGTGATCTTCGCGGCGCGAGGGTCAGCCATGGTGAATTCGGGGAGATACGTCTGTACGGCAGCATCCAAGCTGATCTTGCGCTCATCGGCGAGACGCAGCACCGCCAAGGCCGTGAACGACTTGGAGAGTGAGGCGAGCGGCATCGGGGTGCCCTTCGTGATCGCCTCACCCCCGGCCGTGTGGCCATAGCCCGCGACGTGGACGACCTGGTCACCTTTTGTGACGGCGACCGTGGCACCAGGCAACCCGGTCCGTTCGACATAGTCGCGCATGTAGTCGTCGATCACGCTCGCGCTCAGGTCCCCGGCCGACGGCGTCACCGCAGAAGCCTGCGCCGCCGTCATCCCCATCGCCAGCAGCACGCCAGCCAGGCCGGTCATCGCCGCGACCTTGCGCATCTTCATGAGGCTTCCTTCCGAGGTTCTGTCTGCCGAGAACCAACGTAGGAATTCGTCCAGGTACGGCACAGTGCACGATCGTCTGGCGCTCACCCCGACTTTCGTCAGGTGGACACGTCCCGGGGTCAGCCCGCCGCCAGAAACGGCTCAGAGATCGCAGCCACCACGAGATCCCACCCGATCGCGATGATCAGGCGTAAGTACCTCGCCACGGCATCCCCACCCCAGGTCCCACGCTGAAAGCAGGCCCACATCACTCCCACCGTTATGGTCGTCCCGTGACCGCCATCGCCTGGGAGCAGATCGAAATCGAACGTCACGAAGACGGCTGGGCTTCGTTCTGACTGCCCCCGCCTGGCAGCAAATCGAAGACGAACGCTACGAAATGACTGGACTCCATTCGACGCACGTTTCGCCTTCCGACCGGCAGTCGCGCTGCCAACGCCCTATCAAGGGAGTTCGTAGCGCACCAGAGCCTTAGCGAACGGCTCCCCGTTCGTGCGGGCGTATGCCATCCGCGCGCGTGCTTCGCTGAGCGTGCGCGGGCGGTAGCCTGGGCCACCGCAACAACTCTTGTGGAAGCGGACACCCGAGTGCAGCAACAGCGAGAGCACCCGCCAGGCCGCATTGTCCCGCTGACGCGGGGCCGCAAAGGCTGAACCGACGTGGATCAGCGGCTCGGCGCAGCGCGGGCAGGACCGGTCGTAGTGGCCAGGGCCGGGGTAAGGCTGCTTGTACGAAGCGCGGCAAGGCAGACAGACATAGGATGTCTTTGCATGGGCCATGCGATCAGGGTAGGTCTGTCGCGGGCCGAGATCGACAGGTTTCCTGTTGGGCAAGATCCAAAGGACAGGCCCTAGCGAAGCATGGAGCTCCCTTTCAGCTACTGCTGGTCGAGAGCTTCCCCGTCTTGCTTGGCCACGAACGAGCCCAGTCCCGGTTCGGTGTAGATCAAGCCATCATCGCGCAGCTTGGCGACGGCCTTCTGTGTCGTGGCCACTGCAAGGCCGAACTCGTCCATGAGAGCCATGACTGAGGGCATGCGATCACCTGGGGCGTACTCACCCGTCCTGATGCGCTCCGCGAGGACATTTCGTAGAGCTGCTTCCACCTGGGGATACTCGGCTTCCAAATGATCACCTAAGCACGATAGGCATACTACGTGTACCACGGGCCGTCAGCGCCTGTTCAGTCCCCGCAGCACCGGCAGCCCAGTGCCGGAGTCAAGTACGAGGCGGTCGCCGAGCGGTCGGGTCAGCGTGACGGTAGTCGTCGCCGTCTTGAGAATCGCCGGGCAAGGCTTGCCAGAGCTGGAGTCCTCCTCGTCCATGTCGATCACCACCAGTTGGTCGGTCTCGTAAGCGCGCGGCCCGTGAACGGTGTCGCAGGCGCCGAACCCGTAGCGGATAAGCAGCTCGTCAGGCTTGCCGGCGACGAGGTCGAACGCCATCACCTCTTCGAACCCTCCCTGTATCCGTTCGGGACGGGCGGTGACGGCCGAGGGGTCTACCGCCACGTGGACCTTCTTCTGCTCGACTCCCTCGACGGTGAACATCCAGGCGGGCACCTGGATTGCGCCGCGGCTGGTCTCCAGCGAGACCTTGCCCAGTCTGGCGCCGGTGACCCGGAGCGGGCGGCATTTCTTGGCCGGGCACTCCTCTTCGATGAGGTCCGCCGGTTTGCTGAACTCCTCGTACGCGCTAGCCGCCGAGATGAGCGGCACCTGCGAGACCTCGCCGTCCGGCCATCGCACGTCGGCGCGGTGCGGGGAGTTCGCAGGCAGCTTGGCGGCCAGCCTCCAGGCACCGTTGTGCGAGCTTCTGTTCACCCAGGCCGGGCTTTGGCTCACGTGGTTCCATCCCTGCGGGTTCAGGACTTCCAGCGCAACGAACCCTTTGCGCCAGGCGTGGTCGTCGGCCGAGCCCTGCCAGCGCTCTGCCACCTCCCGGGCACGCGTCTCGAACTCGTCACGCGATGCGCCATGGGACCCGCCGGGCGAGGCCTCATGGTCCCCGCCGCAGGAGGACAGGAGAAGCACCAAAGACAGGCAGGCGATCATTCTTCGCATGAGGCCTCCTCCGTCCTATGATCAGCCAACGTCCGACGCCTCCGCTTGGTTTTCCGGGTTCTGACGATCCCCCTGGGGACGCACTCGACCAGCCTGCTCATCGGGTGGCGAGGATCGACGAAGTAGGTCGGCGAGATAGGCCATCCGGATCGGCCTGCCGGGGAGCCTGAACTGCCCGACGAGCCCCATCGGACGCTCGTGCCGAACGCAGAGCGGCCACTGCGGCTCCTCCTGCCAGACCGGCCGCCGAACTTGGTGCAGAGCTCGTCGGGCACACAGGTACCCGGGTCACGGAAGCCGTGTACCGCAAGCAGCTCAAGCCCGTGATCACCAAGGGTGCCGAAACCATGAACGCCGTCTTCGGCGACGGTAAGAGAAGGAAGCGTAAGTCCGCGTGAGGTGGCTCCCCGATTGGCTCCCAGCGGCCCTCAGACAGCGAAAAGGGGCCTCGGATCAACTCCGAAACCCCTTGTCACCTGGTACTTCGTGGTGGAGATGAGGGGATTCGAACCCCTGACCCCTTCGATGCGAACGAAGTGCGCTACCGGACTGCGCTACATCCCCAACGACCTCGATTAGATTAGCAAACTTCCAGGAGTCCTTGCGCCAGAGTCTCGCTCAGTCCCCCACCGCGCGCCGAGGTGGGTCGGCGTACTGGTCGAACAGGACGTCCGGCTGCCTGAACTCCAGGATCTCCGCCTCCGCCTGCTCGGCCGCCAGCGCCTCCGCCCGCTGCCGCTCCCTCAGCCTGCGCAGACGGGCCGCGCGAGCCTCCACGGCGCGCTGCCTGCGCTCCCTGTCCACCCGTACGGCCATGCGCAGCACGGTGAGGTAGCCCGTCATGAGCACCCCCGCGGGGGCCACGCCCCACCAGGGGATGACCTGGACGGCGGCGGTCACCACGGAGGCGAGCACCAGCAGGATGGAGAAGAACAACATCCGCCTGCGGCGCGCTACGATGATCGCCCGGCGCCGGCCCTTGAGCCTGCGCAGGTCCATCGACTGCCGGTTGAGCTCGCTGATCGTGTCGTCGGAGAGCGGCGCGTAGTCCGTCTCGACGGGCTCGGCGACCTCGTGCGGCTCGGCGGGAGTGGCGACCGACAGCACGGGGACGGGCCCCGTCACCTCGGCGGCGTAGAACTCCTCTAGCTCGGCCAGGTTGCTGCGGTCCCTGCGCAACCACATCGGCACCAGGACGCACAACCACATGACCACGATGGCGAGGTAAAGCAACACGCTGCTCACGGCCACCTCCGAGCGCCGAGCAGAGCCGCACCAAGCGCCCCGGAGATCGAGGGAGCCGCCCTGAGGGCAGCACGAAGACGCATAGGTGCTCTTGGCGTCTTCGATGTGCTCACGTCACGCACCGTAAGACCGCGTGTCACTAATTGACGAGCATTCGGTGCGGTGTGTCGCGAGATCGTCAAACCTCTTCATGTGATGAACCGGCGCGACGCCACTGGACGAGCAGCCCGCGAGGGACGTCCTCCACGGTCAACGCGTAGCAGATGTGGTCCCGCCAGGCCCCGTCGATGTGGAGTTGACGCCGACGAATGCCTTCTTCCCTGAACCCCAGCTTCTCAACCACTCTGCGGCTGGCGTGGTTCTCGGGACGGATGTTGGCCTCGAGTCTGTGCAGGCCCGTGGTGAAGAAACAGTGGTCCACCGCCATGGCCAGGGCGGTGGGTGTGATGCCGCGTCCGGCCAGCGCGCCGTCGATCCAGTAGCCGACCTGCGCGGAGCGCGCCGAGCCCCAGACGATGGCGCCGACGGTGAGCTGGCCGGCGAAGCGGCCTTCATGGGTGACGACCCACGGCATGGACAGCCCCTGACGGGCCTCTCTGCGCAGGGTGGTCACCATCGACAGGTACGGCCCGAGCCCGGTCCTGAACAGCGGCGTCTCGGGGTTGCTCGGCTCCCATGGACGTAGCCAGTCGGCGTTGCGCAGGCGGGTGTCGCGCCAGACGCGCACGTCGCCAAGGCGTAGCGGGCGCAACCCCACCGGCCCCTCTGTCAGGGTCACCGGCCAGCCACGAAGTCGATCCACATCCTCATCATCCCCCCAAGACGCAGGAAGCCGCCATGGATCGGCAGGAGGTCAGCGTGGGTGGTCGCCGCCGCGGATCTGGTCGACGGCGTGCGCCAGGATGGGCGCGAGGACGGCGACGCCGTCCCTGACGCCTCCCGAGGAGCCGGGCAGATTGACGATGAGCGTGCCGCCCGCCTGTCCCGCCAGTCCGCGAGACAGGACCGAGGTCGGCACTTGGGCCCTGTTCGCCTGTCTGATGGCCTCGGCGATGCCAGGAATTTCCCGGGAAATGACCTTGGCCGTCATCTCCGGGGTGAGGTCCTGGGGCGTCAGCCCGGTGCCGCCGGTCGTGACGATCACCTCGTAGCCCCTGGCGACCCCTGCCCGCAGCTCCTCCTCCACCGGCGGCCCGTCGGGCACCACGACGGGCCCGGTCACCGCGCAGCCCGCTTCGGACAGGAGCGAGGCGAGGAGCGGCCCCGACTTGTCGGCGTAGACGCCCGCCGAGGCGCGGTTCGAGACGGTGATGACCAGCGCGCGGATCAAGGACGTCTCCAGAGTCCGGTCTTGCCGCCGGTCTTCTCCTCCACGCGCACGTCGGTGATCACTGCCGCGGGGTCCACCGCCTTCACCATGTCGATGAGCGCGAGGCCCGCCACGGTGACCGCGGTCAGCGCCTCCATCTCGACGCCGGTCCTGTCGGCGGTCTTCACCACGCAGGTGATCTCCACCCCCGAGTCGCCCACGGCGAGCGTCACCGACACGCCGTGCAGCGCGATCGGGTGGCACAGCGGGATGAGGTCGGGCGTGCGCTTGGCCCCCATGATGCCCGCGATGCGGGCTACGCCTAGGGCGTCGCCCTTGGGGACCTCGCCCGAGCGCAGCAGCGCGACGACCTCCTGCGAGAGCACGACCCGCCCCGTGGCGGTGGCCGTACGGACGGAGACGTCCTTTCCTGCGACGTCGACCATGCGCGCCGCGCCTGTCTCGTCGAGATGCGTGAAACCACTCATATCCGAATCACCTGTACAGAAGCTCCTGAAGGCACCTCGGTGACCTGCTCGGGCACCATGATGAGGCAGTTGGCCAGGGCGAGCGCGGCCAGCTGGTGCGAGCCCTGCCCGTGGACCGGCGTGACCGTGCCGTCGTCGGCCAGCACCCCGCGCAGGAACGACCGCTTACCCTCGGGCGAGTGCAGGGGCGCGAGGAGGTGCGCCGGGCGTGTGGCGGGAGGTCCTGCGGGCAGGCCGCGCATCTTGCGCAGCGCCGGCCGTACGAACAGCTGGAAGGAGACGTAGGACGAGACCGGGTTGCCGGGCAGGGTGAAGATCGGGACCTGGTCGTCGCCGACCACGCCGAAGCCCTGCGGCATGCCCGGCTGCATGGCGACCTTCTCGAACCTGACGGTGCCGAGCGGGCCGAGCGCCTCCTTGACCGGCTCGTAGGCACCCATGGAGACCCCGCCGCTGGTGATGACGGCGTCGGCGCGCACGAGCTGGGCGTCGAGCTGGTCGAGGAAGGCGGCGGGGTCGTCGGTCACCGTGCCCGCGCGGAAGCCGTCGCCACCGGCCTCGCGGACGGCGGCGGTGAGAGTGAAGCTGTTGGAGTCCCAGATCTGGCCCGGGCCCAGCTGCGTGCCGGGCTCGACGAGCTCGGCGCCCGTCGAGAGCACGACGACGCGCGGACGCGGGCGCACCCAGACGCGACGGCGTCCGGTGCCCGCGATGATGCCGAGCTGGGCGGCGCCGATCGTGGTGCCGGGCTTGAGCACGACCTCACCGGCCTGCACGTCCTCCCCCGCCCGCCGTACGGCGTTGCCCTCCCGCACGGGACGGTCGATGCGCACGGTGACGGTGCCGCCGTCGGTCCACTCCACCGGCACGACCGCGTCGGCGCCCGCGGGCAGCGGCGCGCCGGTCATGATGCGTACGGCATGCCCCTGGCCGATCGCCCTGAGCTCGCCCGACCCCGCCGCGATGTCGTCGATGACGGGAAGCGACACCGGCGCGGCGGCGACGTCGGCCGCCCTGACGGCATAGCCGTCCATCGCGGAATTGTCGAAGGGCGGCAGCGGCACCGGCGAGGAGACCTCCTCGGCCAGCGTCGTGCCGAGCGCCCGCTCGAGCTCGAGCTCGAGCGGGGCCAGCGTGCGAACCGTGGCGAGGATGTCGGCCAGGTGCGCGTCAACTGATTTCATCGAGGAACTCACGCAGCCACGGTACAAAGTCCGGGGCGAGATCCTCACGATCGGCGGCGAACTTCACCACCGTGCGCAGGTAGTCGAGCTTGTCGCCCGTGTCGTAGCGGCGGCCGCGGAACAGCACGCCGTGCACCGGGCCGCCCTCGTCGCTCCCGCGCGTCGCCAGCGTGCGCAGCGCGTCGGTGAGCTGGATCTCGCCGCCTCTGCCCGGCGGGGTGTTCTCCAGCACCTCGAAGACGGCCGGGTCGATCACGTAGCGCCCGATGACCGCCCAGTTGGACGGCGCCTCGTCGACAGCCGGCTTCTCCACCAGGTCGGTGACGCGCACGACGTCGTCCTCGGAGGTCGGCGAGATGGTGGCCACGCCGTACAGGGAGACCTGCTCCTTGGGCACCTCCATCAGCGCCACGACGCTGCCGCCGTAGGTGTCGCGCACCTTGATCATGCGCTTGAGCAGGTGGTCGCGATAGTCGATCAGGTCGTCGCCGAGCAGGCAGGCGAAGGGGTGGTCACCGACGTGCTGCTTGGCGCAGAGCACGGCGTGCCCGAGGCCCTTGGGCTCGCCCTGCCGCACGTAGTGCAGGGTGGCCAGCGAGGCAGGCTCGAGGACCTGGGAGAGCCGTTCCTCGTCGCCCTTGGCCTCAAGGGCGCCTTCGAGCTCGAACGCGCGGTCGAAGTGGTCTTCGATGGAGCGCTTGTTCTTGCCGGTCACCATCAGCAGGTCGAGGAGCCCGGCAGAGGCGGCCTCTTCGACGACATACTGGATCGCGGGCTTGTCGACGATCGGCAGCATCTCCTTGGGAGTTGCCTTGGTCGCCGGGAGGAACCGGGTGCCCAGACCCGCGGCGGGCACGACGGCTTTCGTCACAGGGTCGAAGTCAGCCATACAGGCGACCCTACTGGAGGTATCTGTGGACAAGCTGAACCTGCGCCTCAAGCTGACGAGGCAGCGCGCCGCCATTCCCGAGCAGAAGAGGCGGGAGAACGCGCGGCGGATCCGCGAAACGCTGCTCGACCAGCCATGGGTCCAGATGGCCGGGCTGGTGGCCTGCTACTGGTCGATCGGCGACGAACCCGAGACACACGGACTGGTGTTCGCCCTGTGGAAGCACGGCGCGACCGTGATGCTGCCGGTGCTGCGCGACGACGACGATCTCGACTGGGCGGTCTACGACGGCCCGGACACGCTCGCGCCCGGGCGGTTCGGGATCATGGAGCCGGTCGACACGCGCAGGGGCGTCGAGACGATCCGCACCGCCGCGCTGGTGATCGTCCCTGCCCTGGCCGTCGACAGAACCTCGGGCGTACGGCTGGGCCGCGGCGGCGGCTCCTACGACCGCGCGCTGGCAAGAGTGGGCCCCAACGTGCCGACCGTCGCCCTCCTGCACGACGACGAACTGATCGACGGCGTCCCCTCCGAGCCCCACGACCAGCCCGTCCGCTGGGCGGTCCACCCCGGGGGCCTGGTCAACCTCAGTACAGCAACTCCGTATCGTTGATCCCGCCGTTCGCCTCCACGTAGTCGGCGAGGGCGTCCTGCCTGACGGCCGCGAACAGCTTCTCCGCCTTCTTCTCGTCGATCTTCACCACGCTGGCGCCCCTGATGGTCGCCGAGCCGAGGTGCGGCGTGGTGAGGGCGGTCAGGTCCTCGACCCCTCGAAGGTCGAACGCCAGGCCGCGAAGGAGGCTCATGGTCACGCCCGGGTCCACGCTGAGCGACTTGGTCGACTCCTGCAGGAACGCGTCGATGGCGAACAGGCTGCTGTCACGCAGCTTCCGCCCCATGGCCTTGATCACGGCCTGCTGCCGCCTGATCCTGTCGAAGTCGCCGCCCGGCAGGTTGTAGCGCTGCCGTACGAACAGGAGGCTCTGCTCGCCGTCCAGGTGGACCTTGCCCTGCTTCCAGGTCACCTTGTTCATCGGATCGTAGGTCGTGCGGGCCACGTACACGTCCACGCCGCCGAGCGCTCTGGTCATGGCGACGAACCCGGCGAAGTCGACGGCGGCGAAGTGGTCGATCCGCACGCCCGTGAAACGTTCCACCGTCGAGATCAGCAGTCGGGGACCGCCATAGGCGTAACTGGCGTTGATCTTGTCGTTCCCGTGGCCCTTGATGGGGACGTAGGCGTCACGTGGGATGCCGACGACGTAGATCCGCCGTCGATCGGCGGGAAGATGAAGAATCATGATCGTGTCGGCGCGTTGCGCGCCCTGCTCGCCCGGACGCCGGTCCGAGCCGATGAGCAGCCAGTTCTGCGCCTCGCCCACCGTCTTGCCGGGGCGCTCGGACTCGACGGGAAAGGGCTCGGCGATCCGCCGGATGTTCCCGTCATAGACGTACTGTCGCTGCATCAGCAGGGCGAATCCACCCGCGAGCACCATCGCGACCAGCAAACCGCCGATGATCATAAAACGGCGTAACATCGCGCGAGCATAGCGCTGGCCGGCAGTCCGGACTAGCGGCTTATGTACGCGACAATAGCCCTCAGGAAACAGAGAGGGGGCCGGATGAAGCTCGACGTCTGGCTTCTTCTCGGAGCGGTCGTCGTCATCGCGGCCATCGCCTCGGTCAGGGTCGCGCACCGCAGCGGCCTGCCCAGCCTCCTGCTCTTCCTCGGCTTCGGTTTCCTGCTCGGCGAGAGCGGCTTCGGCATCCCCTTCGACGATCCGATGATCGCTCAGCAGGTCGGCCTCGGCGCGCTGGCGCTGATCCTGGCCGAAGGCGGCCTGACCACGACATGGAGCCACGTCCGAAAATCCGTGCCCACCGCGATGGCTCTGGCCACGCTCGGGGTGGCCGTCAGCATCGTGGTGGTGGCGCTTGCCGTCCAGGGGCTGCTCGGAGCCGACTGGCGCACCGCGCTGATACTCGGCGCGGTCCTCGCCTCCACCGACGCCGCCGCGGTCTTCTCCGTGCTGCGTCGCCTCCCGTTGCCCACCAGGCTGTCGGGGATCCTCGAGGCGGAGTCCGGGTTCAACGACGCGCCCACGGTCATCGTGGTGGTGCTGCTCAGCCAGGTGGGCAAGCCCGTGCCGAGCGTGGGCGAGTTCGTCATGCACGCGGCGATGGAGCTGGCCATCGGCGCGGCGGTGGCGGGGCTGCTGGGCCCGGCGGGCGCCTACGCCCTGCGCCGCGTGGCCCTGCCGGCCTCGGGCCTGTACCCGATCGCGGTGCTGGCGCTCACCTTCGTGGCGTACGGCGGCGCCGTGCTCCTGCACGGTTCGGGCTTCCTGGCCGTCTACCTGACGGCGCTGATCCTCGGCAACGCCAGGCTCCCGCACAGGGCGGCCACCCGCGGTTTCGCCGAGGGCGCGGCGTGGCTCGCGCAGATCGGCCTGTTCGTGATGCTGGGCCTGCTGGCCAGTCCACTCGAGATGCCGGTGGACGTCGTGCCGGGGCTCATCGCGGGAACGGTCCTGGTCCTGCTGGCCAGACCGCTGTCGGTGATCGCCTGCGCCTTCCTGGTCAGGCTGGCCCGCCTCGACGGCATCGACTGGCGAGAACAGGCGTTCCTGTCGTGGGCGGGGCTGCGCGGCGCGGTGCCGATCGTGCTGGCCACGATTCCGTGGGCCGCGGGCGTGGGCCATGCCGAGCACCTGTTCAACCAGGTCTTCGTCATCGTGATCGTGTTCACGCTGCTGCAGGGCCCCACGCTGCCCTACGTCGCCAGAGTGCTCGGCGTGGCCGCCGAAGGCGAGGCGCGCGACCTCGACGTGGAGTCCGCGCCCCTGGAGCAGCTGAACGCCGACCTGCTCCAGGTCAAGGTGCCTCAGGGCTCGCTCCTGCACGGCGTGGAGGTCTTCGAGCTGCGGCTGCCCGTCGACGCGGCCGTCACGCTGATCGTCCGCGAGGGCCGTACGTTCGTGCCGACGGGCACCACCAGGCTGAGGTCCGAGGACCAGCTGCTGGTCGTCACCACCGCCTCCTGCCGGGAGCAGGTCGAACGGCGGCTGCGGGCGGTCAGCCGCAGGGGCAAGCTGGCCGGATGGTACGGCGAGCGCGGTATGGAATGAGTCGCACCCAAGGAGCGTTTATGATTAGCAGTCGCGTGCGTCGAGTGCCAACCTGAGGAGGAGCGCGTGCCCACGTACCAGTACGTCTGCAACGACTGCGGTCAACCGCTCGAGGTCGTCCAGAAGTTCTCGGACGACGCTTTGACCATCTGCCCCAACTGCGAGGGACAGCTGCGCAAGGTTTTCTCGGCCGTCGGCATCGTTTTCAAGGGCTCGGGCTTCTACCGCACCGACAACCGGTCCTCGTCCGCGACCAGCACGCCGACGACGACCCCCGCCAAGCCCGCTGAGAGCACCTCCACCCCCGCCGCGGCCGCGACCCCCGCTCCCGCCGCCTCCAGCGCCGCCTCTAGCTAGGCCTGTCCACCTCGGCGCCCAGCAGTTCTGGGCACAGGCGGTCCAGCAGGTGCTGGAGCTCGGGGTGCGGGCCCCAGTCGTCGATGAGTTCCTTGAGTCCCTGCCTTGCGTGCGCGAGCAGGGTCTCAGCCATGTGCTCGCCGTAGGCCGTCAGCCGCAGCGACTCTCCGTCCGTCGACCGCGTGAGCAGTCCGGCCTCGATCAGCTGCTCGGCGTACGGCCTGCCCTCCGCCCTGGTGACCCTGCCCCTGTCGGCAAGCTCCTGGGCGCCGACCCAGCCTTCACCCCCGAGCCTGGCGATGATCCAGACCCCGGCGGGGGGCACGTTGTCGAGCCCCGCGAGCGCGCCGAGCCTGGCGTAGTAGTCCTTACGCAGGTCGCTGTCGGCCAGCCGTACCAGACCTCGCTCGACCTCGGCCAGCGACGAGCGCTCGGCGGACGTGGCGCCCAGGCCCTCGCCAAGGTCGACGGCCTTCACGGTCTTCCTGAGCGGCTGTTCGGGGATGAACCATGACAGCACGAACGCCACGAACATGATCGGGGCCGCCACGGCGAACACCCTGGAGATCGCGTCGGCGTAGACGTGCAGGAACTCGGCGCCGAGCGCGGGGGGAAGCTTCCTGATGACGGTCGGGTCCTCCTGCACCCGCGCGGGGTCGAACCCGGCGGGCAGCCGTACGGTGGCGACCACCGCCCGCAGGTCGTCGTTGAGCCGGCCGGTGAAGACCGCCCCGAGGACGGCGACGCCGAACGAGCCGCCGATCGAGCGGAAGAAGATCGCGCCTGAGGTGGCGACGCCGAGGTCCTCGTAGCCCACGGCGTTCTGCACGACGATGACGAGCACCTGCATCACCATCCCGAGCCCGGCCCCCAGCACGAGCAGGTCGATGCTCATCGTGAGGGTGGAGCTGTGTTCGGTCAGGCGGGACAGCAGGAACATCCCCAGCGTCGCCACGGCCGTGCCGAGGATCGGGAAGAACCTGTAGCGACCCGTGCGCGAGACGACCTGGCCGCTCACGATGGACATGGTGAGCATTCCCGCCATCATGGGCAGCAGGTGGACCCCTGACAGGGTGGCGCTCACGCCGTACACGACCTGGATGAACAGCGGCAGATACGTCAGCGCGCCGAGCATGCCGAAGCCGACGACGAAGCCCACCAGGGACGACATGGTGAAGCTGCGCAGCGCGAACAGCCGCAGCGGCATGACGGGCTCGTCCGCGGCCCTCGCCACGAACCACCAGCCCACCAGCATGGCCAGCGCCGCCAGGCCCAGCCCCCAGATCATCGGGTCGGACCACGGGTAGACGGTGCCGCCCCAGGTCGCCAGCAGGACCAGGCAGGAGGTCGCGCTGCCGAGCAGCGCCATTCCCGCGTAGTCGATCGTGTGGTGGGTGCGGGTGGACCTGCCGGGCAGCACCGCGACGATCACGATCAGCGCGACGGCGGCGATGGGCAGGTTGATGTAGAAGACCCAGTGCCAGGAGAGGTTGTCGACGAAGAAGCCGCCGAGGAGCGGGCCGACGATGCTGGAGACGGCGAAGACGGCGCCGAAGAAGCCCTGGTACTTGCCGCGTTCGCGGGGCGGGACCACGTCGCCGACGATGGCCTGCGCGAGGACCATCAGGCCGCCGCCGCCGAGCCCCTGCAGGGAGCGGAAGGCGATGAGCTGGCCCATCGACTGGCTGAGGCCGCAGAGGGCCGAGCCGATGAGGAAGACGACGATCGCGGCGATGAAGAGGCTCTTGCGGCCGTACTGGTCGCCCAGTTTGCCCCACAGCGGGGTGGAGACCGTGGAGGCCAGCAGGTAGCCGGTGACGACCCAGGAGAGCTGCTCGAGGCCGCCGAGGTCGCTGACGATGGTGGGCAGGGCGGTGGAGACGATGGTCTGGTCGAGGGCGGCCAGGAGCATGCCGAGCATGAGCGCGACGAGGATCAGGCCGAGGCCCTTCTGCCGCTCTTGCATCGGGTCAGCTCCTTCTCAGACGTACTGGTCCTTCTCGGATGCGCCGGTCTTTCTCGGATGCACTGTTCTTTCTCGGAGGCGCTGGTCCTTCTCGGACGCACCGCTCTGAGCATACCCTTCGCGATCATTTGACTACTCTTCGGAGTAACGCCCATAAGCTTCCTCCCCGCGACCGTTGTCCACTGGCGCCCCTCCCTCGCCACCGTGGTCCACAAGCACCTACGCCCCCGCCGCCTTCGTCCACAGAACCGCGTTCTACTCCTGCTGCGCTCCGGCCCTTGGCGCTAATCTCTCGCCCATGGTCAATCGCGCAGATATCGGCGTCATCGGCGGGTCAGGGCTCTACTCCCTGCTCGACGACGCCCAGGAAGTCGAGCTCACGACGCCCTACGGGCCGCCCAGCGACGTGGTCACGGTCGGGCGCATCGGCGCGCGATCCGTGGCCTTCCTCCCCCGGCACGGCCGTGACCACCGCCACCCCCCTCACCGCATCCCCTACCGCGCCAACCTGTGGGCGCTGCGTTCGCTCGGGGTGCGCCAGGTCCTGGCACCCAGCGCGGTCGGCTCCCTGAAGGCCGAGCACGGGCCCGGCGCCATCGTCGTCCCCGACCAGCTCGTCGACCGCACCTCCGGCCGCGTGCAGACCTACTACGACGCGGGCGGCGCCGTCCACGTCTCCTTCGCCGACCCCTACTGCCCCACAGGGCGCGCGGTGGCCGTCTCCGCGGCCCGCTCGGGCGGCTGGGACATCGTCGACGGCGGCACCCTCGTCGTCATCGAAGGCCCGCGCTTCTCCACCCGCGCCGAGTCGCAGTGGTTCGCCCGCAACGGCTGGACGATCGTCGGCATGACCGGCTTCCCCGAGGCCGTGCTGGCCAGGGAGCTGGCCCTCTGCTACACCTCGCTCTCCCTGGTCACCGACCATGACGCCGGGGTCGAGGCGGGCGAGGGCGTCACCCACGAAGAGGTCCTGCGCTTCTTCGCGACCAACGTGACCAAGATGCGCTCCCTGGTGGCCGACGCGGTCGAGGCCCTGCCCCAGGAGCGCACCTGCGCCTGCGGCTCGGCGCTCGACGGCATCAAGCTCCCCTTCGACCTCCCCTGACGTACGGCCCGGCCGACCACGCACCCCCTGGAGTTCTCAATGCGTGCCTGGATCCGAGCCTTCAGGCGGCGACGCCGTCTCCTCGCCGCGGCGCTGGCCGCCCTGGCGTTGGCGTGCGGGCTCACCGTCCTGCGCCCGGGTCCCGGCCCGACGACCACCGTTCTGGTCGCCGCCAAGGATCTCAAGCCCGGGCCGCTCCGGCCCGGTGACCTGCGGGCCGTCCGGCTTCCTTCGCAGGCCGTACCCGACGGGGCGCTGCGCACCGGTGCGGCGGGAAAGGTCCTCGCCTCTCCACTGCGCAGAGGCGAGCCCGTCACCGACGTACGGCTGCTCGGCCCCGGCCTGCTGGCCACCCTTCCACCGGGCACGGTCGCGACCCCGGTACGCATCGCCGATCCCGACGCCGCCCGCCTGCTCGCTCCCGGCGACGCCATCGGCGTGCTCGCCGCATGGGACGGCGGCCAGCCCGCGCTGACGGTCGCCGAGCGCGTGCCCGTCATCGCCATCCCCTCGAGCCACAGCGAGGCGGGCGCCCTCGTCGTGCTCGCCACCAGCCTCGACCAGGCCAGGATGCTCGCGGCCGCCCAGGCAGGCGGACGCCTGTCGGTGACCCTTCATCCGCACTGACCGTATGCGCTTCGCTACGCTTTGTGGTCATGAGCGGATTCAAGAAGTTTCTCGTCCAGGGAAACGTCATCGACCTGGCCGTCGCGGTCGTCATCGGCGCGGCGTTCGGCGCCATCGTCACGTCCTTCGTCGCCGACCTGCTGACGCCGCTGATCTCCGCGTTCGGCGGGCTGCCCGACTTCAGCTCGCTGACACTCACGGTGGGCGAGGCGCGGTTCAAGTACGGCAACTTCCTCAACACACTGGTGTCGTTCCTGATGATCGCCGCGGTGATGTACTTCCTGGTCATCAGGCCCTACACCCGCTACAAGGAGGCGCGTGAGGGCAGGGAGGAGGTCACCCACCGCGAGTGCCCTGCGTGCCTGTCGGAGATCCCCAGGGCCGCCTCCCGCTGCAGCCACTGCTGCGTCGAGGTCGTGCCGGTCTAGCTCAGCGCAGGGAGTCGATCTCCGGGTCGTACTCCCAGTGCCACGGCTCGTAGGGGTTGCTGTAGGCCCAGTCGGGATGGAACCAGCCGTACCTCTTGGAGTTGGCCTCCATCCACCGGAACTGCGGCGTCCCTCCCGACTGCACCCCTCCACACAGGTCCACGGCCATCCCGAGCCCGTGGTTGCTGCGTCCTGGCACCGCCGCGAAGCCGGGCCTGCGGTAGTAGACCGACTGCTGCTCCCCCAGCGTCCTGTAGGCGTCCGTGACGCAGATCGGCTTGCCGAAATGCCGCGTGTACGCCTCGTTGAGCGAGACGAACGCGATGGCCGCGTCGGCCCTCAGCAGGTGGCCGCGCTGCTGGATCGGGCAGAGGATGTTCTTGGGGATGAGGCCGTTGGGATAGTCCTTGGTCGCGTCGATCCGCAGCGGGTTGCACGCGAAGGCGGCCCGTCCCACCTTGTCGATCTTGATGCCGAGCTTCACCAGCGCCTTGGTCAGCGACTGCACGACCTTCTCCGAGCGCTTGGTCAGCGTACTGACCTCGGCCTCGACCTGGGCCGCCGCCAGCAGGTTCGTGGCTCTCAGCTCCTGCGCCTCGGCGGCCAGGCGCTGCTTGTCGGCGTAGACCTTGGCGACGGCGTCCATCTGGATCTGATTGGCCTGGGCCAGCACGCTCGCGTCGCTCTGCGCGCGCAGCATCTCCGCGGTCACATCCCCCGTCAGATACGAGATCACGCCGTCGCCCACGGGCTGCTGGTACACCAGCTCGACCAGGTCCGAGATGGGCCGCCGCATACGCGTGAGCTCCGTCTCGGCCGCGGCCAGGTCCCTGAGCTTCCTGGTGAGCGCGTCGTTGGAGGCCTTGAGGTCGCTGGTGCGCTTGTCGAGCACCTTCTGCGCGGTGGCCAGCTCGCTGGCCGACTTCTCGGCCTCCTTGCGCAACGCCGTGAGCCCAGCGGGATCAGGCACGACCGCCGCTGCGGCGCCGTTGGCCTCGGCGGGAGGCTCCACGGTCGAGACGAGCCCGTCGACGGTGGCATCGGGGTCGACGGCACCGGTGAGCTCGTCCACAGGCGACCCTGTTCGGGCGACTTGGGCCACGAACTGGCGAGCGTGAACGGCGGCGGCGACCTTGACCGTAGACCCGCTTGCAGGGCCGCCTGCGTCCACGGCCAGCATGGCGTGCTTGGGCAGGGACGACCCGGCGGGAGCGCCGGCCGCAGCCTCGGACACGGACGATCTTGTGCGAGCCGTCGCAGTGACCTGAGCCGTGGAGGAGCGGTCGCGGGCCGTAGCAGCGGACTTCGAACCGGCATCAACGGCGGCCATCTGGGGCACGGAGGACCGGACTCGCGCAGTCGCGGAGGCCTGAGCCGTTGAAAAGCGATCGCGAGCCGTCACAGCGGAACCGGACTCAGTCGTCCCGGCAGAGGCTGCGGCAGCCGCACGCGCGGACGATCTCGCGCGGACCGGCGCGACGGCTTCAGCCGCTGACAAACGGTCGTGAGCCGTCGCGGTGTCGGCCATCGGCGAGCGATCATGGACCGTCGCGGCGACGTCGGCCGTTGACGAACGGTCGTGGACGGTCGATGCGGGCAGGCCCACGAGCATCGAAGAGATCGTCGTGACGACCGCGATCAGACCCGCTGATCGAGGGGCTGACACGTTCGATTCCTCCGTTTGCGAACTCGTTACCTGGGTCAGGCACGCACGTTACTACAGCCCTCTCGGTGCCCGGACCGAACTCCCGAGAGCCGTTATGTTCCCAACGCGCCGTTTGCGGGATTTGCGGGACCGGTTTCTACGCGAGCCTCCGCTGATGCTCCTGACACACCTCCCAGAGCCAGGTCTCCTCCCACTCCCCCGGACATCCCTCCGGCTCCGGCGGCCGCTCCCACCTCGACTCCCCCGGCTGCCTGGGCTTCCGCGCCTCCGACCCGGGCCGCCGCACCTCGACGTCCGGCTCGGGCGTGCTCACCCGCTCCACCTCCCGCGGCACGGCCACCGCCACCCGCGCGGGCACCTTCGCCTGAGGCGGGCCCGGAATCGACCCTCCGTACCTGGCGTCCGGATGAGGCGGCGCCGGCGCCAACACCGGCGCGAACGACCTCCCACGCTCAGCCCCGGCCAGGTGACCCACCCGCGCGCCGTCCCCTTCGGACAGGCGATGCCTCAGGGTCGCGCCGTGGCTCAGGTACGCACCGTGGCCCGGATCCGCGCTTCCACCCTGGTGCACGCCTTCCCCCAGATGCGCACCCAGGCCCTGGCCAGCGCTCCCACCCGAGCTAGCACTCTCACCCCAGCTCGCAGTTTCGCCCTGGCCCTGGTTCGCACTCTCGCCCACCGGCGCGTTCTGGCCCGCCCCCGCGTATTGGCCAGCCCGCGCCCGGCGGACGGAGTCACCGTCGACCGCCCCGTCCGGGGCGCCAGCAGCCAGCGTGGCGGCGTCGTACCCGGTGAGCTGCGCGGCCAGGAGTCCCCCGGCCAGAATCGCGGGCGCCAGCAACGCCCCGCACAGCACCACCGGACGTCCTGCCCCTCGCCTACGCAACTGTTTACGTGGACTTCTCTTCACGGGGGCGACGTTAGCCAGGGGGCTGGAGTGAGGAGGCGATCGCTTGTCATGCCTTTACCGCAGCTCAGAGCACCCATGACCGACACCACAAAACTCAGACCCGCCCAGCGGCACACGCACTGCCAGAACTTCGCTAGGCTTATGCGTGTCCGCCTCCGTAGCTCAGGGGATAGAGCACCGCTCTCCTAAAGCGGGTGTCGCATGTTCGAATCATGCCGGGGGCACACAGTTGATCAGTCATTTCGGCACCTGACCTGCGACTTCTCAGTCGCAGGTCTTTTGCTTGCTAGGCAGCCGTATGCCACCGTAGGCAGCCGTAGGACAGTGATCGCGGGATATATGCGGGATGATCTTGAACGTGTTTCAGCAGCTCGCGCCCCTGATTACGAGGCGCCTGTGCAGCGCCTAGCCCTCTTCGATCTTGACAACACGCTCATTGATCTCGACGCGGCGTTCGCGCGGTGGGCTACGGAGTTCGTCGCAGAACGCGGCCTCGACGCGGAAGCTGTCGACTGGCTGATGGCTCTGGACCAGGATGGCTTGCCGCATCGAGAGGCCTTCTTCGCGCGGACACGGGAACGCTTTGGGCTGCCCGATCCCGTCGAGGAGCTATGGGCCGCCTACCGCGCCCGCATGCCACTCCTCGTCCACTGCCGCCCTGAAGTACTGACCGGGCTGTCGGAGCTACGGGAGGCGGGTTGGCGGGTGGCCATCATCACCAACGGAACGGCCGACAACCAGCTCGGGAAGATCGAGCACACCGGCTTGGCCGACGTGGTGGACGGCTATGCGCTGTCCGGCGCCGAGGGTGTTCGTAAGCCAGAGTCGGCACTGTTCGATGTCGCGGCGCGGCGTTGCGGGCTGACACTCGCCGCCGGCGGATGGATGATCGGCGACCGCCTTGGGGCGGACATCGCGGGCGGACGTGCAGCAGGCTTGCGAACCATCTGGGTCAACCGCGGCGAACAGTCGGAACCAGACCACGGAGCGGATCACGTGGTCTCCGACGTCGTCGAGGCCATGGGCATTCTCCGCACGCAGGAAGGGCCCCGGTGAGACACCGAGGCCCTGTGCACACTGCTGTGAGTCACTCTTCGAGAGCGTTGTTGATCTTTCCGTTGATGGTCTCTCGCTGGCCGTCCAGGCACTTGGCGTAGACCCTGTTGAGGATCTCAACACTGTTGCCCGCCCGAAGGGCGACCTCCGCGGCCGGCACGCCTGCATTCAGCCACAGGGACAGGGCAGCGTGCCGAAGGTCGTACGGCCGAGCGGCCAACGGAGAGTTCACCTGCGCTTCGGTGAACGCAAGGGCCCGAGCTTCCTGCCAGACGTAGGAGTACGCCGAACTGGAGTAGGAGCCTCCCCTGGATGTGCGGAACAGCCGGCCGTCCTCCGCTGTGCCGTACGCCTTGATGTGGTCGCGGAGGATGGCGACCAACGCCGGCGGGATCGGAATCTCCCGCGTTTCCTTCTTCGCCCGGTGCTTGAGGCTGCGGGACTCGTGCGTCTCGCCCGAGTTGGTCCATCGCTTGGTGCCCTGCGGTCGCGCCTTCTCGAGCACGATCAGCCCCCACCCCGACTCCGGCAGGGTGCAGTTCTTCACCCGCAGATCCGCTGCCTCCTCAGGCCGAAGACCCGCGTAATAGATGCAGGCGAACATTGCCTTGAGCCGGACACCACGAGTGCGACCGACCCGAGGAACAGCGTTCAACAGCTCCTTCGCTTGCGTGGGATTGACGACGGTCCGAGGGTCGACAGCAGTAACCGCCTTCGGCGGCTTCCACTTGATCGTGCCCAGAGGGTTGAACGCGAAGACCTTCTGTTCCACGGCTCGTTCCAGCAAGTGATGAAAGATCGCCCGCTTGCGCCGTACCGTGTTGGCCGCCGCCTCCTCTCCTGCGAACGTGACGGAGATTGCATCGAGGGCGCGGCCTGACACCGGGACCAGCGACGTTCACTGAGCCACTTCGTCCCACGTGCCGGGCGTCCCGAGCACAGTCACATGGGGACAGCTCAGACTGAGCGGGTCGCCGGTGGCCTGCCTAGCAGTGCTCCTCGCCAGACCCCCCGATGAGCTGCGGCGTCAGGATGAAAAAGGCTCAGTGATCCACTGGCCGATGCCAACCCGCGGGGGCTCGCACGGCGGGTTCTGCTCACCTCCGTTCGGGAACGACTCCGCACAGGTAGGTGGACTCCTGCAGCCGCTGCGGCATCAGCGTGGTCCCGGTGAGGTGCTCGGTCAAGAGGAACGCCGGCCCTTCGTGGAGGTCGACGGGCGGTGGGTAGACGGAGTCGATCCGCTCCATGGACTCTACGAGTTCGTCCAGCACCTCCTCTGAGCAGTCTTCCTCGTGCATGAACCCGAACTGGATCTTTCCGTCTTCGATCCAGCAGAAGTAGTCAAGCCCTGCACCCGAACCGCACGACCGCCCTCGCACAGGCGATCCTCGTACTGCAGCTCTTCGAAGAAGGCCGTTACCAGGATAAAAGGGACTCAGCATGCCAACGAGGCCCGCAGATCTTGCCTTCACGTCATCAGAGGGTGTACGTGTCTGTAGGACAGACACGGGGGGCGGCGGCCTCCTTCACAGGGACTTGCCGCACAAAATGCGGACTATGGTGACATACCGATAGTGAAGGCCTCCAGAGCAAATAAAGTGATCGGTGCCAGCTTCCAGAGGAGAGTCAATTGGCCGAGATTGAGCTTACACAGCTAAAGATTCCACATGAAGACAATGATAGCGCCCTTCGTGAAGACATAAGAAGCGACCTAGAAGACAGCCTGAAGGAATACTCAGAGATCGACCTATTGGTAGAGCTTCTCCAGAATGCTCTTGATGCGATGGACGAACGACGATACCGCTCGATTTGTGCAAAATTGGCAATAGATTCGTCCCATCCATCGTCTATTGCTGGCTGGAACAAGACAGTTGATGATCTGATCCAGTCAGACTATGAGGCCTTTCCCGATCGATCTTCTGGAGTTAGTCCTCAAGCTGTCTGGCAGGCCAGTGCGGCCTCGATCGAGCCTCGCCGTCGGAGGTGGGCTGAGGTCCTAATCGCCAACTTGGGATTGGAGCCTAATGCAATTGAGCAAGTGGTCAATCTGCCGACAAGCTGGGCGCAGCTAAGCATAGATCTTGATCTGAGTAATCCTTATCAGCTGACAGTCGTTGACAGCGGAACTGGTATATCCGATCCATTGATGGCTTTCCGTCATAAGGGATCAACGAAGCGGCGGCAGGACGAAAGGCGTCGCCGCGGGATTCGCGGATCTCACGGCTGGGGGCTCTCTGCAATTCTAGGCCTGTGCGACCGAGTTGAGGTCGTCACGAAAGTATCGGGGACGGAGCCTAAGGGCCTCAAATTTGAAAATTTCGCATCGTTCAGAGCTGATCCGTCAGTCACTCCCGTGATCAGGTCATTCGAGGCTTCGGACGTCGGTAGCCTTGGACTTCCCGAACTATCTGGAGAGAGTGGAACCGCGATAAGAGTTGCGCTGCCGGCGGTACAGCCCGATGGTCTCCTACAGAAGCTAATAAGCGAGGGGAGTGCTGAGCAGTGGTCAAACTCTCTTCGCCTTTACACTCCTATCGGCCAGGTCAATGACTACGTACTTCATCCCGCGTATCATTGTCTGCGGCGCACTGATATCAAGATCACTCTGAGGTTGAAGCGTGGCCCAGATCTAACGACCGTAAGCGTTCCGTACGACTATCTGCGGCTTAGTTACCTGCGATCAGAGCTGTGCCAAGATCTAAAGCAATTTGTGGACTCTGGTATGCAGCCGGGCAAGAGTGTCTACTGCGTGGGAAGGGAGAAGTCGGGTAACAATATCTACCTTATAGCAGCCGAAATACAGGCTAGCAAACCAACCATGGCCACTATCGAAGACAGGAGTGCTAACAGACTGGTCAACCATCTAACGGAAAGCGGAGAGGAAGCTCCTCTCATTCCGAGAGGAATCTACCTCGCACTGTCTGGCGGCATGAAAAGCGAGTCGGTAGCCCTTCCGCCTTTGAGCACTAATGCAGCATACCGAGGCATTGTGCTGGCCGAGACAGCACGCGCTACTTTAGGGCGTCGGCATACCATGGACCAACGCACTTCGATTCCCAAAGCAGCTAAGGATTTCGCGCGCACATACGACGCGGTCCGAAAAAAGACCATTCCCGCCGGTCAGCCAATCCTCACCGGCCCCGCCCTCCACAAGTGGCAACGCAAACTATGGCGAAATGTGATAGCGGAGCTGAGCCAGGATCCTCCTTTCACGAATATGCTTGTTTGGGCAGCCTCTGGCTCTGGCGAAGCCCGGGTCATGCTTACGTTCGGCGAGCTACTCGGGGCTCGCCACTTCGGCGAAATGAGGGTACTGAGGTGTTCTCTTCGCGATAGGTACGATTTCCAGTTCAGCTATCGATGGGGCATCAATGAGGATCTGGCGCCTAGTGGCCCCTTCAGTGAAACACTTATAAATCAGGGATTCGCCGCCCGTGTCGACGGAGGCTACCGCCGCCTAGCGATAGGTGAGTTCAAAAGCCAAGGCGATTCGATACTTGGCGAACTTGATGCTTCCGCCACCGATTGGCGAAAGAACCCGAACTCAATCGACTGGCTAGTGTGTTGGGACTTTGACGAGTCCGTCCTCGGCGAAGCTTGGACCTCGGCGCCCATAGACGGTAATCCTGAGTTAAGAGAGTTTCGAGGGCAAACTCATATTTGGGTTCCCGCTCCAGGTAATGCCCGTAATCGTCCCCTCGCCGTAACGGCGATGCGCGGTCTCCTTGTGCAGCTAATGCAAGCGGAGGAGCTCGCGGCAGTGGAAGACTGGGCAGAGGTAATTGGAAGTAACTACTATGATGAGGATGACTAGGACAGTTATCCGGACGTCCAGAGTAGTTGATACAGAGGGAGCCTGATCGTCGGACTATCACTACTCAGGAGTGAGCTTGCTCCCTGAGGAGCAGTCTTCATCCTTGGTGCTCTTCCTAGCTCCGGCAGGCAAGGAGCGCTCTGGATCGGCAGCATGGTGCCGAACGTCTCTATGAGCGGTACCTCGATCAGGGCCTGATCGAGGAGCATCGCCGATTCGGTCTCGATAAGAACGTGATGGCCGGGGTTCTCATGCTTCTGTCAGAGGCAGCAAAAGACGATGGACCTTCTCCATATGTCCTCAAGCACGGAGCGATCAAGGCAGATCGGGTGTAGGGCGCTATGTGGTGGGGTCAATATGGCTGCCCCAGGCCGGGTCGGTGGCGGTAACCGCCAGAGCCTAACTAGTCCTAAGGTTGCACCCCTCGCTAAACGGAAAGGGCAAATCCAGCAGGATGTCTGCCTGTGGATTGCTGGAAAATGTGCTTAACGCAAGTTGCGCGAATGGCGCTAGTTGAGTTCTATTGGCTTATACATAGCTTAGTTATTTGATGAGCTCCCTCTTTGCTATACTTATGCAGGGCTAGAAGAGTGCTCCGCTACTGCTGGAACAGGCCACCAGAGGCCAATAAAAGGTTAAGTGTCACAATTCTTCCAATCCAACGACTAAGAGGCGACAGAAGCTAAGTAGCGAACAGTGTCAAAGTGGAATAGTGACCGCAGGTTGACAGCCATAAGCCGCACATCTCTTTCCATAGGCGCACGTCAGGCTCTGCTAGATGCGCAGATTACTCGCGATACAGCGGTGCTAGACTATGGAAGCGGCAGAGGTGATGACGCCCGGAACCTACGCTCAATGAATTACAGTGTTGCAGCGTGGGACCCGTTCTACCATCCAGAAGATCCGCCGGGTACTGCTGACGTCGTTCTTCTGACATATGTCTTAAACGTCATCGAGAATCCTGAAGAGCGTCGAAAATCGCTTCAAGATGCCTGGGCTCTCACTCGTACGGTGCTTGTGGTATCTAGCCGTCTCACATGGGAAAGAGCTAAGGTTCAGGGCGAGCAGTTCAGTGACGGCGTTCTGACTCGCCGTCGAACGTTTCAGCGGCTATTCAGCCCAGCTGAGCTGCGCTCATACGTTGAGGATGCGACGGGAGTACGTTGCGTCTCTGCCGCGCCAGGCATCATTTACGCATTTAGAAGCAACGAAACCCGTCTTACCTACCTCGCGCGCAAAATCATTCCCCACGCCAACTGGCTGACACCAGAGGATCCCGGGACGGCAGTTGCCGCTGTTGTGGATTACGCGGAGCGGTCTGGCCGGCTGCCTAAACTTGAAGAGATACCTTCTGAATTTGTGGGGCTGCTGGCGCATCTGCGAACCACAGAGCTACAGCGCATTGTGAAGATGTCAGCTGATCCCGAAAAGGTGCACGAGGGAGCCAAGCGGTCGACCTTGTCAACACTTCTGTTCCTCGCAGTTGAACTGTTCGACGGTCGCGGGCCGTATAGCAGCTTGCCTCTACCAATCCAGCTCAACATACGAGCGTTCTTTAGCACCTATAAGGAAGCCTGCCGTCGCGCCGATCGCTTGCTATTGAAGCTACGGGATGACTCCTACGTACACGGTGCGATGCGCGCCTCTTCAGTGGGAAAGCTGACTCCAACCGCCCTGTACGTGCACAGACGAGCAGTCGAACGGATGCCCATCATCCTTCGACTGTACGAGCACTGCGCATCGATCGCTGCTGGACGACCGACATCGTGGACGATCCTCAAGCTGCGACATGAGGGACGAGCAGCAAGCTGGCTCGATTACCCCCATTTCGATACCGATCCCCATCCCCGGCTGCGCTCGTCATACGGAGTAGATCTGACAACGTTGAAGGAGTCGTTCACCTCGTATGAGGACGCGCTGAACCGGCCGTTGCTCCACCGCAAGCATGAGTTCTTAGCCGCAGATGATCCCGACGCTCCGAAGTACCGTCGGCTAACACAAGCGGAGGTACGGGCGGGCTTGTATGCGAACCCCCACGTCATTGGAAACGAGGAGGGCTGGACATCGGAGCTACAACGCTGTGATCGTGAACTACAAGGACATCGTCTAGTGCGACGACGCACTGGGCTTGATCCGCTTTGACGGACATCCGAGATCAGGGGTTTGTCCCCGGAAGGATGTCCATGATGGAGAGCATGGGGAAGAAGAAGCCGCGTCCTCGCCGCTCGTTCACGCCGGAGTTCAAGGCCGAGATCGTCGAGCTGTGCGGGCGCGGTGACCGTTCGGTCGGTCAGGTGGCCAAGGACTTTGATCTGACCGAGACCGCGGTGCGCCAATGGATTCGCCAGGCCGAAGTGGACGCCGGCCAGCGCGAGGGGCTGACCAGCAGTGAGCGCCAAGAGCTGGAAGCGTTGCGGAGGGAGAACCGGCGGCTGCGTGAGGACGTCGACGTTCTCAAGCGGGCGACGGCTTTCTTCGTGAGGGAAACCCGGTGAGCGTGGATCCGTTCATCGAGGCGGAGAAGCAGAGCGGCCACAACGTCAAGCGGGCGTGTGAGCTGCTGGGAGTCTCCCGTACCGCCTTCTACGCGCGCCGCAGCGGCGTGCCTGGGCTGCGTGCCGTGCGCGACGCGGAGCTGGCCGCACGCATCACCGAGGTACCCGCGCGCTCGCGGGGCAGCTACGGTGCGCCGCGGGTGCACGCGCAACTGCAGCGAGACGGCCAGCGGTGCGGACGGCGGCGGGTGGCCCGGCTGATGCGCGTGCTCGGCCTGGCAGGACGGTACCAGGGCCGTCGGCAGCAGACCACCATCCCCGATCCGAGCGCCGGCGCCCGGCCGGACTTGATCGTCCGTGACTTCGCCCCTGATGCGGCCGGGCTCGATACACGCTGGTGCGGCGACATTACGTACATCGCCACTGGGGAGGGCTGGCTATATCTGGCCACCGTCATCGATATCGCCTCTCGCCGGGTCGTCGGCTGGGCGACCGCCGATCACTTGCGCACCGACCTGGTCGCTGAGGCCCTGCGCCAGGCGTGTGCACGCCGTCGCCCTACCGGGTCGGTGATCTTTCACTCGGACCGTGGCTGTCAATACACCAGCGCCGCCTACAGCACCCTGGCCGGACGGCTCGGGGTGCGGCTGTCGGTTGGGCGTACCGGCCAGTGCTGGGACAACGCGCTGGCCGAGTCGTTCTTCGCCACGCTCAAGGGCGAACTCCTTGACGAGCAGCCCTCGCCTACCCGCTCTGCCGCCTGCAGCGCGATCTTCGAGTTCATCGAGAGCTGGTACAACCTGCACCGACTGCACAGCAGTCTGGGCTACCGTAGCCCCGCGGACTACGAGGCCGCCGCAGCAGCCTGAGCACCACAACGATGGTGTCCGTCAAAGCGGAACAAGCTCAGCACGCACCTCCTGATCAGTGGGTGTGGGCAACGCCGGCTTGAAACTCCACAATCTCGTTAACCAGCTCGTCAACGTCGAGATCCTTAGCTTGGTCGGGGAACCAGGACAGTCGCAAGCCGTTGGCGGCGATGCTGTCGGGCAGCCCCATACCACGCAGGACATGGCTGGGCGTGTACGAAGCGCTGGTGCAGGCAGAACCAGTGGAGACTGCCGCGAGGTCCTTCAACTGGACGATCAAGGCCTCTGCGTCTACACCTTCGAAGGAGACGTTGAGGATGTGGGGCATCACATGTTCCTGGTCTCCATTGAAGTGGACGTTTGTCTTGCGAAGTGCCTGGACAAGGCGTGAACGGACAGCCTCCGCCTCGCTCCACCAGCTTTTGTGCTCCTTGTCGAAGATCTCAGCTGCTTTGGCGAGGCCGACAATGAGCGGCACCGGCAGCGTGCCAGGGCGAAGCTTGCGCTCCTGTCCGCCTCCAAACATCAATGGAGTCAAGGGAACGGTGTCGCGTCCACGCCGACGGATCAGCAAGCCTCCTACCCCCTTAGGGGCACCGATCTTGTGGCCGCTAATGCTAATCATGTCGATCGGTGCGGTGAGATCCTCAGTGAGCTTGCCAAAGCCCTGCGCCGCATCGACATGCAGGTACGTTGCGGTCGAACGCAGGAAGTTAGCCAGTTCGGCGACCGGCTGGATGACACCTGTCTCATTATTGACGTGCATGAGGGACACCAGGAGGGTGTCGTCACGCAAGCGCTCTCGAACAGCATCGACGCTGACGCGCCCGGAAGGACCCGGGGCGATGACGTCAACATCGAACCCGCGCGATGCTAGATGCTCCAGAGGCTCAAGAACCGCCTTGTGCTCGATCGCGGAGGTGATGATGTGACGGCGATTCTGACGCTCACCCTGGGGGGCTAGTCCCAGGAGAGCAATGTTGTTGCTCTCCGTAGCGCCTGACGTGAAGATCAGCTCCGAAGAGCTCGCGTTCAGCTGGCTAGCAAGCTGCTCTCGTGCCTGCTGCACGGCTCGCTTGGCACGGGTACCCCAGTCGTGGGTGCGGCTGCCAGCGTTACCGAAATCTTCGGTCATCCAGTGCAGCACAACCTCAGCCACGCGGGGATCGACGCGTGCGGTCGCTGCTGAGTCCAGGTATACCGCCATCTACCCACGCGCTCCTCTACCAGCGATGCCTCTCACGTACGTACGTGAGAGAGTTAACGTACACATACGCTACCGTGAGGCTAGTGGAGTCACATCCCTCATCGCTGTCCTCACCCACCCCAGCGTCGGGCTTTGAGTACGTCTTCCCAGCGATCCGCGGCGTCCAAGCGCGACGTGAGTTCTACGTGTCGATGTGTCCCCTCCGCCTCATCCCGAAGATCTTCTTGTTTGACGAGGATGATCTTGATCCGGAGCTGCGGGCTCAACGTGTCCTCAATAAGGGACGGATTCCAGCGCTCTCCTCCTACATCGTCGACAACCCCGATGACTATGTCTTCAGCGCTCTGACCGCCTCAGTCGATGGGCACATGCGCTTTGCGCCTATCGCTGAGCAAGGCCCCGGCTTGAGGATCGGCCAGGTACACATCCCGATGTCAGCCCGTTTTCTAATCAACGACGGACAACATCGCCGCGCAGCGATCGAAACTGCGCTGGAGCAAAACCCTGACCTGGGCGATGAGACCATCGCGGTCGTCTTCTTCCACGACGCCGGACTCGCACGCAGCCAGCAGATGTTCGCTGACCTCAACCGGCACGCAATACGGCCCGCCCGATCCATCGGTGTGCTCTACGACCACCGTGATGAGCTAGCCAAGATCACACGCTTGCTGGCGCTGAAGTCGCCAGCGCTCCGCGGCTTCGTGGAGATGGAACGCAGCACGCTCTCAGCTCGATCCAGCAAGCTCTTCACACTCAGTGCGCTGTACTACGCGACCACGGCTCTCCTTCAAGGCATCGAGATCCACAGTGACGCTCATGCCGCCGACCTGGCAGGTGCCTACTGGGAAGCCATCGATGAGTTGATCCCAGAGTGGCAGCTTGTCCGGCAACGGAAGATGACTGCGGCCGACGTACGTCGGCAGTACCTCCACAGTCACGGCATCGCCTTGCACGCACTCGGACGGCTCGGCAACACACTCCTGCGCCAGTCCATGGAACAAACAGCGTGGCAGCCCAGGTTGGACCCCTTGGCCAAGGTCGACTGGTCGCGCTCCAACCCTGACTGGGAGGGACGCGCCATCGTCGGAGGCCGCGTCTCCAAGAACCACCAAAATGTCGTACTGACAGTGAATTATCTACGACAGAAACTCGGTCTTGCGTTGGGGCCGGAAGAACACAACGTGGAAGCGAACTACCTGCGAGGAGAGCGATGAGCATCCCACTGGGCATCCCACAGCGTCGCAACATCCCGTTCAAGGAACGCGGCGGCCTCGCAGCTACGATTACTGAACTGACCGAAGAGATCCGCGAGCTCTACCAGGCGGACGAAGTTCCATGGGTGGTGGGCTACAGCGGCGGCAAGGACTCCACCGCGATCCTTCAGCTGGTGTGGTTCGCCCTTGAGGGCCTCCCGGAGGACAAGCGCACCAAGCCCGTCCACGTGATCTCCACTGACACTCTGGTGGAAAATCCGATCGTGGCCAGCTGGGTGACCCAGTCGCTGGAGGCGATGCGTAAGGCGGCGGAGGCCAAAGGATTGCCGATCACGCCGCACCGGCTCACCCCAGCGACCAAGGACTCCTTCTGGGTAGGCTTGATCGGTAAGGGCTACCCCGCTCCGCGCCCGAAGTTTCGGTGGTGTACCGAACGCTTGAAGATCCGGCCGTCGAACTCCTTCATCCGCAACGTTGTGCGGGAGCACGGTGAGACGATTTTGGTGCTCGGGATCCGCAAGGCGGAAAGCCAGGTACGCGCCAAGGTGATGGCCAAGCATGAGAAGCGACGCGTTCGTGACCGCCTGTCCCCCAACGGGAACCTGCCAAACTCGCTGGTGTACAGCCCGATCGAGGACTGGTCTAACGATGAGGTCTGGACGTTCCTCATGCAGTACCCCAATGCCTGGGGTCACGAGAACAAAGACCTGCTCACCATGTACCAAGGGGCTTCCAGCGATGGGGAGTGTCCGCTCGTAGTAGACGACACCACGCCATCCTGTGGTGACAGCCGCTTTGGATGTTGGACCTGCACACTTGTCGATCAAGACAAGTCCATGTCCGCGATGATCCAAAACGATGAGGAGAAGGAGTGGATGCTCCCGCTCCTCGAACTACGCAACGAGCTCGATGTCGCTGATGACCGTCACCTGCGTGACTGGCGCAAGATGAACGGCGCCATCCAACTGTTCAACGACCGCATCGTGCACGGCCCCTACACCCAGGCTTCACGGGAACACTGGCTGCGTAGGCTTCTCGATGCACAGACCTGGATCCGCAAGAACGAAAACACTCCCGAGAGCGTCCGCGGCATCGAGCTGATCACGATGGATGAGCTCCACGAGATCCGGCGGCTTTGGGTGTTCGAGAAGCATGAGGTTGAAGACTCGCTGCCGCGCATCTATGAAGAGGTAACTGGCGAGCCGTTCCCTGGCAAGCCACTCGATGAGCACCTAGCACTCGCAGGTGATGAGATTGCACTGCTTCGTGAGGTTTGCGGAGATGACGAGCTTCACTTCTCCACTCTGCGTGAGCTCTTGGCTGTGGAGCGCAAGTTCCGCACTATGACTCGCCGCTCCGGTTTGTTCGAAGAGCTGGAGAAGACCATCCGACGCGGCTACTACGATGACATCGATGACGCAACCGAGTACGCCCATCGGATGCGTAAGGCCAAGGAAGTTCCTCAGCTTCCCATCTTTAGCGAAGACACCACTGATGCTCCTGCATAAAATCACGCTCACAGACTTCGGCGCTTACCAGGGTGAGCAGTTTCTAAATCTCAAGACAAGACCAGGCCGTCCGATCATTTTGATTGGCGGACTCAATGGCTGCGGGAAAACTACGCTGCTTGATGCCATCCAGCTAGTGCTCTATGGAGCCCGGGCACGGACCAGCGGAAGGGGCAATCGCTCCTACGAAAATTATCTGCGTGAAAGCATCAATCGCCAAGCTGATCCTAAGCATGCCCATATCGTTCTTGAGTTTTCTACAATCGTTGAGGGCGAAGAGCGCCTCTACAAGGTACGTCGCAGTTGGGAAGTGAACGGCAAGACCGTCCGGGAGTTCCTCACTGTCTTGATCAACGGGGAACTCGACCTCGTCATCAGCGATAACTGGGCCGATCACATCGAAGACCTGCTTCCCCTTGAGGCGGCCCTCCCTGTTCTTCTTCGATGGCGAGAAGATCGAGTCGCTCGCCGATCCAGATCGAGCAGCTCCAGTCATCGAATCAGCTGTTTATGCTCTGCTCGGTGTGAATACGGTTGAGCAACTACGGACCGATCTGCTTGCCCTTCAGCGTCGCCAAAAGATCTCAGAAGAGGACAAGCAAATCCTCAAAAAGATCCACGACCTTGAGAAGCAGATTGAGGAAGCACGCCAGGTTTCCGCCGACATCAAGCAAAAGCAGGCTGGGCTCAGCGAACAGATTCTTCAGGCACAAGATATTTTCGACAAGGCTGACGAGTCCTTCGCCAGTGCAGGCGGCAGCCTGTACGAACAGCGAGCAGAGCTAGAAGCCGAAGAAAACCAGCTTAGAGAACAGCTCAAAAATGTCAGTGACAGCCTTGCATCTAACACGGCTGCAGGCCCGCTGCCACTACTACTGCTATCTGAGCAGATAACGTCTGTAAAGCAGCAGGTGGACAAAGAGCATGCCGCCATGCAGGCCGCCCAGGTGCTTGATACGTTGAGCCAGCGAGATCACCAGCTTCTCAGCAGTATCTCCAACGTTATCCCTGCCGACGGGCTTGCTGCGATCGAACGCTTTCTCAATGAGGACCGGCGGGAGCGCGCTGTAGACGCGGAGATTCCTCGTGTCCTGAACTTCCCCTCCGATGCCCTCACCCAGCTAGCTTCGATCAAGGAAGTCCTTCAGGGAGAAGCCGCGCGCGCCCGAGAGCTTGTCGCTGAAGCAATGAGACTCCGGGAGCGTCTAAACCTAGTCGAACGGAAACTGGCCGGGGTACCTGATAAACAGACTATCGCTGAGCGTATCGTCGCTCGAGATAACGCTCGTGACCATGTCACGCTCCTTGTAGGAGCGCTTCAGCGCCTTGACGAAGAGCGGGACACGGTTCTGCGTCGGATCGATCTGCTGAACGCTGATCGCGAGCGCGCCTACAAAGGGCGGGCTCAAAAAGTCGCTGAGACGGAGCACGCAGCCCGGATCATTACGTACGCAGATCGGATGCGCAGCACTCTGGAAAAGTTCGGCGAAGCGCTCCTGCAAAGGCACATCAGTCGCCTCGAAGTCGCAGTCCTCGACAGCTTCAATCGCCTTATGCGCAAAAACGGCCTGGTAAGTGATCTGCGTATCGACATCGAGAAGTTCATGATCACCCTGGTAGGTCCTGACGACAACGAGCTTGACCCAGCCCGGCTAAGTGCGGGTGAACGCCAGCTTCTCGCCGTGTCCCTCCTATGGGGTCTCGCGCGCGTAGCGGGAAACCACCTGCCCAGCGTCATCGACACACCGCTGGGACGGCTCGACAGCCGACACCGCGAGCACCTTGTACAGCGCTACTTCCCCCACGCAAGCCACCAGGTGCTGCTGCTGTCCACCGACGAAGAGATCGACGAATACCTCTTCAGCAAGCTACGCCCATCCATAGCTCACACCTACACCCTGGTCCACGACGACACGACGTTCACCACCACTGTGGAGCCCGGTTACTGGTGGACTGCAGGAGCACCCCATGTCGCTTGACAGCGTCCGCCTCTCCCAGCCAGCCAAGGACCAGCTGGTCAAGCTGAAGCGAGTCACCGGCATCAAAAACTGGAACATTCTTTGCCGCTGGGCTCTCGCCCTTTCTCTGCAGGATGCATCCACTCCTCTGGTAAAAGACATCGTTACGGATTCCAACGTCGAGATGAGCTGGAAAGTTTTCGCAGGCACCTATGGCCCTATCTATCTAGCTCTTCTAAAGCAGCGATGCCTGGCCGACGGAGAAGAGCCCACAGACGAGGCTATCGCTCGAACCCTCACGATTCACTTGCATCGTGGGATTGGACACCTGGCCGCTCGCCGAAACCTCAAAAGCATAAGTGACCTGATTTCGATTGCTGCAGCTTAATCTCATCGATTGTCTCCGTGAAGAACCTGCCCAATAGGTCACCTGCCTGGGTCTCAAGCTAGCGCTCGGGGCCCAGGCTTCAGCGACGCCCACTCATTGCTGCGCTGTGAACTACTCCAGCACACCTGATCGGTTCGATTCCCTCCGGCTCACTCATGGCTCCTGCGTCTTGTCTTCGGTTCTCGGACCAGACTGGCACCATACAAACCATGCCGCAGAAGGCCCACCACTCGCTGCTGCCCGGGTAATCACACTCGCGGATCTCGGCCAGCAGATGAGTGACCGGCACACTGGGCTCCTCGGTGAGGCGGCGGCGCAGATGCTCACGGTAAGGATCGACCAGGGTGGCATCGTACTTGGGCGGACGCAGAAGATCGTCTGCCGAGGCGGCGCGGACATAACGTTTGACCGTGAGTGAACCCAGCCCAGGCGCTGGGCGCACTCACAACCCGAGCCCCTGGTCGCGGAGGGTGTGGACCTGCGCATGCTTGCGGCGGGTCCGTTCCGCGAGCACCTTGCGGCGGGGTGATCCGGTGTGCCATCAGCGGCTGTGGGCGGCTACGGTCTTCTCCACCGCAACGGCCAGACCGTGCGACAGACGCCACCGGTCGGCGACCTGCACCGCATCCGGCGCCCTGGCGGACGGCTTCGGCGTAGGCGGCTGATCCGGTCACGTCTCACGACCTGGACACCGGGATGCTCGCGCAGCCACGCGATCCACGTAAACGCCTTGCGATCGGGTAACACATCGACCCGGCGGTGGGTGACCGCATCGATGAAGGGTCGCATTGCGGTTCCTGCGCCGCAGCGCGAAGTCGCCCGCGCTCAGCAGCGCCGGCACCAACCCGGCCGTGACGGGAACGGCCATCAGCAATCGCATCACCGTAGTCCGCAAGACCTTCACCGCCAGGCGAGACAGCACAGCCGCGCCGGCGCGGCTGTCCAGCACCACCGCCAGGTCCACGATCAGCGCGGCCAGCCCCATGGTACGGCGGGCGTAACGGGCCGCCACCTGCAGAACCTGCTCACAGAACGTTCGCCGCATACATCCCTGGATTTCGCACATCAATCGGCGTATTCGCAAGTCGACGACCACGGTGTAGCTGCTGACCGCACATCCGCCACGCCGCTTATGGTAGGCATGCACACGCCGCGGCAGTGCCCCACACCCTGGGCAGGACACCGCCCCCGACCGTGTCCGGGCCCGCACACGCACGACTGGATATTGCGCGATCACACGCTCGAGAACCACGTCAGCCAAGTGCGTAAGCAGCATCTTTAAGATCTTCTAAGCACATCAAGGTCACCTGCCAGCCCGCGCACTCTGTCACCACCGCATTGGTGCTGGAGCCGTTCTTCCTACAGTCCCGCGCCGGCTGGTGAGACGCTTGCGGAACATGCGGTGCCGTAATGGTTGAGGGCGCGAAAGCACCACGCGAATGTCAGTGCGGTGCTGTACCGTGACCTCTAGCTGATGTTTCCGCGGACCCGTTGGGCCACGGAAGCCAAAGGAACAGCGAACACAACTTCATGTTGGGCCGGGTGAGCCAAAGGAGCTGCCGGGCACCAGAGAGGACCCCCATGGTCAGTAGTACGTCCATGGACATGCGTTGGACTGTTATCGCCAGGCTTCAGGGCGATCTAACGCACGTCACCCCCGGGTCGGACCGGGAACACATTATCGAGCGCGCGATGGATCTGGCCCTCAGCGAAGGCCGCGGCCAACAAGATCCTGAGCGCCTGTACTGGGACGTGCTTCGCAATGCACAGTACGTCTTCTACCGCTCGAAGCGGCGCGGGCACATCGCCTGGACCCGCTACACCGGCCAGCTCGACATCGTCCTCGCTGACGAAGGGATCGATGTCAGGGAGCCCTGCGACAAAGTCGAAGACGAGGCAGAGGGCAACGCGCTCTGGCGACATCTGAAGGCAGGCGCAGCTGAGCTTGGGAGCTTCGGCCCGTCCTTTCTCGAGAGTCTTGCCGAAACCGAGCGGCCCGCCGAGGCCGCCGTCACGTCAGGGATCTCCCGTGCTACCGCCTACCGGTGTGTCGCCGCCCTTCGCAAGCAGCTGGGCGCCTGGCTCGGCGAAGCCGCCTAATCCCTATGCTCACATCCATCGCCGACGGAAGCGTACATCTGACTAGCGCCTCCGTCAGACGCCTTGCATTCCGCTTCATTCCGACAGTCATCAACGCCTTGTTACCAGAGCGAAGCATAGGTGTATACATGCTGCTCCAAGGCGACACACCGGTATACGTCGGCCGATCCGATCATTGCCTGCGCCAACGGCTGTCCAGGCACAACCACCTTCGAGCTGCCACACACGTGACGTGGGAGTTCACGCCGACCGTCCAGCACGCATACGTCCTTGAAGCGCACTTATTCCACCGGCATCACAACCAACTCATCAACAAGATCCACCCGGCCCTGCCGACTAATTCCGCAATCAACTGCCCGTTCTGCGCACCTAATACAGATAAGGCATTAGCCAGGGCGATCAACCGCGACAATAGCAACAGCAGCGGAGCATCCGCCTAATCTCTCAAAGGAGAAGAAAGTGGCCAAAATCCCTGTAGTCCTCACCGGACAAGCGCTTCAATCGCTACGCGACTCGGGCTACAGCCTCGCCGCCGCCATCGGTGAAGTGATCGACAACTCGCTCGAAGCAGGAGCGAACAACATCCTTGTCCGCATGGATGAGGCACCGCCGGCAGGTCGCTCCAAGAAGAGCCACGTCCACCGCATCGTGTTCTCTGATGACGGTACCGGCATGGACACACACACTCTCCATCACTACTTGCAAATCGGATACTCCACCCGATACATGCGCACCGACACGATCGGGAAGTACGGTGTCGGGGCTAAGCTCGCCGCCTTGAACTTCGGCAAGCGCATCGAGGTCTGGTCACGAACAGACGCCAACGAGCCGTGGCAGCACGTGTACTTTGACCTCGACGAGGCGATCACAGACGAACAGAACGGGAACGGATCGACCATCGGCGTCGACGACCCTGATGTGAAGCCAGTCCCCAACGACTTCGGTGACGTTCTGCCAAAGGGAACCGGAACACTGGTCATCTGGTCGAAGGTCGACCGACTCGAAGAAGGCCGCCGCGCCAAGGACTTCAACAGCCTCCGCTTGGAAGCAGAAAAAGAGATCTCACGAATATTCCGCGTCTTCCTCAACGACGGCCGCAACATCGAGATCAACGGCAAGAACTTGCTCGCGCACGACCCCCTCTTCATGATGCGCGACACCTGGGCAGAACAGCAGCTCCGCGACTATTACCACACGGGGGAAGGGCCACAGCTCGGCCTCAAGATCTCCGAATCCGACTTCGAGGCAGAACTAATTGCTAGGGAGCCCATCAAGATCGGCAACCACACCGCGTACCTGACCGTTACGCTCTACCCCAGGGCCGCTACCCGCAAGCGGGGCCTCGGCGGTGACGACCTCGCCAAGAAGCTGCGCATCCCGGAGAACGAGGGCTGTATTAGCTTCATGCGGATGGATCGGGAGATCAGTTACACGAACGTCCCCATGATCTTCGGTCGTCGTGTGGACGACCCGGACCGCTTCATCGGCATCGAGGTGTCTTTTACCCCTGAACTCGACTCCTATTTTGGCGTCCGAAACGTCAAGCGCGGCTTCGAACCGCACGACGAGCTACGGGACAAGCTTCGCATCGCTCTCAAGCGCCACGTCAAGACGGCTCGAGACCGGCTCGAGGAGCGCTGGGGTGAGGTGGCTCGGGAACGCAAAGACCACGCAGGTGAGCACCGCGAGATCACCCAGGCCGCAGCCGAAGCCGCTCGCACGCTTCCCACTCCTCAGGCGAAAACCGATATCGAACCACAGCAGGCATTCGAGGTCCTGGCACTGGACGTTCTCGGTGCGGACGCCGATGACCAGGCCAAGGCCAACTACACCGCGCAGGTGCAGGAACTGCCGTTCGTCATCGAATCGGTCAATTTTCCTGGCAAGCAGTTCATGGATGTCCAGCATGTCGGGGGCAAAGTGATCATCCGGCTCAACACACGTCACCGGTTCTATCGGGAGATGTGGGAGCCGCTCTCGGGCATAGCCCACGCCAATGCCGCATCTGTCAGCCCTGAACAGGCCATCAAGACCTCACGCCGCGCCATCGAAGCGCTCACCCTCCTCCTCATCGCGTACGGCAGGGCAGAGGCCATGCACGAGGACCCCCACGAGCAGTACGAGCAGCTTCGCGACTACTGGGGCATGTTCCTCGACTCCCTACTGGGCAAGGTCAAGGACGTCCTGTAGGACTCGCTCAGCTCTGGCCTGACCGGACCATCAAGCAGTCAGGCCAGAGCTCTGCACCGTATTTCGCTTCATCTCGTCGCCCCAGAAATCACATGGGGTGATGAGCACCGGCAAACCTGAAAGATCTCCAAAGAGGCGCGTATTCCATAAAGGTTACGCGCGACCCCTAGTCATAGACAAAATCTATCGTCGCCACTCCTGCCGTCTAGCGAGCATGCATCTTGTCTGGAATTGTCACACGCAACAGGAAGCATACGAACAATGCCGCAGAAAACCCCCCATTCTTCGTTGGATCCCGCCGCAGCGCTCCTCGACACACCTGGACAACTCACCGCGCACCGCGTTCACAACATCCTCCGAAAGCACAACGGCGGCCCCGCTTGAGCTAGAGCGCATCTTGAAGGAGCTAGGTGATGCACAGACGGCCAACAGCACTCTCGAGGAGGAGCAGTTGCTGGAGGCGCTATTGCGGGATGACAGATTGCGCTCCGCCCGCGGCTATCGACAGCGCTTCTCCATGTCAGGCCGTTCCGTGCGCCTCCGCCCACCAGGAAACAAGGCTGAACAGGTCATCGAGCAAGAGAACGAACAGGTAAAAAAGCAGCTGCTAGATCAGCTGAGAGAAGTACCTCCAGAGGTTTTCGAGCACATCGTTGCAGCACTGTTCACCGCGATGAAGTACGAGGAGGCGGTGGTCACTAGGCACTCCAGGGATGGTGGCGTCGATGTGCACGCCACACTCGTCGGAGGCGGCGTGATGACGGTCCCAGCCTCCATCCAGGTTAAGCGCTGGACAAAGCCGGTAACAGTCAAGGAGGTGAGGGAACTCCGAGGCACACTTCCACCCGGAACCCAAGGCATCATCGTCACGACCGGGAAGTATACGAAAGACGCTCCTCGTGAGGCATTGAGCGACCGTCTCACTCCCATCCACCTCATCGACGGTCGCCTGCTAGCCGACCTGCTCACAGAACACGGAATTGGAGTCCAGGCCTCGCGCCTCTCGCTCCTTTCCCTCGACCTGAACGCCCTGGCAAGCATCACGGGTAGGGCCGAGAGCACCACTCAGATCATCCCCTCGCAGCTATCTAATAGCACTCAACGCCGCTACTACATCGGAAAGATGCCTTCAGACCGCGACAGCTGCCTCCTGGATTCCATCGTCACCATGACCTCACTCGCCGACGGCCAGCCGACCTGGGACGACTACATCGCCAGCTTCAAGCAGCACTTCCCAACCATCACGCGCTCCGACGAGGCACGTCGGCGGTCGCGCGTTCTAGTCTCCCTCGGCCTCGTCGACATCGAAAACGGGCATATGAGCCTGACCCTCACCGGCAGGCATCTGTTGGAAAATCCAAACGCGGGTTTTCTCTATGACGTCTTCACCAGCCGCATCGCAGGAGCTCAGGAGATCCAGGACTTTGCTCTATCCCTAACACGAGCACAGCTGCGCGCCAAACTCCGGACCGAGCCTCCCGCAGGTCTCTCCCCTACTCAAGCCGGACTGGTCGAAAAATGGCTCCACCATCTGAAGCCATCCATACCAATCAAGCCGTCACCACATGCGCAGTAGGCACGACCCACGGTGCTTCCCTACGTCATGCAAGGACTGGAAGAGCTTGGAGCAACCAGGCGGCGGAGTGTCTGGGATCAACCGGTTCTTCCAGGTGATGTCGTGGACCCCTCATCGCCGGTTCTTCCCATGTCAACGCGGCGGTGGAGTGCGGTCGGCATGGTGATCGTGTAACGGCGGCTAGGAGGGACGTCGGCCAAGTACTTCTTCGTTACCCCAGCAAACTTGACTGCTCAGTCCGATGACGTCGATCTCTACGTCCGATTGGCTGGTGTAGAACGTCCTGCTTCAGGGGGTCGTCCCGACACCCGCAGACCGAGGTCATGATGATGTGCAGCTGGTCGCAGTGGACACGGTGACTGGCTTCACCCGTCCCCGCCGCGGTGAACCCAATCGGACCGACGGAGGATGCGTTCCATTCAGGGTTCCCATGCGATATTTTCAGCGCAAGTGCGAGGTGATGTTCGCGTGCAGGAAGATACCCGAAGAGTCCAGACTGCCGTTCTTGGCGGACCGGTCTCCTACGACCCGATCCTTATGCCCCTCGACCGAACTGAAGCTCTCCAGTTCCGCGTACACCATGATCGCATGGGCAATACGTTTTGGTGCGGAACGCACCTGGGCGGCTGCGGCAAGCAATTGATGGACCGGATCGGCCAGGTCAAGGTCCCGCATTTCGCGCATCACGCTGACCGAGCCACTCACGCGTGCCGACGGGCCAACCTTGGCGTTGACTCTGCCGATCACCTTTATATCCATCAGGAGCTGTCGAAGTGGCTCAAGAGCCGCGGCATGAATCCCGCCGAAACCCCTGTCATCGAGAGCGACTTCGCCTCAGGCGGAGGCTGCACGGCACTAATCGTCGCCCCGCCCAGACAGCTTCCTCTGGTCGCCGTCCAACTCGTCGGTGACGAGTACAGCTGGTCGGACCGGGACAGGCAGCTCCGCGTCGAAGGGCGAGCCGTGCAGTGGATCTTCGGCATGAAGTCCCGTGCGTCGTATGCCGCGCTCGATCGAGACGGGTATGCCTTACGCATTCGCTGCGAGACCCAAGCAGGCACTCGAAGGATCTTCGTCGCAGCCCAATTCCCGGGGCAGCCGGTCGAATGGGAGGCCATCTCCGGTTGGCGGCTGACGCGATCCGGAATCTCCACCGCTGACATTGATCGTGTTCGCCGTTCTCACACATGCTCAGTTGGCGCCCGTCAATTGAGTGATGGAGACGAGCGCACAGCTGTCGGTTTCCCTCTCGATGTGTCCGGACTTCTGATCACTCCGAAGGAAACAAAGACGCGTCCCTGGCTAGGTGATGGCGAGAGGGACGGTCAGTCGCTCATGGCCGAGGTGCGGACGTCTGCTGGAACCGTCATCAGTGATGCCGTTGTCGTACTTCCGGGCGCCTACGCGGAGCTGGCTGTCGACCAGCAGTATCAAATTCTGGGGCCGGCCTCGGTACGAGCTGATGTAGATCCCGAGCGGCTAACACCTCAATGGATCATTGATTCCGGTGGGCTGGCACTCGCTCCAGCGATACAAAGCCCGCTGCTCACTCCCCAAGTTGACACCTATCCACGGGTGTCCGCGAAGCAACCTGCGATCAAAGATGATCAAGAAGAGACCGCTCCACCGGAGATGCGACAGGCGCTTACGACCTTTGCCTCCGATGATCAGCCGACCGCTCAACTCGACCGCCGAGAGGAGATGCGCATCCGCGAATCCGCCGCAAAAGTGATCACGGCGCTTGGGCAAGCACGCAGCGTCCGTAACCGGAACAGAGGACGTGAGCTTCTCAACCAGCTCGGAAACCTACTAAAGTCGGCTCCCTCGGACAAATTCCACTACGAACTGCGCCAGTATGCCGAGTACAGCGCGTGGCTGGCTCCCACCCGCAAGGGCGGCGGGATGTAGCTGGGGCGCCGGAGATAGCCCAGGCCCTTACCTCGCTGTCTGTTCCACCCCTGACCACCCTTGCGACGAGCCAACGCCATTCCCGCCACCCCTTGCGCGCCTAACCGGGTCCGGTGTTTGCCACCGGATAGCGTCCTCACCTCGCTGCGGGACATCCACGGGATGATTTTCCCACTCCTGCAGCGCTGCCAGGCGTTCTCGCAGCTCACAGTGTCCAAACCTCCTAGGGATCACCGCTCTCCTAAAGCGGGTGCCGCAGGTTCAGCATCCACTCCGTGAGGCCCTTCGTCGCCGGCCTGGCCGAAAGTCACCCGCTTCCCGCTGCCTACCCGTCGGAGCTCAAGCCCGAGCAGGCAACCGCGGCTGAGCCGCAGAGTTGAGCCTTCAGCGTTGCCGCGGAAGTGATACCGCACCCTGGTCCGGAGATTCTGCCTGCTGGCGCGGGTCGCCATGCGGCGGGGAGCGATCCCCACGTAGAGGAGACGATCAGCGGGCAGGTTCGGATGTGGAGGCTGGGTGAAGTACCACCCATAGATGCCTGCAGTGCTCGGCACCGGGCTTGGGCGGGTGAGGACTTCCGCTGCTGCCCACAACTTGACCGGATTCAGCAGGCCAGCAGTGTCCATCCTTGCCCTCCAGTCTTCTCTGTGCAGGAGGGCTAGAGCCCGTCACCGACAAAGCGGATGAAGGTGCTGCAGCGGGTACTGGGCAGGTTCGTACTCTGCCCGGTCGCTCATATTTGCGCTTCCAGCAGTCCCGAGAGGAACTCTTGCGTCGCCGGATCGACCGAGTACACGGCGGTGCCCATCATGCCGCGGGTCAGCAGCACCTTGTAGGTGTTGCGGATCAACCGGTCCGCCTGTTCGTCACTAACTCCCCTCCGCATCAGCGCCGGGTCCTTGCTGGCGCTGCGAACAGTGACCAGCCTGCCGTCGCGATAGACGAGGTCCGGGCCGAAGATCACGCCGTTCCAGTCGTACTCGAAGCCCTGCGCGGTGTAGACGCATCCCACCTGCTCGAAGCCACCGGGTGCCGAGGCCCACAAGGCGCTAGCCGGCGCGTTCCCCACGGCCCTGTCGCCCTTGACGTTCCACGGTCGCGCCCAGTCACCGATTCGGACGTCTGCGACCAGGCTGTCATCCTCGTTCGGACTGCTCCAGGGCCAGCAGAACCCGGCTGTCATCCGTGCTGAATACCCCGCCTGAAGCCGGGCTCGCAGCATGGCCTCCAACTCGTATGGAGATTCGGTAAGGGATACAACGAAGTGGTCGTCCCCCTTCCAAACCTCTGGTGAGTCGCCGTCCAAGCCCAGCAGACGCAGCACCCACTCCTCGTACTTCCGGCTCCCGCCGCAGCGGAACTGTGCGTCCAGATCGACCTGATGTACGGCGAGTCCGAAGGATTCGGCGTAGGTGGTGATGTCCGCGACGCGGCCCATCTCGCCCGGTCGTACCACTTGATGCTCATCCAGCAGGAAGACCGGCACTCTCGCTGCGTTGATCAGCTCATCCAACTGCGGCCGGCCCGTTCGCTGGTCCGACCTGGTGAACCTGTTGGCCGAGGTCTCGCGAATGCGGTGGGCTTCGTCACAGATCAGGACATCCAGTTCGTTGGGCTTGGCGGTCATGAAGTTGTTGAAGTACTTGAACATCGCCTTCATCCGGGTCGACCCCTTGGCGACGACACGCCTCATCGTCTCGGTGAAGGAGCGTGATCCGGTGGCATGTAGGGCCGAGTATCCACGGTCGGAGAGTTCGCCGAGCAGGGAGAGCGCGATGACGCTCTTCCCGGAGCCAGGACCGCCGGTGATGATCACTACCTGCTTCGAATTGCTCGCTCGAGCCTTTTCAACCGCGTGAAGGACCATCTCGTAGGCCAGCCGCTGTTCGGCCAGCAGGACGAACTGGTCGCGGTTCTTGATCTCACCCGCAGCGACCTTGAGCAGTTGCTTGGACGGCCGGATGGAACTGGACAGCAGGCGATCGGCCGCGGCAGCCCCGGGCTCAGGCGCGAACTGCGCCTTGAGGTAGTCGACGAACTGACCGCGGCGGGTCTTGCTGAAGAGCCGGGTGCGTTCGTCCTCGACGTGGTCATAGAGATCGTGGATGTCCGGGTCGCTGGCGTTGTGCAGGTAAGCCACACCACGCACCGCGTTCCGATGCTGCTCCAGGGCTCCGACGAAGTCAGCCAGGTATTCGCAGTAGCTCCGCACCTGCACGACTGGGTGAAGCTTAGGGCGCGGGCCCATGCCGGACACCAGGACGAGCTCAGCGTCGTCCTCGTACAACTCGGCCTGGCTCCACTGCTTGAGCTCGACGATCAGGTAGGAGTCGGCTCCCGTGCGCCGGTCCCGTCCGGCGAGGATGACGTCCGCCCGCTTGCTGGTTAACGGCAGTTGGTACTCGATGAGCATCTCGACGCCACCGAGCCCGGCTTCGACCAGGTCTCGGGCCAAGATCGGGATGCTGCGGTCCCAGGATCTACGCTCGCCCTTGCCCGGATTGATGCCTTGGGTGGCGCGCAGGTTCTCCGCGATCACATCACTGAGGATGCGTTCGGGCACCGACTCGGACACCAACTGGACCAGGCTTTCCGCCGAGTGCCGGAAAACGGCCACGGATGTACCCCCAGGCAGCACGAAAGACTCGTGCGGTGTGGGGGCGTGTCCGCTGGCGCAGCGGAAGCCCGTCGGGCCGCATCACCGATACGTCAGAGATTACCTGGATCTTGCCTCGCTCCACTCCCCGAAGAGCCAACGCCGTTGATCTTTCGAGGGCTGCGCGCAGGGTGGCGCGGATGCGGGGCGCTGATGGCATCGGCGAGCGACGGCCGTCATCCGTATCATCTCGGCATGGTGGTGAACCTGGGGTTACGGCTCAGTCGGCGGGCGGTGCTGCTGGCCGCTGGAGGGCTGTTGGTCGGTTGTTCGCGGCAGTCCGAGGTCGACCCAGTCCGCCTGCGGCTGGCTACCGGGCCGGAGGGGGCGGTGTATCGGCGGATCGGTGGTTCGCTGGCCGCGCACATCTCCGAGCAGGTGCCGGGTGCCGCGGTGATCACTGTGCCGAGCCGGGCGTCCGCCGACAACATCCGGATGCTGCGGGCCGGTGAGGTGCACATGGGGCTCACCAGTTTGGATGCGCTGATCACGGCGGACGGCAGCGCGCCCGAGGGACTTTCGGCGATATGCCGGCTCTACGACAGTCATCTGCATCTCGTGGTCATGGCTGATTCGGCGATCGACTCGTTCCGGGATCTCAAGGGCAAGCGCATATCCCTTGGTGCTCGGGACTCGGGCACAGAGTTCACGTCGCTGCGGGTCTTGGGGCTCGGCCTGGTGGACGTCGACAGTCGGTACCTCAGCCAGGCCGAATCGGCGGCGGCACTGCGCGACGGGAAGATCGACGCGATGTTCTCGCTGACCGGCGTCCCTACACCCGCCATCACGGAGTTGGCGCAGCGGCACCCGATCCGTCTGATCCCGTTGGACGAGCAGGCGGGCGCGCTCTTCACGGCGTTTCCTGGTCCCTACGCTCCGGCCATGATTCCCACGACCGCCTACGTCGGCGTCCCGGCCACGCGTACCGTTGCTGTGCCCAATGTGCTTCTTGTGCGCAACGACTTGCCCGATGAGCTGGTCCGTGCCATCACCGACACGATCTTCACGCACGCCGGCACGATAACCTCCGCCAGCCGTGACGACGCCGAAGCCGTTCCCGAGGCGTGGCAGATCAACGTGCGTACCGGGATCTCCACCGCGTCGATCCCGCTCCACCCGGGCGCGGCCGCCTGGTTCCGCGACCGCAAGCGCTGATCCGAGCCCTGAAACATGAGCCCTGGATCCAAGCGCTGAGCCGGGCGCTGATCCGCGCCGCCGCCTGATTCCGCGACCGCAAGCGCTGGCCCGGGCCCTGTACTCAAGCGCTGACCCGGGCGCCGCGGCCTGACTTTCCCGACCGCAAGCGCTGACCGCGCCCTGGAGCCGGGCGCTGACCCAAGCCCTGAACCAAGCCCTGGATCCAAGCGCTGACCCGGGCGCCGCCGCCTGATTTCGCGACCGCGAGCGCTCGCCTGGGCGCTGAGCCAGGCGCTGACCCGAGCCCTGTGCCCGAGCGCTGACGCGGACGCCGCCGCCTGACCCCGAGGACCACAAGCGCTTACCCGCGCCCTGGGCGCGGGCGCTGAGCCAGGCGCTGGCCCAAGCCCTGAACCCGGGCGCTGATCCGAGCTTTGGACATGAGCCCTGGACCCAAGCGCTGCCGCCTGACCCTCCCGACCGCAAGCGCCGACCGCGCCCTGGAGCCGGGCGCTGAGCCAGGCGCTGACCGAGGCGCTGACCGAGGCGCCGATCCAGGTGCTGATCGATCCAGGCATCGGCCCGAGAGAGCGATAGACAGGCACCGGAGGCCGGTCCTCACATCGACGACGATGCCGCCCGTGGAACGACCGGTAACGTGACCACCGCGGCGAAGCCGTGCCCGGACCCGTCCGGACGTGGTAGGCCGTCCTCCAGGCGCAGTTCGCCCCCGGCCGCCCCGACCAGATCCGCGCAGATCGCCAGTCCCAGGCCGGTCCCTGACACGTTCTGGTGCCGCGGCGACCGCCAGAACCGCTGGATCGCCTGGGCCCGCTCGGACGCGTCCATCCCCTGACCGTCGTCACGGACAGCGATCGCGACCACGCCTCCGGCCGCGGAGGCGTCGCCGCGTCCGGCACCCGCGCCACCGCCATGTCCTACGCAAACACCACCGACGTGCCCGGCCTCCGCACCACCGCCGTGTCCGGCGCAAACACCACCGACGTGTCCGACACCCGCGCCACCGCCATGTCTTGCGCAAACACCATCGCCGTGTCCCGCACCCGCGCCACCTCCGTGTCCTACGCGAACACCATCGCGGTGTCCGCCACCTGCTCCACCCGGGACGACTCGGGCGGTCACCTCCACCACCTGCGCGTCCGACAGTCGTAGCGCGTTGCTGATCAGTTCGTCCAGAATGCTGCCCAATCCGCCCGACGGCTCCAGCAGCCGCAGTCCCGGCGGCACGTCGACCCTCAGTGTCAGCCCGGCCGTCGCCGTCAACGCCCGCCACCGGTCCACCCGGGTCGCCAGCACCGCGTCGAGATCCACCGGCGACGTCGTCCTTATGCTCTCCATCCGCGCGCTGGCCTGCAGCGAGTTCAGCATCCGCTGCATCGCCTTGAGCTCGTCGACGGCGACGTCGTATACCTGCCGCCCGTCGCCGGCCGCGCGCAGATGCGGTTCCAGACTCTCCACCGCCAGCCGGAGGCTGGTCAGCGGGTTGCGCAATTGGTGCGACGCGTCGGACACGAACGCCCGCTGCCGCTGCACGGCGTTCTCGACCGCATCCATCATGGTGTTGAACGACTCCGCCAGTCGCCGTAGTTCGACAGGGCCTGCCTCGGCGTCCGCCCGGGTGGTGAGGTCGCCCTGTGAGATCCGCGAGCTCGCGGCGTCCAGCTCCCGCACCGGCCGCAGCACCCATGCCGACACCGGCCAGGCGACGGCCACCAGCGCGATCAGCGGCAGCAGTCCGAGCCCGGCGAGCCTGGCCCATCGCACCAGGATGCGACAGCGCGTCTTCGACAGGTCGGAGATCGTCACGACGGCGCCGACGACCTCGCTGTCCCGGCCCACCGGCTCGGCGACCACGAGTGCGGAGTCGTCCCACGGCGCCCATTCCCCTGACGGTTCGGACCTCGCCCCGGCCAGCGCCGCGGTCACGATCCGGGGCAGCGCCGGCTCGGCGCGCGCCGCCTCCTGGTACGCGCCGGCTGGTCCGAGCAGCACCGTTCCCGATGTGTCGATCACCGCGGCCGGGATGCCGTACAGCTCGCGGTAGCGCGCCAGCTCCTGGTGGAGCGCCTCGGTTCGCCCGGTGGACAGCGCGGTCTCGGCCAGCGACGCGAACCGGCCGACGTCGTTGAGCCGGTCGACGTAGGTCTCCTGCATCTCCCGCTCGGCCACGGTGACGCTGAGCGGCACCCCGAGCGCAGCGACGAGCAGCACCGCGAGGGGCACCAGGACGGCGAGCAGGCGACGGTGCACGGCGGGTCAGCCGATCGGCTCCGGCCGGTCGGCCAGGAGCCGATAGCCGACCCCGTGGATCGTGCGGATGAGCACGGCAGGCCCGAGCTTGTGCCGTAACGCCGCGATGTGGGTGTCCAGGGTGCGGCTAGAGGACTCCCAGGTCGCGCCCCAGATCTGGTCGAGGATGACGTCGCGGCTCACCACGTTCGGCGCCCGCCGGGCCAGCAGCAGGAGCAGCTCGAACTCCTTGCGGGTCAGCGCCACGGGCGCGCCGTCGACGGCGACTTCGCGGGTGCCGACGCCGATCCGCATCGGGCCGACGGCGAGCGGCTCGTCCGGGTGGCTCAGGGCGCGGGCCACCCGGGTGCGCCGCAGGACGGCGTCGATCCTGGCCAGCAACTCCGGGATGCCGAACGGCTTCACGATGTAGTCGTCGGCGCCGGCGCGCAGGCCGCGGACCCGTTCGTGCTCCTCCGACCGTGCCGTCACGGCGATGACGGCGGTCTCCGGGCGGTCACGCAGCTTGCGGATCACGTCGAGCCCGTCGCCGTCGGGCAGACCCAGGTCGACGAGGACCACGTCGGACGGGGCGGCGCGCACGGCCTCCGCGGCCGTGGCGATGCGGTGGACCTCGAAGCCCGCCTGCGCCAGGACGGTCACCAGACCCCGCGCCACGCGGTCGTCATCCTCGATGATGGTGATCCGCATACCGGCGGATTGTACGGCCCGGCTCCACGCTCGCGGCAGTCCTTCAGTTCTTGGGATTACTCTGACACTATCCGCGTCCCTTCCGTCCGAGACTGAGATCGAGCACTCACCGACGCAGCGCATGCGCTGACGAGGAGGCCGCGATATGAGAACGACCAGCAGGTACCGGGCCGCCGCGCGGATGGTCGCCGCGATCGGCGTCGTCTCGCTCCTCGCCGCCTGTTCCGGCAACGGAGGCACCACCGGCACAGGCGCCACCGGCGGAAGCGAAGCCGGAGGCTACCCGGACCAGAACATCACGATCGTCGTGCCGTTCAGCGCGGGCGGCCCGACGGACACCGTCACCCGAATGATCGCCGAGCCGATGGCCGCCAAGCTGGGCGGCAAGATCGTCGTCCAGAACGTCGAGGGAGCCGGCGGCACGGTCGGCGCAGGCGAGGTCGCGCGGGCCAAGCCCGACGGCTACACCGTGCTCATGCACCACATCGGCATGTCGACGGCGCCCGCCCTGTACAAGAACCTGGGCTACAAGCCGCTCGAGAGTTTCCAGACGGTCGGGCTCGTCACCGAGGTGCCGATGACGGTCGTCGCCCGCAAGGACTTCGCGCCCGCGACGCTCCAGGACCTGGTGACCCATGTGAAGGCGAACGCCGACAAGGTCACGCTGGCCAACGCCGGCATCGGCGCCGCGTCCCACCTGTGCGGCCTGCTGTTCCAGACCGCCACCGGTGTCAAGCTCCAGGAGGTTCCGTACGAGGGCACCGGCCCCGCGCTGACCGACCTCGTCGGCGGCCAGGTCGACTTCATGTGCGACCAGACGACCAACACCAGCGGCCAGATCTCCGCGGGTGAGGTCAAGGCGTACGCGGTCACCACGCCGGAGCGGGTGAAGAGCCTGCCCGACGTGCCCACCACGACCGAGGCAGGGCTGCCCAAGCTCCAGGTCAGCGTGTGGCACGGTCTCTACGTCCCGACCGGCACGCCGCAGGACGTCGTCCAGAAGCTGTCCGAGGCGCTGAAGGTCGCACTGGCCGACCAGAAGGTCATCGACCAGATGGCCAAGCTCGGCACCGCCCCGGTCCCGGCCGAGGACGCGACCCCGCAGGCGCACCGGACCAAGCTCGAAGAGCAGCTCGGCACCTGGGCGAAGGTCATCACCGACGCCGGCGTCAAGGTCTCCTGAGGTGGAGCGCCGCCGGTCCTTGCCTGACGTCCTCGCCGGGGCGATCTTCGTCCTGATCGGTGGCGCGTTCGTGGTGGGGTCGCTCGGCTACGAGCTGGGCACCCCACTGCGGATGGGCCCCGGCGCCTTCCCGCTGCTGGTCGGCGCGATCGTGGCCGTGCTGGGCCTGGCGATCGTCGTCAAGGGACTCATCGCCGGCGAGGTGGTCGCGTTCGGCCCGATCCCCTGGCGCGCGGTCGTCTTCGTCGTGCTCGCGCTCCTGTTCTTCGGATTCACCGTCCGGGGCCTCGGATTCGTGCCGACGTCGGCGGTGACCGCCCTGCTCACCACGCTGGCCAGCTCGCGCGTACGGCCTCTCATGGCAGTGGCCGTGACCGCGGGGCTGACCGTGGCGAGCACGCTCATCTTCGTCGTCGGACTACAGCTGCGGATCCCTCTCTGGGGCCCGTGGCTGGGGTTCTGACGCGGCATCCGGATTGAGGCATGGAACTTCTCGACAACCTCGCGCTGGGCTTCTCCACCGCCCTCCTGGTCCAGAACGTCCTCTACTGCTTCGTGGGAGTGCTGCTCGGTACGGCGGTCGGCGTGCTGCCCGGCATCGGGCCGACGGCGACGGTGGCGATGCTGCTGCCGATCACGTTCAGCTTCGAGCCGGTGACGGCGCTGATCATGCTGGCCGGCATCTATTACGGCGCACAGTACGGCGGCTCGACGACCGCCATCCTGATCAACCTGCCCGGTGAGTCGTCGGCGGCGGTCACCGCGCTGGACGGGCACGAGATGGCCCGGCATGGCCGGGCCGGCGCCGCGCTGGCGACCGCCGCGGTCGGATCCTTCATCGCCGGTACGGTGGCCACCGTCGTCCTGGCCGTCGCGGCCCCACCGCTGGCCCGCGTCGCGTTGAAGTTCGGCCCTGCCGAATACTTCTCGCTGGTACTGCTCGGCCTGATCGTGTCGATCGCGCTGGCGCGTGGCTCGGCGCTCAAGGCGCTGGCGATGATCGCGCTCGGCGTCCTGCTCGGCACGGTCGGCCAGGACATCTACACCGGCACGCCCCGGTTCGTGTTCGACCAGCGCGAGCTGTACGGCGGCATCGACTTCGTCTCGGTCGCCGTCGGCATGTTCGGGGTGGCCGAAATCCTGCGCAACCTGGAGAACGAGCAGACCCGCACGGCGATCGTCAGCAAGGTCAAGAACCTCTGGCCGACCCGCGAGGACCGGCGTCGGATCGTCGGCCCGATCCTGCGGGGCACCGGTCTCGGCGCCGCCCTCGGCGTCCTGCCCGGCGGTGGCCACGTGCTGGCCTCGTTCACCTCGTACGCCGTGGAGAAGCGGATCTCGAAGCGGCCGCAGGAGTTCGGACGCGGCGCTATCGAGGGCGTCGCGGGCCCCGAGTCGGCGAACAACGCCGCCGCGCAGACGTCGTTCATCCCGCTGCTCACCCTGGGCCTGCCCGCCCACCCGGTCATGGCGCTGATGGTCGGCGCGTTCATCGTCCACGGCATCACCCCAGGCCCGAACGTCATCACCGACGAACCGGCGCTGTTCTGGGGCCTGATCGCGTCGATGTGGATCGGCAACGTGCTGCTCGTCCTGCTGAACCTGCCGCTGATCGGCGTCTGGGTGCGCATGCTGCGCATCCCGTACCAGGTGCTGTTCCCGATGATCATTCTGTTCGCGGCGATCGGCACGTACTCCCTGGGGTTCAACGCGTACGACGTCTACGCGATCGTGTTCTTCGGGCTCCTGGGCTACGTCCTGATCAAGTGCGGCTGCGAACCGGCGCCCCTGCTGCTCGGCTTCGTCCTCGGGCCCCTGCTCGAGGAGAACATGCGGCGGGCGCTCATCATCTCCCGCGGCGACCCCTCGGTCTTCCTGACCCGGCCGATCTCCGCGGTGCTCCTGGCACTGGCCGTAGCGGCGCTCGTCGCCGCCGCCCTCCCGACGATTCGCAGGCGCCGCGAGGTCATGTTCACGGAGGAGGACTAGGACTCAGGGAAGGGTCAGGAGGAGCTCGTCGAGCCGTTCGTACCCCTCGCGGACGCCGCGCTCCATGGGGGATGCGATCACCAGGTCACGCGCCTGCTTCGAGGCGAACAGGTGCGTCGTGGTGAGGGTCGTCGTGCCGTTCTTCTCGGTGAAGTCGTGGCTGACCAACGCCTCGCCCGGAAACCAGTGGTCGTCGAAGGACTCGGTGTAGGACAGCAGGGAGGGTGGGACGATGTCGCGGTAGACGCCGCCCGAGGCCATGACCGCTCCGTCGGGCCCATGCCAGACGAACCGCCAGGCGCCGCCCACCCGCAGGTCGATCCGCGCTTCGACGATGTCCCAGCCGCGCGCGCCGTACCACCGTCTGATCAGCTCCGGCCTGGTCCAGGCGGCGAAGACCAGGTGACGTGAGGCGTGGAACGACCGGGTCATGACGATGGCGCGGTCCGACGGCGTGGCGACGGTCAGCTCCGCTGTCATGGACGCCACCGCGGATCCCTGCCGATGAAGGCGAGCAGCCTGTCCTGCGGGGAGGCGCCCTCCTCGACCTTCACCTCGGGGCCGAACACCTCGACGTCCGGCCCGAACGCGCCCGGCGTGCGGAACTTCTCCACCAGCTCGGCGGGCAGCGCCTTCATGGCCGCCCAGGCTCGCTCGACGTCTTCGGGGTCGATCGTGTCGTCCTGGCCCGTGGCGCGGGCGAGGTCCCAGCCGTGCATCGGGAGGTCCTCACTGACGACCTGGTCGATGTGCTGCTCGGCGGTCACCCGGCCGGAGGGTGTGTCGCACTCCTGGCCCGCGAGCGCGGGGTCGTCCAGGATCGCCTCCACGTCCGCGCGGGCGGCGCGGAACGCGGCCAGCGGGTCCTCGTCCACCGATGGCGCGGGGCTGAGGGAGCGACCGAGCGGGCGCAGCATGACGGCGTGCATGTCGAGGATGTGCCGCACCACCTGCCTGGCCGTCCACTTCTCACAAGGGGACGGGTTCGCCCACTGGTCCGGGCGCACGGCCACGACCTTGCGCTCGAACGCGTCGGCTCGCCGCCGGTAGCGGTCGGCTGTCTCACTCATGACGGGTGTCCTCTTCCTTGAGCTCGCTCAGAAGCGTGTCGAGGTTGTCGTAGCGGTCCGCCCAGAAGCTCCGGTAACCCTCCAGCCAGTCGGTGGCCTCCTTGAGCGCGGCGGTCTCCAGCCTGCAGGGCCGTCGTTGCCTGTCCCGACCGCGGGAGATGAGCCCGGCGCGCTCCAGGACCTTGAGATGCTTGGAGATCGCCGGCTGCGTCATGTCGAACGGCGCCGCCAGCTCCGTCACCGTGGCCTCGCCGACCTTGAGCCGGGCCAGGATCGCGCGGCGCGTCGGGTCGGCGAGGGCGGCGAAGGTGACGTCAAGGGCATCCACACTCATATAACCGATTGTTAATATAACCGGCTGGTATGTCAATGGGATCGCCACAGGTGCACGGACGTCCGGTCCTCGGAGATCGTGTACCAGGTGCCGCCGCCCGCTGAGCGGGGATGCCCTGAGACGGGGAAGGGGTAGGAGATCTCGCCGCGCAGGGTCATTTCCCGCACGTCGACGAGCCAGTGGCGGACTGTGCCGTACCGGGCGTCGCACACGGAGGTGCCGGCGACGACGGTGTCCTCGTCCACGAAGGCCGCCTCGTGGTCCCAGTAGATCCTGTCGCCGCCGGTGTTCCCCGGGTGTGGCGTCACCGTGCCCTGGGCGTCCAGTTCCCGCAGGACCGTGCCGTCCTGCACCTGGTGCAGGGAGAGGGTCCCCTGCTCGAGGGGGGCGGTCAGAAGGTGGCGGCCGGATGGGCTCACGGCCAGCAGAATGCGCTCGATGTCGAGCTGTTCGGTGGTCAGCCGCTGCCCGTCCCAGCGTCCCCACAGCACGGGCGAGCCTTCCTCGCCCTCGCCGACGCTCAGTCCCATCTGCGCGGGGTCCGGGTGCGGGGTGTGCTCGGAGCTGGAGGCCACGGTCATGGTGTTCGCGTGTCCCAGGACCGTGCCGTTCGTGGCGTCGATGACGAGCCACAGCTCCTGGTCGTCCTCCGTCTCCCCGGTGTCACCCAACGGGCCGCGGACGTGCGCCCAGACGAGCTTGCCGTCGGCGGAGAAGGCGGCTGATCCGTTGTCGGCGGACCAGTGGTCCTCGTCGGCGGCGTATTCGGCGAACGACGTGTGCGTGTGGGGGTCCTCGCCCTCCCAGCAGCCGTGCCGTACCTCCCAGCGCGTCGCCCCGGTCGCCTCCACGCAGCGCAGCGCGTGCACGCCGGCGAACACCGCGGCCTCACCCTCCGGCGAGACGGTCACCGATCCGAAGCGGCGCGGCCACGGGGCAGGGAAGCGCGTCTCCATGAGCCGCCCGCCTGCGGTGGCCACGTCCAGATCGAGGACGACCAGTTCGGTGTCACCGCGCTGGACGAGCAGCGCGCGTCCGGGCCGGTGCAGCACCTGGGGAGCGTCGGCGAACGCAGGGTCCAGCGGTGCGGCGACGGTGGCGACAAGACGGGCGACGGCCACGGAATCCTCCGGCGCGTGGGGCGCGAGCAGGGAGCTTGAACGCGTCCACCATACGGAGGAACACCGACGGCTCCGGGGGCGCGACGTCGGCGGGCCTTCGGGCGGGCGGGTTGAGGGTGCTCTGACAGAGAGCGCCTCACATGAACGACACCTCCGCCGCGCCGGCCTTTGGTCCCGCGGCCTCCAACCCATCCTGCAGGGCCCAGGCGGGGGTCAGGCGGGGGTGGGTTCTTCGACGAGGGCGACGCGGACCGTCCTCGGGTCGTCGCCGGACAGTGGGATCGCGAAGACCGCCGTTCGGTGGCCCGCCGCGTAGCTCGCGAACCGCACGCCGTCCTCGTCCCACACGTCCTGGACGTCCGAGGTGAGCCGCGCGGACGCTGTGCAGTACGCGGGGCTCAGGTAGAGCACGCGCAACGAGGCCTCCAGCGGGACATCCCGCGACGGCCGTACCGCGAGCGGCTTGCGGAGCCGTACGGAAAGGCGGCGCAGAGGGATCAGCCAGTGACGGTCCAGCTCCGGCGACAGCCCGAGCAGGGCGAGGGCTTCGGCCAGGCCCAGCAGCAGGAGCGGGGTGCTCGGGTGGAACGGCCGCGCCGAGATGGCGGTGACGCTCATGGCGAGCAGGAGCCCCGCACGGGCGAAGGCCCGCCAGTTGACGGGCTGGGAGTGGGTGCCCAGGCAGCCGCATGACGAAGTGGGTGCGGCGAGGGAGGAGTAGGCGAGATAGGCGAGGAAACCGGTGGAGAGCGCGGCGGCGGCCGTGCCCTCCCACGGTGAGACCGGCGGCAGGAAGAGCACCGCCGCCACCAGCAGCTCGGCCAGTCCGATGAGGCGGAGCGTGGGGATCGCACGCGCCGTGCCGACCAGCCGGGCCAGGGCGGTCCGCCCGGCTTGCGATCGCATCCGTCGGGTGAACAGTTTCAGTACGGCCGCCCAGATGAGGAAGGCAGCGATCACGTACGGCTGCAGCGCGGCGATCCCTTGCATGTGTCGCTCCTAGTGAGGGGAGAAGACGGTGGCGATGTCGACCTCGTTGGTCCCCGGTCGCCAGGCGCCCAGGATCTGCACGTGCTGGCTCACGCGCAGCGACGACAGGTCCGCCGAGGCGGGCGCGTCGGAGTGCACGGCGACCGACCTGCCGGGCACGACATGGCAGAGGATCTCCTTGCCGTTGTGGTCGAGGTGCAGCTTGTCGCTGGTGATGTTCCTGATGTGGCCCTTGATGTTGACGATGTTGAGCCACACCGACTCGGCGGCGAGCACGCCGTCCGGCATGCGCACGCCCCTGGCGTAGAGGCCGTCACCGGGCTGGGCCTGCTCGAAGCCGACGGGGCCGAGTTTCCACAGGCTCGTGCCGTCGACGACTCGGATGTTGTGGAAGACCATGTTGGAGCCCAGGACGAGCAGCGTGTTGCCCTTGATGGAACGGATCCTGCCCTCGGCGAAGTCGGGGTCGGGGGTTCCTGGCTCGACCTGTGGTGAGGTGGCGCCGAAGGCCGCCTCGGCGCCGAGTGATCCGAGCGCGGTGGCGCCCACGATTCCGGCTCCGCCCGCGAGCACGGCGGACTTGAGCATGTTCCGTCTGCTGGTCATCGCCGTCCCCCTAGGCGGTCGAGATCTCGCACGGTCGCAGGCCGGTGGAGAGACTGGCGATCTTGCTGTACGCCGCGGGCGTCAGGTCGATGAGGCGGTTGCTCGCGCAGGTCGAACCGCAGCAGCTGCGCTCCCCGCAGAACAGGTCGGTCTGCGGGCCGCAGTCGGCGATGGCGGTGACGACGCTGGCGCCGCTGCACAGCGCCGTGGTCTTGTGACGGAAACCGCAGGTCCGCCTCGAGAGCGAGTCTCCGCATCGGTCCGGACGGGTGATCGACCAGCAGGCGTCGGAGGTGTTGGGCCATGCGTGCTGCATGTTCCCCGAGTTGCAGGTGCCGCAGGCTCCTTTGCCGGTGCTGCTGCACGGCCCCCAGGCCGTTCCGCAGCAGAACCAGGACACTTCTCCCAGAACGGGGCCGAGTAAGTCGATGGGCGGCGGGTCAGTGGGCTGGCTGCGCGCCATGCGCGTCCTCCTAGGTGGGCTCTGGCGGTCCCCCGATGAAGGTGCAGCGGTACTGAAACTTTCTGACTTGATCTATGAATAGCATGTAAGAAGTTTTCGTCAATGCCCAATCATGCGCGCAGCAGCTCGGCAACCGCCAGGCCCGTGGTGATCAGGCCGCCCGTCGCCACCATGAGGGCGGCCAGCAGAGGGACTCTGCCGGCCAGGGCGCGCAGGCGGGGCGTGCGGGTCGCCGCTGCCAGCACGTCGTGCCCCCGCAGGACGGCCAGGCCCACCCCCGCCAGGGTGAGCGCCATGCCGAGCCCGAACGCCGCGACCAGAACCAGCGCGGCGAACGCTCTGCCGGTCAGCAGACCCGTCAGCAGCAGCAGGAACGCCGAGGGCGAGGGGAGCAGCCCGCCCGAGATCCCCAGCGTCACCACACCCCTGCGGGTCAAGAGATCATGGCCGTGCCCATGCCCGTGCCCGTGCCCATGCCCGTGCCCATGCCCATGCCCGTGGCCGTGGCCGTGGCCGTGGCTCGCGGAAGGGCGGAGGTGGCGGTGGAGGAGGCCCGCGCCCACCGCGAGCACCGCCAGGGCCGCGGCGAGCTGGAGCCATCGTGTGATCGCCCCGAGGTCGGGCGCGTGCTCCATCGCCGCCCACCACACCACCGCCAGCACCGCCACCGACGCCGTGTGCATCAGGGCGACGATCGCGCCCAGCCGGACCGCGTCCCTGGCGCGGGCCTGTCCGCCCAGGAGGTATCCGGCCGTGAGGGTCTTGCCGTGGCCGGGTGCGCACGCGTGGGCCGCGCCCGCGACCAGGGCGGCGAGCAGCGCCAACGGGAAGAACCTGTCGAGGTCGGCGTGCGCGGACGCCGCGGCGCCGTACAGGCTGATGGTCTGGGTGGGCGCGACGGCGGTGTGGAGGGCGCCCGAGCCCGAGGGCGTGACGGAGACGGTGCGGTAGGCGCGGTCGAGGTCGGTGAGCAGGCTCACGCGCAGCCGCAGCTCGCCGACCTCGCCCGGGCAGCGGAAGCGCAGCACCGCGCCCGTGGTGGCCAGGGCCTGCGCGCTCACCTCGGCCGGCGCGCAGTCCCTTCCTTCCTGCTGGACGCCGACGCCTCTGCTCAGGTAGTCGGCGAGCGAGCCGCCACCGGCGGTGGCGGCTCGCTCGAGGGCGGCCACGTCGTCGGCGGCGGCCGACCAGGTGACCTCCACCGTCGAGCCTTCGGCGCGGACCTTCGCCACGGGCGGCGGGCCGAAGGGGTGTGCCCACCCCGTGCCCGCCGCCCCCAGCAGGACCAGCGCCACCGTGCCCGCGACCGCGAGCACGCGTGCGAGGACCTTGGTCATCTCGAGGTCACCGGGTCGCCAGCGCGTGGATCGAGCCGTCGTCGGTCAGGGCGTACAGCACGTCGCCACTGATCGACAGGGAGGAGGCGACGCCGCCGCCCAGGTCGTGCTGGGCGAGCACCCTGCCGCTCGCGCGCTCCATCGCCACGACCCTGCCGTCCCATGTGCCGGCATAGACCGTGCTCCGGGTGACCAGCGCGTGCATGGCGGGTGAGCCGAGGCCGTTGGCCGTGCACATCGTGCCCGCGCGCCACCTGTCCTCCATCGGGCTCTCCCCCGGCAGGTAGCCCAGCGGCGTCTCCCACACCGGCTTGGCCGGGTCCGGCCCCGCGGTGTCGAAGGCGCGGACCACGCCGTCCTGGCCTGCCACGTAGGCCATGGAGTCCCAGGTGGCGGGGCCGGTGACGGGCGGAGGGCCGTACTCGCAGGTGGCGGAGGTGCCGAGCTTGGCGTGCCAGAGCACCTTGCCACCCGCGCTCACGTCGTGTCCCCGCGTCCCCGTCCAGGTCGAGGTGACCAGGCCCTTGTCGGTGAACGCGGGCGACGACTGCGAGTAGAGATCGCCTCCGGTGTCCACGGTGGACACCTGCCGACAGGTGGTGAGATCCATGGAGATCAGCGACTGGCTCGATCCCGAGTGCAGCCACGCGGTGGTCGAGCCCGGCCGCCTGATCGCCGTGCTGTGGAACTCGCCCCATCCCGCGGGGGCGGAGAAACCGCCGGGCAGCCGTTCACCGGTCGCGGCGTCCCTGCAGCGCACGCCCTCCCACTCGTGGTAGACGGCGACCGCGCGGCCACCTGGGAGGTCGAAGACGCTGACAGGGCCGCCCGCCCGGCCGTAGCGGCGCACGTTGGTGGGGTTGACCTGCTCGGCGTCGATGCTCTCCCACGCCACCTTGCCCGTGGCGGCGTCGAGGGCGTAGACCCTGCCCACGCCGGTGGTCAGGTAGACCCTGCCGCCGTGAACGGTGGGGTGGGACTCGGCGTCGCCGTCGAGATAGGTGCGCCAGATCTCCTTCCCCGTGAGCGCGTCGTAGGCGAGCATCATGCTGTACGGCGAGTCGAACGCCTGCGAGGCGACGATCACTCTGCCGTCGGACACGGCCGCGCCGTTGAGGTGGAACTGCTCGCCGGTGTTGGCCGCCCAGCGCAGGTCGAGCGTCGAACCGGGGTCGTCCGCCGCGGCCGACCTGCCCTGCTCGTCGCCGCCCTGGCGGGTCCACTCCTGGCCGAGCCGCGGCTTCGAGACGCGAGCGTCGGCCAGCACCTGGAAGGCGGCCCGTACCGTGGGGAAGGCCCTGCCCCTGGTGTCGGCGACGACCAGTTCGGCGGTGTAGGCACCGGGGTGCAGGCCGGTGATCCTGCCGCCCGCCCGCGTCCACGACACGTGCGCCTGGGGACAGGTCTCGCCCTTATAGCAGTTGACGATCCCTTCGGGGTTCCGCCGGGCGCCGAACGGCATCGCCTCACGCTGCCAGACGATCCTGCCGTTCTTGAACCTGACCGTGAGCGTCGCTCTCGCGGGGGTACGGCCGTCGTCCTCGGCGTAGATCTCCAGCGGGACACCAGCCTCGGCCCCGTGGACGCTGCCGGGCGCGGGACTGACCAGCGCCACGTCGTCGTTCACGCCGAACTGGCGGTGGGTGCTGACCACGTGTCCCTTGTCCTCGCCGGTGATGCCGGTGAAGTCGAGGATCTTGTAGTCGGGCCTGGCGGCGTCGATGCCGTACATCCCCATGTTGTTGACCTCGACCGAGCGGGCGAAGGCGCCCCTGCGGTACTCGGCCTGCTGGTTGTGGCCCGCGGCGAACATCCGCACGTCGTACTTGGCCAGTTCGTCGACGGTCGGCTGCATGCCGGCGCCAGGCCCCCAGCGGGTGAACAGCGAGCGGTGCGCGAACACGAGCACCTGTTTGCCCACGGCGTGCCTGCGCAGGTCCTCGCGCAACCACTCCAGCTGGGCGTTCAGTCCGCGGGAGTCGTTGTCCTCGAGGACCACCACGTGCCTGCCGTCCCGGTCGAAGCTGTACCACTCGGGGCCGACGTTGCGCCGCCAGTACTCCAGGGTGCCCGCGTAGCCGGTGCTGGTGGGCGTGCCGCCGAGGTCGTGGTTGCCGATCACCGGGTAGAACGGGTGCCCGAGCCTGCCCTGCCGTAGACCTTCGCGCAGCAGGTCGTAGCCGCCCTGCCGGCGCGCGACGTCGGCGTAGTCGGTGACGGTCAGGTCTCCCGTGGAGATGGTCAGGGTGGCGCCGTCCACCTCGGCCATCGCTTCCACCTGCCCCTTCCACCGAGGCAGCGAGCTCCTGTACTCGGCGTCGGTGCGGTTGCCCACCTCGACGTCGGAGATCATCAGCCACTTCTCCTTGGGGTCGGCCGCCGCGGCGCTCCGCACCAGCGCGAAGTCGAGGCCGGTCAGCGGCCCCTGCCCCTGGGGCACCTCGCGGAAGAAGGCGGGGATGTAGTCGTCGCGCAGCACGGGCGTGTACCCGTTCGGCGAGACGACGTTGACCAGGTCGGTCTCCCTTCGCGCGCGATCCGTCCTCAGGGTGTAGGCGCCGTCCGCCCCGGTGGTCGCCCACGCCGCGCCGTCGGTCACCGAGACCCCTTCGAGCCCCTTCTCCCCCTGCTCCCTGACGCCGTCGCCGTCGGTGTCGTCGAACACCGTGCCCTGGACGGTCACCACATCGGCGCCCGTCCCCGACAGGGTGAAGGTGAGGGGAGCGCTCAGCATCTCGTAGCCGTCGTTCAGCATGAAGTAGGCGATCCAGGTGCCCTCGCCGAGCGCGGTCGTGTTCAGCGACACAGTGCCGGACGCCTGGGGGGCGCGGACCCAGACCCTGGACTGGGCCACTCCCGGCTTCTCGCCCGGACCGTAGAGGCCGACCCAGTTCAGCGTTCCAGGACGGTCGGTCTGATAGCTGAAGGAGACCGGCTGCCCTGCCCTGGGGTTGGGCGTGGTGAGCGTGAGGGTCCCGGTGGCGGCGGCCGTACGGGCGCCGGGCTCCGGTGTCACATCGGCCAGCGCCGCCTGCGGCGCCAGGACGGCGACCGTGAGCACGCTCACCACCGCCACCCTCGTACGGCGCCGCGTCACCAGCACCAGCACCGCCAGCAGTCCAAGGCCTCCGAGTGCGAACGGCGCCCACGGGGCCGTCGGCCTCGACGCGCCGGGCGCATGCGCACCGGTCACGTCGAGGACCGGCAGCACGGCGGTGACGTCGGCAGCGGTGCCGTCGAACTCGGCGATCACCTCCGTCAGGCCGGCCTCGCGGAGCAGGGCGCTCAGATCAAGGCTGTCGACCGCGCACGCCCAGGCCAGCTCCACGACCATGCCGTCGGGGACGCCGCCGTCGTCACCTGCCACTCCGTGGGCGCTCACCGGGCAGGGACCGGCCAGCAGGTCGCTCGCCCAGGCCCCCGCCCGCTCCGCGGTCACCACGTCGCGGTGGACGATCAACCGGCCACCGGTCACACCGCCGGAGGTGGTGACGACGAGCTCGCCGTGCTCCCTCGTCAGGTGCGCGGACGCTGGTCCTGCGCACACCACGACCCCTGCCATCACCGCCGCGAGCAGCATCGCGGTGCGCACGATATGCACCAACTGTCTATACATGTACGGCACAGTAGGGCGACGCAAACCCGATCATTCGGTGCGATCGAATGTCTTCACGTGCAGCCCGCCGAGAATTCACCGGGCGGCCACGGCCCACGGTCAGCGGAGACCGACGGCCGCGCCTGCGCCCGCCGAGCGTTGACAAATACGAGCAATCACTTGTATTCATGACCTCAGAAACGCGAGTACATTACCGAGTTTTGGGGAGCGAGTCGTGGGGTCCTTTCTGGTACGGCACCGCCGTCTCGTCATGCTGCTGGCCCTGCTGGCCACGCTGGTCATGGGGGTGCTCGGCGCGGGAACAGTGAACGCCCTCTCGCTGGCCAGGTTCGAGGCGCCCGGCTCGGAGTCCGACAGGGCGGGGGCCGAGCTGGCCGAGCGGTTCGGCACGGGCAGCGTCGACCTGATCCTGCTGGTCACCGCGCGCGACGGCACGGTCGACGACGCCGACGTCGAGGCCGAGGGCAGGGAGCTGACCCGCCGGGTGGCCGCGTTCGAGGGCGTGGCGGAGGCGGCGTCGTACTGGACGAGGGGAAGGCCCGCCACCCTGCGCAGCGAGGACGGCAGGCGGGCCCTGGTCGTGGCGCGCATCCCCGGTGACGCGACCGTGGTGCGCTCGCGGATCCTGCCGGCGCTGGTGCCGCAGGTCACCAAGGGCGGCGAGACGATCTCCGTGCGGTCGGGCGGCGGCGAGGAGGTGTTCAGGCAGACCGTCCCCCAGGCGAGGCAGGACTTCCTGCGGGCCGAGATGATCATCTTCCCGCTGGTGTTCGCCCTGCTGTGGGTCTACTCGCGCAGGGTGCTGGGGGCGGTGCTGCCGATCCTCGTCGGGGTGTTCGCGATGATCGCGACGCTGGCGATGCTGCGCGGCGTGCTGCTCTTCGTCGACGTCTCGACCTTCGCGCTGAACATCACCCTGGCCATGGGACTGGCGCTGGGCATCGACTACTCGTTGTTCGTGATCGCCCGTTTCCTGGAGGAGGTCAGGCGCGGCGCCACCCACGAGCAGGCGGTCGTGGCGGCTGTGGCCACGGCGGGCCGCACCGTCGTCTTCAGCGGGATGACGGTGGCGGCGTCGCTGGCCGTCCTGCTGGCTCTGCCCTTCGACTTTCTTCGCTCCTTCGCCTACGCCGGGATCGCGGTCGTGGCCGGAGGGGTGGCGGGAGCGGTCGTGGTGCTGCCGGCCGTCCTGGCCTCGGTGGGCGGCAGGGTGATCCCCAAGGCGGATCGGGGCAGGCGCGCCGGTGGGTTCTGGCACGCGGTGGCCGTCCGCGTGATGCGCAGGCCGGTGCTGTACGGCGGCGCGGCGACCGCCCTGCTGCTCCTGCTCGGCTCGCCGTTCCTCGGGCTGAACTTCGGCGTGGCCGACGACCGCGTCCTGCCCGCCTCGGCGCCCGCCAGGCAGACCCAGGAGATCATCAGGGCCGAGTTCCCCGCCGAGGAGACGGACGCGCTGCAGGTGGTGTCCGTCTCCCCCACCTCCGGCGTCGCCGGGTACGCCGCCACGCTCTCGCGGCTCGAAGGCGTCGCGCAGGTGGACTCGTCCGAGGGCTCCTACGTGGCGGGGACCCGGGTGAGCGGGGGCGACACCGCCAGGTTCCGGAGCGGGGAGGGCACCTGGCTGTCGGTCGTGCCCACGGCCGCGCAGATGGAGGGTGATCCGATCGAGCTCGTCTCCCGGGTGCGCGCGGCACCCGCGCCGTTCGAGGTGCTGGTCGGCGGGTACATGGCGGAGCTGGCCGACTACCGCTCGTCGGTGGTGGACAGGCTGCCGCTCCTGATCGGGCTGATGTTCGCGGTCACGTTCGTGATTCTCTTCCTGATGACCGGCAGCGTGCTGATCCCGCTCAAGGCCACGGTGCTGAACCTGCTGAGCATGGCGGTGATGTTCGGCGCGCTGGTGTGGGTCTACCAGGAGGGCAACCTGTCGGGCCTGCTCGGGTTCACCTCGACGGGAAGCATCGACCCGAGCATCCCGATCCTGATGTTCTGCATCGCCTACGGGCTGTCGATGGACTACGAGGTCTTCCTGATCGAGCGGATCAGGGAGGAGTACGTCAGGACGGGCGACACGACCGCGGCCGTGGCGGGCGGGCTGCAGAGGGGCGCCCCGCTCATCACGGCGGCCGGCGCGATCCTCGCCCTGTCCTTCGCCGTCTACGCCACGGCGGGGGTGCTGTTCGTGCAGATGATCGGGGTGGGAATGGCGGTGGCGATCCTCGTGGACGCCACGGTCATCAGGGCCGTGCTCGTGCCGGCGTTCATGCGTCTGGCCGGGGACGCCAACTGGTGGGCGCCCCGGCCGCTACGCCGGCTGCACGATCAGCTCACGAGGCCTCGATCCAGATCGGCTTCCAGTCGGGCAGCTCGTGGAAGCGACGCAGCTCCGCCAGACCCGACAGCCAGCCTGCCCACCCCGCGTGCGGAGGACGGGCCTCGTCGAAGCCGGACTGGACGAAGGTGAGCTTGGTCCTGCCCCCGGACTCGGCCAGCTCCCAGCTGGTGATGCCTATGGGCCCCCAGTCGACGGCCATCGCGCGGCCCTCGTCGAGGTCGATGACCTTCGCGGGGTCGGGGTTGTCGAAACCACCCATCGCCCACCGGCCGCCGACGTGGGGCTCGATCTCGATCTTGTATCCGAACCAGCGGGTGGCCTTCTCCGAGTCCACCAGCGAGTCGTAGACCTCGGCCATCGGCGCGTCGATGAGCACCTCCTCCCTCATGATGGCGGAGGTGTAGTCGACCTTCGGGGTCAGCGGGCGGCCCTCGACGTAGTCGGTCAGGTTGGCCAGGGACAGGCCCCAGAACGTCTGCAGGTTGCCCCTGACGCTCGCGCCGGTGATGACGTCCTGGAAGTCGAAGTGGCTCTGGTTCAGCGTGACGATCGTCGACTCGGGGCCCTCCTCCTCCAGGGAGATCTCCGTGGTCGTCGCCACGCCGCCGAGCGTCCACTCCAGGCGCAGGGTGTGGTCGCCGACGTTCAGGACCCGCTGGCGCGGCGCGTCGCCGTCGGGCGTGAAACGGCCCCAGAACTCGAAGCGGCCAGGGAGGTCGACCTCGGCGTGCTCGGCCAGCCAGGTGCGCAGCGCGGCGGGGTCGGTGAGGGCGTGCCAGACCTCCTTGACGGGGGCGGCGACGCGGGCGCGAAGGATCATCGGCTCAGACATGGGTCTCTCCCTTGGGGTAGCAGGCGACGGCCAGCTTGAAGGCATCGCCCTCGGCTCCGCCGTAGCGGGTGAACAGGTCCTGCAGGACCTCACGTAGGTCGTTCACGAACTCCTGGCGCCGCTCGGGCGGCACTCTGATCTCCCCCGAGACGCCGATCGAGGGCAGCTCGGGCGCGGTGCGGTCAAGCGCCGCGATGTCCGACTGCACCTCCTCCATCAGGTCGAGGAGGTAGCCGAGCGACAGCTCGTCCTGCGTCCTGCGCAGCCCGAGGCGCCCGACCAGCCGCGGAGAGAGCCAGTAGGAGCGGGCACGAGCCTGGTAGATGCCCTCGCTGATGCCCCGCACCCTGCGCTCGGACACCTGCTCGACCAGGCCCGCCTCCACCAGCTTCTTGACGTGGTAGTAGACGCGTTGCGCGGTCTGACCGAGCCGCCCGCCCACCTCGGTGCAGGTGCGCGGCTCGGCCAGCTGCCGCAGCACCTCGATGCGCTGCGGCTTGAGCAGAGCCTCTGCCTGCTCGATCTCTTCTATGTGCAGAACGTCTCTCATCGCAAAAACAATGTTGTACGTAAAAAATCTGCTTGTCAATAACATGGGTGAGTGAGCATAGGAACGGTTGTGGTGACAGGTGCGGCCGGGCAGGTCGGCGGTGTGGTGCGCGAGGCGCTTCGCGGAAGGGCCGAGCAGCTGGTGCTGGTCGATCGGAGGGAGCTGACCGCGCGGGCCGCCAACGAGCGGGTACGGCAGGCCGAGCTCGACAGCCCCGAGGCCGTGGCCGCGCTCGTCGAGGGCGCCGACGCGATCGTCCACCTGGCGGGGGTCCCCGACGAGGCCCCGCTGCCCGACCTGCTGGAGGGCAACGTCCTCGGCACCCACCATGTCCTGGAGGCGGCCAGGCGCACGGGCGTACGGCGCGTGGTGCTGGCCAGCAGCAACCGCCTCACCGGCTGCTATCCGGCCGCGCGGGAGGTCTCGCCCGAGCTGCCACCCCGCCCCGACGGCCTGTACGGCGTCAGCAAGGTCGCGGTGGAGGCGCTGGGCAGGCTCTACGCCGACAAGTTCGGCCTGGAGGTCCTGTGCCTGCGCATCGGCAGCCTCGAGAGCGAGCCGACCGAGGAACGTCATCTGTCGACGTGGCTGAGCCCGCGCGACTGCGGCGGGTTCTTCCTCGACGCCCTGACCAGGAAGGACGTCACCTTCCTTGCCCTCTACGCGGTCTCGGCCAACACCCGCCGCTTCTGGCGGCTGAGCGACGGCTACCAGCCCCAGGACGACGCCGAGCGTTACGCGGGGCGCATCCCCCAGACCGGCGGCCTCGACCTCCAGGGCGGCGACTTCGCCTCACCCGCCTACACCCTGCGCCACCTGTCGTCATAAGGGCCGGAGCTAGGGAGCGGCTCAGCCGAGGAGGGGCAGGAGTTGCTGGACGGTGCTGATGTCGCCCATCGAGAACCTCGTCTTGGTCAGCGCGAAGGCCAGGCCCGAGGAGGTGTCGGCGAAGGCGGCGCTGCCGTTGACGCCCACCATGCCGAAGGAGCTGTCGGGGAAGGAGCCGTCGGGCCTGCCCTTGGCGTAGCCGAGCGCCCAGGTGACGGGGTTGCCCATGAGCTGGTCGATGCCGGTGAACGCGGGAGCGGTCACCGCGTCGAGCTGCTCCTGCGACAGCAGGCGCACGCCGTCGACCTCGCCGAGCAGCGCGGCGTACATCCGGGCGACGGCCCGCGCGGAGAACGTGCCGCCCGCGGGGATGTCGGCGGCGAGCACGTCGCGCCTGTTGCCGTAGGCGGCGTCGGGCAGCAGGCCGCGAGGGGTGCCGGGGAAGTCGCCCATGGCGGCGAGCATGGCGGCGTTGCCGGGCGCGTCGTCGAGCGTGGCGACCCTGTCCAGCTCCGGGACGGGGACACCGAGGTAGAGCTCTTCGGCGATGCCGAGCGGCTCGGCGATCTCCTCGCGCAGCACCTGGGAGATGGGCTTGCCGGTGGCGCGCCTGACGACCTCGCCGAGGATCCAGCCGAAAGTCTGGGAGTGGTAGCCGGTCTTGGTGCCGGGCTCCCACCAGGGAGTGGAGTCGGCGATGGCGCGGCACATGCCGTCCCAGTCGCACAGGTCCTCGATCGTGGTGCCGTCCGGTACGGCGGGCACGCCGACCGTGTGTGTCAGCGCGTGCCGTACGGTCGCGGCCGACTTGCCGTGCGCGCCGAACTCGGGCCACAGGGAGGCGATGGGCGTGTCGTAGGAGAGTGCTCCACGCGCCACCAGCACGTGGACGACGGTGGAGGTGACGGCCTTGCCGGTGGAGGCGCTGTAGACCGGCGCGGACGCGGCGAGGGGACCTGCGGTGGCGTCCACGACCAGCTCGCCGTGACGGTAGACGGCGACCTGGACGCCGCTCTCGACGCCCGACTCGACGAGCGTGTCAATGGTCTTCTGGATGGTGTTCACGCCTGGTGCTCCTCTTGACGGTCGTCGCTGATCATCTCGCTGAGTCGCTCACGCTGTTCGTCGGTGAGCGTGGGCCACGTCTCCGGGTTCGCGTAGATCATCAGCAGGTAGTTCATGCCCTTTGGTCGGAGTGGTCGCCTGCTTCTCGACACGACACGCACAATTTCTTTGTGTGTTCACGACGTGACGGTAAGTAGTCACTAGTGTTTGTGCCATGCTTGCCCTCCTTGCCGCCGTGGCGGCCGCAGTCGGCGTGGTAGCTCTCACCGCCTTCCTGTTCAGGAAGCTCGGCACCGAAGACCGCGACCCTGGGGGCCCCTCCACGGGTCATGCGGGCGCGATGCTCTCGGCGCTGTTCCTGCTGGTGTTCGCGATCGCCATCATCGTGCCGTGGACCACGGCCGACGCCGCCCGCCAGAACACCTTCGCCGAGGGTCAGGCGGCGGTGGAGACCTACTGGGCCGCCGGCGACCTGCCCGACGAGGACCAGGCGTGGGTACGGCAGAGCCTGCGCGACTACGTCGCCTTCGTGGTGCGCGACGAGTGGCCGCTGATGGCCGAGGGCAAGATGTCGCCCGAGGGCGGCGCCAGGCTCGACGCCCTGCGGTCCAGGGTCGACCAGTCGAAGCTCGACGACGACACCAAGGCGGCCGTCCTCGACAAGGTGGAGGAGATGTCGGCGGCGCGCAGCAGGAGAGCGGCCGACGCGGGCACCGTTCCGCCCTCGGGCCTGCTGCCGCTGACGATCCTCACCGGCGTGGTCGTGATCATCTTCCCCTTCCTCGCGGGCGCGCGACCGCGAGGGCTGACGCTGGCGCCGCTGATGGTGATGGCGGGCATGCTCGGCGTCGGCGTCTACCTCACCTGGAACATCTCCTACGCCTTCGCGGGAGCGCTGGCGGTGGGCCCCGACGCCCTACAGGCGGCGCTGCAGGAGTTCCAGAGGATCGCGGAGGGCGCGTGAGGGCGGCGGCGGCGCTGCTGGCGGGCGCGCTCCTCTGCGTCGGGGCCGGACTGCCCGCCACCCCCGAACCCGCCCTCGCCCCCGCACCCACCCCCGCCTCGGAACCCGTCCCCGCCCCCGTCTCTCACCCGAGCCCCGCCCCCCAGCCGAACGCCGCCCCTCAACCCCGTCCGGCCACGAAACCGAGCCTCGTCGCCAGGCCGGATCTGCTCTCGAAGACGAGCCTCGGGCCGAACCCGGCGACGAAGGATCCGGCAACGAAGGCGAGCCTCCCGCAGGACCCCGCCCCGAAGGGGAGTCTCGCACCGAACCCGGCGACGAAGGCGAGCATCGCGCAGGACCCGGTGACGAAGGCGAGCGCGCCGAGCCAGGTCGAAGCCGACCCCCTTCCGAAGGCGAGCCTTCTTCCGCATCCGGCTCCCGTGGCGCACCTCGACCCGATCACGCTGCCCGTCACCGTCGAGGTCTCAGTCTGCGTCGGCCTGCTGGTCGTGGTCGTCGAGGTGGGTGAGTGCCATCCTCCGGCATCCACGCCCAGCCCCACGCCGCCCCCCGCCGCGATGCCACCGGTTCCGCCGGTTCCCCCTGTGCCGGTACCCCCGGCGCCACCGATGCCCCCTGTTCCGCCGGTCCCGCCTGTTCCACCGATGCCGCCGACGCCCTCGGTTCCGCCGAGCCAGCCGCCCAGGGTCGTCAGCCCGAGGCCCGTGCCCCAGCCCGCCGTGGCGCCGCGCCCCGTGGTCGTGCCGCCCAAGCCTCCGCGGGTGACGCCGTCACCGCCGAAGACGCCAGTCCCGCAGGCGCGCACCTATGTCAGGGCCGAGAGGCCGAAGCCGGCTCGGCGCAACCCGATGCGCTCGGTGCTGGTCATGGTCGTGCTGACCACGGTGATCGCCTCGACCACCGCGGTCGCGTTCGGCGCGATCAGATGACCAGGAGCGTCTTGCCCGTGGTCTGGCGGGCCTCGATCGCCCTGTGCGCCGAGGCTGCCTCCTCCAGCGGATAGGTCTGCCCGATCGTCGGGCGCAGCCGACCCTGCGCGGCCAGCTCGAGCGCCGTGGCCACCAGCCCCCTCAGCTCCGCGGGGCTGGGCGGCCCCGGGCGCTCGAGCACGGTGATCGGCAGGCCGTCCACCTCCGACCACGAGCCGCTGGCCATGCCGTACATGCTGGCCCTGCCGCCGGGCCGCAGGGCGGTCATCGCCTCGGTTCCCACGGCCCCGCCCACGCCGTCGAAGACCACGTCGGCCTCGACCGAGCGCGCCCACCCCTGCTCGGAGTAGTCGACGTAGGAGCCGAAGCGCTCCACCAGCTCGCGCTTGCCGCGCGCGGCGCCGACCACCTCGGCGCCCGCGGCGGCGGCCAGCTGCATGAGCAGCCCGCCGACCCCGCCACCCGCCGCCAGCACCAGCACCCGCTCACCCGGCTGGATCTTCGCCTGCTCGTGGAGCATCACCGCGGTCCGCCCGTCGGCCAGCAGCGCCACCGCGTCGCGCAACGCCACCCCCTCGGGGACGGGCACCACGTCCGCGGCGGAGGCCCTCGCCAGCGACGCGTAGCCGCCCGTGCCACCCGTGGTGGTCACGACGACGGTGCCGACCAGGCCCTCGTCGACCCCTTCGCCGACCGCCACGATCGTGCCGCCCACGCCGTTGCCAGGGATGCGGGGCAGCGACGGCGGCGCGAACGGCCCCTTGCCCGCCCGCACCTGGGTCTCCACGAACGTGATGCTCGCGAACTCCACCCTGACCAGCACCTGGCCCTGACCCGGGACCGGATCCTCCACCGTGCGCGCCCTCAGCACCTCGGGGCCGCCGAACTCGTCCATCACGATCGCTCTCATGCCACCCACCCTACGGAGCATTTCACTCCGCCGACCAATGCGGAACGGAACGTGCCGCATTGGCTTCTACGCTGCAACCATGAACTGGAACGCCCGCCGTCTGGCCCGCCACTTCCCCGACAACCCCGCGACCGCCGCCGATGTGGTGGCCGCGATGTGCGGCGCGCACGCGCAGGTGATGTCGGCGGCCGAGCTGTCGATCGGCCTGCGGATGCCGGGCGTCACCAGGGTGGAGGTCCGCGAGGCGCTGTGGGAGGAGCGCAGCCTGGTGAAGACCTACGGCCCGCGCGGCACCGTGCACGTGCTTCCCACCCGCGACCTGGCCATGTGGACCGGCGCCCTGTCCAGCCTGCCCGCCGGCAGGATCGACCTGCTCACCCCCGACCAGATCGAGCAGGTCGTGGAGGCGGTCGGCGTGGCGCTGAAGGACGGCGCGCTCGTCATCGACGAGCTGGACGAGGCCGTCACCGCCATCGCGGGACCGTGGGCGGGCGACAGGGTCATGGACGCGTTCCAGACGAAGTGGCCGCGCTGGCGGCAGGCCGTCCACCTGGCCGCGCACAGGGGCGTGCTCGCTTTCGGCCCCACCAGGGGGCGCAAGGTCACCTACATCAACCCGGGAGTCAAGCCCGCGGACAGCGACAGTGCGAAGGCCGAGCTGCTCAGGCACTACCTGCACTCCTACGGCCCCTCCACCCCCCAGCACTTCGCCCGCTGGCTGTCGGCCCCCGTCACCTGGGCCTCCAGGCTGTTCGAGGAGGTCGCGCCGGAGAAGGTCGAGGGCGGCTGGGTGAACCGGGGCGACACCAGGGCGCCGGACGAGCCGGTGAGGGGCGTACGGCTGCTGCCGTACTTCGACGCCTTCGTCGTCGGCTCGCACCCGCGCGAGCAGCTCTTCCCCGGCCAGGCGTGGGAGCGGGCGCTGGCGCGCGGCCAGGCGGGCAACTACCCGGTGCTGCTGGTCGACGGCGTCGTGGCGGGGGTCTGGCACCAGCGCCGCTCGGGCCGGAAGATCGACATCACCGTCGAGCCGCTCGCCGAGCTGGACGCGTGGCAGATGGCGCAGCTCGGCGAGCAGGTCGAGCGGGTCGGCGAGATCATGGAGGGCGTCCCCCGGCTCACGATCGACAAGATCACCGTGGGACCGCACGCCTAGGTCAGGTCATGGGCCAGGCCGCGAGGGAGGCGTCGCCGGTCGTCGCCGCGCCCTTCTCCCACCCGGGCGCCAGGGGTGAGTACGGGCTACTCATGACGCCCGCCTGGGCCGCTGCGACAGTCAGGCCATGCCAGCCATACGCGCACGACGCCTGTTCGACGGCAGGGAGCTGCTCGGCGAGCGGGTCGTTCACGTCACCGATGGAAAGATCAACGCCGTCACCGTGGACGGCCCCGCCGACCTCGACCTCGGCGACGTCACCCTCCTTCCCGGGCTCATCGACTGCCACGTCCACCTCGTCTTCGACGCCGGCGCCGACCCCGTCGGCCGCCTGAGGGAGTCGAGCGACGAGGAGGTGCTCGACAGGATGCGCGAGGAGGCGGCCAGGACGGTCGCCGCGGGCGTCACGACCGTCAGAGACCTCGGTGACCGTGGCTACCTGGCGCTCAGGCTCGCCGAGAAGCTCGGTGTCACCGAAGGGCCCGAGATCCTCGCCTCGGGGCCTCCGATCACCACGACAGGGGGCCACTGCTGGTTTCTCGGCGGGCAGGCCGACGGCGTGGAGGGGGTGCGCGCGGCCGTGCGCGAGCGGGCCGAGCGCGGCGTCCACGTGGTGAAGATGATGGTGACCGGCGGCGAGATGACCCCTGGCACCTTCTCCCACCTGAGGCAGTACGGCCTGGCCGAGCTGTGCGCGGCGGTGGAGGAGGCCCACGCGCACGGCCTGCCGATCGCCGCGCACGCGCACGCCGGCGAGGGCATCGCCGACGCGCTGGCGGCAGGCTTCGACACGATCGAGCACTGCTCGTTCATGACCGAGCACGCGGCCGAGCACGACGAGACGATCATCGCCAGGCTGGCCGCCTCCGACGTGATCGTCTCGCTCACCGCGGGGATCGTGCCCACGGGCGAGCCGCCGCCGCCCGGCGTGGCGAAGCGCATGCCCGGGATCATCGCGGCGGTCAGGGCGCTCCAGGCGGCAGGCGTGGCCTTCGTGATCGGCAGCGACGCGGGGATCGGGCCGGGCAAGCCGCACGGTGTCCTGCCGTACGGGGCGCGGATGCTGGTCGACCTCGGATACGCGCCGCTCGACGTGCTGCGCTCGGTCACCTCCAGGGCGGCAAGGGCGTGCAGGGTGGCCGACAGGAAGGGGCGGATCATGCAGGGGTACGACGCCGACCTCGTGGCCGTGAGCGGCGACCCGCTGGCCGACATCAGCGTGCTCCAGCGCCCCTCCGCGGTCTTCAGGATGGGCAGAAGGCTGCGATGATCCCTTCCATTCGATAGAATGTTCGCATGCTTCTCCTCATCGACGTCCAGCGGAACATGCTCGAGCCTCCCCAGCCCGTGCCCGCGTGGAAGGACGTGTCCGCGGCGATCGCCACCCTGCTCGAACGCGCCCGCGCGGCGGGCGAGCCCGTGGTGTGGGTCCGCAACAACGGTGGGCCCGGCGACCCCGACGTCCGCGGCACGCGGGGCTGGGAGCTGGTCCACGAACCCGCGGCGGGCGAGGTGGTCATCGACAAGTCGGTCCCCGACGCCTTCGCCAACACCGACCTCGGCGACCTGCTGCCGCCCTCCAGCCAGGTGGTCGTGGCCGGCATGCAGAGCGAGTGGTGCGTGCGTGAGACCTCGCTCACCGCGCTGGCGCTCGGCCATGAGGTCACGCTGGTGCGCGGGGCCCACGCCACCTACGACGACCCGCGCCCCGCCCACGAGGTCTCGCTCGCGGTCGAGAAGGAGCTGTCAGAGGCGGGCGGGCGCGTCGTCGAGGTCGACGAGGTCGCCTTCTAGACCCGCTCCCGCGTGCGAGCAGTCGACGAGGTCCCCTTCTAAGCTCCCACCCCCGCGTGCGAGCATCGTGGTCATGCCCCACTTTCGCATCGAGCAGAGCACGCTCCCCCACGGGCTGCCCCGCTTCTCGCTCGGGTCGGGCGAGCCGCTGATCGTCCTGCGCGGGTTCGCCGCCAACCACGCCAACCCGAAGGGGATGGAGCGGCCGCTGGAGTTGAAGATCGTCAAGCCGCTGGCCGAGCGCTTCAGGGTCCACGCCGTCACCAGGGCGCCCGGCATGCGCCAGGGCACCACGATGGCCGAGATCGCGACGCAGCACGCCGAGGCGCTCATGGAGGAGTTCGGCGAGCCGGTCAACGTCCTGGGCCTGTCCTCGGGCGGCTCGCTGGCGCTGCAGCTGGCCGCCGACCATCCGCACACCGTCCGCAAGCTGGTCGTGGCCGGCGCGGGGCACCGGCTCACCGACCTGACGCGGCGGGTGCAGCGCCGCTACACCGAGGTGGCGGCGACGGGCCGGCGTAGCCTGCACCTGCTCGCGCCCCTGATGACCGGGTCGAGGCTCGGGCAGCTCGCCCTGACGCCCGCGCTCTGGCTCATGGACCCGATGATGCGTCCGAGCGACCCCGCGGACCCGCTGGCCTTCGCCAGGGCCGAGGACTCCTTCTCCATCCGCGGCCGCCTGTCGGAGATCACCGCGCCCACCCTGGTCATCAACGGCGACAGGGACCTCGCCTACACCCCCGAGATCTTCCGCGAGACGGCCGAGGGCATCCCGGACTGCCGCCACATCGTCTACCCCGGCGCCAGTCACATGGGCAGCTTCACCCACCCGCGCTTCGCCGCCGACATCGCCGACTTCGTCCTGAGCTGAACGCTTCGGCCGAGCTGGAGGTCCAACTCGGTAGACGGGCATACCGCCATGGAAGTAGAAATACCCCGCTAGGTTTCCCATGCGGGGTGAGGAGCGACACTGTGGCGATCGAGATCCTGAGGTCCCGGAGCAACGTGGGCGGCAGGGTCGCGCCGATCGAGCTGTTCTTCGACCTCGTCTACGTCTTCGCGATCACCCAGCTCTCCCACCTGCTGCTCAAGCATCTCGACCTGCAGGGCGTGGGCCTGACGCTGATCCTGGCGCTGGCCGTGTGGTGGGCGTGGATGTACACCGCGTGGAGCACCAACTACCTGCAGCCCGACCACCCGGGGATGCGGTTCACGCTCGTCGGCGTGATGGTCGGCGGGCTGGTGATGGCGGCGGCGCTGCCGGACGCCTTCGGCGAGCACGCCCTGTGGTTCGCCGGCGGTTACGTGATGATCCAGGTGGGGCGGACCATCGCGGTCACGGTCCTGTCCAGGGGCACCGCTCTGCAGGCCGTCTTCATCAGGGTCCTGGTCTGGCTCCTGCTGTCGGCCGTGCTCTGGATCGCAGGAGCTCTGGTCGGCGGCACCGCTCAGGTGCTGCTGTGGCTGGCCGCCCTGGTGGTCGAGTACGCCGCGCCGGCGATCGGCTATCCCACCCCGTTCATGCCCAGGTCGGTCACGACCGACTGGACGATCGACGGCTCGCACATGGCCGAGCGCTGCCAGCTGTTCGTCATCATCGCGCTCGGCGAGTCCGTGCTGGTCACCGGGGCGACGCTGGCGGGACACGACTTCAACGCCGGCGCGGTGGCCGCCTTCGTCGTCTCCTTCCTCGGCAGCGTGGCCCTGTGGTGGGTGTACTTCGACCGCACCGCCGAGGGCCGCCGCCGAGGCCATCGCCGACTCCGACGACCCTGGACGGCTCGGCCGCTCCGCCTACACCTACATCCACATCCCGATGGTGCTGGGCATCATCGTCTCGGCGGTCGGCGACGAGCTGGTGATCGCCCATCCCGGCGGGCACACCTCGCTCGCCACGGCGCTGACCGTGCTGGGCGGTCCCGCCCTGTTCCTGGTCGGGCACGCGATGTTCAAGCGGGCGGTGTTCGGCTACGTGCCCGTCAACCGCGTGGCGGCCGTGGCCGCGCTGGCGGCGCTGGGGCTGCTGGCCCTGGTCGCGCCGCCGCTGGTGATCAGCACGGCGGGGATGCTGGTGGTCTGGGCGGTCGCGATCTGGGACTCGGTGCTGTTCCGCAGGCTCCAGGTCGCCGCCTGACGGCAGGCTAGCGGGCCAGCGAGTGGAAGAGCGCCACGCGGCGCTCGTGGTAGTCGAGGTCGTCCTCGTCGTGGACGACGCCGGCGGCGACGGCCTTGTGGAAGTAGGCGTACTCCCTGCGCAGCTTGTGCCTGACCAGCTGGGCCAGCTCCTCCTCCGTCAGCGGTGCCGCGGTGCCGCCCTCCTCGAGGTAGGCCTCGACGAACTCCTTGCTCGGGCCGAGCTCGTCGTCGCCCCATTCGAGGGCGGCGGCGGCCAGCTCGAGCTCGGGGGCGCCGACGAACGTCTCGTCCCAGTCGAGCACGGCGACGATCGTGCCGTTCCTCGCGAGGGTGTTGCCGGTGTAGAAGTCGCCGTGCAGGGGATGGCGGCGCGGGCGCTCCCTGTGGAAGGCGGCCAGCCAGCGGTCCAGCGTGGGGTCGGCCAGGTCAGCGGCGTCGGAGGGCGGCGTGCCGTCCAGGCCCTCCTCCTGGAAGGCGGGCCTCGGGCGCGGGGGCGGGCGGACGCCGGCCAGCGCGGTGTGCAGCCTGGCCAGCAGACGCGCGCCCTGGACGCGCTGCTCGGGCAGGTCGGAGTCGGGCCAGGAACCTTCGACGTACGGCCACAGCGAGATCGGACGGCCCTCGACACGGATGACGGTGTCGCCCGAGGGAGTGGGAAAGGGAGCCACCGCCTCGGGGAGCCGTTCGGCGGCCGCACGGCCGATGGCGTGGCACCACTCGGCCTCCGCGGTGGTGCGCCAGGTGGGGCCCACGCGCACCACGTGCTCGCCGAGCAGGTAGGCGGCCGACTCCTCCCCTCCGTGCAGGCGCACGCCCTCGCCGTCGGACACGCCCCAGGTGGCGGCGACAGCCTGGCGGATCGCGACGGTCAGCGGAATGCTTGCGTAGATCACTCCAACAGTCTGCAGGACGGCAAGCGCACGTCGGCGGGACCGAGCACATGCCAAGAAGTGCGATGATTCGGGGGAGACATCAGTCACCGAACTGACGATCTATTGCCCCCATATGGTGTGGCACGTCAGTGTGGGGCCATTGCCCAACGCTCATGAGGAGCCCCGTGACCGACGTACCCGTCACCGTCGAAGCCCGAGGCAGCGACTTCGCCCGACTGGCACGAAAGATCAACCAGGCCGGACTGCTGGACAGACGGCCCCTCTACTACACACTCCGCCTGAGCCTCGTGGCCGTCGCCTTCGTCGGCGGCTGGGTGGCGTTCGTCCTGGTGGGTGATTCGTGGTGGACCTTGCTCGTCGCCTTCGCGTCGGCTGTCGCCTTCGCGCAGCTCGCCCTGGTCGCCCATGACCTGGCGCACCGGCAGGTGTTCCGCAACCGCAGGCCGAGCGAGATAGCCGGCAGGATCGCGGGCAACCTGTTCATCGGCATGGGCTACGGCTGGTGGACCGACAAGCACACCAGGCATCACGCCAACCCCAACCACGAGGACCATGATCCCGACGTGTCGCCCGCGGTGATCGTCTGGTCGGTGGAGCAGGCGGAGCGGGTGAAGGGACTGCCCAGGTTCGTCGCCCGCAGGCAGGCGTGGCTGTTCTTCCCGCTGCTGACGCTGGAGGGCTGGCACCTGCACGTGGCCAGCTTCAAGGCGCTGGCCAAGGAGTCGATGCGGCACAGGGGCCTGGAGGCCGCGCTGCTGGTGGTGCACTTCGTCTGGTTCTTCGGCCTCATCTTCACCGTGCTGCCGTTCGGCAAGGCCGTGGTGTTCACCCTGGTGCACCAGGCCGTCTTCGGCGTCTATCTCGGCTGCACGTTCGCGCCGAACCACAAGGGCATGCCCATCCTCACCAAGGAGGACGAGCTCGACTTCCTGCGCAAGCAGGTGCTCACCTCACGCAACGTGCGGGGCGGCTGGATCGTGGACGTGGCGCTGGGCGGGCTCAACTACCAGATCGAGCACCACCTGTTCCCGAACATGCCCACGCCCAACCTGCGCAAGGCGAAGCCGATCGTCATGGCCCACTGCGCGGAGCTGGGCGTGGACTACCTGGAGTCGGGGCTGATCAGCTCCTACGGCCAGGCACTCCGCCACCTTCACGAGGTCGGCGAGCCCCTACGAAAGGTCAAGGCGCGAGCGTAGCTCGTCACGTCTCGACTCCAGCTCGGCGATCAGACCGTCCTGCTCGTCGGCCATGCTCAGCATGGCCGACCTCTCCACCGCGTCCGTGGCGCCCATGTCACTGATCTGGCTGCGCAGGTCCGCGGTCGATGCTTTCAACCTCGCCAGGTCCTCTTCGAGCTGGCGAAGCTCGTCCTGTGTGCTCATCCCCCTCCTCTACCCGAGCGAAATGCCTTCAATGTGTAGAGCAGCGCCGCCAGGGCGGTGAGGGCGAGCAGCAGGTAGCCGATCGTGTAGGCGTCGGTGGCGGTGTAGACGGCGCCCATGACCAGGGGCGGGAAGTAGCCGCCCAGCCCGCCCGCCGCGCCGACCAGACCGGTCACGGTGCCGACCCTCGAGGGCTCGACGAGCTTGGCGACCAGGGCGAAGACACCGCCCGTTCCGAGCCCCAGGAAGAAGGCGACGGCGACGAAGCTGATGCCCGCGGGGATCTCGACGGGCGGCTTGAAGGCCAGCACGACGGCCATCAGCGCCGTGCCCGCGAAGGACAGCAGCAGCACCCGCACCGGCCCCACCCTGTCGGACAGGATGCCGCCCAGCGGCCTGGCGACCACCGCCGCGACGGAGAATCCGGCCGTGCGCAGGCCCGCCTCGGTCTGGGCGAAGGCGTAGACGTTCTGCAGCAGGGTCGGCAGGTAGGTGGAGAAGGCGACGAACCCGCCGAAGGCCACGGCGTAGAGGAAGGCGCACTGCCAGGTCGCCCTGACCTTCATGGCCTCCCGCATGCGCGGCATCGCCGGCTCCTTCGAGGCGGACCATGCGGGCGCGTTCCTGCCGGCGGCCAGCACGACGACGCCCGTCAGCGCGAGCAGGGCGGCCATCAGCACGTGGGTCTGCGCGCGGCCCATGGACTCCACCAGACGCGGGGTCAGGAACGCCGACAGCGCGGTGCCGCCCATGCCCGCGCCGAACACGCCGGTGGCGAAGCCGCGCCGCGCGGGTTCGTACCAGGCGTTGACGAAGGGGATGCCGACCGCGAACGAGGTGCCGCCGACGCCCAGCACGAAGCCCCAGAACAGCAGCGCCCCGTAGGAGTCCGACCAGCCCACGAACAGGACGGGCACGATCGTGATGAAGCAGAGCGCCGCGAACATCAGCCGCCCGCCGAGCTTGTCGGCCAGCACGCCCACGGGGATCCTGCCCAGCGAGCCGACCAGCACGGGGATGGCGACCAGCATCGAGGTCTGGGTCGGTGAGAGCTCCAGCAGCCTGCTGTAGGTGCCCGACAACGGCCCGATCAGATTCCATGCCCAGAAGGTGACGGCGAAGGCGATCGTGGCGAGAACCAGATTGACCGTTTGACCTTTGTACATGCACCCTGTGTAACAGATCATCACTCAGTGTGATGAAGTGGGTCCATGAGTGAGGCGGAGGATCTCCTCCTGAAGACGGGCAGGTTCTTCCGCAGGTCGGTCACCAGCGACGATCTGCGGACGGTCCACCTGTCGGGCGGCAGGAAGGGCGACGCCTTCTACCGCGACAGGTGGAGCCACGACAAGGTCGTCCGCTCGACGCACGGGGTCAACTGCACGGGCTCGTGCTCCTGGCAGGTCTACGTCAAGGACGGGATCATCACCTGGGAGACCCAGCAGACCGACTACCCGAGTGTGGGTCCCGACCGCCCCGAGTACGAGCCGCGCGGCTGCCCGCGCGGCGCCGCCTTCTCCTGGTACACCTACTCCCCGACCAGAATCCGCTACCCCTACGCCAGAGGCGTCCTCGTCGAGCTGTACGGCCAGGCCAGGGCCGCGGGGCTGGACCCGGTGGCGGCCTGGGCCGAGGTCACCACGAACCAGGACAAGCGCGACAGCTACCAGCGGGCTCGTGGCAAGGGCGGCCTGGTCCGAATCACCTGGGACCTCGCCACGGAGCTGATCGCCGCCGCGCACGTCCACACCATCAAGACCTACGGCCCCGACCGCGTGGCCGGGTTCTCCCCCATCCCGGCCATGTCGATGGTCTCCCACGCGATCGGCTCGCGGTTCGTCTCGCTGATCGGCGGGACCATGCTCTCCTTCTACGACTGGTACGCCGACCTGCCCGTCGCCTCCCCTCAGGTGTTCGGCGACCAGACCGACGTGCCGGAGTCCGCCGACTGGTGGGACGCCGCCTACCTGATGATGTGGGGCGCGAACGTCCCTGTCACCCGCACCCCCGACGCCCACTGGATGGCCGAGGCGCGCTACAGGGGCCAGAAGGTCGTCGTGGTCGCTCCCGACTACAACGACGCGGCCACGTTCGCCGACGAGTTCCTCGCGGTCAACCCCGGCACGGACGGCGCGCTGGCCATGGCGATGGGCCACGTGCTGCTCAGGGAGTTCTTCGTCGAGCGGCAGGTGCCGTACTTCACCGACTACGTCAGCCGCTTCACCGACCTGCCCTTCCTCGTCCGGCTGGCCGAGCGCGACGGCGCCCACGTGCCCGACAAGTTCCTCACCGCCGCCGACCTGGGCTCCACCGACGAGGCCGCCGAGTGGAAGACCGTCTTCCTCGACGCGGCGGGCGAGCCCGTGGCGCCCAACGGCTCGGTCGGCTTCCGCTGGACCGACTCCGGCAAGGGCCGATGGAACCTCAGGCTGGACAGCCTGCCCAGGCTCACCCTTCTCGGCGGGGAGACGGCCGAGGTCCTGCTCCCGCGCTTCGACCAGGAGGGCGTGCTCCGCAGGGGCGTGCCGGTCACGCGGGTCGGCGGGCACCTGGTCACGACCGTCTTCGACCTCATGCTCGCGCAGTACGGCGTCGGGCGCCCCGGGCTGCCGGGCAGCTGGCCCCAGGGCTACGACGACGCTGCGGAGCCGTACACGCCGGCCTGGCAGGAGCCGATCACGGGGGTGCCCGCGCGGAGGGCGGAGAAGATCGTCAGAGAGCTGGCGAGAACCGCCGAGGCGACGCGCGGGCGGTGCATGATCGTGCTGGGCGCGGGCACCACGCAGTGGTTCCACGGCGACACGATCTACCGCTCGTTCCTGACGCTGCTGCTGCTCACCGGCTGCCAGGGCGTCAACGGCGGCGGCTGGGCGCACTACGTCGGGCAGGAGAAGTGCCGCACACAGACGGGGTGGGCGCAGCTGGCGGGGGCGCTCGACTGGTCGAGGCCGGCGAGGCAGACGCCTGCCACGCCGTTCTGGTACCTGCACACCGACCAGTGGCGTTACGACAGGTTCGACGCGGACGAGTTGTGCTCGCCACTCGGGACCGGCAGGTTCGCGGGGCTGCGCACGGCCGACCTCGTGGCGCAGGCGGTGCGCAACGGCTGGATGCCGATGGCGCCGACCTTCGACCGCAACCCTCTGGAGCTGGGCGAGGCCGCCGACCCCGTGGCGTTCACGCTGGAGGAGCTGCGCTCGGGCAGGCTGCGCTACGCGGCCGAGCAGCCCGACGATCCGCGCAACTGGCCGCGCGTGGTGACGATCTGGCGTTCCAACCTGCTCGGCTCGTCGGCCAAGGGAAACGAGTACTTCCTGCACCACCTGCTCGGCGCCGACTCCAACCTGCCCGAGCCCGACGGGCAGGCCCCGCGCGGCAAGCTCGACCTGCTGGTCACGCTCGACTTCAGGATGACCTCCACGACGCTGTTCTCCGACATCGTGCTGCCCGCGGCGACCTGGTACGAGAAGCACGACCTGTCCTCCACGGACATGCACCCCTTCGTGCACGCCTTCAACCCCGCGATCAGCCCGCCGTGGGAGACGAAGACCGACTTCTCGGCCTTCCACGCGATCGCCACAGCCTTCAGCGGGCTGGCCCGCGACCATCTCGGGACGCGCAGGGACGTGGTGGCGGTGCCGTACCAGCACGACACACCTGGAGAGACCGCCCAGCCCGGCGGGCGCGCGCCCGCGGAGGCGGCGCCGAAGCTGGTGGTGGTCGAGCGTGACTACGGGGCGGTCGCGGCGAAGCTGGCGGCGCTCGGGCCGCTGACCGAACGGCTCGGCCTCCCGGTGAAGGGCGTGACGTTCCGTCCCGACCACGAGGTCGCCTGGCTCGGGCAGCGCAACGGGCTGGCCGCCAGCGGCCCCGCCAAGGGCAGGCCGCTGCTCGACACCGACGCCAAGGCGTGCGAGGCCATCCTGGCCCTGTCGGGCACCTCGAACGGGCGGCTGGCCGTCCAGGGGTTCGCGCAGCTGGCCGAGCGGACGGGAACCGACCTCGGCGGCCCTGGCGCACGAGGGTCACCGGATCGAGTTCTCCGACACCCAGGCCAGGCCGCAGCACGTCGCGGCCAGCCCCGAATGGTCGGGCAAGGAGTCGCACGACAGGCGCTACTCCCCCTTCACCATCAACGTGGAGCACGACAAGCCGTGGCACACGCTGACCGGGCGGATGCACTTCTTCCTCGACCACGACTGGATGCACGAGTACGGCGAGGCCCTGCCCGTCTACCGTCCGCCGCTGGACATGGCGGCGCTGTTCGGCGAGGGCGGCGCCGGTCAGCTCGTCGTGCGCTACCTGACGCCGCACTCCAAGTGGTCGATCCACTCGGAGTACCAGGACAACCTGATCATGCTCACGCTGTCACGCGGAGGGCCGACGATCTGGATGTCGGTGCGAGACGCGGAGCGGATAGGGGTCGCCGACAACGACTGGATCGAGGCCGTCAACCGCAACGGCGTGGTGGTGGCCAGGGCCGTCGTCTCCCATCGGATGCCCGACGGAACCGTGTACATGTACCACGCGCAGGAGCGGGTCATCGACGTGCCGAAGTCCGAGGCCACGGGGCGCAGGGGCGGCATCCACAACTCGCTGACCAGGGTGCTGATCAAACCGACGCACATGATCGGCGGTTATGCGCAGCTGTCCTACGGATTCAACTACCTCGGCCCCACGGGCAACCAGCGCGACGAGATCACCGTGATCCGCCGCCGATCGCAGGAGGTCGCGTACTGATGAGCCCGCGGGTGATGGCGCAGATCGCCATGGTCATGAATCTGGACAAGTGCATCGGCTGCCACACCTGCTCGGTCACCTGCAAGCAGACCTGGACCAACAGGCCGGGCGTCGAGTACGTCTGGTTCAACAACGTCGAGACCCGCCCGGGACAGGGCTATCCCCGGCGCTACGAGGACCAGGAGCGCTGGCGCGGCGGCTGGCAGGTCGACGCCAAGGGACGGCTGAAGCTGCGCGCGGGCGGCAGGCTGCGCAAGCTGCTCGGCATCTTCGCCAACCCGCTCATGCCCTCGATCGACGACTACTACGAGCCGTGGACCTACGACTACGAGAACCTGACCAGGGCCCCGCTGTCTGACGACGTCCCCGTGGCCAGGCCCCGCTCGTTGATCACGGGTGAGCCGACCACCGTGCGCTGGAGCGCCAACTGGGACGACAACCTGGGCGGCGACCCCTCGCCGGACCCCCTGCTCGGCAGGATCCAGGACCAGGTCAAGCTCGACTTCGAGAACGCCTTCATGTTCTACCTGCCGCGCATCTGCGAGCACTGCCTCAACCCGTCCTGCGTCGCCTCGTGCCCCTCCGGCGCGATGTACAAGCGCAGCGAGGACGGGATCGTCCTGGTCGACCAGGACAGGTGCAGGGGCTGGCGGATGTGCGTGACCGGCTGCCCGTACAAGAAGGTCTACTTCAACCACAAGACCGGCAAGGCCGAGAAGTGCACGTTCTGCTATCCGCGCGTGGAGGTGGGCCTGCCGACCGTCTGCTCGGAGACGTGCGTCGGACGGCTGCGCTATCTCGGGGTGATGCTCTACGACGCCGACCGCGTGTCGGAGGTGGCCGCCACCCCCGACGACAAGGACCTCTACGAGGCGCAGCTGTCGCTCTTCGTCGACCCCGACGACCCGGCCGTCGCAGGGTCAGGCCTGCCTGCGGACTGGATCGAGGCGGCCCGCAGGTCGCCGGTCCGCGACCTGATCGTGAAGTACCGCCTGGCGCTCCCCCTGCATCCCGAGTACCGGACGCTGCCGATGGTCTGGTACGTCCCGCCGCTCTCCCCCGTCGTGGACGCGCTGGCCACCTCCGGCCACGACGGCGAGGACGCCGACAACCTGTTCGCCGCCATCGAGTCGCTGCGCATCCCCGTCGGCTACCTCGCCGAGCTCTTCACGGCGGGCGACCCCGCCCCGGTGACGGCCTCGCTGCGCCGCCTGGCCGCGATGCGCTCGTACATGCGCGCGGTCAACCTCGGCACGCGGCCACCCGAGGTCGGCATCCCCGACGAGGAGCTGCGCGCGATGTACCGGCTGCTCGCGCTGGCCAAGTACGAAGAGCGCTACGTCATCCCCACCGCGGCGGGCGTGACGCCCGGCTCGGCCGACGAGATCGGCTGCAGCCTCGACTACGACGGCGGCCCAGGCGCCCAGGGCCCCTTCGGGGAGACGTCGGGCGGTCCCGTGCCGGTCTCGATCGAGAGCTTCCACGGTCTCAAACAGCGCCAGACCAGCGAGGAGATCAGCCACGACCGCCCTCAGCTCCTCAACTGGGACGGCAAGGGCACACCTCCGGAGAAGCTATGAACCACCCCGTCGTACGGCAGGCCGCCGCACACCTGCTCGCCTATCCCGACGACCGCTTCTGGGCCAGGCTCCCGCTCGTCCGCGAGGCCGCCCAGCCGCACTTCCCCGCCTTCCTCGACCGGGTGGCCCGCATGGGCCACGGTGAGCTGGCCGCGCACTACGTCGAGGTCTTCGACCTCAAGCGCAGGTGCTGCCTCTACCTGACCTACTACGCCGACGGCGACACCCGGCGGCGCGGCGAGTCGCTGGCGCGGCTGAAGGCGCGTTACCGGGCGGCGGGCTGGGAGCTGTGCGACGACGAGCTGCCCGACTTCCTGCCGGTGGTGCTGGAGTTCGCCGCGCTCGATTGCTCGGGCGAACAGGTGCTGAAGGAGCACAGGGCGGGGCTCGAGCTGCTGCGCGCGGCGCTGGCCGAGGAGGGCTCGCCGTACGAGTCGGTGGTCTCGAGGGTGTGCGCCACGCTGCCCCCCGCGAGCGCCGGTGACCTGCGGGCCGCCGAACGGCTCGCCGCCGCTGGGCCGCCCGCCGAGTCGGTGGGGGTCTACCGATGAGCTGGGGCGAGACGGCAGTCTGGATCGTCGGGCCGTACCTGACGCTGCTGATCCTGGTCGGCGGGCTGATCTGGCGCTACCGCTACGACAGGTTCGGCTGGACCACGCGCTCCTCGCAGCTCTACGAGAGCAGGCTGCTGCGCGTCGGGAGCCCGCTGTTCCACTTCGGGCTGCTCTTCGTCATCCTCGGTCACGTGGTCGGCCTGCTGATCCCCGAGAGCTGGACCGAGGCGGTGGGGATCTCCGACCGGCTCTACCACCTCAACGCGCTGGTGGTGGGGGCCATCGCGGGCTTCTGCACGCTGGCGGGCATCGCCCTGCTGATCTACCGTCGCAGGCGGACGGGCCCCGTCTTCCTGTCCACGACGAAGAATGACAAGACGATGTACGTCGTGCTGGTGGCCGCGATCGTCGCCGGGCTGTTCACGACCGTCGCCAGCCAGTTCGAGCACGGCCACGACTATCGCCAGACGGTCTCGCCCTGGTTTCGCGGCGTCTTCGCGCTGCAGCCCGACGCGGCGGCGATGTCGCTGGCGAGCTGGCCTTTCAAGCTCCGCGCGCTGATCGGGATGCTGCTGTTCGCGCTGTTCCCCTTCACCCGCCTGGTGCACGCCTTCTCCGCCCCGATCGGCTATCTGTTCAGGCCGTACATCGTCTACAGGAGTCGCGACAGAATGGACCTGTGAAGGTGACGGCGGGCGTGGTGGCGGTCATAGCGGTGGGCTGCGTGCTGGCCGTGCTGACAAGGCCGGGGGTGAGCCCCAACGCCCTCGACCTCATCCTGCCGCTGGTCGTCTGCGGGGCGCTGTTCCTGCGACGCAGGCATCCCGTCGCGGTGCTGCTGGTGGTGATGATCGCCTGCGCCGCCTACTACCCCTTCGCCCGTTACGACGGCCCCATCCTCCTGGGCGCCCTGCTCGCCCTCTACACCGCCGCCGACCTCGGTCACCTGGTGGCGGCGGGAACGGTGGCGGGGGCGCTGCTGCTCGGCATGGGCGTGGGCGAAGCCGGCGGCGTCAGGCACGTCGACAACGGGCTGTTCCTCATGATCGCCGGCTGGCTGGCGACGGCCGTCGCGGCGGGTGGCGTCACCCGCAACAGGCGCGCCTACCTTGAGGAGGTCGAACGGCGGGCCGCCGACGCCGAGCACTCCAGGGAGGCGGAGGCCAGGCGCAGGGCGACGGAGGAACGGCTGCGCATCGCGCGCGAGCTGCACGACGTGCTCGGCCACAACATCTCCCTGATCAACGTGCAGGCCGGGGCGGCGCTGCACGGCATCAGGAAGCGTCCCGAGGAGGCCGAGGCCGCCCTTCAGGCGATCAAGGAGGCCAGCAAGGAGACGCTGAGGGAGCTGCGCGCCACGCTGGGCGTGCTGCGCCAGGTGGACGAAGGGGCTCCCACCGCCCCCACCGCGAGCCTCGGGCAGCTGGACGAGGTGGTGCGCAGGAGCGGTCTCGCCGTCGACAGCGACATCAGCGTCGGGGCGCCGCCGCCCGTCGAGATCGACCTGGCCGCCGCCAGGATCATCCAGGAGGCGCTGACGAACGTCTCCCGCCACTCCTCGGCGGGCAGGGCGCGGCTGTCAGTCGCCGAGACATCCGGAAAGATGGTCATCACGGTTGAAGACGACGGCCCCTCCGTCGTCTTCGCGGGAGGAAGCGGGTACGGCGTGCAGGGAATGAAGGAACGGGCCGCCGCGCTGGGCGGCACCCTCGTGGCGGGCCCCCGTCCCGAGGGCGGCTACCGGGTCGTCGCCGAGCTGCCGCTGTGATCCGCGTCCTGCTGGCCGATGACCAGACACTGGTGCGGGCGGGGTTCCGGTCCATCCTGTCCGACGAGGACGACCTCGACGTGGTCGGCGAGGCCGCCAACGGCCGCGAGGCCGTCTCCAAGGCCCGCGAGCTGCGCCCCGACGTGGTGCTGATGGACATCAGGATGCCCGAGCTCGACGGGCTGGAGGCCAGCCGCCAGATCGCCGCCGACCCCCGGCTGAGCGGCACGAGGGTCGTCATCCTGACCACCTTCGACCTCGACGACTACGTCTACGGCGCGCTCAAGGCCGGAGCGAGCGGCTTCCTGGTCAAGGACACCGAGCCCGCCGAGCTCATCCACGCCGTCAGAGTCGTGGCGCGCGGCGACGCGCTCATCGCGCCCTCCATCACCCGCCGGCTGATCGCCGAGTTCGCCGGCAGGGTGAAGCGGCCCGCGCCAGGGCCGCAGATGAACGCCCTGACCGAGCGCGAGAGGGAGGTCATGGAGCTGGTCGCGCAGGGCCTGTCGAACGACGAGATCGCGGCCAGACTCGTGCTCAGCCCCGCGACCGCGAAGACGCACGTCAGCCGCATCATGACCAAGCTCGACGTGCGCGACAGGGCGCAGCTGGTCGTGCTCGCCTACGAGGCGGGTGTCATCACCCCCGGATGGCTTACACCCTAGGGTGTACGGCCCGCACAACCGTGGGCTGACGCGGCGGGGCATGCCGTACCCGGATCGTCTGAGGTATGGAAACGGTAGACCTGGCCCGCCTGCAGTTCGCGCTGACCGCGGGGGCGCACTTCCTCTTCGTCGCGCTGACGCTCGGCCTCGCCACCCTGGTCGCGGTCCTGCAGACCAGGGCGACACTGACCCGCAGCCCGATCCACCTGCGGATGACGAGGTTCTGGGGCCAGCTCTACATCATCAACTACGCCATGGGCATCGTGACGGGGCTGGTGATGGAGTTCCAGTTCGGGATGTCGTGGAGCGGCCTGACCCACTTCGCGGGCAACGTCTTCGGCGCCGCCCTGGCGATCGAGACGCTGGTGGCCTTCTTCATCGAGTCGACCTTCCTCGGCCTGTGGATCTTCGGCTGGGACCGGCTGAACCGCTGGGCGCACCTCGCGCTGATCTGGGTCGTCACGCTGACCGCCTACGCCAGCGCCTTCTGGATCCTGATCGCCAACGGCTTCCTGCAGAACCCCGTCGGCCACGAGGTCGTGAACGGCGTGCTCCAGCTGAACGACTTCGGCGCGCTGACGGCCAACCCCGCCTCGCTGGTCGCCTTCGGCCACGTCCTGAGCGGCGCCATGGTCGTCGGAGGCTTCTTCATGGCGGGGGTGAGCGCCTACCACCTGCGCAGGCGCACCCGAGAGCAGGAGTTCTTCCGCAAGTCGCTGCGGATCGGCCTCGCCCTCGCCCTGCCCGCCACGCTGGTCGCCGGGGCCTTCGGCGGCCTCGGCTTCGCCACGATGCAGCCGACCAAGGCGGCGGCCTGGTCGGGCAGCGCGCAGGAGCTCGCCCAGGCGCAGGCCGACATGGTCGCGCGCTTCGGCCCCGGCGACTACCTGCCACCCGTCGAGCTGGTGCGGACCGCGGGCGTCGTGATGATGCTGCTGTTCGTGGTCATGCTCGTCTTCTCGGCTGTCAGCTTCCTGCTCATGCTGTTCAGGCCCGCCGTGCGCGGGCTGCGGATCTGGCACTGGCTGCTGACCGCGATGATCCCCGTCCCGTTCGTCACCATGCTGGCGGGCTGGGTCTTCCGCGAGGTCGGCCGCCAGCCCTGGGTCGTGTACGGCCTGCTGACCACCCAGGACGCGATGTCGCACGTCACCCCGCTGGAGATGCGCGTCTCGCTGATCGCCTTCTGCGCCGTCTTCGGCCTGCTCATCGTCGTCAACTACTGGCTGCTGGCCAGGCACGCCAGGCGCGGGCCCGACGCCGTGGCCCTGGGCAGCCGCCCCGCCGAGACCCCCGCCCCCGCCCTGACCTTCTGAGGAGACATCGTGGAGATCTTCATCCTGGGCTTCTTCGCGCTCGGATACCTGATCCTCGCGGGGGCCGACATCGGGGTGGGCATGCTGCTGCCGTACCTCGGGAGGACCGCCGCCGAGCGCAGGACGGTCATCGCCGCCATCGCCCCCTTCTTCCTCGGCAACGAGGTGTGGCTGGTCGCGGCGGCAGGGGTGCTGGCGGGGCTGTTCCCCCTGCTGGAGGGCGAGCTGCTGAGCGGCAACTACCTGGCGGTGGTGGCGCTGCTGGTCGGCTGGGTCATCCGTGACATGGGGCTGTGGCTGCGCGGCAGGATGCCGGGGGCGCGCTGGCAGACCTTCTGGGACGGAGCCGTCGTCGGCGGTTCGTGGACGCTGGCGCTGGCCTGGGGTGTGATCTTCACCCAGATCCTGCCGGTGCCCATCGTGGCGGCGGTGATGGTGGCGCTGCTGTTCGCCATGCACGGGCTGGCGTTCGCCGGGCTGCGGCTGACGGGCGAGCTGCGGGAGCGGGCCGTACGGCTGACCGGCGGGTCCGGCGAGGGCCGCACGTACGCGCTGACGGCGGCGGCCCTGACGGCGCTCGGGGTGCTGGCGGGCGCCGACCTGGACCTCGCCGCCTCGGCCGCCGACGCCACCACGCTGTCGCTCCTGGTGCCGGTGACGCTGGCGCTGATCCCGTTCCTGGTGGCGGCGCAGGCGTGGGTCTGGTGGACCTTCCGAGCCCGCGTCACGGGCCCGTCCTACCTCTGAGCCCCCGCTCCTCACCCCCGAGGAACCTCACCCCACGCCCACCCGCACCCGAGCGGGCGGTCAGGGGTGTGAGGTCCCGGTGGGCTTCCTTGGAGGTGGGGCTTGCTTGAAGGTGGGTCAGGTGAGGATGAAGTCGCGGATCAGGGTGGTGATCTCGGCGGGGCGTTCGAGGAGGACGACGTGTCCGCTGTCCAGCTCGGCGTAGGAGCTGCCGGCGATCCCCTCGTGCAGCGCCCTGGCGTTCGACACGGGCACCAGATGGTCCCGCGAGCACCCCACGACCAGCGTCGGCGCGGTGATCAGCGGGAGGCGGTCGCGGATGTCCACCCGCGCGTCCAGTTCGATCTGCGACACCGTCCCGGGAGGCGGGGTGCCCTTGGTCGCGGCCTCCCCCCTCGCGCTGACGAACGCCGGGCTGAAGGCCACCAGAGGCCCGAAGGCCGCGAAGGACGTGGGGTCGGTGGCCGCGAGCCTGGCCCAGGTGGAGAAGCCCAGGTGCAGGCGGAAGTCGGAGTTGTCGGCCCATCCCGCGATGAGCACGAGCCTGCGCACCCTGGCGGGGTCGCCTGCCGCGATCGCCGCCGCCACGACCGCGCCCAGCGAGAAGCCGACGAGGTCGTACGGCTCGTCGGGCAGGTCGGCGGTCACGTGGGAGGCGAGCTGGTCCACGCTGAGCTCGCCGGTGAGCCGCGAGTAGTCGGGGGTGATCACGTGGCGGACGTCGGCGAAGCCGTCCACCAGGTGCCCGTAGTTGGTGGCGGGGTCGCCGCCGGTGCCGTGGACGAGGACGAGGTTCACAGGTTGCCTCCGCCGGTCGCGTCGATGGTGGTGCCGGTGATGAACGAGGCCTGCGGTGAGGCGAGGAAGCCGATCGCGTCGGCGATCTCGTGCGGCTCTCCCACCCTGTTCACCGCGTGGCGGGAGGCGGCGTAGGCCCTGCCGCCCTCGTCGAGCCATGAGGCGTTGGCGTCGGTGTCGATGATGCCGGGAGCGACGTTGTTGACCGTGATGCCGCGCGGCCCGAGCTCCTTGGCCAGGGCGAGCGTGAAGGTCTGGACGGCGCCCTTCGTCATCGCGTAGGCGATGCCCTCGGGGTAGGAGATCCTGGTCACCCCCGAGGTCACGTTGATGATCCGGCCTCCTGAGGGGATCAGGGGAAGCAACCGCTGGGTGAGGAAGAACAACTCGCGCACGTTCACCGCGAACACCCGGTCGTACTCCTCGGGCGTCACCTCCGACAGCGGCTTCGGCAGCCCCACCCCCGCGTTGTTGACCAGCACGTCCAGGGAGGTCAGTTCGGAGGCGAGCGCGGTGACGGCTCCGGGCGTGCCGAGGGCCGCCCGTACGGCGACCGCGCTGCCGCCCTCCCGCTCGATCGACGACACCACCTCCGAGGCCGCCACCTCGTCCTCGGCGTAGTTCACGACCACGTGGAATCCGTCACGCGCCAGCCGTACGGCGGCGGCTCTTCCGATCCCCCTGCTCGCACCTGTCACCAGGGCAGTTCTCATCTCGCGCACCTTTCTTTAGCGATCGATACAGAAACATAGCATAGCGATCGCTATAGAATGAACCCATGGCGAGACAGCGGTCCTTCGACAGGAACCAGGCGCTGGAGAGCGCGGTGCAGGAGTTCTGGCGGCACGGCTACGAGGCGACCTCGGTGGCGAGCCTCACGCAGGCGATGGGCATCCGCCCGCCCAGCCTGTACGCAGCCTTCGGCGACAAGCGGGCGCTCTTCCAGGAGGCCGTCCTGCGTTACAGGGAGACGCACGGCGCGTTCAGCACACGGGCGCTGGCCGAAGAGACCACCGGGCGCGAGGCGATCCGGCGGCTGTTGATGGAGACGGCGGCGGAGTACACCGACCCCGCGCACCCGCCCGGCTGCCTGATCATCTCGGGGGCCGTGAACTGCGGGCCGGAGTCCGCCGAGGTGCAGGAGTGGCTACGCGGGTTCAGGGAGGCGGCCAAGGCCGCGTTGGAGGCCAGGATCGACGGCCCCGACGCGCCCGCCCTGGCCACCTTCTACGCCTCGGTGATCCAGGGCATGTCCACCCAGGCCCGCGACGGCGCCACCCGCGAGGAGCTGGAGAGGGTGGCGGAGCTGGCCATGCTGGCCTACCCCGCTAGTGAGCGATGATCGAGGCGTCCTCGGGAGGCATGTCACCGCGCGGGGCCGCACGCAGCCAGCGGCAGCCGTGGGGCGACATCGGCAGCCGCACGGTGCCGTCGGCGACCTCCATCGTCTCGTCGGCGAGCAGGTCGGTGAGCACGGAGCCGTCCAGCCCCTCCAGCGCCAGGTCGATCTCCGTCGCGGTGTCGCACAGGTTGTGGACGGCCACCACGGTCGCGCCGTCGGCGTCGCAGCGGTGCGCGAAGACCGAGGGGTGGCCGGTCTCCAGCACCGTGTTGTCGCCCCACGCCAGCTCGGGACACTCCCTGTAGCGCTCGATCAGCAGCTGGAACCAGCGCAGCAGCGAGTCGGGGTCGCGCTTCTGGTCGGCCACGTTCACCCGCTCGGGTGCGAACGAGCCGCCGGGGATCCCGCGCACCGGTGGGGCGTCGCTGAAACCGCCGCTCTGCGACCACTGCATCGGGGTCCTGACGGCCATCCTGCCTTCCTCGTCGAGGTTGTCCCCCATCCCGATCTCCTCGCCGTAGAAGATCACCGGGGTGCCCGGCATGGAGAACAGCAGGCTGTAGGCCATCTTGATCCTGCGCAGGTCGCCGCCGAACATCGAGGGCAGCCTGCGGCGCAGGCCCCTGCCGTAGATCTGCATGTCCTTGTCGGGGCCGAAGGCGTCGAACACCTCCTGCCGCTCCTCGTCGGTGAGCTTGTCGAGGGTCAGCTCGTCATGGTTGCGCAGGAAGGTCGCCCACTGGCAGTCCTTGGGCGGCTTCGGTCTGTCGCCCAGCGTCTGGTTGATCGGCCCCGCCTCGCTCCTGGCGAAGGCCAGCCAGGCGTGCTGCATGCCGATGAAGTCGAAGCACATCGTGAGCTGGTCGCCGTTGCCGTCGCCGAAGTAGCCGACGAGGTCCTTGTAGGGCATGTTGACCTCGCCCAGCAGGACCGCCCCTCCCTCGCGCCTGCTCATGAAGGCGCGCAGATCGGCCAGGAAGGCGTGCGGGTCCGGCAGCTTGTCGCCGACGTTCTCGATGAGGAACGGCACCGCGTCCACCCTGAACCCCGACAGGCCCAGCTCCATCCAGAAGCCCAGCACCCTGGCGATCTCGTCGCGGACCTCGGGGTTGGCGACGTTGAGGTCGGGCTGGTGCCGGTAGAAGCTGTGGAGGTAGTACTGGCCCGTCTTCTTGTCGAGCTGCCAGATCGAGTTCTCCTTGTCGGGGAAGACGATCTGGCTGGGGTCGTCGGGTTCGGGCTTGTCGCTCCACACGTACCAGTCGCGGAGCGGCGAATCCTTGCTCGACCGCGACTCCTTGAACCAGGGGTGCTGGTCGGAGGTGTGGTTGACCACCAGGTCGGCGATCACCCTGATGCCCCGGTCCTTCGCGGTGCGCATGAACTCCACGAAGTCACCGAGCGTGCCGAGGCGCGGGTCGATGCTGTAGAAGTCGGTGATGTCGTAGCCGTCGTCCTTGTTGGGCGTCGGAAAGAAGGGCATGAGCCACAGGCAGGTGATGCCCAGGCTGCGCAGATAGTCGATCTGCTGGGTGAGGCCGCGGAAGTCGCCCACCCCGTCGCCGTTGCCGTCCTTGTAGGTCTCGACGTCAAGACAGTAGATGACCGCGTTCTTGTACCAAAGGTCGCTTGTGTACGTGAGCCGCATGACGCCCCCGCTACCCGATCAGGCGTATGGTGAACGCGTGCGGACCAGGTTGCCTGCTGCGCTGCTGCTCCTGCTGTCCACGCTCTTCCTGGCCGGCGGGACGACTCCGCCCGCCTCCGGTGCGCCCGCCGTCCACACCAAGACGTTCAGGGCCGCCGATCACCACCAGATCCTGCCCGACCCCTCCAGGCCCCAGGCCCACGCGGGCAAGGGCGTGCACGCGGCCACGGGCGGCGTCGCCGTCCTCACCGCCAGGCTCTCGTACGGCACGCGCGCCCGCCTGTCAGCCGCCCCCGACGCCCCGCGCCGCGCGCAGGGCCGTGAGCACCACAGAAGGGCCCCCGCCCGCGCGCCTCCCACCTCCACCGCTCTCACCACATCCCTGTAAGAGCCCTGTGGAGGACACATGTCCCGTGCGCCCGTGTGGCGTGCGGTGGCGGCGCTTGCCGTCATCGCGACTTCGCTGTACCTAGCCCTGACCATGTCGCCGCGCCTCGGCCTCGACCTGCGCGGCGGCACACAGCTCGTCTTCGAGACGAAGGACTCGCCCACCGTGAAGGCCGACGCCGCGGCCACCGACAGAACGCTGGAGGTGCTCCAGCGCAGGACGGACGCGCTGGGCGTCGTCGACCCGACCCTGGTCCGCTCCGGCGAGAAGCGGATCATCGTCGAACTGCCTGGCGTGCTCGACCCGCGCAAGGCCGCCGACGTGATCGGCAGGACCGCCCAGCTCTCCTTCCACGCCGTCCTCGGCGCCGACGACCCCAAGGGGCTGCCCGACGAGAGCGGTCAGCCGCTCCGTCTCGGCCCTGCGGTGATCAGCGGCGACGGCGTCACCGACGCGGCCGCCCGCACCGACCCGCAGCGCGGCGTCTCGTGGTTCGTCACCGTGGACTTTCGAGAGTCCGCCGCCTGGCAGAAGCTGACGGGCGCGGCGGCCTGCGAGCCCGTGGGCGACCCCAAGCGCAGGGTCGCGATCGTGCTCGACAACAAAATCATCTCTTCGCCGCAGGTGAACGAGGGGACGCCGTGCCGTACCGGCATGCCCGGCGGTTCCACGGAGATCACCGGCTCGTTCACCCCCGAGGAGGCGCAGAACCTCGCGGTCCTGATCAAGGGCGGCTCGCTCCCCGTGCCGCTGGAGATCGTCGAGCAGCGGACGGTCGGCCCGACGCTCGGCGCCGACGCCATCGCGGCCAGCGCCAAGGCCGGCGTGGTCGGCGTCCTGCTGACGGGCGTCTTCATCATCCTGGTCTACCGGGTGGTGGGCCTGCTCGCCGCCATCGCTCTGGCCTCCTACGGCCTCATCTCCTACGCCGCGCTGGTCGCCCTCGGCGCCACCCTCACCCTGCCGGGCCTGGCCGGATTCGTGCTGGCCATCGGCATGGCCGTGGACGCCAACGTGCTGGTCTTCGAAAGGGCGAGGGAGGAGTACGGCGCTTCGCCGCAGAAGGGCCTGAAGGCGGCGCTCGACAGGGGCTTCAAGAACGCCTGGAGCGCCATCGCCGACTCCAACATCACCACGCTGCTGGCCGCGGGACTGCTGTTCTGGCTGGCCTCCGGCCCCGTGAAGGGTTTCGGCGTGACGCTGTCCATCGGCGTGCTCGCCTCGCTCGTCTCGGCCATGCTCATCACCAGGGCGCTCACCCAGTGGGTCATCGGCAGGGTGCCGCCTCGCCTCTCGGGTCTCGGCTCCATCGGCAGGGTGCGCACCTGGCTGACGGCGAAGAACCCCTTCGTGATGCGCCACGCGCGGCGCTGGCTGGCGGTCGGGGCGGTGATCGTCGTGGTCGCGGTCGGCGGCCTGCTCTCGCGCGGGCTGAACTTCGGTGTGGAGTTCACCGGAGGACGCCTCGTGGAGTTCACCACGGCGACGCCGATGAGCGCCGACACCGCCAGGCAGGCGGTCGCGACCGCCGGTTTCCCCTCGGCCGTGGTGCAGAGTTCGGACGAGGGCATCTCGGTCCGCACGGGACAGATCAGCGCTGACGACGTGGTCCGCATTCAGCAGTCGCTCGGCGGCGGGGTCGACAAGGTGCGCGACGAGCTCATCGGCCCTTCGCTCGGCGAGGAGCTGCGCCGCAACGCGCTGATCGCGCTGGGCGTGGCGCTCGCGGCCCAGCTGCTCTACCTGGCCGTCAGGTTCAGGTGGACCTTCGGCGCCGCCGCGGTGCTGGCCCTGTTCGTCGACACGGCGGCGGTCGTCGGCGCCTTCGCGTGGCTCGGTAAGCCGATCGACGGCGTCTTCCTCGCGGCGATGCTGACGATCATCGGCTACTCGGTGAACGACAAGGTCGTGGTCTTCGACAGGGTGCGCGAGCTGTGGACGGCGCACAGGAAGACGCCCTTCCCCCAGATCGTCAACCAGGCGATCCTGCAGACCGTGCCGCGCACCGTCAACACCGGTCTCGGCGCGCTGTTCATCCTGGCCGCGCTGGCGGTCTTCGGCGGCGACTCGCTGCGCGACTTCGCGATCGCGCTGCTCATCGGCATCGTCGTGGGCACGCTGACCTCGTCGTTCGTGGCGGGTCCGCTGGCGATCGAGCTCGAGAGGCACAGCAAGCAGCCGCCGCCCGAGCCGGCCAAGCGGCGCGATCCCCGCACACGCGAGGGCTCGGGAGCCGTCGTGTGACGCTCGCGGCAGGGTAGTCAGGCCGTCACTATGAGTAAGAGCGTAGTATCCGAAAGGTGACGAATCCGCAGCCCATCCAGCCGGGCGACCACGTCGGCGTCACCTTCGACGACGACGACTCGCTCGCCGCCACCACGCTCGACTTCGCCGAGCGTGGTCGGCGGGCGGGCGCGCGCGTGCTCGTTCTCGCCGCCCCGCGCCTGGCGCGGGCGCTCCCAGGGGTCCAGCTCACCGAACCCAGGGGCACGCTGGACGGCCTCAGGGACTTCTACGCCCAGGCGGTACGGCAGGCGGTGGCCGAGGGCCTGTCGGGCCTGTGGACCAGCGTCGAGATGAGCTGGGCGCGCGGGATCGACCCCGAGGAACTGGTGGCCGCGGAGTGCGGGCTGAACACGCTGTTCTCGGACGGGCGGCTCACCGCGATCTGCCACTACGACAGCAGGCTCTTCCCCTCCGCCCAGCTCGCCCGCTTCCACCAGGCCCACCCCGTCGGCCAGCAGGGCGCCTGCCTGCGATACCGGCCCACGGGCAGGGGCGTGACCTTCACCGGCGAGGCGGACCACACCAACCTGCTCGCCTGGCAGGCGCTGACCCGCGCGCTGCCGGGCGGGGAGGCGGTCATCGACATCAGCGGCATGTCGTTCCTGGACGTGCGGTCGATGGCCCAGCTCGGCCTGGTGGCGGCGGCCAGGTGCGAGCCGCTGTCGATCGTCGCCTCCCCAGGGCAGGGCACGCACCTGCGCATGCTCGGCGTGGACAGGGTCGCCACGCTGGTCACCGTGGAGGAGCCGGGCCTGCCGGTCGCGGCACAGGCCGCGCCCTAGGCGGCTCCTGCCGCCACCCTGCGCACCGCTGCCACGATGTCCCTGTTCGGCACCCCTTTGAGCACGTACTCCGTCACGCCCGCCCTGCCCATCTCCTCGACGGACCTGGCGTCGCCGTAGGCGGAGAAGGCCATGATCCTGGTGCGCGGCGAGCGGTTGCGGATCTCGCGGGCGGCGTGCGCGCCACCGCCCGGCATCCGCATGTCGAGGATCGCGACGGCGGGCTCGTGCCGTACGGCCAGCGCGATGGACTCCTCCGCGTCGCAGGCGATAGCGACGACGTCCAGGTCGGGCTCGGCGGCCAGCACCTCGGAGAGCGCCTCTCTGATCATCGGCTCGTCGTCACCGATGAGGACGGTCAGCCTGGTCACGACACCCCGCTCTCCCCGTACATCAGTGCGGGCACCCAGAACATCACCGTGGTGCCCTCGCCCTGCCTGCCGCTGACGCTCCACCAGCCGCCGGCGGTCTCGGCGCGTTCCCGCATCTCCAGCAGGCCGAAGTGGTCGCGGCCCGCGAGCCGTTCCACGGGCTGCGCGAGGCCGACGCCGTCGTCGACGACCCGCACCAGCACGCCGTGGTCGACCGCGTTCATCGACACCGACACCGACGTGGCCATGGCGTGCTTGCGCACGTTGGTCAGGGCCTCCTGGAGGATGCGGAAGATCGTGATCGCGCTCTCCGGCGGCGGCTCGCGCAGCAGGTCGTGCGTGAACGTGTAGGTCAGCCCGGTGCCCGAGATGGCCTGGGCGAGGTAGCCGTCGACCGCCTGGGCCAGGCCGTCGCCGTCGAGACCCGGCGGGCGCAGGCGGAAGGTGAGACCGCGCAGGCGTTGGACGGCGCTGCTGACCGCCTCGTCCAGCCTCTCCACGGTGGCGGCGTGTTCGGGGGGCAGCCGCGACGCCAGCAGTTGCAGGCGCATGCCGACGGCGACCATGGACTGGATCGTGTCGTCGTGGACGTCCCACGCGATGCGGCGCCGCTCCATCTCCTGGGCCTGCACCAGGTGGGCGAGCAGCCGGCCGCGCTCGTCGAGCGTGCGCTCGGCCATGCGCCGCTCGGTCAGGTCGCGGGTGACCTTGCCGAAGCCGCGCAGCCGTCCGGTCTCGTCGAAGAGGGCGGTGATGATCACATTGGCCCAGAACCTCGTGCCGTCCTTACGGACCCGCCAGCCCTCGTCCTCCAGGCGTCCTTCGACGACGGCGATCTCCAGCTCCCGATCCGGCTTGCCCGAGGCGACGTCCTCGGGCGGATAGAACACCGAGAAGTGCGAGCCGACGATCTCGTCGGCGCGGTAGCCCTTGATCCGCTGCGCGCCCGCGTTCCAGCTGACGATGTGGCCCTCGGTGTCGAGCATGAAGATCGCATAGTCGACGACGCTCTGCACCAGCAGCCGGAAGCGCTCCTCACTCTCTCGAAGAGCGTGCTCGGCCATGCGGTGCTGGGTCCTGTCGCGGGTGACCTTGCCGAAGCCGCGCAGCTCTCCGGTCTCGCCGAAGAGGGGGGTGATGATCACATTGGCCCAGAACCTGGTGCCGTCCTTGCGCACCCGCCAGCCCTCGTCCTCCACCCGCCCCTCGCTGGTCGCCGTCATCAGCTCCCACTCCGGCTTGCCCGAGGCGACGTCCTCAGGCGGAAAGAACACCGAGAAGTGCGAGCCGATGATCTCCTTGGCGGTGTACCCGTTGATCCGCTGCGCGCCCTCGTTCCAGCTGACGATGTACCCGTCGGGATCCAGCATGAAGATGGAGTAGTCGACGACGCTCTGCACCAGCAGATGAAGGTCTCGGTCCGCATCGGCCATACCGCAGCTTCGCACGCCGGACCCCACTCGCGGTACGGCTTGACGTTCAGGCCAGCTCCACACCCGCCTTGGTCGTGGCCGGAGCAGGAGAGGAGACGAGCTCACACCACACCACCTTCCCGCCCTCGTGCGGGGAGGCGCCCCAAGAGGAGCAGACTCGCTGGATCACCTGCAGGCCCCAGCCGTCGCGGGGTCCTGGCTCACGGGGGACGGGCAGCTTCGCCGCCGAGTCGCCCACCTCCACACGCACCGTGGTGGCGCTCGCGCTCATGCGGAACAGCGGCTCTCCCGATCCGTGCAGCAACGCGTTTGTCACCAGCTCGGACACCACCAGCAGCACGTCGTCGTGCGCGCCGCCGTACCCGGCATCCTTCAGAAAACGCCCGGCGATCTCCCTCGCAGCGGTGATGCTGTCGAGTTCCTCTGCCAGCCGCTGCTCGGTCCGGTGTGCCATCCCTTTAATGTCCGGCAGGCTGGGAGCCACCACGAGATGCGACTTGCCCATTACGGCCTAGTGCACATGCATCAGTCGAGCAGCCCGGTCCTGCGAGCGACGACCACGGCCTCCAGCTTCGATCGTGCTCCGAGCTTCTCCAGCACCCGCTGGACGTGGTTGCGCGCGGTGTTTCGGGCGACCCCGAGCCGCTGGCTGATCTCGACCGTGCTCGCCCCCTGGCCAAGCAGTTCAAGTGTCTCCCTCTCCCTGGCCGTCAACTCGGCGCCGTGCGGCCCTGCCCTGCCCGCCAGCCTGTCGAGGACCTCGGGCAGCATCTCGGGCGCGAACGACACGGCGCCCGAGGCCACCTCGCGAACCGCCGACTCCAGCGCCCGCAGCCCCGACGACTTCACCACCAACCCTGCGCCACCGGCCTCGACCACCCTCGCGGCCACCGAGGCGTTCGCCTCCGCCGTCAGCACGAGAACTCGTACGCCCTCGGTCGCCGAGGTGAACCTGCCGATGGCCTCGACGCCGTCACCGTCGGGCAGGCGGCGGTCGAGCACCACGACGTCGGGTTGCCAGCGGCCCAGATCGGCCATCGCGCCCTCGATCGACGCTGATCTGGCCACCACCTCGATGCCCTGGGCCATGTCGAGCGCCATGCCGAGAGCCTCGGCCACCATGTCGTGATCCTCGACGAGAAGTACCCTGATCGGCGTCGGCATGGGGCTCATTCTCCTTCAGACCCGGACCCGCCCGGCTGCCAGGGCGGCGCCGACGCGCTGCACGTGGTGGTCGCCCGCGGGATCGAGGCTCCGTACGGCCCGCGCGCCCCACACGCGTCACCGGCTCGCGAACCCCGTCCCATGGCCCCTCCCAGGGAAGCAGGACACTGCCACCCGACCCGTCGAGCAGGGGCAGGGCCGCACCATCGGCGAAGGAGTCGAGTTTCCGCCGCATCCGGCGGAGCCTGCGCCGTGTGGTCACGGCTGTTCTCTTCTCCATCGCCAGGCTCATGACCAGGTAGCGGAGGGCCAAACCTTCGACGGGCTCGCCACTCGTGGGAACGGAGGTGAGACGGTGTCCCACCTGCTGTTCCTCGCCGGTCAGTGGAGGTAGAGCCCGCGCAGGGCGGCCACATCGGCGTCGGTGAGGCCGAGCGCCTGCCGGACGTAGGTGTCGAGATCGCCGTAGGTGGCGGTGACGGTGTCGAAGGCGGCGTTCAGGTACGACTCGCGCACTTCCAGCAGGGGCCTGACGATCTCCTGGCGGACGCCGGTGCCGTCGAGCAGCGCGTAGATCTTGGCGGCGGACTCCGCCAGGTGCTCGTTGCTGGCCAGGTAGTCGTCCATGACCGTGCGCCCGTCCACGCCGAGCAGGGTGAGCAGGAGCGCGGCGCCCCAGCCCGTGCGGTCCTTGCCCGCGGTGCAGTGCATCAGCGTTCCGGGACGGGCCAGCGCGCGCAGCAGGTCGCCGTACGCCTCGTGCGCGTCGGGCGTGGTGACCATGCCCCTGTAGACCTCGACGAGGAAGCCTTCGGAGATCTCGGGGGAGGTCAGCGACTCGATGAGCGTCGGGTCGTCGAACAGGGCCGCGATGTCGGCGCCGTGGCCTCCCTGCCGCTGCACGTCGAGCACCAGGTAGTCGACGCCGTCCGGCAGGCGGTCGGGCTGGGCGGCGCGCTCGCCGGCCGTACGGAGGTCGCACACCAGCCGCACCCCGCCCGCCAGCAGCGCCTCGTGGTCGGCGGGGGTGAGCCGGTCGAGCGCGCCCGACCTGAAGGCGAGCCCGGTGCGGACCTTACGGCCGTCGGCCGTGACGTGGCCGCCGATGTCACGCAGGTTGGGGGCGGATGCGATGAACTCCATGAAATCCGACGATAGCCGCCCGCCTGGCCGTATCCACGCCATGAGGGCGCTGGGGCGCCGAGCTTGGGTGAGTGAGCGGCGATGGGCGACAAATCCGGCTAACCTCACGCCATGAGCGACTATGCGATCACGTTCGGCCTCGTCGACGCCAACAAGGACGGTCTCATCTCCGCGGAGGAGCTGGTCCGCCTGATGGAGGTGCTCGGCCAGCCCATCACGCTGGAGGCCGCCCAGGCCGGCGTGGCGAAGCTCGACAGCAACGGCGACGGCCTCATCTCACTGGAGGAGTTCGGCCGCTTCCTCCACTGACATTTGACCAAGCACTTGCTTCCAGTCCTCCTGTCAGATAAGCAACACTAAGCGGCGGGAGGGGAAAAGGGCATGAAGGGTGACTTGGGTGACGCGCGCAGGTTGTGGGACTCCGTGCCCTCCGGCATCGCGCACGCGCTGCGCCCCGGCATAGCCAAGGTCTCCGACGAGGTCATCGAGGAGATCCAGACCCGTATTCCCGAGTACGCCAGGCCCTCCGACGAGATCTACATCAAGGTCGTGCGACTGGCGGTCGAGGAGGCCATCGGCCGCTTCCTCGACCGTATCGAGGACCCCGACGCCCCGTGGGACCCCGAACCGTTCCGCATGATCGGCAGGGGCGAGGCCGCCGAGGGCCGCAACCTCGAGCCGCTCCAGACCGCCATGCGGCTGGGCGCCAGGGTCGGATGGCGGCGTCTGACGGAGATCGCCGGGCCGCTCGGCCTGTCGCCCCAGTCGCTCTACGACCTCGGAGAGGCGATCTTCGTCTACCTCGACCAGCTGGCCGACGCGGCCGCTGAAGGCTTCGACGAGGCGAGGGCCCACGCGGCGGGCGAGATGGAGCGACGCCGCCACCGCCTGCTCGACCTGCTGCTGTCGCAGCCCCCCGCCGCCGCCGAGGCGATCTCCGACCTGGCCAAGGCGGCGGGCTGGCGGCTGCCGCGCACCGTCGCGGGCGTCGCCCTCGACGACCAGAACGGCACTCCGTCCCTGCCTCCCGACATCCTGGTCGGCCTCGAGCGGCCGCAGCCCTGCCTCCTCGTCCCCGACCCCAACGGTCCAGGCCAGCCGCAGATGCTGGACAAGGGCCTGCGCGGATGGCGTGCGGCGATCGGGCCCGCCGTGCCGCTGGAGCGGGCGGCCACCTCGCTGCGCTGGGCCACCGAGGCGCTGGAGCTGGCCCGCCGCGGTGTGCTGCCCGGCGGGCGGGGGCCGCTGCGCTGCTCCGACCACATGGCCACGCTGATCGTCTTCAAGGACGAGGAGCTGGTCGGCGCGCTGGCCGCCAGCAGGCTCGCACCCCTGGCGCACCTGCGCCCCTCCCAGCAGGACAGGCTGGCCGAGACCCTGCTCGCCTGGCTGAGGTACGGCAGGGGCGCGGGCGAGGTGGCCGCCAGACTGCACGTCCACCCCCAGACCGTCCGCTACCGGCTGCGCCAGCTCGAGGAGCTGTACGGCGAGCAGCTCGGCGACCCCGACATCCGCTTCGAGCTGGAGATCGTCCTGCGGGCCAGGCAGGCCGCGCGTGAGGGAGCGCGCCCCTCATGAGCGGAAGAGCCTGAGCCTGTCCTCGCCGATGCGCTCGCGCAGCGCGTGGTCCTCGATCCCGAGGTCCTCCCCCGGAGCCAGGCACAGCACGCCCACCTTGCCGACGTGCTCGTTGGTCTGGACGGCCCGCGCCGCGTCCCCCGCCCGCTCCAGTGGGTAGACCCGCGACAGCGTCGGGTGGATCGCGCCGAGCGTGATGAGCCTGTTGACCTCGGCGCACTCCTGGTAGTTGGCCCCGTGGGAGCCGATGACCCGCTTGAGCTTCATCCACAGGTGCCGGTTGTCGTAGGCGTGGTCGAAGCCGCTGGAGGACCCGCAGGTGACCACCGACCCGCCCTTCTTCGCGACGTAGACCGACGCGCCGAACGTCTCCCTGCCGGTGTGCTCGAAGACGATCGCGGGGTCCTCCCCCACCTGCCTGCGCACCTCGGCGCCGAAGCGCCGCCAGGCCTTCTCGTCGTCCAGGTGCTCGAAGTCGGTGCGGTCCACGACGTACTCGCAGCCCATGCCGCGTAACAGCTCGGCCTTCTCCCTGGAGCTGACCACGCCGACGGGGATGCCGCCGCCGTTCCTGACGAGCTGCACGCCGTACGCGCCGAGGCCGCCCGTCGCGCCCCACAGCAGCACCACGTCGCCCTGTTTCATCCGCGAGCCGTGCTCGCCGACCAGCATGCGGTAGGCGGTCGAGGCGCACAGCATGTTGCACGCGGCCTCCTCCCAGCTCAGGTGGCGCGGCTTGGGCAGCAGCTGCGTCGCCTTCACCACCGCGAACTCCGCCAGCCCGCCGAAGTTCGTCTCGAACCCCCACGCGCGCAGGTCGGCTGCCAGCATGGAGTCGTGGTGGGCGACGGGGTCCTCGCTGTCCACGTACGCGGGGCTGGTCACCACCCTGTTGCCGACGTGCCACTGCCGTACGGCGGCGCCCTTCCGCACGACCACCCCGGAGGCGTCCGACCCGAGCACGTGCGTGTCCAGGTCGTGGCGCGGATCGCTCCTGCCCAGGCGTTCGAGGAAGGCGAAGGTCGGGATCGGCTCGAACATCGCCGACCACACGGTGTTGAAGTTGATCGCGCTGGCCATGACCGCGACGAGCACCTCGTCCGGCGCGAGCTCCGGCATCGGCACCTCGCCCACGTGCAGCGACCTGCGCACGTCCTTGTCCACGCCCATCGTGCCGTGGGGCGCGCGGCCGAACATGCCGACCTCCTCCCTGCGGATGTGGGCGGCTCTGTAGACGGGCGGAACCTCTGCTCGCAGGAGCTCCTCCGGGTCCGCGCCCTCGATGACTGCCTGTGCCAGAGTCATAGGAGACCTCTCAGGTGTGCGGCGACGATCTCTACGTACGGGGGGTCGAGCAGGTTGAGATGGTGCGCCCCTTCGACGGGGACGATCTCGAGATCCTTGGCGTAGGGGGCGAACCCCCTGGCCGGATCGTTCTCGTGGGCGTAACGGGCGTCCCGCACGGCCCACGGGGTCGGCTCGGTGGAGCGGTAGAGGACGACCTTCCCGCCGTACGGCAGGCAGCGGTAGCGCTCGATCGCCCTGGTGTCCTCGTGGGAGGTCCGCTGGTGGCGCAGGATGGCGGGGCTGAGCCCTTCGAGCACGCCCGACTCCTTGATCCGCCGCTCGGTCAGGTCGAGCTGGGGCCTGCTCGCCGAGGTGGGCGAGCTCCTCGTAGGAGAGGGTGACGGCCGCGCCGTAGGTCTCGCTCAGGTACCGCGAGAAATCCACATACCTGCGCGCGTGGGCCGCCCGCAGCTCGTCCTCGGCCAGCTCGTCGGGCAGCCCCGAGTCGATCATCGCGACCAGCTCGACGTCGTCGCCGAGCTGCCTGGCGATCTCGAAGGCCAGGATCCCGCCGAACGACCAGCCGCCGAGCCGGTAGGGGGCGGGCGCGGTGCGCCTGATGGCGTCGGCGTAGACGGCGGCCCGGTCGGAGACGTCCACGATGTCCTCCAGCCGCTCCAACCCGAGCACGGGGACGTCGAGGAGCGCCGCGAGCCTGGTGTACACCCCTGTCGTGCCTCCCGCGGGGTGGGCGAGGAACAGCGGCCTCGCGGTCGACGGCGGAGCCGTCCGCGGGGTGAGCGCTCTGACGACCCCTCTGCCTGCCTCGCGCTCGTCCCACTCCCGCACCGCGTCCGCCGCCTCGGCCACCGTCGCCGCCCCGTCGATCAGGGCCCGCTGGCCGAGCTCCTCCGCCAGGCCCTCCGCGACCAGGGGCAGCGCCTCGGCGGGGAGGCTCTCGCCGACCGCGAGGGCCCGGCCGAGCACCTCCTCCGCCACCCTGACCACCAGCCGCTCCGCCGCGTCCCTCGGCCCCGCCTCCTTCTGCGGCCCCCTGCCGAGCTCCGAGGCGACCATCCGGGCGATCTCCCCGAGGGTCGCGCCTCTCAGCAGGGGTCCAGCGGGCAGCGCCACCCCGAAGTCGTGCTCGATCGTCCCCCTCAGCCGCGTCGCCGCCAGCGAGTCCAGGCCCAGCTCCGTCAGCGCGACGCCCTCCCCCAGACCCGGGGCGTCCAGCCCCAGCACCCCTGCCGCCCGCTCCCTGACCCGCCCCGCGATCACCTCCAGCGCCTCGTCGTGTCCCAGCGCCGAGAGGTCCTCGCGCGCCGCCGTCCCCTCCACCACCATGGAGAAGTACGGCATGCGTCCCACCCGGGGGAACACCGCCACCGCCGTCGCGGGGTCCAGCCGCACCACTCCCGCCGACAGCTCCCCGCGCAACAGCGCCTCCAGCGCCTCCATCCCCTCGGAAGGGGTCAGCGGCGCGACGGCCGGCAGGGGGGCCGCCCCCGCCCACGTCCCCCAGCCGATCGACACCCCGGGAAGACCCTCGGCCCTGCGCAGCTCGCACAGCGCGTCCAGGTAGGCGTTCGCCGTCGCGTAGGCCGCCTGGCCCGGCGAGCCCAGCAGCGCCGCCGCCGACGAGTAGGCCACCCACCAGTCGAGGCCGGCTCCACGCGTGGCTTCGTGCAGCCGCAGGCCGCCCAGCGCCTTGGCCCGCCACACCCGTTCCACGGACTCGGCGGTCAGGTCGGCGATCAGGCGGTCGTCCAGCACGCCCGCCGCGTGGACGACGCCACGCAGCCGTATCCCTCCGCGGGTCGCCGCCTCCACCAGCCGCTCGGCCGTTCCCGAGGCGGCGAGGTCACCCGTGACCACCTCGGCCACGCCGATGCGCGCCAGTTCGGCGGCGGCCTCGGGCGAGGGGCCCGACCGGCCGTTCAGCACGACGCGGGCCGCGCCCCTGCCTGCCAGCCAGCGCGCGGCGAGCAGGCCGAGCGTGCCGTACCCGCCGGTGATCAGGTAGCCGCCGCCTTCCCGCACCACCAGCGCGCCGGGATCGGGCGGAGCGGGCGGGTCGGGCAGGTGGGCGCGGCGCAGGCGGGCGGCGTAGCGGACGCCGTCGCGCCAGGCCACCTCGTCGTCCTCTGTGTCCCGCGCGAGCTCGCTCGCCAGTGCGGACAGGTCGTCGACGTCGATCAGGGCCGCCCTGAGCTCGGGGTGCTCCAGCGCGAGCACCCGCACCAGCCCGCGCAGCGACGCGCCTGATGGCTCCGCCCGCTCGCCGGGCAGCACCACCTGGGCCCGTTCGGTGACGATCCTCAACCGTCCGCCGCGAGGCGCGAGCCCTGCCACCCGCAGCATGACCCGCTGGGGATCGGGGCGCGGCGGCACGAGGAGCAGCGGGTCGCCGTCGGGTGAGGTCGCGACGAGCGAGGCGAGGCGGTCCGCCCGTGAATCCCCCTCATCGGCCAGGATGAGCCATTCACGGGCCGGGACCGCCCCGCCCTGCGCCTGTGGCGCCGGCACCCAGATCCGTTCGACGAGCTTGTCCGCCAGCCTCACGGGGACCTCGTCCGCCCGGATCTCCTGCCTCACGATTCCCACACAGGCCCCGTCTACACCGGCGGTCGCCATCTTTTCGAGGGCGTGCTCCGACGGGCCCTCACCCGCCGAGCCGTACATCCTCCAGACGCCCGCCGCGTCCTTGGCGTGCACCTCCACGCGGCCGCCCGCCAGCGTGGTGGTGATCTGGGCGGGCAGCGGCAGCAGGGCGTACAGCGCGACGTCGGAGACGGCAGGCCCGCCGAGCGCGGCCCTGGCCAGCTGGGCGACGGCCTCGACGGGCAGAACCGGGTGCCCGTGGCGGTGCCACACCTCCGCAGGCAGCCGCCACGGCGGCTGCGACAGGTCGTCGAGCGTGGTGGACCAGCAGTGACCGGCGGGCGTCTCCACGTGCGCGCCCAGGAGCGGATGCCCGCCCACGGGCCGCGGCAAGGCCGCCGCCCAGTGCCGCTCGCGCCGCCATCGCGGCCGCGGCACGTCGGTGACGCGCCCCTCCACCCTCGGCGGTACGGCGGCCGCCACCCTGGCGACCTGCTCCTCGAACGCCTGTGGCCCGGCGTTCCTGACCAGCGAGTGGGTCACCAGGGCGCCGGGTGGAAGGGTGTCGCGCAGCGGCGCGGCCAGCACGGGATGCGGGCCGAGCTCGGTGAACACCGTGAACCCGTCCTCGGCGGCGGCCATGACGGCCTGCATCAGCCGTACGGGACGCCTGATGCCCGCCGCCCAGTAGGCGGGCTCGAACGTCGGAGTCTCGCGAGGGTCCTCCAGCACGGTCGAGTAGAACGGCAGCGAGGGTTCGCCGGGCGCGATCGCCGCCAGCTCCGCGCGAAGCGCCGGCTGTAACGGCCTGACCTGCGGCGAGTGTCCCGCGCCCTCGGCCGTCAGCACCTTGGCCATGCGCCCGCGCGCCGCCGCCTCGGCCGCGAAGGCCGCCACCCTGCCGGCATCGCCCGTGACCACGGTCTGGACGGGCGAGGAGTGGACGGCGACGTGCAGGTCCTCGGGCACCTCCTCGGCCGCCACCTCCAGCACGGCCATCGCCCCGCCGCCGCCGAGTGAGCCGAGCAGCCTCGCCCTTCTGCAGATGACGCGCACCCCGTCGCTCACGCTGAGGCCGCCGGCGACGACGGCGGCGGCCACCTCTCCCATGGAGTGCCCGATGACGGCGGAGGGCGTGAAGCCGTGAGCCTTCCACAGCCTGGCCAGGCCGAGCTGCACGGCGAAGATCAGCGGCTGGAGGGTCGCGACGCCTTCGCCCTTCCACGCGTGGACGTCGATGCCCGCCTCGGCCGCCAGCAGGGGCGCCAGCTCGTCGACGGCCTCGCGGAAGGCGGGCTCGGCGGCGTAGAGGTCGCGGCCCATGCCCTGCCACTGCGCGCCGTACCCGCTGAAGACCCACACCGGGCCCCTGCCTCCGGCCGGGACCGGTTCGACGGAGGCGAGCGCGCGGGCCAGCTCCCCGGTGTCCCGCGCCACGACCGCCGCGCCGACTCTGCCTCGGCCCGCTCGCCTGGCGAGGGTGGCCGCCACGTCTGCCATGGCGGCGCCCCTTCCTGCCTCGGTCTCGGCCCACGCCGCCAGGTCGGTGGCGTGGGCGCGCACCCTGTCGGCGGTGAGGTCGCTGAGCACGAAGACCCGCGCGGCGGGCTCGTCCTGCCGGGCGGCTGCGGGGAAGGCGTCGAGGACGACGTGGGCGTTGGTGCCGCCGAAACCGAACGACGACACACCCGCCCTCGCGGCTGGGCGTGGCCATGGGGTCGGCTCGGTGACCACGGTCAGGCGGTCCCACGGGAGGTGCGGGTTCGGCTCGCGGAAGTGGAGGCTCGGCGGGATCACGCCGTGGTGCAGCGCCAGGACGGTCTTGATGAGGCCCGTCACCCCCGCCGCCGCCTCCAGATGGCCGAGGTTGGTCTTGACCGAGCCGACCAGGATCCTGCCCCGCAGGGCGGCGGCGAGGGCTCGGCCCTCGATCGGGTCGCCGAGGAAGGTGCCCGTGCCGTGCGCCTCGACGTAGTCGGGCCCTGTGTCGAGGCCCGCGTAGGCGGTGCGGAGCAGTTCCTCCTGCGCCTCGGGGTTCGGCGCGACCAGGCCGTTGGAGCGGCCGTCCTGGTTGACCGCCGTGGCGCGGACCACGGCGAGCACGCGGTCGCCGTCGCGCAGGGCGTCGGAGAGCCGCTTCATGACGACCACCCCGCAGCCCTCCGCGCGGACCATGCCGTCGGCGGAGGCGTCGAAGGCCCTGCACCTGCCGCTGGGCGAGGTGCCGCCCGCCTGGTCGAAGGCCATCGTGACGACGGGCGAGAGCAGCAGGTTCACCCCCGCCGCCAGCGCCAGGTCGCTCTCCCCCGCCCGCAGGCTCGCCACGGCCAGGTGCACGGCGACGAGCGAGGACGAGCACGCGGTGTCGACGGCCATGGAGGGTCCGCGCAGGTCGAGGAGGTAGGAGAGCCTGTTGGCCGCGATGCTGAAGGCCGCGCCCGTGGCCGTCCACGCCTCCACCGAGGCGGGGTCGGCGGTGGTGAGGTGGGCGTACTCGTTGCCCGAGATGCCGACGAAGGCCCCCGTACGGCTGCCGCGCAACGACCTCGGCGCGATGCCGCCGTGCTCCAGCGCCTCCCACGCCGTCTCGAGCAGCAGGCGCTGCTGGGGGTCCATCGTGGCGGCCTCGCCTGGAGGGATGCCGAAGAAGGCGGCGTCGAATCCCGCGATGTCGTCGAGGAAGCCGCCGTGCCTCGTCGTGCGGGCGATGGCGTCGGCGGTGCGGGCGCTGCCGTCGTCGAACGCCTCCCACCTGCCGTCGGGCACCTGCCGTACGGCGTCGCGCCCGTCCATCAGCAGCTCCCAGAGCGCCTCAGGCCCCTCGGCGCCCGGCAGGCGGCAGCCGATCCCGACCACGGCGATCGGCTCGCTCCCCCCGGCCCTGGCCACCGGGGGAGAGACCGAGGAAGAGGCGGTGACGGCGCCCGGCGCGAGGGCGGCGGCGAGGCGGTTGACCGTGGGGTGCTCCCAGACCAGCGTGGGCGGCAGCTCCCTGCCCAGCAGTTCGGCGAGTTCCCCCGCGATCCCGACCGCGTCCCTCGACGACAGCCCGAACTCCTCCAACGGGCGGTCGGGGTCGACCTCCTGCGAAGGGAGAAGGGAGGCGATCCGCTCCGTGAGAAAGCGTCGGATGTCGCCTTCGCCGAGTACGTCCACACGCGCTCCCATACAGCCGGGTGATCGGTCAACTTACCGAGACGCACCTTTCAGGAGCAGCCCGTAGCCGAACATTCCTCCGGAGCGTTTTGTCACGGGGGTGATAATTGTCCGCGGAGCGCAACCGCCGGCCTCTTTTCGTTGCCCGGAGTGATAGCCCCCGCCCTCCACCAGGGCCTAGCCTCGCCTGCACGCTGAAGACGGTGGAGGGCATCATGCGATCCCGGAGCTTGCCGGCCGCGGCGCTGGCGACGGTGCTGGCGACGGTGCTGCTCGTAGGCGCGAGTGCCCCGCCCGTCCTCGCCGATCCTGGCTGGTCGCTGGTTCCCGAGGGCGAGAGCACGGCGGAGCCTTCGCAGGTGGCCCCCGCCCCTCAGGAGCAACCGCCTGCCGACCCCGGTGACGTGCCTCCGCAGGAGGCGCAGGACGACACGCGGCCGAAGCCGCGGCAGCCCGCGGAGGAGCAGCCGCGCCCGCCGCGACAGCAGCCACAGCCCCCGCGGCAGGACGGGCAGCCCAGGCCGCAGGACAGCGGCGACGGACGCTACGCCCCCTGGCAGCGGGCGCTGAAGGGCTCGGCGAGGGTGGTCAGGGAGCGCAGGCTCGGCCCCCGCATGCTCGACATCCTGATCTCCTCGCCCTCGGTCGGCCAGATGATGCCGGTGCGCCTGCTGCTGCCCAGAGGCTGGTCCAAGTCGGCCAAGCGCACCTGGCCCGTGCTCTACCTGCTGCACGGCGGCGCCGACAACTACACCGCGTGGACCCGGATGACCGACGTCGTGAGCTTCACCGAGAACGTCGACGCGATCATCGTGATGCCGGAGGCGGGCAGGGCGGGCAACTACTCCGACTGGTACAACGGCGGCAGGGGCGGCACGCCGGCCTGGGCCACGTTCCACACCCAGGAGGTACGGCAGCTGCTGGAGATCGGCTACAGGGCGGGCACCCGCAGGGCGATCGCGGGACTGTCGATGGGCGCCTACGGAGCGGTGAAGTACGCCGCCCAGAACCCCGGCATGTTCTCCTTCGTCGGCGCGTTCAGCGGCATCATGGCCACCGAGCTGCCTGGTATTCCGCAGATCATCCAGAACGCGCAGCTCAGCGAGGGCCACGACCCCAACGCGCTGTGGGGCGACCCGTCCAGGGACAAGAAGATCTGGGCCGCGAACGACCCCCTGGTGCTGGCCCCGAACCTCAAGGGCACCGCCATCTTCCTGTCGAGCGGCACCAACAGCTTCGCGGGCCCTCTCGACCCGCCCGGCTCGCCCTGGCACCCCGCGCACCTGGGCGAGCCGATCTCCGCCTACACCGCCAAGGCCCTGAGCAGGCGGCTCGACGCGCTCGGCATCAAGCACACCATGAACATGTACGGCAACGGCACCCACACCTGGCCGTACTGGAACAGGGAGTTCAAGAACTCCTTCCCCATGGCCCTGCGCGCCCTCGGGCTGAAGGGCGGCGGCGAGCCCGACGTGGCCACGATGAGGGACCAGCGCGAGTGGGAGTACGACACGCCGCTGCCGCCGATCACCCCGCCCGACGCCGTCCAGCCCGCCCCGCTCCCGCTGGGGGTGAAAGGCTGGACACTGGAGCCATGAACCTGCGCGACCGCAAGAAGGAACGAACCCGGCGGCTCCTGTCCGACACGGCGATAGAGATGTTCCTCGCCGAGGGGTTCGACCGGGTGGCGGTCGCCGACATCGCGGCGGCGGCGGAGGTGTCGAAGCCCACGCTGTTCCGCTACTTCCCCGCCAAGGAGGATCTGGTCCTGCACCGCTTCGCCGACCACCAGGGCGAGCCCGCGCGCGTCGTCGAGGGCAGGGCCGAGGACGAGAGCCCGCTGCGCGCCCTGCGCAGGCACTTCCTACGGGGCCTGGACGAGCGCGACCCTGTCACCGGCCTGTGCGACGTGCCCGAGGTGCTGGCCTTCCAGCGGCTGGTGTTCGACACACCCAGCCTGGCCGCCCGCCTGGTCGAGTACGGCACCGCCGACGCCGAAGCGCTCGCGCGGGCGCTGGGCGGCCCCGCCCCCGGTCTGGTCGCCGCGCAGGTGATCGCCGTGCGCCAGGTGCTGGCCAGGGACAACGTCGCCGCCATCTCGGCGGGACGCAGCGCCGACGAGGTCTACCCCGAGGCGGTCGAGGCCGCCGACATCGCCTTCGACCTGCTCAGCCACGGCGCCGCAGGGCGCGGCTACTGACCTCGGTCAGGTCGGTGACGCCGATGGTCTGCTTGGTGAACGGGTAGCCCAGGGCGTCGAGCGCCGCGATCTGGGCGGCGGTGTCGTCCTCGGCGACGGTCTGGAAGCGGAAGGTGAACCACGTCAGCGCCCGGTCGTAGGCCAGCGAGCCCTCCTCGCTGAAGGCGATCCTGCAGTTGTCGACCCCGGCCAGCAGCCTCTCGCGCTGCTCGTCGCTCAGGCCGTCGAACTGGCCGCGGATGATCACTCGGTAGGTGTTCACGCTCTGCTCCCATAGGTGCGTACGCGCTCGCCGAGCAGGCTCTCGATGACGTCGAGCCGTTCCAGCGTCGCGATGGCGATGGCGGAGGGGTCCTGCCCCTCGGCCGTGCGTCTGCCGATCTCGCGAAGGACGTGCGCGTGAACCCAGCCGAGTTGCTCGGCGACGAGCGCGGGCATCGGATCGCCGGGCCCGGCCCCCGCCTCCTCCGCCAGGACGGCGGCGAGGTCGTCGACCATCTGCTCGGCCAGGGTGACCAGCCTCGCGCTCAGGGTCGGGGCCGCGCGCATCATCTCGAGGAAGCGGCCGAACCCTTCGGCGAGGCCGAGGTTCCTGTCGCGCCTGCGCAGTTCGTCGCGCAGCGTGGCCAGGACGGCGTCGGCGGCCGACTGCCCTGGCCCGCGCCCGCGCACGATGGCGGCGAGCCTGTCACGCGAGACGGGCGGGAGGACGAGGTCCTCCTTGACCTTGAAGTAGTTGTAGACGGTGTTGGCCGCCACGTCGGCCGCCTGGGCCACCTCGGCGATGGTGACCTGGTCGAAGCCCCTCTCGACGAAAAGACCAAGCGCCACCTCGGAGATGTGGCGCTTGGTCTCGGCCTTCTTGCGTTCGCGCAGACTCACTTCATGGAGTCTACTCCAAGTTTGGTGTCACACTACGGTCAGGTACACCTGGCCGAAGGCCTCCGCGTACTTCTTCAGGTCCGTCGCCACGTCCACCTCGGGCGTGGCCGGGTTGTAGATCGTGGCCAGGCGGGGCTTGACCTCGCTCAGCCTGGTCAGCTGCTCCCAGGTGGCGTTGCCCGCGAGCTTCTCGCCGAGGACCCTGTTGACCGTGCCCTTCGGGTCCTGCCAGCGCGTCCACAGCGTGACCGTCTCGGCCGCGTCGGACTGCAGCGGCGCCGCCACCCGCTCCGTGATCGTCTTGAGCGCCTGCTCGGCGGTCAGCTGCGAGGAGCCGGGGGCGGTGAAGACCGCGTCCTCCGCGCCGATGGTGCCGTAGGCGTCCCACGCGCGGGCCCGCACCTGGATCCACTGGTTGCGCTGGGCGGTGACGGCGTCGATCTTCCAGGTGGCGTACTCGGTGGCCAGGTGGCCGTCGTCGAGCGAGAGCTGGTCCACCAGGCCCTTGGACAGCCAGGCGCCCACGCGCTCGGGGTCGAGCAGCGGGTACTTCTTGGCCAGCTCGGTCTTGCACGCCTCGTCGGCCCCGCAGCCGAGCACCGGCACGACCGTGTGCACGGCCAGCTTCCTGCCGGGGAGCGCGGCACGCAGCGCCTTGGTGGTCTCGGCCATGAACGTGTCGATCTCCTCGGCCGAGGAGAGGGTCTGGTTGTAGCCGAGCTGCGAGGTGAACCTGAGGCCCACCACGCCGTCCTGCATCGCCAGCGCGCCCACCCGCTTGACGGCCTCGGCGAGCTTGCCCGCCTTCCAGTCGTCGGCCAGGTCGGTGTCGATCCAGACCCGCAGCCCCGCCGCCGTCGCCGTCTTGACCGCCTGCCCCTCGGCGGTCTCAGCCGCGCTCTTCACCTCGGCCGCCGAGACCTCCGAGGGATCGACGTAGCAGTCCTTGCCGCCGCCCTCGCACTCGGGCGGGCCGCTCTCCTCGGGAGCCGGGCTGGGGTCGCCCCCGTCGCTCGACCCGCCGTCGCCGGGCACCTCGGGGCAGGTGTTGCCCTCCTCGGTGCAGTCGATCCACGGGCTGTCCGGCGGCCCCGCGTTCCTCATGTTCTCGCCGTCGTTGTCGAGCCAGAACCTGGCGATGTCCGCGGCCTCGTCAGGCGTCGCCATCCAGCGGCAGACGACGTAGGCGGGCGTGTCGCTGGACATCAGGTCGTTGCAGCTCCTGGGATCGTTGTCCGACCAGGCAGGCACCCCGATTCCCAGCAGGGAGAGCGCCAGACCGATGACGAAGATCTTACGGAAACGCATGTCGCCTACTTCGCGGGGGGATCAAAGGTGGGCAAGTAGCACACTATCCGGACACTTCTAAGAGATCCACCGCTTGCCGTACGCCGTCTTCCTGCCGCAGCAGGGCCGACAGCCGCCGGTTCGGCACGGCCCTCGCGAGCCTAGCCGCCAGCTCTGCCGACGTCAGCCGCCTGACGGGCAGCGGGTCAGGTCCTGCTCCCAGCGCCGCCACGCGAGCGCCCCAGAAGTGCTGGTCGGAGAAGAACGGGCAGACGAGGTTGGGCACGCCGGCCGTCAGCCCCGTCGCGGTGGTGCCCGCCCCGCCGTGGTGGACGACGGCGGCGGTGAGCGGGAAGAGCGCCGCGTGGTCGGCCTCCCCGAGGAGGAAGAGCGTCGAGGACGGCTCCACGGGCAGCCCCTGGACCACCGCCCGCACGCCGGCCAGCTCCAGCGCCTCGACCACGCGCTCGCCCAGCCACGCGGGCGCGCTCATGCTGCCGAAGCCGACGTAGACGGGCGGCGGCCCCTCCTCGACGAAGGCCAGGAGCTCGCCCGGCAGCGGGCGCGGCGGCCGCCGCCAGTAGCCGGTCAGGTGGACGTGGCCGGGCCAGTCGCGAGGACGCGGCACGACCAGCGGGCTCACGCCGCACAGCACGGGTGTGTCGTCACGGCGGGCCCGCCGCGGGCCCAGGCCCAGCACGGTCGCCCTCAGGCGGTTGACCATCCGCCCGAGGACCAGCCAGCTCAGCCTCTCGATCAGCGCGTAGCTGGCCCTGTTGCCCCAGCTCCCGAGCGTTCTCAGCCGGACGAGGGGGTTGGGGAACTCGCGGGTGGGGTGGCTGGGCTGGAAGTGGAGTATCCGGTGCGGCATGCCGTACCGGTCGGACAGGTGGCCGCCCATGCCGCCCAGCGCGGGCGCGAGGACCAGGTCGGCGTCGCGGGCCGCCGCGTCCACCTCGGCGACCAGCCTCTCCGCGAGCGGCTCGACGATCCGCACGAAGCCCCTGACGAAGCCGACAGGGCCGCTGCGCAGCCACGCCTGCCCCTCCTCCGACTCCATGATCCGCACAGGGTCCACGCTCAGCGCCGCCATCGTGAGCCCGCCCATGAGCGGGGCGTACCGCTCGGCGGCCACGACCGTGACCTCGTGACCTCGCTCCCTCAGCCCCTCGCCCAGCGCGACGCACGGCTGGGTGTCGCCCCTCGACCCGAACGCCAGGATGGCCACCTTCACGACAGCGACACCACGCTCACCAGCGCTCCGGCCAGGACCAGCACCGCCGCCACCAGCAGCCCTGCCGAGTAGCCCCCCGCGAACGTCTCGGCCGCCTGCACGATCACGCCGATCGCGGCGATGCCGAACAGGCCCGAGATCTCCCTGCCGACCGTGAACACGCCGCCCGCCACGCCCGCCCTGCCCTCGGGTACGGCGCCCAGCACGGCCGAGCCCAACGGCATCGTCAACGCCGAGCCCACGCCGATCGCGCACACCGCGGGAAGCAGCTCGCCCCACCCGTCGCCGGGCCCGAGGAAGGCGACGGCGGCCATCCCCGCCGCCACCATGACCAGGCCCGCCGCCACCGTCCTCGCCGCCCCGAGCCGCCGCTCCACGAAGGGGACGAGCGGCGTCACGGCCACGACCAGCAGCGCCAGCGGCACGAACGCCAGTCCGGACGCCGTAGGCGAGAAGCCGAGCACGCCCTGCAGGAAGATCGCGGTGTAGAAGAAGACCCCGTTCACCCCCAGCCCCCAGAGCACCTGGGCCACGACCCCGCCCGTGAACGCCCTGGCGCCGAACAGCGCCAGATCCACCATCGGTTCGGCCGCCCGCCGCTCCACCATGACGAAGGCCACCGCGCCCAGCGCGCAGGCCGCCGCCGTCGCGACGATCAGCGGGGAGGTCCAGCCGTACTCCGCGCCGTGGATCAGCGTGAACGTCCCCGCCGCCAGGACCACCGCGGAGGTCACCACGCCGGGCAGGTCCACCCGCGCGGCCGAAGGCTCCCAGCTCTCCCGCACCACCGCCAGGGCCAGCGCGATCACCGCCAGCCCGGCGGGCACGTTGATCAGGAACACCCAGCTCCAGTGCGCGTGCTGGCTCAGGTAGCCGCCCACGACGGGGCCCAGGGCCAGCGCGGCGGCGCCCGACGCCATCCACACCGCCACCCCCGCCGAACGCTGCCTGCCGTCCTTTCCCGCGAGGACGGCCAGCGTCGCGGGAAGGATCAGCGCCGCGCCCACCCCCTGGACCAGCCTGGCCGCCACGAGCAGCTGGATCGTCGTGGCCAGCCCCGCCGCCAGCGACGCCGCCGTGAACGTCGCCAACCCTGTGACGAGCGCCTTCCTGCGCCCGTACACGTCGGCCAGCCTGCCGCCCGCGAGCATGAGACCGGCGAAGGTCATGATGTAGCCCGTCGCCACCCATTCCAGCGCCGCCAGGCTCGCGCCCAGATCATCCCTGATGGTCGGCAGCGCGACGGTCACGACCGTGTTGTCGAGCGTGGTCACGAACCCCGCCAGGCCGACGACCAGGAAGAGCGGCCACACTCTGGCGCCGCTCGCGGGCTGGAGCACGCTCTGGGCCATCAGTCCACCTCCGCCCAGGTCCAGCCGGCGCCGTCGGTGCTCGCCCTGACCACCCGGGTCCTGGGCCGCACCTTCACCCACCCGAACGGCTCGCCGTCGCACTCCGGCGTGCTCGGGCTCTCCTCCTCGTGCGTGACCTCCCCGCCGGACGCCGCCTCCCGCGGCGCGGGCTCCTGGACGGCGGCCGGGTAGGGGTTGATGCCCCGCTTGCGCACCACGGCGGCCGTGCCGACCGGCCCGCTGACGACGGGGACGACGGGGACGACGGGAGGCGGCATCGGGGGCAGCGGCATCGGCGAGGGGATGGGGTCGGTGTCCATGCCGAACAGCGGAGTCGCGACCGGCTCGGGGGCGGACAGCGAAGGTGAGGGCCGGGCGTCGTCCTCGGCCCACTGCCAGCCAGGCCCTTCGAGGTTGGGCCTGACGACCCGCCGCGGCGGGTCCACCCGGGGCCCGCCGGCCGCGCCCGGCGGCGCCTCCACCCGAGGCACGGCGGGCGACGCCACGGCGGGCGAAGGCGCCTCCACCCGAGGTACGGCGGGCAACGCCACGGCGGGCGAGGGCGGCTCCACCCTGGGTACGGCGGGCGACGCCACGGCCTGTGCGGGCGGCTCACCCTCGGGCTCGCGGAGCTCGATGCGCCGGTGCAGGCCGCGCAGCGGCCCGGGTAACCACCAGTTGGCCTCCCCCATCAGCCGCATCGTCGCCGGCACCAGCAACGCGCGCACCAGCGTGGCGTCCACCACGATGGCGACGAACATCCCCACCCCGAGCAGCTTCACGATGGTGATGCCCGCCGTCGAGAAGGCCCCGATGACGACGAGCAGCAGCAGGGCGGCGCTGGTGATGATCCCGCCGGTCTTCTGCAGCCCGACCGCCACCGCCGCGTTGTTGTCCCCCGTTCTCAGCCACTCGGCCCGCACCCGCGACAGCAGGAACAGCTCGTAGTCCATGGAGAGCCCGAAGACCACCGCGAGGATCAGCACCGTGACCGTCGCCTCGATGGTCCCCGTGGGCGTGAACCCCAGGAAGGAGGCGAGGTTGCCGTACTGGAAGGCCCACACGATCACGCCGAACGAGGCCCCGATCGACAGCACGTTCATCAGCAGCGCCTTCAACGGCAGCAGCAGCGAGCCGAACGCGGCGAAGAGCAGCACGAAGGTGGCCCCGCACACCACCAGCGCCATCCACGGCAACGTCGCGGCCAAGCTGTCCATCAGGTCCATCTGCGCGGCGGTGGAGCCGCCGACCACCACGGCGCGGATGTTCGGCTCAGGCGTCATCGACCTGATGAGGGTCACCACGGAGCGGGCCGAGGACGACATCGGGTCGCCCTCGTACCGCACGGCCAGCCGTACCGAGCCGTTGGCCTGGGAGAAGCCGGTGACGTCCACGCCGGTGACCCCCTCCAGGCGGCGCAGGCGGTCGGCGAAGGGCTTGACGTCGGCGGGCAGCACGGGCGTCACGGGGCTGACCACGGTGTGGCCCTGGCCGAGCGGGCCGGGCAGCAGCGGGTCGGCGTCCACGAAGTCGCGCTCGACCAGCACGTGGACGTCGATCGGCGCCATCGAGTTCCTGGCGAAGTCGGTGTCGATGGTCTCGGCGACCTGACGGCTCTCGATCCTGGAGGGCAGCACCCTGTGGTCGACGTTGCCGAACTTCACGTCGACGAACGGCAGCGCCAGCGAGACCAGCACCGCGGTGACCCCCACGAGATACAGCACGGGCGTGCGCATCACGCTGGAGGCGACGGCATGCCAGGCCCCGCCCCCTCGCGGGCCGCCGAAGGAGGGCGTGATCCTGAGCGCGTCCACCCTCGGCCCCAGGATCCCGAGGACGGCGGGCAGCACGATCAGCGCCGAGAACATCGCGACCAGGACGACGGCCGCGGCGCCGAGCCCGATGGAGCGCAGGAACATCTGCGGGAACAGCAGCAGCCCCAGCAGCGCCGTGGCCACGGTCAGCCCCGAGAACGCCACGGTCCGGCCCGCGGTGGCCATGGTCGCCACCACCGCCCGCTCGCGCGACGTGCCCCGTCTGATCTCTTCGCGGAAGGCGCTCAGCACGAACAGCGAGTAGTCGATCGCCAGGCCGAGCCCCAGCATGGTCACGACGTTCAGCGAGAACACCGACACATCCGTGACCTCGGTCAGCAGCCGCAGCAGCACCAGCGCCCCGAGCACCGCGAGCAGCCCGACCAGCAGCGGCAGGCCGGCCGCGACCAGGCTGCCGAAGACCAGGACGAGCAGCACCAGCAGGACGGGCATCGAGATCGCCTCGGCCCTCGCCAGGTCCGCACCCGTCTGCGTGTTCAGGTCCCGAAGGAGCGGGACGGCGCCGCCGATCTGGACGGTGAGCCCTTCGACGGTCCTCAGCCGCTGCTCGACGGCGGCGTAGGCGGCCTGCTTGTCGCCCTTCAGCGTGATCAGCGCGTAGGTGGACCTCGAGTCGTGCGAGATCATCTTCGCCGAGCGCGCGGTCCAGTACGTCGTCAGCTGCCGCACGTGGGAGGCGGGCAGCCGGCGCAGCGAGTCGTGGACGGCCTTCTTGTAGCGCTTGTCGCGCACGCTCACCGTCGGGTGGGTGTAGAGCACGACCACGTCGGGCGAGGCCCCGCTGTACCACTCCTCGTTCCAGGTGGCCGACGTCGTCGACTCCGCGGACGGGTCCTCGAACCCGCCGTCCGTCATCCGCCCGAACAGCTCGAGGCCGTAGGGCGCGACGAGCACCGCGGCGGCCACGCTCAGCACGAGGAGCGTCCAGCGGCCCCGGTAGACGAACCTGCCGAGCGACTCAAACAAACGCGCCCTCCAGATAGGCCTGCCTGCAGGCCCGTCTGGCGATCTTGCCGCTGGAGGTGCGCGGCACGGCCCCCGCCTGGACCAGCACCACCTCGGCGGCCAGATCGTGGTTCCTCGAGATCGCCGAGCGGACCGCGCCGATCACCGTCTGGGCGTCCATGGCCGCGCGCGAGCGCTCGGCCACCACGACCAGCCGCTCGGTCTCCTCGCCCGCCACCGCGAACGCCGCGACGTGGCCCCTGCGCACCCCTTCCGAGGCCTCGTGGGCGGTCGCCTCGATGTCCTGCGGGTAGTGGTTGCGGCCGTCCACGATGACCAGGTCCTTGATCCGCCCCGTGATGTACAGCTCGCCCTCGTGGATCATCCCGAGGTCCCCCGTGCGCAGCCAGCCGTCCTCGAAGACCTCGGCGCTCTTCTCGGGGTCGCGCCAGTAGGCTCGCGCCACGTTCGGGCCCTGCACGAGGATCTCGCCGACGTGGCCGTCCTCGGCGTCGATCCGCACCCGCTGACCGGTCGGCCGCCCGCAGGAGACCTGCGCGCTGGCGACCCCCTCCCCCCTGTACGGCACGACCCGCCCCTCGGCCAGCGCGTCCCTGTCGAAGTCCGTCACGCGGGGCGGCTCGTCGATGGCGCCGGCGGCGACGAAGACCGTGGCCTCGGCCAGCCCGTACCCGGGGGTGTGCGCTTCGGGGCGCAGGCCGTACGGCTGGAAGACGGAGGTGAAGCGCGAGACGGTCGAGGGGCGCACCGGCTCGGCCCCGTTGAGCATGGCCCGCACTCCCGACAGGTCGAGCCCTTCCGGCCGGCCCGCCCGCGCGGCGGTGTAGTCGAAGGCGAAGTTGGGTCCTCCGGTGTAGACGTCGTCGTACTCCGACAGCAGGCGCATCCACCGCATCGGCTGCATGACGAAGGCCACGGGGTCCATGAACACCGCCTGGTTGCCGCCGACGATCGGGCAGGCGATGGTCGCGATCAGGCCCATGTCGTGGAAGAGCGGCAGCCAGAGCGCGGCCACCGAGGTGCGCGGCCTGGCGTCGAAAGCCTCCCAGAGCTGGGCGGCGTTGGCCCCGAAGTTGCCGTGCGAGATCTCCACGCCCGCGGGCGTCCTGGTCGAGCCCGAGGTGTACTGCAGGTAGGCGAGGTCGCCAGGCGCGATCGGCTCGTCCTCCCACTCCTCGGCGAGCAGGTCGGAGACGGTGTCGACGGGGATGACGGCCTTGGCGGGCGGCAGGTCGCCCGTGGCGGGGCCGCTCGTCAGCACGGCCACGGGGTCGGCGTCGGCGTAGGCGAGGGCCAGACGCTCGGCGTGGCCAGGCAGGCCTGGGGAGAACAGCGGCACCGCCACGACCCGCGCGTACATCGCGCCGAGCATCGCGACCACGTACTCCAGGCTCTGCGGGGCGAGGATCGCGGCCCTGTCGCCCGGCTCGCACACCTCGCGCAGCCGTACGGCCAGCGCCCGCGCCCTGCGGTCGATCTGCTTCCAGGTCAGGGTGTGCTTGCGCCCGTCACCCAGGTAGTCGGCGAAGGTGTAGGCGGGCGCGTCCGGGATCTCGCGCGCCCACCGCGCGATCCGGCCGATCAGAACGTCCATGCCGAAACTCCCCGGTCCGCCAACAGGGACCTAGCAAATTACGGCAGATAGGCGTGCGATTCTTGCCAAACGCCTGCACATTCCGCTTTCAGTCTTGTTACCGGCGTGACAAGTAGCGCTAGGCGACGATGAAGCGGACCACGACGCCCGAGCAGTCGCCCGCCACGCAGATCCGCACGGGGGCGTCGTAGCGGCCCGCCCTCGTCGGGACGCCGCCCACGTGCCCGTCGGGACCGATCGCGACGCCGGGCGGCAGCTTGCCCGCGTCGGTGACGGTGTAGGTCGCCAGCACGCCCTCGGGAGCGCCCTCGATCCCGATCGAGCTGTCGAGAAGCACGCCGAGCCTGGCGGGGAAGGTCAGCTGAACGGGAGACCAGATCACCTTCCTGTGCACGACCAGTGTGATGCGCTCGTCGGCGCAGATCTTGTCCTTGCAGACCGTGATGGTGGTGGAGTAGGTGCCCGGCCGCTTCGGCGTGCCGTACATGATGCCGGCCTCGTCGACGCTCACCCCCGGCGCCAGCACCGCGCGTGCGAAGTGGACGTTGTCGTCGACGGGCAGCAGCCGTTCGTCGACCCCGATCCCCTGCGTGACGTGGAAGGTGTTCTCGACCAGCAGCTTCGGGCTCTGCGCCTCGTGCATCACGGGGGTGTCGCGGATCATGGACGCGGGCCTCACCCCCATCGAGGGCACCAGTGGCATGACCGCGCACAGCGCGGACAGAGCGACGAGCGCCAGCCACTTCCACTGCATGCAGGGGTACCTACCCCTTTCGCAGCTCAGCGTCACACCAGACGCACACGGACATAATCAGGACATGGCTGAATCCGCCCAGACGCTCGAACGCGGGCTCCACCTGCTCAGGCTGCTCGCCGACGGTCACGGCGGACGCACGCCCACCGAGCTCGCGGCCCAGCTGTCGCTGAGCCGCCCCGTGGTCTACCGCCTGCTCACCTCACTGCAGAACGAGGGGTTCGTCAGACGGGACCGCGAAGGACGGGTCCATCTGGGGTACGGCGTGCTGGTGCTGGCCCAGGCGGTACAGCCGCTGCTGCGCGCGGCGGCGCTGCCCACGCTGCGGCGGCTGGCCGAGCAGGTGGGCGCGACCGCGCACCTCACGGTGGCCGAGGGCGACGACGGGCTCGCCGTCGCCGTGGTCGAACCGTCGTGGACCACCATGCACGTCGCCTATCGGGAGGGCGCTCGGCACCCGCTCACCAAGGGAGCGGCAGGTCAGGCCATCCTCGCGTTGCGGTCGGGCGACACGGGGTATCTCGTGACGGAGGGACAGCTGCAGGAGGGCGCACGCGGTGTGGCCGCGCCGGTCGCCGGGCTGCCCTGGCTGGAGGCGTCGGTGGGCGTGGTGACCTTCGGCCCACTGGGCCAGGAGGTCGGACCGCGCGTGGTGGAGGCCGCCCGCGAGCTGACCGAGGCTCTCGGGTGAGCCGCCGGTTGACATCCTCCGCCGAATGAAGGAGCGTATTTACGCATAGAGGACACCTATGTCCGATAAACGGACGGAGCAGTGATGCCGTACTACCGCCAGGTGGGAGAGATCCCCCGCAAGCGCCACGTGCAGTTCAAGCGCCCGGACGGCGGCCTGTACGCCGAGGAGCTGATGGGAGAGGAGGGCTTCTCCTCCGACTCCTCGCTGCTGTACCACCGCTATCTGCCGACCGCGATCGTCAAGGCCGAGGCCGTCGACCCCGTCGTCTCGGTGAACACCGCGCCCAACCTGCCGCTGTCACCGCGCCACTTCCGCACACAGGACCTCACCAGCGCAGGCGACCTGGTCGCCGGGCGCATCCTGTTGTCGGCCAACGGCGACGTCCGATTGTCGTACGCCACCACCGACAGGCCCAGCGAGCTCTACCGCAACTCCAAGGGCGACGAGTGCGTCTACATCCAGCGCGGCAGCGTCCGCTTCGAGTCGACCTACGGGGTCATCGAGGCAGGTGAGGGCGACTACGTCGTGATCCCGACCGGCACGATCCACCGCTGGGTCCCCTCGGGCACCGTGAACGCCCTGGTCATCGAGGCTTCGGGGCACATCAGGCCGCCCAGGCGCTACCTGTCGCAGTACGGGCAGTTCCTCGAGCACGCGCCGTACTGCGAGCGCGACCTCAGGACGCCGCAGGAGCCGCTGATCACCGAGGGCGAGGAGGTCCCCGTCCTGGTGCGCACGCGCGGCGGGCTCACCAGGCTGACCTACCGCAACCACCCCTTCGACGTGGTCGGCTGGGACGGCTACCTCTACCCCTACGCCTTCAACATCGAGGACTTCGAGCCCGTGGTGAAGAAGACGCACGCGCCGCCGCCCGTCCACCAGACCTTCGAAGGTCCGGGCTTCGTGGTGTGCTCGTTCATGCCGCGCCCGCTCGACTTCCACCCCGAGGCCGTGCCGATCCCCTACAACCACCACAACGTCGACTCCGACGAGTTCATGTTCTACGTGGGCGGCGACTACTCCGCACGGGCGGGCTCCGGCATCGACGTCGGCTCGATCTCGCTGCACCCCGCCGGCTTCACCCACGGCCCGCAGCCCGGAGCGGTCGAGGCGGTGATCGCCGCGGGCGCCACGCACACCAGCGAGATGGCCGTCATGGTCGACACCTTCAGACCGCTCGACCTCGGCGAGGGCGCACTGGCCTGCGAGGACCCCGGCTACGCATGGACCTGGGCACGATGACCTCCTTCGAGTGCGGCACCCAGGGGCCGCGGACGACCTTGTTCTCCTCCCTGGTCGACGACGCGGGGCTGTTCCCTCCGACCTCCCTGCACATGTCGGAGGCGCTCGCGCGCCACCAGCGCGACCTCGACGCGGGCAGCCCCGTGCTGACCCACCGCTTCCTGTGCCCGTCCAGCAGGATCGACGCCCTGCGCAGGGAGCCCCAGCAGCCCAGGAGGATCGGCCTCATCGTCGACACCTCCGAGATCCCACCCTTCGACGACCTGCCCGTCGACCTCGTCGAGGTACGGCTGCCGCCCGAGCAGTCGGTGAACGCGATGGCCGAGCGGCTGCAGGGCCACCTGCCGCCCAACGCCGCCCTCTTCATCGAGGTGCCTCCCACCAAGCTCGTGCCGAACATGCCGCAGGGGGTCGGGCTGAAGGTGCGCTGCGGCGGCGCCACCCCCGACGCCTTCCCGAGCGTCACGCAGCTGGCCGCGTTCATCGGCTTCTGCGTCGCCCACGACATCAGGTTCAAGGCCACCGCCGGGCTGCACCACGCCGTGCGCCACTTCGACCCCTCACTCGCCGTCGACCGCCACGGCTTCCTCAACCTCGTGCTCGCCGTCTGCGAGGCCGTCGAGGAGCGCGACCCCGCGCACGTGCTGGGCACCACCGACGTGGGCGAGCTCGTACGGCTGGCGCGCGCCGTCCCCGAGCAGACCGCCAAGCGGGCCAGGCAGCTCCTGGTCAGCTACGGCTCGTGCAGCACCAGCGCGCCCATCGACGACCTGCGAACCCTTGGATTGGACACCTGATGAGCTGGGGACTCGACAACCTGCCCTACGGCGTCTTCTCCAGGCGCGGACAGGCGCCTCGGGTGGGCGTGCGCTACGGCGACGCCGTCCTCGACCTGGCCGCCGCGCTGCACGACGAGGTGTTCGCCACCGGCTCGCTGAACGCCTTCATGGCCAGAGGGCGCACCGCCTGGCACGACACGCGCACGCTGATCCAGAACAAGCTCTCCACCGACCAGTCCGTCACCGAGGCCCACCTGGTGCCGCTCGACCAGGTCACCCTGCACCTGCCGTTCGAGGTGGCCGACTACGTCGACTTCTACTGCTCGATCGAGCACGCCTCGAACCTGGGCAGGATGTTCCGTCCCGACGAGGAGCCGCTGAAGCCGAACTGGCGTCACCTGCCCGTCGGCTACCACGGCCGCGCGGGCACCGTCGTGGTGTCGGGCACCGACGTCGCCAGGCCCAGCGGCCAGCTCGGCCCCGGCAGGTTCGGCCCGACCGCCAAGCTGGACATCGAGGCGGAGCTGGGCTTCGTGGTCGGCTCGCCGGACGGCGCCGCCTTCGAGGACCGCGTCTTCGGCGTGACGCTGGTCAACGACTGGAGCGCGCGCGACATCCAGGCGTGGGAGTACGTGCCGCTCGGGCCCTTCCTCGGCAAGTCCTTCGCGACCTCGATCTCGCCGTGGATCACGCCGCTGGAGGCGCTGCCGAGGATCAAGGGACGCGCCCAGGATCCCGCGCCGCTGCCGTACCTGTCGCGGGAGGCCGACTGGGGGCTGGACATCGCGCTGGAGGTCGAGCTGAACGGCGAGATCGTCTCGCGGCCGCCGTACGCGACCATGTACTGGACCCCCGACCAGATGCTCGCGCACATGACCGTGAACGGCGCGACCCTCAGGACAGGAGACCTGTTCGCCAGCGGCACGATCTCCGGTGACGCCGCCGACACCCGGGGCTCGCTGATCGAGCTGACATGGAACGGCACGGAACCGCTCAAGCTCGGCAACGGGGAGATCCGCACGTTCCTGGAGGACGGCGACGTCGTCACGATCCGCGCCACCGCCGGGGCCATCGCTTTGGGGGAAGTGTCCGGAACCATCACTCGGGGTGCTTGATCACTCACTCCCCGCTAAACTCTGGGGCCTTCCCCCGGAGTGAAGGAGTGAGATGCGGCGCGCCCTTGTGCTGCTCGGCGGTCTGCCACTGATCGGTGGCTGCAGTCTGGTGAGGGCCGAGGGGCCCGTGCCGCCCGCTCCTCCGACGATCGCCGTCTCCCCCGCCTTCGACACCGACCAGGCCAGGCCCGACCGCGGCCTGGTCGTCAAGGCCAGCGGCGGCAAGCTCGGCAAGGTCGACGCCTACGCCGGCGCCGTCGCCATCCCCGGCAGATACGACTCCACCGGCACGGTCTGGCGTTCGAGCTGGACGCTGCCGCCCGGCGTCGAGCACACCGTGACGGCCACGGCCGCGGGCCCGCAGGGCGGCCCCACCACCCTGGCGATGGGCCGCTTCCGCACCCGCGCCGCCCAGCGCACCTTCAAGGTGGCGACGGTCTCGCCGCTGCCGGGCGAGACCGTCGGCGTCGGCACCCCGATCATCGTCACCTTCGACAACCCCATCCGCCACAAGGCGGCCGTCGAACGCGCCATGGAGGTGCGCTCCACCAAGCCGGTCGAGGGCGCGTGGCGCTGGACCAGCGACACCGAGGCCGTCTACCGCACCAGGCACTACTGGCCGGCGCGGCAGAACGTCTCCTTCACCGCCCACCTGTCAGGCGTCAGAGCCGCCCCAGGCGTGTACGGCACCGCCGACCACGCGCTCACCTTCACGATCGGCCGCAGGCAGACCAGCTCCGTCGACACCGTCACCCACCAGATGGTCGTGCGCCGCGACGGCGCGATCGTGCAGACCATGGCGATCAGCGCGGGCATGGCCACCACCCGCGAGTACACCACCACCAGCGGCATCCACCTGACCATGGAGAAGGGCGACCCGGTCAGGATGATCTCGCCAGGCAGGCGCAAGGGCGACCCCGGCTTCTACGACCTGCTGATCGACCACGCGGTCCGCATCTCCAACAGCGGCGAGTACGTCCACGCCAAGAACAACGTCTGGGCGCAGGGCAGGGTCAACGTCAGCCACGGCTGCGTCAACGCCAGGCCCGACCAGGCCGCCTGGTTCTACGACAACTCGCTGCGCGGCGACCCTGTCACGATCGTCGGCACCGACCGCGTGCTCGAGTGGAACAACGGCTGGGGCTACTGGCAGCTGCCATGGGACAAGTGGGTCCAGGGCAGCGCCCTGTACGACCCCAGGCCGTCGGACGCCTGGGTCGCCACCAAGCCCCCTCCACACGCCCTGCCGTGAATCGATTCCAATCCCGGTGGCCGCTGGCACTGCAAAGTGGGTAATCAGAGGATTACCGTAGAGACGGAACCACTTGAGGACATGGGCCCGTTTCCCTTACAGGAGGGCCGGAGTATGGATGATTGGGTCATCTGGATAATCCTCGCCGTCGTCCTCGGCGTGGCCGAAATCTTCTCCCTCACCGCCGCACTGGGTCTGCTGGGAGTCTCGGCGCTGCTCACCGCGATGGTGGCGGCCATCGGGTTGCCGATACCCATACAGCTCCTGGTGTTCACCCTCACCTCGGTCGCGGGACTGGTCGTCATCCGGCCGCTCGCGATGCGCAACATCCGGCAGCCCCAACTCCAGCGCTTCGGCGTCGACGCGCTGGTGGGCAAGTCCGCGTACGTCGTCAAGGAGGTCACCGGCCGCCAGGGCCTCGTCCGCATCGGCGGCGAGGAGTGGTCGGCACGGGCCTACGACGAGACCGTGGTGATCCCGGAAGGGGCGACCGTCGACGTCATCGAGATCGAGGGCGCCACCGCCCTCGTCTACCCCCGGGAGTGATCAAATGGCGCTACTCATAGCGGGACTCGTAGTCGCACTGTTCGCCGTGTTCACCGTGTTGCGTGCCGTACGCATCGTGCCGCAGGCCCGCGCGCGCAACGTCGAGCGACTGGGCCGCTACCACCGCACGCTCAAACCCGGCCTGAACTTCGTGATCCCCTACATCGACCGCGTCTATCCCATGATCGACCTGCGCGAGCAGGTCGTCTCCTTCCGCCCGCAGCCCGTCATCACCGAGGACAACCTGGTCGTCGAGATCGACACCGTCCTGTACTTCCAGGTGACCGACCCGCGCGCGGCGGCGTACGAGATCGCCAACTACATCCAGGCGGTCGAGCAGCTCACCGTCACCACGCTGCGCAACGTCGTCGGCTCCATGGACCTCGAGAAGACCCTCACCTCCCGCGACACCATCAACAGCCAGCTGCGTGGCGTCCTCGACGAGGCGACAGGCAAGTGGGGGCTGCGCGTCAACCGCGTCGAGATCAAGGCGATCGACCCGCCCAAGACGATCAAGGACGCCATGGAGAAGCAGATGCGCGCGGAGCGGGACAAGCGCGCCGCCATCCTGAGCGCCGAAGGACAGCGCCAGTCGCAGATCCTGACCGCCGAGGGCGACAAGCAGGGCGCCATCCTGCGCGCCGAGGGCCAGCGAACCGCCAAGATCCTCGAGGCCGAGGGCCAGTCCCGCGCGATCGACCAGGTCTTCCAGGCCGTCCACCGCAACGACCCCGACCCGAAGCTGCTGGCCTACCAGTACCTCCAGGTGCTTCCCCAGCTCGCCCAGGGTCAGGGGAACACGTTCTGGGTGATCCCGAGCGAGGTCACGTCCGCGCTGCAGGGCGTCTCCAAGGCCTTCACCGAGGCCCTCCCGCCCTCCGCCGCGACGCTTCCGGCTTCGTCGGACTCGTCCGCTTCGGACGTCTCGGAGGCGGAGGAGGAGATCGCCAGGGCTTCGGAGGCCGCGGCGGAGGCGGTGGCCGACGCCAGGGAGGCCGAAACCACCCCAGGCCCTCGCCAGCTCACCTCGGCCGTCCCCGAGCCCTCGCCGTACCCCGACCTGGAGAAGAACCGCCAGGAGGCCTGACCCGACCATCCGCCTGACGGCATGGGCCTCACCGGTGGGGAGTAGCCCCCTCCACGCGGAGCGACGAGGCTACTCCCACGCCCCGATCAGGTCGTCGGGGCCGTAGTGGGTAGCCAGTCCCCCTGCCGTCGTCACCCCCGACCGCGAGACCGCCACCATCGGCAGGACCTCAGCTCCCTGGACCCGTGCCAGCGCGGCCAGATCGTGGTTGTCGAAGGGCCGGGACTCCAGCCACTTGATGGACCCGATGAAGGACAAACGCTTCGCGACCGGCGCCCTGTCCGCCCCGACCAGGTCGATCTCCACATCGTTGGAGCGCGTCCAGTAGGAGCCGACCTCCATGACGTCGGGGAAGCGGTCGTCGGGCAGCAGCCTGGCCAGGGACTCGCGGATCACCGGCTCCACCGCGCGCCCCCGCCAGGCGGTCCAGCCCTCGCGTACCCGCCGCAGCACCACGTCCGATCTGCCGCGTTCGAGCAGAGGGAAGGCGGGCTCCAGGAAGCGCGTCCAGAACCGCAGGTAGGGGTCGGCCAGTCGGTAGCGCTTCTCCTTGGACGGGCTCGTGCCTAGCGGAAGCTCGGCCACCACCACTCGCTTGTTCGTGAGCAGTTCGAGCGAGCGGGTGGTGGTCGCGGCCGACAGTCCTCCTGCGGCGCGGGCGATGTTGGTGAAGGTCCGTTCTCCGGTTCCGATGATTCCGAGCACGTCCTTGGCGATGGCCTGCTTGGGAAACTCGGCGGTCAGCGATCTTTCGGCCGAGACGAGCAGCGAGGAGGTGGGGTCGGCCAGCTGGCGTTCCATGAACGTCCACAGCTGCTCCCCCGGCTCCCACGCGGCGCAGATCAACGGCAGGCCGCCGGTCACCAGCCAGGCGTCGAAGGCCTCCGCCGCAGGGAGCCCGGTCATCTGCCCGACCTCCCCCGGGGTGAGGGGGCCGACCTTCATCTCCCTGCCGCGCTGGTAGAAGGGGCGGTTGTAGGTGGTGAGCGTCTCCATCACCGACAGGTCGGAGCCGATGAGAATCAGCAGCACCGGCTTGCGTTCGAGATAGCGATCCCAGGCTCGCTGGAGGACTCCCTCGAACCCGGGATCGCCCTGAGAGAGATAGGGCACCTCGTCGATCACCACGATGGCGGTTCTGTCATCGGGCAGGATCTGGCTGAGCAGGTGGAAGGCGGAGTCCCAGCTGTCGAGCGGCGTCTTGGCGACGAGGTCGCGTCCGGGCAGCCCTGAAGCCGCCACATCCCTGCGGAACTGCTCCAGCTCCTGATCGACGCGGGCACCGGTCGCCGTGTAGAAGAGGACTGGCGCGTCGGCGCTCTGTGTGAACTCCTCCACCAGTCGGGACTTCCCGATCCGTCGGCGTCCGCGCATGATCAGACATTGGCCCGGACGGGCACCGCCCGCCCGCACGCGTTCAAAGTGCTGGCGCAGGAGCGCGAGCTCGTGCCGTCGGCCGATGAAGTCCACCATCACATACTCTCATCGATGTTACTAACATGAATGATAGTTTCATCAATGAGAGTAATCCTAGGCGGGGTCCGGGCCCAGGGGGGCGCCGGGGTTGTCGACCAGGGTGCACTCGGCGACGGGGCCGTTGGAGATGCCCGACCACACGCCCGCGACCGCCCACCCGTCGTTCTGGTTGAACCCGAACTCCAGTACCGCCGTCTGCCCCTCCTTCACCGCGGCCGGGTCGATCGTGAAGGCCGACTCCTCCGTCGGCGGGAACACGGTCAGCTTCGCCTCCTCCCTCGGCACCCAGCTCGCGCTGCGCGGCTGCGGGCTGCAGCGCTTGCCGTTCGGGATGAAGTCGACGACGACCCTGAGCCCCATCTTCTCCAGGTCCGCCTGCAGGGCCTTGGGGTTCTTCGCTTCGTTGATGCTGATCTGGATGGTCCCGTCGGCGTTCCTGGTGATCGCGTAGGCGGGCGCGCCTCCACCGAACACCAGGGGTACGGCGACCGCCACGGCGGCGGCCAGTCCCAGCGCGGGTGCGAGCAGGCGGACGGGGCGCCGACGGGGTGTGGTCTGGATCTCGGTCATGACGAACTCCTTGAGTTGCCGGTGACGGCCCTCAGGAAGATCGCGCTCCACCGGGGTGAACTCGTTCATCGGATCTCCTTCAGCGGGCTCAGGTCACCATCTATCTGTCGCGACCGGGGTGGCGGTTCCAACCTGCTTCTGGCCCTGGACAACCGGGACTTCACGGTGCCGACGGGGATGCCCAGCGCCTCGGCCGCCTCGGCGTAGCCGAGCCCCGACCACACGCACAGCGCGAAGACCTCCCGCTCCTGGCGGCGCAGGCCGTCGTAGGCCGTCCGGACCGCGGCCAGGCGCTCGGTGTCGTCGAGCCGTCCGGCCACCTCGTCGGCGAAGTCGGGGACCGGATCGGGCCTCGGCATGTGCGCCATCGCGTCCCGGTGTCTGCGTACGGCCCGCCGCATGTTGCGCACCACGTTGGTGGCCACACCCAGCAGCCATGGGCGCAGCGACCCGCCGTCAGGGTCGATCCTCCGGCGCAGCCGCCAGGCTTCGAGGAAGGTCAGCGACAGCGCGTCCTCGGCGGCGGCCCAGTCGCCGAGCAGGCGGAAGGCATGGTTGTAGACGGAGCGCGCGTAGTCGTCGAAGAGCTGCGCGAAGGCTTCGGGATCTCCGTCACGTATCCGAGCACGAAATGGCATGTCCACACCTAGGACTGTCCGCGGACGGAGGCGGGTTCCCGCCGCATGAGGAATCCCGGCCACGGTTGCCGGGGCCGGGCTCGATGTCAGCCGCTGAGCTGATAGCGAGGGTGGTGTCGGGTCAGGCGTTCCACATCTTCCCCGCGAGGATGTCGAAGGTCGGCTCCACCAGCCGCCACACTTCCTGCTCGGTGTAGTCGGCCTCTGTCCGGTCGTTCCACACCGCCGACATGGCGCCGCGCAGCAGCGGGTGCTTCGGCTCGACCGTCATCCCCTCGGCGAAGACGTGCGGCTCCCACTCCCGTTCGAGGAAGTCCGCGTCCAGCCCCGTGGGGTGGTAGTAGTCGGCGAAGGGCACGATGTACAGCAGGCAGTCGTCGGTGTTGACGAAGCGGTAGCCGTCGCGCACCGCCGAGAGCGGGTCGTACCAGGCGGTGCTCCAGGTGTTGATGGTGACGTCGCGGTCGTAGCCCTCGGCGTCGCCGGTCATCCTGGTGAAGCTGCCCCACGCCCTCGGGTGCTTGCCGAGCGACCTGACGTGCGCCGCCATGGCGTTGAAGTAGTCGCGGAAGAGCTCGGGCGAGGAGAGGTACTCGTCGGCCCCGAAGTGCAGCTCGGGTCCGCGGAACCACGGGACGAACTCGTCGAAGACCTCCTTCATGAAGGCCGTCGTCTCGGGCCTGGACAGGTCGAGATGGTCGCCCGTCCCCAACTGCGGCCGGTAGCGCGTGAAGGCCAGGGAGTGCGCGGGCCCGTCGATCTCGGGGATGAGCGTGACGCCGTGCTCGGCCGCCAGGTCCTCGAAGGAGTCCCACTCGGCCCTGGTGTAGGCGCCGTCGGCGGAGGCCAGGCCGGGGAAGCGCTCACTGACCAGCCGGAAGCCGGCCTGCACGCCGTCCCATGGGCCGGTCCTGTCCTTGCGGAAGCCGTTGTCGTTGAGGTGGAGCTGCAGCTCGTTGAGCTTCAGCTCGCCCATCCGCACGATGAGGTCGCGGACGAAGCCCGGCGTGAAGAAGCGGCGGCCCACGTCGAGCATGAAGCCGCGCACCTCGTAGCCAGGCCAGTCCGCGCCCTCGCCCGCGGGGAGCTCGCCGTGCCTGTCGAGGTGCTGGAGCAGGGTGCGGGCGCCGTGGCGCAGGCCGCGCGGGGTGGGCGCGGAGACGGTCGCGCCGTCCTCGCCTACCGAGAGCAGGAAGCCCTCCTGCGCGAAGCGCTCGCCGCCCTCCGCGTCGACCAGCTCGGGGTCGAGGAGCAGCGTGATGTCGCCTGGCAGGGCGGGCAGGCCCAGCCGCGCACCCTCCGGGGTGAGCGAGCCGGGGCGCGGGCGCAGGACGCCCGCGCCCGGCTTCCACCGGCGTACCGCCGGTCTCACACCTGGCCTCGCTCGAAGTAGGCGATGAGCTCGAGGTCCAGCGGCGGCACGTCGTACGGCATGCCGCCGTCACGCAGCGACATCGTGGCCATGTACCCCGCCGCGACGCTCATCCTGGCCGCCACGGGAGAGGTGTCGGTGACGCCTCCCTCGCGCACGAACCTGTTGAACTCAGCGATGATGCCGGTGTCCGCCCCGCCGTGCGAGCCCTGCGCGTCCGGCACCTTGTAGGCGATGTCGCAGTCGTCGCGGTAGGAGGTGGGGCCGGTGTTCCAGACCTTCACCGTGTCGCCGGGGCCGTCGCCGAAGTTCTCCAGGCGGCCCTCCGTCCCGATGACCGTGTAGTTGCGCACGTAGTCGGGGCTGAAGTGGCACTGCTGGTAGGCGGCGATGACCCCGTTGTCGAGGCGCATGTTCATCACCGACACGTCCTCGACGTCGACGACGTGGTTGAGGTTCCTGCGCTCGGTGGGGGGCCACTCGAACTCCCTCAGCCACCCGTCGGGCCGCGGCGTGCCGGGCTCGCGTCGCGGCAGGTCGCCGTAGAGCATCAGGTCACCGAGCGCGTTGACGCGCGTGGTGTAGCCGCCCGCCAGCCAGTGGATGACGTCGAGGTCGTGCGCGGCCTTCTGCAGGAGCAGGCCCGTGGTGCGGGTGCGGTCCGCGTGCCAGTCCTTGAAGTAGTAGTCGCCGCCGTAGGAGACGAAGTGGCGCACCCAGACGGTCTTCGGCTCGCCGATGACGCCCTTCTGGATGATGTCGCGCATCAGGCGGACCACGCCCATGTGGCGCATGTTGTGCCCCACGTACAGACGGGTCCCTGTGCGCTTGGCGGTGCGCAGGATGTTGTCGCAGCCCTCGACCGTGATGTGCAGCGGCTTCTCCAGGTAGACCGCCTTGCCCGCCTCGAGCGCCTCGACCGCGATGCGCTCGTGGGTGTCGTCGGGCGTCATCACGATGACGGCGTCGATGTCCTTCCTGTCGAGCAGTTCGCGGTAGTCCTCTGTCAGGATGTCCGCCTCGAACTTCTCGGCCTGACGCTTGAGCACTGCCGGGTCGGAGTCGCACAGCGCGGCCACGACCGAGCCCTTGCCCGGCCGGTGCGCCGACAGCGCCAGGTTGGTTCGCAGCCCGAGGCCGATGACTCCGATGCGCAGGTCTTCCACTTCTGTCCTTTCCTCGACGTACGGCCGGGTCAGCCCTTGGCGATGGAGGCCTCGTACTCGGCCTTCATCGCGGCGCCGCCCTTGTCCATGTACTTCTTGACGAAGCTCTTCCACTCCGACAGCGGCTTGCGGCCGGTGACGAAGTCCACGATCGAGTCCGACGCCAGCGTGCTGAGCTCGCCGCTCTTCTGCGTGAAGGTGTCGGAGAAGTGACCCGTGGTGACGCGCTGCTGGAGCATCGGCGCGACCTTGGTCTCGAACTCGTGGATGAGCTTGGTGCGCTCGGGCTGACCCGGCAGGAACAGCGCCGAGGGCGAGCCGATGACGAACGAGATCGGCTGCTGGGTGGTGGGAACCTCGGTCCTGCCCTTGTCGGTGAAGGTGAGGTCGCCGTCCTTCTTGGTGAAGTGCGTGCCCTCGACGCCGAAGTTGACGAGCTGGTACTCCTCGGTGCCGAACGGCGCGGCCATGAAGTTCAGCACGCCGAGCAGCGTCTCGATGCGCGCCTTGTCGACCTTGTTGCTGATCGCGGTGAAGCCGACCGAGCCGAGACCCGCGTTGTAGACGGGCTTGGAGGAGGGGGTGGCGGCGAAGGGCACGATGGCGCCGAGGTTGTACTTCTGGGTCTTGGCGTCGTTGAGGAAGCCGGGGAAGGACTCGACGTAGGCGCCGATCTGACCGTTGGCGACCTTGTCCTTGATGGTGGCGAGGGCGGGGTCGGGCCAGAACAGGTTGGCCTGGAAGCACTTGACCGCGAGTTCGAGGGCGGCGAAGTACTCCTGGGTCTCGTACTGGTGGGTCAGCTTGCCGCCTTCGAGCTTCCACGTGTTCGGCGCGCCGTACCAGTGGCTGAACATGTGCACGTGGTTCACGTACGACGGCTCGAGCGGGTACTTGTTCTTCTTGACGTCGAGCAGCTGCTTCGTCTTCTCGAAGAAGTCGTCGGCGCTGGTGAAGTTCGTGCCGCCGACCGGCTGCCAGTAGTCCTGGTTGACGAGGAAGACCTGGCCGAACTTGCTGTAGGCCACGGCCACGCCGTAGAGCTTGCCGTCGGTGACGGCCGACTTCCACGCCACGTCGCCGAGGTTGGCCAGGTTCGGGTACTTCTTGATCGCGTCGCCGCTCAGGTAGGACGTGAGGTCGTGGAACTTGGCGGCCAGGAGCTCGGGCACGCGCTGCAGTCCCTGGTTCGGCGGGAACCACACCAGGTCGGGCAGGTCGTCACTGGCGATGATCGCGTTGAACTTGTCGGGGTAGCCGTCGCCGACCACGATGTTCATGTCCCACTCGGCGCCCAGGGCCTTGTTGAGCTCCTGCAGGTAGGCGCTCTGGCCGGGGGCGGGAGGGGCCACGTCCCAGGTCTGGGTGAGCGAGGTGACCTTCTTGCCGTCGCCGGGCGGGGTCGCCACCGACTTCACCAGCTCGGTCGGGTACTTCAGGTAGGCGGGGTCCTGACCGGCGTCGATGGGCAGGTCGGGGGTCGGGATCTTGGCGGCGGTGAAGGTGGGGAGCGCGAGCTTCTTCGACAGCTCCGCGCCGCCCTTCTTGGCGCCGGCCGCGCCGCCGCCCTCGCCCCCGCAGGCGGACAGACCGGCGACCGTGACGCCGGCGATGGCGAGTCCGAGGAAACCGCGACGGGACATGGTTGAGGACATGGATGTCTCCTGGGGGTGTGTTCAGCCCTTGATGGCGCCGGTCAGGACGCCCTTGGTGAAGTACTTCTGGAGGAAGGGGTAGACGAGCAGGATCGGGACGAGGGCGATGACCAGCACCGCCATCTGGACCGAGGAGGCGGGCAGGTCGCGCACGATCGCGACGTCGGAGCCCGCGGCGGCGTTACCCCTGAAGATGAACTGCCGCAGCACGACCTGGATGGGGTGCATCGACTGGTCGTTGAGGTAGAGGATCGCGTTGAAGAAGGTGTTCCAGTACGAGACCGCGTAGAACAGGCCGACCACGGCGATGACGGCCTTGGACAGCGGGATCGCGATGCGCCACAGCATCCGCCACTCGCTGCAGCCGTCCATCTTGGCCGCCTCGAACAGCTCGTCCGGCAGGTTCTGGAAGAACGCCCTGACCACGACCACGTTGAAGGCGTTGACCAGCACCGGCACGATCAGCGCCTGGTAGGTGTCGATCATGCCGAGCTCCTTGACCATCAGGTAGCTCGGGATCATCCCGGGGGTGAAGAGGAAGGTGGCCAGCACCATCAGCAGGATCGGCTTGCCGCCGAGCATGCCCCTGCGCGAGAGCGCGTAGCCGAGGAAGACCGTGCAGACCAGGCTCAGGGCGGTGCCGGCGAGCGTGATGCCGATGCTGATCAGCACCGAGCGGGTGACCGCGCCGCCTGAGAGGATCACGGCGTAGGCCTCGAAGGTCGGCTTCGAGGGGAAGAGCACGTAGGCGCCGCCGTTGGCGATGCTCTCCGCGCGGCCCATCAGGCTGGTGCCGAGCGCCAGGCCGAACGGGTACAGCACGGCCACGGTGATCGCGGTCAGGACCAGGAACTTCAGGGTGCGGCCCGCGATGGTCGGGCGCTCCATCCACGGTGGCCTCATCGGTAGATCCCCTGCTCTCCGAAGCGGTGTGCGAGCTTGTTCGCCGCGTAGATCAGCGCCGCGCCGATGAGGCCCTTCATGAGGCCGGCCGCGGTGCTCATGCCCCAGTCGCCGTCACGGATGCCGTGGTAGTAGACGTAGGTGTCGATCACCTCGGCCGCTCCTGCGCCGACCGCGTCCCTCTGCAGGACCATCTGTTCGAAGCCGACGGAGAGGATGTCGCCGAGGCGCAGGATCAGCATCATGAGGACCACCGAGCGGATGCCGGGCAGCGTCACGTGCCACAGGCGGCGCTTCCAGTCGGCGCCGTCGATCGCGGCGGCCTCGTAGTGGCTCATGTCGATGGCGGTGATCGCGGCCAGGAAGATGATCGTTCCCCAGCCGCAGTCCTTCCAGATCACCTGGGCCGTGACCAGCAGCTTGAAGGTGTCCGGGTTGGACATCAGGTTGCCGATGGTGATGCCGTGCGTGTTCAGGAAGCCGCTCACGGTGCCGGCGCCACCGATGACCTGCTGGAACATCGCGACGACCACGACCCATGACAGGAAGTGCGGCAGGTAGACCACCGACTGGATGAACCGCTTGACGCGGTGGCCGACCAGGGAGTTCAGCAGCAGCGCGAGCGCGATCGGCGCGGGGAAGTACAGCAGCAGCTGCAGCGCGGTGATCTGCAGCGTGTTGCTGACCGCGGACCAGAACTCCGGCTCCTCCAGGAGGGTGGCGAAGTTCTCCAGGCCCACCCACGGGCTGCCGTTGATGCCCAGGAACGGCGCGTAGTCCTTGAACGCGATCACGTTCCCGAGGAGCGGGACGTAGAAGAAGACCACGAAGTACAGGACTCCGGGCACGCACAGCGCCAGCAGGGTCCAGTCGCGCTTCAACCGGTCTCTGATGGTCCGTCGCTGCGGGCGAGTGTCCACCAGGACCTCCGCCCGGGCGGCTGCCGTGGATGCGACCACGTCTCACCTCCAAGTCAGAACGAGTTCGCCTGGAGGCTAGCGCCCATTTATGCAAGTAACTAGAGTAAATCTTGCTCGTACGGACATCCTGGACGAATCGATGCCCTCCGGCAATCGGCCCGTGATGGAAGAGTTATCTCGCTGACCTGCGAAGATGCCTCGAAGCCCGAGTTGGAGGGCTCGAGGAAGATTTTTCAAGCAGGCGGCGTAAAGAGCAGGCGGTCGGCGTGGTTGAGCGCCAGCCGTACGGCGCCGAGCATGATGCACTCGCTCCCGAGACCCGACGCCGTGACCTTGGGCGGGTAGAGGCAGTACTCGTCGAGCAGCTCCTGGATGGGGTCGACGAGCAGGTCGCCGGCGGAGGAGAGGCTGCCGCCGATCACCACCATCTCGGGGTCGAGCGGGTTCACCACGGGGATCAGCCCGGAGGCCAGTCCTCGCGCGAAGTCCCTGACCGCCTGGCCGGCGCGCTCGTCGCCGTCCCTGGCCCGCGAGATCGCGAACTCGGCACTCTGCCTGCTGGAGCGCAGCTCGCCGGGCTCGGCCGACATCGCGTAGTCCATCACGTGCCTGAAGGCCACCCAGTTGTCGTTGGGCTGCCTGCCGATCTCGCCTGAGGCCGCGTGCGACCCCCTGTACGGCACGCCGCCGATGAGCAGGCCCATGCCGATCCTGTTGCCGGTGAACAGGTAGACGACGTTGCTGCGTCCCTGCGCCGCTCCGCGCCAGTGCTCGGCGAGCACCGCGAGCCGCATGTCGTTCTCGACGACCACAGGGACGGGGAGCCTGGCCCCGAGCTCGGCCTGCAGATGCAGACCCGTCCAGCCGGGAAGGGCGATGCTCTTGACCACCCTGCCCTCGCCGTCGACGACGCCGGTGGTGCCCACGCCGACCGCGACCAGGTCGCCGACGGCGATCTCGGCGTCGGCGGCGGCCAGCCACACCTGCTCGACGGTGGCCGCGAGACGGTCGGGAGCGGCGGTGTCGGGCGCCAGCCTGCGCCTGCGCACCGACACGAGCCCGCCGTTGAGGTCGGAGACCGTGGCCCGCACGCCGGAATGGCCGATGCTGACGCCCACGACGTGCGCGGCGGAGGCGCGGAACCTGAAGCGGCGGGCGGGCCTGCCGCGCTGGCGGTCGCCCTGCTCCTCGACGCACTCCTCGGCCCAACCCTCGGCCAGCAGGTCGTCGACGACGCCCTCCGCGGTCGGTCTGGAGACCCGGGCGGCCCTGGCCAGCTCGGTCAGGGTGGCGTCCTCGGACGCCCGCATGATCCGCAGGATGGCGGCAGAGTTGAGCCTCCTCAGGAGGGACGCGTCACCGCTCACCTGTCTCATGATGGGCCATTCTATTTCAAAAGTTTCCTTCGAAAAACCGTGAAGATTCCCTGACGGGCACGTTAAGAAAACCTCGATGGACACGGAAGGTGATCACCGGCACAGTGCGTAAGGTTGTCAGGAGGGGGAAACGACCGTCATGAAAGCGCTGGTCAAGCAGAAGGCCGAGCCCGGCCTGTGGCTCGTCGACGTGCCCGAGCCCGTCGTCGGCCCTGGCGAGGTGAAGATCCGCGTGCTGCGCACCGGCATCTGCGGCACCGATCTCCACATCAGGAAGTACGACGACTGGGCGAAGAGCACGCTGACGCTGCCGCTCATCGTCGGGCACGAGTTCTCCGGCCAGGTGGTCGAGGTCGCCGAGGGCGTCGAGGACATCCAGGTCGGCGACCTGGTCAGCGGCGAGGGCCACATCGTCTGCGGGAAGTGCCGCAACTGCATGGCGGGCCGCAGGCACCTGTGCATCAACACGGTCGGGCTGGGAGTCAACCGCGACGGCGCGTTCGCCGAGTACGTAACTCTTCCCGCCTCCAACGTCTGGGTGCACCGCATCCCCGTCGATCCCGACATCGCGGCGATCTTCGACCCCTTCGGCAACGCCGTGCACACCGCGCTGTCCTTCCCGATGGTCGGCGAGGACGTCCTGGTCACCGGGGCGGGCCCCATCGGGCTGATGGCCGCCGCCGTCGCCACGCACGTGGGCGCGCGCAACGTCATGATCACCGACGTGAGCCCCGAGCGCCTCGACCTGGCGGGCAAGCTGGGCGTCAGCCTCGCGCTCAACGTCGCCCAGAGCTCCATCGCCGACGGCGTGAAGCAGCTGGGCATGCGCGAGGGCTTCGACGTCGGCCTGGAGATGTCAGGGCACCCGCAGGCCATGCGCGACATGATCGCGAACATGACCCACGGCGGCAGGATCGCCATGCTGGGCCTGCCCTCCGAAGAGTTCGCCATCGACTGGTCCACGGTCGTCACCTCGATGATCACCATCAAGGGCATCTACGGCCGCGAGATGTACGAGACCTGGTACAACATGTCGGTCCTGCTGGAGAAGGGGCTCGACCTCTCTCCGGTGATCACCGACAGGTTCTCCTACCGCGACTTCGACGCCGCCTTCGACACGGCGGCCAGTGGCCGTACCGGCAAGGTCATCCTCGACTGGAGCGACGCCGCGCCCCGCGCGTGACCGCTTGCCGTACCCACCGAAGGGCCCCGGCGGCCACCGGTGGCGACCTCGGACGGGGCCCCGAAGGCCCCGACCTGCGACCGGGGAGAGGGTCGCGCGGACCGCGGGGTACGACCCCATCGGGCCGATCCCGAAGGCCCCACCTGCGACCAGGGAAAGTGCCGCGCGGACCGCGGGGTGCGACCTCCCCCTCAGAAGAGATAGGAGCGTGTGATGTTCGGAAAGACGCGGGATGACCTGCGGGCGACGCTGGACGAGATCACCTCGGCCGGGCTGCTCAAGCCCGAAAGGGTCATCACCACCCCGCAGAGCGCCACGGTCGGCGTCGCGGGCCGCGAGGTGCTGAACTTCTGCGCCAACAACTACCTCGGGCTCGCCGACAATCCCGAGGTCGTCGAGGCCGCCAAGCAGGCGCTCGACCGCTGGGGCTTCGGCATGGCCTCGGTGCGGTTCATCTGCGGCACCCAGGAGGTGCACAAGGAGCTGGAGTCACGCCTTTCCGACTTCCTCGGCATGGAGGACACCGTCCTCTACAGCTCGTGCTTCGACGCCAACGGCGGCGTCTTCGAGACGCTGCTCGACGCGCAGGACGCGGTGATCTCCGACGCGCTCAACCACGCCAGCATCATCGACGGCATCAGGCTCTCCAAGGCCCGCCGCCTGCGCTACGCCAACCGCGACATGGCCGAGCTCGAGGCCAGGCTCAAGGAGGCGTCCGACGCTCGGCGCACGCTGATCGTGACCGACGGCGTGTTCTCCATGGACGGCTACGTGGCGCCGCTGCGGGAGATCTGCGACCTGGCCGACCAGTACGGCGCGATGGTCATGGTGGACGACTCCCACGCGGTCGGCTTCGTCGGCCCGACCGGTCGCGGCACCCCCGAACTGCACGGGGTGACCGACAGGGTCGACATCATCACCGGCACCCTGGGCAAGGCCCTCGGCGGGGCCAGCGGCGGCTACGTGTCGGCCCGCAAGGAGATCTGCGACCTGCTGCGCCAGCGCTCGCGCCCCTACCTGTTCTCCAATTCGCTCGCCCCGGTGATCGCCTCGGCGTCACTGCGCATCCTCGACCTGCTGGAGACCTCCAGCGAGGCTCGCGAACAGCTGCGCGCCAACACCACGCGCTTCCGCACGAAGATGACCGAGGCGGGCTTCGACGTCCTGCCCGGCGACCACCCGATCGCACCCGTCATGATCGGCGACGCCGCCGAGGCGGGCGCCATGGCCGAGCGCCTTCTCGAGCAGGGCATCTACGTGATCGGGTTCTCCTACCCTGTGGTGCCGCACGGCCAGGCGCGCATCCGCGTGCAGCTGTCGGCCGCGCACTCGGCCGAGGACGTCGACCGTGCCGTCGAGGCCTTCATCGCCGCCAGGTCCGCCTGACAGGGCGCGGCACCCGAAGAGCCCACCGGTCACGGGCCGGTGGGCTCGCTCACATCCGCTGCACGTAGGCCGCCCGCCACTCCGGCGAGGGGTCGGATCCCAGCTCCGTCCAGTATTCACGGCCGGTGACGATCCTGCCCTTCTCGATCGTCCAGAACGACGCCACGCGGTGGACGCCCATCGTCTCGTGCGGGACCTCCACCTCCGAGACGACCGAGTCGCCGTCGGCCACGACGCGCAGCACCCTGATCGACCACCCTTCGGGATACTCCGCGTTGACGCGGACGAAGTGGTCGCGGCCCACGATGCGCTCGCCGCTGACCGGCCACTCGACCACCAGCTCGTCGGCGAGCAGGGCGCCGAGCCCTTCCCAGTCGCGGGCCTGCATGCGGTCCCAGAACTCCTGAACGACCTTCGATGGCTCCATGGGCCGCATCCTGCCAGAGCCGACCGACAGGAACCGGCCGCCAGGCAGGTGACAATGGGCGGGTGATTGACACTCGCCGGCTGCGGACCCTGCGCGCGGTGGCCGACCATGGCACGGTGACCGCGGCGGCCGCCGCGCTGCACCTGACACCTTCCGCCGTCTCCCAGCAGCTCGGCGCGCTGGAGCACGAGGTCGGACACCGGCTGTTCGCCCGCGACGGCAGGGGCATCAGGCTCACCGCGGTAGGGCGCATCATGCTCGGGCACGCCGACGAGGTCCTAGCCCAGCTCGAACGCGCCGAGGCCGAGGTGGCCGCCTACACCACCGGCTCGGCGGGTGAGGTGTCGGTGGCCTCGTTCGCCACCGCGATCAGCGCGGTGCTCGCGCCCGCCGTGCGCGCGCTGCGGCTCAGCGCCCCCGCGCTGAAGATCAGGGTGCTCGACGCGGAGGGCGACCGCGGTCTCACCATGCTGCTCGACGACCAGGCCGATCTGGCGATCGCGGTGGAGTACAGGGGTGCGCCCGACGACCAGCGTCTCACCCGCATCCCGCTCTACGCCGAGCCGTTCGACCTGCTGCTGCCCCACGAGCACGCCCCTGCCTCGACGCTGGCGGAGCTGGCGGGCGACGACTGGATCGGCCCCTACCCCGGCAATCCGGTCCACGACGTGATCACCTTCGCCTGCGAGAGAGAGGGCTTCACGCCCGGCTTCGCCCACTCCTCCGACGACTTCCGCGCGGTCGTCGCCCTGGTCGGAGCGGGGGCGGGCGTGGCGCTCGTGCCCAGGCTCGCGCTGCGCGACCTCGACCTGTCGGGCGTGATCGTCCAGCGGATCCCCGGGCCCGAGCGCCGTGTCTTCGCCGCCGTCCGCAAGGGCGCCGACCTGCATCCCCTGCTCCGCCCGCTGCTCACCACGCTGACGGCGAGCCATCCCCTGGACTGAGCCGCCCAGGGCGTCACCTCTCGCACTCCGCGGCGTGGCCGAGATGCTCGGCGGTCAGGCGGAAGGCCGGATGGTCGCTGTAGACCTGCTCGTCGAGCGTGAGCGCATCGACCGCGTGATCAGGGATCCGGTGCGCTCGCGTGACGTCTCGACCAGGTCATCACCGAGGCGCGCGACACCGTGGGTCCCCTCATGAGCGGGCGACACCCAGCGCCTCGGTGAAGCTCCGGTACCTGTCGAGCTCCTCGGACACGGGCCCGAGCACCAGCCGGCCGCCGACCTCGCCGACCCCCTCCCTCAACGCCTTGGCCACCTTCCTCGCCCTGCGGCGCCCGCCCGCCCACGCGGCGATCCTCGAGAGCAGCGCGATCAGCACCCCTGCGACCGCCCCGCCGATCAGCAGCACGGTCGGCCACGGCACCTCCACCACCGTGGGCAGCGGCGGATCGGGCAGCCGCAGGTAGGTCAGGACGAACAGCACGCTGAGCCAGACCGCGCCGAGCACCGTCGCCGCGAACACCATCCACTGCAGCCCGCCGATCACGGCCCACCATCGTGGCCTTCGCGCGGCGCCGGCCGACTTCGTGGCCACCACCCTGTCGAGCGCCCCTGCCAGGTCGTCGTCGTGGGAGCGGGCCGCATGCCGTACGGCCGCCGCCCACGGCTCCGGCAGGTCGCGCGCGGCCGCCTCGCCGACGTCCCTGATCGCCGTCTCCATCCGCGCCTTCTGCACGGCGGAGGGCTGGGGCACGGAGGTCCTGCCCACGATCTCGCCGCGCGCACCCGAGCCGATGCCGAGCCTGCGCAGCGGATCGGGCCTGAACTTGCGCATCCACCTCGTCATCGGCCAGCCGGTCGCGGCCACCGCCCTGTGCGTGTGCGCCTTCGCGACCGCTTCCACCACCAGCGGCACGCCCGCGGCCTCGGACAGCGCCCGCGTGAGCCGTCCGCCGTCGGGTGTGCCGACGGAGACGGCCTCGTCGCCGGCTGTCGAGAGGCGAGCGGCGGCGGTGGAGACGTCGGCCGACAGGCGTTCGGCCCACGACCTGCGCCGGGAGACGCGCTCCTCCAGCAGGCCGCGCAGCTCTGGCAGGCCCTTGCCCGTGCGCGCCGAGGCGCCCAGCACGGGAACTCCGGCAAGGCCGTCCTCCTCAAGAAGGCGGCGCAGGTCGGCCAGGCAGCGTTCGGCCTGGGTCGCGGAGAGGCGGTCGATCTGGTTCAGCACCACCACCATCACCTCGCTGTGGCGCGACAGCGGGCGCAGGTAACGCTCGTGCAGCGCGGCATCGGCGTACTTCTGCGGGTCCACCACCCACACCAGGAGGTCGACCAGCTCCACCAGCCGGTCCACCTCCAGGCGGTGGGTCAGCTCGATCGAGTCGTGGTCGGGCAGATCGAGCAGCACGAGGCCCGGCAGGTCGCCTTCCGCCTCCACCTCGTGGCGGTGCGGCACGTCGAGCCAGGTCAGCAGCGCCCCTGCGCCCTCGCCATCCCACAGCGCGGCCTGGGCCGTCGAGGTGGTCGGCCTGGTGACGCCCACGGCGGCCAGGTCGCGCCCTGCCAGGGCGTTGAACAGCGACGACTTGCCGCTGCCCGTGGCGCCCGCGAGCGCGGCCACCGTGTGGTCGACCGAGAGGCTGCGCCGTTCGCCAGCCCGCTCGGACACCTCCCTCGCCTGTGCCACGAGCTCCTGAGGGAGCCTGCCCTCGGCCAGCCTGGCCGCTTCCAGCAGGGCCGTCAGCCGGTCGTCCAGCGAGGGGCCTTCCTTGCGCCGCAGCAGCTTCACTCGCCCTCCCTCACGCCGGAGACGTCATCGGCAGGAGCGACCCTCGGGGGCGGCTCCGCCGGAGCCGTTCCAGGGGGCGACTCCGCCGGAGCGGTTCTCGGAGGTGGCTCGGGCGAGCCGGCCTCGGTTCTCCGGGGTGGCTCGGGCGAGCCGGCCTCCGGTCGTTCGCCGCCCGGCAGCTCGCTCTGGTGGTCGCGCACCGCCCGCTCCGCCGCCAGCAGCGCGGCAGCCGTGTCGGCCGACACCGAGACCCCTTCCAGCAGTTCGGTGAACCTGGCCGCCTCCTCGTCGAGCAGCCCCTTCACCCTGGCCCGCAGATCGTCCCTGGCCATGGCGGTCAGCGTGCGCACCGCCTGGTCACCGAAGATCGCCTCCAGCACCTTCTGCGACAGCACCGACGTGCCGCCCGCGATGCCCACCTCGATGCCCGTCAGCCCTCCGGTGGAGGCGAAGACCGCCAGCATGAGCAGCAGCCCCGCCCCGTTGACCCCGAAGGAGGCCACGCGAGCCGTGGTGCGCCGCGACGCGCCCTCCTGCCTGACCAGGTCGAGGACGTAGGCCTGCCAGCCCCTCACCACGTCGTCGTAGTCGAGCCCCGACGAGGCCCTGCCGAGCTTGGCGGCCCGCACCGCCCCCGCCCGCTCCAGCAGGTCGCGGCCGCCGGGCGCGGCGCTCCAGCCCTCGAGCGCCCGCTCCGCCGCTCCGTCGGCCGCCCCTCTGATCAGCGAGGCGACGCCGCTCTCAAGCGCGACCCGCAGCCTGGCCTGGGGCGCCTGCCGTCCGGTGAACAGCGCGGAGACCCGGTCGCGCAGCCAGCCGACGCGCGACTCCAGCGACCGCATGAGGTCGCCCGTGCCGATGAAGTCCTGCCACCTGGCCATCACCTCGCCGCGCAGCAGCGACCCGTCGCGCATGCCCTCGTCGAAGGTGGCCATCCCGCCCGAGTAGGCGGAGGAGACGATCTCGGCCAGCCTGTCGGCGCCCTCCCGCTGCCGTTCGACGGCCGTGGCCAGGGCGGGCACCCTGGTCGCCAGGCTGTCGAGCGCCCCGGCGAGCGTCTGCCTGACGACGTCGGCGCGGGCCTGCGAGGAGGCGGCGAGACCGGCCAGCCAGGAGACGATCGGCTCCACCGAGCCTTCGGGAAGCCTGCCGTTCTCGCTCAGGAGCACCGCCTCGGGCACGGTGAACAGCGGCGTGCCCGCCAGCCCGTTCTCCTCGAGCAGCCGCCTGAGGTCGGCGGAGACCGGATCGACGGCGTCGGGCGGCACCCTGTCCAGGATGATCGCGAGCGCCGCGCTCCTCTCTCTGGCCGAGCGCAGGAAGCTCCACGGCACCTCGTCGGCGTAACGGGCGGCGGTGGTGACGAACAGCCACAGGTCGGCGGCGGCCAGCAGCTGCGTCGCGAGAGTCCTGTTGGCGGTCACGACCGAGTCGATGTCGGGCGCGTCCAGCAGCGCCAGCCCGGGAGCCAGCGTGGGCACGGGCACCACGCGCAGCGTCCCGGGATCGCCCGACGACCCCGTCACGCGGGGCAGCCCGGGCAGCACCTCGAGCGACATGAACCACGCGGTGTCGTCAGGGCTGACCGCCAGCGTCGGCGCCAGCGTGGTGGGCCGCAGCACACCCGGCTCGGAGACGTCGGCCCCGACCAGGGAGTTGACCAGCGTCGACTTGCCCGCGCCCGTCGATCCTCCCACCACCGCGAGCAGCGGGGCGTCGAGCGTCAGCAACCGTGGTAGCAGGTAGTCGTCCAGCTGCCCCGTCAACTCGGTCAGCGCGCGCCTGTCGGCCTCCACATCACCGATGGCCAACGGGAACAGATCGGCCGAGAGCAGGCGCCGCAGTGACCGCAATGCCTCGAGGAGGTCCATAACCTCCACGCTAGTCGGGTGGTGGCTCCCTGAGCACGTAGCCGACGCTGCGGAGCGTGTGGATGAGTCGCGGCTCCACGTCGTCCACCTTGCGACGCAGGTACGACACGTACGACTCGACCACGCCCGCGTCGCCGCCGAAGTCGTAGTTCCAGACGTGGTCGAGGATCTGCGCCTTGGACAGCACCCGTCCCGCGTTGGCCATGAAGTAGTGCAGCAGCTTGTACTCCGTCGGCGACAGGTGCACCTGCCGCTCGCCGCGCCACACCTCGCGCTCGGCCTCGTCCAGCACGAGATCGGCCACCTGCAGCCGGGCGCCGCCGCCCGACTCCCCCCGCGTACGGCGAAGCACCGCCTGCACCCTGGCCAGCACCTCCTCCAGGCTGAACGGCTTGGTCACGTAGTCGTAGCCGAGCCCGAGCCCCGTCAGCTTGTCGTCGGCGGCGTCGCGCGCGGTCAGGAACAGCACGGGCGCGTCCAGCCGCCTGGCCACCTCGAACCCGTCCAGGTCGGGCAGCATCACGTCGAGCACCACGAGATCGGGCTTGACCCGCTCGGCGATCTCCACGGCCTCCAGGCCGTCGGCCGCGGTCAGCACCTCGAAGCCGGAGAAGCGCAGGCTGGCGGAGAGCAGGTCGCGGATGCTCGGCTCGTCGTCCACCACCAGGATCAGCGCCTCAGGTGTGTTCACACCTGCCAGGGTGCCCGAGGAGGCTGAGAGAAAGCTGAAGGCTTACTCAGGGGCGAGTGGGAGTTCGACGCGGAAGACGCTGCCCTCGCCGGGCACGCTGTCGACGACCACGCTGCCGCCGTGCGCCCGCACCAGCGCCTCGACGATGGCCAGGCCCAGGCCGCTGCCCCTGTCGTCCTCCGAGCGGCGGGCGCGGGCGGAGTCGGCGCGGTAGAAGCGCTCGAAGACCCGCTCGGCCTGCTCGGGCGTCAGCCCCGGCCCCTTGTCGACCACTTCGAGGAAGGCGGTCTCGCCCGAGGCTCCGACCCTGATCGTGACGGGGGTGTCGCCCGGGGTGTGGGTGAGCGCGTTGGACATGAGGTTGCCGATGACCTGGCGCAGCCGTACCTCGTCGCCCGAGACGATCAGGGCGGCGCCGCCGACGACCTCCAGCGAGATGCCCCTGTCGGGGGCCAGGATGCGGGCGTCGTGGACGGCGTCGGCGGCCAGCGCCAGCATGTCCACGGGCCGCATCTGCAGCGGGCGCTGCTGGTCGACCCTCGCGAGCAGCAGCAGGTCGTCGACCAGCAGGCTCATCCGGCCCGCGGCGCGCTCGACGCGGTGCAGCATCTCGGCGGGGTCGGCGTCGGGGTTCTGCCTGGCGTACTCCGCGAAACCCTTGATGGTCGTCAGCGGGGTGCGCAGCTCGTGGGCGGCGTCGGCGACGAAGCGCCGCATCCGCTCCTCCGACCTGCTCGCGGCGTTCTCCGAGGCGGTCCTCGCGGCGAAGGCCGACTCGATCTGGGCCAGCATGCCGTTGAGCGCGCGGGCCAGGCGTCCCACCTCGGTGTGCGGGTCGCCGTCCGGCACCCTTCTGCCCAGCTCGCCGCCCGCGATGGCCTCGGCCGTACGCTCGATCTCGGCGAGCGGGCGCATGCTGCCGCGCACCGCGGAGACGCCCACGACGGCGAGGATCAGCAGGATGCCGCCGCCGCCGAGCAGCTCGATGAGCGCCAGCCTGCGGGTGATCTGGGTGACCTCGTCGAGGTCCACGGCGACCAGCACGCTGCCGCTCTGCGGGCCGCGCACCAGCTGGACCCGCCACTCGCCGTCACCGGAGACGGCCGGGACGGTCGTGGCGACAGCGGGAGGCGGATCGGGCACGACAGGCCTGGGCCTGTTGTCGGCGTCGAGCCCGCTGAGCCATGGCCCGCCGGCTCTGATGATCGCGTCGGGCTCCAGGACGAGATTCTTCAGGCCTGGCGAGCCCTTGTGCTGGATGCGGATCAGCGCCCTGGTGGCCACCACCGAGATCTGGGTGTCCACCCTGTCGATGAGGTAGTTGTGCAGCACCGAGACGCTCAGCACGCCGATGAAGGTGAAACCGAACGCCAGCAGCGCCAGCGTCGCGGCGATGAGCTTGATCCTGAGCGTCATGACTCGGGAGGGCTGCGCAGCACGTATCCCACACCGCGCAGGGTGTGGATGAGACGCGGTTCCCTGTTGTCGATCTTGCGGCGGAGCACCGACACGTACGACTCGACGATGCCCACCTCGCCCCTGAAGTCGTAGTCCCAGACGTGGTCGAGGATCTGCGGCTTGGACAGCACCCTGCCGGAGTTGGCCATGAGGTAGCGCAGCAGCTTGAACTCGGTCGGCGACAGCGAGACCGGCCTGCCGCCCCTCCAGACCTCGTGGCTCTCCTCGTCGAGCTCGATGTCGGCGAAGGTGAGCCGCGGCGGCGGCGCCTGCGGATCGCCCGAGGTACGGCGGAGCACCGCGCGGATCCGCGCCACGACCTCCTCCAGGCTGAACGGCTTGGTGACGTAGTCGTCGCCGCCGATCGTCAGCCCTCTGATCTTGTCCTCGGTCTCGTCACGGGCGGTGAGGAACACCACGGGGGTGCCCTGCCCGCTGCTGCGCAGCCTGCGCACGACCTCGAACCCGTCGAGGTCGGGCAGCATCACGTCGAGCACGACGAGGTCGGGCCTGTGCCGCTGGACGGCACTGACCGCATCGAGACCGTTCTTGGCGGTCGACACGTCGAAACCCGCGAACCTCAGGCTCGCGGCGAGTAGCTCGAGGATGTTCGGCTCGTCCTCGACGATCAGCAGGCGTGCTTCCACGGCGTCCATAGTGGCCATCACATCTAAGAATGCCCTTAACGGGCGAGTGCTGGGACAATCCCCGCGATATGCCTTGCGATCGCGAGGCTGGAGGTGGCGGCGGGCGAGGGGGCGTTGCGCACGAGCGCGACGCGCCCGTGGACGTCGACCACGAAGTCGTCGACCATGCCGCCGTCGCGCGAGACCGCCTGGGCGCGAACCCCTCCTTCGGTTCGCTCCAGGTCGCTTCCTGCGATGGCGGGGACGTAGCGCCTGGCCGCGCGGACGAACGCGCCCTTGACGGCCGAGCCGTACAGCTCGGCGAGCCCGGTGCGCCAGTGCTTGACGGCCAGGCGGCGGGTGCCGGGCCAGGTGAGTAACGCGCGCACGTCACCGAGCACCGCGTTGGGTCCGACCAACACCTCGCCGTCGATCCTGCGGGTGAGGTGGATGCCGAGGAACGGGTAGCGGGGGTCGGGCACCGGGTAGATCAGGCCGCGCACCAGGTCCTTGGCCGACCCCGCGAGGGCGTAGTACTCGCCCTTGAAGGGGACGATCCGCACCTGGCCCGGGTGGCCCGCCATCTTCGCGACCGCGTCGGTGCCGAGCCCCGCGCAGGCCACGACGGCGTCGAAGGCGAACTTCCTGCGCCCCGCCAGCACCTCCACCTGGGTGGCGCTCTCGCGCAGCGCCCTGACCCGCTGGCCGAGCCGTACCGACCCGCCCAGCTCCGCGACGTCCTGCGCCAGCCTGCGGGCGACGGCGGGGAAGTCGGTGATCGCGGTGTGCGGCGAGTGGACGGCGGCGACGCCGACCGCGTGCGGCTCGATCTCGCGCAGGCCGAGCGCGTCGAGCTCGGCGATGTCCGGCACGCCGTTGGCCCTGGCCCGCTCGGCCAGCGCGCGAAGGGCGGGCCGCTCGGCGCCGGTGGAGGCCACCACCAGCTTGCCCACCTCCTCGTACGGCAGGCGGTGCTCGGCGCAGTAGGCCCTCAGCAGCGCCGCGCCCTCCCTGCACAGCGTCGCCTTGAGCGAGCCTGGCTGGTAATAGATGCCGGCGTGGACGACGCCGCTGTTGTGGCCCGTCTGGTGCGCCCCGACCCTGTTCTCGCCCTCGAACACGGTCACCTCGGCGCCCCTGCCGCGCGCGAGCTCCCTGGCGACGGCCAGGCCGATGATGCCCGCTCCGATGACGCCGATCCGCTCTGTCATGAGGTCAAGTGTCCTTCAGCGACGAGCCAGCGCACGGTGTCCGCCACGCTCTCCTCCACGGGTCTGAGTGTCAGCCCCAGCTCCTGGAGCGTGCGGGTGTCGTCGGTCGGCACCAGGGTGAGCATGAGGTCGGCGGCGTCGCGAGTCAACGGGTGGTCGATGGGGGCCACGCGCTTCAGCAGGTCGAGGCTCGAGCCCGCCGCCCTCAGCAGCCCACCGGGCATCCTCAGCCGCCTGACCCGGCGCCCCGTGACCTCCTCGCAGACCGCCGCCACCCGCTCCCAGGTCAGGTAATGCCCCCCGAGCATGTACCTGCGGGCGCCCTGGCCGGGCCTGAAGCACCTGGCCAGCGCCATGGCCAGGTCGCGCACGTCGAGCACGCTCACCCCGCCGGGCACGATCGGCCAGCCCTGCCGCAGCCCCGCCCTGAAACCCTCGTTGAGGGTGTCGAGCGTGGGCTGGTCAGGGCCGATGACGCCGCCGGGATAGACGATCGTCACGCCGTCGAGGTCTCTGGCGTAGCGCTCGCCGTACAGCTTGGTCTGGCCGTAGGCGCCGCGCGGTCTGGCCAGCGGGCTGTCCACCGTGAGCACCGGCTCGCTCGGCGGCACGAACACCGCGACGCTGGAGACGTGCACGACCGGGTCGAGGCCCAGATCCACGGCCTGCGCCAGCACGTTCTTCAGCCCGCGCACGTTGGCGCCGCCCAGGTCCACGTCACGTCCCGTGACGCCCATGTCGGCGGCGGTGTGCAGGACCGCGTCACACTGCTCCAACGCCTTGCGTACGGCGTCGGCGTCCCTGATGTCGGCCTCGTAGAGGACACCGGGCACCTTGAAGATCTTCCGCGCCTTCTCCGGGTTCCTCACCAGGAGAAGGCATTCATGACCCGTCTGACGCAAAGCGGTGACCGCATGCGAACCAACGAAGCCCGACGCACCGGTCACCAACACGCGCATGGCCTGGAAGCTAGCGCTTGGACGTTTCCCACCTCAATCGAACACGCGTACGATGAAGGGGTGTACGTGCCTCCGGAATGGCCGTCCGAGGTCCGCACGCCCGACATCCCCGACTGGGAGACGTCCGCGGTCGCGTGGTTGCTCGACGCCGTCCCACCCGACTACCGCGCCTACGAGGTGCTGCGCCGCCACCCCTATGCCCTGGCCAGGATGGCGGGCCACCATGTCCGCGCGTCGATCGAGGCCGCCCGCGCCGGGTACCGCGGCGCGGCGGTCGAGCTGAAGGGACACCTGCCGCCCCACGCGGTCGAGGCGGTGCTCGAGGTCTACCGCCGCGAGGGGCCGAGGCTGGTCCAGCTTGCCCGCTCGATCGAGGCCGTCGAGCGGGCGCTCAGGGGCGAGGGGTTCACCGCAACCTTGCGACGGCGTCCCTGAGCCTGCGAACGTCGCGCTTGCGCGCCTCGTAGGTCGCGCCGACCACCAGGAGCAGCAGCCCGCCGAGCGCCATCGGCACCCAGCGGGGCACCGCGCCCATCAGGTCGGCGATCCACGGGGTCAGCTCCCGCACCGTCACGATCGCCACGGTCGCCCCTCCGATCAGCGCGGGCGCCTGCAACCGCCGCCACGCCCCCGCCAGCGTCACGGCCAGCGCCGCCGCGCCCAGCGCGAACGCCCTCAGCGGGGTGGCCTCCTGCAACAGGCTCGGCCCGAACGCCAGCGCGAGGCCGGGACCGTAGGCGAGCCACGACGAGGCCGCTCTGCCCCGCCACGCGCCGACGAGCAGCATGAGCAGGGCGAACGGCACGGTGTACGCCTCGACGGCCCGCACCTCCAGGGAGGCCGCCACGGCGACCGCCTCGCCTGCCACGAGCGCCCCCGCCAGCACCACCCACCAGAACCCGGCCCCCCGCTCCAGGCGCGCCACACTCACCGCCGGCGCAGGAGCTGCCGTCGCAGATGTTGTCGTCGCCGCCGTCTGGGATTGTCTCGCCGCCGTCTCAGGCGCTCCCGTCTCGGGGAGGGGCCGCCAGAGGAGGCCGATGGCCGCGGCGATGGCGGCCAGGGCGGGAAGCACGGCGAGCGTCGCGGTCTCGTCCGCCAGCGCCCATCCCAGCGCCAGCGACCCGAGCCAGAGCGCACCTCCCGTGCCCGCCACCCTGCCTGCCGTCCCGCCCGCCGACCTGCGCACCGTGCCGCCCGCCATGCCGCCCGCCATGCCGCCCGCCGTGCCGGTTCCCATGCCGCCCGCCGTGCCGGTTCCCGTGCCGCTCCGCCCGCCGGCCGCCGTCCACGCCGCCCCCGCCGTCGCCACGACCATCCCGACCAGCACCACGACGTACGGCATGCGCACCGCCACCGGGGCAGCCGCCACGACGACGACCCCCGCCAGCACCACCAGAGCGGGCCGTACCGCCAGCGCGAGCACCACCCCCGCCAGCCCGACCGCCGCCAGCCCCAGCGGGCGGCCCCCCGTGAAGTCCGGCCCACCGCGCCAGGGATCGAGCACAGGCAGGTAGCCGCCGAACGCCCCCGCCGGCACATCCGCGACGACCACCAGCGCCAGGGACGCCAGCACGACCGCCGTCACCCTGCCGACGACACCGCCGCCCGCCACACCGCTACCGGCCACACCGCCGCCGCCCATCCCACGACCGGCCGCCCCGCCACCGGCCATCACACCGCCGGCCACACCACCGGTGATCCCACCACCGGCCACACCGCCGCCGACGCCCCCGCCGCCATCGGTGGCCCCGCCGCCGCTCCTACCCGGCCCAGCTCCGGCGCCGGGGGCGCGGGTGCGGGTGCCGTACCAGCCGAGCAGGGCCAGGCCCGCGCCCACCGCCAGCCCCGCCGCCGCCGAGTCCCGCACGGGCAGGCCCAGCCCCTCGAGCGCCACCCACACCAGCCCCGACCCCGCGAGCGCCGCCCCCACCAGCGCGGCCGGCCTGCGGTACAGCAGCCCCCACACCACCAGGAGCGACCCCAGCACCGCGTACGCCACCGGCCGCTGGTCCAGCGACCACAGCACCGCGATCGCCCCCACGATCCCCGCCACCCACGGAGCCGCCGGGACCCTGAACCGCACGGCGGCGAAGGTGAACCCCAGCGCCACCGCCAGCTGCACCCCGACCACCACCAGGTACGGCAGGCCGTACACCACGGGTGCGACCACCACGGCCGCCACCGCGGGCGCCACCGCCGCCCACCGCGCCCTCCCCAGGATCAGCGGAAGGCTCGCCAGCAGGGCGAAGACGACCGGCGCCGCGGGCAACCCGACGACCATGAACGGGTCGCGCCAGGTCGTCACAGGGGCGTCGAGCACCGCCAGCAGCGTCTGGGGCGTCACCACGAGGCCGCCGAGCAGCGCGAGCCCCGCCGCCGAGAGGGCGTAGGGCGTGCGCAGCCTTACGGGAAGCGCCCGCGCCATGGCCGCCACCACCAGCGCCGCCACGACGTACGGCACCACCTGCCAGTGCTCCGACAGCAGCCCGATACCCGGCGCCCCCGCCGCCGCGACCAGCGCCGTCGCCGAGCCGATGGCCGCGAACACGCGCCCGGCGTCGTCCTTGGTGCGGAAGGCCACGAAGAACCCCGTGGCGGCCAGCACCACCAGCGAGGGCGCGTGCAGCAACCGGTCGGGCATCATCGTCGCCACCGACGTCCCCAGCAGCGCGACCGACCCCGTGAACGCCAGGCAGATCACCGCCGTCACGCGAAGCCCCCGCGTCCGCGCGACGGACCAGACGGCGGCGTTCAGCACGACCGTGGCCGCGAGCGCGGCGGTCGGCCAGCCGCGTCCCTGCCCCGTCGCCAGCATGGGCAGCGGAGCCTGCGCCAGCACGACCGCCAGCGGCAGCGGCACCTTCAACGGCAGCAGCCTGGCGTAGAGCGCCGCCGCAAGAGCCACCACCGCGATCGTCGCGGCGGTGTGGTCCCACATGTCCACGGAGCCGACCAACCCCGCCGCGGCGGCCGCGTAGCCGTCCAGCAGCATCAACGCCAGCCCCAGGACGCCGACGGTCTCCGCCGTCGCGTTCAGCTTCCGTCTGAGCAGCACCGCGGGGACGGCCAGCGTCACGACCGTCAGGCCCGTGAGGATCGCCGCCCTGCCGCCGATGCCCAACCGACCCCAGCTGACGACCGTGAACACGATCGCCGCCACGGCGAGCAGGAGCCCGCCGAGAACCAGCAGCAGGTTCTGCGCGGTCTTCCTGGACACCTCGCCCTGCGGGCCTCCTGGAGAGCCGGCGCCATACGGCATCCCCTGATACGGCGGCCCTCCGGGGAAACGCGGGTCACGCGGGCTCCCCGGGTGCGGGCCGCCCGGGGAGCCCGGGTCACGCCGCATCCCCGGCTGCTGCGGCCCACCGGGGAAATCTGGGCCATGCGGCCTCCCCGGCTGTTGCGGGCCACCCAGGGAACCCGGGTCACGCGGCATTTCCACGTTCTGCGGCCCACCCGGGTCACGCGGCGCTTCCAGGTGCCGCGGGCCACTCGGGAGCCCGGCGCCCTGCGGCGTCCCCGGGGCCGAGGCCGGTTCACCGGCGCCGGTTCGCGGAGTCGCGCCACCTGTCTCCGGGGCTTCCTGGGAAGCCGCCCGTCCGGCGAGCCTCGCGCGGTCGGCGCGCAGGAGCGAGAGGAGGCGCTCCCGCCGTCCTCTGAGCTCGGCCTCCTGCACCCTGAGCCCCGCCAGCGCCCCGTCGACCTGCCAGAGCTCCACCGCCACGGGCCCGGTCAGCGGCAGCCCGCATCGAGGGCAGACGCCGGCGGGCCCGGCCAGAGAAAGGCCGCAATCGGGACAGTTCACGCGCATGGCGAGAACAATGCCGCACCCGGCTTGATGATCGCTTGCGGTGTCGTACTCAGAAGCGACTAGGCACCACGACTCATCGGGACTTCCTGGCGATGATCGTGATCACTCCGGTCGCACCCGTCGCCACCGCCAGCCAGAGCAGCACGTCCGTCCCTGTGATGCCTCCGGGCGAATCGGCGGCCACCGTCTCGCCGTCCGCGGCCTCGAGCAGGGGCTCGGACGTTGACGGCGTCGGCGTGGGGGTGGGCGTGGGCGTGGGCAGCGCGCTCTCCGGCAGCGGCACCCGGTAGACGGGGCTGTTGGCGCCCTCGCTCCCGACCAGCAGCGCCTTGCCGTCGCCGGTGTAGGCGATCGACTCGGCCTGGTCGAGCGCGGGCATCGGCACGCGCGTCAGCGGCTTGTCCAGCGCCTTGTACACCGTCGCCGAGAAGTAGGTGCGCACCACGAAGCTCGACCCGTCCGGCGCGTACGCGGCGTCCGTCGCCATGATCGGAGCGGACCCGACCTTGCGCAGGACATTCGTCCTGCTCGCGCTCAGCCGCCTCGGCGCCGCGTAGATCGCCCCCGCGAACTGCTTGGTCACCACGTACAGGCGTCCGGTCTTCGGGTTGACCATGATGCCCTCGGCGTTGTGCCCGCCGTCCTCGTACCTGAAGCGATACCGGACGGCGGGCAGGACGGCGTCCCTGACCGTCGCGGGCTCCATCACCTTGTAGATCGAGATGTCGGGCCACGCGCCGTCGAAGTTGTCGCCGATGTCGGCGAACCACAGCACGCCCCTCCCGGTCTCAGGGTCCTTGGAGGCGGCCATGGCCTCCCAGTCGCGGGGCCTGGGCGCCGCGCAGCGTGAAGGTCGCCCTGGTCGCGCCCTTCGGACCGAGCGCGAAGAAGGTGGGGCCCGCGTCGCTGTCGTTGTGGGTGTAGACGACCCCGTCGTGCGTGGGGGACAGCGCGAGGCCACTCGACTCGGTGATGCGCGGGTCCGGGATCGTGAACGCGACCTCGTCATCGGCCTCGCCGCTCCCCCGAGCCTTCGCGGTCTCGGAACCCTGGGGCACGGGCGCCGCGGTACCGGGACCCGCGACCACGGGCACGTCCGATGCCGAGAGCCCGGCACCCCCGCCAACCGCGCGAGGGATCTCCGGAAGAGTGATCTCCGGGAAGGCCGACGTCTGGACGACGGGCTCCGTGAAGGCGTGGCCACCCGGCACGGAGGGGCCGGAGCACGCGAAGGCTGGCGTGGCAGGGAGCGCAAGGGCCATCACGAGCCCTGCAAGCGTGCGAATCAGGACATCCCCCATCCAGCGATCATGCCTCGGCGGCGACCGTCCCATGCGTGCGTTCTGCATGAAGAACCCGCCGCCCTGCAGAACGACGAGCGCGAGGTTGGTCACGAGCACCGCCACCCACAACGTACCCAATCCACCCGAAGCCGCCACGGGAGCCGCGACGACCGCGAGCAAGCCGTACCCGATCGAGAAGGCCCCCAAGCTCCACGTCGACCGCCTGAGCCCCGCCAGCCCACACCCCATCACCGCCTGCGCCCCGCCGGGCGCTCGTCAGCCGTGGCCGACAGGAAGGCGGTGGTCTGGAGGGTCAGGAGGCACGGTGTTCGCGCCTCCGTTGGAGGCGCTGACCAGCAGCGAAGCCCCCAGCGCGTACGGCAGGACGCCGAACCCCTCGACCCCCGACCCGCCGAGAGAGGCGATGAGCGGGACACAGGCCACCACGACCGCGCCGGCCGTACCGATGAGCAGCGCCAGCCACCTGGCGTCACGCAGCACCGGGATCGCGGCGAGGGGGTCGTCACGGAAGGGGGCGACGAACGGCGCGAGCCCTCGCAGACCGCCCATGACGGCCATCGAGGCGGGGCTGTGGACCGCCATGGTCAGGGCGAAGGCGGCCAGCGCCCCCGTGTCGTGACGGCCGAGCACGGAGGTGACGACCAGGGATCCGGCCAGCGACGTGAGGGAGGACAGCAGCAGGGGAAGCGCGGCCCTCGCGATGGTGCGATGCATGAAACGCACAGTCCCGAGGCTGATCGACCCCGGGACTCGCGATCATCATATCGAGAGGGGGGTGGCCTGGAGTGCACTCCAGGTTCTTAGTGTAGGTGTCATGGAATACGTGAACCTCGGACGCACCGGGCTCAAGGTCAGCCCGCTCTGCCTCGGCACGATGAACTTCGGTCCCCAGACGACGGAGGAAGACTCCTTCGCCATCATGGACAGGGCCCTGGAACTCGGCATCAACTTCTTCGACACGGCCAACGTGTACGGCTGGAAGCTGGGCGAGGGCGTCACGGAGAACATCGTCGGCCGGTGGTTCGCCCAGGGCGGGGGCCGCAGGGAGCGCACCGTCATCGCCACCAAGTTCCACGGCAAGATGGGCGAGTGGCCCAACGAGGGCATGCAGTCCGCGCTGCACATCCGCAGGGCCTGCGACGCCTCCCTCAAGCGGCTGCAGACCGACTACATCGACATCTTCCAGGCACACCACATCGGCAGGGAGACCCCCTTCGAGGAGTTCTGGGAGGCGATGGACATCCTGCGCCAGCAGGGGAAGATCATCTACGTCGGCTCCTCGAACTACGCGGGCTGGCACATCGCCAAGGCCCAGGAGAGCGCCGCCAGGAAGGGCATGCTCGGCCTGGTCAGCGAGCAGTCCCACTACAACCTGCTCACCCGCAAGGTCGAGCTCGAGGTGCTGCCGGCGTGCGAGGACTACGGGCTCGGCGTGATCCCGTGGAGCCCGCTGGCGGGCGGCCTGCTCGGCGGCGTGCTACGCAAGATCGACAAGGGCCGCTCGGCCTCCGAGAACATGGTCAAGGAGCTCGACAAGCACCGCGAGAAGATCGAGCAGTACGAGGCGTTCTGCGACGAGCTCGGCGAGGACCCCGCGCACGTCGGCCTGGCCTGGCTGCTGACCCGCCCCGCCGTGACCGCCCCGATCATCGGCCCGCGCACGCTCGACCAGCTCGACGGCACCATGCGCACGCTGGAGATCGAGCTCGACGACAAGGCCCTCGCCAGGCTCGACGAGATCTTCCCCGGCCACAGGACCGCGCCGGAGGACTACGCCTGGTGATCCGGGGGGCCCATCCCCAGGACGGGCTCGACGGGCGCCTCGTCGGCCGGGAGGTCCTTGCGGCGCTTCCGGCCGACGAACCAGTATCCGAAACCGCCGAAGACGATGCCCGCCACGCAGGTCCAGATCCACCATGCGTTCTCGGGGGCTGGCCGTACGATGAGCAGCACGACCAGGGCGAGCGCCCACAGGGCGGTGCCGCCGAGCACTGCGGCCCTGTCGTTGGTCTCGAGCGGCTCCGGATCCGGACGCCATGGCTGCTTCACGTGATCCAGCCTAGTCGACGTGCTGTTTCGCGCGATATGGCGGCAAATCCGTCTCGATCAGGTCGCGAGGTCTTTTCGCAGGTCGCAACCCCTGCCACTCTTCGCGCGTGAAAGACACGCACACCACTACTCCATCCGGACTTGACCGATTCTTCTCGATCACCGCGCGGGGCTCGACCGTCTCCCGCGAGGTGCGCGGCGGCCTGGCCACCTTCTTCACGATGGCCTACATCGTCGTCCTCAACCCCCTCATCATCGCGAGGGCCACGGACGCCGACGGCCAGTTCATCGGGGACGGCCTGGTCGCCAACGTGCCGCTGGTCGCCTCCGGCACCGCGTTCGTCGCGGGCATGCTCTCCATCCTCATGGGCGTCGTCGGCAGGGTGCCGTTCGCGATGGCGGCGGGCCTCGGCCTGAACGCCTTCGTCACGTTCGGCATCGCCTCCCAGATGTCGTGGGAGGCGGCGATGGGCCTGGTCTTCCTCGAGGGCGTCATCATCGGCATCCTCGTGCTGACCGGGTTCAGGGTGGCCGTCTTCAACGCCATCCCCGTCCAGTTGAAGACCGCGATCAGCGTCGGCATCGGCCTGTTCATCGCCCTGATCGGCTTCGTGGACGCGGGCTTCGTGCGCCGCGTCGCCGCGGGGCCGCCGCTGGAGATGGGCATCTCCGGCGCGCTGACCTCGTGGCCGCTGCTCGTCTTCATCATCGGCCTGCTGGTCACCGCCGTGCTGGTGGCCCGCAAGGTCAAGGGCGCGATCCTCATCGGCATCGTCGGCACCACCGTCCTCGCGATGATCGTCGAGGCGCTGACGAAGACAGGTGCGGCCACGCCGAAGAACCCCGCAGGCTGGCAGCTGGTCACGCCGTCCTGGCCCGAGCGCATCTTCGGCTTCCACAACCCGCTGACGCTGTTCACCGAGTTCGACCCGTTCGGCGCCTTCAGCCAGGTGTCGGTGATCCTCGCGGTGCTGCTGATCTTCACCCTGCTGGTCACCGACTTCTTCGACACGATGGGCACGATCGTGGGCGTCGGCCGCCAGGCCGACCTGCTCGACGAGGAGGGTCAGCTCCCCCGCACCAAGGAGATCCTGCTCGTCGACTCCATCGGCGCCGCGGCGGGCGGCGCGGGCTCCGTCTCGTCCAACACCACCTACATCGAGTCGGCCGCGGGTGTGGCCGAGGGCGCCCGAACCGGCCTGGCCAGCGTGGTCACCGGCCTGATGTTCCTGCTGGCGATCTTCGTGGCGCCGCTCGTCGCCGTCGTGCCGTACGAGGCGGCGGCGCCCGCCCTCGTCGTGGTCGGCTTCATGATGATGACGACGGTCCGCGAGATCGACTGGAGCGACTTCGACATCGCCATCCCCGCGTTCCTGACGATTGTGATCATGCCGTTCACCTACTCCATCTCCAACGGCATCGGCGCGGGCTTCGTCAGCTACGTGCTGATCCAGGCGGTCAAGGGCAGGAGCAGGGACGTCCATCCGCTGATGTGGGCGGTGGCGGGGCTGTTCGTCGTCTACTTCGCACTCGGACCGATCAAGGCGCTTCTATAGCGAGGTCGTCCTCGGGGCCGTCCTCCTCCCGGGGGGCGGCCCTTCGGGTGAACACGATCAGCGCGGCGGCCAGGTAGGCGCCGGTGTACCAGAGAGTCGACAGACGGCGCTCCTCCTCGATCATCTCCAGAGGAGGCAGCGACACAGTCGGAGGCCGGGCGTCCTTCAGCGAAGGCGGCGACGACATCCAGGTGTCCAGGCCGACTCTGAAGTGCTGCGGATCGTCGGTCAGCGGGCCGTCGATCGGCTCGATGCGCTCCGGCTCGGCCTCCCAGGCGGCCTGCAGGGCCTCGTCGCGGGCCGCGTAGCCGTACGAGAGGGGGACCAGGGCGGCGGCGACGCCCACGAGCGCGGCCAGCACCAGCGTGTAGACCGTGACCACGCGCAACCACAGCCGCCGCGTGACGACGGCGCTCAGCACCAGCACCGCGAGCGCGCCCGATCCGAGCAGCACCTCGATCGCGAGCCAGTCGGGCAGTGAGAACCACGCCAAATGGCCCGTCCACAGGTCCGCGACGGCGACGAGGAAGGGTAGCGCCACCGCGAGCGTTGGCAGAAGGTACGGCAGCGCCGACCTACGCTGGACGACCAGGTCGGCGGCGGCGATGAGCACGACGCACACCACCGTGGCGACGGGACCGGCCACGTGGTCGAACAGGAGCGAGCCGACGACCCCGCCGTACTCGTGAGCCAGAACGGAGATCGCGGGAAGCGACAGCATGCCCGCGATGCCGACGAGCGCCAGCCGGCGGTGTGCGGGCCCCTCGGCGACGCGGGCGAGAATGGCCAGGCCGAGGAGGAAGACGGTGGGAAGCAGGCTCGCCGCGATGAAGGCCAGTGGCAAGCCAACAGTGGCGGCTTCCCAGGCCGAAACGATCACCGCGGCGGCCCAGAATAAGGAGTGCATGGTGGACTCTATCCAAACCGTTGGAGGGAATAGCGTGGCATGGCATATAGTTAGCAAAGGTAATGAGACGTGCTAACGAATCCCCCTCCCAAGATGGACCTGCGCAGCGACGCAGGCCTGGCATCAGCCCTGCGCGTGTCGCTGGCGCGGCTGACCAGACGACTACGACGACAGGCGGCGGCGCACACCCTGACGCCCACCCAGTTCGCGACGCTCGCCGCCGTGGAACGGCATTCAGGGATAACCCCCGGCGAATTGGCCGAGCTCGAGAAGGTACAACCGCCCTCGATGACGCGGGTGATCGCCGCGCTCGAGGAGCGCGGGTTGGTCGCTCGCTCACCGCACCAGACCGACAGGCGACAGGTGACCGTGGTGGTGACCGACTCCGCCAAGGCGCTGCTGAAGGAGGAGCGCCGGCTGAAGGAAGCCTGGTTGACGCATCGGCTGAAGGAGTTGACACCCGAGGAGCGGGCAGTGCTCCGGCAGGCGGCGCCGATTCTGGAGAAGCTCAGCAAGATATAGAGCCTGACGAACCCAGGACCGGGATGTTCCGGTCTCTCAGGGTTCACAACTACCGGCTGTTCGCGGCTGGAGGCATCGTCTCCAACCTCGGCACGTGGATGCAGCGCACCGCCCAGGACTGGCTGGTGCTCGACCTCACACACGGCAGCGCGGCGGCTCTCGGCACCACGACCGCGCTGCAGTTCCTCCCGCAGCTCATGTTCGGCCTGTTCGGCGGCGTGCTCGCCGACCGCTACCCCAAGCGCCCCGTCCTGATCATCGCGCAGTCGCTCATGGCGATGCTGGCCGTGACCATGGGCGTCCTGACCGTGACCGGCTCGGCCGAGGTGTGGCACGTCTACGCCATGGCCTTCGCGCTCGGCGTCATCTCCTGCGTGGAGGTGCCGACCAGGCAGGCGTTCGTGGTCGAGATGGTCGGCCGTGAAGACCTGCCCAACGCCATCGCGCTGAACGCCTCGATCTTCAACCTGGCCCGCGTGGTGGGCCCGGCCCTCGCCGGCGTGCTCATGTACGCCATCGGCACCGGACCGATCTTCCTGCTCAACGCGCTGACCTTCGGCGGCGTCATCTCCAGCCTGCTCCTCATGCGCACGTCGGAGCTGACCCCTGCCGAGCTCGTCCCCAAGGCGAAGGGCCAGCTGCGCGAGGGCCTGCGCTACGTCATCGAGCGCTCGGAGCTCCTGCTCCCGATACTGGTGATCGCGTTCATGGCGATGTTCACGCAGTCGTTCTCGATGTCGATCGCGCTCATGGCCCGCGAGGTCTTCGGCCAGGGTGCCTCGTCGTTCGGCGTGGCCTCCAGCGCCTTCGCCGTCGGCGCGCTCGGCGGCGCCCTGCTGGCCGCCCGTCGCGTCAGGCCGACGCGCAGGCTGCTCATCGCGGGCGCCATCGGTTTCGGGCTGTTCCAGGTCGTGGTGGGCCTCGCCCCCTTCTACCCGGTCTACCTCCTGCTGCTCGCCCCCACCGGCATCGCGTTGATCACGGTCAACACGGCCGCCAACTCGCTGGTCCAGATGTCCACCTCGCCAGAGATGCGCGGCAGGGTCATGGGCATCTACGTGCTGGTCTTCACCGGTGGCGCCCCGATCGGCGCGCCGCTGATCGGCTGGATCTCCGACCTGGGCGGCCCCCGCGTGGGTGTCATGATCGGCGGACTGCTCACGCTCGTGGGCACGGGCCTGGCCATCCTGCTCACCCGCATGATCGGCGCCCGCCGCACCCGCGTGGCCCTCGCCACCGCCTGACGACTCTCCGGCCCGCGCCTCCACACCCCGCGGGCCGGAGCCACACCCCTCGCGCGGGGCACAATCGACCCGTGAGACTGTTCGCGGCGATCCTGCCGCCACCCGAGATCCTCGACGAGGTGGCCGCCGCGCTGGCCGGCCGCACCCACGTGGTGGAGGGCCTGCGCTGGGTCGATCGCGCCACCTGGCACCTCACGCTCGCCTTCTACGGCGAGGTGCCCGAGCGCGCCCTCCCCGACCTCGAGGTACGGCTGGCCCGCGCCGCCTCGCGCCACCCCGCCAAGCGCCTGGCCTTCGAGGGGGCGGGCGCCTTCTCCAAGCGGGTCTTCTGGCTCGGCGTCAGCGGCGACCCCCTCGTACGGCTGGCAGGCTCGGCCGCCGCCGCCGGGCGTCGCGCGGGAGCCGTACAGACCGACGAGAAGCGCTTCCACGCCCACCTCACGCTCGCCCGCGCCAGGCAGCCCACCGACCTGCGCCCCCTGGTGGAGGCGCTGTCGTCCTTCGCGGGGTCGCCGTGGTCGGCCGACTCGATCCACCTCATGCGCAGCCACCCGGGCCCCACGGTGAGGTATGAGTCACTCGGCCATTGGGCTCTCGCACCCGCCGAGCGGGGCTAGGCTGCACGGCGTGGACCGTCCTCGCTTCTGGCTTCTCCCCGCCGTGCTCGGCTTGCTCCTGCTGATCGTCGTGGTCGGCTCCCTGCTGACCTGACCCGCTAGGACAGGTCGGCCTCGGCCAGCAGCAGGGGGACATCGCCCGGATTGCGAAGGAGCGCCGCGACCGCGAGGCGGTCGTTCCACTGCCCCGTCGCCCAGGCCAGACCGCGCGCCAGCCCGTCGGCCCCGTCGCAGTGGACCATGCCGTCGAAATAGCGCCACGCGCACGGCACGCCGTCCACCAGCAGCTTCTCGTGCTCCACGTAACGGGTGGGAGCCGTGGGCAGCAGCTCCCTGACCTCCTTCGGCACGGGACGCTCGGTGCCCGTGGAGGTCACCGTGCCCGACACCAGCTCACCCGCCAGCGGCAGATCGAGCAGCTCCGAGAGCGCCTCGGCCAGGTCGAACGGGGCCAGGACCAGCGGCCTGTCGGTCACCAACTGCAGCAGGTCGGGCGCCTCGACCACGACGGCGTCGTCGGCGGAGGCGACCACGATGTCGCCACCGAGCACCGCCCGCACCGAGGAGGGCGGCGCCACCCGCGAAGGATCGACGGCGGCCAGCGCCATCCACAGCGCCCGCAGCTGCGCGCGATCGACGGTGACCGACGGGTCGGCCAGTAGCTCCAGCAGCTCCTCAGGGCCACCGTGCGAGGCCAGCAGGTCGGTCAGCGTGGTGCGGACGCCCAGCATGGCCAGCGCGCCGTGGTCGAGCCCCTCGGGCGCCTCGTCGTACAGGCCGGTCAGCAGCGGGTCGGCGCCTGGCAGGCGCAGCTCCAGCGGGCGCCGCCCACCGAGAACCGGGTGGGTGGACAGCCACCACGCGGTGTAGGAGGGAACCTCGAGGCCGTCGATGCGCAGCGGCAGCAGCGCGCCCCTCAACGGTGGCCTGGTGATCAGGGCGAGGGCAGCCGGCCAGTCGGCGACCAGCTCGAGGTCGCGGATCGCGGTGAACTCCGGCACGACGGGAGGCAGGTCGAAGGGGGGCAGCGACTCGAGCCACAGGTCCTCCTCGTCGAGGTCGTGGTCGCAGGAGTCGAGGTCGAGCAGCACGTCGGCGTCGTTGACCACGGCGAACCCGTCGAGCACGCCGACCGCCGTCAGCACGCGCGAGTCGTAGGAGGAGTCGACTGTGCCGAAACCCGCGTCGTCGGCGAGCAGCCCTGCCAGCGCGCCCTCGGGCAGCAGCAGCTCGCCCGCGGGGTAGAGCGAGCCGTCGGAGCCGCGCAGCGCCAGCTCGGACAGCCACGGCTCCTCGCCCGCTGTCAGCCCCGCGGCGTCGACGAGGGAGAGCACGGCCCTCGCCACCGCGTCGGGGTCGTCGCTGTCCATCGACTGCGCCACCGCGTTCTTGGTGTGCGGGTCGTCGAGGACGGCGCGCGGCGTGGCCTCGAAGGCGCCCAGGCGCAGCAGCAGCGGGTGCGCAGCGTCGGGATGGACGATGCGCAGCCCGAGCGGGGCCAGGTCGAGCGGCGTGGTCAGGATCAGCGTGCCACGCGGGCCGCGCACCAGGCGGCCGTCGGCCAGCGGCACGGGCAGCGCCCCCAGCGCCTCGGGGTCGTCGGCGGGCAGCACGTCGTAGAGCGATCGCCACCACGCGGGGTCGCGCCCCTCGATGGCCTCGCCCGACAGCTGGTCGACCACCTCGGCCAGCTCCACCCTGCGCACCCCGAGCGAGGCCATCGCCGGGTGCCTGGCAGGCCACCCTGCGGGCAGCAGGCCAGGAACGATCGAGGCCAGCACCGCCAGCAGCTCTCCCGAGCCGTTGACGACCGAGGCCTCCCTGCCCGAGACCACCCAGCCGTCGTCGGAGGGCTCGCGCACGGGGTGCTCGACCTGCCACGCGGCGTCGGGGTCGTAGAGCGCCGCGTCCTCGAACGAGGGCGACTGCACCACGGGCGGCGGCGCCGACAGCGCGGGCAGCAGGGGGACGTCGGGCAGCAGGCGCAGGATCGCGCGGCGGATGCGGGCGTCGAGCTCGCCCTTGCCCATCAGCGCGGGCACCAGCTCGAGCAGCCTCGGCGTGCGCGGCAGCTCCTCCAGCAGGAGCACGTAGGCCTCGGCGACGCGCGCGATCAGGAAGTCGGTCAGCGGCCCCTTGGCGACGTGGCGCCTGTCGGTGGCCATCGGGAACGAGGCGATGAGCAGCGCGGGCAGGTCGAGCGGCTCGTCGGAGGGCGTGGGCGCGTGCACCACCTGCGGGACGGGCAGCGGCCCCTCCTGCTCGGGCACCGCCCAACGGACCGACCAGTAGGGCCTGGCCCGCTCCTCCGTCGGCCTGTCGGCGAAGTAGGCGGCGACCTCGTCGGGAGAGAACTCCCCCGAGACCGAGACGACGTGCCACCCCGAGGGCTCGACCGTGCGGGTGACGCCGTCGACCACGATCTCGATGGCGGTCAGCGCGGGCATGCCGAGCAGCAGCGCGGGCGAGGCCTCCTGCAGCATGTGGCGCACAGTCTCGACGGCGGAGGGGCGCAGCGGCAGCCGTACGAGCGTCTCGAACCCCTCGGGGACCTCGAAGGAGTCGGGGAAGGGCAGCCGCAGCAGCGGCACGTGCCCCTCGCGGTTGGCCAGCTCGCCCGCGAGCACCGGCTCGGCGGCCACCACCGCCGTCGTCTCCTCGCGCGACCAGCGCACCGCACCGGTGGAGCGTGAGCCGACGGAGGGGGCGTCGCAGACCGAGACCACGGCGGCGAAGCCCACGCCGAAGCGTCCGGCGGCGCCCACGTGGTCGCGCTTGGCGGACACCCGCAACGTGGACAGGCCCTCGACCCCCGCCGCGTCGAGCGGCGCGCCGGTGTTGGCCGCCGTCAGCACGCCGTCGCGCAGCTCCAGGCGCAGCACACCGGGCACGCCCGCCCGAAGGGCGGCGTCGGCCGCGTTCTGCGCCAGCTCGACGATCAGACGGTCACGGTAGCCGCCGAGGGCGAAGTCCTCCTCGGCGTTGGCGTCTTCACGGAAGCGCGCTGGCGAGGCCTTCCAAGCCGTGAGTACGGCGGCGCGCATCCGGTCAGTGCCAAAGGTGTCCACGGGGCAAACTCCTAATCGAGAGACGGGCCCCCGAAGGCTAGCGCTCCTCGCCGACAATCCGGATCAGGAGCCGATCAGGAGTGGCCGAGCTCCTCCGAGGCCGACTCGTCGACCGAGCCCGCCTCGTCCTCCATCAGGTCGTAACCCAGGTCGTCGAGGATCGGCGTGGCCTGCTCGACGGGCGGCGGCATGACGGCGGCCTCGGAATGGGCGCCGCAGCCGTGGTCGGCGGCCACCACCTTGCCGTCGTCGGGGGCGTACTCATTGGCGCACACGCCGAACTCGCCCCGCAGACCACCCGCGAGCGGCCAGAAGAAGCCGCAGGTGGAGCACTGCGCGGGAGCGGCGTGCGCGATCGGTGTGTGCGGCCCGGACGTGCCCGAGTGCCAGCGCTTGGCGGCGCGGTCCCTGCCGATGGCCGACAGCACCCTGGCCCTGCCCAGGCCGTACTCGAAAATCATCTGGTGGTCGATCTCGTCGTCGGCGCTCGTGAAGCCGGGGACGAGCCTGTCGTCGTCTTCCGCGGTCGGCAGGAGGTCGCCGACGCCCAGGTCGCCAGGCAGCAGCCGCTCGCTCCACGGCAGCCACTCGGGGGCCAGCAGGGCCCCGGCGCCGGGCAGCAGCACGGCCTCGCTGACCGTGACGTTCTTCGCGCGGGAGGCGCGGGTCACGGTGACGGCCCAGCGCCAGCCGCGGTAGGCGCGGTCGAGGCAGGCGAAGTAGTGGGTGACGATCCGGTCGCCCTGGCCCTCGAACCCGAGGTGCTCTCCAGGCTCCCCTGGCTTGGCGAGCTCTCTCGCGGTCTCTCTCGCGAGGTCGACGGCGGCGACACAGGCCTGGTCGGGCGCGGCGACGCGGGTCCTGGTCCTGGTCATCGGCGCGCCCTCGCCGAAAGGTGCTGTTCGCTCACACTCCATTCTCACCCATGACGGGACGTGCGAGCACCCATGTCAGGTAAGACTGGTTAGCGTGGATCGTGTGTGGACGCTAGCGAGACGGGTGGGGCACGTGCTGGCCGAAGCGGGCCGGGCGTCCATGCGCGCCGGCCGCAGGACGGCGAGCGGCACCAGGCGCATGGGGCTCGCCACCGCGAGCGGCGCCCAGCGGGTCGGTCACGCCACGCGCAGGCTCACGCACGCGCACGGCGCCGACCGCACCGGTCTGGGCAGGCTGATCGAGCTGACGGCCGCCAACAGCGCGGGCGACTCCCTGGTCACGCTCGCCCTGGCGGGCACGATCTTCTTCGGCCTGCCGGTCAACGAGGCGCGCGGCCAGGTGGCGCTCTACCTGGTGATCACGATGATCCCTTTCGCGGTGGTCGCGCCCTTCGTCGGGCCCGTGCTCGACAAGTTCAGGTCGGGCCGCCGCTACGTGATGGCGGGCACGCTGTTCGCCAGAGGACTGCTGTGCTTCGCCATGGCCGCGGCCGTGGGCCCCGGCGACGTGCTCACCCTCTTCGCGGGCGCCCTCGGCGTGCTCGTGCTGTCGAAGGCCTACAACGTCTCACGCGCGGCGATCATGCCGAGCGTGCTGCCCGCCGACATCACGCTGGTCAGCGCCAACGCGAGGGTGGCGCTGTTCTCCCTGGTCGCCGCGGGCGTCGCGGTGCCCACGGCGGCGGGCCTCACGGCGTGGCTCGGCGCGGCGTGGGTGCTGCGCATCGCGATGGTGGTCTTCCTCGTGCTCGGCGTCTTCGCGGTACGGCTGCCGCGCCACGTCGACTCCCCCGACCTCGAGGAGGAGGAGGGCGGCGAGAGGGCGCGCTGGCGGACGCTGCTCAATGTCGGCCCCGCCGTCACCGAGGCCATGAGGGCCAACGCCGCCATCCGCCTCTTCTCCGGCTTCCTGCTGTTCTACCTGCTCTTCCTCGTGCAGGACGAGCACCTCAAGGACCTGCCCGCGACCACCACCATCGCCCTCCTCGCCGGCGCCGCGGGGCTCGGCGGCCTGGCGGGCGCGGCCGTGGCCAACTGGGCGCGCAACCACTCGCCCCAGGTCATCGTGCTGCTCACGCTGGCCGTGACCACGGTGACGGCGGGCGTGACGGCCTTCCTGTTCGGCCTGTGGGCCGCCGTCGCGGTGGCGCTGGTCGCCGCCTTCGCCCAGGAGCTCGGCAAGCTGGCGCTCGACGCGATCGTGCAGCGCGAGATCGGCGAGGAGGTGCGCTCGTCGACGTTCGGCGTGGTCGAGGCGCTCCTTCAGCTGGCCTGGGTGTTCGGCGGGCTGATCGGCCTGCTGGTGTCGGACTGGTCGACGGGCCCCGGCGGGCTCACCGGGCTCACCGTCGTGCTGGCACTGGCCCTCGGCTGGCTCGTGGTGCGCAGGAGAGTGCGGGTCAGGGCGCGTGAGGCCAAGGTGAGCGCGTCGACGCCGCCCGCGGCCAGGCAGGCGCCCGCCACCAAGGATCCGACGGCGACCACCAAGCCGTTGACCAACCCGCACAGCGGTTGATCAGTCGAGGTCGTCCGCCACGGCTCGCAGCACCTGGGCGATCTTCTTGGAGTGCACGGGGTCGGGCTGCTTGCCCCGCTGGTAGGACTCGGAGATGACGTCGAGCAGCTTGATGAGGTCCTCGACGATCACGACCATCTCGTCGGGCTTCTTCCGCTTGCCCTTCGGCTTGACCGTCTTGGCCAGGGTCGGCGGCTGCTCGAGAATCCGCACCGACAGCGCCTGCTGTCCCCTGCGGCCCTCGGCCACACCGAACTCGACCTTTTGTCCGGGCTTCAACGGTTCCGCGCCAGTGGGAAGCGCGGAGGAATGGACGAAGACCTCACCGCCGTCGTCGCGGGTGAGGAAGCCGAAACCCTTGTCGGCGTCGTACCACTTGACCTTGCCACTCGGCACAGGGGGGACCTCGTTCGTACTGTCGGGAAAGATGAATGGAAGTAGGTTATGCCCACCGAGCCCGGAGAGCGACCGGGTAAATGCGCGCTAATTCCAGTCGCCGAACCAGGCGGCGAACTCGGTCAGATCCGACAGCGCCACATCAGCCCCGTGATCACGCAGCTCTCCCACGGTGTAGGGACCCGTCGCGACCGCCACGCTGACGGCGCCTCCCGCTCGCGCCGCCTCGATGTCCGCGACGTGGTCCCCGACATAGGCGTCCGCGCCGAACCGCGCGAGCGCCCCGCCCTTGCCCGCGCCGAACACCGATCCGACCACCTCGTCCACGTCGAACCCGAGCAGGTCGACGGTCCTTCTCGCGTCGTGGATGTTCTTGCCCGTCACCACGATCACCCCGCCTCCGGCCTCCCGCACCGCCTTGATCGCCTCGTGGGCGCCGCTCATGGCGGTGTGCACGGGAAGGGCGACGTCGGGATAGAGCTCCCTGAACAGCGCCGCCGCGCCGGGGATGTCCTCCTCGGGCAGCCAGTTGGCCAGCTCCAGTTCGAGCGGAGGGCCGAGCCTGGAGATCACCACCGCGCTGTCGATGACCACGCCCAGCCGTACGGCGAGCTCGTCAAAGACGGCCGCGATACCCGACCTGGTGTCGGCCAGCGTCATATCAAGGTCAAACCCCACTGATTTCCCCACCCGTGAAGAGTAACGGTCGCTGGTATGGAAGCGTTGAAGTGGGCAGAAAGGAATTACTTATCGGAGGGAGCGGCCATGGCTGAAACCCGACCGCACCGGCCCGCCGTCAGGCCGGCCCCGACCGCCCGTCAGCGCGCGGCCGACATCGCCGTGTGGGCCGTCAAGGTCGTCTCGAGGGCCGCCGCGCTCGTCCTGGCCCTCTACATCGCCTTCAGGATCTTCCCCACCAACCCGGCCAACTCTCTCGTCCAGTTCGTCGAGTCCGTGGCGACCACGCTGTCACTCGGCATGTCCGACCTGTTCAGGCTGGCAGACGCGCGCTGGCAGGTCCTGGTCAACTACGGTCTGGCCGCCGTGGTGTGGCTCGTCCTCGGCTCGGCGGTGGCGAGCCTGATCCGGCGCGTGTCACCGTAACGACTATGGTCCTTACTGATGAGAAACGCGCCAATCGGACCACCGCCGGGGCCCTGACTGGCACGTAGGGGTGGCGGTCTGATGAGCACGTCTCTCATGAGATGGAGGTACTAGGAACGACATGACCAGATCCACGCGCGAGCGGATCGTCGACGAGGCTCTGAGGCTGTTCGCGGAGCGGGGCTACTCCGCCACCTCGGTGGCCGAGATCGAGGCCGCCGCCGGGCTCTCCCCTGGGGCCGGAGGCCTCTACCGGCACTTCAAGTCGAAGTACGAGGTGCTCGCCGCGGCGATGCACGAGCACGCCGCGCGCACCCGCATCCAGGTGGCCGACAGCCTGGCCGAGCTCAGCAGCATGGAGGGCTCCGCCGACCTCGAGGAGCGCCTGTCCCTGGTGTGCAGGGCCGGGCTGGCGAAGGTGCGCGAGGAGAGCGAGCTGACCAGGGTGTTCTTCCGCGATCTCAGCCAGTTCCCCGAGCTGGTCGCGGTCGTGCGCGAGGGCCTGCTGCAGCCGATGTTCGACGCGATCACCGGCTGGTTCCGCGCCCAGCCCGAGTACGCGGAGGCCGACCTCGACTGGACGGGCATCGGCGCGGTGCTCGGCGGCGCGGTCGTGCACTACCGGCTGTTCCAGGAGACGGTCGGCGAGACACCGGGTCACGCCGAGAAGGACCAGTTCGTCTCCGCGTGGGTACGGCTGGCCGTCGGCCTGCTGCCCGCTCCCGCGCACGCGCCGGTCAGCTGAGATCCCACAGGCGATAGGCGAGCCAGACCACGCCCAGGCCGGTGAAGATCATGAACATGATCCCGCTGACCGCGTAGAACTGGGCGAGGAAGGCGGACAAGCCGCTCTCACCCCCCACCCGCAGCGCGCCGATCACCACCCCGCCCACGCCGTAGCCGAACATGGGAGCGCCGATCCCGATCATCCTGTCCCTGAAGGACCAGCTGTCGCTCGTCAGGACCGTCGCCGCCCCCGCCGCCCAGACGATCACCGGCACCTGGAAGATCGCCACGGACGGGAGGCTCATCGGCACCAGCAGCGCGGCCAGCAGGAGCAGCCCGATCGCCAGCACCTCGCGCGGATGCCCCTTCACGACGGTCCTGGCGTCCCTGCCGCCCGTGGCCATGGGGTTGGCGCCCGCCATCACCGCCCTGCGCAGGCCCGCGAACGGCAGGCCGCGCTCGGTCCTGCCGGTCAGCCTCTCCCGCGCCTCTCGCATGCCGCGCGCCACACCGGGCGGGACGTCGTCGACCACGCGGGGGAAGACGGCGGTGTCGCTCTCGGCGGGCCGCACCTCGGGCTCGGCCTGGATCCTCGGCACCTCGCCGCCGGAGGAGAGCCTGCGGGCCTCGCGCTCGACGAGCGCCGCAGGATCGCCGAACCTGGCCAGCACCCTGGCCACCACCTTCGGGTCCTCGCTGCCGCTCCGCTCCGATTCGATGCGGGCCCGCAGCCGCTGGACGAAGTCGAGCCTGTGGTCCTGGCGCAGCACGCCGTGAGCAGCGTCGGCCGCCTTGCTGACGTAGTCCAGGACGAGCTGGTCGGCCCGTTCGATCACGCATGCCATGCTGCCCGAATCCGCAGGAACATACCATTGCAATGATGGAGTTCACTCAGTGGATCAGGGAGCGCACCGACGATCAGCTCGGCGCGCTCGTGTCCGCGCGCCCCGAGCTGATCACGCCGGTCCCCGCCCACCTCGAAGGGCTGGCCGCGCGGGCAGGCAGCCCCTCGGCGATCGGCCGCGCCCTCGACCGGCTCGACAGGTTCGCGCTGGCCGTGGTCGAGACGCTCGCCGTCCACCCCGATGAGCTCACCAGAGACTCCCTCCGCGACCTGCTCGCCAGGGCGACAGAAGAGGACGACCTCCCCCTCGACGACACGCTGGAGCGCCTGCGCGCCCTCGCCCTGGTCTACGGCCCCGACGACGCCCTGGCCCTCGCGCCGGGCGTGCGCAAGGTACTCGACGACCCCGCGGGGCTCGGCCCTCCCGTCACCGAGGTGTTCAGGCATCACCCGCCCGAGCAGCTGGAGGAGATCGCCGACGACATCGCCCCCGGCACCGAGGGCGGCGGCAAGGAGCGATTGCGCGCCGCGCTCGCCGAGCCCGCCAAGCTGGTCGAGGAGGTCTCGCCTCCGGCCAGGAAGGCGCTGGAGGAGCTGGCGTGGGGGCCGCCGAGCGGCCGCGTGCCCAACGCCCGCAGAGCCGTCCGCCTGGCCACCGCCCGCTCGCCGATCGAGGAGCTGCTCGCCAGGGGGCTGCTCGCGGCCACCGGAGAAGACAGCGTGGCGCTGCCTCGCGAGGTCGGCCTCTACCTGCGCGAAGGCCGCGTGCACCGCGACCTGTCGCCCGTGCCGCCGCCCCTCGAGGGCGCGGAGCGTCCCGGCTCCCTCGCCGACAGGACGGCGGCGGGCCAGGCGTTCACGTTCACGCGGGCGGTCGAGGAGCTGTGCGAGAGGTGGAGCCTCGACGCTCCCGGCGTGCTGCGCACGGGCGGCCTCGGGGTGCGCGACCTCAAGCGCACCGCCACCCAGCTCGACCTGCCCGAATGGGCCGCCGCCCTGGTCATCGAGATGGCACACGCGGCGGGCCTGATCGCCGCGGGCGGCAACGTCGACGGCGAGTGGCTGCCCACCGCGGGCTACGACAGCTGGCGGGTCAGGGCCACGGAGGAGCGCTGGGTCACGCTGGCCGTCACCTGGCTGCACACCGACAGGGTGCCCGGCATCGTGGGCGAACGCGACGAGCGCGACCGCCTGCTCAACGCCCTCCACCCCGACCTGCGCCGCTCCTCCGCTCCCGAGGTCCGGCAGGCGACGCTGCGCGTGCTCGCCACCGCCCCCGGCCTCGCGCCGTCCCGCGAGTCCGTGCTGCGGCGGCTGGCGTGGGAGCAGCCCAGGCGGCGTGGCGCGCTGCGCGAGCAGCTGACCGACTTCACCCTGCGCGAGGCCGAGCAGCTGGGCTTCACCGGGCTCGGCGTGCTGTCGGCGCACGGCCGCGCGCTGCTGTCGGGCTCGAAGGAGGCCGCCGCCGTCCTCGCTCCCCTGCTTCCCGAGCCCGTCGACCACGTGCTGCTCCAGGCCGACCTCACCGCCGTCGCGCCAGGACCGCTCACCAGCGACCTGGCGCGCTGGCTGACGCTCGCCGCCGACGTGGAGTCCACGGGAGGCGCGACCGTCTACCGGTTCGGCGAGGGCTCCATCAGGCGGGCGCTCGACGCCGGGCAGGGGGCCGACGAGCTGCTGTCCATGCTCGCCCGCCACTCGGCCACCCCTGTGCCGCAGCCGCTGTCGTACCTGGTGGCGGACGTGGCGCGCAGGCACGGCAGGATGCGCGTCGGTACGGCCAGCGCCTACATCCGCAGTGACGACCCCTCCATGCTCGACCAGCTCATGGCCGACCGCCGCGCGGTCCCGCTGAGGCTCAGGCGCCTGGCTCCCACGGTCATCGCCTCGCGCGCCTCCAGGGCCTCGCTCGTCGACTCGCTGAGGGCGATGGGGTTCGCGCCCGTCGCCGAATCACTCGACGGGGACGTCATCATCACCCAGCTCGACACAAGGCGTACCGAGGGCGTGCCGGTGGCCAGGACGGTGTCGTCGTTCAACGGGCTCGACCCCGACGTGGTGGCGGCGGCCGTACGGGCCATGCGGGCGGGCGAGGCCAGGCGCGGGCCTGTGGACGCGCCCGACGGCGCGGTGCCCCGCGGTCCCGCCACGGCCACCATCTCCACCCTGCAGGAGGCGATCAGGCAGGGGGTGCGGGTGTGGATCGGCTACCTCGACTCCCAGGGCAACGCCACCAGCCGCATCCTAGAGCCGGCCCGGATGGAGGGCGGCTACCTCACGGCCTACGACGAGACCCGCGCGGCCGTCCACCGCTTCGCCCTCCACCGCATCACCGGCGTCTCGAACCTCTCCTGATCCCTCTGTCACGTCCCGACGATCCAGGAGCTCTCGGAGACACGACCGAGGGGTGACCACCGGCGTCTCCCGGAGGCCGCGATCCCCCGAGTGACGGACGGATGATCACTCTGGGCGGTTGACTCGGAGGCCCGTGCGGATCACCGTGAGAGGCGTGAAGGAACAAACGCTCGGCCGTCTGGCCGAGGAGTCGTGGAGCCGGTTCGACGACCACGAGTCGGTCTTCTACGAAGGGGAGTGGCACCGCAGCCACACCCTCGCCCAGCGCGCCAGACGCGTCACAGGCGGCCTGATCGAGGCGGGCGTCGGCCCCGGCGACAGGGTCGTCGTGATGATGGCCACGAGCCCCGACGTCGGCGTCGTCTACCAGGCCGTCTGGGCCTCGGGCGCCGTGGTGGTCCCCGTAGTCTTCCTGGTCGGCGCCGACGAGCTGCGCCACATCCTGTCCGACAGCGGCGCCACCGCGGTCGTCACCTCGCCTGAGCTGCTGGAGACCGTCCAGGCCGCGGGCCAGGGGATCAGGGTCTTCGTGGACACCGACGAGCTGGAGCAGGCCGAGCACGGCCCGCTGCCCAGGGACCCCTCCGACCTGGCCGCGGTGATGTACACCGGCGGAACCACCGGCAGGGCGAAGGGCGTCATGCTCAGCCACGGCGGTCTCTGGCAGGTCGCCAAGGACGCCTTCGACCTGGCCTACCAGCCAGGGGTCACCAGGGCGATCGTCCCCGTCCCGCTCTCCCACGCCTATGGCCTGATCGTCACCATCGCGGGCATGCACGCCCCCGAGCCGCAGCAGGCCGTCCTGATGCGCTGGTTCGACCCGAAGGCCTTCCTGTCGCTGGCCGCCGAGCAGCGCGTGCAGTACGGCACGGTGGTCCCCTCCATGCTCCAGATGCTGCTCGCCGAGCCGCTCGAGGACACCCCGCTGCCCGACCTGCGCCACCTCACCTGCGGCGCGGCCCCGCTGGGCCGCGACGTGCTCAGGGAGTTCGAACGGCGGATGCCTGGCGTGCAGATCCTCGAGGGCTACGGCCTGACCGAGACCAGCGCCGTCACCACCTTCAACCCTCCTGGCAGGCGCAGGCCCGGCAGCGTCGGCCTGCCCCTTCCCGGCTACACGATCACGATCAGGGACGACGAGGGCGAGGAGGTGGAGGCAGGCGACATCGGCGAGATCTGCGTGGCGGGCCGATCGCTGATGCTCGGGTACTGGGGCGGGCTCGACTCCCCCATCGTGGACGGCGAGCTGCGCACGGGCGACATCGGCTGCATGGACGACGACGGCTACCTCTACGTCGTGGACAGGAAGAAGGACCTGATCATCAGGGGCGGCTTCAACGTCTTCCCGCGCGATGTGGAGGACGCGCTGAACGCCCACCCCGACGTCGTGATGTCAGGAGTGGTCGGCCGCCCCGACCCTCTGCACGGCGAGGAGGTCGTCGCCTTCGTCCAACTGCGTCCCGGCGGCCAGGCCACCGAGGAGGAGCTGATCGCCTGGGCGCGGGAGCGGGTCGGCAGAGTGAAATATCCGAGGGAGATCCACTTCACCGACCACATCCCCGTGACCAGCGTGCTCAAGCTGGACAGGAAGGCGCTGCGCGCCCGCCTTCTCTAGGGAGTGCCGAACTGTCACCTCATTTCGTGATATCTGTTGACGGGCCAGAAAACGAAAAGGTGACTCAGTGAGCAGCGGTTACACCCCAGAGAACTCCGGCGACCAGAGCCCCTACGGCCAGCAGATGCCGTACGGCTCGCCGTACAACCAGGGCCCTCACGGTTCGGGTGAGCAGCAGCCCTACGGCCCCCCGTACGGCCAGCAGCCCCCGCCCGGCTACGGCTACGGCTACCCGCCGCCCCAGCAGGGCCCGCGCACGCATGCCATCGTCGCGCTGGTCATCAGCATCGTGCTCGCGCTGAGCTGCTACATCACCCCTGGCGGCATCGCGGGAGCGATCATGTCGGGCATCGCGCTCGGCCAGGTCGACACGCACCCGGACAAGGCGCGCAACCTGCTGAAGTGGACCTGGATCAGCATCGGCATCAACGTCGCGCTGGTCGTTCTGGGCTTCGGCGTCATCATCGCGCTGGGAGTCTCGGGGAACCTGGACTAACTGTCGGTCGCCGGGTGTTGGATATGCGGTAGCAGTACCAACCCCGGGGGAAGCCTGTGAACGACGGCCCGCTGATCGTCCAATCCGACAAGACCTTGCTGCTCGAGGTCGACCACGAGCGGGCCGACGAGTGTCGCAAGGCGATCGCGCCCTTCGCCGAGCTGGAGCGCGCGCCCGAGCACGTCCACACCTATCGCGTCACGCCGCTCGCGCTGTGGAACGCGCGCGCCGCGGGCCATGACGCCGAGCAGGTCGTCGACGCGCTCATCGGGTTCAGCCGCTATCCGGTGCCGCACGCGCTGCTGGTCGACGTGGCCGAGACGATGGCGCGCTACGGCAGGCTGCGCCTGGAGAAGGACCCCGCGCACGGCCTGGTCCTGGCCTCGACCGACCGCGCCGTCCTCGAGGAGGTCCTGCGCTCGAGGAAGATCCAGCCGATGCTGGGCGAGCGCATCGGCGCCGACGCCGTCGCGGTCCACCCGAGCGAGCGGGGCAACATCAAGCAGGCGCTGCTCAAGCTGGGCTGGCCCGCCGAAGACCTCGCGGGCTACGTCGACGGCGAGGCCCACGCCATCAAGCTCAAGCAGGACGGCTGGGCCCTGCGCCCCTACCAGCAGGAGGCCGCCGACGCCTTCTGGCACGGCGGCTCCGGCGTGGTCGTGCTGCCCTGCGGCGCGGGCAAGACCATCGTCGGCGCGGCCGCGATGGCCAGGGCCGAGGCCACCACGCTGATCCTGGTCACCAACACGGTGAGCGCCCACCAGTGGAAGCAGGAGCTGCTCAAGCGCACCTCGCTGACCGAGGACGAGATCGGCGAGTACTCCGGCACCAAGAAGGAGATCCGTCCCGTCACCATCGCCACCTACCAGGTGATGACGACCAAGCGGAAGGGCGTCTACGCCCACCTGGAGCTGTTCGACGCGCGCGACTGGGGTCTGATCGTCTACGACGAGGTGCACCTGCTGCCCGCGCCCATCTTCAGGATGACCGCCGACCTGCAGGCCCGTCGCAGGGTGGGGCTGACCGCGACGCTCGTGCGCGAGGACGGCAGGGAGGGCGACGTGTTCTCCCTCATCGGCCCGAAGCGCTACGACGCGCCGTGGAAGGAGATGGAGAACCAGGGCTGGATCGCCCCCGCCGACTGCGTCGAGGTGCGCGTCACTCTCTCCGACGAGGAGCGCCTGGCCTACGCGATGGCCGAGTCCGAGGAGCGCTACAGGTTCGCCGCGACCACGCCGTCCAAGACGCGCGTGACAGAGGCGCTGGTCAGGCGGCACCTCGGCGAGCAGGTGCTGGTCATCGGCCAGTACATCGACCAGCTCGACGAGCTTGCCGAGCACCTCAACGCGCCCGTGATCAAGGGCGAGACCCGCATCAAGGAGCGGGAGCGGCTCTTCCAGGCCTTCCGCGACAAGGAGCTGCAGGTCCTGGTGGTCTCCAAGGTCGCCAACTTCTCCATCGACCTGCCCGAGGCGGCCGTCGCCATCCAGGTGTCGGGCACGTTCGGCTCCCGCCAGGAGGAGGCGCAGCGGCTGGGGCGCGTGCTGCGGCCCAAGGCCGACGGCGGAGGCGCGCGCTTCTACACGGTGGTCAGCCGCGACACGGTCGACCAGGAGTTCGCCGCCCATCGCCAGCGCTTCCTCGCCGAGCAGGGCTACGCCTACCAGATCATCGACGCCGACGACGTCCACCAGTGAGGCGCCGTCGACGTCCACCGGTGAACCGCCGATGACGTCCACCGATGAAAGGGCTCGCGCGAAGGTCTCGCGCGAGCCGTACCACTAAGTCCACGAAACTCCGCGGGCCTTCGACAATTGGACCACCCCCTACCGGCGACACCTGTCGCGATGCCACATACCCCCATGATCCGCCGAATCAACGGGACATGCCCCGATTTTTCGCTTTTTGGCCTGCGATTACTGGGACGATGCGCCGCCGATCATCGTACCCACCGCCCGGCCGATCACTGGGCGAGCATCCCGCCGAAGAACAGGACACCCGCCGCGGCCAGCCATGACAGCACCGCGCCCCCCATCAGCGCCCAGAATCGGAGCGGAAACAGCCACGCTCCCACGGTGAGGCAGGCCGCCAGGACCGCGAACAGCCCCGAGACGGTGGAGACGGTGTCGAGACGCCTCGCGCACGCGGCCGAGCTCTCCTGGTCGGTGCAGAACGCCTCGAGCCCCCAGCCGGCGAAGACCGACAGCCCCCACAGGGCGGCCAGCAGGAGGCTGGCGACGGTCGGGATGACCGGGGAGATCCTCACACTGCCTCCTGCATTAATGAATGGGAAGCCTCCGACCTCGCCGGTAAGCTAGTCGATTCGCTGCCTTGTTTACCACCTCCGTCGACGAATAGGGAGGCGCTTTCGCATGCCCGGACACCAGTTGGCCCCCGACATACCCACCGATGTGCTCGCCGCCGAGCGAGCCCATCTTTCCGAGTCCCGCGCGGCGCTCAGAGCGATGCGCAAACACGCCCAGTCGCTGTCGTCGGACGCCGCGGGCGACTGGGTCTCGCAGCAGATCCTCCAGTCGCTGCTCGACCAGCGCGTGGCCGCGCTCGCCGACCACCCCGACACCCCGCTGTTCTTCGGCCGCCTCGACCGCGCCACCGAAGAAGAGCTCGAGGACAACCTCGAGGGAGGGCTCGAGGCCGGCGACGAGCTGCCCGCCACGATCTACGTCGGCCGCCGCCACGTCCACGACGGCGGCAGCCGCGCGCTGGTCATCGACTGGCGCGCCCCCGTCTCCCGCGCCTTCTACCAGGCCAGCCCCTCCGACCCCATGGGCGTCGTACGGCGGCGCCGCTTCGGCTACCAGGGCGGCGACCTCACCGCGTTCGAAGACGAGCCCCTGGCCGAAGGGGGCGAGCTCGGCCCCTCGAAGATCCTCACCCAGGAGATCGAGCGCCCCCGTACCGGTCCGATGCGCGACATCGTCGCCACCATCCAGCCCGACCAGGACGAGATCGTCCGCTCGGCGCTGACGCAGACCGTCTGCGTCCAGGGCGCCCCCGGCACCGGCAAGACCGCCGTGGGCCTGCACCGAGCCGCCTACCTGCTGTTCACCCACCGCGAGAAGCTGGCCCGCGCCGGCGTCATGATCGTCGGGCCGAACAAGGCGTTTTTGTCCTACATCTCCTCCGTCCTGCCCGCCCTCGGCGAGGTCAAGGTCGACCAGACCACCGTCGCCGAGCTGCTCGGCTCCTACGACGCGCCCGAGCGGCCCGAGGTGGCGGCCGCCAAGGGCGACGCCCGTATGGCCAAGGTGCTGGAGCGGGCGCTCTGGCTGCACATCGTGAAGCCCACCGAGGGCCTCGTCTACACCAAGGGCGTCCACCGCTTCAGGGTGGCCGACTACGAGGTGCGCGAGATGGTCGCCTCGCTGCGCGGCACCACCAGGTACGGCCCCGGCCGCGCCGCCCTGGCCCAGCGCCTGGCCCACCAGGTGCTGGTGCGGATGGAACAGCGCGGCGACTCCCCCGACGACAGGGTGCAGGACGCGGTGGCCAGGTCGAAGCCGGTCAAGCAGCTGGTCGAGTCGGTGTGGCCCAAGCTGACCCCCGCCCAGGTGCTCCACCGCCTGCTGTCGGACCCCGACTTCCTGGCCGCGGCGGCCAGGTCGGACCTGTCCCAGGAGGAGCAGGAGCTGCTGGTCTGGAGCAAGCCCCACCGCTCGTGGAAGTCCGCCAAGTGGTCGGCGGCCGACGCCGCCCTGCTCGACGAGCTGGCCGACCTGATCGAGCGCACCCCCTCCCTCGGCCACCTGGTCGTGGACGAGGCGCAGGACCTGTCGGAGATGCAGCTGCGGGCGCTAGGGCGGCGCTGCCGCAACGGCTCGGCCACCGTCCTCGGCGACCTCGCCCAGGGCACCACCCCGTGGTCCACCCGCTCGTGGAAGAGCGTGCTCCGGCACCTCGGCCAGGAGGCGGGCGAGGTCACCGAGCTCACGCTGGGCTTCCGCGTCCCCCGCGAGGTGCTCGACTACGCCGCCCAGTTGCTCCCCTCGATCGCCCCCGACCTCGCCGCCCCTCGCTCCCTTCGTCCCGGCCTCGGCTCCCTGTACGTACGGCAGGACGGCCAGGTCCTCGAAGCGGTCCGTGAGGCGCTCGCCAGGGAGGGCTCGATCGGCGTCATCGTTCCCGACTCCCTCGTCGAGACGGTGTCCCAGGAGCTCGCCGGCCTTGCGCACGCCGTCCTCGGCCCCGACTCCACCGAGGAGCACCGCCTGCTGGTCATCCCCGCCACCCTGGCCAAGGGTCTCGAGTACGACCACGTCATCGTGGTCGAGCCCTCCGACATCGTCGCGGCCGAGCCGCGCGGCCTGGCCCGCCTGTACGTGGTGCTGACCCGCGCGGTCTCCTCCCTGACCGTCCTGCACGCCAAGCCGCTCCCCGCCCAGCTGGCATAGGACGTCCGCGGCCCCGGGGACCCACCCCGGGGCCCTCACCACCCTGTTCTGGTAGCTTCGCGGGACATGAGCAGGTCTGAGGTGAAAGTACGGTTCGGTGGAGCGGACGACATCCCCGCCGTCCTGGCGTTCTGGCTGGAGGCCGCCGAGGGCACCGACCGCCACGACTCCGCGGACAAGGTCGTGGCGCTGGTGGAGCGTGACCCCGAGGCCCTGCTGCTCGCCGAGGACGACGGCCACCTGGTCGGCACGCTGATCGCGGGCTGGGACGGCTGGCGGGCGCATCTGTACCGCCTGGCCGTGCATCCAGGGCACCGGCGCAGGGGCATCGCGACCACCCTGCTCGCCGCCGCCGAGGAGCGCTTCGCGGCCTTCGGGGCCTTCAGAGCCGACGCGATGGTGCTGGACGACAACGTGCCTGCCCATCACGCGTGGAGCGCCGCGGGCTACTCCAGGCAGTCGCAGTGGGGCCGCTGGGTCAAGCCCCTCCCCTAGCAGCCGATGAGTCGAACTCTGCCGTCGCACAGCCGCGCCATGTCATCCAGGTCAGATGTGAGCATGGCGACAGGCCCCGGCTGACGCAGAGCAGCCTCCGCGACGGATGCGTCGATGGCGTACTTGTGGCCGTGCAGTCCGGCCGCCTTGAGAAGCTTCGCCGCCGCCTTCGCAGAGGCCTCCGTGACGGGCTCCACCTTCACCAGCGACAGCGCCCACTGCAGTCGCTGCAGGTTCACTCGCGCATGGCTGACCTCGACGATGGTGTTCGCACTGATGACGAACTCGCTGCCGATCTCCTGGAACACCCGCATCATGGCGATGACCTTGCGATCCTGCGCCATCCATGCGGACAAACCCTCAGCGTCGAGAACGATCGTTTCGATGTGGCCGATCACAACGCATCCGCCGGACCACGGGAGGCCGTGGCGCCGAAGATGCGCGCCGTGGCCTCCGCCATCTCCTCGTCGGTGAACTCGCCATGCTGCTCCTGGTACCGCTGCAACTCGGCGCCGCGCAACTGATGCCTGAGCTGACGAGCGACCGCCTCAGCCACGTAGCTGGAGACGTTGTCGGTGAGCTTCTTCAGCTCTGCCACCTGTTCGGCAGGGAGAGTGACCGTGATGCGGGTCGTGTCAGCCATGAACGAAGCATACTGCGGTATGCACGAAAAAGGGCGACCCCGAAGGGTCGCCCTCTTTGTTGCGGACTTAGAAGTCCATGTCTCCGCCGCCGGGCATGCCCGCGGGAGCAGCCGCGTTCTTCTCCGGCTTCTCGGCGATGACAGCCTCGGTGGTGAGGAACAGCGCCGCGATGGAGGCGGCGTTCTGCAGCGCGGAGCGCGTCACCTTGGCCGGGTCGAGAATGCCCGACTCGAACATGTTGACGTACTCGCCGGTCGCGGCGTTGAGGCCCTCACCCGGAGTCAGGTTGCGGACCTTCTCCACCACGACGCCGCCCTCGAGGCCGGCGTTGATCGCGATCTGCTTCAGCGGCTCCTCAAGAGCCTTGCGCACGATCGCCGCACCGGTGGCCTCGTCGCCCGACAGCTCGAGCTTGTCGAACGCCTTGGTGCCGGCCTGCAGCAGCGCCACGCCACCGCCGGGGACGATGCCCTCCTCGACGGCCGCCTTCGCGTTGCGAACGGCGTCCTCGATGCGGTGCTTGCGCTCCTTGAGCTCGACCTCGGTCGCGGCACCCGCCTTGATGACGGCGACGCCACCGGCGAGCTTGGCCAGGCGCTCCTGGAGCTTCTCGCGGTCGTAGTCGGAGTCGGTGCGCTCGATCTCGGCACGGATCTCGTTGACCCGGCCCGCGATCTGCTCGGCGTCACCGGCGCCGTCGACGATGGTGGTCTCGTCCTTGGTGACGACGACCTTGCGCGCGCGGCCCAGCAGGTCGAGGGTGGCGGACTCGAGCTTGAGACCGACCTCCTCGGCGATGACCTGACCACCGGTCAGGGTCGCGATGTCACCCAGCATGGCCTTGCGACGGTCGCCGAAGCCCGGAGCCTTGACGGCCACGGAGCGGAACAGGCCGCGGATCTTGTTGACGACCAGGGTGGCCAGAGCCTCGCCCTCGACGTCCTCAGCGATGATCAGCAGCGGCTTGCCGGCCTGCACGACCTTGTCGAGCAGGGGCAGCAGGTCCTTGTTGGCCGAGACCTTGGAGTTGACGATGAGGATGTAGGGGTCCTCAAGGACAGCTTCCATACGCTCGGGGTCGGTCACGAAGTAACCGGAGTTGTAACCCTTGTCGAAGCGCATGCCCTCGGTGAGCTCGAGCTCGAGGCCGAAAGCGTTGCTCTCCTCGACGGTGATGACGCCTTCCTTGCCAACCTTGTCCATCGCCTCGGCGATGAGGTTGCCGATCTCGACGTCACCGGCGGAGATGGAGGCCGTCGAAGCGATCTGCTCCTTGGTCTCCACGTCCTTAGCCAGCTTGGAGAGCTCCTCGCTGACGCGCTCGACGGCCGCCTCGATGCCCTTCTTCAGGGACATCGGGTTGGCGCCGGCGGCGACGTTGCGGAGGCCCTCACGGACCAGCGCCTGGGCGAGCACGGTGGCGGTGGTGGTGCCGTCACCCGCGACGTCGTCCGTCTTCTTGGCGACTTCCTTGACCAGCTCAGCGCCGATCTTCTCCCACGGGTCCTCGAGCTCGATCTCCTTGGCGATGGATACACCATCGTTGGTGATCGTGGGAGCGCCCCACTTCTTCTCCAGCACGACGTTACGGCCCTTGGGGCCGAGGGTCACCTTGACGGCGTCGGCGAGCTGGTTCATACCGCGCTCGAGACCGCGCCGGGCGTCCTCGTCAAACGCGATCATCTTGGCTGCCATAAGGCTAGACCTCCCAGATGCAGGGTGGCTTTCAGCGGACCGAGCCGACGCCCGCGACGGCATGGGTCCGACTCCATTCGGCGGACCCCATCGTCTCGATCCCGTGTCTGGCACTCTCACAACGAGAGTGCCAACGAACTGTTTAGCACTCTACCCTGTCGAGTGCAAGCCAGCGACACACATGCCCAGGTCATGACCCAGACTATGGCCACAGGCCCGACCGGCTGACGCGGATCGGGCCCTGCTGAGTCGACGTACAGGACGTGGCAGATCCGCACGGACTGCGTTGCCGTGTGAGCTGCCCGCGCATACCGGCGACGTGGGGCGTCAGACCGCCCTGACCGCCTCCGCCTGGGGACCCTTCTGGCCCTGGGTGATCTCGAACTCGACGCGCTGGCCCTGTTCGAGCGACCGGTAGCCATCCATCATGATCGCTGAGTAATGGACGAACACATCTTTACCACCGTCTACCGCGATGAAGCCGTAGCCCTTGTCCGCGTTGAACCACTTGACGGTGCCCTGCGCCACTTCCGACTCCTCTTACTGGGCTCCGGACCTCGCCCATTCCACTCGCGAGATCCGCGACCGGCATGACTTATGGGGAAATCAGCCGGACGATCGCCCTCGACCATACCTGTGCAAACCCGTAGGACAACAGAGTCAATCGAGCGGGCATTCTTCCCGTCACGAAAAGGGTAGTTAAACATTCCACTTTCGTGACGGCCTGAACACCAAAAACGCCCGCGAGGGGCATAACCCCCCACGGGCGTCGTCGGTAAGGAAAGCGTCAGCCGCCGGCCACGGCGGGGATGATGGAGATCTGCGCTCCCGCCGGAGTGGCGCTGTCGAGCCCGCCTACAAAACGGACGTCCTCTTCTCCCACATAAACGTTGACAAAACGGCGAATCTTGCCCGATTCATCCAAAATTCGCGCACCGATACCGGGATAGTCGGCATCGAGCTTCTGCAGCACCTCACGAAGAGTGTCGCCCTCGCCACTCACCTCCGCGTTGCCGCCGGTGTACGTGCGCAGAATGGTGGGAATCCGCACCGAAACGCTCATGACTTGTACCTTTCCTTTCAGACAGCCGCGCGGAACGCGTCGAGAGACGGCCGGATCACAGCCGTGGGAGCGGCGTCGTCCGCGATGGCGTCGAGCGTCTTGAGCCCGTCGCCGGTGTTGAGGACCACGGTCGTGAGCGACGGGTCGAGCAGCCCGCTCTCGACGAGCTTCTTCAGCACGCCGACCGTCACCCCGCCCGCGGTCTCCGCGAAGATGCCCTCGGTCGAGGCGAGCAGCTTGATCGCCGACACCACCTCTGTGTCGGTGACGTCCTCCACCGCCCCGCCCGTACGGCGGGCGATGTCGAGCACGTAGGGCCCGTCGGCGGGGTTGCCGATGGCCAGCGACTTGGCGATGGTGTTCGGCTTGACCGGCTGGACCACGTCGTGCCCCGCCTTGAAGGCCGTGGAGACCGGCGAGCACCCCGCCGCCTGCGCCGCGAAGATCTTGTAGGGCTTGTCCTCGACGAGCCCAAGAGAGATCAGCTCCTTGAAGCCCTTGTCGATCTTCGTGAGCTGCGAGCCGGAGGCCACCGGGATGATGATCTGGTCGGGCAGCTCCCAGCCGAGCTGCTCGGCGATCTCGTAGGCCAGCGTCTTCGACCCTTCGGCGTAGTAAGGCCGCAGGTTGACGTTGACGAACCCCCACTTGTCGCCGAGCGGGTCGCCGATGAGCTCGGAGCAGAAGCGGTTGACCTCGTCGTAGGTGCCGTCGATGCCGATCAGCTTGCCGCCGAAGACCCTGGCCATGGCGATCTTCGCCTGCTCGAGGTCGGCGGGGATGAACACGCACGCGTCGAGCCCCGCGCGGGCCGCCGCTGCGGTCACCGCTCCGGCCAGGTTGCCGGTGGAGGAGCATGAAAGGGTGTGGAAGCCGAAGTTGCGCGCCGCCTCGACGGCAATGGCCACCACCCTGTCCTTGAAGGAGTGGGTGGGGTTGCCCGAGTCGTCCTTGACGTGCAGGTCGCGCAGGCCGAGGACCTTGCCCAGGTTGTCGGCCTTGACGAGCTTCGTCCAGCCGGGGTTCATGTTCTGCTTGGAGGTCACGTCCGTGGGGACGGGCAGCAGCGAGCGGTAACGCCAGATGTTCGCGGGACCCGCCGCGATGTCCTCACGGGTGACGGATCCGAAGGAGTAGGCCACTTCGAGTGGCCCGAAACACTCCAGGCAGGCGAAGCTCGGGCCCAGGTCGTAGCGGGTGCCGCACTCGCGGCAGGACAGAGCGACGGCAGGACCGAAATCAAGCGACATGAAGCGAGGCCTTCCCTCATCTTCGTCTGCGACCACCTTGGCCACAGACCGGAATTGGCACCTGTCCCGGCCGGCCTCGTCACTTCACGAGTTCAGTCCGGGAGGGTTGCCGGGGCTTCGCAGGGCCGGTCCCTCCACCCCTCTGGATGAGCAATATTCAGTTATGGCAATCACCATACCCGGCCAGGCTCGCGACACGGGCTACCGTCTCGCTAGCTGAGACGATAAGTATCACCGAGCGCGGCCTGGACATACTTGCGCGCCTGGTGGATGCGCGACTTGGCGGTGCCGAGCGGGATGCCGAGCTGCTCGGCGACCTCGTTGTAGTCGAGCTGGACGATGTCGCGCAGCACCAGCGCCTGGGCCAGGTCGGGCTTGTCGGCCTCCAGCGCCTCCATGGCGTCGAGCAGGTCGAGCCGCGAACCGGCGATGACGCTGACCCGCCGTACGTCGGGCTTCTGGACGGGCAGCTCCTCCGAGGTCTGCTCGGCGGCCCTGCGCTTCAGCGACCGGTAGGTGGTGCGCGCGCAGTTGGCGGTGACGATGTGCAGCCAGGTGCTGAACCTGGCCCTGCCCTCGAAGCGGCCGATGTTGCGGGCCACCGCGAGCAGGGTGTCCTGGCACGCCTCCTCGGCGTCCTGGTGGTAGGGGAGGATGCGCGCGCAGTGGCGCAGCACGTCGGGCTCGATGCGCTTCAGGAGCTCGCCAAGCGCGCGATGGTCGCCGCCCGCCGCGGAGCGGGCCAGTTCCTCGGTTAGCTCATCTAGGGCCATAGCGAGATCCTATGGTCGGGCGTCATGGTTGTTCACATGAACAGCGTCCTGGTGGCCTCCAACAGGGGTCCGGTCTCCTTCACTGTCTCCGACGGCGGCGAGCTGACCATGAAACGCGGCGGGGGAGGGCCTGGTCTCAGGGCTCTCAGGGGTGGCCAGAGAGGAAGGCGTGCTCTGGGTCTGCGCCGCGCTGTCCGACGGCGACCGCAGTGCCGTACGGCTGGCTCCCGGTGGCCGCCTCGACCACGCCGGCTACGACACCGGCAAGTTGCGCATGCTGGACATCCCGCCCGCCACCTTCCACCGCGCCTACAACGCGGTGGCCAACTCCACGCTCTGGTTCGTCAACCACCTCCTCTACGACATCCCGAACGCGCCCCACTTCGGCTCCAGGTTCGAGAAGGAGTGGGAGTCCTACCGCGACTACAACGGCGCTTTCGCCCTGGCGCTGGCGGAGGAGGCCGGCCACGGCGCCAGGGTGATGGTGCAGGACTACCATCTGACGCTCACCCCCGCGATGCTCCGTGCCGAGCGTCCCGACCTGCGCATCGCGCACTTCAGCCACACCCCGTGGGCGCCTCCCGAGTACTTCTCCCTGCTGCCCGACGAGGTCGCGAGAGAGGTGCTCGAGGGCATCCTGGGCGCCGACCACGCCGGGTTCCTGACCGAGCGATGGGCCCGCGCGTTCATGGACTGCTGCGAGAGCCTGCTGAACGCCAAGGTCTCCGGCAGGACGGTCTCCCACGAGGGGCGCATCACGCGCATCGGCGTCCACGGGCTCGGGGTCGACGGCGAGAAGCTGTGGAAGAGGGCCTGCGAACCCGACGTCGAGTCGCACATGGCCGCGCTCAGGGAGCAGGTGGGCGACCGCAAGCTGATCGTCCGCATCGACCGCACCGAGCTGTCGAAGAACATCGTCCGCGGCCTGCTGGCCTACAGGGAGTTCCTCGCCGCGCACCCCGAGTGGCACGGGCGCGTGGTGCACCTGGCCTTCGCCTACCCCTCGCGGCACGACCTGCCCGAGTACCGGGAGTACACCGCGGCCGTGCAGCGCTGCGCCAAGGAGATCGAGGACGAGTACGCCACCGAGGACTGGGACCCGCTGATCCTCAACGTCAACGACGACTATCCGCGCTCGCTCGCCGCCTACCGCCTGGCCGACGTGCTGCTGGTCAACCCCATCCGCGACGGCATGAACCTGGTCGCCAAGGAGGGCCCGATCCTGTCGCCGCGCTGCGCGCTGGTCCTCTCACGCGAGGCGGGCGCGGCCGCCGAACTCGGCGCCGACGCGCTCGTGGTCAACCCCTACGACGTCTGCGAGACGGCGCGCGCCCTGCACACGGGCCTGGAGATGCCGGAAGAGGAGCGGATGAGGCGCGGCGCGAGGCTCAAGGCCGCCGCCACCGCGCTGCCTCCGCAGCGATGGCTCGGCGAGCAGCTTGCCAGCATCTAGGACGTTATCCAGGGACACCGTCACCTGGTTCGTCTACCTCCAGATGAGCGTGTTCGCGACCTTCGTCTACGGTCTCAGCGCCGCGCTCCCTCTGCTCCGCGTCGACCTGGGGGTCTCGGCCGCCGTCGGCGCCCTGCACGGCACCGCCATGGCCGCCGCCACCATCGTCGCGGGCCTGGCCCTCCCCTTCCTCACCCGCGCGTACGGCAGGCGCCCGGTCATCTGGATCGGCCTGGCGGGGATGAACGCCGGCGTCACGCTCGTCATGGTGTCCGCCTCGCTGCCCTTCACGCTCCTGGGCTTCGCGCTGGCCGGAGGGTTCGGCTCGGTCATGCTCTACACCGCGATGGCCGCGCTCAGCGACCACCACGGACCCGCGGGCCCCGCCGCGATCAGCGAGGCCAACGCGATCGCCGTCGTCGTGGGCGTGGCCTCCACCTTCCTGCTCAGCCTCGCCGCCCAGTCGGCGCTCGGCTGGCGGGCCGCCCTGCTGTTCACCCCCGCCCTCACCGCACTGCTGATCGTCACGGTGGGCAGGACCAGGCTGGGCGAAGGGCCCGCGGTCCCCGCCAGGGTCACGGGCAGGCCGGACTGGCGCTTCCACGTGGCCTGCGTGGTGCTGTCGTGCTGCGTGGCGATCGAGTTCTGCTTCAACCTGTTCGGCGCCGAACTGCTGGCGGGCCGTACGGGGCTCAGCGCCGCGACCGCGGCCACCGGGCTGACCGCCTTCATCGGCGGGCTCGCGATCGGCAGGTTCGCGGGCGCGCGGCTGGCGCTGCGCGTGTCGCCCGCCAGAGTGCTGGCGGGCGCGCTGGGGGTGACGGCGGCGGGCTGGCTGCTGTTCTGGCTGAGCACGCAGCCACTCGTGGCCTACGCGGGGCTGGTGATCTGCGGGCTCGGCGCCTCCATGCACTTCCCCCTGGCGATGGCCGGGGTGATCGCCGCGTCGGGCGACCGCCCCGACCTCGCCGCGGCCGCCTCTCCCGTCTGGGCGGGCATGGCGATGGGCGCGGGGCCGTTCGCGCTCGGCGCGCTGGCCGACGGCTTCGGCACGCACACCGCCTTCCTCATCGTCCCCGCGCTGGTCGCGGTGGCGGTCGGCGGCGTGCTCAGCGCCAGGACGCGCGCCTGAGCATCGCCCCGAGGCCCGGGGTGTCCCACTCGTCGACGACGAGGATCTTCGACGACGGCAGGTACCAGATCCGCTGCGGATAGGAGATCTTCGTCGGCCTGCCCCTCTCGGTGTGACAGGTGACCTTCCACTGCCGGTAGTAGGCCTTGTGCCCGCTGCCGACCTGCCGCAGCCCCGAGACGCTCGGCTTGGCCGGCATGGGAGAGGAGTAGTAGCGCTTGTCGTGCGTGCACGGCATCACACCGCTGCTCGGGTGGTACGGCTGGTCGACCCTGAACGGGTTGTTCTCCGAGGCGTGCTTGATGCCCGAGGGGCCGAGCAGCCAGAACCCCCTGCACTCCATGGCGCGGCGGCCGCAGCCCCCGGTGAGCACGTGGAGGGCTCCCCAGTCGGTCTTCTTGACCTTCCACGAGGAGGGGACCTGGATCGTGGCGCCGCGGAAGGAGACCGGCTCGGCGGCGGAGGGGGTGCCTGACAGCACGAGCGAGGCCGTGACGGCCAGCGTCATCAACATGCGCGCGAGGCTAGCGCGCCCGGCTTGCAGACGAATCGCTGATGGCCGCGGCCAGCTCGGCCAGCAGCGCGACGACCCCGTCGGGCCCGTCGACGACCAGGTCGGCGCGCGCGGCCAGCTCGGTCACCTCCGCAGAGCCGCTGCACACGGCCACACCGGGCAGCCCCGAGGCCCGCACCGCCGCGAAGGCCGGCAGGTCGCCCAGGTCGTCACCCACGAACATCACCGAGCGAGCCGCGCGCTCGGCCAGGAACAGGTCGAGCGCGTGGCCCTTGTCCATGCCGGGCGGCCTCAGCTCGAGCACCATCCTGCCCGGCTCCACGACCAGGGAGTGCGCGGCCGCCAGCTTCGCCAGTGGCTCGCGCAGCCGTTCAAGGGTTCCCTGGGGGTCGGGGGCGCGCCTGGTGTGCACCGCCACGGCCCGCTGCTTGTCCTCGATCGTCACGCCCTCCACGCCGAGCCGCTGCAGCAGGAGCGGCAGCGCGGCCTCCGCGTGCAGGACGCCGGGGGGCGGCGGGGGCGCGCTCGCTCTCCCGCCCTCCCACCGCTCGAAGCCGTAATGGCCGAGCACCACCAGGCCAGGGACCTTCTCCAGGCCTGGGCCGTACTTGATCGCCGTGGCCGCGGGCCTGCCCGTCACGATGACCACGGCCTTCACCAGGCTGCCCAGCTCGGCGAGCACACCGGGGGCGGCGGGGTGGATCCTGGCGTCGTCGGGATCGGGCACGATCGGCGCGAGCGTGCCGTCGAAGTCGAGCCCGATCACCGCGCCGCCAGGATCGCGCACCATGGCGTGAATTGCTGGATTGTTCATCACGCGCCTGCCGTACCCAGGCAGTCAGGGGCGCATGCCCAGTCTGCGGGCCGCGCGTTCCTTCTGCCTGCTCGCCCGCAGCCTGCGCAGGCGTTTGACCAGCATCGGGTCGTGCTCCATCGCCTCCGGCCTGTCGATGAGATCACCCAGCAACTGGTAGTAGCGGGTGGCGGAGAACCCGAAGGTCTCGCGGATGGCGTGCTCCTTGGCGCCCGCGTGACGCCACCACTGGCGCTCGAAGGCGAGGAGCTGGAGGTCGCGCTCGGACAGGGGCTTGCGCGGCGGTTCCTGGGCAGCACTGTCACCGCTTACCGGTGCAGTGTCCATGGTCTCCTCCTCGGTCAGCGCGGCCCGTGGCCCATCGTAATCTCCCAAGTGCGGGTGTTCACGACGGTTGCGGAGACGTACAGTCGCCAAGTGTGAGCCCTGTCATCTCCCTTCTCACCGATTACGGCCTCGAAGACGGATACGTGGCGGCCTGTCACGGAGTGATGGCCAGGATCGCGCCACAGGCCCGCGTGATCGACGTGTGCCATCTGGTGCCGTCGGGCGATGTGCGCAGGGGTGCGGCGATTCTCGCGCAGACCATTCCCTACCTGCCCGCGGGCGTCCATGTCGGGATCGTGGACCCTGGCACGGGAGGCGCCCGCCGCGCGGTGGCGGTCGAGGCCGGCGACCGGATCTTCATCGGGCCCGACAACGGCCTGCTCTCCTGGGCGATCGGGGCCAGCGGGGGCGCCTTGGCCGCCTACGAGATCACCAACACCGAGCTGTTCCTCAGCCCCGTCTCGCCGACCTTCCACGGCCGCGACGTGTTCTCGCCCGTGGCCGCGCACCTGTGCATGGGGCGCAAGCTGGCCGAGGTCGGGCCCGAGATGTCACTGGAGCGCCTGGTCTCCCTGCCCTCGCCCACCTCGCACCTGCGCGAGGGGGCGGTGGAGGGCGAGGTCGTCTCGGTGGACCGCTACGGCAACACCCAGCTGTCCATCCCCGCCGGCGACCTCGCCGCGCTCGGGGTCCGCGTGGGCGACACGGTGGGAGTGCGGCTCGGGCGCAGGCAGCTCGCCCTGCCCTTCCGCGAGTCGTTCTCCGCGGTGCCTCCCGGCGACCTGGTGGCCTTCACCGACTCGGCCGGCCTCATCGCGCTGGCCGTGAACTCGGGCGACGCCGCCCAGCGACTCGGCCTGCCGCCCGGCGCCCACGTCCGCCTCTCCGCCCTCCCCTGACCCTGCACGGACGTGGCGAAGCCTGCCGCCCGGGTCCGCCTCTCCGCCCTCCCCTGATCCTCGGGCGCGGGCGCGGGACGAAGCCTGCTGCCAGCAACGTCCGCCTCCCCTGACCTCCGGTGACCCAGGGGACAAACGGGGTGCATGTGGTTGAAGGGGTGAAAGTGGCAACTACTCCGCGTATCGGACTGTTTACCGAACCGTCGGATTGAATCATCGGTCGCGTGCCAGAATGCACCGCGAATGCGTCCCTCTCCCCCTCCCTTCGAGGTCGACGTGATCCGACTGTCCATCGCTCTGATCCCCATCATGACCATGCTCTGGCCACCGGCCGAGCCGGCCGTATCCGACCGCTGGCGCCTGTGGCCCGCCACCGAGATCTTCCCCGCCCAGCTGCCGGGCACCACCCCCTCAGGCGCCCGCACCACCTACGTTCTGGTCGGCATCGCCCCCGAGTCCCCGTGCGCCGCCGCCTTCCAGGACGGCGCCCGCCTGCCCGGCTGCGTGACCGCCCTGCGCGCCACCTACACCGAGAGCACCCAGACCTTCGTCGCCACGGCGGGCATCGCCGTCCTCACCGGCCCGCCACCCGCGGGGCCGAGCGCGCCGCCCGCCGGGCGGAGCCCGAACGCGAGGCCCGCCACCGTGCGGCCCTACCCCGTCCAGGGCGGCCCCGCCGAGCTGTTCGGGCAGCGCCAGTACACCACCGGCGCGAGGGAGAGCGGGCGAGAGCGCTACGTCGTGCTCACCGCCGCCGGCTACAGCGACGGCAGGCCGTACACCAGGGGCCTGGCCGCCACGCCACGCCTACGCGGCGTGGCCGAGCAGCTCGCCAGGGCGCTCCATCGGCGGCTCACCGGATGAGGGCGGTGTTCACGGGGCTGCTGACGGTCCTGCTGCTCGTCACGAGCGCGCCCACCGCGGCCGACGACGTGGCCGCCACCGCCCGCGAACGGCAGTGGCAGCTCGCGCCGCTCGACATGGCCAAGGCGTGGCGGGTCAGCAAGGGCAGGGGCGTGACGGTGGCGGTGCTCGACACCGGCGTCGACGCCCGCCACCCCGACCTCGCCGGCGCCGTCGTCAAGGGCCCCGACCTCACGGGGCAGACGGGCAGGGACCGCTGGGGGCACCACGGCACGGCGATGGCCAGCCTGATCGCCGGTCGCGGGCACGGCGAGGACAGGGCGGAGGGGGTCATCGGCATCGCCCCCGAGTCCACCGTGCTGTCGGTGCGCGTCACGCTGGAGAACGACGACCCGCGGCGCGAGCAGCAGCGCACGAGGGCCCGCGGGCGCGACTCCCTGGCCAGGGGGATCCGCTACGCCGTCGACCACGGCGCCAAGGTGATCAGCATGTCGCTCGGCGGCGGGAGCGGCACGTGGGAGGGCTCGGCGGACGAGGAGGAGGCGGTGCAGTACGCCCTGGCGGCCGGCGCGGTCCTGGTCGCCTCGGCGGGCAACGACGGCGACGGACCCAACAAGAAGAACTTCCCCGCCGCCTACCCAGGCGTGATCGCGGTCGGCGCGGTGGACAGGAAGCTGAAGGTGGCCGGCTTCTCCAACCGCAGGGAGTACCTGTCGGTGGTCGCGCCGGGCAGCCAGATCGTCAGCGCCGACGGCTCCGACTCGTACGTGATCGGCGACGGCACCAGCTCGGCCGCCGCGATGGTGGCGGGCATCGCCGCGCTCATCAGGTCCGCCCAGCCCGGCCTGACCCCCTTACAGGTACGGCGGGCGATCGAGGCCAGCGCGGGCAGGAAGGGGCACAGCAGGTCATACGGGCACGGGGTGGTGAACGCGGCCCTGGCTCTCGACGCCGCCGAACGCCTGGCCACCCGCTCACCAGCCGAGAATCGGCGCCTGGCCCCCTACTTCGGCGGCGGCCCTGCGGCGGCCGCCCCCGACTCCAGGGCCGTCGTGATCACCGCCCTGCTCGCGCTCGCGACGGCGATGGCCGCCAGGGTCGTGGTCCTCGGCGGGCGCGGACGACGCTAGGAACCTAGCAAGCGCTTGTGTGATACTGCCTTCTATGATCCCCGGCTGGTTCGACGGCACCCACCTGCTCGGCACCCGCTGCACCTCATGCCAGGCCGTCTTTTTCCCTCCGCACCACGGCTTCTGCCGCGATCCGCGCTGCGAGGGCGAGGAGCTCGTGGAGGAGCGGCTGTCCAGACGCGGCACCGTGTGGTCCTACACCAACGCCTGCTATCCGCCGCCCGCGCCGTTCGTGTCCGCCGAGCCGTACGTGCCGGTGACGCTGGCGGCCGTGGAGCTGGAACGCGAGCGCATCGTGGTGCTCGGCCAGGTCAAGGGCCTGGCCGTCGAGGACCTGCGGGTCGGCATGGAGCTGGAACTGACAGAGGGCACGCTCGCCGACGGGCCGAGCGTGTGGATGTGGGGGCCGCCGCGATGAGCGTGGTCGTGATCGGCGCGGGCATGCACCCGTGGGGCAAGCAGGGCAGGCCCTTCCAGGAGTACGGCGTGGCCGCCGCCAGGGCCGCGCTCGCCGACGCCGGCGTCGCCTGGTCCGACGTGCAGTTCGTGGTGGGCGCCGACACCATCAGGAACGGCTACCCCGGCTTCGTCGCGGGCGCGACCTACGCCCGCGCGCTCGGCTGGTCGGGCGCCCGCGTCGCCTCCTGCTACGCGGCGTGCGCCTCCGGCGCCCAGGCCGTGGACCTGGCCCGCGCCAGGATCCTCGCAGGCCTGTGCGACGTCGCCCTGGTGGTCGGCGCCGACTCCACCCCCAAGGGCTTCTTCACCCCCGTCGGAGGAGACAGGCCGGACGATCCCGACTGGCTGCGCTTCCGCCTCCTCGGCGCCACGAACCCGGCCTACTTCGCGCTCTACGCCCGCAGGCGCATGGCCCTGTACGGCTCGACACCCGCCGACTTCGCCGCCGTCAAGGTCAAGAACGCGCTGGCGGGAGCGCTGAACCCCAACGCCCGCTACCGCACGCCCGTCACCGCCGAGCAGGTGCTCGCCTCACCGATGGTCGCCGATCCGCTGAGGCTCATGGACATCTGCGCCACCTCCGACGGCGGCGCGGCGGTGGTCCTGGCCTCCGCCGCCTACGCGCGCAGGCTGGGCGTCCGCTCCCCCGTCACGCTCGCCGCGATCTCCACGGTCACCCCGACCTATCCCAAGACCGTTCTCGACCTGCCCGACTTCGCCACCGACCCGCCCGTGCGGGAGAGCGTGCCCTTCCGCACGGCCCTGGCGCTGGCGGCGTACGAGGAGGCGGGCCTGGGGCCCGAGGAGCTGTCCTTCGCCGAGGTGTACGACCTTTCCACGGCGCTGGAGCTGGACTGGATGGAGGATCTCGGCCTGTGCGCCACGGGCGAGGCCGACAAGCTGCTCAGGGCCGGCGACACCGCGCTCGGCGGCAGGATCCCGGTGAACCCCTCCGGCGGTCTGGCCTCCTTCGGCGAGGCGATCCCCGCCCAGGCCATCGCCCAGGTGTGCGAGCTGACCTGGCAGCTGCGCGGAGAGGCCGGCGCCCGCCAGGTCGAGGGCGCCCTGGCCGCCATCGCGGTCAACCAGGGCCTGTTCGGCCACGGCTCGGCGATCGTCGCCGTGCGCTGAAAGGGATCGTCGCCGTGCGCTGAAAGGGATCGTCGCCGTCCGCTGAAGGGGTGAGCCCTCGCCGCCGAGGGCTCACCCTTCTCACTCAGTTGACGTGCACCACGTCGTGCGTCTCGGCGAAGTGGCACGCGCTCGCGTGCGCCGTGCCCGGCCTGATCTGCAGCAGCGGCTCCTGCTCGGCGCAGATCTCCTGCGCCTTCCAGCACCTGGTGCGGAAGCGGCAGCCCGACGGCGGGTTGGCGGGCGAGGGCGGGTCACCCTGCAGGATGATCCGCTCACGCTGCTCGCGCCCCTCGGGGTCGGGCACGGGCACGGCCGACAGCAGCGCCTGGGTGTAGGGATGGGCGGGCCTGTCGTAGATCTCGGCGTCCTTGCCGAGCTCGACGAACTTGCCCAGGTACATCACGCCCACCCGGTCGGAGATGTGGCGCACCACCGACAGGTCGTGGGCGATGAAGATGTAGGCCAGGCTGAACTCGCGCTGCAGCCGCTCCAGCAGGTTGATGACCTGCGCCTGGATCGACACGTCCAGCGCCGAGACGGGCTCGTCGCAGACGATGACCTCGGGCTGGAGCGCCAGGCCCCTGGCGATGCCGATGCGCTGACGCTGACCGCCGGAGAACTGGTGCGGGTAGCGGTTGATGTGGTCGGGGTTGAGGCCGACCACCTCCAGCAGCTCCTGCACCTTCTTGCGACGGTCACCCTTCGGCGCGACCTCCGTGTGGATGTCGTACGGCTCGCCGACGATGTCGCCGACGGTCATCCTGGGGTTCAGCGAGGTGTAGGGATCCTGCATCACCATCTGGATGTTGCGGCGCATCCGCTTGAGCTCGCCGCCCCTGGCGTTGGCGATCTCGCGCCCGTTGACCTTGACCGAGCCCGAGGTCGGCCGCTCCAGCGCCATCAGCAGCTTGGCCAGCGTCGACTTGCCGCACCCGGACTCGCCGACGATGCCCAGGGTCTCGCCCCTGTTCAGGTCGAACGAGACGCCGTCGACGGCCTTGATCGCGCCGATCTGCCGCTTGAGCACGACGCCACTCGTCAGGGGGAAGTGCTTGACCAGGTCGCGGACCTCGAGGATGCGGTCAGCCGCGGCTGCCATCGAGGACCTCCCTCCAGTAGTGGCAGGCGCTGCTGCGCACGCCGCTGATCTCGTAGAGCGGGGGGACGTCGGTCACGCAGTTGTCCTGCCGGTAGGGACACCGGGGATGGAAGGCGCAGCCGGTCGGCATGTCGAGCAGGTTGGGCGGCAGGCCCTTGATCGCGTAGAGCTCCTGGCCCTTGTGGTCGACCCTGGGGATCGAGTCCAGCAGGCCCTTGGAGTACGGGTGCGCGGGGGCCTTGTAGATGTCGTGCACCGGGGCGTTCTCGACGATGCGCCCCGCGTACATGACCGAGATCTTGTCGGCGACGTCGGCGACCACGCCGAGATCGTGAGTGATCAGGATCAGGCCCATGTTGCTCTCGCGCTGGAGCTCCGCCAGGAGCTCCATGATCTGGGCCTGCACGGTCACGTCGAGCGCGGTGGTCGGCTCGTCGGCGATCAGCACCTCGGGGTCCAGCGCGATCGACATCGCGATCATGATGCGCTGGCGCATGCCGCCGGAGAACTGGTGCGGGTAGTCGTTGACGCGCTGCCGGGCCGCGGGGATGCGGACCTTGTCCATCAGCTCGACGGCCTTCTTCATGCCGTCGCGCTTGCTCATCCCCCTGTGCACCCTGAACATCTCGCTGATCTGCCAGCCCACGGTGAAGACCGGGTTGAGCGCGGAGAGCGCGTCCTGGAAGATCATCGCGATCCGCTCGCCGCGGACCTGGGTCCTGCCCTCCTCCGAGAGCGTGAGCAGGTTGGTGCCGTGGAAGCGGATCTCCCCCTTGGGGATCACCGCGGGCGGCATGTCGAGGATGCCCATGATCGCCTGAGCGGTCACGGACTTGCCCGAGCCCGACTCGCCGAGGACGGCGAGCGTCTCGCCGGCGCTCAGCGAGTAGCTGACGCCGTTGACCGCCCTGACGATGCCCGCCCTGGTGTGGAACTCCACGTGCAGGTTGTCGACAGTGAGCAGCGGCTCGTTGCCCAGCCCTCCCTCGGCGGGCAGCACGTCCGTTGCTGACCTCTTCTTCATCGCGATTCCCCCCTCTCTATCGCAGCTTCGGGTCGAGTGCGTCTCGTACGGCGTCGCCGATCATGACGAAGCTCAGCACCGTGATGCTCAGGAAGATCGCCGGGAAGATCAGCGGCTCCGGCGCCATGAGGAACCGGTTGCGCGCGTCGGCGATCATCAGACCCCACGAGATGTTGGGCGACTGGATGCCGACACCGAGGAACGACAGCGCCGCCTCGCCCGCGATGAACACGCCCAGGTTCATCGTGCAGACCACGATGACGGGGGCGACGGCGTTCGGCAGGATGTGCCGCACCGAGATCCTGAACGGGCTCGCGCCCAGCGCGCGCGCCGCGGTCACGTAGTCCTGGCTCTTGGCGGTGATGACGGCCGCGCGCATGATGCGCAGGACCATCGGCCAGGCCAGGATCGCCAGCGCGAGCACGACCGTCCACACGCCCGCGGCGTCCCTGCCGACGGCCGACAGCAGGAGCAGCGCGCCGAGGATCGAGGGGATGGCGAAGAAGATCTCGGCCAGCCTGGAGAGGATCACGTCGACCCAGCGCCCGTAGAACCCGGCGATCAGCCCGAGGACGCCACCGACCAGACCGGTCACCACCGAGGTCAGCAGGCCGACGAGGATCGAGATCCTGGCGCCGTGGATGACCCGTGAGAAGGTGTCGCAACCCTGGTTGTCGATGCCGAACCAGTGCTCGGAGCTGATGCCCTGCCTGGCGTCGACCAGGTTGCACGCCAAGGGGTTCTGCGGCGCGAACACTCCCGGCATGATCGCCATGAGGATCAGGAGGATGGCGATGGCCGTGCCGACCAGGAACACCTTGTTCCTGCGCAGGTCGTACCACGCGTCCGACCACAGGCTGTTCGGCTTCTTCTCCTTCTGCTTCCTGCGCGGGTGAGCCTTCGGCTCCTGCACCGCAGTGTTCAGCTCACTCATAACGGATCCTGGGGTCTAGGACGGCGTACAGCAGGTCGACGATGAGGTTCGCGAGCAGGTAGACGAGGACGAGAACCGTGACCACTCCGACGACGACGGCGTTCTCCCGCCGTGCCACCGACTGGAAGAGCTGCTGGCCGATACCGTTCAGGTTGAAGATCGCCTCGGTGATCACCGCGCCGCCCATCAGCGTGCCGAGGTCGGCGCCCAGATAGGTGACCAGCGGGATCAGCGAGTTGCGCAACGCGTGCCTGCCGAGGACCCTGCTGCGCGGCATGCCCTTGGCGACGGCCGTACGGATGTAGTCGGCCCTGAGCGTCTCCATCAGGCTGGTCCTGGTGAGCCTGACCAGGTAGGCGATCGACGTCCCCGCCAGCACGAAGCCGGGCACGAGGAAGCTGCGCCACCCCGCCTCGGTTCCCGAGATCGGGAAGAAGTCGATGCCGAGCTCGGTCTTGAGCTTGACGCCCAGGACGAGCTGGAGGACGAAGCCGCTCACGAGGGTGGGCACCGAGACAAGAAGCAGCGTGAGCGCGAGGACGGCGTGGTCCTGCCAGCGGCCGCGACGCAGCGCGGCGTACAGGCCGAGACCCAGGCCGACGAGCGCCTCGATGATCAGGGCGGTCACCGCGAGCTGGATGGTGACCTGGAACTTGCCCGCGAACAGGTCGGCGACCTGCACGCCCTGGAAGGTCTCGCCGAAGTCGCCGACGAAGACGCCCGAGATGTAGTTCCAGTACTGCACGATCAGCGGATCGTTGAGACCGTACTGCTCCCGCAGCTGCGCCGCGAGCACGGGGTCGATTCTGCGTTCACCGCCCAGGATCATCACGGGATCGCCGGGTAGAGCGTAGACGGTGCAGAAGATGAGGAAGGTGGAACCCAAGAGAACAGGAATCGCCTGGAGCAGGCGCCTGATCACATAGCGGCCCATGAAGTCTCCCGATCATTGCGAAGGGCAGCCCGGCAACCTCCGGGCTGCCCCTCTGTTGTTCAGGGCCCCTCGGACCGGCGCCTGGTGGGAGCCGGCCCGAGAGCGCGGGTCATGGTCAGGAAACCCGCTCGACCTTGGCGAGGTCGATCCGCTCGAACGGGTCGATGGTCACGTTCTTCACCCTCTGGGAGTAACCAGCGTTGGTCTGGTAGAAGTACACCGGGATGTACGGCATGTCCTTCACCAGCATGTCGCCGGCCTGCTGGTAGAACTTCACGCCCTCTTCGTCGCTCTTCGCCGAGTCGCCCTTGACGAGCAGCTCGTCGAAGTCCTTGTTGGAGTAGCGACCGTGGTTGGAGCTGCCTCCGGTACCGAAGATCGGGCGCAGGTAGTTCTCCATGGACGGGTAGTCCATGATCCACGCCATGCGGAAGCCGCCGGTGACCTTGCCCTTGTCCAGCTCGTCCAGGATGGCCGCGAAGGACTCGAAAGCGTCGACCTTCACCTCGACGCCGAGGTTCTGGCGCAGGTTGTTGGCCGCGGCCTCGATCCACTCCTTGTGGCCGCCGTCACCGTTGTAGGAGAGGCTGACGGGGCCCTTGCCGCCGCCGTTCTTGTCCCACAGCGCCTTGGCCTTGGCGGGGTCGTAGACGCACTCGACGCAGGCGCCCTTGCGGTAGCCGGCGACGATGGGGCTGACGAAGTCGTCAGCGGGGACCCGGGTGCCGGAGAAGACCTGCTCGGTGATGGTCTTCCTGTCGATCGCCATCGAGACGGCCTTGCGGAGCTCGGGGTTCTTCGCCCACTCCTCGCCGTTCCTGGCGTTGAAGCCGAAGTAGCCCACACCCGAGGACGGCTGCTCGATGTAGCGGTCACCCAGCTCCTGCTTGGCCGTGGCGATGGCCTCGGGCGGCAGCTGGTCCATGATGTCCAGGTTGCCGGCGCGCAGCTCGTTCCACGAGGTGCCCTTGTCGCTGGAGATCTTGAACTCGACCGCGTCGATCTTCGCCTTGCCCTCGACGAACTCGTCGTAGCGGACCATCGAAATGGTCGTGTCCGTCGCGAGCTTGAACGGCTTGGCCATCTTGAAGGGACCGTTGCCGATCGGGTTCTCGCCGAACTCCCTCTTGATGCCGCCGTTGCCGTCGAAGGCGGCGCTCGGCATCGGCATGAAGGTGGTGTAGCCGAGCATCGTCTTGAAGCCGGAGTAGGGGTGCGCCAGCTCGACCGTGAAGGTCTTCTCGTCGACGACCTTGAGACCGGAGAGCGTCTTGGCCTTGGGCTCGGGAGCCTTCTGCGGGCCCTCCTCGCCGTCGGGGTCGACGGGAGCGACGTCCTCGTAGCCCTTGACGGCGGAGAAGAAGTGGCCGCCTTCCTGGACGTTCGGACCGTAAGCCGCGGCGTTCCACGCGTCCACGTAGCTCTTGGCCGTGACGGCCTCACCGTTGTGGAACTTGTAGCCGTCCTTCAGCTTGATCGTCCACATTTTGGACTCTGCGTCAGGTTCGATGGACTCAGCGCCACGAAGGATGACATTCTTATCCTTGTCGTAGTCGACGAGGCCGACGAACAGCGCGTTGAGGACCTCAGCACCGCTGGTGTCGTTGGTGTTGGTGGGGCTCAGCTCGTGCTGGGGCTTGGCGATGTCGACCCGGACCGGCTGGGCAGAGCTGCCGCCCCCATCGTTGGTGGCCGTGCCACCGCCGCCTCCACCACACGCGGCGACTGCGACGGCCAGCAGCGCGGTACCGGCGACGATCCGTGCGCCCTTAGTAACACGCATCAGTAGATCTTCCTCCCTCTACAGGTGGGCGTAAGCGCTGAGCTGCGAAGTCCTAGGCAGCCTGACGGAGGGTTCTTGTCTAACCCCCGGGTTTGGCTGACATGGTCAAACCAGCTGACGCCCTGCCAGTCGATCGCGACTATCCCTCACTACTTGCCACCAGCGAGTCTCTGGCACATTGCAGTTCGGTCACACGTGTGTATGCCTGGCGTCACACCCGTACTCAGCGTTGCCCCAGCGCCCATAGAGAGGGGTCAAACCGGTCAAATCGGCACAAGTACGGCGCCAAACAGTCGAGTCAAAATACACCGCACCAGACAGTGCTCACGCCGTCCCCACACAGCCACCACTCCTGGGCTACCGTTGACCAAGTCTTGGCAGACGCCTGGAACCCGTCCGCCCAAGGCGACGTCCAAGTGTCTGCGGCAAACCGTCGCGCGAGGCATCTCACCTATCTGGATCCAATAGAGTCCATGCCATGAGCCAGCCGGAATCCGCTGTCGCGGACGCCCAGGCGGGCGGCCGCAGCGGGCAGGAGCCGCTGAGCAAGCTCGCCAAGCGATATGGGCTTCGTCGCGCCATCGCGCGACCGAGGTTTCCCGCCTACCTGCGCCAGTTGTGGGAGCGGCGGCACTTCATCATGACGTACGCCACCTCGCGTAACGTCTCGAAGTACAGCAGCTCGGCCCTCGGCCAGCTGTGGCAGGTCCTGACCCCGCTCCTGAACGCCGCCATCTACTACGTGATGTTCGGCCTCATCCTCGGCGGACAGGGGAACATCGAGCACTACCCCGCGTTCCTGCTGACGGGGATGTTCGTCTTCACCTACACGCAGCGATCGGTGACGGCGGGCGCCAAGTCGATCTCGGGCAACCTCTCGCTGATCAGAGCGCTCCACTTCCCACGAGCCGCGCTCCCGCTCGCGTACGCGATCCAGGAGCTCCAGCAGCTGGCCATCTCCATGGGCATCCTCATGGTGCTCGTCGTCGTATCCACAGGCGCGCTCCCCACGTGGTTCTGGCTGATGATCCCCGTCGTGCTCCTGCTGCAGACCATGTTCAACGTCGGGGCCAGCCTCGCCATGGCCCGCATGGGCTCCTCGATGCGCGACATGAACCAGTTGCTGCCCTTCATCATGCGCACCTGGCTCTACGCCTCGGGTGTCTTCTTCTCCATCCAGGAGAAGGTGGTCGAGTCGCTGCACATGCCGCAGTGGGTGGCGAACATCATGTACGCGAACCCCGCGGCCTCCTACATCGAGTTCATGCGGGACATCCTGATCCCTGAGCACCCTGTTCCCACGTGGGCTTGGGTGAGCTGCGTATTCTGGGCGGTGTTCGCACTCGCCTTCGGCTTCTGGTACTTCTGGCGTGCCGAGGAGAGATACGGCCGTGGCTGAGTTGACCGAGGAGCTGTCCCAAGTGAAGGCTGAGGAGCCCAACGTCCCGAACAAGGACGTCAGGGTCCACCCCAACCCGGAGCCCCCGGCTCCCACGACGGGAACACCGACCGTCATCGTCGACGACCTCCACATCGTCTACCGCGTCTACGGCGCCACCAGCGACCACGAGAAGGGCAACGCCGTACACGCCCTCACGCGGCTGCTGAAGCGCCAGGGGCGCCCGCAGATGAAAGAGGTCCACGCGGTCAAGGGCGTGACCTTCGTGGCCTACCACGGCGACGCCATCGGCATCGTGGGCCGCAACGGCTCGGGCAAGTCCACGCTCCTGCGGGCCATCGCGGGGCTGCTGCCGCCGCACTCGGGCTCGGTCTACACCGACGGCCAGCCGTCGCTGCTGGGCGTCAACGCGGCCCTCATGCGCGAGCTCACGGGCGAGCGCAACATCGTCCTCGGCTGCTACGCCATGGGCATGACGCCCGCCCAGGTCAAGGAGAAGTACGACGAGATCGTCGACTTCTCCGGCATCGGCGAGTTCGTCCAGCTGCCCATGTCCACCTACTCCTCCGGCATGGGCGCCCGCCTGCGCTTCGCCATCTCCTCGGCCAAGACGCACGACGTGCTTCTCATCGACGAGGCGCTGGCCACGGGCGACAGGGAGTTCCGCAAGAAGAGCGAGCAGCGGATCAAGCAGATCCGCGAGTCGGCCGGCACCGTCTTCCTCGTCGCGCACGACCTCAGGGTGATCGAGGAGACCTGCAACAGGGTCATCTGGCTGCACAAGGGCAAGATCAAGATGGACGGTGACCCCAAAGAGGTCATCGCCGCCTACAACAAGGGCTGACACGCGCCTGCGGCGATCACCGCCGCGGCGCTCCCGGGTGGAAGATGGGAAGCGGACAACCCGCGAATCCACCGGAGGTGCATCTTGTCCGCAAGGCCACCTATCCCCTACGACTTCCTGCCCGACGTCCCCGCGCTGACCGTCGAGAGCGACGACATCCGCGACGGAGAGCGTCTCTCCGAGGCCCACGTCTTCGACGACTGGGGCATGCGGGGCCAGAACCTCTCCCCGCACCTGCGCTGGTCCGGCGCCCCTGAGGGCACCAGGAGCTACGCGGTCACCTGCTACGACCCCGACGCCCCCACGGGCAGCGGCTTCTGGCACTGGCTGCTGTTCGACATCCCCGCCGACGTCACCGAGCTGCCCACCGGCGCGGGCACGGCCGACACCAAGATCGGCACGCACTCGCGCAACGACTACTCCATCAAGGCGTACGGCGGCGCGGCCCCCTCCGCCCGGATTCCCGCACCGCTATCTGTTCGCGGTGCACGCGCTCGGCGTCGACTCGCTGGGGCTCGACCCCGACACCCCGCCGGCGGTGGTCGGCTTCAACATCACCGCGAACACGCTCGCCAGAGGCTATCTCGCACCTGTGTACGAGGTCTGAGTGTCTGGAGGGGCGAACAACTGACGCCGCGCTCACTGTTCCGCTATGATTCGAACGTAAATTCGATCTGGAACGTGATGGAGTGGGGGCGCGCGATGCGAGAGCTGTCGACCGCGATTGACCACTTGGCCATCGAGGACCCTTCCGAGATTCCCAGGGCCGAGCTGGCCAAGCAACTCATCGAGCTTCACTGGCAGATGGCAAGGCTGCAGGCCCAGATCGCCCGTCGCACGGGCGTCCGCATCACCTGACGCGTCCGTCCCTCCACCGCCGCTGTCGGCCCCGCCCGGCTCGCAGCCGTCTGTCCACCACCACGGGGGCCGAGCCGGCCCACGTGGTCGTCCACGGCGCGATGGGAGCCAGGCGCACCTCTCCGTCGCGGACAGAGCCGGCCCACGTGGTCGTCCACGCCGCGAGTGAGCCAGGCGCTCACCTGTCCATCGCGGACCGAGCCGGGCCCGCGGTCGCCCTTCCACCGTCCCGCAGGCTGAGCGCGGCCCGCGGACCAGTCGCGGCGCACATGGCGAAACCGGTGGCCCGATCCGGGCCACCGGTTTCGTGGAGCCAACCGTGACGATCGCGTCGCGGAGGGTAGAGCGGCGAGCCGACCGGCTGGCGGTCCGTCCCGTGAGCGCGTGGCACTCACCCGCCAGCCGTTCGGTGCCGGCTGCCGCCGTTTCTCTCTCCAGCCCCTGATCGCCCCGCCCGTTCGACGTGCCGTCCCATCTCGTCGAACGGTTCATGGTGTCACGGGCGCCGTGTCGGCGCGGAAGGGGCGCTTCCGGAGAGCGACGCTCCCCGGCCACACACCTGATCAGGCGCTCGGCCGGGCTTGCTGTACGGTGTCACGCCCGCCGGCACCGGCTGCGACCCGCGGTTCCTGCCCTACCGGCACCGGGAGGACATGTCCGCGGTCAGGCGTGCTGGGTGCGACCCCCGCCAGAGGAGGCATCGCGCGGAGGGCACCACGACGCGCCGCGGTCAGTGCTGGGCGACGAGGTCGTTCGTCTGAGCGATCGACTCGGTCACCGCGCCCTGCAGTTCGCCGGCCGAGTTGGCGCTCCTGTGGGTGTTGTTGTCGACGACGTCGGTGGTGGCATCGACGAGCGGGGCGATCTCGTCGAGCGTGGCGGCGCTCACGACACCGGGCAGCGAGTCGGCGATCGGCGCGACCTCGGCGGGCGCCGCCTTGCGGACCACGGGCGCCAGCCTGAGCGCATCCGTCATGTGGTCGTCCTCGGCGACCTTGCGGCTCTTCATCTCCTCACGATCGTCGGAGTCCGAGTAGATGTCCTTGACGGTGTCGAGCAGATTCCCCACGTCGGTGACCGGCTGCTTGACGGGGTTCTTGCGCGTCGTGGCTTCGTACAGCTCCGACGGGGAGATGCCCAGATCCTTCGGGGAGAGGCCCAGCGCCCGCTCGATGAAGTGGTAGACCCCCTCCTCAGAGGGGCCTTCGATGTCGATGTCCCCGGTCTGCGGTGCCGTCGGGACGTCCTGCCCGTTGAGCAGGACACCGCTCCCGGCCGCGTCGCCGGTGCCCAGCATCTTGCTCCTCACCGAGACGCGCTCGGTGATCGGCGCGAAGTTGTGCACCCCTGCCGTCTTGCCCGTGACGCCGAAGGATTCGACGATGCCGCTCCCGCTGACGCGGATGGAGTTGTCGGCCTGCGCGGGCACGGCCACAGCCGCGGCGAGCCCGCAAACGGCGACGGCTACCGCCGTCTTGATAATGCGCTTCATGATTGCCTTCCCGGCTCGTTTTCGATTCACGAGGTTCGTTAGTCGAATCGCGAATCGAAGTCCCCGAAAGCCGGCGTGCGCGCTATGGGCGCCACAGGGAGCGCGCGCCGTCCGGCTGAGCTACTGACGCAGTTGTATCACCACTGCGAGTAGCCCGGAGGATCGGAAAACTCGGCGGTAGCGAGGGTTGGGACCCCAGCATCGGATCAAGAAGGCGGGTGACAAGTCCGGACATAGAGAGGGTGGATTTCCGAAATTCCGCCGACGTCTCCCAGACGATCGACCGCTCCCCACCGGCCCGTTACAACGGCTCGGAAAACAAATGCCACGGGCCGGGGGTTCAGATTTTCCGGTTGCGGGATATGCGCTTGACCGCTCAGGCCGACAGAAGAGCGTCCTGTACGGCGGTCTCGAACGGGAATCGGTCGGCGAAGGCGGGTCGCAGGTCGGTCAGCCACACGGCCCGAGGGTCGTAATGAGCGAAGAACGGCCTTCCGACCAGTGAGGGATCCCGCGCCTGGATGAGATGGAGCACGAAGACCTTCTGCCCGGCGATCTCGGTGACGCCGTCCACGCAGACCTTGCCCGGCGTCGCGGACATGGAGGGCCCCCGCACCGTACGGCAGAGCCCGGACACCGACGCGTACGCGTCCCTGAAGACCTCGTACGCCTGGGCGAGCGGCACCGCGAAGTAGTCCTGCGGCCCCGTGTCCCGCTCGACGAACATGTAGTAGGGGATCATCCCCATCCCGAGCTGGCGCCGCCACATCGACGACCACACCTCGGGATCGTCGTTGATGGACCTGATCAGCGGCGCCTGGGTGCGGATGGTCGCCCCCGAGGAGATGATGCGCGAGACCGCCTGCGACACCAGCGGTGAGTCGAGCTCGCGCGGATGGGAGAAGTGGGCCATGAACGCCAGGTTCTTGCCCGCCGCCTGCACCTGCTCGAACAGCCGCAGGGTGTCGTCGGCGTCGGGGTCGGTGGTGAAGCGCTGCGGCCAGTAGGCCAGCGACTTGGTGCCGATGCGGATGGACTCCAGCTGCCCGACCTCCAGCAGCGGCTCGACGTAGCGCCTGAGCACGGACTCACCCATGATCATGGGGTCGCCTCCGGTCAGCAGCACGCTGGTGACCTCGGGATGCGCGCGCAGGTAGGACAGGAGCTGCCCGACGTCGTCGGAGGCGAACTTCAGGTCGGCGTCGCCCACGAACTGCGCCCACCTGAAGCAGTAGGTGCAGTAGGCGTGGCACGTCTGCCCCTGCTTGGGGAAGAACAGCACGGTCTCGGGATACTTGTGCTGCATGCCGGGCACAGGCTCCATGTCGATGCGCGGCACGTTGAGTGAGAGTTGCCCCGCCGGATGCGGGTTGAGTTTCATCCTGACCTTGTTGGCCTCGGCCTGGATCTCCGCGTTGGGCGCCTCGGCCTTCAGCAGGTCGGCCAGCCTGTCCACGTCAGGGGCGGGAAGCATGTCCGCCTGCGGGAAGACCAGGCGGTAAATGGGATCGTCGGGTGCGGCCGACCAGTCGATGAGTTCATCCACGACGTAGGCGTTGGTCCGAAAGGGCAGCACGGTAGCCACCGCCCTCACCTTCAACCGCTGCGCCTCGTCCAGCTCCGTACGCTGCAGCAACTCTTCGAGGTGCTTGGAGGTGTACGCCTTGAAGCGCCGTGTTCCCGCTTGGTTCAAGATCACTAGGCCTTTCCCATCTTTTTTGTTCGATCGGATGTAAACCTGTGGACCCTGTGGCGCGTCTACGGGTCCTTATACCCGGACGCGGCACAGGCCACTTCTGGTTCCGCCGTGGCCCAAGTTTCTGTCGAGATTCAACCACTCGCGACATATCTCGATTGGACATAGACTGGCGGACTGTGACCGACGACGCAGTTCTGCGAGCCGCCGACTCCGACCGCGACCGCGTGGCGGCCGTGCTCGGGGAGGCCCTCGCCACGGGCAGACTGACCAGCGTCGAGCACGCCGACCGGCTGGATGCCGCCTACTCGGCCAAGACCGTCGGCGAGCTCGCCCCCATCATCCACGACCTTCCGGACATCTCGACCACTTCTCGGCCCGCCCTGGTCGATCAGCAGACCGTCAGAGCGGTCTTCAGCAAGGTCATCAGGAAGGGACGGTGGGTCGCCTCCCGCCACACCACGCTGAGCGCGACCTACGGCGCCCTCATCGTCGACCTGTCCGATGCCGTCCTACCCGGCAGGGAGATCACCCTGACGGTCAACGCCTACGCCGCCAAGCTCATCATCCGCGTCCCCGACGACGCCGAGGTCATCGACGAGGTGGCCGCGCTGTTCGCCAAGCGTCAGGTCTCCGGCGGAGCGGGCAGCGGCGGGCCGGTGATCAGGGTCGTCGGAAGGGTGACCTTTGGAAAGGTCGTCGTGGCCCGCGGGGTCACTGACTGGAATCTCGCATAACAACCATACGATTCGAACTGTGCCAGACTCCGAACCGCCGATAGCGCTCGACGCCATGGGCGGTGACCATGCGCCGCACGAGATCGTGGCGGGCGCCGTCCATGCGGTCAGGGAGCGCGGCCTGCCGATCGTCCTCGTCGGCTCCCCCCGCGTGCTCTACGAGTCACTGGCCGACCACGACGCCACCTCCGAGATCCCGATCATCAGGGCCGAGGAGGCGCTGGCGATGGACGAGGGCGCCCTGGCCAGCCTGCGCCGCCCCCGCTCCAGCATCGCCGTGGCCTGCCATTTGCTGAGGCGCGGCGACGCCTCCGCCGTGGTCTCGGCCGGCTCCACCGGCGGTGTCGTCGCCACGGGCAAGCTCAGGCTCAAGACCCAGCAGTCGGTGATCAGGCCCGCTCTCGCCGTCGCCCTGCCCACCAGGCCCACGCCCACCATCCTGCTCGACGCGGGCGCGAACGCCGAGGTCAAGCCGGAAATGCTGGTGCAGTTCGCGCATCTGGGCTCCGCCTACGCCGAGACCGCCTACGGCCTGGAGACGCCCCGCGTCGGCCTGCTCACGATCGGCTCCGAGCCCGAGAAGGGCAACAAGCTCGTGAAGCGCGCCCACGAGTTGCTGAGAGCCACCCCCGGCATCCACTTCGTCGGCAACGTCGAGGGCCACGACCTGCTCTCGGGCACGGCCGACGTCATCGTGACCGACGGCTTCACCGGCAACATCGCGCTCAAGACGATGGAGGGCGCGGTCCGCTACGCCTTCACCGAGCTCAGCGAGACCATCACCGCCAGCCCGATGGCCAGGATGGGCGCCCTCATGCAGCGTGGCAGGCTCAAGGACCTGTCCAGAAGGCTCGACTCCGAGGCGTACGGCGGCGCGGCCCTGCTCGGCCTCAACGGCACGGTCGTCGTCGCCCACGGGGCGTCGAAGGCCGCCTCCGTCAGCGCGGCGTGCGAGCTGGCCGCCACCCTCTCACGCAAGGGCATCGTCGCCAGGATCGGCGAACGGCTCTCCACGGCGCCTCGGCCCCACCGGCTATGGTGATCGTCACCACGGCATTCGGGGGGATCGTGTGGAGGGCCTCACGTCCGCGCAGGTAGCGGCCGCCAAGACGAACGACGTTCCGCGCCGGACGAGCAGATCGCTCTCGGCGATCATCAGGGCCAACGTCCTCACGCTGTTCAACCTCGTCATCGGCGTCCTGTGGGCGCTCATCCTGATCTTCGGCGAGTGGCAGGACAGCCTGTTCGGCCTGGTCATCGTGGCCAACGCGATGATCGGCATCGTCCAGGAGCTGAGAGCCAAGCGCACGCTCGACCGGCTCGCCGTGGTGAACGAGGCGCCGGTCACCGTCCGCAGGGACGGCAGGGACCAGCAGATCCACTCCAGGCACATCGTGCTCGGCGATCTGATCCTGCTCGGCCCGGGCGACAGGCTGCTCGTCGACGGCGAGGTCGTCGCCTCCCAGGGGCTGGAGATCGACGAGTCACTGCTCACAGGGGAGGCCGACCCCGTTCGCAAACAGCCGGGAGACCAGGTGCTGTCGGGCAGCTTCGCGGTCGCGGGCTCGGGCGCCTTCACCGCCACGAGGGTCGGCGAGGACGCCTACGCCGCCCAGCTGACCGAGCAGGCCAGCGCCTTCTCCCTCGCCCACTCCGAGCTGCGCGACGGTGTCACGAAGTTCATCAAGTACATCACCTGGCTGGTCATCCCGATCGGCGCGCTACTGCTCTACAGCCAGGTGCGCAACGACGAGGACTTCGGCTCGGCCATCACGGGGGCGGTCGCCGGCATCGTCACCATGATCCCCGAGGGCCTGGTGCTGATGACGAGCATCGCCTTCGCCGTCGGCGTCGTACGGCTCGGCCAGCGCAACGCCCTCGTCCAGGAGCTGCCCGCGATCGAGGGCCTGGCCCGAGTGGACGTGCTCTGCCTCGACAAGACGGGCACCCTGACCGCGGGCGGCATGGAGCTCGGCGAGGTGATCAGGCTGCGCGACGACGCCCCGATCGACGACGCGCTCGGCGCCCTCGCCCACGCCGACTCCCACCCCAACGCCACCGCCCAGGCCATCCAGGCCGGCTACGCCTCACCGCCTGGCTGGACCGCCACCGAGCTGGTGCCCTTCTCCTCGGCGAGGAAGTGGAGCGGCGCCACCTTCGACGGCCACGGCTCCTGGTCGCTCGGCGCACCCGACGTGCTCCTCTCCCCCGACCACCAGGCGTACGGCACCGCCGCCACCCTGGCCGCGACCGGCGCCCGCGTGATCGCGCTCTGCCGTACGGAGGAGAACGAGCCTGTCGCGCTGATCACGCTCAAGCAGCGGATCAGGCCCGACGCCCACGAGACCCTCCAGTACTTCGCCGCCCAGGGCGTCACCGTCAAGGTCATCTCGGGGGACAGCCCCGACGCGGTCGCCGCGATCGCCACGGCGCTCGAGATCCCCGGCGGCGAGCGGGCCGTGGACGCCAGGACCCTTCCTCCGGACGACCAGGAGAAGCTCGCCGAGATCCTCGAGGACAACACCGTCTTCGGCAGGGTCACCCCTCAGCAGAAGCGGCAGTTCGTGGCGGCCCTGCAGTCGCGCGGTCACACGGTGGCGATGACCGGTGACGGCGTCAACGACGTTCTCGCGCTGAAGGACGCCGACCTCGGCATCGCGATGGGCGCGGGCAGCCCCGCCACCAAGGCGGTGGCCCAGGTGGTGCTGCTCGACGACAGGTTCGACAGCCTGCCCGAGGTCGTGGCCGAGGGACGCAGGGTGCTCGCCAACATCGAGCGGGTCTCCAACCTGTTCCTCACCAAGACCTTCTACGCGATCGCGCTGTCACTCGTGGTGGGCGTGCTCGGCGTCATGTTCCCCTTCGCGCCCAGGCACTCGACCCTGGTCAACGCGCTGACCATCGGCGCTCCCGCCCTCTTCCTCGCCCTCGCGCCGACGCTCGAGCGGGCCGAATCAGGGTTCGTGCCGCGGGTGCTGCGCTTCGCCGTACCGGCCGGGTTGATCACCGCCGCCGCGGTCATGCTGTCGTTCTGGGCCGGCGGCGGCGACCGCACCTCGGCCGTCGTCACGCTCTTCATCGTCACCTGGTGGATCCTGGCGCTCGTGGCCAGGCCGCTCAGGCCGTGGAAGGTCCTGCTGATCGGCGTCATGGCCGTGCTGTTCGCGCTGGCCCTCGCCGTCCCGTTCACCAGGCAGTTCTTCGCCCTCGGAGCCGGCGGCTGGGCGGCCGTCGCCATCGGCGCGGTCGCCGCCGCTGCGATCAGCGCCGCAGTCAAGCTCACCGGTACCCTTAGAACATGACCGACCCGCAGATAGTGCTCACCGAGCGCGTCCAGCAGGCGCTGGCCAACGCGTTCGGTTCCGAGTACGCCGACGCAGACCCGCTGATCAGGCCCTCCCAGTTCGCCGACTTCCAGGCGAACGTCGCGATGAGCCTGGGCAAGCGCCTGCGACGAGCACCGCGGGAGGTCGCCCAGGCCATCGCCGACCAGCTCGCCGACTTCCCCGGCACGGTCGAGGTCAGCGGCCCCGGCTTCCTCAACATCACCCTTGACCCGGCCTGGATCACGGCCGAGGCCACCGAGATGCTCGCCGACCCCCGCACGGGCATCGGCACGGCCACCCCGCCGCAACGCGTCGTGATCGACTACTCCGCGCCCAACGCGGCCAAGGAGATGCACGTCGGCCACCTGCGCACCACGATCGTGGGCGACGCCATGGCTCGCATCTACGAGCACCTCGGCAGCACCGTCGTGCGCCAGAACCACCTCGGCGACTGGGGCACGCCGTTCGGCATGCTCATCGAGCACCTGCTCGACATCGGCGAGGAGGCCGCGGTCGCGCAGCTCGAGGCCGGCCAGGGCACCGAGTACTACCAGGCCGCCCGCGCCAAGTTCGACAGCGACGAGTCGTTCAAGACGCGCTCCCGCCAGCGGGTCACCACGCTCCAGTCGGGCGACCCCGAGACCATGCGGCTGTGGCACGTCTTCATGGAAGCCACCATCCGCTACTTCAACAAGGTCTACGAGATGCTCGGCGTCACGCTCACCGACGCCGACATCGCGGGCGAGAGCATGTACAACTCGATGCTCGAGAAGACCTGCGACGACCTCGAGGCCATGGGCGTCGCGGTGATGAGCGAAGGCGCGCTGTGCCTGTTCCCTCCGGGCTTCACCGGCTCGGACGACAAGCCGCTCCCGCTGATCATCCGCAAGAGCGACGGCGGCTACGGCTACGCCTCCACCGACATGGCGGCGATCCACTACAGGGTCGACGACCTCAAGGCCGACCGCATCCTCTACGTCGTCGGCGCCGACCAGGCGCTCCACTTCCGCATGGTCTTCGCCGCCGCCGAGCAGGCCGGATGGCTGCCCGACTCGGTCTCCGCCGAGCACGTCCAGATCGGCATGATGCTGGGCAAGGACGGCCGCCGCTTCAAGACCCGCTCCGGCGAGTCGGTCAAGCTCATGGAGCTGCTCCAGGAGGCGGTCGACCGCGCCGCTGTGATCATCGCCGACCGAGGCTACGACGAGGAGACCAAGGGCGAGATCGCCCACGCGGTGGGCATGGGCGCGGTCAAGTACGCCGACCTGTCGATCAGCCACGACAGCGAGTACGTCTTCGACTTCGACCGCATGCTCAACTTCGCCGGCAACACCGGCCCCTACATGCAGTACGCCACGGCGCGGATCCGCTCCATCTTCCGCAAGGCCGGGGTGGAGCCGGCGTCGGCTCGTGGCCCCATCGTGCTCGGCGTGCCGGCCGAGCGCGCGCTCGCGCTGCACCTGCTCGGGTTCGGCGCGGTCGTCGACCAGGTCGCGGCGCTGGTCGAGCCGCACAGGCTCAGCGCCTTCCTGTTCGAGACCGCCAGCCTCTTCAGCACGTTCTACGAGGAGTGCCCGGTCCTCAAGGAGGGCGTCGACGCCGAGACGCGGGCCTCCAGGCTCGCCCTCTGCGCGCTGACCCTGCGTGTACTGGAAACCGGCCTGGAACTCCTGGGAGTCCCCGTTCCGGACCGTATGTAAGGGATGGGCGCGCCTCCCCATGGTTGGCGCGCCCCCCGGCTAGGCTTTACGCGGTCATGAAGTGAGGCCGACATTGGGGGAGTTCTCGACCTTGGCAACGGAACTGAGCGCAAGTCCGCCAGCCACGACTGAACTCCACCGCTACACAGAGGCTCTGCTCGCCAACCTCGCGGCCAACGGCACCGCGCCCTCGATGACCCCGGCCTTCCAGGACATCCCCGGCTTCTGGCTGCCGCCTGCCGTCCAGGCGCTCGTCGCGATCCTCACCGGCGACGACCCCCTCGAACCGCTGACCACGGCCGCCAACCGCGACCAGCGCAACACCGCCCTGTTCCTCTGCCTCGCCCTGGCCGTCGCCGGGCACGGCGACCGCATCCACGCCTCCTGGCTCGGCACCGCCTTCGGCGAGCTGTCGATGGACCACCCCGTCAACCACGGCCAGCGTGCGCTGTGGCTGGCCGCCGCCAGAGGCGCGTACGGCCCGGCCGGCAAGATCTTCGTCCTCCGCAAGCTCGACGCCCTGGCCATCCCCACGCAGGCCGACACCGCGCAGTGGCTGCAGGCCCTCGCTCCCGGCGAGCCCTCGGTCGTGGTGCCCGCCGCCCTCGTCGACTTCCCCGAGCTGGCCGAGATCCCCGAGCTGGCCAGGCCCGCCCAGGGCCGCCGCCCGCCTGTCCAGGCTGCGCGCCCGCTGCGCCGAGATCACCATGACCAGGCAGGCCGAGCACGACTCCCGCACGCCGCTCACCAACTCCGCCGCCACTCCGGCCACCGCTTGGGCGGAGGAGGAGCCCCTGGCCGTGCTCCGCTCGCTGGCGGGTCTCGCCGGCCCCTCGGGCCCGATGGGCTCGCTCATCGGGCACCTGCTCGACGACCTCCGGCCCGGCTCCGACCCCTACCTGGCCGCGATCGCGCTCCATGTCGCCGCGCCGATCCTGCGCGAGGTCGCCGCGGAGCTGGAGGCCGACACCCAGCTCACGCCGCCCGACTCCATCACCGTCCCCGTCCTCGGCCACCGCCTGGTGCTGTTGCCGGAGGGGCCCGACCCCGAGTCGATGGCCGCCGCCGAACGGGCGATCATCATCGACGGGATCCCCGAGCGCCGGCCGCCGTGGCTGGCCTACCTGCTCATGGCGCTGTGCGTGGCCCTGGTGGCGGGCGCGATCGTGGCGTGGTGGCCGCTGGCCGTCCTGGGGGTGGCCAGCGCGGGCCTGGGCGCCTGGCGACTGTGGGAGCTCCAGCAGGCGCGCCGCTCCGACGAGGCCTACGTGGAGACACGGCTCGCCGAGCTCAAGGACCTCGCGGACGGGGCGATCTGGGCACTGCACGCGTACGCCCGCGAGGCGGACGATCGGGCCAAGCAGGCCGCCGAGGACTCCGCCGGCCTCATCCGCCTCCTGCGCCGCGGCCCCCGCGCCGCCTAGCCGCTCTTCCCGCGGTGTCGCTTCCCGCTATCTGAGGTGTGCGGCCGGTTCTATCTGGAGGTGTGCGGCCGGTTCTCTGGGGGGTGCGGCCGGTTCGTCGCCCCATGGACAGAGCCCGCGCCTCGCGCGCCCGGCCTCGTCATGCGGCCCGGCCTCGTCATGCGGCCCGGCCTCTGCGTAGCAGGACCGCACCCGCGGTGGAGTCGCCCGCCGCTCCACAGGACCCGGCAAGCGCCCACCCGAGCAAGCGGCAGCGCCTGCGGACACACCAGACCAGCCCCCCAGCCGGCCCAGCGTACGCTCACAGAGCGACCCTCACGGGCCGCCGCTTGACTCAGGTGTTCTCGATCTCCACGTGCGCGGGCGCGAGCAGGAACACCCGGTCCGCGATGCGCTCGATCCGACCCTCGCACCCGTAGGCCAGCCCGGCCGCGAAGTCGACCATCCTGGTCGCCTCCGGCATGGGCATGCCGGTGACGTCCATGATGACGGTCTGCCCCTCACGGAAGTGCTGCCCGATCATTGGTGCGTCGTTGTATTTCAGCGGCTGGACCATCACGATCCGCGACGACTCGACGGTGGCACGCCACCGCTTCGCGGCACGCTCCGAAGCCGGCACGTACTCATCTTCGTACTGCTCGTCTTCGTAGCCGTCGTCGTATTGATCGATCCCGCCCAGGCCAAGGTAGCTCACCACCTTGCGCACTGCCCCCATCGGCTTGTCCTTTCCTCAGGAACTCACCGTAATCGGCACGTCCCTACACATTGGACGGTAACCGACGCTTCGGCGTTCGCCATGCGACACGCCCAACACATATTCCATTTTGTACGGCAAGCGTCCCGGTTTCGACTGGATATCGCCGCCTATATCATCGACCACATGCGCCTGTTCACGGTCGATGCCTTCACCGACACAGCATTCCACGGTAATCCTGCCGCTGTCTGCCTCCTCAACGAAGGCGCTTCCGACACCTGGATGCAGTCTCTGGCGACCGAGATGGGCCTGTCGGAGACGGCGTTCCTGCTCGGTAATTCGCTGCGCTGGTTCACTCCGGCGGTCGAAGTATCGCTGTGCGGTCACGCGACGCTGGCCACGGCTCATGTGCTCTATTCCACAGGCGCGGCCACCGGAGCGCTCCATTTCGAGACGAAGAGTGGAATCCTCACCGTGAATCCATCCGACGACGGACTGATCACGATGGATTTCCCGACCAAAGAAGTGACGCTTGCCACAGTTCCTGACGGCCTCGAAAAGGCACTTGGAGCTGCGGTGGTGAGCGTGAGCCGCAGCCAGCTCGACCTGCTGGTGGAGCTCGAATCCGAGGAGAGCGTGCGCTCCCTCAGGCCCGACATTCCGGCTCTCGAATCCGTGGACGCCAGAGGCGTGATCGTCACCGCCCAGGCCGCTTCCTCCACCGCCGCGGACTACGTCTCCCGCTTCTTCGCGCCACGCGTCGGCGTGGCCGAGGACCCGGTCACCGGCTCGGCCCACTGCGCCCTCGCTCCGTACTGGTCCGCCAGGCTCGGCCGCGACTCCCTCCTCGGCGCCCAGCTGTCGGCAAGAGGCGGCCTGGTCCGCACCACCCTCCGAGGCGACCGCGTCGACCTGGCCGGCCACGCGGTAACGGTGATGGAGGGCACCCTGCTCCTCAACCCCTGAACAACAGCCACCCCGTCTCTCAGGCAGGAGGTCGCAGCCACCCAGTTCCCCAAGCCAAGAACCACGGGAACGCTCCCCCACGAACATGAGCTCGCCGGCACGCTGTTCCTCAAGCCCTGAGCCACAGGCACGCTGTCCCCCGGGCGTGAACTCGCCAGCACGCTGTCCCCCGGGCGTGAACTCGCCAGCACGCTGTCCCCTGGGTGTGAGCTCACCAGCACGCTGTTCCTCAAACCAAGCACCACCGGCACGCAGCCCCCTGGATGTGCCCTCGCCGGCACGCTGTTCCTCAAGCCCTGAGCCACGGGCACGCTGTCCCCCGGGCGTGAGCTCACCAGCACGCTGTTCCTCAGACAAAGCACCACGGGACCGTTGTCCCTTGAGCGTGAGCTCACAGGCACGCTGTTCCTCGGGCCGTGGGCGGAGGCGCGGAAAGTGCCCCTCCGCGTCTCGGCGATCGCTCCCACAAGACCACTTCACTCGCACCTCCGACGCTCCCTCACGAGAGCCTCCTCCGACCCACACCTTCAGCGACCCGCCCCGAGAGCGCTCGCCCTCCGCGCGGTGGTGACCGCTCACGCGGAAGGATCTCCGTCCCGCGCCGTCGGTCACTGCCCGCAAAGACACCTCACATTCCTCGCGAACGACGATTCGCGTAGAAAACCTCCATCCAGTGCGATCACTCTTTATGAGACGCTCTCTCCCGCGGCTTTGTTCAGATCTCGCCAGCAAACCAGCCAACACCCAAGCCCTCCTCCCGATCGCCCTCCCACTCGGCGACGACCTCCAGCCCATCAGCGCACCTGCCCTACCCCGAGACCCGCCTCACCGGCGCACCGCCCACTTGGGGGCGATCTCCAGCCCATCAGCGCACCGGCCGCCGTACCGAGGGAACCGGGCCCACCTGACCGGTCGCCTCTCTCACTCGGGCAGCAATTACCAACCCGTCAGCGGACCGGCTGGCACCCAAGACCTCCCACTCGGCGGCGGCCTCCAGCCCATCAGCGCACCGGCCGCCGTACCGTGGGACCCAGACCCAGCGCGCCGGTCGCCTCTCTCACACGGGAAGCAATCACCAACCCCGTCAGCGGACCGGCCGGCACCCAAGACCTCTCCCGATCGCCCTCCCACGCGGGGGCGATCTCTCGCCCATCAGCGCACCAGCCGTACCCCCAGGGCCCAGGCCCACCTCGCCGGTCGCCCCTCGATGCCAGCGTCGATCACTAGCCCGTCAGCGGACCGGTCAGCACCTCGAGACCCGCGTCCCTGTCGCCTTCCCACACCAACAGCTCATCGGTCATCGGCAGCCGGCCCCACAACATCAGCAAGAGGTGGGCCGCCTTACCGGACACCTTGGCAACGGGAGCCCCCGGCCCGTACGTCCACGACGGCCCTGTGTCGGTCGCGTCGAGCCGCACCGCGTTCTCAGGCGGACGCGTCCGTCCCCGGACGACCTGTCGTGGTGCGATCGTGTCGAACACCTCAGCCACCCCCTCGCTCGCCAATTCCGGATCGAGGATGCCGGCCGTACCCAGAGCGTGTTCGGCATCCCACCGGTGCACAAGCGCCTCGAGACACCGGCGCCGCCGCCAGAACCCCACCGTGCCGGGCGGATGGAACGTCCACGCCTCAGCCGACGGATCACCGTCCAGTGCCTCAAGCAAGGTCACCGACGCATGGTCGAACCACCGAAGCAACCCGTCGCGATCTCTCGGAGCAGCCGGAGCCACATAATCACCCCGCCCCTCCCTGACCGCCACAGCCGCCCACAGATTGGACCCACCCAGATGCTCGGCGAGATCGCGGAGCGTCCAGTCACCGCAGTGCTCGATCGGCGCCTCGAGATCGACGTCCAGACACGCTCGAAACGCCATCAGCTCACGATGCAGGTGGGAGAGAAGATCTTGAGAATCCATGCCAGGCAACCTAACCGAGCCCTCTGACAATCTTGAGATCATGTCCCTTCTCCACCAGCAGGACTAGTGACAGATCGAAGACCACACAGTCAGCGGCGCTCTCCAACTGGAGCAACTGCTCGTCACCATCGGTTCCCCGAACTAATCGGTCACCAGACGCTCAATCATCGGATGCCCGCCCAAACCGATCGCCAGCGCGGCGGCCTGACGTCACCCGCGACCGACGTCACCTGCCCTCTCCTCCGAACTAGTCAGCCAGGCGACTCTCAACCGTCGGAGCCCCATCCGAACCGATCGCCAGCGTGGCGCTCGGCCTTTAGGTCACCCACGACCTCGACATCGACGTCACCTGCCCTCGGCGCGACGATGCGACAGAGCGCGTCGCCCAGTTCGCCGCTCGCTTGCCGTCCATCCCCGCCATCGAGCATGTGGTGTAGCCGAGCGGTGAAAAGCGTTGGCGTAATGGTCCCGTGGTATCAGGGCGTGAAGTCGACGGAGTGCGCCCCCTGCGTCGAGCAGCGCCTCATAGAGGGCGTGGCTGCGGACGCGAGTCCCCATAATCCGGCCTGTCTTCCGTTACCGCGTCGATCCCCGGCCGCCGATCACCCTGTGTGGGGCGTCGGGTGTGGGGCGTCGGGTGTGGGGCGTCGGGTGTGGGGCGTCGGGTGTGGGGCGTCGGGTGTGGGGCGTCGGGTGTGGGGCGTCGGGTGTGGGGCGTCGGGTGTGGGGCGCCACGGCCCGAGGACGGGCCGGGCGCTGTCATGGCTATGAGGGGCACCGACACCTTGCCCTTCGGAACTGACTCAGCGACAACGGCCGCCAGGTCGTCCTGGAGAGGCGGTGCCGAGGTCGGCCGAGACGTATTCAGGGCATCCGGTGAACGTCAGGCGAGGGGTTGGACGGGATGCAGCAGGGGACGAAGCCGATCCCGGGGCCAGTCAGGGGAGGCTGTCCGGTGATAGATGACCCCGGAAATGCAGAAAGGGTCCCGCCATAAGGCGAGACCCTTTCATACAAAGATTGCGCGGCGGCGACCTACTCTCCCACACCCTCCCGAGTGCAGTACCATCGGCGCTGCAGAGCTTAACTTCCGGGTTCGGAATGTAACCGGGTGTTTCCTCTGCGCTATAACCGCCGCAACCCTATGAAACTGTCAAACACAGACGTGCTTGTTGTTTCAGAATTGCCTAGTGGACGCGAGCAACAGTGCTTAATGAAAAGCGTGCTTTGTGGTCAAGTCCTCGGCCTATTAGTACCGGTCAGCTCCACACGTTACCGTGCTTCCACCTCCGGCCTATCAACCCGGTCGTCTACCGGGAGCCTTACCCACTCACGTGGTGGGAGACCTCATCTCAAGGCGAGCTTCCCGCTTAGATGCTTTCAGCGGTTATCCCTTCCGAACGTAGCCAACCAGCCGTGCACCTGGCGGTACAACTGGCACACCAGAGGTTCGTCCGTCCCGGTCCTCTCGTACTAGGGACAGCCCCTTTCAAGTCTCCTGCGCGCGCAGCGGATAGGGACCGAACTGTCTCGCGACGTTCTAAACCCAGCTCGCGTACCGCTTTAATGGGCGAACAGCCCAACCCTTGGGACCTACTCCAGCCCCAGGATGCGACGAGCCGACATCGAGGTGCCAAACCATCCCGTCGATATGGACTCTTGGGGAAGATCAGCCTGTTATCCCCGGGGTACCTTTTAGCCGTTGAGCGACGGCGCTTCCACATGCCACCGCCGGATCACTAGTCCCAGCTTTCGCTCCTGCTCGACCCGTCAGTCTCACAGTCAAGCTCCCTTGTGCACTTACACTCGACACCTGATTGCCAACCAGGCTGAGGGAACCTTTGGGCGCCTCCGTTACTCTTTAGGAGGCAACCGCCCCAGTTAAACTACCCACCAGACACTGTCCCCGATCCGGATCACGGACCAGAGTTAGACGTTCAAAACGACCAGAGTGGTATTTCACCAATGACTCCACCCGAACTAGCGTCCGAGCTTCACAGTCTCCCACCTATCCTACACAAGACGTTCCAAACGCCAATGTCAAGCTGTAGTGAAGGTCCCGGGGTCTTTCCGTCCTGCTGCGCGTAACGAGCATCTTTACTCGTAGTGCAATTTCGCCGGGTCTGCGGTTGAGACAGCGGGGAAGTCGTTACGCCATTCGTGCAGGTCGGAACTTACCCGACAAGGAATTTCGCTACCTTAGGATGGTTATAGTTACCACCGCCGTTTACCGGCGCTTAAGTTCTCACCTTCGCTGTGTTGCCACAGCTAAGCGGTCCCCTTAACGTTCCGGCACCGGGCAGGCGTCAGTCCGTATACATCGTCTTACGACTTCGCACGGACCTGTGTTTTTAGTAAACAGTCGCTTCCCCCTGGCCACTGCGACCCCCACCAGCTCAGAAAGCTAGTTTCGTCACCAGCAGAGGTCCCCCTTCTCCCGAAGTTACGGGGGCAATTTGCCGAGTTCCTTAACCACAGTTCACCCGATCGCCTTGGTATTCTCTACCTGACCACCTGAGTCGGTTTAGGGTACGGGCCGCCACAACACTCGCTAGAGGCTTTTCTCGGCAGCATAGGATCATCCACTTCGCCACAATCGGCTCGGCATCACATCTCAGGATACGTACAGGGCGGATTTGCCTACCCTGCTCCCTACATGCTTACCCCAGGAACAACCATCGCCTGGGTTGGACTACCTTCCTGCGTCACCCCATCGCTTACCTACTACCCGATCGGATCGAGCGTTCAGCCTCACCACTTGTCCCGAAGGACGCTGCGGGGCTTAAGGACTCTTAGCATCACGAGGTTCGATATGGGCGTGTTAAAGCGGGTACGGGAATATCAACCCGTTGTCCATCGACTACGCCTGTCGGCCTCGCCTTAGGTCCCGACTTACCCTGGGCGGATTAGCCTGGCCCAGGAACCCTTGGTCATTCGGCGGCAGGGTTTCTCACCCTGCATTCGCTACTCATGCCTGCATTCTCACTCGCACAGCCTCCACAACTAGATCACTCTGCTGCTTCGCCGGCTGCACGACGCTCCCCTACCCATCAACAAGAACACGTTCTCATCAATGCCACGACTTCGGCGGTGTACTTGAGCCCCGCTACATTGTCGGCGCGGAATCACTTGACCAGTGAGCTATTACGCACTCTTTCAAGGGTGGCTGCTTCTAAGCCAACCTCCTGGTTGTCTCTGCGACTCCACATCCTTTCCCACTTAGCACACGCTTAGGGGCCTTAGTCGGTGATCTGGGCTGTTTCCCTCTCGACTACGGAGCTTATCCCCCGCAGTCTCACTGCCACGCTCTCACTTACCGGCATTCGGAGTTTGGCTGACGTCAGTAACCTTGTCGGGCCCATCGGCCATCCAGTGCTCTACCTCCGGCAAGAAACACGTGACGCTGCACCTAAATGCATTTCGGGGAGAACCAGCTATCACGGAGTTTGATTGGCCTTTCACCCCTACACACAGGTCATCCCCCAGGTTTTCAACCCTGGTGGGTTCGGTCCTCCACGAGGTCTTACCCTCGCTTCAACCTGCCCATGCGTAGATCACTCCGCTTCGGGTCTACAGCATGCGACTCAAACGCCCTATTCAGACTCGCTTTCGCTACGGCTCCCCCACACGGGTTAACCTCGCCACACACCATAACTCGCAGGCTCATTCTTCAAAAGGCACGCAGTCACATCACACACCAGCAAGCTGATGTAAGCTCCTACGGCTTGTAGGCACACGGTTTCAGGTACTATTTCACGACCCCTCACCGGGGCACTTTTCACCTTTCCCTCACGGTACTAGTGCACTATCGGTCATCAGGGAGTATTTAGGCTTACCAGGTGGTCCTGGCAGATTCACACAGGATTTCTCGGGCCCCGTGCTACTTGGGATCCCCTCAAACAGTCGACAAGGTTTCGCCTACCCGGCTCTCACGGTCTACGGCAGCCCTTCCCAGAGCTTTCAACTACCCCATCGATTTCTCACTGTTCGACCGATCGGCAGATCGATCAAGAGGGTCCCACGACCCCGAACATGCAACGCCTGCCGGCTATCACACATGCCCGGTTTAGCCTCATCCGCTTTCGCTCACCACTACTCACGGAATCACTGTTGTTTTCTCTTCCTACGGGTACTGAGATGTTTCACTTCCCCGCGTTACCACCAACCGCCCTATACATTCAGGCGGAGGCAACACCACATGACTGGTGCTAGGTTTCCCCATTCGGACATCCCCGGATCAACGTCTGGTTGGCGACTCCCCGAGGCTTAACGCAGCCTCCCACGTCCTTCATCGGCTCCTGATGCCAAGGCATCCACCGTGTGCCCTAAAAAACTTGGCCACAAAGATGCTCGCGTCCACTATGCAAATCTCAAACAACAAACAGCAACCAGCTCCAAACCACACCAAGATGGTTCTTCGCTAGCCCTGTATGAGGCGGAACAGAAGGATCAGGCCACCATGCGAAACCCGCAGCGGGTGGCCCCATGATCCGGTCCGTTTCCTCAGGACCCAACAGTGTGTCCGGCACCTCGTAACCCCTGTCACCCTCGTTCCCACTCCCGGCAAGCCGGGCGGTACCAGACGGGCAGCGATCACGCTGAACCGAGTAGCCAGTGCTCCACTAATGAGCTGCCGAGCATCAGACGTTCGCTGATGACCTCGACGTAGACCGATCAAGACCGGTCGCTGCTCCTTAGAAAGGAGGTGATCCAGCCGCACCTTCCGGTACGGCTACCTTGTTACGACTTCGTCCCAATCGCCAGCCCCACCTTCGACCGCTCCCCCCAGCAAGCTGGTTGGGCCACGGGCTTCGGGTGTTGCCGACTTTCGTGACGTGACGGGCGGTGTGTACAAGGCCCGGGAACGTATTCACCGCAGCGTTGCTGATCTGCGATTACTAGCGACTCCGACTTCATGGGGTCGAGTTGCAGACCCCAATCCGAACTGAGACCGGCTTTTAGGGATTCGCTCCACCTCACGGTATCGCAACCCTCTGTACCGGCCATTGTAGCATGTTTGCAGCCCAAGACATAAGGGGCATGATGACTTGACGTCATCCCCACCTTCCTCCGAGTTGACCCCGGCAGTCCCCCATGAGTCCCCAGCACGCCGAAGCGCCTGCTGGCAACATGGAGCAAGGGTTGCGCTCGTTGCGGGACTTAACCCAACATCTCACGACACGAGCTGACGACAGCCATGCACCACCTGTCACCCAGTCCGAAGAGGGCCACATCTCTGCAGCTTTCCGGGCGATGTCAAGCCTTGGTAAGGTTCTTCGCGTTGCGTCGAATTAAGCAACATGCTCCGCCGCTTGTGCGGGCCCCCGTCAATTCCTTTGAGTTTTAGCCTTGCGGCCGTACTCCCCAGGCGGGGCGCTTAATGCGTTAGCTCCGGCACGGAGATCGTGGAAGATCCCCACACCTAGCGCCCAACGTTTACAGCGTGGACTACCAGGGTATCTAATCCTGTTCGCTCCCCACGCTTTCGCTCCTCAGCGTCAGGTAAGGCCCAGAGAACCGCCTTCGCCACCGGTGTTCCTCCTGATATCTGCGCATTTCACCGCTACACCAGGAATTCCGTTCTCCCCTACCTACCTCTAGCCAGCCCGTATCCACCGCAGACCCGCAGTTAAGCTGCGAGCTTTCACGGCAGACGCGACAAGCCACCTACGAGCTCTTTACGCCCAATAATTCCGGACAACGCTTGCGCCCTACGTATTACCGCGGCTGCTGGCACGTAGTTAGCCGGCGCTTCTTCTGCAGGTACACGTCAACTTCGTCCCTGCTGAAAGAGGTTTACAACCCGAAGGCCGTCATCCCCCACGCGGCGTCGCTGCGTCAGGCTTTCGCCCATTGCGCAATATTCCCCACTGCTGCCTCCCGTAGGAGTCTGGGCCGTGTCTCAGTCCCAGTGTGGCCGGTCGCCCTCTCAGGCCGGCTACCCGTCGTCGCCTTGGTAGGCCACTACCCCACCAACAAGCTGATAGGCCGCGAGCCCATCCCCAACCGAAAAAACTTTCCACCACCACCCGATGCCGGGGGCGGTCGTATCCGGTATTAGACCCAGTTTCCCGGGCTTATCCCAGAGTCAGGGGCAGGTTGCTCACGTGTTACTCACCCGTTCGCCGCTCGAGTACCCCGAAGGGCCTTTCCGCTCGACTTGCATGTGTTAAGCACGCCGCCAGCGTTCGTCCTGAGCCAGGATCAAACTCTCCAAACAATGTTCGAGAATTTCTCCCGGCTGAAACATGAATGTTCCAACCAAAGGAATCCGTCCAATGGACGGGGTTGTGCATCATGCACTGGCTTTTAACACACTGTTGAGTTCTCAAGAAACGGACGCATTCACCGTCACCTGCCCGGTGGCACTCGCTTCGTTATGTCTCCATCTTAGCAGTTCGTCCGATTTGATGTCAAACCGGTCAGACTCGCTAGAATTTCGACCACCCCGCTTCCGGGGCAACCCCTCTAACTTACCAGCTCTTCAATCGATCCGCGAACCGATCTTCAGAACCGCTGCCCCAGAAGGGAGTGCCGACGTCCTGCGGTTCCGCCACCAGATGGTTGCGCCGCACCGCGTCGGCTTCTAAAGATTAGCAGCGCTCCCGAGCGCTCGGGACGCTAAACGTAGACTCGGCCAGGTGAGCAGCCACATCCCGCCTCTGGCGAAGAAGGTACCGAGCGAGCGCACCCATCACGGCGACACCGTGATCGACGAATACGCGTGGCTCACCAACAAGGAAGACCCTGACACGATCGCCTATCTCCAACAGGAGAACGACTTCCTCAAACAGGAGACCGGACACCTGGAGGAGCTCCAGGAGCAGGTCTTCCAGGAGATCAAGGGCCGTACGCAGGAGACCGACCTGTCCGTCCCCAGCCGCAAGGGCGCCTGGTGGTACTTCTCGCGCACCCAGGAGGGCAAGCAGTACGGCATCTCCTGCCGGGTCCCCGCCGAGGGGGACACGCCGCCGGTGGTCACCACCGACGGCACGCTCCCTGGCGAGCAGGTGCTCCTGGACGGCAACGAGCTGGCCGGCGACAGCGACTTCTTCTCGATCGGCACCAGCGCCGTCACGCCCGACGGCAAGCTCCTGGCCTACTCCACCGACTACAAGGGCGACGAGCGCTTCACGCTGTCCTTCAAGGACCTGCAGACGGGAGAGAAGCTCGCCGACGAGATCAGCGGCGTCTTCTACGGCGGCACCTGGTCGGCCGACGGCACCACGTTCTTCTACACCAGGATCGACGACGCCTGGCGTCCCTACCAGGTCTACCGGCACACCCTCGGCGACAGCGCCGACAACGACGTGCTCGTCTACGAGGAGAGCGACGAGCGGTTCTGGGTCGGCATCGGCCTGACCCGCAGCGAGAAGTACCTCGTCCTCGGCGCGGGCAGCAAGATCACCAGCGAGGTCCGCATCCTCGACGCCGACGACCCGACGGGCGAGTTCAAGGTCGTGCGCCCGCGCGTCACCGGTGTGGAGTACGGCATCGAGCACGCGGGCGACCACTTCTTCGTCCTGCACAACGAGAACGCGGAGAACTTCGAGCTCGCCACCGCGCCTCTCGACGACCCCGGTGTCTGGACACCGCTCATCGCCCACCGGGAGGACACCCGGCTGCTGGAGGTCGACGCGTTCGCCTCCCACGCGGTCGTCCACTTCCGCCGCGACGGCCTGACCGGGATCCGCATCCTCCCCTACCCGCTGCAGGACCGCGACGCGTACGAGATCGAGTTCCCCGAGCCGCTCTACGACGTCGGCCCCGCGGGCAACCCCGAGTTCACGACCGAGCGCCTGCGGCTGGGCTACACCAGCATGGTCACCCCGCCCAGCGTCTACGACTACGACCTCGAGACCAGGCGGCTGATCCTGCTGAAGCAGCGCCCCGTGCTCGGTGGCTACGACCCCGGCGAGTACGAGCAGTTCCGCGAGTGGGCGACGGCCGAGGACGGCACCAAGGTGCCGATCTCGATCGTGAAGAGGAAGGACGCGGGCAGGCCTGCCCCCACCCTCCTGTACGGCTACGGCAGCTACGAGACCTCCATCGACCCGAGCTTCTCCGTGGCCAGGCTCAGCCTGCTCGACCGCGGCTTCGCCTTCGCCGTCGCGCACGTGAGGGGCGGCGGCGAGATGGGCCGCAGGTGGTACGAGGAGGGCAAGCTCACCAGGAAGAAGAACACCTTCACCGACTTCGTCGCCGCCGCCAGGCACCTCAAGGCGACCGGCTGGAGCGACAGGATCATCGCGAGGGGCGGATCGGCGGGCGGCCTGCTGATGGGCGCGGTCGCCAACCTCGCACCCGAGGAGTTCGCGGGTGTGGTGGCCGAGGTGCCGTTCGTCGACGCGCTCAACACCATCCTCGATCCGACGCTCCCGCTGACCGTGATCGAGTGGGACGAGTGGGGCGACCCGCTGCACAACGCGGACGTCTACGCCTACATGAAGGGGTACTCCCCCTACGAGAACGTCGAGGCCAAGACGTACCCGCCGATCCTGGCGATCACCAGCCTGAACGACACGAGGGTGCTCTACCACGAGCCTGCCAAGTGGGTGGCGCGGCTTCGGGCCACCGCCCAGGGCGGCCCCTTCCTGCTCAAGACGGAGATGGGCGCGGGGCACGGCGGGCGCAGCGGCCGTTACGACGCGTGGAAGGAAGAGGCGTTCGCGCTGTCCTGGATCATCGAAAGGGGGACGAAGTGAGCTACATCGCGGCGCAGGACCGCTACGAGAAGATGCCGTACGTGCGCAGTGGGAGGAGCGGGCTCAAGCTCCCGCAGGTCTCCCTCGGCCTGTGGCACAACTTCGGCGACGACCGGCCGATCGAGAACTCGAGGAAGATCCTGCGCGCCGCCTTCGACCGCGGCGTCACGCACTTCGACCTGGCCAACAACTACGGCGTGCCGTACGGCTCGGCGGAGCGGAACTTCGGCGCCGTCTTCGCGCAGGACTTCCTGCCCTACCGCGACGAGCTGATCATCTCCACCAAGGCCGGGTACGACATGTGGCCGGGGCCGTACGGGGAGTGGGGCTCGAGGAAGTACGTGCTGGCCAGCCTCGACCAGTCGCTCCAGCGCATGGGCCTCGACTACGTCGACGTCTTCTACAGCCACCGTCCCGATCCTGAGACGCCGCTGGAGGAGACGATGGGCGCGCTGGACCGGGCGGTGCGCTCGGGCAAGGCGCTGTACGCGGGCGTCTCGAACTACTCGGCCGAGCAGACCACGCAGGCGGCCAGGATCATGCGCGAGCTCGGCACGCCGCTCCTCATCCACCAGCCGTCCTACTCGATGATCAACAGGTGGGTCGAGGACGGGCTGCTGGACACGCTGGAGGAGGAGGGCATCGGCTGCATCGTCTACTCCCCCCTCGCCCAGGGGCTGCTGACCGATCGCTACCTCGGCGGCGTGCCCGCCGACTCGCGGGCGGCGACGAGCAGGTTCCTGCCGGCCGAGAGGATCGACACGGAGCTGGCCCGCGACCTCGACGAGATCGCGTCGTCACGCGGGCAGAAGCTGGCTCAGATGGCGCTGTCGTGGGTGCTGAAGGATCCGAGGGTGACCAGCGTGCTGATCGGCGCGAGCAGCGTCGAGCAGCTGGAGGTCAACCTGGCCGCGGTGGAAGGACCCGCCTTCACCGAGGACGAACTCGAGCGGATCGACAAGCTCACGAGGCCGGCTTCGTCGCCCGCGTGAGCGCTGCGCCTTCCTCACAGGGCTTCGTGCCGCTGGAGGTAGGTGAAGGAGGCCCAGCCAGGCAGCACCGGCAGCCAGAAGGTGAGCAGCCGGTAGAGGAGCACCGAGGAGGTCGCGAACTCCGCGGGCACCCCCGCCACCGTGAGGCCGAGGGCCAGTGACGCCTCGACCGCGCCCAGACCGCCAGGTGTGGGCGCGGCCGAGCCGATCGCGTTGGCCGTCAGGTAGACGACCGCCACCGTGGTGAAGCTCGTGTCGCCGCCGAAGGCGCGCACGCACGCGTAGAGGCAGACCACGAAGGTCAGCGAGAGGCAGAGAATCCCGCCGAAGCCTTCGGCGATCTTGCGCGGCGACTGGAGGACGTCGAGCAGGCGCGGCACGACGTTGGAGAAGAGCGACTTCAGCCGTCTGGTGACCATGCGGCGCACCGGCGGCACGCCGAGCAGGATCACGATGAGCACCGCCACGGCGAGCACCGCGACGAGCAGCCCTCGGGAGGGGGCGAACGACGTGGTCGTGTTCGAGCCCGTGATGTAGGCGAACAGCAGCAGCAGCAGGATGTGGCTGGCCAGTCCGATGACCTGGGAGGCGCCGATGCTGGCGACGGCCAGCGCGGGTGGCACGCCGCGCTTTTGCAGGTAGCGGGTGTTGATGGCGACGCCGCCCACCGCGGGAGGGGTCACCAGCTTCACGAACGACGAGGCGAACTGCACGAGCACCGTACGGCCGAGCGGCAGCGGCTCCGGCACGAACCCTCTGATCATGAGCGCGGCGGCGACGAAGCTCACGCCCGACGCGGCCAGCGCGAGCACGCCCCAGCCCCATTCGGCCGTGGTGATGACCTGGAGCAGGTTGACCCTGCTGAGCTGGGAGAGCAGGAAGTAGGCGGCCAGCGTGCTGGCGATGATGGTGACGAGGGTGCGCGGCTTGAACCGCTCGAGCCGTACCTCCTCGACCTCGGCCTGCGGGGTCAGCGCCTCGATCTGCTCGCGGACGCCCGGGAGCAGCTCCTTGTTCTTCGACAGCGCCGCCCTGGTCTCCCTGGTCAGCGCGATGCGCTGGAGCAGGGGCAGCGCGCCGCCGAGGGCGTCGGGGCCGAGCACGCCCGCCGCCGCCCTGACCGAGCGCTCGGCGCCGACCCGCAGCGCGAGGTAGGTGAGCAGCTGGGCGATGTCGATGCGCAGCAGCAGGTCGCCGGCCGCCACCTCGCCGCTGCGCGGGTCGGTGAGGACGACGCGCCCTTCGCGGTCGAGGTGGATGCTGTCGCCGGTCAGCCGCCTGTGGGCCAGGCGCTGCATCTGCAGCAGCAGCACCTGCTCCCAGATCTGGGCGAGCAGGTCGTCGGTGATCTCGCTGTCGTCGAGCTGGTCGAGGGCGCGCGTCTCGAGGTGCTCGTAGGCCAGGAGCGCGGCCTCGGTGCCGATCTCGCTGGTGCCGAGCAGGCGCGGGGTGTTGGCGCCCGCCGCCTGGGTGGCGTAGGCCATGAGCGCCTCACGCTCCAGCTCCGCGCGCAGCGAGCGGATGGCCCGCCGTCTGGTCTCGGAGTGGAGTCTGATCCTGCGCCACAGCCGGTACGGCAGTCCCGCCACCTGCCTGTCGCGGTCGAGCACGGTGACGTCGAGGCTGGAGCCGTCGGACAGGCCGATGGCGTAGCGGCGGCTGCCCTGGTGGTCGTCGTCGATGCGCCTGGCGGAGATCGGCGAGAAGGACAGCTTGCGCAGCGCCGCGATGACGGCGTTGCCGGGTGGGCGCGTGTTCGGGCTGCCGACGCCGTACAGGGTGCCGTAGCCGACGGCCATGCCGAACAGGAGGGTGACGATGGCGCTCGGCAGCGTGATCTGCTTGCCGGTGAACAGCGAGAAGATCGACAGGGCGGTGACCGTCCACATCAGCGCGCGCCAGGTGGGCCTGCGCGAGATGCGGACGGCGGTGGCGTAGGCGATGACCGAGCTGAGCAGCGCGTTGAGCGGTTCGAGGTCGCGGGCGCCGGTGAGCAGCGTGGCCAGGTCGTCGGGGCCCGCCGTGACCAGCCACTGGCCGATCAGGTAGGAGCCCGCCATGCCGAGGATGGCGGCTATCAACCCCTCGGCCACGCGCAGCCCGTCGCGGTGGAAGACCCGCTCGACCGCGAAGGCGGTGGGCACGACGAGCACGGCGGCGCCACTGAGGAAGGTCGCGATGCCCGCCAGCAGGGCGGGGGCGCGGTCGGTGCCCTCGGTGACGTCCTGTTCGAGCCCGATGAGGGTCTGCTGGGCCACCAGCATGAGCAGGATGACCGCGCTCAGCACCAGGAGCGTGGCGAGGAAGCGCAGGGCGTCGGACGGCCGCCGCAGCCGCTGCGGGAGGAGCGGTTCGACGACGAAGACGACTGTTTCGTCGCGCGCCTCAGACACGGCCGGACCCCCCTCCGAGGGGTCGGTCGTTTTCTCGCTTTCCGTAATGTCTGCCACCGACAGCGATTCTGCCTCTTTCCGACTGGACCGTGCGATCATTGGCCTCAAGTGTCCACAATCGCCACTGTGGTCACTCCACCGGGTAACGTCTCTGCCAGCTCGACGTGCCTTGCCATACCCCGGTGAGAAAGCTTGCCACGCTGGCCCGCATGATCACCCATTTGCTCGTCGCGCTGGCCGTCGCCGCGCCGGACGCGACACTCGCCGACGATGTGAAGATCGGCAATGTGCTCGCGCATCTGCAGGCCTTCCAGGCCATCGCCGACGCCCATGGAGGCAGCAGGGCGGCGGGCACGTCCGGATATGACGCCTCCACCGACTACGTCGCGGCACGGCTGCTGGAGGCAGGCTACAAGGTCGAGCTCCAGCCCTTCCATTTCGACGTCTACAGGCAGCTGACCCCAGGGGCTCTCGCGGCGGACGGCAAGGACCTCGGCAACGTCTCCACCCTGGCCCATTCGGGCGCGGGGGAGGTGACGGCGAAGCCTGACAGAGTGGGCATGGGCTGCGACGACACGGACTTCGCGGGATTCGAGCCCGGCGCGGTGGCGGTGGTCGACAGGGGGCTGTGCACGTTCGGGACCAAGGCGGCGAGGGCCTCAGCCGCGGGGGCCAAGGCGCTGGTCGTGGTCAACCAGGGCGGCGCCTTCGACGGCAACACGGGCGCTCCCCAGAAGATCCCGATCGTCGGCGTCGACGCCACGCAGGGCGCGGCGGTGGCGAACGCGCGGCTGGTGACCGTGGCCACCAGGACCGAGATCCGCAGGATGACCTCGCACAACGTGATCGCCCAGACCAGGACGGGGGCGACCCACGACGTGGTGATGGTGGGCGCGCACCTCGACTCGGTCGAGGCGGGCCCCGGCCTCAACGACAACGGCTCGGGAAGCGCGGCCATCCTCGAGATCGCGATCAGGATGGCGGCACGGTACCCCGACCGGGCGGTGCGTTTCGCCTGGTGGGGCGCGGAGGAGCTGGGGTTGATCGGGTCCTCGTACTACGTGAACACCCTCCCCGCCGCCGAGCGCGCCAAGATCGACATGTATCTCAACCTGGACATGGCCGCCTCGCCCAACCACATCTTCGGCATCTATGACGGCGACGACTCCGACCGGGTGGGGGAGGGTCCTGGCCCCGCGGGGTCGGCGCGGATCGAGCGGGCCTTCGAGGACTTCTTCGTCTCGCGGCACCTGCCGTACACGGGAACCGACTTCTCCGGGCGCTCCGACTACGGCCCCTTCATCGAGGCGGGCATCCCCGCGGGCGGACTGTTCACCGGCGCGGAGGGCCTCAAGACGCAGGACCAGGCCAACGCCTTCGGTGGGACGGCAGGCGTCCCGTTCGACAGCTGCTACCACAGGGAGTGCGACAACCTGAGGAACGTCAACGCCTATGCCCTGGATGTTTCGGCCGACGCCGTGGCGACCGTGATAACCACATTCGCCGGGATTGGTAACGAAATGCAGTCGGCATCTTCTCCGTAAAGGTTCGCCAATATACCTTTCCGTGCATGCGCTTAGCTTTTAGTGGATCTTTAGGACGTTCTCGCCTGGGTAAGGGCCTGCTGGCCGCCGTTCTCATCGCGCCGCTGACTATGGCGGGCACGGCCCATGCCGACTCGCCGAGCAATTCGGCCCGCAAGCTGGTGAGCGCGGTCAAGGGTGAAAACGTCAAGCGTCATCTGAAAGTGCTTGACCTGATCGGTAAGGCGAACGGCAATACTCGCGTCGACGGGACACGCGGCTACGCGCTCTCCCGCGACTACGTGGCCTCGGTGCTGCGCCTGGCGGGGTACAAGGTGACCATCCAGCCCTTCGAGTTCGAGTTCGAGGGCTACAAGACCCCGCCAGTACTCAAGCGCACCGCACCTGAGCCCAAGGCCTTCGCCCATGTGACGGAGTTCCACGAAGTGGGCGCGAGCTCCGCGGGCACCGTCACCGCGCCGGTGCAGGCGGTCGACGTCGTGCTGCCGCCGCCGGCCACGCCCGGCTCGACCTCCGGCTGCGAGGCGAGCGACTTCGCCGGCTTCACCGCGGGCAACATCGCGCTCGTCCAGCGCGGCACCTGCGACTTCGCGCTGAAGGTGGCCAACGCCGTGGCGGCAGGCGCCTCCGCGGTGATCCTCTTCAACGAGGGCCAGCCAGGCCGCACCACCGCACGGGTCAATCCCGGCATCGGGGAGAACGTTTCCGTTCCGGTGTTCTTCACCAGCTTCGCCGTCGGCGACGAGCTGGCCTCCAAGCCGGGCACCACGGTCAGCCTGTCCTTCGACAAGCTGGTCGAGACCAGGACCACCTCCAACGTCATCGCCGAGTCCCGCTGGGGCCGCGGGGACAACGTCGTGGTGGCGGGCGCGCACCTCGACTCGGTGCAGGAGGGCCCCGGCATCAACGACAACGGCTCGGGCGTCGGCGGCGTGCTGGAAGTGGCGCTGCAGATGGCCAAGCACAAGACCGGCAACAAGGTCCGCTTCGGCTTCTGGGGCGGCGAGGAGTTCGGCCTGCTCGGCTCGCAGTACTACGTCGACCACCTGAGCGAGCAGGACAAGGCCAACATCGCCCTCTACCTGAACTTCGACATGATCGCCTCGCCGAACTTCGTCTACCAGGTGTACGACGGCGACGGCGACGTGTTCGGCGTTCCGGGCCCCGAGGGCTCGGCGCAGATCGAGAAGGACTTCCAGTCCTTCTACGCCTCGCGCGGCCTGCAGTCCAAGGCCAGCGAGTTCGACGGCCGCTCCGACTACAAGGCCTTCATCGACGCCGGCATCCCCGGCGGCGGCCTGTTCACGGGCGCGGAGAAGGTCAAGACCGCCGAGGAGGCCGCGATCTGGGGCGGCACGGCCGGGATCGAGTACGACCCCTGCTACCACGCGCCGTGCGACACGATCAAGAACATCGACGACACCGCGCTCGACGTCAACTCCGACGCGATCGCGATGCTGATGGGCACCTACGCCTTCGACACCGAGGCCGTCAACGGCATCCACGCGCCGGGCAAGGCGCACAAGGCCGCCGCCACCCGCGCCGCGGTCGTCCACGACCACGACAAGGTCGAGCTCAGCTAGATCCGACCTGCGGCCCGCGCACCCGCGCGGGCCGCAGGGCTCGCGCTCTCGGGGGACCGTTCGTCATCGAGGAGTCTCATGAAGCTCAGAGCCGCGCTGGTCACGGCCGTTCTCATCGCACCTCTCGCCATCACGGGCACGGCCGCGCACGCCGACCCGAACAACAACTCGGTCCGCAAGCTCGTCAAGGCCGTCAACGGCAAGAACGTCAAACGGCACCTCAAGGTCCTCGACCTGATCGCCAAGGCCAACGGCAACACCCGCGTGGACGGCACCCGCGGTTACGAGTTGTCGCGCGACTACGTCGCCGGGCTGCTGCGCCTGGCCGGATACAAGGTCTCGACGCAGAAGTTCACCTTCGAGAACCTCGAGTTCAAGACCAAGCCGGTCTTCGAGCGCAGGTCGCCCAGCCCTCAGGTCTTCGCGCTGGGGCTGGACTGGACGCCGTCGGGGCACACCGCCGAGGGCACGTTCTCCGGCAAGGTCCAGGCCGTCGACGTGATGATCCCGCCGGGGCCCGCGCCCAACTCCTCGACCTCGGGGTGCGAGGCGGCCGACTTCGCCGGGTTCACGCCGGGTAACTTCGCGCTGATCCAGCGCGGCACCTGCGGTTTCTCCGTCAAGGTCGCCAACGCCAAGGCCGCGGGCGCCTCCGGGGTCGTGCTGTTCAACGAGGGCCAGGAGGGACGTACGGAGGCGGACGTCAACCCCGACCTCGGTGGCCCCTCCGACCTGCCCGTGCTGTTCGCCAGCTACTGGACGGGCAGGGACCTGGCGGCCACGCCGGGCGCGGAGGTCGGGTTCACCTTCTCGTGGGAGACGGTGACGAAGTCCTACACCACCTACAACGTGCTCGCCGAGACGCGGCACGGGCGTGACGACAACGTGGTGATGGTCGGCGGTCACCTCGACTCGGTCGAGGACGGCCCCGGCATCAACGACAACGGCTCAGGTGTCGGCGCGATCCTCGAGGTGGCGCTGCAGATGGCCAAGTCGAGGCCGGAGAACAAGGTCCGCTTCGCCTTCTGGGGCGGCGAGGAGTTCGGTCTGCTCGGCGCCGAGCACTACGTGGCGAACCTGACCGAGCAGGAGCGGGCGAACATCGCCCTCTACCTGAACTTCGACATGGTCGCCTCGCCGAACTACGTCTACCACGTCTACGACGGCGACGACTCCGACGGCGTCGGCGCGGGTCCTGGCCCTGAGGGCTCGGCGCAGATCGAGAAGTACTTCGAGGAGTTCTACGCCTCGCGCGGTCTGGCCTCCAAGGGCACCGACTTCGACGGCCGTTCCGACTACGGCCCCTTCATCGCGGTCGGCATCCCCGCCGGCGGCCTGTTCACGGGGGCGGAGAAGCGCAAGACGCCCGAGGAGGTCGCCAAGTGGGGCGGCACGGCGGGCGAGCGCTACGACCGCTGCTACCACCAGGCGTGCGACGACATCAGGAACATCAACGACACCGCGCTCGACGTCAACGCCGACGCGATCGCCACGCTCGTGGGCACCTACGCCTTCGACCCCTCGAAGATCAACGGCCCGCACTCCCCCGGCGTGGGGGTCAGGGCCAAGCTCGTCGACGAGGCGCCTTCCTCGCAGAGCTGACGACGGACCGGCGCAGCGTCCCTCTGGGGCGCTGCGCCTACACTCGATGCCATGTCGGGTGAACTGCGAGTTCTGGGGGCATGTCCGCTTGACTGCCCCGACACGTGCTCCTGGGTCGTGACCGTCGAGGACGGCAAGGCCGTGAAGATGCGCGGCAACCCCGACCAGCCGTACACGCGGGGCGCGTTGTGCGTGAAGGTCAACCGCTATCTCGAGCACACGCAGGCGCAGGACAGGATCCTGCATCCGCTGCGCCGTACGGGGCCCAAGGGTTCGGGGCAGTTCGAGCGCATCAGCTGGGAGGAGGCGCTCGACGAGATCGCCACCAGGCTGCGCGGCATCGTGGACGAGCACGGCGGCGAGGCGATCTGGCCCTATCTCGGCACCGGCTCCCTCGGCTACCTGCAGGGCTGCGAGGGTGTGGCGGGGCGCAGGTTCTGGAACATGCTCGGCGCCTCCAAGCACTCGCTGAACATCTGCTCGGTGGCCGGCAGCCTCGGTCTGGCGCGCGCCCAGGGCACCGCGGGCGGCATGGACCCCGAGAACTTCGCCCAGGCCAAGCTCATCCTCCTGTGGGGCACCAACACGCTCACCAGCGGCCACCACCTGTGGAAGTTCATCCAGGACGGCCGCGCCGCCGGCGCCCACGTCGTGGCGATCGACCCGATCCGCACCAGGACGGCCGACCAGGCCGACGAGCACCTGGCCATCAGGCCCGGCACCGACGCGGCGCTCGCGCTCGGGCTGCTCCACGTGGTGCTGGCCGAGAACGCGCAGGACGAGGAGTACCTGGCCCAGCACACCGAGGGCTGGGAGGACTTCCGCGAGGAGATCATGGACTGGCCCGTCGAGCGGGCCGCCGAGGTCACGGGCATCCCCGCCGAGGCCATCCACAGGCTGGGGACGAAGCTCGCCCACACCCGTCCCACCGCCATCCGCGCCACGATGGGCATCCAGCGGCACGAGGGCGGCGGCGCGGCCATGCGGACGATCGCCTCGATCCCGGGCGTGACGGGCGACTGGCGCCATCCGGGCGGCGGCGTGGCCTACTCCACCAGCGGCCACGTCCACCTGAAGATCGACAAGCGCAACGACCTCCTGGCCGCGCCGGTGCGCACCAGGTACATGACGCGGCTGGCCTCCGAGCTCGACGACGTCAAGTGCCTCTGGGTCTACGCCGCCAACCCGCTGGCCTCCACCTCCGACAGCAACAGGATCAGGAAGGGGCTGGCCCGCGAAGACCTCTTCACGGTCGTCATGGAGCAGTTCCCCACCGACACCGTCGACTACGCCGACATCGTGCTGCCCGCGACCATGCAGACCGAGCACATGGACCTGCACGCCGGGTACGGCCACATGTACCTGCTGTGGAACGAGCCCGCCGTCGCCCCCGCCGGCGAGGCGCTGTCGACCACCGAGACCTTCCGCCGCCTGGCCGCCCACATGGGGCTCACCGAGCCCTCGCTGTACGACTCGGACCTGGAGCTCGCCGCCGACCTGCTGTCGAGCGGCCACCCTTCCCTCGAGGGCATCACCCTCGACCGCCTGCGCAAGGAGGGCTGGATGCGGATGAGCTACCCGCAGCCTTTCGCCCCCTTCGCCGACGGCTTCCCCACCCCCTCAGGCAGGCTCCGCTTCCCCAGGAGAGGGAAGGCCTTCGTCCCCTCTCTCTCCTCCCGCACGGTGGGCGACAGGCTCACGCTCATCACCCCCGCGGCCCACACCTTCCTCAACTCGACCTTCGCCAACAACCCCGAGCTGCTGCGCCGCGCCAAGGAGCCCGTCGTCCTGGTCAACCCCGCCGACGCGGCGGCGCGCGGCCTGTCGACGGGCCGGCGGGTGCGCGTGGTCAACCACAACGGCTACTTCCTGGCCGACGTGGAGGTCAGCGACAGGGTGGCCAAGGGCGTGGTGGCCAGCCCGAAGGGCAGGTGGCCGAAGCTCACGACCGGTGGGGCCAACCCGAACGCCGTGGTCGACGAGCGCGACGCCGACATGGGCAAGGGCGCCGTCTACCACGACAACCTAGTCGAGCTGGAGCTTGAACCCCTCGTGTGACTGGGCGTAGCCGAGCGAGCGGTAGAAGCGGTGCGCGTCCTCACGCCGCTTGTCGGAGGTGAGCTGGACCATCGCGCAGCCGCGCGCCCTGCCCTTGGCGTGCGCCCACTCCATCATCCTGCGGCCCCAGCCCTGCCCTCGCAGGTGCCCGGCGATCCTGACCGCCTCCACCTGCAGGCGTGTGGCGCCGAGCCTGGAGATGCCGGGGATGTAGGTGAGCTGCATCGTGCCGACGACCTCGCCCTTCAGCTCGGCGACGATGAGCTCGTTGTTGGGGTCGGCCTCGATGTCCTCGAAGGCGGCCAGGTGCTCCTCGCCGTACGCGCCGGTGCGGGCCCGCGGCGATCGCGTCGTCGGTGATGAGCGCGACGATGGCGGGCAGGTCGTCGGCGCGGGCCGTACGGAAGACCAGGGAGAGCACGTAGCGCGACTCCATCAGCTCCGGATGGGACGGCAGCGCCATGACCTCGCCGCTGGGCAGGAAGCCCTTGCGCGCGTAGAGCGCGCGGGCGTCGAGGTTGTCGTCGACGGCCCACAGGCCGATCTCGTGGGCCTCTCGCGCCTTGGACCAGGCGACGACCTCGTCCACCAGGCGACCGGCCAGGCCGGTCCCCCTGGCCCGAGGCGCCACCCACATCGACAGCAGGTGGACCTCCCCCTCGTGCTCCTGCCTGGCGCAGACCAGGCCGGCGTCGGCGGCCACGAACCAGGCCGAGTCGGGGTCGGCCAGGCGCTCGGCCCACTTGTCGCGGGGGTAGGCGACTTCCTTGTCGTGGGTGGAGGCGAAGGCGGTCGGCGCGTCGGCCAGCGCGTGGAGCCTGATCTCGCGCAACCGGTCCTCGTCACCCGGTCCGAGCCGTTCGATGGTGAATTCCTGCATGTCCGAATCATGACGCATCCTCGGGGAACTATCAGGGTCGATCCCCGATGCGGACAAGGGGCGCGAAAAGGCACCCTGGGGTTATGAACGAGCTCTCTCGACGCGAAGAACTGTCGTTGTCCGGCGCCGCGTTGCGTGGCGCCCCTTGGAAGGCCGCCGCCGTGGGCGGCGGCGTGGTCGCCGCGGCCAGCTACGGCATGGGCGTGATCCTGCCGGGATCCGCCGACCTGCCGTGGGCCCTCGGCCTCGGCATCAGCCTGTTCGCCCTCATCGCCGCCATCGGCGCGGTGGCCAAGCCTCAGGAGGGCGACAGGGTCACCAGGCAGGCGCGCACCTGGTCGCTCCAGCACCCGTGGAAGTTCGCGCTCCTGCCCGCGGGCATCACCGCGGTCCTGACCTACCCCGTCCAGCTCGTCATCGACGGCGAGGGCATCTTCGGTGCCGCGTGGGACTCCGTCTGGCGCGGCGCGCTGGTCTACCTCATCGCGGGCATCCTCACCCTCACCATGAAGGGGAGGGCGCGCTAGTCCGTCCTCGAGAGAGCGCGGGACCAGGGAGAAGGACGCCCGCAGGCGTCCTTCTCCACACGACGTCAGTGGGCCGCGCCGGAGAGGTTGAGGCCGACGACGCCGATGATGATGAAGGCGATCGAGCCCAGCTTGACGGCCGAGACGTCGTCGCCCATCAGCAGCATGCCGAGCGCGGCGGTGCCGACGGCTCCGATGCCCGTCCACACGGCGTAGGCGGTGCCGACCTCCAGGCTCCTGAGCGCGAAGGACAGCGCGCCGAAGCTGAGGACGGCGAAGACCAGGAAGCTGACCGCCCACCACAGGTGGGAGAAGCCCTCGCTCATCTTCAGCGAGTAGGCCATGACGCCCTCGAGCAGGCCAGCGGCGATGAGAATGACCCAGGCCATGTGCACTCCTTGTTGTCGAAGGGGTGCGTCGTCTTGGCGTTCCGGGTACGGCGCGTCTCGTCCGGGAGCTGGTCGCTCACTCCTGACAACGGCTCAACGCCCGCGGTGATTCCACCAGAGCGTCACCCACCGGTCGCGCGGCACCGGCCACATACCGAGCTCCATGGCGGTGCGCGCCACCTCCTCCTCGCGTGAGGGGTCGAGACAGGCGCGGCGGCACACGCTCGTGGCCAGCTCCTCGATCGTGTCGAACCGTTCGATCGGCGACTCCCGCTCCTCCACCCGCACGTCGAAGCCGAGCGCCGCGGCCAGCGCGACCGCGTCCTCCGCGATGGGCCTGACCGGGCGCCGCACTCCGTGAAGGTGCTCCCAGAGCAGGTTCATCCAGCTCATCGGGTGGCGGTCGGGCAGCTCGACGACCACCCTGCCGGTGACGTGGTCGTCGAGGGCCACGAAGAAGGCGGCCAGGTCGGGCACGTTGTAGACGACGTGCGCGGCGACCGCCACGTCGGCGGTGCCCGCGCGATCGGCGACCTCCGGCCAGCTGCCCTCGACGATCGTGGCCTCGAGGCCCGCCTTCTCCGCCCTGAGCCCGAGCTCGGCGAGCATCGCCGGGGAGGTGTCGACGGCGATCAGCCTGCCGATCCGCCCGGCCAGCGGCAGGGAGGCCGCACCCGCGCCCGCGCCGACGTCGAGCAGCGTGCCGCCGTCAGGCAGCGCCTCCTCCACTCTTGCCAGCGTCGGCCCCTCCGCCTCCGCCACCGCGCGGTCGGTTCTCGCGGCGAATCGGGCGGGAGAGTGCCCCCAGGGGTCGGAGGGCGCCACCGCGAGGATCTCCGGCGGGATGGCCCACGACGCCAGGTGCTGTCGCCACCGTTCGTTCAGCGCTTCGGCATCCATGGGTCGAGAGTATGTGCATAGGAGAGGTTACCCATGGGTAGCATTGAGAGTAAGGTTACTCGCCAGTACAAACACCCCTCGGTTCAAGGAGAGAGAGCAGCCATGGGCCACTACAAGAGCAACGTGCGCGACCTGGAGTTCAACCTCTTCGAGGTCTTCGGACGCGGCGACATCCTCGGTACGGGCCCCTTCTCCGAAGTGGACGAAGACGTCGCCCGCAGCATCCTGGACGAGGTCAACCGACTGGCGACCGGCGTGCTCGCCGATTCCTTCGAGGAGGGCGACCGCACGCCTCCGGTCTTCGACCCCGCCACGTCGACGGTCACGGTCTCCGACGGGGTGAAGAAGTCCTTCAAGGCGCTCATGGAGGGCGGCTGGGCGCACCTGGACCTGCCCCAGGACCTCGGCGGCCCCGGCATCCCCCGCACGCTGGCCTGGTCGGCCGCGGAGATGGTGCTCGGCGCCAACCCCGCGCTCTACATGTACGCCGCGGGCCCCAACTTCGCCTACACCCTGTGGAAGCTCGGCACCCCCGAGCAGAAGCGCTTCGCCGAGCTGGCGATCGAGAACAACTGGGGCGCCACCATGGTGCTGACCGAGCCCGACGCGGGCTCGGACGTCGGCGCGGGCCGCGCCCGCGCGATCCAGCAGCCCGACGGCACCTGGCACATCGAGGGCGTCAAGCGCTTCATCACCAGCGCCGAGCACGACATGTCCGACAACATCTTCCACCTCGTGCTGGCCAGGCCCGAGGGACACGGTCCCGGCACCAAGGGCCTGTCGATGTTCCTGGTACCCAAGTACCACGTGAACCTGGAGGACGGCAGCCTGGGCGAGCGCAACGGCGCCTACGTCACCAACGTCGAGAAGAAGATGGGACTCAAGGTCTCCACGACCTGCGAGCTCACCTTCGGCGACAAGCACCCGGCGATCGGCACCCTGGTCGGCGACGTGCACGAGGGCATCAAGCAGATGTTCATGGTGATCGAGCACGCCCGCATGATGGTGGGCACCAAGGCCATCGCCACGCTGTCCACCGGCTACCTGAACGCCCTGGAGTACGCCAAGTCGCGCGCTCAGGGCGCCGACCTGACCCAGATGGCCGACAAGAGCGCGCCGCGCGTGACCATCACCCACCACCCCGACGTGCGCCGCGAGCTGATGCTGCAGAAGACGTACGCCGAGGGCATGCGGGCGCTGGTCCTCTACACGGCGACCTTCCAGGACACGCTTCTGGTCAACCCCGGCGACAAGCACGCCGAGGCCATGAACGACCTGCTGCTGCCCGTCGTCAAGGGTGTCGGCTCCGAGCGCTCCTATGAGATGTTGTCGCGCTCGCTGCAGACCCTGGGCGGCTCGGGTTACCTGCAGGAGTACCCGATCGAGCAGTACATCCGCGACGCCAAGATCGACTCCCTCTACGAGGGCACGACCGCGATCCAGGGTCTCGACCTGTTCTTCCGCAAGATCCTGCGCAACCAGGGCGCGGCGATCGGCTCGCTGATGGCCGAGATCAACGCCTTCGCCTCCTCGGAGGCGGGCAACGGCAGGCTGAAGCAGGAGCGCAAGCTGCTTGCCGAGGCCGCGGCCGAGGTCAAGGCCATGGGCGACACGATGGCCGGATGGGCGCTCGGGTCGCTGGAGGCTCCGCGCGAGGTCTACAAGGTCGGGCTCAACACCACCCGCTTCCTGCTGGCGCTGGGCGACCTGATCATCGGCTGGCTGCTGCTGCGCCAGGCGGAGATCGCGCTGGGCCGTCTTGCCGATGGCGAGGACCCCTTCTACCAGGGCAAGGTCGCGGGCGCCTCGTTCTTCGCCTCGACCGTGCTGCCCAGGCTCACCGCCGAGCGCAGGGTGCTGGAGAGCACCGGCCTCGACCTGATGGACCTGCCTGAAGCGGCCTTCTAGGGCTCTCTCCCGCTCGCAGGGTCACCGTCCGGTGGCCCTGCGAGCGTTTTCCCGGCCTTTCAGCGAACGAACGTCACGTCCGGGTGCTCCGCCGACTCCCCGCGCAGCAGCCGCTGGGGCCGGTGCTTGAGCGTCTGGTCGAAGAAGGCGGACAGGTACGCGCGCTGGGAGGCGACGCTGCGCCCAGGATCGACGGTCCCGATGCGCTTCGCCCTGACCTCGGGCTCGACCTCGAGCTGCTCGTCGAGCTGCGGCAGGAAGGCCTGGAGGTCGGTGAAGCTGTAGTGCATCGCCTCGGGCATCAGCAGGTCGCGCTTGAAGCCGGAGCTGTGCTCCCAGAACGACTTCCACGCGGGTGAGGTCAGGTGGCTCCTCGGCCGCCCGTCGCGGGTGCTGCCGGACGAGCCCATCAGCAGGAACGGCCTGGCGGTGCCCTCGGTGGCGGCCCGCGTGGGCCGGCGGCCGTCGACGTCGTAGGCCAGCCAGCCGTCCAGGTCGGCTCCCGCGTCGACCCGCCGGTCGGTGGCCATCACCTCGGCAGCGGTGTCCCCGCCGAAGGAGTGGCCGAACATGCCCACCCGCGACAGGTCCATGGCCCGGCCGAGCCCGTCCAGCGAGGACAGCCGGTCCAGCACGAACCGCATGTCCTGTCGTCTGGTCTCCATCCCGGCCTTCAGGTAGTCGTCGCCCTGGGCGGGCTTGGCCGTCTCCAGCCTGCCGCCGGGGAACTCCACCATGGGCGCCTCGTGGGTGTGGTCCACCGTCACCACCACGTACCCCTTGCTGGCCAGGTCCTCCACCGTCGAGGTGCCCAGCGTGCGCAGCGATCCCCAGCCCGGGGAGTAGAGCACCACCGGCCACCGCCCCTTCGGCCGCGCCCCCGTGCGGGCGTGGGTGCTGACGGCCGCCCAGTCGACCTGCCCTGGCTTCAGCCCCATGGCGGCGGCGGCGCCGTCGAAGTAGTCCGCCGTCTTCGGGCGCATGTACGGCGCGCGCGGCTCGCTCCCCTGCATCGCCGGGTACCACACGCTGATCATCAGCTCCCTGTCGCGCTCCTGGTCGGTCAGGTGCACCTCGCGCACCCCCAGGCTGTGCGGCCCCGTGGGCGCGGGGAGCTCGAAGGTCGCCTTGGGGGCGGGGTCGGCATGGGCCACGGCCGGGGCGGTCAGGAGGGCGGCGATGGCGAGCAGGGCGGTCGATGTCTTTCGCATGCCTTCACTGTGGCTTTCGGGGCCATCCGCCCACCTCTGCCGTCAGCCTGGTCCCGACCCTTACTTTCGTCAGGTCCCGGCCGGGCGGGTTAGGTTCGCGTCATGACCCCACGCGTGGAAGAGATCTCCGCAGGCGTCTACGCCTACGTCCAGCCCGACGGCGGCTGGTGGATCAACAACACCGGCTTCCTGGCCGGGCGCAGGGGCGTCATCTCCATCGACGCCTGCTCGACCGAGGGCCGCACGTGCGCCTACCGCGAGGCGATCGCCAAGGTCTCCGACCGGCCGATCACCACGCTGGTCAACACCCACCACCACGGCGACCACACCTTCGGCAACCACCTGTTCCCCGAGGCGACGATCGTGGCGCACGAGCGGACCCGCGAGCAGATCATCGCCGACGGCGTGCCGTCCTATCTGGGCGCGTGGTCGTCCGACGTCGAGTGGGGCACGCTCGATCCCACCCCGCCCTTCCTCACCTACACCGAAGGGGTGACGCTCTACTCCGACGACCTGCGCTGCGAGGTCAGGCACGTGGGGTTCGCCGCGCACACCACCAACGACTCGTTCGTGTGGATTCCCTCGCGCGGGGTGCTGTTCGCCGGCGACCTGGTGTTCAACGGCGGCACGCCGTTCGTGCTGATGGGCTCGGTGGAGGGCGCGCTGTCCGCGCTCGACCAGCTCGAGGCGCTCGGGGCTGAGACGATCGTCCCCGGCCACGGCGACGTCTGCGGGCCATCGGCGATCGCCGCCGTGCGCGGCTACCTGCGTTTCGTCCAGGAGAGCGCGGAGGCGGGCATGGCGGCCGGCCTCTCCCCGCTGGAGCTGGCCAGGCAGCTCGATCTCGGCGAGTACGGCGGGCTGGTCGACCCCGAGCGCATCGTCGGCAACCTGCACAGGGCCTACGCCGACGCCTCGGGCGGCGAGGTGGACCTGACTGCGGCCGTGCTCGACATGATCACGCTCAACGGCGGGCGGCCGCTGACCTGTCACGCCTGAACTCATGGTGTGATCACCGGTGAGCGGGTATGACGGTGTGCGTACGCGGTCTTTTCCCCCGGAGGTCGTCATGGGCGTAGGCGTCAGCATCTTCTTTCTCACGCTCGGCGCCATCCTCCGTTTCGCGATCGAGCCTGACGTTTTCGGCAACGCGGTCCACATGGACAGGATCGGCGTGATCTTCATGATCGTCGGCGGGGTCGGCGTGGTGCTGAGCATCGTGCTGGCGCCCCGGCGCGGGAGCACCTCCGAAGGCCGGCTGATGCACAGGGAGAACAATCCGCCTGAAGTCTGAGATTTCTTGGAAGAATCGCGCCCTTGCGGGCAATCAAGGGTGTGATCACTGCTCCTGACGTCTTCGAGGCCGTCTTCGAAGCCCACTACGAGGAGATCCGGCGCTACATCGCGCGCAGGCTCGACCTCGGGGTGGCCGAGGATCTCGCTGCGGAGACGTTCCTCATCGCCTTCAGGCAGCGCGACCGCTTCGACGCGGTCGTGGGCGGGGTCAGACCATGGCTGTACGGCATCGCCACCAACCTCATCGGCAGGCACAGACGCGCCGAGGTACGCAGGTACCGGGCGCTGGCCAGGACGGGCCCACCACCCGACGAGGAGGCGCCCGACCAGCGGATCGTGGACAGGCTCTCCGCTGACGTGACGGTCGACCGGCTGGCGGGGGCGCTGGCACGGCTGTCACAGGGTGAACGCGACGTGGTGCTGCTCGTCGCCTACGGCGGGCTGGGCTACGACGAGGTCGCCGAGGCGCTCGGGATCGCCATGGGGACGGTCGCCTCCCGGTTGAGCAGGGCCAGGACCAAGCTGCGTGAGGTGTTGGGATGAACGAGTTCCATGTCATCGACTCGGTGATGCCGGACGTGCCGCCCTCCTCTCCCGAGAGCTTTCTGGCGGCCAGGGAGCGCGTGCTCGGGGGGAGCGCGACCGCCACGACGGCTGTCCGCAGCAGGAGAGGCCGGAGGGCGTGGACCGGGATGGCTCTCGCGGCGGCGGCCGTCGTGATCATGGTCGGCGCGGTGGTGGCCCTTCTCCCTCGACCTGCGGTGGAGCCGGTCGCGGTCACACCCATGCAGAAACTCGAAGCTGCGGCGGCCAGGCTGGCGGCGACACCGGAGGCGAAGGGCCGCTACTGGCGACGAGACATCGAGGACGTCATGCGGACGAAGAACGGCTCCCCCTACAGGGTCGAGGAACGGGCCATGGAGGTTCTCGCCCTCGGGCCCGACCGCGAGGTCTACGGCTGGCGCGAGCCGATATCGTCGAAGCCGTACACGGCCGAGGGCCTGAGAGCGTGGCGACGGGACGGCTCCCCCAGGCTGTGCCCCGCGCGGGGATGCGACAAGAACATGCCCGCATACTCCTCCGCGGACCTGGATTCGGTGCTGGAGCTCGCCGATGGGCTGAAGCCGACGCTGACGGAGCTGCGGAGCCTCCCCGAGGAGCCGGCGGCGCTCAGGGCGCGGTTGCTGGAAAGCCACGACGCTCAGGTGGGCAGCGAGCGTGAGGAGTGGCTGGCGGAGGCCGCCTCGCGGCTCGTCGACTCACCGGCGACGCCTGGCACCAGGGCGGCCGCCTACCTTCTCCTGGCGCGTGCGCCGGGGATCGAGGTGGTCGACGGCGTTCCAGGGACGTTCGGGCTCGACGGGCTGGCCCTTCGATTCAAGGGAGGACAGCTCGTGATCGACCGTAGGACCGGCCAGTTCCTCGGGAGGCAAGGGCTGACTCCCGAGGGCGCCGCCTGGCGCGCCGGGATCGTCAGGAAGGTGGGCTGGAGCGATGTGCGGCCGGTGCCGCCTGCCAAGTGCGTCCGCTGTACGGCGCGGCTCTAGAACTCGTACTGGATCGCGGCGCGGCCCGCCTTGATCGGGACGATGTGCTCGTTGATCACGGCGTGGTGCTGCGGGTGGTCGCGGTAGACCTCGTAGTCGGCGACCGAGTCGAACTCGGCGACGATGGCGAAGTCGGAGTTGCCGGCGGCGGCCAGGCCGAGGTCGCTGCCGAGGTCGTAGCGGCGCAGCTGCGGGATGACGGCGGGCAGCTCGCCCAGGTGCTTGGCGACTGCGGCCTTCTGCTCGTCGGTCGCGTCGTCGGTCCAGGTCAGCAGCACGATGTGGCGGATCATGCGACCAGCCTAGTGTCCTGAGGCGCGGGCGGGCAGGCCGGAGCCGCCCGCCCGCGTCCTTCAGCTCCAGGCGAGCATGCGCAGCGGGTCCTCCAGCATCGCGCCGACGTCGCGCAGGAAGAGCGAGCCGAGCTCGCCGTCGATGATCCGGTGATCGAACGACAGCGCGAGCGTGGTCACCTTCCTGACGGCCAGCTGCCCGTCCACCACCCATGGCGCGTCCCTGACCATGCCGAAGGCCAGGATCGCCGCCTCTCCCGGGTTGAGGATCGGGGTGCCGGTGTCGACGCCGAACACGCCCACGTTGGTGATCGTGATCGTGCCGCCCGCCATGTCGGCCGGTTGGGTACGGCCCGCCCGCGCCGTCTCGGTCAGCTCGCCCAGCGCCGCCGCGAGCGACGGCAGGTCGAGGGCGTGGGCCGACTTGATGTTGGGAACGACCAGGCCGCGGGGGGTGGCGGCGGCGATGCCCAGGTTGACGTAGTGCTTGACCACGATCTCCTGCGCCGCCTCGTCCCACGCGGAGTTGATCATCGGGTAGCGGCGGGCGGCGACCAGGACGGCCTTGGCGACCAGCAGCAGCGGCGACATCCTGACCTCGGCGAAGTCGGGCAGCCCCTTGAGCCGCTGGACGGCCGCCATCGTCTCGGTGACGTCCACCTGCAGGAACTCGGTGACGTGCGGCGCGGTGAAGGCGCTTGCCACCATCGCCTGGGCGGTCATCTTGCGCACGCCCTTGATGGGCACGCGCTCCTCGGCCACCTCCGGCGCCCCCTGACGTGCCGCCTGAGCCGCGGGGGCGACCTGAGCGGGCTCCTGGGCGGCGGCGTGGATGTCGTCGCGGGTGATGGAGCCCTGCGGTCCCGTGCCCCGCAGGGTGGCCAGGTCGACACCGAGGTCCTTGGCCAGCTTGCGGACCGGCGGCTTGGCGAGCACCTGGACTCTTTCCTGACCCGTGCGCGGCGCCGGAATCTGCCCCGCCTCGGCTGGAGCGACGTGGCCGGGGAGCGCGACGCGCTCGGGGTTGGCCACCTGACCCGCCTGGCTCTGAGCCGCCTGTGCCTGAGCCGCCTGTGCCTGAGCCGGCTGAGCCTGGCCCGGCTGTGCCTGGCCGGGCTGGCCGGTGTCCTGGCCGGGGGTCTTGCGCGTGCGGCGCTTGACGGCCCCTGTCTTGACGCCGTAGCCCACCAGGACGGGCGTGCGCTCCTCCTTGGGCGCGGGACCGCCGTGCGCGCCGGGCTCGACGGCGCCCTCGGCGGGCGGGCGCGGCACCAGGTCGTCGGCCAGCGCCTCGAGCCGGTCCGCCGGGCCCTCGGTCGAGGCGGCGGACGGCGCGCCCGCCGGACCCGAGGGGGCGGCTTCGCCGGTGTCGACGGCGATGATGGGCAGCCCGACGTCGACCGTCTGACCCTCCTCCGCCAGTAGGTCGGCGACGACGCCCGCCCACGGGGAGGGCAGCTCGACGATCGACTTGGCGGTCTCGATCTCCACGACGATCTGGTTGACCTTGACGGAGTCGCCCGGCTTGACGTGCCAACGGACGATCTCCGCCTCGGTCAGGCCCTCTCCGACGTCGGGGAGCTTGAATTCGCGACGCATTCGAGGTCCCCCTCTCAGTAGGTGAAGGTACGGTCGACGGCCTCGAGGATCCTGTCGAGGTCTGGCAGGTAGTGGTCCTCCAGCTTCGAGGGCGGGTAGGGGGTGGAGAAGCCGCCGACCCTCAGCACGGGTGACTCGAGGTGGTAGAAGCACGACTCGGTGATCCGCGCCGCGAGCTCGGCGCCGAAGCCGTTGTAGACGGGCGCCTCGTGCACCACGACGACCCTGCCCGTCTTGCGGGCCGACTCCATGACCTTGGGGAAGTCGAGGGGGTTGAGCGAGCGCAGGTCGATCACCTCGAGCGAACGCCCCTCGTCCTGGGCCGCGGTGGCCGCCTCCAGGCAGGTCTTGACCATGGGGCCGTAGGCGAGCAGCGTGACGTCGGTGCCCTGCCGGACGACGGAGGCCTCGTCGAAGGGCGTCCACCAGTCGGTGGAGGCGGTGTCGACCTCGGCCTTCTCCCAGTAGCGGCGCTTGGGCTCGAAGAAGATCACCGGGTCGTCGCTGCGGACGGCCTGCTGGATCATCGAGTAGGCGTCGGCGGGGTTGCTGCAGGCGACGACGCGCAGGCCGCCCGTGTGGGTGAAGTACGCCTCGGGCGACTCGCTGTGGTGCTCGACGGCTCCGATGCCGCCTCCGCAGGGGATGCGGACCACGACGGGCAGCTTGATCGCGCCGAGCGAGCGCAGCGGCATCTTGGCCAGCTGCGTGATGATCTGGTCGGCGGCGGGGAAGACGAACCCGTCGAACTGGATCTCGCAGATGGGCCGGTAGCCCCGCAGTGCCAGGCCGATCGCGGTGCCGACGATGCCCGACTCGGCGAGCGGGGTGTCGATGACGCGGTCCTCGCCGAAGTCCTTCTGCAGACCGTCGGTGACGCGGAAGACGCCGCCGAGCTTGCCGACGTCCTCGCCCATGATGAGGACCTTCGGGTCGTCCTCCATCGCCTTGCGCAGGCCCTCGTTGATCGCCTTGGAGAGGGTCAGAATGCTCATGACTCGAAACCCTCCAGGTAGGCGGCGTACTGGGCGCGCTCCTCCGCGATGAGCGCGTGAGAGCCCGTGTAGACGTGGTCGAAGATGTCGAGCGGCCCGGGGTCGGGCATCTCCAGGCAGCGCCTGCGCAGGTCGGCGCCGAGATCCTCGGCCTCGGCCTCCACCGAGTCGAGGAAGGCCTGGTCGGCCAGCTCGTTCTTGAACAGGTACGCCTTGAGCCGCTCGATCGGGTCCTTGAGCTTCCACGCCTCGAGCTCGCTGGCCACGCGGTAGCGGGTCGGGTCGTCGGTCGTGGTGTGCGCGCCCATGCGGTAGGTGAAGGCCTCGATCAGCGTGGGGCCCTGCCCCTCTCGCGCGTTCCTCAGCGCCTGGCGGGTGACGGCCAGGCAGGCGAAGACGTCGTTGCCGTCGACGCGGATGCCGGGGAAGCCGAAGCCCGAGGCGCGGCGGTAGAGCGGGATGCGGGTCTGCTTCTCCAGCGGCTCGGAGATCGCCCACTGGTTGTTCTGGCAGAAGAAGACGATCGGGGCGTTGAACACGCTGGCCCAGATGAACGACTCGTTGACGTCGCCCTGGGAGGTGGCGCCGTCGCCGAAGTAGGCGATGGTGGCGGCGTTGGCGCCGTCACGCTGGATGCCCATGGCGTAGCCGACCGCGTGGAGGGTCTGGCTGCCGATGACGATCGTGTAGAGGTGGAAGTTGTGCTCGGCCGGGTCCCATCCGCCGTGGTTCACGCCGCGGAACAGCCCGAGCAGGTTCACCGGGTCCACGTCGCGGCACCAGGCGACGCCGTGCTCGCGGTAGGTGGGGAAGGCCATGTCGGCGTCGGTGAGCGCGCGGCCCGAGCCGATCTGCGCGGCCTCCTGGCCGAGCAGCGAGGCCCAGATGCCCAGCTCGCCCTGGCGCTGAAGGGCGACGGCCTCCAGGTCGACACGGCGGACGAGCACGAGGTCGCGGTAGAGCGACCTCACTTCTTCGGGCGTCAGGTCGATGTCGTAGTCGGGGTGCTCGACCCTCTCCCCTTCGGGGGTGAGCAACTGGACGAGCTCCGGAGGTGCGTCAGCACCACGAGAGGCGTCGACGGTCACGTGCCACTCCTGTGCGGTCGGGGCCGGTTCGCTGGGGTTGCCATGCTTTGTCCGGCCTTTCCGGCGTACGGCCCATCTGGTGGTGGTTCGTACGCGTTTGGGGACATCGTGGCAGAGGTCACATCCCTACGCGCAAGCCCCATGTCCTCCCCGTTCCCGATGCGTCGCCGGTGAACCTCTCGCGAGGGATCTTCCACCGTGTCCCCACGGCGACCGGTGTGGGGGTGACGGTGGGTGAGCTCCGAGGGGGCACTAGGCTGAACGCCGCAAGCCGTACCCACCTTTCAGGAGGAGCGCCGTGGCGCGCGTAGTCGTCGACGTCATGCTCAAGCCGGAAATCCTCGACCCGCAGGGTCAGGCGATCGCCCGCGCGCTGCCGCGCCTGGGCTTCTCCGGCGTTTCCGAGGTGCGTCAGGGAAAGCGTTTCGAGATCGAGCTCGAGGGCGCCGCTGACGAGGCCGCCCTTGCGGACGTCCGAAAGATGGCCGAGACCCTGCTGGCCAACACCGTGATCGAGGAGTACACGGTGAGGGTCGAGGGGTAGAACAGCACATTTGACACCTGGAATTGGCCATAGCGGCTTAAAGCTAGGTTTCGTCGTGCCACAATCCCACGGGCTTACCAACACTAAATAACAACAACGTGATTTTGCGGTTAGCCCTGATTTCACGGGGAAACCTACTCCAGGTGAGATTCTGGCACCCGGAGGGGTCCGGTGGATATTGAGTTCTCGTTGGCGCTGCCCAGGGATGCGATCGGCATCCCGATGGTCAGGCGAGTGCTGGGTGACGCGATGCGATCACTCAGCGTGAGCGAGACCTGCATCTCCGACATGCTGCTCGCGGTCTCAGAGGCCTGCTCCAACGCGGTTCGCCACGGCGGTCCCGCCAACAGGTACGAAGTGAGCGCGGCGATCGGCTACGGCCGCTGCGACGTCAAGGTGGCCGACTCGGGAGCCGGGCTTCCATCGATGCCGCTGCACTACCCGCCGCCCGAGACCGAGAACGGGCGCGGCCTGCTCATCATGCGCTCGGTGGTCGACGAGATCTCGTTCGGCATCACGCCGGGCCGGGGCACCACCGTCCACCTGCGTAAGCGCCTGGCCTGGGACGACGAGGAAGGCGCGCGCCCGCGCGAGCTCGCCGCGGTCTGAGCCCCAGCCGCGGTCTGAGCCCCGCGAAACGTCACCTGACGACAGCGGATACCCTTGAGGAACCGCCGCAGACCACCGTCCACCCTGACGAGACGGTGGCGTGGCGTGCGCATTCCTCCGGAGGGGACGAAGTCATGAGCGCTGCCCGTGTGGGCGTTGTCACGTTTCCAGGAACTCTCGACGACCAGGACGCCGCCCGTGCCGTACGGCTGGCGGGCGCGGAGGCGGTGTCGCTCTGGCACGGCGATCACGACCTCAAGGGGGTCGACGCGGTCTTCCTGCCCGGTGGTTTCTCCTACGGCGACTACCTGCGCTGCGGGGCGATCTCCCGCTTCGCGCCGTTGATGGAGGAGCTCATCCCGGCCGCGAAGAGCGGGCTCCCCGTCCTGGGCACGTGCAACGGGTTCCAGATCCTGTGCGAGGCGCACCTGCTGCCAGGCGCGCTGACCCGCAACGCCTCCCTGCACTACGTCTGCCGCGACCAGCGGATCAAGGTCGAGTCCGCCACCACGACCTGGACCTCGGCCTTCGAGCCCGGCCAGGAGCTGGTGCTGCCGATCAAGCACGGCGAGGGCCGCTACGTCGCCTCCGCCGACACCCTCGAGGCGCTTGAGGCCAACGGCCAGGTGGTCTTCCGCTACGTCGGCGGCAACCCCAACGGCTCGCTGAACGACATCGCGGGCATCTCCAACGAGACCGGCACCATCGTCGGCCTCATGCCGCACCCCGAGCACGCGGTCGAGGACCTCGTCGGCGCGCCCAGCACCGACGGGCTCGGCTTCTTCACCTCCATCCTCAAGAAGCTGGTGAATGTATGAGCGGGAGCGAACCCGACGCAGTGAGCGGAGAGGCGGGCCGAGGAACGAGGCACGCCGCGGAGCGAATGAGGAGTGGTGAGCGACCCATGAACACGGACTCCGTGAAGCGCGCTGCGGAGACGCCCGACGAGGCGATGCCGTTCGCCGAACTGGGGATGAAGCAGGACGAGTACGACAGGGTCAAGGAGATCCTCGGCCGCCGTCCCACCTCCTCCGAGCTGGCCATCTACTCGGTCATGTGGTCCGAGCACTGCTCGTACAAGTCGTCCAAGGTGCATCTGAAGCAGTTCGCCACCAAGGCGCCCGAGTCCGAGGCACTGCTGGTCGGCATGGGTGAGAACGCGGGCGTCGTCGACATCGGCGACGGCTGGGCGGCCACCTTCAAGATCGAGTCGCACAACCACCCCTCCTACGTCGAGCCGCACCAGGGCGCGGCCACCGGCGTCGGCGGCATCGTCCGCGACATCATGTCGATGGGCGCCCGCCCGATCGCCGTCATGGACGCGCTGCGCTTCGGCGGCGCCGACCAGGCCGACACCAGGCGCGTGCTGCCCGGGGTCGTCGAGGGCATCTCCTCCTACGGCAACTGCCTGGGCCTGCCCAACATCGGCGGCGAGGTCGTCTTCGACCCCTGTTACATCGGCAACCCGCTGGTCAACGCGCTCTGCGTCGGCCTGCTGCGCAAGGACCAGATCAAGCTGGCCACCGCGCCGGGACCCGGCAACAAGGTCGTGCTCTTCGGCGCCTCCACCGGCCCCGACGGCATCGGCGGCGCCTCGGTGCTCGCCTCCGCCACCTTCGAGGACGAGTCCGAGGCCAAGCGGCCCGCCGTCCAGGTGGGCGACCCGTTCATGGAGAAGCTGCTCATCGAGTGCTGCCTGGAGCTCTACGCCGCCGACGTGGTCGTCGGCATCCAGGACCTCGGCGCGGCGGGCGTCTCCTGCGCCACCACCGAGCTGGCGGCCAAGGGCACCGGCGGCATGCACGTCGACCTCAACCTGGTACCGCTCCGCGACTCCTCGCTGCGTCCCGAGGAGATCCTGATGAGCGAGTCCCAGGAGCGGATGATGGCGGTGGTCTCCCCCTCCGACATCCCCGCCTTCATGGCGATCTGCGAGAAGTGGGACGTGCCCGCCGTCGTCATCGGCGAGGTGACCGACACCGGCAGGCTCGTGATGACCTGGGACGGTTCGGTCATCGTCGACATCCCGCCGGGCACCGCAGCCGACGAGGGCCCCGTCTACGAGCGGCCCTTCCACGAGCCCGCCGGTCAGGCCGCCCTGAACCAGGCCGTCGACCTGCCGCGCTCCGAGGACCTGCGGGCCACGCTGCTCCAGCTGCTCGGGTCGCCGAACCTGGCCTCCAAGGAGTGGGTGACCTCCCAGTACGACAGGTACGTCCGCTCCAACACCGTCCTGGCCCAGCCCGCCGACGCGGGCATGCTGCGCATCTCCGAGGTCATGGACGGCGCCACGCCGACCAACCGCGGCATCGCGCTGGCCACCGACGGCAACGGCCGCTACGCCAAGCTCGACCCCTACGCCGGCGCGCAGCTGGCGCTGGCCGAGGCCTACCGCAACGTCGCGGTCACCGGCGCCAAGCCGCTGGCCGTCACCAACTGCCTCAACTTCGGCTCGCCCGAGGACCCCGAGGTCATGTGGCAGTTCGCCGAGGCCGTACGCGGGCTCGCCGACGCCTGCAAGACGCTCGGCGTCCCCGTGACCGGCGGCAACGTCTCCTTCTACAACCAGACGGGCACCGCGGCCATCCACCCGACGCCCGTGGTCGGCGTGCTCGGCGTCATCGACGACGTCGCCAAGCGCGTGAGGTCCGGATTCCTCGAGCCGGGGCTGCGCATCGCGCTGCTCGGCGAGACGCGCGAGGAGTTCGGCGGGTCGGAGTGGGCGCACGTCGTCCACTCGCACCTCGGCGGGCTGCCCCCCGAGGTGGACCTGGTGGCCGAGCAGGGGCTCGCGTCGGTCATGGTCGAGGCGGCCGCCCGAGGGCTGGTCGCGGGCTCGCACGACCTGTCGGACGGCGGGCTGGCGATCGCGCTGGCGGAGGCGTGCCTGGCCAGGGGCGTTGGCGCCACGGTCTCGCTGGTCGGCGACCCGTTCGTGGACCTGTTCAGCGAGTCGTCGGCTCGGGCGCTGGTCGCGGTCAGGCCTGAGGCGTTCGAGGAGTTCGCGGCGCTGTGCGCCTCGCACGAGGTGCCGTGCTACGGCCTCGGCGAGACGGGCGGCGACGCGCTGGTGGTGGAGGGGGTCCTGGCGATCTCCGTCGCGGAGCTGCGCGACACCCACACGAAGACGCTGCCCGCGCTGTTCGGCTGAGACGCCGCCTGCGAAGGGGGGCCGGTTCGTCCGGCCCCCCTTCGTCGCGTTCGTCAGGACTTCTTCAGGCACACGACGTAGACGGTGCCGCTCACGCTGGTCCCGTGGTTGCCGCCGTAGGTCTTGGCCTCGGCGCTGGGGGCGGGGCTGGCGGGCGGCGTGGTCGCGGCGATCGCGGCGCCGTGGCCGTCGTTGCCGCCGCCGTTGTCGTCCTTGGCCACCTGGACGGTCCAGCTCCTGCCGTTGCCGGTGGGGGCGCTGGCCAGCAGCACGGCGTTCTTGAACGAGGTGAAGGAGAAGCCGCCGCCGGTCGCCACGTCGGTGCTCTTGCAGGAGACGGACGCCGAACCGAGCCCCGAGAAGGAGTCCTGCACGGTGTAGGTCGCCAGGCTCACCGAACCACCCGGCTCCCCCTTGGGCCCCTGCGGACCGGTGTCACCCTTGGGCCCCTGCGAGCCGGTGTCACCCTTGGGCCCCTGGATGCCGGGCTTGCCGTCGGTGCCGTCCTTGCCGTCCTTGCCGTTGAGACCGTTCTTGCCGTCGAGGCCGTCCTCGCCGTCCGCGCCCTTCGGGCCCTGGGGACCGGTTTCGCCCTTCGGGCCTGTCTCGCCCTTCGGGCCTGTCTCGCCCTTGGGGCCCGTCTCGCCCTTGGGGCCCTGGATGCCGGGCTTGCCGTCGACGCCGTTCTTGCCCGCGGGCCCGGCGGGGCCCTGCGGTCCCGTGTCGCCCTTCGGGCCCTGCGACCCGGTGTCGCCCTTCTCGCGGGTGCCGGACAGGCCGCTGGTCGTCGAGCCGCCGATCAGCACCCTCTCCTCCGTCTTCCTGCACTGCGTCGACGGGTTGACGATGCGGGCGTAGCGCGTCTTCTTGTGGACGCACGCGTGCACCTCCTGTCCGGCGGCCGACGAGGCGGTGGCGACGCCACCGATGGTGAAGAGCGAGAGAGCAAGCGCTCCGACGGTGGCCAGGGTGAGCGTGCGCCCACCACGAATCTTGATCGCCACGGATGTCCTTCCAGAACAGGGGTTGCTCATGATGCTCATGAGGTTCACGTTTCAACCGTTCCAAAGAATGACGAGGCCACATAACGTACAAGTCACGAAACGGAGGGTGACATCCCTACTGACGAGCGGTCATTTCTGACGCGAATCTGTGTGCAGAAGGACACAGTCGTTTCGGCGGGCCCGTGGTGATAATCGGGCGTGGACACCTACCTCCCGCCCGCCACCCAGCCTGTCCGAGTGGTGGTGTGGGCGATTCACCTCGTCCTGCCGCTGCTCGGGCTGTGGTTGCTGCTCGCCCAGCCCCGCGTCAACATCATGTGGCACCACAATCCGAGCCACTTCTGGATGATCGCCGTCGTGGCCGGCATCAACGTGATCCTCGGGCTGATGATCAGCGAGGCGGCGCGCAGGAGGGCCGACGCCAGGCTGTTCCTGGTCTCCATGGTGTTCCTGAGCAGCGCGGGCTTCTTCTTCCTGCACGGACTGTCCACCCCGCAGGTGCTGCTCGACGGTCCCACCCTGGGCTTCGACATCGGCCAGCAGGTGGGGCTGACGATGGCGGCGGTCTTCGCGCTGGCCTCGGCCTTCCCTCTCGGTGCGGCGCAGGCTCGCTCGGTGATGAGGGCGCAGCACCTGATCAGGCTGACCGTCGTCGGGCTGATGGTGCTCTGGGGCATCGCGTCGCTGATCCCCGGGCTGACCCCGCTCAGCAGGCCCCCGGCCGTCCTGCCGATTCCCTGGTTCGGCTGGTTCTCGGTGCCAGGTCTGGTGCTGTTCGTGGCGGCGGGCCTGATGATGTTCCGCCTGCACAGGATGAGGCGCTCGGCGATCCTGGTCAGCCTGGTCACCGCCTACGCGCTGCTGGCCGAGGCCATGGTCGCGGGCATGTCCCAGCTGAACTGGCACCTGTCGTGGTGGGAGTGGCACATCCTGCTGACCCTCGCCTTCGTCTTCGTCGCCTACAGCGCCTACCTGCAGTTCAGGCGCGAGGGGTCGAGCGCGGGGCTGTTCGACTCGGTGGCGCTGTCGGCGACCGTGGAGAAGATCCAGGTGCAGTACGAGCAGGCGCTGGAGGAGCTGGTCGACCATGTGCGCAGGGGCACGAAGCTGCCTGCCGTACGGCTGGCGGGGCGTTTCCAGCTCACCGAGGGACAGGCGGCGGTGCTCGACAGGGCCGGCGAGGCGCTGGCCAGCGAGCGGGAGCTGTCCGAGCGCCTGTCGGCGCTCGTGGACGTCGGGACCCAGACCAAGGTACGGCTGGCCGAGTCGGATCTGCTGACCGGCGCGCTCGAGCGCGTACGGCAGGTGTACGGCGACGTCCGCATCGGCCTGGTCTCCGAAGGCAGGGTGAGCATCGGCTCACGCGAGTACACCTTCAGCGGCACCACCCCCGTCAGGCGCGACGGCCTCATCACCTATCCGCTCACCGTGAAGGGTCACCTCGCGGGTGCGCTCGAGGTGCCGGTCGGCCGTACCACCCAGGACGAGGCGCTGTCGGCCACCCTGGCCAGCCAGCTGTCGATCGCCCTGGAGAACGCCCGCCTGTACGCCGAGCTGGACACTCTCTTCCGGCAGTACATGTCGCCAGACGTCGCCAGCCGCCTGCTCGCCGACCCCGGCCAGGCCGCGCTCGGCGGCGAGCTGCGGGAGCTGACCGCGCTGTTCGCCGACCTGAAGGGGTTCACGACGTTCTCCGAGCGGGTCGCGCCCGGAGAGATCGTCGAGATGCTGAACCGCTATCACACGGCCGCGGTCCCCTGCATCCTGGACAACGGCGGGACGATCGTGCAGTTCGTCGGCGACGCGCTGCTGGCGCTGTTCAACGCGCCGGCCGCCCAGGACGACCACGCCCTGGCCGCCTGCACGGCGGCGCTGGCCATGCAGGAGGCGGCCACTAAGGTCGCCGCCGACGGCTGGCCGACCTTCAGGGTGGGCGTCAACACGGGGATGGCCCTGGTGGGCAACATCGGCAGCCCCGAGCTGCGCGGCTTCAACGCCATGGGCGACGCGGTGAACGTAGCCGCCAGGCTGCAGGGCCTGGCCGAACCTGGAACCGTGGTCATCGGCTCGACCACGCTGGCCCAGGCCAGCACCGCGGAGGCGCGCCCGCTCGGTCCGCTGCGCCTGAAGGGCAAGGAGCAGGAGGTGGAAGCTTTCGTCCTGACCCGCATAATCAGGGCATGACCGCAGAGGCCGGAGAGTTCCTGACCAAGCTGACCCCCGAGGAGATCACGGCGCTGAAGGCGGCGGGCCGCCCGAAGAGCTGGGAGCGCGGGGCGGTGGTGATGTCGGAGGGCGACACGTCCGACTGGGTGCTGCTGCTGCTCGACGGGAGGGTCAAGGTGTCCTCGCACACCAGCGGCGGCACGGAGGTGGTGTTGGCCGTCCGGGGTCCCGGCGGGCTGCTGGGCGACATGTCGGCGATCGACGGCTCGGCCCGATCGGCGACCGTCACGGCGCTGGAGCCGGTCTCGGGGGTGGTGATCCACGACTTCCCCGGCTTCCTGGCCACGCACGGCCGCGTCGCCGTCGTGCTGCTGCGGATGGTCACGGGCCGGCTGCGCGACTCCGACAGGAAGCGGGTGGAGTACGGCGCCTTCGACACCACGGGCAGGGTGGCCACGCGCCTGGTGGAGCTGGCCGAACGGTACGGCGAGCAGACCAGCACGGGGCTGCGGGTGGCGCTCCCGCTCTCGCAGGATGAGCTGGCGGGGTGGACGGGAGCCTCCAGGGAGGCTGTGAGCAAGGCGCTCCGGACGCTGCGCGACAGGGGGCTCATCGAGACGGGGCGGCGGCGCGTGGTCGTCCACGACCTCGACGGGTTACGCAGAAGGGCCCGCTAACCCAGGGATAAAACGGACGTACGTCGTACGTCATAGTAGGGGGCATGGTCGCCGCCTCCCCCGACTACACCCTCCGACTCCGCTACGCGTGGCGTGTCTGCTCGGTGACCAGCCTCGGCCTGGTGCTGATCGGCATCGCGGGCAGCACGCTCAACGTCGCGCTCCCTGCCGTCGTCCGCCACTTCCACGCCACGCCCTTCGAGGCGAGCTGGATCCTGCTCGCCTTCCTCCTCGTCAACACCGCCAGTCTCGTCTTCTTCGGCCGCGTGGCCGACCTGCTCGGCAGACGGGAGGTCTACCTGGCGGGCTTCGCGCTGTTCACCCTCGCCTCGCTGCTCGCCGGCCTCTCGCCCGATGTCTGGTTCCTGGTCGCGATGCGCGTCGTCCAGGCGATCGGCTCGGCGATGATCCTGGCCAACGGAACCGTCATCATCACCGCGGCCTTTCCTCCCGACCGCCTCAGTCAGGGCATGGGCGTCTACATCGGCACCCTCTCCGTCGCCCAGCTGGCGGGCCCGACCGTCGGCGGGCTGATCGCCGAGGCTGCCGGCTGGCAGTGGATCTTCTGGGTGAACGTGCCGGCGGGGGTGATCGCGCTGGTGTGGGGCGCGTTCACGCTGCGCAAGGTGCCGAGAGGGCCGCGTGAGCCCGTCGACGCCCTCGGCAACCTGCTCATCTTCGCCGCGCTGACCGCCTTCCTGCTGGCATTGTCGGAGATCGGCAACGGCGGCCTGGTGGTGATCGTCGGGGGCGCGGTCACCGCCGTGCTGGTGCCGCTGATCCTGGTGGTCGAGCGGCGGGCCTCGCATCCGGTGCTCGATCTGCGGCTGTTCGGCGGGCGCATGCTGGCCTGCGCCAACCTGGCGTCGTTCTGCAACGCGCTGGCCAGGGCGGCGCTGATCCTGGTGGTCGCGCTCTACTTCCAGGCCGCCCGCGGCGTCGACGCCTTCACCGCGGGGCTCAGCGTGCTGCCCGTGCCGGTCGGGATGGCGCTGGCCTCTCCCATCGCGGGAGCGCTCGGACGGCGCGTCTCGCCGTACGCGCTGTCGATCGGCGGCTCGCTCTTCAGCGCGGCGGGGTTGCTGACCCTCATGCTCACCGCGCGGCCCGGCACGCCGTACTGGATCATCGGGGTGGGGCTCTTCCTGGCCGGATGCGGCAGTGGCACCTTCCTCACCGGCAACACCACCCAGGTCATGAGCGCCCTGCCCGCGGGGAGCCTCGGGGTGGTCAACGGCTTCAGGCTGATGGTCATGAACGTGGGCGTCGTGATCAGCGTGGGCCTGTCACTGACCGTCCTGACCAGCGCGGTCTCCCCCGCGCTGCGCGCCCAGGTGTACGGCGGGACGCTGTCGAAGCTGTCGCCGGTGGCGGTGGAGCAGCTGATGTCGGGCTTCCAGCGCACGTACGGCGTGCTGTTCGGGGTGGCGCTCGCGGGTGCCCTGCTGGCGGCGCTCGCCAGGCAGCCCTCAGATCGAGACGGCTAGCTTGCCGAGGGTTCCACCGGTGAAGTCGGCGATGGCCCGCTGCGCCTCCTCCAGCGGGTAGACCCTGGCCACGGGCACCCGCAGCCGGCCCTGGACCACCTCGGCGGCGAGCAGCGCCAGCGTGGCGGGGTTCGGGTCGGCCATCACGGTCGTGGCCTTGAGGTCGCGCTCCCCTGCGTTCTCGGGGGTGAAGTGCACGGTCGAGGCGAAGCGCCCGCCGTTCGCGAGCAGGTCCGCGACGGCCGCGCCGTCGCCCGCGAGGTGGAGGGCCGCGTGCACGCCGCCGGGGGCGACGGCGCGCACCCCCGCCGCCAGGTCGGCGTGGTCCACGGCGTGCGCGGCCCCGAGGCCGGTGACGAACTCGGTCTCGGCGCCAGGTCGCGCGGTGGCGATCACCGTGGCGCCTCTGGAGGCGGCGAGCTGGATCGCCAGCGCGCCGACGCCTCCGGTCGCACCCGAGATCAGGACGCTCTCCCCCGCCTCTGGCGCGACCGCGTCGAGAGCGTTCAGCGCGGCGGTGCCGGCCAGGCCCAGCACGCCGGCGCGGGCGTGGTCGAGCCCGTCGGGCAGGCGGGCGATGCCGTAGCCCTGCGGGACGGCGACGTACTCGGCGAAGCCGCCCTGTCCCAGCGTGGGACGCATGACGACGCCGAACACCTCGTCGCCGACGGCCATCTCGTTCACGCCCTCTCCCACCGCGGCGACCACTCCGGCGAAGTCCTTGCCGATCACCACGGGGAACTCGTACTCGTAGACACCCTTCAGGAAGCCGCCCAGGACGCCGAGGTCGAAGCCGTTGACCGACGAGGCTCGCACCTGGACGAGCACCTCCCCTGGCGCAGGCTCCGGCACCGGCAACTCGGTGACCTCGGGGGCGGCACCGAACGCGGTGAAGGCGACAGCACGCATGGGATTCTCCTTACTGTTTGTGCGTTGGTTACTTCTTGTGCGCGTGTCGAGTCTGGGCCACCATGGCCTGGTGACGGAAGAAGGCACTTTGTCCCTCGTAACGAACACCGATGTGCGCCCCATCGGCGCCGCCGACGCGACCTGCCAGCTGCGCGACGTCCTCGACAGGGTCGGCGACAAGTGGAGCGTGCTGGTCATGGCGCTGCTCGGCGGCGGCTCCAGGCGCTACTCGGAGCTGCAGCGCTCCATCGAGGGGATCTCGCAGCGGATGCTCACCCTGACCCTGCGCAGCCTGGAGCGCGACGGGCTGGTGGAGCGTACGGTCACCCCCACGTCGCCGCCCCGCGTGGACTACGCGCTGACCCCGGTGGGCGAGACCCTGTCGGTGGAGGTCAGCTCGCTCATCCGGTGGGCGGAGGAGCACCGCGAGTACGTGGCGACCTCGCGACTGAGGTACGACGTCCAGACCAGCTAAACCCTCTTTTCCCATCGATAATATGCAGATTCCTCGACATGTGATCTATGCTGGTCCAGATGCGACACGGAACCGGGGACCAGGAGATCGGCAGGCTCCTGGAGGAGTTTCAGAAGGACGTCACACAGCTCGAACACCTTCGTGACCGGATCACCGAGGTGAGGGGCAGGGGCGAGGCGGCGCAGGGACGGGTGGTCGCCGAGGCGTCGCCGACCGGAGCCCTGATCGGCCTCACGATCGACGCGCGCGCCATGCGGCTCGGCTCCGACGAGCTCGCCGCGGCCGTCCTCGAGGCGGCGGCCGAGGCGGCCAGGAACGCGGAGGCAGGGATCGGCGAGCTCGTCGATCCGTTCATCGCAGGAACCGGGCTGGACGTGGACCGTTGAGGATCAGCCCGAGCCGCGGCAGCATCTACGCCTTCGGCACCCTCGGTCTCGCGGGGTTCGTCTTCCAGATGCTCAATGTCGACTATCCCGACGGCGACCCCGTCAAGGCCCGCGAGGCCCGCGACGTCTGGGCGAGGCTCGCCGAGCGGATCGAGCAGAGCCCGAACCGCACCTACCCCGCGGCCTCGGCCGTGTGGAGGCGCAACGCGGGCGAGGGCGTCGAGGCGTACAAGTCGACGGTGACCGAGGGGCTGTACCCGCTGCCTCCCGCCCTGGGTCACGCCGCCCAGCTCGCCGCGCGGTGCAGGCAGAACAGCGCGGCCTGCGAGGAGTTCGCCGAGGTCGTCGAGACGGCCCAGGACGCCTACCGGACGCTGGCCATCGCCAACTTCGCCAGCTTCGTCTTCCTCACCACCTTCCCCTGGCAGGCGACCGGCGCCTACCACCTCACCCAGTTCCTCATGCGGCGCGCGCAGGCCAGGCTCCTGGCGAAGCTGCTGGAGCACAACATCGCCCGCATCCTGATGAGCAAGCTGACCGAGTACACGATCGGCAGCGTGTTCTTCGCGGCCGGCGACGTGGCCGTGGTGGCGGGCGTGAAGGCGCTGCGCGGCGCGGACGCCGGCTCCTTCGAGGACAACGCCAAGCAGGCGTTGAAGGAGTTCGCCGCGTCGGTCGTCTTCTACGGCGTGTACGACGCCGCCGCGCCCCTGACCAGGACGGTGACCAAGAACGCCGACGTGCAGGCCTTCCTCAACCGGATGGCGGGCGGCTCGATCGGCTACGGCCCCTCCTACGACGCGATGAACGGCCAGACGGGCTCGGAGCTCATCCCGACCTGGAAGGAGACCCTGGGCAGGGCGCTCCTCTACTTCACGATGGCCCACAAACCCGCGGGGTGACGATGTCGGACGAGCCCATCGAGCCGCCCGTGCGGCCCGAGACGATCACGGTCGGCCCGGAGGAGTCCCTCTGGGAGATCGCGGAGAAGTACTTCGAGGACGGCTCCCTCTGGGAGCGGATCTACGCCGCCAACCGCGACGTCATCGGCGACCCGCACCGGCTGCGCCAGGGGGTGCGGCTCCAGCTGCCGATGGAGATCTATCCCGCGCACCTCCGGTCGGTCGCTCGCGCCTTCGACCTCGAACGCAACGACCTTGCCTCGTACGTCAAGGACGCCATGGACGAGCTGAACGCCATCGGGAACTTCTGGGGCGGAGGCCAGCCCGGGACGACCTTCTTCAAGGGCGAGGGCGGCGGGACCGGCTATGAGGCCGTCTCTGGCCAGATCGCCAAGGGCGTCGACGCCAACCTGGACGGCCACGAAGAGATCTCCAAGCGCCTGCGTCTCATGGCCGACAGGGTCCAGGTGACCGACTGGGACAACGTGACCACGATCCTGTCCGTCCGCCCCGACAAGTAACGCACGCCGGGTCGGAGGGGCGGCTGATCGTCAGAGGGTGTCGTGCAGGCGGGACTCGACGTCGCGGTACCTCGCCACAGGGATCAGGTGCACCCCGTCGAAGGCGCCCGAGTCCCTGAGGCGCAGGACCTGCTCGCAGGCTGCCTCCACCCCCGCCATCCGATCTTCCCCCAGCCGTTCCACCAGCTCCGACGGGATGTCGATGTCAGGGATGGCGGCGGCCAGGCGCTGGGCGTGCTGCCGGCTGGCCAGGACCATCACCCCTGCGTAGACCGGCACGTCCACCTGGTTCTGCTCACGCCACCTCAGCAGCGCGTCCAGGGAGAAGCTCACCTGGACGAAGAGGAAGTCGGCCGCCCGCTTCCACGCGGGGAGCGGCCGCAGCCCCGCCGCGGCGCCGACGCGGAAGGAGGGCGAGAACGCGCGCGCCTCCTCGATCATCGAGCGCACGGTGAGGTCGCTGGTCCTGTTGCCGACCGTGGGCTTGTCGCCGTACACGAACAGGAACTGGTCAACGCCGTACGCGGCCGCCGTCAGCAGGTCGCGGCGCAGGCCCAGCAGGTTGCGGTCGCGGGAGTTGAGGCAGGCGATGCTGCGTCCGCCCATCGACTGGACCTCGTGGGCGACGGCGACGCTGGAGACGGTCGCCCTGCCGATGTGGTTGTCGGGGATGAGGAAGGAGTGGGCGAGCTTGCCGAGCGTGCCGATCTGGTGCCGGACGTGCGTGAGATCGGGCTTGGTGGGCGGTTCGATCTCGCAGACCAGCTGAAAAGTCATACCGGGCACTTTATCGGCGGGCGGCGAGCGCGGTGATCCCTCCGAGCACGAGTTCGACGCCGAAGCTGTCGTAGAACTCCTCGCTCATGCCCTCGACCATGGGGCCGGCCATCGCCACGAGGTGGGGATAGGTGCCCGGCGGCAGGGTCTGCAGCGACAGGCGCTTCACCCTCTGCAGTTCGGCGATCTCCTCAGGCGTACGGCCCGGCCTGAAGTGAACCGGCGCGTCGGCGATGGAGATCGCGCTCTGCAGCAGGTACTTGGTGATCAGGCAGGACTCCTCGTAGCCGAACCCCGCCGAGTGGGCCAGGCCGAGCGCCCTGTCCCACACCGCGAGGAAGCTCGGCACGGCGGTCTGGTCGACCTGCTCCAGCAGGTTCTTCGCGCACGGGTACCTGCGCAGCACCCTGATCAGGCCGAGCGTCAGGTCGTGCAGCTGCTCCTGCCACGGCCGGTCGTCCCCGGCGGCGGGCGCGAACCCGGCGATCAGGTGGTCGGCCATCCCGACCAGCAGCTGCTCCTTGTTCTTGAAGTGCCAGTAGAGCGCCATCGGCGTGACGCCCAGGTCGGTGGCCAGCCGCCTGATGGTCACCGCCTCGAGCCCCTCGCCGTCCCCGATCTCCAGCGCCTTGTCGACGATCGCCTCGGCCGTCAGTTTTCCCATCACGGTTGACAACTATACGTCGTACAAGTTCACTGTACGTCGTACAAGTACGGCGTATAGGAGTGATGGACATGCGATGGTGGGCGCTCGGCGCGGTGACCCTCGGAACTTTCATGACGTATCTCGACAACAACATCTCGAACGTCTCGCTCCCGACGATCCAGCGGGATCTCGGGCTGACGCTGTCGGGCCTCGAGTGGGTGGCGACCGGCTACATGCTGGTCTTCGCCGGGCTCATGCTGGTCGGCGGCAGGCTGGCCGACGTGATCGGCAAGCGCAGGACCTTCCTGATCGGACTGGCCGTCTTCACGCTGTCCTCGATGGGCGCGGGCCTCGCCCCCGACGGCGCCACGCTGATCGCGGCGCGTGCCGTCCAGGGGGTCGGGGCGGCCTTTCTCACGCCGACCGCGCTGGCGCTCATCTCCTCGATCTTCCCCGACCCGCGCGAGCGTGGCGCGGCCGTCGGCATCTGGACCGCCAGCGGCGCGCTGTCCATGGCGCTCGGCCCCGCGACAGGCGGCTTCATCAGCCAGAACCTGCACTGGGGCTGGATCTACCTGATCAACGTGCCCATCGGGGTGGCCACGTTCGCGCTGGCCCTGTGGGCCATCCGTCCCGACACCCACCGCGTACGGCACAGCCTCGACCTGCCGGGCCTCGTCACCTCGGCGATCGCCCTGTTCGCCCTGACCTTCGGACTCATCGAGGGCTGGAACCTCCCCCTCGTCGCCGTCACGGCCGGCTCGGCGGCGGCCTTCGTGATCATCGAGTCGAGGTCGAAGCAGCCGATGATCGACGTGACCCTCTTCAGGAGCAGGGTGTTCACCGGCGGCACGCTCGCCATGGGCCTGTGGTCGTTCGGCGTCTTCGGCATCTACTTCTTCAGCGCCCTCTGGCTCCAGAACTCCCTGGGCTTCTCCCCCGTCGAGGCGGGCGCGGCCTTCGTCCCGATGGCCCTGGTCATGGCCGTCGTCGCCCTCCAGTCACAGCGCCTGGCGCGCTTGCTCGGCAACGCCCAGACCGTCGCGCTCGGCCTGGGGCTGATGGCGGTGGCCGTGCTCGGCATCTCCTACGTGGGGGCCGACGGCGGCTACCTCGACGTCCTGCCCTGGTTCCTGCTGTACGGCCTGGGCGGCGGCATGCTGGTCCCGCTGACCACGATGATCCTCGGCGCGCTTCCCGCCGAGCGCGCCGGTGTGGCCTCCGGCGTGCTCAACGTCTCGCGCGAGGTGTTCGGCCTGCTCGGCATCACCGTGCTGGGCGCCATCCTCAGCGCCAGGCAGAGCCAGAGCACGTTCCTCGCCGCCTACCAGTCCACGCTGGTGATCGCGGCGATCATCGTGGCCGTGGGCGTCCCCGTGGCGCTCTTCTCGCTGCGCCGTACGGCTGCTCAGGCCGCGATGGCGGGGGCGTCGAACTGAGTGCTGTGCAGCTCGGCGTACCTGCCTCCCTCTGCGAGCAGGGTGGCGTGAGTGCCCTGCTCCACCACGCGGCCGTCCTCCACGACCAGGATGAGGTCGGCCGCGCGGATGGTGGAGAGGCGGTGCGCGATCACGATCGCGGTCCTGCCGTCCAGCGCCTCGGCGAGGGCCTCCTGCACGGCGGCCTCCGAGGTGGAGTCGAGGTGGGCGGTCGCCTCGTCGAGGATGACCACCCTGGGCCTGGCCAGCAGGAGGCGGGCGATGGTGAGCCGCTGCCTCTCGCCGCCCGACAGCCGGTAGCCACGCTCCCCGACGACGGTGTCCAGCCCGTCGGGCAGCGACTCGATGAGGTCGGCGAGGCGCGCCCTGCGCAGCGAGTCCCAGATCTCCTCCTCCGTGGCCTCGGGACGGGCCAGCAGCAGGTTCGCCCTGATCGAGTCGTGGAAGAGGTGCCCGTCCTGGGTGACCATGCCGAGCGTGTCCCTGATGGAGTCGGCGGTGAGGTCCCTGACGTCCACCCCGCCGAGCCGTACGGCGCCCTCGTCCACGTCGTACAGGCGCGGCAGCAGCTGGGCGATCGTGGACTTGCCCGCTCCTGAGGAGCCGACGAGGGCAACCATCTGGCCGGGCTCGGCGCGGAAGGAGATGCCCTTCAGCACCTCCACCCCGCCGCGCGAGTCGAGCGTGGCGACCTCCTCCAGAGAGGCGAGCGACACCTTGTCGGCCGAGGGGTAGGCGAAGCGCACCTGGTCGAACTCCACGCTCGTCGGCGCGTCGGGCAGCGCCTGGGCGTCGGGCTTCTCCTGGATGAGCGGCTTGAGGTCGAGCACCTCGAAGACCCGCTCGAAGCTGACCAGCGCGCTCATCACGTCCACCCTGGCGCTGGCCAGGGCGGTCAGCGGGGAGTAGAGGCGGGTCAGCAGCAGGGCGAGCGCGACGACCGAGCCCGCGTCGAGCTCACCGCGCAGGGCGTAGAAGCCGCCGAGGCCGTACACCAGGGCCAGGGCCAGGGCGGAGACCAGGGTCAGCGCGGTGACGAATACCGCCTGCGTCACGGCGGTGCGCACGCCGATGTCGCGGACCCTGCGGGCCCTGACGGCGAACTCGGAGGACTCGTGCGCGGGGCGGCCGAACAGCTTGACCAGCGTCGCTCCGGGCGCGGAGAAGCGCTCGGTCATCTGGGTGCCCATGGCGGCGTTGTGGTCGGCGGCCCTCGCGCCGCAGCTTGGCGATGCGGCCGCCCATGCGCCTGGCGGGCAGGACGAAGACCGGCAGCAGGAGCAGCGCCAGCAGGGTGATCTGCCACGAGATGCCGATCATCACGATGAGGGTCAGCACGAGCGTGACGACGTTGCCCGCGACGCTGGAGACGATGTCGGTGAAGGCGCGCTGGGCGCCGATGACGTCGTTGTTGAGGCGTGAGACCAGGGCGCCGGTGCGGGTGCGGGTGAAGAAGGCGATCGGCATCCGCTGCACGTGGTCGAAGACGGCGGTGCGCAGGTCGAGGATGAGGCCCTCGCCGATGCTCGCCGACAGGTAGCGGGTGAGCAGGCCGAGCCCCGCCTCCGCCAGCGCGAGCCCCGCGATCAGGCCGGCCAGGCCGAGCACCACGTCGAAGGGCTGGGCCTTCACGATGGCGTCCACGACCCTGCCCGCGAGGACGGGAGCCGCCACGGCCAGAGCCGCCATGACGAGGCTCAGGGCGAGAAACCTGGCCAGCCTGGCCTTGTGCGGGCGGGCGAAGGCGGCGATCCGCCTGAGCGTGGCCGCCGAGAAGGGGCGGCGCTCCTGCCGGGCGTTCATCGCGCCGTAGAGCTGGTTCCAGGCGGTGACTTCCATGTCCATGGGGATCACCGTAGAAGCTCAAGCTAACTTCAGGTCAACCCCCTGAGGCCCCCGGACCGCGACGTGGAGGGGTCACGGCCCGGGAGCGGAGGCGGCTCTAGGAGCCGATCTTCTTGCCACGCGAGTGCCAGGCCACCGCCACGGACGGCCTGGGCTGGGAGGAACCGCCGTCGGGCCAGTGGCTGGCGGGGCTCTCCGGCGAGGCGCCGTCGACCTCGCCGGGGTGCTGCACCGCGACGAAGACGCTGCGCTGGTCCTCGGTCACCAGCGGGCCGCAGGTCTCGGCGCCGACCGGCACCGTGAGGAACTGGCGGACGTATCCGCGCTCCCTGCCCTGCACCGGCATGACGAACAGGCCGTCGTTGGCCTTGAGCGCGTTGCCGTCCGTGGAGATCCACAGGTTGCCGTCGCGGTCGAAGGCCACGTTGTCGGGGCACGAGATCGGCGACACCCTGGTCTTGTCGAACCCGGCGAAGTACGTGGCGGGGTCGTTGGGGTCGCCGCAGACCAGCGGGATCGACCAGGCGAAGGTCGTCGCTCCCGCGTCGTCACGGCGCTCGACGATCTCCAGGACGTGACCGTGCTTGTTCGAGGGACGCGGATTGGCCTCGTCCACCTGGGCAGCGGTCCTGTTGGAGTTGTTGGTGAGCGCGACGTAGACGCCCTTGGTGACGGGGTTGCGCTCGATGTCCTCGGGCCTGTCCATCTTGGTCGCGCCGACCTTGTCCGCCGCGACGCGGGTGAACACCAGCACCTCGGCGGCGCTCATGCCGTCCACGAAGCTCTTCGAGCCGCTCACCAGCGGGATCCACTGGCCGGAGCCGTCGAAGGCCTGGTCGGAGGGCAGCTTGCCCGAGCCGTCGATCTCGGAGGCGGGGCTGTCGCCGGTGAACTTGGCGACGTAGAGGGTGCCCTCGTCCAGGAGCGTCCTGTTGTGACGGTCGTAGCCGGGGATGTAGCGCTTGTCCGAGACGAACTTGTAGATGTACTCGAAGCGCGAGTCGTCGCCCATGTAGACCGCCAGGCGGCCGTCCCTGGTGAGTGTGGTGTTGGCGGCCTCGTGCTTGAAACGGCCGAGCGCGGTGCGCTTGATCGGGGTGGAGTCGGGGTCGAACGGGTCGATCTCGACGATCCATCCGAAGCGGTTGGCCTCGTTCGGGTGCTTGGCCAGGTCGAAGCGCTCCTCGACCCGGTCGAACCTGCGGCTGCTCGAGGAGACGCCGGTCGGGATCGTGTAGCGGGCGACGTTCGGGTCGGTCTTGCTGCCGTTGACGAAGTACTGGTCGAAGTTCTCCTCGGCGGTCAGCACGGTGCCCCACGGGGTGGTGCCGCCCGCGCAGTTGTTGAGCATGCCGATCGGGTTCTCACCCTTGGCGTCGGCGGCCGTCTTGAGCAGGTCGCTGCCCGTCGCGGGGCCGCTGAAGCGCATCGGCGTCTGCGCGGTGACGCGGCGGTTGTAGCGGCGGCGTCCGCTGGTGACGAGCTTCCACTGGCCGGTGCCCCTGACCCGCTCGACCTCGACGACCGAGCCGCCGTGGGCGGCGAGGCCGATCTTGATCTGCTCCTCGGTGGCGGCGGCGCCACCGGTGTAGCCGCGGAACATCAGCCGCTCGTCGGAGTACTCGTGGTTCACCCACATCAGAGCCCGGTTGTGGCCCATCGGGAAGAGGGTCACGAAGTCACAGTTGTAGCCGAACTGCTTGCTCTGCGCCTCCGCCGACTGGTTGTCGAAGTCGAAGGCGGGCGCGTCGGGCAGCACGGGGTCGCCCCAGCCCACCACGACGGAGGAGGAGTAACCCTCGGGGATCGTCAGCGCGTCGTCGGTGTTCGGCGCGACCGGCTTGAAGGTCAGCCCTCCGCGACCGTGGTCACCGTGCTTTCCGAGAGCCTCGGCTCCCTGCTCGGCCCCGGGATCGGCGAAGGCCGGCACGGCCCCCGCCACGCCCGTGCCCACGACGAGGGCGCCGAGCGCGCCCGCGCGCAGCACGCCACGGCGTGACATCGCCTGAGCGACGACGTCACCGAAGTAGGTGTTGTCACTGGTGTTCGCCACGTCGTGCGCACACGCGTTGCCGCAGCGGAATTGGCAAGTAAGAGCACTTCGACCGCTCTTGTGCGGAGTCGAGAGCAACGGCAGCAGCCTGCGCGGATTCGACACAGGTCCTCCAGATTCATGCGTGATAGTTCCGCCGGGACGCTACGGCGGTCGCTGGAACCGGAGGTGAACGAAGCCCACCCGTCCGATGAACCCTTGCTTGGAGGACAATATGGGAATGCCGCCACGCAGACTGGACCAGGAAAAGCTCAGATCGGCGCTCGACGCCCAGCTGGTCGCGCTGGACGAGCCGCCCTTCGACGGTCCCGCCTCCGTGCTGGCCGACGCGTGCGTCTCCGCGGTGCTGACCGCCTACGACCGCGGGCTGAAGCCCGAGCGGGAGGCGGGGCGCTTCGCCGTACGGCATCTGCTGGAGGCGCTGGCGGAGAAGGCGCCGGGGCGCACGGTCGAGGTGCGTGTACCGCCGTACGCGGCGGTGCAGTGCGTCGAGGGCCCCAGGCACACGCGCGGCACCCCGCCGAACGTCATCGAGACCGACCCGAGGACCTGGCTGGAGCTGGCCGTGGGCAGGCTGACCTGGTCGGAGGCGATGGCGAAGGGCGCCGTTCACGCGAGCGGCGCCCGTGCCGACCTGTCCGGCCACCTACCGGTCTAGTTGGGCCCCCGGTCCATCCACGGGATCTTGCTCTCCACGCACGCCTCGCTGAGCCTGGGCGGCAGCCCCGAGCACTCGGCGAAGTAGTTGGAGATCCAGACGGCCGCGCCGACGGCCAGGATGAGCGTCAGCGCGCTGAGCGCGACGCCCGTCCACGCCCTGCCCTTGCTGGCGCCCTTGGAGACGGCGACCAGGCCGAGCACCAGCCCGACGATCGCGGTGAGCACGCCGGTGAAGCAGACGAACAGCAGGAACAGGCTCGCGATGCCGAGCACCAGCGAGGTGGTCGCCAGCCCGCTGCCCGCCTGCGCCGGCCGCCAGTCAGGCCCGCCCTGGTATCGCTGTGCGCCGCCGGGCGGAGGCGTGTAGACCGCTCCTCCCGCGGCGGGTCCGTAGGGCGAGGGGATCTCGTGGCTCGGCTGCCCGCCCGGCGCGTCCGCCGCGTGCGCCCCGCCGCCGTAGGCTCCGCCCTGCGACGCGGGGCCGTAGGGGCCTGTTCCCTGCTGGGGACCGCTCTGGGCGCCGCCGTAAGGGCTCGCGCCCGGCTGGGGTCCGCTCTGGGGGCCGCCGTACGGGCTGCCTCCCGGCTGGGAGCCGCCGTAGGGGCCACCTGCCTGAGGGTCGCCGTAGGTGCTCTCCTGGGAAGCCCTGTGGGAGCCGCCCTGCTCGCCGCCGTAGGGCGTGGAGCCGGTGCCGGGGGCTCCGCCGTACGGGCTGGAGGGTGAGACTCCGGGCACGGAGGAATCCGGCGTGTCCTCACCGCCCTGCGCGGCAGGGGCCGCGTGGCTCCCCTCGTACGGGGGGCTCTCGCCTGACGGCGTGGGCGGGTCGTACCTGGAAGGAGTGGGCGGGCTCGGCGAGTCCGCCTGCCTGGGCTCCTCCGCCGCGGACCAGCCGGGGTAGGAGGGCGTCGAGCCCGGCACCGTGTAGGACGGCTGCTCGCCCGCGTCGGGTCGTCCCCACTCGCCGAAGACCTGCGTGCGCTCGGCGTCCTCGCCGCCGCCCTGCCCACCGCCCTCGGGCTCGCCCACGGTCTCGAAGGCGCGCGTCCCCCCTGCGGAGGGAGGCTCCCTGACGGCGTGCAGGTCGTGCGGGTCGACCTCGATGGTGCCGCCGTCCCTGGGCGGCAGCACCGTGTCGTCGGTGTCATGGGTGGCGCTCTGCCACTCGCGCGCGCTCCACTGGTCCTGGTCCTGGCTGGACGGAGGAACCTCCGGCTGGTCCTGGTCCCGGCCCTGGCTGGGCGGAGGAACCTCCGGCGCGGACGGCAGGTCGGGATGGTCCGGCTGCGGCACGATCGAAGGCTCGGGACGGCCCGGCGCCCAGGTCGGCTCAGGCCCTCCCGGCGGCTCGGGCCCCGTGGGCGGTTCAGGCCCTGTGGGCGGCTCGGGCGCGATCGGCGGCTCGGGAACGATGGGCGGCTCAGGAGAGACCGGCGGCTCCGGCGCGATCGGCGGCTCCGGCGCGATCGGCGGCTCGGGGACGATCGGCTCCCCCGCTGGCGAGGTCTGCGCCTCGTCGGGCCATGGCGCGGCGCCGGGCTCGGAGGGATGCTCGTCGGCTCTGGGCTCGGTGGGGTCGGACGAGGGCTCGCCGCCCCGCCGATCCTGCCCCGCCCTGGGCTGGTTCGGGTCACCAGGTGTGGTCACGGTCTATGTCTCCCCCGACGTGTCGGCATGCCGGAACCTCCACACTCCCCTGGAGCACGCCGTCGAAACGGTCCGACACGGCAAAAGCCCGGCGATCCTTGGGTCACAGTGCGTCAAAACGCCCGGGCAGCCTCCACCCCGACGAGAGCGCGACAGAAGCCACCGAACCCCTGTTCCACCAGCCATCAGCGCCACTCCATGGAAGATCATCCGAGATCACCACATCCCCGGACGATCTAGTCATATCGTGTGATCTAGGCCCCGGGTGTGCGAGCAGGGACGCGGCCAACCTAAACTGAAGCATGTGCTGAAGGGCGACGGCCGACTCGGCCATGACCTGGACCCCAACGACCGCGCACCGAAGGACGCCTGCGGCGTCTTCGGGGTCTGGGCGCCAGGCGAGGAAGTCTCCAAACTCACCTACTACGGGCTGTACGCGTTGCAACACCGCGGCCAGGAGTCAGCGGGCATCGCGGTCAGCGAAGGCAGCCGCATCCTCGTCTACAAGGACATGGGGCTGGTAGCTCAGGTCTTCGACGAGTCGGTGCTCGGCACGCTCCGCGGGCATCTCGCGGTCGGCCACTGCCGCTACTCCACGACAGGCTCCAGTGTGTGGGAGAACGCGCAGCCCACACTGAGCTCCACCGAGGTGGGCGGCCTGGCCCTCGCCCACAACGGCAACCTGATCAACACCCCCGAGCTGGCCGAGCGCCTGGCGCCGGGGGCGACCAGGGCGACCACCGACACCGAGGTGCTGACCAACCTGCTGGCCCAGGACCGCACGCGCTCCATCGAGGACGCGGCGGCCGAGCTGCTGCCGCAGGTGAAGGGTGCCTACTCGCTGGTCTTCATGGACGAGAAGACCCTCTACGCCGCCCGTGACCCACAGGGCATCCGCCCGCTGGTGCTCGGCCGCCTCGAGCGCGGCTGGGTCGTCGCCTCGGAGACCGCCGCCCTCGACATCGTGGGCGCCACCTTCGTGCGTGAGGTCGAGCCAGGCGAGCTGCTGACGATCGACGAGGGCGGCGTGCGCTCGCGCAGGTTCGCCCTCGCCGACCCGAAGGGCTGCCTGTTCGAGTACGTCTACCTGGCCAGGCCCGACACCACCATCGCCGGCCGTGGCGTGCAGACGACCAGGGTCGAGGTGGGCCGCGTGCTGGCCCGCGAGCACCCCGTCGAGGCCGACCTGGTCATCCCGACCCCCGAGTCGGGCACCCCCGCCGCCGTCGGCTACGCCGAGGAGTCCGGCATCCCCTACGGCCAGGGCCTGGTGAAGAACTCCTACGTGGGCCGCACCTTCATCCAGCCCTCGCAGACCATCCGCCAGCTCGGCATCCGCCTGAAGCTCAACCCGCTCAAGGAAGTCGTCGCGGGCAAGCGCCTGGTCGTCGTGGACGACTCGATCGTGCGCGGCAACACTCAGCGCGCGATCGTCCGCATGCTGCGCGAGGCGGGCGCGAGCGAGGTGCACGTGCGCATCTCCTCTCCCCCCGTCGCCTGGCCGTGCTTCTACGGCATCGACTTCGCCACCCGCGCCGAGCTCATCGCCGGCTCGCTGAGCGTGGAGGAGATCCGCCAGTCGCTCGGCGCCGACTCGCTCGGGTACATCTCTCTCGAGGGTCTCACCAAGGCGACCACCATCCCGGCCGAGCGCCTGTGCAGGGCCTGCTTCGACGGCTCCTACCCCATCGCGATCGACCAGGACAACGTGGGCAAGTACGTACTGGAGAGTTCTCCCAAGTGACTACCTATGAGGCAGCGGGCGTCGACATCGAGGCGGGCGAGCGCGCCGTCGAGCTGATGAAGGACAAGGTCGCGCGCTCGCGGCGGCCCGAGGTTGTCGACGACGCCAGCGGCTTCGCCGGCCTGTTCGACGCCTCAGCCCTGCTGCGCTACCAGCGTCCGCTGCTGGCGACCTCCACCGACGGCGTCGGCACCAAGGTCATGATCGCCCAGCGGTACGGCAAGCACGACACCATCGGCATCGACCTGGTCGGCATGGTCCTCGACGACCTCGTGGTCTGCGGGGCCGAGCCGCTGTTCATGACCGACTACATCGCCTGCGGCAAGGTCGTGCCCGAGCGCATCGCCGAGATCGTCGGCGGCGTGGCGGAGGGCTGCCGCCTGGCGGGCGCGGCCCTGGTCGGCGGCGAGACCGCCGAGCACCCCGGCGCGATGGGCGCGGACGAGTACGACCTGGCGGGCGCGGGCACCGGCGTCGTCGAGGCCTCCGCCATGCTCGGCCCCTCCCGCGTCGCCGAGGGCGACGTGGTGCTGGGGCTGGCCTCCTCCGGCATCCACTCCAACGGCTACTCGCTCGTACGGCACGTCGTGCGCGAGGCCGGGCTCTCCCTCGACGCCTCCCTGCCCGAGCTGGCCCGCCCCCTCGGCGAGGAGCTGCTCGAGCCGACGAGGATCTACTCACTCGACTGCCTGGAGCTGGCCCGCACGCTCGAGGTCCACGCCTACGCCCACATCACGGGCGGCGGCCTTGAGGCCAACCTGTCGCGTTCGCTGCCCTCACACCTCGACGCGCTGCTCGACCGCTCGTCGTGGACGCCTCCCGCGATCTTCGGGGTGCTGGCCGGGCACGGCGGCATCGAGCAGGAGGCGATGGACCGCACGTTCAACCTCGGGGTCGGTATGGCGGCCGTCGTTCCCGCCGACGTGGCCGACGCGGCGATCAAGCTGCTGGTCGGGCGGGGGCTGGAGACGTGGGTGCTGGGCGAGATCGTGGCCGGCACGGGCCAGGCCCGCTACCGCTGAGCCGACGCGCCGGGGCCCGCCGACCACTCGGCCCCGGCACACCCACCCGAACCGAGCCCCTCGTGACACGGGCCCTCGTGACGTGGGGCCGCTCGTGACACGGACCCCTCGTGACGTGGGGCTGCTCGTGACACGGACCCCTCGTGACGTGGGGCTGCTCGTGACACGGACCCCTCGTGACACGGGCCTCTGGTGACGCGGGGCCGCTCCAGGAGCAGGACCGCTCGAGGGCGCGAGCTCGGAGCAGGGCCGCTCGTGGAGAGGACCCCTCCTGACGCGGGGCCGCTCCAGGAGCAGGACCGCTCGTGGAGAGGACCCCTCGTGATGGCCCCTCGTGGAGCAGGCGCAAGCCCAGAGCAGAGCCGGTCACGGAGGGCCGCTCACGGAGAGGGACCGTTCGTGGAGAGGGACCTTTCGTGGAGCAGGGCCCGGGCCCGGAGCAGTTCACCGGGCGGTCTTCCCTCAGGCGGGACCGCTCCCTCCGGCGTTGCATCGAGAAGGGCTCGCCGAGAGCTGGAGGCTTCCTCCCCGGATGACCGACCGTGTCCTCAGGCCCTGATCGGGACCCGTCGCATGCCAAGCCTGTCGCTCGAATGATCCGCCGCCTACCCAGCTCACGGCCCTCGCCCCCACCCGGACGACCGACCGCCTACCCAGCTCACGGCCCTCGCCCTCACCCGGATGACCGGGCGCATTGCCGGTTCGTGGCCCTGGTCGGGAAGCAGGGGGTGCCCGGGTCGGGGAGAGTTGGGTGGAAACGCGGAAGTGCCCCACGGGTGGTTCACCCGCGGGGCTCACCCCGACAACAGATCAGCTATCGACGCCCGGAAGGCCGGTCGTCGTCATCGTCGCCGTAGTCGTCGGCGTAATCGGCATAGCGATCCGCCAGCTCATCGTTGAGGTCGTCGGCGTCGTCGTCACTGTGGTTGGAGTCAGAGACTCCGAGCTCGTCGCGAAGACGCTCAAGATCCGTGCCACCGCTGTTGTACTTCAGCTGGCGAGCAACCTTGACCTGCTTGGCCTTTGCTCGGCCGCGCCCCATTGGCTCGACCCCCTCGTGTGGGGTCGTCCCCGACCCCTCGTCGCTAACGCACCACGCACTGACGCCATGACTTTGGGCGTCAGTCTCTTGTTCGCCTATTACCGTACCTGTTTTGCGCTCAGCTCGGTACGTCGTATGGGCCCGGGGCGTCAGCCGCCCAGCCAGATGCCCCTAATACGCCCGACTTCCGACATTCGGCGCTCTGCCAGCCTATCCGCTGCGACCGCCGGCGGCACGCCTTCCTCCGCGGCGATGCCGAAGATCTTTAGCGTCGTGTCGAAGATCTGGGTCGCCTTGGCCCGCGCGCGGTCCATGCTGAAGCCCTCGATCTCGTCGGCGACCTGGATGACCCCGCCGGAGTTGACCACGTAGTCGGGCGCGTAGAGGATGCCGCGGTCGGCGAGCTGCTTCTCCACGCCCACGTGGGCGAGCTGGTTGTTGGCCCCGCCGCAGACGATCTTCGCGCGGAGCCGCTCGACGGTGTCGTCGTCGAGCGCGCCGCCGAGGGCGCAGGGGGCGTAGACGTCGATGTCGGAGTCGGTCAGGGCTCTGGCGTCGGCGACGACCTCCACCGAGGGGTGGCGCTGCCGTACGCGCTCGACGGCCGCGGGGCTGACGTCGCAGACGACGACCTCGGCTCCGTCGTCGATCAGGTGGTCGACCAGGCGGTGGCCCACCTTGCCCACTCCCTCGACGCCGACCCGCTTGCCGCTCAGCGAGCTGGTGCCGTACAGGTGGGCGGCTGAGGCGCGCATGCCCTGGAAGACGCCGAAGGCGGTGAGGATGGAGGAGTCGCCCGCGCCGCCGTGGGCGGGCGTCCTGCCGGTGACGTAGCGGCTCTCGCGGGCCACGAGGTCCATGTCCTCGCTGAAGGTGCCCACGTCGCAGGCGGTGTAGTAGCGGCCGCCGAGCGACTCGACGAAGCGGCCGTAGGCCCGCAGCAGGGCCTCGTTCTTGTCCTTGGTCGGGTCGCCGATGATGACGGCCTTGCCCCCGCCGAGGTCGAGCCCCGCGAGCGCGTTCTTGTAGGCCATGCCCTTGGAGAGGTTGAGCACGTCGGCCAGGGCCGCCTGCTCGCTCTCGTACGGGTAGAACCTGGTGCCCCCGAGCGCGGGCCCGAGCGCGGTGTTGTAGATGGCGATGATGGCGCGCAGCCCGCTCTGCCTGTCGGCACAGAAGACGACCTGCTCATGCGAGTCCTTGTGGGACTGGCCGAAGACGTCGGTCACGGTAGTGACTCCCTGTCCGGTCCACCGCACCGTTCGCGGCGGAGATCCTCCTCAGATTAGAGGTCGGCACGGCCTGCCGTCGCCCGCCTCGCTCCCGGACGGGGCGGCCGGTGCGACCACAACGGTGCAAGCAGGGTGTCTTCGTGACACGATGCCAGCGTGCTGCCCTACGCCGCTTACCTTCGCGTCTACGAACCGTTGACCGCGTTCCCCGAGCAGGAGCGCGCGATCTGGGCCGCGTACGCGGACTCGCGCGACCGCCCGCGCAGGGCGACCGCGCTCGAAGCCGAGCACGGCGAGTCCATCAGGAGGCTGCTCGCCAAGCCTCCGCATCCCGCGCCCGCCCAGGAGAGCCCCAACGCCTATCTGCGGCGCGTGGAGGACCGGCTCTACGTCTGCCCATGGCAGAGCCGGTTGCGCTCGTGGCTGGCGTTCTCAGACTTCCGTGGCAGCACTCCCGTGAAGCTCATGGACAGCTTCGTGCCGCAGGCGATCGCGGAGCAGACGGCCGACGACTTCGACAGGTTCAAGCGGCAGGGCGGTTCGGCGGCGCTGCGCACCCACATCAGGACCACGACATGGAACGTGCCGCCGGCGTGGTTCGTGCCCTTCGACGGCAACGAGCGCTGGCTGGTGCTGGGCAAGGCGGCCAACGGCCAGGACACCACGACCACCACGGGCCGCAACCTGATCTACGTGACCTCCATGGCTCAGGCGAGGCGGCGCTCGGCGCGGGCGCTGCAGGTCATCCGCAAGCACGTGGGAGAGGTCGCCACCGGCCTCGAGGTGGAGGACGTCGCCCGCTGGCTGGAGGAGTTCCATCCGCACTCGCTGGTGGAGCTCGACTACGGCGGCCTCGTCCACCTCATGGACGACGAGGCGTTGCAGGCCGATCAGTCGGTCGCGGAGCTCTCGGCCGCCCTCACGGGGCTGGACACAGGTCAAGAAGAACTTGCCTTTGCCATGTATCAGCGTGTGATCTTGCGGTGGAAGTCAATGCAACATCTGGAAAGTGCCAACTGAACCCCAAAGAAACGGTCTGACCTGCATGAGTAGGTCACGTGACACGACTCCACGCTTCTGCGAACTGAGTAGTTTGCCGTTTTCACTGCGATACCACGAAACGTGTCGCTAGAATCACCGAGCGTGACATCGCCATGTGGGCGGGCAGTTGGGTCAAAGAAGGGCTCGCCAATCGCTCAGCGTGGCGGTATGGTCACTTCGGGTGATGCCGCATATGGTCCAGAAAAGCCGCACGCACTGGGCCATAGGGGGACATCCGTGACACGCGCAGAAGCAGTCACAGGATCGCTGAGCCGGTCCACACGGAGGAGAGGCCGCACAAATGTCAGCTCGTACACCCGAGGCCGAGCCACTGCTCACGCCCGCCGAGGTCGCGACCATGTTCAGGGTCGACCCCAAGACCGTCACGCGGTGGGCCAAGGCGGGTAAGTTGACGTCGATTCGCACCCTGGGGGGGCACCGGCGTTACCGGGAGACCGAGGTCCGTGCTCTGCTCGCGGGGATTCCGCAGCAGCGCTCGGAGTAAGTCAGGGATCGTCACGATCCTTAGGGGGGTTCACGGTGGGCCAGGTTCCTCAGCCCGGTCCACCCGCGTGACGAAGTCAGGTCGCCCGCGCGTCGGGGGACGCATACGGGAGTTGGCGCCGCCCGCCCGGCGCCATCCTTCCACCCCGCACACCCCCCTGAGATGTAGACCCCTTTACCCCGCCCGGCCCTGCCGGTCACCCGGGGGCCGTGGCTCCCCCCGAGGAGCCGAGACCTCGAGCCGCCACGCCGTACGGCGGGCGACCGCTCGTCAGGTGAGGTCGTTCAGGAGGAGCTCCACGCTGGCGTCGTGCGCCGCCGCCACGCCGAGCAGCGCCACCATGTGATCCACCAGCATCCTCTCCAGCGTCGCGCGCTCCACGTCGCGATGCTCGAGCCAGTCGAGCCCGGCGGTCTCGACCGAGGCGATCCACGACCGCAGCGTGATGCGCAGCAACGGGGTGGGCTCCTCGACCCGCATCTGCTTCTGGATCATCCGGAACAACCGCTGCCGCACGCCGTCGACGATCTCGCCGACCTCGCCGGCGCGATTGGCGGGGCCCCCGCGCAGCAGCGCGGCGAACCCGGCAGCGTGCTCCTCGACGAAGTCGAAGTAGCGCCTGAGACCTGAGGCCAGCTCGTCCAGCGGGCGCCCGCCGCCCTGGGGGCGCAGCCGCGACTCGAGCTGCTCGGCCGCGCTCCTCAGCGCGGCGACGTACAGCTCCTGCTTGCCGCCGAAGTAGTGGTAGACGAGCGCTCGGGAGGCGCCCGCCGCCGAGGCGACGTCGTCGATGGAGACGTCCTCGGCATCGCGCCGGCTGAACAGCTCGAGGGCGGCCGCCATGAGCTCCTCGCGGCGCCGATCCACGCTCAGCCTGCGACGCGCAGGACGCGTGTCACTGCCTGCGGATTTCCCTGCTGTCACCCCTGCACACTATCGGAGGCGCTGCCTAATAACGCTTCGGCCCGTACCCTGCCGCGTCCTCGATCGTTTGGTGAGACAGGTGCCCATCCACGCATCGCGGGGGAGACACATGTCAGGACCGTCAGTCAACACGACCGTCGTCGAGGTAGACACGTTGCCTCGCCCGAGACCCACCATCCGCAACGTCGCCGAGCGCGCAGGCGTCTCCAAATCGCTGGTCTCGCTCGTGCTGCGCGGCTCCCCGCACGTCAGCGAGCATCGCAGGCAGGCCGTCCTGCAGGCGGCCCGCGAGCTCGGCTACCGCCCCAACGCCGTGGCGCGCAGCCTCGTCGAGGGCCGTACCCATCTGGTCGGCGCGCTCGTGGCCGACCTGCACAACCCCTTCTACGCCGAGTTCCTCGACGGCCTGCAGGAGAGCCTGCACGGCGACGGGCTGAGGATGCTGATCGGCAACAGCCAGTGGGACCCCGCCTTCGAGGACGAGGCCGTCGAAGCGTTCCTCGAGTTGAGAGTGGACGGTCTGGTGCTGCTCGGCATCGCCCCGACCAGCGAGACCCTCATCGAGGCGACCTCCTACACCCCCACCGTGGTCGTAGGGGAACGTGACATCGAGCTCGACAACGTCGACATCGTCGTCGACGACGACCAGCTCGGCGCCCGTCTGGCCATCGACCACCTGGTCGAGCACGGGCACCGGCGCATCGCGCACATCGAGGGCTCACGCGCTTCACGCTGCGAGGGCTACCTGGTGGCCATGCGACGGCACGCGCTGGCGCCGTACATCATGGTCGAGCACGGTGAGAGCACGGAGGAGGGGGGCAGGCGCACCGCCCGCGCGCTGCTCACCCGCGATCCTCGTCCCACGGCCATCTTCGCCGCCAACGACCTCGTCGCGCTCGGCGTGCTGTCGGCGGCGAGCGAGCTGGGCCTGCGCGTGCCCGAGGACCTGTCCGTCATCGGCTACGACAACACGCACCTGGCGGGCGTGCACCACATCTCCCTCACCTCCGTCGACCAGCCCAGGCGCACGATGGGCAGGTCGGCCGCGGCGCTGCTGAGCGACAGGATCCAGGACCCGGGCAAGGTCGCCCGCCTGCGCCAGGTCACACCCGAGCTGATCGTACGGCGCAGCACGGGCCCCGCCCACGAGTGAAGAGGGCGTCTTCTTCACCCGATGCCTTCCCCAAGCCTGGTTCAAACGGCCGTGCCGCCCCGCGGCCCCGGTTGTTAACTCGGACGGGTCACTGCCGTATCTGACCCGGGGGACAGTCATGCGTGATCCAGAACTGGTGTCATGCGCCCAGCGCGCCGCGGCCGAACTCGAGCGGGCCTGGGCGCACTGGCGCGCCGGGCGTGGGCGCGGCGACGCGGGGGCCGAGTCGGTGGCCAGCTACGTGGCCCACTCCCTCGACCACCCGTGGGGCCGTCCGCGCGTGGTCCTCGGCCTGGACGCCGAGGACGCGAGGGAGCTGGCGGCCCTCCTCCAGCGCCAGGAAGTCGGCGAACACGTCTGGTAAGTCCGCGGGGTCACGTAAGTTGGAGCGCATGCGTGTTCTAGCTGCCTCCGCTCTCGCCCTCTGTGGCCTGGCCGCCGCCTCGTGCGGTGGCGCCGCCGCCAACAGTGAGAGGGTCGCCGCGCCCGTGGCCGCCCAGCCGTCCGCCTCGGCCGCGCCCTCGTCGGCCCCCGCGGCCTCGCCCGCGGCGGGCTCGGCGGCCCCCACGGCCGACAGGCCGCTGGAGGGCAGGACCATCGTGATCGACCCCGGTCACAACGGGGGCAACCACAAGAACCCGAAGGCCATCAACCGTCAGGTCAACGTGCTGACCCAGTGGAAGGCCTGCGACACCACCGGCACCTCCACGAACGACGGCTACTCCGAGGCCGCCTTCACCTGGGACGTCTCCCAGCGCCTCACCAAGATCCTCAAGGCGCGCGGCGCCACGGTGAAGCTGACCCGCGCCGACAACACCGGAGTCGGGCCCTGCATCACCGAGCGGGCCGCGATCGGCAACAAGGCCAAGGCCGACGCCGCCATCTCGGTGCACGCCGACGGCTCGGCGGCCGGCAACCGCGGCTTCCACGTGATCATCCCGAAGAAGATCAACGGCCCTGTCGACCCCGTCGTGAACGACTCGCGCAGGCTGGGCGTCGCGGTGCGCGACGCGTTCAGGAAGGGCACCGGCCTGCCGTACTCCACCTACATCGGGTCGAAGGCGCTCAGCTTCCGCAACGACCTCGGCGGGCTCAACCTCTCGACGGTACCCAAGATCTTCATTGAGTCCGGCAACATGCGCAACGCGGGTGAGGCCGCCAAGTTCAAGGACGCCGCCTTCAGGCAGCGCATCGCTCAGTCGCTGGCGGACGGTTTGCAAAACTACCTGAAGTGACATCATTCCCGGCATGAACACGCTGCTGCCTCGCCCGAATGTGCTGTCCTCGCTGTCCGGCTCCTACGAGCTCGCCGTCGGAGCCACCGTCTCGGGCCCCGCCGAACTGGCCGACGCCGTACGGCGGGCGCTACCGGTCCTCGACCTGCGCCCCGGCGACACGGGCGCGATCGACGTCAGGATGGACCCCGCGCTCGGCGAGGAGGCCTACCGCCTGGTCGTCGGTTCGCGTGGCGTCGAGATCACCGCGGGCGGCAGGGCGGGCGCGTTCTACGCCGGGCAGTCGCTGCACCAGTTGCTTCCCGACGCGACCTACCGCAGCGCGGTCACGACCGACGCGTGGACCGTGCCCGGCGTGCGCGTCGAGGACTCTCCCTCCCACAGCTGGCGCGGGCTCCACCTGGACGTGGCGCGGCACTTCCTGCCCAAGCGCGAGGTGCTGAGGGTCATCGACCTGATGGGCGCGCACAAGCTCAACAGGCTCCACCTGCACCTGGTCGACGACCAGGGCTGGCGGGTGGAGAGCAGGGCCTATCCCCGCCTGCACGAGGTGGCCTCCCACAGGGCGCGCACCGCCACCAACTACTTCCGCGAGGAGCCCACCTACGACGGGATCCCGCACGGCGGCTACTACACCCTCGACGACCTGGCCGAGATCGCCGCGTACGCGAGGGCGCGCGAGGTCGTCATCGTTCCCGAGATCGACGTGCCAGGGCACGCCTCGGCCATCCTGGCCGCCTATCCGGAGCTGGGCGCGACGGGCGAGAGCTTCGAGGTGCTCGACCGGTGGGGCATCTCCCCCGCGATCCTGTCGCCGCTGCCGCCGACCGTCGACTTCCTCACGGCCGTCTTCGACGAGCTGCTCGGCGCGCTCGGCGCGACGCCGTACGTGCACATCGGCGGCGACGAGTGCGTCCTCGACGACTGGGAGGCCTCCGCCGAGATCACCGCCTACCGCCGGTCGCTCGGCCTTGCCGACGTGGGCGAGCTGCACGGCTGGTTCCTGCGACGGCTGGCCGACGTGCTGGCCGAGCGCGGCTCGCGCGCCGTGGTGTGGGACGAGGCCTTCGTGGCGGGCGGGCTGCGCAAGGACACGATGGTGATGCCGTGGCGCGGCATGGGCGTGGGCCGCAGGGCCGCGGCCGCGGGGCACTCGGTGATCGCGACGCCGGTGTTCCCGCTCTACTTCGACTACGCGGAGGCCTCCTCCACGCAGGAGCCGATGGCCATCGGCGACGCGATCACCGTGACGGACGTGGCCTCGTTCGAGCCGGCCCCCTCGTCGTGGGAGCCCGAGGAACGCGAGCGCGTGGTCGGCCTGCAGGCGCAGCTGTGGAGCGAGCGCATCCCCGACGCGCGCGTGCTCGACTACCGGGCGTGGCCGCGCGCCTGCGCGCTGGCCGAGGTCGCCTGGGCGGGAGAGGCCGGCTCCGACTTCATGGGCAGGCTCGAGCGCCACCTCGGCAGGCTCGACGCGCTCGGCGTGGAGTATCGCCCGCTGTCGGGCCCTCGCCCGTGGCAGCAGGGCCGCCCGCACCGCCCCGCCGTCGTGCCGGTGATGAACGCGATGGAGCACCTGGACGAGATGACCCACTCGGCCACCTCGACCAGGCCGAGCGTCTGACCGTCGGCGCCTGAGGCGGGTCGCTTCGCGGCGGCCCGCCTGTGGGTGAGCGGCTCAGCCGCGGTCGGGCGCCGTGCGGCCGATCAGCTCGGGGACGGTCGTGGCGTGGCGACGGAGGCGGCGGGAGAGCCGGCGGTGGATGCGGGAGGCCCACAGCGGGCCCTCGTAGATCATGCCCGTGTAGCCCTGCACCAGGGTGGCGCCGGCGAGCAGCCGCTCCCACACGTCGTCGACGTCCTCGACCCCGCCCACGGACACGAGCGTCAGCCGGTCGCCGACGCGCGCCCGCAGCCTACGCAGGACCTCGATCGAGCGCTCCTTCAGCGGACGCCCCGACAGGCCGCCGGTCTCACCCGAGTGGCGGATGGTGGTGTTGGTCGCGATGATGCCGTCGAGCCCCAGCTCGAGCGCCAGGTCCGCCACCGCGTCGACGTCGTCGTCGGCCAGGTCGGGGGCGATCTTCACCAGCAGCGGCGTGCGGCGGGGCGTGGAGTCGGCGACCTCCTTCACCGCCGCCAGCAGCGGTCGCAGCAGCTCGACCGCCTGCAGGTTGCGCAGCCCCGGCGTGTTGGGCGAACTGACGTTGACGACCAGATAGTCGGCGAGAGGGGCCAGCTCCTTGGCGCTGGTCACGTAGTCGGCGGTGGCCTCGGACTCGGGCACGACCTTCGTCTTGCCGATGTTGACGCCGACCACCACGGGAACCCCCCGCGTACGGCGCAGCCTGCGCGCCGCCGCCTGTGCCCCCGCGTTGTTGAACCCCATCCTGTTGATCACCGCTCGCCGCCTGACGTCGCGGAACAGGCGGGGACGCGGGTTGCCCGGCTGGGCGTGGGCGGTGATCGTGCCGACCTCGACGTGCCCGAACCCGAACGCCGACAGCGCCTCGGCGCAGGCCGCGTCCTTGTCGAACCCCGCGGCCAGGCCGAGCGGCCCGGGGAAGTGCACCCCGAAGGCCGTCACCCGCAGCGCGGGATCGCTCGGCGCGAGGGCGCGGTGGAGCAGCCGCTTGAGCAGCGGCAGCGTGGAGAGCAGCGCGAGCGCTCTGACGGTTGCGTGGTGCACGGCCTCGGCGTCGAGACGCCGCAAGACCTGCGAGAACAGGAGTCGGTACATCAAGGCTCAGGTTATCGGTCCTGTCCGACAAGGCCCGCTTCGTAGGCCACGATCGCGGCCTGGACCCTGTTGCGGACCTCCAGCCTGGTCAGGATCGTGCTCACGTAGGCCTTGACGGTCCCCTCGACGATGAACAGCCGCTTGGCGATCTCCGCGTTGGACAGCCCCTCGCCGACCAGGGCGAGCACCTCCTTCTCGCGGTCGGTCAGCGCGTCGATCCTGTCGCGGGCGGCCGCTCCCCGTGCCATCTGGCCGCCGGAGAGCTGGCTGATGACGCGCTGGGCCACCTTGGGCGAGAGGTAGGCCGCGCCGCCGGCCACGGCGTGGATCCCGGCGATCAGCTCGCGCGGGTCGCCCGACTTGAGCAGGAACCCGCTGGCGCCGACGTCGAGCGCCTTGGCGATGTAGTCGTCCTCGCCGAAGGTGGTGAGCATGATGATCGCCGTGCCGGGCGCCGCCCTGCGGATCTCGGCGGCGGCGGCGAGGCCGTCGAGCTTCGGCATGCGGATGTCGAGCAGCGCGACGTCGGGCCTGTGACTGATCGCCAGGTCCACGGCCTGCCTGCCGTCCCCCGCCTCGGCGACGATCTGGAAGGAGGGGTCGACGCCGAGGATCGCGCCCACACCCGCCCTGATCATGGCTTCGTCGTCGGCGAGGAGAATTCTGATCACGCCTGTATATTGCCCCATATGGCGCAGGTGAAGGTCTTCGGACGGCGTGACGTATGGGCTGGGCGGCAGCGGGAGGTGTCCGACCTGGTCCACGAGTGCGTGGTGAAGGCGTGGGGGCTGCCCGAGGGCAAGCGATTCCACCGCTTCCTGCTGCTCGACGCCGACGACCTGATCTGCCCGCAGCGCGGCGACGACTACCTGATCGTCGAGGTCGTCTGCTTCACGGGGCGCAGCGACGAGGCGAAGAGGGCGCTGATCCGCGAGGTGTTCGCCAAGGCGCCGGCGCTGGGGATCTCCACCGACGACCTCGAGCTAACGATCATCGAGATGCCCGCGGTCAACTGGGGCATCAGGGGCGTGCCCGCCGACGAGCTGGCGCTGCCGTACAAGGTCGAGGTCTAGCCGCAGCACCAGCACCGCGGCCAGGACGGCGATGCCGCCCGCCAGCTGACCCGCCCCGAGGCGCTCGCCGTACACCAGCGAGGTGGACACGAGCGTCACGACGGGCTCCGCGCACGACAGGATGGCGGCGGTCGGCGCGCCGAGCAGGCGCACGCCCACGAACAGCGCCACCATCGCCAGCACGGTCGAGACGAGGCCGAGCAGTCCAGTCCAGGCCCAGCCGGCGGCGGTCGCGGGCAGGTCGAGGCCGCCCGTGACGCCGAGCGTGACCGCCGCCGCGGTGAAGACGATCGCCGACAGCAGGTAGACGTCCAGGTTCTCGGGCAGCCCGTCGGCGACGGTCAGGTAGAGCGAGTAGGCGACGGCCGCGCCGAGCGCCAGCAGCACGCCCGACAGCTGTGCCGCCGAGCCGCCCAGGCCCAGCAGGAGCACCAGGCCCACGGCCGAGCAGCCGAGCGCGGCCAGCTTGCGCCGGTCGAGCGACTCCCTGCGCCGCCCCACGGCCAGCGCCGTCACCAGCGCGGGATAGGTGTAGAGCAGGAGCGCCGCCAGCGACGCGTCGATGCGGGCGACCGCGCCGAAGTAGCACAGCGCCTGGACGGCGTAGCCGACGCCGCCGAGCCCGACGGCCGTCAGCGCCACCCTGGCGACGGGCAGCGCGGGCCTGCGCCAGGCCACGACGAGCCACAGCACGGCGGCGGCGATGACGAACCTGCCGGTGAGCATCCCCGTCACGCTGACGCCCGACGCGTAGGCCTCCTTGGCGAAGATCGGCGACAGGCCGAAGCCCAGCGCGGACACCAGACACCACAGCACTCCCATGACCGGCCAACCTAGGCAGCGTCGAGCCATCGAGGTAGCCTTGCTTTCCTTTGGATTCCATAGGGGATTCCTTGGCCACTCTCCACCAGCTGCGCTGCTTCCTCGCCACCCTGGAGCACGGCTCGTTCACCGCCGCCGCCGTGGCTCTCGGCTACGCCCAGCCGTCCATCTCCGAGCAGGTGCGCCTGCTGGAGCAGCACCTGCAGGTGACGCTGTTCCTGCGGGTGGGCAGGGGCGTGGTGCCCACCGAGGCGGCGCTGGCGCTGCGCCCCCACGCGGCCGCCGCCCTGGCCGCGGTGGAGGAGGCGGGCAGGGCGGTGGCCGCGGTGCGGGAGGTCCTGAGCGGCACGGTACGGCTCGGCCTGTTCGGCACCGCCCGCTTCTACCTGGGCGCCGACCTGGTGGCCGACGTCCTTGAGCGGCACCCTGGCGTCCGCGTCCAGCTCATCGGCCAGAACTCCGCCGAGGTGCTCGACCACGTGCGCAGGGGAAGGCTGGAGGCGGCCGTCTCAGCGGTGCCGGTCCCCGACGAGGGGCTGTCGGTGACCCCCGTGATGCGCGACGAGCTGGTCTACGTCAGCACCGAGGCCCGCGATCCCGTCACGCCCGCGTACCTGGCCTCACGGCCGCTCGTGCTGCCGCACGTGAGCTGGCGCGAGGAGGACACCACCCGCCGCGCGCTCACGCGAGCCGTCCAGGCGGCGGGTCACGTGCTGCGGCCCAGGGTGGAGGTGGAGGACCCGGAGACCGCGCTGGAGATCGCGGCCCGCGGCCTGGCGGCGACGGTGAGCTGGAGGGGCGTGCTGCACCGGCTGGCCGACCGGCTGCCTGACACGCTGCGCTGGTCGCCGCTCGATCCGCCGCTGCACGACACGTTCGCGATCGTGCACGGCCCGACGCTCTCCCCCTCCACCCGAATGGTCCTCGAACTGGCCTCGGCGCGGCTGCGCGCCCTCGAGGCTCAGGTCCGCAGGTAGGCCAGGACGGCCAGCACCCTGCGGTGACCGTCGGCGGCGGGCGGCAGGTCGAGCTTGGCGAAGATGTTGGCGATGTGCTTGGCCACCGCTGCCTCCGTGACGACGAGCTCGCGGGCGATGGAGGCGTTGGAGCGGCCTTCGGCGATCAGGCCGAGCACCTCGAGCTCCCTGGGCGTCAGGCGCCGGAGCGGGTCCCGGCGGCGGCCGAGCAGCTGCCGCACCACCTCGGTATCGACGACCATCCCGCCCCTGGCCACCCTGTTCACGGCGTCGACGAACTCGGTCACCTCGCCGATCCTGTCCTTCAGCAGGTAGCCGACGCCCTCTCCTGCGTCCATCAGCTCGGCGGCGTAGGTCTGCTCGACATACTGGCTGAGCACGAGCACGGGCAGGCCGTCCGCGCGCAGCCTGATCGCCGCTCTCAGCCCTTCGTCGGTGAAGCCCGGCGGCATGCGCACGTCGGTGACCACGATGTCGGGTCTGTGCGCGGTGGCCGCCTCCGTCAGCGCCTCGGCGTCGCCCACGGCCGCCACCACCTCGTGGCCGAACCGCTCCAGCAGCCCGACCAGACCCTCGCGCAGCAGCACGGCGTCCTCGGCGATCACTACTCGCACGGGATCTCCACTCGCATCGTCGTCGGCCCGCCCGCCGGGCTGGACAGCGACAGTCTGCCGCCCACGACCGCGAGCCTGTCGGCCAGCCCCGTGAGCCCCGAGCCCTTGGCCGGGTCGGCCCCGCCCGCGCCGTCGTCGCCGATCTCGACGACGAGCGCTCCCGGGGCCCGGGAGGCCCTGATCCACGCCCGTGACGCGCCGCTGTGCCTGGCGACGTTCGCCAGCGCCTCCGAGACGACGTAGTACGCGGCCGTCTCGACCGGCTCGGGCAGCCGCTCCAGCACCGTCTCGACCTCCACGGGGATCGGCGAGCGGGAGGCGACCTCCCCGATCGCCGCGGCCAGTCCCCTGTCGGTCAGCACCTGCGGGTGCACGCCCCTGATCAGCTCGCGCAGCTCGACCAGCGCCTGCCTGGCCTCCTCGTGCGCGCTCGCCACCTGCTCGGCCGCGGGCGAGCCCGGCGGCAGGTCCAGCTCGGCCAGCCCCAGCCGCATCGACAGCGCGACCAGGCGCTGCTGGGCGCCGTCGTGCAGGTCTCGCTCGATCCTGCGCCGCTCGACGTCGAACGCGTCGACCAGCCTGGCCCTCGACGCCACGACCTCCTCCAGCCTGTGCGGCTCCAGGAGCTCCCTCGCCATGGTCATGCGGGCCCTGCCCCACAGCAGCAGGACGGCGATCCCGACAGGCACCAGCACGACCCCCGCCACCGAGGCGACGATCGCGGGCCCGAGATCCTCCTGTACGGCCGGCGAGATGATCAGCACGATCGGCCCTCCGACGGCGAACGCGATCATCACCAGGTCGATCCACCACAGCACGAGCAGCGAGGCGAGGCCCAGCCCCAGCTCGCGCCACCGATGCCGTACAGGGGGCGAGCCGAGCCTCCACCGCTCGAACCACGCCGCGAGGGGCACGGCCGGCACGGCCAGCGCCGCGGCGAACGGCGTGGCGAACGCGGCGACCCCGATCGCCACCGCCGCCAGTCCGGGGACGAGGCTGGCCAGCAGGTACAGCAGAGCTCTCACCCAGGAATTGTCGGCCTCGCCGGACGCGGGAGAAAACCGATGGACCTCCGCAGGCCCCTGAAGCACAATGGACGCCGCACGAAACCTCGGGAGGACCAGATGCGGCAGAGCCTCGGATCGACTCAGCGCCCTGTCCTTCCTACCGAGGTTCCACGCATCCATGACCACCCTGAACATCGGCGTGCTCGCGCACGTCGACGCGGGTAAGACCAGCCTCACCGAACGCATCCTCTTCGACGCGGGCGCCATCCACAGGCTCGGCAGCGTCGACGGCGGCGACACCCAGACCGACACCGGCGAGATCGAGCGCCGCCGCGGCATCACGATCCGCTCGGCCGTCGCCTCCTTCACCCTCGGCGACCTGCGGGTCAACCTCATCGACACCCCCGGCCACGCCGACTTCGTCGCCGAGGTCGAGCGGGCGCTCGGCGTGCTCGACGGCGCCATCCTGGTGATCTCGGCGGTCGAGGGCATCCAGGCCCAGACCAGGGTCCTGCTGAAAACGCTGCGCAAGATGCGCATGCCCACGCTCCTGTTCGTCAACAAGATCGACAGGAGGGGGGCGCTCGAGCGCGACATCCTCGAAGGGCTGCCGGCCGTCCCCGTCAACCACGTACGGCAGGGCCGCGTCGTCCCTGTGTCACTCGACGCGGAGCTCCTGGCCGACCACGACGACACCGTGCTGGAAGCGCTGGTCGAAGGGCGCGAGCTCCCGCCCGGCGAGCTGCGAGGGAGGCTCGCCGAGCAGACCGCCGCCTGCCGGGTCTATCCGGTCTTCCACGGCTCGGCGATCGGCGGGCAGGGCGTGGCCGAACTGCTCGCGGGCGTCCGCGACCTGCTCCCCGTCCCCACGCCCCAGGACGACGACCTGCGGGGCACGATCTTCGCCATCGAGCGCGACAGGTCCGGCCACAAGGTCGCCTACCTGCGGCTGTTCTCCGGTGAGCTGCACGTGCGGCAGAAGCTCGACTCCGGCCAGGTGACCAGGCTGGAGGTGGTGGGCTCGGGCTCCGAGGACCGGCTCACCGCCGGGGACATCGGCAAGCTCTCGGGCCTGTCGGGCGCCCGCGTCGGCGACAGGCTCTCGCCCGCCCCCGAAGGGGCTCCCGCCTTCGCCAGGCCCAGCATGGAGACGGTCGTCACGCCCGCGGACCCTGCCGACGCCGCCCGCCTGCACGCCGCGCTGCTCCTGTTGGCCGAGCAGGATCCGCTCATCCAGACCAGGGGCCTGCCCGAAGGCGGCACCTCCGTGCTGCTCTACGGCGAGGTGCAGAAGGAGGTGCTGGCCGAGCGGCTGCGGGACGAGTTCGGCGTCGAGGCCGTCTTCGCCGACAGCACACCGCTCTACCTCGAACGCCCTGTGGGCGCGGGCGAGGACTGGAGGGAGATCGGCAGACACGCCGACAACACCTTCCTGGCCACCGTCGGCCTGCGGGTGGAGCCGGGAACGGGTTACTCGTTCAGGCGGGAGGTCGAGCTCGGCTCGCTGTTGCACAGCTTCAACCAGGCGATCGAGGACACCGTCCCCCTCACTCTCACCGAGGGCCTGTACGGCTGGCCCGTCGTCGACTGCGCGGTCACGCTGACCAGGTCGGGCTTCGTCGCGCCGCTCAGCACGGCGGGCGACTTCCGCAAGCAGACCCCTGTCGTGCTGAGATCGGCCCTCGCCAGGGCGGGCACCAGGGTCTACGAGCCCTGCCACGCCTTCGAGGTGGAGCTGCCCGCCGACGCGTTCGGCCCCGTCACGGCCAAGCTGACAGGGCTGGGGGCCGAGCTGGGCGACACCTCACCCACGCTCGTCACGGGCACGCTGCCCGCTCGCCTGGTCAACCAGGCCAAGCGACACCTGCCCGGACTGACGCGCGGCGAGGGCGTGTGGTGGTCCACGCCGTCAGGGGATCGCCCGGTGACGGGCCGCGCTTTCCCCGTCAGGCGACCGGGCCGTTAAAGACATCTCGACATCCCGATAATCCTCGCCTCCACAGCTTCCCACAAACGTGGAGCGGGTATTTCTACCGCCAACATACTCCCAACGAAAAGTTGCCCACGAATCTTCTGTTTCGCCTGCTCCAATACGGAATCTGCGATTGCTGGACGGCTACGATCAAGTCTTTGTTGAGTGGTTTTCTCGCCTATTCGAAGGGGCCGGTTCCGGCCCTCGCCAGCGTAGGGAAGAAAGCAAACAAGGGCTCGCCGATGATCTTTGTTTTGATTAGGTCGGGCAAGTGGCGCATGCCGACTTAAGGTGATTAGCGGAGAAATGATGGCTGTATCTGTAGGGGATGACCGCCATGCCGCGGTGTGGGCGGGACACCGGCGATCTGGGTACTGGACAGCCGTCCAGCCGCTTGGCCTGATGAGCATCGATCTGGCGTGCATGACCTTCAGCGCGCTGATGGCCGGGCAGACGCCCTGGCGGGTTCTCCTCGCCTGCGTCCTGGTCGTCGCGGTGAACGCCGCGGGCCGGGTGTACGAGCCGAGGATCCTGCCCTCCAGCCTTGACAGGGGGTTCTGGCTGGCGGGAGCGGGACTGGTCGCCACCCTGGCCGCCTTCTGGGAATCAGCCTCGTTGACCGTGGCCGTCATCGCCGCGGCCCTCTTCGTCTTTCTGGCCTTCTGCGGCAGGTGCGTCTTCCAGGCCGCCGTGCGCGCCGCGCGCAGGCGCGGCGGCATCAAGCCCGCCGTGGTGGTGGGCGCCAACCCGCACGGGCACCGCCTGGCCTCGGCCCTGCTCGGCTTTCCCGAGTACGGCCTGCTGCCGATCGGCTTCCTCGACGAGGAGACCGACAGGGACACCGGGCCTCCGGTGCTGGGCACCCCTGACGACCTCGCCGAGATCTTCCACGCGCACGAGGTGCGCGCGGTGGTCATCGCGGGCAGGGAGGGGCAGGACCTGGCCAGGGCCGCCAGGGAGCTGGGCTGCGAGGTCTACCTCGCCCCCGCGCCTGACGATCTGGTCCTGGACTTCGCCCCGCTGCGCGAGCACGTCAGGAGCTTTCCGCTGCTGCGCATGCGCCCCGACCCGCAGACCCGCCTGACCTGGCCGCTCAAGCGGGCGCTCGACATCGCGGTCGCCCTGGTGGGCCTGGTGATCAGCGCGCCGATCCTCGCCGTCTGCGCGCTCCTGGTGCGCTGGGAGATCGGCCCCGGCGTGCTGTTCAGGCAGCGCAGGGTCGGCTGCGGCGGCAGGCCGATCGAGCTCATCAAGCTGCGCACGCTCAAGCCTGTGGACGCGCACGAGTCGGCCACCCGCTGGAGCATCGCCCACGACCGCAGGCTCGGCCCTGTGGGCAAGGCGCTGCGCAAATCCTCACTCGACGAGCTGCCTCAGCTCTGGAACGTGCTCAAGGGTGACATGAGCATCGTCGGTCCCAGGCCTGAGCGCCCCTACTTCGTCGACCAGTTCTCCGCCACCACCCCCGGCTACCGCCTGCGCCACAGAGTGCCGGTCGGGATCACCGGCTGGGCGCAGATCCACGGGCTGCGTGGCGACACCTCGATCGAGGACAGGGCGCGCTTCGACAACCACTACATCGACGACTGGTCACTCAGGACCGACTTCAAGATCATGCTCAGGACCGCCTGGTCCCTGCTCCGGCCAGGTGGAAGTTAGGGATGCGCGACCTGCTCCCCGCGTCCCTGGCACGCGGGCCGAGTCTCCTGGCCGCCGCGACCGTGCTGCTGACCTGCCTTCCCTCCCGCACCGACGACCCCGGCTCGGCCGTCCACGTGACCATGGCGGACGGGGCGTCTGTGGCGCTGGTCGCCGTGGCCGCGACCTGCCTCGTGGCGGGGCGCCCGCGCCTTCCCTTGCGCGCGCTGGTACTGACCCCTCTGGTGCTCGCCGTCACGGCGGCGACGCTGACCTCTCCCGACGCGCTGACGAGCCTGCCGGGCTACCTCCGTTTCCTGCAGGTCTTCGTGCTGATCCCGCTGGCGGTCATGATCACGCTGCGCCGGCGGGAGGACGTGTGGCTGGTGGGCGGGGCGCTGGTCGCCGCCGCCGCCGTGCAGGGGGTCGTCGGCTGCTACCAGGCGTTCACCGGAACGGGCGCCTCGTACGGAGGCGAGAGGGTGCGTGCCGTCGGCACGTTCGGCGCGCTCGATGTCATGGGCATGGCGACCGTCGTCAGCTACGGCCTGATCCTGCTGTTCGCGCTCGGACTGGAGCTACACGGCAGACAGCGGATCGCCGCCCTCGCCGGCGCCGGCCTGCTGACCGTTCCGCTGGTCCTTTCGCTGAGCCGGGGCACCTGGCTCGCGCTGCTCTGCGCCGTGGCGGTCATGCTCGTCAGGTACGGCGCGCGCACCGCCGCGCGGGTGGCGCTGGTCACGGCGGCCGCCGCCTTCCTGCTGGTCTTCGGCTTCGGGGTCGGCTCGGACACGATCGGGCAGCGGCTGGCCTCCATCACCTCCTCCTTCTCCCAGCCCGACCAGTCGGTGAGCGACCGCTACAGCCTGTGGGAGACGGCGGGAGCGATGTGGACGCACCACCCGCTGACCGGCGTCGGGCCCCGCCGGTTCGCCGAACTGCGCGACACCTACGCGCCGACCGGGCTGTCGTCGGGCAGCGACACCGACGACCCCGTCAACGGGTTCACGCGGCAGCCGCTGCTGTCGCCGCACAACATGTACCTGCTGGTGCTGAGCGAGCAGGGCGTGCTGGGCCTGGCCGCCTTCGCCTTCTTCTTCGGCGCGCTGCTCGTCTGGACGTTCAGGCGGAGCGGGGTGGCGGTCGCCGGGCTGCTGACCTGGCAGGTCGTCGACTTCGCCTACTCCGACATCGGGGGCGCGCCCACCCTGGTCATGGCCGTGACGCTGGGTCTCGCTCTGACCTGGGCCACGAACGGGTGGCCGCGATGACCACGGCCGCCCCTGCGGGGCTGAGGGCCGCGAGCCTCACCGCCGTCCTCGTCGGGCTCGGCTCGATGCTCGGCTTCGGTCGCGACCTGCTGCTGGCCAGGACCTTCGGAGCCGACTCCGCCACCGACGCCTTCCTGGTCGCCTGGATGATCCCGGAGACCTCCGCGCCCCTGCTCATCGAGGGCATGGCCTTCCTGATGGTGCCGCTGTTCAGCAGGGCCGCCGAGCGAGCCGGCGACGTCAGGAACCTGGTCGCGGCGACGCTGCCGCACATGAGCGTCGCGCTGCTCGGCCTGACCGCGCTGACCGCCGCGGGGGCTCCCTGGCTCGTGGCCCTGCTGGCCCCCGGCATCGCCGACCCCGAACTGGCCGTGCGGTGCATGCGGCTCACCTCCGTGACGATCCTGATGTTCGGCATGGCCGGCTATCTGAGCGCGGCGCTGCGCACGCACCACGCCTTCGGCCCGCCCGCCGCCATCAGCGTCGCCTACAACCTGGGCATCATCGCCGTCCTCTGGGTCTTCCAGGATCACGGCGTGTCCGCGGCCGCCGCGGGGGTCGCCCTCGGCGCGGTGGGCATGGTGCTGATACAGGCCCCCGCCTTCGTGAAGAGGCTCGGACGGCCGCGCAGGCCCACCCGCAGGATGCTGCTGCCGCTGGGTGCCTTCCTGCCGATCGCCGCCTACACCCTCGAACGCCAGGGGCAGGTCTTCGTCGAGCGGTTCGCCGGATCGTCGCTGGCCGAAGGGTCGATCTCGCACCTCAACTACGCCCAGAAGATCGCTCAGGTGCCGATGATCCTGTCGCTGATCGTCGCCACGGTCACCTTCCCCCACCTCGCGCGGGCCATCACGGCAGGCGACGGCCCCACCGTCAGGCGCAGGCTGACCGACGACCTGGTGACGGCGGCGGCGACCGTGCTGCTCGCCACCGCGGTGCTGGTGGTGTGCGCGCCGGAGATCGTCAGGCTGCTGCTGCAGCACGGCGCGTTCACCGACGCCGACACCGAGGCCACGGCCCTGATCATGCGCGTCTACTCGCTCGGTCTGCTCGGCCAGGCGGTCGTCGGCGTCGTGTGCAGGGCGTTCTTCTGCGGCACCCGCCCGACCTGGTATCCGGCGCTGGCGATGGCCGCCGGGCTGGCCACGACGATCGCGCTGGCCACACCGCCCTGGGGGACGACGGGGATCGCCGCGGCCAACGCGGCCGGCATCACGCTGAGCGCGGCGATCCTGTTCGCGGGGCTGCGCGGCCCCGCCATCGGCCTGTCCGTGCGCTCCGTCGCCCGGCCGGCCGCCTGCCTGCTCCTGGCCGGCGCGCTCGCCGCCACGGCCGGATGGGGCACTCATTCGCTGCTGGCGGGCCTGCCGCCTGCGGCCGTCCTGGCGCTGACCGCGGCCGCCACCGCGGCGGTGTTCTGCGCCGCCGCGGCACTCACGGGAACAGAGGAGATCACCACAATGATCAGGATCCGAGGTCGCGCATGACCGCCATGCCGCTCGTCCTCATGTACCACTCGGTGACGAAATACGACGACGATCCCCTGAACATCACCGTCTCCCCCGACAGATTCGCCGCCCAGCTGCGCTGGCTGGCCAGGCGCGGGCTGCGCGGGGTCTCGATGCGCGAGCTCATGGCCGCCAGGCGAGCCGGTACGGCCGGCCGCCTGGTCGGGCTCACCTTCGACGACGGCTACGCCGACTTCGTGAGCGAGGTCGTCCCCGCGCTGCTGCGTCATCACTTCACCGCGACCGTGTTCATGGTCTCCGGCAGGCTCGGCGGCTCCAACGAGTGGGACGCGGGCTATCCCGTCAAGCCGCTCATGGACGCCGACGACCTGCGCAGGGTGGCGCGCCAGGGCATGGAGGTCGGTTCGCACTCGGTCGTGCACCCCTCGCTGACCTCCCTGACGGGCACCGAGCTCAGGCACGAGCTGACGGCGAGCAAGGCGGCGCTCGAAGAGATCGTGGACGCCGAGGTCACCGGCTTCTGCTACCCGTACGGACACGTCGGCGCCCGCGAGGTCGCCGCGGCCAGGGGCGCGGGCTACGACTACGCGTGCGCCATCTGGAAGTCCGAGCACACCGGCCCTCACGCGCTTCCCCGCACCTACATCGGCGACAGGGACGGAGCGCTGAGGCTGCGCGCCAAGTGGATGCGACACCGGATGCGGTGGGGGTCGTGAAGGTCCTGCACGTCATCACAGGACTGGCGGCGGGCGGCGCGGAACAGCAGCTGCGGGCGCAGTTGCCGTACATGCGCGCCGACTGCGAGGTCGCGGTGCTGACCGGGTCCGGCGTGGTGGCCGAGGCCATCGAGGCGTCGGGGGTGCCCGTCCACCGCGTCGACATGCGCGGCAACCGCGACCTGCGGGCGCTCGGACGGCTGGCCAGGCTGATGCGGGCGGGCCGCTACGAGGTCGTCCACACGCACCTGTACCGCGCGTGCGTGTACGGGAGGCTGGCCGCGCGGCTGGCCAACGTTCCCGCGATCGTGGCGACGGAGCACTCGATCGGCAAGGAGCTGATCGAGGGCCGTCGCATCACCAGGCCGGTCAGGGCGCTCTACCTGGCCAGCGAGCTGCTCGGGCACGTCACAGTGGCCGTCTCGCCCACCGTGGCCGACCGGCTGGCCACCTGGGGCATCCCTCGCTCGCGCATCGTCGTGATCGCCAACGGGGTCGACGCGCGCGCCTTCCGCTACGACCCGCGCCTGCGCGAGCGGACCCGCGACGCGCTCGGCCTGCCGCGCGAGGCGTTCGTGGTGGGCGGCGTCGGCAGGCTGGAGCCCGGCAAGCGGTTCGACCTGCTCGTCGAGGCGATGCTGGGGCTCGACGACACCTTCCTGCTGCTGGTCGGAGCCGGATCCCGCAGGCTGCAGCTCGAGAATCTCGCCCGCGCGCTGGGAGTCGACCGCCGCGTGATCTTCGCGGGCGAGTCACCCGACACGCGCGCCATGCTGTCGGCGATGGACGTGCTGGCCGCGCCCTCGCAGGAGGAGACGTTCGGGCTGGCCATCGTCGAGGCGCTCGCCGCGGGGCTGCCGGTCCTGTACGACACCTGCCCGGCCGTCGACGACCTGCCGCGTGACGCCGCTCCCGGAGCGCGCCGCGTCACCCCCGGCCGGCTCGGCGCCGAGCTCAAGGAAATGGCGTCCACGCGGCCGTCCAGGCTGACGCCGCCGGGGGCCGTCCGGCTCTACGACATCCGGCACCAGGTCGACCAATTGGAAGCGCTCTACCGGCGCCTGCTGGGCGCCCCGGGCAACGAGGAGAGGCGATGACGTCGATGACATGGACGCGGGCACGCGTGACGGGGTGGCTGAGGCGATGGTGGCTGCCGCTGTCCCTGCTGCTCGGGGCGCTGGCCGGGCTCTTCTACTCGCTGGCGAGGGAGCCCGTCTACAGCTCCGACGCCTATGTCGTGGTGGTGGCCGAGGGCGATCCCGGGCGGACGGCCAACTTCGCCCAGGCGTACGCGAGGATCGCCGTCCAGCCCGGGCTCATCACCAGCGGCGAGCAGGCGTACAGGACCCTGAGCGCCTCCGCCTCTCCTGACGCTCCGCTGGTGCGGCTCACGGCCATCGCTCCCACCGCGCAGGAGGCCGTCGCGCGGGCCGACCAGGCCTCGACGGCGCTGATCTCCTACGCGAACATGCAGGCGACCAACACCGGAGTGCGGCTGGCCAGCTTCGCGAGCGCGTCGATGCCGCTCGCGCCCTCGTCGCCCGTGCTCCTGGTCAACGTGGGCATCGGGACGGCCGCGGCGGTGCTCGTCGCGGGGCTCGTCTTCCTGGCCTCGCCGTCCGTGGCGAGCGGGTCGCGCGGGGAGCGGGCTCCCTCGCTGGTCGGGGCCGAGGCATGAGGGCGCGCCGCCGGGAGGCGGTGGGAGCACCGCGAGTCCTGCACGTGACACAGCCCGTGGACGGCGGCGTCGGCGCCTACGTGGCCGCCGTGGCGGCCGACCAGGTACGGCGCGGCTGGCACGTCGCGGTCGCCTGCCCCAGCGAGGGGCGGCTGCGCCCCCACCTGGCCGAGTTGGGCGTCCCATGGCTCGACTGGCGCGCAGGACGCTCGCCGGGGCCCGCCGACCTCGCCGCGGGGCTGAGGCTCGGGAGACTGCTGCGTGACTTCGCCCCCGACGCCGTCCACCTGCACTCCGCCAAGGCGGGCCTGGTGGGCAGGGCCGTCATCCGCGGCAGGATTCCCACGCTGTTCCAACCGCACGGCTGGTCGTGGCTGGCCGCCCGCGGGCCCGTCGCCGGGATGGCGCTGGCGTGGGAGAGGGCGGCGGCCCGCTGGGCCGGCGTGCTCGTGTGCGTGGGCGAGGGCGAGACGGCGACCGCCCTGCGGCACGACGTGCGGGGAAACCTCGTGATCGTGCGCAACGGCGTCGACCTCAGACGGTTCAGGCCCGCGGGGCCGCAGGAGCGGGCCGCGGCGCGGGCGCGTCACGGCGTCCCGGAGTTCGCGCCGCTGGCCGTCTGCGTGGGCAGGGTCACCAGGCAGAAGGGCCAGGACCTGCTGCTGGCCGCGTGGGAACTGGTCACGAAGGACTGCCAGGCGGCCAGGCTGGTGATCGTCGGCGACGGCGACCTGCTCGAAGGGCTGCGCTCGCAGGCGGGGCCCGGCGTTCACTTCGCCGGGCCCGTGGCCGATCCTCGATCCTGGTATGCCGCCGCGGACGTGGTGGTCCTGCCCTCGCGCTGGGAGGGTTTGCCGCTGACCGCTCTGGAGGCCTTGGCGACCGGGCGGGCGCTGGTCGCCTCCGACGTGCCTGGTCTGGCCGAGGTGGTCGGCGACAGGGTGGGCGCCGCCGTACCCGCTGAGGATGTCGAGGCGCTCGCCGGGGCCTTGCTGCTCAGGCTCGCGCAGCCGGAGCTCGCCGCCGCCGAGGGCCGCGCCGGCGCGCTGCTCGCCTTGGCGTACGACGACCGCGTGGTGTTCGACGCGCTCGCCGAGCACACCCTCGGGATTCTGGGCTCGGCCTGCGGAACCGGGTTCGGCACCAGCACCGCGCCCACGGGCACGGCGACGGCGGGACGTTCCGAGGGCGGGGGCGGCGTGGCCGGCGTTCCAGGCGAGGGCGTCGGCGTCGCGGCGATCAGCACGGACGGTGTGGGTGTCTCGGAAGCCGTCGGTGTGACGGTGGCGGAAACCCCGGCGGCCGGCGTGGCGGGGGTCGGGGTGACCGGGCTCGGCGTGGCCGAGCCGGAGGTGGCCGGGCTGGATGTGGCCGAGCCGATCGTGGCTGGGCTGGATGTGGCCGGGCTGGATGTGGCCGAGCCGGACGTGCCCGGGGTGGGCGTGCCCGGAGTGGGCGTGCCCGGAGTGGGCGTGGCCGGAGTGGGCGTGGCCTCCGCCGGTGTGACGGTGGGCGTGGCCGAAGGAGCGGGCTTCAGCATCGCGCGGAAGACCGCCGATGAGCGCGGGTTCATCGAGCACTGCCAGACACCGTGCGAGCAGTAGTCGGAGATCGAGTGATACACCACGTCGTGCCTGGCGATCCAGTTCAGCATCCTGCGCACGTAGTCGGGGCGGTCGCCGTAGCGGAAGAGCCCCCATTCGGGGAAGGAGATGGGCTTGCCGTGCGCCTTCGCGAATGCGGCCTGCGCCCGCAGCCCGTACGGCTGCTTGACGTAGTCGGAGAACTCCTCCCCCGGGGCCTGGTCGTAGCTGTCCATCCCGATGATGTCGACCACGTCGTCGCCCGGATAGCACTTGGTCCAGGGGATCGCGTCGCGTCCGCGGCTGGGCGCGAAGTCGAAGCGGAAGTTCTGTCCAGGCACGGAGCGCATGGTCGTGACGATGCGCCGCCAGTAGCTCTTCCACGCCTTGGGATTGGGCGCGCAACGGCTCGAGTAGGTGGTGCCGTTCATCTCCCAGCCCAGCACGATGATGGTGTCGGCCGCCTTCGCGGACACCAGTTTCTGCGCCAGCCGCTCGAAGAAGGGGTCGAAGGCGCCATGGGCCCCGGCGGTCAGCAACACGGAGACCGTGCTGTCAGGCATCTCGGACTCGTTCGGCGCGATCATGGGGACGTTCAGCGCCAGGATCCGCCCCGGTTTGGCGGCGCGCCAGGTGGTCCACGGTTCGAGAATGAAGCCGGGTCCCTGAAAGGCCGACCAGTTCTCACCGGGCAGATAGGTGCGACCGACCGTCACCTCCGCGCCGAGCCACTCCTCGAAATAGGGCAGGCGTTTGGTGCCTCGCGCGTCGGAGGCCAGAAAGACGCCGAGCGCGGCGCTTTTCTTGGGCTCCGTCCTCGGCGTCGCACCGTTCACGCCGGTACTGGTGGCAAGCCACGCGATCGCCGCCGATCCGGCGACTGCTGCGAAAAGCCAGCGAAAGTGTTCCTTTTGGGCTGTCATGGCAAACGTCCCTACACGTTGTCTCTAGTCTCACCCTATATACCCCACTCGCCGACTTGCCGAATATTCACCACGCGAGTTGGCAGTGAATGTCCTGCATAAGACATAAGGAATGGGGTGGAGAAAATGCTGGATTCGACCGTGCCCGCGCTGGTTCTGCGGCTCGACGACAACATCTTTCATCATGGGACACTCGGCGCGATTCGCTCGCTGGGAAGAGCGGGCGTCGAGGTGCACGGGCTCATCGAGGGCAGGCACGCGCCTGTCTCCCGGTCGAAATACCTGGCCCACATGTACACCTGGCCGAAAGGCAGGGGCTTCGTCGAGACGCTGACCGCGGTGGCCGAAAGCATCGGCCGCAGGGCGGTGCTGGTCACGATGGACGACGCGGGCGCCATCGCCGTCGCCGAGCACGCGGCCGAGCTGCGCCCGTTCTTCCTGCTGCCCGACCAGGCGCCCGGGCTGCCGCGCGCACTGGCGGACAAGGCGGGGCTCGCCGACGTGTGCGCGTCCCTCGGCATCGCCCAGCCCGAGACCCGCGTCGTCGCCACCGAGCAGGAGGTCGGGTCGGCGGTCGCCGCCCTCGGGCTGCCGCTGGTGGCCAAGTGGGCCCAGCCGTGGCTGCTCCCCCAGGGAGCGGGACTGCGCAACACCAGCGTGATCCACAGGCCGGAGCAGGCCGTCAGCCTGCTCGGCAGAGGCGGCGACAGCGACCTGCTCCTGCAGCGTTTCGTGCAGGGAGGAGCGAGGTCCGACTGGTTCTTCCACGGCTACTACGACCAGGACTCGACGTGCCTGTTCGGCGGCACGGGGCGCAAGGAGCGCGCCTATCCGCCTGGTGCGGGCCTCACGACGTACGGCTGTTCGGTGCCCAACCCCGCCATCGAGAAGGCGGCCAACACCATGGCGGCGGCGCTCGGCTACCGCGGCATTCTCGATCTGGACTTCCGCTACGACGCGGCGCGCGACGCCTACTGCCTGCTCGACTTCAACCCCAGACTGGGCGCGCAGTTCCGGCTGTTCAGCGACGACCGCGGCCTCGACCTGGTGCGGACCATGCACCTGCACCTTTCGGGGAGGTGGAAGACCGCCGCCCGCCCGGTCTACGGGCGCACCTTCCTGGTGGAGAACTACGACATATTCCCCGCATTTCGGATGGGGCGCGAGCGCACCTGCGCCGGATGGCTGCGCGCGATGCGGCAGGCGGACGAACTCGCGTGGCTCTCGGCGGACGATTACTGGCCATTCGTGGCAATGACCGGACAGACGATAAAGCGTGGCTTTACTCACCTCAAGAGCCGTCGGAAATAGGCTTTTGTCGCTCACGAACGGGAGGAGACGTTTTGCAGACGCCGGTGATAGACGTGGCAATTGTGGGCGCGGGTCCCTACGGGCTTTCCGTTGCCGCCCATGCGCTGGACGCCGGGCTCGACGCTCAGGTGTTCGGCCGTCCCATGCAGGCGTGGGAGCAGCACATGCCACGGGGAATGTTGCTGAAGTCCGAGCCCCAGGCCTCCCACCTCGGTGACCCCGATCGGCGGTACGGGCTCGACGCCTACCGCCAGTACTCCTACGGCGAGCCCGTGCCCGTGGAGACCTTCGTCGCCTACGGCAAGTGGTTCAGCGCGCAGACGGTCAAGAAGGCGCTCGACGAGTCCACGGTGACCACCGTGGGCTCCGAGGGCGGACTGTTCGCCGTCACCCTCTCGTCCGGGGACTCCGTGCTGGCCAGGACCGTCGTGCTGGCGGTCGGCTTCCTGCCGTTCGCTCACAAACCCGCCGCGCTGGCCGGGCTGCCGCCCGAGGTGTCGTCGCACGCCAGCGACCACCACGACCTGTCGGCCTTCGCGGGCAGGGATGTGACCGTCGTGGGCGCGGGTCAGTCCGCGCTCGAGACCGCGACGCTGCTGAAGGAGGCGGGGGCCATGGTCCGGGTCGTCGCCAGGTGCAAGACCCTGGCCTGGAACGACACGCCCGTCGAGAACCGATCGATGCTCGACCGCATGCTGGCGCCCAGCTCGGGTCTCGGCACCGGCTGGCCCTCGTGGGTGTGGTCGGAGTTGCCGGGAGCCGTCCGCTATCTGCCGAGGGCGGCCAGGAAGCACATCGTGCGCAACACGCTCGGGCCCTGCCGGGTCCTGGTGGCTGAGGGAGCGGTTCGAGGGGGCCGTCCCCGTGACGCTGGGCGCGAAACTCGCGGGCGCCGAGCACCGCGACACCGTGCGCCTGCGCCTGCGCGACGCGGCGGGCGCGGTCAGCACGATCGAGACCGAGCACGTCATCGCCGCGACCGGCTACAAGGTGGACCTCGGCAGGATCGGCGTCCTCGACCCGGACCTGCGCCGCGGGATCCGCAGCGAGGGCCCGACCCCACGGCTGACGAGGACCTACGAAAGCCCGATCAGCGGTCTCTATGTGGTCGGACTCGCTTCGGCCGCCACTTTCGGACCCGCCATGCGTTTCGTGCACGGCGCCGACTTCGCCGCGAGAAGGGTGACCCGCGGCCTACTGGGACAGGTGCGTAAATCAGCTTGAGCAGCGAGTTTTCCATGCCTTTGACCGTGTCCAGCGGAACAGAACTCCCGGTGGTGACGGAAGACAAGCCAAAAGGCTTCTCGGGAGCGGAAATGTATGTTCGTAAAGTCCTCACCGGCGTGGCCGCGGTCCTCGTCGGGATGGCGGGAATCGTTCCCATGGCGCATGCGGACGGGCCTCAGACCTTCACAAACTCGGCGACGGAGGCCCACGGGAGCACCGCTTCGGGGGTGCAGGTCACCGTGAGGAAGACGCCGGTCGGCGGCACCAAGGTGGTCTGGGCCCAGGTCGCGCCCGCGGACCCCGCGGCGCTCGACGACGAGTTCCTCATCCCGGCGAACGGCAAGGCGGGAGCCGGCATCCTCGACCTCTACGAGGAGTTCGAGGTCAACCCGAACGGATGGAGCGACGTCGTCGCCCTGACGTTCACCTTCTCGAGGCCGGTGCGCGACCCGCGCCTGCACGTGTACGGCACGGGCGGCGTGGTGACCGAGGGCACCGAGCGGGACGACTACTGGGCAGGCCTGCGTCTGATGGGCGGGACGCCGGCCACACCCACCTTCAGCAAGGTGGCGGGGTTCCCCGGCTACCGCGTCACGGACGACACCATCGTGCCCGAGCGGTTCACCAGGACGAGGACCACGACCTGCGGAGTGGTGTACACCTGCGGCACCGTCCAGGTGAACGGCACCCTGCGCTCGTTCACCATCATGCTGCGCGCTCGTGACGTCCGCTACCGCGGCGACGCGGGCGGCCCGCAGATGTGGGGCGCCTTCAAGTTGTCCCTCTACGAGGACGCCTCTGACGCGCCCGCCTCCTACGGCGCCGCCTCGCACATCCTCACCGACACCTACCTCGGCAACGGCGTGACGGCCGACCACACCACCGTCGACAGCGTCACTCCTCGCGCCCTGCGCGAGGATACCGACACCGACGACGCCATCGTGGCGGGCGGGCCTCCGCTTGTGGAGGGCAACGCCAGGACGTACACGCTGGCCGTCCCGGTGGGCGGACCTTCGGAGGCGGCGCTGGCGGGCTGGATCGACTTCGACCGCAACGGCAAGTTCGACCCGGGCGAGCGGGCGCAGGCCTCGGCTGAGGAGGAGAGCACGACGAGGGAACTCACCTGGAGCGTTCCAAGGAACGTCAAGCCGGGTGCCACATGGCTGAGGCTGCGCACGTCCGCGACGGCCGAGGACGTGACACGGCCGACCGGCTGGGCCGACAGCGGTGAGGTCGAGGACCACCAGATCACACTCGCCGAACGGGTCGCCCCGGCGCCCGTGGAGCGGCCGGCGAGGACGGAACGATCCGACAAGGGGGATGACAGGGACAAGCGGGACAGGCGCGAGAGGAACGCCCACCACATGTTCAGGCCGAACCTGAACAATCTCGGGTAACCCACCTCTCTTGAAGGCCACCGCCGGTGACACACCGGCGGTGGCCTTTTCCATTGCGCCCCCGACCTAGACGGACGGCGTGACGGGGCCGTGGAGGCGGACGCCCTCGGCGGCGAGCCGCTCCTCGTAGGCGCCCGCGAGGTCACGCAACGCCGCCCCGCCGTCCCCACGGTAGGTGGGTCCGTGCATGAGGCACAGCGCGCTCGGTTCCAGGTCGGCCAGCGCGCGCATGGTGGGGCCGGTTCCCGGGGTCAGGCAGGTCGCGCCGAAGGTGTCCTCGGCCGCCAGGGCAGGGCTGACGATCTCCACGTCGGTGACCGCGGGGGACTCCCCCATCGAGGTGAACAGGTCACCGCAGAGCAGGGTGCCCGTGGCCTCCTCGAAGAACAGGCCGGCGTCCCAGCCGTGCGGCACGTGCGGGGTCTCGATCCGCCGCATCCGCTTGCCGCCCAGGTCCATGACCTCGCCGTCGGCCAGCGGCCTGGGCGGCCGGTCCGCGAGGTCGTTGACGGACACCAGACAGCCCAAGGCGCCGTGCGCGATCTGCGCGTGGGGCGCGGCGGCGAGCCAGGAGTTCATCGATCCGCACTCGTCGGCCTCGAGGTGACCGAAGGTGACCCAGCGCAGCCGCTCGACCGGCATCACGCGCTCCACCGCCGCCGACACCAGCGGGAACAGCCCCCGCAGCCCGGTGTGGAAGAGCAGCGGTTCTTCCGCGTCGACGAGATATTGGTTGAACATGATCCCGGCATCAGGGATGAAAGTTGACAACCGGTATATATCTGGCGCAACCTCCGCCACGGTGGTGTCCATCCTGTTGCTCCCTTCGGAGCGATTCCCCTTCTTTTCATCGTCTCACGGCAGGTCAAGAGGCCTTTCATCCTCACATATCGGCGAAATTTCCCATCGATCCGAACCTTTGCGGCAATTGACGCGTCACACCCTGGCAACAGCCCTGTGACTCCTGAGCTTGGAGAGAACAAGTGGTGCTAGGACGCACACTCATAGCGGTGGCCGTGACACTGACCGCCGCGTTCAGCGTTGAAGGGGCGGCGGCGAAAGTGGCCAGGCCCGCCGCGAAGGCGCCCGCCCCCTCCGTCGCCGTACCCGCCGTTACCGGGGTGCCTGCCGGCGGGAGGCCGGTGAAGGCCGAAGAGGACGCCGAGTGCGTCCGCGTCAAGGGCGCGACGGCCTGTGTGGGCCCTGACGAGAGCGACAGGCCCGGTGTCACGATCGAGGACACCAAGAACGACAGGCTCCACCCCGCGGTCGAGTACTACCTGAACGGTTACCTCGGTACGAAGTACGTCATCCACAACCTCGGGCGCGAGGGCGAGATCAAGGGAAGCAGGGAGATCGGCAAGAGCGTCACGTTCAGGGCGGCCGTGTACAACGGCAACCGGCTGATCAAGGTCAGCCGGTGGAAGACGGTCCGCGACGTCACCAAGTACCCCGTCAAGAGGGAGACCCACGTGACCCCGGCCGCCGCCCAGGCCAGGTCGAAGGTCTGCGCCTCGACCAAGGGCGCCGCCAGCGTGTGCTTCGGCGGGAAGAACACGTTCGTGTTCGCGTGTGACACGGGAGCTGACACGCATCAGGCGCGGGCGGAGTACTTCGTGGACGGCGACCCCTCGGCGCGCTTCGAGATCCAGCAGTTGGCCGGGTCGAACACGTGCGGCAAGGCAGAGCACGGTGATCTGCGTGTGAGCATGTACCGCGCCTCGGTCTTCGACGGTGAGGACGAGGTCGCCACCAGGCTGTACAGGTACAACTAGGCCCGTCCCTTCCCGGCAGGGCCTGCGGGACGACGCTAGGAGGACCACTCCCCCAGGGCGTGGAGCGCCTTGGTGCTGAACTCGTCGAGGGGATAGAACAGCTCGATCGCCAGCTCCGACAGCGTCACATCGGCCGGTGCGCCGAAGGTGGCCATGGTGCTGAACATCGACAGCTCTCCGTAGGGGGTGCGGATCCTCAACGGCACCTGGATCGGGCTCGGCCCGTGCTCACCCTCGCCGGGCCCCTCCGTCTCCCCGCCCATGGGCGCGGGATACCGGCGCACCTCGTCGTAGAGCGAGCGCAGCGCCTCGTCTCCCGTGGCGTTGACCTGACGCAGCAGGCGCTGGAGGAAGAGCGTACGGACTTCGCCCAGGTTGGCCAGCCGGGAGGCCAGGCCGTCCGGGTGCAGGGCCAGCCGGAACACGTTCGGCCGCGGCTCCAGGAGGTGCGGCGGTATGCCGTCCATGAGGACGGCCATGGCCCTGTTCCCCGCCAGCACGTTCCACAGGCGGTCGACCAGAACGGCGGGATACGGCTCGTGCGCGGTCAGCATGGTGTCGATCGCGGCCCTGATCGAGGACATGTACTCCTCGTCGAGCCCGCTCTCCCTGTAGGCGGGCGCGTAGTCCGCGGCCAGGAGCAGGGTGTTGCGCTCACGCAACGGGATGTCCAGCGCCTCCGACAGGCGCAGCACCATCGCACGGCTCGGCTGCGCGCGACCCGTCTCGACGTACGACAGGTGCCGCGCGGAGGTGTCGGCCAGGTTGGCGAGATCGAGCTGGCTGAGCCTGCGGCGCTGCCGCCACTCGCGCAGCAGGACGCCGACCCTGGACGGCTGCTCCACTTTCATGCCCTGGAGGATACGACCCGCTCCGGTTCCCTCCACCATGACCTCTGACGTCATTGAGTCGATGACCTCGCCGGTGAAAGGTTCTGTGACCAGGGCCGGTACGGCTCGCCCACCGACTGAGGAGACCGGGATGACGGCTGACACCTTCCTGCGCACCACCCTGCGGATCGACGGCTGGAGCACGGCCGTCTTCGGCGTGGTCATGCTCGTGGCGAGCACGGCGCTCAGCGAGCCGCTCGGGCTGCCGACCGCCTGGTCCATCCCGTTCGGGGTCGCCATGCTGGGTGGGGCGGCCGCCCTGGGCCTCATCGCCGGATACCCGCAGATCCCTGCGCGTTATGCGGCCTTCGTCGTCGTGGGCAACGCGGCGTCGGGTGCGGCGCTCGTGCTGCTCGCCTTCACCGACGTCATCCCGCTCACCGGCCTGGGGGTCGCCTTCCTGCTGGTGGGAGCGCTGGTGGTCGCGATCTACGCGACGATGGAGTTCATCGGCCTGCGCCGCATGACCACCGTCACCCCGCGACAGCCCGCCTGAACCCGCCGGCCGTCCGGCACGGCGGTCGCGCCGAGCCCTTACGGTGGTCGACGCCCTGGGCACGCCCGGCATGCCGCACGTCGTCGCGATCGTCATGGTGACGACCGCCCTGGCGGCGGGGGCACCGGTCGCCCAGGACGCCTACCTGCCGTCCATCGTCGGGCGGAAGCGCCTGGTTCCGGCTAACGCCTTGCTGTCGGTATTGCCGCAGGCGCTGTTACTCGCTCTGGCGTTGGCGGTGCCCTCCGCGTGGGAGCGGGACGAGTTCGTGTTCCTGGTCATCGTCACCGTGTCGCTGCCGGCGGCGGCGTTGCTGTTCCTCGGCGTCGGCGCCATCGAGGAGCCGCCGCCGCCCCGAGCGGGGATATGGCGGGAGATGGCGGAGGGGATCGGCTTCGCCGTGAAGCAGCCGGTGCTGCGGGCGATCGCCGCCTACCTGGGGTTGTCGGCGCTGTTGGCAGAGCTCGCCGACGAGGTGGCGGATAAGGCGCTGGACGTGGTGATCGACCTGTCCGCGATGGACATGCCGTTGGGTGAGTACATCTGGTGGTCGAGCATGGCGTCGAGCTACGGCGTGGCCCTTCTGGGGGCGTTGCTGGCCCTCCTGCTCCACCGGCGGCTTGGCGCCTTCCGGCTGGCCTGGTCAGCCGTGCTGGTGAGCCAGCCGTTCACCCTGCTGCTCGCGCTGTCCGGCACGGACCACGGGCATCTCTGGTACGCGATCGGAAAGGTGGCCCCGTTGACAGGGACGATCGTCGCTGCCATCGCGCTGCTCAGCCACCGTCAGGCGATCACGCCCGACCGGCTGCTCGGCAGGGTGTGCGGCCTGCTGCTCGTGATCACCGGGCTGGCGGGCGCGCTGGGGGACCTGCTGGAAGCGCCGGTCGAGTGGTTCATCCGCCTCAGTGGCTCCCTGTCCACGCCGTCGGCCCTGCTCCCAGGAGCGGCCCTGGCCACCGTGGCCGCGCTCGCCGCCGCCGTCCCGCTGCTCGGAGTCCGGCACTGCGCGGCCGGCCCCGTCCCGGAGAGAACGGTCACCGGATGACGGACCGGTGGTGCCGACAGGGGCACCACCGCGGCGACGATCCCGACGCGCGGAGGCCTTCAGGCCCAGGGCGCGGTCACGCGGGTGTGGGCTCCAGGGTGGCGGCGTCGCACGCCGGATAGCGGTGCGACACACGCTGCTCGGTGGAGGCGATGTAGTCATGGAGGGCCTGGCGGGAGCGGGCGAGCGTGTCGATGTGCTCGTCCAGCCCGTGCAGACGCGCCCGCAGGAGGTCCAGCAGCTCGGGGCAGGACTCGAAGTCCGGAGCCGCGCCGATGGCGCAGGGCAGCATGTACGCGATCTCCTGGGTCGACAGCCCTGCTTCGAGCAGGTTCCTGATCTGACCCACGGTGAGGACGGCGTCGTCGGTGTACTCGCGGTAGCCGTTGGCTCCGCGGTCGGGCTCGAGCAGGCCCTGGGCCTCGTAGTAACGCAGCTGATGTGCATGGACTCCGGTCCGCCGGCTCAGCTCCCCGATCAGCACGCCCGCTTCCTCCTTGACCTTCATATCGGTGTGAAGGTTGATGATTCTGCCATGACCTCCAACAACACCTTGAGTGAGCAGAAAATGCCGAATCTCGACGCCGACCACACTCCCGTGACGGTCATCGGCCTGGGACTGATGGGCCAGGCGCTGGCTGGAGCGTTCCTGCGCGGCGGGCACCCCACGACCGTGTGGAACCGCACGGCCGCGAAGGCCGAAGACCTCGTCGCCCAGGGCGCGAAGCTCGCCGACTCGGTCGGCGACGCCGTCGCCGCCAGCCCGCTGATGATCGTCTGTGTCTCGGACTACGACGCCGCGCACGACCTCCTCGACCCCTTGGGCGAGATCCTCGACGGCCGGGTGGTGGTGAACCTGACCTCGGGCACGTCGCGGGCGGCCCGTGAGAGCGCCGAGTGGGCGGGGCGGCAGGGCGCCACCTATCTGGACGGCGCGATCATGGCGATCCCTCCCGCCATCGGCACGGCGGACGCCCTCATCCTCTACAGCGGGCCGCAGTCGGCCTTCGACCTGCACGCCCCGGTTCTGAGGAGCCTCGGCGAGGGAGCGACGTACCTTGGCGAGGACCACGGCCTGTCGTCGCTGTACGACGTGGCCATTCTGAGCCTGATGTGGAACGTTCTGAACGGCTTTCTCCAGGGTGCGGCCCTGCTCGGTGCCGCCGGGGTGGACGCCACCACGTTCGCCCCGCTGGCGAAGGCGGGGATCACGACCGTGGCCGACTGGGTGTCCGGTTACGCGCAGCAGATCGACGACGGCGCGTACCCGGCCCTCGACGCCACCATCGACACCCACCTGGCCTCGATGGAGCATCTCATCCACGAGAGCGAGTTCCTGGGGGTCACCGCCGAGCTGCCGAGGTTCGTCAAGGCTCTGACCGACCGGGGCCGTGGCCGCGGGGCACGGCGGGTACAGCTACGCGGCGATGATCGAGCAGTTCCGCAAGCCTTCAGCCGAGCACTCATGACCGGCCGGCATCCTGCCGTGACCGCCACCTCGTTCGACCCTCGCACACTTCTGGCGGAGAGCCGGCTCGGCGTCCTCGCGACGATCAAGAGGGACGGCCGCCCCCAGCTCTCCCCCGTCATGCCCTACTACGACCAGGAGGCCGACGTCATCTACGTCTCGATGAACGAGGGAGCGGCCAAGACGGCGAACCTGCGCAGGGACTCACGTGCCGCGCTGGAGGTCACCAGCTCCGACGGCCTGGCGTGGGCCACCGCCGAGGGCACGGCCACACTGACCGGGCCGGGCACCGACCCCCATGGTCCCGAGGTCGAGGCGCTGGTGGACTACTACCGCATCGCCTCCGGTGAGCACCCGGACTGGGACGAGTACCGGTCGGTGATGGTGTCCGACCGTCGGGTGCTCATGACGATGACGGTCGACCACGTGTACGGCGCCGAGATCGGCTGACGGCTGTGCGGCGCCGACGGGCAGGGCGGTGAGACGGGCGCCCTGCCCAGGCGTTCACACGTCTGGCTCCTTTCCTGTCGCCGTCAGGGCGAAACATGCCCCGATCGGCCAGGCATTGATGCCAATCGGACACTAAAGAGCCATACCTACAGGCTAAAGAGGTTTGCTGGCACTTGTCCGCATGGCAAACAGACCGCACGGAGAGTGCCGACACAGGTTTCCCCCTTGGGCGATGAATCAATGAATTGCCTGAGAAAGGCGGGAACCATGTGGTTGCTACGAATCTTGGCAGTGATGTCGGTCCTGACCATAACTACTGCCGAGCACACGGTCCCGGTCTTGCTTTCGGCGCCGGGGGACGTCGAGCCTGTCGGGCCCGGCGGGCGATGGACCCTCAAGTTCCAGGACGAATTCCATGGATCCGCCGTTGACGGGGCCAAGTGGCAGCATCGCTCCACGGCGGAGTCGGACTGGTCCGACAATCCGTACGGCACCGGCAACCCGAACAGCAAGCAGATGGAGTTCGACCAGCCGGGCAACTGCTCCGTGGCCGGCGGGGCGCTGACCATCACGGCCAGGCCCGACGACATCCGGTCCGAGTCAGGCCACCACTACGAGTGGTCCAGTTGCCTGATCACCTCCACCGGACACCAGGGCTACACCTTCAGATACGGGTACATCGAGATCAGGGCGACGCTTCCCTCCTCCAGGGGATTCTGGCCGTCGTTCTGGACCTGGCACGCGGCCGGTCACCGGCAGCGGGCTGAGACGGACGTCTTCGAGTACTTCTCCGACAACCACCAGCGCCTGTATCTCTCCTCGCACTGGGGAAACCATCAGGGGTGCATTCACACGCCCCGTTTCGATCCGAGCGCCGGCATGCACGTCTACGGGGCGGACATCCACGAGTCGGGGACGGACTTCTACATCGACGGGGCGCAGGTGTGTCACGCGGAGGGCAGACCGCCGAGCCCGGTCAACCTGGTGGTGAGCAACTTCGTGTACAACGGGGTGCCTCCCGCCCCGGGGTCGGTGGGGAACCTGGTGGTGGACTACGTCCGCGCGTGGCAGAGGTAGGAGTCGCACCAGGCGCCGGCCTCCCCCGGCTGCCGTCAGAGGGGCCTACGGATCAGCCCCGAGGATCTGCGCGAAGGCACGACCTGACCCTGTCGTGCTCCCGGACATGGTCCAGACGATCGACGATCCACGTCGGTGAAATACACCGGTCGCATTCGTAGAGTCGGTCATGGTTGTGCCGCAGTGTGCGTCGCCCGCCTGAGCCGATGTGGGGTCGTCGCAGCTCTGCCCGCCGCTCCGGACAGGCCAGGTACTGAAGGCGTGGGGCGGAAGTACCTAAGCACGTCAGATTCCCCGTCGGTGCCGTCTCCGTAACTTGTTGGTCGTCAGAGAACGCGACCACGGAGGAGACAGACATGAAAGACGGGGTCCGGTGCCTCCGCGTGCCCGGCGTCCCGAGCCCCGGCGAATGGCCGAAATGCGCACTCAACCATTCCGGTCTGTGCGGGCCGGATCTTTGACCGGGAGTTCTCATGAAGAAGTTTGTCATCACCGCTCTTGCCGCTCTTGCCGCCGGGACGATGATGAGTAGCACCGCCCAAGCCGAGACGCAGGCGAATGTCTGGGTGAACGGCTCGGCGGCCTCCTATGACACCTACGTCGTGGGCGTCGGTGCACAGGGCCGGGTAGGACTGGTGAAGCTCGACCTCTATGTCTCCCCGGGCCAGATCATCACCGGAGTGCGGAACGGGACGTCCCTATGCCAGTTCGGCTACTTCGGGGCGACCTGCGAGCTGGCGTCCGGCTCCTTCCCGCAGTTCTTCGAGGTGACGGTCAAGCGGCAGGACTCCGCAGGTGGGCCGTTCCACCTGGAAGCCACCGTCACCACCTCGGCGGTTGAGCGGAACTACGCCGACAACACCACCGTCATCGAGACCTACTGACGGGCCGCTCGCCGTCGCGATCATTCGCGGCGGCGAGCGGCGCCAGCGCTCGGTGCGGTGCTCCGTAGAGGATCGGTGTAACCGGCCGCCGCCCATCGCTACGCCGCCCTCCGGGCCGGATAGATGAGGATGAGATCCACGCCTGGACGCGTATACAGGCGCAGCCGGTAGCTGCCAGGACCGCTGCGCGCGAGATTGGGGAAGCGCACCTTGCTCGCCGACAGCGTCTGCATCACCAGGTGACCCGATTCGCTGACGATGTCCGCCTCGACCACCTGGTCCCAGCCTTTGCGTCGCAGGGGTGGCGGGGCCGAGCGCAGCGCCTTCGCCGTGACGCAGGTCGCCCAGTCCTGGCTGGGTGTGAAGACCATGGCCAGCTGACCGCTGGCTGCCATGATGCCGGACGATTCCGCATTCCAGATCGCCTCGGAATCTTCCGCGGTGTCGGCTTCCGCGTCGTAGATGCCGTAGGGCTGGCTGTCCCAGTCGTAGTAGGACGCGGTCGCCTGGAATCGGGTACGTAGCGCGGGCCACGGGTCGCGGCACCTGGCGTCCTCCTCCCGCGCCTCGCGCTCCCGCTGTCTGCGCGCGATGTTCTCCTTCTCTGCCTGCTGCCTGCCGATCTGAGCGGACGACAGCAACAGCTCCGGATATCTCCGTCCGATCACCTCCGGGCAGAGCAGCGCGAGCAGCGCGGGCCGAGCCTTGGCCTGCTCCCCGGCCGCGAACCTGGCGCACGCGGCCCAGCCCCTGCCGAGCAGTTCCCGGTCCGAGACCTGCAGACCGGACGGCTTGCTCACGCTGCACATGTAGGCCCGATTGCGCTCGTGGGCCGGGATGTCCGCGACACGTGGCGGTTGCGACGGCGCCCAGCATTCCATGAGCTCATCGCTCTGCCAGGTGAAGGTGAGATGGGGACGGCACTCGGGTCCGACGACCATCAGCAGGAGGAGCGCGGCCACGGCCGGGACCGCTGTGGGCACGCGCAGAGCCGCCTTCTGCCTCGGCTCACGGTTCAGCTCATGCGCCGTGCGCGCCAGCCAGACGATGTAGAGCACGTCCATCGCCTCGGCGATCGACTCGATCGTGCCGCCCCTCGTCAGGCTGTCGACGAGCTCCACCAGGAACGCGCTCGCGAACGTGCCCAGACCGATGAGGAGCGTCGCTCGGCTCCAGCGTCCGTCGCGTCGCTGAGCGAGCAGGAGCATCGCCATCATGACGAACGTGGCCACTCCCACGGCCATGACAGTCGCTCGGTAGGCCGGACTCACGAAGAGCACAGGCCGCAGATCGTCCACCAGGCCGATCGTTAGCGTTCTGGCCGGTTCCACCAGTCCGAGCAGGAGCAGAGCCAGTCGGAAGGGCCAACCCGACCCGGTGAGCACCACCGTGAGCAGCACGAAAGCAGGCACCCAGAGCGCCAGCCCGATGACCATCTCGGCCAGGTCTGGGAAGACATAGGGGATCAGCAGCCACATCACGTTGGCGTACAGCAGCAGCCGTAGCCACGTGGCCGCCCGACGCATCGGCACGGCCACAGGCGCGGGTCCCCGCAGAACCTGCCACACCATCCACGAGTTCACCAGCCCGAGCAGCAGCAACCCGCCCAGCACCAGAGGGGACGCCCCGATGATCTCGCCCGGCGGGTACCACATGGTGACCAGCCATGCGGGTGTCGCGGTGCCGATCACCAGGCTGAGGATGGTCGAACCGAGGGTGATGGCTAAGTAGGAGAAAGCCGCTAAACGGTATATGCGCACAATGAGGCTTGATCGTAGTGCGACCGAGTAATGCTCTCGTGGAGATTCAGCGGAGGTTTCCCCGGATCCCGGCGCGGCGGGTGAGTTCTACGCGGCTCATCCCTCGCTCCTTCACTCAGCGGCACATCGCGTCGATGAACTCCGAGAAGCCAGGGAACTCCTCTCGCGCCCCCGCCACGATCCCCGCCGCGGAACCGCCTCTCCCCGGCGCGTATCGCTCCGCGATCGCCTGGAATGCCTCGTTCGGCTGCGTCTCACGATCTGGGTCGGCGAATGCCTCTGCCGGGCCGAAGCCGTCCGCGAACAACCGGAGCAGATCACCGAGATCGCGAGCTATCACGCCGCATTCACCCTCGGAACCGAGATAGACGACAGGCTGCTCGGTGACTGACACACCAGGACGAACCAGCCAGAAGCCGGCGTAGTCGCCTGCCCCGGTAGCGCCGAAGAAGCGGAATTCGCTGCCGTCGACCTCTTCGTTACCGGTCCACAGGCGAAACCACCGCGCGGTCCTCTCCGGCGCCTCGAACCGTTCGTACAGCTCGAAATCACAACCACGGGCTTCGTCGGCTTCTTCGTCCCACTCCCACTCGAAGCCGACCTTGGCGACGTCGGCCAGGGCAGCGGGAAGGGCCAGATGTTCAGATGTCTCCGTCATCCAGAGAGATTAGACCACCCCAGACCAGGTACCCGATCCACGGCTTCGCCATCTGCTCAGCTGGGCCCGCGAGAAGGGCGCACTGTTCACCGAGGACCAGTCCCTATAGCCAGGCGGTGTCAGCACATCGAGGGAATGCAGGTGTAGGGATTCTCGGGTGGAGTCCAATACGGAGGGGGTGAGACAAACGTAGGGGCCGGAGCAGTGGTGGTCTCGGGGGCTGGTTCCGGGGTGGTCCCCGAGGTCGGGTCGGGAGTCGAGCCCTTCCGGGAATCGTCGCCTGTCGGCGTGTTCGCGAGGCTCTCGGTGCGGGTCTGCTTGGCGGTCGGCACCGACGTCCTGCGGCTGGGCGTCGCCTTGGGTATCGCCTGCTTGGGTACCGTCTGCCTGGACGCCGGGGGTGTCGTCAGCCGTACCGCCTTTTTGGTCTGTGACGGCACGGCGGTGAGAGACGTGGTGGGCGACACCGTCGGCTGAAACGTCGAAGTCCCCTTCGCGGGTGACCCCACCGGGTGCCCGCCCACGTTCATCAGCAGACCACCCGCGACGACCAGCGCCGCCGCCGCGCAGGCGGCGACCGCCAGGATCACCGTACGGCGGCGCCCGCGCCCCGCGGGCCGCACGTGGTGCGAGGTCAACCTGGCGGCCAGAGCATCGGCGCTCGGCCGCTTGGCCGGATCCTTGGAAAGGCTGGCGGTGACGAGTTCGAGCAGCGTTCCGTCCAGCCCGGATATCTCCGGCTTCTTGTGGAGGATGCGGTGGATCACCGCCGGGGTGGAGTCCGCGCCGAACGGGGGCTGGCCCGAGGCGGCGAACACCATGGTCACGCCCCAGGCGAAGATGTCGGCCGCCTCCGTCGCCGTCGCCCCGGCGATGTGCTCCGGCGCGAGGTACGACGGCGTCCCCATCAGCGATCCGGTCGAGGCGGTGCCCGGCGCGTCCAGAGCGCGGGCGATGCCGAAGTCGATCACGACGGGACCCTCCGGCCCCATCAGGATGTTGGCGGGTTTGAAGTCCCGGTGCAGGACCCCGGCACGGTGGATGGCGGCCAGCGCGGTGGCGGTGCTGACCGCCAGCCGGTCGAGCGCGGCGCCGCGCCGCGGCCCCTCCGTGGTGACGAGGGCGTGCAGCGAGGGCCCCGGCACGTACTCGCTGACGATGTACGGCCGCTGGCCGGCGAGGTCGGCGTTCAGCACGGGGGCGGTGGAGAACCTGGCCACGCGCCGGGCGATCTCCACCTCGCGAAGGAACCTGCTCCTCGCGTCAGAGTCGGTCAGCAGGCCAGGATGCAGAAGCTTGACGGCGACCTGCTCGCCGGACTCCGTCCGCCCCAGGTAGACGACGCCCTGCCCGCCCTGCCCGAGGCGAGCCACGATGTCATACGGACCCAGCCTTCGAGGATCGTCCTCCACTAATGGCTGGTTCACGCTGGCCCCCAGAACGAATCAAACAGACAGAAAAAAACGTATCAGCGTGACGATCAGACTGTCTGTACAAGCGATCAAGAAATGGCCCCAAATTACACATAAGCCGCATGTGCCCGCCCGGACCACCCAAGACGCTGCCACGCCCCAACCTTGCGAGACGCCTCCAGCCTCCGGGGGCGTGTGGGCGGCTGCCACCATATGCCCGCGATGGCTGACGTCGTCGTGACCGTTGTCGTCACCCTCACGTTCCAGAACGGACGTCGGCCGATGAGATCTATGGCGATGGAGCCAGGCCCCCTCGCCCCACGGGCATCCGTCGCCGCCTTCCTTGAGTGATCTCGGACACGACCACCGCGATGGACATCCTGAGAGGCGTTCTCGGTCCACCCAACTCGGACGGCGACGGCGCGCCCATCCCGACCGCCTTCCGGACCATGAGACACATCGCGGGCCTGATGGCTCCGATTCGCCCTTGTCGTTCCCGGTGAGCGACCGTCCGTCAGGCGTTGCCGTCCCGGACACAAAAACGCCCCGGAGCGTTATCGCTTCGGGGCTTCCTTGTTGCTGAAAGAAGGTGGTCAGGGGCAGGGTCGAACTGCCGACCTTCCGCTTTTCAGGCAACAAGAACGCGCGTACGAAGCACGTGGCGGGCCGCACGACCAGCGTTCAACCGTCCGCCAACGTCCATCAGCGTCTGTGATCAACATTGACGGTTGTCACGCGGTTCGTCACCACTCGCCCTCAGCATCGATGCTGGATACTTCACGCCATGACCCCCGAGAGCGCGATCTTTGCCGTACTTCGCAGCACCGCCGTGGTCAACCGCGAGAGCTTCACACTCGCCACCTTCGACCCCGACACCGGGCGCATCAACGGGCACATCAGCGCACACGAATTCGCAGGTGAGCTGGTCCATGCGTTGGACCTCTGCCAGAACACTCGGACCCCGTGCGCGACATGTCAGGAGTACGACGCCAGCGAATGATTCCGAAGGAAGGGCAAAGCGGCGCTTCGCGCGACCCTAGGCCGTGTTTCCAAAAGGGTCTTTGAGGGCTTGCGGCGTGGCGGTCATCGATAAACGACGAGGCCTCCGGTAGTTGGTTCAACGACCAAGAAGAGCCAAGTACCGGAGACCTCGTGGCCAGCGTAGCGGTGACGAGGCGGCACGACCTGACCGACGGGCAATGGGCAGCGCTGGAACCGCTGTTACCCGCCCCTTCGGGCCGCGGTCGTCCGCCGAAATGGAGCAGGCGGCAGTTGATCGACGGGATCCGCTGGCGGATTCGGACCGGCGCGCCGTGGCGGGACGTCCCTGAGCTTTATGCGCCCTGGTCAACGGTGTATGGCCGGTTCCGCCGCTGGCAGCGTGATGGCACCTGGGCGAAGATCCTGGCAGCGTTGCAGGCGCACGCGGACGCCGCCGGGAAGATCGGCTGGACGGCGAGTGTGGACTCCACGATCAGCCGGGCCCACCAGCATGCCGCTGGGGCACGCCGGGACGGTCACCTGCAGAAGGAACCGCCTGGTGGGGTGCACAGCGAACCGGACGGTCATGCGTTGGGCCGTTCACGCGGTGGGCTGACCACCAAGACACACCTGGTCTGCGAGCAGGGCCGCAAACCCCTGGCCCTGCTGGTGACGGCCGGTCAGCGGGGTGACAGCCCGCAGTTCATCCCAGTGCTGAACAAGATCCGCATCAGCCGTCTTGGTGGTGGCCGGCCCCGGACTCGTCCCGATCGGGTCCTGGCCGACAAGGCCTACACCAGCAAGGCCAACCGCGATCATTTGCGCCGGCGTGGGATCAAGGCATGCATCCCGAGTAAGGCCGACCAGGACGCTCACCGGCGCGCGAAGGGTTCCAAGGGCGGGCGGCCTCCAGCCTTCGACGCCACCCTCTACCGTCGGCGTCATGCCGTGGAATGTGGCATCAACCAGCTTAAACAGAACCGTGCCATGGCTACGCGGTACGACAAGCTCGCTGTCCGCTTCGAGGCCACACTCACCATCGCTGCGATCAACGAGTGGCTCCGCGGTTTATGAAACACGCCCTAGTGGTGCTTCGCACGAGAAGGGCGCTGCAACAGTCTGGAGCCTGGGCGCGCGGCGGGATCTGAGAGTGTTTCAGCCCCTACTGCGCGAAGCGCGATCAAGAGGCGTGCGAAGCACCTCATTCGCCCTCGTGCCCAGTCGCATGCGATCAACGCCACCGAGCAAGCCCCTGGGTGCCACGGAGAGCCGCAAATAGTGACGTCCTGACGTCTATACATCACTCCAAAGTTGCTCTTGCCAGAAAGGCTCTCAGCGCGCCGCATCCGGCGAGGGACACGAGGGACAGCGCGTCGCCGGAAGTGTCCCTCAAGATTTCGTGCGTTCTCCCAGCTCAAATGCGGTTCGGGGACACGGGGGACACCAGTGACACCGTGAACCCGAGGCTGCATCCTCCCCGCCAAAATGATGTTGGACTCGGGCGTACGACGGCCGGCCCGCAGTCGCGGGGATTGCAGCTCATCCCGCGCTATCCCGGACCAGCGCATAGACGTCCAAGCCCGGCCAGTAAGCGAAGCGAACCTCTAAGCCCAACTTAGGTGCACAGCTGGCCAAGTAGGGCCACACTGGACTAGTGCTGTTTTCGCAACTCAGACAAGCTCTGCACAGTATCGCCTGGGGAGTTGTCCTCCATAAGTTCCTCCTAGCCATGCGGATAACTAAACGTGCGAGAATAGAGCGAGCACACCGGATCGCTTCAATGAAGCAAAAGCAAATCGCGCGCTACATAGAGGGCTTACCCAATATTGACCCATCGCTTCGCCTTTCATTGCGACGAAAGGCGGTTGCAGCTGGAGCCCGACAGGCAGTCTATTGGATAATATCACCCCGCTGGATTTGGGGACTGGCTGCCACAGCGTTTCTAAGCATTCCCTTTCTGGGGCTAGGGTTGTCCGTTCTAGTCCATGAGCTTCAGCCAACATCAAACGCAAGGGCGCTATTGATAGTTATAGCATCCTTTATCGCCGCACTAACTACTCTCTTTATATTCGCCCTTCCATTTACGCGATCAGTCGATCTGGATGAGCTCTCCCTCGACCTTACTTCGAAGTGGACGCGACATGATGGACAACTTGCCCTTACGCTCGGATACTTATTCGCCATCGCGATGATTGGCTCCGCGGCGCTTTGGCCAGAAGTAGCATCCCAGATGACAACAGCGGCCATTGGGGCAGTCATAGTAGCACCATACCTAATATCAATTTCCTTGATAACGAGCCTTTTTCATGCAGTCCGCTACGCCATTCCACTGATGCGCTATCGGAATACCAGCCGCCTAGATTCAGTTATGCTCAGACTACTTGCCGTAACATTTTGGACTTACTGGTGTCACGCGGTAACCATGCATGACATCGAGAATCATGATGAGGAAAAGCGAAAGGATCGACGCTCCGTTCCAGACGCCAAGCCCCAACAAGGATCCAATCAGCAGCAATCGGTCAAATCCGAACGAGTGCCCATCACTTTCAAACCATGGGCTAATAACTCAAATATTCGCCTTCTGATTGCAGAGTTGGAGCGCGCCGCACGCGCGGCCGAGAAATTTGCCCTACCGCGAGCCCCTCGCTGGGATGCATTAACCCGACAAGAGGCTTACATTCTCGGACTCAAACTCGCCACCGTGATTCGCTCATACAAGCCTCGACTTATTCACGCGCAAACGCCAAAGGATTTTCGAGCCATATCAGAATCCCTTACATCAGGTCTTGCCGCATGGGCCGAAGGGGACCTAGAAAAGCTTACCGCCTCAGCACCCAATATGGAGCCACCGGGCAGGTGGCGAAAGATATTGGACCGCCTATGGCCTGCCACAGTTCTAACCGGAGCTGGCTTCGGGCTTCCATTCCTGCCGATTTTTAGCGACGCACCTGAAGCCAGCCAAAGCGTACGCGTAGCCTTGCTGGTTTCAGCAGCACTCTCACTGCTGACTGGAGGTGTTCAGGCAACCGAGAGGATTAGCGCAGTCATCGACAAATTGATGCCTACCGGAGGGAAGTCCAACTAACGCTCGTCAAGGAACTCTGGACGGCGACCGACCCTTCCAAGAGGAGTCAGATTCTCTTTATGGATCGTAACGATATTCTTGATCTCTTTATGCTTACGAACCTTCCACTTCCTAGTGCGGCGCGCCCCTCCGAAAGCTCCTTCCCTGATGACCTTCCCTTCTGAGGGAGTCGCACAGAGGGACACCGTTCCGCACAATGTGAGGCGGCTCGGAAATAATCCTCCGAGCCGCCTCACGATGCCCGTCAGCCGATGTAGTGGAACGTAGGCTTCGGGTGCATCAGGAAGTCATGATGAGAGATATTCCAGGCGTACGCACCTGCCATGAGGAACTCCACCACACCTCCCGCCTTCAGGCTCACTGGGACGTGCCGCGCCATGGTGTCCTTCGGTGTGCAGAGTTGGCCAACGATGGTGGTCGGCTCTCCTGGCTCGTCGATGACCATGGGCTGGCTGTGCCCCTTGGTTGCGGGCGTCCTGATGTGGTGAGTCCCTCCTGCGACCACCGCGAACAGCTCACCGTGGACGCGCTTGACGTCCAGCACTCGGGTGACATACCGCCCGCAATAGACCGAGATCGATCGGCCCGGCTCGATACGAAAGGTCTCGCCGGAACGTCGAAGCGCTGCCAGGCCCGCGCCGTACGTCTGCCAGTCGAAGCGGGATTCGGGGTCGGAGTAGGAGACGGCCATGCCGCCGCCGATGTTGATCTCCGTGACGCCAAGACCACGGGCGTAGTCGAGAATGGCGTCGGCCAGCTCCAACATCGTAGGAGCGTCCAAGCCGCTGGCCAGGTGTGCATGGATGCCGCGAAGCCGTACAGCGTCCTGACCTGCCAGCATCTCCAGGCACTCGACCACGCCGTCGGGGTCCATCCCGAAGGGCGTCGCGCCACCCCCCATTGCCAGCGACGCGCCCTTGATGGGGATGTCGAGATTGACGCGAAGCAGCACGTCAGCAGACCGGCCCGCCGCGAACAGGCGCCGGATTTCGCTGGGGCTCTCGATGTGGAGCCGGTAGACGTCCGCGAACAGTTCGGCATCGGTCTTGCCGGGGCCGCCGAGTGCGATGCGCGAGTCGGGGAAGTGCTCGCGCACGTGCGCCAGCTCTCCCCCGGACGCGATCTCGAAGCCGTCTACGTAGGGCGCGATGACCCGCATGAGGTTGGGGTCAGGGTTGGCCTTGACGGCGTAATACACCTCGACGTCGCCCATGGCGGCCCGGACGGCCGCCATGTGGGCGTCAAGGTCGGCAAGGTCGTACACGTACGCGGGCAGTTGGCCGGCGTCGGCAAGCTCCAGCGCCTTGGCGCGGATCGGCAGGGTTGTAGCTGTCATCGCGTCATCCCCTTCAGGTGATAGCTGGCTGGCCGTGCGTCAGGTGAGCGGGAAGGTGTGCTCAATCACGAGGTAGTGCGCGGGCGTGACCGTGGTGGTCACCTCGACAGCCTGCCCGCTCTGGGTCCTGCCGACATGGAAGATGTCGAGAACCGTGCGCTCGGGGCTGATCTCCAGGGCGTCGGCTTCTTCGTCGGTGGGCGGGCGCACGATGATGCGCTCGCTCGCTTCGGTCTGGGCGTAGCCGAGTTCGGCCAGGGCTGTCTTGACGCCGCCCTGGATGTTCGGCCCATCGGCTTCAAGGTCGGTGCCGTCCGCGATCGAGTGCGGGAACCATGAGGCGTTGAGCCGTACCGGAATGCCGGACGCCAAGAGTCGGCGACGCCGTACGAGGGCGTTCTCCTCTCCGCGCGGTAGGCCGAGGGCATCGGCCACGTCATCCGGAGGCGTGGCGCGCTCCACCGTGATCTCGTGCTGCGGTTCGAGGCCGAGTTCGCGCACCTCCGCATCGAACGCGCCGCGCGCCTGACCGCTTTCGCGCGCCGCCCGCGAGTAACGGGCTGCGGAGTGGAGCATCGGCGGGATGTAGGTCACGATCGTTCCTCTCCCTTGCTTGGGGCGAATCATGCCCTCTGCTGCGAGTACCTGCATGGCTCGGTTGACGAGGCTTCGAGACGCACCGTACTTCTCCGCAAGGACCGGCTCAGGTGGGAGCACCGAAGCCGTCGGGTAGACGCCTTCGACGATCTCCTGCCGGATCTGCACGGCGATCTGTCGGAAGCCCAGCTTGTTTGGGGTGCCCATTTCTCCCTCTTTTGTCGCTCGACCGAAACGCCAAACGTTTGATGTTTGTTGACAGCGACCCCTGGCGGGCTCATTATCAAACCAGTCGACAAACGTTTGACGTTTCGCAGGCAGCATACCTGCACCGTCAGACCAAGTCGAGCAACCGAGGTGAGGCCTCCCTCACTGCACAACCGAAGGCACTCGGAAGGCGGTCCGACGGGACCGCGCGCCGACGCCAACGGACCGCTCTGGCCGACGGGCCAGACGCGATTGCTGCCGCTCGATCAACTCAACAGCGACGCCGAAGGGCCACCGTCTCCCGACAAAAGGCGGCCCGACCAGGGCAGCGACCCCGGTCACTACCCGTTCCCAACTTCCATTCAAGGGAGATCTTCACCATGGACACCGCCACCAACGGCGCACCTCAGAACGCCAGTGACACCGGCCAGACCCACCGCTACATGTGGGTGATCACCGTGCAGTGGCCCACCGGCGGCGGCTTCGGCAACGCCACCTTCTCCAACACGGTGGACATCCCGCCCGGCGCCTCCCGCATGGGCGTCTACATGCAGATCTTCGAGCTGGCCAAGCGCGAGACCCGCGCGACCTCGCTCAACGTCCTGTTCTTCGCGCTGGAGCCCGACCGGCTGGCCGCATAGCCATTCCAACCGCCCCGATGGTCGCAGGCAGGGTTCGACTCCCAGCCGGGGCACTCCGGCTGCTCTGCCGGGTTCATCAAGCCAAGGGAGCTTCCCATGCAGCCCGCCAAGAGCGTCGGCCGGTTCCTGCCGACGCTGTTCCTGATCGGCTTTGTCATTTACCTCTTCACTGACCCGCAGAGCGCTGCCGTGGCGGTCAAGTGGGCCTTTGAAGCGACTGTGACCGGCGCTCAGCAGTTCGCCGAGTTCATCAAGGCCATCAGCAAGTGACCTTGCCCCGCCGGGTGCGGCCTCCATCCGCCAAGACACGAGCCGCCCCCGGCCCTCCCCTTCTCAGAGAGGTGTTCTCATCATGTCTTACGGGTCCCTGACCGATGTGCAGTGGATCTGCCAGGTGTGCGACGGCGCGGAGAGCTCCGCGCCCGGCTCCGAGCCGCCCTCGCCGCCCGTCTGCCACACCTGCGCCCGGCTCTGCCTGAACGACGCCCTTCGCGTGTTGGGGGTGGCGCTGTGACCGCCGCCCTCGTGACGGCCCTGCTGGGCGGCGAAAGACAGGTCGGACTCCTGGCCGACGTAGCGGATGCCGGACCGGCCTGCCAGTTGGCAGATGCCGACCTGTTTATCGGTCCCGACGTCGACGAAACCGACTCCGAGCGTCAGGAGCGTGAGGCCAGCGCCAAGGCGCTGTGCCGCCGCTGTCCGGCGCTGACGGAGTGCCTGGCCTACGCCGTGGCCACCGCCCCCCGCTACGGGGTGTGGGCCGCGCTGACCGCCGACGAACTCCACGCCCTCAAGGCGGAGGTGGCCTGATGGCCCGCTTTCGCTGCTTCGACTGCGGCCAGCGCTCCGCGAACGTCATCGGCTGCCGCCGCTGCGGCAGCACCAAGGGCCGCCGCACCGAGCTGTGCCCGATGCACGGCGCGGCCTGCCGCCCCGGCTGCCGTACCTGCCGCATCCGCTTCCGCGCCCAGTCCCACGCCTGAAAGGAGGGTTCTCGTGATCTCCGTACTCGGCTACCTGCTGGTGTTCATCGCCGGGCTCATCACCTGCGACCTGATCCGCATCGCTCAGGAGCGCCGCGGCATCCGGCACATGGCCCGCGCCATCATCGGCCTGGCCGACCCTGCCGAAGCCGCCCTCCGCCAATGGTCCGCCGACCCTCACAACATGTGCGACCGACCCGGCTGCCCGCGCTGCTGGGGAGGGTGGGGCCGCTCATGACCGCCGTCACCGCTACCAACCCCGCCACGGCCGCCTCATGAGCCGCATCCGCGCCCGCTTCTGGGACCCCACCGGCGCCCGCTACAGCATCCCCACCTACCCCTGGCAGATGGCCCCCGCCCACCTGCTCACCCTGCGCCAGCTCGCCGCCCGCGGGCTTCGCCCCGCCGGGCAGGGCGTTCAGGCACAGATCCTTTGGCGCTCCCGCCGCTACGGCGCGCCCGGCGTACGGGCCTCCTACCTCTACGACGTGCGGTTCGCACTGCCCAAGCGCACCCCAACCCCGGCTCAGCTCGCCGCACTGGCCAAGGCCACCGCCGCCCGCCGCACCTGCCCCGACTGCCGTACCGATGTCGGCTACGTCCTGCCCCGCCATCTCGGAACCTGCCTCGACTGCGCCCCAGGGGTGGCCGCATGAGCCGCCGCACCCTCGACACCAGCAGGCGCCCCGGCGTCACCGTCCACGGCGAGAAGCTGCCGACCTTCTACCAGCCCGAAGCCGGACGAGACGGCTTCATCGAGACCGACCGCAAGCACGGCATGAACCGCAACCAGCGATCCGACCGCGACCGCCGCCCCAAAGGAGGGGAACGCCCGTGAGCGCCATCAACCCTGACCCGATCCCCGAACCGACACCCGAAGAGGTAGCCCGCGGGCTGGCCGAACTGGAGCGGCACGTAGCCAGCCAGGCGCCCGCCGCACCTTCGCCGGCCGAGCTGCCCGGCGCGACCCGGCGCGTGCTGCGGTTGCGCGCCGAGGTGGCCGAGGCGCACCAGTTGGCCGACCTCCAGGCCGACGACACCCCGCTCATGCTCGACACCCCCAAGGTCCGCAAGCGTCGCAAGCAGGCGCAGGAAGCCGCCCGGCTGCACGCGCTGGCCCAAGACCCGCAGATGCGCGCCTGGCAGGCCGCCCGCATGCGGCGACTGCTGGTGTCGGTCGCGATGGTCGTGCTGGCGCTGTCGCTGGCCTGGTCCACGGCGGGCGTGCAACAGTTCGCCGCCGAGGGAGCCCCGGCCTGGTCGCCCGCCTGGTTGTTCGCCTGGCTGGTCGAGCCGTTCATGTCCCTGGCCCTGCTCGTCGTGGTCGGCGCTCGCGCCTACATGGGCACCCGCGGCCAGCCCATCACCAACCGCATCTTGACCCGGATCGAAGGGCTGTTCCTGGCCCTGACGTTCGGCATGAACGCCTGGCCGCACCTGCCCTGGTCCCTGCCCGAGGGTGAGACGTTCACGGTCGGCGGGGTGGTGCTGCACATCATCGGCCCGACCGTCGCTGTGGCGATCGTCACCGCCCTGCCGATCATCCTGGCCGCGTTCGCCAACCTGGATCACGGCACCCGCGCCCCCCTTACTGGCCTTACGTACGGGGGAAACGCGGGCGTGAGCACCGCTCTGATCGAGCGCGCCCGGACTCTCATCGCTTCCGGTGAGCTGCCTGCCGAACCCAGCGCCTACCGCCTCCAACGCACCCTTGGCTGCGCCATGGATGACGCCCGCGCCGTCCGTGACGCCCTCCGCAACGACCCCACCACCGGAAAGGACTGACCCGCCATGCTCACCGTGCTCGCCCTCGCGATCGTGATCTCCCTGGCATGCCTGGCAGTCCCGGTCTCCATCTGGGTCCGGATGCTCGTCACCCGCCGCCGGACCGTGGCCGAGATCCGCTCCACCATGGCGGCCCACCGACGCACCTGCTGCACCCACCTGGTCAACACCAACCGCGAGGTGACCTCATGACCGACCCGCGCACCCCCGCCCTCATACGGCACTTCACATCCGCTGTGCTGACCGCCCTGATCGGGCTGACCCCCACGGCCTGTCACGTGGCCGACAAGGGCACGGGCAACGACCCGACGCCGCCCCCCGTCCTCTGCCAGGACGACCGCTGCCGCTGGGCCGACACCGACCCGCCCCCGCCCGCCGAGGAACCCCCGCCGGTCGAATGCACGGGCAACGGACCGGACGCGCGCTGCCGGTGGTCCAACACCGACCGCGAGGTGACCTCATGACCGACCTTCAGAGCGTTCCCGACCTCCTGGTGATGGGCGATGACTTCGACGCAGGCAACCCCGGCGACCTGCTGGTGACCCTGCGCGCCGTCTACGCCGAGATCCTGCGCCGCAAAAACAGCCATCGCCCGCTGTGGGTCGAGCTCACCGACCTCGACCAGTGCGAGGCGCTGGGCTGCGACCCCGGCCCGGCCGGTCAGGAGGCCCGCCGCCTGGCCCGCTGGATCCACCTGGAGGGCTACATGGTCGGCGTCGGCGTGGTCGCCGACTACGGCCCCAACGAGCTGCCCGACGACGACACCGACAACACGCAGGGCGCGACCCCATCCGCCAAGACAACGGTCGCGCCCTGCTGCCCCGCCCCCTCCAGCGGAAACGAGGTGCTCACATCATGACCGACCTGCCGCACGAGCCCAACACCAACCCCGACCCGGACCGCCCCGGCGACCTGTCCGACTTCCAGCGGTCCGACCGCCCCACCACCGAAGCCGAGCACGCCGAGGGCGGGCAGGTCGTGCCGCTCGACTCCCGCCGCCGTCCCCGCCCGCTGGACGCCCCCGACCAGGGGGACGGCCCGGCGACCGACCCGGCCGGTGAGCCGGACAGCCGACCGGGCGAGCGGACCGCCGTCTACGACACTTCCTATGAGATTGAGCTGGACGGGCCGCCGCCCGCTGACCAGGCGCCGACGCTGGTGGACCTGCCCGACGGCCAGTTCCCGGAGTTGGTGAGCGAGAGCCGCCGCCCGATCATTCCGCCCCCGCTGCACCGGGCCAACCTGCCCGCCACCATCAAGGCTGCGCTCGGCAGGTGGGCGCACGTGGCCGCCTTCCACGTGGTGCGCGCCCCGTGGTACCTGCTCAAGGTCGTCTGGTTCGCCATCGTGGGCGTCTTTGCCCTGGTCAACCGGCAGTTGCGCTGGTGGTGGGTCAACGAACAGTACGCCCTCCTCCAGACCGCCGCCAGCGACAACGACCCGGAGATGTGGCTCAAGCTGCACAAGGAGGGCAAGGCCACCCGCCGCTGGCGTGGCGTGGTCCTGTTCTTTCAGCTCATCGCGGCCATCGTGGCCGCCATCGCGGTGGCCAACCTGCAACCGCTCTACCAGGCCGCCGTCACTCTCGCGCTGGTGCCTGTGCTGGCCCGGTGCGGCAAACCCCAGGGCCGCCCGCTCATCCCCACCGCCGCCGTCTCCCGCCGCTACCGCCTGCTCAACGCCGACGTGGTGCTGCGCGCCTACTACGCCGCCGGACTCGGCCACCCCGACAAGCCCCACCAGCAGATCCAGTTCGGCTCCCGCATGGCGCGCGATGCTGCCGGAACCGGCTCCGAGGTCGTGGTGGACCTGCCATACGGCAAGACGTTCGACCACGCGATCAAGGCACGCCCCGAGATCGCCTCCGGCCTGGACGTCACCGAACAGCAGGTCTACATCACCCGCGACCCGTCCTCCACCCGACGGCACAAGCTTTTCGTGGCCGACCGCGACCCGCTGGCCATCCCCGCCGGGCGGACGCCGCTGCTGGACGGCAAGCCGCGCAACATCTGGAAGCCCGCCCCGTTCGGGCTGGACGAACGCGGACGTCAGGTCACGCTGCTGCTGCTGTGGATCTCCGTCCTGGTGGGCGCTCAGCCCCGCAAGGGCAAGACGTTCGCCGCCCGGCTGCTGGCCCTGTACGCCGCGATGGACCCCTACGTCAGGTTGACCGTGGTGGACGGCAAGGACAGCCCGGACTGGCGCAAGTTCAAGCTGGTTGCCCACCGCATCATCTTCGGCACCGTCATCAACCGCGACGGCGACCCGGTAGAAGAGCTGCTGGACGCGCTGCGGGAGATCAAGGCGCACATCCAGCAGGTCAACCAGTTCCTGTCCACCCTGCCCGTCTCCGAGTGCCCCGACGGCAAGCTCACTGAGGAGCTGTCGCGCAGGTACCCCAACCTGCGGGTGTGGGTGCTGGTCATGGAGGAGTTCCAGGTCTATTACGAGCTGGACGATCAGGACAAGAACAAGGAGATCGCCGCTCTCCTGAGCTTCATCATGGCTGTCGGCCCGTCCGCTGGGGTCATCATCCTGTCCAGCTCGCAGAAGCCGTCCGGGGTGGGCGCCGGTGACGTGCAGCGGCTGTTCGGCCGCTACCGCGACAACCACGCGGTGCGCTTCGCGCTCAAGTGCGGCAACCGCAACGTCTCCGAAGCCATCTTGGGCGGCGACGCCTACAGCGAGGGGTTCGACGCCTCCTCCCTGCCCAACGGCAAGGAGTACCGGGGCGTCGGCTACCTGTACGGCGCATCGGATGACACTCCGACCGTGCGCACCTACCTGGCCGACGCCGCCGACGCCGAGAAGATCCTGACCACCGCCCGCGCCCTGCGCGAGCGCGCCGGGACCCTGACCGGCTACGCCGCCGGGGAGGAGATCAAGCGCGAGGTGCGCGACGTGCTGGCCGACGCCCTGTCGGTCTTCCACCCCGGCGAGTCCGGCCTGTCCTGGGCCGAGATCGCCGCCCGGCTCTCCGAGCGCATCCCCGAGCACTACGCCGACCTGTCCGCCGACGCGGTGTCGGCTCAGCTTCGGGACCTGTCTGTGCCGAGCGTGAACATCAAGCGCGACGGCAAGGTGCTCAAGGGAGCCAAGCAGGCCGACATCGCCCAAGCGATCCGCCGCCGCGACGGCGCGGCGTGAGCCGTACGGCAGAGCCGCCGGACCCCGTTCGACGGCTCTGCCGTACCCCGCCCGCACCCCGCCGCGAGAGCCCGCCGGGGCCGTGAAAGGTAGCGGCTGGCTCGCTACCGGGTAGCGGCTGCGCTACCGCTGCCGCTACCCCTCACACCCCTTCTGATCAGCCCGAATACCCGCAGGTAGCGGGTAGCGGGCCCCCTTACCGTGCTCGAAAACCCCGCATCGGAGACCTGCCGTGGCCTTCCACGCCGCTACCGCTACCCCGCCCGCCGCTACCGGTCTGGGTGATCTTCTGCCCTCGCTCGCGACCCTGCTGGCCGCCGCCGTCGGCGTGCTCCTGCTGTGGGCGCTCGGCTACGCCGCCGCCTGTGCCGCCTCCCCGTTCGCCCGCTGCCGCCGCTGTGAGGGCGTCGGCAAGACCATCAAGCCGAACGGCCGCGTCAAGCGCTGGTGCCGCCACTGCAAGGGCACCGGCCTGCGGCTGCGGACGGGCCGCCGCGCCTACAACTACCTGCGCCGTCTACGCCGCCAGGGCACCCGCCCCACCCGCGTCCGCACCACCCCACCCCGCCCGTTCGGCAAGTGACTCAACCCCTGGAGAGGACACCGATCATGACCAGCACCACCCGCAACCGGCTCGTTCCCATCACCGTCGGCCACCTCTCCCGCCGCGTCACCCGCGATGAGCTGCGGCGGATGAACCAGGCCGACGCCATCCGCTCAGCCCTGACCGCGACAGGCGCAGATGCCACCCGCGCCCTCCACTGGCTACGCCGACGGGGCGTCACCATGGCTCACTTCGACCACGCCGCGAAGAAGGTCAAGCAGCACAAGAACATCGGTCTGCTGGCCGAAGACGGCGTAGTCGACCTGATGGCCGTCGATCTGGTGGTCACCGGCCAACGCCAGGTCCAGCTCACCCAGACCGACGCCGCCTGGCCGCCACCCGCATCGTCGCCGCCGGTGGGGGCGTCGGCGATGTCGCCCGACGCATGGGCGTGGAACACATCGTCGCCCGCCGCCTGGTCAACCGCACCACCGCCGACCTCCCAGCCCCGCTCAAGGAGGAAGCCGCGTGACCACCCCGCCCGCCACCGCCAGCGACCTGCCACAGCACCCGTTCGGACAGGAACCGCTCGTCACCTACCAGGGCGAGCGTTACCGCCTCTTCCAGGGCCGTGTGCTCCTGAACTGGGGCGACCCGCCTCGCCGCTTCTACCGCCACCACGAGGGTTGCGTCCTGTGCTGCACCGTGCGCGTCCGCAGCCACCCCGGCGCGCCGCTGCGCCACCCGAGGAACTGCACCAACTGCCTGGCCTACACCGGCCCGCGCCCGGACCCGTGCTGGTCGTGCGGCAAGACCGCTCACCACCGCGACGACCAGGGCCGCCCCACACACAAGGTGTGCCTGGAGGTGGCCATCACCGTCGCCCTCCAGGCCGACCAGGAGAGAGAGGAGGCGGCGTGATCGGACGCACCTACCTCGAACGCGGCCAGCCCGTCACCGTCCTGGTCCGCTGGGGCCCCGGCGGCGGACCCGGCAACGTGCTCATCCGCCGCGCCAACGGCGACCTCGTGGTGCGCCCCTTCCGAGGGCTGCGCCGACCCAAGACCACCACCAGGAGACCCCTGATGTCTGAGCACAGCTCCATCGAATGGACCGACACCACGTGGAACCCGGTGACCGGCTGCACCAAGCTCTCCCCGGGATGCGACCACTGCTACGCCGAGACCTTCGCCGAGCGGTGGCGCGGCATCCCCGGCCACCCGTTCGAGAACGGGTTCGACCTCACCCTGCGTCCGGAGCGGCTCGACCAGCCGTTCCGCTGGGCCAAGCCGCGCAAGGTGTTCGTCAACTCGATGTCCGATCTGTTCCACACCGGCATCCCTGACGGCTTCATCTCGCAGGTCTTCGCCGTCATGGCCGCCACCCCCGAGCACACCTATCAGGTGCTCACCAAGCGGCATGGCCGCATGCGCGCCCTGCTCAGCTCACCCGAGTTCGCCGACCGGGTGCGGGAGGAGGGCACTGGCTGGTACGGCGCCGCGCCGGGCACTCCGTGGCCGCTGCCGAACGTGTGGCTTGGCGTGTCGGTCGAAGACCAAAAGCGTGCCGACCTGCGCGTCCCGGCCCTGCTGCGGACCCCTGCCGCGGCCCGGTTCCTGTCCTGCGAACCGCTGCTCGGACCGATCAACCTGCACCAGGCCGTCTGGACCATGGGCAGCGAGCGCGGGCACGGGCTGAGCGCCTCCTACGTTCACGCTGGCGACTGCTGCCGCCGCTTCCACGGGATCGACTGGGTCATCGCCGGGGGCGAGTCCGGGCCTGGCGCCCGCCCGATGCACCCCGAATGGGCGCGCTCGCTGCGCGATCAGTGCCAGAGCGCCGGTATCGCGTTCCTGTTCAAGCAGTGGGGCGCGTTCGCCCCCGAGGACCACGGCCATCAGCGCGGCGCCGTCACCTTCATCGACCGGCGCGGCCAGAGCTGGAACGGCATGGAGAAGCTCGCCCCGGCCGACGCGGTGCGGATGCGCCGCGTCGGCAAGAAAGCCGCCGGACGCGAGCTTGATGGCCACGCATGGGACGACTTCCCCTCTCTGCTCGTTCGGGAAGGAGGGGACCGCTGATGGGCAGGCGCACCGCCACTCTCGAACCGCTCCCCGGGATGCCCGACACCATCGGCCGCAAGCCCGTCAAAGCCGAACATGCGCCACCCGCGCGCACCCTGGATGAGGCCATCCGCCGCAGCCACGACATCATCGCCGAAGCACTGGACCGCTTCCCGATCGTGGCCCGCCAGGCGCTGTTTTCCGGCGGCAACGACTCCACCGTGCTGCTGCACCTGACCAGCCACTACCTGGACTCTTCCGCTCATGATGCGGTCGTTCACGTCAACACCGGCATTGGTATCGAGGAGACCCGTGAGCACGTCCGCGATGTCGCCCGTTCCTGGAACCTGCCGCTGCGCGAACTGCACCCCCGCGACCGCTACGACGATCTCGTACTGGGACGCGTCATCGCCCGCACAGGTAAGAACGCTGGGATACGTCCCGTCTGGAAGGGGTTCCCCGGCCCGGCCGGACACACGGTGATGTATAGGCGGCTCAAAGACGAACCCTTGCAGCGCAACCGCGCTCAGATCATCGGAAGCCGAGGCCGTACCCAAAAGGTGCTCTACCTGGCCGGTATGCGCTGGGGCGAGTCCGAACGACGCATGCGCAACGCCGCCGAAATCGATCCCGACGGCGGCATCGTCTGGTGCTCCCCCTTGGTGCACTGGACCAACGCCCAGATGGCCGAATACCGGCGCACCTACCTTCTGCCGCAAAGCGAGGTGTCCGCGCACCTGCACATGAGTGGCGAATGCCTGTGTGGCGCCTTCGCCAAGCCCGGCGAGCTTGACGAGATCGAGTTCTTCTATCCCCGCACCGCCTACCGCATCCGCTCCCTCGAACAACGGGTCAAGGCGGCCGACATCCCCGCCTGTAAGTGGGGCCAAAAGCCCGCCAACCAAAAGACGCCCAAGCCAGGCAGCATCGCAGGCCGCCTGTGCTCGTCATGTCCCGCCCCACTGGCGGGTCAGACCGACCTGATGGACCTCTGGGCCACACAAGGTCTGCTCACGCCCGCCAACACAACCCCAACCTGCGCATCCCAGGTGGCAGCATGAACAAGCCAGCCAACCCACGCGAATTGACCGATTACGCCCTTGCCGCCGCCCGCCGCGGCTGGCATGTCTTCCCGCTCGCGCCCGGCGACAAGGTGCCGCTCAAGGACTGGGCGTGGAAGGAGCACAACACCACCGACCCCAAGGTCATCACCCGGTTCTGGGCGCGCAAGCCGTACAACATCGGCATCGCCACCGGCCCCTCCAACCTGGTGGTGATCGACCTCGACACCCCGAAGGAAGGCGAGACCCGCCCGCCCGAGTGGGACCTGCCCGGCATCAACGACGGCGCCGACGTACTCGCCGCCCTCTGCGAACGCGCCGGACAACCGCTGCCGCTGGAAACCTTCACCGTCCGCACCCGGCGCGACGGCACCCACCTGTACTACACCGCCCCCGACGGGCTCACGCTCGGCAACACCCAGGGCGCCCGCGGCGGGCTCGGCTGGCTGATCGACACCCGCGCGACGGGCGGGTACGTGGTCGGCCCCGGCAGCTTCGTCGACCTCGACGACGGCACCGGCACCTACCAGGTGGTGCACGCTGCACCGGCCGCGCCGCTGCCCGGCTGGCTGGCCGACCTCCTACGGCCCACCCCGCTCCCACCACAGAAACCCGTCGCTATCGCGCTGGCCGCCGACCGGCGCGGCAACTACCTGCGCACCGCCGTGGAACGCGAGGTGGAACGGGTGACCAGCTCCCCGCCGAACGGCCACAACAACGCCCTGTACTGCGCATCCGTGGCGCTCGGGCAGCTCGTTGCCGGTGGCGAGCTGCCCGAAGCCCACGTGACCGGATGGCTGGCCGACGCCGCCGCCAGCGTCGGCCAGCCGTATGGCGAAGCCACCCGCACCATCGCCTCAGGGCTTCGAGCCGGTGCCCGCCGCCCGCGAACGGTGGCCGCATGAACGGCGAGCGCCCTTCCCACCTGCGCCTGGTCTCCGGTGATGCCGTCCACGCCCCCGGCAACCAGCCGGGCGCGACGGGGGCGCCGTTCCGCACGTCGTGGACTGCAGACGAACTCATGGCCATGACCTTCCCCGAGACCAAGTGGGCCGTGCCCGGCGTCATCGCCGAAGGGCTGAACCTGCTGGCCGGACCGCCCAAGGTCGGCAAGAGCTGGCTGTCGCTCGGTACGGCTATCGCGGTCGCCGGTGGTGGCAAGGCGCTGGAGGTCATCGAGGTGGAGCCGGGACCCGTGCTCTACCTCGCGTTGGAGGACACGCCGCGCCGTCTCCAGTCCCGCATGGGCAAGATCCTGCAAGGCAAGCCCGCCCCGAAGGATCTCACCCTGGCCACCTCGTGCCCGACCCTGCCGCAGGGCGGGGAGGAGGCCATCGCCCGCTGGCTGGAACGCAACGTCGGCGCGCGCATGGTCGTTGTCGACGTGTTCGCCAAGGTGCGCGGCATCACGCCGCCGGGGTTGTCGGCCTATGACGCCGACTACACCGCGATGGGACGCGCCAAGCGCCTGGCCGACACCTTCGGCGTCGCGGTCGTACTGGTCCATCACGTCCGCAAGATGGGCTCGGACGACTTCCTCGAACAGGTCTCCGGCACCAACGGCCTCGCCGGTGCCGCCGACGCCACGCTGGTGCTCAAGCGGGCGCGCGGCACCGCTGACGGCGTGCTCCACGTCACCGGCCGCGATGTGGAGGAAGACGAGTACGCCATGGCCTTCCAGCCCGCCGCCGGACTCTGGCGCCTGATGGATGGCCCTCCCGAGGATCACTCGCTGGCAGCGACCCGCGCGGCCATCGTGCGCCACCTCCGGGACAACCCCAACAGCCCGCCCAAGGCCATCGCGGAAGCCACCGGTCTGACCCCCGACAACACTCGCAAGACCTGTGCCCGGATGGCTGGCGACGGCCAGCTCTGCGTGGACGGCAACGGACGCTACCGGCTTCCAGGGACAGACCCCACAGGAAGTGTCCCCGGTGTCCCTCGTGTCCCCGAACCCCATCTGACCAGCGCAAACGCAACCGATCATGAGGGACACCCCACCCTGCCCGGTGTCCCTCGTGTCCCTGACAAGGAGAACCCACGCCCGTGAGCACCCCAACGATCGACGACACCCAGCTCTACCGCGTGACCGACGCCATGCGCCTGCTGCGCATGAGCCGAAGCTTGATCTATGACCAGATCCGCACAGGCCGCTTGCCCTCCGTCAAGCAGGGTCGAGCCCGTCTCATCACCGCGAACGGCATCCGCGTGTACATCGCCCTGTTGGAGAAGGAAGCAGAGGAAGCAGCCTGATGACCAAGCGACGCAGCAGAGGAGACGGCGGCATCCACTGGGACGCCAAGCGCCAGCGGTTCATCGCCACCGCAAGTCTCGGCTACGGCCCCGACGGCAAGCGCATCGTCAAGCGCGGGAGTGGCAAGACCAAGACCGAAGCCCTGACCAAGCTCAAGCAGGTGCTGCGGGACTACGAAGACGGCTTGGCCGTGGCCACATCGGACAGCACCGTCAAGGACGCGGTGACGTACTGGCTGGCCAACGGACTCAAGGGCCGCTCGGAGAAGACGGTCAGGACCTACACCTGGTACGCCGACACCCATGTGATCCCGGCGCTCGGCAAGCGCAAGCTGAGCAAGCTATCGGTGGAAGACGTGGACCGCTGGCTGTCGAGCAAGACCGGCGTTCTCGGCACCCGCTCGCTCAAGCTGATCCACAACATCCTGGACCGCTCGGTACGTAGCGCTATGCATCGCGACCTGGTCAAGCGCAACGTCGTAGAGCTGTGCGAGGTGCCCGAAGGACGGGTAGGCCGCCCCTCCAAGGCGCTCACGATCGATCAGGCGGAAGCGGTGCTCAGGGCCGCTGAGACCGCGACGTGCCGCATGCGCGCCTACATCGTGGTCTCGCTGCTCACCGGCGCGCGAACCGAGGAACTGCGAGATCTCCGTTGGGATCACGTCGTGGCCCACGACGCCGGCCGGAAGACCTGGCGGGCTGTCACGGACGCAGGGTGGGAACACGAACAGTTCGCCATCTACGTCTGGCGCTCCGTGCGGAAGTCTGGAGACACCAAGACGACAAAATCCCGCCGCTCCCTGCGGATTCCGACCCGCTGTGTGACCGCCCTCAAGGCATTGCTGGCCGAGCAAGCAGAAGGTGAGAACGCAGAGAAGCTCAGCGAGCGCCTGGTGTTCGGCACCAGGAACGGAACCGCCATGACGGCGGAGAACGTACGGCGAGACTTCCGGATCGCCCTCAAGGGCGCTGACGGCATCAACCCCGCAGAGTGGACGCCCCGCGAATTGCGGCACAGCTTCGTGTCCTTGCTCTCCGCTCACGATGTCCCAATCGAGCACATCTCACGGTTGGTCGGGCACACCAACACGGTCGTCACAGAGACCGTCTACCGCAAGCAGATCAGACCCGTCATGCAGGAGGGAGCGACCGTGATGGATGAGATTTTTCCACTGACTTCGGAGGCTTAGTCACTCGGTTAGACACGCAGACACACGAACGCCCCGTCCATGCGGTCATGGATGGGGCGTTTTTGCTGTTCAAGAAGGGTGGTCAGGGGCAGGGTCGAACTGCCGACCTTCCGCTTTTCAGGCGGACGCTCGTACCAACTGAGCTACCTGACCCAGAGCGGTCCTGACGGGACTTGAACCCGCGACCTCCACCTTGACAGGGTGGCGAGCACTCCAAACTGCTCTACAGGACCTTGCTTTCGTTCCGGCCTTTCGGCCGAAGCGCCTCGCTTAGCTTACCAGTGTTTCGGAGGTCTTCGTCCTGCCGATCTTCCGGTGAAGCCGTGCCCCCAACGGGATTCGAACCCGTGCCGCCGCCTTGAAAGGGCGGTGTCCTAGGCCGCTAGACGATGGGGGCTCAGGACTTGCGTCCTGTTCCTGACGTCTTCCGTTGGAGACCTCTGAAGCATAGGGGACGATTGGCCCCAGTGCCAAAGTGGCTATCCATCGGAAGTTCCGCTGACGGTTCCCGTTGGCGACGGGGCTGTCGTTGGCTCTGGGGAAATCATACGTCGAGGGTCCGGCTCGACGTGACGTTGGATGTGAACAGACTGCTCCCCCAGCCCCCCGAGTGTGATGTCGTCCCAGGCCTGGAGCCTGTGGCTGGCTCTGTCGAAGTAGAGAACCGAGGCCTGGACGGGGGTCGGCTCGGCGTGTTCCAGCGCGCGAAGCCCCGCGCCGCCCGTGGAGCCCTGGACGAGCACGCGGGTTCCTGTGGGCAGGACCGTGGTCGATCGGCGATGCGAGTGGCCGGCCAGGACCATGGGAGCGGCGCCGGAGAAGCCCTTGGCCGCGTCGGGGTCGTGGACGGCCACGAGGTCGATGGGCGAGGGACGCGGCAGCCGTACGGCATGCCGGCGGCCGAAGTCGCGCATGTGGGCAGGGTCGTTGTTGACCGGCACCGACTTGTCGGGCGTGAAGCGGGGGTCGCCCAGGCCGTAGATGCGCAGTCCCGCGACGGTGGCGGACGCGTTGTCGAGCACCACGGCGTTCTTCTGCTTGGCGACGGCCCGCTCGGTGGTCCGCGAGTCGTGGTTGCCCCTGACGAAGACGTACGGCACGCCGAGCTTGCCGATCTCCTCCATGAAGGCGTTCTCCGCCTTGGTGCCGTGGTCGGAGATGTCGCCCGTGTCGACGATGAGGTCGACCTTGAACTGCTCCTTGAGCGAGCGGATGACGTTCCACGCGATGGGGTTGATGTGGATGTCCGACACGTGCAGCACCTTGATCGAGGCCGGGTCTGCGTCGTAGGTGGGCAGGGCGTTGACCGCGTCGTAGAGCTTGGAGACGTTCGTGACGAGCTTGGTGAGCTGCTGGCGGTACGACTCGAACTTGGTCACGATCGACTGCGCGCTGCCGACCAGGGACGGCGCGACGGCGATCACCCCCGAGTAGCGCGGTTCGACGAGGGAGCTGGGGCGGAAGGTGACGGCCGCGGCCACGCCGGTCCCCGCGAGGGCGACGGCGGCGGCCAGCAGGCCGTACAGCGCGATCCTGGGACTTCGGAAGACGACGAAGCCGGCCAGGAGCGCGCCCGCCGCGGCGCACAGCAGGGAGCGGACCACCAGGGCCTCGACGCCTGAGCGCAGGTCGTTCTCAATGATCTCGGGCAGCCTGTTGGCGATGCGCGGATCGTCGATGAGCGCCTTGGCCTTCTCCTGGTCGATGTTCTCGAGCGTGATGCGCAGCTGGAGCGGGGCGTCGTGGCTGCGGAATCGCAGGGTCCCCAGCGGGTGGGCGTCGACGACGGTCTCGCCGGTCCACGCGGGCCTCAGCGACATCCCCGTCTCGACGGGCCCCACCTGCGCGCGGACCGTCCCGCTGAGGATGATGCCGAGCCAGGCGCCGACCGCGGACACGAGGAGCACCGCGGCGATGCGCGCGGCGCGAGACCGTATGACTGTCCTTATGAAGTTCATACGCTTTCTTGCTTACCCGACGGACGGGGCAGAATGGCAACCGTGATCGAGGTGTCCCGGCAGAAGTTCGAGGAACTCGTGGCCGAAGCATTGGACACGATCCCTCCGGAACTGACGCGCGTCATGAGCAACGTCGTGGTGGTGGTCGTCGACGATCCGCCGGAGCCGGATCTGCTCGGGCTGTACACCGGTGTTCCCCTCACCGAGCGCGGCGACTGGTACTCCGCGGTTCTGCCCGACCGGATCGAGATCTACCGCAATCCGATATGCCAGATGTGCGATACGGAAGCTCGCGTGGTGGAGGAAGTGCGGATCACGGTCATCCACGAGATAGCCCACCATTTTGGGATAGACGACGACCGACTCCACCAACTCGGCTGGTAAACCCCGCTCCTGATTACACTTTGCAAAGGCCTGACTGCTTTAGGTTGCGCTCAAGGTTCCCGGCAGGCACCTTAGGTGACATAGCGAGCACTCTGAGTCAGGTTCAGCGGGGACCTATGGGGGCCAGGCTTCCGGGGCGGCACAGACGTGCCTCCGAACGACAAGCCACGTACGGCGAGGTCGTCGCCATACGAGAGTTCCGCGCGCTCTGGTACGGCCAGGGGCTCTCCCTGCTCGGCGACCAGCTGGCGCAGGTGGCGCTGGCCGTCCTCGTGTTCAACAGAACGGGTTCGCCGCTGGCCACGGCCGCGGTCTACGCGCTGACCTATCTGCCGTCCATCGTCGGGGGCCCGCTGCTCTCGGGCCTGGCCGACCGGTTCGCGCGCCGCCGCGTCATGATCGTGTGCGATCTACTGCGCGCGCTGCTGGTGGCCGTCATGGCCGTGCCGGGCATGCCGTTCGCCGCCCTGTGCGTGCTGGTGTTCTTCGTGGTCCTGCTCAGCGCGCCGTTCTCGGCGGCGCGGGCGGCGCTGCTGCCCGAGATCCTGCTGGGCGACCGCTACGTGGCAGGCTCTGCGCTGCAGAACATGACCAACCAGGCCATCCAGATGCTCGGCTTCGCCGCGGGCGGGGCGATGATCGCCTTCATGGGGCCCTACCGCGCGCTGGCGCTGGACGCGGCCACCTTCCTCGCCTCAGCGCTGATCATCGTCTCAGGCGTACGGCGAAGGCCCGCCGCCGGCCGTACCGATGGATCGAAGCCGTCGATGTGGACGATGACACGAGCCGGCGCCTCGCTCGTCTTCGGCGACAGGAAGCTGCGCACGCTGGTTCTCTTCGCCTGGCTGTGCGGGTTCTACGTGCTGCCTGAGGGCATCGCGGTGCCCTATGCGGCGCAGCTGGCGTCCGGGACGACGCTGCCCGTGCCGGTGATCACTGGTCTGTTGATGGCGGCGATGCCGACCGGGACGGTGATCGGCGCGCTGCTGTTCAGCAGGTTCGTCTCGCCGTCGGGGCGGTTGCGCGCGATGGGGTGGCTGTCGATGCTGACCTGCGCACCGCTGATCGTCTGCGCGATGCGGCCACCGTTGATCGTGGTGCTCGCGCTGTGGATCCTGTCGGGGATCGGCGGCGCCTACCAGCTGGCGGCCAATGCCGCCTTCGTGCAGTGCGTTCCGGCTGAACGGCGTGGCCAGGCGTTCGGCCTGGTGCAGTCCGGGCTCATGGCGGCCCAGGGCATCGGCATCCTGATCGGCGGCTTCGCCGCCGAGAGACTCGGCCCCGAGCCCGTCGTCGCGCTCGCGGGCATCAGCGGGGTCACGGTCGCGGCCGTGCTGGCCATGATGTGGACCGAGTCTCGCGGCGACATCGTCGCCAGGGTGCGCGCCCAGGCTGCCGCCTGATCACGCCTGCGGCTTCTGCTCACCGGGAGCCGTGGGCTCCTGGCGCTCCCAGCCGGCGGTGGGGCTGTAGTCAGGCGTCTCCTGCTGCCAGGTGTTGGTCTTGACCTGCCTGTTGTTGATCAGGTCCTGGACGATCGAGGTGTTCTTGCCCTCGTCGGGCATGAGCAGCCAGCCGATCGCGTAGACGCCGACACCGACCCCGCCGAACAGCGAGGCGATGGCCAGGCCGATCCTGACCAGGTTGGCGTCGATGCCGACGTAGTCGCCGATGCCCGAGCAGACGCCCGCGACGATCCTGCCGTTGCGGGTCCTGCGCAGCTGCTTGATGTTCGATTCGCTCATGCCTCAAGACTGCCCTTCAGCCAGGCGTTTCCACATCGGGATTCCCCCTGGTAGAACCCTGGGGTATGGATGACATCCTGCGCGTCGACGACCGACTCACCGGCGACCAGCGGTTGATCAGGGACACCGTCAAATCCTTCGTCTCCGACCGCGTCCTGCCGTACGTGGGCGACTGGTTCGAAGAGGCCGTCTTCCCCGCGCGCGAGCTGGCGCCCGCGCTGGGCGAGCTGGGGTTGCTCGGGATGCATCTCGAGGGGTACGGCTGCGCCGGAACCGACGCCACCTCGTACGGCGTGGCGTGCAGGGAGCTGGAGGCGGGCGACTCGGGGCTGCGCTCGTTCGTCTCGGTTCAGGGTTCCCTGGCCATGTTCCCGATCTGGAAGTACGGGTCACCCTCGCAGAAGGAGGAGTGGCTCCCCCGCATGGCCTCAGGGTCGGCCATCGGCTGTTTCGGCCTGACCGAGCCCGACCACGGCTCCGACCCCTCCTCCATGCGCACCTACGCCAAGCGCGACGGATCCGACTGGATACTCAACGGCTCCAAGATGTGGATCACCAACGGCTCGGTCGCCGACGTGGCCGTCGTCTGGGCGCAGACCGACGAGGGGGTGCGCGGCTTCGTCGTCCCGACCGACACGCCCGGGTTCTCCGCTCCCCCGATTCACAAGAAGATGTCGCTCAGGGCCTCCGTGACCTCCTCCCTGTACTTCGACGACGTCCGCCTGCCCGGCTCCGCCGTCCTGCCTGAGGTGGTCGGCCTGCGCGGGCCGCTCTCCTGCCTGTCGGAGGCGCGCTTCGGCATCCTGTGGGGCGTGGTCGGCGCCGCGAGAGCCTGCCTCGAGTCGGCGATCTCCTACTCCCAGACGCGCGTCCAGTTCGGCAAGCCGATCGGCGGCTTCCAGCTGACGCAGGAGAAGCTTGCGTGGATGTACGTGGGGCTGGCACAGTCTTCGCTGACCGCGTTCCACCTCGGGTCGCTGAAGGACGCAGGGGAGCTCTCCCCCCGTCAGGTCAGCTTCGGGAAGCTCTTCAACGTGCGGGCGGCGCTGGACATCGCCAGGCAGGCCAGGTCGATCCTCGGCGGGAACGGGATCACCCTGGAGTACCCGGTGATCCGGCACATGACGAACCTGGAGAGCGTGCTGACGTACGAGGGGACGGAGGAGATCCATACGCTGGTGCTGGGAGAGGCTCTGACGGGACTGTCGGCGTACCGGTGAGGCTACGGACGTCGCGCGCGGGGCTGTACTCTCTGTACCCTGCATCTTGCGAGGGGCGTTAGCTCAATTGGCAGAGCTGCGGACTTTTAATCCGTAGGTTCCGGGTTCGAGCCCCGGGCGCCCTACCACTCTCCACCTCGAATCCCACTCTAGAGCTGGGGTTTCTCTCCCGTACGGCGTGAGCCGCGTAGGCAGCTGAATGCCGCCGAAAGCAGCCGTATGCCACTCCTTCCGGAATATACGCGGAATGGATCTTGGGGCGTTTGCCCAGGTCGGCCGTGCGTTTCGGAAGCTTCCACGGCGCATTCCGCAGCCGCGAACGACGAAGGACCCCGAGTGTTCCCGGGGTCCTGGTGACGAGCACCCTGTGTCATGCGGCGAGGGCATCAAGGGCGACGCTCCGCGCCGCCACGCTGCGCGTGCGGCCTGGGGGCCGTTCTCGCGCGCGCCCGCCACTCGGGCCGCGCCTGCCCTTAGCGTCGGCTTCCATCAGCCCATTAGGGTCACCGTCATGGACGAGAACGATGCCTACATCGACCTTCCCAGCGGTGCCGAGCTTCTCTTCGGCCAGATCGTCGTCTGGACCGTCCTTCTCCTACCGACCGCCATCTTTCTTATCTGGGTCGCCAGCGTGATGGCACGCCGCTCAAAACAGAGCCTCCGGCGGGGGCCTCGGGATCAAGGATGATCGCGACAAGCAGCAGGCGGTCAGCGGCTGGGGTGGAAGCCTGATCGTCCCGTCACCATCGCCCCAGGACAATCCCAGACGGGTGGGACGACGGTGACGGGACGATCAGGCAAGGAGCTATGCGGAGGCGCATCGTGGATCGCTTGTGGCGGAGACGCCCGCCATATCCCCCAGGAGCAGAGGAAGCCCTCGCTTTTGTGATGCATCGCGCTTTCATCGAAATCCGACACATGGTTCGGTACCGTGACCCGCTCTGGCTGGACGACGCAGGCGTCTCACCGAAGGCGAAAGAACATCTCGAACGAATCCACATGCTCTCTGATCTCGGAGATCAACTACCTGGATGCCTTGCCGCCATGGTGCGCCGCCCCAGATCGCGACAGAAGACCCACTGGATCCTGACCTACACCTGGAGAACTGCGGGACCCACCAAGCGTCAGTGGCTGCGCGACGCCTTCGCTCAGGTCGGCTACGACCATCGCCACCTGTTCCCGGACCAGGGCGATCATGACAAGTACGACCAAGCAACCGTGCTGGGTAAGGGCATCCGAACGGCCCGGCGAGCAGCAGAGGCCGAACTGACCTCTCAGGGGTACGACAAACAGGCTTGGCAAGAGGATGAGTGGCACACACTGGAAGAGGTCGCTGGCCCGGACGGGCGGCGCCCCCACGTCATCTTCACCTTCGCCGCTCGCTCCTGGACCGCCCGGTGGCGTAGGAAGTCGCCATTGACCATCGCCGTCGACGTGAAAACCAATCGGGCTGTGCTGTTATCCCAAGATCTGGAGCATATGCGGAATGAGGATGGCACCACATGATCACAGCGACCCTCCACCGCAGGTTACAGGCAACCACAGCATCAAGGACAACATCCACTTCTAATCCGTAGGTTCCGGGTTCGAGTCCCGGGCGCCCTACCTCACATGACCTGGGCTGACTCCCCTTTTCTTGATCGGGGAATCCGCCCAGGGTTGCAATACGGGTTGCAATCACGTCTCCCAGAGGGCGCGACCCATCCGCGCCGCCGCCTCCGTCGCCAGACTTTCCGTGATGTGCGTATAGCGCTTCGTCGTGGTCAGTTGAGAGTGGCCGAGGATCGCCTGGACCACTCGGAGATCGACACCCAGCTCCAAGAGGAGCGTCGCGGCGGTGTGTCGGGCATCGTGGACCCTGGCGTCCTTGTCGATCTCGGCTTCCTTCAGGATCGCTTTCCACTCGTCCCAGTCGTCGCCAGCGTCGATGGGGCTTCCGTCCGGCATGCACCAGACGAGATCCCAGTCCTGCCACCGCTCCCCCGCGACTATCTTCTCCGCCTCCTGGGCCGCGCGGTGGAGCTTGAGCAGCTCGACGAGCGGCAGTGGCAGGGCGGTGGAGCGCTTGCCCTTGCCCTTCGGCTTCACGAACATCCAGCCGCCTACGCGATCGGGGCAGGCGACGGCGTGCTTGGCGCAGTCGGGCGCGCAGAACTTCGGGCACTCGCCGTTGTGCTTGGCGCAGTTGGTACGGCAGGTGGTGAGGCAGATGTGCCGGCGACCGGAGGTGCGCTTGGCCTTGGCACAGTCCTTCGGGCAGGGATAGCGGTGGAGCCTCTCGCCGCACGCGTGCGGATCAGTGCAGCCATGCCGGTAGCGGAGGCGCTTGATCTGCCAGAAGATCCGAATCACGCCTTTTGTTCAGGTCCACGTACTTCCACCGAGTGCCGAGCGACTCCGATTGCCGAAGGCCGAGGGCGAGCGCCACGGACCACCGTGTTCCCGTTCCGGTGGCCCTTGACCACGTCCAGGATTGCTTGAGCCTCTTCACGCAGGAGCGGTTCGATCTCGTTGTCCTCACCGGTTGGGGCATCGATCATCTGGCAGACGTTTCGGGTGATCAGTTCGCGACGTACGGCGAGCTTGAGCGCCCGAGAGAGGATGCGGTGAATCTGCAAGATCGTGTTGGGCGCGAGCCCCTCCTTGGTCAACCCCGCGTAGAAGGCGTCCAGGTGTTCTGGGCGCAACCGGTCGAGGCGGTGAGCACCAAGGCGCGGAATGATCCAGTGCTCTGCCTTGGGCCGGTTTGTGCTGTCGAGGGTCAACTGACTGACCCGCATGGGCGCGATCTCGTCGAGGTAGGTAGGTCCGCATCTACTCGGCGACCGTCGGGACGCGCCCCGGCTTGTCGATCAGGCCCGCGTCGCGCTGGGTCTCCAGCTTGCGCACCTTGGCCGTGACCTCCGTTTCCGTCTTGGCCTTGCGGTGGCGACGGTCGAGCGTGCCGTCTTCCTTGACGCCCATGGTCACGTAGCCGTGCCAGAGACCGTCCGAGCCCAGGAAGATCGACGAGCGTCCATGTGGTTTTATGGCCATCATGCGGCCTCCTCCTCCAGAGAGCGGGCGTAGTCGAGGAGCGCGGTGGCGGGAATGAGGCGATAGCCGTCGCGCTTGATCGAGCGAAGTTCACCTGACTTGATGAGCCGGAAGATCGCTGGGCGGCTGATGCCGAGGACCGTCGCCGCATCGTTGGGGCGGTAGAAGAGGCGTTCCATCACGCGGCCTCCCCTATTGCCGAAAGATCTTGACCGGCAGCTTGGGCTTCCAACTCGCGTAGGTCTACCGTGTGGCGCTTCGGACCCGGCCAATGGAGACCTTTGCCGCTGTCGCACCGGACCGGGACCCTTACACCAGCCTGGCGGTGCTTCACGAACTGGAGGACGAGGACGTGCGATCCGGCGTCTACACCGCCTTTGACGGCGCATCGGAGCTGCTGCACGGCCTGCCGCCGGGCTCGTGGGCGTTGGTGACCTCGAACTACGCTCATCGAGTCCGCGGGCGCTTCCTCCGCACCCGGTTGCCGATACCGGAGGTGATCGTAGACGCGGCCGCAGTAGAACAGGGCAAACCATCACCCGCCCCCTACCTGCTGGCCGCCGAGCGGTTCGGTGTCACACCGGAACACTGCCTTGTCGTTGAGGACGCTCCTTCCGGCGTGCAGGCCGGGCTGCGGGCGGGGATGACCGTATGGAACGTCAACACGCCTGTTGCCGTCGACGAAGCGCACCGTCACTTCGAAAGCCTGCGCGACGCGGTAAGCGACGTCCTGGCGTTCGTGTCCGGTGGGTAGACCTCGACGGTGGCGAGTGCTGACCTGCGGAGACTCCTTGGGAGACACGAGCGCGGGACGGCGAGCCAAGCTCCATTCACGCAGGTCAGATCCATATCCGTTGGATTTCCGGGATTGCTACCCGGGCCCCCAGACGCGCGAGCGGCGCGTGCATGCACGAGGGATGCCGCCGGAGTCACCCGTACCGCCGGAGGCGCCTCTGCACGACTGGGGATCGCGGGCATCAGGTGGTCCCAGCAGGTCTATGACCTGGCCGGATGACGTTTTCGGCAGGCGCAGAGCCATGGGGCCGCGCCCGACACACCTCGGCCACGCCTACCAGGACCTGCCCACCGCGCTGCGCCTCGTGGACCTCGCGGTGGGACGTGTGAATTCCGTGCTGGTCGACACGAAGATGTTCACCGGAGACCGCTTGCCGCGAACCGCTACGGCGTGATCGCGTCGGCGGCCTGGGGCGACGGCTTCAGTAGCCTCCATCCCAAGGGTGCCAGGGCCAGCCACATGCACAGGACCGCGAACGGCATGAGGGCCTGGCGACCGGGTCCGTCCAGCACTTCGTAGCCGATGAACAGGACCAGGGTGGCCAGGACGAGTGTCAGGGTCGTCGTGCTGATTCGCCTCAGGATGGCCAACTGAATGATCAGAGCCAGGAACCCCAGGTAGACAAGCTGGGTGCCGAATCCATACAGGATCGACTCGGCTGCGGGGATGCTTCGAATCTGCTGGTCCATGACCTCCCACTGCGCGCGAGTGTCGGTGGCGAATCCGACATACAGGTCGACGAGCATCTCGGCGATCGAGGCGGTGACGCTGATCAGTGCCACCGCCAGACTCACCCTGGCGAGGATCTGCCCGGCACCGCGGCTTCGGACCCGGCGAAACAGTTCGACGCAGGCGATGGCCAGCAGCACGAAACCGATGAGCCACACCGCATGCGCGATCGTCGACCATGGCTCGACTCCTTCGTTGCCGCCGAACCTCATGAAGGTCCAACCGCCGAGCTGCCCCACCGGCGCCAGGATGAGTGACCACCCGGCGATTCGATTCCAGATCATGGGCCCGACCCTAGAGTTGCAGAATTTTTTCTGCAAGTTTTTCTCTGCATGTAGTTTTCTGCAGAATTGCCTCGGCAGGGCTAGGCTGGTCGAATGTCAAGCGAACCGGTCATGCACACCCCGGCGGCGATGAAGGCGCTCGCCAGCCCACTGCGGCGAGAGATCCTCCGCCGCCTCGCCAATCACGGCCCAGCCACCTCCACCACGCTGGCCAAAGCCATGGGCCAGAACACCGGGACCACCAGCTACCACCTGCGGATGCTGTCCGACACCGGTTTCGTGACCGAGTTGCGCGACCGCGCCAAAGGGCGGGAACGCTGGTGGGACGTCGTTAAAGCCGACCGGCGGACGCCCCCCCGCGAAGAACTGACCAGTGCCGAACAAGACCTCGCCGAGCAACTGGGTGACTCCAAACTCGCCGAGGACCTCCGGCTGCTGTCAGCCTTCGCCCACAACCGGGACGAGGCTGGCGACTGGCAGCAGAGCTCCCGCGCCAGCACCTTTATGACCAAGGCGCAGCTCCAGGATTTCCACGAGGAGTACCTCAAACTGGTGCACCGCTTCGGCACCGACCGCGACAACGCACCCGCCGACGCCCGGATGATCCTGCTGCGCTGGATCGGTTTCCCCGACCCCCGCGGATCCTGATCCCCTCCGCCTCGACGCGGGGGTTGACGAACGCCGTGGTGGGCGGCATCGCGGTGGGCGCGCGGCTTCTTCTGGTCGAAGCCAATTTCGATGCCACAAGATCCGACTCTGGCAGGTCGAATAGATTGAGCCGCGCACAGAGACGCCAGCCGTGACTATTCCTGCCTGATTAGAGGAGTAGGCGGTGGCACGAGCTCGGGGTAGTGGCCGCGTTCGTCATCCTGCAGGTCGGCCGCATTCTTCTCACCGGCACCGCGGCAGATCGGGCACGCCCGATCCTGGTGGCACTCCGGGCAGCGCCGTCGGCCCCGCTCGCTGTGCGGTATCCAGCCGCGCCCGTAGCAGCACCGGCACCAGCCCAAGCCGTCGCACTCGTAGCACAACACATAGCCGGGGCTCAGCGTGTCGGCGGTCCGCAGGGGTTCGGGGCGGGTGAAAGGTTCCGGCGTGGCGAGCGCCATCTTCGGGGTTTCAGCGATGTACAGCACCACATCGGAGATCGTGGACACCCGAACCCTGATCATGACGTCCTCGCTCCGACCGGTGACGCAGTAGGCGTCGGCGACTTCCTCCTCCACCGCCCAACCCGCCGCGGCCAGCATCTCGGCCGCCCGCTGTGCCATCTCGGCCGGGGGCACGGTGTCGGGCCGGGCGCCACGCGACGTCATCCCATACGTGAATCTCAGCGGTTCATGCCAGTCGGCGACGGAAGGGTGGCCCAACTTCTGAGGGAAGACCGGTCGTCAGGCGCGGCACTGAGCAGGGACGTCGCCCGCCTGCGGTGACCTACGTGTCCTTCTTCCAGATCTGACTGCGCAGGTCCGTGCCCCGGATCACCTGGACCCGCCATGGTTCCAGCCGCAGCACGTGCAGCTTCGGGTCGCCTGGACTGGTCCAGAAGTTGCCCAGGTCGTAGCCCGCCCCACGGGGGCTGGTCCTGCGATACAGATCCCATACGCGACGCTTGACCTCGATGTCCTCCACCCATTCCGCTACCGTGTCGACGCTCACCGCGTTCTGGCGCGGCGTCCAGTACGAGAACGTGGTGTGCGGGTTCCCGGCCAGGTGGCCCGCCTTGACCGGCGTCTTGTAGGTCGCCAGCCAGCCCAGCGGCTCACCGTCCACCACCTCCCAGACCGGGATGAGCACCCGCGCGCGAGGACGGCCCTTCTTGTCCACCGTCGTCATGGTCGCGTAGACGATGTCGCCGATGTAGGCCTCGAAAGCGTCCTGGATCTCGCTGAACTTCGTCATGCCGTCTCCTCCAGCACCACTACCGGGATCTCGCCCCGTGCCGCGTCCGCGTAACGCTGGTAGACCGGCTCGCGTGCCACCAACTTCTTCCACAACTGTCGCCGCTCCGCGCCCCGGGCCGTGTGCGCCCGCACGCGCAACGTCCTGCCGTCCACCCGGACCTCGGCGTCCGGGTTGACCATCAGGTCCCGGTACCAGCCCGGCAGGTGCGGACCCGCCTCCGAGCCCGGCCCGACCAGAACCAGGTGGCCCCGGTCCTCTCCGTAGAAGTGGGTCGTCGTCCTCGGTCGCCCGGTCTTGCGACCCACCGTCGTGATCACGAGGTCGTTACTCATGGCCGCAGCATCGCCGAGGCGACTTCGGATTTCCTTCGGACCCTCTCAGGCCCGGATGCCACGTCCCGCGACGATGCCATGGTTGCTCGGTGGACGCTCATGGGGGCCTGACACGGCCAGGCATCGCGCGTTCGCGGCCGCGAACGACGAAGGACCCCCCGAGTGTTCTGGGGGCCTGGTGGTCGCGGCCGTCGAAGGGGAGGGCGCGGCCGGGTGAGCACCTTGCGTCATGCGGCGAGGCATCGAGGATGCGCTGGTTTCGACCGTCGTGGAGGCGCAGCCGAACAGCGACGCCCCAGCCGCTTCGGGCTCGTTGCGCCAGAGGGAGACGGCTCGTGCCGAAGGAGGGCAAGCTCTTGTGGGCCTTTTCGCACATACATTCGATCCCCTACTCTGTCGTCAGACATAACAGGCAGAACGACCTTGACCGGAGGATCAGTTGGGGGTCTTGTACGACTACTACAGGGCGGCTGACAGGCAGGCTGCCATGGCCGAGCCGGACAGGGGCCGTGCCGAGTCCGGGAGTACCGCTTTCGACGCTGTGGACGCCAAGGGGATCGATCCGGTGGTCATCCTTGGCCAGCTCGTCGCCCTCATCAGGGACGTGCCCTACGACTTGGATCTGGTCCGGACGATCACCCTCTACCCACCGCCCGAGGGCGGCCCAAAATCTCTTGACGAGTGGGAAGCCCTGCCGGAGGACTCGCCGTACAAGGAGGGGCCCGGTATCGAGGAGCTTCCTGCCGACGTACGGGACTCGCTGGCCGGCGTGCCTGACGCCCGGTTGGCCGATCTTGCCGAACGGTGGGGGCGGATCGAAGAGTTCTTCGGCCGCCCTGACGAGGGCTACCTGACGACACTGATGGGAGAGCTGCGAGAGCTCGCTCAACGGGCGCAAGCAGAAGACCAGATGATCTATTGCTGGACGTGCGTATAGGAACGTGTCGGCTCGCCCTGGAAGGCTCATCGAGCGGAATAGCCGGCCATCGGCGTTTCGCGCCGAGGACAAGCCCCCAGCGGGGCGCTCCGGTGGGCCCTGGGATGTTCGTCGCAGCCCTATCACTCCCTGTTCACGGTGCGACGTACTGGTCGTGCTTGGCGTACAGCTCGGTCCATTCCTCGTCGGTGAGCCGGCGGCCGGAGGCGACGATGTCGGCGAGCTCCTGGAAGTACGCCTCCCTGGGCGCGCCCGGCGTGAACAGCACCAGCATGGAAGCAGGTGCATCGGAGTTGTTGCTGAAGGCGTGGACCCCGCCTGGCGGCACGTACAGGAAGTCGCCCGGGGTCGCGTCCAGCCATCGCTCGCCGTTGTACAGCGACACGGTGCCCTCCAGGACGAAGAACGACTCGGAGATGGTCCGGTGAAAGTGGGCGCCGGGGCCGTTCGGGATCGCGGCCATGTCCCAGCGGTAGAGACCGAACTGGCCATCGGTGCTCGCCCCGGTCGCCAGATAGCCGACCCGGGACTTGTCTCCGATCGTGAGGTCCGGCGGCGCGGTGACGGGCCGGAAGGTTGCGTCGGCGATCCCGTGGTCCTTCAGGTATCGCGGCGGGGGGTAGGACATCGTTACTCGCTCCCAGCGGTGGATCGTTCTGAGCGGCATGACCCTACGTGTTGAAGAGGTCCCGCCGGGAGATCCAATTCCTGCCTGTCTGATTGCGCCAAATCTCCGGGGCGGCCGCAGTATGCACGGATCCGCAGCGTCCCGGGCGGTCGCGGCGGTCGTCCGGGACAGTCCCGTCCAGCGATCTCGCCCCGTGCGCTACGGGTCTCGGCGCCAACGCGACAAGGCCGTGGCGCCGCGCCCCCACTCCCCTGCCTTTCGACGCCTCGCGCCAGTCTTCCGCGATCGCGGGGGCCGCGCGCCGGCGCCGATCCCGGTGCGGGATGCTGTCCCCGGATACCGGATCTTGGAGGCGGACGTCCATGAGCGAGCGCGGGCACCCGGCCCTCCGTGTGCTGCGAGGTGTGGCGCTGACCCTCGCGGGGTTCGCGCTCCCCGCGGGAGGGATGTGGCTCGGCCACCACACCGGCATGTGGGGGCTCGGGGTGACCATGTGCGTACTCGGCGGCGTCTTCCTGATCGCGGGCCCTGTCCTGCACGCGGCGAACCGTGAGGCGAGGGCGAAGGCCGGGGTCGCGCTGCTGGCGCTGGGCATGCCGTTGCTGCTCCTCTCCTGCGGGATGCTCAAGGACGAGCTCGCCTTCGGCGACCTGACCAGGTACGGCACGACCGCCGTCTGCCCAGTCGTGGGCGCGAAGGCCATCGGGGACGAAGCGGACGCCACGGGCGCCACGACCTATGACTACACGCTGGCCTGCCCGGGAGGCGAGATCGAGCTCATCGACGACGCCTTGACCGCGCCCGGCACGACCAAGGAGGTCCGCTATGACCCGGCGGGCCGTACCTCCGCGGTGATGACCGGCTGGGACTACTACCACCACACCCAGAAGCTGCCGGTGATGCCGTGGGTCCTGGCGGGGCTGGTGGCGGCGACGGCGCTCTCGTGGGCGCTGGCCATCGTGTCCGCGCGCCCGCGCAGGCAGAGCGGCCCTGGTCCGGTCACTCGACCAGGACCGCCATAGTGGGGCACAGCATGGGTGGGCCATGAAGTGCGGCCGTGGCGGCCCCGGTTCGCGAATGTGAAGGTCATCGGCCGGCGCGTGACGGGACCTGGGCCGCGCTCGATCGGGCGGAGCCCTTCGGCCACAGGTAGGTGCCGGGGCGGCGCCGTTCCAGCCGGAGCGAGCCGAGGGTGAAGCGGCAGACCTGCTCCTTGACCCAAGCGGCGACCCGCCCGGTGAGGACCAGGTCGAGCGGAGAGTCGTCGTGGCGGACCGTCTGGATCACGCCGTCGCGGCGGCCGAGGCTGACGCACTGGATGAGGTACCTGAACCGGAACGCCGTGGCCGTACGGCCTGCGGCTCTGGCGTTGATGACGTCGGCGGCGTGGGCCGCGATCGGCATGCCGACGGCGCACGACATGCGGGAGGCTCCCGCGCCCGGGATCTCGACGGCCGCGGCGTCGCCGATCACGTAGACGTCGGGGTGCGACACCGATCTCAGCGTGTCGTCGACGACGGCTCGGCCGTGTTCGTCGACCGCGAGACCCGACGCGGCGGCCAGCGGCGGCACGGTGAACGATCCTGCCCAGACCACGACGTCGGCCCGGATGTCTCCCCGGTTCGTGAGCAGCCGTCCCGGTTCGACGGCGGCGACCCGGGTGTCGAGGTGCGTGGTGACGCCGAGCCCGGCCAGCGCTCTGGCGACGTGGGCTCTGCCCCTGGCCGAGAGCCCTGGCCCCGGCTCCCTGCCGGTCACGAGGCCGACCCGCCAGGAGGGGTAGGTCTCAGCCAGTTCGGCGGCCAGTTCGATGCCGGTCAGCCCGCCGCCGACGACGGTCAGGTCGCCGCTCCCGCCGTGCAGGCGGGCTCGTAGCTCGCCTGCCTTCTCGGGGGTGAAGGCGTGCTCGGCCACGCCGGGCAGGCTCACGTCGGTGCGGCTGCCGAGGGCGTAGACCAGCGTGTCGTAGCCGAACGCGCGCCCGTCGGCCGTGTGGACGAGCTTCGCCTCCAGGTCGAGGCCGCTCACCGTGGCGGTGACCGTGTCGATGCCGGTCCCGCGCGTCAGCTCCGCCAGCGGCACCGTGATGCTCGGCCTGCCGGCGGCGAGTTCGTGCAGCCTGATGCGCTGGCTGAAGTGCCCGTCAGCGCTGATCAGGGTGACGCGATGACTCCGGTCCAGCCGCAGCGCCGCCGTCGTCCCCGCGTATCCCGCTCCGATGACCACGATGTCCATGTCCGTCTCCTCATGGGTGCCTGCAGGGGGGACGACGTGGCGAGGCGAAACGTGAGAGTGATCCGTGTCACACGTGGCGGAGCTTGTGCGGGTTCCTGACGACGTCGATCTCGGTGACGCGCCCGTCGGCCACGGTGAAGGCCATCACGCTGTCCACCCCTCCGTCCGCGCCGCGGACCACCACGCCAGGAGCGCCGTTGACCTCGAGGAATTCGGCGGACATGCCGACGTACCAGCGCTCGACCATCCCCAGGAGCAGCCTGGCGACCTTCATGGCGCCGACGACGGGCACGAGCGCCACGGTGACGACGCCACCGCCGTCCGCCCGCCAGACGACCTCGGGGTCGAGGACGGCCACCAGGGCGGGCAGGTCGCCGGTGGTGGCGGCCGCGGCGAACGCCTCGACGACCTTCAGATGCGCCGAACGGTCGGACGTCCGTCGCGGCGCGTAGTCCTGCACCCGCCCGCGCGCCCGGGACGCCAGCTGCCTGACAGCATCGACGCTCCTGCCGAGAATCCGCGAGATCTCCTCGTACGGCACCGCGAAGACGTCGTGGAGGACGAGCGAGGTGCGTTCGGCGGGAGAGAGCCGCTCCATGACGGCGAGGAGCGCCAGGCTGACCGAATCGTCCATGGCCACCCGCTCGTCAGGCCCGAGCTCCTTGACCACCGGTTCGGGAAGCCATTCGCCGACGTACGTCTCCCTTCGGGAGCGGGCCGAGGTCAGGGAGTCGTAGCAGATCCTGCTCACCACCATGGTCAGGTAGGCGCGCTCGTCGGCGACCTCCCGCACGTCGACCTGCCGCCATCGCAGCCACGTTTCCTGGACGGCGTCGTCGGCGTCGACGGTCGTACCGAGGATCCGGTACGCGACACCCCACAGATGGCCGCGATGGGCCTCGAACCCCTCCACGGCCCCCGACTCTATGCCCGTCCGCCCGCCCCTGCGCCCCGGCGGCTTCGGCGTCCCGGCGGCGCCGGTGCGGAAGCCGACGTGGGCCGGTCGAGGTCGCCGTCATGAGTCGAGGACGGCCAGGTCGAGCTCCTGGAGGCGCGCAGGGTCGGCGATCACTTCGTACTCGGCGATCTTCCCGTCCCTGAACGTGAGGGTGAGGGCGAGGACAAGTCGTCCGTGCGGAGCCACGACGATTCCCACGGCTCCGTTCACGAGGGCCGGCTCCGCGAACCGGGCACGCTGCGCGAGGAGAAGCGTCTCCTCCACCACGGCTTCCACACCGCGAATCTCTGTCGGTACGCCCGGTGGCAGCGCGGCGGCGTCGGCCCTGCGCACGACGCCCGGGTCGAGGACCGCGAGAAGTCCGTTGATGTCCCGGCCACGTGAGGCGGCCAGGAAGGCCTCGACGACCCGGCGGTGCCAGGCGAGATCGGCGCCGGCCACTGTGGCGGCGCCTTTCACCCTTTGGCGGGCGCGACTGGCGAGCTTCTTGGTCGTGACCGATGACCGTCCCACGATGGGCGCGAGCTCGTCGAAGGGTACGGCGAACATGTCGTGCAGCACGAAGGCGATCCTCTCCGCGGGCGACAGCCTTTCCAGCACCACCAGCAGCGCTCGGCCGACCGAGTCGGCCAGCACCGCTTCGTGTTCGGGATCCGTCTGGCGTCCGCTCGTGCTCGGTTCGGGAACATTCCACCCCACGGGCTCGTCGCGTCGCGCCTTCCGGGAGCGAAGCATGTCGAGACACACGTGCGCGACGACGGCCGTCAGCCATCCCGCCAGGTTCTCGACACCGCTGACGTCGGAGCGGTTGAGCCGTAGCCAGGATTCCTGGACAGCGTCCTCGGCGTCGCTCAGTGAGCCGAGCATCCGGTAGGCAACCGCCTGCAAGTGGCCGCGATGGGCCTCGAACTGTTCCGCCAGAAAATCGTGCTCGTCCATCGGTCACCTTTCCTCGTCGCATTTCGTCATAGGCGATGGAGTGAGGTAGGGCTCGATGATCGAGCGTGTGGTCGCCTGCCGGCCAAGGCATGTGCCGTGCCTTTGACCTGCAGGGCCACGAGTGTAACCGGTCAAGGTTCACTCGCAGGGCCTGGGTTCGCCAGGCACCGGATGATGGGCGTCGCTCGTGGTGGCGGACGCCGTACAGCCCTTCGGCCCAGCTGAGGCGGGGCGAGAGGCGCAGCAATCCCAGCCGACGACTGAGCGTTCCTGGCCGCCTCGGTGCCGCCGAACGTCAGAGCCGTCGATGACGAAAAAGGAGAAGATCTCAAGTGAGTCTGTTCGTCGTGCGTTCCCGAGTCAGGGAAGAGAGCGTGCCCGCGGTCGAGGCCGGCATCGACAGGATGATCTCGGCTCTTACGCACGAGGCCCCTGAGGGCGTTCGGTACGCGTACTGCAAGCTTCCCGACGGTGTGACCTTCATGGCGCTACTGGAGCTCGCGGAAGGGACAGAGAATCCGCTGCCCGGTATCGCGGCCTGCAGGGAATTCCAGGAGAACCTCAGGAACCACTGGATCGATCAGCCCCAGGCCCCGGCCCCCGAGCCGCTCGAGGTCGTCGGATCGTTCGGGCTGTTCGAGTAGGCGCGGCCGGCAATGCGTGACTATCAGGAGGACGGCATGTTCGACGAGACTCAGGTGCGGGTCGCGGTGGCCTTTCACAGCGCCTACGGGCACACCGCCCGTCAGGCCGAGGCCGTGGCCGACGGCGCCAGGGCGGTGGAAGGGACGACGGTGGAACTGCTGGCGGTCGACGAGCTCGACGACGCGCTGTGGTCGAGCCTCGACGACGCGGACGCGATCGTGTTCGGCGCCCCGACCTACATGGGCAGCCCGTCGGCGGGTTTCAAGATCTTCGCGGAGGGGACCAGCGCCGTCCTGAAGGACAACCTGCGGTGGAAGGACAAGGTCGCGGCGGGGTTCACCAACAGCGGCTGCATGAGTGGTGACAAGCTCAACACCCTGGTCGACCTGGTGATGCTCGCCGCCCAGCACGGCATGATCTGGGTCGGGCTGGCCCAGCCCGGTGGATGGTCGAGCAGCGGCGGCTCGGTGGAGGACCTCAACCGGCTGGGCAGTTGGCTGGGTGCGATGGCCCAGTCCGACAGCGACGTCGGCCCGGACATCGCGCCGCCTGCCACCGACCTGCGGACGGCGAACGAACTCGGACGACGCGTGGCCATCGTCACCCGGGCGTACCGACGCGGCGCCGATCTCGAGCAGGTCGCGGCCCACCAGGCCGTCTCGGCCTGATCCGGCCGCTCGGGAGCGCCGTCTCCGGCGAGACGGCCGTTCAGAAGCGCCGTCCCCGGCGGGACGGCGCTCCCTGGCGGCACGCACATGGCATGTTCTCGGCGCTTACGCCTCTTTCAGCCAGGGTGCGGCGTCAACGCCTCCTGCGAGGGTGGGAAAGAGCTTCGGAATGGGGTGAGGCGAATCGCGTCCCCACCCCCGATGGCCTGATTCCGAACCTCAGCCGTTGCTGCAGCGGGTCCCCAGCGTGCCGTCCGAGAACTCCGCCGTCGTTCGAACGCACACGATGACATCGGAGAAATCCGCCGCGGCGAGTGCGCTGCTCGCACCCGTCAGCGAGGCGCCACACACAGCAATTCCGACCACGATCCAGCCGATCATCTTCTTCATGTCCGCGTCCTCTCAGAGCGTGCTATTGCACTGGTTGTTTCATTTCAAGGATGGCGTGGGCGACGAATGATTTGTAGATCGACGAGTGGCAGGATGCTGCGCGGGAAAAGGCAGCATCATGCAATGGGAAGCCCCGGCATCATGTGTTTCTCATCAGATCCCTATGGGCCATGGACCTGGTGACGCGGCGAGGAAATGGGCTGCCGCCCTCCGCTGAGAGCGGTGAGGCTCCGTCTGTCTGCTTCCCGGCTAGTTTGTGCTCCGTGGTCACCAGGCACGCGGGACGGAGCACGCGGGGAGCGGACATGCAGGGCCACGCCATGTCCGTACTCGGCCTGACCGGCGCCGAGGAGGACGTCTACCGCTACTTCCTGCGCCATCCACGCACGCCTGCGCGCGCCATCCACGGGGTGTTCTCCTTCGGCGAGCAGAGAGCGACGCGGGTGATCTCGCGCCTGCGAGACCTGCGGCTCCTGCACGGGGACGACGAGAGCACATGGGCGACGGAGCCATGCGTGGCCGTGCCGCGTCTGGTGGAGGAGCAGCTGGAGGCGATGCACCGGACGATGCGTCAGCTCACCGACCCATGGCCCGTACTGCGCTCGCTGCAGCGCGACCGGCAGGACCCGGTGCCGCAGCTCTCCGGGACGGCCGACGGCCCTGGCGCGGCGCTCCGCCGGCTGGAAGACCTCCGGGAGGTGCGCGCCCACATCGACGAGCTGGCCTTCGGCGTCCAGGAAGAGGTACTGGTGGCCGAACCCTACGACGCGCTGTCTCCGGAGAGCATGGCGCACGGGCGGCCCATCGACGTCCGCTGTCTGCGGCGCGGCGTACGCATCCGCAATCTCGTGCGCGCCTCCGCCCTGGAGGATCCGGCGAGCCTGAGCCACCTGCGGGGTCTGCACGCCGACGGTGCGCGGATCAGGGTGGCGGACGAGCTGTCGGAACTGGTGCTGGTCTACGACCGCCACACGGCACTGCTCCCGATCGACCTCCACGACACCGCCAGAGGCGCCCTTCGCATCGAGGAGAGCACTCTGGTGGGCAGCGTCATCAGCCTCTTCGAGAGAATGTGGGCGGCGGCGACGGACTTCGCCGAGCTGACGGCCCCCGGCGCCGGGCAACTCGCCCTGCTCTCCGAGGCGCAGCAGCGTGTGCTCACCTTCATGTGCACCGTGAGCAAGGACGAGGTGGGCGCCCAGCGGGCCGGTATGTCGCTGCGCACCTACCGGCGGCACATAGCGGACCTGCTGCGCATGCTCGACGCCGGCAACCGGGCACAGGCGGCGTTGATGGCGCGCGAGCGGGGCTGGGTGTGACCCCTGCGCCGGAGTTCCCGCTGGCGGACGCCGCCAGCCGAGCGCAGCGGGGCCGTGTGGCCGGGCGGCGAAGGCGGAGCCCCGCCCCGGACGCTCCGGGACGGGGCTCGTGGCCTCGGTCAGCTTTCCAGGTCATGGGCCAGGCGCAGCCACGTGGCGAACAGGTCGGGGTCGATGTCGGCCGGAGTGCGGAGCTTGACGGCGGCCATCTGCCGGGCGGCCGGCTCCAGGCGGCCGGAGGGATCGGAGATCTCCTGGCCTCGCCACAGACCGAACGTCACGTAGGAGGGGTAGGCCTTGAAGTAGGCCACCGGGGTCTTGCCAGGGGCCGGGCCAAGGCTCCAGACCGGGTGCCCGTGCCAGACCGCACCCGGCTGAGGAAGCGCGGCGTCGACGATGGCCTGCAGTTCTTCGGCGATCTCGCGCAGGGGCTGGTCGAGGGCGGCGGCGTACTCGGTGACAGTGGTGGGCTTGGTCATCTCAGGCTCCCTGGGCGGGCTGGTAGTGGAGGTTCAGGACGCCGGTCCTGAAGGTGGTCGAACCGACAAGCTTGAGCGGCAGGCGACCGGTGCTCTCGTCGAACAGCCGGGTTCCGGTGCCGAGCACGATCGGGTGGACCATCAGGTGGAGGTCGTCGATGAGGCCTGCCCGCAGCAGCGCCCTGGTCAGCGTGATGCTGCCGGTGACGCTGATGTTCCTGCCGGGCAGCTTTCTGATCTTCTCCAGCTCGCCGATCACGTCCGCGCTGATCAGGGTGGAGTTGTTCCACTCGGCCGTCTGGAGGGTGGTGGAGACGACCAGCTTGCGGATGTCGTTCAGTTGGTCGGCCATCTCGCCGGTTTGGTGGGGCCAAACCGCGGCGAAGGACTCGTAGGTGGCCCGGCCCAGCAGGAGGGTGTCCGCCTCGGCCTGGATCGCCATGACCGCCGCGCCCATCTCGTCGTTCATGTAGGGGAAGTGCCACGTCTCGGGCGACTCGACGACGCCGTCCAGCGAGACGAACAGCCCAGCGACGATCTTTCTCATGGTCTCTCCTCGGGGACGAAGTGGTGGGTGGTTCAGGCGGACGTGCGGAAGCGGGCGGCGACCAGGGAGATCCAGCCCATCGCGATCATGACCCCGGTGGCGAGCGTCACCGAGGCGGCGTGCCCGCCGGTGATCGCCCAGCCGTCACCCAGGATCAGGGCCACACCGGCCAGGCGGGAGAGGACGGCCATGCCGCCGGCGCCGGTGCGGGTGAAGTACCGGCCGAGGACGAAGCAGGGCCGCGGCGAAGGCGATGAACGTGATCGACCCTGCGACCATGTGCATGACGGCGTGCCAGCTCATCGTCGCCGGCGGCCCGGCCGGAGTGCCCACGGGGAAGCCGTCTCCGGGATCCATGACGAAGACGCCCGCTCCGATCATCCCGATGCCGGCGATCCGGGTCAGGCGCGGCACCCAGGTGCCGCCGGGCTTGCCGTACAGGGCTCTGCGGAAGCCGAAGGAGCCGGCGATGAGCAACGAGCCGACGATCAGGAAGTTGGTGATCTGGATCCACCCGAGCGAGCCTGTGGCGAGCTGGCTGAAGGGGTGGCGGACCAGGTCGAAGCCCTCGCGGGTGAACGCCTGCGTCAGGGCGACCACGGTCCAGACGGGCATGGCGGCCGCCGCGGCGGTGAGGAGCGTGCGGGTGGAGGCCTTGCCGCGGGTGATGGTGGTGGTGGTCATGTTCCCTGTTCCCTTCGTGGTTGTGCCTACGCGTCGTCCGAGCGATGTGACAGGGAACGCAGGGGCTAAGGTGTGGCGAAAAGGAGTGCGGCATGCGATTTCTCTTGACGAGCGTGGGCGAGCAGAGGGCGGACGAGACGCTCCAGATCGAGATGGGCAAGTTCATCCAGGAGCTGACCCAGGCCGGGGTGCTGCTGGCCACCGGCGGGATGGAGCTGGGCGGCAGCCTGCTCAAGTCCGTCGGCGGCGAGCTCACGGTGACGGACGGACCCTTCGCCGAGGCCAAGGAGATGGCGGGCGGGTTCGCGCTGATCGAGGTGGGGTCCAAGGAGGAGGCGCTGGAGTTGTCCCGCCGATTCTTCGAGATCATCGGCGATGGTGAGGGCAGGATCCAGCAGATCTACTGATGAGTGCCGCACGGGACGCCCACGGAGCGGTCAACGCGGTCTGGAAGCTCGAGTCCGCGCGGATCATCGCGGGCCTGACCAGGATGGTCCGCGACGTCGGCCTGGCCGAGGAGCTCGCCCAGGACGCGCTGGTGGCCGCGCTGGAGCAGTGGCCCGAGCAGGGCGTCCCTGACAACCCCGGCGCATGGCTCATGACGGCGGCCAAGCGTCGCGCGATCGACCACATCCGCCGCGACGAGCGGATGGGGCGCAGGCACGAGGAGATCGCCCGCACGCTGGAGCGCCAGGATCCCGAACCCGACGACGACGTGCTGCGCCTGATGTTCGTCTCCTGCCATCCCGTGCTGCCCGCCGAGGAGCGGGTCGCGCTGACACTCCGGCTGCTCGGCGGCCTGGGCACCCCGGAGATCGCGCGGGCGTTCCTGGTGCCGGAGCTGACCGTCTCCCAGCGTGTCGCCAAGGCCAAGCGCACCCTCGCCGAGGAGCAGGTCCCGTTCGAGCTGCCGCCGGGGCCGGAGCTGGCCGGCCGGCTGACGTCCGTACTCGACGTCATCTACCTGATCTTCAACGAGGGCTACTCGGCGACCTCCGGCGACGATCTGATGCGCCCTTCGCTCGCCCTGGAGGCGCTCCGCCTGGGCAGGCTGCTGGCCGAGCTGGCACCCCGCGAAGCCGAGGTGCACGGCCTGGTCGCCTTGATGGAGATCCAGGCGTCACGCGCGGCCGCGCGTACCGGGCCTTCCGGTGAGCCCATCCAGCTGCACGAGCAGGACCGCGGGCTCTGGGACCGGCTCCTGATCACCCGCGGCTTCGCGGCGATGTTGCGGGCGAAGGAGGCAGGTGGCCCGCTCGGCCCCTACGTGCTGCAGGCGGCGATCGCCGTCTCCCACGCGCAGGCGGGAACCGCGCAGGACACGAACTGGGCGCAGATCGCGACGCTCTACGAGGCGCTGGTACGGCTGAGGCCGTCCCCGGTGATCCAGCTCAACCGGGCCGTGGCCCTCGGCATGGCCCACGGCCCCCAGGCAGGTCTGGACCTCGTCGAGACGGTGGCCGCCGATCCGGCTCTCAAGGACTACCACCTGCTCTCGGTGGTGCGCGGCGACCTGCTGGCCAGGCTCGGCCGGCATGACGAGGCCGGCAAGGACTTCACCCGCGCCGCCGCGCTCACCCGCAACGCCGCGGAACGCGCGTTCCTCCTCGGACGCGCCGCCACCGGCGCCGCCCAGGCGCCTCCCCAGCAGACGGGTCTCACGCTGGGTGAGGCCGCGGAGGGCTTCCTGGCCCGTGGCGACCTGGACGCCGAGACGATCCGTTCCTACGGCCAGACCCTGCGCCGCCTGCGCCTGGACCTCGGACCCGGCACCCCGCTGGCCGACGTGACCGCCAGGCAGGTGGCCGGGGTCTTCGCCGTCGCCTGGGGGACGGCGGCCCCCAGAACCTGGAACCGGCATCGTGCCGCCGTACGCTCGTTCTCGTCATGGGCCGCCATCGCGGACCTGTCGGCCGAGCTGGGCAGGAAGCCGGAGAGCCGCGAACGACGCCCAGCCGTCCACGGGCCGGACCTGGAGGCCCTGTGGCGGCATCCGTCCCTGCGCGAGCGGGCGCTGTGGCGGCTGCTGCACGAGTCGGGAGCGTCCGCGAGGGCGGCCCTGTCGCTCAATGTCGAGAACCTTGACCTGGTCGCCCGCCGCGGCAGGGTCACCACCAGGACCGGGCCGGTCTGGATCTCCTGGGGAGACGGCACGGCGGCCCTGCTGTCCGAGCTGGTGGCGAGCCGGACTCGTGGCCCCCTGTTCCTGGCCGACCGGCGACCCGCCCCCGCCCGCATGCCCAAGCCCGCCGACCTGTGCCCGGACACGGGACGGGGGCGGCTTTCGTACGAACGCGCCGAGTACCTCTTCAAGAAGGCCGCGGGCCACACCCTCCACCAGCTGGCTTTCCGGATGAAGCAGCCAACCCTGGGTGGACCGGGGCAGGCGTGAGCAGGCTTCAGGGTCGGCCGCCGCCATGGCCCGGTTGGCGGAATCGTGTGCCCTCACCGCCGTGCGGGGGAACAGGTGCCGCATGGAGGTATTGAGCAGCCGTGTGCTGCTGCGTCCCCGCGAGCTCGCGCGCAGTCGGCACTTCTACGCCGAGACGCTCGGCTTGGCGGTCTATCGCGAGTTCGGCCCTGCCGACCACCCAGGAACGGTCTTCTTCCTGGGTCAGGGATTCCTGGAACTCTCCGGGCACGCCGACGGCGAGGCCGGGTCGGCGATGTCCCTCTGGCTGCAGGTGCGCGACGTGGCGCGCGAGGAGGAACGCCTTCGCGGGGCGGGCGTCACCATGCTGCGCGAGGCCCGGCTGGAGCCGTGGGGTCTCACCGAGCTGTGGATCGCCGATCCCGACGGCCATCGCATCGTCCTGGTGCAGGTCCCGCCCGACCATCCCCTGCGCCGCGACCCGCGCTGACCCGGAGACTCGCGCTGTTCGTGCAGGTCGAGGCGATCCCCGTCGGCCGCCGTCGCGGGCCCTCTGCCCGCGAGCGGGCCCTTCGCGCCTTGACCCGTCGATGGGCGAATCCATGGTTGTGCTTGCGCGTGTGAGCCTGAGTCGGGGTAGCCGCACGCTCATGACGAAGAAGCGCAAGGAAGACCCCTCGGTAGGCGACGAGGTCACCTGGCGAAGCCACGGCTCCACCGCCCGCGGCAAGGTGGAGAAGAAGATCACCAGCCGGCGGGAGGAGGCCGGCAGGACCGTGGCGGCCTCTCCCGACGAACCCCAATACGTGGTGCGCAGCGAGAAGAGCGGCAAGAAGGCCGTCCACAAGCCTTCGGCCCTGCGCAAGGACAAGGGCTCCGGATGACGGCGGATGAGCGGCAGGTCGCGGCCGAGTTCGCCCAGGCGGTGAACATGACCGCCAAAGAACTGGAGCGCTGGCTGGCCACGGAGGAGTCCAAGACGGTGGGCCAGAAGAGCGACGGCGGCGAATCCACCGGACACGAATCCGGCCGCAAGATCATCGAATTGCTCGGCGCGAAGAAATCGGCCCTGACCGAGCAGGACTACGCGCACATGCGCAAGGTGGTCGGCTACATCCACCGCCATCTGGCACAGCGCCCCTCCGGCGACGTGAGGGAGACCAGATGGCGCTACTCGTTGATGAACTGGGGCCACGATCCGCTCAAATGAGCTCGTCTGGGTGAGCGCCCCGGAGACCGCCTGCGCGCTGCTCCCGCAGTCATCACCCAGCCCAGGAACATACCGGGGGCGGGGGTTCAGCGGCCCGCTCGGTGATCAGCTGACCGCTCGCTTCACGAGCTCGGCGAGCCTCGCCTCGTCGTCGGCGGTCAGGGCCGTGACCGCGAAGGCGGTCGGCCACATGGTGCCCTCGTCGAGGGTCGCGATGTCGTTGAAGCCGATGGTCGCGTACCTCGCCTTGAACTTCTCCGCGCTCTGGAAGAAGCAGACGACCTTGCCATCCTTGGCGTAGGCGGGCATCCCGTACCAGAGCTTCGGCGTGAGGGCCGGCGCGCTGGCTGTGACGATGGCGTGGAAGCGCTCGGCCAGGACGCGATCCGACTCCTTCATCTCGGCGATCTTCTCGAGGACGTCACGCTCGCCGTCGGCCTTGGCCGCGCCGAGGCGCGCGGCCTTCTTCAGCTCCTTGGCGTGCTCCTTCATCGCGGCTCGCTCTTCGTCGGTGAACCCGTCGAACTTCTTGTCGGCTGCGGTGGTGCTCTTGGCGGTGTTCTGCGTTGCGTTCATGGTGGAGATCTCCTTGTGTGCGAATGCTGGTGGGGACGACCATGGTGCGAGGCTTGCCGGCTTCTCCGGCTCAGCCGAGAAGGTGCGCGGGGATCAGGCGAGTGGTCCCGGGCCACGAGTTCGAGCGCGCTGCCCGGGGCCGTGCGCCACTCATCCCCATGCGCCGGCGATCTGCCGGGTGGTGGCGTTGAGCCGGTTGAACAGGTTGGTGACGCCGATCATCAGAACGATCGCGGCCAGCTGCTTCTCGTCGTAGTAGGTGGCGGCCCTGTCCCAGACCTCGTCGCTCACCGCGTCGGCACGGTCGGCCAGCCGTGTCGCGGCCTCGGCCAGCTCGAGCGCCGCCCGCTCCTCCTCGGTGAAGTACGGGGTCTCCCGCCAGGCGACGACCGTGGCCAGCCGCTCCTCGCTCACTCCGGCCTTACGAGCGGTCTTGGTGCCCGCGTCGACACAGGAGCTGCAGCCGTTGATCTGGCTGACCCGCAGATGCACCAGCTCCAGCGTCTGACTGTCCACCCCACCGGCGTTCACGGCCTTGAAGAGCTGCTGGATGGGCTGCATCGCGTCGGGCAGGATGAAGGCCGGGTTCTGCATGCGAGACTGCATGGTGGTTCTCCTCTTCGGATCGGCGCCCCGTCCCTCGGGGGCGTGACTCCATGACAGCCGAACGGGCTCGCCACGACGACGACGGTGGGACACCGTGGGACAGGGGAAAGGGCTCTGGCCTGCGGCGATCCGTCCCGATAAGTTTCTTCCGGGACGGGACAGAGAGGCAGGATGCGGTGGTTGTGCAGCAGAGGACGAAGGCTGATCCCCAGGACGAACTGGCCACCCGGCTGCGCCTGCTCCAGGAGCTGTCCGGGCGCGGCGTGCGGGCTCTCGCGCGGGACACGGGCCTCAGCTCGTCGTCGCTGTCGCGTTACCTCAGCGGTCAGTCGGTGCCACCGTGGCCCGTGGTGATCGAACTCTGCCGCCTGGTCAAGCGCGACCCCCGGCCGCTGCGCCCTCTGTGGGACAGGGCGACGAACCCCCTGCCGGCGCCCCCGAAGGCGAGCCGCCAGGTCCAGCCTCCGTCGCCGCCCGCCGGCGCCCCACGCCCGCCGCGCAACGACCTGCCGCGCGACGTGCCCGACTTCACCGGGCGTGAGGCGCAGCTCGCCGCCGTCCTCGCCGCGGTGCGCGGCAGCCGTGTGGTCGCCGTCGACGGCATGGCGGGCGTCGGCAAGACGTGTCTGGCGGTGCACGCCGCGCACCGGCTCGCCGACGAATACCCGGACGCCCAGCTCTATCTGGACCTGCACGGGTTCACCGACGGGCGGGAACCGCTCGACCCCGATCCAGCGCTGCGGGCACTGCTCGCCGCGCTCGACGTCCCGTCGGAGAAGATCCCGCAGGAGGGTGGCCTCGAGCCGCTGGCCGCCTGCTGGCGGTCGGAGCTGGCCGCCCGGCGTGCCGTCGTGGTCCTCGACAATGTCGCCGGCGCCGACCAGGTCCGCCCGCTGCTGCCCGGCGCGGGCGCCTCCGTCGCCCTGATCACCAGCCGCAACCGGCTGGTGGGCCTGGAGGACGTGCCTCCGGTGTCACTGGACGTGCTGACCCCGCAGGAGAGCGCGGAGCTGCTGGCCCGCGCCAGCGGCGATCCCGCCGGCCCCGACGGCAGGCTGGCCCGCGACCCGGAGTCCGCAGCCGAGGTGCTGCGCCGGTGCGGCCATCTGCCGCTGGCCCTGCGGCTGGCCGGGGCCAGGTTGCGGCACCGTCCCGGCTGGACCGTGGGCATCCTCGTCGAGCGCATGGCAGAGGGCGCGAGCGAGTTCGACACCGCGTTCGCCATGTCCGTACGGCAGCTGGATCGGGCCGAGCGCCGGCTGTTCCGGCTGCTGGGCTTGCTGTCGGGCTCCTCCTTCGACGAGTACGTGGCGGCGGCACTGGCGGACGTGCCGCTGCGCAACGCCCGGGCGATGCTGGAGGACCTGCTCGACGCCCACCTCGTCCAGCAGCCGTCGGCCGGCCGCTACACGCTGCACGACCTGGTGCACCAGCACGCGCGCCGAGCCGCCGCCGAGCAGGACTCTCCGGCGGAGCGGGAGCAGGCGCTGAACCGGGTGCTCGACTACTACGTGTACGCGGCGGCCGCCGCCGACGCCGCGATGCCGTACGTGTCCGGCAGCCGCGCGGCCTCCGCAGGCCGGCCCCCCGCCGAGTTGCCGCGGTTCACCGACAAGCACGCGGCCCTCTACTGGTACGTCACGGAGTACACCAACCTGATGGGGGCTTTCGAGGTGGCGGTCGCCACCGGAGCCGACGCGCACGTGTGCGAGCTGCCGCGTTTCATGCGGGCGTTCTTCGCCCGGCGCTGCGGCACGACGCACCTCAACGTCCTCTTCGAGCGGTCGCTGGCGGCCGCACAGCGTCTGGGCGATCCGTGGCAGCTGGCCGAGGCGCACAGCGACCTGGGCTTCGCCCGCTACAACGCGGGCCGGATGGCGGAGGCCGGCGCCGCGTACGAGGCGGCGGCGCCGCTGGTGTCCCAGGCAGGGGACACCCGCTCCGAAGCGGATCTGATCATGCGGCGCGGCCACCTGAGGTGGGACGAGGGCTATGTCGAGGAGCCACTCGGCCTCTTCAGGCTGGCCGGGAGGCTGTACGCGGACGCAGGCTGCCCGATGGGCGCGGCCCATGCGACCGCCGACGAGGCGTGGGCGATGCTGCAGCTGGGACGCCACGAGGAGGCGGCGCGGCTGGCCCGCGAGGTGCTGGACACCGCGCACGCCGACCCCGACTGGCCTGCCGTACTGACCGCCCGGATCACCCTTGGCATGGCCATCACCCACGAGCGACCCGACGAGGCCGCGGAGCACCTGCACCGCGCCCTGGAGATCGCCCGCGAGGACGGCCACAAGCACAACGAGGCGTGGTGTCTCAACTGCCTGGGCGTCGCCCTGCGCCAGATGGGCCGCCACGAGGAGGCGCTGGCCAGCCACCGGCAGGCGTTCGCGCTCCTGGATGAGCTGTTCGAGGAACACTGGAAGATTCACTTCCTCAACGGGTACGCCGAGACCTGCCGGCTGGCGGGCCTGCCCGAGGAGGCCTTGCGCTTGCACCGTCAGGCACTCGAGCTGGCCCCGAAGGTGGGCAACCGGCACAAGGAGGCACTGGCCCACGAGGGGATCGCCGCCGTGCTCGACGAGACGGACCCGGCTGCCGCCGCCGAGCACCGCGCGGCGGCGCGGGCCATCCATGAGGAGCTCGAACCAGGGGCCTGACGTGTCTGGCCGCTCCCGCAGACCACGGGCGAGACCTGCCCGTCAGCCGAGGCCGGCGAGCGCGGCGAGCTCGCCGCGGGAGGCGACGCCCAGCTTGGGGTAGGCCTTGTAGAGGTGGTAGCCGACGGTGCGGGGGCTGAGGAAGAGCTGGGCGGCGATGTCCTTGTTGGACAGCCCTCGTGCGGCCAGCTGGACGATCTGCCGTTCCTGCGGTGTCAGGCCCGTCGGCCTGCCCGGTGCGGGCGCGGCGGCGGACAGCGCGCCGGCGGCCTGGAGCTCGGCCCGGGCGCGGCCGGCCCAGGGAGCGGCGCCCAGGCGTTCGAAGCTCTCCATGGCCTCGCGCAGGTGGCCGACCGCGACGCCGCGACGGCGGGCCCTGCGCAGCCACTCCCCGTACAGCAGCCGGGTACGCGCGCGCTCGAAGGCCGGTCCGCCGGCCTCCAGCGCCGCCAGGTAGTGCGCCTCGGCGTCGTCCCCTGCGAGCAGGGCCAGGCAGCGCTCGATGAGGTGGCGCTGATCGAGACGGACGTAGCGGGCCAGGGCCGACCTGGCCCGGTCGGGCTCGCCGCTGCGCACGGCGGCCTCCACCAGGTCCGGCACGCACCGTATGGCCGAGACGTGGTACCAGCCGGGCCCTTCGGCGAGGGTTTCGAGCTGGACGAGCGCTGTCTCCGCCCGGCCCTGGCCCAGGTCCAGCACCGCTCGGGACCAGTCGGCCCACATGGCGCCCTGCATAGGCGCCACCGGGCCCCTCGCCACCTCGGCGGTGAGCCGGCGGTGGCGTTCCTCGTCGCCTTCGACGGCGGCCAGGTAGGCGAGCAGGCCCCTGTTCAGGGCGGCCCACTGGTGCTGGCCGGTGTTCTCGGCCAGGCGCAGGGCGGTGGTCGCGGCGGCGCCTGCCTCATGGTGGCGGCCGCTGTGGAAGAGCTCGGCCTGCGCCTGGAAGTACAGCACCATCGGCAGGACACCGATGCTGCCCTCGGCGTGGCAGCGGGCGATCAGGCGGGAGGACATGCGCAGGGTGGCGGCGTCCTGCCCGGCGATGAGCGGCGCGCCGCAGACCATGGCCGCCAGTCCGGGCGGGTGGTCGGCCAGGGCGTGCTCGGCCTCGGCCACGGCCTGCTCCAGCGGGACCAGGCCGGTCGGGTCGCCACCGGACAGCCGGGCGAAGGCGGCGGCCTCCAGGCGGGCCAGAGCGGTGACGGGCTCGTCGAGCAGTGTCTCCTTCAGGGCCCACGCCAGGCGGGCCGCCACCTCGGCCAGCTGGGCCTCGCCCGCGTACCAGGCGGTCTGGAAGGCCCTGACCAGCAGGGACGGATCCAGGTGGGCGGCCTCGGTCATCAGGCGGTGCGCCTCGCCGTACCGTCCCCGCGAGAAGTGGGCGGTGGCCTGCGCGTGGGTGGTGCGCGCGCGCAGCGTCGGGTCGGTGGTCAGCGCGTCGGCCTCGCTCGCCAGCGTCTGGGCCCAGTCGAGCTCCCCGGCCTCGATGGCGGACTCGGCCGCCATGGTGAGGCGCCGGGCGCGGGTCTCGTCGTCGCGGCGGGTGAGCGTGGCGGCGCGCTGGTACGCGGTGGCCGCCGCCGCGTACCCGTGCCGACGGGCGGCCCGCTGGGCCGTGCGTTCGAGCTCCGTCGCCACGTGCTCGTCGGGGCCGACGGTCGCCGCGGCCAGGTGCCAGGCCCGCCGGTCCGCGTGGTGGTCTCCGGTCAGCGTCTGGGCGAGCGCGGCGTGCACGGCCAGCCGCGAGCTGATCGGGGCCCGCTGGTAGACGGCCTCACGGATCAGCGGATGGCGGAAGCGTACGTGCTGCCCGTCGGTGGTCACGAGCCCCCCGGTCTCGGCGGGGCGCAGGTCCGCGGCCGTCACGCCGAGCAGTCTGGCGGCGGTGAGCACCTCGTCCAGGCCTTCCCCGGCCGCGGCCACCAGCAGCAGCGTCTGGGTCGCTTCCGGGAGGTGGTCCACCTGGCTGTGGAAGGCCGCCTGCAGCCGGCTGCTCAGGGGAAGCGCGCCGAACCCGTGGCTGTCCCGGTGCAGGGCGGCGGGCAGCTCGATGAGGGCCAGCGGATTGCCCTGAGCCTCGGCGAGCACCCGGTAGCGCTGGCCAGGGGTCAGGCTGCCGCCCTTCAGCAGGGCCGCCGCGGACGGCGAGGCCAGCCCGGCCAGCGTGATCTCGGGCAGCCCGTGCACCTCGCCCTCACGGGTGGCCATGATCAGGGCGATGCCCTCGGCGTCCAGCCGCCTGGCGGCGAAGGCCAGCGCGGCGCGGGAGCCGGGATCCAGCCATTGCGCGTCGTCGATGAGGCACAGGACGGGGCCGTCCTCGGCCACCTCGGCCAGCAGCGACAGCACGGCCAGGCCGACGAGCAGGGCGTCGGCGCCCTGTCCGTCCGTCAGGCCGAGCGCCGTCTCCAGCGCGCGCCGCTGCGGCGGCGGCAGCTTGTCCGTACGGTCCAGCGCCGGACGCAGCAGCAGGTGCAGTCCCGCGTACGCCAGCTCGCTCTCGGACGGCACGCCGCTGCGCCGGATGACCTGGATACCGTCGGCTCGTCCTGCGGCGTAGTCGAGCAGTGCGGTCTTACCGATGCCCGGCTCGCCCTTGATCACCAGAGCGCCGCTGCGACCCGACCGCACAGTGTCGAGAAGCTCGTCGATGACGGATGTCTCGGCCTCTCGCCCGTACAGCATGCGCCCCCTCACCGACACAATTACCTAATCGCGACAGATGCCTATTATGTGCGGTTTCTCTAGCTTTCTTGTTCATGAAGAACATCGACGAGCTCATCGCTCGCTACATCGCCACCTGGAACGAGACCGACCCCGCCGCCCGCCGCGCGGCCATCGACGAGCTGTGGTCCCCGGACGGCGTCTACACCGACCCGATGGCGGTCGCCACGGGCACCGCCGCGATCGACGCCACCATCGCCGCCGTGCAGGAGCAGTTCCCCGGCTTCACCTTCACCCTCGCGGGGCCCGTGGACGCCCACCACAACATCGCCCGCTTCACCTGGGAGCTGGCGCAGGACGGCGCCGAGGCGCTGGTGGTGGGGTTCGACGTGGCAGTGATCACCGCCGACGGCCGCATCGACAGCGTCCACGGCTTCCTCGACAAGATCCCTACCGGTGCATAGGACGAACATGCCGAACAACAAGCGCTTCCTGGCCGCCGCCCTGCTGGCAGCTCTGCCGCTCGTCGCGCTCGCCGGACCGGCCAAGGCACAGCGGACGGACGACCCGGTGATCGAGGGCACGATCAGCCCTCAGGCGCAGACCTTCATCGATCGGCAGACCCGGTTCGGCTCCATGCCCACCGGCGACGGCACCGAGCGGGTGGAGGCCTACGGCACGATCTTCGCCGACGACGCGACCCTCTGGGAGGCCGCCGGCAACATCATCAACGGCAAGACGGCCATCAAGAAGTCCATCTCCGACACGCTCACGCTGGTGCCGCAGTTCGGTTTCACGCCGCAACGTCTCGCGGCCGGTGGCGACACCGTGATGTACGGCGCGCACAACACGGCCGTCCTCCGCGGCAGGACGGTCGAGTACCCCGCCATCTACCGCGTGGTCATCAACCAGTCCGGTGACGTGGTGCAGGGCCGCCGCTACTACGACAGGTACGCCTGGTTCGCCCCTATCGCCACAGGGGACCTGAAGCTGGACAACCTGTTCGACGGCATCGCCGACGGCGCCACCGCCGCGGCAGAGCCCGCCGCCGAGGCGAAGGAGTCGACGCTGCGCCATGGCCTGCTCGGCAGGGCCGCCGCCTGGAACAGCAGGAACGCCCGCGCCCTTGTCGCGGCCTCCGGCCGGGCACCGCTGACCGGTCCAGGCCTGGACGGCCGCAAGCTGCACACGAAGGCCGCCAAGCTGGCCTACCTCGACAAGCTGCTCGGCAGTTTCGAGAACGACGAGAACGGCCACAACCCCACCGCCCTGCGACCCGGACAGGCGGTCCACACCCGCAACGCCACCTACCAGGAGTGGTACGGCACCGTACGCAGCCAGGGCCGGGAGATCACCTACGGCGTCATCGAACGCTTCGGCCACCGGAACGGCAAGGTCACCGACTGGAGCCTGACGTTCGACACGCTGCCCCTCATCGCCGACACCGGCAAGATCGGCAAACTGTACGGCCTGCTGAGCAGTCCCTCGTAAGTTCGCGTCACCGCACCGACAGTTAAGGAAGACCGATGGCACTGGACGCACTCCGCCCTGACGAACGGGTCGAGCCCGCGTGGGATCTGCCCGACCATCTGGAACGGTGGTCCCGCTCGACCGGGATCGCCGTGGAGGTGTGGGCGTTTCCCTGTGAGCCTCTCCCCGTCCACATCGCGGAGCTCGTCCATGCCACGATCCTCGACGTGCTGGACGGCTTGGAACCGGACGGATCGGTGCGGTGCGTGGGCATCGCGCTCACCATTGGCGCCGGCGGCCTGCGCCTGACGCTCAGCGGCGACGGCCTCGGCCTGCCGTCGGAGCGGCTCGCCGATCGCCTGCGCGTCAGGCGTGCCCGGTTCGCCGAGGTGGGCGGCGGGCTGTCGGTGAACGCGATCCTCGGTTGCGGCGTCACCGTCAGCGCCGTACTGCCCGCGAGCGGGTGACCGGGGCCTGCGCCTGGTCAGTCGGAGCGGCCGCTCAGCGGGGGCCGGAACGGGCGCCGTTGCCGGTGAAGGTGTCCGTGAGGTGCCCGAGCAGGCCGTGGGCGCGGGTGGGGCCGCCCTTGATGCGGCCGTCGAGGGTGAGCATGACCAGGCCGTGAAGGTGCGCCCAGAACAGGTCGGTCGCGGCGTCGGCGTCGTAGGCGGTCGCGGGATGACGCGGGGCCGCCTCCGTGACGGCGTTGCGCAGCAGGACGAAGCACTCCTGGGCAGGCGCGGGAGTGGCAGGAGCGCCGAAGGGGACATCGCTCAGACTGTGCATGAGCCGGTACAGGTGCGGCTGGGAGAGGGAGAAGCTCCAGTACGCCTCGGCCACGGCGGGCAGCACACCGCCCGCCCGCCGCTGCTCGTGAGCGCACAGCGCCTTCGCCAGAGCGTCGGCGCACTCGGCGAAGCCGGCCTCGATGAGGGCGAGCAGCAGATCGCGCTTGTTGGCGAAGTACTCGTAGACGACGGGCGCGCGGTATCCCACCCGGTCGGCGAGCGCGCGTATCGTCACGCCCTCGTATCCGCCCTTCTCCTCGGCAAGGGCGCGCGCGGCGGCGAGCAGTTCGGCGCGTAGCCGGTCACGGGCCTGCGCCCGTTCGTCGGCGCTGCCCTTGACCCGCTTGCCGTCATGTGGCATCCGGCCTGCCTCCAGGAACGTTTTCTAACAAGGGTAGACAACCGCTCCCAGCGCCGTCTACCTTCTGTATCTAACAGCGTTAGGAAATGGGGTTGCGAGATGCGCGTTCTGGTCACCGGGGCCTCCGGCACGATCGGTGGAGCTGCCGCCCGGGCTCTGCTGCGACGTGGGCATCAGGTCGTCGGGGTCGTGCGGGCGGTGGGCCAAGCCGTTCCCGAAGGGGTGGAGCCACTGGTCGCGGACCTGTTCGAGGCAGGCGCCGCGGCGGCCGCCGCCGAGGGGGTGGACGGGGCGGTGCACGCCGCCTCCACCAATGACGAGCGGGCGGGCGAGTTCGACCGTGTCGTGGTCCGTGCGTTGCTCGACCGCTTCGCGGGAACCGGGAGACCGCTGGTCTACACCAGCGGTCTGTGGCTGCACGGCGATACCGGTGGCGTGCCGGCTGCCGAGGACGCGCCGTTCGACCCTCCCTCGGTGGTGGCGTGGCGACCGGAACTGGAACGGATGGTGGCCGAGGCCGCCGACGGGGTGCGCACGGTGCGGATCCGGCCAGGGCTGGTGTACGGGCATGGCCGCGGTTACGTCCCCGCGGTGCTGGCGCCGCAGGAGGCACCCGGCGGCGGCCTGGTGGTACGCCATTTCGGCGCAGGGGACAACCGCTGGGCCGTCGTCCACGCCGACGATCTCGGCGAGCTGTACGCGCTGGCACTGGAGGCCGCCCCCGCGGGGTCGGTCTACCTCGGGGTGACGGAGGATCCCGTGCGGGTCGCCGATGCCGCCCAGGTCGTCGCCGACCGCCACGGCGCGCGGGTGGAGGCGTGGGATCCCGAGGACGCCGAGCGGTACTGGGGAGTGATGGTCCAGCCGTTCCTGCTCGACCAGGTCGCCACCGCCGCCAGGGCCCGCAGCGAGCTGGGCTGGCGGCCGCACCACCCGTCCCTGCTCGAGGAGCTCAAGCAGGGCGGGTGATGGGCGGACCGACCCGGACGCCGTTCGCTGTCAGCGTCGTGTCCCGCGCCAGCCACCGAGGAGGCCTCCGTCGCTGCGCGCGCCGACTCCAGCCTGGTGCAGGGCCAGCAGGCACAAACCGAGCAGCATGAATGTCACACCGCTGATCCCGCCGGGGATCTCGAAGGCCAGCAGTTCGAGCAGGAAACCCAGCCCGAAGATGATCGCTGCCACGATGGCGAGCATGTCATCTCACCTCATTTCTGAGGGCCGGACAGCGCGAGCAGTTGTTCGAGCATGGCCCCGTAGTCGCGAAGAGCCAGCCTGAGCTGCTCGGTGTCGCCCTGGTCGGTGTTCTTCCACCGATCGCCCAGCTCGCTCGTGCGCGTGGTCAGCGAACTGGTGAGCGCGTTGACGACCTCGTCGACCAACTGGTCCGCCTGCTCCACCGCCTGGCGCGGGTCTTCCACGAATGTGGCCTGCACGTCGTGCCAGCGCGTGTGCGCCTGGTCGACGTCCTGGTCGAACAGGGCAGCGCTCTGCGCTGGTACGGCCGGCCCCCCGGCGGGCGCGGACTCGACCGGCACGTCGCCGGCGGCGGTGCCGGTATCAGTAGCGGTGCCGGTATCGGTGGCGGTGCCGGTGTCAGTGGCGGTGCCGGTGGCGGTGGCGGTGGTGTCTGTGGCGGCGGTGCCGGTGGCGGCGGCGTCGGTGTCCGTGAACCCCCTGTCCTGAACCCCTACGTCGTGGTCGGCTGAGCCCTGGGCCCCGAGATCCCCCGGCTCCTCCGCCGGGCGTTCCTCCTCCATGTACACAGGGCCGGGGCCTGCCACTGGTCCGCCGGTCTCGTTCACGTCGTCGTACTGCCTCGGTGATTGCAGTCCTTCGTCTTCGTGCTTGCGCGGGTCCATGTCGTCACCATCCTCCAGAATCGCGACGGGAGGTGCCTTCGCCATGGTCATCGCGGTTCGCCGCAGGATCGCGGCGGGACGCGCGGCCGTCCGACGGCGACTCCCCGAGGAGCTCTTCGAACAGGGCGCGGTAGTGCACCATCGCCTGGCGCAACTCCTCCGTCGAGGCCCTCTTCGTGACCGCACGGCCGCTGATCTCATGGGCCTGCCGGTAGTGGTCGAGAGTGGCGCCGTGCCCTACCGAAAGGTCGGACACCTGCTGCTCGAAGTCCCCGATCGGGTAGCCGCGCTCGGCCATGACCTCCGTCACCAGCTGGTCGGCCTCCGTCACCGCGAAACCAGGGGCATTGACGAACCGCTCCTGCACCTCTGTCCAGCGGGCGGCGTAAGACCGCCGCTGCTCCGGGTCCAGCGGACGGATGTCGAGCTCGGCGACGCGCTCCTCACGGGCGAGCAGCTCCTGCTCGGCCGCGCCCCTGTTCTCCTGCTCGGCCAGCGTGCGGTCGTACTCCGGGCCGAACCGTTCGCGGAGACGGCCACGGCGCTGATGCCGCAGCACGAGAAACGCGACTGCGGCGAGGGCCACCACCACTACCACGACGACGGCCACCCAGATCAGAGTCTCGGTGGTCATGTGACGCCTCCGAATCTGCTTGCTAGGACCACGGCTGCCCCGAGAGCCACACTCGAAACGACCAGGTCAGCCCACTTTTCGGGCTTGTTTTCGCAATGGCTGACAACCGTCGGCGCCCCCGGCTCCGAAGCCGGGCCGGGGGCTTCCACGCAGCCGGGCCGGAGGCGGGCCGCCCGGCGCTGCCGGCACAGCGGCGGCGCGGGCCGAAGCGTCGGCGGGCGGCTGTTCCGTGGCAGGTTCTGGCACGTCAGGCGGTGTTTCAGCCCCCCGGTGCCCGGGTAGCGTCCGGGGCACCTGGGATGCAGGAGCCGCGGATGTCCAGGATCACGCTCACAACCGCCGCCCGTGAAGCGCTGCGCGCCGATGAAGTGGTCTTCTTCGACTGGCATGCCACCGGCCTGTGCTGTGCCGACGCGGGCGAGTTCTCGGTCCGGCCACTGCGACGGTCCAACCTGCCCCGGCGGGCGCGCCTGCTGGAGACCGACCTGGTGTACGCCCATCCCATCGCCTGGGTGCATCTGGCCGAACTGCCGGTCATGGTCGACTGCCGCCCGCTGTGGCGCTGGCGGCGCTTCACCACCGACCTGCCGCCGGACGCCGGGCTGCGCTGCTGCCTGGGCAGGCCCGTAGGGGGAGGTAACCGGTGAAAGCCCGTTCCATCATCATCTGGACGGTGGTCGCCGCCGTCGGCGCCACAGGGTGGGGAGTGCTCGCCCTGTCCAGGGGCGAGAACGTCAACGCGGTCTGGCTGCTGGCCGCGGCGCTCGGCTCCTACGCCATCGCCTACCGCTTCTACGCCCGGTTCATCCTGCACAGGGTCCTAGGGGCGGACAGCCGCAGGGCCACGCCCGCCGAACGGCTCAACAACGCCATCGACTACCACCCGACCGACCGCCGGATCCTGTTCGGCCACCACTTCGCCGCCATCGCCGGGGCCGGGCCGCTGGTGGGGCCGGTGCTGGCGGCCCAGATGGGCTACCTGCCGGGCACCATCTGGATCGTCGCCGGCGTGATCTTCGCAGGGGCCGTCCAGGACATGGTGATCCTGTTCTTCTCCATGCGGAGGAACGGCAGGAGCCTGGGGCAGATGGCGCGCGAGGAGATCGGCCCGGTGGGCGGCGCCGCCGCGCTCGTCGCCGTCTTCGCGATCATGATCATTCTGCTCGCGGTGCTGGCACTGGTCGTGGTGGGAGCCCTGGCGCAGTCGCCCTGGGGCGTCTTCTCCATCGCGATGACCATCCCCATCGCCCTGTTCATGGGGTTCTACCTGCGCACGATCCGGCCTGGCCGGGTGGTGGAGACCACCGTGATCGGCGTCGGACTGCTGATCCTGGCGATCATCGCCGGCGGCTGGGTGCAGGAGTCGAGCTGGGCGGCCACCTTCACGCTGAGCCCCTCGGCGCTGGCGCTCTGGCTGATCGCCTACGGCTTCGTCGCCGCGGTGCTGCCGGTGTGGATGCTGCTCGCGCCCCGCGACTACCTGTCGACGTTCATGAAGATCGGCACCATCGTGCTGCTCGCCGTCGGCGTGGCCATCACCCTGCCCTCTCTGCAGAACACCGCGTTCACCGAGTTCGCCTTCACCGGCAAGGGGCCGGTCTTCGCCGGATCGCTGTTCCCGTTCGTCTTCATCATCATCGCCTGCGGAGCGCTGTCAGGGTTTCACTCGCTGATCGCCTCGGGCACCACGCCCAAGATGATCCAGAAGGAGACCCAGGTCAGGATGATCGGCTACGGCGCCATGCTCATGGAGTCGTTCGTCGCCGTCATGGCCATCACCGCGGCCTGCCTGCTGAGCCCCGGGCTGTACTTCGCGATGAACTCTCCGGCGGGGGTCGTCGGCACCACGGTCGAGTCCGCCGCCCAGGCCGTCAGCAACATGGGCTTCGTCATCACGCCCGAGCAGTTGCAGGCGGCGGCGCGAGCCGTACAGGAGGAGACGCTGATCGCGCGGACCGGGGGCGCGCCGACGCTCGCCGTCGGCATCTCACAGATCTTCTCCGGCTTCCTCGGAGGAGCCGCGCTGCAGGCGTTCTGGTACCACTTCGCGATCATGTTCGAGGCGCTGTTCATCCTCACCACGGTCGACGCGGGGACCAGGGTGGGCCGATTCATGCTCCAGGACACCCTGGGCAACCTGTGGAAGCCCATCGGTCGGGTGAGCTGGTGGCCAGGGCTGATGGCGGTCAGCGCCATCGTCGTGGGTGCCTGGGGATACTTCCTCTACCAAGGCGTCAACGACCCGCTCGGCGGCATCAACCAGCTCTTCCCGCTCTTCGGCATCGCCAACCAGCTGCTCGCCGCCGTGGCGCTGACTGTCGCCACCACACTGCTGATCAAGAGCGGGCGGCTCAAGTGGGCGTGGGTGACCGCGATCCCACTCGTCTGGGACGTCGCGGTCACGCTGACGGCGAGCTACCAGAAGGTCTTCTCCAGCGATCCGACCCTCGGCTTCTTCGCCCAGCGCAACCGTTTCCAGGCGGCGCTGGACCAGGGGCAGGTACTGGCTCCGGCCAAGAGCGTCGGCGCGATGCGGCAGATCGTGGTCAACTCCACCGTCGACGGGATCCTCGCCGCGCTGTTCGCCGTCCTGATCATCATCGTCATCCTGGACGCCATCCGGGTGTGGGTGAAGGCGATCAGGGCCAAGGAGCCGCTGCCGGACACCGAGGCGCCGTTCGAGGAGTCCAGGATCCTCGCTCCGGCCGGGCTCATCGCCACCCGCGAGGAGCGCCGCCAGATGGCCGCGGCGGAAGGAGGGTAAGTCCCGCGGGACGCTCACCGGTCGTACAGGTCGTGGTGGGTGACGCGGAGCTCCTTCTCCAGCAGGTAGTCGCCGTCGAAGTCGTAGTACTTGGCGAGGGTGACGTCGTCGCCCGCGAAGTCGGCGATCGCCTGCTCGGAGTCCCAGAAGGTCAGCGTGATGAAGTGGGCGACGCCTCCGTCCTCGCGATGCAACACGTACGCGCCCCGGTTACCGGGAGTCGACCGGTAGTCGGGGAGCGCGACGTCGCGCATCAGCCTCAGGTAGTCCGCTGACTTCTCGATCGGGGTGGAACCGTGCCAGATTCGGGCGATCATCGGATTCCTCCGCTCTGTTTCATCGAAGCACCCAGTCCGTCGGCCATCAGGCCACCGTGAGCGGCCTCGTCATCGTGTTCGTCCGCTGCGCGTGTCACGCTCGCGGCGGACGGTCGGCCGCCTTCCCTTGATCGTGGTACGCCGGAGGGCGGCGATCACCTCATTGGCCGCGGCCTGCGGCACCTCCACCAGCGAGAACCGGTCGGCGATCTCGATCGCGCCGATGTCGTGCCCGCTCAGGCTCGACTCGCCGGCGATCGCGCCGACCAGGTCCTGCGGCCGGATTCCCGCGCTGCGCCCCAGGCTGAAGAAGAGACGTGCCATTCCACCCGCAGGGGTGCGGGCGCGTCGCTCGCCGTCCCTGGCGGTCTCCCGCTGCCCACGCCGCTTCTCCACGGTCCGCGGGGCCACCTCGGGAATCTCCTCCTCGTCGAGCGCGGCGCCGCTGGACTCGTGCGCCAGCTTGACGGCGGCGAGCGCCACCTCCATGAGGTCGAACTCGTCGGTGAGCGACTCGACCAGGACGCGGAAGTGCTCCAGGTCGTCCTGGAGCAGGCACTCCTCCAGCGCGACCCGGGTCAGCTCCATCCGGCGCGTGTGCAGGTCGGCGAGGGTCGGCAGCCTCCCCACCGGGATCCGCTGCCTGGTCACCCGCTCTATCGCCTTGAGCATCCGGTGCTCGCGCGGCTCCACCAGGGTCAGCGCCACCCCTTCGCGGCCGGCGCGGCCCACCCTGCCGATGCGGTGGACGTACGCCTCCGGCGCGGACGGGACGTTGTAGTTGACGACGTGGGTGAGCTGTTCGATGTCGAGGCCGCGCGCCGCCACGTCGGTCGCGATGAGCAGGTCGGCGGTCCCCGCCCGCAGCCGTGACATCACTCGATCGCGTTGCTCCTGCTCCATGCCGCCGTGCAGGGCCTCGGCGCGGTGGCCGCGTCCGTTCATCGCCTCCGTGAGCTGGTCGACCTCGTCACGGGTACGGCAGAAGATGATCGCGGCTGTCGGCGCCTCGATGTCAAGGAGGCGGCCGAGCGCCGCGGGTTTGTGCGCCCTGGCGACCAGGTACGCGCTCTGCTCCACCAGCGGCGTCGTCTGGCGCCCCTCTGCCGCCGTGTGCCCCATCTCTATCCGCACCGGGTCCCGCAGGTGACGGCGGGCGATCCCATCGATGCGCAGCGGGATCGTCGCGGAGAACAGCACGGTCTGGCGATCCTCGGGGGTCGCCGCGAGAATCGCCTCGATGTCGTCGGCGAACCCCATGTCGAGCATCTCGTCCGCCTCGTCCAGCACGACGGTGCGCAGACCCTCCAGGTCGAGCGTTCCCCTGCCGATGTGATCGAGGGCCCGTCCCGGCGTCGCGACCACGACGTCCACCCCGCGCCTGAGCGCCTGCAGCTGCCTGCCGATGGGCGCGCCGCCGTAGATCGGCAGCACGCGGGTGCCCAGGATGCGGCCGTACCGATGGAACGCCTCCGAGACCTGAACGGCCAGCTCCCGCGTGGGCACGAGCACCAGCGTCGCCGGCCCGGCGTCACCACCGGAGTGGAGCATCCGCTGGAGCACGGGCAAGGCGAACGCCGCGGTCTTCCCCGTGCCCGTCGCCGCCTGCCCCAGCAGATCGCGCCCCTCCACCAACGGGGGGATCGCCTCTCTCTGGATGGGAGTGGGCTCCTCGTAACCCAGAGCGGACAGCACGTCCAGGAGCTCGGATCGCAGCCCCAGCTCGGCGAAGGTGCCCTCGCCTCCGGTCGCGTTCATGGTCATCGCCGACTCCTCACGTCATTCGACACCGCCTGCCTCCGGCCATCTTCCGGGAAAGGTCCGGCGACAGGCCGGTGCGGGGGCATCAGGCTGCGGGCTCGTCCCGCTCAGCACGGGTCCTGTCCCACTGTGGCCCCACCGTGGACCCACCGTGCGCAATACCGCAGCTCTACCCCTGCGAAGGCTCCGGGAACGTCGCGCAGGGCAGGTTCCGCGCGGGGGACGCCCATCGGAGAGCGTCGACCGCTGTCGCCATAATGGCCGGCATGTCCGCACCCTCCTTGCACGGACGGCTGTTCCGATCCTGCGCCGACGCCGACGGCGGTGAGGTCGGCGTCGAGACGACCCGGAATCGGTGACGGCCACCCCGCGCGCTGCGGTGCGCGAAGTGGCCGTCACGTCGTGGGGTCGCGCCTAGCGGGCGACGTGGTCGGCCAGGACGGCGGCCGCTCCATGGGGGTCGTCGACCGGGTGCCGCTTGTTGGCGTTCTGCCAGGAGTAACTGCCCCCGCCGTAGCCGACGAAGACCCATACCGGCAGGCCGGGCGCGGGCCTGTGCACCATGAGCGCGGTGTTGTTGTCCCTGAGCTCGGCGTTGACGCCCAGCAGGATGAGCGCGTCGCGCAGCCGGACGAGCTGATGCTCCTGGCCGAGCCTGGCCAGGTCGACGGTGTCGGCGGGAGCGATCCTGGTCACCTCGCGCTCCTTGTGCTCCGCCACCCGCGGATCGGTCGAGACACGTCCTCTCCCCCTTGTGCGTACGGTCCAGGGCCCTGCGTCAGGAACGCAGGAAGGCGCCCAGGGTCTGGTTGAACTTGTCGGGCTCCTCGCTGAACGGGGCGTGGCCGCTGTGGTCGAACCTGGCCACCTGCGCCTTCGGCAGCCGGCGGGCCAGCCACTCGTCGAGGTCGCCGGGGAAGATCTTGCTGCGGGCGCCGTACATCAGGAGGGTCGGGACGGTGAGCTCCCGCAGGACGGGGCGCAGATCCGCGTAGGCCATGTCGTACCAGACGGACAGGGCCGCCGACGTGGCCATCTTGGTGGTCTCGGCGTAGACCGCGTCGATCACCTCGTCCGGCGGAGTCTCGGCGAAGCACGCGGCGATGAACGGCTTGATCACGCTCGGCCTGGCGTACCGGACACCCTGCGCGAAGACGGCGAGGTCGGTCGTGGAGTAGCCGCCGAGCAGCGGGAAGTCCCAGCCCTCCCCGTCGAGGAATCTCGGCGACTGGTCGACGAAGGCCGCCGACCGCAGCAGGTCGCAGCCGAACTGCTGGACGTACGACAGGATGACCGCGGTGCCCATCGACCAGCCCACCATGGACACCTCGCGCAGCTGCAGATGCTGCAGCAGGGCGCGAATGTCGCGTGCGTATTGCGACAAAGTGTGGCCATCATCTGTTTTCCCGGACAAACCATGCCCGCGCAGGTCTACAGTGATGACCCGATTGGACTCGCTGAGCGCGCCGACGTTCTGCCCCCAGAACGAGCTGTTCATCGTCCACCCGTGAATGAGCAGCACAGCGGGCCCAGACCCATGGTCTTCGTAGTAAAGCGGCACGCCGTCCGCCAGCTCCAGGTATGACATCTTGTCTCTCCAACAAGTTGAAATGTCCGGGCCGTAACGACTATCCGCTATGCGCCTTGGCCTCCCAAGGGTTTCGGCAGCGTTGCATAGGGGTTGCAATCGGTACTAACTTGCTCGTCAGGAGATCATGGACGACTCGACGCGACGGCTGGCCCGCGCTCGCGAGAGCGCGCTGAGTGGCCAACGACCTGCGCAGGTACGCCCGGAGGTACGTGCGTCGTGGGATCGCGCCCGCCTGCAGGGCGTCCACCCCGACCGCTCGCTGCCACCCATCGAGCTGCGGGACGACCGGGTGCGCAGGCTGCAACGCGATCATCCGATGGCCTCGGTGTGGCCCACGTTGCTCGGCACGCTGCGCGACGCGGCCACCCAGCCTGGCCATCTGATCTTCGCCAGCGACTCGGCGGGGCACCTGCTCTGGGTCATGGGCGACCGATCGGCGCGCAGGCTGGCCGAGGGCGTGCACCTGGTGCCCGGCGCGCTGTGGAGCGAGGGCAAGGCGGGCACCAGCGGGGTGGGGACGGCGCTCGCGCTGGGCCGGCCGTTCCGCGTCCGCGGCCCCGAGCACTTCCTCTCGGTCGCGGTGGACTTCACCTGTTGCGCCGCGCCCATCAGGAACCCGGTCACCGGCGAGCTGCTCGGCGCCATCGACGTGACCTGTCCCACCTCTGCCGCGAACTCGCTGTCGCTGTCCCTGGTCGCGGCGGCCGCGCGGCTGGCCGAGGCGCAGCTGGGCGAGCAGACCAGGCAGCAGGACGAGCGGTTGCGCATGCGCTATCTCGAGCACGTCATGCGCCACAAGGGCATTCACAGCGCGCTGGTCGGCGCCGACGGCCGCGTGCTGCACGCCTCGCCGGGCGGCTGGCTGCCGCAGCGCTGGCCGTCGCCACCCCGAGAAGGCCCCGCGACGCTGCCCGACGGCCGCAGGGTGGTCTTCGAGCGGCTGTCGGCGACCGGGCCCTTCGCCGTCCACTGCACCGACGGCGTCGACAGCACCAGCGAGGCCCTGCTGCTGCACGCTCTCGGCCGCGACCGCGCGTGGATCCGCCTGGACGGCGTCGCCCACGAGCTCAGCGCCAGGCACAGCGAGCTCGTCGTGCTCCTGGCCGCCCATCCCGCAGGGCTGACCGCCGACGCGCTGGCCCGCCTGACGTACGGGCAGGGCGGCAAGACGGTCACCGTCCGCGCGGAGATGACCCGGCTGCGCCGCGTCCTGGGCTACCGCCTGGCCTCCGATCCTTACCGGCTGCTCGGGCGGACGGTGGCCGACTTCCTCACCCTGGACGACGAACTGGCCACCGACAGCGTCGGCGCGCTGCTCGACCGCTACCGGGGGCCGCTGCTGCCGTCGTCTCGGGCCGAAGGGGTCGAGGCGCTGCGCGACCGGCTGCACCAGCGGCTGCGCGGCAGGGTCCTGTCCCACGGCGACGCCGACGCTCTCACCCGCTGGACCACCGCCCCGCACGGGCGGGAGGATCTGCTGGTACGGCAGGCGCTGGAGCGAGCCGAGAGCTGACCATCGGTCTGTTCGGGCCGCGGACCTCTTGATTTCCGGCCATGCGCCGTTCACCGGCACGTCACCGGCCCTGCCTACGCTGAGCCTCCTGGAGGGGCTCATGCGAAAGCTTGTCTCGTCCGTCGCCGCGGCGTCGCTGCTGTCCGGCTGCGGCGGCGACCTCGCCGGCGCCCGGTCGATCCTGGACAAGGACGAGCTGGTCGTGGCCGTGAAGTCGGATCAGCCCGGCCTGGCCGTGAGAACCAGCGGAGGGGTCTTCCAGGGCTTCGATGTCGACGTGGCCGCCTACGTGGCCGCTCGGCTGGGCAAGAAGGTCTCCTTCGTCGCGACGACCTCGGAGGGCAGGGAGGCGAAGCTGCGCGAAGGGGCGGCCGACATGGTGGTCGCGACCTATTCCATCAGCGCGGAACGCAAGAGGCAGGTGACGTTCGCCGGGCCGTACTACGTCTCTCGCCAGGACATTCTGGTCCGCGCGGGATACGGCAGGATCCGGAACGTGCGTGATCTCAAGGGGCGCAGGCTCTGCGAGGCACAGGGCTCCATCTCCACCTCACGCATCGTCGACGGGCACCGGATCGCCGCGGTGCTGGTCCCCGCCAGGACCTACGGCGAGTGCGTCGACCTGCTCAGATCGGGGGCCGTGGAAGCCGTCTCCACCGGAGACCTGATCCTGGCCGGGTTCGCCGTCCGCGAGCGCGGCGCGTTCGCCATCGTGAACGCTCCGTTCACCGCCGAGAGGTACGGCATCGCCCTGCCCCTGGGCGACGTGAAGGGGTGCGAGCAGGTCAACCGGGCCATCACGGACATGTACCAGGACGGCACCGCGGCCAGGCTCCTGGACAAGTGGTTCGGCGCGAGCGGTCTCCAGCTGTCGGCCTTCGTGCCGGAGTTCGAGGGCTGTACGCCGTAGACCCCCAGGATGCGAGGCCGGCCGTGGGGCGGCCTACCGCGGCGCCGATCACCGTGGGTGTCGCACCGCTCGGGGCTGACCGATCCCGACGGCTGCTCTGGCGACCGCGGCCACCTGGGCGGGATGGCTGAGCTGCGGGTGGTGGCCGGCTCCTGCAACGACGGTCACGGCGGCATCGGGGGCGTCGCCGACGAGCGGGTCGAACTCGCCGATGACGAGGTGGACCGGGACCGGGCAGGTGGCCGTCAGCGCCCGCAGCTCGGCGCGCTCGGTGTGACGTTGCGCCCGGTGCAGCCATCCCGCAGTGCGCCGGGCGACCCCCGGCCGTCGCAGCTGGGCGACCGCGTCGTCCAACGCGCGCGGCGTGGCGGCGTCGGTGACGGCAGGGCCGAGCAGCGCCTCGCCGAGCCGCCGGGCTGAAGCCGTCCGGATGAGGGGCCCGACGAGCGCGGGTGCGCGCAGGTGCCACCGGGGGCGCCGCTGGAGGAAGTAGGGCGAGACGAGGACCAGACCCGCGACCCGTTCAGGGTGGGCGTGGGCGTGGCGAAGGGCGGGCGCGGCGCCCGCCGAGTGCGCGACGAGGACCGGCCTGCTGGTGAGGGGAGCGAAGAGCTCGGTGAGCCAGTCGGCGGGGTCGGCGGCGGTACGGCTGGAGCGGCCCAGCCCCGGGAGGTCGGCCACCAGGGCGGTGCCGTCCAGCTCGGGCAGCACGCCTTGCCAGGTCTCGGCGTCGAGCGGCAGGCCGTGGAGCAGGACGTAGCCGGGAGACACACGATCACCCGCGAGGTAGGTCCGCGCTCCGGCGACGAGGTGGAATCCACCGGGCAGCGGCGGCTGGGCGCGGCCGAACCGCTCCGCGACGAGCCGGTCCGCCCAGCGGCGCGCGGCGTCCCGCACGGGCGGATGGCTCAGCCCGGCGGCCCTGGCCAGCGCATCGGCGGAAGAGGTGTCGTAGCGATCTTCGGACAGGAAGGTCAGCGTCTCGGGGTCGACTCCGGTGATCGCGCGAGGCAGCCGCCGTACGAGGCCGACCGGGAGCACCGCGCGGGGCGCGCGCACCCCGAGGTGGCGGGCCAGCAGCGCGACCAGGTCGGGCAGCGGTGGGGTGGCGTCGTCCAGGAGCCAGTGAGCGCGGTAGGGCCCCTCGTCGTGCTCGGGGACGGCGGCCAGGAAGCGGGCGAGGTGATCCACGGTGACCACGGGGACGAACGTGCGTCGCGTACCGGCCAGCGCTGGGAGCCGCCCCGTCCACAGCTGCTCGACCAGGCCGGCCAGGCCGAGGTACTGACCGGCTTCGCCCGTCATCGAGTCCCCGATCACGGTCGCGGGATTGACCACGGTCAACGCGATGCCCTCGCGTGCGGCGATGGCCCGTGCCGCGGCATCGCCCTCGCGCTTCGACGCCTCGTACGAGCCGTACCGCCGGTACAGCCGGGCCAGCCGGTCCTCGGGAACGGGGTAAGGGAGCGGGTCCGCCGCCCCGACGCGGTACCCCGAGATGTGGACCACGCGCCGCAACTCCGGGCGTGTAGCAGCCCAGCGCAGGACGTTCACGACACCGTCGACGTTGGCTCGCCTGGCCTCCTCGCGCCCCAGACCGAAGCGGTACACGCCGGCGGCGTTGAAGACGTCCCGTACGGAACTCAGCCGCTCTCCGTCACCGGGGTCGAGCCCGAGCCCCGGCCGGGTGATGTCGGCCGTGACGACGGTGAGCGCCTCTTCGTCGATGTCGTGCTCCCTGAGCCAGGTGCGCAACTGCGCACCGCGGGCTGACCCGCCGCGGACGGTCACGGCGACCGCCCGTCCCTGCCTGAGCAGCTCCGCTGTGAGCCGGCGGCCGATGAGGCCGGTGGCACCGACGACCAGGGTCTCGGGCTTCGTTTCCATGAGCGCCTCTCTAGACCGATCTACATATTTTATGGACAGAAGAAAGCAGGGGTGTTCCCGCGGACCTATGGCGGGCCTCTCTCCGCCCGCCGCGGTCGTCTTCTCAGGCTCCGAGCAGGACCGCCGCGGAACGTCGTGCCCGCTCGATCGGCACGCGACTGCGCCGGGCGCGGGCCAGGACGAGCGCCCCCTCGACGAGGGCGAGCAAGGAGCACGCGAGGTCCTCGGCATGGTCGCGGCCGTGGCCGTCGGCGACCAGGCGGTCGGCGAGCGCCCTTTCCCAGCCGTCGTAGGCCTCCGCGCAGACCTGCTGCAACGAGGCGTTGGTCGCCGCCACCTCCAGGGCGACCGTGGCGATCGGGCATCCCTTGGCGTACCCGGCCTCCTCCATGCGGTCGGCCAGCGCGTCCAGCACCGCCTCGATCAGCTCCCTGGTGTCGGTGACACCCTCCGCGAGGCTCCTGATCAACGCGTCGATCTCCCGGGCGGAGACGACGAGGGCCTCCGCGGTCAACTGGTCCTTGCCGCCGGGGAAGTGGTGGTACAGCGACCCCCTCGGGGCCCTGCCCGCCTCGATCACCTCGTTGAGCCCGGTGCCGAAGTACCCCCGCGCCTCGACCAGAGTGCGGGCGGCGTCGATCAACCTGGTCCGCGTCTGATCCCCTTTGACTACCATGAGGAGAATGTAGACCGATCTACATAATATTGTCGAGTTGTGGTCGCCTGTCATCCGAACGCGCCTCCCGAACGGTAGTCATCGCCGGAGACAACGAGACGGAGTTGATGGATGGACGACGGGTTCACCGAGTATGTGGCGCACCGGCATCTGGGGCTGTGCCGGATGGCGTACCTCCTCGCCCGGGACTGGGGCACGGCAGAGGATCTGGTGCAGACCGCGCTGGCGAAGGCCTGGGTCGCCTGGCGGCGGATCGAGGGCAACCCCGACCCGTACGTCTACCGGATCATCGTGAACACCCACGCGTCGTGGTGGCGCAGGCGCTGGCGCGGGGAGGTGCCTGCCGAACGGGTCCCCGAGGCGGCCGATCCGCGCGACGCGGCTGCCGAAGTGGCCGATCAGGCCGCGATGTGGAGCGCGATCGGCACACTCTCCCCGCGCCAGCGCGCGGTGGTCGTTCTGCACTACTTCGAGGGACGAACGCTCACCCAGGTCGCCGACATCGTCGGTTGCTCGCTGGGAGCGGTGAAGAGCCAGCTCAGCCGGGCGCTCACCCGTCTACGGGTCGATCCGGACATGCAGACCATGAACATGGAGAGGGTCAAGCGATGAAGCACACCGAGAGCGATCTGCGCAGGCTCCTGACCGTGCGGGTCCAGGAACGAGCCGGCCGCGAACCGTCCGCCGATCTCGACGCGATCGTACGGCGGGGCCACCGCATCCGCCGTACCCGGCGGGTGGTGACGGGCGGTGCGGCGGCGGCTTTCGCGGTCATCGCCGTCGGACTGGTGAGCGGCCTGCCGGCCGGACCGCCCGGCCCTGGTGAGACGTCGGTCGCCCAGCGTCCTGTGGACTCGGCCCGGGTCGAGCCAGGACCGAAGCTGCCCGAGACGATGCCCGTGGTGCTGGGGGCCGTCAGATTTGACCTCTCCCTCATCGACTCCCAGCGGTTCCAGACGATGGGCGTGGCCCGGACGGTGACCTTCACTCCGACCAGCTTCTCCACCGGGTACAAGCTGGTCTGCGACGATCCCCAGGCGTGGGTGGTCATCAGGAGCAAGCTCAAGGGCGGCGAGATGGGCGGTTCGTCCGGGCGCTGCGGCGAGTCGGTGGGCGGGCATCACGACCGGCTTTCGGCGCCCTCCGGCTGGCTGAAGCGTCCGCAGTCCTTGCAGGTCTGGATCTTTCCCGCGGACGCCCCGGTCCGGGAGGTCGCGGAAGCCGTCACGGGCTGCCGGCCGCCCGGGAAGTCGAAAGGATGTGACGAGAGGGCCCAGTCCCTGGAGCTGATGAACCCCAGGGTGCGCGAACGCCTGTTGGCCAAGGTCGGCGAGGTACCAGGCAGGTGGGCCGTCGGAATCTACGACCGCCCAGGGAAGGGCGAGCCCGCCCCGACCGGCGCCCCTCTGTCAGAGGCTGAGTCTCCGGCGTCCACGCCGGCCGGCTAGGGCCGTTCCATGCAGGTGACGGGTCCCCACCCGGCCTGCATGGAACCGTCCAGAGGTCGCGATCGCGGGCCCGCCGTCTCAGCCGAGCCCCAGACCTTCGCGCAGGTTCCGGTACACCGGGGTCCAGCCCAGCTCCCTGGTGGCCTTGGCGTGGGAGACCCGCATCGTCGTGTCGATCATCAGACAGCCCAGATACGGTACGGCCAGCCGGATCAGCCACCGTGGCGTCACGACAGGACGAGGGGTGCCGTGTGCTCGGGCGACCGCGGTGAGGAAGGTTCGCCAGCTCGTGGGCTGGTCGTCCACGATGTTGTACGCCTCTCCGTCACGGCCGCGCTCCATGGCCGCGACCGCGGCCGTCGCCGCGTCCTCCACGTGGATGAAGGACGTGGTCCCCGTCTCCCCCCGCGGCAGCACCGGAGCCCGCTTACGCATCAGGTCGGCGAACATGTCGCTGAACGCGTGCCTGCCGTAGAACATCCCGTACCGCAGCGCGATGCCCTCGATGCCGTCCGCGGCGAACACCTGCCGCTCGGTGGCCACGCTGGAGTCCGTCACCAGGTCGCCCACGTTGCCGGCGTGCAGGCCGAAGACGTCGTTCTCGGTCAGGACCCTGGTGCCGTGATCGCGGTAGCCGTACCCGGTGATCAGCGACTGGGTGACGAAGCGACGCGCGCCCACCGCCCGCGCGGCCTCGAGGAGATGCTCGGTCCCCCTGCCGCGCAGGAGGATGGTGGGGTCGTCGGGGCGCAGCCTGCGCCCGGCCTCCCGCAGCGCCGTGGCCTGGTGCATGACCACGTCGGCGGCGTGGCCGTCGACCGCGCGCAGCAGGCCGTCGCGATCCATCACATCCGCGATCACAGGGAGCGCGCCGCGATCCGCCACGAGCCGCCGCTTGGCGGGATCGCGGATGACCGCGATCACCTCGTGCCCCGAGGCGGCCAGCGCCGACAGCAGCGGCCGCCCGATCGCACCGGTGGCACCGGCGAGCACCACCCTCATCGCGCCTGCTCCTTCGCCCCGCTCACACGCAGGTGGCGGGCGCGGAACACGATGCCCACCACCGCGACGAGGGCCTGAGCGCCGATCACGTAGGGATCACTCACGGCGCCGCCGAGATGGGAGTCCATCGCGTGGTTCACCGTGTGGATCAGGCCGGCCGTGGCGAGGCCGACAAGGACGACCAGGATCGCGTCCCGCCACACCAGCGCCGCCACCAGGGCGATCCCGATGCCGACGTGGAAGGCGCCCAGGTCGTGCAGGAAGTGCTCATGAGGGGGAAAGTTGACGTATTCGGCGAACGACTGCGGCCATCCCCACATCCAGACGCCGAAGACCAGCGTGTACAGCGCGCTCAGGGCCACGACCACATTCGTGACAGACCGTGCCATGACGACCTCCTGTCTCGGTTGAACTGACGACTGGACGAGACAGCCGTTCCCGATGTGACAGAAAGTCGCACATCGCCTCACCCACCCCGTCACAGGCCCGGCCCTGAGTGGCACCGGTCACTGTCACGCCGCGCGGTGGCACCCCGCCTCGGCGATCTGGAAGGGAGCTCCCATGGCTGAAGCGTGTGCTGGGCGTCGCGCTCTAAGGTGCCGCGGTCCTGCTCGCCCCGGCTAGCACCCGGTCAGCGGCGTTTCCACAGGAGAGTGGCGGCCTCGCGGGCGGCACGGTGATAGGGCGGCAGTTCCTCACTGCTCCAGTACACCTCCACCTGCGGATCGCTCTCACTCATCTGAGTGAGCTCGGTCTGGGCCTCCAACGTCAGTTCCCAGGCCAGGACGCCGGGCTCGACCTCTGCGAGGTAGACCCGGCGCCAGCCCTTCACGTCCTCGTTCGCGAGCCTCTCGGGACCCGAACGCCAGGTACGCCAGATCGCCCTCGTTCCCGCATGTTCGCTGAGCGCGTCGACCACGAGGTGATCAGTGAGATCGACCAGCTCTTCCTGCAGATCTGCCAGCTCCGCCGGGATTTCGGCAGTGAGGTCGAGGGCGGCGGGGACGCGTACGTGCTGCGCCACCTCGGGCGATACCGGACTGAAGCGGTGACCGGTGCCGCGGGTGGTGTCTGTGATCGCCACCTGGTCCACACCCGTCGGCTCGCCCTCGATGCCGAGCGCCACGAAGAGGTCGCGCAGGATCTCCACCTCCTGCGCCGTCAGCGGCACGCCGAGCTCAACCGCTGCCATGGTGAGGGCGTCGGGCAGATAGGCCAGGTCGCCTTCGGCCAGCATGGCGCGCGCCTGCGTGAGCAGGCCGTCGGGCACCTGGCCCGCCAGGCGTAGCAACATCCGGTGCATGCCGCCGTAGAGCCGCCACTCTCTCTCGTCCAGCTCCGCCCACTCAACCGTCACCGGGGGCCTCCCTCATGACGATGATCTCATAGTCCGGGGGCTCCGAGAGGGAACGACGGTTCACCATGTCCGTGATGACCCGTTCCACGTCTGCGCGCACGCCTTCCACCTGCTCCTGGTCCCTGACCCACTCGGTACGGGAGCGGGGCGGGAGGACGGCCTCCTTCTCGGAGGCGTAGGCCGAGAAGACGGAGATGTCCCTGGCCTGCTGGCCGGTGAGCTGATAGACGACCAGGACCTTGCGGTCGCCGGCCGGGTTGTCCAGCATGAACCGGACGGCCACTTCCAGGCTCAGGCTGGTGCTGAGGAACTCGCGAGCGGTCCCGTGCGGATGCCATTTCGATCCGTAGATGGGCGAGTGCACAGGCGTCAACCAGTCTCCGCGGTAGGCCAGGACGGGACGGTCGGGTGTACCGACGGCGGGCAGTTGCATCATGGCGTCGTGCACCATGTCGACGTGCCAGCGCATCTCGTCGAACAGACGCGTGAGCCCCTTGCCCAGCTGCATTTTGACATCGTTCAAGGCCTCCTGCCGTTCCCTGCGCGCTTCTCTGAGGTCCTTGCCCGCCTGCCTGGCCTCCTCTTTCCGGCCCTCCGCCCGGTGCTCGGCAAGCGCTTTCGTCGCCTCGTCCGCCCGGCGTGCCGCGTCGACGTACGCCTGAGCGCGCTCGTGCAGCGAGCTCCTACCGCTGGGGTACAGCGCGGAATGGACGACTGCCGGGATGTATCCGCTGCTCCGCTGTCCGCCGGCCATGTTGTCCAGGTACGCCGTGACCGCCTGGTGTATCTTGTCCGCCAAGCGGCGATGGACCACCGACTCCGACAGGCCGGCGGTCCACAGTTGTGTGCGCGCGACGTGATTGATCAGGGAGTGGCTCGATTCGGTGTAGACGGTCATCGCCATCAGATGAGCGGGCGACAGCCGCTCACCCAGCGCTCGAACCTGGTCGACGTTCGTCGGGTCGACGCCGTTACGCTCCAACCAGCGCCAGAGGCTCTGGTCCGTCACCCGCCCGCTTTCCAACTGCGGCCACAGGCGGTCGGCGATGCCGCGTATATGGGACGGCTGCGTCTCTGTGAATCCAGCTTTGTCCGTGGCGTTCATGTAATACCGGGCCTCGTGCGGGAACATGCCGTCGGGGAGGACTTCGCGCCTCAGGGTCCCCAGATCTATGTTCGGCAGATTCCGGTAGAAGTCCACGGCGGTGGGTCGAGTGCCGGGCTCCAACGGCATCCAGCCCACGCCGGCGATCTGCGCACCCTTGGCGACCTCGAACAGTGAGTGGTCCCGACCCGGCAGCATCCAGCCCATCAGGGCGCCGAGAAAGTGCTCGGTCGTCTTGGGGCCGAGATCGAGGAACTTGACGGCCGTCAGCATCTTGGCGGTCGTTCCCGAAACGCCGTCGACCACGAGGAATCCCGCGCTCGACGTCTTCTGCGCCCACCTGCTCGACGGGAGGTCGTGCATGGTCGCGCCCTCTCGCCAGGGCAGCGGTGTGTCAGGATCGAGTTTCCTCTGGGTGGCCTCCTCGATGTAGGCCCTTTCGAACTTGCCCAGCGGCGTGCCCAGTCCCTCGTAGTGCTCGGGAGTCGTGTGGAGGCCGAGCTCCTGGATCTCCTCGTCGGTGCGAGTGCGCCGACTGTGCTGACTGCTGACCATCTCGGAGACGTCCCTGACGCCGCGCTGCGACATCATGCCGACGTTGCCCGTGCCGAACGGGTCGCGGGTGAACGTGTTGCTGTCCGACATGAACATGGCCTCCGCGCGTCCGATAATCGGACGGTGCATCCGCTCATCGAGCTGGTGCTGGGATCGCCGTATCTCGCCGACGTCCAGACCGGCGTCGCGGGCGGCGTTCCAGCGGTTGTTGTCCATGATGTCGAGCAGGGCGTTGCCCAGGATGTGCGGATTCTCGCGGTTGTAGTAGGCGCCGTTGTAGAAGGCCGTCACCAGCTCGCGGAGGTTACCGTGAGCGAGCAGGTCGTCAAGGGTCACATCACGCTTGCCCACCTGGCCCGCGCTGGCGAGGTCGTCCTTGAAGAACACGCTCTCCACGCGCCGGGTGAAGTCCTCGACGCTCTCGTCCGATCGCCTGGGGGTGAGCTCGAGGAGTACGTCTCGCATCTTGCGCAGAGCGGTACGGGCGGCGTCCAGGGTTTCGGGGTTGTTGAAGTAGTACGCGCCCAGGCGCTGCTCGAACCTGGTGGCGTCGGCCGACCAGCGGGGATCGTTGTAGAAGCGCTCGAAGTCGAACGGAGCGCGCGTGGTGTTCCACGCGCCGTCCGGCACTCGAGCATGCGAAGCCGATTCCCCCGCGGGACGGAGCGGCGGCAACGGATCGCCCTCCCCGCGGAGTGGCGTGACGTCGCCGGCATGGGCGGTCTGAGTGGACGCCTCCGCCAGCCGGGACGGGGGGACGGGGTCTCCGTCGTGGTTGAGCAGCCGCTCGATCCGGCTCGTCCCTGCCGACGGGTCGCTGTCGCCGCGCCCTGTCGCCTGCGTCGAGGGGTCGCCTGCGCCGCGGCCGGCCGCGTGCGTCGTCGTGTCGGCGCCATCGCGATCGGCTGCCCGGCGAGTTGAAGCGCCGTCGTCACCGTCGGCCGCCTGGCGGGTGGTGCCGGGCCCCTTCCCGTCAGCCTCCGGGCGGGCCGTACCTGGTTCTTCCCGGTTGGACCCGTGGCGCGGCGTGCCACCGGCGCTCTGCTCGGCGGCCTGTCTGGGCGTGCTTCCGTCCCCGCGATCGGCGGCCTGGCGGGGTGTTCCGGCATCGCTCCTCTCCCCCGCGGTCCGGGGGGCAGGGACGGGGTCTGTGGATCGGAGGACCCCGGGGGAATCCGTGCCGCTCTTGGGCGTGCCGCCTTGGTCCGCGCTCGTGTGTGCCTTCGTGCCCACCGGCGAGTCGGCGTTCTGCGCGTGGTGGACGGACTCGCCGGGTGGAGCCGGCGCATGGGCGGCCAGTTCGGTGACGTTCGTGTTGATCTGGTTGAGAGGGTGGCCGGGAGCGGCCCCGGCCGGGCCGCTCGTGTCAGAGGTGGACGCGGGGCCGGGGTGGGGGCTTGGCGGGTCCCCCTTGGGAGTCGAAGGCGTGTGGGAGCCCGGCGGCGGGTCCGCCTGAGAAGGCGAAGGCGGTGGGGGACCGGACGAAGGGTTCCCTTCACCGGAGGTTCGGTGCGGCGGGGGCGGGTCGCCGCCGCCGCGCGGGAGCGTCGTGGTCAGGTGCTGGCCGTCGGCGCCCAGAGCGCTGGAGGTGATGCCCTTGGCGAGCATCTCCCAGCTGAAGTTGCCCTCGGCCAGCAGGGTCCCCGCAGTGGTGATCCCGCCGGTCAGAGCGTACTGCGCCGCCTGGCCGTAGAGGGACGAGCTGGCGGCGGACAGCAGCTTCTCCGCCGTCGTCATCTCCGCCCGGCTCAGCCCTGCGCGCAGGGCGGGCGTGGCCAGCCGGCTCAGACCACCGGACAGCAGACCCATGAGCCCGCCCATGGCCCCGCCGCTCAGCGCGGAGACCACCAGCTGCCTTGCGTCGAGTTCGTCCCTACGTCCCTGCGCCATCTGGAGGGCCTGGATACCGCCGTCCATGCCGGCCACAATCCCGGCGAACAGCGCGATGTTGAGCAGCGTTCGCTTGGCGATCTGCGCGACCGTGAGCCGGGCGAGAGCCACACGAGGGGGTATGAGCGCCAGGCTCGCCCCGCCGCTGGCCATGGCGGCCGCCAGCAGGTAGGCGATCTGCACGATCAGCAGCCATACCGTGGCCTCGATCATGTACTTGGCGTACTGGATCTGCACGCCTACGCCGTTCAGCGCGATGGCGGTGTTGATGAGCCGTGTGACCAGGTCGGCCACCTTGCCGCCCGCGACTTCCGAGACATGCTGGGCGAAGGCCAGGTGGGCGTCGCCGTCCCATTCAGAGCCGATCTTGTTCGTGCTCGACGGCAGATCGGCGAGGGTGCCCTCGACGAGTTGGTGCGCTGCGACCACGCAGGCGTCGGCGAGCCGGAAGCATCCGGTCTCGTCCCCCTCCGGCCAGTCCATGCCGACGACCCAGCCGACGTACGGCTTGGCCCAGTCGGGGACCAGGAATCCGTCGAATCCCACGGAGGATCAGGAGCCGTCCGTGATGGGCCGGTCCACCAGCTCGTAGGTGCCGGCATTGGCGTGGAGGTTGGTGGCGACGCCCTCCAGCTGGTCGATGTAGTCGCTCAGCGCGCTGAAGATGCGCTCCTCGATCTCGGGCATCTTCTTCGCCAGCTCGGCACCGTACATGTCCTTGCCGAGAGTGCCCCGGTCGCGGTGGAAGGCCGCTTTCAGGGCGTCCGACACATCATGTACGTGCAGCTGGCGCTCGACGTAGACAGCGGCTTCATGGCGCAGGAAACCCGGCCGGACGTCGAAGCCGGCCATTACTCGGGCTCCACGGGCGGCGGCAGGAACGCGTCCAGTGTGGCGTTCTCGCCGAAGACCTCTTCGTACGGCAGGCCTTCCGGCATGAGTGGCTCCATGAGCTGCCTGCTCTGCTCGGAGACGGCCCCCGTTGCCCGGCTGATCTGCTCCATGATCGCGTCCGCCAGTTCGGCGGGGGACAACCGCCGGTACACGCGCGGGTTCAGCTCGATGGAGCGAACCTGGCCGCGCGCGCCCACGGTCACACCGACCATCCCGTCGTCCGAGTGAACGGTGGACTCGAGCGCGCCGAGCTTCGCGTAGGCCTCACGGACCTGCGTGATCTGCCGGTTCACATCTCCGGCGAGCTCTGCGATCGTCGCATGAAAAGCGTGCGTCACAGATAAAACCATACACAGCTTCATAAACGGCTACATCTTGTTCATCACAGGTCCACCTGGTCAACATGACCGTGTGCAATAAGCGGGCCGGGTCCGGACACCCTGCCGACCCCCGCCTCCAGTCCCTGCTCGGTACGTGGCCTACGGCCCGCGGCTTGGAATCAGGAGACCGCTGATTAGGGTGATCACCGTGCAGCAGCCGTCAACTGAGTTCGAGGAACGCCTCTGGGCCGCGTTCGAGGCGGGCGCGACAGCCCTGTGCCTGGGCATGCTGAGGGACGCCGACTTCGCGCTGCCGATGACCAAGGCGGCCGCCGAAGGGCTGGAACCGGTCGCGTGGCCGACGGTCGTCGCGGACGGGCGTACCTGGATGCTGGCCTACACCTCGGCCGCCGCCATGGTGGAGGGCAACGGCGGCTGGACCGAGCACCACAGGATCGCCTCGATGGTGGACCTGGCCGCCGGCTGGCCGGACCCACGCTGGGGGCTGGCGATCAACCTGGGGCTGCCGGTGAGCTTCCTGCTCGAGTCGGGGACGGTCGCGAGGCTGGCCGTCCCCACACTCGCCCAGGACCTCCTGCTCGACCCGGAGGCGGGGGTGCCTCTGCTGCAGAAGCTGCTGAGCCCCTCCGCCATCAAGGACATGGTGCTCGGCGGCGAGGACAGGGTCTCCGGCTACGTCCACCACGCCCTGGACGTCGCGCACATCGCCACGCCCGCCGTCCTGGTGGACGCGCTCGGCCAACCCGCCATGCTCACCCCCACGGGGAGCGTCAACCTGCTGCGCTGGCGTCCGGTGGGGCTCGAGCTGTACCGCACGCCGTACGGCGGGTTGGACGAGGAACAGCGCGACGCGGTGGCCGGCTGGGTGGTGGAGGAGCCGCCGTTCATCGGTCTCGGCCTGGTGCCCAACGTCGACCAGGTGATCCGCGAGTACAAGGTGTACGGCGTCGGTCTCACCCACGGCGCGGAGATCTGGGAGCTGGCCGACGACGGCCTGGAGTACAGGCGCGCCTTCTACCACGGCGACCTGCGGCGCTGGCTGCTGGTGAAACCCGCATGAAGGGGCACTCCTACCGCGCCCGCTGGCACGGCGCCGACTACCCGGCCAGTCCCGAGGCGTCCGCGCTCGAGGTCTGGCTGCGGCTGCGCAGCGACGAGCCCGCCGAGGGTTTCACCGAGGTCGAGGAGGGATGCCACGTCATGCCCGTCCCCGCCACCGCGTGCGAAGCGGTGTGGTACGTGACCACGGTGTGCCGGTGGCGAGGCGTGGAGTGCCACGTGCACGACGAGCGTGAGGGGGAGCTGCTTCTGGAGTATCTGGGCGGCTCGGCGCCCGAGGCCGCGGCGCTGGGCATGGAGCGGATCGAGCGGGGCGTCTACCGCCGCTGGGTACCCGTGGCCGAGGTCGAAGATCTGCAGGAGCACGCCGTACCGCTGGCATTGTGAGTTTGCCGCGTTTAAAGCGAATTATCCGGACGTTCTTGTCGAATGATGTTCATGTGCCGGAAACTAGCCAGTAACACGCACGATGCAGGAGCGTGTGCCGGGGCTTGGGAGGTCAGATGGAGTCGTTGGACGAGGGGGACGCCGCAGGCCTTCAGGCCTACGCGGACGAGCTGCGGGCGACCTTCATGCGGATCCAGGACGAGGGCGCGGAACTCCACGCCAAGGCCAAGACCGTACAGGTGACGGAGAAGTCGCGCGACGGGCTGGTGTCGGTCACGGTCGGCTCGCGCGGCGAGCTCGTACGGCTCGACATCGACCCGCGCGTCTACCGGCACCCGGACGCGCGAGGCCTCGCCGACTCGATCACCGAGACGGTCCGGCGGGCGGCCGCACAGGTCCAGGAGCGGATCACCGAGCTCTTCGCGCCGCTGGTCCCCGCCGAGCAGATGCAGGCGCATCTGGAGGGTGATCTCGAGACGGTGATGAAACAGCTGGCCGAGCAGATGGGTGGCAAGCGGTGAACGGACTGAACAGGGGCGTGCTGGTCTCGAAGCTCGAGTTCTACCGCGGGGTGAGCGTGTGGAACACCACCGTGACCGACATGGAGGTCACCTACCACGAGCGCATGGCGGAGATCGAGGAGCTCCACGCCGCCGCGCCCTGGGGTGACGGAACGGAGGGCCTCGCCTTCCACAGGAGCTACCTGGGTGACGGCGCTCCCACCACGTTGCTGGACAACGGCAAGCACACCATCCGTCAGCTCGCTGACCTGGGGCCGAGAGTGCGCAAGGGCGTGGAGAACCTGGTCGGCACGGACACCGCCATCGCGGAGAACGTGAGGAACTCCGTGCGCGAGGTGTGAGGCCTCCGCATCATCCATCTGCAGGCACACGGTCGGGTCAGAACGGGGCTGCGTGGCCACGAACACGAATGCGGAAACGGCGGTACAGGCCCCGCCGGAGTCCGTCGCCGTCGTCATCGACAGGGACGTCGTGCCCGCATGGGACATAGGCGGCCTGCCCGACTGGGTGATCCACGTGGTGATTCCACTGCTGGCGGCGGGTGAGAAGTGGCCCAAGGCCAGTGAGCACAAGCTGTCGGCCCTCGGCTGCGCGTGGGAGTCCCTCTGCAACGGCATGACGCCGCACACCGAGCCCGCGGCTGAGGCGGTCCGCTCCATCGTCACGGGCATACAGGCCCCCTCCACCGCCGACTTCTTGGGCAGGGTCAGAAACCTGTACAGCGGTCCTGGCGGCGTGGTGACAGTGCAGCAGGGCGCGAAGTCATACGCGGCGAAGGCCAGCAACTTCGCCGTCCAGACGCAGTATTCCAAGCTCTCCATCAACGTGGCGTTCTGGATCACGGTCATCGCCATCGCCATCTGGATGCTGACCGCCTTCTTCACCGCGGGCTCGACCACCACCTTCATCGGCCCCTACGCGGCGGCGGCGCGCGCGGCCATCCATCGCATCCTGGTCAGGCTGGCCGCGCTGGCGGGAAGGTCGGCCGGGCCCGCCAGCCTGGCCAGGGCCACCACCCTGAGCGGCACGAGTCACTTCCTCCCCCGCCTGATCCCGTTCTTCAAGGAGGTCGTCGAGGAGGCCGGCGAAGAGGGCGTCATGGACTGGATCGCCCAGGGCCAGCAGATCGAGATGGGCACCAGGAAAGAGCGGGACTGGAAGATGACCAGCGCCGCGCTGCTCGGTGGCGCGGCCGGCGGCGCGATGGGCATGGCGGTGGCGGGACCCATCTCCCGCATGACCAGAACGGTGCCCGGCTTCACCGGCAGGGCGCTGAACACGATGCTCAGCAACATGGTCGCCTCCCCGTTCGGAAGCTTCGTCGCCAACGCGGTGGTGTACGGCCAGATCAGCAACCCGTTCTCGGTCGACTCCCTGACCGGCGCCGCGGCAGGTGCACTGGGCCGGATGAAGTCGATCAGCCCCACCAACGTGGACGTCTACACGACGCTCGCCCACCCCATCACGGCGCTCGCCACGGCCCATGACCTGGCCAGCGCGGCGGATCTGGCCCGCGCGGGTGGCGGTCCGGCCGGCGGGCCGCCCTCCCCCGGCTCGCCCGACGCGGGCGGCCCCCAGAGTGGCCCGAACTCTCCCGATTCGGCCCCAGGGACGCCTCCCGCCCCCGGGACTCCCGGCGCGAGCAACCCCACCTCGACGACGACCAGGCCGGCCCCGGGACCGACCACCCAGGAACCCGGCCAGCCCGGCAGGTCCACGGGCCAGGGCGGTCCGGACACCGACACCACGGGATCCCGGCGCGGCTCGGCGGCCAACGGCGACCCCACGATCGCCCCCACGCCCGACGAGATGGAGGAGCAGGAGTCAGGCGAGTCGGCGCCCACCTCGGTCTCCCCGGCGCCTCCTGGCGAGGCCACGCCCAGGCCGGGGACCGCGCCCTCCGCCACCTCCGGTCAGCAGCCCTCCTCCGCCCCAGCAGGCGACCCCGCGACGCCGGGCATCGCAGTCGACCCCGCGACGCCGGGCGGCACGAGCGCCTCGGGTGAGACCACCCCCTCAGCCGACACCGGCGCGACGAACGAGGTGACCAATACCGGCGAAGCGGCCACCGGTCAGGACACGGGCACCCCGCATCCCTCGCCAGGCGAGGCATCCACCGGTGACCCGTCGGCCGACGCCGGCAGCCGCACCAGTAACGAGGCCGACCCCGGCACCGGAGATCCGTCACAGTCTTCGGTCTCCGAGAGCGGCCCCGCCGCGGTGAACACAGGTCCAGCGTCCGACACCGAGCTCTCCCAGGGCGCCGCGCCCGTCTACGCCGCGAGAGCCAGGGAAGCCGTCTCCGCCGCGCTCGTCGAAGGGCACCCGAACGCGGTCCTCATGCCCGACGGCAGCCTGATCGTTCCCCTCCCCGGCGGGGACGCCGTCCTGCCCGCCTCCACCGTCGAGCGGGTGCGGCACAAGCTCCAGGAACGGGCCAAGAACACCGACGACGTGACCCTGCGCGCCGAAGCGAACGTCATGCTCGAAGTGGAGCTGGCCACCGAGTCAGGGCAGGACGAGTTCGCCGCCTTCCTGGCCGCCACCCAGCCGGCGGGTCTTCGCGGCCACGGCGCGCTGCGGTATGCGCTGAGCAGGCTGGCGCCCGCCGCCCTCGAGCAGAGCGACGGCAGCCTGCGCATGTCCGACCCCCGGGGTGACTACCTGATCACCGCGGACCTCCTCCATCGCCTCCGTCTGGCGCTCGAGGCCTCGGCCCGCGCCGGCAGCGACCCCACGATGATGCGGGTCCAGGCGCTGGCCGCGCTGGCGGAGATCATGGCGTTCAGCGCGCAGGCCGCGCCGCTCCCACCGCCCGTCACCAGCCGTCCCGGTACGGTCACCACCGCCCCGGTCGTGGGAACGGCGTTCGTCACCGGACGTTCTGACGGTTCGACCCTCTCCGATGCGGAGGTGCGCACCGCCGTCGACGAACTCCTGGCCACCGACATCCTCGACGGGGGCGTGCGCGGCTGGAGCTGGTCCAGCGACGGCACGACGCTGCTGGTGGACACCACGGCCCACGGCGTCCAGCGCTTCAGACCCGGTCACGGCCCCCTCAGCCGTCATGTGATGGCCAAGACGAAGATCGCGGGTGGCCCCAACGGCGAACACCTGGTCACGTTCAACTCGGCTGTCGCCACGGACCAGGTCGCGCGGATCTGGCTACGCCAGATCACCGACGTCCTGCAGGAGCTGAGCGCCCCCGAGAAGCAGGGCATCATCCGCACGGCGCTTCGCGGAGGCAGGAAGCAGACGGCCAACGAGAACGTGACCAGCCTGCTGAACGAGCACGCCCACCTCGCGCGCAAGTGGAGCGAGACGCCCCAGTCGCGCAAGCGTCAGCAGATCCGCGTCGATCTCGACGGCGTGGCCCGTGAGCTGCGGGCGCTGGGACACGTCCCTCCCCCGTCGCCGTGGGCTCCTGTCACGCCCACCCGGGACGTTCACACGCCAGACGCGTTGACCGTCGACGCGACCGACAACGCGGTGAGGGAGGTGATCACCGCTCTCACCAAGGCCGAAGCCGAGCTCTCCAAGCAGATCAAGAGCAAGCAGGACAGCGCGGAGAAGGCCGGCAAGGACGCGACCGAGGCCAAGAAGGAGAGGGAGAAGCAACTCGGCACGAAGGACAGGGGCCGCAAGGCACGCGCCGCCCAGGAGGACAAGAACATCGAGCAGCACCTCGCCAAGCAGGCGAGGGACCTGCGGATCGCGGAGGCGTACCAGGCCGCTCTGGCGAAGGCGAAGCAGACGCGGGCGGCCTACGAGGCGGTCCTCGCCACCATGGACATCGCGAGCGCGGAGTCGGGCGTGCCGTCCGGCACGGCGGCCGCGGCCGCGCGCAACTCGCTGCGTCTGGCGGGTGAGCTGCACGCCGAGTACCAGCAGGCGGTGAAGCAGGCGCTTCCGCAGGCGATCACTCTGTCCTCGGCCCTCCCGACCGCCACACTGCCGCACCTGTCCAAGCTGACCGACTCCCTCAACGAGCTTCTGGCGCAACACGGCGTGAACCAGCGGTTCACCCCCAGCGAGCTGAACCACATCCTCCGCGCCGACTTCCGCATGATCGTTTCCCAGGACGGCATGGTGATGCGCGTCGGCCACGGAGACAGGTCCGCCGAGCTCAAGATCAAGCTGGAGCTCTCGGACCTGGTCGAGATCCTTGACCCCGACGTCAAAGCCTCCGAGATCATGCTGGGCACCATGCCGCAGGGCGGCAGGACGGGCAGGGGCACGCACGCGGGCAGCATCGGCTTCAACGGGTCACACAAACCCGCCACCCTCTTCGCGCCCGAGGGACTCGGCACCGCCCTGCTCGAGGGGGTCGGCAGTCAGTGGGCCCCCGCCTGGCACTCCTTCCTGACCGCGGCCGACGTCGAGTTCGCCGCCTCCATGGGACGGGGCTGGTCCCGTGACGGCAGCGCGGCCGAGTTCGCCCTGGGCGGCGCGGTGGAGGACAACAGGGGCGAGTCGATGCTGTTCGACGCCGCCGCCACCTGGAAGGTGCGGATCAGGACCGCGAGGACCGACGGCTGGCAGGACGGCGTCACGATCAGCTCGGGCAACCCGGAGGACGCGGCCTCCCAGCGCATCTGGGTCGCCCACAGCTACGCCGACCAGCCCTCCAAGGTCACGGAGACCCTCGACCCTTCGAAGCGGTCCGGCAAGGCCATGCCCGAGGGCGTCGTCAGCACCATGACAGGGCTGCACGACCTGGCGGACAGGGCCATGGCCAGGCTGGGCGAGAGTCGCACCGAGCTCGGGACCGTCGCGAGGGACCAGCTACGGACCATGATCACGGAGGAGATGCCGAGCCGGCTCAACGAGGAGATCACCCGGGTCATCACCGACGAGACCGGCAGGCCGGTCGCCACGGTGACGGCGAGGTCCAGGATCAAGGTGACCTCCGCCGTCATGATCGGAGGACGCAGCGCCGACCACTGGATGGAGCGGCTGCGCATCGCCTTCTCCGCTGCCGCCGGTGGTGGCGGGTTCAACGGATCTCTCGGTGGGTCGATCAGCGCGTCGCTCGCCGCCCTCCTCGGCTTCGGGCTGAAGCTGAAAGGCGGGCGTGGAGTCTCCAGGTCCGCCTCCGGATTCGTGAACGACCAGGCGATCCACCCGAGCGTCCATCGCGTCACCGATCCCACCCAGGGCTACCAGGTCGAGGTGGAGACCGAGATCTCGATCCAGCCCGTCGGCGACAAGCAGCCGCGGCGAGCGGTCAAGGGCAAGCACGAGGCGCTGATCAGGCTGCCCGAGCAGGACGCCTTCGACATCGGCCTGCCGGTGGCGCGGGAGGCGCTGGTCACGGACAAGGACGGCAACCTCGTGCTGGACGCCGAGGGTGTCCCGCTGTTCAAGGTCGACTCGCTCACGGACCCGCCTGCCGGCAGAAAGGCGGAGCTCCCGGTGTGGGTGGGCGACATGGACTGGCAGATGAAGGGCGCGGGGCCTGCCCTGGTGCAACACATCAAGGGCATGGGCGACGTCGCGCAGCAGGTGGTGGCCAAGCTCGGTGCGCTCGGCGTGGTCCCCACGTTCTCCCCGGACGGCCCGCAGTTCTCGAGCAACGAGCAGGAGCGGGCCACCCAGGTGTCGAACCTGCGCCAGGTGCTCGAGCAACTCACACCAGAGCGTTTGGAGGCCGGCTACGACCAGGCGGCGCAGGGCGGCATCCCGATCGACCTGGTCCGCTACAAGGCCAATGGGAAGCCCGAGCACTACACGGTGCTGATCAAGGTCAAGCAGGACTTCGAGGGCAAGAAGTACCTTCGGCGCAAACGAGGACTGGCCGTGGTCAACCTCGACATCGGCTCCGACACCGGGGGGCGCGCCGGCAGCCGGACATGGAACGTCAACGGTGAAGCGTCGAACGGTGACCTCAAGTATGCCCCGGAGGAGGGCGAGGACGGGTTCAAGGCCGAGGCCGGTCTCTCGGCCAGAGGTGCCCGGTCGCAAACCGCCGGTTCGAGCAGCGCCACGACGTTCAACCGCGTGGCTCTGGTGGAGAGCGACGGCGAGGTCGCGCTGTTCATGGTTCCGCACGAGGTGACCGTGGAGATCATCCGCGACGGAGTGGTCGTGGGTTCACCGGTGACGGCGCTGGGCAGCGCCCAGCTGGTGTTCTCGGCCGACCTGCTCCCTCGGGAGGACGAGCAGGCCAGGAAGGAGCACAAGCTCAGCAAGGAGACGATCGCGAAGCTGCTCCCGTTCGCGACGACGGTTCACACGGACGCGTCCGGCGTGCTCAAGGCGGGTTCGCAGGTCGCGCCCACCCTCATGGAAGCCGGCGCTCTCTCCTCCCACCACCTCACCGCCGCCGCCAATGTGCGCGGCCTCCTCGCGCACATGGAATGGCTCCTGAACCAGTACGCGACAGGTCTGGCCGTCCTGCCCCAGGGGCCGCAGCCGACGGTGGGCGGGCTGGCGATCTCCGGCGAGTTCCTCTCGGGCAAGGTTCTGGACATCGCGAAGCTGGTGTTCGGTGACATCGGGCTCGCGCTGGCCAGCGCGGGAATCTCGGTCAGCGGCAACTGGAGCCACGGGTTCGGCGTGTCCCCCGGCATGGCTGACCTCGACGACGACGGGAAGTCGAGCGACGGCGGCTCCGGTGGCTACTCACGTTCGGCCAACAGGTCCGTAGGGGCGAGTGTCCTCGACATCTACGGCGTCGAGCTGCTCACCATCCTGCTGGGCGGACACTACGGGATCGTCACGGAGACCGAGTTCACGGTCTCAGGGACCGAGGGCACACCCAACCCCCTGGCGCTGGGCACCGTTTCCTCCGGCGCGCCCCAGCAGCAGCGCGTGAAGGCGTACAGCCTCATGTTCGTCCCCGAGTACCACATGTTGAGGATGTACGCCGACGGCGAGCAGACCCTGTCGTTGCCGGACGTGGGTGACGCGGTGGAGAGGTTCGTCAACGGGAGTCTCACTCTCGACCGGTCTCTCGCGACCTCGCTGCTCCAGCGGTACCTGAGCGATCTGAAGAAGGCACGCGACGCGGGTGAGGACGTCACGTTCGCCGAGGAGCACACGCCGCAAGCGCTGAAGGAGGCGTTGAGCAAGGTCGAAGGCCTGGAGAACGTCGCGAAGGAGACCGACCACAAGGGCAGGACCCCGGAGGAGGCGCTCGACCGCGCGCTGAGCCGTGCGCAACAGGTGACGGACGAGCTGAGCGACGTCGAGGTGGCCCCGCACCACGTGGGCAAGATGGGGCTCAGCGGGGTGGAGTCCCTCACCTTGACGGAGCCAGGCACCACGCGGCAGGGCGACGAGAAGCCGGCCGTCGCGATGCTGGACGCGGTCCGCGGCGCCATCGACACGGTCGCGCCTGGAGCCCTCGCCGACCCTGTGCTCAGCCGCAGCATCAGCGGCGACTTCGCGATCGACCGCCTCGAGGGGCAACTCGACGCCATGCTCAGCGAGCAGGGGTTCTCCAAGGGCTACCCGACGCTGGCGGACCCGGAGACGGGGCGCGCCGAGCTGATCGTCGTCCGCGCACGACTGGAGCCGAAGGGCGCACCCGAAAGGGCCAAGCTCGTCGGCCACAACTCGGAGGCGGGCCTCATCCGGCAGCTCTACGGCTACCTGGAAACGGCCATGTCCCGCTCCTTCGGCTCCTCCCACGGCTTCAACGTGGAAGGCTCGAGCAGCGACGCGACGGACGGCGGCAGGCTCGGCCTCAGCACCGACAGGTCACGCTCCTTCTTCGCGAGCGTGACCAAGCAGCTCACCCGGATGCAGCGCTTCGCCATGTTCGGCGGCCTCGATCGAGTGCAGCAGGAGTTCACCCTGAACATCACGGTGGAGGGCCGTCCCCCTCCGGTCGGGCACGATCAGGTCGGCCGCCCGGCGAAAGGTGGATCTGATCAAGGGCAGGCCCCGGCGCTCTGCTCCCGTCACCCTCGACGCCACGATGGTCAGGCTGCTGCCGAAGGGCATGACCAGTCCAAGAACCGCGGGAGAGAGCGGCCCCGTTCCTGCAGTGACAGACCCCCGGCGCGTCGAACTGCCTGAAAAGATCATGGTGAGCTCGGTCGGAGATCACCCGAATCATCAGCCAGGCCTGTTCCAGGCGGTCCTCGACCTCATCGAGAAGCGCTCTCCGCAGCCGCTCAGCCCGGAGGAGAGGCTCGAGCTGGAGTCCAGGCTCTCGCCCAACTCGATCGCCAGCCGCTTTCCCCATCTTGCCGGAAAGGGTGGCTTCGACCTGGTCCGCCGCGCCTACAAGGGCCTCAGGAACCAGGGCGAAGACGTCCGTGTCGAGGCTCATCTCTCGGACATGCAGGTGCTCACCACCCCGTTCGACGCGGAGCTCGGCGAGGTCCACAGGGACATGACCACCACGAGTCAGGGTGTCGGCCGTGGCCACATCCTCCCCCTCGGCGGCTCTGTGGGGCACTCCGACGCGAGCAGTGGACTCTCAGGTGGAACCTCACTCGGCGAGCAGGCCTCCGAAGGCATCACCGACGCCGGCGGACGCAGGATCGAGGCCAGCGAGTTCATGAGGGGCAAGGTGGTGCTCGTCCGCTTCCGCGTGGACTACGACCTGACCCATCAACGCGTGGCGCGCCTTCCCGACGGCACCACGAAGCCGGTCGGCGACGCGGTCAGACAGCAGGCCGCCGCCACCGGGACGATTGACGTGGCCATGTTCGAAGCCGACCTCAAGATGATCCAGGCCAGGCAGGAGCTGGGGCAGGGCGTCCGCTGGGACTTCGACAACGACGGCACGCCGAGGTTCCGCTTCGTTCCGAAGGTCGGCGAGGTGGGCCTGGCGCAGCAGCTCGCCACCGCCAGGGCTGAGGCCAGGGACAAGGGCGAGCTCGCGTTCGTGAACGTCACGGAGCACGGCAAGAAGTACAGCTTCCTCGCGGCGCCCGACGGCTCTCTGCACAGCCTTCAGCCCGACGGCGGCTTCGCGCAGGAACTCGCCACGCTGCCGCCGGCCGTTCTCGACGCGGCCATGGATCCCCGCGTCGACCTGAACACGATCTTCATGGACTCGCTGGTGCTCGGCACCTTCACCGACCGGGTGAAGGCCGCGCTGGCGGACCTGGGCATCGACATCCCTCCGGGCCCTCCCGTGTGGGAGGTCCCGGTCGCCTCGACCGAGGATGCAGGCAACGGGGGCCAGGCGGCCACCTCGCCTGCGGCCGTGGGGGGCGCCCCTGCGGGGGGCGCCGGCGTGACGTCGCCCGCGCTGCCCGGCACCCCCTTCGACGCGCACGCCAGGCCGGCGGACCAGCCCCTGACCATGTCGGAGGTGGTCGGCCAGGACATCGCGCCCGAGGACTTCGGCGGCGCGACTCCCAGGCTTACCTGGACAAACGCGGAAGGCGTACCGATCACGCCGGAGACCGCGGGCGCTGTGGGCGACCACGCGATACTGATCGTGTCCCAGGCGGACGGCGACCAGTACATGCGCGTGGCGGTGGCCGAGCCTGGCGACGGGCTGCTCGGCCTCACCGATCTTCGCTCGGGCACACCCGACGACCCGCACCTCACCTGGATCGCCCCGGGAACCGGCCCGCTCGTGCTCTCGTCGGTCCTGGTGCACGAGATCTCACACGTCGCCCAGTCGGGCGCGGCGGCTTCCGCGGGAGCGCCCCAGGGCGTCGTGAGAGCCGCGCTGTCCGAGTCCGAGCAGGCGGAGGGCACCGACCTCTGCCTCGTCCCGCGCCTCAACGAGCACAATCATCTGTCGCGCAAGTGGCAGGAGGCGAGTGACCAGGCCACACAGCTCGGCCTCGCCGACGCCATCGACGCGATCGCTGCGGACATCACCGAGCGCGGGCACACTCCGCCCGTACCTCCCTGGGGCTCAGGACCGAGAGCGGCGCAGGCGGCGCCGGAAAGGATCTCCATCGCTCAGCTGCTCGGCCCTGGGGAGCCGTCGACCGGCGGCAAGCGAGCGGTCGGCGCGCTGTCGACCAAGCCGAAGGCGCTCCGGCGGCTCGCAAGGGTCGCAGGGGTGACGGAGATCGCGCCGACCGATCAGCCGCACGTGTTCACGGTCAGCACGGGCGACTCCTCCTTCACGGTCGTGCTGACCGAGACGGCCGCCCCCAGCTCCTTCCCGAGCGGGAGGGACCTGGCGATCGGTGTCTCGTACGGCGCCAACCCGATGAGCGCGGAAGCAGACACCGCAGGCATGATCGCGGGGCACGTCGCCCAGACGGCGGGCCGTCCACCTGGCAGCCTGATGCGGCCGGGCCCCGCACCCGCGAACCTCCTGGCAGAGACGCCCGTCTTCGGCGTCGACGACGCCGTGAAGTTCGCCAGGCTCCGCAGTCTCGCCGACACGCTCAGCGAGGCCTCGCTCCTCATGCGCCCCGAGATCGACTCCTACTTCAGAGCCGAGATCAAGGCCGCGGGGCTGACCCCGGGGACCCAGGGGGCGACGGCCAGGCTGCTGGCCGCCGCCAGGGCGGGCCAGCTGTCCCCCGGCCACGTCGAGGCGATCCAGGGGCCGTCCGCAACGCTTCCGGAACTCGCGACCGCCCAGGCGATCGACAGGGTGGCCACCACCATGGAGGCGGGCATCCGCCAGCACGGCAGAGGCCTGTTCGACCTCCAGCTGTACGGCAGGCCGCCTCTGCCGGTCCACATCGTCTCCGGCGGCCAGGGCGGCGCGTCGGTCAGGGACGGCGTGCTCGTCTACGAGATCGACAGCCGCCTCTCGATCGGCGCCAACGAGCGGGCTGTGGCCTCGGCAGTGGCCGGAGCCCTGGCCGAGGCGCTCGGCAAGCCTCGTACGCCCACGGTCCTGTCCGGCGACCCGAACGCCGCAGAGCTGGCCGTGAGCGACTACCGCGCACTCGCCGAGTTCAGCGAGGCCGTACGGCAGGTGGCCACGGCCACGCGGCAGCAGCGAACCAGCAGGGTGCGCGTCGCCGAGGAGATCGCCCAGCGGCTGGGGCTGACCGGCACCAGGACCGGGGGCCCCGGGTACGCGGTGAACGACACCTTCCACGAACTGCTGGTCGAGCTGGCACACGGCCAGCGCCACACCAGCCGGCTGCACGACTTCCTGGAGCGCGGTCGCCAGCTCAGCAACGCCACAGGAGGCTGGTTCCCTCCCGAGGAGGAGGACGAGAAGCACAAGGACAAGAAGAAGGACGAGAACGAGGGCGGGACGACACCCGCCGACGCCCAGAAGGCGGTCTGATCAGGCATGATGGGCACTCCCGAGGAGAGGACGGCTATGGCGTTCGCGGTCGCACGGACAAGGGACGAGGCGCATCTCTACCTCGACCTGCATCCGTGCAAGCGATGCGGTTCGGTGGAGACGACCTGGGACAGGGCGCTGGTCAGCGTGAACGGAGAGCTCGCCGAGCGCTACGCGGGCGCCTGTGAGGACTGCGGGGACGCCAGGGAGTTCCTGTTCGGCCTGCCCCAGAAGCCGGTCATGCCCGTGGGGTACCCCACGTTCGGCGGCCAGGAGCCTTCCGAGCTCATCGACGCGGGCGAATGGCTGTGGGTGGCGGACCTGAGCGCGGGCAACGTGCCGACCGGCGACAGCAAGGAGGCGCACCGCACGCTGTCGGTGGCCGCCGCGGCGGTCGAGGAGGTCGTCAAGTTCATCCCGCCAGGTGAGGAGGAGGTGCCCGACGACGGGTTCTGGTCCGAGCGCGGACGGCAGATGCGCACGGCCGAACCCGGACGCTTCCAGCTGGACCGGCTCCTGATCGTCCGCGACACCTATCGTGACCTCGCGGCGCGTCATGCCTGACTTCCTCGACGGCTCGTCCTGGCCGGAGGCGCCCTACGGCGAGGGCCCTGCCCGCTCGCTCGTCGAGGCCTATGTCCACCTCGACCTGGCCGTGCTCGGCGAGCAGCCCGGCGCGGCCGAGCGTGCCGTCAGGACCGAGGAGGAGAACGGCTGGCGGGTCAGGCTCGACGACGCCGAGGTGTTCGTCCCCTACGAGTCGGAACTCGAGGCTCGGAGGGAGGAGCTGACGTTCGGCTCGGGCCTCTCCCAACTGATCGACCCAGGCCAGTGGGTGCTGCTGGGTGCCACGTACGCGCGCAGGGCGATCGACGCGGCGCTCTTCTTCGCCGCCGACCCCACCTCCGACGACGAGTACACGGCCATCGTGACGGACTGGCGCTTCGCCGCCGACGCGGTCGCCGAGGCGCTGAAGTTCCTGCCGGACGGCGCCGACCGACTGCCGGCCGGCTTCTTCTGGACCGACCTGGGCAGGGCGGCGTTCGAGGGCGAGCCCGAACGCTTCACGCAGGCCAGGATGGAAGACGACCTGGCCTTCTACCGCAAGGGCCTCGACGACTTCGTGCGCCTGCACGCCGAACCCGAATGATCCCCAGGTGGTCCACTGGCCTCCACCCGTCCTCCTCGAGGCCGGCCTCGGCAACGGCGGGCCGGAGGGGAGGTCAGCCGCGGTGGTGGCCGAGCGCGTCCTGACGTTCTTGCGCTGAGGTGTGCGGGCCGCGCCGGTACAGCCGCCATCCGGCCGTGGCCCAGCACACCCCCCAGAGCAGGAAGAACGGCGACCACAGCAGCAGGTCCCAGCGTGCCAGGGTGCGGGCCAGCGCGGCGTGCTCCACCGGCGGCGGGCGGACCCCGGTCAGCACCAGCGCGTCGCCGACGAAGCCGAACCCCACCACCCCGATCGACCGGGTGATCATGAAGATCCCCAGCGTCCAGGTGATCGCGAGCAGCAACCGGCGCGGGACTCTCGCGCCCCAGGGCCGTACGGTGGCCAGCGCGACGAGGACACCGACCACCGCGGCTCCGGCCAGCACCCAGTGGCTCGCCACGAACAAGGGGTCACGGGTGAGCAGCTGTTCGCGCAGATGCGGGGGCAGCGGGTCCTTGTCGGCCAGCGCGTTGGCTCCCAGCGCCTGGGCGAGCTTCATCGAGCCGTAGGCCACGGCGCACGCCGCCGCCCCGTACGCGCCCGCCCGCGCCCGATCAGTGCGCGACACGTCTCGTCGCCGTCGCGTAGGACCGGATCATCTCCAGGAACAGTGCGATCACCAGGATTCCGAGGACTCCGTGGTACCACTGCCAGCCCACACCGATGCCGACGAACGCGTCCAGGATCATGATCCCCGCGCCGCCGCCGACGGCCAGCAGCATCCCGGCCAGCACGAGCAGCATCAACGTCCTCGGCACCCTGCGCCCCATGGCCGTGACCGTGGCGATGGCGACGCACGCGCCCACCAGGCCGGACGCGGTCGCGAACCACTGCGCGGTGGCCGCGTCCATGAAGTAGCTTCCGGTCTCGGCGGCCGACACGGGCGGACCGCCGGGGAACCCGAGCCTGGCCTGCAGGGCGAAGGCCGCCTTCCCCGCGGCGTAGCCGAGGAACAGCACCGCCACAGCGTAGGCAGGCCACCGCCGTGGGCGATCAGAATCAACCATGACTGCGACGGTAGAAGCCGCACGCCGGGCAGCACTCCCCCTCGGAGGGGAAGAGCCTCCCCTCCCAGGGGGAGCGGGCCGACACACCGTTCAGACCACAGCGGCGGCGCGAGGCCTGGTCAGCCGCGTTTCAGGAAGGCCAGCGTGTCTCGGGCGAAGCGCTTGTCGGTGAACGTGCGGCTGTGGCTGCGGCCCTGGTAGACGATGAGCCGCGCGTCGGGGATGCCATCGACCGTCTGCCTGGCGAGCTCCACCGGGTAGACGACGTCCTCGCCGCCCTGGACCAGCAGCGTGGGTGCCCTGATGTCGCTCAGCCGTCCGCGCAGGTCGAAGCCGTCCTCCGCGTTGAGCATGGTGACGGCGTCGGTGTGGTCGGCGCCTCCGCCGTCGGACAGCCACAGCAGGGCCGCCAGCAGCCGTCTGCCGATCGCCGACTCGGTGACCACCTCGGCCAGCGCGGGGCTCGGCCGCCTCCCCTGTCGCGCGCGTTCGATGTAGGCGCGTTGGGCCCTTCTGCCGACGGGGCCCAGGGTGGCGGCCGTCCCTCCGAGCGCCAGGCGGTCGACGAGGTGGGGATGGTCGGCGGCCAGTTGCAGGGCGACGGACCCGCCGGTGGAGACGGCCAGCACCTTCACCGGGTCCTCGAACCTCGCCTCGATCGCTCCGGCGTAGACGGCGGCGAGCTCGGCCATCGTCGTGGCCGGCGGCAGCCCTGGCGAACGGATGACGACGTGCACGGTGAAGTGCTCGGCGAACGGCCTCAGCATGCGCGTCATGGACCAGCGCGCCGGCCCTTCCGGGTCGGCCGCCCGTGGAGTGTAGAGCAGGACGACCAGCGGCGGCCCCTGCCCGATGGACAGGTGCGGCAGACCGTTCATCATGAGGTCAGCCCTTCGGTCACGGCGTCGATCAGGCGCTCCATCACCGTGGGGTAGAGGTCGGCGCCCAGATGGCCGGCGTGCAGCGGAGTCAGCAGAACCGCCCTGAGCACGCCGAGCAGCACGTGAGGGTCTCCGTCCAGCCGTTCGCCGAGGAAGGCCACCAGGTCGGCCATCGGGCCGCCCTCCGCCGCGGCCATCCGCTCGGGGGTGAGCCTGGCGGCGACCGCCTCCATCTCGTCGGGGTGGGACATCAGCCGCCGGTAGAGCGGGTTGGTGTCGAGCTCGCGGACGGTGGCCCGCAGGAAGCGGCGCAGCGCGTCACGGGTGTCGGCGCCCTGGTGCAGCCCTTCGCCGATGACGCGGCGGCGCACCTCCTCGTTCTGCCGCAGCGCCGCCTCGAAGTAGAGGTCCTCCTTGCAGGTGAAGAAGGCGTAGAAGGAGGTCTTGGCGATGCCGGCGGGGGTGGTCAGCTCGTCGAGGGAGGTCTTGCGCAGGCCCTGCGTGGAGAACAGGTGGGTCGCGGTGGCGAGCAGCTGCTCGGTGATCCGCGCCCGCTCCGCTTCGGAGAACGCCGGTGGCATCATATCTCCATATGAACAGATTGGTTTTTTGTTCATAGTAGCGCGTGAGTGGGGGCACGATGCGAGGTCAGCGGGTCCTGCGGTAGCGGACCATCGGCCCGAGCAGCCCCTCGACCGTCTCGAAGGGGGTCATGCCCAGGCGTTCGACGACAGCGACGGACGCGGTGTTGCCTTCGTCCACCTCGGCCAGCACCTCGGGCAGGCCCAGGGTGGTCAACGCGTGGTCGACCACCGCTCGCGCCGCCTCGGTCGCGTACCCCTGCCCCCATGCGGTCGGCGCCAGGCTGTAGACCACCTCGAGCCCGAGCTCCTCCAGCGGGCGCAGCCCGGCCGTCCCGACCAGCTCGGTCCCCTCGCGCCGCCTGACGGTCCAGAGGCCGTATCCCGAGGTGGCGAAGTCCTGCTCGCTCGACCTGATGATCTCCGCGATCTCCTCGGCCGACAGGACCGCCCCGTCGAACAGGAACCGCCGTACGTCGGGCGCGGTCCAGTGAGCCCGCAGCTCGGCCAGGTCACCCGGACGCACAGGACGCAGCACCAGCCGCTCGGTAGCCAGAACGTCGTTCATCCACCCGACCGTAACCACCGCGTAGCGGCGGAGCACCCCGATTTCCGCTCGCTACCCGGCCACGCTCGTGAGCGGGTCGCGGATCGCCCCGACGACGGGTGTCTGGCCGTTCCTTGCTCGCCTGGCCGTCAGGGCCGTCACACCGGCGGAGCAGATGGCCACGGCCGCCACGAGCGCACCGGCCACGGACAGGGTCAGCTGGTCGGGACGCGTCAGCGGCTGCCCGCGCTGCGCCTGCCACACCAGCAGCCCGGTCAGGCCCGCGTAGCCGAGCGCGGCCACGATCACCAGTCCGGTGCGGGTAGCGGCCTCGCGCAGGACGGCGAAGCGGCGCGCGAGAAGTCGCAACGCGATGGCGAGCAGCGGCAGCACCTGCAGGGCGTGCAGACCGACGAAGTGCGCGACCCGGAGATCTCCGGTCTCGGCGGACCAGCCGGTCACCGGCGCTCCCGCGCCTCCGTCGAGCCCGCCGACGCTGTGGGCGCCGATCGTGGTGATCGCGATCCCGGCGTCCAGCGCCTGCGCCTGCTCGGCCGTGGGAGCGGTCATCAGGTAGCCGATGGACATGCCTGCCAGCGAGATGGCGACCCCGAGCGGGATCGCCCAGGCCATCGACCTGTCGGTCCTGGGCTGGAAGAGCAGGAACACCCCGAGCGCGAACGTCAGCAGCCATCCCAGATAGGCGGCCCCGCCCATGACGGCGAAGACGATCTCGTCCAGCTGGGTCGAGAAGTTGAAGTGGCTGCGCACGCCGCGCACCGCCTGGAAGGTGATGGCCGCGATCTCCGGCAGGACGAAGCCGAAGACGGTCACCGTGCCCAGCCACCACAGGGTGCGGCGCCACCGCTGGACCTGGCCGATCATCCAGGTGAGCGTGGTCGCGTAGAGGGAGAAGGAGGCGGCGAACTTGAACGGCTTGAGCCAGACGGGCTCACCCATCACGAGTCGCTCGTCGATCACCAACCCGAGCCCGCTGATCACGCCCAACACGGCCATGGCCGCCGCGCACAGCACTAGGGGACGGTGGGGGCTCGTCGTCGCCACCTGTGGGCGGTCGCTCGGCTGCGCGGTGGTGAGCACGGTGGAGGTCCTTTCGCTGTCGTCCTGACACCCTCCAGCGTGCTGGCCTGCGACGACGTGAACCAGAGAGGTGATCACGCATGAGGCATGAATCGCTCATGAACCAGACATACGGGGACCAGCCGGGCCCGGAGCGCCTGCAACACCTGGAAGGCCGCCGAGTCGAAGGTCTTGTGAAGGGCGGCGCGGGCCTTCTCAGGAGCCCGCGCCGCTTCACAGAGGGGATTCACATGGTCGGCGGTCAGGCGCGGAACTTGTCGGCGTTCTCGGTCGCCCACTGGGCGAAGGTGCGTCCAGGCCGGCCGGTGACCTTCTCGAAGGTGGGCATCACGGTGTAGGGCCCCCACGGCAGGTCGCCGAAGACCATGAACTTGAACGCGATCATCTCCTCCGACGCGCCCGCCGCCAGCATCTCCGCCCTGGCCTGCTCACGGGTCAGCTCGACGAGGCGGATCTCACGGCCTGTGGCCTCGGAGATGAGGCGCAGCTTCTCGGGGATGTCCAGCAGCTCGGGGCCGGTCAGCCAGTAGCTCTCCCCCGCGTGCCCGTCCTCGGTCAGCGCCGTGACGATGACCGCGGCGATGTCGGCCTCGTGGATCATCGCGGTCTTGGTGGCGGCGAACGGCTCGCGCACCTCGCCGCTCTCGCGGATCGGCTGCGCCCAGTCGAGCGCGTTCGCCATGAACTCCGTGGGCTGCACGAGGGTCCACTCCAGCGAGCTGGCCTGCACGGCCGGCTCCAGCGGGCCGTCGTCCCACGCGCTCAGCACCGTCACCCTGCGCACCCCCGAGGCGACCGCGAGGTCGACGATCTCCTTGCCGTTCTGGAGCACCGCCAGGTCGTCGCCCCCGCAGTTGATCAGGTGCGCCGCGGTGACGCCTTCGAAGGCGGCCGTCAGGCTCGCGGTCACGGTCAGATCGCCGGCCACGACCTCGACACCCTCGGGGAAGCTCGCCCTCCCCGGGTTCCTGGTGAGGGCGCGCACGCGCTCGCCTCGCTCGACGAGCTGCTCGACGACGTGGCGGCCGACGGTCCCTGTGGCACCGGTCACGAGGATGGTCATGTGGATCTCCTTCACACCTTGCGGGCTGTGAGAACCACATTAGGAAGCAATGCGGAAAGATACGTTCCGCGTTAGCGCGATTGGCCGTGCGGAATCAACGCCCAGACGAAGCAGCCGAACGAGCCGGTGGCGGCGACGGCGCGGACGATGTTCCAGGTGGTCCAGCGGGCCTCGAACGCCTCCCTGACGGCGGCCAGGTCGGCGATCCCCGCGGGGTCGCCCGCCTTGGCGAGCTGGTCGTTCAGCGGCACGTTGACGCCGCTGGTGACGGCGAACATCACCAGATAGAGCACGGAGCCGGCGATGACCCAGGGCAGGACGGGGCTCCCCCCTCCCCTCCAGTGCAGGATCACGGCGGCCACCATGACCACGACCCCGCCCATGAACAAGACCATGAAGAGCGGGTTGATGATGGCCACGTTGATGTGCTGCATCGCCTCGACGAGGGTGCGGTCGCTGCTCCTCTTCAGGCCGGGCATCACCGCGTAGGCGAAGGCGGCGAACAGCCCTGCCATGAGCCCGGCGCTGAGCGTCGACAGGATGAGGGCGATGGCGCGAAGTTTCAAGCGAGTCTCCGGTTCATGGTGTGGCGCGGGCCGTACAGGCTACTGCCGGGCCCAGAGGCCGGTGGCAGCGGTGCTGCGGGCGAAGCCCCTATCGTGGCTTCCGTGCCAAAGTTCCGATCGGTCGCCGCCTATGCCCCGCAGGGAGTGACCGCCCTCGGACTGGGCATCGTGAACGAGATCTTCAACCGCTCCGGCTTCGACTTCGCCGTCTGCGCCGAGCGGCCCGGCACTCTGCGTACCGACCTCGGCCTGCCCCTGTCCGTCGAGCATGGCCTCGACGTGCTCGACCGCGCCGACCTGGTCCTCGCTCTGCCGGGCATGGACTTCCGCGCCGATCCGCCGCAGGCCGTCCTCGCCGCCTTCCGCGACGCGCACGCGAGGGGGGCGTTGATCGCCGCCCACTGTGTCGGCACGTTCCTGCCCGCGGCCGCCGGGCTGCTCGACGACCTGGAGGCCACCACCCACTGGCGCTTCGCCACCGACCTGGCCGCCCGCCATCCGGCCGTGCGGGTCCGTCCGGAGTCCCTCTACATCGACCAGGGCAGGCTCATCACCGGTGCGGGCGCCGTGGCGGGCATCGACCTGTGTCTGTACCTGATCCGCCGTGAGCACGGCGCCGCGACCGCCAACCAGATCGCCCGCGACCTGGTGACCACGCCCTACCGCAGCGGCGGTCAGCTGCAGTACCTGCCCGCCCCCGTCGCGGACGACGGTGACGACGAGCGGCTCTCCGAGGTGATCGCCTGGGCCAGGGCGAACCTGGACCGGCGGATCTCCGTCGACGACCTCGCCGCCCGCGCCCTGATGAGCCGGCGCTCCTTCGCCCGCCGTTTCAAGGCCGCCACCGGCGCGACCCCGCACGCCTGGCTGCTGGCCCAGCGCCTGAACCTGGCCGAGGAGCTGCTGGAGACCACCGACCTGCCGGTCGAGAACATCGCCCACCACGTCGGGTACGGCAGCGCCGCCGTCTTCAGGGAGCAGTTCGCGCTGCGCCGAGGCGTGCCGCCCCGCGACTACCGCAGGGCCTTCAAGCAAGGCTGACGCGCGGCGAGGGCGTCGATACCATCGGCTGGAGCAGCCTCAACGGAGGGCGACGACGATGGCCGTCCTGATCCGCACGCGTGACGTGCCCGCCGCACGCAGGCATGACGCGTGGCGAAGCATCGTCTGCGACACGCTCGGCCCCCTCGACCTGCGGATCGACCCCGACGCGCCGCTGCGGGGCGAGATCGACGCGGGGCAGCTCGGCCCCGTGGGCGTGGGCAGGGTGCGCACCTCCACCCCTCACAGCGTCCACCGGACGCCGGGGCTGATCCGCCGCGACAGCCCCGCGCTCTACCGGGTGGTGCTGGCCATGTCAGGAGAGCTGGCCCTGGCGCAGGACGGCAGGTCCGCGCAGCTCGAGCGCGGGCAGTTCGCCATCTACGACTTCGGCAGGCCGTACGAGCTGGCCTACCGCTCGGCCGTGCACCTGGCCGTCTTCAGCCTTCCGCACGAGATGCTTGCCATGCCCTTCGACTCCGTCGCGAAGCTGACCGCGGTCCCGATCGCGACGGACGGCGGCAGCGGCGCCCTGGCCGCGCCACTGCTCCGCAGGGTCGCTCTCGACCTGGAGACCTACCAGCCCGCCAGCGCGGCCCGGCTCTCCACCGTCGTCATGGACCTGATCACCACGGCCGTCGCCGAGCGGGCCGAAAGGGCCGAGAGCCTGTCCGCCGAGTCGCAGTCGCGCATGCTGCTGCTGAACATCCACTCCTTCATCGAGGAGCACCTGGGTCTGCCCGATCTCGACCCTGGAACCGTCGCCGCCGCCCACCATGTCTCCTTACGCCAGCTGCACCGGCTGTTCGAGACGCAGAACACGACCGTGGCCGCGTGGATCCGTCACCGGCGGCTCGAACGCTGCCGCAAGGACCTGGCCGACCCCGCCTTCCACCGCGTCTCGGTGAGCTCGATCGCCTCCAGGTGGGGGCTCGCCGACTCGGCCCACTTCAGCCGGCTGTTCCGGCACACCTACGGCATGCCGCCGGCCGAGTACCGCCGCTCCTGCCTCATGCCACAGGCCTGAGAGGCGTGGCGCGCACAGTCAATCGGCGGGCACGGGAAGACAAGCCTCGCGGGCGCCGGATCGACAGACTTGAGGTGTTCGCCGGCACCGGCGAACCCCCTCGGAAAGGATCCAGCGATGTCCTACACCCTCTTCGTGAACCTGCCGGTCAAGGACCTGAGCCGCTCGAAGGACTTCTTCACCGCGCTCGGCCTCACCCACTTCGGCGCGAGCGAGGACATGGCCTCCGTCGTGATCAGCGAGCAGACCCAGGTCATGCTCCTGACCGAGCCCACGTTCGCCGGCTACTCCAGGACCGAGGTCGCCGACCCCACCAAGACCACCCAGACGATCCTCGTCCTGGGCCTGGAGAACCCCCAGCAGGTCGACGAGCTGGTCGACAAGGCGATAGCGGCGGGCGCCGAGCCCGTCGGCGAGCCGGTGAACGACGGCTACCGCTACCAGCGCGGCTTCGCCGATCTCGACGGCCACCACTGGGCGGCCCTGTGCCTGGCGACCCCCGCGGGCTGAGGGCGCGCGCGTGATGACCGAACCCGTGTCCCGCACGGCGACGTCGGCCGACGGCACCCGCATCGCGTTCGACCGATCAGGCTCGGGCCCGGCGGTCGTCCTGGTGCACGGCGCTTTCACCGACAGGAGGCACCCCACGCTGTACGGCGTGGCGGCGGCCCTGGCCCCGTGGTTCACCGTGTTCAACTACGACCGTCGTGGCCGGGGAGCCAGCGGCGACACCCCGCCCTACGCCGTGCACAGGGAGATCGAGGACCTGGCCGCCGTCATCGAGGCGGCAGGCGGGTCGGCCATGGTCTTCGGCGGATCCTCCGGCGCCGCCCTGGCGCTGGAGGCGACGGCCCGCGACCCGGCCATCTCCAAGCTCGCCGTCTGGGAGCCTCCGTACCACGTCGACGAGAGCGCGCCCTGCCTGCCGGACGACTTCGCCGCACAGCTGGAGGCGCTGGTCGGGCAGGGGCGGCGCGCGGAGGTCGTCGAACGGTTCATGGTCGAGGCCGCCGAGGTCCCTGTGGAGGCGGTGACCGCGATGCGGGCCGACCCGTCCTGGCCTGAGCTGGAAGCGGTCGCCCACACCCTGGCGTACGAGGCCGCCGTCATGGGGCCGGGCAACGCCCTGCCCGCGGGGCTGCTGGGAGCGATCAACCGGCCCACCCTCGTGCTGAACGGCGAACGCAGTCCCGCGTGGATGACCAGCGCGGGAAGGGCCGTCGCGAAGAGCGTTCCAGGGGCTCTCCACCGCGTGCTGGAGGGCCAGACGCACAACGTGTCCGCTCAGGCCCTCGCCCCTGAGCTGCTGGAGTTCTTCGTCGCCGCCTGACGACGTCAGAGGGAGACGTGCTCGGGGCGTACGCCCATGCCGATGAAGCGGCCCATGAGGTGGCGCAGCGGCGGCAGCGCCCTGAACGCGGTGAAGATCGGCGGCACGTGCTCGGTCGTGTCGTCGGTCAGGTCCTTGGGGTACAGGTCACGCAGGATGCCGAGCTGGAAGGCCTGGGTCACCTTCGCGGCGCGCTGCCTGCGCGACTGGACCGCCGCCAGGTCGGCCTCGCCCGGCACACCGGGTCGCAGGAGGACAGGGCCGAGCAGGTTGGCGGTGGCGACCGCGTCCTGCACCGCCAGGTTGATGCCCACGCCGCCCGCCGGCGACATGGCGTGGGCGGCGTCACCGATGCACAGCAGGCCGGGCCTGTGCCACCGCGGCAGCCGGTCGACCCTCACCGTCAGCTGGTGCACCCGGTCCCAGCTGTCGATCAGCTCGACGCGGTCACGCAGGACGGGGGCCAGGCCCGCGATCTGCTCCCTGAAGGCGGTCAGGCCCGCCTCCTCGATCCCCGCGAACGCCGCCGCCGGGATCGCGTAGGCCAGCTGCCAGTACTCGCCCCTGTCGATGGAGATCAGCGCCCCCTTGCCGCCCTGGAAGAAGGGCACCTGGTCGTCCTGCCGCCGGGGCAGGTGGAACCACAGCACGTCCATGGGAGGTGAGCCGGCCACGGGCTCCAGGCCGGCGCTCGCACGGATCGTGGAGTGCCGGCCGTCCGCGGCGATCACCAGGTCGGCCCGCACCTCGACCGGCCCCTCCGCGGTGGTCGCCAGCACGCCGACGGCCCGCCCCTCCTCCGTGATCAGCTCTGTCGCCTCGGTGCTGCGCAGCAGGCGGAAGGACGGGTACGCCTCCGCCTTGCCCGCCAGGAAGTCGAGCACGTCCCACTGCGGCATGAAGGCGATGTAGGGGCAGCGCACCTTCAGCCTGCTGAAGTCGGCGAAGGTGACGGCCTTGCCGCCCAGGTTCACGGTGACGTCGGACATCCTGGTGTGCGGCAGGCGAAGGAACTCCTCGATCCAGCCCAGCTCGGCGATCAGCTCCAGCGTGGAGGGGTGGACGGTGTCGCCCCTGAAGTCCCTGAGGAAGTCGGCGTGCTTCTCCAGCACGATCACCTCGACTCCTTGGCGGGCCAGCAGCAGGCCGGCCATCATCCCGGCGGGGCCGCCGCCGACGACGCAGCATCTGGTGGTCTCGGTTCGCACGTGTCTCACCTTTCGTGGGGGAAGAGCAGCTCGACGAGGCGTGCGACGTCGAGGGGGGATCCGGTCCTCCGGCTGACGGCCACGGTGGCGAAGAGCGTCCTGGCCGCCGTGGCCGTGTCGTGGGGACGAAGCTCGCCCTCCGCGACACGCGCGGCCAGGAAGTCGCCGATCAGCCGCTGCCCCTCGCCCACCAGCTCCGCCAGCGCCGCGCGCGCCTGGGTGGCGCCGAAGAACACCGCCATGAGGTCGGCGTTGTCGGCGAGCAGCGCGTCGAAGGCGCCCAGCAGCTCGGTCAGCATCTCGACGGCCGGCCGTCCGCGGTGGTCGGCCGTCAGGAGCTCGCGCAGCTGCGGCAGGAACCCCCGCTCGGACAGCAGGGTCGTGACCAGGGCCTCCTTGCTCTCGAAGTAGCGGTACAGCAGCCCCGGCGTCACCCCCGCCGCTTCGGCGATGTCCTTGACCGACGCGCCGTCCACGCCCTTGGCCGCGAACACCTTCAGCGCCGCGTCGAGCAGTTGCTCGCGCCGCCACTCGGCCTGTTCCCTTCGCGTCTTCGTCATCAGCCCATCCATTGAATAAACGTTTACTCAAACAATAGGCGATCGCGAAAACCGTCGCAACGGGGGCATCCCGCGCGGCTTCAACCGCGCCGCACGCGAGGCTAGGCTCGGATGTGTCGGAACGTAAGCGTGAAGGGATCGGATCATCAGCAGCGACTCCTATCCCCCGCACGAGGAACGGCCGGCGCGCCGCCGCGTGACCGAGGCCGCGATCCTGAGCACCCGCGACCAGAGCCGCGCCGACGTCGTCCAGTGGACCTGTCCGCACGGTCAGCACGCCGGACGCGGCTGCGTCACCTGCTACCACGCCTCGGCCGAGGCCGACCCCTCGCTGCCGCTGTGGGATGTGGCCGCGTGGTTCACCACGGCGCGGCCGATCCCGATCAGGGCGCTGCAGGACGTGCACCGCCACGACAGGGGCCTGGCGCTCACCCAGCCGTCGACCCCGCTCGTCTACCTGCTGAGCGGCCAGGTGAGAGCCGCCCTGGGCGCGGAGGCGGTGGCGGGCGTGGTCGGGTTCCTGCTGCAGAACCGTCACATCGTCGACGAGTTCACCGTGACGGAGATCCGCGCCGTCCACTTCTGAGCGTCAGAGGGTGATCGCTCCCGACGGGCAGAGGGTCGCGGCTCTCCGCACGGCCGCCTCGTGCTCGGGCGCGGGGGCGGCGTCGAGCACGACCACCAGCCCGTCGTCCTCGCTCTGGTCGAACACCTCCGGCGCCGTCAGCGCGCACATGCCCGCGCCGCAGCAGCGCCCCCTGTCCACGTCGATCCGCATCGACTACTCCTTGTCCCAGGTGACCGGCAGGCGGTGCACGCCGTAGATCATCATGTCGGTGCGCAGGGGCACCTCCTCGGGCGGGACGGCGAGACGCAGCGCGGGGAACCTGTCGAACAGCGCGGGGAGCGCGACCCGCATCTCGACCCGTGCCAGCTGCTGCCCCAGACATTGGTGGATGCCGTGGCCGAAGGCGACGTGTCCCGCGGTGGGCCGGTGAAGATCGAGCGTGCCGGGGTCGGCGAAGTGTTCGGGGTCGTGGTTGGCCGCCGGGATGGAGACCGTGACCGACTGGCCCGCCTTGACGATCCGTCCACCGAGCTCGACATCCTCGAGCGCGGCTCTGACGGTGCCGGGGATGACGCTCAGGTAGCGCAGGAGCTCCTCGACGGCCTGGTCGGCGAGGTCCGCGTCCGCGCGGAGGGCGGCGAGCTGACCGGGATGGCTCATGAGGGCGTAGGCGCCGAGGGCGAGCATGTTCGCGGTGGTCTCGAACCCCGCGCCCATCAGGACGCCGCCGATGTTGGCCAGCTCCTCGTCGGTCAGGTCGGCGGCGGTGGCCAGCCCGCCCAGCAGGTCGTCGGTGGGCTCGGCGCGCTTGGCGAGCACCAGGTCGAGCATGAACGCCTGCAGCGCGCCGAAGGCGGCGATCTTCTCCTCCGTGGAGACCTCCAGGCTCATCAGCTTGGACATGTCGCTCTGGAACCTGGCGCGCTCCGTCGTGGGCACCCCGAGCAGCTCGCAGATGACCAGGCCGGGAATCGGCAGCGCGAACGCCTCCATGAGGTCGGCGGTGGGCCCCTGCCGCTCCATCGCGTCCAGGTGTTCGGCGGTGATCTCCTGGATCCTGCCGGTCAGCCGGCGCATCCTGCGGACGGTGAACTGGCCGGTGAGCAGGTGCCGGTAGCGGGTGTGCTCGGGCGGGTCCATCGAGGTGAAGATCCCGGGCGGCGCGGGCCGGGCCGGGCCCACGCGCGTGCCGCCGATGGGGGCGTGCGTGAGGTCGGCCCTGTGGCTGAAGCGGGGATCAGCGAGGACGGCGCGCACCAGGGCGTGGCTGGTGACGAGCCAGCCGACGTGACCGTCGGGGTAGGCCATGGGGCTGATCGGACGCTCCCCGCGCAGCCGCGCGAGCTCCTCAGGAGGGTCGAAGGGACAGCCCGCCTTCCGGGCCGTGGGGAGTGGCACGGGCGCCTCGAACTCGGACATCATGCCCCTTTCGAAGGGTCAGCCTGGTGACAGGTTGTCGAGGGCGGCTCTCACCTCGGCGGCCTCCTCGACGCTGAGCATGGGATGCGAGTAGATGTCGATGAGGGTCCTGGCCAACAGCAGGTCGCCCTCCGGGGTGTTCAGGTCCACGCCCAGGCCCCTCGACACGTGCTTGTGCAGGACGGCGACCGCGAGCGCCATCGCGGTGCCCACGGTCGCCCTGGCCTTCCTGTCGACGTCGGGCGTGTCGGACCGCTTCTCGTCGGCCTCCGCCAGCCATTCCTCGCTGAGCTCGACCATCTGGTCGAAGACGGTCTCGGCCGACCCCTCGACCAGCGCGCGGGCCAGGTAGCGCTGGTAGGGGCCCATCGCGGCGTTGGCGGTGGCGACGGGGTTGGCTTTGTCGAGCGCGTGGCCCGACCTGACCTCGTCGTTGAGCCTGCGGATCATCTTGGCCAGGTGCGCGTCACACGCCTCCCTCAGCCCCTGCTTGGAGCCGAAGTGGTGGCGCACCAGCCCTGACGACACGCCGGCGGTCTCGGCGATGCCCCTGATCGTGGCCCGCTCGAACCCCTGCTCGGCGAAGTGCCGCATCGCGGCGTCCCTGATGCGGGCGCGCGCGGTGAGGTCCTCGGGGTCGGGTCCGGACGCGTTCATCTGTCCTATCCATCCGTATAGCTGGCTACTCGCTCATACAAGACGCTACACACGTGTGTAGTCACTGTCCAGTGCGGTTGACCTCAACCATGCTTGAGCTCCTAGCGTGGGGCCCATGAACGCCAACGTGATCATCAAGGCGGGGCGGCGGGAGTGGACCGGGCTCGCCGTCCTGGTCCTGCCGACCCTTTTGCTGTCCATCGACATGAGCGTGCTCCACCTGGCCGTGCCCATGCTCAGCGCGGATCTGCGGCCCAGCGCGACCCAGCTGTTGTGGATCAACGACATCTACGGATTCCTCGTGGCGGGCTTCCTGATCACGATGGGCACGCTGGGCGACCGCATCGGCCGCAGGCGGCTGCTGCTGATCGGGGGCGCCGCGTTCGGCCTGGCCTCGTTGCTCGCCGCCTACGCGCCCAGTGCCGAGTCGCTGATCGCCGCGCGGGCGTTGCTCGGCATCGCGGGGGCGACGCTCATGCCGTCCACGCTGTCGCTGATCAGCAACATGTTCCACGATCCCGGCCAGCGCACGGTGGCCATCAGCCTGTGGATGACCGGATTCACCGGCGGCATGGTGCTCGGTCCCGTCGTGGGCGGGGTGCTGCTGGAGAACTTCTGGTGGGGCTCGGTCTTCCTGCTGGGCGTGCCGGTCATGGCGGTGCTGCTGGTGGCGGGTCCGATGTTGCTGCCCGAGTACCGCAACCCCGGTGCCGGCCGCCTGGACGTGACCAGCGTGCTGCTGTCCCTGACCGCCATCCTGGCGATGATCTACGGTCTCAAGGAGATCGCCGCCTACGGCCTCGCCCTGCCGCCCGTCCTGACCGTCCTCGCTGGGCTCGCGCTCGGTGTCGCGTTCGTGCGCAGGCAGCGCGGGCTGGCCGACCCTCTCCTGGACCTGTCGCTCTTCGCGGAGCGGAAGTTCAGCGCCTCGCTGGGCACCCTGATGCTCACCATCCTGGTGGGCCCCGGCATCGGCCTGCTCTCCGCGCAGTACCTGCAGCTGGTGCTGGGTCTGTCACCGCTGGAGGCGGGGCTGTGGTCACTGCCTCCAGCGGTGGCGGTCACGGTGGGCCTGGTCGTCTCGCCGCTGCTGGCCCGCAGGCTGCGGCCGGCCGTCGTCATCGGCGTGGGACTGCTGGCAGGCGCCGCGGGGGTCGCCCTGATCGCCCAGGCGAGCCCCACGTCCGGCCTGGCGGCCGTCGTCGTCGGACAGGTCGTCTTCTTCCTCGGCGCCTCCCCGCTCATGGTGCTCGGGACCGACCTGATCGTGGGGTCGGCACCGCCCGAGCGTTCGGGCTCCGCCTCCTCCCTGTCGGAGACCGTCCAGGAGTTCGGCGGCGCCTTCGGCCTGGCGCTGTTCGGCAGCATCGCCACCGCCGTCTACCGGGCGCGGCTGACCCTGCCCGAAGGGCTTCCCGCCGAGGAGGCGGCCATCGCAGGCGACACACTGGGCGGCGCCGCCGCCGCGGCGGGACGGCTCCAGGGACCGGCCGCCGACGCGCTCCTCGACGCGGCGGGATCGGCCTTCACCAGCGCCCTGCAGACAGCGGCGATGATCAGCGCGGGGATCGTGGTCCTCGCGGCCGGCGTGGCCTTCGTCTTCCTCAGGCAGGTCCCGCCGACGGCCGACCAGCCACCCCACCTGGAGCCGGCACCCGCGGCCCCTGTGCCCTCATGAGCCGAGGACGGCGCGCAGCCGCTCATAGGTCGGGGCCAGCTCGCGCAGCCCCGCCATGAGCGCCGCGTCGTCGCCCGCCACGACAGGCCGCTGGAGCCCTCCCACGATGCGGGCCTGTCCGGCGGCGACGGCGGCGCCCTCCTCCCGTCCCATCGAGGCGAGGCAGACGGCCAGATCGTTCAGCCTGCGCGCGCCCACCCTGACGGCGAACGCCTGCCACAGCTGCCTGACCTCGGGATCCAGCCCTTCCGCCACGAGCTCGGCCGTGCGCTCGGCCGCCTCCGCCTGCCCCAGCGTCCCCGGAGGGACGGGCTTGTCCTTCCTGCCCCCCAGCCAGGCCACACCTGCCGGCAGCGAACGCCGCAGCGCCTCGGCCTGGCTCACCCGCTCCCGCCTCACGAAGCCCGACCGCATCGCGTAAGGGCGTTCCAGGTAGGCGACCAACTCGCCGCGCCAGGACTCGGCGAAGACCCCGGTCGGCACCGTGGCGTACGGGTGGCCCTCCGGGTCGTGCAGGAGCACGGTGTCGTCGTCCACTGCCAGCACCACCACGTAGTGGTCGGCCCCGACCGCCCGGCCGGAGCCGGGCTGGTGCGCCAGCAGCCCCATCTCCAGCGGGCCCGCCAGGACCGGGCCCTCCTGGCAGGCCCTGCGCAGCCGGTCGAGGGCCTCGGCCGCCGAGCCGCCGTCGCCGCGCTCGCACGACCAGCCGAGCAGCTCGATCGCGGCGTCGAGCCCCTGCTCGGGGTCCCAGCCGAAGGGATCGAAGAGGGGCATCCGGCCACCGATCAGCTGCATGCCGTACGGCGAGCCGGTCAGGACCTCGATGACGGAGGGCGGGGGCGCCTCGGCGCCCAGCATCATGGCGAGCGCGTTCGCGTAGCAGTACGGACCCGAGCCGACATAGGGGATGGACATGCGGGGAGCATGACGGCTGACACGGTGTCAGGGTCAAGCGCCACGAGAGGACGGAGGCCGGCCTGGCGCGGCGGTGCCGCCGGTCGCCCACGGAGACGTGATATTTCAGTTTTCATGAGACCAGCGGGGCAGGTGAAAGCCGGTGAACAACCCTGATCTCATCTTCGCCATCGGTGGCGCGGGCGCGCTGCTGGCCGCGGTGCTGCCCGGCGTGCTGAATCGGCTGCCCTTCTCCCTGCCGCTGGCCTGCCTGCTCGGCGGGCTGCTGCTGTTCCTGCTCCCCCTTCCGCTGCCCGAGGTCGATCCCGTCGCCCACAGGGTGGCGCTGGAGCACGTCACCGAGATCTGTGTGGTCATCTCGCTCATGGGCGCGGGCCTGGCGATCAACCGCAGGCTCGGCCTGCGCAGTTGGTCGACGACCTGGCGGCTGCTCGGCGGGACCATGCCGCTCACCGTGGTGGCCGTCGCGGCAGTCACCGCGTGGCTGCTGGGCTGGCCGCTGGCGGCGGCGGTGCTGCTCGGCGCGGTGCTCGCGCCCACCGACCCCGTGCTGGCCTCCGACGTGCAGGTGGGAGAGCCCGTCGACGCCGAGAACGCCGACGACGAGGTCCGCTTCTCCCTCACCTCCGAAGCCGGGCTCAACGACGGGCTGGCCTTCCCCATCGTCTACGCCGCCATCGCCATGGCCGCCACGGGCGGCACCGCGTGGGTGGGCGAATGGGCGCTGGTGGACGTGCTCTACCGGATCTCCGCCGGAGTCCTCGGCGGGCTGTTGATCGGCTGGCTGCTCGGCCGCCTGTTCTTCCACGCCAAGACCGAGAACCTGCGCCTGGCCGAGCACCGCGACGGGTTCGTCGCCCTGGCCAGCACCTTCCTGGCGTACGGCCTGACCGAGCTCGTCCACGGCTACGGCTTCATCGCCGTCTTCGTCACCGCCTGCGCGATCAGGAACGCCGAGCGCAGCCACGGCTACAACGGCATCCTGCACGGCTTCATCGAGCAGATCGAACGGCTGCTCACCGCCTGGCTCCTGCTTCTGCTCGGCGGCTTCGTCGCGGCGGGCGGCCTGGCCTCGCTGACCTGGCGCGGCGCCGCCGTCGCCCTCCTGCTGCTGGTGGTGATCCGCCCGCTGACCGGGTGGCTGGTCCAACTGGGCGGCCCTGCGGGCCCGCGCGAGCGGGCCGTCACGTCCTTCTTCGGGATCCGCGGCATCGGCTCGCTCTACTACCTCGCGTACGCGCTCGGGCAGGCCGATTTCGGCGTGCCCCAGGAGGAGCTGTGGGCGGTGGCCGCCTTCACCGTGGTGGCCTCCATCGTGCTGCACGGGGTCACCTCCACCCCGATCATGTCGCGCCTCGATCGGCTGCGGGGCACCCCGCAACCGTCGTCGCTCGCCGAACGCGACTCCTGACGCCCTGCCGCCTCATTTCGGCGCAGCCATAATGCCCGGCTTGTACGGGTAGGAACCCCGCATGAAGGTAACCGCAGAGGACATGGGTGTGCTGCTGCTGCGCGTGCCCGCCGGGCTGCTGCTCATGGGGCACGGCGCGCAGAAGCTGTTCGGCTGGTTCGGCGGGGGCGGCCCCGAGGCGACCGGCGAGATGATGACGGCGCTCGGCTACCCGCAGGGCAGGCTCATGGGCCTGGCGGCCGGTCTGGGCGAGTTCGGCTCGGGCGCGGGGATCGCGCTCGGCGCGGCCACGCCGCTGTCCTCCGCCGGTCTCATCGCGACGATGACCAACGCCACCGTCTCGGCGCACCTGTCCAAGGGGCTGTGGGCGCAGCACGGCGGGTTCGAGTACCCGCTCGTTCTCGCCACCGGCGCGGCGTCGCTGGCGGTGCACGGTCCAGGAAAGCTCTCGGTCGACGCGATGCTGGGCTGCGAGCGCAAGGGCCTGGCCTGGGGCCTGGCCGCCCTCGCCCTGGGCCTCGGCGGCGCCGCCGCCGTCCTGGCCCTCCGCCACCGGAACACCACCACCACCCCGGCCGAGCCTTGGTGACGTCGGACGCCTCACGCGTGGCTCGGCCGTCTCTCGGCTGAGTGCCCCGCGCGTGCTCAGCCGCCGAAGACGGCCGTCGGGTCGCCGGTGTACCAGAGGTTGTCGATGCGGACCCTCCGCATGAGCCAGCGCTCGCCCTCGCGGACGAGGTCGACGTCGTAGAGGTTCTTCAGCAGGGCGTGCGTGCCGCGGTCCGCGATGAGCAGGTGCTGGGCCTCCACCAGCGCGGTCAGGCGGGCGGTGTCTCCGTCGACGGCGACGCGCGAGTTGGTGACCTGGTGGGTGGTGTCCACCCGGCCCTCGAACATCGCGAGGATGGTCGTGACGATCGTGTCCCTGCCGGACATCAGCGGGGGCTCGGCGCCCCATGCGGCGGCCGCGGGGCGGAAGTCGAGTTCGGCGTCTTCGGCGAAGCCCGAGGCGAACAGCTCGCCGTCCTTGAGGTCCTGGCCGAGCCCGAAGCGGTAGAGCGCGTCGGTGATCTCGACGCGATCCCTCAACTCCTTGGTGACGGCGTCGGCCGCGACCGCTGATACGGCGTGCTGGGTGGTGACGTACATGGGTGCTCCCGTGCAGGTGTCTGTGTGCCTCCACCCTCGGCGGGGCGAGGCTCGCGATCAACGAGAGCCTGTGCAAGGATCGTGAATCCAGACTTAACGATGGGGAGCGGTCATGCTGGAGCGCCACGAGGTGGAGGCGTTCCTGACGCTCGCCGAGGAGCTGCACTTCGGCCGTACGGCCGAGCGCCTGCACGTGTCCACCGCCAGGGTCAGCCAGACGATCAAGAAGCTGGAGCGGCGCGTCGGCGTCCCCCTGTTCGACAGGACCAGCCGCCGCGTGCAGCTCTCCCCTGTCGGACGGCAGCTCTTCGAGGAGATCAGGCCTGCCTGGACCCAGATCGGCACCGCGCTCGAGCGGGCGATCGAGTCGGGAAAGGGCATCGCGGGCACGCTGCGGGTCGCCTTCACCGGCGCCGCGGCCGGTCAGCTGCTGGTCGGGGCGAGCGAGCTGTTCAGGAAGCGGCAGCCCGACTGCCAGGTGCGCATCAGGGAGGCGCAGATCGGGGAGATCGTGACGTGGCTGCGCGACGACGAGGTGGAGATCGTTCTGGCGAGTCTGCCTCCCGGGTTCCCCGAGCGCGAACCCGGCTTCGCCACCGGGCCCGTGCTGGTGAGCGAGGCGCGCATGCTGGCCGTACCCGCCGGGCATCCTTTCGCCAGGCGAACGTCCATGTCCGTCGAGGACCTGGCCCGCGTCCCGATGCTCCAGCTGCCCGACACGCTGCCCGTATCGCTGCGCGAGGACCACACGCCCGCGCGCACACCCTCGGGCCTGCCGATCGCGCCAGGACCTTCGGCCGCGACCTTCCAGGAGATGCTCACGCTGGTCGGCGCGGGTCTCGGGGTCTTCCCCGTGGGCGCGCAGGCCAGGCGCTACTACGCGCGTCCTGACGTCGCCTACGTCCCGTTCAGCGACGCCCCGCCCCTGGAGTGGCGGCTCCTGTGGCGGGCCGGCGGAGCCACCGCCAGGGTCCTCGCTTTCAGCCACGCGGCGCACGACATGGTGACCGACTACCGCTGAGCTCAAAAGTGTGCTACCTTGATGGAAGTTGCAGTTGTGGTACCCATACAAAGACTTTGTGTGCGCCTGATGTCATCATGTGACCTTCAGGTGCATTTTTGTTTGCCGGTCATCTCCGGGTGGGGTCATCTCAGCGACAAGCGACCCGTGCAGGGGCGGAACTCGCCCCGCATCTAGTTAGGGAGATTGACATGGCTACTGGAACCGTGAAGTGGTTCAACTCGGAAAAGGGCTTCGGCTTCATCGAGCAGGACGGCGGCGGCGCTGACGTCTTCGCCCACTACTCCAACATCGTCTCCCAGGGCGGCTACAGGGAGCTGACCGAGGGTCAGAAGGTCTCCTTCGACGTCACCCAGGGCCAGAAGGGCCCGCAGGCCGAGAACATCGTTCCCGCCTAATTCGGGCTTAGCGCCACGAGCCGGGGCTCGCACCTTTGGGTGCGGGCCCCGGCTTTTTGTGTCACCGGCCGCCCGGACTCCAGCACCACGTTGATCCTCTTCGGCGTGCCGGCGACCTCGGAAGTCAGCACCTTCGAGGTGTCGGGGCCGATGCACGCGTTCGGCGTGTCTTCGGTGGTACACCTCGAACGCCTGGCCGAGGGTCTCCTTCGACGTCACCCGGGGCAGGAGGGCCCGCGGGCCGAGACGATCGTTTCCCCTTCGCGCGGGCGGGGCGAGCAGAGCTACCAGATGACCGGCAGCTGGTGCGCGCCGTAGATGCTCATGTCCGTGCGCATCGGAACCTCCTCGGACGGCACCGCCAGCCGCAGCCCGGGAAAGCGCCGGAACAGCGCGGGGAAGGCCACGCGCATCTCGATCCTGGCGAGCTGCTGACCGAGGCACTGGTGGATGCCGTGCCCGAAGGTCAGGTGGCCGACCGTCGCGGGGCGGGTGACGTCGAAGGTCTCAGGATCGTCGAACCGTTCGGGGTCACGGTTGGCCGCCGGCACCGAGATCGTGACCACCTGACCCTTCCTGATCGTCTGACCGGCGATCTCGACGTCCTCGAGAGCGGCCCTGAGCGGCCCGAGATGCGTGACGGCCAGATAGCGGAGCAGCTCCTCGACGGCCCCCTCGATCAGCGGCGGCTCCGACCGCAGGGCGGCGAGCTGTCCGGGATCGCTCAGCAGGGCGAAGGTACCGAGCCCCAGCATGTTGGCCGTGGTCTCATGCCCTGCGACCAGGAGCAGCAGCCCTGCCCCCGCGATCTCCTCATGAAAGAGATCGCCGCCGGCGACGAGGCCGCTGAGCAGGTCGTCAGCCGGTTCCGCCCGCTTCCTTGCGACCAGTTCGTACAGGTAGCCCATCATCGACCCCGTCGCCGCGCCGACCTCCTCCCTGGTCGAGCCGACCCTCAGGGCGGTCGCGGAGTCGCGCTGGAAGCGCTCCCTGTCGGCGTACGGCACGCCGAGCAGCTCGCAGATCACCAGCGAGGGGACGGGAAGGGCGAACTCCTGGATCAGGTCCGCGGGCGCCCCGCCTCGCTCCATGGCGTCCAGGACCTCTTCGGTGATCTGCTCGATCCGTGGCTCCAGCTGCCGCATCCTGCGAACGGTGAACTGCGCCGCCAGCTGCTTCCTGAAGCGGGAGTGGTCGGGCGGGTCCATCTGCATGAAGAAGCCGGGCGGCTGGACGAAGTTCTCCGGCTCGAGCCCCTCCCAGCGGATCGGCCAGTGCAGGTTCTCCAGCAGGCTGCTGAAACGCGAATCCGTCAGCACCGCCTTGGCCGCCGAGAAGCCGGTCACCAACCAGCCCTGGTGACCGTCGGGATAGCGCAGCGGGCGGATGGGCGCCTGCTCCCGCCAGCGACCGAGCACCTCAGGAGGGTCGAAGGGGGAAGGGCGCTCGGTGGGAAAGGTGACAGGGGTGAACGAAGCCTCGGACATGGGCAGCTCCTTCATGCATCCTCTACAGATGTAGAGACTCTACGTCAGTAGAGGTCCGCTGAGGCGACCGACCCCTCGCGGGGCCGTCCGGGCCTCAGGGTCGGGTGGCGACGGCCAGCAGCACGCGGATCGTGGCGCGCAGGTCGGGAGCGTCGGCGCGCGCCCCCATGCCGACGAGACGGTCGAAGAGCACCCCGTCGAGGAAGGCGATGAGGTCGACGGCGTGCCGGTGGGCCTCGGGAACGCCGGCGGAGGCCAGCAGCTCGGTGATCATCTCGCGCAGGTGGTCGCCGCTCGCCATGAGCACGCGATGCAGCTCAGGCCGCCTGACCGCCTCGAGCGACAGTTCGTATCGAGCGAGCTGGCGGTCGCGGCCGGTGGTGAGCCACTGCCCGACCACGGTCGCCACCGCCTCGACCAGGCCTTCGAGATCGGAGCCCGAGGCCTCCCTCAGCGCCGCCAGGTCGGCGGCGGTGCCCTCCGCGAGCCGGTGCACCGCGGCCTGCAGCAGCGCCTGGCGCGTCCTGAAGTAGTACGACGTCGAGCCCTCGGGCAGACCGGCCGCCCTGTCGACGGTGCGATGGGTCAGGCCGCGCATGCCCTCCGCGGCGAGGACGGCGATCGCCACGTCGGCGATCTCTTCTCTGCGGGACACGCACCGAGTGTAGGCGCAGCCGCGAGCCGAGGTCAGAGCGCCCCTTCGGAGCCCACGAGGAGCACGCGGGAGGCCGGGCCCAGCTCCAGCGCGGTGCGGGTGGCCTGGTCGAGGGAGAGCAGGCCCGCCGCGCCGGCGGCGCCGCAGGCCGAGGCCCGCACGCCCTCGGCGGCCAGGAGCCTGGCTGCGCTCTCGGCCTCCTCGTCGGTGATGGTCACGAAGGCGTCGGCCAGGCGGGACAGCAGCCGCCATGCCACCAGGGACGGCTCGCGGCAGTCGAGACGTCCGAGCAGGGTCCGCCCGCCCTCGACCCGCGTCGGCCTGCCCTCACGGGCGCTCACCAGCAGGCAGGGGGCCGCCTGCGGTTCGACCACGACGATCTTCGGCTGCTCGCCCCAGCGGTCGCGCACGTACCCGGCGGCCGCCGCGGCGAGACCGCCCACACCCGCCTGGACGAACACGTGACTCGGCGCCTCGCCACCCTCGACGCCGCCAGGGCCGCCCGCGCCTCCGGTGTCTCCCACGGCCCCGGTGCTCTCGGCGGCCCCGCCGCGCAGGGCCTCGGCGGCCTCGTCGAACAGAACGGTGTACCCGCGCATGATGTCGAGGGGGACGGCGGTGTAGCCGTCCCATGAGCTGTCGGAGATCAGCCGCCAGCCGTGGCGTTCGGCGGCCTCCTGCGCCGCGGCCATGCTCTGCTCGTAGTCGCCGGGGCTGCGCCGTACCTCCGCGCCGAGCCTGCGCAGGCGGCGGGCGAAGTCCTCGGGGACGTCCTCGCTGAGGAAGACGATCGGGTCGCCGCCGAGCTCGCGCACTCCGGCCGTCATGGAGATGCCGTGGTTGCCCGCGCTGGCACAGACGAACGGGGTGCGCGCGGCGACCTCGCGCACCTGCTCCTCGGTGGGCCGTGGACCGTGGCGCTCCTCGGCCTCGGTCCGCACCAGCCGGGCGACGGCGTACATACCGCCCAGCGCCTTGAAGCTGCCGAGCCCCATGCGCCCGCTCTCGTCCTTGACCAGGATCGAGGCGACGCCTGCCGTACTCGCCATCGAGGGAAGGGAGAGCAACGGGGTGGCGCGGTTGGCGGGGTGGCGGCCGAAGAAGGCACGGGCCTGCTCAGCGCGGGCGACGCCGAGCAACTCGCGCTCGTTCGCGGTGTAGGTCTCTCGTGCGCTGTTCAGCCAGCTGTTCTCCATGAGGAAAATGCTAGGGAGACCATCTGCGGCCGACTCGCGACTTCGAGAGCGATGCTGTCGTTCGGCCGCGCCGTACGGCACTAATCTGCGGTTCATGCGCACCCCGGACCTGGACGACCTCGATCGCGCCATTCTCGACCGCCTGCAGCGGGACGCCCGCACCATCGCCGAGTCCATCGCGGTCGAGGTGGGCATGTCGACCGCCGCGGTCCAGCGCCGCATCAAGCGGCTCCGCGAGACGGGCGTGATCGCCCGCGAGGTGGCGGTGCTCAACCCGAAGGCGCTCGGCCAGGCGATGACGTTCATCGTGGAGGTGGAGATGGAGCGCGAGAAGTCGGAGGTGCTCGACGCCTTCCGCTACCAGATGGACGCCGACGAGAACGTCCAGCAGTGCTACTACGTCACCGGCGCCTACGACTTCGTGCTGATCGTGACCGCTCGGGACATGGAGGACTTCGAGGGGTTCACCCAGCGGACGTTCTTCGACAACGGCAACGTGCGCAGGTTCACCACCAGCATCGTGATGCGCCCGATCAAGGTGGGCCTGACGCTTCCCGTTCGCTCCCGCGCCTAGGCCGAGCGCTGGCGCTCCTGGAAGCGGCTGCTCTTGGCGCGGTTGCCACAGGTCTCCATCGAGCACCAGCGGCGGCTGCCGTTCTTGCTGATGTCGTAGAACCAGAGCACGCACGCCGGGTTGGCGCACTTGCGGATCCGCTCGGGGCGCTCGCCCATCAGGCGGACGAGGTCGGCCGCCGCCACCCATGCCGCGTGCCAGGCCGGGTCGTCGACGACGATCTCCTCGTACGGCCGCGCCCCCCGCAGCCGCGGTCGCCGTGAACCGTGGTCGAGGACGGCGTCGAGCGGCCCTTCCCTTCCGACGAGGGCCGCCCGCAGCGCGTCACGCGCCGCGACCAGCGGCTTCCTCGCCTGATCGGCTTCGCCCTGCAGTCCGTGCTCGGTGAGCCACGCCTCCGTTCCGCCGGGATCATCGAAGAAGTCCACCCAGGCGTCCTGCTCCACCCAGGCGGTGTTGACCAGGTCCAGCGCCAGAGGTTCCCCCAGCAGCGGCCGTGTTCGCGTCATGCCTCCATCCTAACCTGCTAACGCGATTTGACCGGTTGAACGTGCCCACGCTACGTTGTCCACACCAACCGGCAAAACTGATTTAGATAGTTAGTGAGGATCGTCATGACCGTTCGCCACCACACAGTCGAGATCGACGGGCTGAACGTCTTCTATCGCGAGGCGGGCGACCCTTCAGCGCCGACGCTCGTGCTGCTGCACGGCTTCCCGACCTCGTCGATCGCCTACCGGGAGCTCATGGAGGAACTCTCCGACGAGTTCCATCTCCTCGCACCGGACTACCCCGGCTTCGGCCACAGCTCCGCCCCCGCGGCCGACGAGTGGGACTACACCTTCGACCACCTGGCCGACGTCGTGGACCGGCTGCTGGAGACCCTCGGCCTGACCAGCTACGCGCTCCACATCCACGACTACGGCGCGCCGGTCGGCTTCCGGCTGGCCCTGCGCCACCCCGAGCGGATCACCGGCATCGTCACCCAGAACGGCAACGCCTACGACGAGGGCCTGACCCCCTTCTGGGAGCCGATCCGCGCCTACTGGGCCGACCCGAGCCAGGCCAACGGCGACGCCCTGCGCGGCCTGCTCACCCGCGAGGCCACCCACTGGCAGTACACCCACGGAGTCCCCGACACCTCGCTGGTCAACCCCGACAACGAGGCCTTCGACCAGGCGCTGCTCGACCGTCCCGGCAACCAGGAGATCCAGCTGGCCCTGTTCCTCGACTACGGCGTCAACCCCGGCCGCTACCCCGCGTGGCAGGACTACCTGCGCACCCAGCAGCCGCCGCTGCTCGCGGTCTGGGGAAGGAACGACGAGATCTTCGGTCCCGACGGAGCCCGCGCCTACGCAAGGGACGTGAAGCAGGCCCGCATCCACCTCCTGGACGCCGGCCACTTCCCGCTCACGACCCGCCTGAAGCAGAGCGCCGCCCTCATCCGCGACTTCCTCCGCGGCCTGTCCGACTGAGGAGCGCGGCCTGTCCCACCGACCAGGAGGAGCGGGCCCGCTCTCCGGCGAGCCGGGCCCGCTCCTCCATCGACCCGAAGGAGACCGCCGATGGCGTCCATGACCTCTCCTCCCCCCGCCGCCCCCGCTCGGCCGCCGGCCACGGCGATCCTCGTCACCACCACGGCCACCCTGGCGGGCCTGCTGCTGCTCGCCGCGGTCACCTCCGCGACCAGCCTCCCGCTGTTCGCGCTGCCGTTCGCGGCGAGCGCCGCCATCGTGGCGGTCGCTCCCGCCGCGCCGTTCGCGCAGCCCCGCAGCATCCTGCTCGGCCACCTCAGCGCCGCCGTGCTCGCCCTCGCGATCACCGCGCTGACCGGCCCTTCGATCTGGGCCGCCGTCGTCGCGGCGGGCCTGGCCACCGCTCCCATGCTCCTGCTGCGCGCCCCGCATCCGCCCGCGACGGCCACCGCGGCCCTGGCAGGGCTCACGGACCCAGGCCCGCTCTTCGTGCTCAACCCGGTGCTGGCCGCCAGCGTGGTCGTCGTCCTCGGCGGCGTCGTGCTCGGCCGCGCACTGCCGGGACACCGCTATCCCACGTACTGGCGCTGATCCGCGGCGACCCGGGCGTCGCCGGCTCCGGCGCGTCTGGCAGGGTGGCCGGTTGTGGACGGACAAGAACGCGAGGGCATCGACGTCGTGGCCGCGGCGGTCATCGACAGGGGACGGCTGCTCGTGGTCAGCAAAAAGAGCGCCCCCGACCTGTTCTACCTGCCCGGCGGCAAGCCCGAGCCTGGCGAGAGCGAGGAGCAGACCCTCGCCCGCGAGCTGAAGGAGGAGCTCGGGGCGGCGCCGACCGGGGTCTCGCTCCTGGCGCGCTTCGAGGGCGTGGCCGCGCTCGAAGGGGTGCCGATGCGGCTGGCCGTCTTCCACGCGGCGCTCGACCAGGCGCCGCTGGCCGCCGCCGAGCTGGCCAGGCTCGGGTGGACCGACGGGGCCGACGAGTACGTCCCGCTGCTGGCCTCGGCCATCCGCGACCAGGTCGTTCCGCTGCTCAAGGAGACGGGGGCGCTCACGGGGTCGCGGCCGTGAGCGGGTGCGCGGTGAGCGGGCTGGACAGGACCATGGTGCTCGACGGCTGCCCGTAGACGGCCAGCCTGTCGATCAGGTCCTCGAAGGCGGCCATCGAGGCCGCCGCCACCTTGAGGATGCTGCACACGTCGCCGGTGACCCGGTGGATCTCGCGCACCTCGGGCCAGCCGGCCACCTCGGGGTCGCGCAGCACGCAGCGGGGTCCGTAACACGACATGCGGATGAACGCCGACACCGACCAACCGGCCATCGCAGGATCCACCTGCGCGTGATAGCCGGTGATCACCCCCGACTCCTCCAGCCTGCGCACCCGCTCGGCCACCGCGGGCGGCGACAGATGGACCCTGCGCGACAGCTCGTTGAAGGAGAGCCTGGCGTTGGCCTGCAGTTCGCGCAGGAGCTCCCAGTCCATGTCGTCCATCGGGGGGCACCTTTCGATCGGAAAGCAGCCGCCAGGATATAGCCGGAATCGTACGCCCATAGTGGGGCATCGCCGTTGAACCGGCATTCCTTCCGGACCCTTCACCCGGCCATCATGAGGTGGTCAGTCAGGGGAGGGTGACCAGTGGACGGTACACGTCAGACAGTGCGGCCGACGACGGCCGTGGAGCGGGCCGAACGGGCCATGGCCACGGGTGGATCCCCGACGCTGGAGTTCCAGGCCGAGGTCCCCTACGACGCCTACGTGCACACCGAGGTGCTGCACAACCTGCAGCAACCGCTCAGCGACGACCCCGGCGAGATGTCGTTCCTGATGATCACCCAGGTGATGGAGCTGTACTTCAAGCTCGTCACCTTCGAGCTGCGCAACGCCAGGGCGGCGCTGCGCGACGACGAGGTGGGGGCGGCTCTGGCACCGCTGCGCCGTACGGCCCTGCACCTCGAAGGGCTCAACGGAAGCTGGCGCGGACTGCGGTGGATGACCCCCTCGGACTTCAACCGCTTCCGCGACCAGCTCGGCGAGGCGTCGGGGCTCCAGTCCTCGATGTACCGGCACCTGGAGTTCCTGCTGGGGCTGAAGAGCGTCGCGCTGCTCCGGCCGTTCAGGCGGCAGCCGAAGGTCCACCGCGAGCTGATGCGCTCCTTCGAGTCGTCGAGCGTCTGGGACGAGACCATCGCGCTGCTGGCCCGCCGCGGCCACGACGTTCCCCTTGAGCTGCTCGAACGTGACTTCTCCTTGGAGCACGAACCCCACCCGGCGGTCGAGAAGGCCTGGGTCGAGGTCTACCGCGACGACAGCACGACCAACGAGCTGCGGATGCTCGGCGAGGCGCTCACCGAGGTCGCCGAGCAGTTCGGCGACTGGCGCTACCAGCACGTCGCCGCCGTCCGCCGCTCGATGGGCGCCAAGCCCGGCAGCGGCGGTTCGAACGGCCTCGCGTGGCTGGAGCGCAGCATGGCCCGGGTGGTCTTCCCCGAGCTGTGGTCGGCCCGTACCCACATGTGAAGAAAGCGAAGGACACCATGAACGTGGCCATCGTCGGCGCGGGGCTCACCGGCTGCCTGCTCGCCTGCTATCTGGGCAGGCGCGGTCTCGACGTGACCGTCTACGAGCGGCGGCCCCGACCCGCGGGGCGGCGTCGTGGAGCGGGGCAGGTCGATCAACCTGGCCATCTCCGAACGCGGCCTCGACGCGCTGCGCAGGATCGGCCTGGAGGAGCGGGTCATGGCCGACGCGCTGCCGATGCGCGGCCGGATGATCCACCCGGTCTCCGGCCCGCTGGACTTCCAGAGGTACAGCCGCGACGGCGATCTGGCCATCAACTCGATCAGCAGGGGCGCGCTCAACAACACGCTGCTCGACGCCGCCGAGTCGGCTCCCGGCGTGAAGGTCCTCTTCGGGCACCGGCTGACCGGCCTCGACCCCGCGACGGGGACGATGACGTTCGAGACCGAGCAGGGCGACGTCCTGGCGGAGGCAGGCGTGGTGCTCGGCGCGGACGGCTCGGGCTCGGCCGTACGCGGGCAGCTGCTCGCCCACGGGCGCGTCGAGGAGAGCCTGGACTTCCTCGACCACGGCTACAAGGAGCTGACCATCCCCGCGGTGGACGGCGAGTTCGCGCTCGACCCCGGCGCCCTGCACATCTGGCCGCGCGGCACCTCCATGATGATCGCACTGCCGAATCCCGACCGCTCCTTCACCTGCACGATGTTCTGGCCGACGGGCGGCACCGCGAGCTTCGCCTCGCTGAGCAGCCCGGCGGCCGTGGAACGTCACTTCCGCGCCCACTACCCCGACGTGGTGCCGCTCGCCCCTGACCTGGCCGACGACTACCGCCACAACCCCGTCGGCCTGCTCGGCACCGTCCGCTGCGCTCCGTGGCACGCCGACGGCAGGGTCGGACTGATCGGCGACGCGGCGCACGCGATCGTGCCCTTCTACGGCCAGGGAGCCAACTGCGGCTTCGAGGACGTGGTGGAGCTCGACCGGTGCCTGGAGGAGAGCGGCGGCAGGTGGGAGCGGGCGCTGCCGCTGTTCGAGGAGCGGCGCAGGGAGAACACCGACGCCATCGCCGAGATGGCGCTCGCCAACTTCGTCGAGATGCGCGACAAGGTGGCCTCGCCGATGTACCGGCTGGTCAAGAACGTCGAGCACTGGCTGGAGGCGGCGCTGCCGGGCCGCTACGTGTCGCGCTACGCGCTGGTGTCGTTCTCCACCGTGCCCTACGCGCAGGTCAGGCGCAGGGTGCGCGGGCAGCGGCGGCTCCTCGGGACGGCGGTGGCCGCCGTGGTCGCGGGGGTGCTGGCGGCCGGCGTGTCGGCGCTGAGGTCCTCTGGGCGACGGCGAGGCCTCACGCACCGGTGACGGCCTTCCGCTCCACGGCGATGAGCGGGAGGAGATGACACAGGGAGGCGGGTTACCGCGACGTAAGCGGTAGTGCCAGGTATACCTCCGCCTCTCGCTTCTGCGCCCGTGTGCCCGAGGGGGACGCTCGGTTGAATGAGGCGCATGACGATCACCGAGACACCGCAGACCGCCGTGGACCGCCGCGCCACCCTTCCGGGACCGTGGGTGGAGGGCGTCAGCCTGATCCTCGGCCCGCTGCTGCTCCTCGCGGGGGTGCTGGCGCGGAGCGGACAAGCCGACTTCTTCCCCGGCCAGCTGGCCGCCTACGCCGCCGAGCCTGGCCGGATGGTCCTCTCCTACAGCCTCTTCGCGGCGGGGACCGTCCTGCTGTGGCCCGCCGTGACCTCGCTGGCCCGCGGGATCGGCGTCACCTGCCCCGGCTGGGCCGGGTGGGGCGTCACGCTGGTGGTTCTCGGGCTGTTCGGCCGGGTCTTCCACGCGGGAGTGAGCCACCTGGCCTTCCAGCTGGTCGACGTCCTCGGCCTCGAGGCCGCGCAGAAGGCCGTCGCCTCCACCTACGGCGCCTTCCACGTCTTCAAGGCGGTCAACGTCTTCATCATGGGCGGCTGGATCGTGCTCGCGGTCGGCGCCTTCCGCGCCAGGGCCATGGGCGTGGGGGCCGTCGGCGTGGCGCGGTGCGTCGCGCTGGCGCTCGCCGCAGGGCTGCCGCTGGGCGTGCTCAAGGGCAGCAGCGACCCGATCTCCGTCGCCGCCCTCCTCGGCCTCGCCTTCGCCCTGGTCCCCCTCGGCGTCACCGTCCTGCGGCAGGCGCCCGCTCCCAGGTGGTGGGCCGTCGCGCTGACGATCGCCCTGGTCCCCGCCGCCTTCCTCCTGGGCGTCTCCGGCTGACGACCGTCGCGATGGACACCCGGGCGCGCCGAGCCACCTCGTGGATGGTCATATCCATATCCTTTTATAACTGTAAGCGCTTTCACAGTAAGGTGCGAAAGCGCTGACAAAGGGCTTTTCCGCCGCTGGCCGAAGACGGTGCAAAGAGAAGGTGAAACAAAGGTCGCCGACACGGCGACTTCGATTCAGGCCACCGTCGGCAGCCTGCGGTCCAGCCCGGTGGTGTGCAGAAGCCGGGCCATGTACGGCAGCGCCCCCGTCAGCGCGAGCGTGATGCCCATCAACCTGGCGCGACGCTGGATGCCCACCAGGACGCCGAGACCCGAGGTGTCGCAGAACGTCACTCTCGACAGGTCGAGGACGAGCAGGCTGGAGCTGCGGCGCAACTCCCCGAGCAGCCGCTCCCTCAGGGCGGCGCTGCTGAAGATGTCGATCTCGCCGGACAGCCGGACGGTCGTGGCCGGGGCCGAGGTGTCGAAGACGTTCATGGGTGCTCCGATCGGAGAGATGAGACGCCTGCGCGGACCTCGTGCACGAGATCGACGGGCCGCCGTCGGCGGCGGGAGGCGGTGAAGCGGCACGGGCGTCGTGATCGCCTGCTCAGAGGCCGGAAAAGGACCGGAAAAAGGGCCGGATAATCGTCTGTCGCCGCGGGCGACGCGAGCCTGAATGCCAACGCACGAAATGTCCTCGGTCCCCGGAGTCTACCTTGGGAGCGGTTCCGCGGCGGCCCGCGGGAATGCGCGAACCGGCTCGTCCGTTATATGGTGCAGCCGGATTATCCGTGCACGTGGTTTGCTCTCGCACACTCGTGGATGGCATGGGTGTGCCCTGTTTCGTCGAGAGATGGCGCGGTACCGCCGCTGTGACAACCGGTCGGCGGAGCGCGAGCCTGCGATCCGCCCTCATCTCGGACAAGGGAGAGACCACATGGCACAGGGAACTGTGAAATGGTTCAACGATGACAAGGGGTTCGGCTTCATCGCCGTCGACGGCGGTGGTCCCGATGTCTTTGTCCACTTCTCCGCGATCGACGCGGGCGGCTTCCGCAGCCTCGCCGAGAACCATCGCGTCGAGTTCGAGGTGAACCAGGGTGACAGAGGCCCTCAGGCCCAGGCCGTACGACCTGTGTGAGTCCTGGCCGCGTGGCGGCCGCGCCGCCATGGAGCCCTTCCCGTCCCATCGTCGATCGGACCTGCCATGATCATCGTTAGTACTCGACAACCCGGCCTCAGAGCGGGCGCTCGGCCTCTTCCCGCCGACGCCACCGTCGTCCGTCTGCACGGCGACATCGACATCTTCACCAGCCCCGCCCTGCGCGACCTGTTGATCCACGCGCTCGACCAGAGCACGGGCGCACTCGTGTGCGACCTCACCGATGTCGTGTTCTGCGACAGCTCAGGGCTGGCCGTCCTGGTCGGCATGCACCGCCGCGCCCGCGCGCGGGGCGTCGACTTCGGCGTGGCCTCGCCCCGCCCCTACATGGCGACGCTGCTGCACCTCACGGGGCTCGACCGCAGCCTGCCCCTCTACGGCAAGGCCACGACCCTCGTGCCGCCGCCGCGCCGCGCCAGCATATAGACCTCATCCTCTGGCGTACGACGCCAGATGGTCGACGTCGACGAAGCCCGCCGTGTCGAACAGCGACCGGGCGGGTAGTGGCTCGCCCTCGGCGTAGAGCACGATCTCCCTGGCCCCGTTCGCGTAGAGCAGCGCGAGGGCCCGGTCGAGCACGGCCTTGTCGAGCGCGGCGTCGTCGTGGGCGGTGTCCGTGCCGAGCCACCACAGCACCCCCACCCCGTGGGAGGGCGTTCCCGCGACCGCCTCGACCCCGATCTCGTGCTCGGCGACGCTCAGCCACCAGCCCGACGGCCGCACGCAGGCAGCCACCCTCACCGGCGGACCGGTCTGCGCCAGCCCGAGTCCTCCTACCCCGCGGTGCAGGTAGCGCCATGAGTCGCTGCCGGCGAAACCCGCGTGTTCGAGCACCTTGCGCGTGGTCGCGCGGCGGACGCAGGGAAGCGCGCCGAGCCCCGAGGTCAGCGCCGAGGCGACGGTGAACGCATGGACGAAGGAGCACCCCTCCAGACAGTCGAGGGCCCGCTGGACGAGGGCTTCGATCACGGTCGTGTTCTCGTTCCCGTGCAGCCACAGGATGAGTCCCGCGGCGTCGCGTGCCCTGGTCGTGTAGGAGATCACGCCGACCACGTCACCAGAGTCGTCGATCAGCACCTCCGTACGGGGTGGGTCGAGCTCGGCCCAAGGCGACGGATTGTCCACGCACGTCCCCTCGACGGCGTCGGCGAGCATCTGCCCCGAGCACATGGGCTGCCCCGGCAGGCGGTCGGCGTTGACCAGCGCGAGAACCGCCGTCTCGTCGGCCTGCGTGTAGGCGCGCGTCATGGCGAGTCTGGTCTCCGAGGGCGGCTCCTCTGCGGGGCCCCTCGACGCGAGGAGCTCCGCGGCGCAGGCGCCGTTGGAGGGGCGCGCGGCGGCCGCCATCATGGAGGCGGCCCTCGTGGCGGTGGTCTCGGGCGGGACCACCAGCAGGAGGAAGCCGTCGTGGCCGCCGCGGATCACCGTGATCGTCCCCATCGGCGAGGGGAGGTCACCGATCCTGAGGAACCGCCCGGCGATCATGAGGCTGGACGGCACATCGTCCCATGCGTCGTGGTCGACCCTTACGCGGAGGATCGTGCCCAGTCGACGGCCCAGGTCGGTGACGAGGGCGGCGAGCTCGCCGCGCAGGTCGTGGGAGCGAGGCCACCAGGCGCCGTGCAGGACGCCGTCACGGGTCTCTGTCGGCTCCAGCACCAGCCGCACGCCGGCCGAGTCAGTGGTGTGGTTCGGCATCATGACGTGCCGCCTGTCTTCGACTCGTGAGGAGTCGACTGCTGACCGGGGCCTGCGTCGATGCGAATGCCGGCGCACGGAACTTCTCGGTACTGCCACTCTACGCCTGTCAGCGTTTGGCTGGATTTGCAGCTCGGCTGACTACGGAACGTGTTCGCAGGGTAGCTGATCCCGTATGCCGACAGATGTCATCACGCTGATCACCAGCGATCACCGCAAGATAGAGGCCCTCTTCGAGCGGCTGCAGAGCAAGCGCGACAGCAGGGAGGCCGACGTGGCCGAGCTGGCCGCGCTGCTCACCTCGCACGCGCGCGCGGAGGAGGACAGGGTCTATCCCGTGATCCGCGAGGCCGCCCCCGCCGAGAAGGGCGAGGTCCACCACGGCTTCGAGGAGCACAAGGAGGCCGAGATCCTCCTCCACAAGCTCAAGACGGCCAAGCCGGACAGCCCCGACTTCGACAGGGTGCTCATGCAGCTCGTCGAGTCGGTCACCCACCACGTCGAGGAGGAGGAGAACGAGATCCTGCCCGCCCTCGCCGAGGCGGTGGGCACGAAGCGGCTCCAGGAGCTGGGCAGGGCCTTCAAGGAGCGCAGGGACCAGGAGATGCTCGCCCTGAGCGTGCCCGCGCAGAAGGCCGCGCCCGCGCGGAAGGCCGGCCGCCCCGCGCCCGCGCGGAAGGCGGCCCGTGTGCCTGCGCAGAAGTCGAGCGCCGAAGGGGAGCTCACCAAGGAGGAGCTCTACGAGAAGGCCAAGGCCATGGACCTTCCCGGCCGGTCGCGGATGACCAAGACCGAGCTGGAGGCCGCGGTGAGCAAGCGCTCCTGAGCCGCGCGGGGTCGGGAGGCGCGTCGGCTTGTCCCGCGTCTGCCGCGACGACTGGTTCGGCCTCTCTCGGGTAGCTGGTCAGGGCACCAATGGCTCCCAGGGAGGTCTGCCATGGACACCCCTCGTAACCGCGGCCGCACCTCGCCGGTGCAGCTCGCCTCGCTCGTCGTCGGCGCGGTGTTCCTGCTCGTCGGCGTGCTCGGCTTCATTCCCGGCGTCACCAGCGACTACGGTGACCTGCGGTTCGCCGGCCACCACTCCGACGCGCTGCTGCTCGGCGTGTTCCAGGTCTCGATCCTGCACAACATCGTCCACCTGCTGTTCGGCGTCGCCGGCATCCTGCTGGCCCGCACCTGGGCCGGCGCCCGCAACTTCCTCATCGGCGGAGGGGTCATCTATCTGCTGCTGTGGCTGTACGGCATGGTCATCGACCGTGACAGCGCCGCGAACTTCGTGCCCGTCAACGTCGCCGACAACTGGCTGCACTTCGTCCTGGGCGTGGGCATGATCGCCCTGGGCTTCCTGCTGACGAGGGGCCGGGTGCCCACCGCTCGCAAGCACTGAGGATCAGCCGCCCATCCGGCCCTCCTGCTGGCGGTCGGTCTCCATGCCGCTCATCGACGCGCCGCCGTCCTCGGCACGGCCTGCGAGGCCGGGCGTGTAGTAGCGGCGCAGCCAGGCCGCCAATCCGTCGAGCCCTGGCAGGAGCACTCTCTCGGTGACGTTGGCCTGGTCGAGCCGCTCCCTGATCTCGGCCTTGACTTCGGGAGGGATCGACCACGCCCACCACAGGTCCTGGTGCTTGCCGAGCCACTGCTCGACCTGGAACTCGGGACAGGAGATCACCGACAGCACCGACGACTGGTTGACCACCCGCTCGTCCAGTGACGGCGGCTCGAAGAAGGCCAGGAAGGGCTCGTCGCCCAGCGCGTCGAAGCTCGCGAGGTCTTTGGCCTCCCTCGCCAGCATCTCGGTGGTGAAGAGCAGCGCTCCCTCACGATCGAGCATCACGCGCAACGGTTCGGGAAGCAGCCGGTGCGCCGCCGCGCAGTCCACCGCCAGCAGCACGCCGTCGTCGGCGGGCCAGGAGGCGGTCGCGAAGTGCAGAGCCACCAGCGGCGAGAAGGTCCAGTCCAGCAGCCGCGTGGGCAGGCCGTGGTGCTGGCCCAGCGCCAGCCAGTCCCACACGGTCGGGCCAGGCGTCTGGCGATGGGCGTACTTGCGGAAGTTGCGAATGAGGTGCGGCTCGAGGACGGCGTAGTCACCCTGGAGCCTGGCCAGCCCCGACACGTGCGAGTAGCTGCTCTTGGCCAGGCCACGGAAGACCAGCGTCGAGTGCGCGTGGCCCGAACCGTGCCTGCGGTCCACCCCGGCGATCGCGTCGTCGAGCTCTCTCCACGACGACACCTCGACCATTCCCATCGGTCTCCGATGCCCCAACTCTCCGGCTCCACACCTCTGATCAGGCGGATCACTCAGTGATGCGCGCGGCGAGGGCGTGGGTGAGCGCTTCGAGAGCGGTGGCGCAGACCCGCAGATGACGCCCGGCGCCGGTGATCTCGACGAGCCTGGCCGGTTCGGGCTGCAGCGCGGCCAGATAGACCGCGCCTCCGTGGCCGGCGCCCGCGCGGTAGGCGTCGAGCACCACCCTGAGGCCGCTGCTGCCCATGAACGTCAGCTCACCGAGGTCGAACACGAGATGGTCGGAGAGCCGTCGGCGGGCCTGCAGGACGAACGCCTCGAGTTGCGTGTCGTTGGTCACGTCGAGCTGGCCGCCGACCTGGATCAGGGTGACGCCCGGCAGTTGCTGACACGACAGGCTCAACGCCTCCAACTGGACCTCCGGTGGGGGGAGCGCACGGGCGCACGGAGAAGATCCCACGGGCATGACCATCAGGGATGGTACTCGCCCTCGCTCCGTCTGTGAGGTCCACACAGGATGTTCATAGGATTCGGTATCGGATATTTCGGTCCTTACCATAATTGGCATGCGAGCGATCATCATCGGACACAGGGGTGCGGCAGGTCACCGCCCCGAGCACACCGCGGGAAGCTACGAGCTGGCGGTGGCCATGGGCGCCGACTGGATCGAGCCCGACCTGGTGCCCACCAAGGACCACGTGCTGGTCGTCAGGCACGAGAACGACATCTCCTCCACCACCGACGTGTCCCGGCGTCCCGAGTTCGCGGGACGCCGCACCACCAAGATGATCGACGGCCTCGAGGTGACGGGCTGGTTCACCGAGGACTTCACACTGGCGGAGCTCAAGACCCTGCGGGCGGTCGAGCGGCTGCCCGAGCTGCGCCGGCGGGCCACCGTGTACGACGGCGTCCACGAGGTGATGACCTTCCAGGAGGTGCTCGACCTGGCCGAGAGGCTGTCGCTACGGCACGGGCGCGAGGTCGGCGTGTTCCCCGAGACCAAGCACCCCACCTACTTCAGGTCGATCGGACTGCCGCTGGAGGAGCCGCTCATCGAGACGGTCGCCGACAGCCGGCAGGAGCGGATCGTCATCCAGTCGTTCGAGCCCTCCAGCCTGCGCCGGGTGGCCAAGGAGCTGCGGGTGCCGCTCTGGCAGGCGCTCGGCACGGCGGGCCGGCCGTACGACCTGGAGGTCGCGGGGGATCCGGCGACCTACGCCGACATGATGCGTCCCGAAGGGCTCGCGAGAATCGCGGAGTACGCCCAGTGGATCGGCCCCGACAAGTCCTCGGTGATCCCGCTCGGCCCCGACGGCGCCTCGGCGGCACCCACCACGCTGGTGCGGGACGCGCACGCGGCCGGGCTCAAGATCGGTGTCTACACCTTCCGCGACGAGAACCGCTTCCTGCCGGCCGAGCTGCGGCGAGGGCCGCTGCCCTGGGACCACGGCGACGCGCCGGCCGAGTACCGCGCCCACCTCCGTCTCGGGGTGGACGCGTTCGTCACCGACTACCCGGACACCGCCGCCGTGGCGATGACTTGACCTTCCGCGGGAGCGGGGAAGGCGAACATCCGGGCATTTCCCTATGAAAGCCCGATGGAGGTGCGGTCATGGTGGACAGGGCAGAGGCGCGGCGGATCGCCGCGGAGGGCTGGATCTACGGCTTCCCGATGCTGATGAACTACCGGACCATGTACAAGCAGGCGATCGACGTCGACGATCCCCGCTACGTGGGCGGGTTCGGCCGCTTCCGCCACTACGCCGAGCCCTTCACCCCGCACGACATCGACGTGACACTGCCGAACAGCGACACGCCGTTCTCGTGGGCGTGGCTGGCCGTGCGGACCGAGCCGTACGTCCTGACGGTGCCGGCCATCGACCGCTACTACGTGCTGCCCTTCCACGACCTTGACACCTCCTACATCGGCTTCGTCGGATCCAGGGCGACAGGCAAGGGCCCGGGGACCTACCTGATCGCGGGGCCCGACTGGGACCGCTCCACACCCAAGGGCGTCGACCAGGTGTTCCACGCCGACAGCTATCTGGTCGGCGTGCTCGGCCGTACCTACCTGGCCGGCCCCGGCGACGTCAAGGCGCTGCGCGCCGTCCAGCGGAGCTACGACCTGCGCCCCCTGCACACCTACCTCGGCACCGTGCCACCGCCTGCCGTGAGCCACCCCCACTGGCCCACCTGGCGCGAGGACGTGCTCGACAGCGTCGAGTTCTTCACCTACCTGGACTTCCTGCTGCACTTCTTCCCCGTCCTTCCCAGCGAGAAGGGCATCCGCGACAGGCTGGCCTCGATCGGCGTGGACGGCGGGGGCTCCTTCTCCCCCTCGCCCGAGCTGCGCGAGGCGCTGGAGCAGGGCATCGCCGACGGCAGGGACGCGCTGGAACAGGCCGACTCCTCCCCCGACCACTCCGCGAGCTGGTTCGGCACCCGCGCCCAGCACGGCGACGACTACCTGACCCGGGCGGTCGGCGTGGACAAGGGCCTGTACGGCCTGCCGCCCGAGGAGGCCTTCTACGCCGGATGGCTGAAGGACAGCGAGGGCGACAGACCCGACGGCTCGCGCAAGGACTACGTCATCCACTTCCCCGCTGGACGGCTGCCGCCCGTGCGGTTCTTCTGGTCGGCCACGATGTACCACCTGCCCGAGCGGCTGCTGGTGGAGAACCCCATCGACCGCTACTCGATCGGCGACCACACCCCCGGCCTGGTCTACGACGACGACGGCGGGCTGACCCTGTACGTCCAGCGCGACCGCCCGGCCGAGGGCCCGAGCAACTGGCTGCCCGCCCCCGACGGCCCCTTCGTCATCGTCATCCGCATGTACGGCCCCGCCCCCGAGGTGCTGAGCGGCGAGTGGCGCATCCCGAGACTCACACCACGCTGACCGGTCGCCGACGCGGCCACCAGGACCGCTAGCTCGGCGACGGCGAGAGGGCGGGTCCGCGCAGGGCCAGGGCCAGCGCGCCGAGCCCGAGGCAGAGGCCGACCGTGCCCGCGGTCATCAGCGCCACGTCCTGGCTGCCGATGAGGACGCCCGACAGCAGGACGGCGAGGGCGACGGCCACGCCGACCCTGCGCAGGACCGCGGCCAGCACGACGAGCAGGACGATGCCCGCCAGGTAGAGCGAGGGCACCAGACCGTAGAACAGGACGGAGACGCCGGGGTAGGCCTTGAAACCCGCGCTCACGGCGCTCATCGCCTCCCGGTGACCTGCCTGGAAGCCGACGGCCAGGTCGATGACCATCTGGCCGACGAAGCCGCCGACGCCCACCAGCGAGAGCGCCGTGAGAGCGCCCGAGGCGAGCTTGACGCCGGTGCCCGACCCTTCGCTCACCAGGCGGCCGAGCGTCAGGATGACCGGTACGAACGCGACGTAGGCGGCCAAATAGAACACGTGCCCCGCGGTCCACACGGCCAGCGCCTCGCTCCACGGGAGCGAGTGGCTGTAGGGGACCCAGGCCAGTTTCATGACGGCCCAGCCGGCCAGGAGGAGGAGCGGGGCGGCGACGAGCGTGGCCACCGCGGTTCTGTTCGTCATGGTTGAAGTTTCGCGGGCCCGTATCCCCTGGCCCATCGGGGACTTCCCCGGCTGACCCCGAGTCCGTCCCCTACAGGACGGGCGCGGGGACGTACGATCAGCCAATGACCGAAAAGACCGAAACGGCGCCAGGTTGGCTTGCTCCCGAAGAACTGGAGTCCATGCGGGAGCGGTTGCCGATCCTGTATGTCGACGCCGTGCCGGTGCGCCTCGACGACACCGGCATCGTGACCCACGTCGGCCTCCTCCTGCGTATCGGCTCGGACGGCACGGTCAGCAGGGCACTGGTCTCGGGACGGGTGCTCCACAACGAGCGGGTCCGCGACGCGCTGCTGCGCCACCTGGAGAAGGACCTCGGCCCTGTGGCGCTGCCGCACATCCCCGCCTCACCGCAGCCGTTCACCGTCGCCGAGTACTTCCCGACGCCGGGTGTCACGCCGTACCACGACGCGCGCCAGCACGCCGTCTCCCTGGCCTACATCGTTCCCGTCGCCGGCGACTGCCGCCCGCGCCAGGACGCGCTGGACCTCGTCTGGTTCACGCCGGAGGAGGCGGCCTCGCCCATGGTGCAGCAGGAGATGACCGGCGGGCAGGGTGTGCTGCTGAAGCAGGCGCTCGCGCACGTGGGCAGGCTCTACTGATTTCTCAGCGCTGATCTGACCCGAGCAGGGCGCGCAGCGCCAGGTCGGCCACCTGCCGCAGCTCCTCGCGCCCGCGCCCGCCCGCCGCCTGGACGGCGATCCCGTCGGTGATGGTGTGGACCAGTCCCGCCATGACGCCTGGGTCGGCTCCAGGGGGCAGGTCGGTGGCGCGCTCGAGCCGCCTGCGCAGCGCCGCCTCCCCGGCCTTCCTGCGCCCGACCGCGTCCTGCCGTACGGGCGCGGAGTCGGGCCCGCAGGCGTGCACGCTCTTCACGCTGAGGCAGCCGCGCGGCGTGTGGTCTCCCGTCGTCAGCTCGACGGCCCCGAGGACCAGGCGCTCGACGACCTCGCGGCTGGTGGGCGCCTCCAGCGCGTCGGCGGCGAAGGCGCCCGGCCCTTCGAGGTAGCGGTCGAGCACCCTGCCGAACAGCTCCTCCTTGTTGCCGAAGGCGGCGTAGAGGCTGGGCCTGTTGATGCCCATCGCCTCGGTCAGGTCCGACAGCGACGTGCCTTCATAGCCCTGCCGCCAGAACACCTCGAGCGCTCTGTCGAGGGCAGCGTCTGCGTCGAATGAGCGCGGGCGACCGCCTGGCATGCCGTACCCCCTCAGAAATTTTTTACCTATCGGTACATTACCCCTTGAACCCCGGTCTTCGCTGCCCTAGTTTCATACCGACAGGTACACAACTGGTGAGAGGAACGCGCATGATCAGAGTCGGGGTCGTGGGGGCGAGCGGCTGGGCGGGGGCGTCACATCTGCCCGCGCTCGCCGGGCTGGCCGAGTTCGAGGTGACGGCGGTGGCGACCACCAACCAGGCCAGCGCGGACAGGGCGGCCGCCGACCACGGCGTGCGGCACGCCTTCGCCGACGCGGGGAAACTCGCCGCCCACCCCGACGTCGACCTGGTCGTCGTCTCGGTGAAGGTGCCCGAGCACGCCAAGGTGATCAGGGCCGCGCTCGACGCGGGCAAGCACGTTCTCTCCGAGTGGCCGCTGGGCGTGAACGCCGACGAGGCGAGGGAGCTGACCGAGGCCGCCACGGCCGCTGGAGTGGTCCACGCGGTGTGCCTGCAGGGCTACCACTCGCCCGGTGCCCGCTTCGTCGGCGACCTGCTGGCCGAGGGCAGGATCGGCGCGCTGGAATCGGCCGTCATGGTCGCGGCGGGCGATCCCCTGGGCGGCGCGACGATCAGGCCCGAACTGGCCTGGAGCACCGACCCCGCCTTGGGCCAGTCGGTCCTGACGATCATGGCGGGTCACTTCCTGGCGACGCTCGACAGGGTCGCCGGCCGGCTGACAGAGGTCTCCGCGCGCCTTCCCCGCCTGCACGACCAGGTGCTCGTCGCGGGCACCGGGCGGAGCGTTCCCAGCGGCGTGCCCAGCCACGTGCTGCTGCACGGGCTGCTGGAGAGCGGCGCCCACGCGTCGGTCACCGTCCACGGCGGCGACAGGGCCGTGCCCGACGGCTTCCTGCTGAAGTTCGTGGGAGCGAAGGGCACGCTGACCGTCACGCCCGTCCAGCCAGGCATGTTCATGCACTGGGCCGACTGGGAGATCACCCTGGACGGCGCGCCGCTCGCCGTCCCCGAGCGCTACCGATCGACTCCCTCGGGCATCTCCTCCGGCCCCGCCGCGAGCGTCGCGGCCGTGTACCTGGAGATCGCGAGGGCCGTCTCCGAAGGACGTCCGCCGCACCCCGGCTTCGACACCGCACTCCGCCTTCACCGGCTGCTGGCGACCATCGAGCGGTCCGCCTCGACCGGCCTTTCTCAGGAGATCTCATGAATGTTCTGATCATCGGCGCGTCCGGATACATCGGCTCGGCCGTGGCCGCCGCCCTCGCCAAGGCGGGGCACAGGATGTCCGCCCTGCGCGCGGACGTGCCGGGCGACCTGCGCGACCCCTCGTCCCTGGAGTCGGCGGCGAAGGGCTTCGACCTCGTCGTCCACGCGGGCCCTCCCCTCGGTGAGGAGGCGGACCTCGCGGGGGTGGACGCCCTGCTGGCCTCGGGCGCCCCGCTGCTCCACACGACCGGCGCCGCCGTGCTGGGCGGCGGCCTTACCGACGAGGACAGCGAGCCCGACCCGCACCCGCTCGTGTCCTGGAGGGCCGAGGCCGAGCGGCGCGTCCTCGCCGCGGGCGGCAGGGTCATCAGACCCGGTCTGGTGTACGGCAACGCCGGCGGCCTCGTGCACGACCTGCTGGCCCCGAAGTCGGCCGAGCGCGGCGCCGGCGTCTACATCGGCGAGCCAGGGGTGCGCTGGCCCGTCGTGCACGTCGAGGACCTCGCCGCGCTCTACGTCGCCGTCGCCGAGCGCGCCGCCCCCGGCACCGTCTGGCACGGGATGAGCGAGACCGTGCGCCTGGACGCGCTCGCCGGGGTGCTCGGCGACGGCAGGACCGCCTCGTGGCCCGTCGAGGAGGCCGCCGCCGAGCTGGGCCGCCTCGCCGACCTCTTCACCAGGGACCAGCAGGTCTCCTCGGAGAAGACCAGACGGATCCTCGGCTGGCGCCCCGCCCACACCTCCATGCTCGGCCATCTCCTCAGCGAAGGCTGGTGAAGAAGGCCCGCACGTCGCCCGCGAGGACCGCGGGCACCTCGTGGGCGGCGTAGTGGCCGCCGGTGTCGTAGGTGTTCCACTGCGCGATGTTCTTGTGGTCGCGCTCGGCGAAGCGGCGGATCGACTGGAAGTCGTTGGCGAATCCGGCCAGCCCGATCGGCACGGTGGTCGGCTCCGCGGGGTGCTCGGCCTTGGCGTCCTCGAAGTACAGGCGGATGGAGGAGCCCGCGGTGCCGTAGAACCAGTGGATCGCGATGTTGGTCAGGGTGAAGTCGCGGTCGAGGTGGCCGCCGATGAGCTGGCCCATCCAGCCGAGCAGCCCGGCGGGCGAGTCGGCGATGGCGTGGGCCAGGGTCTGCGGCGACTGCGACTGCAACTGGTTGAAGGCGCCCATGTTCTCCCAGAACCACTGCAGGTGCGCCATCGCCGCCTGCTCCTGCTCGGTCAGGTCCTGCAGCTCGGCCGGGTCGCCGGAGGGGAAGGAGAAGATCTGGGTGACGTGCACCCCGACGACGTGCTTGGAGTCGACCCTGCCGACCTCGGGTGAGACGAACGAGCCCGCGTCGTTGCCGACCGCGCCGTAGCGCTCGTAGCCCAGGCGGGCCATCAGCTCGGCCCACGCCCTGGCGATCCTGAAGCGGTTCCAGCCCTTCTCCTTGGTCGGCCCCGAGAACCCGAAGCCGGGCATTGAGGGGATGACCAGGTGGAAGTCCTGGGAGAGGTCCTCGATCACGTCGAGGTACTCGACGACCGTGCCGGGCCAGCCGTGCGTGAGGATCAGGGGCAGCGCGTCCTGCTTGGCGGAGCGCACGTGGATGAAGTGGACGTTCTGCCCGTCGATCTCCGTCGTGAACTGCGGGTGGGCGTTGAGCTTGGCCTCCCACGCGCGCCAGTCGTAGCCGGTGCGCCAGTAGTCGACCATCGACCTGACCCACTCGACGCTCACGCCGTAGTCGGAACCCGCGCCCTCGACCTCGTCGGTGAAGCGGGTCAGCGCCAGCCGCGCCTGCAGGTCGTCCAGGTCGGCCTGGGGGATCTCGACGCGGAAGGGGCGAATCTCAGCCATGATGGTTCCTCTCCAACTTCCGGAACGGTTTGTTCTGTTCCAACTATAGCAGAACGGAATCATCCATTCCATAGTTTGGCGACAGCGATCCCATGGCCGTGCAAGGAGCATGACCGGACCGCGCTCTTGGCGCATCCGTCACTCAAAGCGATCAGAAAGATGGCACGCGTGGATCGAGGCGGCGGTGGAGTCGGGGCTCAGCGCCGCGCGGACCGTCCACCTGGCAGCGTGACGGCGGCGTAACGGCGTAGCCATGCCGCGGCCTCCGCCACGTCGGCGGAGGCCATGGCGCAGGCGGCCAGATGGGCCCGCACCGAGTCGCGCAGCCACGGCGGCGCCGCCCCCGCCTCCTCCAGCCTGGCCTCGATCGCGCGCAGCCGCTCGGCGCACTCGGACAGCGCGAGCGCGTCCTCCCGTAGGACGGCGGCGTGTCCGGCGATGTCCTCTGGTACGGCGCTCATGCCGGTGCTCCGTTCAGCCGGTCGACAGGGGGACTGCGGTGTCCGTCAGGCTCTGGCGGCGCGGGGCCGTCACGCACAGCAGCGGGCGGGCGCCGTCGAGGCCCAGCTCGCTCAGCCGGACGGCCAGCGGGTGCGCCGACCGGGCGACGGCCAGCCGCGCGCTCGGCGCGGGATGCAGGCGCGCCCAGCCACGGGTCCGCACGCAGGCGCGCAGCGTGGCCGCCTGCCCGCTCACGTAGCCGACCAGGTCGCTTTCGCCGACCGGCGCCCACGGGCCGAGCCGTCCGCGCAGTCGCAGCAGGCCGCCGACCTCGACGTCCACGCTTCCGCCCGCGAGCCCGAAGCCCACCGGCAGCACGTACGGCTCGCCGCCCCACACCAGGGAGGCCGCGCCCGCGACGCGCTCGGCGTCGACCACCGAACCCGCCAGGTGGAGGCCGGAGCGCCGCCGGTCGGCCCCGCGCAGCAGGTCGGGCCAGACCAGGAGCGACCGCGAGCGCCAGGGATCGGCGACGACGACCCCGAGATGGAGCTCGCGGTAGGCGCCGAGGCTACTGCGCCTGTTCCACGCCGCGTGCACGACGACGAGCGCCCTGCCGCCGGCCCTGACCGCCTGGCCGAACCCCGTCCCTTCCAGCAGCAGGTCCGCCGCCGCGGGGTCGGCGCCGAACCACGCGGTCAGCGCGCTGCCGTCCTGACACCTGACCGGCAACTCGACGCCCTCCTCCATGCGGGTGGGCACGGTCAGGAAGGGGAAGCCCTCGGGGTGGGGAGCCCGGTCGAACAGCAGGTAGGCCTGCTCACGCACGACGGGCCCCCGGTAGGCGGACAGGGCCGTGTCGATCCGCCCGCGCTCCTCTGGCAGGTCGGCCACCAGGTTGGCGAGGTAGTGCTCGATGCTGTGGCAGAGCGGGAACAGGTGGGTCGAGTCGAAGTAGTCGACCACGTACCAGTCGGGGTGCAGCTCGAAGCAGCCGCCCGCGCCCTGGCCGTCGAGGGTGGGGATGATGTCGTGCTGGTTGGTGACGCTCGCCACCCAGGTGCGGGGGTCGGCGGGCCGCTTGAAGTCGACGGGCGCGCCGACGGCGACGACGTGGGTGACGGTGTGACGGGCGCAGAACCCGGCGTCCTGCGCGAGGTTCATGATCGCCGCGCCGCCGGCGCTGTGGCCGATGAGAGCGACCTCTGCGCCCTCGGGCAGCCCGTAGTCCTCGACCGCCCTGCTCAGGGCCCGGCTGTAGGGGCTGCTGTCGAGGACGGCGCTGCTGAAGGCGCCGAGCAGGTCCTGCGGCGAGTCGTTGTCGGGCCGTCCCGCCCGCATGCCGGGGGCCTGGACCACGTGGCGCACCACCCCGTCGGGGCCTTCGACGCTCTGGATCAGGACCCTGCCCGTGGTGCCGAGCTCGGCGATGTTGCCGAGGAAGGCGAGCAGCGAGCCCTCCCTGCCGAGGCTCCCTTCCACCCTGACGCGGCGCGCCGCGCCCTCCCCCTTGTCGAGGACCGCCACGGCCCTGTTGCTCATGCCGGTGATCGGGTCGGCGTTGGCGAAGCCCTTCCCCGTCGCGATCAGCCAGGCGGCGTCGTCGTTGAGCGGGTTCTCGTCGAGCAGCGCCCGCAGGGCGAGCACCTCGCCGAAGACCGGCGCCAGCTGGCTGAGCGCGCGCACCGCGCCGCGGTCCTTGAGCAACGCGCGCAGGGCGCGGACCGCCTCGAGATCGCGGTCGGCCGCCGCGGCCCTCGATCAGCCTGCCCAGCATGGGGTCGGCGACCAGCTCGGGGTGGTCCAGGGCGACGGCGGCGATCCTCAGGCGCAGCGAGGTCGCCAGGATGCGCACGGCCAGGCTCTCCGCCCCCGCCATCGCGCCGAACTTGGCGGCGACGCCGGCGATCCTGCCTCCCGAGAACGCGCAGCCCAGGCCGTCGGGGTTGGTCAGCGCTCGCAACAGGGCGCTGTGGGTGAGACAGGCGACGGTGAGGGCGCGTGGCATCGCCGCCAGGGTCGCGCGGCCGGTGAGGGCGGCGGTGGCGTGGGCCGACGCCTCCCGCACGCGGATGCCCACCTCGACGAGGTCGCGCGCCGCCGCCCGCAACGCCTCGCCTGCGGCCTCCTCCCCCTGGTCGCGCCCTGCCCCTGGCGCGGGACCCGGTGGAGGGGCGGAGGTCACGGGTGCCCCAGCCGGGTCATGGCGACGCGGCGCGGTGTGGGGTCCTCGGGGGTGTTGCGGCGCACGACGTCGGCCAGCCTCCTGGTGGCCGCGATGATCCTCATGCCCTGGGGCGAGAAGGTGGCGGAGTTGAAGATCCGGGGCGCCAGCAGCGGGTTGGTCAGCGCCTGGGAGAAGGCGTCGATGGCGATGATCTTGGTCAGCAGCGGCGGCAGCATCGCGTCGGGCGAGCCGGGCTCCTCGGCGAACAGCCCCACGTAGAGGTCGAGGTCGTCCACGCTTCTGTAGAGCGATCTCAGCCCCTCGACCACCCGAGGATCCCCCGACACGTGCTCGAACCTGCGGACTCTGGGGAAGCGGCAGTGCTCCCTGTAGCTGTTGTAGGGCGCGAGGGCCAGCGCCCGCGAGTCGGCGATGCTGGCGACGTCCACCTCACGCAGCAGCGGGTCGGTGTTGAACAGCCCGATGCGCCCGGCCCGCTGCCTCGAGGCCTCCTCGAAGAGCCTGGCGAGCCCCGCCTCGGGCAGGAGCGGGCCGCCGAGCAGCGTCTGCGCCATCGGCAGCTCCCTGCCGCCGACCGTGAGCGTGGAGGGGATCAGGCCGTGCCAGCGGTAGACGAGGTTGAACTCCACCGAGGCCCAGTTCTCGCGGTGCCACGGCGCGCGGGCCAGCGCGGCCGACAGCCGGGGGTCCAGGGTGAAGCGGAAGTGGTAGGGAGTGATGTGGTTGATGTACTCCTCGACCACCAGCTTGATGAGCAGCACGATGAGGATGTTGCGCGCCGTCTGGAAGAGCCTTTCGTCGTCCCAGCGCGGATGGTTCTCCGCCAGCACGCGGGCCACCCTGTTGTGCTCGCGCAGGAACAGCACCGTGAGCATGGTGAAGCCGATCTGGATGTTGCCCCTGTCGCTGCCGGTGGCGAACAGGGTGTCGCGCTGGGCCTCGGTGAGCTCGCCGAAGCGGATCACGCTGAGCGCGGCGAACTCCGGCTTGATCTTGCCGTGTTCGCACAGGTGGGGAGGGAACTCGCCGCCGTTGATGATCTGGCTCTTGAGCCGCCCGCCCTCGAAGGTGCGCAGCGCGGCGGTGGCCGCGGGGTACAGGCCGTAGACCTGGTTGAGGTCGATGTGATGGTTGGAGGTGTTCTTGCGCGGGTCGCGCGGCACGTTGGTGTCGCCGCGCAGGAAGCCGTCGGTGAACCACTGGGCGAAGTAGGCGAACAGCACGGTGGAGCGCGGGCAGTGGATCATCTCCTCGCCCCTGGCGAACAGGCTCGCCGCCTGCTCGGGGGTGGGCCTGCCCTCGTCGCCGTGGTGCGGCGCCACGTGCCTGCCGCTGTAGGTGCGGTCGGTGAGGGAGGCCCACGAGGTGTAGTCGGCCATGGTGCTCAGCGGCTCGGGCCTGGGCGGCATCTCGCGGACGGCCAGGTCGATCAGCGCGGCGTTGACGCGGCGCCTGAGGGGTTCGACGCTCTGGACGAGCTCCCAGAACGGCCGCCCGCGCGTCAGTGCCAGGAACCTGAGCCTGTTGACGACTCCGTCGGTGGCGATGCCGCGTGCCGTCATCACGCCTCCAACCCGAGGACGAACCGGTCGGGGAAGATCCCGTTGGCGCGGGTGACGCCTTCGATCACCCGCACGCCCGGCCGCAGCAGCAACCGCCGTACGGCTTCGCAGATGACCGCCCTGGCCGGATGCACGCCGAGGCACGCGTGATGGCCGTAGCCGAAGAACAGCTGGTGGTGGCGGGGACGGTCGAGACGGAACTCGTCGGGCTCGTCGAGCACGGCCTCGTCGAACATCGCCGAGGCGGGCGCGGCCAGCACGAACGTTCCCGCGGGGATCACGGTGCCCGCCAGCTCGTAGTCGCGCTCGCAGATGCGGGGAAGCAGTTTGAAGAACGGGTTGAACCGCAGCGCCTCCCACACGTAGCGGTCGAAGTCGTCGTCGGTCACGGCCCGAGCGAGAACCTCGGGGCGCAGCAGCAGCTGCTCGGTCGCCTCAACCATCGCGCCGGGGCCGCTCTCGACGAATCCGAGCGGCAGCCCCGCCATGTTGACGACGACCCGCTCCTCGTCGAGGCCGCTCGCCACCAGCCTGGCGAACACATCGCCAGAAGGGCCCCGCCCCGCTCTCCGCGCCTCGAGCTCATCGCGCAGATAGGCGGTCATCTCCGCGCCCGCCTCGACCGAGGCGGCCCTGGACGGCGGGATCGCCGAGGTAGTTGGCGAAGCAGTCGGTGATGATGGTCCTGGTCCATCGGGACAGCGTCTGCGGATCAGGGCCTGGCAGGCCGAAGTACTGCGCGCACACGCCCAGCGCCACGGGCCTGAACAGCTCATGGACCACCTCGATCTCGCCCCGCGCCGCGGCCGCGTCGAGCGCCTCGTCGGCCAGGCGGCCCGCCAGCTCGCGCACCCCCGCCACGTCGCCGGGGTCGAGCACGAACTGCATGATGCCCTTGTCCCGCCAGTTCATGGCGGTGGCGTCCCTGCCGAGCATGAAGGGCCCGCCCAGCGCCGCGTCGAGGCGAGGGCCGAAGGCCCTGACGGTGAAGACCTCCTCGCGCGAGAGCACCTCGGTGACGTCGGCGAAGCGGGTCACGACCGTGAGGACGGGGGTGGCGAAGACCGGCCGCCGCTCGCGCAGCTCGGCGAACAGCTCCCGCCACTCGGTCCGCATCCACTCCCTGACCAGGCCGAACGCGGCCATCGGGTCGCGTGCCAGCGTCTCGTCGTACTTCTCCAGATGGCCCATGTGGCTATGGAGCCACATACTGGGGTGACTACCCAATGGAGTGTTATGACTCCTGTGAGTGATTGATTCGTGGCTTCCAGGCAACTGACGTGACGAGGGGGACGCCCGTTGAATCGGGGACGTGAACCCGGAGACCGTCTCGGTCAGCACTGGCCGACGCACCGCCTACCTGGTCGTCCTCGTCCTGGCGCCCCCACTGCTGCTGGCGCTCGCGGTGCCGGCGGTGTGGGGGTGGGGCATCGGCGTGCGCGATCTGCTCATCGCGGCGGTGATGTACCTGGTCAGCATCTTCGGCATCGCCATCGGCTACCACAGGCTCTTCACCCACAGGTCGTTCAGGTGCGCCAGGCCGTTGCGGATCGCGCTCCTGCTCGCGGGCGGGATGGCGGTGGAGGGTCCGGTCACGCTGTGGGCCGCCGAGCACCGCCGCCACCACAAGTACGCCGACAGGCAGGGCGATCCCCACTCCCCCTGGTGTTACGGCGACAGCGGCCTGGCCCTGCTGCGCGGCATGGCCCACGCGCACGTCGGCTGGTTCTACAGCGCCCGCCTGCGCTCCAACCGCAGGCACTGGGTGCCCGACCTGCTGGCCGACCCCGACGTGCGGCGGTTCGACGCCTGGTATCCAGGGGTCGTGGCGCTGTCGTTCGCGCTGCCCGCCCTGGCCGGCGGGCTGCTGTCGATGTCGTGGGCGGGCGCGTGGACCGGGTTCTTCTGGGGCGGCCTGGTCCGCTACGCCGTCGTGCACCACGTCACCTGGTCGGTCAACTCCGTCGCCCACACCTTCGGCGAGCGGCCGTTCACCACCAGGGACCGCTCCTCGAACGTGCGATGGGTGGCGATGCTGACGCTCGGCGAGGGCTGGCACAACTGGCACCACGTCGAGCCGACCTGCGCCAGGCACGGGGTGCTCAGGGGCCAGCTCGACCCGAGCGCGCGGCTGATCCGCTGGTTCGAGCAGGCAGGATGGGCCTACGGCGTGCACTGGCCCGACCCCTCCCGCCTGGCCGTCAGGGCGACGACAAGGCAGCGGCCGCCGGGCTAGAGGCGCCTGCGCAGGAACGCCTCGGCGGTTGCGAAGCCCGCGACGACGTCCGCGGCGGGCCGCCGCTCCCTGACCATCCCCACCGCCTGGCTCGCGTAGATGTAGGCGAGGTCGAAATCCTCGTCCGCGCGTGCCTGCGCGAGCACGGCGACCGCCTCGTCGTCGAGTTCCTCCTCCCTGCCCTCCCACTGGTCGAAGAAGGCGTTGCGGAGGGCGCGGCCGCCGTACTCGGGTGGCCAGCCGAGCCGCTGGGCCACGTCGAAGACGCGCCCGTAGGCGGTGGAGGTCTCGTCCGCGGCCAGGATGCGCTCCAGCGCGGCCGCCGACACGGTCGCCTCCTGGCAGGCCATGAAGGCGGTGCCGGCCCACGCTCCCTCGGCTCCGGCCGCCAGCACGGCGGCCAGCCCGCGCCCCGTGGCCAGGCCGCCGGCGGCCAGCACCGGGATCCGCACCGCGTCGAGCACGCCTTCCAGCAGCGGCAGGGTGGCGACGTCGTTGCGCCCGTGACCTCCGCCCTCGCCGCCCCTCGCCACGACGGCGTCGACGCCCGCCTGCTCGGCCGCCCGCGCCTCGTCCGTGGTGCCCGCCTGGGTCACCACGGTGATGCCCGCCTCCCTGAGCGGCCCGACGTAGCGGTCGTAGGGCCCGAAGCTCACGGACACCAGCGCGGGCCTGGCCGCCAGCACGGCGTCGAACTGCTCGGGGTTGCCGGGCAGCGCCCAGGCCATGAGCCCGATCCCGTACGGCAGGCCGCTCCCCGCCGCGACGGCCGCCTGCTCGGTGATCCACTGTGCCGGGGCGGAGGCCGCCACGCCGATCATGCCGAGCGCCCCCGCCCGCGAGATCGCCGCCGCGAGGCGGCCTCCGCCGACGCCCGCCATCGGCGCCCCTATGAGAGGAACCGTGCGGTCGAAACGATCAGTCAGCCACGTTCTCATCACATGACCCACCATGCCCGATGTCGCGGCTGATGGTGGCGATGGTGTCGTCGACCCACTCGATCGTGGTGCGCGCGTGCCTGAGCCCGTGGTCGAGCGCGTACCGGCCGAACGCCTTGCTCCCGTGCTGGTCGCAGAGCGTCTCCAGCATCGCGACCTTCTCGACATAGCGCTCACGCAGGCGTTCCAGCGCCGCCACCGCGTCCGCGGGGTCGAGCACGGGAAGCAGGAACGCCTGCAGCGCGCTCTCGCTCCTGACCGTGAGACTCGGCGTCTGCTCGAGGAGCCATCCGCGCAGCTGCGCCGAGCCCTCCTGCGTGATCGCGTAGACCTTGCGTCCCCTGGCACCCTCGGCCTCGACGGTGACCAGCCCGTCGGCGGCCATCTTCACCAGTTCCGGATAGATCTGGCTGTGCCCGGCCTGCCAGACGTAGTTGAGCGTGGACTCGAACGATTTGGCCAGGTCGTAGCCGCTGGAGGGGCCCGAGGCCCGCAGCAGGCCGAGCAGTGCGATCCGTAGGGACATGGGCACAGGATATCTAAGTTTTGACATGTAAATTCTTACATGTCACGCTCGACATATGCTGCTCCTCCTCGCCGTACTCGGCGGCATGTTCCTCGCCATGCTCGATCAGACGATCGTGGGCACCGCGCTCCCTCAGATCACCGCGGACCTGGGCGGCACCGGCCTCTACACCTGGGTGGTCACCGCCTACCTCCTGACCTCCACCGTGACCGTCCCCCTGTACGGCAGGCTCTCCGACCAGTACGGCCGCAAGCCGCTGCTGCTCATCGGCGTGGTGGTCTTCCTCGCCGGGTCCGCGCTGTGCGGCCTGGCCCAGGACATGCCCCAGCTCATCGCCTTCAGGGCGCTGCAGGGCCTGGGCGCGGGCGCGCTGCTCCCGCTCTCGCTCGCGCTGGTCATCGACCTGTTCCCTGCCGAGCGCGGCGCGAAGGTCCAGGGCGCGATCGGCGGCGTGATGGCGTTGAGCTACCTCGCGGGACCGTTCCTCGGCGGCCTGTTCACCGACTACGCCAGCTGGCGGTGGGCCTTCTACGTCAACGTGCCGATCGGCGTGGTGCTGATCGCGATCATCGCCTGGCGGCTGCCGTACCTGAAGGGCACGGGCCGGGTCAGGCCCGACTACCTCGGCATCGCGGTGTTCACCGTCGCGATCACCGCGCTGCTGCTCGGCCTGACCGAGAAGGGCCTCGACGGCAACGACTGGACCTCTCCCGCGGTCGCGGGACCGCTGCTGGTCTCGCTCGCCGCGCTGGTGGCGTTCGTGCTGGTGGAGCTACGGGCCGAGCACCCCATCATGCCGATGGAGCTGTTCGCCGACCGCACCTACGCCATCGTCAACGTGGCCTCGTTCTTCACCGCCTTCTGCATGTACGCGGGGGTGGTCTTCCTGCCGCGCTACTTCCAGGAGGCGCTGGGGCTCAGCGCCACGGAGTCGGGCCTGCGCGTCTATCCGCTGATGCTCGCGATGGTGTTCGGCAGCGGCCTCGTCGGCGCGGTGATCTCCAGAACGGGGCGCTACAAGCCGTCACTCGTCGTCGCGCCGTTCCTGCTGGTCGCAGGCAGCCTGCTGACCGCGAACCTCGCCCTCGGCACCTCGGGCGTGGCGCTGGCCGCCTGGATGGCGCTCATCGGCCTGGGCATGGGCCCGATGCTCTCGGGCCTGACCGTCGCCATCCAGTCCTCGGTCGCGCCGCAGCACATCGGCACCGCCTCGGCCAACCTGACCTTCTTCCGCCAGATCGGCGGCTCGGTCGCGCTGGCGATCGGCGGCACCGCCTACGGCTCGGTGGTCGCCGGCGACGCGCCCGTGCACGGCCTGCCGGCCGCGCACGCCGCCGCGTCCGCCACCGTCATCCCCTGGCTGGGCGTCTCGGGCGCGGTGATCGCCCTGATCGCGCTGCTCGCCCTGCCGGGCGGCGCCGTCGTGCGCAGGCAGGCCAGGCCCCTGGTGACCGCCGACAGCTGACCTACTGCAGGCGGTCGATGGCCGCCGACAGCCGCCGCAGCGCCTCCAGGATGGCGGCCCACTCCTCCTCGCCCAGTTCCTCCGCCAGCCGCGCCGCGAGGGCGGCGTGGCCTGGCGTGATCTTCTCGACGGCCGCCCTGCCCTCGGGGGTCGGCCGCAGCAGCTTGGCCCTGCGATGGGCGGGGTTGGGCTGGTACTCCGCCAGCCCTCTCTCCACCAGCAGGTCGGCGATGCGCTGCACCCCCTGGCGGGTCATCCCCATCACCCTGGCGATGCCCGCGACCGGCAGCGGCTCGTGGAGCACCGCGCCGAGCACCTGCCACCATGAGGCGGTCAGGCCCGCCGGCCTGGCCAGCTCCTCCGAGACCTCGAGGAACTGGCCGTTGAGCCGGAAGGTCGTCAGCGCGGTCGCGGACAACAGCTCTCCCCTGTCGCTCATGAGCCCATCATGACCTCGGCGGCCGCCGGGTCGCTGTACTTGAAGAGCCTGAACCACGCGTCGAGCATGTCGGGCTTGTAGACGTCGAGCCTGCCGAGGATCTCGCGGGCGAAGGCGACGGGCTCGGTCGGCCCTGCCGTGATGAGGTCGCCGCCGGTCACCGCGTCGGCCTCCACGTAGCGCGCGGCGCCGCCGTAGCCCTCCTGGGCCAGCAGGTAGCCGTCGACGGCGCTGGTGTGGTCGCGCTCGTCGAGCAGCCCGGCCCGCGCCAGGCCCGCGACCGCGCCGCAGATGGCCGCGACCGGCACACCCTCGGCCAGGAACTCGCCCGCCTTCGCGGCGAACGCGCGCAGGTCGTCTCCGGCGTCCCACAGCTCCGCGCCCGGCAGGATCAGCATCGCGCTGTCGGCGGGAGAGAGCGAGTCGAGCGTGATGTCGGGGAGGATGCGCATCCCGCCCATGGTCGTGATCGGGTCGAGCGTCTCGGCGACGGTGACGACGTCGTACTGCTCTCCACGCAGGTGCGCGGTCGCGTACCCGGTCTCCCAGTCGGCGAGGGTGTTGTAAACGGCGAGGTGAACGATTCGCTTCATGACAACATCTTGTCACTACGACAGCATGTTGTCAACTGAAAGTCTGCAAGGATGGTCCCCATGGCAGAGATCGTCGGCGGGGGACGTCCGGTCAACGACGCCGAGCGGCGCGTGATCGCGCATCTGCGCGACCGCGCGCCCGCCGACTGGCTGCTGTTGCACAACATCGAGATCCCGCGCGGCGCCGACCTGTTCGAGGTCGATTTGATCGTGCTGACCGGCCACTCGGTCGTGGTCATCGACGTCAAGGGCACCAGGGGCCGCATCGAGGTCTCCGGCCAGCGCTGGTTCCCCCCGCGCAGGGAGGCGTTCGGCTCTCCCGTGGCCAAGCTGCGCGGCACCGCCAGGGCGCTGAAGGGGCTCCTGGTCGACAAGCACAGGGAGCTGGAGCGGGTCTACGTCGACAGCCTCGTGGTGCTGTCCTCCCCCGACGCCGAGCTGGTCGACGCGGGCGGGCGCGACGCCGCCAACGTCACCGACCTGCCCTCCCTCATCGACACCCTGGCCGACCCCTCCCGCGTACGGCGAGGCGGCACCCGCGACGCCAAGCCGTACCTGCCGAAGATCCTCGACGCGCTCAACGCCACGGTGCGCCGCAGCACCGCCCCGCCCAGGTTCGGCAACTGGGAGGTCGAGGAGCGCCTCGGCGGCGACAGCAAGGTCACCGAGTACCGCGCGTTCAACGCCACGCTGCCGGGTAGCGAGACCGTGCTGCTGCGCGTCTACCAGGCCGACCCCCTGGCCGACCAGGAGCAGCGGGCGGCCGAGCGGCAGCGCATCGCCAACGCCTACCAGTCGCTGACCAGGATCCCCTCGCATCCCAACGTCGTCAGGTCGCGCGACTTCTTCGCCATCGACGACGAGAGCAGGTTCGTGCTGGTGCTCGACGACGCGCACGGCAGGGCGCTGCACCTCCAGCTGCACGAGCGGCGCAGCGAGGTGCTGAGGGGTCTGCTGGCGGGGCTCGCGCACGTGCACGCCCACGGTGTGGTGCACAGGGCGTTGACCCCCGCCTCCGTGCTGGTGTCCGAGGACGGCCAGGCGATGCTGACCGGCTTCGACTACGCCAAGGGCGCGCCCAGGCCCTACACCGTCGCCAACGAGCTGACCAACGTGCTCGACGCCCACTACGTCGCCCCCGAGTGCCACGACAGGCCCGACCTGATGACCTCGGCCGCCGACGTCTACGCGGCGGGCGTGATCGCCCACCAGGTGCTGACCGGCGAGCTGCCCGAGGGGCCCGACGCGCTCGCACACGACGTGGTGCGGGCCATGCTGGACCACAGCCCCGCCAAGCGGCCGAGCGCGGCCGAGGCGCTGGCGGCGCTCGACGGGGTGCCGGCCGTACGGGAGGGCAGGCTCAGACGGCTTCTGCGGCGAGTGATCCTCTGAGCACCACCGCCTGGTCGAGGTAGTCGCGGGCCAGCTCCGCCCGTCCCGCCGAGCGGTGCAGCTCGCCGAGCAGCTGGGCGGAGGAGGCCTCGCCGCTGCGGTCGCCGAGCTGCCTGAAGATCAGCAGGGAGCGTTCGAGAGCCGCGGAGGCGGGGCCGAGCTCGCCGCTGGCGGCCTGGAAACCCGCCAGGCTCTGCATGGCGTAGGCACCGCAGTGCCGGTCACCGAGGCTCTCGAAGATGTCGAGCGCCCGCCCGTGGAAGCGCTCGGGCTCGCCCAGCTTGCCGAGGTGGATCGACACGCAGCCTTCGCGGTGGACGTCACCCAGCTGCTGCGCCAGGCGCAGCGCCTGCCCGAGCCACTGGGCGGCCTGGACGAGGTCGCCCGACTTCAGGCAGACCCTGCCGATGGCCTGGCGGGTGTAGGCCTCGCCGCTGAGATCGCCCACGGAGCCGAACATGACCAGCGCGCGGTGGAAGTGCGCCAGCGCCGCCCTGTGCTCACCGCGGAACTGCGCCACGGCGCCGAGACCGCAGACCGAGGTGGCCTCTGCCCTGGTGTCGCCCAGCTCGTGGAAGGCCCTGCGGGCCCTGGCGAACATCTCCTCCGACTCGGCGTAGCGGTCCTGGTAGAGGCAGACCTGGGCCAGGCCCCTGAGCATGGCGGCCTCGCCGTAGCTGTCGCCCGCTACCCTGGCCGCCGCCAGCGCCGTCCCGTGGGTGCGCTGCCAGGTGCCGAAGTGGCAGCGCAGGTCGAGGTAGGGCACCATCGCGGCGGCGAGCCCCCACGCCTGCCCGCCCAGACCGGAGGAGGCGGCCACGCGCACAGCCTCCTCCAGCCCCTCGTGTTCGGCCTCGAACCAGGCCAGAGGGTCGGCGGTGAGCCGCTCGAGCGTCTCGCGCGGCAGCCACCAGCGCGCGGCGGCGGCCGAGCTGAGCGTGAAGACGGTGGTGGGCAGCCTGGCCGTGGCCAGCTCGGTGGTGGCGGTCCAGGTGGCGACGACCCTGGCCAGGGCGGCCAGGTCGGGTCCCTGCTCCAGCGCGTGGCACCTGACCAGGTCGGGCAGCCGGTAGCGGGGCTGGCCGAGCGGGTCGGTGCCGACCAGCCTCAGCAGGTCGGCGTCCACGAGCGCGTCGGTGACGTCGTCGGCCCTGTGCCTGCCGAGCACGGCGTCGACCACCCAGCCGGGCAGCGAGGCACCGCCGAGCCTGCCCAGCGTGTGGAGCGTCCTGGCGGCCTCTGCCGGCAGACCCCTGTAGCTGTGGTCGAGCCCGAGGCGCACGTCCAGGTCGCCGATGCGCAGCTCGCCTATCCTGCGCGACTCGTCCTTGAGCCTGTTCTGGAACAGCGCGAGCGACCAGCCGGGACGCGCCGCCAGCCGCGCCCCCGCGATCCGTACGGCCAGCGGCACGAACCCGCAGGCCCGCACGATCGCCGTGGCCGCCTCCCGCTCCCTCCTCGCCCTGTCCGCCCCGATGATCCTTTCGAGGAGCTCCTCGGCCTCGGGCGGCGACAGGGGCTCCAGATGGATCTGGAGCGCCCCGGGAACCGACGTGAGCTTCGACCTGCTGGTCACGATCACCGAGCTGCCCGCGCCCGGCAGCAGCGGCCTGACCTGTGCGGCGTCGGCCGCGTCGTCGAGCACCACGAGCATCGGGCGCTCGGCCAGGACGCTGCGATAGAGGGCCGAGCGCTCGGCGAGCGTGGCGGGGATCGCGCTCACGCCCAGCGCCCGCAGCGCCTGGGCGAGCAGGTCGGCGGGGTCGGCGGCGGCCATGCACAGGTAGAGCTGCCCCGCGGGGAAGGCGTCCGCGAGGGCGTGCGCGCCGCGGACGGCCAGCGCGCTCTTCCCCGATCCCGGTGGTCCCGAGATCACCGCGACAGGGAAGGGCCCACGGCCGTCGCCCTGGCGCGTGAGGAGGGCGAGCGCCTGCCTTCTGCCCACGAAGTCGGGAAGGTCGGGAGGAAGCTGCCTGGGGGTCCACACCCGCTGGGAGGGCGGTGTTCCCGCCAGCACCGTCGCCTGCACCTCCCGCAGCTCGGCGCCGGGCTCGACGCCCAGCTCGGCGACCAGCTGTCTCCTGATCTCGGTGTAGCACGCCAGCGCCTCCGCCTGCCGTCCGCTCCCGTGGAGGGCGAGCATGAGCTGTCCCCACAGGTCCTCGCGGAAGGGGTGCTCGGCGCACAGGGCGCGCAGCAGGGTGACGGCCTCGCCGTACTCCCCTCGCTCCATGCGGGCGGCGATCAGCTCGCGTGCGGCGGCGAGCCGTACCTCGGGAAGGGGGGCGAGGCGGCGCGTCCACAGGGGATGGTCGGGCAGGTCGGACAGCGGGACGCCGCGCCACAGCGCCAGCGCCTCGGCCAGCGACTCGGGATCGCGGCGGGCCACCAGACGCTCGAACGTCAGCAGGTCGAGCTCGTCATGAGCCACCTCGATCAGGTAGCAGGACCCCTCGGCGCGGATGCGGGCACCGAGTTCGGAGCGCAGTGAACTCGCGTAGGTGCGCAGGTTGGCGTGCGCGGAGCGGGGTGGGCGCTCCCACAGCACGTCGACCAGATGATCGGCCCCCACGAGATGGTTGGCGTCGAGAAGCAGTGTGGCCAGCAGCATGCGCGGCTTCCTGCCGGAGATGCGCACGGGCCGTCCTGCGGCCCGTGCCTCCAGCGGGCCGAGCACATGGAAGGACACCATGGCAGCCCTCTGTACGTTTTTTGTACGGATTATTCCCACCCTGGGGCCTGCGAAGACTTACCGGTGCGGAAGGGGTCCCAGTGAAACTCCGAGCAGTCCTCATCGCAGGCTTAGCCCTGGTCATGAGCATCGCCGCCGCCGACCCAGAGGAGGGGGGCGACCCTCCCAACGAGGTGACCGCCGATGTGAGCGTCATGGCCACCAACTTCCAGCTGCCCTTCCCCTGCGGTCAGGCATGGACGGGCAACTCCAGCGCGAGCAGCGCGCACCAGTCCTGGGAGATCGACTTCAACAGGGGCAGCACGGCTGACGCCGACCTCGGCGACCCCGTCGTGGCGGCCGCCTCGGGCACCGTGGTCATCTCCGCCCACCAGGGCTCGGCCAACGGCTACGGCAACCTGGTCAAGATCGACCACGGTGGCGGCTGGTCCACCTACTACGCGCACCTGAACGTCCGCTCGGTCAGCGCCGGTCAGGCCGTCTCCCAGGGCCAGCGGATCGGCACCGTCGGCAACACCAGCAAGCCGGGCAACTACATCTCCCCGCACCTCCACTACGAGGTACGGCTGGGCACCAGCTACCCCTCCAACATCCAGAAGGCCGTCTTCAACGGCACGACCTTCGGCTACCCGATCCAGACCCTCACCTCGAGGAACTGCGCCAGCACCACCAACCCCTACACCCCGCAGGAGGTGTGCGGCTCGGGCTACAGCGTGATCGACTCCGCGGCCCTCGGCACCTCGGGAACCGTCTACCTGCTCTACAACAGCGGCAACGGCTACAACTGCGTCACCACGATCAAGAAGACCTCGCTCGGCTCGGCCACCGCCACCGCCGCCTATCTGGAGGTGCAAGGCAGTAGCCGGATAACCGACTCGGGCAACTTCTCCTACTACGCGGGACCCGTCAGAGCCTCGGCGGCCGGCAAGTGCGTGAAGTGGGGAGGCAAGGCGGGCTCCTACGTCTACGACAGCCCGTTCGAGCACTGCGGCTGATCTCGTCCGCAAAGGGCCCCCGGGCGCGTCCGGGGGCCCTTTCACACGAGGTCGATGATGTCGATCACCGTCACCACCGAGCCCCGCGTGACGGCGACCCTGCTCCCCACCCGCTTGCCGACCAGCCCCTCGACCCACTCGGACGGCACGGCGCCCTCCTTCAGCACGAACGCCCTCGGCCCGCCGTCCGCACGGGAGGAGGCCACGACCTCGCGCCCCGGCCCGCGGGTGGCGACGTACTGCACGACCACCGTGGAGCCGGGGCCGACCTGGCGCCCCGAGCCGTCGATCAGCGTGCCCGAGCGTGCGGGGCCTGCGAGCCTCGGGAGCTCCTCGCCGACCAGCCTGGCGTCGGGCGGGTAGCCGCCGAGGATGTCGAAGACGAGCACGAGCGGGTCGTCCTGTCCCGCTCCCGCCCCGCCGTACGCGAGGCGGCCGGGGCCGACCAGCATCACCCTGCTGCCCGCCCTGCGGCCGATCAGCACCCGCTCCCAGATCCCGGGAACGTCGCCGCGTCCGAAGACGACCGTGAGGGGCCTGCCCGCGTCGTAGGTGTTGAGAGGGGTCGCGTCGCCGCTCCATCCGCGGATCACGACCTCGGTCACCACCACGTCCCCCGGACTCGTGCGCGGCCCCCTGCCCTCGGCCAGCACGCTGATCTCGGGCGTACCGCCAGGGCGCTGTGAGGGCAGCTCGATGACCGGCCTGCTGCCGAACGCCCCGCTCACGACCGGCGTGGAGGCGGAGGCGCAGGAGGTGACGAGCATGAGGAGCACCAGCACGGTCACGCGCACGGTGATGACCTAGCCCCGATCGTCCCAAGCGACTCCTGACCACCCGCCATCTCCCGGCAAACTGGGATGCTGTGAGCCGACCGAACCTGGCGCGCAGGGTCGCGGACGCGGCCGAGATCGCGCTCACCACCCGCAAGTACGTCACCTTCATCGACGTCGTCACCGGCCTGCGCTGGCTGCACAGCCGCCATGTCGACACCTGGAGACAGGGCAGGTCGGCCACGCTCGGCGAGCTGGCGGCCGTCGACGACGCGCGCCTGCTCGACGCGGCCGCCGCGCTGCGCGAATGGGCGCTGTCCAGGGGGCTGCGGCCGATGGAGACGCCCTACCTGTCAGGCAGCAGGGAGCGCAGGGAGCTGCGCTTCACCGCCGCAGGCGAGCAGGGCTCCTTCCGCGTCCACTGGATCTCGCCCGACCTCAGCGACGCGCGGGTGAAGCAGCTGGCCGAACGGCAGAGCAAGGCGCCCGACCTGGTCGTGGTCGCGCCGCTCGAGACGTGGACCTGCGCCACGTGCGGCGACACGGGGCCTTACCTGATCATGGAGGACGACCGCCCGCACTGCCTCACCTGCGCCGACCTCGACCACCTGGTCCTCCTCCCCTCGGGGAACGCGGCGCTGAGCCGCAGAGCCAAGAAGGAGAGCGGGCTGTCGGCGGTGGTGGTCCAGTACAACAGGCGGCGCAAGGTCTACCAGCGCCAGGGGGTGCTGGTCGAGGAGGCCGCGCTGGCGCGCGCCGAGGAGCAGTGCCTGGGCGACGAGGAGGTACGCCTGCGCCGCCGCGACCGCGACAGGGAGCGCAGAACCGAGCAGGACCTCGACTACCAGACCAGGATGGCCGCCGAGATCCTGCGGCTCTTCCCCGCCTGCCCTCCAGTGCGCGCCGACTCGATCGCCGCCCACGCCGCCCTGCGCGGCAGTGGCAGGGTGGGGCGCACGGCCGCCGCCAAGGCCCTCGACGAGAACGCGATCACGCTCGCCGTCGTGGCCTCGATCCGCCACCTCGACACCGGCTACGACAGGATGCTGATGGACGGCGTGCCCCGCATGGAGGCCCGCGACCGCATCAGACCGGCCATCGAGGCCAAACTGTCGGAGCTCAGGGGTAGAAGAGAACCATGAGCGACTGGCACGCCGTCAGGCAGACCATGCGCGACTTCGCGCTCAGCCTGCCTGAGACCCACGAGGACTTCCCTTGGGGCGATCGGGTCATCAAGGTCAACAAGAAGGTCTTCCTGTTTCTCGGCATCGACGAGCCGACCGAGAAGTGGAACCCCTCCTTCGGGGTCAAGCTCCGGTCCGAGGCGCACGGCCACGCGCTGACCGTCGAGGGCGCCGAGCCCAGCGGCTACGGCCTGGGCAAGGCGGGCTGGGTGACGGTCCCGTTCCAGAGCGCCCTGCCCGACGTCGAGCTGCTGCTCGACTGGGTCGAGGAGAGCTACAGGGCGATCGCCCCGAAACGGGCGATCAAGCTACTGAACAGCCAGGCGCAGAGCGAAGCCGACCAGTAGCACGCCGGTGATCCGCTCGACGCGCCGCCGCACCCGGGGCGTGCGCAGCAGCGCGCCCACGCGGTCGACCACGAGCACGTAGAGCGCGAACCAGGCGGCGTAGAGCCCCGCGAAGACGGCCGACAGCAGCAGCGCGTCGTTCGTTCCCGTCATGAACTGCGGCAGGAAGGTGACCTGGAAGAGCAGCACCTTCGGATTGAGCAGGTTGGAGAAGAAGCCGTTGCGGATGTGCCGCCGGCCCGCGTCGCGCGCCGCCTCCTTCGGCTTGGCGCGGAAGGACTGCACGCCCAGCCACACCAGATAGGCGATGCCGATCCACCTGAGCACGGTGAAGGCGGTCGGCGAGGCGGCCAGCAGCGCCGACAGGCCGAGCGAGGCGGTGGTGGCGTGGACGGCGAGGCCGAGCAGCCCGCCGGCCATCGTGAGCAGCCCGGCCACGCGGCCGTGCGTGAGGGAGCTGCGCATGATCAGGGCCGCGTCGGGCCCGGGGATCATGATCATGACAAGTGCGGTGACCGCGAAGGTCAGCAGCATGGCGGGGGTCTCCCGGAAGCTGGGCGCGCTCCGGGAGACCCGCGGGTGTGCAGGCCGCACGGAACCGCGGACGTACATGGGTGCCTTGTGGGCACCCTGATGTTACTTGTCCGAATTCCGGTACGGCGCCAGGGGCCTGCCCAACGTGGGCGCGCCCAGCAGCTCGGCCGAGGAGACGGCGTAGATGCCGTCGTTGGTGAACACCCAGACGATCTTGCGGTCCCACTCGACGTAGATGGCGTGGGTCTGGTTGCCGAGCGCGTAGTCCGGCACGTTCTTGCTGAACCCGCTGGGCACGAACTGCGCGACCCGCTTCGGCCGCCTGATGTCGGTGGTGTCGAAGAACTGCACGCCCGCGTTGTAGAAGGCGTAGGTCAGCAGGCCCTGCTTCGGCTCTCCCGGCGAGGTGTAGGAGCCCGACCGCTTGGGGCCGAAGCTGCCGCCGCGCTGGCAGTAGTCGGCGAACGGGGCGCCCGCCGCCGGCGCGGGGCCTGGGCAGCGTGCCGACGATCCGCGGGTGGCGCGGGTCGCGGGCGTCGACCTGGAAGACGTCCTTGTAGGGCTCGTGGCAGTCCTCGCCGAGTGGGTAGCCCGAGACGTAGACCATGCCGGTCTTCTCGTACTGGGAGACGTCCACGTTGTCGGCCTCCGTGCCGCCGACCGACATCGGCAGGTCGAGGTGGCCGATCTCCTTCATCTTCGCCGGGTCGGAGATGTCGAGGATCGACAGGCCGTAGCCGCCGAGCGCGGCGAAGCCGTACGTGCCCGAGACGAAGAACGGCATGCGCGCGCCCATCCAGGAGGTCTGGTTGCCGCAGCGCGGGTTCTTGGCGTAGGCGGCCTCCTCCCCCGCGACCTGGCCCTTGCGGTGCCACTCGCCGACCTTCTTCGGCCGCTTCAGGTCGGACATGTCCCATGCCTGGTAGCCGGGCGAGTAGAGGTAGGTGGGCACCTCGGTGTTGCGCCAGGTGTCGAGCGGGGCGACGGCGATGAACATGTACGTCCCGCCGGTCCAGTACGGCACGTCCAGCGAGCCCGAGCCCTGCTGCACGCCCGGCTTCGGGTCGCTCAGCGTGGGGTCGGTCGTCACCGTGGACAGCAGCTTCCAGTCCTTCCTCCGCGGGCCGTCCAGGCGGTAGACCTTGAAGCCCTTGAAGGTGGTCTCGCCGCGCAGCTGCTCCACGCCCGAGGGGTTGTGGAACTTGCTCTTCTCGACGCTGTCGCCGAGCTGGTCGACCTGGCGCTTCTGCTCGAAGGACTGGATCATCACGTAGTGGCCGTCGCGCCACTGGATGGTGGCCGCGCCCCAGTAGTCGGCGGCCTTCCAGTCCTTGCCGGTCAGGCTCTCGACGATCTTCACCTTGCGCACGTCGGTGACGTCGTAGACACGGGCCTCCGTGCGGTCGTACTGGAACAGGTAACGGCGTCCGTCGAAGTCGACGACGTTCTGCCAGGTGTGGAAGTAGTCGGGAGTGAAGTCCGCGCCCCTGTAGGAGGCCTCCACCTTGATCGGGCCCTCGACGTGGCTCTTCGGGTCGTAGCCCTTGGTCTTGAGGAAGAGGTCCTGGGCGCCGCCGGGGAAGGAGAAGCGATCCTCGCCCGCAGGGGTGAGTGCTGGGTGGCGGAACGTGCCGTCGAGCTGCATGCCGTACTCACCGGGGGCGGGGTCGCTCGGGCGGCGGTCACCGCAGACGGTGGGGAAGGCGTCGTCGGGTTCGGCCTGCGCGGGGGCGGCCACCAGCAGGCTTGCCAGGCAGGCGGTGGTGGCCAGAGTCGCTCTGAACATCTTGTGACCTTTCGGGGGATGCGCCCCAGAGTGATGGGTGCGCGTCCCGTTCCCCAATGCCTGGTTCCGCGTTACGGAACCAGCGCGGCCAGCGCCACGCCCAGGCCGCGCTGGTTCTGGCCCGAGGACTTGGCGTCGGTGGAGTTGATGGAGTAGACGACGGTCCTGCTCAGGTCGCGGGTGGCGCCCACGCCTGCCGAGAAGCCGTACCTGGCGCCCGTCTTGCCGTAGGCGACCTGCCCGCCGGGCAGCACCATCCTGGACATGCCTGAGGTGTACACGGCGGGGTCGCACCCGCCGAACGCCGGCACCCTCGGGACGGTGAACATCGGCTCCAGCTGGGCGGGCGGCACGACCTCGCCGGAGAAGAGCGCGTTCACGAACCTCTCCAGGTCGCGGGCGGTCGAGATCAGGTCGCCCGAGGCCCAGGTGGAGGTGACGCTGGTCGCGGTCATGTCCACGACGGACGCCTCGCCGTACCGGATCGAGCCGGGGAAGCCGGCGGGCACGACCTGGTAGCCGTGGTTGTGCCTGCCGCGGATGTGCACCGACCGTCCGGGCAGGTAGCTGTCGCGCATGCCGAGCGGGCGCAGGATGCGGGTGGTGACCTCGTGCTCGTAGGAGCGGCCCGTGACCTTCTCGATGAGCAGGCCGGCGACGAAGGTGTTGGTGTTGAGGTAGTGCTGCCTGGTTCCGGGCGTGAACTCGACCGGGTTCTTGACGGCCAGCGCGACGTACTCCTCTGGCGTCCAGGTTTTGAACCTGGTCCTGTAGACCTCCTCGAAGCCGCCGTCGATCTCGGGCGCGGGCAGGCCACTGGTGTGGTTGAGCAGCTGGCCCACGGTGATCTCCGGGTAGGCGGCGGGAAGCAGGCCGGGCAGGTACTCCTGGACGGCGCCGTCGAGCGACACCCTGCCCTCGGCGACGAGCTGGAGCACGACGGCGGTGGTGAACATCTTGGTGACGCTGCCTGCGCGGAAGCGGACGTCGTCCTTGGCGGGCCGCTCGGCGCGCAGGTCACCGACCCCCGTGACGCCCTTCCACGTGCCCTTCGTGCCGCCCACGCGGACGATCGCCGCGGTGGCGTCGGGCGCGGGCAGCTTCTCGATGCTCCTGGCGAGCGCCGCCTCGTTGATCGGCGGCACCTTGACGACGGGGTCGACGGCGGGCGGAGGGACCGGGCAGTCCTTGACGGAGGCGTGCGCGGGGGCCCCGACGACGGAGGCGGTGACGAAGGTGGCGAGGGAGGCGAGCGCGAGGGCCGCGGGGAGGCTCTTGTTCATGTCCTCGATCCTGTCGAGAACACCGGATCTCCGGATCGCCTGTGCCGGTGAACTCCGGCCTCCCTCCTGAGAGGGAGGCCGATGGGTCGCTCAGGTGACGGCGAGCCGCTGGGCGTACTTCTCGTCGCGCCACAGCTCCTTGTCCAGCACCTCCAGCAGCGTCTGGGCGGCGTCGTAGACGTCGACGTGCCTGATGTAGAGCGGCGCGAAGCCGAAGCGGAGGATGTCGGGCGCCCTGAAGTCGCCGTGCACCCCCCTGTCGATCAGCGCCCTCATCACCGGGTAGCCGTCGCGGTGGAAGAAGCTGACCTGGCTGCCCCTGCGCTCGGGCTCGCGGGGCGAGGCCAGCTCCAGCGCGTCGCCGACCAGGTCGACGAAGAGCGAGGTCAGCTGGACGCTCTTGGCGCGCACCTGTGCCAGGTCCACCCGCTCCCATACGTCGAGCGAGGCCTCCAGCGCGGCGAACGACAGCACGTGCGGGGTGCTGACCGTGAAGCGCCTGATGCCGTCGGCGGGCCTGAAGCGCGGCTCGAAGGCGAACGGCTCGGCGTGGGCGTACCAGCCGGACAGCACGTTCTCCGCGGCCTCGTGGTGACGCGGGTTCACATAGAGGAACGCGGGGGCGCCCGGCCCTCCGTTGAGGTACTTGTAGGTGCAGCCGAGCGCGAAGTCGGCCGCCGAGACGTCGATCTCGAGGGCGCCGACGCTGTGGCAGAGGTCCCAGACCATCAGCGCGCCCGCCGCCTGCACCCTCGCCGTCATCTCTGCCACGTCGTAGCGCTCGCCCGTGCGGTAGTTCACCTCCGACAGCAGCACCACCGCCACGTCGTCGTGAAGGCCCTCGGAGATGTCGCGGATCTCGCAGCCGAGGCCCTCGAGGACGTAGTTGTCGGTCGGGAAGTTCGTCACGTCGGCGACCACGACGTTCCTCGAGGGGTTCAGCCGCAACGCCGCCGCCACCGCCTGGTAGACCGCGATCGACGTGGTGTTGCCGACCACCACCGAGCCGGGGCCCACGCCGATCAGCGGGGCGAGCCTGTCGCCCGTGGTGAGCGGCTGGGCGTACCAGCCCGCGCTGTTCCACCCGCCCACCAGCTCACGGCCCCACTCCTGCTCGACCGCGCGCCGGACCCTCTCGGACGTACGGCGGGGCAGCGCGCCCAAGGAGTTGCCGACGAGGTAGACGACCCCCTCGGGCAGCACGAACTCGTCCCTGAACGCCTTCAGCGGATCCGCCGCGTCGAGAGCCAGACAGTCATCACGATTCACGGTGTTCTCCCAGAAATATCGCCGCATTCCCTCCCAGGATCCTGGCGCGGGCCTCGTCGGAAAGGAAGGCCGCCTCCCTGACCACGGCGCCCACGGGGGTCTCGCCCAGCGGATAGGGGAAGTCGGAGCCGAGCATCACGCGGTCCTCGCCCATGGTGTCCACCAGCAGCCGCAACGCCCGCTCGTCGAAGACGACGGAGTCGACGCTGAAGCGGTCGAGGTAGTGCGAAGGCGGGTGCTCGGAGGTGCCGATGACGTCGTTCCTGCGATGCCAGGCGTTCTCGAAACGGCCGAGCCAGAAGGCGAAGGAGCCGCCGCCGTGGGCGAAGCAGATCCTCAACGACTCGGGGACCCTGTCGAAGACGCCGCCGAGGATCATCGCGAGGATCGACAGGTGGGTCTCGGCGGGCATGCCGACCAGCCACTGCGCCATCCACCTGTCCACGCGGGGCCCCGAGGGCAGGTCCCACGGGTGGACGAAGACGGGCGCGTTCCTGTCGGCGCAGTGCTGGAGGAACTGCACCACGCCCTCGTCGTCGAGGTCCCTGTCACCGACGTGGTTGCCGATCTCGACGCCCCTGTGCCCGTTGGCGAGGCAGCGGTCGAGCTCCTCGCAGGCCAGGTCGGGGTCCTGCAACGGCACCTGGCAGAACGGGATGAACCGCTCGTCGGCGCAGATCTCAAGACTGAGGTCGTTGAAGACGCGGGCGGCGCGGACCGCCTCCCCCGCGGGGCGGTCGTAGGCGAAGAACACCGGCGTGGGCGAGACGACCTGCCTGTCCACGCCCATCGTCCTGGCCCGCGCCTCGGGATCCCAGCAGTCGTCCTGGACTCTCCTGAACTCCTTGTCGCCCACGAGGATCATCGCCTCGCGCTCGGAGTCGATCCGCAGCCGCGGCGCCCCCGGCCAGCCCAGGTCGGGCCAGCCCTTGGGGACGTGGTGCGTGTGGATGTCGGTGATCAACGACTATCCCTTGCCGGGGTGCAGCGCCCCGCAGCTGTCGCAGGTGCGCGCCTTCTCGTCGGCGTAGAAGGCGGCGAAGACCGGCGGCAGGTCCTTGACGATGTCGCGCACCTGCAGCTCGACCTCGTGCACCACGGCGTCGCACTCCTGGCAGTACCAGCGGAATTTCTCCAGCGTGCCCTCCTCGCGGATCCTCTCGATCACCAGGCCGACGGAGTCGGCCTCGCGCTGCGGGGAGTGCGGCATGTTGCCCGGCAGCAGCCACATCTGACCTTCGCGGATGTGGACGGTGTCAGGGCCCTCCGGCGTCATGACGTTGAGCCGCATGTTCCCCTTGATCTGGAAGAACAGCTCCTCATAGGGGTCGACGTGGAAGTCGGTGCGCTGGTTGGGGCCGCCGACGACCATCACGATGAAGTCGTCGGCCTGCTCGAAGACCACCTTGTTGCCCACCGGCGGCTTGAGCAGGTGGGAGTGCTCGTCGATCCACTTGGTGAAGTCGATGGGCGGAATCATGATCGCTCCTTTGGTAGGTAGGCCACGGCCTGCATCTCGATCAGCAGGTGAGGGTGCGGCAGCTGGTGCACCGCCACCGTCGTGCGGGTGGGCCCTGTCTCGTCGAAGAACTCGCCGTAGACCTCGTTGTAGCCCTTGAAGTCGTTCATGTTCACCAGGTAGGTGGTGATCTGGACCAGATCGCCGAGCGCCCCTCCCGCGGCTCGCAGGATGTCGCCGATGTTCTCGATCACGGCCCTGGTCTGCGCGCGGATGTCGAGATCGGTGGTCCCCATCTCGTCCGCCTCCACGCCCGCGAACGTGTTGTCGGGCCGCCGAGAACTCGTGCCGGAGACGTAGAGGAAGTCCCCTGCCCGCTTGACGTGCGGGAACCTGCCTCTCGGTGTGGCCATGCCCTCGACCAGCATCACAGCACCACCTTCCCGAGGCGCTGGATCTCCACCTGGACGCGCGCGCCCTCGCGCAGCGGCTCGGCGGGCGTGGCCGCGCCCGCCAGCAGGAGGGCGCCCTCCTCGATCGCCAGCCCCACCTGTACGGCCAGCCGCGCCGCCTCCACGACCGCCCTGCGCGGATCGCCCAGGATGGCGCCGGTGGACCCGACGTGCACGGGACGCCCGTCGATCTCGAAGAGCACGCCGAGGTTCCAGTCGTCGGGGTCGTAGGCCTTCCACGGCCCGATCGCGTAGCCCGCGGCCGAGGTGTTGTCGGCGATCACGCTCTCCAGCGAGAACCTGAAGTTCTCGTAGCGCGAGTCGATCACCTCGAGCCCCGCCGCGACGGCCACGACGGCGCCCGGCCTCAGAGCGTCCTCGACCGTCTCGATCCTGCGCCCGACCAGGTAGGCCACCTCGGGCTCGACCCTCGGATGGATGTACTTCGCCACGTCGACCTCGGCCATCGACGGCGTCAGCCGCCCCAGGATGAGGTCGTTGACCCCCATCTGGCGGCGTTTGCCCTCGCTGGTGAAGCCCAGCTTGACCCCCGAGAGCGGCTCGCCGCGCAGGGTGAGGAGCTCCTCCTGGATCTCGTAGGCGGTGGCGACGTCGAAGTCGTCCACAGGCTGTGGAATCGGCGTCCTGCTGAGCGCGGCCTCGTGCAGCGCCTGGGCGAGCTTCATTTGGTCAGGTCCAATGCGATATCGACGATCATGTCCTCCTGCCCGCCGACCATACGGCGGCGGCCCGCCTCGGCGAGGATGGCGCGCGTGTCCACGCCGTACCTCTCCGACGCGGCCTCGGCGTGGCGCAGGAAGCTGGAGTAGACGCCCGCGTAGCCGAGCGTCAGCGTCTCCCTGTCCACCCGCACGGGACGGTCCTGCAGCGGCCTGACCAGATCGTCGGCCGCGTCCATGAGCGCGTAGAGGTCGCAGCCGTGCTCCCAGCCCATGAGGTCGGCCACGGCCGCGAACACCTCGAGCGGCGCGTTGCCCGCGCCCGCCCCCATGCCGGCCAGCGAGGCGTCCACCCTGGTGCAGCCGTTCTCCACCGCCACCACCGAATTGGCCACGCCCAGGCTCAGGTTGTGGTGGGCGTGGATGCCGATCTCGGTCTCCGGCCTGAGCGCGTCGCGGTAGGCCCTGATCCGGTCGCGGACGCCGTCCATGGTGAGACCGCCGCCCGAGTCGGTCACGTAGACGCAGTGCGCGCCGTACGACTCCATGAGTCTCGCCTGCTCGGCGAGGACCTCGGGCGGGGCCATGTGCGCCATCATCAGGAACCCGGCGACGTCCATGCCCAGCTCGCGGGCGGTGGAGATGTGCTGGGCGGAGATGTCGGCCTCGGTGCAGTGCGTGGCGATCCGCACCGAGGTGACGCCCAGCGCGTGGGCCCTCCTGAGGTCCTCGATGGTGCCGATGCCGGGCAGCAGCAGAGTGGTGAGCCTGGCCCGCCGTACGGCTCCAGCGACGGCCTCGATCCACTCCTCGTCGGTGTGGGCGCCGGGGCCGTAATTGAAGCTCCCTCCGGCCAGGCCGTCACCGTGCGCCACCTCGATCGCGGCCACGCCCGCCTCGTCCAGCGCCTTGGCGATGGAGACGGCCTGGGCGGTGCTGTAGCGGTGCCGGATGGCGTGCATGCCGTCCCGCAGCGTCACGTCCTGGACGTAGACCCTCATGCCCCGACCTCCGCGAGCCGCTCGGCGGTCCGCAGCGCGGCGGCCGTCATGATGTCCAGGTTGCCCGCGTAGGCGGGCAGGTAGTGCGCGGCCCCCTCCACCTCCAGGAACACGCTCACCTTCACCCCGCCTCTCGCTCCTGGCGCGAGCGTCCGCACCGGCTCGTCGTCGCCCACCTTGGTGAACTGCACCTCCTGCTTGAGCCGGTAGCCGGGCACGTACTCCTGGACCGAGGCCACCATCGCCTCGACCGAGGCGACCACCTCGGCCTCCGAGCACGACTCCACCAGGCAGTAGACGGTGTCCCGCATGATCAGCGGCGGCTCCGCCGGGTTCAGCACGATGATCGCCTTCCCTCGTCCCGCGCCGCCCACCCGCTCCAGCGCCCTGGCCGTGGTCGTGGTGAACTCGTCGATGTTGGCGCGGGTCCCCGGACCCGCCGACCTGGACGCGATGGAGGCCACGATCTCGGCGTACAGCACGGGAGCCACCGACGACACCGCCGCCACGATGGGGATCGTCGCCTGCCCTCCGCACGTCACCATGTTGAGGTTGGGCGCGTCCAGGTGCTCCTCGAGGTTGACCGACGGCACCACGTAGGGGCCGAGCGCGGCGGGAGTGAGGTCGATGACCCGCTTGCCGTGCGCCTGGACGGCCTCGGCGTTGCGCGCGTGCGCCCCCGCCGAGGTGGCGTCGAGCACCACGTCGACCGAGGCGAACGAGGGCAGCGACACCAGTCCTTCCACCCCCGAGGAGGTGGTCTCCAGCCCTCTGCGCCGCGCCCTCGCCAGGCCGTCCGAGTCGGGGTCGATCCCCGCCATCGCCACGACCTCGACCTTCTTCGACAGCAGGGCCTTGAACATCAGGTCGGTCCCGATGTTGCCCGATCCGATGATCGCGATCTTCACGCGAACACCGCCCGCACCGAGCCGAGCCCGTCGATGACCGCCTCGAAGGCGTCGCCCGCCTCCACCGGCACGACGGGGCCCAGCGCCCCCGTCAGCACGACGTCACCGGCGCGCAGGGGGTGGTCACCCGCGCCCAGGGTGTCGGCCAGCCAGACGGCGGCGTTGAGCGGGTGCCCCATGCAGGCCGCGCCCGCGCCCGTGGAGACCTCCTGTCCGCGCCTGGTCATCGTCATGCCCGCCAGCCGCAGGTCGAGCCCGCGCAGCCCCACGGGCGTGTTGCCGAGCACGAAGGCCCCGCTGGAGGCGTTGTCGGCGATGGTGTCGGCCAGCGTGATGTCCCAGTCGGCGACGCGCGAGTCGACGATCTCGATCGCGGGCAGCGCGAAGTCCACGGCCCTGATCACCTCGGCGACCGTGAAGGGCCCGCCGACCAGGTCCCGGCCGAGCACCAGCGCGACCTCCGCCTCCGCCCTCGGCTGCAGGAACCTCTCGTACGGCACCGGCAGCCCGTCCAGGTAGGCCATGTCGGCGAAGAGCATGCCGAAGTCGGGAGAGTCCACGCCCAGTTGCTTCTGCACGGCGAGGTTCGTCAGGCCGATCTTGCGCCCGACCAGCCTGCGCCCCTCCTCCAGCGCCCTGCGGGTGTTGATCTCCTGTACGGCGTAGCCCTCTCCGGCTGTCGCGACCAGGTCCCTGACGGGCGCGCACGGCTTGCCCGTGCGCACCGCCTCGAGCAGCCGGTCGGCCGCCTGGGTGCGCACGTCGACGGCCTCGGACCACTCGTCATTCATCGGCAGACTCCAGCTTGATCGTGATCGTGGTGGGCTCAGAGTAGAAGTCGAGCGACTGCGTGCCGCCCTCGCGTCCGATGCCGGACAGCTTGACGCCGCCGAACGGGGTCCGGAGGTCACGCAGGTACCAGGTGTTGACCCAGACGAGCCCCGCCTCGAGGCGCTGGGCGACGCGGTGGGCCCTGTCGAGGCTGGTGGTCCACAGGGTGGCGGCCAGGCCGTAGTCGGAGTCGTTGGCCAGCGCGACCGCCTCCCCCTCGGTGTCGAAGGGGCTCACGTGGCAGACAGGCCCGAAGATCTCCTCCCTGTTGAAGCGCGAGCTCTCCGGCAGCCCGGTCACCACGGTGGGTTCCACGAAGTATCCGGGCCCCTCGGGCGCGCCCCCGCCGGTCAGGAACTTCGCGCCCTCGTCGCGGGCGAGCGCGTAGAAGGACAGGACCTTCTCCCTGTGCTCGGCGGAGATCATCGGCTGCGGGGTCACCGACGCCGCTTTCTCGGCCAGCCTGGCGCAGAACTCCTCGAAGATCGGGCGCTCGACGTAGAGCCGCTCGGTGCACAGGCACACCTGGCCGCCGTTGGTGAACACCGATCTCACGCTGCCCTCGACCGCCCTGTCCAGGTCGGCGTCGGCGAAGACCAGGCCGGCGTTCTTGCCGCCCAGCTCGAAGGAGATCGGCTTGACCCTGTCGGCCACCGACTTCATGATCGACGATCCGGTGCGGGTGGAGCCTGTGAAGGTCACGCCGTCGACCCCCTCGTGCGAGACCAGGAGCTGCCCCGTCGTGCCGTACCCGTGGATCACGTTGACCACCCCGGGCGGCAGGCCGACGTCGGCGCAGATCTGGGCGAACAGGGCGGCCGAGCCGGGGGTGTTCTCCGAAGGCTTGACCACGACGGTGTTGCCCGCGACCAGCGCGGGCCCGAGCTTCCACGTCATCAGCAGGAACGGCAGGTTCCACGGGACGACGACCGCGACCACACCGAGCGGCCTGCGCACGGTGTAGCTGAGCACGTCCGTCAGGTGGAAGGCCTCGGAGGGACGCTGGGCGGCGATCTCGGCGAAGGCGCGGAAGTTGGCCGCGCCGCGCGGGATGTCGAGGGTGCGGGTCTGCTCAAGGGGCTTGCCGGTGTCAGCGATCTCGGCGGCGACCAGATCGTCGAAGCGGGCCTCGATCCCTTCGGACAGGCGGCGCATCCACGTGGCCCGCTCGGCGACGGGCAGGGCGGCCCACCCTGGTGCCGCCTGCCTCGCGGCGCGCACGGCCTTGTCCACGACGGCCGAGTCCGCCTCGTGGACCCGCCTGTTCACCTGACCGGTCACCGGGTCATGGGACGGGAAGGGCTCCCCCTCGGCCACCCATGAGCCACCGATGAAGTGGGCTACCTGCTCAAATGACATCATTCCTCCACCAAGGGGTATAGAACTTCCCGGCGGTCGGGGACAAGAATGCGTTCCGTGACACGGAACCCCGATCGTCTGTCGATGTTGGAGAAGTCGTGGCTGGTGCTGGACGCGTTCCGTCCCACCGGCGGCCCGCTCAGGCTCATGGACGTCGCCCAGCACTGCCATCTCCCCAAGACCACCGCCTTCCGGCTGCTCAACGAGCTGACCGAGATCGGCGCGGTCGCGCGCAAGGAGAACGGCTACTACCTCGGCCGCCGGCTGTTCGAGCTAGGTAGCATCGTCCCTCTCGAACGCGACCTGCGCCATGCCGCGCTGCCGTTCATGCACGATCTCTACGAGGCCACCAGGGAGACGATCCACCTGGGCGTGCGCGACGGGCTCGACGTGGTCTACGTCGAGAAGATCCGCGGCCACGAGTCGTTCTCGCTGCCCTCGCGGGTGGGCGGGCGGCTGCCGCTCACCTGCACGGGGGTGGGCAAGGCGCTGCTGGCCTACTCGGGGCCCGAGTTCATCGAGGAGGTGCTCTCGCGGCCGCTGCGCAGGCTGACCCCGCACTCGATCGTGGATCCCAAGCGCCTGGAGGAGGTCATCGGCCAGGTGCAGGCGGCAGGGCTGGCCTACGAGCGGGAGGAGGCGCAGCGCGGAGGGGCGTGCATCGCCGCTCCGGTCTTCAGCGGAGGGGCCGTGGTCGCCGCGCTCTCGGTGTCGGTGCCGCTGGCCCGCTTCCACCCGACCCGGCTGGCACCCGCGGTGAAGACCGCGGCCCTGGGGGTGTCGCGGGCGCTGACCCGGTCCATCTGACTTGTCCCATGGGCCCCGAGATTTGGCTGTCCTTTCGGACAGAATTGCGTTTCCCTCAACCCGCATGATGGTCCGGTGGGCCAAACCTGGGAATTGTGGGGAAATATCGTCATGGCTGGGCTTTTGGGGGTGCCGCTGGCCGTCCTGGCCGCCCTGACACTCGCCCGGACCCGCCGGCGCCGCGGACATCCCGCGCCCACGCGCACGGCGGTGGCCGACGTGGGCGTCGTCGCAGGCACGGCCCCCTGGATCTGGATGATCCTCACGCCCTTCGACGGTCAGAGCGGTGTCAGTCTCTTCCCGTTCAGCGACCTGGCCGCGCTCGCCTCCGCCGCGCCGGCGACGGTGTTCGTGCAGGTCGGAGGCAACCTCCTGGTGTTCGCCTGCCTGGGCGCGCTGCTTCCCGTCCGCTCTGTCCTGTTCGCCGGACTCGCGCGGGTGGCGGCCGTGGCCGCGTCCGCCTCGCTGACCGTCGAGCTGCTGCAGTACGGCCTGCGCCTCGGCCGCCACTCCTCGATCGACGACGTGCTGATCAACACCACGGGAGCGGTCTTGGCCGCTTTGGTTACTCGCCGCTGGTGGAGGTCCCTATAGCGGCCAGGACCGTTCCACAGTAACGGCCTGCGAAAACTCGCGAGGATCACCACACGGGCACGATCCACTCAAAAGAAGCACGGGACCAACCTGCGTATCTGTGCGATCGTGGACAAGGCGGGGCAAGTTCTCTGGAGACGCCAAACCCGGTTGGTGACAGAGGGTGATCAAACGTGTCTGAATCCTCCCCGGTACCCCACGAGCCCCCTATCTATCGCCGCATCGCCGACGGCCTGCGCGCCAGGATCCTGTCCGGCGAGCTGCGCGACGGGGACCGACTACCGGGCGAGAACGCGCTCATGGCAGAACACGCAATCGCTCGAGCCACCGCCCGCCAGGCGCTGGCCGTTCTGATCAACGAAGGGCTGGCGGTGCCGAAAAGAGGTTCGGGGGTCTATGTGCGACAGTTCAAGCCGATCCGCAGGCACGGATCACGACGCCTGTCCCGGGAGCAATGGGGCCAGGGACGAGCTATCTGGGACGCCGACACGCGCGGCCGTCCCTTCACCGTGGACGAGGTGGCGGTCGTTCGCGAGCAGGCGAGCGAGGCGACCGCGAGCGTCCTCGACAGCACCGACGTGTGGATCAGGCGCCGCCGCTACTCGGTGGACGCGAGACCTGTCCAGTTGGCCACCTCCTACTTTCCCGCCGACCTGGTGGAAGGCAGCGCGATCACGCTGCAGGACACGGGTCCCGGCGGGGTCTACGCGCGGTTGCGGGACCTCGGCCTGCCGCCGGCGCACTTCACCGAGGAAGTGCGCGCCCGCATGCCGCACCCCGCCGAGGCCCGGCTGCTCGAACTGCCCGCGGGCACCCCGGTGATCGCGATCTCCAGGACCGCCTACACGACCGGCGGCCTGCCCGTCGAATACAACGAGATGGTGCTCGACTCCGCGTCCTACGTACTCCAATACGACTTCGACGCCTAGGTCAAGCCGAAATGTCAAGCGATAGGTTGACCTGTCCCTTGCGATCATTGATTTCTCTAGAGATGTGACGCACCGTCTAGAGAGAGGCAAGCACGAGTGGGGACCCCGGGAAGGGTGACCAGATGTCCTTTGACCGGCATCTAGCCGAGATCGCCCGGGAGTACCCCCACTGGACCATCTGGCGGAGCGACGCGGGCCGCTGGTGGGCCACGCGGCACCACCCGCTCAGCGCCGAGCAGCGTGACGCCGGGTGCGCGATGACCATAGACGCCGACGACCCGGAGGGGCTTCGCGAACAGCTGAGAGACCAGGAGCGGCGAACCGGGTTCGCCGGTCCCGGCCACCTCCACGAAGAAGTGAATGACGAGGAGCGGCGGCCTGGGGCCCGCCCCTTGACGCGCGTGCTGTGGATCGTTCTAGGCGGGGGATCCACGGCACGCGTCCGGCCTCTGGTGAGGCCAAGAGCAGCCCGGTGCCGGGTTCAGCGTCTCGGCGGCTCCGGCACCGGGCCCCCAGGCGCGGAAGTCTCCGACCCTATCGGGGGCGGGGGCTTCCGCCCTGAACGTTGCGGCGCTCGGCGGCAACAGCGCCAGGTGCGCCCTCCTCGGGGGAGTGGCGCAGCCGAGGCGCCAGGACGAGCGTCACCGCGACGGAGGCCGTCGCCATCACCGCCATCGCCGTCCCCGCCGAGGTGTACTGGGCGACGGCGCCGGCGAGCGCCGCGCTCACGCCCTGCAGGGTGAGCACCCCCGACGACCCCAGCCCGAGCGCCTGTCCGCGGGCCTGCGCCGGAGTGAGCGCCACCAGCCGCTCCTGCAGCAGCAGGCTCGCCGAGTAGCCGACCGACGCCAGCGTGACCACGGCAAGCGCGACGGGCAGCCCCGGTTCCAGCACCAGAACCAGATAGGGGACGGCGAGCAGCAGCCTGAGCGGCGCGCCGAGCCGTCCCCTCCACCGGTGCGGCACCAGCCTGCCGATCGCCGCGTCGCCCACCAGCATCCCGAAGGCGGCGAAGGCGAACAGCAGCCCCGCGTGCCGCGGGTCGTAGGCGACGAACAGCGACTCGCACCCGACGATCAGCCCGTTGGGCACCCACATCGCCAGGTAGACGTGCCTGCGCGGCGGCGACGACCACAGCCGCCCGTTGGCCCGCAAGGTCTCGGCCACCGAAGGCCGCCCTGCCGCCCTGGCGGGCCGCCCGCTGAGCCCGAACCTGGCCAGGCACGCCGCGACCAGGTAGAGGCCCGCCGCCGCCACGAGCGTGCCGCGAGGCGACAGCACGGTCAGCAGCACCCCGCCGAGCGCGAACCCGCAGATCTGCATCGCGCCCGTGGACATGTTGAGCACCGAGCGGCCCAGCACGTAGCCGTTCTCGGGGAGGATCTCGTCCAGGAGGCCGAGCCGTACCCCGCCGCCGAGCGAGCCGACCATGCCCAGGGCCAGCAGGATGACGAAGATCGCCCACAGTGGCAGCCCCGGCAGCGCCTGCGCCGCCGTGCCGAGACCCGACACCAGCGCGATACCTGTCAGCGCGAGACGCGGAGGCAGCCTGTCGGCGGCCGACAGGAGCACCGCCGCCCCCGCCACCTGGGCCAGAGAGGCGCCGAACATGCTGAGCGCGGACAGCAGCGGCGATCCCGTGGCCGCGTACACGAGCGTGCCGAGCGCGAGCCCGCTGGCCGTCGAGGCCGCCACCTGCGTCGAGGCGGTGAGGAAGAACGGCGTGAACTCCGGCGTTCCGAACAGTTCCCGATAGGTCCGCATGGCGGGAAGTCTCATGAGCCGCCGCGAGGGAACGTTAGAGTTTCGCGCCGGCGCGAAAGGAGGGCTGTCGTGGGCTGGTGGCAGGTCAACGCCGACACCATGGCCGAAGGCAGGTTCGCGCTCTCCCCCCTGGCTGAGACGACCGCGGCCCTGTTCGCCCTGCAGGCGGGGCTCGCGGGGCACCCGGGCCAGCGCGCATGGCTCGACGCCCATCGGCCTGCCTACAGGAAGCGGCTGGCGGCCGACCCGATCACCGCCCTGCTCCTCAGGGCCGCGCTCGGCCGCACATGGACCGCCGACTTCCTGACCCCCGCCCCGACAGGCGAGGACGAGCCCTCCTTCGCCGACGAGCTGGCGAGGATCCGCGCCACCCCGCCGCGGACCGCCGTCTCGGACCTGGCGCTGTCGGCGAGCGGCCCGGTACCGGCCGAGTTGCACCGCTCCGACCTGCCCGAGCGCGCGGCGGACCTGCTGGAGTGGGTGTGGAGCGAGACCGTGCTGCCGTCGTGGCCGCAGCGCAGGCGCGTCCTGCACGCCGACATCGTCGCCAGGACCAGCCTTCTCACGCAGGGCGGCTGGGCCACGGCGCTGGACGGCCTGCGGCCGGGGATGCGCTGGCTCGGGGACGGCAGGCTGCGGATCAACGCCCTGGACTACCCGCCAAGGGAGATCTCGGGCGCTCGCCTGCTGTTCGTCCCCATCACCCCGCTCACACCGAGGCAGGGCTGGATCGCGTGGAGCCTGCCGAGCCGGTACGCCGTGGTGTACGCCTGCTCGGGTGTCCTGGCCGAGGCGAACACCAGCCCTGTTCCCCAGGCGCTGGGGTCCTTGATCGGAGCGGGCCGCGCCAGGGTGCTCGTCCTGCTCGACACCCCGAAGAGCACGACGCAGTTGGTGGCGCTGACCGGCCAGGGGCTGGGCTCGGTGGGCCGCCACCTCAGGATCCTGCGCGACGCCCACCTCGTACGGCGCCGCCGCGCGGGCCGTTCGGTGCTCTACTACCGGACGACCGCGGGGGACGCGCTCGTCGAGGCAGGAGCCGGGCAGCCCGCCGGATCACGGTGAACCGGCGGGCCTGCCGTACGGACGCTGAAGGTTACTTGTGGGCCAGCGTGCCCAGGTTGACGTCGGTGTCCTCGGAGACGTGGTCGGCGGCGGGCGGAGCCGGCTCGGTGGGCTCGGTGGGCTCGGCGGGCTCGGCGGGCTCGGCGGGCTCCTCCTCGATGATCATCCGCACCTCCTCGACCTCCTCCACCGCGGGCTCGGCGACGACCAGCGGGCCCGAGGAGTTCTCCCTGCGCATGAGGTCGCCCAGCACCGAGCTGATCTCGTTGAGCCTGCGCACGACCTCGCCGTGCGTGTCGGTCAGGTAGGTGACCCGCCTTCCCGCGTGCTCGTCCAGCGAGGTGACCCGCTGCTGCGCCGCCTCGAGCGCCGACTGCGCCTCGGCCCGCGCGTTGGAGAGCGTGGCCTCCGCCTCCGCGCGGGCGTTGTCGACGGTCTGCTCCGCCTCCGCCCTGGCGGTGGTGAGCAACCTGTCGGACTCGGCCCTCGCCGCGCGCAGGGTCTCGTCGGCCTCCGCCCTGGCGGTGGTGAGCGTCTCCTCGGCGTCCGCACCGGCCTGGGCCAGCATGCGCTCGGCCGCGCCCGTCGCCTCGCCCACGCGGCGCTCCGCCTCGGCCTGCGCGCTGGTGAGGATGTTGTCGGCGGTCTCACGCGCGGAGGTGACCATGCGCTCGGCCTCCGCGGAGGCCGTCTCGCGGAGCCTGGCGGCCTCGGACTCCGCGTCCTCGCGCTTGGCGGCCGCCTCCTCCTCGCCCAGCCTGAGAATCTGCGCCAGCCTCGGGCTGAGGTCGTCGTAGCTCTGGGGGGCTTCGACCATGCGGCGCCTGGCCTCGGCCAGCTCGATGCGGCCCTGCTCGGCCTGGTCGATCGCGCGCGCCAGCCGCTCCTCCAGATCCCTGATCTGATTGCGTGAGCGGATCATGTAGTCGTGTACCTGACGACGGCTGTAGCCGCGCATGACGACTTCGAAGGAGTCTTCCTGCATCAGGTCGGGGAAGCTCTCGTGCTGGTTTGTCATCTGGTATGTGGCGCTTCCCCTCAGTCCAAGGGTCGAGGAAGGCCACCCCTCCTTTCGAAAACTCTACGGAAAAAACCGATCACTTTCAGTCATGTTCGACGCACGAGGTGAACGGGGCAGGCGGAGCGCGATGACGCTGGGCACATCGGCCGGCAAGGGTACGGAGCCGCCTCCGTCGGTGCGGACACGCCTCACTCCACCGGGGGACGGGGCCGAGCGGTGGGGGCACGCTACCGGCCTCCCTTCAACCAGACGGGACCGTGGGGGCAAACCGCCGGCTCCAGCCGGTAGCGGGTGATGCGGAGTGCCTGGGCGGAGGGCTTGCGGTTTGTGAGGGTCCGACAACGACGTGTCAGGGAATGACTTTCCTGCCATCTGCCCGAGTCCGCAACCCGAACGCCATACCTGCCCGGGAAATCTCGGACTACTACGATGTCCAAGATGTACATCGCAGCGCTGGACGAAGGCGCAGTTCCCGACATTCACCCCGATGCCTACATCGCCCCTGGTGCGGTGGTGGTCGGCAGCGTCAGGGTGGGCAGGGGAGCCAGCATCTGGTACGGCTCCGTCCTGCGCGGTGACGACGAGCGCGTCGAGGTCGGCGAGGAGTGCAACGTCCAGGACCTGTGCTGCCTGCACGCCGATCCGGGCGAGCCCGCCGTCCTCGAGCCGAGGGTGAGCCTCGGACACAAGGCGATGGTCCACGGCGCGCACGTCGAGACCGGCGCGCTGATCGGCATCGGCGCGATCGTGCTCGGCGGCGCCAGGATCGGGGCGGGCACCCTGGTCGCCGCGGGCGCGCTGGTCGGGCCCGGCAAGAAGATCCCGCAGGGCGTCCTGGTGGCCGGCGTGCCCGGCAGGGTCGTGCGCGAGCTCACCGACGACGACAGGGCGAGCTTCGCGCAGACCGCCGACAGGTACATGGCCAAGGCGCTCAGGCACCGGCAGGCGTCAGCAGTTTGACCAGCACGTCGTCCGGGACCGTCATCAGGTCGGCGCCGTCCGGCGTGGCGGGACGCAGGAAGCGCGCGTAGTCCACGGTCATCCTGAGGTCGGGCAGTCCCTTGACGGCCTTGGCGTTGGCCTTGGCCGCGTCCTTCTTGAGCGCGCCGTAGCTGTCCCAGTCGGTGTAGCCGGTGATACCCCACTGCAGCACCGTCGGCAGGTCGTCCCTCACCCAGCGCTGGCCGACCTTCCAGGTGCCGCCCTCCTCCTTGTACAGGGCGGCCACCACCCCGCCCGCCCTGGCCAGCACCAGCTCCATCCAGCCCTCCTTGACGGCCACCTCCTTGGGCTTGGAGCTGCCGTTCAGCGTGCTCTTGGCCTCCACCCTCTTGGCGGCGTCGCCGGTGCCCGTGGTGACGGAGACCCAGTTCGGCTTGGCGTTCGACTGCGGCACGCGCAGCATCACGCCGCCGAGCGAGAACTTCCGCTCGGGCTGGCTCTTCTTCTTGCCCTCGACCTTGACCCGTACGTGCATCACGATGTCGCCGGCCAGTTCCTGGTAGACGAAGGGCCCGCGGAAGGCGTCGAACCAGGTGGAGGTCTTGGGCTCGAGGTAGAGAGCGTTCTTGGCGGTGCCGTTGACGTCGAGCTTCGTGATCCTGTTCAGGTCGCCCTCGGTGTCGCTCAGCTTGCTCCACGCGCTCAGCTCCGCCGTGTCGGCGAACTCGCTCGACGCCGTGCCGATCTCGCCACCGGGGTCGGGCGGCCGCACCCCTGCGACGGTGAGCGCCTTGGCGGAGGCCTGTGGAGCCTGCCCTGACGCCGTCCCACAACCCGCCAGCAGCCCGGCGGCGGCCACGGACGCGGCAATCTTCGCTCTCATAACGGACATTCTGCCTCGTCTTTACCTCGGGCTACGATGCCGCCATGCGGTTCACGGCCATCGAGGCGGATGTCCGCGCGATGGTCACCGACCCGCGCTGGACGGCGCTCCCCCTCCAGTCGCGCGCCCACGCGATCGCGTCCAGGGCCCTGGCCACGCCTGACGGCGGCAGGTGGATCTTCGGCGCGCACGCCCGCTGGTACCTCCAGGATCCCGGTGACGGCCGCTGGCACCTGACCGCCCCTCCCCGCCACTGTCCCGCGCGCATCGAGCCGCACACCGGCGTCCTGCTGCCGCACCTGGTGCCGCGCGGGCCCGACTTCGCCTTCAGCGGCTGGTCCAGCCAGGCCTTCGTCGGGCCCGACGTGCCCTCGGCGCTCACCTCCGAGATCCGCGCCCTGGTCAGGGCGAACGGCAGGCGCTCGGCCGACGAGTTCCCCCTCAGCTCCTTCCGCGAGGTCTTCGCGGGCGACGTGCCGGGCACGGTGGCGGCGATCTGGGCCACGATCATGTGGTGCGCCTACGCGCCCGCCTTCGACGGCAACGAGCAGTTGCTGTCGGTGTTCGGCGAGTACCTCGGCCGCCCGCTGCCCGGCGACGAGTGGGTGCGCTGGCTGCCCTCTCCCCCGCTGACCGCCCTCGTCACCCTGTACGGCGAGCGGGTCAGGGCCGGCGCCCCTCGAGCCGCGCTGCGCCTGGCCGCCCTGATGGCCGACACGGCGGGGATCCTCGCCGCCGACGCCCGGTTCGCGCCGAGGGCCCAGGCGCTCATCGCGATGCTGGAGCCCATCCTGCGCAATCCCGGCCTCGACCACCAGACGGCCACAGGCCCCCTCCCCGCGTACCGGCCACCCCTGGCCCCGCAACCGCGCGGCACGGGCCCTCTCACCCCACCTCCGGTCCACTGGGACACCACCTTCCCCCCGCCCACCGTGGCCGAAAGCACCACCGGCCACGGCCACGAGACCTCGGGATGGGCGCCCGCCGGCTACTCGGGCGAAACCTCAGGCCGATCACCGCATCACCCGGGCGAGACCTCAGGCCAGTCACCGCATCACCCGGGTGAGACCACGGGGTGGGCGCCCACCGGCCACTCGGGCGAGACCTCAGGCTGGTCGCCGGGTCACTCGGGCGAGGCCACGGGGCGGGCCGGTGCGGCCCGATCGCGTGCCGTCCCTGAGTGGACGCCCTCCACCGACCCGCGTGAGGTCGCCCGCGCGGCCGCCGCCGACGACGCGCTGCGCTGGACCTGGCTGGCCAGGGTGCCCGACCGCCTGGCGCGGGCCGTCCTGGCGGAGACCGACCCCGGCGAGCACCTTCGCCACACGGTCGGCGACCTCCTGGAGGCAGTGGCCTTCTCCCCCGACCCGCACAGGACGGCAGGCGCCCTGCTCGCGGCCGACCACGCCGACACGCCCGAGGGCCTGCCCACCGTGGCGGCCTGGCTGGACCACCGCCTGCGCCACGCCGTCCACACGCGGCTCGCCACCCCGCGAGGCGACATCACCGAGCCCGCCGGGTTCGAGGTGGGGCCGCGCTGGCTCGACGCCGTGCCGCCCACCAGAGAGGGAGCTGCCGCGGTGCTGGGCGCCGCCTACGCCTCAGGGCTGGCGTGGTGCCGGCTCGCCGGCGCGTCCGTGCCGGGCGACGGCTTTCCCGGAGCGGCCGCGATCGTTCACAGGCTCATCCATGAGCGCGACGATCCTCATCTAAACCACTAATGCCGTTATTTCACCCTTACTCGGTAAATATCGCTCCAGTGCGCGAATTCTCCGAATTGTGATCTCGGAAACGGGAAATGATCCGTGGGGGGGCAGGGCGGCGACGCAAGGAATGACCCCGATGGGCCATGTCGCCTGAAGGGCCCCCGCCGTAACCTCGAAGAGGGTGTGGGCTGCGGAAGGAAGGACGACGCGGTGGGGCACGACGACCTGGACTCTCGGGTCCACGACCGTGTCGCGTTGGACGAGATTGCGCTCTACGCCGAGGTGCTCACCGCTGTCGCGATCAGCGAGCGGCGGTTGACCTTGGACGAGCTCGACGACGCGCTCGGATTGCGGACTTCGGCGAGCCGCTGAAGACCATCACATTGACCTAGTCCCGGACTCCCGCGGGGTCCGGGACACGGTTTTTCTGATAGCTCACCGAAGACCGGGATGACTAGTCACGAACGGACGAGCCGAGCGATCGCCGCCGACGCCTCCTTGACCTTCGCCTCGGCCTCCGGTCCCCCGGTGTTGATCGCGTCGGTCACGCAGTGGGAGATGTGCTCCTCCAGCAGCCCGAGCGCCACCGCCTGAAGCGCCCGCGTGGCCGCCGAGACCTGGGTGAGGATGTCGATGCAGTAGGCGTCGTCCTCCACCATGCGCTGCAGGCCCCTGATCTGACCCTCGATTCGCCGCAGACGGGTCAGATAAGCCTGCTTGTCTCCGCTGTACCCATGCATGCATCAAAGGTACCCAGTCAGCGGAGGTCGCCGATCAGTTGTTCCCACTGCGCCGAGACCTCGGCCGCCGCGTGCCCCGTCGCGGTCTCGAGCGCCCCGGCGGCGAGGGACCTGCGCCGACGGTCGTCGTCGACCAGCGCGAGCAGGGCCGCGGCGTACATCTCGATCTCGCCCTCGGGCACGAGCACGCCGTTGTAGCCGGTCACGATGTACTCCGCGGGCCCGTTGGCCCCGTCGAAGCCGACCACGGGCACGCCGCAGCCCATCGCCTCCAGGACGGTCATGCCGAGCGTCTCCGCGCGTGACGTGGTCGCCACGATCGACGCCTTGGCGAACTCCCCCGCCAGGTCGGGCGTGGTCCCCATGAAGTAGACGTGGTTGTGCAGGTTCAGGTCGCGGACCAGGTCGCGGAGCCTGCGCTCCTCCGGGCCCGAGCCGTACAGCCGCAGCCTCCAGTCGGGGCGCTTGTCGGCCACGATCGCGAAGGCCCTGATCAGCCGGTCGTAGGCACGGGCGGCCACCAGGCGCCCGCCGGTCGCCACGATCCTGTTGTCCATGCGCGAGCGCGGCCACAACCCGCCAGGCAGGGCGTCGGGCACCACGTGGACGGGCGGCCCCGCCGTCTCCAGCAGCCGCCGCCAGTCGTCCCTCGCGGCCTCGGTGGAGGTCACCACCGCGTCCAGCCGGGGGTAGAACCGCTTCACAGGAGACGGTACGGCAGGCCGCCCCCACTCCCAGGCGATCTTCACGCACTCCCTGGGCGCCGATCTGGCCGCCTGGACACTGATCCCAGGCCGGGTGGTGATGAGAACATCACTCTTCAGTGTGCGCAACAGCCGCCACAGCGCCACCTCGGTGCGCATCTGCCCGCGCGGAAGCAACTGCCTCGACCCCGGCCTCGCCTCGATCAGCGAGCGCATCGCCACCTGTCCGCTGACGGGGAAGAACGGCTTCTCCTTCTGCCGCCTGACACTGATGACCTCGACCTCGTGCCGCTCGGCCAGGTCGGAGGCGAGGTTGAGGATCGAGCGCACGTCCCCGCGCATCACGTAGGCGGAGGGGAGGACGAGGCTGACCTTCACACCCCCACCTCGATCCGCAGTTCGTCGTCGGCGGTGTAACAGGGCCTGACGGGCACGCCGTCCACGCGCATCGCCGGATAGTGCAGGCGGCGGCGCTTGCCGTCGACGTCGTCGAGCCGCGAGGCGAGTCGCAGAGGCGCCGGCACGCCCTCCACCTCCAGCGAGGGCTTCCATGTGCCCGCGCCCTGGGGATCGGCCGCGACCACGTCGACCAGCGAGACGGCGGCGTGGAAGCGCACGCCCTGGACGGTCGCGACGGCGGCCACCGTGGTCTCCGCCGCCCCTTCCCCTGTGTCGCCGCCCGCCCTGTCCTGAGACTGCGCGGGGCCGCTGCGGTGCAGCGAGAGCGTGGCCTCGTGCCTGGAGTCGTCGTCGTCGAGCCCCGTGTAGGCCAGCAGGCCCGTGACCTCGAACCGGCCCTCCCTGAACCAGACCGCGCGCACCTCGGCGGCCGGCTCGGCCGTGCAGATCTTCAGCGCGAGAAAGCCGTTCCTGGTGCGGTAGGCCCTGTAGGCGAGCGTGCGCCTGGACAGCGCGTAGGTGTCGAGGTGGTCGAGGGAGAAGCCGGGGTCGACGCTCCTGATGCGGGTGCGGCCCTCCTCGTCCCCCAGGTAGGCGTCCCATCTGCCCGAGGTCAGCGTCAGCGGGGACAGCGAGACCGCGAGGGCGGCGTCGCGCACCTCCGCCCCCGCCGCGCCCAGCGCGATCCGGCGCTCCACCCCCGTCGCGCGGTGGCGCAGGACCAGCTCCATGCCGGGTTTCAGCGGTCTGTCGACGGCCAGTCTGAGGGAGAGCACGTCAGCCAGGGTGACTTCGGCGTCGGTCACGACGACGCGCATCCGCAGCCCCTCCCCGTCGAATGAAGCCATGCGACGTTGAGGTTACCGTGATTTTCCCGTTATGTGGAGAAAGCTTTTCGGCTTCGTCGCGCGTCTGACATGGGAAAGTCCGCAACACCAGGTGTTGCGGACTTCCGACTCAGCCCTTGACAGACTTGATCAGCAGCTGCGCCACGTCGACGACTTCCAGCGTCTCCTTGGCCTCGCCGCTGTTCTTCTTCTCGTTGATCGCGTCACCCAGCATCACCATGCAGAACGGGCAGGCGGTGGAGACGGTGTCCGGATTCGTGGTCAGCGCCTCGTCCACGCGCTCGGTGTTGATGCGCTTGCCGATGCGCTCCTCCATCCACATGCGCGCGCCACCGGCTCCGCAGCAGAAGCCCCTGTCCTTGTGCCTGTGCATCTCCTGCGTCTGCACGCCGGGCACCTTCGACATGATGTCGCGGGGCTGGCTGTAGACCTTGTTGTGGCGGCCGAGGAAGCACGGGTCGTGGTAGGTGATCTTCTCCTCGATCGGGGTGATCGGGGTGAGCAGGCCCTCGTCCACGAGCTTGGACAGCAGCTGCGTGTGGTGCACGACCTCGTAGGCGCCGCCGAGCTGCGGGTACTCGTTGGCGAGGGTGTTGAAGCAGTGCGGGCAGGTCGCGACGATCTTCTTGACGCCGGCCTCGTTCAGCGTCTCGATGTTCTGCTGGGCGAGCATGTTGAACAGGAACTCCATGCCCAGGCGGCGGGCCGGGTCACCGGTGCAGGCCTCGGCGGGGCCGAGCACCGCGAACTTCACGCCGGCGATGTGCAGCAGCTCCGCGACCGCCTTCGTGGTCTTCTTCGCCCGGTCCTCCAGGGCGCCCGCGCAGCCGACCCAGAACAGGTACTCGGTGTCCTCGGGCATCTTCTCGTCGATGAGCGTGACCTCGAAGTCGAGCTCCTCGATCCAGTCGGCCCGCTTCATCTCGGACATGCCCCACGGGTTGCCCTTGTTCTCCAGGTTCTTCACCATCACCCCCGCCTCGGACGGGAACGACGACTCGACCATCACCTGGTAGCGGCGCATGTCGAGGATGTGGTCGATGTGCTCGATGTCCACGGGGCACTGCTCGACGCAGGCGCCGCAGTTGGTGCACGACCACAGCACGTCGGGGTGGATGACGCCGTCCTCGCCGACCAGCGGCTTCTCCAGCAGGGCCAGCACGTCGGTGTCGGCGTGGCTGGTATCACCCTGCAGCAGGTACGGCGCGACCTTGAAGGCGTGGTCGCGCTGGTCGAGGATGAGCATCTTCGGCGACAGCGGCTTGTCGGTGTTCCACGCGGGACACTGCGACTGGCAGCGGCCGCACTCGGTGCAGGAGTAGAAGTCGAGGAAGCCCTTCCACGTCGTGTCGCCGATCTTGCCCCTGCCGAGCTTCTCGGGGTCGAGGTCCTCGTCCTCGAAGTCGACGGGCTTGCCGTCGACCGTCATCTCGGGCGCGGCGCCCAGCCCGTCGGGGCGCCGGGAGAACAGCACGTTCAGCGGCGCGGTGAAGATGTGCAGGTGCTTGGAGTTCACCACGATGACCAGGAACACCAGCATGAAGCCGATGTGCAGGAGCAGGGCGATCTCTTCGAGCAGCGGGCTGGCGGGCAGGACGTTCCCCAGAGCCAGCGAGACGAAGGCGCCGCCGTCGTAGGGAAGGTTGCCGTTGGCGGCCGCGGCGCCGCGCGCCAGGAACAGCGTCCAGATGATGTTGAAGATCATGAACAGGACGAGCCACGCGCCACCGAGGTGGGAGCCGGAGAAGCGCGACTTACGGCCCAGCGTCTTGGGCGAGTTCCTGATCCTGATCACCGCGAACGCCACGAGGCCGAGCAGACAGGCGACCGCGATGAAGTCCTGGAGGAAGCCCAGCACCGACCACTGGCCGATCAGCGGGATGTGGAAGTTGGGCCGCCCGGTGATCGCGCCCTGGATGATCGAGCCGTAGGCCTCGATGTAGACGGTCAGCAGGATGAAGAAGGCCCACATGACGAAGAAGTGCGCCACGCCGGAGGGCGTCCACTTCAGCAGCTTCTTCTGGCCGAACACCTCGACCAGCTGCGCCTTGGCCTCGGCGCCCGCGTGCGTCTTGGCGTACGCGATCCGCTCGGGCGCCGGAGGGCCGACCGTGGCCAGCTTGAACAGGAACAGCGCTCGACGGCCCGCCATGGCGACCGCAGCGACGGTCATCGCGAGCCCGATGATGGCTACCCAGAGCACGATTCCTCCCACAGACGGCGTACGTCCATCCTACCGGCGAGTAACTTTCCACCGATACGGCCATATTAGAACATTGCTCTACGGAGTCAGATAGCGCTGCACCGTCGGCGCGAGCAGCTCCACCAATTCCTCGAGATCGGCGGAGGCCAGCGGCTCCAGCGCGAGCACGTAACGCGCCAGCACCACACCGATGAGCTGGCCGAAGGCCGCCTCCATCCGCAGGTGCGACACGCCGAGCCCGTCGGCCACCTTATACAGCAGCGCGTTGGTGATGAACTCCCTGATCATGCCGAGGACCTGCTCGTTGGTCATCGCCGACCGGAGCAGCGCGAGCACCGGCTCCCTGGCCTGGGCGTCGGACGTGACCGTCAGGATGAACCTGACGAGCCGCTCGCCGACCTCCTCACGCGGGCCTTCCAGGACCAGCGGCACCACCTGGGCCGGATCGATCGGCAGCCGCATGGCCGCGACGAACAGGCCTTCCTTGGTCTCGAAGTAGTGGTGGACCAGCGCGGGATCGACCGCGGCCGCACGGGCGATGCCGCGGATCGTCGCCTTGTCGAAGCCCTTCTCCGCGAACACCTGCCTGGCCGCGGTGAGGATCTCGCCGCGCGTGTCGCCCGCTCCTGGCCTGCGTCCCGTGCGCCGCTTCACGGTCACCTGCCGACCGCCAGGTAGACGCGCATCGGCACGGAGAGCAGGCCGTCGGGGAAGACCCTCATCAGCTCGGCCCGCTGCCTGGCCACCAGTTCGTCGGCGGCCTCCTGGGTCAGGGCGGCCATGTAGGAGTGGGAGCGCAGGTCGAGCAGGAACTCCTCGACGGCCACCAGGCGGGTCCAGTGCAGCCAGCGCTCCTCGACCCGCAGGGCGGCGGCGATCTGCGGCACCCGCCACTCGGGCAGCGCGGGGCCCCAGTAGGTGGGGCACGACTCGGCCAGGCGCACCTCGTAGGCGGCCAGCCAGTCGGCCTGGCCCGCGTCGGTCGTGTTCCACCAGGCGGCGATCGCGCCTCCCTCCCGCAGGGCCCTCCTCGCCTCGGCGACGGAGGCCACGGGATCGAGCCAGTGCCACGACTGGGCGTAGGTCACCAGGTCGGCGCCGCCGTCCCTGATCGGCAGGGCGTTCCCGTCACCCTGGACCGCGGCCAGGCCGTCGCTTCCCGCGCGTGCTTCCTCAGGGGGCTGCGCCGTCCTGGCGGGACGGGCGCGCGCCACGAGCCTGGCGAGCATCTCGCGCCCCGGGTCGACCGCCACCACCCTGGCGCCGCGGGCGCGCAGCGCGCGACTGGAGATGCCGGTGCCCGCGCCCACGTCCACCACGGTCGCGCCGGCCAGCGGTACGCCCGAGACCTCCGACAGCGCGCGGAACAGTTCGTCGGGGTAGCCGGGCCTGCCGGCGTCGTAGGCATCGGCGACCCGGTCGAACACCCTGCCAAGCGCGCGAGAGGGGCCAGTGACACTCATGAGAACACTTTGCCCCACACATTGACCATCTAGACGCCGCTCACCGGGTCGCCGCCAGATGCAGTCTGGCGAAGGCCAGACCCTCGGCCAGATCGTCGATCCTCTCGGTACGGCTGGTCGCCTTGCGCGTGTTGACCTCCAGCACGACCAGGCCGTCGAACCCGGTGTTGGCCAGCCGTTCGAGGACAGCCGCGCACGGCTGGTTGCCCCTGCCCGGCACCAGGTGCTCGTCCTTGTTGCTCACCCCGAGGCCGTCGGCCAGGTGCAGGTGCGAGAGCCTGTCGCCGAGCTTGACCGCCATCTCCATCGCGTCGGAGCCCGAGACGGCCGTGTGCGACAGGTCGAGCGTGACCTGCGGGAAGGCGTAGTCCATCGGGTTCCAGTCAGGTGAGTACGGCACGACGTCGTTGCCGCGCGCCTTCAACGGGAACATGTTCTCCACCGCGAAGATCACGTCGGTCTCCTCGCGCATCCTCGCCAGGCCGTCCTCGAAGTCACGCGCGTAGTCGCGCTGCCAGCGGAAGGGCGGGTGCACCACGACGGTGCGCGCGCCGAGCCGCTCGGCCGCCTTCTGGGCCTTGAGCAGCTTGGCCCACGGGTCGCGGCCCCACACGCGCTGGGTGACCAGCAGGCAGGGGGCGTGGATCGCGAGGACGGGCACGCCGTAGTGGCCGGACAGCCGTTCGATCACGTCGATGTCCTGGCTGACTGGATCTGCCCCCACCATGATCTCGACGCCGTCGTAGCCGAGGCGCGCGGCCAGCTCGAAGGCGTCCGGAGTGCGTTCCGGATATACCGAAGCCGTGGACAATGCGATCTTCGCATTGGGCACGCGGATGACATCTGCCACGCTGCCAGCGTATGCCGCCGGACCTCGTACCGTTGAACCATGCCGCGCATAGCGAACGGGGCGATCCCCAGCCCCAACATCTGGAACGCCCCGAAGGTCTACGAGTTGGAGAACCGCGCGGTCGATCCCGAGGGCAGGGCGAACGTGGCCATGCGAGCCATCCGCCCGTGGGACGGCGCGACCGTCCTCGACATCGGCTGCGGCGCCGGATACCACCTGCCGATCTTCGCCGCCTCAGCGGCCAGCGTGACGGGCGTCGAGCCGCACGGCGACCTGGTCGAGCTGGCCAGACGCCGCTGCGCGGGCCTGCCCAACGTGAAGGTCCACGCGGCCACCGCCCAGAACCTGCCGCTGCCCGACGCGAGCGTCGACGTCGCCGTCGCGCGCTGGGCCTACTTCTTCGGCCCCGGCTGCGAACCCGGCCTGCGCGAGCTCACCCGAGTCGTACGGCGTGGCGGCGCCGCCTTCGTCATCGACCTCGACGCCACCCGCGGCGCCTTCGGCCGCTGGTTCCAGCGCACGGTGCCCTCCTACTCGGCCAGGGCCGTGGAGAACTTCTGGTCGCGACAGGGCTGGCAGCGCGACAAGCTCGACCTTCGCATGGTCTTCCAGCGCAGGGCCGACCTCGAGGACGTGCTGCGCATCGAGTTCGCCCACGACGTCGCGGAGGAGGCCATCGCCGAGACCCCCGGATTAGAACTCCCCTACCCGAACGTCCTGCGCTGGCGCTACTTCTGAGCTTGACCTTGTCACCGGTGTCAGGGTTTAGCGTGGAGACATGCGGATCGGAGAGCTTGCCGAACTGACCGGCGTGAGCGCCCGCTCCCTGCGCTACTACGAACAGCACGGACTGATCAAGGCGCGCAGGGAGTCCAACGGCTACCGCCACTACGACCCTTCGGACGTCGAGCTCGTCAGCGAGATCCGCGCGCTGCTGACCGTCGGCTTCACGCTGGAGGACGCAAGACCGTTCGTCGACTGCCTGCGCGCGGGGCACGCCACGGGCGCCTCCTGCGCCGAGTCGATGGCCGTCTCGCGGCGCAAGCTCGCCGAGATCGACGAGGAGATCCGCGTCCTGCTGGCCCGGCGCGCCGAGGTGGCAGGCCAACTCGGCCAGACCTGTTCTGGATGCTTCGCCAAGGGAGAATCATGATCAAGCTGACCACCGACAACTTCGAGGAGCTCGTGCTCAAGAGCTCCGAGCCCGTCCTGGTGGACTTCTGGGCGGAGTGGTGCGGCCCCTGCAGGATGGTCGCGCCCGTCCTCGAGCAGATCGAGGCGGAGCGGGGGCTCAAGATCGGCAAGCTGAACACCGACGAGAACCCGGAGATCATGACCCGCTACGGCATCATGGGCATCCCCACGCTGCTGCTGTTCGAGAACGGCGAGCCGGTCAAGCAGGTCGTCGGCGCCAAGCCCAAGCGCCTGCTGGAGGCCGAGCTCGGCCTCTCCTGACGTGCCCGCCCGTCTGCCCTGACGCGCTCGGGCTGCGGCGGATTGTCGGCGGCGCAGGCTAGCCTGCTCGGCATGGCACCCAAGACCGCACAGAAGCCCGGTTACCGCTGCGCCGAGTGCGGCTGGCGCACCACCAAGTGGGTCGGCAGGTGCGGCGAGTGCCAGGCGTGGGGCACGGTCGACGAAGAGGGCGCGAGGGCCGGCGTCCACGTGGTGCAGGCCGGGGCCACCAGCGGCCCGGCCGTCCCGATCGGCGACGTCAAGGCGGAGATCGCGACCGCCCGCACCACGGGGGTGAGCGAGCTCGACCGCGTGCTGGGCGGCGGCCTGGTCCCCGGCGCGGTCGTGCTGCTGGCGGGCGAGCCCGGCATCGGCAAGTCCACCCTGCTGCTCGAGGCCGCCGCCCGCATCGCCGAGCGCACCACGGTCCTCTACGTCACGGGCGAGGAGTCCTCCGCCCAGGTCCGCCTGCGCGCCGACCGCATCGGTGCGATCCGCGACAACCTCTACCTCGCCGCCGAGACCGAGCTGTCGGCGCTGATGACCCACGTGGAGAAGGTGCAGCCGCAGCTGCTCGTCGTCGACTCCGTGCAGACCGTCGGTTCGGCCCAGACCACCGGCGTCCCCGGCGGCGTGACCCAGGTGCGCGAGGTCGCCGCCAACCTCGTACGGCTGGCCAAGGAGCGCAACATGGCCACCGTGCTGGTCGGCCACGTCACCAAGGAGGGCTCGATCGCGGGCCCTCGCACCCTCGAGCACCTGGTCGACGTCGTGCTCAGCTTCGAGGGCGACCGTCACTCCCGCCTGCGCATGGTCCGCGCGATCAAGAACAGGTTCGGCCCCACCGACGAAGTGGGCTGCTTCGACCTGCACGAACGCGGCATCGAGGGCATCACCGACCCCAGCGGCCTGTTCGTCTCGCGGCGCAGCGAGCCCGTCCCCGGCACCTGCGTCACCGTCACCGTCGAGGGCACCCGCCCGCTGCCCGCCGAGGTGCAGGCGCTCGTCGCCCGCACCGAGGCCCAGCAGCCGCGCCGCAGCTCCTCGGGGCTCGATCCCTTCCGGGTGCAGATGATCCTCGCCGTGCTCGAACGCAGGCTCAACGCGCGCCTCGGCGGCTGCGACGTCTTCACCGCCACCGTGGGCGGCATCAAGCTGGCCGATCCCGCGGTCGACCTCTCCGTCATGCTCGCGGTGGCCAGCGCCGCGGGCGACAAGCCGCTTCCCTCCGGCCTCATCGCGCTGGGCGAGGTGGGGCTGGCGGGCGAGCTCAGGCCGGTGCGCGACGTGCGGCGCCGCCTGTCCGAGGCGGCACGGCTGGGGTTCAAGAGGGCCCTGGTGCCGCGCGGATCCCTCGAGGAAGGCGGCCGTCGCCGTCCCGACGAGGAGCGCGCCCTTGTTCCCGTCGGGCCCGTCGCCTTCGCGCCCGGGTTCGAGGTCATGGAGGCCGAGAACGTGTGGGACGCGCTTACTCACGTCACCTGAGCTGGGCTTCCTCAGGAAAAGCCGCCGTAACGGCGCCCCGCCACGTGGGCCCGCAGTAGCGTGATGGACGGGGGCCGGCCTTGGGCCTTCCTTGGCCTATCGTTGGCTTGCCGTAGACGATGGAGAAGGAAAGCTTCAGCGGCGGGCGCCGGGGGTCGGCCGGTAAGCTGGGATTTGACTAGGACACGGGGGTCAGGTGGCAAACGACAGGAGTCTCGACGACCGTCGTCGCACGGCCCTTGCCTCGGTCGCTCCGGGCACGGCACTGAGAGACGGCCTGGAGCGCATCCTGCGCGGCCAGACCGGCGGTCTCATCGTGCTGGGCTACGACAGCGTGGTCGAGGAGCTGTGCAGCGGCGGGTTCGAGCTCGACGTGGAGTTCTCCGCCACGCGGCTGCGCGAGCTGGCCAAGATGGACGGCGCCATCGTGCTGCACTCAGGCGACCACAAGATCGTGCGCGCGGCCGTTCACCTCGTGCCCGATCCCTCCATCTCGACCGACGAGTCAGGCACCAGGCACCGCACGGCGCAGCGCGTCGCCAGGCAGACCGGCTTCCCGATCATCGCGATCAGCAAGTCGATGCGCATCATCGCCCTGTATCTCGACGGCATCCGCTATGTGCTGGAGGAGTCGGCGGCGATCCTGTCCAAGGCCAACCAGGCCCTGGCCACGCTCGAGCGCTACAAGCACAGGCTCGACGAGGTCTCGGGCACCCTGTCCGCCCTCGAGATCGAGGACCTCGTCACCGTCCGCGACGTCGCCGCCGTCGCGCAGCGCCTCGAGATGGTGCGCAGGATCTCCGAGGAGATCCAGGGCTACGTCGTCGAGCTCGGCACCGACGGGCGGCTGCTCTCCCTCCAGCTCGACGAGCTGGTGGCGGGGGTCGACTCCGACCGCGAGCTGATCGTGCGCGACTACCTGCCCTCCTCGGCGGCGCGCGGCAAGCGCAAGGTCACCGACGTGCTGCAGGGCTTCGACGCCCTGTCGGGCAGCGAGCTGCTCGACCTGTCGTCGGTGGCGAAGGTGCTCGGACGCGGCGCCAGCGAGACCCTCGACAGCCCCGCGAGCCCGCGAGGCTTCCGCCTGCTGGCCAAGGTGCCCAGGCTGCCCGCCACGGTCGTCGACCGGCTGGTCGACCATTTCGGCGGGCTGCAGAAGCTCCTCGCCGCGAGCATCGACGACCTCCAGGCGGTGGGCGGCGTCGGCGAGTCCCGCGCTCGCAGCGTCCGCGAAGGGCTGTCCAGGCTGGCCGAGTCCAGCATCCTCGAACGCTACGTGTAAACCCTTCAGCGCAGGTGGAAGACGGCCTTCGGGCTGCGCAGCCCTCCGGTGAGCACCACGGCCACGTACGTGCCGGGCAGCGCCGCGGCCTTCGTGCCCCCGCACGCGCCTCCCGAACGACGACGGTCCCAGTCGAGGCTGCGAACGTAGGGGATCCCTCGTTCCAGCTTGCGCATGTCGACGCCGTCGCCGCTGACGCAGTCGGAGGTGGACCACACCCTGTCGTCTCCCGAGGTGATCCTGATCTCCATCGCTCGGGGCCCCACGTCGGCCACGCACATGACGGGGCCCGTGTTCACCAGCGTGACCAGGAAGTTCGGACGGGCGCCCGCGCCGTAGACCTCCTGACGCCCCTGGAGGTTGAGCACCAGGTCCTTCTCCTCGCACGGCATGCCGGGCCTGCGCGGCTTCGCCGTCGGCTTGGGTGACGGTGGCAGCGCGGCGCGCGGCTTGGGCGGCTTCGGCGTCGGTGTGGTCGTGGGCGTGGACATCACTGTGGGCAACCCCGCCAGCATCGACTCCGCCGCCGAGGACGAGCTCGGCGCCGACTTGGCGCTCGACGTGCTCTGCGGTCCGTCGGGGCCGCTGGAGCACGCCCAGGCCACCACGGCCACGACGACCAGCACTGCGACCAGGACGGTCATCCGCCGCCGCCAGTAGACATCGCCAGGGCCGCCACGCAGAGTATCCGGATCCATACGCACAGCATGCTTATCCCTTGCGCACGGAGGGTGACGACACGCCGTAAGGCACTACGCTGGGCGGGTGGCCGACCCGAACCTCCTGCGAGAGCCCATTCTCGATTGGTACGCGGACAATGCCCGCGATCTCCCCTGGCGTCGCCCCGACGCCACCCCCTGGGGCATTCTCGTCAGCGAGATCATGCTCCAGCAGACCCCCGTCGTGCGGGTCCTGCCGGTCTGGCAGCAGTGGATGGAGCGCTGGCCCACCCCCGCCCACCTGGCCGCCGAGCCACCAGGCGAGGCCGTACGCCACTGGGGACGCCTCGGATACCCGCGCCGCGCCCTGCGCCTGCACGCCTGCGCCAGGGCCATCACGGCCGAGCACGACGGCGAGGTGCCCGCCGACCACGCGACGCTGCTGGCGCTGCCCGGCATCGGCGAGTACACCGCGGCGGCCGTCGCCAGCTTCGCCTTCGGCGGCACGCACCCGGTGCTCGACACGAACGTCAGGCGGGTGCTCGGCAGGGCGGTGCGCGGGGAGGAGTACCCTCCGAACGCCACCACGGCCGCCGAACGCCGCCTGGCGTTGGAGTTGCTGCCCGCGGTCGGCGCGCCGGTCTGGGGCGTGGCCGTCATGGAGCTCGGCGCCCTCGTCTGCACGGCCCGCAGCCCGCAGTGCGGGCAGTGCCCCGTCCAGGAGCTGTGCGCGTGGCGGCTGGCGGGCAAACCACCGGGGGCGGCTCGCAGGGGGCAGACCTACGACGGCACGGACCGCCAGTGCAGGGGGCGCCTGCTGGCGGTCCTGCGCGCCGCGCACGGGCCGGTGCCGAAGACGGCGCTGGACGTGGTCTGGGACGAGCCGGTCCAGAGGGAGCGCGCCCTGGACGGCCTGGTCACCGACGGCCTGGCGGAGGTCCTGGACGACGGCACCTACCGCCTCCCCCTCTGACCCCCGCTCCCCGTAAGCTCCACGCCCCGGGCCCCAGCTCCCCGTGAGACTCCACGCCCCAGGCCCCGCCCCCGCTCACGTGACAGGCTCCACGCCCTCGGCGTGACAGGCTTCACGCCCCGGCCCCACGAGCCTGGAGCCCTGTTCCTCAAGGCCTCAACCCAATGAACACGCAGCTCGGAACTTCAGCCCGCGACCCTCCGCCAGGATCTCCGGGCCATGCTCATGGCTGGAATCGTCGGCGAGGCGGTCGAGTGAGGGCGGCGCCTTGGCCTCCCCGAGATCGTCGGGTGTTCGGAGTGGTTCAGGCGGCCAGCTGGAGGCCCAGGGCGGTGAGGTTGGTGCGGGCCCAGTCGAGCTCCTCGGCCAGCAGCGACACCAGCGCTCCAGGCCCCTTCGCCCGCCCCGGGACCATCAGGTTGTGGGTCTCGACCTCGATGTGGGCGGTCCCGTTGACCGCTCCCGACAGGATCGCGTTGAGCGTGTCGTGCAGCACCATACCCGTGTCGGTGTGGTTGTGGACGTGGCCCAGCTTGACCACCGGCGCCCCCACAGCTGCCAGCCCGCGCAGCGCCGCCCCGGACTCCTCGCCGTTCCCGCAGGCCAGGTGGCAGGCGTCGAGGCAGACCCCGAGGTGTTCGGAGTCGAGACCGCCCACCCGCTCGACGGCCTGCTCGGTCGTCTCCAGCACGCATCCGGGCCAGGGCTCGAACCCCACCCTGATCGTCTTGCCGGTCACGCTGTAGATGCCACGCAGCTCCCTGGCCAGCCGCTCGAGCCTGCGCGTGGCGATGGAGTGGAGGTCGGCGGGCCAGTCGCGACGCCACCCGATCGGGATGGTGGAGATGCTGCCGAACCTCACGTCCTCGGGAAGGAGAAAGGCGAGAATCTTGGCCAGGGCCATCGTGTAGCGGTAGCGCTCGGGCTTGGCCCAGTCGGGGCCCGGCACCTCCTGGTTACGTCCGCCGGTGCCGTTCAGGCTGACGACCTCAAGCCCGCGCTCATCCAGCGAACGGCGCAGCCGTACCAGCTCGATGCGGTCGGCGGTCAGGTGGTCGGCGACCGCGGGCGACAGCCACAGCCCCACTCCCATCCGCTCCACCCCGAGTCGCTTGCGCACCGGGACCGCATAGCGGGTGAGGTGCGCGATCAGGTTCTCAAGGTCTTCAGCGGGGTGCACGCCGGCGTTGTAGGCCAAGTGAACGAGCGTTCCGTCATCGTGACGCAGGCGCATCGGCTTCCTCCACGGCTTGCACTGAGTGTGTGTGTCCATCGCCTCGGACATTGCCGAGCTTGCCCGCCCGATGGGGGCCTGCGCGTCCGCCCTGGGTTGATTCCTTCGTACGCCCCAGGGATGAGTCCAACGTAGGGACGCCTTCTTGTGCGTCACTTGCGCGGGACTGGCGACTCTTTGCTCTACAGATTGTAGTACTACTTCAGGTGGCGGTATAGCCGATCTCCGCCTGGAGCCCCCAATCCGACACCAAACCGATGCAACTCCCCGCTTGGACCGTCAGAGAAGCTGGCAGGGAAACCGGGACGACCGTCCGGCGGGCTCAGCCTGGCTTCCGATGGTGGCCCAGGAAACGATCGCAACGGCGGCGAACCAGCCGAGACCCAGCACCAGAGACGAACCCGGGCCGCGCCGGGACAGCGAACGACAGGGGACCCGAATCCCGAAGACACGGAGCTCGGACAGCCAAAGACACGAGGCCGGGATGACCCCGCGAACCGAGCGTGGGGGGCGAATGGCGCCACCCGAGCCGGGCGTGGGAGGGGAACGGCGCGCCACGCAAGCCCGGGCGTGGGAGGGGAACGGCGCGCCACGCAAGCCCGGGCGTGGGAGGGGAACGACGCGCCACCCGAGCCGAACGTGGGAGGGGAACGGCGCGTGCGAGCGGCACGCCATGCAAGGGCGGGCGCTCGGGAGAACGAGGGGGGCGGAGAGGGACGCGGGGTGTCGGGAGCGAGGCACCGGCATCGGGTTTGTGGGGTGGTGGCAAGGGGCCGACCACTCAGTGGGGTGCCGGGTTGGACGTTGCGCCGACGCCACGGGCGCTCGAGGAGCGTCTCCCTGGAGGGAGGTCAGCCGGTGACCCGGGTGGCGCTTACGTTGGCTTGCCGTACAGGATCAAACGATCGGAGGACAGCACAGAGGGGGCTTGCCGTACAGGATCAAGCGGACGGCGGACAACGCAAGGGAGCTTGCCGTACAGGATCAAACGGTCGGCGGACAGCGCAAAGGGCCCGCGGGGAGATCCCCGCGGGCCCTTTGGTGCAGTGCTACTTCTGAATCGGCTCCGCGATGGACGCGGCCGAGTCGGGCACCGGCGAAGGTGCGGCCTCGCCGACGAAGGTGAACTTGGCGTTGTCGCCCTCACCCTCCACGTCGATCTTGACCACCTGGCCGGGACGCAGCTCGCCGTACAGGATCTTCTCGGAGAGAGAGTCCTCCAGCTCGCGCTGGATCGTACGGCGGAGCGGACGAGCGCCCATGACCGGGTCGTAACCACGGTCGGCCAGCAGCTGCTTGGCGGCAGGGCTGACGTCGAGGCTCATGTCGCGGTCCTTCAGTCGCTCATCCACCTGCGCGAGCATCAGATCGACGATCTTGATGATCTCGTTCATGGTGAGCTGGTGGAAGACCACGATGTCGTCGACACGGTTGAGGAACTCGGGCCGGAAGTGCTGCTTGAGCTCCTCCTGCACCTTGGACTTCATCCGGTCGTAGTTCGACTCGGCGTCGTTGTTCTTCGCGAACCCGACCCCGATGCCCTTGGAGATGTCGCGGGTACCGAGGTTGGTGGTCATGATGATGACCGTGTTCTTGAAGTCGACCACCCGGCCCTGGGCGTCGGTCAGGCGACCGTCTTCCAGGATCTGCAGCAGCGAGTTGAAGATGTCGGGGTGGGCCTTCTCGATCTCGTCGAACAGGACCACGGAGAACGGCTTGCGCCGCACCTTCTCCGTCAGCTGGCCGCCCTCCTCGTACCCGACGTAGCCGGGAGGCGAGCCGAACAGCCTGGAGACGGTGTGCTTCTCCATGAACTCCGACATGTCCAGCATGATCAGAGCGTCTTCGTCGCCGAAGAGGAACTCCGCCAGAGCCTTGGACAGCTCGGTCTTACCGACACCTGACGGGCCGGCGAAGATGAACGAGCCGCCGGGACGGCGCGGGTCCTTCAGACCGGCCCGGGTGCGCCGGATGGACCGCGACAGGCCCTTGATGGCGTCGTCCTGGCCGATGATCCGCTTGTGGAGCTCGTCCTCCATGCGGAGCAGGCGCTGCGACTCCTCCTCGGTCAGCTTGAAGACCGGGATGCCGGTGGCGGTGGCCAGGACCTCGGCGATGAGCTCCTCGGTGACCTCGGCCACGACGTCCATGTCGCCGGCCTTCCACTCCTTCTCGCGACGCTCGCGCTTGAGCTGGAGCTGCTTCTCCTGGTCGCGGAGGGCAGCCGCCTTCTCGAAGTCCTGCGCGTCGATCGCGGACTCCTTGTCGCGACGGACGTTGGCGATCTTCTCGTCGTACTCGCGCAGGTCCGGCGGGGCGGTCATCCTGCGGATGCGCATCCGGGAACCGGCCTCGTCGATGAGGTCGATCGCCTTGTCGGGCAGGTAGCGGTCGCTGATGTAGCGGTCGGCCAGCTGCGCGGCGGCGACCAGCGCGCCGTCGGTGATCGAGACGCGGTGGTGCGCCTCGTAGCGGTCGCGCAGACCCTTGAGGATCTCGATCGTGTGGCTGAGCGAGGGCTCGGCCACCTGGATCGGCTGGAAGCGTCGCTCCAGGGCGGCGTCCTTCTCGAGGTACTTGCGGTACTCGTCGAGGGTGGTGGCGCCGATGGTCTGCAGCTCGCCACGGGCCAGCATCGGCTTCAGGATGCTGGCGGCGTCGATCGCGCCCTCCGCGGCGCCCGCGCCGACGAGCGTGTGGAGCTCGTCGATGAACAGGATGATGTCGCCGCGCGTGCGGATCTCCTTGAGCACCTTCTTCAGGCGCTCCTCGAAGTCACCGCGGTAGCGGGAGCCCGCGACCAGAGCGCCGAGGTCAAGCGTGTAGAGCTGCTTGTCCTTCAGCGTCTCGGGAACCTCGCCCCTGACGATCTTCTGCGACAGGCCCTCGACGACGGCGGTCTTGCCGACGCCGGGCTCGCCGATGAGAACGGGGTTGTTCTTGGTCCTCCTGGAGAGGACCTGCATGACCCGCTCGATCTCCTTCTCACGGCCGATGACCGGATCCAGCTTGCCCTCGCGGGCGGCCTGGGTCAGGTTGCGGCCGAACTGGTCGAGCACCAGGGAGGTGGAAGGCGCGGACTCCTGCGGACCACCCGCGGCGGCCGGCTCCTTGCCCTGGTAGCCGTGGAGCAGCTGGATGACCTGCTGCCGCACACGGTTGAGATCGGCTCCAAGCTTGACCAGCACCTGGGCTGCCACACCCTCACCCTCACGGATGAGCCCGAGCAGGATGTGCTCGGTTCCGATGTAGTTGTGACCCAGCTGCAAAGCCTCACGGAGCGACAGCTCAAGAACCTTCTTGGCCCGCGGGGTGAACGGAATGTGCCCCGACGGAGCCGACTGGCCCTGGCCGATGATCTCCTCGACCTGCTGGCGCACACCCTCAAGGCTGATGCCGAGGCTCTCCAGAGCCTTGGCGGCTACGCCCTCACCTTCATGGATCAAACCAAGAAGAATGTGCTCAGTGCCGATGTAGTTGTGGTTGAGCATCCTGGCCTCTTCTTGGGCCAGGACGACAACCCGCCTTGCTCGGTCGGTGAACCTCTCGAACATCTCGTCGCTCCTCACAGAGCGGTCAGTCAGGCCGGTAAATCCGGTCCCGTCCTCCCGCATGCTAGCCCTGGCTCGGCGAACCATGCCTCTTGCCGCTGACACGCTCTATAGCAGAGACGTTCCCCGAGAGCAGGGCGTTCACCCTCCATCCAACTACTGTCTGGGGGTGCTGTGTTCCCGATACGCCGCAAGCGAACGACGTTTAGAGCGCTGACGCGCGGCTGCGCGACACGCCCGGTTTTCATCAGGCAAACACGATCATGCGCTTATGGCGATCTCCGGGGTTCTAGGCGATCGTCATAAGCGCATGATGTCAGTGAGCCGCTTGGTACTTCTCCACGACGGTGGAGGCGATCCGGCCGCGCTCGCTGACGGGAAGTCCGTGAGCCTTGGCCCACTGCCGAATCTCCGAGCTCTGCTCACGGCTCATCGAACGCGTGCCACCCCGCGCCCTGCGACGCGTGGCGGCCGCACCCGACTTGCGTGCGGCCTGCTGGAAAGGCGACAGCGCGTCCCGCAGCTTCTTGGCGTTATCGACGCTGAGGTCAATCTCATAGGACGCCCCGTCAATGGCGAAGCTGACCGTCTCATTGGCCTCGCCCCCATCGAGGTCATCGATGAGAATCTCCTGGATCTGCTTGGCCATCTACGGAATCCTTTCCCGGAGCATTGTTTCATTCGCCTGCCAAACATATACCCGAAAAGGCAGCGAGACAATTCAGCGCTTCGCGGATTCCGCTGACTAGTGAGCCAGGTCTGGTTCTCCGGTGGATCCGCCCGGTTTGGACGATGTCCAGCGGCTGCATTCCGTCCCCACGGCGCCTCTTCGGGTTTGTAGGGACGAGCCCTTTATGCACAAGCTGCCGTCGACACCCACGGACGGCTGATGACCACAGTCCGCCCCGACCATAGCGCCCCATAGACGGCCGCTACCTGGCGGGGGTGTCACACCCAGCCTAATGCCAGTCTCTCCAGACTCCTTACCCGATCGCCCGGAAAATCCCAAAAAAACCGGATCTGGGGCGGATGCACACTTCAGCGTGCCTCTTTGATCACCCGCGAGCCCGCCGCCTTGTCATGGATGCCCTGCTGGAGTGGCCTGTCGATCAAGATGGACAGGCCCCACGGCGAAGGCCAGGATTCCCGCCAGGAGATTGACGCCCGGAATCCCCGCAAGCACCATCGCTCCGGGATAGAGGGCCGCCCGTTTAGCCAGATCCGCCCTCGTCAGCGCCCTGCCGGGAGCGGGCGCCAACCTAATCTTCATGATCACCTTACCGAAGGTGCGACCGCGCCGGTAATGCGCGAGGCAGTCATAGGCCGCATAACCCGAGCCGACCGCGAGCCAGGCGAACAACCCGGGTAGCCGCCCCTCGAAGCTGTCGAGAAGCCCTACAGTCCGCAACAAACCCCAGGCCGCGATGAACAGAATGTAATAGAAGACGCCGATGACCAGCGCCTCAATACTTCGTGCCGCGAGCCGTTCCCACCAATCGGCGGGTACGGCGGGCGCTCCGGACGCGACCATAACGCCCATTGTGTACGGCGGGCGACCACGATTACAGGTCCCACGCGCGAAAACAGGGGCCGGCGTCAAGCCGGCCCCTGATTCTTTAGGATTCCGCTTACTTGATCTTCACGACGACGGTCTTGGCCACCTTGTCGGCGAAGGTCTGCTGAAGCGGCTTGTCCCAGAACTGCGAGACGCCGTTCAGGATGATCAGCAGGCCGCCGAGCGATGAGGCGAGACCGAACGGAAGCGCGCCCAGGATGTTGCCACCCCAGGTGACGCCGGCGCGCTTCAGCGCGGCGTCGCTCCTGAGCCCGCCCGCGGTCAGCGGCGCGCCCACTTCGGTGATCTTGATGCCCATGACCATCTTGCCGACGGTCTGCCCCTTGGACTTCGTGAGGAAGAACTCGTAGGCGATGTAGAGCAGGGTGACGATCACCACGGTGATCACGTTGAGGATCCAGAGGCCGGAGGGCTGCGTGATCGTCCCCGTGTTGAGGTCGTAGCTGGCCTGGGTGACCAGGATCGCACCCAGGATGAGTCCCAGGACGAGCCCGATGACCACGCCGGCGATACCGATGATCAGACCGTCGATGATGCGTGCGACCAGCCGCTGCCACCACTCGGCGAGCGGAGCGGGAGCGCCGGGAGGCTGCACCCCCGCGGGCGCGCCGTACGGCTGGCCGTAGCCGGGCTGCTGCCCGTAGGCCGGCTGCTGCTGCTGACCGTAGCCCTGCTGGCCGTACGCCTGCGGCTGGCCGTAGGGCGACTGCTGCCCGTAGCCGGGCTGCGACTGGCCCTGCTGGCCATAGCCCTGCTGGGGCTGCTGACCGTAACCGGGCTGCTGGCCGTAGTCGGGCTGCTGACCATAGGACGGTTGCTGCTGACCGTAGCCGGGCTGGCTCGGCTGGCTCTGGCCGTAGCCCGGCTGCTGCTGGCCGTAGCCGGGCTGCTGACCCGAGGAAGGCTGCTGCTGGCCGTAGCCGGGCTGGCTCTGCTGACCATAACCGGGCTGCTGGCCGTAGCCTGGCTGGCCGTACTCGGGCTGCTGACCCGAGGCGGCCTGCTGGCCGTAGCCCTGCTGCCCGTAGGACGGCTGCTGCTGGCCGTAGCCGGGCTGCCCGTACTCGGGCTGCTGGCTCTGGCCCTGCTGGCCGTAGGAAGGCTGTCCGTAGCCTGGCTGCTGACCGGAGGAGGCGGCCTGCTGGCCGTACCCCTGCTGGCCGTAGCCCTGCTGCTGTTGCTGGCCGTAAGGCTGCTGGCCGTAGCCCTGCTGGCCGTAGTCGGGCTGCTGCTGGCCCTGGTGACCGTAGCCGCCGCCGTCTTGGCGATAGCCCACGATCGTCGCGTCTGGATCGGGGTCGCCCTGGCGTCCCGCGTTCTGCTGACCGTATCCATGAGTCCCAGCGGAATTGTCTTCAGGCTGGTCCTGTGGATACGGCGGCTGTCCGGTGCTCACCGTGTCACCTCGCTTCGATGGCGCATGTGGCACATGTCAGGACACATGCTTGCTGTTGCCCAACGTATCGACATGAGTATCAACAATCACCTTTCCTCTTGGTCATCCTCTGAGTCAACCGTGGGCAGGTGGAGCAACATGCGGGTGTTGCCAAGGGTGTTGGGCTTCACATGTTCAAGATCGAGAAACTCCGCGATCCCTTCGTCGTAGGAAGCCAGCAACTCGGCATAGACCTCGGGTGATACAGGTGCGCCCTCGATCGGGACGAAGCCATGGCGCGCGAAGAAGTCGACCTCGAAAGTCAGGCAGAAGACCCTGCGCAGACCCAGGTCACGGGCCGTCGCGACCAGTGCGGTAACAATACGGTGACCGATTCCCGCACCCCTGTATTCGGGGTCGACGGCGACCGTCCGGATTTCCGCCAGGTCCTCCCAGAGCACGTGGAGCGCGCCGCAGCCCACGACCTCGCCGCCGCGATCGGCGACCCAGAACTCCTGGACGTCCTCGTACAGCGTGACGGTGGCCTTCTCCAGCAATCTGGGGCCCGCCCCCGCGTACGTGTCGACCAGGCGCCTGATGGCTCTGACGTCGGGCGTGCGGGCGCGCCTCACGACGATCTCGGTGTCCTTCGGGGTGCGCTCGGCGACCTGCTCCATGGCCCTTCAGCGTACCCAGCCCGTTTCGGCCCATCCTTAACTACCGTCACATGACGCGCTGTAGCAGGCCGCACACAGTGCGCAGCGCTGGGGTAACAGTCCGACAAATCCGCATAAAGCTGGGCAAAGCCCTTGCAATGCCCTGGTAGATCGGGCTTTCACGTGATCACGCCGTGACGCTTCGGTTGCACAACCTCTACGGGATTGGCAGTTCTGGTTGAGCAGGAACCTGGCTTGCACTAGTGTCCAGCGACGATGTCCCCCACGCGACACACGCGTGGAGACGCGCCTAATCCCCGCAACTCGGGGAGCCGGGGACCCGCCGGCGGCCAGCACCGCCAATGGGGTGAGTCCGAGCACGCGCTCGGTAGGGCTGCTCCGGCCCGAACCCGTCAGCTAACCCGGTAGGCGGCAACGAGAGGAGCCTGTTGGTGAAGCGCACGCGTACCCACGAGGGGAAGAGCGCGGGCAAGCACGCCCGCCCCCACGAACCCGGCGCCCTGCGCAAACGGTTCGCCATCGTGGGCGCGGCGATGGCCGTCCTGGCTCTCACCGTCCCGCTCGGCTCGGCCGCCGCCGACCCCAAGCCGACGCTGAAGGAGCTCTCCCAGCAGGTCGAGAAGCTCCACAACGACATCGAGACGCTGACCGAGCAGTACAACGGCCAGCGCGAGAAGCTCAAGAGCGTCAAGAAGTCCGCCGAGGTGGCCAAGAAGATCCTGGCCACCAGCGAGGCCGACCTGGCCGCCAAGCGGGCGCGCGCCACGCTCCTGGCCGAGAGCACCTACATGAGCGGCGGCTTCGCCGACGGCCTGGCCTTCGCCACCTCCACCGACCCTGACTCCTTCCTTGACGGAGCCGCCACCTTCTACGCCCTCGGGCAGCAGCAGGGCCAGGAGGTCAAGGAGCTGGCCGACTCCATCGCCGCCGCCGAGCGGGCCAAGGCGACGGCCAAGACGCGACTGGCCGAGGTGCAGAAGCTCGTCGACGACCTCGGCGACAAGCGCAGCAAGATCACCACGCTGGTGACCAAGGTCGAGAGCAACCTGTTCAAGCGGGCGATCGGCGAGGCCGGTCGGCCTGGCACCAGGGCGACCAAGGTCAACCTGCCGATCATCGGCAGCGGCAAAGCGGCCGAGGCCGCTCGTTGGGCTCTCACGCAGCAGCTCAAGCCGTACGTGTGGGGCGCGGAAGGCCCCAACTCCTACGACTGCTCGGGCCTGGTGATGGCCGCCTACCAGCGCGTCGGCATCAGCCTGCCGCACTACACGGGCGACCAGTGGACGGCGGGCACCCACATCACGCGCGAGCAGATGCGCCCCGGTGACCTGGTCTTCTTCTACAACGACCTGCACCACGTGGGCATCTACATCGGCGGCGGGATGATGGTCCACGCGCCCCGCACCGGCGACGTCGTCCGCATCGCCGCCATCGGCAACCGCCCGTTCGCAGGAGCCGTGCGCATCGCCGACTGACGCGCCTAGATCAGTCTTCGGCGCGCGGCCCAGGCCACCGCCTCGATCGCCGTGGCCACGCCGATCCTGTCGCAGATGCCGCGCAGGCGGCGGCGCACCGTCCGGCCGCTGATCTCCAGGGTCCGCCCCACGCGGTCGACCGTGACACCCTTGGCCAACTGCGCGAGGAGATCCAGGTCGTCCTGGCTCAGCTCGACGCCTTCAGTGAGCACATCCATCGGGAGCCCTCCCCCCAACAGCACAAACTCGGAGACGTCCTCGGCTCAAGCAGGCTGCTCGTCTCGCAGAAGGTAAACGCATACTGGAAAGGTCGTCAAGGTCGTTTCGTTCCATACTTGACGACCGCCATTGACTTGATCGTTTCTATACGACGAACATTCCTCGCCTGGAGTGCCGAGAACCGTCCACAGGACCCTTACTGCAATCCGCCCGTCTCATGAATTTCACGGCGAATTCTCAGAATCGGCGTCATAACGGAGGCGTGCCGCCTCCACGTCCTCGATGTGACTCTCCGCCCACTGTTTGATGGCGGCCATGAGCGGAAGCAGGCTCTCTCCGAGCGATGTGAGCCGATAGTCGACCCTCACCGGCACCGCCGCCGTCACCGTCCTGGTGACCAGACCATCGCGCTCGAGCCCGCGAAGGGTCTGGGTGAGCATCTTCTGGCTCACGCCGGCGATCGTCCTCGCCAGGTCGCTGTAGCGCTTCGACCCGTCGGCCAGCGCGTTGAGCACCAGGCTCACCCACTTGTCGCTGAGCGTGTCGAGCAGCTTCCTCGAAGGGCAGGCCGCGACGTAGGCGTCATAGGCCCGCTTGGCCTCGGCCCTGCGCTCGGCCGCCGTGACGGTCGCCATGTGGGCTCCCTCCGGTTGGTTACGCACTTCCAGGTGCCTTCTTACCCGAAGAGAGTAACTCTCCCTAGATTCGGTGACATGACGACCATGCGTGCACTCATCGGCGGCTCCGGCTCGCCTCGGCTCATCGAGGCCCCGCTCCCCCAGGCGGGCCGCGGCCAGATACGGATCAAGGTCGCCGCCGCGGGGGTGAACCCCTTCGACCTGGCGGTGGCGGCGGGAGCGCTCGCCGGCTACGGCGTCGCCAGGAAGCTCGACGCCTACGGGCTCGGCTTCGACGCGGCAGGAGTGATCGATCAGGTGGGCGAGGGCGCCGCCTTCGCCCTTGGGCAGGAGGTCATCGCGCTGGCGAGCAGACTGGAGGCTCCTACCAAGGCACAGGCGGAGTACGTGGTGGTCGACGCCCGGGCGGCGGCGCTCGCGCCACGTGGCGTCTCGGCGGCCGAGGCCGCCACGCTGCCGCTCAACGCGCTGACGGCCTGGCAGTCCCTCGACAGGGCGAACCTCCGCCAGGGCGACACCGTGCTGGTCACCGGTGCCGCGGGGGCGGTCGGAGGGTACGCGGTGGAGCTCGCCGCGGCCAGGGGCCTGCGCGTCGTCGCCGCCGCCGGGCGGCAGGACGAGGCGCTGGTGCGCGGCTTCGGAGCCGAATGGTTCGTCTCGCGCGAGGAGAACCTCGCCGAGGCGGTCAGAAGGCAGGTGCCGGGCGGCGTGGACGCGGTGATCGACGCCGCGATCACCGGGCTGGCAGGGCTGGACGCCCTGCGCGACGGCGGCGCCTTCATCGCGCTGTCGGCGGGCGTCGCCCCCGTCCCGCTGCGCGGGACGGACGTGGCGACGGTGTTCTTCAGGGAGGAGCCGCGGCAGCTGGCCGAGATCGTACGGCTGGCGGAGCTCGGCCGCCTCACCACGAGGGTCGCCGGCACCTACCCGCTGGAGCAGGCCGCCGGCGCCCACGCCCGCCTGTCCGCCGGCGGCGTCCGCGGCCGCCTGGTCCTCCTGCCCTGACCCCCGGACGGCCTGCCCGACGGCCTGCCCGACGATGAGATCATCCACGGCCCGAGCCCCGGACCTCCTGGGTGAGCTCGCGCCCACCCGGCCACGCTCTAGTGGGAGGAGGGCTTCACCAGGGGGAAGAGGATGGTTTCCCTGATGTTCTTGCCGGTGAAGGCCATGATCATCCGGTCGATGCCCGCGCCCATCCCGCCCGTCGGCGGCATCGCGTACTCGAGCGCCTGCAGGAAGTCCTCGTCGAGCTGCATCGCCTCGGGGTCGCCCCCCGCGGCGAGGATCGACTGCTCGGTGAGACGGCGGCGCTGTTCGATCGGGTCGACCAGCTCGGAGTAGGCCGTGCCCAGCTCGGTGCCGAACCCGATCAGGTCCCACTTCTCCGTGAGCAGCGGGTTGTCGCGGTGCTGGCGGGTGAGCGGGGAGGTCTCCAGCGGATAGTCCATGACGAACGTCGGCTGAACGAGCGTGTGCTCGACGAGCTCCTCGAACAGCTCCTGGACGAGCTTGCCCTGGCCCCACTTCGGGTCCCAGTGGATCTGCCGCTTGTCGGCGTGTTTGCGCACCTGGTCGAGCGGGGTGTCGGTGGTGATCTCCTCGCCGAGGGCCGAGGAGACCGAGCCGTACAGCGTGATCCTGGGCCACCGCTCGAGCCCCAGGTCGACCTCGACCCCGTCGTGCACGACGACGGTGGTGCCCAGAGCGGCGACGACCGCCTTCTGGTACATCCGCTGCGTGAGGTCGGCCATGTCGTTGTAGTCGAGGTAGGTGCCGTACGCCTCGAGCATCGTGAACTCGGGGTTGTGCGTGGAGTCGGCGCCCTCGTTGCGGAAGTTGCGGTTGATCTCGAAGACCTTCTCGATGCCGCCGACCACGAGCCGCTTCAGGTAGAGCTCGATCGCGATGCGAAGGTAGAGCTCCATGTCGTAGGCGTTGATGTGCGTCTTGAAGGGACGCGCGGCGGCGCCGCCGTGGATCGGCTGCAGCATCGGCGTCTCGACCTCGAGATAGCCCTCCTCGTGCCAGAAGTCGCGCACCGCGCGGACCGTGGCGCTGCGGACGTGGGCCATCCTGCGCGCCTCGTCGTTGACGATGAGGTCGACGTAGCGCTGCCGTACCCGGGCCTCGGGGTCGGTGAGGCCGACGTGCTTCTCCGGCAGCGGGCGCAGGCACTTGGAGGTGATCTGCCAGCTGTCGGCGAGGATCGACAGCTCGCCGCGGCGGGAGGTGATGACCTCGCCCTCGATGCCGACGTGGTCGCCGAGGTCGACGTCGCGCTTCCAGGCGGCGAGCGACTCCTCGCCCACCCGGTCGAGGGAGATCATCACCTGCAGGTCGCCGCTGCCGTCACGCAGAGTGGCGAAGCAGAGCTTCCCGCCGATGCGGTTGAGCATGACGCGCCCCGCGACGCCGACCCTGTCGCCCGTCGCGGTGTCCGGTTCGAGGCCCTGGTATTTCTCCCTGATCTCGGCATTGGTCGCCGTACGGGGAAAGGACACCGGGTAAGGATCGACGCCCTCGTCGCGAAGGCGGTCGAGCTTCTCCCTCCGGATGCGCATCTGCTCGGGAAGTTCGTCGGTCACAACCCCCAAGGGTACCGATTTGGCGAACTGCAAGAGCTCGTCGGCCCTCTGCAGGGGCCGTGCAAGGACGGACCGTTCCAATGGCTCCAGAGCCCAGGGGGGATCCGGCAAGGAGCCGGAACCGTGGGGGCTCAAGGAGAGATCATGATGAAGAAGCTCGCGACAGGCTTCCTCGCAGTGGCCGCCACCGGCACACTGGCCCTGTCGCTCCCCGCCACCAGCGCCGCCGCCTCGACGAGCTCCTCGTCCAGCACCACCGCCTCCGACTGGGACGACTACTGGGGCCCCTACTACGCCAAGCATGGCCTGGCCAAGGCCGTCGGCTGGATCGGCGTCGAGGGCGACTACGAGGACGGCAACTCCGTCCACGTCAAGGGCCGTCTCTACGACCTCGACAACCGCACCTACAAGCAGGGTGGCAAGTGCGCGTACGTGAAGTTCCAGGCCGCCGACGACGAGTACAACTGGCACCACGTCTACGCCCGCTACTACTGCGGCTACCCCGGCTACAAGACGTTCCAGTTCCACGAGGACGACGTCTACGCCGTGCGTGCCAAGGTCTGCCAGTACAACCCCCACACGCACAAGGTCAGCAAGTGCGGGCAGTGGTGGGACGTCTACGACGCCGAAGAGGTGTGATCGGCCGAAAGGAAGGGCCCCTCGGAAGAGGGGCCCTTCGTCATGTCGCGTTGCGGTTGTAGATCAGCCTGAGCCCGATCAGGGTCAGCCACGGCTCGTGCACGTCGATCGAGCGCGACTCGCCCACCACGAGCGCGGCGTGGCCGCCGGTCGCCACCACGGTGACGTCGTCGGGGTCTTCCGCCAGCTCGGCCGCCATCCGCTCGACGATGCCGTCGACCTGGCCGGCGAAGCCGTAGATGATGCCGGACTGCAGCGCCTCGACGGTGTTCTTGGCGATGACCGAGCGGGGCCTGATCAGCTCGACCTTGTGCAGTTGCGCGCCCGCCGCGGCGAGGGCGTCGACGGAGATCTCGATGCCGGGCGCGGTGACCGCTCCGACGTACTCGCCCTTGGCCGACACGGCGTCGAAGGAGGTGGCGGTGCCGAAGTCGACGATGATGCAGGGCCCGCCGTACTGGTCGATGGCGGCCAGCGAGTTGACGATGCGGTCGCTGCCGACCTCCTTGGGGTTGTCCATCCTGACCGGCACGCCGGTGCGGATGCCCGGCTCGACGATGACCGCGGTGACGTCGCCGTAGTAGCGGCGGCACATCTCGCGCATCTCGTTGAGCACCGAGGGCACGGTCGAGCAGAGCGCGATGCCGCTCACGTCCGCGCCCTTCAGCAGGGGCGACTGGGCCAGCAGCCCCTGCAGGACGACCGCGATCTCGTCAGCGGTACGGCGGGCATCGGTGGCGATGCGCCAGTGTTCGATGACCTCCTCGCCCTCGAACAGGCCGAGCACCGTGTGCGTGTTGCCGACGTCGATCGCGAGCAGCATCAAATCCCCCGGAGGTCCAATGCGATGTCCAGCGCGGGAGCAGAGTGCGTCAGCGCTCCCACAGCAACGTAGTCCACGCCAGTGTCGGCTACATCACGGGCCGATTCCAAGGTCAGTCCCCCGCTGGATTCGAGTCGCGCCCTTCCGCCCACCAGCCGGACGGCCTCAGCCAGCTCCTCGACGGTGAAGTTGTCGAGCAGGATCTCCTCCGCCCCCTCGGCCAGGACGGGCTCGATCTGGTCGATCCTGTCCACCTCCACCTCGATGGGCAGCCCCGGATACATGTCTCTTACTTTACGGAAAGCCTCGGCGACCCCTCCAGCGGCTACGACGTGGTTGTCCTTGATGAGCGCGGCGTCCGACAGCGACATGCGGTGGTTGACCCCGCCCCCCGCCCTGACCGCGTACTTCTCCAGCGCCCGCAGCCCAGGGAGCGTCTTACGGCTGTCGCGCACCCTGGTCCCCGTCCCCTCGACCGCCTCGACCCACCTGGCGGTCAGCGTCGCGATGCCCGACAGGTGGGTGAGCAGGTTCAGGGCGGTGCGTTCGGCGGTGAGCAGGCTCCTGGTGGATCCTGAGACCGTCATGAGCACGTCGCCGGCCTTGACCCGCTCGCCGTCCTTGGCCCGCTTGTCGATCTTGGTCACGCCGAGCCTGCGGAAGACGGCCTCGGCGGCGGCCAGTCCCGCGACCACGCCGTCGGTCCTGGCGACCACGTCGGCGACCGCCTGCTGGCCCTCGGGGATGGTGGCGAGCGAGGTGACGTCGCCCGCCTCCTGCAGGTCCTCGGCGAGCGCGCGCGTGACGACCTCCTCGACCACGTCGGGGTCGAGGCCCTCGATCTCGTCGTGCGGCGTGTAGGTCATGTGCAGCCCCTCCCTGGTGAGCGTGATGTCGAGGTGACCGAGCCAGTTCTCGTCGTCGCGATCGGGGAAGTCCTCCCGCCAGTGCGACCCTCTGGTCTCCAGCCGCGCGTGGGCGGCGGCGACCAGCACGGTGGCCACGGTGAGCAGGTTCGTGGTCTCCCACGACTCCACGCAGGGCTGGACCGCGACAGGTGTCCACCTCGCGTCCCTGAGCGCCGCACCGGTCTCCGCCACCGTCTTCCGGCTGCGCAGGACGCCCGCGCCCCTGCTCATGTGCGCCTGGATCCTGCTCCTCGCCCTCGGGTCGATCAGGCTGGGAGCCAGGTCGTCCGTGACGGGCTCGCCCGGCGCGTGCCGCGCCTCGTGCAGGTCGGCGGCGATGCGCTCGGCGAAGACCAGCCCTTCGAGCAGCGAGTTGGAGGCCAGCCTGTTCGCGCCGTGAACGCCGGTGCAGGCGACCTCTCCGCAGGCGTACAGGCCCTCGATGGAGGTGCGTCCGCGCAGGTCGGTACGGACGCCGCCGCTGGCGTAGTGGGCGGCGGGCATGACGGGCACCAGGTCGAAGGCGGGGTCGATGCCGTGCTCCTGGCAGATCGCGTAGATGGTCGGGAAGCGTGACTTCCACTTGTCGAGCCCGAAGTGGCGGCCGTCGAGGTAGACCTGGCCCGGCTGGCGCATGATCGCCTTGGCGACCACGTCGCGAGGGGCCAGCTCGTCGGTGAACCTGTTGCCCTCGGCGTCGACGAGGTAGGCGCCCTCGCCGCGCACGGCCTCGGAGATCAGCGGCTGCTGCCCCTTCGACTCCTCCCCCAGCCAGAGCACGGTCGGGTGGAACTGCACGAACTCCAGGTCGCGCACCACCGCGCCCGCCCGCAGCGCCAGGGCCACGCCGTCGCCGGTGGAGACGACGGGGTTGGTGGTGGAGGCGTAGACCTGGCCCATGCCGCCCGTGGCCAGCACCACCGCCCTGGCTCGCACAGCGCCCACGCCGTCGCGCGCGCCCTCGCCCATCACGTGGAGCGTCACCCCTCGGGCCCTGCCCTGGGCGTCCTTCAGCAGGTCGAGCACGAGCGCGTGCTCGACCACCTCGATCGTGCGGTGCGCGAGCACGGCCTCGATGAGCGCCCGCTGCACCTCCGCGCCGGTCGCGTCGCCGCCCGCGTGCACGATGCGGTCGCGGTGGTGGCCGCCCTCGCGGGTGAGCTGGAGCTCGCCCCGCTCGTCGGTGTCGAACCTCGCGCCCCTCGCGATCAGGTTCCTGAGCGCGCCAGGTCCCTCGGTCACCAGAGTCCGTACGGCCCGCACGTCGCACAGCCCCACCCCCGCGACCAGCGTGTCCTCGAGGTGGTCGGCGGGTGAGTCGGCGGGGTCGAGGACGGCCGCGATGCCGCCCTGCGCCCACCTGGTCGAGCCCGACGACAGCACGTCCTTGGTCACGACCAGGACCTTGGCCTCGGGTTCGAGCTCGGCGTAGCGCAGGGCGACGGTCAGGCCCGCCACTCCTGAGCCGACGACGACCACATCGGCCTCGACCGTCCATCCGGGGGCGGGGGCGAGTTTCATGGGGATCGCCGGTGCAGTCATGGGGGCCTCCTCACAGGCTTTCGTCAACATGACGATAACGCCCCCGACGCAGTGCCCTCTTCCCGCCCCCGCCCTAGAACGTCAGCGGGAGATTGTCGATCAGCCGGGTGGACCCGACCTTGGCCGCCACCGCGAGGACCGCCTCACCCCTGTAGGAGTCGGGGACCTCGGCGAACGTGGCCGGATCGACCAGCACGAGGTAGTCCACCTCGAGAGCGGACGCGGCCAGCACCTCGCGCGCGGCCGCCCTGACCGCGGCGGGCTCCCTCTCGGCCGCTCCCGCGCGCAGGGCCCGCGACAGGGCGAGCGCGGCATGGCGGTCGTCGGACGTGAGGTACCTGTTGCGGCTGGACAGCGCCAGGCCGTCGCCTTCGCGCACGGTGGGGGCGCCCACGATCTCGATGGGCAGGTCGAGGTCGACGACCATCCGCCTGATCAGCGCCAGCTGCTGGGCGTCCTTCTGGCCGAACACCGCGATGTCCGGCCTGACGAGGTTGAACAGCTTGAGCACGACGGTCAGCATGCCGTCGAAGTGCCCGGGGCGGACGGCGCCCTCGACGATCGTGCCCATCTCGCCCGCGGAGACGCTCACCTGGCGGTCTGGCCGATACATGTCGTCGGGCGAAGGGGCGAAGACGACGTCCACCCCCTCCTCCGCGCAGATCTCGAGGTCGGCGGCGAGCGTGCGGGGGTAGCGGGCGTAGTCCTCGTCGGGGCCGAACTGCAGCGGGTTGACGAAGATGCTGACGACCACCTGTTCGCCCATGGCGCGCGCCATGCGGATGAGCGAGCGGTGTCCCTCGTGCAGGGCGCCCATGGTCGGGACGAGAGCGACGCTTCCCGAGGAGCGCGCCTTGTCCAGTCCTGCGCGGTCGTGCGCGACGATCAGTTCCATCGGTGACCTCCTAGACTGATCAGGTCCAGGCGGAACGTCCCGGCCCGATCAGGTCCAAATGTTCCCCCCGAGCGCGTCGAGCAGTCGCTCGGCCGCCTCAGGCTTGAGCAACCCGGCGGCGAGCGCCCGGTCCGCCGTGAGCCTAGCGAGTGCCACGTATGCGTCGGCCGCCTCGGGCGCCGCCAGGATCAGCGCGTCGACGTGCCTGCGCACGGTGGTCGCGTCGCCGCGGACGACAGGGCCGGTGAGCCCCGAGATGCCCAGCCTGAGCACGTTGTCGAGCGCGGCCCCCAGGAGCGGGCCCAGCATCCTGCCCGGATGCTCGACGCCGATGCGCTCCAGCAGCTCCGAGGACTCGGCGATCAGGGTCACCATGTGGTTGGCCGCCCCCGCCAGGGCCGCGTGGTAGAGGGCGCGGTCGGCGTCGGCGATCCAGACGGGCTCGCCGCCCATCTCGATGACGAGCGCCTCGGCGATGGGCCGCAGCGGCTCGGGCGAGGTGACGCCGAAGGAGATGCCGGTGATCCTGTTGAGGTCGTCGTCCCTGCCGGTGAACGTCATGACCGGGTGGAGGGCGAGCGGGAGGGCGCCCTTCTGGGCGGCGGGGTCGAGGACGCCCAGGCCGTACGCGCCGCTGGTGTGGACGAGCAGCTTGCCGCGCAGGTCGGCCCCCGTGGAGGCGAGACCGGCGACCAGTCCGGGCAGCGCGTCGTCGGAGACGGTGAGCAGGATCAGCTCGGCGACGCCGACGACCTCCTCGGGGTTGCGCGTCCGCACGCCGAGGCGCTCCGCGGCCCAGCGCTGGGAGGTGTCGGAGACGCCGCTCGCGGCCACGACCCTGTGGCCGGCCTGAGCGAGCGCGGCGCCGAGGACCGAGCCGACCTTGCCCGCGCCCAGCACGCCGACGGCCAGCCGACCCGGGCGATCTCCTGCGTCCATGACGTACTGCCCCCCTGTCAACGACACTGTTGAACAGGGTAACTGCCGCTGGTTCACGGCCTGGGTCATGGCTCTTTTGCCGCATGTTGAGATGCCACAAAGGCGGACAAGGGGACATAAAAGGTGCACCCCTGCCAGAAGCGGGCGCCGAGCCTTTGTGACCCGACGCCCGCCCTGTAATGAGGAGGCCGACCCACCGCCGACGGGCCGGCCACGGTGTGTCCGGTGCGCGCCCGCAGGCTCCGTCGCCAGCGGGCGCGCATCAAGCGCGTCAGTGCTGGTGGACGTCCACCGAGGCGCCGCCCTTGCAGCCGGCCACGGCCGCGCCGATCACCGCGATGGCGTTGCCGCACACGTTCACGGGAATCGAGATCGGCGCGAAGATCTGGTTGCCGGAGAGCACACCGTTCCTGCCACTGGTGACGTTGTCCGCGTGGGCGGCGGGGGCGCCGAGCGCCATCATGGCCATGACGCCGGCGACGACGACAGACTTCTTGAGCATGAGGGTCTCCTCTCGTTGCGCGGCCGAAGGCCGCTGTCCGGGGTGCTTGCGCCGGGGACCGGACCGCGCCCACTGGGGGTAGGGCCGGGGCGATCACCCGGTGACGGTCCGTAACGGTAGCGCAAAACGTAGACAGTACGTAGTCATCCCGTCACTTGGCGTGCCAACGGAGCCTCATGAGATAGTCCGTGTCATGTGGCTCACCTGGCGGGCGGCGATGGAGCGGGCGCTTTACGGGGACAACGGGTTCTACCTGCGCGAACGCCCTTCAGGGCACTTCCGCACCTCGGTGGTGGCCTCCCCGGTCTTCGCCGAGGCGGTCACGAAGGTCCTGCTCGCCCTCGACGAGAAGCTCGGCAGGCCCGAACCGCTCGACTTCGTCGACATCGGCGCGGGCGACGGAGCGCTCTCGGCCCTCGTGCTCGATCTCGCCGGACCCGGCCTGCGCGACCGGCTGCGGGTCACCGCCGTCGACCTGTCCTCACGCCCCGCCGGGCTGCCCGAGCGCGTCGCCTGGAGCCCTGCCGCACCCGAGGCGATCACCGGCCTGGTGATCGCCAACGAGTGGCTGGACAACATACCGTTCGACGTGGCCGAGCAGACCTCTGAAGGGCCGCGCCTGGTGCTGGTCGACACCGAGACCGGCGACGAGCGGCTGGGCCCCGCCCCGGAGCAGGAGGATCTGCTCTGGATGGAGCGGTGGTGGCCGCTGCGCAGAGTGGGCCAGCGGGCCGAGCTGGGCAGGTCGCGCTGCATGGCGTGGGCGAGCGTGGTCGAGCGGCTCGCCAGAGGCCAGGCGATAGCCATTGATTATGCACACCCTGTGGATAACCGGCCCGCCCAAGGGACGCTCACCGGATACAGGGACGGTTCGGTCGTTGCGCCTATACCCGACGGGACCTGCGACATCACCGCGCATGTCGCACTTGACGCGTGTGCGGAGGCAGGCGAGCAAGCCGGTGCGATATCCACAACGTTGTCCACACAGCGCGACGTGCTGCGCTCTCTCGGCATCACGGGAACCAGGCCCTCGCTCGACCTGGCGCGCACCGATCCGCCCGCCTACCTGAGAGCTCTGGCGCGCGCCTCGCAGGAGGCCGAGCTCATCGACGGCGAGGGCCTGGGCGCATTCGGATGGCTTAGCCAGATACGTTAACCGTGTGGAGATCGAACAGACCTCGCTTCCAGGCATCGGACTCAAACACGAGTTCACGACCCACTCGGGTCGCCGCGTCGCCGTCGTCTCGCACCGCTCGGGACGGCGGGACCTGATCATCTACGACCGGTCGGATCCCGACAGGGCGTGTGAAGCCATACAGCTCAACGACGAAGAGGCCGACGCGCTGGTCGAACTGCTCGGCGCGCCGCGCATCGTCCAGCGGCTCAACGCCCTCCACAGCGAGATCGAGGGGCTGGTGAGCATCCAGCTCCCCGTCCTGCCCGGCTCGCCGTACGACGGCAGGACACTGGGTGACGCGCGCATCCGCACCCGCACCGGCGCCTCCGTGGTGGCCGTCGTGCGTGGTCCGCAGGTCAACGCGAGCCCGACCCCCGACTTCAGGTTCAGCGCGGGAGACGTCGTGGTCGTCGTCGGCGACGACGAGACGACCCGAGCGGTCGCCGACATTCTCACGGACGGGTAAGTGCACGACACCGCGATTGTCTTCCTCGAACTCGGCGGCATCATCCTCGCTCTCGGCGTGCTCGGCGCGCTGGCGCTGCGAGCGGGAATCTCCGCCATCCCCCTCTACCTCCTGGCCGGCCTCGCCTTCGGGCAGGGCGGCATCCTTCCCCTCGCCACCAGCGAGGACTTCATCGCCGTCGGCGCCGAGATCGGCGTCGTGCTCCTGCTTCTCACGCTCGGGCTCGAGTACAACGCCGGCGAGCTGGTCTCCAGCCTGCGCAGCAACGCCAGGGCCGGCCTGGTCGACATCGTCCTCAACGCGGCGCCGGGCGCCATAGCCGCGCTGCTGCTCGGCTGGGGCCCGGTCGCGGCCGTCGCCATGGCGGGCGTCACCTACGCCACCTCCTCGGGCATCACCGCGAAGGTGCTGTCCGATCTCGGGTGGATCGGTAACCGCGAGACACCCGTGGTGCTGTCGCTCCTCGTCTTCGAGGACCTCGCGATGGCCGTCTACCTGCCGCTGCTGACCGCCATGCTGGCGGGCGTCTCGCTGGTGACGGGCGCGATCTCGCTGGGCATCGCCCTCGGCACGGTGACCATCGTCCTGGTGATCGCGCTGCGCTTCGGCAGGTTCATCGAGGCGTTCGTCTCCAGCCCGAACAACGAGGTGCTGCTGCTGAAGGTGCTCGGCCTGGCGCTGCTGGTGGCGGGCATCGCCCAGGAGCTGCAGGTCTCGGCGGCGGTGGGCGCCTTCCTGGTCGGCATCGCGCTGTCGGGGGAGCTGGCACACGAGGCGCGGGCGCTGCTGATGCCGCTGCGCGACCTGTTCGCCGCGGTCTTCTTCGTCTTCTTCGGCCTGCAGACCGATCCAGGGAAGATCCCGCCCGTGGCGCTGCTCGCGCTCCTGCTCGCGCTGGTCAGCATCGTCACCAAGCTCCTGACGGGCTCCTACGCGGCACGCAGGGCCGGCATCGCCAGGGCTGGCCGCATGCGCGCCGGCATCGCGCTGGTTCCACGCGGCGAGTTCAACATCGTCATCGCCGGCCTGGCCGTGGCGGCGGGGGCGCACCCCGATCTCGGCCCTCTCGCCGCCACCTACGTGCTGATCCTCGCGGCCTTCGGCCCTCTCGCCGCCAAGCTGGTCGAGCCGATACTCACGCGACTCACGCGGCCTCCTTCGCCACCCGCGTGAGACGACCCTTGCGGCGTGATCGTGGTCAGCGCCGTGAAGCCGAGGCGACTCAGGATGGGGCGGCGCCCACTCACCCGCAGGAGACGTCGAGCGAACGAAGCCCTCGAATGATGTAGCCGGGGTTCCACTCGGGCTCCTCGACGAGGGCGATGTCCGGCGCCCTCTTCAGGAGGGCGCCGAACGACTCCACCAGCTCGATCCTGGCCAGCGGCGCGCCCAGGCAGAAGTGGATGCCCGCGCCGAAGGAGATGTGCGGGTTGTCCGCCCTGCCGACGTCGAGCGCGTCGGGGCGGTCGAAGACCTCGGGGTCGCGGTTGGCCGAGCCGAACAGCAGGGCGATCTCCACGCCCTTCGGGATGGACACCCCGCCGACCTCGATGTCCTCGAGCACCCAGCGCTCGAACATCTGCAGCGGGGTGTCGTATCGCATCAGCTCCTCGACGGCCGTGGGCAGCAGCGAGAGGTCCTCGCGCAGCCGTACGAGCTCGGAGGGGTTGCGGAACAGCGACCACCAGCCGTTGCCCGTGACGTTCACGGTCGCCTCGTGACCGGCGTTGAGCAGCAGCACGCAGGTGCCGACGAGCTCGTCCTCGGTCAGCTCCTCGATCTGGGCGAGCGCGCTGATGAGGTCCTCGCCCGGAGCGGCCCTGCGGGCGCGGGCCAGGCCCTTGAGGTAGTCGGAGAACTCCGACGCGGCCCTGACGGCGGTGTGCTGGGCCTCCTGCGAGGGGTTCAGCTCGTACATGCCGCAGATGTCGGCCGACCACGGGCGCAGCAGGTGCCTGTCGGCGTCGGGCACGCCGAGCATCTCGGCGATGACGGTGACGGGCAGCGGCTCGGCCACCTCCGCGATGAGGTCGCCGCCGCCCTTCTCGACGAAGTCGTCGACCAGTCCCTCGACGATCGCGCGGACCCTCGGGCGCATCGACTCGACCATGCGGGGGGTGAACGCCTTGGAGACCAGGCGGCGCAGGCGGGTGTGGACGGGCGGCTCGACGTCGAGCATGCCCGCCCTGATCACCCGCCAGAGGGGCTCCTGGAAGTCCGGCTCGGGCTCGCGCCCGGACTCCTCGTGCGTGGCCAGGTGCAGGTAGGACCTGCCGAGCCTGCGGTCGCGCAGCAGCGCGTTGACGTCGGCGTGCCTGGCGATCAGCCACTGACCCGTGGGCTCGAAGAAGCTGACCGGCGCCTCGCGCCGCAGCTCGTCATAAACCGCGTACGGCGAGGCCACGAAATCCGGATTCCAAGGATCAAAGCGCACTAGTTCATACTAGATTCCGCCTTCGCGTGCCTGCTCCGCATCCTGATGTTGAGCAGCTCCACGACCACCGAGAAGGCCATCGCGAAGTAGATGTAGCCCTTCGGGATGTGCTGGTCGAAGCCCTCGGCCAGGAGCACCACCCCGATCAGCACCAGGAACGACAGCGCGAGCATCTTGATGCTCGGGTGCTTGTCGACGAACCTGCTGATCGGCCCCGACGCGAACAGCATGACCAGCACGGCGACGATGACCGCGGCGACCATGACGCCGAGCTCGTCGACCATGCCGACCGCGGTGATGACCGAGTCGAGCGAGAACACGATGTCGAGCACCATGATCTGCAGGATCACCGAGGTGAAGGAGGTGACCTTGCGCTCCTTGCCGTCCTGGCCCTTCAGCTCCATGCTCTCGCCGATCTCCAGCACGCTCTTGGCCAGCAGGAACAGGCCGCCGAGGATGAGGATCAGATCTCGGCCTGAGATCTCCTGACCGAGGACCTCGAAGAGCGGTTCGGTCAGCCGGACCACCCATGCCAGGGCGAGCAGGAGCAGGAGCCTGGTGACGAGGGCGGCGCCCAGACCGAGCACCCTGGCCCTGTCACGCTGTTCGGGCGGGAGCTTGCCCGCCAGGATCGAGATGAAGATGATGTTGTCAATGCCCAGCACGATCTCGAGGGCGACCAGGGTGAAGAACCCGATCCAGATCTGAGGGTCTGCCACCCAGTCCCACATCACATACCTCCTTGGTTAGTCGTCCCCAACCCCAACGAGTCACCTGTGCAAGAAGTTCGCGTCTTGGGTTATAGTTCCGGCGTAGGTCATGAGTGCCAGCGCTTAGCCCCGGCTTGCTGGCCGGCAACCCTCGCGTCCGCGGCGGGGTGCCCCGGGTGAAGACCTGGTCCGTCACGAGGTGTGGCGGGCAAGCGCGGGCTCCGAGGTGCCACAGCCGGGGGTCCGATGACCCCAGGAGGGCTGTGCCGTGTCCGTAGCGACGATCTCCCACCCCGTTCAGGTCAAGGTGCTCGGCGAGGACCTCGAGGTTCCCGTCAAGGGCGGCCGTCTGGTCTCCTACGCCAATCTCGACTACGCCGCCAGCGCCCCGTGTCTCGAGCCGGTCAGCGCGGCGGTCGCCGCCGCGCTCCCGGCCTACTCCAGCGTGCACCGCGGCGCCGGCTACGCCTCCCAGCTCACCACCGCCCGCTACGAGCAGGCGCGCCACACCGTGCGCGCCTTCGTCGGCGCCCGCACCGACGACGCGGTCATCTTCACCCGCAACACGACCGACGCCACGAACCTGCTGGCCAGGTGCCTGCCCGAGGGCACGACCACCGTGGTCTTCGACACCGAGCACCACGCCTCCCTCCTTCCCTGGCCGAAGGCCGTACGGCTGGCGCCGCCCGCCTTCCCCGGCGAGGCCGTACGGCAGGCCGACGAGGCCCTCGCCGCGATCGAGGGTCCCAAGCTGCTCGTGGTCACCGCCGCCTCCAACGTGACGGGCGAGCTGTGGCCGATCGCCGCGCTCGCGCACATCGCGCACAGGCACGGCGCCCGCATCCTGGTCGACGCGGCCCAGCTGGTCCCGCACCGCAGACTCAACCTGACCGCGCTGGACCTCGACTACGTGGCCTTCTCCGGTCACAAGCTCTACGCTCCCTTCGGCGCGGGCGTGCTGGTCGGACGGCGGGACTGGCTGTCCGAGGGCGAGCCGTACCTCAAGGGCGGGGGCGCGGTGAAGGCGGTCGCCGACGCCGTCGAGTGGCACGAGGACGCCGAGCCCAGGCATGAGGCGGGAACCCCGAACGTGCTCGGCGCCATCGCGCTGGCCGCCGCGTGCGACGCGCTCACCGCCACCGGCTGGACCGCTCTGGTCCGCGAGGAGGAGCGGCTCGTCTCCAGGCTGCGCGAGGGCCTGGCCGCGATCGAGGGCGTACACGAGCTGTCGCTGTGGGGCCCCGACCACCCCAGGGTCGGCATCGTGTCGTTCGTCGTCGACGGCTACACCGCGCGCGAGGTCGCCGAGGCGCTCTCCGGCGAGTACGGCATCGGCGTGCGCGACGGCAAGTTCTGCGCGCACCCGTTCGTCCGCCACCTGCTCGGGGCCACCGAGCACGACGGTGGCTGCGAGGACGGCACGACCTCGGCCGTCAGGGCCTCCATCGGCATCGGCAGCAACGAGGAGCACATCGACCGCCTCATCGGCGCGCTACGCGACCTGGCCGCGCGGCGCTAGGGGCTCGACAGCTCGCGGTGGTGCGACACGCCGTCCACGTCGATGGGCGCACGGGCCGCGGCGTTGGCCTCGGCCCTGCGCTGGGCCCGTCTGGCGAGGACGGCCTTGCGGATGCCGTCGATGCCGAAGCGCCCTCCGCCCACCGCGGCGAGCACCAGGCACGCGGCGCCGAGGGCGCCGACCAGCTCCCAGCCTCCGTCGCCGACGAAGACCCCCTTGGGCGCGTGAACGAACAGGAACGCCCCCGCCATCGCCGCCACCAGCGCCAGCGCCGCGACCGGCACGAACAGGCCGATGATCAGCAGGGCGCCGCCCACCAGCTCGGCCGTCATCGTGAAACCCGCGGCCAGCCCCGGTTGCGGCACCCCCATCTTGGTGAACATCTGCGTGACGGAGTCGATGCCGGTCTGCCACTTCTGCCAGCCGTGCGAGACGAAGACGAGACCGATCGCCACCCGAGTCACCAACGCCGCCAGATCGAACAAGACTCTTTTCATGCCCTTCTATCTCCCCTGGCTCACCAGCGGAAATGCGCAAACAGACCATTCCTTGACTGGATCACCCTCACCGCCAGTGGCAGCATGGCGGTTATGGAAGAACGCGTGGTCGGAATCGGGGCAGGCGCCAAGGAGCTGGCCACGGAGGACATGATCCTCAACATCGGGCCGCAGCACCCCTCGACGCACGGCGTCCTGCGACTTCGCCTGACGCTCGACGGCGAGCGCATCGCCACCGCCGAGCCGATCATCGGCTACATGCACAGGGGCGCGGAGAAGCTGTTCGAGGTCCGCGACTACCGGCAGATCATCATGCTGGCCAACAGGCACGACTGGCTGTCGGGCTTCGCCAACGAGCTCGGCGTGGTGATCGCCGCCGAGCGGATGCTCGGCATGGAGGTGCCCGCCAGGGCGGTGTGGACGCGTACGCTGCTCGCCGAGCTCAACAGGGCCCTGTCGCACCTGATGTTCCTCGGCTCCTACCCGCTCGAGCTGGGCGCGATCACCCCGATCTTCTACGCCTTCAACGAGCGCGAGCGCATCCAGGCCGTCATGGAGGAAATCTCCGGCGGACGGATGCACTACATGTTCAACCGCGTCGGCGGGCTCAAGGAGGAGCTGCCCGCGGGCTGGCTCGACCGCGTCAGCGCCACCGTCTCCGCCACCAGGGCCAAGGTGCCCGACATCGAGAACCTCATTCTCGGCAACGAGATCTTCCTGGCCCGCACCCGCGGCGTCGGCGTCCTCGACCGCGAAACGATCATGCAGTACGGTGTGAGCGGCCCGATCGCCAGGGCGTCGGGGGTCGACCTCGACCTGCGGCGCGACCAGCCGTACCTGGCCTACGAGGAACTGCCCGTCAAGGTCGTCACCAGGACCGCCGGCGACTGCCACGCCCGCTTCGAGGTGCTGCTCGAACAGCTCAAGGTCTCCCTCGACCTGGCCGACGCCTGCGTCGAGCGGCTGCGCTCGCTGCCCCCTGGCCCGATCAACCAGCGCCTGCCCAAGGTGCTCAAGGTTCCGGAGGGCCACACCTACGCCTGGACGGAGAACCCGCTGGGCATCAACGGCTACTACCTTGTCTCCAGGGGCGACAAGACGCCGTGGCGGATGAAGCTGCGCTCGGCCTCCTACAGCAACGTGCAGGTGCTGCGCGAGATGCTGCCTGGCCATCTGGTCGCCGACATGGTCGCGATCCTCGGCTCGATGTTCTTCGTGGTGGGTGACATCGACAAGTGAGAGACAAATACGTCGACTGGCTGCGCGCGCTCAGCCTGATCACCGTCGTGGTGTGGCACTGGGCGTTCACCATCCTCCGGTGGTCGCCCGAAGGGCCCTCCCCCACCAGCCCGCTGGGCTTCACCTCAGGGCTGTGGATCCTCACCTGGCTCTTCCAGGTGCTGCCTCTGTTCTTCTATGTCGGCGGCTACGTCCACCTGCTGTCGTGGAACAGGGCGTGCGAACGCGGCACCGGCATCGGGGCCTTCGTGTGGCGGCGCATCAAGGCGCTGGCCATCCCCGGCCTGACGCTGACAGGCATCTGGATCGGCATCGGCGCCGTCGTGACCATGCTGTTCGACATCCCCTGGGTGTGGCGCGTGGTGCTGCTCGTGCTCAGTCCCCTGTGGTTCCTCATCGTCTACCTGGTGCTGATCGCGCTCCTGCCTGTGGCGCTGTGGCTGCACCGCCGCTACGACGTGCTCGCGCTCATCTGGCTGGGCGGCGCCGCGCTGGTCGTCGACGTGATCAGGCTGCGCTACGGCGTCGACTGGGTCGGCTGGCTCAACATGATCCTCGTCTGGGGCCTGGCCCACCAGGCGGGCTTCTTCTACGAGCGCGTGGTCGTCCTGCCCCGCCGCTACGACGTGGCCATCCTCTGGACGGGGCTGTTCGGCCTGTTCGGGCTGGTCTACTCGGGCCTGTACCCGGGCTCGATGGTCGGCGTGCCGGGCGACAAGCTGTCGAACATGGCGCCGCCCACCTTCGTCATCGTCTGCCTGCTCATCTTCCAGATCGGCCTGGTCGAGGTGCTGCGGCCGACCATGGAGCGGGTGCTCGAAGGGCCCCGCTGGAAGCGCGTCAACGAGACCATCAACCGTTTCGCGCTGCCGCTGTTCCTCTTCCACACCACGGGGATGGCGATCGCCCTGGGCCTGTGGTGGGGTCTGTTCGGCTTCCCCTCAGCCGATCCCCGACCCAACCTGATGTGGTGGCTGGAACGCCCCTTCGCCATCCTGGGTCCGCTGCTGTGCACCCTTCCGGTCATCTACCTCTTCTCCCGCAGAAAACGGGTGGACCGCACACCGGCGCCCACCTAGGCGCTATCTGAAGTCCTGACGTTCGTCGTCGGGCTTCTTGGGCACCCTGCAGGAGTTCTCGAGGTAGAGGGCCGCGCAGATCAGCACCACGAACGCCAGGAACGAGCCCGTCGCCACGAAGAACTCCTGGCCGGGCGACTCGCTGGTCAGCAGTTGCACCGTGGTCAGCGTGAACCCCGCGAACAGGCCGGCGAAGACCGCGCCCACGTAGGCCGAGGCCTTCGCCAGCGCCGCCAGGCGGGCGACGGCGAGCGGCTCGACGGGCTTGGTGTCGGGCTTGCGGGCGATGCGCGCACGCGTCATCCAGCCGCTGTAGCCCTCACCGATCGCCAGCAGCAGCACCGTGGGGATCGCCGTCCACGGCAACCGGGGGAGCTCGGAGTAGATCTGCCTGACGATCAGCCAGGCCAGCAGGGCGACGACAACGAGAATGCCGGCCAGGACGGCCGGGCGGGTGGGCTTCAATCCGGCCCCTGCAGCTTGAGGTCTTCGCGCAGCCGTACGCCGCTTCTGTCGAGCCCGGCCAGCAGGTCGGCGACGGGACCGCGGCCGGGCAGCACCGCGTCAGGGTCGGCCTTGGACCACGGGACCAGCACGAAGGCCCGCTCATGGGCGCGAGGATGCGGCAGCGTCAGCGCGGGGTCGTCGGAGATGATGTCTCCGGCGACGATCACATCGACGTCGAGGGTGCGCGGCCCCCAGCGTTCGGCCCTGACCCTGCCGAAGGCGTTCTCGACGCTCTGCGCGCGGTCGAGCAGGGTCTCGGGGCTGAGCTTGGACTCGGCGACGACCACGGCGTTGAGATACGGCTTCTGCCCGTCGGGGCCGCCCACCGGGTCGGTCTCGTAGACCGGAGACACGGCGACGAACCGCAGCCCCGGCGCGTCGAAGAGGGAGTCGAGGGCGCCCTGGAGCGTCTCGAAGCGCGGCTCGAGGTTGCTGCCGAGAGCGAGGACGACTCTCATGACCGGCTCCGCAGGATGGTGACGGCCACGTCGTCGAAGGCGAGCGGGATCGGCGCCGCCGGTTTGTGCACGGTGACCTCCGCCGTCTGGACCAGCTCACTGGCCAGGCAGACCTCCGCCAGGCGCTCGGCGAGCGTCTCGATCAGGTTGACGGGCTCGCCCTCGACGACCTTGGCCAGGTCGAGAGCCAGCTCGCCGTAGTGCACCGTCTGGGTGACCTCGTCGCTGCCGGCGGCGGGCCTGGTGTCGAGGAACAGGGTGACGTCGATCACGAACTCCTGGCCCAGCTCACGTTCGGCGGGCAGGACGCCGTGACGGCCCCTGAAGCGCAACCCCTTGAGGGTGATCCGATCAGCCGTCAAGATCGCCTTCCTCCTCCTCGTCATCGTCGCTCTGGAGCACGGGTGAGCCGTGGTGCATCCACAGCCGCCAGCCCTGAGCCGACCTGACGTAGACATTGCTGGCCACCACCTTGCCCGCGGCGAAGCTGGCCTCGCCCTCCTCACCCGCGGTGAGGATGTTCTCCACGCAGGTGAGCACGGCGAGATCGCCGAGCACGGTGGTGCGCACGTCGGTGAGCACGAACTGGATGTAAGTCGTGTTGGCCATGATGAGCGCCCATGAGCGCAGCACCTCGCCCCTGCCCGCCAGCATCGTCCAGCCGGGGTGCACGCAGCTCACCTGGCCGTCGGTGGTGTCCTCGGCCCAGATCTCGGTCATCTTGTCGAGATCGGCGTCCTCTATGGCGGTGTAGAAGGACTGGTTGATCGTCTCGATCGCAGCGGTGTCGACGCTCATCGGCCGCCTCCTCGCTTCCAGGCGGCCGCCACGCGGACGGCATCGGCGTTGGGGCCCACCTTGTGCACCCGCACGCACCACGCGCCCGCGTGGGCGGCCAGCGCGGTGACCGCGGTGGTGGCGTGGTCGCTGCGGCTGAACGGGCGGGGAGTCCCGTCGGAATCGGCCAGCAGGCGACCGAGGAACCTCTTGCGCGAAGCCCCGATCAGCAGCGGATAACCCAGCTCGTTCAACTCCTCGATGCCGTTGAGCAGCGCCCAGTTGTGCTCGGCGTTCTTGGCGAAACCCAGGCCGGGGTCGAGGACGATCTGGCTCTCGGAGACGCCCTCCGCCAGCACCAGGTCGACCCGCTTGGCCAGCTCCTCACGCACCTCGGTGACGACGTCGGAGTAGACCGCCCTGCTGTCCATGTCGTGGCTGTGACCGCGCCAGTGCATGACGACGTACGGCACGCCCGTGTCGGCGACCACCCTCGGCATCTCGGGGTCGGCCAGACCGCCGCTCACGTCGTTGACCAGCTCGGCGCCCGCCTCGACCGCGGCCTTCGCGACCTCGGCCCGCATCGTGTCGACGCTCACCCGTACACCCTCGCCGCTCAGGGCGCGGATCACCGGCACGACCCTGGCCAGCTCCTCCTCCAGCGGCACCCTCGCGGCGCCAGGCCTGGTGGACTCGCCGCCGACGTCGACCAGGTCGGCGCCCTCCTGGACCAGCTCGAGGCCGTGACGGACGGCGGCGCTCTCGTCGAACCACAGGCCGCCGTCGGAGAAGGAGTCGGGGGTCACGTTGACCACGCCCATGACGAGGCAGCGCTCCTCACGTGGCAGCCCCATCTTCATATCCCCAAGCCTAGGTGCATCACTCGCGTCGCCTCCCCAGGGGGTGTCGGGTAGTGGATAACGATCCTGTACGGCACAGCGGCCCCCGGACGAACACAGGCCCCACGCCGTGAGTGGCGTGGGGCCTGTGTTCCGTACAGAGGAACGGACCGATCAGCGGCCGATGATGAGGGCCATCGCCTCGGCCCTGGTCTTGTCGCTGCTGCGGAAGTCACCGCGGACCGCGGAGGTGAGCGTCTTCGCCCCCGGCTTGCGCACCCCGCGCATGGTCATGCACAGGTGCTCGCACTCCAGGACCACGATGGCCCCGCGCGGCTCCAGGATGCGCATCAGCGCGTCGGCGATCTGCGAGGTCATCCGCTCCTGCACCTGCGGGCGCCTGGCGAAGACGTCCACCAGGCGCGCCAGCTTGGACAGGCCCGTGACCTGGCCCTTGTCGTTCGGGATGTAGCCGACGTGCGCCATCCCGAAGAAGGGGACCAGGTGGTGCTCGCACGTCGAGTAGACCTCGATGTCCCGCACGAGGATCATCTCGTCGTGGTCGACGTCGAACACCTTGTTCAGCACGTCCTCGGGGCTCTGGTTGAGCCCCGAGAACTGCTCGGCGTACGCCCTGGCCACCCGGCCAGGAGTGTCGATCAGGCCGTCACGGTCAGGATCCTCGCCGATCGCGTAGAGGATCTCCCTGACGGCCTTCTCGATCCGAGCGTGGTCGACGTCGCGCGGTTTCACGCACCCTCGCCGGAGGGAAGTGCGTTGTCGGCGTGCCCCGGGATCAGAGCACCGTTGCCGGACTGCTCCTTCGGGGTGAGAACCGGCGGGCGGTCCGAGGGGAGCCGCTTGCCGTAGCCCGCGTAGGAGGGACGGTGCTCCCTGACGACCACAGAGGAGAAGATCTCCACCACCTGCTGGCGGGAGAGGGTCTCCTTCTCCATGAGCTCGAGCACCAGGTTGTCGAGGACGTCGCGGTACTCGACCAGGATGTCCCATGCCTGGTCGTGCGCCGTCTCGATCATCCGGCGGACTTCCTCGTCGATCGTGGAGGCGATCTTCTCGGAGTAGTCGCGCTCGTGGCCCATCTCGCGGCCGAGGAAGACCTCGGCGTTGCCGGTGCCGAACTTGCGGGCGCCGAGCTGCTCGCTCATGCCGTACTCGGTGACCATGCGGCGGGCGACGGCGGTGGCCTTCTCGATGTCGTTGGAGGCGCCGGTGGTGGGCTCGTGGAAGACGAGCTCCTCCGCCGCGCGGCCGCCGAGCAACATCGCGAGCTGGTCCATCATCTCCGACCGCGTGGCGAGGAACTTGTCCTCCATCGGCAGGGTCATGGTGTAGCCGAGCGCGCGCCCACGGGAGAGGATCGTGATCTTGTGCACGGGGTCGCTGTTCGGCAACGCGTGCGCCACGAGCGCGTGACCGCCCTCGTGGTAGGCGATCATCTTCTTCTCCTTGTCGGACATGACCCGGGTCTTGCGCTCCGGGCCCGCCATGACGCGGTCGATCGACTCCTCGAGGATCTCCATCGTGATCAGCTTCTGGTCGGCGCGTGCGGTGAGCAGCGCGGCCTCGTTGATCACGTTGGCCAGGTCGGCGCCGGTGAAGCCCGGCGTACGGCGCGCGATGACGTCGAGCTCGACGTCCGGCGAGAACGGCTTGCCGCGGCCGTGGACCTTGAGGATGCCCTTGCGGCCCTCGAGGTCGGGCCTGTCGACGGTGACCTGACGGTCGAACCGGCCGGGACGCAGCAGCGCGGGGTCGAGGATGTCGGGCCTGTTCGTCGCGGCGATGAGGATCACGCCGCCCTTGACGTCGAAGCCGTCCATCTCGACGAGCAGCTGGTTCAGCGTCTGCTCGCGCTCGTCGTGACCGCCGCCGAGGCCCGCGCCACGGTGGCGCCCGACGGCGTCGATCTCGTCGATGAAGATGATCGCCGGGGCGTTCGCCTTGGCCTGCTCGAACAGGTCGCGCACGCGGCTGGCGCCGACACCCACGAACATCTCGACGAAGTCGGAGCCCGAGATGGAGTAGAACGGCACGCCCGCCTCACCCGCGACCGCGCGGGCGAGCAGGGTCTTGCCGGTGCCGGGCGGGCCGTAGAGCAGCACGCCCTTGGGGATCTTGGCGCCGATCGCCTGGAACTTGGCCGGGGCCTGCAGGAACTCCTTGATCTCCTGGAGCTCCTCGATGGCCTCGTCCGCGCCTGCGACGTCGGCGAAGGTGGTCTTGGGGGTGTCCTTGCTGATCAGCTTGGCCTTGGACTTGCCGAACTGCATCACCCGGCTGCCGCCGCCCTGCATCTGGTTCATGATGAACAGGAAGATCAGCACGATGATGACGATCGGCAGGAAGCTGACGAGCAGGCCGAGCAGGAAGTTCTCCTGCGGCACCTCGACGGTGAAGCCACCCTTGAGCTTTCCTGCGGCGTCCTGCTTCTGCAGCTCGTCGACGAGCTGCACACCCTGACCGGTCACCCAGTTCGACTGGATGCGGTCGGTGGAGGTCTCGCCAATCCTGACCGGGCTGTTGAGCGTGAGCTCGATGCGCTGCTGGTCCTTGTCCACGAGCTTGGCGTTGGATACGTTGCCGTCGCGGATCTGCTTGAGCACCATGGACGTGTCGGCGGTCTTGAAGTTGCCCTCGCCGCTCCACATTGTGGTGACAAGCAGGAGCAGCACGACGATGCCCAGGATCCACAGCAGTGGCCCACGTGTAAATCGCTTGAGATCCATCCGATGCGGAACCCCTGCGGGCCCGTCCCTTCCTGACCAAGGCCTGGAACCCCGGTATGACCCGGGGCTGCGGCATCCGTCACCGCTCCTTCTGACTACCCGAGGGCGACACTGGGTCACCCCCTGCGTGTCAGAAGGTACACCGGGGGAGGCGCAGGGTCACTGCCCGCTCCTCCGGCCTTTGCCCTACCAACGTACGTCAGGTCACTCGATGTTCCCGGCCATTCCAGGTCTATGAGCCGCCGTAGACGTGGGGGGCCAGGGTGCCGATGAAGGGAAGGTTGCGGTAACGCTCCGCGTAGTCGAGCCCGTAGCCGATCACGAACTCGTTGGGGATGTCGAAACCGACGTACTTCACCTCGATCGGCACCTTGATGGCGTCGGGTTTGCGCAGCGCGGCGCAGATCTCCAGCGAGGCGGGGTTGCGCGACTTCAGGTTGTCGAGCAGCCAGCTCAGCGTGAGGCCCGAGTCGATGATGTCCTCGACGATCAGCACGTGGCGGTTGGTGATGTCGGTGTCGAGGTCCTTCAGAATCCGCACGACGCCCGAGGACTTGGTGCCCGCGCCGTAGGAGGAGACCGCCATCCAGTCGGTCTCGACGGCCAGGTGAAGGGCCCTGGCCAGGTCGGCCACCACCATCACCGCGCCCTTGAGCACGCCGACGAGCAGCAGGTCCTTGCCTGAGTAGTCTGCGTCGATCTGAGCGGCCAGCTCCTTGATCTTCGCCTGGAGCTCGTCTTCGGAGATCAGGACCTTCTCGAGGTCCTTGCCCATGTCGGCTGCGTCCACCTGGGTGTCCTTACGCTTGGTTCTCTTGCGCGGGGGCGAACACAAGGGTGCCATACCGCCGAACCACGCCAACTCCCCCGGGTAGGTCGGCCCTTCCCTGCCCCCGCCATGCCGTGATCAGCCGATCCGCCGCCAGCACGTGGCCCGCCGACAGCGCGCCGGCGGGTGCCCCCGCCGCGATCGCCGCCCGCCGCAACACCCGCCGCCTGACGGCGTCAGGGAGGCCCTCGAGCCCCGGTACGGCCAGCGCCACGCCCCCCTCGATATCGCTTAGAGCGCAATCGGCGAAGGCTCTCGCGGCCCATTCGTCGAGGGCGTCGGAGTCCTCCCGCGCCAGATCGGCGGTCCTCGCGAGCGCCTGGGCGACGCCTGGGCCGAGTTCGGCCTCCAGCATCGGCATGACCCTGGTTCGCACCTTCACCCTGGTGTAGCGGGGGTCGGCGTTGTGCGGGTCGTCCCAGAAGAGCAGCCCGAGCGCGCGGCAGGCGCTCTCGGTGGTGTCCCTGCCCAGGTGGAGGAAGGGCCTGCGGTAGCGCCCCGCCCTCGACGCCATCCCCGACAGCGACCTCGGGCCGCTGCCCCTCGCCAGGCCGAGCAGGACGGTCTCCGCCTGGTCGTCGCGCGTGTGGCCGAGCAGGACCGTGCGGGCGCCGAGGCGGTCGGCGGCCGTGGCGAGCGCCTCGTAGCGGGCGTCGCGCGCGGCGGCCTCGGGACCGCCCACCGTGCCGACGCGGACCTTCAGCGTCTCCGCGGGGGCCAGACCCAGCGCGGCGGCGTGCCCGAGCACGTCGGCGGCCCGCCCGGCGGAGCCGTCCTGAAGCTGGTGGTCGACGGTCAGCAGGCCCGCCCTGAGGTTCGCCCTGGGCGCGACGAAGGCCAGTGCGGCGGCCAGCGCGAGGGAGTCGGCCCCGCCGCTGCAGGCGGCCAGCACGAGGTCGCCAGGGCTCAGGTCGGCCAGCGCCTCGCGTACGGCACGCCGTACGTCGGCGACGGCGGGGTGTGGACCCATACCCGCCATTGTCCCGCCCGCGGAGAAGGCGGCGGCACCTCTCCCGGCGCCCGCCCAGTCACAAGGTGCCCGCCGACTCGCCGGCGCACGCCGAGTCACGTGGCGCACGCCCAGTCACGTGGCGCACGCCCAGTCACGTGGCGCGCTCCGGGGTGACAAAGCGCGCGCCGAGTCGCGTGGCGGCCTCCGCCGGCCCCGCCCTGCCGCGCCGCCGGGGAGCGGTCAGGCCTCCGGGTCGGTGGCCTGCGGGGGGATGGCGGGCTGGTCCTGCGGGACCACGCGGGCGATCCAACGGTCGGGCGCGGCGATCTCGTCGGAGGTGGGCAGGGTCTCGGGTGAGGTCCAGACGCGGTTGAACCCGTCCATCCCCACCTTCCCGACCACCTCGCGGACGAAGGCGGACCCTTCGGCGTACTGCTTCATCTTCATCTCGAGGCCGAGAAGCTTGCGCACCGTGCGGTCGAGGCGCGAGCCGCCCTCGCGGCGCTGGCTGAACTTGGACCTGATGTCGGCCACGGACGGCACCACGGTGGGCCCGACGGCGTCCATCACGAAGTCGCCGTGCCCCTCCAGCAGCGTCATCACCGCGGTGACCCTGTCGAGGATCTCCTTCTGCTCGGGCGTCTGGATCGCGTCGATGAGGTTGCCCTCGCCGGTGCCGCGCACGACGTCCGCCACGGTGTCGGCGGCGTTGCGCAGCCGTTCGAGCAGGGTGGGCAGGTCGAGGTCGGAGGCGAGCAGGAACTCGGTCATCTGCGACCTGACGTACTCGCGCAGCCACGGGACCCCGGTGAACTGCACCCGGTGCGTCTCCTCGTGCAGGCACACCCACAGGCGGAAGTCGCGAGGGTGCACCCCCATCTCCCGCTCGGCGTTGACGATGTTGGGAGCCACGAGGGTGAGGCGGCCGATCGGCTCACGTCCCGTGGGGTCGGGCGGGAGGAACAGCTCGTACTGGCCGAGCACGCGCGAGGCGAGGAAGGCGAGCACGGCGCCCACCTCCACGCCGGTGATGCGCGAGCCCACGGCGCTGACGATCGCGGGTGGAGGGTTGTCGCGGCTGGCCATCCGCTGGGTGAGCGGTTCGAGCACGACGCGGAAACCCTCGACGTTCGCCCTGATCCAGCCTGGTCTGTCGACGATTGTCGCGGGCTGCGGCGGAGTGGCCGCATCTATTCTGGTGAACTCGCGGACGTGGCCCTCCGCCTCTCGGGAGAGGGTGCGCAGTTCGGTGACGGCGTGGCGGGCCTCCTCACGACTCACCTGTGGTCCGGGGCGCACCAGGCGCGTGCCGGTCGAGACGGCCAGATCCCAGTCGATCACCTGCATAACGTCCACCGTACGTGCTTCCCTCCCCGCCTGCGAAGAACTGGCCACGGGCGTTCGGGACAGGGCAGGGGAGCGCGCGAGGACGGGTGGCCTGCGAAGAACCGGAGGCGGGGTTCCCGGACGGGCCAGGAGGCGGGGCAGGCGGTCGTCAGGAGCGGGCGACGATGGCGGCGAGGCGGTCGAGGACGGGCTCGGCGTTGACCGGCACCTTGTCGGCCATGAAGGCGAAGGTGACCAGCCGGCCCTCGAGCGTGGTGGCGAACCCGGCGAGGGTGTTGACGTTGTTGAGCGTGCCCGTCTTTCCGCGCACGAGGCCGACCTCGCCCTTGCTGTCGTCACGGGTGAACCTGTGGCCCAGCGTGCCGGTGAACCCCGCGATGGGCATGCCGGAAAGGATCGGCCTCAGCGCAGGATCCTTGCTGGCGATGGCCAGCACGCGGGCCATGGCGTCCGCGCTGATGCGGTTCCTGATGGAGAGGCCTGAGGCGTCGGAGAGCATGACGCCCTTGGCTCCGCCGATCCTCTTCAGCGCGGTGATCATGGCGCGGGAGGCGCCCTCGAAGGAGGCGGGCTCGCCCTCCTTGATCGCCACGTGCCGCGCCAGCGCCTCGGCGAGGTCGTTGTCGCTCATCGTCAGCGTGCGCTCGACCAGCGCGTAGACGGGCGCCGACTCGACCGTCGCCAGCGCGGCCGCCCCCTGCGGCGCCCTGGCGGGCCGCACCTTCTTGCCGACGCTGATGCCGTACCTGTCGAGGAGCCCTGCGAAGGCGGCGGCGGCGAAGGCGGAGGGGTTGGAGACGCGCGGCGCTCTGGAGGAGGGGTGCTGGCGGCCCACGTCGATCGTCAGGGCGTGGACGGGAGCCACCTCCCCGTCGGGGATGTAGTTGGACTTCCAGCCGGGGGCGCTGGTGGGGCCGGTGAAGAGAGAGGCGTCATAGGAGAGCGTGACCTTGGTGACGCCCGACGACTTGAGCGCGGCGGCCGTACGGGAGGCCAGCTGTGCCAGCGAGGCCTGTTTCGGGTAGGCGCCCGCCTTGGCGAAGGGACCCGCGAGAGTGGGGTCGCCGCCGCCGACCAGGATGATCGAGCTTCTGTTCGCGCCCTGGACCACCGAGGTCTTCAGGCGGGCGTCGGGGCCGAGGGAGGCCAGGGCCGCGACGCAGGTGACCACCTTCGTGGTGGAGGCGGGGGTGATGCCCGTCGCGGGGTTGGCGGCGAAGATCTGCTGGCCCGTGGCGGCGTCGAGGACCACGGCGCCCACCCTGCCGCCGAGCGCTTCGTCCCCCAGGGCGTCGGTGAGCTGCGAGGTCAAAGTACCCTTAGTCGGGAGAGGTCCGTTCCCACCCGTGGCCAGCACTGGCCCCGCGGTGATCACCGGAACGGGAGAAGGCTCCGCCGGCACGGTCGGTTGTGACTCTGGCCTCGTCAGCGCACCCAGGCTGAAGTCGTTCGTGACGGCGTACGCGCCGGTCACGATCGTGACGGCCTGGAGCACGGCGAGTGTGGTCAACGTCACCCACCGCTCGCGCCTTACCACGTCGCCGACCCTCTCTCTCAGTTCGCCTACGAGACACTAACGCCCATCCGGGGGTGCCCGGGGGCTCGAGCGGAGGAACCGCGGTGGAGTTCGACGTTGTCGTTGAAATTCCGAAGGGGCAACGGAACAAGTACGAAGTGGACCACGAGACCGGCAAGATCAGGCTTGACCGGCTCCTGTTCACCTCCACGCAGTACCCCGCCGACTACGGGTTCATCGAGAACACCCTCGGTGAGGACGGCGACCCCCTCGACGCGCTGGTGCTGCTGCAGGAGCCGACCTTCCCCGGCTGCTACATCACCTGCCGCGCCGTCGGCATGTTCCGCATGACGGATGAGAAGGGCGGCGACGACAAGGTCCTGTGCGTCCCGGCCACCGACCCGCGGATGGAGCACATCCGCGACATCCACCACGTGCCCGAGTTCGACAGGCTGGAGATCCAGCACTTCTTCGAGGTCTACAAGGACCTGGAGCCCGGCAAGTCGGTCGAGGGCGCCAACTGGGTGGGCAGGGTCGAGGCCGAGGCCGAGATCGTGCGCTCCTTCCAGCGCGCCAAGGACGAGGGCTACGGCGCCCACTGACGCCTCTTCCGAGAGCCGCGCTCCCCTGCGGGGGTGCGCGGCTCTCGGGGTCAACGGGGCCCTGGTCGCGCCGACCAGGTCTCTGCGCCACATCGAGGCGACGCGGACGACGTCGCCCGTCTGCGGGGCGTGCACCATCAGTCCCCTGCCGATGTACATGCCCACGTGGTGGATGTCGCCGGGGTTGCTGGTGAGCTTGCCGAAGAACAGCAGGTCTCCCCTGCGCAGCTGGTCGAGCGGGATGTGCGGGCCCGAGGTCCACTGGGTGCCCGTCCAGTGGTCGAGCCGGACACCGACCTGTTCCCACGCCCGCATGGTCAGCCCCGAGCAGTCGTAGCTGGACGGCCCCGCGGCCGCCCACACGTACGGCTTGCCGAGCTGCGACAGCGCCCAGTCGGCCGCGACGTCGCCCATGGTGGCGCTGGAGCCGCCCGCGTCCCAGCCTCCGGCGGCGGCGCCTCCCCTGTGCGCCAGCCGGGTGGCCAGGCGCGCCTCGCGTTCGAGCCTGGCACGCTCCAGGGCCTCTTCGCGCTGCCTGGCCAGCCGTTCGGCCGCACTGCGCGCGGCGTCGACCCTGCTCTGCAGCCGCCTCTTCTCGGCCTCGATCAGCTTGGCCTCCCTGGCCTGCCTGTCGACCGCCGCCCGCGCCGCCGCCTTGGCCTCCTGGGCCTGCCTGAAGGCGTCCTGCTGCTCGGCGTAGGCCTCCTGGGTCTGCGCGCGAAGAACCGCGGCGACCTCCTGGGTGTCGCGCACCAGCTTGAGCGTCTCGCCCTGCTCATCGCCCATGGAGGCGAGCATGCCCGCCCTGTGCAGGTACCCGGGGACGCCGCCTTCGTCGCTGAGCATGCCGACCATGGGGTTGCTCAGGTCCATGCCGCCGTAGGACTGTGCCGCCAGCATGGAGACGGCGGCGCTGGCCTCCGCCACCTTGGCCTCGGCGGCCTTCAGTCGCACCGTGGCCGCGGCGTGGCGGGCCTTGGCCTGCTCCAGCCGTACGAGCTGGCCGTTGTAGGCCTCCACCTTCCGCCCGGCCTCCGCGACCAGCGCCTCCAGGCGGGTGTGGGCGTTGGCCAGCCGTACGCTCGCCGCTCCCAGGGCCTCGGCCCTGTGCCGTACGGCGGCGCGCGCCTCGGCGACCTCGCCCGCGGAAGGGGCGGGTTCGGCGGCCGCCGGCGGGCAGGTCGCCACAAGCAGGCAGCAGGCGACAAGCAGCCGCTTCTTGACGGTGTGCATGGACTCCCCTCCGCGCATGAGTCGTCACTCTATGCACACACTTCCCGTTCGTCACGCTCCGCACACATGAACCTCACGTACCGTCATCATCGCAGGCGAAACAGGCGTTCTATCCAGGGCCGGACGGACACGGCGGCAGGAATCGTCCCGCGGGGATAGGTGAAGACCGGGGTCTCGCTCCCATACGCAGCGTGAAGTTCGGCGGCCTTGCACCAGTCGGCGGTGACGCGGGCGGCGGCCCACGCGGCGGCGATCGCGGGACGCGACTCGGGATAGCGGTCGTAGGTCTGGTAGAGCGTCATGGTGGCGTGGGCCGCCTGATGACCGTCGCGCGGGTAGGCGCTGCCCGCGAGATAGGGGGCGGTGACCCTGCCGCCGTAGGGCGTGCCGAGCGCCCAGGTCCAGTCGGCGACGACCAGCGCCAGGACGGGGTCGGGCACGGTCGCCGCCGCGCCGTACATGCGCTCCTGGCGAGGGCCCGTCAGCCTGCGCTGGGTCCAGAGCCACTCGAGGTCGGAGGGGAGGTCGCCGGCGGCCAGCCACGAGAGCGTGGCCAGGGCGCGGGCGGTCAACAGGCGGCACTGGTCGAGGACGTCGCGCAGCATGCGAGGGCCCGGGTCGAGCCAGGTCGGCCAGCCGACCTCATGAATGCGGGGCACCAGGTCGGCCAGCTCTCCCCTGAGAGGGAGCGGGCAGACCCTGTGCCCCTTGACGGTGAAGCGCTCCACCCGACCTACGCGTTCTCCTGGGTGCTCGACTCCGCCAGGACCGGCGGCTCCTGCGCGCCCACGTCCGAGGGCGTGCCCGCGCCTCCGCCTCCCGTGCCGTCGCCTGACCCGCCTCCGGAGCCGCCCTGCGCCGAGTCGCCTCCCGAGCCGCCGCCCGGCGCGGTGGACCCGCCGTCGGAGCCCTGCTGGGGGTCCTTCGTCGGGGCGGTCTCGGTGGGTGGGGGCGTGGGGGTGGGCTCAGGCTTGGGCGGATCGGTCGGCGTGGCGGTGGGCGTGGGGGACGGCGTCGGCTCGGGGTGGGGCGTCGGCGTGGCGGTGGGCGTGCCCGTCACGGTCGGCCTCGGGGTCGGCTTCTTGGTCGGGCACGGCGACTTCGTGGGGCTGCCGTGGTGGTCACGCGGCGGCTTGGGGCCCTGCGTCTCGCCAGGCGACAGCGTCTGGGACGGCTCGCCCGGCCCTGTGGGCGCAGGCCCTGGCCCCGTGCGCGTAGGGACGGGGACGGGCAGGTCTCTGCGCGTCGGCACCACGTCGGGCGTCGTCACGGTCACCGGCGCGGTCGAACGGTAGGCCCCGATCGGGTACGTCGCCGAGCTGTCGAGGATGGGCTCCACCGTGATGGGTGTCTCGTGCGGGTCGGGCAGCCACGGCAGCCTGATGCCCGGCGGCTCTCCGGTCGCGGGAAACGCCCCCGAGGCGATGCCCGTGAGTCCGTCACCGTCGTGGCCGAAATAGCTGAAGATCATCCCGATGGCCGCGACGGTGGCCACCGCCGCCAGCGCGCCCGCCAGCGCCTGCGACCAGCGCCGCCCCCTGCCGTCGCCTGACTGGGGAAACCCCTCCGCGTCGAGCGCCGCCGACCTGCGCGCCACATACCTCCTGTACGGCAGCAGCTCGGGGTCGACGAAGCAGCTCATCACCCTGACCCTGAGCGTCTCCGGCAGCACCACGGTCGGCAGCAGCTCGAACACCTTCGCCGTCGAGACCTGCCCCGCCCTGTGCGAGGCGCAGGTCTCGCACCTGGGTAGGTGGGTCACGACCTCCTCGCGCATCTCCGCCGTGAGCTCGCCCGCGAATCCGGAGAGGATCGCCGCTCGCTGGGCGCAGTCGTAGGGGCCCTTTCTCGCCAGGACCTCCGCGGTGATCGCGTCGCCGAGCCGGTCGCGGGCGCTCTCGTGCGCCGTCTCGACCTGGCGCGGCGTGACCCCGAGAACCGCCGCGACGTCGAAGGTGGACAGTTCGTGCCTGGCGGTCAGCTCCAGGAGCTCGCTCTCGGCGTCGGTGAGGGCGCGCACGGCGTTCCACGCCATGATCCGCAAGTCCGCGTCGGCGGCGGCCACGGCGGGCACCGCGACGAGTGTCTCCGTGGCGTCGTCGGCCACGGCGGCCCGACCGGCGCCGCAGGCATTCCTGCCTGGCCAGCGCGTAGAGCCATCCTCGCAATCGGTCCGGGTCGGCCAGCGCGCCGACGTGCGCCTCCGCCGCGATCAGCGTGTCGCGCAGGGCGACCTGGGCGCTGTCGGGGCTTTTGAGGACGGACCAGCAGTATCGGTAGATGCCCTCGGCATGCGAGTCGTAGAGCGCGGTGAGGGCACCGGGGTCGCGGGAACGGAGAGCTTCGACCAGGACGCGGTCATTCATGTGACTGAAGGTAATGGATTGGTAACTAGTAGTTCTACCGATTCATTCGCGCTCGCAGGAAAAGCCCTCACTCGATTACCGCCAATGACCGATTTATCGCCTTATTGGTGGGCGGAGGAAATGGCGGGGCGCGCGAGAAAGGACCTCCGGTGTCCGGCGAAGAGCCCGGTGGCCTGCGGGGAAGCGTGGTGGACGGGCGAGCGGGGGGCACCGGCGAAGGGGGCGAGCGCCAGAACGCGGGGCGACGCTCGCCTTATCGTGAATGCACTCAGCGGAGTCCGATATTTCGTTCGACGAATGGGATCAGGGCTTGCCTTCGCCAGGAACCGCGTGCCGTCCCTTGTCCTTCGCGAACGGCGCGGTGCGGGGCTTGACCGTGTGGACGGGCACCGCTCCCCCCATCGCCAGCTCCTCGTACGGCCGGCCCGTCGAGCCCCAGGTCCGAGCCACCACCTCGGTCGCGCCCACCTGCGTCGAGGACGGCAGCCCTTCGACGGTGAGGATGAAGCGCGGCGTCTTGCCCGCCCGCACGTCGTCCACGAACGTGCTGGCGCCGCCCAGCAGCTTGCCCGACTTGTCGCGCAGCAGCGCGCTGACCGCCAGGCTGCTCGCGGGAAGCACGTAGGGGTTGCCCACGTCTCCTGTGACCAGGTAGGTCCCGTCCTTCTGCTTGATGGTCTGCACCCTGGAGACAGGGAACTTGCGCAGGGACGAGGGAACGCGCGCGGTCTGACGCCACTGCGCCGACCTGTGGCTGATCGTCACCTTCTCCGGCTTGGCGCCCGTCACGGCCTGGCCCGTGAAAGCCAGCGTCCCCGAGGGCGGGATCGCGTCGAGCGGCTGGTCCATGCGGAACACCTCGGCGCCCTTGGCGTCGACGCCGACGATCGTGGCCACGACGTTCTCTCCGAAGTGCCACGGATTGCTGTTGCCGAGCACGCCCGCCCAGCTCACGACGTACCCGTGGTCGCCCTTGGCGACCGACGACGCCTGCTCCTTGAGCGCCAGCGGGCGCATCTGCTGCGGGGACGGCTCGTCGGGCGTGGAGGAGCAACCCGCCACGAGGATCAGGGCGAGGGCGGCGAGAATACGGCTACGCGGGATCACTTTGCCGTGATAGCCCGTCAGACAGGTACGGCAGGCATGGACACGCGCCTGCCGTACCAAGTCTTTAACGCTGGCGCACCACTCGAGCCTCGTCCCACACGGGTTCGGGCGATTCGTACACCTTCCCGTCGGAGCCGAACGCCAGGAAGCGGTCGAAGTCGTCGGCGAACCACCTGTCGTGGGTGACGGCGACGACGGTGCCGTCGAAGGCGTTCAGGCCGTCCTGGAGCGCCTCGGCGCTGGCCAGGTCGAGGTTGTCGGTCGGCTCGTCGAGCAGCAGCAGAGTCGCGCCCGACAGCTCGAGCAGGAGGATCTGCAGGCGCGCCTGCTGCCCGCCCGACAGCGTCTCGAAGCGCTGGTCGGCGATCAGCCCGGCCAGCTCGTAGCGAGCGAGGATCTTCATGGCCTCGTTCTTGAGCCTGGCGTGCTCGGTCATGACGATCTCGCAGGGCGTGCGCCCGTGCAGCTCGGGACGGGCGTGCGTCTGCGCGAAGTGCCCCGGCACGACGCGGGCGCCGAGCCTGGCGACACCGGTGTGCCTCACGGGCTCCTCGGCGAGCAGGCGCAGGAAGTGTGACTTGCCCGAGCCGTTCGAGCCGAGGACGGCGACGCGCTCGCCGTACCAGATCTCCAGGTCGAAGGGTTTCATCAGCCCGGTGAGCTCCAGCTGCTCGCAGATGACGGCGCGCTTGCCCGTACGGCCGCCTCTCAGCCGCATGCTGATCCGCTGGTCGCTCGGCGCCTCCTCCGGCGGGCCCGCCTCCTCGAACTTGCGCAGACGCGTCTGCGCGGCGTGGTAGGGGGCGGCCATGCCGTCGTTGTACCTGGCCTTGTTCTTGAGCATGTTGACCAGGGCTCTGAGCTTGGCGTGCTCTTCGTCCCATCGCCTGCGCAGCTCGTCGAGGCGGGCGTTGCGGGCCCTGCGCGCCTCGGCGTACGTGCCGAACCCGCCGCCGTGGATCCAGATGCCGCCCGACTCGACGGTGACGATGCGGTCGGCGGCGTTGGCCAGCAACTGCCTGTCGTGGCTGACCAGCAGGACCGTCTTGGGCGTCTCCCTCAGCTGCTGCTCCAGCCAGATCTTGCCCGGCACGTCGAGGTAGTTGTCGGGCTCGTCGAGCAGCAGGGTCTGGTCGGGGCCGCGCAGCAGCGCCTCCAGGACCAGGCGCTTCTGCTCGCCGCCCGACAGCGTGGCCGTCTCCCGGTACTTCACCCTGTCGTACGGCACGCCGAGCGCCGCGATCGTGCAGGTGTCCCAGAGCACCTCGATGTCGTAGCCGCCCGCGTCGGTGTAGTCCGTGATCGCCTGGGCGTAGCGCATCTGGGTCTTCTCGTCGTCGCGCTCCATCATGGCCAGCTCGGCCTTGTCGAGCTTGTCGGCGGCCTGCCGTACCGCGGGAGGGGCGACGCTGAGCAGCAGGTCGTGCACGGTGCTGCTGTCGCGGACGCTGCCGACGAACTGGCGCATCACGCCGAGCCCTCCCGAGCTGGCCACGCCGCCCTCGACCGGCTGGATGTCGCCCGCGACCAGGCGCATCAGCGTGGTCTTGCCCGCGCCGTTCGGCCCGACGAGCGCCGCCTTGACGCCCTCGCCGATGCGGAAGGACACGTCGTTGAGCAACGGCCTGCCGTCAGGCAGGACGTAGGTGAGATGCGCGACCTCGACGTGTCCCACAGCGATTCCCTTCCTAGGTCCTCGCGCAGGCTACATGGCGGTTTCGCGTCCGGGCATCCCGATTTCCGCCGAGTACGGCACAGCCGGTGAGGCGCTTACGACAAGATCGACGCGACGGCAAGCCGGAGCCTACGTGGCGACTCTGTCACCCAGCGTAGCGAAGTTTGCTAATCTTGCATGATACTATGCATCTATGAGGGCAACCCCGCCGGTGCTGCTGCCCCTGCTACGGTCCAACACCGTTGGCGAGATGCTCGCCTGGCTGTACCTCCATCCGGAGAGCGAATACTCCACGACCGACCTCGCCACGCACGTGGGCGCGTCGCAGTCGACAGTGAGCCGCGAGGCGGATCGGCTCTCCGGCGCCGGGCTGACCGTTGAGAGACGGCATGGCAACCTGCGTCTCATCCGCGCCGACATGGACACCATCGTCGCGAAACCACTCACGGACCTCCTGGCGGTGACGTACGGCCCGGCAGCCGTCCTCCCGCCTCTTCTCGAACCGATCCCCGGAATCGACGAGGCGTACGTCTACGGTTCATGGGCGGCGAGATACGCCAATCACGCCGGACCGCCGCCCAGGGACGTCGACGTTCTCATCGTGGGATCCCCGGACGCCGACGCCGTCTATGACGCGGCTCGGACCGCCGAACGGACCCTCGGCCGCGAGGTGAACATCAGCCAGATCCCGTCGAGATCCTGGACCAGCGATTCTGACGACCCCTTCGTGACTTCCTTGCGGAGCAAGCCCCTGTACCCCCTGATCCAGAAGCGGACCCCCTCATGAGATGGATGCAAGGACGCGACCAGATCGACGCCATGCTGTCCTCGGGACAACTCGAACGGGTGCCACCAAGTCGGCAACACGCCGACACCTTGATCGCCCAAGCCGAGCGGCACCTCGGACTCGCCCACAAGGGCGCTGAAACAGACCCGACAGGCGCGTACCAGCTTCTCTACGACGCCTCCAGAAAGGCACTCGCCTCGATCCTGGAGAATCAGGGTTTGCGCGCCACCAGCAGGGGTGGTCATCTCGCCGTCCTGGATGCCGTCACGGCCCAACTGGATCCGCCACTCGGCCAGTCGCTCCGCTCCTTCGACCGCATGCGCCGCCGACGCAACAACGCGGAATATCCTCGGCTCGACACTCCAGAGATCACATCTGATGACGTCACTCAAGACATGGAGAAAGCGAAGGAGTTCGTTGCTCTCGCCGCCAAGGTGCTGGATCAGATGAGCCCCTACTGATCCTCCTAGCCCCCAGGGGGGTCATAGGTCGCATGTCATGTGCGCGACCTCGACGTGTCCCATGACGTTTTCCCTCCGTGTGGCCCTCGCGCGGGGGTACAGCCCGGTTTCCGCGGCGAGCACGCGAATATTGGCCGTCCGCCGTCCATGGGGGTTCTTACGAAGGGGGGCGGGCTGACGGTAAGAGAACGGTAAGCGTCCTGCGTCACAGTGAACCCACGCGATCAACCGGAACTGAAAGGACAGACCATGAGGAAGCTCATCGAGTCGACGTTCGTGACGCTGGACGGATCCATCGGGTCGCCGGAGAGGTGGGGCGTGCCGTACTGGGACGAGGAGTACAACGGCCACGCCAGCGAGCTGCTCTTCGCCGCGGACGCGCTGCTGCTGGGGCGGCAGACCTACGAGGGCTTCGCCGCGGTCTGGCCGAAGATGGAGGAGGCCGCGGGCGAGTACGGCGTCAGGATGAACAGCCTACCGAAGCACGTCGCCTCCAGGACCCTCAAGAGCGCCGAGTGGAACGCCACCGTCATCGAGGGAGACGTGGCCGAGGAGGTCGCCAGGCTGAAGGAGCAGCCGGGGCGGAACATCCTGAAGTTCGGCACCGGCGAGCTCGACCGCACGCTGCTGGAGCACCGGCTCGTCGACGAGTACCACTTCTGGATGTTCCCCGTCATCGCCGGTGGCGGCGAGCGCCTCCTCGACGGCATCGACACGACGCACCTGAAGCTCGTGAAGTCCACGCCGTTCGCGTCGGGCGTGATCGTGCTCACCTACGCTCCGAAGTAGGAGCGGGGAGCACCGACGACGGCGGGGTGAACATGGACGGTCTTGAGCCCGTCGCGGACGTGTCAGTGGGCGACTGGATCGCCGACAGGCTGGGCGGACCGCTCGGATCGGTCGGTTCGGTGGTCCCGGACGGCTTCGCGGCCTATGCCCGCGTCCTGCACCCGGTGGAGTTCGACGACGACCGTCCACCGCTGACGTGGTCGCGGGTCGCCGAGCTCACGGGACGCGTGCCGCACGCCCTGATGCAGTGGGCCGCCGTCGCGAGCCCCGCGAGCGGGGCGGCGACATGGGACGAAGGCGACGTGCGGGTGGGCAACCTCGCCCCCGCCGCGCTCGCCGCGTTGATCGACGTCCTCGCGCCCTTCACCGGCGAGCAGGACTGCTTCCACGCGCTCTGGGAGGGCTGGGGCTGGGTCGACGGCCGCGGCGTGCGGATCTTCTCCGTCAGCGACGACGGCCGGGTCGAGCCCGCCCGCGTGCCGGAGCCGGGCGTGTCCGCCGAGGTGCGGGCGCTGCCTCGGCTGCGCCTGCCCGACCGTGACCATCTGCTCTTCCGCGGGCCGTTGCGGGCGGCGCTCGACATGGGATGGCACGAGTCGCCCCTCGGCTTCGAGCCGCAGTCCCCCAGCCTGCTGTGGCCGGCCGACCGTTCGTGGTGCGTCGGAGCGGAGATCGACTTCGACTCCACCCTCGTCGGCGGCTCGGCCGGGCTCATCGCCGCCGTGCTGGCCGCGCCGGATCTGGAGGCGTGGCCCGTCCAACCGGGCGACGACCTCAGCGCATCGGGCGACCTGATCAACCCCGTACCCGCGGTGGACGGCTGACGCGGCAGCCCTCAGGGGGCGAAGTAGACCATCACGAGCGTCGCCACCGCGCCGACGAGCGCCAGCGCCACCATCGGCGGCGGCGCCTCTCGCGGGATGGCCGGACGCCAATAGGCGAGCAGCAGGGCCACCCCCGCGACCCCGTACGGCACGGCCTGCCACGAGGGCCAGCAGGAAGCGGCCATGATCGCCGGCAGGGGGACGGCCATGAGGGCCACGAGGCGACGACCGGTGAGGTGGGCCGCGGTCACGAACACGGCGACGAGCATCGCCCAGAGAAGCCCGGGGTCGAACACGAAGGCCGGGTCCCGGTAGACGACCTCCAGAGAGCGGCCCGCCTCGCGCTCCCACTCCCAGGAGAGGGTGTGGACCAGGCGTTCCAGCGGATCCCACGCCGTGGCGATGACCGCGACCGCCCAGGCGAGGCCGGTGAACAGCGCGGGCCGCTCCCCACGGTAGCCACGCCGCCACACCAGCGCCAGGATCGCCAGGACGGCCACGTGGCAGGTGATGGAGAACCACGTTCCTTCGCCGGTCACCAGCGTCCCCACCGCGAGCGTCGCGCAGGTGGCCGCCACCCCGACGGGGCCCAGCACCCGGGGCGCCCACAGCGTCAGCCCGCAGAGGACGAACGGCAGCCACGGTGTGGCAGCCAGGGACGCGAGCGCGGGCCTGGGCGCGTAGGCGAACCAGCCGAAGCTCTCCTGCGAGGGAAACGAGAGGACCTCGGCGAGTCCCGGCAGCGCAGACAGCACGAGCGCGAGCAGAGGCATTGCGGTATTTCACCAGAAACCCCTGGATAACCGGAAAGTCCGCACAGCGCGAAGTAGGTCTTTGCCCGAACTTCTGGACAGCAAGTGATCTGATGACTAGAACTATTAGCAGATCCCCCAGCCGATAAGGGGCTGCGATGCGGCGTCTCCTGCTCTCCTTCCTCCTCGTCCTCGTCTCCCTGGTCGCTCCCCAAGCGGCCGGCGCGACCACCACCACCTGCGACCTTCCCACCTTCCGCGCCACCACCACCGATGCCAGGCTGAGCGCCCTGTTCACCGACCAGGGCAACGACAACAGCCGCACCGACGACTGGACCGGCGCGGACGGCACCTACTCCGTGAGGCTCCCCGGCGGCAAAGAGCTGTGGATCTTCTCCGACACCTTCCTCGGCCATGTCAACCCGGACGGCTCACGCCCGCCGGTCAGGGAGGAGGGCGGCACGACCGTCTTCCTCAACAACACCTTCGCCGTCGAGAAGGACGGCAGGCTGTCCACCATCTACGGCGGCACGTCCGAGAACCCCAAGGCCGTGATGCCGCCACGCGACAAGGACCACTGGTACTGGGCCGGTGACGCGACCGTCGCGGGCGGCATCGTCGAGGTGACCTACCAGGAGTACGAGCGCTACGGCACCGGGGCGTGGGACTGGCGCTGGCACCGCAACGTGGTCGCCCGCTTCGCCCCAGGACGGCTCGACCGGCCGATCAGCGTGCACGACCTGCCCTCGGGCCACAAGGTGGCGTGGGCCTCCGGCATCCACAGGGACGGCCGCCACACCTACGTCTATGGCGTGGAGGACCTCGGCGGGACCAAGTACATGCACCTGGCCAGGGTGCGCGGCGCCAGCCTGCTCGGCCGCTGGGAGTATCTGAAGGCCGACGGCACCTGGTCGGCCGACCAGGCCGACTCCGCGCGGCTGATGGACGGCGTGGCCAACGAGTACTCGGTCAGCCGCGTCAAGGGCGGATACGTCCTGATCACCCATGACACGACCGAGATCCTGAGCTCCAAGATCGTCGCCTACACGAGCTGCACGCCGTACGGGCCCTTCAGCAACAAGACCACGGTCTACACGACCCCGGAGACCGGCGGGAACATCTTCACCTACAACGCCCACGCGCACCCGGAGATCGCCGGGCCGGGGCTGGTCGTCTCCTACAACGTCAACAGCTTCGTCAACACCGACCACTACCGCGATGTGACGATCTACCGGCCACGCTTCCTGGACCTGGCCTTCGAGTGAGGCGCAACTGGGCCGCCAGGCTGCGGGAGATCACGATCGAGGGCATGCGCGCGCTCGTGCTGGAGAACGAGCGCCTGCGCGTGACCGTGCTGGCCGACAAGGGCGGCGACGTCGTGGAGTTCCTGCACAAGCCGTCCGACACCGACCTGGTGTGGCTGTCGCCCCAGGGGCTGCGCAGGCCGCTGCCCCCGCAGGCGGCCGACGACGTGGGCGCCTTCGTCGACCACTACGAGGGCGGCTGGCAGGAGGTCTTCCCCAACGGCGGCGCCCCCAGTGTCTACAGGGGCGCCAGGCTGGCCCAGCACGGTGAGGTCGCGGGGTTGCCGTGGTCGGTCGAGGTGCTGACCGACACGGCCCGCGAGGTCGCGGTACGGCTGGCGGTGCGCACGCGGCGCCTGCCGTACCGGGTGGAGAAGACGTTCAGGCTCGCCTCGGGAACGGCCGCTCTGGAGGTCGAGGGGCGGGTCACGAACGAGGCGCCGGTGGCGCTGCACGCGATGTGGGGCCACCATCTCGCCTTCGGCAGGCCGTTCCTGCGGCCGGGCGCGCGGATCAGGGTGCCCGAGGGGGTGCGCGTGATCCCGCACGCCACGTCCATAGATCCGCGGGGGCGGCGGGCCGAGGAGCTGTTCACGGTGCCGCCGCCAGGCTCGCCGAGCGAGATCGTCTACCTGACCGGCTTCGACACCGGCTGGTACGAGGTGGCGTCGCAGGTCGGGCTGCGCGTGGAGTGGGACGCTGAGGTCATGCCCTACCTGTGGCTGTGGCAGGAGCTCGGCGCCTCGACGGACTGGCCGTGGTGGGGCGCGGCCTACGTGGTGGGGCTGGAGCCGTTCTCCAGCATGCCGACGGACGGGCTGTCCGCCGCGGTGGACAACGGGACGGCGATGCTCCTCGGCCCCGCACAGTCGAGGACCTCGCGACTGCGTGTGGAGGTGATCGCGTGAGCGAGTTCGAGGGCAAGGTGGCCCTGGTGACCGGCGGAACGCTGGGCATCGGCAAGGCGGTGGCCCAGCGGCTGGCCGCGGGCGGCGCCTCGGTGATCGCCTGCGGCCTGGAGGCGGGGGACGGCGCGCCGGGCGTCACCGAGGTGGCGGCCGACGTGCGCGACGAGGGGCGGATGCGCGAGCTGGTCGACCTGGCCGAGACCCGGCACGGCGGGCTCGACATCGTGGTGACCTGCGCGGGCGTCCAGCGCTACGGCACCGTGGAGGACACCCCCGTCGAGGTGTGGGACGAGGTGCTCGACATCAACCTCAAGGGCGTCTTCCTGACCTGCAAGGCGGCCGTGCCCGCGCTGCGCAGGAGGGGCGGCGGGTCGATCGTGCTGATGTCGTCGGTGCAGGCGTTCGCCTCGCAGACCAGGGTGGCCGCCTACACCGCGAGCAAGGCCGCGCTGAACGGCCTGACCAGGGCGATGGCGCTCGACCACGCCCATGAGGGCATCAGGGTGAACGTGGTCTGCCCCGGCTCGGTGGACACCCCGATGCTGCGGTGGGCGGCCGACCTGTGGCGAGGGTCGCTGTCGCAGGAGGAGCAGGTCGCGCAGTGGGGCCGCACGCATCCGCTCGGGCGGGTGGCGAGGCCCGAGGAGGTCGCCGAGCTGGTCGCCTTCCTCGCCGGGCCGCGCTCGTCGTTCATCACGGGCGCCGAGCACCGGGTGGACGGCGGCCTGCTCGCTCGCAACCCCGCCGCCCTGCCCGACTAGGTCACGGCGCCGCGTAGGGGTCGGCGAAGCGCTCGTTCGGCACCTGGGCGTACCAGCCCGGCCTGCCAGGGTCGCGGTCGTAGGGGTAGCCGCCGAGCTCCTTGTAGAGCTCGGCGTAGCGGGCCAGCCGCTCCCTGTCCAGCCGCACCCCGAGCCCCGGCCCTTCGGGTACGGCGATGCGTCCTTCGTGGTAGGCCAGCTTCCCTCCCACGATGACGTCGTCGCGCAGCTGGTGGTAGTGGGCGTCGGCGGCGTAGGTGAGGTTGGGCAGCACCGCGCCCAGGTGCAGCATCGTCGCCAGCTGGATCCCCAGCTCGCCCGAGGAGTGCACCGCCACGCCCAGCTGGAAGGTCTCGCACACCCCCGCCGCCTTGATGCAGGGCCTGATGCCGCCCCAGAAGGTGGTGTCGAGCAGCACGACGTCCGCCGAGCGGCGCAGCACGTTGGAGGCGAGCTGCTCGAAGTTCACCACGACGGTGTTGGTCGCCAGCGGAACCCTGACCTGCTCGCGGACCAGACGCAGCCCCTCCAGCCCGAAGACGGGGTCCTCGAGGTAGTCGTTGTCCAGGCCCTCGATCGCGCGGCCGAAGCGCAGGCCCTCGGCCATGGACAGCACCGCGTTGGGGTCGTAGCGCAGCCGATCGCCGGGGAAGGCGGCCGCCAGCGCCCGGTAGCACTCCAGCTCGTAGTCGGGAGGGAACACCCCGCCCTTGAGCTTGTGGACGGTGAACCCGTGCTCCCGTTTCAGCCGTCTGGCGTGTTCGACGAGCTGGTCGGGCGTGCGCACCTCGGCGAAGCCCTCGCCCTCGTAGCGGAAGAACAGGTAGGAGGCGAACGGCACCTGCTCGCGCAGCTTCCCGCCCAGCAGGTCGTGGACGGGCACGTCGAGGTGCTGGCCCATGAGGTCGAGGCAGGCGAACTCGAGGGCCGCGAGCAGCTGGGTGCGGTTGTTGTAGAGCGACGCCGTCGGATTGGCGATCTTGAAGCGGAGCGCCTCCAGCTGGAACGGGTCGTGCCCCGCCAGGTACGGCAGGAGCGCCCGGAATGCCGCCTCCGCGCTCTCGCCCCCGCCGCCCATCTCGCCGAGCCCGACCAGGCCGTTGTCGGCCTCGACCTCGACGATCGTCCTGACGAAGCGGCCCCAGTGGGCGCCGTTGCTGTGTCTCAGCGGCGCTTCCAGGGGAACGGCGACCGTCGTGGCCCGGATGTCAACGATCTTCACAGGTCCCCCAAACGGCGGCCACTCCGCAGGCGGGCAGCCGTACCCTGACCTTCTCCGCACTGACCTCCAGCGGCCTCCTTCCCCGCGCCAGGCCCGGACTCACCTGCGCGGACCGCAGCCCCCGCAGGCCCACCTCGACCTCCACGGGCACGTCGGCGAACGACTGCAGCCTGACCACGACGCCCTCGTCGAAGCGGCCCAGCGAGGTGACCTGCACCTCGGGATGGTCCACGGTCACGAAGACGCCCTCCTTGGAGGGGGCGGCGTCGCCTGTGGCGAGGATGCCGAGGAAGGGGTCGGTGAGGCCCGAGGCGGCCAGCGCGCCCAGCGCCGTGCCCTTCACGTCCGCGGAGGAGGTCACCGCGTAGCGGAAGGTCGTCTCGCCCTGCTGCTGTGTGGGGAAGTTGGTGTCCCAGATGTTGTTGAGCGCCCAGGAGTAGATCGTCGCCTGCTCCTCGTCCAGCGTGGCGGGGAAGGGCGCGTAGGGCATGTGGATGGTGCCGAGCTGCACCAGCGGCGCCTCCAGCGTGGCCCACGCGATGGACAGGCCGGGGTCGTCGAAGGTGATCCAGTGCCTGATCGGCAGCATGTAGGCGGCCGAGCCCGGCACGCTCGGGCCTCCTCCGACGCCGCCGGTCAGCTCCCACGCCGAGGGCGGGCCCTCACTGGCGAAGGGGAAGGCCACGAAGACCGCCTCCTTGGCGGGCGTGCCCTGCTTGGCCAGCTGGTAGGTCAGGTCGAGCCTGGGCACGCCCGCGTGCAGCTCGATGGTCGTGCGCACCCAGTCGGCGCCCTTGGCCTGCAGCTCCACGACCAGCTTCTCGCCGATCGCGGTGCGCTCGGCCTTGACGACCGCCGCGTGGCGGCCGATCGCCCTGTCCCCGAGCAGTGTCCTGTCGTGCGCGCCGACATGGCCCGACATGTGGTTGAAGTGGGGGGCCGTGGCGTAGCGGTCGTAGACGTACTGCCCGAAGCCGGCCGCGGCGTCGGCGTTGACCAGCTCCCTGCCCGCCACCTTGTCGAAGATCGAGCGGATGTAGCCCTCGCGGACGTCGTAGCTCACCCGGTAGAACTCGTTCTCGATCGTCTCGTCGATCTCCTGCGTCTCGACGGCGTCGCCCTGCTGGATCGACACGAACGCGTAGCCGTACCCGGGAAGATCCCTGACGACCGCGCTGACGTGCCGGCCGATCGGGCGCGTCGGCCAGTCGACGGGGTGCACGACCTCCTCGTGGTGCGCGATCCGCTCGCCCGTCCGCTCGTCCACCAGCGCGATCGGCTGCTCCAGCGGCACGATGTCCCGCGGCAGGAAGGCCCGCACCACGTCGGTCCTGCGCTGGGTGCCGGGGTTGACGACCACGAACCCGGTGCCGCCGAACCGCCGCCCGAACCTGCGCATGCCCGCCTGCAGCAGGTCGGCCGAGTCGTCCTGCGCGTCGTAGGCGCCCGCCGACTTGCGCGTCCACTGCAGCCCGCCGGAGTCGCCCGCCTCCTCGGCGTCCTCCCACGGGTTGGCCGCGCCCCAGGTGTGCTCGTTGAACAGCGCCACCTTGTCGTAGGCCAGGTCGATCTGCTCGGTGGCGTCGGCGCCCGCCAGCGTGTGGAGGGTCTCGGCGGCGCGCAGCGCGCTCTGCGCCCGCCGTACGTAGCCGAGCGGGCGCGCTCCCGACCCGAGCCCGTCGGCCCACCAGTCGGTCCAGTCACCCTCGTGTACGGCGAGGCGGTCGTGGTAACGCTCCTCGACGTGCGCGAAGAAGTCGCTGTTGATCGCCGAGCGCAGCCGGGGGAAGGCCCATCTGGTGTTCCACTCGCGCACGATCGAGGCGGGGACGATCGAGGGCCCGGCGTTGTCGGCGTGCGCTCCCTGGACCCGCAGGTGCAGGGCGTCGAGCTCGTAGGGCGCCCTGTCGGCGTCGGGCCCCTGCCAGCCGAAGGTGCCGGGACCGTACGGGTAGCCCCTGCCCGCGAGGGCGGACAGGTAGCGCGGCAGCAGGTCGTCGGCCAGCTCGAAGGAGTCGGCGAGGCCGACCGTGTTGCCCTCCATGTAGGCCATGCCGTGCGGCGTGTCGGTGAACCACACCAGCAGCTCGTTGCCGCTGGGGGCGCGCCACCTGAAGGGCCGCGTCAGCTTGTCGCCGCCGTGCAGGTACGGCACCGACCGCCCCGCCCAGTTGTGCGCCGCCGCGAGGTAGCGCACGCCGGCCGCGTTCAGCGCGTCGACCAGCCCGACGACCGCGCCTGGCACGTCGGTGTGCATCGCCGAGCGGGTCGGCAGCTCCTCGGTGAAGCGCAGCTGGCGGTAGAGCTCCTCCGTCGAGCACGCCTCGGTGTGCAACTGGAACGGCAGCGCGGTGACCTCGATCAGCCCTTCGCGCACCCGCTCCTTGAACGCCTCCACCAGGTCGCGGGGGCGTGCGGCCAGCCAGCGCAGCGCCGGCATCGACGACTCGACAGTCCAGCGGAACTTGGCGTCGTCGGGCCAGTCCTCGCTCTCCCCCGTCAACCGCAGTGCCGCGTCCAGATAGTCGAGATGGTGACGCAGCACGGTGCCCTGAGGGTCGGTGTAGCCGATGTCCAGATGGGAGTGGTGCACGACGAAGACGTCCCAGTGGCGCTGGGGCGTGACCGTGATCGTCGCCTCGCCGATCAGCCCCTCGCCGTCGCTCAGCCGCAGGGTGAAGTCGGTCGGCTGCGACACCTCGGGCACGAGCAGGGTCACGTCCGCGCCCTCGGCCCTGTCGACGCCTGCCAGCTCGTGTTCCATGCGGGCCGGCACCAGGCCTGTCACCGAGACCCTGACCGCCTGGCGCCCGTCGTGCGTGATCAACGGCAGCACGGAGGCCCTCGCCTCCAGGCCCCTGACGGAGATCACCGGGGTGGAGGTGTCCTCGCGCAGCGCCTGCCGTATGCCGTCGTAGTCGGGGGAACCAAGGCTCGGCTGCAGCAGCCGACTCGTCATGAAAGTCCTCCTAGGGCGAGTCCACGGGCGAACATCCGCTGGGTGGCCACGAACAGCACCACCGTGGGCAGTGACACGACCAGCCCCGCGGCCAGTCCGACGGGCACCGGCGTGCCCGCGTAGACGTCGGTCACCAGACCGGCCAGCGCGGTCATCACCGGCCGTACCTCGGCGGTCTGGGTCAACGTCAGGCCGAAGAGCAGGTCGTTCCAGATGAAGGTGAAATTGAGGATGAAGACCGCCGCCAGCGCGCTGGTGGCCAGCGGCAGGTAGACGCGCCAGAAGATGCGGAAGGTGGAGGCGCCGTCCATCCTGGCCGCCTCGAAGATCGAGAAGGCGACTCCGGTGAAGAAGTTGCGCAGCACGAAGGCCGACAGCGGCACGCTGATCGCGGTGTAGACGAGGATCATGCCGACCCTGGAGTCGTACAGGCCCGCGTCGCTGAAACCGACGAACAGTGGCACCAGGAGCATCTGCGAGGGGAAGATCGTGCCGCCGAACAGCAGCATGAACCACCAGAAGCCGTACCGCAGGCGCAGCACCACGATCGTGTACCCGGCCATCGCGCCGATCAGCACGCCGAGCGCGGGCGAGACGACGCTGTAGAGCGCCGTGCTGGCCAGGCTCTCCTGGAGGTTGGCCGACTCCCACGCCTGGGCGAAGTTGGTGAACAGCGCCATGTCGGGCGAGGGGATCCAGGCTCTGGAGGAGTCGTAGCTGTCGGGCGGCCGCGAGGCGTTGACGAGCAGCAGGTAGGTGGGGCCGAGCCAGATCAGCCCGAGCACCACGAGGAAGGCCCTTCTGATCACTTGCGCCCCCTCAGGTAGAGGTAGGAGGCGAGCCCCGTGACGACGGTGAGCATCACCGCGACGGCCGAGCCGTAGCCGTACTCACTGGCCACGAAGGTGTCGCGGTACATGGTCACGGCCAGCGTCTCGGAGTTGCGGCCTGGGCCTCCCTGCGTCATCACCCACACGATGTCGAAGCTCTTCAGGCTCGCCACCAGCGCGAGACCCACCACGACCGCGGTGAGCGGCGCCATCAGCGGCCAGATGACGTGGCGGAAGAGCCGCCATCCCGACGCCCCGTCGAGCCGCGCCGCCTCGATCGGCTCCTTGGGGATCGACTGGAGGCCGACCGCGAACAGCAGCGTGTTGACGCCGAGCTGCTGCCACGTCCAGACCAGCAGCATCGCGATCGTGTTGTGCGGCGCCTCCTGCAGGAAGGCGGTGTCGACGCCGAGCAGCTTGTTGGCGATGCCGTCGTGGGACAGGATCGGGCTCCAGACCAGGCCGAGCCCCGCCCCGCTGAGCGCGTAGGGCAGCATGAACGGCACGCGGAACCACGCGCCGCCCCTGATGTCGTAGGACAGCACCGCCACCAGCAGCCCGAGCCCGACGGGCAGCAGCATCGTGCCCGCCACCCACATGAGCGTGTTGCGGATCGCGGTGAGCAGCGCGGGGTCGTCGAGCAGCTTGACGAAGTTCTCGAACCCGACCCACTCGGGCGGGATCAGGCCGTCGTAGCGGGTGAGGCTGAGGTAGGCCGTCCACACGAAGGGCGCGTAGAGCAGCCCCGCCACCAGCAGCACCGAAGGGGCCACGTACCCGGCGCGGAACCTGCCCAGCAGCGGGGCCGCTCTGCCTGTCACTGGTGCGTGCTCCAGTACTCGTCGGCCTTCTTCTGGATGTCCTCGAGCACCTGCCGGTAGCTGTCCGGCTTGGTGACGAAGAGCCCGAAGCCGTCGAGCGCGGCCGTCAGGATCGGCGGAGGGGTCGCCTCGAAGTAGCGGTTGACCAGCCGGTACTTCCCGCTGCCCGCGTCCTTGGTGACCTGGCCGAGCACCTCGCTCTTGATGGTGACCTTGGGGTTGGCGCTCACGTCACCGCGCGCGGAGGACCACTTCTCCTGGGCCTGGGTGGTCGTCCACCACTTGAGGTACTTCATGCTCGCCGCCGGGTCGGGCGCCTTGGCCAGCGAGCACAGCGGGCCGCTCTCGAAGATCATCGAGGTCTTGGGGAGCGAGGCGTTGACGTTCGGGATGACGAAGAACCCGGCGTCGAGGTTGCGCTGGGTCATGCTGGTGTTGAACCAGGTGCCGAAGGAGACCATCGCCACCTTGTCGTTCTTCAACGCGTCTGCGGGGTCGGTCTTGTCGCCGGGGTTGCTGAAGTATCCGGCGTCGATGAGCGACTTCCACTTCTCCATCACCTGGACGACGCCGGGGTCGGTGTACTTCGCCTTGCCCGTCGAGAGCCGGTCGTACAGGTCGGGGTCGGTCCCCGCGAGGAGCTGCTCGAACCAGACGAAGGAGAACAGCACGGAGGTGTGGTAGAAGGCCTTGATGTCGGCCTTCTTGAGCGTCTCCGCCACGGTGATCAGCTCGTCCCAGGTCGTGGGCGGCTTCAGGCCGTGCTTGTCGAAGATCTTCTTGTTGTAGAACATGCCCCAGTAGGCGACGTTCAGCGGGACGCAGTACTGCTTGCCGTCCACGGTGTAGTAGGTGGCGACGTCCTCGGACAGGTCGCCGTTCTTGATGGCCTCCTGCCAGATGGCCGTGGTCTCGGCGACCTGCTTCTGCCCGACGATCTCCTTGAGCAGCCCCCCTGTCTGCCAGGTGAACAGGTCGGGTTTCACGTCGGTGCGGAAGGAGGCCTTGATGAAGGCCTGGTAGGTGGGCTCGTCGGTGTAGCCGACCGGCTTCATGCCGAGGTCGATCTGCTGCTTGGACAGCGCGCCCATCTCGGTGAAGTACTTACTCCATGCGCCCTTGTCGTTGTAGAGGGTGAGCTCTGTCTTGGGCTGGCCCGTGGGAGTGCTTCCACACGCGGCCAGAAGGACTGATGCGGCAATCAGGATGGGGGTACGCCGGATCATGACCGGCCTCCTGTTCTACATGAGCCGTTGCTGGACCACCGTTTTCACGTCAATCAGATGCGCGCGCATGAGCTCCTCCGCAGCCCGTGCGTCGCCGGCCTCGATGGCCTCGAGGATCGTCAGGTGCTCGTCGTAGTCGCGGCGCCTGTCGTCGTAGATGCGCAGGATCTCCCGCTGCTCGGGGGCGTGCACGCTCAGCAGTGAGTCGACGACCTCCTCGAGCACGCTGTTGCCCGCCAGCCTGGCGCTGACCCGGTGGAAGGTCATGTTCGCCTCGTGCAACTCGGCGTCCTGGCCGCTCAGGTGCCTGGCGGCCTCGCCCAGCACCGCCCTCAGCTCCTCCGCTCCCGGACGCCCCGCGGCGAGCCCCGCCAGCGGCGGTTCGATGAGGATGCGCGCGTCGAGCAGGTCGAGCAGCTGCCCTCCCGGCATCGAGCGCATGTTGGGGTTGGGCAGCACGATGCGCTCGATGTCCGCGCCGACGTACAGCCCCGACCCGTGCCGCATCTCGATCGCGCCCGTGGCCTCGAGGCGGCGCAGGGCCTCCCTGAGGGTGGGCGTGGTCACCGAGAACCTCTGAGCGAGCTCGCGGGTGGTGGGCAGCCGGTCGCCAGGCTGCAGCCCGCTGTCGCTGATCAGGCCGAGCACCTGCTCGGTCAGCACGCCGGAAAGGGAGGGCCGGACAACCATCATCTAATGATTAGATCACTTATCCGCCGACTTTTCACCCCATGAGAAGAGACGCCAGGCAGCAGGGGGTGCCGGCGCGGCCGGCCTCAGGGGAGCGTTCGTGGTCGAGCGGCGGACCGGGCCGTCCTTCGACGACCTACGCGCGGGCCGTGACCGCGTTCGTCACTGTTCCAGCACGCCGAGCATCAGGTCGATCTGGGCCTCGCGCGACGCCTCGACCTGCTTGGCCCACTCCTTCACCTTGGGGCTCTCGCCGTTGTAGACCTCGACCCTGGCCATCTGGACGGCGTCGTCCTGGTGCGCGATCAGCAGGTTGATCAGGTCGCGCTCGTTCTTCACGGCGGCGATGCGCTCCCTGTCGGTCTCGGGTAAGCCGCCGTGCCCGGCGTGGGCGTCGGTCGGGGCGGTGAGCGGCTGGTCCCACTCGGTCAGCCACCTGGTCATCGTCTGGACCTCGGTGGTCTGGGTCTGTTCGATCGCCGCGGCCAGGTTCCGCACCGCGGGGCTGGTGGCCTTGGGGCCGGCGAGCCGTACGATCTCGATGCCCTGTTTGTGGTGCGGGATCATCATCTGCAGGAACATCACGTCGTCGGCGTTGACCTGCTCAGGTGGCGGCTCGCCGCAGCCCGCTCCGAGGAACAGGGCCGCGGCGAGGGCTGCGATCAGACGCGCTTCCACAGCGCGGGGACGTTGGGCGGCTCCCACCCGGCGATGGCCGTGTGCGGCTGCAGGCACTCGTAGGACAGACCGGCGTAGGTCACGCGGTCACCTCCCTTGTAGGCCTTGCCAGCCTGCCACGTGCCCGAGGGGACTGTCGAGGTCGGCGTGGGAGTCGGGGTCGGGGTCGGCGTGGGGGTCGGCGTCGGGGTCGGGTTGCCGCCTCCGCCGCCGAAGTCCACGTCCGAGCAGGTGTAGAAGGCCTCGTTGCTGCCGACGACGCGCTGCCAGATCGAGTAGAGGATGTGCCGCCCCGAGCGCTGCGGCAGGTTGAGCGTCCAGTTGGTGAACGTGGTGGGGTTCTGGCCGTTGAACGTCCTGAGGTGGACCAGGTCCGACCACCTGAGGGGCATGGTCGGGTTCCAGCCGTCGCGGGTGATGTAGAACTCGAAGTTGCTGTTGGAGTGCGGCGCGGTGGCGTGGTAGGTGAGCGTGAAGCTGCCTGGCCGTACCGAGGTGGCGGGCCAGTCGGCGCGCTGCAGGTCGAGCCCGCGGTACTTGTCGCGGCCCGCGCTGCAGAGCTTGCCGTCGGGGATGATCTCGCGGTGCCGTCCGCCCGCTTCGAGCAGGGAGACCTCGTTCCAGTCGTAGAAGGCCTGGGTCCCGCCCGCGGCCACGGCGGCCTTGCAGGCGGCGGACTTGGGTGCCTCGGGGCCTTCGTTCTTACAGACGTAGACGCGGCTCGGCGGGTTGGACATCGTGCCGTGGGCGTTGGCGGCACCGGCGGGGAGGAGGACGAGGGCGGCTGTGCCTGCGGCTAAGGCGGCGGTTCTCTTGGTCACGGGAGCTCCCGGGAGGATAACTAAAAGGAAACCTTCCTAAGAATTAACTCCTGATGACGCCCGGCGCAAGGGCCCCCAGTCAACGGTTCACTTATCGCGCCCACCCCGGGGCCCGCCATCAACCGAACGGTGGATCTCAGGGTCAGCCGCATCCACGGCCGTTCATGGCCGGAGGGGCGATTCGCCGGAAGAGCCCACGCACGAGGCTTGAGCCATGGCAGTCATCGAAGTCACCGACCTCACCAAGAGGTACGCGGGCCAGACGGTTCTGAACGGGATCTCCTTCTCCGTGGAGGAGGGCGAGATCTTCGGCATCCTCGGCCCCAACGGCACGGGAAAGACCACCACCGTGGAGTGCGTGGAGGGCCTGCGTCGCCCCGACGGGGGGACGATCAGGGTACTCGGGCTCGACCCGATCAAGGACGGCCGCGAGCTGCGCGAGCTGATCGGCGTCCAGCTGCAGCACACGCAGCTGCCGGAGAACATCAAGGTCTGGGAGGCGCTCGACCTCTACGCCTCCTTCTACGCCAACCCGCGCGACTGGCGCGAGCTGCTGGAGCAGTGGGGGCTGGCCGACAAGCGCAACGCCCGGTTCGGGAAGCTCTCCGGCGGCCAGAAGCAGCGGCTGTTCATCGCGCTGGCGCTGGTCGGCAACCCCAAGGTGGCCTTCCTCGACGAGCTCACCACGGGGCTCGACCCGCAGGCCCGCCGCGCCACCTGGGAGGTGATCAAGCAGGTCCGCGCGTCCGGCGTGACCGTGGTCCTGGTCAGCCACTTCATGGACGAGGTGGAGGAGCTCTGCGACAGGGTCGCCGTCTTCGACGGCGGCGACATCGTCGCCCTCGACACTCCCGCGGGCCTGATCGACGGGGTCGACGCCGAACACCAGATGCGGTTCAGGCTGATGACAGGAGACGCCTCGCTCCTGAGCGAGGTCCCCGGCGTGACCGGCGTGACCACGAAGGGAGACCAGGTGGTCGTCACGGGCAGGGGCGACTTCGCCACCGCCGTCACCGCCGCCCTGGCCCGCAACCACGTCATGGTCGCCGACCTCCGCATCGACAAGCGCACCCTCGACGACGCGTTCGTCGCCCTCACCGGCCGCTCCCTCCACCTCTGAGCCCCTCCGACCGGCCGCTCCCTCCACCCCCGAGTCGCCCGACTCGCCCCTCGCCCCACCCCCGAGTCGCCCGACTCGCCCCTCGCCCTACCTCCGAGTCGCCCGACTCGCCCCTCGCCCCGCCTCCGAGTCGCCCTTGACTCGCCCTTCGCCGCGCCTCTGAGGAGAACCTCCATGACCAAGCTCACCGTCGTCGAGTTGAAGCTGCTGGTGCGCGAGCCCGGCTCGATGTTCACCATCCTCCTTCCCCTCTTCATCCTGGTGATCTTCGGAAGCTCGATCCCGCCAGGAGACACGGTGCTCCTGCCGATGACGCTGGCGATCGCCGTGGGACTCGTGGGCCTGTACCTCGTGCCCACCACCCTGGCCACGTACAGGGAGAGGGGCATCCTGCGACGGCTGTCCACCACCCCGGTGCGCCCGCGAAACCTGCTGATCGTGCAGCTGCTCCTCCAGCTCGTCCTCGCCGTCACCGCCTGCGCGCTGCTCCTCGCCGTCGCCGGCACCATCCTCGGCGCCCATCTGCCCACCAGGGTGGTGCCCGTCGTCGTGGCCTTCGCGCTCGGCACGGCCGCCATGTTCGCCATCGGCCTGCTCATCGCGGCCGTCGCCCCGAACGGACGCACCGCCAACGGCGTCGGCGTGCTGCTGTACTTCCCGATGGCCTTCCTCGCCGGGCTGATGCAGCCCGCCGACAAGATGCCGGTTATCCTGGCCCGCATCGGCGAATACACCCCTCTGGGCGCTTTCCGGCAGACCCTTCAGGATGTCTGGGCGGGCGCTTCGCCGAACCCTCTCCTGCTGGGCGTGATGGCCGCGTACGCCGTGATCATCAGCGTCGCGGCCGCCAAGTTCTTCCGCTGGGAGTGATCGTGCCGACGCGCCTCGACGCATGGGAAGGGCGCCTCGACCGCCTCATGGCGGCGGTGCCGTACGTGCTGCTCGCTGTCTCCACGGCGCTGTTCCTGCTCACCGGCTCCCACTCGGCGGACTACCGCCTGGTCACGCTCGGCCTGGCCGTCCTGACCGCCGGGTGGGTCGCGCTGATGACCAGGTGGCCCGCGCTCTACATCGCCGGCCTGGTCATCCTGATCGCGGCGCTCAGCAGCCGCGGGATCTGGTTCGCCAGCTTCTTCGCCTTCACCGGATACCTGCACTCGTGGCAGCTCCTGCGCGGGATGTGGAGGTTCGTCGGCGTGGCCGCCACGGCGGCGATCAGCATCGTCGCCTACGGGGGCGGCCCGCCCGAGCCCACTCCCACCGCGATCCTCAGCTACCTGTTCTTCGTCGCCGCCATTGTGGCCCTGGTCGGGCTGTTCAGCTTCGTCGGCGACGTCACGGCCGAGCGCAGCGCCGAGCGGAAGCGCATGGTGTCCCAGCTCGAGGCGACGATGAGGGAGAACGCAGGACTGCACGCCCAGCTGCTGATCCAGGCGCGGGAGGCCGGCGTGCTCGACGAGCGCCAGCGCATGGCGGGCGAGATCCACGACACCCTCGCCCAGGGACTGACCGGCATCATCACCCAGCTCCAGGCGGCCACCCACGCCAGGGAGGGCGGCGAGTGGCAGCGCCACATCGACAACGCCACGCGTCTGGCGCGCGAGAGCCTCGCCGAGGCACGCAGGTCCGTGCACGCCGTCGCGCCGGGCCCGCTGGAGTCGGCGCGCCTGCCCGACGCGCTGGCGGAGGTCGCCTCCGCGTGGTCGAACCTCCACGGGGTGCGCGCCGATCTCACCACGACTGGTACGGTCCGCCCCATGCATCCCGAGGTCGAGGTGACGGTGCTCCGTACCGCCCAGGAGGCGCTCGCCAACGTGGCCAAGCACGCGGAGGCCACGCGTGTCGGGCTGACCCTGTCGTACATGGACGATCTGGTCACCCTGGACGTCCGCGACGACGGCGCCGGTTTCGACCCCGAGCGCGCCAAGGACGGCGGCGGCTTCGGCCTGACGTCGATGCGCCGGCGCGTGAGCCGCCTGGCGGGCACCCTGGAGATCGAGTCCGAGCCCGGCGCGGGCACCGCGATCTCCGCGAGTCTCCCGGCCATCCTCAGGGAGAGCCCCAGTGCCTGATTCCCCCGTCCGCCTGCTGATCGCCGACGACCACCCCATCGTGCGGGACGGCATCCGCGGCATGTTCACCGGCGATCCGCGCTTCGAGGTGCTCGGCGAGGCGGGTGACGGCGCTCAGGCCGTCGAACTGGCGCGCGCGCTCGAACCCGACGTGATCCTCATGGATCTGCGCATGCCCAGGATGGACGGCGTCTCAGCCATCAAGGAGCTGGTCAGGCTGGGCATCGCGGCCCGCGTCCTGGTGCTCACCACCTACGACACCGACAGCGACGTCCTGCCCGCCATCGAGGCCGGCGCCACCGGCTACCTGCTCAAGGACGCCCAGCGCGAGGAGCTGGTGCGCGCGGTCGAAGCGGCGGCCCGCGGTAAGGCCGTGCTGTCCCCCTCGGTCGCCACCCGTCTGCTCAGCCAGGTACGCACACCCGCGGACCCGTTGAGCGCGCGGGAACGGGAGATCCTGGAGCTGATCGCCCAGGGCGCCACCAACCGTGAGGCGGCCGCGCAGCTGTTCATCAGCGAGGCCACGGTCAAGACACACGTGCTGCACATCTACACCAAGCTCGGCGTCAACGATCGGGCGGCGGCAGTGGCCGTGGCATACCAACGTGGCCTCCTCACCTGACCGAACCCCCGCCTTACCGCCACATTCCTGATCTCGCCTCGCTCGGCACCACTGCTCGGCCGGAGCCGCTCCCCCGGTCCGCGCCCGGCCCAGCGGTCAGATGTCGCTGAAGCCGTACTCCCTGGCAAGGTCGGCGACGGGAAGGGTCAGGCCCGCGTGCCGCCCCACGTCGGGATCCTCCAGCAGGGCGCGGACGGCGCGGCCGGGGAACTCGACCGAGTCGCCGCCAGGCACGTCGTCACCGAGCGTCGCGATGATCGCCTCGGTGCGGGTGAACCCTGGAGAGACGGCGAGCGCCGTGACCCCGTGCGGGCGCAGGTCATGAGCCAGCGAGCGGGCCAGGCGACTGACGCTCGTCATGGCCAGGTCGTAGAAGAGGTGACCGGCGATCACCTCGGCGTCAGGATCGGTGTACCCGGTCAGGACGACCAGCCCTCGCCGCTCGATCAGCAGGGGCGCCGCGTACCAGGCCGTCACGAGGTGACTGCGGACCCCGATGTCGATCATGTTGTGCCAGTGCTCGAGCGGCAGCGTCCAGAACGGACCACCGGCGAAGGGCAGCGCGTTGCCGTCGCAGGCGTTGGCCACCAGCAGATCGACCCCGCCCTGCTCGACGCGCACCCGCTCGAACAGGGACTCGACGGTCTTGTCGTCATCGTGGTCGACGCGCACAGGAATGCCGATGCCGCCGCGCGCGGTCACCTGCTCGGCGGTGTCCTCGATGGTGCCGGGCAGCGCGGAGTGACGATGGTCGCGGCTCTCACGGTCGGCGGCGTAGACGATCGCCCCTGCCTCGCCGAGCACGAGGGCGATGCCCCGCCCGATGCCGCGCGCGGCCCCGGTCACGACAGCGACAGTGCCATCCATCAGAGCTCCGTACGAGAAGGCTGCCCGGTCAGGCTCTCCCGTCCAGCCTCACCAGCCGGACCCACCCTGTCAACGCCGCCGCGCCGGTTCGCCACGCGGTCGGCCGCGTCCCGCCGGGACAGGGCGGCGGCGTACCTGTCCATGTGAGGCGAGACGCTGGAGATCGCCGGACACGGCCGCGGCGGCGCCCAGCCGCGCGGCGTCCACCCGTCAGGCGTCGAAGCGACGGCGGGAGGCGTCGATGTGGCTGAGGTACCGGTGGGTCCAGTCGCACATCCCATGGACCGTCTCTCGCAGGGCCTGGCCCGGCTCGGTGAGGGTGTACTCCACGCGCGGCGGCACGGTGGGGTGCACATTCCGCTCGACCAGGCCGTTGCGCTCCAGCATGCGCAGGTTCTGGGTGAGCATCTTGTGGCTGATGCCCGCGATCTCATCCCGCAACTGGCCGAAGCGCAGGGTGCCTTCACCCAGAGCCTCGATGATCAGGAGCGCCCACTTGTTGGCGACGTCCGAGAAGATCTCCCGCGCCAGGGAGTCCGCACGCGTGAGGTCTGCTTCGTCGGGCGAGCCCTTGAACTGCTTGGTCACCATGGGGTTCCCCAGTCACTGAAAAGTGCGTTCTTCCATGTCAGCGAACACTCTCCTACGGTTATCCAGTAACCACAAGAGACCAAAGGGGTCTTGGTAGCTCGTCCGCGGGCTCTCGTGAGAAGAAGGCAGGCAGCATGGCCATCACCCTGGTGAACCCCAGCGGATTGCCGGAGATCGACGTCTACCGGCAGGTGTCGATCGCGACCGGGTCGAAGCTGGTCTTCATCGCCGGGCAGGTCGCCTGGGATGCCGAGGGGGTCACGGTCGGCGCAGGCGATCTGGCCGCCCAGGTCGAGCAGTGCTACCTCAACATCGGCGCCGCTCTTGCCGGGGTCGGCGCTTCCTTCGACGACGTGGCGAAACTGACCGTCTACGTCGTCGGTTGGACCCCCGACAAGATGCCCCTGCTCCTGGAGGGGGTCACTCGGGCGGCCGCGAAGCTGGGGGTCACCCCGGTACCGCCGGCCACGCTGCTGGGCGTCGCGGCACTGGACGTACCCGACCACCTGGTCGAGGTCGAAGCCACCGCCATCCTCGACTGAGCAGGCGTTCTTCAGTGGGCCGGCCTGGCCCGGCGTACGGGTGCGAGGTGCTCAGCTCGTCGGCTCGGCCGCCTCGTCAGGCGATCCGGCCTGCCCGCCGCAGAACACCTCGTTGACGAGCCTCTGCGTCGCCTTCTGGAACGCCTCACCCATGGACAGTGCGGCGTCGTCCACATAGTTCAGCGAGGCGGTCAGGGTCTTGCTGCCGTCGGGCGTGCTGTACATCAGCCCCGCGTGGCCCCCGTGGCCGCCGTTGTGGGTGATGAGGGTGCCGCCGCAGCCGGTGTCCTGCACGAACACCCCCAGGCCGTAGCCGACCTTGGGCTCAGGCGTGCACATCTCGGCCAGCAGCGGCGCCGGCAGCAGCTTGCCGCCCACCAGCGCCGAGATGAACGTCTGCAGGTCCTGCGTGGTCGAGATCATGTCGCCGCCGCTGGAGATCCAGGAGGGGTTCTGGCGGGTGACATCGACCGTCTTCTCCTGGCCGGCCTCCTCGTAGCGGTAGTAGGCGTGGGCGTGCGGCTCGGGGATCTCCGTCTGGGTGGTCGGCGCCACGGTGCCCGACAGCCCGAGCGGGCCCAGGATCAGCCGCTGCAGCTCCTCGGCGTAGGTGCGGCCGGTGACCTTCTCGATCAGCAGCCTGGCCAGCACGTAGTTGGTGTTGGAGTAGCTCCAGTCCGTCCCCGGCTCGAACCGCGCCGGCTTGGACAACGCCAGCCCTACCAGCTCCTCCGGCCGGTAGGCCTTGAACCGGTTGTCCACCCACTCCTGGCCCGACCAGGTGATCCCCGGTGCTACCGTCCCGTCCTCGTAGACCTCGCCGGTGAAGTTGAACACCCCGCTGGTGTGCTGCAGCAGCATCCGCACCGTGATCCGCCGGTCCAACCCGAACTCGGGCAGGTAGTCATCCGCCGGGGTGTCCAGCTCGACCTTGCCCTCGGCCACCAGTTGCAGCACCAGGGTCGCGGTGAAGGTCTTGGTGACGCTGCCGATCCTGACGTGTCCGTCGATCGGCGGCTTGGCGCTCTCGCCCAGCTCGCGCACCCCGGCGCTGCCGACCCACTCGCCCCGCTCATCGTGCACGCGCAGCGTCATCCCGACGAAACCGGAATCGACGATCTCCTCGATGGCCTTCTGCAGCTCCGGGCGATCCTGGCCGGTGAAGGTGGTGGACATGGTGGTGTGCTCCTTCAATGAGAATTCAATGGAACGGACCGCTGGTGGAGCGCGGTCCTGGTGGGGGCCGGTAGCTGGATTGCTCAGATCAGGTCGCCCGAAGGGGGCGCTGCCTTGGGGCTCGCAATCGCTGAACCGTTCATGGCATCCACCATCGCCGACCGCCCTGATACCGGGTCGTCGCCGTCCTGACGCCACAGCTGACACGCGGCGGTCAGCCGGACATCCGTGGCCGCGTCTACGGACGTCATGCGGACAGCCCCGGCCCCTGTGCACGTTGAGCAGCTCGACATCTCGTCGGCGGTGACGAGCCGGGTCGACCGGCCCCCCCGGGCTCGACCCTTTCTGACCTGCCACGCCGCCGCGTCACAGGGGCCCGTGACCAGCGGTGGCTGCGCAGGCCGACATCTGATCAAGCGGCGTCGAGGGCCTCGGTGATCTTGCGGGCCATCTCGGCCATGGTGGGGCTGGGCTCGCCCTTGTGGGTCTGGGCGGCTGCTTCGACGGCGACGATGACGGTGCGGCGGAAGTTGTCGGCCTCTGCCGCATCCTGCTTCGTGAGCAGGGTCATGCCCTCCGTCAGAGCCGGCAGCACCTGGTCGGCGAGTTCGGCCACGGTCTTGCCGTACTTCACGCCCTTGGGCGCCTTGGCGAGCACGTGCCCGACCACGCCGGTCGCGGAGGTCAGGGCGATGGAGCCCTCAGTGGCGGCCTTGTGGGCCGAGCCGGCGGCGCCTGCGGCGGACATCAGCGAGACGGCGCCCCAAGCGGCGACGCGGAGGGTGGTCTTGTCCTGGTCGGTAAGGGTGATGGACATGGGGGTGTGCTCCTTCGAGGCTGTTACGAGATGGGGAGGGCGGCCCTGTCGCTGTCCGGGGTATCTGGATGGCTGAGGTCGTGATCGCCCGAGGGGATCTCACCCTCGGGCGACCGGGGCCTCAGGCCACAGGGCCAATATGTCGACGGTTCCGGCCACCAGGGCCGCCGTCGGGTGTCATGGGTTGAGGGCGGGCATACCAGGCGCAGGCGTACCGGGCGCAGGCGTGGTCTCAGTCTTCGATCGCCTGGTAGAGCGTGGTCCAGAAGTCGTGGATCAGCCGCGCCGAGTACGGGGCTGACATCCCGACCTGGGTGAGCAGGATTCCGGTGAGCTGCTTGTCCGGGTCGGCGTAGGTCGAGGTGCCGCTTCCGCCATCCCAGCCGAACTGGCCGATGGACGCGTAGTCGCCACGGTAGGTGCGCACCGCCATCCCCATGCCCCAGCCGCCGTGCTGTCCTTGACCGAACGACAGGTGGACGCTGTTGGTCGCCATGGCGTTGCGGGCGGCGTTCTGCTCGGGCGTGAGGCGGTTGGTGGTCATCAGCTCGACGGCTGGCCTGGACAGGATCCGCTCGCTCCCGTGCGTCCCGCCGTTCAGCAGCATCTGGAAGTAGGCGTGGTAGTCGTCGACGGTGGAGACCAGCCCGCCGCCGCTGCCCTGAAACGCCGGTGGCTTGCTCCACCGTCCACCCTCGGCCTCGTCCCACACGTGGAACTCTCCGGTCTGCGCGTCGGGGGCGTAGAGGGCCGGCAGTCGGTCGATCTTGTCGGCGGGCACGTGGAAGGCGGTGTCCTTCATCCCCAGCGGATCGAAAATGCGTTCGCGCAGGAACGTCTCGAACGACTGGCCCGTGACCCTGGCGACGAGCACGCTGAGGACGTCGTGGCTGATCTGGTACTGCCAGCGCTCTCCGGGCTGGTACATCAGCGGAAGCGTGCCAAGGCGGCGCATCCACTCATCCGGCCCGGGCATCGGCTCCGGCAGATCGGGCGTGAGCCCCTGCTCGAAGATCGCGCCCATGATCGGAGCGCCGAGCGCCGTCATATCCATGCCGAGCCCGAACGTGGAGGTCAGCAGGTCCCGCACGGTGATCGGCCGACGCGCCGGCACGGTGTCGTCCAGCGGGCCGTCGATCCGCTTCAGCACCTGCCGGTCGGCGAGTTCGGGCAGCCACGGATCCACCAGGTCATCCAGCCGTAGCCGGCACTCGTCGAGCAGCACCATCGCCGCCGCCATCGCAACCGGCTTGGACGTCGACGCCATCCGGAAGATCGTGTCCCGGCGCATCGGCGCGCCACCCTCATGGCGCATCGTCCCGATCGCTTCGACATGCGTCTCACCGCCACGGCTGACCAGGGCGACAAGCCCGGGAATCTTCCCCGACTCGACATGCCGTCCCAGCACCTCGCGCATCCTGCGCAGCCCCGTCTCGGAGAAGCCGCTGTTGCCCTTTTCCATCATGAATCTCCTTCGCACAGTGTTCTCGATCTGTGAGACCCGTCCGGGCGTGACGCCCATGGCCTCGGCGAGCTGGGCCTGATGGCCCGTGGCGCTCATGCTCCGGCTCGACTTCCCCGCCGGACATCCAGGTCGACGCCGTCGGGCACGATCTTGTCCTTGCCTGCCTTTCGCGGCCTCGAAGCCGCGATCGCTGAACCGCTCATGGCATGAACCATCGCCGACCGGCCTGATACCGGGCCGTCGCCGTCCTGACGCCGCGGCTGACACGACCCCGCATGGTCGGCGCGAGGGCCGGTCAACCAGGTCGAAGGCTCCGATGATCTTTCGGTCCATCCCAGATGGAGCAGGGTCGCCACCGTCAGCACCCCGCTGCCCATCCACCTCAGAGGAGCGGGATGACCACCGTCAGCACGCCGTCGATCCATCTCAGAGGAGCAGGATCGCCACCGTCAGCACGCCGTCGATCCATCTCAGAGGAGCGGGATCACCACTGGCCAGCACGCTGTCCATCCATCTCAGAGGAGCGGGACCACCACCGTCAGCACGCAGCTGTCGATCATCAGCCCCAGCCTGTACGGCATGGCAGGCCAGGATCAGCCGACGTCGGGATGGCCGCCGGGGGCGATCCATTCGGTCAGCTCGACGACGATGCCGTTGGGGTCGGTGAGACGCATCAGCGCCTCGCCCCACGGGTTGCGCCGCAACTGCCTGGTGATGGGTGCGCCCTCGACGCTCAGGCGCTCGTATTCCTTGGCCAGATCGGTGACCGCGAAGGCCACCACCGGCTGCGCGATCCGCTCTCGCGGCTGCTCGAGGTCGCGCTGGCGCAGCAGGATGTCGGCGGCCGCATCATCGCGGCTCAGCCAGGTGAAATCCGGGGTGGCGAGCACCTCGCGGAAGCCCAGATAGGTGGTGAAGAAGTGCCGGGAGCCTGCCGGATCGTCGACGGTGAAGACGACCGTTGAGGCGACAATGTTCACGTTTCTGCTCGTATGCGGTTGTTTGCCACGGTTTCCCTCCTATGTGGTGATTCGCACTGGATCAAGGGTGCCGGTACGGCCTGGCCCGGGCAATGCCGGATCTTGCAACGCTGCGTTAACCGCAGACTTCACGCCGGGGAGGACACGCTGGAGATCCACGACGTCGAGATCCGCCTGACGCCGGACCGAGGGGCCGCATGCCGGCCGTACGGACGATCTCAGTCGGGCAGTGGTCCCAGGTCGCGGACGACGCGGGCGAAGGCGCGGATCATGTCGTTCTCCGCGGCGCTGAGCCACACCAGCCCGTACGGCAGCGCCTCCATGTCCGTGACAGGCAGATAAACAATGTCGGGGCGGGGAAAGTACCAGCTCACGTGGGCCGGGAAGAGGGTGACGGCCTCGCCCAGGGCCGTGTGCATGAAGACTTCCTCGAGGTTGTTCACGTTGACGGTGCGGTCGATCAACCGGCCCTTGGGGGTGAGCTTCGGGACGAAGTGGTCGAACCAGTAGCCGGGCGCAGGCTCGACGGTGATGTGCTGGAAATCGCCGACCGACTCCAGGGAGACCGTGGACCATCTGGTGAGCGCATGGTCACCGGCCACGGCCAGCATCCTCGGCTCGGCGAAGAGCAGCGGACCCACAGTTAGGTCGGGCTCCTCGACCGGCAGCCAGGTGACCAGGATGTCGACCTCCCCGTTGCGTAGCTGGGCGAACGGATCCTGGTAGGGCCGACACCCGCAGGCGCAGCTCCCACTGGGGGTGCCGGGCGCGGAAGGTCTCGAAGTAGCGGCGCAGCTCCTGGATGTTGGCCGGGAACAGGCTCACTCGGAGCGTGCCGGTCTTGCCGCGTGCGGCCAGCCGTGCCCGCTCCAGGCTGTGCGTCAGGCCCTGATGCAGGTGACGCAGATCGTCCCGCAACTGCTCACCCAGCCGCGTGAGCCGGACGCTGTGGCTGTTCCTCGCGAAAAGCTCGGCACCGATGGCTCGTTCCTGCTTCTTGATCGCCTGGCTGACCCGGGCCACAGAGACGTGCAGCCGCTCGGAGGTGCGGCCGAAGTGCAGCTCCTCGGCCAAGGTCAGGAAGATCTCGATGTCCCGCAGCTCCACAAGCCCCATGCCGCCCATCTGTGTCATGTATGGAGGAAGTTTGGCATATCCGGACTAACCGGACCGCTCTTGCGGTCGCCCCTGATCCGCGGAGTGCCCTCATCGCCCGGCACCCCGAGGACCGGGATCAGGCGTTGGTCCCCCTGGTGCCGCACGGCTCGTCCCACCCCCGGCGCCCGAGGTCGCTCGCGAGGACTACCGAGCGACGGCAGGCGATCAGCGGCAGTCCTCACCTCAACGGTCGGCACGCCGCGCGACGCGGCCGACGGCCGGCGACCTCGAGTCACGAGCCGGAGCGGTGGTCACGCACCCGGGCACGCAGAAGGCCCCCACGATCACGTGAGGGCCTTCTGATCTGGAGCCGCCTTCGGGATTCGAACCCGAGACCCCTTCATTACGAGTGAAGTGCTCTGGCCGACTGAGCTAAGGCGGCGCGCCATACGGCGTGTTGAAGTCTACAGGAGCCTGAGGGGTCCTCGCGCCCTCTGATCACTCGATCTCAGGACACCGCATGCCATCCTCCGGAACGCGCCCCCACACCAGGTACGCGTCCACCGTGGCGTCCACGCAGGACGAGCCGTTCAGGTAGGCGGTGTGTCCGTCGCCCTCGAAGGTGACGAGCACTCCGGACTCCAGTTGCGAGGCCATCGCGCGGGCCCAGCCGTACGGCGTGGCCGGATCGCGCGTGGTGCCCACGACCAGGATCGGGGGTGCGCCGCGAGCAACCAGTGGCCGGTTGTGCTCGCTCGCGGGGACGGGCCAGAACGCGCACGGCAGCGTGCTCCACATCACGTACGCCCCGAACCCTGGCGTCCGCTGTTCGGCCTGATTCGCCGCCTTCACGAAGGCGGACAGCTGGCGGGGATAGGGGCTGTCGACGCAGTTGATGGCCATGTTGGCCTCGGTCTGGTTGGAGTAGGTGCCGTCCTGGGAGCGGCCGACGAGCTGGTCGGCGCTGTGCAGGAGCAGGGTGCCGTCACCGGTCGAGGCCTGGCGCAGCGCCTCGGTCAGCACGGGCCACGAGCGCCGATCGTAGAGGGGCGTCAGCGCGCCCAGCGTGGCGAGGGCCTCGGTCACCTCGCGTCCCTCGCCGCGCAGGGGGCTGCCGTCCGTACGGCGCAGCAGCCCCGACAGCTCGGCCACGGCTCCGTCCACGGTACGGCTGGTCAACGGGCAGTCGGGGATCGTGAAACAGTCCCTCGCATAGGCCCTGAAGGCGACGGCGAAGCCCTCCGCCTGTCCCTCGTTCATCTCCACGCGGCTCAGGGCGGGGTCGACCGCCCCGTCGAGGACGAGCGCGCGCACCCTGTCGGGGAACAGGTCGGCGTACACGGCGCCCAGATGGGTGCCGTACGACTTGCCGAGGTAGGTCAGGCGCTCGTCGCCGAGGGCGGCGCGGAGGACGTCCATGTCGCGTGCCGCGTTCGCCGTCCCGATGTGCGGGAGCAGGCGAGGGGACATGGCCCGGCAGCCGTTGGCGAACCGGCGGGAGGCCTTCTCCAGGGCGGTCAGCTCGGCCGGGGAGTCGGGGGTTGCGTCGAGCGCCAGGAAGGCGTCGAGCGCCTTGTCGCTGAGGCACTCCACCGGCGCGGACTCGCCGACGCCGCGCGGATCGAAGCCGACCACGTCGAACCGGTCGCGCACCTGGGGGCTGAGCACGGAGCGCGCCGCCCTGCCGTAGTCGATGCCGGATCCGCCGGGACCACCGGGATTGATCACGATCGAGCCGACCCTGTCGCCGGTGGCGGGCAGGCGGATCACGCTGATGGACAGCTCCTCGCGCTGTGGGTCGCGGTAGTCGAGGGGCACCCTGAGCCTGGCGCACTCGAACCCGTCGCCGCAGTCGTCCCAGGCCAGCCGCTGATCGTAGACGTCCGGGGACGGTGGGTCGGCACCGCACCCGATGGGCGTCAGGGTCACACAGACGGCCATGACGACCGCGCGACGCCATGACCGTCGCCGCCGCATCCTCACGTCACTCCCTCGCGCCTCCTCGGCCTGACCCGGCGTTCACCGCATGCCGTCCGTCCGTCAGTCCTCAGGGCTCACCGGCTGGGGGCTGGTCGTCGGGGCCGTAGGTCGAGTCGTACGCCTTGCGGGGGGCACACACGCTGGCCTTCGAGCACGAGCATCTCCGCCCGCCGTCGTTGAGCCTGACCACCACCGAGTCGCTGGGGACGTTGTGCCCCACCACGGTCCCCGCGCCTTCAGGCGTGTCGACCGCCAGGCCGACGCGCGGCGCGGTGGCCCTGAACTCCTGGTAGAGAGGGTGCTCGTACTTCAGGCAGCACATCAGTCTGCCGCAGGCCCCCGCGATGCGCAGCGGGTTGACCGGGAGGTCCTGGTCCTTGGCCATGCGTACGGAGACGGGCTCGAAGTCCTTGAGGAACGTGGCGCAGCACAGGTCACGCCCGCACGGCCCGATGCCGCCCTGCAGCCTGGCCTCGTCGCGGGGCCCGATCTGCCGCAGCTCGACCCTGGCCCGCAGGTTGCGGGCCAGGTCTCGGACGAGCGCGCGGAAGTCGACACGGTGCGGGGCGGAGAAGTAGACCGTGTAGACGTTGTCGTTGTCGAGGTAGTCGACGCCCACCACCTTCATCGGCAGCGTGTGGCGCTTGATGAGCCGCTTGGAGACGCTCCGGGCCTCGGCGCGCCTGCGTTTGTTGGTCTCGTCGCGCGTGAGGTGGTCGTCGGCGGCGAGCCCCGCGCAGACGGGCAGGCCGTCGATCTCCTCGCTGGTGTACTGCGGCGCCCACACACATTCGGCGACCTCCGGGCCCGAATCGGTGGGCACCAGCACCTTGTCGCCCACCTTGGGGGTGTGCCCGCCGGGATCGAGGTAGTAGAGCCTTCCGTAACGGGTGAAGCTCACGGCCATGATCATTCCCATGGGCTCGCGCTCGCCTCCTGACGGCCTCGGGGGTTCGGACGGCCTTCGCCCCCACCCTACGAGAGGCTCTGCCCCGTTAGGGAGTCATGCAGACCTCGTCATCCGGTCCGAAGATCTTCTCCTTGATGATCTCGAACAGCTCCGCCCGCTTGGCCGCGCACACCTGGTTGATCACCCTGGAGACACCGTCGAGCTCGCTCGCCGCCGCCATCGCCGCCGACCAGTCGGTCCCCTGGCGCATTCTCAGGCGGAACGCATCGGGCATGTCGTCGACTGTGACGGCCTGGAGAAGCTTGCCGTCCCTGCCCACCTGAGACTGCCGGAACCTCTCGTAGTTGACCTGCTGATCTTCGTACACCACGGACTTCACCTCCGGCCTCGCTCGCAGCGCCTGTTCGATGGCTCCGCGGTCAGGACGCACATCGTCCGCGCAGGCGGGAAACGGGGAGTCGGGCTTGCACAGGAACACCGAGATCTCCGGCTCTCCCTCGCTCCAGTTCACCGGCACCATGCCCGCCGCCAGCACGGGAGCGTCATGGTGCGTCGGCCTGAGCATGAGGAACATGGCCACACCGGCCACCGCGGCGGCCACCGCTACCAGGCGCAGATCGACCCGGAAACGCCGGTGCCGGTCGGGTGTCCGCAGCGGCGTCAGGGTCTCGGGCTCGACCGTGGCGCCGGCCGAGACGAGGGCATCGCGAAGGCGGTCCTCCATCGGGCTGTTCATGCGTCCTCCCCAAGTGCGCGGGCCAGGGCGGACAGGCCCCTGGCGATCGTGGATCTGGCGGTGCTTCCGCTGACACCCATGGCGTCGGCCACCTCCTGGTCGGTGAGGTCGAAGTAGTAGCGCAGCGTCAGCGCCTCGCGCTGACGCTGGGGCAAACCCCGCAGCGCCACGAGCACCTCCCTGCGCTCCTCACCGAGCAGTGCGGCGCTCTCGGCCGACCACACCGGCGGCTCGTACGGCACCGCCCGCCTGAACACCGTGGCCCGCCGCCGCAGCACGGACCTGCAGCCGTTCAGCACGGCCGAGCGGACGTAGGCCAGCGCGCTGCTGGGATCTCGCAGCCTGGCCCGCCCCGCGTGAGTGCGGGCGAACGCCTCCTGGACGACGTCCTCGGCCGTCGCCCGGTCGCCGACCATGATCAGCGCCAGCCGTACGAGGCCCAGGTGATGCTCGGCGAAGAGTGTCGCCACATCCACGAGCTCCCGGCGAGGGAGCAGTTCGACTTCCACATCACAGAGACGCTTGGGGACGGCATCTGCTGCTCGGGTCATGCGGCGAGTTTGGCGCCGCAGGCATTCGGTGAGGGTGGAAACGCCTCAGCCGAGCCCTGGGACGGAAACCTTCGATCGAGTGCCCGGCGAGAAGACGGCGAGTGAAGACGGCGGGCGGGACCGCGCCGTCAAAGAGCCGAGATCACCGACTGCGAAACCCGTGCCCTCTCACCCCGGTCACGGACGGCGCAGGCCCAGCATCATCGCCTCCACCGCGATCTGCGGGTTCACGTTCGCCGCCAGCCGCTCCCTGCACTGCATGATCACATCGATCCGCCGCAGCGTCTCCTCGGCCGTCGACCCCTTGGCGATCGAGTCGAGCTCGAACCGATGGTCGTCGTTGGCCAGCTCCACCGTCGCTCCGAGCTGCATCGCCAGCACGTCGCGGTAGTACGACACCAGCTCGAGCAACGCGCCGTCCAGGGAGTCGCGCTTCACGCGGGTGGCGCGCGACTTCTGCCGGTCCTCCAACTCCCTCAACGCCCCGGCGCCGCCCCTGACCAGCCCCCTGTTCAGGCCCTTGCCCGTGGAGCCCTCCCCGTAGAGCCTGCGCAGGTCCGTCGTCTCACTCTCGTTGAGGAGCGTGGTGGCCGCGGCGGCCTCCTCCTCTGCGGTCTTCACCAGCCGCTCGGCCGCCGCGATGCACTCCCCCACCCCGCTCAGCGAACGAGGGATCGCCAGCACGGCGTCGCGGCGCCGCCGTACGCCCTCGTCGGAAGCGAGCAGGCGGGCACGGGCGAGGTCGCCCTGGGAGGCCCGCGCGGCGAAGGTGGCCATCTCCCACGGCACACCGTCGCGGGTGGCCAGCACGTGCGCGACGGCCTCCCCCGAGGGCGTGACGAGGCTGACGACCCTGCACCTGGACCTGATCGTGATGATCATGTCGTCGGGAGCGGGCGAGCACAGCAGCCAGACCGTGCGGGGAGGCGGCTCCTCGATGGCCTTGAGCAGCGCGTTGGCCGCCGACTCCGTGACCCTGTCGGCGTTCTCGAACAGGATGACCCGCCACCGGCCCTGGGTGGGGGCGCCCGCGGCGCGCAGGATGAGCTCGCGGGTCTGCTTGACGCTGTAGGACAGCCCCTCCGGCTTGACGGCCTCGAGGTCGGGGTGCGAGCCGATCAACACCTGATGGCACTGGTCGCAGTGGCCGCAGCCGCCCGAAGGGCACATCAGCGCCGCGGCGAACGCCCGCGCCGCGTCCTCGCGGCCCGATCCTGGCGGCCCCGTGAAGAGCCAGGCGTGCGTCATGCCCGCGCCCCGCCCGCCCGCGACCGCCTCCGCGGCGGCGTGGGCAGCCCGCGAGAGTACGGCTGAAGCCTGCTCCTGGCCCACCAGGTCGTCGAAGACGCTCACCGGCCCAAGGTTAGTCGCGGATGGCGGGCATGGTGCCGGTGATGTCCTCGGACTCGCTCGGCACCGGGTCGGGCAGGATCTCGCGCACTCTGTCCTGGACGATCCTGCTGATCTCATTCTGCGACAGCGTGCCGTCGACCATGAGGTAGCGCTCGGGCGCGGCCGCCGCCAGCGAGCGGAACTCCTTGCGCACCCGCTCGTGGAAGTCGAGCGGCTCGGACTCGATCCGGTCGGCAGCCCCACCCAGCCTGGTCAGCCCGACCGAGGGCGGGGTGTCGATCAGCACGGTCAGGTGCGGCACGAGGCCGCCCGTGGCCCAGGCGTTGACCTTGGACACGTCGGAGGGATCGAGCGCCCTGCCCGCACCCTGGTAGGCGAGTGAGGAGTCGACATAGCGGTCGGTGATCACCAGCGCCCCCCTGTGCAGCGCGGGTCTGATCACCTTCTCGACGTGCTCGGCCCTGTCGGCGGCGTAGAGCAGCGCCTCGGCCCTGGCCGACAGCCCCTTCTCCGCCGCGTCGAGCAGGATCGCGCGCAGGCGCATGCCGACCTTGGTCGAGCCTGGCTCCCTCGTCTGCACGACATCGAAGCCCTGGTCGCGCAGCCAGATCGCCAGCAGCCTCGACTGCGTCGTCTTCCCCGAACCCTCGCCGCCCTCGAAGGCGATGAACACCCCCGGCACTTCTTCCACGACCCCCGGCGCGTAACGCTCGCCGCGCAGCGCGGCGAGCAGGTCCTCCGAGAGTGGCACACCTCGCCTGTCGTCCATGTGGCGCAACGCCAGCATGCCGACGACCATCGCGAGCACTCCGCCGACCAGCAGCACCAGATTAGCGCCGTCGAAGACGTAGGCGCCCACCAGGTGGGTGCCGAACAGGCCGGCGACCGGGCTGGCCACCGCGACCACGAGCAGGAGCGTGACGCGGGCGGTGGACTGCAGAAAGGAGAACGTCCGCCCGCGCAGGGAGTCTTCGACCTCCAGGCCGATGAGGGTGTAGCCGATGATCCACGCGATGCCCGCGCAGGCGCCGAGCGCCACGGTCAGCATGACCACGATCACCAGGTTGTGGATGAGCGCGATGGCCGCCAGCGTCAGACCGGCCACGGTGATCGCCAGCCCGAACAGCCGCCGCCGCGACAGCCCGGCCAGCAGCCTCGGCCCGAAGAACATGCCCGCGGCCATGCCGACGAAGACCGCGCCGAACACGACGCCGTAGGCCGCGTCGCCGCCACCCAGCGAGACGACATAGACCTTCGCCACGCCGATGACCGCGCCGCCCGCGGCGAACGCGCCCAGCATGCCCACGATCAGCCCGCGCACCAGCTGGTCGCGGCCCACGAAGCGCCAGCCCTCGACGATCTGCTTCAGCACCGAGGGCGTCGAGATGCCGCCGCCGCGCCTGGGCAGGTCGCGCAGCGTGAAGATCAGCGCCGCCGACACCAGGTAGGCGACCGCGTTGATGCCCAGCGCCAGATCCGTCGGCTGCAGCCACGACAGCGCGGGCACGGTCGAGCGCGCCATGTCCCCGGTCAGCGAGAGCACGGCGAACAGCAGCGCCGCGACGGGCGCCGTGCCGTACGTCACGAGCAGGTTGAGCTGGTTGGCCTGCTCGAGCCGCTCCTTGGGCACCAGGTTGGGCACCGTGGCGTCCTTGGCAGGCACCCAGAACAGGTTCACGCACTCGACCAGCAGGGTCGCGACGATCACCCACTGGTAGACGCCGATCAGCGGGATCGTCAGCACCAGGGCGAAGCGCGACAGGTCGGCCACGACCATGGTCAGCCGCCGGTCGAAGCGGTCGGCGAACGCCCCCGCCAGCGGCCCGAGCAGGATCGCGGGGAGCATCTTGGCGAGGAAGACGCCGCCGACCGCGAGGGACTGGGTCTGGAAGCCCTGCCCTGCCGTCAGGTTTCCGGCCAGAGCGGTCAGGGCGAGGATGTTGAGCCAGTCGCCGAGGCTGCAGACGGACATGGCCATCCACAGCCGGCGAAAGGGAGCGATGGCCAGCACATGGGCCGGTCTGCGGATGGTCATGGTCGTAGCGTATCCAGGGGGGTTCGGGGGGCGAGCCGGAAATGCCCGGCTGCTCGTGGCCTGAGGGTAATACCTAGGAACCCCCCACGTGGGTGAGTTCGGCCAGCGTGATCTCAGGAGGCGCACCCACGCGTACCGGTGGCCCCCAGAATCCCGCCCCTCTCGTGACGTACACCTGAACGCCGTCGACGGTCGCCAGCCCGGAGACCACCGGCTGCTGCATCGGGACGATCAGGTTGAAGGGCACCATCTGGCCGCCGTGGGTGTGGCCCGACAGCTGCAGATCGACCCCGTAGCCGGCCGCCTTGGCCACCTGGACCGGCTGGTGCGCCAGCAGGACCGAGGACCTGGACCGGTCGCGCCCGCCCAGCGCCCGCTCGAAGTCGGGCTCTCCTGTGACGTCGTCGACGCCCGCCAGGTCGAGCACCGCTCCCCGATGGATGATCTCCACCCGCTCGTTGCGCAGCGGCCGCACGTCCAGCCGCTCGAGCTCGGCCATCCACTCGCCGGGACCGTTGGCCGTGTAGAACTCGTGGTTGCCCGTCACGAAGTAGGACCCGTAGCGCGACTGGAGCTCCTTGAGCGGCTCGGCCAGCGGCCCCAGCTCGGCGACCGTGCCGTCGACCAGGTCACCGACGATCGCCACCACGTCGGCGTCGAGCTCGTTGATCATGCGGACGATCCGCTCGGTGTGCCGCAGCCCCGTCAGCGGCCCCAGATGGATGTCGCTCACGACCGCGAACCGCAGGCCGCTCAGGCGCGGGTCGAGCCTGGGCAGGGCGATCCTGACCGGCTCCACCACCGGCGCGCCGAGCGCGGTGCTGATGCCGTACCCGACCGTGGCCAGCGCGCCGACGCCCGCTACCGCGGCCGTGGCGCGCCCCAGGAACAGCCGCCTGCTGACCAGGTCGGGCTCGGCCGCGGGCACCTGAGGTACGGCAGGCGGCCCCTCCGGTACGGCAGGCGGCACTGTGAGCGCCTGGACCATCGGCGCCCTGCGGCGCAGCAGCACCGCCGCCACGCCCCTCGGGATCTCCAGCAGCACGAGGAAGACGACGAGGTAGAACATCACCGCCAGCCAGAAAAACCCCGGCCAGGCCAGCCAGTGGCCGAACTCCGACCTCGTGGCCGCCAGCGTGACCGGCACCAGCGCGCCGAGCCCGACCAACGACCAGGTGAGCACCCTGCGAGCCCGGCCAGGGCGGGTGGTGCCGCGCACCAGCCGCCGCCACAGGTAGTAGTGCACCCCTGCGACGGCCAGCGTCAGCACCAATCCGAAGACCACGGCGCCATGCTACGAGCCGGCACCGACACTCGTGTTGGCGGCCCTGAGAGCCTTCTCAGGACTTGGCGGCAGGCTTCTTCCTGGTCGTGGTCGCGGCCTTCTTGGCCGGAGCCTTCTTCTTCGGCGCGGGAGCGCGCTCGCGCCGCTCGGCCAGCAGTTCGGCGGCCCGCTCGATGGTGATGTCCTCGACCGTGTCGCCCTTGCGGAGCGAGGCGTTGGTCTCCCCGTCGGTGACGTAGGGCCCGAAACGGCCCTCCTTGACCACGACCGGCTTCTTGGAGTTGGGGTCATCACCCAGCTCGCGCAGCGGCGCGGCGGCGGCCGTACGGCGACCGCGCTGCTTGGGCTGCGCGAACAGCTCCTTGGCCTGCTCGATCGTGATCGTGAACAGCTCTTCCTCCGAGCCGATCGACCGCGAGTCGGTGCCCTTCTTGATGTAGGGCCCGAACTTGCCGTTCTGCGCGGTGACCTCCTCGCCGTCGAGCTGGCCGACCACGCGCGGGATCGACAGCAGCTTGAGCGCGTCGTCCAGCGTGATGGTGTCGAGCGACATCGACTTGAACAGCGAGCTGGTGCGCGGCTTCGGAGCGTCGGCCTTCTTCGTGCGCTTCTTCGGAGCCACGTCCTCCTGCTCGGAGGGCAGGACCTCGGTCACGTAGGGCCCGAAGCGGCCGTCCTTGGCGACGATCATGTTCCCGCTCACCGGGTCCTTGCCCAGCTCGCGGTCGCCCGTCGGACGGGAGAACAGCTCCTCGGCCTTGTCCGAGGTCAGCTCGTCGGGCGTCATGTCCTCGGGGATGTTGACCCGGACGCCCTCGCGGTCGAGGTAGGGACCGTAGCGGCCCACCCTGATCACGATGTCGCTGTCCCTGATGGGGAAGGAGCTGATCTCCTTGGCGTCGATCTCGCCGAGGTCGGTGACCATCTCCTTCAGGCCCTCGTCGCCCTCCTGGCCGAAGTAGAAGCGCTGCAGCTCGGGAACGCGCTCGGCCCTGTCGTTGGCGATGTCGTCGAGGACCTTCTCCATCTCGGCGGTGAAGTCGTAGTCGACGAGGTTGCCGAAGTGCTGCTCCAGCAGGTTGACCACCGCGAAGGCCAGGAAGGAGGGCACCAGCGCGGTGCCCTTCTTGAACACGTAGCCCCTGTCGAGGATCGTGCCGATGATCGACGCGTAGGTCGAGGGACGACCGATCTCGCGGTCCTCCAGCTCCTTGACCAGCGACGCCTCGGTGTAGCGGGCGGGCGGCTTGGTCGAGTGCGAGGAGACGTCGAGCCTGCTGAGGTCGAGCGGGTCGCCCTCGGCCAGGTTCGGCAGCCGCTTCTCCGAGTCGTCGCGGTCGGTGGAGGGATCGTCCGAGCTCTCCACGTACGCCTTCAGGAAGCCGTAGAAGGTGATCGTGCGACCGGAGGCGGTGAACTCGGCGCCGCCGCCGTCGACCTTCACGGTGACCGACTCGCCGACCGCGTCCTTCATCTGCGAGGCGACGGTGCGCTGCCAGATCAGCTCGTACAGGCGGAACATGTCGCCGCTCAGCCCGGTCTCGCCAGGCGTGCGGAACTCCTCGCCCGAAGGACGGATCGCCTCGTGGGCCTCCTGCGCGTTCTTCACCTTGCTGGCGTAGGAGCGCGGCTTGTCGGGCACGTACGCCGAGCCGTACAGCTTGATGGCCTGTGACCTGGCGGCGGCGACAGCGGTCTCCGACAGCGTGATGCTGTCGGTTCGCATGTAGGTGATGAAACCGTTCTCGTAGAGCCGCTGGGCCACCTGCATCGTGTACTTCGCCGAGAAGCCCAGCTTCCTGCTGGCCTCCTGCTGCAGCGTGGTCGTCCTGAACGGCGCGTACGGCTTGCGGGTGTACGGCTTGCGCTCCACCGACCTGACGGCGAACGACGCGCCCCTGAGCCGCCCCGCCAGCTCACCGGCGGCCTGCTCGGACAGGTGGAGCACGTTGGCGTTCTTGAGGCGCCCGTCGGAGCCGAAGTCGCGGCCCTGCGCGACGCGCTTGCCGTCGACGCCGGTCAGTGTGGCGGTGAAGTCGCGCGGCGTCTCCTCGGGCTTGCCCGAGTCGAACAGCGCCGACAGGTCCCAGTAGTGGGCGGCGGTGAACGCCATGCGCTCACGCTCACGCTCCACCACCAGGCGAGTGGCCACCGACTGCACGCGGCCGGCGGACAGACGAGGCTTGACCTTCTTCCACAGCACGGGGCTGACCTCGTAGCCGTAGAGACGGTCGAGGATGCGCCTGGTCTCCTGCGCGTCGACCAACCGGAGGTTGAGGTCGCGCGGGTTGGCCACGGCGTCGCGGATCGCCTGCGGGGTGATCTCGTGGAAGACCATGCGGTGCACGGGCACCTTGGGCTTGAGCACCTCGCGCAGGTGCCACGCGATGGCCTCGCCCTCGCGGTCCTCGTCAGTGGCGAGGTAGAGCTCGTCGGCGTCCTTCAGCAGTTGCTTGAGCTTGTTGACCTGAGCCTTCTTGTCGGGATTGACGACATAGAGCGGCTCGAATTCATGGTCGACGTTGACGCCGAGGCGTGCCCATGCCTCCCCCTTGTACTTCTCGGGGATGTCATCTGCCTTCTCTGGCAGGTCGCGGATGTGGCCGATGCTGGACTCGACGATGTAGCCGCGCCCAAGGTAGCCCGCGATCGTCTTCGCCTTGGCCGGCGACTCGACGATCACCAGGCGGTTTCCGCCGGCGCTGCCGTTGTTGGCTGGCACGCTGCTTCCTACCTCGCTGTTCGCTTGCGTATCCCCCTGCCGGGAGCGGGCACAGATCTGAAAGGTAACCCGTGTCGGGGGATTTTCCTTCCCCCGGGGTCACTGTCTCACTCAAGGACGCAGAATAAGGCCGAGTGAGTGCCGTAGCTCCCTAACTCACCCTGGAGACTAATCGCTGTGCTGGCCTACTCCTACATGGATGTCTATATCCCTCGCGACACGTCGCGTGAAGCCGCACGTCAGATGCTGACCGAACATGCTGAATACGGGCAGTGGGAACTGGCCAGGGTGCGACTGTACCCCGACGGCAGCAGACATGTACGGCTACGCCGCAAGATCATCCGCGTCCGACGAACTCTCTGACATGGCTTTGCCCGTTCTGGGGCCGCGCCCCCCAGAACGGGCAAAGCGTCTAACCTTTGCCCGTTCTGAGGAGATCACGGCCAGGGCCGCGACCACCACACCAGCACGGGCAAAGCATCCACCTTCGCCCGCACTGAGAAGATCACGGCCAAGGCCGCGACCACCACACCAGCACGGGCAAAGCATCCACCTCCACCCGCACGGCGGAGTCAGGGTCAGGGCCGCGACGAGTCGCTGGGTGCGGGCGGAACGTCTGTGCTCCCTTTGCGGGAAACGGGCTTTGCCCGCCCCCTGGATGGGAGCGGGCAGAGGGTCCTCGGCTACTCACCCGCCGGCTGCGGGCGGTGCCGTACCGTGGTCAACCGGTGCCGCGCCGCCTACTTCTTGCCGAAGCGCAGCCGGCGGGTCGTCGCGAACAGCGTCGCCGAAGCGGCGAACATGGCGCCCATGACCAGCGCGAACAGTGAGTTGGAGTTCATCCCCGTGACGCCGGCCGGCTGAGCGGCGCTCATCAGGCCGAGGTCACCGACGGGCAGGGCGCCGGTGGCGGAGCCGACCGCCCCGCCGACCGGGGTCGAGGAAACGAGGTCGGTGGCGGGGCCGAGGGCCGAGACGGGGCTGTTCGAGGCGGGAGTCGCCTTGCCCTGACGCTCGGTCGGCGTGGCGGGCTGGCCGGGCAGACCGGGCAGGCCAGGCAGTGCGGGCAGGCCGAGCGTGCTGGTGAGGTCACCGACGACGGGCAGCGCGGGCAGCCCCGAGCCGCGCATCTGCTGGGTGACGTTGCCCACATCCTTCAGCCCTGCCATGGCGGGGACGACAGGAAGAGCGGGCAGCAGACCGCTGGCCTTGGAGTTGGCGACCTTGCCGCTGGAACGCGTCCAGTGGTCGTACCCGTGGTCGTGCTCGTCGACCGGCTTGCCGACCCGGGCGCCACCGAGGCACCCGGCGGCGGCGTCACCCAGGACGGCCACCGCGTTGCCGCAGACGTTGACGGGAGCGGTGATCGGCGCGACCACCTGGTTGCCCGCGAGGACACCGGACCTGCCTGAGGTGGTGTTGCCGCCACCGCCCACGCCGTGCTTCGGTGAGACGCTCGCCCCGCCCTTGCAGTGGGCCTCGGCCAGACCCAGCGCCGCCACGGCGTTGCCGCAGGCGTTGATCGGAGCGGTGATCGGAGCGATCACCTGGTTGCCCGAGCCCACGCCCGACTGGCCGGAGGTCCTGTTGCCGCCCGCGCCCTTGCCGCCGTTCTTGACCGAGACGCCGCCCTTGCACCCGGCGAAGGCCTGGCCGGCGAGCGCGACCGCGTTGCCGCAGACGTTGACGGGGGCGGTGATCGGCGCGATCACCTGGTTGCCCGACAGGACTCCCGAGCGGCCCGAGGTGGTGTTGCCACCGGCGCCGCTGCCCGCGGCGGTGTTCTCGACCGTGCTGCCGCCCTTGCACCCGGCGGGGGCGTTGCCCACGGCGTTGCCGCAGGCGGTGATCGGCAGGCTGATCGGCGCGATCACCTGGTTGCCGCTGCCGGCGCCGAAGCGGCCGTCGGTGTCGTTGCCCGAGGAGGCGAGGCGCCCCGGGCCGCGGTGATAGCCGTGACCCGGCCTGTCGCCGCCGTTGGTGACGCTGGAGCCGCCCTTGCACCCGGCGAAGGCCTGGCCGAAGACCGCGATCGCGTTGCCGCAGATGTTGATCGGGCCGCTGATCGGCGCGATCACCTGGTTGCCGCCCAGGACGGAGTTCCTGCCCGAGGTGGTGTTGCCGCCGGCGCCCACGCCGGTGTTCTTGACGGCGGAGCCGCCCTTGCACCCTGCCGTGGCGTCCCCGAAGATCGCCAGCGCGTTGCCGCAGGCGTTGATCGGCGCGCTGATCGGCGCGGTCACCTGGTTGCCGCCCAGGACGCTGCTGTCGCCGGAGGTCCTGTTGCCTCCCGCGCCGCCCTTGCCGGTGTTCTTGACGGTGGCGCCGCCCTTGCAGCCCGCCTCGGAGCTGCCGAACAGCGACAGCGCGTTGCCACAGGCGTTGATCGGGGCGCTGATCGGCGCGTTGACCTGGTTGCCGCCCAGGACGCTGCTGTTGCCCGAGGTCTTGTTCGGGATGCCGCCGCTCTGGCCGACGTTCTCGACCGAGGCGCCGCCCTCCGAGTTGGCGGTGGACTCGCCGGCCGCGGCGACGGAGTTGCCGCTGATGTCGACGGGAAGTGAGATCGGCAGGTTGACCTGGTTGCCGCCGCCGATGGAGGAGTCTCCAGAGGTGTCGGCGACAGCGGTGCCGCTGCCGAAGGACATGACCGCTACCGCGAGCAGAGCCGCAGGGGTCGATGCCTTAGCCCACGTACGCATGATGAATGCTCCTAGTGGTTCTTGGGGGGAATACCTGACCTGGCCGCGGACAGCCGAGGCCGAGCGAGGTCCTCTGACGACCACGCACAGCGGGGAACTCGGATACGCGAACCAGCGATGACTGATGTGTCACACGCTCTGCGGAGGGGACTCAGCCCACGCTCCTGCTCTTGAGCGGAATCAGTCAGGTGAGAAAGAAGGGTCGTCCGCTGCTGTGCGGAAGACCGGGGGCAGCACGCACGCCAGGGGGGCGCGCTGAGCCGTCTCACGCGGGTCGATGACGGACCTCGCGATGTCCCCCATGCCAGGCCCGAACGGGCCGTTGCCTCCGCCGTTCGGCGCCAAGCCCTTGGCGCCCATGCTCTTGCCGGCGGAGGAAGGTGCGGGGAAGCCGGGCTTCGACTGGCTGGTGAGCCCGTCCACTTCAGCCCCGGCCATTGCCTCGGTGTTGTCCAGCACCAGGGCGGCGCCGTCTGCCGTGGGGAAACCGGCGACGGATTGAGAGGTGTCGGCTCCTGTGGCCGCGGTGGTCTCCGCGGCTGCCGGAGCTGCTGCGAGCAGCCCGAAGAGCATGGCGAGCAGCCAACCGGCGACCAGCAGGCCGCCTACCGTGAGTGCTCGTGCGATGACCGGGCGGGCGCCGGCCGCGAACCGCGCCATCCGGGCGGCCCGATCGGTGGTCGCACGCTCTTCGAAGACAGCCACGGGCACGCGCCGAGCAGGGAGGGACTTCGCCCTCCACCGCTGCACCGGCATGCGTGCCACGTGACCTCCCGAGCTCCAGAACCGACCTCACATGTGAGGCCAGTCCGTGGACTCACCCCTCAACGCTCGGTAACCGTAGCAGTACTCAAGGTGGCCGCAAGGGCTTTTCAGGAGAGAGCTAGGAATCGGTCAAGCACCCTGACCCCGAACCGGAGCGAATCGACCGGCACCCGCTCGTCCACCCCATGAAACATCCCTGAGAAGTCCAGGTCGGCAGGGAGCTTGAGCGGCGCGAAGCCGTACCCGGTGATGCCCAGCCTGCTGAACGCCTTGAGGTCCGTCCCCCCTGAGAGGGTGTACGGCACGGCGAGCCCGTCGGGGTCCTCCTCGGTGAGCGCCTGCGCCATCGCCCGCACCAGCGGCCCCTCGAAGGCGAACTCCAGCGCCACCTGGTGCTGGACGAACTCCCTGGTGACGTTCGGACCGAGCAGCTCGTCGATCGTGGCGAAGAACTCCTCCTCGTAGCCCGGCAGGAACCGCCCGTCCACCACGGCCTCGGCGCTCTGCGGGATCACGTTGGCCTTGTAGCCGCCCTGGAGCATCGTGGGGTTGGCGGTGTTGCGGAGCACCGCGCCGATCATGCGGGCCAGCGGGCCGAGCCTGTCGATCTCGTCAGGGCCTATCTCCAGCTCGTCCAGCAGGCGCTTGACCGTGGGCGTCAGCCGTACGGGCCATTCGTGACGGCCGATGCGGGCGACCGCGTCGGCGAGCTCGGTGACGGCGTTGTCGGCGTTCAGCATCGAGCCGTGGCCCGCGCGGCCCTTCGCCCTCAGCCGCATCCACGCCATGCCCTTCTCCGCCGCCTCGATGAGGTAGAGCCTCCTGTCGCCGAGGGAGACGCTGAAGCCGCCGACCTCGCCGATGGCCTCGGTGACCCCCTCGAACAGCTCCTTGTGGTTGTCGACCAGGAAGTTGGCCCCGTAGGCGCCGCCCGCCTCCTCGTCGGCGGTGAACATCAGCACCACGTCGCGCGGAGGGCGCCTGCCCGCGCTCGCCCACTGCCTGGCGACGGCCAGGATCATCGCGTCCATGTCCTTCATGTCCACGGCGCCCCTGCCCCAGACGCACCCGTCGGCGATCTCCCCGGACAGCGGATGGTGCCGCCAGTCGCCGGCGTCGAACGGCACGACGTCCAGATGACCGTGCAGGAGCAGCGCTCCCCTGCTCGAATCCTCGCCCTCGATGCGGGCGATCACGTTGGACCTGCGGTCGTCGCTCTCGAGGATGCGGGCCTCCAGGCCCACCTCTTCGAGCTTCTCGGCCACGTACTCCGCGGCCTGCCGCTCGCCGGGGCCTGCGTTGTCTCCCGCGTTCGTCGAGTCGATGCGGATGAGGTCTCGGCAGAGGTCGACGACCTCGTCCTCGCCGGTGCGCGGGGTCATGCGGACTCCTTCGATCGGGTCTTGAGGAATCACGGTATGACGCACCCCGCAGAGTTTGCTAACCTTACTGAGCCGACGCGGGATGACGGTCTCGCGTGCAGGCACCAAGTCCGGGTGGCGGAATAGGCAGACGCGCTAGCTTGAGGTGCTAGTGCCCTTTGCGGGGCATGGGGGTTCAAGTCCCCCCTCGGACACAGACCCGTACCCCATATGGTCCTGGTTGCTGGAAACAGCGACCAGGACTTTGTGTTGTGAGGGGTGGTAGACCAGCTCCAGGTCGAGGTGCGTGTAGATCCTTGCCTTGCGGGTTGGATCGGCCCTCTCCAGGACCTCAACCAGACTGCCCGGTTCGCGCAAGGACGCGACCAGGCCGTCTCGATCTAAGGATCGAGACTGAGCAATGGGTAGACGCCTGAGTCTGTGTTCTGGCTCATTCTTTCGACCTTGTTCCTCGGTCATCCAACTCGCAATGAGCACGGGGTCGGCGCCGACTTCCAGGGCCGCGCGGTGGCGGGCCAGCTTCCGATCGCATTCGGCCATCTGCCGTTTGATGGCCTCACTCTCGTACATCTCCGGGGCGGCGCTTCATGCGCCGTGACCAGGAGGTCCAAGGTGCGGTCGATGTTCGACGGAGTGAACAGGCACCCCAGCCAGCGGTCAAGCTTGGGGGCTATGTCGACCTCGCGCAGGTTGACGTTGCGCGGGTGGGTCACACGGTTGGCGAGCGCGTAACGAGGGTCAACCACGGTCACTCAGGACCGGCTTCCCACCCAGCTCAGCGCCCCGACAAGCCCTGATCATTGCTGTTCCCAAGCTGCCAGCACGGGTTCGACTCCCGTCACCCGCTGCACGTGAACAGCACCGGACGGGTCGTCTTGCCGGCGCGCCCGCCAGCAACCGCAAGGGGCCGAGGCCGGTGTCCCGTCGATCTCCTACCTGTCGATGGTAGCCGCGGGTCAGGAGGGCCTACCCGGCAGCGGACGGCCCGGCGGACGTGGCATTCGTACCGGACGTGGCATTCGTACCGGAGGGGGCCTGAGTACCGGAGGGGGCTGAGGTCGCGGGTTCGCGGGAGAAGCGGGCGCGGATCCAGCCGATGACGGAGGGCCCGCCCGCGAAGCACCACAGCGCGATCACCGGGTCGCAGATGGCGCAGCCGAACGAGGAGTGCTCGGCGAAGGGAAGGATCGGGGCGCCCTTGAGGTGGTGGATGACGTCCCACACGGTGTGCAGCAGCCAGCCGACGCCGATCCAGGCATAGCTGGTCAGCCCCCGGTAGGCGACGTACGTCATGACGATCGGCAGCACGAACTCCGCGTAACCGAGCCCGCCGCCGCTGAGGTAGGCGGCGCCCGCGCCGGCCACGATCACGGCGTTGACCGTGCGCCGGTGCGGCTCGGGGATCAGGGAGATGAGGGTGACGGCGATCAGACCGATCAGGATCGGCATGAGGATGGACATGAGATGCGGCGTACCGTTCTGCGAAACGTGAAGGGAAGGAGAGGGGGGCGGCGCCAGACTAGGACGCCCGCCCCCGCTGCCCCATGGGCTGAATCGACAATTTCCCACGGGTTCCCGCCACCGACCCTCTCGTATGCGTCGGCTCTCACCTTCGGCACCGCCCGGCCGGCCACGAAGGCCCGGGCGGGGCGTCCGGGCCGTCCCCCTCGACAACGCGGCTTCGGCTGGGGGCTGGCGGTCCCGACGCGCTGCTTCCGGCGGGGCGTCTGGGCGGTTCCCGACGTACTGCTTCGGGCGGGGCCGTGGCCGCTACGGTGTCCGTCATGCACACGATCGCCGTCTTGGCCCAGGACCACGTGGTGCCGGCCGACCTGGCCACGCCGGTCGAGGTGTTCGGGCGGGCCGCCCTCGCCGACGGGCGCCGCCCGTACCGGGTCCGGGTGTGCGCGCGGACGCCGCAGGTGACCAGCGAGGCGTTCACGATCGTCGCCCCGTACGGGCTGGAGGCTCTGCGCGAGGCCGACACCGTCATCGTGCCAGGCCGCTCCGAACCGGCCGCGCCGCCCGACCCGGAGGTGCTCGCGGCCCTGCGCGCGGCGGCGGCCGGCGGCACCAGGATCGCCTCCATCTGCGTGGGCGCCTTCACCCTCGCCGCGGCCGGCCTGCTGGACGGGCTGAGCGCCACCACCCACTGGACGGCGGCGCGGCGGCTGGCCGAGGCGTACCCGCTGATCGACGTGCGGCCGGACGTGCTGTACGTCGACAACGGCCAGATCCTCACCTCGGCCGGGGCGGCGGCGGGGCTGGACCTGTGCCTGCACCTCATCCGCCGCGACTTCGGCTCGGCCGTGGCCGCCGACTCCGCCCGGCTGTCGGTGGTGCCGCTGGAACGGGAGGGCGGGCAGGCGCAGTTCGTCACGCACGCCCTGCCGCCGGTGCCCCGGGGCTCGCTGCTGGAGCCGGTGCTGGCGTGGATCGAGGAGCACCTCGCCCAGGAGATCACGCTGGCGGATCTGGCCGCGCGCAGTGGTCTGAGCGAGCGTACGTTCAGCCGCCGCTTCCGCGAGCAGACCGGCACCACGCCGCTGCAGTGGCTGCTGCGGGCCCGGGTGCGCCGGGCGCAGTTCCTGCTGGAGAGCACCGACCACGGCGTGGAACGGGTCGCGGCGCAGTCCGGGTTCAGCTCGGCCACCGCCTTCCGCGAGCGCTTCAAGCGTGTCGTCGGGGTCACGCCGCAGTCCTACCGCGCCTCCTTCAGATCCGCCGGTCCTCGTGCGGGCGGCGCCCGGAACTGAGGGAGGGCCAGGCCGACACGTTCATTGTCGCGGTCTCCCCAGTAGAACCAGCGGAACGACAGCTGCACGAAACTCGGCGAGGGCGGAACCCACGATCCATCACGTCCAGCGCGTTTGGGCGGTCTGCTGGCCGCGCTGCGGCTCTCCGGCCGGTCGCGGCCAGCACCGCCCACGCGCCGATCGCCGCGACGGATCACCTGAGCCGGTCGAAGTCACCACGGAGAACGGCAAGCCAACCGACGTACGGGCCGCAGTCAGTGACCGTCAGATCATGCCTTCGGCGGGGACGTCCGGCCCCGAGACGGTCATCTCGCTTGGGGCGGCCTGGTGGGGTGGCCGAGTGGAATCCTGATCACCGTGTACGCCATTGACCCAGGCAAGCGCAGACGAATCTCGCGACGTCCGATGGATGCCGCGGAAGCAGGTCCTGCTCTTGCTGATGATCGGTCGACGCGGATGCGGGTGAGCGCGTGTTCCCCGGCGCGCCGTCCCGTACCTCAGTTGACCCTATCCAGGTCGAGCCACCGTTCTCCCCGCTCAAGAAGGTAGGCGAACGGTTCAACACGCCCCTCGGACACAAAATCCTCACCGATATGGTGCTGATCACTGCTCGCGGTGATCAGCACTTTCCGTTGTGAGGGCTGGTCGAGCCCCAGCTCCGCGTAGATCTTGGCCTTTCGGCTCGGGATCAGTTTTCTCCAGAAGCTCGACCACGCCACGTGCGCGCACGGGCCTCTGACCTCGTACATGCCGTACCAGGTGTAGTTGGCCTTCCCGAGCACCGAGGCATTCGGGGCGATCTACGGCCGAGTCAGCTTGCCTCGCGGAGCGGTTGGATTGGACGCTGAGACGTCCTTCGAGTGCTTCGGCGAGACGTCACCGGCCTCGAAGCGAGCGACCTCGCACGACATCTGCGGGAGTGGTGCTTCGTGCGCCGTGCCGCTGGTGGGTCAAGGGATGGCTGGTCATCCAGCCTTTCAACGGGTTCGCTCCGGCGTCGATGATCTACGCCAGGCGCTGTTCCGCCTGGCTACCCGCACCGGATGGATGCCGGCGGACGGCGACGGGGAACGAACCCCGCCCGGCCTTCGACGGCGGCACCAGGGACCAGTCGTCACGGTGAGCGGATCGGTCGGGCGGGTGCCGTGCGAGGTGTTCGCCCAGGCCGTGGAGCGAAATGGGCTCTTCTGTGCGATCTGGAGATCGTCTCTGCTGCCGGTGAAAACCGGGTGACATCTCACCTCACTTGCCGCAAGGTGGACGCGGTCGACGCGTTTTTGTCGGTGGCGCCAGTCAGTATGTGCATGGCCATGACCGATCGTGCGATTGAAGGCTGGGACACCAGCCACGACCACCTTGTGCCAGACAACCCGGATCGAGGTTCCGTGTCCAGCCCCCTGCTCGACTCACCTGCCACCCCCACGGCGACCGTTCCAGGGCGCACCCCGCCCGTGATCTGGCTGCTGGTGCTCGCCACGTTCGTGGTCATCCTCAACGAGACGATCATGATCAACGCGATCCCCCAGCTGATGGTCGCGTTGCAGATCACGGAGCAGACCGCGCAGTGGCTCTCGACCGCCTTCATGCTGACCATGGCCGCGGTCATCCCGATCACCGGGTGGTTCCTGCAGCGGGTGTCCACCCGCCGCGCGTACGCCACCGCGATGAGTCTGTTCCTGATCGGCACGGCGTTGGCCGCCGCCGCGCCGACGTTCGAGGTGCTGCTGGGCGCCCGCATCATCCAGGCGTCGGGCACCGCTGTGATGATGCCGCTGCTGATGACCACGCTGATGCAGGTGGTGCCCGAGTCGGACAGGGGCCGGGTGATGGGTAACGTCTCCCTGGCCATCTCGGTGGCGCCCGCGATGGGTCCGGCGATCTCCGGGGTGATCCTCCAGTTCGGGACCTGGCGTCTGCTCTTCGCCCTGGTGCTCCCCATCGCCGCCGTGATCACTTGGAGTGGCCTGCGGCAGCTCAAGAACGTCGGCGAGCCCCGGCTCAGCACCATCGACTGGTTCAGCGCGGCGACCGCCGCGGCCGGCTTCGGCGGCCTGGTCTACGGGCTCAGCCACTTCGAGAGCGGCGACGTCCGCGTCGCCGCCGCGATCGTGGCGGCCGGCCTGATCACCATCGCCGTCTTCGTCTTCCGCCAACTGAGGTTGCAGAAGCGCGGCGCACCGCTGATGGACCTGCGCACCCTGCGCCACCGCACCTACACGGTCGCGCTGATCCTGATGTCGGTCTCCTTCATGGCGATGCTCGGTTCGATGATCCTGCTACCGCTCTACCTGCAGAACGTCCGCGGGCTCAGCGCCCTGCAGACCGGGCTCCTCGTGATGCCGGGCGCCCTCGCGATGGGGCTGCTCGGTCCGACCGTCGGCCGCCTGTTCGACCGGTTCGGCGGCCGGGTCCTGGTCATCCCGGGCGCGATCGGGATCACGCTCGCGCTCACCGGCTTCACCCAGGTCACGATGACCATGCCGTTCTGGCAGCTCCTCGGTCTGCACGCGCTGCTGATGGTTAGCCTGGCCGCGACCTTCACCCCGGTCTTCACCCTCGGGCTCGGAGCGGTTCCCCCGCACCTCTACTCCCACGGCAGCTCGATCCTGAGCACCCTGCAGCAGGTCGCCGCGGCCTTCGGCACCGCGCTCGTGATCACCGTGATGAGCGCGCGCGCCGATGCCCTGAAGTCCTCGGGAGTCACCGACGTGCTGGCCAACCTCGAGGGCATGCGACTGGCCTTCATCATCGGCGCGGTTCTGTCCGTGGCTGTGGTCATCACCGCCCTGCTCCTGCCGGCCCGGGCGAACAACGCCGGCGAGCTCAAGGGAGCCGATCGCTGAAGTCGGTGTGACGGCAGCCCTTGTCCGTCACGCCCGGTCGATGACGTCCGGGTGACGGCAGCGCTTGTCCGTCACCCACACAACGTCACCCCACACAACGTCACCCCACACAACGTCACTCCGTACCGTGCACGTCACCCCGCACAACGTCATCCGGCTTCGGCTGGCAGCGGAGGGAGCACGGCCCGTCCCCCTCACGACCTCGTGTGAATCACACGTGGTGACAGGGGCGTGGGAGGTGGCACCATGTGCGGGTGCATGTCGGTCGGCCTCTTCTGCGCGCCATACGCGCCACGGTGTTCGCCGTGGCCTGCGTGCTGGTGTCGGCGGCCCTGCACGTGCTGGCGGGCGGCGCCGCCGTACGCCCGAGCACCCTGGCCGGTGCCGTGGCGCTGACCTGGGCCGGAGCTTTCCTCCTCGGCCGTCGCCAACGAGGCGTGGGTGTGCTGCTCGCCGCGTGTTTCGCCGCGCAGTACGGCATGCACCACCTGTTCACCGCCGGCGCGGCGACCCCACCGCTCGCCGCGCCGGTCCACGCTCACGGCACCAGCGGCCTGGGCATGCTGCTCGTCCACGTCGCGATCGCCGTCATGTCGTCCTGGTGGCTGGAGCGGGGCGAGTCGAGCCTGGCCACCATCCTCCACCTGGCAGTCACGTCGCTGGGTGCGCTGTGGACAGGACTGCTCGTCCTCGCGGGTGCGCTGGTCGTGCCACGCGTGCCGCGCCGTCCTCGGACAGATCACGAGGCGGACCGGCTGCGGCGCATCCTGCTCGCCACCGGTGTCCGCCGGCGCGGACCTCCCACGCTCCTCTCCGTTCTCTGACCGGGCTGTAGCCCGGTCCGCGGGTCACGGCAGGCCGCTGCCGCCGCGCCCGTGTCCCGCCACGCCGGTGCGTGGCTGAACCCCCACCCGAGGTGAGGCGTACCTGTCGATGTGCGCGTCCCCGTGAACGGAGATCCCCCATGACTTCTACCGACGTGCGCTCCGCCGCCGACCCTGAGCAGTCCCCCGGACGAGGAACCGCGTGGACCGCCCTCAGGCCTCTGGTCCTGCGGCTGCACTTCTACGCCGGCATACTCATCGCCCCCTTCCTCCTCGTCGCCGCCTCCACCGGGCTCCTGTACGCGGCGTCCTACCAGATCGAGCAGATCGTCTACCGGCACGAACTGACCGCGCCGGTGGGCGAGTCCCGGCTGCCGCTCACCCGGCAGGTCGCCGCCGCGCAGACGGCACGCCCGGACGGCAAGGTCACCGCAGTACGGCCGGCGGACGAGCCCGACGCCACCACGCGGGTACTGATGGACGTGCCCGGCCTGCCGGAGAGCACCCAGCTGGCGGTCTTCGTCGACCCGTACACCGCTCAGGTGCGCGGCGTCCTGGACAGCTACGGCAGTTCAGGCGCGCTCCCGGTCCGGGCCTGGATCTCCCACCTGCACCGGCACCTGCATCTGGGCGAACCGGGGAGGATCTACAGCGAGCTGGCAGCCAGCTGGCTGTGGATCGTCGCCCTGTGCGGGCTGGTTCTGTGGATCTCCAGGCGTCGCAGGAAGCGCGGCCTGCGCGGCCTCATCGCTCCTGACCGCTCGCTTTCGGGAGCGCGCCGCGCCCTCTCCTGGCACGGATCGGTGGGGCTGTGGGCCGTGGTGGGCCTGCTCTTCCTGTCCGCCACCGGGTTGACGTGGTCGAAGTACGCAGGTGAGAACGTCGACGAGCTTCGCGCCGCGCTCGGTTGGACCACTCCGGCGATCTCCACCTCGTCCGGCGAGCACGCCGCCCACTCAGGTGACAGCGGCCACCAGCACGGCGGGGCGAGCGCAGATGTGGACCGCGTCGTCCAGGCCGCGGCAGGCAAGGGGCTGTCGGGTCCGCTGGAGATTGTCTGGCCTGGTGAGGCAGGCGCCCCCTATCTGGTCAAGGAGATCGACAAGAGCCTCCCCCAACGCCTGGACCAGGTGGCTGTGGACGCCACCGGCAAGGTCACCGCCGAGCTGCGCTTCGCGGACTATCCGCTGGCCGCCAAACTCACCAGGTGGGGCATCGACGGTCACATGGGGCTGCTGTTCGGCCTGGCCAACCAGGTCCTGCTGGCCCTCCTGGCAAGTGTCGTGATCACGCTCATCGTGCTCGGCTACCGGATGTGGTGGCAGCGCCGCCCGACCCGCGGTTTCGGCAGGCCGTACCCGCGCGGCGGGTGGCGGAAGGCGCACGGGGCCGTCCTTGCTCCCCTGAGCGTGATCGCCGTGGCCGTCGGCTGGTTCCTGCCCCTGATGGGCATCTCACTGGCCGCCTTCCTGGTCATCGACGTCCTGCTCGGACTTCGCGCCAGGGCGACCCGCTAGACGTTGTTCGCCGGACGGGTCTCAGCCCGTGCAGTGGGTGTACTCCGTGCGGCGCAGCAGCATCGCGCCGAGCATGAGGGGGAACATGGCCACGTGCGCGAGGAGCATCAGCCCGCCGGCGTCGATGACGCCCAGCCAGAGCAGGGGGAAGAGCGGGACGGCGGGGGCGAACATCGCGGCGCACATCTCGAGGGTGGGCTGCCAGGCGTGGCCGCGGAACCTCATCCAGGCGGCCATCCCGACGGACATGTTGAAGGCCATCACCAGGTAGCCGAGCTCGGGGTGCTGCGCGTGGGAGAAGCCGAGGCCGACGGCGGACTGGAGGAAGCCCAGGGCGAACATCCCGACGAACATCGCGATGATCATCTCGACGTAGTGGAGGGTGAACCGGCGCCATCCGCGCGCTGTCGTCGCTGTCTGCGTCATGGTTCGACTATGCGATCGGGGCCGGGCGCGCCCAAGGTAAGGCGATCGGGGTGGTCCGGAATCTTGGGTACCCGGTCAGTCCGGCCTAGAGTCGGGCCATGAGCGAGCGGCATTTCGTGATCGTCGGGTACGACGCCGCAGAGCTGCTCGACATCGCCTGCGTGGTGTCGACGCTGGAGTGCGCCAACTGGTACGGCGCGGCCCCGTACTACAAGGTCCGCCTGGCCACGCCGGGAGGCCGTCCCATCGAGTGCAATCCCACCGTGACCCTCCATGCCGGCGAGACCCTCGAACGGGTCACAGGACCGATCGACACCCTGCTCGTGTCGGGAGGGATCGGAAGCCAGGACGCGGCGGCCAACCGGCTGGTCCTGGCGCACGTCCGCCGGTTGGCGCGGGAGAGCCGCCGCGTGGGGTCGGTGTGCACGGGGACGTGGATCCTGGCCGCCGCCGGTCTCCTCGACGGCCGGCGGGCCACCACCCACTGGCGGTGGGCGGACGAGCTCGCCGCGCGCCACCCCGAGGTGCACGTCGATCCCGACCCCATCTTCGTCCAGGACGGCAACGTCTACACCTCGGCAGGCGTCACCAGCGCCCTGGACCTGACCCTCGCCCTCATCGAGGAGGACAACGGCGCCGACCTGGCCAGGCTCGTGGCCAGGCAGCAGGTGACCTACCTGCAGCGGCCGGGCAACCAGGCGCAGATGAGCATGTTCACCGCCGCGCCGCCGCCGTCCAACAGCCTGATCAAGCGGGTGGTCGACCACATCACCGGGCATCCGGACGCCGACCTGACCGCGGCGACGCTGGCCGCCGACGCGGGCGTGAGCGAGCGCCACCTGACCAGGCTGTTCCTCAAGCATCTCGGGCAGACCCCCGGCAAGTTCGTCCGGCTGGCGCGTACGGAGGCCGCCGCCCACCTGCTGACCTCCACCTCCCTGCCCATGGCCGCCGTGGCCGCCCGCTGCGGGTTCGGCACCGCCGAGACCCTGCGTCAGGCCTTCCTCGACTGTTACGGCGTCCCGCCCTCGCACTACAGGCTCACCCAGTCACGCACCACCCCCCAGGCCGCGACCGGATCGGGCACCTAGCGAGGAGGTGGCGCCTGCTCGGCGAGCAGGCCGGTCATGGCCGCGCGCAGGTCGCCGAGGAAGTTCTCGAACTGCTCGAGCTGCTCGGGCGGGTACTGGGCCACCAGAGCCTCCAGGCGCTCCCCGAAGGGGCCGAAGAACTCGCGCGCGGGCTCCTCGATGAGCGAGCTGCTGCGCAGGGTCACCACGCGCCGGTCGGCGTGTTCACGGGTGCGCACGATATGTCCGAGACGCTCGAGGCGGTTCAGCAGGTTCGTGGTGGCGCCCGACGTCAGTGAGAGGCGCTCGCTGAGGCGGGTCGGCGACAGGGGCGCGCCCTGGTCCTCGGCGTACAGGATCTCCACGAGGGCGGTGGCGTCGGTCGAGTGCAGTCCGAGCCAGGCGGCGAAGCGGCCGGTGAACTCGGTGTAGTTCGCGCCGAAGGCTCGTAGTCCGTCGAGGAGCCGGGCGGTGTGCTCGGCGACGTCGCTGGACTGCCGTGCCTCCTCCATCGGCTGATCATCTCCTTGTCATCGTGGTCGTGCGCGTTGACAATCTACTCTGCTCTTAAGATACCTTCATGATGAAGAAGCTTTCTCATGAAGGAGATATATGACTGCTCAGTCTTCGCCTCGCCGGTGGCTCGGCTTGATCGCGGTCACCCTCGGAGTGGCACTGATCGTGGTGGACACCACGATCGTCAACGTCATCGTTCCCTCGATCGTCGGCGACCTCGGCGTCAGCTCCGGCGAGGTCCAGTGGGTGCAGGAGTCCTACGCCATCGTGCTGGCGGCGCTGCTGTTGCTGGTCGGCCGCCTGGCCGACCTCCTCGGCGCCAGGCGCGTCTTCCTCGCCGGTGTCGTCATGTTCGGCGTGACCAGCGTGTTCGCCGCGCTCGCGCCCACCGGAGGGCTGCTCATCCTGGCGCGCTTCCTGCAGGGGGTGGCCGCCGCGATGATCCTGCCGACCTCGCTGGCGCTGGTGAACGCCACCTTCACCGGCAGGGAACGCGGCAGGGCCTTCGCCGTCTGGGGCTCGACGATCGGCGCCGCCGCGGCCGTCGGCCCGCTGCTGGGCGGTGCGCTCGCGGAGATCTCGTGGCGCTGGGCCTTCGGCATCAACATCCCCCTGGTCGTACTGATCTTCCTCGGCGTGCGGACGCTGCTCGCGCCGTCGCCCCGCACCAGCGGGCGGATCGACCTCCCCGGCGCCGTGCTGTCCGTCGTGGGGCTCGGCCTGCTCGCCTTCGCCCTGGTCGAAGGCCGCACCTACGGATGGGTCACGACCGTCCACCCGTTCGACGTCGCCGGCCTGTCCTGGGACCGCGGGCCCTCCCCTGTGCTGGTCTCCCTGCTGGTGTCGGCCGTGGCTCTCCTCGTGTTCGTACGGCGCCAGGCCGCGCTGGGGCGAGGCGGCGGCACGCAGCCTCTGATGGACGTGCGCCTGTTCTCCATCGGTTCCTTCCGCAACGGCAACGTCGCCACGGTGCTCATCGGGCTGGGCGAGTTCGGCATCATGGCGGTGCTTCCGCTGTGGCTGCAGTTCACCCTCGGATACAGCGCGCTGCAGGCCGGCCTCGCCCTGGTTCCGCTCGCCCTGGGCAGCTTCGTCGCCAGCGGCGCCAGCTTCGGGATGGCCTCCGCCCTCTCCCCTCTCGCCCTGGTCCGCCTCGGGCTCGCCCTGGAGGTCGTCGGCCTGGCCGGCCTGGGGCTGATCGCCACCTCCGACAGCGCGTGGTGGCCCATCTCCCTGGCGCTGCTCGTGTACGGCGTCGGCGTGGGGTTCGCCTCCGCCCAGGTCACCAACGTCGTCCTCGCCGACGTACCCGCCGACAGCGCGGGCCAGGGCGCCGGCATCCAGAGCGCCGCCCGCGAACTCGGCTTCGCTCTCGGCATCGCGGTGCTCACCACGGCGTTCTTCAGCGTGCTCGGCACGGCGCTGCACCAGCGCCTCGTCGCCTCCGGCATGCGGGAGTCGCTGTCGGACCAGCACACCGCCGCCGTCACCGACAGCGCGGGGGCGGCCATCGCCCCGCTCGCCGCCGATCCACGCACCGCCGCGGTCGCCGAGGCGGCACAGGCGGCGATGAGCCAGGGCCTGTCCATGGCGGCCTGGCTCGCCGTCGGCCTGCTCGTCCTCGCGCTTGCCGCCACCGCCGCCATCCGCCCCTCCACGGCGACGACCGGCCCCACCCTGACCCACGCCTGAGATCTGGAGCCCACATGCACGACGCACCCCGCCTCGACGACATCGACCCGTTCGCCGCGACCACCCGAGGCATCACCGAGCCCGACCCCGCCCGCACCGCCCTGCGCGCAGCCGGCCCCATCGTGCGGATGGAGGCGCCCGCGGGAGGACCGGTGTGGATCGTGACGGAGGAGGCGCTGGCGCGGCAGGTCTTCGCCGATCCCCGCATCGTGAAGGACCCCGCGTTCGCGCCCTCCGCATGGGACCACACCGCGGGGCTCGAAAGGACCGCAGCCGAGCAGCCGTCCCTCACCACCCTCGACGGCCCCGACCACACCGCGCTACGCCGCGCCCACGCCCCCCTGCTCAACGCCAGGCGCATCCGCGCGCAGTCCGACCGTGTCCACGCCATCGCCAGGGAGCTGCTCACCGAGCTGGCCGCCGAGGGCCCCGTCGTCGACGTGATGGACGGCTTCACCGTCCGCTACCCGCTCACCGTCCTGTTCGACCTGCTCGGCCTGCCACTCGACCTCGTCGGCGAAGCCATGGACGCCTGCCGCCGGATGTCGGCCGACGACCCCGCCGACCAGGGCAGGGCGATCGCCGACCTCGCCGACCTCGCCGCCGCGGGGCTCGCCGACGGCGTCCAGGGCCTGGCCGCCGAGCTGCGCGACCGGGTTCCTCCGGAGACCACCAGGCAGCAGCTGCAGTACCACCTTTTCGCCCTGATCTTCGCGGGTCAGCTCACCACCGACGCCTCCCTGGGCTTCCTGATCGCGCGCGTGCTCGCGGACGACTCCGACCTCCCGTCGGACGACCTCGTCCGCGAGACGCTGCGGCTGAACCCGCCCGCTCCCTTCACCCTCTGGCGATTCACCACCACCGAGATCGAGCTGGCGGGTGCGCGCCTTCCCGCCCGCGCGCCCGTCCTCGTCGACATCCAGGGCATCAACACCGACCCCGCCCGCTCGCCGGGCCCCGACCTGACCTTCGGGGCGGGCCCGCACTTCTGCGTCGGGGCGCAGCTCGCCCAGCTCGAACTGCAGGCGGTGGCCACAGTGCTGCGGACCGACTTTCCCGACGCCCGGCTCACGGTCCCCTTCGCCGACCTCCGGCAGACCTGCCCTGGCAACATCCTCGGCACCAGGCTCACCACTCTCCCTGTGGCCCTGCGCGGCTGACCGCTGGCAGTGTGAACTACATGCTGCACTGCCACAACCTCGAGCACGAGGACATGGCGATGATGGCCGACTTCGAGGTGGTCTAGCCGAGCCGTACGGTCACCGTCGCCGAGCCGCCGCTCAGGTCGGCGGGGCGGGCGAAGCTCAGCGTGAACCCTCTGCCCGTCGCGGAGCCTGTCAGGGAGGGGTGGGCGCCGAGCACCTCGGCCACGGGCCGGTCCCAGGTCACGGTCAGCTCGCTCAGGTCGCAGCGCGGGTCCGACACCGTCAGCGTGGCCGTGCCGTCGCCACCCTCCCTGACCAGGACCGCGCAGGGGCCGGAGGCGGTCAGGCCGCCGACGGCTCCGCCGTTCCAGAAGTTGACGGCGGTGAGCCCCAGCGAAGGGACGTGGACGCCCTGCCTGCCCGCGGTGTTGGCCAGCACGCGCGCCCAGAGGGGGTCGGCGGCGCGGGCCCTGGTCCGCGCCAGGGTGGCGCCCGGCATGAGCAGGTAGACGTAGTCGGCCGAGCGGGGATCGACGCCGTGGTCCAGCCAGAGGGTCACATAGCCCCTGCTCGCCGAGCCGCCCGAGCGGTGTTCGCGCAGGGTGCGCAGGTCGGCGCCGGTGGGCAGGACGTAGCCGCCGTGTCCCTCGAGGTGGGCCAGGCCCGCTTCGAGGGTGAGGTGGGCGTCGCTCCTGCGGTTGTCGACGACGGTCTCGACGGGCACGCCGTCGCGGGCGGTGATGCCCGCCCCCATGCAGACCACCGCGTCATCGAGGAAGAACCACGACTTGAAGGCCTCCATCGTGCTCTCGAGGCCGTAGAGGTGCTGACCGACGGTCGCATACCAGCCGTCGGTGGCGCCGCCCACCCAGCGGGCGGGTGGGCAGGTGTCGCCCCATCCCCTGCCCGCGCCGTCGGGCAGCCGCCGCGTGGAGACGGTGGTGCCGGGCAGCCGGTAGGGGTCGACGGTCTGCCAGAAGGAGTCGGAGTACTGCTCGCCGTGGCCCTCGGCCCACCAGTAGAGCATCCCGGAGCCGGTGTGCCAGCCGCGCTCGTTCTCCCCGTTGCCGTGCTCGTAGTGACCGATCCTGTGGGAGGCCATGCTGAGCCCCGCGCACCAGGCCCGCCTGCGATGGACGGCGCGGGCGCTCATCGGCAGCAGTCGGTGCCCTTCGGGCTCGGGAAGGGCGGGAACCGTGTCGTCGTCGAGAAGTTCGGCGAAACGACCGTCGGTGCGGGCACTGCGCAGCGCCCATCCCTTGACCATGCCCCGCCAGCGGGCCCCTTCGGTGGCGGAGGCCGACTCGCTCAGCAGCAGGACGGCCGAGCCGATGGCGTCTCCCCTCCTGTGGTCGCCGTACGCGCTTCTGCCGATGCCTCTGCCGTTGACCAGGTCCATGCAGAAGCCGTCGTGGACGAAGGGGGCGAACGACCTTTCGACGCTGTCGAGGACGACCCTGCTGGTGACCTCCCACGGCGAGCCGCGCAGCACCGCGAACAGGCACGCGACGCCCGACAGCAGCACCATGCCGTACCCGCCCTGGTAGGGGATGGAGGTGTGCTGGATGAACGAGCCGTCCCTGTAGAACCCGTCGCCCTCGCTGACGTAGGAGAAGACGGGCGACAGCGCCGAGACGGCCTGCGTGGCCTTCACCGGATCGCCCCTGAGGATGGCGAGCAGCAGCCTCACCGTGCACAGGTCCACCCGGTTGGCGCCTGTGCTGTTCCCGCTGTAGTCGGCGAGGAGGCGCTCGGGCACGAAGTGGTCCACCGCGTCGCGCAGCGCCCTGCTTCTGGCCTCCGTCAGGTGCGGCGCGATCAGCACCGCCGCGTCGAGCAGTCGTTTCGGGACGCCGATCTGCCAGTTCCACCAGTTGCCCACAGGGTCGGCGCCCGCCGTGTACACCCTGCGCCGGTAGTGGTCGATGCCGGTGGCGACGGCCTCGGCGAGGCTCTCGTCGCCGGTCAGGCCCGTGCCCTCCATCGCGTAGGCGCGGGCCATCGTCTGGAGCCGCTCGGGTGTGTCGTCGAAGGAGGGGAAGGCCAGGCCTGGCCAGAGCGACGTGCGGGCGGGCGCCATGGTGTCCAGGTATCCGGCCGCCTTCGCCCCCAGCCTGTCGGGCCTGCTCCTGAAAGGCGCGGCCGTCACGTCCCGCCACTGGCGGCGCAGCAGCGCGAACGACTCGGGCCAGGTGTGCTCGGCGGACGCGCGGGCGCCGCTCGCGGGAAGCGCCGTTCCCACCGCGGCGATGCCGCCCAGCTGGAGAACCGATCGCCTGGAGTATCCGCCCACGCCTGGGATTATCGAGCATCACCGGAAGCGGTCAGGTCGCCTCCCGTGGCGGAGGCGCCGGCCGGGAGGTAGGCGAAAGCCCGGGACCCCGCCGCGGAGCCCGGGTCGCCGGGGGCCGCGGCGGGGTGGGGCCGGCGCGTGTGACCAAGGGGAGGTCACGCGGCGGAGGAGAGAGTCTTCGTGGCGCGGGCGAACCTCAGCACCCGCTCGGTCTGCACGCGGGCCGCGGCGCGGGTGACCTCGTCCACGGCGTGCGTGCCGCCCTTGTCGCAGTGGGAGGTGCCGTACGGGTTGCCGTCGGCCCACTTGTCGGGGTGGGTGTAGCCCGGCGGGACGATGACGCCGCCGAGGTGGATGAAGGTGTTGTACAGGGCGAGCAGGGTGGACTCGTGCCCGCCGTGCGCGGTGCCGGTGGAGGTGAAGCCGCTGTAGACCTTGTCGGCGAGCAGACCCTGGCTCCACGGTCCGCTCAGCGTGTCGAGGAACTGCTTGAGCTGCGAGGAGATGTTGCCGAACCTCGTGGGCGAGCCCATGAGCACCGCATCGGCCCACACCAGGTCGTCGGCCGTGACGAGGGGGACGTCGGCGGTCGCCGCGGCATGGGCGGCCCAGGCGGGGTTGGAGTCGATGGCGGACTGCGGGGCGAGCTCGGCCACCCTGCGCAGCCGCACCTCGGCACCCGCCTTCTCCGCGGTCTCGGCCATCTCCTGGGCGATCGCGGCGATCGTCCCCGTGGCGGAGTAGTAGACGACGGACAGGTTCACGGGCGTGTTCACGATGACTCCTGAGATGAGGACCAAGCGAGAACACCGACGATATAGTCACAATTCTTTACTGTCAAAGACAATGACTATTTCTTGGATGGCAGCGGCACCCGCAGGGGTCATGACTCCTCGAGGTAGGGGTCGGTGACGCCCTCGATCCTGGGCACCAGCGCCTCGTCGCAGCCGGTCAGCGCGGCGCCGGCCCGGTAGGCGCTCTCCAGGAAGCCGAGCACGGTGGCCACGGGGTCGTCGCTCTGCCTGGCGTCGTCGTACTTGAGTATCGCCAGGTGGCTCCCCCTGGACGGGACCCAGACCGCCCAGTCGGGCCAGAGCGGCTGCTCGTCCAGACCCTTCGGCTCGGGCGCGGTGTAGGAGTAGAACGCGGGCCACGGCCGCTCCTCGTCGCCGAACCAGAACCCCGCGCTGATCACCTCCCAGCTGTAGGCCTCCCTGGTGACCGCGTCGCTCTCGCGCGGCACGCTGACCACCCTGCCGGTGAAGCGCGTGACGGCGAGGTCGAAGGTGTGCCAGAAATGGTGGACAGGGCTGGTCTTGCCGGTGAAGTCGGCGGCGTAGCGCTCCAGCACCTGCCCGACCTGCGACAGGACCGTCCAGTAGCGGGTGACGAGCACGGGGTCGTAGGCCGCGTGCTTGGCGTCCTGCGCGAACGGGGTGCTGTCGGTCATGTCGTACGGCACCGCCAGGATCTCCACCGCCACCCCGAAGTCGTCGAGGACCTGGAAGAGGTTGGCGTAGAAGTCGGCCACCGACTGCCCGATCAGCGAGAACTCCGCGCTGCGCCCGTCGGCCTTGTCGACCACCAGCCGATGCCTGACCAGGTCGAAGTCGATGCTGAACGGCTCAGGCAGCCCCATCGGCCTGGTGGTCAGACCACGCCCCGTGAGGTGGAAGGGCACGTTCCACCAGTGGTTGCGCCGCGTGCTCGCGGCCAGCCGTACCTTCCCCACGATCTGCGCGAATCTGTGGACGGTGTCCTTGGTCTCGAGCCAGTCCTCGTAGGGCATGGCGGGAAAGAGCTCCATGCGCACATGCTGCCCAGCCGCCATTCAAGGGGAACGTCGCATTTAGGGGTTTTTGTCGGAGTTCATGCCAAGGGCAACCGACGTTAGCCCCCACCCCCTGAAGCTCACCTGTGCCACGCCACTTTTCGCCCGATCAGGCATAGCGCAAGTCAAACCTCTCCTCGCAAATCCCGACATTCAGCGCTTTCGCCGTGCACAGGGGCATGAACGCGATGGGGGAGGGATTGGCATGTTGAAGAGGATAACCAGCGATCTTGCACTGCTCGTGGCCCGCATCGTGGTCGGCGTCATCTTCATGGCGCATGGGCTGCAGAAGTGGCAGGGCGGCCTGGAGAACACCACTGCCATGTTCTCGCAGCTCGGCGTGCCCAGCCCACAGCTGGCCGCCGTGTTCGCCACCGCTGTCGAGATCATCGGCGGGGCGATGCTCATCGTCGGCCTCGGCGTACGGCTGGCGGCGGTGCTCCTGTTCGCCGACATGGTCGGCGCCGGGTATTTCGTCGAGAGCCGCGGCGGGTTCTTCAACAGCACGCCGAGGTGGGAGCTCGTCGTCGCTCTCGCCGCCGCCTGCCTGTTGCTGATGGCGCTGGGTGGCGGCAGGCTCGGCCTGGACGGACTGCTGCACCGCTCTCGCCTCAGGCGCAGGGACCGCAGGGAGACCGAGGCAGCGGCGACCGCGGCCGCGGCGGCGACGGCGGAGCCGCGCGGCTCCGTGATCGTCTCGCACGCCTCGGACGAGCCGGGAGCGCCCCCTACACACCCGGCCACCACTCAGCCCGGCGCGACCGCCGCACAGCCCGGCGCAACCGCACCGCCGGGCGCGACCGGACAGCCGGGCGCCGAGAAGACGCTCACCGACACCACCGCCGAACACCACGGCCCCGCACGCGACACCTGGGACGCCGAACGAGAGGACACCGACTTTCACACCGGCGACAGGGGCGCGCCCTCCGGTTCCTCCTCGGGATCGGGCACCGAACCCGCGGACAACGACTCCGACACCGAACGCTCGCCCTTCGCCCCCGGCTCCGACCCCTCGAACGCCGACGCGGACGCCGAGCGGCCACCCCTCGCCTCACACCCAGAACCGGGCTCCGACCCCGACGAGAAGCCAGGCGAAAGAGCCGGCGAGAAGCCGGGTGAGAAGGGGTCGGGGTCAGGGTCGGGCCACAGTCCCTCCGTCATGGGCGTGGCGGGGATGGCGGGCATGGCCGCGGGCGTCATGAGCATGTCGGCGCTCTCCAGTGACGCGAACCCGGGTTCCGGCGGCGCGAACACCGAGCCCGGCGACGCGAACACCGGGTCGGGCGACGCGAACGCCCGCCGCGAGCCCGACGACCGCTTCCACGACGCGGGCGACCCGGCCCACGACACCATCGGCGAGATCCCTCACACCGAGGACGACACCTCGCGGAGCACGCTCTCCGAGCAGAGCGCCTCGGGTGAGAAGGACCCCGCACACGACACGAGCAGCCCGATCTACGACTCGCTGATGGGCTCGCCGCCTCGCATGGCGCCCGACGAAGGGCGCCCGAGCTGGCTGGACGAGCCAGGAGGTCCCGACCCCGCCATCGGAAGCGACGCCTACGCCGCGAACGACAGCGAGAACGAGACAGGGAACGCCACGAGCGGCCGCCTGGAGGGCGAGGACCTCCGATCGGCCGACACGGAAGGGGATGAACCCGGCATGGCCGAGGACGAACGGATCTCCGAGCCCCAGCCGCTCGACGCCCTGCCCAACAACGGGCCCGAGGACGTCGCACCCGAAGGCGCGCCGGAGCCGTCGCTGGGCGGGCACTCCGTGCCGGCACAGGGCGGAGCCCCCGAGCCTGCGGACGATGACGAGCAGGCCCGCAGGTCGGAGCTGGAGGAGCTGCGCGCGGAGGTCGACCGGCTGAAGAGTGAGCTCGCCGCGGTCAGGCGCAGGCTGGGGGTCGGCGGATAGGCGTGTCGGAGGGGGTCAGCCCCCTCCGGCACACCGGAGCCGCAGCTCGTCGACGAACTCGGGGGACGGCTCGGCGGCGGGCTCCCTGGGCTGGGTCTGCGCCGGGTCGTCGACGGGTTCCTGGCCCGGCAGGTCCATCGGCGGGACCGAGATCCGCCTGCCCGCCCGCGCTCGCCGCTCGGTGGTGCGGGCGGGACCGGTCCTGCCCGGATGTCGCAGTCGCATGAGAGCCCTCTCCTCCTGTCAGGTTCCGCGGGGGCGCAGGAGAGAACATCCTGCTTCCCCCGGAAACGACGTCGTCGTCCCTGAGCTACCTGTCTAGCGGGGCCTCGCACGGGATTACGCGCGTGCGGAGAAGATCCCGTTCGCCGCGTGTCGGGAGGAAAGGCAGGTGCTGTCGGGAGGAAGGGCAGCCGGAGGGCGGACGGCTCAGGCGGTCCAGCGGGGGTCGCGGCCGAGGTAGCGCAGCAGGTCCGCCACGTCGTCGTCGCCGTCCTCCCTCGCGAGCTCAGCGGCGTAGACGCCGTAGGCCCGCAGCGGCTCGATGTGCTGCTTGGCGATGTCCAGCAGCTCACGGGCCATGGCGGGGGTCAGGGGCGACGGCTGCCCCGTGGCCATCGCGATGTCCCACGCGTGGACGGCGGCGTCGAGCGCGCAGGCGCCGATGCCCAGCGTGTAGGTCATCGTGTTCGGCGGCACGGGAACGGGCACCTCCTGCGCGTCGGGAGAGACCGTGGCCCACGCGTCGGCGGAGGCCTTCATCGCCTGCTCGGCCACGACCTCGGCGGCCTCGGACAGCGTGCCGGACGGGGCGAAGGGGTTCTCCGACGGCATCGGGCCGCCGGTGATGAAGGCGGCGTAGCCGATCTGGTCTCCCGCCGCGTGCTGGAGCACCTGGGTGACGTTCCACTCGGCGCAGGGGGTGCGCAGCTCCCAGCCGTCGGCGGGGACGTTGCGGACGACGGTACGAAGAGCCTCGTGTGCCTCGTTCAGGATCATGTCTCCATTATAGCAGAACGGAACACTCCATTCCAGTATTTGCCTCTAGGCTCGGTCGCGTGCGTCAGAAAGACAACCTGTACGGCAGAGCCGACGAACAGACGACCATCTCCGACACCCTGGCCGACGCGGCCAGGGGCGAAGGCCGGGCGCTGGTCGTCAGGGGCGAGGCGGGCATCGGCAAGTCTGCCCTCCTGGAGCGCGCGGCCTCAGCGGCCAAGCCGATGCGGGTGCTGCGCGCCACGGGAACCGAGAGCGAGTCGGGCCTGGCCTTCGCCGCGCTCCACCAGCTGCTGTGGCCGGTCACCGGCCGCCTCGACGCCCTCCCCGAGCCGCAGCGCGACGCGGTGGCGGGCGCGCTGGGGCTGGCCGCGACCAGGAGTGACGACAGGTTCCTCGTCTCGGCGGGCGTGCTCTCCCTGCTGATCGAGGCGGCGGCCGACCACGGCCTGCTGGTCGTCGCCGACGACTTCCAGTGGATCGACAGGGCCTCGGCCGACGCCCTGCTCTTCGCCGCCAGGCGGCTGGGCAGCGAGCGCATCGCGATGCTGCTTGCCGTACGGGGTGAGGCGCCTACCCCCGGCCTGCCCGAGCTGTCGCTGAAGGGACTCGACCAGGACAGCGCCACCGCGCTGCTCGCCGAGCGCGCGGCGCCGGCGCAGGAGGTCGGCGCGCGGCTGGTGGAGCTGACCGGAGGCAACCCGCTGGCGCTGAGGGAGACAGTGGAGCTGCTCACCCCCGACCAGCTGGCGGGCAGGGCCGCGCTGCCCGAGCCGCTGCCGGTGGGCGCGGGCATCTTCGGCGAGCAGGTGCGGAAGCTGCCCGGCGACACCAGGCGGGCGCTCCTGGTGGCCGCGCTCGAGAACGGGGGCGACCTCGGGCTGGTGCTCGACATCGCGGGCGCCGAGGTGCACGCGCTGCGTCCCGCCGAGAACGCGGAGCTGGTCACGGTCGGCTCGGCGATCAGGTTCAGGCATCCGCTGGTGCGCTCGGCCGTCCACGCGGCGGCGAGCGCCGCGGACCGGCGCGAGGCGCACCTGGCGCTCGCCGCGCGCGTGCGCGACCCCGACAGGCGCGCCTGGCACAGGGCGGCGGCCACCGTCGGGCAGGACGAGGAGGTCGCCGCCGAGCTGACCGCCTCGGCGGAGCGCGCCAGGGAGCGCGGGGGTTACGCCGACGCGTCCGCCGCGCTGGTGCGGGCGGCTGAGCTGACGCCCGACCCCGAGGCCCGCGCCGTACGGCTGGCGGCGGCGGCCACGTCGGCCTGGCTCGGCGGCCGTCCTGGCCAGGCGGAGAGCTGCCTGGCCGAGGCGAGGTCGCTCGCCGAACGCCCCGAGTTCGCGCAGCTCAGGGGCAGGTTCGAGCTCAACTCGGGAGACGCGGCCGAGGCGCTCAGGATCCTGCGCACCGGAGAGAGCCTCGAGATGCTGGCCGACGCCTGCGAGGCGGCCTCCTACGTGGGCGACGTCGAGGCGCTCGTGGAGCTCGGCCGCCGCGCCGAGGCCTTTCCCGAGAGCTTCCTCCGCGACGTGGTCGCGGGCATCGGCGCGATGCTGGGCGGCGACAGGGACAGAGCCGCGGTGATGCTGCGCAGGGCGCTGGAGCGCAAGGGAGAGCTGCGCGAGGCGGCCCAGTTCCTGTGGGCCTGTGCGGCGGCCTCCTACCTGGGTGAGTCCGACTCCGCCGCCGAGCTGGTCGCCATGGCGGGCCGCGCGGCCAGGGTCTCAGGCATGGTGGGACAGCTGCCCGTCGTGCTGGAGTTCGTGGCGACGGCCGAGCGCATCGAGGGCAGGTTCGCCGACAGCGCCGCGATCGCCGAGGAGGGCCTGGAGCTGGCCCGCGAGGCCGGATACACCAACTCCGTCGCCGCCCACCTGGCCAACCTCGCGGCGGTCGCGGCGATCCAGGGCAGGGAGGACGACTGCGCGCGCCACGCCCACGACGCGCTGGCGATCGCCATCCCCCACCGCCTCGGCCTGAGGGCCAGCATCGCCCGCTACGCGCTGGGCCTGCTCGACCTGGGCATGGGCCGTTACGCGGCGGCCCACGACCGGTTCGCCTCCATGGTCGCGGCGGGGCCTCCGCCGACGGTGTGGCGCTCGACGCCTGACAGGGTGGAGGCGGCCGTGGGCTGCGGCGACCTCGACACGGCCCGCGCGGCCTTGGCCGCCTACGAACGCTGGTCGGCCCCCGCGGGCACGCCGCAGGCGAGGGCGCTGCTCGCCAGGTGCAGGGCGCTGACCGGCGACGACACCGCCTTCGAGGAGGCCATGGCGCTGCATCCCGAGGGCTTCGAACGCGCCAGGACCGCCCTGCTGTACGGCGAGCGCCTGCGCAGGCTGCACCGTCCTGGAGAGGCCAGGTCGCACCTGCGCTACGCCGCGGAGACGTTCGAGCGGGCGGGGGCCGAGCCGTGGGCGCGCAGGGCGCACGACGAGCTGCGAGCGGCGGGCGAGGCCAGAACCAGTCCGGACAGGGACGTGTTCGCCGCTCTGACCCCGCAGGAGCTGCGCATCGCCAAGCTCGTGGCAGGCGGCGCGTCCAGCAAGGAGGTGGCCGCCCAGCTCTTCCTCAGCCCGCGCACGGTCGAGTACCACCTCTACAAGATCTATCCGAAGCTGGGCGTCACCTCACGTACTGAACTGGCACTAGTAGTCCTACGGATGGCGGGCGAGTCCGCCCACGGCATGCTCTGACTCATGCAAAACGACATCTTCACCGAAGAGTTCGGCGACAGCGCCCACCAGCCCATCCTGCTCATCGCCGGCTCCATGTCCCAGGGACCCGCCAGCTGGCCCGACGCGTTCGTCGGCCGCCTGGCGGCGGGTGGACGCAGGGTGATCCGCTACGACCACCGCGACACCGGCCGGTCCGCGACGATCGACTTCGCGACCGACCCCTACACCTGGCACGACATCAAGAACGACGCGCTGGCCGTCCTCGACGCGCACGGGATCGACGCCGCGCACGTGGTCGGCCACTCGGCGGGCGGAGTGCTGGCCCAGTGGATCGCCGTCGAGCACCCCGAGCGGGTCATGACGCTGACCACGATCGGCTCCTCGCCGCTCGGCAGGCAGGAGGGGCTCACCGTCATGCGAGCCCTGATGGGCGAGGAGCAGCCCGAGGGCAGTCTGCCTCCGCCCACCAAGGAGTTCGTGGAGTTCTACCGGAAGCTGATCACCTCTCCCCCGCCCTCGACCAGGAAGGAGCAGATCGACTTCCAGCTCGCCGAAGCCAGGGTGCTGGCGGGCGGGTTGCCGATCGACGAGGAGGAGGAACGCCGCCAGGCCGAACGGCTCCACGACAGGGCGCGTGACCTGTCGGCCCTGGCCAACCACCGGCTCGCCGCGGCGGCGGACATGACCTTCGAGCCGGTGGGCGTGCTGCACACCGTCAAGGCCCCCACGCTGGTCGTGGAGGGCACCCACGAGCCCGCCAAGCCGGGCCACGGCGCGCTCATCGCCGAGGCCATCCCCGGGGCGGAGCTGCTGATCGTCGAGGGCATGGGGCACATGCTGACCCCTCAGGTGCACCAAACCCTGGCCGATGCCGTGCTGAGGCACACGGCTACTGTGCGAGGGTGAGCCATCGCCGCCGGATGCTGGTGCTGGCGATCTGCTGCATGAGCCTGCTGATCGTCAGCCTCGACAACACGGTGCTCAATGTCGCGCTGCCGGCCATGCGCCGCGAGTTCGACGCCTCGGTCTCGGGTCTGCAGTGGACGATCGACGCCTACACCCTCGTCCTGGCCTCGCTGCTGATGCTCTCGGGCTCCACGGCCGACAGGTTCGGCCGCCGCATGGTCTTCCAGCTCGGCCTGGTGCTGTTCACGCTCGGCTCGCTCCTGTGCAGCCTCGCCCCCAGCCTCGGCTGGCTGGTGGTCTTCAGGATGATCCAGGCCGTGGGCGGCTCCATGCTGAACCCGGTGGCGATGTCGATCATCACCAACGTCTTCACCGATCCGCGCGAGCGCGCCAGGGCCATCGGCGTCTGGGGCGGCGTGGTCGGCATCAGCATGGCGGCCGGCCCGCTGGCCGGCGGCCTGCTGGTGGACACGCTCGGATGGCGCGCCATCTTCTGGCTCAACCTGCCGCTCGGCATCGCAGCCCTGGTGCTGACCATGCTGTTCGTGCCGGAGTCGAAGGCGCCCACGGCCCGCAGGTTCGATCCCGTCGGGCAGTTGCTGGTGATCGTGCTGCTGGGCTCGCTCACGTACGGGATCATCGAGGCGCCATCCGCGGGCTGGACCTCCACCCTCATCCTCTGCTGCCTCGGGCTGGCGGGCGGCTCGCTCGCCGCCCTGCTGCTGTACGAGCCCAGGCGCGCCGAGCCGCTCATCGACCTGCGCTTCTTCCGTAGCGCGCCGTTCAGCGGCGCCACGGTGATCGCGGTGTGCGCGTTCGCGGCGCTGGGCGGGTTCCTGTTCATCAACACGCTCTACCTGCAGGACGTGCGCGGCCTGTCGGCGCTGCACGCGGGCCTGTACATGCTGCCCATGGCGGGAGTGACGCTGGTCGTCGCGCCGCTGTCGGGACGCGTCGTCGGCAGCCGAGGGCCCAGGCTGCCCCTGCTGCTGGCGGGGATCGCCATGCTGGCAAGCGGGGTGCTGGCCGCCGGATTCGGGGCCGAGCGCTCCGACCCGCTGCTGTTCACCTCCTACGTCCTGTTCGGCATCGGCTTCGGGATGGTCAACGCTCCCGTCACCAACACCGCCGTCTCCGGCATGCCCCGCGAGCAGGCCGGAGTCGCCGCGGGCATCACCTCGACCAGCCGTCAGGTCGGCACCTCGCTGGGCGTCGCGGTGATCGGCTCGATGATCGCCACCACCGGCCATCCCGAGGCCGCGGGCGACCCCGCGTGGTGGATCATCGCGGGCTGCGGCGCGGCGGTGCTGATCGTCGGCCGGCTCACCACAGGCGCGTGGGCCACGAGGACCGCCGAGCGTACGGCGACCCGCATCGCGGGCGCTCAGACCGTGCGCTCGTAGCCGACCAGGCAGCACGCGCTCGCCAGGCAGGCGGCGCACACACCCCCCATGACCAGCGGGTACCCGGCGACCTGGGCCAGCGCGGCCGCCGCCAGCGGGGCGAAGGCCTTGGCCACCGTGATGGGCAGCGCGAGCGCGCCGCTGAGAGTGGCGTAGACGGCCGTGTCGTAGCGGTCGGCCAGGAGCGCGGGGCGCGCGAGGGTGCCGACGCCGAACCCCAGGCCGAACAGCACCACGGCGCCGACCGCCCCCGGCACCGTACGGCCGACCAGGGGAAGCAGCGCGGCGGCCAGCCCCTGCAGGCCGAAGACCGCGGCGGCGACCAGCGCGGTCGGCCAGCGGGTCTGCAGACCGGTGGTGACCAGGCGTCCCGTGACCGACAGCACTCCGAGCAGCCCCGCCACGGCGGCGGCGAACAGCGGCGAGTGGCCCATGGCGATCAGGTAGGTCACCAGGAGCACGCCGACGACGGCGACCGCGCCGGTGTGCGTCAGGAAGGCGGCGGCCAGCAGCCAGAACGGCCGCTCGCGGATCGCACCCCTGACGTAGCCGGACGACGGGCGCGTGGCCGTCCTGTTGCGCAGCGTCAGCCAGTGCAGCGGCACCGCCAGCAGGCCGTAGCCCACGCCGAGCACGACCAGGGCGGTGCGCCAGCCGTACCTGTCGACGAGCAGGCCGGTCAGCGGTAGGAAGATGCTGGAGGCGAATCCCGCCACGATCGTGACCGCCAGCAGCGCCCGCGCCCTGCTCTCGACCGGGTGCCAGGCCACGACCACGGCGAAGGCGGCCTCGTAGAGGACCATCGCCGAGGACAGGCCGACGACCGCGAGGACCAGGTACAGCTGGACCAGCGTCGTGACCTGTGACCAGGCCAGCAGCGCGGCCGCCCCCAGCAGCGAGCCCACCGTCATCAGGCCCCGGCCGCCCCTTGCGTCGAGCACTCGCCCGACCAGCGGCGCGACCAGGCCTGACACCAGGACGGCGAGCGTCAAAGCGCCCGCCACCTGAGTGATGCTCGCTCGCAGCTCCACCCGCATGGGGGGGAGGAAGACCGAGTAGGCGTAGTAGAGCACGCCATATCCAGCGGTCTGGGTGACGGCCAGCGCGGCGACCATCTGCCCGGCTCGGGCGATCACACCAGGTTCCTCCCCGGCTGACCGCCCGTCATGCAGTGAAAAGCGTCACCCGGAGGACGTCGTCGCCGAATCGCGCGACGGCTCCGCGGACCCCGCGTCACTCCTCGTCGAGTCGGCGCCGAGCTCCTCGCGCAACCGCTCATAGTCGATGTGGTGGTTGGTGTACTTCAGCTCGCGAGCGACCTTCGTCTGCTTCGCCTTGGCTCTGCCTCGCCCCATGGCTCCACTCCCTCGATGCCCGCCATCATCCTATCAAGTTGAAGAATTGTGCAACTCGGTATATTACGATAGTCGCATGCCCGTTCCGCTGTACCAGGCCAAGGCAGATTTCTTCCGCACGCTCGGGCATCCCGTGCGCATCCAGGTTCTAGAGCTCCTTCGAGAGGGTCCACGACCCGTCAGGGACCTGCTCACTGAGATCGAGATCGAGGCCTCCAGTCTTTCCCAGCAACTAGCGGTGCTACGCAGAGCCGGGATCGTGAACGCCACCCGAGACGGAGCGACCGTCGTCTACGAGCTGTCGAGCCCCGACCTGGCTCACCTGCTCGTCGACGCCAGGCGCATCCTCACCGACATGCTCGCGGGCCAGGGCGAACTGCTGGCCGAGCTGCGCGCCGAGGGCCGCAAGGTGGGTTAGCCGGCGATCCGGCGCCGTGGAACCCTGCGGGAACGCGGCGCGGTAGCCGTACGGAGGCCACCTCGTGCAGGCCGGTGGCCTCCCGCACGGCCGCGCCGGCGTGGGGCCCGCGCTGCACCGTCGCTGGAGCGGGCCGAAGAGGCGAGCGGCAGATCCGTTAGGCTCTTGACCCATGGTCTCCGAGCTGTTCGACCCCAAGGCCTGGCAGGTCGTCGAGGGTTTCGACTTCACCGACATCACCTACCACAGGGCCGTCGACCAGGGCACCGTGCGCATCGCCTTCAACAGGCCCGAGGTGCGCAACGCCTTCAGGCCGCAGACCGTCGACGAGCTCTACCGGGCCTTCGATCATGCCAGGCAGACCACCGACGTGGGCTGCGTGCTGCTGACCGGCAACGGCCCCTCCCCCAAGGACGGCGGCTGGGCCTTCTGCTCCGGCGGCGACCAGCGCATCCGCGGCAAGGACGGTTACCAGTACGCCGACGGCACCCCGGCGACGGGCCGGCTGCACATCCTCGAGGTCCAGCGGCTCATCCGCTTCATGCCGAAGATCGTCATCTGCGTGGTGCCCGGCTGGGCCGCGGGCGGCGGGCACAGCCTGCACGTCGTCGCCGACCTCACGCTGGCCAGCGAGGAGCACGCGCGCTTCAAGCAGACCGACGCCGACGTCGCCAGCTTCGACGGCGGCTTCGGCTCGGCCTACCTGGCCCGCCAGGTAGGCCAGAAGTTCGCCCGCGAGATCTTCTTCCTCGGCGACACCTACACCGCGGCCGACGCCCACAGGATGGGCATGGTCAACGCGGTGGTGCCGCACGCCGAGCTCGAGGCGACGGCTCTGGAGTGGGCTCGCAAGATCAACGGCAAGTCGCCCACCGCGCAGCGGATGCTGAAGTACTCCTTCAACCTCATCGACGACGGTCTGGTCGGCCAACAGGTGTTCGCGGGCGAGGCCACCCGTCTGGCCTACATGACCGACGAGGCGGCCGAGGGCCGCGACTCCTTCCTCGAGAAGCGCGAGCCCGACTGGTCCCCCTTCCCCTGGCACTTCTGATGATCGAGGTGCCCGCCGAGCTGGCCGCCTCCCATCTGAGGTACGCCGACGACGCGGGCCCCGAGTGGACCGCCGCCGTGCCCGCGCTGGCCGAGCACTTCCTCGGCAGGTGGGAGCTGCGGCCCGACGGCCCCGCCATGCACGGGGTGGTCTCGCTGGTGCTGCCCGTCGTGCGCCCCGACGGCACCCGCGCCGCGCTCAAGCTCCAGCCCGCCACCGAGGAGAACGTCGGCGAGGGCCCGGGGCTGCGCGTGTGGGCGGGCGACGGCGTGGTCCGCCTGCTCGACGAGGCGACCGTGCCCTCGCCGTCCTCTCCGCACCAGGCCAACGCCCTCCTGCTCGAACGGCTCGAAGGCAGGCGCTCCCTCGAGGGGATGCCCGACGTCACCGAGGCGCTGGAGATCCTCACCGGGCTCCTCGCCCGCCTGGTCGCCCGTCCCGGTCCCGAGAGGATGCGCACGCTGGCCGACATCGCCGCGGACATGCTGGAGGAGACACCTGAGCAGGCGCGCAGGGCGCACCCCGACGACCTGCCGTGGATCGAGCGGTGCGCGGCGGCGGTCCGCGAACTGGCGGGCGAGGCGGGAGACCGGCTGCTGCACTGGGACCTGCACTACAGCAACGTCCTGGCCGGCGAGCGCGAGCCGTGGCTGGCCATCGATCCCAAACCGCTGGTGGGCGACCCCGGCTTCGAACTGCTGCCCGCGCTGCGCAACCGTTGGCCGTCCACCGACGTGCGCGGCACCCTGCTGCGCAGGTTCGACCAGATGGTCGAGGGGCTCGGGCTCGACAGGGACAGGGCGGTGGGCTGGACACTCGGCCGCGTCCTGCAGGACGCCCTGTGGGACCTGGAGGACGGCGAGAGCAGGATCGACCAGAACGAGGTCGCGATCGTCGAGGCCCTGCTGAGCCGGTAGGGGTTGACTCACGCCAGACGGGGTAAAACATGATCGCCCCCGGCCGCCGTGTTACAGCCGGGGGCGCCACATCGGTCAGCAGGCGCAGGCCACGCCCGACACCGGAGCGGTCAGCGGGTCGATGGAGCGCCTGGCCACGCCGCTCGCGGTCTCGACGGGGAAGCCCTCACGCGCCCAGTACTCGAAGCCGCCGATCATCTCCTTGACGCGGTAGCCGAGCCTGGCGAACTCCAGCGCCGCCTTCGTGCCGCCGTTGCATCCGGGGCCCCAGCAGTAGACCACCACCGTGGCCTCGCGCGGCACCAGGCCCTCGGCCGTGGCCGCGATCTCACGGGTGGGCAGGTGGATCGCGCCCTCGACATGCCCCTGGTTCCAGCTCTCCAGGCTGCGCGAGTCGATCACCACGACGCCCTCCGCCTTGTCGGCGAGATCGGCGGCGACGTCGGAGACGTCCGTCTCGAAGGCCAGGCGCGCCGTGAAGTGGGCGAGCGCGGCGGCTTTGTCGGCGGCGGGGACGGCGGTGACTGCGGACATCGGGGGCTTCCTTTCACGGCGGGAAGGTGACGCCCCCATCGTGACCGGTCGAGGCCCGCCCGAGACAGTGGCAGGAAAGCCCCCTATCGATAAGATTCCGCCAGTTCGATCATGACACCAGGATCACCAGCTTGCCCCTGCCGTGCCCGGTCTCGATCTCCCTGTGCGCTTCGGCGGCCTGGTCGAGGGGGTAGGCGCGACGGACGGGAAAGGTGAAGGCGCCCTCCGCGATCAGCGCCGCATATCTGGCGAGCCGCTCCGCGGTGCGCCCCGCCTGGACCAGCTTGACGCCCAGCTCGGCCGCCCTGCCGTGCTCGACCAGCGTGACGATCCGCGCGGGATCCTTCACCAGCTCGAGCGACACCTCGAGCGCGTGCCCTCCCGCGCCGTCGAGCGCCGCGTCCACCTGGCCGAGCGCCCTCACCCTGTCGGCCAGCCCCTCGCCGTAGGCGACGGGGATCGCGCCGAGGGAGCGGAGATAGTCGTGGTTCTCCTCCCTGCCCGTGCCGATCACTCTCGCGCCGCGCCGCCTGGCGATCTGTACCGCGGCCGTGCCCACCGAGCCCGAGGCCCCGTGCACCAGCAGCGTCTCGCCTCCGCGGAGGCCGATGGCGTCCAGCGCCAGTTCGGCGGTCTGCACCCCTGCCGTCAGGCCGCCCGCCACCTCCCACGGCACCCCCGCGGGCTTGCGCGCCACCTGGTCGGCGCCGACCACGATGTACTCGGCGTAGCTGTTGAGAAGGGAGAAGCCGAGCACCTCGTCGCCCTCGGCGAACCCGGTGACGCCCTGGCCCACCTGGTCGACGACGCCGGCGAACTCGTTGCCGGGAACGCGGGGCAGCTCGCCCGTCACACCCTGCGGGACCCATCCCGCGCGCACCGCCGCGTCGTACGGCTGGACGCCCGCCGCCTTCACCCGCACCCGCACCTCGCCGGGACCCGCGTGCGGGGTCTCGATCTCCATCACCTGAAGCACCTCGGGACCACCGGGGGTCGCGAACGCCGCTGCCTTCATCTGGATCATCTCCTCGTGTCAGTCACCCCACTCTGCAACCTCGACCTTGCTTGAGGTCAACTCGGCGAAAGGATCGGGATAGGTCTCCCACACCGCGGCTCCCGCGACCGACTCCTCAGGAGTGAGCAGACAGGAGTCGAGCAGGGCGATGAGCCTGTCGGGGTCGAGGCCGCCGCAGCCGGTGAAGACGAGGTGCTGGACCCTGTCGCCCATGGTCGGGGTCCAGTCGAGCGCCGCGGCGGCTCTGCGGGCCGTACCGACCTGGCCCCACGCGCTGTCGGGCAGCGCGGCCAGCCACGTGCCGGCCTCGGCCACCTCGACCATCCCCGCCACGGCGTCCCACGCCAGCAGCGACGAGTGCCTGCTGGCCAGCCAGAACCTGCCCCTGCTGCGCACGGTCGTCGCGACCAGCTCCTCCACGGCGTCGAAGAGCCGCTGCGGGTGGATCGGGCGCACCCTGCGCCACACGACGGTCTCGAAGTCCTGCGTCTCCAGCGCGCACGGCAACTGGGCCGTCGCAGGGTCGACCCGCGCGGCCAGCGCCTCCACGTCGATCGGGGGGCCCAGCACGTCGGGCAGCCCGATCGGGGTGAGCGGAGCGAGATGGGCGAGCGCGGGCAGGGCGAGCTCGGGATCGTCACCGACCACGACCAGCCCCGTGGCGTACTCGATCTGCCTGGCCAGCACCGCCGCCACGTGCCTGCCGCAGGGCAGGCGGTCGCCCCTGCAGATGTCGAGCGGCATGTGGTCGGCCTCAAGCGCGGTCAGCACGCCGGTCAGCCGCAGCTCGGGCCGCACGGCCAGCGCCTCGGCCACGGGGCGCGGCTCGTCGTCGTCCCCCAGCTCGACGATCAGCAGCGGGGCCGCCACCGGTGGATCACCTGGTCTGATCGTCACGGACCCCGGATGGCGGCGGGCCAGCTCGGCGACGACCTCGGCACGGGCCTGCGCGTGAATCCCTGCGACTATCACCACGGGGACCGACATCAGAGCTCCCTTCCCTCAGGGGCATCATGCTATCGATAATCATTTTCAAAATCCCTCCTGAGAGTGAGCGAAAACCGCTCCCACCGGCGATCCGTGGCTCCTCTCCGATCGCCGACGATGTCTCAGGTCGATCCGCATAACTCCGGACCAGGCTCGGAGCATCCCCAAAGAGGAGGAAGATTGGACGCTGTGTCCGATCTGCCGCAGATTGCCCGACTCAAGGAGCGCTTCCGCGCGCTGCCGCCTCTGCAGGTGGATCTTGCTCTGACCGCGTTCGTCCTGCTCATCCAGCTGTGGCCGTTCGTCGGCGACAACCATGACGGCAAGCCGTGGCACTGGTGGGGATACGTGGTCGTGATCACGGCCGTCCTCCCGCTCGTCTGGCGGCGCAGGGCGCCCGTGACGAGCATGGCGGTCTCCATGCTCGCCCTCTCGCTCTACGACCTGGCCGAGACCGTCCCGGCGCAGCCGATCTGGTACGGCAGCCTCATCAGCATGTACACCGTCGCCGCCTACACGCCCCGCTGGCCCAGGCTGGCGGTCCTGGCGATCACCATCGGCGGCGGGCTGCTGCTGGTCGGCTCGTCGGAGACCGCCGTCCGCGGCACCGTCGGCGCCGTCGCCGCCTACGCGATCGGACGGGCCACCGCGACCTCCCGCGCCTATGCCGCGGCGCTGGAGGAGCGGGCCGTACGGCTGGAGCGAGAGCGCGTGCTGGAGGCCGAACGGGCCGCCGAGCTCGAACGCGCCAGGATCGCCCGCGACATGCACGACATCCTGGCCCACGCGGTCAGCCTGATGGTCGTGCAGGCGGAGGCGGGGCCCGTGGTGGTGAGGAGCGATCCCGGCCGCGCCGAGGCCGCCTTCGACGCCATCGCCGCCGCGGGCCGCGACGCGATGGTCCAGCTGCGCCGGATGCTCGGAGCGTTGAAGGAGGAGGAGGGCCCGCGCGCTCCCCAGCCGACGGTCGCCGACCTTTCCACACTGGCCTCCCAGCTGCCGCTGCCCGTCTCGATCGAGACGCACGGCATCGAGCGGGCGCTGCCGTCCGACGTCGAGGTGGCGGTCTACCGCATCGCGCAGGAGTCGTTCACCAACATCGTCAAGCACTCGGGAGCGTCGAGGGCCGAACTCCTCCTGCGGTGGCAGCCGGACGCGCTGCTGCTCGACATCACCGACGACGGCGAGGGCTCCGGGCTCCGGCTGCCCTCGGGCGGCCACGGCCTCATCGGCATCCGCGAGCGCGCCGCCGCCTGCGGTGGCACCGCGAGCGCGGGCCCCCGCGCCGACGGCCCTGGCTTCCACGTGTCGGTGCGACTCCCTCTCACCCCCGTCGAAGAACCCGTTGCCCCCGCAGGACCAGCGCCCCTCGGATCGTCCGTCGGGTCGACGTCTCCCGACCCTCTCAAGGAGAGCCGATGAGCATCACCGTGGTGGTCGCCGATGACCAGGAGCTGGTCCGCGGCGGATTCAGCATGATCCTCGACGCCCAGCCCGACATCGACGTGGTCGCCGAGGCCGCCGACGGGATCGAGGCGGTCGCCCTGGTGCGCGAGCACCGGCCCGACGTCCTGCTCCTCGACATCCGCATGCCCAGGATGGACGGCATCGAGGCCGCCCGCCTGGTGGGCAAGGAGACCAAGGTCCTCATGCTCACCACCTTCGACCTCGACGACTACGTCTACGACGCGCTGCGGGCGGGGGCGAGCGGGTTCCTGCTGAAGGACGTGCGCAGGGACGACCTCGTCAACGCCGTCCGCGTCGTGGCGGCAGGGGAGTCGCTGCTCGCCCCCACCGTCACGAGCCGCCTGATCGCGGAGTTCACCTCGCGCCCCGCGGCCGCCTCCGTCTCGGCCGAGCGGCTGGCCGCCCTCACCGTCAGGGAGAAGGAGACGCTCGCGCTGATCGCGCGCGGCCTGTCCAACGCGGAGATCGCCGCGGAGCTGGTCGTCAGCGAGCACACGGTGAAGACACACGTCAGCAACGTGCTGACCAAGCTGGGACTGCGTGACAGGGTCCAGGCGGTCATCGTCGCCTACGAGACGGGGCTGGCCGTACCCGGGAGTTAAGCGCTTTTAAAGCGGTTTGCAACCCCTGATTGGATATATTCGCCCCACTACGGGGGCCTTTATCCGAGGGAACTGATGCCCGCTTTTGTCGACGCCGCTCTGACCTTTCCGACCGTGCTCTTCAGTTTCCTGCTCATCGTGGTCGTCGGTTACTGGATCGTGGTCATGTTCATGGGCGGTGACGTCGACCTCGACGGCGTGGAGCTGCCGCTCGGGCTCGGCGGTGTCCCCGCCACGGTGGCCTTCTCGCTGTACGTCGCGCTGGCGTGGTTCGTCAGCCTCGCGGGGACGGAGCTCTCCTTCGGCGGACCGCTCGTGCTCGGCGCGGCGCTCGCGGCCGGGTGGGCGGGCACGAAGCTCCTGATCATCCCCATGCGCAGGCTCTTCCCCGACCGGCGTGAGCCCTCCCGCCACGACTTCGTCGGTCAGCGGTGCGTGGTGCGGACGGGCAGGGCGGACGCCGCCTTCGGCCAGGCCGAGGTCACCGCCCCTGACGGCTCCTCCGCCGTCGTCCAGGTCAGGACGACGGGCGGCGACGTGCTCTCTCGCGGCCAGGCCGCGCTGATCTTCGACTACGACGCAGAGGGCGAGTTCTTCTGGGTCATGGAGGACCACTCATGAGTGTCATCTCGACCGGGTTCGGCATTCTGCTCGCCGTCATCCTGATCGTCGTCATTGGTCTGATCTTCGTCATCAGCCGGCTTTTCAGAAAGGTCGAACAGGGCAAGGCGCTCATCGTCTCCAAGGTGCGCAGGGTCGATGTGACCTTCACCGGGGCCGTGGTGCTGCCCGTGCTGCACAAGGCCGAGGTCATGGACATCTCGGTGAAGACGATCGAGATCGCCCGTACCGGCGGCGAGGGCCTGATCTGCCGCGACAACATCAGGGCCGACATCCGCATCACCTTCTTCGTGCGGGTCAACAAGACCATCGAGGACGTCATCAAGGTGGCGCAGGCCATCGGCACCGAGCGGGCCAGCGACGAGACGACGCTCCAGGCGCTGTTCAACGCGAAGTTCTCCGAGGCGCTCAAGACGGTCGGCAAGCAGCTCGACTTCGTCGACCTCTACACCAAGCGCGACGAGTTCCGCGACCAGATCATCCAGGTCATCGGCACCGACCTCAACGGCTACAGCCTGGAGGACGCGGCGATCGACTACCTGGAGCAGACCCCGATGGCCAAGCTCGACCCGGCCAACATCCTCGACGCCCAGGGCATCCGCAAGATCACCGAGCTGACCGCGACGGAGAACGTGCGGACCAACGAGTTCAGGCGCAGCGAGGAGAAGGAGATCACGCGCCAGAACGTCGACGCCACCGAGGCCATCCTCGAGCTGAAGCGCCGCCAGGCCGACGCCGAGATCAAGCAGAAGCGCGAGATCGAGACGATGAAGGCGCGCGAGGAGGCCGAGATCGCCCGCGTGCAGGCCGAGGAGCGGCTGCGGGCCCAGGGCGCGCACATCAAGACCGACGAGCAGCTCGGCGTGCAGACCGAGAACCGCAACCGCGAGATCGCCGTGGCCGAGAAGAACCGCGAGCGGGTCATCGCCATCGAGAGCGAGCGGATCGAGAAGGACCGCATGCTGGAGGTCATCGCCCGCGAGCGGGAGACCGAGCTCTCGCGCATCGCGAAGGACAAGGAGGTCGAGACGGAGAAGCGCTCGATCGCCGAGGTCGTGCGCGAGCGGATCGCGGTGGAGAAGACGGTCGCCGAGCAGGAAGAGAACATCAAGAAGCTGCGCGCCCTCGAAGAGGCCGAGCGGTTCAGGCAGACCACGATCATCCACGCCGAGGCCGAAGCCCAGGAGGGCCTGGTCAAGGACATCAAGGCCGCCGAGGCCGCGGAGGCCGCAGCCAAGCACAAGGCGCGCGAGGACGTCGTGCTGGCCGAGGCCAGGCAGCAGGCGGCCGAGCTCGACGCCAGGGCCAAGATCCGGCTGGCCGAGGGCCTGCAGGCGGAGGCCGCCGCCAAGGGGCTGGCCGACGTGCAGGTCAGGGAGCGCGGCGCGGACGCCATCGAGCGGGTCGGCCGCGCCGAGGCGATGGCGACAGCCGAGAAGCTCAAGGCCGAGGCCGAGGGCGCCAAGGCGATGGCGCTGGTCGAGGGCGACAGGCTCAAGGCGCAGGCCGAGGGCGAGCAGGCCATGGCCCTGGTCACAGGCGACAGGCTGAAGGCCGAGGCCGAGGGTCTGATCGAGAAGGCCAAGGCGATGGCCGCCATGGACGAGGCGACCAGGACGCACGAGGAGTTCCGCCTGAGGCTCGAGGCGGAGAAGGAGATCAGGCTCAAGCACATCGACGTGCACAGGCAGGTCGCCGAGTCGCAGGCGAGCGTCGTGGCGGCGGGCCTGTCCAAGGCCAACATCGACATCGTCGGCGGCGACACGATGTTCTTCGACAGGGTGGTCGGCTCAATCACGGCGGGCAAGGTCGTGGACGGGTTCGTCGAGCACTCGACTGTCACGCAGACGCTGGCCGAGCCGTACCTGAACGGGACGGCGAGCCTGACCGACGACCTGGCCAAGCTCATCGGCGGCGTCAGCAGCGAGGACGTGAAGAACCTGACGGTGTCGGCGCTGCTGATGCAGCTCATCTCGCACGGCGGGCCCGACACGGCCAAGCTGAACGAGCTGCTGGAAAGCGCGCGCAGGCTCGGGGTCGCCGAGTCGTCGGTGGCGGCGCTGCGGTGACCACGTCTCTCGAGGCCGGGACCTACGAGGTCCTGCGCAGCCGTCTCGGCGCCCAGGCCAAGCAGCTGGCCAGGGCGGCCGAGGCGGTCAACGCCGAACGGCTGAAGGTCTTCGGCGGGGCCGAGCTCCGCCTGATCGGCACCGAGCGGATCCGTACGGAGAACAACTGCGTCCCCCGCGACATCGTCTCGGTCGGCGACCTGATGCTCTTCGGCTACAACGTCTTCATCGGGCTCAAGCCCGAGACCTCCGTGGACGACGTCTTCTCCGTCCACAGGTTCGCCCGCGAAGGCGACGCGTTCAGCTTCGACGCGGGGCAGCTGGACGCGCTGGCCGATCCGGCCTTCCGCAAGGACTTCTCCGAGCTCTACCGCTACTACAAGGAGACCAGGCTCCTCCAGCTCAGGCGCATGGAGGGCAAGCTGCTCGCGGTCTTCCAGACCGGCCCCTCCGACCTGCGCGTGCTCAGGTGGGCCCTCGGCCATGAACTGAAGTACCTGGACAACAGGGGCGAGCGGGATCATGTCTTCCCGCCCTCGCACGACTTCGAGTGGACGCCGACCACCCGCGACGACCACGTGCTCGGCAGGCATCCGCACATCTCGATCCAGGACGAGGTGTTCGTCGAGACGGTCGGCGGCGACCTCACCATCAAGATCGAGAACAACACGGAGTCGGGCGAGGGCATCTACACCGAGCCCGTCACCGAGCCGCTGCAGTCGCTGGCCGACGCCGAGGTCGACCACGCGAGGATCGGCCCCCTCATCCTGCTGCGGGTCAGGCCGTACAAGGAGAGCGAGTGGCGGCACCTGGTCTTCAACACCCGCACCAAGACCGTCACCAGGCTCGACGGCATCGCGCTGGCCTGCCAGCGGCTCCCCGAGGACCAGGGGATCATCTTCCCCGGCGGCTACTACCTGTCCACGGGGGTGTCCAAGACCTTCGACACGCAGGTGGCCGACCTGGAGTTCGAGCGGGTGATCCGCTCCCCCAACGGCGAGGACGTGCTCTACGTCTTCCACGCGCGTGAGGACGGCAGGTCGCTGCTGCTGCCGTACAACGTGATCAGGAAGGAGGTCGCCAACCCGCTGCCCTGTCACGGGTACTCCCTGTTCGACGACGGGACGCTGGTGGTGTTCAGGGCGACCTCCGACGAGCCGACCAGGGTCCATCCGATGCAGGTGTGGCAGACGCCGTACGTCTCCGACACCTACGCCGCCGCCCAGCCCACGGGGACGGGGCCGCTGGAGCGGATCGGCAACGCCGAGCTGGTCAGGGGGATCTCCGACTGCTTGTCGGTCGCGCGCATGGTCGAGGAGATGGCGCCTTCCGAGGCCACCTTCGAGGCGCTGATCGCGGCGTGCACGCGGGCGTTCGACCACTACCACTGGCTCGGCGAGCACGGCCTGAGCACTCCCCTCGGCGACGTCAGGGCCACGGCCGAGCAGGTCCTCGACGAGTACGAGAACGTCGCCCAGCTCACCGCGCAGGCCGCCGGCACGCTGGAGAGCGCCACCTCGCAGACCCTCGCCCTCGTACGGCAGTCGGAGACCCTCACCAGCGCCGACGCCTGGGTGTCCAGGCTGGCGTCGCTGCGCAGGGCGCAGGGCCACCTCGTGACGCTGAGGGAGGTCCGTTACATCGATCTGGCGGGCCTCGACGCGCTCGGCGCGAGGGTGAGCGAGGAGCTGCGCTCCGTCGGCAGAAGGGCGGTCGACTTCCTCCAGGGCGCCGACGCCTTCACCGGCTACCACGCCGCCGTCGCCCAGCTCGAGGCCGACGCCTCTGCCATCGCCACGGTCGCGGAGGCGGCGCCCGTCTCCGAGCGGCTGCTCGCCCAGGCCGAGGGGCTCGAGGTCGTCACCGAGGTGGTGGGCTCGCTCGACATCGCCGACGCCACGGTCCGCACCGCCATCCTCGAGCGCATCGGCGAGGTCCTCGGCGGGGTCAACCGCGCCCGGGCCGTCCTCGAAGGCCGACGCAAGGAGCTGCTCGCCACCGAGGGCAGAGCCGCCTTCGCCGCCGAGTTCGCGCTGCTCGGCCAGGCCGTGACCGGCGCGCTCGCCATGGCCGACACCCCTGGGCGCTGCGACGAGCAGCTCGGCCGTCTCATGCTCCAGCTGGAGACGCTGGAGTCCCGCTTCGGCGAGTTCGACGACTTCGCGCTCCAGCTCACCACCAAGCGGGAGGACGTCTACGAGGCCTTCTCCGCCCGCAAGCAGACCCAGCTCGACGACAGGGCCAGGCGCGCCGACCGCATCTCCGCCTCGGCCGACCGCATCCTGACCAGCGTGACCCGCAGGGTGACCGCTCTGGCGTCGCTGGACGAGGTCAACACCTACTTCGCCACCGACCCCATGATCGCCAAGCTGCGCTCCTCGGCGGACGAGCTGCGAGCGCTCGGCGACGGCGTGCGCGCCGAGGAGCTGGAGGGCCGCATCAAGGCGGCCCAGCAGGAGGCGGGCCGCTCCCTGCGCGACCGCCTCGACCTGTTCTCCGCCGACGGCGAGACGCTCAGGCTCGGCAGGCACCGCTTCGCGGTCAACACCCAGCCCATCGACCTGACCCTCGTGCCGCACGACGGCGCCATGCACTTCTCCATCACCGGCACCGACTACCGCTCCCCCGCTCCTGCCTCCTTCGAGCAGACCAGGCCGTTCTGGTCGCAGCTGCTCGTCTCCGAGACCGCTGACGTCTACCGCGCCGAGCACCTGGCCGCCTCGCTGCTGCCCACGGTGCCGTCGGGAGCCGACCTGCCCTCGCTGGTACGGCTGGCGGCCGAGGAGCGCTACGACGAGGGCTACGAGCGCGGCGTCCACGACCACGACGCGACGGCGATCCTGGAGACCCTGCAACGCCTCCAGGAGGGCGCGGGGCTGCTGCGCTATCCGCCGTCCGCCCGCGCCGCTGCCCAGTTCTTCTGGGCGTTCGGCGTGGAGGATGTTTCACGTAAAACATTGGCGACTCGGGCGGGCTCCCTGGTCAGGGCCCGCGACGCCTTCGGCAGGGTCGAGGCGCTCGACGCCTTCGGGGCCGAGCTCTCGGAGGAGATCTCCCGCTTCCTTCCCGCCGGCGTCTTCGGCACGCCCTCCGAGCTCGCCGCCGAGTACCTCGTCGAGGAGCTGGCGGGCAAGCCTGACGGTTTCGTCACCAGCCAGGCGGCCAGGGGCATCCTCGACAGGTTCCGGCAGACGCTCGGCCCCTCCCGCACCCGCGAGTTCGAGGAGGACCTGGCGGCGCTGGACCTGCCTGACCGCATCCAGCTGGCCCACGCGTGGCTCGGCGCCTTCGACCAATCGGACGAGCTGCCGGAGGCGCTGGCCGTCCAGCTGTGTGACCTGCCGAGGCACGACTCCAGCGCCGCGCTCACGGCCACCGTCGAGGGTCTGCTCGGCACCCACCCGAGGATCACCGACAGGGCCCTCACGCTGCGCCTGGACGAGACTCTCGCCAGGACCAGAGCCTTCAGGGCCGAGCGGGTCCCCGCCTACCGCGCCTACCAGAAGCACCGCGGCGAGCTGGTCGCGCGGGAGCGCGAGAGGCTGCGGCTGGAGGAGTACAAGCCCAAGGTCATGAGCGCCTTCGTGCGCAACCGCCTGCTCGACGAGGTCTACCTGCCGCTCATCGGCGACAACCTCGCCAAGCAGCTCGGCGCGGCGGGCGAGAGCAAGCGGACCGACCAGATGGGCCTGCTGCTGCTCATCTCGCCGCCCGGCTACGGCAAGACGACGCTCATGGAGTACGTGGCCAGCCGTCTCGGCCTGCTCTTCGTCAAGGTCAACGGCCCGGCGCTCGGCCACGAGGTCACCTCGCTCGACCCCGGCGACGCGCCCGACGCCACCGCCAGGCAGGAGGTCGAGAAGATCTCCTTCGCGCTGGAGTCGGGCAACAACACCCTGCTCTATCTCGACGACATCCAGCACACCTCGCCCGAGCTGCTGCAGAAGTTCATCTCGCTCTGCGACGCCCAGCGCCGCATCGAGGGCGTGTGGAACGGCCGCACCCGCACCTACGACCTGCGCGGCAAGCGCTTCGCGGTGTGCATGGCGGGCAACCCGTACACCGAGTCGGGCCAGCGCTTCCGCATCCCCGACATGCTCGCCAACCGCGCGGACGTGTGGAACCTCGGTGACGTGCTCTCCGGCAAGGACGACCTGTTCGCGCTCAGCTACATCGACAACGCGCTCACCTCCAACCCCGTCCTCGCCCCGCTGTCCACGCGCGACAGGGGCGACGTCGAGCTGCTGGTACGCATCGCCAGGGGCGACACCGACGTGCGCACCGACCAGCTCAGCCACCCCTACTCGAAGGTGGAGCTCGAGCAGATCCTCAGCGTCCTGCGCAAGCTGGTCAGGGTGCAGGAGGTGGTGCTGGCCAACAACCAGGCCTACATCGCCTCCGCCGCCCAGTCCGACGACTCGCGCACCGAGCCGCCGTTCCGGCTGCAGGGCTCCTACCGCAACATGAACAAGCTGGCCGAGCGCATCGTCCCCGTGATGAACGACGCCGAGCTCGAGCAGCTCATCGACGACCACTATCTCGGTGAGGCGCAGACCCTCACCACCGGCGCCGAGTCCAACCTGCTCAAGCTGGCCGAGCTGCGCGGCAGGCTCACGCCCGAGCAGGAGGCGCGGTGGGCCGCGGTCAAGACGGCCTACCTCAGGACCAAGGCGCTGGGAGGAGCGGAGGACGACCCGATGACGCGCGCGGTCGGCGCCATCGGGCTGCTGGCCGACCGGGTGGGCGACATCGGCCAGGCCATCCGCCATCCCGCCCGCTGATTCGGGCGGTCACCTCCGCGGAGGTGACCGCCCAGGGGTCAGGCGGCGGCGAAGGCGCCGTCGGCCAGCTCCAGGTGGGTGCCGGTGAACGAGGCGCGGATGCCGCGGTCGTGGGTGACCATGACCAGCGCGCCCGTGTAGCCCGCCAGCGCCTCCTCCAACTGCTCGACGAGCACGGGAGACAGGTGGTTGGTGGGCTCGTCCAGCAGCATGAGGTCGGCCGGGTCGCTGACCAGGCGGGCCAGCTCGATCCGCCTGCGCTGGCCCACCGACAGCTCGCCCACCCTGGCGCCCAGGTCGGCGGGGTGGAAGAGCCCGAGCGCGACGAGAGCGTCGGCGTGCTCGTCCATCGTGCCGGGACGGCCGGTGGCGTAGGCCCTGAGCACGGTGTGCGCCGGGTCGAACACCGGCTCCTCCTGCCGGAGGTAGCCGATCCTGGCCGGACGCCTGATCGTGCCCGAGTCGGGAACGACCTGGCCGGCCAGCACGCGCAGGAACGTGGTCTTGCCCGCGCCGTTCGGCCCGGTGACCAGCAGCCGCTCACCCGGCGCGATGCTGAGCGACGGCACGGCCAGCCGTGATCCGACCCGGACCTCCGCCAGCTCCACCACCGGCCTCGGCCCCTGGGCGCCGGAGACGACGCTCGGCGTGGCCGCGAAGCGGAGCGGCTCGGGCGGCGGCGGCACCGGGTTGGCGTGCAGCCACTCGACTCGCTGCTGCGACTGCCTGATGCGGCTGGCCGCCCCATGCGTGCGCGAGCGCGCCCGCCACGTGCCGGTACCCATGCCGGCCTTGTCCATTTTGCGAGGGATGGCGGCCATGCGTCCCGCGTTCGCCTCGACCAGTCCCGCGTGGCGAGCCAGCTCCTCCTTCCACTCCTCGTACTCCTCGGCCCACGCCGCCCTCTCGGCCGCCTTGGCTGCGAGGTAGCCGGCGTAGCCGTTGCCGTAGCGGCGCACCTTGCCGAGGTCGACCTCGAGGATGGTCGAGGTGATCCGCTCGAGGAACACCCTGTCGTGGGTGATCGTGATGACGGTCCCCCTGTGCCCGCGCAGGTGGTCCTCCAGCCAGGACACGGCGGAGTCGTCGAGGTCGTTGGTCGGCTCGTCGAGCAGCAGCAGCTCGGGCGACGAGGCGAGCGTCGCCGCCAGCGCGAGCCTCGACCGCTCGCCTCCCGACAGGGTGCCGAGCCGCCGCGACCTGGACAGACCCGGCAGGCCGAGCCCGTGCAGCGCGGCGTCGACCCGCGTGTCGGCGGTGTAGCCACCCCTCGCCTCGAAGCGGGCGATCAGCTCGGCGTAGGCGTCGAACCGCGAGGGAGTCAGCGAGGACTCCATCGCGCTCATCTCGGCGGCGAGCTCGCGCAGCTCGGCCAGCGCCAGGTCGATGGCGTCCTGAACGGTCGCGGAGCCCGGCAGCTCAAGGGTCTGCGGCAGGTATCCGATCCCGCCGGGGACCGACACGGTGAGCGAGCCGTTGGACGGCAGCGCCCGCCCCGCCAGCAGGCGCAGCAGTGTCGACTTGCCCGACCCGTTGTCGCCGATCACCCCGACCTTCTCGCCGGGCTTGACGGTGAACGAGACCTGGTCGAGCACGACCTGGTCGGCGTAACGGTGGGAGACATGAGAAAGGGCAGTTTGGGCGGTACGCATGGAAGCGTCCTCCTGGATTCCACTATCGCGAAACGGACATGACAGCGCTCAACGCGTCGCGAGAATCACAGGGAACCCATGCCGGAGAGATTATGGGACGAACCTAAAGATGTCCAGAGATTATTCGAGCCTGGACAGCACCGTGCGGGACACCTGGGCGAGGGTCCGCAGCTCGTCCTCGGTGAGCAGGTCAATGAAGTGCCTGCGTAAGGAGGCCACGTGTCCTGGCGTGGCCTCCTTGATCGTGCTCACTCCCCGGGAGGTGAGCACGATGGCCGCGCCCCTTCCGTCGTGGGCCACCTCCTGCCTGCTCACCAGCCCCCGGCCCTCCATGCGGCCGATGTGGTGGGAGAGCCTGCTCTTCGACCACCGCAGGTGCGCGGCGAGCTCGGTCAGGCGCATTCTCTGCCCCGTGGCCTCGGACAGGTTCGACAGCACGTCGAAGTCGGGCTCGGACAGCCCGGAGTCGCGCATCAGGTCACGCTGAATCTGTAAGTCGAGGAGCAGCCTCATCCGCCGATAGCCGATCCAGGCGGCGTGCTCCGTCTCGTTCAGCCGGTTCACGCGCCCCAATCTAGGGCGCGGGCGACCGACTCCGCGGTGGCGGGCACCAGCGGAAGCCGTACGTCGGGGGTGGGGATCAGGCCCTTCGCGTGCAGGACCCCCTTGAGCACGGTCGGGTTCGGCTCGGCGAACAGCGTCGCCGACATGGCCGCGAGCCGGTGCCCGAGCGCGCGGTCCCACGACGCCGCCATCGACACGAAGGACGAGGTGTGCAGGTGCGCCGAGGCCAGGATGCCGCCTGAGGCGCCGAGCGCGAGCATCGGCGAGAGGTAGACGTCGTCGCCCGTCAGCACGGAGAACCCGGAGGGCGCCTCCCCGAGCAGCGCGACCGCGTCCTGGTCGACGGAGCCCGTGGCGTACTTCACGCCGGCGATCATGGGGTGCTCGCCGAGCCTGCGCAGGACGGCGGCGGTCAGCGGCTGGCCCGTCCTGTACGGGATGTGGTAGATCACCAGCGGCACCTGGCTCCGCTCGGCGAGGTGCTCGAAGTGGGCGATCACGCCCCGCTCGCCCGGCCTGACGAAGGCGGGCACGGTCACCAGCGCGGCGGTGGCCCCCTCCACCAGCTGCAGGTCGCCCACGATCAGCTGCGCGCCGTAGGACCGCGCCGCCTCCCCGCAGATCGCGACCACGGTGCGGCGCTCGGCCGCCGACAGCGCCGACGGCTCCCCCGTCGTCCCCAGTGCCACCAGCCCCGCCGCTCCCTGGTCGAGCACCGAGGCGGCGAGCTTCTCCAGCGCGGCGTAGGCCACGGCACCCGACTCGTCGAAGGGGGTGATCAGCGGCACGTAGATTCCCGAAAGCATGGCTCCCAGCCTGGAGGACGCGCCACCGTCAGCACCAGTTCGCGTTTGTGGCGTCACCCGTAAGCTGGCCTTATGCTCGACCCGCGAAAGCTCAAGCTGCTGCGCGAACTCTCCAGAAGGGGCACGATCGCCGCCGTCGCCGAGGCGCTCACCTTCACCGCCTCCGCCGTCTCCCAGCAGCTCAGCGCCCTCGAACGCGAGGCGGGCCTGCCGCTGCTCGAAAGGACCGGCCGCACGGTCGTCCTCACCCCCGCGGGCCGCCTCCTGGTCGAGCACGCCGAAGCCGTCCTGGCGAGCCTGGAACGAGCCGAGGCCGCGCTGGCCGCCACGCGCACGGGGCCCTCGGGGCCGCTGCGGATCGGCGCGTTCCCGACCGCGGCCCGCGCCCTGTTGCCCGAGGCCCTGACCATCCTCGGGGAGGAGCATCCCGGCCTGGAGCCGATGGTCGCCGAGATCGATCCGGCCGACGTCTCCGCCGCCCTGCGCGCGGGCACGCTGGACGTCGCGCTGGTCCACGAGTACGACTTCGTCCCGCCCGTCGTCGACGACAGCGTCGAGACCAGGCCCCTGCTGACCGAGCCGATGTACCTGACCACCAGGAGCGCCCTGGAGGAGGCCGCGCGAGACCCGTGGATCGTCAGCACCCCCGGCACGCTCTGCCACACCATGACCCTGCGGGCCTGCCAGGCCGCGGGGTTCGAGCCGCGCGTCCGTCACCACATCGACGACTTCGACACCGTCCTGCTGCTGGCCGCCGCCGGCCAGGGCGTGGCGCTGGTGCCGAGGCTCGCCGCCGCCCGCCCGCCCTCCGGCGTGCGGCTGACACAGGTGAAGATCGAGCGCCGCACCCTCATCGCCTTCAGGCGAGGGTACGGCGAGCACCCCGCGCTGAGCCCGTTCACAGCCGCTCTCAGGAAATCCACAGCACGCGCGACGCAGGCTGGAGGACATGGATGAGCTGCTGAACACCCCCGCGATCGCCCATGGCCTGCGCAGGGTCGAGACCAGGATCAGGCGCCTCGCGGGCTCCTCCGCCCTTCCCGGCATCAACACCGGCGCCGACCGGATCATCACCGCCGGAGGCAAGCGCCTGCGGCCCGCCCTGACCCTGGCCACCTCGCTGGCGTTCGGCAGGTCGCCCGACCGCAGGGTGATCACCGCCGCGGCGTGCGTCGAGCTGATCCACGCCGGCTCGCTCGTCCACGACGACCTCATGGACCACGCCACCCAGCGCAGGGGCGCGCGCACGCTCAACGCCGAGCTGGGCGAGGGCAAGGCGCTGGTCATCGGCGACTTCATGCTCGCGAGGGCGGGCCTGGCCGCGATCACCTCGGTCTCCAGGCCGGTCGCCGAGGTGCTGGCCGCGACGGTGGTGGAGCTGGCGGAGGGGCAGTACCTGGAGACCACCGACCTGCACAACCCGCACCGCACCACGGAGAGCGCGCTGCGCTCGATCACCGGCAAGACCGCCGCCCTCTTCCGCGCCTCCTGCCTGGTCGCCGCCATCTGCGCCAGGGCCTCGGCCGAGGAGAGGGCCAGGATGGCCGCGTACGGCGAGCGGTTCGGCCTGATCTTCCAGATCCTCGACGACCTGCTCGACCTGACGGCGCCCGCGCAGGCACTGGGCAAACCGGCGGGCAACGACCTGCGCCAGGGCCTCTACACCCTGCCTCTCCTGACCGCCATGGCCAAGGATCCGTCGATCCTGCACGACGACGTGGAGACCACCCTCGCGGCGCTCAGGCAGACCTCGATCGTGCCCGACACCCTGGAGTACTGCCGCGGCCTGGCCTCCGACGCGCTCGCCGCCCTCCCCGTGATCCACGACAGGGAGATCGCCACGATCATGTACGGCCTGCCCACGGCGTACATCGATCACGTGGAGCTCCAGACATTGACCAGAGCAAGTTGAGATTTGTTGGTACAAAACTCAAGACGGCGACTCATACTGGAATCAGCTGGCATTCCAGGAGCACGCTCATGCGGAAACCCCCGACGCCGCTCGAAGCGACGCAGTTCCTCCAACTGGCCGCCGTTGATTTCAGCGGAATCTACGCGGTCCACCTCGCCGCCAAGGACGAGCGGCTGAAGATGACGAGGCTGGCGATGAGCCTGCTCTCGGCCCCCTTCGCCGCCACCATCGCGCTGGCCAGTACGAAGGTGGTCAACCCGGCCGACCTGACCAGGTGGGACACCGTTCCCTGGTATCTCTACGCCCTGGTCGCCGCCTTCGGCCTGCTGGCCGTGCTGCCGTTCCTGCGCCTGATCGAGGCGGTGAACGCGCACGCCAGGACGGCTCGCGCGCTCAACAACTTCAGGCTGCTCTACGTCACCCGCCTGAAAGACGAGTTCGACTGGTCGCCGAACCTGCCCGTCGATCCACGCTTCCCCGAGACCTACGCCCCGCTGGCGTGGCCGGGGATCAACGTCATGATGCTGTCGATCGTCAACTCCGCCTATCTGACGGTCGGCGTCACAGGGCTGAGCAAGGGCGAGCTCAACGTGCCGCTGCTGCTGATCAGCATCATGCTCGTGGCGCTCGTGCACTACTCGGTCTACTACGTGCGGTGCAATGTCACCAGGCGGCGCCGCCTTCCCCACAACCCCTACAACTTTCCCAACGTGGAGACGTGATGGACGAGCCCACCAGGTGGGCGTCTTGTGGGGAGGCGTGGATATGGCTGATGCGGCACGTGCGGGCGTCGGGCGAGCCCGCCGACGACGACCGCGGCCCGGTGATCGAGGGCCCCGCCGTGCTGTTCGAGATCAGCGACGTGCGCTGGGACGACCCGATACTCAGGGAGTACGGCGACCCCGCCAAGCGCATGCTCTACGCCCGTAAGTTCACCGAGGCCGAGGTCATCCCGCCGTTCAAGTACAGCTACGGGCAGCGCCTGACTCCTCAGATGGAATGGGCGATCAGGCTGCTGCGGGCGCGGCCCTACAGCAAGAGCGCATGGGTGTCGCTGACGCGGCCAGGCGAGCCGTACGACGCGGTGCCCTGCCTGGCGGCGGTGGCGGTCAGGATCAGGGACGGCGCGCTGGCGATGACGGCGACCTTCCGCTCGCAGAACGCCTACACCTGCTACCTGAACTACGTGCCGCTCAGAGAGGTCCAGGCCGGGATCGCGCGGGATCTCGGCCTGGACTGCGGCCCCATGCGGGTGTTCGTGGACGTGCCGCACCTGTACCTGGCCGACCTCACCCAGGTCGAGCGCATCGCGCGGTCGTGAGGCGGCCCGGTAACCGTTCTGCAAGCCCGGATGGCTAGCGTGCTCCGTGTGAAGGCGCGCATTGTGGACATAGCGACATATCTCCCCGGCCATACGCGGACCAGCGCGGAGGTCGAGGAGCTGATCGAGGGCTTCAGGGCGCCCAGAGGGCTCATCGAGCGCCTGACGGGCATCGCCGCCCGTCACGTGGCCGCCGACGACCAGCAGGCCTCCGACCTGGCCGCCGAGGCGGCGAGGCGGCTCGACCACGACGTCGACCTGCTCGTCTTCGCCTCGGCCTCGCAGGACATGGTCGAGCCCGCCACCGCCCACATCGTGGCCGCCAAGCTGGGCCTGTCGTGCCCGGTGTTCGACGTGAAGAACGCCTGCAACAGCCTGCTCAACGGGGTCCAGGTGGCCGAGGCGCTGATCCGGACGGGCACTCATCGCAGGGTGCTGGTGTGCACGGGCGAGGTGCCGTCCAGGGCGATCAGGTGGCAGGTCAGCGACCGCGAACAGTTCGTGGACTCCTTCGCCGGTTACACGCTGTCCGACGCGGGCGCGGCGGTGCTGGTCGCGGCCGACCGCAGGCGCGGCATCTTCTACCGCGACTTCTCGGCTCAGAGCACGGCATGGGCGATCGGCACCCTCCCCGGCGGCGGCTCGGCGCACCCGCGCGACCCCGAGTACTCCTACTTCCGCGGCGACGGCCGGCGCCTGAAGGAGGCGTTCGAGAAGGTGGGGCCCGACCTCTTCCTCAACGCCCTCAAGCGCACCGGCCTGACGTGGGACGACTTCGCGGTCGTGGCGGTGCACCAGGTGGCGCTGCCGTACCTGCGCTTCCTCGCCGACACGCTGGGCATCCCCGAGGACCGGCTGGTCGTCACCCTGCCCCGGCACGGCAACTGCGCGTCGGCGACGCTCCCGCTGCAGCTCCAGCTCGGCGGCTGGGCGCCGGGTGACAGGGTGGCGATGCTCGGCCTCGGCGGCGGCATCAGCATGGGCGTCATGCTGGCGGAGATGTAGATGAAGCTCTGGGTCGTCGTCCCCGCCTACAACGAGGCGGCGGGCATCGGGGCGACGCTGCGCGCCCTGGAGGAGCAGCGCGACCGTGACTTCACCGTGGTCGTCGTGGACAACGCCAGCACCGACGGCACCGCCGAGATCGCCAGGGGCTTCGGCGTCGAGGTGATCCACGAACCGCGCAAGGGCACGGGCGCCGCGGCCGACACCGGCATGCGCCACGCGATCGCCAACGGCGCCACCCACCTGGCCAGGACCGACGCCGACTGCCTGCCGCGCGCCGACTGGACCGCCAACATCCGCCGCGCCTTCGCCGACGGGCTCGAACTCGTCGGCGGCAAGCTGCGCGCGAGGACCGACGAGTTCCCGCTGAAGCTGTGGGAGCGCCGCCTCATCCCCGCCGTGGTGGAGATCGCCGCGTTCTTCGGCAAGGCGAGGCCCGGCAACCGCTCGCCCGAGTACCGTGGGCCGTACGTCATGATGCCGGGGGCCACCCTCGCCATCACCGCGGACCTCTACGAGCGAGCGGGAGGCTTCCCCCGCACCGCGATCGAGGAGGCTCACGAGGACCGCGTGCTGGTCAACAGGGTGCGCAGGCTCACCGGCGCGTACGGCTCCCGCCGCGACGTGGTGGTGTTCGGCTCGGTGCGCCGCCTGCGCGCCTACGGCCTGGTCCGCACCCTCGCCTGGTACATCGATCACCACTACAGCCCCGAGGTGATCGACATCCGATGACCGAGGAGACCAGGCTCTACCTGGCGGCCCATCCCTTCGCCTACCCGCTGATCCGCCTCATCGCGCGCCTCGGTCCCGTCGTGCGCGTGCCGGGCGTCGGCGTGGTGGTCAACGACGCCGCCGTCGCCCGCCGCGTGCTCATGGACCCCCGTTTCCGCAAGGACGGCCCCGGCTCGCCAGGCGACCTCTGGACACCCGTGCTCGGCCCCTCCGTGCTGCTCAACATGGAGGGCGCCGCGCACGCCACGCTGCGCGCCAAGCTCGCCCCGCTGTTCACACCTTCGTCGGTCTCCGCCCTGGTGACCGACGTGCTCGCCCAGCCGCTGAAGGAGCTGTCCGCACGGCTGGAGCGCGGCGAGAGCGTCGACCTCGTCCACCACATGCGGCTGATGGCGGGGGCGGTGATCTGCAGGGTGATCGGGCTGGGCGAGATCTCGGCAGGGCGCGCCCTCGCCCTGTTCGCCGAAGGGGAGCGCGTGGCCTCGATGGTCTCGCTCCGCACGAGGCGGCTCAACCCCCGCCAGGTCGCGATCGCCCGTGAGGTCCTGGACGGCATCGGCGACATCGCCTCCGCCGCCTACCGCGCCGAGGACCCGTCGACGGTCATGGGCCGCATGCGCGCGCTCGGCCTGTCCGAGGCCGAGGCCAGGGGCGCCGCGGGCGCCTTCTTCCTCACCGGCACCGAGACAGTCGCCACCTTCGTCCCCCGCCTCATCGCCCTCCTCCACGACCACGGAGCGGGGAGAGGGATCGACCTCGATCTCGCCATCGAGGAGGCCATGCGGGTGACCACCCCCACCCCGGTGATGCTCCGCTCGGTCGCCGAGCCCGCCCACGTCGGAGGCGCACCCGTACGGCCAGGCGACCGCGTGCTCATCGCCACCCACAACTGCGCCCGCGCCTACGGCCCCTTCGACCTGTCCCGCCGGCACCCGCCCGAACTGCGCAGGCTGTGGTTCGGCGCGGGGGCGCACTTCTGCCTGGGCTACCCTCTCGCGCTCGCCGAGATCCGCGCCGTCGCCTCCGTCCTGCTCCGGCACGATCTGCGCATCGTCGGACGGCGCGCCGCCCGAGGCGTCCTCATCCCCACCTACGAGCACCTCTGGATCCGAGCCGCATGATCGACATCGTCAGCGGCGTTCTGGACGTGGCCTCGGCCACCCCCTCCAGAACCGCCCTCATCGCCCCCGGCGGGGCACCCGTCTCGTACGGGACGCTGCGCGAGCGCGTCCTCACCATCGCCCATGCCCTCGCGTCCGGGGCCCAGGGCGAGGAGGGGTTCGGAGCGCTCTTCGCCGTCCGCCCAGGCCCCGACGCCGTCGCCATGGCGCTCGGCGCGGTCGCGGCTGGAGGGACCCTCGTGCTGGCCGATCCAGGGCTCGCCCCCGAGGTCTTCGCCGGGCGCATGGCGCTGACCAGGCCGCGCTGGGTGCTCAGCGAGTCGCTCCTCTACCTGCTCAGCGGCCCGCTGAAGGGCCCCGCCAGGCGAAGGGGGCTCGTGCTGCCGAACCTGCGCGACCCGTTCCCGCACGCCCGCCACCTCTACACGGGCAGGTGGCTGCCGGGTGTGCCGGCGGGCGCGCTACGACTCGAGGGGCTGCCCGCCGTCCAGGCCGTTCCGCTGGTCCACGACCACCCGGCCGTGGTGGCCTTCACCTCGGGTACCACCGAGCAGCCCAAGGGCGTCGTGCACACCAGGCGGTCGCTGTCGGAGGGGCTGCGGCTGTTCACCGAGGCCGTCTCGCTCGGTCCCGAGGACATCGTGCACACCGACCAGTTCATCCTCGGCCTTCCCGCGCTGATTGCGGGCGCCACGTGGTCGATGCGGGGGCGCGGCGACTACGCACAGGAGCTGGCCGCACGGGAGGCCACGCACGCGTTCTCGGTCCCCGTGAAACTGCACGAACTCCTCTCACGCACACCCTCTCTTCCTGACACCCTGCGCTGCCTGCTTCTCGGCGCCGCCCCCGCGCCGCCCGCCGTCCTGAGGAAGGCCATGGCGGCGGCGCCCTCGGCCCAGGTGCTGTCGGTCTACGCGATGACCGAGGCGCTGCCCATCGCGATCGCCACGGCGGAGGACAAGCTCGCCGTCACCGAGGGGGACCTGCTCGGCGCGCCCCTGCCGGGGGTGGGCGTCCGGGTCGCGGGTGACGGCGAGCTCTTCGTCAGCGGCCCGCACCTCGCCCACGGCTACCTCGGTCACGACCCCCTCACCGAGCTGCCCACCGGCGACCTCGTCAGGCTCGACGACCAGGGCCGCCTCGTCCTGCTCGGCAGGAAGAAGGACATGATCCTGAGGGACGGCGTGAACATCTACCCGGGCCTGTACGAGCCCGCCATCGCCGCCCTTCCCGGCGTGAGCGAGGCGGCCATCGTCGGGCTCGCCGATCAGGAGACGGGTGACGAGGAGGTCGTCCTCGCGCTGACCACGACGGCGGGCTACGACGAGAGGGCGCTGCGCGGGGCCCTGCCCGGCCTCGTGGACGCCGCCGCGCTGCCCGACCGGATCGTGACCCTGCCCGAGCTGCCCCGCAAGGGCCGCAGCGACAAGCTCGACAGGGCGGCGATCAGGACGCGGGTGGCCCGATGAGGGTCGCGGTCACCGGCGCCTCCGGCTTCGTGGGCGGCCACGTGTGCAGGGCCGCGGCGGCGAGGGGCTGGGAGGTGCTCGCCTTCGGCAGGCGGCCGCACGCCGATCTGGGCGGCGTGCCGTACACCTCGTGGGACCTGGTCCACGGCGAACCGCCGGGTGAGCGGGTCGACGCGGTGATCCACTGCGCGGGCAGCGTGACCGACTGGGGCCCGCCCGCGGAGATCTGGGAGGCCAACGTCACCGGCACCCGCAACGCCGTGGCCGCCTTCCCCGGCGCGCGTTTCGTCCACGTGAGTACGGCCAGCGTCTACGACCCCTTCCGTCCCACGGTGATGGCCACCGAGTCCGAGGCCCCCGTCAGGCGCTACGCCAACGCCTACGGCGCCGCCAAGGCCAGCGCCGAGCACGCCGTCAGAGGCGATGCGGTGATCCTGCGCCCGCACGCGATCTACGGCAGCGGCGACACCACCCTGCTCCCCCGCCTGCTGCGCTCGGTCAGGGCGGGCCGGCTCCTCGCGGTGGGCAGCGGCGCGACCAGGCTCAGCCTCACCTCGGTGGACAACCTCGTGCGGGCCTGCCTGCTGGCCACGACCGGCCCTCCCGGCGTCTACAACGTGACCGACAGCGAGCCCGTCACCCTGGGCTCCGCCCTGCGCGCCGTCCTGCGGGAGCGGGACATCGACGCCGAACCCGTCTACCTGGCTCAGGGCCTGGCCATGCGCCTGGCCGCGCTCGCCGAGACCGCCGCCCTGATCACTGGACGCCCACCCCGTCTGAGCAGGTACGCCGTCGGGCATCTGGCCGTCGAGCGCACTCTCGACATCACCCGAGCGAGGAAAGATCTCGGCTACGACCCCACGCCTACGGCGTTCGAGGGCGCCGCGTCCTGGTGAGGTATGCGGGATTTTGCCGAGCCGCGAGGCTTAGCTTGGCACAATCATCCCAAAACCGTTACTAACCTGTGATGGATGTGGATGGTTGGCGAAGAGCGTGACTTCCGTACAGGCGAGAGCATCGGTCTGACGATCGGCTCTGCCGTTTTGTGGGGGGTGGCGCACATCGCCACAGGACGGCAGCGCACCGGTTTCGCGCTCATGACCCTCTACCTCGTGGTGGTCGCGTTCATCATCACGCTGGCCACGGCGTTCAGGGGGGAGCTGCTCTCGCTGGCCGTCAGGCCCTCGTGGCTCATGGGGCTCACCATCGCCATCGCCTCGATCGCCGTCATCTGGTCGGTGGTGATCCTCTGGTCCTTCTGGCTGGTCAGGCCGGCCACCGCGGGCCGCAGCGCAGCCGCCGCCACCGCAGGGCTGCTCTGCCTGCTGATCATCGCGCCGAGCGCCTGGGCCACCCGCCTGGCCTACGTCTCCCATGACGTGGTGAGCAGCGTCTTCTCGGCCACCAGCACGACGCCCGTGGTCGCCATGGACCCGTGGAACGGCGCCCCTCGCGTCAACATCCTGCTGGTCGGCGCCGACGCGGCCGCGAACAGGGTCGGCGTCAGGACCGACAGCATGACGGTGGCCAGCGTCGACACCGCCACGGGCGCGACCACGCTGTTCAGCCTGCCGCGCAACCTGGAGCAGGTCCAGCTGCCCAAGGGCCCCGCCCGCGAGCGCTTCCCCTACGGGTTCACCGGCGAGGGTCCCCAGACCCCCGGCCTGCTCAACGAGGTCTACCAGTACGCCGAGGACCACCCCGAGATGGTGCCGGGGGTACGGGCCGGCCATCGCGGCTCCACCCTGCTCAAGGAGACCGTGAGCGACATCCTCGGCATCCCCGTGCGCTACTACGCCATGGTCGACATGGCCGGCTTCGCCGAGATGATCGACGCCATGGGCGGGGTGAAGATCACCATCAACGAGCCCATCGTCTACGGCAAGTACAACGAGGGCCTCCTGCCCGCGGGCACCCGCAAGCTGTCGGGCGCGGAGGCGCTCTGGTACGGCCGCTCGCGCACCAACAGCGACGACTACGTCCGCATGGGCCGTCAGAAGTGCCTGCTCAACGCGGTGGCCCAGCAGGCCGATCCGGTGACGTTGCTCAACAGCTTCGAGCGTCTCGCCGCCGCCACCAAGCGGGCGATCTCCACCGACATCCCTCAGGACCTGCTGCCCGCCCTGGTCGACCTCGGTCAGAAGGTCAAGGGCACCCACATCAGGAGCCTGCAGTTCGTGCCGCCCCTGATCAGCACCGCCGACCCCGACTGGAACCTGATCAGGGACAAGGTGGCCGACGCGCTGGAGGACAGGCCTACCGCCCCCAAGCCGGCCACGGCCAAGCCCAGCTCGACCCCCGGCTCGACCCCCAGCGCGACCCCCAGCCCGCAGGGGCCGATCTCACTCGACCAGGTCTGCGGCTAGCAACAGCGTGACGAAGCCGAGCACGCCCCTGTAGCCGTTCAGCCACATCTCGCGGTGCTCCAGCGCCGCGGCCCTGGCCTGCTCCCCGTCGGGACCCGGGTTCGCCAGCGCCCAGCGCAGCAGCGAGCCCGTCCACGACCACTCGTACTCGTCCCACTCGCCCAGCTCGCTGGTGTGGGCGTACACGGTGCGGAAGCCGGAGGCCTCGGCCCTGGCGACGGTGCGGGCCAGGTCCTCGTAGTCGCCGATCTCGGCGCGCAGCTCCTCGCTCGGCTCCTTCTCGTAGAACCCCTCACCGACCAGCGCGAGCCCGCCAGGCTTGAGGAACTTCCTGATCTGCTCCAGCGTCGGCGTCAGCCCGTCGAAGGCGTGCGTGGAGCCCACGCAGAGCACCAGGTCGTACGGCTCGGCCGGGCTGAAGCCCGTCGCGGACACCAGGTGCAGCCCGAGCCTGTCGGCCACGCCCTTCGCGGTGGCGGCGGCCCGCGCGGCGTCGAGGGCGGTCTGGGAGATGTCGACGCCGTCGCCGGTGGCGTCGCCGTACATCTCCAGCAGCCTGACGAGCCAGAAACCCTCACCGCAGCCGAGGTCGAGGACGCGCGCGCCCTCGGGCAGCCTGGCCCGGCGCAGCAGCCGGTCGAGGTGGGCCTCAGAGACCGGCGCGGCGATCTGGTGGTCGGCGTGAGCGAAGTGACTGATCAGTTGACGGTCCATGGCCCGTCACCCTATGCGCACTTGACGAGATGCATCCAAGGGGTTTTGATGTACACATAGCCGACTTATTAAGTAGGGAATTGGGAGTAGTGATGAAGAGGCTTGCCGCCGCTGTCGCCGTACTGGCTGTGACCACGCTCGCGGCTGCCTGCGGGTCCTCCCCCAGCGCGTCCTCGGCCGAGAACAGGCAGGTGCGCCTGGGCTACTTCCCCAACATCACGCACGCCACGGCGCTCTACGGCATCGAGAAGGACCTGTACGCCAAGTCGCTCGGCGTCCCCGTGACGACCAGCACGTTCAACGCGGGACCCGCCGCCATCGAGGCGGTCTTCTCCGGCGCGGTCGACGCCACCTACATCGGCCCGAACCCGGCCATCAACGCCTGGGAGAAGTCCAAGGGCAAGGCGATCAACATCGTCGCGGGCGCCGCCTCGGGCGGCGTCTTCCTCGTCGTCAAGCCGGAGATCAACTCCGTCGAGGACCTCAAGGGCAAGAAGATCGCCACGCCACAGCTCGGCAACACCCAGGACGTGGCCCTGCGGCACTGGCTGCTGGAGAAGGGCATCAAGACCGACACCAAGGGCGGCGGCGAGGTCAGCATCGTCCCGCAGGAGAACTCCCAGACGCTCCAGACCTTCGCCACCGGCGACATCGACGGCGCGTGGGTGCCCGAGCCGTTCGCCAGCCGCCTGGTCATCGAGAGCAAGGGCAAGATCCTTCAGGACGAGCGCGAGCTCTGGCCCGGCAAGCAGTTCGTGATCACCCACCTGATCGTCCGCCAGGAGTGGGCCAAGGCCAACCCCGACCTGCTCAAGAAGCTCGTCGAGGCGCACGTGCAGTCCACCCAGGAGATCAACGCCGACCCCGACGCCGCGGCCGAGGTCGTCAACGCCTCCGTCCAGAAGCTGACCGGCAAGCCGCTCAAGCCCGAGGTGCTGGCCAGCGCGTTCAAGAACATCACCTTCACCAACGACCCGATCGCCTCCTCGCTCACCGGCAGCGCGGACCACGCCGTGAAGGTCGGTCTGCTCAAGCCCGTCGACCTCAACGGCATCTACGACCTGAAGATCCTCAACGAGGTCCTGGCCGCCAAGGGCCAGCAGTCGATCAAGGACAAGTGACATGACCGTCCAGGTGGACCGCCAGGTCGCGGTACGACTCGATGCAGTGTCCAAGCGCTACGGCGACCTGCTCGCGCTCGACAGGGTCGGGCTGAGCGTCGCCCCCGGTGAGTTCGTCTGCCTCCTGGGCGCCTCCGGCTGCGGCAAGAGCACGCTGCTCTCGCTCGTCGCCGGGCTCGACGAGCCCACGGCGGGCCAGATCACCACGACGGGCCGCAGGGTCGCGATGATGTTCCAGGAGCCCGCGCTGTTCCCCTGGCTCACCGTCGCCGCCAACGTCGAGATGGCGATGAGGGAGCTGCCCAGGCGCGAGCGGCGCGCCAGGGCGGAGGAGTTCCTGGAGATGGTCCACCTGGGCGGCTTCGGCAGGAAGCGGCCCCACGAACTGTCCGGCGGCATGCGCCAGCGCGTCGCCCTGGCCCGCTCGCTGGCCCAGGACGCCGACGTGCTGCTCATGGACGAGCCGTTCGGCGCGCTCGACGCCATGACCCGCGACCTGCTGCACGACGAGCTGGAGCGGATCTGGCGCGAGCGGGAGCTGTCGGTCCTGTTCGTCACCCACAACGTCCGCGAGGCCGTACGGCTGGGCGACCGGGTCGTGCTGCTGAGCAGCAGGCCCGGCAAGGTCGTCGAGGAGTTCCCCGTGCGGTTGGCGCGGCCTCGCCGTACGGACTCGGCGGAGGTGGCGACGCTGGCCGCCCGCATCACCGACCAGCTCAAGCAGGAGGTCGCCCGCCACGCGGAGACCTCAGGCAGGACCTCCGCCGCCCGCCCCGCCGAACCCTCCCCACGGCCTTCCGCCGAACAGACAGCCACGCCTCCGGCGGAGACGGCCTCGGCAGAGACGGCTTCGGCACAGAACCACACGGCAGAGACCGTTTCAGCACAGAACCACACGGAAGGGACCGTTTCGGCGCGGAACCATCCGGCGGAGACCGCCTCGGCGCGGAACGGAGGAGCGCGCTCGTGAGCACCGACACGCACGCGGCCCAGCTGGCCGGTCTCGACGCCCTCGAGATCCAGGAGAAGCGACGCCGCCACCTCGTCTCCCGCCTCTGGGCCAGGTTGTGGCCGATCACCCTCGCCGTCGGCATCGTGCTGGCCATCTGGCAGGGCGTGGTCTGGGCCGGATTCTGGGAGCCCTGGGTCTTCGCCGGCCCCACGGAGGTCTTCCCCGTCCTGTACGAGCGCCTCGGCACCGCCGAGTTCTGGCAGGCCGTCGGGGTCACCATGCGCCGCGCGGTCACCGGCTTCGCCGCCGCCGTCCTGATCGGGCTGGTCGTCGGTGCGCTCGTCTCCAGGGTCAAGGTGCTGCGGGCCGCCTTCGGCTCGCTCATCACCGGCCTGCAGACCATGCCGTCGATCGCCTGGTTCCCCCTGGCGATCCTGCTGTTCAAGCTGAGTGAGAGCGCCATCATCTTCGTGGTGATCCTCGGAGCCGCGCCCTCCATCGCCAACGGCCTCATCACCGGCGTCGACTACACCCCGCCGCTGCTCCTGCGCGCGGGACACGTGCTCGGCTTCCGCAGGCTCCAGCTCTACCTGCACGTGATCCTGCCCGCGTCCCTGCCGTCGTTCCTCGCCGGCCTCAAGCAGGGCTGGGCCTTCGCCTGGCGGTCGCTGATGGCGGGCGAGATCGTGGTCATCATCGCCAACCAGCCCTCGCTCGGCGAACAGCTCCACTACGCCAGGGAGCTGGCCGACTCGGCGGGCCTCCTGGCCACGATGATCGTCGTCCTGGTGCTCGGCATCGTCATCGACCTGCTCTTCGAGACCGGCGACAACGCCCTGCGCCGCCGCTGGGGCCTGCGGGCAGGCTGATGCACCTGTCCGCACGGACCCAGTACGCGTTGCGGGCGCTGACCGAGCTGGCCGCGGCGCCACCAGGGCCTGTCCCCGCCGAACGGATCGCCACCGTGCAGGGCATCCCCCGCAAGTTCCTCGACAACATCCTGCTCCAACTCCGCAGAGCGGGACTCATCCGCAGCCAGCGCGGACCCGAAGGCGGGTACTGGCTCGCCAGGCCCGCCGACGAGATCACGCTGGCGGAGGTGATCCTGCTGATCGAGGGACGGCACGAGCACGGCGACTACCCGGGGGTGGCGCAGCCGCTCGCCGAGCTGTGGACCGCGCTACGCGAACACGAGGAGCGCCTGCTCACCGAAATCACCTTCGCCCAGATCGTCACCTCCCGCGCCACCCCCTAGCCGTCAGGGCGGGGGAAACGCCGTGCGCAGCCGTTTGTCGTAGTCCGGTCGCCGGGACAGGCTTGCGGGCGAAGCGTAGTCAGTGGGCCTCGGACTGGTGCGAGCAGCGCATCGGCCACCGCCGGGCAGACCAGCTCGGCGGCGCCGAGTAGCGGCGACCTGCCCATCCGCCGGCTTCTTGCGATCTGGACGTCGATCTCCACATATAGTGCGATCAAGAAGGTGTCCAGGTCTGTCGCCACAAACGGATCTTGGGCGCCTTCGCTGTGTCTGGGGACCGGGCGCCTGAAGGCAGGCCGACCGAGGGAGACCGAGCGGCGATGGGGTTGGAAACCGAGCGGCTGGTGCTGCGTCGCTGGCGGGAGGAGGACCTGGAACCGCTGGCCGCGATCGACGGAGATCCGGAGGTCATGCGCTTCATCGGTGACGGCTCCGTCCGCACCAGGGAGCAGACCGCGGCCGCGCTCGCGCTCATGGAGCGGGGGTGGGACGAGCGTGGCTTCGGGATATTCGCCGTGGAGCTGCGCGAGAGCGGAGAGCTGGCCGGTTGGGTCGGGCTGACGGTCCCCGGCTTCCTGCCCGAGGTGCTGCCGGCTGTGGAGATCGGTTGGCGGCTGGGACGGCGATTCTGGGGCCGGGGTATTGCCACTGAGGCAGCCAGAGAGGCACTGCGCTACGGGTTCACCGAGGCGGGCCTGGATCGGATCATCAGCATCTGCCACGTCGATCACCACGCGTCCGCCCGCGTCATGACCAAGCTGGGCATGCGCCAGGAACGGGAGACGGTAGTGCCCGCCCACGGGCAGCCGGTGCGAGTCCTGGCGATCACCCGCAGTGCCTCGGGGATCAGCCGACGGCCCTGAGGGGCGACGGCCCTGAGAGGAGGCCGGGCCGTCGGGCGGCGGGGTGAACGGCTCACGAGTTCCACCTCCCTCGTCACTCGGGACGGACAGAGCAGCGCCAGGGTTCGCCGTGGGTTGTTCGCCGGTTCGGCAAAATCCTTCGGCATCCGGGCCGCCTCCCGCGCTCCGCTGTGTCATGCTCAATCGGAAACGGTTTTCATACTCAGATGGGATCGTCGACGTGAGAGTGGCGTTCGTTGGCAAGGGCGGCAGCGGCAAGACCACGGTGTCCGCACTGTTCGCGAGATACGTGGCGAGTCTGGGCGATCCCGTGGTCGCCGTCGACGCCGACATCAACCAGCACCTGGCGCTGGTGCTCGGCCTTGAGGAGGCGCCCGAGCCGCTGGGCGTCCACCTCACGGAGATCAAGGAGCTGCTGCGTGGCTCCAACCCCCTGATCGCGAGCGCCGAGGCGATGGTCAAGACGACCCCGCCGGGGCGCGGCTCCCGCATCCTTCGCTTCGACGACCTGCCGTACACCGTGCGGACCCCCGAGGGGCCGCGCCTCATGGCCACCGGGCCCTTCAGCGAGGACGACCTCGGCGTGGCCTGCTACCACTCCAAGGTCGGCGCGGTGGAGCTGCTGCTCAACCACCTGGTCGACGGGCACGGCGAGTACGTGGTCGTGGACATGACCGCCGGTGCCGACTCCTTCGCCTCCGGCCTGTTCACCAGGTTCGACCTGACGTTCCTCGTCGCGGAGCCGACCAGGCAGGGCGTGAGCGTCTACCGGCAGTACCGCGAGTACGCCGCCGACTACGACGTCCCCATCGCGGTGGTCGGCAACAAGGTGCACGGACCCGACGACGTGGAGTTCCTGCGCGAGCACGTCGGCGACGACCTGCTGACCTGGATGGAGCACTCCACGGCGGTCCGCGCCATGGAGCAGGGCCGCCCCTTCACCCTCGACGACCTGGAGCCCGCCAACGCCGAGGCGCTGTCGGTGCTGGTCAAGGCGGTCGACGCGCGCGAGAAGGACTGGGTTCGCTTCGGCCACCAGGCGGCGGAGTTCCACCTGCGCAACGCCCGCGCCTGGGCCAACGAGCGCACGGGGCTCGACCTGTCCGCGCAGATCGATCCCGGCTTCGTGTACGGCCCCGCGTCACTCGACTGTCGCCCTTAAGCCATCTGGAGCACTCCCGACTCCCCACCTAGCGTCAAGTAGTTCCCTTTGAGAGGAGACAGCATGTCGCTGACCGTTCCGAACGATCTACTCGAACAGGCCAAGGCCGGACACGTGGACGACGCGGCCTTCGTCGCCTGCGTCCGCGACTCCCTGCCCTACGCCTGGTCGATGATCAGCGAGCTGGTCAAGCAGCGTGAGCACTCAGGAGCCGAGTTCACCGACAACCACACCCCGCCACCCGACGAGGAGGCCCGCGGCCAGCTCCTTCGCTGCCTGGCGAGCGACTCGATGCGCGGCGCCCTCGAACGTCACTTCGGGGTACGGCTCGCCTTCCAGAACTGCCACAGGGTCGCGGTGTTCGACCCGGCCGCCACCGAAGCCCTGCGCGAGTTCGTCACCCCGAGGGCGCAGATCCTCAACCAGAGTCCCGAGCTCGTCGACTGCTGAGCCTCGGTAGCACCTCGGCGCCCAGGCGCCTGATGTTCTCGAGGGTGCGGGCCGTGTCTCCCGCGCCCTCGACCATCAGGACGAGATGCTCGATCCCGGTGGCCTCCCTGGTCCGCTCGATCGCCGCGACGCAGTGATCGGCGTCGCCGACCGGATGCACCTCCGTCAGGAACTCCACGTACTTCCCGACCTCCCGCACCGGCCGCGCCCTGCCGTCCACCGGCACGTATCCGGCCAGCCCGGGCTCGAGCCACCGCGGCATCGCCTCGCGCAGCTCCCGTACGGCCCGCGCGGTGCTGTCCCCCACGAACCCCACGGCCGCGGCCACGTGCGCGACGCCGTCGCCCTCCCCCAGGCCGCCACCCGAGAGCGTCGAGCGGCGGGTCGCCTCGTAGGAGGCGATGGCGGCCGCCTTCTCCTCGTCGTCGATGTGCATGCCGAGCAGCATCGGCAGGCCGCGTTCGGCCGCCAGCCGGGTCGTCTCCTGCGACGTGCACGCCACCACGGGAGTCATCCGCGCCGACGGGACCATCGCCACCTCGCGGAAGGCGAAGAACTCCCCCTCCGCCGAGACCCGGTCGCGGCCCAGCGCCGCGCACAGGACGTCCAGGGACTCGGCGAACCCCCGCTCGAACCGCGGCAGCCCGGTGCCGAACACCTCAAGATCCACCCAGGGGCCGCCCCTGCCGACACCCAAGGCGAACCGTCCGCCCGACAGGTGGTGCAGCATCGCCGCCTGCTCGGCCAGCGCCACCGGGTGCTGGGTGGACAGCACGCTCACGGCCGTCCCGAGGTGGATGCGCGAGGTCCGCCCGAGCGCCATCGCGGCCATCGTGATCGCCGAGGGGCACACCCCGTAGGACATGAAGTGGTGCTCGGCGATCCACGCGTCGTCGAACCCCGCCTCCTCTGCCGCCACGACCGCCTCGACCGTGTCCCGCAGCACCTGACCTGGATCGCGGCCGGGGAACTGCGCCGCGATCAGAAAGATCCCCATCCGCACCCCCCGATACTGACCGATTCCCACCCCACCGCCCACCCTCGGAACCAACCGGAAAGCCCGACGATCGCCGGGGATCGTGGGCCGACGGGCGATCCGGGGGACGGTGACGGGCCGGGTAGGGGGCGAGGCCAAAGACAGCCTCCCGGAAGAGCGAGGCGCGAGAGGCTCCAAGGAGCACGCGATACCGAGAGACGCCAAGGCGCGAGGAGACGCGAGGGCGAGAGGAGACGCGGGGGCGCGAGGGCGTCGGGACGCGCGGAGAACGCGAGAACGCGGGACGCGCGGAGAACGCGGGACGCGGAGAACGCGGGACGCGGAGAACGCGGGACGCGGAGAACGCGGGGATACAAGAACCAGAGGGCGCGAGGGCGCGAGGTGCGGGTGGGGATGAAGACCGGGCCCGGGCCGCGAGGTTCCAACTGGAACCCCCGGGAGATTGGGGCCACAGGGGAAAGGCCCGAGCGCAGGAAGGGGGCGGACGGGGGTGGGGTCAGCCGAAGAGGGAGATCTGGCCCTCGCCGACCGCCGCGTCTCGGTGGATCTTGAGGTGGCGCCACTGTGGGAGGTCGTCCAGGTACGACCACGACAGCCGATGGTGTGCCGTGGGTCCATGCGTCGCCAAGGCGCCCTGGTGCACGGGCGACGGATACCCCGCGTTCTCGCCGAAGCCGTACTCCTCGCACCCGATCGTCGCCATGTACGCGTCGCGTCGCTCCTTGGCCAGCACCGAGGCCGCCGCCACCGAGATCGACGCCTGGTCCCCCTTCACCTCCAGGCGGACCGGCCACGGCGAGCCGATGTAGTCGTGCGAGCCGTCCAGGATCACCACGTCAGGCCGCACGGGCAGCGCCTCCAGGGCCCGATGAGCGGCTCGGCGCAGCGCCTCGGTCATCCCCACCGTGTCGATCTCGGTGTGGGACGCCTCGCCGTAGCCGATGCCGCGCGCCCACGACTCCAGCAGCGGCACCAGGGCGGCCCTGCGGGCGGCGGACAGCTGCTTGGAGTCGGTCAGGCCGGCCGGTGGCGGCGACAGGTCGGTCACGACGGCGCAGACGGTGACAGGGCCCGCCCATGCGCCGCGACCGACCTCGTCGATGCCCGCGACGATCTTCCCTCGCGGTCCTGACAGGAGCGTCTCGATGGAGTACGTGGGAGCCACGGCACCGAAGGCTACCGGTGCGCCAGCCGTACGGGCTCCAGATCGGCGGCGAGGAGGCGGGCGGCCACGTGGATGGCGCGCAGCGTCACCGACACCGACGGACGGTGGACGCTGGAGCCCCTGGCGACGGCGTTCACGTCGCGTCCGACGGGAGAGCCTGGGAACTCCCTGACGGCGATGCCGCGCACGCCCGCCGCCAGCGCCAGCGCGGGCACGGCGGCGATGCCGATGCCCTTGGCCACCAGGGAGAGGATCGTCCCGAGGCCCTCGAACTCCCACGGGGTGGGCCTGGCGCCGCCGACATCGGCGAAGAGCCTGTCGACGGCCAGGCGGGACGGCTCGCCGTCGGGCGTGGCCATCCATGGCTCGTCGCGCAGTTCGCGCAGGTCGATGGGCACGTCGACGGAGGCGAGCCGGTGCTTGCGCGGCACGACGAGGACGAGGGGGTCGTGCAGGAGCGGGAAGACCCTGAGGGAGTCGCTGTCGCGCGCCCTGCCGTACCAGTCGTCGACGAGAGCGATGTCCACCTCACCCGACTGCACCTCGCGCATGCCCCGGCCCGAGCGGGACTGCCCGAGCCTCAGCGTCAGCCCGGTGTGGCGGCGCAGCGAGCGGGCGAGCGCGGGCGCGAAGGCCACGGCGGCCGTCGGGAAGGCGGTCAGCACGACCCGGCCGGTGGGGGTGCCGGCCTGCGCCGACAGGTCGGACTCCGCCTCCTCCACCATCGTGAGGATCCGCTCGGCGTGGGCGACGAGCCTGCGCCCCGCGTCGGTCAGCTCGGCGCTGCGCGCGGTGCGGTCGAGCAGCGCGGTGCCGGTCTCTCGTTCGAGCGCGGCCAGTTGCTGCGAGACCGCCGAAGGGCTGTAGCCGAGCGACTCGGCGACCCCCGCGATGCTCCCTCTGCGGGAGAACTCGCAGATCAAGATGAGACGGCGAAGATCGAGCATCGGACTTCCTTATGCCTACCCATGAAAAGCCTCGCTTGTGCTGATGCCTTCATACAACCAGGCTGGGAACGTGACAAACATGACCGTGACACTGTCGGCCACCTTGGCGGCCAACGAAGACATCGAGCGAAGACGACGCGCCGGGGAACGCGTGCTGCACCTGGCCTTCGGTGAGGCCGGTCTGCCCGTCCACCCGGCGCTGCGCCACAAGCTCGTCGCCGCCTCCGACCTGAACGGCTACGGGCCGGTGGCGGGGGCCGCGGAGTTGCGCAAGGCGGCGGCGGGTTACTGGACTCGAAGGGGACTCGTCACCGAACCCGACCTGGTCGTGTGCGGGCCTGGCAGCAAGTCGCTGCTGTACGGCCTCCTGCTGGCCATCGGCGGGGATGTCGTGCTCACCCAGCCGAGCTGGGTCAGCTACGCCGCACAGGCCGACCTGGTCGGGTCCAGGCCGATCATGGTTCCTGCGCCCCCCGGTGAGGGAGGGGCGCCCGACCCCGATCGCGTCGCCTCCGCCGTGCTGCACGCCCGTTCCCAGGGCAGGACCGTCCGCTCCGTGCTCGTGACACTGCCCGACAACCCCACGGGACGGCTCGCGACGCCGCAGACCATCGGCCGCCTGGTCGAGGTCGCCCGCGAGCTCGACCTCACGATCATCTCCGACGAGATCTACCGCGACCTCGTCCACGACACGCAGACGCCGTTCCTGTCGCCCGCCGACCTGGCCCCCGAGCGGACCGTGATCACCACGGGCCTGAGCAAGAGCCTGGCCCTCGGCGGCTGGCGCATCGGCGTGGCCAGGCTGCCGAACCAGGACCTGCTCGGCAGGATGCTCGCGATCGCCAGCGAGATCTGGTCGGCCCCCGCCGCTCCCGTCCAGGAGGCGGCCACCTACGCCTTCACCGAGCCGCCCGAGTTGGTCGAGCGCGTCGTGCGGAGCAGGAGGCTGCACGGCGTGGTCGCGCACGCCGTCCACGCGGCCTTCGTGGCGGCCGGGGCCAGTGTGCCGCTCCCGCAGGGCGGCTTCTACCTGTACCCGGATCTGGGCTACCTCCAGGCGGGCGGCTCCGTCGAGGTGACCAAGCTGCTGCTCAACGATCACGGCATCGCCGTCCTGCCGGGACAGGCCTTCGGGGACGACCCCTCGGCGGCCAGGGTGAGGGTGGCGACCAGCCTCATGTACGGCGAGAGCCCCGAGGAGCGCCTGACCGCGCTGACCTCCTCCGACCCGCTCTCGCTGCCATGGATCGCGGCCAATCTCGAGCACCTGTCGACGGGTCTGCGCACCCTCTCGGCGCAGCGGACGGCGCCCCGGCGATCCCGGCGCGCGACGCTGCTTCCAACCCCGGTGCACGGCTAGGCATCGGTTTGGCAAACTTTGCTCCTCAGGCTGATCGCAGAGCCCTACGATCAGCCCCTTGACCTGGGGAAACGGCATCACTGCAGAAAGCTGCAAAAGATAGCCCGTGAGTCCTGGTATCTCGTGGGGCGCGCAAGCCCCATCATGTGCTCATGCCCGCTTTTGTCACCCTGTCCGGGCGCCTCGTGCGCCTGGAACCTCTCAGCCTCGCGGCGGTCGATGACCTCGTCGCCGCGGCGAGTGAAGACCGCTCCACGTATGCCTTCACTCGTGTTCCCGATGGGCGGGAAGAGATGGTCTCCTACGTGGAGGCCGCTATGGCTGAGCAGGCGGAAGGCCGGACGATGCCTTTCGCCATCCGGTGGCTCCACACCGACCGCGTCGTCGGTGCCACCCGCCTCATGCACCTGGAGTACTGGCAGGGCCCCATGCCCTGGCCTCCGGGCACGCGTGGCGCGGTGGGCGAAGTCCCTTCCGTCGCCGACATCGGCTACACCTGGCTCTCCGCTGCGGCGCAGGGCACAGGCGTGAACAGGGAGAGCAAGTTCCTGATGCTCTCGCTGGCCTTCGACACCTGGGGCGTCCACCGCATCACTCTCAAAGCAGACGTTCGCAACACGCGATCCCGGGCCGCGATCGAGGCTCTCGGCGCGCACCTTGACGGTGTGCGACGGGCAGACAGCCGAGGCGCCGACGATACGGTCCGAGATACCGCCTACTACTCGATCCTGAGCTCGGAGTGGCCCATGGTTCGAGAACGGATGGCTCAGAGACTCGGTCTCGTCGAAGCCGCATAAATACGTTCCTACGAACAGAACTCGGACACGAAGGCCCTGCCCGCTTGCGTCGGGCAGGGCCTGGTGTTCTTTCTGGGCCTGAAAGGCACGACCGCCCCCGTTGAACTGGGTCATGCCCTTGTGAGCACAAGCATCCGCCGGAGGGCTCAACGCCCGATCAACGCGGAATCAACGCTTTGGTTAACGAAGTGACCTGCCTCTATGGGGAGCGAGGTCATGGACCTATCATTGGTAGCAAATTGTTCCATTGCGTTGGAGACTCAAGGCATGGCTGGTGAGGGACTACGTTTCGCCGTGCTCGGTCCCATCCGCGCGTGGCGTGGGGGCGACGAACTCGATCTCGGCACTCCGCTTCAGCGTTCGATCCTCGCGATGCTGCTCCTCAGGGAGGGGCGCGCGGTCACCCCGACCGAGATGATCGACGCGGTGTGGGGCGAGGACGCGCCACCGAGGGCTCTGGGCGCGCTGCGCACGTACGTCTCGCGGTTACGCACGGTCCTCGAGCCCGATCGCTCACCGCGCTCACGCCCTGAGCTGCTCACCTCCGTCGGCAAGGGTTACGCGCTGCGCACCTCCGCCCTCGACCTGACGCTCTTCGAGCGAGGGGTCCAGGAGGCCGAGTCGATGCGCAAGGCCGGCAGGCCGGGCGAGGCCGCCGACAGCCTGCGAGCCGCTCTGGCGCTGTGGGAGGGCGAGCCGCTGGCCGGAGCCGTCGGCCCCTACGCCGAGCACCAGCGCGACCGGCTGATCGAGTGCCGCATCAGCGCGATCGAGCAGCTCATGGATCTCGACCTGGAGCTCGGCAGGCACGCCTCGGTGGTCTCCGAGCTCATCGCGCTCACCGCCGACCACCCGCTGCGTGAGCGGCTGCGCGCCCAGCTCATGCTGGCCTACTACCGGTGCGGACGGCAGGGCGACGCGCTCGCGGTGTTCACCGACACCCGCGACGCCCTCATCGAGGAGCTGGGCATCGAGCCAGGGCCCGAGCTGGCCGCCCTGCACCACAAGATCCTCTCCGCCGACCCCGGCCTCGCGGTGGACGAGCCCGTCGCCGAGGAGCAGGAGAGCGTCCACGACCTGCCTCGCCCCGCGCAGCTGCCCGCCGCCGTCAACGACTTCACCGGGCGTAGGGAGCTCGTCGCCAGGCTGAGGACGATGCTGTCCACCCAGACCGACAGCGTCCCCGTGGCGACGATCTGCGGCATCGGCGGGGTCGGCAAGACCGCGCTCGCCGTCCACGTGGCGCACGCGTGCGACGACCTGTTCCCCGACGGCCAGCTCTACGCCGACCTGCGCGGCTTCACCGACGAGGCGACGGCGCCCGAGTCGACGCTGGGAGCGTTCCTACGCGCGCTCGGCATCCCGCCTGACGTCATCCCCGAGGGGCTGTCCGAGCGGGCCGCCCTCTACCGCTCGCTGCTGGCCGACCGGCGCATCCTGGTGCTGCTCGACAACGCGCGCGACACCCGGCAGGTCAGCCAGCTGCTGCCTGGCTCGCCCGGGTGCGCGGCGATGGTCACCAGCAGGGTGAAGCTGGCCGACCTGCCCTCGGCCAGGCTGATCGACCTCGACGTGATGGAGCCCGACGAGGCGCTGTCGCTGTTCGCCACCGTGGCGGGCCCCGAGCGGGTGGCCGCCGAGCGGGCCGCGGCGATGGACGTCGTCGCGGCCTGCGGCTTCCTGCCGCTGGCCGTGCGGATCGTCGCCGCCAGGCTGGCCGCGAGGCCCTCGTGGACGGTCGCCTCGCTGGCGCCGCGCCTGGCCGACGAGCAGCGCCGCCTCGACGAGCTGCGCGTGGGCGACCTGGCCGTGGAGGCCACCTTCGCCCTCGGGTACGGCCAGCTCGACGCCGCCCAGGCCCGCGCCTTCAGGTTGCTCAGCCTGCCGAACGGGCCCGACATCTCGACAGGGGCGGCGGCCGCGGTCCTGGCGCTTCCCGCGCTCGAGACCGAGGATCTGCTGGAGTCGCTGGTGGACGCCAGCCTCCTGGAAGCGCACGCGCCAGGCCGCTACCGCTTCCACGACCTGCTCAAGCTCTTCGCCAGGCGGACCATGGACAAGACCGAGCAGCCCCAGGCCAGAACCATGGCGCTGAGGCGGCTGCTCGGCTTCTACCTGGCCTCGGCCCAGTCGGCGCACCGGCTCGCCTATGAGGGCAGCATGATCGCCGACAATCTGGTCGTGGTCGGCAGCGGGCGCACGTTCGCCTCGGCCGACGACGCCGTGGCCTGGCTCATCTCCGAAGGCGACAACCTGTTCGCGGTGATCGGGCAGGCCGCCGAGTTCTCGCGCGCCGCCGAGCAGCTGCTGCCGGCCGCCGATCTCATCGTGGCCATGGAACCGCTGCTGGAGTCCGGCACCCACGCCCGGGAGTTCGACCTGGCCGCCAGGGCCACCCTGGCCACCGCCATCAAGATCGGCGACGAGGGCAGCGAGCTGCGCGCCCGTTACGTCCTCGGCCGCACCCTGTTCGGCGCCAACAAGCTTCCCGAGGCCGAGCAGCAGTTCAGGCTCGTGCTCGACCTGTCCACCACCCGTAACGAGCGCGTCCTCATGGGCGAGGTGCTCAACGCGCTGGCCGTGGTGTCTGGACGGCTGCGCCGCCACAACGAGGCGCTCGGCTGGTTCGACGCGGCCACCACGTTCTACAGGGAGAACGGCGTGCCGGCGGGCGAGGCGCTGGTGCTCAGCTACTCGGCCCGCGACCATCTCGGCCTCGGCCGTCCGGACGACGCCATCGTCGCCGCGGAGAAGGGCCTGGCCATCTTCACCGAGATCGGCAGCGGGGCGGGCACCGCCCGAGCCCGCTACCACCTCGGCATCGTGCTGTCGCGCGTCGGACGCCTCAACGAGGCCGTCCACCACCACGCCGAGTGCCTGGCCTTCTTCAGGGCGAGCAACCAGCGGGTGTGGGAGCAGCGGGTGTGCGTCAGGCTGGCCGAGACGTTCATCACGGCCGAGCGCTTCGCCGACGCGGTGCGCCACGCGGAGCAGGCCCTGGCCGTCAGCCGCGACATAGGTCACCCCTACGGCGAGGGACTCTCGCTCGCGGTGCTCGGCAGGGCCCTGCGAGGCACGGGGAACTCCTCCAGGAGCGCCGACTGCCTACGCGAGGCCTTCGACATCCTCACCAGGCTCGGAGCTCCCGAGGCCGGGGACCTCAAGATCCTCCTCGCCGGGGCTCCCGTCGTCGTCGAGTCCTAAGTACAACTCCTCATCCAGACGTGTCATCCACACATGGTTGATCAAGGCGGGGTCTCTTTTCGGGTGCGGTGCGTGTTGGCCCGACCGACCGTCTGCCCGTCACGCTTCGCCAGGGGGCCCGGTTTTCCGGATGCTCCACGTGACGGCTAGCCGCCTTACATCGACGGCCGGCCGGGCGACACGCCCCGTTTCTTTCGAACCCCCCGGGGCGTGTCCACGACTTCGAGCGTGCTCCGGCGCGCATGCAAACCAATCAACGCCCGATCAAACGGGGAAGTTGGCGCGGATCACCCGCTGCGGGTCGCGTGCCCGCTTGATCTCCCTCAGCCTGGCGGCCGTCTCCTCGGGGAAGGCGTCCACCGCCCGCTCGCCGGGGGCCAGGAAGGTGTACGCCTTGCGCCCGCTGACGTAGCCGTCGAGCGCACGGACGAGCCTGTCCTGGGCCGAGGTGACGGCCTGGGCCAGCTGCGGGTTGAGCGACAGGCCCAGCATGTAGAGCAGGTAGGGCTCGGTCACGGCGGCGGCCGCTCCCTGCCCCTGCTCGGCCAGCGCCCCGCCCAGGTGCCTGAGCTGGACGTTGATCAGCGGCTCGGTCGGCTCGGCCAGCAAAATCTCCACGGCCGCGTCGTCGAGCCCGGTCAGCAGCTCGGCGCGGGACAGCGCGGGGCCGGGATCCTTGGGCTCCGCGGCGATGTCACCCAGGTCGGCCACGGCCATGTCGGCGCGCGTGTCGCTCATCACCCCGTCGATCTTGTCGAGGCGGCTCAGCAGGGACTGCGCCTCGGCGCTCTCGCCCAGGTAGGTCATGTCCACGGCGACCATGGGCGGGGCAGAGGGGAAGCGCAGCCGGTTCAGCCAGACCGACAGCTCGGGCGGGGCCTCGGCGGTGATCTCCCTGAAGGCGGCCAGCACCTCGGCCGTGCGGTCGGCGTGCCAGATCATCCGCCCGCCGTAGAAGTCGGGGGCCGGGTAGAGGTCGAACTCGATCGCGGTGACCAGCGCGTAGTCGCCGCCGCCGCCCCTGAGCGCCCAGAACAGGTCGGCGTCGGAGTCGGCGCTGACCCTGGCCATGGTGCCGTCGGCGTCGACGGTCTCGAAGGCCCTGACGCTGTCGGCGGCCCAGCCGTACGCGCGGCTGAACCAGCTCAGGCCGCCACCGAGGGTGTAGCCGGCCACGGACACCACGGGCGAGCTGCCCGCGAGAGCCGTCAGGCCGTGCGCGCCCGCGGCGGCCTGCACCTGGCCCCACCTGGCGCCCGCGCCCACGCGGGCCCACCGCTCGTCCACGTTGATCCGCACCTCGTCGAGCCTGCCCGTACGCAGCAGGATCGCGCGCTCGGTGTCGCCCGACGCGCCGTGACCGCTCGGCTGCGCCGTCACCGACAGCCCCGCCTGCCTGGCGTGGCGGACCACTGCCGCCACGTCGTCGGCGTCCTGGGCCTCCACCACGGCCGCGACCGGCTGGGCGACCGACAGGTTCCAAGGCTTCGCCGCCTGTTCGAACCCCTCGTCACCGGGAAGGAGCATCGTGCCCTTGATGTTCGTCATCTCTCGCTCCTCTAGGACCAGTCGCCTGCGACCTGCTTGGTGCTGGCGTTGAGCCGGTTCCACAGATTGACCGTGGCGATCGCCAGGACCAGCGCCCCGAGCGCCTGCTCGTCGTAGTGATCGGCGGCCGCGTCCCAGATCTCGTCCGAGACCGACTCCGGCCGGTCGGCCAGCCGGGTGACGGCCTCGGCCAACGCCAGCGCGGCCCGCTCCTCGTCGGTGAAGTACGGCGTGTCCCGCCAGCCCGCCACCGACCAGAGCCGCTCGTCGCTCTCCCCCGCCTTCTTGAGGTCGCGGGCGTGCATGTCGACGCAGACGCCGCAGCCGTTGATCTGGCTCGCGCGCAGGTAGACGAGATGGAGCGTGATCTCGGGCACACCGCACTTCTTCACGACCTTGCCGAGCTTCAACAGGGTCTGCATCGCGTCGGGGACGAGGACGGCGGGGTTGCCCATTCGTGCTTTCATGAGTGGTTCCTCCAGTGTTCTTGGCCTGTCACCTCCATGACGACCCGCGACGAGAGAATGTGACCGATGGACGCGAACGATCAGCTGGCCCTGCGATTCGAGGAGCACCGCACCCATCTGAAGGCGGTCGCCTACCGGATGCTCGGCTCGTTGAGCGAGGCGGACGACGCCGTCCAGGAGGGCTGGCTGCGGCTGAGCCGTACCGACACCAGTGACGTGGAGAATCTGGGCGGGTGGCTGACCACGGTGGTCGGACGGGTGTGCCTGGACATGCTGCGCTCACGCGAGCGGCGCGAGGAGCCCGTGGGCGAGCGGCTGCCCGATCCGATCGTGGCCGGCGATCAGCCGGGGGATCCCGAACGTGAGGCGATGCTGGCCGACTCGGTCGGTCTGGCGATGCTCGTGGTGCTCGACACGCTCGCACCCGCCGAGCGGCTCGCCTTCGTGCTGCACGACATGTTCGCGGTGCCGTTCGAGGAGATCGCGCCGATCGTCGAACGCGCCCCCTCCGCCACCAGGCAGCTGGCCAGCAGGGCGCGCCGCAGGGTGCAGGGGGTGGCCCCGGTGCCCGACAGCGATCTCTCCCGTCAGCGCAAGGTGGTCGACGCCTTCCTGGCGGCCGCCCGCGGCGGCGACTTCCAGGCGCTCGTCGCGGTGCTCGACCCGAGCGTCGTGCAGCGCGCGGCCACTCTCGGTCACCTGGCGGTGCTGCGTGGCGCCGCGGCCGTGGCCGAGCAGGCGATGACCTTCGCGCGCGTGGCCTCCGGCGCGCACCCCGTGCTGATCAACGGCACCGCGGGCGTGGTGGCGGCGACGCCGGACGGCAGGCCGTTCTCCCTGCTGGCCTTCACGATCGTGGACGACAGGATCGTCGAGATGTACGCCTTCGTGGGGCCGGAGCTCGTGGAGGAGCTCGCCGGTCAGAGCTGGAAGTAGCCCTCGGCGATCAACGGGCGGAGGGCGTCGGCGCGCAGGTGCTCGCCGTCGCCCACCAGCTCGGCGATCACGTTGAGCAGCGGGCCGAGAGCCAGCTCGCCGTCGCAGACCCCGGCAAGCGCTGCCTCCACCGTGCCGACGTCGGTGCTGCGGAGCAGGCCGCGGGTCTGGCGCAGCACGATGCGTGAGGGGTCCTCGGCTCCAGGCGCGCCGATGCGCTCGTCGAGCAGGCCCTCGGCGACGCGCAGCCTGGCCGTCTCGAGGTCGCGGGTGCGGTGGGCGGCGAGCGTGCCCGAGTTGCGCAGCGTGATCCAGCCGAAGCCGATGCCCTCCACCCTGTTCGCCTCGAACCAGGACAGCCACTCGTCGTAGCGGGCGGCGTAGGCGGGGGTGCCCTGCTCGGCCGCGTCGCGCAGCCACAGCTCGACGTACTCGGCGGGGTCCTGCACGTCGCGCTCGACCACCCACCCGTCGCAGCCCGTCTCCCCCACCCAGCCGCCCACCCTGTCGCGCCAGTCCTCGCCCTCGACGTGCAGCCAGTTGGCCAGGAACTGGGCGTGGCCGTGGGGGTTGAGGTAGGTGGGCGCCTGCCGTACGAGGTCGCGGCAGAAGGCGTCGCCCTCGGCGCCGGTCTCGCGGTAGGTCAGGTGGCCCCCCGGGGAGATCACGAAGGGCGGGTTGGAGACGACGAGGTCGAACAGCTCGCCCTCGACGGGCTCGAACAGCGAGCCGACGCGGGCGTCCACGTCCGTGACGCCGGACAGCCGCCAGCTCAGGCGGGCCAGGTCCACCGCTCGCGGGTTCAGGTCGGTGGCGACGATCCTGTCGGCCCGCTCGGCCAGGTGCAGCACCTGCACGCCGCAGCCGGTGCCGAGGTCGAGCGCGCGCTCGACCGGCCTGCGGGAGACGAGCTGGGCGAGGTTGGCCGAGGCGCCGCCCGCGCCGACGACGTGGTCGGAGCGCAGCGCGGGGTCGCCGGGCCTGACCTTCCTGTCGGAGACGACGAAGGAGTGCTCCTCCCACGGCTGCAGGTGCACCGTGGAACGCACCTTGTCGCCGTCGAACTCGACCAGGCCCGACTCCATCACCTCGAACGGCAGGCCGGTCGCGCTGACGGGCACGCCGAGCCACCACAGGCGGATCAACGTGTCGAGCGGATCGCCGCTCCTGGTCGCCCTCAGCGCCGGGACCAGCTCCTCCCTGGCCAGCGCCGAGGCCGCCATGTCGCCGAGCCGTTCACGAACGCCGTCGATCGTGTAGCCGGTCTTCAGGAGATGGTCGCGCAGTCGTTCCACCCGCTCATCCTAGATCCGAGACTGAGGGTAATCGCACCGTTACGTCTGTCATACTCCTTGTGCACCACAACTGCGCCGGAGGAAACGGAACCGATGCTGCTTCCCTGCCTCGCCTGCGAGACCAGGTTCAGGCCCGAGGAGTACTTCAGCGCCTGCTCCGACTACGACCGCGGACTCGACAGGGTCGCGTGGACGTGTCCGAGCTGCGGCAACCGCGACGACCTGCGGGTCTTCACCGGTGAGCTCGGCTTCGGCACCGCCGGGCACGGCCGCTTCGACGTCCACGACAGGGTGCGGGTTCCCGGTCTGCGGCGCCACCGGCACGAGATCGCCCTCGACATCACCCTCGACCGCCGCCACTGGCACGTTCCTAGGCGGTGACGCGCGCGCCCACGGGCGTGCAGGCGTGCCTGGGCGCCTCGCCGCGCAGGAGCCTGGCGATGTCCTCCACGATCGACTCCGCCCTGTCCTCGGCCGTCTCGCCCGTGGCCTGGCCCAGGTGCGGGGTCAGCACGACGTTGGGCAGCCTGGCCAGCGGGTGCGCGGGGTCCAGCCACTCGCCTTCGAAGTGGTCGAGCCCCGCCCCGCCGAGATGGCCCCATCGCAACGCGTCCACGAGGGCGGACATGTCGTGCAGCGCGCCGCGAGAGGTGTTCAGGTAGATCGCTCCAGGCCGCATCGACGCCAGCTCGGTGTCGCCGATGAACCCTCTGGTCTCGACGGTCACCGGCACGTGCAGCGACACGACGTCGGCCTCCGACAGCAGCTGGGGCAGGGTGTGGGTGGCCTCGGGCACGTGGGGGTCGCAGGCGATCACCCGCATCCCGAGCCCCTGGGCGCGCCACTGCACGGCCCTGCCCACCCTGCCGAGCCCGACCACGCCGAACGTACGGCCCGACAGCCGCGAACCCCGGTAGCGCTCGGCGGCCGGCACCCTCTTGCGGCCTGCCGTGCCCCGCCGTACCTCTCTGTCGGCGGTGACGATGTTCCTGCTGACCGCGAACAGCAGCGCGAGCGTGAGCTCGGCGACGGCGTCGGCGTCCTGGTCGGTGTCGTGGAGCACGGTCACGCCGCGCTCGGCCGCCAGCGCCAGGTCGATGGTGGTGAGGGCGCCCATGCAGGCCACGATGTCGAGGGGAAGGTCGAGAACGCATCGGCGGACCTCGTCGTGGTCGACGATCAGGACGCCGGCGCCCGTCTCGATCACCAGGTCGGCCAGCTGCTCGTCGGAGAAGCCGAGGCGAGGTTTTTCGGCGACCTCGGCCACGTCGGCCACCTCGCGCAACCGCGCGAGGGCGCGCTCCGGCAAGCCGGTCAGGAGAAGCGCACGCGGTCGTCTCACAATCGCGACAATAACACCACAGAGGGTGCCTGGATCATTGCTCCCTGTCGCTCTGGCGCAGGCTCTGCCATGCCGCCTGACCCAGGCCCTTGATCTCCTCCTCGCTCGGGGCGTGCGCGCCCGCGAACCACAGGCGGCACATCTCCTGGGCGGGACCGAGCCAGAGCACGTAGCACATCGTCGGCGCGACCGGCTGGAGCAGGCCGTTCTTCATGTGCGGGCGCCACCAGTCGGCGACCTGGCGGAAGAAGGCGCGGCGGGCCTCGGCGACCTCGGGGCCGCCCGGCTCGTTCTTGCGCGGCGGGCGCTCGCTGATCAAGATCCTGGCCCGCTCGGGGTGCTCGCCCGCCCAGCGCATGTGGAAGGCCACGACCGCCTCGATACCGGCGCGGGCGTCCTGGTGTCCGACCAACTCGGCGACGAACGCCTGCTGGTAGGCGTTGAGGATCTCCGAGTAGAGCACGCCGAAGACGTGCTCTTTGCTGGCGAAGTGGTGGTAGAAGCTGCCGACGCTGACGCCGCTCTCTTCGCGGAGGCTGGCCAGCGTGGTGGCGGAGACCCCGTCCTGGCTGAAACGCCTGAGGGCGCCCTCGATGATGCGGGTGCGCCCGTCGCGTCCGTTCTTGGCACCACTCACGTGCGTCTTCATGAGGTCAATGGTGGGCCAACAGAACGTTGTTCCGCAAATATCACGGCCGGTTGGATCATAGCGGTCACTTCGACGGCCCCGGAAGAGACTGTCATCTTCGCGTCCGGCCACATCCGCCTGATGAGCTTGAGCACCTTTCTGTTCTCGCCGAGGACGTCCATGCCGACTGTCGTCGCGCCGGCGCCGGCGGCCCTGCCGAGGAGCGTGGCGATCAGCTTGCGCCCGAGGCCGCGACCCTGCCACTCGTCGGTGACCACGATCGCGATCTCCACGTCCGCGAGACCGCCCCTGTAGCTCATCGCGTGGCCGATGATCTCACCGTCCCGCTCGGCGACGATCGCGTCGCGCTGGCCGTCCACCGCCAGCAGCGCGCGCACCAGGGCGTCCTTGGGCGACGGAATCCCGGTGAAGAACCTCAGGGTCTGGGTGTGGAGCGACAAACCCACCAGGAAGCGCCTGATCCGCGCCTCGTCGTACGGCCCGGCAGGACGGATCTGAGTTCCAATCACAGACTCAGCATTCCGTCGCACGCTGAGTCTGTCAATTGGACTCAGCGTTCGCGCGAAGTACTCTTCACCTATGAGCGTGCGCATCCGGGTGGACAACTGCTCGATCGAGCGGACCCTGGACATCGTCGGGGAGAAGTGGACCTTCCTGGTGCTCCGCGAGGCGTTCAGCGGCATACGGCGCTTCGCCGACATGCAGGCCGTCACGGGCGCCCCGCGCCAGGTGCTGAGCGCGCGGCTGAACCGCCTGGTGGACGAGGGGCTCCTGCGCAAGGTGCCCTACCGCGACCCTGGGCAGCGCCAGCGTGACGAGTACCGCCTCACGCAGAAGGGTCGCGACCTCTATCCGATCCTGGTCGCGCTGATGCACTGGGGCGACAAGTACGTGGCCGACGACGACGGGCCGCCCGTCCTGCTCACGCACCGCGACTGCGGCGCCGCGCTCGAGCAGCACTTCAGGTGCGCGGACGGGCACGAGGTGGAGGGCCCGCGTGAGGTGACGGCGCTGCCGGGCTCAGGGGCGAAGCTGAAGAGCGCCTAGGGTCCTGCGGAAGTCGAGCACCGACCCGAGGGCCACGCCGCCCAGGAGCAGGGCCACGCCGGCCGTGCGGACGACCAGGAAGACGCCCATGGCCTCGTGGAACAGCATCCACAGGGTGAAGGTGCCGTTGAGCAGCTGCGCGCCTCCCCACAGGAGCGACTGGCGGGCGAAGAAGCGGCGCATCAGCGGATGCCGCTGGACCTCGTCGGGCATGGGCACCAGGTCGGCCGCCACCCGCTGGAGCATCGGCCTGCGCGCCCTCGTCGTGCACAGGAAGGTGGCGCTGGCGCAGAAGATGCCCAGCGTGGGGATGAGGAAGAACCACTTCGGGTCGTGGAAGACCACCGCGAGCACCAGCCGTACGGTGACCATCAGGGCGGCCAGGAGCACCGAGCCCGGCACGTCGGAGCGCTTCACCAGCCGCCAGCCCGCGCCGCCGTAGACCCACAGGACCATCGCCGCGATGCCGCCGGGGATGCCGGCCACGATCAGCCCCAGATAGAACGAGGCGACCGGCATGATCATGCTTTCGAGGACCCTGGGCGCGGCATGCCGGAGGATCGCCGACATGCGCGGCATGACGACCGCGTGAGGCGCGGTGAGCACGGCCATGAAGAGGTGCAGCTCCTGAGGGGAATGGGGAGACAAATCCCGACCGTAGACGATGACCGCGCTCTCTGTCCCGGGTTCGGTGCGGGACCGGTGTGGGGAGTGCCTACCCTGAAGACGTGTACCGGTTCCTGCTCACGCCCAGGTGGCTGGCGCTCCACGTGGTGGTGCTGCTGGTCATCCCCGCCTTCGTCTTTCTGGGCCAGTGGCAGTTCGGGCGCTACGAGGAACGCTCGGCCAACAGCGACGTCGTCACGAGGAACCTCGAGGCCGAGCCCGTTCCTCTCACCGAGCTCGTCGCTCCCGGCGGGGCGGTCGACAACGGCAACCGCTACAGAACTGTCACCGTCCAGGGCACCTACGACCCCGCCCACGCGCTGCTGGTCCGCAGGCGCACGCAGAACAGCCAGCTCGGCTTCTACGTGCTGACCCCTCTGGTGACAGGCCAGGGCCAGGCGGTGCTCGTGAACAGAGGCTGGGTCAAGGCGGGCGCGACGGCCGACGCCCTGCCCGAGGTGCCCCCCGCTCCTTCGGGCCAGGTGACCGTCACAGGACGGCTGCGGCCGAGCGAGACCGAGGCCTCCTCGGGCATCAGGGATCGCGGCGGGCTGCCCCCTGGCCAGGTGCTGCTGATCAACGCCGAGGCCATCGGCAAGGGCCTGCCGTACGAGCTGGTGGACGGGTACGTCTCGCTGACCGAGCAGCGGCCCGCGATCTCGCCTGCGCCCGAGCCCGTGCCCCCGCCCGACGTGGGCGCCGGTGGCGGCCTCAACTTCGCCTACGGCATCCAGTGGTGGCTGTTCATCGGGGTGGCCGTCGGCGGGTGGCTGCTGATGATCAGGCGCGAGGTGAAGGACAGGTCAGCCGAACAGGCCGGAGAGCCCGGCGATACCCAGCCCGCTGACGAAGGCGAGCAGGATCGCCACAAGACAGCCGCTCCCTCCGTCGAGGCGTGAGCGGGCGGGCGGCATCGGCCCGTCCATGGCCGCCCAGATCGGCTGCGGCTCCAGTAGCAGGTAGAGGGGCGCGCCGATGCCTCCGACGGAGAACATCCAGAACCAGCCCCACCTGTTGGCGTAGCGCGGCCTCGACCTGGCCAGCATGGCGAGCAGGGTGCCGAACCAGGCGAGCGGCACCAGCCAGGCGTGACGGGCGGGCACGTCCTCGAACCAGTCGGGCGGCCAGCTGTCATGGTCGGCGCGCACCACAGTGGCGCCCGGCGGCCCGGCGGCGTCGAGCAGGCGGTCGATCTCGCGAACGCTCCTGGAATCGTCCAACGGCAGCCTGCGCCAGCCGAAGGGTCCGTCCGACCAGCGCACCTCACGCGGATGGGGCAGATAGACGACCGTGTCCCCGTCGCCGAGCGCCGCGCGTAGTTCCTCCATGGTCCCCTCGCGGGTGAAGGTGCTCAGCGCGCTCACTAACCCGCCCCACAGCAGGATCGACAGGAGCACCACGCGGACGACCAGTCCCACGACCCGCCATGGCGTCCTGACCGCTGGCCGCCCTTCCATGCTCCCAAAGTAGGGTATTTCCCGTGACGCGCCATCTCGAATTCCTGCGGCTCCACAACTTCCGCGATATCGGCGGGTATGTCACCCGCGACGGGCGGACCGTGCAGTGGCGGAGGTTCTACCGCGCCGACTCCCTCGGCTGGCTGTCGGGCGACGACCTCGACAGGTTCCTGGCCCTCGGGATCCGCACGGTGCTCGATCTGCGCCACCCCTTCGAGATCGAGCGCACGGGCCGCGTCCCCGACGCCGACGGCCTGACCTACCACAACCTCCCCGTCGAGGTCCGCAGGTGGAACGTCGAGACCTACGACCCCGAGCTGGGCGTCGGCAGGTTCCTGGCCGACCGGTACCTGGAGGTCACAGAGGACGGCGCCGACCGGCTCGGCTTCGCCGTCCGGACCATCGCCGACGAGGGCCGGCGCGCCCGTCGTCGTCCACTGCGCGGCGGGCAAGGACCGCACCGGCGTCCTCACGGCGCTGGTGCTGTCGCTGGTCGGCGTCGCCGAGGACGACATCGTCGCCGACTACGCTCTCACCGGCTTGGCCACCGAGCGCTTCATCGCCGACTGGAAGGCCAGACACCCCGAGGCCACGCTGTGGCCGGGGTTCGGCATGGCGCCGGCCGAGGCGATGCGCCATTTCCTCACCGACCTGGCCGCGCGGCACGGCTCCGTCGAGCGCTACTGCGCCGACGTGCTCGATGTCGACCAGGCGACGATCGGGCGGCTGCGGGCCGCACTCCTGGATGATCCCCGGTGAGCGCCCGATACCAACAGGTGACCAGTCGGCTTGTTCGACGTGATGCGCACGTCGTACCGTTGCCTGCGTGACTACGCCGCTCCTTCCCGACCCCGAGCCGAGGCGGCGCGACTATGTGATCATCTCCGCCGATGATCACCTGATCGAGCCCCCAGACCTTTTCGAGGACCGAGTGGCGGCGAAACACGCCGACGCGGCCCCCAAGGTGGTCGAGACCGAGGCTGGTCACCAGGTCTGGCGGTACGGCGGAGCCACCTACCCCTGCGCGGGGCTCGACGTCGGCGCAGGGCTGCCACGCGAGCAGTGGACCCTCGACCCCGTCAGGTTCGAGGACATGCGCCCTGGCTGCTACGACATCGAGGCCCGCATCGAGGACATGGACCTCGCCGGCATCTGGGCGGCGCTCTGCTTCCCCGGCATGCTCGCCGGTCAGTCGGGCATGCCGTTCGCCAGGACCCGCGACCAGGAGCTCGGCCTCGCGCTGACCAAGGCCTGGAACGACTGGCACATCGACGTGTGGGCCGGCACCTATCCCGAGCGCATCATCGGCCTGCAGCTGCCCTGGCTGCCCGACCCCGAGGTCGCCGCCAAGGAGATCCGCGCCAACGCCGCGCGCGGCTTCAAGGCCGTCGTCTTCCCCGAGTTCCCCACCAGGCTGCGGCTGCCGTCGATCCACACGCAGCACTGGGACCCGTTCTTCGCCGCCTGCGAGGAGACGGGCACCGTCGTCTGCCTCCACACCGGCGCCTCGTCGTGGTCGCCGGTCCCCTCCCCCGACACGCCCATCGAGGCCATCACCACGCTCATGCCGGCTAGCGCGATGTTCGCCTGTGCCGACTGGCTCTGGTCGGGGGTGCCGCTGCGCTTCCCCAACCTGCGCATCCTCGTCGTCGAGGGAGCCGTGGGCTGGCTGCCCATGCTGGCCGAGCGGGCCGACTACGCCCTCGACCACCCCGTGGGCACCGAGGCGCTGTGGGAGGGCGGCCTGAAGCCCAGCGAGGTCCTGCGCCGCAACTTCTTCTTCGGCACCCTCGACGACCACGCGCTCTCGGGCGTACGGCTGGCCGTCGGCCTCGACCACGTCCTGCTGGAGAGCGGATACCCGCACTCCGACTCGACCTGGCCCGACACGCAGCAGGCGGTGGCCCGCAACCTGGGCACCCTTCCGCCCGCCGACATCGCCAGAGTCGCCTACGGCAACGCCGCCCGCCTGTTCGGCCACCCGCTTCCCTCACGCGCCTGGCTGCGGATGGAGCAGCTCTGAGCACGGCTTGATCTCAAGCGTGGTTGAGGTCGCAGAATGCGGATCGTCTGATCCGTTTTCCAGCAGAGGAACCCCCATGCAGGTGGAGATCTACGTCGATGTCCTGTGCCCCTGGTGCTACATCGGCAAGCGGCGCGTCGCCGCCGCGTTGAGCCAGGTCGACGGGCGTGACCAGGTGCAGATCATCTGGCGGAGCCTCGAGCTCGCCCCCGAGTCAGGACGCGAACCGGGACAGAGCGCCGCCGAGGCGATGAGGGAGTGGTGGGGCGACCAGGCCGAGGCCAGGGTCGCTCACATCCAGGCGCTGGGAGCGGCCGAGGGCCTGGAGCTCAACCTGCATCTGGCCCGGCCGGTGAACACCTTCGACGCCCACAGGCTGTGCCATCTGGCCGCCGACCGCGGGCTGGCCGACGAGGTGATGGAGCGGCTGCTGCGCGGTTACCACACCGAGGGGCTCGACGTGGCCGACCCCGTGGTGCTGGAACGCCTGGCCGTCGAGGCCGGGCTGGAGGCGGACGAGGCGCGCGCCCTGCTGGCCGGCGACGCCTACGCCGAGCGGGTCAGGGCCGACGAGCGACGCGCGGCCGAGCTCGGCGTCGCAGGGGTCCCCTCCATGGTGATCGACGGCGGGGCCCCCGTGTCGGCGGTCCAGCCGCCTGCCGCGCTGCGGCTGTTGCTGGAGAACGCGGCTCAGGTCAGCGCTGGACCTGTCCCATGATGCGCTTGCGCTCCCACTCGACGTATCGGCCGCTCTCGCCGAGCATCGAGGCCGCCAGCCACAGGAACACACCGAAGTCGTCCGCGACACCGATGAGCACCAGGAATTCCGGGATCAGGTCGACCGGCGAGACGATGTAGGCCACGCCGAGCGCCATCATGGCCAGCTTGCTCTTGCCCATGCCCTGGTAGTCGCCCCGCATCACGCCACCGATCAGGCGGGGGATCGCCCTGATCCTGGTCAGGATGCCGGGCGAGCCCGGCGTGCTGACCTCTCTGTACGTCTTCCAGACCGCAGCGGCCCTGGATGCCTTCACCATCGCGAGTACCTCCTCTTCGCGATATAACGCATTACCCGTGAGGGAGGTTCCCTAACGCATGGCGGCGTGATCGAAGGGCCGGGCGTGCTCGATCTGGGCGGCCAGCCGTACGAGCAGATCCTCCCTGCCGGCCGCGGCGATCAGCTGCACGCCGACGGGGAGCCCCGCGGGGGTCCTGTGCAGCGGCAGGGAGATCGCGGGCTGTCCCGTGGCGTTGAACGGGGAGGTGAACGCGACGGCGGGCCCCGTACGGCCGAACGCGGTGCTCAGGTCGTCGGGCGGCAGCCAGCCTAGAGGGAAGGGCTGGATGCCCAGCGTGGGGGCGAGCAGCACGTCGTGGTCGGCCCACCAGGCGGCCATCCTGCGGCGGAAGCCGTCGATCCACTGCAGCGCGAGGATGTGGTCGACGGCGCTGCGGTCGCGCCCCGCCCTGGCCATCGCCTGGTTGCGCGGCTCGAGCTCGGCCAGGTCGACGGGCTTGCCGCGCCACCTGCCGATGTTCTCCACCTCGGCGGCCACGTTGGTGGCGACGATCGCGCCGAAGTGCAGGGCGAAGTCCGGTTCGGCCAGGGCCTCGGGCCGGCTCGGCGTGACCTCGTGGCCCAGCTCTTCGAGCAGCGTGGCCGCCGCCGTGACGGCGGCCGCCGGCACGGGGTCACCGGGGACGTCCTCGCGCGGGTGCTCGGCGACGAACCCGATCCTCAGCCGTCCTGGATCGGCGCCCACCTCCGCCTCGAGCGGGCCCGGCAGTCCGGGCGCGTCGTACGGGTCGCCGTGCACGTAGCCCGTGAACAGGTCCAGCACCGCGGCGGTGTCCCTGACCGTACGGCTGAGCAGGCCGAGCGTGGACATCCCGCTCCACGCCTCCCCCGACGCGGGGCCGTAGCTGGAGCGGCCCCTGGTCGGCTTCAGTCCGACGAGCCCGCACATGCCGGCGGGGATCCTGATCGAGCCGCCTCCGTCGCTGGCCGTCGCCACCGCGACCATGCCCGCCGCGACCGCCGCCGCCGACCCTCCGCTGGATCCGCCCGGCGAGTAGGCGAGATCGTAGGGATTGCGGGTCGGCCCGTAGGCCACGGGCTCGGTCGTGATCGTGGTGCCGAACTCAGGGGTGTTCGTCCTGCCCAGGATGACGAATCCGGCTTCACGCAGGCTGGTCACCGCGTGCGCGTCCTCGCCGACCTCCACGCCGTCGAACGTCCTCGACCCCGCTCTGTACGGCTCGCCCGCCTGACCCCAGCCGAGGTCCTTCACCAGGATCGGCACCCCCCTGAACGGCGCCCCCTCGGGGAGGCCGTCCAGCTCGGCGAGCGCCCGCTCGAACCTCGGATGGACGACGGCGTTGATCTCGGCGTCATGAGCTTCGATCTTCGCGATGGCCGCTTCGACCAGCTCTCGCGGGCTGATCAGCCCCTCGCGCACGGCCTGCGCCTGCCCGACCGCGTCCAGCCTCAGAACCTCGTCCACGCCGTCTCCCTTTTCAGGTGATCTCCCTCCACACTCCCTCGGGATCGCTCGCCTGAAAACCCCGATCGGGGCCGTGTGAGCAAGCCCACGTGCGGGGTCCGCCTCGCGACCGGCGACCCCGCGCGGCCCGCGTCAGCGAGCCAGGGCGCGGACGGCCTCGGGGACGGGGAGGTCGGCGGGGACGGGCGCGAGGATCGGGGTGTCGAGCCCGTTGTCGACGTACTCCTGCACCCTGGCCCTGCAGGTGGCCGCGTCGCCATGGACGATCAGCGCGTCCACCACCTCGTCGGGGATCGCCTTCAGCGCCGCCTGCCGATCGCCCGCCGCCCACGCCTCGTGCATCGGGCGCAGCACCTCGGCCCGCCCCAGCCAGTCGTGGAAGGCCGCGTAGGCGGGCACGGTCAGGTAGCTGGCCAGCATCCACCTGCCCATCTCACGCGCCCTGTCGGAGTCCTCGCTCACGCAGACGAAGATGCGCGCGATGAGCTCGGTCGAGGGGCCGACCTCGGCCCGCACCTGCCGCACGTCCTCGGGTGACAGCCAATTCGTGATCGCGCCGTCGGCCTCGGAGGCCGCCAGGTGGAGCATCCTGGGGCGCAGCGCCGCCAGCACGATCTTGGGAGCGACCTTGGGCGCCCGCTCCAGCTTGAACCCCTTCACCCCGAAGGTCTCGTACTGCTCGGACACCTTCTCCCCCGCCAGCGCCTTCCTGAGGAAGCGCAGGGTGTCCCTGGTCCTGGCGTACGGCCTGCCGAACTCGGCCGCGTTCCACCGCTGCACGATCGCAGGGGAGGAGGAGCCGATGCCGAGCACGAACCGCCCCGGCGCCAGGTCGGCCAGCGTCGCCGCCGACATCGCCAGCAGTCCTGGGCCGCGGGTGAACACCGGCACGATGGCGGTGCCCAGCCTCACGCCCTGGGCCCACTCCGCGGCCATCGCCAGCGGCACGAAGGCGTCGGCGCCGTTGACCTCCGCCGACCAGACGTCGGTGTACCCGAGGCCGGGCAGTTCGGCGATGAGCTCCTTCGACTCAGCGAGCGAGCGGTCGAAGAAGGGGATGGTCATGCCCCAGTTCTGGGTCATCGCGAGCCTCCAGGGAGGTGTCCGTCATTTACCCAGGACCATACCAACCAGACGGTATGCCGCCATGGGCATGGCGGCGGCCGACCGTTCGTGGTCGGGGTCAGGCGCGCAGCTCGTGCACCGCCGCGATGAAGTCCTTGGTGATGCCCCGCAGGCCCGGCAGGTGCGAAAGGCCGACGAGCCGGTCCACGAGCGGCACGGTCACCTCGATGAGCCTGTAGGTGCGCGCGCACCCTGGCGAGGTGTCGTGGACCCAGTACAGGACGATGCCCATGGACATCAGCCACAGCAGCTCGGGCAGCTCCTCGCGCAGCTCGGCGTCCATGCGGTCGCGCGAGCCCTCCACCACCTGCCGGTAGATGGCGATGGAGGCCTCACGGGCGGGCGTGGACTGGGAGCTGAAGGGGCTGAGCGGGTTGGTCGGCTCGGCCGCGTGCTTGAAGAACTTCACCGCGAACTCGTGGTACGGCTCCGACACCCGCACCCACTCCCTGAGCACGCCCGTCAGCCGCGCGGCGAAGGAGCGCTCGGTGGCCAGCAGGTCGCGGCAGGCCTCCTCGTGCGCGATCTGGGCACGGTCGTAGTACGCCTGCACCAGTTCGTCCTTGGAGGCGAAGTAGTAGTAGGCGTTTCCCACGGAGACCCCGGCCTCCGCCGCGATCGCCCGCATCGTGGTCGCATCGAAGCCGCGTTCCCTGAACAGACGCAAGGCCGTCTCGACGATGAGCTCGCGGGTGCTCTCCGATCCTCGGCTGCGCGGTTCGGACACGCTCGTCACTTTACGTTAGACGGGGCCGTGAGGTCATGGAGCCGCACGGTGATCACCGCCACAGGGTAAAGATCGCTTCGGAGGAGGGATCATCCACCCTGAACCGTGGCATTGATGATTTTGGCGGAAGGGCAACTCCGCGAAAAGGGCATCACATGTGGATACGTTGGTTGGTGCGGTTCTTCGTGGCCGCGCTCATCGCCATACAGACCTGCATCATCATGCTGTCGGGATCGGCTTCGGCCGCGCCCGCGCGATTCACCCCGGCCGCTGACGATGCTTCCGCCGAGGCTCCGCCTCCGATCATTGGAACCTATCGACCAGGGGGCGTCATCGAGACCGCCCGCTGGTACGTGGCCGAGGCTCACCAGCCGAAGGCCCGCCCGCACAGGGCACAGCAGTCCCCGCTGAGCCGCTCCGCGGCGAACCGGCCCGCCGGACGCCGCGTCGAGGCGCCCCGCTATGAGGCGCGTCATGTCGAGACGCCCCGCTATGAGGCGCGTCATGTCGAGGCGCCCCGCTCAGAGGCGCGTCACGTCGAGGCGGCACGCCATGAGGCACGTCGCGTCGAGGCGCCCCGCTTCAAGGCGCGTCATGTCGAGGCCCGTCACGCCCAGACCCGCACCTGGCGGACTCGCGAGTCCGCGGCGCTGCTGTCCAGGGCCCTGCCTCGCCACGCGGTACGCGTCTCGCACGCCTTCGCCATCGACAGGCTGGCCCAGGAGGGGCTGAGCTGGAAGTCCAGCGGGCACTGCGCGGACAGGCACAACAGGGTCTGCACCTCGATGCAGGCCATGAGGTCGGAGACGCTCGCAGGGGTGATCGACCTGAAGCGCGAGAGCGGCTGCAAGGTCGTCGTCACCGGTGGCACGGAGGCGGGCCACGCGCCTGGCGCCTTCAGCCACGCGGCGGGCTACAAGATCGACATCCGCCACAGCGAGTGCGTGGACCGCCACATCACCCGCACGTACCCGAAGGTCGGCGTCAGGAGTGACGGCGCCGCCCTCTACCGCTCCGCCGACGGCGCCCTGTTCGCCAGCGAGTCCGACCACTGGGACATCCTGTTCCGGTGAGATCGCCGCTCTCCGTGCCGCCGACGACGGGGACATCCTGTTCCGGTGAGCCTGCCGCTCTCCGTGCGGCCGGCCACGGGGGCATGCTGTTCCGATGACATCGCCGCTCTCCGTGCCACCGGCCACAGGGACATCCAGTTCCGGTGAGAGCGCCGCTCCCGTGCGGCACGGTCCTGCCGTCCGTGACGGCGCCTGGCGCGCGCGCCCGAGGAGCGTCCCCTGGACGGGCCTCAGCCGGTGACCACGGGGGCGCGGGGGGCGGCTTGCCGTACGGGAGAGAGACGGACGGCGTCGGCAAGCACGGCGCCCTCCGGTCGCGGTGACCGGAGGGCGCGTGGAGAGGCAGGGCCCGAGAGAGCCCCAGGAAGCGACTCCAGGGGATCTCGGACGGCGGGCGGGATCAGAACTCGGTGGCCACCAACTCGGCGATCTCAGCCGCGTTGAGGGCCGCGCCCTTACGGAGGTTGTCGCCGCAGACGAACATGTCGAGCGTGTTCGGGAAGTCGACCGCCTGGCGGATGCGCCCGATGTAGGTCGGGTCGGTGCCCACCACGTCGATCGGCGTCGGCCACACGCCGTTGGCGGGGTCGTCCATGAGGACCACGGTCGGCGCGGCCCTCGAGGATGCGGTGCGCGTCGGCCACCGTGATCTCGCGCTCGAACCTGGCGTGGACAGCCAGCGAGTGCGTGGTGACGACGGGCACCCGCACGCAGGTGGCCGAGACCTTCAGGTCGGGGATGCCGAGGATCTTGCGCGACTCGTTGCGCAGCTTCAACTCCTCCGAGGCCCAGCCGCCGTCCTTGTAGGAGCCCGCCCACGGCACCACGTTGAACGCGATGGGAGCGGGGAACGGCGAGTCGTCCTCGAGCTTGTTGGCCAGCGCCTTGCGCACGTCGCCGGCGCTCTGGCCGACCGTGCGGTCGCCCGCCAGCGCCTCGATCTCGTCGTAGAGCCGCGCGGGACCCGCCACGCCCGCGCCCGAGACCGCCTGGTAGGAGGCGACGACGAGCTCCTTGAGCGTGTACTCCGCGTGCAGCGCGCCGATCGCGGCCATCATCGACAGCGTGGTGCAGTTGGGGGTCGAGATGATGTTGCGCGGCCTGTTACGCGCGTCGAGCGGGTTCACCTCGGGGACGACCAGCGGGACGTCGGGCTCCATGCGGAACGTGCCCGACTTGTCGATGGCGATCGCGCCGCGGGCGGCGGCCACCGGCACCCACTCGGCCGACACCTCGTCGGGGACGTCGAAGATGGCGACGTCGACGCCGTCGAACACCTCGGGCGCCAGCGCCTGGACCACGACGTCCTCGCCGCGGACCCGCAGGAGCTTGCCCGCGCTGCGGGCCGAGGCGACGAGACGGATCTCGCCCCAGACGTCCTCACGGGTCGAGACCAGCTCGCGCATCACGGTGCCGACCGCTCCGGTCGCGCCGATCAGGGCGAGAGTGGGCTTGCTCATCGTCCGCTACCTCCGTACACCACAGCTTCAACCTGGTCCGAGTCGAGGTCGAACGCGCGGTGCGCCGCGGCCACAGCCGCGTCGACGCCGTCCTGACCCACGATCACCGAGATGCGGATCTCCGAGGTGGAGATCATCTCGATGTTGACGCCCGCGTCGGCGAGCGCGGCGAAGAACGTCGCGGTGACGCCGGGGTGCGAGCGCATGCCCGCGCCCACCAGCGACACCTTGCCGATCTGGTCGTCGTACTGCAGCGACTCGAATCCGACCTGCTCCTGGATGCGCTTCAGCGCGGCCAGCGCCGTGGAGCTGTCCGTCGAGGGAAGCGTGAAGGAGATGTCGGTACGACCCGTCGCCGCCGCCGAGACGTTCTGCACGATCATGTCGATGTTGATCTCGGCTTCGGACAGCGTTTTGAAGATCGCGGCAGCCTCTCCGACCTTGTCGGGAACACCGACAACGGTGATCTTGGCCTCGCTCCGGTCGTGCGCGACGCCGGAGATGATCGGCTGCTCCATCTCGGTTCCTTCGGTGTAAGGGTCGGCCACGACCCACGTGCCTTCCTTGGTGCTGAAAGAGCTGCGCACGTGGATCGGCAGGTTGAACCTGCGAGCGTACTCGACGCAGCGCAGGTGCAGGATTTTCGCCCCACAGGCGGCCATCTCCATCATCTCCTCATAGGAGATCCTGGGGATCTTCTGCGCCTGGGTGACGATGCGGGGGTCGGCGGTGAAGATGCCGTCGACATCGGTGTAGATCTCGCAGACGTCGGCTTCCAGAGCCGCCGCCAGCGCCACCGCCGTGGTGTCGGAGCCACCACGGCCCAGCGTGGTGATGTCCTTGGTGTCCTGCGAGACGCCCTGGAACCCGGCCACGATGGCGATCTGGCCTTCGTCGAGCGCCTCACGGATACGGCTCGGCGTCACGTCGATGATGCGCGCCTTGCCGTGAGTGGAGTCGGTGATCACGCCGGCCTGCGACCCTGTGAACGAGCGCGCCTCGTGGCCCAGGTTGGCGATCGCCATCGCCAACAGGGCCATCGAGATGCGCTCACCCGCGGTCAGCAGCATGTCGAGCTCGCGCCCAGGGGGCAGCGGCGACACCTGCTCGGCCAGGTCGAGCAGCTCGTCCGTCGTGTCGCCCATCGCGGAGACGATGACGACGACCTCGTTGCCGGCTTTTTTCGTCGCGACGATCCGCTGCGCGACCCGCTTGATGCAGGACGCGTCGGCGACGGACGAACCACCGTACTTTTGCACAACGAGCGCCACGAGAGTCTCCCAGTCTGGACTGTGAGCTGCCAGTCTACTGGGGGCTTCTCATGGACCCGATGGTTCGGACCACTATGTGGACAACGCCTCTTCTGCCACATCCAGACGGGTGTGCGCCGCCAACGCCTGGAGCGCCCGCATCGCCGCGCCCGCGTGGTTGCCCCAGGTGTTGAAGTAGGAGTACTGCCACCACCACAGCGCCTCCAGCGGCCTGCCCGCGTGATAGTGGCGCAGACCGTGGATGAGGTCGGCCGCCACCGCGGTCAGGTCGTCGGACAGCCGGTACGGCGTGACGGCGGTGTCCTTGTACGGGTCGAACACCTCGGCGTAGTCGTCCACCGCCTCGAGGCGTTCGGCCAGCGCCGTACGGACGCCGTCGACGTCTGGGTCCTCGCTCAGCGGCGGCTCCCAGTTGCCCGACAGGATGACGTCCTGGCTCGCGCCGAGCTGGGCGCCCGCCAGGCTCACCTGGGCGACCTCCACGAGCAGCAGCGACCAGATGGCGTCACCGCCCTCGCCGCCCGCGACCCTGGTCAGGCCATCCAGATAGTTCTGCGCGTGTCCTGCGATCTCGTCGGCGAGAGCGCGCCACTGATCAGACATCCAGCAGCCTCCGTCCTTCGAAAGCGCGGCCCAAGGTGACCTCGTCGGCGTACTCGAGGTCACCGCCCACAGGCAGGCCGCTGGCCAGTCGTGTCACTTTCACGCCCATCGGCTTGACCAGCCGGGCGAGGTAGGTCGCCGTCGCCTCCCCCTCCAGATTGGGGTCGGTGGCGAGAATGAGCTCGGTCACGCGGCCGTCGGCCAGCCTGGTCATGAGCTCACGGATGCGCAGGTCGTCGGGGCCGACGCCGTCGATCGGGCTGATCGCCCCGCCGAGCACGTGGTAGGTGCCCCGGTACTCGCGCGTCTTCTCGATCGCGACGACGTCCTTGGACTCCTCCACCACGCAGATCACATGAGGGTCGCGCCGCGCGTCGCGGCAGATCCGGCACTCCTCCTCGGAGGCGACGTTGCCGCAGACGCGGCAGAACCGGACCTTCTCCTTGACCTCGAGCAGCGCGTGGGCCAGTCGCTTCACGTCGGTGGGATCGGCCGCCAGCAGGTGGAAGGCGATCCGCTGCGCGCTCTTGGGACCGACGCCGGGCAGCAGGCCCAGCTCGTCGATCAGGTTCTGGACGACCCCTTCGTACATGGCCTAGAGCCCGGGAAGCTGGCCGAGGCCACCGCCGCCGAGGCCCTGGGCCAGCGGGCCCAGCTTCTCCTGCTGCAGGTCGGCGGCCGCTCGCACGGCGTCGCGGACGGCCGCGATGACCAGGTCGGCGATCGTGTCGGCGGTGTCCTGCGGGTCGTCGGCGTCGATGACGGACGGGTTGATCTTGAGTTCGAGCAGCTCACCTGAGCCGTTGACGACGGCCGTGACCATGCCGCCCCCGGCCGAGCCCTCGATCTGCGCGTCGTTGAGCTCCTGCTGGGCGCTCACGAGCTGCTGCTGCATGAGCTGTGCCTGCTCCAGCAGCTGCTGCAGGTTGACATCCCCTGGGTTCACCTTCGTGCGCTCCTCGCCTGCTCCGCGTCCTTAACTGTCACGAGCCTACGGGTTCTGAGCGCCGTCATGTACTGGGGAGCACATGCGTTTCATCTCTGTGCCACCGACCTGGGCCTTATGGCCGGATCCCGGCCCCCCTCCAGCGTCCGGGACCCGGCCATCACGCCGACCGGAGCGGCCGCACCATGTCAGCGTGGTCCGTGACACTAGCGAGACCAACGTTGCACACAGGTTGCGAGCATTCAATCACCCTGCGCAATCCCCCGAACGGGTTGCGGACGGAGGTGATAACACGGATGCTTCGCCGTACAGCCCGACTACTTGGAGTGGCCGATGGGTGACGCGAACCTCGATGCGTACTCTCGCCGGCTTCGTCGGATCCACGAGACGACGGTCGGAGAGCCCCGACAGCTGATCAGCGCGTCGTGGCGGAGGTCGAAGGCGGCGGGGGTCGATCCGGAGAGCCGTGCGGCGCCGCTGGTGTACGACGGCTCGCTCATCAGGGACGTCCGCGAGTCGCATCCTCTCCAGCCGGTTCTGCCCATGCTCGCCGAGACGCTGCGGCGCATGGCCGACGAGTCCGAGCACATCATGATCGTGACGGACGCCGAGGGCAGAATCCTCTGGCGCGACGGTGACCTCGGCACCATGCGCCGCGCCGACGTCGTCGGCCTGGCCGACGGCCACCACTGGTCCGAGATCTCCGTCGGCACCAACGGCATCGGCACCGCGCTCGCCACCCGCAAGCCCGTCCACGTCTACTCCGAGGAACACCTGCTGCGGGTCCTCCACTGCTGGTCGTGCAGCTCCGCGCCGATCATCGACCCCGACACCGACACCGTGCTCGGCTGCGTCGACGTCAGCGGCATCACCCGCAGCCTCCACCCCGCCACGGTCGCGCTCGTGGCCACCACCGCCAAGCTGGCCGAGGCGCGCCTCGCCCTGATGATGCACGAGCGCGACGAGCGGCTGCGCAGGAAATACGACTCGCTCGTCCAGCGCACCGGCGTCCTGATCACCAAGACGGGACGGGTCCTCGCCGGCGACCACTCGGGCAGGCTCGGCGCCCGCATCACCCTCCCCGAACCAGGCGGCACGGACTGCCCCGCAGGCATCCTCGAACCGTTCTTCGACGGCTACCTGCTGCGGCCCGCCTCCCGCACGGAGGCGCTGCCGCTACGCCTCGCCTTCCTCGGCGAGGGGCCACCCATCGCCCGCTACGGCGACCGCTTCCTGACGCTCTCGCTGCGCCACGCGGAGATCCTCACGCTGCTCGCGCTCTATCCCTCCGGCCTTACCGCCGAGCAACTCTCCTATTACCTGTATGGCGACGAGGGCAATCCCGCCACGATCAGGCCAGAGATCTACCGGCTGCGCGCCCAGCTCGGCGAGGCGGTGGCGGCCAAGCCGTACCGGCTGGTCGCTCCCCTGACCGCCGACTTCCTCGAACTGCGGCAGCTGCTGACGGCCAACGACCCCGAGGCCGTCGCCCGCGCCTACGCGGGGCCGCTGCTGCCGCGCTCGGAGTCGCCGGAGATCCGCAGCGCTCGTGACGAGCTGGAGGTCCAGGTGCGCGCCAGCCTGCTCACGCACGGCTCGGCCGACGCCCTGTGGACGTACGCGCAGACGGTGAACGGTCGCGACGACTTCCAGATCCTCGAACGGGTCGCCGCCGCCCTGCCCTCCTCCGACCACCGCGCCGCCGCCGCCCGCGCCCGCCTCTCCCCCTAACCCTTCAGCCCCGTCCCCACCCCGTTGCCTTACGTTGCCGCCCGTACGTTGCCTTACGTTGCCGCCCGTACGTTGCCTTACGTTGCCGCCCGTACGTTGCCTTACGTTGCCGCCCGTACGTTGCCTTACGTTGCCGCCCGTACGTTGCCTTACGTTGCCGCCCGTACGTTGCCTTACGTTGCCGCCCGTACGTTGCCTTACGTTGCCGCCCGTACGTTGCCTTACGTTGCCGCCCTCACGTTCCCGCCCGTACGGCAAGCCGTGCCAAGCGCCCCCGTGGTCCCGGGCTGGCGTCTGTCCAGGAATACGCTCACCGAGCGCACAACCTCCCACCCCAACGGAAGGCTCCTCCCAGCCACGCCCCTCCAAGACACCGCGTTCCCGAAGACCGCGTTCCCGAAGACCGCGACGCACGAGACCGCGTCCCGAGACTGCTCGTGGTGAGCGGTCCCGTGGCGCTCGGGTGTGGGGCCGGTCTCGGGAGGGCGATCAGGTGTGGTCGATCTCGCCGATCATCTGGGCGCCGAGTTCGCGCTGGAGCAGGGCCATGCCGCTGAGCTCGTCGATGTCGGCGTTGGCGTCGTTGAGCGGGTCCACTTCATCCGACTCGGGACCGCGCCGGCGTCCGGGGATCGCGTCGGGCCAGCCACCCGATCCTGATCCGCCGCCCTGCCTGGACGCGGGCACCCGAGGACCGGCCTGCGCGGCCGCCTGAGCCGCCGCCTTCGCCGCCGACCTCGCCGCGGCCAGCCCCGGGCTGGGCGTGCGGCTCGCTCCCTGCGCGGCACCTGAGGAACGGCTCGTGCCCTGGCTCGGACTGGGCATGGGAGGCATGCCGGGATCCGGGTCGTCAGGCGCCTGAGGCCAGGACTCGTCGGTGGTCAGCCGCTCCCGCCCCTGGGCGTTCTCGACGCCGTTAGCCTCCCCGGCCGCACCGCCATGAGCCCCTTCGACCACGGCACCACCGGAGACCGCGCCACCCTCGGCGCCCACGCCGGTCATGGAGCCACCCGAGCCGCCGGAGCCCCAGCCGTCCGCGGAGCCACCGGAAACGTCAGCTCCGGCGCCGGGCTCACCGCCTCCTGCACCACCGGAGACACCGTCGGGAGCGCCACCACCGGCACCGCCTACGCCGCCGGGCCCGCCTTGCTGAGCGCCGACCGCGCCGGGAGCACCTCCGCGAAAGCCGCCACCCGGGACACCGCCCTCAGGAGCACCGCCGCCCTGGAACCCGCCGCCCACGACAGCCCCTGGCCCCCCGGCCCCCGTGACGCCGCCTCCAGGAGCGCCGTGTCCAGGAGCGCCGTCCGCGGGCGCACCACCTTCAGCGGCGCCGGCTGGATGGACACCAGTCCCAGGAGCACCGCCGCTGTGGGAGCCGCTTCCTGCGGGGTCACCGAATGAAGCACCGGCCACCCCCTGAGGGCCGCCCTGGGGAACCCCGGCCACGCCGTGAGGACCGGCCTGCGAGACCCCTTGGCCACCATGAGGAGCGCCTTGCGAGGCGACGGGCGCCCCGTGCGAGCCGCTGTGCGGGGCGGAGGGAGCGCTGGGGCCGGGCTGGGCCGAGCGGCCCTGCGGGGCGGGTGAGCCGCCGACGACGGCCTCCACTCGCCACGTGCCGCCCAGGACATCACCCAGCGCGGAGGCCACGACGGCGTCCTTGCCGCCGCCTGTGAAGTTCTTCATCGCGCCCACCTGGGTGAACCCCAGCGTGACCACGTTGCCCTCGACGCCGACCACCTGCGCGTTGGTGTTGACGTTCGCCCACACGACGATGCTGCGCTTCTTCAGCGCGGCCAGTACGGCGGGCCACTGCTGCTGGAGCTGCCCTGCCCCGCCCTGAGTGGGTGCCGCGTAGGCGGGCGCCTGCTGCACCGGCTGCTGCTGGACCGGCTGCTCGGGCTGCGCCGCAGGGGCACCCGGCCGAACAGTCTCGGGCCAGTCATCCCCGCCGGAAGAAGCAGGGGAACCGGCGACCGCGCCCGCCGCCGTGCCGGACGACGCCGTCCCGTCAGAGATCCCGGCCGAACCCGCGGACGGCCCGGAAGGTCCGGACGCCGCGCCCGAGGAGCCGGACGACGCGCCAGGAGCGCCGCTCGCCGTACCCGCAGAGCCGGAGGCGTCCTGGGAACCGGGCACCGCTGCGGCAACGCTCGAAGGGCCGGCCGCACCCGCGTAAGGAGCGGCCGTCTCGCCGTGGCTCGCGGCCGCCGTGACCTGCGGCGAGGCGCCGTGCGCGCCTGCCGTACCGCCAGCGCCTGGACGGGAGGCCATCTGGGCGACCACGCCGCCGCGCTCGAGGCGTTCGAGGCGGGCCAGCAGCGCGCCCTCCCCCTGCGCCGCACCGGGCAGCAGCACCCGCGCGCACATCAGCTCGAGCAGCAGCCGGGGTGAGGTGGCGCCGCGCATCTCGGTCAGGCCCGCGTTGAACAGCTCGGCCGCGCGGGTCAGCTCGGCGGGCCCCATGGAGGAGGCCTGGGCGACGAGGCGTTCGAGCTCGTCGGCCGGACGGTCGAGCAGCCCGCTGGTCGCCGCCTCGGGAACATTGGCGAGGATCACCAGGTCGCGGAAGCGTTCGAGCAGGTCGGCCGCGAACCTGCGAGGGTCGTGCCCGCCTTCGATGACGCGGTTGACGGTCTGGAAGACGGCGGCGCCGTCGCGCCTGGCGAACGCGTCGACCACCTCGTCGAGCAGGTCGCCGTCGGTGTAGCCGAGCAGGGAGACGGCCTTGGCGTAGGTGATGCCGTCGTCGTCGGCGCCCGCGAGGAGCTGGTCGAGGATGGACAGCGAGTCGCGCGCGGAGCCCGCGCCTGCCCTGACGACCAACGGCAGCGCGGTGGGCTCGTAGGGGACGCTCTCGGAGGAGAGGATCTCCTCCATGAGGGTCTTGAGCGTCGCGGGCGGCATCAGCCTGAACGGGTAGTGGTGGGTGCGCGACTTGATCGTGCCGATGACCTTCTCGGGCTCGGTGGTCGCGAAGATGAACTTCAGGTGCGGCGGGGGCTCCTCGACGAGCTTGAGCAGCGCGTTGAAACCCTCGCGGGTCACCATGTGCGCCTCGTCGATGATGTAGATCTTGAAGCGCGCGGAGACGGGGGCGAAGAACGCCCGCTCACGCAGGTCGCGCGCGTCGTCGACGCCACCGTGGGAGGCCGCGTCGATCTCGATGACGTCGAGGTGGCCTGGGCCCGTGGGGGCGAGCGCCACACACGACTCGCACTCGCCACAGGGGTCGGGCGTCGGGCCCTTCTCGCAGTTGAGGGAGCGCGCCAGGATGCGCGCGCTGGAAGTCTTGCCGCACCCGCGTGGGCCGCTGAAGAGGTAGGCGTGGTTGATCCGGCCGGTGCGCAGCGCCTGCCGCAAGGGGTCGGTGACGTGCTCCTGACCCTTGACCTCGGCGAAGGTTCCGGGCCGGTACTTGCGGTAAAGCGCAAGACTCATGCGACCATCCCGCCTGCGAGGGGGCTTTCAATGAAGAGACCCCTCGCACACCCGCCAGAGCCCGCTTATCCTTGCTGCCTTCCGGCCCTGGGGAGGTTCACAGGATGACGCCGCGCGAGGGGTCCTACGACAGTCTAGCCCCGTACGGCAGTGCTCGCTCACGCTAAATCGTGGTCTCTTCATCGCGAAGAGTCCGGTAAGCTTCTCGACGGAGGATTCGCCTAGTGGCCGAGGGCGCACGCTTGGAAAGCGTGTAAGGGGCAACCCTTCAGGAGTTCAAATCTCCTATCCTCCGCCAGCACGAAGGGGTCATACCGAGATCATCGGTATGACCCCTTCTGCTTTGGGTCTCGGTTGACCTCTCCGCTGTGATCAACTGAGTCTCATGGAAGCCGTTCTAGCCGGGCTCTTCGCGATCGGGGGGACCCTCTTAGGTTCACTCGTCACCTACCTCTTCCAGCAAAGAGCCACCCAGCGAGCCGAACAGTTCACGATCTCCGCCCGCCTCCGCGAGGAACGAATGGCGGTCTACAGCGGGTTCGCCGGGACCCTCCTCGAATTCCGCTCCGCCCAGTACCACCGCGCCTTGCAGGGGTTCGAGGGCAAGGAGGGCGCAGCCTACGACGAGGCCAAGGCGGCGTCGTACCGGCTTCGCGCGGCAGCTTGGCACTCTCTCTATCGGGTTCGCCTCCTTGCCGATGACCCAGGGATCACCCGCCTCGCGGAGAACGCCATGGCCCTCGTCGCCGACATGCACGACGTGGACAGGGCCGCCCTGACCCGACGAGGCGACGAGGTGCGTCAGGCGGTCGAAGAGTTCATCGCCGCGGCGTCAGAGGAAGTCACGAGGGTGAAGCTCCTGCCGAAGTAGCTCTCTCGGCCGGGACCGGGAGCTGCGGGTGGAGCGCGGACAAGGGGTGGGCCGCGATCGTGGCACACCCCTTCTCGGCGTCCACGTGTCGCTGCTCGGTCTCTTGCGCCCGCAACCGGCAGCGGATTGTTTGGTGTGGTCGGGGCGACGGCGTGAGCGGAGGAGTGGAGCGTGGGTGACACCTGACGACGTAGTGCGGCACACCGAGCATGTGGTGACCGGCGTCGGGGCCGCGTTCGGCTCCGACCCGCTCTATCGGGCCCGCGGTGAGAGCCTGGGCCTTTCCCGCTGGCCGTTCTACTTCGGCGGTCGTGCGGGCGTCCTGGGCGAGGTCGACGCCGACGTCGTCGCCGCGGCCTGTGGATTCTTCGCCCCGAACCTGGTGCGTGAGGCCTGGAGCGCGGCCCGCGCCGCGACCTCACTCGCCACCGTCGTGAACGCCGACGTCGAGGAGTGCCTCCGCTGGGCGCGGAGGGTCTACGGCCACCTGGCAGGGCTCGAACGCCTCGCCCACCTGGCCGAACAGGTGGTGGAGGCGGCCGATCCCGCTGGACGGCCGCTCTTCGCCGCATGGCGCTCCCATCCCTCCCCTGCCTGCGACGCGGTGGACCGCGTGGCTCTGGCGCTGCTGCGGCTTCGCGAGCACAGGGGCGGCTCCCACCTGATCGCTGTGCTGGCCGTCGGTCTCACCCCGCTCACGGCCATCCTGGCCGGGCCAGGAACCGACAAGGCAGTGGCCAACGGCTGGCGTCCACCCTGGCCCGCCCTTCCGTCGACCGCCAGAAGCGCCAGAGACAAGGCCGCCCGGCTCACCGATGAACTGGCCGCAGCGCCCTACGCCTGCCTTGGCCCGACGGATCGTCTCGAACTCGTCGACCTCCTCGATCAGGTGAACGAGGCCTACGAGCGGTTTCGGCGTCGGTGACGGGCCCCGTGAGGGGGCGGGGGGCTTTCCTGCCGGCAAGCGGGCTGGGGCACGCGCGCCTCCGGCTCTCGCAGCACGTGGCGTTTCAGGAAAAACCGGCCTCTGTCAGCAGCGAGTTGATCCGTTCGACCGGAGCCAGTAGACGTCCAGCGAGATGCCGTCGTGCCCGTGGCCCTGGGTCTTGTGGTTGCGCCGGTCGCCGACGTGGAAGGCGAGCTGCAGATAGCCGCCCGGCAAGGGGTCAGGCGAGCTCCTCCAGCAGGCGGACGACGGTGTCGAGCGGCACCCTGGTGTCGATCTCGACGCTCGAGGTGGCGCGCAGCAGCGGCTCGACCTCGGCCAGGTCGCGCAGGACGGCCTCGCGTTCCTCCGGCCGCCTGCCGTACGGATTGTTGGTCCTGGTGGCGATCCTGGCGAGCATCACCTCGGCGGGCGCGCTCAGCAGGACGACATGGTCGAAGCGGGAGTAGAACGTCCCCTGGTTGGACTTGCACCCGGCCACGAACAGGCTGCCCGTGGTGTGGCCGTCGAGCAGCTCGGCGATGGCCTCCTCGCGCCACACCCAGTCGGACGACCCGTCGGGCAGCGTGAGCCAGTGGCTCCATCGGTCGTCGTCCGTGTCGACGGTCCTGTGCCCTCGCGAGGCCAGGACCTCCAGAGCGGTCGACTTGCCCGTGCCCGACATCCCGGTGACCAAGACCTTCGGCATGGGGCGAGACTAGCGAGACTAGGACGTGAGGGGGACGCCCCGCCAACCCGGCTCAGACGCCGGCCGGCGGGGCCACGGAGGAGCGGACGATGAGGCGGGAGCGCAGCGTGTGCATCTCCCTGCGGGGCTCGGCTCCCGCGATGGTGTCGAGCAGCACCTCGGCCGCCTTCGCGCCCAGTTCGTGCACAGGCTGCTCGATCATCGTGAGGGGCGGCTCCATGACCGCCGCCCACGAGCTGTCGTCGAAGCCGATCAGCGCGACGTCACGCGGGCAGGACAGCCCCGCCGTCCTGAAGGCGCGCAGCGCGCCTGTCACCGCGTCGGTCTCGGTGCAGAACACCGCGGTGATGCGGTCGGGAAGGGCCAGCATCCTGGCGACCTCCCCCGGCACCCGCTCCTCCGTCTTGCGTCCGACCATCACCAGGTCAGGGTCGAAGGGGATGCGCGCGTCGTCGAGAGCGTCGAGGTAGCCGCGCAGGCGCTCGCCGTCCGTCCACAGGTTGCGGGAGGCGGCGGTGAGCAGCCCGCGCCGGGTGGCGGGGGCCTGCGCGAGCGGCGGGCCCCACACGAACCCGATACGGCGGTGACCCGCCGCGATGAGCATCTCCACCCCCTCCCTCGCCGCGTCGCGGTTGTCGATGACGACCGCGTCGAGGTCGAGCGAGGAAACCGCGCGGTCGACGAGGACGACGGGGATGCCGCGGTCCATCGCCGCCTTGATGTGGGCCACCTCCGTACGGTCGACCGCGGCCGAGGCGATGATGACGCCGTCGACGCGCTTGTCGATGAGCACGTTGGTGGCCGCCACCTCCTCGCCGAGCTCCTCGTACGTGCTCAGCACGATCGTGTCGAAGCCCCTGGCGCGCGAGGTGTCGGAGATGCCGCGCACGACACCGGCGAAGAACGGGTTGCCGATGTCGGCGACGATCACCCCGAGGGTGTGACTCACCCCCGTCGACATGCTGCGGGCGAGCGCGTTCGCGCGGTAGCCGAGCTTCTCGGCCGCCGCGAGCACGCGCTCGCGCAGCTCGGGGCTGACGTACCCATACCCGCCGAGTGTCCTGGCCGCCGTGGCACGCCCGACACCCGCCTCGGCGGCCACTTCGGAGATCGTCGGCGGCCCCGCCGCACGGCCCCGGTCAGCTGGCATGGATGGCGTCCCTCATCTCTCGTGTTCGGCGGCTGGCCACATGCTAGCCACGGGAGGTCTTTCCGCGGCTCTGCCGTGGCCGAAGGCCCCTTCGACGAAACACTGCTCGTACGCGGCCGCGGCGCCGTCGTGCAGAGCACGTTCGATCGCGGCCTCCCCCGGCGAGCCCGCGGCGGCCGGCGACACCGCAGAGGTCGCGACAGCCGACCAGCCGCCGCGCAGCAGCGAGACGGCGAAGCCGGCCAGGAAGGCGTCGCCGCAGCCCATGGTGTCGACGACCTGCTCCTGCTCCACGGCGCGCGCGGGCGCCGCCACCGTGACGCGGCCGTCGTGGGCGATCGCCCCGTCCACACCTCGGGTGGCGAGCGCCATGCGCGCGCCCCGCCGTACGGCCTCGGCCAGCAGGGCGCGCGTGGCGGACTCGTCGAGGTGGGAGCACGACAGCAGCACCAGGTCGGCGTGCGGGCAGACGCGGTCGAGGTAGGAGGGGGTGCGGAACTCCTCCTCGCTGGAGAGGTCGAAGCTCACGAGCGGACCGCGCCCCGCCAGCTTGGGCAGCTCGCTCTCGCTGCGGGAGTAGACGCTCGAGTGGACCAGGTCGAAGGACGACACGTAGTCGAGCAGGTCGCCTTCGAGCACCAGCGGCTCGCTGACCGTGACGCCGCCGCCGTTCCACCCGAGGAAGATCCGGTCGCCGTCGTCGACGCGCAGGGTGGAGACGCCGCTCTCCCCCTCCTTCACCACGCATCGGTCGACGGCGACCCCCTGGGCCGCGATGGCCTCGCTCAGGAAGGCGCCGAGGTCGTCGTCGCCGAAGACCCCGAGGTAGGCGGCCTCGAGGCCGAGCCTGCGCGCGTAGACGGCGACGTTGACGCTGTTGCCGCCCGGATAGTCGATGCCGCGGTCGACGAACCGGTCGACGATGTTGTCACCGAAGCCGAGGACTCTCATGGTTCTCCTGTGCGCGGGCGGGAGTGCGGACGTTGACACCGGGACGCGCGGACGGGTGCATCCCGCCCGCCACGGCCCATGAAGAAGGGGCTCAGTACTCCATGACCCGGTAGTAGCGGCGCAGGTCGAGCGAGTGGTCGCGGACGCGCTCCAGGTGCTTGCTGACCCTGCTCAGCACGGTGTCGAGCACCAGCGGCGCGAGCAGGCCGCGGAACTCGGGGCTGATGCCTTCGAGCGGGTAGTCGCGCGTGTCGAAGACGGTGACGTCCTCCGAGACGCGCTTGGCGAAGGCCTCCACCCTGTCGGTGAGGGGACGCGTCTCGTCCTCACCCTGGAAGATGATCACGCTGGTGTCCTTCTCGATCAGCTCGAGCGAGCCGTGGAAGAACTCCGCGCTGTGCACCCTGGTGGTGCGCAGCCACTGCATCTCCTCGAGGATGCACATCGAGTAGAGGTAGGTGAAGCCCCAGAGGTTTCCGCCGCCGACGAGGAAGTGGTAGTCGGAGTCCTTGTGGGCCTCGGCGAAGGCGGCGGCCACGGGCTCGGCCTGCTTGGCCACCTCGACCAGGACGCCGGGGATGCCCGCGAGCTCGTCGGCGAGCTTGTCGTAGCCGTCGAACTCGCCCCTGCGGGCGAGCAGCCGTCCCATGAACAGCAGCATCTGCATGTCGAAGGGCCACGTCTTGGGCTCGGAGATGAGAGCCACGTCGACGCTCTTGGCGATGGGCGAGTCGGCGTAGCCGGTGAAGCCGACGGTGTAGGCGCCCCTGGCCTTGCAGTACTCGATGGCGCGGATGCTGTCGTCGGTCGTGCCCGAGACCGAGGTGAAGATCACCACGGAGCGCTCACCCAGGGTGACGTCACCGGAGACAATCAGCTCCGCCGCGATGGCGGACCGCACGGGAAGGCTCGAGGCGCGCCTGGCGAGGTGCTCGTACGGCCACATCTGGGCGTAGGTGCCGCCCGCGCCGACGAGGAAGAGGTTGTCGAACCCCTGGTCCACGAGGCGGTCGACGAGCTCCTCGATCTGGGGGCGCAGGGCCACCGCGCTCGCCGTCTGTGAGAGGAATTCGGGCTCGTTGAATCCGAGCATCATCGCGTCCTTTCGAGAGTGTGCGGCCAACCTGAGACCGGTATCACGCGGGGCTCACGCTGACACAGAGAAACCGATGACGTCAATACAGCAGTTCAAAGCCTCAATAGTAAAGATCTTGGATCTGAGTCTGGTACCGGTATCAGTTCCTCTGTACAGTCAGCCCTCACCAAGCGGATCTGAGGTGCCACTGCACCGGCGGTCCCCTCTCCCCCCGAGAGAAAGGAAGCCCATGCGCCCACTGACGACGTTCGCGGCACTGCTCGGAACGCTCGCCCTCACCGGCTGTGCCGGTGGCTCGGGCGAGGCTCCCGCAGCCGACGTCACGGCGAAGCCGGAGTTCTCCGGCACGCTCAGCATCCTCACGAAGTTCGCGGGCGACCCGTTGAGCCCGTACTTCGAGAAGCTGGCGGCGGCCTACGAGAAGAAGCATCCGGGGGTGAAGATCGAGCTCATCCAGGAGACGGACCAGAGCATCAAGGACAAGTCGAAGACGCTGACCGCCTCCGACGCGCTGCCTGACATCTACTTCACCTGGACGGGCAACTGGGCGGAGAACTACGTCCGCGGCGGTCGCGCGGCCGACCTCACCAAGGTGATCGGCCCTGACACCGAGTGGGGCAAGACCTTCAGCAAGGCCTCCCTGTCGGCCTTCGCCTACGACGGCCGCTACTACGGGATCCCGCTCTACAACAACGGCAAGTTCATGGGCTACAACAAGGCCGCCTTCACCAAGGCGGGCGTCAAGCCGCCCACCACCTTCGAGGAGCTCATCAGCAGCTGCGCCACCCTGCGCAAGGCCGGCTACGAGCCCATCGCCTTCGGCAACAAGGACGGCTGGCCCGCGCTGCACTACCTCCAGCAGCTGTTCGCCTACAACGTGCCGAGCGCCACCCTGCGCGCCGACTTCCACCCCTCGACGGCCAAGCTCGCCGACCCCGGCTACGTCACCGCGCTCAAGCAGTTCAAGACCCTGGTCGACACGTGCACCGACACGGGCAGCGGCACCAACGGCGTGCTCTACACCTCGGCCCAGGAGGCCTTCTCCAACGGCAAGGCCGCCATGTACTACCAGGAGATCCTGGAGTTCGACAGCGCGACGGCCGGCCGCGGGATCACCCCCGAGGACTTCGGCATCTTCCCGCTGCCGGTCCCCGCGGGCGCCGCGGGCAACCCCAAGGTGATCGAGGGGGCGCCGGAGGGCTACCTGGTCAACGCCAAGTCGCCGCGCGCCGCGCTCGCCGTCGACTTCATGAAGTTCGTCACCGAGCAGGAGAACGCGAAGACCCTCTCCTCTCCCCCGTACGGCCAGCCCAGCACGGTCGTCGGCGCCGTCACCCCCGAGACCTCGAGCAAGGCCGTCTTCGAGGGCATCGAACTGGTCAACAAGGCGCCCGAGCTGGCCAGCTGGCTGGACATGGTGACGGTGCCCGAGGTGGCCGACGCGTGGCTGGCCGGCGGTGAGGCTCTCATCAGCGGCGGCAAGAAGCCTGAGCAGGTGCTCGAGAGCGTCCGCCAGGCCTCAGAGTCTGCCAAGTAGTCCGGTGCGCGCCATCGTCCAGCGGACGCTCGGGCTCGCGTGGGTCGTCCCCGCCCTCGTGCTCGTCGGGGTGTTCGTCTACCTGCCGCTCGTGCAGAACATCGGGTTCAGCACGCTCAAGTGGGACATCTACAGCGGGGACCAGGAGTACGTCGGGCTCGACAACTACACCAAGCTCCTCGACGACCCGATCTTCTGGTCCTCGTTCGGGAACAACCTGCTCTACGCGGTGATCTCGATCGTCTTCCAGGTGTTCGGCGCGCTGCTGCTGGCCGCGCTCATCGAGAGCATCCGCAGCGACCGGTGGCGGCGCAGCCTCAGGGCCATCTACTTCATCCCGTCGGCGATCTCGCTGACGGTCGCGGGCCTGCTCTTCTACTTCATGTACGAGCCGAACCTCGGCCCGCTCAACCACGCCTTCCAGGCGGTGGGGCTCGGGCTGTTCGACCAGTCGTGGCTGGGCCAGGAGAGCACCGCGATGTACGCGATCATCGGGATGAGCCAGTGGCAGGGCTTCGGGTACTCCACCCTGCTGTTCGCCGTCGCGATCCAGCGCATCCCCTCCGAGCTGTACGGCGCCGCCGCCATCGACGGCACCGGGCCGATCCGCCGTTTCATCCACGTCACCGTCCCGCTGGTGCGTGAGATGACCGGGCTCATGACGATGGTCACCATCTCGGGTGCGTTCCAGGTGTTCAACGAGGTCATGGTCATGACCAGCGGAGGGCCGAACAACTCGACGCAGGTCATGGGCACGTGGCTCTACCGCAGCGGGTTCGTCCGCAACAACTTCGGCTACGCCGCGGCGATCGCGACGCTGATCTTCGTGATCACGCTCGGCATCGCCATGGCGCAGCTGTGGGTCACCCGCAGACGAAGGGTGGAATGGTGAAGCGCCTGAGCTTTCTCGGCGTGATCGCACGCGTGTTCATGTGGGCCTTCCTGCTGGGTCTCGCGGTGATCGTGCTCTATCCGCTGCTGTGGATGGTGCTCAACGGGTTCAAGACCAACGCCGAACTGTTCGGCAACCCGTTCGCCCTGCCCGTCGACTGGAGCTTCACGAACTACCAGAAGGCGTGGAACAGAGGGGTGAGCGACTACCTCACCACCAGCGTGCTCGTCACGGTGACCTCGACGATCGTCACGGTCTTCGTCAGCGCGTGGGCCGCCTACGGCCTGACCAGGGTCACCATCCCCTTCAACAAGGCGATCACCGCGCTGATCCTCGGCGGGCTCATGCTCGCACCGACCGTGGCGCTCGTCCCCCTGGTGAAGATGTTCCAGGCGATGGGGCTGTACAACAGCTTCTGGGCGCTGCTCATCCTGTACACCGCCTTCCGCGTGCCGTTCACCACGTTCCTCATCCGCGCCTACATGATCGACCTTCCGCGCGAGGTCGACGAGGCCGCGGAGATGGACGGCGCGGGCCGGTGGACGGCCTTCTGGCGGATCATCCTGCCCATGAGCAAGCCGATCATCACCTCGACGGTCCTGCTGCACGTGCTGTTCGCCTGGAACGAGTATCTCTTCGCGATGGTGTTCACCAGCGGCAGCGGCGTGCAGACTCTTCCCGTGGGCCTGACCAGTCTGATGAGCAAGCACGGCACCGACTACCCCGTCGTCTTCGCCGGCATGGTTATCGCGGCCGTCCCCGTGGTGCTGCTCTTCTTCTTCGGCCAGCGTTACATCGTCAAAGGCCTCTCTGACGGCATCGGCAAGTAACGGAGCTCCCCATGACCCTCACACTCCAGCAGCTCACCGGCTCGAACTTCGCCTACCAGCAGCTGCCGTTCGAGCGCTTCCTCGACGACGCCGCCGCTCTGGGGCGCGAGAGGCTGGAGCTGTGGGGCATCGCGCCGCAGTTCCACATCCCGCAGGTGAGCGACGCCGAGGCGCGGGCCGTACGCCGGAGCGCGCAGGCGCGCGGCCTGAGCGTGCACTGCCTCACGCCCGAGCAGGTGATGTACCCGGTCAACGTGGCCTCGCCCGTCACCTGGCTGCGCGCGGCGAGCATCGCCATGTTCCGGCGCGCCGCCGAACTGGCCGCCGAGCTCGGCGCGGAGCTGCTGCTGCTGACTCCCGGCCGCGGCTTCGAGGACGAGCCGCTGGAGGCGGCATGGCGCCGCTCGGTCGACGCGGTCGGCGAGATCGCCGCCTACGCCGAGACCCTCGGGGTGGCCTGCGTGCTCGAACCGCTGCAGCGCGTGGAGTCGAATCTCGTCAACGACTCGCGGACGCTCGCCAGGATGCTCGACGAGATCGGCTCGTCGAACGTCGGCGCCGTCCTCGACACCGTGGGCATGGCGGTGGCGGGTGAGAGCGTCGACGACTACTTCGACTCCCTCGGCGACAGGGTGCGGCACGTGCACCTGGTCGACGGGAGTCCCGCGGGCCACCTGGCGTGGGGCGACGGCCGGCTGCCGCTCGCCGAGTACCTGACCGCGCTGGAGCGCAGGGGGTACGGCGGGCGGATGACCTTCGAGCTGTTCGGCGACGGCACCTACGCCTTCGACCCCAGGCCCGTGGTGGAACGCTGCCTGTCGGCGGTGACGTCGGCACTACCGAGGTAGGCCGATTGGACAGCCGACGGCCCCGCCTCCGATGCTGAGGACATGGAACAGCGGATCATCGGCAGGACCGGCCAGAGGGTGTCAGTCGTCGGGCTGGGCACGTGGCAGCTCGGCGCCGACTGGGGCGAGGTGGAGGAGAAGGACGCGCTGGCCGTCCTCGACGCGGCCGTCGAGGAGGGCGTGACCTTCTTCGACACCGCCGACGTGTACGGCGACGGCCGCAGCGAGCAGCTGATCGGCGCCTACCTGCGCGAGCGCCCCGACGCGGGCGTCACGGTCGCCACCAAGATGGGCCGCAGGGTGGCGCTCGACCCCGCCCTCTACACCCTCGACAACTTCCGCGCCTGGACCGACAGGTCCCGCGCGAACCTGGGCGTGGACCGTCTCGACCTGGTGCAGCTGCACTGCCCGCCCACGCCGGTCCACTCCTCCGACGCGGTCTTCGACGCGCTGGACACGCTCGTCGAGGAGGGCAGGATCGCCGCCTACGGGGTGAGCGTGGAGACCTGCGACGAGGCGCTGACCGCGATCGCCCGGCAGGGGACGGCCAGCGTGCAGATCATCTTCAACGCCTTCAGGCTCAAGCCGCTCGAGCGGGTGCTGCCCGCCGCCGCCGAGGCGGGGGTGGGCATCATCGCCCGCGTGCCCCTGGCCTCGGGGCTGCTGTCGGGCAAGTACACCAAGGACACCGTCTTCCCCGCCGACGACCACCGCACGTACAACCGCCACGGCGAGTCGTTCGACCAGGGCGAGACGTTCTCGGGCGTGGACTTCGCGACCGGTGTCGAGGCGGCCGTGGAGTTCGCCGCGCTGGCTCCCGAGGGCGCCACACCCGCGCAGGCGGCGCTGCGCTGGATCATCCAGCAGCCAGGCGTGACCACGGTCATCCCAGGGGCCCGCTCTCCCGAGCAGGCCAGGGCCAACGCGGCGGCCGCGGCGCTGGCCCCGCTACCCGAGGCGACGCTGCGGGCCGTACGGGAGATCTACGACGGCAGGATCCGCGCGCAGGTGCACCACCGCTGGTAGCCGCTCACGCCGCGACGGCGCGGGAGCGGTCGGTGGCCAGGTGGATCGCCATGCCGCCGAGCACGGTGCCCATGAAGTAGCGCTGCATCCGCAGCCACAGCGGGCGGGCGGCGAGGAAGGCCGCCAGGCTGCCCGCGGTGATGGCGATCAGGCCGTTGATCGTGGTGGCGACGACGATCTGCACCGATCCGAGCGCGAGGCTCTGCAGCAGGACGCTTCCCGCCGCGGGGTCGATGAACTGCGGCAGCAGCGAGAGGTAGAGAATCGCGATCTTGGGGTTGAGCAGGCACGTGAGCAGCCCCATGGAGAAGAGCCTGCGGTTCGAGGCGTGCTCGAGCTCGCGCGCCTCGAACACCGATCCGCCGCCGGGCCTGAGCGCCTTCCACGCCAGCCACCCGAGGTAGACCGCGCCCGCCAGCTTCAGCGCGGTGTAGGCCGCGGGCACGAGAGCGAAGATCGCCGTCAGCCCGAGACAGGTGGCGGTCAGGTAGATGGTGAACCCGAGGACGACACCCGTGAGCGAGACGAGCCCCGCGCGTCGCCCCTGCGCGATCGACCGCGAAATCAGATAAATCATGTTCGGGCCTGGTGTGAGCACCATGCCGAGAGATACCAGTGTGATCCCGATAAGCCCACCCGTCATATGCCCACCATAGTCCGATTACGGAGAGTATCTGATCTATTACGAGGGAAGGGCACTGGCATGCAGTTCGACGACGACGCCAAGCTCGACCCCTCGCAGGTGGAGGACGTCAGAGCTTCGGGCCCCAGGGCGGGCGGCGGCGGGGGCGGCCGCGGCTTGATGCCGGGCGGCTGCGTGCTGCCCGTCGGCGGGAAGGGCGGCGGCTGCCTGCTCCTTCTGGTGGCTGTGGCCGCGCTGTTCCTCTTCCAGATCGTGCCGACGAACTTCAGCGGCGACGAACCGCAGAGCCCCGCTCCATCGGCGTCGAGGCCCGAACCACAGGGCTCGCCGAGCGGCAACCTTGCCTCTCGCTGCCGGACGGGCGCGGACGCCGACCAGTCGGAGGACTGCCGCATCGTCGGCACCGTCAACAGCATCCAGGCCTACTGGAAGCAGGCCTTCACCGGCAGGGGCCGCACGTCGTACACCCCCGCCAAGACCGTGCTGTTCTCCAGGGCCGTCAACACCGCCTGCGGGGCGGCCGACTCCTCCGTCGGCCCGTTCTACTGCCCGAGAGACCAGAAGGTGTATCTCGACCTGACCTTCTTCGACACCCTGCAGCGCGACTTCGGCGCCAAGGGCGGCCCCTTCGCGCAGGCCTACGTCATCGCCCACGAGTACGGTCACCACGTCCAGAACCTGCTCGGCACCATGGACAGGGTCGGCAACGACCGGCAGGGTGCCACCAGCGGAGCCGTACGCCTGGAGCTGCAGGCCGACTGCTACGCGGGGGTCTGGGCCGGCAACGCCGTGCGCACCGGGTTCTACACCCAGCCCTTCACCCAGGCCGACATCGACGAGGCGCTCAGCGCGGCCTCGGCCGTCGGGGACGACAGCATCCAGCGCCGCTCCCAGGGCAGGGTCGTGCCCGACGCCTTCACCCACGGCACCTCGGCGCAGCGGGAGAAGTGGTTCAGCGTCGGCTACAAGAGCGGTGACCCGGCCCGCTGCGACACCTTCACCGGAGGGATCTGACTGATTCGCGGTCTGGAGGGCAGATGCCAGGCCATGGATTTCCGAGACGAGGCCCAGCTCGACTCCTCACAGGTCGAGCAGCGCGGCGGCCGCGGCCTCCCCGGTGGCGGACTGGCCATCGGCGGCGGCATCACCGGCATCATCGCGCTCATCGCGGCCGTGATATTCGGGGTGAACCCCGGCAACATCACTGGCGGTGATCCAGCCGGATTACAGCCCACCTCCAACCTGTCCGAGCAGTGCAGGACAGGGGCGGACGCCGACCAGTCCGAAGAGTGCAGGGTCGTCGGCGTGGTCAACAGCATCCAGGAGTACTGGGGGAACACCGACGGCTACCAGCAGGCCAAGACGATCCTGTTCACCCAGGCCGTCAACACCGGCTGCGGCGCCGCCGACTCCTCCGTCGGGCCCTTCTACTGCCCGAGCGACCGGCAGGTCTACCTCGACCTGACCTTCTTCGACACCCTGCAGCGCGACTTCGGCGCCAAGGGCGGCCCCTTCGCGCAGGCCTACGTCATCGCCCACGAGTACGGTCACCACGTCCAGAACCTGACAGGCCAGATGGAGCGCGTGGGCCAGGACCGCCAGGGTCCCGACAGCGGCGCGGTGAAGCTGGAGCTGCAGGCCGACTGTTACGCCGGGGTCTGGGCCAAGCACGCCGTGGACACCGGGTTCTACGAGAGGGCGTTCACCCAGGCTGAGATCCAGCAGGCGCTGGACGCCGCGGCCGCCGTCGGGGACGACCGGATCCAGGAGCGCAGTCAGGGCAGGGTCGACCCGGAGGCGTTCACGCACGGAACTTCCGAACAACGCGTCACGTGGTTCGGAAACGGCTACCAGAGCGGCGATCCGGCCGCATGTGACACCTTCAAGAAGGGCATCTGAGCTGCGATGGGAGCGCTGAGTAACACAGGGATGCGAATTCTCTTCTAAAATCGATGGGGTGATCTTCAAGTTGGTCGGCGACGGACGCCCCTATCCCGAACACGGTCTGAGCAATCGCGAGTGGGCTCAGATCCCCCCGAGGCAGGTCCGGCTCGACTCGCTGGTCACCACCAAGGCCATGCTCGACCTGCACTCCCTGCTCGCCGCCGACTCCACCTTCTACGGCGACCTGTTCCCGCACGTCGTGCAGTGGCGGGGCGAGCTCTACCTGGAGGACGGCCTGCACCGCGCCCTGCGCGCGGCGCTCCACCAGCGCTCCATCCTGCACGCCAGGGTGCTGGAGCTGCCCTCCTGACCTCAGGATGCGGCATGCCCGGAAACGACACGATCCCGCCCGATCGAGATGATCGGACGGGATCAGTTGTCTGGCGGTGGTGGTGGGATTTGAACCCACGGATGAGTTGCCCCATCACACGCTTTCGAGGCGTGCGCCCTCGGCCACTAGGCGACACCACCGCGGACGAGCTTACCGGATTCTCCGAGTAGCGAAGAACTTCTTAAGCGCGGAGGAACACTCCTCCTCCAGAACGCCGAGAATCACCTCGGGCCGGTGGTTGAGCCGGCGGTCGCGTACGACGTCCCACAGCGACCCGACCGCGCCGCCCTTGGCGTCGACGGCCCCGAAGACGATGCGGTCCACTCGCGACAGCACGGCGGCCCCCGCGCACATCGTGCAGGGCTCCAGGGTGACCACGAGCGTGCAGCCGCTCAGCCGCCATGTGCCCAGCGAGGCGGCGGCGTCCCGCAGCGCCAGCACCTCGGCGTGCGCGGTGGGGTCGTGGCTGGACTCCCTGTCGTTGCCGGCTCGCGCGAGCACGTCCGCGGGCTGAGGCCCCACCACCACCGCGCCCACGGGGACCTCTCCTCGCTGACCCGCCAGCTCGGCCTGCTCCAGCGCGAGGCGCATGGCGCCCTCCCACGGGCTCGGGCTCACCACGGGCTCACCCGCGGCCACGCGGTCGTACGGCAGGCCCGACAGGCTCGCCGCATGGCGGGCTCACGCGGCCTCCTCGCAGGTCATCGCAGGTCATCGCGGCTCATCGCGGGCTTATCGCAGGCGGTCGAGCTCGTCGGCGAAGGCGAGCCTCTCGGCGATGATCGAGAGGATGTCGGCGGGCAGTACGCCCTCCTCCATGCTCAGCTCGAGCAGTTCCTCCTTGCTGACGCCGAAGTCCTGCAGCAGCTCGAAGTCGCCGGCGGGCCGTACGCCGAGGTCGGTGCTCTCCTTGTCGGGCGCGACGCCGGCGAACTCCGCGAACAGCTCGCCCAGCTGACCGTTCACGCCCGCCTGCGCGTCGGACAGGAAGACCCTCGGCTCCTCGTCGCCCCTGTAGCGGGCGATGGCGAACCATTCGTCCTCGACCTCGACGCACAGCAGCGCGAGCTCGTCGCCGACCAGACCCAGACTCTCCTGGACGGCGTCGCCGAGGTCGTCGACGATCTCCGCGGCGCTCAGGTCGACCTCCGCGCCGCTCCACCCTTCGGGTGTCCTGACGAACGCGGCCGAGAAGATGGCGCTGGAGGGCATGCCGGTGCTCCCGAGATCAGCCGAAGACCGAGTCGATCGCGCGCTCGAACGGCTCGGAGAAGCCGAGCCGCGCGGCGATGCTGGACAGCACGTCCTCGGGGTGAAGGTCGATGTCACCGGAGAGGATGCCCAGCTCCATCTCGTCCAATCCGAGGTCCACGAAGATCGACAAATCGCCCGCGGGCAGGACGGTGTCCTCGTCCTGGAGAATCTCGTCGAGCTCGTCCTCGTCGGGGACCGGGACGTCGAGATATTCGAGGACCTGCTGCGCCAGCGGGTAGTCCCACGAGGCGGCGATGTCGGAGAGGAACACGTCCACCCGATCGCCCAGCACGCGCAGCGCCACGAAGAACTCGTCGCCGACGGCCACCAGGCCGATGGTCCCGCTCTCGCTCGGCTGCTGCTTCAACGCGTGGATCAACCCGTGGAGATCGGAGGTGAGTGCGACGGGAAGCAGCTCGGCGTCCCAGCACTCGTCCTCTCGATAGACCACGATGGCGAAGTCGAGCGCATCTTCGTCTGTCATCGTCCACCCCACCCGACGTGGCCTCTACGACCTTCAATGCTTCCAGAACCGTCCACTGAGCGTAGGGCCCTCCGACCAAATTGTGATCAAATCCAAGTACGCGACGTGCCGGTACCTTCCACACAAGATAGCGTTGTCCGTTATGGAGACCCTCGTCGTCGATCACCCCCTTGTCGCACACAAGCTGACCACGCTGCGCGACGTCCGCACCGACTCGCCCACTTTCAGGCGGCTGGCCGACGAACTGGTGACTCTCCTGGCCTACGAGGCCACCCGCGACGTCCGGGTCACGGACGTGACCGTCCAGACCCCCGTGGCCCCGGCCGACGGCGTACGGCTGGCCAAGCCGTACCCGCTGGTGGTGCCCATCCTGCGGGCCGGGCTCGGCATGCTCGACGGCATGACGCGGCTGCTGCCCACGGCGGAGGTCGGCTTCCTCGGCATGATCCGCAACGAGTCGACGCTCCAGGCCGAGACCTACGCCACCCGCCTGCCCGACGACCTGTCGGGGCGGCAGTGCTACGTGGTGGACCCGATGCTGGCCACGGGCGGCACGCTGGCGGCGGCGATCCAGTTCCTGTTCGACAGGGGCGCCGTCGACGTGACCGCGCTGTGCCTGCTGGCGGCGCCGGAGGGCCTGGCCTACATGGACAAGGTCTTCGCCAACTCAGGCAAGCCGATCAGGGTCGTCACCGCGGCGCTCGACGAGCGCCTGAACGAGCACGGCTACATCGTCCCGGGTCTGGGGGACGCGGGAGACCGTCTCTACGGCGTGGTCTGATCAGCTCTTTTCCTCCTCTAGGCGCTCGCGTTCGTTACATTCTGTGGTTGCATGGGTACGTAGAGTGATGAACGCATCTCTTAGGCACCGCGTTCCGAGCGGCGCATACCGGGGAGCACCATGAGCGAGCCAGCCACGAGTCCGTACGCGGAGGTCGAGTCCGCCCTCCGTGACGAGTTCGCGGGGATCCACTCCGCGAGCACCGTCACCCGCTGCGTCGAGGCCGCGCACTACGGCGCGCTCGAGGTCACCGGCTATGCCCACCCGGGCCTGGTCGAGAGGATCGCTCGCAAGCACCTTCATGTCCTCGCGCTGGTGGCCAGCGAACGAGGTTAGTCAAGATCGAAATCCCGTGACGCTTAAGACTTGTCGTGGTCTGTTGCGCTTTACCGGGCCACCTGGCTGGGTAATGTATACGGCGGGTGTAGTGGGTACGTGGTAGTGGAGGCGACAGTGCAGGTCAAAAAGGTCCTCACGTATGGTGGTATCGCATTCGTTGCGTACTACCTCTTCGCGCGACCAGCCGACGCAGCGGACGCGGTACGAGGCGCGTTCGACACAGTGTTCAACGCGGCCGACTCGCTAGCTCAATTCTTCAACAGCCTCGCATGAGACTTGTGACCCACGGGGACTCTGCTCCGTCGTCGGTCAACCGGTACCTACTCCCCCACGAACACCAGGTCATCATGGTACGGCGGCATCCCGCCGTACTTCTGCGTCCGGTCGCCGAGGTCTTCGGCGGCCCTGATCGTCGCAGGGCTGCTCAGCAAGTTCTTCGGCGACCAGGGCGGCGGCACCGCCTTGGTCGTCGTGTGGTGGCTCTGGCTCCTGTTGCTGATCCGTTTCGTATGGAAAGTCGCGGAGTGGTCGGTCGACTACTTCGTGGTGACCTCGAAGCGGATGTTGCTCACCACGGGGCTCATCACGCGCAAAGTCGCGATGATGCCACTACAGAAAGTCACGGACATGAGCTTCCAGCGCTCACTGCTGGGGCGCATGCTCGGTTATGGGGAGTTCATCCTCGAGTCAGCAGGTCAGGACCAGGCGCTGTCGACCGTGGAGTACATCCCGTATCCCGAGACCCTTTATCTCGAGGTCTGCCAGATGCTTTTCCCGAGCAAGGACGAAGGGGACGATTAACCCTCTGTGAAGAGATTTCTCGGGTGGGGATACCCGATTCGGTCGCTTCATGCAATCATTGCGACACATTGACCCTTCCCCGCCCTGAGAGATGAGATGCCGAGTCAGGGAACAATCGGTGACCGCGTCCGCGGACTGCGGCTTAACAGGCGGATGTCCCAGGCCCAACTGGCCGGGCCCCGACCTGTCGGACAGTTACGTCTCACTCATCGAGTCGGGCAAGCGCACGCCGACTCCGGTTGTGGCACGACTCTTGGCCGAACGGCTTGGATGCACCACCGAGTTCCTCCTTCACGGGATAGAACCTCGGCAGCGCATCGACACCGAGCTCGGCCTTCGTCATGCCGAGCTCGAACTGCGTCACGGCGACCCCAACGTCGCCGCTGAGCGCTTCACAGAGATCATCAAGGCCGCCGGTGAGGAGAACGCTCTGCTCGCCGCGCATGCCAGGCTCGGCAGAGCGCGCGCGCTCGAGGCACAGGGCAGGCTCGGTCCTGCGGTCGAGGCTTATGAGCGGCTGCGTAGGGAGGCAGCCGCTCATCCCGAACGCCTTGCCGACCTGCCGCTGACCGTCGCGCTCTCGCGCTGCTACCACCTGGCCGGCGACCGCCTGCGCGCTCGCGACCTCGGCACCACCGCCTTCGAGCAGGCCTCCAGGCTTGCCGTCACGCAGGGCGAGCTCGCCGTCGACCTGGCCGCCGCGCTGGTCGAGACCCGCTCCGACGACTCCGCCGAGCTGGCCTACGTCCGACAGGTGCTCGCCGCCACCGGCTTCCCTGAGGTTGTGGACCGTTCCGCTGAGATCCACGCGCTGTGGAAGGCCAGCATCGTGGCCGCCTCGGGTGAGGACTCCGCGCTGGCCGTACGGCTGGCCGACGACGCCATCGCCGCAGGTCGGCCGGCTCGTCTTGCGGTGCGCCTCGGGCACGTGGCGATGGAGTGGGCCAGGCTCGGCCTCTCCTCCGCCGAGGAGGCCGAGGAGTTCGCCGTGGCCGCCACGCGGATCCTGTCGGCCTTCGCCGACACGGTCGCCGACCACGCCGAGAGTCTGATCGTGCACGGCCGGGTGCGACTTCGCGCAGGTGACGCCACCGGTGCGGCCGAGCTCGGAGCCAATGGCCTCGCGCTGCTTCGTCACGTTCCAGGAACGGTCCCGGCCACGGCGCACCTGCTGCTGGCCGACGCGGCCCTGGCCGCGGGGCGCGAGGCCGGCGAGCATCTGCGTGCGGCACGGGTGCTGCTCGACAGCCTGCACGGGCCCGTCTACGGCACGGACAGGAAGTCCGCTCGCTGCTGGCGGGAGCTCGGCGACCTGTACGGCAGGGCCGGGCACAGGGAAGAGCAGACGGCGGCGTATCGTAGAGCACTCGAGGCTGCCGGAGTGCGTTCCGCCATGGCAGGAGTGAAGGTCGACGTACCGATTTCCCGTTGAATAGCACCTCCGGGAGCTCCAGATTTGTGTTTTCAGGTCTGGAATAATTAGGGTCTACCAGTCATTGACTCATAGGATGATTGGTTTCCCGGAGGAGGCGGACTGTGAGTCTGCGTACGGCGCAGCGAGCTTCGCTCGTCGACCAGGTGATCGATCAGCTCAAGGAGCAGATCACCTCAGGGTCGTGGCAGATGCACGGCAAGATCCCCACCGAGACCGTGCTCGCCGAGCAACTGGGCGTGGGCCGCAACACGGTCCGTGAGGCTGTGCGCGCGCTCACGCACGCAGGGCTGCTGGAGTGCAGGCAGGGCGACGGCACCTATGTCAGGGCGACCAGCGAGCTGTCCGGCGCGATGCTGCGCCGGCTGCGGCAGGCCGAGCAGCTCGAGATCCTCGAGGTGCGGCGGGCGCTCGAAGTCGAGTCGGCGAGGCTGGCGGCCACCAGGCGGACCGACGACGACATCAAGCTGATCGAGGCCAGGCTGGCCGAGCGCGACAGGGCGTGGGAGGCGGGCGACCCCGAGGCGTTCGTCGAGTCGGACCTGGCCTTCCACATGGCGGTGGTGCACGCCACGCACAACCTGGTGCTGATCGACCTCTACGAGGACTTCTCCGCCGCCCTGCGCGCCTCCATCACGGCCGCTGGCACCTCGATGGACGCGCTCAACAGCAGCTACATCCCGCACGACGCGATCGCCAGGGCCATCGCGGCGGGCGACGCGGCCGCCGCCGAGCGCGCGGGCCACGCCTGCATGGAGCACATCCTCATCGCTCTCACCGACGTGTGAGCCGCTTTCTCTCCTTTACGGCGAGCCCGTCCACAGCCTGTACGGCAGAGCCCCCTTACGGCCACCGCAGTCAGCGGTGGCCGTCTGTCTTTCACGCGTACTCCAGCGGGACTTCGGCCTCCCACCGTTACGTCGCCCGCAGAATGGCTCAGCGGCTCGGGCGTTACGGGCCGTTTCGGCCTCCGGCCACGTCGGCTCGGTGAGCGTATCCCTGGAGGGACGCCGGCCCCGTGCCATGGGTGGGGCTGGGGTGGCCTGCCGTACAGGGTCGGGGATCAGACGATGCGCAGGGACATGACGAGGTAGTGGAAGGCCGGAGCGGCGTCGCCGGGAACGTCGGTGATCAGCGCCGGACGGGTCGGGGACTCCATGTTGACGCGGGCGAACTCCGTGTCGACGCCCGTCAGCCCGTCGAGCAGGAACTGCGACTGGAAGGCGATCTGGATGTCGTCGCCCCGCAGGTCGCACTCGACGACCTCGGCGCCCCTGCCCACGTCTCCCCCGCCCGCCTGGATGAGGACCTGGCCCTGGGCGAAGGAGAGCTTGACGCGGGTGTTGCGCTCGGCGACCAGCGCCACGCGCTTGATGGCATCGACGAACGGGCCGACCCGCACGTCGGCGCGCAGCGGCCAGTCGCCGGCCAGCCTGGCGCGGTAGTCGATGAACTGCTCGTCGAGCAGCCTGACCGTGGTGCTCCTGCCGACGCTCTCGAAGCCCGCCACGCCGTCGCCCATGGCGATGGACACCTCGCCGCCGCGCAGCGACTTGGCCACCTCGACCAGCACCTTGGCGGGCACCATCGCCGAGACGTTGAGGTCGGGCTGCGAGGGACGCCAGGTGAAGTCGCGGGCGCCGATGCGGTAGCGGTCGGTGGCGGCCATGGTCACCGCGTCACCGGCGATGTCGACCCTGATGCCGGTCAGCATCGGCAGGGTGTCGTCGCGGCTGGCGGCCGGCGCCACCTGGCCCACCGCGGACGCGAACACGCCGCCGCCCACGGCGCCGACGGCGGGCGGCATCTGGGGCATCGTGGGGAAGTCTTCGACCGGCATCGTCACCAGGCCGAACTCGGCGCTCCCGCAGGTCAGCACGGCCTCGGCGCCGTCGGTGACGATCTGCACCGGCTCCTGGGGCAGGCTGCGGCTGATCTCGGCGAGCAGCCTGCCGGGGATCAGCACCTTGCCTGGCTCGTCGACCTCGGCCTCGACGCGCGCCTGGGCGGAGACGTCGTAGTCGAACGCGGACAGGGTGAGCTCCTCCCCCGCCTCGAGGAGCAGGCCGGAGAGCACGGGAGCGGCAGGGCGGGTGGGGAGAACTCGGGCAGCCCACGCCACCGCGTCGGCCAGCACATCGCGGTTAACCCGGAACTTCACCTGAGCCATCCCTTCGTCGCCGGTTTCTCACCAAACGGTAGCCTGCGCGACCGACAAAGCTGACGGTGCGTGTCCGAATTCGTGCGGAAGGACGCCACCGGCCTGTCGCAGGCACGGCGGCTCAGCGGCGCGCGGCGGCTCAGCGGCGCGCGGCGGCTCAGCGGCGCGCGGCGTTGAGATAGGCCAGGACGGCCAGCACCCTGCGGTTGTCGTCGTCGGAGGGCGCCAGATCCAGCTTGGTGAAGATGGCGGCCGTGTGCTTGGCCACGGCGCTCTCGCTCAGGTGGAGGCGCTGGGCGATGGCCGCGTTCGACCTGCCCTCGGCCATCGCGCCCAGCACCTCGCGCTCGCGCGGCGTCAGCCTGCCGAGCGGCTCGTGCCTGGCGTTGCTGGCCAGCAGCTTGGCGATGACCTCGGGATCCATGGCGGTGCCGCCCTCGGCGACCCTGCGCACCGCGTCGACGAACTGCGAGGCGTTGAAGACCCTGTCCTTGAGCAGGTAGCCGACCGCGCCCGAGCCGTCGGCCAGCAGCTCCCTGGCGTAGAGCTGCTCCACGTGCTGCGACAGCACCAGGATCGGCAGCCCGGGAATCTGCTTCCTCGCCGACAGTGCGGCCTGCAGCCCCTCGTCGGTGAAGGTGGGCGGCAGCCGTACGTCCACCACCGAGACGTCGGGGCGCAGCTCGATCAGGGCCCGCTCCAGCGAGGGTCCGTCGTCGACGGCGGCCACGACCGTGAAGCCGTGGGCCTGGAGCAGATGGACCAGTCCTTCCCTGAGCAGGTAGAGATCTTCGGCGATCAACACGCGGTTCAGCATCGGCTGAACCAGGGGCGGCGGGGGGAGGCCTCGGCGATCCAGCGTTCACGCGAATGCCGCATCGGCAGGTACAGGGCCACGCCGTACATCAGCATGCCGAGCGACACCATTCCGACGATGGCCGGCCACTGCCAGAAGTCAGGAAGGTACAGGGCGAGGAACCAGCTCCTGTGCTCGAACCCGATCGTCTTGAACACCCCCGCGACCAGACCCTGGGGGAAGAGCGGAAGCCAGGAGAGCGACCAGCAGAACACCACGACGGCCGCCTGCCATCTGGGCATCGGGTTCTTCTTCTTGCCGTACTCCTCGGGCAGCACCTTCGGCACCGACATCGCCACGGTCGTGGGACCGCCCTGCGGGCTCGACAGGGCGAGCACGCCGTCGAAGGCGGCGAGCCTGCGCTCGATGCCGTCCAGCCCGCTGCCGCGCGAGGGGTCGGCGCCGCCCCCGCCGTCGTCCCAGACCATCACGGCCACGTCGCGCTCGGTGTGGCTGATGTCGACGATGACGTTGTCGGCGCCCGAGTGCTTCGCGGCGTTGGACAGCAACTCGCTGATGGCGAAGTACAACGCGGTCTCGACGGGCGTCTGCAGCCTGACGGGCAGATCCACCTCGACGTTGGTGCGCAGCGGGCTGTCCAGTGCCAGCGCCTTCACCGCGTCACCGAGCCCGCGCTCGGCCAGCACGGGCGGGTGGATGCCGCGCACGACACCGCGCAGCTCGACCAGCGTCTCCGCGGAGGCCTCACGCGCCTTGGCCAGCAGCGCCACAGCCGCCGCAGGGTCGGTTCCGACCAGCTCCTCGACCGCGCCGAGCGTCATGCCGAGCGCGACCAGCCTGGCCTGCACGCCGTCGTGCAGGTCGCGCTCGATCCTGCGCATCTCGGCCGCCTGGGAGTCCACGGTCAGCGTGCGCGACTCCGACAGTTTGCGCACCTGCCCCGCGAGCTCGCTCTTGGCCGTCGGCCCGAGCAGCAACGCCGCCCAGTATCCGTAGACCCGCTGCGCGTGCCCGGGCAGTACCAGCAGCGGTACGGCCAGCACCAGCTTCACCACCGGGTCGAGCAGCAGCCACAGAAAGTCGCGCCAGGTCGCGGGGTCGCCGAACAGCCACTTCCACCTGTCGTTCCACGCGGGGATCCTGGGCGTCTTGTAGAGCGTGCGATCCGAGCGGTACCAGCCGTCGGCCTGCGGCACGGGAGGCGGCGGCTGAGGATGGTAGGGCGCGGCGATGCCCATCAGCTTTCTCGTCCGCCGCGTCACGCGCCTGACCAGCGCCACGCAGGGCGGGAAGAACGGGACCAGTCCCACGGTGAAGGAGCCCAGCAGCACGAGGGCCGACAGCAGCACCAGCGGCACCTCGACGACCACGAGCGCGAGCAACCAGAGGCTTCTGCGCAGCATGTCCTCCAGTCTGAGCGATGTCGCCGCCCTCGGGTACTGCACCTAGGTACACCATTGCCGGGCATCTAGCCGTCTTATCCGCTGATTAGCGACTTCCTACCGTGATGGCCATGAAGGTCATAGAGGTCACGAACCTCCACAAGCGCTATCGCGACCAGGTGGCGGTGGACGATGTCTCGTTCGCCGTCGACGAGGGCGAGATCTTCGGCGTCCTCGGCCCCAACGGAGCCGGCAAGACGACCACGGTGGAGTGCGTCGCGGGGCTGCGCACCCCCACGAGCGGCACGATCACCGTCGGCGGCAGGACGCCGCTGGAGGCCAAGCACCTGCTCGGTGTCCAGCTGCAGAGCGCCCAGTTGCCCGAGAAGATCAAGGTGTGGGAGGCGCTGGACCTGTTCGCCTCCTTCTACCGCGACCCCGCCGACTGGCGTGCGCTGATGGAGCGGGTGGGCCTGGCCGACAAACGCGACACCCGCTTCACCAACCTCTCGGGCGGCCAGAAGCAGCGGCTGTCGGTCGCGCTCGCCCTCGTCGGCAAGCCGCGCGTGGCCATCCTCGACGAGCTGACGACCGGCCTCGACCCGCAGGCCCGAAGGGACACCTGGGACCTGATCGAGCAGATCCGCGCGGACGGGGTCACGATCGTGCTGGTCACCCACTTCATGGAGGAGGCAGAGCGGCTGTGCGACAGGGTCGCGCTGATCTCCTCGGGCCGGGTCGTCGCCATGGACGCGCCCAGCGCGCTGATCGGCCAGGTGGAGGAGTCGCAGCGGGTCAGGTTCAGGCCCTCGGCTCCGGTCGAGGACGCGATGCTGCTCGCCGTACCCGAGGTGACAGGGGTGCGTCGGAACGGCGAGCAGCTCACGGTCACCGGCAGGGGCAACCTGGCGCCCGCGGTCACGCTGGCGCTGGCCGAGCACCAGATCGTCCCCACTGACCTGCGCATCGAGCAGGCGACGCTCGAGGACGTCTTCCTCGCACTGACAGGAAGGAAGCTGTCATGAGCAAGCTTCTGCTCGTCGAGGCCAAGCTCCACCTGCGCGACGGGTGGTACTTGCTGTTCGCGATCGGGCTGCCGCTGTTGCTGCTGCAGTTCCTCGGCAAGGTGGCAGGGCCCGCCTTCCCCGCCCTGATGGTCATGCTGTCGGCGCTGACGCTGTCGTTCAGCGTCCTGCCCGGCGTGCTGGCCGCCTACAGGGAGCAGGGCGTGCTGCGCAGGATGTCCACCACGCCGGTCTCGCCGCTGCGCATGCTGACCGTCCAGCTCGTGATCAACCTGGTGGTCGGGATCGTGGCCACGACGTTGCTGGTCGCCTTCGGGCCCGGCGTCCCGCGCAACGTGGCGGGCTTCGTGCTGGTGTTCCTGCTCGGCTCGGCGGCGCTCATGGCGATGGGGCTGGTGATCGCCGCCGTGGCGCCCAACGGCAAGAGCGCGCCGATCATCGGGTCCGCGGCGATGTTCCCGCTGATGTTCGTGGCGGGGATGTGGGTGCCGAGGGAGTACCTGCCGGAGGTCGTGCGCGTGATCGGCGACTACTCGGTGGCCGGACCCTTCGCCCAGGCGCTGAGCGCCACCTGGGCGGGCCAGGCGCCGCAGCTGCCGCACCTGCTGGTGCTCGCGGCCGGGCTGGTGGTCTTCGGCGGGCTCGCCGTCAGGGTGTTCCGCTGGGAGTAAGGCCCCGCACGTTGGTCATCAGCGCGTAGAGCGAGGTGGAGGCGGCGATGAACAGCCAGTTGCCCTTGAGCCCTCCGAAGGTCAGGTTCGCGACCTTCTCGGGGATCGGCAGCCTGCCGATGAGCGTGCCGTCGGGGTCGAAGCAGAGCACGCCGCCATCGCCCGCGGCCCAGATGCGGCCCGCGTCGTCGAGCCTGATGCCGTCGGAGGTTCCCTCCGCCAGCACCTTGCCTCCCGACAGCGTGCCGTCGGCGTGCACGTCGAAGGCGCGCAGGTGCTTGCGGCGGGTGTCGACGACGTACAGCAGGCTCTCGTCGGCGGAGAAGGCCAGGCCGTTGGGGCGCTCGAAGTCGTCGGTCACCTTGCGGACCTCGCCCGTGACGGGATCGGCGCGGTAGACATGGCAGCCGTCGATCTCCTGCTCGGCCCGCTGCCCCTCGTAGTCGGTGGTGATGCCGTACGGCGGGTCGGTGAACCAGATCGACCCGTCCGACTTCACGACCGCGTCGTTGGGGCTGTTGAGCCGCCTGCCCTCCCAGCGGTCGGCGATCACGGTGATCGAGCCGTCGTGCTCGGTGCGGGTGACCCTGCGGTTGCCCTGCTCGCAGGAGATCAGGCGGCCCTGCGCGTCGCGGGTGTTGCCGTTGACGTAGCCGGACGGCCGGCGGAAGGGGCCGACGTTCCCCGTCAGCTCGTCCCAGCGCAGCATCCTGTCATTGGGGATGTCGCTCCAGACGAGATAGCGGCCGGCGGGGAAGTAGCACGGACCCTCCGCCCAGCGCGTTCCCGTGTAGAGGATCTCTATCCGCTCGTCGCCGCCGATACCGGAGAAGCGCTCGTCGAGGAGTTCGAACTCGGCTCTAATCGTGTCCACGTGCCGATGCTAGCCGTACCTTTAAGCTTGGAAAGATGCAGGTATACGCGCACATCAGTGACACCCACATCGGTGGCTCCGACCAGAGCGTCGAACGCACCCGCCTGGTCATGCGCCACCTCCTCTCCTTTCCAGGGCAGCTGGACGCGATCCTGGTCACCGGCGACATCGCCGACCACGCGCTCGTCGAGGAGTACGAAACGGCGCGCGACCTGCTGCGCTCGCCCATCCCTCTGATCATCTGCCCGGGCAACCACGACAGGGTCCCCGAGTTCGAGAAGATCATCGGCCCGGCCAACCAGGTGCTGCGGCTCGATGGCGCGACGATCGCGCTGGCCGACTCCAGCATCCCCGGCAGGGACGACGGCCACCTGTCCGACGAGACCATCGCCTGGCTGGACGAGGTGCTGTCGGAGCGGCCCGAGGTGCCCGCCTTCGTCGGCATGCACCACCCCGCCGTGCCGCTGGGCGTGCCGTACGTCGACGAGATCCGCCTCCAGGAGCCCGAACGGCTGGCCGCGCTGCTCGACCGGCATCCGCAGGTCGTCGCCGTCTTCGTGGGCCACGCCCACACCGCCGTCGCCACCACCTTCGCGGGCCGACCGCTGATCGTGGCGCCGGGCGTCGTCTCCACGCTGGTGACCCCGACGGAGAGCGGCGCGACCGTGATCGTCGACTACGACCTGCCGCCCGCCTTCGCCCTGCACCTCTTCGACGCCGACGCGGGCACACTGGTGACGCACTTCCGCCCGGTGACGCCATGACGGCACCGTGGAACGCGAAGGAGCTGACCGTGGGGCAGCTGTCCGAGCGCAGCGGCGTCGCGGTCTCGGCGCTGCACTTCTACGAGGCCAAGGGCCTGATCACCAGCCGCCGCACCACCGGTAACCAGCGCCGCTACAGCCGCGACACTCTCCGCAGGGTGGCCTTCGTCCGGCTGGCCCAGCGCATCGGCATCCCGTTGAAGACCATCAAGGACGCCCTGGCCGAGCTGCCGGAGGGCCGCACCCCGACCCGCGCCGACTGGGCGCGCCTTTCCGCCACGTGGCGCACGGAGCTGGACGACCGCATCGAGCAGTTGCTACGGCTGCGCGACGACCTGACCGACTGCATCGGCTGCGGCTGCCTGTCGCTCGACAGGTGCGTGCTGGCCAACCCGCGTGACCAGCTCGGCGAGGAGGGGCCGGGGGCCAGGCGCATCGACACCCACCTGCGGCCCCCCTCGTGCGTCACTCGCCAGGAGGAACGATCAGTGTCGGACGGCGCGCGTGGTGCAGCACGTGGTTGCTGACGCTGCCGAGCAGCACCGAGCGCACGCCCGCGAGACCGCGTGAGCCGGTGATGACCAGCGAGGCGTCGAGCTCGTCCGCGAGGTCGACGATCGCCTGCCAGATCGAGCTCCTGTCGGCGACCGCGCGGTAGCCGACGTCGGTGAGACCCGAGGCGAGCGCCAGCTCCGCGCCCTCCTTGGCGTTCGCCTCCGCCTGGGCCCTGTACTCCTCGGGCTCCTCGTTCACGATCGCCGCGGCGGCCGCGGCGCCGTGCCTGGCGAGCTGCACGAGCAGCGGCTCCCATACCGTGACGATCACGGTGGGCTCCGCGGCGAGATGCTTGGCGGCGAACTCGATCGCGTGGCGCGAGTCGGCTGAGCCGTCGTAGGCGATGAGGTACGTCATGGTCCCGATTCCCTTCGCTTTACCTATCGCGTGTAGCGCTGGGATGATCAGCGGGGATTCCTGACCTCGCTGTCTGCTGCGTCACACGACGCGCTCGCACGAGGCGGGCCCAGGCCACCTACTTCGCCTTCCGGGTAATGTGACTGATCGACCAGATCGGTCACGAGGAGGGCCTGTGGAGCGCGCCGACCGCATCCTTGACGCCGCCGCCGCGCTCCTGGTGCGGCTCGGCTACCGCAAGGTGACGATCGAGGACATCGCCCAGCGCGCCGGCATCGGCAAGGGCACCGTCTACCTGCACTGGCGGACCAAGCAGCAGCTCTTCGACGCGCTGCTGCTGCGGGAGGCCATCGCCTACCTCGAGAGCCTCCTGGCCGAACTGCGCCGCGACCCCGCGACCGTGCTGCCCCACCGCCTGCTGTCGTTCTCCTTCGTGGACGTCCACGCCAGGCCGGTGCTGCAGACGTTGGTCACCGGCGACACCAGGGCGCTGCAGGGCCTGCTGGCCGACAGGCCGCTGCGCAGCCAGGAGCTGCTGGCCACCAAGCGGATGTTCGAGCTGCTGGTCGGCCACGGCCTGCTCCGCGACGACGTGCCCCACCTCACCTACGCGATGAGCGCGCTCAACAGCGGCTTCTACCTCGTCGACGCCCTCGATCCGCAGGCCGCCGAGCTGGACGTGCGGGCCAAGGCCGACGCGCTGGCCTTCGTCGTCAGGCACGCGCTCGAGCCCTCTACCCCCCCGGGTCCCGAGGAACTGGCCCAGGCCGCCGCCGAGGTCATCGCCGTCTTCGAGGAGCTCATCCCGCCCTATCGCCAGTGGATCTACCAGGGCTGAGCGCCGCCACCAGCTCCTCGAGAGAGCCGATCACCGTCACCCCCTCCTCCTGGACGGCGGAGCCACCGGTCCTGTCGAGCCAGAACGCGCGCAACCCCGCGGCACGGGCGCCGAGCGCGTCGACGTCGTACTTGTCCCCCACGTAGGCGACCTGACCGGGCGGCAGGCCCAGCAGCTCGCAGCCGGCCAGGAAGATCTCGGGGTGCGGCTTGGCCCTGCCGTACTCGTGGGAGCACACGATCGCCTCGCCGAAGTGGTCGAGCAGGCCGAGCGTGGTCAGCTTGGTGCGCTGGTGCTGGAGCGAGGAGTTGGACACCACGCCCAGTTTGAAGTGCGGCGCGAGCGCCTCCAGCACGGGAGCGGCGTCGGGGAAGGCCGCCCACGCCTGGGTCACCAGGGCCGAGTAGCGCCCGAACCACGCCTCCTGGTCGGGGATCGCCCTCCCGAGGAAGCGCCTGACCCTGACCATCCGCTGCTCCTCGAAGGACAGCTCGCCCCGCAGGAACCTGGTGTACTCCTCCTCCATGATCCCCCGCCAGAGCGCCACCGCCTCCTCGGGCGAGGAGAAGCTCTCCAGCAGGCCCTCGGCCGCCAGATGCCCGAGCAGACCGGTCCGCTCCGAGCTGGTGTAGTCGAAGAGGGTGTCGTCGATGTCGAACAGCACACCACGGATCTCGTCTGCCAAGGCACCACCCAGGAAGAAGCCAGCCAACGTCCACAATCTAGCCGGAACCGCTCGCGATGACCCTGGACGGCCGGGCCCGGCAGGCCGGCCGGGTGCGCGCGCCGCTGCTTGGTTCTCTCGCGGTGCGGGGTGACGACGACCGTCCGATCGAGGTGACCGGCACCAGGGTCCGGGCGCTGCCGGCAGGCCGGCGATGGAGCCCGGCAGGGTCGTGTCGGCCGACGCGCCGCGCCCTTCCTGCCGGCGCGCTCGGCCTTCCTAGTGCTGGGCCATGTCCACGAAGCGGCTGTAGTGGCCCTGGAAGGCCACGGTCACGGTCGCGGTGGGACCGTTACGGTGCTTGGCCACGATCAGGTCGGCCTCACCCGCCCTGGGCGACTCGCGCTCGTAGGCGTCCTCGCGGTGGAGCAGGATGACCATGTCGGCGTCCTGCTCGATCGAGCCCGACTCGCGCAGGTCGCTGACCGCAGGCCGCTTGTCGGTGCGCTGTTCGGGACCTCGGTTGAGCTGGGAGATCGCGATGACAGGGACCTCGAGCTCCTTGGCGAGCAGCTTGATCGAACGCGAGATCTCCGAGACCTCGTTCTGCCTGGACTCGGTCTTCTTCGGCGAGCTCATCAGCTGGAGGTAGTCGATGACCACGAAGCGCAGGTCGTTGCGCTGCTTCAGGCGACGGCACTTGGCGCGGATCTCCATCATCGACATGTTGGGCGAGTCGTCGATGAACAGCGGCGCCTCGGCCACCTCGCTCATCCTGCGCGCGAGGCGGGTCCAGTCGTCGTCGTTCATCAGGCCCGAACGCATCGAATGCAGCGCCACGCGCGCCTCGGCCGACAGCAGACGCATGGTGATCTCGTTACGCGACATCTCCAGCGAGAAGATGACCGTGGTCATCCCATGCTTGATGGCCGCCGACCTCGCAAAATCGAGTCCGAGGGTTGACTTGCCAATCGCCGGGCGCGCGGCCACCACGATCATCTGGCCGGGGTGGAGGCCGTTGGTGAGGGAGTCGAGGTCCTGGAAGCCGGTGGGGACGCCGACCATCTGGCCGCCGCGGGAGCCGATCGCCTCGAGCTCGTCGAGGGCGCCGGGCATGATGTCGGACAGCGGCGCGTAGTCCTCGGAGGTGCGGCGCTCGGTGACCTTGTAGATCTCGGCCTGGGCGCGGTCGACCAGGTCGTCGACCTCTTCGTTCTGCCCGCCGTAGCCGAAGGAGACGATGCGGGTGCCGGCCTCGATGAGGCGGCGGAGGATGGCCTGCTCACGGACGATCTTGGCGTAGTAGCCGGCGTTGGCCGCGGTGGGGACGACGGCCGTGAGGGTGTGGAGGTAGGCCGCGCCACCGACCCTGGCCATCTCGCCGCGCTTCTGCAGCTCGTCGAAGACGGTGACGGCGTCGGCGGGCTCGCCCCTGCCGTACAGGTCGGTGATGACCTCGTAGATCATCTGGTGGGCTGGGCGGTAGAAGTCGTCGGATCGGATGAGTTCGACGACGTCGGCGATGGCGTCCTTCGACAGCAGCATGCCGCCGAGAACGGACTGCTCCGCCTCGATGTTGCTGGGTGGGGTGCGCTCGAATCCTGGGCCGCCGCCGCCCGGCTCTTCGTCTTCCATCGGTTACCGCGCCCCCTCGAACACACCTAGCAGGCGGTCGCACCACCCCCACTTGTAGTCGACCGGGCTGACAGTTTCGCCCGTCGTTAGACGGTACGGCAACGCAGCCTGTGGACAACCCTGGGGGCAAGCTGTGCAGGAACCGGTGGATGGTGCGCGAGTGCTGTGGACGAGCCTGGGGATAACTCGGCAGCTTGCTGTGGAAACACGCTCTGACCTGCGGAGATATTGTCCACCAGCTGTGGAGGAAAGAAAGTTGGCGCGACAGGCCGAAGGATCGGGAGGTAAGGGGCATAATGGCTAAATGCTCATTACTAGCCGGGACAGGGAGATTCTCCGACTGGCGCTCCCGGCGCTCGGCGCGCTGGTCGCCGAGCCGCTCTTCCTGATCGCCGACTACGCGATCGTGGGCCACGGGCTCGGCACCTCGGCGGTGGGCGCGCTCGGCGTGGCGGGGACCGTCCTGTCCACGTTGGTCTACCTCTGCGTGTTCCTCGCCTACGGCACCACCGCCTCGGTGGCCAGGCAGATCGGCGCCGGACACCCCGAACGGGCGATGCGCAGCGGCGTCGACGGCCTCTGGCTGGCGTTCGGGATCGGCGTCGCGCTGATCGTGGTGGGCTGGCCGCTGTCCCCGGCGATCGTGGACCTGTTCGGCGCGACCGCGGCGCAGTCCGCCGACGCCGTCACCTACCTGCGCATCAGCCTGCTGGGCACGCCGGGCATGCTCGTCGTGCTGGCCGGCACCGGCGTGCTGCGCGGCATGCAGGACACCAGGACCCCGCTCGTCGTGGCGGTCGGCTCCTTCGCGCTGAACGCGCTGCTCAACGCCTGGTTCGTGCTGGGCCTGCACTGGGGCATCGCGGGCTCGGCCTGGGGCACCGTCCTGGCGCAGACCCTCGGCGCGGCCGTCTACCTGTGGGTGGTCGTCGGGGGCGCGCGGCAGGCGGGGGTGCCGCTCACGCCCGACCTCGCCGGCATCGGGCAGGCGGGCACGGCCAGCGTCGCCCTCCTGATCAGGACCGTCTGCCTGCGCATCGTGCTGCTCGTCGCGACCGCCGTGGCGACCAGGATGGGCACCGCCGAACTGGCCGCCCATGCCATCGCCACCCAGCTGTGGACCCTGCTCGCCCTCGGCCTCGACGCCATCGCGATCGCGGGCCAGGCCATCACGGGACGCTCGCTCGGAGCGGGCGACGCCGACGGCACCAGGGAGGCCACCAGGCGCATGGTCTGGTGGGGCGTGTGGTCGGGTGTCGTGCTCGGGGTGCTGGTCGTGGCGGGACGCCCCTTCTTCCCCGGCGTCTTCGACGCCGATCCCCACGTGACGGGGGAACTGCTCGACGTGCTGTGGGTGGTGGCGCTCTTCCAGCCGATCTCCGGCGTCGTCTTCGTGCTCGACGGCGTGCTGATCGGCGCGGGCGACCAGCGCTACCTCGCGTGGGCGGGGGTGTGGACCACCGTCGCCTACCTGCCGGTCGCTCTCGTGGCCGACGGTCTCGTGGTCCTGTGGCTGGCGCTGGGCGTGTGGATGATCGCCAGGCTGCTCACGCTCGGGCTCAGGGCGTACGGCACCCGGTGGCTAGTTACCGGAGGGTGACCAGTCGTCAACCGGTCCGTGCTTGCCTGGCACGGTCCACGACGTGCACGGTGGAGCCTCCCTAGGGATTGGGCCATCGACGTGCGCCGCCTTCCCCTCGCCGACGCGATCGGCCTCCGTACCGGTGCCAGGCACAGCCTCCACCGGCTCTACCGGCCTGCCGATCTGGTCGTGCTCGGCCTCGGCGTGATGATCGGCGCGGGCATCTTCAGCATGGCGGGACGGCAGGCCGCCACCACCGCGGGGCCCGGCGTGATCCTCTCCTTCATGATCGCGGGAATCGCATGCATGCTGGCGGCCCTGTGCTACGCCGAGCTGGCCTCCGCGATCCCCGCCTCCGGCAGCGCCTACACCTTCGCCTACGTCATCTTCGGCGAGGTATGGGCGTGGGTCGTCGGCTGGGCGCTGATCCTGGAGACGCAGCTGGCGGCGGCGGTCGTGGCACGGGTATGGGCCCTCTACGCCACCCAGACCCTCGCCGACCTCGGCTTCGGTCAGGCGATCCCGCAGGGGGCGCTGGCGGCCTTCGTGCTGGCCACGCTGACGGCCACGGTGGCGCTCAGCGCGCGCATCGGACTGCGGGCTCTCTGGGTGATCGTCGTGGCCAAGCTGCTGGCCATCGGGGCGGTGATCGTGGTCGGCGCGACACACTTCGACGCCGCCAACCTCGGCGGGTTCATCGCGCCCGCCCAGCCGTCCTCGGGGCCGGCCGACACCGTGCTCGGGCTGTTCCTGGGGCCCACGGGGAGCTTCGGGTGGTTCGGCGTGTTCGCGGCGGCTCCGGCCATCGCCTTCGCGTACGTCGGGTTCGACCTCGTCGCCACGGCTTCGGAGGAGACGGTCGAGGCGCCGCGGGCCGTACCGCAGGGAATGATCAGGAGTCTGGCGATCGCCACGGTGCTCTACATCGCCACGGCCGTGGTGATGGTGGGCATGGTGCCGTACACGCGGATCGCCCAGCAGGCGCCGCTGACGGCGGCCTTCGAGACGCTCGGCGAGCACGTGATGGTGCACGTCATCAACGTCGGCGCGGTCCTCGGCCTGACGACCGTGATCCTGGTGCTGATCGCAGGACAGACGCGAATCGTGTACGCCATGGCCCGCGACGGCCTGCTCCCCCGCGGACTCGGCAGGCTCAGCCGCCGCTACCACACCCCCTCCAGGGTGACGCTGGTGATCGGGACGGTCGCGATCCTGCTGGCCCAGCTGGCGCCCGTGCTCATGCTGGAGCAGCTGGTCGTGATCGGCACGCTGTTCGCGTTCCTCATGGTGTCGGTCGGCGTGGTCGTGGCGCGCCGCACGATGCCGTCCGCGCCCAGGGAGTTCACGGTGCCGCTGTCACCGCTGATCCCCGCGCTGTCGGTGCTGGCCACGCTGTGGCTCATGATCAACCTGCGGGTGCAGACCTGGGGGTGGTTCACCGCGTGGATGGCGGTGGGGCTGCTGGTCTACCTCGCGTACGGCAGGCGGCGCAGCGCGTTCGCCGCGGAGCTGGCCCGTGGCGGCCGGCACCGCCGCTGAGGCGTGGTCAGAGCCTTCCCGCCTCGATCACACTGCGCAGGAAGTCGCGCGTCCTCGGGTGCTGAGGGTCGGAGAAGATCTGCTCGGGGGTGCCGCGCTCCAGCAGCACGCCCCCGTCGAGGAAGCACACCGTGTCCGCGATGTCGCGGCAGAAGCCCATCTCGTGCGTGGTGAGGATCATCGTCATCCCCGACTGCTTGAGCTCCCTGATGATCCCGAGCACCTCGGTGACCAGCGCGGGGTCCAGCGCCGAGGTGACCTCGTCCAGCAGCATCAGCCTGGGCTGCATCGCCAGCGCCCTGATGATGGCCACCCGCTGCTGCTGCCCGCCCGACAGCTGGTCGGGGTAGGCCCCCGCCTTCTCCGCCAGCCCGAACCGCCCCAGCAGCTCCCTGGCCTGCTCCTCCGCCTCACCCCTTGCCACCTTGTGCACCTGTCGAGGAGCGAGGGTGATGTTGTCCAGCACGCTCATGTGCGGGAAGAGGTTGAACGCCTGGAAGACGATGCCCATCCGCTTGCGCACGTCGTCCACGTCCACGCCGGGATCGGTGATCTCCTTGCCGTCCAGGAGGATCGCGCCGTCGTCCACGGTCTCCAGCAGGTTCACGCACCGCAGCAGGGTGGACTTGCCCGACCCCGAGGCGCCGATGAGACAGACGACTTCGTGGGTGTCGACCTCGAGGTCGATGCCCCGCAGCACGTGGTGGCCGTGGTAGTTCTTCCAGACCCCGTCGACGGTCAGCACGCTCACGCCACACCTGCTCTCTTCAGTGCCGTACGGCAAGCCGTCCCACGCGCCTGCGCGGTCACCGCCGACCGCCCGTCCAGGGGACGCTCCTCGTGCGCCCCCGGCTGACGGCCGCTACGGCGCAGCCGCGGGCGGCGCCGTACGGCCAGGTCGACGCCCTCGCCCGTCGCGGCCGCCATCACTGCCCGCGCCGTCTCTGCGACCTGGCCGCCAGATAGTCGGTGAAACGCGCCAGCGGGATCGTCAGCAGGATGAACAGCAACGCCGCCACCAGGTAGGGCGTGTAGTTGAAGCTGGAGGCCGCGTGGATCTGCGCCTGCCTCAGCGCCTCGAGCGGCCCGATCGTGGCCACCAGCGCGGTGTCCTTCTGCAGCGAGACGAAGTCGTTCAGCAGCGGCGGCACCACCCTGCGCAGCGCCTGAGGAAGCACCACGAACCTCATGGTCTTCCCGTGGCTCAACCCCAACGACCTGGCCGCCGCCACCTGGCTCGGGTGGACCGAGTCGATGCCCGACCTGATCACCTCGGCGACGTACGCGCCGTACGACAGGGTCAGCGCGATGATCCCCAGCGTCGCCAGGTCGCTCGGCACACCCTGCAGCTGCAGCGCGGGCAGCCCGAACCCGATCAGGTAGATCACCAGGATCGTCGGCACGCCACGGAAGATGTCGGTGTACGCCGTGGCCAGCGCCCGCAGCGGAAAGAAGATCGGCGCCTTGAGCCCGCGCGCCAGCGCCACGAGCAGGCCGACGATCAGGATCAGCGGCTCGGCGATCAGGAAGATCTTCACGTTGAGCAGGAAGCCGCTGAGCACGTCGGGCAGCGCGCCGACGAACTCGTCCCAGTTGAAGAACGTCTCCTTGACGCTGGCCCAGCCGGGAGAGTTCGTCACGCCCCAGACGAGAAGGACGAGGAAGACGATCGTCGAGACCGTCGCGACGGACGCCGAACGGCGGGGCCCGCGTCCTGCGGACCCGCTCCCGCTCGACCTGGCGATCACTCTTGACCCACTCGGTCGCGGTTTGGCTCGTCATCGGCCTACTTCACCTTCGGTGTCCATGCCGTGCATGGCCGAACCCGTCGGTTCCACCGACGGGTCCCGGCCTCCCGACCGTGCTGCGACTCGCCGCGGCACGATCGGGAGCGGCGGCCGTTACTTGAGCTCGGGAGCGCCCGCGGCGGAACCGAGCCACTGCTGCTCGATCTTCGCCAGCTCACCCTTGGACTTCAGCGTCTCGACGGCCTTGTCGACACACGGCTTGAGCGCGCTGCCCTTGCCCATGACCAGCCCGAACTCCTCGGGGGTTCCGGACGTGGCGGCGAACTGACCGACGATCTTGGAGTTCTCCACCTGGGCGGCCGTCACGTAGAACGCCGTCGGCAGGTCCACCACGACGGCGTCGACCTGCTTGTTCTTCAGCGCGTTGACCGCGTCGATCTGCTCGTTGTAGACGTTCGGCTCGACCGACGGCTTGACGACCTCCTTCACGGCGGTCAGCGAGGTCGTGCCCACCTGGACACCGATCTTCGCCTCCTTCAGCGAGGCCAGGTCGGTGGCTCCGGCGAACTTCGACCCCTCGACCGCCACCACGGCCTGCTTGACCGTGTAGTAGCCCTTGCTGAAGTCCACCGCCTTGGCGCGGGCCGGGGTGATGGAGACCTGGTTGATGTCGAAGTCGAACTGCTTGGGACCCGGCGCGTAGGCGGAGTCGAACTTCACCGTCGACCACTGCACCTCGTCGCGGTCGAAGCCCATCTCCCCCGCCACGGCGAAGGCGACCGCGCTCTCGAAGCCCTGGCCGTTGGAGGGGTCCTCGTCCTTGAACCACGGCGCGTAGGCGGGCTTGTCGGTGCCGATGGTCAGCTTGCCCTGGGTGACGAGCTTGAGCTGGTCCTTGGTGCAGGCGGTGGAGGGGGCCGCGCTGGGCGCGGCGGTGCTCGCGGTGTTGTCGGCGGGCGCACACGCCACGGCGGCCATAGCCAGCGCTCCAAGCGCGAGCAGCATCGAAGGGCGGACCATGGGCGAGCCTCCACGTTTTACCTAGATGAACGTGCAAATTGTACGCGCCTCAAATAGAGGTACAGCCCCGACCCATATACCCGGAACACCCCTTCCCGCCGCCCACCCACACCGTCACGTCAGACAGGACCCCACGGACAGGCGGGAGGTGCGAAAGCTGGGTGCCGAGCGGGCCCGGAAGCCATGGAGCCAGGACCGAGGCAGCGACCCAAGGGGGACGCAGGCACGACGGAACCCGCGAACGAAAGAGACAAGCGCCGAGCGGACCCAGAAACCGAGCAAGCCAAGCCCCCGAAGACGCCGATCGAAGAACGCGGACTCGACAACGTCCCGAATCGACAGAGGCCAGATCGGCAGGCCAAGAAGCCCCGGACCGAGAGGAACGCAGGCGCCAGGAAACCCCCGGACCAAAGAGACAAGCGCCGAGCAGACCAAGAAACCGAGCAAGCCAAGCCCCCGAAGACGCCGATCGAAGAACGCGGACTCGACGGCGTACCGGGTCGACGGGGCCAGATCGACGGGGCGAGAAGGCCCGGACCGAGGGGAACGCAGGCGCGACGAAACCCCCGGACGAAGGAGACAAGAGGCCAGTGGACCCCGGAAGCCGAGTGAGCCGAGGCCCGGGGGCGACGGGTCCGGGGGCGACGGGTCCGGGGGCGACGGGTCCGGGGGCGACGGGTCCGGGGGCGACGGGTCCGAAATGAGGAAAGGCCGATGGAGACGCGGACTCCAGAGGGCGGGGAGTCGAGAAGTCGGGGTCGAGAGGGCCGACGGGGTCGGCGGAGGCCGGGGACCTGCGTGCGCCGGGGTTCGCCGAAGAGGGCCAGAGATCGATAAGGCGCGAAGGCGCGAAGGCGCGAAGGCGCGAAGGCGCGAAGGCGCGAAGGCGCGAAGGCGCGAAGGCGCGAAGGCGCGAAGGCGCGAAGGCGCGAAGGCCAGGTAAAGGGAAAGGCCCCCGCGTCCTGGGGACGTGGGGGCCTGACCCGAAGGGGACCGTCAGCCGGCGACGACTTCGACGTCGACGTTGGCGGAGACCTCGGGGTGCAGCTTGACGCTGACCTTGTGGGAGCCGACGCTCTTGATCGCGTTGACGATCTCGATGCGACGACGGTCGAGGACCGGGCCACCGGCCTTCTTGACCGCGTCGGCGATGTCAGCGGTGGTGATGGAGCCGAACAGACGGCCGGACTCGCCGGCGCGCGTGGTCAGCTTCACCTTCAGAGCGCCGAGCTGGCCGGCGACTTCCTTGGCAGTGCCCAGGTCGCGGATCTCGCGGGCGTCGCGCGCCTTCTTGATCGAAGCGATCTGCTTCTCGCCGCCACGGGTCCAGAGGATCGCGTAGCCACGGGGCACGAGGTAGTTGCGGCCGTAGCCGTCCTTGACCTCGACGATGTCGCCGGGGGCGCCGAGGCCGGAGACCTCGGTGGTGAGGATGAGCTTCATGTCGCAAGTCCTCCTTAGCGCGCGGTGCTCGTGTAGGGCAGCAGAGCCACCTCACGGGCGTTCTTGATCGCGGTCGCCACGTCGCGCTGGTGCTGGGTGCAGTTGCCCGTCACCCGGCGCGCACGGATCTTGCCGCGGTCGGAGATGAACTTCCGAAGCAGCGCCGTGTCCTTGTAGTCGACGTAGGAGATCTTGTCGTGGCAGAACAGGCAAACCTTCTTCTTGGGCTTGCGCAGTGCCGGCTTAGCCATCGTGGTGCTCCTTTCAGAGCCCCGCCGTGAAGCGGGAATGGACTCGGGCTTGTTGACAGGTGGTCAGGCCTCGCGACCTGACCGGTGAGGGGCCCGCGAACGGGCCCTTCAGACTAGAAGGGAGGCTCGTCGCTGAAGTCTCCGCCGCCGCCGCCGAAACCGCCGCCGCCCTGGGGCTGGCCGCCGAAGCCGCCACCCTGGTTGCCGCCGCCGTAACCGCCGCCGCCGCCACCGAAGCCGCCGCCCTGGGGCGGGGCGGGCGAGGCAGAGGCCCACGGGTCGTCGGCGGGGCCGCCGCCGAAGCCGCCGCCACCGCCGCCGCCCTGACGGGTGGTGCGGTTGACCTTGGCCGTGGCGTTGCGCAGGGACGGGCCGATCTCATCGACCTCGACCTCATAGACCGTGCGCTTCTCGCCTTCCTTGGTCTCGTAAGACCGCTGCTTGAGCCGTCCCTGCACGATGACGCGCATGCCGCGCGTCAGCGACTCGGCGACGTTCTCGGCCGCCTGCCGCCACACGTTGCAGGTCAGGAAGAGGCTTTCGCCGTCTTTCCACTCGTTGGTCTGGCGGTCCATGAACCGCGGAGTGGACGCGACGCGGAACTGGGCCACAGCTTGCCCCGTGGGGGTGAAGCGCAGCTCAGGATCGTTGACAAGATTGCCGACGATGGTGATGACGGTGTCGCCTGCTGCCATGGCTGGGGCCCTTCCTCGACTCTTGGTTACGGCTCAGACTACGGCGCGCCCCCGACAGAAAGCCGGGGGAACGAGCCGCCTAGTGCACGTCCGGGCGGAGAACCTTGGTCCGCATGATGCCCTCGTTGAGGTTCATCTGGCGGTCGAGTTCCTTGACCGTGGCCGGCTCGGCGGACAGGTCGATGACGGCGTAGATGCCTTCCGACTTCTTCTCGATGTCGTAGGCGAGCCGGCGGCGGCCCCACACGTCGACCTTCTCCACGGTGCCACCGTCATTGCGGACGACGGCGAGGAACTGGTCGAGGGACGGCGCCACAGTGCGCTCATCGAGCGAAGGGTCCAGGATCACCATTACTTCGTAACGACGCATGATGGACTCCAACCTCCTCTGGACTTTTGCGGTCACGACACTCTGCCGTGACAGGAGGACGCTGACGTTTTCGCCGAAGCGCCCCTTTCGGCGACCCGGCGGCGGGGTTGACCCAGCACAACGCAGCCTGTACAGGTTACCAGCCGCTCATGGATGGGAACTCCTCTACGTGATGAGGGGGTGGTAAGCCATGCCACATGTGCTTCGTCCCGCCGAGCGCGAGAGGTTCAGGCTGACGCTCAACAGCGACGGCCGCTCGCATCCGGTCGAGAACCTGCTGTCCATCGGAACGCTGCTGTGCGGTCTGGTCGCCTTCGCGGCCACCTTCTTCCCCGGGGGCCATGTGGTCGCCTCGTGGGTGGGGGCGCTGGGATTCGGCGGCGGCCTCTATTCGCAGTACGTCTCGGCGACGACGGCCGAGCGGACACTCAACATCGTCGGGATCGTGGCCTCGTTCGTCGGGGTCGCGCTGGGAATCGCGCGCGGCGGTTTCATCCCGTAGCCAGGGCCGGAGTGGGGAGGCCGCCCATGGCCTCCCCCGCCGGGGTCAGCGGATGGGCTTCACGTCCAGGCGGACGTTGTCGATCGCCCAGTACCAGTTGTTGCCCGCGTCGAACACGCGGAACCTGAGGGTGACAGAGGTGGCGCCCGAGGGAACGGCGATCTCCTTCGTCACCAGGCGGTTCTTGGCGTCCGCGCCCGCGTTGTCGGTGCCTGAGGCGGCGCTGCCGTACAGCAGCAGCCGCACCTCCTCCCCCGTGCTGAAGAGCGCCGTGACGCTGGCCTGCTGGGGGCTCTCCTGCCGGTAGTGCGACTCGAAGCCCAGGTAGAGGGTCGTCGCGCCCGAGGGGATCGGCACAGGGGGTGAGACCAGCGTGGAGTCGAACCTGCCCTTGGACGAGGGGGATCCCTTGTCGTCCCAGTCGTCGGGGTCGGCCACGGCCAGGACGCCGAGGCCGCGAGAGAAGTCGGCGCGCTCCTGGCCGCCCGTCGCCCACATGCGCTTGGTCATGAACGTCCAGCCCTGCAGGTCGCGCGTGCCCTGCGGCATGGTCGGCGCGTTCACCACGCTCCAGCCCTCGGGTGCGGCGGCCGTCCAGCCGACCAGGCCGGCGGCGGCCGGCCTGTCGAGCGAGGGTCCGAGCCTGGGCTCCAGCGACTCGAAGTCCTCGCCGAGGAGGTGGCCTGTCGGCGAGGTGAACACGCGGGCCGCCACCTCGCCCTCGGCCAGGACGTACCTGGAAGGCGTGCGTCCCCGTATCACCGCCAGCAGGCGCAGGGGTGTGGTGTCCGTCAGGGTCGCGGGGGCGGTGACCTCCCAGGTCGCCTGCGCGCTCGCGCCCGCTTCCAGCGTCTCTGGTACGGCCTGCGAGGGCGTCGCCGTCCATCCCTCCGGCACCCGCAACCGCGCCTCGACCTGCGAGACGGCCTCGACGGCCGTCAGGGTGAGCGTCACGGTGGTGGGCCTGCCCGGCCGTACGCCTGGCTCGTCGATCGTCGTGGACGCCGGCGCGAGCCTGAGCGCGGCGGTCAGCGCGTCGGGCAGCCCCATCGCGGGGTCGGTGACGCCCTGGCCGTCGCCGGGCACCTTGCCTGCGTGGCGACGCAGGAAGAAGGGGTCGTCGGAGACGCCGACCGCGAGGTCGTACCAGCCTTCGGCGGGCTCCTCCAGCCGGAATGTGCGCTTGGCGTGCCCCTGGACGCGCTCCTCGTGCACGCCCGCGCCGTACGCCAGGTCTCCGACGAGGACGGTGCGCCGCGTCTTGTCCCTGTTGCGCACCTCGATGCGCCGTGGCCCTTCGAAGGTGACGTCGACGCCCTCCGAGCGTCCGCCCCTGAAGTGCCACAGGTACCCGTTGGGCCCGTGGACGCGCAGGTCGTAGCCGCTCTCGCCGAACTCCCAGCCGTCGGACAGCGACCTGCCGGGCTCGACGGTGTAGAAGCGCGGCAGCACGCCCGGTTCGGGATAGACGTGGAAGACCGCCGCGAGCGTCCCCGAGTTGGCGAAGGTCAGCGTGACCTTCCCCGCCTCGACGGCGGGCGTCACGGCCAGCCGGTACGGCAGCGGCCGCTGCGTCCTCGTCCCCCGCTGCTGCCGGGGGAAGACCTGGGGGCTGGGCACGGAAGGTGAGGGCCGCTTCTCCGAGTCGACGACCTTCTGCCTGTTGCCCGAGGTGTCGGGGACCCTCGGCCACACGGGATCCTGGCCCGAGAAGTCGAACACCGACATCAGGTCGCCTGTGACGGCCCTGCGCCACGGGCTGATGTTGGGTTCGGCGACGCCGAAGCGCCGCTCGAGGAAGCGCAGCGTCGAGGTGTGGTCGTAGACGGTCGAGTCGACCACCCCGCCCCTGGTCCACGGCGAGACCACGATCATCGGCACCCTTACGCCCAGGCCCATGGTGTGGGGGCCTGAGATCACGCTCTCGCCGTCGGGCAGCGTGTCGGACCACGCGCCGTCGACCTTGTAACGGCCCTCGTGGTTGACGACCCTGAAGTAGCCGCTCGACCCCTTGGCCACGCGCATGACCAGCTCGCCGTCCGTGGAGACCGTGCTGGCTCCCCTCCCCGCGCCAGGCGGCGGCACCGGCGGCAGGCAATGGTCGAAGAAGCCGCCGTGCTCGTCGTAGTTGAGGATGAAGACGGTCCTGGCCCACACCTCGGGGTGTTCGGCGACCGCGTTCATGAGCCTGGCGGTCAGGTGCTCGCCGTCCGGCGGCGCCCAGCTGGCGTGCTCGGACAGCGCCTCGGGGGCGACGATCCACGACACCTGCGGCAGCGCGCCCGAGGCGACGTCCGCGGCGAAGGCCCGCACCAGCGCGTCGCCCATCGCGTGACCGTCGCCCGTGGTTCCGACCCTGGCCATGCCCCTGTCATGGAGCGGCTCGCCCGGCCTGGCCTTCTGGAAGGGGGCGAACCAGGCGAGGGCGTTGTCGTCGTAGTTGTCCTTGGCCTGGTAGGTCTTCCAGCTGACGCCCGCGGCCTGCAGCCGTTCGGGGTAGGTGGTCCACTCGTACCCGCCCGGGATGTAGCTGTTGTTGGTGACGGGCAGGTCGCGGACCGTGCCGCCGCTGGTGCCCGTCATGAAGTGGTCGCGGTTGGTGTTGGTGTTGCACTGCACCGAGGCGTGGTACTGGTCGCAGATCGTGAACAGCGAGGCGAGCGCGTTGTAGAACGGCATGTCGGCGGGCTCGTAGAAGCCCTGGCCGAGCCAGCCGCTGCCACGTCTGGTCACGTAGCCGTCGCCGAGCCCCTCGTTCCACAGGGGCAGGGTGTCGACGTAGCCGAAGGCTGGTGCGCCCGACCGGTAGGCCCTGGTGTGGGCGGCGTTCATCGCGAACGGCAGCGTGTAGCCCTCGGCCCTGGTGGGGTCGGGCTGGTGGAAGATCGAGCGGCCGTTGACGCCTCTGACGGCTGCCCTGTCGCCGAAGCCGCGCACGCCCTGGAGCGTTCCGAAGTAGTGGTCGAAGGCGCGGTTCTCCTGCATGAAGATCACCACGTGCTCGACGTCCTGCAGCGAGCCTGGCCGGACCGGGGCGGCCAGCGCCGCGCGCATGCCCGGTGGCAGGGCCAGCAGCGCCGCGGCGCCTGCCGTACCGCCGAGAAGGGCGCGTCTGGAGATGGGGGGCGGGGTCATCGGGCTCCTCTGTCGTTCTGGACCACGACATGGATACGGGAGCCCGATGTCCGCTAGCTAGAGAGGAAACGAACGTCTTCTGAAGCTTTTTGTGTGTAAGTGAGGATTATGAGCGTTTATGAGCGTTCTAGCCTACGTGGAGGTCTCCGCCGAGGAGGATGACGAACCACAGGAAGGTGGCGAGCAGCGCTTCGGCCACGTCCTTGAGCAGGGCGGGGGTGATGTAGTCGTAGATCCAGGCCACGTAGAGGCCGACCAGGATGTAGATCAGGAACAGGAAGCTACCTATGCGATAGCGAGACATCTCTCGCGCTCCTATCGTCGGGGGGCTGCGCCTCGACTGCCCTTTTGCGTGCCCGGCAAACGGATACTGTGGATCGCATGGTGCGCATCGGAGCTCATGTCGATCAGGACGATCCCGCCGCCCACGCGGCCGACCGCGACGCGGAGATCGTGCAGTTCTTCCTCGGCGACCCGCAGGGCTACAAGGCCCCCGTCCTGCCGGACAAGCCCGTCGAGGGCGTCGACGTCTACATCCACGCGCCCTACCTCATCAACGTGGCCACCACCAACAACCGCATCAGGATTCCCAGCCGCAAGCTGCTGGAGCAGCACCTCAAGGCGGCCGCGAGCCTCGGCGCCAAGGGCCTGATCGTCCACGGCGGCCACCTCAACAAGGACGAGGACCCGCAGATCGGCTTCGACAACTGGCGCAAGGTGTTCGAGCGGATGGACTGCCCCATCCCCGTCCTGATCGAGAACACCGCAGGCGGCGACAACGCCGTGGCCCGCAGGCTCGACAGGATCGCCAGGCTGTGGGACGCGCTCGACGGGTTCGACGTGGGGTTCTGCCTCGACACCTGCCACGCCCACGCGGGCGGCGAGGAGCTCGTGGACGTCGTCGACAGGGTCAAGGCCATCACCGGCCGCATCGACCTGGTCCACTGCAACGACTCGCGCGACGCCTTCGACTCGGGCGCCGACCGGCACGCCAACCTGGGCCAGGGCCAGATCGACTCCGAGCTGATCCTCGAGGTGTGCCGCAGGGCGGGCGCGCCGATCATCGTGGAGACGCCATTCGCAGGTCAAGCCGATGACATCGCCTTCCTCAGGAAGAATCTCTAAGGGAAATACACAGCCTGTGGATAACTTCCATGGATTACTTCGCGGCGAAAGTGGGTAAAGATCTCAGCCGGCCCAGGCGCCGGTGAGGAAGCGCAGGGCGTTCAGCACCATCAGCGGGCCGAGAAGCAGGCCGTACCCGATGATCCATCGAGCGGGCAGCCTGGCGATCAGCACCCACAGCGGGAACCACAGCAGCAGCGAGCGCGGCACGGACAGGTAGTAGGCCGAGGTCAGCAGCGCGCCCGCCTGCAGCCCGCAGTAGACGAACTCGCTCCACCTGCGCGTGGCCAGCAGCCAGACCAGGACGGCGACGGCCACCACCGCCCCCGCGATCTCCATCCTGAAGGCGACGGCGGACTCCCCCGCGGTCATCGCCGAGTCCCACGTCGTCTGCCAGGGCCCGCCACGGCCAGACCAGCTCCCTGCCCCAGCCCGCCTCCTGGGCGTGCTTCCACGCCAGCCAGTCGCCGGTGAGACCGCGCAGGTACCAGGAGTAGGCGATCAGCGGCACGAACGGGATGACCAGCCACGGTAGGTCCCGTTTGTGGGGCCTGCTGAACGCGAACTCCACGATCAGCGCGACCGCCAGGAACAGGCCGGTGATGCGGATGCTCGACGCCCCGGCCGCCAGCAGGACGGCCAGCGGCCACTGCCTCCTTCGGGCGGCCAGCCACGCGGGGATGGCGAACGCCAGGAAGAGGGACTCGCTGTAGCCCGCGGCGAGGAAGACCGCGGTGGGGAACAGCACCATCGCCACGACCGCCAGCTCGCCCGAGCCGCCCTCGAACTCGGCCAGCCTGGCCAGCGCCACCGCCGCCGCCCCGCCCGCCACCAGCGAGATGAGCAGCCCGCACAGCGCCCAGTCGTCCACCACCAGATGGACGAGCCTGAGCACGGCGGGCATCCCCGGGAAGAACGCGGGGAGCCCTGGATCGCGCGCCTGCGCGGGATCGCCCCTGTAGCCGTACTGGGCGATGGTGACGAACAGGCTGGCGTCCCACTGCTTCCACCTGGACAGGTAGTCGCGCCCGCCGACCAGCCACGGCACGGCCATCAGGCTGACGAGCAGGAGCCCCAGGCGAGAGCCGGTCCAGACGCCCAGAGCCCGCATCAGGCGAGGGAGAACCTGTCGGGTGCCCGGTCGAAGACGCCGCCACCCTGGTCGTCGATGCCCGCCTGCCGTACGACGTCCTTGTCGGGACGGAGGATGTCGCGCACCACGAAGGCCATCATGATCAGGATCGTGATGACGCGGCCCCAGACGGCGGTGAAGTAGACGTCGTCACCGATGCCCAGATGCCTGCTCGACTCGTCCTGGTAGAGCAGGTAGAGCCAGATCGCGAAGAAGTACCAGACCTCGGCGACCTGCCAGAGCGCCAGCGGCTTCCAGTTGGGCCTGGCCAGCACGGCGAACGGCACCAGCCACAGCACGAACTGCGGCGACCACACCTTGTTCGTCATCATGAACGCCGCCAGCGCCAGGAAGCAGATCTGCGCCAGGCGTGGCCGCCGCGGTGCGAGCATCGTCAGCACCGCGATGCCCAGGCAGAGCAGCCCAAGCGAGAGCATGCCGAGCAGACTCGGGTCCATGGTGCCGAGGATCGGCCAGCCCTTGCGCTCGAAGAACAGCCACGGCGAGCCCCAGTCGATGCCGCGCTCCTGGGAGAAGACGTAGAAGCGGCGCCAGCCGTCCCATGCCAGCAGCATGAACGGCACGTTGACGACGAGCCACGCGGCCGCGGCCGCGGCCATCGAGACCAGGAACGAGCGCCACTTCCAGGTGCGCAGGGCGAGCAGGAACAGCGCGCCCACGAACATCAGCGGGTAGAACTTCGTGGCGATGGCCAGGCCGAGCAGCACGCCCGCGGCCACCTGACGCCCCCGCGACCACGCCAGCAGGAAGCCCATGGACAGCGCGCCCGCGACGAGGTCCCAGTTGACGTAGGCGGCGAGGATCACGGCCGGGGCCAGCGCGTACCACAGCGCGTCCCACCGGCGTGAGGGCCCCGCGACCGCGGCCATCAGCAGCACCCCCACCACCAGGCAGAGCCCGAGCAGGACCACGGTGATGTCGTAGAAGTAGACGGCCTGCGCCGCCGCGGCCCTGTCCAGGGCGGCCGGACCCGCCTCGAGGGGCGGCGCCAGCCCGCGCGCTATCCAGGCGATGACCTGCATGACCTCGCCGAGCACGACCGGGTACTCCACCTGCTTGTCGAACGGCACGTCGGCGAAGTAGGGGTTCTCCGTGACCAGCTTCCGGTCGAAGTAGAGCGGATAGATGTCGGTGTAGCAGAAGTTCGCGTACGTCTGGATGGAGTTGTTCCAGCCACCCGTCCTGCAGGGCAGCTTCCACACGTAGGCGAGAACCGCCCCCAGGGCCGCGAACAACCCCAGGGGCAGGTACGGCACCAGCCGTGCCGTCAGCAAGGGCCGCGTCATTCCTGGTCGCGCCTGGCGGGGTCGGCCATGGGGTCGGGAACGACGGAGCCGCCGCCCATCGGGTCCTCCTCCTGGCCGACGTCACCGAGCCTGTCGGCGTCGGTGGTGCCGTCCTCGGGCAGCCCGTCGCTGTCGCTGTCGCCCTCGCCGCAGCCGAGCACGCCGCAGTCGGTGTCGTCGTTGCCCCACGGATCCTCGGGCGTGCCGAACGGGTTGCTCGGCGTCGGCTTCGGGGTGGGCGTGGGCTTGGTGACGATGTTCTCGGGCTGGCCGATGCTCGCCTTGGTCGGGAACTGCTCGATCTCCTTGCCCTCGTGCGCGGCGAGCATGAACGCGCGCCACACCTCGGTGGGCGGACCCGCGCCCTCGAAGCCCAGGCTCACCTCGTAGGCCGTGGTGTAGGGCTTCTGCATGGAGTACTTGGAGTTCTTCTTGCCGTCGGACCACGGGCAGTTGGAGTGCTGGGGCGGGACGACCTTGCCCGACTTCGTCCTGCACTCCTCGCGGTAGAAGCCGACCGCGGTGGAGATCTGCGGGGTGTAGCCGACGAACCAGGCTTCCTTCTCGTCGTTGTTGGTGCCCGTCTTGCCCGCGGCGGGCCTGGAGCCCAGGCCCTTTCCGGCGGCGGTGCCGTTCTTCAGCACCGCCTGCATCGCGACGGTGGCGTCGGCTGCGGCCTCGGCCGAGATCACCTTGCGGGGCGTCTGCCTCTCGCGCACGACCGGAGTCTTGTCGGCGGTGTCGACCTTCTGGATCACGTGGTAGTCGATGTGCTTGCCGCCGTTGGCGAAGATCGAGTATCCCGCCGCCTGCTCGACGGGCGACACCAGGGCGGAGCCGATCGAGAAGCCGTAGGTGTGGTCCTTGATGTCCTGTTCCATCCGCTTCTCGCCGAGACCGGCCTCCACGGCGATCCGCTTGACGTCCTCGAGCTGGCCGGGGAGCTTGTAGGCCATGGAGACGTAGGCGGTGTTGACGGAGTCGGCGGTGGCCTTCACGACGTCGACGGCGGGGCCCACGTTGTGGCTGTTGCGGTAGCCGCCGGGCTGCTGGCCGGGGATCACCTTGGGCACGGTCTCGTTGCCGGGGACGTAGCTGTTGAGGCTGTAGCCGGCGTCGAGCCAGGCGGCGAGCACGTACGGCTTGAAGGCGGAGGCCGCCTGCTTGTAGGACTTGAAGGCGTCGTTCCAGGGGTCGGTCAGGTAGTTGCTGCCGCCGTAGAAGGCGAGGACCCGGCCCGTCTTGTTGTCAACGGCGGCCAGACCCGCGTGGTACTCCTTGGACATTCTCTTCAGGACGCCCTCGGCCGCGACCTTGGCGTCCTTCATGAGCTTTCTGTCGAACGTCGTGGTGATCCTGTAACCACTGCGCTCGACCTCGTCGCTGGAGATCTGGTACTTCTCCTTCAGCTCCGCCAGGGCCGCCTCGACCATGTATCCCTTGACCCCGGCGAGCTCGTTCTTCTTGCTGGCGGCATCGACCTGGGGGTACTTGGCCGTCGTGGGCAGGCTGGCGTACTTCTGCGGGAACTGCTGGGCCATGTAGTCGATGACCGTCTTCCAGCGGTGTTTGAGCCTCGGGTCGTTGATCTCCCAGTTGGGCTGCTGGATGCGGGCCGCCAGATAGGCCGCCTCCGCGGGTGTGACGTTGCTGGCCTTCTTGCCCTTGCCGAAGTATGCCTCGGCTGCCGCCTCGATGCCGTAGGCACGTCCGAAGTTGACGGTGTTGAGGTAGTTCTGAAGGATCTGCTCCTTCGAGAGCTCCTTGTTCAGCTTGACCGCGACGAAGATCTCCTTGATCTTCCGCTCGATGGTCTGCTCCTGGCTGAGGCCTTGGTAGTAGTTCCGGGCCATCTGCTGGGTGATGGTGGAGGCGCCCTGGAGCTGCTGGCCCGTCGCGGTGCTCCACACCGAGCGCGCCATGCCGGAGAGCGAGATGCCGGCGTCCTCGTAGAAGGTCTTGTTCTCGATCGCGACCGTGGCGTCCTTCACAGCGTCGTTGATGTCGCTGATGTCGACGTTCCTGCGGGGCGTTCCCCAGCGGGCGATCTCGGTCTTGCCGTCGTTGTAGTAGATGATGCTTTCCTGAGCCGTCGCCTCCACCTGCGCCGCCGTGGGCAGGGGGGTGTTGGCGTAGCCGACCCAGATCATGGCGAAGACGCCGGCCGCGACCACGACCATGCCCGCCATGACGATCTTCCAGTTCGGGATGAACCGTTTCCAGCCGCGGCTGCCCTTGCCTTCACCACCGCCGCCGCCACCACCGCCGCGGCCCGGGCCCTCGGGGCCGCGCGGTCCGCGTCCCCCACGGGAGCGGCGAGGGGCGGGGCCGCCCGCCATGGTCTCCTCCATGGCGCGGCTGCGGGTGGCCGGGCCACCGGTAGGGTACTGCGCGGTCTGCTGAGGCGGCATCTGCTGCGGGCCCGACGGCTGCCGCCCGGGCTGCGGCCCTGACGGGCCCTGCGGACCCGAGGGGCCCTGCCTGCCGGGCGATCGCTGAGGACCTGAGGGGGCCGGCGGCTGCGCGTCCATGGCCCCGGTCTGCTCGTAGGCGGCCTCGGGACGGCGGGCGGTGCCCCAGCCGGTTTGCGGCGGCTGCGAGGCGGGCACAGAACTCGAGCGACGGCGCCTTCCCTGGCGAGCCGTCCCCTCGGGGCGCGGTGTGCGTCCGTTCGGTTCGGAGCCATAGCTGCTGTTACTCAACACGTCCTCGCATCGTCGTCGTCGTGCACGGCGGGCGCCGTCCTCGGTTCAGGTGGTGCCGACGGTGTCGGGCGGTCCGTTGCCGAGGACGTTGGAGACGGTCAGGTGGTTCCAGGAACAACCTTGACAGACCTCGACCGCGTAGACCCGGAACTCCACGTAATCATGGGCCATCTCGCGGGGCTCTGACGTGGGCTTTGCCCGACCGGCATGTCGCCCCGGGGAATCCCCGTAGACATAGGTCACGTTGGTGACGTTCTTCCTCTCGCACACCGGGCAGGGGCGTTCGGTCGATCCACCGAAGTGCCGGGCGGCGCGAAGGAGACAGGGCTGTGCGTCACAGATCCCCCGGGCGGAAGCACGGCCTGAAGGGCGTGGGCGCAGTGCCGCGCGCTTCGCCAGCCCGTAGTCCACCACCCTCCTCTGTGACCACATGCGCGCCAGACTACGGCTTTTTACCGATTGCTCCCAACCTCTTGGCAAAACCATTAATTGCAGCGATATAGCGCGGCGACGTATCATCGGGATGTATCGACTCGATACATCGACGCGAGAGGGGGCGGTTCCATTGGCCAGCGGGCAGGGCAGAGTCCTGGAACTGGCCGTGCTCGGGTCGCTGCACGAAACCCCGCTCCACGGCTATGAGCTGCGCAAACGGCTCAACGCCCTGCTGGGTATGTTCAGGGCCTTCTCCTACGGCTCGCTCTACCCGTGCCTGAAGTCGCTGCTCGAGCAGGGGCTCATCGCGGAGGAGCACCCCACCGCGGTCACGGGGCGATCGAAGATCGTCTACAAGCTCACCGCGGAGGGCAAGGAGCGGCTGCAGGAGTTGCTGACCCAGGCGGGCCCTTCCGCGTGGGAGGACGAGAGCTTCGGCGTCCACTTCGCCTTCTTCCGCCACACAGAGGCCGAGGTACGGCTGCGCATCCTCGAAGGACGTCGCAGCCGGCTGGAAGAACGACTCGACGGCGTCCGCACCGCGCTCGCCCGAACGAGGGAGCGGCTCGACAGCTACACGCTCGAGCTGCAGCGTCATGGTCTGGAGTCGGTGGAACGCGAGGTGCGTTGGCTGAACGAGCTGATCGCCACAGAACGCAGGGCGTCGCAAGAGCCCGCGAAAGATATGTCATCAGATGAGTAAGGAGCGAGTGCGATGGGTTCGGTACGCGTAGCCGTTGTCGGTGTCGGCAACTGCGCGACGTCGCTGATTCAGGGCGTTCACTACTACAAGGACGCCGACCCGGACACACGAGTGCCGGGTCTGATGCACGTCAAGTTCGGTGAGTACCACGTCGGCGACATCGAGTTCGTCGCCGCCTTCGACGTGGACGCCAAGAAGGTCGGGCGCGACCTGTCCGAGGCGATCGTGGCGAGCGAGAACAACACGATCAAGATCACGGATGTGCCGCCGACCGGTGTCATCGTCCAGCGCGGGCACACCTTCGACGGTCTCGGCGAGTACTACCGCGAGATCATCGAGGAGTCCGACGAGCAGCCGGTGGACGTCGTCCAGGTTCTGAAGGACGCGAAGGTGGACGTCCTGGTCTCCTACCTGCCTGTGGGCTCGGAGGAGGCGGACCGCTTCTACGCGCAGTGCGCGATCGACGCGAAGGTCGGCTTCGTCAACGCGCTTCCCGTGTTCATCGCCTCCGACCCCGAGTGGGCGGCGAAGTTCGAGGAGGCCGGCGTCCCGATCGTCGGTGACGACATCAAGTCGCAGGTCGGCGCCACGATCACGCACCGCGTCATGGCCAAGCTGTTCGAGGACCGCGGGGTCGAGCTGCTGCGCACGTACCAGCTCAACTTCGGCGGCAACATGGACTTCATGAACATGCTGGAGCGCAAGCGCCTCCAGTCCAAGAAGGTGTCCAAGACCCAGTCGGTCACCTCGCAGATCCCGCACGAGATGGCCAAGGCCGACGTGCACATCGGCCCTTCCGACCACGTGCCGTGGCTGGACGACCGCAAGTGGGCCTACGTCCGCCTCGAGGGCCGCTCCTTCGGCGACACCCCGCTGAACCTGGAGTACAAGCTCGAGGTCTGGGACTCGCCGAACTCGGCCGGCATCATCATCGACGCCGTGCGCGCCGCGAAGATCGCGATGGACCGTGGGATCGCAGGACCGATCCTGTCGGCTTCGTCCTACTTCATGAAGTCGCCGCCGGAGCAGTACTCCGACGACGAGGCGCGCGACTACGTCGAGAAGTTCATCCGCGGCGAGGTCTCTCGATAGACATCCCGTACGGCACGCCGGCGTAAGCGCCGACGTCTCCCGGTGGTCGAGGTCCCTCTCCGTGCGCTACTCCAGCGGCACGGGGTGCTCTCTCCAACGGCGAGACGTCGGCGTTCGTCCATGGTGTGAACCACCCAGGGGCCGACGTCTCGCCGTGACGGGCCCCGCCACGCCGGCTCGAGGAGCGTTTCCCTGGAGGGACGCCCGCCCCGCGCCTGGGGTGGCGCTCTGGTCGGCGTGCCGTACAGGGGGCTCGGAAGAACGCGCGCGTCGCCGACGGACCCACAGGCGCGGCAAGAAGCCGGGAGCGGTCAGCCGCGGGCGGCAGGCGGCAGGTCGGCGACGGGGGCCGACGGCCACGTGAGCGGGTCGGCGCCGAGGTCGTCGAGGAGCGGCACCTGGTCGCGGCACCACGGCGAGATGGCGAGCAGGCCCGACATCACGCCCGAGGTGAACTCCTTCCACGGCATCCACAGCACCTCCCCCACCTCGTCGGGGTTCGGCCTGGCGGCGGCCGTGGTCAGCACCCGGTAGACCGGGCAGAGCTCGTGCTCCACGATGCCGTTGCCCATCACCGCCCGGTAGGAGAAGCGCGGCAGCACCAGGTCGACGCTCTCCACGACCAGGCCGAGCTCGTAGGACAGCCTGCGCAGCACGGCGTCGCCGAGCGGCTCGCCCGGCAGCGGGTGGCCGCAGCAGCTGTTGGTCCACACGTCCGGCCAGGTGATCTTGTGGGAGGCCCGCCTGGACAGCAGCACCCGCCCGTTCTGGTCGAAGACATAGCTCGAGAACGCCAGGTGGAGAGGGGTGTCCGGGCCGTGCACCGACGTCTTGGGCGCCGTGCCGATCGCGTTTCCCTCGCTGTCGACCAGCACCACGTGTTCGTCAGAGGTCACAGAACGTAGCGTACGTGATCATGACGTATCCCTGGAACACTTTTGCCTACCTGTCACACCAGCTATCTCAGGGTTGACCCCGATGTTCGGACCGTGGACGGCGGCTAGGCTGACGTCGTGTCTTATGCCGCCGATCTCCGCACGGTCCTGAAGGGGCGCGACTTCAGACGGTTGTTCTCCACCCGGCTGGTCTCGCAGTTCTCCGACGGGATCTTCCAGTTCGGCGTCGTGGGTTTCGCCTTCTTCAGCCCCGAGAAGCAGACGACCGCGCTCCAGGTGGCGATCGGCCTGGCGGTGCTGCTGCTGCCGTACAGCGTCCTCGGCCCCTTCGTCGGCGTCTTCATCGACAGATGGTCGCGCCGGCAGATCCTCGTCGTCGCGCCGATCGTGCGCGGCGCCCTGCTGCTGGTCGCGGCGACCTTCGTGGCCACGGGCCTGCCCGACGAGTTCTTCTACGCGGTCGCGCTCGCCGTCCTCGGCGTCAACAGGTTCTTCCTCGCCTCCCTCGGCGCCTCGCTCCCCCATGTCGTGCCGCGCGACCAGCTCATGATGGCCAACGCCGTCACTCCCACCTCCGGCACGGTCGTCACCTTCGTCGGCGTCGGGTTCGGCATGCTGCTGCGCTCGGTGTTCGGCAGCGAGGCGGCCGGCACCGCGCTGCTGCTGGCCACGTCGGGCGTGGTGTTCGGGCTGAGCGCGCTGATCGCCCGCACGATGCACCGCGACCTGCTCGGCCCCTCCTACGACCCCGACCGCCCACAGGCCCGCGAGGCCATGCGCAACGTGGTCACCGGGCTCGCCGACGGCGCCAGGCACCTGATCCACCACCGCGCCGCCGCGGCCGCGATGGGCGCGATGGCGACCCACCGCTTCATGTACGGCTTGGCGACGGCGATGGGGATCATCCTCTACCGCTACTACTTCACCAACGGCGACGCCGAGGCCGCGCTGTCGGGCGTCAGCGTCGTGGTGGCGACCTCCGCCGTCGGCTACGGCCTCGCGGTGATCATCACCCCGTGGGCCACCGACCGCTTCACCATCGAGCGCTGGGTGCCGATCATGCTGGTCACGGCCGGCGTGCTGACCGCGATCCTGGTCATCCCCTTCCAGCCGTGGGGGCTGTGGATCGCCGGCTTCGTGCTCGGCGTGACCGGCCAGAGCGTCAAGATCTGCGCTGACACCAGCGTCCAGCGCGATGTCGAGGACGCCTACCTCGGCAGGGCCTTCTCCATCTACGACATGCTGTTCAACGGCATGTACGTGCTGGCGGCGGCGCTGGCCGCGGCGATCCTGCCCGCCAACGGCAAGTCGCTGGTAGCCGTCGCGATCATCACGATCGGCTACCTGCTCGGCGCGGTGGTCTACCGGATGGTCACGCCGACTCGCGTGACCACGCCAGCAGAGCCTCAGTAGCGGCGTCCTTGCCGATGAGGCCCTTGTCGAGGCGCAGCTCCAGCAGGAACTTGTAGGCCTTGCCGATCACGGGCCCCGGGCCGACGCCGAGGATCCGCTGGATCTCGTTGCCGTCGAGCTCGGGCCTGATCTTGGCCAGCTCCTCCTCGTCGGCCAGCCTGGAGATGCGCTCCTCGAGCTGGTCGTAGGTGCGGGAGAGCGCCTGCGCCTTGCGCTTGTTGCGGGTGGTGCAGTCGGCCCTGGTCAGCTTGTGCAGCCGGTCGAGCAGCGGCCCCGCGTCGCGCACGTAGCGGCGCACCGCGCTGTCGGTCCACTCGCCGGTGCCGTAGCCGTGGAAGCGCAGGTGCAGCTCGACCAGGCGGGCGACGTCGGAGACGACGTCCTTGGGGAACTTCAGCTCAGACATGCGCTTCTTTGTCATCTGCGCGCCGACCACCTCGTGGTGGTGGAAGGAGACCCTGCCGCCCTCCTCGTGGCGGCGCGTCTTCGGCTTGCCCACGTCGTGCATGAGCGAGGCCCAGCGCAGGATGCGGTCGGGCTTGCCGTCCTCCTCCTGGGCGATGGCCTGCTCCAGCACGATCAGCGTGTGCTCGTAGACGTCCTTGTGCCGGTGGTGCTCGTCGATCTCCAGCCTGAGCTTGGGCAGCTCGGGCAGGACGTGGGCGGCCAGGCCCGTGTCGACGAGCAGGCGCAGGCCCTCACGCGGGTGCGCGCCGCAGATCAGCTTGTCGAGCTCGTCGCGGATCCGCTCGGCCGAGACGATCTCGATGCGCTCGGCCATCGCGGTCATCGCGGCGATCGCCTCAGGAGCGACCGTGAAGCCCAGCTGCGAGGCGAAGCGCGCGGCGCGCAGCATGCGCAGCGGATCGTCGTCGAAGGACTGCTCGGGCGTGCCCGGCGTGCGCAGCAACCCCGCCGCCAGGTCGCGCATGCCGCCGTAGGGATCGACGAACTCGTGGGTGGGCAGCCGCACCGCCATCGCGTTGACCGCGAAGTCTCGGCGCTCCAGGTCGGCCTCGAGGGTCTCGCCGTACATGACCTCGGGCTTGCGCGACTTGGGGTCGTAGGACTCGCTGCGGTAGGTGGTGATCTCCAGCAGCCAGCCGCCCTTGCGCACGCCGACGGTGCCAAAGTCGATGCCGATCGTCCAGACCGAGTCGGCCCAGTCTCTGACCAGCTCCAGCACCCTTTCGGGCCTGGCTTCGGTGGTCAGGTCGAGGTCGTTGCCGATACGGCCCAGCAGGATGTCGCGCACCGACCCGCCCACCAGGGCTAGCTCGTGCCCTCGAGCGGCGAACAGCTCGCCGAGCTCGTTCGCCACTGGCGCGATCTTGCGGGAGATCTCAATTGAGTCGGACAAGCTGCATAGGTCCTTCTGATTGCGGAACATATCCCCCGAGCCACACAGGGTCCGGGTTACCGTCGGTCAGAGACCGTCGGGGGCCCATGGAACGAGGCTAGGAGCTCATCTATGAAGGACGCCCTCGCGATCCACCGCTGGCTCCTCGCACACCAGGTCCATCATGAGATCGTACGCCTTCCGCGCCCCATGAAGTGCGCGGAGGAACTGCCCGCGACGATCGGCGCCGAGCCCGAGCGGTGCGTGGCGGTGACGGTGTTCGAGGCACGCGCCAGACTGGGCCGCGAGGTGGTCGCCTTCGTCTCCACCGTCGCCCACCCGCCCTCTCCTGGCCAGGTCGGCAGGCTGCTCAGGGTCAGGAGCGTACGGCCGGCCCCCGCCTTCGTGGTCAACGCCACCACCGACTACGCGGCGGGGCTCGTCTCCCCGCTGCTGCTCCCCCGCGACCTTCCCCTCCTCGTCGACGACCGGCTCACAGGCGACGAAGGCTTCCTTTTCACCCCCACGGGCGAGCGCCGTACCGCGCTGCGTCTGCACTCGCTCGACCTGCTGCGATCCCTGCCCAGCAGGACCATCGAACTCCCCGCAGAAGCCCGGGAGGCGGTCGCGGTCCGGCACTGAGCCCGTACCATGGCGGGCGTGCGTCGAACTCCTCCTCGGGCAGACGCGTGATCCGTAAGGCCACGCTCCTCTCCGTCCTCATCGCCGCGTTGCTCACCCCCTCGGTCGTGACGACGGCGAGCACGGCTGCCGCCGCGCCTGTCAACGCGCAGCAGGCGAAGCTGACCCTCGAGTCGATCACGCCGGACGTGCCGAGCCGGCTCACCGACGAGATCAAGGTCTCCGGCAAGGTCACCAACGCCGGCACGACGCCCATGGGCCCGGTGGTCATCAGGCTGTGGCTCCCCAGGCAGCCGTTCGCCGACAGGGCGGCCATGGAGGCCTACCTCGCGGGCGGTCCCGTCGCCGAGTACGCCTCGCTCACCTCCACGATCACCATTCCCTCGCTCGCGGCGGGAGGGTCGGCGCCTTTCGAACTGGTCACGACGCCCGCGGCGCTCACGGTGAGGCGGTTCGGCGTCTACCCGCTGGGCGTGGAGGTGCTGAACAACTGGCAGCCGGTCACCAAGGTGCGCACCTTCCTGACCTACGCGCCGCCGACCACTCCCCCGATCCCGAAGACCAAGGTGGCGTTCGCGCTGCCGATCATCGATCAGCCGCACCGCAGCGACGACTCCATCTTCATCGACGAGACCCTGCGCACCTCGCTGCTCGGCAACGGCCGCCTCGCCGACCTGCTGCGCATCGCCCAGTCCAAGCCCAAGAACGCCACCTGGTTCGTCGATCCCGCGCTGCTCGACGACGTGCTGGCGATGACCAGGGCGCACGAGGTGCGTCCCAAGTCGGGCGACAAGACCCACCGCCCCGCCGACGCCAGCGCGCGCCAGTGGCTCGACCAGCTGCGCACGGCGCTGGCCGGTCAGAAGGTGGTGGCCACGCCGTACGCCGACCCCGACGTGGCGGCCCTGGCCCACCAGGGGCTCGACGGGATGACCGACAAGGCCGTCACGATCGCGAGCTCCACCGCCAGGGAGCTGCTCAAGCAGGACGTGCCCACCTCGATCGCCTGGCCTGTCGCGGGCAAGATCGACGACGACGGGCTCGACCTGCTCACGGTCAGCAAGGTGTCGACCGTCCTGCTCAACGCCGACAACCTGCCGCCCGACCCTCCCGTGACCACCACCCCCGACGCCGCGGCGACGATCAACAGCGTCTCGGGTCCCGTCACCGCCCTGCTGGCCGAGCCAGGGCTCAGCCGTACGCTCGAGCTCGAACCAGGGGTGGCCGGCTCCTCCACGCTGCAGAAGCAGCGGTTCGTGGCGGAGAGCGCCCTCATCGCCGCCGAGCCCGGCGTCACGACGCCCCGCTCGCTGGTGGTGGCGCCCGCGCGGCGCTGGAACCCCAACCCCACGCACGTCATGAACCTGCTGAAGACCGCGGAAGGGCTGCCCTGGCTCACCAGCGTCCCGCTCGACTCGATCAAGCCGGGCAAGGCCGCCACCCCGCGTTCGGGCCTGATCTACACCGACGATGACCGCAAGGCCGAGCTGAGCAAGAAATACCTCGACTCGGTCAGGCGGGTGGCGGGCAAGGCGCAGCTGACCTCCTCGATCACCGCCGATCTCCGGCCCTCCGACTTCGACAGGGCGGTGCTGCGCCTGACCTCCTCCGCGTGGCGCACCAAGACCGGCACGGGCAGCAGGGAGGTCAAGCAGGTCGACCAGGCCGTCGAGGACGATCTCGGCCTTGTCACCATCACCGGCGCGGCGGCCGACTGGACACGGGAACTGGCCGGTGAAGAGGGTCAGATCCCGATCAGCGTGAAGAACCAGCGGAAGGAGACGATCTCCCTGACGGTGGACGTCTCCCCCAACGACCCCGACGTGCTGACGATCGTCAGCGACGGCAAGCCCAAGCGGCTCGACATCGACCCTGGGCAGAGCGGCACGATCCAGGTCAAGATGCGATCGAAGACCAGCGGCGACTCCACGGTGACGGTCCGGCTGCGCACGCTGGACGGCAAGGCCTACGACGCACCGCGGAAGCTCACGATCAGGACGACCGGCTACACGGGAATCGCCCTGGTGATCATCGGGGCGGCGCTGTCCGTCATGCTGGCCGCGGTGGTGATGCGCATCCTGCGGCGCAGGTCGCAGCGGCGGCTGGCGAGGACGGCGAAGGTTAGGGAGAACGAGCGCGTATGAGCCGAATGCTGCGGGCAAGCGCGATCATGGCCGCGGGCACGATGGTGTCCAGGGTCACGGGTTTCGTGCGCACGATCATCCTGGCCGCCGCGATCGGCACCGGTCTGATGGGCGACGCCTACCAGGCCGCCTACACCATCCCCTACAGCATCCTCGACCTGCTGATCCTCGGCGTGCTCAGCAGCGTGGTGGTGCCGATGATCGTGCGGGCCCAGCAGCAGGACCCCGACGGCGGCAGGGCCTACGAGCAGCGCCTGCTCACCATCGCGACGGTCGCCCTCACCGTCGTGGCGGTGCTCGCGGTGCTGGCCGCCCCACTGCTGATCGATCTGTACACCAACTGGCGGCCAGGCTCGCGGGAGTTCGACGTCGCGGTCTCCCTGGCCAGGTTCATCCTGCCGCAGCTGGCCTTCTTCGGGGTCGGCGCGATCGCCGGCGCGATCCTCAACACGCGCGACAGGTTCGCCGCCCCGATGTGGGCGCCGGTTCTCAACAACCTGGTCGTCATCGGCGTGCTGCTGGCCTACATCGTCGTCAGCGCGGGCCGCGGCGACATCTCCAAGGTCACCACCTCCGAACTCGCGCTGCTCGGCCTCGGCACGACGGCGGGAATCGTCGCCCAGGCCCTCGTGCTCATCGTGGCGCTCAAGCGGGCGGGCTTCTCCTTCAGGCTCCGCTTCGACGTGCGCAACGCCAGGCTCGGCGAGATGGGGAGGGCGGGCATCTGGACGATCGGCTACGTGGTGGTCACACAGCTCGGCCTCGTCCTCACCACGAACCTGGCCACCGCGGCGGGAGCGGCGGTCAAGGATCACGGCCTCACGCCGTACAACTTCGCGTTCCAGCTGTTCCAGCTGCCCTACGGCATCATCGGCGTCTCCGTCATCACCGCCATGCTGCCCAGGATGAGCAGGGCCGTGGGCGAGGGCAGGCTCGACGACGTCCGCTCCGAGTTCGGCTCAGGGGTACGGCTGGTCACCTCCGTCATGGTGCCGATCTCGTTGCTGCTCATGGTGCTCGGCCCTGCGATCACCGTGCTGATCTTCGGGCACGGCGCCTCGTCTCCGGAGAACGCCGTCTACATCGGCAACGTGCTGCAGGTCTTCGGCCTGGCGCTGGTGCCGTTCTCGATCTTCCAGCTGCTGCTGCGCGTCTTCTACAGCTTCGGCGACACCCGCACCCCCGTCTTCGTCGGCGCGGGCACGACCGCGGTCAACGCGGTGCTCATGCTGGTGGCCTACTACACGCTGCCCGCCGCGTACGTGGTCATGGGGCTGGCCTTCGCCTACGCGGTGGCTTACGCCCTGGGCGCAATCGTGGCCTGGACGCTGGCCAGCCGCCGGGTGCAGGGTCTCGGTGGTTGGGCCGTGGGCTCGGCGCTGACCAGGATGTACATCGCCGCGCTGCCCACGGCGGTCGTGGCTCTGGGGGCCGTCTGGGGGGTCCAGGAGCTGTTCGGGGCCCTGAGCCTGGTCAACTCACTGATCATTCTGGCCGTCGGCGGCGGGCTCGGCGGAGCCCTGTATCTGCTCGTCGCCCACAGGATGCGTATCCCGGAGGTCACCTCGATCGTTGGAATGGTGGCCGGGCGGGTAGGCCGTTAAGGAACCCGGTGGGAACTGGCGCGGCACTAGCATGGTGCACTAGAGGCGGCGAATGGAGCAGGAGGGGCGTGGGCGGATCCACCCGGCATAGCGAACCTGCGTGGCCTTCGGCCGCGTGGGTGATCGAAGCATGAGCGCCTCCACCGTGGAACCAGGCACCCGCCTCGCCCAGCGCTTCAGGCTCGAGGACCGCGTCAGCGAGTCCGAGGGCGCCACCCTGTGGAAGGCGATCGACGAGATCCTCGCGCGCCCTGTCGCGGTGCACACCTTCGATCCCGACTTCCCGCGCGTCACCGAGGTCGTCACCGCCGCGCGCGCGGCGAGCAGGCTCACCGACCCGCGCCTGACCCAGGTCTTCGACGCGGCCGAGGACGACGGGCTCGCCTACGTGGTGAGTGAGTGGGTCACCGGCGAGTCCCTCTCCGACCTGCTGGCCGGCGGGCCCCTCGAGCCCGAGCGCGCCGCCGTCCTGGTGGCCGAGGCCGCGGAGGCGCTGGCCCACGCGCACGAGCACAACCTCCACCACCTGTGCCTGCGCCCCGGCAAGCTCGTCTGGACCACCGGCAACACGGTCAAGGTGCTCGGGGTCGCCGTCGACGCCGCGCTGGAGGGGCTCACCACCGACGATCCCGCGCTCGACGACGCCGAGGGCCTGGGCCGCCTGCTCTACGCGGGCCTGACAGGACACTGGCCTGGCGACGAGGAGGAGGGCGGCCTGCCCGCCGCCCCGATGAGCGACGGCCACTTCTGCACGCCCCGCCAGGTGACCGCGGGTGTGCCCGGCTACCTCGACACCATCACCTGCAGGGCCGTGCTGCCCGAGTCGCGTAAGAGCCACAGCGCGCTGTCCACCCCAGGGCAGGTGGCCGAGGCGCTCGCCGACGTGGCGAGGCCGCTGACGATCCAGTACACGCCGCCGCCTTCGCCACCGCCCGCCCCCGCCGTCGTCTCCCGCTCCGAGGGTCTCGACACCCAGCAGCGGACGTACGTCTCCCAACCTCTTCCCCCCAAGCAGCCCAGCACCCTCAACAGGGTGCTGATGACGTTCGTGGTCCTTTTGGTGATCGCCGCGGTCGGCGTCGGCGCCTGGACTCTCGGCCGAAAGCTCGGCAATCCCGCGCCTCCCGAGGCCGCGCAGAGCCAGCCGCCCCCTTCGGCGACCGCCGAGCCGCAGATCGTCAAGCCGTCGAACGCCACGGGCTTCGACCCTCTCGGCGACGATGGAGCCGAACATCCCGAGCTGGCCGACGACGCCGTCGACGGCAAGCCCGACACCTTCTGGCACACCACCAACTACAACAACGCGACCCTCGGCAACCTCAAGCCCGGTGTGGGGCTGCTGCTCGACATGGGGAAGCCGACCAAGATCGCCGACGTGATCGCGACGCTGTCCAGCGCCTCAGGGGCCAGCGTCGAGCTCAAGGTGGGAGACTCCCCCGACCTGTCCTCTCTCAAGACGGTGGCCAAGCAGAAGGACGCGTCGGGAAAGGTCACCCTGACGCCGGACGAGGCCGCAACCGGTCAGTACGTTTTGATCTGGTTTACTCGTCTTCCTGCGGATGCCGGGAAGTTTCGTGGCACCATCTATGACGTAGTGGTGTATTCCCCCGGAACGGCATAAACCTTGTGAATTCCCCACCTGAGCCACTCTCTGACGCCGAGCTGCTCACCCGGCACCTCGACGGGGATCAGCATGCGTTCAGTGAAATAGTCAAGAGGCACCGCGACCGCATGTGGGCGGTCGCCCTGCGCACGCTGGGCGACCCCGACGAGGCGGCTGATGCCGTACAGGACGCGTTCGTCTCCGCTTACAGGAAGGCGCACAGCTTTCGCGGCGAGGCGGCCGTCACGACCTGGCTGCACCGCATCGTGGTCAACGCCTGCCTCGACAGGATGCGCCGCAAGTCGGTCAGGCCCGTCGCCGACGACGAGCTCATCGAGGCGGCCGAGCGTGACACGCCCATGCCCGACCAGACCGGCGAGCGCGAGGTCTCCATGGAGGTTTCGGCCGCCCTCAAAATGCTTCCAGCCGACCAGAGGGCGGCGCTCGTCCTCGTGGACATGATGGGCTATTCCGTCGAAGACGCAGCTCAAGTGCTGTCCGTGCCCAGTGGCACCGTGAAGAGCCGCTGTGCACGGGGTCGCGCGAAACTTGCCCCGATTCTTTCGCATCTGCGGAACCGAACAGACCTGACCCGCGTCTCATCCGCGAAGGGAGCAGAACTTCGTGACGGGTGACACGCACTACGATCTGGAGATCTTGGCCGAGCTGGCCGAGGGTCTCCTGGACGCTGCCACGGCCGAACAGGTCCGCGAGCATCTCGCGGTTTGCGACCCCTGTGGGGAGCTCCTGGCGGACCTGGCCGCGGTTCGCGAGGTGCTCGCGGCGACTCCCACACCGGCCATGCCGATGGGTGTCGCGATGCGGATCGACCAGGCCCTTGCTCGTGAGGCCGCAGGTGGAGGTCTCGACCTCCTCGACGGTCCTGACTGGGAGGAACTGACCAGACAGACCCCCGAGCCCGTACGGCTCGGCACGGCCGCCGACGACGGCGACCTCGTCCCTGCCTACTCTTCGGGACGCGCCGCCTCGGGACACGGCTACTCCGGACACGGCGCCTCGGGGCACAGCGGTTCAGGGCGACGCCCAGGCGCGCGGCGACCAGCAGGGCAGCGACCTCCTGCGCAGCGTTCTCCTGGACGGCGCAGATGGGGGATGCCGCTGGTGGCGGCGGCCGCGGCAGCGGTCGTGGTCGGCGCCGCGGGCCTCTCGACCGGCCTGCTGGCGGACGGATCCGATCCGTCGCCAGGCAGAAGCCTGCTGGCCCAGCCCCAGCCCTCGGCGTCGCAGCCGGCGCTGAGCTACATGGTGACCGACACCGACTACAACTGGAGCTCCCAGGACCTCAAGCAGCCGCTGAGCACCTTCCTGGGTGCGGCTCCAGGCTCCAAGGACGCCGGCGGTGTCGATCCCAAGGTGTCGGCGTGTGTCGAGCGGGTGGCCGCCCGGAGCAAGCTCAGGCCGTTCACGGTGGACCAGAGCGAGTTCAACGGCCAGGAGGCACTGATCATCGCCTCGTGGAAGGACAAGACCGCGCTGCGGGTCAGGGTCGATGTGGTCGACCCGTTCAAGTGCAAGAACATCGTCAAGCCCACACTGGGCAACTGGAAGTAGATCCCCTTTCCGACGCGAGGAGCCCGCCCTGTGCGGGCTCCTTTCGTTTGCCCCTGGCGATGTGGGTAGGGCTGGGAATCACGGACGCCTAGGATCTGTTGACGCCACTGGCAAACAGCGAAGGAAGGCGTGGAGCGTTGAGCGACGTCCGAAATGTGATCATCATCGGTTCGGGCCCCGCGGGGTACACCTCGGCCGTCTACTCCGCCCGCGCCGAACTCAAGCCGCTGGTGTTCGAGGGTTCGGTCACCGCGGGTGGAGCCCTGATGAACACCACCGACGTGGAGAACTTCCCTGGGTTCCCCGACGGCATCATGGGCCCCGACCTCATGGACAACCTGCGCAAGCAGGCCGAGAGGTTCGGCGCCGAGCTGGTGGCCGACGACGTGGTCGAGGTCGACCTCGAAGCCAATCCCAAGGTGGTCAAGACCCACACCGACACCTACTACGCCAAGTCGGTCATCCTCGCGATGGGCTCCGGCTATCGCGAGCTGGGCCTGGTCAACGAGAAGCGCCTGTCAGGACACGGCGTCTCGTGGTGCGCGACGTGTGACGGGTTCTTCTTCCGCAACAAGGACATCGTCGTGGTCGGCGGCGGCGACACCGCCATGGAGGAGGCGACCTTCCTCACCCGCTTCGCGCGCATGGTGACGGTCGTCCACCGCCGTGACGAGCTGCGCGCCAGCAAGATCATGCAGGAGCGGGCCTTCGCCAACGAGAAGATCCGCTTCGTCTGGGACTCCGAGGTCGTCGACGTCCTCGGCGACGACAAGGTGACCGCCGTCCAACTGCGCAACCTCAAGACGGGCGAGGAGTGCGAGCTGGCCGCCGACGGGCTGTTCATCGCCATCGGCCACGACCCGCGCACCGACCTGGTCAAGGGCCAGATCGAACTCGACGACGACGGATACATCAAGGTCGCCGCGCCCACCACCGCGACCAACATCCCCGGTGTGTTCGCCGCCGGCGACGTCGTCGACCACACCTACCGGCAGGCCATCACCGCCGCGGGCACGGGATGCTCGGCGTCACTCGACTCCGAGCGCTGGCTCGCAAGCAACGAGAACTAACGAAGGAGCCCACTGTGAAGGCAGTCACCGACGCCTCGTTCGAGGCGGACGTCCTCAAGAACGACAAGCCTGTCCTTGTCGACTTTTGGGCCGAGTGGTGCGGCCCGTGCCGCCAGGTCGCCCCGATCCTCGAGGAGATCTCGAAGGAGTACGGGGACAAGCTGGAGATCGTCAAGCTCAACATCGACGAGAACCCCAACGTCCCTCGCGACTACGGTGTGCTCCAGATCCCGACGATGAACGTCTACAAGGGCGGCGAGGTCGTCAAGCAGATCATCGGCGCCAAGCCGAAGGCCATGCTGCTGCGCGAGCTCGACGGCATCATCTAGCCCGACCCGCTGCACCGGGCCCCGGGGGTTCGCCCCTCGGGGCCTTTCGGCTGTACGGCGTCGGCCGATGCCGCACAGGATGCGCCGGGGCTCGCGGAGCCCCCAGATCGCTCAGACGGGGCGCAGGGCGCGTTCGGGACTCATGGATCCCAGGAGCCGCTCCAGCGCCACCTCGACGTCTTCACGCCACGACACGGCGCTCTTGAGCTCCAGCCTGAGCCGGGGGAAGCGCAGATGCGGCCGAACCGTCTTGAATCCCACGGAAAGCAGGTATTCGGCGGGCACCACGCAGCTCGGCTCCTCCCACTTCAGGTCGCCGAAGGCCTCGATCGCCCGCACACCGCGCCTGGTGAGGTCCTTGGCCACGCCCTGGATGAGCATCCGGCCCAGCCCGCCGCCGGAGAACTCGGGGATGATGTGCGCGGTCATCAGCAGGACCGCGTCGGCGCTGACCGGCGAGGTGGGGAAGGCCACCGAGCGGGGCGTGTAGAGCGGCGGGCTGTACAGCACGAACCCGGCGGGCACACCGTCGACATAAACGATCTTCCCGCAGCTCCCCCACTCGAGCAGGGTGGACGAGATCCAGGCCTCCTTCTCCAGCCCTGGATCACCCGTCTTGACGGCTCTCTCGCCGCTCACGGGGTCGAGCTCCCAGAAGACGCACTGCCGGCACCGTCGCGGCAGATCGTCGAGGTTGTCCAGAGTGACGTTGGCCAGCCGACGCGACAACTATTGCCCCAATCGTTGCTGTGCGGAAAAGCGCGCGAATACCGCGTCCCCAGCTGGCATCGTAACTCAGGGACGAAGTCGGCAGCGGACTGTCCCGGTCGCGGCCGGGTCAACGCTCTGACGTACTCTGGTATCTCGGTTCAATGCCACACCTAGGAGGTGGACCGTGACAGAAGAGACGGATCACGGTCGGACGCCCGCGACCCAAGGGTCGCGTATCGACGCCTACGTCGATCGGTACGCCGCGCGAGCTACCGGGATGGTCGCCTCCGAGATCCGAGCTCTCTTCGCCGTCGCGTCGAGGCCCGAGGTGGTCTCGCTCGCCGGCGGCATGCCGTACGTCACGGCCCTTCCCCTCGATGTCGTGGGCGAGCTGGTGTCCGATCTGGTCGCCCGCCGCGGTCCCGTGGCCCTGCAGTACGGCTCGGCGCAGGGAGACCCGCACCTACGTGAGCAGATCTGCGAGGTCATGCGCATGGAGGGCATCGACGCCAGCCCTGACGACGTCGTCGCCACCGTCGGCTCCCAGCAGGCGCTCGACCTGATCACGCGGATCTTCATCGATCCGGGCGACGTGGTGCTCGCCGAGGGCCCCTCGTACGTCGGCGCCCTCGGAACATTCGCCGCATACCAGGCCAAAGTGGTCCATATCGCTATGGACGATCAGGGCCTCATCCCCGAGTCGCTCGCGCAGACCATCTACGCGCTGCGCGCCGCGGGCAGCCGCATCAAGTTCCTCTACACGATCCCGACGTTCCACAACCCCGGCGGCGTCACCCTGAACGTCGCCCGCCGCCAGCAGGTCCTCGACATCTGCCAGCGCGCCGGGATCCTGATCGTCGAGGACAACCCGTACGGCCTGCTCGGCTTCGACGGCGATCCCATGCGGGCGCTGCGCGCCGACAACTCCGACGGCGTGGTCTACCTGGGCTCGTTCTCCAAGACGCTGGCCCCGGGGTTCCGCGTCGGCTGGGCGCTCGCTCCCCACGCCATCCGCGACAAGCTCGTGCTCGCCATGGAGTCGGCCGTGCTGTCGCACTCGACCTTCACGCAGCTGGCCGTCGGCCAGTACCTCGCCACGCAGCCGTGGCGGGAGCAGATCAAGGCCTTCCGCGAGCTCTACAGGGAGCGCCGGGACGCGATGCTCAGCTCCCTCGAGGCCCTGATGCCGCCGGGCGTCACATGGACGCGTCCTGGCGGCGGGTTCTTCGTGTGGGCGTCCCTGCCCGAGGGGCTCGACTCCAAGGCGATCCTGCCGCGGGCGGTGGCCGAGCGGGTGGCGTTCGTTCCCGGCACCGGGTTCTTCTCGGACGGCAGCGGCGCCAGGCACATGCGGCTGTCGTTCTGCTTCCCCGAGCCTGACCGGATCCGCGAAGGGGTGCGGAGGCTGGCGGGGGTGATCGAGCAGGAGGTCCAACTGCGCGACACGTTCGGGACGGGGTCGATCCTGGGGCACCACGGGCTGGACACACCTGGGCCCGATCTGGCCTGAGAGCCATCGAAAACGTGAGCACGTCCGCTGCGGGCGTGCTCACGTTTTTTTGTGTGAGAGCGATTCTGCGGGGCGGGGGTTTTCGGGGGGCGGCGGGTGGGAGCCGGCGAAGAGCGCTCCTGAAACCCGATTTCCGCCCTTCTTCGCCGCCACCGCCCTGACCGCCGCCGGCTCCCCGCCCCAAGGTTCTCCGCATCCCTGGGTCATCGCCACCGTCTCAGCCATCTCTCGCCCCCACGGTTTCCTCGCACCCGCACCGCCGGGCCGCCGTCTCTTCGCCCCGTCTCTTCGCCCCGTGCTCCCAGGGTCCCCTGCACCGCGATCGGCCACCGTCTCACCGTCCCTGCGCCCCAGGTTTCCCCGCACCCGGCACCGCCGGGAGGCCATCTCACCGCCCCATGTCTACGCCCCACGGTTTCCTCGCACCCCGCACCGCCGGGGCCGCCGTCTCTTCGCCCCGTCTCTATGCCCCGTGCTCCCAGATCCCCGTCACCGCGATCGGCCACCGCCTCACCGTCGTCCCTGCGTCGTTCGGTTTGCCCGCACCCCCATCAGCCGCCGACCCGCCATCTCACAGCCCCGACTCTTCGCCACTGCCTCACCGTCGTTCCTACGCCCCATGCTTCCCCGCCACGCCGCCGCCGGATTACCGTCTCATCGCCCATCTCCATCCCGCGGTTCCTCGCACCTCGACCGCAGCCGTCTCTTCGACCTAGCTTTGCCGCCCCACCCTCCCCATCCCACGTCTCCGCTCCTGTCTCCTGGTTTCCGTCTCTCCGTCCCCTGTCTCTCGCCCCCTGTTCTCCGGCCATGTCCCCTTCTCGTTCTCCGCAGCCGCGTTCTCTGTTCCCGTGGTCTGTCTCCTGTTCCTCCGCGCTCGTCACCCCTCCCCCGGCGGCGGGGTCGGTGGCACCCGGGTTGGGGCGCCGTTGGGGCGGTTGGCCACCGCGCACGGGGAGCGTCCCTTGGACGGTCGGTCAGCGGTGACTAGGGAGGCGCTTGGGTGGCTTGCCGTACAGGAGAAAGATGGAGGGGACGGACCGCCGCGGGGCTCTGGTCAACCGGCTGGACGGGTACGGTGGAACATCGTGCGGCGCCGGCGATCTACGGAGGGTTTTTGATGAGCGACCTGGGACATGTGCTCGTGCTTGCCGGCGGACTGTCCTACGAGCGCGAGGTCTCGCTGCGGTCCGGTCGGCGGGTGAGCGAGGTGCTGCGCGCGGCCGGCATCGACGTCGAGACCAGGGACACCGACGCCTCCCTGGTGCCGGCCGTTCTCGCCGATCCGCCGGACGCGGTGTTCGTGACGCTGCACGGCGGGGCCGGCGAGGACGGCGCGATCCGTTCGGTTCTTGAACTGCTGGGAGTGCCCTACGTCGGTGCGGATCCGGACGCCTGCCGGGTGGCGTTCGACAAGCCGACGGCCAAGGCGGTGGTGAGGTCCGTGGGGCTGCGGACGCCTGAATCGGTGACGCTGCCCAAGGAGACCTTCCACGACCTCGGTGCCTCGGCCGTGCTGTCACGCATCGTCGAGCACCTCGGGCTTCCGTTGTTCGTCAAGCCCGCTCGCGGCGGGTCGGCGCTGGGGGCCTCCATTGTGCGCACCGCGGAGGAACTGCCCGCGGCGATGGTGGGCTGCTTCGCCTACGGTGACACGGCGCTCGTCGAGCGGTACATCGAGGGCGTCGAGGTGGCCATGTCCGTGGTCGACCTGGGCGACGGTCCCGTGGCGCTGCCACCCGTGGAGATCGTCCCGGACGAGGGGGTGTACGACTACGCCGCCCGCTACACCGCGGGGCACACGGAGTTCTTCGCCCCCGCGCGCCTGTCACCTGAGGCTGCTGAGGCTTGCGCGCAGATGGCGGTGACGGCGCACACGGCGCTGGGACTGAGGGACGTCTCACGTACCGACCTCATCGTGGACGCGGCGGGCCAACCGCACTTCCTCGAGGTGAACGTCGCTCCCGGCATGACGGAGACGTCGCTGCTGCCGATGGCTGTGGAGGCGGCAGGCAAGGACCTGGGCGCGCTGTGCCGAGGCCTCCTCGAACGAGCCGCCCACCGCTGACCCCCCTCCTCCGCTGCGGGGTCCAAGCCTCTGGAGACAAACGCTCGACGGCCGGCGGTTCAGAGGCACCGCCTCGTCCATCAGCTCCCCCCTACGGCCGAGCACCCGCCCATGGGATCTCTACCGCAGGCTGTGCACCCCCCATGGGATCTCAACCGGAGGCGGTGGACCCGCTCATCGGGATCTCAACTGGAGGCGGTGCACCCGCTCACTGGACGACGCCACCGGTAATCACCTTCCACTCGCAGGGATCATCGCCAGACGCTGGCCCACCGTGTCATGCGGCCCCTCACTTGAGAGCACAGCGGCTCGCCCTCTCCCAGGGCGGCGTTCCAGCCCTTCCCTCGGGGCCGCCCCCTCCCCAGGAGATCGTCTCGGTCCCCCAAGGAGACCTCTTCAGGCCCCTCCCACGCCTCGGCCCAACGAGCCGCTTCTACCCTCCCCGAGGCACATGGAGCAGACCCCGCCAAGAACGCGGGCGTCGTCGGCTCATTAGCCTGGCGATGTGCTCATCGACTCGCTGTATCCCAAGAGCTTCGCCAGCGACAACCACGCAGGCGTCCATCCGGCGATCCTCTCCGCCATCTCCATCGCCAACGAAGGCGACGCCCCCGCCTACGGTGGCGACTCCTGTACCGCCATCTTCGAGCGACACATCAAGGACGAGTTCGGCGACCACGCGGAAGGGTTCGCGGTGCTCAACGGCGCGGGCGCCAACATGGTGGGCCTGGCCCTCATGCTCGGCCGCTACGACGCCATCATCTGCGCGGACACCGCGCACATCGCCACCCACGAGGCCGGTGCCGCGGAACGCATGCTCGGCGTGAAGCTCATCACCGTCCCGACGAAGGACGGCAAACTCACGCCGCAGGACATCTCCTCTCGCCTGGGAGGCCTCGGCAACCCGCACGAATCGCAGCCGCGTGTGGTGTCCATCTCCCAGGTGACCGAGCTCGGCACCTGCTACTCCCCCAGCGAGATCGCCGCCCTCGCTGAGACGGCACACGAAGCCGGCCTCTACCTCCATGTGGACGGCGCCCGCCTGGCCAACGCGGCCGCCTTCCTCGACTGCTCCCTTCGTGAAATCACGACAGACGTGGGTGTCGACGTGTTCAGCTTCGGAGGGACGAAGAACGGCGCACTGGCCGCGGAGGCGGTGGTGGTGCTGGAGACGTCTCTCGCCCGTGGGGTGCCGTTCCTCCGTCGCCAGTCACTCCAGCTGGCCTCGAAGATGCGCTTCATCTCGACGCAGCTTTCGGCGCTTCTCACGGACGAGCTCTGGCGAACGAACGCGGCCCACGCGAACGCCATGGCGCGACGCCTCGCTGAAGGAGTAGCCGCGCTTCCCGGTGTCGAGATCACCTATCCAGTCGAATCCAACGCCGTCTTCGTCTCCCTGCCGGAGAAGGCGACGGCTTCATTGCAGGAGCGGTACCTGTTCCACGTCTGGGACGAGCGGACCGGCGTCGTCCGCTGGATGACCGCCTTCGACACCAGCCCGGCTCAGGTTGACGACTTCATCGAAGACATCGAGAGACACCTGAACGCCTAGATCCAGGAAGCTGCCAACCCTCCCCTCGCGCATTTCCTAAGCGCCACGCAGCGCAACGGGGAGGGCGACGCAACAAGACGTCACCGCTCGCGGACGAGACGCGCGCCCAACGCCACGCGGAGCGCACAACGCATGACGCCGCTCAGGGAAGCACAACGCACCACATCGCGCGGAGAGCGCGGAGAGCAGAGGACGCGGAAAGCGCGGGGCACGGAAAGCGGAGGACACGGAAAGCGGAGGACGCGCAGGCGCGGAGGGCGCGAGGCGCGGAGGGCGCGAGGCGCGGAGGGCGCGAGGCGCGGCACCACACGGAGAGCGGCACCACGCGGAGAGCGGGAGGCGCGGCACCACACGGAAGGCGCGAGACCTATCGGGACGATCCCGCGCCCAGTGGCCAGAGCGCTGTAGCCGAGCACCTCTTACAGAAACGGAACGGCGACGAACGCGGCAGGCGCCACGCAGAGAGCGTGATCCACCGTGCCACACGGAAAGGCGCGACGCACAGGGATGTCAGCTGCCGCCATGCCGAACTCATGGCTCTCTGTTTCACGTGAAACGGCATGCCTACCAGCCAGGCGCCTCTATCTACGGCGCGGTTTCACGTGAAACGGAAGCCGCAGGCGCTGGGCTACGGGGACCGGACCGCAGGCGGCAGCAACGGGCGGCCGGAGGCGACGCGGCCCCAGCCAGCAGGCGCGGGCGGCGGACAGGAGAAAGGAAGCCTAAGCGAGGAGCAGCGGGCCAGGAGGAGGGAGGGAAGCAGGGACCAGGAGAAGGGGAAGGGGGGCGAGGAGAGCAGGGCGGAACCATACGACTCGATCCGACCGGCGAAGGGGACCTGTCGATCCCGTGAAAGCTGCCCGGTGAGGAATCCGCCTTCGGATCTCGAGTGGTTTCACGTGAAACGCGATGCCCGCACAAGCTTCCCCATGGCGATCGGGCGAAAGGTTAGGGGCGTGGTTTCACGTGAAACAACGCCCCCAACATCAAGCATCCGCGGTCTAGGCTGTGCCGCCTGCCTCAGGACTCCGCTGCCTGAGGGGAAGGCAGGCTCAGCAGGTGGAGCGTGAGGGCGGGCGTTAGGCGACCTCGTCGCCCTCCCGCATGGCGTGTGCCGCTTCCGGGGCCATGGTGCTGATGATGCGTTCCAGGTCGTCGATCGTGGCGAACTCGACGACGATGCGGCCCTTCCTGTGCCCCAAATCCACCTTCACCTTGGTCTCGAAGTGGTCCGAGAGGCGGTCGGCCAGGTGGACGAGGCCCGGCATGGACGGACGTTTCGCCGAGCGCTCCTTGGGCGCCGCTCCCGCTGCCTTGGCGCCGCCTGTTGCCACGATCTCCTCAACCGTCCGCACCGAAAGGCCCTCCGCAACGATGCGCTTGGCGAGGTACTCCTGCGCCCGGGAGTCGTCCAGGGCGAGCAGAGCACGGGCGTGCCCGGCGCTGATGACGCCTGCGGCAACCGTCAGCTGGACATTGGGCGGGAGGTTCAGGAGGCGGAGCGTGTTGGAGATGTGCGGACGCGAACGTCCAACCCGCTGGGCGAGCTGCTCGTGGGTGGCGCCGAAGTCGTCGAGCAGCTGCTGGTAGGCGGCGGCCTCTTCGAGCGGGTTGAGCTGCTCGCGCTGAAGGTTCTCGATCAGGGCGTCGCGGAGGAGATCGTCATCCTGGGTGTTGCGGACGATCGCAGGAACGGGGTCAAGACCGACCAGCTGGCAGGCGCGCCAGCGGCGCTCCCCCATGATGAGCTCGTAGCTCCCGCCACCGATCGAACGCACCACGATCGGCTGGAGCAGACCCACCTCCTTGATGGAGGCAGCCAGTTCCTCGAGACGTTCCTCGTCGAAAAAGTCACGTGGCTGGCGAGGGTTCGGGGTGATGGCCTTGAGGGCGATCTCCCTGAAGTACGCCCCGGCGATCGGTTGCGGGCCGTTGTCCTGTGTCGAGCCGCCAGACGGTGACACCGCCCCAGTGCCGTCAACGATCGGGCCGGTCGGGATGAGCGCCCCGAGTCCCTTTCCCAGTCCCCGCCGCTGCTGACTCACTGCGTCTCCTCATCCACCCGGCCGCTTCCGGTCACATCAGGAGAGGTTACCGTCGCAGGCGCATCCGAGTGCCCGCTCGCCACACGCAGTTCGGTCGGGTTTGCCACATCCCGCCCAAGCCGTACCTGGAGCCTGCGACTTCAACGACGCGCGAGGGAGCGGGCCAGCCTCGGGTGAACGCAGCGCGGATGAACGCAGCGCGGATGAACGCAGCGCGGATGAACGCAGCGCGGATGAACGCAGCGCGGATGAGCACCGCAGGGGTAGCACCGCAAGGGTGAGCGCGACGCCGGTGAGCGCGACGCGAGGCAAGGCAGCGGGCCAGGCGGGTGACCGGGATCGGGCGTCCCGCGAGGGGGTGGCCCCTAGAGCTGACAGAGACAGGGGCGAAGGCAGCTCAAGGCGGGCGGAGGGGCGAGACAAGGAGACGCCAGGGCGAGTGCGCCGCGCGGACGACGCGAGGGCGAGACCCAGGCGAGCGAGATGAGGAGGCTGCTCAGGCGGGTGCGCCCGGGCCGGCGTGATGCGGCGTAGGCGGACGCCGTTGAGGCGCGGGGCAGCTCAAGCAGGGTGGCCGGGCGCGGGGCAGCTCAAGCAGGGTGGCCGGGCGCGGGGCAGCTCAAGCAGGGTGGCCGGGCGCGGGGCAGCTTACGCGGGAGGTAGCTCAAGCGGGAGAGGTGGCCAGACGCGGAGTAGCTCAAGCGGGAGTGGCTCAGGCGCGGGATGACTCAGGCGCGGGGCAGCCCAGGCGAACGTGCGTTGGCAGGCAAGGCAGCGGCTTGGGTAAGGCGGGCGCCCCTCAGTCGCGGCAGCTCACGCGAGAGGTGACTCAGGCGAGAGGTGACTCAGGCGAGAGGTGGCTCGAGCGGGTGATGGCTCGGGCGAGTGCGCGCGGGCCGGTCAGGGTGCGGCTTAGGCGGGACGGACAGGCGCGGGGCGGCTTCAGGCGGGAGGTAGCTCAGGAACAGGGGCTCAAGCGGGCACGGGTCAGGTGCGGGGTGGCTCAGGTGGGGGTGGCGGCTCGGGCAGGTGGTGGCGGCTGCGGATGAGCGCCGAGGCCGGGCGGGTCGGAGGGCTAAGGACGAGTGTCGAGGCCGGGCGGGTCGGAGGGCTAAGGATGAGTGTCGAGGCTTGGGTGGGTGACGGGCGAGGGGGGCGGGAAGGGGAGAGTCTTGATCGTGAAGACTCCCCCGCTCTCAAGCCGCTCAGACCGTCACCGCCCGGTAGGCGATCTCCCTGGCCGCATCCATGTAAGCCATCGCCCCACTGGACCCCGGGTCATACGTCATGACCGACTGCCCATAGCTGGGCGCCTCCGACAGTCGCACGCTCCTCGGGATGACCGTGTTCAGCACCGTGTCCCCGAAGTGCGCCCGCACCTCGTCCGCCACCTGCGACGCCAACCTCGTCCGCCCGTCGTACATCGTCAGCACGATCGTCGACAGGTTCAACGTCGGGTTCAGGTGTGCCTTGATCAGATCGACGTTGCGCAGCAGCTGCCCCAACCCCTCCAGCGCGTAGTACTCACACTGAATCGGGATCAGCACCTCGTCAGCCGCGACCAGAGCGTTGACGGTCAGCAGCCCCAGCGACGGCGGGCAGTCGATGATGATGTAGTCGAGCTCGGCCTCGTACGCCGACAGCGCGCGACGAAGCCGCGCCTCGCGGGCCACCAGCGAGACCAGCTCGATCTCCGCGCCGGCCAGGTCGATGGTCGCGGGGGCGCAGAAGAGGCCCGGCATGTCCGGAACCGCCTTGACGATGTCGGCCATGGGAAGGTCGTCGACGAGCACCTGGTACACGTCGGGGACATCGCCACGGTGCTCCGTGGCCAGGGCCGTCGAGGCGTTTCCCTGGGGGTCCAGGTCGACGACGAGCACGCGCTCGCCGTTCATCGACAGGGCGGCCGCGAGGTTCACAGAGGTCGTCGTCTTGCCGACGCCGCCCTTCTGGTTGGCGACGGCGATGACGCGGCACTTGGAGGGACGCGGCCAGGAGCCGTCGGCCGGCGCGGCGGTACCTGACGAGGGGGCTTCCGACGGGGAGATGTCCTGCGTGGGGGCGTCCGCCGTCTGGGTCGCAGATGTTTCACGTGAAACCACGGAGCTGAGTGCCTCTCGTACCAGCGGCGAATCGCCGGGGTTAAGGGGGGTCTGGGTCACGATGGCCATCCTTTCAACCAGCGGCCGGGTGCTGCCCGCAATGCTGTGCCGCGACACGTCCATTTCCGGCCAGCCGAGACCTGACGGGCTCTCGGGGCGGGCTTTACCCGGCCACCCGAGTCCGCTTGACGTGTCCGGCACAACTGTCACCTCTTTCGCCGGCGCCGTCCTGACGCCGGCGCGCGACCCGCGACTACTCGGACCAAAGTTGCAGGCGGCTCGACCTTACCGTGCCCGACCGAGATCAGCTCGGCCGTCCGCACCCCGCTGGCCCGCAATTGCGCGTCGGCGTCGGCGAGTTCCTCCGCGGCCCGCTCCCCCTTCATGGCGATGAGCTCGCCGCCTTCGCGCAGGAGCGGAAGGGACCACTTCAGGAGACGGTCGAGCGGAGCGACGGCTCGGGCGCTGGCGACGTCGAACTCGCGTTTGCCCGCCAACTCCTCGGCCCTGCCACGCAGCACCTCGACGTTGTCGAGCTTGAGCGCGGCGACGCACTCTTCGAGAAACACGGTACGGCGAAGCAGCGGCTCCAGCAGCGTGACCGTGAGGTCCTGCCGTACGATCGCCAGGACCAGCCCGGGCAGACCCGCACCGGAGCCGATGTCGACCAGGCGGACGCTCTCGGGAATGGCCTCGGCGACCACGGCGCAGTTGAGCAGGTGGCGGTCCCAGATCCTGGGCACCTCACGCGGACCGAGCAACCCGCGGACCACCCCGGGACCGGCCAGCAACCGTGCGAACTCCTGCGCCCTGTCCCACGCGTCGCCGGTGAACACCTCGCGCGCTATCTGCGGTGGAGCCGTCAGCTCGTCGCTCACTGATCCGGTGGCCTTTCCTGAATGTGCGGTCGGGGGTGGGTGCCTACAGGAACGAAGACTAGCCGTCCGCGCATCCACGCCGACCGAGGAGCGGATGGATGCCAGCAGAAAGGCCGCCAGCCCCGAAGGGGCCGACGGCCTGGCGCGTGCCTGCCGTACCCGATGGACGGGATCAGACGGGCAGGACGACCACGAAACGGTGGGGCTCCTCGCCCTCCGACTCGCTGCGCAGCCCCGCGGCGGCGACAGCGTCGTGCACGATCTTGCGCTCGAACGGAGTCATCGGGTGCAGCGACTTGGGCTCGCCGTTGCGCCTGACGGTCTCGGCGACCTCGGTGCCCAGCTTGCTCAGCTCGGCCCTGCGCTTCTCGCGGTAGCCGGCGACGTCGAGCATGAGCCTGGAGCGCTCCCCCGTCTGCCTGTGGACGGCGAGCCGGGTCAGCTCCTGGAGCGCCTCGAGGATCTCGCCACTCTGGCCGACCAGGTCGGTGCCCTTGACGCCGACGACGGAGACCAGCGCGCGGTCCCCTTCGACATCCATGTCGATGTCGCCGTCGATGTCGGCGATGTCGAGCAGACCCTCCACGTAGTCCGCCGCGATCTCACCTTCTTGCTCAAGCGCCGCAAGATCCGGAGCCTTCTCCTGCTCGGCCTCGGTCACGTCGGGCCTCTCTTTCGTGCTGTGGATCGACGTCGTGATGTGGGTCAAGACTTCTTGCTGCCCGTGCGCTTGCTGCGGGGCTGCTTGCTGGGCTGCTGCCGGATGATCTTCGGTTCCGGCTTCTCCGGCGGCGCCTCCTCGGCGGCCGGCGCGCTCTTCCTCACCTTGGACAGCAGGCCGCTCTTGGGCGCGACGGGGATCACGTTGCCCTTGGCGTCGAACTCGGGCGCAGGGTTGCGGGAGTAGAACCAGTGCTGCTGGCCGAGCGTCCACACGTTGGTGGTGACCCAGTAGAAGATCAGACCGAGCGGGAAGTTGAGGCTGAAGAAGGCGAACAGCGGGGAGATGTACATCAGGATCTTCTGCTGCGACGCCATGGGGTTGTCGGGCATCTGCTGCATGGAGCGGGTGACGCTCTGCCTGACGGTGAGGAACGTCGTCAGCGAGCTGATCGCCACGAAGATTCCCAGTACGATCTTGGTCTGGACGGCGTCGGCGCCGAAGGTCGCAAGCTGCTCGCTGCCCATGAAGAAGTTGGCGGGCAGCGGCGCGCCGAAGATGTGGGCGGCTCGCGCGCTGTCGACGAACTGCTGCGTCATCCCGAACTTGAGTTCGCCGTGCGCCATCGCGTTCAGCACGGTGAACATCGAGATGAAGATGGGGAACTGCGCGAGGACCGGCAGGCAGCCGCCCAGGGGGTTGGCGCCCTGGCCACGATAGAGGTTCATGACCTCTTCGTTCATGCGCTGCTTGTCTTTCGCGTAGCGCTTGCGGATCTCCTGCACCTTCGGCGCGAGTTCCTGCATCTTCTTCGACGAGCTCATCTGCTTGAGGAAGAGCGGGAAGATCAGCAGCCGCATGGCGACGGTGATCGTGATAAGGGTCAGCGCCCACGTGAGCCCGCTATCGGGATCGAGGAAGGTGCTGTAGCCCTGGTGAATCCAGGTGAGGACTTGGGCGATGGCCGTGTAGAGCCAGTTAAGCCAGGACAGCTCCACCGAGCTAGCTCCCTTGCGTTTCGTGGGACCGAACCGGGCGTGGGGGCACCGGGTCAAAACCTCCGGGATGGAATGGGTGGCAACGCCCGATACGCCGGACAGTCAGCCATATGCCGCGCAAAGCACCATGTACGGCAATCGCCTCAAGCCCATAAGCACTGCATGAGGGGTAAAAACGGCAGCGTGGACCCAACATCGGGCTGATGAACGCCCGATAGAACCTGATCGGGGCCATGAGCGCCCGAGCAGTCAGGCCGGTCTGCTCCGTCATCGTTGTTCTCGCCTTGACAAACGATCCAGCGCGGCATCGAGTTCAGCGGCAAGGCGCTCGTGTCGCGCGGACGCGGCAGGTGGATTAGCGCGTACCACAAGCAGGCTACCTCGCGGCAGCCTTGCTAGACGGTCCCGCATCAGGTGTCGAAGCCGGCGCTTGACCTTGTTGCGCACGACTGCGCCGCCCACGGCCTTGCTCACCACGAAACCGACCAGTGGCGGTCCGTCCCCCGCGACTTTCAAATGCAGGACGAGGGTGGGGCGACCGGCGCGCGCTCCGCGCTTGACCGCGACGGAGAAATCCTCACCCCGCCGCATGCGGGACTCTTGTGACAACACGTCAGATCAGACGCCTATCGCCCGCCGACGAGAAGCGCCGGCGGGCGATCAAGCTGGGACAGGGCGACCGTCAGGCCGACAGCTTCTCGCGGCCCTTGCGGCGACGAGCGGCGAGGATCGCGCGGCCGGCCCGGGTGCGCATACGCAGCCGGAAGCCGTGGGTCTTCGCGCGGCGACGGTTGTTCGGCTGGAAAGTACGCTTGCTCACGAGTGGGCTCCAGGCTTGAAAGTGCACCCCCGCCTTCGAGCGGGAGCGCGTGACACACATGGCTGGCCTGCCGAAGTCGAGAGGGCATGCAAAAGAGCCGTCACGCGACAAGCCGACCGTCGTACGTTACGGGCCAGGCATGCTCCAGGTCAAACCAGCGGAGTTTTCCACGTTTCCACAGGCAACTTTTCCACCGGGGTTCGCGCGTCCACAGTCTGTGCACTCAGGTGCCACTAGTCTGTGGACAACGACTTGAACACAGGTGTGCACAACTCCCCGACCCCAGCCGTAACGGAGGGATCACTCTGTGCACAACTTGTGGATCTCCTGTGGAACACCTGGGGAGATCGCACATCGGACCGCCTGTGGATATTCGAGCAGTCAGCGATCATGGCTGCTGCTCTGTGTGGATAACAATGGAGGGGAAGCCACACCATGAACGGGGACGACCTCGGCACGGTATGGGCGCGCGCGCTGGCCAACTTCCTCAACGACAACCTGCCGATCCAGCAGCGCACCTGGCTGGCGATGGTCAGGCCGATCGCCATGGCGGGCGACACGATCGTGCTGGGCGTCCCCAACGAGTTCCTCAAGGACCTCATCGAGGGCAAGCTGCGCTCCCATGTGGGCCACGCGCTCTCCCAGGAGCTCGGAAGGCCCGTACGGCTGGCCGTGATGATCGACACCACCACGCCGGACCAGCCGATGGTGGAGTCTCATCCCCAGCCTGTGAATCAGGGTTTTCCCCAGGCGCCTGAGCCTGTGCAGAGTTATGCACAGCCCAGCTACCAGGCCCCGGAGGCCGCCCCCTTCTACGCTCCGCCGCCCGAGCCGCCTCAGGTATCCACCGAATATCCACAGGCGCAGCCCGAGCCTCCACAGAACCGCTGGGAAGCCAAGAGCACCAAGCCGAGCGAGCCGGCGAGGCTGAACCAGAAATACACATTCGAGACATTCGTCATCGGAGCCAGCAACCGCTTCGCCCACGCGGCGGCCGTCGCGGTGGCCGAGGCGCCGGCCAAGGCGTACAACCCGCTGTTCATCTACGGCGACTCGGGCCTGGGGAAAACGCACTTGCTGCACGCGATCGGGCATTACGCCCAGTCGCTCTACGACGGCGCGAGGGTGAGGTACGTGAGCTCGGAGGAGTTCACCAACGACTTCATCAACAGCATCCGCGACCACAAGGCCGACGGTTTCCGCAGCCGCTATCGCGCGATCGACATCCTGCTTGTGGACGACATCCAGTTCCTTGAGGGCAAGGAGCAGACGCAGGAGGAGTTCTTCCACACCTTCAACACCCTCCACAACGCCAACAAGCAGATCGTCATCTCCAGCGACCGGGCGCCCAAGCAGCTGATCACCCTGGAGGACCGGCTGCGCAACCGGTTCGAGTGGGGGTTGATCACCGACGTCCAGCCGCCCGAGCTCGAGACCCGCATCGCGATCCTCAGGAAGAAGGCGATCCAGGAGGGGCCTGGCCGCGCCGCCCGAGGTGCTGGAGTACATCGCCAGCCGGATCTCGACGAACATCCGCGAGCTCGAGGGCGCGCTGATCAGGGTCACCGCCTTCGCCAGCCTCAACAGGCAGGGTGTGGATCTGCAGTTGGCCGAGGTGGTGCTGAAGGACCTCATCACCACCGACGCCAGCTCCGAGATCACGATCGCCACGATCATGGCCAAGACCGCCGAGTACTTCGGCATCTCCATCGACGACCTGTGCGGCAGCTCGCGCAGCAGGGCGCTGGTCAACGCTCGCCAGATCGCGATGTACCTGGCCAGAGAGCTGACCGACCTCTCACTTCCCAAGATCGGGCAGCAGTTCGGCGGACGTGACCACACCACCGTGATGCACGCCGAGCGCAAGATTCGCTCGCTCATCGCCGAACGCCGCTCCATGTACAACCAGGTCAACGAGCTGACGATGCGCATCAAGCAGACATCGAAGGCCTGACTGTACACAGCCTGTGGATAACTCTGTGGACCAGCTCAGACGGCCTCTTCCGGCCTCGACGAAGATCAAAAAGCGCCGACGACGCCCACAGAGCCTGGGGATAAGGGTGGGGACATCTTGAGGACAACCTGGGGACAACTCGTGGACAACTTGTGGATGCCCTGTGAACAGCTGAAACGGGAGCCCCAGGTGACCCTCTTTTCCCCGTGGATAACCTGTTGAAACCCAGTGGATAACCGGTGGACGAAGACCCCCCGATCTGGGGACGGCCTGTGGGTGACGCGGCGTCATCCCCAGGCGGCGAAGTTCTCCCCAGGCTTCGCCCACACCGGCAGTGGATGAATTCGTCCGGGCTGAGCTGCGGAAACGTCGGCTGTCCACAACATCCACAGCCCCTATGAAGATGACTTCCTCTATCTCTAACTAAGAAACTCAAAGACCCATAGAGGGGTTCTCCCGGAGCTCAGGTGCGGGAGAGTGAACACTGAACAAGCAGCGACGACCAAAGCAGGAGGCTGATCCCCGTGATGTTCCGGATCGAGCGCGACGTGCTCGCTGAGGCGGTCGCATGGACGGCTCGCAGCCTCCCTGCGCGCCCGTCCGTGCCCGTCCTGGCCGGCATGCGCATGGAAGTCACCGACGCGGGCCAGTTGAAGCTCTCGGGCTTCGACTACGAGGTCTCCGCCGAGGTGACCCTCGAACCGCAGACCGGTGAGCCGGGTGTGGTGCTGGTCTCGGGCAAGCTGCTCGCCGAGATCACGCGCGCGCTTCCCGCACAGCCTGTGGATTTCGTGGTGGACGGCGCCAAGGCGGTCGTCACCTGCGGCAGTGCGCGGTTCACACTGCTGACCATGCCTGTGGAGGACTACCCGTCGCTCCCCGCGATGCCACCCGCCGCGGGCAAGGTGGGCAGCGACGTGTTCGCCTCGGCCGTCGGCCAGGTCGCCGTCGCCGCGGGCAGGGACGACACGCTGCCGATGCTCACCGGTGTGCGCATGGAGATCGAGGGCGACACCGTCACGCTCGCGGCCACCGACAGGTACCGCCTGGCCGTACGGGAGCTGAAGTGGCAGCCCGGCCAGCCTGACTTCTCGGCGATCGCGATGATCCCCGGCAAGACGCTCGCCGACACCGCCAAGGCGCTCGGATCCACAGGCGCCGAGGTCGAGATCGCGCTCAGCTCGGCCGGCGGAACGGGCGAGGGCATGATCGGCTTCTCCAGCGCGGGGCGCCGCACCACCACGCGCCTGCTCGACCCCGAGTTCCCCAAGTACCGCTCGCTGCTGCCGACGGAGTTCTCGGCCAAGGCCGACCTGTCCACAGGCCCGTTCGTCGAGGCCGTGAAGCGTGTGGCGCTGGTCGCCGAGCGCAACACCCCCGTACGGCTGGCCTTCCGCGGCGGCGAGGTCGTCCTCGAGGCGGGCAGCGGCGACGAGGCGCAGGCCGTCGAGGTGCTGCCTGTGGATTACGAGGGCGAGGAGATGAACATCGCCTTCAACCACCAGTTCCTTCTCGAGGGTCTGGGCGCGATCGACTCCGATGTCGCCAGGCTGCAGATGACCACCTCGACGAAGCCCGCTATCCTCACTGGCGGCAAGCCTGTGGACGACGGTGGGGCTCCCGACTACCGTTACCTGATCATGCCCATCCGCTTGTCCAGCTGACACAGCCATCGGCGATGATGGAAGCCTGACAAGGGGGTTATCAACATGCAGATCGGCATGGTCGGGCTCGGCAAGATGGGCGGCAACATGGCCGAGCGGTTGCGCCGCGGCGGTCACGAGGTGGTCGGATACGACCGCGACCCGGCGGTCAGCGACGTCTCCAGCCTCAGAGAGCTCGTCGACCGGCTCCAGGCACCGCGCGCGGTGTGGGTCATGGTTCCCGCCGGCGAGCCCACCCAGCTGACGGTCAACGAGCTCGGCGAGCTCCTCGACGAGGGCGATCTCGTGATCGACGGCGGCAACTCACACTATGTGGACGACCAGCGCCACGCCGAGGAGCTCAAGGCGCACGGCATCGGCTTCGTCGACTGCGGCGTCAGCGGCGGCGTCTGGGGCCTGCAGAACGGCTACGCGCTCATGTGCGGCGGCGACAAGGCCAGCGTCGAGCGGCTGATGCCGGTGTTCGAGACGCTCAAGCCCGAGGGCGAGGACGGCTTCGTCCACGCGGGCGACGTCGGCGCGGGCCACTTCGCGAAGATGGTCCACAACGGCATCGAGTACGGCATGATGCAGGCCTACGCCGAGGGCTGGGAGCTGCTCGAGGCCTCCGACATCGTCAAGGACGTCCGCGGCTCGTTCTCGAGCTGGCGCACCGGCACGGTGATCAGGTCATGGCTGCTCGACCTGCTGGTCAGGGCGCTCGACGACGACGAGCACCTCGACGAGCTCAAGGGTTATGCACAGGACTCGGGCGAGGGCAGGTGGACCGTGCAGGCGGCTGTGGACCACGCGGTCCCGTTGCCGGTGATCACCGCCGCGCTCTACGCCAGGTTCGCCTCGCGCCAGGACGACTCGCCCGCGATGAAGATGGTCGCGGCGCTGCGCAACCAGTTCGGCGGCCACGCGGTCACCTCCGCGGCGGGCTCCACCGAGAAGGGCGCGGACTCCCCAGGGGCCGACGTGACCCCGCCGCGAGAGGCACAGTGATCCCGCGGGCCATACTCGTTTTCCACAGGGGTGCCCGGCGTTGACCCCAGTGGTCGGTGTGGCCCACTAACCTTCGTGGGGTGCATGTCGCCCATCTCTCGCTGACCGACTTCAGGTCCTACGCCGCCGTGGAGCTAGGCCTCGAGCCTGGCGTCACGGCGTTCGTCGGGCCCAACGGGCAGGGCAAGACCAACCTGGTCGAGGCCATGGGGTACGTGGCGACGCACTCCAGCCACAGGGTCGCCAACGACGCCCCTCTCGTACGGCAGGGCGCCGCCCGCGCGATCGTGCGCTGCGCCGTCCACAGGGACGACAGGCGCGCGCTGATCGAGCTGGAGATCAACCCGGGCAGGGCCAACAGGGCGCGGCTCAATCGCTCTCCCGTCTCCCGCCCCCGCGACGTGATCGGCCTGCTGCGCACGGTCCTGTTCGCGCCCGAGGACCTCGCGCTGGTGAAGGGCGACCCCGCCGAGCGCCGCCGCTTCCTCGACGACCTCCTGGTGGCCCGTGCGCCGCGCTTCGCGGCCGTCAGGGCCGACTACGACCGCGTGCTGAAGCAGCGGGGCGCGCTGCTGCGTACGGCCGCCCAGGCTCGTCGTGGGCGCGGCGGATCACGCAGGGCCGAGAGTGAGTCCGCCTTCGCCGCGGCGGGCGCGGGAGACGTGCTGAGCACGCTGGAGGTGTGGGACGCCCACCTCGCCAGGCACGGCGCGGAGCTCCTCAGAGCCAGGCTCGATCTGATCGAGTCGCTGCGCCCGCTGGTCGCCTCGGCCTATGCTTCGCTGGCGCCCACGAGCGCCCCCGCCGAGCTGTCCTATCGCAGCACGTTGTCCACAGGTGGGGACGACGCGGAGGACGAACAGGCCGGTGGGAGCGGATCTTCTGATGCACAGACGTTATCCACAGACCTGGGGATAACCCTTGAGTCGAGGTTGAGGGAGCGGCTGCTCGAGGTCCGCCAGGCGGAGCTGGAGCGGGGCGTCACGCTGGTCGGTCCACACCGCGACGACCTGATCCTGGGCCTCGGCGATCTGCCCGCGCGGGGCTACGCCAGCCATGGCGAGTCGTGGTCGTTCGCGCTGTCACTGAAGCTGGCCGCCTACGATCTGCTGCGCGCCGACGGCGGCGATCCCGTGCTCATCCTCGACGACGTCTTCGCCGAACTCGACAGCCAGCGCAGGCGTCGCCTGGCCGAGATCGTCGCTCCCGCGGAGCAGGTGCTGATCACCGCCGCGGTCGCCGACGACGTGCCCACGGAGCTGATCGGCTCCCGTTTCGATGTCGCAGGGGGGAGTGTGACCCGTGTCCGCTGAGGAGAACCCGACCGCCCGGGGGGCGGCGCTGGCCAGGGAGAAGCTCGCCCAGGCCAAGGCCGACGCCGCCAAGCGCGGGCAACTCCCCCGCCGCGAGCCGCGCAGGAAGGCCCAGAGGGACGCCGGCGACCCGCAGCTGTTCGGCAAGGCGATCATGGATCTGCTCGCCACCCGCGGCTGGGAGCGCTCGGCCGCGGTCGGCGGTGTCTTCGGCAGGTGGCCCGAGATCGTGGGCCCTGACCTGGCCGCCCACACCAAACCTGAGGCCTTCGAGGACGGCGAGGTGGTCATCGCGGCCGACTCCACGGCGTGGGCGACCCAGGTGCGGCTGCTGGCCCGCACGCTCATCCGCAGGCTCAACGAGGAGCTGGGCGAGGGCACGGTCAAAAAGGTCAAGGTCAGAGGACCACAAAACGCCCCTCGACCGATGGGTGGCCTACGTGTCACGGGCAGCCGCGGACCGGGCGACACCTACGGGTAAATCCCACACCGGGCGATCAGATTGCCCCAGAGCCGCTGAGCACCTCTCCCAGAGGGGGGATGCTCGACCGGGGGGAGAACGAGCTACAGGGCATCACAGGCGCGTTCAATGCCACTAACAGCCCTCAGAGCCGGTAGAATGAAAGCGGATTCCGGACACGTCCGCTTGCGTGTCACCCGCGGCATGCGAGCCGACTCCCCTGGGTGACCGCGCATCGGGGCACTCACGACGGTGACGGGCACGGCAGGGGCTACTGGCAGGTGTCGCCTCCCCCGCCGCGTGTCCGCGGCAGGAGGATTTCGCAGTTGTCCTACGACGCTAGCTCAATCACCGTACTCGAAGGGCTTGAAGCGGTCCGCAAGCGCCCGGGTATGTATATCGGATCGACCGGCGAGCGCGGTCTCCACCACCTTGTCTACGAGATTGTGGACAACTCCGTCGACGAGGCCCTCGCCGGCCACGCCGACCGCATCGACGTCACCCTGCTCGCCGACAACGGCGTGCGGGTCGTCGACAACGGTCGCGGTATCCCCACGGGCATCCACCCTGTGGAAAAGGTCTCCGCGGTCGAGCTCGTGCTGACGACGCTGCACGCGGGAGGCAAGTTCGACGGCAAGTCGTACGCGGTCTCCGGCGGTCTGCACGGCGTCGGCTCGGCGGTCGTCAACGCGCTGTCCACAGCCATGGACGTCGTGGTCAAGCAGAACGGCCACGTGTGGCGCCAGCGCTTCGAGATGTCCAAGCCCGTCGCTCCCCTGTCGCAGGACGAGGCCACCGAGGAGTCGGGCACCTCGATCACCTTCTGGGCCGACCCCGGCATCTTCGAGACCACGACGTGGAACTTCGAGACGCTCTCGCGCCGCTTCCAGGAGATGGCCTTCCTCAACAAGGGCCTGACGATCACTCTGACCGACGAGCGGCCCGACCACATCGACGGCGAGGTCCACAAGGTCGAGTACTTCTACGAGGGCGGCCTGTCCGACTTCGTCGCGCACCTCAACTCCAAGAAGGAGCCCGCGCACGCGTCGGTCATCGACTTCGAGGCGCATGGCGAGGGCATCTCCGTCGAGATCGCCATGCAGTGGAACAACTCCTACTCGGAGTCGGTCTACACCTTCGCCAACACCATCAACACCGCCGAGGGCGGCACCCACGAGGAGGGCTTCCGCGCGGCGCTGACCTCCATCGTCAACCGCTACGCGCGCGAGCAGAAGTTCCTCAAGGAGGGCAAGGACGACAACCTCTCCGGTGAGGACGTCCGCGAGGGACTGACCGCGATCGTCTCGGTGAAGCTGGCCGACCCGCAGTTCGAGGGCCAGACCAAGACCAAGCTCGGCAACACCGAGGCCAAGTCGTTCGTCCAGAAGGCCTGCAACGACCACGTGCGCGACTGGTTCGAGCGCAACCCCGGCGAGGCCAAGGACATCATCAACAAGTCGCTGCAGGCCGCTCGGGCCCGCATAGCGGCTCGCCAGGCCCGCGACCTGACCAGGCGCAAGTCCCTGCTCGAGTCGGGCAGCGGCCTGCCGGGCAAGCTGGCCGACTGCCAGTGGAACGAGCCCGACAAGTGCGAGCTGTTCATCGTGGAGGGCGACTCGGCGGGCGGCTCGGCCAAGGGCGGCCGCGACTCCCGCTTCCAGGCGATCCTGCCCATCCGCGGCAAGATCCTCAACGTCGAGAAGGCCAGGATCGACAAGGTCCTGAAGAACAACGAGGTGCAGGCGCTGATCACCGCGCTCGGCACCGGCGTGCACGACGAGTTCGACATCGCCAAGCTGCGCTACCACAAGGTGATCCTGATGGCCGACGCCGACGTCGACGGCCAGCACATCAACACCCTGCTGCTGACGCTGCTGTTCCGCTTCATGCGGCCGCTGATCGAGGCGGGCCACGTCTACCTCTCCTGCCCGCCGCTCTACAAGATCAAGTGGGACCGTAAGGGCGACGACGCCTCCTACGCCTACTCCGACCCCGAGCGTGACGCGGTCATCGCCCAGGGCATCGCGGCCGGCAAGCCCGACCCCCGCCCGCGCGACAACGTCCAGCGCTTCAAGGGTCTGGGCGAGATGAACGCCGGTCAGCTGTGGGAGACCACGATGAACCCGGAGACGAGGCTCCTTCGCCAGGTCACGCTCGACGACGCGGCCCAGGCCGACGACCTGTTCAGCGTGCTCATGGGCGAGGACGTGGAAGCCAGGCGCGACTTCATCATCCGTAACGCGCGCGACGTCCGCTTCCTCGACGTCTAGCGGTAGCCGTACCACGAAGAAGGATTTTCACCTGTGACGGATGTGACAACTCCACCACCGGCTGACCGCATCGAGCCTGTGGACATTCAGTCCGAGATGCAGCGCAGCTACATGGACTACGCGATGTCGGTCATCGTGTCCCGTGCGCTGCCTGACGTCCGCGACGGTCTCAAGCCCGTGCACCGGCGGGTGCTCTACGCCATGTACGACGGTGGCTACCGTCCCGACCGCGGCTACTTCAAGTGCGCCCGCGTCGTCGGTGACGTCATGGGCACCTACCACCCGCACGGCGACACCTCCATCTACGACGCGCTCGTACGGCTGGCGCAGCCGTGGTCGCTGCGTTACCCGCTGGTCGACGGCCAGGGCAACTTCGGCTCGCCGGGCAACGACCCCGCGGCGGCGATGCGGTACACCGAGTGCAAGCTCGCGCCCATCGCCATGGAGATGCTGCGCGACATCGACAAGGACACCGTCGACTTCAGGCCCAACTACGACGGCAAGTCGCAGGAGCCCGACGTCCTGCCCGCGCGCATCCCGCAGCTGCTCGTCAACGGCTCGGGCGGCATCGCGGTCGGCATGGCCACCAACATCCCCCCGCACAACCTGCGCGAGGTCGCCTCGGCGGTCAAGTGGTGCCTGGAGAACCCCGAGGCCACCGACGAGGAGCTGCTCGAGGCGTCGATCGGGCTGGTCAAGGGCCCTGACTTCCCGACCAGGGCGCTGATCGTCGGCAGGCGCGGCATCGAGGACGCCTACCGCACGGGCCGCGGCTCGATCACCATGCGGGCCGTCGTCGAGGTCGAGGAGGACGGCAAGGGCCGGCAGTCGCTGGTCGTCACCGAGCTTCCCTACCAGGTCAACCCCGACAACCTGGCGCTCAAGATCGCCGAGCTGGTCCGCGAGGGCAAGCTCACCGGCATCGCCGACGTCCGCGACGAGAGCTCCTCCAGGGTCGGCCAGCGCCTGGTGATCGTGCTCAAGCGCGACGCCGTCGCCAAGGTCGTGCTCAACAACCTCTACAAGCACACCCAGCTGCAGGACACCTTCGGCGCCAACATGCTCGCGCTGGTCGACGGCGTGCCGCGCACGCTGCGTCTCGACCAGTTCATCCGGCACTACGTGGCCCACCAGGTCGAGGTCATCGTCCGCAGGACGCGCTACCTCCTGCGCAAGGCCGAGGAGCGCGCCCACATCCTGCGCGGGCTGCTCAAGGCGCTCGACCGGATGGACGAGGTCATCGCCCTCATCAGGCGCTCCCCCTCGGCCGCCGAGGCGCAGGGCGGCCTGATGACGCTGCTCGACATCGACGAGATCCAGGCCCAGGCCATCCTCGACATGCAGCTGCGCAAGCTCGCTGCCCTGGAGCGCCAGGCGATCCAGGACGAGTTCGACCACCTGATGACGCTGATCGCCGAGTACAACTCGATCCTCGACAGCCCCGTCAGGCAGCGCGAGATCATCAACGAGGAGCTCGCCGAGATCGTCGGCAAGTTCGGCGACGACAGGCGCACCGAGATCATCGCCTACGACGGCGACATGTCGATCGAGGACCTCATCGCCGAGGACGAGATCGTCGTCACCATCACCCGCGGCGGCTACACCAAGCGCACCAAGACCGACCTTTACCGGGCGCAGAAGCGCGGCGGCAAGGGCGTGCGCGGGGCGCAGCTGCGCCAGGACGACATCGTCGACCACTTCTTCGTCACCACGACCCACCACTGGCTGCTGTTCTTCACCAACAAGGGACGGGTCTACCGGGTCAAGGCCTACGAGCTGCCCGAGTCCGGACGTGACGCGCGCGGTCTCCACCTGGCCAACCTCCTGGCCATGCAGCCCGACGAGACGGTCATGGAGGTCCTCGACCTGCGCGACTACCTCGTCGCGCCGTACCTCGTGCTGGCCACCCGCAGTGGCCTGGTCAAGAAGACCAGGCTGTCGGAGTACGACTCCCCCAGGACCGGCGGCCTGATCGCCATCAACCTGAGGGAGGACGACGAGGTCATCGCCGCCCGCCTGGTCTCCGAGGAAGACGATCTGCTGCTCGTCTCCAAGGGCGCCCAGTCCATCCGCTTCACCGCCACCGACGACGCGCTGCGCCCGATGGGACGCGCCACGAGCGGTGTCATCGGCATGAGATTCCTTGACGGCGACGAACTTCTCGCCATGAATCGCTTGGCAGATGGTGAGGACGTGCTTATCGCCACGGAAGGCGGGTACGCAAAGCGGACACCCGTCGACCAGTATCCGTTGCAGGGACGTGGCGGAAAGGGCGTGCTGACTGCGAAGATTGTCACCTCTCGTGGCAAGCTGGTCGGAGCCGTCATGGTCAACCCGGAGGACGAGGTTTTCGCGATCACGTCCAACGGCGGGGTGATCCGGACGAGCGCCGGGCAGATCAAGCAGTCCGGCCGCCAGACCATGGGAGTGCGCCTGATGAATCTCGCCGAAGGCGACAGCGTCGTGGCCCTCGCTCGGAACGCCGAGTCGATGGAGACGTCGGTGGAGGCTGAGGAAGACGGGGGAGGAGAATAGTCCATGAGCGCCCAGGGCGGTCCCGCCAAAGCGACGTCGACTCGTGAGAACGGGCAGAAACCCGAGACCGAGGTTCTCGACATGATCGGGGACAAGACGGATACGGAGCAGGAGCAGGTGGAGGAGCAGAACGAGACGGTCCGCATCCGTCCGTCGCTGACCTCCGAGGCGCCTCCGCCCGTCGTCGAGCTGCCGAAGAAGAAGGCCGCAGCAGCCGCCCGCCTGCCGCGCAAGGCGCACCTGGTGCTGCGGCGGGTGGAGCCGTGGTCGGCGATGAAGTTCAGCTTCGTCGTCTCCCTGGTGTGCTTCGTGGTGCTGTTCGTGGCGGTCGCCGTGCTGTACGGCGTGCTGTCGGCCCTCGGAGTCTTCGAATCGATCGTCCAGACGGTCAACCAGCTGACCCAGGCCGACGGCCAGACGACGGGCAGCTTCGACGTGTCCAGCTGGTTCGAGCCTGTGCGGATCCTGGGATACACCGCGCTGATCGGCGCCGTGAACGTCGTGCTGATCACCGCGCTGTCCACGCTGGGCGCCGTCATCTACAACATCGCGGCCGACCTGGTCGGCGGCGTCGAGGTGACGTTCAGCGAGGCCGAGTAGTCCGAAGTCCCGTCTCTGCTCGCGTCTGTGGTCTGGCGGCGCGAGCAGGGGCCGGGACACGGTAAGCTTTTCCCCGTCGGAACAACCGGTTCGCCTCTGCTCCGCAGATGCGATACGGTTCTTCGTGCGCGGGGCTATAGCTCAGACGGTTAGAGCGCTTCCCTGATAAGGAAGAGGTCCCAGGTTCAAGTCCTGGTAGCCCCACCTCGTTCGAAGGCCATTTCCCATTAAGGGAAATGGCCTTTTGTTTTCCCGGTGACTACGCTTCCCTACTTTCACGAGGGAAGACCACCCCTCAAGGGGATCAGGCCCAGGTGCTTGTTGGTGGTCCGTCGCCCCGGTCCACTTGTGGCCGACGAGCCGGGCGATGTCCTCCACCACCACCTCGGCATCCGACATGAGCGATGGCGCGGCTTTCGCGGTGTCCACTCATCCGCGCGGAGGTCGGTCCGCTCGACGATCTCCGCGAGCCGCGGTGATCGTCTGTCTGCGGTCCTCGCGCGTCCAGGTGGCCTAGTGTCGCGAGGGCTGAGAAGTAAAGCGCCCTTGACACTTTTCGGTGTCAAGGGTACTTTCCATTCGAGGGTCAAGGTAAAAGGAGCTTTACGTTGTGGACAACGACGTCAGGCAGTTGCGCAACGGCGCCGGGCTTTCCCAGCAGGCCCTCGGGGAGCGTCTCGGTGTCTCCCGGCAGACGATCAACGCCATAGAGCAGGGCCGATACGACCCTTCGCTTCCGCTCGCCATCCGCTTGGCCCGCTTCTTCGGCCGATCCGTCGAGGAGATCTTCCACTGTGACGACTAAGCGCTGGTTCTTCCCGGTGTTCTGCCTCCTGCTCGGCCTGCTGATGGGCGTGCCGGTCATGGCCCGCGGCGAGATCGTCCTCGGGCTCGCGCTCGTCGGGATCATGGCTGGTTACGCCACCTTCCTGTTGCTGACGCGCAAGCGCAGCGAGACCACCGCGATGCTGAGCGGGGAGCTGGGCGACGAGCGGCGCAGGCTCAACGAGCTGCGTGCCCGCGGCGCCACAGCCAACGTGCTCAGCATGGTGGTGGTCGGCGGGTTCTTCGTACAGATCTGGCGCGGGGAGGATCCCATGCCGTTCGCCCTCTTAGGAGCCGTTGGAGGGGTGGCCTATGTGGTCGCGCTCGTCTACTTCTCCCGTCGCGGCTGATCATCGGAGCTGACCCGTCGCATCCCGGCCGCCACCTCCCGCTCGACCTCCGGCGTTGCTCCATGGCCGGCCTCCCCCAGCCGTGTTTCCCATGCGCTGCCCACCGGAAGGAGCCGCTGCGTCCCCGCCGCCCCGTGCGAAGGGCCCGGTGCCGTCGTTCGCGGACCGACCCACGGTGGCGGGTCGTGCCCGTGACGCGGGTCTCCATGGTTGCCAGCGATCAACGCCCGCGTGGGTCCCGCGATCAGCCCGCGTCCGTGCGGCTCCCGCGCTCCCGCAGTCGTGCAGTCCGTGCGGTCCCGCGGTTCCGGCGATCAGTGCGGTCTGTGCGGTTCCCGCGCGCTCCGTGCGGTCTGTGCGCTCCGTGCGTCTGTGCGCTCCGTGCGGTCTGTGCGCTCCATGCGGTCTGTGCGGTCTGTGCGGTTCTCGCGGTCAGTGCGGTTCTCGCGGTCAGTGCGGTTCTCGCGGTCCGTGCGGTTCCCGTGCGGTCCCGCAGTCCGTGCGGTCCCGCAGTCCTACGGTTCACGCGTTCCCCATGGTTGCCGCAGCTCCCCGTGGGGCCGATCGCAGCGGCCGAAGCGATTTGTCCGATCTTGAGAGGGGATGCGTTCCATGTTCCAGCGGAGTGGCCTTTGGCCGACACCGGGCCGGCTGGCGTCCGCCCTGGTTGCGGCGGGGCTGGCCGCGGTCGTGGCCTTCGTGGTCGCGCCCACGCCGCCGCGCCTGGGGTCCGCGACGACCGGCGACCACGCGCTGGCCGAGGCCGTACGGCGAGCGGCCGGATCCGACGGTCACCGCGCGCTGTCCGTGGCGCTGATCGAGAACGGCGTCGTCCGCACGGCGGGGGTCGGCGACACGGGCGGCCCCGCGCCGCGTTCGGTCGACGCCTCCACCCCGTTCGAGATCGGCTCGGTCGGCAAGGCGCTCACCGGCATGATCCTCGCCGACATGGTCGCCAAAGACGGCCTCGACCCGCGTTCTCCTGTGCCCGGCCTCCAGGGCTCGATCACCTACGAGGAACTGGCCAGCCACCGCTCCGGCCTGCCCCGGCTGGCCGGTGGTCTCGGCCCGCTGGTACGGGGGGCCACCGCGAACTACACCCACGGCAACCCCTACGCCGGACAGGACGTCTCAGACGTGCGCGAGGCGGCCAACTCCGCCGAGCTCTCAGGGCGCGGCACGGTCGCCTACTCCAACCTCGGCATGTCCGTGCTCGGGCACGCGCTCGGCGAGCGAGCGAAGCTGCCCTACGCCGACATGCTGAAGCGGCGGGTGCTCGAACCTCTCGGGATGAAGGCCACGACCACCTCCACCCCGCCGGCGGGCCGGGCACACGGGTACGTGGAGGCCGGGCACGAGGCGGACCCATGGACGAGCGACGGTTACGCCCCGGCGGGCATGAGCATCTGGTCCACAAGCGCCGACCTCGCCCTCCTCGTAGACGCGATGCTGAAGGGCGGCGCCCCGGGGAGCGACGCCGCGACGCCGCGCTTCACCGACGACGACACCCGCCGCATCGGCTACGGTTGGTACACGACGAGGACCGCGAAGGGCGAGGTCACCTGGCACAACGGCGGTACCGGTGGCTTTCGCGCATACGTCGGATTCGACCGCGCGGGCGGGCGCGGCGTGGTCGTGCTGGGCAACACCGACAGGGATGTCGACCACGTGGGCCTGCGGCTGCTCGGCCACGAGGGGCCGCGGCCCGCGTCCGGCGATCCGCTCCTCCTCGTGATCACCGTCGGCCTGCTCCTGGCCGCGGTCGTGACCGCGTGGGAGATGGCGACCCGCCGCACGCCTACCCGTAACCGCCCCCAGGCCGACCGGCTCGGGATCGTCAGCATGACGGCCAACGCCGCCCTGGTGCTCTGGGTGGCCTGGATGGCCGGGGCTTGGGGCACGGTGCCTTTCGCCGTGTTCATCCTCGTCGCGGCGGCCACCGCGGCGGGCACGGCCCTGCACGTGGCCCGCTGGCGAGAGCTGCCCACGGCGCGGCAACGCAGCCGCTGGCTGTCCACCGTCGTCGGCCTCGTCCTCGACGCGGTGATCGTCGCGCTCCTCCTCTTCATGACCTGACCCGGAAGAAGGCGTGGCGACGGGCCGTCATGGCTCATCATGGCCGGATGGGTGTGCGCTACGACGAGGTGATCGACTCTCTCCGTACGGCCTACGACGGCCGTGCCGAGTGGCGTGACGGGACGGCGAAGACGCCGTGGAAGCTCGCCGAGCGGGAGGCCTTCCTCAACCGGCTGCGGGACGGCGACCATGGGCGGCTGCTGGAGATCGGCGCAGGTGCCGGCCAGGACAGCGCATACTTCCAGGCCGCCGGCCTGGACGTCGTCGCCGTCGACCTGTCACCCGCCATGGTGGTGCTGTGCAGGAAGAAGGGCGTCGACGCCCATGTCATGGACTTCCTGCACCTCGGCTTCGCGCAGGAGTCGTTCGACGCGGTGTACGCGATGAACTGTCTGCTGCACGTGCCCGACCGTGATCTCTCCGCGGTGCTGGACGCCGTCCACGCGCTGATGAAGCCCGGCGGGCTGTTCTATCTCGGTGTGTACGGCGGCGGCGTCCTGAGCGGGGAGGGTCCTTTCGAGGGAGACGACCACCGGCCTCCTCGCTTCTTCTCGTTCAGAAGCGATGAGCAGATCCAGGAGTTCGCGCGCGAGTCCTTCGAGATCGTGGACTTCCATGTCGTGGGGTCGGGCACGCTCCGCTTCCAGTCCCTGACGTTGCGCCGTGGCTTCGGGACGGGCTGATTCCCGCCGTCTCGCCAGTGCGGTGTCCACGAACCTTCGCCGGGTCGGTGTGGGTCGTCAACCTCGGCGCTCGCCGAACCCCGAGCCGGTGCACGTTGACGGACACCGCACTAGCGGCGGCCGCGGAAGGTTCGGCGGAGGTCGTCGATCCATTCGCCGGGGATCTCCCACGGGATGAAGTGGCCGCCGTGGTCGTGGGCCGTGAGGTTGACGTGGTTGTACCAGGCGGCGCGGTCACTGGCGAGGAAGCTCTGGACGCGCTGGTCGGTGCTGACGCCGGGCGGGTTCTCGTAGCCTACGAAGGTGATGCCCGTGGGCGCCTCGATGGCCGGCTGCCGGTGGTGGGAGGGGGTCCACGGGTAGCGGTTGTTGTTGGCGTAGGTGCGGATCGAGGTGCCGATCGTGTTGGTGACCCAGTAGATCATGGCGTGGGTGAGCAGGTCGTCCTTGGTGAAGACGGTCTCGACGTCGCCGCCGTTGTCGCTCCAGGCCATCCAGCGCTCGAGTATCCAGGCGAGCATCCCCGCGGGTGAGTCGGACAGCCCGTGGGCGAGCGTGCTCGGGCCGAGCACGTGCGCGGCGAGATGGACGGCGAACCGCCTGTCCAGCTCGACGATCCTGGCGTGGACGTCGGCGGGCAGGCCGTCGGGGATGGGACGACCGCCGCTGAGGTCCCAGGCCCTGTCGCCGTTGAACAGGGTGAGTTTCTGGCCTGAGCCGATGTGGATGCCGTGGAGTTCGTCGGCGTACTTGTGCCCGAGCTGGCCGGTGACCAGGGCTCCGACGTCGCAGCCCGCTGCGGCGTACTTCTCGTGGCCGAGGGTGCGGGTCATGAGGGAGTGCCAGAGGTCGGCGACCTTCCAGAAGTTCATGTCCGGGTGGTTCGGCAGCGGGGTGGAGAACCCGAAGCCGGGAAACGAGGGGACGATCACGTCGAACGCCTCGGCAGGGTCGCCGCCGTACGCGCCCGGGTCGGCCAGCGGGTCGACGACCTTGGACCAGTGCCAGAACGTCCAGGGCCAGCCGTGCGTGAGGATCAGCGGCGTCGGGTCGGGCCCGACTCCCGGCCTGCGCATGAAGTGCACAGGCACGCCCTCCACCTCGACGCGGTAGTGCTCGTAGGCGTTGATCGCGGCCTCGGCCCCGCGCCAGTCGTAGCCGGTGCGCCAGTAGTCGACGAGCTCGCGCAGATAGGCCCGCTTCACGCCGTAGTACCCGTCCTCGTTGCCCGCGTCGTCCGGCAGGCGGGTCAACTCCAGGCGCTGCCTGAGGTCGGCGAGCACGTCGTCGGGCACGTGGATCGGCTCGGGCTCCAACGGGAACGGCCGGGCCTGGTAATCGGTCGATGGGGTGGCTTCGTGGCTCATCGTCGTCTCCTCCAGCCTGCGAGATCTGGTGAAGGCGCAGCGTAGTCGGCAGCGATGTGGCGGCGTACGGAGGGTTTCCCCGGGTAAGCAGAGCGCGAATATCGCTGCCGCGGGCGGGGAGTGACTGATATGGGTGGAGGCATGATCTTCTCGAGGCGGGTGGTCGCAGTCGCTGTACTCACTCTGTTGGTCGTTCCGATCACCGCGGTCACCGATACCCAGGAGGCGGCGGCTGAGCCGCGCAAGCGGTCACAGGCCGAGGCGGGGGCGCTGGCCCGCCGCATGCTGGCCAAGGTGAAAGTCGCCAGGCCACTGTCGATCCGTGGATACAGTCACCGGCGGTTCCAGCCGCGATGGGCGCACCACAAGGGCAGGTGCGACGCGCGGGAGGTGGTCCTGGCCCGCGACGGGCGAGGCGTGCGCAGGAACGCGGCCTGCCACCCGGTCAAGGGCCGCTGGTACAGCCCGTATGACGGTAAGTGGCTGAAAAGCGAGAAGCAGGTCGACGTCGATCATGTCGTGCCGCTGGCGTACGCCTGGCGCTCCGGCGCGAGCAGATGGAGTCAGGCACGGCGGCGCGCCTTCGCCAACGACCTCACCCGCCCCGAGCTGATCGTGGTCAGCCACTCCGCCAACATCGCCAAGAGCGGCCAGGGACCGCAGAGCTGGCGTCCGCAGCGGCGCGCCTACTGGTGCCGCTACGCCACCTCATGGATCACCGTGAAGCACCACTACCGGCTCTTCGTGACCCGCAGGGAGAAGGTGGCGCTGCTCAACATGCTCAGGACCTGCCGAGGCTGACAGGGGGCAGCCTCCGTTGTCGGTGGGGATGAGTAGGGTCGGCGCATGGATGTCATTCTGATTGCCGGATTCTGGTTGAACGCCTCCTCGTGGGACGGCGTCGTACCCGCGCTCGAGGCCGCGGGGCACCGGGTGCACGCGCTGACGCTGCCGGGGCTCGCCTCGGTCGACGACGATCGGACGGGCGTCGGCCTCGCCGATCACGTCGCCGCCGTCGTCAAGGCCATCGACGACCTCGATGGGTCCGTGGTACTGGTCGGGCACAGCGGCGGCGGGGCGATCGCGCACGCCGCGGTCGACGCGCGGCCGGATCGGGTCACCCATGTCGTCTACGTCGACTCTGTGCCGCTCGGCGACGGCAGTGTGATCAACGACGAGCTGCCCGTGGTGGACGGCGAGATCCCGCTGCCCGACTGGTCGGTGTTCGGGGCCGAGGACCTCACCGACCTCGACGACGAGCTGCGGGAGCGGTTCAGGGCGACGTCGATCCCCCAGCCGGTGGGGGTCGCGACCGACAAGCAGGTGCTGCGCGACCCGCGCCGCTACGACGTGCCGATCACGGTGATCACCTGTGAGTACCCGGCCGAGACGGTGCGCGAGTTGACGGCGAACGGCCACCCGTACACGGCGGAGCTCGCCAAGGTCCGTGACGCGAAGATCGTTGATCTGCCGACCGGGCACTGGCCGCAGTTCACGAAGCCCGCGGAGCTCGGTGCGGCGATCGTGGAGGCCCTCGCCTGAGTCTGCTGACCGGGTGCCAGGGCCGCTCGTCCGGCCCGAGCGGCGCCGCACCCGGTCCGCGGCTCGCCCGCAGGCAGCGCGAGCAGCCCGCGAGCAGCGCGAGCGGCCGCGACGGGTCACCCGCGGCGACAACGTCAGCTCGGTCGTCACAGTCGTGGGCCGGCCACGCCGTCGCCGTGCCCGACGGCCGCTATCGCTTGAGCACCTCGATCAGGCGGGTGAGGCTGTCCTCGCCGTGTCCCTTGGCGGCGGCGCGGCGGAAGAGGTCGAGGACGGTCGCGGGCAGGGAGCCGTCCACGCCCGAGGCCTCCACGGTGTGCAGGACGTGCTCCATGCTGGCCACGCCCATCGCCACCCTCTCCACCTCCCCCTCGTGGTTGCCCGCCGCGATGCGAGGGGCGTAGTACTCCAGGAAGTACCTGAAGTCCATGGTCTTCACGGCGTTGGGCAGGAAGCGCTCGGCCGAGATGCCGTTGGCCTCCGCCACCGCCTGGGCGTGCAGGTAGCTCACGAGGCCGGTCCAGAACATGTCCATCCCGATCTGGTAGAACAGCGCCGCCAGGCCGGGGTCCTCGCCCAGGTGGTCGATCCGCGTCAGCACCTCGAGGGCGGCGCGATGGGTCTCGATCGCGTCTTCGGGGCCGCTGTAGTACGTCTCGGCGCCCTCCTTGCCGATGAGGGGAGGGGGGACCTGGACCCCGCCGGTGATCTGCACGGCGCCCCGCTCGGCCAGCCACGCCGCCGCCTTCCTGGCCTTGTCGGGGGTGTCGGAGGTGAGGTTGGCCACCGTACGGCCGGCGAACGCGGCAGCGGGCGCCTGCTCCAGGATGGCGTACACGGCGTCGTAGTCGGTCAGGCTCAGCACCACCAGGTCGTTGGCGGTCACCGCGGCCTCGACGCTCGGCGCGAGCCTGGCGCCGCGGGCGACCAGGTCGTCTGCCTTGGCGGCCGTACGGTTCCACACGGTCACGTCGTAGCCGCTGTCCAGGTAGGTGTGCGCCATCGCCTGCCCCATGGGGCCGAGGCCGATCACGGTCACGGAGTTCATGGCTGTCTCCTCAGTGCGCTAGAACGAACGCTCTATCTAGAACGAGGACACTAGCACGCCGCTAGAACGAACGCTCTATCCAGTACGCTGGAGCCATGGTGACCAAGCACGAGATCGGCACGCGGGAGCGGATCGTCCGCACGACCTCCCGGCTGCTGCAACGGCAGGGCTACGGGGCGACGGGCCTCAAGGAGATCTCCCGCGAGGCCGAGGCGACACTCGGCTCGGTCTACCACTTCTTCCCCGGCGGGAAGCGGGAGCTTGCGGTCGAGGCGATCCGCCACGGCGACAAGGAGTTCGCCGAGGCCCTTGCCGCCTGGTTCGACCGCGTGGACGACCCGGGCGCGGCCGTCATCGCCTGCACCCGCGAACTGGCGGCGGGCCTGCGCGAGTCGGGCTGGCTCGACGGCTGCCCCATCACCACGGCGGCACTCGAGAGCGCGGGGCACGAGCCGGACATTCAGCGGGCCGCGGAGGAGGCCTACGAGAACTGGCGCGCTCTGGTGCGCGACAAGCTGCTCAGGTCGGGCCTCACCGAGGACGTCGCGCGCGAGCTGGCCCACACGGTGATCAACACGTTGGAGGGCGCGGAGATGTCCGCGCAGGTCTCACAGAGCGAGGAGCCGCTGGAGATCGCGGGAAGGCACCTCGCCAGGCTCATCGACTCCTATCGGTGACGCTCGCGTCCGTCCGCGGACCGAGCGGGGCCTCAAAGCCTCAGGATCTCGCGCCGCCACCGCGCAGGTACCCGACGATCATCTCGCCGACCATGCCGCGCTGCCTGTCGCGGTGCTCGGGCGCGGTCATGTCGCGGCCGAACAGCGCCCCGAACGTGTGCTGGTTGGCCACGCGGAAGAAGCAGAACGCGCTGATCATCATGTGCACGTCGATGGCGTCGGCCTCGGTGACGAAGTCGCCGCTCGCGGTGCCCGCGTCGAGGATGCGCTCGATGAGGTCGAGCACCGGCGTGCCGAGGTTGCCCAGCGCCTCGGACTTGCGGATGTGCTCGGCCTGGTGGATGTTCTCGATGGCGACGAGCTTGATGAACTCGCGGTGCGCGTCGTGGTGGTCGAAGGTGAGCTCGGCCAGCGTGCGGATCGCCTCGACGGGCGCCAGGTGCTCCACGTCGAGCGTGCGCTCGACCTCGCGCACCTCGGCGTAGGCCTTCTCCAGGACCGCGATGTAGAGCTGTTCCTTGCTGCCGAAGTAGTAGTAGATCATGCGCTTGGTCGTGCGCATGAGGGCGGCGATCTCGTCGACCCTCGCCCCCGCGTACCCGTGGCGCGCGAACTCGTGCTGGGCGACCTCGAGGATCTCCGCCCTGGTTCTGTCGGCGTCACGCTGACGCTCCCTGGTGGCGGGCTGCGAGGTCATTGGCCCATCTTAGGTGTTGTACGGCGAGGCGGACCGGGGCGTTGACCGCCCCGTATCCCCTGTAGCCACCGATGCGCTGGACGATCTCGAAGAAGACGCGTCCGACGGTGACGGTGTAGAGGTGCAGGAACTCGCCGTGCTCGTCGCGGTCGTGGAGGACTCCCAGCTCTCTCAGCGAGGGGTCGGCGTCGAGGTCGTCGTAGTAGTTGCAGGGGATCGGCAGCAGCAGCTCCGGATGCTCGGCGCGGAGCCTGCAAGCGGTGGCCAGGAGATCGTCGGTGGCCAGCGCGACGTGTTGCAGCGGCATGCTCTCGGCCCCGACCTGGGCGAGGTTGAGCACCACCCGGACCCTGCCGTCGGCGCTCGACATCGCCTTGCTGCGGAGCAGGCCGTAGGGGTCGGGCAGTTCCAGGCTCTCCTGGGGGCGGAGGCCGAGCACGGTGCGGTAGAAGAGGGTGGCCCCGTCGAAGTGGTGCCATGGCTGGGTGAGCGCCACGTGGTCGATGTGGGTGATGTCGCCAGGGGCAGGGAGGGAAGGGGCGAAGCCGTCGCGCCATGCCGCGTCGGGGAAGGAGTGTCTCGTGCCGTCGGGAGCTTCCATCGTCGGCGACAGCAGCGAAGCGGCGTGCTCGGTCGCCGCGGCCTGGTCGGGTGTCTCCAGGCCGACGGCGAGCAGCGAGGGGTCGGCCGCCGTGGTGTCGACCAGGAGGCGGGCCTCGCCCTGCTCCCACAGCTCGACCGGTTCGTCAGGGTGCGCGCCGGTCCTGGTGAAGCCGAGCGCGGTCAGCACGCCGCCGACGGGCCCCGCGAGCTCGGCGAACGCGAAGCCGGTGGGCTCGGCGGGGTGGTCGGCGCCGCGCAGGGCCTGCTCCAGGGCGATGAGCGAGCGCATGCCGTCGTGGGAGGTACGGCCGGCGTCGGCCTGCCGGAAATGGTCGTTGAACACCTCGAGCGACAGCGGCCCCTCGTATCCGGCCTTCAGCGCGTGGCCCACCAGGCCCGCCAGGTCGAAGGTGCCCTGGCCGGGGAAGCAGCGGTAGTGGCGGCTCCACTGGAGCACGTCCATCGCCAGCAGCGGGGCGTCGGCGAGTTGGAGGAAGAAGATCTTCTCCCCGGGGATGGCCTCGATGCCGATGGGGTCGGAGCCGCGCGACAGGATGTGGAAGCTGTCGAGGCAGGTGCCCAGGTTGGGGTGGTCGGCCAGCCGTACGATCCGCCAGGCGTGCAGGTACTCGTTGACGTGCCGCCCCCATGCCAGCGCCTCGTAGGCGATCCTGATGCCGTGCTCGGCGGCCCTTTCGGCCAGGAGCCGCAGCTGGGAGGCGGCCAGCTCGTCGTCGTCGACCGCCTGGGGCGAGACGTTGGAGCAGACCAGCAGCGTGTCGGCGCCGAGCCGCTCCATCACGCGGAACTTGCGCTCGGCCCTGCGCAGGTCGGGCGACGGCATGGCCTCGAAGTCGCGGAAGGGCTGATAGAGCTCGATCGACAGGCCCAGGTCGGCGGCGCGCAGCCGTACCTCCTCCGGCGGGAGCGGGCAGGTCAGCAGGTCGTTCTCGAAGAGCTCCACGCCGTCGAAGCCGGCGGCGGCGATCGCGGCCAGCTTCTCCGTCAGCGTGCCGCTCACCGACACGGTGGCGATGGACTTGCGCATGGCTCCTCCTCAGTCGGCGACCAGATCGGTCAGGTGGGTGAGCATCCGCTCGGTGTCGGGAACGCGGCCGGTGAACAGGCGGAAGGCGTGCGCGGCCTGGAAGACGACCATGCCGCCGCCGTCCAGCGTTCTGCAGCCCAGGGCGCGGGCCTGCCGCAGCAGCTCGGTCTCCAGCGGCCGGTAGACGATGTCGGCGACCCACAGGCCCGGACGCAGCAGGGAGGCGGGCAGCGGCAGTCCAGGGTGGCGTGCCATGCCGGTGGGGGTGGCGTGCGCCAGGCCGTCCGCGCCGGCGAGCAGCTCGGCCAGGTCGGCCTGGACGGCGGGGCGCGCCCGCCCGGTCCCGAACCGGGTCTCCAGCTCGGCTGCCAGGGCCGTCGCCCTCGCCGGATCGGCGTCGACGACGGTGAGCGTGTCGGCTCCCATGGTGAGCAGCGCGTGCGCCACGGCCGCCCCCGCGCCTCCCGCGCCGAGTTGGACGACCCGCCTGGTGGGCGCGTCGGGCAGGCCCCTGGCGAACGACTCGGCGAAGCCCGTCCAGTCGGTGTTGTGGCCGATGGCGCGCTCGCCGTCGAAGACCACCGTGTTGACGGCCCCCAGCATGCGGGCGTCCTCCGACAGCTCGTCCAGATGGGGGATGACGGCCTGCTTGCACGGATGGGTGATGTTGAGCCCGTCGTAACCGAAACGCCTGGCGGTGCGGACCAGCTCACCGATGTCCTGCCCGAGGACGTCGGTGTCGAGCAGCCGGTAGACGTAGTTCAGGCCGTGGTGCGCGGCCTCTCGCTCGTGCAGCGGCGGGCTGAGCGAGGGGCCGATGCCGGAGCCGATCAGCCCGGTCAGGTACGACGTCATGCAGTTAATGTACGGACTAGTACGTTACTTATCTAGAGCGTCTTGACATGTGACGAGCGTCACCTGCAGCATTGCGGCAGCATTAATTAACTATCTAGTTCGTAAACACTGGTCGCGGGGGGACCGCCTCACCGAAGGAGCAACCGTGACCGACAGTTCACCGGGCGCCCAGCAGGGAACGCCGCGCAAGGCGGCCGTCGCCGCGTGGATCGGCAGCGCTCTGGAGTACTACGACTTCTTCATCTACGGCAGCGCGGCGGCCCTCATCTTCTCCAAGGTCTTCTTCGACGACTCCGACCCCACCACCGCCACCCTGCAGTCGCTGGCCAGCTTCGGCGTCGCCTACGCCGCCAGGCCCGTGGGCGCCTTCTTCCTCGGCCACGTCGGCGACAGGTTCGGCCGCAAGAAAATCATGGTCTTCACGCTCGTCCTCATGGGCGTCTCGACGTTCCTCATCGGCTGCCTGCCCACGCGGGACCAGATCGGCGGCCTGGCGCCCGTGCTGCTGGTCCTCCTGCGCGTCCTGCAGGGCCTGTCCGCCGCCGGTGAGCAGGCCAGCGCCAACTCCATGACGCTCGAACACGCACCGGCCGACCGTCGCGGCTACTTCACCAGCTTCACACTGAACGGCACCCAGTTCGGCCAGATCCTCGCGACCTTCGTCTTCATCCCCGTGGCGGCCCTGCCCGAGGAGCAGCTGCTCAGCTGGGGATGGCGCGTGCCCTTCTGGCTCAGCGTCGCCGTCGCCGTCGCCGGCTGGATCATCCGCAGGAAGCTGGAGGAGACGCCGGCCTTCGAGCAGGAGGTCGCCAAGGGGACGGTCCCGAAGATGCCGCTGGCCGTACTCTTCCGCGACCACTGGAGCAGCGTGCTGCGCGTGGTGGGCGCCGCCCTCATCGCCACCGTGAGCACGATCTTCACCGTGTGGGCGCTCAACTACGCCACGAGCGACGCGATCGGGCTCGACAGGGCCACCATGCTCTGGGTGGGCGTGGCCGCCAACGCGGTCGCCCTCGTCGCCATCCCGCTGTGGGCCAGGCTGTCGGACCGCATCGGCCGCAGGCCGGTCTTCCTCGTCGGCGCCGTCGGCAGTCCGATCATGATCTTCGCCTATCTCGCGGCGATCAACTCCAAGAACTACCCGCTGATCTTCCTCGTCGGGATCCTCACGCTCGGCGTCGTCTACAGCGCCTCCAACGGCATCTGGCCCTCTCTCTACGGCGAGATGTTCAGCACCAGGGTCAGGCTCTCCGGCATGGCGATCGGCACGCAGATCGGCTTCGCGATCGCGGGCTTCGCCGTCGCCTCCGCGGCGGGGATCGTCTCTCCTGAGGGCTGGCTCGGCCTGCAGGGCTGGACCGGCGTCGGGATCTTCACCGCGATCCTCTGCGCCATCAGCGCGATCGCCGTGGCCACGGCGCGCGAGACCTACAGGATCCCGACGGAGGAGCTCGGTCTGGCCGGGGGATCGGCCGCGCCGTCGCCCTCCCGCTGACCTCCGGCGGGCAGGGCGCGCAGGGCTCGTGCGGCGTCACCGCTTCGCCGGCTGAGCCGTCCTACGAAAGCGCCGGGAGTCTCAACACCAGGCGGGCGCCGCGTTCGCTGTCGGCCACGACGAGCGATCCGCCGTACGAGCGGGCGATCTCACGGGCGATCGGCAGGCCGAGCCCGGTGCCGCCGGTGTCGAGACGGCGTGCGCTGTCGAGCCTGGCGAACCTGTCGAAGACCCGCTCCCTGGCCTCGACGGGAATGCCCTCCCCATCGTCGTGGACCTCCAGTACCGCCTGCCCCTGGGAGTGGTCCGTCCAGACGCTCACCTCGATCACGGAGTGCGCGTGCCGCTCGGCGTTGGCCAGCAGGTTGCCGAGCACCCGCGCCAGGCGGAGCCTGTTGGCCTCCACGATCGTCCCCGCCGCCAGGCGGGTGACGATGGGCACGCGCCGACGGTGCAGCTCCACCTCGGAGACGACCAGTTCGGCCAGGTCAAGGCGCTCGGCGGGTTGGAGGGCGCCCGCGTCGAGGCGGGCCAGCTCGAGCAGGTCGGCCACGATGTCGCTCAGCCGCTGGGTGTCGCGCAGTGCCGCCCGCACCGTGGACTTCCAGTCGGAGTCCTGAGGATCGTCGAGCGCGACCTCCAGCCGCGTCAGCAGTCCCGTGATGGGGTTGCGCAGGTCGTGGGAGGCGTCGGAGACGAATCGCCGCTGCTGCTCGGTGGCCCGCTGGAGACGCCCGAGCGTGTGGTTGACGGTCTCCGCGAGCCGCTGGATCTCGCCCGAGGTCTCGGGGACGGGCACCCGCCTGTGGAGCGCGGCCGTGCCGCTGATCTCGGCCATCTCCCTCGTGATGGCCTCCACGGGTCGCAGCGCGGTGCCGATCGTGGTCCACGTGGCCAGGCCGATCAGCGTCAGCAGGACGATCGCTATGACGGCGAGCAGGACGTTCCCCTGCCATCCGCTGACGCCCGAGGGGAAGGGCACGGCGCCGTAGACCAGGACGGGCGTGCCGTACGCGCTCTGGCCCACCGCGATGCCGACGACGCGCACGCAGGTGGGCAGGGAGGAGGGGCACTCGGTGGTGTCGACCCTGCTGTCCGCTTCGAGGGGGCGGGCGCGGGAGATCGGCGGAAGGCCGCGCAGCGGGGGCGTGGCGCCGAGCACCCTGCCGTCGTCCGCGACGACCTGGAGCATGTCGCTCTCGCCCGGCAGCACAGGGATGGGGTCGTTCACCGGCGTCACGGTGATCTGGAAGGCGACGTGCAGCGCCGCGTGGGCCGCCCTGGCGGAGGCGACGTCCTCCGTGGACAGCTGGAGGAGCGTCCTGACCAGGATCGCGCACACCAGGAGCACGGTGGCGGCGGCGCCCAGGGCGACGAGCGTGGCTCTGCCGCGCACCGAGCGGAAGAGCCGCGCGTGGAGGCGGCGGAAGGATGCTCCCTGGCCTCTCATCGGCCCTCCGGACCCCGCTGGTGACGGGCCTGCTGTGCTGCCCCCTGACGTGTCAGTCGTTCAGCGCCGCCGCCTCCCGGCCGTGCACGATGATCGCGTAGAGGACGAAGATGTCCAGGGCGATGACGATGAGCGACCACCACGGGTTGACGTTGATCCAGGCCATCTGGGTCAGCGCGTTGAGCATCACCAGGACCGCGGCGACCACCCTCGCCCAGGTCTGGCCCACCGACAGCGCGACACCCGTGATCACCGCCAGGATGCCGAGGATCAGATGGATCCATCCCCAGCCGGTGATGTCGAAGGCCAGCAGCCGACCGGCGGCGGTGACGTAGAGGTCGTCGCCGACGATCGCCAGCGACCCGGTCAGGATGTTGAACATGCCGACCATGATCATCATCATGCCGGCGAACCAGACCCATCCGACCCAGCCGGTGACCCGTGCGTTGTATGCCATATCGTGCCTGTGCCCAGCGGATATGCGGTGATCACGCGGCTATGGGATACCTTGACCCGCTCGTGGAGTCGCCGCGACCCGAGGCCCGCGACGTGGCCGAGCGCGGCGAAGAGCTCACCCTTGGGACGGTGACCGCCACGGTCGGCACACCCGAAAAGCACCGCGAATTGACCCTGCTGGGCTTTGGGGTAAATTACCGGGTCACTGATCATCCATGAGCCGTCAGGGCTGGAGGTCGAGGTCGTGAACGCGGACAGACCCGCGTGGGAACAGGCCAGCGCGGAGAGAGTCGTCGCGCCTGTCCAGCCCCGCAAACTGGCGAAAGTGCCCTTCGTCGAACTGGCGGACGGGCGGCTGCAGGGTGTCGTGTCGAGCGGTTCCGACATCGAGCGGGTGTACGTCTCCTCGATCACCGCGGGGACGCTCACCATCAACTGCAGCACGAACAACAACCGCCCGTGCGGCGGACTGAGGGGATCGGCGTGCAAGCACCTGCACGCCCTGCGTGACGAGGCGGTGCTGCAGTACGGCGTCGACAGGGTCGCGCGCTACCTCAGGGCCGAGGAGGGCGCCCTTCTCAGCGGTCAGCCCGAAGCGGCGCCCGCGGCCATGGTGTTCAGCCGCTTCCTGCGGCACCTGGCCTACCTGGAGCTGCCTGAGTCCACCGTGCCCATCCCCGAGATGCATTGGTTCCGTTGATGCGAATGGACGCTCCCTCGGAGGGAGTCGAAGAGGCCCTTGAGGTCGTGGCAGGGTTCGACGAGGCCCTGACGCATGGCTTCGCGAGGCTCGCGGGAGACCAGCTGAGAGACCTGGCGGGCGCGCTGGCGAGCACACCGCTCGGGCAGCGGGCGGCCGAGGCCGCGGAGAAGATCGCCGCGGGATCGGTCGCGGAGGAGCACCTGACGGTGCTGGCCGGTGGCCGGGCCGCGCTGCTCGGCGCGGTGCACGACGCGCTGCTGTCCCAGCTCGACACGGCCATGGGCAGGCGGAGAGCGGAGTACGTCGCGGGAGAGGGCCGCTCGGCCGCGGGCGCGGGCTGCCGGTCGTGGCTGGCCGAACTGGCCATCACGGGGTGGAAGGGTGTCGATCACGACCTGGTCTCCGCCTCGGCGCAGCCGATCGAGGCGCTGCTCGCCGATCCCGGCATGCGCAGGCTGGCCGTCCTGCTCGACGGGCTGGCCGCCGAGCTGAGCGCGTCGTGTCCCGTCGCGACGATGGAGCGGCTGCCCAGGCGCAGGTGGGCGGACCTGTGGACGAGGGCGCTGCTGCTGTCGCAGGGCGGCTGGCCAGAGCCCGCCGTCGAAGAGGTGTCGGGGACGCTGCTGATCCTCGGCGTGGACGTGCAGGAGCACGGCACCGCCGTACAGGTGCAGGTGCACGGGGTGCTGGACGAGCGGCTGGTGCGCACCAGCGTGACCGTCGCGAAGGTCGACACCATCGTCGGGCTGGCCGTGTGGCCGCTGCTGAGCGGATATCCGAAGTTGGTCAGGGCGCTGGCCGAGCAGCGGGCCGTCGAGGTCAGGGACCTGCCGCTGCTGGGCGGAGGCGACCTGGTCTGGCACGAGGACCGCGTCATGCTCAAGGACCCCGTCGACCCGTTCGTGACGGCGAGGGTGGCGCTCGCGGGGGCCGTGGCGCCCGCCGTGCCCCCGCTGGAGCGCCACCCCGTGCGCATCGCCGAGCCCGTGCTGGTCGAAGGCGATCTGAGCGGCTACGCCTTCGACAGGCTGACCCCCTCGGGCCCGATCACCGAGGACGTGCTCAAGGGCGCCTCCGCGTGCGTCGGGCTGATGAGGTGGGACGGCGGGCAGTGGACACTGCAGCCGCTCGCCGTGCAGAAGGGCAAGAAGAAGCCGCACAACGCCGAGCTGGCGCTCAGCCCCAAGGCGGCCAAGGCGGGCGAAGCGGTGACGGTGCTCAAGGAGCGAGCAGGGCGGTTGCTGCGCAAATGAGCGACGAGAACCGGCGGCAGGTCCTCTACTGGCGCCTCATGGCGCGGCTGTTCGAGCCCGACGAGCAGCCCGCGCTCGAGGCGGCCAGCGTGGCCATCGTGGAGGACATCGGCCTTCCCGCGGCGCTGCTCGACCCCTCGGTGTCGATGGACAACCTGCTGCAACGCTTCCCCGAGATCGACCTGGAGGACCCCGACCCCGTCCGCAGGGCCGCCGTGGTCTCCAAGCTTCTGCTCAACGTCTTCAACACAGGGTCGGGCACGGTCACCGCCACCCAGCTGGCCACCTGGAAACGCGACGCCGCCTGCTTCCAGCAGGTGATGGGCGAGGGCCACGGCCTCAAGGAGATCGAGGCCGACCTGGTCAAGCGCATGCACCTGCGCGAGGTCCTGGCCGATCCGCAGCTGGCGGGCCAGCTCACCCCCAGCATGTCGCTCATCGAGCAGCTGCTGCGCGACAAGGCCAACCTGTCGGGCATCGCGCTGGCCAACGCCAAGGCGCTGATCCGCAGGTTCGTCGACGAGGTCGCCCAGGTGCTGCGCACCCAGGTCGAGAAGACCAGCTCGGGCGTGATCGACAGGTCGGTGCCGCCTAAGCGTGTCTACCGCAACCTCGACCTCGAGCGGACGATCTGGAAGAACCTCACCAACTGGAGCCCCGAGGACGAGCGGCTCTACGTGGACAAGCTCTTCTACCGGCAGACGGCGAAGAGGACCACGCCCGCCAAGCTGATCGTGGTCGTCGACCAGTCGGGCTCGATGGTCGACGCGATGGTCAACTGCACGATCCTCGCCTCGATCTTCGCCGGCCTGCCGAAGGTCGACGTGCACCTGGTCGCCTACGACACCAGGGCGCTCGACCTCACCCCCTGGGTGCACGACCCGTTCGAGGTGCTGCTGCGCACGACACTCGGCGGCGGCACCGACGGCACCGTCGCGATGGCCCTGGCCAGGCCCAAGATCACCGATCCGCGGAACACCGTCATGGTGTGGATCTCGGACTTCTACGACAACCGCTCGCTGATCACCGACTTCGAGTCGCTGCATCGCTCGGGCGTGAGGTTCATCCCGGTCGGCTCGGTGAACAGCTCGGGTAACGCGAGCGTGGACCCATGGTTCAGGCAGCGGCTCAAGGACCTGGGCACGCCCGTGATCTCGGGCCACATCCGCAAACTCGTTCTCGAGCTCAAGAGCTTCCTCGCCTAGGAGACCCCTGTGCTGCGCGCCCCCGCTGAATCCAAGTACGCCGAAGAGCTCGACTACCTGGAGTCGATCGACCAAGGACACAAGCCGTTCTCGTGGCGGCTCAGCCCCCGCATGGTGCGGATCTTCGTGCTGGGCTCCGAGCGCTCGGACGGACTCGACCGCGAGATCCCGCAGAAGTGGTTCGGTGACCGCAGCTTCGTCGAGCGCAGCATCGTCACGCTCGCCTCCGACCGCGGCCTGCTGCTCATCGGCGACCCCGGCACCGGCAAGAGCTGGCTGGCCGAGCTGCTCGCCGCCGCGATCTGCCGCAACTCGACCATGGTCGTGCAGGGTACGGCCGGCACCACCGAGGACCACATCAAGTACTCGTGGAACGTCTCGATGGTCATCGCCAAGGGCCAGTCGCGCGAGTCGATGATCCCCTCGCCGATCATGACGGCGATGGAGAAGGGCGTGATCGGCCGCTTCGAGGAGCTGACCAGGTCCACCAGCGACGTGCAGGACGCGCTCATCTCCATCCTCTCGGAGAAGTACGTCTCCATCCCCGAGCTGGGAGAGGGCGAGGACAACATCGTCTTCGCGCAGCCCGGCTTCTCCATCATCGCCACCGCCAACAGCCGTGACAGGGGTGTCAACGACCTGTCCTCGGCGCTGAAGCGGCGCTTCAACTTCGTCCGCATCCCGGTGGTGACCAACAAGAAGAGCGAGGCGGAGATCGTCCGCTTCCGCACCACCGAGCTGCTGCGCAGGCACCAGATCGACCTGGACGTGCCGCCCACGCTGCTCGACATCCTGCTGCAGAGCTTCGCCGACCTGCGCGCCGGCGCCGCCTCGGCCACCAGCGACGACCAGAAGCTGGAGTCCGCGCTGTCCACGGCCGAGCAGATCGGCGTGCTGGAGGACGCGATCCTGCACAGCCAGTTCTTCGGCGACAGCACGCTGCGGGCGGCGACGCTGGCGAGCTCGCTGGTCGGCTCGCTGGCCAGGCGCACCCCTGAGGACCTGGCGATCCTCAACAAGTACTGGCACGGCGTCGTCGAGCCGCGCAGCAAGAAGGACGGCGGCGAGTGGCCGGAGTTCCTCGAAGGCGGCCGTCAGGCGATCGCCACGCTCTCATGAGCCCTTTCGACCCGCTGCGCGAGCAGCTCGCAGGCGCGGCCGCGGCCTTCGGCACCGGCCTGGTCGACGACGTCGAGCAGGCGCTGAAGGCCGAGCTGGAGATCTTCCCCGTCTGCCACCACTCGCCCGCCTCCGCGCTGGCGATGGCGCGCAGGCTGAGGGAGAAGCAGCCCAAGGTCATCTACCTGGAGCTGTGCGAGGACCTGCGGCCCGTCCTCGACGAGCTGCGCAACTGCCGCCTTCCCGTGGCGCTGCAGGCCTTCGCCACCGACATCGAGGGCTTCCCTCCCGAGTGGGCGCCGCTGAGCGTGATCGCGCCGATCACCGAGTCGTCGGCGGAGTACCAGGCCATCGCCTACGCCCTCGACACCCCCGGCGTCGAGATCGTGCTCGTGGACCGCTCGGTCGACCACGTCTTCCAGTGGGAGCCGCGCGAGCGGGGCGAGGCCGTGGGCGTCGAGATCGGCGACCTGCGCCCGCGCTTCGCCGAGCTGGAGGAGCACCTGCTGCACCACGGCAAGGTGCGGCACTGGTCGGAGTGGTGGGACCAGTACGTCGAGCAGCCCCTCGTCGGCGCCGACTATGACACCTACCGACAGGTCATGGTGCTGATCGGCAGCCTGTTCAGGCGGCTGAGGCCCCAGGGCAACGAGATGGACGAGGACCGCGAGCGCTACATGTGGACGCGGATGCGCGAGCACCTCGCCGCCACCGGCGCGGACCCCGACACCTGCCTCTACGTCTGCGGCGCCTTCCACGCCGCCAGCCCCGTGATGGGCGAGCACCTCGACATCACCCCGCGTACGGCGACCCGCTGGCTCTACGGCCTCATCCCCTCCAGCCACTCGGCGATCGAGGAGCAGTTCGGCCTGGCGCCGGGCTCGGTCTCGATCGCCTCGGCGACCTGGAGCAAGGCGGTCAAGCGCAGCGGCGTCACGCCGTACCAGCTGGGAAGCAAGAGCAAGGCCCGCGCCCTGCCGCCGCCCACGCCCTTGGAGCGGGACGACAGGCTGTCGGGCTTCCTGACCCAGCCTCCCGCCCTCGACGGCTTCGACGAGGCCGAGCTGCTCGGCTGGTGCGTCGACATCGTCAGGCTGGCCAGGCGCAACGGCTACCTGGCCAGCACGGCCGACGCCATCGCGATCTACGAGACCTCCATCCTGCTGGCGGGCATGCGCAACAGGAAGCGGCCCACGCCCTACGACTTCCAGGACGCCGCGGTCACCTGCATCGAGAAGGACGTCGTGCCCGGCAGGCGCGACGTGCGCCGCCTGTGCGAGATCATGCTGGGCGGCGACAGGATCGGCCAGGTCGGCTACGACTCGCTGCCGCCGCTGGCCCGCGACGTGCTCGACCGCCTGGAGCCGCTCGGGCTCGACCTGCAGAAGCGCACCCTGTCCAGGGCGCTGATGAACCTCGACCTCAACCCGGAGCTGGCGCCCTGCTCCGACCTGCTGTGGATGCTGCGCTACCTGCTGCCCGAAGGGGCGGTGAAGCCCATCATGGGCTCGCGCAGGCTGGGCGAGCGGTCGATCCAGGAGAGCTGGGACCTCTGGCTCGGCAAGCACCAGCGCGAGCTGATCGAGCTCGGCTACGAGGGCGTGACCATCGAGCAGGTCATGGAGCAGCGGCTGCGCCGCGCCGCGTGGGACCCGAAGGCCACGGCCGCCGTGGTGCTGGGCGCGGTGGAGGACTCCATCCTGTTCCTCGGCAGCCGCAGGTTCACCGACGAGCTCGGGGCGCGGGCGGTGGAGCTGCTCTCGGCCGAGCGGACCGTGGACGACGCGCCCGAGGTGCTGCGCAGGATCAGACGGCTGCTCGCGCACTACCGGTCGTCAGGCGGCGCGCTGCCCGGCTGGTGCGAGGCGTTCGTCACGGCGGGCTACGCGCACTACTGCACGCTGCTGCCGAGCGCCTTCGTCGATGAGGACACCGGCGTCCGCCAGGTCGGCGCGATGCTCGGGTTCCTGTTCTCCATGGAGAGCCTGGCGATCTCGCTCGGCTGCGACAGGGCCCAGCTCGAGCTCGCGGTACGGCAGTCGCACCCCGAGGCTCCCGCCAAGGTGGCGCTGGTGTGGGCGGCGCAGTTCCAGCTGGGGCTGCTGACCATGGCGGACCTGCGGTCGCGCTGCGACGACCTGCTGAACAACCCGCTCGTCGTGCCCTCGGTGCCGCTGTACATCACCGGGTTCGTCCAGGCGCTCGAGCCCGCCCCCGTGCTGACGCCTTTCGTCGTGGAGGTGCTGTCGGGCGCCTTCGGCAGGCTGCCCGACGACGTGCTGCTGCCGTGGCTGCCGAACCTGATCACGACGCTCCGCAGGGAGGCGCCCGAGCTGGTGCCCGTGCTGGTGCGGGAGGCGGGCCTGACCTATCCCGCGAGCCTGGCCGCCGTCGACGCGTGGGTGCCGCCGTGGTCGGCGCAGTCCGCGAAGGGCACCAGGGGCCGGGCTCCCGTGGTGGCGGGGCCCGTCACCGGCCTGCTCGCGGCCCACCCCGCGCCGACCGACGCCGTCGCGGCGCTGCTCGGCTGCTCGGGCGAGTGGCAGACCGGTGACACCGGCAGCGGCGGCCCGGGGCACGCCGAGGTCGCCGCCCTGCTGAATGCGCATCCCGAAGCAGCCGGCGCCGTCGCGGCCCTGATCTAGGGGAAGGCGCCGAGCAGCACGCCGCTGCGCGGCCTCACGGCGAGGTGAGGCCGCGCACTCCCGGCGACGTCAACGCGGCCAGCCCGCAGACCACCACGATCGCCGCGCAGCCGACCAGCGCGGGGCCAGGGCCGATCGCGACGGCGACGGGGCCCGCCACCAGCAGGCCGATGGGGCCGAACATCAGCGATCCGAGCGCGTCGTAGGAGCTGACGCGCGACAGCGACTCGGCGGGGATCTCCCGCTGCATCGTGGTCTGCCACAGCACCCCGAAGACGTCCATGCTGACGCCCATGATCACCGCGCCGAGCACCACCGTCCACAGCGGCGCCCCCACCCCCAGCAGCAGGTACGGCAGCGCCGTGGGCAGCGTCAGCAGCGTTCCGAGGAAGATCGGCCGCCTGGGCCGCAGCCGCATCGCGACCACCACGCCGCCGATCATCCCGACCGCCTCGCCCGCCAGCACGGCCGACCACGCGGGCGCCCCTCCGAGGCTCTGCTTGGCCAACAGCGGGCCGAGCACGCCGTGCGCCGCCTGCATGGCCATCACCAGCACGGAGAACTGGGCGACGACCACCCACAGCCACTGCCGCGAGATGAACTCCTTCCAGCCGTCGCGCAGGTCGGCCAGCACCGAGTGCCTCTCCTCCGCCAGCCGCTCCACGGGCTTGAGCCGCAGCACCGCGATGAGCCCGGCGCCCGCCGCGAACATCACCCCGCTGACCACCAGCGACCAGCCACCGCCGATCAGCGCCACGGTCGCCCCGCTCAGCACCAGCCCCAGCACGCGGGCGGAGTTGGCGCCCAATCCGAGCAGCGCGTTGCCGGTCTGCAGCCGCTCGGGCGGCACGACGTCGGGGATGATTCCGGCCAGCGCGGGCCACATCATCGCCACCGCGATGCCGCTGATCGCCGCGACGATCACCAGCGCGGGCATGGGTGTCCAGCGGGTCAGCAGCATCACGCCGAGGGCAGCGAAGGCCAGGGCGCTCATCGCGTCCGCCGCGAACATCACCCTGTTCCTGGGCAGCCGGTCCGCGATCACCCCACCCACCAGCATGAAGACCACCATCGGCACCGCCTCGGCGGCGAGGACGACCGACAGGGTCGTGGCCGTGGCGCCGGGCAGTTCGAGGATGCCGAAGGCCAGCGCGACGGGCGCGAAGGAGCTGCCGAGGACCGAGACGGTCCTGGCCGAGAACAGCAACGCGAAACGGCGATCGCGAAGCAGGCCGAGATCGCCCGCCATAGTCCCCCCAGGTATCAAAGGGACAATGGTCTCACCCGCAGCGCGGGAATGAGCCGCCGCAGTCCCGCTCCGATCCGCTCCAGCGGGATGCCGCCGTAGCCGAGCACCACGCCCTGCTCGGACGGCCCCGCGTAGTAGCTCGGCAGGCTCTCGACCGCGACCTCGGGGGCCCGCGCGGGATCCACCTCTCCCTTGGCGCACAGGTGCAGCCCTGCGGCCGACGGCACCAGGTCGAGGTGCTCGCGAAGGAACGCGGCGATCAGCGCGTGCCTGGCCGCGTACTGCCTGGTCGCCCTGCGCACGTGCCTGGCCAGCAGGCCCTCGTCGATGAACCTGGCTAGAGCCGCCTGCGCGGTCGTCTCGCTGTGCCAGTCGGTCAGCTGCTTGGCGACGCGCAGCGCGGGCTGCAGCGAGGCGGGGGCGACGAGGAAGCCGAGACGCAGCATCGGGGCGAGGGTCTTGGAGAAGGAGCCGACGTAGATCACCCTGCCGCTGCGGTCCAGGCTCTGCAGCGGCTCCAGCGGGCGGTCCTCGAAGCGGAACTCGCTGTCGTAGTCGTCCTCGATCACCACGGCGTCGCGCTGCCGCGCCCAGGACAGCAGCGCCGTACGGCGGGCCAGCGACATTGGCGTGCCCAGGGGGAACTGGTGCGAGGGCGTGACGTAGACCAGCCGCGCCGCGCGCGGGATGGCCGTGACGTCCAGGCCCTCGGCGTCGACGGGCACCCCCGCCACGCGGGCGCCGAGCGAGTGGAACAGCCGCCGCGCGGGCGGGTATCCCGGCTCCTCCACCGCCACGCAGTCACCCGGCTCGATCAGCACCCTGCCCACCAGGTCGAGCGCCTGCTGGGCGCCCTGCGTGACGATCACGTCGTCGGGCGCCGCCCGGACCGAGCGTGAGACGCCGAAATAACGGGCGATGGCGACGCGCAGCCCTTCGTGCCCCTCAGGGGCGAGATAGCCGGCCGCCGTCACCCGCAGCTCGCGCGTGACCAGGCGCCGCCAGCTCTCCAGCGGGAACAGGGTCAGGTCGGGCGTGCCCACCCTGAAGTCGAACGCCGGCGGGCTCCTTCTCATCTCCGTTGCGGCGATCTCGCCCCACACCCCACGCGGCCTTACGCCGCTTCCGTGCGGCGCCCTGCGCCGCGTCGAGGGCCTGACCGGCGCGCTGACGAACGTGCCCGCGCCCGCCCTGCCCTCGAGGAAGCCGTCGGCGGTGAGGCGTTCGTAGGCGACGGCCACGGTGTTGCGGGCGACGTCGAGGCCGCGGGCCAGCTCCCGCGTGGGCGGCAGCCGCTCGCCCTGCCTGAGCCGTCCGTCGAGGATCGCGTCGCGCAGCTGCCGGTAGATCTGTGCGGCGAGCTCACCCCTGCCCGCCAGGCTGATGTGGAAGTCCATCTTGGCCCAATCAGATCGCTAAGAATTGGAGCTTACACTCGGCCAACCCTCGCCTCTAACCTCTCCTCATGACGCAAAGGATGGAAATCGGCACAATCCTCCCGGATGCCTACAAGGCGATGGCCGGGCTGGAGAAGGTCATCGGGAAGAGCGGGCTGCCCAAGCCCCTTCTCGAGCTGGTACGGCTGCGCGCCAGCCAGATCAACGGCTGCGCCTACTGCGTGGACATGCACAGCGCCGACGCCAAGCAGGGCGGGGAGAGCGACGCCAGGATCAACGCGGTGGCCGTCTGGCGGGAGGCGCCCTGCTTCACCGAGCAGGAGCGGGCCGCGCTCGCGCTGACCGAGGCGGGCACCAGGTTGAGCGAGGGTGGCGTGTCCGACGAGGCGTGGGCGGCGGCGGCCGAGGTGTTCGCCGAGGACGACCTGGCCGCCCTGGTGGTCCAGATCGCCACCATCAACGCGTGGAACCGCATCGGCGTGATCACCCACATGACCCCGGAATCGTTCAAGTAGATGAATCCCCGCCGCGTCCTCACCGTCGCCCAGCTCACCAGCTCGATCGGCGACGGGGCCTACATCGTCACCTCGACGCTGTACTTCACCAGAATCGTCGGCCTGTCCCCCTTCGAGATCGGCCTCGGCCTGACCATCGGCTGGGCGCTCGGCACCGTCGCGGGCGTCCCGCTGGGGAACCTGGCCGACCGGCGGGGGCCGCGCGGCGTCGCGGTGCTGCTGGCGGTGGCCACGGGCGCGGGGGTCGGCACGTTCCTCGTGGTGCGCTCCTTCCCGCTGTTCGTGCTAGCCGTCTGCCTCTACGCCGGCGCGCAGAGCGGGCTGTCGGCCGCCCAGCAGGCGCTGCTGGCAGGGCTGGTGCCGCCCGCCGAACGCACCAGGGTGCGGGCGGTGCTGCAGTCCACCCTCAACGCGGGGATCGCGGTCGGCGCCGGGCTCGGCGCCCTGGCGCTGCACTTCGACACCTCGGCGGCCTACCTCACGGTCTTCGCGGTGGACATGGCGAGCTACCTGGTGGCGGCGGGGGTGCTCGCGCTGGTGCCCGCCGTGGCCGGCGTACCGGCGGTGAAGGGGGAGCCGCGCCTCGCCGTGCTCAGGGACCGGCCCTACGCCGCGATCACCCTGCTCAACACGGTCATGCTGCTCTACAGGCCGCTGATCAGCCTGGTGCTGCCGCTGTGGATCGTCCAGCGGACCGACGCGCCCGCCTGGACCGTCTCCGCCGTGCTGGTGCTCAACACCGTGTGCGTCGTGCTGTTCCAGGTGCGTGTCGCGCGCAGGGTCCGCGACCTGGCCTCCGCCTCCCGTTTCGTACGGCTGGCGGGCCTGGTGCTGTTCGCCTCGTGCCTGGTGTTCTCGCAGGGGCACACCGTGTTCGTCCTGCTGGCGGCGGCGCTGCTGCTGGTGCTGGGGGAGATGATGCTCTCCTCGGGCGCCTGGGAGATCAGCTTCGGGCTGGCTCCCGCCGGCAAGCAGGGGCAGTACCAGGGCTTCTTCGGCACCGGCACGGCGATCGCGAGAATGGCGGGCCCGGTGCTGCTCACCAGCCTCGTCATCGGCTGGGGCACACCGGGCTGGGTGGTGCTCGGGGCGTTGTTCGCGGCGGCCGGCGCCGCCATGACGCCGGCCGTCCGCTGGGGCCTACTTGAAGCCGCGAAGACGCAGGCTGTTGGTGACCACGAAGACGCTGGAGAAGGCCATCGCGGCACCGGCGATCATCGGGTTGAGCAGCCCGAGCGCGGCTAGCGGCAGCGCCGCCACGTTGTAGGCGAAGGCCCAGAACAGGTTGCCCTTGATCGTGGCCAGCGTCCTGCGGGAGAGCCTGATCGCGTCGGCGGCCACCCGCAGGTCACCGCGCACCAGCGTGAGGTCGGAGGCCTCGATCGCCGCGTCGGTGCCCGTGCCCATCGCCAGGCCCAGGTCGGCCTGGGCGAGCGCGGCGGCGTCGTTGACGCCGTCGCCCACCATGGCGACCGACTTGCCCTCGGCCTGCAGCCGCTTGACCACGTCCACCTTGTCGGCGGGCAGGACCTCGGCGATGACCTCGTCGATGCCGACCTCGGCCGCGACCGACCTCGCCACCTTCTCGTTGTCGCCGGTGAGCAGCACGGGGGTCAGACCCAGCGCCCTCAGCTGCTGGATCGCCTCCTTGGAGGTCGACTTGACGACGTCGGCCACCACGAGGACCGCGCGCGCCTTGCCGTCCCATCCGACCGCCACGGCGGTACGGCCGGCCGCCTGCTCGCGCTCCAGCGCCTCGGTCAGCTCCTCGGGCAGGTGCTGAGACCACTCGGCCAGCAGCCTGGGCCGGCCCACGAGCACGGCGTGCCCGTCGACGATGCCCTGGACACCGAGGCCCTCGACGTTGGCGAAGTCCTCGACCGTCGCCTCGGAATCGGCGGCGCGGGCGATGGCCTGCGCGATCGGGTGCTCGGAGGCGTGCTCCAGCGCTCCCGCGAGGCGCAGCACCTCCTCGCGCTCCTCGCCCTCGGCCAGGTGGACGCCGGTCAGCGTCATCTTGCCCTCGGTGACCGTGCCGGTCTTGTCCAGCACCACCGTGTCGATCTTCCTGGTCGACTCGAGCACTTCCGGGCCCTTGATCAGGATGCCCAGCTGGGCGCCCCTGCCGGTGCCGACCAGCAGCGCGGTCGGCGTGGCCAGCCCCAGAGCGCAGGGGCAGGCGATGATCAGCACCGCGACCGCGGCGGTGAAGGCCGCGCCCGCGCCGCCGCCGGTGCCCAGCCAGAAGCCGAGCGTGCCGATGGCCAGGGCGATGACGATCGGGACGAAGATGCCGGAGATCCTGTCGGCCAGCCGCTGGACCTCTGCCTTGCCGGTCTGCGCGTCCTCCACGAGCTTGGCCATCTGGGCCAGCTGGGTGTCGGAGCCGACCCTGGTGGCGCGGACGATCAGCCTGCCGCCGGCATTGACCGTCGCGCCGGTCACCGCGTCGCCGGGGCGGACCTCCACCGGGACCGACTCGCCGGTCAGCATCGAGGCGTCGACCGCGCTGGTGCCCTCGTCGACCACGCCGTCCGTGGCGATCTTCTCGCCGGGACGCACCACGAACCTGTCGCCGACCTTCAGCTGGTCGGTGGGGATGCGCCGGCCGTCCGCCAGTTCGACGTCCTTGGCGCCCAGCTCGAGCAGGGCCCGCAGCGCGGAGCCCGCCTTGCGCTTGGACCTGGCCTCGAAGTAGCGGCCCGCCAGGATGAACGCGGTGACGCCCGCGGCGGCCTCGAGGTAGATGTTGCCCGAGCCGTCCGTCCTGGCGATCGTGAACTCGAACGGGTGCGTCATGCCCGGCGTGCCCGCCGTGCCGAAGAACAGCGCCCACAGCGACCAGGCGAAGGCGGCCAGGGTGCCGATCGAGACCAGCGTGTCCATGGTCGCCGCGCCGTGGCGCAGGTTCGTCCACGCGGCCTTGTGGAACGGCCAGCCCGCGTAGACCACGACAGGCGCGGCCAGCGTCAGCGACAGCCACTGCCAGTTGGTAAACTGCAGCGGCGGGATCATCGCCATCGCGATCACGGGAACGGCCAGCACCAGCGAGGTGACCAGCCTGTTGCGCAGCGGCCTGAGCTCGTCCTCCGGCTCCTGCTGCTCGCCCTCCGCCTGCGGCGGCTTGGGCAGTTCCGCGGTGTAGCCCGCCGACTCCACGGTGGCGATCAGCTCCTGCGGGTCGACTCCCTCGGGAAAGGTGACCTTCGCCTTCTCCGTCGCGTAGTTGACCGTCGCGGTCACGCCCTCGAGCTTGTTCAGCTTGCGCTCGATCCTGTTGGCGCAGGACGCGCAGGTCATGCCGCCGATGGACAGTTCGACGGCGCCGTGGGGCTTGTCGTCGGTGAGGGGAGACATCACCTCTCCTTTCTTACGTCGCGATCCTGCGTCAGTGGCCGTGCGGGGTGGAGTCGTGGTCGGAGGCCGGGCTCCCCGACGGGTCGGCCGACGGGGTCGCCGCGGGGCTCGCCGCCGGCGCCGCCGCCTGTCCCGCGCGGGCGGTGAAGTCCGCGGTCCGTACGGTTCCGTCGTGCTGGAAGTCGAGGAACAGGCGGTAGTCGCCGGTGCTGGGCACCTCGGCGTAGAAGGTGATCTCAGGACCGGGCTTGGTCTTGCCGTCACCGGGTTCGCCGTCGGGGTGGACGTGGAGGTAGGCCAGGTCGCCCGCGCGCAGCGCCACCAGGTGGCCGTAGGCCCCGAGGTAGGGCTGCAGGTCGGTGACCGGCTTGCCGTCCTTGCTCACCTTCAGCGTCAGCTTGCTCGACTTTCCTGGGGTCAGGTCTCCGTCGAGGGTCACAGTGTAGCCGTCGACCTCGGCGGTACGGCTGACCTGCGGCAACGCCTTAGGCGCGTAGTCGCCGGCGGCGAACAGGTCGGCGCCCAGGGTCAGTGCGCTCGCGCCGGTGGGGAAGATGTCGGCGTAGGCGCGGTAGACGCCGGCCTCGGGGAGGGTCAGCTTGACCGTCCAGACGCCGTTGGCGCCCTCTTCTGGGTGCAGGTGCTGGAAGATGGTGAGGTCGCGCGAGACGACGATGAAGTGGACCTTCTTGTCGTGCTGGACCTGGAAGTCGGTGACGGGCCTTCCGTCGGGGGCCGTCACGGTGAAGGCGAAGTCGGTGGGCTCACCGGGCTTGATCGTCGCGGTGAGCGGGGTGAGGGTGTAGCCGTTCTGAGACACTTGGAGCCCCCCGGGGGTATCCTGTGCAGCTGCTTGTGCGGGTTTCGCGGTGGCGCTGTTCTGGCCGCCGCTCTGGTCGCTGTTCTGGTCGCCGTGGCTCGTGCTCTCGCCGTGGCCCGCGCCGGCGGGGCCGGCGCTCTCGCTGGGGGCGGTGGTCTTGGGAGGGGCGCCGACCTCGCCGACCGCGCTGCCCACGCCGAGGGCCGCGCCGAAGACGACGGCGAGACCCGCGACGTAGGTGACGAGCTTGGCGGGGGTGTTCACGACCGGTCCGCCACTTCGTATCCGGCGGCCTCGACCGCGGCGACGATCCGGTCGGTCTCGACGGGGCTGTCGCTCTCGACGGTCAGCAGGCCGCTGGCCAGGTCGACCTCGACGCCGGTGACGCCGGAGACCTCGCCGACCTCCTCCTTGACCGAGCTGACGCAGTGGCCGCAGGTCATGCCCTTGACGGTGTAGGTGGCGGTGCTCATGTCATATCTCCTCGGTGCTTGGTGTGCGGACTGCTAGGAACGGACGAGTCGGGCGATCGCTTCGGCTGCTTCCTTGACCTTCGCGTCGGCCTCGGGGCCGCCCTTCAGGGTGGCCTCGGCGACGCAGTGGGCCAGGTGCTCCTCGAGCAGGGAGAGGGCGAAGGACTGGAGGGCGCTCGTGGTGGCCGACACCTGGGTGAGAATGTCGATGCAGTACTTGTCGTCCTCCACCATGCGCTGAAGGCCTCTCGCCTGGCCCTCGATCCGGCGCAGCCGCCGGAGGTGGTCTTGCCTGGTGCCGGTGTATCCAGCCATGGTCCCCGCCTCTCTCTTCCTTCAGCATAACACCCTACCCCCCTAGGGTATTCCACGGACCTGATGATTCGCCTTCCGTGACGGGGCTCAGCCCCGTGCGCTCGCTTGCCGTGCCCCTGGACGGAGGCCGGCCACGCGCCTTGGGTGGCGCTCTCGGCGGCTTGCCGTACCGGGGGATCTAGACGTGCGCGGGCTGCTCCTGCGGGACCTGCGCGGGCCGCCGCATGAGGACCAGGGTGAGCAGCGCGCCCGCCGCGGCCACCACGCCCGCGCCGACGAAGGCGGCGTCGAATCCGTTCTCCTGCGAGGTGGCGATCGCGGTCATGACGGCCAGTCCCAGCGCCGACCCCACGTTGTAGGTGGTGTTGACGATCCCCGAGGCCAGCCCGCTCTCCTCGGGCCGCACCCCCGACAGCGCCGACATCATCGCGGGGATGTACGCCAGGGACATCCCGACCGCGGCGACCAGGCTGGCAGGAAGGAAGGCCGAGCCGCTGAAGGCCAGCCCGCCGACGCCGACCGCCAGGACGGCCAGCCCGAGCACGATGAGCGGCTTGGCGCCGAACCGGCCGAGCAGCCTCGCGGTGATGCCGATCATGAAGATCATGACCGCGACCGTCATCGGGAGCAGCGCCGCGCCGCTGGCGAAGGCGCCGTAGCCGAGGTCCTGCTGCAGGAACAGGTTGAGGAAGTACCACATCGGGATCCAGGCGGCTCCGAGCAGCGCCATGGCCAGGTTCGCGGGGGCCAGGCCGGGGGTCTTCCAGATCTTCAGCGGCATGAGCGGCTCGCGCACGCTGCGCTGGGTCAGCAGGAACGCGACGAGCAGGACGATCGCGCCCGCGGCCTCGATCAGCGTCGTGGTCAGCGACTGCTCGGGGGCCTTCACGATCGTGTAGACGGTCAGGGCGATGCCCGCCGTGACGGTAACCGCACCGAACACGTCCACCGAGCCCCGCTTGCCCTGCGTGGCGGGCAGCAGTGCCGGGATGGCCGCGAGGGTGATCAGGCCGATCGGGATGTACACGATGAACACCCATGGCCAGCTGAGGTACTCGGTGATGACGCCGCCGAGGAAGACGCCCGCCGTACCGCCCGCGGGGGCGGCCGCGCCGTACAGGGCCATGGCCTTGCCCAGCTCGCGCGGGTTGTGCCCGAACAGCATCATGAGCAGCGTCATCGCGGCGGGCGCGATCAGCGCCCCGCCGACACCCTGGACGGCGCGCCCGAGAATCTCCACCCACGCGGTCGTGGCGAAGGCCGCCACGACCGAGCCCGCGGTCAGGACGACCCAGCCGATGGTGAAGATCTTGCGGGCGCCGAACAGGTCGGACAGCCTGCCGCCCAGCAGGAGCAGGCCGCCGAAGGCGACCACGTAGGCGTTGAAGACCCACTGCAGCCCGCCCTGGCTGAACCCGAGGTCACGCTGCATCTCGGGAAGGGCGACGCCGATGATCGAGGTATCCATGATCACCATGAACTGTGCGGCGGCGAGCACGACCAGCGCCCACCACCTGTTGTGTTGCGGCATATCCACTCCTCTGCTTGGTACCCCTAGGGGGTATCTTTGACGCGGTGAACGTAACATACCCCCTGGGGGTTTGCAAACCTTTCGGCGTGGCCCTGTGCACCGTCGTATCGGAAGATTGGGTAGAACTGGATAGGTCCGCACCCGGGGGAGCACGGCCAAGCCTTGCTAGGCTGCCTTGCAACCGTTGCAACCGGGCGTTGTCTCACCCCGGCAGGTGAGACCGTCGAAGAAGTGGGGTCACACCGTGAAGAAGGTGCTCGTTCTGGCGCTGCTCGCCCTCGGGGGGCTGCTCATCTGGCGCAAGGTTCAGGCCGACCGCGCCGAGCTCGACCTCTGGACCGAGGCAACCGGCAGCGAGAACTAACGATCGTGGCGACGAGGGTATGACCGACATCGGCCCCATCAAGCTGGTCTGTCTCGACCTCGCCGGCACCACGATCGGCGACATCGCCACGGTCGAACGAGCTTTCGCCGAGGCGATCGCCACCCAGGGCATCGTCCCAGGGACCGGTGCGTACGCGCGGGCCATGGTCCACGTGCACCGGTCCCGAGGGTGCCCGAAGATCGAAGTCTTCCGCGGGATCTTCCCGGGGAACGAGGCCCAGGCACAGGCCGCGAACCTGACGTTCGAACGCTCCTACGAGGGCGCCATCGAGCGGGCGGGTCTCGTCCCCATGCCCGGAGTCGTCGAGGTCTTCGACAAACTCAGGGGCGCGGGGCTCCACGTCGCGTTAGTCACAGGCTTCAGCAGAACGACCCTGAGCAGGGTGCTGAGCGTGCTGGGCTGGCACGACAAGGTCGACCTCGCCATCTGCCCCGAAGACGCCGGACGCGGGCGTCCATGGCCCGACATGATCCTCCACGCGGTGCTCCGCCTGGGGATCGAGGACGTCAGGCAGGTCGCGGTGGTGGGCGACTCCGAGAACGACATGCTGGCGGGGCGAAGGTCAGGGGCCTCGGTGGTGGCCGGCCTGATGACCGGCGTCCACAGCCGGGACCGCCTGGTGAACGGCGGCGCCACGCACCTGCTCCACTCGCTGACCGAGCTCCCCGAGGTGGTCCTCGGCGGAGAGCGCAACTATGACCCACAGATTGCGAAAGCGCGCGGTTAATCACTCTCTGTAGTCGGGTAGGCCGCATTGCGTGATCTCTCACTGATCACCACGGACTCACCTGTGAGAGGTGCCTCATGCGTCTTCCGTACGTTTCCGCTGTGCTTGTCCTCGGCACGGCCAGCCTGTTCGCCACCCCCGCCCACGCCGCGACTCCCACCTACGGGTGCCTCGAGATCATGCAGGAGGACGTGTCCTTCGCCATCATGGGGGTGCACTGCGAGTCCTACGAGGGAGCGCCCACCACCGGTGAGCTCCTGACCGAGTTCAGGATCGTTCCGAATGACTCCGAGTCGCCCGGCTACCTCTGCCGCATCCCGCCGGGCCGGACGGTGTCCGGATACGCCGGTGGATACCCCAGCTCGGTCCTCGGCCTGTCGTGCAGGCAGGAAGGAGCCGGGCAGACGCCCTCCGTCACGTTCTCGCTCGCCCCCTCGCCGTCGCCCTCACCCTCTTCTTCACCCTCGCTCCCGAACGAGGCAGGCGCGGATCCTGCCTCCTCCGAATTCTTCAGGCCGTTCGGGCTGTACCTCGGCTTGGGGCCGTGGGGTCCTGTCGCTTTTCGCTGATCAGGACGCGCCTTCCCTTGGTGGGGCGGGGATCGGGTGGCGGTACACCGTATGCTGTTGCTACGGTGTACAGTCGGAACGCGCGCGACCGTGCTGATGTTTTGCAGGTCAGATGGTGTTTCGGGGCCTTAGCTCAGTTGGCAGAGCGCCTGCTTTGCAAGCAGGATGTCAGGAGTTCGAATCTCCTAGGCTCCACCTCTCCTCACCAGTGAAAAAGCCCAGGTCAGACATGATCGTCTGCCCTGGGCTTCTTTGTGTCTGGGAGGAATTTGGGAGGCGTGCCCGATGGGTTGTCCAGTGCTCCCCTTGCGAGGTCGTCCAGCTTGCGTGCCACCTCGCGTTGGCGTTCGTCGGTGGAGTGCTGGTAGATCATCGCGGCGCGGGTGCTGGAGTGGCCCATGCGGGCCATCAGCTCGCGGATCGAGGCTCCGGCGTTGGCGGCGAGGTTGTTCCAGCGTGCCGGAGATCGTGAAAGTGGATCTTCGGTAGGCCCGCGTCCTCCAGAGCCTTGGGCCAGATGCGGCGGTTGAAGTTGCTGTTGCGAATCGGCCCGTCGTCGGGACCGACGAAAACCAGCTCTTCCTTGCCCTCCTGGCTGAAGTCCTTCAGATGGGCTCATCGATGATCAGCCCAGGGATCACGACCGTTCGTTTGCCTGCCTCAGGCTGGGGGTCGGTGAAGACGAGTCCTTTGCCCGTGATCTGGATCAGCTGGCGTTCCACGCGGATGGCTCCGGCGTCGAGGTCGCCGTCACGTCGTTGAAGGCCGGCCAGCTCGCCCCATCGCAGGCTTGCGAACGTGCCGAGCAGCACCAGGGCGGGTCCCGGCGCGGCCAAGGTGGGTAAGGCAGGTCGCCCCGCTCCGACCTCGACTACTTCGTCCCGAAGCCATATCACCGGAGCGTCGACCTGACTCAGCAGGAGGTGGTCGTCTCGGCTAGGCAGGAATCGGTGCCGGGCCCGCCGTTAGCGGTGTCGGTGCCCGGCCCGCCCAGGATCCGGTCGTTGCCGGCTTCGCCGTCGAGGGTGTCGTTTCCGGCGTCGCCGCTGATGTCGTCGGCGCCGTTGCCGCCGAAGACGGTGTCGTTGCCGGCACCGGCGGCGACCTGGTCGTTGCCCGCGAAGGGGAGGATGACGTCGTCGCCGCCCAGCGCGGTGATACGGTCGGCGAACGGTGACCCGCAGATGACATCGGCGCCAGAGGTGCCGATGATGGCCTGCCCCGAGGTGGCGGTGCGCCGGTCGATGGTGCAGCCTGGTCCGTTCTGGATCGTCCCGTCGACACTGGTGGTGTTGACGAAGCCGCTGCCGGTCTCTGCGGGGTTGTTGGTGAGGAGTAGGCCCGTTTCCACGGTTAGCGCGCGGGTTGCGCCCTCCGCCGACGCCACGTTGTCGTGAAGCAAGATCCGGTCGGTGAAGAGGTACGAGTTGTCGTGTGGCCCCGAGATCTGCGAGCGAACCGACTGAGCCGGGACGGGAGCACCGCGGAAGTCGTAGCTTGCGCTCTGCGTCGCGCTCATCCCTGCTTGGTCCAGGAGCGCGTAGCCCTGGTAGGAGAACTCGACGGTGGAAAGCGAGGTCCCCGGCGGCGTATGCACGTTCAGCGAGAGCGTGCATTCCCTACTCGAGGCATCATCACCAGGTTCGATGAGCGTCTCGTATGCGCTGAATGTAACGGTGAACGCCTTCCCGTCAGGGCTGATCGCCGCCTCCCATGTCCCGGGCGGGCACCCGTCTCCGTTCGCACTGACGCTCGAGATGTATGCCTCGGCCGGGTTGGGGGCAGAGGATGCCGCGACCGCGGGCGTCATGACTGCTGCGGTGAGGACGGCGGCGGCGGCGAATGTACCTGCGGCCAGCTTAGGGAGTGTGTTGCGCATGATGAATGGCATAAAGCATTCCTTTTCGTGGTGAGCGTTCCCAGCAAGAACGTCAGGTAATTTCCTGAGGCTCGTTGACCTGTGTCAGATCGAGCTCATGAATGGTGTCGCGGTAGCGCGGATGCCTGAGCTGTTCTTTTTCGTATCCGCCCGCACCGCTGCGATAGCGCGATAAGGGAGATACCCCAGCATCAAGCGCGAAAGACGCACATACGTTTACAAGCCGGCAAATAATCAGCAAGGAGCGAAAAGAGAGAATGTCCTTGATGTCCGCATATCCACCATTAAAATACATATTATCCTGACGTGTAGCTCCCGAAAATTCCGATTTGCACAGATATGCCGTGATTCCGAGAATGTGGCTCCTGGCGCGGCGGTGGGTCGGGGCAGTAACCGCAGCAGCAACCGCGCCATATTCGGGCGACCTTGAGCGGCCGTTAATGACCCTGCGAGCAGCGCAAACGACCTGTAGTGATCTCGCTGCCGAGATTTCACACCGAAGAGGTCAACGCGTCCTGTTTGGAGCCAGCGCATGTGGCAGCCATCCTGGACCATGCCGTACTTCGGTGGACCGATGTACTGTCCCGGACGAACCGGCTGCCGTTTTCAAGCAGGAAGTCAGGAGTTCGAATCTCCTAGGCTCCACCTCGACGTACGCCCCATCACCGATCATGGTGCAGGGCGTTCGGGCCATTAGCCGTCATTGATCTTCCTTTTGCGGGACTTCCCGGCTTTCTTCTGCTCAGCTCGCACCCGAGCGTTGAGCGCTTCGGCGATCCTCTGGTCTGCGTCCCTGGTCGCGTGCTGGTAGATCAACACCGCCCGGTCGCTGTCGTGGCCCATTCGTGCCTTGAGGTCGGCCAGGCTCGCACCTGACTGTGCGGCGAGGGTGTTACCGGTGTGCCGAAGATCGCGCGTGGGGCGTCTGATAGATGCGCGCGGCCCGGTCGCTGTCGTGTCATCCGCCCCTTGAGGACGGCCAGGCTCGCGCCTGATTGAGGTCGAGCGTGTTGCCGGTGCGCCGGAGATCGTGGACGTGTAGGCCCTCCGATTTCCGCCGCCTCCTCCATGTATAAAAGCTCGAACCGCCGACCACCGGCACACCGGCCAAGGTTGTGCCACCGCTCGGCATCCATGTTCTCGGCCCAACTCGCTAAAATCACTCAACCCTTGAAGGAGGCAGTTGTTCCGTGGGTGTGTCCAGCGAGTTTTGCGGCTTCTCGATCGAGTCTCGGTCTGCGAGGCATGTGGTGACAGCTCGCGGCGACATCACGTGATCGCGACTGTCCGGCGTGGCCCGGTTCTGATGGCGTCGGGGCTTGTGCTTTCAGTGGTTTACACGGTCGGCCTCCATGCGGCGATTCCGTACGCCGTCGATGCGACCATCCAGCACGAGATGGAGATGAACATCAGTTTCGGCGCGGACCTGACCATGGATCCCGGGGGCCTGGCAGAGGATCTGGCCGGGATCCGAAGTACAGTGCGCCGACTGACGTTCCCGGTAGGTGCTGTCACACTCTGCCTCAGCTTTGTCGCCCTGCTGCTGCCCTGGTTACGAGGACGAATCAGGTTCGGCGTGCTGGTTCTGTCGGGCGTCTTGTGGGTGATGTATCCGCTCACTGTGCTGGAAACGCTAGGCGCGTGGGGGTCGTACATGGTCGGTGATGGTGGCGCCACCGGCGTCCCCCATCGGTTCGCCGGCTGGCTCCCTCTCGGGGCGCTCATCCTGTTCGTTGCCGCGACGCTGCAGGCGATTGGCCTCGTCCTGCTGGCCCGCCGAGGTACGACCGATTCCGCGTACCCACCGTGTAGTCCCCCAGGTGCAGCGCTCCCCTCATCGCCTTGATCGTGTTGTCGGTCCGCGCCCACGAGCAGGGCCGCGTCCCCGTGCAGCCACACGCCGCATAGATCCCAACTTGCGGCGGCGACCAGCCTGGGGCAGAACCCCAGGCTCTACAAGTGGGAGCAAATAGCCAACGTCGTAGCCGAGCGCATCAAGGACGGCATCTACCCGCCGCTGACGCCATCTCCGAAGCGAAGTTTTTCAGGGCTGCGGCTCTTCGGCCGGTCCCGGCCGTCACCGCCGCGGACTCGATGGGAAGAGGTCGCGTGGCCCCGCTTGACCTTGACACAGTGACAAGGTCTTCACTGCAGCCAAGGAGGTGGTCCCGATGACCAGGCCGGAAGAGGACACGGACACGATGCGAGCTCTCCAGGGGCTGGAGAGCAGCTCGTCAGTGCGGCTGCAGGCAGCGCTGGTGGCCGGCACGACCCCAGACCCGCGGTTCATCGACAAGCTCATCGAACGATGCGCCATCGAACCTGATTTCTACGTGCGCGACATGCTTACGTGGGCACTCACCCGCCACTCATCATCAATGACGGTCCCCAAGCTCATCGATGAACTCCGCTCGGCGCGTGCGCAGGCACGAAGCCAGGCCTTGCACACGCTGTCCAAGATCGGGGATCGGCAGGCGTGGCCGGCGATCACGCGGGCGCTTCTGACCGATGCCGACGACGAGGTGGCGCGGAGCGCCTGGCGAGCAGCGGTCGTACTCGTGCCCGAAGGGGAAGAACCCGAGTTGGCCGGAGTCTTGGTGACACAGCTCGGGCGCGGCGAGCGGGAGACGCAGTTGAGCCTCAGCCGGGCGCTGATCGCGCTCGGCGAAGTGATCATGCCGACGCTGCGCGCCGCGATGACGGATCTCGACCCTCGGGTGCGCCAGCACGCGATCGCCACGGAACAGCTGTTGCGCAACCCCGAGGCCGGATTCGAGTTCGCGATCGAGGAGGCGAAGCGCATCGTAGCCCTGGGCACAAACAGCCAGGAGGGGTGACAGGCAGTGTTGATCGGTGATGTGGCACGACGGTCCGGGGTCAGCGCCCGCATGCTCCGGCATTACGACTCGCTCGGCCTGGTGCGGCCAACGGGCCGTACCGAGGCCGGCTATCGCGAGTACTCCAGCGAGGACATCCGGCGAATCTTCCATATCGAGATCCTGCGGTCGTTGGGGCTGTCGCTGCGTGAAGTCGGGCGCGCGCTGGATGATCCCGGCTTCACGCCCTCCGAGCTCGTCGACGACCTCATCCGCCAGACGCGAGAACGCATTGCGGCTGAGACGGAGCTGCTCACGCGACTTCGTCGGATTGGTGCCGCGGAACCCGCCAACTGGGAGGACGTCCTCCAGATCGTCGCGCTTCTCCAGGCCCTGGGGGCGGAGAGCGCCGGGAAGCGCCAGCGCGCGGCCTTGTCCTCAGTCGAAGAGGCTCCGATGCCAGTGGAAGCACTGGTCGAGGCAGCGCTGAGCGAGACGGACCCGAACGTCGCCGGAGCCCTTCGATGGGCTCTGGCGCAATCGGGTGATGGCGGATTGGCACTGCTGGCGGAGGGCCTCGGCTCACCAGCAGCCGAGGTGCGCAAACGTGCCGTCCAGTCCATCGCCGAGATTCCGAACCCTGAGGCGACCACACTGCTGCAGGACGCCCTCACGAACCCCGATATCGTGGTCCGCAGGTATGCGGCTCTGGCGCTCGGGACGCGTGGAGTGGCCGACGCGATCCCGACGCTCATCGACATGATCGTCGAGGGGGCGAACGACGCCGATGCAGCCGACGCCCTGAGCGCGCTGGCGAGTGATCCCGCGCTGGCGGATCGGATCGCTACCACGCTCATTGGCTGCCTCGCCTCCGGCACCATGGAATCGTCTGCACGCCGACGGCTGACACAGGCGCTCGCGGACATCCCGGGAACCACAGCGTCACGAGCCCTCGCAGATCTGTCACATGACCAAGACCGTGGCGTTGCGCTTACCGCGACATACGTTCTCAAGCTGCGCAACGCACGGTGACGACAGGCCCCCGAACCCCCCGCGAGGGGCGCTGCCCCTCGCGCTCCCCGAACCGTGGCGCGCTTGCCGACTGAGCCTGACCAGGTCGTCCATCCCGGCGGCGTCGGCCACGGTGCTCAGCCCTGTCTACTGAGCCGGCTGGGTCTCGTCAGCCGATCCGGTCTGCTCGTCGCAGAACACGGCCTTGACGAGTTCCTGCTTCACCTTCTCGAACGTCGCGGACATGGCGACGAGGTCGAGCTCGGCTTCCCCGGTGGTGATCGAGGCGGTCAGGGTCTTGCTGCCGTCGGGTGTGCTGTACATCAGCGCCGCCCAGCCCCAGAAGCCGCCGTTGTGATGAAGGACGGTTCCACCGCAGTCGGTGTCCTCCACGAACAGCCCCAGGCCGTAGCCCATCGTGGGGTCGGGCTTCCGCATCTCGGCCAGCAGCGGGGCCGGCAGGAGCCTGCCGGAGTTCAGCGCGGAGAAGAAGGTGTGGAGGTCCTGGGTGGTCGAGATCATGTCACCGGCGGCGGAGATCCAGGTGGGGTTGAAGCGCGTGGTGTCGGCCGTCCTCCACTGGTCGGCGTCCTGGTAGCGGTAGTAGCCGTGGGCGTGCGGCTCGGGGATGTCCGGTGAGGCGTCCGGCACCACCGTGCCCGACAGGCCGAGCGGACGCAGGATCCGCGCCTGCATCTCTTCGGCGAACGCGCGGCCGGTGACCTTCTCGACCAGCAGCCTGGCCAGCACGTAGTTGGTGTTGGAGTAGCTCCAGCCGGTCCCCGGCTCGAACCGCGCAGGCTTGGACAGCGCCAGCCGTACCAACTCCTCCGGCTGGTAGGTGTGGAACTGGTTGTCCACCACCCACTCCTTGCCCAGTCCGGGGATCCCCGGCGCGAACGTCCCGTCCTCGTAGTACTCGCCGGTGAAGTTGAACACCCCGCTGGTGTGCTGCAACAGCATTCGCACGGTGATCCGCCGGTCCAAGCCGTACGCGGGCAGGTAGTCGTCGACCGGAGTGTCCAGGCCGATCACGCCGTCGGCCACCAGCTGCAGGACCAGGGTCGCGGTGAAGGTCTTGGTGGTGCTGCCGATCCGGAAGTGGCCGTTCGTCGGCGGCTTCGCGCTCTCGCCCAGCTCGCGCACCCCGGCGCTGCCGACCCACTCGCCCCGCTCATCGTGCACACGCAGCTGCACCCCGGCGAAACCGGAATCGACGAACTCCTGGATGACCTTCTGCAGCTCCGGGCGGCCCTGGTCAGTGGTGGACATGGTGTGCTCCTTTGGCTCTGTTGCTTCAGTCGAACGGGCGGATGATGGAGTGCGGCAGGCCGTCAGGCGGCGTCGAGCGCGGCGGTGATCTTGCGGGCCATCTCGGCCATGGTGGGGCTGGGCTGGCCCAGGTGGGTGCGGGCGGCTGTCTCGATGGCGACGATGACGGTGCCGCGGAAGTTGGCGGCCTCCGCCGGATCCTGCTGCCTGAGCAGGCTCATGGATGCCGTCAGCGCCGGCAGCACCTGGTCGGCGAGTTCGGCCACGGTCTTGCCGTACTTCACGCCCTTGGGCGCCTTGGTGAGCACGTGCCCGACCACGCCGGTCGCGGAGGTCAGGGCGATGGAGCCGTGGGTGGCGACCTTGTGGGCCGACTCGGCGATGCCGGCGGCGGACATCAGCGAGACGGCGCCCCAAGCGGCGAGGCGGAGGGTGGTCTTGTCCTGGTCGGTCAGGGTGACGGACATGATGGCGTGCTCCTTTGAATCTGTTACGAGATCACTGGAAAGGACGGATGGCGGAGTGCGGGCCTGCTGTGGTTCAGGCCGCAATCGCTGAACCGTTCATGAATCAACCATCGCCGGTCGCGCTGATACCGGGCCGTTGCCGTCCTGACGCGGCTGCTGACACGCCACCGCCGGGGCGAGGACGCCCATGAGGTTCCGTGACTGTCGCGACAGGCGGAGGCGATGCCGGAGCGGCTTGAACGGGTCGGCGAAGACCACCGCCTTCGCCGTGGTCGCGCATTGATCTGTCCGGACGCGCGGGCGGCGGTCAGGTCGTGGATGTTGCCCGGCAGTGCGGGCGAGGCCCACAAACCAGGCGCCCGGCCGGATCAGCCAGGACCTGCACGTTCACTCCGTGCCGGTGCTGCTTTCCCGAGTAGTACGGCCAGGCGGGCATGAGGCCACCAGGCAGCGGGACGCGGTCAGCCGTGCAGGCGCACGCGATAAACCCGGCGACGTCGGTGGGCATCCCCGTGATAATGGCCGACGTGGAAGAGGTCGAGGTCGTCGTCGCCCATCACGAGCGCGCGACCTTGCGCGTCGGCGACGTGTTCCTGAAGATCGACGCTGACCAGACGCGCACCGACGTCGAGGTCGAGGCGATGGCCATGGCGCCGATCCCGACTCCGGAGGTCCTGTGGCGGAAGCCGCCCGTGCTCGCGCTCGCCGCCCTCCCAGGAACGGCACTCGGCCGCCTCGGCGAGCCGTCGACCGCGTCGCCGGCGGCGTGGGCCGCGACGGGTGCCGCCGCACGGATGCTGCACGACGCGCCACTGCCGCCATGGCCCGGTCGGAGCCTCGACGAGATCGCATCGCTCCTCGACGGCGAATGTGAGTGGCTGGTCACGAGCGGCGTCCTTCCTGCCGACCTGGTCACGCGCAACCGCCGGGTTGCCGAGGCTGCGCTCCGGCCGTGGACACCGGTGTTCACGCACGGCGACCTGCAGATCACCCACGTGTTCATCGACGGTGACGAGATCACCGGCGTGATCGACTGGTCCGAGGCGAGCCAGGGCGATGCCCTGTACGACCTCGCCACCTTGACGCTCGGACACGAGGAACACCTTGGCGACGTCGTCGCCGGCTACGGCACCGACGTCGACCTCGACGTGATCCGCGCGTGGTGGTCGCTGCGAAGCCTGCTGGCGGTCCGCTGGCTGGTCGAGCACGGCTTCGACCCGTCCTCGCCAGGCTGCGAGGTCGACGTGCTGAGATCCCGGATGTGAGGCTGCACGAGCCCGACGGCCACGCGTGCCGCTCTGTGACCGCCTCGTCTTCCGGACCGACGCGGTCATGATCCTCGAAGAGCCCGGGCAGCCGGTCGGCGACATCGGAAGCCGACGCACGACTAACGGGCGCCGGCCTCTCGGTTATGGGGCGGTCGCCAGGGGCGCCCATGGTCGAAGAACTGTCGGCGGCTTCGACGTCCGTCCCCCATAAGTCATCAAGCTGTCCCTCTCGCTGTGTTTTTCGAGACTCCTTCCGGCGCGACCGGAAAGGGGGCAAGGCCGGCTTTTGACGGGGCGGGAAGTCATCTCGGCTGCGTCGCTCGCCACCAACTGTAGGTCTCTCGGCGTGGGCCTCTTGCTGAACCTTGGCAACCCCTGGAGGGCCTGTTACGGCAGAGCCGTCCGAAGCCCCTCAGGCTCGATCGGCGGCGCGAGGGCCGGCTGGCGGCCAAGGGACGGGGTGCCGCAGCTGGCCATTCTCGGCTCGGCTACTCTCGGCGCCACTGACGATCACTCTTCGATCCGGACAGCCGAATCGCCACTTGGGAGACGCCGACGCATGAACACGCCACCATCGCCACCTGGAGCGGAGCGGACTGACGAATCAGCCGTCCAGATCGGCGCTCTGGTTCCGCTCTCTCGGCCCGGCTGGGTCCAGGCCGGCCGGCACTTGCTCGCCGGACTCGAGCTGGCCGTTCGCGAGGTCAACGACGCCGGCGGGATCGTCGGAAGGCCACTCGAGCTGGTGGTCCGAGACACCGCAGCTGATCCCGAGAGGGCCGCGGCGGCCGTGGACGAGTTGGCTCGCCTGGGCGTGGCTGCCTTGGCGGGGGAGTATCACAGCGTCGTCGCTCGCGCCGCTGCCGCCAGGGCCGACGCCCTCGGCCTGCCGTTCCTCTGCTCGTCAGCGGTTCTCGACGCGCTCACCGAACAGCCGACGAAATGGGTCGCGCGCCTCGCCCCTGCGCAGTCCCACGGTTGGCGGATCTACGCGGACTTCCTCCTCAGCGCGGGCCACACCCGGATCGCCGTAGCAGCCCAGTCGAGTGTCTACTGGGCGTCTGGGGCTCGCATTCTGCGGGACTACCTCGCTCCACGCGGCGGCACCGTCATCGAACTCGACATGGGCGCGCTCGCCCCCACGGCCGTGTGCGACGAACTCGTCGACAATCGCGCGACAGCCCTCCTTCTTCTGGTCGGCCACCCGGAGCCGGCAGTGTCGATCGTCAAGTGCGTCCGCCACGACGAGCGCCTCGCCGAGATCTTGATCGGTGCTCCGGCCGGGCAACCGGAGTTCGCCGAATGGGCGACGTTGCTGGGCGACGACGGCGCCGCGATCCCGTTCCTGCGCTACCTGCCCGAGCGCCTCAGCCCACTCGGTGCACGAGTCGAGACGGCCCTCCGTGAGCGGCTGACCGAAGCGCCGTCCTTCGTCGCCTTCGAGGGCTACGACACGGTCGCCGTCCTCGCCGAGGCGCTGCGGTCTCACGGCGCGGACCGGGCGCGCATCGCCGAATCCTGGCCGCGCGTCGCGGTCGAAGGCACCCGCGGGCAGATCCAGTTCTCCCGCACGCCAGGCATCAACGTTTGGCAATGGGCTTGGCCGCCGATCCAGGTCGTTGATCGAGATCCGGCGGAACCCGACCGCTTGCGGATCCGCCACACCAGCTGAGAGAGCACGGAGGCCCCGCTGTGGGTCTCCGCGGTCGAGCCCGGCTTCCCCCCTACATCACCGCCGCCCGGATCCACGCCCTGCCCGCCCCTGTACAAGGCCGTGGCCCTCGTCCTCAACGAGAAAACGTCACTGTCTGACCGCGAGGGGCTGTCGACAAGGCACGGCATCTCGAGGAACGGCACCCTAAGGGGCGAGCGATTCGACGAGGGCACGGGCGAAGCCCGCAGCGGCGTCGTCGTCGTCGCGGTGTTCGGGTGTGGACATGTGGCCGAGGAATGCGTGCTGAAAGCAGGCGCCGAGCAGCAGTCCTGCGGCGGCCTGGACGTCGGCCTCCGGTCGCAGGCGGCCCTGTTGCTGTTCGGCGCGCAGGTACGCGGCGACAGCCTCGTTGACCTTGTGCGGTCCGACGCCATGGCGCCGCAACTCCTCCTTGTGGGCGGTCAAGGTCTCCGGATCGGCGAACATCGAGGCGAACATCGGAAAGCCGCCGCCGTAGAAGGTGATGGCCGCCTCGGCCACGGCGGTGAGGTTTCCCACGACATCCCCGGTTCCGACCTTGTCGCGCAGCACCTCGCCCAGCCAGCCGAAGCCGGGTGAACGCTCCCGCATCACCGCGACGAGCAGGTCGGCCTTGTTGGCGAAGTGTTTGTACAGGGTCGCCTCGGTGAAACCCGCGGCCCGGGCGATCTGCCGCGTGGTCACGTTGGCGAGGCCTTGCTCGCCGATCACCTCGGCCGCCGCGTCAAGGATGACATCTCTGGTACCCATCTCTACTCCTCTGATCGAAGGGCGCTTGACGAGGTTAGTAAACGCTCGCTAGCCTCGACATCACCCAGTTAGCGAGCGTTTACCAACCAGGAGTGTAGATGAAGCTGGCCATCTTCGGGGCAACCGGTGGTACCGGGCAGCACCTTGTCGACCAGGCGCTCGCCGCCGGTCATCGCGTCACCGCGATCGTCCGCGACCCGGCTCGCCTGCGCCACGCGGATCACCCCCGGTTCGGCGTGGTGATCGCTGACGTGATGGACGCCGATGCGATCGGCGCGAGCCTGACCGGCCAGGACGCCATCGTGTCCGCCCTGGGCCCCCGTCCCGGAGGAGGCGGGTCGGTATGCGCCGACGGCGCCCGAGCGATCATCGCCGCGATGCGCACCACCGGAACCCGCCGCCTGGTCGTCGTCACCGCCAGCGGACACATCGTCGACGAGGGCGACGATCTGATCAACCGTGCCCTGGTCAAGCCCCTGCTACGACGATTCCTGAGGGACGGCTTCGCCGACTTCGCCCGCGCCGACGAGGCAGTCCGCGCCAGCGGTCTCGACTGGACGATCATGCGGCCGCCGCGGCTCACCAACGGCACACGCCGCATGTACCGCATCGCCATCGACCGCAACGTCCGCCATGGCATCACCATCGCCCGTGCCGATCTCGCCCACGCCACCCTCGCCGCACTGTCCGATCCGGCCACCGTCGGCCACAGCCTCGCGCTGGGGTACTGATCGTGAAGAGACGAATCACTCTCATGCTGGGCCTGCTGCTGGCCGCCGCGCTCGGAGCCGTCGGCACGGTCGGCTATCTCACCTTTCTCCGCCCGGCCGACAACCCGCCTGCCGATGCCTGTTCCGAAGGGGCCAAGCCGGGCACGCGTCCCATCGTGGTCGCGGCCGGCGCGAGCATGACCCAGGGTGCGCTGGGTGCCGACTGGATAGGCACACTGCGTACCCGCCCCCAACACCAGGGCTACGACCTCGTCAACGCGGGCGTCAACGGCAACACCACGGCCGACTTGCGGCGGCGGATCGACACTGACGTCGTGGCGTGTCGTCCGGCCGCGGTCACGCTCCTGATCGGCACCAACGACGTCCGCAACGGCGTGCCGCTGGAGCAGTACCGGGACAATCTTCGAGCGATCGTCGACCGCGTCAAGACCCGGACCACCGCCCACATCGCGCTGATGTCCCTACCGCCACTCGGTGAGAACCTGGACGCGGAGATCAACCGCAGTCTCCGCGGCTACAACGCCGCTATCAAGGAGATCGCGACCAGCGCAGGTGTCGCCTACCTCCCCGTGCACGAACAGATGGTCGAGGTACTCCGCCGGGGCCGCGGCAACCGGCCCGACTATGCCTTCAGCTTCGTCCACGCCTTCGCCTCGGCGGCTCAGCACTATCTGCTCGGACGGAGTTGGGATCAGGTCGCTCACAGCGGCGGCATGGAACTCTTCGTCGACCACATCCATCTGAGCGACCGGGGCGGCACCATCGTCGCCGACCTCGCCTCCACGTGGCTCTCCTCCCTCCAAGGCGGCCAGGGGGCACGCCGCATGGCTGACCTGGATGCCGTCCGGTCAACGGACTGAGCACTGAGGACCTACAGATTCCCTGAACGGCTTGCTGACCCGCGTCAGCCAGACAGCCCACCGTTTACTCACCACACCGGAGAACACCTTGACCGTTACCGTCGCGCTGACCCTGCTGCTACTGCTCGCCGGCGGGCTGGGCTTTCTTGTCTATGTCGCTTTCAAGCGCCAGCCCGCCAATCCGCCGAAGAAGTTCCGCCAGGGCCGCGCACCCGGAACCCACACCGTCATGGTCGCCTTCGGCGACAGCATCACCCACGCCACCCTCAGCGCCGACTGGGTGGGCGCCTTGCGGAACCGTCTGGGCCCCGGAGGGTACGAGTTCGTCAACGCCGGGCTCAACGGTCACACCAGCGCCGATCTGCTCCGGAGGATCGATGAGGTCGTCGCCTGCCGTCCCGACGCGGTGACGATCATGGTCGGCACCAACGACGTCCGCAACGGCATACCGCTGGCGCAGTTCCACGCCAACCTGGACACGATCATCAGCCGGCTCCAGGCCCGCACCACCGCGAGGATCGCCCTGCTGTCCGCCACGCCCCTTGGCGAGGACCCGGCCGGCCCGGCCAACCAGGCGCTCGCCGAGTACAACGCCGCCATCAAGGAGACCGCGGAACGCATGGGCGTCAGCTATCTGCCGGTACACGAGGCGATCGTCGGGCACCTCGGCCAAGGAGCCACCGCGCCGCAGTTCGCCTTCAGCTTCGGCTTGGCTCTGCGGATCGCCGTCCGGCACTACCTGTTCCGGACCTCACTGGACGACATCGCCCGTAGCAACGGCCTCACGATGCTCACCGACCACATTCACCTCAGCGACCGGGCAGGCCAAGTAGTAGCCGACCTCGTCGCGAGCTGGCTAGGGCGCCGGGGGCTGAACCCTTCGGCTGAGTCGAGGTTGGGCGGGTGAAGAGCGCGGCGGCGTTCGAATCTCCTGGGCGCCCATGACCGAGCGTTCTCGGGTCTCAGACTCTCTCAAGGGGGATGCGGCCGCTGAGTCATTGACCGGACACGGGCTGTTTCGTACGTTCATGGGGCTCGTCGGACGGCATCGCCAGGAGGCGCTCATGACGGAACTGTCCAGCACCGCATGGCCATGGCCCGACCTTCCGCCCGGTCCGCTCGGCACTGCCTCCCCTGACCTGGCCCGCAGGCTCGCCGAGGCTTCGACGGAGCCCGTCACGATGCCGAGTGGAGACCGGGTGCCCATGATTGTCCGTTATGAGGACGTTCGTGCCGTTCTCACCTCGCCGGCCAGCAGCCGCAACCTGCGGGCACCCGGGCTTCCCCGCATGGTCAGCGGCACCTCCCTCGAGGACGACCCCTCGGCGCTGATCAACCAGGACCCGCCGGAGCACACGCGTTACCGCCGCATCATGCAGGGCACCTTCACACCCAGACATATCGAACGCTGGCGGCCGCGCGCGGCGGCGATCGCCCACGAGCTGATCGACGCCGCCGGCCAGGAGTTCGACCTGGTCACCGATTTCGCCCTGCCGCTGCCCGCGCGAGTGATCTGCGAGATGCTCGGCGTCCCGATGGACCGGTTCGGTCAGTTCCGCGGCTGGACGGAGATGTTCCTGTCCACGTCCGAGGCGAGCGCCGAGGCCAGGGGAGAGGGATTCGCCGCGTTCATGGCGTACGCCGGGGAGCTGATCGCCGAGCACCGGGTCACGCCGGGCGACGACCTCATCGACCTGCTCATCGGGGCGCGCGACGAGGGGGACAGGCTCAGCGAGTCGGAGCTGACCCACATGGTGTTCACGCTGATCATGGCGGGGCACGAGACCACCGCGTCGATCATCATCCGAGGCGCGTTCCGCCTTCTGTGCCACCCTGACCAGTACGCGCAGCTGGCGGCCCGTCCCGAACTCCTGGGACCGGCGGTGGAGGAGATCCTGCGCTGTGAAGGTCCCGGAGGGAACGGCCTGCTCAGGCTGGTCACCGAGGACATCGAGCTGTCCGGCGGCGTGATTCCCAAGGGCACGGTCGTGCTGCCCAACCCCACGGGCGCCAACCACGACCCGTCGGTGTTCGACGACCCGCTGCGGTTCGACATCCGGAGATTCGCGGGGAAGGCGCCGCCCAACCCGCACCTGGCGTTCGGCCACGGCCCCCACTACTGCCTGGGCGCGAATCTGGCCAGGATGGAACTGCAGGAAGCCTTCCGCGCCTTGGTGACGCGGCTGCCCTCCCTCCGGCCCCAGGAGGACTTGTCGACGCTGCGCTGGACCAACGACGGGCTGATCCATCGCCCGCACCGGCTCCCGGTCAAGGGAGGCTGAGGTACGGGCGACCACCTGACCGCAGACGGCGTCGGCGGCACCGTCACGGGGGCTTTCCGCACCTGATCGAGCACGAGGGTTCGGCCTGGCCGAGGCCGGGACGGCTCGCGATCACAGCACGCTTGCCGGCACGCCGCGGTGAACAAGTTCCAGGTCGCCGCCGGCGCATGCTGAGCGGTCGACGTCGCGGGTCGCGTGCTGGTGGATCGGGAGCGACGACGAGCGCCAAGCAGGTCGCCGGCCTCAGCGGTCGAGCCGGTAGAGGCGGAAGAAGTCGTTCTCGACCGGCAGCACGGTGCACCGTCCGAAGCCCGCCTCCGAGGCGTACCCATTGACGGTATCGGTCCGCAGCACGGTGCCGACGGCCGCCGAGGGCTTCTCGACGAGTTGGGTGGGCAGGCAGTGCGTGACGCTCCAGCCGTACATCATCCGCTCCACCTCGTCCCCCGGCGCGGTGAAGCGGTCGGCCACCCGCTCGTCGGCGACGAGGACCACGCCGTCCTCGGCCAGGGCGTCGCGTATCGCCCCTAGCGTCTCCACCGGCCTGGACAGATCGTGCAGGACCTCCATGAGGAGCACGAGGTCGTACGGTCCTGTGTCGCGCAGGGACGTCGCGTCGGCGTGCATCAGACGGACGCGGTCACCGAGACCGGCCTGCTCGGCGTGGGCGCGCGCGTCGGCGATCGAGGAGGCGTCCGCGTCCAGGCCGTCCACCACCGCGTTGGGGAAGGCGCGAGCGACCGCGATGGCCGACCAGCCCTGCCCGCAGCCGACGTCGGCGACGCGCGGGTGAGGCGCCGCCTCCAGCCGGGTCAGGACGTCGGGCATGGCGGCGATCCAGGTGCCCGCCAGCTCGTGGGTGAAGGCGGGCCGGTTGATGTGCCCCTGGCCGTGGCGGAAGGCCCTCCCGTACTCCTCGTACGGCACGCCTGCGCCGGTGCGGTAGGCCTGCGCGACCTGGGAGATGACGCCGCCGATCCCGGCGAGCATGTGCGCGAACGGCGCGGCGTGCGCGGGATCGTCGGCGTCGGTCAGCACCCGGGCGTGCGCGGGGTCGAGCCGGTAGCGGCGCTCCTCGCCCGGGACGTCCGGATCGGTCTCCACCAGTCCCGCGACGGCCTGCTGCTCCAGCCACTCGGTGGCGTACCGGGGTGCTATGCCGGCCTTCTCGCTCAACTGCGCCGCCGTCAACGGGCCGTGCTCCTGGAGGGCGCGGTAGAGGCCGAGCTCGCCGCCCAGGTAGACAGAGAACAGTTCGAGGGCGCCCAAGGTGTTCTCGAACAGGCGCTCGACGAGTCGGTCGGTGCGCTCGGCATCGGCGTTGGTGGCGGTCTCCAAGGCGTTCATGCTGACTCTTTCCGGATGAAGAACCGGGCGGTCGCCAGGGTCTCCCCGCGGGTGCCGTGGCGGTATGAAAAGGGACGCGTATCCCAGGGCCGAGCCTGGCCGGGGCCTCTTCGGGCGGGCCGGCGCGTAGGGCCATTAGAACCTACGGTAACGGGGTGAGCGGCGGATCGACACCCTTCTACGTGGGCAAATGCCCGGACCGGCCCTCTTCGGCGATGTCGAGGACATGCGCCGCTTCGGCGTCGCTCGACGAGGCTGACGCGCTCGCCTGAGTGCCTGGTGGCCGACGCGGCGACCTGCCTGGTCTGCCACCGCCAAGAGCCGAGAACCGTACGGTCCGCCCTCCAGCGCACTGACCGGGCGAAGCCCTCGGCAGGGGGCCCGCGTGATGGACCGTGACATGCGGAAGCGCCCCGCAGCCCAATGAAACGAGGGCTTTCCGCCTTGACTGCCGTATCGCTACTATCAGGCACCAATCGCCTACTTTGGCGATTTTTCGTCATGGACGCACCGACCAATGAGGAGAGTGTCCTGCACGTGGCTGGATTGGGCAGGGTCGGGCGACGACGAAAGGGAGCCGTGGGCGAGGAGAACGGGTCAACAGGGGCGACCAGCGGCCGGTCGCGCCGGCTGGGTGGCTCCCGCCGCCTGCCCTTGCGTACCGTGCTGATCATCGTCGTGTTCGTGCCGAGCGTCACCTTCGCCCCGCTGTTGGCCTCGGGCATGTACCAGCTGTCCTCCCAGTGGCGGGCGGAGGAGGCCCAGCTGGACCTGGCCACCACCACCGTCGGCGGACCCGCGGCCAACCTGTTCTTCAGCCTTGACCGGGAGCGACGGCTCACCGCGGAGGTGCAGGCCACCCCGCACAGCACCACCCGCGACAAGCTCGCCAAGCAGCGCGCGGAGACCGACCAGGCCGTGAACGCCTTCCGGCCGCTGGCCGCCCTGAAGCCCGCCTACGCGCAGGAGGGGCTCACCGACGCCATCGCCAGGACCGAACGCGGCCTCGGCCTCCTCGACCAGCAGCGCCAGGCGGTGGACGCCGGTTGGTCCAGTGAGCAGAAGGCGTTCGACTACTACAGCGGCGTCCTCGAGTCGGATCTCAGCGTGTTGAGCGCCCTCAGCCAGACCGATCACGCCGAGGTGACCAGCAAGGCGCAGACACTGGTCGACCTCTTCTGGGTCGTCGACATGATCGGCCGCCAGGACGCCGTTCTGGCCCGCGGCTGGGAGAAGGGGCACCTGACGAGGGAGGAGTACGGCCTCGTCGCCGACGCCATCGGCACCAGGAAGCACCTCCTGCGGTCCAGGGTGATCCCCAGTCTCACCGGCAACGAGACCAAGTACGCCACGCTGACGACCAGCAAGGCGTGGGAGGCCATGACCGCCCTGGAGGGGCGGCTGGTCACCTCAGGGACCGGCGTCGAGGGCGAGCAGGTGGCACTCCGCGACGTCGGCCCCGCATGGCGCACCTCGGTGGACACCGTCACCAAGCAACTGGTGGAACTCCTCAGCCTCCGGCTCGAGAACGTCGCCAGGGTCGGTTACACCCACGCCTACCAGATCTTCGTGATTTTCATCAGCATCACCTCCATCGGCCTGCTCGCCCTGGGCCTGGTGATCTTCACGAGCTGGCGCCTCACCTCCATTCTTCGCCGGCGCATCCTCCACCTGCGTCAGAACGCCCACGAGCTCCAGGAGCGGCTGCCCGACGTGGTCTCCCGGCTGGAGCGCGGCGAGGACGTCGACGTCGACGCGGAAGTGCGCGTCATCGAGCCCACACCTGACGAGCTCGGCGAGCTCGGGCAGGCCCTCAACCTGGCCAGCCGCAGCGCGGTGCTCACCGCCGTACGGCAGGCCGAACAGCACCGTGGCTTCCAGCGCATGCTTCAGCGCATCGCCCGCCGTACCCAGATCCTCATCGGCCTGCAGCTGAAGAAGCTGGACGAACTGGAACGCAGGCACGAGGACCCCGAGGTGCTGGAGGGCCTGTTCGACCTGGACCACCTCACCGCTCGACTGCGCCGCTACGAGGAGAACCTGGTGATCCTCGGCGGCGGGCAGCCGCAGCGCCGCTGGCGCAAGCCGGTACGCCTGCTCGACGTGCTGCGCGCCGCGCAGGGCGAGGTCCAGGACTACCGAAGGATCGCGATCGAGGTCGAGGGCGAGCCCTGGGTGGCCGAGCGCGCGGTGGGTCCGCTGGTCCACGTCCTGGCGGAGCTGATGGAGAACGCCACCGCCTTCTCCAAGCCGCTGACCCCCGTCGAGGTGCGGGCCGCACCGGTCAGCAGGGGCATCGCCGTGGAGATCGAGGACCGCGGCCTGGGCATGGAGCCCGAGCAGTACGCCGCCGCCAACGCCCTGATGCACTCGCCGCCGCAGCTCGACGTGATGACCCACGCCGACGACGTGCGGTTCGGTCTCTACGTGGTCGCCCGGCTCTCCGCGGGCCTTGGCCTCCAGGTGGAGCTGCGGCCGTCCGCCTTCGGCGGCACCCGTGTCATCGTGCTGCTCCCTGAACCGCTGGTGGTGGAGCGCCCTCGCGCGGTACCCGCGCCACCGGCCGAGCTCTCCGAGGAGGTCCCCCAGGGTGGCCCCAGTGGTCCGCAGCCCCGCCCGCAGGAAGGTACGGCCGGTCCTCGCCCGCCGTACGAGGACGCGCAGTTGCCGACTCGCTCCAGAGGACGCGCGATGGCCTACGTGACAGCACCCGCCGCCGGATCGCCGGATCGGGACGAGGCACCTCCGTCGCCCGACCTCCAGCCGCTGCCCCAGCGGGTCCGCCAGGCCAACCTGGTCACCGAGCTCAGAGTTCCGGCGGACAGGGACGAACAGACGGACCAGGACATCTGGGCGGTACGGGACCGGCCCGCCCGATCCAGTGCCACGATCGGCGCGTTCCAGAGGCAGTCCCGCAGGCGCCGGACCGGCGACGACGCCTTCGAGTCCCGGCCGGACGGATCCCCCGAGCCCGGCTCCCCTACGACGGAAGATTGAAGATGACGCAGCGAACCACCGCCACCGACGCAGGCCTGGACTGGCTCCTTGACGGCCTGGTCAATCAGGTCGCGGGCACCCGGCACGCCGTCGTGCTGTCCGACGACGGCCTGGTGATCAGCCGATCCCAGACCATCGAACGCTCGGACGCCGAACGCCTCGCCGCGATCGCCACCGGCCAGCAGAGCCTGGCTCGCGGTGTGGGGCAGCTCTTCAGTGGCGGACCGGTCCAGCAGGTCATCATCGAGATGGCCGACCTGTGGTTGTTCGTCACGGCTGCGGGCCGCGGCACTCATCTGGCCGTGGTCGCGTCCCAGGAGGTCGACGCCGAACTGATGACCGTCGCGATGCACACCCTGGTCCAGCAGGTCGGCCAGCGGCTGGGAACGGACGCGCGCACGCCGCAGCCCGATGACGCGGGGAGACACGGATGAAGCACTGGACGGAGGGGTTCGACGACGATGACGCCGACGAGTCGCTTGTCCGTCCCTACACGATCACCGGCGGACGGACCGCGCCCGAGCGGGACGACCTGACACTGATCACCCTGGTGACGACGATGTCCGAGGTCTCGTCGGACACCGGACACGGGCTGAGGAGGATGCAGCCGGAGCACCGCACCATCCTGACTCTGTGCGCGCGGCCGCTGGCGGTGGCCGAGGTCGCCTCCGCGCTGAACCTCCCGGTGTCGGTGACCAAGATCCTCATAGGCGATCTGATCGAGGCCGGTCAGATGCGGTCCCGGCCACCGCTCGCCTTCGCGCAGGCAGGCGGCTTCCCCAGCATGACGATCCTTGAGGCGGTGAGGGATGGGCTACGCAATCTCTGACCAAGGGGACGCTGCTCCCCTGGCAGTGAAGATCCTTATCGCCGGTGGATTCGGCGTCGGGAAGACGACCCTGGTCGGCGCGGTGAGTGAGGTCGCCCCTCTGCGCACCGAGGAGTACCTGACCCATGCCAGCGTCGGCGTGGACGATCTGGAAGGGGTGAGCGGCAAGTCCACCACTACCGTGGCACTGGACTTCGGCCGCATCACCATCAGCAGCGAGCTCGTGCTCTACCTGTTCGGCACCCCGGGGCAGGAACGCTTCTGGTTCATGTGGAACGACCTCGTCAACGGAGCCATGGGCGCGGTTGTCCTGGTGGACACGCGCCGGCTGGATGTGAGCTTCGCGTCGATCGACTTCTTCGAGAGCCGCGGCATCCCCTTCGTCGTCGGCGTCAACTGCTTCCACGGCGTCAGGGACAGGACACAGGAGGAGATCCGCAGGGCACTCGATCTCGATCCCCAGGTGCCGCTGGTGCTCTGTGACGCCCGCGACCGGACGGCGGGCCGCGACGTGCTGCTGGCGCTCATCGACCACCTGATGGCCGCCCGGTCCCGCTCCGCCCCGCACCCCGTGGCCTGACCCGGCCGGCTCGCGCACGGATGTGGTGGACCTGTTCGCCGAGCAGGGGTACGCGGCGGTCCTGCCTGATCTGTACAGCCATGGCACCAGGGCCGGGTGCCTGGTGCGCGCCATGCACCAGCTCGCGACCGGCAAGCCAGGTCGCCCGGCCGCCGACATCGACGCGACCAGGCGATGGCTGGCCGGCCGTACGGGTAGCGACACGACGGACCGGATGCCGGTGTCACTCACCCGCACCTCATTGCCTGTTCAGCGACCGTGTGACGGCGGCGACGATCGTGGTCGCCAGGATCCAGCCCGACAGGACGAGGGCGTAGGCGAGCCACTGCCACGGACCGGTCGGGTTGAAGGCGCGTTCCTGGCCGAAATCGATCACGGGAAGTAACAGATCCAGCGTGTAGAACGGCGGGTTGAACGCGGGCGCCTTCCCGGCCTCGAGCGGTTTCGGCGGGTTCAGCGCATAGACCGCCGTGCCCGCGACGAGCAGGCCGACCAGCCACGCCGCCGCACGCAGGGGCCGGAATCCGTACCCGACGGTCACGTCCTGGAGGCGGCCCCACGCCCTGCCGTACCAGGGCAGCTCGACGCGGCCCCGGCGGTGTTTGATCAGCAGGACCTGGCGGGCCGCCGCGTCATCGCCGAGACGGCGGTAGACGGCGGACAGATGCTCGTAGGGCTGGCGCAGCCGGTGCCCGTTCGTGTCGCGGCCGATCCAGGCGAGGCGCTCCTCGACGGTGGCAGGCGAGACGAGGGCGTCGTAGGTGAAGCCGTCCAGGCGAAGGTGTTCGGGCCAGGAGCTCAGATCATCGTCCAGGTTGCCGACGTGGGCGTGTCTCACGTCCACGGTCCCCACGATGGGCTTGCGGGTGCGGAGCCTGAGCACGGCCATGGTGGCGTCGGCACACCTGAGCGCGTGACCGTCCGGATTGCTCAGCAGCGCGCCGTCGAGGGTGAAGGCCGCCCCGATGCGCGCCCCGCCCAACCGGATGCCCCCCTCGGCCGTGAACGTGCCTCCGCAGTGCAGCAGCGACTCCACCCTCAGGCCGTCGAGCGCGAGAGCAGTGGCGCCGGGATGCTCCAGCCGCGCGTTCATGAAGCTCAGCATTCCGCCCACGGTCGCCCGGTACATCACGATCGCGCCCCGTACCACGGCGTCATTGAAGAGGACGCTTCCGCCTGTGATGAGGCCGTCCTCGGAGATCACAGCGCTGCCGCCGGGGTTGTCCAGGCGGGCGCCGATGAAGACGAGCTGGCCCGTCACGTGGGCGGAGTACAGCTTGATCTCTCCGTGCGTGGTGACCCGCGAGCACAGCATGCTGCCACCGACGTTCAGGTGTTCGGCGTCGAGGACCGTACCTCCGGCGTTGTCCATGGACGCATCGGAAAGGACGAGATCGCCGGAGACGTTCGCGTTCCTGAGCCGGACCTCGCCCGTGAAGGTCGCTTCCTCCAGATGCACGCTTCCCGCGACTCTCGCTCCTTGCAGGCGGACCTCCCCGGTGCTCACCAACCCTTGTCTCCCGATCAGGTCCGCCTCCACGAGGAGCCCCGAGCCGTCGAAGGCCACGTCGTCGGGCGGCGACAGCCGACTGCCTGAGAGGTCGAGCTGTCCGCCGACGCGGGCACCGGAGAGATCCGCCCTCTTCCTGATCACAGACGACGTCAGCGTGACGCTCCCCTCGACTTGGGCGAATCGGGCGGTGAGACCGGGTACGGCGCAGCCGTCGAGTTCCACCGTACGGAGGCGGGACCAGGTCAGATCAGGCGTATGGGTGAATGAGCAAGCGGTCAGGAACAGCGGGATCTCGACGTCGGCGTGGGAGAGGTCCAGCACGCCGCTGATACGCGCACCGGCGAGGCGGACCGCGGCCACCTCGCCCGGCACTCGCTCGACTCCACCGAGGAGCACGGCCCGCAGCGTCTCCGCCGGTACCGTGCGATCGGTGTCCCAACGGTCGGAGCCCATGACATCGTCGGCGCCAGGATCGCCCGTCCGCAGGTCGACGAGGACACCGCGGGCGGCCGCCTCCCGCAGGCGGTGCGGCAGGCTCCTCATCGCATCGTTGGTCATTCCGCGAGAATCTCCCAGGCGTCGCAGAAGATCAATCGCCGGAGGGCCGGGTCCGACGGCTTCCCCGCGCCTCTCCTGATGCGCAGGGGAAGGCCGGGACACGGATTCCGGACATCGGCAGCGAGGCGGTCGCGTGGCGGGCGAACACCAAGCCCTCGATCCGCAGGTCGAAGGGACCGGGCCTACGCGGGAGCTCCGGTATGGAGGAGAACATGTCGGGGGGAGAATGGTCGTGCGCATTTCCACGGCACTTGTCGGCGCCGCGTCCCTCTGAACGTGTGCTTACGAGCCGGGACGCGTGGTCACCTGCAGCAGCGGTCGGTCCTGACCGGTGAACGCCTCGTAGGGGCAGGTGATCAACTCCTGATCACGCGACTCCCAGCCCTGCAGCCACTTGCGGAACTGCGGGTTGTCCACCTGGAGCGAGCCGTCGGGACGCAGCCGCCCGACCGTGTTGGCCGGGTGCGAGAGGCCGACCGTGCATTTGCCCAGCCGGCCGTCCGCGCGCACCAGCAGCGAGTTGGCGCGGGAGGCGTAACACACCTCCTCCGGCTCGAACAGGCCATCGCTTCTGTCGCCGCCGAGCACGATCTCCTCCAGGGCGGCGAGCCGCTCGTCGTCGGGGTCGCACACGTCCATGGACGAATCGTTGGGGCCGCCCAGGCGTACCACCCGCTTCAGGTACACCAGGAACCTCGGATCGGCGAGGAACACGTCCCTGAGCCGGGTGAGAAACGACGGCATCGCCGACAGGTTGTCGGGGGTCAGGTGAACGCGCAGCAGGATGCGCGCGTTCACCGAACTGTCGCGGATGGCCAGCAGATTGCGCCAGATCTGTTCGAACGAACCTCTGCCGTCCGCGCGTACACGCGTGCGATCGTGGTGGTGGCTGGGCCCGTCCAGCGACACCTGATACCGACGGATGCCCAGTTCGGCCAGGTGTTCGGCGGCCGAACCATCGAGCAGATATCCGTTGGTGGTCATGTCGCTGTCGTACCGCAGATCTGTCGACGCGCGCTGTACCGCACTCGCGTGGGACGCCACCTCCTCGACGACCGAGCGCGCCAGCATCGGCTCCCCGCCGAACCATGAGATCTGCAGATGCGTCAGCTCACCGGCGCGGCGGTCGATGAGGTTCTTGACGCCCTGAACGACCTCGGGTCGCATCCGCCCGATGGCGAAATCCTCGTAACAGTAGGTACACCGGAAATTACACTGCTCGGTCGGCAACAGAATCAGATGCAGCCGGTCGTTGCGGAATGAGGTGACCATTTCCCTGTCGAACGTGGACAGGGCCGTTTGTTGATTCACGCTCACTTTTTGGCACAACCCGAGGTGCAGTTGCCGCCGAAACAGTTGTTGGCGCTGTGGCCGGGGCTGTGGCCAGGGTGAGGTGTCAGCCGCATCCCACTCACGATGGCCGCCATGGCCTGGGCCACGGCTGGATTCTGAATCGTGACCTTACCCTCTTCGTCGACGCTCACATCGTCCATCCGGACGACCATGGATGGTTCCTGACCGGCCATAGTCACTCCTCTCCTGTTTTCCGCCGAGATCGCTGAGCATGCGAATGTCCGACAGCATGCACGGCTACTCGAGGCACGTACCCGGGGCGGTCGCAGGCAATAGCAAAGACACATCTAAAGCGCGGCCTATCGGGGCGAAGTGGCGTGGACGACCCCCGGTTTCCGGTTCGGCGCCTGAGATCGACTGCCGACGGCATCAAGGCCGACGTGACATTCCCGCCCCGGAGACGCGATGCGCGCAGGAGCCCGATTCGCCGGCGTGAGGCGGACGGGCTCCTGCGCTCATCTACAGCTGCACGGGAGGGCCGCCGTCCAACGCCGGGGCGATGATGGTGAACGCCTGGTCGATCAGTTCGGCGGGGTCCTCGGTGCCGTCGCTGTCGCTCCACCGTCGCAGCACGGCGTCGAAGGCGGTCAGCGCGATCCCGGCGGCCAACTGCGGGTACAGATCGGTGCCGGGGTCGAGCTCCAGGCGGCGAGCCAACTCCGCCGCCAGGTCGTCGCGCCACTGCGCCTGGCGCTCCACAAAGCGTGCGCGCAGGGCGGGGATACGCAGAATCAGCTGAACCACCCGCAGCGCCTTGTCGGAGTGGTCGGTGCAGGAAGCGACGGAGACCCAGACGGCGTGCCGCAGCGCCACGGAGGGCTGCTCCTCGATGGGACGGGCCGCCAACTCCGCGCGAATGCCGGTACCCATGTCGGCCAGGAACTGGACGACCACGTCCTCCTTGGATGCGAAGTACCGGAAGAACGTACGCCTGGACACGCCGGCGGCCGCCACGATCTCGTCGACGGTGACCGCGTCGAACCCCTTCAGCGCCAGCAGGTGCAGGGCCGCTTCGGTGAGCTCGTTCGAGACGAGCTCGCGTTTGCGCTGGGCCAGGCTGACTTCGGGGCGGGAGGTCACCCTGACCACGATACGCCATGCCCTCTATGGCACTCAGGCTCATCTTGACACTCAGTGCCAAGAGAGGCAGCATGTGCCGCATGATGCAGCAGCAGCGCTGGACCGTGGATCAGATCCAGGACCAGACCCAGCGGGTGTTCCTCGTCACCGGAGCCAACAGCGGACTCGGCCTGGCGACCACCCGCGCGCTCGCCCGTCGGGGCGGCCGCGTGATCCTCGCGGTGCGCGACGAGGAAAAGGGCCACCGGGCGGTCGCGCGGATCACCGCCGAGCAGCCGGACGCCCGCCTCGAGGTGCGCCATCTCGACCTGGCCGATCTCGACTCGGTCCGCGCCTTCGCCGATCGGCTGCGCGCCGACCATCCGCGGCTGGACGTGCTCGTCAACAACGCCGGCGTGATGGCGCCGCCTCGATCGCTGAGCGCACAGGGTCACGAGTTGCAGTTCGCGTGCAACCATCTCGGCCACTTCGCGCTCACTGGCCTGCTGCTCGACCTGCTCGCCGTCGGGCGTGATCCCCGGGTGGTCACCGTGAGCTCGATCAAGCACAGGAAGGGGCGCATCCACTTCGATGACCTGACCGGCGAGCGCACCTACTCGCCCATGGCCTTCTACGACCAGTCGAAGTTCGCCAATGCCGTCTTCGGCTGGGAGCTCCACCGGCGGCTGACCGCGGCCGGAAGCCCGGTGCGCAGCCTGCTCGCCCACCCGGGTTACACGGCCACCAATCTGCAGTTGAGCGCGCCGATCGGGTGGTTGCGGGTGGTGTTCGGTCGCATCGGCAATCCGCTGCTGGCGCAGACGCCGGAGCGTGGAGCGCTGCCGCAGCTGTACGCGGCGACCGATCCGCACGTGGAAGGCGGCCAGTTCATCGGCCCTGAGGGGATGGCCGAGCTGCGCGGCGGGCCGACGCGGGTACCGCTGTCACCCGCGGCGGCCGACGCCGAGACGGGACGCCGGTTGTGGGAGGTGTCGGAACGCCTGACCGACGTGCGGTTCACGTTCCCGACCCCTGTCTAGATCACACCGAGAACCGGCGGTCTCGGACGGTGGCACTGTGGTTCCAGATCAGCGGCTGGAGCTCGGCCGCCTCCCCCGGCACGTTCTCGCTCGACAGCACCTCTCTGCGGGAGACCGTGGCGACGGACACGCGCCGGCGATAGTCATGGAAGGTCTGTACCTCACCGTCACTGCGGCACAGTTCCCACCGCGGGCCTTCCAGCTCGGTGTACGCCATGCCCTCGTACGCGTGGTCGTTCATGGCGGCCACGTGGACGGCCCACGAACGGAGCAGGGAGGGCTCGGCCCGCACACTGAGCACCCCGTTCAGCCGCGCCACCTCGGCGGCCCTGCCGAAGTTCGCTGAACGCCACAGGAGCCGATCGCTGTCGGCTCGGTCGGCACGCCAGGCGTCCATCGCCGCGTCGAGGCCCCAGGTATGCCATCGGACGGTCCCCGAACAGGCGGCTTCGGGAGCCGGAACGCGGCGGCTGAGCTGTCCGGTGGTTCGCGCCGGCAGATGCGTCAGATGGGCGGGAACGAGGGCGATGGGGTCGCCTTGCTCGGCGTCGAACGGGTTGGGGTCGATGAATCGCCGGTCGATGATGACCACGGTGTTGGGCCGCCGTTGAAAGGACAGGCCCCACAGCAGTCGGCTGAGTACGCGCGCGCCATGCGGATCAGAGAGGACGTGCCAGGTCTGGTGGAAGAAGTTCGTGGAAAAGCGCGCCCGGGTGCCGGGACGCAGCGTGATGACGTTGTAGTCGCGTCCGTCGGCTCGCAGGCGGTGGCGATGAAGCTTGAGGCGGTCTCCCACCTGGCAGGTGTTCGACGGCCTGGGGCGTTTACGCTCCGGCATGACTGGCCATGGTCTTCCCTTCCTCTCGTCGATCTCATGGAAACCTGACGGCCCAGGTTCTCTCAACGGGATTTTCGGAGAGCGCGCCGCCCCAGGCTTCCCGGGGCGGCGCGTCGGGTCAGGCGTCGAGGTCGTCGAGCGGGCCGAGGTCGAACTGGTTGAGGCGGTCCGGGTCGGCGATCACGTCGATGGCCGTGACCTTGCCGTCCGTGACGATGAAGCCCATGACGGACAGCGGCCGTCCGCCCGCGGCGACCACCACTCCGGCGGCTCCGTTGATCAGCGCAGGACGCGCGAACGGCGAGAGCCTTCCGAACGTGACCGCCTGTGCGGCCACCGTCCGCGCGCCGTGGAAGGTGACGGTGTGGCGGGCGCGCGCCGTACCTCCGTCGGACCGGAGGACGACGTCGGGGTCGAGTACGGCGACGAGCGCGTCGAAGTCGCCGTCGCGGGCGGCGGCGAAGAAGGCGTTGACGACGTCACGCTGGCGGGTGAGGTCGGAGTCGGGAACCGGGGCCTGGCCCTGGACCCTGCGGCGGGCGCGGCTCGCGAGCTGCCTGGTGGCGGCCGGGGTCCGCTCGATCAGCGGGGCGATCTCGTCGAACGGCACGGCGAACATGTCGTGCAGCACGAACGCGAGCCGTTCGGCCGGCGCCAGGGTCTCGAGCACCACGAGCAGCGCCAGCCCGACCGAGTCGGCCAGCAGCGCTTCGTGCTCGGGGTCGGCGGCCTTGCCGTCCAAGCTGATGATCGGATCGGGCATGTGGATTTCGAGGGGGTCCTCGCGCCGATTGTCGCGCGAGCGCAACGCGTTCAGGCACAGCCGTCCCACCACGGTGGTCAGCCAAGCGCCGAGGTTCTCCACGTCGCTGGTGTCGGCGCGGCTGAGACGTAGCCAGGCCTCCTGGACGGCGTCATCGGCCTCGCTCACCGAGCCGAGCATCCGGTAGGCCACCGCTCGCAGACGGCCCCGATGCTCCTCGAAACGCCTGGCCAGCAACTCGCCGTCGTCCACCGTGTCACATTCCTTCCTCGCGGGTGTCGTAACAGTAGCCCCGCGAGAAACCGTGGATCCGACCGGGGGACTCGAGCCGGCACGTCGCGGTCAGAGGCCGTCCACGAAACGCCCGGCCCAGCTCCTGAACCTGGCTCCCAGCTCCCTCTGCGCCGCCTCGACCAGATCGTTGGGATCCTCCGCAGGGGGCAGGCCGACGTGCTGGTTTAGCGCTGTTCCTGCAGCTCTTCGAGCTGGTTCAGCTCTGGCACGGGGGAGTAGGAGTCACGCATGGGGACACTCCATGGGGATCGGGGAACCGCGAGATCACCGGTGCAGGGTACAGACCCCAGCGCATCCTCGGCCGGTTCCGCGATCATGCAGGGTGTGACAGTCCTCCGGTTCCTGGCGCTCGGTCTTCTCGGCGGGGTGATGGCGATCCCCCTGCTGTGGGGCCCGCGAGGCAGCGGCTTCGAGCACGCCCGTCTTTCGGCTCTCATCGGGCTTGAAGCGGGTCAGTTCGTCACCGTGCCGGTCGGGCTCCTGATCAGCGTCGTGTTAGCCGGCCGGCGGTTGCGGACACGTCCTCCTGGCTACGTCCTCGGCGTGGTCACGATCGCGTTCGGCGCGCTGGTCGCGACGCAGGGCTGGGCCACGGTGACCTGGGTCGAGGGACGACCTGGAGGGCTCGGGGATCCGGACGGGGAGTTCGTCATGGCGGTGCTGGCTCTCCTCTCCGGGGTGTTCACGGTGGTTGTCGGTATGGTCATCGTCCTGGTCCGAGCGTGTGGGGCCGGCGCCCAGGAAGAGTGAGCGGCGAAAAAATCGATTCTCCGTTCGCATCCGCTCTCGTACACTCGCCACGAACGGCGCGCCGCCACCACACCGCGGCGCGTGATCTGACGATGGAGGGGAGCCGGCCGTGCGCTACAGCACCGTTTCGGTCATTCCCGCTTCTCGTCACGAGGTGATCATGGTGTCTTCGTCGGCCCGGTCTCGGCTGCGCGGCCGTTACCGGATGTTCCCCTGACGACCACCTGATTCCTGTCATGGCCGTCGGGAATCGCGCTGTCCTTTTCGGATCCTCACGAAGGGCCCAAGGCTGTGCGCGCCAACCCGCACCCCCACCACACCGACCAGCTGAACGACGTCCGCAACCTGGGCATCCTCGCCCATGTCGACGCCGGCAAGACCACCATCACCGAACGGATCCTCTACGTCACCGGCGCCACCTACAAGAGGGGCGAGGTGCACGAGGGGACGACCGTCACCGACTTCGACTCCCAGGAGCGCGACCGTGGGATCACCATCTTCGCCGCGGCCGTGAGCTGCGCCTGGGACGGTCACCGGATCAACCTCATCGACACCCCCGGCCACGTCGACTTCTCCGACGAGGTGGAGCGCTCGCTGCGGGTGCTCGACGGTGCGGTCGCGGTCTTCGACGGTGTCGCCGGGGTCGAACCGCAGAGCGAGTCGGTATGGAGGCGGGCCGATCGGCACGGCGTGCCGCGCATCGCCTTCGTCAACAAGCTCGACCGCGCGGGCGCCGACCTCGACGCGGCGGTCGAGTCGATCCGCGAGCGGTTGCACGGGTCCCCGCTGGTGGTCCAGCTGCCGATCGGGCGAGAGGGCGGGTTCGTCGGAGTGGTGGATCTCCTGCGCATGCGGGCGCTGGTCTGGGCCGAGGGCCAGGACCGGGCCGAGGAGGTTCCGGTACCCGACGACCTGCGCGAAGAGGCGCGGCGGCGCCGCCGCGTGCTGGAGGAGGCCGTCGCCGAGCTGCATCCGGTCGCGTTCGAGGAGTTCTTCGCGCAGTCGGCGATCTCCGCGACGACTCTCACGACCGCGCTGCGCGACCTGACCCGTACCGGCGAGGCGGTGGTGGTCCTGTGCGGATCGGCCTACCGCAACCGCGGGATCGAGCCGCTGCTGGACGCCGTCGTGTCCTACCTGCCGTCGCCGCTGGACGTGCCGACGATCACCGGCGCCCAGGACGGCGCGGTACGGGAGCGGACCGCCGATCCGGCGACGCCACTGGCCGCGCTGGTGTTCAAGGTGAGCTCCACCGCTACCGGGCGGCTGGCCTACCTGCGGATCTACTCGGGAACGATGCGGAAGGGGGACACGGTGCTGGACGTCGGCGCGGGGCGCACCGAGCGAGTCGGTCGGATCCTGCGCGTACAGGCCGACCGGCACGCCGAGGTGGACAGGGCGGTGGCAGGGGACATCGTCGCGGTGATCGGGCTGAAGTCGGCCCGCACCGGGGCCACCCTGTCCGCGCCTGAGGCTCCGCTGCTCCTCGAACCGCCGGCCGCGGCCGACCCTGTGGTCTCCGTGGCGGTCGAGGCTCGCAGGAGCGCCGGTTCCGACCGGTTGGCGACGGCGCTGGCGCGGCTGGTGGAGGAGGATCCTTCGCTGGCCGTACGGACCGATGCCGAGACCGGGCAGACGCTGCTGTCGGGGATGGGCGAGCTGCACCTGGAGGTGGTGGTGGAGAAGATCCGTCGCGACCACGGCCTCGACGTCGCCGTGGGGCGACCGCAGGTCGCCCTGCGGGAGACGGTCGCCCGCGGCGTGTCGGGCCTGCTGTACCGGCACGTCAAGCAGGACGGCGGCGCGGGCCAGTTCGCCCATGTCGTCCTCGACGTGGAGCCGTTGGACGTCGCCACCGGCTTCGCGTTCCGCTCGGCCGTCGTCGGCGGAAGGGTCCCGCGCGAGTACGTCAGGGCGGTGGAGGCCGGCTGCAGGGACGCCCTCGCCGAGGGCCCCCTCGGCGGTCACCCTGTGACCGGCCTGCGCGTCACGCTGACCGACGGAGCCACCCACTCCAAGGACTCCTCGGAGCTGGCGTTCCGTACGGCGGGCCGCCTCGCGCTGCGTGAGGCCCTGCGCGCCTGCCGGATGGCGCTGCTGGAGCCGGTGGTCGAGGTCGCGGTCACCGTGCCGGAGGACGCCGCGGGCGGAGTGCTCGGCGACCTGGCCGCACGGCGCGGCCGGATCTCGGACACGACGGCGAGGGCCGGCACGGTGGTGATCACCGCGACCGTGCCGCTGGCCGAGGTGTTCGGTTACGCGACGAGGCTGCGCAGCAGGACGCAGGGCCGCGGGACCTTCACCACCCGCCCCGCCGGCTACGCCCCTGCGCCGGACGAGCAGCCGTCCCGATAGAACCCGAGGACGGCCCCGCCCCACCGGGCGGGGCCGTCCTTCCCCTGAGCGTGAAGAAGGTGCGGGACCACATCTCGAGGGCGCTGACCCACATCCCTCCCCTACGTACGCCCGAGGGGACGACCGACGCGTCCGATCACCGAGAGGTTCCGCGACGCGTCCGAGTGATTCTCGGTGATCTTCGATCGGTACTTCACCGGGGATCACGGTCCGGAGGCTGCGGGCGTGGCGATCGACCAGGTCAGCAGCAGGGGGAAGACGACCGCCCCTGCGAGCATGCCCACACCGGGGCCGGTGCTGCCGACCGCGAGGCAGACGAGGCCCGACACGGCCAGCACCGACGGCAGCACCAGGGAGGTGAGTCTGAGCTGCCGCTTGAGGACCTGGGCGAGTGCGCGCGCCACCTCGTCGGGAGTGGGTTCGTATGTGACCGTGAAGTCCACTGTGCCGCCTTCGTCTGATGGGGGTGTCCATCATCGCGCCGTGGGGTGGCCCGCCTCACGGACGGGCGGAGGGCACAGGGCCCAGCGAAGACCAGCTCCGCTCGTCCCCCCAGATGGAGGACGCGTCCACATACGGACGCAGCAGCGCGATGAGCTCCTCGTCGCCCCGTCCGTCGAGCTCGTCCTCCGCTATCTGCCGCGCCGCCCCCGCGAGCAGGTCGGCGACCTGGACCCGGGCGTCCAGACGGGAGTCGACGAGCCTCATCCCGCTCAGCCGGGCCTCGGGCGTGGCGGAGAGGATCTCCTTCAGCTGGGCGATGCGGGCGTCGGTCAGCAGGGTCTGCCGGTCGTGGACGACGGAGACGGGCCGCACGCCCTCACCCCAGTGGAGGACGGCCTGGACGATGGCGGGGACCAGCAGGTCGAGCGCGGGAATCATCGCCGGGTCGGCCACGAGGCGTGTCCTGTAGGACTCCATCCTCGGCCTGGCCTGCGAGAGCAGCTCCATGATGTGTCCGGCTAGCCCGCCCGCGCCGTGCAGGCGCAGGGCGTCGACCAGCCCGAAGGCCATGTCGACTGACACGCTCGAACCGCGGCCGTTCCTGGCGCGCAGCAGCTCGTTGAACGCCTGGAGAAAGGCCGTCCACCGCTCGGGTCCGAACGCCTGCTCGCCGTCGCGATAGAGAGCGGCAGCCATGGACGTGCCGTCCTCGGCGAACAGGTCGACGATCCTCCCCACGACGTGGAAGGTCTTGTCGATGAGGAACACGTGCGCCTCGCCGTGAAGCGGGCTCGACGAACCGAGCAGCCACTTGAGGGCGTGCCGATGCTTGCTGCGGCGGATGATGCTGGACTTGTACTCCAAAGTCGGAGAAGGCGCCCTGTTCCGGATCTCCTGGATGCACTCCGCCGCCGACTCCTCCGTCAGCCTGAGGCTGGCGTGCGCGAAGACGGTCGTGTTGCCGCCGATGAGCTTCTCGCCCTCGGAGCCGGACTCGTCGCAGGCGATCTCGGTCGGTGATCGAGTCACGGTCCAATTCCCTCGGGAGGGGAGCAACTGGCTGACAAGTGTCGCAAAGCACAGCAAGGCCCTCAAGCGGATTACCTGGCGTCGGGGTCCGTCAAAATGGGGGCATGAGCGAACAGTGGCACGAGGTGGGGGATCGGGTCTTCGTCAGGCGGCACGAGTCCTATGACCTGAACGTCGGCCTGGTCGTGGGCGACGGTCACTGCCTGGTCCTCGACACCAGGGAGACGGCGCGAAGGGCGAGCGACCTGGTCGCGGCGATCAGGAGGATCACACCCGACCCCTGGACGGTCGTCAACAGCCACGCCCACTTCGACCACTACTTCGGCAACGCGATGTTCGTCCCCGCCGAGATCTGGGCCCACGCGAGGGCCGCCGAGGAGATCGAGAAGGACGGCGAGGCGGTGCGCGACAGGGTGGCGGCGGGCAGGGAGCCTGAGGCCGCCGACGTGGAGATCGTGGCCCCCGACCACACCTTCACCGACAGGGCGACCCTCGACATCGGCGGCAGGCCCGTGCACCTGCGCTACTTCGGCAGGGGGCACACCGACAACGACATCGTCGTGCACGTCCCCGACGCTGGAGTGATCTTCGCGGGCGACCTGGTGGAGGAGGGCGCGCCGCCCGCCTTCGACGACGGCTACCCCCTTGACTGGCCAGGCACGCTGACGGCCATGCTGGCCGACCTGCCCGAGCCGGTGATCGTCCCGGGGCACGGCGCGGTGGTGGACCGCGCCTTCGTGACCGCGCAGCTGGGCGAGCTGGCCACGACCGCCGACCTGGCGCGACGCGCGCACGTCGAGGGCCTGCGCGACCTGATCTCACAGATCCCCTACCCGCAGGCGCTCGAACGAGCCTTCCTCCAGCTCGACGAGGTCGGCTGACGCGGTTGCCCTGAGGGTCGGTGAGCGTCACCCCAGGTGTGCGGCCCCTGCCGGACCTCACCGGAATCGGTGACCTGCTCGGCGTGCGCAGCGCCGCCACGACAGACCCGCTCGTGCAGGACGGTCCTGCCACGGCCCAACCAGCCGTTCGACCTTCTCCGCGCCGACCCGGCCGGAAGACACACGGGGGTTGCCTGCGGCATAGCCTTAGTGCATTCTGCAATATAGGAGGAAGCATCATGGCGCGAGGCCACGATCTGGCCGGCCTGACCGTGTTGGCCATGCTCGCGGTGCGGGCCGGCCACCCCTACGAGCTCCACCGCTTCATCGTCGACACGCACAAGGACTACGTGACGGGGCTGCCGAGAAGCCTCTACCACGCGGTCGAACGGCTGGCGAAGGAGGAGCTCATCGTGCCGGTCGAGACCACCCGCGAGGGCCGCAGACCCCGAGCGCACGGTCAACGAGATCACCGAGGAGGGTCGTGTCGAGCTCTCCAGCCGGCTGCGCAGGCTGCTTGGAGCAGCCCGACGCGGACAGGAGAGCCTTCGTGGCCGCTCTGTCGCTGATCGGCTGCCTTCCACCGGCCGAGGCGAAGAGGGCGCTGCGCACCAGGGCGGCCACCCTCGAAGGGTCCGTCGCGGGGCTGGCGAGCCACCGCAGGGCCCTGGCCGAGAGCGGCCTGCCCGAGGTGCTCACCCTGGAACTGGACTGCCCGCAGACGCTCCAGGAGGCGGAACTGGCCTGGGTGCGCGGCCTGATCGACAGAATCGACGGGGGGATGCTCGACTGGCCGCTTGCGACCAGAAGGGCGCTCCTGGACGGGATGAGTGCACCGTGAGAAAACTGATCACCGAGGTCTCCGCCGTGGTCGAGGCGTCGGCCGATGACGTCGAGCGAGAGCTCAGGAAGACTCTCGGCGGAGAGCTGGCACACCAGGGCGGCTGGTGGTACAGGGGCGAGTGGTCCGTCGAGCCGCATCCCAGGGGCGCCCTGGTCGTCCACCGCGTCTACAACGTGGCCGAGTGGATGCGCTGGGCCGTACCGCTGGCGAACCAGTTCTTCATCAGCTACGAGGAGGCGACGAGGGAGGCCTTCCACAGGGGGCTGGCCTCCCTTCGCCTGCCGCCGTCTACGCCAGCCTGATCACGCCCTTCGAGACCCTGATCCTCCTGCGGGCCAGCGCCCGCTTGGCGGGTCCGTTGACCACCGCGCCCGTCGTGATGCTGAACTTGCTGCCGTGGCAGGGACAGTTGATCGTGCCGCCGCTGACGCTCGCCACCGTGCACCCCTGATGCGTGCAGACGGCGCTGAACGCCCTGAACGTGCCCTTGGTCGGCTGGGTCACCACGTACTTGCCCCTCAGGATCTTCCCGCCTCCGACGGGGATCGTCCTGGTCTTGCTCAGGACCGGTCCCGCCGCCGCCTCCGCGGGACTGGCCCACAGGAACAACGCTCCCGCCCCCGTGACGCCACCTCTGATGATCAGTGCCCGACGTGTGATCATGCTGGCCTCCTCACAGTGGCTTCACGTATGCGGGAGCCGTCCGGTTCATCGGGAACCTCGCGACGAGCCCCCCGTCCTGTACGGCCAGCGTCCCGCCGTGCAGGGTCGCGATGTCCCTGGCGATCGGCAGGCCGAGGCCGACGCCGCCGCCGTCCCTCGCCCTCGCCTCGTCCAGCCTGGTGAAGCGGTCGAAGACCGCCTCCCTGTGCTCGTGAGGGATCCCTGGCCCGTCGTCGAGCACCTCGAGGACGGCCTCGCCGTCCTTCTCGTACACGCGGACCTCGACGGTGGTGGCGGCGTGCCGTACGGCGTTGTCCACGAGGTTGACGACCAGGCGGGAGAGGTGACCGCGCGAGCCGCTGATCACCACGTCGGGGCTGATGTCCATCACCACGGACTTGCCCGGCCGCGCCGACTCCTCGGCCGCGACCTGGCCGAGGTCGAGCTCCTCTGTCCTGAGCGGCTCGCCCGCGTCGAGCCTGGCCAGCAGGAGCAGGTCGCCCGCGAGCGCCTGGAGGCGCGCGAGGTCGGCGAGCGCCTCGGTGGTGTCCTCCGTGGGAGGGGCCAGCTCCAGCCTCGCCCTGAGCGTCGCGATCGGGCTGCGCAGCTCGTGCGCGGCGTCGGCGACGAACCTCTTGTGCCGCTCGACCGCCGTCTCCAGCCGGTCGAGCGTGCCGTTCACGGTGGTGGCCAGCTTGGCGATCTCGTCGCCCGAGTCGGGGACGGGCACGCGCTGGTGCAGGTCGCGGGCGGTGATGTCGGCCACCTTGGTCCTGATGGCCGCCACGGGGGCCAGCGCCCTGCCGACGGAGAACCACGTCATCCCTGCCACCACCGCGAGCAGGAGGGGCACGCCCGGCAGCAGGAGGCCGTTCAACGTGGCGAGCGCCTCCTCGGCCCCCGCCAGCGAGGCGCGACCCCACACGGTGACCGTGCCCGCCTTCGTGGCGACGTCCATGGTGGCCACCGCGAAGTCGTCGGTCGTCTGCCAGGGGATCGCGGCGCGTGTGGTGGCCGCGTTGACGAGCTGCACGTCGGGGTCCGTGGCGACCGTGGTGCGCGTGGCCTGCTGCGCGGGCACCGCCTCGACGGCTATCGGCACCGCCGAGACCACCTTCCTGGCCGCCTCGGCGTTCGCGCTGCGTTCCAGGCTGCCCTTGAGCGACGAGACCAGGACCGCCGCCGCGATGCCGAGCGCGACGGCCACGACGATCGTGGCCGCGATCGTGGCGCGAAGCCGTACGTTCATGCCGCCTCCAGCCGGTAGCCCGCGCCGCGTACGGTCACCAGCGTCGTCCTGCCGAACGGCAGGTCGATCTTGCGACGCAGCGCGCTGATGTACACCTCGACGATGTTGGGGTCGCCCTCGTAGCTGAAGTCCCATGCCTGCGCGAGCAGCTCGCTCTTGGAGACCACCTCGCCGGGCCTGCGGGCCAGGCCGTGCAGGACCGCGAACTCCTTGGGGGTCAGCGCGATCTCCGTCTCGCCCCTGCGGCAGCGCAGTCCGGCCGGGTCGATCGTGAGGTCGCCGACGGTGAGCGACACGGGGCGCTCCTTGCCCCCTCGCCTGACCAGCGCGCGCAGCCTGGCCAGCAGCACGACGTAGGAGAACGGCTTGGCCAGGTAGTCGTCGGCGCCGTTGTCGAGAGCCTCCGCCTCGTCGTAGACGCCGTCCTTGGCGGTCAGCATCATGATGGGCGTCCAGTTGCCCGCCTCGCGGAGCTTCGAGCAGATCGCGTAGCCGTTCAGCCTGGGCAGCATGACGTCGAGGACGATCACGTCGTAGTCGTTCTCCTTGGCCATCCACAGCCCGTCACGGCCGTCGTAGGCGACGTCGACGGCGAAGCCCTCGCCGGTCAGGCCGCCCTTGACCAGGTCGGCCAGCCTCTTCTCGTCTTCGACCAGTAGCACTCGCACGTCCATCAGGGTGCCTCACGCCACCTAAAGCCAACCTGAAGATCGTTTCGGGCGCCTTCAGGGTGCCTTCAGGTTCGGAGGGCCAGGCTGCGAGCGTTCCTTCCCGAACAAAGGAGATGACATTGTTCAAGCGACGTATCGCCGCTCTGGGCGCCGTGACCGCCCTTCTGCTCGCCGGTGGCCTCGTGGGCTCGGCCAACGCCTCCGACGAGCCGCCCGTCAAGGCGGGCACCTGCGTGACCAGCGACGGCAAGACCTTCGACTTCACCCAGGCGGTGCCCGCGCACCGGATCAAGGGCAGCATGGTCGCGGTCAAGGTGGACGACGCCGGGGTCGAGGTGACCAAGCCCGAGGGCGTCGAGAGCGTGGAGCGCTGGAGCGAGACCACCGACGCCGTCGCCGCCGTGCCGGCGCAGCCCGCCAAGCCGAACGCCGAGGGCGGCGGCGAGGACGTCCCGACCGTCATCAGCGTGGCTCCCGCCCCTGGCGAGCCCTCCGCCGACGGCCCCGGCGGCAAGGAGCTGGCCCAGGCCGTCACCATCACCTGCACCGCCAAGTAGCCGCACAGGGCACGGGGGTCCAGTACGGCAGGCTTCAGGTGAAGGACGGGTGCGGGCCGAGCGCCCAGTACTCGAAGAGCCCGTGGCCGACCTGCCCGTCATACTCGAAGCGTCCGACCGCGTCCACCATGCCCCACATGCGGTCGGCGTCCTCGGGCAAGGTGTAGGTCACCCCCTCGACCACGGGCTCGCTCCCCTGGTACATCCCGTGCTTCCAGCCGGGCTCCAGGCCGTACCCGGTGCCGACCATCAGGTGGACGGGCAGGATCGGCGTGCAGCGCACCTCGATCTTCCCGATGGTGATGGTGGCCTCGACGACGTCGCGGGTGCCGGGGGCGTAGACGGGGTGGTACTCAGGACGGCCGAGATACTCCTCCTCCCTGCCGTCCGACCACACCCTGACAGCTTCCTCCAGCACCCTGCGCCCCTTCTCGTCCTCCTGGACGATGCAGAGGATGGCGTGGTCCTCGAACTGCATGGGGGCGTAGAGCCAGTAGAAGGTGCCGGGGTTCTTCACCTGGATGCCGGGAGGTTCGGGCTCGCCGACCGGCCGGATGCCCCATGAGCGGTCCCTGGTTCCCATCCAGGTGTCGACGGGGATGGTCCGGGAGTCGAGGACGATGCTGCCCGACCAGTGGCCCGTCTGCGCCATCCGCACGGAGTCGAAGATCACGCGCTCCTGCCAGCGGACGAAGTGCCGAGGCTCGAGCGTCGCCGGGATCGCGCCCGTCCAGGTCAGGTCGAAGGAGAGGCCATGCTCGTTCGGTTCGAGCACGACCCTGAGCCGTTTGAGCCCTTCGAGGACCTCGATCCTGAACGGGCCGACCCCGGTGTCCATGCGGTCGAGTCCGAGCTCGCGCGAAGCTCGGACGACCCGGTGCAGGTGGGCGTGCCGTACGACGGCGAAGGCGTCGGTGACGCCCAGGTTGGGGTACTGCCCCATGCCGACGATGAGCATGAGCTCGTCGGAGCCAGGGTGGCAGTTGAAGTAGTAGCGATCGTAGAAGTTGCGATCTGACGTAGCGACATGCCGCATGACCTCGGGGGCCTGGTGGATCGGTAGGTCGTCCAGCGGTGACAGGGTCATGCGCTGGTTGTAGCAAGCGCTTGGTTATAGGTCAACGCGGCCGTGCCTCGGGCACGGCCGCGTTGAACCGTCAGGACATCTTCTTGGCGGCCTGGTCGACCTTTTCGGCCGCCTGCTCCGCGTTCGACGAGACCTTGTCCGTTGTCTGGTCGGCTCGTTCACTGACCCAGCGAGAGGCGTCAGAGGCGGAGTCCTTCATGTGGTCGGTCCACTGCTGGGCATTGCGCCGATAGAACATGTATCCGGCCGCGCCCAGCGCGAGACCGGTGACAAGGACGAGCGTCGGCCACCGGCGGGACTTCGCCGGTGTCGGGTCGATCCTGCTCGCCGCCTGGGTCAGCAACGCGCTGACCGCAGGGGCGATCTGATCCTCGACCCTGTGTGCGGCGCCCTCCAGTTTGGGAGCCGCCCAGTAACGGGCGTCCTCGATCCGGTGCGCGGCCGCCACCTTGGCCTGGTCCGCCACCGGCACGAGCCGATCTCCGGCTCGCATAGCCTGGGCCTTCATTCGGCCCATCACCGTCGCGGGCATTTCGACCACGATGCGGCGCTTTCTGAGTGTCAGGGACACGTCAACCTCCCCAGTCGTTTGGGGCCCCGCAGCGTGACCTTCCCGGTACAAGGCGGCTCAATCATGACGAGCCGTGGGAGGATGCTTGAACGGCCCCATCGGCCGTGACATCCAAACCATCACAGAACAACCCTGTGCACAGAGGGGGGCAGCTGTCTCGTGGCTGAGAAGCTGATCGCGAACATGCAGACCAACTATGGTCTGATCAAGATCGAACTCTTCCCGAACAAGGCGCCGAAGACGGTCCGTAACTTCGTGGAGCTCGCCGAGGGCACCAAGGAGTGGACGCACCCGGGCACCGGTGAGAAGAGCACCGATCGCTACTACGACGGCACCATCTTCCACCGCGTCATCTCCGGATTCATGATCCAGGGTGGCGACCCGCTCGGCCAGGGCATCGGCGGCCCCGGCTACGAGTTCGACGACGAGATCCACCCCGAGCTCGTCTTCAACAAGCCCTACCTGCTCGCCATGGCCAACGCGGGCATCCGCTTCGGCAAGGGCACCAACGGCTCGCAGTTCTTCATCACCGTGGGCCCGCAGCCGCACCTCAACCGCAAGCACTCGATCTTCGGTGAGGTCATCGAGGGCCAGGACGTCGTCGACACCATCGCCAGGGTGGAGACCGGTCGCAACGACCGTCCCGCCAAGGACGTCGTCATCGAGTCGCTGACGATCGACCGCGTCGAGGCCTGACGCGCGGGCGGGCCCGCTCGCCGCAGGAGAAACGTGCCCGACGGACCACCAGCACGATTTGGGTCCAGCGGGCACGTTTCTCATGAGTAGGCTGGCGGTCAGTGGACGAGAAAGGCTCCTCATGACCAGCCAGCCGCCCAGCCCTCCTTCGCAGCCCGCGGAGCAGGTCCCGACGTGCTACCGCCATCCGGGCCGTGAGACGTGGGTCCGCTGCCAACGCTGCGACCGGCCCATCTGCCCCGACTGCATGCGCGACGCCGCGGTGGGCTTCCAGTGCCCCGAGTGCGTGGCCGAGGGCAACAAGACGGTACGGCACGCCCAGTCGGTCTTCGGCGGCGCCGTGGTCAGCACGCCGTACGTGACGTGGGCGGTTCTCGGCATCAACCTGCTCGCCTTCGCCCTGCAGTGGCTCACCGGGCAGCAGATCACCACCGACTTCGGCATGTGGGTCGCCGGCGTGGCGATCAACGACCAGTACTACCGGATGATCACCGCGGCGTTCCTGCACGGCAGCGTCTTCCACATCCTGTTCAACAGCTACGCGCTCTACCTGGTGGGGCCACAGCTAGAACGCGCCTTCGGGCACGTGAAGTTCATCGCCCTCTACCTGCTCAGCGCGCTGGGCGGCTCGGTGCTCGGCTACTGGTTCGACGACCCGCGCACGCTGACGGTGGGCGCGTCCGGCGCCATCTTCGGCCTGTTCGCCGCGATCTTCGTCGTGGGCAGGCGGCTCAGGTTCGACGTGCGCGGCGTGGCCGTCCTCATCGTCATCAACCTGGTGATCACGTTCGTCTTCCCCGGGATCAGCTGGACCGGTCACATCGGCGGCCTGATCACCGGCGCGGTGCTCGCCGCGGCGATGGCTTACGCCCCCAGAAGCCACCGCGTCCTGTTCCAGACACTGGCGCTCCTGGGGGTCTTTCTGGCGCTCGTCGCCCTGGTCGTGATCAGGACAGGAGTGCTGCTCTCCTGACTTTCCCCAGGCTGTGGAAAACCTGTGGAAAGAACTAACGCCAGCGGGTGGAAAGCACCACACCGAAGATGATGAAAACGAACCCGATGAGCAGGTTCCAGTTGGCGAGCGTCCCGAACAGGGGCGCTTGTGGGGCCACATAGTAGATCGCGATCCACAGGATCCCGATGATCCACGACACGACCATGGTCGGTGCCAGCCACCTCGGGCTGAGCTTGACCTCTTGCGACTTCTGCGGCGGCGTGTAAACCGCCTTCTTGCGTGTCTTCGGCTTGGGCACTGGATAACTCCTGCTGGCGGCCTGGGCCATCCGGACATTCCCCAGGCTCTATCGTGTGCCCAGGATAGTCGCCACGCGCGGAACATGGCGATCCCCGACATCCGCGAGCCCGCTGAATACGCTGACCAGCGTGAGGGCGCTGCTGAGGACGGCCGGTGAACTGACCATCACCGCGGGTCTGGTCATGCTCCTGTTCTGCGGCTACCTGCTCTGGGGCACCGGCGCCTACACCCAGCGCCAGCAGCTCCTGCTGCAGAGCCAACTCGCCGAGGAGCGGGGCGACACGCAGGCGAAGTTGGGCAAGATCGCGCTCGGCAAGGCCGTCGCGCTGCTGCGGATCCCCAGGCTGGGCAGGGACTGGCAGTACGCCGTGGTCGAGGGCGTCGACGCCGAGCACCTGAAGAAGGGGCCTGGCCACTATCCGGGCTCGGCCGCGGCGGGAAGGGTCGGCAACTTCGTCCTGTCGGGCCACCGCACCACCTACGCGGCGCCGTTCAACCGCATCGACGAGCTGAGGCGCGGCGACGAGATCGTCGTGGACGCCCGTGAGGCCCGCTACACCTACCGCGTCACCTCGCAGGACATCGTGCAGCCCGAGGACGTCGAGGTCCTCGCCGCGGTGCCGGGCAAGCCCGACATCACCCCCGTCAGGGCGATGATCACGCTCATCAGCTGCCATCCCGAGTACTCGGCCGCCCAGCGGCTCATCGTGTACGGCGTGCTGAAGGACACCGAGCCGAGAAAGGTCTGACGTGTACGGCTGGATCTGGCGTCATCTGCCCGGCTCCCTCGGGGTGCGGCTCCTCACCGCCCTGGTCCTGGTGGCCGGGGCGGGAACCGTACTCTGGTATGCGGTGTTTCCACTACTAGAGCCCGCTGTGACGCTGGATGAGGTGACTGTCCGCAAATGATCCTTGTGGTGGACAACCACGACAGCTTCGTCCACAACATCGTGCAGTACCTGCGCGAGCTGGGCGCGCTGTGCGACGTCCTGCCGCGAGACGTGGTGGCGGTCGAGGACGTCGACCGCTACGACGGCGTGCTGGTGAGCCCCGGCCCCGGCACACCCGAGGCCGCGGGAGTCAGCGTCCCCCTGGTGCGGTACGCGGCCGAGCGCGGCACACCGCTGCTCGGCGTCTGCCTCGGGCACCAGGCGATCGCCGTGGCGTACGGCGCGGCGGTCTCCAGGGCGCCCGAGCTCATGCACGGCCGGACGAGTGCGGTCACGCACGACGGCAGAGGGGTCTTCGAGGGGCTGCCGTCGCCTGTGACGATGACGCGCTACCACTCGCTCGCCGTACGGCCTGAGACGGTGCCTGAGGAGCTCGAGGTGAGCGCTCGGACGGCGGAGGGGGTCATCATGGGCCTCAGACACCGCTCGGCGCCGATCGAGGGGGTCCAGTTCCATCCGGAGTCGGTGCTGTCGGAGCACGGGCACTGGCTGCTGGGCAACTGGCTCAAGTCGATCCTGTAACACCGCGGGCCTCCGGAACGACTACTCAATGAACGTCCCCGCCATTGCCCCCGAGTGGCGGGGACGTTTCCATGCGACGTTCGGGCGCGAGATCTGTCCCCGAGCAGTGAGGAAACCGGTCCGGCTTCCCGGGTGAACCTCCCCGGCGTCCGATCCGCCCCCGAGTGGCGGGGACGTTTCCATGCGACGTCCCGGCGCGAGATCTGTCCCCGAGCAGTGAGGAAACCGGTCCGGCTTCCCGGGTGAACGTTTCCGGCGTCCGGTCCGCCGCCGAGTGGCGGGGGCGTTTCCGTGCGAAACGTTCGGGCGTGAGATCTGTCTTCGGGTGGTGGGGTAGCCGGTTCGGCTTCCCGGGTGAACGTCCCCGGCGTCCGATCCGCCCCCGAGTGGCGGGGGCGTTTCCATGCGACGTCCCGGCGCGAGATCTGTCCCCGAGCAGTGAGGAAACCGGTTCGGCTTCCCGGGTGAACGTTTCCGGCGTCCGGTCCGCCGCCGAGTGGCGGCCGCTTGCCGCGGGTCTTCGGTGACAAGGCAGCGGCCCTCTCCCGGGGTGGGAGAGGGCCGCTGTCAGGTCAGGGTCACGGGCCGAGGTCTGGGGGCTCGCCCGTGTCGTCCCCAGGATCCTCCGTCGCGTCGTCGGTCGGGATGTCCGTCGGCTCCTCGGTCGGCGTGAACGTCGGCTCCTCGGTCGGCTGGACCTCAGGACCCGTGGAGACCACGATCGTGACCGTCGTCCTCTGGTTCTGGTTCGTCCCCGCCTCGGGGCTCTGGGCGATGACCGTGCCAGGCGGCTGATCGTTGGCCTGCGGGACGACCTTCACCTTGAAGTTCTCGGCCTTGAGGGTCCGCTCGGCGTCCTCCTGCGTCTGGCCGACCACGCTGGGCACCGGCACCTGCGCCTTGGGCACGTAGAGCTTGACCGACGTGCCCTTCGACACCGAATCGCCCGACTTGGGCTTGGTGTCGAAGACCTTGTCCTGCTCCCTGGAGGAGACCGCAGGGGTGACCACACCCTCGAGCCCGGCCGCCTCCAGCGCCGCGCGCGCGTCCTCAGGAGACATGCCGATCAGGCCGTCGGGCACCTTCACCTTCTCGACGCCCAGAGAGATCTTGAGCGTGACCGTGGCGCCCTCGTCCACCTTGGTGCCGGCCTGCGGGTCGGAGCTGATGACCACGCCCTTCTCCACCTCGGAGCTGTGCTCCTCGGTGATCGCCGGCTTCAGCTTGAGGCTGACGAGCTTGGCCTCGGCGTCCTTCTGGGTCTGCGTCGCCAGCGGCGGCACCGTGATCTGCGTCGCGGTGGGCGTGCCCTCGGAGGCGAGGAACTGGTAGCCCACGAAGATGAACGCGCCGATGATCAGCAGCGGGATCAGGACCCACGCCGCGGTCTTCATCGCGGTGTTCCCGCCGCCGCCACCGGCTGCCGCGCGCCGCCTGCCCGCACGGGTGGGCGGCTCGCCCTCGCCGTACTCGTAGGGCGGGATCGCGCTGGTGCGCTGCGTGGCGTGGCCCGCGCCCTGGGTGGCGGCCATGGTGCGGGTGCCCGAGCCGTAGTTGTTGGACAGCGTCATCGTCTGCGCTTCGACCGGCATGCCGGACATCGCACGCTGTATGTCGGCGCGCATCTCGCCCGCGCCCTGGTAGCGGTGCGCGGGGTCCTTGGCCATCGCCTTCAGCACGATGGCGTCGGCCCACTTGGGGATCTCGGGGTCGATCTGCGACGGCGGGATGGGCTCCTCGCGCACGTGCTGGTAGGCGATCGCGACGGGAGAGTCGCCGGTGAACGGCGGCTGCCCCGTCAGCAGCTCGTACAGCACGCAGCCGGTGGAGTAGATGTCGCTGCGGGCGTCGACCCGCTCGCCCCGAGCCTGCTCGGGGGAGAGGTACTGCGCTGTCCCTATCACCTGCGCGGTCTGCGTCATCGTGGCGGCGGAGTCGGCCATCGCGCGGGCGATGCCGAAGTCCATGACCTTGACGTCGCCGTTACGGGTGATCATCACGTTGGCCGGCTTGATGTCGCGGTGCACGATGCCGCCGCGGTGGCTGTAGTCGAGCGCCCTCAGGATGCCGTCGACCAGCTCGACCGCGCGCTCGGGCAGCAGCCGCCTGTCGGCCCTGAGCAGGTCGCGCAGCGTGCGTCCGTCGACGTACTCCATCACGATGTACGGCACGGGCGCGCCTTCGGAGGTGTCCTCGCCAGTGTCGTAGACCGCGACGACCGCAGGGTGGTTCAGCGACGCCGCGGACTGGGCCTCGCGGCGGAAACGGGCCTGGAAGGTGTGGTCGCGCGCGAGATCGGCCCGGAGCGTCTTGATCGCCACGATGCGGTCCAGCCGGATGTCTCGGGCGCGATACACCTCGGCCATGCCGCCACGCCCGACGACGCCGTCGAGCTCGTAGCGACCTCCGAGTCGCCGAGGCTGAGTCATTTCCTGCACTGTCCCTTACCGTTCATCTTGGGTACCGGCCGGCTCGCAGGCCGCCAGTGTCCATCATCGACCCCGCGACGCATCACGTCTCCTCGTTCGGCGGGATGGTTTCACCCGGGTCTGGGGAGCCACTTGGTGTCACTGTTGGCGTCGGGGTGGGGGTTGGCGTTGGTGTGGGCGTCGGGGTCGGGGTCGGGGTCGGCTTCGGCGTCTTGGTCGGCCGCTGCGTGGGAGTGGCCGACGTGCTTACCGTAGCTGACCGTGAGGGTACCGGCCGTGACGTCTTAGGTGGAACCGTCGCGGGCCGTCGGGGTGGCGTCTTGGTCCTGCTCGGCTTCACGGTAGGACGCGTTTCCGCCGTTTTTGTGGGCTGTATCACGTTGGGCGTTTCGTTGGTGCTGAAATTGGCGATAGTGAACGTCCCAAGCCCCACGGCGGCCGCCGCTCCCGCGGTCGCGACCATCACGATGGTGCGCCGCCGCCTGCTCGAAGGGGCCGCGTTCCCGGCCGCACCTCCGGTCGCGGACCCTGCGGCGGTCCCGGCCGCGGTATCCGCGGTCCACGGCTCGGGGTCGGTCGGCGCAGGCCTGGGGTCGGTGGGAGCGCCGCCGTACGGTGGCTCGGTGGGCGCGCCGAACGGCGGAAGGGCGCCCGCGCCGTAAGGCGGGTCGCTGCCGGGGCCGTGCGGCGGGTTGGTGCCGGGGTCGTGCGGGGGGTTGGTGCCCGCGCCGCCGTACGGAGGGTCGACCCGGAATCCCGCGGGGTCGGTGAGCATCGACAGTTCGGTGCCGAGGTCCTCGGCGCCCAGCACCGACTGGCGCAGCACGAACGCCCTGTCGGCCAGCTCGCGCGCGCTCGCGGGCCGCATGGAGGGCTCCTTGGCGAGCAGCGCCATGACCAGGCCGCGCACCGGCGCGGGGATCGACTCGGGCAGCGGCGGCGGCGGCGCGCTGAGGTGCTGGAGCGCGATCGCCACCTGGCTGTCGGCGTGGAACGGGGTGGTGCCCGTCAGGCACTCGTAGGCCACCACGCCCAGGGAGTAGAGGTCGGTGGAGGGCGTCAGCGCCAGGCCCTGCGCCTGCTCGGGGCTGACGTACTGGGCGGTGCCGAGCACGGTGCCCGTCTGGGTGACGGGCGCGGCCTCCATGGAGCGGGCGATGCCGAAGTCCGTCACCTTGATCGTGCCCTCGCGGGTGACAAGCAGGTTGCCCGGCTTGATGTCGCGGTGGATGATGCCCGCCGAGTGCGCGGCCTGCAGCGCCTTGGCGGTCTGGTGGATCACGTCGAGCGCCACCTCGGGGCCCAGCGCCCCGTTGCGGGCGAGAATCGCCGACAGCGGCTCGCCGGGTACCAGCTCCATCACCAGATAGGCGAGGTCGCTCTGCTCGCCGTAGTCGAAGACCTGGGCGATGCCGGGGTCGGACAGCCCCGCGGTGATGCGCGCCTCGTTGCGGAAGCGGGCGAGGAAGCTCGGATCGGCGGCCACGCCGCCCCGCATGATCTTGACGGCGACCTCGCGGCCGAGCAGTTCGTCCCTCGCCCGCCAGACCTCGCCCATGCCACCGGCGGCGATGCGCGACACCAGGAGGTAGCGCTCGCCGAGCCTGCGGCTGGGAGAGGTCACTTGTTGAGCACCGCCTCCATCACGGCCTTCGCGATCGGGGCCGCGGTCTGGCCGCCGGAGGCGTCGGTGCCGGCGCTGCCGGACTCGACGATGACCGCGACAGCGACCTGCGGGTCCTGGGCGGGGGCGAAGGAGATGAACCAGGCGTGCGGCGCCTTGCCCTGGACGGTCTGCGCGGTGCCCGTCTTGCCGCCGACCTCGACGCCGGAGATCTGGGCGCGGCTTGCGGTGCCGTTGTTGACGACGCTGACCATCATCTGCCTGAGCTTGGCAGCGGTCTCGGAGCTGACGGCCTCGGAGAGCTCCTCGGGCTCGGCCTCCTCGATGGTGTCGTTCTTCGCGTCGGTGATCTTCTGCACCAGATGGGGCTTCATGACCTTGCCGTCATTGGCGATGCCGGCGGCGATCATGGCCATCTGGAGCGGCGTCATCTGATTGCTGCGCTGGCCGATGGAGGCCTGCGCGAGCGCCGCCTGGTCCTCCTTGGGGCCGACGTCGCTCTGGGACACGCTCATGGGGACGGCCAGCGGCTGGCCGACGCCGAACTTCGCCGCCTGCTCGGCCATCCGGTCGTAGCCGAGGTCCATGCCGATCTTGCCGAACGGCGTGTTGCAGGAGCGCTCGAGCGCGTAGACCAGCGGCACCTGGCCGCCACCGCAGGCCGCGCCGCCCGAGTTGGGCAGGTCGGCGGTGGTGTTGGGCAGGTCGAGCACCTGGGGCGCGGGGACGATCGTCTGCCCGTCGCGGCTGGTGTCGTCCTCGAGGAAGGCCGCCGCGGTCAGCACCTTGTAGGTGGAGCCGGGCGGATAGGTGCGGTTGATCGCCCTGTTGACCAGCGGACCGTTGGTCTTGTCCTTGTCGAGCTTGTTGTAGGCGCCGAACACCGTCGGCTTGTCGGTGCCAGACAGCACGTTCGGGTCGTAGGTGGGCAGCGAGACCATGGTCAGGATCGCCCCGGTCTTCGGGTTGAGGGCGACGACCGCGCCCCTCTTGCCGCTGGCCGACAGCGCCTCGTGGGCGGCCTTCTGCGCCCTGGGGTTGATCGTCACCTCGACGTTGGCGCCGCGGGTCGGCTCGCCGGTGAACAGGTCGATGCCCCTGCGCAGCAGCAGGTCGGGGTGGGTCGAGTCGAGGTAGCGGTTCTCGCTGTTCTCGATCGCCGACTGGCTCTCCGGCGAGAAGAACCCTGTGACATGCGCGAAGACCTTGCCGTCGGGATAGTTCCGTACGAAACGGAAGTCGCCCTTCTTCTTCTCCACCGACTGGGCCAGGATCGTGCCACCGGCCGTGATGCGTCCGCGCTGCACGTCGTAGCGATCGTAGTAGTTGCGGATGTTTCTGGCGTCGGAGCGCAGCTCCTCGGCCTTCAGGGCCTGCAGGTAGTTCACATTCAGCATGAGAAGGCCGAACATGACGAGACAGGCCACCGCCGCGCGCTTGAGAGTGCCGTTCATCGCTGGAACACCTGCGTCAGTCCTTCGTCCTGGATCGCCTGGGGCGGGGGGCGTCGGGCGGCATCAGACATGCGTACCAGCAGGGCGATAAGGATCCAGTTAGCGAGCAGCGCCGAACCACCCTGTGACATGAACGGCGTGACCAGGCCGGTCAACGGGATCAGATTCGTCACGCCGCCGACGATGATGAAGAGCTGCCAGGCGAGCACGAACGACAGGCCGCCCGCCAGGAGCTTGGAGAACGGGTCGCGGGCCGCGATCGAGGTGCGCAGCCCGCGCTCCACGATCAGCGCGTAGATCAGCAGCAGCGCCATCAGGCCGGTGAGGCCCAGTTCCTCGCCGACCGCGGCGAAGATGAAGTCGGAGTAGGCCAGCGGGATCTTCTGGGGGTAACCCTGACCGAGCCCGGTGCCCAGGATGCCACCCGCGCCCATGCCGAACATCCCCTGCATGAGCTGGTAGCTGCCGCCCACCTCGCGATCGTAGAACTCGGGGGCGCTCGGATTGAGCCACACCTCGAAGCGGTCACCGACGTGGTCGAAGAGCTGCCCCGCGATGAATGCGCCACCGACGAACAGCAGGATCCCGATCAGCACCCATGAGGTCCGCTGGGTGGCGATGTAGAGCATCACGATGAAGCCGCCGAACAGCAGCAGCGAGGAGCCCAGGTCGCGCTGGAGCACCAGAACGCCGATGGCGACCACCCAGGTGATGATCACCGGACCGAGGTCCCTGGCGCGTGGCAGGTCGATGAAGAGCAGCCGCCGCCCGGCCAGTGCCAGGACGTCGCGCTTGGCCACCAGGTAACCGGCGAAGAAGACGACGAGAGCGATCTTGGCGAACTCTGACGGCTGGATCGAGAAGCCGAAGATGCTGATCCAGATCCGCGCGCCGAAGAACTCGCGGCCGAGGCCGGGGATGAGCGGGGACAGCAGCAGGATCAGGCCGATGAAGCCCGCGGTGTAGGTGAGGCGTTGCAGGGCACGGTGGTCGCGCAGCACGATCAGCGTCACCGTGAAGAGCACTACGCCGACACCGGTCATGACGATCTGGTTGGTGGCCGAGGCCTCCTCCTGGCCCCCTACCTCCAGGCGGTAGATCATCACCAGGCCGAGCCCGTTGACCAGCGTCACCAGCGGCAGGATGAGCGGGTCCGCCCAAGGGGCGAACTTGGCCAGCACCAGGTAGGCGATCAGCATGAGGCCGCCCAGGCTCAGGCCGTACGTCAGCATGCCCGAAGGGATGGCGCCGTCGACGGCCAGACCGACGTTGGCGTAGGCCGCCATGACGATCGCCACGGCGCCGGCCAGCATGAACAGCTGCGCCGCGCGACGCTTGGCCGGCATGGGGACGGGGGTCGCGACCACTTCGCTCACCTACTGAGACCTCGTCTTGCTCGGGGACGGGGAAGGGGAAGGGGTGGCCGAGGCGTCCGTCTCGGTGGCGTCGAACTTCAAGCTGTTGATCTTCGTGATGCCCTCGGTCTCGTCGGCCACCTTGATGCCGTCCTTGACCATGGCCTGGTCGGGCGCCGACAGGTCGGCGACCTTGCGACCGGTCTGCTTGGCGACCTCGAAGAACTGGAGCGGCCCCACCTCCTGCTGCAAGCCCCTGAAAACGACCACTTCGCCGTCCCTAGCTCCGACGAAGTACTGGTCCTGAACCCACTGCCAGCCGAAGTAGCCGCCGATTCCGGCAGCCACCCCGGCCACTGCCAGCACGGAGACCAGCACGGGCCACACGCGACGACGCTTGTTGCGACGGCCGGACGCCTCGGCGTCCTGGTAGTCGTCATCGTCGTCGGCGAACACCGGCTGGGGAGCGGTCACCGCGCTTACTCGCCCCGCCGGCTCACCCGGGGAGCTGGAACGCGAGCGGCTCATTCCCGCCGCGCCGACCACGGCGGCCTCGGTGGGGACCGGGAGACCGTCGGTGACGTCGACCACGTCGGCGAGCACGCACGTGATGTTGTCGGGGCCACCGCCCCTGTTGGCCAGGTCGATGAGCTGGCGGACGACCTCTTCGGGGTCGTCGACGTTGGTGAGCGTCGCGTGCAGTGTCTCGGCGCTCACCACCCCCGACAACCCGTCGGAGCAGAGGAGGTAGCGGTCGCCGAGCTGGGCCTCGCGCAGCGTGAGGTCGGGGTCGACCTCGCCGCTGCCGTCGAGCGCTCGCAGGAGGATCGACCGCTGGGGGTGCGTCGCCGCTTCCTCCGGGGTGATCCGCCCGTCGTCCACGAGCTGCTGGACGAGCGTGTGGTCGTGGGTGATCTGGTAGAGCTCCCCGCGTCTGAGCAGGTAGGCGCGCGAGTCGCCGACGTGCACCAGTGCGACCTGGGTGCCGTTCCAGAGCATGGCGGTGAGAGTGGTGCCCATGCCCTTGAGGCTGGGATCCCGCCCGACCATCTCGTGCAGTTTGCGGTTGGCGTCGCGCACTGCCGCCTCGATGGCGTTGAGCAGGTCACCCCCCTGGTGGCTCTCTTCGAGAGAGGCCATTGCGGCGATGGCGACGGAGCTCGCCACCTCGCCGTGTGCGTGCCCGCCCATGCCGTCGGCGACGGCGAGCAGGCGCCCGCTAGCGTACGCCGAGTCCTCGTTTCCTTCGCGGAGGAGGCCGACGTCCGAGCGGGCGGCGTAGCGGAGTGCGATGGTCATTTGCGCAATTCAATGACTGTCTTGCCGACGCGGATCGGAACACCGAGCGGCACCGGGGTCGGGCGGGTGACTTTTGAGCGGTCGAGGTACGTGCCGTTGGTGGAGCCAAGATCTTCCACGATCCACTGACCGTCCTGGGGGAAGAGTCGGGCATGCCGGCTGGAAGCGTAGTCGTCGGTCACGACCAGCGTGGCGTCGTTCGCCCTGCCGATGGTGATGGGCGTCTCCGAGAGATTGATGATGGTGCCCTGCAGGGGGCCGCCCGTGACGACCAGCTGGCGCGGCTCCCCCTTCTTACTCTTGGGTTTTGCCGCTGGTTTCGCGGGCTTTGCCGGCTTGCCTCTGGTCGCCGGAGAAGTGCGCGAACCGAACAGGTCGGTCCGGATCACCCCGACTGCGGCAATGACAAAGAACCACAGCACCGCCAGGAAGGCGAGCCGGATCAGCAGCAGCGTGAGCTCGGACATGGACCGTTTGTCTACCCCTAATCGCGCCGGAACACCAGAGTCGTGCGCCCCAGGGTGACACGAGTGCCGTTCTGGAGCTCGATCCTGCGTACCGGCTGGCCGTTGACGAAGGTGCCGTTCGTGGAGCCCAGGTCGACGAGCACGACCTGAGGGCCCTCGACCCGCAGCTCCGCATGGTGTCGGGAAACGCCTGGATCGACAAGACGAAGATCGCAGTCGGTGCCCCTCCCGAGCAAGGTCACCGGAGTGGTGAGCTCGTAGGAGCGGTCGCCCTGCGGGTCGTCCTGTGTGGAGACGAGCAGCCTGGGCCTGCCGCCGAACGCGCCAGGCCTGGAGGCAGGCAGGTCGCTCTTGGGCTGGCGGATCTCGTCCTGCTCGACCGTCGCACCCCTGATGACGCCCGAACGGATGCGGAACAGGCCCACCGCCAGGTCGGTGGCCGTCTCGAAGCGGACCCGGACCGGTCCCACGAAGGAGTAGCCCTGCTCCTTGGCGTACTCCCTGGCGAGGTTGGCCAGCTCGTGGCTGATGCTGTCGGCGTAGACCTCGAGCCGCTCGGCGTCGGTCGTCGACAGCTCCACCACGAAGTCGTTGGGTACGAGCGTCCGGCCCTGAGCCACGATGGCGGCCCGCTCGTCCATCTCTCGCTGCACCGCGCTGGCGACCTCGACCGGCTGAAGGTCAGATTTGAACGCCCGCGCAAAGGCCCCCTCAACCAAGCCTTCGAGCCTTCGCTCGAAGCGCTGAAGGACTCCCACCGGGTACCTCCCTTCCTCCGTGCATATCGTCGCGGCCGCTGGGGTGCCCGTGGCTCCTGAGTCGCTCTCTTGCACCCAGCTCTTCTCTCCGCGTCTTGATGCGATCGTATCCGGGTTCGGTACCAGCGTCTGATCCGTGCTACTGTTTCTCCGCACCCAAAAGGGCGGGTGGCGGAACGGCAGACGCGCACGGTTCAGGTCCGTGTGTCCGAAAGGACGTGAGGGTTCAAATCCCTCCTCGCCCACTCCGGTCGCCGATGAAATCGGCAGACCCACAGTGACGAAACAGAGCCCCGGTTCGCAAGAGCCGGGGCTTCTTTATTTGATACGGGCTGCACCTGCGTGGGGAACGTTACCTGAGATCACTTGCAGACCGCTTTCCAGTCGCTGACAACGTTTCAGCGGATTGCGGGGTTTCGCTGAGAGCTGAGCGATTGGTGCCCGGGGCACCCGGCCGGGCCCCAATCAGCACTTTTCTGGCCAACGTCACACAGTCAACACTCTCCGTTGGCGGGTCATACCTGTGCGTATAGCGTCACGGCTGCGTCGGCCTGGCATCCCGGTGTGACGGGGAGGCCGGCGAGATCGGCGCACACCCCTTCCGCACCGGTGAGGAGTCCCGTCGTGCCTGAGGTCCCCCTCCATCTCGGCTACTCGATCCTTCCGACACCACGCTTGCTCCTGGAACGTTCCGCATCCCGGTGAGCGCGGCGCGGGGGGAGCGCCGGGCGTTCACCGTCTCCCTCGACGAGGAGAGCGGCGAGCCCGTCGCCGAGCTGGCCTCGGACGGCGGCGCGGGCGACTCGGCCCCCTACCCGCTCGACGCCCTCGGCCGTGGAAGGCTGAGCGCCAGGCTCCACTCCGCCGACGGCGCGCATGTGACGATGACCACCCTCCTCGAGGACACCACGACGCTGGACCGGCGCAGGATCCACTTCATGGGGCCGGTGCACCAGTGAGTTCCCCGGCCCGTGAGGGCCGGGGAACAGGTCAGGCGGCCCTGGTGTCGAGGAGCTCGCCCAGCAGGTCGCTCAGGCTCACCATGCCGATGACCGACAGGTCGGCCGCGGTGACCAGGCCCAGGTGCGCGCGAGCGTCCTGGAGCGCGGCCACGGCCTCGGGGACCTGGGTGACGCAGGCGAGCCTGGGCAGCGGCCTGGCCAGCTCACCCGCCGAGGCCTCGGGCATCAGCAGGGCGTCGCGCGCGTGCAGCACGCCCCTGATGTCGCCGGGCGTGCCGACCAGCAGCCTGAGGTGGCCGCTGCCGCCCGCCGCCCGCTTGATCCGGTCGGCGTTCGCGTCGGCGGGCACCATCACGACCTGGTCGATGGGGACCATGAGCCGTTCGATGCCCTGCGCCTCGAGGCGAAGGGCGCGGGTGAGCAGGTCGTGCTCCTCGCGGTCGAGCAGGCCCATCCGGCCCGACTCGCCGACCAGCATGGCGAGCTGGCGCGGTGTCCTGGTGGTGGCCAGCTCGTCGCGGGCGTGCACACCGAACAGGCGCAGGATCAGGTTGGTGAAGCCGTTCAGCGTCGACAGCAGCGGACGTACCACCCACGTGAAGGCCCTGAAGGGCACGGTCAGCAGCATCGCGGCCGACTCGGGGTGGGTCAGCGCCCACGACTTGGGCGCCATCTCGCCGATGACCATGTGGAGGAAGGTCACCAGGGCGAGCGCGATCGTCAGCGCGATCGGCACCCGCAGGCCCTCGGGCAGGCCGACGAGGGCGAAGACCGGCTCCAGGTAGTGCTCGATCGCGGGCTCGGTCACCATGCCGAGGCCGAGCGTGCACAGCGTGATGCCCAGCTGGGCGCCTGCCAGCATGAGGGACAGCTGCTTGCCGCCCTCCACCGCGGACTTGGCGACGAACCTGGTCAGCTTGGTGCCGCCCGAGGCCATCTCCTCCAGGCGGTGCCTGCGCGAGGAGACGAAGGCGAACTCGGCGGCCACGAACAGCGCGTTGAAGGCCAGCAGCCCGAGGCTGAGCGCGATCAGGGCGAGCGGGTTCACTTGGCCACCTCGGCGGGGTGCTGGACGGGCGCGAGCCGTACCCACTCGGGGACGCGACGCTGCAGGGACAGCACCGTGAGGACCGCCTGCGACTCCTGGGAGTCCTCAGCGAACGGGTCGGACTCGGGGATGAGCTCCACCGTGATGATGTCGCCGGGCTCGGCCATCCTGCCGAGCCTGGCCAGGACCAGACCCGCCACGGTGTCATAGTCGTCGCTCTCGGGGAGCGAGATGCCGGTGGCCCGCTCGACCTCGTCGAGCCTGAGGGTGCCCGGCACGTCCCAGACGCCGCCAGGGCGCTCGACGGCGCCGACGGGCTCGGGGTCGTTCTCGTCGACGAGCTCGCCGACCAGCTCCTCCGCCAGGTCCTCGACGGTCACCACGCCGGCCAGCCCGCCGTACTCGTCGATGACGCAGACGAGGTCGGCCCTGGCGGCGCGCATCTGCGCCAGCACGAGCGGCAGGGGCAGCGAGTCGGGGACCAGCACGGCGGGCTGGGTGACGTCGCCGATGAGGCCCTCCTCCACGCCCGCGGCCAGCAGCTCGCGCACGCCTGTCACGCCGATGACGTCGCCCTCGGGGCCGAGGACCGGGTAGCGGGAGTGGCCGCACTCGCGCATCGTCGCGATGAGGTCGGAGATCGGCCTGTCGACGCGCAGCACGACCACGCGCGGCCTCGGGACCATGGCCTCCTCCGCGATGCGGTCGCCGAACTCCAGCGCCCGCTCCAGCAGCTCCGACAGCCGCGGCGGCAGCTCGCCCGCCCTGGTGGACTCGGCGATGATCCTCGAAAGCTCCTCGGGGGTCGCGCCGTGCTCCACCTCCTCCACGGGCTCGACGCCGACACGGCGGAGCAGGCCGGTGGCGGCCGAGTCGAACAGCTTGATGAGGGGTCCTGCGATCGTCAGGTACACCAGCGTCGAGCGGGCCAGGAACTTGGCCACGGGCTCGGGCTTGGCGATACCGAGGTTCTTGGGGGCGAGCTCACCGAGCACCATCTGGATGACGGTGGCCACGAAGACGCCGATCGCCACGGAGAAGGCCGCAGGAAGATCTCCCAGCAGGGGCCTGACCAGCGTCGCGATGGCGGGTTCGGCGAGGAAGCCGACGAGCAGGGCGGTGACGGTGATGCCGAGCTGCGCGCCGGAGAGCATGAACGACAGGCGTGAGGTGACTCGCAGCGCTCGTTCCGCCGCGGCGTCGCCCGCGTTGGCCTGCTCCCGCAGGTTGCCCCTGTCGACGGCGACGAAGGCGAACTCCTGGGCGACGAAGTAACCGGTCGCCGCGGTGAGGAGGAAGAGGGCAAGAATGCCGAGATAGGCGCTCATTTCGAGCTCGCAGGGGGTCCCGTGCAGATGCACGGGCTAGTACTCCATGGGTCCGGAGCGGACACGATCTTCCCTTCGATAGAGGTCGTCCACAACCGTAACGACCGTGCGGACGTCAAATGTTTCCCGAGTGACTCACGCTCTGGTCTGCGTACTTTTTCATGGGAATTCCTTGACGAGACGTCTGCACTGGTGAAGGCCACGAAGTACGGTCGAAAGCAACCGAGGGGGAGTAAACGACGTGTCCGAGGACGACCGCACGCGAGCCATGCGCTCACCGGGCGACGGACGCCCGCTGCCGCGCAGGGACGAGGGACCGCCGCGCTCAGGCGGTGCGCCCGCTCATCCGATTCCCGGCAGCGCGCCTACCAGGGCGCACGAGCAGCCGAGGGCTCCTGAGGAGCCCCGCTCCAGCGCTCGGGTGTACGGCAAGGCCCGCTCGGGCAACAGCCCCGTACGCCCCCTCAAGAAGCCGCCTCGGGAGCCGCGTGAGCCTCGGCTGCGGGGCCGGATCAAGGGCGCGACGATTCTGAAGATCATCGCCGGGGCGCTCGCCGTTCTGCTGGTGCTGGCCGTGGTCGGCTTCTTCTGGATCAACTCGCGCATCCAGGCCATCGACGGCGTGCTCGACGAGTACGAGGGCCGCCCCGCCGACACCCCCGGCACCAACTGGCTGCTCGTCGGCTCCGACAGCCGCGAGGGCCTGACGGCCGCCGAGCGCAAGAAGCTGGCCACCGGCAGGGCCGTCGGCCGGCGCACCGACTCGATGATGCTGCTGCACATCCCCGAGGGCGGCGACAGGCCCACACTGGTCAGCCTGCCCCGCGACTCCGCGGTCAGCATCCCTGGACAGGGTCGCAACAAGCTCAACGCCGCCTTCGCCATCGGCGGCCCTCAGCTGCTGACCCGCACGATCGAGAACGTCACGGGCATCAGGATCGACAACTACATGGAGGTCGGCTTCGCCGGGTTCGTCGACATCGTCGACGCGGTGGGCGGCGTCGAGATCTGCGTGAAGAGCCCGATCAACGACCCGAAGGCGGGGCTCAAGCTCAAGAAGGGCTGCCAGGAGATGGACGGCGGCACCGCCCTCGGCTATGTCCGCACCCGCAAGGGCGGCGCGCTGCCCGACTTCGAGCGCACCAAGCGGCAGCGGCAGTTCCTCAGCGCGGTCGTGAAGAAGGCGGCGAGCCCTCTGGTGCTGATCAACCCGTTCACCTCGATCCCGCTGGCGATGGGCGCCACGGACGCGGTGCGGGTCGACACAGGGACCGGCGCCTTCGACCTGCTCTCGCTGGGGCTGGCGATGGGCGGCAGCCCTGTGACGACGGTGGTGCCGTTCGGCGGCAACGAGAGCGTCGCCGGCGGCCAGGCGGTCAAGTGGGAAACCACGCGCGCGATCCAGCTCTTCGACGCGCTCAAGGAGGACAAGCCGGTGCCCAAGGACGTGCTGGACAAGGGCTGAGCCGCGTGGCGCGGGCCGCCTCCCTGCCGAGAGGACGGCCCGCGGCGGTGGTCAGCCCGTGGAAGCGCTCGTCGCGGCGCCGATGGCGGCGCTGGTCGCGGCGATCATGATGACGGCGTTGATCTCGGCGATCGTCTTGGCCACGGCCTCACCGGCCCACGCGCCCTCGGTGATCTCCTTGATCCGCTCCTTGCTCGCCCCTGGGAAGGCCTTGCGGTCGAGCTTGGCGGCGTGCAGGACGGCGATCAGCACGGCCGTGCGCTCGTCGGGTTCGGAGCCGCCGAGCACGCTCGCCACCCTGGCGCGGATCTCCGCCTCCACCCTGCCGTCGGCCTCGGGCCAGCGCGTGGTGGGGAAGATGCCGAGGATCTTGCCGCGCTCCTGCGTGAGCACGCCCGTGTCGGCGAGCCTGGTCAGCAGTCGGGTCCTGAGCTTGCTGTTGCCGATCTTGGCGACCCACCAGGCGGGCTTGCGCTCCTTGCCGTCCTCGACGATGCGGGTCATGGTCGCCTCGAGCTCCGCGTCGAGCTCCGCGCCGCCTCCGGCGGCGTCCTTGACGACCACCTTCTTCTCCGACAGCGCGATCCTGCCGTCGACCGCCAGCTCGGCGAGTACGGCGCCGCCGAGCGCCGCGTTCAGTTCGGTGGAGCCGATCAGCTGCTTGCCGTCCTGCTCGCTGTGCGCGAGGAGGAGGACTTCTTCGGCGATGGTGACGCTCATATCCAGACAGTACGTCGTAAGCGCTCCGTAAGCGTTGGGGAGCGGTTCGCATGGTGGTGTGGAGGCATGAGAGTACTGCGTCATCCCGCGACCTGGATCGCTGTGGCGGTGGTCTTCGGGGTCGCGATGTACCTGTTCCAGCCCTGGCGGCTGTTCACCACCGTGGAGGTGAACGAGCCCCTGCCCGAGGCGGTCGTCGCCTCCTCGACGGGCACCGCGCCCGCGCCCACGGCCGTTCCGCGGGCCGCCAGCCCTGCTCCCGCACCGGAGGTGCTGCGGTCAGGCAGGTTCGTGACCCACGAGCACAGGACCTCGGGCGTCGCCAAGGTGCTCAGGCTCGCCGACGGCAGGCGCGTCCTGCGCATCGAGGACCTGGCCACCTCCGACGGCCCCGACCTGCGCGTGTGGCTGAGCGACCAGCCCGTCACCGACTCCTGGCACACCTTCGACGACGGCAGGTACCTGGAGCTCGGCGACCTCAAGGGCAACAAGGGCGACGCCAACTACCCGATTCCGGCCGACGCGGACCTCGACAGCCTCACCAGCGTGTCCATCTGGTGCAAGCGGTTCAGCGTCTCCTTCGGCGCCGCCGCTCTCACCGCCGGAACGCGTTAACTTGCTCCGTATGTCGATTTCATCGGAACTGCACGCCATCGGCCGCCCGCTGCTCGAGGCACAGCTCGCGCACCCGACCGTGGCGGGCATCGGCAGGGGCGACCTCGAGGAGAAGGTCTTCAGATCGTGGCTGGAGCAGGACTGGCTGTTCCTGCACGACTACGTGAGGGTGTTCGCCAGGCTGGCCTGGCAGGCTCCGGCCGCGCACCTCGGAGACCTCGTCGACCTGGCGCACACGACCTTCCACGACGAGCTGTCGCTGCACAGGTCCCTGTCGGCCGAGTTCGGCGCCGACCTCGACGGCGCGGTGAAGGGCCCGGCGTGCCAGGCGTACACCACCTTCCTGCTGGAGTCGGCGGCCACCTACGCCGAGGGCCTGGCCGCCCTCTATCCGTGCATGTGGGGATACTCCACGCTCGGCCGGATCCTCGCGGAGAACAGGCCCGCCGAGCCTCGCTACCGCGCATGGGTCGACACCTACGCCGATCCCGGTTTCGCCGCCCTGACCGGGCGCATCGCCGAGATGATCGACGAGGCGGCGCCCGATCTCTCGAGGGCGAAGGAGCTGTTCGCCGAGGGAATGCGACACGAGCTGGCCTTCTGGGACGTCCCGTAGGGCGGAGCTGCTTTCCACAGCCTGTGGACCATATTCTGGACGCATGCCGGAACTTCCCGAAGTGGAGTCGCTCGCCGAGTTCCTGCGCGAGCGGGCGGTGGGGCGCACCATGCTGGCCGTCGACGTCGTCGCCTTCCAGGCGCTCAAGACCTTCGACCCGCCCGTCACCGCGCTCGGCGGGCTGACGGTCACGGGCGTGGCGAGGCACGGCAAGTTCCTCGACCTCGACTGCGACGGCCTCCACCTGGTCTTCCACCTGTCGCGAGCGGGGTGGCTGCGCTGGCGCGACGACCTGTCGGGCGCGAAACCCGTCCGCCCGGGCAAGGGGCCGCTGGCGGTGAGGGTACGGCTGGCGCCCGACGACGACGGCGTGGCGCCGGGCTTCGAGCTGACCGAGGCGGGCACGCAGAAACGCCTGGCCGTCTACGTCGTCAAGGACCCCGAGGAGGTCCCCGGCGTCGCCTCGCTCGGCCCCGACCCTCTCGCGCCCGAGTTCACGCCCAGCGCGCTCAAGCAGATCGTGGGCGGCAACCGCACCCAGATCAAGGGCCTGCTGAGAGACCAGAAGATCATCGCTGGCATCGGCAACGCCTACTCCGACGAGGTGCTGCACGCGGCCAGGATGTCGCCCTTCAAGATCTCGGCCACGCTGACCGACACGCAGATCGCCGACCTGCACGAGGCGATCGTGACCACGCTGCGCGACGCGGTCGAAAGGGCCCACGGCCTGGCCGCCAAGGACCTCAAGGCGGAGAAGAAGTCGGGGCTGCGCGTGCACAACAGGGCGGGGCAGACGTGCGACGTGTGCGGTGACACGATCCGCGAGGTGTCGTTCGCCGACTCCTCGCTGCAGTACTGCCCCACCTGCCAGACCGAGGGCAAGATCCTTGCCGACCGGCGGATGTCCAAGCTGCTGAAGTAGGGCCCCGCTCAGGCGACGAAGGGCGGCTGACCCGTCTCGCTCACCATGGGCTTGCGGGCCATCTCCCACGACTGCATGCCGCCGCCGACGTTGACGGCGTCGCGCCCGATGTGGTTCAGCCATGCGGCGGCGTGCGCCGAGCGGCCGCCGACCCTGCACACGACGTACACCTGCTGGTCGGCAGGCACCTCCTCGACCCGCGCCTGCAACTCGGCGAGCGGGATGTGCACCGCCTCGGGGGCGTGGCCCGCGACCCATTCGTCCTGCTCACGGACGTCGAGCAGGTAGGCGCCCGCGGGCACGTCGGTCACTTCGATCTCAGGAACGCTCATACCTCCATTCTCGGGGAGCCGAACCCCTGACCACGCCCGAAGGGAGCGACGCGTGAGGCTTCGATGAGCGGCCTCTTGCCAGGCGAAGATCACAAGCCGCGGAAGCTCGGTGGCGCCGCAGCCGGGCGCCGAGGTCGTCCTCCTAGTGACGCATACCGGTGGCGTTGTCTGTGCGCTCCTCGGCGGGGGCGCGCGTGGCGTCGAAGAGCCGGCGGGCGGCTTCGGTGCGGGTGGCCGCGCCCAGCTTGGTGAGGATCCGGGACACGTGGACACCCGCGGTGTTGGCGCTGATGAACAGGTCGGCGGCGATCTGACGGTTGCTCTTGCCCTCGGCGACCAGCTTGAGCACCTCCGACTCCCGCGGGGTCAGCCCCAGAAGGGGTTGCCTGCGAGGTGCCGGTCGCGGCCTGTCCGCCTCGATGAACGACAGCTCGTAGCGATTGCCGAGCGTGCGCCAGGTGTGCGCGGCCGTCGCCCGGTCACCGCCGGCCATCGCGCGGTACGCCTCGTCGACCGGCCCGATGACAGGTAGCTCCGGCAGGTCCGCAGGGACGGCGGCGGCGACCAGGGCCCACGCCTCATGCGGGTGGGCGGCGAGATCCGGGGCAGCCGCGAGGTAGATGTCCTGTGCGTTGCCGGGGTCGAGCCTGATCCGGAGTGTCGCCAGCCTGATGCGGTAGGGCCGGACCCAGGGCTCGTCGCCGAGCAGGTGCTCCGCGCGGTCGGCGGCGGCACGGGCGTCGGCAGGCTCACCCTGTGCCAGACGGATCTCGCCCTGGCTGATCAGCAGAGCGGCGTGACTCAACTGCGGCAGCTCGGGCTCGCCCAGCATCTCGTCGATGAGGTCGAGCGCCTCCGGCCAGCGGCCGAGGGCCGTCAAGGCCTGGACCCACTTGACGACCAGGATGGGGGCGTGTTTGGCGTATTGGAAGGTTTCCTGCGCTTGCTTGATGCCGAGCTGTATCACCTCGATCGCCGTGGTGTACGCACCCATGGCCACGTGCAGGGCCGACTCCCAGGTGGCGATGTCGATCATGGCTTGTGGGTCGGCCGTGGCGTGGGCGCCGGCGAAGTGCCGGAAGGCCGTCACCGGATCGGAGGCGGCGGCCAGGCCCAGGAAGGCGTGGGCCCGTGCCGTCAACGACGGGCAGTCCAGCTGCTCGGCCAGGTCGAGGGCGGCGCGGGCGTAACGCTCGCCCTGTTCGGCCTCGCCGGCGAAGACGCTGATGAGGGCCAGCTCCGCCAGGACCTCGCCGCGCAGCCGGGACGGCTCTGCGAGCAGCTCCAGAGCCCTGAGCAGGTCGTCACGGCCGCCGCTGCGGCCCAGGTTCTTCAGCCGCGCCTGCCGGTAGTACCGTTGCGGGTCCGGTGCGATGGCCAACGCCTCAGCTGACCAGCGCAGGCCGCTGGAGACCGCGTTGACCGCGATGCTGGCTTCCACCGCATGGTCGAGGACGGTAAGCCGGTCGATGCCGGCGGTGTCGCCTACCTCTTCCCACAGGTGCAGCACCCTTTCCAGCAGGTGCAGCCGCTCCGGCTCCGCGCCGGTCAGGGCGGCCTGCGTGGCCGCTTCCCAGGCGGCCTGGAGGGCCCGGGTGTGATCCCCTGCCGCATACGCGTGCGCGGCCACCTGTGCGACATGTTCCGGCATGCCCGACAGAGCGGCCACGAAGCGCGCGTGCAAGCCGGTGCGCTCGACCGGCAGCAGGCGGTGGTAGACGGCCTCGCGGACCAACGCGTGCCGGAACGCATAGCCGGTGCCGGTCGCCAGCAGAACGTGCTTGTCCACGAGTCGGCGGAGCGCTTGGTGCAGCTTCGGCTCGGGCAGGTCGCTCACGACCGCCAGGACCTCATGACCGACCGTGGTGCCGGCGATCGAGGCCAGCGTCAGGACCTGGATCTCGTCGTCGGCGAGCGGGGGCAGCCCTGCCAGGAGCAGCTCACGCAGCTCGGCGGGGATGTCCTCAGGACAGGCGCTGAGCGCCTCGACGAACAGCGGGTTGCCACGGCTGCGTTCGAACACCCGGGTGACCAGGGTGGGCTCCGGCTCCCGCGCCAGCAGCGCGGCCAACTGGCGGCCTGTCTCATGCCTGCTCAGCGGCGCGGGCGTGATCAGCTGGACGGCAGGCGACCGGACCAGCTCGGCGACGAGTTGCCGAAGTGGGCCGGAGGGGGCCCGACAGGTGCCGATCAGGAACACACCGTCATGAGCGAGATTGGCCACGAGGAAGGTGAGCAACTGCAGGCTGGAGACGTCGGCCCAGTGGAGATCCTCCAGGACGAGCACCAGCGGCCGATCGTCGGCGGACCGCTCGATAGCGAGCAGGACCGCACCCCAGTCGCCCGGCGACGAGATCGCCAGGCTCCGCAGCGGCGACAGGAACGGCGCGAACGGCAGCCCGTCGTTGCCGAACTCCAGGCATCGGCCGGTCAGCACACGCGGCCCTGAGCCCAGCCGTGTGGTGAACTCGTGCACCAGCCGGGACTTGCCGATGCCGGCGTCACCCGAGATCAGCACCGTGCGGCCGATCTCGTCCTGGTACGCGGCTCGAAGCGCGGCCAGCTCGGCACCACGGCCGACAAAGGCGCTACTGCTCCGGAAGATGCTCACGGGCCAAGATAACGAGATCTCATGATTCGCGACAAACCTCTTTACCAGCAGGATCGAGGCATGAACGAGATCAAGCCCTTCCGCGTTGAGATCCCCCAGTCCGACCTGGACGACCTGAAGGCACGGCTCGCCCGCGCCCGCTGGACCGACGAGTTGCCCGGCGCCGGCTGGGAGCGCGGCGTCCCCACGAGCTACCTCAAGAAGCTCGCCACCTACTGGGCCGACGAGTTCGACTGGCGGGCCGCCGAGGCCGAGATCAACCGGTACCCGCAATACACCACCGTCATCGACGGGCAGAACGTGCATTTCCTCCATGTACGTTCGGAGCGCCCGGATGCGACACCGCTCCTGCTCATCCACGGCTGGCCGGGCTCGATCGTCGACTTCCTCGACATGATCGAACCGCTGACGACTGGAGAGACCGCCTTCCACCTGGTCATCCCGTCGATCCCCGGGTTCGGGTTCTCCGGCCCGACCACCGAGGCAGGCTGGACCGACACCCGCGTCGCCTCCGCGTTCGCCGCCCTCATGGCCCGCCTGGGCTACGACCGCTACGGCGTGCAGGGCGGCGACATCGGAGCCTTCATCGGCCCGGCGCTGGGGCGTGCCGACGCCGAGCACGTCATCGGTGTTCACGCCAACGCGCTGGTCACCTTCCCCACCGGCGACCCGGCCGACATGGCCGCGTTGACCGAGGGCGAGCACCTGCGGCTCAAGGCGATGAAGGACTTCCAGGACAACATGTCCGCCTACATGAAGCTCCAGGGCACCCGGCCTCAGACGCTGGCGCATGCCCTCGCCGATTCCCCTGTGGGCCAGCTCGCCTGGATCGTCGAGAAGTACAAGGAGTGGACCGACGCGTCGAAGGAACTGCCCGAGGACGCGGTGGACCTGGACCGGATGCTCGCCACCATCAGCATCTACTGGTTCACCGACACCGCCCGCAGCGTGGCCAACTCCTACTTCGAGCGCTTCAACGACGCGAGCATGTGGGCTCCCAAGGCGCCGGCGACCGTGCCCACCGGGGTCGCCGTCTTCGCCGCCGGTGACTACGCCATCCGCCGCTTCGCAGAGAAGGCGCACCGCGTCACGCACTGGTCGGAGTTCTACCGCGGCGGCCACTTCCCCGCCCTGGAGGCGCCGGATCTCCTGGTCGGCGACATCCGAGAGTTCTTCGCCTCACTGGCCGAATAATCCCTCGCGCGATCCATGACCAACGCACGTGGGCCTGGCGCCGCACCAGCGCCAGGCCGACACGAACGGGATCGGCGGCCCCGGCTCCCGCGCCGCCGAAACACGAGAACGGGGACGGCACCCCTCGACGGGGACGACTGCGCCGGCCACCGGCACCCGGGCGGACGCTCAGCCACAGCCGTCGTGGCGATCGTCACCGCGCTGGATGACTCTGCTGGACGCCGTGATCACGCATGCTCCGGCTTCAACGGAGCGCGGAGACGTGGGGGTGGTTGAACGCGGAGGAATGGTGCATTATTGGGGCGCGAACTGGGCATATCCCGGCCGCACTCACAAGTCCAAACCGCGGGAGCTCGGGGCAACCGGGCTGAGAGGGCAACTGCCGTTGCCGACCGCATGAACCTGTCCGGGTAATGCCGGCGTAGGGAGCGTGTGATGACGCATGTCATCGACCCCAAGCATGCAGAAGTCCCTCTGACCCTCGACGAGGCTCCCCCCAAGACTCTCGGCATCCTCGACCAGGGCGCGTTCTGGGCCAACCTGGGCGTCAGCCTCCTCGGCTTCTCCTTCGCGCTCTTCCTCATCAACCCCCTCCTCGACGACAACCCGCTGTCCATGACGGCCGCGGTCACCGCGACCGTCGTCGGCAGCCTCATCGGCACCGCCATGGTGGGCCTGGCCGCCATCCCCGGCGCGCAGACGGGCCAGCCCGCGATGGTCCTGCTCAGAGGGCTGTTCGGGGCCAAGCTCTCCTACGTCCCGACCGTGCTGAACATCATCCAGATGCTCGGGTGGGGCGCCTTCGAGCTGTGGGTCATCTCGATGGGCGCGCAGGCCATCTTCGGCGACGCCGTGCCGTACGCGGTCTGGGTGCTGCTCGCGGGGGCGATCACCACCGGGCTGACGATCTACCCGCTCGGCGCCATCAGGCTGATCAGGCGCGTCGTCACGATCGGCGTGATCATCTCGACCATCTGGTTCGCTGTCGTCTTCCTGCGCTCGGCCCCGGCGCCGGCCGGCGGCAGCTGGGACGCCTTCGCCCCCGCCGTCGACTTCGTGATCGCGCTGTCGGTGTCGTGGGTGCCGGTGGCCGCCGACTACGCCAGGCACTCGCGCAGCAGCCGCGCAGCCTTCACCGGCGTCGTGGGCGGCTACACGGTCGCGCAGGTCGCCTGCCTGGCCATCGGCGTCTACGCGGTCGCGATCGCCGGGCACGACGCCGTGCTGAACGACCCGACCACGGTGTTCGGCCCGTTCGTGGCCGCCCCGCTGGGCGCGCTGTTCTTCGGCATCCTGGTGCTGCGTGAGACCGACCAGTCCTTCGCCAACGTCTACTCCACCGCCATGTCGCTGCAGAACCTCATGCCCCGCGTGGACAGGCGCATCTTCTCCATCGCGATCGGCGTGCTGACCATCGGCGTGGCGCTGCTCGTGGACGTCAACTCCTACAGCGCCTTCCTCAGCATCATCGGCGCCGTCTTCGTCCCGATGCTGGGCGTCCTCGTGGTCGACTACTTCCTGCTCGGCCGCGCCAGCACGTGGGACACCAGTGAGCACGCCCCCTCGCGCTGGCCGATGGTCGCGCCGTGGGCGCTGGGCTTCGTCACCTGGTGGCTGCTGGCCGCGCCCTCGACGATCAGCTGGTGGGCGGCGATCTGGGACGGCGCGCGCACGGCGCTGGGCTTCACCAGGCAGCCGTGGATGAGCGCGGCCGTGGGCGCGTTCCTGGTGGCGGGCCTGGTCACCCTGGCCATCGGCCTCGTACGGCGAAGCAGGCGCTAACCCTCGATCCTCAGCAGGCGCTCAAGGGCGGTCGTCCCGCCCGGATAGCTCTCGCGGTCGCGGACCCGGTGGCATGGCACGATCACGCACACCGGGTTCGCGTTCAGCGCGTTGCCCACCGCGCGCAGCGCCTGTGGCCGTCCGATGCGCGCCCCGAGGTCGGCGGTGGTGGTGCTGGTGCCGTACGGCACGGCCATGGTCATCTGCAGCAACGTGCGCGCGAACGGCGTGGCCAGCTGCAGGTCGACGGGGGTGGTGAAGGCGCGTAGGCGCCTGGAGAAGTAGGCGTCGAGCTCGCGGCGCACCGGGTCGAGACGGCGCGCGTCGGGGCCGACGAGGCCGCCCACGACCCGCGTCAGCCGCTCGAAGATCGTGTGCTCGTCCTCGAAGCTGCAGGCGACCACGCCCTTGGCGGTGACCGCGAGCACCAGCCTGCCGAGGGCGCCTTCGTAGGTGCCGACGGCCACGTCAGGCGGCCGTCCAGCACGGTAGGTGGCTGAGGTGACCCTCAGCAGGGCTTCGAGGTCGCCGGCCGACATAACCCGCAGCGTATCGGACGGATCGGCCTACGGAGCGGGCGCGCCACCGGCAGTATGGAAGGCGTGGGTGACGAGGAGATCGCCGCTGCCGTCCTCTCCAGCGCCCCCAACGCGGTCGTCGTGCTCGACAGGGACCAGACCGTGCTGGTCTGGAACCCAGCGGCGGAGCGGTTGTTCGGATGGAGCACCGAGGAGATGGTCGGCAGGCGCGCGCCGATCGTCCCTGGCGAGCTGACCGCCGAGCACCACGCGGTTCTCGAAAGGGTGCGCACCGGCGGCCAGGTCTCGCTGCGCACCAAGCGTTTCCGCAGAGACGGCACCGTCCTCGACGTGCGGGTCGACACCAGCGCGCTGCTCCACGGCACGGCCGTCGTCGGCTACGTGCACGTCCACCACCTGCCGGAGGACGACGTCGTCGCCAGGGACAGAGGGGCGCACAGGGCCAGGCTGGTGCGCAGGCTCACCGACGTCGTCGGCGACATCAACGCCGAGCTGGAGCTGCCCGCCGTGCTCGACCGCATCGCGGCCAGCCTCACGGAGCTCACGGGGGCCGACGCGGGCGGGTTCGTCCTCATCGAGAACGAGCGGCTCAGGCTGGTCAGCGCCTACCAGCTGCCCGAGTCGCTCAGGAACGTCACCGCCGACCTGCGCAGCAGCCTGGTCGGCAAGCTGATGCGCACGGGCAAGACCGTGATGCTCGAGTCGGAGGGCCTCGACGACCTGGTCTGGGCCGAGCTGCCCGGCCTGCACACGATCGCGCTGGGCCTGGCCGCGGTGGGCGGCCGTCCCTACGGCGCGCTCTACGCGCTGTTCGCCAAGCGCAAGCCGGGCCATGTGGAGCTCGAGCTGCTCGAGCTGCTGGCGGGCCACGCGGGCATCGCGGTGGGCAACGCCATGGCCTACCAGGAGGCGCTGCGGCAGCGGGCCCACGAGCGGGCCGTCTTCGACGCCAGCGCCGACGGCATCGCGGTGCTCGACGAGCCGGGCAGGGTGGTCCAGTGGAACCCCGCGGCCGGTGAGCTGACCGGCATCCCCGTCGAGAAGGTCATCGGCGAGCCGCCGCCCTTCCCCCTGCCGGAGCCGGGAGAGAAGCTCACCTTCCAGCTGGCCAACGGCCGCTGGCTCGACGTGGTCAGCGCCAAGATCGAGGAGACAGGGGAGATCGTCGTCGACTTCCGCGACATCACCACCGCCAAGGAGCTGGAGGAGGCCAAGGATCTGTTCCTGGCCACCACCAGCCACGAACTGCGCACCCCGATCACGATCGTGCGCGGGTTCGCCAGCACGCTCGACGCCCGATGGGACAAGATGACCGATCCCGAGCGCCGCTCGGCCGTCCACACCATCGCCGAGCGGGCCAGGTCGCTCGGGCAGCTCATGGACCACCTGCTGCTCGGCGCCAGGGCGGGAGCCGAGGAGCTCGCGGTCCGCGTCGAGACCTTCGACCTGGCGGAGCGGGTGCGGGCGGCCACGCTGGGCCTGCCCGTCCTGTCCGACAGGCACAGGGTCGAGGTGGTCATCCCCGAGGATCTGCCCGACGTGAGAGGTGACGCGCTGGCCACGGACATCGTGCTCGGACAGCTGCTGGAGAACGCCTTCAAGTACTCACCCGACGGCGGTCTGATCAGCGTCGAGGTGTGGGCGGAGGGGCGACACGTGGTCGTGGTGGTGGACGACGAGGGCGTCGGCATCGCCCCTGATGACCGTGACCGAATATTCGAGCGGTTCGTTCAGGTCGACAGCGGTGACCGGCGCAGATTCGGCGGTGTGGGCCTCGGGCTCTACATCGTGCGGAGCCTGGTCAAGGCGCAGGGCGGCGAGGTCACGGCCCATCCACGCCCAGGTGGAGGCACTCGCATGCGTTTTGCTCTCACTATCGTGGCCGACACGCCGAGCCGGTAACGAGCCGGTCACGGATGCGCTGATCTATCGTCCAATGTGTACAAGCTGTGATCGAGACACGGTTTCTGGGACCGAGTAACGGGGCATTTCGGTCGTATCCGGGGGCGTTCCCTGGGGGGACATGGGAGCGGGGAGGTGGGTGTGTCGAGCGTCGTGATGTTGCCGTACGCACTGTCCAGCGTCGCCGTCGCGCGCCAGCGTCTCTGCACTGACCTGCAGGAGTGGGGGGTCTACGCCACCGCGATCGATGATGCGGTCCTGGTGGTGAGCGAGCTGCTGAGCAACGCGCTACGGCATGCGCGACCGTTGACCTCTGGCATGGTCAGGGTGGCGTGGCTGTGGACTGACGATCACGTCGAGGTGGCTGTGAGTGACGGAGGCGCGGCGACCGAGCCGCGCGCGGGCCGTCCCACGATGTCCTCACTCGGCGGGCGCGGCCTCGGCATTGTCGAATATGTCGCGGAGAGCTGGGGCGTCCGGCACGACGGGGAGACGACCACGGTATGGGCCGTGCTCCCCGCCCCGCACGCCAACGGTCAGGTCGCCGCGCTCAAGGAAGCCGGGTAGAGCACCCGGCGCTCGCCGGCCGTCCATGCGGTCGAGACCAGCAGGTAGATCCCCGCGGCCAGCGGCAGCACGGCAGCGGCGATCACCGTGCCGTAGGGCAGCAGTTTGAGGATCTTGAACTGTCCTGCCTCCATCCTGCGGGAGGTGTACCAGGCGATCAGCGCGATCGCGACGATGACGCCGGCGAAAGCCAGCACGGGCCAGCTGATGAGGCCGTACTTCGCCACCACCACCGCCAGGTGCTGACCGAGCAGGTCCGTACCGATCAGGGGGTGGGTGGCGACCTGATACATCAGCCACAGGAACGGCATCTGCGCCAGCGCGGGACCGAATCCCGCGAAGGGCGAGGTGCCTTCCTTGGCGTAGAGGGCCGACATCTCCTTGCTGAGCCGCTCGGGATCGCGGCTGTGGCGTTTCTGCAGCTCCTGCATGCGCGGCGCGAGCCGCATCCGGATCCTGGCGGCGCGCGCCTGCTTGATGCTGAGCGGCAGCAGCAGCAGCCGTACGGCCAGCGTGAACAGCACGATCACCAGCGCGGTGTTACCGCCGAAGCCGGTGATGAACATGACAAAAGAATCGATCATCACAACTCCTCATAGAAAGGTCTCGGTTTCTAGAAGGAGCGCGATGACGGAGCTCGTGGACGCGGTCTGCCCGCCGCGTCAGGATCGCACTGGCGAGGAAAGGCCGACTTCCTGGCATAGGCCATGGGGAAGGTCGGCGTGCCGCCCGTCTGGGCGACGAGCACGCTGCTCGCCCAGACGGCGAGCAGGACCAGCACCAGCCCGGCGATCAGCACCAGGCCGGCGGGATCCGCCAGCGCGAAATGGAACACCTACCTGGACCTGCCCACCAGGGAGACGGCGATGAAGACGATCACGCCGATGACGCCGACGATCAGCGCGAGCTGCAGCAAGCCCATGAGCATGGGCAGGATGAACGTGAAAAGCACCCAAAGCGCCAGAAGCGCGCCCACGACGAGCATGACCATTCGACCCATAGGGCCACCGTACGTCCTGGACCATGCGTGCGCGAGGCAGTTAGCCGTACCGTGACTGGGTGAGCACCCGCATCCTGGTCGTCGATGACGACCCGACCGTCGCCGAGGTGGTGGCGCGTTACCTCGAGCGCGACGGTCACCAGGTCGAGTGCGTGGGCGACGGGGCCGAGGCGCTGCGCAGGGCGCTGGCCGATCCGCCCGACCTGATGGTGCTCGACCTCATGCTCCCGAAGGTCGACGGCCTTCAGGTCTGCAAGAAGCTCAGGGAGCGCTGGCCGGTGCCGGTGATCATGCTCACCGCGCTCGGCGAGGAGATCGACCGCGTGGTCGGCCTCGAGACCGGCGCCGACGACTACGTGACCAAGCCGTTCAGCCCGCGCGAGCTGGCGCTGCGCGTGCAGTCGGTGCTGCGCAGGGCGCGCGGCGCCTCTGTCACCGGCGGCAGCGGCGTCCTGCGCGACGCCGACCTGGTCGTGGACGTGGGCGCCCACGAGGTACGGCTCGGCGAGAAGGAGATCCTCCTGACCGCGCGCGAGTTCGACCTCCTGGCCTACCTGATGCGCAACCCGCGCCAGGCCTTCAGCAGGGCGGCCCTGCTCGACCAGGTGTGGGGGTGGTCCTTCGGCGACTCCTCCACGGTGACCGTCCATGTGCGGCGGCTGCGCGAGAAGGTCGAGCCCGACCCCACGGTGCCGCGCAGGATCGTCACCGTCTGGGGCGTCGGTTACAGGTACGAGCCGCTGTCATGACCCTCTTGGAGATCGTGGCCGTCACCGCCGGGCTCGGCGTGGTCGTGGCGGCGGCCGGTCTCGCGCTGATGTGGCGGCTGCGCACCCGCTCCATCGGCGTCATGCTCGCCGTCGTCGTGGCCGTCGCGGTGCTGGCCACGGTGGCGGGCGTCGCCGCGATCACGATGCGGATGGCCATCGACGCCGCCGCGAGGGACCTGGTGCTCAGCGTGGTGGCTGTGGGCGGCCTCGTGGGTCTCGCCGTGGCCTTCGTGGTGGCCAGGCAGATCGTGGCGGCGAGCAGGCGGCTGGCGGCCGCGGTGCGCGAGCCCTCGTTCGTCGCGCCGCCTGGGCTGCCCGCGGAACTGCGGGCCATCGCCAGCACCCTGGAGGAGTCGTACGCGCGCGAACGCGCCCTCGAGGGGGCGCGCAGGGAGCTGGTCGCCTGGGTGAGCCACGACCTGCGCACCCCGCTGGCCGGGATGAGAGCCATGGCCGAGGCGCTGGAGGACGGGGTCGGCGACGCCCGCAGGTACCCCACCCAGATCAGGCTGGAGGTCGAGCGGCTCTCGGCGATGGTTGACGACCTGTTCGAGCTCTCCCGCATCCACGCCGGATCGCTGCGCCTGAACAGGACCAGGACAGGACTGGGCGATCTGGTGGCCGACGTCGTGGCGGGAGTGGAGGCCCTGGCCCTGGCCAAGGGGGTACGGCTGTGCGCCACGCCCGCGGTCGCCCCCGTGTCGGCCGACGCGGGAGCGCTGGGAAGAGCGCTGCGCAACCTGGTGGTGAACGCGATCAGGCACACCCCCGCGGGGGGAACGGTCGCTGTGCGCGTCTCCGTGGAGGACGGCCTGGCCTGCCTGACGGTGACCGACGCCTGTGGCGGAATCCCCGAAGAGGACCTGCAGAGGGTGTTCGACGTCGCCTTCATCGGGGAGAGGGCCCGCACACCGACGAGGGACGGGGGAGCGGGCCTGGGCCTGGCGATCACCCACGGCCTGGTCGCCGCTCACGGCGGCAGCGTCTCCGTCGCGAACCAGGGCCCGGGATGCCGCTTCGAGATCCGCCTGCCCCTCGCCCCCTAGCCGGCGCGCGTGCGGGATCTGGTTGGGTGGCCGCATGACAGTGAACGCGAACCCTCCGCGCCAGGCCCGGTGGGACGGCTGGCGCAGGTGTGCGGTGATCGGCACCGTCACGCTGGTCCCCACCAGCGTGCTGGCCTGGGTCTACGTCCTGAGCACCTACGCGTTCTCCCGCTGCCTCACCTACGGGGAGCAGTGCGATCCCGACTCGAGCGGGCTGATGTCACTGGCCTGGTGGGCCTTCTGGGGCAGCGCCGCCGCCGGCCTGCTCGCGATCGTGCTGCCTGCCAGGTGGCAGGCGATGACGTGGCTACGCCCCGCGCTCGCCGTCACCCAGCTCCTCCTCCAACTGGTCACCTTCACCGCGGTGGTCGCCGCCGCGTGACGAGCACGGCTCAGCGGGCGGGAGAGGACAGGAGGTCCCAGCGGTTGCCGTCGGGGTCGGTGAAGGGCGCGACCGTGCCGTAGAACTCCCTGCGAGGAGCGGCGTCGAAGGTGACGCCCGCCGCCAGCATCCGTCCGTGGTCGAGGTCGAAGTCGTCGGTGTGGAGGACCAGCCGGCCCTCTCTCGCCGGAGTGTCGCCGCGGGTCAGCAGCAGCGCGGTCTCCCTCGCGTGGCGCGGGCGGACGGTCACCCACCGCTCGCCCTCGCCGCCCTGCCTGTCCTCCCACAGGTCGAAGCCGAGTGTCCCGACGTAGAAGGCGAGAGCCTCGTCGTGGTCGCGCACGACGAGAGGGACGAGGCCGAGCCGCTGGGCGGGCACGAACCCGTGACTGGTGCGTGCCTCCTCCTGCCGGCGTGTGATCGTCCATACGATCAGGATCGCGAGGGAGCCCGCGGCGAGCGACAGCGCGATCGTGAGCACCGACACGACCGGGCCAGGGACCACCCGCACCGAGTACGCGTGGACGGCGAGCATCCCCAGCCAGCTCAGCCACCAGGCCCAGACCAGCCGGGAGCGGCGGACTCTGAACAGGTCCGTGCCCGGTGCCTGGCCGCCTGGTTGCGAGGTGGCTCGGATGTCGTCGACGATCCCCTTCGGGACGAACAGGTTGACGACGGGCAGGATCCAGCCGAGGACCATGAACGGCGCGGCGTAGGTGTGGACGACCCCTGGAGAGAGCGCGTGCGCGTTGGCGCGGGCGCGAGCCAGCCAGCACACGTAGGCGAACCCGGCGGGGATGAGGATCAGCTGGTACCTGAGCCGCCAGTGCTCCCCGTGGAGCAGGTGGGCGATCGACATCGCCGTGGACGCGGCGACGACCAGGGCGATCATCACGACCACGAGGACGGCTAACGGACGGACGGGGCGCAGGGAGGGAGGGGGCACCACGGATCCTTCGACGGCGGCAAGGTGATCGCCAGTATGGCGGTTCATGAGCGGGAAAACAGATGATCTTCGCGTCGGACGATGGTCATACGGCCGCCATCGGGAAGACTGAAGGTCGGCGACGGGAGGCGAGGGTGGCGACCAAGGACGGCGACGGGTGGACGATCTGTCGGCAGGGTCACAGGCACTGGGGCACGTACGGCGCGGCGGGGCTGCTGGCCGTCCACCGCGATGAGGAGGGCGTCGCCCACGTCCTGATGCAGAAGCGGTCCTTCTGGAGTCACCACGGCGGCACCTGGGGCCTGCTCGGAGGGGCGTGCGACAGCCACGAGGACCCCGTCGACGCCGCGCTGCGCGAGGCGGGCGAGGAGGCCGTGCTCAAGCTCGACGAGCTGCAGGTGCGCGGCGTCTACCACGACGACCACGGCGGCTGGGCGTTCGACACCGTGATCGCCGAGGCCGAGACGTTGCTGCACGCCGTACCCGGCAACAGTGAGAGCGCCGACCTGCGCTGGCTCACCCTGCAGGAGATCGAGAAGAAGCGGCTGCACCCGGGCTTCGCCCACACGTGGCCGACGGTCCAGGCCGCGCTCGAGCCGGGTCTCGTGGTGCTCGACGTCGCCAACATCGTCGGAGCGAGGGCCGAGCACGGCTGGTGGAAGGACCGCAGGGGGGCGGCCTCCAGGTTGCTGACCGACACGGCGGGCAGGAGCCTGCCGCACGAGGTGCTGACCCGGTGGTTCCCTCGCGTGGTCGCGGTCGTGGAGGGCGCGGCGCGCGGCGTGGACGAGGTGGAGGGCATCTCCGTCGTCCACGCGCCGGGCAGCGGCGACGACACGATCGTCGAGGTCGTACGGCAGGCGAAGCCGTGGGAGCGCGTGCTCGTCATCACCGCGGACAGGGCGCTGAGAGAGCTGGTGAAAGGGCTCGGCGCGCTCGTCGCCGGTCCGAAATGGCTGCTCGACCGGCTCTGAGCTGGCAGCATGTGTCCATGTCTGTCCCCCGGACACTCGAGATCCCACCCGACGAATGGGGCAGGCCGCGCTCCCCCGCCCAGGTTCCCTGGCTGTTCCTCGCGATCATCGCGGCACTGCTCGCGGGCAGGTTCCTGCTCGCACCGCACCTGACCGCGCCCGCGCTGCAGACGTGGGCCACGATCTTCGTGGCGATCTGCGTGCAGGCCCTGCCGTTCCTCGTGTTCGGCGTGGCGCTGTCGGCGGCCATCGCGGCGTTCGTGCCTCCCGGCTTCTGGACCAGGGCGCTGCCGAAGCGGCCCGCGGTGGCGGTGCCCGTGGCGGGCCTGGCCGGAGCCGTGCTGCCGGGGTGTGAGTGCGCCTCGGTCCCCGTGGCCTCCGGGCTGATCAAGCGAGGCGTCACACCGGCGGCGGCGCTGGCGTTCCTGCTGTCCTCTCCCGCGATCAACCCGGTCGTGCTGGTCGCCACCGCCGTGGCCTTTCCCAACGAGCCGCTGATGGTGCTCGCGCGCTTCGCCGCCTCGCTGGTGGCGGCCGTGGGGGTGGGCTGGCTGTGGCTGCGGTTCGGGAAGACCGAGTGGATCCGCAACCGCGCCCATCACCACGGCTCGTTCCTCGAGGCGATGCGGCACGACCTCCTGCACGCCGGCGGCTTCCTGATCGTGGGCGGGCTGGCCGCCGCCACGCTCAACGTCGTGGTGCCGCGCGAGTGGCTGACGGCGGTGGCGGAGGTGCCGTGGCTGTCGGTGCTGGTGCTCGCGGCGCTCGCCGTGCTGCTGTCGATCTGCTCGGAGGCGGACGCGTTCGTGGCGGCCTCGATGTCGGCCTTCTCTCCCACGGCGAAGCTGACGTTCATGGTGGTCGGGCCGATGGTCGACCTCAAGCTGATCGCGCTCCAGACCGGGACGTTCGGCAAGGCGTTCGCGGTCAGGTTCGTCCCCGTCACCCTGGTGTTCGCCGTGGTGGCCAGCGTCGTCGTCGGATGGATCCTGCTGTGAACCGCATGTCGCAGAACCTGGTGCTGATGCTGCTCGGCGGCGCGCTGCTGCGGATCTCGGCCTTCTCCACCACCTACGTCAACTACGTCAAGCCGGGCTTTCGGCCCCTCCTCATCGCGGCCGGGCTGGTGATCTTCGCGATCGGGCTGCTGGGGCTGGTCCGCCGATCCGCCGAGCACCATCACGGGCCGAGGGTGGCCTGGCTGCTGTGCCTGCCGGTCTTCGCCGTCTTCCTGATCGCGCCGCCCGCGCTCGGGTCGTTCGCCGCCGCCAGGTCAGAGGCGCCGCCTCCGCCGCAGGTCCTCGACGCCTACGCGCCGCTGCAGGCCGCGGGGGCGACCGAGATGAAGATGAGCGAGTTCATCGGCAGGGTCTTCAGCGACTCCAACCAGACGCTCAAGGACAGGACGGTCAAGCTGACCGGCTTCGTCACGCCGTCCAGGAAGAAGGGGCAGTGGTTCGTCACCAGGATGCAGCTGGCCTGCTGCGCCGCCGACGCTTACGCGCTCAAGGTGATCGTGCGCGGCGTGCCGCAGCCCACGCCCGACTCCTGGGTCATGGTCACGGGCACCTGGGTGCCCACCGAGGTGGACGACAACGCCACCGGCATCGTCTACGCCGAACTCGACGCCACAGCGGTGGAGAGGGTCGAGGCCCCGTCAGAACCTTACGAGTAGGTCGGCGGCCTTCTCCTCGACCTCCGCGGCCCGCAGCGCCAGCTCCGGCGAGGGATCGAGAGCCACCTGCGACCACAGCTCGCCTGCCGTCCGGTAGAGAGGGGCGGCAGGATGGCCGCCCGCCTCGTCGAGGAAGTCGGCGTAGAGCGGCCTGGTGGCGCCGGGAGCGGTGTACTCCGTCTCCAGGCACTCGGGCAGCCGGCGCCTCGCGCTCTCCAGCACCTCGGGGTCGGCCAGGTGCTCGGCGAGCCTCCGCATGCCGGACAGCCCGAAGTTGACGTCGAAGGCGTTGCCCAGCACGGGACCCGTCAGCTTGGCCGCGGTGTCCTTGATCGCCGCCTTGAGGTCAGGCTCGGCGGAGGGCGGGCCGGTGATCTCCGTCAGGTGGTGCCTGTTCTTCTTCGAGGCCGACCACTCGCTCATGAACGCGGCCAGCGGCATCTGCCCGTCGAGGAGCACGACCGTGTCACCCTCGACGCCGAGCACGGCCACGTCGTAGGGGTCCTGCCCGATCCTGCAGATCACCTTGTCGCCGGTCTCCAGCGCGGCCCGCAGGTTCCGCTCGGCCACCCTGGCCGAGCCGGTCTGCCTGACCTCGTGCGGTACCCCCGTACGGACGAGCGCCTTGCCGATCATCGGCTCGGGGTGCGCCTGGGCGACGACGGTCAGCATCGGCGGATGGCCCTTGTACCTGAAAACGAAGCACATGAACCCGATGCCGCCGCCGAGGCCGAGCCACATCGCCTCGGAATGGGTGCCGAGCAGGGCGCGGAGCAGGTGGGACTCGCGGTGCATGCGGGGAGATCTCCTCAGATGAAAGCGGCGTTGAGCCCTGTCACGTCGAGCACCCTGCGCAGCACGCCGTGCACGCCGGTGAGCCGCAGACTGCCGCCGTGCTCGCGCACCAGGCGCTGGTGCTCGATCAGCACCCACAGGCCGCTGGAGTCGCAGAAGGCCAGGCCCGCCGCGTCGATGACGATCGTGTGGACCCTCTCGCCGTGCAGGAGGACGAGCTGTTCCCGCAGCACGGGCACGGAGACCTTGTCGAGATCTCCGTGGAGGCTCACGATCGCTGCTCCAGGGGAGCGCTCCACCGCCACAGTGAGTTCCGCCAACGAGATGCCTCCCGCTCAGGAGCCTTCTCCGAAGGTACACCCCTGCCGCATCGAGCGTTAGACGCTAAGGTGGTGTGCGCACTGGAGGGTTCGCATAGTGGACGAGTGCAGCCGCCTTGAAAGCGGCCAGGTCAGCGATGGCCTCAAGGGTTCGAATCCCTTACCCTCCGCCATCGACCTCCAGGCCGCGCGCCTGCGGCCTAGAGGTCGCCCAGCTCGCCGAGCGGCTTCGTCCAGTAGTCCTGGTCCTGCGGCGCCCGCGTGTCCGGGTTGATGACGACGTGCATGATCTCGTTGAAGGTCTTGAACGCGCGGTCGTCGCCGACCCGCATCTGCCCGCCGTTGATGCGCTCGTACCAGTACTTCTGCTCGTCCTCGATCCGGGGGAGCAGCTGGTTGCGGCTCAGGGTGCGCGCTTCCTCGAGAGTGAGGCGCTCGAAGCGTTGCATGCGGGGATTGTCTCATCAGGGTGAGGCGAGCGGAGGGGTTCTCTCGCCTCACATCCCCGCGAAGCCGTCTCCGACCGCCGCGGCGAGCTGCAGATACGCCTCCCTCGTCGGCTCCTGCAGCCGGTCGAGGTCGATCTCGGCGCCCTCTTCCAGATGCGGGTCGTACGGCACGCGGATGACCGTACGGCAGCGCGCCGCGAAGTGCGCCTCGAGCTTGGCGATGTCCACGGCCGACTTCGACCTCGGCCGCACGCTGCACAGCACCACCGTGGCGTCTCTCACCAGGTCGCCGTAGTGATGGGCCTCCAGCCAGTCGAGCGTCGCCGAGGCGGCCCGCGCGCCGTCCACGGAGGGCGAGCTGACCAGCACGATCTGGTCGGCCAGCCCGAGCACGCCCGACATCGCCGAGTGGAGCAGCCCCGTGCCGCAGTCGGTGATGCAGATGGAGTAGAAGTTCTCCAGCACCTGGGCGACCTGCTGGTAGTCGGCGGCGCTGAACGCCTCGGAGACCGAGGGGTCGCGGTCGGAGGCGAGCACCTCCAGGCGTGAGGGAGCCTGCGAGGTGAAGGCCCTGATGTCGACGTAGCGCTTGACCTGGGCGCGCTCGTTCAGCAGGTCGCGAACCGTCGCCGAGGTCTCCAGCTCCAGCTTGTCGGAGAGCGTGCCGCGGTCGGGGTTGGCGTCGACCGCGATCACCCTGTCGCCGCGGACCTGCGCGAGCGTGGCGCCGAGACCGACCGTGGTGGTGGTCTTGCCGACGCCGCCCTTGAGGCTGAGCACGGCGACGCGGTGGTGCCCGGTCGCGACGGGGGTGCGGGCCCTGGCGACCAGGGCGCGACGGCGGCGCACCTCGGCGGGCTCGCCCGGCTTGATCCACCCGGCGGAGGCCTTGTAGATCAGCCGGCGCCAGCCCTTGGAGGGGGCGTTGCGGCGACCGCGCAGCAGTGAGTCGGGGTCGAGGCTCTCGGCGGTGGGCCTGTCGCCGGCGGCGGGACGGGCCGGCACGGCGAAGGCGGGAACCGGCGGCTGCGGGCGGCGGCGTACGGGGAACGGCTCTTCCTGCACGGCCACCTCCACCGACGGCGGCTCGGCGAAGCTCGCCCGCTCGAACGAGGGCGGCTCCTCCCTGTGCCGGGGCTCCTCCCTGCGCGGCTCCTCCCTGACGCGCGGTTCACGCGGCAGGGGGTCGTCGAAGCGGAAGGCGTCGAATCTCGGCTCCGGCTCCTCGTGCCGCGGCAGGCCGGGCTCGGGAGTGTCGTCGTCGGGGACCAGCTCGCCCTGGACGGTCTCGACGTCGGCGATGCCCTCGAAGCTCTCGGCCGCCGGCTGCGGCCACGGCGGGCGCGGCCACGAAGGGTCGGTGCGCTCCTCGGGCGGCAGCGGGTCGAACATGCTGCTCTGGGGCTCGGGACGCTCCTCTGCCTGCGGGTCGAAGGCGCCCATCCGGTAGGAGTCGGTGTCGTCGGGGCGGGGAAGCGGCTTCAACGGCGCGAGGAAGGCGTCATCGTCGTCCCTGCCGAACGTGGGAGGCCGCTCGGCCTCGACCGAGGACTCGAACCACTCGGCCGCCTCCACCTCCTCGGCGGGCAGCTCCTCCGCCGCGGCCTGGCCGTACACGGAGTCGACCGCGGCCCTGAACAGGGGCGGGGTCGGAGTGTCCTGCTCGGTGGGCACCGACAGCCAGGGGTCCTTCGGGTATGGCGAAACGATGGTCTCGTCCGTGGCCACGGCGCCGGTCTTGGCGCTGACCTTGACGGGTTCCTCGTCGGTCTCCTTGATGGCGTCGAGCCAGGCGAGCTGTTCCTCGAGAGACTCTTCACGATCGTGTCGTGCCACCGTGTTCCCCCTCGGGATGGGCGTAAAGGGGCAGCAAACACATTGCACATTAACGCCCCGTGTTCCGTTGAACGCAGGCAACCCGCAACTTCCCTGCCCCGCTACCTTGGGTCACATGCGAGCGATTGTCATCACCAAGCCCGGCGGACCCGAGGTTCTGGAGTGGCAGGAGGTGCCGGATCCGCGTCCTGAGCGGGGAGAAGTCGTGATCGATGTCACGGCCTCCGCGGTCAACAGGGCGGATGTCATCCAACGGCTAGGTTTCTATGACCCACCGCCCGGTGCCTCCCCGTATCCGGGGCTCGAGTGCTCCGGGGTGATCTCCGAGGTCGGTCCCGACGCCGTCGGGTTCGCGGTGGGCGACAGGGTCTGCGCCCTGCTGTCGGGGGGCGGGTACGCCGAGCGCGTCGCCGTCCCGTGGGAGCAGGTGCTGCCCGCGCCCGAGGGGCTGTCGCTGACCGAGGCGGCGGGTCTGCCCGAGACGGTGTGCACCGTCTGGTCCAACGTCTTCATGACGGCCAGGCTGCGGCGCGGGGAGACGCTGCTGGTGCACGGCGGCGCGAGCGGCATCGGCACGACCGCGATCCAGATCGCCAAGGCGTTCGGCTCGCGCGTGGTGGTGACCGTCGGCTCTCAGGAGAAGGCCGAACGCTGCCTGGAGCTGGGGGCCGACGAGGCGATCAACTACAGGACCGAGGACTTCGCCGAGCGGGTCGAGGCGGACGTGATCCTCGACATCATGGGAGCCAAATATCTCCCAGGGAACGTCAAAGCTCTCAAGACGGGCGGACGGCTGGTCGTGATCGGTCTCCAGGGCGGGGTGAAGGGCGAGCTCGATCTCCACATGCTGACCAGGAAGCGGGCCGCGGTGCACGGCACCACGCTCCGATCCAGGCCGGCGGCCGAGAAGGGCGTGGTCGTGCGCGGTGTCGCCGACAACGTCTGGCCGCTGGTGTCGGCGGGCGCCGTCAGGCCGGTCGTGCACGCGCAGGTGCCCATGGCCGAGGCCGCCAAGGCGCACGAGATGCTCGATTCAGGAGAGCACGTCGGAAAGATCCTGCTAGTAGGTTGAGAGCTATGAACGCTGAGGAGAACGCTCCCCACATCGTGGTGGTGGGACCCGAGGGCTTCAGCGCCCAGGGCGATAGCGCTGAGAACGGTGAGCACGAGGAGCGGTCGATCGCCAACCTGGTCGAGCAACCCGCCAAGGTGATGCGCATCGGCAGCATGATCCGCACTCTGCTGGAGGAGGTCAGAGCCGCGCCTCTGGACGAAGCCAGTCGCAAGCGGCTGAAGGAGATCCACGAGAGCTCCATCAAGGAGCTCGAGGACGGTCTGGCGCCCGAACTGGTCGATGAGCTCGAACGGTTGTCGCTGCCCTTCACCGACGACAACGGCACGCCGCCGAGCGACGCCGAGCTGCGCATCGCGCACGCTCAGCTGGTCGGCTGGCTCGAAGGTCTGTTCCACGGGATCCAGACCACGCTGTTCGCGCAGCAGATGGCCGCCAGGGCCCAGCTGGAGCAGATGCGCAAGGCGCTGCCCGGCGGGATGGCCCAGGAGAGCCACCGGCCCAGCGGCACGGGTCCTTACCTGTAGAGGTTCTCCAGCACGAGGGCCACGCCGTCTTCGTCGTTCGCCGCGGTCACATGGTCGACCGCGGCGAGCACGTCGGGATGGGCGTTGGCGACCGCGTACGAGGTGCCTGCCCAGGCGAGCATGGGCAGGTCGTTCGGCATGTCCCCGAACGCGATCACCTCGTCCGGCTTGATTCCGTTCTTGGACGACAGCGCGGCCAGGGCGGAGGCCTTCGTCACGCCCTGCGCGCTCATCTCGATCAGCGCCCTGCCGCTCGAGTGCGTCGCGGTCACCAGATGCCCCACGAGATCCTGTACGGCCTCGTGCAGGCTGTCGGGGTCCATCTCGGGATGAAGTGCCAGGAGTTTGGCGCACGGCCGCGAGGTGAGCGTCGAGGCGCCCACTCTGAGCCCCGCCACCGCCTTGCTGTCCATGCCGCCCAGCCGGAAATCCGACTCGTGCGCAAAACCACCTTCGTACTCGACCGAAAATGCCAGTTCGGGCACGTTCGCTCGAAGCTGAGCGACCACCTCTCCAAGCACGTCGGGCTCGATGAGGTGCGACTCGACTATCCGTTCGGTGTGCAGGTCGTAGACAAGGGCGCCATTGGCGCAGATGGCAAGTCCGCGGTGGCGTACGGCGTCGGCGACCACACTCATCCACCTGGGCGGACGGCCGGTGACGAATACCAGCATCGCCCCAGCTCGCTCCACGTCGGCGAAGGCGGCGGCGGTGCGGGAGGAGACGGATCCGTCGGCGCGCAGGGCGGTTCCGTCGAGGTCGGTGGCCACCAGTCGCGGGGCGGCGGAGAGGCTCGGCATAACAGCTTCCAGTTTGCCCTGTGATGCCGCGGTCCAGAAATCTTCGTGGCAGAGGGAACACCAAGGCGGCGGAATGGTGTTAGATGTGATGGCGTTGTATTAGCTGATCCCGTAGTGAAAACCGGCATGTGATTGTCTGAGCCACCCCGGGTGCCTGCTGTATACGACACACCGGGATTCGCGAGGTGCGGGTCCCATAGATACACATCCTGAGGGAGAGCTTTTATGGCTCAGGGAACCGTCAAGTGGTTCAACGCTGAGAAGGGCTTCGGCTTCATCGCCCCGGACGGCGGTGCGCCGGACGTGTTCGTGCACTTCTCCGAGATCGTCGGCAACGGCTACCGCAGCCTTGAAGACGGGGCGCGGGTCGAGTTCGAGATCACGCAGGGACAGAAGGGGCCGCAGGCCTCCCAGGTCCGTGCCATCTGACCTGATAGCTACGAGATAAGAGCCGAGGATCTTCGGATCCCCGGCTCTTTTCGTCTCCAGGGGCCGTCACCGATACACCAGCCCCGACAGCCGCCACGCGAGCTTCCTGCGGAAGGGCGGCAGCACCGCCAGGCACCTCAGCGCGAGGTTGCGCAGCGGACGCAGCCTGCGGTTCACCGTCGCCAGCGCCGTGAGCCTTCCGGCGAACGCCACCACCTGCTCGGCCACCGGCCGCCGCGCCGCCGCGTAGGCGTCGAGCGGGGCCGCCGAGCCGCTGCGGAGCGCCTGTCCCAGCGCCTCGCCCAGGGCCGCCGCGTCCTGAAGCCCCGCGTTCATCCCCTGCCCGCCCGCAGGGCTGTGCACGTGGGCCGCGTCGCCCGCGAGCACCACCCGGCCCGAGCGGTAGGCGTCGGCGACCCTGTGGTGCACCCTGAAGCGCGAGCCCCAGACGACCTCCTCGACCACCACGCGCTCCTTCACGGGGCCTCGCGCGTCGAGCAGGCGCTGCACGAAGGCCGCGTCGGGCCGCTCGGGCGCCTTCTCGACGGTGGCCACGATCCTGAACGTGCCCCCGGGCAGCGGCGCGACCACCACGAGCCCGTCGGGCGAGAAGAACAGCTCGACCTCGTCGGCGGGTACGCCGCCGCTGAGCCGTACGTCGGCCAGGGAGAAGGACTCGGCGTAGGTGCCGCCGGTGAAGCCGATCCCCACCTGCTCGCGCACGGTGCTGTGCATGCCGTCCGCGCCGACCAGGTAGCCGGCCCGCACCCGGCTGCCGTCGGCGAAGGTCGCCGTCGCACCCTCGGCGTCCTGCTCCACGGCCACCACCCTGTACGGCCTGGCGACCCGCCCGCCGAGCTCCTCGAACCTGTCCAGGAGGATCCGCTCGGTGTCGGCCTGGGAGATCATCAGCGTGTAGGGATAAGGGGTCGGCAGCCGCGAGAAGTCCACAGGGACGAGCACCCTGTCCCTGTCCCTGATCGTGAAGCGGGGCGAGTGGATGCCGAGCCCCGTCATCTTCTTGGTGACGCCGAGCGGCTCCAGCACTTCCAGCGTGCGGGCGTGCACGACGGCCGCCCTCGAGGTGTTGTCCCCCTCGGCCTGGTCGTCGGCGATCGTGACGTCGAACCCCTGTTGGACGAGGGAGACGGCGACGGCGAGCCCCGTGGGCCCCGCTCCGATGACGAGCACGTCGGTGGTGACGTTCATGATGCCCTCCACTTGGTCAACGCTTGTTGGCATCACTATCGCTCCGCCCGCCTAGCTATGTCAACACCCGTTGGCCTACAGTTGTTGACATGAGGAGATCGTCCGAGGACACCAAATCCGCGATCCTGGCCGCCGCCCGCGAGCGCTTCGGCGCCGACGGGTACGAGAAGGCCACGATCAGGGCCATCGCCGGCGACGTGGGCGTCGACCCGGCCATGGTGATGCGCTACTTCGGCAACAAGGAGAAGCTGTTCGCCGCCGCCGCCCACTTCGACCTGCGCTTCCCTGATCTGGCCTCGACGCCGCGCGAACAGGTCGGCACGGCGATGGTCGGCCACTTCCTCGACCTGTGGGAGACCAGCGAGGCCCTTCAGGTGCTGCTGCGCACCGGCGTCACCAACGAGGCCGCCGCCGAGCGGATGCGCGAGATCTTCGCCACGCAGCTCGGCCCGCTCGCCGCCCGCCTCTGCCCCGACCCGGCCACGGCGCCCACCCGCGCGGGCCTGGCCGCCTCGCAGATCCTCGGCCTGGCGCTCACCCGCTACGTCCTGCGCCTGCCACCCGTCATGGCCATGACGCGCGAGGAGGTCGTCGCCTGGCTCGGTCCGACCCTCCAGCGCTATCTCACCGAATGACAGAAGGATCACGGGTACGGCACGAATGTCCCCTCTCGCGAACCTCTGCCAGGCCGCCGTCCTCCAACCGGGCATGAGGTACGCCTGGCTGTGCCACCCCGTGACCCTCGTCTCGGTGATCGTCTTACTCGTCAACGACCATCTGCTCAAGCAGGCCTGGCCCGGGTTCGTCACCGGCAAGCTGAGCGACGTCGCCGGCCTCCTCGTCGCCCCGCCCCTCCTGGCCCTCCTCCTGCGCCGCAGGGCCGACGCCGCGGCCGTCCTGCTGACGGGAGCTCTCTTCGCGGCCGTCAAGACCACGGAAACGGGCGCGGAGGCGGCATCCCAGGCCTGGACCTTGGTGGCGGGCCATTCGCGCGTCCTGGCCGATCCCACGGACCTGCTGGCCCTGCCCGCCCTCGCCCTCGCCTGGTGGGTCCGCCGCCACGCCACCGCAGTTCCGCCAAGAACGAGGATCCTCCTCGCGACGCCCCTCGCCGTCCTGGCGGTGACCGCCACCTCGATTGCGCCACTCTCCGACGCGGAGGAGGTCTGGGTGGAGGGCGCGGCGATCGTCGCCACGGTGCGGAGAGGCGAGATCGAGGTGAGCTCCCTGGACGGAGGAAACACCTGGAGTTCTGGGCCCGCCCGTCCCGGGAGCGAGGGCAGGGGCCAGTCCGCCGCCTGCGTTCCACGACAGGGGCAACGCTGCTACCGGATCGTCCAAGGCCTCATGAGGGTCGAGGAGTCCGACGACGGCGGATCGACCTGGCGCCTGTCATGGGAGGTCTCGCCCACCCGCGTGCGGCTCCTGAAACGAGCGCTCGAACCGTACACCGGCTACTACGACCGCAAGCCTCTCGCCTCGTTCACGCTGGCCGTGCAGCAGAGGCCAGGCGGACAGCACGTGGTGGTGGTCGCCAACGGTCTCGACGGGGTCGCGGTGAGAGACACGGCGGGCACGTGGCGACGTCTGGGATTCGGGAAGAGCGGGGGTCTGTCCGAGGCCGATGCCACGCCGGTGAACCGGTTCGGCGCATACGTCTGGACGGAGACGACGGTCGCACTCCTGGCGGGGTTGGGAGTGTTCGCCCTCGCGCTGGGCCTCAGCCGCCCCCGCAGGCGCGTGACGATCGTGGTGATCGTCAACCTTGTCGGCTGCCTGTGCGCGGCGCTGCTCCCGATCGCGCCCGACGTGTCGCCGACGGCGCGGCTGGCAGGGCCGCTCGGCCTGCTGGCCGTCGTCGTCACGGTGATCACCTTGCTGGTGATGACAGGCATGGCGGGGTTGATGGCGAGGGAACTGACCGCGGCGTTCGGGGCCGGGGTCTTCACCGCGCTCGCGGTCGCGCTGCCGTTCCACGGGTGGAGCGCGGGCTGGCCCGAGGACCACGGTACGGCGCTCGGCCTCTCCGTCGTCCTCGGGCTGGCCACAGCGGCGACCGGGCTGGTCGCCGCCAGGCGGACCGCTACTTGACCGGCTCCAGGACGTCGAGCCCGACGTAGGGGCGCAGGGCCTTGGGAACCACGACGGAGCCGTCGGCCTGCTGGTGGTTCTCGAGGATGGCGACGATCCAGCGCGTCGTGGCCAGCGTGCCGTTGAGCGTGGCCAGGTGCTGGGGCTTGCCGTCCTTGTCGCGGAAGCGGGCGCCGAGCCTGCGGGCCTGGAACTCGGTGCAGTTGGACGTCGAGGTCAGCTCGCGGTAGCGCCCCTGGGTGGGGATCCACGCCTCGCAGTCGAACTTGCGGGCCGCGGACATGCCCAGGTCACCGGCGGCCGTGTCGATGATGCGGTAGGGCACCTCGATCTTGGCCAGCATGTCCTTCTCCCACGCCAGCAGCCGCTGGTGCTCCTCCGCCGCCTCCTCGGGACGCACGTAGGAGAACATCTCCACCTTGTCGAACTGGTGGACGCGGATGATGCCGCGGGTGTCCTTGCCGTAGGAGCCCGCCTCACGGCGGAAGCAGGACGACCAGCCCGCGTAGCGCAACGGCAGCTGCGAGCCGTCGAGGATCTCGTCGGCGTGGTAGCCGGCCAGCGAGACCTCGGAGGTGCCGACGAGGTAGAGGTCGTCCTCGGGCAGGCGGTAGATCTCCTTGTCGTGCGCGACGTGGAAACCGGTGCCCGCCATGGTCTCCGGCTTGACCAGCACCGGGGTGATCATCGGGACGAAGCCCGACTCGATCGCCTGCTGCATGGCCATGTTGAGCAGGCCGAGCTGGAGCCTCGCCCCGGCGCCGCGCAGGAAGAAGAAGCGCGAGCCCGAGACCTTCGCGCCGCGCTCCATGTCGATGGCGCCGAGCAGCTCGCCCAGCTCCAGGTGGTCGCGCGGCTCGAAGTCGAACGCGCGGGGCTCGCCCACGGTCTCGAGCACGACGTAGTCGTCCTCGCCGCCGTGGGGCGCCTCGGGCTGGACGATGTTGGGGATCGTGCCGATGAGCTCCTCGAGCTCGACGGCAAGCTTCTCGGCCTCGGCCTCCGCCGACTTGACCTGCCCCGCGAGCTCCTTGGCCCGCTGGAGCAGCGCCTGCTTCTCCTCGCCTGAGGCCTTGGAGACCGACTTGCCCATGGACTTCTGCTCGGCGCGCAGGGACTCGAAGGAGGTCAGCGCGGCGCGGCGGCGCTCGTCGAGGTCGAGCAGCGTGTCGACGACGGTGTCGTCCTCACCGCGGGCACGCTGCGACGCCCGTAGCCGGTCGGGGTCCTCACGAAGGGTACGCAGGTCAATCACCCCCCAAGGCTACCTAGGTGCGCAGTGCTCCCACACCCGATATCCCGTACGGCACGGCGTCGAGGCGCTCGCTCACACCTGACCGGCGCGCACGCGCGCCAGCCAGTCGCTCGCCTCGGCGAACTCGTTGTCGGCCGTGCCGCGCTTGATCTGGGGCGCCACGCCGTCGGCCCGCGGGTAGCTGCCGAGGAAGCGGACCTCGCCGCAGACCCGGTGCAGCCCCGAGATCGCCTCGCCGACACGGGCGTCGGCCACGTGGCCCTCGAAGTCGAAGTGGAAGAAATAGCGGCCGATGCCCTCGCCCGTGGGGCGCGACTCGATGCGGCTCAGGTTGACCCCGCGCATCGAGAACTCCGTCAGCATCTCCAGCAGCGCGCCAGGATGGTCGTCGGCCAGGAAGACCACGAGCGTGGTGCGGTCGGAGCCGGTCGGCTCGGGCAGCGGCCCTGGGCGCGACACCCTGACGAACCGGGTCTCGGTGTCGGAGCGGTCGCCGATGTCGGCCACCACCTCGACCAGCCCGTAGTGCTCGCCCGCGATGCGCGCGGCGATGGCGGCGTCGTACGGCGAGCCTGGCAGCGACACCTCCTGGGCGGCGGCGGCCGTGGACGGCGCGGCGACGACCACGGCGTCGGGCAGCTCGCGCGCGAGGAAGGCCCTGCACTGGGTGATAGCGGCGGGGTGGGTGTAGACGCGCTTGATGTGCCAGAGCGAGGTGTCGGGCCTGGCCAGCAGGGAGAATCGCACGGGCAGCAGGAGCTCGGCGGAGATGAGCAGCGGCTCACCCCAGGCGAACTCGTCGAGCGTGGTGGTGATGGCGCCTTCGAGTGAGTTCTCCAGCGGGACGACGGCGCCGTCGGCCTCGCCTGAGCGGCACGCGTTGAGCGCGGCGCTGACTGTGGCGCAGGGCAGGCGCTCGGCGTTTGGCTCCATGAGCCGCAGGGCCTCTTCGGTGAAGGTGCCCTCTGGCCCCAGGTAGGCGAGGCGAGACATACCTACAGGGTAGTCAACGTCTTGCCATCTGGGGCTCGAACTCGGGACCGAGGCCGAGCCTGGCCGCGCGCACCGCCTCCTCCTCTTCTGGGGACAGCTGCTGCTGCCCCTTCCCGCCCACGACGGGACGCACGTAGGTGCGTGTCTCGGAGCGGCCGTTGATGGAGGTGAGCACGATGCCGTCGCCGAGGCCGTTGATCATCGCGACGGAGAAGGAGAGCCGACCCGTCATCTCCGCCAGCGCGTCGTAGCGGTAGACCGCGACGTCGCGGATGGCCTTGAGGTCGCCCCTGCTCTCGCCGGTCTGCCTGGTGATCATCCGCTGGCAGTCGTCGACGGCCGCTCGCGCCTGCCTGAGCGCCACATATCCGATGACGACGCCGCTGACCCCCGCGAGCACGCCCACGATCATCCAGAGAGTAATCAGCACATCACCAAGAGTGTCACAAGATCTGGCGTCGTTCGGGCAACCAGACCCCAAGCAGCCAGACGAGGGCTATCGCGCCCAGCCCGAAGGCGTTCTGCACGATCTTGCCGATGACCGGGCTGACGACCGGGATCTCGGCCGCCTTGATCGCCACCCCCCACCAGGGGATCGGCACCACGTAGAAGAGCCACACGCCCACGGCCACCCGCAGGCGCACCACGTCGCGTCCGTCGCCGACCAGCGCGCCGAGGACGACGACCACCCAGGCCAGGTGGTGGATCCAGGCGACGGGCGACAGCAGCACGGCCATGAGCCCGGTCAGCGCGACCGCGGTCATGGTGTCGAGCCTCTCGAAGGCATGACGGGCGTAGCGGAAGCCGTACCAGGCGACGACGGCCACGAGCGCGAGCCAGAGCACCGACGTCAGCCACTCGGGCAGGTAGAGCCTGATCAGCATGCCGCGCATCGACTGGTTGGTGGTGGCCGCGTTCGCGCCCAGGCGTTCGGGGTCGAGCAGGGCCCTGAACCAGAAGTCGACCGCGTCTCGGGGGATGACCGCGAACGGCATCAGCGTGAACGCCGCGGTGGAGAAGGCCGCCATCCAGAACGTCTTCCACTGCCTGGTGACCAGCAGGTAGATGAGGAAGACGCCGGGCGTGAGCTTCACCGCCGTGGCCAGGCCGATCAGGAACCCGCGCGGCCACCACGGCCGCTTCGCCACGCAGTCGGCCAGGCACAGCGCCACGAGCAGGATGTCGACCTGCCCGAAACGCACCTGGTCGCGGATCGGCATCAGGTAGGCGCACGCCACCATCAGGAACGCGAACACCAGCGGGTTCCTGTTCACCTGCCTGAACGCGAAGCCGACGGTGACGGCCAGCGCGGCGAAGACGCCGGCCGTCCACACCCACTGCGCCGTCTCCCACGACATCCAGGCCAGCGGTACGGCCAGCAGCGCCGCGACCGGCGGATAGGTGAAGGGCAGCAGCTGCGGCGCGGGGGTGAGGAAGTCGTAGACCGGACGCCCCTCCAGCAGCATCTGCCCGCCGGTGCGGTAGACGTCGAGGTCGACGAGGCGCTGGTCGTCCGCGTTGGTCAGCCACGTCTCGACGAGCGGCCACACGGCCAGCACGACGAGCACCGCGGCCAGCGGCCACAGCCACCACCGCCGCCAGATCGAGGGCGCTCCACCACCTGTCACGATGTGGCACGTTACCGTGGCTCTAGCCGTTCTTGGGCGTTGACTCTGGGGGTCCCCGCATGCCGTACCGCACCCTGGCGCGCCTCTGCCTGGGCCTGCTCGCCCTGCTTCCCGTCCTCGTGGGGGCGGCCTCGGGCACGGCGGGCGCCGCCGCCGAGAGCAGGGTCGCGGTCGTCGGCGTGCCAGGGCTGCAGTGGAGCGACCTCGACCAGGCGCGCACGCCGCACCTGTGGAAGCTCGTCGGCCAGGGCGCCTCCGCCTCGCTCTCGACGCGCGTGGTGCCGCCGCCGAACAGGGGTACCTCCTGCCCGATGGCCGGGTGGCTGACGGTGTCGGCCGGTCAGCGCGCGGGCGCGCCAGGCTGCGTCATGCCGCAGGCGCCCACGGGCGGGGCCGTGCCCGGCTGGGCGGAGCTGACCGCCTTCCAGGACGGCACCGGCTACGACGCGGTGCTCGGCACGCTGGGACAGACCGTCGTGGACGCGGGGGGCAGGGTCGCGGCCATCGGGCCGGGCGCGGCCCTCGGCGCCGCCGACAGGTCGGGAAAGGTCGCCGCCTACGCCGACGCCCCCGAGGGCCTGGCCGACCCCGCCTCCTACGACCTGATCGTGATGGAGGCCGACCAGCTCGCCCGCGCGTGGACGGCGCTGCCCCCCGACAGCGACGGCGTGCCGCCCGACCTCACGGCGGCCGCCAGGCGGAGCGCCGCGGCAGAGGCCGACCGCAGGATCGGCGCGTTCCTCGACAGGCTGCCCCCGGGCACGACGGTCCTGGTGGCCGGGGTCTCCGACACCTCGGCCGCCGCGCACCTGCACGTCGCCCTCGCGTACGGCGGGCCGTACCGCCACGGGTTCCTGACCGCCACCTCCACCCGCCAGGACGCGCTCGTCACGATCACGGACCTCACCGCGACCACGATCAAGAACCTGGGGCTCGCCGTGCCCGCGGGCGTGGTCGGGCGAGGGTGGGAGAACGGCGGCGAGGCGCCCCCGACCGTCGCGGAGAGCGTCACCCGCCTCGCCGACGAGGACCTCGCCAGCCAGGTGCTCAGAGAGGTCAGAGGGCCCTTCTTCGCCGTCTTCGTGGCGGTGCAGGTGCTCTTCTACGCCGTCGCCGCGCTCGTGCTGCGCAGGCGTCGTTCGTCCCGGAGCGCCGAGGCGCCCGTCGAGGACGCCGCGAGGTCGCGGGTGCTGGTCGCGGTCCAGGTGGTGGCCGTGGTCAGCGGCGCCGTCGCGGTCTCCACCTTCCTCGCCCAGCTGGTGCCGTGGTGGAGCCTGTCCGCCGCGATGCCCGCGCTGATCGTCACGATCCTCGCCTTCGCCGGGCTCATCACCGCGCTGGCGTTCGCCGGCCCGTGGCGGGCGCACGTGCTCGGCCCGCTGACCGTGGTCGCGGGCGTCACCTCGCTGGCCCTCCTCGTGGACGTCATGACCGGCTCCAGACTCCAGGTCAACGCCGTCACCGGCTACGAGCCCGTCACGGGAGGGCGCTTCTACGGCTTCAGCAACATCGCCTTCGCCGTCTACGCCACCGGCACCGTCCTGGCGCTGGCGGGCCTGGCCCAGTGGCTGCTCGGCCACTTGCGCAGGAGCGTGGTCGTGCTGGTGTGCGCGGTCTACGGGGCGTTCGCGGTCTTCGCCGACGGCTGGCCTGCGTGGGGCGCCGACTTCGGCGGCGTCCCCGCGTTCGTGATCGGCCTGGCGGTCTTCCTCATCCTGCTGTCGGGCCGCAGGGTCTCGCTGCTCAAGCTGCTGCTGGTCGGGGCGGCAGGCGCGGCGCTCATCGGGGTCATCGCCTTCGCCGACTGGCTGCGCGCCGCCGACCAGCGCACCCACCTGGGCACCTTCGTCCAGCAGATCATCGACGGACAGGCCTGGACGGTGGTGTGGAGGAAGTTCAGCTCGATGGTCGGCATCACCGTCGGGAACTGGCAGCTCACCCTGCTGTCCCTGGTGGCGCTGGCCTTCCTGTTCTTCGTCCTGGACCGGCCCTCGCGGTGGGGAGCCTCGGCGCTCGGCCGCGCCTACGGCTTCGCCCCGACCCTGCGCGCGGGCCTGTTCGGCGCTTTGACCTGTGCTTTCGTCGGCTTCCTCGTCAACGACTCGGGCATCGCGATCCCCGCCATGGCGCTCACCGTGGCCGTGCCGCTCACTCTGGCCGCGTGCGTGCGCGCGCTGCAGCTCGCCACGCCCACCACGCAAGACCCGCCGTCAGCGCCAGCAGCGACCACGGCACCACCTGCTGCCTGACGACGGTCCTGAGCCACTCGAGGTCGGCGGGCTGGCCGTCCACCCTGGCAGGCAGGTAGGCCAGCGACAGCAGGGTCAGGTGCGCGGTGAGGAAGAGGTCGACCCTCGAGGCCGCCACCATGGCGACCAACGCGAAGGCCAGCCCGTCGTACCAGGGCAGGATGTACGGCGTCGCGAACACGTACGCGACGACGAGCACCGCCGCCACCCTCGCCGCGTCGGCGGGCGGCGGCTGGAGCCTGAACAGCGCCCACGCCAGCAGGGCCATCACGACCACCGCGCCCACCTGGATCTCGCCCCTGTAGGCGCTGCCCTCTCCGACGACCGCCTGCAGCCATCCCTGGACGAGCTTCCAGAAGGAGGCGTGCGAGATCGCCTTGCCCGCCCTGCTCACCTGGTCGAAGGCGTGCGTCCCCGCCCAGAGGTAGCCGAGCGCGGCCACCCCGAGCGCCACGCCCGCCACCAGCGCGAGCCGTCGTGGCCGCCGCCTGAGCTCCCACGCGGGCCCGAGCGCCACCAGGCCCACGTTGAGCTTCACCGCGACGCCGAGGCCGAGCAGCGCTCCCGACGCCGCCAGCCGTCCTCTGGACACCGCTCCCTCCGGGATAGCCTGGCCGCGGGCGCTCACCACCAGCGCGGCCACCATGAAGGCGATGGCCAGCGTGTCGACGTGCAGCCCCGCGACGAGCTGGTAGAGCAGCAGCGGGTTGGCCGTCCACAGCAGGGCGGCCCTCAGCCGCAGGGCGGGATCGTCGCGGGTCAGGCGATCGAGCAGCAGCCCCGCGGCGATGAACGCGGCCGCGTTGACCAGCGCCATCACGAAGATGGTCAGCCTGACGGAGTCGCCGCCCACCCAGCTGGCCAGCGCCTGCACCGCCGTGGCCACGGGCCCGTAGACGCTGGGCTCCTCCCGCCACGGCGCCTCCACGGCCGCCGCGACGCGATCGCCCGGAAGGTCGGCCGCGCCGCTGACATAGGGGTCGATCCCGAGCGTGACCATGCGCCCGTAGGCGGCGTAGTTGAGGTGGTCGGCCGATCCGGAGGGCGGCAGGAAGGCCAGCGCGGCGGCGGCCAGGCAGCCTCCCAGCACCAGCGCCCGCGCCGCGCCTTCGCCGAGGGCACGGGTGCGCCACAGGCCGCAGAGAAGGCCCAGGCCGCCCAGGACGACGGCGAGCGCCGCGAGCGCGATCACGAGATGCGATGAGGGCCGCGCGTCGAGGGAGTACGGCGGCTGCCAGCCAGGCCCTTCGAGCCCCGGCACCATCGCCGAGGGCCCCAGCAGTCCTATGGTGATCGTCAGCAGCACGGATCCGGCGATGAGCACCGGCGCGGCGCGCGCGCCGAGCCCCGGCCCCGCCTCGGTCCTTGCCTGCGATGTCACCTGCAGATTCCAGCACATCACGGGGACAGGCCGCACCCGAGAGGACGACGGCCAGGCCGGATGGACTACGACCTGAGCTTGGCGAGGTTGTCGCGGATCACCGGCTCGCGGGTGGCCAGGGCCCGTGCCACGTCACGAAGCTGCCGTGCTCTGTGCAGCTGCGCGTGCCAGTCGGTGCCCGTCGCACGGTGGGCCATCTCCACCTCGACCTCGACCACCCTGAACCCCTTGCGCACCAGGTCGATGGTCAACCCGGTCTCCACGCCGAAGCCGTGAGCGAGGGGTCTGGCGGCCTCGAAGGCCTCCCTCGTCAGGCAGCGCTGGCCGTTCAGGGGCTGGGTGGCGGAGAAGCCTGAGGCCCGCCTGATCCCGTCGCGCGAGAGACGGACCACGACGCCGTGGCCGCCCAGCTTCACCCTGGTGGCGAAGACCGCGATGGTCATGTCGGCCTCGCCTGCGCGTACCGGCTCCACGAGGCCGGCGGCCGCGCGGGCGGTCTCTCCCAGGTCGGCGTCGAGGAAGAGCAGGTGTCTGGGCACGGCGGCGTCGAGCAGCCGCACCGCCTCCGCGCCGCTCTCCATGGCGCTCGCCTTGCCGCGGTTGCGGCTGTGGCGGACCACTCTGGCGCCCGCGGCGCGCGCGACCCTGCCCGTCTGGTCGGTCGAGCCGTCGTCGACGACCACGACGAGATCGACGCCTGGCAGCTGGAGCGCCGCCGTCACGGTGGCGCCGATGCGTTCGGCCTCGTCCTTGGCGGGGACGATGACCGCGGTGTCCGTCACGAGCCCTCTGAGATCAGCAGCTCCTCAGGCACTTCCTCGTGCACGGTGAAGACCGAGTCGAGGCCTGTTACCTGCAGGATCTTCCTGACGGCGGGCCGCGGCGCGGCCACCTCGAGCTGCCCTCCACGCTCCCTGACGCGCTTGAGCGCCGAGAGCAGCACGTTCATCCCGGTGGAATCGCAGAAATCCACCTGGGACATGTCTATGACCACACGGCTGGGCCCGTCCTGCAGCAGTCGAGTGAACTCCGACTGCAGGCGGGGCGCCGTATAGAGGTCGATTTCACCGGCGATCGCCACGAGGGCCTGGCCGGCATGTGATCGAGTCGAGACCTTGAGCTCCACATGGGCAGGCTAGCGGCGTCGGGGCTCTGGGTCACGTTCTCACGCCGATAGGGGCCGGTCTGGTTTTTGTCTCCCGTTTCGGCCTCATGAAAACGCAGAGTACGCGAAGCTTGACAGTGTGAAACCGGCAAGGCCCGGAGAGGGGTGAGGTGGTAACGGCTTCCATGCCTGTCGCGTCAGTCGCTCTGACCGGCAGGGATACCCGGCTTGGAGGTCCTCCGCACCCCGCCCGGTGCCTGATCTCAGGGAGAGGACACTATGCAACCCACTCGCTCACGACTCGTCTCCGGCCTGCGAGCCCCGGGCCGCCGCGGGAGCAGTCGATGAACGATGACCTGTACGAGGACCCCATCCGCCAGCGACTACGTGAGCACCTGGAGGCCATGCTGATCCGCGCGGACAAGGCCGCCTCGTGGCGCGAGGAGACCGGCCGCCTTCGCGGACTGGTCAACCATGACGGATTCGTCCCCATCCGCACGCGGCTCTCGACCGAGGACCTCGACTTCCTCGCCGACGCGCGCGACGACCTGCTCACGTTCACCGAGCTCGGGTTGCGACTGCTGGACCTGCACCAGCCGCGCGACGCGGGCGGCATCACCAGCGATCACGCCCATCCGATCCTGCGATGCCGCAGTTGCATGTGGCGCTGGCCGTGCCCGACCTTCCGCGCCTTCTCCGACTCCTTCGGCCCGGCTCCGGCGCTCCCCGAGTCGGCCTGAGCGGGCTCAGCTTGAGGCGTCAGCGGTAGGCGTACCACGCGGCGGCGAGACGTCGCGCGGCTTCGGTGAGCTGATCCGGATGGAGGAGGAAGTGCATGCGGATGCGATCGTCGGCACCACCGCGCGCCGCCGAGATCGGTCCTGGATAGATCGCGACGCCGTGTCGCAGCGCGACCTGAGCGAAGGTGACGGCGTTCCCTTTCGGCAACCGCGCCCACAGGGTGTGGCCGCCCGCGACCGGCGGCACCTCCCAGTCGGGGATCAGCCGCGCCACCTGCGCACGCAGGTGGTCGTGTCCGCGTTCCAGGTCGGCGACGCGGCGTTCCACCAACGCGTCGAGCCGCGGCAGCAGGTACGAGGCGGCGATCTGCGCCGGTACGTTGCTGCCGTGGTCGTGAAGGTTGCGGAGTCTGACGAGCTGGGCGATCACGGGTGCCGGCGCGCGTAGCCAGCCCGTGCGAAGCCCCGCCCACACGGTCTTGCTCAGCGAGCCGATCGCGATCACCGAGTCCGCGTACGAGCACAGGGGCGGTGGCCGGTCCTGACCCGCGAACAGGAGGTCGGCGAAGGCCTCGTCCTCGATCAACGTGATGCCCGCGGCCACCGCGGTGTCGACGAGTCGCCTGCGGGCCGGGGTCGGCATGACGGTACCGGTCGGGTTGTGGACGGTCGGAATCGCGTACGCGGCGATCGGGCGGACGTCGCGCGCCGCGGCGTCGAGGCCGGGCAGTCCGACCGGCAGCGTATGCAGCCGGGCGGCCGCCTCACGGAAGGCCTCCAGCGCCCCCGGGTGTGTGGACGCTTCGACGACGACCCGGTCGCCGGGTTTGAGCAGTGCGCGCGCGAGCAGTGACAACGCCTGCTGGGCGCCGTTGGTCACGATGATCTGGCCGGGATCGGTGGGCACCCCGCGCCGGTCGTATCGGTCGGCGATGGCGCGCCGCAACGTGGCATGCCCCGCGGGGTGGTAACCGACATCGTCGGTGATCTGGGGAAGGTGGCGCACGACCTGCTCGTACGCGTCGATCACTTCGGTCGGCGGGGTGGGCGGAGCGGAGAGGACGAGCTGGATGATCTCGTCGGCGGAGTAGCCCAGGCTCAGCAGCGTCGCGCCGGACGTGTCCTGTCGTGAGGTGGGTCCGGCCACGCGAGTGCCGCTGCCCTGGCGCCTGACGATCTTGCCCTCGGCCTGCAGCTGCTCGTAGGCGTTGACGACGGTGGTGCGCCCGACGGCCAGTGTCGCCGCGAGAGCGCGGTCGGGCGGCAGCAGCGTGCCTCCCGGCAGTTCGCCGTCGTCGATGAGCCGACGCAGGGCGGAGGCGAGCAGCAGGTACAGCGGGCCACGTCCCGCAGCCCACTGGCCCAGACGTTCGGGCAGATCGATTGGCTCCATAGGCAAACCAATTCTGGCGGATTGGCTCTCGCCGCGCGAGGCGGCGACTTCGATGATCGGAGCGTGAACGCCACCCTGCGCAGGGCGATGCGGTGGCATCGCCCGCTCATGCTCGTCGCCGCGGTGACCGCGCCCTTCGTCGTGCTCTCCCTCGCCGGACTCGTGTTCGACGACCGCGTCCTGGTCGGCGCGCCCATCTGGCTGAAGCCTCTCAAGTTCGCCGTGTCCATCGTGATCTACGCGGTGACCCTGGCCTGGCTGATGACCTACCTGCCGCGCACCCGGCTCGCCCGCTGGACCGCCACCGCCATCGCCATCCTCCTCGCGATCGAGTACGTCATCATCGTCGGTCAGGTGCTGCGCGGACGCCAGAGCCACTTCAACATCGCCACCCCGCTCGACGCCGTGCTGTGGGGCGCCATGGCAGTGTCGATCACGCTGCTGTGGATCGGGAACCTGGTCCTGGCCTTCTTCGTGATGCGCCGCCGGATCGGCGACGCCGCGGTCACCTGGGCGCTTCGCGCGGGGACGGTCATCTCGCTGGCCGGCATGGCCATCGCGTTCCTCATGGCCAGGCCGACGCCGGAGCAGCGGACGTCCATGAGCGACGGCACCTTCGCGGGGATCGCCGGCAGGCACAGCGTGGGCGTCGTCGACGGCGGGCCGATCATGCCCGTCACCGGATGGAGCACCACAGGCGGCGACCTGCGCATCCCGCACTTCGTCGGCATCCACGCCCTGCAGGCGCTGCCGCTGCTCGCGCTGGCGCTGGCGCTGCTGGCGGCGTGGATCCCGGTGCTGCGTGCCGAGTCCGCGCGCGCCCGCCTGGTGCTGGTCGCCTCGGCCGGGTACGCCGGCCTCACGGGGCTCACGTTGTGGCAGGCCCTGCGCGGCCAGCCGCTGCTCCACCCGGACGGGCCCACCCTGCTGGCAGGCGGCGCGCTGGCGGCCCTCGTCGCGGCGGGCGCGGTCGTCGCGCTCAGGACACTCCCCTCGGGCAGCGAGTGAACAGCGCTCAGCCGCCGCCTTCGGTGGCGGCCTCGCGGCTTGGAGTGGCGATCACGTAGGCGATGGCTTTGTGTCGAAACCTCTTGTGATCAGCCATATGGCCAGCACCAAACTCTGGAGGGCCAGTGGTGCGTTGAGGGCCAGGTAGGGAAGCGCGACGACATCAGCCAGACGAAACAGCACCAGGAAGCTCGCCAGCATGGCTGTTCCGGCCCCGATGAATCCCCACGCGGACAACCAGCGAGGCACGAATCTCGACCGATACAGAATGCGGAAGAACAGCAGATCGCCGAGGCTCAGCGAGATGATCAATGCGACATGATTGACCAGGTCGCGTGCCGTCCGCAGCAGCTCACCCAAGGTCTCCAGGTGGGATGCGCCCAAGGCGTCGGCCTGGGTGAATTCCTGACCCAGCACCAGAAACAAGGGCAGGGAGATCACGCCTATGAGGTGGAACGTCGCCGCGATCAGTCTGAACCCAAGGAAGCCCAGACTGAGCGCTTCGTTCTCCATCCGTAGTAGCGGATACAGGTACAGCGCGAACCCGACATAGGCGGGGATCATGATGAACTGCGAAACTGCGCCGACGATGACCTGGCTCTCATGCGCAGAGATGAGCTCGAGATAGCGGGGGTCCTCGATAACGGGAACAACACTCAGCACGCCGGCGATCATGCCCACGATGACCAGTGCGCCCGCGATTGCGGTGGCTCGCCTGTGTGTGTTCATCACGCCTTGCCCGTAGATGGCGACATCTCTCTTACACCTGTAAGGACAATACCCTTACACTCGTAAGGCTGCAACGGCTCTGCGACAAGTACGAGGTTTGTGCCCGGAGCGTCGGCGCCCCGCCCACCGCTCAGCGGGCGGCGCGTGATGGAGACGGCGGGGGTGTCGTCGTCTTGGAGGGTGGCGGCACGGCGGTCAGCGTGCGAGGCACAGAGCTGCTCCGCGTCGAGGCCACGTCGCTGTATCGCCCCTTCGCAAGGACGCGACCCTTCACGGGACCCCGACGCCGTCTTCGGCGCGATGGAGCCCCCAACGCCAGGCCTCGAGCGGCGGTCAGGGGAGGAGCGACGGGATCTGGTGGAGAAGTGGCAGCGGAGCCGAGCATGCGTGCCTGGTGGACAAGGCGCGGCTGGGCCGGAGACGAGGCCGGTTGATCACCACTCGTCCCAGCCCGACCATGCGTGCCAGGGGCCGACGATCGGATCGAGCCGCTCCACGTCGTCCTCGGGCATCTGGCCGGCCGGGCTCCATACGAAACCTGCCGATGTGCGTACCAGCCAGTCATCGACGCTGAATCGCGCTCCGCCACCAGGCGTTGCCTCTGACCAGCAGACGGGGTAGAGGCCGACCAGTCGGCATTCGTGGGAGTAGGTGCCGCTTCGAGCCACGGTCTGGGCGTGGTCGGTCAGGGCGGAGTGCGACAGCGTGAACCGTACGAGGAATGGGACGTCGGCGGTGATCGCCGCGACGGTGGAGCCGGCGATGATCCATGGCATCAACCAGCGGAGCAAATGCGCGGATACCGCGTTGACGTCAGCTATCAGCGCGGGGATGGCCCGCATGATCCACAGCAGGTAGAGCAAGCCACCCGCGATGAACGCCCAGAGGAACAGCTCGACGTACAAGGACGGCCCACTGGCCCACCACAGGCACACGAGCGCCGCGAGAGAGAACGCCGTGATTAACGGCCACCCGGGCGGCTTGCTGATCACGACGTCACCTTAGCGATCAGATAGGCCACGCCGACAGTCAGTCAGACGGGCTGACAGTTCCTGTGATCTCGCCCGGTGTCCCCAGACGAGTCGCAGGCGGCAGGGGTCCAGCTGTGCCCACGGTTCGGCCAGAAACTCTGAGCGCGGCTCGCGAATGAGCACGGCGGTCACGTGGTCACCGTGGGGTCCGTGATCCTCAGCTCCAGAGGGGGTGTCAGCCGCCGCCCTTGCTGAAGTGCTGGTAGTCCTTGGTGCCTGACCAGGAGCCGCCCCATTCCCAGCCGACGGCGGCGAAGGCCTTCACCACGCGGTCCCCGGGATTGATGACGCCCGGCCTGTCGAGAGGGCGTTCGGTGAACCTGCGGGCGTTGGTGTGGGCGGTGTCGCCCGAGGCGGTGACGTACGGGTTCTCGCGCGGGTTGAGGTCGACGGCCTCGCCGTAGGCGTGCTTGGACCAGCTGCCCGAGCCCGTCGCCTGGCGGCAGTTGAAGGCCGAGGTGTTGTCGGCGTCGATCGAGTCGAAGTCGCTGCCCTTGAAGACGTCCACGAGCTTCATGCTCTTGATCGGGTAACGCCAGCGGTACAGCCGCTGGAAGACGCTGACGATGTCGTCGGTGACGTTCTCGCGCACCACGAGCTCGCCGGTGTGCGCCTTGTCGTCGAAGCCCCAGTAGGTCATCGTGATCAGGCGCAGGTCTCTGTAGTGGACGGGGCAGCCCGGCCGCCACGAGTAGGGCAGCTGGTCGCGCTTGAGCGTGCTCACCTTCGACTCGAAGGCGGGCGGGCCCGTCGGGGTCGGCGTCGGCGGCGTCGGGGCGGGCGTCGGCGTCTGGCTGGACGTCGGGGTGGCCGTGCCGCTCGGCTCGAGGTCGGACGACGCGGTCGGAGCAGGACTGGTGCCGCAGGCGACGACCAGCGACAACACGGCTACGATGGCGCGTTTCACCTGGTCAAGCCTACTCCGTTCTCATGGGACGACGCTCGTGAGGCGACACCCATGGGACGACGTTCGTGAGACGAAGCACAAAAGGCGACGCTCAAGGCGACGCTCATGGGACCACCAGAACCGTACGGCGTGCGCGCCGTACGAGCGCTCGTGCCACGGAGGCGTGCTCGCGCCGTCCTTGCCTGTCTCGAACCGGCCCTCGGGCAGCCGGTTGGCCAACGGTTCCACGGCATGCTCTCAGTGGGAGGGGTCCACCGCGTGGCGGCCCCGGTGGGCCAGCTCGCGCAGCGCGTCGGCCGCGTAGACGACCAGCGTGACGAAGGCGCCTCCGGCGAGCAGGCCGCCGATCCACAGGTCGTTGATCGTGGCGTCGGTCCACTCCTCGCCGCGCGGCTGGTAGCCGACCACGAAGGGGGCGGCGACCAGCCAGAGGCCGCCGACGAACAGCAGGATGAGGGCGGATACGCCCAGCTTGGTCTTCATCGCCTGTGTCCGTTCGTCGTGGTGAGGTCCTCGCGCAACGCCTCGACCAGCGGGGCGAGCATGGTGGCCAGCTCGGCGGAGGAGGCGCCCGTGGGTCCGGGCGCGGGGGCGGGCTCGGGCTCGGGCGCGCGCCGCCGTACGGTGACCAGGCCCCTGGTGACGAGGTTCTCGTAGATGGCGGCGGCGAAGGCCGCCGCGCCTGCCAGACCGATCACGGCCACGCCGAGACCGGTGGAGAACTCCGTGATCGTGGAGGTGGACCAGTCCGCGGACTCGGGCTGGGTGCCCAGGGCGAAGGGCGCGATCATCAGCCACAGCCCGGCGAGCAACGCCAGGACCGCGGCGACGGCGCCCACGAACGTGCGAATCATGGGGTGACTCCTTCGGTGACTCTGTTGACGGCCGGCGTGGCCTGCGCCAGCAGGGCGCGCGAGGTGGGGCGCAGCACGCTGGTGGCCACGGCCCTCGCCCTGTCGCGTTCGGGCAGGTCGTCGGGGGGCGCCATCCGCGCCACGGCCGACACCAGCGCCGAGGGCTCGCCGTTCGCCCGTTCGACGCGCTGGGCGATGAGCTCGAGCAGCAGTCCCGCGAGGACCAGGTCGTCCTTGCTCGGCTGCTTGGGCGGCTCGACGTTCCCGCGCAGGGGCAACTCCTTCAGGAACAGCACGGCGACGAAACCGAGCAGCGCGATCGGCACGCCGACCATGAAGACGGTCTCCAGCCCCCGCGTGAAGGACTCCAGCACGATGCCCCTGATCGGCTCGGGCAGCTGTTGGATGGCCGTGGGGCTGCCCAGCGTGACCGAGCCTCCGCCGCCCGCGGGGCTGATGTGCGCGGCCCTCATGAGCTCGGCCATCTCGTCCTTGAGCCGGTTGGACAGGATCGCGCCGAACGCCGCCACGCCCACCGCGCCGCCCAGTGACCTGAAGAACGACACGCCTGAGGTGGTGGAGGCCATGTCGCGCAGTTCGGAGCCGTTCTGCGCGGCCAGGATGAGCATCTGCATCGACAGGCCGAGGCCGACGCCGAGCACCGCCACGTCCAGGCCGATCAGCCACTTCTCCGAGTCGACGTGCAGGCGCGACAGCAGGAACAGGCCGACGGCCACCAGCAGCAGGCCGAGCACGGGGAAGATCTTCCACTTGCCGGTGTTGGTGACGATCTTTCCCGAGATCACGCCGGACAGGAACAGCGCGAACACCATCGGCAGCGTCATCAGACCCGACGCGGTGGGGCTCATCCCCTTCACGATCTGCAGGTACTGCGGCAGGTAGATCATCGCGCCGAACATCGCCACGCCCACGAACAGCGAGGCCAGGCTGGTCAGCACGAACGTCTTGTTGCGGAAGAGCCTCGGCGGCAGGATCGGGTCGCGCGCGCTGCGCTCGGCGAAGACGGACAGCAGCAGCGACACCACCGCGACGGCGCCGAGGAAGTAGCTCCAGAAGGAGTTCCATGCGAACTCGTGGCCGCCCAGGGTCAGCAGCAGCATCAGCGCGCTGGCGCCGGCCGTGATGGTCGTCGCACCCCAGATGTCGATCGAGGTGTCGCGCTTGACCTTCGGCAGCTTGAGCACCCGCTGGATCACCGCGAACGCCAGCACGGCGAACGGGATGCACACGTAGAAGCACCAGCGCCAGCCGAGCCAGTCGGCGTCGACGATGAACCCGCCGAGCAGCGGCCCCGCCACGGTGGAGATGCCGAAGACCGCGCCCATGTAGCCCGAGTAGCGCCCCCGCTCGCGCGGGGGCACGATGTCGCCGAGGATCACCTGCGACAGCGCCGACAGTCCGCCCACCCCCAGCCCCTGTACGGCACGCGCGGCGATGAGCTGGCCCATGTCCTGGGAGAGCCCGGCCGCGAGCGAGGCGGCGACGAAGAGGCCGAGCGAGACCTGGAAGAGCAGCTTCCTGCCGTACAGGTCGGAGAGCTTGCCCCACAGCGGTGTCGACACGGTCATGGTGAGCATCGTGGCCGAGGCGACCCAGGAGTACTGCTCCTGGCCGCCGAGCTCGCCCACGATCGTCGGCAGCGCCGTACCCACCACGGAGGTCGAGATCATCGAGGTGAGCATCGCCAGCATCAGCCCCGACATGATCTCGAGGATCTCTCTGTGGGAGTACTGCCTGCTTTGTACCATGCCGTGAAGTATACGTGCGTTTACTAGCCGCTCGGCAAGTGAAGCTAGGCTTCAGCCATGGAGGTGCGGCTGCGCGATCGCGAGGCGACCAGGGAGCGCCTGCTCGCGGCGGCGCGGGCGCTGTTCGCCGAGCACGGCTACGAACGGGTGACCGTCCGCATGATCGCCGCGGCGGCCGAGGCGAACATCGCGCTGGTCGGGCGCTACTTCGGCTCCAAGGCGGGGCTGTTCGGCGAGGTGCTGGCGGGCGAGCCGACGGTCCGTCAGGTGCTCGAGGGCGACCTCGAAGGCCTTGCCCGCAGGCTCGGGGAGTACACGGCGCAGCGGATGCGCGCCGAGCCCGACAGCCCGATCCTGCGCACTCTGGAACGATCGGCGGGCGATCCCGAGATCCAGGCCCTGCTGAGCGAGCGCCTCAGGACGGCCGTGGTCAACCCGCTGGCGGCGCGGCTGGAAGGCGACGACGCGATGGCGCGCGCCCGCATGGCCACGGCGGTCTTCCTCGGCGTCGGCTCCGTCCGCAGACTGCTCGGGCCCTCCGACCCCACCCCGGAGGACGTGGACCGGCTGACCGGGCTCTTCGAAGCGTGCCTTCGCGGGCGCGAGTGACGGTTCACACGCCCAGACGCGAGGAGGCGGCCGACGCCTGCGGACCCCGTCCCCCGCCGGCTACCAGATCCACATGCTGTCGGCCCCGTCATCGCGGGGCGCGTGGAAGTGCGCGGCCTCGGGGCCGTGACGACTGCCTTCGTCCAGCGGGACGGTGAGGGTGGCCTCGGGGAAGCGGAGGACGAGGTGCTCGTCGAGGTGAAGGCTGACGGACTGGACCGTTCGCCCGATGAGGGCGCAGAGGGCGTCTCTTGATCCGGGACCTGGAAACACCCAGGTCCGGAGGCCTGTCTGCACACGCGGGTCGGTCAGGGCTCGGAGCCTCGGCCCGTTGAAGTGGAACTCGACGTAGTCCATCACGAAGGCGACCGTGTTCAGCTCCTCGCCTACGAGGCTGATCGGTCCTTCGGGGGCGGGGGTCATGCGTTCATTGTCGGGCGAACGACGTCAGCCCTCGCCGATGAAGCGTTCGCCGGCGGCCTCGATGCGGTGGATCTCGTCACGGAAGAAGCGGGTCAGCTCGGCGCAGGCGGCGGGGTCGACGGGGCCGCCTTCACGTTTGGGCAGGTCGGGGTAGGGGCTGCCGATGACGAAGATGTTCTCGTCGTTGTAGTTGTTGGCCGGTGCGGTGTAGTTGAAGGAGCCGGCGATGACGACGGCGTCGTCGATGGTCATGAGCTTGTGGTGCAGCTTGCCGAAGGCGGGGCTGCGTTTGGGAAAGTACAGCTCGATGTGGGCGCGGTCCAGATCGTGGGTGGCGGCCCAGGTCTGTGCGCCCTGGCCCGGGTCCATGGCGCCGGTGACGGTACGCCTGGCCGCCGCCAGGGCGATCATGGCGTCGTCGATGCCTGAGGAGCCGGAGAAGGTGAAGATCGCGAAATCCACCCGCTGGGTGGCCTTGAGCATCTGCTTCATGATCTCCAGCTCGGGCGCGTGGTCGGGCGCGAACAGCACCTTGACCGGGATGCCGTTGAGGTTGTAGGCCGCGGGGACCTTGCCGTGGGCGCCGCGGCCGAAGTGTCCGGCGCGCATCTGGTTGAACTCGGTGGTGTACTCGCGGCAGATGCGGGCGTCGTGGAAGACGACGACATGGTTGAGGTTGCGGTGGCAGTCGGTCTGGGTGAAGTTCGCCGACCCCGTCAGGATCGCCGACCTCGGCAGAGTGCGCTCGCGGTAGTCGCGGATGATGAACTTCTGGTGGAAGATCGCCGGGTTGTAGTCGGCCTTCACATCGACGTTGCAGCGCAGCAGCGCGCCCACGATCCTGCGATTCGGCTCCAGGCTCCGCGCGCCGGGCTCCTCGCCCCACTGGACGCGCCGGCGGGCGGCGGCCCTCGTCCTCACCCGCCCGTACGGTGACCACCGGCAGCTTGGCCGACTGCAGGTAGTCCTGCTCCAGCACCATGCGGACGCTCACGCCCCGGAAGCGCGCGTCCAGGATGGCCTGGGCGATGGGTTCGGAGTCGAGCTCCTGCACCGCGATGTCCAGCGAGTGCTTCGCCCCGCCGATGAAGTCGATGATCACCTGCTCGAGGTCGTCAGCCGCACCGAGCTCGGTCGGTCCGACGAAGGCCTCGATCTTGCCGCCACCGAATGCTGCCATGGCGTCAGCGTGTCATCACGCGCCGTCGCCTTCAAGGATCACGGCGGGGCTACAGCAGAGAGAGCGCCTTGGCCACGCCGGGATCGCGCCCGGTGGCCAGGTCGAGGGCGGTCATGGGGGCGTGGTGGTCGACCGGGACGCCGATCGTGTCGATGATCTCGCGGGCGGGCCCGAGGTGCCGGACCTTGGGCAGCAGCAGAACGCTGCCGTCGTCGAGGAGGTACCCGTCCGACGGACCTGAGACGGCTCCGGCGGTGCGGGTCCCGACGAGGGTGCCCAGGCCGTGGCCCTTGACGGCCGCGCTGAAGTCCTCGCAGGCCGAGGCGCACCCGCGGTCGGTGAGGACGACCAGGCGCAGGCCGAGCAGCGGGACGCTGTCGTCGGTCCTGTTGGGCGCGCAGTCGCCTTCGAGCGGGCAGAAGTAGCTGGTGACCTTGCCGTGCGCGAACGCGCCGAGCAGCCGCGTCACCTCGCGAGGCGATCCGCCGCCATTGCCGCGCAGGTCGAGGACCACCGCCTTCGGCTTACCCTGCAGCTTGGCGATGACCTGGTCGGCGGCGCCTTCGAAGAATCCGGGCAGTTGGACGTAGGCGACGCCGTCGCCGAGCCTCTTCGAGGTCGCCACCTGGGGCGGCCGCGTGACGGGGCCCTCCTTGAGCTCGACGGTGCGGGTCCGTCCCGTCGTGGGGCGCTTGAGCGTGAGCCGTACCGTGCCGGAGGCGAAGGCGTCGAGGATGCCCTGATTCACTGTGTCCCCGATGAACGCCGGCACGCCGTTGACCTTGACGATGATGTCACCGGCTCTGATGCCGGCCTTGGCGGCGGGGCTACCGGGCAGAACGCGGGTGATGAACAGCGGCGGCCGGGCCGCGGGGTCGAGCTGCGGTCCCTGCTCGGCCGACACGCCCACGATGCCCGTTCCGGTTGGCCCGCCCTGCGGCGGCGGGGCCGGCCTGACCCAGCGGGCGTGGTTGTCGTGCAGCCCCGCGACCATGCCGGTGATCGCGGCTCGTAGCGCGGCGGGGTCGCCGGTGCCGAGGACCTTCGCGAAGGCGGCCCAGTCGGTGTCGCGGTTGCCTGTCAGGGCGGGCAGCTGGAGGTCGGCCCGGTCGGCGCCGCGTCGCATCAGGTCCTGGGTGTAGGCGGCGAGGGCGCTCTTCAGCAGCGCCTTGGGGTCCATGGCGGGGCCGCTGTAGTAGTTGTCCAGCACGCAGAAGTACGCCTGCCGGAGCGTGTTCACCGATGTCGGCGGCGCCGACTGCGGCGGTGGCGCCGTCATGGCGGTGCAGTTCCCGCCCGGGAGGGTCGCGGCCTTCGGCGGGGAGGTCGGGGCCGGCGCGGGCGTGGGCGCGGCCGCGGACAGGGAGCAGGCCGTCAGCAGGACGGCGGCGCAGAGAGCTCTGATCATGACCGCAGCGTGGCCGGAAGGCGATTGCGCCGTCGTTAACGGATCCGTTAACGCCGCTGTTACCGCGATTCGGGTACGAACGTCGGCATGCGGGTTCTGGTGGCGGAGGACGAACACGACCTGGCCGATCTCGTGGCGCTGGGGCTGCGCCGCCACGCCATGGCCGTCGACGTGGTCTACGACGGGGCCGCCGCGGTGGAGCGGCTGGCGGTGCACGACTACGACGTTCTCGTGCTGGATCGGGACCTGCCCGAGATGCACGGCGACCATGTGTGCCGTGAGCTGGTGGCGCGCGGGAGCCGTACGCGGATCCTCATGATGACGGCGGCGACGTCGGTGCCTGAGCGGGTCGCCGGCCTCGGGATGGGGGCCGACGACTACCTGCCCAAACCGTTCGACTACGCCGAGCTGGTCGCCCGCGTGCAGGCGCTGGGGCGGCGCAGCCGGTCGCGGATACCCCCTGAAGCTGCGGCGGCACGGCATCGTGCTCGACACGCACCGGCTGCAGGCGTCGCGGGACGGGCGGCATCTGCACCTGTCACTCAAGGAGTTCGCCGTCCTCGACGTGCTGATGAGGGCGGACGGCGCGGTCGTGAGCGCGGAACGGCTGCTCGAAGAGGCATGGGACGAGAACGCCGACCCCTTCACGACGGTGGTACGGGTCGTGGTCAGCCGCTTACGGGCGAAGCTGGGCGACCCGCCGTGCATCCGGACGGTTCCCGGCGCGGGATACCTGCTGTGACGACGGTCCGGGTACGGCTCACGCTGATCTACTCCGGACTGTTCCTGCTGACCTCCGTCATCCTGCTGGTCACGGTCAACCTGCTGCTGAGCCAGGCGCTGGACAGGCGCATCGCGGGGCTCCCCGTGGCGCCGGTGGCGCCGCTGCCAGGGGTGGCGAACGATCGGCCGCCTCGGCTGCCCGAGCTGGTCGACGAGGTGATCAGCTACCAGTGGGGGGTGACCGCGCTGACGGTCGGGATCCTCGCGCTGGTGTCGGTGGTCGTCGGCTGGCTGGTCGCCGGCCGGATCCTGCGGCCCATCCACCGGATCACCGCCACCGCGCAGCGACTGTCCCTCTCGACCTTGCACGAACGCATCGCGCTCGTCGGGCCGAAGGACGAGCTGAAGGAGCTGGCCGACACCTTCGACGCGATGCTCGACCGCCTCGAACGCTCCGTCGAGGGGCAGCGGCGGTTCATCGCGAACGCGTCCCACGAGCTGCGGACCCCGCTGGCCGTCCAACGAGCGGCGATCGAGATCGGCCTGCCCGAGGACGTCGGCGAGATCCGCGACAAGCTCCTGCTCCACAACCGCCGCACGGAGAGCCTCATCGACGCCCTGCTGGTCCTGGCCCAGGCGGAACACGGCCTGGAGAACAGGGTTCCGGTCGCCCTGGACCAGGTCGTACGGCTGGTCCTGGCCGAGGCAGGCTCGGACGACGTCACCCTGACCACGCGGATCGAACCGTTCGTCGTCGAGGGGGACCCCGTCCTGCTGAACCGGCTCGTCACCAACCTTGTCGACAACGCGGTCCGCTACAACCATCCAGGCGGAACCGTCGAGATGACGCTCACCCACGGCGTTCTGACGGTCGCGAACACCGGCCCGGAGGTGCCGAGGGAGCGGTTCGGCGACCTCTTCGAGCCCTTCAGACGCCTCCATACGACACGGGAGCAGGGCGCCGGGCTGGGGTTGTCGATCGTCTCGTCGATCGCGAAGGCACACGAGGCCGAGGTACGGGCGAGCCCCAATCCGGGGGGCGGATTGGAGGTCGTCGTGGATTTCGCGACGCATCGCCCCTCATACGCCGATATTCAGGTGTGACGCGTCATGCTGATCTGTACCGTGGGAATCGCTTCAGGCGCGAAAGCACCGGTTCCTTCATCTGCCACATGAAACGACCCGGCGCCACTCGATCTCTGAAGCTCACAACTTGACATGCACCTTCCCGGTGCGATGGCAGCAGTTACTTCTTTGGCGAACACCCTGCGGGTGGCGGGCTCGATACCCGCAACACTGCCGCCGACCTTGATCTCGGGAGGGATACAACTTCAGGGCGCGCCCGGTGCGCAGATGAGGGTTACTTCCTTTGGGAGGGTGAGGTCGCGGGTTCAAGTCCCGTCACAGGCTTCGGGCTTGTGTAGCTCAGTCGGCAGAGCGCACGAACAGTCACCTTCGTCGACTTCGATCTCGGGCGCGACTTTCGAACGAGGCCCCTCTCGACCGAACCACGAGAGGGGCCTCGCCGCGTCATGGCGAAGTTCAACAGCACGACCAGCAAGCCTGCGGTGTTCAGCCCGGTCACGACCGAGGCGACACCCTCGGGACGCACCCACGAGGGCGCTCCCGGCTACGTGCGCGACGTCAAGAGCGAACTGTTCCTTCTCGCGGTCTCCAACATGGTCGGCGAGAACACCTTCTACGAGAAGGCCGGCGACCGCGATGACCGCTTCCGCCGTCTCGTCCACCAGGTCGCGGTCGAGGACGTGGAGTGGCTGGCGCGCTTCCTGCCGTGGCTGCGCTCGGAGGCCAACATGCGTTCCGCGCCGCTCGTCGCGGCTCTGGAGGCGGTCAAGGCGCGCCTCGGCGCGGGGGAGCAGGGCCTGAACCGTCAGCTCGTCGGCGGCGTCCTCCAGCGGGCCGACGAGCCGGGCGAGGCGCTCGCCTACTGGACCTCGCGGTACGGCCGCGCCGTACCCAAGCCGGTCAAGCGCGGCATCGCCGACGCCGTCCAGCGGCTGTACAACGAGCGCAACCTGCTCAAGTACGACACCAGCTCGCGCGGCTGGCGGTTCGGCGACGTCATCGACTTCGTCCACCCGTCCCCCGACGCCGGTAAGCCGTGGCAGGGCGCCCTGTTCGAGCACGCCCTGGACCGCCGTCACGACCGCGACAAGCCCGTCCCGACGCAGCTGTCGACGCTGATCGAACGCGAGCGGCTCATGGCGATGCCGGTGGAGGCGCGTCACGCCGTCCTCGCCGCCGAGACCGAGCGTCTCGCGGCTGCCGGCATGACGTGGGAGGCGCTCGCCGGGTGGCTGCAGGGGCCGATGGGCAAGGGCGCGTGGGAGGCGATCATCCCGTCCATGGGCTTCATGGCGCTGCTCAAAAACCTCCGCAACTTCGACGAAGCGGGGGTCTCCGACGAGGTCGCGAGCCAGATCGCCGCCAAGCTGAGCAACCCTGAGGAGGTGGCGCGGTCGCGGCAGCTGCCGTTCCGGTTCTACTCCGCCTACCTCAGCGCGCCCTCCCTGCGGTGGGGCCACGCCCTCGACAAGGCGCTGAGCCTGGCCACGGGCAACGTCCCGGCGTTCGAGGGCCGCACCCTCATCCTGGTGGACACCTCCGCCTCGATGACGGGCAGCCGCGTCTCCGGCCGGTCGTCGGTCACGCCTGCGCAGGCCGCCGCCCTGTTCGGCGTCGTCCTGGCCTCCAAGGGGGGAGCCGACCTGTACGGCTTCGCCGACAGAGTGTTCAAGCACGACCTCGGCAAGGGCGCCTCGGTGCTGAAGGAGCTCAACCGGTTCGTGGGGCGCAGCGGCGAGGTCGGACACGGCACGCAGATCGCCGAGTCGGTCCGCCGTACCTACGACGGCCACGACCGGGTCATCATCCTGTCGGACATGCAGACCATGAACGGCTACGGCGGCGACGTCACCGACGCGGCACCGAAGCACATCCCGATGTACGGCTTCAACCTGGCCGGCTACCAGCACGCGGCCATGCCTGCCGGGTCGGGGAACAGGCACGAACTCGGCGGCTTCTCCGACGCCACCTTCAAGCTGATTCCCCTGCTGGAGGCGGGCCGCAACGCCGACTGGCCGTTCTGACCGGCGAGTCGAGTCACTCGCAGTTCTCGCCGCGATGATGATGTCGAACGCCACACGAGGAGTAGACGCATGGAACAGGCTGTGGACGACTTCTTCGCTAAGTGCGGGCGCCGTAGGCGGAAGCTGGAGCCCATCTGGCGCCCGTGGGTGGAGGCCAGGGTCGCCGAGGACGGGGTCTCCGTACTGGACCGGATCGAGGTCGGCATCCCGCCCTGCCCCGAAGACCAGGCCACACGAGACCGGCTCCACACGATGAGGGCGATGTACGGCCTGAGGCGTCGATGATCCACCCCGCCCTCGACGAACCGTTCGCTCGCGCCTACGTGGTGCGCTGGGAGGTCTGCAGCCACACCTGGCGATAAGCCGTGGCAGGTGGCCGCTGACGAGGGCTCATCGGATCCGCCAGAGGCCCTCGTCCACGCGGATCTCGGGCAGGCCAGGGATCGGCGCTGTGGCCGTGTGGAGCACGGACCGGTCGTCTTCCTCTTCCATCGCGGCGCGAAGACGGCTGCCGTCCGCCAGGGTCACCGTCCACAGCCCTGGCGGTTCGGTGGTGCCGTGCAGCACGTAGGCGCCGAAGTGCGCGGCGAACCTCGCGGCGAACTCACCCCGGCCCACCCGGTCGGCGAGACGTCCCTCGATGCCGACGTCGAAGCGCATCGCGAAATGGCCGTGGACCTGCTGGTAGGTGCAGAAGGCGGCGAAGACCACGTCCTGCGGGACCTCGCGCAGGTCCTCGGCGACCCGGTCGGCGTGGCCGACGAACACCTCGTGCTCGGCGACGCCGAAGCAGTCCAGCAGGAATTCCCGCAGCTCGGCCTCAGGGACGAGGCGGGAGGAAAGGCCGTCGTAGCCCGTGGCCCGTGTCTCCGTCACGAGGACAACGTACTCAGGGCAGCGCCTGGCAGGACGGCGGTCGCCCGTCATGAACCTTTTGCGCGAGGTCCGGTAAGTACGGGTGTTCGCCCACCCGGACCGAAAGGCACCCTATGCCCCAGCCCGCTGCGACCGTCGAGGTCGCCGACGCCGAGTTGATCCGGAGGTCGTGGCAGGAGCCCGAGGCGTTCGCCGCGGTGTTCGACCGCCACGCCCCGCAGCTGCACAGGTACGCGGTGCGGCGGCTCGGACGCGACGCGGCGGAGGACATCGTCTCCGACACCTTCCTCGCCGCGTTCCAGAACCGCCATCGGTACGGCCTGGAGCACACCGACGCCAGGCCATGGCTGTACGGCATCGCCTCCAACGTGATCGGCAAGCGGCGCAGGGACGAGGTCACCCGCTACCGGGCCTACGTGCGCGGGGGCGTGGACCCCGTGGAGATCACCGGCGGCCTCGTCGAGGACAACGTGACGACGCTGACGGTGAACCGGCCGCTGGTCGCCGCGCTGGCAGGGCTGAAGTCCGGCGACCGCGACGTGCTGCTGCTGATCGCGTGGGCGGGGCTGAGCTACGAGGAGGTCGCCCGGGCGCTGGACATCCCCGTGGGCACGGTCCGCTCGCGACTCAACAGGGCCAGGAAGAAGGCCCGTCAAGCACTGGAGAACACCGTATGGAAGGACACCCTCGATGGATGAGATGGACGCGATGAGCCGCGTGTGGGCGGCCACGCCCGAGGGGTCGGCACAGGACCTCGCCGGGTCCCGCGCTCTCATGGAACGCGCCTACGCGGAGGACCGGCACGCGCGGGGGCCGCGCCGGATCCTTGGCAGGGCGGTCAGGAGGCCGGGCCCCATGTTCAAGGGTGTGGCCGTCGTCGCCGCCGCGGCCGCCATGGTCGTGGCGGTCCAACTCGTCCCTGGCACCGCCCTTCCGGCGAGCGCCCAGGAACTGCTCTCGAGGGCGGCCGGCGCCGCCGCGGAGCAGGGCGACCTGCAGCTGAAGCCGGGTCAGTACCTCCACGTGAGGTCAATGGCCACGCGACACATGGCGATCGAGCGCAAGGACGGCACCGGCGCCGACCACGTGACTGTCAAGACCGCTGAGGACAGGTGGGAGCCTGCGGAGCCGGGCAAGCCGTGGCTCGTCAGGGAGGAGCGGAAGGGCGCCACCCCCAACCCGGGCAGCGGTCCCGCCCCCTTCGTGCCGGGGGGCTCCGGCGTCGATGAGAGCGTCTACGAGTCCTCCTGCGACAAGACGCCCGGCGACGAGCTCTCCTACCTGCGGCTCGGCGACTGGCCCACCGACGTGACCGCGCTGCGCGCCAGGATCGAGAAGGTCGCCGCGCAACAGGCAGGACCTCGCCGCTTGCGCCTGTGGCTGACGATCAGCGACCTGATCCAGAAGTCGGCCGCCAGGCCCAGCCTTGCCTCGCCGCTGTTCGAGGTGGCGGCCGGGCTGGAGGGCATCACTCTCATCCCCGACGTGACCGACGCCGCGGGCAGGCAGGGCATGGCCGTCGGCATGGCCGAGGACGAGACCATGCGCTCCGAGCTGGTCTTCGACAAGCAGACCTACCACTACCTCGGCACCCGCTACGTCACCACGAAGGACAAGACACAATCGCCCGGCGGCCACACCTACGTCGTGCCCAAGGGCACCGTCACCGGCTCCGCCCTGCTCGGGGTCGAGGCGGCCGACGCGATGCCCGAGCCGTCACCCGACGCTTCTCGTCTCAAGATTCCCTGCTAGCGAGACATGCCGAGAGACGGCAGCGACCGGTGGCACGGAGGTGACGGAGCCCCGTCCGATCACGCGGGTCGGGCGGGGCTCCGGCGTTTCCGTGACGAGGGACACGACCGGTTCTCCCGAGCGCGCCCCTCGCGGACGTCACTCCACGGTGATCAGCTCGTACGTGCCCTGGTCGGCGTGCATCCGTCCGGTCCGATAGTCGCGCAGCCACGTGACCAGGGCGTACGAGCCCGGCGCGAGATCGGCCCTGATGACGGCGGCGCGCCCAGGCGACATGGGGACCAGGCCGACGGGTCCGCCGGTGAACGGAGACGGCGCCTGACCGCCCTCGCTGACCGCCGTGATGTACGCCCCCACCTGCTCGCGCGTGGTGCCGGGCCGTACAGGGAGCAGGATGGCCTCGTTGTACTGACGCGACCGGTTGACGACGCGGACCGGCCGGCCGGACGGCAGCGTGGCGGGCGCCGTGAAACGGGTGGCGCCCGCGGCGGTGCTGGACAGCACGATCTCGGCCGCGGCCGAGGGCGAGCGATGCGGGAGCCCGGGCAGGACGCGCAGCCTCCGCACCTTGTCGGCCAGGCCCGGTCTGCCCACCTCCTTGAAGTCGATGACGACGTACGCGCCGGGCGCCAGGACGGTGGTGTAGTCGACGACCATGCCGGCTTGTACGGCGGCGCCGCCGTACAACACCATCTCGGCGGACAGCCGCCGGGCTGCGGCGAGCGCGCCCTCACGGTCGGCGTGGTCGAAGGCCCGCTCCACGTCGGCGAGCACGTCGCGCAACGCATGACCCGGCCGGATCCGGACCAGGCCCACGTAGGCGCCCTCCGGGTCGGCCGAGCGGATCCTGAACGTCGTGGCACCGGCGGTCACCGTCGCTGGGCTGTTCAGGCCACTGTCCTCGACCAGGACGTCGACGGCGGGGGTCTCAGAGGTGCCGGCCTGGGCGGGGGCCGCGACGAAGGCAAGGGCCAGGGCAAGGGCGGCAATCATCGGTGTGCGCATGGCCGACAGCCTGGTGAGCGAGCGGGCGCCGCCGCGTCAGCCCTCGGGGGGCACTCGATCGCGGCCTGCGACAACCGGTGAGGTAGGAGCGGCCGCACCGGTTACACCCGCGGGCGTAACCGGTGCGCATCGATCGCCAGGCGTGGTTTGTCGTCGGCGCGGTGCCGATGCTGGTGATCACAGGCTGCTGGTCGAGGACTCAGCCGCCGACCGCATGCCGTCCCTTGCGCCGCTCGACCAGCCGTACGCCCACGAAGACCAGCACGGCCAGCAGCACCGTGGCGATGACCGCGTTGGTGCCCATGCCGACGTAGGTCTCCACCAGCGACCAGTTCTCGCCGAGTGTCCAGCCGGTCAGCACGAAGACGGTGTTCCAGAGCAGGCTCCCGGCCGTGGTCAGGAGCGTGAAGACACCCAGCGGCATGCGCTCCACCCCGGCGGGGACGGAGATCAGGCTGCGGAAGATCGGGATCATCCGGCCGAAGAACACCGTCTTGCGCCCGTGCTTGAGGAACCACGCCTCGGTCTTGGCGATGTCGGAGAGCTTCAGCAGCGGGATCCGGGCGGCCAGCGCCAGCGTGCGCTCGCGGCCGAGCAGGGCGCCCACCCAGTACAGCGCCAGCGCCCCGATCACCGAACCTGCGGTGGTCCACAGCAGCACGGCGACCAGGTCCATCGCTCCCCGGGAGGCGGCGAAACCGGCCAGCGGCAGGATCACCTCGCTGGGGAGAGGCGGGAAGAGGTTCTCCAGCGCGATCGCGATCCCGGCTCCCGGCGCGCCCAGCATTTCCATCAGGTCAATCAGCCATTCCGTCATGCCTCTGAGACTAGAAATGATCAGGCTGTGGCCACCATGAGGCATGTGGCCGTTCAGGGGTGCGGGAAACCACAGCCGCCACCCACGCTGAATCCGGTGAAGGCGGCCTCACGGCTCACTGTGGCGACCTCTGCGGCTCCGCCGCGGGATCCGCGGGTTCCCGGCTGGCGGATATCCGGCTCGAGGCGGGCCCGCGGCGGGACCAGTGACCGACGCGGCTGAGCGTTTCGCTCGACACGAGTTTCCGCGCCGCGCCGGGGAGGTCGCGGAGGCTGAGGGAGTCGAGCCGGCTGGCCGGTCGGCTGACGGGTGTCCAGGCGATGGCCAGCGTTCCGCCCAGCAGGCCCAGGCCCATGCCGATCAGGAAGCCGCCCAGGTTGGAGTAGACGAACGACGCCATGGACAGCAGTATGGCCACCAGGCCGAGGAAGACCCGCTGGCCCGGCTGCAGCCATACCAGCACGCCTGCGATCATCATCACCAGCGCGATCAGGTAGGTCGCCCCCACCGTGCCGAACAGGATCGCCACGGACAGCGCGTCGAGCGTGAACGGGATGGACAGCAGCTCCGCCCCCGCCAGCACGATGAGCAGCCCGCTCCAGAACGGCCTCGAACGCCGCCACGATTTCATGATCTGTCCGTCCGCCGAACCGTCAGAACCCCATCAGAACCCGTCAGAAGCAGGGACGGTCGCCGGTCTGCAGGCTGAGCGCGAGGTCGGGGAGGATGAAGGTGCCGGCCGTGACGGCCCACGCGGTCAGCCTCACGTTCCGGAGAACGACCGTCCTGCTCTGCGCGCCGAACGTCCCCGCCGGACCCCTTGCCCCCGCGGGCGCGTCCAGTGTGCCGGCGTCGCGCCCCAGTTGGATGTCCTTGAAGGCCGCCGCGGCCCGCGCCGCCGCGGCGTCGATCACCAGGTCCTCCGCGACCACCGGCGCGTCACCACGGCCGCCGGTGATCCGCGCGGTCACCGCTCCCAGGGGCGTCTTCAGGACGACGCTCTGGCACAGATCGAACACCTCGGCCCGACGGATGCCGGTCAACAGCACGGGGATCGCCCTGCCCTTGATGTCGTGGTCGACGCCGCCGGCCAGCGTGAAGCCCTGTGCGCGCAACTCGCCGGTGAAGAGCTTGAACGTGGAGCTCGAGACCACGAAGGTGGCGCCGATCGCGCCCTCGGTCGTGGCGCCCACCAGCAGTAAGGTCAACGCCACCACCGGTGTGAAGACCAGCGCGAATCGCTTCCACCGCACACGCCCCTGCTCGACCACGGCCACCCTCCATGACACCTCATGAGGAAATGGGCCAGCATGTCGTCACGGATAGTGACATTCCAGCCACATTGTCGATCATCATGAACGCCGCGGTCCCTGTCAACAGACAAATCGGGCGGTGTGCTGTTTCTGGCTCTCAGCTGGACAACCTTGCCGAAGACCGGAATGCCTGGCCGTGATCGCCTCAGTCCAGACAGCAAGAGCCCTGGTCATCGCGATGGCGCCGAACCCCGCCGCGCCACCTGGCCAGCTACGCGCAGTCACAGCCCCGACATGTTCACGAAGTCCCGAAGGCCGGCTTCCAGTCCTGGACGAGGAGCCCGAGCAGCACCTCGTCCAAGAACTCGCCCAGCACCCAGGCCGAGGAGCGCAGCACGCCCTCGCGGACGAAGCCGTTGCGCTCGGCGGAGCGCAGCATCGCGGCGTTGTCCGCCAGCGTCTCGATCTGCAGCCGCTGCAGGCCGCGCACGACGAAACCGTAGTGACACAGCACCGCGACCACGTCGGTGCCGTAGCCCTTGCCGCGGGCCGACGGCAGCAGCCCCAGCCCGATGTGCGCGGACCGGTGATGGTTGTCGATGCCCCACAGCGCCGCGGTGCCGACCAGTGTGCCGCCGTCCAGCTCCACCACGGAGAACGGGACGCGCCCCTGGTCGGTGTCGTCCACCACGAGCCGCGGGTCCCTCGAGCCTGGCGTGATCGGCCGCCACGGCCGGCCTTCGGCCCGTGAGCCGTTCACCACGTCGTCGTAAAGCTCGGTCAGCAGGATCGGAATGTCGTCCTCGTACCGGGCCCTGAGTCCGACCTTGTTACCTCTTAGCATGCGAGCTTCCTATCCGACCGGGCTGTCCGGCGGCAAACGTCGCAGCCGGGCACACCTCGCGATCCGTTGCGCGAGTGACCACCCATGCTCAGAAGCTGGCTCCGTGGCGATGTCGAGACGGCCCGGCCGGCTCCGACTATTCCCTGACGGCGCCGGACGGCGCCGCCGACGGAGCGAAGGAGGCGTGTGATGAGCGGGATCGTGCTGGACGTGTCGGTGTCCCTGGACGGGTTCACCACCGGTCCGAACGTCAGGGAAGAGGAGCCCATGGGGGACGGCGGCGAGCGGCTCCACGAATGGCATGCCGGGAACGGACCGGACGGCGAGATCGACCTCGGCGTCCTCCGGCAGTCCGAGGAGGCGGTGGGGGCCACCCTCATCGGACGGCGTACCTTCGACCTCGGCCTGGGGCCTTGGGGCGGCACACCGTTCCCCGGCATCCCGAGCTTCGTGGTCACCCACCGGACCAGGGAGGACCTCCTCGGCGACAACGGCGGGACGTTCGCCTTCGATGGACTGCAGGCCGCAGCCCGACGTGCCAAGGAGGCCGCGGGGGACAAGGACGTCTGGGTGCTGGGCGCGGACGTCGCCCGGCAGCTGCTCGGCGCGGGCCTGCTCGACGAGATGCGCATCCACCTGGTCCCCCTGCTGATGGGCGAGGGCACGCCGCTGTTCGCCGGGGAGCGGGCCGGGCTGATCCTGGAGGGGACGCCCGTCGCGGGGGCCGTGACCCACCTGCGCTACCGCGTTCGCCGCGATGCGTGAGTTCGACGAGGCGGACCTTCGGGGGTGGCCGCGAGGTCGTCACGAGATCTGTCATCGTCTCGATGACAGATCTCGTCCCGGCCGCGCAGTCGTCTTGCGCGTGCGCGCGTTTGCCTGGCAGAAGTCCCCACTGGCGTCGGGGGCTGGTGAAGGCCCGTCTGGTGACCCGGCAGGGCCTTCGAACCCTGGACGCTACAGGCCGGTCATCACCAGGCTCATGTAGTACCAGTAGCCGGTGCCGAAGATGTGCTTGGAGATGTTGGCGACCTGTCCGGTGGCGAGCGTGGCGCAGGTGGAGCCCCTCGCGGTGACCGAGCCGAGCTCGTCGCCTTGGCCGACGGCTGGCGGGGTGACCTCGCGCAGGCTGAACAGCGCTGACCCGGTGGTGCCGATGGTGGTGGTCGGGTTGGCGAAGTTGCCGGAATAGGCGCGATCACCGTTGTTCACGGCGACGTACTGGTTGCCGCTGGGGTACATGTACCCCGCGAGGTCGATCCGGATCTCGTCGCCGTTGTTCTCCTCCACGTCGTAGGCGTCGACGTAGTTCAGCTTGACCCGGCACGTGGTGGCCGTGCTCGTCGCGCCTGCGGGCGAGGCCGAGGACACAGCCGTCGAGACGGTCAGGCCCGCCGTCAGCGCGAGCGTGAGGATGAGCTTGTGAGGTCGCATGCCGTTTCTCCCTCTGTTGACCTGCGTTTCAGGCCGAAACGCAGGCACCTCAGGGTGCGGCAGGCAGCGCGGGTGGGTCAGTGGCCAAATGCACGCTCGATCCACGCCTTTTTGCGCCCTCGCGTGGGCGGGGCGCGTGGGCAGGTCCTGGTGAGGATCGATCCGGGCTCGTGGAACGAGATCGAAAAAGGCCCTCCGGGATCATCCCGAAGGGCCTTTCTCCTGCTGTGCGGCCGGAGGTACTCGAAACCCCAACCTTCTGATCCGTAGTCAGATGCTCTATCCATTGAGCTACGGCCGCTCGCTGCGTAAGCAATCATAGCGGACCTCAAGCCGTGCCTCGAACCAGATTTTCGATTCCTCGTCCCGGGAGTCGCGAGACCCCGGATCCCGCTCGCCTGTGTACAACCTTCTGTGTATCCACAGGCAGGTCCCAGGTGTGAACAACTCCGCGGTTCTCGATGGTGAGATGGAGGGATGAGGCGAGACATCCTGGCAGCCGTGGCCGCGTTCGCCGTGGGTGCCGTCATGCTCGTCGGTCGGGCCTACTTCGACCGCATCGGTGTCCCCCCGTGGTTCCTCGCCGTTCCGCTGGCGCTCGCGTGCGCCGGCGTGGCCGTACGGCGGAGCGCGCCGCTGGTCTGCCTCGCGCTGGGCGTGGCGGCGGTGACCATCGACGTCGCCTACAGCGGCCCCTCGCTGCCGACCACGCTGGTGTTCACCGACAACCTCTACGCGGCCGCGCTGTACGGCCCCGCCAGGGCCTCGCGCTGGCTGCTGGGTGTCACCACCACGGCGGCAGTGATCATCGGTGCGGTCATCGGGATGCTGGAGCGGAGCTGGCTGGCGTTGGCGATCTACGGGGTGCAGGTGAGCCTCGTGCTGGTCGTGCCCGTGACGACCGCCATGGTGTTGCGGCAGCAGCGCGACCAGGCCGCCGCCGAGCGGGCGCGTGCCGAGCAGGTGGCGCACCTGGCCGAGCTCGACCGCGGCGCGGCCATCGTCGCCGAGCGCACCAGGATGGCCAGGGAGCTGCATGACATGATCGCCAATCACTTCAGCGCCATCGCGATCCAGTCGACGGCCGTGCTGTCGCGCAAGGATCTCGACGCGGGGGCCGTCCAGCAGATCATGGCTTCCATCAGGGAGAACAGCGTTCAGGGGATGGCCGAGATGCGCACCATGATCGGGTTGCTGCGGCAGGAGGGCGAGGACAACGACGCCACGACCAGGCCGCGGCTGGCCGACGCCGCCGATCTGGTGAAGCGGGCCAGGCAGGCGGGGATGGAGACGGTCATGACGGTCGAGGGCACGCCCTACGACCTGCCGGTGTCGGTCGATCTGGCCGGATACCGGATCGTGCAGGAGGCGCTGACGAACGCGATGAAGCACGGCGACGACAGGGCGGAGGTCGTGATCACCTATGCGCCGGGGCTGGTGAGCGTGGTGGTCGACAACCCGCTGAACGAGACGAGGACCCAGCTGCCTGGGGCGGGCGCGGGGTTGGTCGGGATGAGGGAACGGGCGGCGCTGGTGGGTGGCGCGTTCGAGGCGGGGCCGTACGAGGAGAAGGGGTGGCGCGTGCGCGCCACGCTGCCCACGGAGCATGCGCTGTGATCATCAGAGTGCGGACCGAGGAGGAACTGTGACGATCAGGGTGCTGGTCGCCGACGACCACGCGGCGGTCAGGGCGGGCATCGTGCTGGTCCTCGGCGGCGCCGCCGACATCGAGGTGGTGGGGGAGGCGGGCGACGGTGAGGAGGCCGTCGCGATGGCCCGCGAGATCCGCCCCGACGTGGTGCTGATGGACGTCAGGATGCCGAAGATGGACGGCATCTCGGCCACCAGGGAGCTGGCCGGCGTGACCGAAGTGCTGATCCTGACGACGTTCGACGTCGACGAGTACGTCTTCGGCGCGCTGCGGGCGGGCGCGGCGGGGTTCCTGCTCAAGAACACCGACGCCGATTCCCTGGTGGAGGCGGTGCGCCTGGTGGCGAGGGGCGACGGGCTGATCTCTCCGGCGGTGACCCGCCGGTTGATCTCCGCCTTCGCCGAGCAGCCCGTACGGCGTGAGCCGCCCAAGGACCTGCTCACCCCCAGGGAGCGCGAGGTGCTGGCCTGTGTGGCCAGGGGCCTGTCGAATGCGGAGATCGCCAAAGAGCTCGACATGGCCGAGGCCACGACGAAGACTCATGTCAGCAGGGTGCTCAACAAGCTCGGGCTGAGAAGCCGGGTGCAGGCCGCCATCTACTACTCCGAGGGGAGCTGACGTGGTCGTCGGCATGGCGTTCGCAGGGGTCGGCATCTACCTGGTCGTCAACGTGATCGCCGGGCTCGTCGCGCTGAGGACCGGCAGTCCCGTGGGCATCGCGATCGTGGCGGGGCTGCTCGCGCTGGGCAGCCTCGGCGGCGGCCTCGCGCTCATCCTGACGAAGAAGCCGCAGAACAAGGGGCTGGGCATGGGGCTGATGATCGGCTGGGCGCTCACCTCGATCATCTCGGCCGGCTACTGCACAGGGCTCAACCCCGAGCTCTACCGCTGACGTGCACGAGCTCTTCGTCGGGCTCGGCGTGCTGGCCGCCGCCGTGGTCTTCGTGCGAGAGGCCCGCCGTCGCGGCGCGCTGAACGAGCAGTCGCTGGTGGCGGTCACCGGTGCCCTGGTCGGCGGCGCGATCGGCATGCGACTGGCCGGCTTCGCCGAGCACCTCGAAGGCTTCTGGCTGTACGGCTCGCGCAGCATCCTCGGCGGCCTGACAGGGGCCTACGTCGGCGTGCTCGTCGCCAAGCGGATCATCGGCTACAAGGAGAGCACCGGCGACCTGTTCGCCCCCGCGGTGGCGCTCGGCATGGCGATCGGCCGCATCGGCTGCCACCTGACCGAGGCGCCCGGCAGGCCGACCGACCTGCCGTGGGGCGTCCACGCGCCCGCGACCACGCCCGAGTGCCCCGGCTGCCTGACGGGGCAGGCCATGCACCCGTCGTTCGTCTACGAGATCGTCTTCCACCTCGTCGCCTTCATCGTCCTGGCGAGGCTGCGTGACAAGGGAGACCTCTTCCCCCGCTACGTCGCCGCCTACGCGGTGTTCCGCTTCCTCGTGGAGTTCACCAGGGCGAACGAGACGGTCTGGCTGGATCTGACCAGACCGCAGTGGTTCCTCATCCCCTGTCTGATATTGCTGGGCATCCGGTTCGGAAGGAGGGCAGCCCGTGAGGCTCCGAGGTGATCGCATCCTGCGGTACGTCAACGCCTTCTGCCCGCACTGTCACGGCGATCTTCCCGTCGAGCGGGTGCCGAGGCTGAGCGGCTACCTGGCCGAGCGCGATGGCAGGGTGTGGCTCGAACGCGGCTGCCGCACGCACGGGCTGGTCCGCACGCTCTACGACGAGGACCCCGAGATCCTGTCCTACCTGGAGGAGTGGACGGCGCCCACCAAGGCGCACATCCCCGACCTGGCGGGAAACTTCGCGCCGATCCCCGGGGCCTATCTCGACGGGCTGCCCGAGATGCAGACCCAGCACACCTGCATTCTGCTGGAGGACATCACGGAGAGCTGCAACCTGCGCTGCCCGACCTGCTTCGCGGGCTCCTCGCCCGACCTCCAGGGCGTCGTGCCGGTCGAGCGGGTGCTCGCCAACGTCGACCAGCGCCTCGAACGCGAGGAGGGCAGGCTGGACGTCCTGATGCTCAGCGGCGGTGAGCCGACCCTCCACCCCGACCTCGCCAAGCTCCTGGCCGAGCTGACCGCCAGGCCGATCACCCGCATCCTCGTCAACACCAACGGCCTGCTCGTGGCCCAGGACGACGGCCTGCTCGACCTGCTCACCGAGCATCGCGACAGGGTGGAGGTCTACCTGCAGTACGACGGGATCTCCGAGCACGCCTCCCGCCACCATCGAGGCGGCGACCTGCGGCGGTTCAAGGCGCTGGCCGTACGACGGCTGTCGGAGCGGCAGATCTTCACCACGCTGGTCATGACGGCGGCGCTCGGGGTCAACGACGGTGAGATCGGCGACGTCGTCAGGCTCGCGCTCGCCACGCCGTTCGTCGGAGGGGTGTCGATCCAGCCGGTGTTCGGCTCGGGCAGGAGCGGGGTCATCGACCCGATGGACAGGCTCACCCACACCGGCGTGCTCAAGAGGCTCGAGCCGCAGACCGGCGGGCTGGTGACCTGGCGCGATCTCACCGCGTTGCCGTGCTCGCACCCGCACTGCTGCTCGGTGGGCTATCTGATCCGCGACGACTCGGGCGACTGGCGGTCGCTGGTGGCGCTGATCGGGCACGACCGGCTGAAGGAGAACCTGGGGCTGGTGTCGAACAGGATCGCCGACAGCGAGATCCCACGCGAGCTGCGGCTGGCCGTACAGGAGTCGCTGCTGGGGTTGCTGTCGGAGCAGTCGTCGCTGTCGCACCCGCAGATCGGCGAGCTGTGGAAGAACATCTGCGAGAACTGCGACTTGGGGCTGTCGACGCTGGTCACGGTGCTGGGCAGGCGGAAGAAGCTGCGCCGGATGCTGGGGGAGCGGGTGGTACGGCTGACCGTCAAGCCGTTCATGGACATCTCGACCATGATCGAGGAGCGGCTCACCCAGTGTTGCGTGCACGTGGGCACCCGCCGCGACGAACGCGACCAGTGCGCGCCGTTCTGCGCCGTGCAGGCATGGCCCGAGCTGCGATGACCGATCCGCTGAGGCTGTGCGTCTACGCCACGGTCGCGCTGCTCGCCTGGCTGCTCGGGCCGTGGGCGGTGCTCGGGTTCGCCGTGCTCGGGTTCGTGGGCTACTGGAAAGCGCGCAGAGCCGGGCTGACCCGGAGCACGTGCGTGCTCAGGGACACCCGGCTCGTGCTGGCCTATCTGGGGCTGATCGCGATCGCCGCGCTGGCGGCGATCGTCTACTCGCTGATCGGGACGTAGAGCAGCAGCGCCTCGGCGACGCACACCGGACGGCGCTCGCCCTCCACCTCGACCGAAACCTTGATCGTGGCCAGCTGGCCCGCAGGGCTGTTCTTGACGTCGACCAGCTCGCCGCTGGCCCGCACCCGCGAGCCGACGGGCACCGGCTTGGGGAAGCGGACCTTGTTGAGGCCGAAGTTGACCGCCATCTGGATCTGGCCGACGCTCATCAGCTCGGTCAGGAACGAGGGGAGCAGCGACAGCGTCAGGAAGCCGTGGGCGATCGTCCCGCCGAAGGGGGTCTCCTTCGCCCGCTCGGGGTCGACGTGGATCCACTGGTGGTCGTCGGTGGCGTCGGCGAAGAGGTTGACCTGGTCCTGAGTGACCGTGCGCCACTCGGTCGGGCCGACCGTCTCGCCGACCGCCGCCTTCAACTCCTGCACGTTCGCAAAGCTCCGCATGGGTGGAACCCTATTGCGCCGCCGCGAGGTTGACCATTCGGAACTCGTCCGGCTTGGTCCCCTTGGTGGCTCCCCAGTACGTGATCGTGCTGGGCGCCGAGGAGGTGCCGCTGCCCATCCAGTTGTCGGGGTTCTTGGGGAAGGTCACCCACGAATCGGTCTCGAGATCGAGCACGCTCGTCCCAGTGCTGACATACCGGTCGAGGGCCGGGTAGCCCGACATGTGGAAGGAGACGTCCGCCTTCCGCAGGCCCGTGCCGTCCACCCGCTGCACCAGGCCCTCCGCCACGCACCAGGTGGGCCCGCAGCGCAGACCCACGGCCTCGGCCGCAGCCGTGATCTGGCGGGTCTCGCCCGTCTCCAGGTTGACGACCTTCGTCTGGTTCTTGCGGTGCTCGCGCTCGGAGACATCGCTCGCCCACGGCCAGTCGATCAGGTGCAGGCCGTCGGCGATCTTCTCGGGCGTGCCGCCTTCGGCGGGGAGCCGCCAGACCGTGCCGTCCTGCTCTGACCAGTAGATGTGCTCGCCCTTCACGGCGATCGCCTCGATGCCCTGGTGCTCGCCCTTGTACGTGGCGACCAGCCGTGCCTCGCCCCCTGCCAGCGGCGCGATCCAGATCTCGCGCACGCCGGTCGCGTGCACCCACCAGACGACGCTCCGCGCGTCGAAGGCCGCGTCCTGGGGGTAGGCCCGCTTCAGGCCAGGGGTCGTCGGCACGTCGGTGACCTTGCGGAACGTTCCCGACTCGGAGTCGTAGATCTCGATCGCGCCCGCCTTTTCGAATGCGGACTCCGCGTTCACCATCACCTCGGTGGCGCTGACGCCGGTGATCGGGCGGTACCGCCATCCGTCGGCGTTCTTCGCCGGCATCGTGAAGATCGCCTTCGGCCAGATCTTCTCGATCGGCGTCCCCTCCTGTGATCGGGACTCGGCCTCGGCCGAAGTCTGCATGCTCGCCATCACCTCGCTCGGTCCGTCGACAGGGGCCACCGCCACGCCGTCTCCGCCCCCGCTGGTGAAGACACCTCTGGCGATCGTCGTGCCCACCCCCGCCACCCCGATCATGGCCGCCACCGCCAGGGCGGCGCTCGCCGTCCTTCCTCTGGTACGGCGGCGCCGCCGTGCGGCCAGCGCCGCGGACAGGTCGGGCTGTGGCGCCCGCTCGGCCGCCTGCCGCAACGCGTGGACCAGATCTTCCTCAGTCCTCATGACGCTCTCCCCTTTTCGAGCACGCCAGGGCTGACGCGGAGCTTCTCCAGCGCGCGTGCGGCCCTGGCTGCGCACGGTGCCCCGTGAGATGCCGAGAATCTCGGCGATCTCCTTGTCCGGCAGGTCCTCGTAGTAGCGCAGCACGACCACGGCTCGCTGCTTCGGCGGCAGCGCCCGCAGTTCGTTCCACAGCTCGCCGAAGGAGTGGCTGTCATGGTGTGAGCCCTCGGGCAGATCCTCCGTGAGGTCCTCTCTGCGGCGTCTGCGCCACCAGCTGACGTGCTGGCGGGCCATGGCCGTGCGCGCGTACGCCTCGGGACTGTCGACCTTGTCCCAGCGGTCGGCGAGCTTGAGCAGGATCTCCTGCACCAGGTCGGCGGCGTCGTGTGAGGTGCCGGTAAGCACGTAGCCGTAGCGCAACAGCGCCGAACCTCTCGCTCGGACGAACTCTTCGAAGTCCACGAACAGGGGACGCACGGGAGGCGTGGACTGTTGCAAAGATCTTTACTCGAATCTCTCGCGCACGTGTTCGATCGCGCGCTACAGTTCTGGGTAACGACTCGAACAGAGGTTCGGCCAGGTGGGAGGGGGTGCCATGCTCGTCCAGACACGCCGTAGGTGTTTCTTCCCAACTCTAAGACGGCCGCTATACCCCGCTATAAAGTCCGAGAGCGTGGACCCTGTGCGCAACCCCTATGCCCCCGGTGCCGGGCAGCGCCCGCCCGAGCTGGCCGGCCGCGACCGTGAGCTCCAGCAGTTCGAGGTCGTCCTGGAGCGCGTGGCCCGTGGCCGTCCCGAGCGCAGCATGGTCGTGACCGGCCTGCGCGGCGTGGGCAAGACCGTCCTGCTCAACACCTTCAAGTCCATGGCGATGCAGCGGCTGTGGGGCACCGGCAAGATCGAGGCCAGGCCCGACCAGTCGATCCGCCGTCCCGTCGCCGCCGCCCTGCACATGGCGATCCGCGAGCTGGCCCCCCGGCACCGCGGGCCCGAGCGCATCGAGGAGTTCCTCGGCGTGCTCAAGGCCTTCGCGATGCGCGACCCGGCCGCCGCCAAGGGCACCTCCCACTGGTCGCCTGGCATCGACGTGCCCGCCAGCCGCGGCCGCGCCGACTCCGGCGATCTCGAGATCGACCTGACCGAGCTGTTCGTCGACGCGGCGAGCGTGGCCACCGACCTCGGGGTGGGCGTCGCGCTCTTCATCGACGAGATGCAGGACGTGCAGGCCGCCGACATCTCGGCGCTCTGCGCCGCCTGCCACGAGCTGTCGCAGACGGGCGGGCCGCTGATCGTGGTCGGCGCCGGCCTGCCGCACCTGCCGAGCGTGCTGTCGGCCAGCAAGAGCTACTCCGAGCGGCTGTTCCGCTACGCGCGCCTCGACAAGCTCGACCGTGAAGCCGCCGACATGGCGCTCCTCGTCCCCGCGAGGGAGGAGGGCGTGGAGTTCACGCAGGAGGCGCTCGACGCGCTCTACGAGGCCGCCGACGGCTACCCCTACTTCGTGCAGGCCTACGGCAAGGTCGCGTGGGACTACGCGCCGCGCACCCCCATCACCCTCGACGACGTCAAGGTGTCCGCGCCCGAGGCGGAGGAGGAGCTCGCCGTGGGCTTCTTCGGCAGCCGCTACGAGCGCGCCACCCCTGCTGAGCGCGACTACATGCACGCCATGGCCGCGATCGGCGACGAGCCGGTGGCCACCTCCGACGTGGCCGACTCCCTCGGCCGCAAGCCGTCGAGCCTGTCACCCGCTCGCGACAGCCTCATCAAGAAGGGGCTCATCTACTCCGCCGAGCGCGGTCTGATCGCGTTCACGGTGCCGCACTTCGGGAGGTTCCTTCGCGCTCAGCCCATCTGACTCTCTCTAGCCGTGTCTAGAGGGGAAGCTAGGCACGGCTAGAGAGACCAATATGCCGCCGTATAACGCTATCTAGCGTCAGGCCGATACAGCCGTATATTCCGGCATCGACCCGCTGTCGTCCCTGCCGACCACCGCCATGCGCACCGCCGGATGCCGTCCTGTGAGGTAGACCGCGAAGACGGTGTCGTCCTCGTTCACGTTCTCGAAGACGAAGAAGCGCCAGCACATCTCCCGCCAGCTGTCGTACGGCTCGGCCGAGGCGAGCTGGTCGGCATGCGACCGCCAGGTCGCGCTCGCCCTGAGCTTGGCCAGACCCACGCTCTCGCTCGCGGGGCGCTGTTCGCACGGAGCGCGATAGCGCAGCCGGTCGACGGCCTCCTCCAGCTCGGGCGAGAGCGCGGCCAGCACCACCACACCGGCCAGCGTCCACCACGACAGACCGGGCGCGGGGGCCCACACCGACATCACCGCCATGCCGGTCAGCACGACCGTGCGGCCGATCGAGCGCAGCCCGACGGGGGCCGAGCTGACCTCGCCGAAGCAGCCGCAGCCGGCGTCAGGCCGCCGCCTGCGCAGTTCCAGCAGCACGTAGGTCGAGAGCGCGAAGAAGACGACCGTTCCCCATCGGAACAGCGGATGTGTGGTGAGCAGCAGTCCGGCGGCGAGCACCAGCTCGCCGACGGAGCAGCAGATCAGCGCGGGTGTGCGGAGCGAGCCCGGCACGAGCACGGCCGGGCCGAGCCTGGCCAGGGCGCCGGGCTCCAGATTGGAGCGCACGGTGGCGAGCTTGGCGATGGTTCCCAGGACCAGCAGCACGATTAAGATCGGCAGCTGCGATTCGAGCATGCGTGATACCCCTATCCGACCCGGGCATTGAAGCACCCCTTGGTCAGTTCCCCGCCCAGTTCTACGAACGATGAGGGTGACAGCTCCACGATGCGGCCTCTCGGCGAGGTGCCGCATTCGACGCACCTGTCGCAGAAGCGCCCGGCCATACAGCCGCACGCCACGACAGGCAGGTTCGCCGCCCGCTCGGCGCAGACATTACGGACTTTCAATAAAGAACCCATAGCCAGGTACGGCAGGCCGACGCACGACACCTCGGCGTCGGGGCAGGCCGCGTCGGAGCGCTCCACCATGGGATAGGCCGCGCCGCGCTCGTCGCAGTCGAACGCGTCGGACCAGGTGGCGGTTCCTGAGATGCGTTGCTGTGGCCCGCCGTACGCGGGGGGAGGGGTTGGTACGGCGCGCGCCGGATAGGCGGGCTGCGACGTCGCGGGCAACAGAGCGTGGCCCACGCCGTCCTCTCTGACACCGATGGCGTCGAAGAGGTAGCCCGGTTCGAGCTGGGGGTGCCGGACGCGGACGCGTCCGGTGGTCCGGTAAGGGATCACCACGCTGCGGCGCCCGCGATGCGGGCCGCAGTCGAGCTCCAGGTGGAGGTCGCGGCGTCCTTCGATCGAGAGGATGGTGCCGGTCATGCGGGTGAGGTCGGCCCAGACCCGCTCGACGACCTTGCCGTCACGCAGGGCCCTGATGATGACCCTGGAGCCGAGGGGGAGGTCGCCGGGAGCGACGTCGGCGCCGTGCCAGGCGGTCGCCCACGGCGCGATGACGAGCCGTTCCTCGCTGCCCTCCTCGGTCTCGACGATGAGCAGATGGGGGCTGACGTCGACGATCTGCCCGGTCACCGCGTGCAGGGGATCGCCGCTCTCGCGGTCGGGCCCCGCATGCCCCGGTGTGCGGCCGAGCGCCGCCGCCGCGAGGATTCGGCGGCGTTCCGTGCTGTTCACACCCCTAGAGTCACATAGCTCCCGGCTCCTCCCGGCGAAGGGGAGCAAAATACGCATCCTCGGTGGAACGCATTGACAACCGATGTGAGGCAGACCTTGACTGCACTTTGCAGTTGGTGGAACGAATCCTGGATTCCGGTTCAGCCGCAATAGGGGCTCGGGCTGCGATTCTGGCCACGATGCACACTGCCAGGACGGATGAGGAGTTCCGCGAGTACGTCAGGTCTCGCGGACCAGCGCTTCTGCGTGTGGCGCACCAGCTCACCGGACACCCATGTGACGCCGAGGACCTGCTGCAGACAGCCCTCGCCAAGACCTACCTGGCCTGGGACCGGATCAAAGATCGCGCCGCCCTCGACGGCTACGTCAGGCGGACGATGGTCAACATCAACATCTCGCAGTGGCGCCAGCGGAAGCTGGAGGAGTTCCCCGCCGACGAGCTGCCGGAGATCCCGGTGAGCTTCGAAGCGCCGAGCGAGTGGGAGGAATCCCTCGAACAGGCGCTGAACGGCCTGCCGGCCCGCATGCGCGCCGCGATCGTGCTGCGCTACTACGAGGACATGTCCGAACCGGAGATCGCCAGGGCGCTCGGCATCAGCGTCGGCACCGTGAAGAGCACCGTTTCGCGCGCGATGGCCAAGCTCAGGGGCGAACTATCTGTCCCGGCTCAACCGCGCCGGCGGTAGCGCAGGGGTGCACCACGTCCCTGATGATCCGGAGGGTCGCGAGGAAGGTCTCGAGCTGCTCGGGTGAGAGCAGTCCTGTGAAGGACTCCTCGATGTCGTGGAGGTGCTGGGGCAGCACCTCCTGCACCTTGTCCACGCCCTTGTCGGTCAGCGCCGCATAGGAGGCCCTGCGATCGGTGGCACAGGCTTGCCGGACCACGAGGCCGTCACGTTCCAAGCGGTCGACCACGCGCGTCACCCCGCTCGTGGACAGGCCCGTCTGCGCGGCCAGGTCGCCCATGCGCAGGCTGTGGTGCGGTGATCGGGCCAGCCTGATCAGCGTGCCGAAGTCGACTTCGGACAGCCCGGCGGCAGTGAGGGCCGGAGTCATCTTCGCCATCAGGCCGGCGTAGACCTCCGTGAGCAGGCCGATGGCCGTCAGCCGCGGGTCGTCAAAGGGGATCACGTTCACATCGTAGAGGACGATAGTTGACGCGCGGAATATTCCTCATGTAGAAATCTGTTGAAGCAAACGTCCGCAGCGCAAGCATCATTCTCGAGGGAGCAACAGACATGAGCACTCGTACCTGGGAAGGCCTCTCCATCCCCGCCGCCGGCACGTACGCCATCGACGTCAACCACACGGTCATCGGCTTCGTCGCCAAGCACATGATGGTCAGCAAGGTCCGCGGCCACTTCGAGAAGTTCAACGGCTCGATCACGATCGCCGAGAACCCGCTCGAGTCGTCCGCCGAGCTGACGATCGACGCCTCCAGCATCAGCACCAACGCGGGCGACCGCGACAACCACCTGCGCAGCGGCGACTTCCTGGACACCGAGACCTACCCCGAGATCACCTTCAAGAGCACCCGCGTGGTCGGCCACAAGGGCGACGAGTTCACCGTCGCGGGCGACCTCACCATTCGTGGGGTCACCAAGGAGGTCGAGCTCACCGTCGAGTACGGCGGCGTGGGCACCAACCCGTGGGGCCAGCAGGTATGGGGCTTCTCCATCACCACCGAGTTCGACCGCGAGCAGTTCGGGCTGACCTGGAACGCCGCGCTGGAGACCGGTGGCGTCCTGGTGGGCAAGAAGATCAAGATTGAGATCGAGGGCGAGGCCAACCCCGCCGCCTGACACACTGTCCACAGCCCGCTTCGACCTGGGCGGGCTGTCATCCACAGGTGTGGACGAGGTTACCCACAGGCAGTGGATAACTCTTGGTGATGACGCTGGAGCGAACCACTTTGCCGCACCGCCAGAAGGCCGGTACTCTGTCCTGAGCCAGACGGCTACCAGGAGGATTCGCCTAGTCAGGTCTATGGCGCCGCACTGCTAATGCGGTTTGGTGGCAACACCATCCGGGGTTCAAATCCCCGATCCTCCGCAGATCAAAGGCCCTCTCCCGAAACCGGGTGAGGGCCTTTCTGCTGTCGGGGTTGCAGTTTGGGTTGCAGTTATCCCCAGAGGGCCGAGTCCATGCGGCCACTCGCGTCCTTCATCTGCATGGTGGCGACGTGTGTGTATCGCTCCGTGGTGGTCACCCTGGTGTGGCCGAGGATCTCTTGCACCACGCGGATGTGGACGCCTTGCTCGATCAGGAGAGTCGCGGCCGTGTGCCTGGCGTCATGAACCCTGGCATCCCGCACGCCGGCCTGCCGGAGGATCGACTTCCACACCTTCCAGTCCTCGGTTCGCTCGATCGGGCCGCCGAGGCGGGTCGTGAAGACCAGGTCGTGATCCGTCCACTTCTCTCCCGCCTTCAGACGCTCGGCGGCCTGAATCTTCTTGTGGGCCTTCAGTTGATCGAGCAGCGCGGGAGGGCACTGGAGGGTGAGCTTGCTCTTGCCCTTGCGTGGCCGGAAGACGAGACCGCCGCCCGAGCGCCGCGGGCACTTGTCCGCGTGGCCGGTGCAGTCCTTGAGGCATGGTCGCTTGTAGCAGTTGTGACCCGGCTTGGCGCAGGTCGATCCACAGCTCCGGTCATGGCTGTGGATTTTGCAGTTCTTCTTGCAAGGGAGGCGATGCCATTTCCTCCCGCAGGAGTGCGGATCATCGCACCCATGGCGCCACTCGGAGCGCTGGATCTGGAACCAGGCCCTGATCTCGCCTGTGTCGAGGTCGATGTATGACCAGCGGAGACCCAGCGCCTCGCCTTGACGGATGCCGAGCGCGAGAGCGACCGACCAACGAGCGGCATTCCTTCTCGTCTTTGCTGCTTCGAGGATGCTTCGCGCCTCTTCGCGGGTGAGCGGGTCTATCTCTATGGCCGTGGCCGAGGGAGCATCGATCAAGGTAGCGACGTTCCGGGCGACTCGGCCTCGCCTGAGGGCGATGGTCAGGGCGCGCGAGAGGATGCGGTGGACCTTGAGGACGGTACTCGTCGCAAGTCCCCGTTCGAGCATGGTCGTGTACGCGGCGTCCAAGTGCTCAGGGGCGAGCTTGTCGAGGCGATGCTTGCCCAGGAGCGGCACGATCCAGTGGCGGTTCTTCGAGTGGTAGTCGGCGAGCGTCCGGGGTGCCAGCTTCTCGGACAGCACGAGGCGCTCGCAGATCACGTCGAGGAACTCCGTCATCCACTCTTCGACCGTGGGGACGCGGCCCGGCTTGTTGACGTTGCCTGACTCCCGCTGTCGCTCCAACTCGCGAACCTTGCGGGTGACCTCCGCCTCGCTCACGCCCTTCCGATGGCGGCGGTCGGGAGAGCCGTCCGGCTTGATGCCCACGGTCACCCAGCCGTGCCAGATGCCGTCCTTGCCGAGGTAGATCGATGAGCGCCCGTTGGGTTTCCTGCCGGCCATCACGCGACCTCCTCGCATTCCAGGGAGTGCGCGAATTCCACCAGAGCAGCCGCGGGGATGAGGCGGTAGCCATCGTGTTTGATCGAGCGGAGTTCACCCGACTTGATCAGCCGGAAAACGGCGGTTCGGCTCATACCGAGCATTACGGCCGCGTCCTTCGGGCGGTAGAACAGGGGATCCATGTCAGGCCGCCTTTCCGGTTGCCGAAAGTTCTGGGGGTGGTTCGCCGGTCGCTCTGGCTTCAAGGGCCAGGAGGCTGGCGCGGAACTGCTGGCGTCGGGCAATGCCACGGAGGAGCTGCTCGGCGCGAGTTGTGCGGGTCGGGTCGCTGCTGGAGACGGGGCGCCAGATGTAGCGGTGGCGGTCGTTGGCGGCCGGTTCGTCGAGGCCGAGAAGTTCGAGGGCCCAGGCGCGGCGGTCCTGCTTGTGTTCGCGGAGGGTCTTGTTGGACCACTTGCGGGAGACCAGGACGCGGCGGCCCGCGTAGCCGAGGTGTTCGGGTCGGTGTGCCTTGCCGCGGCAGTGGCCGGGAGTCATCCCCCGCTTGGCGTCCTTGGGCTGAACGCCGTAGCGGAGCCAGTTGGGGCAGGTGGGCGAGCACGGTTCGTAGCGCAGGGCGTCGACCATGCGGGTGACGTGATCGCGGCGGGCCTGGTCGCCTTCGTCGTCAGGGTCGAGCGGGTCGCCGAGTGACTTGGTGAGGTACTTGGTCAGGTAGCCGAGGGCCTTGTTTGCGGCGGGGCTTCCGGCGAGGACGCCTTGCACGTCGGCCTGCTCTCCGAAGCGCACGACATGCTGCGGCTCCTCCAGGTCGTCGAGCGCCTGATCCCAGGCGGGCAAGATCTCCCCCGTCGCCGGGTCGAGGTAGCCGTCCTCGTCGCTCCAGACGGGGAGGTCCTCGCGGTCGTACTTCACTTCGTCGGCTGGAGGCCACCAGACCTGGTGATAGGTGGCCGCGGCGATCTGCTTCATCTCGGCGCGCGGCAGGGTGCCGCGGATGGCCATGTGGAGATGTGGGGCGAGGCGCTTTTGTGGTTCGACGCTGGCGAAGTACTGGACGTTGTAGCCGGCCACGCGGCGGAGGTTCTGGACGAAGCGGTCGACGAGTTTGGAGAAGTGCAGGGCGTCGCGGGCAGCTCGTCGGTAGTCGTAGCTGCTGGGGTCGGCAGGTACGCCATCGCGAATCTTGCCGTAGGACGGAAGAGTCAGCGTGACGAACATCGACGGCCGGTAGACCTGGCCCTGTGGGCTGGTGAAGGTGCGGCCGAGGGTAGTTGGCCTGCGTGTTCGCTTGGGTAAGTCGGGGGCGTCCTGGCGGCGTCTGGTTGATCGGGTGCGCTTGGCGACCTGGCGACGGCCGAGGACGTTGCCGCGCATGCCTGCCTCGTTGATCTCCGTATCGATGGCGACGATCGCGGCTTCCCAGTCTTCGGTCTCCTCCTCCGCCGCATGGTCGCGCTTGGCTTGGACGTCGGCGCGGAACTCGACAAGCCAGCGTTGCTCATCGGTGGCCGCGGCAGGGTCGGGGGTCGGTTCGTGGTCGAGGTGCCAGCCCTCCCGGCATTGGGCCTTGCGGAGCAACTGGTTGCGCTTGGCGCACGGCGGGCACTTGGCTTCCTGGGTGGTGCCGCACGGGAGGTCGAAGGGCTCGATCTTGCCGGTGACGACGTCCTGGCGGCGGACTTCGATGGGGCGGATGCACACGCCGTTGGACTTGGCGATCTCGATGGCGACGTCCAGGACGAGGGGCATGGTGTCGCGGACGAGGCGGGGGAGGGTGCGGTCGGCTCCGTTGGTCACATGGCCTCCTCGAAGAGGGCCGCCATGTCGCGGATGTCCTCGTCGGAGACGTAGGCGGCGCGGGCCCTGATCGGGTCGGGCGACGACTCCAGTCGTATGTACGCCACGCCCGCTCCCTGGTGCGGGACAGGAGAGATGTGATCGGCCAGCGCTCCCCTGTCGCGGGCGCCGTCGCCGAGGACCATGTCGACCTGCTCGGACTCGTCGAGCCGCAGTGCGATCTTGTCGGGGAACAGGTTGCGGATGGTGATGACGTCCTTGCGCGGGTCCTGGAGAGCGGCCAGGACGCCCACGCCGACCGCGCGCCCCTGCGTGGTGAGGGTGGCCAGCGCGGCGGAGATGCGCTGCCGTAGCGCTCGATCGGACTGGTAGGCGGTCAGGAACGCGATCTCGTCGACCACGACCAGGACGAAGGGGTCTTGCACGCTCGGGACATGGTCGCGCTGCACTCCGGCGAAGCGGCCGGCCCGCTCCTGCATGACCATGACCGCCTCGTCGAGCAGGTCGGCGCAGTCGGCCGGGTCGGCGGCGTAGCGGTTGCCGAAGATGGCGCGGCCGAATGACAGCTCCATGAGCTTGGGATCCAAGGCCCAGATCTCAGCCAGCCCTGTCCAGATGGCCGGGATGAGGCCGCGGATCGCTGACCAGAGGATCGAGCCCTTTCCTGCTCCCGTGGCGCCGGCGACCAGGACGTGTGTGCCGTGCAGTTTGAGAAGCCACGGCTTGCCGTCCTCGGTCTGTCCGATCTCGACCGGTCCGACCGTGGCTGCCTCAGGCAGCGGTACGGCGGGCAGGGGTTCGGCTAGCGGATCGCGACGCGGGAAGGTCAGCAGGAGTCGGCCCGCTCGTTCGACGCTGACCCGGCATGAAGGGGCGCCGAAGCCGTGCGCCAGGTGCTCGATGCGGTCGGCCCAGTCCTTCGCCGCCTGCCCGTCGAGCATCTTCACCGTGACCACGTCGGCCCACGACGTGCAGGTGACGCGGAGCAGGCGGGGCAGGTAGTCGCGACCCTTGATGTGACGGCCGAGGCCGGAGACGACCATGACGGGTTGCCAGTGGCGCCGGTAGATCCAGACGAGCCGCCACCAGGCGAGAAGGCGGTAACCGATCCAGGGAAGGACGACCTTGGGATAGGTGATGGCCCATGGGCCGACCAGGGCGATCGGGACCGCGACGACGACCAGCGCCAGGCGCCAGCCGTACAGACTGAAGATCGTGCTGGGGGTGACGGCCACGGCCGAGGCGATGGGATGCCGCCAGAAGGACCGGACGAGGCCGATGACCAGGCGAGCCGCGAAGATCACGATGGTGACGATCGCTGGAGTCTGGACGATGGCGGGGCGGAAGACGACTGCGGTGTCGGGGGTGGTGGAGACCAGGCCGGAGACCGGATCGCCGGGCAGTTTCTTCAACATTAGGCTGGGGCCTTCCTTGATGTGAGAACCCAGGGGAGAACCAGGGCCGCCGGAAGTTGGCGCTTCTGGCGGCCCACTTGCAGATCACGCCTGCTTGGCGTGGAAGCGCTCGCACGCGGCGAGGTAGGCGGCCGCGCTCCTGGCCAGATCTCTGGCGAACGAGAGGTCGGTATCCGTCACCTCGTCCGGGATGGCCGGACAGAACGACACGTTGAACGGGCCCATATAGAGGGCCAAGATCGGAGATCGGTTGCTGTAGGTGTGGCAGGTCGCCCATGCCCTCTCGCCGCTCTTGAAGGAGTGGCTGCTGACCGTGCGGCTCATTTCGGTGTCTCCGTGGGGGTAGGCAGGGAGCGGAACATCCGCTCCACCGCGACGGCGAAGGCCGCGGCTTCCTTGGCCAGCTCGCGGGCGAACGCGACGTCGGCGGGGGTGATCTGGTTGCTGTGGGACGTGGTGACCAGGACCGAGATGGCGTCGAAGTCGAGAGCGAGGACCGGGGTCCTGCGCGGGTACGGGTGGGACTTGGCGCTGGACGGGCCGCTCGACTTGAGGGTGATCACCGAGACCGGGCGAGGGCGCTTCATGCCTGGTCCTTGGGCTTGGCGTGCGTGCGAGGAGCCCGCATCCCGGTCGCGCGGATCGAGTAGGCGAGGCGGCCGGTGTTCTGGGCGACGTACGGCGTGACGGTCATGCCGTCGAACTCGACGGGGATGATCGGGAGTCCGGGTGCCGCGGGCGGGGCAACGGGCTGGGTCGGGGCCAGGATCTTCACGGCTATGGTCTTCTGGGAGATCTTTGCGGCGGGGTCGGCGTCCATGACGGCGACCTGCCAGACCAGCTCTCCCGTGGCCTTGTCCTTGGCGAAGACGGTGCGGCCGTTGGCCGAGGCGTCGAAGTCCTTGACCTGCTCGACTTCGCCGACGAGATAGCAGCCGTGGGGGAAGACCTGGTCGAAGCCGATGGGGATGGGGCCTTGGATGGCCATCGTTCTCTACCTCCTGTGTACCCCCCTAGACAGTGCGGCGGGTCCGCTTCCGAGGTTCGGTGTCTAGGGGGCTATGCAATGAAGGTAAATCGACGGTCGGGAACTGTCTAGGGGGGTGGACGAATTTGCTTAGGAGAACGTCCAGTGGATAGCGGTCGCGTCATCGAACGTCTTGCCGCGAGGCCACCGGGCACCGTCCAGGTCGCTGGCCTCCGCTTCACGGACGCGCCGGATCAGCTCGTCCGGTCCTGACTCGTCGAGGAGATCGAGGGCCTGTCTCCAGGTGATCAGCTCGAAGCGGTCGACCAGCCGGGAGGCGCCGTCGCTGAGCAGCGCGGCGGCTCTCACACTCTCGGCGGGCACGGTCCCGGTCAACGCCTGGTCGGCGGCCAACGGATCAACCGCCGCGACCCAGAACCCTCCGTCCCGGTTGCGATGATCGCGCAGGGTCTCCACGTAAGCTCGGTGCGCCGCGACGTGCTCGACAGTGTCAGCCGCCAGGGCGTCCATGGCCTTCCGATAGCGTTCGCCGACCTGGGCCTCGCGGTCGTCGCAGATCACCATGGGTTCGGCGGCGCCGATGACGTCCAAGACAAGGACCGAGTCAGCCAGGACGAGCCAGTCGATTGCATTTGCCGTACGGCGCAGCATGACCACGGTCCCGGACGGCGAGCCAGGATGGCTGAGATCGCATACGAAGTCGTGCATCGAGGCGACGGCCTTGATTCCGTCGGCCAGGACCTCCGTCAGCGAGCCCTCACTCTGGTTCATCCCGGCGAGCAGTGTCGAGCCGAGCGCCTGCACATACCAGGGGACACCATGCGTGCATCCCGAGTCCGAGCCGGTCGGCGTGCCCACGCCGTCGAGGAGGACGGCAGCGCCGGGCGTGGCACCGGCGAAATCCTCGTTGGGGCGGCCGGGGGCCGCTTGGGTGGCGAGGGCGACGCGCACGGTTAACTCTCCTCGTCGTGGCGGTAGAGCGGACTTGCCAGTTCCGCCCTGACGGGTTCCCCGGTCGCCGGGTCGTACTCCACCTCGACCACGGTGGAGAACCGCTCCTCGCCGACCTGTCCCCACAGCGTGGCGATCTCGGACGTGATGAGGTCGACCACGCCGAGGGTGCCCTGAGGATGGATGCCGGTGAACACCAGGAGGTTCCCCCTGCCGTCCGGACGGGACATCCGACCGAGGTACGCATAGTCGATCGGGCGCACAGGGTCGGAATCCTCTCCCGACCGGTAGGTCTCGCCGGTACGCCGGTCCCGAAGCGTCCAGGCACCTTCCTTGACCCACTCCAGCACCGGGTCCGACTCGTACAGCGCCCCCATGACGGGGGAGAGCCTCGGCCCGCAGATCACGATGAGGTTCGGCCGGTTCAGGTCGAAGTCGCCATCGAGGGGGACATGTTCGAGGTTGATGGACAGATCGAAGCCGCGCGCCAGGTCCTCCAGACGCTTGGCGGCGGTGACGTCCTCCATGGCGACGACGGGACGAGCGTTGTTGGCCTCCCGCTTGAGAGGCGTTGCCAGCGTGATCGTGCCAGTACCGAGGAAGACACCCTCCGGTGCCGGCCCCGTGTGCTTGATCTGGTGGATACGCCCGCGGGACAGGCCAGCCCGCTGCGCGATTTGGGCATAGGAGATGCCCTGCGCGTGAAGCTCCTGGATCACTCGGCGGCGAAGCCGTGCCAGCTCGGTCACTTCCTGTTGGGCCGCGCTCAGTCGCTCGGTGGCCTGGCGGATCAGCAAGTAGGGATCGTCGATCGCGGCGATCCGCTCAAGGTCACTCGGTGGCACGGTGGTTCCCTTTCCATGGTGCTCCACCGAGTCTAGGCCCCTAGACGAATCACCGTCTATCCCCCTTGACAGCACAGGCTTTAGGGTTTCGCCGGTTATTCGACTTACTGCCCGAATCGCTGACCGCCGTCTGGGGACGCCGCGCGTCAACGGGCTCGACCAGTCAGGAGCGCTATCCACAGCCTGTGGGTTTCCGCCCAGACGGCCCGCACGGACTCGGCGGCGCGTTCTCCTTGAGCGGTTCTGCGGAGATAGTACAGACCGCCCGAGCCGCACAGTTCGTACACGGGTCGCCGACAGTCGCAGGTCCACTCGACCACGCGAACCCGCCCGTCTCGCCGCGGAGGTTGCCAGTCGATCTCTTGGTACTGAGGCCACAGGGGTGCCGGGTGCGGAGAGAAGCACATCAGGACCGCGCCATGGCCAAGGGTGTCGCTTCCAGGACGGCCCACACGGTTCGTCCGTTCTCGTCGCCAGCCACGCCCCACTTCACGGACAGTCCCGAGACCAGCGCCAGGCCCCGCCCGCCCATCTCTGTCGGAGACAGGGGGAGGAGCCGAGGGGAGCGCGGGCCGCCCTCATCCTGCACGGCCAGACCCAAGGTCGAGCCGATGACTTCGAGGGAGACGATGAAGCGGCCACCAGGGCGACCGCTGTTGGTGTGCCGTACGGCGTTGGTCGCCAGCTCGCTCACGATGAGGACGGCGTCGTCGAGATCGGGCCAGGTCGGGAGGAAGGCGGTGACGAAGCGGCGAGCTTCGAGCACCGAGATGGCCGAGCCGAGGAACACTCGGGTCACGCGCCAGGAGGACATGGACGACTCCGATGTCTAGGGGGCTATACATCCATGCCGTCAGGGTATGAGTGCCCATGGCGAGACTCAAGTTATTCCACTTATAAATAAGCTACTTCGACTGAGAGTCGAGTTGCCGGAACTCTGTGGCGATGCGACCGAGCAGCGCTCGCAGTTCCTCCCCGTAGACGGCGACCCTCGCGAACGCGTCGAAAGTCTCCACGTGAACCCGTACGTCATCGACGTCGGTCAAGGTCTGCTCAGCGGTCAGGCTCTCCACCATGCTGGCCGAGCCATCGAAGATCGTGAACCCGTGGAGGGGGAAGCGCGGCACCTGCACCGACCAGGGCACCACACCGACCCGCACGTGCGGCAGCGTGGACGCCTGCCCCAGTCGATCAAGCTGCGCCTGCATCAGGGACGCCGGCCCTGGCCACGTCCTCACAGCCCCCTCGGTGAGGACGAACGAGAACTCCCGCCCCGGCTGGAAGAGGATGCTCTGCATCTCGACACGTACAGCCGCGGCCCGTGACACGGCCTCTTCATCGACGTCCCTTCCGATCGAGAGCGCCAACCGCGCATACTCGGCCGTCTGGAGCAGGGCCGGAATCATTGCCGATTGGAACGAGGCCACCTGATGCGCCGCTCGGACGCGCGCCGCGTTCGCCGACTCCCGACCCGCCAAGCCACCCTTCAGCCGCGAGACCTCGTCCCGCAGGCGCTTGAGGAGACCGTCCAACTCGACTCGCGCCTCACGGGAAAGCTCGAGAGCTTCAACGAGACGCTCGACAGTCTCAGGCAGCGGAAGCAGCTGGCCCGTCTCGATCTGCGAGATCGTCGGCTGAGTCACACCAGCCCGCGACGCCAGATCCTTCCCAGTGAGGCCGGCGTCCTTACGCAGTCGTCGGAGCAACTCACCCAGCGCCCGCAGGCGGTCCCGACGATCGTCCACATCCAGCGTTCTACCACCCGCACAACGATCGATTCAGACGCTGATCCAGATCACTGCCGAATTGTTCTCATAGGTATCAAGGGCGGCGCTACGCACCGCCAGGCGCGGCCCTGCGCTCGGGCCGCACGCTGCGCGTGCGGCCTCGGGGCCGTTCTCGCGCGCGCCCGTGCTCGGACCGCGCCAACGGATATGAAGTCGACCAGAACCCAAAGGCACTCACGGCCAGGTCGAGCGTTCCGCCGCCGGCCTCAACCGCTACGCGGCCCTTCGGGTGCTGCGCATTGACGCCGACCGCTACACGCTCTCGTCTCTCAGCCCGGTACTGCATTCAACCGAATGCCTCCGGCGGGGGCCCTCGGGATCAAGGATGATCGCGACAAGCACCAGGCGATCAGTGGCTGAGGTGGAAGCCTGACCGTCCCGTCACCATCGCCCCAGGACAAGCCCAGCAGACCAGGGGCCAGTGGCGAAGGTCGTTCTTCCAGTGGGGAGCTCCACCTTCACCACTGGCCCCCGGCCCGCTTCCCTGACGGGTGGGACGACGGTGACGGGACGATCAGGGCAGGGAGTGTTTGGGGATCACCAGCAAACCCTCTTTCGCACATACATACGGCCCCTAATCTGTCGCCAGACATAGCAGGCAGAACAACCTTGACCGGGGGATCAGTGGGGGTCTTGTACGACTACTACAGGGCGGCTGACAGGCAGGCCGCCATGGCCGAGCCGGACAGGGCCCGCGCCGTGTCCACGAGTCCCGCTTTCGACGCTGTGGACGCCAAGGGGATTGATCCGGGGGTCATCCTTGGGCAGCTCGTCGCCCTCATCAGGGACGTGCCCTACGACTTGGATCTCATCCGGACGATCACCCTCTACCCACCGCCCGAGGGCGGCCCTAACTCTCTGGAGGAGTGGGAAGCGCTGCCGGAGGACTCGCCGTACAAGGAGGGGCCCTGTATCGAGGAACTCCCCGCCGACATACGCGACTCGCTGGCCAGCGTGCCTGACGCCCGGTTGGCCGATCTTGCCGAACGGTGGGGGCAGATCGAAGAGTTCTTCGGCCGCCCCGACGAGGGCTACCTGACGACACTGATAGTAGAGCTGAGAGATCTCGCTCAACGGGCGCAAGCAGAAGACCAGATGATCTATTGCTGGACGTGCGTATAGAACGCGGGCGAGGAACTTGTCGGGCTTGCCTGGAAGGATCATCGAGATTGTCCGGCTACGGGAGGCTCGCGTCTATGAGCAAGGCTATGGCGGCGACCTACGAATGGCTCTATCAGGAGTTCACAGATGGCGTGGGAGAGACCTGGCTCTGCGTCAGCTTCGTACAGGACATGTCCCCCGAAGAAGCCTTGCGACGGATCGGCGTCATCCCCGGCAGTCCCTTGGTCGGGGACGGGTTCGGTGTCGCAGCGTGTCGAACTCGTGGAGGAACAGTCCTGATCGAAGACGGCTGGGCAGGCATCGTCTACGACAAATCCGACCTCCTGTCCGAGGGTTCATCCGCTGCAGCCGTACAAGTAACGATCAATAGAGCCGACTTCGCCTTCTACGAGGGCGGCCGCCTGATCACCACCTTCGGCCTGTACGGCTACCGCTATCGCGAGGGCACCGATCCAGACCGACTCGCGGCCGACGTCGTGGAGTTAGGGATGGTCATCGACGGCGACGAGCCAGGTTTCGATGAGCCCACCTCAGCCGCCCTGGCCCTCGCGGAACGAGCTACAGGCGTTCACTTGCCACGTGCCGGTTACGGACGAACTGCCCTGGTCGGCTCAACAGAACATCTCTACCCCTACGTGTAACCGCGCCGCTCCATGAAGATCCGGAAATATGCGCGGAATGGCTGATCGGCTAACCGATCACCAGCGTGGCGGGCCGCAGGTCACGAAGCATCTCGCCACCAACGGCTAGATCCACTTTTAACCCGCATCCTCCTCGTCATCGGGCGGAAGAAGGCCGCATGCATGCTCGATGTCTCCGCTTGCGATCATGTCTTGTATGGCAGCGACCATCGAGGCGAAGCCAGGCTGGCGGATGATGATCAGATCCGAGCAGGAGAAGTACCGACCGTTGAGGTGCTCGCCTGTCTCCTGCCAGCGATCCATGATCCCGCTGACGACGCCAAGTGTCATGAACGTCGCGTACCGACGGGTGCCATCTGGCAATGTGATGGTCGCGTCGGCCTGATCAGCGGTCTCGGGGGCGTACCCCTCCCATGCAGGGATCATCATCTCGAAGCCCGGGTCGCTGACGCGATAGAAAGGCCCGTCAATCTCGATCATGCAGCCCACTCTGTCAGGGCCGCCGCAGGCTGCAACAGCCCTCAAGTTCCCCTGTGATCGCTGGAATCAGCGAGCCGCCAGGCTTGCAGTTCGGATTGCAATACGAGACGGTTCAAAACCGTTCAGATGGACCGCCCACACCCTCTGACCTGCATTGAACGATCCGGAACGGGCCGAACTGGATCTTTTAATCCGGTGGCTGCTGGTTCGGATGCCCGAAAGCGTTCTACGCGTAGGCCGGGTCGCGTAGTGCGAGTGCTTCGGCTTCGGTCAATCCTTTGCGCGCTGCCGCCCTGCGCCGTGCCCTGACCTGTGAGCTCGTGCGCGGACGGTATTTCGGCTCCCTGGCGCAGCCGCAGGTCTCGAATCCGTCGTAGCGAAGTCCTGCTCCGAGAACAGCCGCGACTGCCGACCAATGGCGGTCTTGGGTCTTGCGCGGTGCGGCGAAGTCATGGCCGGCGAAGAGCATCGGCCTCTGGCAGCGCGTGCAGAGGTGCTCTGCGCCGTCCCAGGAGAGTTTGTGGCTCTGACGGCAAGGAACGCACACGTAGTGAACCTTGTAGGTGACCATCGCGTATGTGCACACAGGGACAGAGTACTCATCACTGAGGTGAAGATCGTTTCAGGACTGCGGGTTTGGGGTCGGTCCCCTCGTAAGTACGTGGGTGGGCTCCCTGGTTGGGGGAAAGGCGTCGATCCGGTTTCGGGGAGCCACCTGGGGAGCCACCCGAACAGACAATCATGAGTTGAGCCGGACGGGTCTGAACGGTCGGAGTTTCAGCGAGCAGCTGGCTCCAGGCGGAAACTAGCTTTGCCTTAAGTGGCCGTTCCGTGAATTTGGGATGCCCGTTCGCCGTCACTCAGCGGCATATTGACCTAGAACTGTGAGCTACATGTCATGAGGAGTTACGCGGTTGCCTGGGACGCGGACTACAACGGCCCACCGATCTCGCTGAGAGGGTTCTGGGGCCTGGATGCGGTCAGCCCACATACTGTCACGGATGTTGGGAATCCAGTCCGGCTTTGGCCTCAAGTCGAGTATGGCAAGCACCCCAAGCGTGACTCCGCCAGCTTGATAGGCAACCGTCTGTCCAAGGTAGCGACGCAGGCCCTCACGGGTGGTCTTCCCCTTCGTCCGCTTGCATTCGATAACTATCTCAAAACCAGGAAATCTAACAACAATATCAGCTCGACCTCCACTGCGATCCCAGACCTCAATGTCAACATCCTCCAAATTGCCGTCTAGATAATCCTGGAGATCTTCTTGTAGCTCGCTCTCCAGCGGCAGCTTACCTCCAGGCGCTGGCGCGAATAGATATGCGAAACGCGGAGCATGATGAGCGCGACCACGATTTGTGCGATTGGCTAGGAATCTAATGAGCTGAGTCGTCAAACGAACAAACCCTTGCCGCACAACTCCTTGAAAATCTGGACACTCCTCCAGAGCGGAGATAATCTCGTTATAGATAGCCTGTTGCGCCACAGGAAGGTCGGCCGCAATTTCCACCTCGCGATCCGCCAGCTGACGCTCCATTTCGCCTAGCATTGCCTCTGAAAAAGGAGCTAGGAGCGGGTCACCTATCGCGGCGGCCAAACGGGGAAACCGGGCCGCCACGTGGGCTTTTCCCGAGTCATCCACCCCCGGGGGCGGAACACCTAGATGGAGGTGGGCTTCTACAGCAGCCCGTAATTCCTCTGCAGCATCGGCGTTCCAGTTAGGCGAAGGCTCGGCCAACATGGCGCGAAGGTGCAGCAGCAGCCCATCCCGACGAACGAAAGCGCCTTCGATTCGTGGAGCGATGAGAAATTGGAGTCCGGGGGCACTTTCCCTCTCGGGTCCAATCCGCACGGCCCGGTGCGCGGTGTAGACCGCGAGTATGTGTTGAACTGTTCGCGTCGGCCAAACGGTGAGAGGCTGATCTAGGAAAAAGCTAGCCTCTTCGAGATCGATGCTCAAGTCGTACCAGGCGGCCTCCATGTCGTATCGTCCGTCAGCCCATCGATTGCGAGCCCGCGTAAGCCACATGGTGTGCTCAGTGATGTGGCGGCGCAGCTTCTTGCTTGCGTTGCTAAGCACGTCGGTACGACCAGCTTCAAATGCCAGTACCGCTTCGATTGCAGCAAGGTATGCGCTAGCGTCTGGGCGGTCTTCATCGCCCTCGATCGCGGCGCGCAGATGACCATGCGCACAAGCAAAGGATCTCATCAGTTCAGGCCGTTCGGAAGCATTGAAGGCGTCCGATATGTGGCACATTGCCAGCTCATAAGAAGCATCACCGTGTACGGCAGTACCCAGAAAGCCACGCAGCGCTTCGAGTAGATCTGTGTCACGCCAATGCTCGTACGCAATACCAAGAAGCCGGACGACACGACGGCTATATGCCGCTGGAGCACTTACGGCATCGCGATCCACAAGGCGAGCCAAGACTCCGTAGCGCGATCCGACACCTGCCAACGTTAACCGCATGGCTGCTTCCAGAAACATGCCCGCCAGTTCTGCGACGAGAGGGCTGTCGTGCTGCCGACTGCGGTCTAGCGCCAGAGAAGCGAGGCTGCTATCTGCACGTTGCAGGTATCCGAAGTGATCACAAACTTGGTCGAGAACATCATCGACCGCTGCCGCGCTATTGGTGCGACGGAGAGCTTCCGTGATGAGCTTGGCCGCCTTCTCAGGGTGGCGGAGCGTGTCCCATTCTGCGAGAAGCGTCTCTGCGACACGGAACCAAACGGGTGAACCTTCCAGGACTTCCATGTGGTCCCAGACAACGTCTTCCCCGCCAAGAATTTGAAGCGTAGGCAGGTCGCCTGGCTGAGCGAAGCGCATCTCAAGCGGGGTCACTGTACGCCTTTCCACGAGGCGAGTCGACAGGAAATGATCAATTGGGGTTCCGCATCACCACACTGCTTCCCCCGGAGCCGACACCCTAAGTCGATCAGAGCTAACCACGTTGGCCGCTACTTCTCGGTTTGCAGTGGCAGTGATCATCTGCAGTCCGTCAGTCTCCTGGCAGATGGTCTGGAGTTGGCTTAGGACCTCAGCCAGATCGGAGGCTTTGGTCTCCTGCGCCCCAGCCGAGTCCAACAGCAAGAGACCCGGATGGCGACCGACACCAAACTCGTGCCCGACGCGCAGTAGCGCAAGCAGCGTAGCTATACGGAGGCGAAGTTGTTCACCGGGAGTTACTTTCGTGAAGACAGTCCTACTGTTGCCCTTTGTCACGTTGAGCGTGCCGTTGCCCAGCAGCTTGATCTCTTGAAGTTCGCTCATGCCCAAACGGACGGCGAGCCGGCAGATCTCCGAACTAACCCGCTCCAGGAGCTGCTGAGAGGCCGCTTTCGCCCGTACGTCTGCTTCCTTCCTTGCAGCCTCAAGGATGGTCTCCTCGACCGTGGACATCTTTGGCTGAGCTCGCGAGAGGGCATCATGGCGCTCGGCTAGAGCGCCTTCCAACCTCGCGACGGCCAGGTGTGCCCGCAAGGAAGCCTCTTGCGGTAGCCCGGCCTGCGCATCGCGGAAGGCCGTCCGGATCGCCTCAAGCGTGGCCGAGGACGCTTGAACGGCAGCAGCTGTCTGCTGGGCCGCTTGACGTGCTTCTCTATAGGCGCCTTGAAGGATGTCGATTGCCGCGGCGAGTTCCTCGGCTGCGCCGTTGTCCCCCAACGGGGCGGTGGGCTCGGAGCCACATAGCCCGCAATGCAGCTCGCCAAGATCAGCATGAGCGAGTTTGTCGAGCGTTGTTGAACATCGAGGACAGCAAGTCGGCTTCAGCGCGCCGAAGAAGCGTTGAGCGACAGCCGTCTCACGCAGGTCTCTAAGGCGGCTCCGATCAGCGGTCAGCGTCTCCCGCAGGTCATCCGCTTGTTGCTGGGCGATACTGGACTGCTGCACGAGCTCCGCATGTCGAGCGGTCATCTCGGTCAACTTGGCACCAAGGGTCTCCACGTCACCGACAGCCGTTTCCAGACTGCGGACGTCCATTTGAGCAGCCACGCGCTTCGCTTCTGCGAGCCGCTTCTCCAGTTCCTCCACCCCGATGCCACGAGCATCAAGATCTTGCTGAGCTCTGCGGCGCTCTCCTCGGAGGCCCTGGCGTAGGACTTCTAGGGCCGCGCTTGCGTCCCGACGCGTAGTGGTCCATGGAAGGCCAACGAACATTTGGAGCAGGCTGATCATGGTTCCGCCAGCCGCAGTCTCTCCGAGTAGAGCATCATTTTCACGGTTGCGGCACATCAGCGCGTGGCTATAGGCAGGCCAGCCCGTTACGGTGAGCTGCCCGTCTGCCTCCTCGGGTTCCGCTGGGCTACCCGCAGTGTCCCTGCGCCATCCGCGCAGAGGCTCCAGGCCAAGGCGATCCATCATGAAGGCGCCCATGGTGGCACTGAATTCCTGCTCACCTGTGAAATTCGTGGCCTGGCCCTGTGCTCCGATTTCAAGGCTTCCGATCAGCTGATCATCTACGGCATCGACAGCCACCGTGAAGGGCTCGTCGTCGACTTGGCCCGTCAGACGAACTCGATGGATCCAACGACGCACGTCCGCCTGCAAGTTGCTCTCGCCTCGCAGGCACCACCAGATCACCTCGAGTACGCTGCTCTTGCCCCGCAGGTTGTCGGCAGCCAGGCACCACAGCCCCGAGGCCAGGTGCCACTCGAAGTTGATCGAGCCAGTTGAAGTGCCGCTCTTCTTCCCGGTGAATGCGATGCTCGTGATGAGCAGCCGATGCGGTTTGGGCAGAATGCCGCTCTCGCGTACACCATGTCTCGCCAGAACATCAGCGGCCTGATCAGCATTGACTCCGGCTCGCTTGGCCACGGCCTGTGTGAAGTCGCTCATCTGACTAGCCCCGCTCTCTGGTCCTTCAATCGTTCCAAGCGGCCTCGTACACGCTCCGTAATGCTGTCGATGCTGGTACGCCACGCTGTGCGCTCATACTCAGCCTGTTTGTACTGGATCTCCTTGAGCTGATTACCGCTGCGGTCTCCCGCGACCATCACAACCGTGGTCACTCGCTCGTCGTACCACCTCAAGTCAGGCGCTTCTGCGCGAAGCTCCGCAGCAAGATCACGGCCAGCTTCCAGCAGGTAGTAATCCCAGCGATCGATCTGCGATGGCGGGGCGCCTATCGGGACGACGGAGATGAGACCGTGAGCCACCAGCAGTGAAAGCGCATCGTCCAACGGTTCCCAGGCACCGAAGCGCCAGCGGATCATCGGATATCTACTGAGGTCCGGCTCGTCGCCCGCCATGAGCGTGGTCGCCCGGATGAGTGCGTCTTCAACGTCCTCAGCTGAGCCGTTCTCTATCTGAGCCAACAGCTCGTCCGCTAAGTAGTCGGGATTGCGGAGCCAGAAATCCAGGGCCTGCAGCCTCTTCTGTCCACGCAACACGCAGACGGCACCACTTGGGACGGAGTCCTGATTTGCGTCGACCGGTTCCCCGCATCGGTCCAGGATGAACAGCAGCCGCACAGCGTCCTGCACTCGACTCGCGCGTCGAGTGCCTTGCGACTCCCCCACACCGGGCCCCTGTCTGCTCGTTTCCAAACCCCAGAGAAGAGCGACGATCGACACTGGCGTCGCAATTTCACGAAACCACAGGAGGGGACGGAAGGGAGCGGCTCAACACTCATCTGTAACCGACAAGTGATCTAGTGTGTCCGCCTGCACCTGTAAACATCAGGAGCCGAATCCTACGAAGGGCACTCCGGCTCCGGGATGGGGTGGACGACGTGCATGTGAATGCTGGAGTGGTCGGTGGTTGACGTGGAACCTGATCATCCCGCCCGCTATCGACCCGGACGGGCCAGTCGACGGCAGACGGGGTGATCAGGCGGCGGGGACTCGCTGGCATGGGTGGAGATCATCACGGGTTGCAGTTTGGGTTGCAGTTCCGCGCCGTACCAGCCCGTTCCAGGGCGACCGTCCAGACACATCGGTCCACGTTGAACGCCCTGAAACGACCAAGCCCCTAGCTGCTAATGCGGTTTGGTGGCAACACCATCCGGGGTTCAAATCCCCGATCCTCCGCAGATCAAAGGCCCTCACCCGAAACCGGGATGAGGGCCTTTCTGATTTTCTGCATTGTTGTGGTTGCAGATATGGTTGCAACGACCTGGTCCCACAACGCGGAGGCGAGCCGTTCGCCGGCGTCTCGCATGAGCGGTGTGGACACATGTGTGTATCGCTCGGTCGTGGTGACTCGCGTGTGGCCGAGGACCTCCTGAACCACCCGGATGTTCACACCCTGCTCGATCAGGAGCGTCGCGGGGTATGGCGCGCGTCGTGGACGAGGACGACACGCATGCCCGCCTGTCGCAGGATGGCCTTCCAGCTCTGGGTGCGCTCGATGAGCAGGGCCGTGGAGCACATCGCCGGTTACATCCTGATGTGCGACTGGAGCGCCCGCGACGACCTTCTGCGTAACCTCGGCCTCGGCCTTGGCCATCCGATGCCGGGGTCAACCACGGCCAAGGGTTGCTCCTGCAGAGCGCTTCCCGACCAGGTCAGGCCCCGCGCTCAGCATGATTGTGAGAGTTGCCGGCAGGAAGTCAGACACTCGAACTGCTCGTGCCACCTCCAAGACTCGTGTGGCTGATCATGTTGCGAGCGGTGCCTTACACTCATCGCGCATGCGACTGAAGGCGATCTTCGCGCTGTTCGCTGTCTACGCCATCACGGCAGCGCCCGCGTTCCTGCCTGGCCAGTGGCGAGTGATCGTGCAGCCCGCTACGGAGGACGCGGTCGAGGTCTACTACCAACCCGTGTCCCCTGTGATGCTCAGGTCATACGAGGGCATTCGGCCGTTCCATCGCGCCCTGGAAGCTGCCGAGCGGCGGGCCAAGGCCTACCCGCACGATCTCGCCCCACCGTACATCCTGCATGAGCCGTACCGGCTGGTCGCCCCCTACGTCACCATGCGGGGACGCGAACTGGCCTCACCCCTGATCTCAGGAGTGGACTCGCCGGATGGCGTGAGCACCCCTTATGCGGTCATGCCTCAGGTACGGCCAGCGGAGAACAGCCAGGCCGCGCTGCAAGCGCTGATGGAGATGGAAGGCAGGCCGATCGACGAACCCGAAGTTTTCGGCATGGGGATCAGCCCAGAGCTCAACCGGGTCGTCCTCCAAACGAATACCTTCGACCAAGACCTACGCCGCAGGCTGGCCAGCCGATATGGCAGGCTCGTCGCCATCGAGTGGGATCCTCTTGCCCAACCAGCGCAGCTCGACTGAGCTGGCTCGGAGCGACGGGCGGGCACGCCCGGTACCCCTGACGTCGTTCGTGGCCCCCGAGACGCGAAACCGTCGGGGGCACGAACGCTGCGCCGACCACCGCCTTCGTGGGGAGGGTGGCTACGAGATGTGACGGCAGGGTCTCCGGTGTCGACGGCGGGTTGGTTGGGCGGTGGTCACCACGCGATGGGGCCGAGGCGGTCGATGAAGATGCCGCTCGGCCCGTCGGCGTCGATCGTCGCGAGTCTGACGATCGAGTCGGTGCCCTCGGTGACCGTCAGCTCGCCGGTGTGATGGTTCATGTCGGTGGCGGCGAATTTACGGTTCGCGACCTCTCCGGGAGTGGCGATGTTGAACTTGATCTCCGGGATCGCGTGGGCGTACCGGAGGGTGATCATGTTCAGCGCCGCCTTCGACGAGCTGTAGGCGAGCTCGTGCATCTTCGCGGAGGGTTGCTGCGGATCGGTCACGACCGCGAAGGAACCGACGGCACTGGACACCATCACCACCCGCGGATGCTCCGCCGCCCGCAGCAGGGGCAGGAACGCGTGCGTGACGCGGATCGGCCCGTACACGTTGGTGTCGTAGACGGAATGGATCTCCTCAGCCGTCGCGTCGGCGGGCGCGATGCCCCTTCCTGGCGCGCCGGCGTTGTTGATCAGCACGTCCAGCCGGTCGGTGTGCTCCCGCACGAGCCGTACGGCGTCGGCCACCGACTCGTCCGAGGTCACGTCCAGCGGGACCATGACCACGTTCGCGCCATCGGCGGTCAGCTTGTCGGCAGCCGCCCGCCCTCGGCCTTCGTCACGCGAGCCGAGGAAGATCGTCCAACCCTGTTCCCCGAGCCGCCTGGCCGCCTCGAGGCCGAGTCCCTTGTTGGCTCCTGTGATCAACACCGTGGTCTGTTCCGAGTTTGTCATGCCCTCTGAGACGAGGTGCCCCGCTCGGTTGTGACATGGGGTGAGCGGCCCTGAGGGTGCCCGGGGCTGAAGTCTTCGACCCCTCTCGACGGGTCGCCAACGGGCACGAACATCTTGGCGCTGCTGCCCGGCAGGACGATGGCCGGCAGTCCGGCGACGATCCACAGTGCGCCGTTCATGCGGTTCCTCCTTGTGGCGGGGTCCGCAGGGGGACGAGTGCCGTCGGCGATCTGTGACATGGCCGGCGATGTCCGGGGCTCACCACTCTCCATGGCTGCGATGTCACAGATCGGACGGCTGTCTCGTCCCGTGTACGGGATGCAGGGATCCGGGAGTCAGAAGGGTGACGCGGCGGTGCGGGTGTTCGTGGCCGGTGGGTCCGGAGTCGGCGGGCGGCGGCTGGTGTCGCCGCTCGTGGCACGTGACGGCCAGGTGAAGCCGACAACAAGGAATCCGGGCAAGCCGGGCTCGTCCGAGACCCTGGTCGAGGTGGTGCGCAGCCGGCCGCGCTCGCTCGTCGGCGACGGGCTCGACGACGCGGCGAACGCCATCGTTCAGGGCCGGCTGGGGACGTGCCGGTGGTGAGGGTGACCGTGGACCGCGGCGGGCCGGGCCACCCCTCGTGGCGTCAGGGCTTCGAGGGAGGACGGGGATGACGCGAGAGGACGAATTCGAGGCACTGCGCCCGCTGTTGTTCTCGATCTCCTACCGGATCGTGGGCAGCGTGACCGAGGCCGAGGACGCCGTCCAGGAGACGTGGCTGCGCTACGCGACGACCTCGACGCAACCGCGATCCACCAAGACCTTCCTCTCGGCGACGGTCACCAGGATCTCGATCGACGTGCTGCGCTCCGCCCGGGTTCGCAGGGAGGAGTACGTCGGGCCGTGGTTCCCCGAACCGCTGCTCACCGACCCCTACCAGGACCCGGAGCGCTCCGCGGAGCTGGCCGACTCGGTGTCGATGGCGGCACTGCTGCTGCTGGAGCGACTGAGCCCGCTCGAACGCGCCGTCTTCGTGCTCAGGGAGGTGTTCAGGTTCGGGTTCGCGGAGGTCGCCTCGGCAGTGGGCCGCTCGGAGGCGGCATGCCGCCAGCTCGCATCACGGGCACGTCGCCACATGCAGGAGGGACAGCCCCGGTTCGAGACCGACAGGAGGAAGCGCGAGGAACTCGCCGAGCGGTTCTTTGACGCGCTCAGGGAGGGCGACGTCGACGGGCTGCGCGAACTCCTCGCCGCCGACGCTCAGCTGGTCAGTGACGGCGGCGGCCAGGTCGGGGGCAGGAGCCCCGTCCACGGCGTCGAGAGGGTCGCCAGGGTGCTGGCCGCCGCGGGGCCGCCGTTCCGCCAGATCGGCGCCGTGATGGAGGCACACGAGGTCAACGGCCAGCCTGGCGCGATCCTCCGCGACCGCGACGGCAGGGTCATCAGCATCTGGACGCTCGACATCCTCGACGGACGCGTCCAGACCATCCGCTCGTTGATCAACCCGGAAAAGCTCGGGCACCTGGGCCCCGTCGCGGACGCCCACGCGGTCATCCGCGAGAAGAACCAGGCCCGCCGGCTGCCGACATGAGCCGCGTCAGGGAGAACCGGCCCCGCCGTCAGATGCCCACGGAGTGAGTACCGGGTCCCGCACACCACAGCGACGACCAGACGAGTGTCGGGTCGACCGGAAGGAGACACCATGTCAACAGCCCAGCCAGCCGGCGACCAGGCGGTGTTGAACCGTCTGCACGACGCCACGAACAGCGGCGATGTGGAGCTCATCTGGAAGACGATCGACGAGGTCGTCGATCCGGACGTGCTCTTCCACGCGCCGGTGCCGACTGGTGTGGGGGGAGCCCAGGCCCTCAAGCACATATGGGCGATGCTCCTGCGGGCGTTCCCCGACATTCACGTCACGGTCGAGGACGTCATCGCCGAGGGGGACAAAGTCGTGTGCAGGAACACGGTGACGGGGACCCATCAGGGCGAATACATGGGCCTCCCGCCGACCGGCAAGTCCATCACGTACAGCGAGATCTTCATCGTCCGCTTCGCGGACGGCCGGTTCGCCGAGATCTGGGGGGTGGTCGACGTCGCCTCGCAGATGCGACAGCTCGGCATGCTTCCCGCGTAGCGGAGCAGCCGGGGGCGGCGAACGATCGGCACGGCCGCACGCCGAAGACGCGGTCTCTCAGCGAGCGATCCATGCGATGACGACGGCCGCGGCGACGGCGGTCCACAGCAGCACGGAGGTGGCGGTGGTCGCCCGGCGCAGGCGGGGGCGCGGGCCTCGGGCGACGGGCAGCCCCCGCATGCGGAGAGCGCCGACGGCGACGGCTGCAGCGACAAGAGCCGCGGTGGCCGGCCACAGCGGCGGCCAGAGGATGTGCCAGGCGCCGAAGGACCAGGCGACCGCCAGCAGCACGACAGCGCGCCACGTCATCGAGACGAGCTTCAGCCGGTCCGGTGCGGGGAGAAGGCGGCGCGCCCTCCTGCGGGCGGCCACCTGCAGCGTCCGCGCCGCCGCGACAAGGCACAGGACGGCCAGCGCGAGCACGGGAAGCTCGCCGGTCAGCAGGTCCCGCTCGGTCGGCCCCTCCTTGCCCAGCAGCCGGAGCCCGATGTAGTCGACCGACGCGGAGGTGTTGCCCAGGACGACGACGCCACGGCCGGAGGTCCGGTCGAACGCCACGTAGCTGGAGAAACCTCCGGTGTGGCCGTCGTGCCAGGTCACGCCGTTCGTCGTCCGCCAGCCGTAGCCGATCGTGTCGCCCTCGGCGATGTCCCAGCGAGGCCGGGTCGCCTCCGCGCCCGGTGCGGTGCCGTCGAGCACGGCCGCGACGAAGCGGGCCAGGTCGGCGCTCGTGGTCCAGCCGCCGGCCCCTGTCGGGGTGTACCCGTCGCTGGACCAGGGCGCGGCCTCGTGGCCCGAGGTGAGATAGCCGTGGGCGCGGCCTGACGGCAGGTCGCGCGGGTCGCTGACGAGGGCGGTGTCGCGCAGGTCCAGTGGGTCGAGGATGCGCCGTCTGAGCAGGTCGTCGTAGGTGGTGCCCGCCTTGGCGGCGAGCGCCTGTCCGAGCAGCGCGAACCCGAGGTTGGAATAGGCGATCTCGCCGCGGCCGGTCGCCACTGAACGTGCCGCGTCGTCGACGACGTCCCGTGCGTTTCGTCCCCGGTAGGGGTTGCCGCCGACCAGGCTGCCGAGGACGGTGGTGCTCGAGAAGGAAGCCGGGATGCTGGGTATGCCCGAGCGGTGGCTGGCAAGTTCCTCCAGCGAGGCCGCCGCTATGCCGGGATCGCGGAAGGTCCGGCCGGGGAAGATCTCGCCGACCGTCGTCCGCGGCGCGAGCTCCCCCTTCTTCGCCATGTCGGCGAGGATCATGCCGGTCATGGGCTTGGCGATCGAGCCGAACTCGAACGGTGTGCGATGGTCGACGGGACGGCCGCCCGAGACCTGGGTCGTTCCCAGGCCTGCCGTCCGGACGGTGCCGTGGTCGATGAGGGCGACGGCGAGCGCGTGGTGGCCCGCCGACGGCCAGGCCGCCTGCCGCACGGCTTGGGCCAGCGCGGCGTCGCCTGTGCTCTCGCCGCCGAGTCGCAGACCGTGTGGCGCGGCCAGGCCGGCGAGGGACAGCACCACCGCGACGGCGGCGACGACGATGAGGGCGCGCCGCCTGCCGCGGCTCCTGCCGGTCGTGGTTGTCAAAGAAGTCCACCTCCGGCCGTCGAAGCTAGTCAGGCGGACGTCGGCGTCGAAGGGTGCAGGCCCCCGTCCGTCATGACGGCGGCCAGCCGGACAAAGTGTGCGGTTAACCACAGGAAACCGCAGGGCGGGAGCTGGCATGCTTCGAGGCCGTGGCCGGGCGGTCGACCGGCGGCACGGCTGGATCGGGGGCAGGGATAGCCTGGCCCGCGAGTCGTGTCCACAGGCTGGAGGGGGTGCTGGCAGTCATCGGCAGCGCAGCTGGAAGCGCGCCGTTCGTTCCGCCGGCATCCCGGCGGCGGCGCCGCGCATGAACGGCAAGCGGCTCCTCGCCGGCGTGATCGCCGTGGCCGCCGCCTCGGGCATGACGGCCGGCGCCGTGCTCGAGACCGGCCTTCCTGTTCCTCCGTCCCAGTGGCTGTTCGTGGCGGGCGGGATGCTCCTGCCTGCCCTCGGCTGGCTGATAGCCAGCCGTCGGCCCGCCAATCCGTACGGCTGGCTGGTGCTCGCGACGGCCCTGTGCCTCGGCGTCGGCGGGTTGGGGGTGGGCACGCTCCTGCACCATGCCCGAACCGGTGTGGACGGCCCCGGCCTCGGCGTCGCGGTCGCGGCGGCGGCGCTGTACGGCGTCCACTACGGGCTCGTGTGGATATTCATCCCGTTGCTCTTCCCCGACGGCCGGCTGCCGTCACCGCGGTGGCGCCCGCTCGCCTGGGCGGGCGGGGTGTGCGTCGCCGTCCACACGATCGGTGTCCTGTTCGCCCCGGGCCTCCTGGACGAGGACGTGCCCGTGCCGAACCCGCTCGCGCTGCCCGGAGCCGCGGGCTCCGTGGCCGTGGGAGCGGTCACGGCAGGGACGCTGCTGACGCCCGTCATCGCCGCCGGGGCGATAGGCGCGCTGATCGTGCGGTGGCGCGGGGCGACGCCGGCGGAGCGGCGCCAGCTGCGGTGGATGACGGCCGGAATCCTGCTGAACGGGGCCGGCTTCCTGCTCGTCCTCGGCATCGAACACCGGCTCGTCGCGCCGGACCTGAGCTGGCTCGCCCTCCTGCCCGTGCTCGGCGCGGTGCCCGCGGCCATCGGCGTGGCGATCGTGCGGTACAACCTGCTCGACATCCGCGTGGTGATTCGCAGGTCGCTGGCCTACGGCCTGCTCTGGTCGGCCATCGCGCTGGTGTACGCCGGTGTGGCGACCGCGCTGGGCGTCGTCGCGGGCGAGCGGTTGCCCGTCTCGGTCGCGATCGTCCTGACCGTCCTCGTCACACTCGTCTTCCAGCCCGTGAGGGCGCGGCTGGAGGCGCTCGCCGACCGGCTCGTGTACGGCGTCCGCCCCACGGCGGCGCAGGTGCTGACCCAGATCAGCGCGGCGCTGGACTCCATGACCGAGTCGAGCGGCCAGCTGCGGCATCTCGCGCACGTCGCCCGCTCCGCCCTCGGGACGCAGTGGATCGCCGTCAGGCTCGACGACGGCACGGAGGCGAACGCGGGCGCCGTCACGGGCGAGCCGGAGTGGACCGTCCCGATCAGGAACGAGGGGCGGGTGGTGGGCCGGTTGTCGTGCGGTCCCAAGATCGAAGGGAAGCTGACCGAGCGGGACCACACCCTGCTCACCGCCCTGGCGGCCCAGGCAGGTCTCGCCCTGCGCGGCACACGCCTGGCCGCGCGCCTGGTCCACGCCCAGGAGACCGAGCGCCGCAGGATCGAGCGGAACATCCACGACGGCGTGCAGCAACAGCTCGTGGCGCTCATCGCGGGACTCGAGCTGGCCAGGGCCGCCCCGCGCGCCGAAGCCCTGACGCACCTCCGTGAACAGGCGCGGGCCACGCTCGAGGACCTGAGGGAGCTGGCGGCGGGCATCCACCCGACGGTGCTCACCCAGGGCGGCCCTGGTCGAAGCGGTGGAGGAGCGATGCGACCGGCTGCCCATCGACGTCGAGTTCAGCGTCGACGACGAGCTGCGCGGGCAGCGCTATCCCGACGACATCGAGGGCGCGGCCTACTTCACGATCGGCGAGGCCCTCGCCAACACGCTGAAGCACGCCGCCGCCTCACGGGTCGAGATACGGCTGGCGCGACACGACGACCGTCTGCTGGTCGAGGTGTCAGACGACGGCGCGGGGTTCGACCCCGAGGCTGTGACCCCTCGCGGGCTCGGGCCGCTGGCCGACCGGCTCAGCGCGCTCGGCGGCAACCTCGAGGTGGTCAGCGCTCCAAGGAAGGGGACCAGGGTGAACGCCTGGATACCGGTCGATGGCTGATCCTCTGCGGGCGGTACTCGCCGACGACCACTACCTCGTCAGGGAGGGGCTCCGGCAGCTGCTGGAGACCTCCGGCGAGGTCGGCGTCGTCGCGGCGGTCAGCAACGCCGACGAGCTCCTCGACGCGGTCCGCAGGTTCGAGCCTGACGTGATCGTCACTGACATCCGCATGCCGGGCACCTCCTTCAGGGCCGGCTTCGAGGGCATCGACGCGGCCCACCAGGTCCGGGCCGAGCACCCGGGCACGGGGGTGGTGGTGCTGTCGCAGTACCGGGACGCGCTGTTCGCCTTCGAGCTGTTCAGGCACGGCAGCGAAGGGCTCGCCTACCTTCTCAAGGACAGGATCGGCAACCTCGACGACCTGCTCGGCGCGATCAGCGCGGTCACGTCGGGCGGGTCGGTCATCGAGCCGCAGGTGGTCGACGCGCTGGTGCGGCGCCGTGTCAGGCGCAGCCGTCCGGCCGCAGGCCAGCTGACCGCCAGGGAGCGCGAGGTCCTCGGGGAGATGTCCCTCGGCAGATCGAACGCGGGCATCGCGCAGTCGCTCCACCTGTCGGTGTCGGCCGTCGAGAAGAACGTGAACACGATCTTCCACAAGCTCGGCCTGGAGAGCGCTCCCGACGTGCACCGACGCGTCGCGGCGGTCGTCCGCTACCTCGGCGCGGACCTCTGAGCAACCGGGCCGCGACCCCGCCCGCGTTCGCCGTCGGCTCCCCCGTGTGAGAACGATCACACCGCGACGTGTCATGGATCGGCTGGCTCGCCGGTTCAAGTGGGGACTCGATACGGAGGAAACCATGACAGACCGCATCGTGGTGCTGGGTGCCGGTTACGCGGGGCTGGGTGCCGCCAAGCGTGCCGCCAGGAGGCTGCAGGGCGCCGGCGCCCAGGTGACACTGGTCAACGCGAGCGACCGGTTCGTGGAGCGGGTCAGGCTCCACCAGCTCGCGGCCGGGCAGCCGCTTCCCGATCTGCCGCTTCTCGACCTGCTCGACGGCACCGGCGTGGAGCTGGTGGTGGCCAGGGTGACCGGCCTCGATCTCGACGCGCGGGCCGTACGGCTCGACGCGGCGCCGTACAGCCTGAGTTATGACGTGCTGATCTACGCCCTCGGCAGCGACGCGGACAGGGATGGCGTGCCGGGCATCGGGGAGCACGCGTTCACGCTGGCCTCGGCCGGCGAGGCGGCCAGGCTGCGCTCACGGCTGGCCGAAACCGGCTCGGTCGTCGTGGTGGGCGGCGGGCTGACCGGGATCGAGGCCGCGACCGAGTTCGCGGCGACCCACCCGAGGCTGGGCGTCGAACTGGTCTCAGGGGGGACGATCGGCGGCTGGCTCTCCCCGAGGGCCCGCCGCCACCTCCACAGGGCCTTCGGCCGGTTGGGCGTCGCCGTGCGCGAACGCGCGACGGTCGCCAAGATCGGTCCTGACGGGCTGCTCCTGGACGACGGCCACGAGTTGCCCGCCGAGACGGTGGTGTGGACGGCCGGATTCCGGGTTCCGGGCCTGGCCGCCGCCTCCGGGCTGGCCACTGACGAACACGGCCGCATGCGGGTCGACGGGGCGCTTCGCTCGGTGTCCCATCCAGAGGTGTTCGGCATCGGGGACGCCGCCGCGGCCAGGACCGCCGGCGGGCAGTCACGCATGTCCTGCCAGACCGGCCTGCCCATGGGCCTGCAGGCGGGCGACGCGGTGGCCGACCTCCTGGCGGGGAGGGAGCCGCGAAGGGCCAGGATCCGCTACGTCTGGCAGAACATCAGCCTCGGCCGTCATGACGGCGTCACCCAGTTCACCCGTGCCGACGACAGCCCGCTCGGCGCCGTGCTGACCGGTCGCGCCTCCGCGACGTTCAAGGAGGCCATCACCCGCGGCACCGTCTGGAGAATGCGCCACCCCGGGCCCTACGGCCCCGGCGCCTGACTCGCACGAAGAGTGGGCGGGCAGCGGCCAGCGCGCCGCGCTCGTGAGAATCCGATCGGAACGGCTCGTCCTGTCACACTCATGCGCCGGGCGGGGTCACGTCAGTGAAAGACCCCGAACACCCCCCGATGAGGAGCATCCGAGATGTCCACCACCTACGTCGTCATCACCCTTCTGGCCGCAGCCATGGCGGGCTTCTCGGCCGGCTCCGTCTTCTTCCACGCCCAGTGGGTCGTGCAGCCCCTGGCCGACTACCGCGTTCCGCGTGCGCTGTGGCCCTGGCTCGGCGCGGCCAAGGCCGCCGGTGCCGCAGGGCTGGTGGCGGGTCTGTTCGTCCCGGTCGTCGGCGCCGTCGCCGGGATCGGGCTGGTGTTCTACTTCGCCGGCGCCGTCGTCACCGTAACCAGGGCGCGCTGGTACTCCCACATCCCGTTCCCGATGGTGTACGCGGCGCCGGTGATCGCCTCCCTGGCGCTGGGGTTGACCGCTTGAGCGACCGCCGACGACGGGGGCGCGGCCGCCGGCAGCTTGACGAACCCGTCGGCGACGAACCGCTCAAGCGTCGCCTGGCGCCGGCCCGCCGTACGGCGAGCGCGCGCGGGCAGCTGAGATGGGCTTGAGTCTCCAGTAAGGGGAGACACGAGAGTGGGGGCATGGACGGCGACACGCTGTACTCGATCGGCGATCTGGCCAGGCGGACCGGCCTGACGGTCAAGGCCATTCGGTTCTACGCCGATCGCGGGATCGTGCCGCCCACCGACCGCAGCCCCGCGGGCTACCGTCGCTACGGCATCGACGCCGTCGCACGCCTCGACCTCGTACGCACGCTGCGCGACCTCGGCCTGGACCTTTCCACGATCAGGAAGGTCCTGGACAGGGAGGTCTCGCTGCCCGAGGTCGCCGCGGCGCACGCCGAGGCGCTGGCCGTCCAGATCCGGACGCTGCGCCTGCGGCGAGCGGTGCTGACGGCGGTGGCCAGGCGCGGCTCCACCCCTGAGGAGATGGATCTCATGCACAAGCTCGCCAAGCTTTCCGAGGACGAACGCCGACGGCTGATCGACGACTTCCTCGACACCGCCTTCGGCGGTCTGGACGCCGACGCCGGGTTCGCGGGGATCAGGAGCTCGATGACCCCCGAACTCCCCGACAGTCCCGAGATCGAACAGGTCGAGGCGTGGGTGGAGCTGGCGGAGCTCTCCCAGGACCCGGACTTTCGCGGCAGCGTACGGCGCATGGCCGAGCAATACGCGGCCGAGCGCGCCCATGGCGACGCCACGACGCTGCGCCGCGACTCGGCCGCGATGGTCCGTGACGAGGTAGGCCCGGCCCTGGCGGCAGGCATCGACCCGGCCTCTCCCGAGGCCGACGCGGTGGTCGCGGCGGTCATGGCTCAGTACGCCCAGGTCTTCGACCGCCCCGACGACGCCGAGCTTCGACGCAGGCTGCTGACCCGGCTGGAGTCCGCGAACGACCCGCGCTGGGAGCGGTACCTCCGGCTGCTCGCGGTGATCAACGGCTGGCCGGACCCAGAGAGCCTGGCCCCGGTGTACGCCTGGTTCATCCCTGCCCTACGCGCCCGGATCCCGAGATAGCCGCAAAGCCCCGGAAAGCCGCCTACGTCCCGGTTGCGCGGGGGCGTGGGTCGGTGTCCCAGACCGTCCGGCCCGCGGCCTCGGCGACGGATGGTGGTGGGTCGACCAAGTCGGTCACGCCGGCCGTTCAGCTGAGGGCGGCTCGGTTGCGGAGGGTCATGCCGGTCAGGGGGGACATGCCCAGGCGCGCGTAGTACGGCTGGAGGGGCTCGTCGCACATGAGGTCGACGGAGTAGAACCGTTCGCAGCCCTCCAGGACTCTGCGCATCAGCTCGGATCCGATCCCTCTCGACTGGTAGGCGGGCAGGACTTCAAGCCACGGGACGAAGGCGGTCAGCACGCCGTCGCTGACCATGGTGACGAACCCGACGGCCTGGCCGCTCGACTCGTCCATGGCGACGATCGCTCGGTAGCTTCCTCGAAGGACCGCCAGATGCTGCTCGGGCGAGGGGGCCGCGGGCCAGCCGGCGAAGAATCCGCCCTGAAGGTGCTCCTCGCTGATCGCGCGCATGTCATCGATGTATCTCGTCACTTCCCCATTGTGCGTGTGGGGCTTGACCTGGAGTGCGCTCCACGGCCCAGACTCCCGTGCGGGGCCCTGACAGGACGGGCCGACGGGAGGGAAAGCATGAAGTACCGCACGATCGGCACCGACCCGAAGACCCGCCGCGAGGTGAGTGTGCTCGCCCTCGGCGCGATGCTCTTCGGTTCGGTGACGGACGAGAAGACCTCGTTCGCCATCCTCGACCGCTACGTCGAAGCCGGTGGGACGTTCATCGACACCTCGGACAACTACGCCTTCTGGATCGACGGCAGTCAGGGCGGGCAGAGCGAGAAGCTGCTCGGACGGTGGCGGCGCAGCCGCGGCGTCGGTGACGAGATCGTCATCGCCACCAAGCTCGGCGCGCGTCCGCTCGCACCGGGCACCAGCTACGTCGACAACGCGGAGGGACTGTCGGCGAAGGTGATCAGGGAGTCGGCCGAGCGCAGCAGGGAGCTGCTCGGTGTGGACAGGATCGACCTGCTCTACGCGCACATCGAGGACAGGGCCGTCCCGCTGGGCGAGACCGTGGAGGGCTTCGCCGAGCTGGTGGCGGAGGGGACGGTCGGGCTGCTCGGGGTGAGCAACCACGCGATCTGGCGGGTGGAGCGGGCCCGCGCCCTGGCCGCCGCGGCGGGGCTGCCTGGCTACGAGGTCCTGCAGTACCAGCACAGCCACCTGCGTCCGCGCTTCGACGTTCCCGAGTCGATCTTCGAGGACGGCAGCCTGGGTCACGCGGGCGCCGAGCTGATGACCTATCTGCGGGCCGAGCCGGGGCTGACCCTGGTCGCCTACTCGCCGCTGCTCGGTGGCGCCTACGTCCGCGAGGACAGGCCGCTGCCGCGCGACTACGACCACCCGGGGACGCCCGCCAGGCTGGCGGTGCTGCGCGAGGTCGCCAAGGAGACCGGGGCGAGCGTGAACCAGGTGGTGCTGTCGTGGCAGCTCGGCGGGCGGCTGCCGATCATCCCGCTGGCGGGCGCCTCGTCGGTGGCGCAGCTCGAGGAGAACCTGGCCGCGGTGGATCTGGAGCTGACGCAGGACCAGCGGGCCAGGCTCGACGCCGTCAACTGACCCCTAGGCGCCGCCGAGGAAGCGTGTGCGGGCCTCAGCGTAGCGCTCGCGAAGGCCGGGCGTCGGTTCGGCCTCGTGGATCGAGGGGGAGCCGACCGACCACTCGGGCGGCTCGGCGCCCCCGCTCAGCAGCCAGGCGGCCTGGCGGGCCGCTCCGTCGGCGACGTACTCGCCGGGAGGGGGCACCACGACAGGACGTCCGAAGACGGTGGGGGCGATGCGCCGTACGGCCTCGGATCGGGCGCCGCCGCCGATCAGCAGCACCCGCTCGGGCGACAGTCCGAGCGCGTCGAGAGCGTCGGCGAGACCGCACAGCATGCCCTCGACCGCCGCCCTGGCCAGGTGCGCGGGGGTGGAGGTGGACAGGCGCAGGCCGTGGATCGCGCCCGTGGCATGGGGCAGGTTGGGAGTCCGCTCACCCTCCAGGTACGGCACCAGCGTCAGCCCCTCGGCCCCCGCGGGCGCCGAGAGGGCCAGCTCGCCGAGCCGTTCCAGCCCCACGCCGATCATGGCGGCCGCGGCGTCGAGCACCCTGGCCGCGTTGAGCGTGCAGGCCAGCGGCAGGAAGCGACCCGTGGCGTCGGCGAACCCCGCCACCGCGCCGCTGGCGTCGCGGCTGGGTGTGTCGGCGACGGCGAAGGCCGTACCCGAGGTGCCGATGGAGACCACCACGTCGCCGGGGCGCGCGCCCACGCCGAGCGCGGCGGCCATGTTGTCGCCGGTGCCCGGAGCCAGCAGGACGCCCTCGGGGGTGGCGCCTGCCTCCTCGGTGGGGCCGAGCACCCGCGGGACCGCCGGCACCGCGCCGAAGGCCAGCTTGAGGAGGTCGTCGCGGTAGGCGCCGGTGATCGGCGACCAGTAGCCGGTGCCGGAGGCGTCGCCTCTGTCCGTGGTCAGCTCGTCGAGCCCTCGCGAGCCCTTCAGCCGCCATGTGAGCCAGTCGTGGGGCAGGCAGACCGCGGCGGTGCGGGCGGCGCTGGCGGGCTCGTGCGTGGCCAGCCAGCGCAGCTTGGTGATCGTGAACGAGGCCACGGGGACGCTGCCGACCGCCTCGGCCCACGCCTGCGCGCCCAGCGACGCCACCAGCTCGGTGGCCGACTGGGCGGAGCGGGTGTCGTTCCAGAGCAGCGCGTCGCGCACGACCTGCCCGCCGGCGTCGAGGCAGACCATGCCGTGCTGCTGGCCCGCGACGCTGATGGCCGCCACGTCGTCGAGCCCGCCCGCCGAGGCGATCGCCGACAGCAGCGCCTCCCACCAGTGGGCGGGATCGACCGAGGTGCCGTCGGGGTGGGCGGCACGGCCCTGCCTGACCAGCTCGCCCGTCTCGAGGGACCTGATGACGACCTTGCAGCTCTGGGTGGAGGAGTCGACCCCCGCGACGAGGGTCACCCCCGCACGCCCAGCAGGTGCTCGAGGGCGAGCTGGTTGAGGCGGGTGAAGTGGAAGCCGCGCAGGGCGGCGGCCTCGGGGTCGAAGTCGTCGGCGGCCAGGTCGGCGAGGGTCTCGCCGGGCGCCATGGTGGGCTGGGCCAGCTCGTCCACGCGCGAGGCGGCCAGCGCCTCCTGGACCTCGGGGTCGGCCCTGAAGGCCCGCGCCTTCTCGCGCAGGATCAGGTAGGTGCGCATGTTGGCGGCGGCGGAGTGCCAGACGTCGTCGGCGTCCTCGGTGCGCAGCGGCTTGTAGTCGAAGTGCCTGGGGCCGTCGTAGCCGCCGTGCTCCAGCAGGTCGACCAGGAAGAACGCGCTCTTCACGTCGCCGTGGCCGAAGACGAGGTCCTGGTCGTACTTGGGGCCGTGCTGGCCGTTGAGGTCGATGTGGAAGAGCTTGCCGTGCCACAGCGCCTGGGCGATGCCGTGGACGAAGTTGAGCCCCGCCATCTGCTCGTGCCCCACCTCGGGGTTGAGCCCCACCATCTCGGGGTGCTCGAGGGAGTTGATGAACGCCAGCGCGTGTCCGATGGTCGGCAGCAGGATGTCGCCGCGCGGCTCGTTGGGCTTGGGCTCGATGGCGAACCTGATGTCGTAGCCCTTGTCGAGGACGTAGGAGGCCAGGATGTCCATGGCCTCCTTGTAGCGGGCCAGCGCGGACCTGATGTCCTTGGCCGCGTCGGACTCGGCGCCCTCGCGCCCTCCCCAGCAGACGTAGGTGGTCGCGCCCAGCTCGGCGGCCAGGTCGAGGTTGCGGATGACCTTGCGGATGGCGTGGCGACGCACGTCGCGGTCGTTGCTGGTGAAGGCGCCGTCCTTGAACACCGGGTGGGTGAACAGGTTCGTGGTCGCCATCGGCACCTTCATGCCGGTCTCGCCGAGCGCCTTCTTGAACGCGGCGATCGCGGTGTCCCTGTCGGGCTCGGTGGCCAGCAGGTCGTCGTCGTGGAAGGTGACGCCGTAGGCCCCGAGCTCGGCCAGCCTGTGCACGCTCTCCACCGGGTCGAGCGGCGCCCTGGAGGCGTCGCCGAACGGATCGCGCGCCTGCCATCCGACCGTCCACAGGCCGAAGGTGAAGCGGTCTTCAGGGGTGGGCTCGTACATGGCGTCTCCCAATTAGTTTGGATTACAGCCTAATCCTGTGACGAGACCACCCCGGGGGTCAAGCGTTCACAGCCCTGAGGGGTCGCGGCCGACGCTGATCTCCTCGGCGATCCTGCGGATCTCCGGCGACGAGATGCCGGGAGCCTGGGGGAGATACCTGGTCAGAGCCTCCATCACCACCGGCACCGGCTGCCCCGCGAACCTGCTCGCGATGATGTGGACCGTCCTGAAGAGCTGTGTGTCGTCGTGCATGCCCGTCCCTCGTCTCGATTCCCGGGGGTACGGTACGGCCTGCCGCCGACAGATTCGCGCTACGACTCCAGCGTTTTCCGCACCGCCGCGCAGATCTCGTCGAGCTGGGTCACCTGCTCAGGAGTGAGGGCGTCGAACAGGCTGCGCCGTACCTCCTCGACGTGGCCGGGCGCGGCTGCTGCGAGGGCGGCGAACCCCGCGTCGGTCAGCTCGGCGATGTTGCCGCGCCGGTCGGCCGCGCACGGGTTGCGGCACACCCACCCGCGCTCCTCCAGCCGGGCGATCGCGTGGGAGAGGCGGCTCTGCGAGGACTGGGCCCTGCGCGCCAGCTCGTGCATCCGCATCGAGCGGCCGGGCGCCTCGGAGAGCGCCACGAGGATCATGTAATAGGTGTGCGGCATGCCCGCCTCGCGCTGGAGCTGCCGGTCGAGCGCCTCCTGGACGAGCTGTGTCACCGCTAGGTAGTTGCGCCAGGTGCGCTGCTCGTCGTCGTCCAGCCATCGCGTCATGCTCCGCAGCTTAGTTGAACTCTCATATACATTGGTGGCATGCCAGTGCAACGTCTGAACCATGCCGTTCTCTACGTGCGCGACGTCGAGCGCAGCGTCGCCTTCTATCGCGAGGCCCTCGGCTTCGAGGTGGTCATGAGCATGCCGGGGGCCGCCTTCCTGCAGGCGGGAGGGTCGACCAACGACCACGACCTCGGGCTCTTCCAGATCGGCGAGCAGGCGGGGCCCTCGGCCGCGGGCCGTTCCACGGTGGGCCTGTACCACCTCGCGTGGGAGGTCGACACGCTGGAGGAGCTGCAGCGCATCGCGGCGCGGCTGAGCGGGCTCGGCTCGCTGGCGGGCGCCTCCGACCACTCGACGACCAAGGCCCTGTACGCCAAGGACCCCGACGGGCTGGAGTTCGAGGTCTCGTGGTTGGTGCCGGCCGCGCTGATCACCGAGGACGTGCTCAGGGGACGTGAGTCCATCAGACCGCTGAACCTGGCCGCCGAGATCGAGCGTTATGGCGCCACGACTCGCGGGGGCGTGGGCGTCTCCTTCGCGTAATCTGGTGGTATCCGAACCGCTGCGTTTGGAGCGCGACCATGCGAAGCGACCCTGATCACGTACTCGACGCCATCGACGGCGTGGTGGAGGACTGGGAGACCCTGAGCGCGGACGCCATGCGCTGGGCCCCTCCGGAGGAGAAGCCAGGCACGCCGCCCGACATCCTGCGGGAGGTGTCGGAGACCTTCGGCCCTCTGGCGGCCTCCTTCGTGCAGGCCCTGCGCCCGCTGGGTGAGGCGGTGCTGCGGCCCCTCACCGACTTCCTCGACAACCAGCTGTTCAACGAGCCGCCGTCGGAGGGGCTCTGGGAGGTCGAGGAGGCCACCACCTCCTGTCAGTGCCTGTGCTTCAGGCATCCGGACAGGCCCGACATCTGCACGGGCGCGGCGGAGTCGGGCGCGGTGATGTGCGCCGCCTGCGCGGCCCACTCCGAGTACGGCCGGCCCACCTGAGCCCACCCGGGGTCACCGCTGACCGCCCGTCCTCCACGCTCCTCCGGCACGACTTCGGCCGCCCGCCGTCACGTCGCCCGTGACAGGCCCTCAGGGGGCGATATGCCCTGACTTCTCAGGGGCCGGACTCGGGGACGCCTCAGGGGCGGTGCCGGATGGCGGAGAGGGCGCGGAAGGCCATGCTCGAACCATGGCCCCGCTGAAAAGGTTCTACCCACTCATCTCCTGCTCGTTGATCATGTTCTCGGTCGTCGCCATCGTGGTCGGTCAGTTGGACCCCGACCCCTACCTCGACCCGATGAACGTGACCATCAGCGAGTACGCCGTGGCCGACCGCGGGGGCGTCACGGAGGTGGCGATGGTGGCGATGGGCCCTGGGGTCGTTCGTGTTGCTGGCGGCGCTGCGGGCGGCGGGGGCGCCGATCAGGGGGCTGCCCGAGCGGCTGCTGATGGTGTGGAGCGGGGCGCTGATCGTCGCGGCGATCATCCCCACCACGCCGATCGGCATGGACATGACGCTGACCGCCGAGATCCACAGGTGGGTGTCGGTGGCCGCGTTCGTCAGCCTCCCCGCCGCGGGGGCGCTGCTGGTGCCCAGGCTGGCGGCTGACGAGCGGTGGAAGGCCGTCTCCAGGCCGGTCGAGTGGGTCGCGCTGGCCGGAGGGCTGGGCCTGCTGGCGATCACCTACGTGGCACTGCCGGGGGACAGGGTCATGATCGGGCTGGTCGAACGAGGGCTGCTGGCGGCGGAGGTGGCGCTGCTCGCGGTGCTGGCGGCGCGCCTGGTGCGGCTCCAGTGGGTCAGGGCGACCACCGCCACACTTGCCCCAATTTCATGACATGTCACAAATTTCTCACGAATGAGAGAAGATATCTCCCGACCCCAATGCTATTCTCTCCCGCGATCTCTCAACGGGAGCGGGTGTCATGGCATCGGGCAGATCCATACGATTCAAGATCGCCACTCTGCTCGTCGTCCCCCTGGTGTCGCTGGTGGCGCTATGGGGGTTCGCGGCCAGCACCACCGCCGGTGAGGCCTTCAACCTGTTGAAGGTCGACACCATCTGGACCGGCGTGATCAACGACGCCGACATCCTGGTGTACAACCTTCAGCAGGAACGGCTGGCCTCCGCCGAGCGGATGGCCGGCGGTGCGACGGGGCTCGGCGCCCTGGCCGCGGCGCGGGCGAACACCGACAAGGTCCGCAGGTCCCTCACCCAGAACGCGAACTCGGATGACACCCAGGCGGCGCTCAGCCATGACATGAAGGCGCAGCTCAGAGTCGTCTTCGCGCAGGCCGACCGGCTGGGGGAGATCAGGCGGCTGGTGGACGAGGGCAGGCAGACGCCCTCGCGCCTGGTGGCCGACTACGCGGCGATCTCCGACGCGATCTACCGCCTCTACGGAACCTTCGCCCTCAGCACCGACGTCGTCCTCTACCAGCAGGCCAACGGGCTCATCGCCGCCGATCAGGCCCGCGAACTGCTGCACCGCCAGCACACCCTCGTCATCGCCTCAGACGGCGACCTGGCCCCCGCCGACCGCGAGCTCATGGCCAAGCTGGAGGGCGCTCGCACGCTCCAGTTCGACAGGGCGAGGATCGAGCTCGACGGCGAGCTGCGCAGGCCGTTCGACACGCTGGCGGGCTCGCCCCAGTTCCTCGCCACGCAGGGCGCGATCACCTCTGTCCTCTCCGGTGGCAGCGTCGCCGTGGCGGAGTGGCGCGCCTCCGCCGACCCCGTCCTCAAGGACTACACCAGGGGCACCTGGGACACCGGCGACCTCCTGCTGGCCAGGATGGAGCCCGCGGGCATGGCGATCCTGACGCGCGCGGTCGTGGCGGGCGTGCTCGGGCTCATCGCGGTCGCCTTCTCGATCTTCATCTCCATCAGGGTCGGCAGGGTCGTCACCAGCGAGCTGGGCACGCTGCGCCGTACCGCTCTGGAGCTGGCGGAGATCCGGCTGCCGGGGGTGGTGGCGCGGCTGCGCGCGGGTGAGCGCGTGGACGTGGCGGCGGAGTCGCCGCCGATCGTCGTCGCCCCCGCGGCCACCAGCGAGATCAGGGACCTGGCCACCGCCTTCGACAGCGTGCAGAGCACGGCGGTCGAGGCCGCCGTCGAACAGGCCAGGCTGAGGGAGGGCGTCGCGCTGGCCCTGCGCAACCTGGCCAGGCGCAGCCAGAGTCTGCTCCAGCGCCAGCTCAAGCTCCTGGACGGCATGCAGCGCGAGGCCGAGGACCCCGACGCGCTGGAGAGCCTGTTCAAGCTCGACCACCTCACGACCCGCATGCGCCGCCACGCCGAGGGCCTGGTGCTGCTGTCCGGCGGTACGGCAGGGCGCAAGTGGCGCGGCACCATCCCCGTCGAGGACGTGCTGAACGGCGCCGCCGCCCAGGTCGAGGACTACACCAGGGTCCGCGTCTACCCGATGCCCGAGTGCGGCGTGTCGGGCGCCGCCGTCGCCGACCTGATGCACCTGTTCGCCGAGCTCATCGAGAACGCCGCGCAGTTCTCCTCGCCGGAGAACGAGGTCTCGGTCAGGGGCGAGCTGGTCGGCAGGGGATACGCGGTCGAGATCGAGGACCGGGGGCTCGGCCTGCCCGCGCAGGAGCGGCAGGCCCTCAACGAGCGGCTGTCGGGGCCGCAGGAGTTCGACCCCTCGCAGACCGAGCGGCTCGGCTTCGCGGTGGTCGGCATGCTGGCCGCCAGGCACGGTGTCACGGTGACGCTCAAGCAGTCGCCGTACGGGGGAACGACGGCGATCGTGCTCCTGCCGAACGCGCTCACCGAGTCGCTGGCGGCGATCGGGGGACCGCCCGAGCGGGTGGTCAGCCCGATCAAGAGGGAGGGCGCGGCGGACCTGCCGCGCAGGACACGCACCTCCCGCAGGGTGGACGTCAAGGTCGAGCGCATCGACACGCAGGAACCGGTGGTCGTCAGGGGGCCGTTCGAGGACGCCAAGCCAAGGGGCCCGTTCGAGGCGGTCACGAGCATGCCGCTGAACGCCCCTGTCGTCGAGGAGGCTCCCGCGGTGCTGCCCCGCAGGATCAGGCAGACCAACCTGCCTTCTCGCCTGGCCTCCTCGTCCCCCCGACAGGAGCCCGCTGACCAGCGCTCGGCCGACGAGCGCTCTCCCGAGGAGACCAGGGCGCTGCTGTCGTCCCTGCAGTCGGGCTGGCAGCGCGGGCGTCAGGACAGCGAACAGGATGGGGGAGCATGAGCGACATGGAGTGGGTGGACGAGGAAGCCGGGCCCGTCGTCCGGCCGTACGCGATGACCAGGGGCCGTACCAGACCCTCCTCCACCGCACTCGACCTGCTGGCAGTGATCACCTCGACGGGCGTGCCCGTCCCAGCCCAGGCCGATCTGGGCTCGCAGCACAGGCGGCTGCTCGATCACGTGACGCAGGGCCGTACGGGACCGCTCGTGGAGGTCGCCTCGGAGACCGGGCTGCCGGTCGGCGTGGTGCGGGTGCTGCTGGGCGACCTGCTCGACCACGGGCTGATCCTGGTGCGGCCGCCGGTGACGGCGGCCGCCTCTCCCACGGAGAGCCTGCTGCGCGAGGTGATCAGCGGGCTCCGGGCCCTGTGAGAGTCCTGAGCGAGTGCTCGACCAGCGAGATCATGACCTCCTTCGCGGAGGTCCGCCTGCGCACGTCGCAGAGGAGCACGGGGATGTCGTCGTCCAGGTCGAGCGCGATCCGCACGTCCTCGACGCTGTGGGTGGCCGCGCCGTCGAAGCAGTTGACCGCCACCACGAACGGTGTGCCGCGCTGCTCGAAGTAGTCGATCGAGGGGAAGCAGTCGGTGAGGCGCCTGGTGTCGGCGATCACGACGGCGCCCAGCGCGCCGTAGGACAGCTCGTCCCACATGAACCAGAAGCGTTCCTGCCCGGGAGTGCCGAACAGGTAGACCACCAAGCCCTCGCGGATGGTGATCCTGCCGAAGTCCATCGCCACCGTGGTGGTGGTCTTGCCCTCCACGCCGTCGAGGTCGTCGACGCCGACGCCGACGTCGGACAGCACCTCTTCCGTGCGCAGTGGCTTGATCTCGCTGATCGCGCCGACCAGCGTGGTCTTCCCCACGCCGAAGCCGCCGGCGATGAGGATCTTCAGCGCGACGGGATCCTCAGAGAGCCCGGAGTCCATTGATCACTTCCTTGAGAATGCGCTCGTTCGGGCGCGGCCCTGCTGAGGAGGGGGACGAGACCGAGACGAGGCCGTTGTCACGCAGGTCGCCGAGTAAGACTCTGACGACGCCGACCGGCAGGTCGAGCTCGACGGCCACGTCGGCCACCGAGATGGGGGTGCTGGCCGCGCGCAGGATCGCCTCCTGCTCGGGCCCGAGCCCCGCGACGGGCGGCTCGCCCGTCGCGGTCACCATGGCGATGAGGTCGAGATTCTCCCCCGAGGAGCGGGTCCGCCCGCGGATGAGAGCATACGGGCGGACGAAGGGTCCTGCCTCCTCGTCCATCCACTGGTTCATGACACGCGAGGGTTAGTCGAGATGTGCTGCCCGACCCGCTTGACCAGCATCGCCATCTCGTAGGCGACGTGGCCGACGTCGGCGTCCGAGTTGGCCAGGACGGCCAGGCACGTGCCCTGCCCCGCGGCCGTGACGAACAGGAACGCCGACTCCATCTCCACGATGGTCTGGCGCACGTCACCTCCGCCGAAGTGCCGCCCCGCGCCGCGGGCAAGGCTCTGGAATCCGGCGGCGACCGCCGACAGGTGCTCGGCGTCCTCGCGGCTGAGCCCGCGTGAGTAGCCGACGGCCAGGCCGTCGGTGGACAGGATCACCGCCTGCCTGACGGCGCCCACCCTGGTCGTGAGGTCGTCGAGGAGCCAGCTCAGCTCGCCGCTGTTCGTGGTGGGTGTCGTCATAGGTCCCCCTCCTGGGCTTCTTCTTCTCTGCCGCGCTGCGTGCCCCGCTGGAAGGCGGAGAACAGGTCGCGCACCTCATCGGGCGATCTCTCAGGGCGCGGCTCCTGCTCGGGGGCCTTCAGCTGCGGGGCCAGATTGGCCTGCCGTACCCGTCTTGGCAGGCCCTTGTGGGTCGTGGTCGTGGTCGTGCCGCCGACCAACGCGAGCGGCTTCCTTTCGCGCCTGGGAGCGTCGGCGGGCGGCAGCGCGGGCTGTTCCACCAGCAGTCCACGCGGGATCAGCACGATAGCGGTGGTTCCGCCGAACGGCGAGGCCCTGACGGTCACACTCACGCCGTGCCTGGCCGCGAGCTTGGCCACGACAAACAGTCCGAGCCTGTCGCTGTCGGCGAGATCGAACTCCGGCGGGTCCACGAGCAGCGCGTTGAGCCGGTCGTACTCCTCGGGGGCCAGGCCGAGCCCCCGGTCCTCGATCTCGATGACGTAGCCGTTGCTGACCGCGTCGCCGCGCACCTGGACCGTGGTGTTGGGCGGGGAGTAGATGGTGGCGTTCTCCAGCAGCTCGGCCACCAGGTGGACCAGGTCGGCCGCCGCGGAGCCGTCGACGGCGGCCGTGGGCATCGGCTCGACGCTGATCCTGGTGTAGTCCTCCACCTCGGCGGTCGCGGCCCTGACGACGTCGAGGGCGGGCACCGGCTGCCGCCACACCCGGCCGGGCGCTGAGCCGGACAGGATGATCAGGCCCTCGGCGTGCCGCCGCATGCGGGTGGTCAGGTGGTCGAGGCGGAAGAGGTCGTCAAGGGCGTCGGGCTCGTGGGTGCGGCGCTGCATGCCGTCCAGAAGGGTGAGCTGGCGGTGCAGCAGGCCCTGCTTGCGCCTGGCCAGGTTGAGGAAGACCTGGCTGATGCCGCGCCGCAGGTTCGCCTGCCCGACGGCGGCCTCGATGGCGGTGCGCTGGACCGAGCCGAACGCCTTGGCCACGTCGAGGATCTCCGCCGCGCCGCTGACCTTGAGCGGGGGCGCTTCCTTCCTGACGTTGACCTGCTCGCCGCCGCGCAACCTGGTGACCAGGTGCGGGAGCCGTACCTCCGCCAGGTCGAGGGCGGCCGAGCGCAGCCCGGCCAGCTCCGAGGACAGGCGGCGGCCGAACCTGACGGAGATGACGATCGAGGCGATGACGGCCAGCAGGCCGACCCCGCCCGCCACCGCGATGCGGACCATGACGGTCGTGGACACCGCGTCGGAGCGCTCGGCGAGGATCTTCGCCGAGCTCGCGCCGAGCCTGTCCAGCTGCGCCGTGACGTCGGCCACCGGCTTGGTCCAGTGCTCGGACCTCCGCGGCGGCTCGCCCGTGACGGCGACGCGCGCCTCCGCCAGAGTGAAGGCGGCGAAGGCCGGGCCCGCGAAGAACCTGTCGTAAGGCCCCCGCAGCTCGGCGTCGAGCGTGGACAGCGCGCGGGCGTGCAGGAACTTGCGGGCGGCGACGTACTCGGTGAAGGCCGCGGTCTCGGCCTCGGTCAGCTCGCCCTCGCTGAGCGCGCCGCCGATCAGCGCGCTCTCCCTGGAGATGACCTCGCGGGCGTTGCTCATCGCCTGCATCGCGCTCGCCTGCTGGAAGATCGGCAGGTCGGGTACGGAGGTCAGCTGCTCGTACAGGCGGAACAGGGAGTCCATGAGGCCGTTGTAGGCGTTGAGGTTGGTCAGGCGGGTTTCCAGGCCGGTGTCGACGGAGGCTCGGATGGTGTCGAGCCTGGCGAGCTCCTGCGTGGTGTCGCGCAGGGTCTGGCGCACCTGCGCGTCGTCGGTCTCGGCGGCGGCGGCCGTGAAGGCCCTGAGCGCGGCGTCGGTGCGCTCGCGCTGCGCGCCCAGGCTCCTGGCCCGCTTGGCGGGCGACAGCGCGGAGTCGGCCCGCTCGGCCTGCAACGCGAGCCCGAGGTCGGTGGAGGTGACGCCGAGGGTTTGGTACAGCCTGCCGGCACGGAGCAGGGCCTGGCCGTCGCCCACGGTCAGGTTGAGGACGAAGCCCCAGAGCGCGCTCAGGGACAGGAGCGGCAGGAGCAGCAATAGAAAGATCTTGAACCGAATCGACCGGTTTCTCGAGCGCATGTCCCAACCTCGGAGTACCGAGGCGATTTCCACGCTTTGTGTAAATACGCCTCGGAAGATCGCACAGGAGACTAGCACCGATGGTGGTGGTGGCGCAGTGGAGGAAGGTGATGATTAGTGCGCCGATCCGCCCGCAAGGGTTCGACCGCGCGACACCCGGCGTTCGCCGTGCCCTGGCTAGGGTCCGTGGGCTGTGAGCGACAGGGATCCCTACTTCGACAACGCCAAGTTCCTGGCCATCGTGCTCGTCGTGTGCGGGCACATGATCGAGGATCTGCGTGACGACCCGATCGCCCACGCGCTCTACTTCTACGTCTACGTCTTCCACATGCCGCTCTTCATCACGCTGAGCGGCTACCTGTCGAGGAACTTCACCTTCTCCAGCGGCAAGGCGCGCAAGCTGATCGCCACACTCGCGGTGCCGTACGTGCTCTTCGAGCTGGCCTACTCGCTGCCCAGGCTGCTGCTGTACGGCAAGCTCGAGATCAGCCTGCTCGACCCCTACTACCTCACGTGGTTCCTCATGTCGCTGTTCCTGTGGCGGCTCTCCACGCCGGTCTGGCAGCAGCTGCGATGGCCACTGGTGGTGGCGGTGGGGCTGTCGCTGCTGTCGGGCACGAGCGCGCTGCCCGACGAGCTGTCGATGAACCGCACGCTCGGCCTGCTGCCGTTCTACGTCCTGGGGCTCATGCTGAGGCCCGAGCACGTCGAGGCGCTGCGCAGGCCGTACATGAAGGTCGTGGGGGCGGTCACGCTCGCGGCGGGGCTGGTGGCCGCGCTGCTGCTGCACGACGGCATCGCCACGGAGTGGATCAGGTGGCGGCACGCGAACGCGGCGATCGGGGTGGACGACCTGACCGGCAGCATGGCCAGGCTGGGGATGCTGGCCGCGGGCGTGGTGCTGGTGGCGGCGTTCATGGCGGTGACGCCCTCGCGGCGGACGTGGTTCTCGGGGCTCGGCGCCGCGACGATGTACGCCTATCTGCTCCACGGGTTCGTGGTGAAGGCGGCCGAGCGCTTCGAGCTCGGCGTGCCCGTGTCGATCGCGCTCGGCGTCGTCGTGGCGACCCTGCTGTGCACCCCGCCGGTGCGCGCGGCCTTCCACTGGGCGGTGGAGCCCAGGCTGTCGTGGGCGTTCACGGCCCTTCGACGACCCGTACGGTAGGCGCGCGGGCGATGGAGCGCAGCCACAGCAGCCCGATCACCGAGATGAGCAGCAGCCCGCCCCAGTCGAGCGCGGTGTAGAGGTGCACCTGTTGCTCGGTGACCCGCGGGACCCTGCCGATGCGCAGCTGGCTGAACTGCCACGACTGGCCGGTGAACACCAGGGTGAGCCCGATGGCGATGGCGTTCATCGAGTCCCAGAGGGCGTGCAGCAGCGCGACGCCGAGATAGGCCATGATCACCTTGCCCGTCAGGCGCCCGTGCGCCGCGAACAGCACGCCGCCGATGATCGCCGTCCACAGTCCGTGGCCGACGGGCGCCAGGATGCCCCGCAGCACCTCTGTCTCCACCAGCTGGCGCAGTGACAGTCCGTCCTCGGTGAACAGCGCGTTGAAGGCGTAGCCCGCGCTCTCGAACGCCGCGAAACCGAAGCCGACCGTCCCGCCGAGCACCAGACCGTCCCGCGCGGTACGGCGGAGCAGGTGCCTGGTCACGAAGAGCAGCGCGGCCAGCTTCACGCCCTCCTCGATGAGCCCGACGCCCAAGAAGATCACCAGGGACGGCTTGAGCAGCCACGTCTCCAGGGCCGAGGCCCCGAGGACGCCGAGCACGCCGCCGATGACGAAGCAGTTGAACAGCAGTTCGACGGTGATGTCGGGCGAGCGGTCCCGCCCGTGGGCCCAGACCACGAACGTCACGGGCACCAGGAAGCTGCCCAGCAGCACCAGCGTCGGGATGAGGGTGGAGTTGGCCGTCACCGTGGTGACGACGACCGTCGCCACCCAGAGGCCGAGCCCGATCAGGAAGATCCGCAGCCAGGGCCTCACAGCGCCATCAGCTCCGAGACCGCCCGGTGTCCCGCGGCGATCGCCGCGTCGGCGGAGGCGGCGGGGACCGAGTCGGAATTGGCGATCGCGATCCTGCCGAACTGCCTGCGGGCGGTCTCGGCAGGGAAGGGCCCGTCGGGATAGAAGGCGTTCCACGGCCTGCAGTACTCAGGCGCGTAGCCGTGGCCCCACCGGTTGACGGTGATCGCCTCGATGTCCCGCTCGGGATCGAACCCCGCCGAGCCGAGCAGCCTGGTGAGCTGGTCGCGGATCGTGTACTCCATGTGGGCGAAGGGCGTCCTGATCAGCGCGTGCCTGCCCGCGACGGCGCCCTGGGCCGGTGCCATGCCGCCCTTCGCGGGGGTGGCGATCATGTGGACGGTCGCCGGTTCGTCCGGGCTCCTGGGGAAGTCGTAGCCCGGCATGCTGACCGGGTGGTCGAGCTTGGAGACGCACCAGTAGGCGCCGGTCCACCGCACGCGGTCGACGCCCGCCGTGTGCCACGCCTTCCAGTCGCGCAGCTGGACCATGGCGTACAGCATCGGCATCTTGACCGCCTGGCGCAGCGCGGCGCGCTGCTCGGAGGGCAGTTCGGGCATGAGGTAGGGGATCATCATGTTCCAGCAGGCCATGATCACCGCGCCCGCCCTGACGGTCCTGATCGTGTGGCCGTCGAAGTAGCCGACCGTGGCGCTGGTCGCGCTCTCCGGCGCGCCGTCGTTGGCGACGGAGACCACGGGGCTGGCCAGCCTGAAGCGCACCTTGTTGGTGCTCAGGTCGAGCCTGCCGTAGTCGTAGGAGGCGGTGGTGATCGCGTCCATGTCGGTGGCGCTGGCGAAGCCGGGGATCATCCTGCCGACCATCATCCGCACGAGCGCCTGGTTGCCCTCGGGGAAGTGGTAGATGTACGGATCCTCCGCGCCCCACTCCTTGATCATGGTCGGCGAGTTGTACCTGGACGGCTTGTCGTTGTCGAGCCCGAGCCCCTTGAAGCCCGGGTAGTTCCAGCCGCGCGCGCTGCCCCACGCGTCGATGGCGCCGAAGGTGGTGGTGTCGTAGGCCCACTCGTCGTTGGACATGGTCCTGCAGAAGCGCTCCACGTCGGGGTGGACCTTGGCGACGTCAAGCAGGTAGCGCGAGTAGGTCAGCGAGGCGAGCTGCTCCTGCTTCTGCTTCCTCGACATGCCCTCGAGGTAGTCGGGCGGGTCCTCGTAGAGCGTGATCAGGTCTGTCTTCGCCTGGTCGGCGATCGGGAGCTGGTCGGCCAGCTGCTCGGGCGTGAGGTCGTCGGTGAGGCGGACCAGCTTCTCGGCGGCGAAGCTCTCCCTGTCGCACATCACGCTGTCGGACATGTCGAGCCCGGAGTAGAGCTCCTGGTCGTAGTACTCCTCGAACCTGTGCACTTCGACGCCGAGCTGGTCGAGCAGGGCCTTGCCCTCCTCTGTCCAGACGGAGGGAGCCTCGATCGACTGGGAGCCGCCGCAGCCGATCAGCGGGCCCCTGCGGCTTCTGTGGGTGAACTCGTTGCGCCGGGCGTGTCCGCCGATCTCGTCGTGGTTGTCGAGGATGAGGATCCGTGCGCCGGGGTTGAGCCTCTGCCACTCGAAGGCCGCGCTCACGCCGCTGATACCGCCGCCGACCACCACCAGGTCGTACGTCTCACCCGTGGCCCGCGGCGTCCCCGCGTACTGCCAGAACCTGTCGTCGCGCAGGGCGTGGGGCACGCTCAGAGCGGCGGGCGTGTTGCCCTGCAGGCCGGTCAGCGTGGGAGGGAAGCGCACGGCGTAGGGGACCTCGAGGTCGTCGGTGCCGATTCTTCCCAGGTTCGCGCCCAGACCGCAGCCGGCGAGACCGCTGAGCGCGGCGGCTCCCGCGGCCATGGCGACGCCGTCGAAGAAGTCACGGCGGGAGATGGGGCGCCCCATGCCGAGTTCGCGCGAACGGCGCGGATCAATCTCCATGACGTGATCATCACCAGCGGCCGGAAATGCCGCCTTGTGGCGCGCAGTGCTTCGATAAACATTTGCCGCGCTATTCGTGAACGGGAACGTTCCGCTGACCATCGTGGATGACCAGGCCCGTTGCCCTAGAAAGGAGGGGAGTCAGGGAAAGGGAGAGAGCATGTTCAAGGCGTTTTCCGGAATATGTACGGTGGTGGCGCTCATTTCAGGATGCGCGGTGACAGAAAAGGCCGCGCCTTCCTCCCCTCCTGTGCCCGCTCCCGGTCTCGGCGCCGCCCTCCTTCCCGCGCCTGCCGGCATGCGCGTCGCCTACGGTCCCGAGTCGGGCCCGTACGGCACGCTCCGCGCCACCGGGGCGGGGCCGGCGGCGATGCGCCGCTCTTCCTCCTGCGCCACCACCCCGGCGCTCGACGCCGCGGCCCCCGAGGTGCGCTTGGCCCCCGCGGCGGTCGTGGCCTACAGCTCGGACGCGGGCTCCGTCACCCAGGCCCTCGTCGAGCTGCCCACCGCATTCCCCGCCGAGCTGCCGGGCAGGTGCGCGTCGTACAGGGCGGTGGTGGACGGCCAGCGGGTCACCTACACCACCAGGCAGATCGAGCTGCCGCCGCTCGGTGACCGGTCGCGCGCCTACGTCACGGCGGTCTCGGGCGGCGGACAGCGCCTGGAGGTCGGATCGGTGGCGGTCATGCGAGGAAGGGTGGTGATGAGCCTGCTCGTGGTGGCGCGAGAGGTGAAGGAGGCCGGGCTGGCCGAGCAGAGCCGCAAGGCCTACGAACGGCTCGAACGGGCGACGAGGACGCCGCGTTGACGCGCGGCGCATGACGCTCACCCCGCCGGGTGCGTGCGCGGTGCGTGGCCCGTCAGCGGACAGGGCGAACCTTCCCCCATGACGACCACCACCAAGCACGTGTTGATCTCCGGCGCCGGTCTCGCGGGGCCCGCCATGGCATACTGGCTCATCAGGTCCGGCCACGCCGTCACCGTCGTCGAGCGGGCCCCGGCGCTGCGGGAGGGCGGCCAGGCGGTCGACTTCCGGGGCGAGGCGCACCTGACGATGCTGGAGCGGATGGGGATCCTCGAGGAGGTCCGCAGGCGCAGGACCGAGCCAGGGCCGCTGGTCCTCATCGACGCCGACGGCGCCGAGCAGGTCCGCCTGCCGGCCTCCTTCACCGGCGGCGCCGTGGAGATCACCCGTGGTGACCTCTCCCGTCTGCTCTACGACCTGACCAGGGAGAGCGCCGAGTACGTCTTCGGCGACTCCATCGCCGCCATGACCGAGAGCTCCGACGGCGTGGACGTCGTCTTCGACAGCGGCGCCAGGCGCGGGTTCGACCTGGTGATCGGCGCCGACGGTCTGCACTCCAACGTGCGCGGCCTCGCCTTCGGCGAGGAGTCACGGTTCCTGAAGCCGTCGGGCTACTACGTCGGGCTCTTCGACGCGCCCAACCACCTCGGTCTCGGCAGCAGGGCGCTGATGTACAGCGAGCCCGGCCGGGGCGCGCTCGTCTCCCCCTCGGAGCACGACAGCGGCTCCGTCACCGTGGGGTGCGTCTTCGCCTCGGGCTCCCTCGACTACCACCACCGCGACCTCGACACGCAGAAGCGGCTGCTCGCCGAGGCGTACGAGGGGGCGGGCTGGGAGCTGCCCGAGCTCCTCGCCCACCTGGAGAGCTCGGGCAGCTTCTACTTCGACTCGATCAGCCAGATCCACATGGACGGCTACACCAGGGGCCGCGTCGCCCTCATCGGCGACGCGGGTTACGGGGCGACCATGGGAGGCATGGGCGCGGGCATGTCGCTCATCGCCGCCTACGTCCTGGCGGGAGAGCTCGCCGAGGCGGGAGGCGACCACGAGGTCGCCTTCGCCCGCTACGAGGAGCGGATCCGCGGCTACGCCAAGGCCTGCCAGCGGGTCGCCGAGGGCGCGGGCGGGTTCTTCGCGCCGAAGAACGTGCGCCGCCGCAACCGCGTCTACAAGATCCTCGCGTCGAGCTTCCTCATCGGAGTCCTCGACAAGCTGAGCACCAAGGCCGCCAACTCCATCAAGCTCAAGGACTACCGCTTCCCCGCGAGGGTGTGAGAAAGCATGTCGGGCGGCTCTGTAACTTTCTGGGGTCTCGGACCACTTCTCTATGTCAACGAACATCGGGACATGAGGAGTTGGGGCGGTGACGGATGAGCGAGAACGATTCACCACCATGTACGACGAATGCCGTCAGCGAGTGTGGGCCTACGTGGTCGCCCGCGCTGGACGGCAGGTCGCCGACGAGGTGGTGAGCGAGACGTTCGCCATCGCCTGGCGCAAGCTCGACCAGGTGCCCGGCAACGCCCTGCCGTACCTGCTGGGGATCGCCAGGAACGTGCTGCGCGACTCCGTCAGGGAGGAGGCGCGGCGTGAGGGTCTGGCCAGGGAGCTGCGCGAATGGGTCGTGGGCGACGTCGCCGACCAGGTGGCCGAGCGCCTGGGAGTCCTCAGGGCCATGGCCAGGCTGACCCAGGACGAGCGCGAGCTGCTCATCCTGGTCGCCTGGCAGGGGCTCTCCTCGCGTGACGCGGCCAGGGTCGTCGGCTGTTCGGTGCCCGCGTTCAAGGTGCGGCTGCACCGGGCGCGCAAGCGCCTCCAGCAGGAGATGGAGCCCACCGCCCCAGCCATGTCCAGGATCGGACTCAAGGAGGAGTGGTCATGAACCCGATCGACGAACTGCGCGCCGCCCGCCCCGCCCACCTGGGCGACGGTCCCGTGGACGAGGAGACCAGGCGCGCCGAGCTGGCCCACGCCATGGCGCAGGGCAGGCCCGCCAGGCGGCGCAGGAACCTGCGTCCGGTGTGGGGGCTGAGCCTCGCGGGCGCGGCGGCCGCCGTCACGGCCTTCGCCGTGCTCACGGCGGGGACGGGCGGCGGCACCGCGCCGCGCGCGCCCTCGCAGGCGCTCACCCAGCCGAAGGCCGGCGAGACGGTCAAGCTGTCGGCGCAGGAGGTGCTGCTCGTCGCGGCCTCCCGCGCGGAGCGGGAGCCGGCCACGACGGGCAGGTTCTGGCACACCGAGTCGGTCGACAGGATGCTGTTCGTCGCGAGCGCCGGCTACGTGATGGCGCAGGAGCAGCGCATCCGCACCTGGGTCACCGCCGGCGAGCAGTGGTCCGAGATGAGGACCCTCGCCGCGGAGCCGGCCACGGACGAGGACAGGGCCAGGTGGGAGGCGGCGGGCTCGCCCAAGGAGGTCGAGATCCCGGTGCCGGGCAAGAAGGGCGGGATGAGGCTCGTCACGACGGAGGCGGGCAAGCCGTACACCGGCCACCACAAGAGCAGGTACGCCTACTGGCTCGGCCGCAACGTCACCCTCGCCGACCTCGCCTCCCTGCCCGAGGACGAGGCGGGGCTCAAGGCCTGGCTGCTGGAGCACTACGAGGGCAAGGACACCGAGGGTGACCGGCCCATGGGCGAGGACGCCTGGCTGTTCAGGGTGAGCGCGGGCCTGATCACCGACATGCCGGTCAGCGCCAAGGTGCGCGGGGCCGCTTTCAGGATGCTGGCCGCGCTGCCGTCCGTGACCTCGGTCGGCACGGTCATCGACTCACAGGGCAGGAAGGGCACGGCCGTCTCCATCGAGACCGACGTGAAGGTGAACAACGCCGACACCAGCCGTGGCGTCGTGCGGGACCGGCTGATCATCGATGAGGAGAGCGGCAGGGCGCTCGGCAGGGAGAGCGTCGTGGTCAGGCCCGGCGGGCTCTGGGCCGGCCTGGCGCCCGGCACGGTCTCGAGCTCGAGCGCCGTCGTCGAGGCGGGCTGGAGCGACACCAGGGAGCGGTGAAGGGGCCCGCTTCACGTCCGGTTCGCCGAGGCCCGCGTGACCTCGGCGAGCTGGACCGTCGTCAGGGCGGGCACCGCGATGGGATGAGCGGCGCCCGCGCGCAGGCCGTCGAGGAAGAAGGCCAGGCACCGGCGCCAGGCCTGCGGCGCGGCCTCCATCGCCTCCCTGATGACCTGGGACATCGCCCATACCAGGGTGGCCAGGTCCTGCGGCTCGAAGTCGTCGCGCAGCTGCCCGCTCTCCTTGGCCCGCTCGATGATCCGGTCGAGCTGCGTGAGCCCGCTGTGGCAGGCGTCGTTCGCCTCGCCGGTCACGGGGAAGCGCCGGGCGAGCGCGTCGTTGAGCCCGTGATCCTGCGCCTGGAGCGCGAACAGCGCATGGAGGAAGCCGACGAACCCGTTCCAGGGGTCGGGGTCGGCCAAGGCCTGCGCGGCCATCCTGTCGAGGGCGGCCAGCCGCTCGGGGAAGATCGCGTCGAAGAACGCCTGCCTGGTCGGGAAGTGGTTGTAGAGCGTGCCGATGCTGACGCCCGCCCTGCGGGCGATCTCCTCGAGCGGCGCGTCGATGCCGCGCTCGCCGAACACCTGGGTGGCCGCGACCAGCAGCTTGTCGCGATTGCGCGCCGCGTCGGCCCGCAACGGCCTGGTTCCTGTCACCCTGTCGTCACTCCACCTAAGTCGAGGGAAGCCTCAGCTTCATGATACCGTCTCGATAACTTGAGGGTCATCTCGACTTATCGACTCGGAGGGCAGTGCCATGTCCGTTTCACCCCGCAGGACCGCCGTCGTCATCGGAGCAGGACCGGGGCTCGGCATGTCCGTCGCGCATCGCGTCGGCCGTGAGGGCTACACCGTGGCCCTGGTCTCCCGCAGCGACGTCCGCCACGCCGGATACGTCGAGTCGCTGGCGGAGGCCGGGATCGAGGCCGAGGCGCACGTCGCCGACGTGCGCGACCGCGAGCTGATCTCCGCCACCCTCGACGCCATCGCCGAGCGGCACGGGGGCATCGACCTCCTCTACTACGGACCCGGCGCGCTCGACCCCGACGCCCACCCGACCCCGATCACCCGCATCGACTCCGATGACGTGCGGACGGCGATGAGCTGGGTCTACCCGGCCGTCGACGTGGTCGCCAAGGTGCTGCCCGGCATGATCGAGCGGGGTGAGGGCGCGCTGCTGTTCGCAGGCGGCCTCAGCGCCGTCGTGCCGATGCCGCCCCTCGGCAACCTGGCGCTCTCGTCGGCGGCGCTGCGCAACTACGCCCTGACGCTGCACGCCGGGCTGGCCGACCAGGGTGTCTACGCGGGCACCCTCACCATCGGCGGGCTCATCGAACGCGGCGACATCCACCGGTTCGTGAAGTCGAACCCCGAGCGGTTCGGCGACGCGGGCGTCTCCTCGCTCGACCCCGACGAGATCGCCGACGCGGCCTGGCGGCTGTACGCCGACAGAGACCGCCCCGAGGTCGTTTTCAGCGCCTTCGGGTGAGGCTAGGGTGTTCCGCCGTGACCGAACCGGACTTCCTGCGCGACACGCGCGCGTCCTACGACGCCGTGGCGGCTGACTATGCCGCGCTCTTCCACGACGAGCTGGCGAGCAAGCCGCTCGACAGGGCCATGCTCGCCGCCTTCGCCGAGCTCGTGAAGGCGGCAGGAGGAGGGCCCGTCGCCGATGTCGGGTCGGGCCCTGGCCGCGTGACGGCACACCTGGACGGCCTGGGCCTGACCGCGTTCGGTGTCGACCTGTCGCCCGAGATGGTCGCGGTGGCCAGGGCCGCCCATCCGGGGCTGCGGTTCGAGGAGGGTTCGATGCTCGCCCTCGACCTGGACGACGGCTCCCTCGGCGGCGTCGTGGCCATGTACTCCATCATCCACATCCCCGACGAGCGGCTGCCCGAGGTGTTCGCCGAGTTCCACAGGGTGCTGGCGCCAGGCGGCCACCTGCTGCTCGTCTTCCAGGTCGGCGACGAGTCAGGGCGCAGGACGGAGGGGTTCGGCCGTCCGATGTCGCTCGTCTTCCACAGGCGGCAGCCCGACCGGGTGGCCGAGCTGCTCGCCAAGGCCGGCCTGGAGGTGCGGGCCAGGCTGGTGCGTGAACCCGAAGTGGGGACCGTCGAGAAGACGCCCCAGGGCTACCTGCTGGTCCGCAAGCCCGGCTGAGCCCGGCGATCTCGCTCGGCGGCGGGCTCCTCCCTAGCGGGACCCGCTCAGCTGGTCGAGCCGGAGCTGCAGGCCGTCGAGGATCCGGTCGAGGCCGTAGACGAAGTTCTCCTCGCGGGCCCGCACCGGATCCTGGCCGCGCTGCACGGCGAACTCCTCTCGCAGCCGGTCGTGCTCCTGCGCCGCCTGCTCGGCCGCGGGCCACAGCTGCTCGATCCACTCCTGCTCGGTGTAGCCGGTGCGGGCGAGCAGGGACAGGAAGGCCGCCTCGCTGCCGGTCATGCCGATGACGTAGGCGATGACGCTGCTGATGGCCTGGTCGGCCTCGCCGGGAGGGAAGCCCGCGCTCCTCAGGATGGCCAGCACCCGATCCGAGACCCGCATCATGTTCGGCCCCAGATAGACGAGGCCCGCGTGGCCGAGCAGGGCCGTCAGCCACGGGTGACGCAGGCCTGTCGTCCGCAGGCTGTGGGCACAGGCGCTGATGGAAGCCCGCCACCGCGCGGGGTCCTCGGCCTCGGGCACCGCCACCTCGCCGTAGATCTCGTCCACGACGAGTTCGAGCAGCTCGTCCTTGTTGGCCACGTGCCGGTAGAGCGAGGTGGCCGCGGCCCCCAGCTGGGTGCCCAGACGCCGCATGCTCAGAGCCTCGATGCCCTCGGCGTCGAGCAGCTTGACGGCCTCCGACACGATCTGCGCCCTGCTCAGGGCGGGTTGTTGCTTCTGCGGGCGCGGTCGCGTCCACACCGAGGGGATCGGCTGCTTCTTGGCTGGCATGAGGGTCTCCTCTTCTGTCCCCTCCACGATAGTGCACGTCGTGCGCCGCTTGCGTACATCATTCCACGATGCGTACAGTGTGCGCACCGAGAGCCTGGCCTTCATCTCGATGGCGGTGGCCGTGCTCGCGTTCAACGCCCTCGGCGCCACCCTGGGACAGAAGATCGGCAACCGCCCCATGACGGCCGCAGGGCTGGTCGTGATGGCCGCGGGATTCGGTGTGCTGGCGATCGTCTCGCCCGCCGACGGCTTCGTGGTGCCGGCCACCGCGCTCGTCCTCATCGGCGCGGGCAGCGGCCTGGCGATGCCCGCGGCGACCGGGGCGCTGATGGGCGAGGTGCCGGCCGAGCAGGCGGGTGTCGGATCCGCGCTCAACGACACCATCCAGCAGGCGGGAGCCGCGCTCGGGGTGGCCGTCCTCGGCAGCGTCCTGGCCGCCGGTTACCCGGACGGCATGCCCGAATCGGCCTCCGACCAGGCCCGTCGCTCGATCGCCGACGCGCTCGTCCACCACTGAAGAAAGGCGTGACCCCTCATGAGCCACACCACCCGGCTCGACGTCACGGTCTGGTCCGCCACCTCCTGGGTGTCGAACCTCCCGAGGGTTACCGCCTCACCCCCGTCCCCCTCGACCTGGACCTCATCGGCGAGTCCTTCGCCTGACCGCCCGCTGCGGGTGAAGGGCTCTCGTGCCGTCAGAGCATGACGTGGGCGGCCGGGTGGCCGACGAAGGAGAACTGGGCGACGCGGTTCAGCTTGATGTCGTCGGCCTGCCAGGTGTGCATCGCCGAGTCGGCGCTGCGCCAGTAGACGAAGTTGAACCGGTCCGTCGAGTAGATCTTGACCTTGTCCTCCTTCAGGCGGCGGACGAGGTGGGTGTCCTCGCCGCGCGTGATGTCGGCGAAGCCGTACGACGTGAACATCTCGGCCTTGCCGAGGAACGTGCCGCCCTGGACCAGCCACGTGTAGCGGTGCTCCAGGCCGGGCAGGCGGAGCATCGTGGTGTTGGTGCCCTCGAAGTAGGTGTAGTGGGCGCCCTTGCCGACGAGCTCGGCGTCGGAGTAGTCGAAGGCGCGAGCCAGGTCCGACAGGTAGTGCTCGCCGTACAGGTTGTCGTCGTCCATCTTGGCGATGAGCTCGCCGTCGGCGGCCGCGATGCCCAGGTTCATGCAGGCGCCGAGCGAGAGCTCGGCGGCGGCGGGCAGGACCACGACGTCGGAGATGCCCGCCATGCGCGCCTTGTCGGCGACGACCACGGGGTCGATGTCGAGGCCGTGCAGGACCATGACGAGCTGGAGCGGTTTGTGGATCTGCTTGGCGACCGAGGAGATCGCGTGCTCCAGCTGCGCGGCGCGGTTGGTGGGCAAAACCACCGAGATCGAACGGGTCCGCTGCGAGACGGGACGGCCGAGCAGACCGAGGATCTGGTCCACGCGGTGGGAGAACAGGTGCTTGTCGAAGACTTCGCGCATGGCGAGGTGGCCCATGCGGGCGCGCAGCTCGGGGCTGTTGAGCAGGTGGAGCACCTGGTTGTAGGACTCGAGGGGCTCGCGGGCGATGGGAACCAGCGGCCCGAAGGTCTCCTCGATGGCGCGTGACCAGCCGGAGACGACCGGCGTGGCGCAGGCCGACAGCTCGAAGACGCGGCGGGCGCACATGGTGGGCGAGTCGAGCACCGAGTTGACGTTCAGGAAGACCTTGTACATCCGGTACGCGGCGAGCATCTGGTCGTAGGGCAGCTCGCCGACGATGTGCGGCTCGTACTTCTCGGGCCAGGCGTACTTGTCGTCGACGGAGCCGTTGCGGGCGAAGATGTGCAGGCCGAGCTCCCTGATCGGGTCGATCACGGTCTCCATCTGCTCGCGCCGCTCGGGGTGCTTGTCGCGGAAGTACATGCCCGCGAAGACGACGTCGTGCAGGCGGCCCTGCTTCTGCTGGATGGGGTTGTGGACGCGCGGCTGGGCGGCGAACTGCAGCACGTCGACCCGGTCATGTCCCAGAACTTCACGATATTTCGGCACCATGTCGCCGTCGCACGTGAAGACGAAGTCGAACAGCTTGGCGGTGTCGATGAAGAAGTCGAAGTTGGGCGGGTCCTCCTTGTTCCAGAAGACCGTGGGGATGCCCTCGGCGCGGCACCACTCGACGAGGTCGCGCAGCTCCTGCTTCGGCGCGTTGCTACCTGTCATCTGGTAGCGCCAGCGCCCCTGGTTGCCGTGCCAGGCCGACTCGCAGAACAGCAGGTCGGGGCGCTTGTCGGCGAAGATCTGCGGCCAGTCGCGCAGCCCGAACTCGATCTGGTCCCACTCGTAGCGGAAGGCCATCCTGGAGAAGTCGTCCAGGATGACCGCGACCTTCAGGTCGGGCCTGTTGATCGGGCCCGTCGGCCACTTCACCGCGGGCACCTCGACCAGCGGCGGCCGCTTGCCCGCGAGCTCGGTCACCTCCGAGACCGGCTGCGGCGGCTTGGGCGCCTTCTCGTGTGAGCGCACGGCGGCGACCACACGGCCAGGTTTCTTCGAGGTCAGCGCCTCGCCCAGTTTGAACGAGCGCTTCGCCTGGGTGGCCTGGAGCTTCCATGCGGCGTACTCGGCCTTCGCCTCGGCTATCTCCAGGCGCCGCCGCAGCTCCTTGATCTCCGATTCGTACCGTTCGACGAGCTTGCGATCCTCAGGTAGCCAGTTGATCGGCCCGAGTCGCTGAAAGGTCGGCTCTTCTGAAGACATCCGCTCGCCCTAACGTGTCAAAGGAGGTCTGTCATGGTACGGCTACAGCCGTCCGTTTCGTGAGGCAGGCGACAGATTCTCGCCCTTCAACCACGCGGCGATCACCCGCGCGATCCTGGGGCCCGAGGCGCCGTCCCACAGGACGGGCAGCTCTCCCGCCGGGGTCGAGGCCCCGTCGGCCAGCGCCTTGGAGGCGGCGGCGGGAAGCGCGGCCGGTGTCACGAGCCGGTTGGTGCCGTGGGTGACCGTGATGGGCCGCTCGGTGTTCGGCCTGACCGTGAGGCACGGCACGCCGAGCATGGTGGTCTCCTCCTGCACGCCGCCCGAGTCGGTGACGACCAGCGCGGCGCCCTTCACCAGGGAGAGGAAGTCGACGTAGCCGAGCGGGTCGACGACCTTGACGCCCGGCCCGTCCACGAGGCCGGCCGCGGCCAGGCGGGCGCGCCCACGGGGGTGGATCGGTACCACCAGCGGGATCTGACGGGAGACCTCGAGGACCGCGGAGACCAGCTCGGCGGCGGCCTCGGGCGTGTCGACGTTCGCGGGGCGGTGCAGCGTGGCCACGCCATAGCGAGCGGGTATGCCCTCGAGCCTGGAGGAGTCGAGCGAGGGCAGCGCGGCGAAGAGGCTGTCGATCATCGGGTTGCCGACGAGGTGCATCTTGGCGGCGGGCACGCCCTCGGTCGCCAGGTAGGACAGCGCCTCCGGCGAGGTGGCGAAGAGCAGGTCCGACAGCGAGTCGGTGACGATCCTGTTGATCTCCTCCGGCATGCCGCGGTCGAAGGAGCGCAGGCCGGCCTCGACGTGGGCGGTCGGGATGCCGAGCTTGGCGCAGACGAGGATGGCCGCCAGCGTGGAGTTGACGTCGCCGTAGACGACCACGAGGTCGGGCTCCTGCGCCTCGACGACCTCCTCGAGCCCCACGAGCAGGGCCGCGGTCTGCTTGGCGTGCGTCCCCGATCCGACTCCGAGGTTGGCCACCGGCTCGGGCAGTCCGAGGTCGGCGAAGAAGACGTCGGACATCAGCGCGTCGTAGTGCTGGCCGGTGTGGATGATGCCCTGCCGCACGCCCAGTTCGTCGAGGCCGCGCACCACGGGGGCGGCCTTCACGAAGTTGGGACGGGCGCCGAGGACATGGAGGACCAGGGGGTTCTCCCTCATCTACCTCGCCTTTCATAGCGGAAGGGGAAAAACGTTGCCTATGGTACGGTCACCGCGTGGTATCCGACGCCAGACCAAAGGTTTCCGCCAAGTCGGCAAGGGCCGGAGTCGGTGGACTTCTCAAGGGCTTCATCCAGCACCCCATCATCGTTTCCCGCGTCGTCGCGGCGAAGGTGAAATCCGACCCCGTCAGGGTCGCGCAGGCAGCGGCGGACGCTCTTCCGCCGAGGCTGCGTCCCGTCGTGGGCAGGGTCGCCTGGCCGGCCGCCCGCAAGGTGCGCCGCGCCGTGCGCAAGGTCAGCATGCGGGTGGTCAAGGCCCCGTGGAACGATGCGAAGGCGTACTGGAACGCGGGCAGGGTGAGCGAGGCGGCCGAGGCACTGGAGCCGCACACCAAATACCCGTTCGTGAAGCGCAGGGCCGCCTACTACCGAGGCGAGCTGGCCGCGATCAGCCCTGAGCCGATCCCGCCGGGCCCCAAGGTGGCGATCGGCGAGCGGGTGGCCGGCCGCGTGCTGCACGTGGTGACCAACGCCCTGCCGTACACGCAGGCGGGTTACACGGTGCGCACGCACAGGATCGTGACCGCGCAGAAGGCGAAGGGGCTCGACCCACACGTCGTGACCAGCTGGGGCTGGCCGATGCTGCAGGGTCACGTGGACGCCGGGCCCTTCGAGGAGCTCGAGGGCATTCCCTACCACCGGCTGCTGCCCGACGGACAGCAGGAGATGCCGTTCGAGACGCGTGGACGGATCATCCTGGGCGCCGAGCGCGTCACCGAGCTGGTCGCCACGCTGAAGCCGCAGGTGCTGCACGCGGCCACCGACCACCGCAACGGCTCCATCTCCCACGCCGTGCGCGAGCGCACCGGCACGCCGTTCGTCTACGAGGTGCGCGGCTTCCTGGAGGAGACCTGGGCCTCGCGCGACCCGATCCGCATCGGCAGCGAGCGCCACGTGCTCCAGCGCGAGCGCGAGGCCTTCCTCATGCGCGAGGCGGACGCGGTCGTCACGCTGGCCGAGACCATGGCCCAGGAGATCGTCGAGCGCGGGGTGCCGCGCGAGAAGATCACCCTGGCGCCCAACGCGGTGGACGACTCGCTGCTGACGGCCGACTACGACGGCGAGGCGTTCAGGCGCGCCTACGGCATCGAGCCCGGCGAGATCGTCGTGGGCTCGGTGTCCAGCATCGTGGCCTACGAGGGCTTCGCGACCCTGCTCAGGGCCGCCGCGCTGACCCGTGGGGTCAGGGTCCTCATCGTCGGCGACGGCACCGAGAGGGAGAACCTCCTCGCGCTGGTCGAGGAGCTCGGGCTGAAGTCGGCGATCCTGCCGGGCAGGGTCGGCCCCGAGGAGGCCCTGCAGGCACAGTCGGCTATCGACATCTTCGCCTGCCCGCGTGAGGATCTGCGCGTTTGCCGACTCGTTACGCCATTGAAACCCGTCGAGGCCATGGCTCTCGGAAAGCCCGTCGTGCTCAGCGATCTGCCCGCTCTCTCCGAGCTCGTCGGCTCCGACGGCGCGGGTCTGCTCGTCCCGCCCGGCGATCCCGAGGCGCTCGCCAAGGCGCTGGCCGACCTGCGGGACGACCCCGCCAGGCGCGTTGAGATGGGTGAGGCAGGACGGGCTGAAGTGGCGGCCAAGCGCACGTGGAGTCGCGTGGCGGAGACCTACCGTGGCCTTTACCAGTCCATTGCCGACCGATGACCTACGAGATAGCTGTCTGTTCTGACGGGTTCAGTCGCATTAGGCGTGAGCTAGGTGGACTTGAGATAACCTTTGCGACCATGAAGTGTTCTAAGGCGATGTCGTGACGGATTTCGACCTGGCGGTAATCGGCCTGGGTTACGTCGGCATGCCGCTGGCCAAGGAGGCCGTGGCGGCTGGTCTGCGGGTCGTCGGCGTCGACGTCGACCCCCGCAAGGTCGACGCGCTCAACGCCGGTCAGTCCTACATCGACGACCTGACCGACGCCGACCTCGAGCACATGCTGGCCAACGGCTTCAGCGCGACGCTCGAGGAGTCGGTGCTGGCCACCTGCGACACGATCGTCATCTGCGTGCCGACCCCGCTGGACGAGGACCACCGTCCCGACCTGTCCGCGGTCGAGGGCGCCACCAAGGCCGTCGCGCGCAACCTGACAAAGGGCACGCTCGTCGTCCTGGAGTCGACCACGTACCCGGGCACCACCGACGAAGTGGCCAGGCCGCTGCTGGAGGGCTCGGGTCTCACGGCCGGGGTCGATTTCCAGCTCGCCTTCTCGCCCGAGCGCATCGACCCAGGTAACCCCAAGTACGGCCTGCGCAACACCCCCAAGGTCGTCGGCGGCTTCACCACCGCCTGCCGCGACAGGGCCACCGCCTTCTACGGCCAGTTCATCGAGCAGGTCGTGCCCGTCAGCGGCACCCGCGAGGCCGAGATGGCCAAGCTGCTCGAGAACACCTACCGGCACGTCAACATCGCCCTCGTCAACGAGATGGCGATCTTCTGCGACGAGCTCGGCGTGGACCTCTGGGAGGCCATCGAGGCCGCGGCGACCAAGCCGTTCGGCTTCCAGAAGTTCCTTCCCGGCCCTGGCGTCGGCGGGCACTGCATCCCCGTCGACCCCGGCTACCTGTCCTACACCGTTCGCAAGCTCGGCTACCCGTTCAGATTCGTCGAGCTGGCGCAGGAGATCAACGAGCGGATGCCGTCGTACGTGGTCAACCGCGTGCAGCGCCTGCTCAACCGGCACAGGAAGGCCGTGAACGGCTCGAAGGTGGTGCTGCTCGGCGTCACCTACAAGCCCGACATCGCCGACGAGCGCGAGACCCCCGCCCTGCCCGTGGCCCGTGCGCTGCTGGAGCTGGGCGCGGAGCTCTCGTTCGTGGACCCGCACGTCAAGCAGTGGTCGGTGGACGGCACTTCGGTGCCGCGTGAGGAGGATCTCGCCGAGGCCGTGTCGAACGCGGACGTGACGCTGCTGCTGCAGCAGCACGCGGCGTTCGACCTCGACCTGGTCGAGGACAAGGCCAGGCTCGTGCTGGACACCCGAGGCGTGCTCGCCGAGGGTGAACGCGTCGAGCGGCTGTAGCGACAGGGGGCTGCGCGCAGTGCACGTGCTCGTCATGACGGTGGTGCATAACCCCGAGGACGCCCGGATCCTGCACCGGCAGATCCGCGCCCTCGTGGATGCCGGTCATGAGGTCACGTACGCGGCGTCCTTCTCCGCCCACGGCGTGGTCGCAAGGCCGTGGGTCAACGGCGTCGACCTGCCGAGGGCGGCGCAGCGCAAGAGGATGAGGGCCGTGTGGGCGGCCCGCAAGGTCTTCAAGCGCATGCGCGACAAGGTCGACCTGGTGCTCATCCACGACCCCGAGCTGCTGTTCGCGATCTGGGGCGTACGCCGCAGGCCGCCGGTGGTCTGGGACGTGCACGAGGACACCCCTGCGACGCTCTCGCTCAAGCCGTGGCTGCCTTCGCTGCTGCGTCCGCCCGTGCGCTTCCTGGCCCGCATGCTGGAGGGCACGGCCGAGCGCCACCTGCACCTGCTGCTGGCCGAGACCGCCTACGCGGGCAGGTTCAAGCACGCCCACCTCATCGTGCCGAACGAGACGTGGGTGCCCGACTCGGTCACGCCGCCCGGCGACGACAGGGTGGTCTACCTCGGCTGGCTCTCCCGGGCGCGCGGCGTCCAGGAGGCGATCGAGGTCGGCAGGCTGCTGCAGCCGTACAGGGTGGCGGTGGAGCTGATCGGCTACGCCGACCCGCAGTCGCGGCCCGCGCTCAACCAGGCGGTGGCCGAGGGCGTGCTCGAGTGGCGCGACTTCATGCCGAACGACGAGGCGCTGAAGCGGCTCGACGGCGCTCTTGCGGGGCTGTCGCTGCTGCACGACGAGCCCAACTACCGGCACTCCATGCCCACGAAGATCGTGGAGTACATGGCGCACGGCATTCCGGTGATCACCACTCCCTCGCCTCGCGCGGTCGAGCTGGTCGAGCGGTACGAGAGCGGCATCGTCGTGGCCTGGGAGGACCCCAAGGCCGTGGCGCAGGCCGTCCTGTCGCTGCGCGACGAGCAGAGGGAGCGGCACGCGATGGGCGCCCGCGGCTACGCGGCGGCCCGCGCCAACCACCACTGGCCGAACTCGGCCCGGAGGTTCGTCTCGCAGTTGGAGTCCTGGGCGGGCGTCAAGAAGTAGTGGTTTATCCGCGGCAGATCACTAGGGCGGTAGGTTCCTGAACGTGCGCTGGCTCACCGTGCTCCTGGGGGCGGCGATCCTGGCCGCCATCGCGGCCGTGGTCGTGGTCCTGCCCGACAACAGGCCGACCGCGGTCGACACGCCGTCCACGCCGTCGGCCTCGCAGGCCAAGAGCCTGCCCCAGCCGACGACCAAGGAGTACACCGACGACTGCGGCACCTTCGAGCTGCAGGGCGTCAAGAAGTACGCGATCACCGGCTACTGGATCACGCCGTCGAGCAACCCGTGCACGTGGCGCCACCAGCTGGAGGAGATCCACCAGGCCGGTGGCGACACCGTCATCAGGATCGGCTACGGCCTGCAGTACCGCACGGTCACCGACGGCCGGATCCTGACCAAGGATGGTGAGGTCGATCCCCGCTACACCGACTGCGAGGACTGCTGGAACCAGGCCGAGCAGGACTTGAAGGCGGCCAACCCCGGCAACAGGATCGGCCGCACCTACGTCTACAGGACCGACGAGCACTTCGGCCCCGGCCTCTTCCGCTGTCCGGGGATGGAACGCACCATCGAGGCGGGCAAGCGCGTCTACTACCGGCTGATCACCGCGCCCGACGGTTCCGACGACTCCACCTGTGACTTCTCCGGCAAGGCCGGCACCTACGACCTGATCCTCATCGCCGCGGCCGCCGAGGACAGCCTCGAGAAGCTGCTGGAGCTGGGCGACACGTTCGGTGTGCAGGTCTTCCCCTCGCTGCCGGTGGCCCCTCGTGACCCGAAGGCGAGCACGAGGGCCAACCCCGAGCACCTCGGCACGCTGACCACGCTGACCCGCAGGCTCATGCAGGACTACGGCGCGCGCTTCAAGGACAGGGCCTCGCTCGGCGGCTTCTACCAGCCGTTCGAGCTGCAGATGGGCGCCACGCTGGTCAACAACCCGACCCTGCAGGTCTACGCCGAGCAGCACGACATCGTGGAGCAGGAGCTGCCGGGCAAGCCCATCCTGGTCAGCCCCTACCTGGACGCCCGTAAGCGGGTGCCCTTCGGCCAGACGCCCAAGCAGGTCGCCGAGGGCTTCAGGGCGCTGGCGAAATCCGGGGTCGGCATCATCGCGCCCCAGGACAGCAGGGGCACCGGCAAGGTCGGCCTGTTCTGGCCCGACCAGCGCGACGACGAGGTGGACAAGCGGCTGCAGCCGCTCGTCGGCGTGACCACGTACGGCACGGCCTACCATGGCTCGACCCGCGACTACTACCGGGAGATGAGCGTCGTCCGCGACCAGCTCGTGGACGAGGGCTACGAGGTCGAGCTCTGGGCCAACGTCGAGTCCTTCGAGCCCTCGGCCACCCAGCCCTGCCAGCCACAGGGCTCCAGGGGCAAGACGGACAAAGCGCGCTTGGACGCCGCGATCGCCATGACCGGGCGCTACGTCCAGAAGGTCGTCAGTTACATGTGGAGCGACTTCTTCACCTGCGGCGAGCCCGCGTTGAAGGATGAGGTCGCGGGTGACGTCGACAGGCCGATCGCGGTGGACGCGATCAGGACCAGCTCGGCCGGCCAGGACGGCATCGAGGTTCGCGGTTACCACCTCGACAGCGGCACGATCACGCTGAACTGGCCCGGCGGCTCGTCGGAACTGCCGATCACGGTCTCCGACGTCCCCAACGAGGCGATGGCCGAGGGCATCGTGACGGCGTGGGTGCCCTTCGACTGGTCGCAGGTGCCGTACGGGGTCTGGGTGAAGGTGGGGGTGCGCTCACCGGCGGGCAAGGAGGCGACGGAGCCGCTGCACGTTCGCGTCAGCGTGTAACGTGCCTGACATGGTCCCCAGCGTCCCGGTCAGCGTGGACCTCGTCGTGCTCACCGTCCGTTGCCAGGCGCTCTCGGCTCTGGTGTGGCGGCGCGACAACCCCCCGTTCCTTCGCAGGTGGTCGCTGTCGGGCGGCTTCATCCAGCTCGACGAGGACCTGCCTGACGCCGCCCGCCGCATCCTCGCCGAACGCGCGGGCCTGCCGGGCGCGCCCGTCCACCTGGAGCAGCTGCAGACCTACGGCTACCCCGACCGCGACCCTCGCCAGAGGGTCCTGTCGGTCGCCTACCTCGGCCTCGCGCCCGACCTGCCCGCCTCGGAGAAGGCGCACATGGCGTGGGTGCCGGTCGCCGAGCTGACGGTGATGGCCTTCGACCATCGGCGCATCATGATGGACGGGGTGGAGCGGGCGCGGGCCAAGCTGGAGTACACCCCGCTGGGGGCGGCCTTCTGCCCGCCCGAGTTCACGGTCGCCGACCTGCGCCGCGTCTACGAGATCGTCTGGGGCCGCGCCCTCGACCCGCGGAACTTCCACCGCAAGGTCACCAAGGCCGAGGGTTTTCTCGTCGAGACCGGCGGGACCACCACCCGCGACGGCGGCCGCCCGGCCAAGCTCTACCGCAGGGGCCCGGCCGAACTCCTTCATCCCCCCATGCTGAGGTCGCTCAAGGAGTGATCGCTGAGGGCGTGGTCGGGCAGGCAGCGTGGGGTGCCGTGCAGTTCGTCGACGACCACCCTGCCCGCGACGCCGAAGACCTCGGCCAGCAGCGCGGGCGTCATCACCTCGCGCGGGTCGCCGTCGGCCCACACGACGCCTTCGCGCAGCGCGACGACGCGTTCGGCGAAGCGGGCGGCGTGGTCGAGCTCGTGCAGCACGCTCACCACGGTGAGGTCGCGGGCCTGCCTCAGCTCTCTCACCAGCGTGAGCACCTCCAGCTGGTGGCGCACGTCCAGGTGCGCGGCGGGCTCGTCGAGCAGCAGCACGCGGGTGTTCTGGGCGACGGCCAGCGCCAGCCTCACCCGCTGGCGCTCCCCGCCCGACAGCGTGTCGAGCACGCGGTCGGCCAGGTGCGCGACGCCGGTCAGGGCGAGCGCCTCGTCGGTCTCGCTTGTGGAGGCCTCCCAGAGCATGCCGAGCGGGCCACGGTGCGCGTAGCCGCCCTGGCGGACCAGCTGCCGGACGGTCAGACCGGGCACGGGCGGCAGGGTCTGGTGGAGGACCGCCATCCTGCGGGCGACCTGGCGGCGCGACAGCGACCTGAGCGGGTCGCCGTCGAGCATGATGGAGCCCGACGAGGGGGTGAGCAGCCCGGCCACCAGCCTGAGCAGGGTGCTCTTTCCGCAGCCGTTCATGCCGACGAGCGCGACGAACTCGCCCTGTTCCACGGTCAGTGAGACGCCGTTCAGGACGGGCTGCGAGCCGTACGAGAAGTGGAGTGAGTCGATGGCGATGCTCATGCGGGCTCCTTGCGCGCGATGTAGACGAGGACGGCGGCGCCGGCCAGCGCGGTGACCACGCCCGTCGGCAGGCCGAGGCGCTGGGTGCCGGCCAGCGCCCGCCCCGCGAACTGGGCGAGCGCGTCAGCGCCCGCCAGCGTGAGGCCGCCGAGCAGGGTGGCGGTGAGGACCCCGCCACGCAGCCGCCGTACGGCATGCGGCACCACGAGCCCGACGAACGCGATCGCCCCCGCCAGCGAGGCCGCCCCGGCGGTCAGCGCGATGGCCACGGTCAAGGCGACGGCCCGTCCCGCGACGGGTGGCAGGCCGAGCGAGGCGGCGTGGTCGTCGCCGGGCGACAGCACGGCGAGCACCGCCGAGCTGAGCCACGCCAGCGCGATCCAGCCGGCGATCCACCACCACGCGACCGAGAGGTGCTCCCACACGCGGCCCTCGACCGAGCCGATCAGCCAGCGCAGCGCGTTGCCGAACCTGCCGGGCTGGTAGGCCAGCAGCATGGTGGTGAAGCCGGCCAGCAGCGCCGAGCCGAGCAGACCGTACACGACGAGGTTGGCGGTGTCGCGCATCGAGGCGAAGGCGGCTCCGCCGAGCGCGCCGCCGACCACGGCGGCCAGGAGAGCGCCCACGGCCGAGTCGGCGGGCACCACCCCGAGGGTCAGCGCGGCGAGGACGCCGAGCACCGCGCCGGGGTTGACGCCGGTGAACTCGGGCGCGGCCATGGGGTTGCGGAGCACGGCCTGCAGGACGTATCCGGCGACGCCGAGCGCCGCCCCCGCCAGCAGGGCGGTCAGCAGGCGCGGCACTCCGAGCTCCCACAGGATGCGCTGGTTGAGCGCCCCGGTGAGCGGGCGTCCTGGAGCCAGCACGTGGGCCGCCGCGACGACGGGCAGCAGTGCGATCCAGGCCGCGCCCCGCACGGCGCCCCACCGATGGGTCGCCTTCACGCGCGCCACCTCCACGCCACCAGCAGTACGCCCGCCACGGCCGTCCACGCGCCCAGTGGCGTCTCCACCGGCGCGAACGCCAGGCGGGCCGCCAGGTCGGCGGCCAGCGTGACGACCGCGCCGAGCGCCGCGGCCCACAGCAGCCAGCCGCGCGCGTCGGAGCGCGGACGCAGCCGCCTGGCCAGCAGCGGCGCCACGAACCCGACCCAGGCCAGCGGCCCGCAGGGGCCGGTGACGCTGCCGATCAGCAGCGCGGCCACCGCCAGCACGCCGAGCCTGGCCAGGTTCGCCCTCGCGCCGAGCGCGGCGGCGGCCTCGTCGCCGAGGCGCAGCAGTCCGAGAGCGGGCAGGCACAGCAGCACGAGGGGGACGGCCGCGGCGAACCACGGCAGGATCCGTCCCGCCTGCTCCCACATCACACCGGTGAGGCTGCCGACGAGGTAGCGGAAGAGCATGTCGTACTGCAGGCGGTCGGCCGTCGACATCACCGCGAGCAGCAGCGCCTGGATGGCGGTCGACACCGCCGCGCCGATGAGCAGCACCGCGCCCGCGCTCCTGCCGGTTCTCGCCACCGCGAGTGTGACCACCCCGCCGAGCGCCGCTCCGGCCAGACCCACCACCGGGTACAGCGTGAACGGCACGGGCAGCGCCCACACCACGCAGACACCCACCGCGAGAGAGGCGCCCGTCGAGACCCCGATCATCTCCGGTACGGCCAGCGGGTTGCGCAGCGACTCCTGCAGCAGCAGCCCCGCGACCCCGATGGCGGCGCCGCCCAGCAGGGCGACCAGCGTCCTCGGCACCCGCAGCTCCCACAGCACGACCTGTTCCAGCTCGCTGAGCCCCCGCAGGGGCGAGACGAGCGGGGTGCCGAGACAGAGCCCGGCGGCCACGAGCGCCACGAGCGCGAAGGGGACCGCCAACCGGGCGTGCGTCACCCCGCCGCCTTGGCCAGCGCCTCTTCGAGGATGAGGCCGAACGCCCTCGTACCCCTGCCCGAGGCCCACAGCTCGGGCTGGACCTCGAAGACCTTGCCCGAGGCAACGGCGGGCACCTGCTTCCACACCGGGTTGTTCCTGTAGGTGTCGGTCACCGTCCTGGCGTCGGGGCCGAAGGTGAACGACTGGATGAAGATGATCTGCGGCGCCTTGGCGAGGATCTCCTCGATGCTGTAGGCCTGCGCGGTCTCGAACCCGCCGCCCTTGCTGGGCCACGGGTAGGAGAAGAAGCCGGAGAGGAAGTCGCCGAGCACGTCGTCGGTGGTGTTGACGCCGATGGAGGTCCCGCCGTACATCGCCAGGGCGGGCTTGTCCTTCAGCCCCGCGGCCTCGGCGCGGGCGCGGCCCTGTTCGACCTTGGCCCTGAAGCGCTGTTCGGCGGAGGCCTGCTCGGCGCCCCTGCCGGTGAGCGCGGCCATGGCGCGCAGGTAGCCGATGGACTCCTCGTAGCTCTTGACCTCCACCAGCCACAGCGGGGCGAACTTCTCCACCGCGGCCCTGAGCTGGTCGTGGACTCCTGCCAGGCCGATCACCAGATCGGGGCGCGCCTCGGCGATCTCAGCGACGTCCTCACCGCCGAAGCCGCCGGGGATCACGGGAACCTTGGCGCCCTGCGCGCCCAGGTAGTCGGGCCGCGACAGCAGTTTGGGCGTGGCCGTGGCGGTGGGGGTGAGGCCCAGCTCCACCAGCATGTCGTCGCAGAGGCCCGTGAGGCAGACGACGCGCTCGGGCTTCCGCTCGAGCTTCACCGTCCTGCCGTGCGGGTCGGTGATCGACAGGGCGGGGCTGACGGGGCCTGCCGACGCGGCGGGGGCCGCCTGTGGCGCGGGCGGCGGCTGCTGTCCACAGCCTGCCGCGAGAGCCAGCGCGACGAGGAAGAGCGCACAGCGGCGCATTGCACCTCCACTGAAAATGGTTACCATTTGCGATGACTTTACCGGAGGAGTCGTTTGAGATGATTCATCGCCGTCTGTTCCATCTGGCGGGCAGCGTGAAGGGCCCGATCGCCGCATGCGTGGCGTTGGGGCTCCTGGTGTCGGGGGCCTACGTCGCGCAGGCGTTGCTCCTGGCCGCCGCCCTTGCCGCGCTGGTCGCGGGCGAACCCGTGCTCCCGCTGCTGGCGTGGGCCTTCGCGGTCATCGCGGCGCGCGGCGCGTTGCTGTGGGCCAGGGAGCTGGTCACCGTACGGGCGGGGGCGCTCGTCAGGGCGAGGCTGAGGGACCGGCTGGTCGGACGGCTGGCCGAGCTGGGCCCCGCGCACCTGGCGGGCACGCGTACGGGACAGGTGCAGACGACGCTGGTCGACGGCGTCGAGGGGCTCGACCCCTACTTCAGCCGCTACCTGCCCCAGGTCGCGGTGACCTTCTGCGTGCCGGTCGCGCTGGTCGGCTGGCTGTTCACGGTCGAGCCGAGGGCCGCCGCCGTGCTGGGAGCGGCGGTGGCGGGCGTGCTGACCATCCCCAGGCTGTGGGACGCGACGCTGCTGCGCAGGGGACGCGCCCGATGGACCGCCTTCTCCGAGCTGGCCGCCGACTACCTGGAGGCCATGCAGGGGATGGCGACGCTGCGCGCGTTCGGCGCCGTCCACAGGCTGGGGACGAGGCTCGCGGACCGCGCCCACTCCCTCTACCTGACCACCATGCGCCAGCTGCGGATCTCCCTGGTCGAGACGGGCATCAGCGCCTTTCTTGTCCAGGCGGGCACGGTCGGGGCGATTCTCGTCGGAGGGGAGAGCCTGTTCCTGATCCTGCTCGTCTCCGTCGAGTGCTTCAGGCCGGTCAGGCAGCTGTCGGAGGCCTGGCACGCGGGCTATCTCGGCATCACGGCCGTGGACGGCATCGAGCGCCTGCTGCGGGCGCGACCCGCCGTACCCGACGAAGGTGACAGGGCGTTCCCCTCCTCACCCGAGATCAGGTTCGAGGGGGTGGGGTTCACCTATCCGGACGCGCCGAGGCCGGCGGTGAGCGAGGTGTCGTTCACCGTGAAGGAGGGGCAGACACTCGCGCTGGTCGGCCCGTCGGGGGCGGGCAAGTCCACGCTCGCCGCGCTCCTCCAGCGCCACCACGATCCCTCGGAGGGACGGATCACGATCGGCGGCGTCGACCTGCGCGACCTGTCCCTCGACGCGCTCAGGAGCGGCATCGCCGTCGTCGCGCAGGACACCTACCTCTTCCACGGCACCATCGCCGACAACCTCCGCCTCGCCAGGCCGCAGGCCACGGACGACGACCTGGTCGACGCCGCCCGCAGAGCGGGAGCGCACGACTTCGTCAGCGCCCTGCCCGACGGGTACGGCACGCGGCTCGGCGAGCGCGGCGCCACACTCTCCGGCGGCCAGCGCCAGCGTCTGGCCATCGCCCGCGCCCTGCTGACCGACGCGCCCATCCTCGTCCTCGACGAGGCCACCTCCCACGTCGACCTCCACACCGAGCAGGCCATGAACCTCGTACGGCAGGGCCGCACCTGCCTCGTCATCGCCCACCGCCTGGCCACGGTGCGCGACGCCGACCAGACCATCACGATCGACGAAGGCACCATCACCGAAGGCAGGGCCGCGTGAACCCCTCGATCCGCTGGCTGGCGGGGGCCGTGGGCGGCCACCGCACGGCCTTCCTGTCCACCCTCGCCGCCAATCTGACCAGCCAGCTCGCCCTCTGGGGCATCGCCCTCACCTGCGCGTGGCTGGTAGGCCACGGTTCACTGACGGCCGGCGTGCCGGCGGCGCTGGTCCTGCTCGCCACCGCGGCCGCCTGGTGGGAGAGCTACGTGGCACACGACCTGGCCTACCTCGTGCTGGCGCGGCTGCGCGGGCAGGCGTACGAGGCGATCGCCCGCATCGCCCCCGCCAGGCTGCTCGGCCGCCGCAGCGGCGACCTGTCCGCGGTCGTGCTGTCGGACATCGAGACACTCGAATGGCTCTTCGCCCACACCCTCGCCCAGCTCATCACCTCCTTCGTGGTGCTGACGGCGGGCACCGTCGCGGCCTTCCTGATCAACCCGTGGCTGCCGCTCGTCACGCTGCCGCTGGCCTGCCTCGTCCTGACGGTCCCGCTGTGGCTGCGGCGCTTCTCCTCGCGGCACGGCTCGGCCATGCGCGCCGCCACCGCCGACCTGCACGCCGACGTGGTGGACACCGTCCAGGGGCTGCGCGAGATCCTCGCCTTCGGCGCCGTGGACCGCCGCCGCGCGCTGCTGGCGGACAAGACCAGGCGACTGGCCCGAGCGCAGACGGCCAACGCCGCGCGCGGCGGGCTCGAAGCGGCTCTCACCGACGTGCTGCTCTCCACGGCGGCCGCAGCCTCCCTGGCCGTCGTCGCCCTCACCGTGAGCTCGCCCGCCGACGCCCCCCTCGCCATGGTCCTCGCGGCGGGCTCGCTCGCCCCCGCCGCGCAGGTGGCGCTGCTGCTCAAGGAGTACGGCTCGCTGCGCGCCTCAGCCGACAGGGTCCACACCCTGGTCACCGCCCCCGCGAACGTCACCCCCTCACGGGAGGTCAGGGCCGAGCCTGGCGACGTGGTCTTCGAGGACGTCCACTTCCGCTACACGCCCGAAGGTCCCGAGGTGCTGAAGGGTGTCTCCTTCACCATTCCTCAGGGCAGGACCGTGGCGCTGGTCGGTCCCTCGGGCGCGGGCAAGTCCACCTGCGTCTCCCTGCTCCTGCGCTACTGGGACCCCGACGCGGGGCGCATCACGATCGGCGGCGTCCCGCTGGCCCAGGCGTCCTCGCTGGTGACGGTCGTGCCGCAGGACGTGCACCTGTTCGCGGGCACCGTGGCCGACAACGTCAGGCTCGGCGCGCCCTCGGCCGACGTCGAGGGACCGCTGGCCACCGCGCAGCTGCCCATCGACCCCCGCACCGTCGTCGGCGAGCGGGGCGTCGCCCTCTCGGGCGGGCAGCGGGCCAGGGTCGCCATCGCCCGCGCGCTGGCCACCGAGGCGCCCGTGCTCGTCCTGGACGAGGCCGTGGCCAACCTCGACACCTCGACAGAGGAGCGCCTCGCCTCCGCGCTGGAGGTCGCGGCGGCCGGCCGTACGACCTTGGTCATCGCGCACAGACCGGCCACGATCAGGCGCGCGGACCACGTCGTGGTCCTCGACGACGGCAGGGTGGTGGCCCAGGGCACGTTCGCGGAGGTGTCTCACTGGCTCGAGTGAACGCGGGCCGGGGCCGACGAGACCGTCCACGGCCGCTCCGGAGAGGGATGTGCGGCAGTTGTAAGGTATGGGCGCATGGGACGTGGAGCGGCATGAGCCCTGATCTCACGGCGGAGCGGGGCGGCCCCGACGAGGGGCACGTGGCGCCACCCGTTCCTTCGTGGCAGGCGCCCGGCGACACCGAACGCGGCCTGTACGAGGCCAAGACGCGTGGTGACTGGGCCGCGTATTTCGACGTCCTGGCCGCCGCCGACCTCTATCACCCGATGTCGCGCGCCAGGGCCGACGCCAGGCCCGGCTGGGTCAGCTACACGACCACGTACTGGGGCCCTGGGCCTCGCGCCAGGTGTCTCGCGTTCTTCACCGACGGGATGCTCCCCGCGCCCGTGCCCGACCCGGTCTTCTTCGAGGTCGACCTGGACCAGCTCGTCAAGGACTGGCCTCAGGAGGACCCGTGGCTGGCGATCAATCCCGGTAGCCCCTGCGAGGCGTTCTTCCCCGCCACAGCCGCCCACCGCCAGGTGTGGCGCCGGCACGCCGATCGGACGCCCCACCCCCGCCGGAACCAGCTGCGCACGCTGTGGGCAGGGGGCCCGCTGCACGGCCCCGTGGCCCACGGCCTCGCCTGCGGGGCCCTTCTCTGCGTGAGCAACGCCTCTCTCTGGAACGCGATGGGCTGGCACGGCACCGGCTACGTCCGCGAGCGGAAACGCCTCAGGGAGTGGTGGGACATCACCAGCCGAGAAGAGTGGCTGAGCGCGGAGGAGGCGCTGCTCGGCGGCCGGATGAGCAGCCCTTTCTGGGGGCTCGTGCTGGGCATCCGCAGCGCCCTCGCCCGTGACTTCGGCGGCATGGTCGAGGTGGACCACTGGCGCCAGGTGACCTCGCGGGTCATCCGCAGCCGCGCCGTGGCGCAGGAGATCACTCCCGAGGTCGCCCACCGCAGCGACTCCGAGACCGAGGCCCAGGTCGCAGGGGCGCAACGGCTCATCGGGCGGATCACACGATACGAGGCGCGCTTCCGCGCGGACGGGCTGCTCGCCGACGGCCGCTTCGTCCACACGGTGGAGGCGTGGGACTACGGGCGCGCCTCGAAGATGGCCCGCTGGGGACTGGGGGCCCGCTTCTGCGACGTGGCGGAGGCCGAACAGGCGGTCCTGCGGGCCGGACGGGTCAGCCGGATCAACTACCGCTCATGGGAGGACTTCTCGGCCGCCTACATCCTGGGACGCTGCCTCCACTTCGACGAGGAGGAGTTCGGCGACTGGTACGGCGACATGCTCAACGCGCACAGAATCCTCATGACCGACCCGAACAGTCCCTGGCTCAACATCCCCTTCAAATGACGTTCTACGGCAGCTGAGGGTCGGCGATCACGAAGTCGGCCAGTTCGGGCGCCGAGGAGGGATCTCCCGTGCGGAGGAGGAACGTCCCTCCTCGTGTCAGTGGATCCCACCCCCGCTGGATGGCGCGTTCGATGACCGTGCGAACGTCACGCGGTGTCGGATAAGACGTGTCCGTCGCGCAGTAGCCCCATGGCCCGCCCTCATAGGTGGACACCAGGTCGGCCTGAAGCGCCTGTCCGTTCTTACCGCTGCCCCAGACCCGCAACCGGACGAAGCGACGGCAGTCATCGGAGTGGACGGTGTGGCCGATCCGAGCGGTCCATACGTAGGTGCGGCCGTCGATCCGCAAGGCCCGCAGTCTGGTCTTCACCATGCCTCCCTGAAGATCGCCAGGATAGCCGGTGGATGACGTGCCCGCGATCAGATAACTGGTACGGCTCACCTCGAGGTCAACCAGCGACAGGACGCCGCCGCCGGCCCAGCTCGACAACCACGTCACGGCCGCCGGCCGAGTGGCTCGCCTTGGGGGTCATGTAGGAGGCCCGTCTTCGGCTGCCCGCGAGGACAGGGATGGGCGTAACGGGTAGGCCATACCATGCTGCTGCCCGTCACCACGCTCGCGCAGGCCACGATCATCTCCGACCCCGACCCCGAGAACCTGATGTGGTTGTACGGGTTCAGGGCCTGCGAGGTCGCCGACCTGACCGGGCACCGGCGGCCGAGGTGCTCGGGTGGGAGCGGTCGGAAGTCTGCTGTTCGTGCCGCCGACTAGCATGGGGCCATGCCTCGTTTCCGCGCGATTCTTGACACTATGCCCCCCTACAAGGCGGGTAAGGCCGTGGTGAGCGCCGACGGCCGGTCGTACAAGCTCTCCTCCAACGAGACGCCCTACGACCCGCTGCCGTCGGTCGTCGAGGCGATCGCCGAGGGCGCGAGGCAGATCAACCGCTACCCAGACCCCGCCGCCGTCAGGCTGACCGAGTCGATCGCGGCCAGGTTCGGGGTGCCGCCCGAGCATGTGGCGCTGGGCGCGGGCTCCGTCACTGTCGCCCAGCAGCTCTTCGAGACGATCGGCGAGCCGGGCGCCGAGGTCATCTACGCGTGGCGCTCCTTCGAGGCCTACCCGCTGCTGGCCGACCTGGCGGGCGTGACCTCGGTGCGGGTGCCGCTGGTCGAGGAGAACCACGACCTGGACGCGATGGCGGCGGCCGTCACCGACCGCACCCGCATGATCTTCGTCTGCAACCCGAACAACCCCACGGGCACCTCGATCCGCAGGGCCGCGCTCGAGGCCTTCCTCGACAGGGTGCCCTCCGACGTGCTCGTGGTGCTGGACGAGGCCTACAGGGAGTACGTCCGCGACGCCGACGTCCCCGACGGGCTCGAGCTCTACCGCGACAGGCCGAACGTCTGCGTCCTGCGCACCTTCTCCAAGGCGTACGGCCTGGCGGGGCTGCGTGTGGGCTACCTGGTCGGGCACGAGCCCGTGGCCTCGGCGGTCCGCAAGACGATCATCCCGTTCGCCGTGAACCACCTGGCCCAGCTGGCCGCCGTCGCCTCGCTGGAGGCGGAGGCCGAGCTGCTCGAGCGGGTGGACACGGTCGTGAAGGAGCGCACCAGGGTCCGCGAGGCGCTCATCGCGCAGGGCTGGACGGTGCCGCCGACCGAGGCGAACTTCGTCTGGCTCAGGCTGGGGGAGCGCACGCTCGACTTCGCCGCCGCCTGCGCGGTGGAGGGGGTGGCGGTGCGGCCGTTCGCCGGTGAGGGCGCACGGATCTCGATCGGCACCCCCGAGGCCAACGACGCCTTCCTCAAGGCGGCCGCCGACTTCCGCGCCTAGCCGTCCCGTGCCTCACGGGGAGGGTCGCTGACGCTCCCCGTGAGGCAGGAGAGAACCTCACTCCCAGCGCAGCAGGCGCGACAGGGTGATGAGGTGGGAGGCGTTGGTCCCGGTGAAGTTCGTGTACTTGGTGGACGCCAGCGTCCACACCTGCCGGTCGAACTCGGTCAGCTCCAGCCACGAGTGCAGGAAGTAGTCGACCCCGTTGGCCGCCCACGTCCCGTCGACGTACAGGCTGAAGGCGGGCGCGGTCGTCGACCCGTTCCACATCTTGCTCTTGAGCGTGTTCTTGAAGGCCGTCATGTCGGTCCCGGTGAACACCTGCCCGCGCCGGTAGAACTCCACGAAGGCCGACAGGTCCACGTTCGCGTGTGACAGGTCCTCCTTCTTGGTGGTGTATGTCCCGTAGTTCCAGACGTACGCCCCGCCCGAGTTGGTCAGGTTGGCCTTGGCCCACTGCCCGACCTTCACGGCTCGCGACAGGTAGGTCGCGTCGCCGTTGACCACGTTCAGGACCAGCAGCAGGTTGGCGAAGCCCAGCGGCATGTTGAACGGCAGGTCGTTGGCCGTTCCCGTATGGCTGAAGGTGTCGATGTTGGGCGGCTGCCTCCACGTGGTGCCGTTCCAGGTGTTGCCCAGGTAGGCGCTCTGCTCCCAGCGGGGGACGACCTCGGTTTCGAGGAAGGCGCGGTAGGTCCCCGCCTTGGCCGCGTACGCCGACAGGGCGGGGGTCTTCGCGACCAGCCGGACGAACTCCGCGATCGGGATGCCGATCATGGCGTCGTGCACCATGTAGGGGAAGATCCCGCTCAGCTTCACGTCGTCGAAGGACGCTGAGCCGCTGACCGTGTACGACGCGTGCTCCAGCCAGACCGTCAGCGTGGGCCCACCTGTGGGTAGCGTGCAGGTGGTCTGCTTGAACGTCCAGGTGGTGGTCGTGTAGTCGAGCGAGCAGATCGTCGCCGAGCCGTTGCGCAGCACGACGCGTCCCGTCACCGAGCCGCTCTTCTTGCCCCAGCCGCGAAGCAGGTATCGCGACCCGCCCTCGTAGGCGCTGTTGACGTTCTGCCTGAGCTTCTTCCACCTGGTCAGGTCGGAGACGACCCGCACGGACTGGGTGCCCGTGCCGCCGCCTGGCGTGTCCGTGGTCCTGTGGACGTGGCTGCCGGTGTCCTGGAACCTGGTCCAGGACGCGGGGAGCGTGGCGTCGCCGGTCGTCGCGCTCTCGAAGCTCGGGTTGGCCAGCTCGACCGGCGAGTACTGCGCGGTGCTCCAGCCGTGGAAGCCGTCGCCGTCGAGGTCGTCGGCGTTGCCGATGACCGTGTCGGCGTGGGTGACGACCTTGTCGAGCCAGGAGGTGTCCTGCGTGACGGCGTAGGCGTCGAGGTAGCTGCGCATGATGTAGCTCTCGCCCCACGCCAGGTTCGCACTGTTGGGGTCGGTGTAGACGGCGTGCCCGATCTGCGCCTCGAGCGCCTTGTACTTCGTCAGCCACACGCTCTCTGCCGCGGCGGGAGAGGGGGCGGGGGTCGCCGTCAGCACCAGCGCGGCCGCCGTGATCAGCTTGAGTAACATCAGGCCCCCCTGCGCGCGTGCCAGTTGAGGTAGGCGACGCAGCCCAGGTAGGAGCCGAGCTGCGGCTGCACCGCGCGCGCCTCGTAGATCGAGCGCGCGTGCGTGAACACCGCCTCGTCCCACTGGGCCACCGCCATCCACCGCGGCGCCTGCAGGTACTGCCCCGCGCTGGTGGTGCTGCCCGTGCCGTTGACACGCTGGTAGGCGGTGGGATGGCCGTCGGCGCCCGTGGGAGCGATCAGGTTCCTGCTGTAGGTGCGGGCGAAGCGGGCCATGTCCTCGCCCTTGTAGAACAGGTGGTTGCGGAAGGCGGCCGCGGCGAACTCCACGTCGATCGCGCCGTGGCTGAGGTCCTCGACGCCGCGTCCCGGGTTGCTCGACGGGGTGTACTCGGAGACGCCGTCGGTCTTGGCGAAGCCGTTGTGGACCTTGCCGAACGTCGGCCAGTACGTCCAGACGTAGGCGTCGTCGGCGTCCACCTGCAGCTCCCTGGCGAACGTGCGCGCCATCCGCTGCGTCCTGTCCCTGTAGAAGGGGTCGCCCGTGGCCGCGGCCAGCTCGGCGTAGGTCTGGCCAAGCGCCAGGCTCTGGTTGGTGGGCTGCTCGGTGCCGTCGTTGCCGAGCGGGGTGCCCTTGTTCCACACGAAGTAGCCGTGGCCGTCCTCGGTCTGGCGCCACTCGTCGTCGTGGACCGCCGCCGCGTCCCGCGCCGCCTTCAGGTACTCCACCGCCTTGTGCCGGTACTTCGGTACGGCCAGCAGTTTCGGGGACCTGAAGACGATCTTCGCGAACGACGCCATCGGGTAGGTGATCATCCCGGTGTGCACGGTGAAGACCACGGGCTGCGAGGTGAAGGGCGTCGCCCCCAGGACGGGCATCGCTCCGGCCTCGGGCGAGGGCCTGAGCTCCTTCGCCGTGACCAGCGTCGGCGTCGGATAGGCGTCGAAGATCCTGCGCACCGCGTAGTCGGCAGCCGCGGGGTCGAGCGACAGGTCGGGGAAGGTGGCCACCAGGTTGGTCCTGTGGTTCTTCACCTCCAGGGTGAAGCGGCCCTCGGAGCTGCCCGCCCGTACGGTGGCCACCGCGTTGTCGGCGTAGGTCAGCGCGGTGCGCACCTCCAGCAGCGGCGTGCCGTCCGCGCTCTTCAGCGTGACGATGCCCGCCGTGTAGGGCGCCATGGCCCGCCAGGCGGGCAGCGACAGCCCCCTGTGGTCCTTGACCGCGCGCACCGAGTCGCGGTTGGCCAGCACCAGGTCGATGTTGGCGATGAGCCTGTCGAGGTAGTGGGGGTCCTTGTAGGCCTCGTACATCCTGATGAAGCCGAGCAGGACGTACGACTGGCCCCACGCGAGGCCGCCGTGCTCGTTGGTGTCGGTCGGCTGGCCGCCGTTGCCGCTCTCGTGGAAGAGCTTGTCGAACAGGTCGAAGGTCTCGCGCGAGGTGTAGTCGTACCCCGCCGAGGCGTGGGCCGTGCCTGCGAAGGACCCGAGGGCGCCCATGGCCAGGGCGCCGAGGGTGAACTGCCTGCGGGACAACTGCATGGATGTGCCTCCGGGGGGCTAGGAGCGCCTGGCGAACCAGTTGAGGTAGGCGACACAGAGCAGGCTGGAGCCCATCTGCGACTCGACGGCGTGGTCGTCGTAGACCTGCCGCGCGTGGGTGAAGAGGGCGGGCTCCCACGGGGCGACCGGCATGAACCTGGGCGCCTGGAGGTACTGCCCCGCGGGGGCGAGCCCGCCGCCGCCGTCGACGTAGAGGAAGGTCGTGGCCACGCCGTTGTCGGTGGTGGCCAGGTTCCTGGTGTAGGTACGGGCGAGGCGGACCATGTCGTGTCCTCGGAAGGCCAGGCCCCAGCGGTGCGCGACGGCGGCGAACTCCACGTCGATGCCCGCGTGGCTGAGGTCTTCGCGCTGCTGCGCGCCGACGGGCGGCCTGCCGTACGACGGGGTCCATTCGGAGACGTCGTCGGCCTGCGTGTAGCCGGTGTACATCTTCCCGGACGTGGGCCAGTACGGCCAGACGTAGGCGTCGCTGGCGTCGGCGGTCAGGTCGCGCGCGAAGGCGGCGGCCAGGCGCCTGGTGCGGTCGCGATAGACCTGCTCGCCCGTCGCCGCGGCCAGTTCGGCGTAGGTCAGGCCCAGGCCGAGCGTCTGGTTGTGGGGCTGCTCGGTGCCGTCGTAGGGGACGGGCATGTGCTTGGGCCAGACGAAGTAGCCGCCGTCCCTCCATTCGCGTTCGTGAACGGCGACCGCCTGCCTGACGGCGGTGAGGTACTCGGCGGCCTTGGCCCGGTAGCGGGGGTCGGCGCGCAGGCGGGGGCTGTGGTGCACGAGCCTGACGAAGGAGGCCATCGGGTAGGTGATCATGCCGGTGTGCACGGAGAAGAGCACCGGCGCGGCGGCCAGTTGGAAGGTGCCGGGTGCCGGGGCCGAGCCGCCCGAGAGGTCCTTGACCGTCACCATGTTCGGCGAGGGGTAGGCGGCGAGGACGCGCCGCACGGCGTAGTCGGGGCTGGTCTGGTCCATCGTCAGGTCGGTGAAGGTGGAGACCCGTTTCTTCCTTGGGTTGTTCACCACGAGGGTGAAGCGGCCCTCCGCGCTGACCGCCGTGACGGTCGCCACGGCGTCACTGACGTTGGTGAGGGCGCTGCGCACCTCCAGCACCGGCCGCCCGTCGGCGCCGAGCAGGGTCACGCCGCCCGCCGAGTAGCTGGTGTTGCGCCAGGACGGCAGGGACAGGCCGCGGTAGTCGCTCACCCCTCGCACCGAGTCGCGGCCGGCGAGCACCAGGTCGATGTTGGTGATGAGCCTGTCGAGGTAGTGGGGGTCCTTGTAGGCCTCGTACATCCTGACGAAGGCGGCCAGCACGTACGACTGGCCCCAGCCCAGCGCGCCCAGCTCGTTGGTGTGGCTGGGCTGGCCGGTGGCCCCACTGTCGTGGAAGGCCCTGTCGAACAGGTCGAAGGTCTCGCGTGAGGTGTAGTCGTAGCCTGCCGCGCCGGTGAAGCCGAGCGCGCCCATGGCCAGCGTGCCCAAGCCGAACTGCCGTCGAGTCAACATCGGTCAACCTTTCACTGCGCCTCGCATGCCTTCGAGGACGTGGCGTTGCATGATCATGAAAACGACGACCACCGGGATGATCGAGATGATCGTTCCTGCGGCGAGCGTGCGGACGTCGGTGCCGGTGATCCCCGCCAGGTAGGCGATCCCGAGCGCGATCGGGTACTTCGCCGAGTCCTTCAGCACCACCAGGGGCCAGATGAAGCTGTTCCAGACGGAGATGAAGCCGAAGATGCCGAGGATCGCCAGCGTCGGCCTGGCGGCAGGCAGCATGACGTGCCAGAAGATGCGCAGCTCGTGGCAGCCGTCGGTGCGGGCGGCGTCCACGATCTCGCGCGGCACCCCTGCGAACGTCTGGCGGAGCAGGAAGATCCCGAAGGCCGACAGCAGTCCGGGAAGGATCACTCCCGCGAACGTGTCGGCCATCCCGAGCTGCGAGACCACGAGGAAGCGGGGGATCAGCATGACCTCGCCAGGCAGGAACATCGTCGACAGGATCGCCAGGAAGATGAGGTTCCTGCCGCGGAAGCGCAGCCGCGCCAGCGGGTAGGCGCACAGCGCGGAGACCAGGACGTAGAACGGCACCGTCGCGCCGACGTAGATGACCGAGTTGAGCAGGTAGCGCGGGTAGGGGATCGCCGTCCACGCCTCCTTCACCCAGTCCAGCACCGGCGGGCGGGGGATGATGTCGGGAGGGAAGGAGAAGACCGCCTGGCCGGACGGCTTCAGCCCCGCCGACAGCAGGATCAGGAACGGACCGACGAAGACCAGCGCGATCGCGGTCAGCAGGACGTACATGCCCGCGCGTCTCATGATCTCCCCTTGGTGATGCGGTAGTTGAGCATCGCCATCGCGATCATCACGACCCACAGCACGAGTCCGACCGCGCTGGCGTAGCCCATGGCGTAGTGCTCGAACCCCGCCGACCAGATGTAGTAGCCGAGCGTCAGCGTCGCGTCCTGCGGGCCGCCTCTGGTCATCACGTAGACCGAGGTGAAGGCCTGCATGGCGTCGAGCATCTCCATCGTGATCGCGACCGCGATGTAGGGGATCATGAGCGGCACGGTGATGCGCCACAGCCGCTGCCACGCCGACGCGCCGTCGACCCTGGCCGCCTCGTAGAGCGAGCTGTCGATCGTCTGCAGGCCGGCCAGATAGATCATCATGTAGAAGCCCATGCTCTTCCAGCCCTCGACCAGGATGAGCGCGGGCAGCGCCCAGAACGGGTCGAGCAGGTACTGGATGGGCTGGTCGAGCAGTCCTGCCCCGGTGAGGATCCAGTTGAGCACGCCCTGCTGGTGGAAGACGTACTCCCAGGCCACCGCCACCGCGACCATCGAGGTCACCACCGGCAGGTAGTAGAGCATCCTGAACGTCCTGATCCCCGGCAGCTTCTGGTTCACCAGGACGGCCAGCAACAGCGGCGCCACCACCAGAAGGGGGAAGAGCCCGATCAGGAACAGCACGGAGTTGAGCGTGGCGGTCCAGAACGTGGAGTCGCCGACCATCTTGACGAAGTTGTCCAGGCCCACGAACTCGGGCGGGGACACCACGTCGTACTCCATGAAGGAGAGCTGGATCGCGGTCAGGGCAGGCCAGACGAAGAACACCCCGAACAGCGCCAGCGCGGGCAGCGCGAACAGGTAGGGGGTGTACCACCGCTGTCCTGGCATATGAGTCCTAAAGTCCGTATAACGGCGGCCGGAATTTTGTGCAGCGTAAGCGGAGCCGGGAAGGCCGTCAACACCTTCTTCGGCGGAGCCCCAGCCCAGCAGCGCGCTCATCCGATCGGTGAGGAGGGCGGGTGGGATTGACGGCCGGCTTACGCGATGTCATTCTGCCGAAAGTTGCCGTTGAGGACGGCCATAATTTCAGGAGGTGCTCCGTGATGGCCAGAGGGGTCTTCATGGCGGGCGCGCTCGCGCTGTCCCTGCTCGTCACCGGCTGTGTGGCGGGAACGTCGTCCGAGGGCGCCGCGGTCGCCGACGACCAGCCCTTCGAGGGCGAGGTCGAGTTCTGGACGATCAATCTGAAGAAGAACTACAGCGACTTCATCACCGGCCTCATCGACGACTACCGCAAGCAGCACCCGAAGGTCACGGTCAACTGGGTCGACGTGCCGGGCCAGGAGAGCGCCACCAAGCTGCTGGCCGCCGTGGCCAGCGGCGACGTCCCCGACGCCGTCAACATCTCCTCCCTCGACCTGGGCAGGTTCGCTCCCTCGCTCAGCCCGCTCGAGGACTACTTCAAGCCCGCCGACCTGGCCGACTTCCAGCCCAACCTGGTCGAGCCGCTGCGCATCGACGGCAAGCTCTACGCCGTGCCCTGGTACAACGGCGGCGCCCCCGTCGCCATGTACCGCAAGTCGGTGCTGGAGAAGGCGGGAGCCGATCTCGGCAAGCCGCCGACCAGCTACGACGAGGCGCTCGCCCTGGCCGACTCGGTCCACGACAAGACCGAGGTCTACGGCATGAACGCGATCCCCGACCACAACGCGCTGCGTTACTACGGGATCAAGCTGCTGTCCGACGACAAGAAGAGCGCGGCGTTCAACACCCCCGAGGCCGTCGCGATCCTGGAGAAGTTCAAGAAGAGCTACGACGCCAAGGGCATCGCGCCGGGCGCCGTCTCCAAGGACATCCGCAACCTGCCGCAGACGCTCGAGAACGGCCAGATCGCCTTCAAGGCCACGGCCAACGCCGCCGAGCTGCTCAACATCCAGAAGAACGCGCCCGAGGTGTACGAGGACCTGGTCGTGACCCCGCCGGTCAGGATGAGCACGGGCGGCTTCCTGCTCCTGGCCCAGCAGGCCTTCTCCATCCCCAAGGCCTCCAAGCACAAGAAGGCCGCCGCCGAGTTCATCAAGTTCTTCACCAACGGCGCCAACCAACTGGCCTTCTGCAAGATCGTGCCGATCTACCCCTCGACCGTCTCCTCCACCAAGGACCCCTTCTTCTCCGGCAGCGACGGCGACGACCCGATGTCCGTCGCGCGAAGCGTGATCGTGAAGGGCCTGCCCGAACTGGAGTACACCCCGATCGGCACCGCCAAGGACTCCGAGCTGGGCGAGCTCCTCTCCGAGGAGGTCAGGGCCTACCTCACGGGAACCAAGAGCGCCAAGGAGGCGCTCGACACAGCAGAGAAGCGATGGAATGACGCACTTGCCTCCTAAGCTCAGGGTCGGGATCGTGGGCGCCGGGATCATGGGCCGCGGCCACGCCGAGGTCCTCTCCGCCCACCCCGACGTCGAGATCACCGCGGTCTCCAGACGACCCCTGGAACACGCGGAGTCCGCGACCGTCCACGCCGACTACCGCGACCTGCTCGCCTCGGGTACGGTCGACGCCGTCTCGATCACCACCCCCGACCACCTGCACGCCGACGTGATGGTGGCAGCGGCGCGGGCCGGCGTGCACATCCTGGTCGAGAAGCCGTTCACCACGACCGTGGAGGACGCCGACCGCGCGGTGGCCGCGATCAGGCAGGCGGGCGTGGTCGCCATGTGCCTGTTCAACCACCGCTGGGTGCCCGCCTACGCGCAGGCCAAGGAGCAGATGGCGCTGGTCGGCGAGCCCGTCGTCGGCTACGCCCGCAAGGACGACACCATCCACGTGCCCACCGAGATGATCGGCTGGGCCGACAGGACCACCAGCGCCTGGTTCCTCTCCAGCCACGACATCGACCTGGTCACCTGGCTCTACGACGATCACGTGGTCGAGGTCTTCGCCACCGCGAGGTACGGCAAGCTGCGCGGCATGGGCATCGACACGCCGGACGCGATGCAGATCCAGGCCCGTTTCAGCAGGGGAGCGGTCGCCACCTTCGAGTCGGCGTGGATCTATCCCAACACCTTCCCGACCATGGTCGACAGCTACGTCACGGTCGTCGGCGAGGACGGGGTGATCCAGCTCGACCGCCAGAAGGAGAACATCCAGCTGGCCACCTCGAAGTCCTACACCTACCCGCGCAACATGCTCCAGCGCGTCGTCCACGGGGTGCCGGCGGGCGCCTACCGCGACGCCATCCACCACTTCGTCGACTGCGTGCGCACCGGGGCCGAGCCGTTGATCAGCGTGGAGAGCTCGCGCCACGTCACCGCCGTCCTCGCCGCCGCGCACGAGTCGGCCCGCACGGGAGCGCCGGTGAAGCTCTGATGTCCTCCTCGATATCGGTGGAGAAGGCCCCGCACGTGCATCCCACGCGCATGCGGCACATCCCCGACGACGACCTCTTCGCCGCGCTGGGCGGCGACAGCAGGGCGTGGCGCAGGCGCCTGCCCTTCCCCGCGGGGCTCCCGGCGGCGGGGGCCGACGCGCTGCTCGGCGCCGAGGTGGACTTTCTCGACAAGGGCCACGGCCGCTCCCGCCTGTACGGCTTCCACTACCTGCGCTGGATGACCCCGCTGGTCGCCGCCTACGCCGAGAGCGGGGACCAGCGCTACGCCGACGAGTGGGAGCGCCTGTTCCGTCAGTGGTACGCCAGCCGCGACCTCGTCGAGGGCGACTGGCCCGGTCTCGACGTGGTCTGGTACTCCCTCGGCGTGTGCGCCAGGTCGATGTACGTGACGCAGGCGCTGGCCGTCCTCGGTGAGGCGGTCGGCGAGGAGTGCTGGAAGGAGATGATGAAGACCGTCCTTGGCGGAGCCCGCTGGGCCGCTGAGGAGCACGACGAGTTCAGGCACGGCAACTGGCAGTTCGCCACCGTCTGCGAGCTGCTCCACACCGCGAGGGTCTTCGAGGAACTGCCGGAGGCCGAGGGCTGGGCGCAGATCGCGAAGGCCCGCATCCACGAGCACCTGGAGCGCGACGTGCGCGCCGACGGCGGGCACCACGAGCGCTCGCCCGGCTACCACGGCATGTGCCTCGACGCCCTCAAGCGGGCCGCCGCCGTGGAACCCGAGCTGGCCGCCCACCCGCGCTACCTGGCCATGCAGGACTGGCTCGCGGCCCTCATGACCTCGGGCGGCTGGGTGCCGCACCTGCAGGACAGCGGCATCGTCTGGCCCGAGGGCGTCGAACCGGCCGAGGGCTCGCTGAACCTGGAGGCCAGCGGCTACGCGGTCTTCCGTTCGGACATCTTCCACACCGTGATCAACTACGGCCCGTACGTCGGCCACGAGCTCGAGCCGCACAGCCACCACGCCGCGCTCGACTTCGTGATCTCAGGATGGGGTGTGCCGCTGGCGTGGGAGGCGGGCGGCCCGCCGTCCTACGACGACCCCGGCTACTACGACTGGTACCAGGCGACCAGGGCGCACAACACGCTGCTCGTGCCCGGCCACGACTACACCGAGGACCGCAGGGCCGCCTGCGACCTGTTCAGCACCACCCGCGAGCTGGATGTCTTCAAGGGGCACCACCACGGCTACCCCTCCCGCCACGACAGGACGATCGTCTTCGTCCGCGACCAGGGCTACTGGGTGATCACCGACCGGATCGAGGCGGAGGCGATCTGGCAGGTGCACGGCCTGTCCCCCTGGGTACGGCACGGCGACGGCTACGTCAGCGAGCGCGGCCCCGGGCTCCTCGTGGTGCCCCTGGAGCCACCGGAGCAGGTCGTGCTCGGGAACGGTCCCGCCAGGATCCCCGACCCCGTGACCAGGACGGCGGAGTACGGCGAGATCCACTCGCTGGGCCTGCGCCGCCGCGACGGCAGGTTCACCGTCGGGCTCTTCCCCTTCACCGACGAACCTCCCACGATCCCCGACGGATGGACGGTCCATGCTGATCGACGCTGACGCGATGCTCGGCCGCTACCCGCGCAGGCACGTCGGCGAGGGCACGGTCGCCGAGACGCTGGACAGGATGGACCGCTTCGGCATCGCGGAGGCCGTGGTGAGCCACACCCTGTCCTGGCTGCACGACCCGCACACCGGCAACCTCAGGCTGCTCGACCTGGTCGTGGGGGAGCCGAGGCTGCGTCCCTGCTGGGTGCTGCTGCCCGACACCTGCGGCGAGACGGGCTCGGCCGCCGCGTTCACGGCCGCGGCGCTGGAGGCGGGGGTCGGCGCCGTGCGCGCCTACCCCGCCGACCACGGCTACGACCTGGCGGGCCGCGACGCCGCCTCGATGCTCCACGCCCTCGCCGAGGCGCGGCTGCCGCTGCTGCTCGACGCGGCGCAGGTCGGCTGGCCGTCCATCGAGGCGATCGCGCGGACCCACCCCGAGCTGCCCGTCGTGGTCGGAGGGCTCGGTTACCGCGTGCTCAGGCAGGCGGCGGGCGTGCTGGCCCGCACCGCCAACGTCCACCTGGGGCTGGCCAACCTCTCCTCCCACTGCGGCCTCGAGTGGCTCGTCGAGCGCTACGGCGCGCACCGCGTGGTCTTCGGCACCGGCGCGCCGGTCAGGGACCCGGCCGAGTCGGTGACCAGGCTGCTGTGGTCGGAGCTCGACGACCAGTCCGTGGCCGCCATCGGGGCCGGCAATCTGCGCGGCCTGCTGCGCGAGGAAGCGAGGGCGGCGTGAACGCCCTGGCGGCGGCGGTGTGGAAGCGCGAGCCGCAAAGGGCCCTGCGGATCGTGGACGCGCACGCGCACGCGGGGCCGTACAGCCTGTTCTTCATCCCCGACGCGGGCAGGGGCGGGCTGGTGAGGGTGATGGACAGGTGCGGGGTGTCGCACGCCGTCATCTCCAGCCACCTGGCGATCCAGCTCGACGCGGCCGAGGGCAACGCGCAGACGGCCGAGATCGTCGCGCAGGCGGCGGACAGGTTCACCGGGTACCTGACCGTCAACCCCTGGCAGGACCCCGCGGGCGAGCTCGACAAGTGGGGGCGCGATACGCGCTTCGGCGGGATCAAGCTCCATCCCGACCTGCACGACTACCCGCTCACGGGCCGGCGGTACGCCCCGGTGTGGGAGTTCGCTCAGCGGACGGGGTGCCCGGTGCTGACGCACACCTACGACGGCTCGCCGTACAACGACCTGCCGATGGTCGACGAGGTGGCCGCGCGCCACCCCGGCGTGGTGATCCTGGCGGGGCACGCGGGGGCCACGCCGCTCGGCTTCGACGCCGCCATCGAGGTGGCGCAGCGGCGGCCCGGCGTGGTGCTGGAGGTGTGCGGGTCCTTCAACACCGGCGCCGACATCGCCACAATGGTGAGAGAGGTGGGCGCCGACCGGGTGGTCTACGGCTCCGACTTCCCCTTCATCGACCTGCGGATGTCGCTGGGACGGGTAATCTTCAGTGGCCTCCCTGAGGAGGATCGGGCGGCGGTGCTCGGGGGAACGATGACCCGCCTGCTTCAGTGGCGATCCGGACTGGGGTGATCACGATCATGGATCGGTTGCGTTCAGAGGCGCGGTCCAGGGTGGCGATCGGGGTCGTGGGGCCGAGCGATCTGGTCGAGGAGATCATGATGATCGGTGCCGACCTGCCGGGCGCCGCCGACTGGCGCCTGGTCGGCGCCCCGCACGCCGGAGAGCACGAGACCTACGAGAAGTTCTCCAGGATCGCCGACAGCATCGACGTCGTGCTGTTCACAGGACCGCTCCAGCACGACCTGGCCAGGCAGGCGGGCGAGTTGCCCGTCCCCGCCACCCACGTGCCGATGAGCGGCGCCAGCCTCTACGCCAGCCTGCTGCGCGGCGTGCTCACCCAGGGCATCGACCCGGCCAGGGTGAGCATCGACTCCCTGCCCGCGGCGGACGTCGACGAGGCCTACGGCGAGATCGGGGTGAGCACCGAGGGCGTGCACCTGTCGGAGTACGACCAGCCCGAGTCCGCCCGCGGATTCGCCGCCTTCCACGAGCAGCTCTACCGCCAGGGCGCCACCACCGCGGCGCTGACCACGATCAGGAGCGTGGCGGGGAAGCTGGCCGCCGAGGGCGTCCCCGTGCTGCGCATGCTGCCCACCTCCCACACGCTGCGGCTGGCGCTCAACACCGCCGCGCTGCTCGGCACGGGCAGCAGGCTGGAGGAGTCGCAGATCGCGATCGTCGTGGTCGAGCTGGCCGCCTCGGCCAGGCCCACCTACTCGGGTCCTGGCAACTACTGGCAGCAGGAGCTCAAGCTGTCGCTGCACCAGTCGCTGCTGGCCGACGCGCGGCTCATGGGGGCCACGGTGACGGCGCGCGACGAGAACAGCTACGTGGTGACCGCGACCGTCGGCGCGCTCGCGCAGGCCACGGACGGCTTCAGGGTCGCGCCGTTCATGGACAGGATCAGGGCGGACGCGGGCGTGGCGGTCGAGGTCGGCATCGGTCTCGGCACCACCGCGCGCGACGCCGACTCCAACGCGATGGTCGCGGTGGAGAAGGCGCGGGGGGTGGGCGCGGCCGCCGCCTACCTGGTGGGCGGCGACGGGGTGGTGCTGTCGCTGCCGCTGCGCCAGCGCAGGCGGGTCGAGAGCGAGCCCGTGGTCGCCACCAAGGCGGCCAAACTGCTCGAACGGCTGGTCGAGGCGTTGGGTGACGGGCCGCTCGTCGTGGACGCCGAGACGGTGGCAGAGGTGCTGGAGATCGCGCCTCGCAGCGCGCGCCGGGTGCTGCAGAGCCTGGCTGAGGAGGGGCTGGCCTGGCCGATGCCCCCGGTGAAGGGCACCCAGGCAGGACGGCCCCGCCAGCCGTACCGGCTGGTGAAGGGGTAGCGGGCATCGCCGTCAGGTCCGGGGGCCGCTCCCGGCCAGCAGGGCGAGCGCCGTCGCGGCGAGCTGCTCGGCGCTTCCCTCCGCCACCTGGCTGGCCAGCACCTCGTACTCGGTCCTGCGGTAGGCGTCGGCGGTCGGCAGGTAGCCGGGATAGCCGTTGACGTAGCCGAGCACCACGGTGGGGCACGGCGCCGCTTCGGCGATCTGGTCGGCGACGGCCAGGAACGGCTCGCCTGGCAACCCCACGAGGGCGAGCCCGCCGACCCTTGCGACCCCCACCTCGGCGTCGATCGCGCCCGCCTCGGCCGCGGGCGTGTGGCGCGCCCGGAGTCCTTCCACCCGGCTGCGCGCCAGCCTGGCGGAGACCGGGTCGCCCGCGGCCTCGGCCCTCTCCAGATCGGCGGCGAGCGACTCCGCGTCGGCCGCCACGGCGGCGCGTGCGAGCGCGATCCGCCGCCTGGCGGTGCCGACCCGCGACCCCGCGGCCCACACCCGCCCTCCAACCGCGCGCCGCGCTCCCTCACCGCCCCGGCCAGGGCCACCGGAGTGAACCCCACCCGAGTCGCCCCCACCCGAGTCGGCCCCACCCCTGTCGGGCCCGCCCGAGTCGGCCCCACCCCTGTCGGGCCCGCCCGAGTCGGCCCGGGCCGTGTCGGTCAGGAGGTCGAGGCAGCGGTCGGCGACGACCGCTCCCAGCCGGTCCAACTCAGCGGCATCCTGCCCGCGCCTGGTGTGCCTGGTGCTGATGTCACCCGCCGCGCCCGTGGCGACCACCACCCACACACCTGGCCCCAGCCGCTCCTTCAGCGCTCTCCGCACGGCGCCCGCCAGATCCGCGCTGACCAGCAGGTTGGTGGCGGGCAGCACGGTCGGGTGGACGGGCAGCACCACCACGACCCCTGCCAGCCCTCCGTCGCGGACCGCGATGACGTCCAGCGGCACCACCGCCTCGGCCTGCGGCCTGCTGCGGTCGGCCCCGACCCCCCGCAGGTCGCCGCGGAGGGCCACCCCTTCGCTCGGCCGTTCACTGTCCACAGCCCTGTGGACGGCGGTGCGAACCGCCTCGGCGACCAGGTCGAGCCACGGTTCGGGGGTGGGCCCGCCCCCCGGCACGCATCCCGTCTCCGGCCCCGCGTGCGTGTGGGTGGCCGCCAGCCACAGCTCGCACCCGGCCGCTTCCCTGGCCCGCTCGGCCAGGTCGTCGTTGACGCAGACGAGATCCGCGACGGCCAGTGCGAAGCGGCGCTCCCCGTCGGACCAGGTGACGGCACTGACCTCGAGCGGATCGAGCGTCCCCACCGACGGCCCCTGCCTGTCGAGGTAGCCGCCCATCGGCGTGCCCTCGGGCACGGCCAGCCCGGCGCTGCCGTATCCCACGTTCATCGCCCGGCTCATCGGGTCACCGTCCTGATCATCGAGTCGTAGACGCCGGGGTCGTCGGCGGCGGCCAGCAGGGCGGCGCCGGCCAGGCTGTCCCCTGCGGGCGGCTGGAGGCGCGCCAGGGGCAGGTGCGCGGCCAGCTCGGCCCCGAACGCGGCCCGCAGCCGGGAGTCCCGCAGCAGCCTGCCGGTCCAGGCGACCGGCACCACCTGCCCGTCCTCCGAGAAGCAGCGGGCGGCGGCGGCCACCGTGGAGGCCAGCTCGCGGCCCGCCTCCGAGACGATGGCCCGCGCAGTGGCATCGCGCTCGGCCAGCTCGAACACGTGGACGGCGAAGCGCGCGATCCGCGCCACCGCGTCGGGCGACAGGTAGAGCAGGCCGGGCAGCTCCGCCAGATCGCCCCAGACCGCCTGGGCGCGCTCGGTGAGCGCTCCTGCCTCGGCCCTGCCGTCGAAGCCCCTGTACGCCGCGTCCAGCCCCCGGCGTCCGATCCAGAACCCGCCGCCCGCGTCGCCGTAGAGGTAGCCCCAGCCGTCCACCTGCCTGACCGTGTCGGCCACGCCCAGCGCGATGGCCCCCGTGCCCGCTGCGAGCACCACGCCTCTGCCTCCCGCGAAGGCGCCCGCGTGCGAGGTGACCACGTCGGTGGTGATCATCACGCGCTCGGCCATGGCGAGCAGGCCGTCGGCGAGCGCGTCGTGGTCGTCGAGGAGCGTTGTCAGGCCCATGCAGATCGTGCCGAGCCCCCTCCATCCGGAGCCGATCCGCTCCAGCACGGCCTTCGCCGGGGAGCCCTCGGCGTACGACAGGCCGGGCGCCCGCCTGATCTCCTCGACGCGGCCGCGCGAGCAGAGCGCCAGGCGCAGGCCGGTCTGCCCGCCGTCGATCGCCAGGTCCATCTGGCCTCCCTTGGTCCTGATGAGGTGGTCCTGATGAGGTGAGGTGAGGTGGTCGCGGTCAGGGCCGCAGCCCCGCCCTGCGGTACTCGGTGGGGGAGCAGCCGACGTGCCGCCTGAACGCGCCGCGCAGCGCCTTCGCGCTGGGGTATCCGGTGCGCGCGGCGATCACGTCCACGGGCAGCGCCGTGGTGGTGAGCAGCCGGCGGGCGTGGCGCAGCCGCAGCCCTGTGAGGTGCCGCAGGAAGGTCGTCCGCCGCTCCTCGGCGAACAGGTGCGAGATGTAGAACGGGCTCGCGCACACCGCCTCGGCCACGGTCGACAGCCGAAGCCCCGGATCGGTGTAGTGCTCGGCCAGATACGTCTCCGCCAGCGCCAGGATGTCGGTGCGCGCGGGGGGCGGCATCAGCCGTCCCAGCGTCTCCCTCAGCCAGATGTGCAGGTAGGAGCGCTCGTGGATGTCGCCCACCGTCACGATGTCCTCGATCGGCAGCCGGGCGCAGGCCTCCACCCAGTCGGTCGAACCGTCCGGCAGCCGCGAGCGGTTGACCACGTCCACGACGAACAGCAACTCCCCGATGAGCCAGTTGCGCAGCGTCCCGGGATCGACGTCGCGTTCGCTCGCGCACCTGTCCACCCATCCGGCCAGCAGCCCCGCCGCGCCGTTGCGGTCACCGGCCCGCACCCGCCTGGTCAGCTCCTCCTCGATCCGCACAGGAGGTGACAGCGCGCCGCGAGCCGCGGAAGCCTCCGAAGAGATCACCCTGTCGCCGCCGAGCACCAGCTTGTAGTCGTTGGCCAGGCGCGCCTCCCTCTCCGCCTCCCTCTGCGCCTCCTCGTGGCCGAGGCGGGGGACGCCGAGGCTGACCGTGGCGGTCCAGGCCGTCTCCCTGACGATCCTGGCCCGCACCTCCTCGGCCAGCGCCGTCGCCTCCGACATCAGCGCCTCGGGATCGGCCCCCGTCAGCATCACCAGCCACTCCTCGGGCGGCTGCGGCCTGCAGGTCACACCGGGACGGCCGAAGGCCGCGGCGTGCACCGCGCGGTCGGCTCTCCGGAGCTGGCGGCGAGCCCACACCTGCCCCTGGGCCTGCGAGGAGGCGATGAAGTCATCGATGTCCACCAGCGCGGCGACGGCATAGCTCATGCCTCCACTTTAGGCGGACCGAAATTTGACCGTATTCACGAGCGTGCCGACTCCCTCGACCGTCGCCCGCATGGTGTCGCCGTCCTTGAGCGGAGCGATCCCCGCGATGGTCCCCGTGGCGATGAGATCGCCCGGCATCAGCGTCATCCCGTCGGACAGGTCGGCGATGAGCCGTGGGATGCCGAACACCATCTGCTTGGTGTTGGCCCGCTGCCTGACCTCGCCGTCCACCTCCAGCGTCAGCTCCAGCGCCTGCGGATCGGGCACCTCGTCCACGGTGGCCAGGTAAGGCCCCGCGGGGGCGAAGGTGTCGAACCCCTTGGACTGGTCCCACGGCACGTTGCGCCCGATGTTGACCAGTTGCAGGTCGCGCGCCGTCATGTCGTTGACGACGGTGTATCCGGCGACCGCCTCCCTCCACCGCTCGGCGGGCAGGTCTCTGGTGACCTTGCCGATGACGACGGCCAGCTCCACCTCGTGCTCCAGGTGGCTGGTCCGCGCGGGGGCGACGACCGGCCGGTTGTGTCCGGTCAGCGCGGACGGCGGCTTGAAGAACAGGACGGGCTCGGGCGGCACCTCCATGCCGCTCTCCTCGGCGTGCGCGACGTAGTTCAGCGCCAGGCAGCAGATCTTCGTGCAGGTGGCCACGGGCGGCTCGAAGACGACGGCCGCCTCGTCGAGCACGGGCCTGCGCGAGGCGACCTCCTCGCTCAGACGGGACAGGCCGTGGGAGTCCAGCAGGGCCACGGGGTCGTCGGTGCCGAGATCGGCCAGGCTGACCAGCCCGCCGTCGCGCAGGGCGACCAGTTCGACGGGGGCGGAGGGGGTGCGCCGGATGCGTCCAAGGAACATGCCAGCAAGCCCACCAGCGGGTGCGAGGAGCCACAAGCACCGAAATTTGCGCTGACGACCCACTTCTTGCCCTCCTGCTTGTCGCCGGGCGACAGGCGGCCCTTTGATGGTCGCCATGACCCGCTCTCTGGACGTCAGCCGCGACCTCTACGCCACCGCCCAGCGCTTCATCGCGGGCGGCGTCTCCAGCGACGCCCGCCGTAGCGCAGGCGTGCCTCTCTACGTCGACAGGGCCGCGGGATCGCGCCTGTGGGACGTGGACGGCAACGTCTATCTCGACTACGTCCTGGGCCAGGGGCCCGCGCTGCTCGGCCACTGCCCGCCCGCCGTCGTCGAGGCCGTCACCGCGCAGGTCTCGCGCGGCATCGTCTACTCCGCCCAGCACGCCGCCGAGGCGCGGGTGGCCGAACGCCTGTGCGCGATGGTGCCCTCCGCCGAGCGGGTCCGCTTCAACACCGTGGGCTCGGAGGCCGCGCACGCCGCCTGGCGGCTGGCCCGGGGGCACACGGGGCGGCCGAAGATCCTCAAGTTCGAGGGCCACTACCACGGCTGGCTCGACCCCGTCCTCTACAGCGTCCATCCCTCGCTGGAGGCGGCGGGCCCGGCCGAGGCACCGCTCGCCGTCCCCGGCACCGCGGGCCAGCCACCCGCCGCCGACCTGGTCGTGGCGCCGTGGAACGACCTGGAGGCGCTCGCCCGTCTCATGGACGACCAGATCGCCGCCGTGGTCATGGAGCCCGTGCTGTGCAACACCGGCGCCATCGAGCCCGATCCCGGCTACCTGCGGGCCGTGAGGGAGCTGTGCGACAGGAACGGCAGCCTGCTGATCTTCGACGAGATCATCACCGGCTTCCGCCTGGCCCCCGGAGGCGCGCAGGAGTACCTCGGCGTCCACCCCGACCTGTCGATCTTCGGCAAGGCCATGGCCGGCGGCATGCAGGTCTCGGCCCTGGCGGGACGCGCCGACGTGATGGACACCATCTCCACGGGCAAGGTCGCGCACGCGGGCACGTTCAACTCCCAGCCCGTCGGCATCGCCGCGGCGGAGGCCACCCTGCGCATCCTCGACGAGCAGCGGGAGGAGGTCTACGGCACCCTGTACGCCCGTGGCAGGGCGCTCATGGAGGGACTGAGGGAGGCGGCGGCGAAGGCGAGCGTCCCCTTGCTGGTGGACGGCCCCGGGCCGGTCTTCCAGACGTACTTCACCGAGGAGGAGTCGGTCAGGAACTACCGCGACTTCGCCCGCACCGACAGGGCCAGGATGGCGCTCCTGCACGCCGCGCTGCTCGAGCGCGGCGTCAACATGGTGCCGCGCGGCCTATGGTTCCTGTCCACGGCCCACACCGAGGCGGACGTCGCCGCCACCGTCGAGGTCTTCGCTGACGCGTTGCGGACCCTTCCGTTCGGTTGAGATCACCAGCGCCACGCCGACCAGGATGACCAGCCCGCCGATGAGGATCCGCGGGGTCACCGGCTCGCTCAGCACGAGCGCGCCCAGCGCCACGGCCACCGCGGGGTTCACGTACGCGTAGGTGGACACCAGCGAGATGGGCGCGTTGCCCAGCAGCCACACGAACGAGGTGAACCCCACCAGGGAGCCCACCAGGATCAGGTAGACCAGGCCCACCCACGAGCGCCCCGAGATCTGCGCGAGGTCCAGGTGCTCGCCTGTCGCCGTGCCGAGCAGCAGGAGTCCCACGCCGCCGACCAGCATCTCCACGGTGCTGGCGGCGAACGGGTTGGACGGCATCGAGACGCGGCTCGAAAGGAACGACCCCACGGCCCACGACAGCGACCCGAACAGGACCACCATGATGCCGATGGTCGAGCTCGCGCCGCCGTCGCCGGTCAGGGACAGCGCCGCGACGCCGCCGAGCCCCACCAGCACCCCGGCCAGCGTGAGGACCTTGGGCCTGTCCCTGACCGCGAACCTGAACACCACCAGCCAGAGCGGCACGGAGGCGACGAGCAGCGCGGCGAGGCCGGTCGAGATGTGCTGCTCGGCGACCGCCAGGAGCCCGTTGCCGAAGGTCAGCAGCAGCAGGCCGGCGACGGCCGCCCCGACGAACTCCCTGCGCGTCATCCTGAACACCGCCGTGCCCCTGCGGGCCACCAGGAAGGCGCCCAGCAGCACCCCCGCGGCCACGAAGCGCATGGCGCCGCTGTACATGGGCGGAATCGTCTCGACCGCGACGGCGATGCCGAGATACGTCGACCCCCACACCACGTAGACGATCCCCAGCGCGATCCAGACGAGGAGCCGTCTGTCAGTGGCGTTTTGTCCCATAGGTGCTTACCTTAGCCGCACCCGGTTCTCGGGGGTCAGCGGTGGGTCAGCACGTTGACGATCCGCCCGTTGGGGTCGCGGACGAAGAAGCGGCGCACGCCCCATGCCTCGTCGGTGAGCGGGTGGACGATCTCGGCCCCGGCCGCCACCACGGCCGCGTGCACCGCGTCCACGTCGGACACCTCGACGCTGAAGTCGGGCTGGAGCGGCGCGGAGGCGTCGTGGCCGATGAGTGTCACCTGCGCCGTCGGGTTGTCCGGCGCGGCCATGGTCACCACCCAGCCGAGGTTCATGACCTCCTCGAAGCCGAGCAGGCCGTAGAACTCGCGGCTGTCGTCGATCGCCTCACTGCTGATGTCGGGCACTACCCTGCGGATGCTCATGCCTCCATCCTCGCGGCATGCCGTGCCGAAGGGGTCCGTCGCCCCTGAAAAGGGGAAGGGGGGCGACGGACCGGATCACCTGGACCCCAGCTTCTCCACGATCAACCGGTAGAGCTGTCGTGGACGGCCGGGCTGGGGCGTGCGGTTCGGCGGAAGCGGCCACGCGAGTCCCTCGTCAACCAGCGTGCGCAGCAACCGCCGAGCGGTGCGCGGGGTGACCCCGAGCATCTTCCCGGCGCCCTCGGCGTCGACGACCGTGTCGCCGCCCTCCAGCTTCGCCGCCAGCCTCGCGAGCACCTCGATGCCCTTCGGCTTGAGCGGCGTCGACCCCTGAGGCGGCATCCTGGGCGCTGGGATCAGCGCCCGCCCCTCGCGGTCGACCGCGAACCCCTGCGCCTGCTTGCCCGCCTGCGAGCGGGCCAGCGCGGCGCGTGCGTGGGATTCGGCGTCATGAGTGGTACGGCCCATGCCCACGCCCACCTCGACCGCCAGCCCCAGCTCGTCGCGGATCCTGGCGGCGAAGGGCAGCACCCTGAAGCCGTCCGTCGCCGAGGCGATCGAGCCGCGGGTGGCGGTGACCAGGTAGCTGTGGTCGTCGATGGGCCAGACCGTGGCGTTGATCCTGTTGGCCTCCTGGACCAGCAGGCGGTGCAGTGACAGGCGCAGCTCGTCGCGCCAGTAGCGGGGCGCGGCCCTGCGCACGGGTTCGCGCAGCGTCGGCACCTCCACCAGCACCACGGTCAGCTGCGACTCCTCAAGCCTGTGGTGGGCGCCGAGCAGCGCCGCGGTATGCAGCGCGGTCCGCACGGCGGCCGAGGTCGGCCTGATCCTGACGACGGGGACCCCCGCCGTCTGCAGCCGGTCGGCGACCGCGGGCAGGCACGTGAGTGCCCCCGTGGTCGCCCCCTGTCTCGCCAGCCGTTCGTGGTAGGCCGCGATCGTGCCGGTGGCGCCCGGCTCGTCGCGGCTGTGCACGTCGGTGGCGGGTATCCCCAGATCGGTGTAGGCCTCCTCGACGTCGGCGCGGGCGACCACGTCGATGCTCACCCGCTGGGGGTCGAGCCTCGGGTCGATGGCCGCCTTGGCCAGCGCCGCGATCAACGCCGCCCCGCCGAGCTGGACGTACGTCGCCGGCATCGTCAGAACGCCGGAACGCCTCGCCAGATCGTAGGGGACAGGGCTGGCGAAAAGGCATGCGTCAACCCCTGGCCCGAGCCTCGTGACCTTGTCCGCCGCCTCCTGCTCGTCGCGGTAGGCGGCGGCGACGAGGCGGCAGGGCAGGGGCGCCGCGGCGTGGCCCATCAACATGACGCGTTCGACCAGATCGTGAGGTCCGACCACGCCGATCGTGAGGTCCGGTGTCATGGCGCCCGGGCGTGACACTCGGGGAGGCTCTTCGGTCCGCTCGACCAATGTTCGTCCCATCCTGCCGTCCATTGCAGTGCTCTCTTTTGGAACGATCGCTCGCGAGGGCCATAATGTCACGCCCAAATTTTCCAGAAAGTCGCCCTGGAAAGAGTTTAACCAGGTCAGCGCTACGAAACCTCGCGAATAATATCCGCGCCCAACGCCCGCATTCGTTCGGCCAGATGCGCATGGCCGCGGTCGATGAGATAGCCGGACTCGATGACGGTCTCGCCTTCGGCGGCGAGCCCCGCCAGAACGAGTGCGATTCCTGAGCGGAGGTCGTGCGCCGTCACCCTGGTGCCGACGAGCGGGGTGTGGCCGTGGACGGTGGCCGCGTTGTCCTTCACCCGCACATCGGCGCCCATCTTGTTGAGCTCGCCCGCGAGTGCGAAACGGCCGTCGAAGATGCGCTCGTGGATGTAGCTGATGCCGTCGGCGAAGCAGGCCACGGTCATCATCGGCGACTGCAGGTCGGTCGCGAACCCGGGATAGGTGTCGGTGATGACGTTGATCGGCTTGAGCGGGCTGTTGTGGCAGCGGACGTTGAGCACCGCGCCCTGAGTGCGGAACTCGACGCCCATCTGCTCCAGCTTGTAGCGCACGACACCCAGGTCGAGGCCGGTGCCGACGAGGCTGAGCTCGCCGCCGGTGATGGCCGCCGCCATGGCGAACACGCCCGCGTCGAGCCTGTCGGGCATCACGGTGTGCTCGACGGCGTGCAGCTCGGTGACGCCCTCGACGGTGATGAAGCCGGTGCCGCCGCCGCGGATCTTCGCGCCCATCTTGGTGAGCATGTCGATCACGTCGAGGACCTCGGGCTCCAGCGCCGCGTTCTCGATCACGGTGGTGCCGCTGGCCAGGGCCGCGGCCATGATGAGGTTCTCGGTGCCGGTGTGGCTCGGGGTGTCGAGGTACAGCGTCGCGCCGGTCAGGCCGGACGACTTGACGTGGATGACGGTCTCGCTCTCGTCCACGATCGCGCCGAGGCGCTTGTAGCCGAGGTAGTGGAAGTCGAGGTTGCGGCTGCCGAGATTGCAGCCGCCGACGCCCTCGACCACGGCCTCGCCCAGCCGGTGGAGCAGGGCGGGCGTGAACAGCACCGAGCCGCGGAAGCGCCTGGCGATCTCGGCGGGCAGCACGGGGTTGGTCAGCCTGGAGGCGTCGATCACCAGCGTGCGTTCGGCCTCGTGCAGCTCCACATGCGCCCCGATGGCCTGCGCGAGTTCGACCGCGCGGCGGACGTCCTCGATGATGGGGACGTTGCGCAGGACCGTACGGCCCTTGGCCGCGAGCAGGGCGGCCCCGATCATGGGCAGCACGGCGTTCTTCGCGCCCTGGATGAACGCGGTTCCACGCAGTGCGTTGCCACCGCGCACGCGGTAACGGACCATTCGCTTCTGCTCTCCTCGGAAGAATGTGTTCGGGACGCGCCCACAGTAGCCGCTGTGAACGGCTGAGCCGGCCGATTCGCCCCGTGACTACCCGGTAAAGGAGTGTCCTGTGAGGCGCTCGTATGCCTCGACATAGCGCTGCCTGGTGCGCTCGACCACCTCGTCGGGAAGGCGAGGAGGAGCCTCTCCGGATGATTTGTCCCATCCGGATTCCGGCGAAGTAAGCCAGTCGCGGACATATTGCTTGTCGAATGAGGGCTGCGCGTGCCCCGGCTCCCATTGATCGAGTGGCCAGAAACGGGAGGAGTCGGGGGTGAGGGCCTCGTCTCCGAGGGTCAGAACTCCGTTGGAATCCCAACCGAGTTCGATCTTGGTGTCGGCGAGGATGATGCCGCGCTCGTGGGCGATCTCGGCGCCTCGCGTGTAGACGGCGAGAGTGATCCTGCGCAGTTCCTCGGCCGTCTCCTTGCCCACCTCGGCGACCACCTGGTCGAAGGAGATCGGCTCGTCGTGCTCGCCGATGGGGGCCTTCGTGGAGGGGGTGAAGATGGGCTCGGGCAGGCGCGAGCCGTCCTGCAGGCCCTGCGGCAGCCGTACGCCGGAGACGGCGCCGTCGCGGCGGTAGTCGGCCAGGCCCGAGCCCGCGAGGTACCCGCGCGCCACGCACTCCACCGGCACCATCGTCAGCGGCTTGCACACCATGCTGCGCGCGTCGGGCGCGGCGCCCGCCAGGTGGTGGGGGACGATGTCGCTGAGCTGGTCGAACCACCACAGCGAGAGCTGCGTGAGGATCGCGCCCTTGTCGGGGATCTCCGGTTCGAGCACGTGGTCGAAGGCGGAGATGCGGTCGGAGGCGACCATCAGCAGGAGGCCCTCGTCGGTCTCGAAGAGATCGCGAACCTTGCCGGAGTGTACATGCTTCATCGGGCGATGTCCGTCCTGTGGTGCGAGCCGCGCAGCTCGATCCTGTCCACGAGCTCGTAGGCGTGGGTCCTGGCGCTCTCCTGGTCGGGGCCGGAGCCGACGACCGCGAGCACGCGCCCGCCCGAGGAGACGATCCTGCCGTCGTCGAGGGAGGTGCCCGCGTGGAGCACGTAGGCGTGCTCCGTCGGCTCAAGCCCGGAGATCACGTCGCCCTTGACCGGGTCGGCGGGGTAGTTCTCCGCCGCGATCACCACCGCCACGGCGGAGCCCTCGCGGTAGGACAGCGGAGGCTGGTCGGCCAGCTCGCCCGTCGCGCACGCCAGCAGCAGCCCCGCCAGCGGCGTCTCGAGCCTGTCGAGCACGACCTGCGTCTCGGGGTCGCCGAACCTGGCGTTGAACTCGATGACCTTCGGCCCCTTCGACGTCAGCGCGAGACCGACGTACAGCACCCCGTTGTACGGCAGGCCGCGCCCGGCCAGCTCGGCCACCGTCGGGTGCACGACCTCGCGCATCACCTGCTCCGACAGCTCCTTCGGCGCCCACGGCAGCGGCGTGTAGGCGCCCATGCCGCCGGTGTTGGGCCCCTCGTCGCCGTCGTAGGCGCGCTTGAAGTCCTGGGCGGGCTGCAGCGCCACGGCGGTCGACCCGTCGCACAGCGCGAACAGCGACACCTCGGGGCCGTCGAGGAACTCCTCGATCACCACCCGCTCGCACGCCTGCGCGTGGTCGAGCGCCTGGCCGAGGTCGTCGGTGACGACCACGCCCTTGCCCGCGGCCAGCCCGTCGTCCTTGACCACGTAGGGCGCGCCGAACTCCCCGAGCGCCGCCTCCGCCTCCTCGCGCGTGGAGCAGGTGCGCGACCTCGCCGTGGGAACGCCCGCGGCGTTCATGACGTCCTTGGCGAAGGCCTTGGAGCCCTCGATCATCGCCGCGCGCCCGCTCGGGCCGAAGCAGGGGATGCCCTTGGCGCGCACCGCGTCGGCCACCCCCGCCACGAGCGGCGCCTCGGGGCCGACGACGACCAGGTCGGCCCGCAGGCTCTCGGCCAGCTCGGCGACCCGCGCGGGGTCGGTGGGTGAGATGTCGTGGAGGGTCGCGATCTCCGCGATGCCGGCGTTGCCGGGCGCACAGTGGAGCTCGGAAACCTGGGGGTCGAGTTTGAGCGAGCGGCACAGGGCGTGTTCCCGCCCGCCGGATCCAATCACTAGAACGCGCACGCGCCCATTCTCCCAGTTCACTGCTTTGCGTTTTCACCCGCGTGCGGAGTCCGAGAAGCCGATGTGCGGGAAGGGGGTGGAAAGTTTGTGCAGTTCTACGTGATCGCCAGACCCGTCGGCGAGTAACCTGTGGGGGGTTCCTCGGCCTGTGATAGGTTGGGTCGGCTTTGCGGCGTCTCGTGTGATTGGAGGTGGTCCGGGATGAAACCTGGTGATCCCAGCAGTACGTGCTCGCGCACGATCATTGTGCGCACCCCCGACCACTCCAATTCGGCAGCCTGATCGTGCATCCACGCATCTCTAGATTGAGGTGATCTTTCGTCCTGCGTGGACCGTGCCAGGTCGGGCGGAAAGGGACTGCCATGCGCTCGTCCACGATCTTCCGTCGCATCAACCGTCACCCCGTTTCCGTGCACGCCGCACGCCAGCCGGCCTCACCCGTACGTGAGAGCTGCGTGCCGCCCGTCGACTCCATCGTCGAGTACGGCGCCTACATCAATGGCAAGAAGATCTGCTCCGAAGGCATCGTCGAGTCACTCGAGCTGGTGCGCGCCCACAACGTCGCCCACGACGGCGCCAAGGCCTTCGTCTGGGTCGGCCTGCACGAGCCGGAGGCGCCCGAGGTCGAGTGGCTGGCCGAGGTGTTCGGCCTGCACCCGCTGTCGGTGGAGGACGCGGTCAAGGCCCATCAGCGGCCCAAGATCGAGCGCTACGGCGACTCCCTGTTCATGGTCCTGAAGACCGTCGCCTACCTCGACCACAACGAGCTGACCGCGACCAGTGAGATCATCGCCACCGGCGAGATCATGGTCTTCCTCGGCGCCGACTTCGTGGTGACCGTGCGGCACGGCAGGCACTGCCCGCTCACCGAGGTCCGCGAGAAGCTCGAGGACAAGCCCAAGCTGATGAACCGCGGGCCCACGGGCGTGCTGCACGCGATCTCCGACCACGTCGTCGACCGCTACCTGCAGGTCGCCGACCTCATGCAGCTCGAGCTCGAAGAGGTCGAGGCCACGGTCTTCGCCGACGTCAGCTCCCGCGACATCAACCGCATCTACCAGCTCAAGCGGGAGATGCTGGAGATGAAGCGCGCGGTCACGCCGCTGCAGCCGCCCATGGCCTCGCTCCCGCAGCGCCGCGTCATCCCGAGCGAGATGCGCGAGTACTTCCGCGACGTCGGCGACCACCTGGCCAGGGTGTGCGAGCAGGTCGAGTCGTCCAACGAGCTGGCCAACTCGATCCTGCAGGCCGCGCTCGCCCGCTCCAACACCCTCGCAAACGAGGACATGCGGAAGATCTCCTCGTGGGTGGCGATCATCAGCGTGCCCACGATGATCGCCGGAATCTACGGGATGAACTTCGACTTCATGCCCGAGACCAAGCAGGTGTGGGGCTACCCCGTCGTGCTGGCCGTCATGATCACTGCCTGCACGTTCCTCTATCGCGGCTTCCGCCGTAATGGATGGCTTTAGGTCTCATTTGACCGTATTGCCGGACCGCCGGGCGTGCCTTTACGACGTTCCGGGCAGCGTCCACGGTATGTATGGGGGAAGAGGGACCAAGACCATCATCGGCACGATTCTTGCCGGTTCGGCGCTGTTCGCGGCCTCGGCCTGCGCCAGCGACACACAGTCCGGCACCTTCACCGCTCAACGGGATGACTCGAGGGCGGCGGCTGACAAGATCGCCGGCCTCCTGTCTCCGACGGGGATGCCCCCGGGCGACCCTACGGGTTACCCGACGGGTGATCCCTCGCCCGGTGACCCGAGCCCCGGCGACCCGAGCCCCGGTGAGGCGAGCCCCGGCGCCGGCGCGGGGGACCTGCAGAAGGCGGGCTCGGCGGCGACGGAGGCCGTCGAGGGCGGCACGATCATCTCGATCGAGGCAGAGGACGACGGGCGCCTCTGGGAGGTCCATGTCGTCGGCAGCGACGGCGTCGAGCAGCAGCTGGACGTGGACGCGGAGTCAGGCGACGTGGTCTCGGGCCCCACGGCCGAGGACGACGACGCGGGGGACAAGGCCAGGCTCATGGCTCTGGTCAAGGGCGCCGAGCTCAGCTATGAGGAGGCGGCGGAGAAGGTCGCCACCGCGGTGCCCGGAGGCAAGATCACCGAGCTGAGCCTCGACAGGCACCAGGGCAAGGTGGTCTGGGAGGCCGACGTGATGGGCAGCGACGGCACCAAGCAGGAGGTCAGGGTCGACGCCAAGGACGGCACGGTCACCAAGAACCGTTCGACGGACTGACCGCAAGGCCGGCTCAGACCCCGACGGGTTTGAGCGGTCCCACGGGACGGGGGAGCGCCAAATCGCGCTCCTCCCACAGCTCTCTCATCAGGTCGGGATAGTCGGTGACGACGCCCGCCACTCCGAGGTCGAGCATCCGCTCGGCCGTGGCGGCGTCGTTCACCGTCCACACCGCGACGGGCATGCCCGCCGCGGCCGCCTGTGCCATCAGCGCCTCGTCCACCATCACGTGTTCGGGCGAGAGCGTGGTGCCGCCCGCGGCCCGCGCCGCGGCGGGGATGTCGTCGCCCAGGTCGTCGTGCCAGTGCAGCGTGTCGCGCTCGATCAGGGCGAAGCGCTGGGCGCCGGGGGCGAGCGAGGCGGCGTGAGCGATGATCCGCCAGTCGAAGCTGAGGATCGCCGCGTTGCCGAGCCTGCCGTGCCTGTCGAGCTCGGCCACCACGGCCTCGGTGAACTCCAGGGGATCGGGCGTCAGCTCCGGCCTGGTCGGATCCGACTTCAGCTCGACGTGCAGCCTGACCGAGTCCGCGTCGTAGGCGTTGACCAGGCCGAGCACCGCGCCGAGCGTCGGCATGCGGGTCTCGGGCATGGGCTTCTGCGTGAGCGCGAAGGGATCGTTGGGGTGCCGCGGCAGCCGCACTCCGACGTCCAGCGTGCGCAGCTGGGCGAGGGTGAGGGCGTTGATGGGCTTACCCACGTAGGGGAACATCGGGTCCTGCGCCGCCGCGGGCCGCGTGTCGGCGCTCGTCACGGCCGAGACCGTGAGGTCGTGCGTGAGCACGAGACGCCGGTCGGCGGTGAGCGCGACGTCGAACTCCAGCGCATGGACGCCCATCTCCATGGCGTGGCTCAACCCGGGAAGGGTGTTCTCGGGCCAGAGCCCTCTCGCACCCCGATGACCGTGAATTTCGACATGCACATCGGGGACCTTACCGCTATGGCGCGGTGGTGACGCGCGTGCCACGCCGGGAGTCGTTTGTCCTGCTCTTTCCGTTTGGTGGCGTGCAGTCGCGACGACGGCCGATGCCGCGCACCGGCCGTCGCAGGAGGCGCTCGTCAGACCAAGGAGTGCAGCTGGATGGTTTGGTCGCGGCCGGGGCCGACGCCGATCGCGGAGATGCGCGACTCGCTCATCTCCTCCAGCGCCCGCACGTACGCCTGGGCGTTGGCGGGCAGGTCCTCGAAGCTCCTGGCCTTGGAGATGTCGCCCTCCCAGCCGGGGAACTCCTCGTAGATCGGCTTCGCGTGGTGGAAGTCGGTCTGCGTCATCGGGATCTCGTCGTGCCGTACGCCGTCGACGTCGTAGGCGACGCACACGGGGATGCGCTCGAGGCCCGACAGGACGTCCAGCTTGGTCAGGAAGAAGTCCGTGACGCCGTTGATCCTGGTGGCGTAGCGCGCGATGACCGCGTCGAACCAGCCGCAGCGGCGGTTGCGGCCGGTGGTCACGCCGTACTCGCCGCCGGTCGTGCGCAGCCAGTCGCCCATCTCGTCGGTCAGCTCCGTCGGGAACGGGCCCGAGCCGACGCGCGTCGTGTACGCCTTCAGGATGGCGATGACGCCGGTGAGGCGGTTGGGCGGGATGCCCGCGCCCGCGCACGCCCCTCCGCTGGTCGGCGAGGAGGAGGTGACGAACGGGTAGGTGCCGTGGTCGATGTCGAGCAGCGTGCCCTGACCGCCCTCGAGCAGCACGAACTTGTCGTCGTCCAGCGCCCTCTTCAGCACCAGCGAGGTGTCGGCGATGTGCGGCGTCAGCCGCTCGGCGTAGCCGAGGTACTCCTCCAGCACCTTCTGCCCGTCGATGCCGCGCCTGTTGTAGACCTTGGTCAGCACCTGGTTCTTCTCGCCGAGCACGGCCTCGATCTTCTGCGCGAGGATGCCGGGGTCGAGCAGGTCCTGGACCCTGATGCCCATGCGGTAGATCTTGTCGCCGTACGCGGGGCCGATGCCGCGCCCGGTCGTGCCGATCTTCGCCTTGCCGAGGTAGCGCTCGGTCACCTTGTCGAGCGCCTTGTGGTGGGGCATGATCAGGTGCGCGTTCGCCGAGATCAGCAGCCGTTCGGCGGAGATGCCCCGCTCGGCCAGCGCGTCGAGCTCCGACAGCAGCACACCAGGGTCGATGACCACGCCGTTGCCGATCACCGGGACCACGTCAGGCGACAGGATGCCGGTGGGCACGAGGTGCAGGGCGTACTTCTGGTCGCCGATCACGATGGTGTGACCCGCGTTGTTACCGCCCTGGTAGCGAACGACGTAGTCGACGGCGCCGCCGAGCAGGTCGGTCGCCTTCCCCTTGCCCTCATCGCCCCACTGGGCACCCAAGACAACGACAGCCGGCATGGTTATCTCTCCCGAGCAAAACGAAAACCCCTGACGCAAGCGCGACAGGGGCTCTTGCGTGGAGAGACTACCCGAGTATGCCCTTTCGTCCCAAGAGCTAGCCCTTGGCCAGCGCGTCGTAGGCCTCGCTGCTGCTGTCCTTGAGGAACTGCAGGCACCGCTCGGCCTCGTCCTTCTCGCCGATCGATTGCGCGGCCCTGTGCAGCGAGTAGAGGCAGCGCAGGAAGCCGCGGTTGGGTTCGTGCTCCCACGGGATCGGCCCGTGCCCCTTCCATCCGCTCCTTCTCAGCTGGTCGAGGCCACGGTGGTAGCCGGTGCGGGCGAAGGCGTAGGAGGTGACCGCGTGGCCCTTGGCGAAGTATTCCTCCGCGAGGGTGGCCCAGGCCGCCGGGTAGGCGGGGAAGCGCGCTGCCACATCGGACGCCTTAGCGCCGGACTCCAGCGCCTCTCGGGCCTCGGGCAGGTCCGGCAGGTGGGTCGGGGGCGGCCCGGCGAGAAGGTTATCCATAGGACAAGTCATACCCGTCCAGCGGCGGAAGTGGCTAGGAGATCTTCGTCGCAGTCCTTTCGAACCGTCTATGGCACCCGAATGGAGTCATGAATTCTTGTCGTGGCACCATTATGGAGTCATAGTGGTGCCATGCATCTTTCGCCGTACATCGACGGCCTCCGACGCGAACTCGCCCTCGCCGCTGAGGCCGGCGGCGAGGAGACCCGTGCCCTCGCCGAGCGGCTGTCCGCCACGATCGAGTCCGCAGCCAGGCTGGCCCTGCTGGAGGCGCTCTCCGCCGCGGCGGACGAGATCACCCGCGAACTCGCTCCCGGCTCGGTCGATGTGCGGCTGCGCGGGCGCGATCCCCAGTTCGTCGTGACGCTGCCCACGCCCCAGGCGGAGGTCGCCTCGGAGGCGGCGGCACCGGCCTCCTCGGCCGAAGCCGAGGAGGGGGCCGTGATCAGGGTGGCACTGCGGGTGCCCGAGCAGCTCAAGCCGCGTATCGACGAGGCGGCCGGCCGAGAGGGGATCTCGGTCAACTCCTGGCTGGTGCGCGCGGTGTCGTCCGTGCTCGACGGCGCGGGCGGGGGCCGTCCGGGCCGCCGCGAACGCACGCCGACAGGGCAGCGCTACACCGGCTGGGTGCGCTGATGCGCCGCCATCGGGGCGCCGCGCCCGTCCGGCGCGGGCCGTACCCATCGCTCGACCTTCGCCCCGGCGGCGCGAACGCCGCCGAGCCCACCAGGAGGGGACGCCATGCCTGCCTTCGACACCCCTGAACCGATCTCCGCTGTCATCGAGATCTGGGCCGGCACGGTCAGGATCAGGGCCGGTGACCGCACCGACACCGTCGTGGAGGTGCGGCCGCGCGATGCCGCCGACGACGCCGACATCAGCGCGGCCGAGCAGACAAGGGTCGAGTACGCCGGAGGCAGACTGCTGGTGAAGTCGCCAAGGAGCAGGCCCCGTCCGCCCCTCGGGTGGGGTGGCTCGATCGAGGTGACGCTCGATCTGCCGACGGGCTCCAAGGTCGACGCCGACGCCGCCGCGGACTTCCGTTGCCAGGGCCGGCTGGGCGCCTGCTCCCTCACCACCGCCTCGGGCGACATCATGCTCGACGAGACCGGCAAGCTGCGGCTGTCCACCGCCGACGGCGACATCTCCGTGCGCAGGGCGGTCGGCCATGTCGACGTGACCACTTCCAACGGTGAGATCGACATCCGCGAGATCGACGGCACGGCCGTGCTCAAGACCTCCAACGGCAACATCAGGCTCGGCCAGATCAGCGGGGGCCTGCGGTTGCGCACGGCCTACGGCGACATCACGGTCGGCAGGGTGCTGGAGAGCGCGGCGGCCAAGACGGCGTACGGCAGCGTCAGCATCGGCGAGGTGGTGCGCGGCGCGGTCGTCCTCGACTCGGGCAGAGGCGACCTCGAGGTCGGCGTCAGGCAGGGCACCGCCGCCTGGCTGGACCTCGACTCCCACTTCGGCTCCATCGACGTCCCGCTGACCGCCGCCCACGACGGCCCGCGCCAGGCCGAAGAGACGGTCGAGGTGCGCGCCCGCACCCGCTACGGAGACATCCTGGTTCGCCGCTCCTGACTCGCTTCACCCCCACTCCCGGAGACGAGGCACCGTGAGTGACCTCCGAACCCGGCCGGCAACACGCGGCACCGCCGGCTAGGCCGGCCACACGTCAGAGGGCGGCACGGGAGAGCCCTGCTCCCCGTGCCGCCCTCTGAGGTCCTGGAGGTCAGCCGAGCCTGGTGCCCGCCGACTTCAGGTCCTGGCAGGCCTGGACGATGCGGGCCGCCATCGCCGTCTCCGCCGACTTGCCGTACGAGCGGGGGTCGTAGACCTTCTTGTTCCCGACGTCCCCGTCGACCTTCAGCACCCCGTCGTAGTTGCGGAACATGTGGTCCGCGATCGGCCTGGTGAAGGCGTACTGCGTGTCGGTGTCGATGTTCATCTTCACCACGCCGTAGGAGATCGCCTCGTGGATCTCCTCGAGGAGGGAGCCCGAGCCGCCGTGGAAGACCAGGTCGAACGGCTTGTCCTTGCCGTACTTCGCGCCCACGGCGTCCTGGATGTCCTTGAGCACCGGCGGACGCAGCTTCACGTGACCCGGCTTGTAGACGCCGTGCACGTTGCCGAACGTGGCGGCCAGCATGTACCTCCCCTGCTCGCCGACGCCCACGGCCTCGGCGGTGGCCAGCGCGTCCTCGGGCGTCGTGTAGAGCTTCTCGTTGATCTCGCCGACGACGCCGTCCTCCTCGCCGCCGACGACGCCGATCTCCATCTCCATGATGATGTTGGCGCGGTGGCACTTCTCGAGCAGCTCTCGCGCGATCGAGAGGTTCTCGTCCAGCGGTACGGCCGAGCCGTCCCACATGTGGGAGTTGAAGATGGGGTCGCCGCCGCGCTCGAGGGAGAGCTCGATCAGCGGCCGCATGAAGCCGTCGAGCTTGTCCTTCGGACAGTGGTCGGTGTGCAGGGCCACGTTCACCGGGTAGTTCCTGGCCACCACCCTCGCGTACTCGGCAAGGGCCACGGAGCCGGCCACCATGTCCTTCACCGTGGTGCCGGAGAGGAAGTCGGCGCCGCCGGTGGAGATCTGGACGATCCCGTCGCTCTCAGCCTCGGCGAATCCGCGCAGGGCGGCGTTCAACGTCTGCGAGGAGGTCACGTTGATCGCCGGGTAGGCGAAGCCGCCCGCTTTCGCCCTGTCGAGCATCTCGGCGTAGACCTCTGGAGTCGCGATAGGCATGGCTCATCTCCCTGGGGTATGTACGGCTTTCGCGGAGCCCAGTATTCCGGCTCACTACCCGCCGTGGTAGTGACAACGCGCCCTTGATGCAGGCGACGGCACGTACCGGCACCCTGCCGTCCCGGTAGGCTCTCCGCGTGGAATCGCTCTTGGACCTCGTGGACCCGCAGTGGTGGCTCACCATGCTCGGCGCCTTCGCCACGATCGGCGTGCTCGCCATCATCTTCGCGGAGACGGGTCTGCTGATCGGTTTCTTCCTGCCGGGTGACTCGCTGCTCGTGGCCGCGGGCATCTTCAGCTCCGCCGCGGCGGCCAAGGGCATCGGCATCGAGGCGCTGTCGTTTCCCGTGCTGGTCATCGGCACCCCGCTGTGCGCCGTCGCCGGTGCGCAGCTGGGACATCTGATCGGCGCGAAGGTGGGCCGCAAACTCTTCGACAAGCCCGACTCGCGGTTGTTCAAGCGTGAGCACGTCGACAAGGCCGAGTACTACTTCGAGAAGTTCGGCCCCGCCAAGGCCGTGGTGATCGCACGCTTCGTGCCGATCGTCCGCACGTTCATGAACCCGGTCGCGGGCGTGCTGGAGATGCCCGCGCGCACGTTCTTCCTGTGGAACGTGATCGGCGGTGTGTTCTGGGTCGAGAGCATGCTGTTCATCGGGCACTTCCTGGGCAGCCAGGTCGACCCCGACAAGATCGACAAGTACATCCTGCCCGGCGTCTTCCTCATCGTGCTGATCTCGGTCATCCCGATCATCGTCGAGGTCGTCAAGAGCCGCAGGAACGGCGGTCACCAGATTCCCGTGCCGCAGGGCAAGCACCACCGCGTCCCGTAGACCTCCGCCGGCGTTGGCTACCCTCCGACTATGGGGCGCCATCGGTCCGACCCGATGGGGGCGGCCCGCCTGGTGCTGATCGGGCTGGGGGCCGCCCTCCTGCTGGCGCTCGTCTTCGTCGGAGGTCGCGCGCTGGTCGGCACCCTCTCGACGGAGACCCCGGCCCCCACGGCGTCCGCGACCCCGAGCGCGGCGCCCACGGAGAGGACGGCGACGCTCAGGATCACGTGTGTGGCGGAGATCTGCCCCGTGGTGCTGGTGCGGGTGCCCGGCGGGGACGTGCTCAACGACCGTGACCTGACCAGGGGCGAGGAGATCGTCTACTACGAGCCCGAGCTCGACGTCGCCATCGGCGACACGAGCACGGTCGAGGTCACGGTGAACGGCACGCCCAGGCCAAGGGGCAGGCCAGGCCAGCAGGAGGCTTTCACCGTCAGCCGGGCAACCCCAGGTCCGGCAGGGTGAAGGCGCTGCGGTACTCGAGGCCCTCCTCGGCCATTCTCGGCGCCGCGCCCCGCTCGACGATCGTGGCGACGGCGACCACCTCGGCGCCCGCCTCGCGGGCGGCGGCGACGGCGGTCAGCGGAGAGCCGCCGGTGGTGGAGGTGTCCTCGACGACGAGCACCCTGCGGCCCTTGATGTCGGGGCCCTCGATCCTGCGCTGCATGCCGTGCGCCTTCTGCGCCTTGCGCACCACGAAGGCGTCGAGGGTACGGCCCCGCGCCGCTGCCGCGTGCACCATGGCCACCGCCACCGGGTCGGCGCCCAGCGTGAGCCCGCCGACCGCAACGTAGTCGAGGTCGGAGGTCAGGTCGAGCATGACCCTGCCGACGATCGGCGCCGCCACTCCGTCGAGGGTGATGCGCCGCAGGTCGAGGTAGAAGTCGGCCTCGAGGCCCGAGGAGAGCACGACTCTGCCGTGCACGACGGCCTTCTTCTGGATCTCGGCCAGCAGGTTCTCGCGGTCAGTCATGTCCACAAGCTTAAAGTCGCCAGTGCGTCGCGGTAGCGGTCGGGGAGCGCGACGATCTCGACGACGCCCGCGTCGCGCAGCCGCCTGGTCCTCGGCCTGGTCGTCAGCGCCGCCGCCCGGTCGTGGCCCAGCCGTACGAGGGTGTCGCCCAGCGGGAAGACCTCCCGCAGCAGGGCCGCCACGTGCAGCAGCGCGGCGACGCGCTCCCACGTGTCGGCGACGGTCACGGTGACCACGACGAGGCAGTGCAGGCGAGCGGTGCCCTCACGGTAGATCTCGGCCAGCCTGGTGCGCAGGTAGGCCACGCTGACCAGGCCGGTGAGCGGGTCCTCGCAGCGCAGTTCGCCGATCGGCGCGAAGCCTGCCTCGGCCCAGCCCGTGGCGAACGAGCGCAGCGCCGCCAGCGGCGGGTCCGCGCCCCCGAGGAGGCGGAAGAGCGCGGCCAGGTCGGTCATGCCCTCGGCGATGCCCACGCCCGCTCGGGCGCGGGCGTCGCCGAGGGCCATGCAGGCGCGGGTCAGGCCGTGGCCCCTGTTCACGGCCTTGATCGCCTGCTCGACAGCGGGTGTCCACCAGTCGTCGGGCATCGCCCACCCGGTGGCCAAACTCCCTTCGCGCCACTGCGCGCGCAGATCCTGGGTGTCGTCGTCCATGTGCTGCGCGGCGCCGGCAAGGGAGCGCCACTCCTCCTCTCGATACAAAGACTGGCTTTGGGGTTAGTCATGACGCGGAATGAGGAATGATTCGAGCGGCAACTCCAGGTAATCGTGAGGTCACTATGAGTGTCGAACTGCCGCAAAGTGATGCGCATCTCCTCGAATCAGCGCGAAGAGGCAATGCCGCTGCGTTCGGAGAGCTCTGGGAGCGTCACGTCGGTGCCGCCCGCTCGCTCGCCCGCCAGCTGGTCAGGGGTGAGGAGGTGGTGGAGGACGTGGTCGCCGAGTCCTTCACCAAGATCATTGAGCTGGTCGGGCGGGGCGGCGGCCCCGAGGCGGCCTTCAGGCCGTACCTGCTGACCGTGGTGCGCCGCACGATCTACGACAGGGGCAGGGTCGAGAGCCGCCAGGTGACCACGGGGGAGATCGAGGTGTTCGACCCCGGTGTGCCGTTCGTCGACCCCGCGCTGACCGGGCTGGAGAAGTCGCTGATCGCCAAGGCTTTCCTCTCCCTGCCCGAGCGATGGCGCCTGGTGCTGTGGCACACCGAGGTCGAGAACGCCAAGCCCGCCGACGTCGCGCCCATGCTCGGCCTGTCGCCCAACGGGGTGGCGGCGCTGGCCTACCGGGCCCGCGAGGGGTTGCGCCAGGCCTACCTGCAGATGCACCTGGCCGGAGCGCCCCTCCAGGAGTGCAGGCCGGTGCTCGGCAGGATGGGCGCGTACGTGCGGGGCGGGCTCGCCAGGCGCGAGAGCAAGAGCGTCGACGATCACATCGACGCCTGCGCCGAGTGCCGCTCGGTCTTCCTCGAACTGGCCGACGTCAACCAGGGCCTGCGCGTCATCATCGGCCCGCTGTTCGTCGGGCCCGCCTTCGCCGCCTACGTCGCGGGCCTGGCCAAGGCGGGCGGCGCGACGGGCGGCGGCATCCTTTACGCGCTCGGCTGGATCAGGCGGGCGCCGAGGAGCCAGCAGGCCGCGGCGGCGGGAGGCACGGCCGCGGCGATCGCCGCGGCCGTGGTGGTCATGCTGGTCTCCGACCAGAAGCCGCTGCCACCTCCCCAGGCGCTGCCCACGGTCGTGGCGCAGCCGCCTCCCGCCCAGCCCGAGACGCGCCCCGAGCCGCCCAGACCGAAACCCGAGCCGCGACCGACGCCGCCGACCGAGCGGCCCCCGCCCAGCCAGGCCGGCAAGCAGGGCAAGGCCCGGCTGAGCGCCACCATCCATCCCCTCGGCGCGCTGGTGAAGGCGCAGCCCGGCATGGTGGCGGTACGGCTGCGCAACAGCGGCAGGGCTGCCAGCGAGGAGCTCGTCGCGACGGTCGACCTGCCGCAGGGCGTCTCGCTGATCCCCGCGCAGACGAAGGGCGGCTCCGTGGGCCTGACCGAGCCCGTGGGCACGGTCGACGGCTGGTCCTGCCGACCGGAGGGCGACGGCGCCAGGTGTGTCAGAGGGCCGCTCGCCGCGGGCGGGGCGACAGCCGTCTTCCTGCGTGTGGTCGTGGCCGCGCACGCGCCGGAAGGAGCCGGTCCCGCCGTACGGATCTCCTCGGGCGGGGTCAGCGTCAGGGCCAGCGCGAGCGCGGGCGTGAAGGCGGAAGGCGCGCCCGCCCGCTTCGCCACCGACGGGAAGGTGGTCGTCAAGGCGGTCGGCAACACGCTGCTGACCTGCCCAGGCGACCGCAACGGCTGCGGGGAGGCGGGCGCGCTGAGGGACGGCGGCAGGCGCGACAACGACCTGTGGCCCATGCGGCCGCTCGACGCCGACAAGGTCCTGGCCACGAAGTCCTCCAGCGGCGCCCGCCTGGAGCTGCCGAGCGGCGGACGGGTCGTGTGGGCGGGGCTCTACTGGTCGGCGACAGCCAAGATGACGGGGCCGATCAAGTTCAGGGCCCCCGGCGTCAGGCGCTACCGCACGATCATGCCCGACAGGGTCATGCGAAGGGAGCTTCCCGCCGGCCCCGGCTACCAGGCCTTCGCCGACGTCACGCAGTACGTCAGCGACAGCAGGGGCAAGGGGCTGTGGTGGGCGGCCGACGCGCCGATGAAGGAGGGGATCTCCGAGCACGCGGGCTGGAGCCTGGTGGTGATCGCGACCGACCCCCGCAGGCCCTACAGCCAGGCGGTCATCCTCGACACGGCCACGGTCGTCGGCGGCGACGATCCGCGCATCGAGCTGCCGCTGGGCGGGCTGATCCCGGCCGCGAGCCCCGCCGACATCGAGCTGGTCACCTGGGAGGGCGACGCCGACCTCCGAGGCGACAGGGTCTCGGCCGGCACCCCTCTCGGGGGCGACCGCGACGCGGGCAACGTCTTCGACAGTTCGTCCAACGGGGCCACAGGATTGACATTCGGGGTCGACGTCGACTCGTTCACCGCCACACTGGGGGAGGAACCAACGCTGAGAATCTCCACGAAGACAGATGTCGTGCTGTTCGGTGTGGCTGCCGTGAGCGTCCGCGCCAGGTCGTGACCCCGAACAGGACAAACTGGTACGGTCTGCGGGAATCCGACGGCGTATCGCCGTTTCGCCGGGATTCACCCTCGAACGATCAGATGCTTCATTACCCTGAGAGAGGGCCGCCGAGTCCGGCTCTGGCGGTGCAGAGCCGGTAGGGGTCGGGCCACGAGAAAGGGGCGGTGTCAGTGGATCGCTGCGCGCTGTTCGTCGACGCTGGCTATCTGCTGTCCGATGGCGCGATGGCTGTACATGGGACCCGCCATCGAGAAGCCGTCTCCTGGGACTACCCGGGGCTGCTGCAACTGATGTCCAACCTGTCGCGCGAGCGCACGGGCCTGCCGCTGCTGCGCTGCTACTGGTACGAGGCCACCGTCGAGGGCAGGCGCACGCCCGAGCACGACGTGCTCGCCGACATCCCCGGGCTCAAGCTGCGCCTGTCGCGCATCAGGCCGGGTCGCCGCGAGGGCGTCGACGCCCAGGTGCACCGCGACCTGATGACCCTCGCGCGCAACAGCGCCATCTGCGACGCGGTCGTGGTCAGCGGCGACGAGGACCTCGCCCAGGTCGTCTGCGACGCGCAGGACCTCGGCATCCGCGTCACCGTGGTGCACATCGCCGCCGACGGCGGCTGGGCGGTGTCGCGATCGCTGCGACAGGAGTCCGACGACCTCATCGAGATCGGCGGCGGGCACCTGCGGCCCTACGTCAACCTGGTCACCGGCTCCACCGACGCCTCCAACGGCGCACAGCCGGTCAGCAACGGCCAGGCCACCCACGCGCTGCCGCCGAGCCCGCAGCCCTCGCTCCAGCAGTCCTCTTCTCCCGTCGTCCAGCCGGGCAGCCACTCCGCCGCCCACCTGGCCAACGCGCCCACGCAGGGCCAGCCGCTTCCCCCTTCACAGGGCCAGCCGCTCCCGCCCTCGCAGGGCCAGCCCCTTCCCCCCTCACAGAGCCAGCCGCTCTCGCCCTCGCACGGCCAGCAGCTCTCGCCCTCGCAGGGCCAGCCGCTTTCGCCCTCACAGGGTCGCGGGCAGAGCTCTCCGCCGCCCGCGCTGCCGGCCTATCCGAGCTACCAGGCCGACCCGCCGTCCGCTCCGCAGCAACAGCAGCCCGCGCCCCCCGCTCCCCAGCCGCAGTCCCAGCAGCCTCCGCAGGTCACGCACAGCCCGACAGGGCTCATGCAGACCACCGGCCAGTTCCCCTCCCCCTCCAGCGGCGGCACCTACCAGCCCGCCCCGCTCGGCGCCTACACCGGTCCGCAGCCCGCCCCCGTCGTCGCCCCCGCCACCGCGGGAGCCGCCACGACCCTGGCCGACGCGGTGAAGGCCGCGCACAAGGAGGGGCACGACTTCGGCGAGTCCGTCGCCAGGGACGCGCCCGCGCTGTGGCTGGAGGCGGTGCTGGCCCGCAAGCCCCGCATGCCGTCCGACCTGGAGGCGCGGCTGCTGCAGGGCTCGTCGCTGCCCATCGACTTCCTCCTGCACGACGAGGTACGGCACGCGCTACGCCGCGGCTTCTGGGACGCCCTCGAACGCGCCCGCCGCTGAACACGTAGGTCGGCGCTGACCGCGAACCGCGGCACTGGAGACAGCAGGCGAAACCCTGGTGGTGACGGTGCTGGTTGTGGTGATCAGCCCGTCTATCCGCTTCAGGGAGGGTCTCCCACCTTTTCCCCCTTGCAGGTGGTCTCGGTGATCTTTCCACCCGCATCCAGGCATCTCGTGCAGGGGGTCCCGTCTTTCTCGACCGCGGGGCCACAGAAAACCTGCCCCTTGGGCGCTTCGGGCTTCTTCGGCTCCTCGGGTTTCTTGGGCTCCTCCTTGGGCTTGTCGCCTGTGTCGCCTCGCTTCTTCGGCTCGCAGTACCTCTTCTTGTATTCGCCCTTCTTCGTCTTGCACCACAGGCACCTCTTCTTCTTGCCCTTCACCCATTCACATGGCTTGCCTTCGACGGAGGCGCAAGTGGTGAGCGTGGAGGCGACGGGTGCGCTGAAGGCACGGATCTCGGCAGGCTGAACCTGCGTGGAGGCCGAGGGCACCAGGGTCGCGGCTACCAGCACTCCGGCAGCGAATGTCTCCTTGAGCATGGGGAGACCCCCTTCGACGGTCTCCCCCCATCGTGGTCCTGCCCCAGTGATGCGGGCGTGACAGCATCGTGACAGCGAAGGCGGGCAGGCCAGGAGGGGGCCGGCCTACCCGCGCATCGAAGGTGTCAGCTCAGGGCGTCGAAGCCGGCGCGGAGGTGGTCGAGCCGGTCGGCCAGGTCGGCCAGCGGCGAGGTCAGCCCCGGATCGGAGGACTTGCGGGCGAGTTCGCGCACCCTCTCGAGTTCGTCCTCCACCGCCGTCAACCTGCGCGACAGCTCGGGCAGCACCGCGGGCTGGGCCGCGCTGTTACCGGGCGGCAGCTCGCCCGCCAGCCGTTCGCGCAGCAGCGACGCCTGCTCGGTGAGCCGCTTGTTCATGTTGTAGAGCTCGACGAACACCGACACCTTCGCCCTGAGCACCCACGGGTCGAAGGGCTTGGTGAGGTAGTCGACGGCGCCCGCCGCGTAGCCGCGGAAGGCGTAGTCGGGGGCGCTGTCGACGACGGTCAGGAAGATGATGGGGATGTTGCGGGTGCGTTCGCGCCGCTTGATGTGCGCGGCGGTCTCGAACCCGTCCATGCCCGGCATCCGGACGTCGAGCAGGATCAGCGCGAACTCGGTGCCGAGGAGCGCCTTCAGCGCCTCCTCTCCCGATCTGGCCCTGACGGGGGTCAGGTCGAGAGAGCTGAGGATGGCCTCAAGGGCGATGAGGTTCTCCTCACGGTCGTCGACCAGGAGGATCTTGGCTCGGTCTGCCATGGTCACGCCTCTTCCGCGGTGTCGGACGCCCGCCCGCGGCTGAGCCAGCCACGCAGGCGTTCGAGCAGCTGGTCGACGTCGACCGGCTTGGGCACATAGTCGGAGGCGCCGGAGGCGATGCTCTTCTCCCTGTCTCCGCGCATGACCTTGGCGGTCAGCGCGATGATCGGCAGGTCGGCGAACTGCGGCATGCGCCTGATGGCCGACGTCGTGGCCCAACCGTCCATCTCGGGCATCATGATGTCCATGAGCACGAGGGCCACGTCCTCGTTGCGTTCGAGCTGTTCGATGCCCTCACGGCCGTTCTCGGCGTAGACGACGGTGGCGCCGTGCCGCTCCAGCACGCTGGTCAGGGCGAACACGTTGCGGATGTCGTCGTCGACGATGAGGATCTTGGCGCCGTCGAGAGGGTCGTCGCCCTGCCACTGCTGCGCGTTGCTCTGCTGGACCATCTCGGGCAGGGGCAGGTCGAGCGGGAGCGGTGGCTCGGGCACGAGCACCGCGTTCTGCTCCTCGACCTGCATCGTCAGTACCTGCCTGCGGGCCGCGCCGCCGTCGCGGGCGACCAGCGGACCCGCGTAGTTGGTCGGGAGGTAGAGGGTGAACGTGCTGCCCGCGCCGAGCTCGCTGTCGACGTGGATCTCGCCGCCGAGCAGTCTCGCGATCTCGCGGCAGATCGACAGGCCGAGCCCCGTGCCGCCGTACTTGCGGCTGGTGGTGCCGTCGGCCTGACGGAACGCCTCGAAGATGATCTCCAGCTTGTCGGGCGCGATGCCGATGCCGGTGTCGACCACCTGGAAGGCGAGCAGGTCGGTGCTGTCGCGCAGGGTGTCGTCGTCGTAGTCGACCTCGTGAGGAGCGGGCACGACGCGTAGCCGTACCTCGCCCTTGGGGGTGAACTTGACCGCGTTGGACAGCAGGTTGCGCAGCACCTGCTGCAGGCGCTGCTCGTCGGTGCGCAGCTCCTGCGGCACCCGTGGGTCGACCTCGACGATGAAGGCCAGGCCCTTGTCCTGGGCGAGCGGGGCGAAGGCCGCCTCGACGTAGTCGACCAACTTGGGCAGCGACAGCTGGGCGGGGTGGATGTCCATGCGCCCCGCCTCGACCTTCGACAGGTCGAGCATGTCGTTGATCAGCTGCAGCAGCGCCGAGCCCGCGCCGTGGATGGTGCGGGCGAACTCGACCTGCTGGGAGGTCAGGTTGCCCTCGGCGTTCTCAGTCAGCAGCTTGGCCAGCACGAGGAGGCTGTTGAGCGGGGTGCGCAGCTCGTGCGACATGTTCGCGAGGAACTCGGACTTGTAGCGCGAGGAGACGGCCAGCTGCTCGGCGCGCTCCTCCAGGGTGCGGCGGGCCTGCTCGATCTGGAAGTTCTGGATCTCGATGGCGCGGTTCTGCTTGGCGAGCAGCCCGGCCTTCTCCTCCAGCTCGGAGTTGGAACGGCGCAGCTCCTCCTGCTGGCGCTGCAGCTCGTCGGAGCGCTCCTGCAGCTCGCGGGTCAGGCGCTGCGACTCCTTCAGCAGGTCCTCGGTGCGGGAGTTGGCGATGATGGTGTTCATCGTGACGCCGATGGTCTCGACCAGCTGCGTGAGGAAGTCGAGGTGCACCTCGCCGAAGGCGGTGAAGGAGGCCAGCTCCAGCACGCCGAGGACCCTGCTCTCGAACAGGATCGGCAGCACCACGATCTGCGCGGGCGTGGACTGGCTGAGCCCGCTGTCGATGGTGATGAAGGCGGCAGGCACGTCGTCGAGGACGATCGACCTGCCCTCCATGGCCGCCTGGCCGACGATGCCCTCGCCGGTGGCGAAGCGCTGGCGTGGCGCGCGGTCGGGCCGTACGCCGTAGCCGCCGATGAGGACCAGGTCGTGCTCCTCCCCGCTGGTGTCGACGCCGTAGAAGGCGCCGTAGCGGGCGGAGACGAGCGGGGTCAGCTCGCTCATGATCAGCTTGGCGACCTCCATGAGGTCGCGGTGGCCCTGCATCAGGCGGGAGATGCGGGCCAGGTTGGACTTCAGCCAGTCCTGCTCCTGGTTGGCCTGCGTGGTCTCGCGCAGGTTGGCCACCATGAAGTTGACGTTGTCCTTGAGCTCGGCCAGCTCGCCCTGCGCCTCGACGGCGATGGAGCGGGTGAGGTCGCCCTGGGCGACCGCGCTGGTCACCGTGGCGATGGCGCGCACCTGGGTGGTCAGGTTGCCGGCCAGCTCGTTGACGGACTCCGTCAGGCGCTTCCAGGTGCCCTCGACGCCCTCGACCCTGGCCTGGCCGCCGAGACGGCCCTCGGAGCCGACCTCGCGGGCGACTCGGGTGACCTCGGAGGCGAAGGAGGAGAGCTGGTCGACCATCTTGTTGATGGTGGTCTTCAGGGCCAGGATCTCGCCCTGGGCGTCGACGTCGATCTTGCGGGTCAGGTCGCCGTTGGCGACGGCCGTGGTGACCTCGGCGATGTTGCGCACCTGGTAGGTCAGGTTGTTGGCCATGAAGTTGACGTTGTCGGTGAGGTCCTTCCACACACCGGACACGCCTTGCACCCGCGCCTGGCCGCCCAGCTGACCCTCGGTGCCGACCTCGCGGGCGACTCGGGTGACCTCGTCGGCGAAGGACGACAGCTGGTCGACCATCGTGTTGAGGGTGTCCTTGAGCTGGAGGATCTCGCCCTGTGCGTCGACGGTGATCTTCTTGGTCAGGTTGCCCTGGGCGACGGCGGTGGAGACGGCGGCGATCTGGCGGACCTGGTTGGTGAGGTTGTTGGCCATGAAGTTGACGTTGTCGGTGAGGTCCTTCCAGACCCCCGACACGCCGCGCACCTGCGCCTGGCCGCCCAACTGGCCCTCCGTGCCGACCTCGCGGGCGACTCGGGTCACCTCGGAGGCGAAGGAGGAGAGCTGGTCGACCATCGTGTTCATGGTCGACTTGAGTTCGAGGATCTCGCCTTGGGCGTCGACGTCGATCTTGCGGGTCAGGTCGCCGTTGGCGACGGCCGTGGTGACCTGGGCGATGTTGCGCACCTGGTAGGTCAGGTTGTTGGCCATCGAGTTGACGTTGTCGGTGAGGTCCTTCCACACACCGGACACGCCCCGCACCTCGGCGCGGCCGCCCAGCTTGCCCTCGGTGCCGACCTCGCGGGCGACTCGGGTGACCTCGTCGGCGAAGGACGACAGCTGGTCGACCATCGTGTTGAGGGTGTCCTTGAGCTGGAGGATCTCGCCCTGGGCGTCGACGGTGATCTTCTTGGTCAGGTTGCCCTGGGCGACGGCGGTGGAGACGGCGGCGATCTGGCGGACCTGGTTGGTGAGGTTGTTGGCCATGAAGTTGACGTTGTCGGTGAGGTCCTTCCAGACCCCCGACACGCCGCTGACCTGCGCCTGGCCGCCCAACTGGCCCTCTGTGCCGACCTCTCGGGCGACTCGGGTCACCTCTTCGGCGAAGGCGGAGAGCTGGTCGACCATCGTGTTGACGGTGTTCTTCAGCTCGAACATCTCGCCGACCGCGTCGACGGTCACCTTGCGGCTCAGGTCGCCCTTCGCCACGGCGGTGGTCACCTCGGCGATGTCGCGCACCTGCGCGGACACACGGGACGACATGGTGTTGACGGCCTCGGTCAGGTCGCGCCAGCTGCCTGACATGCCCCTGACGCTCGCGCTGCCCCCCAGACGGCCCTCGGTGCCGGCTTCGCGGGCCACCCTGGTCACCTCGGTGTTGAACAGCGACAGCTGCTCGACCATGCCGTTGATGGCCTTGCCGAGTCTCCTGACCTCGCCTCTGGCCGAGCGGTCGAGGTCGATCCTGCGGGTCAGGTCGCCCTTGGCGACCGCGTCGATCACGTCGGCCGCTCCCGTCACCGGGCTGACCAGCGCGTCGATGAGCGCGTTGACGGACTCGACGCTCTCGGCCCACGAACCCACGCCGGGCCCCGGGGTGAGGCGCTCACCGAAGCGCCCTTCCTTCACGACTTCCTTGCGCACCCGCGTCAGCTCGTTGCTGAGGTGCTCCCTGCGGTCGGCCACCTCGTTGAGCAGCAGCCGGATCTCACTCATGATGCCCGGGGGCGCGTGCGGAACCCGGCGGCGGAAGTCGCCGTCGCGCCACGCGAAGAGTGTCTCTAGGACGGGAAGCAGATCTGACTCTGTATACGTCCTTTCCTCCGCAGTCGGCGCGGTCTTGGCCGTCGTCATGGGGTCTCCTCCACTCCCGGGGTGCCGCCGTGAGTGATGCAAGTCTGTCACGATGAGTAGCTCGTAGTCCTGTCCTTGGATTTACCCCAAGTCAGTGGGAAGTGTGGTAGGCACGGATCGATGACTGCTTCTTCCCGCGCGGTCCTGGCGGCAACCTTCGCGCCAGGCGAGACCGCCGTTCCCTCTGCGAAGAGGTTCACGCGCGAGGTGATGACCGCATGGGCGGCCGCCTCGGTGCTGCCTGCCGCCGAACAGCTGGCAGGCGAGCTGGCCATGCAGGTGGCCGACGCGCCCTTCGAGATCGTCTGGAAACATTACGGCGACGCCGTGCAAGTCGAGCTCAGGCAGCGGACCTCCCCTCATGGTGACCCCAAGGGCCCCTCGGTCGACGTCGAGGAGTGGGGAATCACCTTCGCGGGCGACTCCCGTGTCCATTGGGCAAGACTCACGCTACCGGGCTCGACGGACAGAGTGGCATCCGAGTGGGCCGAGGAATCGTCGCGTGGACCTCACTGGCTGGGCTTCCTCGCCGACGCGAGCGACCTGCTGGCAGGCACTCTCGACCCTGACATGGTCCCGGCGATCATCGCCCAGATCGTCGTTCCGAGACTGTCCACCTGGTGTGCCGTCTACACCTCCGACACGGGGGCAGGCCCTCGCCGTCTGGCCTATCTGTGGCACGCCGACGAGGCGCGCATCGACGGGTTGCGCGAGCAGCTGTCCGAGCTGAGCGTGCCCGACAGCGCCGCCGCCACCCTGCAACTGGCCGACTCACAGGTCCTCGCGGTGCCGCTGATCGCGAGGGGGCGCTCGCTCGGCGCGATGTGCCTCGGCCGCCACGACCGCTTCCCCGACGAGAGCATCCAGTTCGCCGAGGACATCGCGCGGCGCGCGGCCCTGGCGATGGACAACGCCCGCCTCTACGCCCAGCAGGCGGCGGCCAACAGGGCGCTGCAGCGCAGCCTGCTGCCTCCCAACGAGCCCGAGGTCCCCGGCCTCGACTACGGCGTCGTCTACGAGCCCGCGGGCGAGGCCAACGAGGTCGGCGGCGACTTCTACGACCTGTTCAAGGCGGGCGACGAGTCCTGGCGTTTCGCGATCGGCGACGTCTGCGGCACGGGCCCCGAGGCGGCAGCCGTCACGGGGTTGGCCCGCCACACCCTGCGCCTGCTGGCCAGGGAGGGGTACGGCGTGGCCGCGGTTCTCGGCCGCCTCAACCAGGCCATCCTCGAGGAGGGCGAGCGCGCCAGGTTCCTCACGCTCCTCCACGGCGACATCACGCCCGTGGAGAGCGGCCTCGAGGTGCGCATGGTCTCGGCGGGCCACCCCGAGGCGCTGCGGCTCAAGCCCAGCGGCGTCGTCGAGGGCGTGACCACCCCGCAGTCGCTGCTCGGTGTCTTCCCCGAGGTCGTGTTCGAGGCCGACACCATCCACCTCGACCACGGCGACGTGCTGCTCGCCGTGACCGACGGCGTGACCGAGCGCCGCAGCGGAGGCCGCCTGCTCGACGACGAGGGCGGCCTGTCCAAGCTGCTCGCCGAGTGCGCGGGGCTGTCGGCGAGGGCGGTGGCCGAGCGCATCCGCAGGGGAGCGGCCGACTTCGCGCCGGAGCCGAGCGCGGACGACCTGGCGATCCTGGTCCTCCGCGCTCGCTGACTAGTCGCGCTCGACCGTGTCCTCCAGCACGATCCTGCCGATGACCTCGTACTTGGCGGGGTTGCGGGCCTTGAGGTAGAGCGCGGTGCCCGCGCCCAGCACGGCGAGGGCCACCACGATCCACGGGATCGCGGTGAAGAACGAGCTCTTCGAGGCGTCGCCTGCCGCCGCCTCCTGGTTCTGGAACAGCAGCAGCACCACGTAGGCCATCGAGAGGCCGCCCACCAGCGGGGCGATCAGCGTGCGCCACACGTTGGCGGTCTCGGGGTGCTTCTTCTTGACGTGGAAGTAGCCGATCACCGAGAACGAGCACAGTGTCTGCACGATGAGGATGGCCAGCGTGCCCAGGACCGCGAGCAGCGTGTAGATGTGCACGTAGGGGTCCATGCCCGCGACGGCGAAGGCCAGGATCAGCACCACCGAGATGGCGGTCTGGACGAACCCGGCGATGTGCGGCGAGCCGTGCGTGGGGTGGGTGGCGCCGAGGGTGCGGGCCGTGCCCGGGATGAGGTTCTCCCTGCCGAGCGCGTAGAGGTAGCGGGCGGCGCAGTTGTGGAAGGCCATCGAGCAGGCGAACGAGCCGGTCAGGATGAGGATCTTGAACAGGCCGACCGCCCACGTCCCGATGAACTGCTCGGTGGGGTTGAAGAAGATCCCCGCGAACTGCTCGGCGGCGAGCTCCGGCGCCTTGACGCCGTTGGCGGCCACCGTCATCCACGACACGAACGTGTAGAACAGGCCGATGCCGACCACCGAGACGAGCGTGGCGATCGGAATGATCTTCTTCGGCTCGCGCGACTCCTCGCCGTACATCGCGGTCGACTCGAAGCCCACCCACGACCAGAAGCACATGAACAGGCCGAGGCCGACCGCGCCCGCCTGCACGCCCGTGGTCTGGAAGGCGTTGAGCGGGTTGAGCGTGTAGGCCATGAGGCCGTCGGGGCCTCCGCCGTTGAAGAGCGTGACGAGGGCGATCAGGCCGAGCATGAGGATCTCGGTGATGAGGAAGACGCCCAGGACCTTGGCGGTCAGGTTGATGTCGAAGTAGGAGAGGATCATGTTCAGCGCCAGGCCGAGGAAGGCGAACCACAGCCAGTGGATGTCCACCCCCGCCAGCGACTTGAAGGTGTCGTTGGCGGAGTAGGCGAAGAAGCCGATGATCGAGGCCTCGAAGACCACGTACGCCATGGTGGCCAGCAGGCCGGAGACCATGCCGACGACCTGGCCGAGGCCGTGGGAGATGTAGCCGTAGAAGGCTCCGGCCGCGGTGATGTGCTTCGACATCGCGGTGTAGCCCACGGAGAAGATCGTCAGGACGACGGTGGCGAACAGGTAGCCCGCGGGGACGCCGAGGCCGTTGCCGAACGCGACGACGATGGGCACGTTGCCCGTCATGGCGGTGATGGGGGCCGCGGTCGCGACGGCCATGAAGATGACGCCGACGAGTCCGACGGCGTCCCTTTTCAGACGGCTGACGCCTGGCGATTCGTTGGTGATGGTCACTGTTTCGCGCCCTTCGGCTGGGAGGTGGCGCGATGGTGACAGCAGCCGAGGCTGACAGACAAGTCGGCCGAGCCGGCCAACCTATTACGCTATGTCAGTTGTTACTACGTGTTTACGGGTGAAATTCAGCTTTATCGCCATCTGGTCGATCCGTTCGGAGACGACCAGGGCGCCGCGGGCCGCGTCGTAGTAGTGGACCTCGTGCTCGTGACCCAGCTCCGTCAGGCGGTCCACGTACTTCTCCAGCTGCCGCAGCGGCGAGCGCGAGTCGTTGATGCCGGCCAGGATCAGCAGCGGCCGTTCGATCCGCTCGACGTAGGTGATCGGGGAGCTGTCGCGGTAGCGCTCGGGCTGCTCGGAGGGCGAGCCGCCGAGCAGGGCGCGCTTGTAGGCGCGCAGGCCCTCGGCCTCGTCCTCGTAGGAGGTCTCGTGGCAGGCGATGGGCGCCGCGGCGATGCCCGCCGCCCACAGCTTCGGCTGGACGCCGAGGCCGAGCAGCGTGAGGTAGCCGCCCCACGAGGTGCCGGCCAGCACGATCCTGTCGGGGTCGACGATGCCCTGCGCCACCACCTGCTCCCTGACGGCCGCCACGTCGGCCAGCTCGAGGTGGCCGATCTCGCCGCGCAGCGCGTCGCGCCAGGCCGTGCCGTAGCCGGTCGAGCCCCTGTAGTTGACCCTGACGACGGCGAACCCTGCGTCGACCCAGGCCGCGACCTCGGGGGAGAAGTCGTCGGCGTCGTGCAGGTTCGGGCCGCCGTGCAGCAGGAAGACCGCGGGGAAGGGCGCCGAGCCCGTCTCGGGCCTGGAGACCAGCGCGTGGATGCGCCCGCCCGGGCCGCTGACGTCGAGGTCCTCCACGGGGACACTGGTCGGGGACGCGGGACCGACCGCGTTCATCACCACGTGGCCGGTGCTCGAACGGATCACCGGCGGCCTCGAAGCGCTCGACCAGGCGTACTCCACGTGGCCGCCAGGCCTCGGGCGCGCCTCGTCGATGACGCCGTGAGGGGTGTCGATCAGCGTGAGGCCGCCGCCCGCCAGGTCGTAGCGGTGCAGGTAGGTGCGGGCGCGGTCGTCCCTGATGATCAGCAGCGCGCGGCCGTCGTCGTACCACTCGGCGGTCAGCTCGCCCGGGTCCTTCAGCCAGATCTCGCGCTGCTCGCCCGTCTTCGGGTCCCAGACCAGGGGCTCGTGCCGCAGGCGGCGCTCGTGCAGGGTGAGCAGACGGCGGTCGCCGGGGTTGGGCGCGAAGCGCAGGCCGACGACGCCCTTGCCGGGGCCGTCGTACAGCTCGCCGACCACCTCGCCGCACTGCTTGACGACGCGGAGCGCCGGGTGCCTGAAGTCGCCGTGCTCGCTGTGGTTGATGGCGATGAACTCGCCGTCGAGCGACATGTCGCTGACCCAGGAGGCCTCGGTGTGCTCGTACAGCAGGTGGCTGGGTTCGCCTGGCCGTACGAGGTGGGTGGTGAAGCCGCCAGGGCGGGCGAGGCTGACGGCGGCGACGCCCGTGGTGGACAGGGCCAGGCCGCCCGGCTGGCCAGGCTCCAGGTCGGGGGCGACGGGCTCGTCGGGACCGCCGGTGAAGCGCTGGCGCAGCCAGATGCCGAGGTCGTCGCTCTCGGTGTCGGCGAACCAGTAGATCCACTGGCCCGTCGGGTCGAGGGCGGCGTGCCTGGTGCCGTGGGCCTGTGTGGTGACCTGGCGGGTGACGCCCGTGGTGCGGTCCCAGGCGTAGATCTCCCAGGTGCCGGAGGCGTTCGAACGGTAGAGAGCGCGGTGGGGGGCCTGACGTGCCCAGACGGGCAGCGTCATGCTGGGCGCCCGGAACCTGGCCTGCCAGCGCTCCTCCGCCTTCATCCGCCCCTCCCCTCCTCAGTTGCCGTCCAGTATCGCGTCTGGGTCACAGAAATACCTGAGGAATGTGAGGGAATTTCGGACTAAATACCCCATCAGTAACATGCGCCTCGGATGTCCGTCAAGAAGATGGTCTTGATTCGGCAGGTGATTCAAAGATAAACAGTCGAAAACTGGCCACCGCTGGGGTCCATTCCGGAAATTTCTGGATTTGGTGGTGAAGGGTGTCGGAGTCCTTGTGCCACGCGCTCGGTCCCATCTTCACCACCTTCGCCACATCCGCCCTCGACAGGGGCATCTCGAACCGTACGGCCCGAGTGTCGACCTCTCCGAACCCTCTCAGACTTTCGGCGACCCTGTGCTCTTTCGCCTCGTCCACCGAGAGCAGGTCCAGCTCCTCGACCAGCGGGCTCAAATGCTCCTTCGCGGGGGTCACCACCACGAGCCTGCCGCCAGGCCGCAGGATCCTCGCAAACTCAGGGCCGTTGCGCGGCGCGAACACGTCCATCACGACGTCGGCGACCGCGTCGCCGATCGGCAGCGGCCTCCACACGTCCGCCACGAACGCCCCCATCCTGGGGTGCGCCCTGGCCGCTCGCTTCACGGCGTGCTTGGAGATGTCGAACGCCAGCCCGGTGGCCTCGGGGAGCGCGTCGAGCACGGCGGCGCCGTAGTACCCGGTCCCTGCGCCCGCGTCCACCACGACAGGCCCGCGGTGCTCGCCGTCCGCTCCGCCCGCTCCCGTGGCCGCGGGCGGGCAGTGGTCCTGGACGGCCTTCGCCAGCGCGTCGGCCAGCGGCGCGTAATGTCCTGCCGCGAGGAAGTCCGCCCGCGCCGCCACCATCGCGGGGCTGTCGGCGGTGCCGGGAGCCTGGGATCCGGTGAGCAGGCTGACGTATCCCTGCCTGGCGACGTCGAACCCGTGCCCCTGGCCGCAGCGCAGCGATCCGTCGGTGAGGCGGAGGCCGTCTCGGCAGACGGGACAGGCGAGGTAGTCGACGATGTCAGCCAGCATCCCCCCATCATGACGCCCGCCTCAAGATCACTAGACTCCCGGCATGCCACGCCGATTATCAGCAGCTCTGTGGGCCTGCGCCCTGACCGGCGCCATAATGGCCTTCGCTCTTCCTTGGCTCTTCCTTCCCGAAGGGCTCGGCTGGGGCGCCTTCGGGTTCAAGAACTGCGTCGGCAACGACTTGTCGAGCGACATCTACCATCTCGTCTTCCCCCTCTATTACGTCCCGCCTTTCGGATACGGTGCGCTTCCGTTCGTCGGCCTGGGCCTGCTGGCATGGCTGGCATGCGCGCGCCGGCGCAGACCCGGGCTCGGCCGGTGGATCGTCTGGACGCTCCTGCTGCCCCAGATGTTTCTCAACGCCTACCAGCCCCCGCTGTTCGCCATGGACATGGTCCTCGAGCCGAGTTGCCTCGAATGGTGGGGCGGCTGGCACGTGGTGTGGTGGACCGTCGGGCATGACGTGCTCGAACTGGTCGCTTCGACACTCGCACTGCTGGCCGTACGGACGAGCGCGCCGCGGCTGCCGCGCGGACCGGTGGTGGCGGCGCTGGTCGTGGTGCTGGCGCTGACCCCCGCCGCCGACGCGACGCGAGGCGGCAAGGTGACGGTGCCGGACTGGGAGGAGTGCCACGGCGCGGTCAGGCAGGGGTACTCGGAGGAGGACTGGCGCTTCCTCTGCGAGGCGCGTGACTCCTTGATGGACGAGCCGGGCACCCGGATGCCCGACGGCCGGTTGTTCGCCTATGGACGGCACCTGTGCAGGCTGGTCGAAAAAGGCGGCAGGCTGCCCGACGCGCGGAACGGTGACGAGTTCGACGTCGCCAGGGCGCTTCCCGCGAACTGTCCCGCGCTCGCCCGTGTCAACGAGCGGAATCAGGCGGAGCTGAAGCGCGAGGAAGAGGAGTACTACGCGCGCCGCAGGGCTGAGTGCGCCGCGCTGCCCCGCCACAAACCCAGGACCAAGCCGGTACGGCAGGCGACCACACATATGTCCGTGGAGTTCTACGCGCTCGACACCTCGGAGGAGGGCTTCGACGGCGGTGTGTCCGAGGAGTTGGGGAGCGGCGACGAGGTGATGGTCGCCGTGCCGGGGAATCTCGCCTTCCACACCCTCACCGAGATGGGTCTCCTGTGCGTGACAGGCGAGTCGTATCGCAGGAGGCCGCCGGTCGAGACCGAGGGCTGGGACGTGGTCGCCGAGATCGGCTACCGGAGCCCGACGGGCGTCCTGGAGATCTCCGACGGTTCCCGTGCCCTTCCCGACCTCGCGGTCGGCGGGCCCGGCCACTACCGCGTCAGGGTTCATCAGCGCGAGCTTGGCGTCGACCATGACAGGGAAGAGCCGCAGGCGAGCGAGGAATGGCTGATCATGGTGTACCCGGGGCGGGAGAAGGAGCCCAGAACGTACGTGAAGGGGCGGTGAGGCTCAGGGCGTCGTCGTCGCGGCGAGCGTGAGGAAGGCCGCGTTGGAGGACGTCTCGCGGAGCTTGGCGATGAGCAGCTCCATGCCCTGCTGCCGGTCGAGTCCCGCGAGCATGCGTCGCAGCTTCCACACGACCTGCTGCTCGGCGGGGTGCATCAGGTCCTCTTCGCGCCTGGTGCTCGAGGTCTCGAGGTCGACGGCGGGGAAGAGCCTGCGCTCGGCGAGCGCGCGGCTGAGCCGCAGCTCCATGTTGCCTGTGCCCTTGAACTCCTCGAAGAAGGAGTCGTCCATGCGCGAGCCGGTCTCGACGAGCGCGGTGGCGAGGATGGTGAGGGAGCCGCCGCCCTCGACGTTGCGCGCGGCGCCGAAGAAGCGCTTGGGCGGGTAGATGGCGCCGGTGTCGATGCCGCCTGACAGGATGCGTCCCCCGCTGGGCGCGAGGTTGTTGTAGGCGCGGCCGAGCCTGGTGAGCGAGTCGAGCAGCATGACGACGTCGTGTCCCTGCTCGACCAGGCGCTTGGCGCGCTCGAGAGCGAGCTCGGCGAGCGCGGTGTGCTCCTTGTCGGGACGGTCGAAGGTGGAGGCGACCACCTCGCCCGCGATGTTCCTGCGGATGTCGGTGACCTCCTCGGGACGCTCGCCGACCAGGACCACCATGAGGTGGACCTCGGGGTGGTTGCGGGAGACGGCCTGGGCCAGCGCCTGCAGGACCATCGTCTTGCCGGCCTTGGGCGGGGCGACGATGAGTCCGCGCTGACCCTTGCCGATGGGCGCGATCAGGTCGACGACCCTGGTGGTCAGCGAGTCGGTCTCGATGTTCAGCCGGTCGCGGGGGTGGACGGGGGTCAGGTCGGCGAAGTGCGGGCGGTCGCGCCACGAGGTGTGACCGTTGACCGACTCGATCGAGACGAGCTTCGAGCCGGCGACGGTGGCGACCACGTGGTCGCCGGGGCGCAGGCCGAACTGCTTGATCCGCTCGGGCGGCAGCCGTACGTCGTCGGAGCTGTGCCGGTAGCCGGACGAGCGGAGGAACGTGCCGTCCAGCAGGCCGCTGACCTGCCGGGTGGGCGTGGTGGTACGGGGACGGGGGATGGTTTGGACAGACATGAGAGACCCTCCTCGAGGGCACGCCTGGGTGACAGGCGGTGAGTAAGAAAAAAGAGGTCGGGCCCTCAGAGAGGTGGGGCCCTTCAGGTGAAGTCAGCGGAGCTTCAGACGCTCAACGCTGTTTCGCAAGATATCACGGCAAACGCGGCGCGCAAGGTTTCTATTCCGCTTTCCCCACGGCCTCGCCATCTCCCGGAGCACAATCTGTCAAGCGCCCTGCAGGGCTTCTGCAATCAGCGGAGGCTTCCATGGAACTGCGAACTCCAAGGGGGATGACATGAACAAGACCCACTGCCCCAGGTGCCACACCACCCTCGACGAGGGGCCGATCATGTTCCGCTGCGCTCGCTGCAGGCGCGCGGTCTTCGCGGCCGATGTGGAGACCGAGTACGTGCCGCGGCTAGCGTTGACGGATGCCGCATAAGCCAAGAAAAGTAGCCGACGTCGAGATCACCCCGCTGTGTGACGCCGTCGGCCCGATGGGCCCCTCGCTCCGACTGCCGTTCCTCGAGACCTTCCTCGGCGCGGAGGTGGACGAGGGCGAATGGATCCTGCACTTCCACTGCTTCCTGATCCGGGACGGCAAGGGCCATGTCACGCTCGTCGACACGGGCATCGGGCCCACCTCCACCTGGGCCCCTGCCCCCGGCAGGCTCCAGAGCGAGCTGGCCGCCGCAGGGGTGGCCCCCGCGGACGTCGGCACGGTGATCATCACGCACCTGCACAGCGACCACGCCGGCGGAACGTTCCTGGACGGCGCGCCGGTGTTCGCCAACGCCCGCCACGTCGTCCAGCGCGCCGAGCTGGTGGGCAACGGCTTCCTCGACCCGGTCAAGGAGCTGCTGCACGTGGTCGACGGCGACGAGGAGGTCGCCCCCGGCGTGGTGGTCAGGCTGACGCCCGGCCACACACCTGGGCACCAGTCGGTCGAGGTCGGCGAGTTCACCATGGTCGGCGACGTCCTGCACCATCCGGTACAGCTGGCCGATCCGTCGGTCCGCTACGTCTACGACGACGACTCCGACCTGGCCGTGAAGACGCGCATGGAGCTAGTCGGCAGGCTGCGCGCGCAGGGCGCCCTGCTGGGCACCTCCCACTTCCCCGAGCCCTTCGTCGAGCTGGGCTAGCAGCCTGCGGGCCTTGGCGCGGTAGCGCAGCACCTGCACCGCGCCGAGCAGCCACACCGGGTACTGCACGGCCATCGCCCAGTGGTAGTCGCCCGTGAGGTCCATGGCGACGCCGACCAGCGCGATCACCGACATGGAGGCCAGGAAGCCGCCGCCGTTGACGATGCCCGTGGCCGCGCCGATGCGGCCCGCGGGGTTGAACGTCCTGGCGTAGTCGAAACCGATCATCGAGCCTGGCCCGTTCGAGGCGAGGACGACGATCAGCGCCACCAGCAGCCACAGCGGCGCGCGTCCCGGCCACAGCAGCACCGCCGTCCAGACCAGCGCCGTGGCGCCGGTGATGCCGAGCACCAGCCACGACCTGCGCAGCGGGAAGCGGCCCGCCAGGTAGCCGAGGATCGGCCCGCAGATCATGCCCACCACGGTCAGCGTGGACAGCAGCACGCCCGCGGTCGCGGGGGCCAGCCCCTGGCCCTGGACGAGGTACGGGTAGCCCCACAGCAGCATGAACGCCGCGGCCGAGCACTGGGTGGCCGCGTGGGTCCACATCCCCAGCCTGGTGCCAGGCTGCATCCACGCGGCCTTGAGCCCGGGTGCGCGGTGCACGGCGGACGGGCGTCCGTCGCGCAGGACGGCCGCGACGAGGACGGTCGCCACCAGGCCCAGGGCGGCGGCCGCGAGGAAGGTGGGCGTCCAGCCGTACGCGTGGAGCGAGCCGATGATCGGCACGGTGGACGCGATCGCGCCGAACTGGCCGATGAGCCCGGTGAGCTGCACCATCACCGGGTTGCGGCGCGGCGGGAAGGAGAGGTTGACCAGCCTGATCACGCTGATGAACGTCATCGCGTCGCCCGCGCCGACCAGCATCCTGGCCGTGAGTCCGAGCAGGAGGTCGTCGGCGAAGGCGAAGACGACCTGGCCGCACGACATGACCAGAGCTCCGATGACCAGCATGCGCTTGGAGCCGAGCCTGTCGACCAGCACGCCGACGGGGATCTGCATGACCGCGTAGACGAGAAGCTGCAGCATGGCCAGCGTGGCCAGGCCCGACGCGCCGAGATCGAGGCGGGCGGCGGCCTCCAGGCTGGCGACGCCGAGCGACTGCCGGTGGAAGACCGCGACGAAGTAGGCCAGGACGCCCGTCACCCAGAAGATCAACGCGCGTCGTGTCATGGGGATATATCCTATCTTTTTACTCGGAAGTCACCGGAGCCGGGGGGTGGACGCCTCCGCGTTGTAGGTTGATCGACGTGAGCGTGGACATGGAGTACTGGGAGTCACTGCACCGGGTGGTCGTGGGCGCCGGCGCCTACATCACCGACCGGCAGGGCAGGGCGCTGCTGGTCAACCCCAACTACCGTCCGCACTGGGGCTTCGCGGGCGGGTCCGTGGACGAGGGGGAGCACCCCGCCCAGGCCTGCGCCCGCGAGGTCGAGGAGGAGCTCGGCCTCACGCTACCCGTGGGCGAGCTCCTGGTCGTCCACTGGGCGGGCATACGTGAGGACAGGCCGTACCCGCTGATCCACTTCCTCTTCGACTGCGGCGTCATCGACGCCGACACCCCGGTCAAGCTCCAGGCCGAGGAGCTCGACGACTACGGCTTCTTCACCGAGCAGGAGGCCGCGGCGCTGCTGCCGCCGTGGGCGCACGACAGGCTGTGCGCCGCCGCCGCGGCCCGCGCGGCCGGCGCCATCCGCTACCTGCCCCCCGTCAGCGCGGGCTGATCCGACAGCAGGGCGGGCGGCAGCGTCACCGCCGCCGTGATCCCCCCGTACGGCGAAGGCCGCAGCCGCACGCCGATCCCGTGCCTGGCCGCCAGCCTGGACACCACGAACAGGCCCAGCCTGTCGCTCTCGGCCAGGTCGAACTCGGGCGGCTCGGCCAGGCGCGCGTTGAGCTGGTCGAGCTCGGCGGGCGGCAGCCCGAGCCCGCGGTCCTCCACCTCGATCAGCAGCCCCTCGGGCACGGTGAGCGCCCGCACGTCCACCCTGGTCCGCGGCGGTGAGAACAGGGTGGCGTTCTCCACCAGCTCGGCCAGCAGGTGCACGACGTCCGTCGCGGCCGCTCCCACCACGGCCGTCTTCGGCGGCTGCGGCACCTCGACCCTGGCGTACTCCTCGACCTCGGAGACCGCCGCCCTCAGCACGTCGACCGCGGGCACGGCGTTGCGCCAGCCCCTGCCGGGCGCCTGGTCCGACAGGATGATGAGGCTCTCGGCGTGCCTGCGCATGCGGGTGGTGAGGTGGTCGAGCTTGAACAGGTCCTCGAGCGTCTCGGCGTCCTCGGCGCGCCGCTCCATGCCGTCCAGGTGCAGCAGCTGGCGGTGCAGCAGCGACTGGTTGCGCCTGGCCAGGCTGACGAAGACGTGCCGCACGCCGTCGCGCAGCTTGGCCTGGTCGACCGCCGCCTCGACGGCGGTGGACTGCACGGTGTTGAACGCGTGGACGATGTCGCGCACCTCGGTGGTCTGCGCGTCGAGGACGAGCGGTTCGACCTGGTGGTCGGAGGCGCCCTTGCGCAGGCGGTCGATGAGGCCGGCCAGCCGTACGTCGGCCAGCTCGGTGGCCGCGTCGCGCAGCCCGGCCAGCTCGCGCACCAGGACGTGCCTGAAGCGCAGGGAGAGCAGGAGCGAGGCGATGACGGCGAGCAGGCCCAGGCCCCCTGCCACGCCGATCTTGACCAGGATGTTCGTCGCGGTGGGGCTGACGCGATCGACGAGACCCTGCACCACCTCCGACTGGTTGCGCTCGACGGCTGCCGCCAGGTTCTCGCTGCTGGAGCGCCAGGTGCTGGAGGTGGCGGGCAGTCCGTTGGCGGTGGCCTGGCCGCGAATGGCGTCCTCGATCGCGACGAAGTCACGGTAGACGGGCGCCGCGGTCAGCTGGCGGTAGGCGGCGTCGAGGCCGGGTCCGAGATGGGTGAGCGCCTGGGCGTGCAGGAGTCTGCGGGTGGCCGACATCTCGGTGAAGAGCGCGCGCTCGCTGGGGCCGACCCTGCCGGTCGCGAGCACGTGCACGATCATCGCCCGCTCCCTCGACAGCAGCTCCTTGGCCTCGCCGAGCATGCTGACCGACCTGGCCAGTCGGTAGAGCGCCATGTCGGGGACCAGGATCATCTGGTCGTACATGCGGAAGGAGGCGTCGACGACGTCGCTGTAGGTGGTGATCATCTCGATCGTGTCGATCGTTCGCGCGTCGACGCCTCTGCGCAGCTCCGGAATACGGTCCAGCTCCTCGTTGAGCGCCTTGAGCTGGACGGCCATCTCCGGTGACACATTCTCCTGAAGGCTCGCGCGCCGGCGGAAGGCGGCCACGGCGGTGTCGGTCCTGCTGCGCTGGTTGATGAGCTCCCTGTACGGCGCCGCCGACGACAGGAATTCGGTCGAGGTCAGCCGTTCACGCTGGAGCTGGATGTTGACCTGCTCAGAGGGGTCGGCCAGGTTGGTGACCAGGTTGTCGATCTCCAGGAGGCGCAGTCCGTCGCCGGCGGTCAGGCTCGCCGCGAACGCCCACAGGCCGACCAGCGAGATCAGCGGGACGGACAGCAGAACCAGAAGCTTGAGCGCGATGGGGCGGCCGGGCCGGGTGAGGCGCCTTTTCATGGTGAGATCGTCTCGCAGATCACACCCCTTTTGGGAGGTTTCCCGTGCGGTTGCCCCGGTCAATGTCTGGATGGACGATCGCCGTCTTCGGCTTCCTGGCCTTCGCGCTCGGCCTTCTCGGTCTTCTCAGCCCCGACAGCCTGCTCGGACTGCTGGGCTTCGAGGTGGTGGAAGCACGGGGCCCCGGTGACTACACGAAGGTCTACATGGCCGCCTCGTCGATGGCGGCGGTCAACATGGGCGTGTACTACATGCTGGCCGCGGCGTCCGACTGGCGGCCGTTCTTCCTGTGGACCGTGCCGTTCAGGCTGGTCACGTGCGCGGTGTTCAGCACGCTGGTGATCACGGGCGCCGCTCCCTCGGAGTTCCTCGGGGTGGGGCTGTGGGAAGGGCTCGGCGCCCTGATCACCGGTTACGCGTTGTGGCGCGAGCGTTCGTCGGTAGGCGACCCGGCGACCAGGTGATCGTCGGTGTGCCTGGCCTGCCGCGGGACGGTGTCCGTCGTCGTCGCCGGGCTGTCGTCCTCGTGCAGCTTGCGCTCCAACTGCCGCTTCTCGTCCTCGAGCTTGGCCACACGGTCGTTGGCCTGGGCTCTGGCCTCGCGCAGCTTGCGCCGGCGTACGGCCGACCTGCGTGAACCTGAAGCGATCATGGAAATGCCGAGGAGCAGCACGCCCGCCGTCACCGCACCGGTGAGGAACATCTCCAGGTGCGACGGTTGGAAGACATAGCCGAAAACTGTGTAGGTGGTATCGGGCTCCATGGCGATCACGTAGATCGCCGCAGCCGCGAGCAGGACCAGGATCAGGCCCAACACGATCATTTGACCTCACCTCTCTTCAGAGCCTGGTCCCATCTGCCCAGTAATGATGGAGTCATGCGACCAGACACGGGCCAGGTGCTGCACTTCTCGGAAGACCCCACGATCAAGAAGTTCGTCCCGCACGTGGCGAAAACCTCGCGGCAGGCGAGGCCCTACGTCTGGGCCGTCGGCTTCGACCGCTGCCCCGACTACTGGTTTCCTCGCCACTGTCCTCGGGCGATGGCCTGGAAGGGCCCGGACACCAGGCCGTGGGACGTCGAGCGTTTCGTGGGCGCCGGCTGCGGAGAGCGCGTGCACGCCATCGAGTACGGCTGGCTCAAGGCCATGATGGAGGTGCGGCTGTACGCCTACAGGCTGCCCGCCGATCCGTTCGTCCCGATCGGGCAGCCGCCGCACGCCGTGGTCGCCGAGGAGCCCGTCGTGCCGCTCGGCCCGCCCGAGCCCGTCTCCGACCTCATCGAGCTGCACGAGGAGGCCGGGATCCAACTGCGCGTGCTGGACAATCTCTGGCCGTTCTGGAACCAGGTGACGGCCAGCACGATGGAGTTCAGCGGGATACGGCTGAGGAACGCTCGGCGATCAACGAACTGAGCTGCCGCACGGTCATCGACCCCGGCTGCCTGCGCTCGCGAGCGGCTCTGACGGCCTCACGCTGCAGCACCTCGTTGACCGGGGTCGGCACGCCGTGCAACCTGCCGAGCAGCGTGATCTCGCCGTTGAGGTAGTCGGCCTCGATGGAGCCGCTGCCCTTGGCCAGGCTCTGCCACGACGAGCCGCCGCCGCGCTCGATGCCCTCGATGTCGCCGGTCGCGACCTGCTCGCCGCCCTGGTGGGCGAGGCCCGCCGCCGCGAGCACGGCGGCGCCCTCGGCTCTGGCCTGGCCGGACAGCTCGTTGATGCCTGGAGCGCGGCCGCACAGCGCCTCGACGGCGTTGCCGAGGTTGCTGAGCAGCTTGCCGTACTTCCACGGCATCACCTCGGCCACGGCCTGGGCGGCGAACGCGCTCTTGGACAGGTCGGCGGCGATCGTTTCCGACAAGTCATCCACACCCTGTGGATAACGCCCGACGTACAGCGCGCCGGACAGCGGCGTGCCGTACGCGGCCACCAGGCCCGGCTCCAGGTGGAGGGCGGGCAGGTAGACGCACATGCCGTAGACGTGCTCGAAGCGGCGCAACGCCATCCGCTCGTTGGCCACGCCGTTCTGCGCGCACACCACCGGAAGATGGCGCGGCCACGGGTCGAGCGCGGCGAGCGTGTCCTGCGACTTGGTCGCCAGGATCAGCACGTCGCCGTCGACGGGCCCGTCGGCGACGGGCACCTTCACCGTCTCGTCGACGTCGGGTGTGACCAGGCGCAACCCCGTGGTCCTGAGCGCCTCGTAGTGCGCTCCCCGCGCGATCAGGACGACATCGTGCCCGCTCTGGTGGAGGCGACCGCCGATCGTCCCGCCGATCGCTCCTGCCCCGATAATGATGTAACGCATGTCGTAAGGATGTCATTTTTTGGGGACGCGCTTCCGTTCGCCCGTTCGCGCAGGATCGTCTTCAGCACCCGCCAGCCGTCCCGTACCGCGTGCAGGTTGCTCACCCCGTGGATGCGGCAGCGCTCGTGGCTCGGGACCTCGCGGATGTCCAGGCCTGCCTGGGCCGCCCTGACGTTCATCAGCGTCTCGATCTCGAAACCGTCGCAGTCGAGCGCCATGGCCTCCAGGTGGCGTGACCAGAAGGCGTTGTAGCCGTAGCAGAGGTCGGTGTAGCGCGTGCCGTAGAGCCGATTGGTGATGAAGGTCAGGACCCTGTTGCCGAAGGAGCGGGTCGGGCTGATGTCGTCGGAGCCGCCGCCTTCGACGTAGCGCGAGCCCTTGGCGAAGTCGGCGCCTTCGACCAGTGCCTGGACGAAGAGAGTGATCTCGCGGCCGTCGGTGGAGCCGTCCGCGTCGATCATGACGATGATGTCGCTCTTGGCAGCGGCGAACCCTTCGGTGAGCGCGTTGCCCTTGCCGCGCCTGGTCTGCGTGACGACGCGCAGGTCGGGACGGAGGCTGAGGGCGACGGCCACGGTGTCGTCGGTCGAGTTGCCGTCCACCAGGATCACCTCGTCGATCCAGGAGGGCAGGGTCGCGAAGACGTGTGGCAGATTGTCGGCTTCGTTCAGTGCGGGGACCACCACACTGACAGTGGCGGCGAACGGGCCTTTGTTCATGACTCCAAGGTTCGCTTGCGCGCCTGCAACTCGCTTGACATCCTCTTGCAAGCGATGAAGATCTACGCATTGCGGGCATATGTCGTCAGCCCTGGAGCTCCTGCATGACCTGCGGTGTCAGGTTTTGGGCAGGCTGTAGGTAATGATCCTCTTGCCTGCCCTTGACATCGGCGTGAAAAAATGGTTGGAATCACTCCTTCGCCGACCTGGCCGCGACTCCTCACCTACACGGTGCGCGTCACCGTGGCCCAGCGTTCCAGGAGGGTTGTCGCCGCGCCCGAGTCGATCGCCGTGAGCGCTCGTTCGTACGCCGCCCCGAGCCCCGCGACCCCCTCTCCGCTCGCGGCGGCCAGCGCGGCGGCGGCATTCAGGCAGACGATGTCGCGTACCGGACCCCTGGCCCCGCCGAGCACCTCCTTGGCCACGCCAGCGTTGTGCGCCGCGTCGCCGCCCCTGAGGTCGCCGACGGCGGCCCTGGGGATGCCCAGCGCCGCGGGGTCGAAGCGGACCGAGGTCACCTGCCCTTCGCGCACCTCCCAGATCGTGGAGGGGCCCGTCGTCGTGAGCTCGTCGAGCCCGTCGTCGCCCCTGAACACCAGCGACGTGCACCCGCGAGCGGCCAGCACGCCCGCGATCACCGGCGCCATCCTCTCGTCGAAGACCCCGACCGCCTGCGCCCTCGGCCTGGCCGGATTCACCAGCGGGCCGAGGAAGTTGAAGACGGTCGGTGTGCCGAGCTCTCTCCTCGGCCTCCCCGTGTGCCTGAACGCGGGGTGGTAGATCGGCGCGAACAGGAAGGTGATCCCCACCTCGTCCGCGACCCGCGCGGCCCGGGCGGGCGGCAGGTCGACCACCACGCCGAGCGCCTCCAGCACGTCGGCCGCGCCCGACGACGACGTCGCCGCCCTGCCTCCGTGCTTGACGACTCTCGCGCCCGCCGCCGCGGCGACGACGGCGGCCATCGTGGAGATGTTCACGGTGTGCGCCTGGTCTCCTCCGGTCCCCACGAGATCGACGGACTCACCCGGCAGGTCGAAGGGGGCCGCCCCGTCGAGCAGCGCGCCGGCGAGCCCCGACACCTCGGCGACGCTCTCGCCCTTGGCGCGCAGCGCCACCGCGAACCCGGCGATCTGCGCGTCGGTCGCCGCCCCCGACATGATCTGCCGCATCGCCCACGCGGTCTCCTCCGCGCGCAGCGAACCGCCGTCGAGCAGGGTGGTGAGAAGAGCGGGCCAGGTCGTCATGGTGCTGCCTCCAGTCGTTTCGACAAGGAGACCGAGCAGCCGACCACCTCGCCGAGGCGGTCATCGGATGTCGCGACGTGCCGCCTAGGAGGCGGGCCACCAGAAAATCGCGATCATGACGTGACATGCTACCAACATGTCGGTGCTCTCACCCCTCAGGGGCACGGTGGTCAGCGTCGAGGTCGCCCAGGGTGACCTGGTACGACAGGGCGCCCCGATCGCGATCGTCGAGTCCATGAAGATGGAGCACGTCGTCGAGGCGCCGCATGCCGGCATCGTCGGACGGGTGGCCGTCGGCCCCGGCGACACGGTCGCCGAGGGCGCGCTGCTCGTCCACCTCGACCCGGTCCCCGCCGCCGCCGAGGTCGTCTCCGAGGCCGCCGAGATCGATCTGGAGAGCGTCAGGCCCGACCTCGCCTCGGTGATGGAGCGGCACGCGAAGGGGCTCGACCAGGCCAGGCCCGAGGCGGTCCGCAGACGTCACGCGAGCGGGCACCGTACGGCGAGGGAGAACATCGGCGACCTGTGCGACAGCTTCGTGGAGTACGGCCCGCTCGCCATCGCCGCGCAGCGGCAGCGCCGTACCCTCGAGGACCTGATCGAGCGCACCCCCGCCGACGGCCTGGTCTGCGGCCTCGGCGAGATCGGCGGTGTGCGGTGCGTGGTGATGTCCTACGACTACACCGTGCTCGCGGGGACCCAGGGCTACCAGAACCATCGCAAGACCGACAGGATGCTCGACCTCGCCCACCGGCGGCGGCTGCCCGTCGTGCTGTTCGCCGAGGGCGGCGGCGGGCGTCCTGGCGACACCGACACCAGCGTCGTCTCCGGTCTCGACGTGATGAGCTTCCACGCCATGGGACGGCTCAGCGGGCGGGTCCCGCTGGTGGGCATCGCCTCAGGGCGCTGCTTCGCGGGCAACGCCGCCCTGCTCGGCTGCTGCGACGTCATCATCGCCACCCGCGACTCGACCATCGGCATGGGAGGGCCCGCCATGATCGAGGGCGGCGGGCTCGGCGTCCACGCTCCCGAGGAGATCGGCCCCATCGAGGTGCAGACCGCCAACGGCGTGGTGGACCTGCCCGTCGAGGACGAGGCGGAGGCGGTGGCCGTCGCCAGGCGGTACCTGTCGTACTTCCACGGGCCCGCGGGGGAGTGGGCCTGCGCCGACCAGCGGCTGCTGCGGCACGTCGTCCCCGAGAACAGGGTGCGGCCCTACGACGTGCGCCAGGCCGTCGAGACCCTCGCCGACACCGGCTCCGTTCTCGAGCTGCGCCGCGCCTACGGCGCGGGGATCATCACCGCGCTCGTGAGGATCGAGGGCAGGCCGATGGGCCTGATCGCCAACAACCCCGCCCACCTGGGCGGCGCCATCGACCGCGACGCCGCCGAGAAGATGGCCCGCTTCCTGCGCCTGTGCGACGCCCACGGCCTGCCCGTCGTCTCGCTCTGCGACACACCGGGCTTCATGGTCGGTCCCGAGGCCGAGCGGACCGCGACGGTCAGGCACTTCAGCCACCTGTTCGTCGTCGGCGCGAACCTCTCCGTGCCGCTGGTGACCGTCGTGCTGCGCAAGGGGTACGGCCTCGGCGCGCAGGCCATGGCGGGAGGCAGCTTCAAGGCGTCGATGGCCACGGTGGCCTGGCCGACGGGCGAGATCGGCGGCATGGGCCTGGAGGGCGCGGTACGGCTGGGCTACCGCAAGGAGCTGGAGGCGGCCAAGGATCCTGACGCGCTGTTCGAGCAGATGGTCGGGGCCGCCTACGAGCACGGCAAGGCCGTCAACGCGGCTTCGGTCTTCGAGCTCGACGACGTCATCGACCCCGCCGACACCCGCCGGTGGATCACCGCCGCGCTGCCTGCCGAGGTGCGGCGCGGGCGGCCATGGATCTGAAGAAGCCGCCTCACGGCCTCATGCCTTCGGGGAATCCGGTCCACCGCAGGTCGGGCGGGAGGTGGCTCATGTCGTTGAACATCACGATCGTGGGCGGCAGGCCGTCGCGGTACTCGATGACCGTCAGTGCGGTGTTGGCGCTGTTCAGTCCGAGCCACCGCGCCGGCGGCGCGTCCAGTGCGTGCCGTACCAGCCACGCGATCTGGTAGGCGTGCGTCACCAGGACCTCGTGTGTGTCGCGCCGGGTCTCTTCCACGGTCGTGCCGGGGGCCTTCGCGAACCGGGCGACCAGGGCCTCGGCGAGCCGTCGGCCCGAGGCCGCCTCGGCGTCGTCGTAGCCGTCGAAGAAGCCGGCCCAGGACGGGGGTGTTTCGGCCGGGCCGGGAACGTAGGGCACGTGGTCGACGAGTTCGGCGGCCTCGGTCACGGGCGCGTTCGGCAGATGCCGGGCGAGTTCGCGCGCGCTCGCCACCGCGCGTGGCAGCGGAGAGTGCCACACGGCGTCGACAGGTACGTCGGCGAGCCGTTCGCCCAGCAGGCTCGCCTGCCGGTGCCCGATGCCGGTGAGCTCCCCGAACGCGTCGGCCGCGCCGTGACGTGCCAGGTAGAGGTGTCGTGTGGTCATGATCAGTCAGGGGTCGTGGCGTCCGTGCGGGCCCGTCCCCCTCTCCTTTCGATCCCGTAGGTGCGGGTTCCCGGCCGAGGACGTCAGTGATCGGTCACGCGTCTGCCGCCGTGACGGTGCCGGTGGTGCCGTCGACGGTGATGATGGTGTCGTCGTGGAGCCTGCTCGTCGCGTGCGGAACGCCGAGGACGGCGGGGATGGCGTGCTCGCGAGCGACGATCGCCGCGTGGGAGAGCACGCCTCCCGTTTCGGTGACGACGCCGGCGGCGATGCGCAGCAGCGGCGTCCAGGCGGGGTCGGTGAAGGGGCAGACGAGGATGTCGCCAGGCCGCACGCGGGCGAAGTCGCCAGGACCGCGGACGATCCTCGCGGTGCCGGTCACGCTCCCGCGGCTGCCCGGGGTGCCGGTGAGTGTGGCGGCCGGGGTGTCCGGGGCGACGGAAGGCGATGCCGGTGGCGGGGGTGCGGCGGTGACCGGCCGGGCCTGCAGGACACAGACGCGGCCGTCGACGATCGCCCACTCGACATCCTGCGGCCCCCCGAGTACGGCAGCGATCTCCGTGCCCAGCCTGGCCAGCTGCGTGGCGGTCGCGTCGTCGATCGCCGGTCGATTCCGGGTACGGGTGGGCACGTCGCTGATGACGAGCCGCGTGCCGCGACGGTCGAGGCGGGTCCGTTTGTCTGCGACGGTGCGCGCGACCGACCCGTCCTTGGCGACGCGGTAGGCGTCAGGGGTGACCTTGCCCTCGACGACGCTGGGGCCGAGGCCCCAGGACGCCTCGATCCCGGTGGCGTCGTCCGGGTCCGCGGGTGTGAACATGACCCCGGATACCTCGGCATCCAGATGGCGTTGGACGATGACGGCCATCGCGGGATCGTCGGACTGCTGGTCGTCGCGGAAGGCACCCCGGTAGCCGATGGCACGGGGAGAGAACAGCGAGGCCCAGCAGGCACGTACGGCGGCGGCGACGTCGCTGACACCGTGTACGGCGAGAAAGCTCTCGTGCTGGCCGGCCGCCGATGCCAGGCAGGTGTCCTCGTTCGCCGCCGATGATCGCACCGCCACGGGCGGATCGCCGAGCTCGTCGAGCGCGCGTCCCAGCGCATCGAGCACGGTGGCGTGGAGCGGGCGGGCCTCGATCGTCCGCCGCGTCGCGTCAGGATCGCCGGCGCCCAGGTCCAGGTCGCGGACGGCGGCGAGGTAAGCGGCGAACGAGACGACGAAGCCGTCGGGAACCGGCAGACCCGCGCGGAGCAACGCGCCGAGGGCGCCGGCCTTGCCGCCGCAGGTATCGACGACGGCCTCCGTGAGGGGTACGAACATCCACCCTCCCCTTCAACGGATAATTGACAACAATTCGTTGATTCTGCATCATGAGGTGCATGTCACGCAAGCAGGACATCGCTCACGCCGCGCAGACTGATCACGCCCAGGCCTTCCGTGAGCAGGACGCGCGTGAGCGTCTTCTGAGCCTGGGCGCGGCCGCGCTCGACGCCCGCCCGTGGCGACCCCCGCCCGTCCCGCTGTCGGCGGTCGACCTCGTGCAGTTCGCCGTCTGGCGCTCCGCCGACCTGGGCCCGGAGGACATCCTGAGCGCGCTCGCCCTCCTGCCCGCCGCACGCGCCGAGGTCGAAGGACTCGAGGCCGCCCTGCTGTTCACGGCCCGTAGCGCGGGGCTCACCTGGGCGCAGATGGCACACGCGATGGGGTTCAACTCCCCGCAGGCGTGCCAGCAGCGCTACATGCGCCTGGCGGCACGACAGGACGACGACTCGTGACTCAGGACTCTCCGCTCGGTCTCCTGGTCCTGCACGCCGTGCGCGTCACCGGGTTCGCGGACACCCCGCTGATCGCTCGTCGGTACGGACTCGATGTGGCCACGACGCGAGAGGCGCTGGGTGACGCCGAGGCGCGCGGCTGGGTCGAGCACACCGCCTTCGCCGGCACCGGAGGCTGGTCGTTGACCGGGCCCCGGCCGGGTGGAGAACGAGCGCCAGCTCGGGGCCGAGCTCGCGCTCGTCGGCGGTGCCGACGAGGTCCGTGACGTCTACCGCGAGTTCCTCCCGCTGAACGCCCTCCTGCTACGCGCCTGCACCGACTGGCAACTCCGGCCCACCGCCGGCGATCGGCTCGCCGTCAACGACCACTCCGATCCCGCCTGGGACGGCCGAGTCCTCCACGAGCTCGCCGGCATCGACCGCGCACTCACGCCACTCGCGGACCGGCTCGGGAGCGTCCTCACCCGCTTCCGTGGATACGACACGCGATTCGCCGAAGCCCTGGGGCGCGCCCTGGCCGGGGAGGGCGCCTGGGTCGACCGCACCGACGTCGACTCCTGCCATCGTGTCTGGTTCGAGCTCCACGAGGACCTCATCGCCACGCTCGGCCTCGACCGGCACGCGGCACCCTGACCTCACGCTCCGCCGTCGCACCAGGGCGCGGACATTCGTGGAGGATCAGCCCGATAACGGGTCTATCGGCCTTGGCTGGGAAGGTTGATGGCGGTCAGGGCCGTAGGTCTCCACGGTTTCGTCGGAGCGTGACCTTATGGTGACGCTATGAACACACGACGCGCAGCGTGTGCGGAGCTGATCGTCTTCACCGACGACGAGCTGGCTCGGTTGGACACGCTCCCCGACCCCGCACACGAGCTCGAACCAGCGGCGGTATGCGAGCTGGAGGCCGGTCACGAAGGGCCGCACCTCGCGCTGGGGCAGACCTCAGGCTTCGACCACGAGTGGTGGATCCGCTTTCGCGGTGACATCCGCGAGTTCGTCACACCGAAGCCGTGCCCCGCCGAGACATCCGACCCGCAGTTCCCTCGCGAGTCATGGAGATGCGGGCTGCCCCAGGACCACCCTGGCGCCCACACGTTCGAGCTCAGCGCGGGCGTGTGAGGGCTCAGCCCTTACGCCACTCGTCCGAGGTCAGGGCCCCTGCCGCCTGCGGGCCCATGAGCGACAGGCCGCCGTCCACGAACAGCGACGCCCCGGTGATGTAGGAGGAGGCCTGGTCGGCCAGGAACGCGACGGCGGCGGCCACCTCCCTGGCGTCGCCCGGCCTGTCGACGGGATAGCCTGGCCGGCTGCCGGGCTGTGGCGGCTCGTCCTCCTGGCCCGTCATCGGGGTGGCGATCTCGCCAGGCGCGATGGTGTTCACCGTGATGCCGTACGGCGCCAGCTCCAGTGCCAGCACCCTGCTGAGCATCCGCAGCCCGCCCTTGGCCGCGCAGTAGGGGCCGGCCCCGACCCTCGGATACTCCTCGTGCACGCTGGTGACGTTGATGATCCTGCCGCCACGACCCGCGGCCACCATGCGGCGGGCCGCCCGCTGCGCGCACAGGAAGGCGCCGTCCAGGTCGACGGCCAGGACCGAGCGCCATCGGGCGTAGTCGGTCTCCAGCAGCGGCTCGGAGGTGCCCGTGCCCGCGTTGTTGACCAGCACGCCGAGCCCGCCGAGTTCGTCTGCCAGCTCCTCGACCACGGCCGCGGCCCGCTCGGGGTCGGTGAGGTCGTGCCCGCGCACGGCCGCGCGCCTTCCTCTGTCGCGGACCAGGCGCTCGGTCTCCCGCGCGCCGTCCAGGTCGGCATGGAAGGTGATCCCGACGTCGAACCCGCGCTCGGCCAGCGCCACCGCGCTCGCCTGCCCGATGCCCGAGTCGGCCCCCGTGATGATCGCCTTGCGCTCGTAGCCCGAGCGGGAGATCGGCGCTTCGCTCATGACGGCGACCTCCCCCAGGCGGGGGCGCCCAAACGGGCGCGCCTCACCAGCGCAGGACACCCTCGCGCGGACGGCCGTCCGATCTGTCGGCCCTGATGCGCTCCGCCAGCTCGTGGAGGTTGCGGGACAGCCGGTCGGTATACAGGTCGAGGGCTCGCCAGTACACCGTCGGCTGCTGCTCGAGCAGTCGCATCCGGTCCTGCGGGTCCATCTGCGCGAACCGCTCGGCCACCTCGTCGGTCGGGGCCACCATGAGCGACCAGTAGAAGGGGAACTCGGGCACGACGCACCTCCGGCGTACACCAGACACCTCTGTCGATACCTGGCCGCTGCCCTCATGCGCCGCGGACGAACCTGCACTCGCGGGACGGCTCGGCCGTTCATGGCGGCCCTGCCGTACCCGCCTGCGGCCCTAATCTGAAGCGGTGTCACCACAGCTGATCGTCCTGCGAGGGAACTCCGGCTCGGGCAAGACCAGCGTCGCCCTGGCCCTGCGAGCGGCGTACGGCAGGCGCGGCCTGGCCGTCATCGCGCAGGACACGGTCCGCCGCGACATCCTCCGCGAACCCGACGTGCAGGACGGCGTGAACATCGGGCTCATCGACACCATGACGCGCTACGCCCTTGAGCACGGCCACCACGTCGTCCTCGAGGGGATTCTCTTCGCCAACAGATACGGGCCGATGCTGCGGGCACTTCGGCACGACTACGCGGGCAGGAGCGCGTTCTTCTACCTCGACGTGCCGTTCGAGGAGACCGTTCGACGCCATGCCACCAGGCCCCAGCGCACGCAGTTCACCGCGGAGCAGATGCGGGAGTGGTACATCGAGCGCGACCTGCTGCCCGGCGGCTGCGAGACGGTCATCGGCCAGGACAGTTCGCTGGAGGAGACGGTGCGCCTGATGCTGTCCCGCACGCGGCTGGGAGAGGCGCCCGCGACCTCCTGACGGATACCGCCGCGAGCTGAGGGCCGCGTTCAGGGGCGCTTCGGCTCGAAGTGCAGCGCGGTGATCCCGCAGTCGAACGGGCGCGCGGTGACGAGGCGAAGCCGCTGGTAGGCGCCTGCGGGGAACACCGGCATGCCGGCGCCGATCGCGGTCGGGTTGACGAACAGGTGGAGTTCGTCGAGCAGGCCCTTGGCGATCAGGTCCGAGACGAGCGTGCCGCCGCCGTAGGTGATGATGTCCCCGCCCGGCTGGGCCTTGAGCTTGTTCACGGTCTCGGTGAGGTCGCCGCCGGCGACGACGGCGTTGTCCCAGGGCGACTCGGTCAGGCTGTTGGAGATCACGACCTTGGGCGTGTTGTTCATCCAGTCGATGGACTCCTGGGTCTCGCCCTCGGGCTGGGCCGCCCACGTCGGGATGAACCCCTCGGCGAGGTGGCGGCCCAGCACGATGCAGTCGACCGGCTTGGTGAGCGCGTCGATGTAGGCGTTGATGTCGTCGGTCCACGGGAACGTCATCCAGTCCATCTCGCCGTTCGGGCCGGCCATGTAGCCGTCGACGGTGGTCTGGACCTGGAGCTTGAACGTGCGCATGGGGTGCTTCCTTCTCAGAGTGTCGCGGCTGTCGTTGTGTGCCTTCAGCTTGCCGGGGCCCGCTTACGGCGTGTTTAAGGCTTCCCTACGGTTTGGCTCAAGCTGTCGCCGGCATGTGCAGGACGCTCCACAGGTGTCCGTCCAGGTCGCGGAAGCTCCGGGAATACATGAAGCCCTCGTCCTGCGGCTCGCCGGAGGCCTGCCCTCCTGCGGACACCGCGGCATCCCTGGGTGTCCATGCAGCGCGTCGCCGGCGACCTGGGCTTCACCAAGATGTCGCTCTACCGCTATGTGGCCAACAAGGCCGAGCTCATGGCCGTGATGATCGACACGGCTGTCGGCGAGCCACCCAGGCTGGACCGCGTGCCCGGTGGCTGGCGGCCCAAGATGGAAAAGTTCATCAGGCTGCTGGCCGAGACGTGGGAGCGCCACCCATGGCTGCCGTCGGTGACGGTGGGCAACCGGGTGATGGGGCCCAACGAGATCGGCTGGATCGACGCGGCGGTCAGCGCGTTCTCGGGCACGTGCCTGACAGGGGGCGAGCGGATGGCCACGGCGTTCCTGCTGTTCGCGCATGTCCGCAACACCCAGTCCACGGCCTCCGCGGGCACCCAGCCGTGGACCACCGAGGGCAGCGTGGCCGTGACCATCGGCGAGCTCATGGCCACCCATGGCGCGCGCTTCCCCGACCTCACCCGCGCCATGGCCGAGACCGGCGACCTCCTTGACGACAACGGGCGCAGGTTCGGCCTCGACCGCATCTTCGACGGCATCGCCGGGCTGATCGCGCAACGGGAGCGTCCGTGATCCGTACGCGCTGAGCTTCGGCGAGTCCGAGGTCCGATCGCCGCCAGCGCTGCCTTCGGCCTACCGGTGACACTGGGGGCCATGAGCACGACAGAGCAGCAGGCCGACGCCTGGGCGGTCATGGAGAGGTTCTACGCGGCCGAGGCCGCGTACGTCGCGGCGGGCGGCTTCGGCAAGTCCAGCTACGACGAGGTGGCCAGGTACCTCGATCCCGAGGCCGTCCTGTACCAGGCTCCAGGGCTGCCTTTCACGGGAACGGGGGTCTGGCGGGGTCGTGACGGCATGGAGCGGTTCCTGGCCAGGTTCAGCGAGGTGTGGGAGTCGATGGACTTCCTCGAGCAGGAACACTGGGGCGACGCCGACACCGTCGTGGTGCGCAGCGTGGTGCGCTTCCGCTCCCGCGCCACAGGCAAGGAGGTCGACTCCCTGATCCTGCAGCTGATCAGGGTGAGGAACGGGCGCATGCTGGAGTGCCGCCCGTTCTACTGGGACCCCGCCGCCACCTGGATCTAGCGGTCAGGATCGTTCGACCGTGGACAGTCGCACCAGATAGCCGGAGAACCTCTTGTCGCCCTGATCCTTCTCCCGGCCGTCAGCGCGCTCCACCGGCGTGAGCACGCCCGAACCCCGGACGGGATACAGGCCTGGAAGGTCTTCGCCCGGCTTCGGGGCGTAGGCGCAGCGGACGGCGCTGATCGCTCTCACCACGGCCTCGGTGGCCGGGGTGTCCGCGGTGAACAGATCATGATGGTCTTCGGCCCTGTCGACCTGGACCGGGCCCAGGACCGTGGCCAGCCAGTCGAGGTCGGGCGGCCCCAGCTTCCACGAGACCCGCGATCCCACGCTGAACGGGTCGCCGCAGCACTGCATCTGCCAGTCATCGACCCATACGACCAGATCCATACGGCCAGTCTGCCCCATGGCGAACGCCCTGGCCGCTTCCCCTGACCAGGGCGCCCTTCTGTCCAGAATAAGGGCATATGTCCGAATCGCATATGCTCGCGGACATGACGCGCTGGCTCTCTCCTGATGGGATCGAGGTCGAGCACATCGTCAGGGACGAACGCCCCTGCCTCCGCGTGTCCCACCGCGTCGACGGCAGGCGCTACCACGTCGCCGACTGCTGGAGCCCTGAGCAGGTCGCCCTCCACGTGGACCTGGCCAGCCTCGTCGAGGTCGTGGACCTGCAGCAGATCAGAGCGAAGCGCCGCCCGCGAGGCGATCAGGCCGTCACCGGCGCGAGCGGCGGACGACAGGCCTGAGCGCTCGTCGAGGACTCCTTGCCGGTGGCGGCGGGGGTGCCTACAGGTCGGTGGCGATGATCTTCTCGATGTTTCGCTCGGCGAGCGCGGTGATGGTGACGAACGGGTTCACGCTCGTGTTGCCGGGGATGAGCGAGCCGTCGATGACGTACAGGCCGGGGTAGGCGGTGAGGCGGCCGTAGTTGTCGGTCGCCTTGTTCAGCACCGCGCCGCCGAGCGGGTGGTACGTGAGGTGGTCGCCCCAGACCTTGTAGACGCCGAAGAGGTCGGTCCTGTAGATCGTCCCCTCCTTTGCGTTGATCTTGTCGAAGATCGTCTTCGCCATGTCGATGGACGGCTGTTTCCATGCCGTCTGCCAGTTCAGGTCGACCTGGCCCGTCGCGGCGTTCCAGGAGAACTGCGCGCGGTGGGGGTTCTTGGTGATCGACAGGTAGAACGAGGCGTAGGTCTCGATCCCGGTGGGCAGCGGCGCGACCTCGGCGAACGCGCCGCCTGCGGCCCAGTTGTCGATGCCTGAGCAGGGGATGGTCGACTGGAGCTTGCCTGTCGGGTCCCACATGTGGTTGGCGCGGCCGCACATGACGTTGCCGTTGTCGCCCCAGCCCTTGCCGACCTCGTCGTTCAGGTGGGGCAGCGCGCCGGTGGCCTTCAGCTTGACCAGCAGTTTGCTGGTGCCGACGCTTCCCGCGGCGAAGAACACCCTGTCCGCGATCACGGTCTTGGTGGCCGTGGTGTCGCCGTTGGTGTTGAGCTGGTCGATGACGACCGTGTAGCCGCCACCTGCCGCGGGAGCGACCGAGGTGACCCTGTGCAGCGGCGAGATGGTGACCTTGCCGGTGGCCCTGGCCTGGGCGATGTAGGTCTTCTGCAGCGACTTCTTGCCGTGGTTGTTGCCGTAGAGGATCTCGCCGGCCAGCGCCGACTTGGTGACGGTCCCCGCAGCCTCCTGCTTCATGTAGTCCCAGTCGTAGACGTCGGGCACGAAGACGAAAGGGAACCCGGAGCGCTGGGCGTGCTTCCGCCCGACCCTGGAGTACTGGTAGCAGGGGGTGGAGTCGAACCAGGCCGGGTCGATGGTGCCGACCCCGAGCCCGGCGTTGGCGCGCGGGTAGTAGACGTTGTACATCTCGTCGGCGTTCACCGACGGGAGGACGGCGGCGAAGTTCTCGCGCTTGGGAGTGACCGCCATTCCCCCGTTGACGAGCGAGCCGCCGCCGACGCCGCGCCCCTGGTAGACGGTGATGCCGCTGAAGTCCTCCGCGTCCAGGATCCCGGTGTAGCGGGAGATGTTCCTGTCGATCGGGAAGCCGAGGAAGTAGTTGAGCGGGGCCTTGGTCCTGGTGCGCAGCCAGTAGGACCGGTGGTCGGGCTCGAGCGTGCTGCAGAAGATCTTGCCGTCGGGGCCGGGGGTGTCCCAGGCCATGCCCATCTCGATCATGTGCACGTCGACGCCCGCCTGGGCGAGGCGTAGAGCGGCGACGGAGCCGCCGTAGCCGGTGCCGATCACCAGGGCCGGGACGCGGGCCCCCGAGGCGATCGGAGCAGCCGAGCGGACGGCCGAAGCCTGGGCCGAGGGCGCGCGACCCGCGAGGGCTGCGACACCCAGCATGGAGCCGGTTCCTGCGATGAATCCACGGCGCGAGATGCCTAAGGTCTTGTCGCTCACGTGATGGGCCTCACTCTCGACGAAACGAGAACACGTTCTCCATATGGGTCACAGCGCGTCCGCCCGCCTGGCCGAGGGGGACGAACCGCTGGGCAGCCTGCACACGGTGTCGAGGCCCAGCACATGGTTGAGCCGGCCGAACGCCAGCCAGGAACCGATGCTCATGCTCAGCTCCACGATCTCGAGCTGGCTGTAGTGCGCGGTCATCCGCGCCCAGAACTCCTCGTCGAGGCCATGGTGGTCGAGGGCGTACCGCTCGGCGTACTCGGCGGCCAGTCGGGTGCGCTCGTCGAAGGCGTCGGTGGTGCGCCACTCCGTCACCGCGTCGGCGAAGCCCTCCTCGACCTTCTGCCCGTCGCGCTCGGTGCGCCAGTCGAGGCAGAAGACGCACCCGTTGATCTGCGCGATCCGCAGCCGCGCGGCCTCGAACTCGCGGAGCCCGAGGGTCGTGTGGGCGTACACAGCCATCGAGAACTTCGAGGCGGCGATCCCGATGCCGGGGACCATCTCGCCCCACACGTACTCGATCGCGTCCCTGCCCTCGGGGATGTCGATGTTCACGGCTGTCTCCTCCCGAGCTTGCCGACCGCGGGGCGCAGCGGGACGTCGAGCGCGTCGTAGAGCCCCGGCTCCGCGTCCGTGAGCCAGTCGATGGCGCTGACGAGCCGGCCCACCGCGGTGGCGTTCCCTCCCGCGGAACGGTTGCCGTCCTCGTCGGTGGCCTCGACCGTGACCTCGATGCGCGGGCGGCCCTCGATGATCACCCGGTGCGCACCCTCGCCGTCGGGCGGTGTCGGCCAGTCCGGTGCGCAGGACGCGTGAATGCGCGTGACGTGCTCGATGACGATGCGGGGTTCGCCCTCGACGATGCCCTGCACCTCGAACCGCACCGCGCCCTGGGTGCCCGCCTCGAACTCGCCCATCGTCATGGTGCTCACCGTGGAGTCGAGCGGCCGCCGGTCCAGGGTCTCCCTGATCTCGTCGAGCTCGACGCCGAGCGCCCTGGCCATCAGCCGTACCTGCCCGCCCCACACCATGGTCGGGACGGCGGGGGCGAGCATCGGCGGCTCGTAGTCCATCGGCTGGCCCATGCCGACCAGGTACCTGACAGAGTCCTGCTGGTCGTAGGTGGAGTAGTCGAAGATCTCCTGGCAGCGGATCACGTCCACGGTCGTAGCGAGCCCGCTGATCAGTAGCGGCAGCACGTCGTTGCCCCATCCGGGATCGACGCCTGAGACGAACAGCGAGCCGCCGCCGTCCTTGATGGCCTCCAGCACGGGCTCCCGCAGCTCCGGCGGGGCGTTGCGCTGGTCGTAGAGCGCGTACAGCGACGGGGTGACGACCACGGCCCCGGCTCGGATCGCCCTGATGATGTCGGCGAGTGCCTCGTCGGGACGGATGTCGCCGGACGCGGCGTACACGACGGCGCGTGGGCCGGCGGCCAGAACGGCGTCGATGTCGTCGGTCGCCGCCACCCCCAGGTGGTGGCCGAGCCCGCCGAGCTCGCCCGCGTCACGGCCGACCTTGCCGGGGTTGTGGACGAGCACGGCCACGAGCTTCAGCGTCGGATGGGCCTCGACGGCGCGGATGGCCGCGCGGCCGACGTTGCCGGTACCCCAGACAACCGTGGACATCATGGGCGGAGCGTAGCAAGCGCTTGGTTTGGTGTACAGGGCCCTCCGCGCAATGATCCAGGCAAGGCGAAAGCCCAGTTGGAACCGGCCTTCCCCACCGGGCAGGGGCGGCGGGATCCGCCCCTGCCATCGCTGGGCGTCAAGGGGCCGATCACCTGAAGTCGGTGGCGTGCGGCGCGGTCGCCACGCCGATCACGTGTGGTGGGTGGCGTGCGGCGCGGTCGCCACGTCGATCACGTGTGGTGGGTGGCGTGCGGCGCGGTCGCCACGTCGATCACGTGTGGTGGGTGGCGTGCGGCGCGGTCGCCGCACGGATCACCTTCGCCGCGTCTCGCCGGCCGGCAGCCGTAGCCGCCGCCGGACCCGCTGAACGCGTTCGTCGTTCCTCTCGTGGTCGTCGATGCCCAGGCGCGCCCTTCGCTGCAGACGGTCCTGGACGGTCGCCCCGAGTGTCGCGTCGCGCCACTTCTTCCACGTCTTCGGCCGCCTGCTCTCAAGACGCTGCACGGCCGACTCTTCTGCCGCCTCATCGACCGTGCCGGTGATCGCATCGAGCGTCTGGCTCACATGCCGCCTGTTGGCCCGATGAGGGGCGCTCTTGTTCCTGCGGATGGCCGTGCGGGAGCTCTTGTCGTTCTCGCCGTAGTCGTTCCGACGATCCTTCGTATAGCTCAGCAGCTTCTTCTCCTGCGGACTTCTTCGCCTGCCGATCGTCTTCACCACCATCGGTCGCTCCTCGACCCAACGGTAGCGAGCGTCGGTTGCGACCCCAAGCACGTCCCTTCTATCGGATCACCCGGTAGGTCAGATGGGTGACGAGGCTGGTGCCCGAGGGGTCGCCGAGGGGCTCGAGGGTGATGTCCCCGACGTTGTCGAGCAGCCGCTCGCCTCTGCCGAGGATCACGGGCGCGATGTGCAGGCGCAGTTCGTCGATGAGCCCTGCCGCCAGGTACTGGTTCACCGTCTCGGCACCGCCGGCGATGGCGACGTCGTGATCGCCGGCGGCCTCGCGCGCCCGGGCCATCGCCGCCTCGATCCCGTCGGTGACGAAGGTGAACGTCGTGCCACCCTTCATCGTGATCTGCTCACGAGGGTGGTGGGTGAGGACGAAGACCGGCGCGTGGTACGGCGGCTCGTCACCCCACCAGCCGTTCCAGTCCAGGTCCCACGCGCCGCGGCTGGGGCCGAACATGTTGCGGCCCATGATGAAGGCTCCTGCCGCGGTGATGTTCTCGATCACCGCGGCGTGCCGCTCGGGCTCGTCGAACATCCACCGGTGCAGGCGCTCGCCCACGCCCTCGCCCATCGGCTTCTCCAGGCTCTGGTGCGGCCCTGCCACGAAGCCGTCGACGGACATCCCCATGTCACAGGTGACCTTGCTCATCTCGCTACCTCCTGCGTTTCCCCGGCGCCCGTCCGGCGCCGCTGTCAGGAGGAGGTCGGAGGCGTCCACCCGTTCTCTACACACCCGCGGAATTTTTCTTCAGAATGTGGGCCCTCCCGATCACCAGAGCGGATGCCGTCGTTCGCGCCAACGGATACTCGGCCTCAGCCCGACGGTCTGCGTTGACGGAGAGCGTGACGCCGCTCCAGGAGCTCTCGAAGGAAGTGGAGCTGCCGGCGAGTACCTGGACCATCAAGGCAGAGGCGATCGTCATGCTCCCGCAGTAGCGAGGGGGACTCTCGTGAGCCGATCTCTTGAGGCAAAGCCGACCTGACCTTGAGTCGCTACTGGTGAACTGTTCGACGGTGGGTGTAGAACTCGAATGTGATCACGCCGCTGGGTGATGTCCTTGATAGCCGGATTCGCGCAGCAGCCATGGCCTGGCTTCAGCGGCGCTGCACCCCGGATAATCCTGTGGTCTCCCGTGCGGAACTCCTGGGCTTCCAGTTCGAGGGGCGCACCTTTCCGCTGGTCGACAACCAGTTGGGCATCCGCAAGCCCAAGGAGTTGACGGCCGCACTGTCCATCCTCACCACCTACACCTCCGACGGCACGCGTGCGCCGTACGAAGACGAGGTGGGCCCGGACGGGCTGCTGCGCTACAAGTTCCAGGGCGACAACCCCAACCTGTACACGAATGTCGGTCTCCGCCGCGCTCACGAGCGTGGCCTGCCCCTCATCTGGTTCTTTGGCGTGAAGCAGGGCCTGTACCTGCCGTTCTTCCCGGTGTGGATCCGGGCCGTCGAGACCGATCAACTGCAGGTGGCCGTGGCGCTGGAGGAGGCGCAGCGGCACATCACCCTTGATGGGGCGGCGAGCGAGATTGAGCGGCGCTACTCCGTTGGCATGACCAGGCGCCGCCTTCACCAGCCGGTGTTCAGGCAGCGGGTCATCCAGGCGTACCAGACGAGCTGTGCGATGTGCCGTCTCAAGCATCTGTCGCTGCTGGACGCCGCCCACATCATCCCCGACCGTGAGGAACGCGGCGTTCCGGCGATCTCCAACGGGATGGCGCTCTGCAAGATCCACCATGCCGCATACGACCAGCACATCCTCGGTGTACGCCCCGACCTGGTGATCGAGGTGCGCTCCGACATCCTGGAAGAGGTCGACGGGCCGATGCTCAAGCACGGACTGCAGGAGATGAACGGTCTACGCCTGGTGGTCCCTCGACGGCGGGTAGACATGCCGAAACGAGAACTGCTCGAGGAGCGCTACGAACGCTTCAGGGACGCGGGCTGACGTTGTGACGGCCACGTTGGAGGAGGCCGGCATAGGAGCCGGCGAGGCTTGGAGAATGCGGCAGCTCGACAACGCGAGCGAGCTCGATCCCGACTCGGTCGTCCAGCCTCGTTGAAGAGATCGCGGTCTGCATGGCGGTGTGTCCATCGAGACCATCGCCGATCTCGTCGGGCACTCCGGCGCCAGCGTCACGGAGGAGGTCTACCGGCATCAGCTGAAGTCGGTGATCACCACAGGTGCCGAGACCATGAACGCCATCTTCGGCGTCAGCCAGGAACAGTCCGGCTGAGGTGGCTCCCCAACGACCTTCAGAGAACGAAAAAGAGGCCCCGGATCTCTCCGAAGCCTCTTTTCACCTGCACTAACTGGGTCGGGGTGGCGGGATTTTGCACCCACGGCCTCTTCGTCCCGATGAAATCGAATATATGTTCCCATGGCGTGAGGTGCAGTTCTAACCAGTGCGCGCCGTCTGTGGGAGTCCGCCTGCGTCCGTGGGTGTCCGGCGCGGTTGTCACGCAGTTGGTCACTCACCTGGCTCGGCTAAGAAGGTGCTTCGCACGCCTTTCTTAACCATGCTGCGCACGGACAAGCGCTGTAACACTCGGGGGGCCGCCCCCCAATGTTTCAGCAGCCCGTCTGGTTGGGGTCACCGGCCTCTCCCTGAGCTGGCCGAGCAGGCTGAGCAGGGACTTGCCGTGATGAGATCGATATCGAGTTCCGTGATGATCGGCGCATGAAACGCATGAGCGTCGTGCTGGTGATGGCCAGCCTGCTGAGCGTCACGATTCCCGGCGGCGCTGTGCACGCCTCTCCCGAATCGGAGTCTCTCGACTCCGTCGTCAAAGCGATCAAGCAGCAGTTCGTGAAGAAGAGCAGCGTGCGCTTCTCCGTCAAGCGACGCGGCGGGCCCCCGGCCACCTGGAACATCAAGGCGTCCGGCGCGTACCGCTTTAGGGCTTCAGGCGTGTACGCCGCCGACACCACGACGATCTCCCAGGAGCGAAACGGGACAGGCCGGTCTCGGGAGATCAGCGTCGGCAAGGACTTCTATTCACAGGCCTACGTGCGCTCCAAGGACGGCAAGTACGTTTGGAAATCGCCATCGACGGTGGGGAAATGGGTCTACGGAGGGCGGAACCTTGCCGGGGTCATGTGGGGAGATGACCTGATCAACGGGATCAACCCGGGCTTCCTCAAGCTGGTCGACTCTCACGGTGCGACCAGTGCCGACGGCGGAACGTTCGAGGGGGTGAAGACGACCCTCCACAGCGGCACGGTGGCGGTTCCAAAGATGGATGAGCGGCAGGCTGGGATGTACTTCGGGACTGAGGAGGAGGATTTCGCGTGGAGCGGGCCGATCACCTGGAAACTCTGGGCGGGCCCGGACAACTTGCCGCGACGTTTCCACGCCATCATGAGGTTCACCCGGCCGGAGGGCGCTAACGCCGAGACCATGACGATGAACATCATCTACCGAGGATGGGGAAGCCCCGTCAAGATCACGGCCCCGCCCAAGCATCTCATCGCCTACGAATGGTGATCGAAACTCCCTTCAAAGCGACAGCCATGCCAAGAAAGGCCTCTAGTTGTGCGTGCTGGGACTTGAGGGACATCTGATAATGCGGAGCGTCCCTCGTGATGCGTGCGTAAGCGCAGGTCAAGTCCGATCAAGGGACACGAGGGGCGCCGGGGACGCGGCGGGATCGGTTGAGGGCGACGGGTTCCATGCCGTGCAGTTCCATCACTTCTGCGACTGCCAGCGCGCGAGGATGGAAGCGGTGCACATCCCATGGGACGAAGACGTTGTGCAGTGGGGATGGATTCACGGAAGACGCCCGGCCGGTACAGGTCGGCCAACACTCCGGCAGTTTCCACGGCCGCCACGGTGTAGACGGCGAAGTCGGCGTGGAGCATGGCACTCCGCCAGGGGCTTGGGAACGCATCCCCAGCATGTCGGTGGGGCATTCGTTCGGACGCTGTTCGGGCCGGTGCGCTCGAACACCGTTTTGGTCCCTCGGTAGGTGCGACGACTTTGTATTAAGCAAAAGGCCAGTCCCGATGATCGGAACTGGCCTTTGAGCTGGTCTTACTGGGTCGGGGTGGCGGGATTTGAACCCACGGCCTCTTCGTCCCGAACGAAGCGCGCTGCCAAGCTGCGCTACACCCCGGTGCACGTCCGTCTTGCACGTGCCTGCACGAGTCTAGCGGACTTCGGGGGTGCGTGTGACGCCTCAGCGGCGCGGGACCAACGTCAGCAGCGAGGCCTCGGGGAAGCAGGCAAACCGGGCAGGCGCATAAGGGGAGGTCCCGAGCCCTGCCGACACGTGCAGCCAGGCCGATTCGTGGCGGTGAAGTCCCTTCACGCGGGCCTTGTCGATGCCGCAGTTGGTCACCAGGGCGCCGTAGAAGGGGATGCAGAGCTGGCCGCCGTGGGTGTGGCCGGCGAGCAGGAGCTGGTATCCGTCGGCGGCGAAGCGGCTCATGTTGCGCGGCTCGGGGGAGTGCATGACGCCGAGGCGCAGGTCGGCGTCGCGGGGGGCGGATCCGGCCACGAGGTCGTAGCGGTCGCGGTCGATGTGGGAGTCGTGGATGCCCGCCACGGCGATGTCAAGGTCGCCCACCTTGACGCGGGCCGTGGTGTTGTTCATGTCGAGCCAGCCCTCGGCGGCCATGCCCTCGCCGAGCTCGCGCCAGGGCAGGGAGGGGACGTGCTGGCGGCGCTCGCCCTTGGAGGTGCGCCAGAGGTAGCGGACCGGGTTCTTGGGCTTGGGGGCGTAGAGGTCGTTCGAGCCGTACACGAACAGGCCAGGACGGGACAGCAGCGGCTCGAGGGCGTGCAGCAGCGCGGGGACCGCGTCGACGTGGGCGATGGAGTCGCCGGTGTTGACGACGAGGTCGGGCTCGAGGGAGCCGAGGGAGCGCACCCAGTTGACGAGCATGCGACGGCCGGGCGTCAGGTGCAGGTCGGACAGGTGCAGGATGCGCACCGGCCGCTGGCCCCGCTCGAGGACGGGGACGTCGAAGCGTCGCAGACGGAAGCTGTTGCGCTCGATGACCGAGGCGTAGCCGAGACCGGCCACGCCCAGACCGAGCAGGGACAGGGGGACTGCGACAGCTTTCCTCATCTCTTCATGATGCCTGAAAGGATGGAGCACATGAGCGCATTGAAGGACAAGCTGAAGGCCGACCTGTCGGCCTCGATGAAGAGCAGGGACGAGGTACGTCTGCGGACCATCCGCATGGCGCTGGCCGCGATCAACGTGGAGGAGGTCGCGGGCAAGCAGGCCAGGGAGCTGTCCGACGACGAGATCCTCAAGGTCCTCACCAAGGAGGCCAAGAAGCGCCGCGAGGCCGCCGAGGCGTTCGGCGGCGCCGGCCGCGAGGAGCAGGCCAAGGCGGAGCTCGACGAGCAGGCCGTGCTGGAGGAGTACCTGCCGGCGCAGCTGTCGGACGAGGAGCTCGGCCGCATCGTCGACGAGGCCGTCGCCGAGCTCGGCGTGTCGGGCCCGCAGGCGATGGGCCAGGTCATGAAGGTCGTCAACCCGAAGGTGGCAGGCCGCGCCGAGGGCGGCCGCGTGGCCCAGATCGTCCGCGCGCGCCTTTCCTGACCGTACGGCAAGCCCTCCCGGCCCCACCGCGGTCACCGCTGACCGCCCGTCCATCACGGCACTCCAGCGGCGACGGTGACCCGCCGTGACGTGGACGGGCAGGCCCTGTGACACACCAACGCCGGAGGCCCGCGCAGGCCTCCGGCGTGTGAAGGGTCAGCGTCCCGGGGTGATCGGGCCGCCGTTGTCCTCGCCGGTGTCCCAGATGTCCAGGGGGCCGTCGTCGTCGGGGTTGCCCCACGGGCCGTCGCCCCTGTCCCTGTCCCTGTCCTTGTCCTTCTTCGGCGGCTTGGGCGCGCAGCTCTTGGAGCAGCCGCCGAAGCGGTCGCGGTCGTACGGCGTGAAGGACGGGGCCTCGACGCCCTTGAGCGCCTGGATCATCGAGTCCTTCCAGATCCGGCCCGAGATGGTGGCGCCGTAGACGTAGTTGTAGTACTGGCCGCCGATGGTGACGTTGGTCAGGTCGTGCTCGAAGGCGCCGCGCGGGTCGCCGACGCTGACGGCCGAGGCCAGGTTGGGCGTGTAGCCGGCGAACCAGGCGGCGGTGTAGCCGTCGGTGGTGCCGGTCTTGCCCGCCGCATCGCGGCCGATGCCGCCGACCTCGGTCATGGTGCCCCTGGTGAAGACCCCGGACATGACCTCGTTCACCGCGTCGGCGACCTTCTCGTCCATGACCTGCTTGCACTTGGGCTTGGAGGAGGTGACCTTGCCGTTGCGGTCGCGGATCTCGGTGATGGCCATCGGCCTGCAGTACTCGCCGCGGGCGGCGAAGACGGCGAAGGCGTTGGAGACGGTCACGGGGTCCATCTCGTTGACGCCGAGCGTGAAGGTCGGGACCTCCTGCAGCTTGCCGCCGTCGGCGCGCTTGATGCCGAGCTTCTCGGCCACCTTGACGACCTTGCAGAGGCCGACGGCCTCCTCGAGCTTCATGAAGAAGGTGTTGACCGAGCCCTCGGTGCCGGTGCGCAGCGTCTTGAAGCCGCCGCCGCCCTCGCTGGAGTTACGGACCTGGTGCGTCTCGCCGACCCGGTTGCCCTTGCAGTCGCGGAAGGGCGACAGCGCGTTGGTGGGGATGTCGTAGGAGGCGCCGGTGGAGTTGCCGTCGTCGATCTTCCAGCCGTTCTCCAGCGCCGCGGCCAGCGTGAACGCCTTGGCGGTCGAGCCCTGCTGGAAGCCGACGCCGCCGCCGTGCTTGCCGTCGGCGGCCAGGTTGATCAGGGTCTCGTTCTTCTTCTTGTTGTCGCCGAACTTGCGGCTGGCGGCCATCGCCTTGATCTCGCCCGTGCCGGGCACGACCATGGCCTGGGCCGCGACCGGCTTGTCCTTGGTGCTGACGCGCTTGGCGATCGCCTGCTCGGCGGCCTTCTGCATCTTCGGGTCGAGCGTGGTCTTGACGCGCAGGCCGCCGCGCTGGAGCAGCTTCTCGCGGTCGTCCGGCGTGGCGCCGAACTCGGGGTTGGTGAGGATCTCGTGCTTCACGTAGAGGCAGAAGTACGGGAACTTGCTCTCCTCGCAGCCACCGGGGATCTGGGTGCCCTTGAAGCCCAGCTTCTCCTTCTTGGCCGCCGCCGCCTCGGCCACGGTGATCTTCTTGAGCTCGGCCATCCTGTCGAGGACGGTGTTGCGCCGGTTGATCAGCTGGTCTCTCGCGGTCTTGCCCAGGGTGGGGTCGGTGCGGACCGGGTTCTGCACGGCTCCGGCCAGCGTGGCGGCCTCGGACAGGTCGAGCTTGGCGGCCGGCTTGCCGAAGAAGCGCTTGGCCGCGGCCTGGATGCCGTAGGCGCCCGCGCCGAAGTAGGAGATGTTGAGGTACTTCTCGAGGATCTGGTTCTTGGTGTACTTCGCCTCGATCGCCATGGCGTAGCGCAGCTCGTCGAGCTTTCGGGAGACGGTCGGCGCGATGGCCGCCATCGCCTCCTTCTTCGTCTTGGCCTTGTTGAACTGCACCAGCTTGACGTACTGCTGGGTGATCGAGGAGCCACCCTGGACCACGCCGCCGCCTGTGACGTTCTTGGCGAGGGCGCGGGCGGTGCCCTCGATGTCGATGGCGCCGTGCTCGTAGAAGCGGAAGTCCTCGATCGAGATGATCGCCGTGAGCATCACGGGGGCGATCTGTTCGATCTTCACAGATTCGCGGTTCTGGTAGTAGAACTGCGCGATCTGCTTGCCCTCGGAGTCGAAGATCTCGGTGCGTTCAGGAAGCGGCGGCTCGTCGAGCTGCTCGGGTCGCAGGGAGAGCGACTCCGTCGTCGACTTGGCCGTCAGGCCCACGCCGCCCACGGCGGGCAGGGCGATGGCAGCGGTCAGCACGCCGCCTGCGGTGCCGGCGGCCAGCAGCCGTACGACGTTCACGAACGGGTTCGAGCGGTCTTTGCCCTGAGCTTGCACGGAACCAAGACTACGTCGAAAGAGAGGCGTAATCGGTAACCGGAGCCCATTTCGCCTTGACTGGGAGGGGTGACTAGTCATTCCCGGTCAAGCATCTCCCGAGAAATTGGTCCTGCCGGGGTCTGTCGGCCCGAAGGTCTGGTTGCGTAACTTCTCCACTGCGGCAACTGAATACGGAGGCTCGGCGCCCGCGCCCGTCGGCCCCAAATGACGACTGACCACCTAAGGGGAGTGGGGTCGAAACATGTGGATCACGGATTGGACCTCCCGTGCCGCCTGTCGGGGTGCGGATCCGGACGCGCTGTTCGTCCAGGGAGCCGCTCAGAACAGGGCGAAGCTGATCTGCCGAGGATGCCCGGTCCGTACCGAGTGCCTCGCCGATGCGCTCGACAACCGCATCGAGTTCGGGGTGTGGGGCGGTATGACGGAGCGGGAACGGCGAGCGCTGCTACGGCGGCGGCCCGATGTGGACTCATGGCGAGAGCTGTTGGAGTCCGCGAAGGAAGAGTACGAGCGGACTAACGAGCTGATCGCCGGCTGAACGTCGCGACGGCACGGCCGGCGGAACCTCGCCGGCCGTGCCGTCGTGCTCACGTCCTGGCCAGCAGCTCCCCGATCTCGCGCAGACCCGCGAGGTCGTGGACATCCTGCGGCATGGCCGGAACCTGGACGACAGGCACCGTGGGGTGGGCCGAGACGAAGTGCTCCTGCTCGCGGTGCTCACGGGCGGCGAGCTGCATCCGTCCGGCGTGCAGCCGCAACACGGCGGCGGTCAGCTCGTGCTCGCCCTTCGTCTCCAGCTCCTCGGCTGCGGCGGCGCTGCGCGCCGCTGAGAGCGCCGCTGCGGGCGACAGGTGCACTCTGTTGACCACGAGCCCCGCCAGCGGCATGCGCTCCTCAGCGAGCCTCTCAACGAAGTACGAGGCCTCGCGCATCGCGTCGCGCTCGGGCGCCGCGACGACCACGAAGGCCGTGCCGGGCGCCTGCAGCAGCTTGTAGGTCATCTCGGCGCGCTGCCTGAAGCCGCCGAAGACCGCGTCGAGCGCGGAGACGAACGTCTGCAGGTCCTTGATCACCTGCGCGCCGAGCAGCTTGGTCATCGCGCCGGCGACGAGCCCGAACCCCGCGTTGAGCAGTTTGAACGCGCTGCGCCCTCCTGCCTTGGCAGGAGCCATCAGCAGCCTGATGAAGCGACCGTCGAGGAAGCGGCCGAGCCGTTCGGGGGCGTCGAGGAAGTCGAGGGCCGAGCGCGAGGGCGGCGTGTCGACGATGATCAGGTCCCACTCGTCCGAGCGGCGCAGCTGGCCGAGCTTCTCCATCGCCATGTACTCCTGCGTGCCGGCGAAGCTGGAGCTGAGCGACTGGTAGAAGGGGTTGGTCAGGATCTGGCGGGCCCGTTCGGGATCGGCGTGCGCCTCGATGATCTCGTCGAAGGTCCGCTTCATGTCGAGCATCATCGCGAACAGCTGGCCGTCGCCCGAGGAGTGCACCAGGCGGGGGGTGTTGTCCAGCTCGGTCAGGCCCATCGACTGGGCCAGCCTGCGGGCCGGGTCGACGGTCAGCACGACCGCGCTGCGCCCCCGCTCGGCCGCGCGCAGCCCGAGCGCCGCGGCGGTCGTGGTCTTGCCCACGCCCCCGGAGCCGCAGCAGACCACGATGCGGGTGCCCCTGTCGTCGAGGATCGCGTCGACGTCGAGGACGGGCGGAACCCTGGTCATGCCGCTCCCTTGGCGCCGATGGTCTCGGCCAGTTCGTACAGCCCTGTGAGGTCGACCCCGTCGGCCAGCAGCGGAAGCTCGTAGCGGGGCAGCGCCGCCGTCATCAGCGCGGCCCGCTCGGTCTTCTCGAGCTCGGTACGGCGGGCGTGCTCCACGACCTCCGCCGCCAGGGCGTCGGCCACGGCCGAGGCGTCGCCCGCGCCGTCGGCCAGGCCCGCCGCCTTGAGGCCGAGCGCGATCTCGCCCGCGTCGAATCCGCCCTTGACAGCGGAGTCAAGTGTCGCCTGTGGAAGCAGTGATTCACGGACCATGTTGATGAAGATTCCGCCCGCGGGAAGACCGGCCGAACGCAATTCGGCAATGCCGTCGAGCGTTTCCTGAACCGGCATCTCCTCCAGAACCGTCACGAAGTGGACGGCCGTTTCGGGCGACTTCACCACCCCGCTCACGAGATCCGAGTGGTTCTTGATCGGGCCGACCCTCGCCAGGCCTGCCACCTCCTGCGTCACGTTGAGGAAGCGGCTGACGCGGCCGGTCGGAGGGGCGTCGAGCACGACGGCGTCGTAGACGCGCCGGCCGTTCTTGCCGCGCCGCCGTACCGCCTCGGTGGTCTTGCCAGTGACCAGCACGTCGCGGAAGCCGGGCGCCACGGTGGTGGCGAAGTCGACGATGCCCATCTTGGCGAGCGTGCGACCGGCGCGGCGCATGCCGTAGAACATCTCGAGGTACTCGAGCATCGCCTCTTCAGGATCGATGGCCAGCGCGTAGACGTCGCCCCCTCCGGGAGCGACGGCGATCTTGCGCTCCTCGTACGGCAGCGGCGGCAGGTCGAAGATCTGCGCGATGCCCTGCCTGCCCTCCACCTCGACGAGGAGGACCTTGCGACCGCCCGAGGCCAACGCGAGGGCGAGCGAGGCGGCCACCGTCGTCTTGCCCGTGCCGCCCTTACCGGTCACGACGTGGAGCCGCACGCCGTCCCAATCGGTGTCCCTTGCCGTCACATCTGCCAGGCTACCGAACGGTTACTTGTGTGCCTCTTTGAGATTGCTCACAGCGGGCCCGCCTGCGCCGGTGCCCGAGGGGCGTGAGGAGGCGGACGTTTCTGCCGGGACGTCGTCCGGCGTGCGGAGGCGGCTTCGGCGCGGGGGTCACTACGCTGGCCCTCATGAAGAAATGGGAGTACCTCACCGCTCCGGTGCTGATCCACAACACCAAGATGATCCTCGACAACTTCGGCGCCGACGGCTGGGAGCTGGTCCAGATCGTGCAGGGGCCCGACGGCCAGGGCCTGGTCGCCTACTTCAAGAGGGAGAAGGCATGACCCCCGAGGAGAAGCTGGCCGAGCTCGGCCTGACGCTGCCCGAGGTCGTGGCCCCTCTCGCGGCCTACGTCCCCGCCGTGCGCAGCGGTGACTACATCTACACCTCGGGCCAGGTCCCGATGGTCGACGGCAAGCTGGCCCAGACCGGCAAGGTCGGCGCGGAGGTCAGCCTCGAGGAGGCCCGCGACCTGGCCAGGATCTGCGCGCTCAACGCGCTGGCGGCGGTCAAGTCGCAGATCGGCGACCTGTCGAAGATCAAGAGGATCGTCAAGGTCGTCGTCTTCGTCGCCAGCACGCCCGACTTCACCGCCCAGCCCCAGGTCGGCAACGGCGCCAGCGAGCTGCTCAGGGACGTGCTGGGCGACCTCGGCGTGCACGCCCGCAGCGCGGTGGGCGTCAGCGTGCTCCCGCTGGACGCCCCGGTGGAGGTCGAGCTGATCGCGGAGGTATAACCGAGTGATGTTCTAGAGGAGGTCATGTGGACAACGGCATCCCGCTGCCGGGCGAGTTCGGCCAGCGAGCACGAGACATCCTGGCGGGACGGCTCCAGCCGGTCCCCGCGAGGGACGCCGCCACGGTGGTGATCCTGCGCGACGGCGCTCGCGGACCGCAGGTCTACCTCCTCAGACGCAAGGCGAGCATGGCCTTCGCCGCCGGCGCGTACGTCTTCCCCGGCGGCTTGGTCGACCCGCGCGACACCGACCAGGCGGTCGCGTGGGCGGGACCCTCGCCCAAGGAGTGGGGCGAGGTGTTCAACGCCGACGAGAAGACCGCCAGGGGCCTGGTGTGCGCCGCCGTACGGGAGACCTTCGAGGAGTCGGGGGTGCTCCTGGCGGGGCAGGGAGAGGACGCGGTCGTCGCCGACACCACGGGCGACGACTGGGAGGCTGACCGGGTCGCGTTGATCGACAGGAGCCTGGCCTTCGCCGACTTCCTCGGCAAGCGGGGCCTGGTGCTCCGCTCCGACCTGCTCAAGCCGTGGGCGCACTGGATCACGCCCGAGATCGAGCACAAGAGGTTCGACACCCGCTTCTTCGTCGCGGTGCTCCCCGAGGGGCAGCGCACCCGTGACGTGGGCGGCGAGGCGGACAAGGTGGTGTGGCAGCGTCCCGCCGAGGCCCTGGGCGGGCAGTTCTTCCTGATGCCGCCGACCCACCGCACGCTCACCGAGCTCGCGGCCTACGGAAGCGTCGGCGAGGTCATGGCGGCGGAGCGGGAGATCGTCCGCATCATGCCCAGAGCGGTGGAGATCGACGGAGAGATGCGGTTGATGGCATGAGCGGCCTTCACATCCCGCTGGCGGGTCCTGACGGCATCCGCACCGACCACGCGGAGAACCTGCTGGCGCCCAACCCTTCGGAGATGACGCTCGAAGGGACCAACACCTGGGTGATCGGCACGCACGAGGTGGTCGTGGTCGACCCCGGCCCCGACGACGAGGCGCACCTCCAGCGGGTCGTCCGGCATCTGGGGCAGCGCAGGGTCACCCAGATCCTGCTCACGCACGGCCACCACGACCACAGCGGCGGCGCCAAGCGCTTCGCCGAGCTGGTCGGGGCGCCCGTGCGGGCGCTCGACCCCGAGCACAGGCTGGGCGGCGAAGGGCTGACGGGCGGCGACGTGATCGAGGTCGGCGGCCTGGAGCTGAGGGTGTACGCCACGCCGGGCCACTCCTTCGACTCCCTGTGCTTCTGGCTGCCCGCCGACCTGGCCATGCTCACCGGCGACACCGTCCTCGGCAGGGGCACCACGGTCATCGCGCCCGACGGGAACCTGGCCGACTACCTGCGCACGCTCGACCTGCTGCGGGCCACGGCCGAGGAGCTGGGCGCCGAGACGCTGCTGCCAGGGCACGGGCCCGCGCTCGCCGATCCCCTGCACGCGCTCGACGGCTACATCGCGCACAGGCGCGAGCGCCTCGACCAGATCAGGGCGGCGAGGGCGTCGGGCGCCCAGACGCCGCGCGAGATCGTGGAGATCGTCTACGCGGACGTCGACAGGGCCCTGTGGTTCGCCGCCGAGATGTCCGTGCGCGCCCAGCTCGACTACCTGGACCGGTTGTAGAGCCGCTCCATGTCGAGGATGACCACGGCCTTGGCCTCGATGCGCAGCCAGCCGCGCTGAGCGAAGTCGGCCAGCGCCTTGTTGACCGTCTCCCTCGAGGCGCCGACCAGCTGGGCCAGCTCCTCCTGGGTCAGGTCGTGGTGGACGCGCAGGCCGTCGTCGGCCTTGGTGCCGAACCGCTCGGCCAGGTCGAGCAGCGCCTTGGCCACCCGTCCGGGCACGTCGGTGAAGACCAGGTCGGCCAGCACGTCGTTGGTGCGGCGCAGCCGCTGCGCCAGCGCGCGCAGCAGGTGGAGCGCCACCTCGGGGCGGCCGGTCAGCCATGGCCGCAGGTCGTCGTGGCCGAGCCCGGCCAGCCTGACGTCGGTCAGCGCGGAGGCGGTCGCCGTACGCGGACGTGGGTCGAACAGCGACAGCTCGCCGAACATCTCGCTCGGCCCGAGCACGCTCAACAGGTTCTCGCGGCCGTCAGGGGCTGTGCGCGACAGCTTGATCTTGCCTTCCAGAACGACGTAGAGCCGGTCACCGGTCTCGTTCTCACTGAACAGGGTCTGTCCCTTGGACAGCTGAACCTCGGTGATGCTCGTGCGCAGCGCGGCGGCGCTCTCGCGGTCGAGCGCGGCGAACAGGGGGGCCTTGCCCAGCACGTCTTCGGTGTTCACTCTGCCTCCTCAGCAGCCATTGTGACCTACCCCACTGCAGAGGTCGGGAGTGACCCATGCGAAAAGGCTCAAGGGGACGCCACCTGCTGGTCGCCACGAAGTTCCCTCGAGGGAGTTTACGGACTGAACCCACTGAAGCGTTACTCAACGGATCGTTTCCCCGGCACGAAGCCGCTGGCCATACGCTTGCGGGATGGAGACCCGGCTGGCGCTGGTACGGCGGGCGCGACGGATGAACAGGATCCTCGCCGAGACCTACCCCGACGCGCACTGTGAACTCGACTTCACCAACCCCCTCGAGTTGCTGGTCGCCACGATCCTGTCGGCCCAGTGCACCGACAAGCGCGTCAACATGGTCACCCCCACGCTGTTCGCGAAATACCCCACCGTCGAGGACTACGCGGCGGCCGACCCCTCCGAGATGGAGGGGATCATCAAGTCCACGGGCTTCTTCAGGGCCAAGACCAACAGCATCATCGGCATGGCCCAGGCGGTCTCCGCCAAGCACGGCGGCGTGGTGCCGCGCCGCCTCGCCGACCTGGTCGCCCTGCCGGGCGTGGGCCGCAAGACCGCCAACGTGGTGCTCGGCAACGCCTTCGGCGTGCCGGGGCTCACCGTCGACACGCACTTCCAGCGTCTGGTCCGTCGCTTCGGCTGGACCGACGAGACCGACCCCGTGAAGATCGAGCGGGTGGTGGGTGAGCTGATACCCAAGCGCGAGTGGACCGTCTTCTCGCACAGGGTGATCTGGCACGGCAGGCGCATCTGCCACGCCCGCACCCCCGCCTGCGGTGTGTGCCCGCTGGCGGCGCTGTGCCCCTCGTACGGCACCGGCCCCACCGAGGCGGCCAAGGCGGCCAAGCTCGTCAGGCCGGGCCCCTTCTCGTAGTGATACTCGTAGGTGTCATGGCCGGGCGCGGGAAGCCCGGAGAGGCGCGAGGTGTTGGAGTCTGACGTGACCGACGTCCCCGAATGGCTGGACAGGCTGGCCGCCCGAGCCGTCCACACCCCCGTCCCCCATGGCCTGCGCCCGCCCGCGCGCGGCGGCAGGCGAGCCGCGGTGCTGCTGCTGTTCGGCGAGGGACCCGACGGCCCCGACCTGCTCCTCATCCAGCGCAGCTCCCGGGGCCGCAGGCACGCGGGGCAGCCCGCCTTCCCCGGTGGCGGCGTCGACCCCGAGGACGACGGGCCGGTGGGCGCGGCTCTGAGGGAGGCGGCGGAGGAGACGGGGATCGACCCCGCGGGGGTCAAGGTGCTCTGCACGCTCCCCGAGCTGTTCGTCTGGCACAGCGACAACAGGGTCACCCCCGTCATCGGCTGGTGGCACACCCCTGTCGCGGTCTACGCCGCGGCTCCCGACGAGGTCGATTCGGTGGAGCGGGTGCCGATCGCCGAGCTGGTCGACCCCGCCAACAGGATCGTCCTGCGCACCCCGACAGGACACAGGGGCCCAGCCTTCAAGGTGCGCGGGCTCCTCGTGTGGGGGTTCACCGCGATGGTGCTCGACGCGGTGCTGCGTGAGGGCGGCCTGGAGCGCCCCTGGGACACAGACAGGGTGGAGGACCTACCGCCCGACGTCCTCGACCTGGCTGCCCGTGGCTAGCGCGAGCCCGAGCGTCGCCCAGTCGGCCACGTCGTCGTCGCTGTCGCGCATGAGCGCGCGAAGGGCCGCGAGCCCGGCGGCGTCGGGCGGCCGGCCGCAGACGTTGGGCAGCGCGTAGGCGGCGCCGTACCTCACCCTGGCGTCCTGGTGGGCCGACAGCTCGATCACCGAGGGCAGCGAGCGAGGGTCGCCGAGATGGCCGAAGGCGATCAGCACGGAGAAGAGCACCATGGCGTCGTCCTCGCTGGCGGCCAGGAAGCGCAGCACCGGCAGCGCCCTGTCCTTGAAGGTGGCCAGCTGGCCCATGATGTCGATGCCCAGCAGGCGCTCGGAGACCTGCCGGCCCGCGCACAGCCGTCTGGCCTCGGTGAAGGTCTCCAGATCGCCTCGCTCCTGTAGCGTGGAGATCACCTGCCAGCGGACAGGGCCGCCCGGATCGGTGTCGCCGAGTGCCGCCTCGATGAGATCACGCATCATTTACAGGGTATTTCCGCTTCCGGGCCGGTCGTAGCGGAAGACGCGCACGCTTGACCGTCCCGGTGGATACCTTTGAATCTGTGCGCGGTGATCTGCTCGACCTCATACTGATCGGCCTCGTGATCGCCTTCGGCATCTCGGGCTACCGCCAGGGTTTCATCATCGGCGCCCTCAGTTTCGTCGGGTTCATCGGCGGGGCCCTGCTCGGGGTCGTCATCGCGCCGCCGATCGCCAAGGCCGTGGTCGAGGGGGAGACCGAGCAGGCGCTGCTGGCCATCGTCATCGTCTTCCTCGCCGCCACCATCGGCCAGTTCGCCTCCTCCACCATCGGCGCGGTGGTCCGCTCCCACGTCACGTGGGAGCCCGCCAGGGTCGCCGACGCGGTCGGCGGCACGTTCGCCAGCGCGCTGTCGGTGCTGGTCATCGCCTGGCTCATCGGCTCGCTCGTCGTCTCGGCCCCCTTCCCCGTGCTCAGCACCCAGGTCAAGGACTCCCTGCTGCTCAACGCCGTCGACGAGATGGTGCCCGACGCCACGCGCGAGTGGCAGCGGCCGTTCAAGGAGTTCATCGACAGGTCGGAGTTCCCTCCCGTCTTCGACGCCATCGCCAACGGGCCCTTCGTCGACGTGCCGCCGCCCGCCCCGCGCAGCCAGCTGCAGGGGCCGAAGCTGCAGCGGGCCCAGCGGGCCATCGTCAAGGTCCAGGGCACCGCGCCGAGCTGCAGCAAGCGCATCGAGGGCACCGGCTTCGTCTACGAGGTCGACCGCATCATGACCAACGCGCACGTCGTCGCGGGCGTCACCAGAGACCTGCGCGTCACCACCCAGGACAACAGGTCGCTCGAGGCCGAGGTCGTGGTCTACAACCCCAAGCGCGACATCGCCATCCTCTACGTGCCGAACCTCGGCATCAGGCCGCTCGCCTTCGACGGCACCGCGGAGAAGAACGACAACGCGATCATCGCGGGCTTCCCCAAGGGTCAGGGCTTCACCGCCGAGGGCGCGCGCATCAGGGTCAAGCAGAACGCCAAGGGCCCCGACATCTACCGCAGCAGCGAGGTCGAGCGCGAGGTCTACGCGATCCGCGGCAAGGTGCTCCCCGGCAACTCGGGCGGTCCGCTGCTGACCGTCGACGGCAACGTGTTCGGCGTCATCTTCGCCGCGGCCACCAACCAGGCCGAGACCGGCTACGTGCTGACGGCGGCCGAGGTCAGGCCCGACGCCGTCAAGGGCAAGAACGACACGACCCCGGCCGACACCATGGACTGCGACTAGCTACAGCGCGGCGGCGACGGCGTCGATCGCCGCCCCGGGGTCGCTGTCCTCGCGCAGCGCCAGCGCCACCCCCGCCACCTCCTCGTACGGCGTGCCGTACCTCTGGATCCTGGCGGCGCCCCGGGCGAGCAGCGTGAGCGCGCCTCGCCCGTTGCCCCGTTGCAGGTGGGTGAGGCCCACGCAGATCTGGGCGAGCCCCTGCCACAGCTCCCGCTCCTGCTCGGGGGCGCACTTCCACCTGCCCTCGAAGATTTCGTGCGCGTGGAAGGGCCTGTGGTCGCGCAGGAAGGCCATGGCGTCGGTCATGGCCTGCTCGGCGCTGGGCGCGTAGTCGTCGGGGACGCGCTCGACGCCCTCGGCGCCGTGCGGGAGCGGCCTGCCGTACTCGTCGCGCGGTCTGGCGTTGCGCGGGCGGCCCTGGGGGTCCCTGTCCCTCATCGGTCGGGCTCGGGGTCGGCCAGCCACGACAGCAGCTCGGCGTCGAACACCTCGGGGGCCTCCTCGTGCGGGAAGTGCCCCGTGCCCTCGAGCAGCCGCCACCGGTAGGGCGCGGCCACGTAGCGGCTGGAGCCCTGCGCGGTGCGCGGCAGGATGCACCGGTCGAGCGCGCCGTGCAGCTGCAGGGTGGGCGCCTCGACCTCGGTGCGCATGGCGCGGGCGTAGCGCAGGCCGTCGGGACGCACCTGGGAGCGGGCGAACCAGCGGTGATACTCCAGCGCGCAGTGGGCGACGGTGGGGATGCCGAAGGCCTCACGGTAGACGCGCGCGGTGTCCTGCTCGGGCCAGCCGGGCCGCGACCAGTCGTCGAGCAACTGCCCGACCAGCTTGCCGTCGTCGCGCGTCAGGCGCCGCTCGGGCAGGAACGGCAGCTGGAAGCCGAGGGTGTAGCCGCTGGCCCTGAGCTGGCCGAACGGGTCGGTCAGCAGCGCGCCGCGCAGGCGCCGCGGGTGCGGTGCCGACACCGCGACCAGGCGGTGCACGGTCTTGGGGTCGGTCACGGCCATCGTCCAGGCCAGCAGCCCGCCCCAGTCGTGGCCGACGACGATCGCGCCCGTCTCGCCGAGGGCGCGGATCAGGCCCGTGGCGTCGCCCGCCAGCGTGGGCAGGTCGTAGCCGCGCGGTGGCTTGTCGCTGCCGCCGTAACCGCGCAGGTCGACGGCGACGGCGCGGTAGCCGGCCTCGGGCAGGCTCGCCAGCTGGTGCCGCCACGTCCACCAGAACTGGGGGAAGCCGTGCAGCAGCAGGACGAGCGGCCCTTCACCCGCTTCCACGATGTGGAAGCGGGTGCCGCCGGCGTGGACGCTGCGATGCGTCCACGGCCCGTCCAGGTGGACGAAGCTCTCGTCAGGCATCGGGTTTCACCAGCTCGCCCTCTGGTGTGGCGATCTCCTTCAGGCCCTTCAGCGACCTGGTCGTGCGCTTCATCGCCGCCAGCCCCTTCAACCTGCGAGTCCCCAGGAAGACCAGCAGGGCCGCGACCAGCAGGTAGAACACTGTCACGATCGTGAACGCCAGCCACTGGGGCAGGCCGACCTCCACGAGCACGTACGCGATCGCGAAGGAGGCCAGGATCAGGCACAGGTGGGCCATGAAGGCCGCCGCCGCGAACAGCCCCGCGGCGGTGCCGACCCGCTTGGCGTCGAACCTGAGCTCGGCCTTGGCCAGCTCGATCTCCGAGCGGACCAGCGTGGAGATGTGGTTGCTCGCCTGGGCGACGAGCGCACCAAGGGATTCTTCCTCAGAAGTCTGCGGCATGAACGTCTCCTATCGGGGCCAGGTGCCCGTGTCAAACATCATCCAGTCCATTGCGACGCTTACGCACCCGGACGTGCAGGAGAACCGCCGCCAGCATCGAGGCCGCGAGGCTGGCCGCGAGGACTCCCGTCGTCACGGCGGTGGCTCTCTCCTGATCAGCGCCGAACGCGAGGTCGCCGATGAGCAACGACACCGTGAATCCGATGCCGCCGAGCGCCGAGACCGCCGCCATGTCCCTCCAGTGCAACTCCTCCGACAGCCTGGCCAGGCCGAGCCGTACCGCGAGCCACGCGCCGCCGAACACTCCCAGGAACTTACCGATGACCAGTCCGGCCATCACTCCCAGGACTACCCGATCACTGAAGATCACGCTCAGGCTGTCACCGTCGAGCCGCACACCGGCCGACAGGAACGCGAAGACCGGTACCGCGAAACCCGCTGAGATCGGCCTCACGTAGTGGTCGGCGCGTTCGGCGGGGGAGCTGTCCTCGTCCGCCTTGGTGGTGACCCTGGTCAGCAGGCCGAGCGCGACGCCCGCCACCGTCGCGTGCACGCCGCTGACCTCGACGAAGTACCAGGCGAGTACGGCGAGCGGCAGGTAGGCCCACAGGCTCCTGACCCCCCTGCGCTGGAGCAGGCCGTAGAGCGCGATCAGGGCCGCGCCCACCAGCAGCATGACCACGTCGAGATGATCGGTGTAGAAGAGCGCGATGATCGTGATCGCGCCCAGGTCGTCGACGACGGCGCAGGTGAGCAGGAAGGCCCTCAGCGCCGCGGGCATCGCGCTGGCGGTCACGGCCAGCACGGCCAGGGCGAAGGCGATGTCGGTGGCCGTCGGGATGGCCCAGCCCCTGCTCGCGTCCTCGGCTCCCCAGCTGACGGCCAGGTAGACCAGGGCGGGAACGACCATGCCCGCGATGGCGGCGATGATCGGGAGCGCGGCCTTGCGCAGGTTGGCGAGCTCGCCGTGGACGAACTCCTCCTTCACCTCCAGACCCGCGACGAAGAAGAAGATCGTCAGCAGGCCGTTCTGGGCCCACTTGTAGAGCTCCAGGTTCAGATGGAGGCTCTCGGGGCCGAACCCGGCGGTGCGGAGGGCCTCGTAGGAGTCGATCGAGACGTTGGCCCAGACGAGGGCGGCCATGGTGGCGAGCAGCATGACGATGCCGCCGATGGTCTCCGTGCGCAGCGCCTCGGCCAGGGTTCGGGCGTAACGGACGGTCGGTCGGAGCGGCCATACTTCGGCGGCTCGGCGCACGGTGATCTCCCTTGGTGTACGGATACGTCGATCGTTCCCCGCCGACCAGACTTCCCGGCACACCTGCGCGAGATCCTACCCAGACGCCTCCTGACACCACCGACCGCACCCGTACCGCCCCATTTCCGACATCTTCTGGCCCCTTGGCCCCTTGGCCCCTTGGCCTTCTTGCCCCGCCGTCCTCGCGTCTCCGAAGAACCTCAGCCCCGCTTGCCGTACCCCGCGTTTTGAAGGACCTCAGCCACGTTCGCGCCGGTGGGGTCCGCCTGCGGGCCCGGCCCCGTGCGCACCTCCTGGCGTGCCGAAGGGCCGGAGGAAACCCCCGGCCCTTCGGATGGAGCTCGTCAGTCGTCGGACTTCGCGCTGGGCAGCTTCTCGGAGATGAGGTTCATCACCGTGCTGTCGGCCAGCGTGGTGACGTCGCCCACGCTCCGGTTCTCCGCCACGTCACGCAGCAACCGCCGCATGATCTTCCCCGACCGCGTCTTCGGCAGCTCGGGAACGACCAGGATCTGGCGCGGCTTCGCGATGGGACCGAGCGCCTTGGCCACGTGGTTGCGCAGCTCGGTGGCGATGTCCGCGCCCTCCTCCGCGCTGCCGCGCAGGATCACGAAAGACACGATCGCCTGTCCCGTCACCGGGTCGGTGGCGCCCACGACGGCCGCCTCGGCGACCTTCGGGTGCGAGACGAGCGCCGACTCCACCTCGGTGGTCGAGATGTTGTGGCCGGAGACGAGCATGACGTCGTCGACGCGGCCGAGCAGCCACAGGTCGCCGTCCTCGTCCTTCTTGGCGCCGTCGCCGGGGAAGTACATCCCCTCGAAACGGGACCAGTAGGTGTCGATGTAGCGCTGATCGTCGCCCCAGATCGTGCGCAGCATCGACGGCCACGGGTCGCGGACCACGAGGAAGCCGCCGCCGCCGTTCGGCACGCTGTTGCCCTGGTCGTCGACGACGTCCGCGGTGATGCCCGGCAGCGGGCGCATCGCCGCGCCGGGCTTGGCCGCGGTGACGCCGGGCAGCGGGCTGATCATGATGGCGCCGGTCTCGGTCTGCCACCAGGTGTCCACGACCGGGCAGCGCTCGCCGCCGATGTGCTCGCGGTACCAGACGTACGCCTCGGGGTTGATCGGCTCGCCGACCGAGCCGAGGATGCGCAGGGACGACATGTCGAACTTCGCGGGGATGTCGTCGCCCCACTTCATGAACGTGCGGATCGCGGTGGGCGCGGTGTAGAGGATCGTGACCTTGTACTTCTGGACGATCTCCCAGAACCGGCCGCGGTGCGGGGTGTCGGGCGTGCCCTCGTAGATGACGCTGGTCGCGCCGTTGGCGAGCGGGCCGTAGACGATGTAGGAGTGCCCCGTCACCCAGCCGATGTCGGCGGTGCACCAGTAGATGTCGCTGTCGGGCTTGAGGTCGAAGACCGCGTCGTGGGTCCACGCCGTCTGCGTCAGGTAGCCGCCGCCGGTGTGCAGGATGCCCTTCGGCTTCCCCGTGGTGCCGCTGGTGTAGAGGATGTAGAGCGGGTCCTCGGCGTCGTGCGGCTGCGCCTCGTGCTGGTCGCTCTGGCGCTCGACCACGTCGTGCCACCACACGTCGCGCTCCTGGGCCGCGACCTCCTGCCCGGTCCTGCGGACGACGAGCACGTGCTCGACGCCTGGGGTCTGCGCGACTGCCTCGTCCACCGTGGGCTTGAGCGCGGAAGGCGCGCCGCGACGGTAGCCGCCGTCGGCGGTGATGACCAGCTTGGCGTCGGCGTCCTCGATGCGGCTCTGCAGCGCGGCGGCGGAGAAGCCGCCGAACACCACCGAGTGGATCGCGCCGAGGCGGGCGCAGGCCAGCATCGAGATCGGCAGCTCGGGGATCATCGGCATGTAGATCGCCACGCGGTCGCCCTTGCCGACACCCAGCTCGGTGAGCGCGTTGGCGGCCTTGTTGACCTCGCGCTGGAGGTCGGCATAGGTGAGCGTACGGCTGTCGCCCTCGGGCTCGCCCTCCCAGAAGTAGGCGACCTTGTCGCCGTTGCCCGCCTCGACGTGCCTGTCGACGCAGTTGTAGGCGATGTTGAGTCGGCCGCCGACGAACCACTTGGCGAACGGCGGGTTCCACTCAAGAGTGGTGTCCCAGCGCTTGGCCCAGGTCAGCCGGTCCGCCGCGCGCTCCCAGAACGCCAGGCGGTCCGCCTCGGCCTCGGTGTAGGCGGCGGCGGTCACGTTCGCAGCCGCGGCCAGGGCCGCCGGTGGTTCGAACCGGCGGTTCTCCTGCAACAGGTTCGACAGCGCCTGAGGCTCGGTGCCAGGGGTCTCCGGGGCCACTTCATGCTCCTTCATATGGCCAGATTGAGTCTTGCTGTCCCACTTCACCAGGCCACCAGGGCTCACCACAAGAGGTCTAGACAGGTCTGTACCAACCGTCTCCTGATGACCCGAAGTGCTGACAACTGCTATTAAACCGTTGTAATCCTGAAATCCCACAAATATGGAACGGACCAATTGGGCCCCGTCCTAAAAGAGGGCTACCGGCCGGTAAGGTCGGAACCTGTGAGTGACCCATTGGCTGTCATTGCCGGACTTCCTGGAGTGCCAGAAGCGGTCGAAGAGGCGCGTGAGGCCGTCGACCGCCTGTACCGGCATCGCGTGCTGCGCCGCCGCAGCCCCGAGGTGTCGGCCGAGGCCGCGCTGCGCGGGGCGCGCGCGTCGGCCGCGCTGGCGGGGGACGACGTGCCGCTCGACGCCCTGCGCAGGGGAGAGGTCTCCTCGCCCGTGGTCCAGGGCGCCCTTCGTGCCTCCGCCGAGCTGGGAAGACTCGGCTCCACGTGGCGGAGCACCCCCAGACAGGTGCTGGCGAGGGTGCACACGCTGGCCGCCGTGGGCCTGGCAGACGAGGCCGACATCGGACGGCCTCGCACGGGCGCCGCCGCGGCCGACCCTCTCGCGCTCGGCCCCGCTCCCAGCGCCGAGCAGACCGCCGCTCGCATGGACGCGCTGTTCGCGCTGGTCACCGGCCAGACGAAGGCGCCCGCGCTGGTGCTCGCCGCCGTCGTGCACGCCGAACTCGCCGTGCTGCGTCCCTTCGGGATCGCTGACGGCGTCGTCGCGAGGGCGGCCGAGCGTCTCACGCTCGTGGAGTACGGCCTCGACCCCAAGTCGCTGGTCCCGAGCGAGGTGGGCCACCTGGAGCTTCCGTACGCCGAGGGGCTGCGGGCATATCTGCAGGGCACAGGCGAGGGGGTCGCGGCCTGGGTACGGCAGTGTGCCTCGGCGGTGACACTCGGGGTCAGGGAGACGACCGCCATCTGCGAGGCCATGCAGCGGGCATAGCGGACGGCGTCCCACAAATGAGACGCCGTCTGCCGGCACGTCACACCGGGTTACCAAGCGTGCAACTGTATTCGTCGGACCGGGTCAAGCCCGTCTCGACGCGCCTCCCGCGGCTGGTCGCGCGTGGGTGCCCGGCTGACGTACCCGGACACGAGGTCCGTGAGACCTTTCTACGTCTGTTTCCGCCTCATGGGAACCCCTCTGTTCAAGACCTTTACCCCGCTCATGTGATCACGCTGAGTGATCTCGCGGTCAGTAGTCGTGCAACTACGCCCCAAAAAAAACTAGCGAAAATTGGAGATTACTCCTCGACGAAACTCGAGTTGATCGGGCAGCATACGGGGTATCTCCCGATACTGGAGTGACTGTGCACGGGATAGCTTTGCAACTCCCTTGCCATGCTCTGGTTAAGTGATGAAAGCTTTCTTCTGAAACGGGCCCGGCTCTACCCCCCCGGAGCCGGACCGGTCAGGCGACCCCCGCTCTCCCCCCCGGCGGGGGTCGCCGCTTTTTATCCACAGAACCTCGTTCGGTAGCTCGCGCCCGTCGGCTCCTCCCCCATGCTGTGCCTCCCATCCCGAGGAGGCAGCAATGACCCGACCTCTGGCCATCACCGACGACGGCGACCTGCTCGACGATCTGGTACGCGTCGCCGCGGCCGCAGGCTCCCAGCTCGACGTCGCCCACGCACCCGCTCTCGCACGCCCCTACTGGTCGCACGCGCCGATCGTGGTGGTCGGCGACGACCTGGCCGACGCCGTGGCCGCCTCAGGGCCGCCGGGCAGGCCGAAGGTCTTCCTGGCCACCAGGCAGGGCGGCGATCCCGACAGCTGGCGGCGATGCGTCGCCGTGGGCGCCCAGGGCGTGGTCGAACTGCCCGAGGGTGAGTTGCGGCTGGTCGAGGAGTTCGCCGACGCGCTGGAGCCGTCCCCGCGGGCAGGGGTCGTGGTCGGTGTCGTGGGCGGCAACGGAGGCGCGGGTGCCAGCCTGCTGTCGGCCTGCCTCGCGCTGTCGGCCTCGCGGCGCAAGCTCCGCACGCTGCTGGTCGACGCCGACCCCCTCGGCGGCGGCATCGACGTCCTGCTCGGGCAGGAGGAGGCCAAAGGCGCCAGATGGGCCGACTTCGTCTCGCGCGAAGGGCGGGTGAGCTCGGCGGCGCTGCAGGCCGCGCTTCCCGCCTTCGGCGAGCTGACCGTCCTCGCCTTCCACAGGGGTGAGGTGGAGGCGATCCCATCCGGAGCGATGCGCTCGGTGCTCGAGGCGGGCAGACGCGGCTTCGACCTCGTGGTCGTCGATCTGCCCCGTCACCTCGACGCCGCCGCGGCCGAGGCGCTGAGCCGCGCCTCGTCCACGCTCCTGCTGGTCACCGCCGACGTCCGCGGCGTCCTGGCCGCGGCGCAGGTGCTCGGCGAGATCCGCCGCCACACGAGCGCGGTCGGCATGGTCCTGAGGCCGGGGGTGCTGGAGGAGTCGGTCGTGGCCGCCTCGCTCGACCTGCCCTGCGCCGGTCACCTCGCCGACCAGCCGCGCCTGGCCGCCGCGCTCAACAAGGGCGACCTGACCCTCATCGACCGCCGCTCGGTGCTCGGCCACTTCTGCGCCACGCTCCTGACCGACCTCATGGCCGCATGAACGGCGTCTCCAAGGACCTGGTCGAGGCGGTCAGGGTGAGGCTGGCGCGGGCGGGCGTGGAGCCGAGCGCCGCCCAGGTCGCGGTCGCGCTCAGGGCGGAGAAATCGGTGTACGGCGACGCCGAGATCCTGGCCGTCGCCCGCGCCCTGTGCGCCGACCTCATCGGCGCGGGCCCGCTCGAACCTCTGCTGGCAGCGCCCGACGTCACCGACGTCCTGGTCAACGGGCCGCGCGAGGTGTGGATCGACGACGGGCGAGGGCTGCGCCGCACCACGGTCACCTTTCCCGACGACGGCGCGGTCCGCCGCCTGGCCCAGCGCCTCGCCGCCTCAGCGGGCCGCCGGCTCGACGACGCCTCCCCGCACGTCGACGCGCGGCTGGCCGGTGGGGTGCGCCTGCACGCCGTCCTGCCGCCCATCGCCTCGGAGGGCACGTGCGTGTCGCTGCGGCTGCCGCCCCGCCGTACGTTCACCCTCCCCGACCTGGTCGCCGCAGGCACCGTTCCTCCCGAGGCGGTCGCCGTCCTGTCCGCCGTGGTCGAGGCGAGACTGGCCTTCCTGGTCACCGGCGGCACGGGCACCGGCAAGACCACCCTGCTGAGCGCCCTGCTCTCCCTGTCCGACCAGGGGGAACGCCTCCTCCTCGTCGAAGACTCCGCCGAGCTGCGCCCGCTCCACCCCCACGTGGTCCGGCTGGAGACCCGCCCCGCCAACCTGGAGGGAGCCGGTGGTGTCGGCCTCCGCGACCTCGTACGGCAGGCGCTGCGCATGCGGCCCGACCGGCTGGTGGTGGGAGAGGTCCGAGGCGCGGAGGTCGTCGACCTCCTGGCCGCCCTGAACACGGGGCACGAGGGCGGCTGCGGCACCCTCCACGCCAATACCGCGGCCGACGTGCCTCCCCGGCTCGAGGCGCTGGCGTGCGCGGCGGGCCTCAGCCGTGAGGCCGTCCACAGCCAGCTGGCCGCGGCGCTCGACGTGGTGGTCCATCTGTCGCGGCGGCGCTCCGACGGCAGGCGGCTGGTCTCGGAGGTGTGCCTGCTGTCACGGAGCGCTTCGGGGTTCGTGGAGGCGGAGTCGGCGCTGACATTCGACCCGGACGGCCGGGCGCGGCGAGGCCCCGGCTACACGGCCCTCCTCGCCCGCACCTCCCTGTCGCCGGAGCGGTGACGTGCAGGCCGCCTGAGGATGCCCCCCCGCTGCGTCCGGCCACGGCTTCCGACGAGATCGGGCGGCGTTCCTCGATCTCGTCCAGGGCTTCGCCTCGCTGATTTCGCCGCTCGGCCACCGGGGCCGGCGGGCTGGCTGGGCTTGCTGGGGCGGCTGTCCGGCAGGGCTGCCCGAGCTGGTTGAGGCGCGTTGCTCGGCTGGTTTGGCGGGCTGCCTGGGCTGGTTGAGGCGCGCTGTCGGGCTGGTGCGGCGGGCCGTCCTAGTTCTCAGTCCCTCCCGCGCCCGCCAAGACCCTTGTCGAAGATTGGAAGCAAGTCGTTGACCGTTATCGCCGCACTGTGCGCCGCGCTCGCCCTCTGGCTGTGGACCGGGCCCACTCACGCGGACCTCCGCCTCGATCGCCTGTTCGGCGCTCCGACGCCACGCCGGTGGCCTTCCCTGTGGGAGAGCGTCAGACGCCCCTCCGCCGCACGCAGGGCGGAGGCGTGGCGCGTGGCCTCGATCGAGCTGTGCCAGGCGCTCTCCGCCGAGCTGGCGGCCGGCCGTACGGCGGGGGAGGCGCTCACCCGCGCCCTCGCCGCGGTCGAGCTGCCCGACCCTGTACGGCCCCTGGCGGCCGCGGCCCGAGACGGTGGCGATGTGGCCGCTGCCCTCCGTGAGGTGGCGCCCGCCGAGGGCGGCGAGGGGTTACTGCGGCTGGCGGCGTGCTGGGAGGTCAGCGTGTCGGTCGGCGCGGGACTGTCCGGCCTGGTCGACAGGGTCGGCGTCGCGCTGCGTGCCGCACAGGCGCACAGAGGTGAGGTGTCGGCCCAGCTCGCGGGGCCCAGAGCCACGGCCAGGATGCTCGCGGCGCTTCCTGCCCTCGGCCTTCTCATGGCAGCGGGGCTGGGGATGAATCCCGTCGGATTCCTGTTCGGCAGCGTGCCGGGGCTGGCCTGCCTGGTCGTCGGCGTGGCTCTCGACGCCTGTGGGCTGTGGTGGACCCATCGGATGTCGTCCAGGGCGGAGGCCGCATGATCATGACGTTGGCCGCCGTCGCCTGCGCCTTCATGGCGACCTGGCTGTGGTTCCCCTCGGGTGGGCCCGCTGAACGACTCGCCGCCCTGCGTCCACCTGGAGGACCGCCGCGGGCGCCTTCCGCCGGTGCGGAGGAGTGGTTTCCTCCGCGTGCCGTCCACGGGGCTCGTCTCGACCGGCGGGCGCTTCTGCCTGGCCTGTGCGCGGCGCTCGTCATGTTCGTGCTGGTGGGCGGCGTCGCCGGCATGGTGGCGGGGCCCGTGTTCGGGGTGGTGGTCACCGTACTCGTCCACAGGAAGGCCGTCGGGCCCCACCTGCGCCGCGACCGTGAGCGCATCGCCGCCGACCTGCCCTTCGCCACGGACCTCATGGTCGCCTGCCTCCAGGCGGGGCAACCCGTCAGCGCGGCGACCGAGATCGCCGCCGTCGCGATCGGCGGACCCCTCGGACAGCGCCTCACCTGGGTCAGCGGCCAGCTCCGCCTGGGGGCCGACCCCGAGCCGGTGTGGATGGTGCTGGCGCGAGAGCCGTCCATGGGGGCGCTGGCGCGGGCCATGTCGCGTGCCGCGCAGAGCGGTGCTCCTGTCGCGGACGTGCTCACCCGCCTCGCCGACGACGCCCGCCAGGCGTCCAGGATGGCGTCGCTGGCAGCGGCCCGCCGGGTGGGCGTCCAGGCCGTGGCACCGCTGGGCCTGTGCTTCCTGCCGGCGTTCGTGCTGCTGGGAATCATCCCTGTGGTGGCAGGCCTGGCCAGCGGCGTCCTGCTCCCTTAGAGGCCGACGCATCCTCGGGAGAGGGACATCGGCCGTTACCCGGCCCCTCGGGTATGAGCGCGGCCGGCCTGCCGAGCTTCGCCATCTCCTCCCTCCCACGCACAGGGCCTGGCTATGCGTACAGCGTTCCTCGGAGGCTCCCAGGCGCCTCAGAGGTGGTACGGCGCGTCCCGTGCGGGGCGGTGCGGCGTTTCTCGGGGGTTGGTCGCGCCTCCTGTAGGGCGGTGCGGCGTGCCTCGGGGGTTGGTCGCGCCTCCTGTAGGGCGGTGCGGCGTGCCTCGGGGGTTGGCCGCGCCTCGTGTAGGGCGGTACGGCGTTCCTCGCGGGGTGGCCGCGCCTCGTACGAGGCGGTACGGCGTGCCTCGGGGGTTCGCCGCGTCCCATGCAGCGCGATATGACGTGCTCGGAGGCCGGCCGCGTCCTGTGCTGGGGGTACGACGGGCATTGGAGGCTGGCCGCGCCGCGCCTCGTGTGGGGCGGTGCGGCGTGCCATGGAAGCTCGCCGCGCCCCATGCACGGCGATATGGCGTGTCCCGGAGGCTCGCCGTGCCTCGTGTAGGGCGGTACGGCGTGCCACGGAGGCTCGCCGCGCCCTGATGTAGTCATCCACAGCCAGTTATCCACAGCCCAGCCGACCCCGTCTCCTTCGTCCACAGAACCCCGCTCGGACCCGCCCCCACCCCACCCCCTCCGAGAACCTGAACCCCCACCCCGGACACCGTCCGGTCCCACCCTCGGAGGCACTGATGCGCAAGCCGTTCCTCATCACGCCCGTCGTCCGGCTCCGGCGTGCCGTGGCGGCCTGGTGGACCAGCCGCACCGCAGCGGCTGCCCGCCTGGGCCTCGACCGCGGCATGTCCACCGCCGAGTACGCCGTGGGCACCATCGCCGCGTGCGGGTTCGCCGCGCTGCTCTTCAAGGTCGTCACGAGTTCCGAAGTTCAGGAAATGCTCACCACGTTGGTCAACCGCGCTTTGAACACCGCAGGCTGAACCTCCTTCGACACATCCGGTTCCTTGCACTCGTCGCGCGGTCTCGCGGGCTGGCAGCCGTACATCCCGGCGCTCGAGCCCTCGTACCTCCAGCCCCGAGTCCGTCGCCCGCCCGCGCCTCCGTACGGCCCAGCCCCGAAATCGCTGTACGGCCGAGCCCTGGAGATCGCTGTACGGGCTCGACCTCAGACCGCCGCGCACGAAGCCCCGGATCGCCGTTCGGACCCCGAGATCCCGTGCTCCCCCGAGGCCCTCGCAGCCCGCTCGCAGCACCCGTGGTGCCCAACCCCAAGCCCAAGTTGCTCCCAGGCAGCGATACACCCGACCCCAAAACACAGCCGACCGCATTTACAGCTCTGCTACTCCGAGACCCCATCCACAGCTGCAGCCCGCATCCACAGCGGAATCCCGATCTCACAGCCCGACTCCGCGGCGCACAGACGACTTGCACCACAACAGCCCTCAAATCCACCGCTGCAGCCAATCCACAGCCCGGCCTCCGAGCCCCAAGTCCCATTCCCGAGACCCACAGCCGACTCGGAGACCCCACCGCACCCAGATCCATAGCTGAACCCCGGGTTCACAGCTCGGTCTCCGAGCCCACAGCCCGGCTCGGAGACCTCTGCTTGTGCGCAGCCCTGAGACGACGCGTCCCCTATGACGAAACGGCATGATCACATGTCACTTCCGCGGCAAGCCTCAAAGCCACGCTCGCCTGCGCGCCGCCCACGCCCCAAGGGGACGCGGGCTTCGAGAGGCTCGGTCACGGCAGAGACCGCCGCCGTGCTGCCCGCCCTCATGGTCGTACTCGCTGCGGCTCTGTGGGCGGTCACGGTGGTCAACGCCCATCTGCGGTGTGTGGACGCCGCACGCGCAGGTGCGCGGGCCGCAGCCCGAGGCGAACCCATCGCCAAGGTCCAAGAGCTCACGAGAACGGTTGCCCCACCAGGCGCCCAAGTGGAGATCAGGCGAGGAGCAGACATGACCCGCGTCCAAGTGACCACTCACATCAAGCCCTCATGGGCCTCCGCCCTACCGCCCATTGAAGTCAAAGCCGCAGCCAGCTCCGCAACCGAACCCGGCGCCCTCGCGCCCCCTGGCGCCTCCTCGCCCCTCGACCTCGATACAGCCCAACCCGCGGCGCCCCACAGCCACTAGCGCCGTCCCCCACTGCCATGCCGGCGTTTCGACCCCACAAGACAGGGCGCCATGCACACGGCGAGACACGACGCCACGCACGCGGCGAGACGGAGTGCTGTGCACGCCGCGAGACGCGAAGCCATGCACGCCGCGAGACAGGGCGTCATGCACCCACAAGATGCGACGCCACGCATCCCACGCGAAAGTTGGACATCGATGAACCAGAAGGCCCACCCTCAGCAGGGCCCCATGGCAGCGGACAGAGGTTCGGCCACGCTCTGGTGCGTGGCACTCTCGGGCTTGCTGCTCGCGATCGCGACGACCTTCGCGATCGTCGGAGCGGCACGGGTCGCGCATCACCGTGCGCAGAGTGCCGCGGACCTCAGTGTCCTCGTCGCCGCCCGATGGGCCCTCGCCGCTCCAACGGAGGCGTGCGCACGGGCATCCCGTCTGGCGGCTGAGAACGGTGCCCAACTCGTCCGCTGCACCCTCACCGATGCCGTGGCTGACCTCACGGTCTCTGTCGGCCTCTCACTCCCCGCCCTGGGGGATCGAGTGGTTCTCGCCCGCGCCCGAGCCGGACCGGCCAACGGCAACCCAGATGTTCCGCGAGAGCCAGCGCCGTAGTGAGTCCTCTCGGAATCGTGGCGTTCGACGGGTTGCCGAGAGCGAAAGTCTTGCTGAGCTTCACCCATCCGACGTAGAAGCTCGGTCACTTATGTCGGAAGGAGAAGCTGGGCCACTGACATGGCGCGGCCACTCATATCGGGTGGAGAGGCTCAGGCACTCGCATCAGGTGGGGGTGCTTGGCCACTGATATGGCTTAGGCACTCGTATGGGGTGGAGGTGCTTGGCCGCTGACTTGGCTCTGGCTCTCGCATGGGATGGAGAAGCTCGGCCGCGGATATGGCTCGGCCGCTCATGTCGGATGGAAAGGCTCGGTCACTCACATCGGGGAGAGGCTCGTCATTTCGGGGAGAGCTCCCCATTCGCGTGGGGTGGAGAAGTTCGGCTGGCTGTCGTTTACAGGAAGAACAGGTAGGCCGCGGCATCGCGCGCCAGGAGGAAGCCGACGATCCCCAGCGCCCAGCTCACAGCCGATGCCGAGTGCTTGCTCATCCACGCTCGCAGCCGTTCCAGCTTCGGCTCCAGCCAGCCTCTGGCGACGGTTCGCAGGCCGAGCAGTACGAGGGGAGGCATGATCATGATGGCGACATAGGCCGCGAGCAGAGGGAGCCACTGCGCCGTGGACAGGTTCGACGTGGTCATGATGCCGATCGCGGCGAGATAGGGAACCATCGTCGCCACCTCGAGCAGCCCGGCGGTCAGCCCCAGCAGCACCATCACTCGCGGACCGCCCAGGCGAGGCTCGAAACGTCGCTCGGGCTTGCCGAGCTTCTGTCTCCGCTTGGGGTCGAAGCGGAAGCTCAGGGCGAACAACCCCACGCCGAGCGCGAGTTGGACCCAGTAGGCGGTACGGCTCTGCAGGAGCTCACCGAAGTTCTCCATCAGCGTGGACAACCCCAGCATGAGCGCGACACCGACGAGGAAATAGAAGATCGCCACGGTCGCGAGATAGATGAGGAACCGGGACACCTGCGACCGCTCGGAGGAGAGCAGGAGGTAGATGGGGATTCCGAGGGTGCCGAAGCTCGTGCTGTCGACCACCGCGAGGGCGGCGAGGGTGAGCAACAAGCCGATAGTCATGATTCAAGCCTGCTGGCGGGGAACAGACGCTGCCTCCTTCCGGGGGCCCAACCCGGCGTACATCTTTGTGCGCACCTGGGCGAGCCCAGCGGATCTCAGCGGCCGGGACGGCGCCGCCGCGCGGTTGTCGTGAGGTGGGTGGAAATGAGGTGCGGTGGGTCTGACGGGTGAGCAGGATGGCGGCGTGAATGGGGAGTTGCCGCCTCAGTCCGTGCTCGACGCCTTCGGCGTCGCAGGTACACCCGTCCCGCTTCCCGGTGGGGAGGGACGGAGCGTTCGGGTGGGCGGGGCTGTGTTCAAGCCTGTGGACGACCCTGAGGAAGCCGAATGGTGCGCGAGCGTCATGGCCGGGTTTCAAGGGGACGGGGTGCGGGTGCCGCGCCCGCTGCGGTCCGAGCTGGGTGGCTTTGTGGTGGACGGCTGGGCGGCCGCCGAGTTCGTTGAGGGAAAGCCTGGCCCTGGCGGGCGGTGGCCGGAGTTGTTCGCGGCTTCCAAGGGCTTTCATGAGGCCCTCGGCGGGGTCGAGAGACCAGGGTTCCTCAAGCGGCGTACGCATCCGTGGGCGGTGGCCGACCGGGTGGCGTGGGGTGCGGCGACGGTGGTCGAGCCGATGCCCGGACTGCGTGGGTTGTTGGACAGGTTGATCGCGCTGAGACGTCCGCTGCACGCACGATCTCAGGTGATCCACGGGGATCTTGCGGGCAACGTGCTGTTCGCGGATGGCGTCGATCCTGTGGTGATCGATTTCTCGCCCTACTGGCGGCCCCCGGCGTACGGCGAGGCGGTCGCGGTGGTGGACGGGCTGCTGTGGTGGGAGGCGGGGCGGGAGGTCGTCGAGCTGGCCGGCCGAGGAGACGACTTCGCCCAGCTGCTCGTGCGTGCGCTCATCTTCAGGTCGGCCACGTTGGACGAGCTCTGCCGGCGGGAGGGGCGGGAGATTCCCCCGGCGGAGGCGGAACGGTTCGCCGCGGTGGCCGACCTGATCGCCCGGTTGTGAGCCCGTTGCCACACCACCCGACGGCTGGAGGCGTTGAGGCGCCAAGGGGGTGGGTGTCGAGACGGGCGGCTCAGGAGGGAGCTGTACGACGGGTTCGGCGCCCCGCCGCCGGCGTCGCGCTGACGATCGACGAGGCTCGTTCGGGGCTGGGGGAAGGGGCGCCGGCGGTCGATCGGTATGAACTTCCGGCGCTGTTCGATGGTCGCCAGCGCGAGGGATGGTGTGGCGCTCATGGGGCTTGTGAGGCTAGGTCGCAATCGAGTCACGACTTCTTGGACTGCGTGTCCAAGAGTAGGAAATCTCACATAAGGTCGCGCTTACTTCGGTCCATGCCGTCTGGTGTGGAGGTCTGGGATACTGCGGACCTTTGTCGCTAGGCTGCACGACACCGTCGAGGTTGACGGGTCGGATTCGAGGAACTGGCACTTCCGGTCGCCGTGCGGTCGCTCGTCGGGGGCGAGGGGTCGGGCGGTGCGAGGCTCTCGATGAAGGGGAAGCGTCGTGACGGCAGTTCGCAGGCTGATGGCCGCAGGCGTGGTGATGCCGATCGTGATCGGGGTCGCGGTGTTCGGCGTGGCGACCCCGGCGCATGCGCGAGCGGATATCGACATGCCAGCGCGGGTGACCACCAACGCGCCGGTCACGATCCAGGGCACGGTCGACTTCGCGTTCGACGCCATTCTCTACGTCGACGGCGCCGAGGTCGCGAAGGGCAACCAGCGCGTCACCTACACGTGGAACCCCGCCGAGCACGCCAACGGCAGCTACCAGGTACGGCTGGTCCAGAAGGGCAAGCTGCTCGGCTCGAAGTGGGACGAGAGCACCTCGACGCTGCGCCAGGCCATCCCCGCGGAGCCGCCTTCCGGCGTGTCGGCCGCGCTGCAGGGCGGCGACAAGATCGTGGTGACGTGGAGCAAGGGCTCAGAGCCCGATCTCCAGTCGTACGAGATCTCGACCAGCCAGTCGGGTTCGGTCGGTCAGGTGTCGGCGGGTAGCGCCTGCTCGGGTGGCTCCTGCAAGGCGACGCTCGCTGTACCGGCCAAGGCGGCGGGGCAGCAGGTCGGCTTCACGGTCAAGGCGTTCAGGAGCGACGGCGAGGGCGGGATGCTCGGCTCGGGCAACTCGGACGTCGCCTACGTGAAGGTCCCCGCCCCGCCTCCTGCGGCCACGCAGCCCAAGGCGGCGCAGAGCAAGCAGCCGCAGGGACAGACCGCCGCCACCCAGAAGAAGGTGGAGCCGCTGCCGTCGATCCCGCCGAAGAAGAGGGTCACCCCGACGGTCAAGCCGCCGCAGTCCGCGCCGAAGAGCGTGGGCAAGCTCCCTGCGCTCCCCGAGTCGGCGACGGACGACAACGGCGAGTACCGCCTGCCCAAGGCCAAGCCAGGCACGGACACAGGGACGGAGTCGGAGACGAAGAAGTCCGACGACGAGGCGCTCGTTCCCTCGGGCGATTCCGGCAACGACACGAAGGACGACACGGCCGAGGCCGTCGACACCAGCGTCAAGGCGCAGTCGTCGGAGTCGCCGATCGGCGACATCGGGCAGTACGGCATCTACGTCGCGGGCGGACTCCTCCTGCTGCTGCTGGCGGCGCACGGCGGGGCATGGGCCCGTCGGCGCGCGCTCGCCACAGCGGGCGGTACGGCAGGGCCCTCCACGCCCTCTCCGCAGGAAGCGCCGCAGCCTCGCGACAGCATCCCGCCCACGGCCGCCGCGCCTCGCCGTCCCGCCGTCGTGCTGGCCGTCGCGAAGACGCGCAAACCCCAGCCCCAGCCCCAGCCCCCGTCTCAGCCGCACGTCCCCGAGCAGGCCGCCCCTGAGGCAGCGGGTGTGCGCCTGCCGATGTACATGAGCGCGCAGGAGGTCGCCGAGGCCCCCGTACGGCCGGAGCCGATCAGGCTCGCGCTGCCCAGCTCGGCCGTGACCACGGTGGCGCCCGATCCCGGTCCCGCCCCCGTACGGCCCCCGGCGGTCAGGATCGAGGACCGCTGGGACGACTACCTGCCACCCGCGCCACGCTCCATGGAGGACAGCGGGTTCTGGGAGCGTCCGCAGCCGGGCGCGGGCGACTTCTGGGCCTCCGACGATGACGACGCCGCCTACGTGGGACGGCGGCACCTGGGCGGCGAGAGCTGACGCTCTCCCCTCCAGCGGCCCAGGGGCAGGGCGCGCCCACCTCTCGGGGCTCGGCGAGCGGTCTCCTCCGGCGAGCCCGACGGGCCAGATGGGACGGCGCCGCCCGGCACAGCGAGAGCCAGCCTCCGCCGGGCAGCCCGCAGGAAGGCCGGGCAGCCCGCAGGAAGGCCGGTCAGCCCGCCGGAACGCCGGCCGGAACGCCTGAACGCCGGCCGGAACGCCTGAACGCCGGCCTGAACGCCGGCCGGAACGCCGGGAAGGCGGAAGTGGGAGTGCTTGGCCTCCAAGAGCGTGAAACCCGAAGGGTCGGAACCTCTGCAGAAGAGCGGGACCTCGAGAACGTTGGCTCCGGAGGAGCAGGGATGCCATGGGATCTCGGAGGGGCTGGGATTCCCGAGGGGTCTGGGGGTGCCGGAACCGCTGAGGAGCGGGACGCTGAAACTGGGGCGCTCTGGAGGGTGGTGAGCCCCGGCGAGGTGGAGTTCCGGAGGAGCGGGGATGCCATGGGATCTGGGATTGCCGAGGGCTCTGGGGGTGCTGGAAACCGTTGAGGAGCGGGACGCTGAAACTGGGGCGTTCTGGAGGGTGGTGAGCCCCGGTGAGGTGGAGCTCCGGAGGAGCGGAGATGCAGGGGACCATCAGAGGGGCCGGGCCCCCGAGGACGTTGGCTCCGGAGGAGCGTGGGTCCCAGGCGATCTCGGAGGATCGGGGCCTGTCACAGGCTCAGGGCCTTGGGGCCGGCACCCCTGAGGAGCGGGACTCCGGAACTCAAGCGCCCCGGAAGGCCGTAAGCATCGAGGGCGTGGAGCTCGGGAGGAACGGGGAAGCCACGAAACCCCGGTGGGCCGGGGTCTCGCGGGCCGGGGGCGGAGGGGCGCGGTTCTAGGCGACGCGTACCGGGGCGAGGAGGGTGTCGAGGAGGCGGATGGCGCCTGCCTTGTCGAGGGGCTCGTTGCCGTTGCCGCACTTGGGTGACTGGATGCACGAAGGGCAGCCGCGCTCGCACTCGCACGACGCGATGGCCTCCCTGGTGGCGGTGAGCCAGTCCGTGGCGCGTGCGTAGCCGCGCTCGGCGAACCCCGCCCCGCCCTCGTGCCCGTCGTAGACGAAGACCGTCAGCAGACCCGTGTCGGCGTGGAGCTCGGTGGAGACGCCGCCGATGTCCCAGCGGTCGCAGGTGGCGAACAGGGGGAGCAGGCCGATGGAGGCGTGCTCGGCGGCGTGCGCGGCCCCGCCGAGGTCGATGCCGTCCTCGGCCAGGGCGGCCACCTCCGAGGCCGGCAGCGTCCACCAGACCGCGCGGGTGCGCAGTGTGCGCGGGGGCAGGTCGAGGGGCTCGTCGCCGAGCATCTCCCCGGTCTGGACGCGGCGCTTGAGGTAGGAGACGACCTGGCGCGTGACCTCGACCTCGCCGAAGGTGAGGCAGGCCGTACCGAGTTGGTGGGAACGGATCGAGGACAGCACGGAGATCTCCGTGACATCCCTGGCGAAGGTGCTGTAGTCGGGCTCGGAGGCGGAGACGAGAGCGACGCCCGCCTCCAGGTCGAGCAGCTCGACGAGGAAGGTCTCGCCCTGGTGCAGGTAGACGGCGCCGGTGTGGACGGTGGTGTGGGCGGACGGCTCGTCGACCGTGCCGAGCAGGCGTCCCGTGGCCGACTCGACGACCTGGACGGGCGCGCCTCCCGAGCCGCGGATGTCGGCCAGGTCGGTGGCGCGCTCGCGGCGGGTCCAGAAGTAGCCGGTCGGACGGCGGCGCAGCATGCCCTGCTCGACGAGGTCGTCGGCGAGCGCATGGGCGGTGGGGCCGAACAGGGGCAGGTCGTCGTCGGCGAGCGGGATCTCGGCGGCGGCCGCGCAGAGGTGCGGGCCCAGGACGTAGGGGTTGTCGGGGTCGAGCACGATCGCCTCCACCGGACGCCCGAACAGCGCCTCCGGATGGTGGACGAGGTAGGTGTCGAGGGGGTCGTCGCGGGCGACGAGGACGGCGAGGGCGTCCTTGCCCGAACGGCCCGCCCTGCCCGCCTGCTGCCACAGGGAGGCCCTGGTGCCCGGCCATCCGGCGATGAGGACGGCGTCGAGGCCGGAGACGTCGACGCCGAGTTCCAGGGCGTTGGTGGTGGCCAGGCCGAGCAGTTCGCCGCTGCGCAGCGACCTCTCCAGGCCCCTGCGGTCCTCGGAGAGGTATCCGGCCCGGTAGGCGGCCACCCTGCTCGGGAGGTCGGCCAGGGCGACGGACCCGCTCGGACCTCTTGGAAGATCGACAGCCTCGAGGTCATCCGGTGATTCCAGCGAGGGCGGGCGGGTGGTCAGCGTCTCGGAGGCGCCGAGGGGTTCCTGGGCGGCGGGCGCCTCCGGGTGGGGCGAGGGGAGGGTCTCCGAAGGCGACATCGGGTTCGACCGGGGGTCGAGGTGAGGGAAGTGGCGGGGCAGGCCGAAGGCGACGTCCTCCAGCTTGGCCCGCGCCGTCAGCGCCACCGTCTCCGCGCCCCGCCTGGACCGGACGAACGCCAGCGTGCGCACCTCCGCCAGTACCAGGTCAGCCAGCAGATCCGCCGTCTCAGCGGTGGCCGTGCGCCGCACAGGAGCCCCGCCCTCGCCCCGCAGATCCGTGAGGGGAGGCTCCCAAAGCGCGAAGGTGGTAGAACCCTTGGGAGAGGCGTCCGAGGTCACCTCGTCCATCTCAAGCCCGGTCAGCCGCGTGCCGAACGCCGCGGGCTCGCTGGCCGTGGCCGAGGCGAGGACGAAGACCGGCGCCGCGCCGTACCGCGAGCAGACCCTGCGCAGCCGCCGCAGGATCTGGGCGACGTGGGAGCCGAAGACTCCGCGGTAGCCGTGGCACTCGTCCACGACCACGATCCGCAGCCGCCTGAAGAACGACGACCAGCGCGCGTGCTGGGGGAGCAGGGCGCGATGCAGCATGTCGGGGTTGGTCAGGACGTAGTTGGCCTGCTGCCGCACCCAGGCGCGCTCCTCGAAGGGCGTGTCGCCGTCGAAGGTGGCCGCCCGCACCTGGGTGATGCGCAGCTCACGCAGTCCGCGCAGCTGGTCGGCGGCCAGCGCCTTGGTCGGCGTGAGATAGAGGACGGTGCCCCCCTCGAGGGCGGAGGTGACGGCGGGAACGAGGTAGGCGAGCGACTTCCCCGACGCCGTGCCTGTGGAAATGATCACGTTTCGGCCACGTCTGGCCAGGTCTGCCGCTTCGTATTGGTGCGACCACAGTCCGGAGATTCCTCGGTTCGCCAAGCGCGTAATCAGAAGCTCGCTGACCCAGTCCGGCCATCGCACCTGACCCGCCTGACGTGCGGGAACATGCTCCACGTGGGTCACGCGCTCGTGGCGTGCGGGAACGCCGAGCAGGTGCTGGAGGAGTGGACCGACTCGGTGCGGGGAGGAAGCGGAGGAACTCACTGGTTTCCAGTCTGACATCCATGGGCAAAGTGGCCGGGAATCGTGATTTCGTATAGACACAAGCAGCGACCGTGGTTGAATGCCGCGCGTCGGGGTCGGGCAGTTCCAGACTGCCAGGCTCGCAAGGGTACTTTCGCAGGCGAGGCGCTGGAGGATCTGTGGATCTGAAGTTGGATCACCACCAGGACGATCGACTCACCATCGTTGAGGTCGAGGGTGAGATTGATGTCTACACCGCGCCTAGGTTGCGTGAGCTTCTGATCGACCTGGTCAACAAGGGTAGCTACCACCTTCTCGTCAACATGGAGAAGGTCGACTTCCTCGACTCGACCGGTCTGGGCGTACTGGTCGGCGGGCTCAAGAGAGTCCGCGCGCACGACGGCTCTCTCGAGCTGGTGTGCACGCAGGAGCGCATTCTGAAGATCTTCCGGATCACCGGACTGACCAAGGTCTTCGGGATCTACGCTTCGGTCGACGAGGCCAAGGAAGCTCACGGCCGAGACAAGTAGTCATGGCTACCGTCGAGCTGACGTTCAGCGCTCTCCCTGCGCACGTGCGCACGGCGCGGCTGGTCGCCACGGCGATCGCGCGGCGCACCGGCGTGGAGGAGTCGCTCCTGGACGAGGTCAGGCTCGCAGTCGGTGAGGCTTGCTCCCGGGCGGTCGAGGCGCATCGCGCCCACTGCCCGGGAGAGCCGATCCGCATCGAGCTCAAGGACGATTCGGGGCGGTTCGAGGTCACGGTCAGCGACCTGGCTCCGAGTGACGAGATCAAACAGGAACAGCCCCTCGATCTGGGGGCGCTGTCCGACTCCTTCATGTCGGGCTTCGGAATAGCGGTGATCGCCGGCCTGGCCGACGACGTCGAGGTGTTCCCCAGCCCCAAGGGCATGCGCATCCGCATGAGCTGGCCGGCCGCTCCCAACGGCCACGTCATCTAGCCGCTCCCGCGGGTCCACCCACCATCACGTACGGCAAGCGCACCCGGCCCCACCCGATGCGCTGGGCCGGCGTCCCTCCAGGGAGACGCCCCTCCAGCGCGCGGGGCCGGGCGCCGTCACGCGCGAGACGATTGGATCGATCCGGAGTTTCGGTCCATCAATAAATCGCGCAAGCGATGCCCGAAACTTAGGGGAAATACTTCCCTGTCAATACCAAATCGGCCCACTGTCAGGGACTTAGTGGACACGCCGATAATTGCCCACCCTCAGAGCCTTCATATCCGCGGAACCCCTGCGTAGACTCCCGGCACCGGCCAAGGTGATCCGGCACAACAGCGGGACTCAACCGGAAGCGGCAGCCCATAACCCGGACGCCGCTGGCACCGCCCGCCGAACATCGCAGCGCCGTCCGGGCAGGACGTACCCGTCTTGCCGAGGAGAACGGATGTCTAGGCTCTATCTGGCCGCCGAGCCAGCCTCTGCGCTGTCCCTGAGCGGAAGCAATCTCACCATCGTGGTCGTGGTCGCGGCCGTGGCCCTCATCGCGCTGGCCGTGGCCGGTGGTCTCGTGCGCGAGGTCCTTGCCGCCGACCAGGGCACCGAACGCATGCAGAACATCGCGCGCGCTGTACAGGAAGGCGCGGCGGCTTATCTCACCCGTCAATTCAGGACTCTCGCGATATTCGTGATCCTGATCCCGATCGTGCTGTGGTTCCTTCCGGGAACGACCGATGTGAAGATCGGGCGTTCTCTCTTCTTCGTCGTCGGCGCGGGATTCTCGGCGCTGACCGGTTTCATGGGCATGTGGCTTGCCGTACGCGGAAATGTCCGCGTGGCCGCCGCGGCCCGCACATCAGGTGAGAAGAAGGCGATGCGCATCGCCTTCCGCACCGGTGGTGTGGCAGGCATGTTCACCGTCGGCCTCGGCCTGCTGGGCGCGGCGGTCGTCGTCCTGCTCTACCAGGGCGACGCGCCGGGCGTGCTCGAGGGCTTCGGCTTCGGCGCGGCTCTGCTCGCGATGTTCATGCGAGTGGGCGGCGGCATCTTCACCAAGGCCGCCGACGTCGGCGCCGACCTGGTCGGAAAGGTCGAGCAGGGCATCCCGGAGGATGACCCGCGCAACCCCGCCACCATCGCCGACAACGTGGGCGACAACGTCGGCGACTGCGCCGGCATGGCGGCCGACCTGTTCGAGTCCTACGCGGTCATGCTGGTGGCCAGCCTCATCCTGGGCAAGGTCGCCTTCGGCGAGCAGGGGCTCATCTTCCCGCTCATCGTCCCCATGATCGGTGTCCTCACCGCCATCATCGGCATCTTCATCACCGGCCTGCGCGACAAGGACCGCAACGGCATGGCGGCCATCAACCGCAGCTTCTTCATCTCGGCCGCGATCTCCGCGGTCCTGGTGGCGGGCGCGGCGTTCTGGTACCTGCCCGCCACCTTCGGCGAGCTGTCGGGCGCGGTCGTGCAGTCCGACGCCAACCCGCGGGTCATCGCGATCGGGGCGGTGCTGATCGGGCTGGTGCTGGCCAGCGCGATCCAGATCCTCACCGGCTACTTCACCGAGACCACCAGGCGCCCGGTGAAGGAGATCGGCGAGAGCTCTCTCACCGGCCCGGCGACCGTCATCCTGGCCGGCATCAGCGTCGGCCTCGAGTCGGCGGTCTACTCGGCGCTGATCATCGGTGGCGCGGTCTACGGCGCGTTCCTGCTCGGCTTCGGCAACGTGACGATCGCGCTGTTCGCGGTCGCGCTGGCGGGCACCGGCCTGCTGACCACCGTCGGTGTCATCGTCTCCATGGACACCTTCGGCCCGGTCTCCGACAACGCGCAGGGCATCGCGGAGATGTCAGGCGACGTCGACGGCGAGGGCGCCAGGGTTCTGACGAGCCTCGACGCGGTCGGCAACACCACCAAGGCCATCACCAAGGGCATCGCGATCGCCACGGCCGTGCTGGCGGCGACCGCGCTGTTCGGCGCCTTCCGCACCTCGGTCGAAGCCGAACTGGCGGCGGCCAGCCAGTCGGTGAAGGACGCGCTGGGCGCGTTCAGCACCTTCAACCTGGGCGTCGACCAGCCGAACGTGCTCGTCGGCCTGATCATCGGCGCCGCGGTGGTGTTCCTGTTCTCCGGCCTGGCGATCATGGCGGTCGGCAGGGCGGCCATGCGCGTGGTGTTCGAGGTCCGCGACCAGTTCCGCAAGAACCCGGGCATCATGGACGGCACCGTCAAGCCCGAGTACGGCCGCGTGGTCGACATCTGCACCCGCGACTCGCTGCGCGAGCTGGCCACTCCAGGTCTGCTCGCGGTCATGACGCCGATCGCGGTCGGGTTCGCCCTGGGATACGCGCCGCTGGGCGCCTTCCTTGCTGGCGCGATCGCCTGCGGCACCCTGATGGCCGTCTTCCTCGCCAACTCCGGTGGCGCGTGGGACAACGCCAAGAAGCTGGTCGAGGACGGTCACCACGGCGGCAAGGGCTCCGAGGCCCACGCCGCCACGGTCATCGGCGACACCGTGGGTGACCCGTTCAAGGACACCGCCGGTCCTGCCATCAACCCGCTGATCAAGGTGATGAACCTGGTCGCGCTGCTCATCGCGCCCGCCGTGGTGGTCTACGCGAGCAACGCCCCGCTCCGCATCGGCATCACCGCCGTCGCGGTGGGCGTCGTGGTCGTCGCGATCGTCATCTCCAAGCGTCGCTCGGTGAGCATCACGCCCGCCGAGGACAGGGAGCACGCGCCGGTCGCACCCTGACCGGTACCCGCACCACGTGACGGCCCGCGCCACCCGGCGCGGGCCGTTCGCGCGCCCGGACGAGATTTTTCGAAATCGAAGAGCATCTCGACGCGCGGGACCCTGGCCGTAGAAGCGGAGGCCCTTCAAAGCGAAGGATCCTTCGACGTGCGGGGTTCTTCGACGTGCAGGGCCCTCCGGGGCTGTTGGGTGCGCAGGGTCTTCGACGCTGAAGGTCCTTAGAACTCCCAACAGAATGAGGTCGGCCACGTCTGGGAACATGATTGGTTTTGGAGTGGGCTGTCTACCCAAACTGGGGCGACTCCGGAAGTGCCCTATACGATCTTCCAATGCTGACGTGGAAGAACCCGTCAACGGCCCGTGGTTCGTGGGCGTGGTTCGTAGTGGCGATGGGCGCTTCGCTGGTGCCGTGGGCGTTGCTCGCTACGACGGAGGACGAATGGTCCTTCGCTCCCTTGCCTTTGGCAAGGTTCGCCACTTTCTTCCCCGGGGTCTCGAACCGGGAGTTCATAGCTCTGGACGTCTTGGTCATCGGCGTCCTGCCGCTTCTGCTAGGCGTCGCCGCCATGAAAAGATCTCGCAGGTTGATCGGCATCACCAGCGTAATCTGCGGTGTCCTGGCCCTGCTCCATCTGTGGCTCGTGCTGGGAGCGCTGCCGATAACCCTTCCGCCAGCGGACGCCACCGCGGACATGCTCGCCGGCGGCCAACCGGACTACTACTTCGGTACGCTTCCGTACGGAGGGCTCTGGGCTCTGGCTCCCGTCGCCTATGCGATCAGCGTTTTCGCACTCCTTGTCGCCGCCCGACGGAGAGGTCGCGACTCGATGCATCGCCAGGCTTAATCGGGGACGACTCATGGTGGCTGCTCGCTCTTCCTCGCACCGGTTCGACAATCGATCATGTTCTCGGATGCTGCCGACCTCATTCTGTTAAAAGTTTTTAGGCGTGCGGGGTCCTGCGGTGTGCGGGGTTCTTCGATGTGCGGGGTCCTCCGATGCCGGAGGGATTTTGGGTGTGCAGGGTCTTCGACGCGGAGGGTTCTTCGTGTGCAGGGTCCTCCGGTGCGCAGGATCGTTCGAAACGCGGGGTTCTCGAAGAGGGCGGCTTCTCGAAGGCGCCGATGGTGAGGTAGCCGGTTTCGTCGGCAGGGACGGTCCCTCAGGAAGTCGGTCCCCGGGAAGCCGGGCCTGGTGGACCTCGCGCGGTGGTGGTCCCGGATGGGGCTCAGGGTGGGCGTGTTCGTCGGGAAGGCCGGGAGGGGTCTCTCAGGGGCCGGCTGGGTGTCGGCTGTCGGAAACGTCGCCCGTGAAGGAGCCCGGTGGGTCCTGATGGGAGACTGGACGGCATGGGAGAGCAGCCTCAAAACTCCGGCGCCAAGACGCTGGTGATCATCTTGGTGGCCATGCTGGCGATCCTCGGGCTGATCGCCGGACTGGCCATCTGGGCGTCGAGCGGAGGCTGAGCGATGCGCACGCTGATCGTGCTGCGGCACGCCAAAGCCGCCCACGTCCCCGGCCTCGCCGACAAGGAGCGTCCCCTCACCGACAGGGGAGAGCGTGACGCCGTCCGCGTGGGCGAGGAGATCAAGGCGCTCGGGCTCGCCCCCGAGCTGGTCCTGTGCTCGCCGGCGCGACGCACCACCAGGACGGCCGAGCTGGCCTTCCCCACCGTGGAGACCAGCTACGAGCGCGACATCTACGAGGCCTACCCCGAAGAGCTCTACGAGCTGGTCCGCAGGCTCGACCCCGACGTGGAGACGCTGGTGCTGTGCGGGCACAACCCGGGTGTGCAGGAGCTGGCGCTCAGCCTGGTGGGCGGCGAGCTGTCCTTTCGCCCTGGCGCGTTCGCGGTGGTGGAGGTCGACGCTCCTTGGGTAGACCTCTGGCCAGGGGAAGGACGCCTGGTCACGCACTGGGATCCCAAAGGAGCGTAGGAGCTCGGGCGGAGAGAGCGAGGGTCGAAGCCGACGTAGCCGGAGCGGGCGCGGGCGTGGGAGCCGCGCGTGGGGGCTCGGGCGGAGAGAGCGAGGGTCGAAGCCGACGTAGCCGGAGCGGACGCGGGCGTGGGAACCGCGCGTAGGAGCTCCGGCGGGCGCGGCCATCGGCACGGTATGGAGCAGCTGAACCGGGGGGATTCAGATGCGGGGGGCTTTCGCCGCGCTGCGCGACGGCTTCTCGCTGCCGGCCAGGCCGCCGTGGTCCTACGGCGTGCTGTGCGGCACGGCGGTGGCGCTCCCGCTCGGGCTCGGCGCGCTGGCAGGAGCTCCGCACGTGGGCGCGATCGTCGCCCTGGGCGCCTACTACACGGCGTTCGGCGACACGTACGGCCAGCCGTACGGAGAGCGGGCCAAGACGCTGTTCCGCGCCGTCCCGCTGGTGATGCTGGGCTTCTGGGTGGGCGCGGTGCTGGCGCTGAGCCCGTGGGTCGCGGTGGCGGGCATCGGGCTCGTCGCGGCCATGGGCGCGCAGTGGAAGGTGATCGGGACCCCGCCGGTGCTCGCCGCGATCTCGGGGTTCTACGCGGGGCTGCCGCCCGGGCTCGGGCCCGCGCTGCAGATGGGGCTCGGCGGGGTGCTGTTCTGCGCGCTGGCCCTCGCGCTGTGGCCGTTGCGCCGGCTCCACCCGCTCAAGCGGGCGCTGTCGCAGGCCGCGGCGGCCATGGCCGACATGCTGGACGGCCTCGCCGTACCGGAGGAGGAGTGGACGGAACTGCGCGAGGAGGGGTCACGGGCGCTCGAAGCGGCGACCACCGCCATCGCGGCCTTCAACAGCTCGGAGGAGAGCGACCGCTCCCCCGACAGGTACGCCGACACGCTGGCCAGGATCTTCCACGAGAGCGTCGCTCTGCGCTCCCTGCGCGCGCAGACGATCGAGGCGGGGGTCGAGCAGCAGGGGCTGGACGAGGCGGTCGGCAAGCTGTCCAGGGCGCTGCGCGAGTCGGCAGAGCAGGAGAGTGTCGTCGCGGTGCCCGGCGCGCTGGCTGCGGTGGCCGACTTCGCCGAGCGCGTGACGGCCTTGCGCGGTCGGGCCTCACCCGTGCAGATGGCGCTGCTCGGACAGGTGCGCAGGTGCATGGACAGGATCGCGGTCGCGGTGCGGTCGGTGGCGCTGCGCTCGTCCGAGGGGGTGCGGGTGCCTGCCAGGCTGCCGCAGCTGACCTGGCGGACGCCCTCGTTCGAGGGCGGGATCGCGCACGCGGCGCGGGTCGGCGTCGCCGTGGCCGTCTCGATGGCGCTGCTGGTCAACGTGCACGACCATTTCGGCAGGTGGATGGTCTTCACGGTGCTCATCGGCCTGCGTCCCACCTACGGCGACACGTTCGACAGAGTAGTGCTCAGGGTGGCGGGCACCATCGTCGGCTCCACGGCGGCCGCGTTCCTGCTGGCCGCGGTGCCGGGACAGGGCACGCTGGTGGCGGTCGTGTGGATCTTCGCGATGCTGGGTTTCGCGCTGCGCGAGGTCAGCTACGCCTACTGGTCCACCTTCGCCACGCCGCTCGCGCTCATGCTGATGGACTTCTCCATCCAGCTGAACTGGAACGCGGCGGGCGCCAGGGTGGCGCTCACCGTGGCGGGCGGTGTGCTCGCGGTGCTGGCCGCGCGGCTGCTGTGGCCGAGGGGCGAGGCGGGCAAGGTGTGCGACCTGGTGGTCGACCTGCTGCGCGAGCACGCGCGTATGGTGCGGACGCTCGTGGACCGTGACCTCGACAGGCTGCCCGACCGCACGGAGGCGGCCGGGCAGGCGGCGGAGAAGCTGTCGGAGTCGCTCGACACGCTGGAGAAGGAGCCCGGGGGTCAGGCGCCCGAGGAGCTGAGGCAGGCCGTCACCGACGCCCGCAGGCTGCGTGACGACACGATCCTGCTGGCGGCCGTCATGCGGGGGGCTCCCGAGGGGACGGACGCGACCGTGGCCATCCTCGACGCCGTGGCCGACAGGATGGAGGCGGTGGCCGAGGCCGTCAGGCAGGACAAGGCGCCGCCGGAGGCCGACGAGCTCGACGCGGGCCTGGCCGACATGGCCAGCCGCGTCGACACGCTCGTCGAGGAGGCCGAAGGCGGGCAGGCGGCCTCGGTCAGGCGCGAGCTGCGGCACGCGGTCGCCGCGCATCCCGCGCTGCGCACGCTGACCGCCGACGCGCTGCGCCTGACCGATGACGTCACGCGATGAAGGAGTCCTCGGCGTCCGCGGCCTCGATCTCGTCTCGGGAGATGCCGAGCAGGTAGAGGATCGAGTCGAGGTAAGGGGTGTTGACGGCGGTGTCGGCGGCCTGCCGTACGACGGGTTTGGCGTTGAAGGCCACGCCCAGGCCCGCGGTGGCGATCATGTCGAGGTCGTTGGCGCCGTCGCCGATGGCGACGGTCTGGCTGATGGGGATGCCCGCCTCGCGGGCGAATCTTTCGAGGGCGCGGGCCTTGCCCGGACGGTCGACGATCTCGCCGACGACCCTGCCGGTCAGCTTGCCGTCGACGACCTCCAGGGTGTTGGCGGCCGAGTAGTCGATGCCGAGGTCGCTCACCAGGGCGTCGGTGATCTGGGTGAAGCCGCCGCTGACGATCGCGAACTTGTAGTCGAGGCGCTTGAGCGTGCGCACCAGCGTGCGGGCGCCGGGGGTGAGCACGACCTCGTCGCGGACCTTCGCGAAGATCTCCTGCGGGAGGCCTTCCAGCAGCTTGACCCTGCGACGCAGCGACTCGGCGAAGTCGAGCTCGCCGCGCATGGCCTCCTCGGTGACCTTGGCCACCTCGTCGAGGCAGCCGGCGTGGGCCGCGAGCAGCTCGATGACCTCGCCCTGGATCAGCGTGGAGTCGACGTCCATGACGATCAGGCGCTTGGCCCTGCGCGACAGGCCGGTGCGCTGCACGGCCACGTCGACCTGCTGGGCGGCGGCCTCGGCGGCCAGCTCCACCCTCAGCGCGTCGGGGTCCGCGCCGGAGACCGACAGCTCGATGCAGGTCACGGGCCACTGGGCGATGCGGTCGATGCGGTCGATGTTCGCTCCGGCCGCGGCGATGCGCCCGGCGATCCCGCCGATCGCGGCGGGCGACAGGGCGGTGCCCAGCACGCTCACGGACAGGCGGCCGCGGCGGCGCTTCTCCTTGGTCATGGAGCCGGTGGCGAGGTCGACCTCCATGCCGAGGTCTTCGGCCACCCGCTCGACGGCGGTCCACAGGGCGCCGATCGTGCCTCCGGTGCCCGTGGAGGGGCCTCCGGTGTAGGCGACGAGGACGCCGAGCGTGAGGCGGCCGCGGATGACGACCTGCTCGATGTCGGCCACGGTCACGGGGAAGGTCGCCAGCACGGAGAAGAGCCGCGAGGTGACGCCAGGGCGGTCAGGCCCGGTGAAGGTGATCAGGAGCGTGCGCTGGTCCACACCGGTCACGCTACTGGCACCGGCACGGTGGTCGGCGTCGAGGTTCACCATTCGGACGACTGACCTTGGGCGTGTGGCCATCATGGGCTGCCTTCATAGGACCATGCACCGCTACACCGTGGGACTGGCCCGCACGCCCGCCGATCTGCAGGCCGCGCAGCGCCTGCGCTACCGCGTGTTCGCCGAGGAGCTCGGCGCGCGGCTCGACTCGCCCGTCACAGGACTCGACGCCGACTCCTTCGACGCCTACTGCGACCACCTGCTCGTCCGCGCGGGTGATGAGGTGGTCGGCACCTACCGGCTGCTGCCCCCAGGGCGCAAGGACCGGCTCTACTCCGACACCGAGTTCGACGCCTCGGCGCTGGATCCCCTCCGCTCCGATCTCGTCGAGGTGGGCAGGTCGTGCGTGCATCCCGACCACCGCAGGGGCGCGGTCATCGGGCTGATGTGGGCGGGCATCGCCAGGTACATGAGCGAGGGCGGGTACGGCTGGCTGGCGGGCTGCTGCTCGGTGCCCCTGGCCGACGCCGCGCACATCGTGGAGCGGGTGCCGTTCGGGCCGGCGGAGTACCGCGTCAAGCCGCTGGCCCCGTGGGTGGACGTGGAACCGGACCCCTCCCACGCTTTCGTGATGCCGCCGCTGTTGCGCGGCTACCTCAGGCTGGGCGCGTGGATCTGCGGCGAGCCCGCCCACGACGCGGCTTTCGGCTGCGCCGACTTCCTGGTGCTGCTGTCGATGGCCCAGGTCGACCGGCGCTACCTGCGTCACTTCCTCGGGGCGTCCGCATGAGCCCGTGGTTCCCCTCCTCGCCCTGCACCACCGCCAGGTGCGTGGACGTGCCCATGCGCGCGGCGGGCCCGCTCCGCAGGGCGCTGCGGGCGCTGGCCGCCGTGCTGGTGGTGCTGGCGGGCGTCCTCGTGGCCCGTCTGACCTGGGGTACGGCGCGGCGGCGCGTCACGGCGCTGTGGTCCAGGGCGCTGCTCAGGGCGCTCGGGGTCAGGGTGGAGGTGCGGCAGGGGTTCGCGTTCTTCGCGGGCGCCGCGGGCGCCGCCTCTTCGGGAGCCCCCGGTCCCGAAGCGCCTGAGCCCGAGGCGCGGCTGGTCGTCGCCAACCACATCTCCTGGCTCGACCCGCTGGTGGTCGCCGCCACGATGCCGTGCAGGCTGGTGGCCAAGCGCGAGGTCGGTTCCTGGCCGGTCGTGCGCGGCCTGGCCTGCGGAGCCGGGGCGCTTCCCATCGCCCGTGACTCGCTGCACGGGCTGCCAGGCGCGGTGGCGAGCATCGCCGACGTCCTGCGGTCGGGTGAGAGCGTCGCCGCCTTCCCCGAGGGCACGACCTGGTGCGGCCGCGGCAGCGGGACCTTCAAGCCCGCCGTGTTCCAGGCCGCGCTGGACGCGGGCGCGCGCGTCACTCCGGTCGCCCTGGTCTACAGGGAGTCCTCGGGACCCCGCACCACCGCCCCCGCGTACGTCGGGGACGACACGCTCGTGGCGTCCCTTCTCAGGGTGATCGCGGTGCGGCGGCTGGTGGTCGAGGTCACCGTGCTGCCGCCGGTCACCGCCTCGAGCCGCAGGGAGCTCGCCGACCTGGCCGAGGCGGCGGTCGCCTCCGCCACCGGCCGTCTTCCCGCGCTCCGCCCGGCCCTCGCCGCCTCCGCGTGAACAGGGGGCGAGACGGCGAAACGCCCGCTCTCGTCACCGCGAGAGCGGGCGCCTCAAGAAGTCCGCGTCAGCGGACGACCTTCGTGGAGGCCTGCTTGACGAAGCCGAAGCCGGGGACGCCGAGCCTGTCGAGCTCCTCCTTGCTGAGGTTCTCCATGCCGGTCTGGACGTTGTAGGACACGACGCCGAGGATGGCCTTCTGCGTTCCCTTGGCGCTCTTGGTCAGCCGCGCGTCGAAGACCATGGCGACGGACTCGCCCTTCTTCACCGTGGCGGGCAGCACGCAGAACAGGTCACGCTTGATCAGCTCGCACTGGGTGCCTTCGACGCTGGTCCTGTAGCTGATCTTCTTCAGGTCGACGCCCTTGGGGAAGAGCCCGCCGACGAACCAGGTGCCTCCGGTCGCCTCGTGGGGGCCGGTGTTGACCGCCGTGATCGAGTAGCGCACCTTGCCGCCGGCCTTGGCCTTCTTGGTGGCGGTGAGCTTGACGTCGAAGACGGAGAAGGGGTCTTCGGCGCTCTTCACGGCCGCCGCGGCGACCGGCGCGGCCGGTGCGGCGGAGACCGGGGCGGCACTGAAGACCAGGGCGCCCGCCACCGGGGCAGCGAGCATGAAAGAAGCGATGCGGCGCATTCACGTCTCCGATGAGGAAGGGGAGCGAGGATGCCCAAAGTAATGAGCCCCCGTTTTAAGACCGGAGCTTTTTATCACGTTTGACCAGCAAAGATCTACCTTTTATTGGAAATGAGGAGATGCGAGTCACCGAATTCATGCCATAGGTAGCCCTCTCGCAACGCCGCGTCATAGGACCTGGCCACCGTTCGCTCGCCCGCGATGGCCGTGAGCATCATCAGGTGGCTGGAGCGCGGCTCGTGCAGTCCCGTGATGATCCCGGTGACCGTCTTCACCCCGAGCGCGGGCGTCACGATGTGCGTGGTCCAGCCCGAGGCCGCACGTACCTGGCCCTCGGCGTCCACCGCCGTCTCCAGTGCGCGGACGACGGTCGTGCCCGAGGCGACGACCCTGCCGCCCTCCGAGCGGGTGAGGTTGACCAGCCGGGCGGTCGCCTCGGGGACGGCGAAGCGCTCCGCGTAGGGAGGCTCGTCCTTCTCGGGGGAGGCGACCCCTGTGTGCAGGGTGATCGGCGCGATCCTGATGCCGCGGGAGACCAGCTCGGTCACCAGCGAGGCGGTGAAGGGCCGTCCCGCGCTCGGCATCTCCGCGCTGCCGCGCACCGTGGCGAACACCGTCTGGTAGTCGGCCAGCGGCCAGTCACGGTCGACGTAGGGGTAGCGGATCGGCACGCCGTACCTCATCAGGTAGCTCTCCACGTCGCGGTCGAGAGAGGCTCGCCACAGACGCGGCGTCTCCCTCGACAGCAGCCGCAGCGTCGCGCCTCCCGGCAGGGGCAGCCACTCGCCCTCGGCGCCGCCCGCGTACGGCTCCAGCGTCGGACGGCGCAGCTCCACCAGCCAGGTGCCGTCCTCGCGGGCGGTGGAGAAGTGGACCGACAGCCTGTCGAGCCTGACGGCGGCGGGCAGAGTGGCGGAGTTGTTGACCACGATCAGGTCGCCGGGGGACAGCAGCGAGGGCAGGTCGGCGAAGGTGCGGTGGGAGTCGCTCTCGGCGTCGGACACCAGCAGCCGTACGGCGTCGCGGGCCACGCCCCTCGCCTCGGGTGGCTCGTGCGCCGAGAGCGAGTCCGGCAGCACGAACGTGCTCACGCTCATTGCAGGCTCACCCGCCCGCTCGCGGGGCGGCTCCTGATGAGGTCGTGCAGTGCGGTGGCGACGGCGGCGGGGTCGGTCGCCTCAGCGGCCTCGGCGGCGCCTACCGCGTCGGCGAGCATGCGGGTGTTCATCTCGCCCGGATCGACCCACCAGACCGCCACGTCGGGCTCCTCGACGGCCAGGACCTTCGACAGCTGGTCCAGGGCGGCCTTCGTCGCGCCGTACCCTCCCCAGCCCTCGTAGGCGCCGGTGGCGGCGTCCGAGGTGATGTTGACCACCGCCCCTCGGCGGCGGCGGAGCGCGGGCAGGGTCTCCTGCGTCAGCCCGAGCGGCGCGGTCACGTTGGTCGCGAGCAGGGCGGCGAAGGTGTCGAGCGGGTAGTCGGCCAGCGGCGGCAGCGGGGTGGCGCCCAGGTCGCTGGCGTTGTTGACCAGCAGGTCCAGCTCGGGCGCCGCGCGGGCCAGCCTGGCCCGGTGCGCGGGGTCCGCCACGTCACCCGCGATGGCCGTGGCGCCGAGTTCGGCCGCGGCCTTCTCCAGCTCGTCGGCGCCCCTGGCCGTCAGGACGAGCTCCCAGCCCGCGCCTGACAGTGATCGGGCCAATGCCAGGCCCAGTCCACGGGATGCGCCGGTGATGAGTGCGGTGTTCGTCATGCCTCGACGGTAGAAAGGGCGGCGCCTCGTGCCATCGGGCCGGCGACCGAGGCCGTGGTGGGCACTTCGGCCTAGGACCGTAGGCTGAGGCTCGTGAGCCCCGAATCCGACATCCTGCGCGCGGTGAGTTCGGCCGTCCTGGCCGTCACGCGTCACCTGTCGGTGCGCGAGGTCCTGCAGGTCATCGTCCGCTCGGCCCAGCAGCTGCTCAACGCCAGATACGCGGCGCTCGGCGTGCCCGACGAGGACGGCTCGTTCGGCGAGTTCGTCGCCGAGGGCATCACCGACAAGCAGTGGGACGCCATCGGGCCGCTGCCCCGCCAGCATGGCATGCTCGGCGCGATGCTCCGCGAGGGCGTCCCCGTCCGCCTGCCCGACCTGCCGAAGGACCCCCGCTTCGAGTACTGGCCGAAGGCGCACCCCGTCATGCACGACTTCCTCGGCGTGCCCATCCTCGACGGCGAGCAGGTGCTCGGCATCATCTTCCTGGCCAACAAGAAGGTGCCTGGCGGGTTCACCGAGGAGGACGAGAAGCTGCTGACGATGTTCGCCGCGCACGCCGCGCTCGCGCTGACCAACGCCCGCCTCTACGAGAGGGGGCGCGAGCTGGCCATGCTCGAGGAGCGCAACAGGATGGCGCGCGAGCTGCACGACGCCGTCACCCAGAAGCTGTTCTCGCTGCGGCTGACCGCGCAGGCCGCCAACTCGCTGCTGCAGGTGGACCCCGCCAGGGCCGCCGTCGAGCTCGAACGCGTGCAGCGCCTGGCCGGGGAGGCGCTGGCCGAGCTGCGCGCGGTGATCGTGGAGCTCCGTCCCGCCGAGCTCGACAGGCACGGGCTGGCCGAGACGCTCCGCAAGCACGTGCGGCTGCTCGACAGGCTGCAGCCGTGCGAGGTGGTCTTCGAGGGCGACGAGCTGCCGGCCGTACCCTCCGAGGTGGAGGTCGCGGTCCTGCGGGTGGCGCAGGAGGCGCTGCACAACGCGCTGCGCCACTCCGACGCGGAGCGCGTCTCGGTGCGGCTCACGCACACGTCGGGCAAGCTGGTGCTCGTGGTGCGCGACGAAGGCGTCGGTTTCGACGACGCGGGGCAGGGGCGGGGGCTCGGGCTGGTGTCGATGGCCGACCGCGCCGAGACGGTCGGCGGCGCGGTGACCGTCTCCTCCGAGCCGGGCAAGGGGACGACGGTGCGCATGGAGGTGGGCGTGTGATCCAGGTGCTGATCGCCGACGATCACCCGGTCGTACGGCAGGGTTTGCGGACCTTCCTCGACCTGCAGGACGACATCACGGTCGTCGGCGAGGCCGGGGACGGCGCGGAGGCGGTCGCGCTGGTGGAGAAGCTGCGACCCGACGTGTTGCTGCTCGACCTCAAGATGCCGGTGCTCGACGGGCTCGGCGCGCTGGAGCGGCTGAACGGCGGCCCGACCAGGGTGCTGGTGCTGACCTCGGTGAGCGACAGGTCCGACGTGGGGCCGGCGATGCGGGCAGGCGCCGCGGGCTTCCTCTACAAGGACGTCGACCCCAACGCGCTGGTGCAGGCGGTGCGTGCGGTGCACGGCGGGCAGGTACTGCTGGCGCAGGAGGCGGCCTCGGCGATGCTGACCGCCGAGGCCCCGCCGGTGCCGCTGACGGACAGGGAGCGGGAGGTGCTGAGGCTGATCGCGGCGGGGCGGTCGAACAAGGAGATCGCCAGGGACCTCTCCGTGGCGGAGAAGACCGTGAAGACCCACGTGTCGAACGTGCTGATGAAGCTGGGCGTCCAGGACCGCACCCAGGCCGCCCTCTACGCGGTCCGCCACGGCCTGGGCTGAGCCCGTCCTCCGGGGTCGCCCCGCCCCGCGGGCACGGCCGCGCGGACCGGAGGGAGCCGTCAGCCGGTCGCGGGGCGGCGGGCGTACACCTCGATCTCGATCTTCATGCGGGGGTCGGCCAGGCCGCACACGAGCATCGTGGCGGCCGGACGGATCTCGCCGAAGCGGCGGCGCAGGACAGGCCAGCACGGCTCGAAGTCCGCCCTGTCAGGCAGCAGGTACCGCACCCTCACGACGTCGGCGAACGAGCTGCCCGCCTCCGCCAGGGCCGCGCCGATGGTGCGCAGGCACTGCTCGGCCTGCTCGACCACGTCGTCGGAGATCGTCATCGTCGCGTAGTCGAAGCCGGTGGTTCCCGACACGTGGACCCAGTCACCGTCCACGACCGCCCTGGCGTAGCCGATCTCCTCCTCGAAGGTGGAGCCGCTCAGGATCGCACGTCGCTCTGTCATGAGGCGAAGCTAGACGGCCTGTGGTTATACGTCTAATACACAATTCCGTATGGCGTGATATCTCTAGGCGTATGGATCGGCCCGAACTCGCACTCCAACAGCTGTACGCCTTCGCCGTCCTGGCAGAGGAGCTGCACTTCGGAAGGGCCGCCGAACGGCTGGGCATCGCCCAGCCTCCGCTCAGCCAGCAGATCAGGCGGCTGGAGCAGAAGGTCGGGCACGCCCTGTTCGACCGGGGATCGGGCGGCGTCGTCCTGACGCCCGCGGGGCAGGAGCTCCTGCCCGCCGCCCTGCACGCGCTGGACGAGGTCGCGGGCGGGCTGCGAGCGGCACGGCGCATCGGCGACGGGCTGGCAGGTCGCATCAGGATCGGGTTCGCGGCCTCGCTCGCGCTGACCGTCCTGCCTGGGATCCTGCGGGCCTACCGCGAGCGCCATCCCGAGGTGGAGATGGAGATCCGCGAGATGACGACGGCGCCGCAGGTGGTCGCGCTGCGCGAGCGCGCGATAGACGTGGGGCTCCTGCGGGAGCCGCCGGGCGAACAGGGCCTGGTGATGGAGCCGATCCTGGCCGAGCGGTTCGTCGCCGTGCTGCCTGCCGGTCATCGGCTCGCGGCTCAGCGCGTCGTGCCCGTCGCCGCGCTGGCGGAGGAGCCGTTCGTGCTGCTGCCCCGCGCCGCGGGGCCGACCGTCCACGATCGCATCATGGAGGTGTGCCGCGAGGCGGGGTTCGAGCCGCGCGTCGGCCAGCACGCGGTGGAGTGGCAGACGGTCTCGGCGCTCGTCGAGGCAGGGCTCGGCGTCTCCCTCGCTCCCGCGAGCATTCGCAGGATCAGGCTCAGCGGCGTGGTCCACCGCAGGATCGACCCGGACACCGCGCGCACCGCCGTCGCGATGTGCTGGCGTGAGGGCGAGGGGAACCCGCTGGTCACCCGCTTTCTCGAAGCCGCACGCGGCGAAGCCCGCAGGTGAGAGGCTGTACCCACCTCAGCCCCGCACCGGGTGGTGCCGGGGCTGAGGGTCAGGCGGTGCCGATCAGGTGTCCTTCTTCTCGTTCCGCTCGACGTAGGTGTTCGACGGCGGGTTCCACTTGGGCTGCGGAGGGGGCGGCGGGGGCGTGTAGGTGCTGCCCGTACGGCGCTTCTGCGGCCAGACGATCTTCGTCGCGGTGTTCTTCATGAACAGGTGGCCCTTGAGCCCGAGGCGGCCGAGCTCCTCCTGGTCGAGGTTCTCCGCACCGGTGGGCAGGTCGTAGGCGACCACACCGACCTTGGCCTTGGCCAGGCCCTTGGTGTTCTTCTTCAGCGTCAGCTGGAAGTTCAGCCAGGTGGTGCCGCCGACGGGCACCTGGTACCTCGGCATGCACAGGAAGATCTGGCCCTGCCACACGCACTTGGTGCCCTTGGGTCCGCCCCACTTCAGCGTCGGCACGACGCCCTTGGGCAGGAAGCCGCCCACCCCGAAGTAATCGGCGTCATAGGGCCCGAGATTCTTGGCCTTGATGTAATACGTGATCTTGCCGCCGCGCTTGGTGGCCTTCGTGTACTTGACGCTCACCTTGAACTTGGAGAACGGGTCCTTCGTGGCGGCGGCCACCACGGGGCTGGTCGTCGCGGGTGCGACCGCCGCCACGGCCGGCGCTGCGGCGGCCAGCGGGACCAGTGGTGTGATCAGGCCAAGGCCCAAGAACATGCCGAACTGTCGGCGCATGGTGCGGCTCCCCCTAACGGAACTGGAAATCCCCCATTCTCTAGTCGATTATGCCTAGGGTAAAGATTCCGCAAAGAGTGATGATCTATCGTGATATCGCGTTGCTTGCGTGCCTTGCGCTGGGCCGGTCACTCTTGCGGCGGGGGAATCGCACGAGGGGGAGACTGCAGGTGCCGGACAAGCACCCGTTACAGCCCGGGGACCCGGCTGAGCTGGGCCAGTACCGGTTGCTCGGACGGCTGGGCAAAGGCGCGCAGGGGATCGTCTACAAGGCCCAGGGCCCTGACGGGGAACTGGTCGCGATCAAGCTGCTGAACACCAGGCTGGACAGGCCGGGCATCGACGCCGAACGCTTCATGCGGGAGGTGGCGGCCGCACGGCGGGTCGCGCAGTTCTGCACCGCGCAGGTGCTCGGCGCCAACATGGACGGCGAGCTGCCGTACATCGTCAGCGAGCTGGTCGAGGGCGTCTCGCTCCAGCGCGTGGTGCAGACCGACGGCCCCCGCTCGGGCGGGGCCCTCTACCGGCTGGCCGTGGGCACGGTCACCGCACTGGCCGCCATCCACCGCGCCGGCATCGTGCACCGCGACTTCAAGCCGAGCAACGTGCTGCTGGGCCCCGACGGCCCCCGCGTGATCGACTTCGGCATCGCCAGGGCGCTCGACTCCTCGATGACGCTCAGCAGCGGAGTCGTGGGGACACCCGCCTACATGTCGCCCGAGCAGATCTCGGGCGAGCGCGTCGGCCCCGCGAGCGACCTGTTCAGCTGGGCGCTGACCATGACGTTCGCGGCCACAGGGGCGCCCGCGTTCGGCCAGGACAGCCTCCCCGCGGTCATCTACAGGGTCATCAACGACGAACCCGACCTGTCGGCCTTCCCCGACAGCCTGCGGCCGCTCGTGCAGGCCTGCCTGAGCAAGCGGGCAGAGGAGCGGCCCTCGGCGGCCGAGGCGCTGTTCTCGCTGCTGGAGAACCAGGGCGCGGTGGCCGAGCTCGACGCCGAGGTGGCGATGAGCACGGGCTCGCAGGTGGCGTCGGTCGACGAGCGGCCGCCGGGCGTGCTCGACTCGCTGCCGGACGGCTGGGCCGACCCCGCCGACTCCGGCCAGAACCGCTGGGCAGGACCCTCCTCGCCGCCCCACCCGAACCCCGGCAGGTCGAACCCGGGGGGATGGGCGAGTCCTTCGGAGTCGCAGCCGAGCGGGTGGGTCAGCCCCTCGGGGATGCCCGCGAACGCCTACATCCCGCCGCAGGCCCCCGCGCAGCCGTACCGGTCGCCGCAGGGCCACGTGCCGCCTCACCAGCCGTCTCCGCAGTCTCAGCCCTCCCAGTCGCCACTCCCGCACGCCTCGGCCCCGCACGCCTCGGCCCCGCACGGCCCGGGCGCGCAGGGGGCCGTGCCCCTGGGGGCGGCGCCTCTCCCGTCCGCCTCCCCTGACGGGGCGGGGCGGTCCGACGCGGGTGTGGGCCGTCCGTACGGCGGGCAGGGCCAGTACCCGCTGGGCGCCTACCCGCCCCCGAGGGCGCCGCGCGACAACGACAACGACGCGTTCTTCAGGGAGACCAGGCCCGAGGAGAAGCGGGCGGAGGACAAGGCGCGGCGGCGCAGAGCCGGCATGGTCGGCAGCGCGCTGCTGCTGGCCCTGGCCCTCGCGGCGGGTGTGCTGATCTTCGCCCCGAGAGCCTTCGAGGGCGGGCAGGACCCCACGCCGACCACGCTCGCGGGCGACGCCACCTCGCTCTCGCCGACGGCCACGCCCTCGGCCCCCGTCTCCCCGTCAGTCTCGGCCTCTGTCTCCCCCTCGGTCTCCGGCTCGCCACAGCCGAGCGGGTCTCCCTCCCCGACGGTCACGCCGACCGCCCCGCCACAGGAGGCCGTGCTACCGGTCCTGGGCGAGCAGGAAGGCAAGTCGATGGCCGGTCACAGCAAGGCGATCCAGTCGCTGTCCGGGATCAGGATCGGCGGCGCTCAGCGGTTCGTGTCCGGTGGTCAGGACGGCGTGCTGCGGATCTGGGACCCGGTCAAGCGCACCACGGTCGCCAAGCTGCGCGGCCACGACAACGACGTCTACGCGGTCGCCTGCGTGACCGTCGGCAGCACGCCGATGGCCGTGACCGGCGGCTACGACCACACCGTGCGCCTGTGGAACCTGAAGACCCGCAAGGGGACGGTCCTCGGCAGGCACCCGATCGCGGTCTTCGCCGTCGCCGTCGGCAAGGTGGGCGGCAAATACGTCGCGGTGACCGGCGACGGCGACGGCATGCTGCGCTTCTGGGACCTGAAGAAGCGCAGGCAGCTCGGCTCGGTCAAGGCGCACGGCAGGGACATCAACTGGCTGAGCGTCGGCCGCGTCGGCGACCGTCCCGTGGTGGTCTCGGCCAGCGAGGACGAGACGCTTCGAGTGTGGGACCTGTCCAAGCGCAAGGCGTACGGCAAGCCCTACAAGGGGCACAGCAAGGCGGTGTTCTCGGTCGCGGTCGGGCAGGTCGACGGCAAGGCCGTGGTGGCGTCGGGCGGCAAGGACGAGAAGGTCCGTCTCTGGGACCCGAAGACCGGGCGGTCGGTCGGCAAGGCCATGTCGGGGCACACCGGCAACGTCTACTCGCTGTCGTTCGGGTCGGTCGGCGGGAAGGCGGTGCTGGCCTCGGGCAGCACCGACGGCACGATCCGCCTGTGGGACCCCGAGACCAGGAAGGCCCTCGGCGGCAAGGTCAAGGCGCACAAGGGCGGGGTGTACTCGGTCGCCGTCGCCACGGTGGGGGACTCGCCCGCCCTGGTGTCGGCGGGCAAGGACAGGCGCATCAGGATCTGGCGCTTCGACTCGCCCTCGCCGTGACGCGTGCCGCGTCACGGCGCCCGGCCGCGCGCGCTCGAGGAGCGTCTCCCTGGAGGGAGGGCGGCCGGTGACGGGGGTGGGGCCGTGGGGGCCTGCCGTACGGCTCAGCGCGGCTCGAAGATCGCGTGGTGGGCGGAGACCAGCGCGCGGCGGACGGCGGAGTCGAGGGTGCGCAGCGCGACCGACCTGGTCGCGATCTGGCTCGCGGTGAGACCGCGGTCGTCGGCCGCCAGCAGCGCCGCCGACAGCCTGGAGGCCAGCGCCGACACGCGGTGCGCGCGCGCCGGATAGCCGGGAGCCAGCGCGCCGTTCACGCGCTCGAGCCGTCCTGGATGGCCCTGCAGCGGCCCTCCGACCTCGGCCAGCGCCTCGGTGGCCGCCAGCATCGAGGTGGTCAGCTCGCGCTCGGCCTCCGCCAGCGACGGCAGGTCGGCCCTCGGCGGCCCCGACTCGTGCACCGCGAACAGCACCCCCGCGTAGGACGAGCCCCGCACATCGGGGGAGGGCAGCAGCCCGAGAGCCCGATCGCCGAGCACCGCGATCACCGCCTCCCCCGCTTCCAGCGCGGCCGCGTTGAACGCGGGCGGACCCGACAGGCCGAGCGGATCTCCTGGAGCGGGCAGCGCGAGGCGCAACTCGCTGAGCCCGTCGACCCTGAGTTCGGCGAGGTACCTCCGCAGCGGTAGCGACCCCACAAGAGCGGGGCCCGACAGCTTCTCGACCTGGTCGACTGCCTCGTCCAGGCCGACGTGACCTGACAGCCAGGCGTTGCCCCACGCGACGAGCGGCGGTGAGATAGGCGATTCAGCGCGCACCGGTCCACGATATGCGCTCGCCCTGCAATAGGTTTGTCCCGAGCGTTCCATAGGGAGGGATCAGCGATGGGTGGTCAGGTGCTGCGGCTCCAGGACGTCGGCGTCCGGCGTGATGGGGCGGCCCTGATACGCGGCATCGACTGGGAGGTCAACGAGGACGAGCGCTGGGTCGTGATCGGGCCCAACGGCGCGGGAAAGACGACGCTGCTGCAGGTCGCCGCCACGTTGCTGTTCCCCAGCGAGGGCGTGGTCGAGGTGCTCGGCGAACGGATAGGCCAGACCGACGTGTTCGACCTGCGTCCGCGCATCGGCCTGGCCAGCTCGGCGCTGGCCGAGAAGGTGCCGCAGGACGAGAAGGTCATCGACCTGGTGCTGACCGCGTCCTACGCGATCCTCGGCCGCTGGACCGAGGAGTACGACTCCCACGACGTCACCAGGGCGGTCGAGCTGATCGACATGATGGGCGTCGCCCACCTGATCAGGCGGCGCTTCGGCACCCTGTCCGAGGGCGAGCGCAAGCGGGTGCAGATCGCCAGGGCGCTCATGCCCGACCCGGAGCTGCTCCTGCTCGACGAGCCCGCGGCGGGCCTCGACCTCGGCGGGCGGGAAGACCTGGTGCGGCGGCTGTCGACGCTCGCCTACGACCACCGCTCGCCCACCATGGTGCTGGTCACGCACCACGTGGAGGAGGTCCCCAACGGCTTCACCCACGCCCTGCTGCTGCGCCACGGCTCGGCCGTCGCCCAGGGGCCGATCGAGGACGTGATGACGGCTGACAACCTCTCGCGCACGTTCGGGATGCCGCTGCTCCTCGAACGCAACGGTCAGGGACGCTGGTACGCCAGGCCTCAATAGCGATTCACGGCTCTCAAAAGGTAAAACCAAATATCATCTTCGTGGTCGGGACCTTTCGACTCGCGGAGTGTTGCCATGGGCACCGAACAGCTGATCGTCGCTCTTGTCGTGGTCGCTGTGGTGGGGTTCGCCCTGGCGAGGACCATCCGGATCATCCCTCAGGCCACCGCGGCCATCATCGAGCGGCTCGGGCGCTACCACCGCACGCTGACGCCGGGGCTGAACCTCGTCGTGCCGTTCATCGACCGCATCAAAGAGATGATCGACCTGCGTGAGCAGGTCGTGTCGTTCCCCCCTCAGCCGGTCATCACCTCCGACAACCTGGTGGTCTCCATCGACACCGTCATCTACTTCCAGGTGACCAATCCGAAGGCGGCCACCTACGAGATCGCCAACTTCCTGGTCGGCGTCGAGCAGCTGACGGTGACCACCCTGCGCAACGTGGTCGGCGGCATGGACCTGGAGCGCACGCTGACCTCGCGCGAGGAGATCAACACCGAGCTGCGCGGCGTGCTGGACGAGGCCACCGGCAAGTGGGGGATCAGGGTCAACCGCGTCGAGCTGAAGGCCATCGACCCGCCCGCCTCCATCCAGGACTCGATGGAGAAGCAGATGCGGGCCGACCGCGACAAGCGCGCCGCCGTGCTCACGGCCGAGGGGCAGAAGCAGGCGGCGATCCTGACCGCCGAGGGGGAGAAGACGGCGGCGGTGCTGCGGGCGAGGGGAGAGGCCGAGGCGGCGGTGCTGCGCGCCCAGGCCGAGGCGGAGGCGGCGGCCATGCGGGCCAAGGGGCAGGCCGACGCGATCGGGATGGTGTTCAAGGCCATCCACGAGGGCAACCCCGACCAGCGGCTGCTGGCCTACCAGTACCTGCAGATGCTGCCCGAGCTGGCCAAGGGCGACGCGAACAAGCTGTGGATCGTGCCGTCGGAGATGGGGCGGGTGCTGGAGACCCTCGGCGGGCTGTTCGGAGGCGACAAGGACGGCGGCGGCAAGGAGAGCTGACCCCCTCCCGGCGTCCTCGCCCACCTGACTCCCCGGCCCGCCTTCCCCCGCCCGCGCCCACCTGACTCCCCGGCCCGCCTTCCCCCGCCCGCGCCCACCTGACTCCCCGGCCCGCCTTCCCCCGGCCGCGTCCTCCACCCGGCTCACGCTCCCTCCACGCGCTTCCGGGAGTCCCCGGAGCGTCTCCCGCCAACTCGCCTTTCTTCGCGCGCTTCCGGGGAGAGTCCCCGGAGCGTCTCCCGCCGGCTCACGCTCCCTTCGTGCGCTTCCGGGAGGCCCGGCACGCCTCCCCTCCAGGCCTCCCCCGCCCTCTTGGGGAGCTCCGCCGTCTGTGCTTCCTTCCGAGCGCTCCGCGGCCACCCCGGGGACGAGCAGGGTAGGAGCTGGCTCTAGGCTCGGGCCACAGTGCATACGGAATACGAAAGGGGCGGGTCTTGACGCCGTGGGAGGCGGTCGCGGTCTGCGCGGCCGGAGTCGCAGCAGGGGCCATCAACGCGGTCGTCGGGTCGGGCTCGCTGATCACCTTCCCCACTCTGGTGGCCGTAGGCGTCGACCCCGTGACCGCCAACGTCTCCAACAACATCGGCCTGGTCCCCGGCTCCTTCACCGGCGCGTACGGCTACCGCGCCGAGCTCAAGGGCCAGCGTGACCGCCTCGTCAGGATGGGCATGGGGTCGGCGCTCGGCTCCCTGCTGGGCGGACTGCTCCTGCTGGTGCTCGACCCCGACGTGTTCCAGATCGTGGTGCCGATCCTGATCGCGGTCGCCTGTGTGCTGGTCGTGGTCCAGCCGAAGCTGAACGGCTGGCTGGCCGCGCGCAGGCAGGACGCCCACCCCGACGGCGGCCCCTGGCTGTGGCTCGGCGTGTTCGGCGCGGGTATCTACGGCGGCTACTTCGGCGCCGCCCAGGGTGTGCTGCTCATCGGCCTGCTCGGCAGCTTCCTCGACGACGGCCTGCAGCGCGTCAACGCCGCCAAGAACGTGCTGTCGCTCATCGTCAACGCCACCGCCGCCGTGCTGTTCGTGATCATCGCGCCCATCGACTGGTGGGCGGTGCTGATGGTGGCGCTCGGCGCCACGCTGGGCGGTTTCCTGGGCGCGAAGGTGGGACGCAGGCTGCCCGCTCCGATCCTGCGCGGCTTCATCGTCTGCGTCGGGATCGCCGCGATAATCAAACTGGTGTACGGATAAATCCACAGCTCAATGGGTATAAATCATGCTATGAAGGGTGATCGGGTCGAGATCGTGATCGACGCGGGAGGCACTCCGCGAACCTACGAAGTGATCGCCACGAAAGCCGGACGGCGGGTCGAAGTGGCCAACCGGCGCGGCCTGGTAGAAGTCAGCGAGGTGACACGAAGCGGCACGGCCGTGCGCACCGCGCGCTTCATGTCCAGCCGGATCCTCGCTCTGGTCGAACACCCGGCCGATCAGCCCCGCCCCGCGGGTCAGCGGAAGTCCGCCGCCTGATCGGCCTCGCACTCCCGCGGTGACCTCGCGGGCCGTCCTGTCAGCCAATCGACGGTGTCGGTGACCCCCTCCGGAACGAAGCCGCTCGACGGTGTCGGTGACCACCTTGTGCCCGGTCCGGAACGAAGCCGCTCGACGGTGTCGGTGACCACCTTGTGTCCGGTCCGGAACGAAGCCGCTCGACGGTGTCGGTGACCACCTTGTGTCCGGTCCGGAACGAAGCCCGCCCGTCGAGCTCCTCCTCCACGATCTCCGGGTCACCCCAGAATCCGAGCTTCCGACTCAGGTGACCGGGGTCGCGGACCAGCGCCCTGACCTGGACGCCCTCGGCGACGAGCCGGGAACGGCGTGGCTGCCCACATCGTCCGTTAAACGATCGCGGAAGTCGGGCCGAGGTCAGGTCAAAGGCCGCACCTGGATGGTGCCGTCGCGTCGTACGCGGGTCTCGAAGGTGGGGGCCGGCGCGGTGGCGGGGCCGTGCTTGACGCTGCCGTCGGCGATCCTGAACGTGCTGCCGTGCCACGGGCAGACCACGCAGGGCTCGCCGTTCTCGATCACCAGTCGTCCCTGGTGCAGGGGGCCGGCCAGGTGCGAGCAGCGGTCGGCGAGCACGCTCACGCCGCCGCCGTGCCTGAGCACGAAGAGCTGGATGTAACCGAGCCTGCGGGTCACGGGACGTCCCTCGGGCAGGTCCTTGATCGGGCACAGATCGTGCCAGCCGAGCGGCACCAGGTGGGCGACCTGCTCGGCGTGGTTGGCACCCGCCGCCTGCCGGTAGGCCATGTGGCCGCCGAGGTAGCCGCCGACCGCCGCGGCGCCGAGGCCCAGCATGGACAGCGCCTTGCCGCCGCCCTGCCGTCCGGCCATGCGGAGCAGCAACGAGCCGGAGAACAGGCTGAGGGCGGTGAGGTTGGTGACCATGTGGACGAAGCCCACCCGCTGTTGCTCGCGGTGGAGTGACGACCAGTCGGTGAGCCCCGCTGCCGCCGTCGGCACGGCGCCCGCCACCCCTGCGGCCAGGAGCGCCTTCGACGCCTTCGGGTCGGTGTTCATGAGGTCGAGCACGGCGACCGACACCCAGCAGCCGAGTGTGACCGTGGCCAGTGGCGGATGCAGCGGTTTGCCGGTGGGCACCCCGTGCAACCAGTCGCGGAGCCTGCCCGGCCCGATCTTCTCCCGTACGGCTTTGGCCAGCACTCTGATCGGCCGATCCATCGCCCTGCTCTTCTCGAGCTTGTCGGCGAGGTCGACCGGCCCTGCCAGCCTGACTTTCTCCTTCACGACCAAACCCCTACCCCGGCGGTAAGGGGATCACTCGGACAGATGCCCCCGGCTGACCGAGAGGTCGATCAACTCGTTGGCGTAGACGCCGAGCGACTCCGAGCCATCCTCGATGATCTTCACCTTCTCGCGCACCTGGCCGGCCGTCACCTTGAACAGCGGCCAGGTGCCGCCCTCGGTGTGGTGGTTGGCCAGGATCGGGGCGAACCTGTCGAGGGCCTTGGCGAAGCGCGCCTCGACCGTCTCGCGGGCCTCGAACTCCTCCCACAGCTCCCTGAAGAGCACGGCCTGGTCGGAGGGGAGCAGGGCGAAGATCCGGTCGGCGGCGGCGCGCTCGGCGTCGATCTGCGCGGCCACCGCGACAGGGTCGTAGACGAAGGTGTCGCCCGCGTCGATCTCGACGAGGTCGTGGACGAGCAGCATGGCGACCACCCGCTGGATGTCGGTCCCCTGCGGGGCGTGCTCGGCGAGGATCATCGCCAGCAGGCCGACGTACCACGAGTGCTCGGCGTCGTTCTCACGGCGTGATCCGTCCATGAGGCTGTTGCGGCGGATCACCCGCTTCAGCTTGTCGATCTCCACTGCGAAGGCGATCTGGGCGTTCAGTCGGTCCTCTTCTTGCGTGGTAGTCACGCGCGACACCCTATTAATGTCCGACGTGTCCGGTCGACCGCAACGATCACAGGGAGGCAATCGTCACCGGAACGCCGTTGAACACGGCGTTGCCGGAAGGTATGTCGATCGCTGAGTCATCGGTCAGGACGTTCGCGCTGACTCCCGCGTGCTCGGCCGCGACGGCCTGCGCGCTGCCCGCGTGGCCCCATCCGTGCGGCAGGCTCACCACGCCCGCCATGATCGTGTCCGTCGGCTCCAGCGTCACCGTGAGCCGTCCGGTCGCCGACGTGATCACCGCCTGCTGCTCCAGGCCCAGCCTGGCGACGTCGGCGGGGTTGATCTGCAGCGTGCACCTGTTGCTTCCGCCGACCAGCGTGCCGACGTTGTGCATCCAGCTGTTGTTCGAGCGCAGGTGGCGCCTGCCGATCAGCACCATCTCGGGCGGCGCCTGATCGAGCCGCTCTCTCAGCCGTTCGACGTCCTCCATGAGCTGCGGGGGCGCCAGCTCGACCAGCCCGGAGGCGGTACGCAGGATCCCCGGCAGCCGTGGTTCCAGCGCACCGAGGTCGAGTCCGTGCGGGTTCTCACGCAGCTTCTCCAGCGACAGCCCGTACGGCCCGAGCTTCAACATCATGTCGAGCCTGCGCTCGGCCCCCGTCTCTCCGGTGAGCTGGAGCTCCACTCCGGCCTTCTGGAGCGTCTGGTCGATGATGAACTCGTCCAGATCGCCTTCGAGCCCCGAGGCGATCATCGCGAGCCGCGCCATGATCTCTGACTCCGACGGCCGCTCGCCGAGAGGCAGGGCGGGAGGCGAGTAGCGCGTGTAGTTGCGCACCGCGAAGCCCAGCAGCGCGAAGTCGTAGTGGCCCGACTGCAGCACCCTCGGCGGCGGCAGGATCACGTTCGCGTGCCTGGTCGTCTCGTTGAGGTAGGGATCGACGCTGACCATGAAGTCGAGCTGCCCGAACGCCTCGTCCAGCCTGGACCCGTTCGGCGCCGACAGCACGGGGTTGCCCGCCACCGTCACCAGGAAGCGCACCTGCCCCTCGCCCGGCGTCTCGATCTCGTCGGCCAGCGTCGCCACGGGCAGCTCGCCGTTGGCCTCGGGCAGACCGCGCACGCGGCTCTTCCACCTGCCGGTCGTGTACGGCCTGCGGCTCCTCGGCGGTTCGGTGGCCGGCATGGGGAACATCGCGCCGCCCGGCCTGTCGAGGTTGCCGGTGAGCGTGTTGAGCACGTCGACCAGCCACTGGGCCAGCGTCCCGAACTCCTGCGTGCAGGTGCCGATCCTGGCGTACACCGCCGCCGTGGGCGCCGCCGCCAGCTCGCGGGCCAGCCTGACGATCGTCTCCTCCGGCACCCCCGTACGGCGGGCGACCACCTCAGGCGGGAAGTGCTTGGCCGCCTCCCTGACCTCCTCGAGGCCGTTGACCTCGACAGAGACGCTGGTGAGCTGCTCGGCGAAGAGCGTGTGCACCAGGCCGAAGAGCAGGTAGGCGTCGCTGCCCGGCCGGACGAACACGTGTTCGTCGGCCTGGGCGGCGGTCCTGGTGCGCCGCGGGTCCACCACGACGACCTTCCCTCCGCGTCTCCTGATCGCCTTCAGCCTGCCGGGGAAGTCGGGGGCGGTGCACAGCGAGCCGTTGGACTCCAGCGGGTTGGCGCCGAGCATCAGCAGGTAGTCGGTCCTGTCGAGATCGGGGACGGGGATGTGCAACGGGTGGCCGAACATCAGCCCGCTGGCCACGTGCTTCGGCATCTGGTCGGCGGTGCTGGCCGAGAAGACGTTGCGGGTGCCGAGCGCCCTGATCAGCGGCGCGGTGTAGAGCGCCCCCGCCATCGTGTGCGCCCCAGGGTTGCCCAGGTAGACGGCGATCGTCTGCCTGTCCCTGACCCCTTCGAGCGCGCGGGCGACCGTGGCGAACGCCTCGTCCCACGACACCTCCCGCCACTGGTCACCCTCCCTGACCAGCGGCTTGCTCAGCCGGTCGGGGTCCTCGTCGAGATGGCCGAGGCTGGCGCCCTTGGGACAGATGAAGCCCTTGCTGAAAGGGTCGTCCTTGTCGCCTCTGACGCCGGTGACGTGGCCGCCGTCGTCGAGCGTGAGCGTCAGGCCGCAGACGGCCTCGCAGAGAGGGCAGGTGCGGTGCACGGTCGTCATCGCTGCTCCTGAGTTCGTCATCCGAACTCATCTTGTCCCGTACGGCGGCGGGTGGGAAGGCCCCAATGTCTGGCTTTCTCCACCACGGGTCAGGGGACGCCCGTCCGCCGTGGAGCGTCCCCGGTGCGTGGCCTGAAGGAGGTCAGACCGGGATGAGCAGCGCGGGCGCTCTGCCGGGTGGCTCCTCGGTCTCGGCGCGGGTGGACTTCAGCGAGACCCAGCCGCTCCTGCCGTACAGCCGTTCGACGCCCGGCGCGACCGCGCCCTCGCTCTGGTCCCTGCGGATGATTTCGACGATCACCAGGTGGGCCCATCTGCGGTGCTTGTGGATCCTGACGTCCCGCGCGAAGCAGGCCGCCTCGATCTCCCCGGCGAAGGCCTCGAAGTCCTCCGCGCAGATGCCCGCTCTGGTGAGAACCAGCGCCTTCTCCCCACGGGCCGTCGGCGTGATCCACAGGATGAGCGGGATCCTGCCCGCCCTGGTGTGCATGGTCGTCTCCAGGCAGAGCCGCTGCAGCCGATGCCTGGAGGCTACGCACCAGGCGTGCGCGACGATCCAGTTGCGTCCGACGCGGGTGACGGCGGGCACCGAGACCGCGCTGGTGAGCGCGAGGAAGGGCACCCATCGCCCGCCGCCGACGGCGGCGAGCAGCACCAGCGCCAGTCCCGCGGTCAGCAGGAGCTCGGTGCGCATCCGCCAGAGCCTGACGAGAGAGCCGGAGCGCTCGGCCGCCGGCAGGTCGCCGACCGCCGGGTAGATCTGATGCCGAGGATTGCGGGACATCTCACGACACCTCCTCTGGGATGAGGGAGGCGCGCAACACCCTGAGCTGGTCGAACCGTGGGTCCCGGTAGGAGCGGGAGCCGAACCCCGTGCGGGCGACGGTCCAGCCGCGCCGGTGCGCGAACTCGTCGTACTCCATGCAGATCTCGCGATCCGTCCACGCGATGAGTTCCCGGATCCGGGGCTTGATTCGGCCGAGTCCCTTGGTACCTTGTGAGTACAACATAGAAGACCCCTTTCGCGGCATTTCTGAGGTGGACTTCTGGGCCGGACCGGGCGCTGAAGAGCTCGGCCGTCACCGGGTGGCAGCCCGATCGCGTGACGGTGGGAGACCAGCGTCGGTCCGGCTTTGTGCTGACTTCCTTTCGGCGGACCTGCATATCTGAACGGCGCCGTTGCCGGAAGGGAGCGGCCCAGACGGCCGCGCTTGAGCGTCTGCGAAAGGCCCGAGTGCGCATCGTCATCTCGCCTTCCTGAGCCTGATCGTCCCTCCGTGACCTGGCCCCGGCAATAGTCTGGCGGGAGAAAAATCAAATTTCTTCGCAATTCCCGCTGGGACATGCGCCGCATGAGTGCCTGCAACTTGCACGCGAAATGTCAGAGGCTGCCGGGGCTCCCGGTAAACCATCGCGAGCCCACCCCCTGACCGCTGGGCTTTTGCTTGCCACCACCGTCTCTCCATGTCAGCCTTGAGGCAAGCCTTCGTGCGAATGTCCGTGCAACTTGCAGTGTAAGATTGGCCGAACGGCCCAGAAATTCGGGGCTCAAACGGTTCTTCTCCGTTACACCTTCATTTCCGGTGAGGAGAGTGGACGGTGCCACCAGAGCAGGCCAGCCCCACGGTGCGCAGGCTCAAGCTCGGTCAGGAGCTCCGCCAACTGCGCGAGCGCAGAGGCCTGACGGGCGCGAGAGCGGCCAAGGAGCTCGGCTGGTCACCCAGCAAGGTGAGCCGCATAGAAGCCGCCAAGACCAAACCGAGCCACGACGACGTCCAGGCCTTCGCGAAGCTCTACAAGTGCGATGACCAAAAACTCGACGAACTGCTCGGCCTTGTGGTGGATGCATATCAGCGGGGCTGGTGGGAGGATTACGAAGGCACCCTGCCCGGGGGATACACCAGACTTCTCGGGCTGGAGGCGGAGGCCACGTCCCAACAGAACTGGGAACCCCAGGTTGTGCCTGGCCTTTTGCAGACCGAGGACTATGCGCGGGAAGTGATCCTGGCCTCCCGTGGCATCGTGCGTATCACGCACAGCGGTGTCCGAAGCCGGGTCGAAGCCCGGCTCGACAGGCAGCAGCGTGTCCTGCATCGAGCGGATCCATGCATCCTGCACATCATCCTGGACGAGTCGGCGTTGATGCGGCGTTTCGGCGAGCCCTCGGTCATGCGTGCGCAGATGGAGCATCTGATTCAGCTCTCCGTGCTGCCGCACGTCTCTGTGCAGGTGTTGCCGCTGGAATCACTCCATCCGGTCAACACCGGCGCCTTCATCCACCTGAAGTTCGCGGCTTTCGACGATGTCGTATATCTGGAGCAGTTGTACAACCCACGCTTCGTCGAAGACCCCGAGATGGTGGCTGGATACGAAACAGCCTTCGACCACATCAGGTCCGAAGCGCTTGACGAGAACGAGTCCCGCGTGCTCATCCAGCGAAAGGCAATGATGTGGGGAAGGTGACGACGCAGCCTTCAAAGGGGCAAAGGCGCCCCTTTTACCCATTTGGGGAGAAAATGCACATCGACACCACCAGGGCGGCCTGGCAGAAGAGCAGCTTCTGCAACGGCGCTTCCACCTGCGTCGAGGTCGCCAACCTCGCCGACGGCAGCGTCGCGCTCAGGGACAGCAAGGTGCAGGACGGTCCCGTCCTGGTCTTCACCCCGGGCGAGTGGGCCGCTTTCACGGCCGGGGTTCGTGATGGCGAGTTCGACCTCGCCACGCTCACCGCGAGCGCGTGAAGAACGGCCCTGGCAGGTTGCTGACACAACCCACAGGGCCGCTCCACCTCAGCCGGCCCCGTCAGAGCACCGCGGAAGCTGCGCACATCATGGCACACGCCTGGAGCGGCGCCTCCTGACCCACATCAACACGCCGACCTGCGCGATCGCCCGCGGTCTTGGCGCACTCCGCGCGGGTGGCGCCGTGGCCTTCCCGACACTGTCGAGGATCGTGGCGAACCTGGCATGGCGCTTGTTCTTCGCCACGCTCATTCGGTGCTCGCGAGTCCGCTCCCAGAAGCGACGCCCCGCCTCCGTCGTGAACACTTCGTTCTCCCCATGGGCCACCGCACCCTGAGACTCGAATCATTCACGTCCGGGCGGGGGAGACCTTTGCCTTGACGAGGAAGAGTGAGCTCAGGCCGGCCAGTACGGCGAGCGCCGCCAACGCGACAGCCGTTCCGAAGGAGGCCTGGCCCGTCTGGCCGTGCATGAGGGAGATGAACAGCGTGCCGACCGTGGCCACGCCGATCACCTGGCCGAGTTGCATCACCGTGAGCAGCGCGCCGCTCGCGTCGGCGGCGTAGGCGCTCTCGACCTGCTGGGTGGCCAGGTTGGTCACGGCGATCTGCACGCCGAGCCCCGCGCCGATCAGCGCGCTCAGGACCGCGTACGGCACGCCGCCCCCCGAAGCGGCCGCCAGTCCGAGGTAGGCCGGCGCGGCCACGACGTACCCGACGGGCACCAGCGAGCGCTGGAAGCGCTGGGGGAGCTTGGGCCAGGCCAGCCCGACCAACGCGAAGGCCACCGCGCACGGCACCAGCATCAGTCCGGACATCAGCGGGCTCAGGTGCAACTCCCCCTGCAGGTGCAGCGCCGAGGTGAACAGGAAGGCGCCCCAGGTGGCCGGGCCGAACAGCAGCACCGCGAGACCCGGCCGCATGCCGGGCGCCCGCAGCACCCTCGCGTCCACCAGCGGCCTGCCGCCCCGCGCCGTCACCCATCGCTCCACCTGGACGAAGACGGCGAACATCACCAGGCTGAGCGCCATCGAGGCCCAGCCCCACAACGGCCAGCCGAGATCGCGGCCGAGCACCAGCGGCACGATGAACAGCAGGACCGCCGCCGACAGCGTGACCAGCCCCAGCGGGTCGAGGCCGGCCCTGCCGCCGCCCTGGTCGGCGGGCAGCACCTTCAGCCCCGCGAGAAGAAGGAGCGCTCCAACGGGCACGAGCACCAGGAAGACGATCCGCCAGCCTGCCCCGAAGCCGAGCAGGATGCCGCCGAGCGCCTGCCCGACCACGATGCCGCCGCTCACGACGGCCGACCAGAGGCCGAGCGCCCTGCCTCGGGCCTCACCCTGGTAGTTGTGCTGGATCAGGGTCAGCACCTGCGGCATCATCAGGGCGGCTCCCGCGCCCTGAGCGAAGCGGAAGGCGACCAGCCAGCCCGTGGAGGGGGCGAGTCCGCAGCCGAGCGTGGTGAGCGTGAAGAGGGCCAGGCCGGTCAGGAAGGCGTTGCGATAGCCGAACAGGTCGCCGACACGGGCACCGGTGATCAACAGAACGGCATAGGTGATGGTGTAGCCGGCGACGATCATCTGCAGTCCCGCGCCCGAGGAGTGCAGGTCGGCCTCGATCGTCGGAGTGGCGACGTTCACGATGTTGACGTTCAGGACGGCGAGGAACTGGCCGAGAAGGACGATCGCAAGGAGCAGGCCGCCGCTCCTGGTCGTGGACTTCTCGACGGGCGGAGCTTGGATCATGCTTCCACAGTGGTAGAAAGTAGATACTAGTAAAAAGAGTCCCTTTATCCCGGTATTGGCGGCACCAGGATGAGTAAAAGGCGTGACGACCTGGCGGCATTCCTCCGCACCAGGCGTGAGCGGGTCACGCCCGAGATGGTGGGGCTGCCGCCCGGCACCCGCAGGCGTACGCCGGGGCTGCGCAGGGAGGAGGTCGCCCAGCTCGCCGGGGTCGGGGTGACCTGGTACACCTGGCTGGAGCAGGGACGGCCGATCAACGTCAGCCTCCAGGTGCTCGACTCCATCGCCCGCACCCTCATGCTCGACGCCGCCGAGCGTCACCAGCTCCACCTGCTGGCCGGGCACGCCGAGGCGGCCCCCACGCCCGATGGCGGTCTCGTCACCCCGTCGATGCAGGTGATCATCGATCAGCTCAGCCCGTTGCCCGCCGCCTACAGCAACAGCCGCCACGACGTCCTGGCATGGAACCCCGCCTACGCCGCGCTCTTCCCCGAACTGGTCAGCGCGCCGGTCGAGGAGCGCAACTCGCTCTGGCAGTGCTTCGTCCACCGCGAGTGGCGTACCGCGCTGGTCAACAGGGAGCAGGAGCTCCACGGCAGTGTCGCCGTCTTCCGCGGCGCCTACACCCGTCACGCCGACGACCCCTGCTGGCGCGACTTCGTGAAACGGCTGTCGGCGGCCAGCCCCGAGTTCGCCGCGCTGTGGGCCACCCACGACGTGGCCGATCCCCGCTCGCGCGCCAAGACCTTCAACAACGAGGTCGTGGGGGAGCTGCGCTTCACGAGCGCGATGTTCAACTGCGCCTCGGCGCCGGAGACCCGCATGACTGTCTACACCCCCGTCGACGAGGCGACACGCTCGGCCGTGGTGTGGCTCACCGCGCACAGTGAGCGTGCCCATGGCATGCTCGGTGCCTGAAGATCAGGAGGGCAGATGAGACCGAGCCACGCCGTCATCGCCGTGGGGGTCGCGATAGCGCTGACCGCTTGTTCGGCGGCGAAATCGGATCAGGCGGCAGACGTGGCCGAGAAGCCGACGATCGCTCCGAGCCTCCCCGAGGAGCCGGAGCGCCGGCCGTACACCATCTCCTTCGGCGGTGACGTGCACTTCGAGGGCGTGCTGCGCAGCAGGCTCGCCAACCCGCGCACCGCGCTCGGCCCGATCGCCAAGGTGCTGAAGGCGTCGGACCTCGCGATGATCAACCTGGAGACCGCGATCACGACGGGCGGCACGCCGGCGCCCGGCAAGCAGTACACCTTCCGCGCCCCCGCCACGGCCTTCACCGCGCTCAAGGCGGCGGGCGTCGACGTGGTCTCCATGGCCAACAACCACGGCATGGACTACATGGAGAGCGGGCTGGCCGATTCCATGGCCGCGATCAAGCGCTCGAGGTTCCCCGTCGTGGGCATCGGCAGGAACGAGACAGAGGCGTACAAGCCCTACCGCGTCACGGTCAACGGCAACCGCGTGTCGATCATCGGGGCCACCCAGGTGCTCGACGCGGAGTTCATCCAGTCGTGGAGCGCCGCCGGTTCCAAGGGCGGGCTGGCCTCCGCCAAGAACGAGGACAGGCTCATCAGGGCGGTACGGCAGGCCCGCAAGTCCTCCGACACGGTGATCGTGCACCTGCACTGGGGCACGGAGATGCAGAAGTGCCCCAACCCCGCCCAGCGCTCCCTCGCCCCCAAGCTGGTCAAGGCGGGCGCGGACGTCATCGTCGGCGGCCACGCGCACATCCTGCTCGGCAGCGGCTACCTGGGCAACGCCTACGTCAACTACGGCATGGGCAACTTCGTCTTCTACAACTGGGGGCCCGAGACAGGCAGGACAGGCGTGCTCACGCTGACCATCGACGGCCGCAAGGTGCTGAAGAACAAGTGGACCCCCGCCACGATCCAGGGCGGCGTCCCGATCCCGCTCACCGGCGCGGCCAGGACCCAGGCCATCACCAACTGGAAGAGCCTGCGTTCCTGCACGGGCCTGGCCGCCAGCCCCGAGGACAGCTAATCTTTGGACTGTGCGTCTAATAGCCTCGGGTGAGGTACGGCTGGCGGTCTACGAGCAGGGCGACCCCGCCAGCCCGACGATCGTGCTGCTGCACGGCTACCCCGACGACCACCGCGTGTGGGATCAGGTCGCCGACCTGCTCCAGGACCGCTTCCACGTCGTCCGCTACGACGTGAGAGGGGCGGGCGGGTCGTCGGCGCCGCGCGCGGTCGGCGCCTACCGGCTCGACAGGCTGGCGGCCGACATGGACGCCGTGCTCGACGCCGTCGGCAAGCCCAAGGTCCACCTCGCCGCCCACGACTGGGGCTCCATCCAGGGGTGGTACTTCGCCGGCAGGAGCGACAGGCTCGCCTCCTTCACCTCGCTCGGAGGTCCTGGGCTCGACCAGGCCGCCGCCTTCTTCCGCCAGGCGGGTCCCCTCAGGGCGGCAGGGCAGCTGATGCGCTCGTGGTACATCGCCGCCTTCCAGCTGCCGGTGCTGCCCGAACTGGTCATGGCGCCCCTGGCCCGCGCGCTGGGCGCCACCGCCGCCGACGCCCGCAACGGGCTCAAGCTCTACCGGGCCAACATGGCCGGCGGGCTGCGCCGTCCTGGTGACCCGCACGTGAACGTGCCCGTCCAGCTGATCGAGAGCACGCGCGACCACTACGTCTCCCCCTGGCTGCTCGCCTCCCTCGGCCAGTGGGCGCCGAAGTTCAGGCACAGGAGGATCGTCGCCGACCACTGGGCGCAGCGCTCGCGGCCGGAGACGGTCGCCGCACTGATCGCCGAGTTCGCCGAGTGGACGACCGGCGGGTGAGCCGCATTGCACGTCTTTCTACAATCAGCCTTTTCCAGGGACGGGGCGGCCGATTGGAGGCAAGATGAAGACCGTGTCCTCCTTGCCGGTTGACGAAGACGGCACCGAGCCCACCCCGCTCCGCCGTCAGCCCACGCAGCGCCGTAGCGCCCGCAGGGTCGAGCGCATGCTCGACGCGTGTGCCCACCTGCTCGACGACGTCGGTTACGAGGCGCTGTCCACCACGCGCATCGCCGAGCGGGCAGGGGTGGCCATCGGGTCGGTCTACCAGTTCTTCCCCGACAAACGCGCCATCACCCAGGAGGTGACCAGGCGCAACGTGGAGCTGTTCGTCTCCAGGGTGGGCGCCCGCTTCCTCGACGAGGACTATCGCGGGTGGTGGGAGGCGGTCGACGCGATCATCGACGAGTACGTCGACATGCACAGGAGCGTGCCGGGCTTCAAGAGCCTCCACTTCGGCGACGTCGTCGACCTCAACCTGCTCGACTCCGACTCCGAGAACAACATGGTGATCGCCGGCCGGCTGCGCGGCCTGCTGCTCGAGGAGTACGGCCTGGCCGACAGCGAGGAGCTCGACGTGGCCGTGCTGGTCGCCGTCGAGGCGGGCGACGCCGTGCTCAAGCTGGCCTTCCGCCGCGACCCGAAGGGCGAGCCCGAGATCGTGGCGGCGGCCAAGCAGCTGATCAGGTCGTTCCTGTCGCGCAGGCTCAATCCTCGCCGGCAGCGTCAGCAGGCGTGATCGGCGTCGGATTCCACTCCGGCGCGGGCACCACCGGCTGGTCCTGCCTGGGCCAGCGGTTCCTGGGCGAGGTGGGTGTCTCGGGCGCGGGCACGAAGGCCGCCGGCACGGGTTCTCGCTCGGGCTTCGTCCTGGTCTCCCCACCGGGCCCGCACGGGCGGGGTAGCGAGATCTTGGCCACCTTGGTCGCCAGCCGCTGATGGAGCGCCGAGACCCGTTGTTCGGCCGCCTCCACGGCATCGAGTCTCGCGGAGAAATATCCGGCGGCGCCCGGGATCACGGCGGACAACACCGCGGCACAGGCGATCGTGAAGGTCAATTGCTTGGACATGCCGAGCCCCTTCCGCCCCTGATGACGTGTGCCGTATATGCCCAAGGTCCTGTGCGGATACGCGGAGAGTAATGGGGTTTGCACGAATCGTTGCCGAAGTCGTGCCCGGTCGGTGATGCGCATTGTCCAGGCAAAAGCCGGTGCGGCTCGATAGTCTCGCGGTGTGGCGCATGTGACCCGTGAGCACCTTGATCGCTTGCTTGAGCAGGCCCTACTGGCGGACGACCACGGATCGCTGGCCAGGCAGCTCGACGAGCTCGCCGTCGCCTATTCGTCGGGCGACGTCTCCCGCGCGGCCATCCTCGTGCTGGCCGCCGACGAGTGGAGGCAGGCCGGCCAACCGGCCCGGGCGTTGGAGTGCTTCCAGCGCGCGGTCGACGACGGAGGCGAGTCCGGCATCGACCCCAGAGCGGGCATCGCCGACACGCTCTTCGAGCTCGACAGGCCAGGCGAGGCCAGAGAGATCATCGAGACGCTCAGAGTCGAGGGCACCGCCACCCCGGCGACGGCCCACAACATCGCCGAGACCCTCGTGGCCTACGGCGATCTGCAGGGCGGGCTCGAGTGGGCCACCCAGGCGGTGCTCGCCTGCGCCGAGGACGATCCGGAGCACGTCGCCCTGCTGCGCACGCGTTACCGCATCAGGCTCGACCTCGGCCTGCCGGAGGACGAGCTCGACTCGCTGATCTCCTGACACCTGAAGGGCCGGGCCCCCAGGGGGCACGGCCCTTCAGCTATGTGGATCCACGGGACGGAGGCGCGCCGCGTCCCGCGGATGTGCTGGGCCCTCAGCCCAGGTCGAGTTCCTCCGCCAGCCCGTCGGCCCCTTCGCCGTTCGTCACTGACAGGGGCGGCAGCACCTGCGCGCCGCGCTTCTCCACCAGCTCCCCGACCTTCGCCGTCACCTCGTTGATCGGCGGGGTCAGGTTGATGGGGGCCGTCATGCCCGTCACCCCTGCCGCGTCGGGCATGGCCATCTCGGGCGCGACGGCCCCTGACACCTCTGAGACCTCGTTCACCTCGGCCACCTCGGCGACCTGGGCCACCTCGGCCCGCCCGCCCAGCTCGCCCAGCCTGAACCCGTCGTCCACGGCCTCTGTGCTCGGCAGCGTCGGCAGCCCCGGCAGGTCGGGCGTCATCGACAGCTTGGAAGCCTCCACGATCCCCTTCTTCCCCGGTACGCCCGAGGGGAGGGAGGGCAGTCCCGCTCCCGCGGCGACGCCGCCCGTGTCGGCGAGGCTCAGCACCGCGGTGGTGCGCGACAGTCCGGGCAGTCCCGCCGTCTTGGCCAGGCGCTCGGCCGACATCGACAGCTCCGAGCCCCTGGGCGCGGTCATGGCCGTCCTGGTGGCCCTCGCGCGCAGCCCGGCCGTCTCCTCGCAGACCGCCGCCACGGTCGTGCTGTCGAGCAGAACGACCTTCTCGTCACAGATCTCGGCCGACGCGGGCGCCGCTGCAAGCCAGCTCGCCCCCGTCGCCAGCACGGCCACCGCAAGGACGCTCCGAATGCCCCGTGATGCGTTGTACATGCACGTTCCCCCTTGATCGTGTTCGGTGATCCGACGAATGACGAAGCTAGTCACGGGGGCGCGGCGGTCGGCGTGGCTTGGGGCAACGGTGGCGAAGTCCTTAGGGATCGCGACGCGCGTCCAGAACATCTCGTAACACTCACGTGCGGCGAGGCCGATTACGTATAGCTTCAGCAAAGAGTGGATGGTCCGTAATCGGGGGGATTCCGCAGTGTCGCCGGTCGTCCTCACGCATGCCGCTGCCGCTCCGCGCCGGATGAGCGATCTGGTGGCGGCGGTGCTGCGCGACATGGAGGATCTCGCCGTGCGCCGCTTCCCCCAGTGGTTACCGGGAGCCGAGCAGATCGCGGGGCCCGGGGGCGCAGGCGTGCGCGCCGTGCGGATGCTGGCCGTACGGCTGGCGGCGGGTGACAGGCACTTCGGGCCGTTCCTCGCCGACCTCGCCGAGGCGGCGCTCAGCGGCCGCCCCTGTACGGCCCGCCTGCCCGCCGAGGTACGCGCGGCGGGGCTGGGCAGGGTGCTCGGCACGGGATCGACGATCGCGGTGACCCCGCCACGGGGGATGAGCGGGAGCGAGGCCGAGGTGCTCGCGGCCGGGTGCCGGTGGCTGGAACGGTGGAGCGGCCTCCACGTCCAGTGCCGCCTCCAGGAACCGCCGCCCCCCGCGCCACCGAACCCGCCGGCCGGCCATCCGGAGCCGTCGGTCGTGTCCCGGGGGACACGCGTGGCGCTGGCGGGGGCGTCTCCCGGGCTGCCGGAGGCGCGGGTGGCCCGGGGGAGGCCGCATCACGCGAGCAGGGCGGAGCAGCGCCTGGAGAGCGTGCTGGCGGGATGCGCGTGGGCGGCCGACAGGGAGTGGAACCAGGGTTACCACGCCCATCCCCTCACCAACCCCATCAGGCCGGACCTGCTCTGGCGCGAGGCCCGCGTGATCGTGGAGATCGACGACGACAGCCACCTGCGACCGGAGAAGTTCGCGGCCGACCGGCAGCGCGACGTACGGCTGCAGCGGGACGGTTTCGTGGTGCTGCGCTTCACCAGCCACGCCGTCCTGTCGGACCCCTGGTCCGTGGCCCGCGAGATCGAGGACTTCGTCAAGAGAGGCAAGCGATGAAACTGTCAGCCGTAGAGACGGCGGCCCTGATCGTGCTCATGGTCGAGGGTGACGAGGTGCTCAACTCCGACCTCGCCAAGCAGCACGGGATCAAGCTGACTCCCAAGCACCGGGCGAACCTGAACGAGCTGAAGCTGGTGGAGACCCGTCCGCATGGCAGGACCATGATCCACGTGCTGACCGACAGGGGATGGGCGCGGCTGGCCGACGAGTTCCGCGAGGGGGTGGCCGCCTCGCCAGGGGCGACGGGTGGCGCGCTGCGGTCTCTGGCCTCGGGTGTCGCGCGCTTCATGGAGCGCACCGACCACCGCCTGGGCGACCTGTTCGAGCCTGAGCCGCCCGTCGAGACCGCCGAGCGGCCGGAGGCCACCGAAGCCCTGGGAGGTGTCGAGAGCCGGGTGCGCGGGGCCTATGCCGAGCTGGCTCGCGAGCCGGGCGGCTGGGTGAGCCTGACCGACCTGCGCAGGCGCCTGAGCGAGCTGCCCAGGGACGTGATGGACGACGCGCTGCGCAGCCTCAACAGGCAGCCCGACGTCGTCATGGTGCCCGAGGACAACCAGAAGGCGCTGAGGGCGGAGGATCGCGAGGCCGCGCTGGTCATCAGCGACCAGCACAAGCACTACCTCGCGATCGGCGTGCGATGAAGGAGTGGGAAGCGCTCGGCGCGCTCAGGCTCAACGCCGTCCACGCTCCCGACGACGTGTGGCGGCCCTCGCCGTACCACGTGGAGAGTCTGCACTCGACGGCCGCGCTGGACATCCGCAGAGGGCTGGCGGAGGCCAAGGAGAGCGTGGACGCCAGCCCGATCGGCGTGGTGATCCAGGGGCAGCGGGGCACGGGCAAGACCCACCTGCTGGGCTGGGCCCGCGAGCACGCCCAGCGTGAGGGCGGCTACTTCTTCCTGGTCGGCCTGCTGGACGCCAGGAACTTCTGGGACAGCATCGTGATCGCGATGCTCGACAGCCTGTGGCGTCCGGCCGAGGACGGCCAGTCGCAGCTGCGGCTGCTGCTCAACAGGCTGGCGGCGCTGGCGGACGTGCCGAGGATGGTACGCAGGGCCGTCGACGGCAGGCGCCCGCTGGACGGCGAGGCGCTGGACCTGTTCGTGGGCGCGCTGCGCCGCAAGGGCGGCGTGGTCCTCAGGGACGCGCACGACACGGCGAGGGCGCTCGTGCTGCTGGCCTCCGACGACCTGGCGGCCCAGGACGTCGGGCAGGCCTACCTGTCGTCGATCCCCGACGAGGGACAGGGCAGGGAGTGGGGGCTGACCAAGGGGTACAGGTCGCCACAGGAGGTGGTGCGCGACCTGTCGAGGCTGCTCGCGCTGACCGGGCCCTCGGTGATCGCCGTCGACCAGGTCGACGCGCTGGTGGCGCAGTCGACGTCGAGGCTCGACGACGGGCAGGGCGCGGTGATCGAGCAGGTCGCAGGAGGGCTGATGGCCCTGCGCGACGTCACCAGGCGGACGGTGACCGTCCTGTCGTGCCTGCCGCACACCTGGATGATGATCCGCGAGCAGGCGACCGCCACCGTCCGTGACAGGTTCAGGGAGCCTGCCACGCTCAGGGTGCTGAAGGACGCGCAGACCGCGCGGGCCATCGTGGAGCGGCGCTTCGCGGCGGGGTTCGGGCGGGTGGACTTCGAGCCGCCGTACCCGACGTGGCCGGTGAGGGAGGACGCCTTCGACAGCGCGGTGGGCCTGACACCGCGGCAGATCCTCATCAAGATCGACAATCACGTGCGCGCCTGCCTCGCGGACGGCGAGATCAGGGAGCTCGACCGGCTGGACGAACCCGGCGGCGGCGAGGGTGAGGCCGAACCCCCGCCGCCGGGGTCAGGGCCCACGGGGCTGGCCGCTCTCGACGCCCGCTTCGCGTTCCTGAGGGACGGCGCCGACGTGGGACCCGCCACCGAGCCCGAGACCGAGGACGCCGTCATGCCGGGTCTGCTGTCGGCGGGGCTCTCGGCGTGGATGGCGGGCAGAGGGGACGCGGCGCACCGCTACGCCCAGGACCCTCCGCCGAGCAGCAAGCCGCCCCTGCACGCCCGCCTCCGGCTGACGCTGGACGAGGCGACCGAGGACGAGGTGCACTGGTGCTTCAGGGGCATCGCCAGCGCCAACGCCGTCGCGGCGCTCCACAGGCTCAGGGCGGCGTGCGTCTCGGCGGGACTGCGGGCCGAGGTGCCGAAGCGGCGGCTGTACGTGCTGAGGAACCAGGCGTGGTCGAACGGGCCCAGGACCACCGAGGCGCTGGCCGCGTTCGAGGCGGCGGGCGGCAGGGTGCTGCGCGTGGAGGAGTCGGACCTGAAGGTCCTGGCCGCACTGCGGGTGCTGCTCGAGGAGGAGCCCGCCCACCTGCAGGAGTGGCTGGCGTCACGCCGGCCGGCCGAGGACGTGAAGGTGCTGGTCGAGGCGCTGAGCCGGCCGCCCGGGCTCGCCGGGGGACAGGCGCCAGGCCCGGAGGCCGACGAGATCCCGGAGAGCGCAGGGCTCGCCGAGCCCGCCCGGAGCATCGAGGACGCCGGTGGGGTCGGCGCCGCCGACGATCCCGACGTCACGGGACCCATCGCCCTCCCCTCGGCCGCGACCTCCGTCCCCGAGCAGAGCGTGGAGGAGGCGCCGGCCCGGCCCGTGGAGGAGGCGCCGGCCCGGCCCGTGGAGGAGGCGCCGGCCCGGCCCGTGGAGGAGGCGCCGGCCCGGCCCGTGGACGGTGACCTCAGGCCGTACCTGGTGCTGGGCAGGACGGCGCACGAAGGCGAGCAGGTGCGGATCGCGGTGGCGGCGCTGAGGAAGCACACGGCGATCTTCGCGGGTTCGGGGTCGGGCAAGACGGTGCTGATCCGCAGGCTGGTCGAGGAGTGCGCGCTGCAGGGCGTCTCCTCGATCGTCCTCGACCCGAACAACGACCTGTCCAGGCTGGGCACGCCCTGGCCCGAGGCTCCGTCCACCTGGGAGGAGGGCGACAGGGAGCGGGCCGAGGAGTACCTGGCCGGCACCGACGTCGTGGTCTGGACGCCGGGCAAGCAGGCGGGCCGTCCTCTCGCCTTCCAGCCGCTGCCCGACCTCGGCGCTCTCGTGGACGATCCCGACGAGTTCGGCCAGGCCCTGGACGCCGCCGTGGCCGCGCTCGCGCCGAAGGCCAAGATCGACGGCGCGACCGCCAAGGCGCTGCAGTCCCAGGCGGTGCTCCGGGAGGCGGCCAGGCACCACGCCAGGCGCGGCGGCACGGGGCTGGGCGGGTTGATCGCGCTGCTGTCGGACCTGCCCGACGGCGTCAGCGACCTGGCCAACGCCGCCAAGCTGGCCGCCGACGTCGCGCAGAACCTGCGAGCCGCCGCGATCATGGATCCGCTGTTCGGCGGGAGCGGCACGCCTGTGGACCCCGGCGTGCTGCTCACGCCCGAGCCTGGGCGAAGGGCCAGAGTGTCGGTGATCAACCTGGCGGGGCTGCCCTCCGAGGAGCAGCGCCAGAGCTTCGTCAACCAGCTCCAGCTCGGCCTGTTCTCCTGGATCAGGCGCCACCCCGCGGGGGACAGGCCGCTCGGCGGGCTCCTGGTCATGGACGAGGCGCAGACGTTCGCCCCCAACGGCAGGAACACCGCCGCCACGGCGAGCACGCTGATGCTCGCCTCCCAGGCCAGGAAGTACGGCCTGGGCCTGGTCTTCGCCACCCAGGCGCCGAAGGGCCTGCACAACCACATCCCGGGCAACGCGGCCACGCAGTTCTTCGGCCTGCTGAACGCCCCGATCCAGATCGCCGCGGCCACGGACATGGCCAGGGTGAAGGGCGGCCACGTGTCGGACATCGGACGGCTGAGGGCCGGCCAGTTCTACCTGGCGGCCGAGGGGACGGGGCCTGCACCAGATCAGGGTGCCGATGTGCCTCACCCACCACCCCGACTCCGCCCCCACCGCCGAAGAGGTGCTGGCGCTCGCCAACGGCAGACGCTGAAGCCCCGGACGGGAGCCCGGGGCTTCGCGGGGGTCAGGCGCGGCCGACCGTCAGCTGGTCGTCGCCGAGGTCGACCAGGACGGTGTCGCCGTCGACCACCGCGCCCGACAGGACCGCCTTGGCGAGCTGGTCGCCGATGGCCGACTGCACCAGACGGCGCAGCGGGCGGGCGCCGTACATCGGGTCGTAGCCGGTGATCGCCAGCCAGTCGCGCGCGGCAGGGGTGACGTCGAGCGTCAGCCGCCGGTCGGCCAGGCGCTGGGCCAGCCGGTCCACCTGCAGATCGACGATCCTGGTCAGCTCCTCGGTGCCGAGGGCGTCGAAGAGAATGACGTCGTCGAGCCTGTTGAGGAACTCGGGCTTGAACGACGAGCGGACCGCCGCCATCACCGCGTCGCGCTTGGCGCCGTTCTCCAGCTTCGGGTCGACGAGATACTGCGAGCCGATGTTGGAGGTGAGGATCAGGATCGTGTTGCGGAAGTCGACCGTGCGGCCCTGGCCGTCGGTCAGCCTGCCGTCGTCGAGCACCTGGAGCAGGATGTCGAAGACCTCGGGGTGGGCCTTCTCGACCTCGTCGAGCAGCACGACGGTGTAGGGACGGCGCCGCACGGCCTCGGTGAGCTGGCCGCCCTCCTCGTAGCCGATGTAACCGGGAGGCGCGCCGACCAGACGGGCGACGCTGTGCTTCTCGGAGTACTCGGACATGTCGATGCGGGTCATCGCCCGCTCGTCGTCGAACAGGAACTCCGCCAGCGCCTTGGCCAGCTCGGTCTTGCCGACGCCGGTCGGCCCGAGGAACAGGAAGCTGCCCGTCGGCCTGTCGGGGTCGGAGATGCCGGCGCGGCTGCGCCGTACGGCGTCGGAGACCGCCTGGACGGCCTCGCGCTGACCGATGAGGCGCGTGCCCAGCTCCTCCTCCATGCGCAGCAGCTTGGCGGTCTCGGCCTCGAGCAGGCGCCCCGCGGGGATGCCCGTCCACGAGGAGATGACCTCGGCGATGTCGTCGGAGCCGACCTCCTCCTTGACCATCTGCTGCTCGGGGGTCTCCTGGGCGGCGGCCTCGAGCTCCTTCTCCAGCCGCGGCACCTCGTCGTAGAGCAGCCTGGAGGCCTCGGCGTAGTTGCCGTCGCGCTGGAAGCGCTCGGCCGACCCGCGCACCTCGTCGAGCTGCTTCTTCAGGTCGCCGACCCTGTTGAGGCCCGCCTTCTCCTTCTGCCACCTGGCCACGAGGGCGTTGAGCTCCTCCTGGCGGTCGGCCAGCTCGGCGCGCAGCCGCCCGAGACGCTGGACGGAGGCCTCGTCGGTCTCCTTGGCCAGCGCCAGCTCCTCCATCTTCATCCTGTCGACGTTGCGCTGGAGCTGGTCGATCTCGACGGGGCGCGAGTCGATCTCCATGCGCAGCCGGGAGGCGGCCTCGTCGACCAGGTCGATGGCCTTGTCGGGCAGGAAGCGGCTGGTGATGTAGCGGTCTGAGAGAGCCGCGGCGGCGACCAGCGCGCTGTCGGCGATCTGCACCTGGTGGTGGGCCTCGTAGCGGCCCTTCAGCCCGCGCAGGATCGCGATCGTGTCCTCGACCGAGGGCTCGCCCACGTAGACCTGCTGGAAGCGCCGCTCCAGCGCGGGGTCCTTCTCGATGCGCTCGCGGTACTCGTCGAGCGTCGTCGCGCCGATCATGCGCAGCTCGCCGCGGGCCAGCATGGGCTTGAGCATGTTGCCCGCGTCCATCGCGCCCTCGGCGGCGCCCGCGCCGACCATGGTGTGCAGCTCGTCGATGAAGGTGACGATCTGCCCGTTGCTCTCCTTGATCTCGGAGAGCACGGCCTTGAGCCGCTCCTCGAACTCGCCGCGGTACTTGGCGCCCGCCACCATCGCGCTGAGGTCGAGGGAGATCAGCTTCTTGTTGCGCAGCGACTCGGGCACGTCGCCGGCCACGATGCGCTGGGCCAGGCCCTCGACGACGGCGGTCTTGCCCACGCCAGGCTCGCCGATCAGCACCGGGTTGTTCTTGGTACGGCGCGAGAGCACCTGCACCACGCGCCTGATCTCGGAGTCGCGCCCGATGACGGGGTCGAGCTTGCCGCTGCGGGCGTGCTCGGTCAGGTCGACGCCGTACTTCTCCAGCGCCTGGTAGGTGTCCTCGGGTGTCTCGCTGGTGACGCGGGCGTGCCCGCGCACCTGCTCGAAGGCGTCGAGCAGCGCCTGTGGCGTGGCCCCGGCGTCCTTCAGCAGGCTCGCCATCTCGCCGCCGTCGGTCGCGAGACCGACCAGCAGGTGCTCGGTCGAGACGTACTCGTCCTCGAGCCGCTTGGCTCGCTGCGCGGCGGTGTTGATCACGGTGAGGAGCTGGCGCGAACTGGACGGCGCGCTCACCGTGGCGCCCTGCGCCTTGGGCAGCCCGGCCAGCGTGGTCTCGACCTTCGCGCGCAGCGCCTTCCAGTCGGCTCCCACCGCTTCGAGCAGGGGTACGGCGGTGCCGCCGGTCTGGGAGAGGAGGGCGGAGAGCAGGTGCGCGGTCGCGATCTCGGGATTTCCCTCAGCGGCGGCCCGCCGCATCGCGACCGACAGCGCTTCCTGGCTCTTCTGGGTGAGCTTGTAGTCCATATGTTCAGGCCCCCGGTGGCAGCTCGTATCGGATCAGAGCTTTGACCATGGACATCTCGGCCCTGAGGCGGTGAACCTCCTCACGCAGCCTCAGCGCCTCGTTCTCCAGCTCAAGGATCCGCTTGATGCCGGCGAGGTTGATGCCCTCCTCCTGGGAGAGGCGCTGCACCTCGCGCAGCTGGATGATGTCTCGCATCGAGTAGAGGCGGCCGCGCCCCGCCGTACGGCCTGGGCACACCAGCCCGAGGCGGTCGTACTGCCTGAGGGTCTGCGGGTGCAGACCGGACAGCTGGGCGGCCACGGAGATGACGTAGACGGGTGTTTCATCGGAAAGGTTGAAGTAGTTGGCGTCCATCGGCCTACTCGCTTCTGGCCCGTTGGATGAGGTCGGCCCTCGGGTCCTCACTCGCGGTGGCGGTGCGGAACTCCGTGAGCAACTCGCGTGACTTGTCGTCGAGCTGCTTGGGGACGAGCACCTCCACCGTGGCGAGCAGGTCGCCCTTGGTGCCGTCCTTGCGCGCGGCCCCCCTGCCGCGAACCCTGAAGGTGCGGCCGTTGGGCGTGCCCGCGGGGATGCGCAGAGTGACGGGAAGGCCCTTGAGGACAGGAACCTTGATCTCCGCGCCGAGCGCCGCCTCGGTGAAGGTGACGGGCACGGTGATGGTCAGGTTGTCGCCCGACCGCCCGAACACCGCGTGCGGCTTCACATGGGTCTGGATGTAGAGGTCTCCCGCGGGACCGCCGTTCTCGCCGGGCGCTCCCTTGCCCTTGAGCTTGACCCGCTGGCCGTCGGCCACCCCCGCGGGGATGCGCGCCTGGATCGTGCGGGTGCTCTTGGCCCTGCCGCTTCCGTCGCAGACGGGGCAGGGGTCGTCGACGAGGAGACCGCGGCCCTTGCAGTCGCGGCACGGCTCGGAGAAGGCGAAGTTGCCCAGGTTGCGGCTGGCCGCGCCGGTGCCCTCACAGGTGGGGCAGACCCTCGGGGTCGTGCCCGCCTTGGCGCCCGTGCCGCTACAGGCCTTGCACGCCGACGACGTGGTCAGCCTGAGCGAGACGGTGTGACCCTCGACGGCCTCGGTGAAGGACAGCGTGACCTCGGACTCGATGTCCTGGCCGCGCCTCGGCCTGGTCGTCGCGCCCGTGGTGCGGGCGCCCGCGCCGCCGCCCCTGTTGAACAGTCCCCCGAACAGGTCGCCGATGCGGTCGCTCGTGCTCCCGCCCTGCTGGCCCGTGCCGCCGAACAGGTCGCCGAAGTCGAAAGGAAAGCCGCCGCTGCCGCCACCCGGTCTCGGCGCGCCCACGCCCGAGCCGAACAGCGTGCGCGCCTCGTCGTACTCCTTGCGCCGCTTGGAGTCGGAGAGCACGTCGTTGGCCTCGGAGATCTCCTTGAACCTGGCCTCCTTGGCGGCGTCACCCTGATTGGCGTCGGGGTGGTACTGCCTGGCCAGCTTCCGGTAGGCCTTCTTGATCTCGTCGGCGGTGGCGGTCTTGGGCACACCAAGGACGGCGTAGTAGTCCTTTTCCAAGTAGTCCTTGGTGCTCATCTATGCGTCCTTTCGGGGGATGTTCTTAGTCTTCGTCAGACGCGGCAGGGGCGTCCTCGGGCTCGGCCACCGCGACCCGTGCGGGACGCAGCACCCGATCGCCGATGCGGTAGCCGGGCTGCAGCACCTCGATGGCGGTCGGCTCGGTCACCTCCGAGGAGTAGCTGTGCATCAGCGCCTCGTGCACCGTCGGGTCGAAGGGGTCGCCCTTCTGCCCGAACGAGGTCAGCCCCAGCTTGGTGACCGCGGCCTCCAGCGACTCGGCGACCTTGGCGAAACCGCCGTTCAGCTCGCCGTGGTCGCGGGCCCTGCCGATGTCGTCGAGGACCGGTAGCAGCTCGGAGAGGGCGCCTGCGACGGCCTGCTCGCGTACCGCGATCCTGTCCCGCTCGACCCGCCTGCGGTAGTTGGTGTACTCCGCCTGCAGGCGCTGGAGGTCGGCGGTGCGCTCGGCCAGCAGCTGAGCGTCACCACCCTCCGCCACGGGAGCAGCGGCCTTGGGCTGCTGCTCGTCCGCGGCGGACCTCGCCTGACCCGTCTCGGGGTCGATCTTGCGGTTGTCGCGGATCACTGGCTCCGTCTCGGGCCCGTTATCGCGCGGGTCAGACATCGTCACTGGTCCTTCTTGGGCTGGTCTTCGTCCACGATCTCGGCTTCGACGACGTCGTCGTCGCCGTCGGCCTTGGCCTGCGCGGTGGTGTCGTCACCCTCGGGGGCGGCGCCCGCCTGCTGGTTCTGGGCGTAGATCGCCGAGCCCATCTTCTGGCTGACGGTGGCGAGCTTCTCGGCCGAGTTGCGGATCGTGTCGGTGTCGGTGCCCTCCAGAGCCTTCTTCAGCTCCGCGAGCGCGTCGTTCACCTCAGTCTTGATCTCGCCGGGAACCTTGTCGTCGTTCTCGCGGAGGAACTTCTCCGTCTGGTAGGCGAGACCGTCCGCGTTGTTGCGGACCTCCGCCTCCTCACGGCGCTTCTTGTCCTCCTCGGCGTACGACTCGGCCTCGCGCATCATGCGCTCGATGTCGTCCTTCGGCAGCGCGGAGCCGCCGGTGATCGTCATCGTCTGCTCCTTGCCGGTGCCGAGGTCCTTGGCGGAGACGTTGACGATGCCGTTGGCGTCGATGTCGAAGGTGACCTCGATCTGCGGGATGCCGCGCGGAGCCGGGGCGATGCCGGTCAGCTCGAACGTGGCCAGCTTCTTGTTGTACGAAGCGATCTCGCGCTCGCCCTGGTAGACCTGGATCTGCACCGACGGCTGGTTGTCCTCGGCCGTGGTGAAGACCTCCGAGCGCTTGGTCGGGATCGTGGTGTTGCGCTCGATGATCTTGGTGAAGATGCCGCCCTTGGTCTCGATGCCCAGCGACAGCGGGGTCACGTCGAGCAGCAGGACGTCCTTGACCTCACCCTTGAGCACGCCCGCCTGCAGGGCGGCGCCGATGGCGACGACCTCGTCGGGGTTGACGCCCTTGTTGGGCTCCTTGCCGCCGGTGAGCTCCTTGACCAGCTCGGAGACGGCGGGCATACGGGTCGAGCCGCCGACGAGCACGACGTGCGCGATGTCGGAGACCTTGATGCCGGCGTCCTTGATGACCTGGTGGAACGGGCCCTTGGTCCGCTCGAGCAGGTCGGCCGTCAGGCGCTGGAACTCCGAACGGGTGAGCTTCTCGTCCAGGTGCAGCGGGCCCTCGGAGGAGGCCGTGATGTAGGGCAGGTTGATGTTGGTCTCGGACTGGCTGGACAGCTCGATCTTGGCCTTCTCCGCGGCCTCACGCAGGCGCTGGAGAGCCATCTTGTCCTTGGCCAGGTCGACGCCGTGGGCGTTCTGGAAGCGCTTGACGAGCTCGTCGACGATGCGCTGGTCCCAGTCGTCGCCACCGAGGTGGTTGTCGCCCGAGGTCGCCTTCACCTCGACGAAGCCGTGCCCGTCCTCCTGGCCGACGTCGAGCAGGGACACGTCGAAGGTGCCGCCGCCGAGGTCGAAGACGAGGATCGTCTGGTCCTGGTCCTTGTCGAGACCGTAGGCCAGCGCCGCCGCGGTCGGCTCGTTGATGATGCGGAGCACGTTGAGGCCCGCGATCGTGCCGGCCTCCTTGGTGGCCTGGCGCTGGGAGTCGTTGAAGTAGGCCGGGACGGTGATCACCGCGTCGGTGATCTTCTCGCCCAGGTAGGCCTCGGCGTCCTGCTTGAGCTTCTGCAGGACGAAGGCGCTGATCTGCTGCGGGGAGAACTTCTTGCCGTCGATCTCCTGGGACCAGTTGGTGCCCATCTCGCGCTTGACCGAGCGAATCGTCCGGTCCACGTTGGTGACGGCCTGGCGCTTGGCCACTTCGCCCACCAGGACCTCGCCGTTCTTCGCGAAGGCGACCACGGACGGCGTGGTCCTGGAGCCCTGCGCGTTCGCGATGACAGTGGGCTCACCGCCCTCGAGGATCGAGACGACGGAGTTGGTCGTCCCCAGGTCGATACCTACCGCACGTGCCATGAGTACGTCCTTGTAGTCAAAGTTGAGCTGATGAGGCTCAACCTATGAACGGCCCGGATGGTTTGTCAAACGAGTTGAGCCTACTCGACTCAACCCCGATCCTCGTGAAAGCATTCCGGGCTTTCGGGAAAAAACGGGTGACTCACATCCCGAACGAGGCGTGGTGCCATGACAGTTCCCCCTTCGACCGCGCAGGACGCGACCACCTGGCTGGAACGGACCTTCGACGCACACTGGCCCGAGGTGCACCGGTACATCGCCCGCAGGCTCTCCTCCGACGTCGCCGACGACCTGGCGGCCGAGGTGTTCCTGGTGGCCGTCCGCGGCGGCTACGACCCGTCCAGAGGCGAGATCAGGCCCTGGCTGTACGGCATCGCCACCAACCTGGTGGCCAAGCACCGCCGTGCCGAGGTCAGGAGATGGAAGGCGCTCGGCCGTACCGCCGAGCCGAGAGCGGAGAGCCATGAGGAGACGACGCTCGCGCGCGTCGCGGCAGGGGCGCTGACGGGCAGGCTGGCGGGGGCGCTGGCCGGGCTCAAGCGCGGCGACCGCGACGTGGTCCTGCTGATCGCCCTGGCCGGCCTCACCCACGCGGAGGTGGCCGAAGCCCTCGGCATCCCCTACGGAACCGTCGCGTCCCGGCTGAACAGGGCGCGCAAGCAACTGCGGAAGACGCTCGGCGACCTGGAGGACCACGATGGATGAGATCACGCTGCTCTCGCAGTCGTTGCCTGACGCGCCGCCGCCGTCGGCGGAGGCGACCGCCAGGGCCAGGGCGAGCGTCCTGGCGGCGGAGCGGGAGGCGGGGCCGCGGCCCAAGCCGGCGCGCGTCCGCCGTGGGGCCCGATGGACCTGGGGCTGGACGGTGGGAGCCGCCATGGCCACGGCGACGGTCGTCACGGCCGTGGTGGCGCTCGTGTCCAGCATGGCCACGGTCACCGCTCCCGTCCTGGTACGCCCGACGGGCATCGACCTCCTGCTGCAGATCGCGGACAGCGCGGCGAGGCAGCCGGCGACGGAGGGGGCCTACTGGCACACCAAGGCCGTGGACGGAGGATCCTTCCGCACGGGAGAGCCCCCGTACACCTTCGAGGCTCAGTCCACGAGGGAGGTGTGGCAGCCCCGCGATCTGGCGGACCACGCCCTGACCGAGAACTGGACCCGCTTCGTGAGACCCGCCTCACCGCAGGACGAGCAGGCTTGGCGGGCGGCGGGCGCGCCGGAGAAGGTACGGCCGGTCTGCATGGAGGGAGATGACTGCGAGCCGATCAGGATCACCGACGTGCCGTCTGACTGCTCCTACGAGTGGAAGGTCGAGGACGGCTACCTGCCCCAGCGTGGCGTCGGCGAGTTCACCGTCGAAGACCTGCGCAAGCTGCCCGACGACCCCGAGCGGTTGCGCGAGGCGCTGAAGCCGTACCACCAGATCTGGTACGACAGGGGGTTCGAGCAGAGCTTCGAGGAGTTCCTGCCCACCGCGTCGGGCCTGCTCGAGCTGCCGATCGAGCCGGGAACCAGGGCGGCCCTGCTGCGGCTGCTCGCGACCCTGCCCGAGACCAAGGTGCACGGCGAGACGGTGGACCCGCTGGGGCGGCCGGGGCTCTCCGTGTCGTTCGGCGAGAAGGGCACGGTGCTGGTGTCGGGGAAGGAGGAGACGCCGGTCCAGAACCGCACCGTCCTCGACCTCACGACCGGGATGCCGCTCGCCGACCTCGACGTCGACCCCACGGGACGGATCGCAGGCTACGAGGCGATGGAAATCGCGCAGTGGACCGACCTGCGCCCCGAGGAGCCCCGGGGCTGCAAGAAGACCTCCTAGCGCGGCTTGGCCCCGTCGACGATCTTGCGCTTGCCGATCGGGGCCTTCAGCTTGACCGTCGTCGTCTTCTGAACGGCCATCATGATGCAGGAGACGTCCTTGGCCTTGGCGGCCGTGCCCTCGTAGAGGGTGATGGTCACCCGCCGGGACGTCTCCTTCACCCTGACCCTGTCGAGCACCGTGCACGGCTCGACGCCCGACCACCAGACGAGCTTGACCTTGCGGCCACGGTCGAAGGCCTTGGCGCCGGTGAAGGGCACCTTGCGTGTGTTGACGGTGTCGCCCACAGGCTTGACCGCCTTGGGCGGCGGTGTCGGAGACTGTGAGGGAGTGGTGATCACCGGCTGGGCGGTGACGGACTTGTGGGGGACCGTGTGGCTGGCGGCGCCGGTGGCGGCCGCGCCACAGCTCGCGGTCAGCATCAGGCATCCGGCCAGCAGGGCTGTTCTGCGCATATCCCTAAGACGGATCCGGGGACGGCCGGGTTCACGCCATGCCGTGGCCGCATCGGCGCGGGGTCGGTGATCGAGGAGCTTCGGAGGTCTAGGCTGGATATGTGCTGCGTCACGTCCTTCTTGCCGCCTCGCGAAGTAAGCGCGCCGAGCGCCTCGTGTCCTCCTCGCCTCTGACCAGACAGGTGGTCAGACGCTACGTGGCCGACGACGTCGACGCCGTGATGCGCGACCTGACCGACAGGGGCCTGCTCGTCACGGTCGACCACCTGGGCGAGGAGGTCGCCGACAGGACCCAGGCCGACCACGAGGTGCGCGCCTGCCTCGCGATGCTGGAACGTCTGCCCGAGGGGGCCGACCTCTCGGTCAAGCTGACCGCGCTGGGCCTGCGCCTGTCGGAGCAGCTGGCCCTCGACAACGCCGCGTCGGTCTGCGAGGCGGCGGCGGGCAGGGGCCTCACGGTCACCCTCGACGCCGAGGAGTACGACACCGTCGAGGCCCAGATGTCGATCCACTCCACGCTGCGCAAGGAGCACGCGGAGGTCGGCGTGGTCGTGCAGGCCTATCTGCGCGACGCCGTCGAGCGCTGCAAGAAGCTCGAAGGCTCCAGGGTGCGGCTGTGCAAGGGCGCGTACAGCGCGCCGGAGGCGCTGGCCCACTCCTCGGCCAGGGAGATCGACCGCAGTTACGTTCGTTGCCTCAAGGTGCTCATGGAGGGCGCCGGCTACCCGATGGTCGCCACGCACGATCCCCGCCTGATCGAGATCGCCTCGGCCCTGGCGGTGCTGCACGGACGCGACTCCACGGCCTTCGAGTACCAGATGCTGTACGGCGTGCGCCCCGCCGAGCAGGAGCGCCTGGCCGGGCTCGGCGCCAGGATGAGGGTGTACGTGCCCTACGGCGACGACTGGTACGCCTACCTCATGCGCCGCCTGGCCGAACGCCCCGCCAATCTGGCCTTCTTCCTGCGCTCTCTCGTGTCACGCGGCTAGCCGGCCTGCGGGATCCCCGCGCGGTCGTTTCGGCAGCCTGGGTAGGCTTCCCGCATGATTGCGATTCTGGGAACCGGCAAGATGGGCGAGGCCCTTCTGTCGGGGCTGCTGCGAGCCGGGTTCAAGCCGGGCGACATCCTGGCCACCGCGCGCAGGGGCGAGCGGGCCCAGGCGCTGCGCGAGACCTACGGGGTGCGGACGGTGTCCAACTCGGAGGCGGCCAAAACCGCCGACACGCTGATCCTGGCGGTGAAGCCGCAGGACATGGCCGCCCTGCTGGCCGAGATCGCCCCCTACGTGCCCGCCGACCGCCTGGTCATCTCGGCGGCGGCCGGCATCACGACCGCCTTCGTCGAGCAGCGGCTCGGTGTGGACGTGCCGGTGGTCAGGGTCATGTCGAACACGCCGATCAGGTTCGACGAGGCGATGAGCGTCATCTCGGCCGGCGCGCACGCGGGCGAGGAGCACCTCCAGCTCACCGAGAACCTGCTGAAGCCGGTGGGCAAGGTGCTGCGCATCCCCGAGTCGCAGCAGGACGCCGCGACGGCGCTGTCGGGCAGCGGGCCTGCCTACTTCTTCTACCTCGTCGAGGCGATGGTCGACGCGGGCATCCTGCTCGGCATGCCGCGCGCGGCGGCGCTGGACATGGTGACGCAGTCCATCGTGGGCGCGGCGATCATGCTGCGCGACTCGGGGGAGCACCCGGTGATCCTCCGCGAGGCGGTCACCTCGCCGGGCGGCACGACGATCGCGGCGATCGCCGAGCTGGAGCGTCACAGCGTGCGCGCGGCCTTCCTGGCCGCCATCGAGGCCGCCCGCGACAGGGGACGCGAGCTCGCCTCCGGCTGACCCGGTTCCCAGCGCCCCACCGGCGGCGAGAGGGGTCCGCCAGGCGGGCGCCTGACCCTGCCTTTACCCTAGGCCGGGTGACGGTTCGTCGCGGGTTACCCCCGCTGCTCGTCCTGTTGGCGGTGACCGGCTGCACGGCCGACGAGCCGCCCGCCTACCAACTCGCCGAGGTGAAGCGCGCCCCGGTCACCGAGGTCGTCGAGGCGCCTGCCACGATCGGCGCCCGAGCCACCGCGACCCTGCGCGCCTCCGCCCAGGGCACGGTGGGCAAGCTCTACGTGCGCGACGGCGAGAAGGTCGCCAAGGGGCAGATCCTGGCCAGGATCCGCTCCCCGCAGGCGGTCAGCCAGCTGAGCCAGGCGCGCGGCGCGGCCAGGCCCCCCGCCACGCCGGCCGCCCCGAGGCTCAGCGTGGCGGCCTTCGACACCAGCGCCTTCGACCGCAAGGTGCTCGGACACTTCGCCAGGGCCAGGTCCGAGGCGCGCAAGGTCAAGGACAAGGCCGCGCGCAGGCAGCTGCTGTCGGCCATCTCGCTGGCCGAGACCCAGCACAGGGCGCAGAAGCAGGCGCTCTCCCAGATCACGGCCTCGCTCAACCGCACGATCAGCGGCTTCACCAGCCAGCTGACCAGCGGGCTCACCTCGTCCATGTCGTCGCTGCAGGCGGCCTCGCGCACGCAGGCCAGGGCCGCGGTCAAGGCGGCGGAGTCGACAGTGAAGGGGCTCACGATCAAGGCGCCCTTCGGCGGCGTGGTCACGCTCGGCCGTCCCTCTGGCGGCGGCGGGTCCAGCGGGCTGAGCGGGCTGCTCGGGCAGATCCCCGGCGCCTCCGCCGCGCAGCTGCCCGCCGCACCGTCGGGAGGCTCGTCGGGCGGCGGCTCTCCCGTGGCGACCGGGGTGCCGGTGTCGGCGGGCGACGCGATCGTCACCGTCACCGACGTCTCCAGGCTGACGCTCTCCGCCGACGTCGACGAGACCGACGTGCTGCTGGTGAAGCCGGAGACCCGCGCGGAGGTCGAGCTCGACGCCGTGCCAGGCGCCACCTACACAGCCAGGGTGACCGGCGTCGGCGTCCAGCCCATGCAGGCCAGCACCGGAGGCGTCAGCTATCCGGTGCAGCTCGCGCTCGGCTCCGGCGCCTACGACGACGGATCCAAGGCGCCCACCCCCAAGCCGGGCATGAGCGCGGTCACCAGGCTCACCGTCCGCGAATCGCCGGACGCCGTCGCGGTGCCCGCCTCCGCGGTCGTCTCCAGCGGGCGAGAGAGCGTGGTCTGGGTCTCGGCCGACGGTACGGCCCAGCGCCGCGTGGTCAAGCTCGGCGCCCAGGGCGAGGCCGTGGTCGAGGTGGTGAGCGGGCTGACGGTGGGCGAGCGCGTCGTGGTCAAGGGCGCCGACGCCGTACGGCAGGGCCAGCGGCTGTCATGAGCGCGGCCCTCGAGGCGGTCGACCTCAAGCGCTCCTACCAGCTCGAAGGCGTGTCGGTCGAGGCGCTGCGCGGGGTGAGCCTGCGGATCGAGCCCGGTGAGTTCGTGGCGATCATCGGGCCTTCGGGTTCGGGCAAGTCGACGTTGATGCACCTGCTCGGCTGCCTCGACCGTCCCACGTCGGGAGCGCTGCGCGTCAACGGGGTGGAGATGTCTGGGCTGTCCGACACCTCGCTGGCCGAGCTGCGCAACAGGACGATCGGCTTCGTCTTCCAGTCCTTCCACCTGCTGGGCCGTACGTCGGCGCTGGACAACGTGGCGCTGCCGCTGGTCTACAGGGGCACGGGCAAGGCCGAGCGGCGCGACAGGGCGCGCAGGGCGCTGGAGGCGGTCGGGCTCGGCCACAGGCTGGACCACAGGCCCTCGCAGATGTCGGGCGGCGAGCAGCAGCGGGTGGCGATCGCCAGGGCGCTGGTGGGCGAGCCCTCGGTGCTGCTGGCCGACGAGCCGACGGGGAACCTCGACACCCGTAACGGCGACGAGGTGATGGCCATCCTCGACAGGCTGAACGCCGACAGCGGGGTGGCGATCGTCCTGGTCACCCACGAGCCGGAGGTCGCCGCCCACGCGCGCCGCCAGATCCACGTGCGTGACGGCCTGATCGAGCTCGACACCGCGCTCGCGGAGCGCGCGCGGGACGAGGGAGGGGCCAGGTGAGGGCGCGCGAGGCGTTCTTCATGGCGCTGGAGGCCCTGCGGGTCAACCGCCTGCGCAGCGTGCTCACCATGCTGGGCGTGATCATCGGCGTCCTGGCCGTGGTGATCCTCGTGGCGATCGGATCGGGCGCGAAGAACGCCATCGAACGCGAGATCTCCGGCCTGGGCAGCAACATCATCCTCGTCGTCCCCGGCCAGCTCAGCGTCGGCGCGGCCCCGACCCAGAGCAGGTTGAGCCTGTCCGACGCCGCGTTCGTCCGCCGCGTGGTGGGCGACCCCTCCAAGGTGACCGTCTCCGTCCAGTCGGGCGAGACCGTGCGAGTGGGCAGGCAGGAGGCGTTCGTCACGATCGTCGGGACCGACGAGAACCTGCCCAACATCTTCCAGCGCCCCCTCGACAGGGGCCGCTACCTGACCGAGACCGACGTCGACACCCGCCGCAGGGTGACGGTGCTCGGCGCGGAGGTGGCCGACCAGCTCTTCGGCGACGTCGACCCCGTCGGCAGGCAGATCACCGTCTCGGGGGCGCGCTTCCGCGTGGTCGGCGTCTACACGACGGTCGGCGCGACCTTCGGCGTGGCCCGCGACAAGGAGGTCCACGTCCCCGTCACCACCGCTCAGCGGCTGATCGGCGCCGACAGGATCAACGGCATCGCGGTCGGCGCCTCGGGCCCCGACGAGATCGAGCCGCTCCAGCAGAAGGTGGTCGCCGCGCTGGGCGAGCGCTATCCGGGCGAGCGCTTCTCCGCCGTCACCCAGACCCAGCTGCTGGGCACGATCGGCAGCGTCCTCGGCATGCTCACCGGCGTGCTCGCCGCCATCGCGGGCATCTCCCTGCTGGTCGGCGGCGTCGGCGTCTCCAACATCATGCTCGTCAGCGTGCGCGAGCGCACGCGGGAGATCGGCCTGCGCAAGGCGCTCGGCGCCCGACAGCGCGACGTCCTGACCCAGTTCCTCATCGAGGCCGTGCTGCTGACCACCATCGGCGGCCTCCTCGGCATCCTGCTGGGCGTGGGGGGCGCGCTGGCCATCCAGGCGGCCACCCCTGTGCCCGCCGCCATCACCTGGTGGTCGATCGCGCTGGCCTTCGGCGTCTCGGTGGCCGTCGGCGTCTTCTTCGGCGTCGCCCCCGCCCGCAGGGCCGGCCGTCTCGACCCCGTCGTCGCCCTGCGCGCGGAGTAGGTGAGGTGACCGTCCTGCGGGCGGGGGTGGCGTGGTCGTCGGGGCCGGATGATGCGCGGGTGTTTCGCCCCTGTCACCGGCGCTGCGGTAACGTCGGCCCATGAGCGAGTCGGTGCGAGTCGTCTGGGACGACGCCCTCACTGCCTATGACTTCGGCCCAGGACATCCCCTCGCTCCCGTCAGGGTCGAGCTGACCATGGCGCTCGCGCGCGAGCTGGGCGTTCTCGACAGGACCGAGGTGGTCGGTTGCACGCCCGCCACGGACGACGAGCTGGCGCTGGTCCACAAGCGCGACTACATCGAGGCCGTCAAGCGGGTCTCCGCCGACGGCAGGCCCGACCTGGCCGCGGGGCTCGGCACCTCCGACAACCCCGCCTTCGCGGGCGTCCACGAGGCCTCCGCGCTGATCGCGGGGGCGTCGCTGGCCGCCGCCCGCTCGGTCTGGGAGGGTACGGCCGAGCACGCCGTCAACGTCGCGGGCGGCCTGCACCACGCCATGGCCAACACGGCCAGCGGCTTCTGCGTCTACAACGATCCCGCCGTGGCGATCGCCTGGCTGCTGGCCCAGGGCGCCTCGAAGATCGCCTACGTCGACGTGGACGTCCACCACGGCGACGGCGTCCAGGCCCTCTTCTACGACGATCCGCGGGTGCTGACGATCAGCCTCCACGAGAGCCCCCGCACGCTGTTCCCCGGCACGGGCTGGCCAGAGGAGACCGGCGCCGACGGCAGCGCGGTCAACGTGGCGCTGCCCGCCGGATGCGGCGACGAGGGCTGGCTGCGCGCCTTCGGCGCGATCGTGCCGCCGCTGCTGAGGGAGTTCGAGCCGCAGATCCTGGTCACCCAGCACGGCTGCGACAGCCACGCGCTCGACCCGCTGGCCCACCTCATGCTCAGCCTCGACGGCCAGCGCACCGCCTACGAGGCTCTGCACCGCCTCGCTCACGAGACTTCGGGCGGCCGATGGATCGCCACAGGGGGCGGCGGCTACGAGCTCGTCCAGGTGGTTCCCAGGGCGTGGACGCACCTCATCGCGGAGGCGTCGGGCCACCCGATCGCCCCTTCGACGCCGACGGGCCCCGCCTGGCAGGCGCTGGTGCGCGAGCGCATGGGAGAGGCGCCGCCGCTCACCATGACCGATGGCCGCACGCCCCAGGTCAGCGACCTGTCGGGCGGCTACGACCCCGCCGACGCCGTCGACCGCGCGATCATGGCGACCAGGAACGCGGTCTTTCCCTCGCACGGCCTGGACCCGCTGCCGTAGCCGCGAGAGCTTTCGATCCTCGCTCCGCCCTTTTTTCATGGCCGCGAAGAAAGAGGGAAACCGTCATCCGAAGGAAAGGCCGGGGCGGACCGGAGAAAGCGGGCGAGGGAAATGTGGCCGGCCGTTCGGCTCCGTCCGGCCCGCGCAGGCCCTGGGTGACGGGGCGCGGAAGGGGCCTCGGTGTAGGAGCCCCAGGAGGGCGGTTCAGGAATTTCACGGTATGAGAGGTGGTTTGGACCATTCAAGGAGCGCGTAGGCTCCGGTGAGTGAAAAGGAGAGGTAAGTGCTGAGCCGCGACGAACTCCGCGAGCACCTGATCCGCACGCGCATCGCCGGAGATGTCGCGACCAGTCGCGAGAACAACCTCGATCACTACCGGTCGGTCGCCAACCGCGATCCCTACTTCCTCTTCGGCCTGACCAGCCTCCAGAACTGGTCCTACCGCGACGTCCTGGCCCAGATGGCCAAGTCGGTCGGCGTCGTCGCCGATCCGGGTCACCGTGACGGCCAGGACACCATCGACCCCGACAGGACGATCGACGCGCTCGACCTCATGGCCGACAGGATCGCCTCCGCTCTGACCAAGCCCTCGCCCCGCATCCTCTTCGCCACCGGACACCCCACCGGGCTGCTCGCCGTCCACCTGCCGCTCGCGGCGGCGGTGGTGGCGAGGGGCGCGACGCTGCTGACGCCCGCCGAGGACTGGACCTACTGGGGCGCCGGATTCGGCAGGAAGCGCAAGATCCGCTATCTCGGCGACGTGGCGATGCTCGACGACAGGGGCGGCTTCGTCCACACCCACGACTCCGCGCCCATGGAGGCGATGCTCGCCGAGCTCGGTGACGATCGCCCCGACCTCGTCGTCGCCGACCACGGCTGGGGCCGGCGCGGCAGGAGAGGCGGGCATCCCGACCGTCGGATTCGCCGACAGCAACGACCCCGCGCTCTTCCTCGGCGAGGCCGAGGGCAAGATCGATGTGGTGGTTCCTCTCGATGACAACGTGCTACCACGCTATTACGCACCGTTGACGGAGCGGCTCGTCACACGTGTCTCACGTGCCCTTTGAGTCGAATTCGGCCCTCCCTATACCGTCTTTTCGCGCCTGCATTCCAAGAGGCTCGTCGTCCCTTTGCCAACTTTTGAGGGGTGCTGGGCGACTCTTATGTGTACGAAGTTGGACGGTTCCAACGTCCAGGCGAGGGGCGCTGCCCGGCTGCTGGCCAGCAAGTTCGCTGGTTCGGCTGACAGGTGGCTCCGATAACTGAGAAAATAGGGGGTTTGCGCACTCGGAGTCCCGACTTACGCTGACGGCAGTACACGTGCGTGAGCAATGGCACCAGTGGGGATAACCCGGAAACACGTGCGGAAGAGGCGTCCGATGGGTGCAGGCGAAAGACCTCTCAGCGAGGTGAAGTTCCTGACGGTGGCGGAAGTGGCCACGGTCATGCGGGTGTCCAAGATGACGGTGTACCGACTGGTGCACTCGGGCGAGTTGCCGGCCATCCGAGTCGGCCGGTCGTTCCGAGTGCCCGAGCAGGCGGTGCACGACTACCTGAGGGAGGCCTACATCGAGGCTGGATAAGCCCTGATGCCGGTCCCTCTGCGGTGAGACACCCGCCTGCCGTCCAGGCGGGCGGGCGGGCCGCAGGGTCCATTCGAGGTAGCGGTGTGATCGGTGGTCACATCGCGAATGCTGGCGCGGGTCACCCCCAGGGGGCGATCTACCGTGGATCGCCGGTAGTCTGTTGACCCGGTGTGCGCTCGCACATCGGTTCAGCCTTGCTATCAGTAACCTGGGGGTCCCGTGGGCTCTGTCATCAAAAAGCGCCGCAAGCGGATGGCCAAGAAGAAGCACCGCAAGCTGCTGAAGAAGACCCGCATCCAGCGGCGTAACAAGAAGTAGACGCAGTCTGTGAGGCGCCGATGACCCACACCGTGCTTGTCACCGGGGTCTCGCGCCACATCGGCGCCCGGGTGGCGAGCGTTCTCGCGGCAGACCCGGGCATCAGCCGCGTCATCGGAGTGGACACCGTGCCGCCCCCCTCTCTGACCAGAGAAGGCGGCATCTCCCTCGGCCGGACGGAGTTCGTCCGGGTGGATCTACGCAGCCCCGACATCGCTCAGGTGATCGCGGCTGCGGACATCGACATCGTTGTGCACATGAGTCTCGTCAGCGCTCCCTCCCGGAGCGCGGGCAGGGCCTCCATGAAAGAGCACAACGTGATCGGCACCATGCAGTTGCTCGGTGCCTGTCAGCGGTCGGCGACGGTTCGTCGCGTGGTGGTTCGTTCCACCACCGCGATCTACGGTTCGTCGCCGATGGATCCCGCGGTGTTCACCGAGGACGTCGAACCTCACGACAGCCCGTCCCACGGCTATGCCAAGGACGCGGCCGAGGTCGAAGGCTATGTCCGGGGCTTCGCGCGCCGCCGCCCCGACTTGACGGTGTCGATGCTGCGCTTCGCCAACTTCATGGGCCCCGGCGTCGACTCACCGCTGACGCGCTACTTCAGCCAGCCCGTCCTGCCGACGGTGTTCGGTTTCGACCCTCGCCTGCAGTACGTCCACGAGGACGACGCGGTCGAGGTGCTGCGGCGGATGGCGTTGGAGGACCACCCCGGCACGTACAACGTGGCCGGGGACGGCGTGCTGCTGCTGTCGCAGTGCGCCAGGAGAGCGGGAGCCCTGGCCCTTCCGCTGTTCTCGCCTGCCTTCCGCCTGCTCGGTGAGGCGGCCCGCAGCGCGGGCCTGGTCGACTTCTCGCCCGAGCAACTGCGCCTGCTGTGCCACGGCAGGGCGGTCGACTGCTCCAAGCTCTTCGCCGAGCTGGGCTGGAAGCCGAAGTTCACCACCGCGGCGGCCTTCGACGACTTCCTGCGTTCGAGGAAAGGTGTCAGGACATGAGCGCCTCTCCCGAAGAGCGCAGAGTGATTCCCATCACCGAGGCGCCCTCCTACTCCGCGCCCGAAGACTCCCTCGCGACCCTGCTGGCCTTCCTCCGTCGCCGCATCGCCGGCGAGTACGAGGTCGACGAGTTCGGCTACGACGCCGAGCTCACCGACAAGGTGCTGCTCGAGCTCATCAGGCCTCTCTACAGGCACTGGTTCCGCGTCGAGACCCTCGCCCTAGGCAACATCCCCTCCGACAGCGGCGCCCTGATCGTCGCCAACCACTCGGGCACGCTGCCTGTCGACGCGCTGATGATGCAGGTGGCCGTGCACGACGAGGCGGGCCGCGCGCTGCGCCTGCTCGGCGCCGACCTGGTCTACAAGCTGCCGGTCCTCGGCCACCTTTCGCGCAAGACGGGGCACACGCTGGCCTGCCGCGACGACGCCGACAGGCTGCTGCGCAAGGGTGAGCTCGTCGGCGTCTTCCCCGAGGGGTTCAAGGGGGTCGGCAAGCCGTTCTCCGAGCGGTACCGGCTGCAGCGCTTCGGCAGGGGCGGCTTCGTCGCCTCGGCCATCCGCGCGGGCGTGCCCATCGTGCCGACGGCCATCGTCGGGGCCGAGGAGATCTACCCGAAGATCGGCGACCTGCGCCATCTGGCGCGCGTGCTCGGCCTGCCGTACCTGCCGATCACGCCGTTCTTCCCGTGGCTGGGGCCGCTCGGCCTGGTGCCGCTGCCGTCCAAGTGGATGATCGAGTTCGGTGAGCCGATCCGCACCGACAGCTACGACGCCTCCGCGGCCGACGACCCGATGCTCGTCTTCGAGCTCACCGACCACGTGCGCGAGTCGGTCCAGCAGCTGCTCACCTCCCTTCGCCTGCGGCGCGGGCACGCCTTCTTCTGACCTGCCGTACGGCACAGCGTGAACCCGGATCCCCGCTGAGGGAGAGATGTGGGGGACCACGTTGATGCCTTCGAAGGGGGCGGCCTGTTGACCGCGCCAACCCACGTCCGAGTCAGGGACGACGAGCTGATCCGAAGTTCCCTGATCGACCCCGAGCAGTTCGCCGAGCTGTTCGACCGCTATTCGGCGATGCTCTACCGCTACGTCTCCAAACGTCTGGGACCCGAACCGGCCGAGGACCTGGTCGGTGAGACGTTCCTGATCGCGTTCGCGAAGCGCAAGAGCTACGACCCCGCCTACACGGACGCGAGGCCGTGGCTGTTCGGGATCGTCACCAAGCTCCTGTCTCGCCATCACCGCAGTGAGGCGGCCCGGTACAGGGCGCTGCTGCGCGCCCCGCACGACGGGGTGTCGGAGTCACACGTGGAGCGCGTCGTGACGGGCATGACGGCGCGGGCCGCCAGGCCGCAGCTGGCAGCCGCCCTCGCCGCGCTGCCCGCGAGAGACAGGGACGTGCTGCTGCTGGTCGCCTGGGGCGACCTGTCCTACGAGGAGGTCGCGCGGGCGCTGTCCATCCCCGTCGGGACCGTGCGCTCCCGGCTGAACAGGGCCCGCAAGAAGGTGCGCGCGGCCCTCGGCGACACCAACCCGATGAACGAGGAGGAGTGACCATGGACGATCTGAGGATGCTCCGCGACCTCGGGCACGAGCTGGAGCACGAGCCGCCCGCGTCGCTGGCCCGCCAGCGCCACCGCTACCAGGACTCGCCGCGCCGCAGGCTCAGGCTGGGCGGCTGGCCGATGCTGGGCCTGGCCGCCGCCGCCACGGCGGCCGCGGTCGCCGTGCCGATCGTGCTGGTCGGCGGCCAGCAGACGCTGTCGGGCCGTACGGTGCCCGCACCGGCGGGGGCACGCCCCGCCAAGGCGAACCAGGCGCTCAACGTGCTGCTCATCGGCTCCGACACCCGCCACGGGGAGGGCAACGCCAAGTACGGCCCGGCCGAAGCGAGGTACAACGCGGGAGCCAGGGCGGACACGCTGATCCTGCTGCACCTGTCGGCCGACGGGAAGTCGGCGGCGGCCGTGAACGTCCCGCGCGACTCCATGGTGAAGGTCCCGGCCTGCGGCGGACAGCAGGGCGGGGTGATGATGATCAATGCCACGCTCAACAAGGGCGGTCTCCAGTGCACGTGGAAGGCCATGGAGAGCCTCACCCGCCTCAGGATCGACCACGCCGTCCAGGTCGACTTCGCCGGGTTCAAGGAGCTCGTCGACGCGGTCGGGACAGTCCGCGTGGAGGTGCCGAAACCGATCGACGACCCCAAGTCGAAGCTGAAGCTTCCCGCGGGCGTCCACGAGCTCGACGGGGAGCAGGCGCTCGGCTACTTCAGGCTGCGCGCCTACGGTCACGGCAGCGACCTGCAGCGCATCGAGCGACAGCAGGAACTGCTCACCTCCCTCGTGCGGAAGGTCAGGAGCGATCCCACGCGCATCGGCGCCTTCATCGAGGCCGCGAACAAGTCGGTCATCACCGACGAAGGGCTGGGGGTGAGGGAGATGTCCGCCATCGCGAGGGGCATGGCGGACGCCAAGGTCTCCTTCCACACCGTGCCGGCGATCCCGTACCCCCGCGACCACAACCGGCTCGCGTGGAAACAGCCCGACGCCGATCGGCTGTTCGGGAAGCTCGCCGACGACCAGCCTATTGGACGATAAGTCCAGCAAGAGTTATCGTCGGCGACATGACAGCGTGGAAGGTCGCCGCGGGGGTGCTGGCAGGTGTGGCCGTCGGGGCCGCGGCCCGCGTGCGGAGGGCCCCCGTGCCCCAGCCGCTGCGCGGGCGCGCCCTGACCGTCACCACCCCCGACGGCCTACGGCTGGCCGTCGAGGTGGACGAGCCCGAGTCGCTCACCTGCGCCGTGGTGTTCGCCCACGGCTGGGCGCTCAACCGCCACTCGTGGCACTTCCAGCGCGAGGCGCTGGCGGGCAGGGCCATGCTCGTCTCATACGACCAGCGGGGCCACGGCGACTCGACCGCCGGTCCTCCCGACTGCTGCACGATCGAGCAGCTCGGCGAGGACCTGCACGCCGTGATCTCCTCCGTGGTGCCGCCAGGGTTGCCCGTGGTTGTGGTCGGGCACTCGATGGGCGGGATGACGGTGATGGGGCTGGCCGCCGCCCGTCCTGAGCTGTTCGGCTCGCGCATCGCCGGCGCGGCGCTGGTCAGCACGTCGTCCGGGCGGCTGGCCGAGAGCACCTACGGCCTGCCGGGGCTGTTCGGCAGGCTCGCGCCGAGGGTGACCCCGCGCGTCATGGGCGCGCTCAGAGACCCGCTGATCACTCCGGTCACCACGCTGCCCCTGACCCGCTACATGGCCTTCGGCCCCAGCGCCGAGCACCTCCGCTTCGTCAACCGCATGGTCGCGGCCACGCCCGCCGCGGTGATGGCGGGCTTCTTCCACGGCATGGCCGTCCACGACAAGCTCGCGGCGCTGTCCGCGCTCGGCGAGGTGCCCACACTGGTCATGGTCGGCGAGCACGACCGTCTCACCCCGCTCGTCCACAGCCACAGGATCGCCGAGGCGCTGCCGTCCGCCCGGCTTGTCGTGGTGCGGGGGGCGGGGCACATGCTGGCGCTGGAGCGCCCCTCGGTGGTCAGCGCCGAGCTGTCCGCGCTGCTGGAGCGGTGCGGGCAGGCAAGCTGAGAGCCTGGAGCCGTGGCCCGACGGCGGAACCCCGGCCGTCAGGTGGAGCGGTAGTGGCGGCGGAGGGCGATGCCGGCGGCGATGCCGCCCGCCACCGCGCCCAGCCCCGCCGCGATCGGCAGCGCGGTCAGCGTGGCCTTGCGCCCCGTGCGGTAGTCGCGGATCGGCCACCCGTGCTTCTTCGCGTGCTCGCGCAGCTCCGAATCGGGATTGATCGCCACCGCGTGCCCGACGAGCGAGAGCATCGGCAAGTCGTTGGCCGAGTCGCTGTAGGCGGTGCAACGGGTGAGGTCGAGGCCCTCACGCCGGGCCAGCGCGCGCACCGCCTCCGCCTTGGCGGGGCCGTGCAGCAGGTCGCCGACCAGGCTGCCGGTGTAGACCCCGTCGCGTGACTCGGCGACGGTGCCGAGCGCGCCGGTCAGCCCGAGCCGCTGCGCGATGACCCTCGCCAGCTCGACGGGGGTGGCGGTGACCAGCCAGACGCGCTGCCCCGCGTCGAGGTGGGACTGGGCGAGGGCGCGGGTGCCGGACCAGATGCGGTCGGACATCTCCTCGTCGTAGATCTCCTCGCCGAGCCGTACGACGTCCTCGACCTTGCTGCCGGCGACGAACGCGAGAGCCGTCTCCCTCGCCACCGCGATGTGCTCGGGGTTCTCGTTGCCGCGCAGGCGGAAGACCGCCTGGCCGACGGCGAACTTCATCAGGTCGGACGAGGTGAACATGCCGCGGGTGGCAAGGCCCCTCGCGAAGTGGTAGATGGAGGCGCCGCGCATCATCGTGTTGTCCACGTCGAAGAAGGCGGCGGCCTGGAGGTCGGGATCGGCGGGGAGCGTGGCCACGGCGGCGGCTGCCGCCACCTCTCCGGCCATCTCCGCCTCGGTCGCACGTTGCCGTCGAAGTAGCCGCCTCATAGCCTGACAGCTTAACCGGCACACGTTACCGAAGCCCGCGCTCCGCGTCGTACGCGCGGCTAGCCAGGCGGCAGCCTGAGGCCGTCGATGTAGTCGAGGTAGCCGCTGGCCTGCTCCTGATCCACGTCGTTGAGCCGCTCCAGCATGGGATCGACCGCCTTGTGCTGCTCCTCGACGAACTGGTTGATCTTCTCCTGGTCGCGAGGGGCCGCTCTGTCCAGCCGCTCCATGGCCGAGCGCGTGCTCGCCTCCATCTCCTGGAGGGTGGCGCCGACGTGCGGGCCGCCCCCGCCCGCGTCGAGCAGCGCCCTGAGCTCCTCCGCCCGCTGCGCGGCGGCCTCCAGCTCGCCCCCGGCCTTGTCGGGGTTGAGCTCGCTGATCGCGCCCTCGGCGGCCCGCTTGAGCGGGTAGAGCATGTCGCCAGGCACCGCTCTGGAGGTCACCATGACGGACAGCACCATCACCAGCGCCATGCCCGCCGACAGGGCGGGGGCCAGCCATCGCCCCTGCCATTGCCGCTGCCATCGCCCCTGCCTGCGCCGTTGCCCACGCCGTTCCGGGACGGGCGCGGCGAAGGACTCGGCCATGAGGGTCTCGCGCAGCCTCGCTCTGAACGCCGGATCGGGACCCGGGCCCAGCGGGAGGTTGTCCCCCAGGTCGGTGAGTTGGCGCAGAAGGTCATCATGGCGCCGTTGCCGCGACCTACCCATGAACGCTCCCTGCCGCCCCCGGATGATGATCTGTTGGTGATACTTGCCTAACGACCTGCCGCCGGGTGAGGTTACGCCAGATCGGGCTTGAGGGCCCTGGCCAGCGATCGAATCGCACGGAACTGCAGCGCTTTGATCGCTCCACTCTTCTTCCCCATGATCAGTGCGGTCTCCGCGAGTGACAGGCCGTGCAGGAACCTCAGCACCACGCACTCCTGCTGCTCGGGATTGAGATCCCTGACGGCTCGCAGCACGCGGTCGTTGATGATCGCCGTGACGACGGCGTTCTCCGGGATGTGCGCCCCTTCGAGCGGCACGTCCAGCACCTCGGCGGTCGAGACCTCCAGGCGGTACCGGCCTGACTTGAAATGGTCGGCGACCAGGTTCCGCGCGATGGTCACGAGCCACGCGCCGAAGTCACGGCCCTGCCAGGTGAAGTCGCCGATCCGGCGAAGAGCGCGGAGGAAGGTCTCGCTGGTGAGATCCTCGGCGAGGGGATGAGAACCGACCCTGAAGTAGATGTAGCGGTAGACGAGGTCCAGATAGCGGTCGTAGAGCGTTCCGAAGGCGTCGCTGTCGCCGGCTTTCGCCCGCAGGACCAGCGCGCGCAGCTCACCGCACTCCGCCTCCTGGGCGTCTTCGCGCACGGCAAGCTCGCTCGTCCGTGCTCCTCCAACGGCCGCTGGAGGAAGTAGCCCGGCGAACGACCACGATTCAGGCATCCGGTATCCCTAGGGGTAAGGGGTGCGGCGTGCTCGAACACTCTAGAAATCAACTGGAAATTCCACAATCCACACTGGGCGCGGCATGACTACCTGTAACCGGCGGATACCGTGTGGACCAACCAGCTTCCCTCTTCGGCTACCGGTTGGGAGGTGATGTCCGGCAGCATTGGGGGCACCATGGAACTCCTCGTCGCAGTGATCGCGTTCGCCGGCGCTCTGCTCGCAGGGATCGCCGCGTACGCCCTGGTGCGCCGCCTCCAGGAAGAGCGCGAAGGCTGGTTGATCGCCTGGACGGTCGCGGCGGTCGCGCTGTGCGTGTCACTGGCTGTGATCGGCCTGGGTGGCGTCACGTCGTTCGGCGCTCTCACCTTCAGGCTCTACCAGCTGTTCGGCGCCCTGCTCGCCCCGCTCTGGCTGGCCATCGGCCTGATCCAGCTGCTCGCCGAGAAGGGCAGGACGAGCTTCGCCACCTGGCTGCTCGGCAGCGCCGTCACCATCGTCGCCACCTACATCATCATCCTCGACCCGATCCTCGACGAGGCGAAGTTCGCGCAGGAGACGCTGCCCTCGGCCGGCCACTGGGGCCTGGTGGCGAGGTCCGTCCTGACGGGCGTGCACGCCCTGGTGGGGCTTGCCATGCTGGGCTGCCTGGTCGTGGCGGGCCTGCGCTGGCGCAGCGGCGACGAGTACGACACCGACAACATGCACGCCGCCCTGGTGATCGCGCCCAGCGGCATCGCGCTCGTGGGCGCCGTGCGCTTCAGCGTGCCGGCGGTCTTCACCGTCGCGCTGCTCCTGGTCGCCGCCGCCGCTGTCTGGTACACCGTGCTGCGCCCGCTCGCGCCCTACGACGACGAGGACGAGATCGAGGACGAGCAGTGGGACACGCGCCCGTCGGGGCGCAGGGCCGTTCAGGAGCCCGCCCAGGCGCCTGCCCAGGCGCCCGCCGTCCAGCCCCGCAGGTCGGGTCTGGGTGATCTGGTGGCCGAGTACCGAGCCGGCGAGCAGGAGATCGACTACGCCGCCCGCATGTCGCCACCCTCCGACGCCTTCTCCGCCGGCCCCGCCACCGGCTACGTCATGTCCGCCAACGGCGCAGACGCGCCCCTGCCCCACAACAGCCCGGCCCAGAGCCAGCACGGCGGGCCCCAGAGCAACGGCTTCCACACGGGTGCCCACCAGGCCATGGGCCCGCAGACCGGCCCCCACGGCATCCCGCAGCCGCAGGCTCCCCAGGTGGCGCCCGAGACCGGCATGTTCGGCGTGCCCGAGGGCCTGGCGACCTCCCACGGCTACGGCAGAGGCCCCAGAGATGCCGCGAGGGAGCCCGAGTACGGCATGCCGGGCACCGGCTCCCTCTACCCCGGCGCGGAGATCTACCCGGGCGCCGACAACCGCCCCGGCGCGGAGCACCCCCTCTTCGGCGGCAACACGGGGGCCCAGACCGTGCCCGCCCCCGTCGGCTCCTCCCGCCCCTCGCCGAACATCTACGGCCTGCTGACCGTCTTCACGATCATGGACGGCTCCGGCGACGCCTTCGACAGGCTGGCGGAGGAGACCGTCGACGCCGTACGGCGAGGCGAGCCCGACACGCTGATCTACGCCTGCCACGCGGTGAAGTCGGCCCCGCTGCAGCGCATCGTCTACGAGCTCTACCGCGACGAGGTCGCCTACGTCGACCACCAGCGCCAGCCGCATGTGGAGCGCTTCCTCACCGAACGCCAGTCGATGGTGCTCGCCACCAACGTCATCGAGCTCAACGTCAACGCCGCGAAGGTGGTGCCGCTCCCGACGGCCTTCCAGCTCTGAGCGGGCTCGCCGTACGCGAGGTCAGCCGGTCAGGGCCGCGCGCAGGCGCGCCTCGGAGACCTTCCAGAAGTCGTGCTGCACGCCGTCGACCAGTGTGACGGGAATCATCTCCCAGTACTTCTCGGTCAGTTCGGGCGAGGAGTTGATGTCGATCTCCTCCCACGGCACCCCCAGCTCGCCCGCCACTCTGGAGATGATGGCGCGGGCGTCGTCGCAGAGATGGCAGCCGGGCTTGCCCAGCAATGTGATCTGGTGCATGCCCCCACGATAGCCACGACTTTGTGCGTCGGTTCACAAAGGGATTAGTCTGAAAGACGGCCCCAACACCGATCGCGCAAGTCCCAAGGAGCCCCGGCACGTGATGCGTCAGTCCCAACCGCGTGACCGCGGCATCCCTGAGGCGACGGTGGCCAGGCTGCCGTTGTACCTGCGGGCGCTCAACGGGATGGCCGAGCGAGGCGTCGCCACGGTGAGCTCGGAGGACCTGGCGACCGCGGCGGGCGTCAACTCCGCCAAGCTCCGCAAGGACCTGTCGCACCTCGGCTCGTACGGCACCCGCGGCGTAGGGTATGACGTGGAGTACCTCGTCTACCAGATCTCCCGCGAGCTCGGCCTGACCCAGGACTGGGCGGTCGCCATCGTCGGAGTCGGTAACCTCGGCCGCGCCCTGGCCAACTACGGCGGCTTCGTCTCCCGCGGGTTCAGGGTCGCCGCGCTGCTCGACGCCGACCCCGAAATCGTGGGCGACGACATAGCGGGGTTGAATGTTGAGCACATCGACGAGCTGGAAGCCGTCATCAAGAGGCGCGGGGTCTCGATCGTCGTGCTGGCCACCCCAGCGGCCGCGGCGCAGGAGTTGTGCGACCGGGTGATCGCGGCCGGAGTGACGAGCATCCTGAACTTCGCCCCCGTCGTGCTTTCGGTGCCTGACACTGTCGATGTCCGTAAGGTCGACCTATCGATCGAGCTGCAGATCCTTGCGTTCCACGAGCAGCGCAAAACGGATCGGATGAGTGGGGGGCCACTTATGGCCGTGGACAGCCAGTGAGCGTTCTTGTTGTCGGGCTCAGCCACCGGAGTGCTCCGGTGGCCCTGTTGGAGCGCGTGTCGGTCTCCGGAGACGCGCTGGTCAAGCTGCTGCAAGACGTGCACACCGAGGTGAACGTCGCCGAGGCCATGGTGGTCTCGACCTGCAACAGGGTCGAGGTCTACACCGCGGTCGACCGCTTCCACCCGGCGCTGACCTCGGTCACCAACCTCCTCGCCGTGCACTCGGGCGTGCCGGTGGAGGAGCTGACGCCGCACCTGTACGTGCACTACGAGGACCGCGCGGTCGAGCACCTGTTCTCCGTCGCCGCGGGCCTGGAGTCCATGGTCGTCGGTGAGGGCCAGATTCTCGGGCAGACCCGGCAGGCGCTCAGGCTGGCGCAGGAGCACGGCACCCTCGGCGCGACCCTGAACGAGCTGGCCCAGCAGGCGCTGAGGGTCGGCAAGCGGGCACACGCCGAGACCGGCATCGACCGCGCGGGCGCGTCGCTGGTCACCGCGGGCCTCTCGTTCGCCGGCGAGCTGACCGGCAGGCGGGCGCTGGTGGTGGGCGCGGGCGCGATGAGCGGCCTGGCCGTCGCCACGCTGGCGCGCGCGGGCGTCACCGACGTCGTGGTCGCCAACCGCACCTTCGACAAGGCCGTACGGCTGGCCGAGACCGTCGGCGGCAGGGCGGTCGAGCTGTCCGAGGTCCAGCGAGAGCTGCAGGACGCCGAGCTGGTCATCTCCTGCACGGGCGCGGGCCACCACACGATCACGCCGGAGATGCTGGGCGGCCCCGTCTACCTGCTCGACCTGGCCCTCCCTCACGACATCGACCCCTCGGTCAGGGAGCTGCCCGGCGTCACCCTCGTCGACCTGGAGACCATCAGGGAGTCGGGCGTGGGGGCGGCCGAGAGCGGCCCCGTGGACGCCGTGAGGGCGCTGGTGGCCGAGGAGCTCGAGACGTTCCTTTCGGCCGAGCGCGCGGCGCGTGTCACCCCGACCGTCGTGGCGCTGCGAAGCAAGGCCGCCGAGGTGGTCGAGGCCGAGCTCGGCAGGCTGACGATGCGCCTGCCCGAGCTCGAGGGCAGGGCCCGCGACGAGGTGGAGCAGACAGTGAGGCGCGTGGTGGACAAACTGCTCCACGAGCCGACTGTGCGTGTCAAGCGGCTCGCCACCTCGCCGGCGGGCGATCATTATGCGGAAGCGCTGCGTGAGCTGTTCGATCTGGATCCGAAGAAGCCTGAGGCCGTGAGGAGGGTGGACCTGTGAAGCTGGGAACCCGTCGAAGCCTCATGGCGACGACCCAGTCGCAGATGATCGCCGATCTCTACACGGCGAGGACCGGCAGGGAGATCGAGCTGGTCGGCATCACGACGTTCGGCGACGTGACCAAGGCCCAGCTGTCGCAGCTCGGCGGCACGGGCGTGTTCGTCAGCGCGCTGCGCGACAAGCTGGTCGAGGGCGAGATCGACTTCGCCGTCCACTCGCTGAAGGACCTGCCGACCAAGCAGGATCCTCGCTTCACGCTGGCCGCGCTTCCCGAGCGCCACGACGTGCGCGACGCGCTGGTGGGCAGGACGAAGTTCGCCGACCTCGCCCCCGGCGCGAAGGTGGGCACGGGCTCGCCGCGCCGCATCGCGATGCTGCGCGCGCTGCGCCAGGACCTCGACTACGTGCCGATCCGCGGCAACGCCGACACCCGCATCGGCAAGGTCACCTCGGGCGAGCTCGACGCCGTCGTCCTGGCCGCCGCCGGCCTCACCCGCATCGGCAGGCAGGGAGAAATCTCCCAAATCTTCGAAGTCGAAGAGCTGCTGCCCGCACCTGGGCAGGGCGCTTTGGCCGTAGAGTGCCTTTCGACCCGGTCTGACCTGGTCGACTTCCTCAGCGTGCTCGACGATCCGCGGACCCGTTCCGCGGTGACGGCCGAGCGCGCGGTGCTGTCCGCTCTCGAGGCGGGATGCTCGGCCCCGGTCGGCGCCTTCGCCCTCGATGACGGCCACACGCTGAACCTGACCGCAGTGGTCGTCTCGCTCGACGGCCGCGAAGCGGTGCGCAAGTCCGCCGCCGGTTCTCCTTCGGAGGCCATGGAGCTGGGCCGCGATCTCGCGGCCGCCATGATCGCCGATGGGGCCGACAGATTGATGGGGGAGCATTCCCATTGAGCTCCGATAGTCCAACCTCCGCTTTCGTCGCCTTCGTGGGCGCGGGTCCAGGCGACGCGGGCCTCCTCACGCTGCGCGGCGCCGAGCTGCTGGGCAGGGCCGACGCCGTCGTGCTCGACCAGGAGGCCTTCGAGCCGCTGCTCAAGCACTGCAAGGAGGGCGTCGAGGTCGTCCAGGGCGACTTCGTCAGGCGTGCCAAGGCCGGCCAGCTCGTCGTGCGCCTGTGCGAGGGCGACCCGATGCTGTTCTCCTCGATCACCGAGGAGGTGGCGGCCTGCACCGCCGCGGAGGTGGACTTCGAGATCGTGCCGGGCGTGCCGCCCGCCACGGCCGTGCTCACGTACGCCGGCATCCCTCCCGCCTCCGACGTGCCCGAGTTCAGGATCGTCGACGCCGCGCAGGAGCAGGACTGGGCCTCCCACGCCGCCTGCCCCGGCACGCTGGTCATCTACAACGGCATCGAGCAGGCCGTCGCCATCGGCAAGGCGCTGATCTCGCACGGCAAGCCCGACGCCACGCCCGTCGCCGTCAGCGGCGCGGGCACCACGACCGAGCAGTACACGGTCGCCACCACCCTCGCCAGGCTGCAGCCCGACCTCAAGCACGCGGGGTTCACCGAGCCCGCGCTGATGGTGGTCGGCGAGGCGGTCGGCCTGCGCGACCAGCTGTCGTGGTTCGAGACCAAGCCGCTGTTCGGCTGGCGGGTGCTCGTGCCGCGCACCAAGGAGCAGGCCGCGGGCCTGTCGGAGCAGCTGCGCTCCTACGGAGCGGTGCCCGAGGAGGTCCCGACCATCTCGGTCGAGCCTCCGCGCACTCCCCAGCAGATGGACCGCGCCATCAAGGGCCTGGTCACAGGGCGCTACGAGTGGGTCGCCTTCACCAGCGCCAACGCCGTCAAGGCGGTGCGGGAGAAGTTCGAGGAGTACGGTCTCGACGCCCGCGCCTTCGCGGGGCTGAAGGTCGCGGCGGTGGGCGACGCCACCTCGCAGGCGCTCGTCGAGTTCGGCGTGAAGCCCGACCTGCTGCCCACCGGCGAGCAGTCGTCCGAGGGGCTGGTCGCCGAGTGGCCGCCCTACGACTCGATGCTCGACCCGATCAACAGGGTGCTGCTCCCGCGCGCCGACATCTCCACCGACACGCTGGTCGCGGGCCTGACCGAGCTGGGCTGGGAGTGCGACGACGTCACGGCCTACAGGACCGTGCGCGCCGCTCCTCCGCCCGCGCCGATCCGTGAGGCGATCAAGGGCGGCGGCTTCGACGCGGTGCTGTTCACCTCGTCCTCCACGGTCCGCAACCTGGTCGGCATCGCGGGCAAGCCGCACAACGTCACGGTGATCGCGGTCATCGGCCCGCAGACCGCCAAGACGGCCGAGGAGTTCGGGCTGCGCGTCGACGTCATGGCCGACAAACCTTCCGCTTCCGCCTTGGCCGCCGCGCTGGCCGAGTACGGTCGTAAGCAGAGGCAGGCGGCGCTGGAGGCGGGCGACATCCCGCGCAGGCCGTCACAGAACCGCAGGGGCGCGCGCAGGCGCACCAAGTAGGGGGACCCCCATGACCGCTGAGTTTCCTGCCGCCCGTCCGCGGCGGCTTCGCCGCACGCCCGCCATGCGGCGGATGGTGACGAGCACGCGGCTGCACCCGGCTGAGCTGATCATGCCGGCGTTCGTCAAGGAGGGCATCGCCGAGCCGCAGCAGGTCGGCTCGATGCCGGGTGTCGTCCAGCACACCCGCGACTCGCTGCGCAAGGCCGTCCACGAGGCCGCGGAGGCCGGGGTGGGCGGCGTCATGCTGTTCGGCATCCCCGCGGTCAAGGACTCCCGCGGCAGCGCGGCCGACGACCCCGAGGGCATCACCCAGCGGGCGCTGCGCGACGTGGTGGCCGAGGTGGGCGACGCGCTGGTGGTCATGGCGGACACCTGCCTCGACGAGGTCACCGACCACGGACACTGCGGCATCCTCACCCCCGAAGGGGAGGTCGACAACGACGCCACGCTCGAGCGCTACGTCTCCATGGCCGTCGCTCAGGCCCGCGCGGGCTCCCAGATGATCTCGCCGAGCGGCATGATGGACGGCCAGGTCGGCGCGATCAGGGCCGGTCTCGACGCGGCCGGCTTCTCGCAGGTGCCGATCATGGCCTACGCGGCGAAGTACGCCTCCGCCTTCTTCGGCCCCTTCCGCGAGGCGGTCGAGACGCCCAAGGACTTCGGCGACCGCAAGGCCTACCAGCAGGACCCCGCGGGTCCGCGCGGTGAGGCCCTGCGCGAGGTACGGCTTGACCTCGCCGAGGGCGCCGACATCGTCATGGTCAAGCCCGCGCTGGCCTACCTCGACATCCTGCGCGAGGTCCGCGACACGGTCGAGGTGCCGGTGGCGGCCTACCAGGTCAGCGGCGAGTACGCGATGATCGAGGCGGCGGCCGCCAACGGCTGGATCGACCGCGACAGGGCGATCATGGAGTCGCTGGTCGCGATCCGGCGCGCCGGGGCGGACCTGATTCTCACGTACTGGGCGACGGAAGTGGCCCGCCGCATCTGAGCGTGGGGGGTTTACCGTCGGGTCATGGGACCTATGCGTTAGAGTGCGAGGACAAGTGCTGGTGTGTCCCTTGTGAAGCCTTGTCTTGTGCCCGGGGACCCTTCTTAGGCACGGGACTCGAACGGGAGACACCAATGGTGGGGGTACCACTCGCTCGGCGTACCAAAAAGAGGACGCGCCCGACGCGCATCGACACCGTCCTGCAGTACGCCGCCCTGGGGTGGGCCAGCGTGCCCGGCGCCCATCCGCTGCGCCGAGGGGCGCGCGCCTGTTCCTGTGACCGCATCGGCTGTCCCGACCCCGGAGCGCATCCCCTCTCGCCCGCGTGGAGCCTGCAGGCCACGACGGACACCGCCCAGCTCACGCGCTGGTGGCAGCGCGAGCCGGAGGCCAACGTGATTCTCCCCACGGGGCGGGTCTTCGACGTCTTCGACGTACCGCTGACGGCGGGCCTCAGCGCGCTGGCCCGCATGGACGCCGCAGACTTCCCCTCAGGCCCGGTCGCCTCCAACGGTGACCGGGTGCTGTTTTATGTGGCCACCAGGGGCAATCCCGAGGACGAGGACGAGTGGTGGTCCTGCAGCCTCGACGTCGCCCCCACCACGATCGACGACACGCCCGGGCTGCGCTGGCACTGCCGCGACAGCTTCGTCCTGGCTCCGCCGTCCACGCTGCCGACCGGTCAGCCGGTCTCATGGCTGCGGCCCCCTGACGGCCGCCCGCTGCCTGACCCGCTGCGTCTGCTCGACTGGCTGGTCTGAGGAGCGCGCGGCCTCCCGAGGGGGCGCCCCGTGCGGCCCTTAGGCTGGAAGGCGTGAGCCGTACACAGAACTCAGAGGAACTTTTCGAGCGCGCCCGCGCGATCGTCCCCGGCGGTGTCAACTCTCCCGTCAGGGCCTTCGGCGCCGTAGGGGGGACGCCCCGCTTCATGGCCGAGGGCCTGGGCCCCTACATCACCGACGTCGACGGCAACCGCTACGTGGACCTGGTCTGCTCCTGGGGCCCGATGATCCTGGGCCACCGCCACCCCTCCGTCGTGGCGGCCGTGTCCGAGGCGCTGTCCCACGGCCTGTCGTACGGCACCGCCACCCCCGGCGAGGTCGAGCTGGCCGAGGAGATCGTGGCCAGGATCGCCCCCGTGGAGAAGGTGCGCCTGGTCAGCTCGGGCACCGAGGCGACGATGAGCGCCGTACGGCTGGCCCGCGGCTTCACGGGCCGCTCCAAGATCATCAAGTTCGCCGGCTGCTACCACGGCCACGTCGACGCACTGTTGGCCTCGGCCGGCTCGGGCGTGGTGACCTTCGGGCTGCCCGACACGCCGGGCGTCACGGGAGCGGCCGCCGCCGACACCATCGTCCTGCCGTACAACGACCTGGCGGCGGTGGAGGAGGCCTTCCGCACCGCCGAGGTCGCCTGCGTGATCACCGAGGCGTGCCCCGCCAACATGGGCGTGGTGCCGCCGCTGCCCGGCTTCAACCAGCGGCTGAAGGAGCTGTGCGCGGCCAACGGCGCCCTGCTCATCGTCGACGAGGTGCTCACGGGCTTCAGGGTGTCGAGCGCGGGCTGGTACGGCCTCGACCCCGTGGAGGCCGACCTCATGACGTTCGGCAAGGTCATGGGCGGCGGGCTGCCCGCCGCGGCCTTCGGTGGACGGGCCGCCGTGATGGCGAGCCTGGCCCCCGAGGGCCCCGTCTACCAGGCGGGAACGCTGTCGGGCAACCCGCTGGCCACGGCGGCGGGGCTGGCGACGCTGCGCGGTCTCGACCAGGACGCCTACGCCAGGGTCGACGCGGCGGCCTCGGCCGTCTCGGTCGCGGCCTCGCAGGCGCTGGCCGCGGAGGGCGTCCCGCACCGGCTGCAGAGTGCGGGCAGCCTCTTCTCGATCTTCTTCACCGATCGGGAGGTGACCGACTTCGCCGCCGCGCAGACGCAGAACACCAAGGCCTACACCGCCTTCTTCCACGCGATGCTGGACCAGGGCGTCTACCTGCCGCCCTCGGCGTACGAGGCGTGGTTCCTGTCGGCCTCGCACGACGAGGAGGCCGTCGGGCTGATCGTCGAGGCCCTGCCCGCCGCGGCCAAGGCAGCCGCCTCGGCCGCGTAGGCTCGGGCGGCCCGGGGCCTGGTGCCCGCCCAGAGGGCTCCGGCGACGATGAGGACTCCGGCCAGCAGTTTCACGGGGGAGATGCTCTCGCCCGTCACCAACGCCGCCGACGACAGGCCGAAAACGGGGATGAGCAGCGTGTACGGCGCGACCGTCGACGCGTCGTACCGCTTCAGCAGCCATCCCCACACCCCGAAGCCGCCCAGCGTCGAGATGAACGCCACGTAGACCAGCGAGGCCACCCCCTCCCACGCGAAGGTCAGGTGCGGCACGCCCTCCACTGCCAGTGACAGCAGCAGGAGGGGTGGGGCCGACAGCGCGCTCACCCACACCATGAAGCGCAGCGAGTCGGGCGGCGCGGCCTTGCGCTGGATGACGGTGCCGAGGCCCCAGGAGGCCGCCGCGCCGACGCACAGCAGGAACGCGCCGACGGGACCGCCCGCGCCGAAGTCGAGGGCCACGATGGCCAGGCCCGCGAAGGCGACGGCGAGCCCCACGATCCTGCGCGTCCCCGGCCGCTCGCCGAGCACCACCGCCGCGAAGACCACGACGAACAGCGCCTGGGTCTGCAGCACCAGCGAGGAGAGCCCCGGCGGCATGCCCGCGCGCATGCCGACCAGGAGCAGGCCGAACTGTCCCACCCCCACGGCCGCGGCCACGCCGACGATCCATCGCCATGCCACGCCGGGCCGCCCGACGAACAGCAGCGCGGGGAAGGCGGCGAGGGCGAAGCGGAGCGCCGCGTAGAGCAGGGGAGGGAAGTGCCGGAGCCCGATCTCCATGACGACGAAGTTGAACCCCCAGACCGCGGCCAGTCCGATGGCGAGCAGGACGTGCTTGAGACGCATCCGACCATGCTCACCAGACAAGACACTTGAGCACAAGCAATACTTTCTTACGCCAAAGGTTTAGTATGGCTACATGCTCGACCTGAACCGGCTGAAGGCGCTGCACGCCGTCCACGTCTACGGGTCGGTGGGCGCCGCCGCCGACGCGCTCATGGTCACGCCTTCGGCGGTCTCCCAGCAGCTCGCCAAGCTCGAACGCGAGACCGGCGCCACGCTGCTCGAACGTAACGGCAGGGGCGTGAAGCTCACCGACGCGGCGGGTCTGCTCGCCGAGCACGCGGAGAAGATCCTCGCGCTGGTGGAGACCGCCGAGGCCGACTTCGAGGCGCTGCGAGGGGCCGTCGTCGGCAGGCTCAACGTCGGCGCGTTCCCCACCGCCGCCAGGGGGCTGATGCCGCAGGCGCTGACGCTGCTCAACCAGCGCCACCCCGACCTCGAGGTGCATCTGAGCGAGCGGGAGCCGGAGCGCCAGATCAGGGAGGTCTCACGCGGCGAGCTCGACCTGGTCGTCGTCCAGGACTGGCTCAACAGGCCCATCGCGGTGCCCGAGGGGCTGTCCAGGGCGACGCTGCTCGACGACATCGCCGATGTCGCGCTGCCCTCGACGCACCATCTGGCCGGGCGCAAGGAGGTCGCGCTGGCCGAGCTCAGCGGCGACAGGTGGGTCAGCTCCTCGCCGGGCACGATCTGCCACGACTGGCTGGTCTTCACCCTGCGCAGCGCCGAGCTGGAGCCCGAGATCACCTGCATGGCCGACGAGTACCCGACCCAGCTCGCGCTGGTCGCGGCGGGGCTGGGCTGCGCGATCGTGCCGAGGCTCGGCAGGGCCCACGTCCCCGAGGGCGTGCGGATGGTGCCGATCATGCCTCGACAGACCCGGCGCATCTACGCGCTGTGGCGCACCGACGCCGCCCGCAGGCCGGCCATCCGCGCCGCGGTCGAGGCCCTGGTGCACGGCAGCAAGGAGTTGGAGACGGGCTGGATCAGCTGATCGCGATCGCGACCATCCCGCCGAGGATGACACCGGCGGCCAGCAGCCTGCGCCGCAGGTCGCCCTCGGCCAGCAACCGCCCTCCCATCACCACCGCGATCAGGACGCTCACCTCCCGCATGGGCGCGACCACGCTCACCGGCGCCAGCCTGAAGGCGAACAGCGCCAGCAGGTACGACAGCGGCACCAGCACGGCCGCCCCGAGCACCCTCGGCCAGTGCTCACGCCACACCTCGGCGACCAGGCGCCGCCTGCCGCCGCCCACGAACGGCGTGATCGCCAGCATCCTGAACATCTCGCCGAGATAGATCAGCGCCATCGGCGCGACCGCGAACTCCTTCACCATCTGGGCGTCCCAGACGGTGTACCCGGCGATGAACAGGCCCGTCACCAGCCCGAACAGCAGCCCCTTGACGTCTCCCGCGCCGCCACCGCTGAGCAGGAACACCCCGACGCCCACCAGCAGGATCCCCGCGACGCCGAGATGCGTGGGGTGCTCGCCGAGGAACAGCACCGCCACGGCGCTGGCCAGCATCGGGCCCGTGCCCCTCGCCACGGGGTAGACCACTGACAGGTCGCCGTGGCGGTAGCCGCGCTGGAGCAGCACGAAGTAGGCCAGGTGCAGCGACGCGCTCACGCAGATCAGCGGCACCGCCCGCCACGACGGCATGGCGCCGGAGACCAGAGCGGCGGGCGTCCACAACACGGTCGAGGCGGCGGCGACCAGCCACAGGAACACCACGCCGTCGGCCTTGGCCGCCTGCTTGCTCAACAGGTTCCATCCTGCGTGGGAGAACGCCGCGACCAGGACCAGGGCGAGTGCGAGGGGGTTCACACGTCCACTTTCGCAGGCCGCCCGACGCCAGCGGATAGGGTGGGGCCACCATGGCTGAGACCACCGTCGTTCACCTCCTGCGGCACGGAGAAGTGCACAACCCGAAGGGCATCCTCTACGGCAGGCTGCCCGGATACCACCTGTCCGAGACGGGCCTCCAGATGGCCGAGACGGTCGCCAAGGCCGTGGCCGACCGTGACATCGTCGGCCTCTACAGCTCACCTCTCGAGCGCGCCAAGGAGACCGCCGCGCCGCTGGCCGCCAAGCTCGGCCTCGAGGTCGCGATCGACGAGCGGCTGATCGAGGCGGGCAACATCCTGGAGGGCAGGCCCATCGCGCGCCTGGTCAGGAGCCCGCGCAACTACCGCCACTTCTGGCATCCAGGGCGGCCGTCGTGGGGTGAGCCGTACACCGAGGTGGTGGCGCGCATGCGGTCCATGGTCGACACCGCCAGGGCGGCGAGCCGAGGGCACGAGGCGGTGCTGGTCAGCCACCAGCTGCCGATCTGGATGATCAGGGTGGCGGCCGAGGGCCGCAGGCTCTGGCACGATCCGCGTCGCCGTCAGTGCGCGCTCGCCAGCCTGACCACCTTCACCTTCGAGGGCGACCGGCTGGTCAGCATCGGCTACAGCGAGCCCGCCTCGGCGCTACTCAAGGGCGGCCCCAGCGTCCCGGGCGCGTGACCCCGCGGGTAGAGTGACAAGCTCTACCGGCTGTAGTACAAGGAGATCCTTCTCCCGTGCGCGCGAAACCACACGCCCTCGCCCTCGTGGCCCTGCTCGCCGTCTCCGGATGCGCGGGTAACGTCGGTGGCCAGCCGCAGGCGGGCGACACCAGGTTCGTCGCGGGCGACGGCAAGGTCACCGTCTTCCCCGCCGCCGACCGCAAGGCCGCGCCGGTGGTCGAGGGCACGACGCTCGACGGCGCCAGAGCCTCCGTCGCCGCGCACAAGGGCAAGGTCGTCGTCCTCAACTTCTGGGCCTCGTGGTGTGGTCCCTGCAGGGCGGAGGCGCCGGTGCTCAAGGACATCTACGCCAAGACCAAGGCCAGCGGCGTGGAGTTCATCGGCATCGACTTCAAGGACCGCCAGGCCGATGCGCTGGCCTTCGAGCGCACCGAGCAGCCCGGCTACCCCAGCATCTTCGACCAGCCGGGCAAGGTGGCGCTCTCCTTCCAGGGCACGGTGCCGCCCGCCGCGATCCCCTCCACGTTGATCATCGACGAGCAGGGCAGGGTGGCGGCCAGGGCGCTCGGCGCCGTCAAGTACAACGACCTGCTCAAGGCCGTGACCCAGGTGCGCGATGAGTGACGTCGTCGCCTCGGGGTCGCTGCTGCTCGCCGTCCCGATCGCGGTGTTGGCGGGGCTGGTGTCGTTCCTGTCCCCCTGCGTGCTCCCGCTGGTCCCCGGCTACCTGTCGTACGTGACAGGCATGAGCGCCGACCCCAAGCGCGGCAGGCTCGTGCTCGGCACCGGCCTGTTCGTCCTCGGCTTCGCGGTGGTGTTCGTCGCTGGAGGCGCGCTGTTCGGCGGCCTCGGTTCGGCCCTGTACGGCAGCGCCGACCTGATCACCAGGATCGTCGGCGTCCTGACGATCGTCCTCGGCCTGTCCTTCATGGGCGTGATCCCCATGCTCATGCGCGACGTGCGCATCCACAGGGTCCCCAACGCGGGCCTGGCGGGCGCGCCCCTGCTCGGCGTGGTGTTCGGCCTCGGCTGGACCCCCTGCATCGGCCCCACCCTCGCCGTCGTGCTCTCGCTCGGCTACAACGAGGGCAGCGCCGCCAGGGGCGCCTTCCTGGCCGTCGCCTACGCCGCGGGGCTCGGCCTGCCGTTCGTGATCGCAGCCCTCGCCTACAGCAAGGCGCTGCGCACCTTCCGCGCCATCCGCAAGCATTCGCAGCTCATCACCAGGATCGGGGGCGGCATGCTGGTCGCCGTCGGCGTGCTGCTCGTCACCGGAGTCTGGGGGCAGATCATCGCTGGCATGCAGACGTGGATCGGCGGATTCGAGCCGGTGATCTGATGACGGTCGACGAGCTCCAGAAGGAGACGCCCCAGCCCGCGAAGCTCGGCCTCGTGGGCTGGCTGCGCTGGTTCTGGCGCACGCTCACCTCGATGAAGACCGCGCTGGTGCTGCTGTTCCTGTTCGCGCTGGCCTCCATCCCCGGCTCGCTGGTGCCGCAGCGCTCGGTCGAGCCCGACAAGGTCGCGCTGATCTACCAGAACGACCCGGCGCTGGCCGAGTGGTACGACCGCTTCTACCTCTTCGACGTCTTCACCGCCCCCTGGTTCGCGGCCATCTACCTGCTGCTGTTCGTCTCGCTGATCGGCTGCGTCCTGCCTCGCACCAGCACCTACCTGAAGGAGCTGCGCCGCAAGCCGCCCACGGCGCCGAAGAACCTTTCGCGCCTGCCGTACCACGCGAGGGCCGAAGGTGAGCTCGACGTGGAGGAGGCGGCCCGCAGGCTGCGCAGGCTGCGCTTCAGGGTGGCCACGGGGCCTGGCTGGGTGTCGGCGGAGAAGGGCTACCTGCGCGAGACCGGCAACCTGCTCTTCCACGTGGCGCTGCTCGGGCTGCTGGTGGCGGTCGGCATGGGCTCCCTGTTCGGCTACCGCGGCAACGTGCTGGTCGTCGAGGGCGACGGGTTCGCCAACACCGTCGCCGCCTACGACCGCTACATGCCCGGCAGCAGGGTCTCGGCCGAGTCGCTCGAGCCGTTCTCCTTCACGCTGAAGGACTTCCAGGCCAGCTACCAGCTCGGCGGGGACAAGCGGGGCCAGGAGCTCGACTACACCGCCAAGCTCTCGGTCAACGACTCGCCAGAGTCGCCCGCCCGCGACTACGACCTCAAGGTCAACGAGCCGCTGGAGATCGACGGCACCCAGACCTACCTGATCGGCCACGGCTACGCGCCGGTGTTCAGGGTGACCGACGGCAAGGGGCAGATCGCCTTCGACGGCCCTGTGCCGTGCCTCATCGAGAGCAAGCCGACGCTCACCTCCGGCTGCGTCGTCAAGGTGCCCGACGCCCAGCCCGAGCAGCTGGGCTTCCTGCTGCAGTTCCTGCCGACCAGCGTGCGGCTCACCGACGGCAGCCACGTCTCGGCCTTCCCCGGCCAGCTGAACCCGCAGGCGAAGATCGTCGGGGCCTTCTCCGGCGATCTCGGGGTGCGCTCGGGCAAGCCGCAGTCGGTCTACCAGCTGGCGCCCGACGACGTCATGAAGAAGCTGAAGCCCCTGGCCATGGGGTCGAAGGCACCGCCGCCCCTGGCGGTCGGGCAGTCCTTCGACCTGCCGGACAAGCTGGGGAAGATCGAGTTCACCGGTGTGAAGGAGTGGATGACGCTCCAGATCGCTCACGACCCTGGACGCATGCCGGCGCTGCTGGCCTCTGCGCTCGCGACCGTCGCCCTGGTGATGTCGCTCATGATCCGCCGCCGCCGCGTGTTCGTCCGGATCAAGGACGGCGCGGTCGACGTGGGCGGTCTGACGCGCACCGAGGGGTCGGGCACGGGCTTCGGCGAAGAGTTCGCCGACATCGTCAAGGCCCTATCCGCAGGAGAGAAGGATGTCCGCTGAGCAACTCGCAGGACTGAGCGACGACCTCGTCCTCGGAGCCGTCCTGCTGTACCTGGCCGCGATGATCGGGTTCGCGCTGGAGCTGGCCTTCGGCCGCGCCCGCACGAACACCGGCGCCACCGCGCTCACCGTCACCGAGCCGGGCGTCAAGGAGAGCGTCGCCGCGGGCTCCTCCATGGCCGCGGGATCCTCCGTGGCCGCCCGCTCGTCAGGAGAGAGCGGCGAAGGGGCCGAGGCGGGGGCCACCGTGGCCGTCAGCCCGCCGGAGCCGCCGTCGTGGGCCCCGAAGGCCGGCACGGTCGGCCTCGTGTTCGGCTGGGTGGGCCTGGCGGCCAACCTCGGCTCCGTCGTCACCCGCGGGCTGGCCGTCGGCCGCTGGCCGTGGGGCAACATGTACGAGTTCGTGGTGGCCATCTGCCTCGCGGCGGTGGCGGCCTTCCTCATCACGCAGCTGCGCAGCAACGTCCGCTTCCTCGGCGCTTTCGTCATGGTGACGGCCGCGCTCGGTCTCGGCTTCGCCGTCATCTGGCTCCACGTGCAGGCCGGGCCCGTCGTGCCCGCGCTGAACTCGTACTGGATCGCCATCCACGTCTCGGCCGCCGTCATCGCCAGCGGCCTGTTCACGGTGGGGGGCGTCTCGGGCATCCTCTACCTGGTCCGCGGTGAAGGCTTCTCGCGCCTGCCCACCAGGACCGACCTGGAGAGGGTCGCCCACAGGGCGATCGTGCTGGCCTTCCCGGTGTGGACCTTCGCCGTCATCGCCGGCGCCCTGTGGGCCGACAAGGCGTGGGGCCGCTACTGGGGCTGGGACCCCAAGGAGATCTGGGCGTTCATCACCTGGATCGTCTACGCCGGCTACCTCCACGCCCGCGCCACGGCGGGATGGAAGGGCCGCGCCGCGACCATCGTCCAGCTGGTGGCCTTCGCCTGCCTGCTGTTCAACCTGGTGGGCGTCAACATCTTCCTCGGCGGCCTGCACAGCTACGCCGACGTCGGCGGCTGAGCGCCCGCTCTCCATCGAGTACGGCAGGCGGTGCAGGGGCCACCCCGGTCACCGCTTGCCGTCCGTCCTCCACGCGTGCTCCAGCGGGACTTCGCGCCCCGCCGTCACGTGGAGGCTAGTCGTCGTCGCGCATGCGCCGGTCGAGGTCGCGCAGGAAGTCGGGGTCGTCGTCGGGGCCGCGTGGCGGCTCGCCCACGTCCATGATCGAACGGCCGGGCATGCGCAGCGGACGCGAGCGCAGAGGACGGCCGAGCAGCAGCCAGAAGACGCTGCCGACCAGGGGCACGAGGACGATGACGAGGACCCAGAGAATCTTCGGCAGGTTCCTGGTCTCCTTCTCCGGGGTCGTGATGACGTCGAACAAGGAGTAGAGCCAGAAGGCCAGCACCGCCAGGCCGAGAAGCACGCTAGGCATGCCCGCACTGTAGGCCATGGAACGCGTGATCGTGTCGCCGAGCTGCCCCATTTCGGATGACTCGGGAAGATCGACGTCGTACGGTGGAGTCTGGTTCCCGGCAGTCCGATCAAGGAGTCGCCGGCCGGCGACCGCGGGTCTCGGGCGGCGGGCTCCAGGGTCGTGGAGAGGTGCGATGGCCTTTTCTGACGATAGGCGGTCAGGCGACAGGGGCCGTCATCGGCGGGGGAGTCGTTGGTGGCGGCGGGGTTCCTATCTCTCCTCCCGCCGTTCCGACGCGCCGCGCGAGTCGTTCTGGGCCGGAGACAGGCCCGAGCGCGACGACGAGCCAGGCTCCCTGTGGGGGCTGTTCGGCGGCCGTCAGGACAGGAACCGCGACAAGGGCGGGCGGCGGCGGGGGCAGGACCGGCCGGACGCCGAGCGGGAGAGCGTCCAGGAGCGGCCGTGGGAGGAGCCGAGGCGTTCGTGGACGGCGGGCACGCAGGGGCAGCCCGCGGGCGGCGCATGGGACAGGGGCCCGAGCGGCAGCCGCGACGCTCCCCCGAAGGAGGAGAAGGGTTCGCGCTACGCGGCCTCGGTCGTCGACAGGCCGCAGTACACCTGGCAGGACTTCGAGCGGATCGACGCGCGCCCCAGGGCGCAGCCCAACAGGCCCGACACGCCCGCCCAGGGCGACGGCCTGGCCCACTGCGGGCGCCTCGAGGGCATCCTGCACCGGCAGTGGGACGCGAGGCAGGGACCGCCCTCCGCCGACGCCGTGCGCGCCGTGGAGAGCCTGGCCAGGCTCCCTGAGCGGCTCAAGGAGTTGCTCGCCGAGGGGCTCGAGGGCATCTACGTCGGTGAGGGCGGCGTGCCCGACCTCGACGACATGGGCTACCTGAGGGGCGCGCCCCTGCCCTCGGGGCGGGCCTCCTGGGACATCTGCGCGGGCGCGTACGGCGACCGCAAGATCGTCGTGGGTGACCGTCCCTCGCCCACGCCCGACGTGATGATGCACGAGGTCGGTCACGCGATCGACGACGTCGACTCCCCTCACGGGGATTGGGTGTCGGACTCGCCGGAGTTCATGGCACTCTACGAGCAGGCCCAACCCCTGCTGGCCTCCTCCTTCCACCGCCAGGGCGACGGACTGGGCCGCAAGGAGTTCTTCGCGGACGCCTTCGCGGCGATCGCCTCGCGCCAGCGTCCCGCCCTGGTCGACATGCTGGGCGGTGACACGCGGATGGCGCTCGATGTCATGTTGTTCTTCAACCGGCGCTACGGAATCTAGGTGATCAGCCATGTACGTGATCCGGCTCGCTGACGGGACTCTGCGCGTGCCGCAGAGCCTGACCAGCGAAGACGGGCGGCTCATCGGCAACGCGTACGTCGAGGTGGAGCCCGGCGATCCGGACTACGAGCGGTGGCTGCCCGAGGCGCTGACCGAGGAGGAGCTGGCCGAGCGGAGGCGGCGCTGGGAGGAGGAGAACGACGAGCTGGAGCGGGCGTTCCTCGCGTTCAAGTCACAGCAGGAAGAGACCTGAACCCTCATGGAGGGAGGCGGGGGCATGACGGCTCGTCGTGCCGGCCATGCGACGTGGCGGCGGCCGGCCGGAGCCCGCTGGAGCGGCGTGGGGGACGGGCCTCGGCCACGGACGGCGGGTGGGCCTGGGCGCGCGTGCCGTAAGCGCTGATCATCCGCACCGGTGACCCTGCGGGTTGTGACTAGCAGGATCACCGGCTGACGGAACGTCAGACGCGCGGGGACTCACCAGGCCGGTCGGCCGTAAGAACGTCCTCGCCACGCAGAAGGGCGTGCACTTCCGATTCGCGGAAGCGACGGTGCCCTCCGGGGGTACGGATGCTACTGATGCGGCCTGCCGCGGCCCAGCGCGTCACCGTCTTTGGGTCTACCCGGAAGAGGGCGGCTACCTCTCCCGGCGTCAGCAGACGCTCGCTGCTACTCTCCACCAATCTCTCCCCCTCGCATCCCGCTTCCTGCCAGCGGGCGGACAGGTACCCAGTGTGTCGAGCGAACCCTGATTTATCCGTGCTTTTCTACAAAGATCACGGGTTGTTATCAGCTGACTGCCCGATTGTTATATGATAGAGCCTCTTTGGGGCTCTCGTGGGTGTTTCTTTACGAAAGCGCCTAACTGGGAACAGTAGCAGCGCTCGTGCCCAGTGCGTAGAGCGACCGCCCGAGGGGCCGAGTAACCTCGACGTTGTGCGTCCTGTACTCGTTTACACCGCGTCGCGGATCGGGCTGTTTCTCGTGACCCTGGGTGTGCTCTACCTGCTGAACCTTCGCGACCCGCTGCTGCTGATCGCGGTGGCGTTCGTGATCAGCGGGATTGCCAGCTATGTCCTGCTGTCCAAGCAGCGTGACGCCGTGAGCGCACGCATCAGTGACAAGGTCGACCGGCCGAAGCCGGAGGACGACTAGGGCAGGGGGAACATGCCAATCCGGGCATGGTACTCCCGTCCGAGTCGCGTTGTGTCACTACCAACGAGTAGTCCGCCCGCGTGCGCCAGAAATGCCTTGACTCCGATGCCACGCTCGCGTCCCGGATTCCAGCTGAGCGCCTTTCCCGTGACGGGATGAATGGCGGCGATCCCCTCCCGTGGCACCGCTCCGGGGCCGGCGGAGTCGCGCCCGCTCGGATTGTCCATCCAGCGCTGGTGTCCGCCCACGTAGACGGCTGACCCCGTCACTGACACCGAGTAGAGCGAATCGCCACCCGTGTGGTTGACCCAGGTGGGCCTGACGCGCTCGCCACGGGCGTAGGTCTCGAATCTGGCCGCGGTGTCGCAGAGCTTCCTCCTGCCGCCTGGCCCGCCCGTCGTGACGACGGCGAAGTAGCTGCCGTCGGGGGCGAAGTCGAGCCCGCGCACGTACGAGGGGAAGACGGCCATGCAGTCGGCGGCGTAGGCGTCGGTGCGCCAGTCGGCGACCTTCGCGCTCACCCCGCCGACGTCGATCAGGCCGAGCTGCGGCCTCGACAGCCCGTTCAGCGTCGTGAAGGTGCCGTCGACGACCAGGCGGTCGCGGCTCACCGCGAGCGCGTGGACCTTCACCCTCGGGGTGCGCGGGTGGCCCGGCGTGATCGCGAAGCTCGCGTCGGCCACACCTGTCGTGGCGCTGAGCCTGGCCAGCGCGAGCCTCGGCTGGGTGAAGTCGCCGCCCACGTAGAGCTTCGACCCCTTCCTGGCGAGCGTGGAGACCGTGCCACCGCTCACCCTGGGATTGAAGCTCCGTACGGCCGAGCCGTCGGACAGGCGCAGCCGTACGAGCCCCGCGCCGCCGACGTAGACGGTGCCGCCCGCGCCCTCGGCCAGCGCGTAGACGGGCGAGGACATGTCGGGGGCGAAGTGGGGGAGGATCTCGCCGGTGCGCAGGTCGTAGGCGAAGAGATTGGCGCGCTCCAGCGTCGTGGAGCCGTGCGCGTCACTCACCTCGCTGAAGGAGCCGCCGACGACGACCGTGTCGCCGACCAGCGCGATGGCGTTGACGATGCCGTCGAGCACGTGGGGTGTGGTGTCGACGGGGTTGGCCGACACCACGCGCGCGTGCGCGATGGGGGAGACGGCGACGAGCGCCGCGAGGGTGGTCCGGGCAAGCATTCGCCAAGTCTTAGCATACTGTGAGTAATCGAGCGACTACTTCCGGTTTATTGCCGCTAAAGCCCTAGGCTTGTCCCATGACCCGCGCACAGTTGGACAAGCAGCCGCATGAGGTCGCCGCGATGTTCGATCGCACGGCCCGGCGATACGACCTCGTGAACGACGTCATCTCGCTCGGCCAGGTGCGATTGTGGCGCAAGGCCGTGGCCGAGGCCGTCGACGCGGGTCCCGGTGAGATCGTGCTCGACCTCGGAGCGGGCACGGGAACCTCCACCGACGCCTTCACCGGGCTGGGCGCTCGCGCGATCGCCTCCGACTTCTCCTTCGGCATGCTGAGCACCGGGGTCAGGCGCAGGGGGCGCAACGCGCTCACCGGCCCCGGTCTGCCGTTCATCGCGGGTGACGCGCTGAACCTGCCGTTCGCCGACAACGCCTTCGACGCCGTGACGATCTCGGTGGCGCTGCGCAACGTGCACGACACCGAGCAGGCCCTGCGCGAGATGCTGCGCGTCACCAAGCCGGGCGGCAAGCTGGTGATCCTCGAGTTCTCCCACGTGACGGTCAAGTCGTTCGACCTGGTCTACCGCGAGTACCTGATGAAGATGCTGCCCAAGGTGGCCAAGGTCTTCGGCTCCAACGACGGCTCCTACGAGTACCTCGCCGAGTCCATCAGAGACTGGCACGACCAGCCGGCCCTGGCCAGGATCATCCAGAGGGCCGGCTGGGAGCGGGTGGCGTGGCGCAACCTCAACCTGGGCATCGTCGCCCTGCACAGGGGCTACAAGCCCCAGGGTTGAACCACTTCCATCGTCACCAGGCCGCCGTTGGCAGGGTGCTGATAGAAGACGACCGCCTGTGCCAGGCAGGCGGTCCTGATCTCGGCCGCGTAGTCCTCGAGCAGTTCGAGGCTCAGCCCCGACCGCAGCCCGAGGAGCAGCAGCACGCTGGCGCCCTCCACGCTCATCCTGAGCACGAGTGGGAGGCGGCCTCTCGTCGTCCGCATCGAGGTCCTTCTGGCCAGTCCCTGGAAGCGGTGGCGCACGATCACCGAGACGGCGTAGCCGACGATCTCCCGTCTGGCCTGCGGCGTCCCCGCGCACGCGAGGGCGACGCCGACCAGCGCCATCCCCGCGGTGACCGCGTTCGTCCACATCGCCACCTGCGCGGTGGCCATCGCGGTCAGCCCGAAGGCCGCCACCTCCGATCGCCACCTGAACAGCGCTCCGAGGAAGGCCGGCAGGTCCCGTGCCTGCGGTATGTGCGGGTGGTTTCGCGGGTGCCCCTCACTGGGCGGCCCGCCTGCTGTTAAGTGGTGGTCCGAAGAGCTCCAGAGGAGGAAGCTCCCCTTGCGCGACACGCGCCTGGGGGTGACTCTGGTCATGTCTCAAGGCTCCGATGTCCTGTCGTGGGTGCGCGGGTGCTGCGGGACCTTACGGGCGGATGGGTCGCGACCATCCGCCCGCGTCGTCTGCGTGGACATCCGGCTCGATGGACCCGTGAGGAGGCGCTCGCGTCTTCATCCGATTCACCGCTTTTCGCGCTGCAGAGGCTAGGATGGAGATTTCCCTCCGGGAAGTGTCGTGCAATTCCCGCTGGGATTATTGGAGAGATGCCCGCCTTGTGAAGGGTTCAACCCTTCCGAGTGGTGGGTAGTACTTCGACACGCTTGTGAGGAGAGCTGAGTGGCGCGGGAGCCGAGCCCCACCGTCAGCCGACGCCGACTCGCCGCAGAGCTGCGTCGACTCCGCGAGGATGCCCAGGTAACGGGAACCCAGGTCGCCCAGGTGCTCGACGGGTCGTCCTCCAAGGTGTCCCGCATGGAAAAGGCCCAGGTCATCGCCCACAAGGACGACGTGGCCCTGCTGGCCGACTTCTACCACGTCTCCCCAGCCGCCCGCGCGGAACTCCTGGCCCTGGCCGAGGAGGCCGAGGGCAAGGGGTGGTGGGACGCCCTGGACTCCATCTCGGAGTCCTACGCGAACTTCATCGGCCTGGAATCCGGCGCCGAGGCCATCTTCACCTGGCAGAACGTGATCTTCCCCGGCCTGCTTCAGACGTCCGACTACGCCCGTGCGCTGATCGGGTTCGGCGACGCGTGGAGCGCTCTTTCTCCCGCGCAGACCGAGCGGCTGGTGCGTGTCAGGGCGCGGCGAGCGCGTGTGCTCGAGGAGGCGAATCCGCCGCAACTCACCGTTCTTCTCGAGGAGTCGGTTCTGATGCGCAGGTTCGGTTCACCGGAGGTGATGCGTGACCAGCTCCGCCACATCCTCGATGTCGCCACCCGCCCCAATGTCTCGGTGCGGGTTGTGCCGCTGGAGCGTTCCTCGCCTTTCCACAGTTTCGTGCTGCTGAAGTTTCCGCAGCGCAAGGGGCTTGGCGACATGCACGACGATCTGGTCTACATCGAGAACGCCACGGGAGCCATATTCGACGAGAACGAGGAGCACACCTTCGCCTACGAGCGCGTCTTCTTCCAGGTGTCCAGCGCGGCCCTGTCCGAGGAGGACTCGCTGAAGCTCATCGGCGAGCACGCACGGTGAATTTCCGGCTCACTGCCGGGGTATGCCCACTTTGGCCCCCGATAGTGAGGATATGCCCATGGAGTCAACGACCTCAGACGAGATCGTGTGGCGCAAGAGCAGCTTCAGCAATATCAGCGGCGAGTGCGTGGAAGTGGCATGGACCGACGGCGGCGTGCTGGTGCGTGACTCCAAGCAGCCAGAAGGCCACGTCCTGAGCTTCACGCGCGCCGAATGGGCCGCCTTCCTCGCCAGGGTCAGGCACGGCGAGTTCGATGCCCCTGAAGGCGATATGTTGGCCCAAAGGTGATCTTGTCACCTTAGGTTGGCGAACGGCGGCATAACAGCCACGAAGGAGCACAATGCCCCCTCCTTCAGGACGCCGATGCTCTAGTCGCGCAATGGGGACAGTTGGGCCAAAAACCCGCCAGTACCATAGCTCAATGGCAACATTCGTCTAACCTCGGAGTGCCGATCTGGTAACTTCGCCTGCAGCTTCTGTGATCACTGGGATTCAATCCACCAGGATTGGCGTCATTGTCAGCCGCGGGCGATCCGCCGACGCATCGCCGCGCCTACTTGCCATTGGATGAGACGTGAACAGTGTGGTGGTGGGGGAGTTTCTCCCGAGTGATTCCTCCGGCGACGCGGGCGCCGAGTCGCGAGCGATCGCTGCGTGGCGGAAAAGCACCTTCAGCGGCCCCACTGGCGAGTGCGTGGAGGTCGCTCCCGCCGCCGATGGTGGGGTGATGGTGCGGGACTCCAAGAACCCCGGTGGTGCCGTCCTGGCGTTCACCACCGGCGAGTGGCGGGCCTTCCTGGCAGGGGTCCGCAACGCCGAGTTCGACCTCTGACCCCCCATTTGATGCTCGAGTCAAGGCCCTCTGTCGCTGACGGGGGGCCTTCCGTATGGGCCAACCGTGTACCCGCCTGCCACCTGGTGCCGGAAAAGCGCTAGACTTCCAGCCGACAAAGTTTGTGAAGAGCTTCACAAAGGAACGAAGGCCCACACTCCGCGGCCAACAAGCGTGTAGGACAGGACAGGTCCGTGACCGTGCCAGCTGACAGCAGGCAAGCGCAGGAGCTCGCCGTGAGCGCGCGAGGAACCAGCCAACCAGCGGCGAGGCGGGCGCGACCATGAACGCGGTTGACGCCGACGTCATCGTCGTCGGCGCAGGTCCCGCCGGATCGGCGACGGCGTTCTATCTCGCCCAGGCCGGGCTCGACGTGCTGCTTCTCGAGAAGACCCGCTTCCCCCGCGAGAAGGTCTGCGGTGACGGGCTGACCCCGCGGGCGGTCAAGCAGCTCATGAACATGGGCGTCGACATCGACGCGCCTGGATGGGTCAGGAACAAGGGCCTGCGCGTCGTGGGCGGCGGTGGTCGCTACGACCTCGACTGGCCGCAGCTCGACAGCTTCCCCGACTTCGGGCTGGTGCGTACCAGGCAGGACTTCGACCAGGTCGTCGCCGCCACCGCGGTCAAGGCCGGCGCCCGCCTGATGGAGGGCGTCAACGTCACCGGCGCGATCCTCGACGACCGCAGCGGGCACATCGTCGGCGTCACGACCAAGGACGGCGCCTCCTACCGCAGCCGCGTGGTGGTGGCCGCCGACGGCAACTCCACCAGGCTCGCCCTGGCGATGGGGCTGTACAAGCGGGAAGACCGTCCGATGGGCGTGGCCGTGAGGACCTACTTCGAGTCTCCTCGTCACGACGACGACTACCTGGAGATCTGGCTGGAGCTCTGGGACGAGGAGACGCTGCTGCCCGGGTACGGGTGGGTGTTCGGCGTGGGCGACGGCACCTCCAACGTGGGCCTCGGACTGCTCAACACCAGCGACGCGTTCAAGAACATCGACTACCGCGACCTGCTGAAGCGGTGGACGAGGAACATGCCGGGGGAGTGGGGCTTCACCGCGGAGAACATGACGACCCCGATCAGGGGCGCCGCGCTGCCGATGGCGTTCAACAGGCAGCCGCACTACACCCGGGGCCCTGGTGCTCGTGGGCGACTCGGGTGGCGCGATCAACCCGTTCAACGGTGAGGGCATCGCCTACGCGATGGAGACGGGCGAGGTCGCCGCCGAGGTGATCGCCAAGGCGCTGCGCGGCACCACCGCCGCCCAGCAGGAGCGAATCCTGCGAAGCTATCCGCAGGTGCTCAAGGACGCCTACGGCGGATATTTCACGCTTGGCAGGTGGTTTGTCGAAGCAATTGGGAAGCCTGGCGTGATGAGCTTCGGCACACGGCATGGGCTGCACCACCCCAGGCTGATGCGCTTCGCTCTCAAACTCCTTGGTAATCTCACCGACCGGCGAGGCGATGCGTCAGACCGGATCATCAACGCTCTCGCGAAGGTCGCCCCACCAGCATGAACCGTTCATCCACCCGGCACACATACAGTTCTGTCCGCGCGCTCGCGCGCGTGGAGATGGGAGAGGAGGCGTAGCGATGGATCTTTATGTGCCCATCCTGGTGCTCGCCATTGTCGCGGGGGGCTTCGCGCTCTTCTCGGTGGCGATCGCCCCGTTCACCGGTCCCAAGCGCTGGAACCGCGCGAAGCTCGACGCCTACGAGTGCGGCATCGAGCCGACGCCCCAGCCTGTCGGTGGCGGACGCTTCCCGCTGAAGTACATGATCACCGCGATGCTCTTCATCGTGTTCGACATCGAGATCATCTTCCTGTACCCGTGGGCCGTGTCGTTCGACATGCTCGGGGTCTTCGGGCTGGTCGAGATGGTGCTGTTCATCGTCACCGTGCTCGTGGCCTATGCCTACGTGTGGCGCCGCAAGGGTCTGGACTGGGACTAGATAATGGGACTTGAAGAGAAACTCCCGAGCGGGTTCATCCTCAGCACGGTCGAAGCGGCCGCCGGGTGGGCCAGGAAGAACTCCGTGTGGCCGGCCACGTTCGGCCTCGCCTGTTGCGCGATCGAACTGATGGCAACCGGTGCATCGCACTACGACCTGGCGCGCTTCGGCATGGAGCGCGCTTCGGCGTCTCCTCGCCAGGCCGACCTGATGATCGTCGCCGGCCGCGTCTCGCAGAAGATGGCGCCGGTGCTGCGCCAGATCTACGACCAGATGGCCGAGCCCAAGTGGGTCATCGCGATGGGCGTGTGCGCCTCCAGCGGCGGCATGTTCAACAACTACGCCATCGTGCAGGGCGTCGACCACATCGTGCCCGTCGACATCTACCTGCCGGGGTGCCCCCCGCGGCCCGAGATGCTGATCGACTCGATCGTGAAGCTGCACGACAAGATCCAGAACATGAAGTTCGGCGCGCACCGTGCCAAGCAGATCGAGGAGCTCGAGCTGCAGGCGCTCCGCACGCTGCCCCTGATCGACCAGGAGGCCTCCAAGTGAGCGAGAACCTCCCCGAGGTGCCCAAGGAGCAGGTGCCCGAGGAGCCGGTGGCCCGCCAGGGCATGTTCGGCGCCAGTGGCACCGGCGACACCTCCGGCTACGCCGGCCTCGTCGTACGGCGGGCGCCCCGCCTGTCGACCCCCCGCCCCTACGGCGGCTACTTCGACGAGGTCGTCGACAAGCTCGAGTCCTTCGTCGAGGACGGCGTCGAGCGCGTGGTCGTCGACCGCGGCGAGCTGACCCTTCACGTGAAGCGCGAGAAGCTGGTCGAGATCTGCCAGCGCCTGCGCGACGAGCCCGAGCTGCGCTTCGAGCTCAGCCTGGGCGTGAGCGGCGTCCACTACCCGCACCTGGCGGGCGAGGAACTGCACGCGGTCATCCACCTGTGCTCCATCACGCACAACAGGCGCATCCGCGTCGAGGTGAGCGCGCCCGACTCCGACCCGCACATCCCCTCGACGGTCGGCGTCTACCCGACGCACAACTGGCACGAGCGCGAGACGTACGACTTCTTCGGGATCATCTTCGACGGTCACCCCGCGCTGACCAGGATCATGATGCCGGACGACTGGGACGGTCACCCGCAGCGCAAGGACTACCCGCTCGGCGGCATCCCCGTCGAGTACCGCGGCGCCGAGGTTCCCTCCCCGGACAACAGGAGGTCTTACGCGTGAGCGAGTTTGACGAGCTGAGCGTTGACGAGCGAAGCGAGGAGTACGCGTGAGCACCGGATATGACGAGGCGACCGAGGGCAAGGTCTACTCGGTCAACGGCGCCGACTGGGACGACGTCGTCGGCGCGGTGCGCGACTCCGAGGACGAGCGCCTGGTCATCAACATGGGCCCGCAGCACCCTTCCACGCACGGCGTGCTCAGGTTGATCCTCACCCTCGACGGCGAGTCGGTCACCGAGGCCCGTACCGGCATCGGCTACCTGCACACCGGCATCGAGAAGAACATGGAGTACCGGACGTGGACCCAGGGGACCACGTTCGTCACCCGCATGGACTACCTCGCGCCGCTGTTCAACGAGACCGCGTACTGCATGGGCGTGGAGAGGCTGCTCGGCATCGAGGACCGCATCCCCGAGCGGGCGCAGGCCATCCGCGTCATGATGATGGAGCTCAACCGGATCTCCTCGCACCTGGTCGCGATGGGCACGTTCGGCATGGAGCTGGGCGCGACCACGCCGTTCCTCTTCGGCTACCGCGACCGTGAAATGATCATGGACCTGTTCGAGTACATCACGGGTCTGCGGATGAACATGGCCTACGTCAGGCCGGGCGGCGTCAGCGTCGACCTGCCGGCGGGCACGGTCGACAAGGTCGGCGAGTTCCTCAAGGAGATGCCCAAGCGCATCAGGGACACCCGCAAGCTGCTCGACGAGAACCCGGTCTACACCCGTCGCACCAAGGACGTGGCCTACCTCGACCTGACCGGCTGCATGGCGCTCGGCATCACCGGCCCCATGCTGCGGGCCGCCGGACTGCCGTGGGACCTGCGCAAGTCGCAGCCCTACTGCGGCTACGAGACCTACGACTTCGACGTCGCCACGCAGCAGAGCTGCGACGTCTACGGTCGCTACCTCGTCCGCATGCAGGAGATGGAGGAGTCGCTCAAGATCATTGAGCAGGCCCTCGACCGCATCGCGGGACCGCTGAAGAACAAGCCGGTCATGATCGAGGACAAGAAGATCGGCTGGCCCGCGCAGCTCGCGCTGGGCCCTGACGGCTTCGGCAACTCGCCCGACCACATCGCGCACATCATGGGCAGCTCCATGGAAGCGCTGATCCACCACTTCAAGCTGGTCACCGAGGGCTTCAGGGTCCCGGCAGGCCAGGCGTACGCGGCGGTGGAGTCCCCCCGCGGCGAGCTCGGCGCGCACGTGGTCAGCGACGGCGGCACCCGCCCGTACCGCGTCCACTTCCGCGAGCCGTCCTTCACGAACCTGCAGGCCGTACCGGCAACCTGCGAGGGTGGCCAGGTCGCCGACGTCATCGCGGCTGTGGCATCCATCGACCCGGTCATGGGAGGTGTTGACCGGTGAGTTACTCGCCGGACGTCCGGGAGCGTCTCGAGAGAGACGCCAAGGAGATCATCGGGCGCTACCCGAAGACGCGCTCGGCTCTGCTGCCGCTGCTGCATCTGGTGCAGTCGGAGGACGGTTACGTCTCCGAGCACGGACAGGAGTTCTGCGCGGAGATGCTCGGCCTGAGCAAGGCCGAGGTCACCGGTGTCGCGACCTTCTACACCATGTACAAGCGCAAGCCGATGGGCGACTACCACGTAGGCGTCTGCATCAACTCGCTGTGCGCCGTGCTGGGCGGCGACCAGATCTGGGAGGAGCTGTCGGAGCACGTCGGCGTCGGCCACGACGAGACGACCCCCGACGGCAAGGTGTCGCTCGAGCGTCTCGAGTGCAACGCCGCCTGCGACTTCGCGCCCGTGATGATGGTCAACTGGGAGTTCTTCGACAACCAGACGCCCGAGTCGGCCAAGCAGCTCGTCGACGACCTGCGCGACGGCAAGAGCGTCTCGCCCACGCGCGGCCCGAAGAAGCTCTGCACCTTCAAGGAGGCCTCGCGGGTGCTCTCGGGCCTGCCCGACGACCTGGCCGGTGACGGCCCGTCGGCGGCAGGTCCCTCGCTCGAGGGCCTGAAGGTCGCCAAGGCCAACGGATGGAAGGCCCCCGAGGCATGAGCACCACCCTTACTCCGGTCCTCACCGCGAACTGGGACCAGGCCAACTCCTTCACGCTGGAGGGCTACGGGCCCTACGACGCGGCGAAGAAGGCGCTCGGCATGGACCCCGACGCGGTGATCCAGGCCGTCAAGGACTCCGGTCTGCGCGGCCGAGGCGGCGCGGGCTTCCCCACCGGCATGAAGTGGGGCTTCATCCCGCAGGGCGACGGCAAGCCGCACTACCTCGTCGTCAACGCCGACGAGTCGGAGCCCGGCACCTGCAAGGACATCCCGCTGATGATGGCCAACCCGCACTCGCTGGTCGAGGGCATCATCATCACCTCCTACGCCATCCGCGCCAACCACGCCTTCATCTACGTGCGCGGCGAGGTGCTGCACGTCATCCGCCGGCTGCACGCGGCCGTGCGCGAGGCGTACGAGAAGGGCTACCTCGGCAAGGACCTCTTCGGCTCCGGTTACGACCTGGAGCTGGTCGTCCACAGCGGCGCGGGCGCCTACATCTGCGGCGAGGAGACGGCGCTGCTCGACTCGCTGGAGGGTTTCAGGGGTCAACCGCGCCTCAAGCCTCCGTTCCCAGCCGTGGCGGGCCTGTACGCGTCGCCCACTGTGGTGAACAACGTGGAGTCCGTGGCCAGTGTTCCCTCGATCATCGCGAACGGCGCCGACTGGTTCGCCTCGATGGGGACCGAGAAGTCCAAGGGCTTCGGCATCTTCTCGCTGAGCGGCCACGTCACCCGGCCGGGCCAGTACGAGGCCCCGCTCGGCATCACGCTGCGCGAGCTGCTCGACATGGCGGGCGGCATCCGCGAGGGGCACCAGATCAAGTTCTGGACCCCTGGCGGCTCCTCCACGCCGATCTTCACCGACGAGCACCTCGACGTCCCCCTCGACTTCGAGGCGGTCGGCGCGAAGGGCTCGATGCTCGGCACCCGGGCGCTGCAGATCTTCGACGAGACCACCTGCGTGGTCCGTACGGTGCTGCGCTGGACCGAGTTCTACGCCCACGAGTCGTGCGGCAAGTGCACGCCGTGCCGTGAGGGCACCTACTGGCTCAAGCAGGTGCTCAAGCGCCTGGAGGCCGGCCAGGGCACCGAGGACGACCTCTCGCTGATCACCGACATCGCCGACAACATCCTGGGCCGCTCCTTCTGCGCCCTGGGCGACGGCGCCACCAGCCCGATCCACTCGTCGGTGAAGTACTTCCGCGACGAGTACCTCAAGCACTTCGAGGTCGGCGGCTGCCCGTTCGACCACAAGAAGTCCACCGTGTGGGGTGACAAGTGACAACGACAGCCGTAGAGACCCAGGTCGTCACCCTCACGATCGACGGCTTCCAGATCTCCGTGCCCAAGGGCACGCTGATCATCAGAGCGGCCGAGCTGCTGGGCATCCAGATCCCCAGGTTCTGCGACCACCCGCTGCTCGACCCCGCCGCCAACTGCCGCCAGTGCCTGGTCGACATCCCCGACGCGGGCAACGGCCGCGGCTTCCCCAAGCCGCAGCCGTCGTGCGCGATCGAGGTCGCCCAGGGCATGGTCGTGCAGACCCAGCTCACCTCGCCGGTGGCCGAGAAGGCGCAGCGCGGCGCGATGGAGCTGCTGCTCATGAACCACCCGCTGGACTGCCCGGTCTGCGACAAGGGCGGCGAGTGCCCCCTGCAGAACCAGGCGATGTCCAACGGGCAGGGCGAGTCGCGCTTCCACGAGCACAAGCGCACCTTCCCCAAGCCGCTGCCGCTGTCGACGCAGGTCCTGCTCGACCGTGAGCGCTGCGTGCAGTGCGCGCGGTGCATCCGCTTCTCCGACGAGATCGCGGGCGACCCGCTCATCGACTTCTTCGAGCGCGGGGCCAAGGAGCAGGTGGGTGTCGCCGACGGCAAGCCGTTCGACTCCTACTTCTCGGGCAACACGATCCAGATCTGCCCGGTCGGCGCGCTGACCAGCGGTGCCTACCGCTTCCGCGCCCGCCCGTTCGACCTGGTCTCCACCCCGAGCGCCTGCGAGCACTGCGCGTCCGGTTGCGCCCTGCGCACCGACCACCGCCGCGGCAAGGTCACCCGTCGTCTGGCCGGCATGGACATGCAGGTCAACGAGGAGTGGAACTGCGACAAGGGCCGCTTCGCCTTCACCTACGCCACGCAGCCCGACCGGCTCAAGACGCCGCTGGTCCGCAACGAGGAGGGCCTGCTGGTCCCCGCGTCGTGGCCTGAGGCGCTCGCCGTCGCGGCCGCCGGTCTGGCCAAGGCGCGAGGCAAGGCGGGCGTGCTGGTCGGCGGCAGGGTGACCGTCGAGGACGCCTACGCCTACGCCAAGTTCGCCCGCGTCGCGCTCGGCACCAACGATGTCGACTTCCGCGCCAGGCCCCACTCGGCCGAGGAGGCCCAGTTCCTGGCGCACGCGGTCGCCGGCAAGGGCATCGAGATCTCCTACACCGACCTCGAGCAGGCGCCCGCCGTCCTGCTGGTCGGGTTCGAGCCCGACGAGGAGTCGCCCATCGTCTTCCTGCGCCTGCGCAAGGCGTGGAGGAAGAAGGGCCTCAAGGTCACCTCGATCGCCCCGTTCGCCACCGAGGGCCTGGCCAAGATGGGCGGCACGCTCATCAGGACCACGCCGGGCGGCGAGGCCGACGCGCTCGACGAGCTCGGCTCCGTGGCCGAGGGCACGATCATCCTGGCGGGCGAGCGGCTGGCCGCCGTCCCCGGCGCCCTGTCGGCGCTGGTACGGCTGAGCGCCGCCTCCGGCGCGAAGCTGGCCTGGATCCCGCGCAGGGCGGGCGAGCGCGGAGCCGTCGAGGCGGGCGCGCTTCCCAACCTGCTGCCCATCGGCCGCCCGGTCGAGGACGAGTCGGCGAGGGCCGAGGTCGCCCGAGCGTGGAACGTCGGCTCCCTGCCGGCCGCCCCCGGTCGCGGCACCGACGCGATGCTCGCCGCGGCGCTGAACGAGGAGCTCGACGCGCTGCTCGTCGCGGGCGTCGACCCGCACGACCTCGCCGACCCCGAGGCGGCGCTGACCGCGCTGGAGAACACGCCGTTCATCGTCAGCCTGGAGATCCGCGCCAGCGCGGTCACCGACAGGGCCGATGTGGTCCTGCCGGTCGCCGCGGTGGCCGAGAAGGCGGGGACGTTCGTGAACTGGGAGGGTAGGGGCCGCTCGTTCGAGCGCGCGCTCAGGGTCCCCGGTCTCATGAGTGACCTCGGCGTGATCGGCGCCATCGCCGACCACATGGACGTGCACCTCGGCCTGCCGGACGCCGCTTCGGTCCGCAGGGAGCTCGGCGCTCTCGGCGCCTGGCGCGGCACGCGGGTCTCGGCGCCGAACGTCAACGCCAGGGCCCAGGGCTCGCCCCAGCAGGGCGAGGCCGTGCTGGCCACCTGGCACCAGCTCCTCGACGCGGGCAGGCTGCAGGACGGCGAGCCGTACCTCGCGGGCACCGCTCGCGCCGTCGAGGCGCTGCTGTCGGAGAGCACCGCCGCCGAGATCGGCGTGGTCGACGGCGACAAGATCGTTATCGGTGAGACGGTGTCACTGCCCGTGCGCGTCGCCGACCTGCCCGACCGGGTGGTCTGGGTGCCGGCGAACTCCGCAGGCAGCTCGGTCTCGCGCGACCTGCGCGCGGTGGCCGGCGACATCGTCAAGATCGGGAGTGCTTCATGAGCCTGCCAGTCCTCGCGGTCGATCCGACCCTTGCCGACTTCGGCAAGGACCCGCTCTGGATCACCATCATCAAGGCGGTCGGCGTCTTCGCCTTCCTGATGCTCGGCATCCTGTTCGGCGTCTGGTACGAGCGCAAGCTGATCTCCCGCATGCAGAACCGCTACGGCCCCAACAGGGCGGGCAAGTTCGGCCTGCTGCAGTCGGTGGCCGACGGCATCAAGATGGGCCTCAAGGAAGACATCTTTCCCAACACCGTGGACAAGGTGCTCTACCTGCTGGCCCCGGTCATCATGGTGATCCCGGCCTTCCTGGCCTTCTCGATCACGCCGTTCGGCCCCATGGTGAACATGTTCGGCGTGCAGACGCCGCTGCAGCTGGTCGACCTGCCGGTCGCGGTGCTGTTCATGCTGGCGATGGGCGCCGTGTCGGTCTACGGTGTGGTGCTGGCCGGATGGTCGTCCCGCTCGCCGTACGCGCTGCTCGGCGGTCTGCGGTCGGCGGCCCAGGTGGTCTCCTACGAGATCGCGATGGGTCTGTCGTTCGTGGCGGTCTTCCTGTTCGCGGGCACGCTGTCCACCTCGGAGATCGTGGCGGCCCAGGCCTCGGGAGGGGAGTTTTTCGGGATCCCGATGCCCTCCTGGTACGTGATCCTGCTGCTGCCGTCCTTCCTGATCTACGTGGTCTGCGCCTTCGGTGAGGCCGCCCGCATCCCGTTCGACCTGCCCGAGGGTGAGGGCGAGCTGGTCGGCGGCTTCCAGACCGAGTACTCCTCGTCGCTGAAGTTCGCGCTGATCATGATGGGCGAGTACCTGCACACGTTCACCGCCTCGGCGATGGCGATCACGCTGTTCCTCGGCGGCTGGCGGGCACCGTGGCCGATCTCGCTCTGGGACGGCGCGAACACCGGCTGGTGGCCGTTCCTGTGGTTCCTCATCAAGTTCATCCTGGTCTTCTCCTTCGTCGTCTGGGTCCGCGCCTCGCTTCCGCGAGTGCGTTACGACCAGCTGATGGCGCTGGGCTGGAAGGTGCTGATCCCGCTGAACCTGGCGTGGATCATGCTCGTCGCCACCGTCAAGCTGATGAGGGACGAGACCGGCGCCGTCGACAAGACGCCAGTGATGATCATCGGAGCGATCGTCATCGTCGGAGCCTTCGCCATCTGGTGGCGCTTCGACACCGTGAACCAGCGCCGCAAGGATGCGGAGAAGGCAAAGGTCGCCGCCGAGTTCGAGCAGCTCGCCGCCGAGCCGACGGCCGGTGGCTTCCCTGTGCCGCCGCTTGACCTGCCGCACTACCACGGGGTGGAGCGCAAGGAGGTTCCCAGTGGGACTAACTGATTTTCTGAACCCCGTGAAGGGGTTCGGCGTGACCTTTCACACGATGTTCAAGAAGCCGGTCACGACGAACTATCCGGAGGAGAAGAAGCCGACGGCTCCTCGCTTCCACGGTCGTCACCAGCTGAACAGGTGGCCCGACGGCCTGGAGAAGTGCGTCGGCTGCGAGCTGTGCGCATGGGCGTGCCCCGCGGACGCGATCTTCGTCGAGGGCGCGGACAACACCGAGGACGAGCGGTTCTCGCCCGGCGAGCGCTACGGACGCACCTACCAGATCAACTATCTGCGGTGCATCCTGTGCGGTCTGTGCATCGAGGCGTGCCCGACCAGGGCGCTCACGATGACCAACGAGTACGAGCTCGCCGACTCCAGCCGAGAGAGCCTCATCTACACCAAGGAGATGCTCCTCGCGCCGCTCACCCAGGGCATGGAGCAGCCTCCGCACCCCATGCGGCTCGGCGACACCGAAGAGGACTACTACCGCTTGGGGCGCGATAATGGGTGAGACCATTACGTTCTGGGTGCTCGCCGTCGTCTCCGTCGGCGCGGCGCTCGGAATGATCTTCAGCCGCAAGGCGGTCTACTCGGCGCTCCTCCTCGGCGGCGTCATGCTGTGCCTCGCGGTGCTCTACGCCGTGCAGGAGGCGCCCTTCCTCGCCGCGGTGCAGATCATCGTCTACACCGGCGCGATCATGATGCTCTTCCTGTTCGTGCTCATGCTGGTGGGCGTCGACTCGGCCGACTCGCTGGTCGAGACCCTGAGAGGGCAGCGCGTCTGGGCGGGCCTCGCCGGGATCGGCTTCGCCGTCCTGGTGATCCTGGCCATCGGCAACGCGCTGTTCGTGCCCGAGCCCGCGGGGCTGGCCGCCGCCACCGAGCAGGCGGGCGGCAACGTCCAGGCGCTGGCGAGGCTGGTGTTCACCCGCTACGTGTTCGCCTTCGAGGTCACCTCCGCGCTGCTCATCACCGCCGCGCTCGGCGCGATGGTGCTGGCGCACCGCGAGCGGCTCGAGCCGAAGGCCACGCAGAAGGACATGGCTCGCGCCCGCTTCGCCGAGGGCGACCCCTCGCCGCTGCCGGCACCGGGCACGTACGCCAGGAACAACGCCATCGACATGCCCGCGCTGCTGCCCGACGGCTCGGTCTCCGAGCTGTCGGTCAACCGCCACATCGCGCGCTACGACGTCGAGCGGGGCCACCTGCCCGATGACCCCAAGCTCGCCGAGGCGCTCAAGCACGCGGTCGAGGAGGAGCCCGTGACCGAGCGGAGCCACAGGCACGAGCAGGCTTCGTCGCAGGAAACCGACTCGCAGGCCGAGGTGACCAAGTGACCACCGAGTACCTGGTCCTGTCGGCCCTGCTCTTCGCGATCGGCGCGCTCGGCGTGCTGATCAGGCGCAACGCGATCGTGGTCTTCATGTGCGTCGAGCTCATGCTCAACGCCTGCAACCTCGCGTTCGTCACCTTCGCCAGGATGCACGGCAACCTCGACGGTCAGATCATCGCGTTCTTCGTGATGGTCGTGGCCGCCGCGGAAGTCGTGATCGGTCTGGCCATCATCGTGACGATCTTCCGAACCCGCAGGTCGGCATCCGTGGACGATGCCAACCTGCTGAAGTACTAAGAGGTGACAGTGGAACCGGCTGAGATCATCCCGCACTCCGGTGGAGTGATCGGGGCCTCCTGGCTGATGATCGCACTGCCCCTCTTGGGCGCGGCGATCCTCCTGCTCGGCGGGCGCCGTACCAACGCATGGGGGCACTACCTCGGTGTCCTGATGTCACTGGGTTCGTTCGTCGTCGCGGTGCTCGCCTTCCTCCAGCTCGCTGGTGGTCGTTACAGCATCCGCCTTTTCGACTTCATTCCCGGCATCGCCGACATCAGCCTGCTGGTCGACCCGTTGTCCATCAGCTTCTGCCTGCTGATCACCGGTGTGGGTTCACTGATCCACATCTACTCGATCGGCTACATGTCGCACGACCCCGACCGTCGCAGGTTCTTCGCCTACCTGAACCTGTTCGTCGCGGCCATGCTGCTGCTGGTGCTGTCGTCGAACTACGTCGGACTGTTCATCGGCTGGGAGGGCGTCGGTCTCGCCTCCTACCTGCTGATCGGCTTCTGGCAGTTCAAGCCCACGGCGGCCGCCGCGGCCAAGAAGGCCTTCATCGTCAACCGTGTCGGCGACTTCGGCCTGCTGGTCGGCATCTTCCTGATGTGGACCACGTTCGGCTCGCTCGCCTTCGGTGACATCTCCGGCAAGGTCGGCGAGGCCTCGCAGGGCACGCTGACCGCGATCGGCCTGCTGCTCCTGCTCGGTGCCTGCGGCAAGTCGGCCCAGCTGCCGCTGCAGTCGTGGCTCCTGGACGCGATGGAGGGCCCGACCCCGGTCTCGGCCCTCATCCACGCCGCGACCATGGTCACCGCCGGTGTCTACCTGGTGGTCCGCTCCGGCTTCATCTTCGAGGGCGCGCCCACCGCGCAGCTGGTCGTCACCATCGTCGGCGTCGCGACGCTGCTGGCCGGTGCGATCATCGGTTGTGCGAAGGACGACATCAAGAAGGGCCTGGCCGGCTCGACGATGTCGCAGATCGGCTACATGATGCTCGGCGCGGGCCTCGGCCCCGCCGGCTACGCGTTCGCGATCGGCCACCTGATCACGCACGGCTTCTTCAAGGCCAACATGTTCCTCGGCGCCGGATCGGTCATGCACGGCATGAACGACGAGGTGAACATGAGGAAGTACGGCGGCCTGTTCTCCGTGATGAAGGTGACCGCGGTGACCTTCATCATCGGCTATCTGGCGATCATCGGTTTCCCGCTGCTGTCCGGTTACTTCACCAAGGACGGCATCATCGAGACCGCGATGCACCACAACCAGATCCTCGGCTGGCTCGCCGTCGCCGGCGCGGGCCTCACCGGCTTCTACATGTCGCGGATGGTCTTCATGACCTTCTTCGGCAAGCGTCGCTGGGACTCCGAGGCGCACCCGCACGAGTCGCCCGCCGTCATGACGGTCCCGCTGATCATCCTGTCGATCGGCTCGATCTTCCTCGGTGGCTACCTTGTGCTGAGCAACAGGCTGATGCTCTTCCTCGCCCCCGCTGTCGGCCGGCCGGAGGAACTGCCCGTCTTCCACTGGAACAGCGTCGCGGGACTCGCGACGCTGGCGCTGGTGGCCGTTGGCGCCGTGCTCGCGTGGTTCAAGTACGGCAAGGCGGAGGTCCCCGAGGTCGCTCCTCGTGGCTCGTTCGTCACCGTCTTCGCGCGGCGTGACCTGTACGGCGACGCCCTCAACGAGGCGCTGCTCATGCGCCCCGGTCAGTGGCTCACCCGCATCGCGGTGTTCTTCGACAACCGCGGCATCGACGGCCTGGTCAACGGGCTGGCTGCGACGATCGGCGGCTCGTCGGGACGGCTTCGCCGCCTCCAGACGGGCTTCGCGCGGACGTACGCGTTGTCCATCCTCTTCGGCGCTGCCGTACTGGCGGGCGCTCTGCTCCTCGTAGGGAACCTGTGATGCCCTGGCTTACGATCCTGATGGCGGTGCCCGTGGTGGGCGCCGTCCTGGTGGCCCTCACGCCGAAGGGCAACGACAAGCTGGCCAAGCAGCTCACGTTGGCCGTCTCCGTCGTGGTGCTGGCGCTGACCATCGCGATGGCGGTGCAGTTCAGCCCGAAGGGTGACCGCTTCCAGTTCGTCGAGACCTACGAGTGGATCCCGCGCTTCGGCGTCCACTACGGCGTCGGCGTCGACGGCATCGCCCTGGTGCTGATCGCGCTGTCCGCCGTGCTGGTGCCGATCGTGGTGCTGGCCTCGTGGCACGACGCCGACGCGCCGAGCGCCAAGCGCTCGGTGAAGACGTACTTCGCGCTGCTGCTGGTGCTCGAGGCCATGATGATCGGCGTCTTCGCGGCGACCGACATCTTCCTCTTCTACGTCTTCTTCGAAGCCATGCTGATCCCGATGTACTTCATGATCGGGTCGTACGGCGGCGCCCAGCGGTCCTACGCGGCCGTCAAGTTCCTGCTCTACTCGCTGTTCGGCGGCCTGCTCATGCTGGTCGCGGTCATCGGCCTCTACGTGGTCGCGGGCAAGAACACCTTCATGTTCCCCGAGCTGATCGGGGCCATCCAGGACCCGACCACGCAGAAGTGGCTGTTCGCCGGCTTCTTCTTCGCGTTCGCGGTGAAGGCGCCGCTGTGGCCGTTCCACACCTGGCTGCCCGACGCGGCCGCCCAGGCTCCCGCGGGCGCGGCCGTGCTGCTGGTCGGTGTGCTGGACAAGGTCGGCACGTACGGCATGCTCCGCTTCTGCCTGGAGCTGTTCCCTGACGCGTCGAAGTTCTTCACGCCGCTGGTGATCGTGCTGTCGGTGGTCGGCATCATCTACGGCGCGATCGTGGCCATCGGACAGACGGACATGAAGCGCCTGATCGCCTACACCTCGATCTCGCACTTCGGCTTCATCGCCCTCGGCGTGTTCGCCATGACGAACGACGCGGGCGCGGGCGCCACGCTCTACATGGTCAACCACGGCTTCTCGACCGGCGCGCTGTTCCTGATCGCCGGGTTCCTCATCGCGCGGCGCGGCTCGCCGCACATCGAGGACTACGGAGGCGTGCAGAAGGTCACACCGAAGCTGGCGGGCGTGTTCCTCATCGCCGGCCTCTCCGGTCTGGCCCTGCCCGGGCTGTCGTCCTTCGTCAGCGAGTTCATGGTGCTGATCGGCACCGCCGAGCGGTACATGGTCCCCGCGATCATCTCCGCGAGCGGCGTGGTCCTGGCGGCCATCTACATCCTGTGGATGTACCAGCGCGTCGCGGGCGGTCCGACGGCCGAGCCCGTCAAGGAGTTCAAGGACCTCAACGGCCGCGAGCTGTGGGTCGTCGCCCCGCTGATCGCCCTGATCATCGGGCTCGGCTTCTACCCCAAGCCGCTGCTTGACGTGATCAACCCGGCCGTGGACCACACCCTGGTCTCCGTCCAGGTGGAGAAGTTCACCCCGGCGATTGCCGAGAAGGGGGCCGGACAGTGAATGGCATCCAAGCGCCGACGATCGAGTACGGCGCGCTCGCGCCGATGCTCGTCATCTTCGGCGCGGCGGTCATCGGCGTGTTGGTCGAGGCGTTCGCGCCGCGCTACCTGCGCAAGTCGATCCACGTGCCGCTGACGCTGCTCAGCACGGCCGGCGCCTTCGTGCTGGTCATCTTCCAGGTGATCAGCGGTGTTCCGACCACGGCGGCGGCCATGGGCGCCGTCGCGGTGGACGGTCCCGCGCTGTTCTTCTGGGGCGTCATCCTCGTCCTGTCCTTCGTGAGCGTGCTGCTGGTCATCGACGACGAGCACTTCGTGGCCTCGGCCGCGGCCGTGCCGGGCAGCGCGGCCGAGGAGGAGGCGGAGATCTCTGGTGGCGCGCACACCGAGGTCTACCCGCTGATCCTGTTCGCGGTCGGCGGCATGCTGCTGTTCGCCTCGTCGAACGACCTGCTGGTGATGTTCGTCGGCCTCGAGGTCATGTCGCTGCCGCTGTACCTCCTGTGCGGCCTCGCCCGCCGTCGCCGCCTGCTGTCGCAGGAGGCGTCGATGAAGTACTTCCTGCTCGGCGCGTTCTCCTCGGCCTTCTTCCTGTACGGCATGGCGTTCGTGTACGGCTTCGCCGGCTCCGTCGACCTGTCGAAGATCAACGACGCGCTCGGCACGGTCGGCGGGCTGGACACGGTGCTGCTGATCGGCCTGGGGCTGCTCGGCGTCGGCCTGCTGTTCAAGATCGGCGCCGCGCCGTTCCAGGCGTGGAAGCCTGACGTCTACCAGGGCGCCCCGACCCCCGTCACGGCCCTCATGGCCTCGGGTACCCTCGTCGCGGCCTTCGGGGCCGTCCTGAGGGTCTTTTGGGTGGCTCTGGGCAACCTCGACTGGGACTGGCGTCCGGTCATGTGGGGCGTCGCGATCCTGACCATGATCGTCGGTGCGGTTCTGGCCATCACCCAGACCGACATCAAGCGCATGCTGGCCTACTCCTCGATCGCGCACGCGGGCTTCCTGCTCATCGGCGTGATCGCGACCAGCCCCGACGCCGAGGGCAACGCCACCTCGCTGTCGGCGATCATGTTCTACCTGCTCGTCTACGGGATCACCACGGTCGGCGCCTTCGCGGTCGTCACGATGGTGCGCGACGCGGGCGGCGAGGCCACTCACCTGTCGAGGTGGGCCGGGCTCGGCAGACGGTCGCCGATGCTGGCGGGCGTGTTCGCCTTCTTCCTGCTGGCCTTCGCCGGAATCCCGCTCACCAGCGGGTTCTTCGGGAAGTACGCGGTCTTCGCGGCCGCCGTGGCCAACGGCGCGACGCCGCTGGTCGTCGTCGGTGTGGTCTCCTCGGCGATCGCCGCGTTCTTCTACGTTCGCGTGATCGTGCTGATGTTCTTCAGCGAGCCCGCGGCCGACGGTCCCACCATCGCGGTGCCCACTGCGGCCACCGCGGCTGTTATCACTCTTGCGGCAGCAGTTACGGTAGTGCTGGGGGTTTTCCCGCAGCCTGTCCTGGATCTCGCCGACAAGGCTGCCTCTGCCTTGTTTATCCGCTAAGGGGAATGTATGTCCGCGCCACCGGTTGTTGATCTGCCCATCGACGATGAGCGGTTGGCGCAAGACCTGGCCAGCGGTCTCGCGTCTGTCGAAAAGCTGCTGCGCACGTCGGTCGAGAGCGAGGACGCCTTCGTCACGGAGGCGTCCAAGCATCTGATCGAGGCGGGCGGCAAGCGCTTCAGGACGATGATGGTGCTGCTGGCCGCGCAGTTCGGCGATCCCTCCGCGCCGGGCGTCGTGCCCGCCGCGGTGGTGATCGAGCTGACCCACCTGGCCACGCTCTACCATGACGACGTCATGGACGAGGCGCCGGTCCGCAGGGGCTCGCCCTCCGCCAACGCCAGGTGGGACAACACCGTGGCGATCCTCACCGGCGACTTCCTGTTCGCGCAGGCGTCGGAGATCCTCGCCGACCTCGGCGCCGAGGCCATCAAGATCCAGGCGCAGACGTTCTCCCGCCTCGTGCGCGGGCAGATCCGCGAGACGATCGGCCCCTCCGCCGGCGACGACCCCGTGGCGCACTACATCAGGGTCCTGGCCGACAAGACCGGCTCGCTCATCGCCACCTCGGGCCGCTTCGGCGGGCTGCTGGCGGGGGCCTCCCCCGACGTCGTGGAGCGGCTCTCCAACGCCTGCGAGGCGATCGGCGTGGCCTGGCAGCTCGGCGACGACCTGCTGGACGTCGCCTCCACCTCCTCCGAGTCGGGGAAGACGCCCGGCACCGACCTGCGTGAGGGCATCAGGACGCTGCCCGTGCTCTACGCGCTGGAGTCGTCGCCCTCCTCACGGCTGCGCTCGCTGCTGAGCGCGCCCGTGGCGGAGTCCGACGTGGACGAGGCACTGGAGCTGCTCAGGGCGGACCAGGGGATGGCACGGGCCAGGCAGGAGCTCGACTCGTGGGTGAACAGGGCTCGGAGCCAACTGGCGGAGCTGCCTGACATCCCGGCCAGGTCGGCGTTCCTGTCGCTGTGCGACTACGTGGTGGAGCGGTCGGGCTGACGCCTTCTCCCTGGGTGCCGTGACGGCATCCCCGGGGGGCGTGACGACTTCTCTGGATGCCCCATGCCCTGGCGGCTTCGTTGGATGCCCCGCCGTGACGACCTCTTCGGACGCCGTGACGGCGGGGACCGGAGTTCTGCTGGGCGGCGCGCCCGCGGTGGGGGGAACCCTGTGACCACGGGGGCGCCGTGGGGGGCTTGCCGTACGGGGGCTCCCTGAGACGGTCAGGCCGGCTGCAGCTCGGCCGCGCGCCGGGCGCGCGCCGAGCGGAGGCTGTCGTAGGTGAAGACCGCCAGCGCCAGCCACACGATCGCGAACCCCGCCCACCGGCTCGGCGGCATGGTCTCCTTCACGATCAGGACGCCCACCAGGAACTGCAGGATCGGGGCGATGTACTGCAGCAGGCCGATGGTCGTCAGCGGCACCCTGATCGCGCTGGCCGTGAAGAACAGCAGCGGCACCGCCGTCACCACGCCGCCGCCCGCCAGCAGGAGCGCGTGCCACGGACCGTGGTCGCCGAACGTCGAACCGCCCGACTGCTCCAGGTAGACGAGGTAGGCCAGCGCGGGGGCCAGGAGCACGAGCGTCTCGACCGTCAGGCTCTCCGCGGCCCCGACGTTCGCCTTCTTCTTCACCAGCCCGTAGATGCCGAAGCTCATCGCGAGCGTGAGCGCGATCCACGGCAGCCGGCCGTAGTCGATGGTCAGCACGAGTACGGCCAGCGTCCCGAACCCCACCGCGACCCACTGCAGGGTCCGCAGCCGCTCCTTGAGCAGGATCACCCCGAACAGCACGCTCACCAACGGGTTGATGAAGTAGCCGAGCGCCGACTCCACCACGTGTCCCGAGTTGACGCCGTAGATGTAGGTGCCCCAGTTGACCGTGATGAGCATCGCCGCCAGCCCGAGCAGTCCGAGCTGCCTGCGCGTCAGCTGCCTGAACCACGACCAGTGCCTGCGCACCGCCAGGATCGCCACCACGGCGACCAGCGACCACGCCATGCGGTGGGCGAGGATCTCGATCGCTCCCGAGGGCTTCAGCAGGGGCCAGTAGAGCGGAAAGAGTCCCCACAGGACGTAGGCGGCCACCCCGTAGAGGACTCCGCGACGTTGGTCAGGCATGTAACCGATTTTTACGCCTTACTCCATTAAATACAAATGCGTATTGCTATCTGGGATGATGTAGGGCCGCTTAAGTGTTGTCGCGTAGAGTCGATGGAGGAGGTGGATGATGGGCTGGCTGTTCGGCACGCACAAGTCATCGATGGTGGACCCCTCGGATGCTCTACCGGGCCGTCCGACCCCGATGCCGGTGCCCGCTCGCCACGCGGTCCTGGACGCTCCCCTCGAGGGCGCGAACGGAGAGATCGCGGACTTCGGGATGGGCTGTTTCTGGGGCGCCGAGCGCATCTTCTGGCAGACGCCGGGCGTGGTGTCGACCGCTGTGGGCTACCAGGGCGGCTACACCCCCAACCCGACGTACGAGGAGGTGTGTTCAGGGCGCACGGGACACACGGAGGTCGTACGGGTCTTCTTCGACCCTGCGAAGGTGTCGTACGGGGAACTGCTGCGCGTGTTCTGGGAGGCGCACGACCCTACGCAGGGGATGCGCCAGGGCAACGACGCGGGGACGCAGTACCGCTCAGCCGTGTACTTCCACTCACCTGAGCAGGAGAAGGCGGCACTGACGTCGCGCGACTCCTACCAGGAGGTGCTGAAGGGGGCGGGGTACGGCGACATCACCACAGAGATCGCCCCAGCAGGCCCGTTCTACTACGCGGAGGATTATCACCAGCAGTACCTCCACAAGGTTCCTAACGGCTACTGCGGGATTGGAGGGACCGGGGTCACTTGCCCGGTAGGCATCGCGCCTGCTGGTGAGTGAACCGAGCGGTCTTCAACGAGGTCTCGGTCCTCTGGGCCGAGCACCTCGGCCAGCCGTTTCCTGGCATGGGGGACGACGTCTTCTCGGACTTCGTGCTCGCGGATGCCTACATGGCGGGCATCGTGACCTCGTATGTCGGCTCTCAGCGTGGCGTTCTCACGGAGGAGCAACGGCGTATCTTGAGCTCATGCGCCCGTGATCTTCGTTGGGTACTCAGGCGGGTCCGTGGTCGAGAGGCGCGAGCTTTCGTGGCCCGATCAGTGCACATCACAGGCCTGATCCTGGGCCGGGCAACGCTGGAAGAGCGTCACAGGCAGTAACACCGGCGACAATCTCTACAAGGTCAAGGCCGGCACGCCTGCGGCGACCCGGCACGCGGCGGGCGGTCGTTGGCCGCGCTGCGGCTCCGCGGATGCTCTGGTCATCTGGGTGCGCTGAATCGGCCGAAAGTACGGCCGGGAGATCGCGCGCCCCGTCTTGCGGTCGATGTTCGCACTGGGCCGCATCCGGAGAATCGGGCCCTATGCCCTTAAAGAATCACGCTCCGGGACTTAATGCCGGAGATATGGCCGGCGCTCCCGGTGTCCCCTGCACCCGCGCCGAGGCGACGGCAGGGGAGGCTCCGCGATGACCTCGCCCGGCCGATCGCGTATCGTCGCGCTCGACGTCCTGCGCGGGTTCGCGCTGTGCGAGATCCTGTTCGCCAACATCCAGCTCATGGCCACCGGCAGCTCCGCCGTCGTGACGCAGCCCATGGGCGACTGGGACCCCTGGCTCGGAATGCCGATCTTCTCCCTGCTGTTCGGCATCGGGTTCGCGCTGCTGCTGGACTCCGCCGCGAGCCGCGTCCCCCGCCCACGCCTGGCTCTGCTGCGCCGGCTGGGGGCGCTGCTCGCGATCGGCCTCGTGCACATGCTGCTATGGCCGGGCGAGATCCTGACCGACTACGCCGTCGTCGGCATCCTGGTGCTGCTGCCCTCGACCTGGCTGCCCCGGTGGGCCATGGCCGGCCTCGCCGCTGTACTCATCCCGGCGGCGCTGATCCTCAGCGGGGGCGGGCCTCTGCTGATCGCAGGGTTGTTCCTGCTGGGCTCGGCACTGGTCCGCTACGGAGTGATCGCGCAGATCGATCGGTCCACCCGAGGACCGCTCCTGCTGGGCCTGGTCTTCGCGGCGGGACTGGCCTCTGCCCTGTGGGTGCAGGCCAGCATGCGGGCCGTGGGGGCCACGACGTACCTGTCTTCCACGTCCAGCCTTGCTGATCTACTGCTCGTCGGTGTGTACGTGTGCGGCATGCTGGTCCTGCTCAGAACGCCCCTGCGACCGGCGCTGCAGTTCGTCTTCGCGCCCCTGGGCCGGATGGCACTGACCAATTATCTGACCGCCACACTCCTCGTTCTGGCGGCCAGTCACATCCTCGGCCTGCCGATCGGTCAGTCCTTGACGGCGGCGTCCTGGACGGCGGGAGCCATCCTGGCGGCCCAGTGGCTGTTGTCCACCCTCTGGCTGCGCCGCCACCGCCAGGGCCCCATCGAGTGGCTCTGGCGCTGGGCCACCTGGGCCCACCGCTCATCCCTGCGCATTTCTACGATCTCTTGACTACCGGAGGCGCACGCCGACACCTGCTTGCTGACCGTGGGCTCCGCTACGACGGAAGGCGCAGGGTGAACGTCGTGCGGACGCCTGGCACGCTGGCGACCGTGGCTGTGCCGCCGTGCGCCTCGGCCAGGTTGCGCACGATGGCGAGCCCGAGCCCGCTGCCGCCGGTCTGGCGGTTGCGGGACTTCTCGGCCCGCCAGAACCGGTCGAAGACGTGGGGAAGGTACTCGGCGCGGATCCCGATGCCCGTGTCGGTCACCTCGATGACGACCTGGTCGCCATCCTGGCGGGCGCCCAGCGTGATGTGCCCGCCGCGTGGCGTGTAGCGCAGGGAGTTGGTCACCAGGTTGCCGATGGCCTGGCGGAGCCGTACCGGATCCGCGGTCAGCTGGGGGTCATCGGTCACCTCGGTGGTCAGCGTGAGCCCTGCGGCTTCGGCCCGGCCCCGGTGAGCGGTGGCCACCTGGTCGAGAAGGTCGCCGAGGTGGACGGGTTCGACGTGCAGACGGAGCTTGCCCGCGTCGGCGAGGGCGAGCTCCTGGAGGTCGTCGACGATGTGCTGCAGCAGCAGGATCTCCTCGACCAGCGAGGCGATCAGCGCCGGGTCCAGCTCGGCGACGCCGTCCTGGGCGGCCTCCAGCCAGCCCCTGAGGTTGCTCAGCGGGGTGCGCAGCTCGTGGGAGACGTCGCTGACCATGGCCTTGCGCTGCTCCTCCATGCGCTGGAGGTGCTCCGACATCTCGTTGAACGCCGTGGCGAGCTCGCTGATCTCGCCGGTGGTCCTGACCGTGACGCGGGCGGAGCTGTCCCCGTCACGCATCCGTTGCGCGGCGTGGGTGAGCGCGTTGACGGGTCTGACCAGGCGCCTGGCCGCCATGACGCTCACGCCCACCGTCAGCACGAGCACGAGGAGGGCGGCACCGGCGATCGAGGGCAGCGGGATGCGCTGGCCGGTGGCCTCGGCGGGGGAGCCGATGTACAGGTACGCCGCGGGTGCGACGTAGGGATCGAGTTGTTCTTTGCGGGCCCTGACGATGCAGGAGGAGATCACCTGATCGGGTTCGGCGACCGGCGCCATCGGCGGTTTCTCCTTGGAGACCCAGGTGAAGTCGAGTCCGACCGAGCCCCTTTCCGCGCCCTTGCCCTTGAGGCACCTGCTGACCAGGAGGTTGAGCTGTTTCAACGCGGCCTTCTCGGCGCGCGTCGGCGTGCTGAAGGTGGTCGCGTCACAGACGCCCATCACGACGGGGGTCGCGACCGGCATCGGGCTGCGCACCGGGCTCGGCTTTTGACTGACCTCCTGGCCGAGCGTCGTGACGAGGGGCCTGCCGGTGTTCGAGACGCTCACCTGTACGGCCTGCCCGGTGCGGCGCGCGCAGACGGCATAGGTGTCGGCGGCCTTCTTCAGCCGGGTGCGATCGCGGGCGGACAGCAGGAAAGGGCCCACCGCTCGTGGATCGATGCGGTCCCTGGCCGCCCCGGGCACCAGGGTCACGTCCACGGCCAGCGGGTCGACGACGGCCGACACCTTGGCGGGCAGTGGGGTCCCGGCGGTCGCCGAGTCCGCGATGAGGGCGCCGTTCTCGGTGGTCAGCGCGATGCGGCGGCTGGTCTGGGCGGCGAGATCGCGCAGGGTGGGTGCGACGCCCGACCAGTCCGAATGGCGCGAGGCGTAGCCGAGCAGGCTGTTGTTGATCCGTGCGTCGCTGGCCAGTGTCTGGCCCTGCTCGCGCTGGATGGCGCCGGAGGTGCTGCTGGCAGCCAGCCACGCGGTCGCCGTGATCGAGCAGACCGCCACGACAGCCGAACTCGTGAGCAGCCTGACGAACAATGACCTCATGCGTTGGTCAGTTTGTAGCCGACGCCGTACACGGTCAGCAGCCGGACCGGGCGGCGCGGATCAGGCTCGATCTTCTTGCGCAGGTTCATCACGTGCACGTCGACCGTGCGTTCGGTGATGAACCTGTCGAAGCCGTGGATGCGCTCCAGCAGCTGCTTTCTGGTGAACACCCGCTCCGGCTCGGCAGCCAGCGTCTCGATGATCCGGAACTCCGCGAGCGTGCAGTCCACCAGCGTGTCCGCCGCGGTGACGGTGTGCCTGACCGGGTCCACGAGGAGGTCGCCCGCCTGGAACACCTGCCGGTCGGCGTCCTGGGACTTCCCGGTACGGCGCAGCAGGGTCCGCACGCGAGCCATCAGCGCACGCGGGCTGTACGGCTTGGCGACATAGTCGTCAGCACCGAGGTCGAGCCCCAACAGCAGATCATCCTCGGTGGACCTGGCGGTCAGCATCAGGATCGGCAGGTCGGACTCGGCACGCAGCACCCGGCAGACGTCCAACCCGTCGACCTTCGGCATCATCACGTCGAGCACCACGAGGTCGGGATCGGCCCGCCGCGCTTCGTCGATCGCGGAACGCCCGTCGTGCACGACGAGGACCTCATGGCCCTCCCGCTCCAGATACCGCCTGAGCAGTTCGGCCTGCTTGGGATCGTCCTCGGCGACCAGCACGTACGCGCACATGGGCTGAGGCTATGTCCATCTCATGGGTGCACATGGGATCCGCATGACAACCAAACAGGTTCCACACATTCTGTCGCCAGGCTGCGTCAGGTGAGAACCAACCTGCTTCGTACGGCTGCCGCGGCGGCACTCGCGTTCCTGCTGGCCGGCTGTGCGGGCAGCGCGAGCAGCGCCGTAGGGCGCGAGCCGGCGACCGGCGCCAGTTCCGCGAGCAGCGCCGTGCGGCAGGTGCCGGCGACCGGCGCCAGGTCGAAGATCGCGAGCGTCAAGGGGTCTCGGATCACGGTCTACGGAACCAAGGAAGGGGTGGCACAGAGGACGATCACGAGTCCCAACGACTACGGCGCGAGGCGTGTCTTCCTGGTGGAACGTGACGAGGGCGAGTGGCTCCAGGTGCTGCTGCCGATCCGGCCGAACGGCAGCAAGGGCTGGATCAAGGCCACCGACGTGACGCTCGCGGAGACCTCCTACCGGGTGGAGATCGATCGCGGGGCGTTCAGGTTCACGGTCTATGACGGCGACAGGGCCGTCAGGACGGGCAAGGTCGCGACGGGCGAAGCGGGCACGCCGACACCTCCGGGTCGTTACTTCTTCACCGAGCTGGTGAAGCCCGTCGACCAGGGCGGGGCCTACGGCGCCTACGCCTTCGGGCTGAGCGGCTTCTCGCCGGTGCTGAAGAGCTTCGCCGGTGGCCCGGGCCAGCTGGCGATCCACGGGACGAACAGGCCCTCCGGCATCGGCACGCGGGCCAGCCACGGCTGCGTCCGGATCAGCAACGACGACATCACCTGGATGGCGAAGAACTTGGCGATCGGTACTCCGGTCGTCGTACAGGGCTGAAGCCCGACTCGAATGAACAGGGGAACCCATATGAAGATCAAAGCCACGCTCATCGGCATCGGCGCGGTGCTGGCCCTGACCGCAGGACTCTCAGGCTTCTCGGGCCCGGCCGCGGCCGATCCCAAGAAGCCGTCCGCCACGCCCGCCACGCCCGCCCCGGCGCCGGCCGAGCGGCCCGCGGTCAAGACGCCAGCGGGTCCGGAGGAACCCGTCGTCGCCAGGCCGGCCTACACCGGCTGATCGTGGTACGGCGCCGCAGCCCCCGGGTCTGCGGCGCCGCGCCCCGGCGCCCGCAGCCCTCTCCTGCCCGCGGTCGCGTCAGCGACCAGGCCATCGCGGGCAGGAGCAGGACCCCGTGCGTCCACACCGCCTGCGCGGGCTCGAAGACGATAGAATTGCAGCTCTTATTCCGTTTTGTGCCTCTTTGGTCGTGCCGCCTCGCTTTCGTATCACCCTGACCGCGGTACCGGACCGCCGAGCGCGGGGGCTGTGATGCCGGCATGAAGATGTCCCGAGCTGACGACGACGCGCCGAACCGCGCCGCCCGCCGCGTGGCTCTGCTGGCACCGTGCGCCGCCCTGCTGATCGCGAGCTGCGCCCTGCCGTCAGAGGCGAGTTTCACGGCCGTATCCGCCATGTCGCCCGCACCTGCGGCGGCCGCGAGCGCCCCCAGCCCCACCCCGTCGGCGCTGAAGCCCGTGGATCCGGCCGCGTTCCAGTCCGCCGTCGAGCGTGCGGCGAGGAAGCTCATGGTTCCCGGCGCGGTGGTCCTGCTCCGCACCCCGCAGGGAACCTTCAGGGCGACCGTCGGCACCACCGAGCTGGGCACGGCCAAGGCGCCCACCACGGGCGACCACTTCAGGATCGCCTCCAACACCAAGACCATGACCTCGGCGCTGATCATCCTCCTCGCCCAGGACGGCAGGCTCCGGCTGAGCGACCCGGTCTCCGCCTACGTCCCCGGAGTGCCCAACGGCGAACACATCACCATCGCCGACCTGCTGAAGATGCGCAGCGGACTCTACAACTACACCAGCGCGCCCGAACTCGCGGCGGCACTGGACGCCGACCCGCGCAGGGTCGAGACGCCGCAGGCGATGCTGGACATCGCGTTCCGGCGCCCGCCGAACTTCGCGCCGGACGCGTCCTACGAGTACAGCAACACCAACTACGCGCTGCTGGGCCTCGTCGCCGAGAAGGCGGGCGGCCACCCGCTGGCCGAGCAGTTCCGAAACCGGCTGTTCGTCCCGCTGGGACTGGTGGGGACCTCGCTGCCCGCCGCCGACGACCTGTCCCTCCCCGCCCCCTCTTCCCACGGCTACATGTACGGAGGATCGGCCTACGCGCTGGTCGACCGGCCCTACCCCGACGACATGCAGGCGGCGGCCAGGTCGGGCAAGCTCCGGCCGGCGGACTACACTCACCAGAACCCCTCCTACGCCACCGCGGCCGGAGGCGTCATCTCCACCGCCGACGACCTGGCCACCTGGATCCGGGCCCTGGTGACGGGCAAGGTCCTCCATCCTCACTTCCAGCAGCAGTGGCTCCACAGCCCGCAAGCCCAGGACCCGGCCGCGCCCGAGGGGCAGAAGTACGGCTACGGCATCGCCTACCAGCGCTTCGGTCCGAGCGCCTCGATGTACTACCACGGCGGTGAGCTGCCCGGCTTCAACTCCTTCATCGGCCACGACCCGGACAACGAGGTCACGCTCGTCATCTGGACGAACCTGACCCTGTCGCCGGACGGCAAGACCACGGCCCAGGCCCTGCTGCCCACGGCCCTCAACCAGATCTACGCCGGCCTCTCCCTCCCCACCGTCGCTGACTAGCTTGATGGCGTCCCTGTGTTCGGCGGACGGTGAACTGCCCGGTGGCCTTCAGGGTCACCCGAGGTCACGACGGCGGAGCCCGGCCAGCCCGACGGCGGTGAGCCCGGTGGCGACGACGGTCAGCAGGACCAGCGGCGTCACGGTGAACGCGGCGACCGGAAGGCCAGGGGTCTGCGCGAACGGCGACACCTGCAAGATCGACGGGTCGGCGCCCAGCAGTTCCACCGCGAACTCGAGCACGAGGCACAGGCCGAGCGCGGCATAGGGGATGATCGCGGCGAGCCGTGGCAGCAGGCCGTACGCCAGCGTCGAGACGGCGGCCAGCACCAGGACCGAGGGCAATCGCGTCAGGCTCGCACCCACCAGCCGTGCGATCTCGCCGCCCGGATCTCCCGTGGAGAGCCCGTGGACCAGACCCATACCAACGCCGAGCCCGGCGAGCACGATCCCCGACCCGGCCGCGACGATGGCCAGGTGACCGCCTGCCCAGCGCAGTCTGCCGACCGGGCCGGTCAGGATGAGGTCGGCACGGCCGGAGATCTCCTCCGCCCGCAGTCTCAGGGTCGCCTGAATCGCGTAGAGCGTGATGACCTGGCTCATCAGGTAGATGACGAAGGCGAAGAAGCCGTCGGCGGGACGGCCACCACCACCCATCCGCTCGATCAGCTCCCTGAGGGCCTCGCTCGCGTTCAGCTGGTCGGCGGCGCTCCGCGCGGCGCCTCCCAGGCCGGCGCCGAACGCGGTGAACGCGATGGCCCAGGCGAGCAGCGTGCCCCGCTGCAGCCGCCATGCCAGGGCAATCGAGGTGCGCAAGCTCGGCGCCGCGTCGGCCGGACCGAGCCGGGGCGGGAGGATGCCGGCCCCCAGGTCCCGGCGTGCGGACATCCGGTAGGCGCCTGCCACCAGCAGCAGGATCAGGCCGACGACAGGCAGGAGCGGCCAGTAGTGGTCACCGGCGAAGGGGCGCATGTGCTGGGTCCAGCCGAACGGCGACAGCCAGGACACCCAGGAGCTCTTCTCGACGTCCGCGCCCGCGCGCACCGCGTACAGGATGCCCATCGCCATGGCGGCGAGGCCGCCGGCGGTACGAGAGCTCTCGGTCAGCTGGGCCGCCAGGCCCGCGACCGCGGCGAAGACCCAGCCGGCGGCGGCGACCGACAGCCCCATCACCAGGGAGCCCCGCGGAGGCAGCCCCTGGCCCATGAGACCCAGTGCCACGACAAGGGCGGTGACCAGGTTGGCGGCGAACGCCACGGTCAGCGCGGCCGTCAGCGCCGCGTGCCTGCCGACCACGGTCGAGCCCAGCAGCTCGCTCCGGCCCGCCTCCTCCTCCGCGCGGGTGCTGCGGATCACCAGCAACAGGCTCGCCAGCGCGATGAGCAGCGCTGCCTGCCCGCGTACTCGCCACGCGGCGAGCCCTCCTGCGGACGAGTCGTAGATCGGGCCGATCATCATGAGCTGTGTCGGGTCGCCGTTGGTCGTGTGGAGGAACGCCTGCCGCGCCTCTTCGGTGGGATAGGCAGCGGCCACCGAGCTCGCGACGCCGATCACGAGCATCGCCACGAGCCCGAACCAGGCCGGTAACCTCACCCGGTCGCGTCGCAGGATGAGCCGGATCAGTCCGCCGGTGCCGGTGAGAGTGCTCATCGCCGTACCGCCGCGTGCTCTCCGGTCGCGCCCGCGCCGGACAGATCGTCTTCGTAGTGGCGCAGGAACATCTCCTCCAGCGTCGGCGGCCGGCTGACCAGGCTCCGCACACCGACCTTCACGAGCTCGCCCAGCAGCGGGTCGAGCGCGTCGCCGTCGACCTGGCAGCGCAACCGGCTGCCCTGTGTCCACAGGTCGTGCACGCCGACCGATCCGGCGAGCTGGGGGACGGGACCGGCGAGCTCGGCCGTGATCGAGGTGCGGGTGAGGTGACGCAGCTCGGTGAGCGTGCCCGTCTCCACCGTACGGCCGCGCCTGATGATGCTCACCCTGTCGCACAGGGCCTCGACCTCGGCGAGGATGTGACTGGACAGCAGCACCGTGCGTCCCTTGTTCCGCTCTTCCTGGATGCTTTCCTGGAAGACGGCCTCCATCAGCGGGTCGAGGCCGGAGGTGGGCTCGTCCAGGATGAGCAGGTCGGCATCCGAGGACAGCGCCGCGACCAGGGCCACCTTCTGCCGGTTGCCCTTGGAGTAGGCCCGCCCCTTCTTGCGTGGATCCAGCTCGAAGCGCTCGAGCAGCTCGGCTCGGCGCCGGGGGTCGAGCCCGCCGCGCATCCGGCCGAGCAGGTCGATCGTCTCTCCACCGGTCAGGTCCGGCCACAGGGTCACGTCGCCTGGCACGTACGCCAGTCGGCGATGCAGTGCGGTCGCGTCTTGCCACGGATCGCCGTCCAGCAGCCGAGCCGTGCCCGCGTCCTGGCGCAGCAGGCCGAGCAGGATCCGGATGGTGGTGGATTTGCCGGCCCCGTTCGGGCCGAGGAACCCGTGCACCTCACCGGCCCGGACCGTCAGGTCCAGACCGTCGAGTGCCCGTGTCCGGCCGAAGGTCTTGACCAGACCGGACACGGAGATCATGTTGGACATGTTTGCAGGCTACATGAAATTCACGAAATTCGTGAACTATCGATAGTCTGTAGCCTGGGGCCTGCCGGAGACGACGCGCAGAGGGTGTGCATGACCAAGAGAGTTGACGACGAGAGCGGCACGGCCGACGCGCTGAGGTTCCTCGAACGCTTCGCCGTGATCATGTCCGACTCGGGTTACCCGCGCATGGCCGCACGCGTGCTCGCGGCGCTCCTCATCGCCGACGACGGCCGGCGTACCGCCGCTGAACTCGCCGACATGCTGCAGGTCGGCCCGTCGGCCGTCTCGGGCGCGGTGAAGTACCTGATGCGGGTCGGGATGGTGACCCGTGAGCGGGACCCCGGTGAGCGTCGCGATCATTACCGTGTCGACCAGACGGCGTGGTACAAGGCGGCGGCGTCGAGTGACGAGGTGTTCCGTCGCTTCGAGGAGGGCGCGCGCGATGGGGTCGAGGTGCTCGGCACGGACACGCCCGCGGGCGCCCGGATGGACGAGACCCGGCGCTTCTTCGCGTTCCTGCGCAGGGAGGTCCCCCAACTGCTGCACAAGTGGAACGAGGTGAACGCCCAGCCCGCGGAGCAGTCAGGCGATCCGGATCGAGCCGTCCGATGAGTCGCATCTGGTGTCGGCCAGGGCCCCGTACGGCCGGTCGCCTCCGGGTCGGCGGCGACCGCTGAGCTTGAGGGCCCGATCGCTCGTACCGGTCCGACACGACATCGCCGTCGGGTCGCTCCGCGCAGACCCGTCTTCGCGTGGTTCGATCCCGGCCAGTACAGTACGCGGATGGCGAACCTACGGGAGCAGATTCTCGCCGAACTCGGCGTCAAGGCGACCATCGTGCCCAAGGTCGAGATCCGGCAACGGATCGACTTCCTCAAGGACTACCTGCGGTCGACCTCGGCCAAGGGTTACGTGCTCGGGGTCAGTGGCGGCCAGGACAGCACGCTGACCGGCAGGTTGTGCCAGCTCGCCAGCGAGGAGTTGCGGGCCGAGGGGCATGAGGCCACCTTCATCGCGGTGCGGCTGCCGTACGGCGTGCAGGCCGACGAGCACGACGCGCAGATCGCGGTGAAGTTCATCCAGCCCGACCGGACGATCACGGTGAACGTCAAGCCGGGCGCGGACGCCGTCGCCGCCGAGACGGCGCTGGGCCTGCGGGAGCTGCTGGGCGATGAGCCCAAACTGCGGGACTTCGTGCGCGGCAACATCAAGGCCCGCGAACGCATGGTGATCCAGTTCTCGATCGCCGGTCAGCTGAGCATGCTGGTCGTGGGCACCGACCACGCCGCCGAGGCGGTGACCGGCTTCTTCACCAAGTACGGCGACGGCGGTGTCGACCTCACCCCGCTGACCGGACTGACCAAGCGCCAGGGCGCCGCCCTGCTGCAGGAGCTCGGCGCACCGCCGAGTGTCTGGGAGAAGGTCCCGACCGCCGATCTCGAGGACGACCGGCCCGCGCTGCCCGACGAGGTGGCGCTCGGCCTGACGTACACCCAGATCGACGACTATCTGGAAGGTCTCGACGTCGCGCCGGACCTGGCGGCGAAGGTGGAGTCGGCCTACCTCGCGACCCGGCACAAGCGGACCGTTCCGGTCACCCCCCTCGACGACTGGTGGCGCAGTTGATCCCGCGGTAACCGCTGTCGATTCTTCAGCGCGGACGACATGGGCGTGCGACCGTGATCTTCATGGTTTGGGCGACGATGTTCCGCTTGGTGTTGATCCTGGTCGCGGTGACCGGCTTGAGCTGTACGTGGATGGCCCTGGCCGACCCGCTGAACCCGCTCGTGCTCTTCACCGTGCAGAGCAATCTGATGCTCGCGGGATATTGCTCCTGGCGGGTGGTGACCAGACGGCGGCCCTCCACCGGGGTCAAGGGGGCGGTGACGCTCTACATCGTGATAACCGGGCTGGTGTGGCACTTTCTGCGCATGCGTGGAGCCAACCCCTTCGAGCACCTCTCTCTCACCGGTCCCGGCCTCGGCAACTTCCTCCTCCATTACGTGACACCGATCATGGCCGTGATCGACTGGCTGGCCTTCGACAGGACCGCCCCTCGGCCGAGGTGGGCGGCGGCCCCTGCCTGGCTGGCCTATCCGGTGGTGTATATGGTCTTTGCCCTGGTCCGGGGCGCCCTGCTGCCTCCACACGCATGGAAGCGATACCCCTATCCGTTTCTGAACGTGGACAGGTTCGGGTACGGCGGAGTCCTGCTCATGGCGGTGGCGCTGGCCGTCTGCTTCGCGCTGCTCGGTTATGGGCTGATCGCCCTCCACCGCCTCGTCAATCACCGGAACCGTACGGCGGTCGACTCCATGTGAAGTGGTCGATGCGCGGGCGGGTGCCCTGTGAGCGTGTGACTGGCGCTGGATCAGCGTCGAGCGGTTCCCTCAAGACCGGCTCTGAGCAAGGATGATCCAGGCACGGTGAGGCTGGATGGAAATGGCTGTGTTCGCGTGCGCCGGCTGTGGCACCGTGCTGACCTCACCGGTGTCGCAGGTCGTGCTCCCCGCCCACGCCCATCAGCGTTACGGCCATGACCTCCCGATGGCCCTGTCGCTGATGCGTTCCGTCCGGCGCTCGATGCCCTGCTCCCACCCAGGTCGCCGGGGAAGAGCCTGGCCCTGGCCGGGCCGGGCCTGCCCGCCACGGCCGCGGACATCACCTTGGTTCCGCGGCATCCGCAGACCGGGGAGACGTGGTCGTCCGGCGCGGGAGCGACGGTGCCGCTGGCTGCCGATGTGTGGATGTATCTGGCCTTCAACCGCGATCGGCGACTCTGCCCCGCGTCGGGCGGGCTACCCGAGGGCGTCTATCGCGACGACCCTCCACCGCTGCTGCCGGCCTTCTCGTTCCGGGCCGACCGAGGGGTGTTCCTCCACACGCTGGCCCGGCTGCCGCAGGTTCGCCAACCGTGGCTTCGCGCGATCTACGACCGCGCGGAGGACAACCGATCCAGTCACGCGTTCTGGCGGTAGGGAGACTTCACCGCTGGCACTGCTCGGAGCCTGCCCAAGCCGTTTCCGTCTGTAGGACCATGTGCTCATGTCCGTGACCGAGTTCGCCGGCAAGGTCATGACAGCATGGCCGCTCAGTCTGACGCCCCGCCTGGGCAAGTCGAATGCTTCGACTGGGACGGCGCCCACCTGTTCACCTTGGACACCTTCACGCTACGTCTGGCCTTTCACGCCCGACGAGCAGACGTGACCGTACGCGCGAAGTCCATACCCAGGCCCCCAACGGGTACCGCGAAATCGGCGGTGCCAACGTCAAGCTAGGTGACCCGTTCGAGCGGGCTCCTGTCGGGCGGATCCGATGCCCGCGCTGAGGAGTCGGGTGCGCGGTCGGGGTTACTGCTTCGGTGTGAGGGTGAGGTTGAAGTGGATCTCGACTTCGTCGCTGACCCTGAGGGCGCCGAAGAACGCCGAGTAGGGCCGGATTCCCCAGCGGGACTGCAGGACGGTCGCCGAGCCGTGTACGCGGCCCTCGGTCAGCGCGCCCTGCACCGTCACAGGTTGGGTGACGCCGACCATGGTGAGGTCGCCCTCGATGCGGAACGACTCCGCGCTTCCCTCGATCCGTGACGACCTGAACGTGATCGTGGGATGGCGGCCGCTGTGAAGGACCTTCTCTCGAACGATCTTCGCGATCTCTTCACGATCGGAGCTCGTCAGCGGTTTGACGCCGCCGGTTCCTTCCTGGACCTCGAACGACTCGGCGTCGACCTCGACGGTCACCGAGCAGTTGGCCGGGTCGGCGGGGTCGACCGTGGCGTCGCCGCGCCAGCGCGTGACCCCGATGGTGAGATCATGGCCGGCCTTCGCGCCCAGCCCGGTACGCGTCGTATTGACCAGGAGCCGACCAGACTCGGGTCCCCACGCGTAGCCACCAGCGGTGATGCTCACCTTTCCAGGCTAGCTCCGGCTGGAGGGTCTGCAGTATCCCGCTCGGCGCCTAATTCGGCGGGCGGCGGCGCGCGTCTCTCGTCGCCTGCGTGCTCTGCTGGAGGGTGCGCACCATGATGATGGCTGGTCCAACTGGCGTGGGCTGCTGACAACGTCAGGGGCCGGTCCCTCGGTGGGCGACGCCGGACACGCGATGAGAACTCGATCGCCGCTTGCGGGTGAAAGGGAGTGATCGGCCCCAAGGAACGGAGCTCACGCTTGATCACCCATGGCGAACCGGACGACGCGGAGGTGATCGACCGTGCCCGGCGAGATCCCGCCGCCTTCTCCGTGCTGTTCGACCGGCACGCTCCCGCGCTCCACCGATACGTGACCCGCCGGTTGGGCGACTCGCTGGCCGACGACGTCGTGGCCGAGACGTTCCTGGCGGCCTTCCGCCGGCTCACCCGCTACGACACCGCCCACCGCGACGCCCGCCCGTGGCTGTACGGCATCGCCGCCAACCTCATCGGCAAACACCGCCGCGCCGAGGTCAGGGCGTACCTGGCGCTGGCCAGAACCGGGACGGACGAGGTGGCGGAGAGCTACGCCGACAGAGTGGAGGCCCGCGTGTCGGCCTCGGCGGCGCACCAGGAGCTGGCGGAGGCGCTCGCGGTGCTGTCGCCCGAGGACCGCGAGGTCCTGCTGATGATCGCCTGGGCCGACTTCAGCTACGAGGAGGTGGCACGGGCGCTCGGCATCCCTGTCGGCACGGTGCGTTCGCGCCTGCACCGGGCCCGGAGGAAGACCCGTGCGGCTCTGGGCGGGGTCGACCCGTCCGCTGTCGAAGAGGAGACCACCCGTGGATGACCTGGAGCTGCTGAGCGGCATGCGAGCGGACGCGCCCGAGCCCGGGGTGGAGCGGCTGAAGGCCCTGCGCGTCCGGGCGCTGAGGCGCCGGCGCCGGTTCTGGATGGCGCCGTCCCTGCTCGCGGTGGCCGGGGCGCTGGCGGCGGCGGCGGTGGTGAGCGGCATCGGCGCGCCCACCCAGGGCACGCGCCCGATCGTCATCACCGGGACGGTGCCCATGAGCGCGGAGGCTGTGCTGAGACAGGCCGCTCAGGTCTCCGAGCGGCGCGCTCCCGCCCCGGCGCCACGCCCCGACCAGTGGTTGTACCGCAAGACCCTGGTCAAGCAGCCGGGCGAAGCGACGGCCGAGGTCCAGGAGTACTGGACCCGCTACGACGGCACCCGGCAGGCCGTCCGTCAGGGGCAGGGCCCGCTGGAGGAGCACCGCCACAGGCCGGACCCGGATGACGACGACCTGAGCCCGCGGGGGTACGCGGCCAGGCTGGCCAAGCTGCCCACCGACCCCAGCAGGCTCCTGGCGCACGTCAAGGGCGACAGGCACTGGGCGACCAAGCCGAAGGAGGAGGCGGGCCTCGGGGAGCATCCAGACGCGCGGGCCTTCCGGGTGCTGTCGGTGTACCTCGAGCAGGAGGTGCCCGTGCCGCCCAGGCTGCGGGGAGCGATCTTCCGCGCCCTCGCCGAGATCCCCGGCGTGCGGGTGGACTCCGGCGTACGTGACGCGGCGGGCAGGACGGGCATCGGCATCGCCTACGAGTGGGGTGCTCCAGGCGTCGGCACCGAGCGCGACGCGAACGGCCAGGTGGTGGCCAGGTCGTACCTGGTCCTCGACGCCACGACCTACGAGTTCCTCGGCAGGCGGGTGGACTACGTGCGCGACCACGTCATCAACGGCGACGTCGTCTTCACCGCGGGGAGCTTCTACGCCAGTGCCGAAGTCGCGGCGGGCGTCGTGGACGAGCCCGGCGAGCTCCCCGGGTAGGTAGTGTCGGCGGATGTCGATCTCCCCCTCTCCCCACCTTCTCGACCTGGCGGCCGAGCTGCTGCCCGGCGTGTCCCTCGACGGAGCGCGGTTCGGCGGAGGGCAGTTCCACGACGTGGTTCTCCTCCCCGGCGCGGCCGCCGTCCGTGTCGCGCGTACGGAAGCGGCGGCGGCCTCGTTGCCCCGCTGCGCCGACTGCTGGCTCGGCTGGCCCGGATGGACCTGCCCTTCCAGGTGCCCACCCCGCTCGTCCCCGTCTCCACGGTCGCAGGCCGCGTGGCCGTCGCCGTGAGCTGGGTGGACGGCACCGCGCATCCTCGGGGGAGCGGGGATCCCGCGAAGCTTCGCGGCCTGCTCGACGCCCTCGCCTCCGTGGACCTCCGGCTGGTGGAGGACGTGCTGGACGAGCCGCACGCCTACGCGGGCAGGGAGCGCTGGGAGGAGATCCTCGTGGAGGAGGTGCTGCCCCGGCTGCCCGTCCATGTGCGGACGGAGGCGCGGCGCAGGATCGAGGCGGCCCTCGAGCTCGACAAGGTCACGGCGAGTCTGGTTCATGGGGATCTGGGCGGCGACAACGTGCACTGGAGTTCGGACGGCGACCTGATCGGGGTGCTCGACTGGGATCTCGCCCAGCCCTTCGATCCCGCTGTGGACGCCGCCTGTCTGGCCTGGCACGGGTGGGACGCCGTGAGGTCGGCGGTGGACGGCGAGACCTACAGGAGAGCGCGCGTGTGGGCGGGGACGTTCGCGATCGAGCAGGTCGGCTCGGCCCTCGTGAACGGCGAGCCGCCACACGTGGTCGATCGTCATGTCGAGTCGACGGTGCGCCTGCTGGAGCGCGGCGAGCATTGACGGTGCATGACGCCCGACTCTAGCCTGAAGCATCTACCTATCAGTTGGTAGGTCTTCGAACGAGGAGTGGCGGGATGGACGACAGACCCGGCATGGCGGAGAAGTTCGCCTTCTTCTCGGGGGTGTGGGGTGGCGTGCTGATGGGCGCGGGCTCCGGCTTCCTCCTGCTGTACCTCACCGACATCGTGGGCCTGGGCGCGGCGGCCGTCGGCACGCTCATGCTGGTCGCCAGGGTCGCCGACGGCGCCAGCGATCCGATCATGGGCTACCTCGTCGACCATCTCCCTCCCACGCGATGGGGCAGGTTCAGACCGTACGTGCTGGTCGGCGCGGTGTTATGCGTGTGCTGCGTCATCGCGCTCTTCGTCGTTCCCGCGCTCCTGCCCGACGCGCTCGTCGCCCTGTGGATCACCTACCTGCTGTGGGGCCTGCTGCTCGACCTGTTCCAGATCCCGATGACCTCGCTGGTGCCCGCGATGAGCGCAGACCAGGGAGCGCGCGGCCAGCTCGCCGCGATCGTCGGTGTCACGGGGCTGTTCGCGGCGGCGCTGGCCACGGGGCTGACGCTGCCGGTCGTGAACCTGCTGGGAGGGGGCACGCGCGGATGGCTCACCTACGTCATCGGCTCCGCGATCCTTGGGTTCTGCCTGGTCGTCGTCATGGTGCTGCGGGTGCGCGAGAGGGTGGTGCCGCTCTCGCCCGAGCGCTACCGCCTGTCGGACGTGCGCAGGGTGTTCTTCTCCGGCAGGGCGGTACCGATCCTGCTGCTGTCGAAGGTGTCGGTGCAGGCGGCCGGCGGGGCGCTCACGGCGGCGATGCCGTACTTCTTCCTCTACTACATCGGCGACACGGTGTACCTGTCGGCGGCGGCGTTCGTGATGGCGATCCCGATGGTGGCGGGGGCCGTGGCGGTGCCCGTGCTGGCCAGGCGGGCCGGGGCCAAGCCGCTCTACGTGGCGAGCTTGGGCGTGTCGATCACGGGCCTGGCGGCGCTGATGGCCGTGCCGCCCGATCCCGTGCCTGTCCTGGCCTGTTTCGCCCTGACGGGGGTGGGCCTGGGCGGGGCGGTGTCGCTCAGCCTGGTGCTGCTGGCCGAGCTGACCGACTACACCGAGTGGAAGCACGGCTTCAGGACCGAGGCCTCACTCGCGGCGATGACCTCGTTCGCGACCAAGGCGGGCGGGGGCGTGGGCGGCGGCCTGCTGGCGTACACGCTGGCGCTGACCGGCTACCGCAGCGGCGGAGTGGCGCAGAGCGAGGAGACGCTGGACGGCATCCTCATGGCGCAGAGTCTCGTTCCCGCGGGGATCGGCCTGGTGGGCGCGCTGGCCTTCCTCCTCTACCCGATCAGCGGTGAGGTGGCGCGCGAGGCTTCGCGGCGGCTGGCCGAGCGGCGCACGGCCGTGGTGGAGCCGGCATGATCGTCAAGACCGCCCAGGGCAGGGTGCGAGGGACGGTGGAGCGTGGCGTGGCCAGGTTCCTCGGCGTGCCCTACGCCGCCGCGCCGTACGGGGCCGACAGGTTCGCGCCGCCCAGGCCGCACGACCCGTGGGCCGGCGTGCGAGAGGCGAGGAGCATGGGCCCCACGCCGCCGCAGGTGCCGTACGCCGGAGGGCTGGAGAAGGTCCTGCCCAGCGTGATCATCCACGGCGAGGAGGTGCTCAACCTCAACGTCTGGGCGCCGGCGGAGGGCACGGGGCACCCCGTCATGGTGTGGGTGCCGGGCGGCGCGCTCACCAGGGGTGGCAACGCCCTCGCCACCTACGAAGGGAGCGCCTTCGCCCGTGACGGCGTCGTGCTGGTGTCGATCAACTACCGGCTGGGCGCCGAGGGCTTCTCCGTGCTCGACGACGCGCCCGCCAACCTGGGGCTGGCCGACCAGTTCGCCGCGCTGCGCTGGGTGCGCGACAACATCGCGGCCTTCGGAGGGGATCCGGGCAGGGTGACGGTGGCGGGCCAGTCGGCGGGCGGCGGGGCGGTGGCCGCGCTGCTCGCCCATCCCTCGGCGGGCGAGCTGTTCGCCCAGGCCGTCGTGCAGAGCGGTCCCCTGGCTCCGGGGCGGGCGGGTAAGGCGAGGCGGATCACCCGCCTGATGGCCAAGGAGCTCGGAGTGCGGGCGACGCGGGAGGCGTTCGCGCGGGTGCCGCCCGAGGAGCTGCTGGCCTGCCAGACGCGGGTGCTGGCCAAGGGCGTGGGCTTCGGCGTGGTGCCGGGAGACGAGCTGGTTCCCTCGGACCCCGGCACCGCCCTGCTGGCGGGCGCGGGCGCGGGCATCCCGCTCATGATGGGCCACACGGCCGAGGAGTTCAGGTTGTGGACGGTGCCCACAGGGAAGATCGACAAGATCGGCCGGCTCCACGTGCTGGCTGCCAGGGTGCGTTTCAGGGACTTCGCGGCCCGCCGAGGTGCGAGCAGCGGCGACGTCTTCGGCGCGCTGGTCACCGACGCGCTGCTGCGCAGGCCGATGAACACGCTGGCCGACGCCCGCCGAGGGCGCACGTGGATGTACGAGTTCGCGTGGCGCTCGCCCGTCATGGATCTCGGCGCCGCGCACGCGACGGAGCTGGCCTACGTCTTCGACACGCTCGACAGCTCCGACGCCGAGATGATCGGCGGGCCCGGCCGTCCGCGGGAGCTGGCCGACAGGATGCACGCCGCGTGGGTGCGCTTCGTCAAGGACGGCGACCCGGGCTGGCCCGCGTGGGACGAGGGCCGCCCGGTGATGGTCTTCGACTCACCGGGCGGCGGTGTGGTCAGGACTTCAGGCTCGCCCTGATGGAGTCGAGCAGGGTCTCCCGCCAGGCGCGGGCGACGGGCAGGAGCCCGGTGAGCATCTGCGAGCCGTGGACCTGCCCTTCGAACTCCACGTGCGTCACGGGCACCCCGCTCTCACGCAGTCGTGCGGCGTAGCGGCTGCCGTCGTCGGCGAGCGGGTCGCACTCGGCCGTCAGGATGACCGCGGGAGGCAGCCCTGTCAGGTCGTCGGCGAACAGCGGGGAGACGAGCGGGTCGGCGGGGTCGTGGCCGCCGAGGTAGTTCTCGACGCACCAGCGCAGCTCCTTGGCCGTCAGCACGTAACCCTCGGCGTACGTCGCGATCGAGGGGGAGGACAGCGTGAGGTCGAAGGCGGGGATCTCCATGATCTGGAGATCGAGCGAGGGCCCGCCGCGCTCTCTCGCCAGCAGCGCCATGACCGCGGCGAGGTTGCCGCCCGCGCTCTCTCCCGTGACGCCCAGCCAGCCGGGGCCGAAGCTCTCGGCCGCCCACTCCAGCGCGCGGTAGCAGTCCTCCACCCCGGCAGGGAAGCGGTGTTCGGGGGCGAGGCGGTAGTCGACGCTGACCACCGTCAGGCCGGTGCCCGCGGCGATGGTCCTGCACCGGGTGTCGGAGTCGTCGGGGTGGCCCGACCACCAGCCGCCGCCGTGGTAGTAGACGAGCGTGCCCGCACTCACGAGTCCGTGACGGTAGACGCGGACGGCGACGCCGTCGGGCGGGACGCTGTCCTCGTAGACCTCGTCCACGTCGGGCGCGGCCTCGATGTACCTGGCGTAGGGGCTCCCATCGGCCGATCGCCTGGCCTCGTCGCGTTCGCGGCGGCGCTCGGCGGCGCTCTTCCCTTCGGGGGCGGGAGGCAGTGAGGAGTGGACCTCGAGCAGCGGAACGAGCAGGGGGTCGAGGGGCATGCAAAAAACCTACCAACTGATTGGTGGTTTTTGTTAGCCTTGATCTCATGACCGCTCGAAAGCCCTCCTCCGTGGGCGTCGCACGCAGAAAGCAGATCCTCGCCGCAGCCCGCGAGTTGTTCAGTCTCAAGGGCTACAGAGGAGCCTCCCTGCGCGACGTGGCCGCCCAGGTCGGGCTCACGCTCGCGGGCGTCCTGCACTACTTCCCCTCCAAGGAGGAGCTCCTCGCCGCGCTGCTGCAGGAGCGCAGCGAGGCCGACACCACCTGGTTCGAGGAGACGTGGGAGGAGCTGGGCAGCTTCCGCCTCGCGGTCCGCGAGCTCATGATCCGCAACATGGACACCGCGGGCGTCATGCGGCTGTTCGTGACCCTCTCGGCCGAGGCCTGCGATCCCGAGCACCCCGCCCACGACTTCTTCGTGCAGCGCTACCGCACCAGCCGTGAACTGTTCTCCACCACGCTCGCCAAGGCCCAGAGCAGGGGCGAGGTCGCCGTCAGGGCCACGGGTCCCGTGCTCATCGCCGTCCTCGACGGGTTGCAGACCCAGTGGCTGATCGACCCCGAATTCGACCTGCTCGCCTCGCTCGAGGCCTACCTGGACACGATCACGCCGTGAACGACCTGACCCTCACCGAGAAGGCGGCGCTGACCTCGGGAGCGTCGCTCTGGACCACCAAGCCCGTCGAACGCGCGGGCATCGCCTCGATCACGCTGAGCGACGGCCCCCATGGGGTGCGCCGTCAGCTCACGGGCGGCGACCATCTCGGCATCGGCCGCAGCATCCCCGCCACCTGCATGCCGCCCGCCGTCGCCCTCGGCTCCTCCTGGGACCCTGACCTGTTACGCGGGATGGGCGCCGCTCTCGGGGCCGAGGCGCGAGCGCTGGGCGTGCAGGTGCTGCTCGGCCCCGGCATCAACATCAAGCGCTCGCCGCTGTGCGGTCGCAACTTCGAGTACCTGTCGGAGGATCCGCTGGTCAGCGGCTGCTCGGGGCGGCGCTCGTCGAGGGCGTGCAGTCGAGCGGCGTCGGCGCCGCGCTGAAGCACTTCGCCGCCAACAACCAGGAGACCAACAGGCTGAGGGTCAGCGCCGAGGTGGACGAGCGCACGCTGCGCGAGATCTACCTGGCCGCCTTCGAGCACGTGGTGAAGCGCGCCAGGCCGTGGACCGTGATGTGCGCCTACAACAAGGTCAACGGCGAGTACGCCTCCCAGAACCGCTGGCTGCTCACCACCGTCCTGCGCGAGGAATGGGGGTTCGACGGCCTGGTCATGTCCGACTGGGGCGCGGTCGACGACAGGGTGGCGGGGGTGTGGGCCGGACTCGACCTGGAGATGCCCACCTCGGGCGGCATCACCGACGCGCTGCTCGTCGAGGCCGTGAGGGTCGGCAGGCTCGACCCCGCCCTGCTCGACCTCGCCGTCTCGCGCGTCGTGGCCCTCGTCGCCAAAGCCCGCGCCGCCCAGCCCGAAGCCTTCGTCGTGAAAGCCGGCGCCGCCCAGCCCGAAGCCTTCCTCGCGGAGTCCTCCTCCGCCCAGCCCGAAGCCTTCCTCGCGTCGGCCCCCGGCGCGCGACCCGGAGCCGTGATGGTCGCCGAGGGCGGAGGGGCCGTCGAGATCGACGGGGTGCGGGCCTGCGCGCATCACCGGCTGGCTCGCGAGGTCGCCGCGCAGTGCGCGGTGCTGCTGAAGAACGACGGCGTCCTGCCGCTGGCCACCTCCACCTCCGTCGCGGTCCTCGGCGAGCTCGCCCGCACCCCCCGCTACCAGGGCGCCGGCAGCTCGCAGATCGTGCCGACCAGGCTGGACGACGCGCTCACCGAGATGCGCGCCCTCGCCGGCGCCGACCTTCCCTTCGCCCCCGGCTACCGCCTCGACCACGGCGAGCCCGACGAGGCGCTCGTCGAGCAGGCCCGTGAGGTCGCCGCCGCGGCGCAGGTCGCGGTGGTCTTCCTCGGCCTGCCCGAGGGCGAGGAGTCGGAGGGCTACGACCGCGCCCACCTCGACCTGCCCGCAGGCCAGCGCGCGATGCTCGACGCCGTGATCGCCACGGGCACGAGGACGGTGGTCGTGCTGTCCAACGGCGGCGTGGTGGCCGTGTCGGGATGGGACGCGCGGGTGGCCGCGATCCTGGAGGGCTGGCTGCTCGGCCAGGCGGGCGGCGGCGCCCTCGCCGACCTGCTGTACGGCGTGGCCAACCCGTCGGGACGGCTGGCCGAGACGATCCCCCTCCGCCTGGAGGACACCCCCAGCTTCCTGAACTTCCCCGGCGACCCCGACCAGGTGAGGTACGGCGAAGGCGTCTTCGTCGGCTACCGCTACCACGACGCCGTGCGCGGCGAGGTCGGCTACCCCTTCGGCCACGGCCTGTCCTACACCACCTTCGCCTACTCCGACCTCACGGTGTCGGTGAAGGGAGCCGACGAGGAGATCGAGGTCGAGGTCGCGGCCCGCGTCACCAACACGGGCGGCAGGCAGGGGCGCGAGGTGGCGCAGCTCTACGTGTCGGCGCCGAGCGCCACGGTCAGACGGCCGGTCAGGGAGCTGCGCGGCTTCACCAAGGTCGCGCTGGAGCCGGGCGAGAGCGCCGTTATCCGCTTCGCCCTCGGCTATCGCGACTTCTCCTACTTCGACGTGCGGGAGGGCCGATGGGCGGCCGAACCCGGCACGGCGAGCGTCCACGTGGGCGCCTCGTCCAGGGACCTGCGCCTGCACACGGAGGTCACCCTCGACGTGGCGGGCAGGCGGCCGCCGCTGACGCCGGACTCGCCGCTCGGCGACTGGTTCGCCGACGACGCGGGCCGTACGGCGCTGCTCGGCGTGGCGCGGGAGCCGTCCCGCTTCCTGAGCGAGGAGTACGCCAGGACCCTCGGCTCCATCCCGCTGAGCCGCCTGGCCAGGTTCCCCGGCTCGAAGATCGACCCGGACAGCCTCGAGGAACTGGCGGCGAGGGTGCGCGATGATCGACCGTGAGCGGCTGGTCCGCGCCCACAACGTCGTCGTGACGGCGTGGCATCCCTCCTCGACGCTGAGCGTCGGCAACGGCGACTTCGCCTTCAACGTGGACGTCACGGGGCTGCAGACCTTCCCCGCCGAGCATGAGCTGCTGCCCAGGCCGGCCTTGGTGACCGACGAGCACGGCGTCAGGCGGCTGCCCGTGAAGGAGTTCGACCTCGACGACTTCCCCGTGCCGCTGCGCACCCAGTCCACGTGGGGGTGGTACGCCACGGAGCCTGCCGCGCCGTACACCCTGGACGAGGCCTCCACGGGCTACGCGACCAGGCGGGGCGAGGTGCGCTATCCCGACGGGCTCGGTCCCGTGCCCGAGGCGGCGGCGTGGCTGTACGCCAACCCACGCAGGCTCGACCTCGGCAGGCTCGGCCTCGACTTCCCCTGCGGACGGGTCGCGCTCGGCGACCTTGAGGCCACGCGCGTCGAGCTCGACCTGTGGACGGGCTGCGTGCACGCGCGCTTCGAGGTGCTGGGCCGCCCCGTCGAGGTGTGGACGGTCGCCCACCCGCGCCTCCCCCTGGTGGCCACCAGGGTGGAGTCGCCGCTCCTGGCAGCAGGGGAGCTGCGGCTCAGGCTGTCCTTCCCCGACCAGGGCGACCCTCTGGCGAAGGACGAACGGCTGACGCAGGAGACCGTGTACGGCAGGGCGTCGGCCGTACGGACGGTCGGCGACGCCTGCTACGTCGTGCGGGTGGCGACCGACGGCGTGATCGGCCCCGAGCTGGAGCTCTCCACCGCAGCCCCCGCCCTCCACGCCACGGTCGCCTTCGGCCCGGTGCGGACAGGCGACCTGCCGGGCTTCGAGGAGGTGAGGGCGGCGGCCGCCGCGCACTGGCGCGACTTCTGGACCCGCGGCGCCGCCGTGAGCTTCGAGGGCAGCTCCGACCCCCGCGCCCCCGAGCTCGAGCGCAGGGTCGTGCTGTCCCGCTACCTCACCGCCGTCCACAGCGCGGGCGTGCTGCCGCCGCAGGAGTCGGGGCTGGTCCACAACTCGTGGGGCGGCAAGTTCCACCTGGAGATGCACTGGTGGCACGCCGCGCACTTCGCCGTGTGGGGCAGGCCCGACCTGCTCGAAAGGGGTCTCGGCTGGTACGGGTCGATCCTCGGCGTGGGCAGGCAGAGCGCGCGGCGGCAGGGCTACGCCGGAGTGCGCTGGCCCAAGCAGACCGGCCCCGACGGGCGCGAGTCGCCGTCCGAGGTGGGCGCGTTCATCATCTGGCAGCAGCCGCACCCGATCTACTACGCCGAGCTGCTCAGGCTGAACGGCGACGACCCCGACGTGCTGGAGCGGCACAAGGAGATCGTCTTCGAGACCGCCGAGTTCATGGCCGACTTCGCCGAGTGGGACGGCGGCACCTGCCATCTCGGGCCGCCCGTCGTGCCCGCGCAGGAGACCTACTACCCGGGCAGGGCGCGTACGGCCGACCCGACGTTCGAGCTGGCCTACTGGCGTTGGGCGCTGGGCGTCGCGCAGAGCTGGAGGGAGCGGCTCGGCATGGAAAGACGCGTCGACTGGGACGCCGTCATAGACGGCCTGGCCAGGCCCGCCGTCCGAGAGGGCCGCTACGCGGCGGTGGCGGTCGAGCCCTACACGCTGCCCGACGACCATCCCTCGATGCTGATGGCGCTCGGTTTCCTGCCGAGGACCCCGCTGATCGACCTGGAGACCATGGCGGCGACCTACGACGACGTGCTGGCCCGCTGGGACTTCTGCACCACCTGGGGCTGGGACTACCCCGTGCTGGCGATGTGCGCCACCAAGCTCGGAAGGCCCGCCTCGGCGGTCGACGCGCTGCTCATGGACACCGGCAAGAACATGACACTCGTCAGCGGGCAGGTGCCGCAGTTCCCTGGAGGGCTGAGCGTCTACCTGCCCGCCAACGGCGGCCTGCTCGCCGCCGTCGCGATGATGGCCAAACAGGAAGGCTTCCCCCGCGACGGCTCCTGGCGGGTCCGCCACGAGGGGCTGGGCGACTTCCCCTCCGACGCAGACCCCTCCTCAGGGGGATGATGTGCGACCGCACAGGGTGGACCACCCTCCCGTGGCCCGGCTGGCCGCCGGTCTGCTGCGGGAGGTTCCCGAGCTGACCCGCAGGGTCTTCACGGCGATCGTGGCCGAGGACGCGACCTACGCCGCGCTCGACACAGAAAGACTGGCCGAGGTCAGGGAGCACAACAGGCGCAACCTCGTCACGCAGCTGACCGACCTGGCCGAGCAGCGCCCGCCCTCCACGGAGGCGGCCAGGCAGACCGCTCGCCTGCGGGCGGCGCAGGGCTTCCCGCTGGGGGCGCTGCTCCACGCCTACAGGATCGGGTTCAGGGTGGTCTGGGAGAGCCTGGTGGAGCGGGCGACGGCCGATCCCCGCTACCCCGTCGACACGCTGGCCACCTCCATGACCACGGTCTGGACCCTCGTCGACGCCTACTCGGTGGCGGTCACCGAGAGCTACAGGGAGACCGTGGTCGAGCTGACCAGGCACGACGAGCGGAAACGGTTGGTGCTGCTGGACCTGCTCATCGAGGGCAGGGTGAGCGACTGGACGGCGCTCGACGGCAGCGCGCAGGCGCTCGGCCTGCCCGCCAGTGGCCCCTACCTGTGCGTGGTCGCCGACCCCGGCGTGACGATGCCGAGGGGGAGCGCGTGGCGGCTGCGCGCCGAGGACCAGGTGGGGGTGCTGCCCGTCCGCGCCTTCGAGGGCATGGACGGCAGGGCAGGGGTCAGCCCGCCGTACGAGCGGCTGACCGAGACGGCTGCGGCGCTGCGTCTTGCCACGCTGGCGCGGGCGAGCCTGCCCGAGGGTGTCCCGGGCGTGGCCACGGTGGACGCTCGGCCCGTGGGCGCGCTGCTGGCCGCAAGCCCCGACCTCGCCGAACGGCTGGCGGGCACGGTGCTGGGCCCGCTGCTCGGCAGCAGGGAGAGCGCCCGCCTGCTGGAGGTGCTCGAGATCTGGCTGGAGACAGGGGAGTCCACCGCCGACCTGGCCAGGCGGCTCTACTGTCATCGCAACACGGTCCGCAACAGGCTGGACAGGATCGAGCAGCTCACCGGCAGGTCGCTGGAGCGCCCTGAGGACGTGGCCGCGCTCTACACGGGAGTGCTCGCGCTGCGCCTCACGGGTTGTGCGCCCGCACAGGAGTCCGCTCGGAAGCGGCGTCCCGGGCCTAGTGACTCCAGAACATCGTTCCAGCAGGATCTGGGGACAGCCCGTCCCCGCTGGAGGCGATGATGTCGCGAGCCGTACGTGCCCTGCTCTCCGCACTGGTCATCGCCATGGCGGGGGCGCCGCCCGCGGCGGCCGGCGCGCCCGAGGAGTCCGTCGGCATCACCGGGCCGCTGGCCGAACCTGTGTGGCTGTGCGAACCGGGCAAGCCGAACAACCTGTGCGGCCAGGACGCCGCCGGGCTTCCCCAGGCCCTGCCCCGCTACCCCAGCGGGGCGACCACCCCGCTCGACGCCACCAGGGTCGGCGCGGACGGCACGCTCACCCACGAGCCCTTCGAGGTCGCCGCCCCGCCGCCCGTCGACTGCTTCTACGCCTATCCCACCGTCGACCTGGTCTCCAACCCGCTGCTCCAGATCGGCTCGCTGCCCCCGCTGCCGCGTGACGAGGAACTGGCCGTCACGCTCGTGCAGATCGGCAGGCTCGCCACCACGTGCAGGCTGTTCGTGCCGGTCTACCGTCAGGTGCCGCTCAGCGCGCTCGCGGTCGGCATCATCACGGGGCTGCCCACCGACATGCGTCCGGGAACCCTGGACGTCCAGCAGGCGTGGGAGCACTACTGGACGCACGACAACCCCGACCCCGTCACGGGCAGGCGCAGAGGCGTGGTCCTGCTGGGTCACTCGCAGGGCACCTGGCAGCTCGCCACGCTGCTCAGAGACAAGATCGACGGCACGCCCTCGCAGCGCAACCTGGTGTCGGCGATCCTGCTCGGCGGCAACATCGACGTGCCGGTGGCCACCGACGCGTACGGCGGTGTCCCCGTCTGCCGCAGGCCCTCGGCCGCCGACCCGGTGCCGACCGGCTGCCTGGTCTCCTTCTCCGCCTACAACAGGCCGGACGGCGCGCCGCCGGACGGAGCCTTCGGCCGTACCACCACGCCGGGCAACGAGGTCGTCTGCGTCAACCCCGCCCAGCTCCTGCGCGGAGGCGAGGAGCCCTACCTCGACGCCTACCTGCCCACCAGGAAGCTGCTCAACGGCAACGCGCTCACCCCGAACGGCTCACTCACCCTGCTGCTCGGCAGCTACCGCTTCAGCCGGCACCCCACCGGCTACGACCGCTACACCGACACCCTGCGCGGACGCTGCGCCAGAGCGGTGGACGAGAAGGGGCCTGTCAACTGGTTGCAGGTCAGCGGCGGCGACCACCTGTTCCCCTCGACCGCGCCCGACCACGTGCTCGGCCTGCACGTGGCCGACCACAGCGTCGTCCTCGGCGACGTGGCCGCGCTCGTCGCCGCCCAGGCTGCCGTCTGGAGACCATGACGGCCGCCGTGCCCCCGATCGGGCTAGGAGCGCTTGTCCTCGACATGGACGACGACCAGCTCGTGCCCGTCCTGGTCGCGCTTGCCCCGCCCGAAGAGGCCGACGGTCAGATCGTCGTCGGCCTCGAGCTCGTCGTCGGCGACGTAGGTCAGGATGTCGGGGTGGTGGCAGGTCACGGCCCAGCCGGGCGCGTCGTCGAGGCCGATGGTGGTGAAGTCGCCCGCAGGCGTGCCCGCCTGGACGGGGCCGAACTCGCGGAGCAGGTCTCTGGCCTGCCCGGCCAGATCGCCGTCGGGTTCCATCAGGATCACGCAGGTGCCGTTGGCGAACAGCACCCACGACCTGCCGGGATGCAGCAGCTGCCGCCAGGTCGCTATCACGCTCTCGTGGGTCATGTGCGAGACGGTAGCGAGCGGCTACGACAGATCTAGATCATCCTTGCCGTCGTCGTCACCTCGCAGGATCGCGCCGACAGCACCGCCCCGCCTTCGCCGTCCCCGCTCGTCCCGCTCGCCCCGGCCGCCGGGGTCAGCGCCCTCGGCCTCACGCGCCGGTGAGTCCTAGGCCCAAAGCCGTACGGCAGGCCCGGCCCGGCGGCCGAGGTGGGACGCGGGTACGAGCGCGTAGCGTCCACGGCTATGACGTTTCTCGTGACAGGGGCGACAGGGAAAGCCGGCAGGCACGTGGTCGGCCAGTTGCTGAAGGAGGGGCAGCGCGTCAGGGCGCTGACCCGCGACCCCGCCAAGGCGAACCTGCCCGAGGGGGTGGAGGTCGTGCGAGGAGATCTCACCGACCCCGCCAGCCTCGGGCCCGCGCTCGACGGCGTGACAGGGGCGCATCTGCTGACCATGGGCGGGGACGACTACGCCACGCTGCGCACAGGACCGGAGCTCGCCGAGCTGATGGAGAAGGCCGGCGTACGGCGGGTCACCCTGCTGTGGAACGGCAAGACCGGTCCGGTCGAGGAGGCCTTCGCGGCCAGCGACCTGGAGTGGACCAGGCTGGAGGCCGTCGACTTCATGAGCAACACGCTCCACTGGGCATCGGCGATCAAGGCCGAGGGCAGGGTGGAGGAGCCGTTCGCCGACGTGCCCGGCGCGGTCGTGCATGAGGCGGACGTCGGCGAGGTCTCCGCGAGAGTGCTGGTCGACGGCGGGCACGGCGGCAGGTCCTACACGCTGACCGGCCCCGAGACGCTCACCGCGCGCCAGCGGCTGAGCACGCTCGCCGAGGTGCTCGGCAGGAGGCTGGAGTTCGTCGAGCTGAGCGAGGAGCAGGCCAGGGAGCGCTGGAGGAAGGCGGGCTACGACGAGGAGCTCATCGACCTGCTGGCCGACTGGCAGGGCAACCCGCCGCCCGAGGCGTACACGGTGGTGCCGACGGTCGAGCGGATCATCGGGCGCCCGCCCCGCACGTTCGCCCAGTGGGCGGCCGAGCACGCGGAGCGCTTCCAGCAGGGCTAGTCGTCCAGGCCGCGGGCGCTCAGGGCCTCGCCGAGGGCGTCCGCGTGCCGGAGCGCGCTGACCACCAGCGGGATGGCGAAGGCGCGCATGCTCCACGAGACCCCTCGGGCCCGCTGCGCCTCGCGTACCCGGGTGGCGAGCGCCGAGATGACCGGCACGCTGCGCACGGTGAGGGACAGGAGCAGCGACACGCGGAAGGGATCGACGCCCACCCCGCGCAGCGGCCCGAAGCAGCGCTCGAAGAAGGTCATCATGTCCGCGAAGCGGGTGGTGAGGGTGACCAGTCCTGCCAGGGCGACCGCGAGGACGATGCGCAGCGTGGAGACGACGGCCGTGTCGAGGCCCATCAGCACGAACTGCATCACGAACAGCACGAGCGCGAACCAGCGCAGCGGCCGGATCTGCGCCCACGCGGCGGTGAACCCGACGCCGGAGACGACGTACAGGATCGCGACGAAGGCGCTGAACCCGGCGAGCGCGGCGAGGGAGCCGAGCAGCACGAGCACCGTGCACGACACGACCAGGCCCAGCACCTTGGCCCACGCGGGCAGGTGGTGCAGGAGCGAGTCGCCGGGAACGTAGATCCCGATCACGACATGAGCTTGCGATAGTGGTCGATCGCCGACGAGGGCAGCCCGTCGGCGACGATTCTGCCCTCGTCGAGGACCAGCACCCGGTCGAAGGAGTCGAGCAGCCCGAGATCGTGGGTGACCACGACGACCTGCTGGGGGAGCTCGGCCAGGAGCTCGGCCACCACGCGGGAGTGCCGCAGGTCGAGCAGCGTGGTGGGCTCGTCCATGATCAGGATCCGAGGTTCGAGCACCAGGACGGAGCAGAGCGCGAGGAGCTGCTTCTGCCCGCCGGACAGCTGGTGGGCGGGGTGGTCGGCGTGGTCGGCCAGGCCGTGCCTCGACAGCACCTGCTCCACCCTGTCCGCCACCTCGGCGGCGGACAGGCCCTTGCGGCGCAGGGAGAAGGCGACGTCCTCGGCGACCGTGGGCATCACGATCTGCGCGTCGGGATCGGTGAACAGGAAGCCGACCTCGCGCCTGATGCGGGCGGCGTGGCGGCGGGTGTCGTGGCCGAGGACGGTGACCGTGCCCGAGGTGGGCATGGCCAGGCCGTTGATCAGGCGGGCGAGCGTGCTCTTGCCCGAACCGTTCGCGCCGACCACGCCGACGCGGCGCTCGGTCAGCGAGAGCGTGATGCCGGACAGCACGTCGCGCCGGCCGAGCCGTACGTGGACGTCGGTGAACTCGATCACTCACACCACCTCGAACAGGGCCGCGACGCCCAGGCCGCCGCCTACCGCGGCCGCCGCGAGTCCGAGCGTGCCCTGGGGCGCGCCCGCCCGCACCAGCCTGCTGAACAGCCTGGTCACGACCACCGCGCCGGTCGCGCCCCACGGGTGTCCGAGGGCGAGCGCGCCACCCTGGGCGCAGACCCTGTCCAGGTCGGCCTCGAGCGCGTCGGTCACCGCGAGCACCTGCGCGGCGAACGCCTCCACGATCTCCACGGCGGCGACCTGCTCCATCGTCACCCCTGTACGGCCCAGCACCCGCCGTACGGCGGGCACGGGGCCCCAGCCGGGCAGAGAGGGGTCGCAGCCGACGACCGCGCCCGCCACCAGCCGCAGCCCCGGCAGCCCCTCGCGCAGCCGGTCGGGGACCAGGGCCACGGCGGCGGCGCCGTCGCTGATGGGTGAGGAGTTGCCCGCCGTGACCGTGCCGCCGGGCACGAAGGCCGAGGGAAGCCGGGCGAGCGTGGCCATGCGCAGCGCGCGCGGCCGCTCGTCGGCGGACCTGCCGCCGACGGGCACGATCTCCTCGCCGAAGTCGGCGGCCAGCGCCAGGGCGTGGCTGCGGTGGGCGTAGGCGTCCTGCCGCTCCCTGCTCACGCCGCGCGCCGTCGCCAGCGCCTCCGCCGCGGGCCCCATGTCGGGGTCGGGGTGCCCCTCGGGCGTGAAGGGCGCCCTCGGGTACGGCCCGGCCGCGCCGCGCATGGTCCGCAGCGGCGCGGTGGAGGCGCTCTCCACCCCGCCCGCCACGACGAGCTCCAGGTCTCCCGCGCGGATCGCCTGGCCCGCCAGCAGGATCGCGGCCAGCCCGCTGCCGCACTGGCGGTCCACGGTGACACCGGGGACCTCGTGCCCGAGCCCCGCCGCCAGCGCCGACACGCGGGCCAGGTTGCCGCCCGGCCCCATGCAGTTGCCGAGCACCACGTCCTCGACGGCAAGGTGGGACACCTCGGCCGCGACCGCCGCGATGACGGGCGCGGCGAGCCGGTCGGCCGTCAGCGACCTGTAGGCGTGGCCCGCGGTACCGATGGGGGTACGGCGCGCCGCCACGACGACGGGCTGCTCGCTCATCTCACACCAGCCGGCTGATCGCGGGATCGTCATCGGCCAGGCGCGCGGCGACCAGAGCGCGCGCGGGCTTGCCGGTGGGCGTGCGGGGCAGCGCGCCCATGGCGTACCAGCGGCGGGGGCGCTGCGCGGGGTCGAGACCTTCACGCGCGGCCGTCTCGAGCGCCGACCGCGAGGGCGAGCCCTCCACGACCGCCGTGACGACCGAGCCGAGCTGCGGATGCGGCGAGCCGATGACGACCAGGTCGGTCACGCCCCGCACGTCGCGCAGCACCGCCTCCACGTCCTCGGGCACCACGGTCGCGCCACCCGTCTGAATCGCGCCGTCGCCTCTGCCACGCAGCCTGAGCACCTCGCCTGGGCGGTACGGCTCGGCCAGGTCGCCCACGCTCGTCCAGCCCTCGGCGTCGGTCGTGAGCGGGCCCGCCGCCCCCGCGAGGTAGCCCTTCGCCATCCACGGCGAGCGCGCCCACACCTCGCCGCGCCTGACCTCGATCTCCACCTGGGGGAAGGGCCGCAGCCCCGAGCCGTCGGCGTCCACGGCCACGAAGGACATCTCCGTCGCGCCGTAGTACGACACGACGCGCACCCCCGCCTTCGCCGCCATGGCGCGGGAGCGCTCAGGAAGCGCCGCGCCGCCGACCACCGCCGTGCGCAGCGGCCCGCCGACCTCCTCCACCACCGCCAGGACGCCCGGCAGCCTGTGCGGCACCAGGTGGACCACGCTCGCCCGCCTGAGCTGGACGGTCAGCGTTCCTGGCGACCAGCGTCCGGGCACGATGGCCGTGGCGCCCGCCGCCAGCGCGTGCACGGCGGCGAAGCCGTACAGGGAGGAGACCAGCGGGCCCGGCACCAGCACCACGTCGTCGGGGCCGATGCCCGCCAGCTCGCTCAGGTAGGGGAAGGAGCCCGTCCACGAGTGGCGGGTGCGCACGACCGCGCGCGGTCTGCCGGTGCTGCCCGAGGTGAGACACGCCCACGCCAGGTCGTCGGGCCCTTCGCTGGGCGAGGGAGCGGGGTCGGGAGCCTCGGGCAGCGCGCTTTCGACGTGCATGCTCACGGGGACCGCGGCCGTCACCCTGGCGAACTGATCAGCCTCGCACAGCAGCGGAGTGGCGCCCGCCAGGTCGGCGGCCAGCGCCGTCACCAGCTGCTCCACGGGGTCGGCCAGGCTGATCGCGACCAGTCCCTTGTCGCCCAGGCGCCGGGTGCTGACGCGCTCCCACAGCTGGGCGTAGGTGAGCGAGCCTCCGGGGCCGCACAGCGCGAGCTGGTGGGGACGTTCGGTGGCGTGACGCAGGACCTGTGCGGCGACCGGCATGCTCGGCTCAACCGGCCTTGACGCGCTCGCTGTGGACGGCGGGGATCGCGTCGGGGTAGGCCCGCTGGGTGCCCCTGGCCACGACCGCGGCCAGCACCGCCTTGGCCACGTCGCCAGGCACGAACGCCAGGCTGAGCAGCGCCGCCTGCACCAGCGGCAGTCCGGTGACCGCGGCCTGGACGGGGATGCCGAACAGGTAGATCACTCCGACGCCGCCCGCCAGGCAGGCGACGACCAGCCGTACGATGCCGGGGTTGCTGCCGCCGCGCTCCACGATCCAGCCGGTCAGGGCCGCTCCGGGCAGCCAGCCGAGCAGGAAGCCGACCGAGGGCCCGGTGAAGACGCCGAGCCCGCCGCGTCCGCCCGCCAGCAGCGGCAGGCCCGCGGCGACGAGCAGGATCAGCACGGCGACCGCGAGGGCGGCGCGCCACGATCCGAGGATGGCTCCCGCCAGCATCACGCCGAACGTCTGGAGGGTGATGGGGACGGCGTTGCCGAAGACGTTGAGCGCACCGGGCAGGCCGAGCACGGCGATCAGAGCCGCGAACACGCTGATCCTGGCCAGGTCGCCGGTAGGGAACCTGCGGCGGGGGGATTCATTCGTCATGCGTCTGATCCCACACCAGGACGTCTGGGTTCAAGCATGGAGAGATCCCACAACATTCTCGGTGTTCGTCTGAGCTACACGGACGTGACAACGGTACCTGCCTCTCGGACAAGCAACAGACCCGTGTCCTCGCGGAAAGAGTCGCCGCCTCGCGTCCGGGTAGCCGCAGCCGTTCAAAGCTAGGCATCTGGAGGCAAGGTGACTGAATATCAGTCAACCGGCAACAGACCGGCATCAGAGGTGGCAGATACCGCGCGCCGTCAGGCCGCCGTGGTGACGGGCGAAGCCAGGTCACAGGCGAGCAGGGTCGCGGGACACCTCAAGGACCGAGTCGGCAGAGAGGCCGACTCCCAGACGCACAAGGCGGCGCGGAGCATCCGCCAGTGGGCCGACGATCTCGCCTCGATGGCGGAGAGCAGCAAGCCCGACTCGCCCATGCGCTCGGCGGCTCACCAGGTGGCCAACACCGGCCAGCGGGCCGCCGACTACCTGGAGGAGCAGGGCCTGTCCGGGGTCGTGCGGGAGGTTCAGCACTTCGCCCGCACGCGTCCAGGAGTCTTCCTCGCCGGCGCCGCCGCCGTGGGATTCCTCGTCGGACGGATCATCAAGGCAGGGGCCGACGTCGCCCAGGAGGAGACGCACCGGCAGGTCAGGGATCCGTACACCGGGCCGAGCACCACAGGAGGCCCATGATGAGCGAGCCGATCGGTCGGCCCGACCGCTCGATCGGCGAGCTGGTCGGTGAGATAGGCGAGGACCTGTCGAAGCTGTTCAGGCAGGAGGTCGCCCTGGCCAGGGCGGAGATCAAGGAAGAGGCGCGCAAGGCCGCCAAGGCGGGAGGCATGTTCGGCGGCGCCGGCTTCGCCGGCGTCATGACCGCCGTCCTGCTCAGCCTGGCTCTGGTGTTCGGGCTGGCCAACGTCATGGACGCGGGCTGGGCCTCGCTGATCGTCGCGGCCCTCTGGGCCGTCGCCGGCGCGGTGCTGTACGGCAAGGGCCGCACCCTCGCGCGCGAGGTGTCCGTCAAGCCGGAGCAGACCGTCGAAACGCTCAAGGAGGATGCTCGATGGGCACGAGACCTGACGAGATAAGGCAAGAGATCAGCCAGACCCGAGCGGAGCTGACCGGCGACGTCGACAGGCTCGCCGAGCGCACCAGCCCCTCGCGGATCGCCAGGCGCCGAGCCGCCCGCGTCCGCGCGGCCGCCCGCACGTGGCGCGAGCGGGTCATGGGCGTCCCCACCCAGGCGGCGCAGACCGGCAGGCAGGCCGCCCACCAGACCGCCGAGACCGGACGGCAGGCCGCCCACCAGGTGGCGGAGACCGGACGCCAGGCGGTCGACGCCGTCGCCTCGGTTCCCGCCCAGGCGGCCCGTACGGCTCGGGGCAACCCGATGGCGGCGGGCCTCATCGCCTTCGGCGCGGGGCTGCTCGCGGCCAGCGTCATCCCCGAGACCCGCGCGGAGCGCGAGGCCGCGCGACAGGCCAGGGAGTACGTGGAGCCCATGGCCGAGTCGCTGAAGGAATCGGCCCAGCACCTGGGGCAGGAGGCGAAGGAGGCCGCCCGCCAGGCCGGTGAGCAGGTCAGGCAGACCGCCGCCGACGCCGCCCGCTCGACGGGACAGGAGGCGCGCGAGCAGGCCCAGAACGTCAGGAGGGACGGCTTCTAGACCGGTACCGCCGTGGGCGCGCTCCAGGACCCACGCCCACGGCTCCCTCCTGCCAGACCACCCGCTCGTGATCGGCCGCCGGGGCGGGGGCCCCGGCGAGGGGCGGATGTGGCGGGGAAGGGCTGGCCTTCAGGGGCGGCTCAGCTGGTGGAGGCCGTGTCGTGGCGGGGCAGGGCGCCGGAGGTGTTCGCGGGGCGACCGTGAGCGGTCCGCAGGAGCAGCGCGCCGGTCAGGGCGACCAGGACGGCGGTGAGGCCGTGGACGAAGTACGCCATGATTGCCGACCCGTCGTGGCCGAGGACGAGGGCGGCGTCGCCGAACGGGATGAGGGCCATGGCGAGCATCGTCCAGCCGAGGGCGCGGCGCTGGCCGGTGGCGAGGAGGGCGACGACGATGAGCCCTGACACCAGATCCCGGACGCCCTTGACCTGGAGGAACCCGTTGTCGGACGGGATGACGGGCAGGCCGAACCCGGCGGCGGTGGCCTGCGGCGCGAAGAGGTAGCCGACGCCGATGTAGGCGATGAACAGAGCGCCGAGAACGGCGAGGACAGTGGCGACGCGGTTCATGACAGACTCCTTGATTAGTTATTAGTCACTAAGTTTCATGGGTGTGCGGCGACGCCGGCGCGCCCCGATGAGGGATCAGGGGGCGAAGTCGGCCCAGACGCGATGGCTGGAGGGGAAGCCGAGGGAGACGAGGGTGTTGATGAGCATGCCGTACGACATGAAGAAGGTCGTCTCGTGCGTGTCGGTGCCGAGGAGCAGGTGCATGGAGTCCCACCAGTCCTCCCACACCTTGCGGATCTCCGCGCCGAACTCGTCCTCCATGGCGGCCACGGCGACGTAGACCTGCATCTGCATGAGCAGCATGTCGCGGTCCTTGATGAGGTCCTTGTAGGCCGCGGCCATCGACATGTGCGGGTCGGCGTCGGTGCGGGCCTCCTCCAGCACCCGGCGCGTCTCCGACAGGCAGCGGGTGGCCGCCGCCAGGAAGATGGCCTGCTTGCCGGGGAAGAGCCTGAAGAGGTACGGCTGGCTGACGCCGACGCGGCGGGCGATCGTCTCGGTCGAGGTGCCGTGGTAGCCGCCGTGCGCGAACTCGGAGATCGCGGCACGGATGACGCTCTCGCGCCGTTCCTCGGCGCTCATTCTGACCATGCAAGAAAGTTAGTGGCTAATCACTAACGGGGTCAAGTTCGGCGGAACAATCCGCGTCCAATAGTGTCCGGAGCATGAGCACTCACTTCGACGTTGTCGTCCTCGGCGCGGGGCCCGGGGGATACACGGCGGCGGTCCGCGCCGCCCAGCTCGGCCTTCGCACGGCCGTCATCGAGGAGAAGTACTGGGGCGGCGTCTGCCTGAACGTGGGCTGCATCCCCTCCAAGGCGCTGCTGCGCAACGCGGAGCTCGCGCACATCTTCACCAAGGAGGCCAAGACCTTCGGCATCAGCGGCGAGGTGAGCTTCGACTACGGAGCCGCCTTCCAGCGCAGCCGCAAGGTGGCCGACGGGCGCGTCAAGGGCGTGCACTACCTGATGAAGAAGAACTCGATCACCGAGTACAACGGTCGCGGCACCTTCGTCGACGCCAACACCATCGAGGTGAACGGCGAGAGCATCACCTTCGGCAACGCCATCATCGCCGCGGGCACCACCACCCGCCTCATCCCCGGCACCAGCCTGTCGGAGCGCGTGGTGACCTACGAGGAGCAGATCCTCACCGAGGACCTGCCCGGCAGCATCATCATCGCGGGCGCGGGCGCCATCGGCGTGGAGTTCGCCTACGTCCTGCACAACTACGGCGTCAAGGTGACGATCGTGGAGTTCCTCGACCGCGTGGTGCCCCTCGAGGACGAGGAGGTGTCGGCGGAGCTGGCCAAGCGCTACCGCAAGCTCGGCATCGACGTGCTCACCTCGACCAAGGTCGACAACATCGAGGACACCGGCGCCTCGGTGAAGGTCACGGTCTCCAAGGACGGCCAGCAGCAGGTGCTCGAGGCCGACAAGGTGCTGCAGGCGATCGGCTTCCAGCCGCGGGTGGAGGGCTACGGCCTGGAGAACACCGGCGTCAAGCTGACCGACAGGGGCGCTATCGCGGTGGACGGGCGCGGGCGCACCAACGTGCCGCACATCTACGCCATCGGCGACGTCACCGCCAAGCTGATGCTGGCCCACGCCGCCGAGTCCATGGGCATCATCGCGGCCGAGACGATCGGCGGCGCGGAGACCATGGAGCTCGACTTCCCGATGATCCCGCGCGCCACGTACTGCCAGCCGCAGATCGCCAGCTTCGGCTTCACCGAGGCGCAGGCCCGCGACCTGGGCTACGACGTGAAGGTGGTCAAGTTCCCCTTCACCGCGAACGGCAAGGCCCACGGGCTCGGCGACGCCCAGGGCTTCGTGAAGATCATCGCCGACGACACGCACGGCGAGCTGCTCGGCGCCCACCTGATCGGCCCCGAGGTCACCGAGCTGCTGCCCGAGCTGACCCTGGCCCAGCAGTGGGACCTCACCGTCCACGAGGTGGCGCGCAACGTGCACGCCCACCCGACGCTCGGTGAGGCGGTCAAGGAGGCGATCCACGGCCTCGCGGGCCACATGATCAACATGTGACGTCCGCACACAGGCGTCCTCGGGCCCCCAGCGGCCCGAGGAGCCGATCACCGCTCCTCGCGCCCGCCCGCCCCGGCGGTCTGTCGTCGTCCGGTGGCTCGCAGAGCCGGTTGCTTCTTGCGGCGCTCCCGTCCCGGCGGTCTATCCTCTCCAGAGGAGGGTCGCATGGACGCACCACCTGGCTGGCGCCGCGGTGGGAATCTCCCCGCCGAGCTCGCCTCCTTCATCGGCCGCGGTGAGCATCTGCGGAGGCTCACCGAGATGCTGGCTGCCTCGCGCCTGGTCACGGTGACAGGCCCAGGAGGGGTGGGCAAGACCAGGCTCGCCGTACGGGCGGCCGGCTCCCAGCACGGCCGCTTCCCCGACGGTGTGTGGATGGCCGACCTCTCGCAGGTCCGCGACCCCGAGATGGTGCCCCACGCGCTGATCGCCGCGCTCGAGTTACAGGACCGCTCCACACGCGACAGGGTCGACTTCCTCGTCGACTTCCTGCACGACAAGGAGCTGCTGCTCGTGCTCGACACCTGCGAGCACCTCGTGGCCGAATGCTCCGAGCTGGTCGAACGGCTGCTGGGCGGCTACGGCGTGCGCGTGCTCGTCACCAGCAGGCAGCCACTCGGCCTCGACATCGAACAGCGCCTGCCGCTCCCGCCGCTCGACGAGGCCGACGCCGTCGAGCTGTTCCTGGACAGGGCCTCGCTCGTCCAGCCCGACCTGGCGCCCGACAGGCAGACCGTCGCGCAGATCTGCCGGCACCTCGACCGCATGCCGCTGGCCATCGAGCTGGCCGCCGGACGGCTGTCGGCGCTCTCGGCCGAACAGCTCCTCTCCCTGCTGAACGACAGGTTCAGGCTCCTGCGCAGGGAGGCGCACGGCGTCGGGCCCACCCGCCACCACGCGCTGCGCGCCACGATGGGCTGGAGCCACGAGCTGTGCGAGGCCGACGAGCGGCTGCTCTGGGCCAGGCTCGCGGTCTTCGCGGGCTCCTTCGACCTGGCCGCCGCCAAGTACGTCTGCGCCAGCGACGAGCTGCCCGAGGCCGAGGTGGCCGGCGCGCTGAGCGGGCTGGTGGACAAGTCCATCGTGACCAGGACGTCCTCCTCGGGGCGATACCGCCTGCTCGACACCATCCGCGCCTACGGGGCCGAGCGCCTGGAGGAGCTCGACGAGACGGCGTGGCTGTGCAGCAGGCACCGCGACTACTACCTCGACCTGGCCAGGCAGGCCGAGCGCAGCTGGTCGAAGGGGTCCAGGCAGGTCTACTGGTACCTGCGGATGGTGGTCGAGCACCCCAACGTCATGGCCAGCATGGAGCACTGCCTCGCCACGCCGCACGAGATCGAGCGCGGGCTCGACCTGGCAGCCTCGCTGTGGTTCCTCTGGCACGCCTGCGGGTTCACCGGCGAGGGCGCCCACTACCTCGACCGGGCGCTGAAGGCCAGCAGGAGACCCAGCAGGGAACGGTGCAAGGCGCTGTGGGTGCGGGCCTTCGTCGCCTCCGGCCAGGGCGACATCGAAGGGGCCGAACGGCTCGCCCGGCGCTGCGCCGAGGAGGCCGCGCTCCTGGGCGACTCCGAGGCCATGACCTACGCCTCCAAGATGACCGGCCTGTGCGCCTACCTGCGCGGCGACTTCCCCAGGGCGACCGCCTACCTCGAGCTGGCGGTCAAGTCGTTCAGGGCGGAGAGCGGGCTCAACCCTGGGCTGCTGCCCGCGATCGTCGAGCTGGCGCAGTGCCTGGGCGCGCAGGGCCAGCCGGAGAACGCCGAGCAGCTGCTCAGCGAGTGCCTCGACCTGTGCGAGGCGAACGGCGAGCGGTGGGTGCGCTCCTACGCGTACTGGGCGCTCGCCGACGTCCACAGGGCGCTCGGCCGTACCTCCAGGGCGATCACCTCCGCGCAGCGGGCGCTGCGCAGCAAGCGGGAGTTCCACGACGTCATCGGCTCACTGCTGGTCATGGAGACCCTGGCATGGCTGCTCACGGACGGCTCACCCGACGCCGCCTCCGCCGAGCAGGCCGCGCTCCTGCTCGGCGCCGCCGAGGCGGGATGGCGGCGCTTCGGGCTGGAGCGGCTGTTCGGGTCCCCGCCGTTCATGGACCAGAGCGAGGAGGCGGTCAGGCGAGCGGTCGCGGTGCTGGGCGAAGGCGCCTTCCAGGAGATCGCGGACAAGGGTGCGGCCTTCGACCTGGACGAGGTGATCGCCAGGGCCGTCGCCTAGGACTGTCGGCGCCGTCTGGTTACATGTGCGGCATGGGTGTGAGCGTCGAGGAGTTCATGGCGATCGTCCTGCGGTTGCCTGAGGTGTCGCAGCACGAGAGCGCCGGCTATGTCGGGTTCAAGGTGCGCGGCAAGGGCTTCGGCTACCTGTGGGAGGAGACCGAGACCGTCGGCCTGAAGGCCACGGTCGAGGAGCAGCTCGCCTTGGTGGCCGAGCGGCCCGAGGTCTTCGAGGTCCAGTTCACGGCGGGCAGGTTCGGGTGGGTGGTGGTGAGGCTGGCGGGCATCGAGGCCGACGAGCTCGCCGAGATGGTCACCGAGGCATGGTCCCTGTCGGCGCCCAAGCGCCTCATCGAGTCCACCCTCTGACGGCATGGGCCCTCGCTCGGTGCGCTCCGCGCGTGGCGCTCGGGCCGTCTCGCGGCATACCGTCCTGCTTCCTCCGCCGGGCAGCGTGATCTACTGAGGGCCGTGGATGTGATGCAGGGGTGGGACAGCGTGGCGACGCTGGTGGACGGGCGATGGATCGACAGGCGCCCGCGCCGCCCCGAGGTGGCCGATCTGCTGATCATGGAGACCCGGGTGATGCCCTGGTTGGCTCCCCAGCTTCCCCTCAAGGTCCCCGTCCCGCGCGTGATGGACGGCGAGCCGCTGGTCGTCAGGCATGAGGCCGTTCCCGGTCGGCCTGTCACGGAGTTGACGGCCGTCCACGGCAGGCAGCTGGGCGCCTTTCTCCAGGCGCTCCACGGGGCGGACGTCGCAGGAGCGGTCGAGCACGGGCTGCGGGGCGCCGAGGCCGCCCTCCAGGAGCGGCGGGCCTTTCTCGGGCGGTTCAGGGAGGTGGTCGTGCCCATGGTCCCCGAGCGCGCGGAGGCGGAGGCGTTGCTCGACGCGGTCGAGGCGCTGCCCGCCGACACCGTGGTCCATGCCGATCTCGGGCCCGAGCATCTGCTGGCCGTGGACGGCGAGCTCACCGGGGTGATCGACTTCTCCGACGCCCATGTCGGTGACCGGGCGATCGATCTGTCCTGGCTGCTGTACGGCACGCCGCCGCCGTTCGCCGAGGCGCTGGCCGAGGCCTACGCCGTGACAGGCGAGGAGCGCGGGCGCGCCCTGCTGTGGCATCGGCTGGGGCCGTGGCACGAGGTCCTCTACGGCCTGGATACCGACGACCCCTCGACCGTCGTCTCCGGCCTGGAGGGCGTGCGGGACCGCCTCACCCCGTGAGCCGGCCTGCCGGGTGCGGGCGGGCGCAAAAGCGGATGCTCAAGGACACAACGGGCCGCTAGGGTCGGGCGGCGTGACAGCTGACCACACCGAGGTGTTCGAGCGGTTCGGCATCCCCTCGCAGGAGTCGATCTACCCGTACGCGCCGGTCTTCACCGGGTTGATCGACGGCGTGCGCGTGGCGGTGAAACGGACCCATGACGCCGAGGCGATGGGCCGGTGGGTGCGCAGGCTGAAGGAGCTGGGCCTTCCCGTGGTCACGCCGCTGGCGGGGCCGTACGAGATCGGCGACGATCACTGGGTGGCCTACCCCTGGGTGGAGGGCCGCGCCTACGACGGGTCGGAGCGGGACGTCGCCGCAGCGGGTGAGCTGCTCGGCCGCCTGCACGCGGCGGGCACCAAGGAGGGGCTCGGGGACTTCGGGTGGCCCGACCACGACGAGGCCTCCGTGCAGGAGGACGTCGACGGGCTCGCGCCGTACACGAGCAGGTTCGACGAGCCGCTGCGGGCGTTCATGACCACGACGCTGCCCGCGATCCGCGACGCCGGGCTGCCGGTGGCCGAGGTCAGCATGGACTACAAGGCGGTCAACCTCGTCTACACGGGCGAAGGGCCCGTGCTGGTCGATCCGGACAACGGCGAGCGCGCGCCCCGCCTGCTCGACCTCGCGCTGGCGGCGCTGCTGTTCCACAACGACCTGGACGGCGAGCCCGCGCGGGTGTTCACCGCCGCCGAATGGGCGAGCTTCCGCGACGGCTACCTGCGGCACGTCGAGCTCACCGAGAGGGAGCGGGAGCTGTGGCCGACGGCCCTGCTGTACATGATGCTGGAATGGGGCGTCTGGACGGTGATCAACGGCGAGTGGCATCTTGACAGGCACGCGCGCTTCCTCACCGACCTGCTGGCCCTCGATCTCGGGAGGTACGCGCTGTGAGGCTGCGCGAGTGGACGGCCGGCGACGCGGACAGGGTGCTCGAGGCCTTCAAATCCGAGGACATGCGCGCGCAGAGCGGCGAGCCGATCCGCACGCTCGACGACGCCGTGCGCTGGATCGAGGGCTGGAAGGACAGAGGGCATGCCTTCGCGGTCGAGCTCGACGGGCTCGTCGTGGGCAACGTCGCGGTCACCGGCATCGACAGGCACGGCAACGGCTGGGTCTCCTACTGGACCACCGCGCAGGCGCGCGGCAGGGGGGTGGCGGCGCGGGCCGCGGGCCCTGCTGGCCGAGTGGGCCTTCGCCGAGCGGGGGCTCTTCCGGCTGGAGCTCGGCCACCGCACCAACAACCCCGCCTCCTGCAGGGTCGCGGTCAGAGCGGGGTTCGTGGCCGAGGGGATCGAGAGGGGCAAGCTCGTCTACGACGGCGTCCGCTACGACGTCGAACGGCACGCGCGGCTGGCCACCGACTGACACGCTCCTTTACTCTCGGGCTGTGGACAGCGAGAGCCGCGCGGCGGCCGGGCTGCTGGCGGCCATGAGCAGGGCGGCGGCCATGTTCGACGAGCTGCGCCATCCGTTCGTCAGGCGCGAGCAGCTGACCTACTTCCAGCCCGCGGGGTGGACGACGGGCGTGCTGTTCACGCTGCCCGACGGGCGGACGGTGCGCTTCTCGGTGTCCTTCGCCCACTCTGAGGCGTTCTTCCACGTCAGCGGCGAGGCGCTGGTCGAGGAACGGGCGCTGGTGGAGTTACCGACCAAGAGCACGGGCAGCATCCACGAGGCGCTGGCGCTGCTCGAAGGGCACGTCGGCGAGGTCGTCTCGCCCGCCCGCCGGCTGCTCGACCAGCTGCTCGAGGAGATCACAGAGATCTGAGGCCGTGCAGCACCTCGCGCAGCACGCCCACGTCCTCGGCCGCGTGCCGTACGGTGACCAGCTGCCTTTCGCGCAGGTCGCCGAGCAGCACGCGGACCACGCCGAGCGACAGCCCCGTGGCGGAGGCGACCTCGGCGACGGATATGGGGTTGCGGCAGGCGGCGAGCACCCTGAGGTACTCAGGGGTGAGACCGGCGCTGGGTGAGGGCACCCCGGTCGCCGCCACGATGGCGATCAGGTCGAAATCCTCGCCCGTCGGGCGAGTACGGCCGCGCGTCATCATGTACGGCCGGACTAACCAGTCTTCACTCATCTCGTCGCCTCCGGGAAGCGGCCAACAGTAGCAACCTCTGACCCGTCGGTGACAGTATCTGCGGGCACTCCCTACGTCGAGAAGGGAGTGAGAATGCTCATCGGGGAGCTTGCCGAGACACAGGTGTGGCTCGCCGCCCCACAGGTGGTCGAGCAAGGGGAAGAACTCGAGGAATCGGTGCAGGTCGTGCGCTACGCGCCGACGGTCGTGACCGCCGAGGTGGCGGGCGGCGCGGCGCACGTGGAACTGCGTGTGGTCGACGGCTCACTGGCGTGGTTCTGCACCTGCGGCGAGGGCCGCAGGGGCGTGTTCTGCGCGCACTGCGTGGCCACCACACTGGCAAGGCGAAGGCTGCTGGTTCAGTCGGCCTGCAGGAGAACCGACAGGTAGGCGTCGCCGCCGGCGCCGTCGGCGACCGCCTCGGTCAGCACGGCCGCGATCGCGTCGTAGGCCGTGGCATCGGCCGCGCGCAGCGGCGCGGGGTTCGACCAGATCAGCACGTGCTCGCCCGCGGGCAGCCAGGACAGGTCCGTGAGGCAGTCGTAGAGCGCGTCGAGGTTGTGCCCGAAGTAGGAGGGGAACTCCAGCGCGGAGGCGATCGCCGCCATCACCGCGTCAGAAGTGTCGAGCGTGTCGCCGCCGATCTCGTGCTCGAACCTCATCGCTTCACGTCCACGGAGACGAAGGAGCGGTAGTGGTCGGCGGTGTAGTAGAGCTCGTTCGCCCTGGCCCCCGTGACCAGGCGCCGCGCGCCCCTGTCGCGCGAGCCAGGGGTCGGCACCGTGTACTCGTGGTAGTAGCCGCGCTTCTGCTGCGGCAGCAGCCGCTCCCGGTTCTGGAACACCACGCCGTCCCTCCTGTAGGGGAAGGGGCCGTCGTTCTGGATGAGCTTCCAGGTCCTGGCCGCTTCGGGCGGGAGCGACGAGAGCGCCTTGACGGGCATGGCCGTCGGGACGACGGCGGCTCCACAGCCTCCGATGAACGTGACGAGTGCCAACAGGACCGCTGCGATGCCCCTGAAATTCACCTCATTCGACTTACCCGGACATTTCACTGGACGAACCTTGTCTAGTTGTCAGACAATGTCCGAATGAAGAACGTCCTCGTCGCCGCCGTCCTCTGGGGAACGGCGGGCACGGCCGGCCTGCTGATCACCGCCGATCCGGTCTCCGTGGCCGCCGCCCGCCTGGTCATCGGCGGCCTCCTGCTGGCTCTGCTGGCCAGGGGCGCCCGCGTCACGCCCGCCCTGCTGCTCGGCGCGGTCGCTGTCGCCGCCTACCAGCTCTGCTTCTTCGCCGCGGTCAGCCGTACGGGGGTGGCCATCGGCACGGTGGTGGCGATCGGCAGCGGCCCGATCTTCACCGGACTGCTCTCCAGGCAGTTCTCCGCCAGATGGGCCGCCGCCACGGCCGCGGCCATCGCGGGATGCGCCGCGCTGATCGTCGGCGGCGAGGCGCAGGCGGGTGACGAGGTGCTGGTGGGCGTGCTCCTGGCGCTGCTCGGCGGGCTCATCTACGCCTTCTACGCCGTCACCGCGGCGAAGGCGATCAACGGCGGAGCCCCCTCCGACGCCGTCATGGGCATCATGTTCGGCGGCGCCGCGGTCATCATGCTCCCCGTCCTGATCCTCACAGGCCCCGGCTGGCTGGCCGAGCCGCGCGGCCTGCTCGCCGCCCTCTACCTGGGCGCCGGCACCACCGCCCTGGCCTACTTCCTGTACGGCAGGGGCCTGCGCACCACCCCCGTCGCCACCGCCGCCACCCTCGCCCTGGCCGAACCGGCGGTCGCCGCGCTGCTCGGACTCCTCGTCCTGCGTGAGACGCTGACCCCTGTGTCGTTCGGCGGGCTGGTGCTGCTCGGGGTCAGCCTCGTGGCGGTGGCCGTACCGGAGAGGAAGAAGATCAGTGTTGAGGCCGGTGTCGACGGTCAGCGCGCTCGCTGACGCGCTGCGGCAGCGGGTGCTGTCGGGCGAGATAGATCCGGGCACGTCGCTTCCCGAGCAGGAGATCGCCGCCGCCTACGGCGTCGCGCGGCCGACGGTCAGGGAGGCGCTGGCCGTCCTCGTGCACGAGGGTCTCCTCAGGCGCGAGCGCAACCGCAGCGCGTACGTCCCCGAGGTGACGACGGCGGACCTCGACGACCTCATGTTCGTCCGCAGGCCGCTGGAGCAGTTGATGGCCAGGTCGCTGGCCGGACGGCGGGTGCGGGAGGCCGACGCGGCGCTGGAGCGGATGGCCGCGCTGCCCGACGACGCCCCCTGGTCGGACGTGGTGGCCGAGCACATGGCGCTGCACCAGGCGCTGGTGGAGGCGGTGGGAAGCCCCAGGCTGCTGCGGCTGTACGGGGCGCTGGCAGCCGAGACGAGACTCGGCCTGGTACGGCTGCGCAGGGTCTACGAGGACCGCGACCAACTGGTCGCCGAGCACCGCGCCCTGCTCGACGCGATAGCCGCGGGAGACGCCCAGGCCGCCGTCCACGAACATCTCGCACATTCCTGGGGCTCGACGGCCGGCGACTAGTAGGCGGGCGGCCTGGCGTAGAAGGCGACGTGCTCGTAGCGCCAGCCCTCGGCGATCGCCGCGTCCCTGGCGGCCGGGCCGATCACGTACCGGTGGTAGGCGCCCTTCTGCAGGCGATGGATGTCCACGAGGCCCGCCGTCGGTGACACGGAGGCGTAGAAGGCCACGCCCTCGACGGTGTAACCCCATCGCGTCACCGCGGTGTCCCGCTCGGCCGCGCTCGTGAGCAGGAGCCTGTCGCCCGTCACCGGGTGGAGGAGACGGTGGACGGGAGCCAGCGCCCGCGCCCGGCCCGAGGAGGCGAGGAAGCCCACCCCTCGGCTGTCGTAGCCACGGGACGCGGCCCGCTCGGCCTCTCGCCTGTCCAGTGTCATCAGGACGTGACCGGTAGACGCATGCACCAGAAAGTGGACCGGCCTGCGGAGCACCCCCTGCCTGTCCGCAGGCGTGGGGGAGGGGGAGGGAGAGGCGGTGGCCGTGGGTTCGGAGCCGCCGGAGTCCGAGTCGGGCCAGCGAAGCGCGCCGAGCGGGGGCCGGGTGCCCTCTTCCACCTCGAGCGCGGCCGCGATGTCGGCGGGCAGGGGGGCTCCCTTCTCCGCCGCCTGGCTGTCCTGGAGGACGCGGTAGTCGTCGGCGCCGGCGAAGAGCGGCTGGGCGCCCTCCAGATAGCGGCCGTGCCTCTCGTGCCCCGTCGCCTTGAAGGCCGCGAGAGTGGGGTAGCCGACCTCGCCGCCGCTCGGCTGCGCCCACGTGACCACGTGAGGAGGGCTGCCGGGCCCGGCCCTGTGGTAGGCGTTGTGGTCCATCTGGGTGCCGGGAATCATGCCCTTCGCGCCCACCCGCCTGCCCGACGCCTGCCCGTTGGCGTCGACGGTCTCGATGACGGCGGCACCCTGCGCCCTGGCGGCGAAGACGTTGTTCATCAGCGTCACGTCCGAGGTGTCCCAGGTCACGCCCCTGGCCAGGGCCTCCTCGCTGGGGCAGTTGTCGGCGTCGCAGCGATCGGTGTTCGGCCTGGGATCCTCGGCGACAAGGAGCGTCTGCGCGTTGTCGGCGAGGGTGTTGTTGTACACGCGCACGTGGTTGGAGCCGCTGATCTTGAGGCCGGACTGGCCGTTGCCCGTCATGAGGTTGGAGGCGATGAGCCCGCGGGCGGAGACCTCGTAGTACAGGCCGTGTTTGGCGTTGCCCTTGGCGAGGTTGCCGACGATCGTGACATCCTCGCAGGACAGGTCGCACCAGAAACCCGTGCCGATGTTGCCCTCGAAGACGTTGTCCTTGATGATCGCCTTGCGCAGGTAGGTGGCCTTCATCCCGGCGCCCGCCAGGCTGCGTGACGACTCCAGCCCCGTTCGCTCCTGGTTGTTGCCCACGATCTTGTTGCTCTCGAAGCGCAGGCCCACCGCCCTGTAGGAGAGCACGCCGTTGGAGCCGTTGAAGGAGATCTCGTTACCGGTGATCCGCATGTCCGAGGCGTTGGCCACCACTCCGGCGGCGGCGTTCAGCGTGATGGTGTTGTCCTCGAGAACCACCCCGTCCGCCTGGCTGATGACCACGGCCGGGTGCTTGCGGTAGTCCTGGCTCGTGGCGTACTGCGCGAAGCCGATCCCGCGCACGACAGAGTTCTCGGCTCCGGCCAGGAACTGCAGCGCGTAGCGCCTGCTCGAGACCTCGACCACCTGCCCGGTGGGGTCGTTGCCGACGTACAGCCTGCCGCGGGCGCTGTCCCAGTAGAAGGTGTCCTTGCCGAGCCGGTCGTGGGCTGCCACCTGGCGAAGCGGCGCGCCGTTGTAGAAGACCATCGCGGGGTCGCCCGCCAGCTCGTTGCCCTGGACGATGTCGGGCGGGAAGACGCAGGCCCTGCCGTCCGCGCCGGGCCTGCAGATGTCAGGGTTCCAGCCGTCCAGCCGCCAGGCGGAGCCGTCGGCCACGAACGTGCCGGGCTCGACCAGCGTGCTGCCCTTGAACCACACCTCCTCACCGGGGTACGCCTCGATCGTCACCGGCTTGGCGATGCCGCCGAGCGATTCGCGGTAGTCGCCTCCGCGGAGCACGATCGTCGTCATCGCGTCGGCCTTGGCACGGCCGACCGCGGCGGCCGCGGTGCGCAGGGGGCTCTCGGCCGTTCCCGCGTTCCCGTCGTCTCCGTCCGCAGCGGACACGAAGAGCTGAATCCCAGGAGAGAGCGTCGCCGCTGACGTGCCGGAGAATCCCGACGGCGTCAATATGACGAGCAAGCTCAAGGCCACGCTGCCAAAGCGAAGCTTCATGTCACCTTCATACCGATATAGGTGGTTTGCTGCCTATGAAAGTGCTCAACCGTTCTGGATCTCGAGCGACGCCGGGCATGTCACCGTACTTTCCGCCATTCTGCGGTGTAGGTCCCTTGCGGGAAACACCCTGAACTCGCAAGAATCGCGCCCATGCACGGCAACGCAGTGCCGGACTCCTACGTGTACGTCACCGAAGAGGGCGTGACCCGCCACTACTCCGACGGGAGCGTCGAGGCGATGGCGTGGGAAGACGTCGTCGAGGTGCGAGTCGTCACCGAGTCGGCATCCGAGCTTCTCTACATTCTCCTCGACCGCGATGGGGAAGGCTGCGTCGTGCCGCGGTCCGCCACGGACGCCACCTTCCTGGCGCGGCTGCGCTACCTGCCCGACTTCGACCTCGAGCGGCTGCGTGCCGCCTCGGAGGCGATCGCTGACCGGATCGTCGTGGTGTGGCGCAGCCCCGAGCCCCCCGCCGCGCTGCAGGATCTGGAGTACGACTAGCGCGTCTCGGCTGATCTGGATCGCGGGCCTTCTGTCAAGGGCGATCTTTGCCATAGGCGTTGATCGGCAATTAAGTCCCGAATGCCGATACCGATGATCACGGTGGTGCTGGTGATGCGCCGTCGAGGTTCCGGTCATGGCCGTGGCACCTGAGGCGGCGTCCTGTCAAGACCGACTCCTATCAATCCGCGTGGCCGGATCTGGACATCCAAGTTGACTTCCGATGCACGGCAGGCGTCTTGGATTCTAAGGATGATCCGGATTTGGGGGCTTTTGGCTGTCAACCAGTGGGGCGAATGGCACGTCTGTTGTGCATGGGGCGGGTTAGTGCAGCGAGGGGCAATGGATACAGCCGTACAGAGAGCAGCTTTATCGTCCGATCAGAAGGAGGGGAGGTTATGGTTCAGGCGCTACGTCCGCACCGCGATCGCGGGCGACCTCGCCTGCGTCCTCGCCGGTCTGACGACGGTGGTGGTGATCAGAAGCTTCACGGGCCAGCTCACACCCATCGAGATAGGCCTGGCCGGAGTGCTCGTGGCGAGCTGGCCGGTGGTGATCGCGGCGGCAGGCGGGTACGACGAGCGCTACCTGGGTGACGCGCCCGACGAGTACCGAAGGGTCTTCCAGGGCCGCCGCCGCTCTCGCCTCACTCGTGGCGATCATCGCGTACGGCACGCAGACCCCGATCGCCAGGGGCTACGTCATGGCGGGCCTCCCCCTGGCCGCCCTGGCCGACCTGTTCTTCCGCTACCGGCTGCGCAAGCGGCTGCACCAGCGCCGCTACGAGGGCGAGTGCATGCGCAGAGTCCTGGTCGTCGGTCACTGGACGGCCGTCATCGAGCTCCACCGTCAGCTGAGCAGGGAGCGCTACCACGGCATGCGGATCGTGGGCGCCTGCGTGCCTTCCCCGCTCGACCCCGATGTGCCGCACCAGTTCGACGGCTTCCCCGTACTGGGTGACTTCACCCGCGTCGCCGACGTGGTGACCGAGGTGGGCGCGGACACGGTCGCGGTGCTCTCCTGCCCGGAGTTCGACGGCATCGCCCTGCGCCAGCTGGCATGGCGGCTGGAGGAACGTGACACCGACCTCTACGTGGCCTCGGCCCTCATGGAGGTGGCAGGGCCGCGCATCAACATCCGCCCTGTCGCCGGCCTGCCGTTGCTGCACGTCGACCACCCCTACCTCAAGGGCGGCCGTCAGATCGTCAAGAGCGTCTTCGACAAGGTGCTCGCCGCCTCGGCCCTTCTCCTCCTGCTGCCGGTCTTCGTGCTCGTCGCCTCCGTGATCAGGGTGGACAGCTCGGGGCCCGCGCTGTTCCGCCAGACCAGGGTCGGCAAGGACGGCAAGGAGTTCACCGTCTACAAGTTCAGGACGATGGTGAGCGACGCCGAACAGATCAAGACCAACCTGCGTGAGCTCAACGAGAGTGACGGCGTGCTCTTCAAGATTAGGAACGATCCAAGGATCACCTCCGTGGGGGCCTGGCTGCGGCGTCGCTCCGTCGACGAGCTCCCTCAGCTGTTCAACGTCATGCGCGGCGACATGTCCCTGGTGGGGCCGCGTCCTCCCTTACCCGAGGAGGTGGCCAAGTACGGCGACGACGTACGCCGCAGGCTGCTCGTCAAGCCCGGGATCACCGGTCTGTGGCAGGTGAACGGTCGATCAGACCTCAGCTGGGAGGAGTCGGTCAGGCTCGACCTGCGCTACGTGGAGAACTGGTCGCTGATCCTGGATCTCCAGATCCTGTGGAAGACCTGGCCCGCGGTCACCCGCGGTGAGGGGGCGTACTGATGAAGGCACTCGTCCTCGCAGGAGGATCGGGCACCCGGTTACGCCCGATCACGCACACGTCCGCCAAGCAGCTGGTCCCCGTGGCCAACAAGCCGGTGCTCCACTACGCGCTGGAGGCGATCGCCGACGCCGGCATCACCGAGGTCGGGATCGTGGTGGGCGACACGCAGGCCGAGATCGAGGCGGCGGTCGGCGACGGCACCCGATTCCACCTGTCGGTGACCTATCTCCGTCAGGCCGCGCCGCTCGGCCTCGCGCACGCGGTGCTCATCGCACGGGACTACCTCGGGGACGACGACTTCGTCATGTACCTCGGCGACAACTTCATCGTCGGCGGCATCAACGACCTGGTGTCCACGTTCAGGGCCGAGCGTCCCGCTGCGCAGATCCTTCTCACCCAGGTGGCCAACCCGCAGGAGTTCGGGGTGGCCGAACTCGACGACGGCGGGCGGGTCGTCGCTCTCGAGGAGAAGCCCTCCAGGCCGAAGAGCGATCTGGCGCTGGTCGGGGTCTACCTGTTCACCCCGGCGATCCACACAGCGGTGACCGAGCTGAAGCCGTCGTGGCGTGGCGAGCTGGAGATCACCGACGCCATCCAGTGGCTGATCGACGAGGAGTACCGGATCGAGTCCACGGTCATCTCCGGATATTGGAAGGACACGGGTAACGTCACCGACATGCTCGAAGTCAACCGCCTGGTCCTGGAGTCGCTCGAGCCGGAGGTGTCGGGAAGCGTCGACAGGGCCAGCCAGCTGATCGGGCGGGTGGTGGTCGAGAAGGGGGCGGTGGTGCGAGGGTCGCGCATCGTGGGCCCCGCCATCATCGGCGCGGGCACCGAGGTGAGCGCCTCCTACATCGGCCCCTTCACCTCGATCGCGAAAGATTGCAGGATCATCGACAGCGAGATCGAGTACTCGATCGTGCTGCCTCGCGCGTCGATCTCGGGGGTCCGGCGGATCGAGGCCTCACTCATCGGGCACGACGTCGAGGTCACCCCCGCCCCTCACACCCCCCGAGCACACCGGCTCGTGCTCGGCGATCACAGCAAGGTGCAGATCAGTTCATGAGGATTCTCGTCACCGGCGGCGCCGGCTTCATCGGGTCGCACTACGTCCGCACGCTGGCGTCCGGCGGCTATCCCGCGTTCGCGGGCGCCGACGTGACCGTTCTCGACCGGCTCACGTACGCGGGCAACCTGGCCAACCTGGAGGCGGCGGCCGGCCGCTTCCGCTTCGTCCACGGCGACATCTGCGACGCGGAGCTGCTCGGGCGGACCGTTCCAGGGCACGACCTGGTGATCAACTTCGCCGCCGAGTCCCACGTGGACCGGTCGATCGAGGGGGCGGCGGAGTTCGTGCGCACGAACGTGCTGGGCACGCAGACCCTGCTCCAGGCCTGCCTCGACGCCGGAACAGCGAAGTTCGTGCAGGTCTCGACCGACGAGGTCTACGGCTCGATCGAGACGGGTTCCTGGACGGAGGAGGCGCCCGTACGGCCCCGCTCGCCGTACGCCGCCTCGAAGGCGGGCGGCGACCTGATCGCCCGCGCCTACGCCATCACGCACGGGCTGCCGGTCTGCGTCACCAGGTGCGGCAACAACTACGGCCCCTACCAGTACCCGGAGAAGATCATCCCGCTCTTCACGACGAATCTGCTGGAGGGGCGGAATGTCCCCCTCTACGGTGACGGCGAGAACGTGCGCGACTGGGTCCACGTCGCCGACCACTGCGCGGGGATCCAGCTCGTCGCCGAGCGGGGCGAGGCCGGCGAGACCTACCACATCGCGGGCACGGCCGAGCTGACCAACAGGGAGCTCACCGATCGTCTGCTGCGTGCCTGCGGAGCGGACTGGGAGCGGGTGGAGCACGTCGAGGACCGCAAGGGCCACGACCGCCGCTACTCGCTCGACGACGGCAAACTGCGCGCCATGGGCTACCGGCCCGCCGTCGGCTTCGACGAGGGCATCGCCGAGACGGTCCGCTGGTACGCCGACAACCCCTCCTGGTGGAAGCCGCTCAGGGCGGGTGGATGAGCACCTGGATGGTGACAGGGTCCACGGGCCAGCTGGGCGCCGAACTCGTGGCGCTGCTGGAAGCCGAGGGAGAGCGGGTCGTCCCCCCTGGGCGGCGCGTCCTCGACCTGTGCGACGAGGGCTCGGTGCGCGACCTGGTGGCCAGGGTGAAGCCGTCCGTGGTGGTCAACTGCGCGGCGTGGACGGCGGTGGACGACGCCGAAGCGCAGGAGGAACGCGCCCACCAGGTCAACGCGGCGGGCCCGCGTGCGCTCGCTCTCGCGTGCCGCGAGGCGGGCGCCCGCCTCGTCCACCTGTCCACCGACTACGTCTTCTCGGGGACGGCGACGACGCCCTACCCCGAGGACGCGCCCACCGCGCCGCTCAACGCCTACGGGCGCACCAAGCTCTCAGGCGAACGCGCGGTGCTCGACCTGCTGCCCGACAGCGGCTACATCGTCAGGACGGCCTGGCTGTACGGCAGGTCCGGCGCCAACTTCGTCAAGACCATGGCGCGTCTGGCCGCCGAACGCGAGACCGTGCAGGTGGTCGACGATCAACACGGGCAGCCGACCTCGGCGGCCGACCTCGCCCGGCACCTCCTCCTGCTCGCCCGGTCGCAGGCGCCCCCCGGCATCTACCACGGGACGAACGCGGGACAGGCCACCTGGCACGAACTCGCCCGCGAGGTCTTCACCCTGCTGGGCGCCGACCCCGACCGGGTGATCCCCGTGGCCACCTCGGCCTTTCCCCGCCCGGCGCCCAGGCCCGCCTACGGGGTCCTGGGCCACGCCCGGTGGACGGCGGCTGGGCTGCCCGCGCCACGGGACTGGCGGACGGCCCTGCACGCGGCGTGGCCGGACCTCCAGAACTGAGGCGGCGCACGCGGCGTGGCCCGACCTCAAGGGTTGAGGCGGCGCGGGTGGCGTGGCCTGACCTCAGGAGCCGAGACGGCCCACGAGTTCGGCGGCGCGCTCGGCGGGAATCAGGACGACGTCGCGCGAGCCGTACCGGGGAAGGGGCGCCTCGGCGGCGAGTTGCTCGTCGGTGACGGGGTGCAGGGCGTGCTCCCCGATCGCCCACACCTCCCAGTCGTGGGCGCGCAGATCGACGAGCACCCGGCGCAGGTCGGGAACGTTCCTGAGCACCTCGAGCACGATCGTGGGGCGCCCTGCGATGATCTGCGGCCACGCGGCCCTCAGGACCTTCGCCTCGTAGCCCTCGATGTCGAGCTTGAGCAGGTCGACGCCGCCGATCAGGTCGGTGATCCTGACCGTGGGCACGCTGATCGTGCGGGAGGCGGGCCTGTCGGTGATCCCCTCGCCGCCCTGCGCCAGGTAGGCCCCGGTGGGCGCCACGTACTGCTCCTGGTCGGGGAGGGCCAGTTCGAGCGAGTCAGGGGCGTCGTCGTCGACCACGGCGGCCTGCACGACCTTGACGTTGTCGAGGGAGTTGGCCGCCACGTTGCGCTCGACGATCGCGGCCGACTCCGGATTGGCCTCGACGGCCACGTAGGCGGCCGGACGCGCCGCGCTCGCGCCCTGCACGGTGTAGTAGCCGATGTTGGCGCCGAGTTCGAGGACGCTGCTCGCGCCGCCGCACAACCGCCGCCAGCACGTGGTCTCCATGCCCTCGTAGCCGCGCTCGCCGTACCAGAAGAGCAGGCGGACCAGCCGCGACTCGACGGAGACCAGCCGGATCTCTGGATTGTCCGGCAGCGAGAAGTCGGTGAGAAAGTCGAGCGGCCGGTGGCGAAGAACTCTGACGACCTGCCCGAGCACCGCTCTGCTGGTTCCGTGTGACCGTGCGAAGGCGTTTCTGGCACGGAGTGTGGCGCTTCCCGGAATTATGCGCAGGGATCGCGACAGGGCTATTCGGGCCCTGACGCGGATGCGCAGGGAAAGGGGGAGCGATGAGGGCATGACTTCTCTCGGCTCGGCGCGAATAACGATAAAACGATACACCACGGAATGCATTGTCAAATGTCCAGAAGTGGACATTTTCAGCGTGCGGTGAGCCTCAGATCGAAGCTCACGTCGCTGGAGGCGACCTGGGCCTGGTGCACCTCCACGGCCAGCGTGTTCTGACCCGCCGACAGCAGCGCCGGCGCGATCGACAGCGTCTGCCAGACGTTCTCCGCTTCGCCCGAGACGGTGCTGGGCGCCAGGGTGGCGGAGGTGATGGCCCCGGCCGGCATGTTGCTTCTCATCACCTCCCGTCCGTTGAGATGGACGACCGCCCCGTCGTCGCGCAGGACACTCAGCGTGACCGCCTGCAGCGCGCCGGGGTCGGGCACCGTGAACGTGTGACGGAAGTAGTAGGTGGTTCGTCCCGCGGTCAGGACGCGGCGCTCGTCGCCGTCGCCGAAGCCCAGTTGGGCCGGGCCCGACGGCCACGCCGAGTCGTCGTGCGCAGGCTGCGACCAGGCGATGCCCAGGTCGGCGCCGCTGTCGTCGTAGCGCCACGTCGACCCCTGGGCGATCAGCGTGATGTCCGGGCTCGGCGGGCGCAGGGGGAACTCGGTGTAGTAGGGCCTCGACTGGCCGTTGAGCTGGGAGTACGCGCCGCCTGCGCGCAGCGCGTCAACGCCCGCGTCCAGGGCGAATATCTGCCCGTTGGCCGTGGGCGCGAAGTCGGGATCGACGGCGCCGGTGGCGGCGTCCACGGCCGCGAAATCGCATCGCGTGAAGCCGGAGAAGTCAGGGCAGAAGTGGCCCCCCGCGTAGACCCGGCCGTCACGGACGGCCACGGACTCCACGTCCCCGTCGGCGAGCCGCTCCCAGCGGCGGGCGCCTGTGCCGAGGTGGTAGGCGGTGAGCCTGCCCCCTGGGCCGGCGATGGAGGCGTAGGCGCTGTCGCCCTCGACCGCCAGGTCGGTGACGATGCACTGGTTGCTCGGGACCATGCACCCCGGCGGCGGCTGCCAGCCGGTCACGGCCCCGGACGCGGCGTCGAGGCTGCCGAGGTAGTTGCGCGTGGTGCCGCCGAGAGTGGTGAACAACCCGCCCACCAGGAGCGCCCCGCCGTCAGGACGGGCGGCGAGCGTGTAGACGGTGGCATTGGCCGCCGAGACCCAGCCTGCGCGCAGAGCGCCGCCGGCCGTGTCGATGGCGGCCAGGCGGGTGCGGGCCTGACCGGCGACGGAGGTGAACTGCCCGCCCGCGTAGAGCGTGGAGCCGATGACGGCCAGCGCGCGCACCGAGCCGTTGGCGGCGGGGTTCCAGCCCCCGATCACCGCGCCCGAGGCCTGGTCGAGCGCCACGAGGCGGGCGCGGCTCTGGCCCGCCACCGTCGTGAAGTCGCCGCCTGCGAAGACCCTGCCGCCGCCCACCGCCAGCGCCCTGACCGATCCGTTCGCCGCGGGAGCCCACGACCTGACGAGGTCGCCGGTGGCCGCGTCGAGCATCGCGATGCGGCCGCGGGCGACGGATTCGCCGGTCACGGGGTTGCGCAGGCTGGTGAAATCGCCGGCGATCACGACCCGGTCCCCGGTGTGCGCGATGGCGGACACTCTCGCGTTGGGAAGCCAGTTGTTCCTCGGCTGAGTGGAGTAATCCGCCGCGCGGGCGGGCGAGGCCGAAACCAGAACGACAGGTGCGGCGAGTAAGAGAGCCCCGAGGAATGTTCGGATGTGCATGATTCCCCCACGCGGCATGTTGCCGTTAATTATGCGAGGAAATGCGGTGGCCAGCTATTCATCTGTCCCGTTGTGATGGAAGCGCAATGACGTCGGCGGGGGGTGCGTGCCGCTCCCGTCGCCTGCGGATCACGCTGGTCGCCGCCCCCGCGCCGACCAGCACGAGCAGGAGCGCTCCCGCGCCGGCGAGCCACGCGAGGGGCAGGTCGGACCCGCCGGGCTCACTCTCCTGAGCCGCCGGGGCGCTCGTCATGGGCCCCGGGGTGTTGGCGGGCGTCGCGACCAGGCTCTCCGGCAGGGGCAGGGAGAAGACGGAGCTGCCCTTGCCCTCGCTGCCGGCGAGCAGGGACCTGCCGTCCGCGCTGATCGCCAGAGACTCGCCCTGCGGCTGCTGCGGGGCGGGAATCGTCTCAAGCAGCTTGCCGGTGATGTCGGCGAACACCCGGATCTTGTTGTAGCCGCGGATGAACATCAGGCCGTCGGCGTTGAGCGCCCCGTCGGAGACCACATGCGGGAGAGCGCCGAGGTATTCCAGCCGGTTGTTCACATCGGGCACCAGCGCGGACGGCGCGCCGTAGATCGCACCGCCCGAGGGGCCCTTGGTGATGAGGTAGAGGTTCCCGGTCTGCGGGTGGACCAGGATGCTCTCCGCGTCGTGCGCGCCGTCGGGATAGACCAGCTGGTAGCGCTGGGCGCTCACCTCGCCGTCGGCGAGGACCGTCGGCTCGGGGACGGCGAGCACGGTGACGCCGCCGCTCCTGCTCCCCTCGTTGTCTCCGATGTCGGCCAGGTACAGCATGGAGTTGCCGCGGACGTCCACCGCGCCGCCCATGGCCTCGGTGTCGACCGCCTCGGCTCCCTTGATGGAGATCGCCGCCCTGGTCCTGCCGTCGGGCCCTACCGCGTACAGCGTGGGCGGCCCCCGCGCCGTCGTTGTGGGTCCAGACGACGCCGTCGTGAAGGCGGCTGGCGTACAGGCCACTCGATTCGGTGATGCGGTCGTCGGCGTAGGCGAACTCCTTGGTCCACGGCGCGGCGGTGGGCGAAGGGTCGAGGCGGCTCTCGGCGGCCGCGGGGGCGGAGGTGAGTGCCGCCACGACGACTGCCGCTAACGCCGACCTCGCAGGCAGGCTAGATCGCATGGGTCCCTCTTTCGGGATCGGTGTGACGTGCGCGCACCCTGTCGCGGATGATGCGCAGTCGCCACCATAGAAGCAAGCCCGAGACCATACCTCCGAGACCGATGCAATACGGGGCAAACACCGCCAGATCTGGCCGCAGGACGAGCAGGATGAGGACCGCCGCGAGGCCGACCGCCGTTTCGGCTCCACGCACCAGGAACACCAGCCGTGACTGCTTGTACGCGGTCGCCATCGAGGCCAGCGGGAGGGTGGCGGAGAAGCTCACGGCGTAGACGGCCCAGCCCCCCACGCTGACGGCGTCGAGGGTGAACGCGCCCCCGGTGATCAGCGGACCGAAGAAGCCGAGCGTGGCGATCGCCGCCACTCCGCACGCGCAGGAGACCCCCGCCAGGACGAGCGAGCCCACGAGCGCGTTACGGGGGCGCATCGAAATCCCGGCGTCGCGTTGCCTGACGAACGTGGGAAGCAGATAACCGCCCGCTCCGGAGATGAGAGTGAGCGCGGGAGTCATCAGCAGCCTGGCCGCCTCGACGACCGCGAGAACCGTCCTGGAGGCGAAGGTGTCGATGGCGACGCGGGTCACCAGCAGGGCCAGGGGGCGCAGGCTCGACTGGGCCGAGCGCCAGGCGGCGAACGCGCTGAGCTCCCGCATGCCGGCGAGGCGGGGACGCACGAGCGCGTACTCCTGTCGCGGAAGCCGCCGGAGGGTGACGGCGAGCGCGGCCAGGCACCCCACGCACATGGCCAGGAGAATGCCGTCCAGGTCGAACCTGCCCGTGATCAGGCGAAGGCCGGCGAGGAAGACCAGCGTGGTGATCACGTACGTCAGGTCGTTGGCCAGCAGCGCCCCGAACTCGAGCCTGGCGTGCAGCACGCGTCTGAAGGTCTCCTGGGCCAGCCACAGCGTGATGAGCACGGCGAAGAGCGCCACGCCCGCGGGGCCCGTGAGCCGCAGGACGAGGGCGAGCGCCATCCCGACGGCCGAGCCGGCCGTCGCGAAGAACAGCGCGGAGGCGACGAGGGAGGAGCGAAGCGCCGGATCGAAACGGTCCAGGACGTTGAGCGAGTCGCCCACCCACGAGGTGTAGACGGTCGTCGCGGTCACCAGGATCGCCGACAGCAGCGCGAAGGCGCCGAGGGCGACGGGCCCGATGAAGCGGACCGCGACCAGCTGCAGGACGAGGCTGCCGAGCGCGGTCACGGCCTGCGAGGCCACCGAGCCGCCCGCGGAGGCGGCGAGTCTGCGAACGCGGGCCATCGCCGCGCGCGGGGACGCCACGGTCAGTGCTGACTGCTGGAGGAGCCGGTCCCCGCGTCGACGGACACGCCGTTCTCGCCCGGCTTGCTCCTGGCGACGTAACCGAGCAGCTTGTCCCTGTCGTAGACCGCGGTGACGTCGTCCTCCTGCTCTTCGTCCAAGGAGGGGGCGGGGGCAGGGGGCGGGGTGGCGGTGGGAGGTGTCTTCGAGGTGCGCTGGCGCTGGCCGGTCCCCGTGGTCACCCGCTGCGCGGTCGCGATCGGATTGGTGGCCCGCAGGAAGGCGATCACGATGGCGAGAAGCAGGCCCACCGCGAGTCCGATGCCGGCGTTCTTCGGCGCCTGGCTGGGCGTGACCCTGAGCGGGTTGGCCTGGTCGACGAAGCGCACTCCGGACCCGTACTGCGCCAGGTCGATGGCCGCGTCGCCCTCCTTGAGCTGCAGCTGGACGAGAGCCTCGCCCAGGGTGACGGCGGTCGTGCTCCTGGCGGGGGCGCGCTTGAGCTCGGCCTCGATCCTGGCACGGGTGCTGCGGACGCTCTTGAGCAGCTTCTGCTGCTCGCGCTGGGCGTCGGCCTCGGTGAGCATCTGGTAGGCGGCCACCACGGCGTTGGCGATCTGGGCGGCGGACCGGTCGGTCTTCGCGGTGACGGTGACCTCGACGATGCCGCCGTTGGTGCCGGGCTTGGCCTCCACGGCCTTCCTGAGGTCCTCCAGCCCGATCTGCATGGCCTGCTCGGCCGCGAGCAGCTGCCTGGCCTTGTCGAGGACGCCGGCTGATTCGGTGAAGGCGGCGCGCTGGCTGGTGTAGGCGATGTAACTGCTGTCAGAGGAGACGCCCTGGCGGAGGAAGGTGGTGCTGCGAGGGTCGGTCACGGCGAACTTCGCGGTCGCCTCGACGCTGGTGAAGACGTAGACGGTGGCCAGCCCCCCGGCCAACCCCGCCAGCACGATGAGCAGGAGCGAAGACCACTTGTACCGCCATAAGGCTTCGAGGAGCCCGACCTCGCGGTCCTCGTTGCTTCTCTCTGTCACCACGAAGCCCGCTCTCCCCGCCCTCGTCCATCTTCACGTAATGAAGCGGCCTAGGGGCGATTCTAACCACGAGGCAAGTTACCGAAAATGGCCGTTCTGACCTCCTCCTGATAGCGAGCGAGGCTGTACCGAGATAATGCCTCAGACTGGCCTTTTGTCGCTATTGTCTGAGCCAGCGCCCAGTCATTCAGCAGGGTTTCGACCGCGTCCGCCAGGGCGGCCTCGTCCTTCGGCGGCACGAGCAGCCCTGTCTCCCCGTGCGCGATGATCTCGTTGAGTCCCTGGACGTCGCAGGCCACCACCGGGCGGCCCGCCATCATGCCCTCGACCGCCACCAGGCCGAAGGACTCGCCGTGCGAGGGCACGAGCACGATGTCGGCCTCGGCGAGGTGCTGGTCGACGCAGTCGCTGAACCCGGCGAAGGTGACGTTCGGACCCGCCTGCGCGCGCAGTTCGCGCTCGAACCATTCGTAGCCGGGAAAGACGTCCCCCACGACCACGAGCGACACCTCACGACCGCGCCGGGCCAGGAGGGCCGCGGCGCGCACGGCGACGTCGCTGCCCTTGCGCGGTGACAGCCTGCCGACCATGACCAGCGCGCCGCGCGGTGCCCTGGCGAGCGGGGTGGACGCGGGCGGGGCGACGGCGTTGTGGACGGTGGCCGTGCGGGCACGCGGCGCTCCGTCGGCCACGATCCGCGCGTGGCAGCTCGCGCTGTTGGCGATGGTGAGGTGGGCCAGTCGCGTGGGCAGGCTCAGCGCCCGCCTCATGGGGGGAGGCAGCTGGTCCTCCGCCTCATGGACGTGGCAGACGACGCGGGCCAGCCCCGCGAGCCTGCCCGCCGCTGCCCACCAGGGAAGGGTGAGGGTGTTGACGTACAGGACGTCAGGCCTTCTCCTTCGCAGGAAGGCGACCATCGCGGGCATCCTCGTGGCCAGGAGCGCCGCCAGTCTGATCAGCCCTGCCGGGGACAGAAAGGCCTTGCGCAGGACCGGGACGTCGAGCACCACCACCTCGGCCCCCGCGTCGCGGAGCCGGTCGCACAGCGGGCCCTCGGCGGGCACCGTGACGACGACCTCCGCGTGCCCTGTGAGCGCCCGGACGGATTCCAGCAGCATGCGGTCCGAGCCGTACAGATCCGGCGACGGATGAGCCAGCACCACGCGTTTCATGCTCTTGATGTCCCCGGCCTTTGATTAGTGTTTAAGCTGGCACGCCTATTTTGTCATCCTCGACGGCTTATGAAGGGGAACAATGCGTATTGCCATGATTGGCACCCGGGGTGTGCCCGCGCGGTACGGCGGGTTCGAGACCGCGATCGAGGAGATCGGCTCACGTCTGGTCGCCGCAGGTCATGAGGTGCGGGTGTACTGCCGGGGGGCGGAGAACCCGCAGGGTGAGTACAAGGGCATGCGGCTGGTCCATCTGCCCGCCGTACGGCACAAGGCGCTGGAGACCCTCAGCCACACCACCCTGTCCGTCGCGCACCTGCTGTTCAGGCGGACCGACGTGGCGCTGGTCTTCAACGCGGCGAACGCGCCCCTGCTCCCTCTCATCAAGCTGGCGCGCATCCCGGTCGCCACACATGTGGACGGCCTGGAGTGGAAGCGCGCGAAATGGAACGGTACAGGCCGGCGCTACTACCTCGCGGCCGAGCGGCTGGCCGTGCGCTGGTCGCGCCAGATCATCGCCGACGCGGTGGCCATCCAGCACTACTACAGGGACCGCTACGGCGCGCCGAGCGTCATGATCCCGTACGGCGCGCCCATCCAGGACGACTGCGACGCCGGGCTGTTAGCCCGCGAGGGATACCAGGTCGGCGGCTTCCACCTGGTGGTGGCGAGGTTCGAGCCAGAGAACCACGTCGATCTGATCGTCGAAGGCTACACAAGGAGTTCGGCCAAGCTGCCCCTGGTGGTCGTGGGATCGGCGCCCTACGCCGAGGAGTACAGCAGGCGCATCTCGGCGCTCGCCGAGAAGGACGAGCGGGTCAGGCTGGTCGGCGGGGTCTGGGACCAGGACCTGCTCGACGCCCTGTACGCCGGATGCGCCAGCTATCTGCACGGGCACTCGGTCGGCGGCACCAACCCTTCGCTCCTGCGTGCCATGGGCGCGGGCGCCCCCGTCGTGGCGTTCGACGTGGTCTTCAACCACGAGGTCCTCGGCGACAGCGGCGTCTTCTTCGCCGGCCCCGACGATCTGGCGGCGGCGGTGGAGGCGGCCGAGGCGTCGCCGTCCCACGCTCGCGAGCGGGGCGACAGTGGAAGGGAACGTGCCAGGACGCACTACACATGGGACGACGTCGCGGCGCGCTACGAGCGGCTCTGCCATGACCTCGAGGCGGGCGCATGAGCGGAAGGTTCGTCCGCTATCCACCAGGCCGCGGCAACGTCTGGATCCCGGTGGACGACGCGCGCTCCTGCGCCGCCGGCCTGTCACTGCTGACCTTCTCCAAACCGATGCCGCTGACCGCGCAGCGGATCCTGCACGCCGGCGCCCGCCTGGCGGGACCGTGGATCCTTCCCGGCCGCCGCGAGCGGTGGGACGCCGAGCCATGGCTGCCGGTGCTCAAGAGCGCGGAGGAGGCGATCGGCCCCTTCGACGGCTACGCGGTCTACCACCGGCCCCAGTCCTCCCGCGAGGGAGCGGCGCTCCTGCTGCTCAGGTCGGGACGGCCGGTGGGCTTCCTCAAGGCACGCGCGCGGGCAGGGGAGGTCGAGCGCGAGGCCGAGGTCCTCCAGATGCTGGCGGGAGGCCGAAGGCCGGGGTTCCGCGTGCCGGAGCTCATGGGCACGGGCTCGGCGGACGGCATGGCCTGGCTGGTCATGTCTCCGATGGAGCCGATCCCCTGCAGGCCCGCGAGGAACGTTCCCGCGGCCGAGGTGGCGGCCCAGATCACCAGCCTGCTGGCCGGACTGCCGCGTCCCGAGGGGGTCGCCGCCCACTGGGAGCCGATGCACGGCGACCTGACCCCGTGGAACCTGCGGATGACCAGGGGCCCGGTGCCGTGGCTGATCGACTGGGAGGACGCGGGCCATGGTCCGCCCGGTGCCGACGAGGTCTACTACCTGGCCACCAGGGCCGCGGTCTTCGGTGGAGCGGTCACACCGACGGACCACCTGGAGGCCGCCGACTACTGGCGGGCCGTGGTGATCGCCCGCCAGGCCGACGACAAGGGGCTCGCCGACCGCCTGCTGGCGGCGCTCGACAGGCTTGGCGGCTAGCGCGCCGTTCCCGGCCTCTCCCGGCCTCGCCCGCTCTCGCCCACCCTCGCCTGCTCGCGCCCGCTCACGCGGCGGAGGTCTCAGGGAGCGGTCCAGTCGGGGAACGTCCTGCCCAGCATCCGTTCCAGTTCGGCGTTGTGCGGAGCGAAGTGCTCGGCCAGCCTGGCCCGCACCGCATCTGTCATGTCCGACTTGGGGGCGGGGTTCCACACCCGTCCAGCCGAGGGGAGAGGGGCGGAGGGCAGGCCGAGGAAGGCCGCGGCGCCGTCGCAGGCCTTCTGCGGGTCCTTGTAGAACTCCTCGCTGGTCAGGATGTGGAACCGGGAGAGGGGGACATGCTCGAACCAGCGGCGCAGGCAGCGGGCGTACTCACTCTGCGCGACGTAGGACTGGTGCTCGTGCGCGTAGCTGGAGTAGGCGGGGTCCGTGACGAGACGCTCCTCCTCGCCCTCGGTCCTCTGCTTCTCGGCCTCGAGCGCCGCCTCGAAGTCGAGCGGCTCGGCCGCGCTGCGGACCCGCTCCCGGTAGTGGGAGAAGGTCCGCTCGACGGGATCACGCAGGATGAGCAGGATGCGCGCATCAGGCAGATCCTTCGCCACCCGCTCGGCGGCCAGCGGATGGTGCAGGTAGTAGGGCGAGCCCTCACCTGTGACGACGGGCCCTCCCGACCTGCGGGCGGCTCTCGCGCGGGTGAGCCGGCTGGGCAGGTGCGAGCGGTACCACCGCAACCCGCGACCGTAATTCGAGTCGAAGAAATGCACGCCCTTGGTGTGGTTCGACTTGGGGATCAGACCCGCCGCGGGAAAGAGCGGAACGACGCGAGGATGTTCGAGCAGCGCATAGTAGAAAGAAGTCGAACCGCCGCGTTTCGCCCCGATCAGCAGGAAGTCGGGGTCTGGCCGGAGGCCGGCGGTGGCCATGCCGTACAGGCGGAACCCGGCGCGTCCGGCCTCGATTAACGGTTCCGGCAGCAGATCTCGCATCCCCATGAAACAGGCCCTCTCCCTACATTTCGCCGCCGGCGTTACCGTCGTATGCTGACACACGCAGCGCGATCGAACGGTCCAAAACGGGGTGCCAGGTGGAGACAGCGCGTCACCGTCGATCGCGTCCGGCCTGGTGGCCGACGCTCGCGCCGATGGCGCTCATCCTGGCGAGCGAGTACAAGCTCAGGTCCAGGGGGATCGGCGAGGCGATCAGCGGTGGGGTGGACACCCAGATCCTCGTCGAGATCGGCGTCTACGGCCTCGTCGCGGTCTATCTCTACCGCAGGTTCGGCATCAGGTCGCCGCGTCGCACGGCTTCGATCGCCCTTGTGCTGGCGTGGATCTTCGCGCTCTACGTGGCCATGTCCGTGATGTGGACGCCCTATCCGCAGTTCGCGGTCGTCCGCGCCGCTCAACTCCTGGTGACAGCCAGTGTCTGCCAGGTCGTCGCCACCAGGGCGACCAGGGAAGACCTGCACAGGCTCGCCCACGCCTTCATCGGCCTGGTCGTGGTCTCGGTGGGGATCGGCGTGGCGATGCCTCTGCAGCGGACGCCGAACACCCAGGACCGCTTCAACTGGCTGTACGTCCATCCCGTGACGGCCGGCATCTTCCTCGGGATCGCGCTGCTGCTGGCCGTCGCCTTCCTGCTGCCAGGAGGACCTCCTCGGCGCTGGCGCAAGGGCTTCTACCTGATCGCTGTGGGTGTGACAGGGGCGGCGCTGATCGCGACAGGCACTCGTGGCGCGGCGGCGGGGTGCGTGGTGGGCCTGGCCGTGCTGCTGCTGTGCTCCCGAGGCCCGCGCGGCAGGGCGGAGATGCTGCTGTTCGCGATCCCCGTCGGCGCGCTGGCCGTGCTCGCCTTTCCCGACGAGATCATCGCGTTCGCCACGAGAGGGGAGTCCGCCGAGCAGCTGGAGTCGCTGAACTCCCGTACCGACCTGTGGACACTGGCGCTGGACGCCGCCATGAAGCAGCCGCTCTTCGGCAACGGGATCTCCTCGGCCCGTGGCCTCTTCCTCGAAGAGATCGGGCTCGGCGGCGGGCACAACGCGTTCGTCAACATCCTGGTCGAAGGCGGGGTCGTGGGCGTGGTGGCGTTCGCGGGGCTGTGCTTCGCCGTCATGGTCGTCCAGCTGTCGCTGACCCGGGTCAAGGAGGTGCGCGCGGAGGCGGCGCTGCTGCTCGGGCTCATGGCCTTTCTGCTCGTGGACGCGCTGACCGCCGAGATGATGGCGGCGAGCGCCAACGTGGCCTCCATCTGGCTGTTCCTGATCATCGCGTGGACTTGCGTGATCGCCGGTAAACCAGTGGGGCTGGAGAAGCGTCATGGTGACGATCGGACTCAAGTGATCGCGAGGGGCTAGATCTCGCAGCCGCCATAGAAGGACCGCATGGCCGCGCTGCGACCAAGGCGTGCGGTCCAGCCCTGAGGGGGGTACATGCGTAAACGACTCATGGCGGCGGGGATGGCCTGCTTAGGCCTCTCCATGCTGCTCGTTCCACCGATGTCGGCAGGCGCCGACACCACGCCCGCTCCAGGCGAGCCCGCCACGGTCACCGCCGACGCGCTGCCGACCTGGCAGACCGACGGGGTCGTGCTGGCGATGGAGATCGTCAACGGCGTCGCCTACGTGGGCGGCAACTTCGACCACGTCAGGCCGCCGGGCGTGCCCCGAGGCGGCGCGGGAGAGGTGGCGCGTACCGGTCTCGCGGCCTTCGACGCCGCGACGGGAGCCCTGCTGCCCTGGGCGCCCGTCGCCACCGGCCCGATCTTCACCGACGACGTCGTGCAGACCGAGTGCGACAACCTCGGCAGCAACCAGTACCGCTGCGACACCGTCTGGGAGATCAAGGCCTCACCTGACGGTTCACGGCTCTACGTGGCGGGCGACTTCGGCAAGATCGGCACCGAGCGGCGGTACCGCATAGCGGCCTTCGACACCGCGACGGGAGCGCTGGACCCGGACTTCGCGCCCTCGCCCAACAGCCGGGTCAGGGCGCTGGCCGTCTCGGACACGACCGTCTTCGCCGGGGGTCATTTCACCGCCGTCAACGACGTCACCAGGACCAGGCTGGCCGCCTTCAACCGGGCGGACGGGGCGCTGCTGCCCTGGGCGCCGACCGCGGACAAGCGGGTCATGGCCATGGTGCTGTCTCCGAGCGGGACCAGGCTCATCGTGGGCGGCGACTTCAACAGGATCAACAACATCTGGCAGCACGGGCTGTCGGCCGTGAACGTCAGCAACGGCACCAAGGCGAGCTTCCTCAGCAACGACATCCCCTACAACAACTCCAACAACCGCTCCTGGGTCACCGACCTGGTCACCGACGGCACCCGCGTGTTCGCCAGCGCCGACGGCGTCGGCACGTTCGACGGCCGGCTCGCGGTGAACCCGGAGACCGGCGCGCGCATCTGGATCAACAACTGTCTCGGCGCGACACAGTCGATCTCGGTGATGGACGGCGTGCTCTACAGCGGCTCGCACGCCCACCGCTGCGACATGCAGACCTACTACGAGGGCAACGGCTTCCCCGAGACCCGCCCGCACAGGCGCTTCCTCGCCGAACCCGCGGACACGGCCCAGGGGGTGAAGCAGAGGATCCTCCACTGGTTCCCCAACGCCCAGCCGGGGACGACCTACCCGTTCGTCCAGGGGCCGTGGACCATGGCCAACGACGGCACCCACCTGTGGGCGGGCGGTGACTTCACCCAGGTCAACGACGTTCCCCAGGAAGGCCTGACCAGGTTCACCACCCACGACGTCAGCCCCGACGTCACCGGTCCCGTGCAGACCAACTTCCAGGCGCCCACGGCGGTGGCCAACGGTGGCGGCAAGGTGACCATCACCTGGGGCGCGACCTGGGATCTGGACAACCGCAAGGTCCGCTACGAGGTGGTGCGCAGCGACGGGCAGGTGGCCTGCACCGCGGAAGCCAACAGCGTCTTCTGGACTCTGCCGAACCTGTCATGCGCGGACCTGGGCAGGGTTCCAGGATCTGTTTACAAGTATCGCGTTCGCGCGATAGACCCGCACAATAACCGCATTTCCAGCCCGAGCTCTCCCGACGTCACAGTCACCTGACAGACGGCCCATTCCCGCCCGGGTCGGATCGCCGATCCGGGCGGTACGGCACGCTGCCCTTTGGTGCCATCTACGTGGAAAAACACGCCGGATTGTTACAAAATTCTACTAAATAGGGTCTCCTCGTCTTTGTGGCGCCATATTACGATTCGCATCCAGCGTGACCCGTGGGGGGCGCGTTATTCCCTGAGATGTAGGAAAAATCGTGATCAAAGCGCTTTTATCCAGGACCGCGATGGCGCTCATCGCGCTTCTCGCGGTGACACTGGTCATACCAGCGGCCCAAGCGGACATCGATCCCGAACAGGGGACCCCGGAGACCGTCAGCGCCGACGCCCTGCCCACCTGGCAGATCAACGGAGTCGTCTGGAAGATGGCCACCGTCGGCACGACCGTCTACGCCGTCGGCAGCTTCTCCAAGGCCCGTCCTCCCGGCACGAACCCTGGATCGGCCCAGGAGGTGACCAGGTCGAACATCCTGGCCTTCGACATCACCACGGGCAACCTGCTGCCGTTCAGCCCCGCCCTCAACGGCCAGGCGCGGACCATCGCGGTCGCGCCCGACAAGTCCAAGATCTATGTCGGCGGAGACTTCACCACGGTGAACGGCCAGGCCCGCAACCGGGTGGCCGCCTTCGACGTAGCCACGGGAACGCTGGACACCGCCTTCGCCCCCTCGGTAGGGAACGTCGTCCGAGCTCTGGCCGTCAGCAACACCACGGTGTACATCGGCGGAGCCTTCTTCAACGTCAACGGCTCGACGAGGTCACGCCTCGCTGCCGTCTCGCGGTCGAATGGCACGCTCCAAGCGTGGGCGCCGACTACTGACGACGAGGTGTTCGCGCTCCTGATGTCCCCCGACTCCAGCAGGGTCATCGTGGGCGGCAAGTTCCAGTCGCTCAACGGCGTCACCAGGGTCGGCATCGGCGCGCTCGATCCTGTCACCGCCGCCTCGCTGCCGTGGAGCAGCAACCCGATCCCCGCCCGCCAGGGGACCAACTACTCGATGACCTACGACCTGGTGACCGACGGGACCACCGTCTACGCCGCCGCCGACGGCGAGGGATGGCACTGGTTCGACGGCCGCTTCGCGGTCGAACCCAACACGGGCGACCTGCTCTGGCTCGACAACTGCTACGGAGCCTCCTACGGGGTCTTCCCCATCGGACAGGCCCTCTACAGCGTGGGCCACGCACACGACTGCGTCTCGATCGGCGGCTTCCCCGAGGTCTCCCCGACGCGCTGGCAGCGGGCGCTCGCCACGACGATCTACCCCACCGGCAACGACCCCGCGCCGCCCTCCAACAACAGCCAGTACAGCGGCCAGCCCGTGCCGACGCTCCTGCACTGGTACCCCACGGTGAACGCCGGCAGCTACACGGGCATGAACCAGGGCGGCTGGGCGCTGACGGGCAACTCGCAGTACCTCGTCATGGGCGGCGAGTTCACCACGGTCAACGGCGCGCCGCAGCAGGGCCTGACCCGCTTCGCCGTCAAGGCCGGCGCGCCCAAGGACTCAGGCCCCCTCGCCCTGCCCACGTTGACGCCGAGCGCCGTCTCGCTCAACGCGGGCACCGCCAGAGTGAGCTGGCAGGCCACCTGGGACCGCGACCAGGAGAAGCTGAAGTACCAGGTCCTGCGCGACGGCGGCTCCACGCCGGTCGGCGAGGTGGAGTACAAGTCGAACTTCTGGACGCTGCCCTCGCTCGGCTTCATCGACACCGGCCTGGCCCCAGGATCGACCCACACCTACCGCATCCGTGCCGTCGACCCGTCGGGCAACACGGTCGGCAGCGGGACGTCGGCGCCGGTGACGATCTCGTCGTCCGGCTCCATGAGCGCCTACGCGCAGAAGGTCGTCGGCGACGGCGCCGCCCGCTACTGGCGCCTGGGCGAGAGCAGCGGCGCGCTCGCCTACGACTATGCGGGCTTCCTCGACTCGACCCGCGAGGCAGGGGTGGGCCACGGCTCTCCCGGCGCGATCAACGGTGACACCGACGCCTCCGCGGCCTTCAACGGCACGGGCACGGGATTCACCAGGACCCTGTCCATGGAGAACGCGACGACCAGCTTCAGCATCGAAGCGTGGATCAGGACCAGTTCCACCAGCGGCGGCAAGATCGTCGGCTACGGCAACGCGGCGACCGGCGACAGCTCCAACTACGACCGCCACGTCTACATGGACAACGCGGGACGCGTGTGGTTCGGCGTGTATCCGGGCGGTGTCCGCACGGTCAACAGCTCCGCGGCCTACAACGACGGGCAGTGGCACCACATCGTCGCCACGCAGGGCTCGGGCGGCATCGCCCTGTACGTCGACGGGCGCAGGGTGGCGCAGGACGCCGGCACGACTGGCGCCCAGCCGTACGGCGGATACTGGCGCGTCGGCGGCGACAACCTGAACGGCTGGCCGGCCCAGCCCACCAGCCGCTACCTGGCAGGTGACATCGACGAGGTGGCGATCTACCCGTCCGCCCTGTCCCTGACCAAGGTCAACGAGCACTTCGTCGCCAGCGGCAGGACGAGCACCCTTCCGCCGAGGCCCACCGACGACTACGGCAGATCGGTCGACGACGACGAGCCGAGCCTGTACTGGCGCCTCGGCGAGGCGAGCGGAACGGTGGCCGCCGACTCCGGCCAGACCGGCACGCCCGGGACCTACACCGCCACCGGCGTCACCTACGGGCAGCCCGGCGCGATCACCGGAACCGGCAACCCCGCGATCGCGGTCAACGGCGGCAGGGTGATCTCGACCGCGCCCGTCTCCAACCCGACCACCTACTCCGCCGAGCTGTGGTTCAAGACGACCACCACGAGCGGCGGCAAGCTCGTCGGCTTCGGCAACGCCGCCAGCGGCACCAGCGGGAACTACGACCGCCACGTCTACATGGGCAACGACGGCAAGCTCACCTTCGGCACCTACACCGGCGCGTTCAACCTGATCACCACGCCGACCGCCTACAACGACGGCCAGTGGCACCACGTGGTCGCCACGCAGGGCTCGGGCGGCATGACGCTGTACGTCGACGGCGCCGCTGTCGGCACCCACCAGCAGACCAGCGCCGAAGGCTACACGGGTTACTGGCGAGTCGGCGGCGACAACCTCAACGCCTGGCCCGCCAGGCCGTCCAGCGACGACTTCGCGGGCACGCTCGACGAGGTGGCGATCTACTCCGCCACGCTGAGCGCCGCCCAGGTGTCCGAACACTGGCAGAAGGGCTCGGGCTCGGGTCCTGCCAACCAGCCGCCCACGGCCTCCTTCACCGTGTCGTGCGAAGACCTGGAGTGCGCGTTCGACGGCACCGCCTCCGACGACCCCGACGGCACCGTGGAGGGCTACGCGTGGAACTTCGGCGACGGGCAGAGCGGCACAGGGGCCAACGCGACGCACACCTACCAGGCCGCAGGTGACTACACGGTCACGCTGACCGTCACCGACGACGACAGCGCCACGGGCCAGAGCAGTCAGGTGGCGGTGCCCCGCCCGCCGGACAACCCGCCGTCCGTCCTCGCCGCGGACGCCTTCTCCCGTACGGTCAGCGGCTCGCTCGGCAACGCCGACACGGGCGGAGCCTGGAGCCTCCTCGGAGGCAGCGCGAACTTCTCCGTGAACGGCAACGCGGCCAAGATCAACCTTCCGGCGACGACCGCGGGCCCCCGCGCCTTCCTCGACTCGGTGTCGAGCACGGACACCGACCTCACGTTCAAGGTGTCGGCGGACAAGACGGGAACCGGCAACGGCACCTACATCTGGGCCGTCGGCAGGCGGGTGAGCGGCCAGGGCGAGTACCGCGCCAGAGTGCGGCTGCTGCCCACAGGGGTGGCGCTGGCGCTCACCAGGATCACCGCGCCGAACACCGACAACCTGCTGACCACCGAGCAGCTGATCCCCGGCCTGTCCTACGCGGCGGGGGATGTGCTCAGGATCCGGCTGCAGGTCACCGGCACCTCGCCCACGACGATCTCGGCGAAGGTCTGGAACCAGGCGGCGGCCGAGCCCGCGGGGTGGCAGGCCACGGTGACGGACGCCACGGCAGGCATGCAGGCGCCTGGAGGGGTGGGCCTGGCCTCGTACCTCTCGGGCACGGCCACCAACCCGCCGGTCCTGCTGACCGTGGACGACTTCTCCGCCACGAGCACGGCATCGGGACCCACGGCCGCCTTCACGGCCGCGTGCACCGCCCTGGCGTGCTCGGTCGACGCCACGGCCTCGACCCCGGGCTCCGCGCCCATCGACTCCTACACCTGGAGCTTCGCCGACGGCCAGGTCGGCAGCGGGGTCACCGCCCAGCACTCCTACGCCCAGGCGGGCACCTACCGCATCACCCTCACGGTGACAGGAACGGACGACCGCACCAGCGTCTCCACCCAGACGGTGACCGTTCCCTGATCATCTGATCCGACGCGTACGGCTCGCGGCTCCCCCGCGGAGTCGCGAGCCGTACGCACCCCAGCGACCGGAGGGGTCCTGTGCACACGGAACAACTCACGATCGAGGGAGCCCACGTTCACTCCCCGACCGTCCACGAGGACGACAGAGGCGCCTTCCTGGAGTGGTTCAGGGCGGACAGCCTGAGCGGCGCGGCCGGTCATCACCTGCGCCTCGCGCAGGCCAACTGCTCGGTGTCCCGCGCGGGGGTGCTCAGGGGCGTCCACTTCGCGGCGGTGCCCCCCGGGCAGGCGAAGTACGTCACGTGCGTGGCGGGAGAGGTGCTCGACGTGGTGGTGGACGTTCGCGTCGGCTCGCCGACCTTCGGCCGCTGGGAGGCGGTCGCTCTCGACGAGCGCTCCCGGCGGTCGCTCTACCTCGCCGAAGGGCTCGGACACGCCTTCATGGCGCTGAGCGAGCGGGCCACCGTCGTGTATCTCTGCTCCGAGCCGTACGCGCCCGGCCGGGAGCACGGGATCCACCCCCTCGACCCCGACCTCGGCATCGCGTGGCCCGACGGGGTCGAGCCCCTGCTCTCACCGAAAGACGCCGCCGCGCCCTCGCTGGCCCAGGCGGCCGAGCAGGGTCTGCTCCCTTCGTATGACGACTGCCTGGCCTACTACGCCAAGCTCGGCTCCGCATGAAATCGGCCCGCAGAGGATGATCCTCTGCGGGCCGAAGGTCCGTGCTCTAGCCGATGCGCCAGGTGTCGCCGCCCATCAGCAGGTCACTCAGGTCGCCAGGGCCCTTCTGTGCCACGGCCTCCTCGAGCTGCTCGGCCATCAGCGTGTCGTAGGCGGGCCGCTCGACCTGCCGGAAGATCCCGATCGGCACGTGCTCGAAGGCGGGCTCGTCCAGGCGCGACAGCGCGAACGCCACCGAGGGGTCGGGGTTGTGCGCGTCGTGCACCAGGACGCGGTCGCCCGCCTCGGCCAGCGGCACCACGTCGAGCCCGCCGTTCGCCGCCCTGACCACGGCCTTGGACGCGCTCGCGATCGGCTGCCCGTGCTCGAGGCGCAGCGTGATGTCGTCGCGGATCTCCGGGTCCTTCAGCTGCTCGAAGGCGTTGTCGTTGAAGATGTTGCAGTTCTGGTAGATCTCCACCAGCGACGTGCCCCTGTGCGCCGTGGCCTCGCGCAGCACCGACTGCAGGTGCTTGCGGTCGGAGTCGATCGTGCGGGCCACGAAGGACGCCTCGGCACCCAGCGCCAGCGAGATCGGGTTGAACGGCTTGTCCAGCGAGCCCATCGGGGTCGACTTGGTGATCTTGCCGATCTCGGAGGTGGGGGAGTACTGGCCCTTGGTCAGACCGTAGATCCTGTTGTTGAACAGCAGGATGTTGAGGTTGACGTTGCGGCGCAGCGCGTGGATCAGGTGGTTGCCGCCGATCGACAGCGCGTCGCCGTCACCCGTGATCACCCACACGCTCAGGTCGGGCCTGGAGGAGGCCAGCCCCGTCGCGATCGCGGGGGCGCGACCGTGGATGGAGTGGAAGCCGTAGGTGTCGAGGTAGTAAGGGAACCGGCTGGAGCAGCCGATGCCCGAGACGAACACGATGTTCTCGCGACGCAGGCCCAGCTCGGGCAGGAAGCTCTGCACCGCGGCCAGGATGGCGTAGTCGCCGCAGCCGGGGCACCAGCGGACCTCCTGGTCGGACTTGAAGTCCTTGAGGGTCTGCTTGGCATCGGTCTTCGGGACGAGGGCCAGGCCCTTGCCGTTCAAGGTGTCACTCACTGTCGATCACGTCCTGGATGACTCCGGCCAGCTCCTCGGCCTTGAACGGGAGCCCGCGCACGCGGTTGTAGCTGATGATGTCGACCAGGAACTTCGCGCGCAGCAGCAGCGCCAGCTGGCCGAGGTTGATCTCGGGCAGGAGCACCTTGTCGTAGCTCTTGAGCACCTCGCCGGTGTTGGCCGGCAGGGGGTTCAGGTGGCGCAGGTGGGCCTGGGCGACCTTGCCGCCCGACTTCCTGATCCTTCGTACGGCTGCCGCGATGGGACCGTAGGTCGAGCCCCAGCCCAGAACCAGCACCCTGGCGTCGCCCTCGGGGTCGTCGACCTCGAGGGCGGGCACGTCGATGCCGTCGATCTTGGACTGGCGGAGCCTGACCATGAGGTCGTGGTTGTTCGGGTCGTAGGAGATGTTGCCCGAGCCGTTGGCCTTCTCGATGCCGCCGATGCGGTGCTCGAGGCCCGCCGTACCGGGGATGGCCCACGGCCGCGACAGCGTCTCGGGGTCACGGACGTAGGGCTGGAACTCCTCGTCGGTCTTGACCGCGAACTCGGTGGAGATGTCGGGAAGGTCGGAGACCTCCGGCAGACGCCACGGCTCGGAGCCGTTGGCGAGGTAGCCGTCGGACAGCAGGTAGACCGGCGTGCGGTACTTCACCGCGATGCGCGCGGCCTCGATCGCCGCGTCGAAGCAGTCGCTCGGCGTGCTCGGCGCCACGATCGGCACCGGCGACTCGCCGTTGCGGCCGAACATCGCCATCAGCAGGTCGGTCTGCTCGGTCTTGGTCGGCATGCCGGTCGAAGGGCCTGCCCGCTGCACGTCCACCAGGATCAGCGGCAGCTCGGTCATGACGGCGAGGCCGATCGTCTCGGCCTTCAGCGCCACACCGGGGCCGCTGGTCGTGGTCACGCCCAGCGCGCCGCCGAACGCCGCGCCGAGCGCCGCGCCGACGCCCGCGATCTCGTCCTCCGCCTGGAAGGTGCGGATGCCGAACCGCTTGTGCCTGGACAGCTCGTGCAGGATGTCGGAGGCCGGCGTGATCGGGTACGACCCGAGGAAGAGCGGCAGCTTCGACTGGACGCTCGCCGCGATCAGGCCGTAGGCCAGCGCCTGGTTACCCGAGATGTTGCGGTAGACGCCAGGGGCCAGCTGGGCCGGCTTGACCTCGTAGGACACCGAGAAGGACTCGGTCGTCTCGCCGTAGTTCCAGCCCGCCTGGAAGGCCGCGATGTTGGCCTTGGCGATCTCGGGCTTCTTGGCGAACTTCTGCTCGAGGAAGCTGATCGTGTGCTCGGTCGGCCGGTGGTAGAGCCAGCTCAGCAGCCCGAGGGCGAACATGTTCTTGGAGCGCTCGGCGTCCTTCTTCGACAGGTCGAAGCCCTCGAGGGCCGTCACCGTCAGCGAGGTCAGCGGCACCGCGTGGACGCGCCACTCGCGCAGCGAGTCGTCCTCGAGCGGATTGGCGTCGTAGCCGACCTTCTGGAGGTTGCGCTTGGTGAACTCGTCGGTGTTGGCGATGATGTCGGCGCCCTTGGGCAGGTCGCCCAGGTTGGCCTTCAGCGCCGCCGGATTCATCGCGACCAGGACGTTCGGCGAGTCGCCCGGCGTCAGGATGTCGTGGTCGGCGAAGTGCAGCTGGAAACTCGAGACGCCGGGCAGGGTTCCTGCGGGCGCGCGAATCTCGGCGGGGAAGTTGGGGAGCGTGGACAGGTCGTTGCCGAACTCCGCCGTCCCTGCCGTGAAGCGGTCGCCGGTGAGCTGCATGCCGTCACCGGAGTCGCCGGCGAACCGGATGACCACTCGGTCGAGTTGCTGAACCTGCTTAGTCACAGCGAAGTCCTCCTCGACTGCGCTCGTGGCACGTTCTCGTATTCCATGCTAAGTCCTCGGGGGTCACACGTTTCCGTGACACCCGTCACGGGTAAACGCGGTGAAAGTCAGGCCGACGCGAGAGAACGGGAGGGGCGACACAGCCCTGCCGCGAGCCGGCACAGGTCAACGTGCAGGCGGGCGAAGAGGACGGTTCGGGTCACGGTGCCTAACTATATGTCCCCGGCAAGGCTTACCTACGTCAGGGGCCGCTTACCCGACGTGTACGTGTGTCCTGCCTGCATCCCCGCCGAGCCGTACAGCTCGGGGACCGTCACGAACGTGTAGCCCTTCTGGGCCAGCTGCCGCAGGATCGCGGGCAGCGCCTGGACCGTGGTGCGGTGCACGTCGTGCATCAGGATGATCGCCCCAGGATGCGCGCCCGCGACCGCCCTCCGCACCACCGCCGCCGGATTCCTTTCGTGCCCGTCCCTGGTGTCGACGTCCCAGTTCACCAGGGAGAGCCCGAGCCTGCGGGCGATCGTGACCACCTGCTTGTTCACCGCCCCGTACGGCGGGCGGAGCAGCGTGGGCGCCTGTCCGAGCTCGGCGCTGATCACGCTCTGCGCCCTGGCGACGGCGTCAGTGATCTTACTGCTCGACAGCTTGGTCAGGTCCCGATGCGACCAGGTGTGGTTGGCGACCAGGTGGCCCTGCTCCCGCATGTCGGTCACCAGCTCGGGATTGGCCGCCACGTTCGTGCCCACGGTGAAGAACGTCGCCCGCGCGCCCGCCCTCTTCAGCTGCTCCAGCAGCTCGCCCGTGAAGGGCCCAGGGCCGTCGTCGAAGGTCAGCGCCACGCACTTGTCCTTCTCGCAGTCCACGCCTCCCGCCCTGCTGCTCGTGGCCGGTGGGCTGGTGACCGGGGTCCCGCTGACGGCCGGCGAAGGAGTCGCCTCCTTCGCCGCCTCGCGCGCCCGCCGTCCCGTCTCCGTCAGCAGCGGCTCCGCCTGCTCTTCCGGTACGGCGACCGCCACCCTGCCCAGCGCGCCAGGACCCACCTGGTAGTCGTCGAACTCCACCACGAGATCGCCCGCGGGGTTGAAGGCCATGGAGTCGAACAGATCGGGGTTGGGCCGCACGGCGTCGTAGCTGACCTCGGAGCCGCGCTTCCTCAGCTCCTCGCGGACGATCGTGGTCAGCGGGTACAGGCTCGTGACCAGGCCGGGGGAGTCGACGACCTGCTGGGAGGAGCGGTCGTACCAGACGGTGCGGAGAGAGTTGGCCCAGGTGGCGCCCGCGAACTCGCCGGTGCGCAGCCGTACGCCCACGATGTCGTCGTCGGCGGCGGTCAGCTGCCAGTCCACGTTGAGCTCGGGACGAGGGCGGGGACCCTCGGAGACGGTGGACTCGGTGAAGCGGCGGAGCTGGGTCTGCGCGAGGGCGCCGAGCTTGCGGTTGAGGTCGGGGGCGTCCTTCAGCTGGGGGTAGACGATGTGCACATCCTTGTCGCCGGCGTCACCCGCGGTGAGTGTCCTGGTGGTCAGCTCGTCGACGCGGGAGGGGTCGACAAAGCTGATCATTGTGGGCTCGGCGGGGATGGTGAGTCCCCGCTCGGGGGAGGCGGTGGCCATGCCGCAGCCGGTGGAGGCGGCGGCGATAAGCGCGATTCCTCCGAAGAATCGCCGTTTGTGCATGCAGGTCAGGTTATGGCCGTCCAAACCCGCTTTGCCATGGTTTGGGGTTATGAGGACAGAGGCTTTGGGCGGGGTTACGATCAGCACATGGGTGGCTACTTCGGCTCCTACGCGCTGGTTCTCGTGCTGCTCGTCATCGGGGTGGGCATCGTCGCGGGAGCCCTGACGGCCAACCGCCTGCTCCGCCCTTCCCGGCCCACGGTGGAGAAACTGACCACGTACGAGTGCGGCGTCGACCCTGTGGGCGAGGGGTGGGCGCAGTCGCAGATCAGGTACTACGTGTTCACGTACCTGTATGTGGTGTTCGCGGTCGACGCGGTGTTCCTGTTTCCCTGGGCGACGGTGTTCGCGGCACCCGGATACGGGATGACGACACTGGTCGAGATGTTCGTGTTCCTGGGGTTCATCGCGCTGGGCATCCTGTACGCCTGGAAGAAACGCGTCCTCACCTGGACCTGACCCCAACACCCTCCTCACCACCCCACCCCTCCGCCTGGATCGGCCCTCCGTGTGGGGCGGCTCTTCGCCTGGGTCGGCCGTTGGTGTGGGTCGGCTCGTCGTGTGGGGCGGCCTTTTGTGTGGGTTGGCTCTTCGTGTGGGTCAGCCCCACGCCTGGGTTGGCCCTTCGTGTGGGGCGGCCCTTGGTGCGGGTCGGTTCTTCGCGTGGGTCAGCCCTTCGCCGGAATCGGCCCTTCGTCTGGGTCGCCCCCCGGCTGACCTGGTGCCTTGTCGGCTCAGCCCTCCTCGCCGCGTCCTCCCAGCCCCTGCGGCGAGCTGCGTCAGAGCGACGAAGCGCTTGCCCGCGTCCTCCGCTACTCCTGACAACCCCAGGCTCTGTCACCGTAACCGTCGCCTCCAAGGCGGCCCCTGGTCCACCGCAGAGAGGAGGACCAGGGTCCCAGATCGCCTCTGTAGAAACGATTCCCGAGTAGGAAGAGAGGGCTTGTCCGTGCCGTCACACTCGGATCATGATCACGATTCGCGCGATGAAGTCGAGCAAGCGCCACGGCGGCATATGCGGGAGGAGCAGGCGGCTGGTCATCGCCGTGGTGGCGGCGCTGGCGGTGATGTCGCCGACGGCATCGGCCGCCAGCGACGATGGAGGGCTGACCTGGCGAGCGTGCGAGGGCGAGGGCACGCCCACGGGCCTGCAATGTGCCGCGATCGAGGTGCCCGTGGACTGGGCGCAACCGGACGGAAAGATCACACTGGATCTGGCCCGGCTGTCGGCCACCGAGCCGGCAGGCCGGATCGGCAGCGTTCTGAGCATTTCGGGCGGTTACGGGATCGAGGACTTGAGCCGGGGCGCGGCGAACCTCACGGAGCTACGACGCAGGTTCGATCTCGTCGGCTTCAACACCCGGACCACCGTGTGGATCACGCAGATGCCCGAGGCATGCAAGGAGCCGGGAGCAGTGCTGCACGACCCGCGTAACAAGAAGCAGTACACCGCGCAGGCCGCGGCGATGACCAAGGCGCTCACCACGTGTCAACAGGCCGACGCGACGGGGCTGTTCACGCACCTGGACGCCCTGTCGATCGCCCGGGACGTGGAGGCGATCCGCCAGGCGCTGGGTGAGCAGCGGCTGAGCTTCACGGCCCACTCCCTGGGCGGGGTAGCTGCAGCCGCGTACGCCCGGCTGTTCCCGCAGCGCATCCGGGCCATGTACGTCGACAGCGTGGGCAATCAGACCAAGGGCTGGCCCGCTCACCATCTGCAACTCCTGCCCGTCTCGCAACGGATGATCGCCAGGTTCGCCGAGTGGTGCGCGGACACCCCCGCCTGCGCGCTGCACGGCCAAGACGCCGAGGCGGTATGGCGCAGGCTTCTGCGGGCCGCCGATCGCCATCCGATTCCGGTCACCTCGCCACAACACGGCACCGGGAAGCTGACCGGCTGGCTGCTGGGAGCCCTGGTCCCCCGCGATCCAGGGCCGCAGAACGCCGACTGGCTGACCTTCGCGACCTCCGTCGACAAGGCCGCGCGCGGAGACGGGTCGGGTTTCGCCGACGTGGCGCTGTTCACCGCACGGTACTCGGCGACGCCCGGCGCACTGGCGATGAGCTGCGGAGATGAGCGCGGGTACACCAGCTACGCCCAGCTTGAGGACTTCCTCGGGAAAGCGCGCAAGATCGCGCCCGAGTACGCAGGAGCGGAGATCAGCTTGCTGGGATGCACGGGCTGGCCGCTGCCGGTGGCCAACCCGGCCCCGCCCACTGCCCACCCGCGACCTGCCGCCCCTGCTGGGTGTCGGCACCACATGGGGGAGCTACCCCCTAACCAAGAGCTTCACCAGCATGATCCCGGGATCGGTGACCATCGCCTACGACGGGCCCGGACACGTCACCTACCTGTCAGGCAAGAAATGTCCGATCCTGCATGCCACCACCTACCTGACCGACCTGACCCTGCCCAAGCCGGGCACCACCTGTCCAGCCGAAGAGCCACCCGCCGAGCACGGCGGCGTCGGCACAAACAAGCGCGACGAGGCGATCACCCAAGCATGGTGAGCGGGTGGTCCGATGATTCGGGTGGCGTGGCGATCTCCTGAAACGTCCTCTCCAGGGCCGGAGTCACACCACAGGGGTGGATTTGTCGAGGCGGGATGTGGGATGTCGGAGTGCCCCTCTACTCCTGGAGCGGCGGGCGTTGGAGAATGGCGGTATGGCCGATCTTCCGATGCCGACTGTGGGGCCGGTCTCCCGGCTGGCGCCCAAGCCGATGCGCTTCGTGCTGAACTGGGGACGGCGCTACTCCCTCTGGGTGTTCAACTTCGGTCTCGCCTGCTGCGCGATCGAGTTCATCGCCACCTCGATGAGCAGACACGACTTCATCCGCTTCGGGGTGATCCCCTTCGCCAACGGTCCCCGCCAGGCGGATCTGATGATCGTCTCGGGCACCGTCACCGACAAGATGGCCCCCGCCGTCAAGCGGCTCTACGAGCAGATGCCCGACCCGAAGTACGTCATCTCCTTCGGCGCCTGCTCCAACACCGGCGGCCCGTACTGGGACTCCTACTGCGTGACCAAGGGCGTCGACCAGATCATCCCTGTCGACATCTACGTCCCCGGCTGCCCGCCGAGGCCCGAGGCGCTGCTGCACGGCATCATGAAGCTGCAGGAGAAGATCGCCCAGGAGAAGCTCAGCGACCGTTACGTGTGGTCCCGCGCCCACGGGGAGGACGCGTGACCCTCGCCGAGCGGTTCGGGGACAGGGTCCAGGTCTCGGAGTCATGGGGTGAGCGGACGGTCGACGTCGCCGCGAGCGACTGGATCGAGCTGCTGACGTTCTGCAGGGACACGGGGTACGAGTTCTTCGACTGGCTCAGCGGGGTCGACGAGCCGCCCGACGCGTTCGGGGTCGTCGCGCACGTCTACAACCCCTCGACGCACGAGCGGCTGCTGCTGCGAACGCGGGTGCCGCGCGCCGACCCGCGCCTGCCGTCCGCTGTGGGGGTGTATCGGGGGGCGAACTGGCACGAGCGGGAGACGTTCGAGATGTTCGGCGTGATCTTCGACGATCACCCGTATCTGGTGCCGCTGCTGCTTCCTGACGGGTTCGAGGGGCATCCGCTGCGCAAGGACTTCGTGCTGGCGGCTCGGGTGGCGAAGGCGTGGCCCGGCGCCAAGGAGCCTGGCGAGTCGGGTCATGGCGCTCCGAGCCGCCGCAAGACCCTCCCGCCCGGCGTTCCCGCCGACTGGCCCTCCCCATCCACCTCCACCGGACCGGCCGCGCCCCCGATCCCCGGGGAGCAGACCGCCCCCGCTTCTACGGCGGAGCGTCCCGAACCCAGCGCAGGTCCGGGTGAGCCCGCTCCGCCAAGCGCCGGTTCTGCGGCCGAGCGCCCTGCACCCGCCGCGGGTTCCGGAGAGTCCCCACCGTCAGGCTCCACATCGCCCGAGCGTCTCGATGCGCCGGGCTCGCCTTCGACTTCCGCGGCGTCGCCTTCGACTCCCGCGGGGGCGGGGGAGGCGGCTTCGTCGGGGGAATCGTCATCACAGTCTTCGAAATCGCGTGCGCCCCTGGAGGAGCCCGATGGGTGAAGTCCTCGACATCGTTCTGAGGTTCGTCGTCATCCTTCTCGTGTTCCTGCTCCTCCCTCTCGTCGTGGGTCAGGCCGAGCACAAGGTCATGGCGCACATGCAGTCACGCCTCGGCCCGATGTACGCCGGAGGCTTCCACGGCTGGGCGCAGCTCATCGCGGACGGCGTGAAGTTCGCCCAGAAAGAGGACGTCATCCCGGCCGCCGCCGACCGCAGGGTCTTCCAGCTCGCGCCGGGCGTCGCCCTCGTCCCGTACCTCCTCGTATTGATCGTCATCCCCATCGGCCCCGGCCTCGTCGGGGTGGATCTCGATCTCGGGCTGTTCTACGTGCTCGCGGTCATGGGCATCGGCGTGCTCGGCTCGATCATGGCCGGGTGGGCCTCGGCCAACAAGTACTCGGTGCTGGGCGGGATGCGCTCGGCCGCGCAGCTCATGTCCTACGAGCTTCCGCTGGTCCTGGCCGCCTCATCGGTGGCCATGGCGGCGGGCACTCTCTCCCTGCCCGGCATCGTCGAGGCCTGGCAGTGGTGGTGGCTGCCCTGGCAGGCGATCGGCGCGGTCGTGTTCTTCCTCGCGGGCCTCGCCGAGCTGCGGCGGCCGCCGTTCGACATGCCCATCGCCGAGTCCGAGATCATCATGGGCCCGATGACCGAGTACACCGGCATGCGGTTCGCCCTGTTCATGCTGGCTGAGTATGTGGGCATCGTGGTGCTGTCGTTCCTCACCACCGTCCTGTTCCTCGGGGGCTGGCACGGCCCGCTGCTGCCCGGTGTCGTCTGGACGTTCCTCAAGGTGTTCGCGCTGGCCTTCGTGATCATCTGGTTCCGGGTCAGCTTTCCCCGGCTGCGCGAGGACCAGTTGCAGCGGCTCGCGTGGGTCGGCCTGGTCCCCTTGGCCCTGGTGCAGCTCGCGCTCACCGGTGTGGTGAAGGTCCTCGTCGGCTGACGCTCCTGGGGATACGGCGGCGCTTCGTCGTTCAGGGGCGATGTGACGGCGGTCAGCCGGAGTCGGCTGGAGGAGCGTGGAAGACGGGCGGGGGCGGTGACCACGGTGGGCTGGGGTGGGCTTGCCGTACACGGTGATCAGTCGACGATGGCGAGCATGATCTCGGACGCGGTGGGGCGGTCGGAGGGGTTCTTGGCCAGCGCGGCGCCCACGATCCCGCGTAACGAGGGCGGCAGCGGCGACAGGTCGGGGTGCAGGTTGAGCACCCGGTTGAAGACGGCGGGCACCGTGTCCTCGCCGAACGCGGGCCTGCCGGTCGCCGCGAAGGTCATCGTCACCGCCCAGCTGAAGACGTCGGACGGCGGGCCGACGGGTGATCCTGACAGCTGCTCGGGCGACATGTAGGGCGGCGTGCCCGCGACCTTGCCCGTCATCGTCGAGCTGTCGAGCGAGCGCGCGATGCCGAAGTCGATCACTCGGGGGCCGTCGGAGCCGATCAGGACGTTGCTGGGCTTGAAGTCGCGGTGGACGACGCCCGCCCTGTGGATGGCGGCGAGCGCGCCGACTGTGGACAGCGCGAGCCTGGTGAGGCTGTCCTCGTCGCGCGGCCCATGGGCGCGGACGAGCTGCTCGAGGGAGGGGCCCGCGACGTACTCGCTCACGATGTAGGCCTGGTCCTGGCTGATGTTGACATCGAGCAGCCTGGCTGTGGAAAACGTGGCGACCCTGCGCGCGGCGTCGACCTCGCGGGCGAAGCGGGTGCGGGCGACCTCGTCGCCGAGGTCGTGGAGCACCTTGACGGCCACCTGCGTGCCGTTGGGAGCGGCGGCGAGGTAGACCGCGCCCTGGCCGCCGCGGCCCAGGGAGCGCAGCACCCGGTAGTGGCCGATCCACTCGGGCTCGCCCGGACGGCGCGCGGCGCCTGAGGGCATGGTGGACCTGCTGTGGACAGGGTCGCGGCCAACGGTGGGGCGGGAGCTCGCGCCGCCGTGCGCGGGGCCTGCCTGCCCGGGGTGGCGGTTGTTGACGGCCTGCCTGTGGACAGAGCCCGCGTAGGGGTGAGCGGGCCTTCCGCGCCTGACCATCAGAGGAACCAGGATGCCGCTGTGGATGACGCCCCCTGCCCAGGCCACCAGCAGGCCGATGCCGACCAGGGCGAACAGCCAGTCGGGCGCCTTCTCGATGTCGTCGTAGCTGAGCGCGACGATGACGAACGCGCTGGCGCACGCGCCGTAGAGCGCGGCGGCGACGATCAGGGCCCTGCTCTGCAGCCAGTAGGCGGCGAACCCGATGGTGAAGGGCGTCGCCATGCCACACGTCAGCAGCGGGACCACGGCCCAGGCGACGGCGGCGGTCCAGGCTCCCGCGCCGGGGCGATGGGGATGGCTGTGCGACATGGGCGAGAGAGTATCCGGTCGGGGAGACGGATCGGGATTGTGGACGACACCTGTGGATAACGTCCGTGGTTCCTGTGGATGACTGTGGAAAACCTGGGGACAACGGGCTGGTGCATTCACCTGCGACGCATAGTGCGCCATGATGTGAATCATGGCGCGGATACCGGGAGTAGGACTGGTAAAGGGGCTTTCCGTCACCCTTCGCCACATGCTGCGCCGATCCGTGACCCAGCAGTACCCCGAGGTCCACCCCGACCTTCCCTCGCGCAGCCGCGGCGTCATCGCCCTGGTCGAGGAGAACTGCACCTCCTGCATGCTGTGCGCCCGCGAGTGCCCCGACTGGTGCATCTACATCGACTCCCACAAGGAGACCCTGCCCGCCCCTGAGGGCGGAAGGGCGAGGCAGCGCAACGTCCTCGACAGGTTCGCGATCGACTTCGCGCTGTGCATGTACTGCGGCATCTGCATCGAGGTGTGCCCGTTCGACGCGCTGTTCTGGTCGCCGGAGTTCGAGTACGCCGAGGGGGACATCCGTAACCTGCTGCATGAGAAGGACAGGCTCGCCACCTGGGTGGAGACGGTCCCGCCCCCTCCCGCGCACGAGGTGGGGGCCGAGCCGCCCAAGGAGCTCGCCGCCGGCGCCCGGCCGCCACGTGCCGCGGGCCGTACCGCCCGGGAGGAGGCGGGCGCAGCGGACAGGACCGCTCCTGGCGCGCGGACGGCGCGCAGGTCCGGGGCCGAAACCCCCGCCGCGACCGAACCGACCCCGCCCGCAGCCGAGGCGCACCCCGCAGGAGGGGCCACCGCCACCGGCGGTCCGGCGACCCCCGGCACGACTTCTCCTGAAACCGCCGGTATGCCCGCCGCCCCCGGAACGCAAGAAGCTTCCGGAACCGAAGTCGCTCCTGAAGCAGCTGGTGAGCCGCGATCGACCGACGCGCCGGGCAGGGCAGGCAGGGCCGAAGCCCGTGACCAGGCGGGCGAGCGTACGCCTGACGTTCCAGGCACGTCGGAAGGTGATAGGGGACGGCCCCAGCGCCGCACCAGGATGGGCGACGTACGCGGCATCAGGCCGCCAGGCGCCCTTCCTCCCGAGCCCTCGAGCCCATCGCCCGGCGCTTCATCCACAGGCGCGCCCTCGGGTGAAGAGTTGTCCACAGGTTCGGGCGCGTCGTCGCCGCAGCCTCCGCCGGAGGAGCAGACTTCTGCAACCGAGCCGCGCAGGCGGAGGATGACAGATCCCCGTTCCATCCGTCCTCCAGGCGGGCTGAAGCGCGACGAACCGGCGGAGCCCGAGGAGGACTAGTGACCGCGGTGCCTTCCTATCTGTCCCCCACAGGGCAAGAGATCGTCTTCCTGCTCCTGGGCGCGGTGGCGGTCGGCTCGGCACTGCTCGTCGTGACCACCAGACAGCTCGTCCACGCCGCTCTCTGGCTCGTGGTCTCCTTCGGCGCGCTCGCCGGCTGCTACGTCGTGCTGACGGCCGAGTTCGTGGCCTGGGTCCAGGTGCTCATCTACGTGGGCGCCGTCGTGGTGCTCCTGCTCTTCGGCATCATGCTCACCCGCGCGCCCATCGGCAGATCGGCCGACCTCGACAGCGGCAACAGGCTGGTCGCCGCCGTGGTCGCGCTCGCGACGGCCGGCGTCCTCGTGGCGGTCGTCATCGACGCCTTCCGCACCGCCTACACCCCGCTCGAACCCGGCGGCGGCGCGGCCAAGGAGCTGGGCGCGAGCGTCTTCCGCACCTGGGTGTTGCCCTTCGAGGCGCTATCGGTCCTGCTGCTGGCCGCGTTGATCGGAGCCATCGTGCTGTCCCGCACCGATATCAAGTCAGGCGACGAACCCCCGGCCCCCGAGAGCAGGGGGGAGTAGTGCACATCGTCTATCCGGCGGTCGTCGCCGCGTTGCTGTTCTCCATCGGCGTGTACGGCGTGCTCGCCAGGCGCAACACCATCCTGGTGCTCATGTCGGTCGAGCTGATGCTCAACGCGGTCAACCTCAACCTGGTCGCCTTCGACGTCTGGCTGCGCGATCGGCTGCACGGCGGGCAGGTGCTCACGCTGTTCGTCATCGTGATCGCCGCGGCCGAGCTCGGGGTGGGGCTGGCCATCGTCCTGGCCCTGTATCGCAACCGCAGGACCGTCGATCTCGACCAGCTGCGCGAGCTGTCGGAGGACCAGCCCATGCCCGCCGGCCGTACGCTCCCGCCCCCGCAGGCGGGCGCCGACCAGCCGGGCGGCGGCTCAGGAGGGGAGCGGCCTGTGGACGACCCCGCGACGTCGGGCAACGGGGCGGCGGCCGGCCGGCAGGAGAAGCGTGCGAGCCGAGGAGGCGTCCAGTGAGCCGCACGTTCGTCGACGCCTTTCCCCTGCTCGTCATCCTGCTCCCGTTCCTCGCCGCCTTCGCCGGTCTGCTGCTGTCGCGCTGGCCGCGCCACCTCCGTCCCTCCTCCGACACGGCCGGTCCGCGAGCCGCCGGCGACACCGTCGCGGAGGGGGCCGACGGCACGACCGCGCCACGGGGAGCCGACGCGCGAGCCAACCGCAGGGCCGCCTGGTTCGCGGTGCTTCCCTCCGCCGTCTCCGCCGTCCTGGCGTGCTGGCTGGCGGCGAGCCAGGGCTTCGCGTTCTTCCAGCGGCTCTCGCCCTACTCGGCGGAGGGCCCCGCCGCGTCGGCCACCGCCAGGGCGGGGAGCACCTACGGTGTGATCGAGACGGGCGGGGTCCCGATCTCCCTCACCCTCCAGGCCGACGAGCTCTCCTCGGTCCTGGCCATCCTGGTCACGCTCGTCGCGCTGGCCGTGCAGATCTACTCGATCGGCTACCTGAAGGACGACCCGCGCTACCCCTCCTACAGCGCCTTCATCAGCCTGTTCACCAGCGCCATGCTGCTCGTCGTCTACGCGGGAGACCTCCTGGTCCTCTACGTCGGCTGGGAGATCATGGGGCTGTGTTCCTACCTCCTGATCGGCCACTGGTGGGAGGACAGAGCCAACTCCAGGGCCGCGGTCAAGGCCTTCCTCGTCACGCGCCTGGGTGATGTCGGCTTCCTGTTCGGCATCTTCGTGCTCGGCCTGTCCGCCGGCAGCTTCCGCATCGACGACGTGATCGCCAAGGTGCCGGAGCTGCCCACCGCCACCGTGGTCGCCGCCACGATGCTGCTGCTCGCGGGGGTCGCGGGCAAGAGCGCCCAGGTACCGCTGCACACCTGGCTGCCCGACGCGATGGCGGGTCCGACCCCGATCAGCGCGCTGATCCACGCTGCCACGATGGTCGCGGCGGGCATCTTCCTGGTCGCCAGGCTCTTCCCCGTCTTCCTCGCCGCCCCGCCGACCCTCGACGTGCTGGCCGTGCTCGCGGCCCTGGGCATGCTGGGCGCCGCGCTGGCCGCGCTCGCCCAGGACGACCTGAAACGGGTGCTCGCCTACTCCACCGTCAGCCAGCTCGCGTACATGGCCGCAGCGCTCGCTGCGGGATCCGACACCGCCGCGATCTTCCATCTTCTCACGCACGGCGCGTTCAAGGCGCTGCTGTTCCTGTGCGCGGGCGTGGTCATCCACCATGTCGGCTCCAACCTCATGAACCAGATGGGCGGGTTGCGGAGGGAACTTCCCGTCACGTTCGTGACCATGACGATCGGCTTCGCGGCGCTCATGGGGCTGCCGCCCGCCAGCGGCTTCTTCAGCAAGGACGGCGTCCTGCTCGCCACCGAGCAGGCGCTGGGCGCGGGCCGCCTGACCGACGCCGCGGCCCTGCTGCTGTACGCCTGCGCGCTCGCGACGGTCGCCGTGACCGGCGCCTACGCCGCACGGGCCTGGCTGCGCACCTTCTTCGGGCAGGTGCGGGTCGTGGCGCTTCCTGAGCCCGAGCCAGGAACCGCTCACATCGTCGACACCAGGGAGGCGCCCGCCTCGATGCTGGGGCCCGTCGTCCTGCTCGCCGTACCCGCTCTGGGGCTCGGTGTCCTTGGGCTCGACCACGTCAGCTGGGGCACGGCGGCGATCAGTGTGGCGCTCGCGCTGCTCGGCGCCGGCATCGTCTACGCGGTGTGGCGAGGCGATCCGCTCGCCGATCCGGCCAGGCTGCTAGGGCCGCTCAGGGTCCCGTGCGAGCGGGCCTTCTATGTCGACACCGTCTACGGCGCCTTGTTCGTCCGTCCCGTGCTGGCGCTGGCCAGGGCCGTGGTGCGCACTGACGACACGGTCGTCGACGGCGCGGTGCGCGGCTCGGGGCGTACCGCCCAGGGAGCCTCGGGGCTGCTGCGCCTCGCGCAGAACGGCAACGTGCAGCTCTACGTCAGCGGCCTGCTGGCAGGGGTGCTGCTGATCGCGGTTGGGGCGGTGGTGTTCGGATGACCTGGTTGCCGGTCGCGCTGCTGGCGGTGCCGCTGCTCGGCGCCGCGCTGCTGCTCGTGCCCGCCACCGCGGGCCGCCTCAGGCTCATCGGCCTGCTGGTGTCGGGGCTCACCCTGGCGCTGGCGGTGCTGCTCGCGGTGTTCTTCGAGTACGGCCAGGCCGCGCGCCTCCAGTTCGCCGTCGACGTGCCGTGGATTCCCTCGCTCGGCCTGCGCTTCCACCTCGGGATCGACGGCATCTCCCTCCCGCTGGTCGTGCTGACCGCGCTGCTGACCTTCCTCTGCTTCGTCTACCTCTGCTGGAGCCCCGGCCATCTGCCTGACCGCGCACGGGCTCTGGTGTTCACGCTGCTCGTCCTCGAAGTCGGCATGCTCGGCACGTTCCTCGCGCTCGACCTGCTGCTGTTCTTCGTGTTCTTCGAGGTCGTGCTCATCCCCATGTACTTCGTGATCGCCATCTGGGGCGGGCAGGGACGGCGGGCCGCGGCGGTCAAGTTCATCCTCTACACGCTGCTCGGCTCGGTCGTGCTGCTGCTCGGACTGCTGCTCATCTGGGCACAGACCGGCACGCTCGACATCGTCGCCCTGACACAGGCACACGGCTCGGGGCTGTCCCGCTCGGTGCAGATCGTCGCCTTCGTCGCGGTCGGCCTCGGCCTGGCGGTCAAGACGCCGATGTGGCCCCTGCACACGTGGCTGCCCGACGCGCACACCGAGGCGCCAACCGTGGGCTCGGTGCTGCTCGCGGGCGTTCTGCTCAAGATGGGCACGTACGGCTTCGCCAGAATCGCCATCCCCGTCCTGCCCGAGGGCGCGGCCGCCGTGGCCCCGTGGCTGGGCGCCTTCGCCGTGGTCGGCATCGTGTACGGCTCGCTGGCCTGCCTCGCCCAGACCGACCTCAAACGCATGATCGCCTACTCGTCGATCGGCCACATGGGCTTCGTCCTGCTCGGCTTCGCCACGCTGACCCCCGTCGGCGTCAACGGCGCCCTGTTCGCCAACGTCGCCCACGGCCTCATCACCGGCCTGCTGTTCTTCCTGGCGGGAGGCGTCAAGGAGCGGTACGGCACGGCGGACATGCCGACGATCGGCGGCGGCATGCTCACCCGCTATCCCCATCTGGGCTCGCTGCTCACCTTCGCCTGCATCGCCTCCCTCGGCCTGCCGGGGCTCGCGGGGTTCTGGGGCGAGATGCTGGCCCTGCTCGGCGCCTTCCAGCCGGCGCCCGGGCTGTCCCGCCCGCTGTTCCTGGCCTTCATGGTGATCGGTGGTCTGGGAGCGGTCCTGACAGCGGCGTACTTCCTCACGATGCTCTCCCGCGTCACCCACGGCCGAAGGACGGCGCCGCGACCGGGCGCCGGTGTCCCCGTTCTCGACGAGGGTGGGCAGGCGAGTCCCGCTGCCGCCCTCGATGAAGGTGGACGGGCGACGTCCGAGGGGACAGGGGTCACCGCCGTCCGCGAGGGTGGACAGGCGGTGCCGACGGCGGCCGACGTCCGCCGGTACGAGCTGGTGGCCTGGGTGCCGCTGGTCGTGCTGACGCTGGTGTTCGGACTGTGGCCCAAGGCGCTGCTGTCCCTCACCACGCCTGCCGTACAGATCCTGCTGGGAGGCGCGTCGTGATCCAGACGATCGACTACTTCGCCATCGCGCCCCCGCTGATCGTCGCCCTGCTGGCGGGTCTGGTCCTGCTGCTCGACGCCTTCCTTCCGCACACCGCCAAGGTCAGGACGGCCCTCGGCCTGGTGTCGCTCGCGGGACTGCTGGCGGCCCTCGCGTTCGTCGTCGCCCAGGCCGCGGCAGGCACCACGCTGCAGACGTTCTGCGTGCCAGCCGATCTCGTCAGCTCGGGCGGCGCGGCCCCCTGCTCGTTCGTGGTCGACCACTTCACGCTCGTCTTCTCAGGTCTGGCGCTGGTCGCGGGCGTGGTGGTCGTGCTGCTGTCGATGACGCAGCTCGCTGAGGGCGGCATCCCCGTCGGCGAGTGGTACTTCCTCCTGCTCTGCACCCTCGTCGGCGCGACCTCCCTGCCCGCCTCGCGCGACCTCATCATGCTCGTGGTCGCCCTCGAGCTGGTCTCCCTGCCGGTGTTCGCGCTGACGGCGCTCAAACGCTACGACGGCAGGGCCTCCGAGGCGGCCGTCAAGCTCTTCCTCGTCTCGGTCGTCTCCACAGCGATCATGCTGTTCGGGGTGTCCCTGCTGTACGGCATGACGGGCGCCGTGCATCTCACCAGGCTCGGGCAGATCCTCGGCGGGCTCTCGCCGGCTCCTTCGGGCGTGCCCCTGAACGAGCTGCCCGCCGTGGTGACCGTCGGCGTGGTGCTCGTGGTGGCCGGATTCGCCTTCAAGATCGCCGCTGTGCCGTTCCACGCCTGGGCGGCCGACGTCTACCAGGGCGCGCCGATCCCCGTGGCCGCCCTGCTGTCGGTCATCTCCAAGGCGGCGGGTTTCGCCGGGCTCATCCTGGTGCTCATGAGCGCGCTGCCGAGCCAGGCCCCAACCTGGTCGCCCATCATCGCGATCATCTCGGCGCTCACCATGACGGTGGGCAACCTGCTGGCCATGCGGCAACGCTCCGCCGTACGGCTGTTGGCCTGGTCCTCGGTCGCGCAGTCCGGCTACATCCTCGCGCCACTCGCGGTGATCAGCGAGGCGGGCCAGCGCGGTCTGGCCGTGAGCGCGTCCGTGGCGTACCTGGTGTTCTACGCGGCGATGAACCTGGGGGCGTTCGCGGTGGTCATGCTCGTATCCAGGAGCGGCACACGCAACGAGCTGGACGACTACAGGGGGATGGCCTCCCGCAGCCCGGTGGCGGCGCTGGCGCTGGCCTTCAGCCTGATCTGCTTGGCGGGGCTGCCGCCGGGTCTCGCGGGGCTGTTCGCGAAGGTGGTGGTCTTCCGCGAGATCGTGAACGGCGGGCTGGGATGGCTGGCCATCGTCATGGCCGTGAACACGGTGATCGGGCTCTACTACTACGTCGTGTGGACGGCCCGCCTGTTCGCGCCGGTGCCATCGGAGGCTCCCCGAGCGCCGGGGGTGGGCAGGAGACCGGCGACGGCCGGGTGGATGGCGGTGGGTGTCACCCTGGTGGTCGCCATCCTGTTCTCGGCGGCCCCCCCAACTGGTCCTCGGCATGACCACCTTGTAACCAGAGCTCTGCCCAGCCCCGACATGCCGGGCTCCGAATTCGGCGGCTCGAACCTGTGGACTCGCCATGTCCCCAGTTCGGATCCCAGTGCATCGGGGTTTCGGGCCACCGTGTCTCGGGTTGGGCTTCAGCTGCAGCGGGTCGGGGGTGCGGGCTCACAGGGTTTTGGGCTCACGGGGTTCTCGGGCTGGGGTCCCGGCGCACTGGGAGCTTGGGCCCGCGTGGTTCCGTTGCAGTGGACCGGAGGCTTTGGACCCACCGAATCACAAGCTTGGGTGCCGGCGCACAGGTTGCTTGGGCGTCTCGAGTCTCGGGCGTCGGCTGCAGCACACAGGTTGCTTGGACGTCTCGAGTCTCGGGCGTCGGCTCCAGCGCACCGGGAGCTTGGAGCCCACGTCGCTCTTAAGTTCCTGCGCACCGGGTGCTCGGGCCCGCCGTGTCTCAGGGCTCAGCGGTGGAGCCGGACGTCCGGGTGTTGGTTCGGGTGGGGGTCTGGGGCGTGTGGTCGTGGTTTCAGGTGGCGTTCGCATGGTGGTCCTGGCTCGGGTGCCATCTGCATGGGCCCGGTCTCGGGTCCCGTTCGCGGGGTTCCGGTGGGCCGGTCTCGGGGGCTCGCCACAGCGTTCCGCTCAGGGTTCCGGCTTGGGGTTGGGCGGGTTTCGTTCGAGGTCGGCGGGTCGTCCTTCTCGGCCTCCGTTCCCGAATCCGAGCAGGAGGGATGGCGGCGGCGGTGGATGTGGGAACGCGTAGCCGGGGGATGGACGTTGGTACAGGTGAGCCCACGCCACGGAAGGAGAGACCCCTTGCGCCACAACGGCATGCGCACCGCTCTCCTCCTGGGGCTGCTCTCCGCGCTGATCATCACCCTGGGGGCGTGGCTGGGAGGCGGCACCGGCGTTCAGATCGCGCTCCTGCTCGCTCTCGCCGGCAACGGCGTCGCCTACTTCTTCTCCGATCGCATCGCCCTGTCGGCCATGCGGGCCCGCCCCGTGAGCGAGGTCGAGCAGCCGACCCTCTACCGGATCGTGCGTGAGCTCTCCACCGAGGCCAGGCAGCCGATGCCGCGCCTCTACATCTCGCCGACGATCCAGCCCAACGCCTTCGCCACCGGGCGCAACCCCCGCCGAGCGGTGGTGTGCGTGACCTACGGGCTGACCCAGCTGCTCGACGAGCGGGAGCTGCGCGGCGTGGTCGGGCACGAGCTGTCGCACGTGTACAACAGGGACATCCTGATCTCGTCGATCGCGGGAGCGCTGGCGACGATGATCACCTGGCTGAGCTATGTGGCGGTGTTCTTCGGGGGTTCTGACGACGACGAGGGGCCGGGCTTCCTCGGGGCGCTGCTCATGATGGTGCTCGGTCCCGTCGCGGCGGGCATGGTGCAGATGGCGATCTCGCGGTCGAGGGAGTTCCAGGCTGACGAGGCGGCCGCCCGGCTGACGGGTGATCCGCTCGCGCTGGCGTCGGCGTTGCGGAAGATCGAGATGGGCGTCCGGCGGTTGCCGCTGCCGGAGAACAGCCGGTTGACGTCGGCTTCCCACATGATGATCGCCAACCCGTTCAGCGGGAGCGGGCTGGGCCGGATGTTCTCCACCCACCCGCCCACGGCCGAGCGCGTGGCCCGGTTGGAGCGCATGGCGGGCTACCGCCGCTGAGCCGGGGGAACCGGGTGGAGTCAGCCGTACCCCCAGGCCACGACCAGGCTGGACCGTCGTGTCAGTCGCCTGCCAGGTGGACGTCCCAGGTGTGCCTGCCGACAGTGAAGCTGTCCACCACCCTCGCGCCTCCACCTCTGACCTCCACCGACCTCGCCACGAACCTCCGCGGCTCGTCGAACGTCAGCAGCGTCATCCGTGACCCGGAGTCCCAGCGCAGCATGCGAGGCTCCTCCGCCCGAGGGACCTTCACCCGGACGGGCGCCCGCGACTCCATCGCGTTGGACGTGGCATAGAACCGCACCAGCACCCGCGACCCCTCACGAGCCGCCCCCGCCACGGTGGCGCCGTCCGAAGTCAGCGCCCCCCATCCCACGACCGTGACGCCTCCGGACGGCACCGCGCCCCCGGGACGGTAGACGGCGCTCTCCTCCTGGTCGAGGACCACCCGCAGCAGCCGTCCTTCGGGGCTGAACCCCTGGACGCTCGCATACGCCGGAAGCGTCCACGTCTTCCCCGTCGCCACCTCGATCACCAGGACGCCCCGCGTCGAGCTGCGCGTGGGGTCGAGCACGAGATAGCGGCCCTCGGGGCCGACGCGCAGCTCCACGTCCGACATGCGCAGCCCGGACGGCAGGCGGCCTGCCGTACCGGGGACGCGGGTGAGCCCGCCCGAGCCGACGTTCCGCACCACCAGGCGGCGGTCGGCGGCCGCGAAGTAGGCGACGTGCCGGCCGTAGGGGTCGACGGCGACGGGGGCGCGCTGGACCTCTTCACGGCCCCTGGCGTCGAGCGAACGGATCTGGGCGTCCTTCAGTTGCGCGGTCCCGCCGCCGCGCAGCCACAGCCGCCACGGCCCGCAGATGTGCCGCTTGCCGTTCGCGCCGGGGCACGAGGTCAGCCCCGCATAGCGGACAGGCGCGGGGGACGGGGCGCCGCCGGGCAGGGCGGCGCCGAGCAGGAGAGAACCGGCGGCCAGCAGGGGGACGAGCATGGCTGTCACCTTAGCTAGGAGACCAGGCCGGGGACGGTGGTTCTCGTCGCGTCCTGCGTGACGAACAGCTTCCTGGCCTGTCCGGTCCGCACGTTGACCGCGTAGACCGTGGCGGCGTTGCCGTCGCGTGCTGATGTGGGGACCGCGAGCAGCGTGACCTCGTCGGCGCTCAGCCAGGCGCCCAGCCTGGCGGGGTTCAGCTCGGAGGGCACACCGGACAGCTTGACCCTGGGCCGGTCGCCTCCCGCGAGCGCGTCCGTCAGGATGATCGTCCTGTCCTGCTGTATCTGGGGTCGTCTGTCGGGGTCGTGGGTCTGCCCCAGCCTGGCGATCGTCTTGCCGTCGGGGGCGAGCGAGCTGAAGTCGTAGGCGAAGTCGGGCAGGGTGATCTGGTCGTGGCCGAGGACTCGCAAGCTCGTATGGTCATCGAAGGGCCTGATCAGCACGGCCGCTCCTGTGTCGCTCACGCTGACGGGGAACCAGGCCCTGTCGAGCTCCTTCACCGACCCCTTGACGAGATCGACGAGCACGTTGCGTCCTCGGCCCGCTCCCCAGCCCGCGACGATCATGCGCATCCCGCTGGGCGACAGCCGGAGCGCGTACTCCGCGTCGAACGTCCTGGCGGGAAGCTGCAGGGGCGCTCCCCAGATCTGTCCGCTGGCCAGGTCGCGCACCACGATGGTGCGCAGTTTCCTGTCGAAGTAGGCGATCCGCCGCCCGTCGGCAGTGATGCTCAGCGGGCCGTCGCCCTGGATGACCTCGCCCGCGTCGTAGGACTGTCCTTCACGCGTGCGCAGATACCAGCGTCCCTGCTGCTGGTAGGCCTCCAGGAGCGCGCCCACCCCGTTGCCCGGCAGCGGGCGCGCCTCCTGGGTGATCACGTCGGACGGCAGCGGGCTCACCTGCGGAGTGACCACCGTGGCCCGCTCCGGCGCCCCCACCGCGACGGCGACGCCTCCCGTCACGACGGCCACCGTGGCGGCCACGCTGACGGTGAGTCGTACGGCACGCCGTCGCCGCGCAGCTGCCAGTGCCCGAGAGGCCAGATCCACCGAAGGCGCTTCGAGCGCCAGTTCGTGCAGGTCGTCACGCAGAGCGTTCATCGGTACGCCTCCTCGGGGGCGAGCGCGCGCAGCTTGGACAGCGCGTAGCGCGTCTGGCTCTTCACCGTGCCGACCGAGCACCCCATGAGCTGCGCGGTCTCCTGCTCCGAGCGGTCTTCGTAGAATCGCAGGACGATCACGGCGCGCTGTTTGGGGGAGAGCTTCGCGAGCGACTGCCGGAGGGCCAGACGGCGCAGCGTGGCGTCGTCGTGCGCCTCGCCCCGATCGGGCACCTCGAGCCCCGCGATCTCGGAGAACGAGCGCCGCCGCCGCCACGACAGGTGCTGGTTCACCAGCGCCTTGCGGGTGTAGGCCTCGGGGTTGCCGGTCCCCGCGAGCCTGCTCCAGTGGGAGGCGACCCTGGTCAGAACCGTCTGCACAAGGTCCTCGGCGAGATGGGAGTCCCCGGTGAGCAGATAGGCGGTGCGCATCAGCGACTGCTGCCGCGCATCGACGAACTCCCGGAACCCTTCGTAGCGGTCCATGCCCTCTAATAACTCCGCTCAGGGCTCCGGGGTTGGAAAGGTGGCCTACTTCCCTGCCGATGTCGCGCGATCAGGTCGCAGGGGGTGTCGATCTGCCGAGCTCGAGCGGGGCGGTCAGGAGTGGGTCGCCACGGGGTCGGTCTCCGACGCGCTCAGTCCCGGCAGCCCGTCGATGCTCTCCCTGTTGTTCTTGGCGCGGTAGGCGCGCTTCTGCCGCACGTCCTTGCGCTCAGCCCACTGGTCGAGCAGCCCTCTGTCCTCCTCGAAAGCCATGAAAGGTACGGCATAGCCGCATGAGTCGGAGATGCGGTCGCAGTGGACCACGATGATCGACCGCACGCCGGGATGCGGGCCGAAGCGCGTGAGCAATTCGGCGAAGTCGGGGTCGTTCTGGGTGACGACGCGGCCGGTGCCGTACAGGCGGACGATGGTGGGAGGGCCGTGGAACGCGCAGAACATCATCGTGATGCGGCCGTTCTCCCGCAGGTGGGCGATGGTCTCGACACCGCTGCCGTCGAGGTCGAGGTAGGCGACGGTGTGGTCGTCGAGGATGGCGAAGGTGTCGGCGTAGCCCTTGGGTGAGACGTTCACATGCCCGCCGGATTCGGGAGCGGTGGCCACGAAATAGACCGGTTGAGCGGAAATGAACTCGCGCAGCCGGTCTGTGAGCTTTTCGTAGATTTTCCCCATGAGTCACGATAACCGCGATCGGACGTGACGGGGAGACGCGCCTCGCGACCGCAACGGTGCGGAACAATCAGGCCATGGTCGTTCAGAACGGATTACGCCTGCGCCTGACCCAGGCAGAGCGCCGCCTGTGGCGGGCCTTCCACTCGGGCACGCTGGTCCAGCTCGGGGACAATCCGATCGGCGTCGGCCGTACGCCAGGGCAGAACGCGCCCGCCGACGGCGCGACGTGGGGGCCCGAGCGCACCGTCAGGGCGCAGGTGATCGTGGCGCTCCTGCTGGGCGCGCGCGAGCCGGGCGTGGGCGCGGTCCCCGCGGTACGGCTGCGCGGGGCCAGGATCACCGGCCGCCTCGAGCTGCGCGGCGGCACCGTGGACTACGAGCTGGCGCTGAGCGGCTGCTACCTCGACGAGGCGCCAGACTTCAGCGGAAGCGTGACGCGGACCATGCGCTTCACCGACTGCCGGCTGCCGGGCTTCAACGGCGGCGGCATGCGGGTCTCCGGCCACCTCAGCCTGTCGGGGGCGCACGTCACCGGCACGGTACGGCTGCCGCGCGCCTCCTTCGAGAGCGGCCTGTGGATGGGCGGCACCAAGATCGACGGTGGGGTCCACACCGGCGCCCTCACCGTCGACGCGGGCTTCTACCTGGAGAACGCGGAGATCTCCTCCGGGCTCAGGCTGGTCGGCGCGCGGCTGACCGGCGGGCTCTTCATGGACGGCGCCACGCTGCGCAATCCGGGCGGCGACGCGTTCACCGGCGACAGCATGGTCGTCGAGGACGTCATGAAGTGCGGCAAGGGCTTCACCGCGCTGGGCTGCGTGCGCCTGCGCGGGGCTCGCCTCACCAGCCTGTCGATCACCGGGGCCCTGCGCAGCCCCGACACCCCCTACGCGCTGCACGCGAGCCACATGGAGGCGCGCGAGGTCTATCTGAAGTACACCGAACCGGTCGAGGGCGTCGTCACGCTGGCCCATTCGCGCATCGGCACCATGCGTGACGACCCGGAGAGCTGGCCCGAGCAGCTGAGGCTCAACGGGCTCATCTACGAGACGCTGCGCGGCGGCTCCATCGAGCGCAGGATCGGGTGGGTGGCGCGCGATCCCTACGGCTTCCTGCCCCAGCCGTACGAGCAGCTGGCCGCCTGGTACCTGCGCGACGGCAACGACCTGCTCGCCCGCCGTACCCTGCTCGCCAAGCAGCGCGCCCGCCGCCGTACCTTCAACCCCCTGGGACGGCTGTGGGGCCGCCTGCTCGATGTGACCGTCGGATACGGTTACCGGCCGTGGCTGGCGGGGGTGTGGTTCGCGCTGCTGCTGGCGGTGGGGACCGTCACGTTCGGGCTCGTGCCGCCCAGAGCGATCAAGCCGGACGAGAGCCCGGGCTTCGACCCCTTCGCCTACACCTTCGACCTGCTCCTGCCCTTTCCCGCCTTCGGCCAGCGCGACCTGTTCGACCCCGCGGGGTGGACGCAGGGTCTGGCCTACGGGCTGATCATCGCGGGCTGGATCCTGGCCACGGCGCTGATCGCGGGCGCTACGAGGGTGCTGCGGCCCTCCTGATCAGGGCGGGCAGGATCGGCGGGTGGTAGACCTCGCCGCTGGCCTCCAGCTCGTCCGCGCCCCACCAGCGGTGGCCGAGCGTGGTGGCCAGCTCGATCTCCTCCATGTGGTCGAAGCGCACCTCGGCCGTGTCGACGCGGACGGGGAAGTACGTCTGGTCCTGTACGTAGGCGCGATCGGCGAAGGAGAACTCGACCGTGTGGGTCTCCAGCGGACGGCCGAACCTCTCCGGCGCCGCCGTGATGCCGACCTCCTCGAACAGTTCGCGCGCGGCGGCCTGCTCGAGGCTCTCCTCCTTCTCCGCTGCGCCCCCGATCGTGAACCAGTAGGGCGAGTCGGGATGGGCCGGGTCGAAGCCGTACAGCAGCAGGACCCGGCCACGGGCGTCGACGGGCAGAACGCGGGCCGTGAACCGGCGAAGGGGGATCTCTGTCACGATCAGGAGAGTTGCACAACTGCCCTCGCCTTGGACAGCACGCGGGCGTCACCTGACTTCGCGGTCAGCCCGACGACCACCTTCTTGTCCTCGAGCTTCTCCTCGACGACCCCGCTCACCGTGATGGTCGCGCCCTGGTCGTCGTCGGGGACGATCACCATCGAGGAGAACCGCACGCCGTAGTCGATGACCGCCGCGGGATCGCCCACCCAGTCGGTGAGGAACCTGCCGCCCTGGGCCATGGTGAACATGCCGTGCGCGATCACGTCGGGCAGCCCGACGGTCTTGGCGAACCGCTCGTTCCAGTGGATCTGGTTGAAGTCGCCTGACGCGCCCGCGTACATCACCAGGTTCAGCCGGCGCACCTGGTAGTCGGTGGCGGGCAGTTCCTGGCCGACCTCGACCTCGTCGTACTTCACCGTGGCAGCCATGCTCAGCCCGCCCCTCCGCGCTCGACGATCGTGTTGTAGGTGGTGCACACCGGCTCGCCCGCCACGGTCGTGACGTCGCTCCTGATCGTCATGAGCTCGTTACGGCCGGCGCTGCGGATCTCGGTGATGGTTGAGGAGGTGACCAGCTCGTCGCCAGGGTAGATGGGGCGGACGTACTCGAACCGCTGCTCGCCGTGGACCACCATGGCGTAGTTCAGGCCGAGCTCGGGGTCGGCCAGCGCCTCGCCGCCGCTCTGCAGGCTGAACACGATGGGGAAGGTCGGCGGGGCGACCACGTCGGGATGCCCGGCGGCCTGGGCGGCCTGCCTGTCGCGGTAGATCGGGTTGTTGTCACCGATAGCCGCGGCGAACTCTTTGATCTTCACCCGGCTGACCTCGTACGAGGTGGTGGACTTGTAGGTCCGTCCCACGAAATCACGGTTCAAGGCCATCAGTGCCCTGCTCCTTAGCTGCGTTCTGGGGCTGTTGAGCCGACGGTAACAGAACAACATTCGGGCTGTCGCGGCCTGGAGACGACAAACGGCGCCCTCGAGTGAGGACGCCGTTTGTTCGGTTATGCGTCAGGAGTGCCGGGCTAGGCTACCCGGGACCACCTCAGCCGCCGCAGCGGGCCTTGCGAGCCTCTTGCGCCTGGCAGCGCGGACCTTGGCGGGTCTCGCGGTGCGCCTTAGCGGGTCTCGCGGTGTGCCTGGTGGGTGCGGCAGTTGGGGCAGTACTTCTTCAGCTCAAGCCGATCCGGGTCGTTGCGCCGGTTCTTCCGCGTGATGTAGTTGCGGTGCTTGCACTCCTGGCAGGCCAGCGTGATCTTCGGCCTAACGTCGGTGGCAGCCACGTGGGAGTGCCTTTCTACGTTTGGGACTGGGACACACCCGTACCCGAGCGATGACTCGGGTTTGGGTAGTAGCGGAGGCCGGACTTGAACCGGCGACACAACGATTATGAGCCGTTTGCTCTGCCTGACTGAGCTACTCCGCCTTATGCCGGTCGAAACTCCCGGCCAATGAAGGATACCCGACCCGCGGACTAGTCACGAACACGCCAGAACTTCGCCCGATCGAGTGAGGTGCCCCCCAGTATGCCTCAGGAACCATCCTGACCTGAAATCCATACAAGAAACGCCCGACCCCGAGACCGGAGCGGGCGTTGGCTGTGGAGCCCCCAAACGGAATCGAACCGTTGACCTTCTCCTTACCATGGAGACGCTCTGCCGACTGAGCTATAGGGGCCTGTCCGCTTTGCGTCTGCGCTGCGGACAGGTGTAACCATACACGGCACTCAGCGATGATGCGAACTCGTCCGAGCCATGAAATCGACCACCTCGCACAGCTCCGCGAGATCGACGTGCATCGCCACCGCCTCCACCGAGAAGCAGTCGGCCACGATCCATCCGTGCCTGCGAATGCGAAGGACCTGCTGCCCCGCGCGCACCGCCGGGACGATCTCGAGACCCTCCGGCCCAACCCACCGCCTGTCCATAGCGGCACAGAGTAGACCTCAGGTCTCTCATTTTCCGTTGGTTGACACGCGTTACAGCCATACCAACTGGGTTGCATGCCGAGGCAAAGCCAACGTAGCGGGCCTCCGCCCCGCAGGCCGGGCGACACGCGGCTGCTCCGCCGTCCTCACAGGCGGTAGTAACCCCTGAGGTGCTTGCGCCCCGCGATGTCGTCCACGCGGACGACCGCGCCCGTCTCGGGGGCGTTCATCATCTTGCCGTCGCCGAGGTAGATACCGACGTGGTGGGTTCTGCGCTTGCCGAAGAAGACCAGGTCGCCGGGGCGGGGGTCGGTGACCTTGCGCATCCTGCGCAGGTGGTCGTCGGTGTTGCCGGGGCCGAGCACGTCGTAGCCGTGGGCGCGCGCGTAGACGAGCCGGGTCAGCCCCGAGCAGTCGAGGCCGCGCGTCCGCCTGGCAGGGCACGGTTTGATCTTGCCCGAGTACCCCTGGCACGTTCCAGTCGACGGCCCTGGGCGCTCCTTGTGCCCGCCGCCCCACGAGTAGGGGATGCCCTGGTACTCGTAGGCCAGGACCACGATCCGGGGCATGGTGAGCTGGCGGAGCGGCATCGACGACGGCACCGCCAGCAGCAGGACTAAGAGGGTCAGCGCGCCTTGAGCGAGACCTTGACGGAGCCGACCGTGACGTTGATCCCGACCGTGCCCCTCGCCTTCGAGGGCTTGGTCGCGATCGTGACCCTGATCGAGTGTCCGGGGTTGACCTTGGGAATGACGCATCGCACCGCCGTACCGCTGAACGAGCAGCCGGGACCCGCCTTGACCACCTTCTGGCCGCCGAACGTGCGTCCGGCGAGCCTGACGTCGGTGACCGCGTGAGGGCCGGTGTTCTTCAGCGTGATCGTGTAGAGCTTCCTGCTTTTGGCCGCGCCCGAGACCGTCACTTCCGCAGGGGGATTGGCCAGGCTCTTGAGCTGCGACTCGGTTCCGTTGAAGGAGTCCTGGCCGCCGACGATGGGGCCCTTGTCAGCCGACTGCCAGAACGTGTGCTTCTTCCATCCTGAAGGCAGTTCGCCCGGTTCGGCGCCCCAGCGGGCAAGCCAGAGCGGATTCTTCCCGAACTTGGTCGAATCGCCCGTGCACGTCTTCCACCAACTCGTCGTGGTGTAGATGATCGCGGGACGCTTGGTGCGCTGGTGGTAACGGGTGGTGAAGTCGCGGATCCAGGTGACCATGTCCTCGGGGGACAGGTCGTAGCAGGTGTTCTTGCCGTTCTTGTCCTTGTACGGGTTGTCCTCGACGTCCAGCACGCCGGGCAGCGTCTGGCCGTCGGAGATCCACGCGCCGCCGTTGTCGACGAAGTAGTCGGCCTGGGCGGCGCCGTCCGTCTCGTGCGGCTGGGCGAAGTGGTAGGCGCTCCTGATGAGACCCACGGCGGCGGCTCCGCCGTACTGGGCGTCAAAACGCGCGTTGCGGTAGTCGACGCCCTCGGTGGCCTGCACGAAGGCGAATCTGCCTCCGGCGTCGCGGACCTTGGCCCAGTCGATGTCGCCCGTCCAGTTGCTCACGTCGACCCCTGCCACGCCGTCCGCCGCCTGGGCGCTCGCGGGAATCATCAGGCCGGCCACAGCGATCATGGCCACCAGGGACAGGCGTCTCACGGGTGTCCTTCCGGGGGGTGACAAGTGGGGAAGATCCTCCCGGAGTACGGCAGAAGCCCGCAAGTGCCTTGATCGGAACAGCAGGCCAGGGACCTGGCAGGATGATCGCATGGACGCACCGCTCGTCGTTCCCGAGCTCCAGGCAGGCCCGAAACACCGGCTCCGCCCCTGGACGCTGGACGACCTCGACGCGGTGAGGGAGGCGTCGACGGACGCGTACATCCCGCTGGTCACCAGCGTGCCGTCGGACTACACCGAGGCCGAGGGCGCCGCGTTCGTCCGGCGGCAGTGGGAGAGGGCGGCGGAGGGGATCGGCTACTCCTTCGTGATCGAGGATCTCGCCGTCGGACGCGCGGTCGGGCAGATCGGCCTGTGGCCGGGCGTCCACGGGCGGGCCTCGGTGGGGTACTGGGTGGCGCCGTCGGGCCGCGGGCAGGGCGCCGCGGCGGCCGCGCTGCTGGCGCTGTCGTCGTGGGGGCTGACGCGGCTGCGGATCCCGCGCGTGGAACTGCACGTCGAGCCGTGGAACACCGCCTCGTCACGGACGGCGGAGCGCGCCGGCTTCACGCTGGAGGGCCTGCTGCGGAGCTGGCAGGAGGTGGGTGGTGAACGACGCGACATGTACGTCTACTCCCGACTCGCCTGAGACCCTGCCGCACCAGTTCAGGGTGACGGTAGGAGGCTGACGACGATCTTGCCGGTGGTGTGGCCGCCGTCGATCTGGCGGATGGCTTCGAGCGCCTCGTCGAATGGGTAGACGTGCTGGATGACCGGCGTGACGGCTCCCGATTCGACGAGGTCGTTCAGGGCGAGCAGGTCGGCCCTGTCCTCCTTCGCGGCGAACGGGCGCAGCCGCTGCCGTACGAACGGGCTGATCAGGAGCGAGACGGCGATGCGCCTGGCCGGCCCCAGCCACCGGCCGCCGCCTCCCGAGGACAGCACCAGGGTTCCCGTGGGGCTCAGCGTCCGGCGCAGCGCCGAGACGGGGTGGTTGCCGATGAGGTCGAAGATGACGTCGTACCGCAGGCCCGCCCTGGTGAAGTCCTCCTTGGTGTAGTCGATGACGTGGTCGGCGCCGATCGAGCCGACCAGGTCGGCGTTTCTCCCGCCGCAGACCGCGGTGACGTGTGCGCCCAGTGACGCGGCGATCTGGACGGCGAAGGTGCCGACGCCGCTCGAGGCGCCGTTGATCAGCACGCGCTGCCCCGGCCGGACCTGTCCCCGATCGCGAAGGCCCTGCAGGGCGGCGGTCGCGGCCACCGGGATCGCGGCGGCCTGCTCGAACGTCAGGGTGGCGGGCATCGGGGCGACGAGCCGCTCGGCGGCCCGGACGTAGGCGGCGAGCGCGCCAGGGCACTCGGCGTACACCGCGTCGCCCACCCGCACGCCTGTCACCTTCTCGCCGACCGCCTCGACCAGCCCGGCCACGGCCCTGCCGAGGACGTGGTTCGCCCTCGGCCGGCGCAGGCCGCCCGCCATGGGGCGGATGGCGTACGGCTCGCCGCGCAGCAGGAAGCTGTCGGCGGCGTTCAGCCCCACCGCGTGCACCTTGATGAGCACCTCGTCGGCGGCGGGGACCGGCTTGTCGATCTCCCTGAGGTCGAGCGCGTCGGGTGAGCCGTACGCGTGATGGACGACGGCCTTCATCGGCTCGCGTGTGGTTGTGGCAGGAGCAGGCATGCCGGGCCGCTTTCCTCGTAGGCTTACGGTGTAAGCCGGGCTTACCACGTAAGCTAGACAGCCATGGCCGACATGTCAACACGCCGAGGTGGCCGGATGGCCGCACGTGAACCGCTGAGCACCGAGCGGGTACTGCGCGCAGCCCTCGAACTCGCCGACTCCGGCGGCACCGACGGGCTGACCATGCGCGGGCTCGGCCAGGAGCTCGGCGTCGAGGCGATGTCGCTGTACAAACATGTGGCCAACAAGGACGCGATCCTGGACGGGATCGTCGACCTCGTCGTCGGCGAGATCGCCCTGCCGTCCCCGGGGGACGACTGGAAGCAGTCCATGCGCCGGCGGGGGATCTCGGCGCACGAGGTGCTGCTACGGCACCCCTGGGCGTGCCGGCTGCTCATGTCGCGTCCGAACGTCGGGCCGGCGATGCTGCGCTACGTCGACTCCACCGTCGGCACCCTGCGGCAGGCGGGCTTCTCGATCGAACTGGCCGACCACGCGTGGAACGCCATGGACAGCCACGTCTACGGGTTCACGCTGCAGAAGCTGACCTTCCCTTTCGAGCCGCAGCAGTATCCCGAGAAGGCCGGCACCTACCTGCCGCAACTGCCCCCTGGCCGGTACCCGTACCTCACGGAGATGGCCCTGTACGTCATGGAAGGTCACTACGACGGCGTGCACGCCTTCACGTTCGGCCTCGACCTCATCCTCGACAGCCTCGAACGCCTCCTGGCCGCGCAGTCGCAGGCCACCTAGTGTCATGGCCTGAATTTCCATATGCCAGGGACAAGAACTTATCCGCCGAATTTCAGGCGCATGACACTAGGTAGCTCCCCTCCGGCTGCTACCTAAGCCGCGCACCATCCCCGACGAGATCGCCGCCTGGGCATCCGCCGACATGATCGGCTTGGCGGCATCCTCAGGGAGTACGAGCATGCAGCTTGACCTGGACGGTCGAATAACGGCATCCGCAAACCGCTGGGGCGGACGCCCACTCGAAACCGCAGCTTGATTCAACCCGGCAAACCTATGCGGTCTCAGCATCAGAGGGCATCCAAGTGATTGAACGGATCGTTTAAAACGATTGGTTGACAACGGTCGATGAGCTGCCTCATCCTCTTCTTATGTCGTCGACTCCTGCACAGCACACTGACCCGTTCACGCCCCCACATCCGGAGCAGGCGCGAGTGCACCGCGTCTACGCGTCCCTGCTTCGCATCGCCGAGCGACACGCGACAACCGACGAACAACGCCACCGACAGGTTCATGCCTCGGTCATCGGGCCGCACGAAGCCGTCAGGCTCGTGTCGTTCCTGCTCAGTGGGGCCGCACAGCTCGACGACACTGAGCCGGAGGTGGACCACGCCGACATCACCGCTGCGTTGAGCCTCGTCCCACTGGTTCGCGGGGAGATGGACGCACTGGAAACCGGGCTCCTCGAGATGGCACGTGGCCGCGGCATGACTTGGCAAGAGATCGCCTTCGGTCTCGGGCTTGGCACTCCGCAAGCAGCCAGACAGCGATACGAACGACTGGCCAGCCGCGCCGCACCCGATGAGGAGGGCCCGGAATAGGAAGGGTCCGCCCCGGACTGCTCGCCAGCCAGAGGCCGGGGATCTGGGGCTGCGGCGCCCGAGCGGATGCCAACGCTCCACACCTTGGAGGTGATCTGCAGGGAACTCAATCAATGACGACCAACACGGTGAACCTATGCGGCCACAGCACTAGCCGGCCACCGGCTGACACGCCGCAGGGTCGGCGGGCTCCAAGGGCTCGGTGGCCTAACCGTCAACGGCTTTCTGCACGCCGCCGCGCTCGTCGGCTCGGCGGGCGTCTCGGCGGTCGACTTCGCCGACCTCGCCCTCGGCTGCTTCATACCCACCGTGGTGGGTCAGACCCTCGCCGCGCAGGCGCCCGCGCCGGACGACCGAAACTACCCCGGTGCTCTCGGCACCACGGAGATGAACCTTAACGCGCTCGAGCACATCGCCCACACCAGCGTGGAGCAGGGCGTTCACTCCGGCCAGCCGCGGCTGATGAAGGAGATCGCCGAGCGGGGGATCGCGGAGGGTCACGGAGGCGACAACTACATGGCCGTGTTCGAGATCCTCAAGAGGCGCTGAGCCTCTGTCGTTCGTCGGCGCGCTGCCCGGCGGAGTCTTGCGGTTGAGGGAGCCGCTCAGCAGGCGGTACGGGTGGGCAGGCCCAGCAGTTCAGGTTGCTCGCGGGCCAGGCCCAGGCTCCGGAACAGGTGACAGGCGGCCTCGCGCACCAGAGGCTCCCTGACCCGCGCCACGAAGGTCTCAGGCGTGGGCCCGCACAGCGTGCGCAGCTCCGCCGAGCGGGAGAGCAGGCGGGCGATCAGCCGCGGTTGGGCTTCGAGCCGCATGGCCTCGCCCGTCCTGTCTGTGAGGCACCCGTGCCTGCTCACGTACACCCAGCAGGTGGGAAGTGCCACACCGGACGCCGGCGTGACCGGGTGCCGCTCGGTGGGCAGGAGGCGCCGGTAGTAGTTGGGCTCCGTCACGTCCAGCGCCACCAGCTGGGCCTGGTCCACCCACAGCACGAACAGCCGCGACGGACCGGGCGCGGCGATGGGCGCGGCGGGCACGTAGCCATGGCGGTTGATGTGGGCGGACACCCCGGCAGCGATGCCCTGCACCGTCGCCTGCGTCAGGGGGACGACCGGTCGCAGGGCGCCGTCGAAGAACTTGCGGTAGAGCTGGCTCGGGGCCGCGTTGGAGCCGACCGCCAGGACGGCGTGACGCGCCGACATGGGCGCCGCGCCGAGCGCCTCCAGATGGTCGCCGAGCCGTACGGCCTGGCCTCCGACGTGGGCGTGCCAGTCCTCGGCGGGCGCGCCCGCGACCTCCGCCAGTGGGACGAAGCTGTCGTCCTGGAGGAGGCCCGAAGTGCGGGGGAGACGGCCGGGGTAGGTCAGCGGCGCGGCCATCGGGTCGTCGACGAAGAGATCGGTGAGCGTGGCGGGGCGGGGGAGCGCCTCGGACATGAGTCATCCAGTTCGGGGGTTCTCGTCTTGGCTGTGGTGCCCATCAGCGTCGTGCCTACGCCGATTCCGTTCGGAGGTATTTTTCCGGTTGCCGGGAAATTTCTTGTAGGCGTACATTTGGGCCATGCAGGAGTCGCGACGCGAACGAAAGAAGCAGCTGACCCGGCAGCGGATCGTCATGGCGGCCATCCGGCTGTTCGAGGAGCAGGGGTACGAGCAGACCACGATGGCGCAGATCGCCGCCGCGGCGGATGTCGACCCCAAGACGTTCTCCAACTACTTCCGCGGCAAGGACGAGGTGCTGTGGGTCGGCATGGATCGGGACTTCGACGTGCTGCTCGCGGCGATCGCGGAACGTGGGCCGCACGAGAGCCCTGGTGAGGTGCTGGCGAGGATGGTCCAGCAGTACGCCGCCCACCGCCGTCCCAAGGTCCCCCGCAGGGAGCCTGAGGAGCTGTCGGCGGCGCTCCGGCTGGTCATGAGCACGCCGACGCTTCAGGCGAAAGGGCTGTACCTGCTGTTGGACCTGCAACAGCGGATCGCCGACGAGCTCCTGAAAGCGTTCCCCGACCAGCTGGACCCGATCACCGCGGCCGCGATGACCGGATCCCTGATGGGCGCCATCCAGCAGGCCGGCCTGGCCAGCGTCCGGCTCGGCCGGTCGCAGGACGAGCTGTGGGAGGCGTCCAGGCGCGGCCTCGACATCGCCATGAGCGGCCTGCTCTCGGTGCGGCGGCCCACAGAGAGCCCATGAACCGCCTGAAGGTCCTGCTCGCAGCAGAAAGGATCAGCCTTTCATGAAGGAAAACGTCCGATCGCTCGCCCTCGACGCACGACGCGCCCTGCGCGAAGGCCACCCGGGGATCGATCGGCGGCAGCGTGCCCGCCTGGCCGAGATGGTGGCCTACGCCCGCGCCCACTCGCCCTACTACCGAGAGCTGTACCGGAACCTGCCGGAGCGGGTGGACGACCCGGAGGCGCTCCCTGTCACCGACAAGAAGACGCTGACGGCCCGCTTCGACGACTGGGTCACCGACCGCCAGGTGACGCTCGAGCGGGTCGAGGCGTTCGTGGCCGACCCGAGCCTCGTGGGGCATCGCTTCCAGGACCGGTACCTGGTGGCCACGAGCACGGGCACCAGCGGCCTGCGCGGCCTCTTCGTGCTGGACGACAGGAACCTGGCCGTGGGCACCGCCGTCGGGTTGCGCGCCGGCGGTGGGATGGCGGCCCGCGATGTCCTCAGGACCCTGGCCCGCGCCGGCCGTACCGCCATAGTCACCGCACCAGGCGGCCATTTCGCCACCGTCGCGGGGGCGGCCAGGTTCGGCGTGGACAGGCCGTGGCTCGGCCGGATGATGCGGGTCTTCTCGATCAACCAGCCGATGGCGGAGCTGGTCGACGAGCTCAACCGGTTCGATCCCGCCAGTCTCGCCGGCTTCGTGGGCATGCTCACGCTGCTGGCAGGCGAGCAGGAAGCGGGCCGTCTGCGCATCCGCCCGGCGGTCGTCATCCCCGGAGGTGAGACGTTGACCCCGGAGGTCAGGGAGCGGATCACCACCGCTTTCCAGGCCAAGGTCCGCGCCTCCTACGCCTCCACCGAGTGCGGCTTCCTCAGCTCCGGCTGCGCGCACGGCTGGTACCACGTCAACAGCGACTGGGCCGTCCTGGAGCCGGTCGACGCCGATCACCGGCCTGTTCCGCCAGGTCAGGACTCGCACACCGTTCTGATCAGCAACCTCGCCAACCGGGTCCAGCCGATCCTGCGCTACGACCTCGGCGACAGCGTCCTGGTCCGACCCGACCCCTGTCCCTGCGGCAGCCCGCTTCCCGCCATCCGGGTGCGTGGCCGCGTGGCCGACCTGCTCACCTTCCCCACCGGTCGCGGCGAGCACGTCAACATCTCACCCATGGCCTTCGGCGCCGCACTGAACGTTCCGGGCATCGAGCAGTTCCAGCTCGTCCAGACCGCGCCCACCACCCTGCGCATGCGCCTGCTGCCCGCAGCCGGCGCCGACATCGACGGCTTGTGGCAGATCGTGAGCGACAAGATCACCCACTTGCTCGCCGAGCGCCAGGCCGGGAACATCACCCTCGAACGCGCCGACGAACCGCCGCAGCAGTCACCCGGCGGCAAGTACCGAAGGATCATCCCTCTGGTCAAGCCGTGACGACGGAGCACCTCCGCATCTGGGGTGCCGCGACTGATGCTCGAAGGAAGGCGTCCCGTGACTCTCCGACAAAGGGCGTGCGACTGTGCGCAACACTCGAAAGCCCGCCACGCTGAACCGGTGGACTGCAGTATTCCTGGCCGTACTCATCGGGGCGTCCGGCTCATGTGGATTCACGGAACCCGGTGACCACCAATGGCTGCTCGCCGTACAGGATGAGTCTCTCGTACGGGACCGCGGAACCTACTTGTTGTCCAGTGATGGATCCACCCGGCTGGAGTTGAATGACTGCGGCGTGGATTCCGGATCTGCGCAACCAGTTCTCAGTAGCGAAGGACGCGCTCTGTTGCTTCTCGGGTGTCACAACGGCGACGGCGATGGGGGGTCCGTTGTCAATGCTCTGGTGAATAGCGAGACAGTGGTGATGGATATCGACGCGTCTCACGCCACCTGGACAGATCAAGGGCGAGCCCTTTTTGTCGATGAGCGCGGGGTTCTCCGGCTTGTCGATTTCTCGGGTGAAGATCCGAAGATCTCCGTAGTCGGTGACCTTGGTCGCCCCGTCACGGCGATCGACTTCGACGCGGGCACGAGTCGCCTCGCCGTTCTGCTGGGCAATGACAACGAGAGCGCGTCCAGCGCGATTCACCTAGTGGATATGAAAGGCAAGGTTCTCGGTAAGATCGATCTTTCGGAGAACGTGTCCGCGATATTCTGGCGCGACAGCGGCCGTATTGAGGTGGAAACACGACAGGAGTGGCTGGCTGTGGACGTGGAGTCAGGAAAGGTCACCAACCGGCGCGACAGGCGTGGATGCAGCATGGCTGCCGCGACAGCGGACAGCTATGTCTCCTGGTGTCCTCAGGGCGGGGAATTGGTTCAGCACAGGGACAGCGGGACGAAGAGGACGATCACTACGATCTCCGGTGATGATCTCGACTGGTATTTCATCGGCGTCGCGGAAGCTGTCCTCGGCCACTCATGAATTTCTCCGGGGTGACCGTCACTCGCGAGCCGTTCCCCCTGCAGGCGGCATACCGAATTGCCTACGAAGGCCGCCGGCCCTCCGTGAGTGGTGGTTCGGAGTAGTCCAGCGAGAGTTTGGCGCTCAGGTCGCGTAGGCATTCTTCGAAGACCGGCTCCAGGTCGGTGTAGGCGAAGTCGAGCTGGTGCAGAACCTCCATGCACAGCAGGCCGTACAGCCTGATCCAGCAGGTCAGGAAGACGTGGGCCGCCTCGGGCGGCAGCCGTCCTTCGATGGTGGCCGAGTAGGCGGTCAGTTGTTCGCGCAACGACGCGGGCAGGCCGGCCAGGTCGGGCACCGGGAACGGCTGCGCCTGCCACAGCTCGACGGTCAGGTCCAGCAGGACCTGCTCGAATCGCAGCGCGGCCTGATGGCGGACCGAGTCCTGCCGCCTGTTCGGCGGGGCTATCGGGCTGGCGAAGATCCAGCCGAACTCGGCCGGGTGGGCGATCGCCCAGGCGCGCATGGCGCGGCAGACGGACAGGAGCCGGTCGCCGATCGGCGCGTCGGCGTGAGCGTCGCGCGCCTGCTCCATCGTCTCGGCCAGCTCGCGAAAGAAGCCCGCGGTCACCGCGCCGACCAGCTCGTCGTGGCTGGCGTAGTAGTGGTACAGGGCCGGACCACTCATGCCCATCTCCCGGGCCACCGCGTTGATCGTCACCGCGGCGGATCCCTGCGCGACCAGCAGCCTGCGCACGGTCACATGGATCTCCTCCACGGTGGCCTGCCGCAGCCTGTCCCGCCGGCTCGTGGTGTGCGCTGACATGGCTCCCCTTCGCTCGCTGTGACGCCGTTGACATCCTAGGGCATCTATGTTTCCTTAATAGCTCTAAGCAAATTTAGAGCCATTAGGAGTCGCTGTGGAACCTCGGTGGTGGATCCTCCTCGCGTCACTCACGCTCGCGACGGCCGTGTGGTGGCGGCTGTCCAGGTCCGCGCACGTACGGCGTGGCCTGCGCGAGCCGTACGGCACGCGAGAGAAGTCCTGACATGCCGCGCACGCGCAACCCGCTGATCGCCGTCTTCGGCAAGTACGCGATGAACGCGACCATCACGCACGTCGAGCCGGTCACACCTGCGATGCAGCGGATCCGGCTCCAGACCGACCGGCCCATCACCTTCTCCTACACACCCGGCCAGCACATCAGGATCCAGCTCAAGGATCCGCTGTCGGTTTCGGGGATCCTGCGGCCGGCCGAGACACTGCGCACCTACACGATCTGGGACTTCGACCCCCGCGAGCAGGCATTCGAACTGCGAGTGCACCTCTACGAGGGCGACGGCATCGGGCTGAGATGGACGCGCCAGGCCAGGCCGGGCGACGCGGTGACCTTCTGGTGGCCCGAAGGCGACTTCTTCACCCGCGAGGCGGACTTCCACGTGTTCATCGGCGAGGAGAGCGCCAGCGCCGCCTTCGGCCCCATGATCCGGGCGCTGGGAGAGGCGGCGAGCGTCCACGGTGTCCTGGAGAGCGACACCCCCGAGCGCGACCTGCCCATGCCAGGGCCCCACCGGCTGCGCCGGGTGCACCGCCACGGCGCCTCGGCCGCCGCCTCCCCACTGCTGCTCGCCGCGGTGGCCGAACTCGACCTGCCGGGGAACACCGGGGCCGCCTACGTGGCCGGAGAAGCCAGGACCTGTCAGATGGTGCGGGACTTCCTGGTCAGGCAGCGCAACTGGCCGCGGGCCTCGGTCAAGGTCAAGCCGTTCTGGACGCCGGACAAACGGGGCCTGCACTGAGGCAGGCATCCGCGATGACCACAGATGGAGACCGAACAGTGAAAGCGATCATTGTGGGTGGCGGGATCGGCGGGCTGACCGCGGCCGCCGCTCTGCACCAGCGCGGCTGGGAGATCGAGGTCCTCGAACGCGCCCCCGAGTTCACCGAGGTCGGCGCCGGGCTGGCGGTGCAACCCAACGGGCTCCGCGCACTGGACACGCTCGGCCTGGGCGACCTCCTGCGCTCGAAGGGGCCGGCCGACCCGCCTGCGGGGATCCGGCGCAGGAACGGGCACTGGCTGATCCGCAACGACCTCGACTACCTGAAACGCCGCTTCGGCCAGTGGGCGACCGTGCACCGGGCCGACCTGATCGACCTGCTGCGTACCGCGGTGCCCTCGGCGGCGCTGCGGTCGGGCACCGAGGTGCATCAGGTACGGCCCGACGGCACCGTCATCCACAGCGGCGGTGTCTCCACCGCGGATCTCGTGGTCGGCGCCGACGGCGTGCACAGCATCACCCGGCGATCACTGTGGCCGCACGCACGCGGACCCCGCTACGTCGGCTACACCACCTGGCGACTCCTCGCCCCGCCCCAGCCTGTCGAGGCAAGCACCGAAACCTGGGGCGCAGGCGAACGGTTCGGACACATGCCCATGCCCGACGGCCGCGTCTACTGCTACATCATGGCCAACGCCCCACAGGGCTCCCAAGGCGGCCTGGACGACCTGCGCGAACGCTTCGCCCGCTGGCACGATCCGATACCCGCCCTGCTGCACGCCGCCCGCGAGGACCACGTGATCCAGCGCGACACCTACGAGATGCCTGACCTGAGCACCTACGTCGCGGGCAAGGTCGCGCTCCTCGGCGACGCCGCCCATGCCATGACCCCCAACCTGGGGCAAGGGGCTTGCCAGGCGATCGAAGACGCGGTCACGCTGGCCGCCGCGGTGGACGGCGGGGATGTGCGCGCCGGGCTGGAGGCCTACGACCGCGCCCGCAGGCCACGGACGCAGATGATCGTCCGCCTTTCCCGCCAGGTCGGCTCGGCCGCGCATTGGACCTCCTCCGCGCTGACCGCCGTACGGGACGCCGCCCTCCCCCTCCTGCCCAGATCGGTCTTCGAGCGGTCGCTGGCTCCCTCGTACGACTGGACGCCCTAGTACAGCGGGCCCACTCCGACCCTCTTGCCCTTATGACGGAAAGGTCGCTTCACCGTGCTTCTCCCGCGCATCCTCATCGCCGCCGTCGGGGTGATCACGACGGCCGGTGCCGTGCTCGCGGACCTGGTGATCCCCGATCTGGCGGCACAGCACGCCTTCAACGAGGCCTGGCCACCACACGCGAAGTTCCACGACGCCCAGTACATGGTGATGACAGTGCTGCTCGGCCTCATCGGCCTCGTGCTCGTCACAAAACGGGACGGCAACGTCCACTCGCGGCTGCTCTGCGCCGCCGCGATCCTCGCCACCCCATGGCTCGGCATGCTCGGAGCGCTCCTGTTCCCCGGCACCGCCACCTACGACCCGGAGTTCTCGGAGAAGACCGTCTTCGTGCTCGGCATGCACGAGCAGGTCTTCATGGCGCTCGTCCTGCTGGTGACATTGCTCAGCGCGGCGGCCGCGCCCCTCCGCCACCTCGGGAGCACGACGGCTCGATCGTGAGCCACAGGACGACCACGCCCTGGCGGGGGCGGGCCGGGAGCGTGGTTGCCTCGACGGCCTCACCGAGGTCTGGCATCAAGCCCGGATGCGGGCCTTCACCCCGAACAGGCCGCTTCACCGCTGGCGCGCAGGCCGTACGACCTGAGGCACGCGGCGGTCTCTCTCTGGCTCAACGCGGGAGTATCGGCCTCCGACGTCGCCGAGCGTGCGGGTCACGGGGTGGAGGTCCTGCTGCGGGTCTGCGCACAGTGCCTTGACGGACACCAGGAGATCGCCCACCGACGCTGTAGCCGCATGATCACGCATCGGCTACCAAGGGTCATGGAGAGCCTCCGGGGCCCTGCGATGTTCCGACCTTTGCGAGTAGGGGAAACACGCCCAGAATCAGCCCACATATATCCCGCGACCACCGTCATGAGGCTGCATACGATGGCCTACGGCTGCGTGGCCTGGAAAGCAAAAGAGCCCCCGAAGGGGCTCTTAGCTGGGAAAATTCCCTGTGGCAGGTCCAGGGTTCGAACCTGGGTAGGCTAAGCCGACGGATTTACAGTCCGCTCCCATTGGCCACTCGGGCAACCTGCCGTGTCATCCGCTCGCGGCGACAGACAGAAGAATAGCGGACTTTCGAGCCGCACGTGACATCGGTTTGTCCCATGCCCGATCCCCACCTCGGACCCCCTTGGTCGCTAAGGTCGGAGGGGACGAAGAGAGGACACTCACACCGATGGCCGACAGCAGCTTTGACATCGTCAGCAAGATCGACCGCCAGGAGGTCGACAACGCGCTGAACCAGACGGTCAAGGAGATCGGACACCGCTTCGACTTCAAGGGCACTGGGGCAGCGATCAGCTGGTCCGGGCAGAACAACATCGAGATCAAGGCCAACAGCGAGGAGCGCGCCAACGCCGCCCTCGACGTCTTCAAGGAGAAGGTGGTCAAGCGCGGCCTCTCGTTGAAGATCCTTGACGCCGACGAGCCGAGGCTGTCCGGCAAGGAGTACCGCATGCTGGTCGCCCTCAAGGAGGGCATCGACCAGGAGCACGCGAAGAAGATCTCCAAGATCATCCGGGATGAGGGCCCCAAGGGGGTCAAGGCGCAGATCCAGGGCGAGGAGCTCAGGGTCAGCTCCAAGAAGAAGGACGAACTGCAGGACGTCATCACCCTGCTCAAGGGCAAGGACCTCGACATCGCCCTGCAGTTCACGAACTACCGCTGACCCAGGCCCTGACCTCGCCGGCATCGCCGGGAGGAGCCTGGAGGGCACATCCGGGGCACACGGCCGAGCGCGCTGTCCACGAGGGCACGCGTCTTCTCGTGTGCCTCGGGCTACTCCCCGATGTACGTGTTGAGCGTGACCATCGGCGTGGAGTGACCGAGGGCCAGCTGTACGGTCTTGACCGAGGCGCCCTTGTGGATCAGCAGGGTCGCGAAGTAGTGCCTGAGACAGTGCAGGCCGATGCGAGGCGGGATGCCTGCCGTACGGGCCGCCGGGGACCAGATGTGCGACCAGGTCGCCCGGTGCATCGGAAGCAGTAGGTTCGTGGTGAACAGCAGCTTGGCGGTACGGCGCAGCGGCTTGCGCGGGTCGGTCTCGTCGTCGATCTCCTGTTCGACGATGGCGAAGCGCTTGAGGTGCTCGCGGAGGGCCTTGCAGACCAGATCGGGCAGCTCGATCGTGCGGGCCGAGGTCCTCGTCTTGGGAGGACCGAGATACGGCTTGCGCCCATTCACGCAGACCAGCTGCTGACTGATGTCGACCTCGCGGCGGTCGAGGTCGATCTGGTCGAGTTCCAGGCCGAAGATCTCACCACCACGAAGACCACAGGCAGCGGCGAGGTAGACGACCGCCGCGCCGGGTTTGGGCCGCGACTTGTGCCAGCGGTCGTAGACCGTCATCGCTGCTCCCTCACCCAGTCGCGGACCTCGTCTGGGAGATAGCGCAGGTGCTTGCCGATGCGGCGACCGGGCGGGCCGATGCGGCGGCAGCGCCACTGATAGAGGGTGGCGGCCGGGATACCGAGGAAGGTCGCGACCTCATCGACGGTATCCGCACAACGATCCGATTCCGCGCTAGTCGCGGGCTATCCAGGCGCTAACGGTCTCTCCGACGATCTGCGCATGACAAATCTGATTGATAAGGCGCTGGCGTACGTCCTGCGGGAACGCCAGGCGTCGGCCGCCAACTGCCGGTACGAGTACAGGTGCCCGCTCGCCGGAGGCTGGTACCGGCGGCGGTGCTGCTCCTCTCCCGGCGGGGTGGAGAACTGCTACAGCTGGGTGCGCATCGGTTCCGTCTGCGCGACACCCTGACAGGCAAGCGCTCGCGCTCATCGGAGGAGCCCGGTCGCCTCGAGTTCCGGGCAGCTCACGGTCTTGGCTGCCGGGACGCGGCCGCAGGCCGGTGGAACGCGCAGTCCCGCTGGGCCGGGCCGGCGATCGCGGCAGCCACCTGTTGATCGTCTTCGACGATCTGTTCAAAGAGAGATACGGGAGCGTGTGTGATGGAGCTTCTTGCCGCGGCCGTTGTCGTGGTCGGCCTGCTGTCGATGGCGAATCTGCTGCTGATGGTCGGCGTGATCCGTCGTCTTCGTAAGATGGCCACGCAGTCCGAGTTCGGTTCGCCGATGATGGACGGCCTTCTCGTCGGCGAGAGGATGCCGGAGTTCGCGGCGATGACCACTGCTGGCGAGCCGGTCACGCACGAGCTCGTGAGCGGCCCCGCGCTCATCGCCTTCTTCTCCCCAGGCTGCCCGCCCTGTGAGGAGTTGCTGCCGCGGTTCATCGCACGAGCCCGCACGTCGTCAAGCCAGGCTTTCGCCGTGGTCGTCGCCGATCCCGGGGAGGACGTCGCCGAGAAGGTCGAGCGGCTGCGTGAAGTGGCGAGAGTCGTGGTCGAGGCGCCGACGGGGGACCTGCAGAGGGCTTTCAAGGTCCAGGGGTACCCGACCGTCTACGTGATCGACGCCGACGGCACGGTCGTGGGCACCAACCTGGACGCACAGGTCCTGGTGGAATCATGATCCAGTCCGTGGAGGCAGCCGCCGCCGGGTGCACCGCCGTCGTTCTCATCGCGGTGATCGTATGGCTGCGCCGTACGTACTCGGTCATCCGCGTGGACGGCTACAGCATGGAGCCATCCCTCACCGAGGGCGATCGGCTCCTGGCCCGCCGGGCGACCCCGTCGGCACTGCGACGCGGCCAGATCGCCGTGGTGCTCAGCCCGTTGCCGATGGGCGGCCCGTTCCTCATCAAGCGCATCGTCGCACTGCCCGGCGATCCCGTCCCCCAAGCCGTGCGACCGCTCGTATCCGATGCCCGTGTGCCCGACGGGCAACTCATCCTGATCGGCGACAACACCGACGCGAGCTTCGACTCCCGCGACCACGGCTACTTCCCCGTCGCCGACATTCGCGCCATCGCCCTACGGAAGCTGACCCCCGCCGGAGTCACCGGCGGAATGGAGAGCGATTCCGCAGAAAATTTCATGTCAGAAATCGGACCGGCAACATAGAGAGGAAACCAACAAATGATGCGCTCCATCGCGAACATCGGAGACCGTCTACTCGCATTGGTCGTTCCGGAGCACCGCGCTGCGGCGGACGATTGCGTCACGGAGTACCGCTGCGGTCCGTACGCCTGCACCAAGTACATGGACTACAAGGTCAGAAAGCAGGTCAGGAGGAACTGCTGGAAGGCCGGCGCGGGGCCGTGGAGGAACACGAACTACTGCTGCTACATCTGAGTATGTGAGAAGCGGAGCGGTGCTACCGGCGCGCTAGCACCGGGCTAGCAGGCCCGGCGAACATCTGTGGACATGTCCCATGTGCTGGTGGCGAGCCAAGTCCTGCTCGCCGTGATCTTCGTCGTCTCCGCGTTCTCGAAGCTGCGCAGCCGTACCGCACTGAGGTCCTTCGCCGCCACCCTGGGCATGCTGCCCGGCCCGGCCCGGTTGCCGGCCGCCGCGGCGACCGCGGCTGCGGAGGTCGCTGCGGCGGCCACCATGATGGTGTTCCCGCCCATCGGGCTGGCCGTCAGCGGGATGCTGTTGATCGCTTTCTCCCTGTGGATCGCCGTTTCCCTTCGCGGAGGCCGGCGCGAGCCATGCCAGTGTTTCGGCGCGTCCGCGACACCGCTCGGGCCGGTGCATCTGATCCGCAACGGGCTCCTGCTGCTCGTCGTCGCGCTGGGGTGGGCGACGCTGATGTTCCCCGGCGACCCGGTGACCGTGGCCGGCCTCGCTCTGGCGGTGCCGGTCGGACTGGCCGCCGCCGCCCTCTTGATCATCTTCGACGACATCGCCGATCTGTTCATGGAAATCTCGGGGAGTTCGTGATGCCCAACATGACCTCGGCCACGTCGCCCGCTACGGTCAGCGCATGATCGGACTGGCGAGGACGGCCACCGGGGTCGCCCTTCGCGCGGCCCCGGGACTGATGGCGGTCTACGTCCTGATCATGCTTGTCGAGGCGATCGCACCGATCGCGGTGGCGTGGCTGACCAAGCTGGTGGTCGACTCCCTGACGGGACAGGGATCGGGAGCCGAGCTGAGCACCCTCGCGGTGGGGTTGGCTGGCGCGGGCGTGCTGATGGCGGCGCTGCCGCAGCTGCTGCAGTACCTCAGCAGCGAGATGGGCAGGGTGTTCATCGCCCACACCACCGCACAGCTGTTCTCCGCGACGCTGCGGTTCGCCGGATTGCGACGGTTTGAGGACCCCAATTTCCACGACCGGCTGCGGCTGGCACAGAACAGCCTGTCGACGGGGCAGGAGATCGTCACCGGATCCCTCGGAGTGGTGAGCGCGATGATCACACTGGCTGGGATGGTCGGGTCCCTCCTGATGATCAGTCCGGTTCTCACCGGGATCGTGCTGGCCACCGGCGCTCCCGCGCTGGTGGCACAGTTACGGCTGTCGCGTCGCCGCGCCGCCATGATGTGGGACATCGGCCCGGCCGAACGACGCCAGATGTTCTACGGCGACCTGCTCGCCACGGTGGCGGCGGCCAAGGAGATCCGCCTGTTCAATAGCGGACGTTTCCTGCGAAGCCGCATGATGACCGAACTCCGCACGTCCAACGCCGCACGCCGCCGGATGGACATCAAGGAACTGTCCGTCGAGGGACTGCTGACGCTGCTGGGCGCCGTGGTCGCGGGCGGCGGGCTGACCTGGGCCGTCATCGCCGCAGGCTCCGGAGTGTTGAGCGTCGGCGACGTGTCCCTGCTGATCGCCGCCATGGCCGCGGTCCAGGCCTCCCTCAACGGTCTGATCTCCGGTATCGCCGCCCTTCACCAGGATCTCCTCATGTTCGGCCACTACGTGGCCGTGACCTCGGCCGAACCAGACCTCCCCATCGCCGCCGAGCCCGTGCCACTGCCACGTCTCGAACACGGGATCCAGCTGACGAACGTGTGGTTCCGCTACAGCGAGGATCACCCGTGGATCCTGCGTGGCCTGAACCTGTTCATCCCCGCCGCCGCGGCGGTCGCCGTCGTCGGCCTGAATGGCGCCGGCAAGTCCACGCTGGTCAAGCTCCTGTGCCGGTTCTACGACCCGCAGCACGGAAGCATCACGTGGGATGGCGTCGACATCCGTGACGTACATCCCGACGATCTACGGCACCGCATCACCGGGGTGTTCCAGGACTACATGACCTATGACATGTCCGCGGCCGACAACATCTCCATCGGCTTCGTCCCCGCCCGCGAGGATGAGAGCCGGATCCGTGCGGCCGCGCACGAGGCCGGAATCCACGACAAGCTCTCCGCTCTTCCCCGCGGATACGACACCCTGCTCACGCGCACGTTCTTCGGCGAAGAGGACAAGGACGACCCCGAGACGGGTGTCGTACTCAGCGGCGGGCAGTGGCAGCGCACGGCCCTGGCCCGCGCGATGTTCCGCGGCCATCGCGATCTCGTGATCCTCGACGAGCCCTCCGCCGGGCTGGACCCGGAGGCCGAGGCCGACCTGCATGCCCGGACCCGACGCCGGCGCCACGGCGTTGCGAGCCTGCTCATCTCCCACCGGCTCAACACCGTTCGCGACGCCGATCTCATCGTCGTCCTGGAGCATGGCGCCATCGGAGAATCCGGAACGCACGACGCCCTCATGGCCGCCCGCGGCCACTATGCGCGGCTCTTCACCCTCCAGGCCACCGGATACCGCGAGCCGGAGCAGACGGCGGCCCGGTGATGCGGGCGCTCCCCCCTAGCGCTGGCCGCTCGAAAGGAGCGGGCTGGCAGGGTGCCCGTGAAGGATGTCCTGGTAAAGCAGCTGCACTTCGGCATTCGGCCGAATACCGAGTTCTTCGTCGAGGATCCGGTAGAGCCTCCGGTACGCGGCGAGCGCTTCCATGCGGCGGCCTCCAGAATTCAGCGCCCGCATCATCCTGATCCACAGGGTCTCCCTGAACGGGTGGGCGGCGATGAACTGCTCCAGTTCCGGGACGACGTGGATTCCGCGACCGAGCCGCAGCTCCGCCTCCAGGCACATCTCATAGGTGTTCAGGCAGATCTCTTCCAGCCTGTGGCGTTCCTGGCGGACGAGCTCGACATCCACATCGGCCAGCAACGGCCCGCGCCACATCCCGAGCGCTTCTCGCAGGCATTTGGCCGCCCCGCCGGGGTCTCCCGCGGCCAAGGCTTCGGCGCCGGCGGCGGTGAGATCCTCGAATGTCCTGAGGTCGACGACGCCGTCCGGCACGGTCAACAGATATCCGGAGCCCTGGGTCTGAAGCTCGACGCCTCGCGTGACGAGAGGGGCGATCGCCTGCCGGAGGCGGTAGACATAGGTCTGCAGGCTCGTCTTGGCCGTGGTCGGCGGACCGGCTGCCCACAGCTCCGACTTGAGAAGGTCGAAGGTGACCACCCGATTCGGTCTCAGCAGAAGCACGGCCAGGATGGCCCTCTGCTTGGCGGCCTGAATAGGGATCTCTCGCGCGGAATCCATCACCTGTAGCGGCCCCAGCAATGAGAACATCCACTCGCCTCCAGGCGTTTCGAGAACGTCACGGGGAGGCCTTCTCCCCTCCCCGCATGGAATGTCAGAAGTGCCCCGCCCAGCCCGACCCGCGGGACAGGGCTTCTCCGAACTGGTTGTCGCCCCTGCCGTTCCAGATGTAGAGGATGCCGTCGCGGGTGGCCGCGAGCTCGGAGCGGCCGTTGTGGTTGATGTCGCCGGGCGACATCAGCGTGCTCGCGTACGGTTCCCAGCCCGGCCCGATGTCCTGGGCGGAGGTGAAGTTGTTGGCGCCCCTGCCGTTCCAGATGACGAGGGTGTGGTCGGACTTCCTGACCGCCGCCAGGTCGCCGATGCTGTCGCCGTTGAAATCACCCCCGATCGGCCGGCTGTAGGCGTCCCAGCCCGGCCCGCGGGCCTGGGCGGCTCCGAACTGGTTGTCGCCCTTGCCGTTCCAGACGTACAGCGTGCCGTTGTGCGTGGCCCCGATGTCGTCGTGGCCGTCCTGGTTGATGTCGCCGAGCGAGGTCAGCGTGCTCGCGTACGGTTCCCAGCCCGGCCCGATGTCCTGGGCGGAGGTGAAGTTGTTGGCGCCCCTGCCGTTCCAGATGACGAGGGTGTGGTCGATCTTCCTGACCGCCGCCAGGTCGCTGAGTCCGTCGCGGTTGAAGTCGCCCGCGATCGGCCGGCTGTAGGCGTCCCACCCGGGGCCGATCGGCGCGGCGGTGGCGAACCTGTTGGCGCCATCGGCGTTCCAGATGGTCAGCGTCCCGGTGGCGGCCGAGAAGATGTCGCCGCCCCCGTCGGCGTTGAAGTCCGTGTTCGCGCCGGTCATCACCGCGTAGTGCGAGCGGAGTTCGGCAGCCGTGAGCGCGCGATTGTAGATCGCGAACTTTCCGATCGCCCCGTTGAAATACGACCTGAAGTCCCGGGTGCCCACCCGGACGGGAGCCGAGCCGGGCTTGGGCTTGACGATGACCTCGTCGGCCTGGCCGGGGCGGAAGACCAGGTTGTCGGAGCCGGCGGGCAAGCCGTTCTTGTAGATGCGCACCTTCCCGTACGTGCCCTCGGAGGTGTCGAACGTGAGCGCGACATGCATCCACTGGTTGACCGTCAGCGGGTGCTGGAAGGCGGCGCCGGCCCCGAAGCCGCCGTCGAGGTTCCAGGCATAACCGGAGATGCGGTTGGGACGGTCGGGGTGGGACTTGTTGTACATGCGCCCGGCCCACTCCCGGTCGCCGCCGGTGCCGGACTTCGTCCCCTTGCCCATGAAGTAGACGTAGCCGTCCTGCTCGTCGTCGGCGAACTCCAGCGTGCGGGGCCTGATCCACGCCTCGACGGTGAACTTCCCGGTGGTGGAGATGTGGAAGGCGTTGGCGTTGGGGACCTCGAAGTAGCCCGAGGTGCCGTTGAAGACGGCGGCGCCGTCCCTGTTGGGGAGCTGCACCGAGCTCGTGACGCCGCGGAAGGTGCCCTTGTGGCCGTTGCCGGTGCGGTCGGTCTCCGTGCCGGCCGACGGGTGGGACAGCCGCCAGTAGGCGGCCGGTTTGTGCGAGAGGACCAGCTGGTCGTACGGGCTCAGCCCGCTCTGCTGTGCGGTGGCGGCCCCCGGGACGGCTATGGCCGCTGATATCGCTATCAGGGCGGCGAAAAGGCCGATTCTCGTCCATGTCACGAACGAGCAAGATAGAGGGCGGCGGTATGTCGGCGGTATGTCGCCGTGCGCGAGCTGCCCAGCATGCGGTCTGTGTGATGCTGCCGGATCTGACCCATCAGCATCTCGTAGGCTCCGCTCAACGCGAACGCTGGCCAAGCGGGCGGGTAAGGCTTCGGCGAGGGTGTGGACCTGTTCGGGAGTCCGCTTGCAGTGGCTGTGCTTCCCCGATCCCCGGCAGACGGACTCACACGCAGCGTGATGCTTGGTCGGCGGTGATCTGTCCCGCCTGATCCAATCGCTGGATCGCCGTCAAGCAACCTTTCGCCGCACTCGTGCGTGATCAAGGTCGGACACGCTGAATCCGTCCCATCACCGAGAGGTCTCCCATTGAGATTCGCCATCAGCGCCTTACTCCTGCTGGCACTCCCAGCACCGGCCCTGACAGCGGCCGACGGCACCCCGCACCTGGCAGGGGCTACCAACAGCGCCTATGGCGCGGCGTTCGCCATAGGGCCGGCCGGGGGACCCGCGCACGCGGTGACGGCGGCCAAGGGCCGGGCGCGTGCCATCACACTGATCACCGGGGACACGGTCCGCCTGGGTAAGGGCAGCGGCCACGCCATCGAGCGAGGCCCTGGCCGCGAGAACATCACCTTCGCCATCGACCAGGTCGGGGACCGGCTGCGGGTGGTGCCCAGCGACGCGGCGCCGCTCCTCGCATCCGGCCTGCTCGACAGCCGCCTGTTCGACGTGTCGGACCTCCTGGACTTCGACTACGACCGTCACCGGCACCTCCCCTTGATCATTTCCTATGACGGCTCCACGGCCAAGAGTCGCGTACACGACCGGGCGGCCGCCGCAGGCGCACGCGTCGTACGTGAGCTGCCCACTATCGACGCCCTCGCCGTACACGCGGAAGGGAAGGACCGCACCAGGTTCTGGGCAGAGCTGACCGCGCGCGGCCTCAAGGCCGCGGGTGTGAAAAGGGTGTGGTTGGACGGCCGGATGAGGCCCACCCTCGAAACGAGCGTGCCGCAGATCGGCGCACCGGCCGCGTGGGAGCGCGGGCTCACCGGTGCCGGAGTGAAGGTCGGCGTGGTGGACACCGGCGTGGACGCCACCCACCCCGACCTCGTCGGGCGGATCGCGGGGCAGCGCAACTTCACCTCCGACCCCGACGAGGACGACGTCGTCGGCCACGGCACGCACGTGGCCTCCACCATCGTCGGCGGAGGAGAGGCGTCCGGCGGGCGCAACCGCGGTGTCGCGCACGGCGCGACGGTGCTCAGCGCGAAGGTGTGCATGGCGTGGTCCTGCGAGGAGTCCGCAATGATCGCAGGCATGCAGTGGGTCGCCGAGCAGGGCGCGAAGGTGGTGAATCTCAGCCTGGGCGGAGCGGACGGCCCCGGCGTCGACCCGGTGGAGCAGGCGCTGGAGGACCTGACCGCCAGGCACGGGACCCTGTTCGTGGTGTCGGCGGGCAACAACGCCACGGAGCGTTCGGTCGGCAGCCCGGGAAGCGCGGACTCCGCGCTGACCGTCGGTGCGGTGGACAGGAACGAACAGCGCGCCGCGTTCTCCAGCCAGGGGCCGCGCGTCGGAGATCACGCGCTCAAGCCCGACATCACCGCTCCAGGCGTCGGCATCGTGGCCGCGCGGAGCACGCATGCGCAGGAGGGCCAGGGCCCCTACCACGCGATGTCCGGCACGTCGATGGCCGCGCCGCACGTCGCGGGAGCGGCGGCGATCGTGGCCGCCCAGCACCCCGAATGGACTCCTGCTCAGCTCAAGGCCGCGCTGATGGCCTCCGCCAGGCCAGGGCCGATCGGCGTGTTCGGCCAAGGAGCCGGCCGCGTGGACGTCGCGCGGGCGACCACCCAGTTCATCACGGCGAACCCTCCCGGCATGGGGTTCGGTCAGCAGCGCTGGCCGCACACCGACGACGAGCCGATCACCAGGACGCTGACCTACACCAACGCGGGCTCGGCGCCGGTCACCCTCGACCTCTCCGTACGTGCCCTCGACAGTGCGGGACGACCCCTCGACGCGGCGCTCTTCACCGTGACCCCCCGCTCCGTCACGGTTGCCGCCGGCGGCAGCGCCGAGGTGTCGGTGACCGCCGACACGCGCGGCGACCTTCCGGACGCTCCGCTCGGCGGGTACCTCACGGCGACCGGCGGCGGCATCACGGTCAGCACGCCGCTCGGCGTCGACAGAGAGGTGGAGAGCTACGACCTCACACTCAACCAGAACGACCGCGACGGCCGGCCGGCGACAAGCGTCACGACGGTGCTGCGACCACTGGAAGGCGCCTACGACGACGTGATCGTGTTGAGGGGCTCGCAGGCCGGCACCACGCTACGCCTGCCCAAGGGCACCTGGGCCGTCGGCACGACGTTCCTGGGCGCAGCCAGAACCCTCCTCGTGCATCCCGGGCTGGCGCTGACCGGGCCGCGGACGCTCGACCTGGACGCCAGGCTCGGTCTGCCCCTGTCCATCACCCCGCCGGATCCGAAGGTCAAGCAGGTCGACGCCCAGCTCGGCTACCGTGGACAACTGGCCGACGGATCGCCCTTCTCGAGTGTGATATCCAGGCCCTCGTTCGAAACGCTCTACGGCGCGCAGCTCGGCGGCGACCAGACCTATCCGCATGCCATGAGCAAGGTCTCCGGCACCTGGGCCCTTCCTTCGCCCGAGGGCGGCACGGACAACAGCCCCTACCTCTACCACCTCGGCTACTTCACCGCCGGCCGGATGGTCACCGGCTTCCAACGGGCGGTGACCCGGCAGGAGCTGGCGACGGTCAAGGTGGACTACGCCCAGCAGCTCGCAGGTACGGCGGGCAGCACGGCCGCCGGTCCGCAACCCCGGGACTTCCTCTTCCCGCACTGGTACGCCGGCAAGGGGATCGCGCTGCCCTCCGTCCAGACCGAGTACGTCAACACGGACGACGGGATCCGGTGGCAGCGCTGGTTCCACGAGACGGACGTCCAGGGCGAGGACGAGGTCCAGGCCATCTTCGGCCGAGCCGCCACCTACCAGCGCGGCCGCACTCATGCGGAGCACTGGAACCGCGGCGTGTTCGCCCCCGCAGGCGCCTCGGAGGCGACGCGCGACGCGCTCACCAGGACGGGCGACCGGATCTCGGTGAACTTCAACTACTACCACGGTGACGGGCAGGGTCAGCCGGGTTACTCCCAGGCGCCGCGGCAGCGCTCGGCGCTCTATCGCGACGGACGGCTGGTGGCGGAAGGCGAAGCGGTCCACTCCCAGCCCTTCCCCGTCCCGCCTGAGGCGGCGACCTACCGGGTGGAGACGGAGGCAGAACGAGACGAGCCCTTCACCTCCACCCGGATCTTCGCCGCATGGACGTTCAGGTCCGAGCACGCCCCCGGCACCGTGCAGCTCCCGTCCGCGGTGATCAGTTTCGCGCCCGCTCTGGACAACCGGAACGTCGCCCGTGGTGGCGTGTCGTTCACGATGCCTGTCACCGTGTGGCAGACACCCGGCACGGGCGCGGGCGGGAGGCTGAAGGACCTGAACGTGGAAGTGTCCACCGACGACGGGGCGACCTGGAGCGTCCCCAAGCTGGTCAGGACGCCGGCGGGCGGGGTGGTGTTCCTGCGCAACCCGGCCACGGGGCACGTGTCCTTGCGGGCCAAGGCCACCGACGTCTCCGGCAACACCGTCGAACAGACGATCATCCGCGCCTACCGAACGGGGTGAACCGGCCGGTCCGCATGCTCGATGTCCGTCGCCCGCTGCTCCGGCACGGGCGGGGTGCCCGTGCTCCCGGTTCGAGCCGCTGAGGAATCTGCGCCTTCCGTCCGCGTGAGGGACGGGGTGCTGTGCCTGCCGTCCATCCTGCGGCGGGTACGGTGTGCCCGCCCCGCGGACGGAAACCATCTCGGGTGATCGCTGACTTTCGTCAGGGGGAGTGGGTAGTCGTGGGATATGAGTGAAGCCCCGAGACACGTCACTGAGCTCGCCGAGCGGCGAGTCAAGGCCAGGGCGGTGCGCGACTACGCCGCCGCCGACGCACTCCGTCAGGAGATCGAGCAGGCGGGCTGGCAGGTCCGCGACTCGGCCGACGGTTACGAACTGACCGTGAAACCCCCCTTCGACCAGTGGCCGTCGGTGCGCTCCATTCCGGTCTCGGCCATGACGGAGCCCGAGGGGAAGAAGGGCGGCGGCCTCGACAAGATCAACCCCGCCGCCGAGCTCGGCTTCTCGGGCGACCCTGGCCAGACGGGCGACCCCGGTGACGACATGCTGCACGCGCAGCGGACCTGGGACGCCGGCCTCGCGACGAACAGGCTCGACATCGCGGGTGTCGACCTGGAGCGGCAGCGGGTCGAGATCTCCGGCGTGACCGCCAGCGTGGGGGTCATCGTCGACGGATGGGCCGACGACATGCGCAGGTGCCTGGAGTCGGTCCTCGAGCACACCAGCGCCCCGATCCTCGCCCTCGACCTCGGGAACGTGCACGGCGCGGGGGAGGCGCTGCACGAGCTGGCCGAGCGTCACCCCGAGCGGATCACCGCGTGGCACGTGGCCGAGCAGCCGCACTGGCAGGGAGGTACGGCGGGCTGGGGTGCGGCCCGTACCAAGCTGATGCAGCTGGACACCGCGGACGTGCACGTGCTGATGGAGACCTCCACGGTCCTGGAGGGAGACGCGCTGACGCCGCTGGTGAAGGCGGTCAAGGACGGGGCGGTCGCGGCCGGGTGGAAGGGCGTGGATCCCGGAGAGAACGACACGGAGTGGAACGAGTCGGGGCCAGGGCGGGTGCGGGCGCTGCTCGGGTACCTGATGGCGGTGCGGAGAGGCGCGGCGCTGCGGGCCTTCCCCGAGAAGGTGCGCTACTACCGCAACGCCGACCTGGTGCTGTCGCTCGCGCTGGAGGGGCCGCTGGTGGTGCCCGACGAGCGGCTGCCCGTACGGCAGGAGCGTCACCACGGTTACCACGACGTCTCCCCTGAATACAGGGACAGGGAGGCGCGCAGGAACTACGAGGCCGTGTTGCGCATGCTGCGTTCCTCGTAGGCTTGTCGCTTATGGGAGACCTGAGGTTGCTCGCGCCGTACACCACGCTGGGCCTGGGCGGGCCCGCTCGCGCCTACGAGGAGGCGACGACCGCCGAGGAGCTGGTCTCGCTGGTGGCCGAGGCTGACAGGCGCGGTGAGCCGACGCTGATCCTGGGTGGCGGCAGCAACCTGGTGGTGTCCGACGAGGGCTTCGACGGCCTGGTGGTCAAGGTGGCCACGCGCGGGGTGACGGTCTCGCGCGACGGCGGCCAGGTGGTGGTCGAGGCCGAGGCGGGCGAGGACTGGGACCCTCTGGTCGCGCGGGCGGTCGCCGAGGGCTGGTCGGGGCTCGAGTGCATGTCGGGCATCCCTGGGCTGGTCGGGTCGACGCCGATCCAGAACGTCGGCGCCTACGGCCAGGAGGTCGCCCACACGGTGCGGTGCGTGCGGGTCTTCGACCGGCGCACGCGCGAGGTGGCCGACGTGGAGGCGCGCAGGTGCGGGTTCTCCTACCGCGACAGCGCCTTCAAGCGAGACCTGGGACGCTACGTCGTGCTCGGCGTCACCTTCGCGCTGGACGTCTCGGAGACGTCTGGCCCGCTCACCTACCAGGAGCTGGTGAACCGCGTGGGCGAGCGGGCCGCGCTGGCCGAGGTGCGCGAGGCGGTGCTGGGGCTGCGCAGGGGCAAGGGCATGGTCCTCGACCCCGCCGACCCCGACTCCCGCAGCGCGGGGTCCTTCTTCACCAACCCGATCGTCTCCGCCGAGCAGGCCGCCACGCTGGGCGACGGATCCCCCCGGTTCGACATGCCGGACGGCTCGGTCAAGGTGCCCGCGGCGTGGCTGATCGAGCAGGCGGGGTTCCCGAAGGGGTACACGCGCGGTCCCGTGCGCATCTCCACCAAGCACACGCTCGCGCTGACCAATCCTCACGGCCGCGGCACCACCGCGGACCTGATCGCGCTGGCCCGTGAGGTGCGCGACGGCGTGCTCGCGAAGTTCGGCGTCACGCTGGTCAACGAGCCCGTGATGGTCGGCTGCGCGCTCTAGCCCTGCATCCAGCGGGTGTCGGAGATCACCCAGTACTCCACGAACCTGTCGTTCTCGGCGCGCAGGATGTCGTGGCCGCTGAAGGCGACGCGGGCGTTCTCGGGAAGGGCCACGCCGGGGATGCCGCCCTTGTAGTCGCCTTCGAACGTCCAGCGGGCGGCCACGATGTCGCCTTCGACGATCGGGCCGACGTCGAGCGTGACCATCACGTTCGTGAACGGCGCGTGGCCCTGCTCCAGGGCGCGCTTGAGCCCGTCGGGGCCGTGCACGTCCATGCCGGGCCAGTGGCCGACGAAGTCGTCCGACACCAGCTCGTCGGCCAGGTCGAAGTCGCCGTTCCACATCTCCAGCAGCCAGCGTCTGTACAGCTTGACCATGGTGATATCCTCAGTCCGATATGCCCGAAGGGGAGTAGTCCACAATCCGCGTGGTCGACATGCTGGCACTTTTGCCCGGCTACGCGAGCCTGTAACAGGCGGACGAGACCTTCGGCCTGGCAGCCATGCCGGGCCGAAGTCGTGCTCCCCCAGGTCGCTTCAGGTCCGGCTGTACGAAAGAGGACCGTTGGAAGCGTTCTGGATCAGTCTTGGCGTGATTTTCGTGGCCGAGCTGGGCGACAAGAGCCAGTTGATGGCCATGACGTTCGCCACCCGTTTCAAGACCTGGCCCGTGCTGGCCGGCATCACCATCGCCACCACGGCAGTGCACCTGGCCAGCGTGGCCGTCGGCGGGCTGATCGGCGACGCGCTGCCTACCACGGCCATCTCGATCGTCGCGGGCATCGCCTTCCTCGGCTTCGCCCTGTGGACCCTGCGCGGCGACGAGCTGACAGAGGAGGAGTCGCGCAAGGCCCAGCGGACGACCAGGAACGCCGTGATCGCCGTGACGGTGGCCTTCTTCCTGAGCGAGCTGGGCGACAAGACCATGCTGGCCACCATCACGCTGGCCACGCAGCACGGATGGCTCGGCACCTGGATCGGCTCCACCGTGGGCATGGTCGCCGCCGACGCTCTGGCCATCGTGGTCGGGCGCCTGCTCGGCAGGCACCTGCCGGAGAAGGCCATCCGGTACGGCGCCGCCGCCGCCTTCGCGGTCTTCGGCATCGCCCTGCTGGTCGAACCCCTGCTCTAGGACGGCGTCACGCCGACAGCAACGCCAGCCTGTGTGCGGCGGCGGCGGCCTCGCCCCTCGTCGCCACCCGCAGCTTGGCGAGGATGTTGGAGACGTGCACGCTGACCGTCTTCGCCGAGATGAACAGCTCGGCCGCGATGTCCCTGTTGGTACGGCCGAGCGCGACCAGGCGCAGCACCTCCAGCTCGCGCGGGGTGAGCAGGTCGGGCGAGGGCGCGGTGGGCTCCTCCAGCAGCGTGACACCGAGACGGCGGGCCAGTCCCTCGACCTCGGCGACCAGCGGCGCGGCCAGCAGCGCGGTGGCGAGGGGATGGGCGGCGCGCAACCGGGAGGCGGCCCCCTCCTTGTCGCCCGCGCGTGCCCGGACGGTCGCCGCCCTCAGCAGCGACTTCGCGCGGGCGTGCGGCCTTTCGAGCCGCTCCCACGCCTCCGCCGCGGCGTCGAAGTCGCCGTCGAAGGTGAGCCTGTAGGCCTCGGACACCGGGCCGCTGACCGCCAGCGTGGCGGCCAGTTCGGCGGCCATCGCCCGCACCCGCGCCGCTCTCTCGGGCAGTCCTGGCCCGGCGGCGTCGCAGACGGTGCGGATCATCGAGAGGGTTCGCCAGGCCAGTGCGGCCTTGTGCGCCTGGTTCGGCCTGTTGAGCAGGCGCTCGGCGACGGCCAGCGCGTGGTCGGGCTCGCCCTTCAGCATGTGCCAGCCGATGTGCAGGCGGCTGCTGTTGGTGATGTCCTGGATGAAGTCCTCCTGGCGGTCCTTGAGGACGCCGAGCTCGGACAGTATCCCTTCGACCAGGTCCAGCTCACCTCTGGCCAGCGCGATGTCGGCGCGCACCCTCATGAGGTGGTGGCGGGTGCTCTGGGTGGGGCCGAGGCTGAGGGCGTGGTCGATGACCTGGACGGCCTCCTCCCACCTGCCCAGGCTCTCCAACGCCTCGGCCAGGTTGTTGAGTATGAAGGCGCCCGAGGCTCTGACCCTGCCGTACTTCTTGGCCAGCGCCTCGCCCTCGCGGCCCAGCTCGATGGCCTCGCGGGAGCGGCCCAGCTCGTTGAGCGCGTCGATGTTGTTGGCCACCGCGCGCAGGATCAGCTGGCCCGAGCCGACCTCCTCGCCCAGGCGCATGGCGCGCGTGTTGGCCTCGAAGGTGCGCTCGATCTCTCCGTCGAGGGAGTATCCGAGGGCGAGGTTGATGATCAGCTCGCCCTCGATGACCCTGTCGCCGAGCTGCCTGGCCAGCGCCAGGCCCTCCTCGGCCAGCATGGTGCCCTCGGCGACCTGGCCGGTGAGCATGAGGTGGCGGCTGAGCTTCACGAGCACGTCGGCGCGGGTGCTGCTCGGCTCGGGGACCAGGCTGAGAGCGCGGCGGAAGCTCTCCAGGGCGCCGGGCTTGGTCTTGGCCAGCTTGAAGGCGCCCCACCGCACCAGGAGCGCGGCGACCCGTTCGGGCTCGGCCGACTCCTCCAGCTCGCTGAGCGCGGCCTTGACGAACTTGACGCCCTTGTCGATGTCGGCGCAGGCGTGGGAGGCCTCGGAGGCCCGCTCCAGCACCGCCGTGTGGTCGACGCCGATGTCGCCGCAGGCGCCCGGCACCTTGTCCCACAGCATGAGGACGCGTTCGAGCAGGGGGATGGCCTCGGTGTAGGCGAAGGCCTTGAACGACTTCTGCGCCGCCTCCCACGCCGAGATCAGCGCCCAGTGGTCGTCGCGCGCGCCGTACCAGTGGTGGGCGATCTCGACCGCCGCCCTGCCGGGGGGCACGAGGGTGCGGTCGCGGGAGATCTCCTCGGCGTAGCGACCGTGCAGGCGCTGGTGCTCGCCGGGCAGCAGCTCGTCGTGGACGGCCTCGCGGATCAGCGCGTGGCGGAAGACGTAGGCGCGGTTGTCGGCGATCTGCAGGACGTTGCCCGCGATGGCGGGGCGCAGCGCGGCCTCGAGGTCGAGCTCCGACAGGCCGCTGACGGCCGACAGCAGGGCGTGGCCGACCCGGATGCCGCCCGCGGCCGCGATGCGCAGGACGCGTTGAGTCTCCTCGGGAAGGCGTTCGACCGAGCCGAGGATCAGGTCGGTGAGGGAGTCGGGCACCTCGCCCGCGCCGTCGTCGCACTCCATCAGGGCCTCGACGAACAGCGGGATGCCCTGGCTGCGCTGGTAGACGGTCTCGATGCGGGAGTAGAGCGGCGGGACGCCGAGAATGCCTGCCATCTGCCCTGCGACCTCGTCGCGCGACAGGCGCGGCAGATCGAGCCTGAGCACGCCCGCCACCCGGCCCAGCTCGGCCAGGACGGGGCGGAGAGGATGCTGGCGGTGCAGGTCGTCCGAGCGGTAGGTCAGCACCATGAGCACCTGCGACTCGCGCAGGTTGCGGCTGAGGAAGGCGATCAGGTCGCGGCTGGACCTGTCGGCCCAGTGGATGTCCTCCACGACCAGCACCACGGGCCGCGGCTCTGCCAGCCGTTCGAGCAGGGTGAGGAACTGCTCGAAGAGCCTGGCCCTGCCGGTGTTGGTGTCGCCGTCCGCGCTCGGCTCGCCGAACTCGGGCAGCAGTCTGGCCAGGTCGCGCTCGGCGCCCTCGGGCAGCAGCGAGCCGATCCTGGCCGTGCCGATCTCTCTGACGAGCTGGCGGAGCGCGGCGGTGAACGGAGCGTAGGCGAGGCCGTCGCTGGAGAGCTCGACGCAGCCGCCGAACAGCACGTGCGCGCCGTCGGCCGCCGCGCGCTCGGCGAAGCTCTGCACCAGTCTGGTCTTGCCGACCCCTGCTTCGCCGCCCAGCAGGACGGCGGTGGCCGCGCCCTTACGCGCCTCGTCGAAGGACTCTGTCAGGACGGTCAGCTCAGCTTCCCGCCCCACGAAGACGGGACTGACCGATCGACCTATCACGTCCTCAAGCATGGCATGCCCTTTAGAGAGGTTACGACCGGTTTAGGGGGGCTGTGGGGCCCGGCCGCGAGGGAGGATGCGGCCGGGCTCCTTGGGGGCGGTCACGACTTCCTGAACTTGCTGAAGAGCGAGCGGTGGCGACGCTCGGACTCACCCGACTTCTGCGCCTCGCGTACTCGGCGGTGCATGGCCGCCGCCTGACGAAGCTCCTTGGCATGGGACTGCATGAGCTGGTACTCAATTTCCGGGTTCACGGCCGGATCTCCTGTTTCTTCATGCGACTTGCTGACATGTTCAAGAATCCGGCTAAGGCCCACCCCGCCACATCAGGCGGATGCCCTATCTCTGCCGAACCATCGGCTTACGACTACCTAGGACACGCCTGGGGGCCGCCTTAGACCGGCGACGATGGTGCGCCGTGAAGCTATGGACGATCATCGTGGCGGCCTGCGTGCTCCTCATCGCGGACGCTCCCGCCGCAGCTCACAGGCATGGGTGGCAGGTATCGCTGGTCGGCGAGACCGGTATGTGGGGCGGCTTTCGCGAGGTCTCCTCCGGCGGGCCGCAGGACGCGTGGGTGATGCGCGCGGGACTGCCGCCGCTGCGGTGGAACGGCGCGGAGTGGCACGGCGCGACGGGTAAGGCGGGGCCGTACCTGGTCAGGCAGGCGGGGCAGGGCGTGACCTGGACCTTCACCGACGGTCCCGCCCGCGTGGACGTGCGGCGCATGGCGGAGGGCCGGTGGAGCAGGCTGCCGATCGAGGCCGAGTCCGCGCACGTGACCGCGGCGGCGGCCACGGGGGCCGACGACTGCTGGGCGGCGGGGCTCAGGCTCTCGCGCGAGGGCATGACCGACGGGCTCTGGCACTGGGAGGGGCAGGCGTGGCGCCCGGTCGCCGCCCCGCTGCCGATCAGCGACCTCGCCGCGGCTCCAGACGGGCAGGTCTGGGCGCTCAGCAGCCCGGGGGTGTCCAACCTCGGCTACGGGGGCGAGCGCGCCGCCTCGATCCTGCGCTGGACGGACGGGGAGTGGCTGCGCACCCCGATCCCGGCGATCGCGCTGCCCGAGGGCGGCCACCTGGAACTCAACGACCTCGCCATGCCGTACGCCGGTCTCGGTTACGCGGTGGGGGCGATCACGGTGGGCGGCGCGCCGCTGGAGGCGGTGGTGCTGCGCTGGGACGGCGTCGCGTGGGAGCGGCTGCCTCACCGTCCCCCGGCGACCGCCTACACCCACGTGACCACGGACGGCGGCAGCGGGATGTGGCTGGCCGCCGCGCGGACGGGGCTCCCCGGCGCGCTCGTGCGCTTCGTGGACGGCTCCTGGTCGCAGATCTCCGTCCTGCCCGAGGGCTCCACGCACGCGGAGGTGCGGGGGCTGGCCAACGTTCCCGGCACCTCCCAGATGTGGGCCACGGTCGACGCCGGCGGCACGAGCGCGGTGCTTACCTACAGGTGAAACAGATGATGCTGACGAAAAACGAGCGAACATTCGGGCAGCTCCGGTTTGGAAGTACCCATCCCGGTCGGCGATGCTGTGATGGTGTCAACTGTGACTACCTCGCTCGCGGACGTGGCCTCTTCGGACGCCACGCTGCGGGCCTTCCTGCACGGCCTTCCAGGTGTCGACCGGGTGGGCGCGGACCAGCGGGCGGCGATGCTCGGCACCCGCTCCATCAAGACGACCGCCAAGGCTCAGGCCATCGACCTGGCCATCTCGATGGTCGACCTCACCACCCTGGAGGGCGCCGACACGACCGGCAAGGTCCGGGCGATGTGCGCCAAGGCGATGCACACCGCTGAGGGCGCGCCCCGGGTGGCCGCCGTCTGCGTCTACCCCGACCTCGTCGCCGTCGCCGTCTCCGCGCTGAAGGGCTCGGGGGTGAAGGTCGCCTCGGTGGCGACCGCCTTCCCCAGCGGCCGTTCCTCCCTCGAGGTCAAGGTGAGCGACACCGCGCTGGCCGTGGCGGCCGGCGCCGACGAGATCGACATGGTGATCGACAGGGGCGCCTTCCTGTCGGGCGACTACCAGAAGGTCTTCGAGGAGATCGTCGCGGTGAAGGCCGCCTGCGGCGAGGCGCACCTGAAGGTGATCCTCGAGACGGGCGAGCTGGCGACCTACGACAACGTACGGCGGGCGTCGTGGCTGGCGATGATCGCCGGCGCCGACTTCATCAAGACCTCCACCGGCAAGGTGTCGCCCGCCGCGACGCTTCCCGTCACCCTGATCATGCTCGAGGCCGTGCGCGACTTCCGTGACGTCACGGGGCGCCAGGTCGGCGTGAAGCCCGCGGGCGGGATCCGCACCACCAAGGACGCCATCAAGAACCTGGTGCTGGTCAACGAGACCGTCGGCGACGACTGGCTGAGCCCCGACTGGTTCAGGCTCGGCGCCTCCTCCCTGCTGAACGACCTGCTCATGCAGCGCCAGAAGCTCGCCACAGGCCGGTACGCCGGTCCCGACTACTTCACCCTGGACTGATCGAGATGTTCGAGTACGCACCTGCGCCCGAGTCGCGCGATGTCGTGGACATCAAGCCGTCCTACGGGCTGTTCATCAACGGCGAGTTCGTCCCCGGCTCCTCCTCCTTCAAGACCGTCAACCCCGCCAACGAGGAGGTCCTGGCCGAGGTGGCCGTCGCCTCCTCCGACGACGTGGACCGCGCGGTCCAGGCCGCGCGCAAGGCCTTCGGGGTCTGGTCGTCGATGCCGGGGGCCGAGCGGGCCAAGTACCTCTTCCGCATCGCCCGCATCATCCAGGAGCGCGCCCGCGAGCTGGCCGTCCTGGAATCGCTCGACAACGGCAAGCCCATCCGCGAGTCGCGGGACGTGGACGTGCCGCTGGTCGCCGCGCACTTCTTCTACTACGCCGGATGGGCCGACAAGCTGGCCTACGCCGGGTTCGGCGACCGGCCGCTCGGCGTGGCGGGCCAGGTCATCCCGTGGAACTTCCCGCTGCTCATGCTCGCGTGGAAGATCGCTCCGGCGCTGGCCTGCGGCAACACGGTCGTGCTCAAGCCGGCCGAGACCACGCCGCTGACCGCCCTGCTGTTCGCCGAGATCTGCCAGCAGGCCGACCTGCCGCCCGGCGTGGTCAACATCGTGACGGGCGCGGGCGAGACGGGCGCCGCGGTCGTCGCGCACCCCGACGTCAACAAGGTGGCCTTCACCGGCTCCACCGAGGTCGGCAGGATCATCGCGAGGACCGTCGCGGGCACGTCCAAGAAGCTCACGCTGGAGCTGGGCGGCAAGGCGGCCAACATCGTCTTCGAGGACGCCGCCATCGACCAGGCGGTCGAGGGCATCGTCAACGGCATCTTCTTCAACCAGGGGCACGTGTGCTGCGCGGGCTCGCGCCTGCTGGTGCAGGAGTCCGTGCAGGACCAGCTGCTCGACTCCCTGCGCAGGCGTCTCAGCACGTTGAGGCTCGGCGACCCGCTGGACAAGAACACCGACATCGGCGCGATCAACTCCGCCGACCAACTGGCGAGGATCAGGCAGCTGTCGGACCTCGGTGAGCAGGAGGGCGCCTCGCGCTGGTCTCCCGCCTGCGAGCTGCCCGAGAAGGGCTTCTGGTTCCCGCCGACGATCTTCACCGGCGTGGCGCAGTCGCACAGCATCGCGCGCGAGGAGATCTTCGGTCCCGTGCTGTCGGTGCTGACCTTCCGCACGCCTGCCGAGGCCGTGGAGAAGGCCAACAACACTCCGTACGGCCTGTCCGCGGGCGTCTGGACCGAGAAGGGCTCGCGCATCCTCTGGATGGCCGACCGGCTGCGCGCCGGGGTCGTCTGGGCGAACACCTTCAACAGGTTCGACCCCACGTCCCCCTTCGGCGGCTACAAGGAGTCCGGTTACGGCCGGGAAGGCGGGCTCGCGGGGCTGGAGGCCTACCTTGACGTGTGATCATCGCCTGACCAGGAGGCGGACCAGGCGCGCCCAGGCCACCCGTGGCCACGCCTACGCCCGTACCGGGCGCCCGACCAGGACCGGCTGGTTCGCCCACCGCTGCGGGGTGAGCCGCTGCGGCCAGATCTTCGTTACCGTACGGCCGGCGGAGGAGAAGCGATGAGCAGGCTCAGCGTGCGCAAGACCTACAAGCTGTTCATCGGAGGGGCGTTCCCGCGCTCCGAGAGCGGGAGGTCGTACGTCGTGACGTCCCCGAAGGGCGACTTCCTGGCCAACGCCTCGAGGGCGTCGCGCAAGGACGCGCGTGACGCCGTGACGGCGGCGCGCAAGGCGTTCCCCGGATGGTCGGGGGCCACGCCGTACAACAGGGGGCAGATCCTCTACCGGATCGCCGAGATGCTGGAGGGGCGCCGAGGCCAGTTCGCCGAGGAGCTGCCTCTAGGCAAGAAGGCGGGGCTCGAGCAGGTCGACGCGGCCATCGACAGGCTGGTCTGGTACGCGGGCTGGTCCGACAAGATCGCTTCGGTCCGCGGATCGGCCAACCCCGTGGCGGGGCCGTACTTCAACCTGTCCACGCCCGAGCCCTCGGGCGTGGTGGCCGTGATCGCACCTTCGGATCCGCTGCTCGGGCTGGTCTCGGCCGTGGCTCCCGTCATCGTCACGGGCAACACCGCGGTCGTGGTGGCCTCGGAGAGCTCGCCGCTCGCCGCCATCACGCTGGCCGAGGTGCTGGCCACCTCCGACCTGCCGGGCGGGGTGGTCAACATCCTGACGGGGCACCAGGCCGAGCTGGCGCCGTGGCTGGCCGCGCACATGGACGTCAACGGGCTCGACCTCACCGGGGTCGCCGATCCCGACCTGGCGCTGAGGTGCGAGCAGGAGGCGGCCGAGAACCTCAAGCGGGTCATCCGCCCGAGCTCGCCCGACTGGTCGGCCGATCCCGGCATCGGCAGGATGACGGCGTTCATGGAGACCAAGACCGTCTGGCATCCCGCCGGGGTCTGATCGACACATCGAAGGGGATCGGCGGCGTCTCTGGCGCCGCCGGTCCCCTTCGGCGTTCTCTCCGCCGGTTTCATGGGCTATCGTAGTGATATCACTTCAATAGCAAGGGGACACGATGGAGAAAAGGGCCTTCCGGCTGAACGGGTTCCTCGTCCTCGCCGTGCTGATCGTGCTGGGCGTGGCCGCCGGCCTCGTGGGCGTCAACGCGGGCGAGATCGCGCTGATGGGCCTGGGCCTGGCCTGGGTGGTGCTCGCCGTGGTGATCCTGACGGGCTTCACGGTGATCAACCCGAACGAGGCCAAGGTCGTGCAGTTCCTCGGCCGCTACGTCGGCTCGGTGGCCGAGGCGGGTTTCCAGTGGGTGCTGCCCTTCACCAGCAAGCGCAAGATCACGCTGAGGGTGCGCAACTTCGAGACCACCAAGCTCAAGGTCAACGACGCCGACGGCAACCCGGTGGAGATCGCCGCGGTGGTCGTCTACAAGGTCGTGGAGACCGCGCGCGCCACGTTCTCGGTCGACGACTACGAGGAGTACGTCGCGATCCAGTCGGAGGCCGCCGTGCGGCACCTGGCCACCACCCACCCCTACGACTCGCACGAGCCGGCCCGCACCAGCCTGCGTGACGGCGCCGAGGTCGCCACCGAGCTGACGACCGAGCTGCGCGACCGCACGGAGCTGGCGGGGGTCGAGGTGCTGGAGGCCCGCATCACGCATCTGGCCTACGCCCCCGAGATCGCTCAGGCTATGCTCGTGCGCCAGCAGGCCGCCCAGGTCGTCGCGGCTCGCACGAAGATCGTGGAGGGCGCTGTCGGCATGGTGCAGCTCGCGTTGGACAGGCTCGCCGCCGAGGGGGTCGTCGACCTCGACGAGGAGCGCAAGGCGCAGATGGTCTCCAATCTCCTGGTCGTGCTCTGCGGTGACCGGGCGACCCAGCCGGTGGTGAACGCCGGCAGCCTGTATGCCTGAGAAGAAGAAGCTCCTGCTCCGCCTCGACCCCGCGGTCTACGAGGCGATCGCGAAGTGGGCCGCCGACGACCTCAGAAGCGTCAACGCGCAGATCGAGTACGCGCTGCGCGCCGCGCTCAAACAGGCGGGCAGGGAGCCCAGATCCTGATCGGGCCTGGCCCCGGCCTCTGGTGAACGCCTCCCCGTGGGGCCAGAATCGGTTCATGGTGTGGGCAGGCAGGTCCGCGATCGAGATCGCGCAGGCCGTACGCCAGGGGGAGGCCACGGCCGCCGCGATCGCCGACGACCTTCTCCGCGCGGTCGGCGCGGGCGGCGAGCGCCTGGCCGACGAGGCGCGTGCCCTACAGAAGAGGGCCGATCTCGATGAGCTGCCGCTGGCGGGGGTGCCCGTGGCCGTCTCGTCGGCCGGGGAGCGGCCCGCGCACGCGAGGTTGCGGGCGGCGGGCGCGCTGCTCGTCGAGACGGGGCGGCCCTGCGCGGAGGACGTGGCGGCGGGGCTGGTGCCGCTCGCGCTCGGGAGCGACGAGCTCGGCTCGCTGCGCACCCTGGCCGCCTGTCACGGGGTGCTCGCGCTCAAGCCGGGAAGGGGAGTGATCCCCGAGGCCACCGGCGAGTGGCGGGAGTGGGCTCCCCTCGCCCGCACGGCCGAGGACCTGGCGCTGGTGCTGTCGGTGCTCGCGGGCGAGCCCGAGCTGGCCTCGGCCTGGCGCGATCCCGGCCCCGCAGGGCAGTGGGGCCTTCCCGACTTCGAGGACGACGACTGGCTGCTCAGGCCGCCCCGTGGCGTCCCGCCCAGGCGCTCGGGGCTGCGCGTCGCCGCCGCTCCCCAGCCGCTGCCTCGAGGGCTCGGGGTGCGAGCCGGCTTCAGGGCGGCGGTCGTGGCGGCAGCTGAACGCCTGCGGGAGGCGGGGCACACGGTCGTCGACCATCCCGCCAGGCTGCCCTCCTTCCTCGTCCTCGCCACGATCGCCGGCGGGGGCTCCCCTGGCCGCGCGCGAGAAAGGGACGGCAGGCCGGGACGCCGTCGTCGCGAGCGCTGGCGCGACTACGGCGCCGACCAGTGGTTCGGCGACGCCGACGTGCTGATCGTGCCCGCGCTCGCCGCCCTTCCCCTGCCCGAGGGCAGGACCCGCCTGCGCGACATCGCCGTCGCGGCTCCGTGGAACCTGTCGGGCTGGCCCGCGCTCTCCCTGCCCTTCGGCGCCCGTCCTGGGGGCGTGCAACTCGTCGCTCCTCCGGGCTCCGAGCCGCACCTGCTGCTGCTCGCCGCCCAGCTCGCCTGACCCCCGGACGGCAGCCTGCACCTGACAGGTGTACCTCCAGCAGGGCGCTGGTCGGCCGATCGCGTCCGCACCACGCTGGCCGGCATGACGGACGACACCTCACTGGGCGCCCGCGGCCGGCTGGTCCTCACCACGCTGTGCGGCGCCACCTTCATGACAGGACTCGACTACTCGATCATCACCGTGGCGCTGCCCGCGATCGGCAGGGACCTCGGCTTCGCCACCGCTTCGGGGCTGCAGTGGGTGGTGACGGCCTGCCTGCTGCCCACGGCGGCGTTGATGCCGCTGTTCGGCAGGGCCTCCGACGTCGTGGGACGGCGAAGGCTGTTCATGGCAGGGGTGGTCGCCTTCATGGCCTTCTCCCTGGTGGCGGCGCTCGCCGAGCTCCCCGGCGTGCTGGTCGCCGCGAGGGCGGGGCAGGGCGTGGCCGCGGCCATGATCGGCCCGACCTCGCTCGCGCTGATGACCTCCGCCTTTCCCGAGGGGCCGAGGAGGGCCAGGGCCATGGGGGTGAACGGCGCGCTGCTCTCGCTCGGCTTCGTGATCGGCACGATCGGCGGCGGCCTCATCACCTCCGGACTGAACTGGCGATGGACGATGCTGATCCTCATGGCCATCGGCGCCCTCGTGCTGCTCGGCGCGGTGAGCGTCGTGCGGGAGAGCGAGAGCAGGAGCCTCGCCAGGCTCGACGTGCCCGGCGCCCTCCTGGCGAGCGCAGGGCTGTTCGCGCTCGTCTACGGCATCTCGGCGGGCTCGTGGCTCTCCGTGGGAGCCTCTGTCGTGCTCCTCGGCCTGTTCCTGGTGGCCGAGGGCAGGCATGTCGCCCCGCTCGTGCCGCTCGGGCTGCTGCGCCGTACGACGGTGAAGTGGGGGATGGCGCTCGGCCTCGTCACGTTCGGGATGTGCGGAGGGGCGACGTTGCTGCTCAGCATCCACATGCAGGACGTCCTGGGGTATTCGGCGCTGCAGACGGGGCTGGGCTTCCTCGGGGAGGGCGTCGCGGCGTTGGCGGCGGGGGCCGTCGCGGCCCGGCTGATGTCCACGATCGGCACCGTGCGGGTGCTCACCGCGGGGCTGGCCGTCCAGGCCGTGGGAACGGCCGCGATGGCGTTCCTGCCGGTCAGCGGTGGCGTCGGAGTGTTGCTCGCGACGTCGGCCGCGATGGGGTTCGGGCACGTGCTCGCCGTGGTGGCCACCATCACGACGATCACCTCGGGGCTCTCCGACGACGATCAGGGGGTGGCGGGGAGCCTGGCGCAGATGCCCACGTTCGTGGGGGCGATCGGCGTGGCGGGGCTGACCGCCGTCGCCGCCGCCCGCTCGGCCGCGCTCGCGCCCGAAGCCCCGGCGTCACTGGCGACGCTCGGCGGACTGCACGCGGCCTTCCTGGTGGCGGGGGCGGTCGCGCTGCTGGGCGCTCTCGTGGCTCCGCTGGTGCTCGCCCGCCCCGCCGACCGGCCCGTGACGGCCTGAGCGGATCGAGCCTGAGCGGGTCAGCCGTGAGCGGGTCGGGCGGTCCCAGGATCGGGCGGCCTCAGGGGCGGGCGGTCCCAGGATCGGGCGGCCTCAGCGTCGGGCGGTCTCAGGGGCGGGCGGCTGAGCGGGTCAGCTCGGCGGCGAGGGCGCGGAGGCGGGTGGCGGAGGGAGAGCCGGGGGCGGGCTGGAAGAGCGTGACGCCCTGGCCCTCGTCGTCGGGCGTGCGGAGGAACTCGGCGGTGAGCGACAGGACGCCGTGCTCGGGATGCAGGTGGTCGCGCGCGATGGAGGCGCAGTTGCTGACAGGGTGCTCGGTCCACAGGCGCGCGAAGTCGGGGCTGAGCTCGAGCAGCTCGTCGACCAGGGCGGTCAGGCCCTCGTCGCCGGGGAAGCGGCCGAGTGAGCCGTGCAGGTAGGCGACGTCGTCGCGCGCCTTCCGCGTCCAGTCGGCGTAGAGGCCGCGGGTGAACTCCTGGTCGAGGAAGTCCATGCGGACGAAGTTCGGCAGCTCGGGGCCCTCGAACTCCCGGTGCGGCGCGAAGAGGGCGTGGGCGAGGCGGTTCCAGGCCAGGACGTCGCCCCTGCGGCCCACCGCCCATGCCGGCACCTCGGTCATGGACTCCACCATCAGCCTGATCCCCTGGCGCAGCCGCTCGGGCGCGGCCCTCCTGGGACCCGAGGCCGCCGCGCGGGCCAGGCGGTGCAGGTGGGCCAGCTCGTCGTCGTCGAGGCCGAGCACGCGGGCGATGGCGTCGAGCACCTCGGCCGACACGTTGGGGCTCTGGCCCTGCTCCAGACGGGTGTAGTAGCCGACGCTGACACCGGCGAGCGGGGCCAGCTCCTCGCGGCGCAGGCCGGGGACCCTGCGGTGCCTGACGCCTTCAGGCAGGCCCAGCGCTTCGGGGGTCACCCTCGCGCGGCGCGAACGCAGGAACTCGCCGAGGGCGGAGCTTGGATACATGCCTCCTTTCTAGCCCTGGCGGGGTTTGGCCCGGCGGGTCGGGGTCGCGGTGAGCGGGTCCTCAGGCCACGGGTGCCTGGGATAGCGGCCCCTCAGCTCGGCGCGGACCGAGCGGTAGCCCTCGCGCCAGAACGAGGCCAGGTCCGCGGTCACGGCCGCGGGACGGCCCGCGGGCGAGAGCAGGTGGATCAGCAGAGGGACGCCCGCGATGCGCGGGGCCTCCTGCCAGCCGAACAGCTCCTGCAGCTTGACGGCCAGCACCGGCTGCTCGCCCGAGTAGTCGAGGCGGATCCGCGAGCCGCTCGGCACCTCCAGATGCGAGGGCGCGTCGTCCTCCAGCCGCCGGCTCCACGGGACGAGGCGCTTGAGGGCCGCCACCACGTCGAGCCGTTCGAGGTCGGCGCGGCGGCGGGCCCTGGACAGCTCCGGCTCGAGCCACCGGTCGGCCAGGCCGATCAGGTCGTCCATGGAGGGCCAGGGCTCGCCGATGGCGCGGTGGCAGAAGGCCATCCTGTCCCTGAGCGCGACGGCCTCGCGGGTCCAGGTGAGGATCTCCTCGGTGCGCAGCCCTTCCAGCAGGGCCGCGCGGACGTCGGCGTTCCTCAGCGGGGTCGCCGACAGCTCGATGGCGCCCAGGCGCTCGATCACGCGGGCGGAGACGTCGCCGCGCCGCTCGCCCGGCGGCACGCGCCAGGCGACCTCTTCGCGTACGGTCACCGGCACGGCCAGCCTGGCGGTCGGCTCGTCGATGACGACGGCCTGCCTGATCCTGGCGGAGGCGGCGCCGGTGGGACGGTCGGCGACGGCGATGGCCAGCCATTCGGCGGTGGCGAGCCTGGAGCCCTCAGGGAGCTGGGCCTGGGTGCCCGAGGCCATGAGGTAGCCGCCGCCCCTCCTGCGGGCCACGCGTTCGGGGAAGGCCATCGCGACGGCCAGCCCGGCGGCGGCGTCGTCAGGCCCCTTGACGGGCTCCTTGGTCAGGCGTCTGACCTCGCGGAGCCAGCGAGGGTCGTTGTCGCGCCTGGCTCTGCGCCAGATCTCGACGAGGTCGTCGCCCGCGTCGCGGGACAGCTGCTCGGACAGGAGCGCGACGACCTCGGCGGCGCGGGGGCCGCCGTCGATGAGGGCTCTGGCCAGGCGGGGATGCACCCCGGCGAGCGCCATCCGCCGCCCCCTCCCGGTCACCCGCACCGCTGTCACGTCGTCGCCCGCGGGCCCGCCTCCCGCGGCCCCGAAGGCCTCCTCGGCGGGAGAGCCCGCGTTTCCTGCCGGAGAGGCTGCCCTCTCGGAAGGCGCCTCGGGTGCCGGGGCGGCGGGGACAGGGGTGGCGGGGACAGGGGTGGCGGGGACAGGGGTGGCGGAGACGGGGGTGAGGGCGCCGAGGGTGAGCAGTGTGCGAGTGGCGGCGGACATCGCGGCGCGCGGGGGCGGGTCGAGGAGCGCGAGGCCGGTGGCGCCTGGCGCGCCCCAGCAGGCCGCCTGCAGCGCGAACCCCGTCAGGTCGGCCAGCGCGATCTCGGGGGGCGCGTGCGGCGCGAGGCGGGCGTGGGCGGCGGCCGTCCAGCACCGGTAGACGGTGCCGGGGCCTTCGCGTCCTGCCCGTCCCGCCCGCTGGTCGGCGGAGGCCCGCGAGACGTGCACGGTGGTCAGCGAGCCGAGCCCTCTGGCGTGGTCGGTCCTCGGCTCCCTCGCCAGCCCCGAGTCCACCACCACGCGGACGCCGGGCACGGTGAGGCTCGACTCGGCGACGGAGGTGGCGAGCACGACCCTGCGCGTGGAGGAGGGCCTGAGCACGGCGTCCTGGACGCGGGCGGGGGCCTGGCCGTGCACCTGGAGGACGTTGAGGTCCTGCAGCATCCCCGCGACCCTGGTGATCTCGCCGACTCCCGGCAGGAAGCACAGCACGTCGCCCTCGTGGGCGGCCAGCGCCCGCCGTACGACGTCGGCGACGTGGGCCAGCAGCGCGGGATCGACGCGCAGGCCGTGCGGCGGCGCGACAGGACGGGCGGGCGGCGCCCAGACGATCTCGACGGGGTGGGTGACGCCGGAGGCGGAGACCACGGGGGCGTCGCCGAGCAGCCGCGACCACGGCGCGGTGTCGGCGGTCGCGGAGGCGGCCACCAGGCGCAGATCGGGCCTGAGCGTCTCGCGGACGTCCAGCAGGAACGCCAGCGCGGTGTCGGCGTCGAGGTGCCGCTCGTGGCACTCGTCGATCATCACCACGTCGACGCCGGGAAGCTCCTGATCGCGCTGGAGGCGCTGCAGGAGCACGCCCGTCGTGACGACCTCCACGCCCTTCCTGGCCCCCGTGCGGCGCTCGCCCCTGATGGTGTAGCCGACGTCCATCCGGTGCGCGGCGGCCCGTACGGCCAGCCGCCTGGGCTCGGCGACCACGACGCGCAGCCCCGCATCGGCCAGCGCGAGCGGGACCACGGTCGTCTTGCCGGTGCCGGGCGGAGCGGTCAGGACGGCGCAGCCGCCCTTGTCCAGCACGTCGATCAGGTCCGGCAGGGCCGCGTGGATGGGCAGCATCAGAGCGTGGCGCCGAGGATCGAGTCGAGCAGGCCGGGGAAGCGGGCGTCGAGGTCGTCCCTGCGCAGCGTCATGAACTTCTGCCTGCCCTCCTGACGGCTCGAGACGACCCCCGACTCGCGCAGCACCCGGTAGTGGTGGGACATCGTCGACTTGTGCAGTCCGATCTCGTCGCCGACCCCTCTGCACGTGAGCTCCCGCTCCACCGCCAGGCGGGTGACGACCTCGAGGCGCGCCGGATCCGAGAGCGCGTGCAGCACCTCGGTGAGCTGGATGTCCTCGGTCGCCGGTTGTGGGAACACGCGCATCTCTCCAGCCTGCCTCTCGATTTGAAAGTTTGACAACAGTCCAACAATAGGCGAGTTTGGTCCTCATGACCCCCAAGCTCTACGCCCTGGCCCTTGGGAACTTCGCCGTGGGCACCGGCATGTTCGTCACGGCGGGGCTGGTCCTGCCGATCGCGGGCGACCTGGGCATCTCGCCGTCGGCCGCCGGCCAGCTCATGACCGTCTTCGCCCTGGCCTACGCCCTGCTCTCACCCGTACTGGCGGCGTTGACCGCGAAGCTGTCCAAGCGGCGGCTGCTGCTCATCGGCCTCGGCGTGCTCGCCGCCGGAAACGCGCTGACGGCGCTCTCGCCCACCTTCGGCCTCATGCTGGGCACCAGGGTGATCGCCGCGGCGGGCGCGGCGATGGTCACCCCTGTGGCCTCCGCCGTCGCCACCGCCCTGGTCGGCCCCGAACGGCGGGGCCGCGCGCTCGCGCTGGTGATGGGCGGGCTGACCGTGGCCTCGGCGATCGGCGTCCCGCTCGGCACCTGGATGGGCGACGTGGCGGGATGGCGCTCGGCGCTGTGGCTGGTGGTCGGCCTGGCCGCCGTCGGGTTCGCCGCCGTCGCCCTGGTGGTTCCCGACGTGCGCCTGCCCGCCTCCACCAGGATCAGGGATCGCTTCACGCCGCTGGCCGACCGCGGTGTGCTGGCCGTCCTGCTGACGCAGCTGCTGATCTTCGCAGGGGGCTTCAGCGCCTACACCTACCTCGGCTCGCTGATCGATCTGCCGCTGGCCGCGGTGCTGTGGGCGTGGGGGGTCGGCGGCGTGGTCGGCAACGCGGTCGGCGGACGCCTCACCGACGCCTACGGTCCCCGCCGCATGGTCTTCCTCGGGATCGCGGGGGCGACCGTGCTGATGGCCCTGCTCCCTGTGGCCAACCTCAACCTCGGCGTCGCCCTCGTGTGGGCCTTCGTCTGGGGTGCGCTCGGCTGGTTGATCGGTCCCTCGCAGCAGTACAGGACGGTCGCCGCGGTGCCTGGCAACGTCCCGGTCGGGCTCGGGCTGCTGGCCTCGAGCCAGTATCTGGGACTGTTCGTGGCGGGCATCGCCGGAGGGCTCGCCCTCGAGTGGTACGGCAGGACGGGCGTGATCGTGCTGGCCAGCGCCCTCGGCGTGGTGACGCTGCTGTTCACGATGGCCACCTACCCGGCCGTCACGCGTAGACCAAAGACGGATGTCGCCGTGTGAGGCTCCTGCCCAGAATGAGAGCGTGACCGATCCACGTGAGGAGCCCGCCCCGTTCGGCGCAGTGGTGCTGCTGACGACGCTGTCGGCGGTGGCGGTGATGGCGCTCGACCACTTCCTGCCCCAGCAGCTGAACGCGAAGATCCTGCTGTTCGGGCCGATCGCCCTGGTGGCGTTCGAGGTCGTCGTGCACGAGGTGTGGTGGCGGCGCTGGTGGGGCGCGATCCCCGGCGCCGTCGTCGGCCTGGTCGTGTACTTCGAGGGGCGGCAGATGGTGGGGGAGCCGGTGGCCTACGTGGCCGCCTGGGCCCTGTTCGCGGTGATCTTCTGCCTGGCGAGCAGGGTCACGCTGGGATCCAGCCCAACGACACCGCGGCGATGACGAAGACGCCCAGCAGGATGCGGTAGATGACGAAGCCGGTGAACCTGTGCGTGCTGATGTACTTCAGGAACCAGGCCACCGCCGCGTAGCCCACCACGAACGAGATGACCGTGGCCAGGATGGTCGGGCCCCAGTCGGGGGTGCCGTGGCCGCCGATCTCGAACAGCTCCAGCGCACCCGACGCGAGCACCGCGGGGATGGCCAGCAGGAAGGAGTACTTCGCGGCCTCCTCGCGGCGGTAGTCGAGCAGCAGCCCCGCGGTGATCGTGCCGCCGGAGCGGGAGACGCCGGGGATGAGCGCGAGCGACTGCGCCAGGCCGAAGAGCAGGGCGTGGGTGAAGGACAGGTGCTTGTCGAGCGTCAGCTTGGTGCGGGCGGTGCGGTCGGCGATCCACAGGATGACGCCGAAGACGATCAGCGTGGTGCCGATCAGGCGCAGGTCGCGGAAGACGGTCTCGATCTGGTCCTTGAACGTGAGCCCGAGGATGGCGATGGGCAGCGTGCCGACGATCACGTACCAGCCCATGCGCGCGGGGAAGGCGCCGCGCAGCGAGGGCGTCCACAGGGAGCGGGTCCAGGTGGAGATGATCTCCCAGAGCTCCTTGCGGAAGTAGATGAGGACCGCGGCCTCGGTGCCGAGCTGGATGACGGCCGTGAACGCGGCTCCAGGGTCGTCCCACCCGAAGAAGGCCGAGACGACCCTGATGTGCGCGCTCGACGAGATCGGCAGGAACTCCGTGAGCCCTTGGAGCAACCCGAGGACCACCGCTTCGAACCAGCCGATCACGAGACGCACCTTCCGTTGAAAAGACGACGAGGTGAGGCTACTGGACCTTACGGGGGCCCAGGAGCTGCTCTCGCAGAGCGGTCAACTGGTGCGAATACTCCACCGATCGGTTCTCGTCGAGGGAGTCGATGGCCAGGAGCAGGGCGTCGGCCACGATCATGCCGGTCAGCGGCTCGGCGGTGATGCCGGTGGGGGTGTGGGGCGCCGAAAGGACCGCCTCGACGCTGCCGGAGAAAGCCGCGCCCAGCTCGTCGGAGACCAGCACGACGCCCGCGCCGACCGCGCGGGCCCTGTCGATCAGCACCTCGATCTCGCGCAGCCGCCGCCCCGGCTGGAAGATGACCACGGCGTCGCCGTGCCCGAGCCAGAGCAGCTCGTCGGCCAGCGCGAAGCCGGTCGCCGAGCTGGGCCGGGCGCGGTGGCCGCGGCGGCCGAGCTTGAGCGCCAGGTGGCGGGCGGCGGGCTCGGAGGCCCCTGCGCCGTAGACGAGCACCGAGCCCGCGGCCGCCACGACGGAGACCGCGCGGGTGAAGGCCTCCTGGTCGAACAGGCGCTTGCAGTGCTCGATGCGCTCGAAGGCCTCGTCGAAGACCCTCGCCCAGATGTCGGACAGGTCGTGGCCGACGTGGCTGATGCGCTGCTGCAGCCGTATGTCGGGGGCGACGGCCGAGCTGAACTCGGCCGCCAGCGCCCGCTTGAGACCGGGCAGGCCGCCGAAGCCGAGCCGCTGCATGGTCCTGATCACGGTGGCGTTGCTGGTGCCCGTGGCGGCGCCGAGCTCGGCGGCGCTGGCGAAGAGGATCTGCTCGGGCGCCGCGGAGATCAGGTAGTGGCAGACCGCGCGCTCGGCGGGGGACAGCTCCTCCCACACCTGCCGGACCACCGCTCTGAGCTGCTCGATCGGACTCTGTGAATTTTCCATTACGGCTATTGACTCCTGCGTAACCCTCATTACCCTGGCTTCAGAAACCCGCGTTACAGAGTTCTGCGGTCTCTGGAACGCACATTACATGGCCTGCCAGGTCCAAGGAGCACCATTGAGCCTCACCTCTCTGCCCCTCGTCGAGATCTCGGGCGCACCGCGAGAACGCGGCCGCCAGTACGGCGAGCAGACGCGCGAGCTGATCGAGAGGGCGCTGGCCTACTACGCGGAGGCGTTCGCCCATTCCAGCGGCCTCACCTGGGAGCAGGTCACGCAGCGAGCGGGGCGCTGGGTCGCGCCGTCCAGGGCCTTCGCCCCCGAGCTGGTGGAGGAGATGGAGGGCATCGCCGAGGGCGCGGGGCCCTCTCCTTCCTCGACATCCTGGCGCTCAACGCGCGCGGCGAGATCATCTACGACAGCACGTTCGGCTCGATGGAGCCCGACGGCTGCACCTCCTTCGCCCTGCTGCCCGAGGCGTCGGGCGACGGCCACGTCTACGCGGGCCAGAACTGGGACTGGCGCTACGGCGTCGCCGACACCGTCATGGTCCTGCGCGTGGTCCAGCCGGGCAGGCCGACGGTCATCATGCACGTCGAGGCGGGGCAGGTCGGGCGGCAGGGGGCCAACTCGGCGGGCATCGCGCTCAACGCCAACGGGCTCGGCGGCAGGTTCGACGACTCCGTGGGGGTGCCGCAGACGCTCGTCAGGCGGCGCGTGCTCGACAGCGACAACCTCAACGCCGCGCTCGAGGCTCTGACGAGGTCGCGCGCCCACATCGCCAGCAACGCGCTGGTCACCCACCGCGACGGCTTCGCCATCGACCTGGAGACGACGCCCGGCGCGGTGGGCTGGATGTACCCGGCCGAGGGGCTGCTCGTCCACGGCAACCACTACCAGGCGTTCATGCCGCCGCAACTGGCCGCCACCTACAGGCCGGGCTCGGCCGACTCCCTCTACCGGGTGCCTCGCGCGGAGGCGGGGCTGCGGGCCGTACGGCACGCCTCGGGTCGCGACGAGGCGCGCAAGCTCATCCACACCGCGATGTCCGACCACCTCGGCCACCCCGAGTCGCTGTGCACCCACCCCGACGAGGGCCAGCCCGCCGTGAAGCGGTGGGCCACCCTGCTGTCGAGCTGCGTCGACCTCACCACGGGCGACTACCTGATCGCTGCGGGCACGCCCTGCGACCACGAGTACGAGCGCGTCCCATGGAACCTCTACGACGGAGACACCCTGTGAAGAAGATTCTCGCCCTCGTGGGCCTGATCGGCGTCACCGCCGCCTGTGGCGCACCCGCGGCCACGACGAAGGCGCCCGACGTGGCCAAGCTGACCCTGGTCGACCAGACCCCCAAGGCCAAGGGCGCGCTGGAGAAGGCCACATGGCTGCTGGGTGAGGAGCCTGGCACCCTCGACCTCGACAGCGACGGCGGCACGCCCAACCGCACGATCATGGCCAACGTCTGCGAGCGCCTCATGCAGACCCAGCCCGACATGACGATCAAGCCATGGCTGGCGGAGAAGGCCGAGCAGCCCGACCCCAAGACCCTCGTGTTCACGGTCAGGAAGGGCGTCACCTTCCACGACGGCAGCCCGCTGACGGCCGACGACGTCGTGTGGAGCCTCCAGCGGCACGCCGGTGAGGGGATGAACGAGTCCGACGAGTTCGAGGACGTCGACGCCGTCACCAAGGTCGGCGACGACCAGGTCAAGGTCACCTTCAAGAAGGCCAACGCGCTGTTCATCCAGGCGATGGCCGGCGACGCGGGCATCGTGCTCAACAAGAAGGTCGTCGACGGGCTCGGCAAGGACTACGGCACGCCCGGCCACCCCGACGCCTGCTCGGGGCCCTACAGGCTCGCCGAGTGGAAGTCGGGCACCGAGATCACGATCGACCGCTTCGACGGCTACTGGAACAAGGACGTCAAGCCGCTGACCAAGGCCGTCACCTTCAGGTGGGCCGACGACGGCGCCATGGTCAACAGCCTCACCACGGGAGCGGCCGACGGCGCCTACCTGGCGGAGACGGGCCCCGCCGTCGCGCTGGCGAAGAACCCGGCGGTCAACGTCGCCTACGGGCCGACGACCAGGGTGTTCGTGTTGCTGCCCACCGATCGGGGCGTCCTCAAGGACGCGAAGATCCGCAGGGCGCTCTCGCTGGCCGTCGACAGGTCGGGCATCGCCAAGTCGGGCTTCGCCGGGCTGGCCAGGCCGTGGAAGGTGCCCGTCGGCGCGGGCGCATGGTCCTACGAGAAGCAGAGCTTCCAGAGCGCCTACGACCAGCTCCAGGGCGCGCCCGCCGCGCCCGACCTCGAGGCGGCAAAGAAGCTCGTGCAGGAGGCGGGCGCACCGCAGACCCCGATCGTCGTCGCCTCCGACGGCGACCAGGCCCGTTCGGTGATCGCCAACGCGGTCGTCGACGCGGCCACGAAGATCGGGCTCAAGGCGGAGATCAAGACGATTCCCGGCTCCGAGTTCGGCACCTTCTACACCGACAAGGACAAGCGGGCACAGGTCGACCTGGTGCCCGACGACTGGTACATCACCAAGAACGACCCCATCGGCTTCTACGACAACGGCCTGAGCGGCTCGTCGAACAACTGGGTCGGCTTCAGCTCGCCCGAGTACGACGCGCTGGTGGCCAAGGCGCTGGAGACGACCGACGCGGCGGCCCGCGCCAGGCAGGTGATCGAGCTGCAGCAGCGCTTCACCTCCGACATGGTGTGGATCTCGCTGGTCGAGGTGCCCTCCACGGTCGTGCTCGGCGGCAAGGTGACGGGGCCCCGCCCGCCTCCATGACGTACTTCGGCTACCCGTGGGCCGTCGACCTGGGGGCGAAGGGCTGACATGGTGACACGCGTGGCCCGCAAGGTGGCGGGCCTGGTGGCGACCTTGCTGGCCACGTCGTTCGTGATCTTCGGGGCCGCCTACGCCGCCCCCGGCGATCCCGTCACGTTCCTGGCGGGCGGCAAGGAGAACCTCACCCCCGAGTACCTCGCGGCGATCAGGGCGCAGTACCACCTGGACGACCCCTTCCTCGTGCAGTACCTCAGGTGGCTCGGCGACGCGGTCACCGGCGACCTCGGCCGCTCGCTGAAGTACAACGACCAGGTGGGCGACCTGCTGACGGCCAGGGTGCCGACCACGCTCGGGCTGGTGGCCTACGCGGCGGTGCTGTTCGTGGTGTTCGGCGTCGCGCTCGGCGTGCTGGCCGCCGTGCGCGGCGGCCGCACCGACGCGGCGGTCGTGGCCGGCACCACGTTCGCCACCTCGGTGCCGCCGTTCGTGGCGGCCACCGCGCTGATCTCACTGTTCGGCGTGCAGCTCGGCTGGTTCCCCGTCGGCGGCGGAGGGTCGCTGTGGCACCTCACGCTGCCGGCGATCACGCTGGCGCTCGGCGCGCTCGCCATCATCAGCAGGGTGACCCGCCAGGCGATGGTCGAGCAGCGCGAGCTCGACCACGTCACCGTCGCCCGCGCCTCGGGGCTGTCCGAGCGGCTGATCGTGGTCCGCCACGTCTTCCGCGGCGCGCTCGGGCCCATCGTCACGATGTGCGGCTTGGTCACCGCGGGCCTGCTCGCGGGCACGGTGACCGTCGAGAGCGCCTTCCAGCTGAGCGGCGTCGGCACGCTGCTGGTGGGTGCGATCAACACCCACGACTTCCCCGTGACCCAGGCGGTGCTGCTGCTCATGGTCACCGCCTACATCGCGGTCACCACGCTGGTCGAGCTCGTCCAGCCGCTGATCGACCCGCGAGCGAGGAGCAGGTCATGACCCTTGTCGCGACCACCATGCCCGCGGCCAGGCGACCGCTGGGCTTCCAGCTCGCCGCCGCCTTCCTCGTGCTCGTCGTGGCGGGGGCGGCGCTGGCCCCCGTGGCCGCGCCGTACGCGCCCGACGCCGTCGACTTCGCCGCGACGCTGTCCCCGATGTCGCCCGCGCACCTGCTCGGAGCCGACCAGTCGGGTCGCGACCTGCTCTCCAGAATCCTGTACGGCGCGCAGACCTCGCTGATCGGCCCGCTCGCGCTGCTGGCCATCGCCTCGGTGCTCGGCGTCGCGCTCGGCACCGCGGCCGCCTGGTGGCGCGGCTGGGTCGACGCGCTGGTCTCGCGGGTTACCGACGTGATGTACGCCTTCCCCGGGCTGCTGTTCGTGGTGCTGGTCGTGGCGGTCTTCGGCAACGGCGTCACCACGGCGGTCGTCGCGCTCGGCCTGGCCTACACGCCGACGATCGCCAAGTACACCAGGGCGATCGCCGTCACCGAGTGCGCCAAGCCGTACATCGACGCCTACCGGGTGCAGGGCATGAGCGGGTTCACGATCTGTGTGCGCTACCTGGTGCCCAACATGGCCCGCGCGATCGTCGGCTACCTCGTCGTGCTGTTCGGCGAGGGGCTGATGAGCCTGGCCACGCTGAGCTTCCTGGGCTTCGGCGCGCAGCCGCCCTCCTCCGACTGGGGCCTGATGGTCAAGGAGGGGCAGGCGGCGATGGTGCAGGGCGCCTTCCTGCCCGTGCTCGTCCCCGGCGCGGCGATCGCGCTGGTCGTCGTGTCGTTCAACGTGATCGGGGTCAGGCTCGCTGACCGGCTGGCCGCGAGGAGACCGTGATGCTGCTGGAGATCAGGAATCTCACGATCGAGGCGGGCGGCAACCGGCCGATCCTGCGCGACGTGGCGTTGAGCGTGGCTCGCGGCGAGGTCGTCGGGCTGGTCGGCGAGTCGGGCTCGGGCAAGTCCACGATCGCCCGCGCGGTGCTCAGGTTGCTTCCGCAGAACGCGGCGGCGCGTGGCCAGGTGCTGGTCGAGGGCCAGGACGTGCTCTCGCTCGACGACGGGGGGCTGCGCTCGCTACGGGCCGCCACGGTGTCGATGATCTACCAGGATCCGCGCTCGTCGCTGAACCCGGTGCGCAGGATCGGCGACTTCCTCACCGAGCGCATGGTCCACACGCTGGGCCGCGGCAGGAAGGAGGCGCGCGGGCGGGCGCTCGAACTGCTGGCCGCCGTCGGCATGCGCGACCCCGAGCTGCGCATGCGGCAGTACCCGCACGAGCTGTCCGGCGGCATGCTCCAGCGGGTGGTGATCGCCGCGGCCCTGGCGGCCGACCCCGCGCTGCTGCTGGCCGACGAGGCCACCAGCGCGCTCGACGTCACCACCCAGGCCGAGACGCTGGCGCTGCTGCGCGGCGTGCAGGCCGAGCGCGAGCTCGGCATGCTGTTCATCACCCACGACCTGCACCTGGCCGCCGCCTACTGCGACCGGATCTACGTGCTCTACGCCGGAACCGTGGTGGAGTCGCGGCCCGCGTCCGCGCTGTTCGCCGATCCCCGCCACCCCTACACGGCAGGGCTGCTGGCCTGCACCCCCGAGCTGGGCGACCCCCGGCCGATCAAACCGATTCCCGGCAGGCCGCCCTCGCTCGACGACGCCTTCGCCGGCTGCCCCTTCGCGCCCAGGTGCGCGCACGCCGTGGCGGCCTGCGCCTCCTCGCCTCCGCCGAGCGTGGCGGTCGAGGGCGGCTCGGCGGCCTGTCATCTGATCAAGGAGGAGGCGCCCGCATGCTGACCGTCGAGAGGCTGCGCAAGACCTACCCGGGCACGGTCGCCGCGGACGACGTCTCCTTCTCCCTGCCCAGCGGCGGTGCACTGGGGCTGGTCGGGGAGTCGGGGTCGGGCAAGACGACCGTGGCCCGCATGCTCGTCGGCCTGGTCACACCCGACTCGGGCACCGTCACCGTCGACGGGCGGGTCAGGGAGCCGCGCGAGCGGGGCCGTACGGCGCGGCTGCGCAGGGCCCGCGAGATCCAGATGGTCTTCCAGGATCCTTATGTCTCCCTCGACCCCAGGCTCAGCGCCGCCGAGTGCCTGCACGCGGTGCTCAGGCTGCACGGCAAGGACCGTTCGCGCGCGGCGGCCCTGCTCGACCAGGTCGGGCTGGGCAGCCGCGAGGCGGGCGCACGGCCCCACCAGCTCAGCGGTGGGCAGCGCCAGCGGCTCGCCATCGCCAGGGCGCTGGCCGTCGAGCCCTCGGTGCTGGTGCTCGACGAGGCGGTGGCCGCGCTCGACGTCTCCATCCAGGCGCAGATCCTCGACCTGCTGGCCGAGGTCCGCCGCGAGTCGGGGGTGGCGCTGTTGTTCGTCAGCCACGACCTGGCCGTCGTCAGGCACCTGTGCGACGACACGCTGGTGCTGCACAGGGGCAGGGTGGTCGAGAGCGGCCCCGTCGCCCGGGTGCTCGAGGAGCCCGAACACCCCTACACCCGGCTGCTGCTGGCCTCGGTGCCGCAGCCAGGCTGGGATCCTGCCCAGGTCGCCGTCATCAGGAAGGGCATGCCCGCGACGTCATAACCGGTTGGCGAGGTCGGCGCCGTCCGGGGCGTGCCCGCGTGGCGGAGGGCGAGCGCGGCCGGGTGCCCGCCGTCCGCAGGACGGTCAGCGGGATTGGAGGGCGTCGAGCGCGACCGCCATGGCGATCACCAGCCGCCGGTCGGCCCTGGGGTCGCGGATGTCGACGACGTAGCGGTCGCGCAGACCCCACTTCTTGACCACGGAGAAGACCTCGCCGAAGTCGAAGTGGTAGGGCAGCCACGAGAGGGAGTCGACGAACCTGCGCAGCACGCTGACCAGCATGCTGCGCTCCTGCCCCGTGACCGTGGGCAGGCCGGGCTGGTCGAGGTGCCAGGTGGAGCGGATCAGCGACTGGCCGAAGTCCTTGCGGAAGACCCCGATCGGCCGCCCCTCCCCGTCGAAGACGTCGTAGCCGCTGCCGAGGTCGATGATGTTGCGCGCCTTGAAGGAGGCGAGCACCTGGCTTCTGGACTCGTCGGTGTAGAGGGTGACCTGCTCCTTGAGCGTCATCCGCTTCTGCTCGGCGAAGGCCACCATCGGGCCCTCCGAGCCGTCGGGGTTCTCGGCGTGGGCGACATATCGGTTCACCATCATGGTGACTTTCTGGCGGACCAGCAGGCGTTGCTGGTTCTGGAGGGAGTGCAGATCCATGCAAAGCACCATAGAGCCCCACACCATGGTCACTAGTCTGGCTGGGTGAAGCCACTCCTGCTGGTGGACGTCGACGGCGTGCTGAACCCCTTCAGCCGCGCCAGCCCCGACTTCAGACGTTACGAGTGCACGATCGGCCCCGACTCCTACACCGTCCACCTCAACCTCCGCCACGGGGCCAGGCTGATGGAGCTGGCCCTGAAGACCGGATCCGAGCTGGTCTGGGCGACCACGTGGGAGCACAACGCCAACGAGTGGATCGCCCCCCGCCTCGGACTGCCCGAACTGCCCGTGGTGCCCATGACCCCCCGAGGGCCGAGCGAGCGGGGCGAGTCGTTCAAGACGCCCTGCGTCGCCGACTACGTGGACGGCAGGCCGTTCGTCTGGTTCGACGACCACCTGTGGGTGGCCGACGAGGAGTACCTCAGGGGACATCAGGGTGTCGACGAGTTCCTGCTGATCCCGGTGGAGCCGCGCAGGGGCCTGACCCCGCGACATCTGGCGCTGGCCGAGAGATGGCTGACCCTGTCAGGGTTCAATCAGGGTCGCGGATAGGAACGCCCATCCGGGGCAGAGCCGTTGAACAAGGTGAATCGACACCACACGGAGGAGCTCGATGCACCGCTCGAGAGAACACCGAATCATCGCAGGGGTCTGCGGCGGAATCGCCGACCGGCTGGGCCTGCCGCCCACCCTCGTCAGGATCGTGTGGCTGCTGCTCTCGCTGATCCCAGGCCCGCTCTGGATCCTCTACGTCGTCCTCTGGGTCATCATGCCCAACGGCCCTCAGCGTCACTGACGGGTTCTATGCTCGAAGCATGAGGGAACGGTCGCTGACGCTCATCCAGGACGAACTCGTCGACTACGAGAAGGCCATGGAACGCATGGCCGATCTGGTCGCAGAGCGCCAACGCGATGCGCGGCCCGACACGTTGTGGCTGCTCAGCCACCCCTCGGTCTTCACCGTCGGCAGGCGCACACCGCTGCACCACCTGCCCGACCCCACCCGGGGCATCCCCGTGGTGGAGACGGGCAGGGGCGGTCAGCTCACCTACCACGGGCCAGGGCAGCTGGTCGGCTACCTCATCGTCAAGCTGGGGGATGACGAAGGAATCGTCGACTACGTCCGCGAGGTGGAGCTGCGCCTGGTCGAGGCGCTGGCCGCGCTCGGCCTGTCCGCCGAGCGCCGCGACACGCCACCCGGGTCCGAACTGCTCACCGGCGTCTGGACGGTCGAGACGGGCCGCAAGATCGTCTCTATCGGCATGCGCCAGTCGCGCGGCGTCACCAGCCACGGCTTCGCCCTCAACGTCGACGGCGACCTCGAGCCGTGGCACTGGGCGATCCCCTGCGGCATGCCGGAGGCCGACATGACCTCGCTGCTGCGCGAGCGCGGCTCGGCCGACATGAACGAGGTCCGCGCGGTCGTGGCGAAGGCCTTCCAGGCCTCCTAGCGCGGAAACACCCGTACGTCGGCGTCGTGGGCACTGCCTGCGAGCTTTCCGTCGCAGGTGATCAGTAGCGCTTCGAGGGCCTCGGCGAGCGCGAGATAGCAGGCGTCATAGGCGGTGTAGTCATGCCGCAACTCCCACACGCGCTCCGCGAGTCCCTTGATCTCGTAGCGGGAGATTTTCAGGGCGAGGTAGTCGATGCGAGCCTGTTCGGCAGAGGCGGCCGAGAGCTTTCCCCCCAGTGCGAGCCCCCGCAGCGTGGAGAGGACCTCGACGTCCAGAAGGTGAGGGGCGTGGATGCTGCCCTGGAGGGCGTCGAGGAGCTCAACGTCGGCCTCGCGGCCGGTGAGGGCCGCGACCATTGCCGACGAGTCGATGACGATCATCGCCTGCCCTCCGCGACGGCTTCGAGGATGTCGGCCGTCGAGGGGCCGTCGCTACGGTCTCGCGACTTCAAGCGGTTGACGATCTCGGCGTTGGTCGGTCGAGCGGCGAGATCGGCAAGCTCCCTGGCGACGTAGGCGGACAGGGACATTCCGGCTTCCGCCGCCCGTTCCTTGAGGGATTCGGCAACGGCCTCGGGGACGTCGCGAATGTAGAGAGTGGCCATGTCCTCTACGCTAGCAAGCTGCAAGCAAGCATGGGGGTACGGCATGCGTGCCGTACCCCCGATGACTCAGTCGATGGCCTCGTCGACGGTGCGGCGAGGGCCGGTGAACCACTTCCTGGCCGACAGCGTCCACCACAGGGCGATGCCGAGCAGCACCCCGCCCACCGCGAGCGGCGCGTAGTTCACGGCCGTCCAGGTGAAGTCGGCGCTGCCGGGGATCCCCGCGGGCGACAGCGGCATGATGAAGTACACCGAGATGATCGCGATCTCGATGATGGCGATCCAGGCCAGCACCTTGTACTTCGGGCCCAGCGTCCACGGGCCGGGCACGAAGCGGTCGCCCATGCGCAGCCGCAGCCAGATCGGGATGAGGAAGGCCAGGTAGAGGCCGATCACCGCGATCGAGACCACCGCGTAGAAGGCGATGGGCGTGCCGAGCCCCGCAGGGGCGTAGAGCGCGGGCAGCGTGATCAGGCCTGCCACCGCGCACCCTGCGACGATGGCGTTGACCGGGGTCCTGTTGCGGTTGACGCGCGACCACAGCCTCCAGCCTGGCACCGCGCCGTCGCGGGAGAAGGCGTACATCATGCGCGACATCGACGTCACGCAGCTCATCCCGCAGAAGAACTGGCCGATCGTCGAGATGGCGAAGATCGCGGTGGCGAGGTTCGCGGGCAGCGCGGTATCGAAGATCGCGCCGACGAAGCCGAACTGCTTGTTGATCTCGTCGACGTTCGTGGCGGCGAACAGGAAGGCCAGCAGCAGGATCCAGCCGCCGATGGCCGAGTAGAAGATCGAGCGCCACAGGCCCTTGGCCGCGGACATGGCCGCGCCCTGCGTCTCCTCGGAGACGTGCGCGCAGGCGTCGAAGCCGGTGATCGTGTACTGCGTGAGCAGGAAGCCCAGCGGCAGCACGTAGAACCAGAACGAGGAGTCGGAGAAGCCCGAGTTGTTGATCGTCTCGGTGAACACGAAGCCGAGCGTCTGGTGCTCGCTCGGCGCGAAGACCAGGATGGCCACGATGATCGCCGCACCCGCGACGTGCCACCAGACCGAGACGTTCTGCAGCAGCGAGATGAGGCTGTGGCTGAAGACGTTGATCAGCGCGTGCAGCACCAGGACGACGACGAACAGCCCGAACGCCTGGGAGAGCGTGCCCTCCCACGCTCCGCCCGTGAGGCGGTTGAGGGTGATGTTGAGGAAGGTCGCGCAGCCGTAGTCGACGGAGGCGGTCACGGCGATGAGCCCGATGAGGTTGAGCCAGCCGGTGAACCAGCCGTGGATCGGCTTGCCCATCGTGGCGGCCCACCAGTAGATGCCGCCCGCCGTGGGAAAGGCGGAGACCAGCTCCGACATGCAGAAGCCGATGATCAGGATGAAGGCGGAGATCAGCGGCCAGCCCCAGGAGATGGCGATGGGCCCGCCGTTGTTCCATGCCTGGCCGAAGGTGGTGAAGCAGCCGGCCAGGATCGAGATGATGGAGAAGGAGATGGCGAAGTTGGAGAAGCCGCTCCAGGTCCTCGAGAGCTCCTGCTTGTAGCCGAGCTCGGCGAGCCGCCTGGAATCCTCGTCTAAGGTCATGGGTCTCCTTGGGGGGTGTCAGTGCCTCCGGACGTCGTCGATCAGACGGCCGACGCCGTCCAGGTCTCGTAGGGCTCGCGCGAACTTCCCCGCGGCCTCGGCCGCGTAGTCGAAGTCGGCCTGCCTGTCGAGCAGGCCGTGGTGGACGGAGAACCACAGCGTCCAGGTCACGTTCGACATGATGTGGAAGAGACGCACGCGCGAGTCGTGCTCGCCTGTGGCGAAGTAGGCCCTGGCCAGGCGCGCGGTCTGGTCGGGGTCCAGGTCCGCCTCCGCGGCGATGTCGCCGAGCTCGAAGGCGGGGTCGTTGTTGCCGGACAGCTGGTAGTCGACGATGCGGATCTCGTCGCCCTGGGCGATGAAGTTCTCGGCCAGCAGATCGTTGTGGCACGGAACGGTGGGAACCGCCGGCATGGCCCGCTCGATGTCGGCCACGGTGGGAAGGATGTCGTCATAGCCGGGCGGGATGGCCAGCCCGTTCGTACGGCAGAGGCGGCGGAAGTCGCGGAGCTTGTCGAAGATCGAGAAGTCGTTGACGAAGCGGGGGCCTGCGTGGAGCGTGCGGCAAGCCGTGGCGATCGCGTCCAGATGACGCGGCACCTGTGCGGCGTTGAGGGTGACGCCGTCGAGATACTCGATGAGCAGGGCGTGGACCTCGGGGAAGTGGTGGATCACCTTCGGCCCTACACCGGTGTCCGCGGCGCGGATGGTGTTCTCGATCTCCTGCTCCATCGGGATGCCCAGCCCGGCCGAGCACACGGCGGGGTCGAGGACGCGCAGCAGCCATCGCTCGCCGTCCCCGGTCTCGACCCTGGCGATCAGATGGCTGAGGCCGCCCTTGATGGGCGTCTGCCTGACCGGCCGCCCGGCCCAGTCGGAGACCAACTCGATCACGTCTGGCATGCGCGACTCCCTTTGGCCTACATTTAGACCATTCCGATCCTGCGGGCAAGGTGTTACATGACTTCTTCGATCATGGGAATACCCGATTCGGCACAGGCGATAGTGATCGGCGGGGGTGTGGCGGGCTGCAGTGTGGCCTACCACCTGGCCCGTCTCGGCTGGCGAGACGTCGTGCTCGTCGAGCAGCACGAACTCACCGAGGGCACCACGTGGCACTCGGCGGGGTTCGTCGGACAGCTCCGCTCCACCGTCACCCAGACCCGCATGATCATGTATTCGGCGGGCCTCTACGCCGAGCTCGCGGAGCTGACGGGGCTCGACCCCGGATGGCACGGGGTGGGCGGCCTGCGCCTCGCGACCACACCCGCCAGGGTGGAGGAGCTGGTACGGCAGGCGGGGGCGGCCGAGACGTACGGGCTGGAGATGTCGCTGCTGTCGGGGCGGCAGACCAACGACCTGATGCCGATGCTCAACGACGAGGACATCCTCGCCTCGCTGTGGCTGCCTGGCGACGGCTGGCTCGACCCCGCGTCGCTGGCCAGGGCGCTGGCGGAGGGGGCGGCCAAGCTTGGCGTGCGCATCGTGACGGGGGTGCGGGTCACCGGGATCGACGTCGCCGACGGGGCCGTCCACGCCGTCCGCCTGGCCGGGGCCGAGGCGCAGGAGTGGACGATCACCGCAGAGACCGTGGTGAACTGCGCGGGAGCGGCGGCCGGCAGGGTGGGCGCGCTGGCGGGGGTGGACGTGCCGATCGTCCCCATCAAGCACCAGTACGTCGTGACCCACCCGGCCGACATCCCCGCCTCCACGCCGACCGTGCGCGACCCCGACAACATCGTCTACTTCCGCGAGCAGGACGGCGGCATCCTGGTCGGCGGTTACATCCGCAGCCCCGAGGTCTGGGACGTCGCCGACCCGCTGGCCGAGCCGAGGCGGCTGTTCGAGCCGAACCTGCCCAAGTTCGGGGAGTCGTGGGCGTCGGCGCGGCACCGGCTGCCGGTCCTCGCCAAGCGCACCACGGACGACTTCGACGAGTCACAGGTGTCGAAGATCGTGCACGGGCCCGAGGCGTTCACCCCCGACGGCGAGTTCCTGCTGGGCGAGACGGCCGTGCGGGGGTTCTGGGTCGCGGCGGGCTTCTGCGTGCACGGGCTGGCGGCGGCCGGCGGCGTCGGCAAGGTGATGGCCGAGTGGATCGTCGAGGGCGTGCCCGAGTACGACCTGTTCGGGATGGACGTGCGCCGCTTCGGCGGCTACGCGGCGTCGGGACGCTGGGCGAGGACGAAGGCGCTCGACTCCTACTCGAAGTACTACGACATCGTCTATCCGGGAGAGGAGCGCACCGCCGCGAGGCCGTTGCGCCGCTCGCCCGCCTGGCCGAGGCACGCCGACCTGCGCGCCTCGTTCGGCGAGAAGGCCGGATGGGAGCGGGTGAACTGGTTGGACTTCGACGCCCCGCCCGCCGAGCCTGCCGCCGCGGTCCCGGAGAGGGACAGAGGCAAGGACGGCAGGCCGCTGGGCTGGGCCGGTCGGGTGTGGTCGCCCGCCGTACGGGAGGAGTGCCTGGCCACCCGCGACGCGGCGGGGCTGTTCGACCAGACCTCGTTCGCCAAGCTGGAGGTCTCGGGTCCGAAGGCGCTCGAGACCCTCCAGCACCTGTGCGCGGGGCAGATCGACAGGAAGGTCGGCGCGGTCGTCTACACCCAGCTGCTCAACCACAGGGGCGGCATCGAGGCCGACCTCACCGTCACCCGCCTCGCGGAGGACCGCTTCCGCCTGGTCACCGGCACCGCGTACGGCACGCACGACGCCGCCTGGCTGCGCCGTCACGGCCTCGACGTCATGGACGTCACGTCCGCGTACGCCTGCTACTGCCTGTGGGGCCCCGAGGCGCCCGCGATCCTGGAGCGGCTGTCCGACGACGACCTGGGCTTCCCCTACCTCCAGGCCAGGCAGATCACCGTCGCCCACGTGCCGGTGCTGGCGCAGCGGGTGACGTTCGTGGGCGAGTACGGCTGGGAGCTCTACTGCCCCGCGGAGTACGGCCTCACCCTGTGGGACGCGCTCGTGGAGGCGGGCCTGCCGTACGGCATGCGACCGGGCGGCTACCGGGCCATCGACTCGATGCGCCTGGAGAAGGGCTATCGCGTCTGGGGGCTGGACATCACCCCCGAGACCACGCCGTACGAGGCGGGGCTGGGCTTCGCCGTCCACGAGGGCAAGGACTTCCTCGGCAAGGAGGCGCTCACGCGCGAGCCCGAGCGGACGCTCCGGTGCCTGGTGCTCGACGACCCTCGGCGGGTGTGCCTGGGTGGCGAGCCCGTCAGGGTCGACGGCGCGCCGGCGAGCAGGGTGACCAGCGGCGGCTACGGCCACAGGGTGGACGCCTCGATCGCCTACGCCTATCTGCGCGGCGCGCCCGAGAACGTGACGGTGGGGGTGGACGGCACGTGGGTGGAGGCCAGGGTCGAGGAGCGCGCGCCGTACGACCCCGGGCACGAGCGCGTCAGGTCACGTCCAGCACGATCTTCCCCCTGATCCTTCCCGCGAAGAGCGCGTCGGCGGCCTCGCCGACGCGCGCAACATCGCGCTGTTCGCCGCGCACGAGCGGGCCTGCGCGGAGGACGAGTACGCCGACCCCACCTACCCGCGGTGGCACGCCCACGTCACCCGGCTGATCGCCGAGGCCAAGGCCCGGGCGTGACGCGGACTTCCTCGCCCATGCCATCCTCGGCTCGTTCGACGGGGAGCTGGTTCGTCACCTGGGAGTCGATTTGACTTCCTGAGCCAGCACCCTTTCACTATTCGAATAGTGAAAGGGCGGATAGTGATCGACTTCTATCTCGACAGAGGGTCGGGGGTGTCCACATACCTCCAGCTCGTGCACCAGGTCAAGCAGGCTCTTCGCCTCGGCACGCTGCGTCCTGGCGATCAGCTGCCCACCGCGAAGGAGGTCGTCGAGCGCCTGGCGATCAACCCGAACACCGTGCTCAAGGCCTACCGCGAGCTCGAACGCGAGGGGCTGGTCATCGGCCGTCCCGGCATGGGCACCTTCGTGGAGCGCTCGATCGGCGGCGCGGGCCTGGCCGACCACGCCCGGCTGCGCAGGTCCCTGATGTCCTGGATCGGGCAGGCGCGTGAGGCGGGGCTCGACCAGGACGACCTGCACGCGCTCTTCGGCGCGGCCGTCACCGACTCCTTCCGTGAGGAGAGCGCATGATCGAGGCGAGCGGCCTGAAGATCGGTGGCAGGCTGCGCGACTGCTCCGTCCGCGTGCCGGACGGCAGGGTGGTCGCGCTGGTCGGGCCCAACGGCGCGGGCAAGACGACCTTCCTCCACGTGGTCGTCGGCCTGCTGACCCCCGAGCGCGGCGCCGTCAGGACGGCGGGCGAGGTCGCCTTCGTGGCGCAGGACAAGCCGCTCTACGACGGCTTCAGGGTGGCCGAGATGCTCACCCTCGGCCGCAGGCTCAACACCCGATGGGACGACTCGTACGCGCGCGAGCGCCTGGCCGGCCTCGGCATCCCGCTCGACCGCAAGGTCGGCAGGCTGTCGGGCGGGCAGCAGGCGCAGGTGGCGCTCACGATCGCGCTGGCCAGGCGGCCCGACCTGCTCGTGCTCGACGAGCCGCTCGCCAACCTCGATCCGCTGGCCAGGCACGAGGTCATGCGCTCGCTCATGGGCGCGGTCGCCGAGACGGGGATGAGCGTGGTGATCTCCTCGCACGTGGTCTCCGACCTGGTCGACACCTGTGACTGGCTGATCGTGCTCAACGAGGGGCGGGTGCAGGTCAGCGGCGACATCGACGAGTTGCTGTCGGAGCACAGGATGATGACGGGGCCGCTCGGGCTCTCCCCGAACGCGCACGTGGTGGGCGGCAGCCGTACGGACAAGGAGCAGACGGTGCTGGTGCGCGGCGCGCCCGTGGCCGACCCGCGCTGGCGGGTGCGGGCGGTGAGCCTGGACGACCTGGTGATGGCGTACCTGCGCAGCCCTGAGGCGGCCGCGCTGCCGAGGCTGGAGGGGGTGCGGACGTGATCTGGCTGACCTGGAGGCAGCACAGGGGGCAGCTGCTGGTGACGTTCGGGCTGCTGGCCGCGCTCGGGCTGATGTTCCTGGTGTCGGGGCTTGAGGCGGCGGCCTTCGTCGCCTCGAACGCGGGCCTGGCGCCAGGCGACCTCGACGCGGCGCTGGGGGCGCGCTACGACGCCGTCTACACCGTCTTCGGATGGCTGCCGATCGTGGCTCCCGCGCTGATCGGGGCGTTCTGGGGCGCGCCGCTGCTGGGCAGGGAGTTCGAGCGAGGGACCCACCGGCTGGTCTGGACGCAGGCGGTGCCGGTGCGGCGCTGGCTCGCGGTCAAGCTCGTGGTGCTCGGCGGCCTGGTCGCGCTGGGCGGGCTGGCCATGTCGGCGATGGTGTCGGTGTGGCGGCCGCGGTTCCGCACCGACACCTTCGGAAACGTCGGCATCTTCAACATGCTCGGCGTGGAGCCCGCGGCCTGGTGGCTGTTCGCGTTCATGCTGGGGACGGCGGCGGGGGCGGTGCTGCGCCGCACCCTGGCCGCGATGGCGGTGGTCGTGGGGGTGCTCGCGGTCATGACGTTCGGGCTGTTCACCCTGAGCGACCACTACGCCACGCCGTCCCGGGTGGTGACGGCCGACCAGACCACGGTGACGAGCCAGGACGTGCGGCTGGTGGAGCACGCGTGGCTCGACCCCGCAGGGCGGGAGATCGCCGAGACGCCCCCTGGCGCGTGCCCTCGCGGCGTCGACGCGGGGAGGAACGACAGCGCGCGGACCGCCTACGAGGAGTGCCTGATCGGCAAGGGGTACCGGCACGTGGTCTACTTCCACGGGCATGACCGGTTCTGGCGCTTCCAGCTCATCGACGCGGCGATCCTGCTCGCCGGGGCCGCGGGGCTGGGGCTGGTCACCGTCCGCGCTGTCCGCAGGGCCTCCTGAGGGGGCCGCGTCGTCCTGGGAAGGTCCGAGTACGGCTGGCGGTCGGCCAGCCGTACGAGGTGGTTACCGGTGGCGATGGGCCACCGGTCAGGTCCAGGAGACGCCGCGCTGCACGGTGCCACCCCCTTCCCCTTGGACGCGGTGCGTGAATCGGATTTATCACTCATTATGGTGATAAATTGATCTACGCCGCGTTCGTAATGATCTGAAATTGTTTGCGGTATTTCAAGCCTTGATCTCATCAGGGGATCTTGTTACGTTGCAACCGTTTTGCGATCTATGGACGCGGGTGGCGAAGATCCATGGCCGGAACGGTGAAGCCCTCAGAGAGCACCGACCAGTCCGTGGGATTCCGCGACGTCTTCGCCGTCGCGGAATATCGCCGCCTCTGGAGCGCCACCGTCATCTCCGAGCTGGGCGACCAGCTGGCCAGGGTGGCCGTCGTCATCCTCGTCTACCAGCGCACGTCCTCGGCCTGGCTGACCGCGCTCTCCTACGCCATCAGCTATCTCCCCGCGATTATGGGAGGCTCGCTGCTGGCCGTTCTCGCCGACCGATATCCGCGCAGAAACGTGATGGTCTCAGCGGACCTGCTGCGCGCGATTCTCGTGCTTCTCCTCGCGATTCCCGCGATGCCGCTCGTCGTGCTCTACCTGCTGCTCTTCGCCGTCCAGGCGCTCGAATCGCCCGCCCGCGCGGCGCGGGCCGCCATCCTGCCGCAGATGCTGGCGGGGGAGCGTTACACCGTCGGGGTCGCCGCCTACCACGTCACCAACCAGTTCACCTATGTCGCGGGCTTCCTGGTGGGCGGCCTCGTCGTCGTGGCGACGGGGCCGAGGCTCGCCTTCGCCATCGACGCCGCGACCTTCCTCGTCTCGGCGCTCATCGTCGCCAGGCTGGGCGCGTACGCTCCCGCCGAGCCAGAGCGGGCCGCCAAGGCCCGCCTGCGCGACAGGGTCAGGACGATCACGGCCAGGCCCCGCCTGCGCTGGCTGGCCATGCTGGCGATGCTGGCGGCCTTCTCCATGACGCCGCTGGCGCTGGCCGTCCCGTACGGCAGGCAGATCGGCCTCGACGAGGATCTGTCGAGTCTGCTCATGGCCGCCATCCCCGCCGGATACGTGGCCGGCACTTTCGTGCTGACCAGGCGGGTCAGGCCGCAGGCGCGACCACGCCTGCTCGGGCCGATGGCGCTGGCGAGCTTCCTGCCCCTCATGGGCGCGGCCCTCGTGCCGCCGCTGCCGGTGATGCTGGCGCTGCTCGTGGTGTGCGGGGCGCTCACCGCCTACCAGGTCGTGGCCAACGCCGAGTTCGTCGCCCTGGTCCCCGACGAGCAGCGAGGTGGCGCGATCGGCGTCGTCGCGGCCACCCTGACGGCCGTACAGGGCCTGGCGATGGTGGTGGCGGGGGTGGTGGCCGAGTTCGCGGGCGCCGGCGGCGCCATCGCGATCTTCGGCGCGTCGGGCGCTCTCGCGGCCCTGCTCCTGCTGAGGGCCGCGGGCTCCCGCGCGGAGGTCGTGGCGGGCTGAGGACGCGCCGGGCGGCACGAGCCCGTCGAAGTCGGCGACCCGGACGTCGTCGTTCACCGCGCCACACAAACCCCTGGGGGGTATATAGTGAGCGATACGAGCTTCCGAGCTGTGAGGAGAGACTGATGACCGTCACGACGTACCAGGTCGAGGGTATGACCTGTGGCCACTGTGTCAGCTCGGTGACCGCCGAGGTCGGCAAGGTGGCAGGGGTCAGCGAGGTGCAGGTGGACCTGGCGAGCAAGGCCGTCACCGTGACCAGCGCGGCGCCGTTGGACGACGCGCTGGTGCTGGCCGCCGTCACCGAGGCGGGCTACGAGCTGGCAGGCCGTACCGAGAGGGTCATGCTGGCGCAGGCGGGCGGTTCGTGCTGCGGCTCCGGCGGCTGCCACTGACCGTCGCCGTCTCGCGAAGGGCCGCGCATCCAGGAGATGCGCGGCCCTTCGCGCGTTCTACCGGGTCAGATGGCTGAGCAGCACCCTGCTGATGTCGCCGAGCTGCGTGAGCTGCTCCGGGGTGAGCGGGTCGACGAGATGTTCGCGCACGCTCGCCACGTGCCCGGGGGCGGCCGCCTCCAGCGCCGCCTGCCCCTTGTCGGTGAGGACCGCCAGCCAGCCCCTGCGGTCGCCGGCGAAGTGCTCACGCCGTACCCATCCCGCCTCCTCCAGCTTGTTGACGGCATGGGAGATCCGGCTCGGCTTGGAGTTGGTCCACTTGGCCAGATCGCTCATCCGCGCCGTGCGCTCGGGCGCGCCGGACAGCAGGACCAGCAGTTCGTAGTAGGTGATCGGCATGCCCCCCTGTGCCTGCATGTCGCGGTCGAGCCTGTCGACCAGCAGCCGTGAGGCCATGCCGAAGGCCTGCCAGGTGCTCTGCTCGTCCTCGGTCAGCCATCTCATGCCCTCAAACCTATCACGCTGAATAGTTGCGCACTGGAATACCTCGATGTACTGTCGTCCTCAATAGTCCAGTACTGAACTACTCGGGAGTGCGACATGACCAACCTCGCTGTCATCTACTACTCCTCCACCGGCACCATCACCGCCATCGCCAGGGAGATGGCCGCGGCCGCGGAGGCGGCGGGCGCCTCGGTACGGCTGCGCAGGGTCGCCGAGCTGGCTCCGCAGGCGGCGATCGACTCGGTCCCCGGATGGGCGGAGAACGTCGCGGCGACCTCGGACATCCCCGTGGCGACGCCCGACGACATGGTGTGGGCCGACGCGGTGATCTTCGGGACGCCGACGCGGTTCGGCAACGTGGCCTCGCAGGTGAAGCAGTTCATCGACACGCTCGGCGGGCTGCAGTACCAGGGGCTGCTGGCCGACAAGGTCTACAGCGGCTTCACCTCGACCGCGACCGCGCACGGCGGGCACGAGTCGACCCTGCTGGCGCTGGGCAACACCTTCCACCACTTCGGCGGGATCATCGTGCCGCCCGGCTACACCGACCCCGTCCACGCCAACCCCTACGGCGTCTCGCACCACACGGCGAACGGCACGATCCCCGTCGGGGAGGAGACGCTGGCGGCGGCGCGCGCCCAGGCCGTCCGCGTGGTCCGCTTCGCCTCCGCGCTCTCCCGGGTAGGGCAGGCGGCCTGACCGCGCGCGTGCCGCCTCAGGGCGCGGCCGGGGACTTCCGCCCTGACCTGCTTCGCAGGGTGAGGTCGAAGGCGAGGACCCCCGCCGCGCCCACGGCGTACCAGAACAGGTCAGGCGGGTTGAAGGTGCTGCCCAGCACCGGTGCCAGGACCCTCGGCAGGTCCAGCAGCTGGGCGAACTCGATCGCCCAGCTCGCGGCCAGAGCGATCAGGGCCGCCACCGCCGGCCTCGCCCTCGGCGCGACGAACAGCACGACCCAGTACAGCAGCACCGTGTAGAAGGCGTCCCCCGCGTACTTCGACAGCGGCCTCGTCGCCAGCCCCAGGATGATCGTTACGGCGGCGAAAATCGCGATGCGGGAGCGCGGCATGCGATTACGCTAGCGGTTGATATGAGTGCAACTCTTGTTGGAAAAGGTCTTGCCGCAGGTCATGGGGGGCGAGTCCTGTTCTCCGAGCTCGACCTGGTCGTCGCCCCCTCCGATGTCATCGGCCTCGTCGGCGTCAACGGAGCGGGGAAGTCCACCCTGCTGAGAATGCTCGCGGGCATCGACCAGCCGGAGGGCGGCTCGGTCCGCCTCAACCCGCCCTCGGCCGTCGTCGGCTATCTGCCGCAGGAGCCCGAGCGGCGGCAGGGCGAGACGGTCAGGGAGTTCCTCGCCCGCCGTACCGGGGTCACCGGCGCGCAGCGCGACCTCGACGAGGCGACGCAGGCTCTCGTCGAGTCGCGGCAGGGGGCCGACGACGCCTACAGCCTCGCGCTGGAGCGCTGGCTGTCGCTCGGCGGCGCCGACCTGGAGGAACGCGCCGAGGAGGTGGCCGCCGACCTCGGCCTCATGATCGACCTCGACCAGGCGATGACGTCCCTGTCGGGAGGTCAGGCCGCCCGTGCGGGCCTGGCGTCGCTGCTGCTCAGCCGCTATGACCTGTTCCTGCTGGACGAGCCCACGAACGACCTCGACCTCGATGGCCTCGACCGGCTCGAGGCGTTCGTCAAGGGGCTGCGCGCCGGCACCGTGGTCGTCAGCCACGACCGCGAGTTCCTGGCCAGGACCGCTACGGCCGTCCTCGAGCTCGATCTGGTGCAGCAGCAGGTCCGCCTGTTCGGCGGCGGCTACCAGGCCTACCTGGAGGAGCGCGAGGTCGCCCGCAGGCACGCCCGCGAGCGCTACGAGGAGTACGCCGACACCCGCGCCGACCTGGAGCTGCGCGCCCGCACGCAGCGCGCGTGGATGGAGAAGGGCGTCAAGAACGCCCGCAGGAAGCAGAAGGACAACGACAAGATCGGGCGTAACGCCCGCGTCGAGACGACGGAGAAGCAGGCCGCCAAGCCCCGCCAGACCGAGAAGCTGATCGAGCGGATGGAGGTGGTCGAGGAGCCGCGCAAGGAGTGGGAGCTGCGCATGGAGATCGCGGCCGCTCCACGCGCGGGCGCCGTCGTGGCCACGATGCGTGAAGCGGTGGTCAGGCGTGGGTCCTTCACCCTCGGCCCCGTCGACCTGGAGGTCGGCTGGGCGGAGCGCGTGGCGATCACCGGTGCGAACGGCTCGGGCAAGACGACGCTGCTGGCCGCGATGCTCGGCAAGGTGCCGCTCGACGAGGGCCACGCCGCGCTCGGCCCTGGCGTCGTGGTCGGCGAGGTGGATCAGGCGCGCAGGCGGTTCGAGGGCGAGGAGCCGCTGCTCGGCGTCTTCGGTGAGGCGTCAGGCCTGGTCGAGGCCGAGGCGCGCACGCTGCTGGCGAAGTTCGGGCTGAGGGCCGACCACGTGCTGCGGCCGGCCGCCACGCTCTCGCCGGGCGAGCGGACCCGGGCGGGCCTCGCGCTGCTGCAGGCCAAGGGGGTCAACCTGCTCGTGCTCGACGAGCCGACCAACCATCTCGACCTGGCCGCGATCGAGCAGCTGGAGTCGGCGCTGGCCCACTACTCCGGCACGCTGCTGCTCGTCACACACGACCGCAGGATGCTGGAAGCCGTGCAGGTAGATCGCAGGTTGCGGGTGAAGGACGGTCACGTTTCCGAAGAGGGGTGAAAAATAACATCGCGGATGGAAACGAGAGTGAAACAATTTTCCGCCACTCGTTGACACGCGATGTTGGGATGGTGTGCCTTTCTCTATTAACAGGTCTCCCCCTGCCTGAGAGTGAGGCAACCAACAATGGGTAAATGGCTCGCGCGCCTGACGGCGCTCGGGGTGGCTCTAGTCCTGGCGGCACCCGTCACCGCCGCCCAGGCCGCTGACCCTGCTACGACGGGCAAGAAGACCGTCAGGATCGGCTCGATCCAGTCGGTCGACTCGATGAACCCGTTCCTGGCGGTACGGCTGATCGCGGGCCAGCTCCAGCGATGGACGTACATGTTCCTCACCGCGCCCGACCCCAAGACGCTGAAGCCTGGCCCCGACCTGGCCGAGTCCTGGGAGTCGTCGGACGACGGGCTGACCTGGACCTTCAAGATCCGGCAGGCCAAGTGGTCGGACGGTCAGCCGGTCACCGCGCACGACGCGGCCTGGACGTTCAACAAGATCATGACGGATGACGCGGCCAAGACCGGCAACGGTCCCGCCGTGGAGAACTTCGAGACGGTCACCGCGACGGACGACCGCACTCTGGTGATCAAGACCAAGGCGCCGCAGGCGTCGATGCTGTCGAACCCGATCCCGATCGTGCCCAAGCACATCTGGGAGAAGGTCGGCGACATGGCTACGTTCGAGAACGAGACCTACCCTGCGGTCACCAACGGCGCCTACATCCCGATCGAGCACAAGAAGGACAACTACGTCAAGCTCAAGGCCAACCCTGACTACTGGCAGGGCAAGCCCAAGATCGACGAGCTTCAGGTCATCTTCTACGAGAACCCCGAGGCCGCCATCGCGGGCCTGAAGAAGGGCGACATCGACCTGATCGGCCGCCTGGCCGCGCCGCAGTTCGAGGCGGGCGCGGGCGACCCGAACATCGTGCAGTGGAACACCCCCGGCCGCCGCGCCGCGTACCTGCAGATCAACCACGGCGCCACCACCTCCGACGACAAGGAGATCGGTGACGGCCACCCGGCGCTGAAGGACCCCAAGGTCCGCCAGGCCATCCACCACGCGATCGACAAGCAGGCCCTCGTCGACCAGGTCCAGAACGGCCTGGCGGTCCCGGCCAACGGCTCGATCGTGCCGCCGATGTACACCGACTTCTTCTGGGAGGCCACCGGCGCGGACAAGATCTCCTTCGACCTCGCCAAGGCCAACCAGATCCTCGACGAGGCCGGGTACAAGAAGGGCGACGACGGCGTCCGCACCATGCCTGACGGCAAGCGGAAGCTCGAGATGCGCTTCAGCATCCACACCGACACCCCCACCGAGGACAAGCTGGCCCAGTTCCTCACCGGGTGGTTCAAGGAGATCGGCATCACGCTGACCACGCGCAAGCTCGACTCCAACAAGTTCACCGAGGAGACCGGGAGCACCGCGCTGTTCGACATCGCGATCAGCGGCTGGTCGGTCAACCCCGACCCCGAAGAGGTTCTGGCCACGCACCTGTGCAGCCGCAGGCCGACCCCGACGGGCGAGGGCGGCGGCACCGAGTCCTTCTACTGCGACAAGCAGTACGAGGACCTCTACCAGTCGCAGCTCAAGGAGCTCGACGCCACCAAGCGCGCCGACATGATCAAGCAGATGCAGCAGCGCCTCTACACTGACGCGCCGGTCATCGCGATCTACTACCCGAACAACCTCGAGCTGTACCGCAAGGACCGGATCACCAGCATCACCCCGATCCCGGCGGGCAAGCAGGGCGAGGGCATCCTGTACGGCGGCGCCAGCGGCTACCCGATGATCACCCTGGACGCCCCCGCCGTCGCCACCGGCGCCTCGGCCGAGGGTGGCGGCTCCAACACTGGCATGATCATCGGCATCGCGGCGGCCGCGGTCGTCGTGCTCGGTGTCGGTGGTTTCCTCCTGTCCAGGCGGCGTAAGACCACCTCGGACGAACGCGAATAATGGCCACTCCGCTCGAAACCGAGCCCGCCGCCGTCCAGACGGCGGCGGGCCCCGGCGAGGACCGGCCCGCCTACCGGGGCACGCTCCGCTACGCCCTCACCAAGCTCGGCGGGGCGCTGCTCAGCATCGGCATGGTCATCGTCGCGACGTTCTTCCTGTTCCGCCTGATCCCCGGCGACCCGGTGATCGCCTACACACGTGACGTGCCGCTCAGTCCCGACCAGATCGAACTGCTGCGCAGGCAGATGGGCCTGGACAAGCCGCTCATGCAGCAGTTCGCCGACTTCGTGCTGAGGACGCTGCAGTTCGACCTCGGCACCTCCTACGAGTACAAGCGCCCTGTCACCGACCTCATCGGCGAGCGCGTCGGCCCCACGCTGCTGCTCACGGGCGTCGGCCTGTTCATCGCGGTCAGCCTCGGCCTGTGGCAGGGCACCCGCGCCGCATGGCACCACGGCGGCCGCCTCGACCGCTTCTCCACCGGCGTCTCGCTCGTGCTGTGGTCGGTGCCCACCTTCTGGCTCGGACTGCTGCTCCTCATGGTGCTGGGCGCGGGCATCGGCCCGATCCCCGGGCTCTTCCCGACCAGGGGCATGGAGAGCGTCGACGCGCCCGACGGCTTCGGCTACGTGCTCGACGTCGCCCACCACATGGTGCTGCCCTGCCTCACCCTGGTGGCGGTGGTCTACGCGCAGTACCTGCTGGTCATGCGCTCGTCGCTGCTGGACGAGATCGGCCAGGACTATGTGACGACCGCGCGCGCCAAGGGCCTGCGCGACGACATGGTCCGGCGACGCCACGCCATCCCCAACGCCCTGCTGCCCACCGTGACGCTCGTCTTCATCCACATCGGCTTCGTGGTCGGCGGCGCGGTCTCCGTCGAGACCGTCTACTCCTGGCCGGGCCTCGGCCTGCTGTTCTACGAGGCGATCAAGGGCCCTGACTTCGCGGTCATGCAGGGCACGTTCATGGTCGTCTGCGTCGCGGTGATCATCATGAACACGCTGGCCGACGTGGCCTACCACGTCCTTGACCCGAGGGTGAGGTCGGCATGAGCGCCGTGACGTGGGCGCGCAGGCGCTCCGCGCTCGCCAGGTTCTGGCAGCAGTACCGCCGCCAGCGCGCGGGCGTGGTCGGCGCCGTCGTCCTGCTGGTCTTCGTCGTGCTCGCGGTGATCACTCCGCTGATCACCGACAGGACCGGCATGGACGTCACGAAGGCGACCGGCGACAAGATGGCCCCGCCCAGCCTGGAGTTCCTGCTGGGCACCGACGAGTCGGGCCGCTCGATCCTGCTGATGATCCTGTGGGGCTCGCGCGTCTCGCTGCTCATCGGGTTCCTGTCCGCTCTGCTCAGCATGGTGATCGGCACCGTCGTCGGCATCGCGGCGGGGCACTTCAGAGGATGGGCCTCCGCCACGCTGATGCGGATCACCGACTGGTTCCTGGTGCTGCCCTCCCTGGTGCTCGCGCTGGTGCTCTCGGCGATCCTCGGCGGCAGCACCTCGACGATCATCCTGGCGATCGGCATCACCTCGTGGGCCTCCACGGCCAGGCTGATCAGGGCCCAGACTCTCGCGGTCGAGGCCAGGCCGTACATCGAGAGGTCCAAGGCCCTCGGCGCGGGGCACTGGCACGTGATGACCAGGCACGTGCTGCCGAACGTCGCGCCGCTGGTGCTCGCCAACACCACCCTGCAGGTGGCCAGCGCGATCGTCGCCGAGTCGACGCTCGCCTTCCTCGGCGCCGACTCCGGTCAGGCGTCGTGGGGCCAGTTGCTGCGCGGGTCCTACGACTGGGGCGCGGCCACGGCCGGGGCCTGGTGGTACATCCTCGCGCCCGGTCTCTGCATCGTCGCGGTCGTGCTGGCGTTCACGCTGTGCGGACGGGCGATGGAGGCCGTGCTCAACCCACGCCTTCGGGGAGTCAGCCGATGAACCTCTTGTCGCTCGAAGACGTCTCGGTGACGTACACCATCGCCTCGGGCGAGGTGCCGGCCGTCCGCGACGTCTCGCTGACGCTGGATCCTGGCGAGGCCCTCGGCATCGCGGGGGAGTCGGGCTCGGGCAAGTCGACGCTGGCCATGGCGCTGCTGCGGCTGCTACCCCGCGACGCCCGCGTCGAGGGCAGGATCGTGCTCGACGGCGAGGACATCCTGGCCATGAAGTGGGGACGGCTGCGCGCGGTGCGCTGGGCCGAGGCCTCCATCGTCTTCCAGGGCGCCCAGCACGGCCTCAACCCCGTGCGCCGCATCGGCGAGCAGATCGCCGAGCCGCTGCTCGTGCACGGCCTGGCCCAGCCCGCGCAGGCGCGCACCCGCGTGGCCGAACTGCTGGAGCAGGTGGGACTGCCCGCCTGGCGCTCGCGCAGCTATCCGCACGAGCTGTCAGGAGGGCAGCGGCAGCGGGTGATGATCGCGATGGCGCTGGCCTGCTCGCCCCGCCTGATCATCGCCGACGAGCCGACGACCGCGCTCGACGTGATGGTCCAGGCGCAGGTCCTCAGCCTGATCAAGGACCTGATCGCCTCGCACGGCATCTCCCTGATCATGATTTCTCATGATCTGTCGGTCCTGGCGGACATGTGCGACAGGCTGGCCGTCATGTACGCGGGCAGGGTGGTCGAGAACGGCCCCTCGCACGAGGTGTTCCACGCCGCCAGGCACCCCTACAGCGGCGCCCTGGCCGCGGCCTTCCCGACGGTCGGCGACCCGGTCTCCAGGATGGCGCCCAAGGGGCTCGGAGGGGACCCGCCCGACCCGATGGACCTGCCCTCGGGCTGCTCGTTCCATCCGCGCTGCCCCGTCGCCCTGGACCTCTGCTCGTCGCTGGACGTCGAGCTGTGGCCCGCGGGACGCGAGGGCGAGGGACCGCACACCGCCGCCTGCGTGCACGTCCGCCCCGACCTCAAGGCAGGCGCGGACGAGCTCGGCTCGCCCGCCACCGAGACCGGCGCGGACGAGCTCGCCTCACCCGACGCGGAGACCGGCGGCGATGATCCGGCCGCGCCCTCCCCGGACAGTGAGCGCGGGCAGGGCAGGGGCGAGGTGGTCGCGGCGGCCTCGCTGGAGACCGCCGCCCGTGACGAGCGCGCCAAGGAGACCTCATGAGCACCCCCCTCCTGCAAGCGCGCGACCTGCACGTGGAGTTCTCCTCCAGGGGCAGGCGCGCCCGAGCCGTCGACGGCGTCAACCTGGCCGTGGGCGAGGGCGAGATCGTGGCCCTGGTCGGCGAGTCCGGCTGCGGCAAGACCACGCTCGCGCGCACCCTGCTCGGCCTGGAGCGCCCCACCAGCGGCACCGTCCTGTACGGCGGGCAGCCCCTGACCTACACCAGCAAGGCGCTCAAGGCCTACCGCCGCGAAGCCCAGCTCGTCCTCCAGGACCCCACGGGTTCGCTGAACCCCAGGCACACCGTCTACGAGGCGGTCGCCGAGGGGCCGCGCATCCACGGCATGGCCAACGAGGAACAGGTCGTCGCCGAGGCGCTGTCCAGGGCGGGGCTCAGGCCTCCCGAGCGCTTCTTCCTGCGCTACCCGCACGAGCTGTCCGGAGGGCAGCGCCAGCGCGTGGTCATCGCCGGCGCGCTCGCGCTCAACCCGCGCATGCTCGTCGCCGACGAGCCGGTTGCCTCGCTCGACGCCAGCGTCAGGGGCGAGATCCTGGCCCTGCTGCTGAAGCTGCGCGAGGAGCTCGGCCTGTCGGCCCTGGTCGTCACCCACGACCTAGGCCTGGCCTGGAACATCGCCGACAGGGTGGCGGTGATGTACCTCGGCAGGATCGTCGAGTCGGGGCCCGTCGAGGAGGTGCTGAAGGAGCCGAAGCATCCCTACACGCAGGCGCTGCTGTCGGTGCTGCCCGAGTCGCCCGAGCGGGTGGTGCTGAGCGGCGAGCCACCGGACCCGACTCGCATCCCCGGCGGCTGCCGCTTCCACGCCCGCTGCCAGGTGCTGGCCTCGGGCGCGGCGGCCCTGGCAGGGGTCGACTCCCGGTGCAGGTCGGAGCTGCTGGAGGTGCTGCCTGCCGTACCCGAGGCGCAGGCCGCCTGCTACTACGCGGACACGATGGCGGCGGACGAGGCCGTCGTGCGCTGAGACCCGCGCGGCCAGGAGCTCGGTCCCACACGAGATCGCCCTCCGGCGAGCCGGAGGGCGGTGGCCAGGGACCACCGGAAGATAGGCATGATCGAGTAAATCCAAGGGATGACATCCGCCTGGTCCCCCCGCAGGAGGAAAGCGGGCGAAAGCCCGGCAATCATGAACATCATGTCCAGAAGCGCCATCATGACGGGGGTGGGCCTGGCGGCGTTCGTCGTCGCCTACGCGACGCTGATCCTCACCGGCAACACCGAGATCCGGATGTCGGCCGATCCGGGCGCCGCGGGGGTCACCCTCTGGGCCACGCTGCTGCCGCCGCTCGCCGCGATCATCCTGGCTCGCCTGGTTCCGCCGCGCGTGCCGCCGCCCCAGCCCCTGGCCGAGCTGCCGAGGCCCAGGCTGGTCACGGAGAGCCGGATGCTGGTGGCCGCGGCGCTCGTCTTCCCCCTCGCCGTCCTGCTCGTGGGACGCGGCCTGCTCTACCCCGTGGTCAAGGTCGCCATCCTGCTGGTGGTGCCGCTGGTGGGGTTCAGGCTGCTGAGGAAGGGCGGCCCCGCCGCCAGGTCCATGCCCGCGCCGGTGACCTGGCTGGCGCCGCTGCCCGCCGTCCTGACCTGGTTCCTGCTGGCAGAGGTCAGCCCGCTCTCGCCACCGCTCACCCAGCAGCTGCCCGACCCCGTCACGCTCGCGGTGGGCTCCCTGATCACCCTGCTCACCGCCAGCGTGCTGGAGGAGATCTTCTACAGGGGGTGGCTGCAGACCCGCCTGGAAGCCCTGTACGGCACCTGGCCCGGCATCCTCGTCACCTCGCTGTTGTTCGCCGCGATGCACGTCAGCCACATCAGGCCCGACGCGATCGGCATCGGCCTGGCCTCGGTGGTCGCCGCGCAGGGCCTGTTCGGCCTGATGCAGGGCTGTCTGTGGGCCCGCTACCGCAACATCTGGGTGATCATCCTCATCCACGTCGTCGTCAACCTCGTCTACGTGGACATGCTGATCTGGCCGTCCGCATGATGGAGGCATGCTGCTCGAACACCAGGGTCTGAGCCCGGCCGTCGATCCCACGGCCTACGTCGCCCCGACCGCCACACTCTGCGGTGACGTCCGGGTGGGTCCCGGCTGCAGGGTGCTGTTCGGCGCGGTTCTCACCGCGGAGGGCGGCCCCGTGGAGCTGGGCGAGGGCTGCATCGTCATGGAGAACGCGGTGCTGCGCGGCACCCGGCAGGACCCGCTCACACTCGGCAGGCACGTCCTGGTGGGTCCCGGCGCCTATCTCACCGGATGCGCGGTCGGTGACGACGCCTTCCTCGCGACGGGGAGCAGGGTGTTCAACGGCGCGCGGATCGGCGCCAGGGCGGAGGTGCGGGTCAACGCCGTCGTCCACCTGCGCACCGACGTGCCGGAGGACACGACCGTGCCGATCGGCTGGGTGGCCGTGGGCGACCCGGCCGAGCTGTTCCCTCCCGACCGGCACGAACGGATCTGGGAGGTGCAGCGCGAGCTCGACTTTCCCGGATACGTCTTCGGGCTGCCGCGCGCCGCCGACGGTGAGTCGATCATGCCGGAGGTCTCCCGCCGGTACGGCAGGGCGCTCGACCGCCACCGCACCGACCGGATCCTCTGACCCCGCCGCTCAGAAGGTGCGCTCTCCCGCCAGCCAGGTGCCGAGCACCTTGATGTGCCTGAGCCGCAGCGGGTACTCGGCGCGCGGGTCGGCCGACAGCCACACCAGGTCGGCCGCCTTGCCGGTGTCCAGGGCTCCGCGGTCGGCCTCGGCGAAGGCCTGGTAGGCGACTCCCGAGGTGTAGGCCGCGAGCGCGTCCTCGACCGAGAGCCGTTCGTCCGGTGTCCACGCCTCGCCCGCGCCGTCCAGGGTCTGCCTGGTCGTCGCGATCTGGATGCCGAGCAGCGGTTCGTGCGAGCTGACGGGCCAGTCGCTGCCGAACGACAGCGCGACGCCGAGCTCGCGCAGGGTCCGCATCGGGTACTGCAGGTCCGCGCGTGAGGGGCCGAGCCTGGGCACGGTCAGCTCGGTCTGCAGCGGGTCGAGCTGCGCCCACAGCGGCTCGAAGTTGGCGATCACGCCGAGCTGGGCGAAGCGCGGCAGGTCGGCGGGGTCGACGAGCTGGGTGTGCGCGATAACGGGTCGGCGGTCCCACGCGGGGTTCTCCCGTGCCGCCCTCTCGACGGCGTCCAGCGCGGCCCTGATCCCGCCGTCGCCGATCGCGTGGATGTGCACCTGGAAGCTGTCGGCGTCGAACGCGGCCACGGCCTCGGCCAGCGCGGCGGGCTCCCAGACGGGCATGCCGCAGGAGTGCGGCACGTCCACGTACGGCTCCAGCATGGCCGCGGTGCCGCCCTCGATGACGCCGTCGGCGAAGAACTTGACGGTGTTCGCGGTGACGAGGGCCTCCCCTGCGCGCTTGACGGTCTCGCGCAGGGAGGAGAAGGCGGGGCGCTGTGCCGTCCAGGTGTCGGGGTCGGCGCGGAAGGCGAGGTTGGCGCGGAAGCGCAGCGCGCCGCGCCTGGCGGCTTCCAGGTACGCCTCCACCATGGACGGCTCGACCCAGGCGTCCTGCACCCAGGTGATGCCCGCGGCGGCCATGGTCCTGCCCGCCTCGGCCAGCCCTTCGACCAGCTCGTCCATGGACTTGGCGGGCACCAGGTCCAGCACGAGGTCACAGGCGTGCCACTCCCTGAGCGTGCCGAGCGGGCTGCCGTCGGGCCTGCGCAGGATCCAGCCCAGCCGGGGATCGGGCGTCGAGGGGCCGATCCCCGCCCGCTCCAGCGCCGCGGTGTTGCACCAGACGGTGTGGTAGTCGTAGGCGCGCAGCACCACGGGCCTGTCGGCGACCGCCTCGTCCAGCCAGCGCGCGTCGAACTCGCCGAAGGGGGCGAGGGAGGGGTCGTAGCTGCCTCCGACGATCCACTCCAGCGACGGGTGCTCCGCGGCGTAGCGCCCCACCTCCGCGACGATCTCCGCCACCGTGGTCAGGCCCTTGATCTGCGGACCCTGCGCCTCGAGGCCGCCGAACATCGGGTGCGCGTGCCCGTCGCCGAAGGACGGCATGAGCAGGCCGCCCTGCAGGTCCACCACGGTGGCGCCGGGGGAGGGTCGCGAGACGATCCTTCCGCCGGAGACGGCCAGCGAGGTGGCCGTCTCCGTGCCCGTCCAGACGGTGCCGTTGGTGAAGTGCAGGTCAGGCACGGGTGGCTTCCTCCGTGGTGAGTCGGGCGTAACGGGCGGGGTCGTGTCGCCGGATGCGCAGGGCGAGCAGCGCGCCGAGCGCGAAGACGACGGGGACGGGCAGGATGAGCAGGGCGTTCACGGTGCCCGTCGCCCCGGTGATGAGCTCGAAGTTGGTCACCACGAGCACGATGATCACCGCGAGGAGGACGAAGGCGGAGAAGGGCGCGACGAGCACGCGTCCTGCGCCGAAGCCTCGGCGGTCCTTCCTGAAGAAGGCCACCACCGACAGCGCGGCCAGCGCCTGCAGGACCATGACCCCGATGATGCCGGTGCCGTTCGTCCACAGGAAGATCACGGTGTAGGGGTCGGAGCCCGCGACGATGCCCGCCACGATGATGAGCACCGAGACCACGACCTGTGTGATCACCGCGACGTACGGCGAGCCGTTGTGCGCCGAGATTCTGGCGAGCGGCCTGGGCAGCACGCCCTCGCGGCCGAGGGCGTAGAAGTATCGGGTGGAGGCGTTGTGGAAGGCCAGGGCGGCGGCGAAGCAGCTCGTCACGATCAGCAGGTGCATCGCGTCCGCCGCCCACCTGCCCGCGAAGGAGGCGGTGGCGGTGAAGACCATGTCCGCGCCGCCTTCGCCGTTGGCCACCTCGACGGCCCTGTCCGCACCGTAGGCGTTGATGATCATCCACACGGTGAAGGTGTAGAAGAGCGCGAGGAAGGCGACGGCGGCGTAGGTCGCCTTCGGAACCGTCCGCTGCGGGTCTCTGGCCTCCTCGGCGTAGATCGCGGTCGCCTCGAAGCCGATGAACGCGCCGATCGACAGCACGAACATGCCGCCCGCGCCGCCCGAGAACAGCTCGGCGGGGTTGAACGGGCTGAGCGACAGCTCCGCGCCGCTGACCAGCACCGACACCTCGAAGACCAGCAGGATGAGCACTTCGAGCGCGAGCGCCACGCCCAGCACCTTGGCGCTGAGCGTGATCTTCAGGTAGCCGAGCACGCCCACGGCCGCCACGCACAGGAGCGTCCAGGCCTGCCATGGCACGTCGAGCCCGAAGACGTCGGCCATCGTCGAAGCGGCGAACACCCCGAAGGCGGCCATCAGCCCGATGCCGATGAGGTTGTAGGAGATGACCGCGACGTAGGCCGAGCCGAGGCCCGTCGCCTTGCCCAGGCCCCTGCCGATGTAGGCGTAGAAGGCTCCCGCGTTGCGCACGTGCCCGCTCATCGCCGTGAACCCGGCCGCGAACAGACCGACGACCACGCCCGACAGCAGGTAGCCGAGCGGAGCGGCGACGCCGCCGATGCCGATCGCCAGCGGCGCCACCCCTGCCATGACGGTGAGGGGAGCGGCCGCGGCCACGACGAAGAAGACCAGGTCAGCGGTGCCGATGGCATTGCGTGACAGAGACATGGCCGGCTCCGAAACTAAAGGCGTTAGTTTGTTGGTGGGACGGTACTCGAAGGGGGCACGTGATGGGAAGACCGCGGCGGCCGATCCTGAGCAGGGAGGGCATCTTCGCCGCTGCTCTGGCGCTGGTGGACGAGGACGGTTCCGAGGCGCTGACCGTGACGCGGCTGGCCAGGAGGCTCGGCGTGCAGGCCGCTTCGCTCTACAACCACGTCTCGGGCCGCGAGGAGATCGTCGAGGGCGTGCGCGACCTGGTCGTGGCCGAGATGGACGTGGACGCGCTGGACGGGGAGCCGTGGCAGGAGGCGCTCGCCGTATGGGCCAGGTCGTACCTGGCCGCCTTCGCCCGCCATCCCAACACCGCGAAGCTGCTGTCCACGACCACGATCAGGTCGCCCGCCACGCTGGCGATGTACGAGCGCGCGGTGGCGCTGCTGGAGCGGGCGGGATGGCCGAGCGATCAGGTGGTCACGGTGTTCACCGCGATCGAGTCGTTCGCGATCGGCTCCGCGCTCGACCTGGCCGCGCCCGGTGTCATGATCGATCCTTCCTCGCAGGAGCTCCCCCTGCTCTCGGGGGCGTTGAAGGACGCGCCGCCCGCGCGGGCCATGGCCGCTTTCGAGCTGGGGCTGGCGGCGCTCGTCCACGGTTTGGATGAACGTCTTAGACAACTGTGCTAGGTTGGGACGATGGGAGGAAATCGCGAAGACCTGCTCAAGGGCGCCAAGCGCTGCCTGGTCGAGAAGGGATACACGCGCACCACCGCACGCGACATCGCCAACGCCTCAGGGGTCAGCCTGGCGGGGATCGGCTACCACTTCGGGTCGAAGGAGGCGCTGCTCAACGAGGCGCTGTTCGAGTCGATGAAGGAGTGGGGCGACTCCCTGGAGATCGCGCTGAAGGGCGACCTCGATCCCGAGGCGAGCCCCATGGAGCGCTTCGAGGCGGCGTGGAAGCGGGTCATCGACACCTTCGAGCAGCTGAGGCCGCTGTGGGCGACGCAGTTCGAGATCCTGGGGCAGATCGACCACCTGCCGGAGATGCGCGAGCACCTCGCCGCGGGCGTGCGGGCCGCGCGGCTCGGGCTCGCGGAGATCTTCAGCGAGATCGACCCCGAGGCAGAGCCCGAGCGGGCGCGCGTGCTCGGCTCCTTCTACCAGGCGATGCTCACCGGACTGCTGGCGCAGTGGCTGCTCGATCCCGCCACCGCGCCGTCGGCTCAGGACGTGACCGAGGCCATGCGCCTGCTGAACTCGGCCTCCGCCTGATCGGCCTCCGGCGGGCTCAGAAGGCGCTGATCGTCGCGGGCGCGCGCTCGGTCCTGCTCAGCGCGCGGATCACCGCCGTCGGCCCGTGCCGGTGGACGGCAAGGCGCGCCAGCAGGTCGACCACCGGGTCGATGACGTCCTGCGGTAGCTCGGGCGTCGGGATGCCCACGCTGGCGGCCAGGTCGTCGGAGTGGACGACGAGCTCCATGAGCCTGGTGAGCAGGAAGTCGTCGAGCGTCAGCGACCACTGCGCCCACGGCAGCCCGAGCACCCTGTCGGCAGGCTCGGCCCGCAGGGCGACCGTGAGCTTGTCGAGGCCGGCCTGGGCGAGGGCCACCAGCGAGCCTGGCCCCTCCGCCGCCGCGTCCTCGCCGCCGCGCCTGATGCTGACGTTCGACTCGTGCCCGAGGCCGGCCGTGACCCAGGCGGAGCGGGCGTAGTGCTCCCTGAGCGGGATGACGGAGCCGTTCGGCTCCGCGTCCAGGGCGAGGTCGACTCTGAAGATCTGCTGAGCCAGGTGGCCGGCCAGGCCCGCCACGCTGAACTCGGTGAGCGCGCTGGGCTTGGCCCAGGCCGCCGCCACCGCCTGGTCGCGAAGCAGGGCCACCGCCGAGGCCGCCGCAGTCAGATACAGCTCCCTGATTTCAGCCACGTCCGCGATCCTACTCATCAGCCGCAAATGCCGCCCTTCGGGTGGTCAGGCGGTGACCCTGGCCAGGACCACGCCGCCCACGATCAGCGACAACGCGGCCATCCGCCCCACAGTGACGGGGTCGTCGTTGAGCACGATGCCCAGCGTGATCGCGCCCACCGCGCCGATGCCGGTGAAGACGGCGTACGCGGTGCCGACGGGCAGGGTGTCCATCGCCTTGGACAGCAGCCACACCGCCGCCGCCATCAGCACCAGGGAGATCGCCGTCGGCACGGGTCTGGTGAAGTTCTGCGTCGGCTTGATGCTCTGCGACCAGGCCACCTCGACCAGGCCGGCGAGAGCGAGATAGACCCAGTTCACCGTCCCGCCTCCTTCCGCGCCCTGGCGACCGACTCCAGGTGCCGCTCACGCAGGTGCGCGAGCCCGGGATCGATCAGCGAGTTCACCAGCTCGGCGTGGACGAAGCTCACCTCGGACACGGCGAAGTGGCCGAGGAAGAAGTCGCGCAGATAGCGCTCCTGGTGGTCCACGGCCTCCTTGGGCGTGCCGGGGCCGTACGCTCCGCCCCTCGCGCTGGTCACCACGAACGAGCGCCCCTTGAGCGACATCTTCGGGAAGGTGATCTGGTCGAGCCAGGCCTTCAGCGACGAGGGGATCGAGTAGTTGTACATCGGCGTGCCGATGAGGATCACGTCGGCCGCGACCACCTCGTCGAGCAGCGGCTCCAGGACGGCCCATGCCCGCTCCTGCGCCGGGGTGCGCACCGCCTCGCGGTAGCGCGCGATCTCGGTGATCTCGTGGGCGAGCACGTAGTCGCACAGCTCGGTCCAGGCCTCGTCGATGTGGGGGACGGGCGAGGCGGCCAGGTCTCTGTAGGTGTAGCCGCCGTCGGGGTTGGCGGCGCGCCAGGCGTCGGCGTAGATCCTGGACAGCTCGCGGGAGAAGGACGCACGCCTGGCGCTGGCGTCGAGGTGCAACAGGTTCACAGGAGGCTCCTCACTAAGCGGACACGGTGTCCACTTGCGAAGGTACCCGATAAGCGGACACCATGTCCATATGGAGAGAGCCGACGCCGCCCGCAACCGCGCCAGGATCCTGGAGGCCGCCGCAGGACTGTTCAGGGTCAAGGGCGCGCCGAACGTCACCATGGACGACATCGCGAGGGCCGCGGGCGTCGGGCGGGGCACGCTCTACCGCCGCTTCCCCGACCGGGCCTCGATCGCCGTGGCCCTGCTCGACGAACACGAACGCGTGCTGCAGGAGAAGCTGATCCGCGGCGAGCCGCCGCTCGGACCTGGGGCGCCCGCCTCCGAGCGCATGGCCGCCTTCTACGCGGCGATGGTGGAGCTGCTGGAGGAGCACGCCCACCTGATCCTCGGATCGGAGGTGGGCCGCTCCCGCTTCGAGACGGGCGCGTACGGCTTCTGGCGCGTCCACGTCAGATCGCTGCTGGATGGCGTGCGGGACGCCGACGCGCTGGTCGACACCCTGCTGGCGCCCCTGGCCCCCGACGTCTACACCTACCAGCGGGAGGAGCGGGGCCTGACGCCGTCCCAGATCAGCGCCGCGCTGGCCCGCCTGGCCCGCGCGGTGGTCGCGTGAGGAGGGAAAGTCAGCCGAAGAGGGCGGAGACCGACTCGCCCTCGTGGATGCGGCGCATCGCCTCGGCCAGCGCGGGCGCCACCGACAGCACGCGCAGCTTGGCGTCGGGCTTGGGCTCGGGGATCGGGACGGTGTTGGTGCAGACGATCTCCAGCACGTCGTCGCGGTCGGTGAGCCGCTCCACGGCCCCGGCCGAGAACAGCCCGTGGGTGCAGGCGATCCTGATCGAGTTGACCTCGCGCTCGCGCAGCCTGTCGAGGAGCTCGATGACCGTGGTGCCCCTGGCGATCTCGTCGTCGAGGACGATGACGTCCTTGCCCTTGACCTCACCGATCACCGAGCTGATCGTCACCTTGTCGTCGCTCAGGCGCTGCTTGGCGCCCATGGCGACCTCGGCGCCCAGGAGCCTGGCGAAGGCGGCGGCCTCCTTGGCGTTGCCGAGGTCGGGCGAGACGACGACGGTGTTGGACAGGTCGTACCGGCGGAAGTGGGCGGCCAGCTCACGCAGTGCGTGCAGGTGGTCGACGGGGACGCTGAAGAAGCCGTGCACCTGCGGCGAGTGCAGGGTCATGGCCAGCACCCTGTCGGCGCCCGCGGCCACCAGGAGGTCGGCGACCAGGCGGCCGCCGATGGAGATGCGAGGTGCGTCCTTCTTGTCGGAGCGGGCGTAGGCGTAGTGCGGCATGACGACCGTGGTGCGGGCGGCCGACGCGCCGCGCGCCGCGTCGATCATGAGCAGGAGCTCGACCAGGTGCTCCTGCACGGGAGGGACGAGCGGCTGGATGAGGAAGACGTCCCGTTCGCGGCAGTTGGCCTGCAGCTGGACTTCCAAACAGTCGTTGGCGAAGCGATGGAGGCGGACGGGGTGGAGGGGGGTGCCGAGGTGGGCGCAGATCTCCGCGGCCAGCTCAGGGTGGGCGCTACCGCTGAAAACAGTGATGTCTCGCACGTCAGGCCACCCTATCCGGCCTGTTGGGGCAGCCTCCGCAGCGGCTCGTCGGTAAGCCGGTAGACGGTCCACTCGTCCATCGGGACCGCCCCGATCGACTTGTAGAAGTCGATGGCGGGCTGGTTCCAGTCGAGGACGGACCACTCCAGGCGGTGGTAGCCGCGCTCCACGCAGATCCTGGCCAGCTCCTTCATCAGCGCCTTGCCGTGGCCGCCGCCCCTGGCGTCGGGGCGCACGTAGAGGTCCTCCATGTAGATGCCGTGGGTGCCGCGCCAGGTGGAGAAGCTGAGGAACCAGAGCGTGTAGCCCACGACACGCCCGTCCTGCTCGGCGATCAGGGCGTGCAGGGCGGGGCTGGGCCCGAAGAGGGCGCTCTCGAGCTGCTCCTGGGTGACGCGCACCTCGTGCAGCGCCTTCTCGTAGTCGGCGAGCTCGCGGATCATGGCGATGATCTCGGGGACGTCCTGGACGGTTGCTGTACGAATCACGCGCGCAGCCTACCTGCGTGTTAACGTCACCGATCGTGACGGAGAGCATCTACGTCGGCCACGCGCAGGCCGACGCCCTCGGCGACCGGGGCTGGCTGCTGGGGCACTTCAAGCCCGAGGACGACGTACGGCACAGCCAGGACGTCGAGATCAAGTGGGGCGTCCACCCCAAGGGCGAGGAGCGCGCCCAGTGGGTGCACGGCGAGAAGCGCACCGCCCTTCTCGTGCTGATCAGCGGCAGGTTCAGGCTGGAGTTCCCCGGCCGCAGCGTGGTTCTCGAACGGCAGGGCGACTACGTCGTGTGGGGCGTGGGGGTGGACCACTCGTGGGTCGCCGAGGAGGAGTCGGTGGTGATGACCGTCCGCTGGCCCTCGGTCGCCGGCTACGCCGTCGGGTAGATCTCGCACCCCCATGCGATGCGCTTGACCCCCGTTCGGGCAGGATCGCCCCATGGGGATAATTTCGCGGGGCTTTCGCGGCAGGCCGCGGGACGACCACGGCCGCCTGCCGCCAGGCCAGTACCAGGTGCACGACTTTCCCGTGCTCTCCGCCGGGCCCACGCCCAGGATCGAGCAGGACCGGTGGGAGTTCGCCATCGACACCGAGGCCGGGCAGACCCACCGCTGGTCGTGGCAGGAGCTCATGGCGCTGCCCCAGGAGAGCCCGACGGCCGACATCCACTGCGTGACCAAGTGGTCCAAGTTCGACACCACCTGGCAGGGCGTCTCGCTCGACGTGCTGTTCGAGGACGTCGAGACCGCGGCGGAGTACGCGCTCGTCCACTCCTACGGCGGCTACACCACCAACCTGCCGCTGGAGGACCTGCTCGACGGCAAGGCGTGGATCTGTCACCGCTTCGACGGCGAGGAGCTGGAACCCCAGCACGGCGGCCCCGCCAGGCTGGTCGTGCCGCACCTCTACTTCTGGAAGTCGGCCAAGTGGGTGCGCGGCATCAGGCTGCTGAACGAGGACTGGCCCGGCTTCTGGGAGAGCGCCGGCTACCACAACTACGGCGACCCGTGGCGCGAGCAGCGCTACGAGGGTGATTAGGTGGCGGCGCGCGCGGCTGACCGCCGCGCGCGAGGAGAGCCCCACGGCGCGCACGCTGGTCTTCGAGGTGCCCGACTGGCCGGGTCACCTGGCAGGTCAGCACGTGGACGTGCGGCTGACCGCGCCCGACGGCTACACGGCGCAGCGCAGCTACTCCCTGGCCACCCCCGAGGGCGTCGAGCTGACCGTGGAGGGGCTGCCGGACGGTGAGGTCTCGTCGTACCTCGTCGACGAGCTGACGGTCGGCGACGAGATCGAGCTGCGCGGGCCCGTCGGCGGCTGGTTCGTGTGGCGGCCCGCCGTCACGACGCCCGTGCTGCTCGTGGCGGGCGGCTCGGGGATCGTGCCGCTCATGGCCATGATCAGGGCCAGGCGGCTGGCGGGCGGCGACACGCCGTTCCACCTGGTCTACTCGCTGCGCGAGCCCGCCCGCCGCTACTACGCCGCCGAGCTGGACGCGCCCGACCCGTGGCTGACCATCACCTGGGTCCACACCAGGCTCGCGCCGCACCGCAGGATCACCAAGGACGACCTGCCGGGCCCCGGACCCGACGTGTTCGTGTGCGGGCCGACCGGCTTCGTCGAGGCCGCCGCCGACCTGCTGCTCGACGTCGGTCACGACTCCGCGCGGATCAGGACCGAGCGTTTTGGAGGCTGACATGCACCTGGACGGCAACGCCCTCGCGGGACCGCTGGCCGAGATCTTCGCCGTGGACCTCACCTCGGCGGTCGGCAGATGCGCCGCCTGCGGCCTGAAGGGCCCCGTCGCCGAGCTGATGGTCTACGACGCGGGCCCCGGGCTCGTGGCCCGCTGCCCGGGGTGCGAGGAGGTGGTGATGCGCCTGGTCAGGGGCCCTCAGGAGGCCTGGCTCGACCTGCGGGGGACGGTGTCGCTGCGTATCCCGCTCCAGTAGTACTCCAGCACGTCCACCTCGAAGCCGGGGAAGCGCTCGACGAACTGCCTGGCCCTGGTGGCGCCATGGCGCTCGTAGAAGGCGATGGCGGGCCTGTTCTCCTTCAGCACCTCGAGGTAGAGCTCCTGGCCCGCCGCCCTGTCGAGGGCCTGGCGCAGCAGCACGCCGCCGATGCCCGACCGCTTGAGCGCGGGGTCGACGTGCAGGTTGTCCAGCAGGACCCGGCCGTCCTCGGGGATGAGATAGGCGAACCCGGCGATGCTCGTGCCGTCGTCGGCGACCAGCAGCTCGCCCTTGGCGCCGTTGACCAGCCTTTCGTGCCACATGGCGGCCTGCTGCTCCTCGACGGGCCCTTCGAGGTAGTCGGCGGGGAAGATGCCAGCGTAGGCCGTCCGCCAGCTCCTGGTGTGCAGCGCCGCGATCGGCCCCGCGTCGGCGGCCGCGCCTTCTCTGATGTCCACCACTGCATTGTCGGCGCTCGTCCCCGTGGTCGCGACCACACAGGTCTGGTGCCTTCCTGGCCGCGGTTCGCCCCTGGCCGCCCTCGCCGCCCGACGTCGCCCCCGTACGGCGCGCCCGCCTGCACGACGGGCTCACCCGCTCTCCGGCCTGCACACCGTTCCCCGAGGGGGCAGCCGCAGGTCGATGAGGTAGCGGTTGGCGTGCGCGATCGTGCAGGCGTCGCCTGTGAGGTAGAGGCCGTGCCCGTGCCCCTCGAAGCGGACCGCCGACGAGCCCGGCACCCGCATCGCCAGGTCGGCGGTGTCGTCGTAGTCGGTCCACGTCCCCGCGCCCAGGAACGGCGGCAGTCCGGCCGTGGGCAGCGGTGCGGGCGGGTTCTTCACCGGCCGCGGCCAGCCCACGCAGCCGAGCCGGTGCCAGACCACGTTGCCCGACAGGTTCGGCGACAGGCGCTCGCCGTTCCTCCTGACGCCGCGGTAGTCGGCGTAGTCGCGGAAGCGGAAGCCGTCCAGGCAGTGGGTCATGTTCATCCCGACGAAGGCCATGGGCTTCGGGCTGCCGATGCCCGCCTCGACGTAGCCGGAGAAGCCCGAGGCGTCGCCACGTTCGGCCCTTTCGACGCTCTCCGCCAGCTGCTTCCACCTCGCGTGGTCGTCGCCGGGCGAGACGAGGTGCGGTGCGGCGGCGATCTGCAGGTCGAACCCGCTGTAGGCGGTGCCGTCCGTGGGGATCGGCGTGCGGTCGGCGGCGGCCACCAGCGCGCGCCACGCCTCACCCGCGTCGCGTCCGTGCAGCTTGCACGCGGTGCTGGCGGCGCACCAGGTGACGAACCGGTCGAACTGCGCCTCCATGACCTTGTGGCGTTCGTCCCTGCGGAACAGGTTCACCACGCCGTCCAGGTACATCGCCCTGATCCTGCGAGGGAAGAGCCTGGCGTAGGCGTAGGCGGGCACGCCGCCGTAGGAGGTGGCCACGAAGCTGAGCCGCTCCTCGCCGAGCGCCACGCGGACGGCGTCGATGTCCCTGGCGACGGAGACCGAGTCGAGGCGGCCGAACAGCTCGGGGTCGCGCGACGCGCACCGCCGCGCGGCGGCGGCGTTCGCCTCGCCCAGCCGCTCGTAGGCGCGCTCGTCGTCCGGCAGGGTCAGCCATGGGCCCTTCGCGAGACACTCGGAGGAGAAGATCTCCAGCGCGGGCGAGTTGCGAGGGGTGAAGCTGACCACGTCGAAGCGATCGCGCAGGTGGGAGAAGTTGCCTCCCGACTTCTCCAGGTCGTCGACGCCCGAGCCGCCCGGGCCTCCCGGGATGGAGAAGACGGTGCCGATCCTGCGCCCTGTGCCGTTCGCGGCGAGCCTGGCCACCGGCAGGCTGATCTTCCTGCCGCCGGGCTCGTCCCAGTTCACCGGCACCTGGACGGAGCCGCACTCCATGTCCTTACGGCACGGCTTCCACTCGACGGCGGACGCCGCGCCCGCGGGCTGGGCGAACACGACCGTCGCCACCAGCACGCCCGTCGCCGCCACCCCCGCGACCAGCGGCCTGGCCCTGCGTCCCCGTACGACGATGGCGACCGCCCCCGCCGCCATCGCCACGACCGGATAGGCGACCAGCACCGCGAAGGCCGCGAGCGGCGGCAGCAGATCGCCACCGCCCACGATCATGTACGCGCCGATCCGCGAGCCCCACGGGCTCGGCAGGGTCATGGCCGCCGTGGGCAGCACGAACACCAGCATGATGAGCGCGACCAGCGAGCCGGCCGTGGAGCGGAGCACCGTGCCCACGCCGAGGCCGACCAGCGCCACCAGCGACACCGACGCGCCGGCGAGCGCCACCCCGGCCAGCACGCCGGGCTCGGACAGCGACGTCCCGAGTGTCTGCCCGCTCAGCAGCACCTGTCCCGCCCTGTCGCCGAGCACGGCCTGCGTCGCGAAGTGCATGCCGAAGGCCAGCACCTCACCGGCGACCAGCCCCACCACCAGGAGCGTCGGCACCTTGGCGAACAGCAGCAGGAGCCGCCTGGGCACGGCCACCAGGCTCGAGTCGTGCTCGGCGGTCATGGTCAGCGCACCGAGCGCACCCAGTACGAAGTAGGCCACCGGAAGCCCGGTGCCCAGTCCGTCGCCGAGGCTGTCGAAGCGCAACCGGTCCGCGCCGGTCTGGTTGTCGAACCCGCGCGTGACCATGAAGGCCACCCCCGCGCTCAGGAACACCGCCAGCAGCGACGAGGCGAGCAGGTAGAAGTTGGAGCGCAGCGACCTGAACTTCAGCCACTCCGCCAGCACCGCGTCGATCATCGAAACTCCACACTTCCCTCGGTCGACTCCATGAACGCCTCCTCGAGCGACGCCCCGGCCGTCCGGGCTCGGCGGCCCCGACGGGCACGCCCCCCTGGAAGCACCCCCTTCAGGCTTTCGCGCACCGGCGCCCGGCACAGTGGGGGTGGACCTACTCTTCAGATGTGAGGCTGTTCACGAACGCGGCGACCGGGGTGGCCGCGCTGGTGCTGCTGCTCGCGCTGCCGTTCGCGCGGCGCAGGGTGCTGGCGGCGGCGCGCAGGCTCGCCGGATCCGACCCCGGTGACCTGCGGCTGGTCGCCTGGCTGTTCGTGCACGGCGTGACGGGCCCCGCCGCCCTGCTGGGAGTGGTGGTGATGCTCTCGGCGCTCGGGGTGATCTGGACCCTGCGCACGGCCGAGACCTCGATGGCCGTGACACTCACCCTGTCGCTGTCGATGCTGGCCATCGTGTCGCTCGCCGCCGGCTTCGGCCACCTCGCCACCAGGGCCCAGGCCCGCCTCGCCGACCTGCTCCTGCACCCCGACACCCGCGTCAGGGAGCTGGCCGACGCGCAGGCCGCCGAGCTGCGCAGGATCGAACGCGACCTGCACGACGGCGCGCAGGCCAGGCTGATCTCCATCAGGATGACCCTCGGCCTCGCCAGATCAGCGCCGGACCCGAGGGGGCTGATCGAGGAGGCATGGGAGTCGGCCGGTCAGGCCCTCACCGACCTGCGTGATCTCGTGCGCAACATCCACCCGCCGGTCCTGGCCGACCGCGGGCTCGTCGGCGCCCTCCAGGCCGCCGCGCTGCTGTGCCCCGTCCCCGTACGGCTCGACCTCGACTTGGAGGGCAGGCCTGAGGCTCCGGTGGAGTCCGCGCTCTACTTCGCCGCCACGGAGGCCCTGTCCAACGTCGCGAAACACAGCGGGGCCTCCTCGGCGTGGGTGCGCCTGACGTACGCCGACGGCGTGCTGCGCCTGACCGTCGGCGACGACGGCAGGGGCGGCGCCGATCCCGCAGCGGGCACGGGCCTGCGCGGCATCGCGCGCAGGCTGTCCGCCTTCGAGGGCACGTTGACCGTCCACAGCCCCCCAGGCGGGCCGAGCGAACTCATCATGGAGCTGCCGTGCGCGTTGTCATCGCCGAAGATCTCGCTCTCCTCAGGGACGGGCTGATCCGCCTGCTGACGACGCACGGCTTCGAGGTGCTGGAGGCGGTCGACAACGGCCCGATGCTCCTGGCCGCGCTGCTGAAGCATCGGCCCGACGTGGCGGTCATCGACGTCAGGCTGCCGCCCACCCATACCGACGAGGGCCTGCGCGTCGCCCTGGAGGCGCGCCGCAGGGTGAAGGGGCTGCCGGTGCTGATCCTTTCCCAGTACGTCGAGCAGCTCTACGCCAGGGAACTGCTGTCCGACAGGTCGGGCGGGATCGGCTACCTGCTCAAGGACAGGGTGGGCGACGTCGAGCAGTTCGTGGAGTCCGTCAGGAGCGTCGCGGCCGGTGGCACCGCGCTCGACTCCGAGGTCGTCAGCCAGCTCCTGACCCGCCGCGACGACCGTCTCGCGGCGCTGACGCCGAGGGAGCGCGAGGTGCTGGCGATGATGGCGGAGGGGCTGTCCAACCAGGCCATCGCCGGCAAGCTGGTCGTCACCGACAAGGCGATCGGCAAGCACACCTCCAACATCTTCGCCAAGCTCGGACTCCCGCCGGACGACGACCTCAACCGCCGCGTCATGGCCGTCCTGGCCTATCTGGAGAGCTGACGGACCAGCGCGCCGACGTTCTGAGCCAGGTGCTGCTGATGGCGCGCCATCACGGTGTCGACCTCGAGGACGAGGTCGAGCGCGAATGGCTGGTGTGGAAGCCTGGCCGGAGGGGCGGATCAGTCGAGGTCGAGGCAGGTGGCGTACCAGCCGCCGGTGAGGTGCTCGATCTCTGAGGCCTCGACGTCCGCCAGACGGTCGGCCGGTGCCCTGGCCAGCCCGCAGGAGACGAGCAGCCCACCGTCACCTGTGGTGAGCTGGACGACGCCCTGCCAGCGTCGCGCCCCCGTGATCGTGAACAGGCCCGCGCGCCGCTCCTCGAACGTCCACGACTCCTTCTCGGGAAGGGCCTCGACGTAGGCGGTGAGCGCGGACTCCTACAGCAGGAACCGGCCGGCACGAGTGAGGGGCCCCATGCCATCGGCAGGGGCCCCTCACGTCGACGTCGTCGCGTCGTTCAGTGCTGGCCGATGAAGGTCACGAGTGCGTGCGTGGCCGGTCGAACTCAGCCGACATGCCACTCGGTGGGCACCATCGTGATCTCAGAGCCGGAAAAGCTTGGGGTACGGCGCGCTGATGCGCAGTTTCTCGGTGCCGAAGTCGACCAGGACGGCGACGTCCTCTTCGACGCCGATCACCAGGCCGAGGCCGTATTTGTCGTGGCTCACCCTGTCCTGCAGCTCGAACTGCTCAGGCGGAGGTAGAGGCGCGGCAGGTCGGTTGAAGGGACTTCCGGGCAAGGGGCGACGGGCTGCTCTCGTGGGCTTCATCGTTACCAGTATGCGCCTGCTCAGCCGATAAAGGCGAACTTCCGTGGAGTCAATCTCCGAGACCGGGTTAGTTCGGCCCGTCAAGGGCAGGTCAGGGGCCCTGTGTCTGCCCGCCGTACCGGTCTTTTTGCCTTCGGGGGACGTGCGGGTAGATCTATTGCCACGGTCGTGGCGCCATGCCGCGCTTCGGCGGCGGACAAATGCGGAAGATCCCTGACATGGCACGTTACGGAACCCAGTTCGGCCCGGACATCACCTTTCTCGGCGTGGAGCGATGCGACTGGCAGGACGCCGCGACCTACGCGGACGCCGACGTGGTCATCCTCGGCGCGCCGTTCGACGGGGGCACCTCGCACCGGCCCGGCACCCGGTTCGGCCCTCAGTTCATCCGGCAGTCGTGCTACCTGCCGCACGACGGGTCGAGGCCCTCGCTGGCGATGCGGGTCGACGGGTTGCGCGATCTGAACGTCTACGACGCGGGTGACGTGGAGATGTACTCGGGCGACGCCGAGCGCTCGGTGCGCGACCTCCAGCACGCCGTCCACACCGTGACGTCGAACGGCGCGATCCCGCTGACCCTCGGCGGTGACCACACCATCGCCTGGCCCGACGCGGCGGGGGTGGCCCAGCATCTCGGGCAGGGTCGCGTGTCGATGATCCACTTCGACGCGCACGCCGACACGGGGAACATCACGTTCGGCTCCCTCATCGGGCACGGCCAGCCGATGCGACGCCTCATCGAGTCGGGGGCGCTGCGGGGTGACCGGTTCCTGCAGATCGGGCTGCGCGGCTACTGGCCCGAGCCAGAGACGCTGAACTGGATGGCCGAGCAGCGGATGCGCTCCTACGAGATGTCGGAGATCGTCGCCAGGGGCCTCGACGAGTGCCTGACCGAGGCGTTCGCCATCGCGGTCGACGAGTGCGACGGCGTCTTCCTGTCGGTGGACATCGACGTGTGCGACCCGGGGCACGCGCCTGGCACCGGCACCCCGGAGCCTGGCGGGCTGACCGCGCGCCAGCTGCTGGACTCCGTCCGCCGCATCGCCTACGAGCTGCCTGTGGTGGGTGTCGACGTGGTCGAGGTGTCTCCGCCGTACGACCAGGCCGACATCACCTCCTTCCTGGCCAACAGGGTCGTGCTCGAGACGCTGACGGGCATCGCGCGGCGGCGGCGCGACCTGGCGGACGGCACCCGCTGGGACCCGAGGCTCCCGCTGCTCGCGGACCGGCCTGACAACAGGCTCGCGACCGGCGACTGAGCACCCCGCACTCCGCACCCCGCGAAGCCCGGCGCCTGCTCGAGTGGTTGCACTAGTGCACAGCAGGGCGTTTTCCGTGGTGATCCCGGGTTCAGGTCCTCTTCTGCGTACGGTGTCCACATGAGATACCTGGAAGGGCCTTTCGCGCCCGTCACCGAAGAGGTCACCGCCTACGATCTCCCGGTCACCGGGCGGATCCCGGCCGAGCTCAACGGCCGCTACCTGCGCAACGGGCCCAACCCGCTGGGCGTGGAGGACCCCGTTGTGCACATCTGGGGCATGGGCCAGGGCATGGTGCACGGGGTGCGGCTGCGTGACGGCCGGGCCGAGTGGTACCGCAACCGCTTCGTGCGCGCACCGGGATTCGCGCCCATGGTGCACGTGATCGAGCACGCCCAGCGCACCTTCGCCATGGCGGAGGGCGGTCTGCCGCCCGCCGAGCTGGACGAGGAGCTGAACACCGTGGGCGTGTGCGATCTGGGAGGGACCGCGAAGGGGTTCACGGCGGGGGCGCACTCCAAGCACGACCCGCTCACCGGCGAGTTGCATGCGCTGTCGTACATGCCGGGCCGCGACTTCGTCCAGCACATCGTGACCGACGCGGGGGGAAGCGTCGTCAGGACCACCGCCATCCCCATGCCGCGGACGCCGTTCATGCACGACTTCGCGCTCACCGAGAAACACGTGGTGCTCTGGGACACGCCGCTGGGCTTCGACGGATTCGACTGCGGGTGGCTGCCGGAGCACCCGACCCGAGTGGGCGTCATGCCGCGGACCGGTGGTGACGTGCGCTGGCTGGACATCGACCCGATCCATGTCAGCCACACGCTCAACGCCTACGACGACGGAGACTCCGTCGTGGTCGACCTGGTCACGGCCGAGGGGCCGTTCGATCCCGCCGATCCGGGGGCGATCCGGCCCATGCTGGACCGCTGGACGATCGAGCAGGACAGGATCCACCAGCGGCGCGTCGACGACCGTCCGCAGGACTTCCCGCGCGTGAACGAGGCGCGTGCCACCCGCCCCTACCGGTACGGCTACTCGGCCGCGACCGCCCTGTACGGGATCCCGTTCGCACCCGAGGGCACACCGCCGGACGACGCCTTCACCAACGCCCTGGTCAAGCACGACCTGGAACGGGGGACGGCCGAGGTGCACGCGTTCGGCAAGGACGAGGCGGTAGGGGAGGCCGTGTTCGCCGCCGCGGGGCGAGAGGAGGATGAGGGATACCTGCTCACGTACCTGCATGATCCCCTCCGGAACGCGAGCGACCTGGTGATCCTCTCGGCCCAGGACTTCACCGGTGAGCCCGTCGCGCGCGTCCACCTCCCTGTGAGGGTGCCGCTCGGCCTGCACGGCAACTGGCTGCCTGCCCGTTGAGGCGTGGCAGCATGGCGTCGTGAACGATCCGCAACCGCCGTACCTCCGGATCGTCGCCGACATCGAGCGGCGCATCGCCGATGGAGAGCTGCGGCCCGGCGATCCTGTCCCCACCACCAGGGCGATCGTGCGCGAGTGGGGCGTCGCCATGGCGACGGCCACCAAGGCGCTGGCGGCGCTCAAGCAGGCGGGCGCCATCGTGTCCGCGGCCAGGGTCGGCGCCGTGGTCGCTCCCAGGAGACTGCCCTCGCGTTCGGTGGGGGGTCTCGAACGCGACCGCGTCGTCCGCGCGGCCATGGAGATCGCCGACGCCGACGGCTTGGCCGCGCTGTCCATGCGGGCGGTGGCGACCAAGCTCGGGGTCGCCACCATGACCCTCTACCGGCACCTCGAGGCCAAGGCCGAGCTCACCCAGCTGATCGCCGACGCCGCGTTCGCCGAGATCGAGTATCCGGAGCCGCCACCGGGCTGGCGCTCCCACCTGCGGGTGGCCGCTCAGCTGCAGTGGGCGACCTACCAGCGCCATCCCTGGTTGCCGCGGCTCGTGTCCATCACCCGGCCGGTCACGCTGCCGGGGCTGCTGGAGTACGGGCTGTGGACCCTGCGCGCGCTCGACGGCCTCGGCCTGGACCCGAACACCCGCCTGCACGTCTACGCCACGATGGTCAACTACGTGCGGGGGACGGCGGTGAACATCGAGAGCGAGGCCGGTGCCGAGCTGGACACGGGGATGACCAGCAAGCAGTGGATCAGGGCCAGGCTCCCCGTCGACGGGCCGCTGATCGCCCAGGTCACGGAGCCCGGCGCGGAGCTCGATCTGGAGTCGCTGTTCGCCTTCGGCCTCGAACGCCTGCTCGACGGCCTGTCCGTCGTGCTCACGCCGCGGGAGGCTCGCCGGTGACCTCCCGCCTTCGGGCTACGCGAACGCGTTCAGCCCGGTCAGTTCGCTCGACAGGTCCCAGAGGCGAGCGGCCTGCGCGGGGTCGAGCGCCCAGGGCTTGACCCCGCCGACGAGCATGTCGTCGCTGGTGGCGGGGTCGGCGAGGTCGCAGTCCTGGCAGTACGCTCCGCCGTACCTCTCGAGCAAGGGGGAGGTGGCGGCCCACACGGCCGTCGCCGCGCCCTGGGCGGGGGTCTTGAACCCCGGCGCGGGCTCACCCTCAGACGTGATCCACCCCTGAGCGAGCTGCTCCTCGCGCGGGATGTGCCGCTGCAGGGGAGTGAGGATGCTGCCGGGGTGCACGGAGAAGGCGCGCGGTCCGCCGGCGGCGCCGAGTCCGTCCAGGTGGACGGCGAAGAGGGCGTTGGCGGTCTTCGACTGCGCGTAGGCCAGCCATCGGTCGTAGCCGTCACGGAACTGAAGGTCGTCCCAGCGGATGCCGGACAGGAAGTGCCCGGAGGACGCCACGGACACCACGCGGGACCTTCCTGGGGTCAACGCCGGACGGAGGCGGTTGACGAGGGCGAAGTGCCCCAGGTGGTTGATCGCGAAATGCGCCTCCCAGCCGGGGCCGACCCGGGTCTCAGGGCAGGCCATGACGCCCGCGCTGTTGATGATGACGTCGAGCGGGCGGCCCGCGTCCAGGAACCGGTCGGAGAAGGCGCGCACGCTTTCCAGGTCCGCGAGGTCGAGCGCGTGCACCTCCGTCTTGGGGATGTCGCGCAGGGCCTCCTCCGCCGCGGCGGGCCTGCGGGCGGGGACGATGACGCGTGCTCCCGCCCTGGCGAGGGCGCGGGTGGTCTCCAGCCCGAGCCCCGAGTAGCCCCCGGTCACCAGAGCGGTCATGTCCGAGAGGTCGATCCCGGTGAGAACGTCGTCCGCCGTGCTGTGGGCGCCGAAGCCGGAGCCGAGCTTGTGCTGGGTGATTACCATGTGCACGACGCTAAAATCTAGAGTGAGCTCTAGGTCAAGCTGTACGATCGGCGGCATGAGCGAGATCGAGGACGGCCTGCCCATCGGGCAGGTCGCGGAGGCGATGGGGCTGAGCGTGCACGCCCTCCGGTTCTTCGAACGCGAAGATCTCTTTCTGCGCCCGATCCCTCGCTCCGCCGGCGGCCGGCGGGTCTACGGGCCCGAAGACGTCGAGTGGCTCCTGCTCTGCAACCGGCTTCGCGACTCGGGCATGTCGATCGCCAGGCTGAAGGAGTTCGCTCGACTCGTCCGGTCGGGGCCTGGCAACGAGCCCGACCGTCTCGCGCTGCTGCAGGAGCACGAGCGGACCGTGCAAGCAAGGATCGCCGACCTCGACGCATGCCTCGTGATCATCCACGACAAGGTCGTCACCTATGAGAAGCACCTGCGTGACGGCACCGCCGCCGGCCTCTGGTCCCCGGCCTCGTCCCCCTGATCGGCCAGATGGACCGGCGTGAGCGGCGGGTCGCTCTCGAAAACACCGATGAATCGCGGAACGATTCCTTCCGCATTGGGTTCTACCGTGGTTCCCATGAGCGCAGACACGCAGATCCGCCCCTTCCGCATCGAGATCCCGCAGGCCGACCTCGACGACCTCAAGGACCGGCTCGCTCGCACCCGTTGGCCTCAGGAGTCGCCCGAGCAGGGCTGGGGCCGAGGGGTGCCGCTCGGCTATCTCAAGGACCTGGTCGCCTACTGGGCCGACGGGTTCGACTGGCGCGCCCAGGAGGCGGCGTTGAACGAGATCCCGCAGTTCATGACCACGATCGACGGGCAGGACGTGCACTTCATGCACGTCCGCTCCCCCGAGCCCGACGCGTTCCCGCTGATCCTCACGCACGGCTGGCCCAGCTCGCCGATCGAGTTCCGGAAGGTGGTCGAGCGTCTCACCGACCCCCGCTCCCACGGCGGCGACCCTGCGGACGCCTTCCACCTGGTCATCCCCTCGCTGCCGGGCTACGGGTTCTCCGCTCCCATGCGGCCCGGCTGGGGCAACCTGTTCAGGGTCGCGCAGGCGTGGGCGGAGCTGATGGCCAGGCTCGGCTACGAGCGGTACGCCGCTCACGGCACCGACGCGGGTGGGGGAGTGGCGGGGATGCTGGGGATGGTCGCGCCCGACCGGGTCACCGGCATCCACCTGACGGGGACCAGCTCGACGTTCCCCTTCGCGCCGCCGCTGGAGGTCGAAGGGCTCTCGGAGTCCGACCGGATCAGGGCCGAACGGTTCAACGCGGCCCAGCAGGACGGGCTCGGCTACCTGCACCTCATGACGACCAGGCCGCAGACGCTGGCGTACTCGCTGGCCGACTCGCCGGTGGGTCAGCTCGCCTGGATCGTGGAGAAGTTCAAGGAGTGGACCGACCTGTCGGCCGAGCTGCCCGAGGACGCGGTCGACAAGGATCAGTTGCTGACCGGCGTCAGCGTCTTCTGGTTCACCGGCTCGGGCGCCTCCTCGGCCCACGCCGTCTACGAGGGCATGCAGGTCTACCGGCAGATGACCGCCCAGGCGGCGGGCGGCGACGCCGGCGGGTGGGAGGAGCCGGCGGGGCCGCCTACGGGCGTCGCTGTCTTCGCCGCCGACCCCACGGTCCGCTCGGTCATGGACCCCGCGGGGAAGATCGAGCACTGGACGGAGTTCGACCGGGGCGGTCACTTTCCCGCCATGGAGGCCCCCGACCTGCTCGCCCAGGACCTGCGCACCTTCCTGCGCGACCTGCGCTCGTAGCTCGGTCCGCGCCAGGAAGGCCGCGGAGATCCGCGCTCAGGAAGGGTCGCGGAGCGCTCAGGAGGGGTCGCGGGGATCCGCGACCCCTCTTACCGCGCCGGGGCGGAGGAGGGTCAGGGGCGGTGGCCGGGCTTGTCGACGAGCTTGGTCTCCAGTTGGGCGGTCCAGGACAGCGGCGTGCCCGCCTTGACCGTGATCGTCTCGAGGGTTCGGTCGGCGATGGCCTCGCGGTACGTTCCCAGGAACCGGTAGTCGTCCGAGCTGAGGACGATCTCGGAGCGCTCCCACTGGCCGGTGTAGGCGAACGCCACGCCGTGGCGGCCGGTCGCGTCGACGGCGTCCTGCTTGACCGTGACGCCTTCGACCATCGGGAGCGCGCGGAACAGCGCGGCCCGTACCTCAGGCGTGAGCGCCTGCTCTCTCATGAGCTGGGAGATCGCTTGGAAGACCCGCTGCTGCCTGCTCGCGCCGTCGTCGAACGGCGACGCGGGGGTGGCGTCGACGACCGCCTCGATCCTGGCCAGCGACTCCTCCGGAGTGACGGGGCTCTTGGCCAGGTCGGCGGCGGTGATGTCGGGGCGGGCTTCTTCGATGATGAGCTTGCCCTCCCCGTCGTCCAGCGCGGTCTGCTTGCCGTCCAGGCTTTGCCACGTCTCGCGCGTCATGCGACTGTCGCGATCGACCTCCGGGTGCGGCTCGTTGAGCAGCGGAGCGATCGTCTCCTTCACGTACAGCCATTGGCCGGGCGAAGGGGTGCGCTTGTAGGCGGCGTAGGGGTCGTGGGGGTCGCCCTCGACGCTCTTGGCGGCTCGTTCTCCCAGCTCTTGGACGTTGGCGACGGCGACCGTGTCCGGCCGGCCGTCGCTCTGGACCACCTCCAGGCCCGCGACGAGCGCCACGGCCGCCGCGCCGGCGACCACGAGCCGCCACGCGAGGCGCGGCACGCGTGGCGCGCGCCGCCGTACGGGCTCGGGGGCAGGCTCGTGCATCGCCCGCAGCAGGCGGGCGCGGGCCGCGTCCTCCGCTTCACGGGTGATCACGGGGGTGGCGGAGCGGAACTGCTTGATCTCGTTCATCAGGAGACCTCTCTCGTCGGATCGTCGCCGCCGAGGGCGGCCCTGGCCTTCTTGCGCGCCCGGTGCAGGCGGGAGCGGACGGTCCCGATCGGCACGCCGAGCGCCCACGCCACCTCCTCGTAGGTCAGATCGCCCCCCGCCACCAGCAGCAGCACGTCCCGATCGCCCTGCGACAGGCCCGCCAGCGCCCCCGCGAGCCGGCGGTCCTCCTCCTGGGCGGCGACGCGGCCGACCACCGCGTCGGCCATGGGCTCGGGCAGCGGGTCCACCCCCGTACGGCTCAGCGCACGCAGGAACCGCTCCTCGCCGCGCCGGTGCCTGGCCATGAGGGTGGTCGCGATGCCGTACAGCCACGGCCTGGCCAGCCGCTGCGTGACGTCATAGGACGCGCGGCGGCGGAAGGCTGTCAGGAACGTCTCCGCCGCGATGTCGTCGGCCGCCTGGGTGCCGAGCCGCCTGGCGACATAGCGATGGATCTGCTGGATGTAGCGGTCGAACAACCCCGCGAACTGTTCAGGGTCATCGTGTGACCGGCGGATCAGCTCGGCGTCGTCCGCCTCTAGCGTCTCCACCGGTTGCGGTTGTGTCATGCCTGCTGTCTCCCGATGGCGGGATTCGGGTTCTCGCCATGCTCACGGGATCGGGCGGTCGCTGCGCCGGCAGCCGCGGGGCCGCTCGGGGCGCTCGTCGGTCCAGCCGGCCTCGGGCGCCCATGCCTGGTAGTGCATGACCGTCCCCTGAGCGAGCCCTTCGGCGCTCTCGGCCGCGATGGAGACGTTGGCGGCCAGGAGGGTGCCGGTGCGAGGGTGAAGGATGGTGACGTACCGCTCAGCCACCTCGTCGTCGGCGCCGAACTGGCCGGTGAACCCCTCGCTCTTCACGAAGGTGACCGCGAGGCCCTGGCGTCCCATGGGGTCGGTGACCGAGCCGCGCACCTTGGTCGTCGGCAGGCCCGCGAGAAGGCGCAGGGCGGCCGCCCTGACCGAGGGGCTGACCGGCAGCTCCAACAGGACCCGGGCCATGGGAAGGAACTCCTCGAAGCTTTTCCACGCCCGGGCGCTCTTGCTGGCCTTCCAGTAGGCGCGCAGTCTCTCCCGCAGCAGGGCGGCGTCGCCGGGCAGCGCCGAGATGTCGGCGAGGGTGAGTTCGCCCAGCCGCCGGTCGCCGAGCACGCCCCCGGGCTCGGCCGCGTGCGTGGAGAGGCAGTCGGAGGGCTTCGACCGCATCCGAATCTTCTTGCAGTCGCCCGCGCGGGTGCCCGGCGTGCACACCCGCTGGACGGTGGCCGGCGCGCCGGCCGCCCGCCACACGCGTTCGTCGGCGGGGGTGGCGGGGCGGACGAACTGCTCCCACTGCTCCACGTGGACGGGGTCGCGGACGTCGCGCGGCTGCCAGAGGTCGATCCGCGACGAGGAGAGCACGTTGAAGGCCTTGTCGCCCGCCTTCACCCTGATCAGCCCGTTGTTGAGCAACGGCCTGCGCCAGTAGGCGCCGCGGTCGTCCGGCAGCTTCGCCACCTCGTCGGCCAGCCTGAGCAGGGCCTCGTTGCCCCCTGAGGGCACGAGCGCGGGCGCGGGCACGAGGGCCAGGCTCGACACCAGCGTGACGACGGCCATGACGACGGCGGCCGTGGCCATGGCCGTGCCCAGCGTCCATGCCCAGACGAGGCGGCCGCGCCGTCCCGACCGGCGAGGCCGTGGGGGCTCCTGGCGGGCGGCGGCCAGCCGGGCGCGGGCCCTCTCGACCACCTCCGCAGAAGGCGGAGGAGCGTCGGGCAGCGCCCGTGCCAGGAGGGTCAGCTCATCCATGGGTCTCCTCCAGGGGGTTGACGTCGCCGAGTGCCTTGCGGAGCTGCTTGCGGGCCCGGTTGAGCCTGGAGGCGACCGTTCCCGCCGGGATGTTCAGGGCGGCGGCGACCTCGGCGTGGCTGAGGCCGCCGAGCACGCTCAGCAGCACCACGTCGCGGTCCCCCCGGTTGAGCGCGGCCAGCGCCCCCGCCAGCGGGCCGACCACCTCGCCCGCCGCCACGCGCGCCAGCGCGGCGTCCTCGTGGCTGGGCTCGAGGCGCTCGGCCGTCCGGCTGAGCGCCTTCCACCTGCGGATCTCGGTACGGCGGTGCCGCGAGATGAGGTGGGTGGCGATGCCGAACAGCCAGGGCCGCACGCCGCCGCGCGAGGCGTCGTATCCGCCCCTGTAGGCCGCCAGGAACACCTCGGCGGCCAGGTCGTCGGCGGTGTCGTCGGACAGCCGCCTGGCGATGTAGCGGTGGATCTCGGCGAAGTGCGCGTTGAAGATCTGCTCGAAGTGAACCCGCAGGTCGGGAGGGTCGGCCAGGTCAGGTGGAACGGCCATGCAGATGTCTCCGGTGGGTCGGGTCAACGATGGTCGCCCCTACTTGCCCGAAGTGCCGAAGTGCTTTCACGGGCGCCCGCACAGGGCTACCGGACGGTCCTCCGTCTGAACAGCACCGCCGCGATCGGGACGCTGATCAGCACCGCGGCGGTGAGCCAGATCGCGGACAACCATCCCGCGTTCCCCATCGGCTGGTCCAGGAGCAGTGCGCGCAGCGCCTCCACGATGGGCGTCGTGGGCTGGTGCTCGGCGAAGCCGCGCAGCGGGCCCGGCATGGTCTCCGCGGGCACGACGCCGTCCGAGACGTACGGGAAGAAGATCACCATGAAGCTGAACGCCTCGGCGGCCTGGGTGGATCTGACGAACAGCCCCCACAGTGCCGCGACCGCGGACACCGCCAGGACGTACCCGAAGACCAGGACCAGCACCAGCGCCCCTTCGGCGAGCGAGGCGCTGGGCCGGAAGCCCAGCGCGATCGCCACCGCCAGCGCGATCGCGGTCGCCACCACGCTGCGCACCACCGAGGCGACGACGAATCCGGCAGGGACCACCCAGCCGCTGATGGGCAGGGTGCGGAAGCGGTCGATCATCCCGCCGGTCATCTCACGGGAGATGCTCACGGCCGTCAGCGCGGCGCCGTACCCGCCCGCCATGAGCAGGACGGCCGGCACCACGAAGTCGACGTAGGCCAGCCCGCTCGACCCTGTGGTGATCGCGCCGCCGAAGACGTAGACGAAGAGCAGCATGATGATCACCGGCAGGGCGATGTTCACCATGAGGGCGTCGGGCGTGCGCGCCTCGTGGCGCAGCGCTCTGCCTGCGAGACGGCGCAGGTCGCCCGCCGTCGTGGCGATGGCGGTGCTCATGCCGCCGCCGTCAGCTCGAAGAAGACGTCGTCCAGGGTGGGGGTGCGTAGCTCGACCCGCTCGACGGCGATGGCGGCGCCGTGCAGGAGGTCCAGGGCCCGGCGCAGGTGATCGGGATCCTGGAGTGCCAGCGTGAGCTCGCACCGGCCGGCGTCGAGGTGGAGGCCCCCGTCACCGCCCGCGGACAGGACGGCGCCGGCGTGGGAAAGGTCAGCGGCGCTCGACAGGCGCAGGGTCAGGCGCTCGGAGCCGATCTGGCGCTTGAGGACGTCAGGGGCGTCCTCGGCGACGATGCGACCGCCGTTGATCACCGCGATGCGGGCGGCCAGCTGGTCGGCCTCCTCCAGGTACTGGGTCGTCAGCAGGATGGTGGTGCCGGAGGCGAGCAGCTCGCGGATGACGGTCCAGAGCTCGGCCCTGCTGCGCGGGTCGAGGCCGGTGGTGGGCTCGTCCAGGAAGAGGATCCTGGGCGCGGCCACCATGCTGGCCGCGAGGTCCAGCCGTCGGCGCATGCCTCCGGAGTAGGTCGAGACCCGGCGGTCGGCCGCGTCGCCGAGGCCGAAGCGGTCGAGCAGCTCGGCCGTACGGCGCCTGGCCTCCCGCCTGCCCACGTGGTACAGGCCGGAGAACAGCTCCAGGTTCTCCCTTCCCGTGAGCAGGTCGTCCACGGTGGCCTGCTGGGCCGTCAGGCCGATGGCGCGGCGGACCGCGACGGGCTCGCGCGCGACGTCGTGGCCCGCCACGGTGGCGGTGCCGCTGTCGGCGGCCAGCAGCGTGGTCAGGATCCGCACCGTGGTGGTCTTGCCTGATCCGTTCGGTCCGAGGAGGGCCAGCAGCGAGCCCGTCGGGACGGCGAGGTCGACCCCGGCCAGCACGCGCGTGCCGCCGAAGGACTTGGTGAGGCCCCGGGCGTGGATCGCGACCTCAGTATCCGTGTGCATCGTACTGTGTATCGCATACATAGTTATTAAGCTATATCACGTACACAGTTCCTGGAAAGGGAGGTGTTCGATGGTGGAGCTGCCGCCGGTCGTGGCGCGGATGTGGGGGCGCGAGCACTCGTCGCGCAGGGGCCCGAAGCCGCGACTGGATCTGGCGACGATCACTGCGGCCGCCATCGAGATCGCCGACACCGAGGGGCTGGCAGGGCTGTCGATGAGCAGCGTGGCGGCTCAGGTGGGCGTCGCGCCGATGGCGCTGTACCGGTATGTCGGCAGCAAGGACGAGTTGCTGACCGTCATGTCCGACAGCGCGGTCCCGGCGCCACCCGAGCGGGGGGAGCTGCCCTGGCGCGACTACCTCGCCGTGTGGACCCGTGCCAACAGGGACCTCCTGCTCTCGCGTCCGTGGCTGCTGTCGCTCCAGGGGCTCACCCCGCCGATGGGGCCGCGCCGGCTGTACTGGCTCGAGCGTCTCCTGGACGTGCTCGGCGACACCGCGCTCGACGACGGTGAGAAGTTCAACGTCGCCACCGCGCTCACCGGCTACGCGCTGACCGACGCCACGCTCGTGCACGCGACGAAGGCGGCCGGCCAGGAGTTGGCGGCGGCGGGGGTCAAGGGAGCCACCGACTACGGCGAGGTGCTCGCCGAGGTGCTCGACCCCGCGACGTATCCGGTGCTGTCGGCGATGATGCGCTCGGGGCTGCTGAAGGAGTCCGAGGGCTGGACGGAGGACGCCGACTTCCTGTTCGGGCTCAACCTGCTGCTCGACGGCATCGAGGCGCTGATGGCGCGGCGCGCCGGGCGATCTGAATAGGTCCCCTCAACGGGCGGAAGCGCGTCTACGGTGGGGGAAGTCCCGTTCCTGTCCGGTCCCGAGGGGAAGCACCCATGACCGAGCTCGATCGACGATCCTTCCTCGGCCGTGGCCTGGCCACCGCAGGAGGCGTGCTGGCCAGCGGCGTCGCCATGGAGACACTGGGGGCTCACGCGTCGTGGGCGGACGCCGGCCGTCCCTGGACCGACCCGAACCAGGTGGGGTACGGCCCGCTGCGCCGTACGCCCGCCAGGAACACCGGTGAGGAGCTGCTCGCGCTGCCCGCCGGCTTCTCCTACGTCGTGCTCGGCAGAACGGGCACCCCCATGACGGACGGCGTGGCGACCCCGATCGCCCACGACGGCATGGCCGCCTTCCCCGGCACCCGCCGTCACACCGCCAGGCTGATCCGCAACCACGAGGTCCGCACCCCGCCGGGGTCGCCCATCGGCCGGGTCCACGTGCCCGGTTCCGAGCGCTACGACGAACTCGGCGTCGGCGGCACCACCACGCTCGAGGTGGATCTGCGCAGCGGCGAGGTGCTGCGGCACTTCGTCAGCCTCAACGGCACGATCATCAACTGCGCCGGCGGCATGATGCTCCACGGACGTGGCTGGCTGACCTGCGAGGAGACCACGGCGGGCCGGGGTCAGGGCTGGGAGCGGAAGCATGGCTACATCTTCGAGGTACCGCTCGACGGACCCGAGCCCGGCAGGCCCGCCGCCTCCATGCCGCTGACCGCGATGGGGAGGTTCTCTCACGAGGCGGTCGCCGTCGACCCTCGCACGGGCTACGTCTACGAGACGGAGGACGACTCGGGCAAGCCCGACGGGTTGTACCGCTTCCGCCCCAGGAACCCTCGCCACCTCGCCTCGGGCGGCGTCCTCGAGATGCTCAAGATCAAGAATGTCGACACCTACGACTGCCGCGAGGGGCAGACGATGGGCACCCGCCTGCCCGTCGAGTGGGTGCGGATCGACGACCCCGATCCCGACCTGGAGAACGGCGCCCCGACCTGCACCCAGCAGGGGCTGGCCAAGGGCGGAGCGAAGTTCAACCGGCTGGAGGGCTGCTGGTACGGCGACGGCAGCGTCTTCTTCAACTCCACCAGCGGCGGCGACGCCAAGAACGGCGACGCCCCCGGCGCCGACGGCTACAGGGAGGGCTACGGTCAGGTCTGGCGGCTCATCCCCGGCACGCGAGGCAGGGGCGACACGCTGGTGCTGGTCTACGAATCGCCCGGGCGCAGGGAGCTCGACTCACCCGACAACCTCGTCTTCACCCCACGCGGCGGCATCGTGCTCTGCGAGGACGACGCGTCGTCCGCCGACGCCGACCCCCACCCGCTCGCGCCAGGGCTGACCAACGTCAACCGGCTGATCGGCCTGGACCCTCGCAGAGGGGAGCCGTTCGAGTTCGCCGTCAACATCGCCGACGACAGCGAGTTCGCCGGAGCCTGCTTCGCCCCCGACGGCTCGACCATGTTCGTCAACCAACTGGGCAGCACCGCCGAGCTCGACCCGCCCGGGCGGACGTACGCCATCCGCGGCCCCTGGCGTCGCGGACCGCTCTAGCAACTACCACCGTCGCCCTGGCCGAACAGATCGGCTGACGCGAGCCCGCCGCGCGGTGCGGGGCGCCGCCCCTGACCCAGGGGCGGCGCCGGTGAACTACTGGCGAGTGACCTTGACGTCGTCGACGCCCGCCTCCAGCAGGCTCGCCCCCGAGGCGTCGGCCGCCTCGAACACGATGCGGACGGTCTGGCCCGCGTACGCCGAGATGTCAGCGGTGGACGCCGCCCACGCCCCGTCGCGGTCCGAAGCAGCTCCCAGCTGCTGGAACACCGTGCTGGTCGTGCCGCCCACGACCTTCACCCTGAAGAAGTCGGCGCTGGAGGAGTTGCTGCCGTGCGCCAGGTACCAGGAGAACGACACCCTCAACACGCCACTGGACGGCAGCGTGACGGGAGGCGACTGGATCGAGGTGATCCCGCCGTCGACGTCGTACGCTCCCGCGCTCGCGCCCGCCAGCCGTCCTGTGACCAGGTCGTTGGAGCCGCTCACGGCCGTGCCGAGCTGCTTGTTCCCGCTTGAGGTGGTGGCCTCGGGGTCGCCGCGCTCCCAGAGACCCAGGGTGGCGGTGTCGGTCCCGCTCGGGTTGGCGGTCCAGGCGGTGGCGCTCTCGAGGTCGTCCGACCACACCGTCTGCGGCGGTACGGCGGTGGCGATCGTCCACACGGCGTAGGCCACCGCGTCGGCGTTGCGGTCCAGCGCCGTGTCGTTGATGTTGCTCGTGGTGTCGCACGCGCGGTGGTAGCAGGGGTCGAAGGGCCTGCCCCGCCGTACCGCCCCACAGCTGGGCCTGCGCGCTCGACTTGATGCCCTCTGCGCCGGTGAAGGTGCCTCCTGCGGGGATGCCGCGCGAGATGAACGGCCCGTAGTCCGAACGGCCGTCGAAGTCGGTGCCCCTGGTCGGCACGCCGATCGAGGCGAAGTAGTCCTGCAGCGTCCGCTCCAGCTCGGCCGAGCCCGCAGGTCCTGGGCCCGACCCGACGCCGTCGGAGTTGTCGCCGTCGTAGAGGAAGTAGCCGGCGTTGGGCGAGCCGACCATGTCGAAGTTCAGGTACCCCTTGATCTTGGAGCGTTCGGCGGTGGGCAGGTTGGTGACGTAGTACTGCGAGCCGCGCAGTCCCAGCTCCTCCGCGCCCCACCAGGCGAAGCGCAGGTGCTTGGAAGGCTGCAGCGCCTGCCGCGACACCTCGAGCGCCGTCTCCAGGATCGCGGCGCTGCCCGAGCCGTTGTCGTTGATGCCGGGCCCCGCTGTCACGCTGTCGAGGTGGGCGCCGACCATGAGGACGTCGTCGGGGTTGCCGCCGGGCCAGTCGGCGATGACGTTGTAGCCCGTCGCGCCGTTGTAGGTGAACGACTGCAGGGTGGTCTGGAACCCGGCCGCGTCCAGCTGTCCCTTGACGTAGTTGGCCGAGGCCAGGTAGCCGGGCCTGCCGTGGGCGCGGTTGCCGCCGTTGCTGGAGGCGATGGACTGCAGCTGGCTGAGGTGGGCCTTGACGTTGGTCAGCGAGATGTTCGGTGGCGCCAGTGGTAAGGACGCCGTCGAAGCGCCGGCGGTGAGGGGAGCGGCCAGCGCGATCGCGGCGGCCAGGACGAGGATGCGGGATTTCATCGGTTCCTCCGTGGGGGGTGGGACAGAGGGTGCGATGGAAGGAGGGCGGCTCCTGTGGGAGCGCCCTCCTTCACGTGATGAGGGTCAGCTCGCGGAGCTTCCCGTGGCAGCCCGTACGGCGGCGCGTGCCGTCAGCGCGGCCTCCCTGTCGGGCAGGTTCCGCGTGTTGAAGGCGTAGCGGGCGACGGAGTCGGCGATCGCGTCGGAGTTGACGTCCAGCGCGGTCGCGTTGACGTTGGTGATCGTGTCGCACGCCTGGTGGTAGCAGATGTCGTAGGCGACGCCTGCCGTACCGCCGAACATGGCCGCCTCCTCGGGCGTCTTCGGCTGCTCGGCGCCGGTGAAGATGCCGCCGGAGGGGATGCCGACCGCGATGAACGGGCCGTAGTCGGAGCGGCCGTCGAAGTCGGTGCCGACGGTGGGCAGGCTGCGGCTGGTGAAGAAGGCCTTCAGCTGCTGCTCGATCTCGGCCGATCCGGGAGGGCCCGCGGGGGAGCCGGTGGCGTCGGAGTCGTCACCGTCGTAGAGCTTGTAGGCGTAGTTGGGGGAGGCGACCATGTCGAAGTTCAGGTAGAGCTTGATCCGGTCGCGTTCGGCCTGGGACAGCTTCTCGACGTACTGGTCCGAGCCGAGCAGGCCGATCTCCTCCGCGGCCCAGAAGGCGAAGCGCACCTTGTTGCGCACGGGGAAGAGCTTCATCTGCAGGGCCGTCTCCAGGATGGCCGCGGTTCCCGAGGCGTTGTCGTTGATGCCGGGGCCCTCGGGCACGCTGTCGAGGTGCGCGCCGACCATCACGACGTTGTTCGGGTCGCCGAACCGGGTCTCGGCGATCACGTTCTCGTCGGTGCCGAGCACGAGGGTGGAGTCGACCTTGAGCCGGACGGTGGTCCCCGGCGCGGCCAGCGCCTGGCCGACGGCGAAGTCGGCGAACACCATCGGCACTCCCGCGCGCCATTCGCCGAGGTCGAGGGGATAGGCCTCGGTCCTGCCCGGCTGCCCCTCGTTGAAGACGATGATCCCCGCCGCGCCCGCGAAGCCCGCGTTGCGCACCTTGGTGGCGAACGGGCAGGTGCCGCGCTGGATGAGCGCGATCCGTCCCGCCACGAAGCCCGAGAAGTCGGACATCTCGCACCCGCTCGTCGAGGTGGGCGCCGGGCTGGGCGGCAGCGTCAGGTCCACGCCCTGGACCTGCGCGGTGACGTCGCCCGCCGGGGACGGCTGGAAGGTGTAGAAGTCCTCGTTCGGCACGTACGAGCCCAGCACGGGCGGGCTGTTCTCGACCCAGCTCTCGACGTAGTTGATCGGCTGGAGCGTGACCTTGTAACCGGCCTTGCGCAGCTTGTTCGCCACGTAGTCGCGGGAGGCGTCGTAGCCGGGCGTGCCCGCGGCGCGGTTGCCGCCGTTGGCCGTGGCGAGGGACTGGAACGCGTCCAGATGCTTCTTGACGTTCGCGCCCTTGACCTGCTTGACCAGCAGCTTGGCGAAGACGTCGTCGACGGGCGTCGCCTGGGCCGGGGCGGTGAGCGAGAGGGGTAAGGCCAGAGCCGCGGCCGCAGCCACGGCGACGGCCCTACGGAAGGACAAGCGCATGAAGCTCCTCCAGGAAACTGAGGGTGGGCAAGATCGTCCCCCGAGATCACGCCTCCTGGAACGTACCTCTTTTGCCGATATGCGCCTAGAGCCCACCATCTCGGTCTCCCTGAGGCTCGCGGTGGCCGTGGCGGCCCTTGAGGCCGCGCTCGTCGGGACGACCCCATCCACTGCGACCTCGCCTTCCCCTGCGGGGTAAGTGGCTCCACGACGCGGAAGGCGGCCCCACCGCGTGCACGGGTGGGGCCGCCTGGCCAGGCGTTTCAGGCCCGACTGGAGATCTTGTGGATGACCCGCTCAGGGGGTGGCGCGGACTAGCGCCAGTAGGTGACGCTCAGGGTCGGGGGCTTGACCGAGGCGTCCTTGTTCTCCGACGCGGCGAAGGCGCGCCAGTTGGTGGTCTCCTTCTCGTCGGCGCTGCGCAGCTGGATGCCGTGGTTGGCGGCGCCGGCGGCCCAGTCCTTGGCGATCGTGGTGACCGGCCACTGGAGGTAGCCGGCGCCGCGGGCGCATCCCTCGGTCCAGGTACGGCCGCGGCCCTCGTAGGTGGTGAACGCGCCCCTGCTGGTGGTGGAGGGCTTGTTGTCCCAGTTGAGGTTGGTCTCGTCCCAGGCGCTGGTGATGCGCTCGGCGGTGAGCCCGGAGCCCACCTTGAGGCCGCACTTGTTGGTCTCCAGGTTCCACGCCTTGAGCGTGGCCCAGACGACGCGCTTGCCCTTGAGGTTGTCGGTGTTGAACTTCAGCAGGCTGCGCATGATGTCGCCGCCCTGGCCGTTCTCCCACGGCATGGTGCCCGCGATGATCATCGGGTCGCCGGGGTGGGAGGCCCAGGAGGTCGCGACATCGGTGTCGGTGACGATCGGCAGGGTGATCGTCGGGTCCACGGTGACCGGGTAGACGGTCTTCGGGTCCGACAGGTACGCGGTGTCCGGCTTGAGCACGAGCACCGAGGTGCCGTTCTGCGTCTCGACCTGGGTGTCGATCTTCTTGATCGAGTCACCGCGGGGCTTGCCGTGACCGCGGGAGTCCCACATGACGGGCTGCGCGGCGGAGGCGACCTGCTGGCCGTTCTCGCCGGCCAACTCCAGCTTGCCGTCGGCCGTCTCGGACAGCGTCAGGCCCTGCGTCCGCACCGGGATGCGCAGCTCCAGCGGCTCCGTGGGGCGCTCGCGCAGGACGACGTCGTGGCGGAAGCCGGTCGGGATGACGGTGACGACCAGGTCGGCGCCGGGCCCCGCGGCGTTGGCGAACGTCGCGACGTTGTCCTTGACGACGGGGGCAGGCAGCGCCGTCGGCCACTGCAGCGAGAACACCCTGCCCTGGTCGTCGGTCAGCTTGGCCAGGGTGTCGTTGCCCCCTGCGGAGACCTCCACCTTCGCGCGGGAGGCCTTGGGCTTCAGCACCCCGCCCTCGGCGACGAGGCTGGTGTCGATGGGCACCCACGCGCCGTCGCGCTGGACGTTCGAAGGGCCGGAGGTGATGGAGGTGGTGAAGCTGCCGTCGGGGTTGGCGACGGTCGTGCTGTTCTCATCGGTCAGGCTGGCGACCTGGACCGCCGCGCCCGAGGAGGCGGCCTGGGAGAGGGCCTCCTGCACCGGGTCGACGGTCGCCACGGCGTCGAGGGTCGTGGCGCCGACGAGAAGGGTGGCCGCTCCGAGTCCGAGCGCAGCTCGGCGAAGGGGCGTGGCCATAGAAATGCTCAATGTGCGTCCTTTTTGGATAAATCGGACATGCAATGTCAGAGATGTCCCCATGTGCGGAGGGGGTTGACGGCAGAGTCGGCACAGCGGCCCGATGTCCCCCATCGGGCGGATGGCCGTAACGGTCTACCGCTCCAGATGCCTTGTCGGTTCGATCATGAACAGAACCCCCGTTCTGAATGTCCACAAGATCGTGTCCGGTCACAGAAATATCACAGGCAACTTCCGGACATGATTGGATTTACGGACGGTGTGATCCATGTCATAAGGGCCAGCCGCAGGGGTCCGGTGCAGGGGTGGAAGCCGGGCAGGGAGCGCCCAGGTCACTCCAGGGCATCGTCGATGTGCAGCATGCATGGCGCGTCGGCAGCCGATGTGGTTCGCAATGAAAGGCGAAATTTCCCGACTAGTTATCAACCATCACTACGATCACTCGCCGTGTCCCCCGAGCACCACGGCCCTACGCCGATCCAGAAGGCGGTCTTCGTCGATCACAGCGGTCGACGTCGACGGCTGGTCGTCGTCAGCTCCATCGCCTCCGGCGTGGTGGCGCTGGCCATGTTCGCCATCGTGATCGGGGGGTTGTTCTCCAGCACGACGCTCTCGGTGAGCGGCTGGCCTGGCGACGACGGCGAAAGTCCCGCGAGCGCGGCCTCGCCCGAAGCTTCCGAGTCGGCGGCGACACCTCGGGCGAGTATGTCCAGACGGCCCACACCCACGGCGACACCCACGCGAACCAGGGCCATCCCCACGGTCAGGCCCCGCGTGACCCGTCCCGCCACGCCGTCACAGCGGCCCGTGCCCGACACGGTGGTGGGCCCGCAGGAGCCCTCTCCCAGCGCCGAACCAAGCGCGACGCCGAGCGGCGATCCGCAACCGAGCACGGAACCGACACCCGACCCCACCCCTGACCAGCCGCCCGGCCCGGACAAGACCCCGCCGGGACACGCCCAGGGCAAGACGAAAGGCCCGAAGGAGTGAGGGCCCCGAGTCCTCAGGACAAACAGGTCTGGCCACCGGCTCCGCTCCTTCCCTGGCAGGACACCGGCGCCGCGCAGCCCGAGGAGGGCCGACGCAAGAGCCCGAGCGAACCGCCTGGCCTGTCGCCTCAGCCTGTCAGGAAGGCCACCGATCCCAGAGGGCACTGGTTGCTGCTGGCCGTCGGGCTCCTGCTGGCCTCCGGCGCGCTGGTGCTCAACGGCTACGTGACCAACGTGGTCGGCGAGACACACGCGGCCCCGCCCGCCGCCGGCCCTCCCTCCCCTGAACTCGAGCGGGTACGGCGGGGCGGTCCCATGCTGAACCTCACCGGGAGCCAGGTCGCCAGCGTCCGCCTGCCCGCCAAGACCCTCGCTCTGACCTTCGACGACGGCCCCGACCCCGCCTGGACCCCTCAGGTACTCGACGCGTTGAAGAAGCACGGCGCCAAGGCGACCTTCTTCGCCGTCGGCTCCAAGATCGCTCAACACCCCGAGCTGACCAGGCGGATCGTGGCCGAGGGCCACGAGATCGGTAATCACACCTACGCCCATGCCGATCTGAGCGAGGTCCCCGGCTGGCGGCTCGGGCTGGAGCTCTCGCTGACGCAGCAGGCACTCGCAGGGGCGACAGGCCTGCACACGACGCTGGCCCGCCCGCCGTACTCCTCGACTCCGGCCGCGGTCACGGGCCCCCAGTGGGAGAGCCTGAAGGCCGTCGCGGACAGGGGATATCTCCTCGTGCTCACCGACCTGGACACCAAGGACTGGGCCAGACCCGGCTCGGCGCAGATCGTCAAGGCCGCTCTGCCCTCCAGAGGACGCGGCGCGATCGTCATGATGCACGATGCCGGTGGCGACAGGCGCCAGACCGTCGAGGCCGTCGATCGGGTGCTGGGCGCTCTCGCCGATCAGGGGTATCGCGGGGTCACCGTGACGCAGGCGCTCGGGATGCCCTCGGCGCACCGGCAGGCTAAGCCGGTGGAGCGGTTCGCGGGGGCCGTGCTCAATGTCGCTCAAAGAGGCTCGAAGGCGTTCACCGAGTCGCTGTCGTGGGTGCTGTTCGCCGCCGGGGTGCTCACCCTGGCCAGGCTCGGCTTCTTCGCGGTGCTGGCCTGGGTGCACGCCCGCCGTACCCGAGGCGGAAGAAGGCGCAGGGGTCGCGCCCCCGCCTGGCTCGCGCCACCGCCGGTGACCGTCATCGTGCCTGCCTACAACGAGGCGGCGGGGATCCAGGCGACGATCAGATCGCTGGTGAACACCACCTACCAGGGCGCGCTCGAAGTACTGGTAGTCGACGACGGATCCACCGATGACACCGCGGCGCTCGCCGCGGCGCTCGCCTTCGACAACGTCAGGGTGATCAGACAGCACAACGGCGGCAAACCGTCCGCGCTCAACACCGGCATCACCCACGCCAGGCACGAACTGCTGGTCATGGTGGACGGTGACACCGTCTTCGAACCCGCCACGATCGGGCAGCTGATCCGCCAGCTCGCCGACCCCACCGTCGGCGCGGTGAGCGGCAACACCAAGGTCGGCAACCGGCGTGGCATGATCGGACGCTGGCAACACATCGAGTACGTGATCGGCTTCAACCTCGACCGGCGCGCCTTCGAACTGCTGGACTGCATGGCCACCGTGCCGGGCGCGATCGGGGCCTTCAGACGCTCGGCGCTGATCGCGCTCGGCGGCGTCAGCACCGACACGCTGGCCGAGGACACCGACCTGACGATGGCGCTGTGCCGGGCCGGATGGCGGGTGGTCTACGAGGAGAAGGCGCTGGCGTGGACCGAGGCCCCGACCTCTCTCGGCCAGCTGTGGAAGCAGCGTTACCGCTGGTGCTACGGCACCCTGCAGGCGATGTGGAAGCACAGGAGAGCCGTACTGGAACGCGCCTCCTTCGGCCGCCGGTGTCTCGGGTATCTCACCCTGTTCCAGGTCGTGTTGCCGCTGCTCGCCCCCGTCGTCGATCTCATGGCCGTCTACAGCGCCGCCGTGGGCGATCCGCTGCCGGTCGTGGCGGTATGGGGCGGGTTCGTCATCGTGCAGGCGTTGACCGGCTGGTACGCACTGCGGCTGGACGGCGAGCGTGCTTCGGCCCTCTGGGTGCTGCCCCTGCAGCAGTTCGTCTACCGCCAGCTCATGTATCTCGTCGTGATCCAGTCGGTGGCCACCGCGGTGCTCGGGGTGCGGCTGCGCTGGCACACCGTACGCAGAGAGGGCACCTTCGACGCGTCACCGCTACCGCGGACGCCGGCGGGCACGCCCTCCTAGCTCCTCTCCGGAAGCCCGTCGGAGAACCCGTCGCCGGAGGAGCGCGCGAGACGGTCGAGGTCAGGTGGGCCGCCTGCCCTGTCACACTTCCGCGCCCTGCGGGGTCAAGACAGCGAAGGGCTCACAAGCGCCCCGCACCGCGTCCACCTGATGAGGAGCATCTCTCATGTCCACTGTCTACCTGGTCGTCACCGTTCTGGCCGCCGCATGGGTGGGCTTCTCGGCCTTCTCCATCTTCATCCGCGCCACATGGGTCGTGGAGCCCCTGACCGAGTACGGCGTCCCCAGCTCGTGGTGGCCGTGGCTCGGCGTGGCCAAGGCCGCGGGCGCGGCGGGCATGCTGGTCGGCCTGCTCGTGCCGGTCATCGGCGTCCTGGCCGCGATCGGCCTGGTGCTGTACTTCACCGGAGCCGTCGTCACCGTGCTTCGGGCGCGCTCCTACTCCCACGTCCCCTTTCCGTTGCTGTACCTGGTGCCGGTGGCCGTCTCCCTGGCGCTGGGCCACGCCGCCTGAGGCGGCGGGCTCAGCCGCAGTTGCCCCAGGCCGTACGCTCTCCGACTCCCACCGGGGTGCTGCTGGTGAACTTTCCTCCAGGTCTTATCCCGGAGACCAGGCCCTGGTAACCGACGCATATGCCCTTGCCGTACGCCTTCACCGGCCCGGCGTAGTACCGGTAGTAACCGGCGTCCTGCGGTTTGTCGCGACCGCGCCGGATCAGGTTGACGCCGGTCCAGGTGGGCTCCCCGACGTACTTCGTCTTGATGGTGACGGTGCAGTTCTCTCCTGTTCGCGCGTTGTAGAGCAGGTAGACGTGGCCGAAGACGGCGCCGTGGTCGTCCACCACGGCCCTGGTGCCGTCCTTGACCCGGCCGAAACCGCTGCCGCACACCCCTTCGGGGGTGTAGCCGGTGACCGCGTCGGCGGGTGATGCGGTGAGGGTGGTCGCGGCCAGAGCCACGACGGTGCACTGCGCCAGCTTGCTGCGAACCATGGAGTTCCTCCCGTTTGCTCTGGACGATCGACGGGTTCGCGTCGTAACACAAGACTTGACGGATCCGGCATCGCGGAGTCGGCCGCTTCACCAGGGCACCTGTCCGGCGGTCTACTCCCTCTCGGCTCTCGAAGATCTGTTTCCGGCAATGTGCGGCGAAGGTTCATGCGCTGTCGATCCGGCGGCCCGCCGTACGTGTAGAGGGTGAGAAGGCCGGGGCGATCCCGGCGGACGACCACAGGGGAGGTACGACATGGGCAAGGTCATCGCGATCGAGCACCTGTCACTCGACGGCGTGATGCAGGCTCCTGGGCACCCCGACGAGGACCCTCGCGACGGCTTCCTGCACGGCGGTTGGGCCGCCCGGCGCCAGGACCCGGTCATGCAGGAGGCCATGGGTGCCCGCATGTCGAGCGCGTGGTCCCTCCTGGCCGGCCGGACGACCTACGAGCGCTTCGCCGACTACTGGCCGAAGCAGGCGCCGAACCCGTTCACCGAGGCGCTCGACAGCGTCCAGAAGTACGTGGCGTCGACCACGCTGACCGAGCCGCTGCCCTGGCGGAACTCCACCCTCCTCAAGGGCGACGCCGCGGATGCCGTGGCGGGTCTCAAGGAAAAGGTGGTGGAGAACCTGGTGGTGTTCGGCAGCGGGGTGCTGGTCAGGTCGCTCATGCCGCGCGACCTCGTCGACGAGTTCGTCCTGCTCATCCATCCGCTGGTGCTGGGCGCGGGCCGCCGGCTGTTCCCGGACGTGGGCTCGCACCTCTCGGCCTTCCACCTGGTCGACTCCACGACAACGGGCACCGGCGTGATCATCGCCACCTACCAGTCATCTCAAAGATGATCCGGTGAATCAAAGATCTTGACTCTGTATTGAATTCCATACATATTGGATGAGATTTCATACAGAAAGAGAGTCCGATGGTCAATCCCCCTCTCGCCTATGAACAGATCACCACCCCTGGTGGCTCCGAGATCCACCTACGGCTCGGCGCCGCCGAGACCGAGCTGCTCGGCGAAGCCGCGCTGCACCTGACCGCCGACCTGGACGCCGCTCTGCGTGCCATGGCCGAGCTGCGCTCGGGCGCCTGGGACAACATCCTCGGCCCGCACGATGAGGGCGAGGGCCGGGCCTACGCCCACCAGCGTCAGCGCATGGAAGAGACTGTGCACGCCCTGGCCCGCGACCTCATCCCGCGCCTGGAGGCGATTCAGGCCGCCACGCTGCGCCGCTGGAAAGCGGGGGGAGCCAGCTACGCCGAGATCGCCTCCGCCATGGGCCTGAGCAACGCGGCCGGGGCGCCGAACCGGGCCACCGCTCAGTCCCGGCTTCGCGCGCTGGAGGCCGCAGGGCCGTCCCCGTTGGAGCGCTGGGTGTGCGGGCCGATCACGCATGCCCGCGACGTGTGCGACCACACCGCCATCGGCGTCATCGTCACCGACGATGACGGCCGGTATCTGCTGATCGAACGGGCCGAGTACCCGCACGCCTGGGCTCTGCCGGCTGGACATGTCGACGACCGCGACAACCCGGGGAAGACCGCCCGTGAGAAGGTCTCCGAGAAGGCCGGCCTGACCGTCGGCCAACTGGAGCATATGACCGGCGGGTGGCGGCCCAACCGGTGCTGCCGCCTCGTCCGCCAGGGACGCGCGCCCGGCCACCACTGGACCGTCTACCGCGCCGTCGTTACCGGCGAGCCGGCCCCGTCCGACGACGAGACGCGCGGCGTTCGCTGGGTGACCGGCGCCGAGCTTCAGGCGCTGGCCGACCGGACCGCCGCCTACGCCCGCGGCAAGGTCACCGAGGCCGAGTGGGCTGCCTCTCCCGGCCTGGAGGACGTGTGGAGGTGGTGGCTGCGTCGGATCGGCATCCTCGACGCCGGAGCATGACCGTGTGACCGCGCGCCAGGGCCCTCGCCTGATAGCGCTCTGTCGGCGAGGGCATCCGGAAGGTCCAGGGTCTCGCCGGACAGCGGGCTGTCGGGGTAGGCGACCGGCCGGCTCTCCGCTCACCAGCTCAGCACCTTCGACCGGCCGGTCGGGACCGGTGGCCGCTCACGCAGCACCCGCGTGCCCAGCGGGACCAAGGCCATGCAGAGCAGGACGGTGACCAGTACATCGGGGATCGAGGCGGCCTTCAGCACGCCCATCCAGGTGCCTCCCGCCAGCAGCAGCATCAGGGCGCGGGCGGTGCCGAACACGCCGGAGCGCCAGGCGGCGACGGCCAGCAGGAGCGAGCCCGCGTACTGGCCGACCGAGGCCCAGACCGGTACCCGCCACGGCCCGTAGGAGATGTCGACGTACTCCTTCATGATGGCGTTCGTCGCCTGCTCCTGCCCGAGGACCTCGGTGAGCTGGAAGGCGGTCTGGTCGGCACCGGCGAAGTACAGGCGGGCGAAGAGCCCGGCGACCAGTAGCGTGGCGCCCCAGAACGCGAGGCTGCCCCCCACCCGCTGGGCCAGGGCGATGAAGGCGGGGAAGAGCAGCACCGCCCCCAGCGCGAAGAGCGCGTAGGAGAGGGTGAGCAGGGCGGGGTCCGAAGTGTAGGCGAGGAGCTGGCCCGCGGCGGCGAACGGCTGCGCCTCCGCCCACGCCTGTTGCTGAGGGGTGAGCGCGGTGACCGAGCCCAGGTAGCGCAGCAGGTATCCGAGGCACAGGACGACCGGCCCCAGGACGAGCGTCACGCCGCCGATCCACCGTCCTGGAAAGTACGTGTTCATGGTCGCGAGCCTGTCGCGGATGGCCGGGCGGATCATCCCCCGATGGTCAACTCATGCCCCTGTCGAAAGTCAGGTCAGCGAACTGGGCCGGTTGTTCGGCATATCCGTTGAGTTCCTTGCCCGCCACATAGGCGAGACGGGGTTGCCCAAGAGCGGGAAGCCTAAGGCCACCGACAGGAGTTCACCGGACGGCTACCGCTCCTCCTCAGCCTGTCCCGGTCCCGGATCGACGGTGAGACGAGCCTCAAGATAAGGTTAGTCTCACCTAAGTAGAGAGATCGAGAAGGCGCGGGATCGGTGGACACGGGCCCGCTCTCCCGAGACCACCTCCATCGGAAACGGCCGGCCACAGCGGACGGCCGCGGCGCGCGAGGCGATGGTGGGTGCGGCTCTTCTCGGATGGCATGTCCGAAGCTGGGCGGCCGGCGCTGAGGTCGCGACCCCTCTGGCCGTACGCCCCCGGTGGATCGAAGGAATAGCGTGCGTCGATGAGTACGACTGTGGGGATACGTCCCTCGCCCGAGGCCACAGAGGTCCGCCGGCGGCGGGTTGCGGGCCTGGGCGCGCTCGCGGTCGTCCTCCTGGCCGCGGGGGCGGTGTCGCTGGCTGTCGGCGCGCGCGCGTTGAGTCCCGCGGAGGTGTGGCACGGGCTGTTCACGGCGCAGGGCTCCGACCAGCGGCTCACCGAGATCACGCTCATCGTGCAGACCCTGCGGGTGCCCAGGACCGTGCTCGCGATCGTGGCGGGCGTCGCCCTGGGGGTCAGCGGGGCGTTGATCCAGGGGTACACGCGTAACCCGATCGCCGACACGGGGTTGCTGGGGGTGAATACCGGCGCCTCGTTCGCCGTGGTGTCGGTGATCGTCCTGTTCGGGTTCTCCAGCCCGTACCAGTACGTCTGGTTCGCCTTCCTGGGGGCGGCGGCCGCCGGTGTCGTCGTGTTCGGGCTGGCGAGCATCGGCAGGGGGGCGGGCAGCCCGTTGACGCTCGCGCTGGCCGGGCAGGGGGTCGCGGTGTTCCTGGCAGCGATGACCACGGCGGTCTCGCTGTCGGACCAGGCGTCGCTGAACGCGCTGCGGTTCTGGAAAGCGGGCTCGGTGTCCGGCGTCGGATTCGACGTCATCTGGCCGGTGCTCGCGTTCACGGTGCTCGGGTTGGCGTTGGCGTTGACCACATTGCCCGCCATCAACCTGCTCAACCTGGGTGACGACGTGGCGCGAGGGATGGGGGTGAACCTCACGCTGAGCCGAGCCGTCGGCATCGTCGCGATCACTCTGCTGGCCGGCGCGACGACGGCGGCATGCGGCCCCATCGCGTTTCTCGGGCTCATGGTGGCCCACGTGGCCCGGTATGTCACCGGGCCCGACTATCGCTGGCTGGTGCCGTGCGCGGGTCTGCTCGGAGCCGTCGTCCTGCTGGTCTGCGACATCGTGGGGCGCGTGGTGACCCGACCGGGCGAGTTGCAGGCAGGCGTCGTCGTCGCCCTCGTCGGCGCCCCGTTCTTCGCGGCGCTGGTGTGGCGCGGGAAGTTCAAGACGGTATGAACGAGACAGCGGTGAAGCCGTCGGTGACGCCGGGCCTGCGGCTCGGCTCCGCGTCGTTCGTATGGCGGCCCTGGATGGTGTTCGTCACGCTGCTGCTGACGGCGGCGACCTTTCTGGTGTTCTGCCTGTCCATCGGCGTCGGGGACTTCCCCATCGGTCTGTCCCAGGTGATCGCCACGCTCCTCGGCCAGGGGGAGCGGGTCGACGAGTTCGTGATCATGGATCTGCGGATGCCGCGCGCCCTGGCCGGGCTCGTCGTGGGGGCCGCGCTGGGGATGTCAGGGGCGATCACGCAGTCCATCGCGCGCAACCCGCTGGCCAGCCCGGACATTCTGGGGATCACCGGGGGCGCGAGCGCGGTCGCGGTGTTCCTCGTGACGGTGTCAGGCGGCGCCGCCGCGGCGATCGTCGACTCCGTGGGCCTGTCCGTGGCGGCGCTCGCGGGAGGTCTCGGCACGGGCCTGCTGGTGTATTTCCTGGCCTGGCGGCGCGGGATCGACGGCCTGCGGCTCATCCTCATCGGCATCTCGGTGAGCGCCGTGACGGAGGCGATCACGATCTGGCTGCTGGTCACGGCTGACATCCGGGACGTGGCCCGGGCTCAGGCGTGGCTGGTCGGCTCGCTGGACAACCGATCGTGGGGCGAGGTCTGGGTGGCGCTGTGGTGCGCGCTCGCCCTCGTGGCCGTCGTGTCGTGTGTCGCGTTCCAGCTCAGGCCGCTGCACTTCGGTGACGAGGTCGCGGCCGGCCTGGGCGTCCGGTACTCGATGGTGCGGGCGGTCCTGCTGTTGTGCGCGGTGCTGCTGGCCGGCGTGGCGGTGAGCGCGGCGGGCCCTGTCCCGTTCGTCGCGCTGGTGGCGCCACAGGTGGCGATGCGTTTGGCGCGTTACCCCACGCCGCCGCTGGTGGCCTCGGCGCTGACGGGCGCGCTGCTGTTGATCGGCGCCGACCTGGTGGCGCGGACGGCGCTGCCGGTCACTCTCCCTGTCGGCGTGGTCACTGCCGCGATCGGCGGCCCCTTCCTCGTCTACCTGCTGGTGAGGGCGAACCTCAAGGGGCGATAGGACTCCCATGCGAGTGAGCTTAGGCTTACCTAATCTCGCATGCTACGGTTCTCCTGCTGCAAGTCAGGGTCGCAGTGGATCGCACGAAAGCAAGGGATTCCGGATGCTCCTCCAGCGAACAACAGTCAAGAAGTCCTTGCGGCGGTTCGCAGCGGTATTGTCCGCTGCGACCCTCAGCGCCGGTCTCATGGCGGGATGCGGTTCCAGCTCGGCGGACAGGCCGAGCGGCGACACCGCGGCCGCCACGGGTGGCGCGTTCCCCGTCACTGTGGAGCACGCGTTCGGTTCCACTCAGATCACCAAGGCCCCCCAGCGGGTCGTCTCCGTCGGCTACACCGACGACCAGGCCATCCTGGCCTTCGGGATCAAGCCGGTCGGCATGGTCGACCAGTACCCGAACCCGCCGGGCAAGACCCCTGACATCAACACCCAGTGGCCCTGGGTGAAGGACAAGTGGGGAGACGCCCGTCCCGAGGTCATCATGAGCAACGGGGACGCCGGCCCGAACTACGAGAAGATCGCCGCCCTTCGGCCCGATCTGATCATCGCGGTCTACTCCGAGATCGACCAGGCCGCCTACGACCGGCTCTCCAAGATCGCCCCGACGGTGGGCCGCACCAAGGGCGAGAAGGAGCCGTTCAGCGCGCCGTGGCAGGACAACGCGGTGCACATCGCCAAGGCGCTCGGCAAGGCGGACGAGGGCGCCAAGCTGGTGCAGGGCATCCAGGACAAGCTCGACGCCGCCCGTAAGGCGCACCCGGAGTTCGCGAGCCAGACCGCCGTCGCGCTGTCCTGGTACAAGGACGCGGTCGCGCCGTTCACCACCACCGACGTGCGCGGACGGCTCCTGACGGGCCTCGGCTTCAAGGGCGCGACGGAGATCGACAAGATCGCGGACGGCAAGTTCTACACCGTGCTCTCTCCCGAGCGCATCGACCTGATCGACGTGGACCGCATCTTCGTCATCAACGACCAGGCCGACCAGGACGCGCTGAAGAAGTTCGCGCTGTTCGACAACCTGCCCGCGGTCAAGAACGGGAAGGTGTCGTACCTGCTGGACAGCGAGGGCCCGGCGATCGGCGCGGCCCTGTCGCAGGGCACCCTGCTGTCCCTGCCGTACGCGATCGACGAACTCGTCAAGTCGGTCGGCTGACGATGTCGATGAACCTGCTCCGCCCCCGTCCCGCCCTGATCCGGGTGTGAGCACCACCGACACCCCTGTCGCCCCGGCCACCCTGCGTACGGCGACCGGACGCGAGGCCACCCGATGGGTCGCGGCGCACGCCCGCGAAGTGCCGTGGCTGACGACGGCCACCGCCCTCACCACGGTGGCAGGAGCGGCGTTTCAGGTGCTGCCGGTCCTCCTGCTCGGCCGGGTGGTCGACGGGGTGATCGAAGGCGAACCGCAGTCGATACTGATCACGATCGGCGCGCTGATGGTGGCCGCCGCGCTGCTCGGCGCGGCGGCCACCGCGGCGTCGACGTACCTGATCGGACGGCTGGGCGCGGATCTGCTCGCGCGGCTGCGGGAGGGCGCCGTCCGGGCGGTGCTGGGAATGCCGAGCGCGCGGATCGAGCAGGTCGGCCGGGGGGACGTGCTGTCCAGGGTCGGCGACGACGTGGCCGTGCTGTCCAAGGGGATCCGCACGGCCGTCCCCACGGTGTTCTCGGCTGGAGTGCTGGTCGTCATCGCCACGGGCGGCATGTTCGGACTGGACTGGCGACTCGGCCTGGCGGGCGCCGGCGCGCTGCCCGCGTACGCGCTGGCCCTGCGATGGTATCTCCCACGGTCCGCCCCGCTCTACCAGAAGCAGCGGGAAGCCCAGGCCGACCGCGCGCAGGCGTTGATCAGTGGTCTGAACGGGATCGACACGGTCCGGGCGTACCGCCTGGAGGAGGCCTTCCGCGAGAAGGTCGCCGCCGAGTCGTGGCGGGTGCGCGATCTCGGCGTCGAGGTGTTCCGGTTCTTCGGCCGGTTCGTCGGCAGAGAGAACCGCGCCGAGTTCATCGGGCTGGTCCTGATCATCGTGGTGGGCTACGTCCTGCTGGAGGCCGATGCCGTCACCTTGGGTGAGGCGTCGGCGGCCCCGCTGCTGTTCCACCGGCTGTTCAACCCGCTGGGCTCCATCATGTTCACCTTCGACGAGGCGCAGAAGTCGGGCGCGAGTCTGACCCGGCTGGTCGGGGTGCTGGGCGAGGCCACGGAGGAAAGGCTGGTGGGTCGTGCGGCCGTCGCGTCGGCGGACGTCGAGCCGTACCCGGTGACGGTGGAGGGGCTGACGTTCGGCTACCCCGATTCCGAGCGGCCGGTCCTGCGGGAGGTCAGCCTGGAGATCCCTGCGGGCGGCTCGCTGGCGCTGGTGGGGGCGACGGGCGCGGGCAAGACGACCCTGGCGGCGCTGATCGCGGGCATCGGGACCCCGCAGGCAGGATCGGTGCGCATCGGATCGACCGACCTCGCGGACCTCGACGAGGCGGGGGCACGGGCCTTGGTGAGCATCCTGACCCAGGAGACGCACGTGTTCTCCGGTCCGCTCGCCGACGACCTGCGGCTGGCCGCGCCGAAGGCGACCGACACCGAGCTGATGGACGCGTTGCGCAGGGTCGGCGCGGAGACGTGGATCGCGGCGCTGCCCGACGGGCTGGACACCGTGGTCGGCGAGGGCGGCGAGCGCCTGGACGGCACCAAGGCCGCCCAGCTCGCCCTGGCTCGGCTGGTACTGGGCCGATCGCCCGTGGTGGTGCTGGACGAGTCGACCGCGGAGGCGGGCAGCCAGGGCGCCGCCGAGTTGGAGCGGGCCGTGTCGGCCGCCTGTCTGGGCCGCACCACGCTGTTCGTGGCGCACCGGCTGACCCAGGCGATGGCGGCGGACCGCATCGCCGTACTGGACGAGGGACGCGTGGTGGAGCAAGGAACCCACGAGGAACTCGTGGCATCGGGCGGCCGGTACGCGCGACTGTGGAGGGCGTGGCAGGAAGGCAGTCAGCAACGTGATCACCGTTCGTCATCAGCTCACCCCGCGAACCCCGGAAGCGATTGCCCGACACCTCGATGACCACTCCTGACAAGCAGAGGTCCCGCGCGGGGGCCGACGTGCTCTGGACGGCTCTGCGGCGCAACGCGGGCGCCATGACCTGGGGCACCGTCCTCATGGGCATGTACCAGGCCGGGGAGACCGCCTTCCCCATCGCGCTCGGCCTGATCGTCGAGCACACGTTGCGGGAGCGAAGCCTCGGCTCGCTCGCCCTGTCGATCGCCGCGCTGGCCGTGATCATCACGACCGTGTCACTGTCGTGGCGGTTCGGGATGCGCATCCTGCAGAAGGCCAACACGACCGAGGCGCACCGCTGGCGGGTGCAGGTCGCCGCCTGCGGACTCCAACCGGTGGCCAGGGACGTCGACCTCAAGTCCGGCGAGGTCCTGACCATCGCGACCGAGGACGCCGACCAGACCGCCGACATCATCGAGGTGGTGCCGCTGCTGATCAGCTCACTGGTCGCGGTGCTGATCGCGGCGGTCGCGCTGGGCATGGCCAGCGTTCACCTCGGCCTGCTGGTGATCGTGGGCACCATCGCGATCCTGTCGATCCTGAGCGTGCTGTCCAGACGCATCGGCACCAGCACCCGCGAGCAGCAGGCCAGGGTGGCGCGGGCGGGCGCGAAGGTCGCCGACCTGATCGTCGGCCTGCGCCCGTTGCACGGCTTCGGCGGCAACCACGCGGCCTTCCTATCCTACCGGAAGGTCAGCACGGAGGCGAAAAGCCAGGCGATCACCGTCGCCAGGGTGAACGGCGCGTACGCCGGCGCCGCGCTCGCCCTCAACGCGCTCCTCGCCACCGCCGTGACCCTGACGGCGGGCTGGCTGGCGTTCAACAGCCGGATCACCATCGGAGAGCTCGTCATGGCCGTGGGGCTGGCGCAGTTCATCATGGAACCGCTCAGGCTGTTCTCGGAGATGCCGAAGTACGTGATGATCGCGCGCGCGTCGGCCGAGCGGATGGCGCTGGTGCTGGCCGCGCCTGCGGTGATGACCCCGGGGACAGAGCGCCTGCCCGCAGGCGGAGACCTCGAGATCGACAGCGTCCGATACGGCTCCCTGCGCGAGCTGAAGTTCCACGTGTCCGCCGGGGAGTTCGTGGCGATCGCCGCCTACCAGCCGCGCGCGGCGGCCGACCTCACGTCGATCCTGGCCATGAACGTCCCGCCCGACGCGTACGAGGGTGCGGTGCGGGTCGGCGGGCGAGAGACGGGGGAGCTGTCGATCGAGGCGGTCCGCGAGCACCTGCTGGTGAACCCGTACGACGGGGAGATCTTCGCGGGCACCCTCCGCACGAACATCGACCCGGCGGGCGGCGGCCGCATGATCCCCGAGGCCGTCGAGGCGTCCATGCTGACCGACGTCGTCGCCCTCCACCGCGAAGGGCTCGATCACGGCGTCCGAGACCGCGGCGCGAACCTCTCCGGCGGACAGCGCCAACGGCTGTCCCTGGCCCGCGCCCTCGCCACCGACGCCGACATCCTGGTCCTGCGTGACCCGACGACAGCCGTCGACGCGGTCACCGAACAGCTCATCGCGCGCAACATCGCGAAGCTACGCCGGAACCGCACCACCATCGTGATCACCAGCAGCCCGGCCCTCCTGGACGTCGCCGACCGGGTCCTCGTCCTGGACGGCGGCGTCATCACCGCGGACGACACCCATCGGAACCTCCTCACCGCCGACGAGAACTACCGCCTGGCCGTGGCCCGATGACGGGCGACCCCTGACGTTCGCCAGACGCCCAGGCAGCGCGCCATGAACCGGAAGGGGATGGCCTGACCCTTGGTCTGGTCGACGGTGCCGACCAGGTGCAGGTCGAGCTCCGGACAGTGGAAGAGCCAGGTCCCTGTGGCTCCCGAGTGGCCGACGAGCGTGACAGGGCGGCGCCCCAGTGACATGAGCCGGCCGACCTTGAAGAACATGGTGCCCAGGCCGTACCGGAGGATGGGGATGTTGCGCAGCCGGTTGCGCCGCTCGGTGAGCAGCGCCAGTGAGCGGGCGTCACGGAAGAGTGCGCCGTCGAGCAGCGCTCGCTGGAAGGCGAGGAGATCGCCGGTCGTGCTGAACAGGTCGTTGCAGGACTCGATCATCGAGGTCAGCTCCACGCGGCGCTGCTTCGCGTAGAGCGGTGAGGGTGCTGCGATCGCCGGATCCGGCGGACGATGTCCTGGGAGCCAGGTGTGCGTCAGGCCGAGTGGACCGAGGATCCGCTCGGTCAGCAGCTCGGCGAACGAGCGATCGGTCACCGTCTCCACGATGCGGATGAGCAACTGGAAGCCGGTGTCGGAGTAGCGGGCCTTCTGCCGGGCGGCCGTGAGGTCCTGCGGCTCGAAGTGCGGGCGCTGCTGCTCGCGCGTGATCCGCATCGCGTCCTCGAAGGTCCAGGTTAGATCCTGACCGGCGGCGAGGCGCTCATACAGGCTGGGGCCTTCACGACGCTTCTCGAAGTAGTCCGGCAATCCGGACGTGTGACTCGCGAGGTGGCGCACCGTGATCGCGGAGGTTCGGTCGATCCCCCTGAAGACATGGAGTCCGGCGATCAGCTCCGCCGGCAGGTAACGGTTGATCGGCGCGGCCAGGTCGAGCTCGCCGCGCTCGTGCGCCTGCAGTACCAGCGTGATGATGAAGCGCTTGGTGACGCTCGCGATGAAGAACGGGGTGTCGGGACGCGGCGGATGACCGTCGGCACCGGCGGGTCCTGAGGCGGCGGACCAGCGCTGTTTCCCGTCACCGCTGGTGACGGCGAGGTTGGCGTGGTGCACGCCGCGTTGCGCGACGAGGCTCTCCAGCAGGCCCGTCAGCCGCGCGTCGACGTCGTCGGGAACGTGATTGTCATGAGCACGGGTCGTGGCGAGTGGCGCTGTCACGTGAATGTCCTTGTCTCCGTTCCCTTTTTCTCGTAACCTGTCTACTAGACATGTCTATGAGAGTCAACGACCTAGACTTGGCCCATGGCTCACGTGATCCTCGGTCTGCTCCTGATCGCCCCGCAGACCTTCTACGACCTCATCAAAGGCTTCGAGGCCGGCGTCGCGCTCTTCTACAGCGCCAGCTCCGGCAGCATCAAACGCGCGCTGGACAGCCTGCTCGCGCGGGGGCTCATCGAGGTGGCCAGCGTCGAAGCCGGAGGCCGGGGGCGGAAGGTGTACCGCCTGACCGACGCCGGTCGTCAGGAGTTCCGCGCGTGGATGACGGGGGAGCTGACCGGGCCCGATCTGGAGACCGCGGCGCTGTCCAGGCTCTACTTCCTCGGCCTGCTGGAGCCGGCCGAACGCCTGCCGGTGCTCCGCCGCATCACGGCGCGCATCGAGACCGACCTCGCCGCGCTCTCGGCCCTCGACAAGCACCTCGACACCCTGGACGTTGCCGAGGAGCATCGCGACCTCGTCACCCATCAGCGTGCGACACTCGACTACGGCATCGCCTCCTACCGCTTCACGCTCGACTGGTTCCGCGATCACATCGACCGGCACGAGACGCCGGACCACTGACGCCGCTCGGACGCGATCCCCAACCATCGGCCCGCCGGCCACCCGGGTCACCCGGCGTGCCAGGTTGCGCCGTCGCTCCTGATCCACGCTCGAGCCGGAGACAGTCGCCATGACGTCAGCGAGGCCGCTGTCGCCCGACTGCCTTGCTCCGCGGTGTTCGTTGGGACAACACTGGGACACGACGTGCCCGGTGAGTGACGTCCGGCGCGGCACGATTCCGCTTCACCCACTGTTCTCCTGTGAGTGCGAAGGTAACGCCGCGCACAGCGTCGGCATCGGCAAAGGGGTGGTCGTGTGTCCCGGTCCGGTACGGCTTCCGCCCCGGCACGGACTCCCGCCTGGCGTTACGCCGTCGGGATGTTCGGCACGTCGATCCCGATCAACATGATCAAGGGATCGATGATCCTGTTCTACGTCGACATTCTCGGGCTCGACGTACGCGCCTACGGCGTGGTGATGGTGATCTACGCGATCATCGACGCCGTCGACAACCCGGTGCTCGGCCACCTCTCCGACCGCACCAGAAGCCGGTACGGCAGGCGCCGGCCGTGGCTGCTCGTGGGTGCGCCCATGCTCGCGGCGTGCATGGTCGCGTTCTTCTCCGCGCCGGCCTCGCTGGAGGGCATCGGCCTCGTGCTCTGGTTCGCGATCTTCGCGATCCTGTGCGAGGCCTTCGACTCGATGCTCAACGCGAACTACGGCGCGCTGCTCCCCGAGCTCTACCCGCGCGAGCGCGACCGAGCCGTCGCCAACAGCCTGCGCCAGGGCTTCCAGCTCGTGGCACTCGTGATCTCGCTGGCGATCACCCCGCTGCTCACGACGCAGGTGTTCGGCACCGAGGAAACCACCGAAGGCTTCCAGACCACTGCCATCATCTACGGCGTGATCGCGCTCGTCGTGATCGCGTTCATGGCGCTCAGCGCACGCGAGAATCCGCGCTACGCCACGCACGAGAGGCCGCGACTGCTGCCCAGCCTGTGGTCGATCGTCCGCAACCCGATGTTCTGGACGGTCGGCCTCACCGGCGCCTGTTACGGGGTGGCCATGGCGCTCGTCCTCTCCGGCATCCAGCTGTACGTGCGCTACTCGCTCGGGCTCCCCGTCGCCAACGCGCTCTACCTGCAGGGCATCGTCATCCTCATCTCGGCCTGCGGCCTCGCGGTGTGGACGCGCGTCGTCGCCCGCCGCGGCGCCCTGTGGACCTGGCGGCTGGCCTTCGCGATCCTGGCGGTCAGCTTCGCGGCCCTGTTCTTCGCCACCGACCTCGTGACCGCGATCGCCGCAGGGGTGCTCGTAGGCGCCGGATGGTCGGGGATGCTCGCGACGAACGACCTCATCGTCGCGCGCGTCCTGGACGCCGACGCCGCGCGCCACGGGGCGCATCGTGAAGGACTCTTCCTGTCGGCATTCGGGTTCTTCGCCCGGCTCAACGGGATCGTGACGGGATTCGCCCTCACCTCGCTGGGAGTCTTCTTCGGCTACAACTCGGGCGATGACCCCGGCACCGACCCCGGGCTCGCGTTCCGTGTCTACCTGTGCGTCTACCCGTTCGTCCTGACGGCGATCGGTGCGGTCGCGGCGCGACTCGTCTCGGTTCCGGTCGAGCCGCCGCCCGATGCTGAGCCGGTCGAGCCGCCGCCGGCCGGTCCCGCGAACGAGCCCGACGTGGAGCGCACCCCGTGACCCGGCGCGTCGTGATCACGGCCGACGATCTCGGCCGCGAGCCCGGTACCACAGAGGTCATCGCCGCCCTGCTCGCCGAAGGACAGGTCAGCGCGACGACCCTCATCCCCGTCTCTCCTCTCGCCGAGCAGGCCGCGAACCACGTCCGAAAGCTCGGCGTGGTGCCCCGGCTGCACGTGACCCTGACGAGCGAGCACGGACTCCCGCGCTGGCGACCTCTCGACGGCGCGGCCAGCCTCGTCGACCCTGACGGGACTCTCAGTGACGATCCGTTCGTTCTCGGAGCCCGAGGCGAGGCCCGGGAGGTCATCGGGGAGGCGGACGCCCAGCTGCGCTGGATGCGCGATCGTGGCCTCGCGCCCGTGGCGGCGGACTCTCATGCCGGCACCCTGTACGGCCTGCACGGCCGATCCTGGCTCACGCAGGCGCTGGAATGGTGTGCGCGCCACGGTCTGGCCTTCCGGCTGCCTCGCGACGCGGAGCCGTACGTCGGCGGGCCGCTGCCGCCGAGGCTCGCGGCGGAGCACGCCAAGGCCGTCGCCCTCGCTGACGCTCTCGGTGTGGCCATTCCGCAGACGATCGCCACCAATCGACGCACGGCACACGAACTCGGCACCTACCAGCAACTGCGGGACGACTACCTCCGGCGGCTCGCGGCCCTGCCCGAGGGCACGAGCGAGCTGTTCATGCATCCCTCCCGCGAGGACGCGGTCAGGGGACCTGACGGCATCGTGCGGGTCTGGGAGGCGCGGCTGCTGCGCGATCCGGTGTGGCACGACGCCCTGGAGAAGGAGGGCGTCGAGGTCGTCGGAGGCTGGTGGACCTGACCTGGGCGCCCGCAGGGGAAATCGGCACGTTCGTACAAGTCCTGCCCAGATCCCTCGGCGCATCCTAGGGACGTAAGACGTTCCGGTCCCGGACGAGGCAGGGGACACCGCCCTGCGTACGCCGGGCGTGGCAGCGGTCCATGCGCTTTCGCGACGAGGGGTTCGACGCGAGCTGAGTGGCCCTCCCACATCCTGAGGAAAGGGTCGCGATGCTCAACCTGTCGATCATTCTGGAAGACAGCGCCCACCATGTCCCAGACCGCACCGCGCTGGTCTTCGGCGACCTGCGCCTGCCGTACTCCATGGTGAACTCCGTCGCCAACCAGGTGGCCAGCCTGCTGGTGGCCCGGGGGATCGGCAAGGGTGACAAGGTCGCGCTGCTCTGCCCGAACCTGCCGTACTTCCCCTTCGTCTACTTCGGCATCCTCAAGGCAGGGGCGACCGTCGTCCCGCTCAACGTGCTGCTGCAGCCGCGCGAGATCACCTACCACCTGGACGACAGCGACGCCAAGGCGCTCTTCTGCTTCGAGGGCTCCCCTGAGCTGCCCATGGGCGCGCGCGGGCGGGAGGCCTTCGACGCCGTCGAGAGCTGCGAGCACTTCTTCGTCCTGCCCGCCACGCCGCTGGCCACCGAGTCGGAGCACGGCGAGTCGTTCTGGGCGGCGCTGGACGGCATGTCCGGGGAGTTCGAGACGGTGCAGACCGCGCCTGACGACACCGCGGTCGTCCTCTACACCTCGGGCACCACCGGCCGGCCCAAGGGCGCCGAGCTGACCCACCTGAACATCCTGATCAACACCATGGTCAGCGACGAGATGTTCCCCGCCGACCCCGACGGCGACGTCTCGCTCATCGTGCTGCCGCTCTTCCACTCCTTCGGCCAGATCCCAGGCATGTGCGTGAGCCTGCGCCGCCGCGCCACCCTTGTCCTCCAGCCGCGTTTCGAGCCCGGCGAGACGCTGGAACTCATGCGCAGGGAGGGGGTGACCATGTTCGCCGGGGTGCCGACGATGTTCTGGGCGCTGCTGTCGAAGATCCACGCCGACGGGGCCGAGGCGCCCTCGACGCTGCGGCTCGCGGTGGCGGGCGGGGCCTCCTGCCCGGTCGAGGTGCTCAAGGACTTCGAGGCCACCTTCGGCATCCCGATCCTGGAGGGCTACGGCCTGTCGGAGACCTCCCCTGTGGCCAGCTTCAACCAACTCGGGCGGCCCACCAAGCCCGGCACCGTCGGCTTCCCCGTCTGGGGCGTGCAGATGCGGCTGGTGGACGACCACTGGAACACCATCGAGGGCGAGGGCCCCGGCGAGGTCGCCATCCGCGGGCACAACGTCATGAAGGGCTACTACGGACGGCCCGAGGCGACCGAGGAGGTCCTGCGCGACGGCTGGTTCCGCACCGGCGACATCGCCACCCGCAACGAGGACGGCTACTACGCCATCATCGACCGCACGAAGGACATGATCATCCGGGGCGGCTTCAACGTCTACCCGCGCGAGGTGGAGGAGGTGCTGATGACGCACCCGGCTGTCTCGCTGGTGGCGGTGGTCGGCGTGCCCCACGCCTCGCACGGCGAGGAGGTCAAGGCCTACGTCATCCCGTCGCCCGGCGCGACGGCGAGCGAGGACGAGCTCATCGCCTGGTGCAGGGAGAACATGGCCGCGTACAAGTACCCGCGGACCATCGAGTTCTGCGACTCGCTGCCGATGACGGCGACCGGCAAGATCCTCAAGCGCGAGCTACGGCAGACGTAGCCGGCCACCGTTCGGTGACACACCGTGGCTCCGCACCCGGCGAGGCAGTGCGACGGCTCTCATGGCCGGCGTCGGCGGCGACCCCCGACCTCCGGCGCGGGCAGTGCGACGGCTCTCATGACCGGCGCCGGCGGCGACCCCCGAGCTCCGGCGCGGCTTGGGCGGTCTTCCGGTTCAGGGCAACCAGTCGATCGCGGCGGCAAGCTCGGAGGGCGCGTTCCCGAAGGTGTCCCGGAAGACCCGGGTGAAGTGTGGACTGTCGGTGAACCCGGCGCTGTGAGCGGCCACCGTCAACGTCTCTCCCTCGGCCACCAGGCCGATGGCACGCTGCAGGCGTAGCCACCGCACGTACGGCCGCAGCGGGATCCCCACGTGCGCGCTGAACAGGTGCGCCAGCCGACTCGGCGACAGGTGGACCGCGTCCGCCACCGTCCGCAGTCGCACCGGTCCTCCCCGTAGCAGCGTGGGGATCACGGTGATCGCCGCCTCCACCGCCGGGTGGAGCGGGACGCTGTCGGCGGCGCTCTGGCCGGTCCACACCTCGACGACCCGCAGCGCGGTCGTCACCTCGGCTGAGCGCGCATGCCCGATCGGCGGCTCCGCGAACATGAGGGGCCGTCCCTTGTGGTGCCCCGATCTCGGGCTCGTGCGCGCCGGTTCCGTCACGGCATGAGCCGGAGAGCCGTAGACGGGCAGATCCCTGGTTCGCGTGACGGACGGTGACCAAGCCGAAGCCCCGCACCCCGTACCGAAGCGCGCGAGCAGGGACCGGCCCGGCGAACTGCGGGGATCCAGGTGAGCGAGCAGTGCCTCACGAGCTCCGGCGAGTATCGCGTGGCGGGTGTCGGGGGGAACGACGGCGATCCGCGTGGTCAGCCGCTCATCGTGGGCGTCAGCCATGGTGAAGGGCTCGGCGGAGACGATCAACTGAACCGCGTGGTGGGCGTGCAGGCCATTTCGGCCGACCGTCCCGCCGTACAGCATGAGGCCGGGTCGAAGAACACACCAGCCGCGCCAAGGATGCGACATCACACCGTCCTCGATCGGCGCACGTCGCACGACGACGGCCGCGTCTCCGCCGTCACCGGGCCGGCCCCCTGCCGGCGGATGCGCGCTGGTGGCCTCCTGGACGGCCCCGGCAGCTCACACACCGCCGGCCGCCGGCGCGCGATCGCCGGGTGCGCCGCGTGACAGCAGGCGCGTAACGAGGCTCCCAACGGCCGAATCACCGCTCCTCCTCCGGCCAGAGGCCCGCAGCACGCTCTGACGCCGCTGAAAGCGTATCCGGTCATGGGCCATCGGGGTCTTCCGCTGCCCATCGCCTTCTGTGGCCGCGCATGAGGCGACGACTCCTTGGCCGGGTGGCCCTGGTCCGTTCGGCTCGTCCCGTGTCGATGGCGGGGGGAATGATCAGCTTTCCGTCTCAGCCATGTACGGTCCTCGGGTTCGCACGATGATCATCCAGGAGCAGGAGCAGGAGCAGGAGCAGGAGCAGGAGCAGGAGCAGGAGGAGCAGGAGCACGTCGCCGGAGGGTGGCTGTTCCGGTGGGATGGGATGGAATTCCTGAATTGTGATCAGGGGCGTTGAAGCTTCGCGCTTGGGGCGATGGCGGCGGGAGGACCCGGCTTCCACCTCGACCGCTTACGGCCCTCGACCAGCTCGCCGTGATCATCTCGATGGCTCGGGCCCCCGCCGGAGGTGTGCTTTTCGAGGCTGCTCAGACCACGCAGAACTCGTTGCCTTCGACGTCCGCCATCACCACCCAGAGCTCTGGTGGGGTGCGTCGTTCCACCACCGTGGCTCCGAGTTCCATCAGGCGGGCCACTTCCTCTTCGATCCGGTTCTTGCGCTCCTCGCCGGAGAGTCCGTTCGAGATCTTGACGTCGAGGTGCAGCCGGTTCTTCGTGGCCTTGGTCTCGGGTACCCGCTGGAAGTAGAGGGTGGGCCGCTTGCCGTGCTGGTCGAGCAGCACGCGCATCGCGTTGCGGTCTTCTTCGGGAATGTCCTCGCCATCAGCCCAGCTCTCCCAGGAGAGATAGCCGTCAGGCGGGGCCGGGAACGCGTAGCCGGCGATCGCCTCCGCCCAGAACTCGGCGAGCCTCTGGGGGTCGGTGCAGTCGAATGCGACCTGTACTTCTACTTCCATGTTCCTGCCCTTCGCCTCGAAGCCCAGGCTGACAATGGTGGATGCTACGGCGCATCACCGACAGATTGAGATCAGAGCGGTCAGGCGTCGATTGAACACCCCCACGCAATGGTCAGGCGTATCACGTGATCGCCCGACTCTGGAGGGGGACAGACCCCCACCCTCGCGCTCCTGACCGCGCCGCCGACCACGGCGCGCGAGAACGGCCCCCAGGGCGCCACACGCAGCGTACGGCCTGCAAGCTTGCGCCGCCCTTGATCCATACGAGAACCATTCGGCAATGCCCGTGTTGAGTCGTGCGGCCTCTTACGCTTCGGCGATGAGTTCGACTCCACCCGCCGACGACCAGCCGCACCACCCCTCTCAACAACGTGCGAAAGACCAGCGAGAGTGGGCTTGCCCTCAAGCTTCTCGGGCTCGACTGCTCTGATCGGAGGCCATGACGTCTGCCTCCCCCTCCGATGGCGCCAGGTAGGCCACGGAAGGGCGATCGCGATCGCCAGAGGAAACCGCCGCGAGGTTTCACGACGACAGCGAAAAGCCAGGAATACGGCGGGCAGAAGGGTCAGGCTGCAATCTCGGCTGTCGCGCGAAGATCGGGCTTCCACCTCAACCATTGACCGCCTTGGCCTCTCGGTGACCATCCCGGTCCCCGAGGCCCCCGCCGGAGGCACAAGGACATGGATCCGTGGGCAGACCGCGGTGAGAGCAACAACTGGGCGGGACAATAGGCAGCGTGAAGCGACCCTGCAGCACCCTTGACCAAGTAGGCGCGGCGATCAAGGATGACGCTTGTGATGACTCCCGAGCGCTCCACCCGAGCCTCCCGGCAGGCCTTGGTGAGACTGGTAGTCGTGACGCTCTTGTTGAGCATCGCACTTGGCGCGGTCGCTTGGTGGGGATCGGCGATGCTGTGGGATGCCATATGGGGTGAGGGGCCGGTATTTCTGCCCGGCTAGCTGTGCTGCCAGCTTGGGAACCGCATGGATCACGGCTTGTAGGGTGCCCGGGCTGGGGCGTAGGCGCGGTCATGAGTGACCGTGGTTGCCCACTGGTTCCCTGGCTAATCGCACACTGATTGCATGTGATCACCCCAGACCTGAGGGTTCACCACTCCTTGCCTTCGGCCTGGCGTTGCTCCTTCATCATGTCGATCGCAGCACCGATTGCGCGCAGCACCTTGCGGGCTTGTGCCCGATCGACACCCATGCGCGTCTGGAAGTCCCACTCATCGAGGTGGACGCCGTTGCAGATCTCATTGAGGGCGTTGCTGATGGCGAGAGCGTCGTCCGGCCCGAGGCCGACCGTGATCACATCGGACGTTACTCTGATGATCTCCATCGTCACATTCTGCGGAAGAGAGCACCTGGGGAGACCTCACGCCTGCCTGATCATCCGTGGCCCTGGTCTGCTCGGGCTTGTCCCGGGTCGATGGCGGGCGGGGCGATCAGACCTCCACCGCGTCTCGTGGTGCGCGACATGTGAGGGGTTCTTCTTCCGCAACAAGGACATCGTCGCGGTCGGCGGCGGCGACACCGCCATGGAGGAGGCGACGTTCCTCACCCGCTTCGCGCATGGTGGCGGTCGTCCACCGCCGTGACGAGCTGCGCGCCATAGCCACCTGTGGCCCAGCCGTCCAGCGCGGCGATCATCCCGGAGCCGGAGCGCCCCCGCCCAGGGGTATGGCTTTTCTGTTCCCATCGCCACCTGGGCTCGAGCCCGGACCCTGCCGATAGAGCGGCTCTCTCCTTTGGGGGCCGGGGATGCGATGCGCTCACCTGTTGGTAGCCGGCGATGCCGGACATGGATGGTCTTTGACCGAGGCCAGGCCCTGATCGGATAGCCAACGCCCGTGATCGGGGAGAACCATGGATCTCGCGTCGCTGCAAACCCGCGCTTTGGCTATCAAGCAGCTATACGACGACCTGAACCTGAGCCAAAGAGGTCGGACCTGGACTAACGAGGAGTTCATGCTCGGGTTCACCGGCGATGCAGGCGATCTCGCCAAGCTTGTGATGGCGGCGGAGGGGGCTTGTGGAGATGTGGCCGGTGGCCGAGAGGCGCTCGTGCACGAGCTTGCCGACTGCTTGTGGTCAGTGCTGATTCTGGCTCATGCCTACGATGTCGACCTGGCGGCGGATTTCCTCAGCAACATGGACGAGCTGGAGCAGAGGATCAAGGCAGAGCTCGACATCGGACATTAGACAAGGGTTGCAAGTGCCGCCTGGGTGAGGGCCCGGAGTGGCGAGCGGGCAAGAAGGGCCCGCGAGCTCGCGCCGCGTGGCCGCACGGAGCGTAGCCCTTGACCCATACGAGAACCATTCGGTAGTGCCAGGGGTTCCGTCGCCTTGCTCCGTCTCCTATGACCGCGATGTAGCGGGTGCTGAGCTCGATCACGCCTAGCGCGGCCATGTCCTTGTCACGATGCCCAGAGAGATCCACATAGCGGAATGCCCTGCAGGAAGTTCCCGGTGCTGCCGACCGGGTCGAGCACCCACAAAGGCCCTCTCCGATCCTGTGGCCGCCTTCCTCCTCGCCGCAATCCGATCTCCGGCGTTCTCTGCCATCAGGAACTCTCGGTGCCGTCGATGTGGTCAGCGGGCCCATCCTCTGCGATTCGGCGAACAGGTGACTGCGAGCTGTGCTCCTTCGCACAAACCGAGCCAGGACTGCCAAACGCTCACTGATATGTCGCCGGCCCAGGGGCCATGGGGTCGGGGAGCGGGAGGGGCGGAGCCCCTCGCCGGGGTTTGGGGCGGAGCCCCAAGGAGAGCGCAGTCTGAGCTCTCAGGCGCGTAGCGCCCAGATGGCGAAGCCGATGCAGTGGAGCGGGGTGTGGGGGCCGCGCCCGCACAGAACACCGTATGAGACTCGACGCGCGAAGCGCGCTCCACGACGAAGTCGAAGCGGTTGGAGCGGGTGACGGGAGTCGAACCCGCGCTGTCAGCTTCTCAGGCGCGCGCTGCTCCTGGTCCTCCCGGGCCGAGTCCGATGGCGGGCAGGATCGCCTGGTCGACGATGGCCGACAGGTCCTCGTCGCTGGGCGCTGTCCCGGTGTCGATCAGGCGCTTGGTGACGAGGGCCTCGCCGATGTCGGCCACGACAGGGGTGAGCAACTCGACAGGGAATCGGCCCCGGTCGGCGTAGTGCTGCAGCACGGTACGGGTGAACGTGCCGCCCCGATTGGCGAAGACCCGCTCGAACAACGCCTCGGACATCAGCGCGACGCTCTTGGGGTCGGTGAGAATCGTGGCGACCGCGCGGCCCGCCGGGCTGAGAGCCCACTCGACCATGAGACGCAGGGCGCGGATGAGGTCGCCGCGCAGGTCGTCGGCGCCGGGGGTCGGCTCCTCGACCGGGTGCTGGTGGTAGAGCGCGTCGAGGAGCACCTCGATCGGGTCCGACCAGCGACGGTACAGGGTCGTGCGGGGCGTGGCCGCGCGCCGGGCGATGCCGTCCATGGTCAGCCGCCCCGCACCGACCTCCACCACCTCTTCCAGTACGGCGTCGTGAATTGCCCTAATCAGTTCTTCGCCGCGACGGCGCGCCCTGGCGCTGTGGTCGCTCATCTCCACCCCCTTGCATAGCTACACGGATGTAGCTTACCTTGGCGATTAGCTACATTCATGTATCTAAATCCAAGGGGACAGCCATGTCCATCGCCCCACCGGCTCCCGTAGACGGCGCCACTCCCATCACCCATCGCGCGCTGGCGCCGGATCTGGCGCGCGGGCTGATGTTGCTGCTCATCGCGTTGGCGCACGCGCACATGTACCTCTCGGGCCACGAGGCGGGCTTCCGCGGCTACGCCCTCAACGGGGGCTCGCTCGACCGGCTGGTCGGCGGCGTCCAGATCCTCCTGGTGGACGGCCGCGCTCTGCCCATGTTCGCCGCCCTGTTCGGCTACGGCCTGGTGCAACTCGCCAACCGGCAGCTCGCCACCGGCAGAAGCTGGCCACAAGTGCGCAAGGTGCTGCGCCGCCGGAGCCTGTGGCTGCTGGCGTTCGGCTTCTGCCACGCGCTGCTGCTGTTCTTCGGTGACATCCTCGGGGCGTACGGACTGATCGGGCTCGTACTCGTCGGATTCATCCGGCGCGAGGACCGATCCGTGCTGCGGGCCGCCGTCGTCGGGCTCGTGCTGCACGTCGTGGTGCTGTTCGGCTTCGGGCTGCTCACCATCTCCGCGCCGAAGGGCGACACGCCCGCCGCCATGGCGGACCCGATCGAGGCGACCGTGATGCGGCTCATCGGGTGGTCCGGGATGACACCTACGTACTTCGCCGCCAGCGTGGTGCCGGCCTTCCTGTTCGGGATCTGGGCGGCTCGGCGCCGCATGCTGGAGGACCCCGTGCCGCACCGGGACCTGCTCTCCCGGGTCGCCGTCGTGGGCGCAGGGCTGGCCCTCGTCGGAGGGGTGCCGCTGATGCTGATCGACACCCGGATCTGGACGCCGTCGGACATGGTGGCCGTGTCAGCGTACGCACTGCACAGCGTGACGGGCATCGCCGGCGGGCTCGCGTACGCGGCGATCATCGGACTCGTCGTCAGCCGGATGCGGCGCGGGTATCCCGGTCCGGTCGTCAGGGCCCTCGTCGCGTGCGGCCAGTGGTCTCTGACCTGCTATCTCCTCCAGTCGGTGATCTTCGTGGCGGTGTTCGCCCCGTACGCGGGAGGGCTCGGCACACGTGTCGGAGACGCCGCGGCGTCCGGCATCGCCGTGGTCGCCTGGCTGGCCACCGTGGTGCTCGCCGCGCTGCTGGCACCCCGAGGGCGAAGGGGACCGGCCGAGGCGGCGCTGCGGAGGCTGACGTACGGGCGCCGCTGACTCACCGCAGGTCTGGCGTCGCGGCACCCACCAACGTCGAAGGTCGCCGGCAACGCCGCGTAAGAACCCTTGACGTTGGCTCTCGGCCGGGAGGGATCACGGTGGTGGACGGGATCACGGGGCTGACGGTGGATGGCCGGTCCGCGAGCGCAATCGCTCCAACGATGTGCACGATACGGAAGATCATCACGGCGGCAAGCTCCTGGACACAGGCGCTTCGCTGGTGACTGGCCGCGCGCGCAGGGCTTGCAACGCCTGACCCGTTGTCCCGGGATGGTCGTCGACAGGCGGCAGTCGGGTGGAGATGTCTACCCGTGCGGCACCAGCACACCAGTGGCACGACCCCGAGGTGCGCGTATCTTGCGAAAGGCCGAGAGCCGCCGGTAGCCGGAAACCCGCGCCCGAACGCCCGAACCCGCGCTGTCAGCATGGAAGCCTTTCGCGATCACGGCCCCTGAGCTGGTGACTCGCCGACCTGGGCGGGGGTGGTCCGAGTCCCGGTCGTTCGGGTGGCTCACAAGCTAGCTCCCCGAAGACGGATCGATGCCTTTCCCTCAATCAGGGAGCCCACCCATGGCCAGGGCCGTCAGGATGGAAAGAGCTCGGTGTCAGCTGTTCATGCCGCCCGCGAAGGGCATCGTCTGCCAGTGGTCGACGGCGGGCTTGAGGTACTCCATCAGCTCGGGCAACTGCGGGACCAGCGTGAGAGTGGCGATGACCCGCAGCATGCCCAGGGCGTTGACGAAGCCCAGGACCTCCTCGTTGAGCGGCCTCGTGCCGTTGCGCCGCGCGCCGCGGTTGTAGGCGGATTCGTGCTCGGGTCCGAGAGCGGCCAGGTCCCACTCGACGGGCCCCAGCGTGACCAGTTCGAAGTCGGCGTAGAGGTCGCCGTCCACCCCGGAGAAGATGTTCGCGGGCGGGGAGTCGCCGTGGATGGGCTGGAGGTCGATGCCAGGGAACCGGGCCCTCGAAGGCCGTGCGTGAGCGCACGAGGGGTTTCAGGATCTGCCATTCGCGGCGGGCGCGGTCCAGCTCGGCCGCACCGATCAGGGTGGGGAAGTGGTCGAGCCGGGCGAGGCTTTCCGCGATGAACCGCGGATCGGCCGCGCCCAGAAACTCCAGCTGGCCCGGGTAGGTGCGCATTGCCGCGTGCAGGTCAGCGACGCTCTCGGCGTTCGCCACGTAGTCGGGTTCCTTGTCACGGTCCTCCGGGACGAACGACCAGAACGTCATCGAGAAACCGTCGCGTTGCACGGGTTCCCGCGGCACGAGCGGGCTGGGCGCGATCACGGGGACTCCCTGGGCGGCGAGCCAACGTGTCACGTCCAGCTCATCCTGCTGGCGGCGCGCGAGGGTGGTCAGGTCGTCTGGGTGCGGCAGGACGGTGGGAATCCGGGCCACGACCGGCGAGGGCACCAGGTGGACGACGACGGAGAAGACGTCGTGAAGCACCGTGGGGTCGGTGATGGTCAGACCGAGCACGCGCCCTGCCGCGACGGCCGCGTCGACGGCGGCGGAGGTACGGCTGGCGAGCTGTTGTGGTGTCAGGAAAGTACTCATGGCTCCATCGTTGCAGCGGATTTTCCGGCTGTTGGGCAGGACGGGGCGGGGCCGAGGGCCGTTCGCGGCGGAGGAAGACCGCTTCCTCATGGCAAGCCGTTCACGCAAACCTGACGCTGGTCACGAGGCAGCACAAGATCGCGGCGAGGGAGTAGGGGGCAGCCCAGATTGGGGCGCAGACGAAATAGCGGCGAAAGGTCCGGCACGAGAACGATCAGCAAGCCGTTTCCGCAGGGCGCAAGATCCGATATCCCAACCGGGAGCCTCGTTGCTGTCTTATCGCGCCTCGATTCCGCTGTCCAACCGCACCCTGGTCCGCCTGGCCGAGCTGATTCGCACGCAGCGGGCTGAAAGCCGCCGCCGGTGGCTGGACATCGGCCCGGCACGCGCTGCTTGTCCTGGCTCCCGTGCGTAACGGCGACACCTCCGCGCGGCTGGCCGCCGGTTTCTCGCTCGGCACCACCACGGCCTGGCGCTATGTCCCTGAAAGCGTCGACCTGCTGGCCGCGCTGTCCGATGACGTGCACGCCGCAGTCACGCGCGCGGCCCAGCTGGCCTCCACCATCCTGGACGGAACCCTCATCCCCATCGATCGCCTGGCCGACCAACGGCCGTACTACAGCGGGAAACACAAGCAGCACGGGATGAACGTGCGACTGCTGGCCGATCTCGCAGGTCGGCTGGTGTGGGCCTCGCCTCCTCTGCCGGGCGCCGTTCACGACGTGACCGCCGCTAGGACGGTCGGCCTGATCGACGCCTTGACCGGCGCCGGTGTGAAGACCTTCACGGAAAGGGCTGTCAGGAGCGGGCGGTACGATCCGCACGCCGTTCCAGCGGCATCGCCATCGGCCCTGATTGTCGCGCGGGCAGCGGGACGTCAACCGCTCGCATGCCCGTGGGCTTGTCCCGGGTCGATGGCGGACGGGATGAACCGGGTTCTACCTCAGCTACCGGCTGGCCCTGGCCCCGCATGCGGTGATCAGCCCGGAGCCGGAGCCGGAGGCTCTTTCGGCTGACATGATCCATGTCGAAACGGGGTGAGTTAGGGTGCCCGCGTGAGCCCGCTTGAGGTGGCCGCCCATCGGCTATCGCACCTGGTTGCACGTGCTTGGTCAGCCGTGCTGGTCGGGAGGACGGGTAGGCGCCCCGCCCCGCTCGTCGAAGTGGCTGGTCTGCTGCTCGTGATCTTTCTTTTCTCACGGCTTCATGCCGCCGCAGGGAAGGACGTCGCAGCCGCCACCGCCAACGCGCTGGCCCTGCAAGCCATAGAGCGGGCCGTCCACCTGGACATCGCGCTGAGGGCGAACCAGTGGCTGACCGAGCATCCGGCCCTCATCCAGCCGGCGGTGTACTACTACCGCCTGTACTACCTCGCGATCATCGGTGTGCTGGTGTGGGTCTTCGTCCGGCACGCCGACGTCTACGTCAAGGTCCGCCGGACCCTCGTCGCGATGACCGTCCTCGTGCTGCCCGTTTTCTGGGCGCTGCCCATGTCGCCCCCACGGTTCGCTCTACCGGGCGTCGTCGACATCATTGCCGCGCACGACATCCTGGGCGGACATGCCTCACGAGAGATCGAGAACGGTCGGAACTTGTATTCGGCGATGCCCAGCATGCATGTGGGATGGTCGTTGTGGTGCGCGTATGCCGTGTGGTGCGCGCTGCGGGGCTCCCATCCGAGATGGGCGTTGCTGTCGTGGATCTTCCCGTTGGGTATGGCGGCAGTCGTGCTTGTCACGGGCAACCACTATGTGCTCGACATCGCAGGAAGCCTTGTGTTGCTGGTGGCCTCCATCGCTGTTGTATCCGCGTGGGGTCACCTCGCCGAGCGTCGGCGTGCTCGAGGTTGAGCGCCTGCAGGCAGCCGCAGGAAACCAGCACCGCCCGGATGCTTGCTCGGCCACGATCAGGCTTCCATCTCAGCCACCTGTAGTCCTCAGTCCCGCGCGGCGATATTCCGGAGCCGGAGCGCCCCGCCGGAGGCTTCTATGACATGCGGGTCGGTAGCGCTGGTAGACGCTGCGTCTTTTATATCGATGATCGGATGGCGGTTGGGATGATTGAGGGCCTGTCCCTGCTGGTGCTCCTGATGGCTCCCGTGGTGATGTTGTTTTCCTCATTTATTGGGCGGTCCGACTGGCGATCAGACATGAGAAGCACTGGGTGCCGACTCCGCGCCAGCCTGAGTCTCCGCGTCGTAGGGCGCGACACCAGCCAGGATGAGGAGATAGCAGCTAAGACGGTCCTCGCTGACGACGATGTCGACGGTTCTGTCGCCCCATTTAGTTGTGATTCCGTCGATGCATCGGCCGCATTCGGGGGTGGCCTGGCTGTACTGATTCGATCCGCTCCCACCCGGTGGAGGCGAACTTTCCGAGTATTTCATCACTGGTCGTGAAGCGATCGGCGTTGAAATATAGCGAGCCGCCTTCGCCGGAATCGCAGTCATCTTGTTCTCCGAGAGTGGCGGCGACAGGCTGAGGGGACCCCTGTACGATCTGTTTGAGTTCTCTAATGTCCTCCTCCGCGCTTCGGATGCAGGCCGCAGGCCAAATCCATGAACAGCCCACCAGTGAGGTGGCTAAGGTGGTGTCTATCATCAGGACAATGCATTTTTTGTCAGCCAATCAATTATGGGCTCCTCTTGCTGTCGGAACGGCATGGGACTGGCCGCATACCAAGGTCGCTCCACCCCAAGTCAGGCTCCACGCTTATTTACGGCTCGGCGTCTGATCCAAGAAATGAACCCTTGGCAAAGACGTCGACTCGTGGGTGCTCGATGGGCTGTCACGAACCACTCGTAGAACTCTGCGGCAAGTGTCTCGCGTCGGTAACGCTGGCGAAGGACCCGGTCTAGGGTTCCGGCCCTGTGACAAAGTCGGTGAGTGAGCGGCGGTCGATGTTGAATGCGGCCATGCCTGGGTCTACGGCTGCGTCAAGGTCGCCGCGTCGGGCGTGGACGATGCCGAAGGTCTATGCGCGCGTCGGCGACTCGCATGGGGGCATTGGAGGCGCCGTCTGGGCCAGTATGCATCTGGATCGTCGTCTCGCGGGCATGCTCTTCGGCGCGCCACGTGTAGGAGGTAGCGGTGTAGAACATCCACTTGACGTGGTCGAACACGAAGTGATGACCAGGATGCTCTGGCATGGACAGGCTGCTGAGGACCTGGGCCCCACAGGTGCTTCGCGACGGTCGCCTATCCGGGCCAGGCCACGGGCCTCCTGCAAGGTGAATTGCACCATGGCGCTACTCGGCCGGCGACGGCCTGGCCCATGCGGGCGGCCGTGACAACGTCTCCTAGCGGCCTTCCACGAGAGCGAACCGGGCCGACATCTCATGCCCCCATGAGTTCGCCGTGTCCAACTTGGTGACCCATCTCGACGGCGGCTGGTGCCGTCTCGGCCTCTTCCCGCTCGCCCAAGTCGTAGCGCACGCAGTCCAGCAAGGCGGCCAGCCGCCATTGATCACGAGTAGAAGGCGCGCAAAGGCGTCCGCTTCGATCACGTCGTGGAACAGATCACCGCGCGCATGCCGTCGGCGGAGGAGGTCAAGAAGCTCGCCGTGCCGACGTCGTTGCTGGCGGTCTTCGGGGCGGTCCGGGATGCGTCCGGCCGGCCCCTCGTCGTGGTGGAGGTTCTCGCCTATCCGATCTCATAGGGGTTATATGCAGCGCCAGTCCCAGTCGCTGCGGTGGGAGTCGTAGATTTCCAGGATGTACCCGCGCCCGTTCCGCTCGTCGGGTTCCGCGAACCACAGGGTGATGTGGGCTGGGTGCTCGGCTCCCGCGATCTTCGCCTTGCTGTAGTAGCGGCGGATCTCGGCTTCCGCGAGCGAGGTGTGCAGGGTGATTCTGACCCGGTAGTCGCAGTAGTCGCCGCTTCCGCCGCTCATGTTCTTCTGAATGGTCGCGTCACCGTCGCCCCAGAAGTCGTTGCGCGTGTTCGGTGGAAGCGGGTAGTTGAGTGCCCGGTCGTACAGGGCGTCGAGCCGTGCGTTGTCCCGCCAGACAGGGATCATGAGCAAGACGAGCAGTACGGCAAGCGGCACACAGATCGCCGCTAAGCATCCCCAAGCACCCCGTGTCATGAGCCAGCACCATATGGCATAGGCCGGTTCTCGCTCCTAGGAGTTTTGATCAAGAACACACGCCACCGGACACCTCCGCGAGCAAGACGGACGCGGAGATCAGGCTGCGAGGAAAGAGGCGGAGATCCGCGATCAGGAGTGGACTGACCCGAACTCCGGGAAGATCCTCTTTCGCGAGTACGCGGCTGCGTGGATGACCGAGCGGACCTTGCGCCCAAGACGGCATAACTCTACGAGGGGCTTCTCCTGCTCCACATCAACCCGACGCTCGGTGGCAAGCTGCTGGTCGAGATCACCTCGCGCCACGTTAGGCAGTGGCATACGAAGCTCATGGAGCACGGTCCTGGCTCCTCAACGATGGCCAAGGCGTACTGGCTGTTGAGGGGCATACTCAACACCGCAGTAGAGGACGAGCTGATCAAGAAGAGCCCGTGCCGAATCAAGAACGCGGGTGTGGAGCGTCCCGATGAGAGGCCCCTGCTGACAGTGGCGGAAGTCTTCGCCTTGGCGGCTGCCGTCCCTCCCCGCTTCCGCGCCCTGGTGCTGCTCGCCACCTTCGGCAGCATGCGGTGGGGAGAGCTGGCAGCACTGCGGCGACACAATCTCGACCTGGAGGCCCGAACGGTCAAGATCGACGCGTCCGTCTCCGAGATGAAGACGGGAGAGCTCGTCACCGGGCGTCCCAAGACGGACGCGGGCGTGCGCGTGGTGGCCCTGGCGGAGATCATCGTTGGTGACCTGGGGTTGGGATCATGGCCCCTACCTGGGCCTGCACGTTGAAGCGGGTGACGGGAATCGAACCCGCGCTGTCAGCTTGGGAACCGGCTACTGATCTTGAGGCGCTGACCTGCGGACACAGAGGTCGAGGTCAGATCGGGTCGAGTGACCGTTAGTACCCGTGATTGACCTGGACTGCCCGCCTGTTCTGGCACGGATCTGGCACGCGACTGACGCCTCCGTGTTGTGGCATTGTCGGCCGAAGCTGACAGCATGCAGCCTTATGGACGTGGACGACTTCTTGCTCTTCCTCCAGCGGTCCCCGCACGCGAGTGCAGATCATGACCGAGGATGAGATCTTCGAAGCGATACGGTCAGACGCTGGGCCCGATGTCCTACCGGTGGCCTCGCCCGAGGCGGTCGCTGAGGCTGAAGAGGCCATTGGGTACCCGCTTCCTTCTCTGCTACGGCGGTTGTATCTGGAGGTGGGAAACGGAGGTTTCGGTCCTCGGGGTGGCATCATCGGTGTCCGGGGCTACGACTTCTGGAGCAGCGATATCTTCGCGGACATCACTGAATCGGCTGTGGAGTTTCGAACCGAGTCCTACGGACGGCGGGCGGGCATGATCCAGTTGTTGGACTGGGGGTGTGCAATCGCGTCACTGCTGGATTGCCGTGATCCTGAGGGCGCGATGTGGGGATGGGATCCCAACCTGTGCTGCTTGGATCATGCGCTGTTTGCTCAGGACATCACCTTCGCGTCGTGGCTCAAGGAGTCGATTGGCCGCGACTTCGCCGATCCCTTCTATGACGGTTACTTCGAGGTCTCGCCGCGAGATGAGGCAGCGAGCATGGTGAGCACCATCGGAGAAGAGGAGGAACCGTGCATGTGGTTGCCACCCGTCTGGGTGAAAGGCAGGAAGGCCGGCATCTGGGAGCGCCGTCACCTGTCCGATGACTGATGGGTTGCCTTCGTAAGCGAGCACAGGGCCCAGCTCAGGAGGAGCGCTTCCATCAAGATCTGGGCCAAGGCGATCAAGAAAGCTCAGGTCTCGCATTCCGCACCCGACCTGGACTATCGCGCTGAGAGCGGGTGACGGGAATCGAACCCGCGCTGTCAGCTTGGGAACTGCACCGATCATGGCCGCCGTACCACCGGGAGCCTGGTCAGCGGCGGTGACGGTCAGGCCGTGAGTGACCGTGGTTGACTCCTCGTTCCTCTGGCTAATTGCACGCTAATTGCACGACGATCAGTCTCTGACGTGCGATCACATGGTCTAGGCGAAACCGACGGTCGTACCGCTAGCGGAACGGAGCGTCATGGACGATCACCAGCGCGGACTGTTTGGCCGCATGCTCGACCACATAGACGCGTACGAGTCGGGCCGCTTGCCACTCCCCAAGCTTGTGCAGGACCTACGAGGACTCTTCGACGCAGCCAACCCCGCGAGTTGAGTGTCCGGGATCACTTCGAGGATCTTTGGTCGGTCATCGACGGCGAGAGTGAGTTGCGGACCGAACCATGGGCGCCGCCGGGTGCCGCAGACGATCAACGTCTCGCTGCAACGCTTGGTGCTCTCCGAAACTGGGCAGCCAGCGTGGCGAATGGAGGAACGTAGTGCCGACCGGCACACGGCACCACCGGCCTGATCATCCCGTATGCCGTCGACCCGCCCGAAGGGGAAGCGGGCCAGGGTCACGGATACCAGATGCAGCGCCCCACCGGACGAACGATCTGGTATCCGTGACCCTGGTCTGCTCGGCTTGTCCCGGGTCGATGGCGGGCGGGATGATCAGGCTTCCACCTCAGCCACCTACGGCCCTGGCGTACGGCGCGGCGATCATCCCGGAGCCGGAGAGCCCCCGCCGGAGGCATTACTCTCTGTCCGTGAAGGTAGCCGTTCGTGCGCTCAATGAGCGTGGTGACTCTATTGATGGCCCGACTTCAGAGGACATCCGCAAGCTCCTGAACGAGTTGTCGGCGAAGAACCGCTTCCTCATCCTGGAACGGTCAGATGCGGAAAACTCTGAGTACTACATGCAGGCATACCGTCACGATGATGGAACGTACTGGTTGGAGCATCGCGATGGTGGCGCCGATGCTCACTTCCAGAGCACATGCCGAGACATCCGAGTGTTGACTCAGGCATTCACGATGTGGATGTATCGCATCTCGGGTTGGCGCGATGCCTTCCATTGGGAGGCCTGGCGTGAGACGCCGACTGGCGAAATGGAATAGAACGGCTGTGTCCTCGCGCGGCCCGAGTGGCGGGCGCGCGCGAGAACGGCCCCCGGGCCGCACGCGCAGCGTGCGGCCCGCAAGCTCGGGCCGCGTGGCGGGGCTTGCGCCGCCCTTGATCCATACAAGAACTATTCGGCAATGCCTGCGTTCAGCCGTGCGGCCTTTTGCGCTTCGGCGATGAGTTCGACGAGGTCAGCAAGGATCTTCGGGCTGGCTGCGATGGTGGCTTCGGAGTTCATGGTGTGGGGGCTGCCGTCCATGTCGACGACCGTTGCTCCGGCTTCGCGGGCGATGAGGGCGCCGGCCGCGGTGTCCCAAGGGTTGTTGCTGAGCATGATGTTGGCGTCGATCTTGCCTTCGGCGACCCAGGCCAAGTCGACGGCTGCTGAGCCGAACATGCGGACTCGCTGCACGCGGGCCGCCAGCTCGTGCGTGAGCGCGAAACGGGGACGGTTCTTAGCTGCGGCATCGGTCCCGACCGCGTAGTCCCCTATCGCGACGATCGCGGCGTCGAGGTCACCGGTGTCTGTGACGTGGATCCGGGTTCCGTTGGCCTTGGCCCCGTCTCCTATGGCAGCGGTGTAGCGGGAGCTGAGAAAGGGCAGCTCGATCACGCCTAGCGCGGGCATGTCCTTGTCGACCAGACCCAGCGAGATTCCACATAGTGGGATGCCGTGCAGGAAGTTCGCGGTGCCGTCGACTGGATCGAGTGCCCACATCAGGCCCTCTCCAATACGGCTGCCACCGTCCTCTTCGCCTAGGAACCCGATCTCCGGCGTCTCGACAGCCAAGAACTCCCGGACGGCCTGCTCGACCGCGTAGTCCACTTCGGTGGCCATGTCGCGGTCGCCCTTGACGGTGACGGTTCCGGGCAGCTTTGTTCTGACGATCTCGCTTGCGATGGTGACGGCTTGTTCGGCGATGGGCAGGAGGGTCCGGGTGTCGATGGTCATACGGATTTGCTCCGCTCCCACATCTCGTTGAAGACCTGATCGAAGACGGGGAACAGTCCGTCCGCGGCAGTGTTGTCAGTGATCACGAGCGTAGGGGAGTCGACCCCGCGGGCCTGCGGGAGGTACGGCTGAACGACGCAGGTGGCGTGGTCGACGATGAGGATGTTGAAGCGAATCGTCTCGTCGTAGACCTGGAGTTCGAGTCGCTCGGCAGCCTCCGGAGTGAGCCGGGCCTTGAGACGGCTCAGCATGCTGATGTTGAGGGCGGTCAGTGTGGTCAGCGTCCGTGTATCGCTCCTCGTCCTCCCCGTGCGGGGCAGGTGACGAGCGCGCGGAGGAACGCCCGGTACTCACTGTCGCCCAGGTCTTCGAGCTGGCGGACCGGGTGGGTCGCCGACCGATCGGCAACGTCCGCAAGATCAAGGACCGGGCCTACCGGCTCCGCTTCCAACGGCACGGCGAGATGCGCACGCATCCTGAGATCTTCCTCACTCGCGCGGAAGCCGAACGAGCACTATGGAAGATGAGCACGGCCGGTCGGGCCGACTCCACACAGGATCGCCGCTTCCGCGCGATGGTCCTGCTGGCCACGTTCGCGAGCCTGCGGTGGGGTGAGGTCAGCGCGCTGCGCCGGATGGACGTCGACCTCGACGAAATGCGCCGTCCGCATCCGCGTGGCCTTCGTGGAGCGGTCAGCCGGCGGCTTGGTCCTCGGCCCGCCCAAGTCCAAGGCCGGTCGGCGCACGGTCGGCATCCCGCGGAGCATCGTCCCCCTCCTCCGGGAGCACATGGAGACCTACGTCAAGGACGATCCGGCCGCGCTCATGTTTCCCGGCGCGAAGGGTGGCGCGATCCGCCGGAGCGGCTTCAACGCCCGGACCCGCTGGGTCGACGTGGTCGCTGAGATGGGCCTGAGCGGTCTCCACTTCCACGACCTGAGGCATACCGGCGACATGCTTGCCGCGGAGTCCGGTGCGCTCAAGGACCTGATGGCGCGCATGGGCCACGACAACGTACGAGCCGCGATGATCTACCAGCACGCCGTGCGAGGTGCGGACAGAGACGCCATCGACAAGCAGCTCGCGCGGCGAGACGACGATGAGGACGGCGGAACGGCCGGAGCGCTGGTGCCTGCGGGGTGATCAAGACCTCATGGCCCGTTAATGGCCCGCGAAGATCAACCGGCTCTGAAAACAATCGAGGCCCGGATCAGGATTCAAGTCCTGACCTGGGCCTTCATGCTTGGAGCGGGTGACGGGAATCGAACCCGCGCTGTCAGCTTGGGAACTCTTTCAAGATCACGCCCGCCGAGCTGGGGAATGCCGACCTGCGCAGACGTGAGTCGAGTGCCGCTGACTCACCGTGACTCCCCGCTGATCGCCGTCCGAATGGGCACGCAACGGGCACGCACCCTCTGATCCGTAGGCCCACAAACGATCTTCATGGATGTCGTAGACCTTCGCGACCTCGCACGACTACATCCTCGCTGTTCATCGCCCTTCGCAGAATTCGTGATCGTCCGCGCGAGTGGCCCCCAAGGTGGCTCCACTTGAGACCTCGGGCGACCTGATCTTGCACGGTTCATGATCGATACCATCGTATCCATGGGCGACGGCGACGCATCTCTACAGCTGCTTGATGTAACTACGGCATTGGGCACGGCTCTCACTGCCCTGAGAGCCGTGAACGCCGACCCGGCATATCGCGTGGTCGGCACAAGCGCCGCTCTTCTGCAAGGGGTCCATCTCCCCGTCGGGGACATCGACATCTTGGCTGCTCGACGAGAGGATGTGGACACGTTCGCCGCCGCCCTCTCGTCGTTTCCCTGCCTTCACGCTCCATCGTGGCTCCCCGAAGCTTCGCAGTACTTCACTAACTACGAGGTGAACGGGGTCCAGGTGGGGATGAGCACTCTTGAGCAACACGTCGACTCAGATGCGATGGAATGCGCCGGTCGTGGCCCCTGGCAACAATACGTCATGATCGCGTGTGGCCCTCATCGTGTTCCCGTGGTCCGCCTGGAGCTGCGATTGGTCTCGGAACTCGTACGAGATCGACCTGATCGATATGAACCTCTCCTCGCTTACCTGGACGCGCACGGGTTTGATTCGGATCTCTTGCAGAGAGCAATGCAGGCTCGCCACCTACCAGCGAAACGCCAGCGATTAGTTCAAGATCGCCTCATGCACTCGTCCCCAGGCTCGAATCCTGAATCTGCGAATTAAAAGATCCAGTTCGAGCTGTTCCAGATCGTTCAATGCAGGTCAGAGGTCATTTTCGGTCCATCCTGAACGGCTCTGAACGCCTCTGTATTGCAACCCGAACTGCAACCCTGACGCCCCTGGCCGCCCAGCAGACGGGACGTCCCGGCTATTGTGCGCGAACGGATGGGAAGTTGGACCGAGGGTGAAGCAGTGAGCAGGCAGCTGGCGGTTGATCTGACGGCTCTTCGAGGCGCAGTGAATGATCAACTGGCCAGTACGGCGGGAGCATGGGCTGGCGGGGCACCTTCCGTCGAGAGGTTCCTCCGGCGGGTCGTCGCTGACCTCGACCGAATGCCGACGTTGAGCATTCATCATGCTGAGTTCCGGCATTACGGCTCTGGATATGCGTCCTACGTCGATGTCTTCATTACCAAGCGCGATGGATCGATGCGCAGTTCCGAGAGCGGCTGGACAAACGTTGAAGGGTTGTCTCTGGCACTGTGCCGGCTCGCTCCACTGGCGGCACTCTTCCAGCCTGACATCCAATCATGGGGGCCTGGCGGTGCCGGAACTCGCGGCCTGCCGGATCTGTCATCGGTTACGGATACCGCTCTTCCGGGATGGGAGGAGGAGTATCGCCAGATTGGCCAGGTGCTCGATCGGCACGACATCGCATTACTCGGTTCTCAGGTCCTCAGCTTGCCGTTAGAAGCCGGGCTTCGGGTGGAAACAGTCCTTGGCAGCGTGCCGTACAGCGTGTTCGATGCCTGGTTCCACTGGATGGACTGATACATCGAGTTCGGACTATCAGCTTGGGATTGCAGCCATCACGGGCTGCGGACCTTGGGCTGCCTGGTCAGCGGCCTTTGGGCCTGGTTGTGAGTGACCGTGATTGATTCCTCGTCACCGCGGGGCTAATGATACGGCGATCAGGGTGTTGAGCTGCTGCTCCATGGCTCGGGAGGCATGAGGTCAAGAGCGTCACTGGCCAGGCTCCGCAACCGCTCCCATGTCGGATGACTCCGTAGTCCCTCAGCGCTCCAAGGGAACGGACCGTCATCTGTGAGTTCGGACAGATGTTGGTCGATCTTGTCGAAGTACTCGGCCAGCTCGTCGCTGAGCCATCCGGCTTCCCGAGACAACCACGACGGCTGGTAGGCGTCATCAAACTCAAGGGCGAGCTCGTCCAAGCTGCACCCCATCGAGTCGATCCATTCGAGCTGTTCCGATGCGGACAACCTGAGTCGCCCCAGCGCCTCACGCATGAGCCGCCAATTGGTCTTGGCTAAGACTTCCGCCTCGTCCGGATGCACAGCCCCATTGTGCCGCGCGTACCCGCCCCGCCTGATCAAGTCGAACCCCTGCAAGATCAAGGGAGCGGGTAAGGAGGACTCGCCTGAGCGTCCGGTCCTGGCTATGAAGCAGGTCTTCGTGCTGGCCGACTCGATCGAACCGCGGTTCCGCATGCTCATGCTGCTCGCTACATTCGCCAGCCTGCGATGGGGCGAGCTCGCTGCACTCCAGCGGCGGAACGTGGACCTGGCGGCGGGGACGATTCGCATCGTTGGGACCACGACCGAACTCAAGGACGGCTCGGTGACCATCGGCCCGCCCAAGTCTGAAGCGGGCAAGCGCCTGGTAAGCGTTCCCGCGATGCTCCTGCCGGACCTCAAGGAGCACATGGAGAAGTACGCGGAGGAAGGAGAGTTCGGGCATGTCTTCGTCGGTCCTCAAGGGCGCCAAGCTGCGACGCGCGAACTTCACCCTCGTCTGGGCGGCGGCACTCAAGAAAGCCGGGCTCTCCGGCTTCCACTTCCATGACCTTCGTCACACCGGAAACGATCTCGCCGCGCGCTCTGGGGCAAGCCTCCGCGACCTGATGACCCGCATGGGCCACTCGACGACGCGGGCGGCGTTGATCTATGAGCACACCGCGATGGAGCGGGACCGAGCGATCGCCGACGTCCTCGGGAAGCTCGCGGAGGAGGCCCTGAAGGACCAAGATCCAGAAGGATCGAGCACGTAACGGGCAGGGAAGATCGAGTGGGGGGTCAGAAAGATCAAAAGCCAGGTCGGGAAACAATCCCTGACCTGGCTTTTCGTTGTTGGAGCGGGTGACGGGAATCGAACCCGCGCTGTCAGCTTGGGAAGCTGATGTTCTGCCATTGAACTACACCCGCATCGGCGATCGCCGCGCCCACCACTGTAGCGGAAATCCCGCCCACTCAAGCAACCCCGCCCCAGCCGACTTCACTGTCGCACACGGTAAGTTGCTCTCCGTGCTGCTTTCTGACCGAGACATCCTCGCCGAAATCGAGTCCGGCCGGGTCAGTCTCGACCCGTTCGACAAGGCAATGATCCAACCGTCCAGCATCGACGTGCGGCTCGACCGCTTCTTCAGGGTGTTCGAGAACCACCGCTACCCGCACATCGATCCCGCCGTGGAGCAGCCCGACCTCACCCGTCAGGTGGAGCCTGAGGGGGATGAGCCTTTCATTCTGCACCCCGGCGAGTTCGTGCTCGCGAGCACCTACGAGGTGATCACCCTCCCGGACGACCTGGCGAGCCGGCTGGAGGGGAAGAGCTCTCTCGGCAGGCTGGGTCTGCTGACGCACTCGACGGCCGGCTTCATCGACCCCGGCTTCTCCGGGCACGTGACGCTGGAGCTGTCCAATGTGGCCACACTGCCGATCAAGCTGTGGCCGGGGATGAAGATCGGGCAGCTGTGCATGTTCCGGTTGAGCTCTCCGGCCGAGCACCCGTACGGCTCGGCGAAGTACGGCTCGCGCTACCAGGGTCAGCGCGGCCCCACACCCTCGCGCAGCTTCAAGAACTTCCACCGCACGCTCATCTGAACGCCCTTATCAGGCGCCCAAACCCGGGCAAAGCGGCCACGAGCAAAATACCCCCCAAAGTACTCCCGAACCCGGTGTCGCAGATCATACGAGGGGTAGCGAGAGGGAGAAGAGTGGGTGTGCGCACCATGAAGTTCGCATTTCCGCTGGTAACCCGTACCCTTCTCTGCGGACCATCCCCGCACATCTGGAGAACGACGTGCGCCTGCGTCTCACGCCTCGTGAGGACAGCTACTACGACCTGTTCGCCGACTCAGCGAACAACCTGGTCACGGCATCGCGGTTGCTGGTGGAGATCATCAGCGACGGTTCGGACAGGGAAGCCCTGGCCGAGAAGATGCGCGCCTGCGAGCACGCCGGTGACGAACGCACTCATGCGATCATGAACCGGCTCAACGAGAGCTTCATCACGCCTTTTGACCGTGAGGACATCTATCGCCTCGCCTCGAACCTCGACGATGTGATGGACGCCATGGAAGAGGCGTCCGACCTCATCGTCCTGTATCAGATCGACCATCTGCCGAAGGACGTCGTCAGGCAGGTGGAGGTGCTGGAACGGGCGGCCGAGCTGACAGCGGAAGCCATGCCGCGCCTGCGCTCGATGAAGAACCTCAACGAGTACTGGATCGAGGTCAACCGCCTGGAGAACCAGGGCGACCAGGTCTACAGGAAGCTTCTGGCCAAGCTCTTCAGTGGTGAGTACGACGCGCTCACCGTCATGAAGATGAAGGAGGTCATCGACCGCCTGGAGGAAGCCGCGGACGCCTTCGAGCACGTGGCGAACACGGTCGAGTCGATCGCGGTCAAGGAAAGCTAAGTGGACCTCACGCTCGCCCTCGTCATCGGCGTGGTGGTCGTGTCACTGGTCTTCGACTACACCAACGGCTTCCACGACGCGGCGAACGCCATCGCGACCTCGGTGTCGACCCGCGCGCTCACCCCGCGCGCGGCGCTCTTCCTGGCCGCGGGGATGAACTTCATCGGCGCCCATCTGGGCACTCAGGTCGCCCAGACGGTCGGCAAGGGGATCATCGACGCGCCAGAGGGCACCCACGGCCTGGTCGTGGTGGCGGCCGCGCTGATCGGCGCGATCACCTGGAACCTCGTCACCTGGTACTTCGGCCTGCCCTCCTCCTCCAGCCACGCGCTCATCGGTGGCCTGGTGGGTGCCGCGCTGGCCTCGGCCAGCCTGGTGCACTGGGACGGCGTGCTGGAGAAGGTCGTCATCCCGATGATCCTGTCCCCGATGGTCGGGTTCTCGCTCGCCGCCACGATCATGATCGCAATCTATTGGATCTTCCGCAACGCGCAACCAGGAAAAGCCAACAGGGGCTTCCGCTACGCGCAGACCGTCTCGGCCGCCGCGATGGCGCTCGGGCACGGCCTGCAGGACGCGCAGAAGACGATGGGCGTGATCTTCCTCGCGCTGGTCGTCGGCGGCTACGCCGCGCCGGCGGACCCGATTCCGCAGTGGGTGATCCTGGCCGCGGCCGGTGCCATCTCGCTGGGAACGTACGCCGGTGGCTGGCGCATCATGCGCACGCTGGGACGGCGGATCATCGCCCTCGACCCTCCGCAGGGCTTCGCGGCCGAGGCCGCGGCCTCGACCGTCCTGTACGTCGCGGCGATCGGTTTCGGCGCTCCCATCTCCACCACCCACACCATCACCAGCGCCATCATGGGCGTCGGTGCCACCAAGCGGCTCTCTGCCGTGCGGTGGGGCGTGGCGGGCAACATCGTGACCGCGTGGATCCTCACGATCCCCGCGGCGGCGCTGGTGGCCGCTGTGTCGTACTACATCCTCCACTGGCTCATCGAGTAGCCGCGTACATCACGTCGACGTCCCATCGGTTGAAACCGAGGGACTCGTACAGCCTGATCGCCGCCGTGTTGGCCTCGTCCACGTAGAGCATCGCCTGGGCGAGGCCGCGCGAGCGTAGATGGCGAAGACCGGCCAGGGTGAGCGCCTTGCCCAGGCCGGTGCCCTGCTGTGAGGGATCCACCCCCACGACGTAGACCTCGCCGAGGGGCTCGTGGCCGTGCTCCTCGGCGGAGGATCCGTGGATCTTCGTCCAGTGGAAGCCGACCAGCCGCCCGTCGCGATAGGCGAGGAAGAACCCCTCCGGGTCGAACCAGGGCTCGCTCTCGCGCAGCCGCACGTCGTCGAGGGTCCATCCGCCCTGCTCGGGGTGGTGGGCGAAGGCGGCGGCGTTCACCTTGAGCCACGCCTCCTCGTCCTGGCCCGGCGCGAACGTGCGCAGCCGTACCCCTTCGGGCAGGGAGGAAGGGGGCAGGGGCGCGAACAGGGAGCGGCGCATCTGCCACAGCGAGCGCATCCGCTCGAAGCCCGCGGAGGCCGCCAGCGCGGCCGCGCCCGTGTGGTCGCCGTGCGCCCACAGCCGCAGCCGCCCTCCCGAGACCTCCAGTACGGCCCGCAGCAGCGTCGCGCCGTGTCCCTGACGACGGAAGGCGGGGTGGACGACCAGCTCGCCGCTGGGCCCCTCGACCTCGTCGGTCGGGTCCACGTGCGCGTAGCCGGCCAGCGAGGCGCCGGAGTAGAGCAGCAGCGAGCGGGCCCGCTCGTCGCCGCCGTAGCGCAGGTGCAGCATCACGTGCTCGTTGAGCGGACGCGCCCCGTCGGCCTCCGTCGCCGCCTCGACGACGTCCAGCACGTCGGCTGTTTCCCTGTCATCGAGCCGTCCCCGCTCCACCACGCGCACTGTCATAGATCGAACTCTAGGCTGCCGACTGGCAAATAACGCCATGTGGGGGGCCGATGAATCGTTACCTTTCAGACGTCTGCCGCATAGCTTCGTTCCGTAACGTCTGCAGGCATGACCTCTCGCTCCTTCCTCCCGCTCGTTCTCGCGGGGGCCATCGCCATGGGCGGCGTCACGCTCGTGGCGGGACCTGCCGACGCGGCCAGGCCCGAGCGGACGGTGCCCGTCCGCCTGCTGACGATCAACGACCTTCACGGCAACCTGGAGCCGCCGAGCGGGTCCGCCAGCCGCATCCTCGATCCCAAGGGGCCGCTGGTCGACGCCGACGGCAAGCTGACCGGCATCGTCGGCGGCAGGTACTCCATCGCGGGCGGGGCCGCCTACCTCGCCACCCATCTCAAGCAGCACACCGGCCGTAACACCATGGTGGTGGCGGCCGGCGACCTCATCGGCGCCTCCCCGCTGATCTCGGCCGCCTACCACGACGAGCCGACGCTCGACGTGCTCGGCCAGATGGGGCTGAAGGCCTCCTCGGCGGGCAACCACGAGTTCGACGAGGGCTACACCGAGCTCCAGCGCCTGATGAAGGGCGGCTGCCACCCCGTCGACGGCTGCTCGCCCGCCGGCGAGTGGGAGGGCACCGACTTCGACTTCCTCGGCGCGAACGTCCTGAAGGAGCGCAACGACAGGTACGCGCTGCCGCCGTACTTCGTGAAGAGCGTCAACGGCGTGAAGGTGGGCTTCATCGGCCTGGTGACGGCCACCACCCCGACGATCGTCTCCTCCTCCGGCATCCAGGGCCTGAAGTTCACCGAAGAGGTGGCCGCGGCCAACAAGGTCTCCAGGCTGCTGGCCCGCCAGGGCGTCAAGGCCCAGGTCGTGCTGGTCCACGAGGGCGACCAGGTCACCCCGAACCAGGACCCGAGCGCCTGCTCGGTCACCCCGGGCAACGGCTCGCGGATCGCGAGCGGCCTCGACCCGCAGGTGGACGTGGTCGTCAGCGGCCACTCGCACCAGGCCTACGTGTGCAAGACGACCGACCCCGCAGGGCAGCCGCGCTACTACACGCAGGGCTCCTCCTTCGGCCGCGTGCTGACCCAGATCGACTTCCAGGTCGACAAGCGCACCAGGGACGTCGTCCGCTCGACCGTGGCGGCCGCCAACCACGTCGTCACCCGTGACGTGGCGGAGGACAGGGCCGTCGCCGACTCGGTGGCCCTGTGGAAGGCCCGCAGCGCGGACATCGCGAACAAGCAGGTCGGCAGGATCACCGCGGAGATCGGCACGACCGCCGCTCCCTCGGGCGAGCTGCCGCTCGGCAACCTCATCGCCGACAGCCAGCTCGAGGCGACCAGGACCGGTGGCAACGCGCAGATCGCGTTCATGAACCCAGGCGGCGTGCGCATGCCTCTCAACCACCCGAGCTCCCCCGCGGGTGAGGGCGACGGCGTCGTGACGTACGGCGAGGCGTTCGCCGTCCAGCCGTTCAACAATCTCACCCAGGTCATCACGTTGACCGGCGCGCAGCTCAAGACCGTCCTCGAGCAGCAGTTCGTCGGCGGACCCAACAACCAGGCGTTCACCAAGATCCTGCAGCCCTCGTCGAACTTCACCTACACCTACAGCAGGAGCGCCCCGTGGGGCTCGAAGGTGTCGGCCATGAAGATCGACGGCGTCGCGGTGACCGACACCCAGTCGATCCGCGTGGCGGTGAACAACTTCCTCGTCGGCGGCGGTGACGCCTTCGCCGAGCTCAAGAACGGCACCGACCTGTGGAGCGGCCCGCTGGACATCGACGCGTTCGTCGACTACCTGGGCAAGCACAGCCCTGTCGCACCTCCCGCGACCGACCGCATCACCGTCGTCGACTGATCCCACCCGCAGGGGCCCGCGATCAATTCGGTTGCGGGCCTCTGTCATGAGGTGATCCCCTTTTCGCCATGCTCAGAGGCACACGCATCCGACTGCGTCCCATGGAGCCCCACGAGGCCGAGACACTCTGGCGCTGGAACAGCGACCCCGAGGTGATGCGCTGGCTGGATGAGGGCTACCCCGAGACGCTCGCCCAGACCGTGGCCCGCTGCGAGGCCCGCGACCGCAACTCCTACGACAACGTGCTGCTCGGCGTGGAGAGCCTCGAGGACGGCAGGCTGATCGGCCTGGTGAGGCTGGGCGGCGCCGAACCGGAGACGGGCGACGCCGAGCTCGACGTCTACCTCGGAGAGAAGGACTGCTGGGGCCGTGGCTTCGGCACCGAGGCCGTCCGGCTGATCTGCAGGTACGGCTTCGACAGGATGCGGCTGCACCGCATCACGCTCTGGGTGGCCGATGCGAACACCGGAGCCAGGCGCGTCTACGAGAAGGTGGGCTTCGTCGAGGAGGGGAGGGCGCGCGAGTCCTTCCGCAGGGACGGCAAGTGGCACGACATGGTGATGATGGGCCTCCTGGAGGGCGAGCTGCGCGATACTCCCTGAATGTCGCGATACGGGGAGTTCTTCGCGAGAGGCCGATCGGCGTTGCTCGACGGACAGGCCACCTACGACCGGCCTCCGGTGGAGGGGGCCAGACGCTGGGGCGCGGCGGCGGTGCTGCGGCCCTCGGGTCCCGTGCTCGACAGGCTGGTGGAGCTGGCCGGCGAGCTGAGACCCGTGGTGGGGCCAGGGCACTGGGTCCATGGCCCCGACGCGTTGCACGTGACGCTGCGCTCGCTGGAGCCGTACAGGGAGGACGTCACCGACCGCCGCGTCTACGGGGCGGCGCTGGAGAAGGCGATGCGTGGGCTGCCGCCGGTCCGGGTGGAGCTGCGCGGTGTGGCCGGCCACCACGGCGGCGTGCTGGTCTGGGCCACGCCTGCCGACGAGACGCTCGCCACGTTGCAGAAGCGCTTCGCCCACGCGCTGGGGGAGAAGGGCGCTTTCGAGAGCTGGACGCGCGACATCTGGTACGTCAGCCTCGTCCACTTCGCCGCGCCCGTCGAGCGGCCCGAGGCGATCGTCGGCTGGTGCGAGGAGCGCGCCGACCTGACGGTCGGGGTCGCGGAGCTGTCGCGGGCCGAGATCGTGCGGGCCGTCCACACCGGTGGTGGCGTACGCCTGGTCACGCTCGAGCGAGCGGAATGCGGACCGTGAACGTGGTGCCCTTGTCCTGCGCCGACGAGGCGGTGGCCAGGCCCCCGTGCGCGGCCACGACGGAGGCCACGATCGACAGGCCGAGCCCCGCGCCGCCGCCCCGCTGGGCCTCGGGCTGGCGGTGGTCGCCCCTGTAGAACCGTTCGAAGACGCGCTCGGCCTGCTCGGAGGTCAGTCCCGGGCCCTCGTCGCTGACCTCGAGGACCGCGAAGCCGTCCTCCTCGGCCACCCGCACGTTCGCCGCCGTGCCCTCGGGGGTGTGGTGCAGGACGTTGGTGAGGAGGTTGGCCACGACCTGCCTGAGCCTCGCGGGGTCACCCGTCACCACGACGGGCGTGCCGTACTCGAGGGTGATGGAGCGCGAAGGATCGACCGCGCGGGTGTCGGCCACCGCGTCGGCGGCCAGCGAGACCAGGCTGACCGGCTCCCGCTCCAGCGGCCTGCCCTGGTCGAGCCTGGCCAGCAGGAGCATCTCCTCCACCAGCAGGCCCATCCTGGCCGACTCGGCCTCGATCCTGTGCATGGCTCTGGCCAGGTCCTCGGGCCTGTCGTGGGCGCCCCGCCTGAACAGCTCGGCGTAGCCGCGGATGGTCGCGATCGGGGTGCGCAGCTCGTGCGAGGCGTCGGCGATGAAGCGGCGCAGCCGCTCCTCGGAGGCCTCGCGCTGCCTGAAGGCCCGTTCGAGCTGGACGAGCATCGCGTTGAGGGCGTGAGCGAGCCTGCCGACCTCGGTGCCGGGCGGGGCGCTCTCGATCCTGCGGTCGAGGTCACCCGAGCCGATGTGGGCGGCGGCCTCGACGATCCTGTCGAGCGGGCGCAGCCCCCTTCTGGCCAGGTGGGCGGCCAGCACGGTCAGGCACACCAGCGCGAAGGCCGAGGTGCCCGCCAGGACCAGGGCGATGCGGCTGGTCAGCTCCTCGGAGGCGGCCAGCAGCGCCTCGGGCGTGGTCAGCGCCATGAGCTTGCTGTTGCCGGGGCCGTGCCAGTCCTGCAGCGCGCCGAACGTGGCCCCCGCGACCAGGCCGAGCGCGATGGCGACCAGGCCCACGGTGGTCAGGACCAGGCGGGTGCGCAGCGACATCACCGCTCCACCGGCAGCCGGAGGACGTACCCGATGCGGGGCATCGTGTGGATCAGCGGCGGGTCGAACGCGTCGACCTTGCGGCGCAGGTAGCTGATGTAGGTCTGCACGACGCCGTCGTTGCCGCCGAAGTCGTACTCCCACACGTGGTCGAGGATCTGCCGCTTCGACATCACCTTGCCCGCGTTGCCCAGCAGGAAGCGCAACAGCTTGAACTCCGTCGGCGTCAGGTCGATCCTGCGGCCGGCGCGGAAGACCTCGTAGGTGTCGTCGTCCACGACGAGGTCGGCGAAGGCCACTCTGGCGCTCTCCGGCGCGCTCCTGTCGGTCCTGCGCAGCACCGCGCGGATGCGGGCGGTCAGCTCCTCCAGGCTGAACGGCTTGGTGACGTAGTCGTCGCCGCCCACCGTGAACCCGCCCACCTTGTCCTCGGTGGCGTCCCTCGCGGTGAGGAAGACGACGGGGACCTGCGACCCCGCGAGCCTGATCCGGTGGCACACCTCGGTGCCGAGAATGTCGGGCAGCATCACGTCCAGCACGATGAGATCGGGATCGAAGCTTCTGACCAGTGCCATCGCGACCGCGCCCGTCTCGGCGACCGCCGTCTCGAACCCCTCGTAACGCAGGGCGGTGGCGACGAGATCGGCCAGGTAGGGTTCGTCTTCGACGACCAGGATTCGGCTCACGTGGTCATTCTGACCCGAAGAGTCAGGGATCGGGGAAACTCACATGGCTCTCTAAGAGAGATCACAGAGCCGCCTGTCGCCGCGCTGGTCAACTGCTCGCATGGAGAGAATCTCGGCATTCGTGCTAGGTCGCAAGGGCCTGGTCATCCTGCTGACCGCGGTCGCCTTCCTGGTGGGGATGGGCGCGACCCCGCTGGCGATCCAGCGCCTGTCGGAGGAGTACGCCCACCCTGGGATGCCCGCCTTCGACGCCAACCAGGAGATCGTCAAGGTCTACGGCAACGGCGGCTACCAGCGTCCGTTCGTGCCGGTCGTGCGCCTGCCCGAGGGACAGTCGGTGACGGCCCAGAAGGAGAGCCTGGGCAGGGCGTTCGCCGCGGTGGCCGCGGTGCTGCCCAAGGCCCGCGTCGTCTCCTACGCCGACACCGCCGACCCCAAGCTGGTGGGCTCGGACGGCAGGACCACGCTCGGCCTGGTCTTCCCCGGCACCTACTCCGACGGTAGCCCGCCGGGAGGCGGCCTCGGTGAGACGCCCGACGAGAGCCTGGTGATCGTCAAGGCGATGACCCCGCATCTGCCACCTGGCTCGACCATCCATGTCACCGGGCTCGACGCGCTGGCGCCCAGCGTGGACGCGGGCGGCGTGGACGTGCCCACGAAGATCGGCATCGGCGTGCTGGCCGCCGTGGTGGTGCTGCTCCTGGTGTTCAGGTCGGCGCTGGCCTTCGTGCCGTTGCTGATCTCCGTGCTGGCCATCTTCTGCTCCTTCATCGTGATCCTGCTGCTGACGCTGGTGATGACCGTCCACGACGTGGCGCTGACCACGATGCCCCTGCTGGGCCTGGGAATCGCGGTCGACTACTCGCTGCTCATCGTGGCCCGATGGCGGGAGGAACAGGCGCTCGGGCACAGGGGGGACGAGGCCGTCCACAGGGCGATGGCGGGCGCGGGCAGGGCGGTGCTGTTCAGCGGGCTGGCGGTGGCGATCGGCCTGGTCACGATGGTGGTTCTGCCGGTGCCTTTCCTGCGCAGCCTGGGGATCGCCGGAATGATCATCGCGGCGGTGAGCGTCGCGGTCACGCTGACCGTCCTTCCTGTGGTGCTGGCCCGCACGGGCCAGCGGCTGGACAGGAGGCGGGCGGGCGGGGCGCGCTTCGCCCGCGAGGCGCGGGCGGGCAGGGCGTGGTCGGCGTGGGCCAGAGGCGTCGTACGGCTGCGCTGGCCCGCCGCGCTGCTCACCGGCGGTCTGCTCGTCGCCCTGGCGGTCACGGGCACGAGGGTGGACCTCGGCCTGCCCGAGAGCGGCAGCCTGCGCACCAGCGGCTCCGCCTACGAAGGCCTGACCGAGCTCAAGGAGGCGGGCATCCCCTCCGGCTCCATCGTCGCCTTCGACGTGTTCGTCACCGGTGACCCCGCGCCCGCCGTCGAGGCCATCAGGGGCGTCGAGGGCGTCTCGACCGTGCTGGCCCCCGACCACGCGGCCTGGCGCAGGTCGGGCACGGCGGTGGTCACCGTCCTGCCCGTGGCCGAGGGCGGCAGCGCGGCGGGCGAGGCGACGATCTCCGCGGTGCGGGCCGCGGTGCCGGCCAACGCGAGGGTCGGCGGCAACGCGGCGCAGAGCATGGACTTCAGGTCGCAGACCTACGGCGCGTTCCCGTGGATGCTCGCCATGATCGCGCTCGTCACGTTCGTGATGCTGGCCAGGGCGTTCAGGTCCCTGCTGCTGCCGCTCAAGGCCATCGCGCTCAACCTGCTGTCGCTGGGCGCGGTCATCGGCACGATGGTGTTGCTGTGGCAGTACGGCTGGGGCACCAAGGAGCTGCTCGACATCCACCCGACCGGCTCGATCGGCGAGTTCGTCCCGCTGACGATCTTCGCCTTCCTGTACGGCCTGAGCATGGACTACGAGGTCTTCATCCTGGCCAGGATGCGCGAGGAGTACGACAGGTCGGGCAGCACCGCGCACGCGGTGATCGAGGGCGTCGGGCGCACGGGCCGGCTGGTCACGTCGGCGGCGCTGATCCTGTTCATCTCGTTCGCCGCGCTGGCGATGACGCCTGAGCTGGACGTGAAGGTGTTCGCCAGCGGCCTGGCGCTCGGCATCGCCCTGGACGCCACCCTCATCAGGGCGATCCTGGTGCCGGCCGTCGTGGCCATGATGGGCAGGTGGAACTGGTGGCTGCCCGGCTGGGCGGCCAGGCTGCTGCGGGTCGAGCCCTCGCCCGCCAGGCCCGAGGACGAGCACGTGCGGCCCGCCGTACCCGAGCCCGTGCACTGAGCCGGATGAGAGGACGAAGGAACGGCCACCGCCTCGGGGAGAGGCGGTGGCCGTTCCGGTGGGGACGAGGTCAGACGGCGGTCAGGACCGCCGCGGAGTTGAAGCCGCCCGAGCCCCTGGCGACCACCAGCGCCGCCGACAGGCCGGAGACCGTGCGGGCCTCCCGCACCAGGTCGAGCCCTCCGACCTCGGCGCCGGCGTTGACGGTCGGCGGGATCACCTGGTCGGCCAGCGCGAGCGCCGCCCAGGCCAGGTCGAGGGCGGCGCCGCCCGAGCACAGCCTGCCGGTCATCGTCTTGGGCACGGTGACGGGCACCGCGCGCGAGCCGAAGACCTCCGTGAGCGCGACGACCTCCAGGGCGTCCCGCTCGGGCGTGCCCGCCCCGTCGGCGAAGACCACGCCGATGTCGTCGGGGCGCAGCCCGGCCCTGGCGATCGCCTCGCGCATGGCCCTGGCGTACTGGCGGGGATCGGGCGCCGCGTCGGTGATGTGGTGCGCGTCATGCGTGGACGCGGTGCCCGCGATCTCGGCGTACACCGAGGGCGCGCCCCGTCCGAGCGCCGACTCGCGCTCCTCCACCAGCAGGATCGCCCCACCCTCCGCCGGCACGTACCCGTTCGCGTCGGGCGCGAAGGGCCGGTAGGCGCGGGCGGGGTCGCTCTCGCGGCTGACCGTCTCCTCGCCGGCCTGGCAGGCCAGCGCGTACGGCGAGAGCGGCGCCTCGGTGCCGCCGGTGAGCACCCCCTCGGTACCCCTGCGGACGAGCCTGGCGGCCTCCCTCAGGGCGTCGATCCCGCCGGCCGCGTCGGCGACGAGGACTCCGCAGGCCCCCTTCAGCTGGTGCCTGATGGACAGTTGGCCGCTGCTGGCCGCGTAGAACCAGCCGATCGACTGGTAGGCGCTGACCGAGCGCGGCCCTCGGCTCCACAGCGCCTGGATCTCCCGCTGGCCGAAGGCGTTGCCGCCCGAGCCGCCCGCGGTGACCACCGACAGGTCCGACGGGCTCTCCCTGGCCGGGTCGAAGGCCGCGTCGGCCAGCGCCAGCTGGGTGGCGGCCATGGCGAACCAGGTCCACCTGTCGGTCTGCACGCGCAGCTTGCTGTCGACGAACTCCTCCTCGCGGAACCCCTCGACCTGCCCCGCCAGCTTGATCGGCGAGCCCTCCACCCGGCTGATCATGGTGGCGCCCGCCAGCGAACGCTCCCAGTGCTCGCTGACGCCGATGCCCGTGGGGGCGACGACGCCGAGCCCGGTGATGACGGCCCTTCTGCGGCTCATGCGGCCGCTCCAGGCACCGAGAAGATCATCGCCGACTGGAAGCCGCCGAACCCGCTGCCTGCCGACAGCGCGTGCCTGGCCTCGACCTCGCGGGCGACCAGCGGCGTGTAGTCGAGGTCGCACTCGGGGTCGGGGGTAATCAGGTTGGCGGTGGGCGGCACCACGCCTCTTTCGAGCACCAGCGCGCAGGCGGCCATCTCGATCGAGCCGATCGCACCCAGAGAGTGCCCCACGACCGACTTGATCGAGCTGATCGGCACCCTGCGGGCGTGCTCGCCGAGCGCCCGCTTGTAGGCGGCGCTCTCGTGCCTGTCGTTCTGCTTGGTGCCCGAGCCGTGCGCGCTGATGTAGCCGATGTCCTCGGGCACCAGCCTGGCCTGGCCGAGCGCGTCCACGATCGCCTCACCGAGCTCGACCCCGTCGGGACGCAGACCCGTCATGTGGAAGCCGTTGGCCCTGGCCGCGTAGCCGGTGATCTCGCAGTAGACCCTGGCGCCGCGCTTCCTGGCGTGTTCCAGCTCCTCCACGACCAGCACCGCGGCGCCCTCGCCGAGCACGAAGCCCTGACGGCCCGCGTCGAAGGGCCTGGAGGCGCCTTCGGGGTCGTCGTTGGCGGGGGTGGTGGCCCTGATGGCGTCGAAGCAGGCCACGGTGATGGGCGAGATCGGCGCGTCGGACGCGCCGGCGATCATCACGTCCGCCTCGCCGTCCTGGATGAGCTGCAGGGCCCTGCCGATGGCGTCGATGCCCGAGGTGCAGCCGGTCGAGACGACCGCGGCGGGGCCGTGCGCGCCGTACCGCACGGCCAGCTCGGTGGCGGCGCTGGAGGGCACCAGCGCCTGGTAGAGGAAGGGGCGCAGGTGGCGGTGGTCCACCTGCCACTCCCTGCCGTGGTCGCTGGCCACGACGTACTCCTCCTCCAGCGAGATGGTCGCGCCCACGGCCGAGCCGAGGCTGACGCCGACCCTGTCGCGGTCGGAGCGCTCCAGGTCGAGCCCGGAGTCGGCCAGCGCCTCGTCCGCGCAGACCGTGGCGAACTGGACGAAGCGATCCATGCGCCTGCGCTCCCTCGGCGTCAGGCCCAGGGCGGCGGCGTCGAAGTCGACCTCGGCGGCGATCTGCGATCTGAAGGGGGAGGGGTCGAAGGTGGTGATCCTGCGGACGGCGGGCTTGCCGTCCACGATCCTGCTCCAGAACTCCTCCCTGCCCACGCCGCCTGGCGCCAGCACGCCGATGCCGGTGACGACGGCCCTCCTCATGTGCCCACCTGCTCGGGGTAGGGCTCGGTGTCGACGTGACCGAGCTCGGGCCTGGGGGCCAGCGGGCTGAGCTGGAAGACCGCCAGCGCGTCGCCGGCGCCGACGTTGGTGAGCCTGTGCCGCACGTTACGCGGCACGAACAGGGCCTGCTCGGGGCCGAGCGTGACGGGCTCGCCGTCGAGATCGACCTTCAGCGTGCCGGAGGCGACGAACAGGTACTCCTCCGAGTACGGGTGGTAGTGCTCGGAGATGCCCTCACCGGGGGCGAGCCGTACGGCGCCGCAGAAGCCCGAGGAGGACCCGCAGGTGGCGGGGGAGAGCAGGGTGCGCAGGTCGCCGCCGCGCCTGGTGTTGGCGGGCACGTCGTGGAAGCCGACGACCGAGCGGCGGCGGCGCTCCACCTTCTCCTTGATGAGGTTCATCTGCGCCACGGAGTTGGTGTTGATCCTGTCGGTCATCGCGGCGGTGTCGAGGGGGGCGTCGGGCTTCATGTGGAAGTCCTGCACCCACCGCATCCTGGTGAGGTCGGGGGTGAGCTCCTCGTACTCCCAGGCGATGTTCATGAACTCGAAGGGGCCCGTCTCGATCCTGCGCGCCCTGACGGTCCTCGACTCGGTGTCCCAGGTGCGCTGGGAGACCCAGCTCCACACCCTGCCCTGCTCGTCGGGGTGCATGGTCAGCCGGAAGGTGACCGTGTTGTCGCCCTCCTCCAGTACCTCGGCCTCGGCGTACTCGGAGAACAGGTCGGGCCAGGTGCGCACGTCGTTGGTCTGCTCCCAGACGAACCCGATGGGCGCGGCGATCTCGATCGCGTTGTCGGTGTGGCCGATCATCGCACCGCTCCGATCAGTCGCTCGTTGACCAGGTCGCGCACCAGCGAGGGGGTCGCCTCCGCGGTGATCCGGTCCTCCACGTCCACGCCGAACCTGTCCTGGATGCGGGTGGCGAGCTCCATCCTGGCCAGCGAGTCGAGACCGAGCTCGTCGAAGGTGCGCTCCAGCTCCTCCCCGCCCTCGCTGGACGGCAGGCCCACGGCGGCGAGCAGGTCGCGCAGGTTGCTCTCGGTGAATTCCATCATTGTCTCCCTGTCAGTCAGTCGCGGGTGGCGTCGACGAGCCAGATACGGGCCGATCCCGCGACCGCGGGGTGGGCCATGGCGGGAACGGGACGGCCGAGGCTCACGGCGAGGTCGGCCTGGTGGGTGATCTCGGCCCGCCAGCCGTGCGCCGCGAGCCATTGCTCGGGGTCCTCCACCGACGACAGCCAGGCCGCCTGCGTGGCCGCCAGCTTGTTCATGGCGGGCCGCATCTTCGGCTGGTCGGCGTAGGCCTGGTTGACGTGCTCGACGGAGAGCCTGCTGCCCGGCGCGGACAGCTCGCTCAGCCGCTTCAGCACGGCGGCGCCGTCCTCGGGGGTCAGGTACATGAGCACGCCTTCGACCAGCCACGCGGTCGGCCGTTCAGGGTCGAACCCGGCCGAGACGAGGGAGGCGGGCCAGTCGTCGCGCAGGTCGGCGGCGACGGCCGTGCGCTCGCAGCGGGCCCGCGCGTCGTGTTCGGCCAGCACCCTGTCCTTGAAGGCGATGAGGTCGGGCAGGTCCACCTCGAACAGCCGGGTGCCCGCGGGCCAGTCGAGCCGGTAGGCCCTGGTGTCGAGCCCCGCGGCCAGCAGCACGACCTGCCGCAGCCCCGTGCGGACGGCCTCGCCGAGGCGATCGTCGAAGTAGCGGGTGCGCAGCACGAAGTGCTCGGCCGCGCGGCGGCCCGCCTCGCTCACACCGCTGATGCGGCCTGCGGCCTCCACCAGAGGGCGGGCGAGCGGGTCCTTGAACAGACCGCTGGGACGGGCCGTTTCGGCCTCCCTGGCCTGGGCGATCAGCACCGCCGTACGGCTGACGCCCGTCGGCAGACCTGTGACGGTCATGAGGTGTCCTCCATGGTGAGCTGGTAGGTCTTGCGGTAGACGAGCCGGTCGAAGGTCAGGCGCATGAAGGCGTCGCGCGCGGCGCACGCCACGGGATGGCGCCACCTGGTGAGGGCGCCGTTGGCCCGCGACCTGCGGACGATGCGGGCGGCGCGGGCCACCCGGCGCGCCTCGTAGCGGCGCAGCCCCTCGGCGACGTCGCCGCCCTTCAGGCACTCGGCCAGGACGAGGGCGTCCTCGATCGACTGTCCCGCGCCCTGTCCGAGGTTGAAGGTCATCGGGTGCGCCGCGTCGCCGAGCAGCGCCACCCTGCCGTGGGCCCAGCGCGGCATGGGCGGCCTGTCGAAGATCGGGACGGTGGTCAGGTCGGCAGGGTCGGTGGCGGCGACCAGCCGGGGGATCGGGTCGGGCCAGTCGCCGAACTCCCTGGCGAGCAGGTCGAGCGGGCGCGTTCCGAACGGGGCGGTGATGTGGTCGCTCAGCACGCCGTCCCAGTAGACGAGATCGCCGGTGAGCCGGTAGCAGACGAACCAGCGGCCCCTGCCCCAGGTGCTGAGGAAGGTGTGCTCGGGCACGCCGGAGCCCGGCAGGTCGATGACGCCCTGGAAGGCGGTGAACCCGGCGTAGCGCGGCGGCGGCTCGTGCGGGACGAGCGCCGCCCGCACCACCGAGCGCAGCCCGTCGGCGCCGATGAGCGCGTCCACCCGCTCCTCGGCGTCGCCGACCCGGACGGTCACGCCGCTGCCGTCGGCGGAGAACCCGCCGCAGGGCGAGTCCAGCCTGAGGGCGTCGCCGGCCTCCTCGACCAGCAGCGCGTGCAGGTCGGGACGGCTCACGCTGTAGACGGGCGCCCCCAGCTCGGCCGCCTTCCTCGCCATGGACCAGCGGGCGAGCCTGCGCCCCCCGCTGTTCCTGAACAGGTGCTCGCGCAGCTCGTAGCCGATCTTCTCCACGCCCGGCTCCAGTCCGAGGTCGCGCAGCGCCAGCACGGCGTTGTGCCACAGGACGAGCCCGTGACCGGCCTGGGCCATGCGCAGCTCGGGGGCGCGTTCGTGGACGGTGACCGCGGCGCCCGCGCGCCTGAGCGCCACCGCCGCGGTCAGCCCCCCGATGCCGCCGCCCGCCACGAGCACCCTGAGCGGGTTCACGTCCCTGTCTCCGCCTTGACCAGGAAGCGCAGCGACCTCGCCGCCGTGATGCACTCGCGCATGGGCTTGACCAGGTCGCGGTGCTCCTGCGTGGCCTCCCACGCCAGGAAGTCGGCCAGCTCGCGCCACTCGCTGGTGATGAGCCACTGCTCCGGGTCGGTCGCCGACTGGCAGACCTGGTCCTTCAGGTGGCCGGGCACGCCTCCTGAGACCTGGTACCTGATCTTCTCGTAGGCGACGAGGAAGTCGTCCTGACGCTCGGCCGGCACGGTGATGAGGAAGACGATCCTGGCGGTCATCGCGGCGGCCCCGACAGGTCGGAGCGGAACTCGAAGCGGCCGAGCACCGGCACCACCGCACCGTAGAGCCCGTCGGCCTCCTCGCTGGTGAGGAAGGCGACGGCGCGGGCGACGAGGTCGGGCGCGACCGTGTGGTCGAAGTTGAGGTCGGGACGGGCGGCCCGCTTGTCGGGCGTGTCGGCCATGGTCATGCTGATCACGTTCACGTGGACGCCGCCGCGCTTGAGCTCGTGCGCGACCGAGCGCGCCCAGGCCACCAGCGCGGCCTTCGAGGCGGCGTACGCCGACAGCGCGGGCAGCGGCTCGTCGGCCAGCGGCGTGGTGAAGAAGACCAGCCTGGCGCCCTGGCCCAGGTGCGGAAGGGCGGCCTGGGTGACGGTGACCGCCGACAGGAAGTTGGCGCGAAGCGTCTGCTCGTAGGCGTCGGCGTCCATGAGGAACAGCGGGCCCGCCTTGAAGGCGCCGACCAGGTGGACGAGGCCGTCGAGCCTGCCGTACCTGGTGACGGCCTCCTCGGCCGCCGACCTGGCGCCCTCCGGGTCGGACACGTCGGCGGTCAGGGTCTCCACCCGGCCAGGCGCTCCGTGGACGGCCTCCAGCTCGGCGAGCCTGTCCTTGTCGCGGCCGACCAGCAGGAGCCGGTCGCCTCTCGCGGCCAGCCTGGGGACGACCGCGCCACCCAGGCCGCCGGTGGCGCCGGTGACGAGCAGGACCTGCCCGCTCATCGGACGGGCTCCGCGACGCGGGTGGTGACGTGCTCCATGAGGGCGCTGACGAAGAAGGCGCGGGCGCCCTCGGGGGTGCTCATGTCCCTGGGGGTGGCGAGGTAGGGGTCGAGCTCGCGTTCGAGCTTCTGGATGCTGGGCTGTGCGGCCAGGTGGCGCATCACGCTCGGCAGGCTGCCGTCGATCTCGATGACCCGGATCACCGTGGTGTCCTTCATGAAGATCGAGGTGCTCAGCAGCCGGGTGCCGTCGGCGGTCTCCCACTCGGGCGGCGCGTACCCGGACAGCAGCTCACGCACCGCCGCCTGGGTTCCCTGTCGGATCTCGAAGGTGATCGCGTAGCGCTGCATCAGGCTTCCCTTCGGTCTGTACGGCTCTGCGCCGTCGCCGTTCAGCTTGTTGCGCCGCGCGCCGCCCGTCTTCCACCGCCAGGGCGAACCCCGCGCTCCCCTCTCGGGTGGACCTCCTCGTCTTATGGATAAGTACAGAATTGAATTACTTCTAGGAGCGTTCTGTGAAAGCGCTGTGAATCATTGATTGGACGGCCGGAATGTGCTACCTGGACCTGCGTTTCGCGAAAGATGTACGGAATGTTAATCTATGGAAAGCCTGTGGGCTTTCTTAACGCGCTCTTGTAAGCTGCCGTTTCATGGGGGACATAGCCGGATATTTAGCGACTCTCCTGTTACACACCGTGATAGACGCGTTGGGGAGCGCGCTCATCCTCGCGGTGGTGCTGCTGGTACACCGCAGGAGGAGTGGACGACACCGTGGCCCGATCCTCGCCGAACGCCGGCGGATCGCCCGTGACCTGCACGACGGCGTCGGCCACGGCCTGACCGTCATCGCCCTGCACGCCCGCCATCTCGGCGCGGCCTCCACCTCGGCCGGGCACGCCGCCGAGATCATCGACCAGACCGCGCAGGCCACCCTTGACGACCTGCGAGCCATCCTGGGAACCCTTCGCGACACGTCCACGGCGAAACCCGTCGAGCGGAAAACAGAAAGCGATTCGGTTGTACCGCTGTCGTCGCGGGTCGTGCAGTTGGCGACCCGTCTGCCCAACGGCACGACCACTCTTCGCCTGGACAATCTCGCCGCCGAAAGGACATTTCCAAGTGACATCACGCACACCGCTTTCCGCATCGCGCAGGAAAGCCTGACGAACGCGCTGAAGTACGGGGCCGACCGTATCGAGCTGAGCCTGTCCTACGCCGACGACCTGTGCGTCGAGGTGGTCAGCAGGGGGTGGAGACGCTCGGCCGCGGCCTGGAGCAGGTCGGGCGGCCACGGACTGAAGGGCCTGCGCGAACGGGTCGAGGAACACCGCGGCAGCCTCGTCCACGACCACCACGCCGACGGCTCGTTCGTCGTGCGGGCGGTCATCCCGCGACAGGCCGGAAAGGCAGGGATATGCGAACGATCCGCGTCCTGATCGTGGACGACCAGCCGCTGATCCGCAGCGGGCTGCACGCCACGTTCTCGAAGGCCGACGACATCGTGGTCGTCGGCGAGGCAGCCAACGGCGTGGACGCGGTGCGGATGGTCCGCTCGCAACAGCCCGACGTGGTGCTGATGGACATCGACATGCCGAGGATGAACGGCCTGACCGCGACCCGGGAGATCGTCGCGCTCGACAGGAGGAAGCCGACGAAGGTCGTCATCCTCACGATCTTCGACCAGGACGAGCACCTCTTCGACGCTCTCCGCAGCGGCGCCAGCGGCTTCATACTCAAGCACGCGCCCATCGAGAGGCTGCTGGAGGCGGTCCGCGAGGCCGCCGAGGGCGACGCGCTGCTGTCGCCCTCGGTGACCAGAAGGCTGATCGACGAGTTCGCCAGGCGCCCCGAGCTGTCATCGGGCTCGGCACAGACCCTCGACCGGCTCACCGAGCGCGAACGTGAGGTCTTCAGGCTGCTGGTGCGGGGCTACAGCAACGAGGAGATCGCCAGGACGCTGGTGCTCGGCGACAGCACGATCAAGTCGCACGTCCAGCACCTGTACCAGAAGCTCGGCGTCCGCGACCGGGTGCAGGTCGTCATCTACGCCTACGAGAACGGCCTGGTTCCCGTCAGCCCGTAGGGGGAGAGGTTCCCCTGTCCGGGGGAGGCCCACAATCGAGCGGGCGGCGGGAGACAGGCCGTGACCGTGGTTCCTACGGTGAGAGCGTCCATGACGGCCCGTTCCACCAGGAGTTCACGTGTCCGACAGGATTCTCATCGTCGCCCGCCTGGCCTCAGGCGACTCGGCCGAGGTCGCCCGCCTGTTCGCCGAGTCGGACGCGGGCGAGCTGCCCCACGCGCTCGGCGTGACCAGGCGCGAGCTGTTCACCTACCAGGACCTCTACTTCCATCTCGTGGAGTTCGAAGGGCCGCAGCAGGCGGCGATGGCGCGGGCCAGGAGCAGGAAGGACTTCGCCGAGCTGAGCGACAGGCTCGGCGCGCACGTCCTGCCGTACGACCCCGACACCTGGCGAAGCCCCGCCGACGCCATGGCCACCCGCTTCTACACCTGGACCCCGGAGGGGCGGGTCCAGTGACGATCTCGCCGCCGCTTCCCGCCGCCGAGGAGTGGGCGCTGTGCCCGGGCTGCTCGGCCATCGTGTACCAGCCACGCCTGGCCAGGGTCGGCATGGTCTGCCCCGACTGCGGGCACCACCACAGGCTCGGCGCGGCCGGGCGCCTCCACGTCCTGGTGGACGAGGGCTCCTTCGCCGCCGCCCCACAGGTCGCTGGCGACGACCCGCTGTCCTTCACCGACTCCCGTCCCTACCGCGAGCGCCTGGCCTCCGCCCGCGCCCGCACCGGCCTCGCCGACGCTCTCGTGTACGGCGTCGCCACCATCGGCGGGCACCGCGCGGTCGTCGCGGTGATGGACTTCTCCTTCCTCGGCGGCAGCATGGGCTCGGCCGTCGGCGAGAGCGTGGCCCGCGCCTGCGAGCTGGCCATCGCCGAGCGCCTGCCGCTGGTGCTGTCGATCGCCTCAGGCGGCGCGCGCATGCAGGAGGGCGCGCTGTCGCTGATGCAGATGGGCAAGACCGCCCAGGCCATGAGGAGGCTGCGGCGCGAGGGGCTTCTCAGCGTCTGCGTGCTGACCGACCCGACCTTCGGCGGGGTCACCGCCTCCTTCGCCACCCTGGGCGACGTGCTGGTGGCCGAGCGCGGCGCGCTCATCGGCTTCGCTGGGCCCAGGGTCATCGCGGCGGCCACCAGGGAGCGCCTGCCCGAGGGCTTCCAGAGCGCCGAGTACCTGTTCGCGCACGGCATGCTCGACAGAGTCGAGTCTCGCGACGGCCTGCGACCGCTGCTGGCCAGGCTGCTGGCCATGACGACCGGCGCGGGCGCCGCGCCCGCCGAGCCCCGTGAGCCCGTCGTGCTGCGCGACCCCACCGCGCTGGGCGGCGTGCTGCGCCCGCACGAGACGGTACGGCTGGCAAGGGACCCGGCCAGGCCCACCGCGCTCGACCACATCTGGCGGCTGTGCACCGACTTCGTCGAGTTGCACGGCGACAGGCTGCACGGCGACGACCCCGCCGTGGTCGGCGGCCTCGGCCTGCTCGACGGCGCCCCCGTCATGATCGTCGCCCACCAGAAGGGCCACGACACCAAGGAGCTGGTCGAGCGCAACTTCGGCCTGGCCCACCCCGAGGGCTACCGCAAGGCGCTGCGCCTGATGGCGCTGGCCGACAGGCTCGGCCTGCCGGTGGTCACGCTCGTCGACACCCAGGGCGCGGCCCCCGGCGTCGGGGCGGAACAGCGCGGCCAGTCATGGGCGATCGCCGACTGCCTGGGCGGCATGTCGGAGCTGTCGGTCCCTGTGGTCGCCACGATCATCGGCGAGGGCGGCAGCGGAGGCGCGCTGGCGCTCGCCATGGCCAACCGCGTGCTGATGCTGAGGCACGCCGTCTACTCCGTGATCAGCCCGGAGAGCTGCTCCACCATCCTGTACGGCGATCCGTCCCACGCGCCTGAGATGGCCGAGTCGCTGCGCCTGACCGCGCCCGAGCTGCTCAGGCTCGGCGTCGTCGACGGCGTGGTGCCCGAACCGAGCGGCGGCGCCCAGGAGGATCCGCAGGCCGCGACGGACCTGCTGCACGCGGCCGTCGCCGAGACGCTGCGGGAGCTGTCAGGGCTGGGGCCCGACGAACTGCGCAAGGACCGTTACGAGCGGTTCAGGAGGCTGGGGGTGATCCACGGTGAGTGAGCGCGAGCAGGAGCACGACCAGCACGCGGCGCTGCGGGTGCTGCGGGAGGAGGTCGCCCACCTGGTGAAGACCGTGCCAGGGCCGGTGGCGGCGGTGTCGCTGCGGCTCGGCGACTGCGCGCTGGAGGTCACATGGGCGAGCGCCGCCACGGCGGCGCAGGTCGTGGCGGCGCCCGCCGTACCCGCCCAGGCCCCGGCGGCGGCGGAGGAGGCGGTGGAGGACCCCGCGCTCACGGCGGTGACGGCGCCGCTGGTCGGCACCTTCTACCACGCGCCCGAACCGGGGGCGGCGCCGTACGTGCGGGTGGGCGACAGGGTGCGGGCGGGACAGACCGTCGGCGTCGTCGAGGCGATGAAGCTGATGAACCAGGTGGTGGCCGAGCAGGAGGGCGAGGTCGTGGAGGTGGTCGCGGGCAACGCCGAGCCGGTGGAGTACGGCCAGGCGCTGGTGCGGATCAGAGTGGGTTCGGCATGAGCGTCGGCAAGGTGCTCATCGCCAACAGGGGAGAGATCGCCCTGCGGATCGCCAGGACCTGCAGGGAGCTGGGCCTGCGAACGGTGGCGGTCTACTCGACCGCCGACCGCCACGCCAGGTACGTGGCCGCGTGCGACGAGGCCGTCCACATCGGCCCCGCGCCCGCGCGCCGCAGCTACCTCTACGTCCCTGCCGTCATCGAGGCGGCGCTCAGGACGGGGGCGGACGCCATCCATCCCGGCTACGGCTTCCTCTCCGAGGACGCCGACTTCGCCAGGGTGTGCGCGGGCCAGGGCATCACCTTCGTGGGACCGCGCCCCGAGGTGATGGAGGCGGTCGGCGACAAGGCCAAGGTGCGCGCGCTGATGGCCGCGGCGGGCCTGCCCGTGCTGCCCGGCAGCGAGGGCGCGGTCGGCTCGCCGGCCGAGGCGGAGTCGCTCGGCGAGGAGATCGGCTACCCGGTGATCGTGAAGGCGGCCGCGGGCGGCGGAGGGCGCGGGATCGAGGTGGCACGCGACCGCGCCGAGCTGCGCGAGGCGTTCAGGCGCACCACCGCACTGGCCCAGCAGGTCTTCGGCGACGGATCGGTGTACATGGAGCGCTTCGTGCCGGCCGCCAGGCACGTGGAGGTGCAGCTCCTAGGCGACGATTCGGGCACGGTGGTCCATCTCGGCGAACGCGACTGCTCGCTGCAGCGCCGCAACCAGAAGCTCATCGAGGAGGCGCCCTCGCCGTTGCTGCCCGAGCAGGTGCGCGAGGCGCTGGGCGCGTACGCGGTCGCTGGGGCGGCGCGGGTCGGATACACGGGCGCGGGCACGATGGAGTTCCTCGTCGACCCCTCGGGAGCGGCGACGTTCATGGAGATCAACGCGAGGATCCAGGTGGAGCACCCGGTGACGGAGATGCTGACCGGCGTGGACCTGGTGGCCGAGCAGCTGCGCGTGGCGGCGGGCGAGCGGCTCTCCTTCACCCAGGAGCAGGTGACGCTCACGGGCGCGGCGATCGAGTGCAGGATCAACGCCGAGGATCCCGCCGCCGGCTTCAGGCCGACCCCCGGCACGCTGGCCGTCTTCAACCCGCCGGGCGGCCCCGGAGTGCGGGTCGACTCGGGCTTCGCCCAGGGCGACAGGGTGCCGCCCGACTACGACTCGCTGATCGCCAAGCTGGTGGTGTGGGCGCCGACGAGGGCGCAGGCGATCGCCAGGGCAGACAGGGCGCTGGCGGAGTTCGAGGTGGAGGGGCCGGGCGTCGCCACCACCATCCCGCTGCTGCGCGAGCTGCTGGCGCTGCCCGAGTTCGCCAAGGCCACGCACACCACGAGGTTCGTCGAGGAGTATCTGAGCCGCTGAGCTCAGACGTGGGCGTGGTTCTCGGCGTCGGCCGCGCCGCGGTCGGGCACGAAGCGGTAGCCCACGTTGCGGACCGTTCCGATCAGCGACTCGTACTCGGGGCCCAGCTTGGCGCGCAGGCGTCGCACGTGCACGTCGACGGTCCTGGTGCCGCCGAAGTAGTCGTAGCCCCAGACCTCCTGCAGCAGCTGGGCGCGGGTGAAGACCCTGCCGGGGTGCTGGGCCAGGTACTTCAGCAGCTCGAACTCCTTGAACGTGAGGTCGAGGGCGCGGCCGCGCAGCCTGGCGGTGTAGGTGGCCTCGTCGATGGCCAGGTCGCCGCTGCGGATCTCGTCGGGCACCTCGTCGGTGGCGGCCATGGACAGCCGGCCTGTCGCCATGCGCAGGCGGGCCTCGACCTCGGCGGGGCCCGCGCTGTCGAGCAGGACGTCGTCGACGCCCCACTCGGCTGTCATGCCCGCCAGGCCGCCCTCGGTGACGATCACCAGGAGCGGGCAGTCGATGCCGGTGGTCCTGATCAGCCTGCACAGGCTCTTGGCCTGGACCAGCTCGCGGCGGGCGTCGACCAGCACGGCGTCGGCGGGTGGCGCGTCGATCAGGGCGGAAGCCTCGGCGGGCGCGACGCGGACGGAGTGCAGCAACAGCCCCAGGGCAGGCAGCACCTCGGAGGACGGCTCGAGGGCGTTGGTCAGCAGGAGCAGGTTGCTCATTACGACTCCTCTGTTCGGGGCCTCCGCGTTTGCCGTACGTGGTGTGCCGTACAAACACGTGTGGGACCCGGGGGCTACGTCGCCCGGATCCCGCTGTAGGTGAGGATAACCCACGGGCATGAAGCGTCCAGGTCGCGTCCACCTGGTGAACATGCGTTCACGCGAAACATTCTCGTTAACGAACCCGCACAATGGAGCGGAATCAATTGTGAGGTGGCTATGCCTACTGGAAAAGTTCGCTATTGGGCCGCGGCCAAGGAGGCGGCCGGTATCGCGGAGGAGGCCTTCGAGGCCGACACGCTGGGCGATCTCATGACCAAAATCACAGCGGACCGTGAGGAGCTCGCGCGCGTCGTGCGCCGGTCGTCATTCCTCGTGAACGGAGATCCGGTCGGCAGGCGCGAGCACTCGGCGGTGAGCCTGCCGGAAGGGGCCGTCGTGGAGATCCTTCCGCCCTTTGCCGGGGGATAAGGTAGCGCCAGGCATTCCCCCAGAAGGAGCCCGATGCGCAAGCTGATCATTTTCCTGATCGTGCTGATCATCGTCCTCGTAGCCGTGGACAGGGTGGCCGTCGCGGGGGTCCAGCGCGACATCGCCACCAGGATCGCCGCGTCCTCCGACCTCTCGGGCACCCCCACCGTCACCATCGAGGGCATCCCCTTCCTCACCCAGGCCATCGCGGGCCGCTACTCCGAGGTCCGCTTCGACCTCGGCACCCTGACGTACAACACCGTCAAGGTGGACAACCTGCGCGGCGCCGCCTACGACGTGACCGCTCCGCTGGCCGACGTCGTGCAGAACCGCGCCCAGATCACCGCGGGCAGGGTGCACGTCCAGGGGACGCTCTCCAGGTCGACCGTGGACAAGTTCGCGCCGCGCGGGGTCAAGATCGGCGGCAGCGGCGACAGGCTCACCGCGTCAGGCGAGGTCGACCTCGGCGTGACGAAGGTGAAGTTCGACGCCGAGATGCGGGTCGAGGTGGTCGACGGGGGCATCAAGCTCACCGCCGACAAGGTCAACGGGATCCCCTCCAAGTCCGCGGGCTTCCTGACCTACACGATCCCGTTCAAGGGCAAGCTCCCGTTCGACGTCAAGGTGACAGGCGTGAAGGCCGTCCCCGCCGGGCTGGAGATCACCGCCGAGGCAAGTGACGTACCTCTCCGTGGCTGACTTCGAACCGAGACGGCCCGCCGTACGTGATGAGGGGGTGAGCCCAGCAGGCACCGCCGACGAGGAACTCGTCAGGACCCTCTTCGACGAGCACGCCGGGCCGCTCTACGGTTACGTACTGCGACTGACCGGGGACCCGGGCCGAGCGGAGGACATCGTGCAGGAGACGCTGCTGCGGGCATGGCGGCATCCCGAGGCGATCTCCGGGCGGCCGATCAGGGCGTGGCTGTTCACCGTGGCCCGCAACCTCGTCGTCGACCAGCACCGCGCGCGCAAGGCCAGGCCGCAGGAGGCGGGCGACGAGGCGCTGGCGGTGATCCCCGCCGACGACGAGCTGGAGAAGGCGGTGGAGTCGTGGGCGGTGGCCGAGGCGCTGGCCGCGCTGCGTCCTGAGCATCGCGAGGTGCTGCTCGAGGTCTACTACCGGGGGCGATCGGTGAAGGAGGCGTCGGCGACGCTCGGCATTCCCGCGGGCACCGTCAAGTCGCGGACCTACTACGCGCTGCGGGCGCTCAGGCTCGCCCTGGAAGAGCGGGGGCTGGCGCCATGATGACCTGCGAGGAGGTACGGCTGTCGCTGGGCGCCTACACGCTGGGCGCGCTCGACGCCGAGGAGGCGCAGGAGGTCGAGATCCACCTGGCCTCGTGCGAGGGGTGCACCGACGAGCTGATGGAGCTCGAGGGGCTGCCCGTCTTCCTGTCGAAGGTGTCGGAGAAGGACGTGGAGCTGGTCGCGAGCCCTCCTCGTGAGGTGCTCGACCGGCTGCTGAACGACCGCGTCAAGCGGCACAGGCGCGGACGCCTGCTGCTGGTGGCGGCGGCCTCGGTCGCGGCGCTCGCGGTGGGCGGCACGGTGCTGACCACCCTCCAGGACCGCACGCAGCCGACGTCGGCGGCGCCCGCGGCGCAGGACGCCCCTGCCTCGGCGGTGCGACCTTCCGAAGGTGAGCTGGCAGCGAAGGAGTCGGAGCCGCAGGATTCGGCGGCGCGGCCGGACCGGAGCCGCGCCGCGGAGAAGGACGAGCCAAACGCGACAATGGCCTCGCCCTCGGCTTCACCCCTGCCCTCGGTTTCGGCCGAGCTCAAGATGGGCGAGCCGGGGCGGGCCTTCACCGGAGAGTCGAAGGACGTCAAGGCGACCGTGACCGTGTCACCCGGCATGCCGTTGCAGGTGCAGCTCGAAGGCGTGCCGCCGGGCACCGAGTGCAGGCTCGTCGTGGTGAGCAAGGCGGGCGCCAAGGAGGTCTCCGCGCCCTGGACCGTCCGGGCCGCGAGCTACGAGGCCGGCGCGGAGGTCTTCAAGGTACAGAGCCGCACGCCGCAGGAGTCCATCCGCTCCTTCGAGGTCAGGGACGCCGACGGCGGGCTCCTGGTCAGGATCACCGCGAAGTAGGGGGAAGAATCCCGTCGCCGCCGCGGTTGCACCTGGCGATGACAGGCTGGTGGGTGGTGCTGGCGACGCTGGCGCTCGGCACGGTGATCGGGGTGGTGAAGCTGCGCCGCGACGGCAGGCTGCGCGAGTCAGGGCAGAATCTCACGGCGCACGCGCTGGGCCACGAGCTGGGCGAGCGGGCGACGCTCGTGCAGTTCTCCACGGCCTTCTGCCAGCCCTGCAGGGCCACGCGCAGGGTGCTGGCCGAGGTCAGCGCGCTGGTGCCGGGGGTGAGCCACGTCGAGATCGACGCGGAGTCCAGGCTCGACCTGGTGCGCGAGCTCGACATCATGCGCACGCCGACCGTCCTCGTGCTGGACGGTGGAGGGGCCGTCGTGAAGAGGGCGTCCGGGCAGCCCAGGAAGGCCGACGTGATCGCGGCGCTCGGAGCGTTCCTGTCTCACGACCCGGACGAGAAGTGACAGAAGGCGAGACGGCGGGTAGTGTCGTGGTCATGAACCCCACGACAGAGCTGCTGACGAAGCGGCGCGCGGTTGATTTCTGCCGCGTGTCCACCGCGCTCTGTCGCGCTGCCTGAGGACGGTCTCGCGCGGACATTTCGATCCGCCCCCATCCGACCCTTCAGGAGCATCCCACGATGCGTGCCGACCCTAGAGTGCTGCGCCTCGGCGCGGCCGTCACCACCCTGGTCCTCGCTCTCGTCCTCGTGACGGGAAGCGCCTGGCTGCTGGCCGTCCAGGCAGTGGTGTTCGCCGCCGGTGCGGCAGGTCGCTCGCCGTACAGGGTCTTCTTCAGGGGTCCGCCGACGAAGACGGAAGACGCCCGCCCACCGCGGTTCGCGCAGGTGGTGGGGCTGGTCTTCGCGGCCGCGGGGCTGATCGGATTCATCGCAGGGATCACACCGCTCGCCCTCGGGGCGACGGCCGCGGCTCTCCTCGCCGCCTTCCTCAACGCAGCCTTCGGATTCTGCCTCGGCTGCGAGATGTACCTGATGATTCGCCGTCTACTGCCCGCTGCCAACATGGAGGTTCCCCAATGAGCCGCTCCGCCGCCCTGGTGGATGCCGACTGGGTCGAGGCCAACCTCGACACTCCCGGTGTCGTGCTCGTCGAGGTCGACGAGGACACCAGCGCCTACGCCAAGGGCCACATCCGTGGCGCCGTCCGGATCGACTGGCAGGCCGACCTGCAGGACCCTGTCCGCCGTGACTTCGTGGACAAGGCGGGCTTCGAGGCCCTGCTGTCCGAGCGCGGCATCTCCAACGACGACCTGGTGGTCCTCTACGGCGGCAACAACAACTGGTTCGCCGCCTACGCCTACTGGTACTTCAAGCTCTACGGCCACTCCAACGTGAAGCTGCTCGACGGCGGCCGTAAGAAGTGGGAGCTCGACTCCCGCGAGCTGGTGACCGACGTGCCCGCCCGTGCCGCGACGACCTACACCGCGCAGGAGCAGGACTCCTCGATCCGCGCCTTCCGCGACGACGTCGTCAACGCGATCGGCAAGCTGAACCTGGTGGACGTCCGCTCGCCCGACGAGTTCACCGGCAAGCTGCTGGCCCCCGCCCACCTTCCGCAGGAGCAGGCGCAGCGCGCGGGCCACGTGCCCACCGCCCGCAACATCCCGTGGTCCAAGGCGGCCAACGACGACGGCACCTTCAAGTCCGACGAGCAGCTCAAGGAGCTCTACTCGGGCGCGGGTGTCGACTTCGGCAAGGACACCATCGCCTACTGCCGCATCGGCGAGCGGTCCGCGCACACGTGGTTCGTGCTGCACGAGATCCTCGACCAGGCCAATGTGAAGAACTACGACGGTTCGTGGACCGAGTACGGCTCGCTCGTGGGCGTGCCGATCGAGTTGGGGGAGGCCCGCTAATGACCGTTTCGACGCAGGGTTGCGCCGCTCCGGAGCAGACCGTCGCGCTGCCGGCCGGAATCGACCTGTCCACCCAGTCCGTGATCCAGGGTGTGGTGACCGGTGCGGGCACCGCCTACGCCCGCCTGCTCGACCACTCGGGCGAGTTCACCGGCGAGGTCGTGGTGTCCGACGAGGGCGTCTTCCGCTTCTTCGCCGCTCCTGGTGACTGGACCGTCCGCATCATCGCGGGCGGCGGCGTCACCAGGGACGTTCCCGTCCAGGCCAAGCTGGGCGAGGTCGCCCAGCTGTCCGTCGCGGTCTGACCGCGCGCCGCACGTAGAGAAGGGGGTCACGTCCGCCAGGACGTGGCCCCCTTCTCGCGTTCCCGCGGAGAGCTGCAACGATCCAGGTCCCGGCGGTGTTGTAGAGGACGTGAACCGACTCGACTGCCTGGACCCGGTCAGGAAGGCGCTGATCGACGACCTCGACCAGGGGTTCGCCGAGCTGTACGGCACCTACCGCGGGCTGGTTTTCTCGACCGCGCTGCGGCTCAGCGGCCGCTGGGCCGATGCCGAGGACCTGACCGCGGAGGCGTTCCTGCGCGCCTATCGGGCGGTGGCGGGTTACGATCGCGAGCGCATCGCCGCGTTGCAGCCGCGGCCCTGGCTGATGACGATCCTCATGAACGTGTGGCGCAACTGCGTGCGCACCCGCGTCCGCCACCCGCCGCCCGACCTGATGGAGGAGCCTGTCGACTCCGTGGACACGGGCGAGGGGGTGGAGGCGGCGGCCGAACGGCGTGAGACCGGAGGCGAGCTGGCCGAGCTGCTGAGACTGCTGCCCGAGGACCAGCGAGCCGCGGTGGTGCTCAGGCACGTCGTGGACCTGCCGGTCAGTGAGGTGGCCACGGTGCTCGGGCTCCCGCAGGGCACCGTCAAGTCGCACGTGTCGCGCGGGCTCAAGCGTCTGAGGGAGATGACCCGATGAACCAGGATCCGTTGCTCTCCGGGCTCGCCGGCCTGACGGCCGACCCACCCGAGGGACTGCTCGACAGGATCGCCGCCCGCTGGGTCCGCGTGGAGGGACCGCTGGGCGAGGTGTCCGTGGCCGCCACCGACCAGGGCGTGGCCTTCCTGCGGTGGTACGGCCCGCACGACGACACCGCCGCGAGGGAGAGCTTCGCCGCGGAGTTCAGGGCCCGCTTCGGCAGGCCGCTCCTGCAGGGCGACCGCCCGCCCGCGGGCCTGGTGCCCGCGCTGCGCACGGGAAAGGCCGCCGGCCTGCGCTTCGACCTGCGAGAGCTGAGCGACTTCCAGCGCGACGTGCTGACCGCCGCGCAGCGCATCCCGCGCGGCGAGGTGCGGCCCTACGCCTGGATCGCCCGCCAGATCGGCAGGCCCGCCGCCGTACGCGCGGTCGGCACCGCACTGGCCCGCAACCCCGTCCCGCTGCTCATCCCCTGCCACAGGATCGTCAGGTCCGACGGCGCGCCCGGCGAGTACGTCTTCGGCGCCGAGGCGAAGGAGCGGCTGCTCAGGCACGAGGGCGTGGACCTCGACGGGCTGCGCGACCTCGCGCAGGAGAACGTCTTCTACCTGGCCAGCGACACCACCGGCATCGTGTGCTTCCCCACCTGTCACAACGCCAGGCGCATCACGCCCAGGCACAGGCACGGCTTCCGCAGCGTCGCGCAGGCGGAGTCGGCGGGCTACCGCGCATGCCGTACGTGCAGGCCGGGGGAGGTGGCGGCGTGAGCGCCAGGGTGGGCGCCGAGCTGACCATGGTGCTGCGGCTGGTGGACCAGCACCATCCGATGCTGGTGAACGTCGGGCACGGGCGGTCGGCGGCCTCGGTGGGCAGGGCGCGCGCGTTCGTCGAGGAGTGGGAGGCCAGGGGCGGGCTCGTCGGGGAGGTGGTGTCGTGGCCTGAGGAGGCGGCGTCGTGGCTGCGGCCCGCCTGCCGGATGGTCGCGGGACATCCCGATCTCTGGGTGGTGGCCGACGAGCCCGAGGGGTGGAAGGGCATGGGCAGGCGGTTGGCGGCGACCGGCGTGTGGCGGCCGTCCAGGACCATCGCCTTCGCCGGGCTGGCCGTGCCCGAGTTGCCCGCTCTGGCGGGGGAGGAGGCCACGGAGGGGCTGCGGGGCGCGCTGCCCGACGGCAGGCTGTGGCTGGTCGACGACGGTCACCTGGTGGCCGGGTAGCGGATGAGCAGGGAGGCGAGCACCTCCTCCGCGCCCACGGCCGTGTAGCCGTGCGGGACGTCCGAGCGCCAGGTGAGGTAGCCGCCGGGCCCCGCCACCTGCGGCGAGTCGAGCGGGCCCGCGCTGAGCGTGCCGGTGAAGACGGTGATGTGCTCGGTCACGCCCTCGTGGTGGGCGGGCGAGGTCTGGGTGCCCCCTGGCGGCACCCGCATCCGGTAGAGCTCGTAGGTGACGCCCTCGTCCTCGAACACCTCGAGCAGGGTGGCCACCACCGCCTCGCCGCGCATCACGACGGACTCGGCGGGCGTGCCGAGGATGGCGGCGATGGGCACGCCGAGCTGTGCGGTGATCGCCCACAGGGTGTCGAGGGTGGGGTTGCGCACGCCCGTCTCCACCCCTGACAGCGTCGCCTTGCCCACCCCTGCCCGCCTGGCCAGCTCCGACAGTGAGAGGCCGCGCTCTTCACGCATGCGGCGCAGCCTGGCTCCGACCTCGCGCAGGTCCCCGTCGATCGCGCTCATGGGAGTCATCCTGCCCGATCTGTTACTGTTCCATATATGGAACGCGCCCGCCCGATCGTCGCCGGAGTGGTGACCGCCCTGGTCGGATTCGCCAGCTCGTTCACCGTGGTCCTCGCAGGACTGCGCGGGGTGGGCGCCGACGAGCGGCAGGCCGCCTCGGGGCTGCTGGCGCTCTGCGTCGCCGTCGGCGTGGTGTCCATCACGCTCGGCCTGCGCCATCGGATGCCCATCGCCATCGCCTGGTCCACCCCTGGCGCGGCGCTCCTGATGGGCGCGGGAGGCTCCTTCGCCGAGGCGGTGGGCGCCTTCGTGGTGTGCGGTGCGCTCATCATGGCGGCGGGGTTGGTGCCGTGGCTCGGCCGTGCCATCGCGGCGATCCCCGGGCCCATCGCGGCGGCGATGCTCGCCGGTGTCCTGCTCAAGCTCTGTCTGGCGCCGGTGCACGCCATGCTCGACGTGCCGTACCTCGCGGGCCCCGTGATCCTGGTCTGGGCGCTGCTCTACAGGTTCGCCCGCACGTGGGCGGTGCCCGGCGCGCTGCTGACGGCCGTCGCGGCCATCGCGCTGACGTCGCGGCCCGCCGGTCTGGACGTCACCCCCGTGATCGAGATCACCGTCCCGGTCTTCACCCTTCCCTCGATCGTCGGCATCGCGGTGCCGCTCTTCCTGGTCACCATGGCGGCCCAGAACGTGCCTGGCATGGCCGTCCTGTCCGGCTACGGCTTCCGCCCGCCGCTGCGCGGCGTGCTGCTGGCGACAGGGGCGGCGAGCGCGGTGGGCGCGCCCCTCGGAGGGCACGCCGTCAACCTGGCCGCCATCACCGCCGCCCTGGCCGCCTCACCCGAGGCGGAGCCCGACCCCTCCCGCCGCTGGATCGCCTCGGTCACGGCAGGGGTCTCCATGATCGGACTGGGCCTCTGCTCGAGCGCCGCCGCCGCTCTCGTGCTCCTGTCGCCTCCCGTACTGGTGGAGGCGGTCGCGGGGCTGGCGCTCTTCGCCGCGCTCGGCGCCGCCCTGTCGTCGGCCTTCACCCAGGCCGACGGCAGGGAGGGCGCGGTCGTCACCTTGGTCGTGACCGCCTCGGGCATCACCTGGGCAGGTGTCGGCTCGGCCTTCTGGGGCCTGGCCGCGGGCGGTCTCATGCACCTGCTCGTACGGCCGGCTCAGGCGGCCAGCTTGCGCTCCACCCTGCCGACCGACTCCGCGTAGTCGGGGTCGGCGTGCATGGCGGCGGCCATGCGCAGGTGCGGCAGGGCCTCCGTCAGCAGGCTCGACCGCTCCAGCGTCCTGCCGAGCAGGAAGCGGGCGTAGTGGTCGCTGGGATCGCGCTCGAGCAGCGAGGTCAGCGCCTGCCTCGCCCTGCCGAGCTGGGCGGAGTGGTAGTAGGCGCGGGCGGCGAGCTCCTGCAGGCCGCGGTCGTCGCCGTGCTCCTGGAGCAGCGGCTCCAGCATCATCAGGGCGCCGAGCGGGTCCTTCATCCCGAGGAGTCGCTCGGCGAAGCGGTAGCGCTCGATCTCGTTCACGGGTAGTTGAACACTCAACTATAGGATCGCATTCCCGCTGTTAACCGTGTAACGCTACGATTCACCAGATGTCAGGATCGTCTGGTGTGGCGGCACCTCCCCGACCTGCGCCGCCACCGGCCCAGCGGATGCCGTCACCGTTCTCGCTGCCCCTGCACGCGCTACGCCTCGCGGGCAAGTGCGCGCTGCCCTTGATCATGTGGTTCTCCGTGGGCGAGGCCGTCCGGTTCGGCCTGATGTACGCGGGCACGGAGATCGCCTACGGCGACGACCTCCGCCAGGTGCGGCTGGTCGCGACGATGACCTTCCTCACGCTGGTCGTCATGACCTCCATGGCGGTGATCACGGGGATGCTCTACTCCTTGAGAGGCGCGCTGTGGGAGATCAGGGCGCGACAGGCGGACGGCGAAGCGGACGAGCGGTTCTGGAAGGCCATGGACAGGGTGGCCCCGACGTTCGCGGCGATCTACATGACGTGGAGCTTCCACAGGGAGGACGCCAGGGAGTTCGTCCAGCTCGACTTCTTCCACAACATCGACCAGGTGGCGGCCGACGCCTTCCAAGGAGTCAAGTCCGTGGTCGGCCGCGGGCTCATCGACCTCGATTGGCGGGTGTCGCTGGGCGCCATGGCGGTCGCCTTCGCGTTGAAGCTCCTCTTCGCCAAGATGGTGGAGAAGGGCACAGGGAAGTTCGCGGGCATCGCGGCGGCCTTCTCCGAATTCGCCTTCGTCTTCTACGGCTTGAACGCCACGGTGGCGATCGCCGACGCGCGGGCGGAGTGGATGGAGCACAGGGCCGTGGTCTCCACGACGGGCGAGGTGTGGTCACAGGCCAAGGAGACCGTCCCGGGCTGGGAGGCGGTCTGGGGCGCGGTCGGAGAGGTCTGGCCGTTCATGGTCGACGCCGTGGTGATGCCGTTGACGTGGCTCACTGTGGCGATCCTGGTCTTCGGAGCCTTCGCCGACGACACGCGCACCATGCTGCGCGGCACCCGGTTCGAGCGAGGGGTCGACAGGCTCGAGAGCTCCCATGACCTCACCCAGAAGTCGTTCGACAGGGTCACCGGCGGCTTCCAGGAGCGCTGGGTGCCGCTTGCCAACTCCCTACGCCTGACGCTCAAGGGCGGGGCGGCGCTGTTCGGCATGATGTGCCTGTCCTACGTGGCGCTCCACGTAGGGGCGGAGTACGCGCTGCGGGGAGTACGCACGCTGGTCGGCTCGGGCACTCCCTGGTACTGGCTGCTCATCGGGCCGCCGATCGACATGGTCAAGGAGCTTGTCGTGACGGTTCTCACGATGGCCCTGCTGGCGGCCACGTTCGACCTGGCCGCCACCAGGGCGAGGCTTTCGGGCCAGGCTGTCAGCGCTTGAACCGCAGCTCCACGTCGTCCGGGTCGGTGTGCGTGGTCGTCAGCTTCTCGGTGGGAACGTCTGAACGGTAGTTGGAGGGCCGCAGCACCAGCTCCACCTCCTGGGCCTGGGCAGCCGGAACCCGGGCGAAGGCGGTGATCGGGTACGGTCGGCCGATCTCCAGCTTGTCGCCGCGGACGGCGTCGTCGCCCACCTCGATCGCCCACGAGCGGCCCAAGCGATCCTCCAGCCTCATCTTCCCCGGCTTCGCGGTCTTGACGGTGCCTTCCTGATCCGCGGCGGCTCTTGTAATGACGATCTTCATGTAAGTCGTCCCTGGCCCGGCCTTCTTTCCGTCGGGCAGGGAGGGAACCGCCTCGACGCTCGCCTTCCATGAGATGTGCTTCAGCGTGATCGCCTGGCCGGGCTGCACGACGTGGGTCTGCGTGATCTCGTTCGCGCCGGTCCTGACCCTGTAAACACGGTAGTCGTCGTAGGTCATCGCGCCCAGGGTCACGGCGAGGGCGAGCACGGCACCGAGTCCCTGCAGGACGATGCGGGGCTTGCGGGGCGGAGGCACGGCGGCGGAGGAGTCGTTCGAAGCGGACTGGTCCTGCGCAGAGCGGTCCTGCGACCGCTGAGGCGGCGGCTGCGGTAGCGGCCCCGCGCTCGGCAGGGCGGGGATGGGTTGCGTACTGCTTCCCACCGGATCGGGAGCCGGTGGAGGCGGCCACACCTGCTGGTCGGGATGGGGCATTCGCGGGGCGCCACGCGGATCCCAGCCGCGCGGTGGAGCCGGCTGATTCCTTGGGCCGGGCGTCGGCCCTGGTGCGGGAGCGAACCAGTCGCGTTCTGTGCTCATCAGCTCTTCTTCAGCGGGTAGACGTCCTGGGGCGCGGAGGTGAGCTGTGCCGCCTTCGCCTCGTCGAGGCCGAGGTCCACCTCGACCTCGGGCTCGAATGGCTCGACGAGGGCGCTCTTGGGCAGGCCGAAGGCCACCTTGGACCCCTGCACCGCGGAGGCGGGCACTTCGAATACGAAGAAGCCGCTGACCCAGAAGCCAGGCTGGACCCAGGGGTTGGCCAGGGTGTTCGTCGCGGGGATCTTGTCGGTGGCCTCATAGGAGACGCCGTCGGGCGTGATCAGTCGCGGCTGGCCAAGCTTCAGTGGCTCCTTGGCGGAGGTGGCGGAGGCCGTCACGACGACGAAGAGCTGCTCTGTCGCCACCGGCTCGGCCGACAGGGTCTCCACGGTCCTCGCCGCGGCGACCTTGTCTACCCTGACGGTGAACCTGCCCGTGTCGACATCCTCGCCCAGGCTGCCCGTCGTCGAGATGGGAGCGCCCCGGTCGTTCGGGGTCAGGCCGAGGGTCTGCACGGCTACGGCAGCGGCTACCAGGGCCAGCCCGGCGATCGCGCTGAGTGTGCGAGAACCGGCCCGGCCCCTTGCCGCCCGCCGCGACCGGCGCGTGGGAGCCGAGCGTTCCTGCGTGGCGGTCATGCGGAGCCACGTCCCTTCACATCGAGCGTGATGCGCGCCTTGACCTCAGGAAAGAACGCGTCGTCCACCTCGTCGGCGACCATCTGCCACGCGAAGGAGGGATCGTTGAAGCCCGGCTTCCACTCGAAGCTCGCGACGTCCAACGTGACCTTCTCCGGAGCCGGAGCGTCCCCCAGCAGGTCGTAGCGGACGATCACCGTGGTCGTCACGCCCGGCTGGAGCTGCTGGCTCTGGACACCTTTCGAGACGGCGTAGGCGTAGGGACCGTACTGCTGCTTGAGCGACGGAGACACCTTCACCAGCGAGCCTGCGAAGCTGCTGAGGGCGAAGGCGCCTTCGAGCTTCGCCGGCGGCATGCCGACGCGAGCCGTCTCCTTGCCCTGGTTGGTCACCTTGAAGACGAGCTCGAGGAAGCGCTTGGCCTCGTCACCGGTGAACCTTGGCTTCTGCACGACCTCCCTGGCCTCGACGAACTGAGTTTTGAAGCGGCCCTGGTCGAGCTCCTGGCCGTTCGAGTACTGAGGAGGGTTGGGATCGGGCACCTCGTTCAGGCCGCCGAGGAGGGCGGTGATGCCCAGCCCTGTGGCCAGGACCAAACCCACCGCGGGCACCAGAACGGGACGCCGTGGGCTGTCGTCGCCTGAGGAGGGTTCCGTCATGGGCAACGATGGTAATAGGTCACAGTTGCACCATCTGCCGCAATGCTCCCATCTGCTGGTTGAATTGCCGGGAACCCTGCCGGAACCGGTGGTGTAACTCGTAGGCTTGGGCACTACTAATGAGATAGGGCGGCCGGAGGGTCACGTGGCGGACGTGCATCCCGAGCAGGCGCAGCTCCAGGCGGATCGTATCTACCTGGGCTGGCAGTACGTCCTGCTGCACCCAGATCCGGGGCCGCCGCCCAAACGTCCCTCTCCTTTCGTCGAGCCGCAGCGGGAGAGCAAGCCCGATCCCGAGCTCGTGCGCAGGGAGCGGATGCAGGAGGACCTGCTCAACCGCCCCGTGAAGATCTTCAGGACGTTCATGGCGGCGCTCGCCGTGCTCATCCTGGGGGCCGCCGTCGCGGGCGCGCTCAACTGGTCGTTCGCGATCATCGGGCTCGTCGCGGCCGGAGGCGTGGCGGCGATCTGCAGCTACGCCGTCCTGCAGGGCGACAGGGCGGTCCGCTACCGCGTGCAGGAGCAGCAGGCCAGGGACGACCGCGTCAGGCAGGAACGCGACAGGGAGCTGTTCAGGGCGCAGGAGGAGCACGCCGAGCGCTACCGCGAGTGGCAGGAGCTCAAGGACCGCCACGACAGGCAGCTGACCTGGTACGCGGTCGCCGTACCTGACGAGATCGATCGCGTCGACGTGGCGGGCGGCACGCTGCCCGGCTGGTCGGCGCTGGTGACGCTGCTCGGCGCGACCCGCCTCTACAGCGGAGGGCACCTCACCGTGCTCGACCTGTCCGAGGGCGCCATCGCCAAGGACCTGATCGAGCTGGCCCGTAGAGGCGGCGACGACCCGCTGGTGTGGGTGCTGCCCGTCGACCTGCCCAAGCTCGACCTCGGGGCGACGCTGAAGCCCGAGGCCTTCGCCGACGTGCTGGCGCACGTGGTGAGCGTCAGCGAGGAGCACCGCACCACGCGCGACCTCAGCTTCGACAACGCGATCCTCGAGCGGGTCCTCGACGTGCTGGGGGAGAACGCGACGATCGCCCAGGTGACGGCCGCGCTGCGGGCGCTGGCGCAGGTGGGCGACCCTCGCGACGACCTCAGGTACGGCCTCATCACCGCCGAGCAGCTCGAGCGCATCGGCACCATGTTCGGCAGGGGCGTCAGCGACAGGGTGGTCATCGAAAGGGCGTGGGCGCTGGAGTCGCAGCTGCGCAAGCTGGAGACCCTGGGCACCGAGGCCGTACGGCTGCCGCCCGCCCGCCTGCGCGTGGTCAGCATGGACAGGCAGGCCGGGGTGTTCGGCAACCGCGTGCTGGGCACGTACGTGGCCACCGCGCTCACCCACATCCTGCGCCAGTCGCCCGCCTCCGACCGGCCGTGGTACCACACGATCATCGTCGCGGGCGCGGACAAGCTGCGCGGTGACGTGCTCGACAGGCTGATGGACGCCTGCGAGACGTCGAGGACCGGGCTGGTGCTGACCTACAGGTCGCTGACGCCGACCGTGCGCGAGCGGCTGGGCAGGGGGCACGCGGCGGTGGCGTTCATGCGGCTCGGCAACGCCGAGGACGCGCGGGTGGCCAGCGAGCACGTCGGCACCGAGCACCGCCTCGAGCTCGCCCAGCTCACCGAGACGATCAGCGCCTCCGTGGCCGGCCTCAACGGCACCCCCTACACCTCCACGATCGACCAGGTCGAGGAGGGCGTCGAGGAGCGGGCCGACAGCGGCACCGACCTGAAGGAGGACATCACCGAGTCCACCGAGTGGGGCAGGACCGCCGACAAGATCGGCGAGAAGGAGCGGGTCCTGCAGCGCTCGAGGGAGTTCCTCGTCGAGCCGCACCAGCTCCAGCAGCTGCCCACCACCTCGGTGATCGTCACGGACGCCACGGCCGAGGGCCGCAGAGTACGGCTGGCCGACGCCAACCCCGCGATCCTCACCTTCCCCAGGACCACGCTGGGCGAGCTGGAGCAGGTCCGTGAGGCGGTGCTCGGCATGGACGAGCCCGCCGACCCGGAGGAGCCCCCGCCCAACCTCGGCCCGCCCCCTCAGCGCCTCGACTGGCGCAAGAAGGGGTAAGAAGATGGCCAACTCCAGGGTGTCGGCTTGATCATCGGCGGACTTTCTCAGAAGGAACGTGCGTCTCCTCCTCCTCCGACGCTCGCGCGCGTTCTCGTGAGAGTTCCCAGGAGGTAAAGACGTGCTGATTGGTCCGTGGTACCGCATCCAGTCGATAGCCGCGCCCGCCCGCGCCTCGTCGGTGGAGTGGGACTTCGTCACCGTGCTGCCGGCCGTGCTCTCGGCCGCGCAGCACGGAAGGCCCTTCGTGATCGGGTGGGTGTCGCGCGGCGGCGGCGCGCCGCTCGAGCTGGTCACCAACGCGGGGCCGATGCGGGGAGCGCTGCTGTTCCCCAGCGGAGCCCGCGGCGAGCGGCTGGCCGACGACTACCTGACCGACCTCGGCGACCTCGTGTGGGTGCCGTGCCCAGGGCGGCAGGCCCCGCCGCTGGACAACCGCCGCGAGGCCGCGCCCACCGAGCCGACACTCTTCGAGTCGACGCTGGTCACGCTGATGTCCAGGCCCTTCGCGTGGCTGGTGGTGGCCGAGCCGACCGACCTGCTCGAGACCGAGGTGGCGCACCTGCGCACCCAGCTCAACGTGCTCAGGCAGTACGGCGACGCCTCCGAGCGCTCCAGGTTCGACGCCGAGCGGGCCGAACGCCGCATCCAGGAGCTCGACGCCTTCCGCGAGGCGGGGCTGTGGAACGTCAGGGTGCTCGCGGGCGCGGCCACCCCCGAGGACCTGCGGCAGATCGCGCCCGTGCTGGTCGGTTCGGTCGAGCTGAGCCACCATCCCTACCGCCTGCGCACCGCGCTGCCCGCCGCGGGCGCGCTGACCGAGGCGCTGGCGGCGGCGATGCAGGATCCCGGCGACGGCGCGGCCGTGCCGTTCGCCGCGACGGCGGGCACGCTGGCCGCCCTCGCGGGCCTGCCCAGACGCGAGGTCCCCGGCGTACGGGTGCTCGACCCCGGCTTCTTCGACGTGACGTCGGAGGCCACGGGAGAGCTGGCCCTCGGCTCCGTCCTCGACGGCCACGACAGGGCCGTCGGCTCGTTCGGGGTGCCGCTCGCCACGCTCAACAGGCACGCCTTCGTCACAGGTGCGACGGGCTCGGGCAAGTCGCAGACCGTCAGGCACCTGCTCGAACAGCTGAGCGTGGCCAAGATCCCCTGGCTGGCCATCGAGCCCGCCAAGTCGGAGTACGCCGCCATGGCCGGACGCGTCGCCGAGCCCGTCACCGTCATCAACCCCTCGGCCCCCGACACCGTGCCGTTCAGCGTGAACCCGCTCGAGCCCGAGCCCGGCTATCCCGTGCAGGCGCACATCGACATGGTCAGAGCGCTGTTCATGGCCGCCTTCGACGCGGAGGAGCCGTTCCCCCAGATCATGTCCATGGCGCTGCAGCGCGTCTACGAGGCCAACGGGTGGGACGTCGTCACGGGCGGCGCGGTGCCGGGCTCCAAGGTGCCGCCCTCGGTGCCGACGCTGGAGCAGCTCCAGCACCACGCCATGGACGTCATCAGGGAGATCGGCTACGGGCGCGAGGTGCAGGCCGACGTCGAGGGCTTCATCTCGCTGCGCCTGCGCTCGCTGCGGGTCGGCTCGGCCGGGCGCTTCTTCGAGGGCGGGCACCCCGCCGACATCGGCGGGCTGCTCCAGCGCAACGTCGTGCTGGCCATCGAGGACGTGGCCAACGACGAGGACAAGGCGTTCCTCATGGGCACGCTGATCATCCGCATCGTCGAGCACCTGCGGATGCGGGCGAGGGGCGAGCGGGCGAGCGGGCTGCGGCACGTGATCGTCATCGAGGAGGCGCACCGGCTGCTGCGCGACCGGGGGGCGGGACGCGCCGCCACCCACGCGGTCGAGTTGCTGGCGGGGATGCTCGCCGAGATCAGGGCGTACGGCTCCGGCCTCGTCGTGGCCGAGCAGATCCCCACCAAGCTGATCTCCGACGTGGTGAAGAACACGGCGCTGAAGGTCGTCCACAGGCTGCCCGCCGCCGACGACAGGGCGCTGGTCGGCGCGGCCATGAACCTCAACGACGAGCAGTCGCGCCAGGTCGTCTCCCTCCAGCCGGGCGTCGCCGCCGTCTTCGCCGACGGCATGGACAGGCCCCTGCGCATCCAGGTGCCGCTCGGCGAGGACAGGGAGAAGGCGATCGCGGGACCGCCGCCGCCCATCAGGGGCAGACGCTCGGCGGCGTGCGGGGCGCAGTGCCGTACGGGCCAGGCCTGCACGCTGGTCGAGCTGCGCGAGGCCGACCTGCTGGCCGACGCCCCCGAGTGGGCGTGGCTGCGCATCTGGTGCGACACGGTCGTGCTCGCCTACGTCAGCAACAGGCCGCTGCCCGGCGTGCCGCGCCACCTGGCGGGCGCGTGGAGCGAGCTGCCGTCGCGGCGCAGGGAGTGCCTGCTCGCCACGCTCGTCGAGCGCTCGGTCACCAGGCGGGCCTGGTCGCTGCGCAGCTGGTTCGATCCCGCGCTGCTGACTGAGCAGGCGGCGGCGTCGGCGCTGCGTCTGCTCGACGCGATGGAGGCGGGCGGCGAACGTCCCGGGCACTCCTGGGTCATCCCGCAGGTGCGCTGGCTGCACGAGGTCGACAGGCTCTTCCCGTACGGCAGGCCCGCCCCCGACCTGCGCAGCCCCGCGCCGCCGATGGAGTACGCGCTCTTCGGCAGCGCGGGGGCCCCCACCGACCTGCTCGGGCACAGGGCCAGGGCGCTTCGCCACCATCCGCTGTCCATGGAGATGGACCACAACAGGGCGCTGGCCTGGCGGGTCATCCTCGGCGACGACGAGAACGCGGGGATCCAGCGTGACATCGGCACGGTGGCCGTCGGGGTCGAGCAGGCCGCCAGGATCAGGCACGTGGGCCAGACGATGGGCGCGGGCTGGCTCGAGAGCGTGCTGTCCTGGCCCAGGCGCTTCGTCCTGCCGTTCGACGGGGAGGGCCCCGCCGAGATCGCCTTCGCCGATCAGGGGTAGGTGTCACGGTGTGCGACGGACCGTGGCCGCCCTGGCCCTGCTGGCCGGGTTCGCCCTGGTGGGGAGCGCGTTCCACCTGACGCGCTCCACTGCACCCGCGCCCGTCGTCGCACCGCCGGAGGGGGCGCGTGAGCGGGCGACGGTGCTGGGGGTGACCGACGGCGACACCCTCGTGGTGTCGCCGCTCGAGGGGCGGCGCAGGGGACGCGAGCAGCGGGTCAGGTTGATCGGCCTGGACGCTCCCGAGAACCTCCCCAGGCCCCGGTGCTGGGCGAGGGAGTCGACGTCGGCGCTGCTACGGCTGGCGCCGCGCGGATCGACGGTCACGCTGGCCTTCGACAGACGCAGGTTCGACGACCACCGCCGTCAGCTGCGGTACGTGTGGACGGCGTCGGGGGAGTTCGTGAACGCCAGGCAACTGGCCGAGGGGAACGCCTTCGCCCTGCGGGTACGGCCCAACGTGGCGCACGCGGAGGAGTTCGCGAGGCTGGAGAGGCGGGCCAGAGCCGCCCGCAAGGGACTGTGGGGCTCCTGCCCCGACCCCGGGCCTCCCTCCCCTGCCCCCCGTCCTTCGGCCACCCCGCGCTCCTGACCGCACCTCCTGCCTTGCCGGCCGCCCCTCGTCGCTCGGTTCCGTCGCCCGGGAAGGTTCGGTCTTCTGATGTCGGGGTGACGGCGGCGAGGTTGCGGGTGGTCATGGGGTGGTTCGTCCTCGAGAACCCTTGCGGGCGTGGACGTCGGGAGGGTGACGGCCTGTGCGGGTCGACTAGGATCGGTCAGCATGACCCAGCTTCCGCTGCGGGCCCAGCTCGCGAGTGTCCTGGGGCGCACCGCCGCCACCTTGTCGAGGGTCACCGGGCGTGGTGACGGGTCCGTGATCGGCGGGCGCGTCGGCCTGGTGCTCGAGCCCGACCTGCTCAAGCAGCTGGCCAGGGACCGCAAGCTCGCGCTCGTCAGCGCGACCAACGGCAAGACCACCACCACGCGCCTCATCACCTCGGCGCTGACCGAGCTGGGCGAGGTGGCCACCAACGCGTTCGGCGCCAACATGCCCGCAGGTCACGTCTCGGCGCTGTCGGCCAACAAGGCCGCGCCGTACGGCGTACTCGAAGTGGACGAGAAGTACCTCCCCGAGGTCCTCGACACCACCGGCGCCAGCGTCGTCTGCCTGATGAACCTCAGCCGCGACCAGATGGACCGCGCCGCCGAGATCTGGCTGCTGGCCCAGAAGTGGCGCAGGGCGCTGTCAGGCAAGCCCACCCACGTGATCGCCAACTGCGACGACCCGCTGGTCACCTGGGGCGCCTCCACCGCGGCCAAGGTCACCTGGGTCGCCGGTGGCCAGCGCTGGAAGGAAGACTCCTGGAGCTGCCCCGAGTGCGGTGGGCCGCTCGACAGGAAGGGCGCCGACTGGGCGTGCCGCGAGTGCACCTTCCACAGGCCCGAGCCCCACTGGGTGCTCGACGACGACGCGGTGATCGACCCTCGCGGCGACCGGTGGGTGCTCGACCTGCAGCTGCCCGGCCTGGCCAACCGCTCCAACGGCGCGATGGCGCTCGCGGTGGCCGAGGCGTTCGGGCTGCACGTGCAGTCGGCGCTGCCCCGGCTGCGTGAGGTCACCTCGGTCGCGGGCCGCTACACCACCGTCCAGCGTGACGGGCGGGCCGCGCGGCTGCTGCTGTCGAAGAACCCCGCGGGCTGGCTGGAGGCGTTCGACGTCTCCAACCCTTCGCTGCCGATCATCCTGTCGGTCAACGCCCAGGGCCCCGACGGGCGCGACACCTCATGGCTGTGGGACGTCGACTACCGCATCCTGCGCGGCCGTCCCGTCTACATCACCGGCGAGCGCCGTCTCGACCTGGCGCTCAGGCTCGACGTGGCCGACGTGCCCTTCCAGCTGTGCGAGAGCTTCACCGAGGCGTTCAACGCGATCCCGCCGGGGCGCCTCGACGTGATCGCCAACTACACCGCCTTCCAGCAGATCCGATCGGAGTTCGGCCGTGCCGTCTGACAGCTCCCTGCGCCTGGTCTGGATCTACCCCGACCTGCTCAGCACCTACGGCGACCAGGGCAACGTGCTCGTCCTCGAGCAGCGCGCCCGCCGCAGGGGGATCGAGGTCGAGACCGTCCACGTCCGCTCCTCCGACCCGGTGCCCGAGACCGGTGACGTCTACCTGATCGGCGGCGGCGAGGACAGGCCGCAGATCCTCGCGGCCCAGCGGCTGCGCAAGGACGGCGGCCTGCACCGCGCCATCGCCAGGGGCGCCTCCATGCTGGCGGTCTGCGCGGGCTATCAGATCATGGGCAGCACGTTCGGCGGCGAGGAGGGCCAGCCGGTCGACGGCATCGGTCTGCTCGACATCTCCAGCACCCGCGGGCCCGCCCGCGCGGTCGGCGAACTGGTGGCCGAGGTCGACAGCGAGCTCAACCTGCCCACGCTGTCCGGCTTCGAGAACCACATGGGCGTCACCCACCTCGGGCCCGGCGTCAAGCCGCTGTCGCGCACGCTGGTCGGCACGGGCAACGGCGACGGCTTCGAGGGTTGCTACGCGGGGCACGTCGTCGGCACCTACCTGCACGGCCCCGCGCTCGCCCGCAACCCCGCGCTGGCCGACCTGCTGCTGGAGTGGGCGGTGGGCAGCACGCTCGCGCCGATCGACGACAGCTGGTACGACCGCCTGCGCAAGGAGCGCCTCGACACCGTCCTCGCCCGCTGACCCACTCCCGGGGGCGCGTCACGACCGGATCTGGTCCGTGGACGCGGCCTGCCACGTGCCTCGGTGAGCGGCCGAGGCCCCGTGGTCAGTAGACGAGGGCCTGGGCGCCCTCGGTGACGGCCTCCTCGACGAAGGCCGGCGCTCCCGCGATGCGGACACCGTCGATCAGGTCGTCCACCGTGATGTCGCGCCGGGCGGCGCACTGGGTGCAGACCGTGACCCGCCCCGCCGCCAGCACCGCGTCGAGCAGGTCCTCGAGCGGGGCGGCGTGCGGCAGGCTGAACTCCTTGGCCCTGCCAGGCAGGGCGAACCAGGAGGCCTCACCCGTCAGCCACAGCGAGACGGGAACCCCGCTCGCCAGTGCGGCGGCCGCGACCGTGAAGGCCTGGTTGCATCGCTCGGGGGCGTCGGCCCCAGCGGTCACCTTGATCACCAGTGATCGTGCCATGTCGTCAGCCTAGACCGAACCGTCCCGCACGTCCGCATCCGCCCGGCTTCAGAGCGCCGCCGATCAGGCCGCGGTCCCGCCTCGCCCTCTCGGACGCCCTACGCTTGGGAGACATGGAAGAACCTGAAGTGCATCCCGACCTCGAGCCGATCGCCTGGCTGCTCGGCAGGTGGGAGGGCGCGGGAGTGGGCGGCTACCCGACGATCGAGAGCTTCAACTTCGGCCAGGAGATCGAGTTCGGTCACAACGGCAAGCCGTTCCTGACCTACACCAGCCGCACATGGCTGCTGGACGACGCGGGCGACAGGGTGCGGCCCCTTGCCACCGAGACCGGTTACTGGCGCCAGCAGCCCGACCGCCAGCTCGAGGTGCTGCTCTCGCACCCCACCGGCATCGTCGAGATCTACGTCGGCGAGGTGGTGTTCCACAAGATCGAGCTGCGCACCGACGTGGTGGCGCGCACCGCCAGCGCGAAGGAGTACACCGCGGGACACCGCCTCTACGGCCTGGTCAACGGCAACCTGATGTGGGCCTACGACATGGCGGCCGAGGGTGTCGGGCTGACCTCGCACATGTCCGCCGAGCTGAAGAAGGTCGCGTGAGCGGCCCCTTCACGCCTGACGTGGTCGAGGCGATCAAGCGGCACATGAACGACGACCACGCCGCCGACGGCCTGCTGATCGTGCGTGCGCTCGGCGGCCGTCCCGAGGCGACGACCGCGACGACCAGCGATGTGGACGCCGAGGCCATCGAGTTCACGATCGACGGAGGGGAGCGGGTGCGCGTGCCGTGGGGCCAGACGCTGACCGAGCGCCCCCAGGTACGGCAGGCGGTGGTGCGCCTCTACAACGAGGCCTGCGCCAGGCTCGGCGTCCCCGCGCGCGGGGAACACTGACGCTCTGAAGGCCGCAGCACCCCGGCTCGCAGGGGTCTGCGGACCTTCGGGGAAAGCCTCAGGAAATGGGAAGGGCCCCGAGCTCGCTCCACCTGTCGACAGGCGGGCTGGATGGACCACAGACGGGGATGGACCCCGCCCTCCAGCTGCTCGGAGCCCCGGTGGCTGCCTCAGATTCGCCTCTGCGGCGTGAGACATCCAGACCTGGTCCGGATGGTTCCGCCGCTAGCGGACAGCCACCTCGCTAGCCCAACTATGAATCACCATTGTTTGGACCACCTCCTTTCCGCGTGCTTTCAAGCTATGCGGCAGGTTCGGTAACGGGCAAGCGATTATTCGCCGGCCGTAGACTCTGGACATGACCGAGACCGCATGGCACGAGGAGCTCCGCGCCAAGGGCTACCGCGTGACTCCGCAACGGCAGCTGGTTCTCGAAGCGGTCAAGGCGCTCGGGCACGGCACGCCCGAGGAGATCTGCGCGAAAGTCAGGCAGACCGCCCGCGGCGTGAACATCTCCACCGTCTATCGCACGCTCGAACTGCTCGAAGAGCTCGGCATGGTCACCCACACCCACCTCAACCACGTCGCCCCGACCTACCATCTGGCCGCCGAGGCCGACCACGTCCACCTGGTGTGCAGGGGGTGCGGCGAGGTCAGCGAGGTGCGTCCCGAGATGGCCGACGGGCTGGTGAGAGGGCTGGAGGAGGAGCTGGGCTTCGTCGCCGACGTCCGGCACCTGACCGTCTTCGGCCGCTGTCGTGGCTGCCGGGTAGCCTGACGGCATGCGTAGCCCTCTGCTCGATCTTCCCGGCGCCGTCGCGGCCGAGTCCCCCGACGCCGACGTCGCCGCCCACTACGGCGACCTCTTCGCCGAACAGCGCGCGCTGGTGAAGGGCGAAGCGGTCGTCGACCGCAGCAACCGCGAGATCGTCAGGATCGCCGGCGTCGACAGGCTGAAATGGCTCAACGACCTCACCTCGCAGAAGCTCGACATCCTCAAGCCGGGTGAGTGGACCCAGACCCTCATCCTCGACCTGCAGGGCCGCGTCGAGCACCACCTCACGCTCGTCGACGACGGCGAGGCCGTCCTGGCCCACGTCGAGCCGGGCACCTCGGCTCCGTTGATCGACTACCTCGACCGGATGCGGTTCATGCTGCGCGTCGAGGTCTCCCTCGCCGACGACCTCGCGGTGCTGTCGGGCGCGTCGGAGGACTTCCTCGTGCCGCGCGCCGAGCTCGACACCCACCTCGGCAAGCCGCTGGCGGGGCTGTGGGCCTACGAGGCGCTGCGCATCGAGGAGCACAGGCCGAGGCTGGGCCTCGACACCGACCACAAGACGATCCCGCACGAGGTGGGCTGGATCGGCGCGGCCGTCCATCTCACCAAGGGGTGCTACAGGGGCCAGGAGACCGTGGCCCGCGTGCACAACCTGGGCCACCCGCCCAGGCGGCTGGTCTTCCTCCACCTCGACGGCAGCGTCGACACGCTGCCCCCGCACGGGGCGCCTGTGCTGCTCGACGGGCAGGAGGTGGGCTTCGTCGGCTCCGCGGCCCGCCACCACGAGCTGGGCCCGATCGCACTGGCGCTCGTCAAGCGCACGGTGCCGGTCGACGAGCCGCTGCTGGCGGGTGGGGTGGCGGCCTCGCAGGAGGTCATCGTGCCGCCGGACGCGGGCCGCAACGTCGCCATCGACCCCGCCCTGCGCCGCCGCATCCGCTAGATCCGGTGCGGGCTTCCCCGCCCGCACGGTCAGCCGTGCCGGCATACCTGAGGTGGACAGGTGAGGGTTCTGGGCGGCGTGATCAGCCATACCGGGGTGTCCTCGGGGACGGTCAAGGTGTAGAGCGCGCCGCACGCCGACACTCCGCACCTCATCTCCGCCCGTAGCCACCTGCCGTTCCACGACTCGGAGTGGTTGCGGCCGTCGTCGCCGGCCCAGGTGAGCCGCCGCTCGACGGTGAGCCGCCGCGCTCCCTTCGAGGCGGGGGTGACGATCACCTTGACGTCCACCTCGCCCCTCACCGCGACGAACAGTTCGGGGGTGGTGATCCGGTAGGCGCTGACCGTGGTCTCCGCCGTGGTGGAGTAGATGAGCGAGGTGTCGGCGGAGTCTTCCGGCAGGTCGACGTTCAGACCGAAGCCGGCTCCCAGGCCGCCCACGGTGGCCAGGGTGAACACTCCACCCACGATGAGCCACGTCCTGCGCACGCGTGCTCCTCTCATCTCACACCTTGAGGAAGCGCAGGACGGCCAGCACCCTGCGATGGTCCTTGTCGTCGGCGCCGGACAGGCCGAGCTTGGCGAAGATGTTGTTGATGTGCTTGCCGACCGCCCCCTCCGACACGACCAGGGCATCGGCGATGGCCCCGTTCGAGCGGCCCTCGGCGATGAGGGCGAGCACCTCGTGCTCCCTGCGGGTGAGCTGGTCCAGCGGGTCGCTGCGGCCGCGCAGCAGCAGCTGGGCGACCACCTCGGGGTCCAGCGCGGTGCCTCCGGCGGCCACCCTGCGCAGCGCCTCCACGAACTCGGTGACGTCGGCCACCCTGTCCTTCAGCAGGTAGCCCATCCCCGTGGTCTCGGTGGACAGCAGCTGGCTGGCGTAGCGCTCCTCGACGTACTGGGAGAGCACCACGATCGGCAGCCCCGGGCGCTGCCTGCGCAGCACCAGCGCGGCGCGCAGTCCCTCGTCCCTGTGCGAGGGCGGCATGCGCACGTCGGTGACGACCAGGTCGGGCCGGTGCTCGCCGACGGCGCGCAGCAGCTCCTCGGCGTCGCCGACGGCGGCCACGACCTCCATGCCCGCCGAGCCGAGCACCCACGTCAGGCCCTCTCTCAACAGGACGGAGTCCTCGGCCAGCACTACTCGCATGGAAGCTCCACTTCGATCGTCGTCGGTCCACCCTGCGGGCTGTCGATGCGCAGCTCGCCGTCCACGGAGCCGACGCGCTGCGCGAGGCCGCGCAGCCCCGAGCCGCGTTCGGGCGCGGCCCCTCCTCTTCCGTCATCGCGTACGGCCAGCCGTAGCCTGTCACCCTTGCGCACGACCGTGATCGACGCCTTGGTGGCCTCGGCGTGCTTGGCGATGTTGGTCAGCGTCTCGGAGACCACGAAGAAGGCCACCGCCTCGATCGTGGGCGAGGCGCGCTGCGCGACGTCGACGCTGAGCCGTACGGGGAAGGGGGCGCGGGCGGCGAGGCCGGACAGGGCCGCGTCCAGGCCCTCGTCGGTGAGGACGGCGGGGTGCAGCCCGCGCACGAGGTCGCGCAGCTCCTTGAGCGCCTGCTTGGACTCCTCGTGCGCCTGGGTGATCACCTGCATCGCCGGTTCGGGCAGGTCCTTGAGGGTGGCGCGAGCCATGCCGAGGTTCATGGCCAGCCAGACGAGGCGCTGCTGGGTGCCGTCGTGCAGGTCGCGCTCGATGCGGCGGCGCTCGGCGTCCGCGGCGTCGATGACCTCGGCGCGGCTCTCCTGCAGGGTCTCCACCCGCTGGGCGAGCTCGTCGCTGAGCGCCGGCCCGAGCAGCGCCTCGCCCGCGATGACGTCCACCCACGTGAAAGCCCGAGCCACCAGGGGGCCCGCCAGGAAGAGGCCGACGCCGATCAGCGCGAACGCCGCTCCGAACGCGGGGGACGGCGAGAAGTCGAAGGCGCGTGCCGCGAGGAACACCATGGCGAGGGTTCCGCCCCACGCGGTGAGGAGGGCGAGCGAGCCGAGACCGTTGAGCAGCGGGCACAGCAGGTGGTAGGCGAGCTGCCGCCATGTGCTCAGGGCTCTGGCCTGCGGGACCAGCCACTTGAGCGGGTGGAGGGAGAAGTCCCTTCGCGGCAGAGGGGCGATGTGGACGTCAAGGTGGGCGGCGAAGCGGGAGCGCTGCAGGGCGGTGAAGAGCGGCAGGGTCCAGAACAGCAGGGCCATCGCGATCACGGGGACGACCACGGTCCAGACCAGCAGCACCGAACCGACCACCAGAGTCGCGATCACCCCCGCCGAGAGCAGCCCGGTCAGCAGGCCCGTCGCCACGTGGAGCGTGCGCAGCCAGGTCGCAGCCCCCCAGTGGGCGCGGATCCGTCGCCAGATGGTCATGCGTCCACGGTAGAGATGGTGGAGTACGGGCGACATGGGCGGCTCATCACTGAAAAAGGTGAGGCTGGCCCCACCTGTCAGAGATCGATCACGAGCGTGATCGGGCCGTCGTTCAGCAGCGAGACCTTCATCTCGGCTCCGAAGCTGCCGGTCTCGACGTGCGCGCCGAGTGCCCGCAGCTCGTCGATCACCGCCTGCACCAGCGGCTCGGCGACCGGGCCCGGAGCGGCGGCCTGCCAGGTGGGGCGGCGGCCCTTGCGGGTGTCGCCGTAGAGGGTGAACTGGCTGATCACCAGGAGGGGGGCGCCGATGTCGGAGCAGGACTTCTCGCCGTCGAGCACGCGCAGGCCCCAGAGCTTGGCGGCCAGCCTGCGGGCCTCGGCGGGGGTGTCGGTATGGGTGACGCCGACCAGCACCATCAGGCCGGGCTCGTCGATCGCGCCGACGGTCGTGCCGTCGACGACGACGGAGGCGTGGCTCACCCGCTGAACGACTGCTCGCATGGAACACCATTGTGGCGCACCCTCGCCTTCCCGACGGAACGCCCCCGGAAGGCGGTAATACACTCGTGGCGAAAGGGAGGGGAAATGTCGCTCGTTGTGGAGGTTGTCCGTTCCGGGTTCGTGGAGTCCACGCACCGGGCGAGGATGCTGGCCGTGTCGGCCGAGGGCAAGCCCGTGCAGGCGCACGGCGCCGTCGACGCGCTGGCCTCGCCGCGCTCCTCGATGAAGCCGCTGCAGGCGCTCGGCATGCTGCGCAGCGGGCTCGACCTGGACGGGGAGCTGCTCGCGCTGGCGTGCGCCTCCCACTCGGGCGAGCCGTTCCACGTCGACGGCGCCAGGAAGATCCTCGCGGGCGCCGGTCTCGACGAGAGCGCCCTGCTGTGCCCCGAGGACTATCCCGACGACAGGACCGTGACCACCAAGGCGCGGATCTTCATGAACTGCTCGGGCAAGCACTCGGCCATGCTCGCCACCTGCGTGGTCAACGGCTGGCCCCTGGAGACCTACCTCGACCCCGCCCATCCGCTGCAGCGGGCGATCAGGGAGACCGTCGAGGAGCTGACCGGCGAGCGCGTGGCCGCCACCGGGGTCGACGGCTGCGGGGCGCCGCTGTTCTTCGTCTCGATGGTGGGGGTGACGCGCGCCTTCCGCGCGTTCCCTCTGGGAGAGCAGGGCTCGCCCGAACGGCGCGTCTACGAGGCCATGACCACCCACCCGGAGTGGACGTCGGGCACCACCCGCCTCGAGGCCAGGCTGATGCGGGCCATCCCTGGGCTGATGGTGAAGGCGGGGGCCGAGGCGTTCGACGCCTTCGCCTACTCCGACGGCAGGGCAGGCACCGTCAAGATCGAGGACGGCTCCTCCCGCGCCCGCGTTCCCGTGACCGTGGCCGCCCTGCGGGCGCTCGGCCTCGACGCTCCCGAACTCGACGACATGGCGACCGCCCCGCTGCTGGGCGGCGGCCGTCCGGTCGGCGAGGTACGGCTAGGCGCGTCGTAGGATCTCGGCGATGTCCCGCTGGCCCTTCTGCTCGGCGTGCTGCAGCGCGGTCACGCCGTTGGAGTCGGCCAGGTCGGGATCGGCGCCCGCGGCCAGCAGCAGCCTGACGATCTCCAGGTACGGCCCGCTGCCGTCGCCGAGGATGACCGCCTCCAGCAGCCCCGTCCAGCCCAGGTTGTTGACGTGGTTGACGTCGATGCCGGTCTTCAGCACCTCGCGCACGTAGTCGACGTGCCCGCGCTCACAGGCGGGGATCAACGAGACGCCGCCGTAGCGATTGGTGATCGTCAGGTCGGGCCTGGCGGGCAGGAGCGCGCGCATCATGGCCACACTGCCCGTCACACCGGTCACCAGCCAGGGGGTGTCGTGCTGGGCGTCGAGAGCGTTGGGGTCGGCGCCCGCCGCGACCAGGAGCTCGGCGACCTCGACGTGGTCGGCCGCGCTGGCCAGCAGCAGGGCGGTGCGTTGCTGGCTGTCGCGAGCCTCCAGATCGGCGCCCTCGGTGACGGCCTCCCTGACGGCGGTGGTGTCGCCCGCGGCGGCGGCTGTGAGCAGTTGTCCTGTGAGCACATTCGATCCTTTCATGCCTGGTCGCGCAGTCTGTGACCCGGGCTCGGGACCGGCGGGCCCCGCGCACGCGGCCAGCGCGAGAGGGGCCGCGGCGAGGAGCACGGCCCTGCGCGTCGGAGAGCTGCGGTCGACAGGCATCGGGGATCAGCCGAGCTGCCCCTGGACGGCCTTGAGACCGGCCTGGGCGAGGGCCTCGTCGATGTCGCCGGAGGGCGCGCCGCCGACCCCGATGCCGGCGATCGGGCTGCCACCGGAGGCGACGGGAACGCCGCCGCCCAGCAGGAGGGTGCCGGGGATCGCGGCCAGCGCCTGGTTCTTCGACAGCGCGCTGGTGGCCTGGCCGAACGACACGGCGGTGAACGCCTTGCGCCTGGCCGACTCCTCGGTCTGCGGGCCCGCGCCGTCACCCTTCAGGATCAGCCTGGTCGCGCCCGAGCGGTCCACGATCGCGACGGTCACGCGCTGCTTCTGCTTGGCAGCCTCCTTCTGCACCGCTTCTGCGATCTTCAGGGCGGCGTCGGCCGACAGCACGTTCGTCTGGACGACGGCGGGGGCGCCGGGGTCGGCCATGGCGGCGGACTGTGAGACGGTGACGCCACCAACCACGGCGAGGGCGGCCAGGCCGGCGGCGGCGGTGCGGATGCGGAAGCTCTTGAGGTTCATGTCCTCCAGCCTGCCGTCGCCCGTGGCGGGGGCCATCGCACGTCCGGTCGAAGCGGGGGAAGAAATCGGCTGAGCCGTACGTCAACCGATTGGTTGATGTGGAGGGAGGAGGAGCAGGTGGAACGCGTCCGGCTGAACCGCGCCATGCACGTGGGCTTCTTCCTGCTGCTCGTCGCCTCCGCCTCCCGGTTGCTGGTGAGGCACGGTCTCAACGCCGAGAGCGCCGTCAACGTCGGCCTCGCCGCGGTGCTGGGGCTCCTCTACGCCGTGGGCGTGGCCTTCTGGCGACCGCTCGGCCACCGCGGGCGCCTGGCGTGGCTCGTCGCGGTGCTCCTGCTCTGGCTGGTGCTGGTGGAGATGGCGCCGTCGTTCTCGTGGTGCGCGATCCCGCTCTTCTTCGTCTGCCTGCGCCTGCTCTCGCCCCCGCTGACGATCGTGGCGGCGACCGTCCTGACGGTCTCGGTGATCGTCGCCCAGATCAACCTGGCCGACAGGTTCGACCCGAGCCAGGTCCTCGCGCCGATCGCGGTCGCGGCCATGACCGTGGTGATCTTCTGGGAGCTGCGCCGCTCGGGCGTCCTGGAGGAGAGGGAGCGGCTCAGCCGCGAGATCCACGACACCCTGGCCCAGGGCCTGACCAGCCAGCGCATCCTGCTGCAGGCCGCCGACAGGGCATGGGAGAGCGACCCCTCCCTCGCCCGCTCCTACCTGCGGCAGGCGATGACCTCGACGGGGGAGAACCTGGAGGAGGCCCGGCGGTTCGTCAGGGACCTCGGGCCCGCCGACCTGGCCGAGAGGTCGCTGCCCGACGTGCTCAAGTCGATCTGTGACGACTTCCGCCAGGAGGGGGCCGAGTACCCCCTCGACGCCAGGACGCAGGCCGTCCTGCTGAGGGTGGCGCAGGGAGCGCTCGCCAACGCCCGCGAGCACGCCCAGGCGAGCAGGGTGGTCGTCACCCTGTCGTATCTGGAGGGCGAGGTGACGCTGGACGTCTTCGACGACGGCGTCGGCTTCGACCAGGCCGCGCCAGGGCCAGGCCGGGGGTACGGCCTGCGCGGCATGCGTGACAGGCTGGCCGAGGTGGGTGGCACGCTGGTGGTCGAGAGCGTGCCCGGTGAGGGCACGGCCGTGGCAGCGAGGATCCCGCTTTGAAACTCTTCCTGGTGGACGACCACCCCGTCGTCAGGGCGGGCATCGCCGCCCTCGTCGGCGGCGAGCCCGACATGGAGATCGTGGGCGAGGCGGCCACCTCGCACGACGCCGTGCGCGGCATCGCCCTGAGCGAGCCCGACGTCGTGCTCATGGACCTGCAGCTCGGCGACGGCCCTGACGGCGTGGAGACCACGCGGCTGGTCCGCGCGCTTCCCCATGCGCCGCAGGTGCTCGTCCTGACCACCTACGAGACGGACGCCGACATCGTCAGGGCCATCGACGCGGGCGCCACGGGCTACGTGCTCAAGGCCTGCCCTCCCGACGAGCTCTTCCAGGCGATCAAGGCCGCCGCCAGGGGAGAGACCGTCCTGTCGCCCAAGGTGGCCACGCGGATGATGCGCCGCATGCGCGACCCTGGGCCCGCGCTGACCACCAGGGAGATCGAGATCCTGGAGCTCCTGGCGAAGGGCGCGGGCAACAAGGAGATCGCCAGAGCGCTGTTCATCACCGAGGCGACCGTCAAGACCCACCTCGTCCACGTGTACGGCAAGCTCGGCGTCGACACCCGCACCGCCGCCGTCACCGTGGCGGTCGAACGCGGCCTGATCCGCCTGTGATCGACCGGCCGGAGCCTCCTAGCCGGTGATCGGGAACGAGTGGTGCTCGTGGGCGACGACCCACCGGCCGTTCTCCTTGCGCAGGCCGAGCGTCAGCCGGAGGCGGTTGTCCGGGTTGTCGGCGAGCTCTTCCTGAGTGCCGCACCACAGCAGGGCGTGGGCGAAGGCGACGTCGTCACCCGCCACGGCCCCGGCCGCGCGGAGTGTGTCATAGGACAGCGCCCTCAGTATCGTGGCTGACATGAAGTACGTGATGATCATCTATGGCAACAAGGAGCTCTGGGAGTCGATCCCCGCCGAGGAGTGGCAGGCCACGGCCGCCGCCTTCGACGCCTTCACCGCCAAGCACAAGGAGAGCGGCGAGCTGCTCGGCGCGTTCGGCGTGGCCGACGCCGCCCAGGCCAAGATGGTCAGGACCGTGACCGGCGCGCCCGTCGTCACCGACGGCCCCTACCTGGAGTCGAAGGAGTACCTCGCCAGCTGGTACCTCCTCGACGTCGACAGCGAGGAGCGGGCGCTGCAACTCGCCGCCGAGCTGCCGGCCGACCAGGTCGAGGTCTGGCCGATCCTTCACGAGGCCTGATCGACGCGCACCTCGCCTGGCCCCTTGTCCTCCCTCAGCCCGCGCCACGACGGGTGCCTGAGACTTCTTTCGGGCGTCCACTCGGCGTAACGGACCTCCCCGACCAGCACGGGCTCCACCCAGTGGGCGTCGCGGGCGTGTTCGCGCGGCACGCCCAGCACGGGCGGGTCGGGCCTTTCCAGCGGCCGCAGGCGTGAGCCGAGGTCGGCCAGCATGCGCTCGGTGAACCCGGTCCCGACGTGCCCTGCGAAGACCAGTCGTCCGCCGGCGTCGTGCACGCCGAGCAGCAGTGAGCCGATCATCCCCGACCGCCGTCCCTCGCCCGGCTTCCAGCCGCAGATGATGACCTCCTGCATCCTGAAGTTCTTCACCTTCGTCCAGTCGGCCGAGCGCTGGCCCTGCCGGTAGGGCGAGTCGAGCCGCTTGGCCACCACCCCTTCGAGGCCCAGTTGCTTGCTCGCCGCCACCGCCTCCTCTCCCGAGCCGTGGAACCAGACGGGCACCTGCCAGCGCGCGCCCGGCGTGACCGTCTCCTCCAGCAACCGTCTCCTGTCGGTGTACGGCAGGCCGACCGCGCTGGCGGAGTTGATGTGCAGCAGATCGAAGAGCATGAACGTCACGGGCACCGACCTGACGAGCTCGGCGATCCTGACGGGGTTGCGCTGGTGCATCCGCTGCTGCAGCGCGCCGAAGGACGGCCTGCCCGCCGCGTCGAAGGCGACGATCTCGCCGTCGAGCACGAGATCGTGCCCGCCCACCGCGCCGCCCAGCATGCGCAGCTCGGTGTAGGCGACGGTGACGTCCTTGCCGTTGCGGGAGACGAGCCTGACGCCCCTGTCCTCGACGTAGGCCAGCGCCCTGACCCCGTCCCACTTCATCTCGTAGGCCCACTCGCCCTTGGCGGGCAGCGGCCCCGCTTTGGCGAGCATCGGCTCGTAGGAGGGCAGCGCCATCAGGACACCTCCGGCGGGGGCATACCGCCGATGAAACCCCGTCCGGGCGCCGGCGCATAGGCCCACTGGACGACGGCGACCGCGTCGTAGATCGCTGACAAAGCCCGCAACATTTGCATTCCCCCTGGTCAGAGCTGTACCCACTCAGAGGGTCGGTGCCAACCGCTACGATCTGCCGCCATGACGGGTATCAGGGTCGCCTTCATCGCTCTCCTCATGGGAGCGATGCCTTTTGCCGCGCAGACGGCGCCTCTCACCGACGAGGTGACGCTGGAGCTCGGCAAGGGCGGCGTGCTGCACGTGACCGAGAAGATCAGCGGCGCGGGCGGCAAGGTCGAGCGCACGTTCCTCACCCGCACCCGCTTCGACGACGACTTCGACAGGATCTACCGCATCTCCAACGTCAAGGGCGGCACCCTCGCAGGAGACGTGCTCACCATGCAGGGCGACGGCACCGTCTCCTACGACGTCACCGGCGCGGTCACGCAGGTCGGCGGCACGGAGGAGCTGCGCTGGTTCGCCGTGGGCGGTTGGAGCGCTCCGGTGGCGAAGGCGACGGTCAAGGTCTCGGGGCCCGCCGCCATCCAGAACCTGTCCTGCTTCGCGGGCGACCTCACCTCCGCGATCGGCTGCACCTCGGCCTCGATGGACCACACGGGCGTGCGCGCCGAGTTCGAGCAGCAGGGCCTCAACGCGGGCCAGGCGCTGACGGTGGTGCTCGGCTATCCCAAGGGCACCAGCGGCGGGGAGCCGATCCTGCAGCGGCGCTGGTCGATGACCAGCGCGTTCACTCTCGACACCGTCACGGGCGGCGCGCTGGCCGGGCTGCTGGCCCTGCTGCTCGGCGGCGTCGGCCTGCTGTGGTGGACCCGCGGACGCGACGCGCGCGCGGTCGGTCACGAGCAGGGCGCCGTCGCCGCCGTCCAGGACGGCCACTTCACCCCGCCCGACGGCGTGCGCCCAGGCCAGATCGGCACGCTGATCGACGAGCAGGCCGACGTGATCGACGTGACCGCCACCATCGTCGACCTCGCGGTCCGCGGCTACCTGCGCATCGACGAGCAGCCCCGCCAGACCTACGACGCGCCCGACTGGGTGCTCGTCAGGCTACCCAATGCGCCGATCGCCTCGCTGCTGCCGTACGAGAGGGCGCTGTACGACGCGATCTTCGAAGGGCGCGACAGCGTGCTGCTCTCGCAGCTGTCCGGCGCCTTCCACGCCCACCTCGGCAAGGTGCGCGACGCCCTCTACACCGACGTCGTACGGCAGGGCTGGTTCGCCCGCAGGCCCGACGCCGTACGCACCAGGTGGACCACGGCAGGGGTCGCACTCTGCCTGCTCGGGGTCGCGGCGACTGCGGCGCTGGCCTGGTTCACCACCTACGGCCTGCTCGGCCTCGCTGTGATCATCGCGGGCGCCGCGCTGGCGATCGGCGGGCAGTCGATGCCCGCCAAGACCGCCAAGGGCTCGGCGGCCCTGGCCCACACGCTCGGCTTCCGCCACTACCTCATGACGGGCGATCTCGGGAACGTGCCCGAGCAGCACAGGGTCGAGCTGTTCTCCCGCTACCTGCCCTACGCGGTGATCTTCGACGGGGTGGAGCACTGGTCGAGGGTGGTGGCCTCGGTCACGGGCAACGGCCAGCAGGCCGACAACCTCTACTGGTACCACGGGCCCGCCGAGTGGGACCTGTCGAAGTTCGCCGGGTCGATGCGCACCTTCACCACCACCACCTCGGGCGCGATCTCCTCCACCCGCCAGTTCCGCTCCCTCTGAAGGGAGCCGGTCAGAGGGTGATGGCGTTCTTGGCCTTGGCGACCGACTCGTCGGAGGCCGGCCCTCCGGGGTTCTCCAGTGCGAGGGCCTGGTTGGCCTCGACGAAGGGCCGCATCCGCGACTCGTACCTGTCGAAGGCCCCCTCCAGCGACCTGCCCAGCTCCTCGGCCAGGACGTAGGCGCCGACCATGGCCAGGCTGGTGCCCTGGCCCGACAGCGGTGAGGCGCAGTAACCGGCGTCGCCGACCAGCGCTACCCGTCCCTTCGACCACGAGGGCATCCTGATCTGCGCCATCGAGTCGAAGTAGAAGTCGGGCGCCTTCCACATGGCCTCGAGCAGCCTGGGCGCCTCCCACCGCAGGCCGCCGCAGTGCTCGGCGACCAGCCGCCTCTGCTGGTCGAGGTCGCGGTAGTCGTAGTCGAGCCGCTCCTTGTGGAAGCCCAGGTTGACCTTGAGCTGGGTGTTGTCGCGCACGGGGAACAGGCCGAGCCCGGCGTCGCCGTCCCTGAGCCAGATCTGCCAGTTCTCCAGGTCGAGGATGTTGTCCATGGTGAAGATGCACAGGTGCATCCCCAGGTGGTGGATGAAGTCGGATTCGTCGCCGAAGGCCAGGCGGCGCACGGTGGAGTGCAGGCCGTCCGCGCCGATCACCAGGTCGAAGCGGCGCGGGGGGCTGTTCTCGAAGGTGACCTCACCGTCCTGGCCGATGGAGGTGACGGTGTCGTCGAAGAGGTACTCCACCCCGTCCCGCGCGCGGTCGTGGACGATCCGCGTGAGGTCCTCCTTGAGCAGTTCCACGTCGCCGCTGTCGAACCTGCCGCCGCTGTAGGTGCCCTCGGTGTCGCGCATGACCTCGTTGCCGTCGCCGTCGAGCATCGACATGCCGCGCCAGGTGGTGCGCAGGCCGCGCATCTCGTCAAGGACGCCCATGCGCTCGGCCACGGTGAGCGCGGCGCCGCGCACGTCGATGGCCTGGCCGCCGGGGCGCAGGCCTGGAGTGCGCTCGACGACGGTGGTGGAGAAGCCGTGGTGGCGCAGCCAGTAGGCCAGAGTGGCGCCCGCGATGCTCGACCCGGAGATCAGGATGTTCGTCATGCTCTGAATGTACGATGTATTGTGTACTAGTGCAGTCGCCCTATCTCGACATCGTCGACGACGTCAAACGCCGTATCGCCTCGGGCAAGCTCAAGCCGGGTGACCGGCTTCCGCCCGTCAGACAGGTCGCCAGGCAGTGGGGTGTGGCTCTGGCGACCGCCACGAAGGCCATGAACACCCTGCAGCAGCAGGGCGTCGTCGTGGCCAGGCCGCGCGTGGGCACGGTCGTGGCCTCGCCCTCCTCCGGACCCCTGCCCGAACCCCTGCCCGAGACGGCGCTGTCACGTGAGCGGGTGGTGCGCGTCGCGATCGAGATCGCCGACGCCGAGGGGCTTGGCGCGCTGACCATGAGGGGGATCGCCGCCAAGCTGGGCGTCGCCCCGATGTCGGCCTACAAGTACGTCGGCGGCAAGGACGACCTCGTCCTGCTGATGGCCGACGCCGCCTACGCCGAGCTCGGCTACCCGACGCCGCCTCCCGACGGCTGGCGGGCTCGGCTCGAGCTGGTGGGAAGGACGCTGTGGACCCTGCACAGGCGCCATCCGTGGCTCGCCCAGGTCACGCCGCTCAGCCGTCCTGTCGTCCTTCCGCACCTGGCCGTCCACGCCGAGCAGGCGCTGGCCGCGATCGAGAGCCTCGGCTTCGACCCCGTCACCAGGCTCGACCTGCACGTGCTGTTCTACAGCTTCGTCCAAGGCCTGGCGGTCAACGCCGAGCGCGAGACCCAGGCGCAGGCCGTCACCGGCCTGACGGAGGACGAGTGGATGGACGCCCAGGAGCCCGGCCTGCGCACGCTGATGGACACGGGCGCCTATCCCGCCTTCGCGGCCATGGTGAAGGGCGTCGGCGACGGCTACGACCTCGACCTCGACGCGCTGTTCGAGCTGGGGCTCAAGCTGCAGCTCGACGGTCTGGCCGCGATGATCGAGGATGGCGGGCATGGACGTTGAGGAGCCGAGGACGCTCGCCGTGGTCGCCGCCGTCCGCGCGGGCGACCTGGCCGAGCTCGACCGCCTGCTGACCGAGTACCCCGACCTGATCGGGGCCAGGATCGAGGGCAGGTCACTGCTCCACGTCGCGACCGACTGGCCGGGCCACCTGCCGCACGTGGGCGGGACGATCGCCACGCTCGTCGCGCACGGCGCCGAGGTCGACGCCCGGTTCGTCGGCGCGCACACCGAGACCCCGCTGCACTGGGCGGCCAGCAACGACGACGTCGAGGCGCTCGACGCGCTGCTCGACGCGGGAGCCGACATCGAGGCCGAAGGGGCGGTCATCGGTGGCGGCACGCCACTGGCGGACGCGGTCGCCTTCGCGCAGTGGAACACCGCACGCAGGCTGGTCGAAAGGGGCGCCTCGGTGCAGGCGCACCAGGCGGCGGCGCTCGGGCTGCTGGATCGCATGACCGAGCCCTTCGACCTCGACCTGGCTTTCTGGTACGCCGCCCACGGCGGTCAGCGCGAGCTCGCCGCCTATCTCCTGGAGCGCGGGGCCGACCCGTCGTGGCTGCCCGGCTGGGAGCCTGTCGACGCCGAGGGGGCCGCCAGGCGCAACGGCTTCGGCGAGCTGGCCGACTGGCTCAGTCGGAGATCGTGATCCGCAGGCGGCGGAAGCCCCTGCCCTTGCTCTCGATCTTCGCCACCTTGATCCGGCCGATCTGCTTCGTGGAGGCGACGTGGGTGCCGCCGTCGGCCTGGGTGTCGAGGCCGACGATGTCGACGACGCGGACGTCCTCGACGTCGTCGGGCACCAGGTTGGTGGCGGTGCGGATGATGTCGGGGATCGCGAAGGCCTCCGAGCGCGGCAGCACCCGAACGTCGATGCGCCGGTCGGCGGTGACCTCGGCGTTGCAGGCGTCCTCGACCGCCTCCTTGAAGCCGGGCGGCACCTCGGGCAGGTTGAAGTCCATCCTGGCCGAGAACGGCTCCATGTTGCCGCCGGTGACCAGCGAGCCGTAGTCGCGGAAGACGACGCCGCACAGCACGTGGAGCCCCGAGTGGGTGCGCATGAGGGCCGATCGCCGCTCGTCGGCCACGGCGGCCTCGACGACCGTGCCCGCGGGCGGGATCGGGTCGCCCTCTGCCGGAATCAGGTGGAGATCGTCGCCTTTGCGCACGCCGACGATCCTGGTCTCCACCCCCTGCCAGAGGAGAACTCCGTGATCCGCCGGCTGGCCGCCGCCTCCTGGGTAGAATGCCGACTTGCTCAAGACGATTCCCTCTGGCGTCGACTCCAGGACGACCGCCTCGAAGGCGCGCAGGTTCTGGTCGGACAGTTCGAGCCGCTGCGTGCGCCCGTGGGTATCGAAGCTCATGTCGGCAGCCTAGAGCTCTCGAGGTGGTCATGCGCGGCTTGCTGCGGCGTCGTCTGCTCGCATCGGCCGCCACGATCTTCGGGATATGTCCCGCTATCGCGGGGTGCAGTGGCGCCGCGTCGCAGCCGCCCCTCTTGGTGCCGGCCGTCCAGCAGGCGGCACAGCAGCCCGCACGGAAGGCGGCGCCGGTGATGATGTTCGTCGGCGACAGCTTCACCGTCGGCTCCGGGCCGGTGCGCACATGGCAGACCTACGCCAGCGAGAGCGCGAGGCAGCTCGGCTGGCAGCCGGTGATCGCGGGCGCGGGCGGCACGGGCTTCGTCAACGAGGGCAGGGTGGGCCGCACCTTCGAGCAGTCGTTCATGGCGGAGCTGGCCTGGCGCCCCGCCCCCGACCTGCTCGTCATCTCGGGCGGCCACAACGACAGCAGGTGGCCCGCCGCCACGGTACGGCAGGCCGCCGCCAGGCTCGTCTGGTCGGTCAAGGCCCACTGGCCGGGCACCAGGATCGTCATGGTCGGCCCGATCTGGATCGACAGGGCCCCGCCCAGCGCCTACCTGCTGCGCGACGCCCTCGCCGAGGTCGCGGCGCGCGAGCGGGTGGCCTTCCTCGACCCGCTGGCCAGGCGCTGGATCGAGGGCAGGCGCTCGGAGGTGCTGCTGCCCGACGGCGTCCACCCCACGCTCGGCGGCCACCACAAGCTGGCCCGCTGGCTGGCCGGCGCCCTGCAGACGACGTCCGCGCCCGCCTGAGGCGCGTCCCTCCCCCTCGGAGAGGGAGGGACGTCCAGGACGTGGATCAGCTACCGCTCGTGGTGACCACCGGGGTGGGTGGTGTGCCGGATCCTGTCCAGGTGCCGAGGAAGCCGAAGGTGCCGCCTGAGGTGTTCCAGGACAGGTTGGTGAAGGTGTAGGTGCCGGTGAGGGAGGCGTTCCAGGTCTGGGTGACGGTTACGCCGCTGGGGTAGGTGAGGGTGGTCTTCCAGCCGGTGGTGCCTGGGGGGCAGGAGACGGTGACTTCGCCTTGGAAGCCGCCCTGCCAGGAGTTGACCAGCTTGTAGGTGGAGGTGCAGGTGGTCGAGGACGTGGAGGTGGTGAAGGTGGTCGTGGTGGAGGGGTCGGAGAGGTTGCCTGCCGCGTCGCGGGCGATGATGTGGACGGTGTAGGGGGTGTTGGGGGTCAGGCCGGTGAGGGTGGCGGAGGCTCCGGTCGAGCCGGCGAGCTTGGTGGTGCCGTGGTGGATGTCGTAGCCGGTGACGCCGACGTTGTCGGTGGAGGCGGCCCAGGTGAGGGTGGCGGTGGTGGCGGTGATGGCTGAAGCGGCGGGCGCGCCCGGCCTGGTCGGCTTCTCGGTGTCCGGGACGACGGCGCCGTAGATCGCCGCCTGCTTCGCGGTGGCGGCGATGCCGTTGGCGCCGTTGAACAGGCGCCGGCCCCAGCTCGTCAGCCTCGCCGGGTCGAAATCGGTGACCTGGTCCAGGTACTCCACGCCGCCGCCGTTGCCGCTCCACGACCAGCCGAGGTAGCCGACCCCGCGGGCCTGGGCCTCCGCCATGATCGTGTCCTCGTCGGGGTCGCCGTCGGAGTGGTTGAAGCCGAACTCGCCGATGACGAGAGGGAGGCCGGCGGCTTCGAAGGCGTCGAGGTAGGAGACGATCTCGGCGGCGGTGTCGTAGACGCCGTACATGTGGACGGAGAAGACGGTGTTGCGCTTCGGATCGGCGGCCATGACCGTGGCCGCGTTGTCTCGCATCTCGTTCTTCCAGTCCTGGCCCCACGCGGGCGCGTCGGCCATGAGCAGGTGCTCGAACCCCGCCGTCCTGAGTCGCTTGATCGCGTTGGAGGTGGCCTCGGTCCACGCGGGGGTGACGGCGTTGTTGCCGACGGGCTCGTTGCCGATGTTGAGTACGACGTAGTCCTCCTGGCCCTGGAGCGCGGCCTTCACGCTGATCCAGTAGTCCACGGCCTGGTCGAGGGTGTAGGCGCCGGACTGCTCGCCGTACCCGGTGGTGTCGTGGTTCTCCAGCACGCAGATGAGCTTGCTGGCCTTGCACAGGCTGATCACGTTGGTCACGTCGGCGGTGTCGTTCTTGGTCCAGCGTCCGCCGCTGAGCACCACGCGTACCGCGTTGGCGCCGAGCGACTTGATGCCCTGGAAGGAGGAGGTCCTGGTCGGGTACCAGGTGTGGGCGTGGCTGGTGCCACGCATCACGAACTCCTGGCCGCCGGCCTCCAGGATCTTCGTGCCGGAGACGTGCAGGCCGGTGGCGGCGTGGGCGGGCTGGACGGCGAGGGGGACGAGCAGGGCGGCGGCCATGACGGCCAGGGCGTGGCGGAGTCTCATGGGCTTCCTCGAAGGCCCGGGGAGCGCCTGCTCCCCGGGCGTCGGGTTCAGGGCTTGACGCAGGTGAGCGGGGAGGGGGTGACGCCTGAGCCGGTGGCGGTGAAGCCGAACGTGCCGCCGTCGGCGTTCCACGCGAGGTTCTTCACCGACACCGCCGCGCCGCTCTGGGTGTGCGTGCCGTTCCAGAGCTGGCCGATCTTCTGGTCGCCGGGGAAGGTCCAGCCGACCGTCCAGCCGCCTGTCGCGGTGACGCTGACCTCGGCCTGGAAGCCGCCCTGCCAGGAGTTGACCAGCTTGTAGGTGGCCGTGCAGTCGCCGGGCGGAGGCCCGTCGGAGGTGGTGAAGGCCGTGGCCTCGGAGGCGGGCGAGCTCTTGCCCGAGGCGTCGCGGGCCACCACGTGGACGGTGTACGCCTTCTCGGGGGTGAGGCCGGTGAGCGTGGTGGTGGCGGCGGTCGAGGTGGCCAGCCTGGTGGTGCCGTCGTAGACGTCGTAGCCGGTCACGCCCACGTCGTCGGTGGAGGGGGCCCAGGTCAGCGTGGCCGTGGTGCCCGTGATGTCGGAGACGGAGGGCTTGCCGGGCCTGGTGGGCGGGCTCTGGTCGGCAGGCTCGTCACCGGGCGGGTTGCCCCAGATCCTGGTGGCCCCGCTGTGGAGGGTGATGTTCCGCACGAGCACGGGGGTGGCCCCCGGCGTGGTGGCGACGCCCTTGTACGACCAGTCGTTCGAGGGGTCCCACGTGCCGGTGCTCGCGATGCGGAACTGCACCTCGCGCCGGTGTTGCGACTGTCCTGCGGGGGCGATGGAGGTGCCCGAGCAGTCGACGTTCACGTAGTAGGTCCTGCCGCCGAACGGCTGCACGGTCGGCGCCTTGCACTGGTTGTAGGCCGCCGAGACGCTGATCTGCGAGGCGGTGGTGTCGCCGTCGAGGGTGAAGTAGTAGCGGAAGGAGCCGTCGTTCAGCGCGCGGGCCGGCCAGCCCGACTGGTTGCGCACGATGGCCTTGATCTCGGTGAAGGCCGTGCCCGAGGCGTTGACCCCCGCCTCCACGAAGATCTCGGGGGCGTCCGGGGTCTCCCGCACGGGGAAGTCCGCGTCGGGCGCGCCGCCGTACTCCTGGTAGAGCCTCGCGACCGCGCTGGTGAACCCGGCGTTGTAGTCGGTGGCCACCTCGTTCATCACGTAGTCCTGGCGGCTGTCGGTGTACTTGTCGTCGGGGTCGGGCGGGCCGCCGACCAGCGCGCCGTACAGGACGTGGCGGCTGTCGACGGGGGAGCTGATCTGGTCGGTCCACGAGCCGTGGGCGGTGCGGTGGTGCGGGTTCTTCGGCGGGTTGGCGCCGAACCCGATCACGTACGAGCTGCCGCGCGGGTTGTCGCCGAGCGCGTAGTCGATCTGGCGTTTGGCGAAGTCGTGGTAGCGCGTCCTGCGGGTGGCGTCGGAGATCGAGTCGCTGTGGACGAGCGCGGCGAAGGCGGTGTTGGCCGCGTAGCGCAGCGAACCCCACCGGTCGAGGACGGCCTGGCCACCGGGGGAGTACCTGATCTTCTGGCCGTTGACGCCGACCGTCCAGTAGTCGAGCCAGCGGTTGGCGTCGTCGAGGTAGCGCTGCTTGCCCGTCAGCTTGTGCAGCAGCACGTACGCGCCGTAGGACTTGTCGTCCCACGCGATCGTCCACTTGTACGACTTGGTCGTGGACTGCGGCTCGGAGCCGAGGTTGTCGTAGTACGACTCCGCCTTGGCCAGGTACGCCTGGTCCTGGGTGGCCCTGTGGAGCCAGATCGCGCCCCACACCAGTTCGTCGTTGTAGCCGCTCCAGGAGTTGTAGAAGCTCTGGGCGTCGGTGATGCACTCGCTGTACTTCTTCCGCACGGTGTCGGCGAAGGTGTAGAGCTGCTTCGCGTGGGTGACCAGCGTGTCGGCGTACGTGGGGTTCGTCGGGCGGAAGACGATCGAGGAGGCGGCCATCGCGGCGGCCGTCTCCGCGGCCAGGTCCGAACCCCCGCAGGAGGCGTCGATCTTGTAGGAGGGTCTGGCCATCGGCATGACCTCGGCGGGGCCCCACCATGCGTGGTCGGGGCCTCCGGCGCCGATCTGCCCGTAGAGCACGTTGGGCGAGGGGTGGGCCTTGATGAAGTAGTCGTTGACCCACTTGAGGTTGTTCTGCAGGTGGGTGAGCTGGCCCGAGGCGGCGTAGGCGTCGCGGTACTCCACCGCGCCCCACGCCAGCATGGTGGCGGTGAACGCCATCGGCAGGCCGAACTTCACGTGGTCGCCCGCGTCGTACCAGCCGCCCGTCAGGTCCAGTCCGACGTCCTTGCCGTCGTCGAGGCCCGAGTCGCCGCGCCACGAGACGCGGTTCCAGCTCGGCAGCCTGCCCGACTGCTGGGCCTCGTAGAAGAACAGCGACTTCTGCAGCGCCTCGCCGTACTCGAAGGTGGCGGCCTGCGCGGGCTGGGCGACGAGCAGGGACGCGGGTAACAGCAACGCCATGAGCGCTTTGCGCATGAGGGATTCCTTCCGTCAGGGGGCGGCTCTGGCGAGCCGCCCCCTCCGGTGCTCTAGCCGAACAGGCGGCCGTACTCGGCGAGCGCGACGGCCACGTCGACCTGCGCCCAGAAGCGGTGGTAGTTGAACGAGGGAACGGGTCCCGTGCCCTTCAGGTAGGCGTCGAGCTCGGGCCAGTCGGGGTCGTTCTTGTAGAAGGACCTGATCGACAGGAACGTGGAGTCGCTGTTGATGACGTCGCCGTTGGGCATGGTGCCGGTCCATCCGGCGGGCACGTAGACCTTGTCGGCCAGGCGCTTGTAGTCGGCCTTCGTCTCCGCCACCGAGACGCCCTTCGCGTCGCGGTTGTTCTTCCACATGCCGTCGAGCAGGCCCTTGGCGATGTCACGCGCCTTGGTGTCGCCCGACCTGGCCGCGTAGTACATCAGCACCTTGGCGTAGGAGCCCGCGACGCCGACGTCGGTGGTGTAGTCCTTGACCGTGACGTGCAGCCCGGCGTTGGCCCCCGGGCTCGCGGCGTTCCAGGTGTCGGGCTGCCCGGTCCACACCAGCGTGGAGGGGATCTGGTAGGTGCCGTCGGTGTTGACCGTCGTGTGGTCGGTCGCCCACTTCACCCACTTGTCGAGTACGGCCTTGGCCTCGGCGTTGCCCGTCACGTTGTAGTACTCCGCGACGCGCTCCATCGACCAGGCCTGGAAGCCGAACCACTGGTTGGAGGGCGGGTCGTGGTAGACGGGCTGCCAGTCGTAGGCCATGCCGTAGAAGGTCGGCGTGCCGGCTGGCGGGGTGGCGTAGTGGCCCTGCCAGCTGTTGGTGGCGCCGCCCGCGATGCCGCCCTCGGCCGACTGCAGCCAGCGGTAGAACTCGATCTGCCGCTTGAGGCTGGTGCCCCAGTCCTGTACGGCTGTCGCGCCCTTCGGCTTCAGCACGTCGACGCTCGACAGCGCCCACGCCGCCATCGGGTTCTGGTAGCCGGAGTGGTTGTGGCTCGAGCCGATGCGCCAGGCCCAGCCCGCGCTGGTGTCGAGCGCGCCGCCCCACGCGTAGTACCAGCTCATGAGGTAGGCCGAGCTGTCCTTGCCGGTGCCGGCGGGGCAGCTCGTGCTGGTGCAGCCCTGCTTCTTGAAGTACTTGTCGTACATCGCGTAGCGCAGGTAGTCGCCCATCTTGGCGGCCTTGGTCACCGTGGCGGTGATCTGCGACTCCTTGCCCTGCTCCTTGGCCCAGGTGTGCGCCCAGTAGGCCACCTGGACGGCGCGGGCGTCGGCGTCGGGGGCGTTGGTGTACTTCCACTGCTTGGCGTAGCTTGCGTCGCCCGTGAACAGGTCGAGGAAGCCGTTCTTGCCGCCGTGCTTGAAGGTGTCGCAGCTCGGCTGGGGGATCGTCTCGAAGACCGACTCCTCGGGGCCACGCTGGTAGGTGTTGATGTAGGCGGGCTTGGTCGTGCCGTCGCCGCAGCGGCCGAAGCCGTAGGTGTTGTCGACGTCGAGCAGCCAGTGCATGCCGTAGATGTCGCTGGTGCCGTAGGCGGCCTTGAGCTCGGCGGCGATGGGGTCCTGGCCGACGCTGACGCCGGTGTCCAGCTTCGACGGGTACTGCGCGATGTCGTCCCATTCGCCGGCGTAGGTGGCGGGCTTGGCGGCGTTGTAGAAGGAGTTGGTCGGCTGGTCGGCCGTCGCGGGGATGATGTACTTCTCCATCGAGGCCCAGGCGTCGTTGAACGGCGCCCAGTTGCCCGTCGCCTTGCCGTAGGCGGCCTCGAGCCACAGGTAGTAGCTGTAGGCCTCGCTGGTCGTCTCGTGCCCGTGGTCGGGCGCCTCGACCAGCAGCGTCTCCACCGAGTGGTACGGCACGCCCTCCGGCGAGAAGTATCCGTTGGCCGGGTCCTTCAGGTCGTTGTAGAGCTCGATGAAGCGCTTGGTGTACTCGTTGTCCCCGCCCAGGTCGTTGTCCGCCTCCGAGGCGGTGACCTTGGCCGCGCCGTGGCCGGTCGCGGTGGAGGTGAACTCGGCGCTGCTCGAGGTCTGGTCGGCGTCCTCGGCGGCGGCGATCGTCACCTTCTGCGCGGTGCTCCAGTTCGAGGTGGTGAAGGTCAGGGAGGCGCCCGACTTCACGGTCAGGTCGGCGTCGCCCGACGTCCTGGACGTCGCCACGGTCACGCCGGCCGCCGGCTGCTTGGACAGCTTCACCTCGTAGGAGGCCTCGCCGCCCTCGGGGACCGTGACGCCGCTGGGAGTGGCCACGACGGCGGGCGCGCTGTCGGCCTTGACGCTGATGCCGACGGGGGCTGAGGTGGTGATCGCCCCCTTGTCGTCGGTCGCTCTCGCCGTCAGTGAGTACTCACCCACGGCCACGTCCGCCCAGCTGTAGGCGTAGGGCGCGGTGGTGTCCTCGCCGAGCTTCGTGCTGCCCTGGAAGAACTCCACCTTGGCCACGCTGCCGTCGGCGTCGCCCGCCTCCGCCGCGATGGCGACCGTGGCAGGCGCGGTGAACGTCGCCCCGGCGCTCGGCGAGGTCACCTTGACGGTGGGGGCCTGGTTGGCGCCCGTGCAGGCGGTGCCGTTGACGGTGAAGGCGGACGGCTTGGCGTTGGGGCCGGTGTAGGTGGCGTTGAAGCCGATCGTGGTCGACTGGCCGGTGCCCAGGTTGCCGTTCCACGACAGGCTGTCGGCGGTGACGTTCGCGCCTGACTGGTTCCAGGTGGCGCTCCAGCCCTGCGAGATCTTCTGGGTGCCGGGGAAGCCGAAGCCGAGCTTCCACGCGGTGAGCGGGTCGCCGAGGTTGGTGATCTTCACGTTGGCGGTGAAACCCCCGCCCCAGTCGTTCATCGTGTAGTCGACGCCGCAGGCGACGGCGGCGTGCGCTGGTGTGATCGTGGCCGTGCCGGCGGCCATGACGACCAGTGCCGCGATGGTCAGGCGCCTGCGGGCGCGGGGTTTGGACATGCTGGAGGTGCTCCTCTGCGGGAGATGCGGGGGGATCGTGGGAGCGCTCCCAAGACACATTCTGCGATGCGCTCCAGTGATGTCAACGAGCGGTCGGGGCGCTCACGCCGGTGCCTGCTCCCATCCGGCACCCATGCTGCGGCTACACCCCGCCGCCCCCGACCCGCGCGGATGAAACTTTCAGCGGTGACGGGGCCGCCCGGCCGCCGCTCACGCCTTCGTTCGCCCCTCGGGGTACTGTCGCCCCCCATGAAGGAGGCCGGCCGTGCCTGAGGCGAGAGAGCTGGAACCGCCTCACTCGACGGCAGGTCGCCAGGTCGGTGAGCGAGGAGCAGGGGCTGGCGAGCGCCGATCTGGACGCCGTCACCTGCCCCACGCTGGTCATGGCCGCCGACGACGACATCGTGACCCTGGAGCACACGCTGGCGTTGTACAGGGGCCTGCGCGACGCGCAGCTGGCCGTCGTCCCTGGCACCTCCCATCTGCTCCTCCACGAGAAGCCGGAGCTGTGCGTCAGGCTGATCTCCGACTTCCTGACGACAGGCCCCACACCCACCTGGATGCCCGTCCGCCGCGCGGCGCGACCGGGCTAGCTAGCGGGCGCGGAGGGCGTTCTCGACGGCGCCGAGGTGGCGGTCGAGAACCCTGAGCAGGTCGGTGGCCAGCACCCCTTCGCGCCGGCGGTCGTGCAGCTTGACGCGCACCTGCTCCAGGTCGCCTGAGCCGGAACGGGCCAGATTGGTCAGAACCTGGCGGAGGTCGAGCGCCACGTCGTACCGGATCGACGCGCCTGCCAGCCCCCTGTCCAGCGCGTCGTTGAACTCGGCCACGGCCTCCTCGACCGTGGGACGAGGGGCCGCCGCGGCCTCTCGTCCCACGGGATCGGCGGATTCACGCGTCCTGCCATCGCGGCCAGGGCCGGACGTAGGGGGCTCGACCGGCGGGTTCTTCTCCGTGCCGATCGGATCGGACACGGGGCTGCTCTCGAGGCCGCTTCCCGGGCGGGGCGAGGGGGTCGCCGAGGAAGCGTTCGCGGGCGTGGCCGGAGGGCTCCCCTTCGGCGACGCGGGGAGCGCGGGTTCGGCGGTGGAGATCGGGAGCGGAAGGGCCATCCACGGCATGGCGTCGGGCAGCCCGTACCCGGTGGCGACCGTGAGCGCGGCGCCGGACAGCAGCAGCGCCCCCGCCGTCACCGTCGCCCGCGCGGACCACCCGTGAACCCTCCGCGCCCTCTTCGGCGCCCCTGCGACGGACGAGGGGGCGGGGTGCGTGCCCTCCCGCGCACAGGCGGAGCGGAGGACGGCGGCGGCCTCACGCGAGGTCGGACGCCTGGCGGGGTCGGGCGAGAGACAGGCACGGCACAGCCCGGCCACCACCTCGGGAGCGCCCTGGGGCACCGGCGCGGGACCGTGGTGGCGGGCCGCCGCCACGTCCTCCCACGTCGTCTCCGGGTACGGCAGCCGCCCCGTGAGCATCTCGAAGAGCACCACCCCAAGCGCGTACACGTCCACGGCGGGGTCGGCGGGCGCGCCCGCCAGCCGCTCGGGCGCCACGTAGGGCGGGGTCCCCGACAGCTCCTCGTACGACGACCCGGCCGGAGCCGCGATCCCGAAGTCGAGGAGCTTGGCGCCGTCGGAGGTCAGCAGCACGTTGGCAGGGGTCACGTCGCAGTGCACGATGCCCTGGGCGTGCGCGGCGGACAGCACCCCTGCCAGCCGGCCTGCCACCGTCACCGCCTCGGGCCACGGCAGCGGGCCCGAGGCGATCCTGTCGGCGAGGGAGGGCCCGTCGAGCAGGCGCATCACGACGTAGGCGGCCAGCCGTCCGCCGGGGGTGACGGTCTCGCCGTAGTCGTAGACCTCGATCACGTCGGGGTGGACCAGCCGCGCCGCCGCCCTCGCCTCGCGCCTGATGATCTCCCTGTCGCAGGAGAACGGCCCGGCCAGCAGCTTGATGGCCACGGTGCGGTGCAACGACCTGTCGAAGGCTCGCCACACCACGCTCATCCCGCCGGTGGCGATGCGTTCCTGCAGCTCGTACCGCCTGGCGAGCAGCTCGCCCTCACGCGGATTCACGGACCACCAGCTCGGTGGGGAGGACGGGGTTGTGCCGCTGGCCGTTCAGCAGGAGGCGGGCGGCGACGACGGCGAGCTCCTCCACCGGCTGCCTCACCGTCGTCAGCGGAGGATTGACGTGCCTGGCGACCGGCGCGTCGTCGAAACCGACGAGCGCGACGTCGTGGGGTACCCGGCGTCCCGCTCGGTGGAGGACCTGGAGCGCGGCCACCGCCATGACGTCCGAGGCGGCGAACACCGCGTCCAGGTGGGGTAAGCGGCGTAACAGCCACCGCATCGCCTGCGCGCCCGACAGGTGACTGAAGTCCCCGTAGGCGACGGGCACGTTGGTCATGCCCGCGCTGGTCAGCGTGGTGAGGAAGCCTTCGACCCGGGCGCGGGCGCCGGGCATCGCGGGCGGTCCCGCGATCACCGCCATCGCCTTCCTGCCCGACAGCAGCAGGTGCTCGGCGGCCTGGCGTCCGCCGTCGCGGTTGTCGAGATCCACGTACGGCAGGGCCAGCCCGTCGGGCGGGCGCCCGACGCAGCGCACGGGGATGCCCGAGGCGGCCAGCGTGACCGCGAGCGGATGCCCGTCGCGCGCCCCGACCAGGAGCACGCCGTCGATCCCCTTGGCCACCAGAGGGGGCACGGCGTGCGCGGCCGTCATGACCATGAGGGGGACACCGTGCTCGGCCAGCGCCTCCTCGAAGGCCGACAGCAGCCTGGCGTAGAAGGGCTCACCGAACAGGCGTGGCGCGGGCTCGCACACGACGGCGGCGAGGAAGCGGTCGGTCCTGCGCGAGGAGACGCCGTGCGGCGCGCGCCGCCGTACGTAACCAAGGCGGGACATCGCGTCGTGCACTTGACGACGCGTCGAGGTCGTGACCCTGACTGACCCGGTCAGGACGCGGGAGGCGGTCGCCGGGGAGACTCCGGCTTCGGCGGCGACCTGTGCGAGGGTGGGCTGATCTGGCATCTGTCCTCCACACACCGGATGATGCGCGCAGGGTGGGAGCGCTCCCGCGAACGTAGCATTGTTCCGGAAGCGTTAACAGATGGTTTCCTATGTCACCAGGGCCCGTAAGGACCGTTATTGCCACCCTTGCCCATTCCGGTGACAGCCGGCTTGACATCGGCCAGGTAGACGCCCGCCGCGATGACCGAGGCGATCGCGAAAATGTTGAGCCGCGCCAGACCGCTCGCGCCGAAATAGCCCCACGCCGTGGCGAACGAGAACAGCGTGCCGAGGCCGAGGATCAGGAGCCACCACTTCTTCTGCAGCTTGCCCGCGGCGACGAACGCGTTGGCAGGGGTGCGGATCGCGTGGACGAGGGCCCACACGGTCATGCCGAACGCGATGATCGCGAGGATCGCGAAAATGAGGTCAAGTCCAAAGGAGATCATGTTCGCTCCGCCCAGTACCGCAATGTCGCCCCCCACCCTAACTGCTCCATAATCCTCTACGGCAAGCAAAGCTCGAGACCTCCCCGAGTCTCCGCTTCCCTCCAGTGAGGGCGCGCCGCCCAGCAGGACTTCGGTCCCCGCCGTCACGGCGCCCGAGGAGCTGGATCTCCGCCTTTGGCCGCTTCCCGAGCCGGAGCCGCTTCCGGGGCCTGGGCGGCTTGTCCGGGCTTGGGTCGCTCTCCGGGCCAGGGTCGCTTCTCCGGGCCAGGGCGGCCTGTCCGGGCCAGGGCGGCTTGTCCGCGCTCAAGCCGCTCGGCGTGGGCCGCTTCGCCGGGTTGAACGGCCGCCGATGTGCGGAGGACCCCCGCCCGCACTGCGGGCGAGGGTCCTCGATGCTTCCTGGTCAGGCCTTCGTGGTGGCCCTGGGAGCGCGGGTGGTCTTCTTCACCGGGGTGGCCACGGCCGGCTCGGCCGCCTCGGAGACCTCCTCCAGCTCCAGCGCGGCCTCGCCGCTCACCTTGCTGACGACCTTGCGGCCGCGGGTGGCGAACTCCTCGTAGAACTCGGTGGCCTTGCTGCCGAGCTGGTCGGCGTACACGCGGGCCTTCTCGGGGAACTCGCGGGCGAGCTCCTCGGCCTTGGTGCGGACCTCGCGCGCCTTGACCGGCAGGTCCTTGGTGATGTCGGTGCGCCGCGACTGCAGCTTCTGCAGCTGCTCGGGCAACTCGCGGAGCTTCTCCACGGCGAAGTCGCCCGCGCCCGCGACGGCGTAGAACGGCTTGGACTCGGTGAGCTTCTTGACCTCGGTGGCCAGCGTCATGGGTTAACCTTCCTTGGTTTCCTGGGTGACGATGCCGTTGTTCGAGGTCGCCGCGAAGGGCTCAAGAGCGGCGAGAAATTCCTCTGGCAGCGGCGGCTCGTCGTCCGTGTCGGAGCCGTGCCGGGGATGAGCATTCTGGGAGGTCTGCTCGTCCTCGGCGCTGTTCTCCTTGCGGAACGACTCGTAGATATCGATCAGCACCTGGCGTTGCCGCTCGGTGATGAGGCTGTCGCTCCTGATCGCGGTGATCACGTCGCTCGGCGGCTCGCGATCCTCGATCAGGGCCTGCTTGGACATAGAGCGCCTGAGACGAGATGTGCAGACCCTTGGCGATCTGGTTCAGGATCTCGGCGCTCGGCTTGCGAAGGCCGCGCTCGATCTGGCTGAGGTAGGGGTTGGAGACCCCTGCCGCGGCCGCGAGCTGCCGCAGCGAGATCTTCGCCTGCTGCCGCTGCTCGCGGATGTACTCGCCGATCGAGCCGACCTTGGGTAGTGCCATACCTGTAGTCTGCCTCGCCGTGCTTGCAATTGCAAACGGACAGCTAGCACCTGCAAGCGGCGAACTGTGAGGTCAGAAGGGCAGCGCCCACAGGAACGGGGCAGACGTGGTCAACGTCACACTCAGCGCGACCAGCCCGTAGCGCGTCGAGCGCGACAGCTCGGGGCGCGGCTTGATCAGCCTGTCGACCCTCGCCATGACCTGAGACTGGGCGACGCCGAGCATGCCGCTCGGGGTCGGGACGGCTCCCGCCGTACCGAAGCGGAGCAGGGCGGTGGCCAGGCGGCGTGGGGAGCAGTAGCGGCGGGCGCGGTCGTCGGCGGCCATCTCGACCAGCAGCTCGACCTGCGCCTGGGCGTCCCTGACGACCTTCGACCACGGCAGCGCCCTGCGCAGCGCCCCGAAGGGCAGCAGCACCAGGTCGTGGCGCTCGCGGACGTGGGCCGACTCGTGGGCGAGCACCGCGGTCAGCTCGTCGTGCGACAGGAGCGCGAGCGTGCCCGAGCTGACCACGACGTGCGAGCGCAGGCCAGGCACGCAGTAGGCGGCGGCGCCCGGGTGGTCGAGCACCCGCACGCCGGGGATGCCGGGCTCCTCGCGGGCGATCAGCGAGAGCACCAGGCGGTGGCGGCGGCGGGCGCGCAGGGTCTGCACGCCGGCGGTCACCAGGACCGCCACGAGCACGGCCAGCAGGGTCAGGCCCGCGATCATCGCGAGCGCGTGCCAGAGGTCCCAGGTCGCGTCGGGCTTCCTTCCCCTCGCGAAGGCGGCCAGCCCGTGGATCACGCCCCTGTCGTACGGCGTGACGGCGTAGGCGAGCAGGGCTCCGATGCTGGCCAGACCCCACGTGACGCCGAGCGACTGCCACAGCGCGATGGCGAGGCGCGGCGCGCGTGAGGTCCAGCGCGCGGTGGTGAAGCGCCAGGCGCCAAGAGCGCACGCCGCGGCGAGCGCTGACAACGCCGCCGCCGTGATCACTCTTCCTCCAGCTCCGACAGAGCTCTGAGCAGGATCTCCGCCTCCGGCCCTGACACGGCCTGGGCGAAGCGGGTCAGGGCGGCCGAGCGGTCGCCCGTCATGTCCAAGGCTTCAAGCATAAGCTCAGCGACATAGTTGTCGCGGCTCTCGGCCGGCTGGTAGCGCCAGGCCCTGCCGTCACGGGTCCTGTCGAGGAAGCCCTTGCGGGTGAGACGGTCGAGAACGGTCATGACGGTGGTGGGCGCCAGGTCTCTTTCCTCGATGAGCCTGCCGACCTCACGGGCCGTCAACGGGGTGTTCTGCGCCCAGAGGATGTCCATGATGCTGCGTTCGAGCTCGCCAAGACCCTTCACACTCATCAGCGTAGTACTACAGGCTGTCGAGCTGGGATCTGGGAGGCAGATGAGAGCGACATCACGCCCTTTGCTCCAGAAATGTCACCATGGCGATCTCGTCGCGGTCGTCGCCGGGCGCGACCCTGATCGCCAGTGGCTGGCGGCCGATCTCCTGGTAGCCGCACCCGGCGTAGAAGGACTCAAGGCCGAGCCCGCCCCTGCAGGTCAGCTTGAGCGCCTCGAGCCCGAGCCGCAGGCCCGCGTCGGCCACGGCTCGCATGAGGTCCGCGCCGTAGCCCTTGCCCTGGTGCTTGGGGTGCACCATCACGCGCATCACGGTGCGCCAGTGCGCCATCAAGGGGTTGGCGTTGGCGACCAGGACGGCCCAGGCGGCCACCCGTCCTTCGCCGTCCAGGCCGACCAGCAGGCTGTCGGGGCCCTTCTGCCCGCAGCGGGCGAAGGTCGCGGTGGCGACCTGCCTGATGTCGTCCGCTGTCACAGGCGGCACCCATCCGACCGCGCCTCCCGCGTTGGTCACATCGACCCAGCAGTCCAGCACGTCGTCGAAGAGGTCCTCGGTCAGCTCAGGGTTCAGGACAAAACGCAACATAGGGGGCAGATTACGAGATCGGCGCCACGGCCGCCCACGGCAGGGTCAGCTCGCCCAGCCGCCAGCGCCGCGTTCCGCCCAGCGGCGCCGCGCGGTACACCGGCCAGCCCTCCACGAGGGTCTCGACGGCCGCCAGCCAGCGCTGCCTCAGGCCGTGCGCTCCATAGGGGGCGGCGAAGGCCCACGCCCTGTCGAAGTCGCGGAGGAAGGCGTGGATCGGCTCGCCAGGCACGTTGCGGTGGATGAGCGTCTTCGGCAGCCGGTCGGCCAGGTCCGACGGCCGCTCGAAGGCGTTGAACCTCGCCGAGAACGTCAGCGTCCTCGGCCCCGACGCGTCGAGGCAGACCCACACCGCCCTGTGCCCGGTCTCCGAGCAGGTCCCCTCCACCAGGACACCGCCGGGCGCGAGCCTGCCGCGCAGGAGGTCCCAGTAGCCCCACGCCTCGGCCTCGCCGTACTGCCTGAGCACGTTGAAGGCCCTGACGACGGTCGGCGGGCGCGAGACGGGCAGCTCGAAGCCGCCGAGGACGAAGGACAGCCCCTCCCTCTCGTACGGCCTGGCCAGCGCCACCCGCGCGGGGTCGATCTCGATCCCGACGACCTCCGCGTCGGGCGCCACCGCACGCACCCGGGTGAACAGCTCCAGCGTGGTGGTGTGGGACGCGCCGTACCCCAGGTCGACCACGAGGGGCCGCTCGGCCGCCCGCAGCAGCCTGCCGTGGACGGCGGTCAGCCACCGGTCGGCCCTGCGCAGCCTGTTGACGCCGGTCGTGCCCCTCGTGACGCTGCCGACGGGTTTAGCCACTGACGCGGTGCACCTTGTGCTGCGCGGCCTGGGCGCGCGGCCTGATGACCATGCGGTCGACGTTGAAGTGCGCGGGCCTGGTGACGCTCCAGGTGATCGCGTCGGCCACGTCGTCGGCCGTCAGCGGTCCCGGCACGCCCTCGTAGATGCGTGAGGCCGCGTCGGCGTCGCCGCGGAAGCGGGTGAGCGCGAACTCCTCGGTGTGCACCATTCCGGGCGCGATCTCGATGATCCGCACCGGCTGGCCGACCAGCTCCAGCCTGAGCGTCTCGACCATCGAGGTCTGCGCGTGCTTGGCCGCGCAGTAGCCGCCGCCTCCCTCGTAGGAGACGAGGCCGGCGACCGAGGTCAGCATCAGCAGCACGCCGTCGCCCGAGGCGACCAGCTTGGGCAGCAGCGCCTGCGTCACGCGCAGCGAGCCGAGCACGTTGGTGTCGTACATCCGCTGCCAGTCCTCGACGCGGCCCTCCGCCACGGACTCCAGCCCGATGGCGCCTCCGGCGTTGTTGACCAGCACGTCGCAGCGGGACAGGGAGGCGGCCAGCTCGTCCACCGACTCCTGGGAGGTGACGTCGAGCGTCACGGGCGTGATGCCGTCCACCTCGGCGGCCAGCTTGTCGAGCCTGTCCCTGCGCCTGGCCCCCGCCACGACCTCGTAGCCCTCGGCGGCCAGCCGCCGCGCGGTGGCCTCTCCGATTCCGCTGCTCGCGCCTGACACCACTGCCGTCTTCTTCATGACCCCCATCCTGCCAGGGCACGAAACGCTGATCTTTCCGTGGGAATGTCGGAAAGTTCTGGCTAGTTATAGCCCTTTTGGAGGTGATGTCTGGTGAGGCGACGCGTCAACAGGGTCGCGACGGTGAGCATGCACACGTCTCCGCTGGACCAGCCGGGGACCGGCGACGCCGGCGGTATGAACGTGTACATCGTGGAAACCGCCAAACGACTGGCCCAACTCGGCGTCGAAGTGGAGATCTTCACCAGGCAGACGGCCCGCGACCTGCCCCCCGTGGCGGAGCTGGCCCCAGGCGTGCTGGTCAGGCACATCACCGCCGGTCCCTATGAGGAGCTCGACCGCCGCGAGCTGCCGGGGCAGCTGTGCGCGTTCCTCTCCGGCGTGCTGCGCACCGAGGCGATGTACGAGGCCGGCCACTACGACCTCATCCACTCCCACTACTGGCTCTCCGGCCAGGTGGGCTGGCTGGCCAAGGAGCGCTGGGGCGTGCCGCTCGTGCACACCATGCACACCATGGCCAAGGTCAAGAACCTGCTGCTGGCCGAGGACGACAAGCCGGAGCCCCAGGCGCGGGTGCTCGGCGAGGAGCAGGTCGTGGAGATCGCCGACCGCCTCGTGGCCAACACCGAGGCCGAGGCCGGCGAGCTCGTCGACCTGTACGGCGCGCCCGCCGACCAGGTGGCCGTGGTCAACCCCGGCGTCAACCTCACCGTCTTCCAGCCGGCCTCGCAGGGCGCCGCCCGGCACAGGCTCGGCCTGCCGCAGGAGGCCCACGTGCTGCTGTTCGTGGGCAGGATCCAGCCGCTCAAGGCCCCGGACGTGCTGCTGCGCGCCGCCGCCAGGATGCTGGTCGAGGATCCCTCGCTGCGCGGCCGTCTCGTGGTCGCCGCCGTCGGCGGTCCCTCGGGCAACGGCCTCGCCCGCCCCTCGATCCTCACCGAGATGGCCGCCGAGCTCGGCATCTCCGACGTCGTACGGCTGGTGCCTCCCGCTCCGCAGCACGAGCTCGCCGACTGGTACCGCGCGGCCGACGTGACGGTCGTGCCGTCCTACAGCGAGTCCTTCGGCCTGGTCGCGCTCGAGTCGCAGGCGTGCGGCACCCCCGTGGCCGCGGCCTCGGTGGGCGGGCTGCGCACCGCCGTGAACGACGGCGTCTCGGGGGTGCTCGTGGACGGGCACGACCCCGACACGTGGGCGCGGGTCCTGCGCAGGTTCGTCACCGAGCCGCGGTGGCGCGACGAGCTGTCCGAGGGCGCGCGGGCGCACGCCAACGCGTTCGGCTGGTCGGCCACGGCCGCCAGGCTGATGGACGTCTACGGCGGCGCCGTGTCACATCTGCGCGACATGTCTAGGCTTGCCGTATGAGGGATGTGCTGGAAGCCGCGCTCAAGTCCGCCGAGGTCTCCTTCGAGGAGCCGCGTCCTGGCGCGTTCCTGGTGAAGCTGCCGGGCCAGCGCAAGCTGGCCACGATGACCTGGCTCATCGTCGGCGACCAGGCGCTGCACGTGGAGGCGTTCTTCTGCCGTCAGCCCGACGAGAACCACGCCGAGTTCTACAAGTGGCTGCTGGGCAAGAACGGCGGCATGTACGGCGTGCACTTCGCCGTCGACCCCGTCGGCGACGTCTACCTCGTCGGCAGGGTCCCGCTCGCGGCGATCAGCGAGGAGGAGCTCGACAGGCTGCTCGGCTGCGTGCTCACCTACGCGGACGAGTGGTTCGACAGGGCGCTGGAGCTCGGCTTCGCCTCCTCGATCAGGCGCGAGTGGGAGTGGCGGGCCAAGCGAGGGGAGTCGCTGGCCAATCTTCGGGCCTTCGCCCGCTTCGCCGACCCGGACCGGTCGCCCTCGTAACCCGACGAATCGGTTGCCGAATCAGATGATCGGCATGCCTTCGTTGGCGTACGATCGCGATTCGTGAGCTTTGATCCCAGTATCCCTAATGTCGCGCGAATGTATGACTATTACCTCGGCGGCAAGGACAACTTCCCCGCCGATCGCGCGGCGGCGGAGAAAGTGCTGGAGATCGTTCCGCACGTCCCCTTCATGGTGAGGGAGAATCGCGCCTTTCTCGGGCGGGCGGTCCGTTTTCTCAGGGAGCAGGGCATCACCCAGTTTCTCGACATCGGCACCGGCCTGCCGACGCAGGAGAATGTGCACCAGCTGGCGGGCGAGGGGGCGAAGGTCGTCTATGTCGACAACGACCCGCAGGTTCTCGCGCACGCCCGCGCCCTGCTCCAGGACAGCCCCCACGTCCGGATCATCGACGGCGACCTGCGCGAGCCCGAGCGCCTGCTCGCCGACGCCGGCGAGCACCTCGACCTCTCCAGGCCGGTCGCCGTCCTGATGGTGGCGATCGTCCACTTCGTCCAGGACGACCCCACGCCCATCATGGCGACGCTCTCCTCCGCGATGGCGCCCGGCAGCTTCATGGCGCTCTCCCACGCCTGCAAGGACATCAGGCCCGAGATCGCGCCCGGCGTCGAGCGCGTCTACCAGGAGGCTTCCGCGCCGTTCACCGCACGCGGCTCCGCGGAGATCATCGCCCTGTTCGACGGCCTCGAGCTGGTGGAGCCGGGGATGGTCAACCTGCCCGAGTGGCGCCCCGAGGACCCCGACCACGTCCCGTTCAGGGATTCGCCCCCGTATTTCCTGTGTGGTGTGGCACGCAAGCCTGCTCGCTAGGCTTGTCCGCATGGCGACTTTGGTGCTCGTACGGCACGGCGAGAGCGAATGGAATGTCAAGGGCCTGTTCACCGGATGGGTGGACGCCCCCCTGTCACCCAAGGGTGAGGAGGAGGCCCGCAGGGGTGGCGAACTGCTGGTCGAGGCCGGCATCAGGCCTGACGTGGTCCACACCAGCCTGCTGACCCGCGCGATCCGCACCGCCAACCTGGCGCTCGACGCGGCCGACCTGGCCTGGCTGCCGGTCGTCCGCTCGTGGCGGCTGAACGAGCGCCACTACGGCGCGCTGCAGGGCAAGAACAAGGCCCAGACGCGCGAGGAGTTCGGCGAGGAGCAGTTCATGCTCTGGCGCCGCTCCTACGACGTGCCGCCGCCGCCCCTCGACGACGACGACGAGTACTCCCAGGCGGGCGACGTCCGCTACGCGACGCTGCCGTCGGAGCTGATGCCGAGGACCGAGTGCCTCAAGGACGTCGTCGACCGCATGCTGCCCTACTGGTACGACTCGATCGTGCCTGACCTCGTCGCGGGCCGCACGGTGCTGGTCGTCGCGCACGGCAACTCGCTGCGCGCCCTGGTCAAGCACCTCGACGGAATCTCCGACGAGGACATCGCCGGGCTGAACATCCCCACGGGCATCCCGCTGCGCTACGAGCTCGACGCCGACTTCCACCCGCTCGTGCGCGGCGGCGAGTACCTCGACCCCGCGGCGGCGAAGGCGGCCATCGAGGCCGTCGCCAACCAGGGCCGCTGACGGGCCGTACGGCCGGAAGGTGGAGTCTGCTGTAGTGCGAGCAGTTCGCGCGTTACAGCAGACTGGATGGCATGCGTGAACGTTGGGACCAAGTGTGGCGCGGTGGCCGATATCTCCTGATCGGCCTGCCGACGGCGCTCGCGGCGATGCTCGTCGTGCCGCTCCTCGCGGTCGGCGCGCTCTCCACCGGGCTGGGCGGCGTCGGGCTGGTGGTGTTCCCCCGGATGGTGGCGAGCCTGCGGCTGTGGGCCGAGTGGCAGCGCCGCAGGGCGGCCGCACTGCTGGGCGTCACCATCACCCCCCGGAACGCGACCCTGGCCAAGGGCGTTCGCGCGCAGTGGCGTCAGCTGCTCGACGACAGGGAGAACAGGCGCGACCTGCGCTGGGTCCTCCAGCACATCGTGATCGGCCTGGCCGCGGGCTTGGGGGCGCTCTGCTGCGTCAGCTTCCCGGTTGGCGGCCTCGTCGCGGCCACGTCGTGGTGGCTCTTCCCCGTGGACGAACCGATGACGGTCCTGCTGGGGGTCCCCGTGACGGAATGGGGCACCGCGCTCGGTCTGGGTGCCGTGCAGGTGGCCCTCGGCGGAGCGCTCGCCTGGTGGGCGATGCCGAGCCTGGCGCGGTGGGAGGCGCGCGTGTCCCTGGCCGCGCTGGAGCCCTCGGCCGAGGACCAGCTCGCCGAACGCGTCGGTGAGCTGACCGAGAGCCGCGCGGGCGTGCTCGACGCCCACGGCGCCGAGCTGCGCCGTATCGAACGCGACCTGCACGACGGCACCCAGGCCAGGCTCGTCGCCATCGCGATGCGGCTGGGCGTGGCGAGGGAGGCGCTTCCCGACGACGACTCGGGCACGCTCGCCAGGCTGCTGCGGGAGGCGCACGAGGGGACGGAGGTGGCCATGACCGAGCTGCGCGACGTGATCCGCACGATGTATCCGCCGATCCTGGCCGACAGGGGGCTCGAAGGCGCTCTGGCCTCGCTCGCCGCAGGCTCGGCCGTCCCCGCCGAGCTCGACCTGGGCGAGCTGGGCAGGCTGCCGGCCGCCGTCGAGGCGGCCGCCTACTTCATCGTGGCCGAGACGCTCACCAACGCCGCCAAGCACAGCGGAGCGACCCGGGCGACGGTGCGGATGAGCAGGCACGACGGCAGGCTGATCGTCGAGGTCACCGACGACGGCATCGGCGGGGCCGACGAGAGCCGCGGCACCGGCCTGGTCGGCATCCGGCGCAGGGCCGCCGCGCTCGACGGCACCGTGCTCGTCTCCAGCCCGCTCGGCGGGCCCACCGCGATCACCGTGGGGCTGCCATGCGCGTCGTGATCGCCGAGGACAACGTCCTGCTCTCGGCAGGGCTCGAACTCCTGCTCGGCACCAAGGGCATCGACGTGGCCGCCATCGTCACCGACGCGGAAGGGCTCATGGAGGCCGTGGAGCGCCACAGGCCCGACGCCGTGATCGCCGACGTCCGTCTGCCGCCCACCTTCCGCGACGAGGGCATCAGGGCGGCGCTGGCGATCAGGCAGGCGCACAGGGGCCTGCCCGTGCTGGTCCTGTCGCAGTACGTCGAGAAGGTCTACGCGCGCGAACTGCTCTCCGACGGCTCCGGCGGCGTCGGCTACCTGCTCAAGGACAGGGTGAGCAGGGTCGGCGAGTTCGTCGACGACCTGCGCAGGGTCGCCGACGGAGGGACCGTCATGGACCCCGAGGTCATCGCCCAGCTCATGGCAGGCGGGAACGCCGTCGACGCGCTCACCAACCGTGAGCGCGAGGTGCTCGCGCTGATGGCGCAGGGCCTCGGCAACACCGAGATCGGCAAGCGGCTGTTCGTCACCGACAACGCCGTGCACAAGCACGTCGGCAACATCTTCTCCAAGCTCGGCCTGCCGCCCTCCGACGGCGGCCACCGCAGGGTCCTCGCCGTGCTGACCTTCCTCGACAGCGCACGGTGAGCCGGCGGTGGCCGCCGGACGGCCTCAGGACGGACGGGATCCGGTGACCAGGTAGACGACGTCGCGGGCGACTCGGACGGCGTGGTCGGCGTAGCGCTCGTAGTAGCGGCCGATCAGCGTGATGTCGATCGCCGGCTCCACGCCGTGCTTCCAGTCCTTGTGCAGGATCTCCTTGAACAGCCGCCTGTGCAGCCTGTCCATCGCGTCGTCGTCATGCTCGAGCTCCATCGCCGCCTCCACGTCGCGGCTGGCCACGCAGGAGCCCGCCTTCGTGATGAGGCTCTCGGCGATCTGGCCCATCTGCACGATCGTGGAGCGGATCTCCGGCGGGATCGCCGAGTCGGGGTGGCGCAGCCGGGCCACCTTGGCCACGTGCTCGGCCAGGTCGCCCATGCGCTCCAGGTCGGTGCCCATGCGCAGCGCGGTGATGACCATGCGCAGGTCGATGGCGACGGGCTGCTGCCTTGCCATCAGTTCGTAGATGGAGGCCTCGATGTCCGCGAAGATCCGGTCGATCTCCTCGTCGTGCGAGATGACGCTCTCGGCCAGCGGCAGGTCGGCGTCGAGGAGGGCGGTGGTGGCCCTCGAGATGGCCGAGCGGACAAGCCTGGTCATTTCCACCAGCTTGTCAGTCAGCGAATCGAGTTCTTCGTGGTAGGCGTCACGCATGCCGTCACCGTACGTGTCACGCGATGAACGAACCCCGACCGAGAGATGAACTTTCCGGGAAAGGCCCCGTTCATGCCCTGGTGAGGGGTCTGTAAGCCCGAAAAGGCCGCCTACCATCGAGTCGTAGGACTCAGGAAGGATGCGCATGGGTGAGATGGCCATGAGCTTTGCGGCCTTGGCCGGATTCGTCGTCGGGGCTGTCGCTGTCCTGTTCTACCGGAACCAGATCGAGATTCCGGGCAAGGCCGACGCAGCAGATGACGCGGAGACCGGCGCTCTTCCGCAGGGCGTGGCCTCCGTTCTGGCCGTACTGCCCTCCTCCGCGGTGGTGCTGGACGCTCACGACCGCGTCCTGCGCGCCAGCTCGGCCGCGAGGGCCTTCGGTTTAGTGAAGGGTGACCGGATGATGGCCGCCGAGCTCCTCGCGCTGGCCAGGCAGGTACGGCGCGACGGCGAGATCCGTGAGAGCGAGATCGACGTCGCCGGACACAAGTTCGGCCAGGAGGTCACGAACTTCGCGGTGCGCGTGGCGCCCCTCGGCTCCCACGGCCAGGTGCTCGTGCTCGCGGAGGACCAGACCGAGCGACGCAGGGTCGAGGCCGTCCGCCGCGACTTCGTCGCCAACGTCAGCCACGAGCTCAAGACCCCGGTGGGCGCGCTCAGCCTGCTCGCCGAGACGATCCAGGACGCGGCCGACGACCCCGAGGCGGTCACCCGCTTCGCGGGCAGGATGCAGCACGAGGCGGCGAGGCTCACCTACCTGGTGCAGGACCTCATCACGCTGTCGAGGATCCAGGGCGCCGAGCCCATCCCGACGCCTGGGCAGGTCCCGATCGACGAGGCGGTCCACGACGCGATCGACCACTGCAACACCAAGGCCCTCGCCAAGGACATCACGCTGGTCGCGGGCGGCACCGAGGGGCTGCGCATCTGGGGCGACGACGAACTGCTCGTCACCGCGCTGCGCAACCTCATCGACAACGCCATCGCCTACAGCCCGGAGCACACCAGGGTCGTGGTCAGCGCCAGGCCCGCGGGCGACTCGGTCGAGATCAGCGTGAGCGACCAGGGCATCGGCATCCCCGAGGAGTCGCTGGAGCGCATCTTCGAGAGGTTCTTCAGGGTCGACGCGGCCAGGTCCCGCGCGACCGGTGGCACCGGCCTCGGCCTCGCCATCGTCAAGCACGTCGCCGTGGCGCACGCGGGCGAGGTGAGCGTGTGGAGCAAGGAGGGTTCGGGCTCCACCTTCACGCTGCGCCTGCCGGCGTTCGGCGGCTCCGCCGTACCCGTCCAACGCTCCCTGGAGGCCGCCAATGGCTGAGCGGCGCGAAGCCAACACCAACCAGCTCACGCTTCGGGTCGCGAACCCGACTAAGGAGGGATTGTGACCCGCGTTCTCGTCGTGGAGGACGAGGAGTCGTTCTCCGACGCCCTGTCCTACATGTTGCGCAAGGAGGGGTTCGAGGTCTCGGTCGCGACGACCGGCCCCGAGGCGCTCGAAACCTTCGACCGCAACGGCGCCGACCTGGTGCTTCTCGACCTGATGCTTCCGGGGCTGCCCGGCACCGAGGTCTGCCGCTCGCTGCGGCAGCGCTCCAAGGTGCCCGTCATCATGCTGACCGCCAAGGACAGCGAGATCGACAAGGTGGTCGGCCTCGAGCTGGGCGCCGACGACTACGTCACCAAGCCGTTCTCCTCCAGGGAGCTCGTCGCCCGCATCCGCGCGGTGCTGCGGCGGCAGGGGGACACGGTGGAGGAACTGGAGTCGGCGGTGCTGGCGGCCGGGCCCGTCAGGATGGACGTGGACAGGCACATCGTGGCCGTGCGCGGCGAGCAGGTGCAGCTGCCGCTGAAGGAGTTCGAGCTCCTCGAGGTGCTGCTGCGCAACGCGGGCAGGGTGCTGACCCGTGGCCAGCTCATCGACAGGGTCTGGGGCGCCGACTACGTGGGCGACACCAAGACGCTCGACGTGCACGTCAAGCGGCTGCGCGCCAAGGTCGAGGCCGATCCTTCCAACCCCCGCTGCATCCTGACCGTGCGTGGCCTGGGCTACAAGTTCGACCCCGTCGAGGACTGACGCCACACCGAAAACCCCGCCTGCTGTACGGCAGGCGGGGTTTCGCTGTTCCGGGGGCCTGAGGGGCCCTGTGACGTCTCGCCGTGACGCGGGGACCCGGAGTCCCGCCCGGGGCCCGCCCGCGCCGGACGGGCACCCTGCGGGGACGGAGGCGCCGATCGGGCACGCCGTACGGGGAGGACACGGAAAGCGCCCCTCCGGACGGAAAGCGGCGTCAGTGACCCGACTCGGCGGCGGCCGTCGCGGACGGCGTCGGCTTGGGGGGAGCGGGGGTGGCGCCAGGGGCCATGGGGTAGGCCATGTACTCGCGGCTGCGAGTGATCACGGGCACCGTGACGGGAACCACGCCCGCGTTGGCGAACTGCAGGTCGAGCTTGACGCTCTCGCCGCCGCTCAGAGGCTTGGTGAGGCCCTCGATCATGATCTGGGGCGTGGGCTTGCCGGTGTTCACGCCCTGGTTGCTCGGCAGCGCGATCGGGGCGGCGAGCTTCACGTTGCCGAGCCCCTCGGCCACGACGCCCACGAGCTGGTCGGCCGCGCCGTTGGTGTTGACGACGTGGAGGTAGACCGGGGCCGAGCCGCCCTGAGCGAGCTTGGCGCCCGAGTCGGGGCCGAGCACGAACGCCTGGGGGATCTTGATGCCGCGCGTGCCGTAGGAGCCGTCCTGGATGAGTGCGGCGGCCTCGTTCGGGGCATAGGGCTGGTTGGTGTTGGCGTCGAATCCGGCGGCGCAGCCGGCCAGTACCGGTGCGGCAAGGAACGCAGCGGCGGCGATAATCCAGCGACGGCTGGTCACGGGCGGGTTCTCCTTATGGCGCGCGTGCGAGTTGGGGCAGCGCCTACCTTATCCATCCGCCTTCATGGTCATATCCGCGCCCCCGCAGGTCATTCGGTATGTCAGACTCTGTGATTCACAGAGTTGAACGGTTGTCAAGTGGTAATATGCGCCTTTGACCTGCAGTTATGGTGATTTCACTGTTCCGGGAGGCTGTGAACGCGTGGTACCCTGGAGTACAGCGGAAGGGGTACTTGTCACATGACTTTCCAGGTCGGCGACACTGTCGTCTACCCCCACCACGGGGCTGCACGGATCGAAGAAATCACGACCCGGACCATCAAGGGTGTGGAAAAGACCTACCTGGTTCTCAAGGTCGACAAGGGCGACCTTACCGTCCAGGTGCCTGCGGAGAACGCGGAACTTGTCGGCGTGCGCGATGTCGTTGGCCAGGAAGGCCTTGAGCGCGTTTTCGACGTTCTGCGCATGCCCCACACCGAGGAGCCGACCAACTGGTCGCGGCGTTACAAGGCAAATCTTGAAAAGCTCGCGTCGGGTGATGTCAACAAGGTCGCCGAAGTCGTTCGGGACCTCTGGCGTCGTGACCGCGAGCGCGGCCTGTCGGCGGGCGAGAAGCGCATGCTCGCCAAGGCCCGTCAGATACTGGTGAGCGAGCTGGCTCTCGCGGAGAAGACCAACGAGGACAAGGCTGAGGCCCTGCTCGACGAGGTTCTCAACTCCTGAACACGAATCTGCCACGGGTGGGCGTCGGAGTCGACGTCCACCCGTTCGCGTCTGGCCGTGAGCTCCATCTGGCCGGCCTCCACTGGCCGGGCGAGACAGGGCTCGAGGGCCACTCCGACGGCGACGCCGCCGCTCATGCCGCCTGTGACGCGCTGCTGTCCGCAGCGGGCCTCGGCGACCTGGGCGGCCTGTTCGGCACGTCCGATCCACGCTGGGCAGGCGCCACCGGCGTCGCGCTGCTGGAGGAGAGCGCCCGCGTGGTGCGCGCCGCCGGCTTCGAGATCGGCAACGTGGCCATCCAGGTGGTCGGCAACAGACCCAAGCTGGCGCCCCGCCGTACCGAGGCGGAGAAGGCGCTGAGCGCTGCCGTGGGCGCGTCCGTGAGCGTCAGCGCCACCACCACCGACGGCCTCGGCCTGACCGGGCGGGGCGAGGGCATCGCGGCGTTCGCCACCGCGCTCGTCGTCGCCAGGACAACCGATACGGGCTCTGGCGCGTCTTTCTAACGAGGGGTAATCCCGGCGGGTGATGTCTAGCCCGCCATGCCACCGAGGGCGACGGTCCGTCACTGGCGCGGTACGGACCGTCGCCTTTGGCATGCGTAAGCTGCGACGATGCCGGGTATGTCCAGTTCTGACATGTCATCGTCACGGGGGGAGACTGACATGATCGGTGCGATCATTTCCGCGATCGTCTTCGGCATCATCATCGGCGCGATCGCGAGGCTCATCGTGCCCGGCAAGCAGGACATGTCGATCGCCATGACCTGGGTGGTGGGCGTCGTAGGCGCGCTGCTCGGCACCTTCGTGGCCTACCTGCTCGGCGTGAGCGAGACGCGGGGCATCAACTGGATCCAGCACGGCCTGCAGATCCTCTTCGCGGTCATAGGAGTGTTCATCCTCGCGCGGGCCCAGATGAGCAGGGGTACACGCTGACCTGCGTCTTCGGCATGGACGCGATAATCACGGTGTAGAGGGGTAATCGACTCCCGTGAGAAGTGAAAAGCTCACTCTCACGGGGAGGTTCTCATGACAATCGCATCCATCCTCGGCGCCATCGTCAT